>NZ_JAPEOK010000001.1 GCF_026341515.1 Streptomyces sp. NBC_00878 | reverse complement strand
TGCACGGTGAGGTGTTCCGTCCCACCCATTGCCGTCCTCCCGTCTCAGGAACGAGAACAGGTTGCAGGAGGGGAGGGACCAGTTCAAGGGTTTTCTGACAGACAGTCAGATTTCTTCTGCGCGGACCCTTCACAGTTGTGGCGGCCTTTGCTCTGATGACCGGCGAAGCGATGACGCACGTCCATTCGTCGATGCTTGCCGGGGTCAGGAGGAGCGGTGGAGTACAACCTTGCCGACCTGTTCGAGTCGGTCGTCGACGTGGTCCCCGACCGCGAGGCACTCGTCTACATCGACCACCCCGGCACGGGCGCGGAGCGCCGCCTCACCTACGCCGAGCTGGACGCGGCGGCCAACCGCATCGCGCACCACCTGATCGACAGCGGCATACGCCCTGGTGAGCATCTCGGGCTGCACCTCTACAACGGCATCGAGTACCTGCAGACCGTCCTCGGCTGCCTCAAGGCGCGGATCGTGCCGGTCAACGTCAACTACCGCTACGTGGAAGAGGAGTTGGTCTACCTCTACCGAGACGCGGATCTGGTGGCGCTGGTCTTCGACGCGGAGTTCACCGAGCGGGTCGCGGCGGCCCTGCCACGCGCCTCGGCGCTGCGGCATCTCGTACGGGTGGGCACCCCGGCCCCCGGCGCACCCGCGCTGCCTGAGGTGTCAGCGGTGGACTTCGCCGACGCCGAGGCCTCCGGATCATCCGGGCGCGGCTTCCCGCCCCGCTCGCCCGACGACCAGTTCATCATCTACACCGGCGGCACGACCGGGATGCCCAAGGGGGTGATGTGGCGTCAGGAAGACCTGTTCTTCTCGGGGTTGGGCGGTGGCGCTCCGACGGGCGAGCCGGTGAAGACACCGGAGGAGGTCGCCGAGCGGGTCGCGGCCGGCGGCGACGGGATCACCTTCTTCCCCGCGCCCCCGCTGATGCACGGCACCTCGACCCTCACCGCCTTCATCGGCTTCAACTTCGGCCAACGCATCGTGATCCACCGCAAGTTCGTGCCCGAAGAAGCGCTGCGGACCATCGAGAAGGAGAAGGTCACCAGCATGTCGCTGGTCGGCGACGCCATGCTGCGCCCGCTCATCGACGCGTTGGACGGGCCCCTGAAGGGCACCGACTGCTCGTCCATGTTCAGCGTCTCCTCGTCCGGCGCGATCATGTCGGAGACGGTCCGCGCACAGTTCCAGACGCTCCTGCCGAACGTGATGCTGCTCAACAACTACGGCTCCTCCGAATCCGGCTTCAACGGCACGGCGACAGCGGACTCGGGCCCCGACCGCGGCTTCCGGATCCGCGTCAACTCCCGTACACAGGTGGTGGATCCGGCGACGCGGAAGCCGGTCGCCGTCGGCGAGCCGGGCCGCGTCGCCCAGCGTGGACACGTGCCACTCGGCTACTACAACGACCCGAAGAAGACCGCCGAGACCTTCTTCGAGAAGGACGGCGCACGGTGGGTCCTGCTCGGCGACATGGCGACCGTCGACGAGGAGGGTGTCGTCACCGTCCTGGGGCGCGGCTCGCAGTGCATCAACACCGGCGGCGAGAAGGTGTATCCGGAGGAGGTCGAGCAGGCGCTCAAGTCGCATCCCGACGTGTACGACGCGCTGGTCGCGGGAGTGCCCGACGAGAAGTGGGGCAACCACGTGGCCGCCGTGGTCCAGCTGCGCGAGGGCGCCGGGCGGCCGTCCCTGGACGACATCCAGACCCACTGCCGCGCCCATCTCGCGGGCTACAAGATCCCGCGCCAGCTGGTGATCACGGGCACGATCCAGCGCTCACCGAGCGGCAAGGCGGACTACCGGTGGGCACGCTCGATGGCGGCGGAGGCCGCCCGCTAGACCTCACCCCTGGCGTGCGGAGTGCGCCGCACAGACCCCACCTCTTCCTCGCGTGGCAGCCCCATGTCTTGACGACGGCCCGTACCCCTGAATTACTGATCCAGAGCAAAGCGACCGAATGATCGGTCGCCCGCAATGGATGTAATAGACGTAATGGAACGTTTGGTGAGGGAGCGGTCCCATGGCGGATTCGACGGACCTGCTGGACGCGGGCGAACGGCTCGACGCGGAGGGGCTGCGCGCACTCCAGCTGGAGCGGCTGAGGACATCGCTGCGGCACGCGTACGAGAACGTGCCCTTCTACCGGGACTCCTTCGACAAGGCGGGGCTCGGCCCCGACGACTGCCGCTCGCTCGCCGATCTGGCGCGCTTCCCGTTCACGACGAAGGCGGACCTGCGCGAGAACTATCCGTACGGGATGTTCGCCGTGCCGCGGGACCGTGTCCGCCGCATCCATGCGTCGAGCGGTACCACCGGGCGCCCCACGGTCGTCGGCTACACCGAGAACGACCTTTCCATGTGGTCCGACATGGTGGCCCGCTCGATCCGCGCGGCCGGTGGCCGGCCCGGTGACACGGTGCATGTGGCGTACGGCTATGGGCTGTTCACCGGTGGGCTCGGCGCCCACTACGGCGCGGAACGGCTCGGTTGTACGGTGATCCCCGCGTCCGGCGGCATGACGGCTCGGCAGGTGCAGCTGATCCAGGATCTGAAGCCCGGGATCATCATGGTGACGCCCTCCTACATGCTGACGCTTCTCGACGAGTTCGAGCGGCAGGGCGTGGACCCGCGGCACACCTCGCTCCGGGTGGGCGTCTTCGGTGCCGAGCCCTGGACCGAGGAGATGCGCCGGGAGATCGAGGAGCGCTTCGCGATCGACGCGGTCGACATTTACGGGCTGTCGGAGGTGATCGGCCCGGGCGTCGCCCAGGAGTGCGTGGAGACGAAGGACGGGCTGCACATCTGGGAGGACCACTTCTACCCGGAGATCGTCGATCCGCTCACCGGCGAGGTGCTGCCGGACGGCGAGGAGGGCGAGCTGGTCTTCACCTCGCTCACCAAGGAGGCCATGCCCGTGATCCGGTACCGGACCCGGGACCTCACGCGACTGCTTCCGGGTACCGCTCGGGTGTTCCGCCGGATGCGGAAGATCACCGGGCGCAGTGACGACATGGTCATCCTGCGCGGCGTGAACCTCTTCCCCACGCAGATCGAGGAGATCGTCCTGCGCACACCGGGTGTCGCCCCGCACTTCCAGCTGCGGCTGACCCGCGAGGGCCGCCTCGACGCGCTCACCGTGCGCGCCGAGGCCCGGGCGGGCGCCACACCCGAGATCCGCGACGAGGCCGCGCGCTCCATCACGGCGGCCGTGAAGGACGGCATCGGAGTCTCGGTCACCGTCGAAATCGTCGAACCGGAGTCGCTGGAGCGGTCGGTGGGGAAGATCAAGCGGATCATGGACCTGCGCCCGCGCTAGGGCAGGGCCCTAGGCCCGTCGTCCGCACCGGCACCGGACCGCGGAGCCGGTGCGGACCGCATCGCCTCTACCGCTTGGGCGTCGAGCCGTACGCGGTCAGGAAGCGGTCGCGGAAGGAGTCCATCTTCCATACCGGCGCCGACTGGTCGGGCTTGATGCCGTCCGTCCAGCCCCAGTCGTCGATCTTGTCGAGTACGGACTTGTCGTGGGCGACGATCGAGACGGGCACGTCCCTGCTGGCGTTGCTGCCGCTGACCTTGGCCATGGGCTGGTGGTCGCCGAGGAAGACGAGCACGGTGTTCTTGTCGCCGTACTTGACCACGTAGTCGATGAGGGAGTTCACCGAGTACTCGATGGACTTGCCGTACTCCTCCTTCACCTTGGTGGAGTCGTAGAACACGTCCGAGGGGTCCTTGCCCGCCTTCTCGATGCCCTCGTAGACCGAGCCGTCGCCGACCTGGTCCCAGGGGATCGTCTTGGGGAGCGGTGCCCAGGGCTGGTGGCTGGAGGTCAGAATGATCTCGGACATCAGCGGCTTGTCGCGCTTCTTGCCGTGCTCCAGGCGCTCGAAGGCGCTCAGGGTGTACTGGTCGGGCATGGTCGACCAGCTGAACTTCGGGCCCTCGTAGCCGAGTTCCCGGGAGTCGTAGACGTCGTCGAGGCCGTAGAACTTGCCCTCCGGCCAGTTCTTCTGGATGCCCGGCATGATGCCCACGGTCCGCCAGGCGCCGGTGCGCTGGAAGGCGCCGGTGATGGTCAGGTGCTCGCCCGCGGTGACGGTGCGATAGCGGTTCTGGTTGTTGATCCACAGACCCGACAGGAAGGTCGAGTGACCGAGCCAGCTGCTGCCGCCGTAGGTCGCCGAGGTGAGCCAGCCGCTCTTGGCGGAGTAGCCGGCCTTGGTCAGTGCCTCGTTCTTGGCATCGAGCGTCGCGCCGACGCCCGCGGCGGTGGCCTCGTCCTCGATCGCGCTGCGGCCGTAGCTCTCGATGAAGGCGATCATGACGTCCTTGCCGCGCAGATCGGTGAGCAGCTGGTCGCCAGGGGTGCCGCCGAAGGCGTCCTTCTTCGCCTCCTTGGCGAACGCCGCCTCGTCCTTGAGGGTCGCCTGCACCCGCTTCACCCGGTCCTCGACGCGGGCGACCGTGGTCCTGGCCGCGAGCGCCGGACCGGAGTACTGCAGGCCGAGCGCCGCGCAGACGACCCAGGCGGTACCGACCACCATGGTTGCTCGGCTGGCCGCGTCTCGGTTACGGACCATGACGTTGCTCAACCGGAGCACCGCCAGGGTCATCACGACGAGCACGATGAGGACGAGGGCCACGACCGCGACCACGGCGCCGATCGCGCCCCCGTTGCCCATCGTGTCCTTGAGGTATGCCTGCGCGTCGTCGAAGAGAACCCAGTCGAGGACCACGTTGAATCCTCGGCCGAGGAACATGTTGAAGCCGATGTCGAGAAAGTTCAGGACGGTCAGCAGACCGAGTCCCGCGCCGGCGACGACCGCCACCACGATCCGTGGCCTGCGCGGCAGGACGATGAGGACGGCGGCGCCGAGGACCGCCTCCACCGGGATACGCAGGAACATGCCGGGCCGGAAGTCGTCGGGGTCGGTCGGCATGAGGAGTGCGAAGTACACGAGTGCGAGGGACAGGGCCGTGGCGGCCCATCCCACGTTGCGCACGGCGACCGCGTGGCGGTCCCGCCACTTGCGCGAGGCGACGGGCTCGTCCGGGGTCTCATCGGGACGGTCACTCGCGGCCTCGCTGGGGCTGTCGCTCGCGGAGGTGTCCTCGTCGGGGACGGTGGTTCCGTCGGCTGCGGGAGCGTTCGCAGCGGCCGCGCTGTCCGCGACACTCTCCTCGACCGCGGGGGCCTTCTCAGTGACCGCGCCGTCCGCGACTGCGGGGGTCTTGTCGGAGCCCTCACCTTCCTCAGCTGCGGGGGCCTCTTCGGAGGCCGGCTTCCCCTCAGCCTCGGATTTCTCCTCATCCTCGGAGGCCTTGTCAGAGGCAGTGCCGGTGTCGCGGACGGGTTCCTTTTCTTCGACCTCTTCGACCTCTCCGACCTCTTCGACTTCCTCGACGGAGGTGCTGAGCCGGGTGTCGTCAGACGTGTCCGCAGGAGAAGCCTCCGCGGTCACGTCCTCCTCGGGGGTTGTCCGGTCCATGTCCGGCAGCTGGCGAGAGTTCGTGGTGCTCGACACCCGAAGGTCCTTCCTTGCGAAACCCGGTGGTGATGTGGCGGACCAGGCTCGGGTGGTCGGGCCGCCGTTAGCTGGTACGGCTCACCGGCGGCTTCAGTTCAACGACCGAGGATCCAACCGCCAAGGATTCAATCACCAGGGGCGGAACCACCGGAGGCGGGGCCACCGGACCCGACCTCCGAAGGCTCCGCTCCGAACCGGTCCCGCAGCTCCCGCTTGAGGATCTTCCCGCTGGCGTTGCGGGGCAGTTCGTCCACGAACACCACCCTCTTCGGCGCCTTGAAATGGGCGAGGTTCTCGCGCGCGTGGGCGACCAGTTCGTCCTCCGTGACCGCGCCGCGGGGGACGACCACCGCGGTCACGGCCTCGATCCAGTGGTCGTCGGGCAGCCCGATCACCGCGACCTCGGCCACCTCGGGATGCGTGTAGAGCGCGTCCTCGACCTGCCGTGAGGCGACCAGGACTCCCCCGGAGTTGATGACGTCCTTGACCCGGTCGACGACGGTGAAGTACCCCTGCGCGTCCCGCACCACGAGATCACCGGAGTGGAACCAGCCGTCCCGGAAGGCCTCGGCCGTCTCCTCGGGCTTGTCCCAGTAGCCCTCGCACAACTGCGGTGACCGGTAGACGACCTCACCGGACGTGCCGTCGGGCACGTCCTCGCCCTTCTCGTCGACCACCCGCGCGTCCACGAACAGCACCGGACGCCCGCAGGAGTCCAGGCGTGCCTTCCGGTGCTCGTGCGGCCCGAGGACCATGGCCAGCGGGCCGATCTCGCTCTGCCCGAAACAGTTGTAGAAGGCGAGCTTGGGGAGCCGTTCCCGCAGCCGTTCGAGAACGGGCACCGGCATGATCGACGCCCCGTAGTACGCCTTGCGCAGCCCGCTCAGGTCGCGGGTCGCGAAGTCGGGACGGTTCGACAGGCCGATCCACACGGTGGGCGGCGCGAAGAGACTGTCCGCGCGACCCGCCTCGATCAGGTCGAAGAGCTGCTCGGCGTCGGGTGCGTCGATGATGGTGTTCCGGGCGCCGACCGCGAGATACGGCAGCAGGAACACGTGCATCTGCGCCGAGTGGTACAGCGGCAGCGAGTGCACGGGCAGGTCCCCCGCGCTCAGGTCGAGGGCGGTGATCGCGCTCAGATACTCGTGCACCAGCGCCCGGTGCGTCATCATCGCGCCCTTGGGCAGGGCCGTCGTGCCCGAGGTGTAGAGCAGCTGCACCAGGTCCTCGGTACGCGGCTCGGGGCCGTCGTACGGAGGTGTCGACTCCAGCCGCGCGAGCAGCGAGTCGTCCGCGTCGCGCAGCGGCATCACCCGTACGCCGTCCGGGAGTCGGTCGGCGAGGTCGGGGTCGGCCAGGACGAGCGTGCTGCCGGACTGGCCGACGATGTACGAGAGGTCGTCGCCGGATAGGTTCTGGTTGACCGGCACGTGTACGAGCCCGGCGCGGGCGCAGGCCAGGAAGCCGATGAGGTACGCGTCCGAGTTGTGGCCGTAGGCGCCGACGCGGTCGCCGGGAGCCAGGCCCGAGGACCGCAACACCTGGGCCGCCCGGGAGACGGCCTCGTCGAGTCCGGCGTACGTCCAGGTGCGGTCGCGGTAGGTGACCGCGTCGCGCTCCGGGGTACGTCGGGCGCTGCGCCGCAGCACCCCGTCAACTGTGCTGCCGTGTCCAGGCGTCATGACACGTGATCCTCGTTCCGTCGCGCGAGCGAGGTCAAGTCGGCGAGACCGAGACCGAGACAGGCACCGACGCCGGCACCGCCATGGACACCGTACCGATCACTCAGCCGTGGACACGGTGGGTGAACGCCGTGTGGTCCCAGCCCACATGGAGTGGGACCACACAGCCCCTCGCTGACGCCTGTCTCACCGGCACATGTCGGCCCCTCACACGGGTCGGGTACGGCCTTCCCAGTACGGGTCCCTCAGCCGGCGCTTGTACAGCTTCCCGTTGGGGTCGCGTGGCATCGTCTCGATGAAGTCGACGCTTCTCGGCCGCTTGTACCCGGCCAGCTGCCGCTCGCAGTGCTCCAGGATCTCGGCGGCCAGTGCCTCGCCCGCTTCGAAGCCGGGAGCGGGTTCGACGACGGCCTTGACCGCCTCGCCCCAGTCGTCGTGCGGAATTCCGAAGGCGGCGGCGTCGCCGACGCCGGGGTGGGTGAGCAGGGCGGCCTCGATCTCGGCGGGGTAGATGTTGACCCCGCCGGAGATGATCATGTCGATCTTGCGGTCGCGCAGGAAGAGATAGCCGTCCTCGTCGAGATACCCCAGGTCGCCGACGGTGAAGAAGTCTCCGATGCGGTTCTTCCTCGTCTTGTTCTCGTCCTTGTGGTACGAGAATCCGCCCGTGCTCATCTTCATGTAGACGGTGCCCAGTTCACCGGGCGGCAGCCGGTTCCCGTCGTCGTCGAAGACGGCCAGCTCGCTGATGGGCCAGGCCTTGCCGACCGTCCCGGGCTTCTTCAGCCAGTCCCCGGCGGTCGCGAAGGCACCGCCGCCCTCACTGGCCGCGTAGTACTCCTCGACACTGTGGCCCCACCACTCGATCATGGCCCGTTTCACGTGGTCCGGGCATGGGGCGGCGCCATGGATGGCGTGCCGCATGGACGACACGTCATAGCCCGCCCTTATGTGGTCCGGCAGTGCGAGCAGGCGGTGGAACTGGGTCGGGACCATATGGGTGTGCGTGCACCGGTGGGCGTCGATGAGCCGCAGCATCTCCTCGGGCGTCCACTTGTCCATCAGCACCAGCCGGTGCCCGATGTGCAGGGACGCGCCCGCGAACTGGAGGACCGCCGTGTGGTAGAGCGGCGAGCACACCAGATGCACGTTGTCGTCGAACGGCTTGATGCCGAAGATGCCGAGGAAGCCGCCGAGGTAGGTCTCCTCGGGGAGCTTGCCGGTCAGGGGGCGCCGGATGCCGCGCGGGCGGCCCGTGGTCCCGGAGGTGTAGTTCATGACCCAGCCGAGCGTGCGGTCCTCGGGCACCGCCCCGGGCTGCCCGTCGAGGAGGTCGGCGTACGGACGGAAGCCCTCGACCGCTCCGACCGCGTACCGCCGGTCCGCGGGGAGCTTCGCCTCGTCGGCCGCGTGGCGTGCGGCGTCGGCGAACCGCTCGTGCGCGATCAGCACCTTGGCGCCGGAGTCGGAGACGATCCAGGCGATCTCGGGGCCGACGAGGTGGTGGTTGACGGGCACGAGATAGAAGCCGGCCTGCGAGGCGGCGAGGTACGCGGTGAAGAACTCGACGCCGTTGGGCAGCACGACGGCGAAGGCGTCACCGCGTTCGAGCCCGGCGGCGCGCAGTCCGTGCACCAGCCGGTTGGTCTCGGCGTGCAGCCGTCCGGCGGTCCACTCCTCGCCGTCGGTCGCGACGAGCACGGTGCGCTCGGGGTCGGCGGTGGCCTGGGCCCAGAAGCCGTTGGGGTGCCGGCTCACTCGTGGCTCCTTCCTGCGATGCGGTCGAGTCGGTCGACGGCCTCCTCGAAGCCGCGGGTGAGGTCGTCGACGACTTCCTGGACGCTGCGTTCGCTGTTCATCCGGCCGACGATCTGTCCCACGGGTGTCCCGAGCAGCGGTTCGACCTCGTGCCGCTGGATCCGCGAGACCGCCTCGGCGACCAGGAGCCCCTGCAGGGGCATGGGGAGCGTGCCGGGCCCGTTGGGGTCGTCCCAGGCGTCGGTCCATTCGGTGCGGAGCTGGCGTGCGGGTTTCCCGGTCAGCGCGCGCGAGCGGACCGTGTCGCCCGACCCGGCGGCGAGCAGCTTCCGGGTCAGGGCGCGTGAGTGCATGTCGGCCTCTGTGGTGGTCAGCCATATGGAGCCGAGCCACACACCTTGGGCGCCGAGAGTGAGCGCGGCGGCCATCTGCTGGCCGCTGCCGATGCCGCCCGCCGACAGCACGGGCAACGGGTGGACGGCCTCGACGACTTCGGGCGTCAGCACCATCGAGGCGATGTCACCGGTGTGGCCGCCGGCCTCGTAGCCCTGCGCGACGACGATGTCGATGCCCGCCTCCGCGTGCTTGCGGGCGTGCCGGGCGCTGCCCGCGAGCGCGGCGACGAGCACGTTCTGGCCGTGGGCGCGCTCGATGACATCGGCGGGCGGTGAGCCCAGCGCGTTGGCCAGCAGCTTGATCGGATAGTCGAAGGCGACGTCCAACTGAGTGCGGGCGACCTGTTCCATCCAGCCGGTGATGCGCCAGCCGGAGACCTCGCCCTCGGCGAGTTCGGGCACGCCGTACTTGGCCAGGGTGTCCTTGACGTACTGGCGGTGTCCCTCCGGGATCATCGCCTCCACGTCCGCCTCGGTCACGCCCTCGACCTTCTTGGCGGGCATGACGACGTCCAGCCCGTACGGCATGCCGTCGACATGCGCCTCGATCCAGTCGAGGTCGCGTTTGAGGTCGTCGGGGGCGGTGTAGCGGACCGCACCGAGCACACCGAACCCACCGGCCCGGCTGATCGCGGCGGCGACGGCGGGGAACGGCGTGAAGCCGAAGAGGGCGTGCTCGACTCCCAGTTTCTTGCTCAGCTCCGTCTGCATGGGCGCAGGATGCCGCAGTCCTCCGGACGAAGGAAGACCTTTTCTGATGGTCCGTCAGTTTGCTCAAGTCGGTATCGGCCAGGACCAGTCGGGGCGGCACCGTTGACACGTCCCCCGTCTGACACAAAAGTTTCACCGAGCACAGCGAACTCGGAAAAATACTTTCAGGCGGCACGGCAAACGCGGCAGCACAACGGGAGGCTCCTCGATGACGGACAGAGCGGGCGGCGGGCCGACCCGTCGTCAACTGGGCCGCGGTCTATCGGCGTTGGGCGGCGCGCTGATCCTCGCACCGCTCCCCTCGGCATCGGCCGCACCCCGCGCCACCGGGAGCAGCGGCGACGCCGACGGCCGCCCGACCCTGCGGCACGGCTCCGCCGAACGCGCCGGACTGCTCCCCGCTCACCTGCGCCAACTCGTCGCCGACGCCGAGACGTTCCTCGGCCCCTCCCCCAAGTACCCCTGGTACGCGGGAGCCGTGCTGCTCGCCGGACGCGGCGGTACGGTCGCGCTGCACCACCCGATCGGCAAGGCGGTGCGCTACTCGGCGTACGACGAGAAGACCGACACCGCCGTGGAGTTCCCCGCCGACCAGCAGATCGCGATGGCGCGGGACACGGTCTTCGACCTCGCCTCGGTGTCGAAGCTGTTCACCTCGATCCTCGCCGTGCAGCAGATCGAGCGCGGCACGCTGGAGCTGGAGGGGAAGGTCGCCTCGTACCTCCCGGACTTCGGCGGTGCGGGCAAGCAGGACATCACGATCCGTCAACTGCTCACCCACACCTCGGGGTTCCGCGCGTGGATCCCGCTCTACAGCGCGCCGACGTACGAGGAGAAGCTCCAGCGGATCTGGAAGGAGGCGCCGCTCAACCCGCCGGGCACCGCGTACCTCTACTCGGACCTCAATCTCATCTCGCTCCAGCTCGTCCTGGAGAAGATCACCGGTCGCACCCTGGACGCCCTGCTCGGCAGCGAGATCACCGCACCGCTCGGAATGCGCCGCACCCGCTTCAACCCGCCGGCGTCCTGGAAGCCGAGGATCGCAGCCACCGAGGACGCCCGTAAACCGTGGTCGGGGCTCGACCGGGGCCTCGTCCGGGGCGAGGTGCACGACGAGAACGCGTACAGCCTCGGTGGTGTGGCGGGCCATGCCGGTGTCTTCTCCACCGCGTGGGACCTGGCGGTCCTCGGCCGTACGCTTCTCAACGGCGGTGCGTACGGCGGGGCTCGCATCCTGGAACCCGAGTCCGTGGAGTTGATGTTCACGGACTTCAACACCGCGTTCCCGGGTGACGAGCACGGCCTCGGCTTCGAGCTCTACCAGCACTGGTACATGGGCGCGATGGCCACGCCGAGCACCGCGGGCCACACCGGTTTCACCGGCACCTCGCTCGTGCTCGACCCGACGGCCGACTCGTTCCTCATCGTTCTCGGCAACTCCGTTCATCCGGTGCGGAGTTGGCGGTCGGGTTCCGCTCCCCGGGTGGCCGCCGCCAACAACCTGGCCCGCGCGGTGCCGGTCCGGCCCGCGCGAGGACGTACGGCCTGGTTCTCCGGCATGGCGACCGCCACGGCCGCCACGCTGACGCTGCCCGCGCTGGACGTCGGCGCCGAGGGCCGTCTGCGAGCCGCCCTGTGGTGGGACACCGAACCGCGGGCGGACGCCCTCTTCCTGGAGTCCTCGACGGACGGCGGCACCACGTGGCAGCCGGTGCCGTTCAGCACCGTCCGGCGCGGTGAGACCGCCCAGGAGCACCCCGCCGGTTCCGTCACCGGCTGGTCGGGCCGGGCCTGGCACCGGCTCACCGCGGATCTCCCCGAGGCCCGGCAACTCGTCCTGCGCTGGCGGTACACGACGGACCGGCTCTACGTCGGCCGAGGCGCGTACGTGGACGCGCTACGTGTCGCGGACGGCGACCGGGTCGTGTTCGACGAGGCCAGGCCCGCGGACGCGGCACGCATCGAACCGGTGGGCTGGACGCCCGCCAAGGACTGACCGCCACGAGCCTCAACGAACGCCCGCCGAACACTACTTGGCGGTCACAAGGTCACCAGGTCACCTGGTCGCCAGGTCACGAGGACTCCTCCAGCACCGCCATGGCGGCGTTGTGCCCCGGCACTCCGCTCACCCCGCCGCCGCGTACCGCGCCCGCGCCGCACAGCAGGACGTTCGCGTGTGCGGTCTCCACGCCCCAGCGGCCCGTGCCCTCCTGCGCGTAGGGGAAGGCGAGGTCGCGGTGGAAGATGTTACCTCCGGGCAGCCGCAGGTCGCGCTCCAGGTCGAGCGGTGTCTTCGCCTCGATGCAGGGGCGGCCGTCCGCGTCGGTCGCCAGGCAGTCGGCGAGCGGCTCGGCGAGATGCGCGTCCAGCTGCGCGAGCGTCGACTTGAGCAGTTCCTCGCGTACGCCGTCGTTGTCGTGGGCGAAGAGCCGGGCGGGTGTGTGCAGGCCGAAGAGTGTGAGCGTGTGGTAGCCCTGCTGCACCAGGTCCGGGCCGAGGGTCGTCGGATCGGTGAGCGAGTGGCAGTAGATCTCGGAGGGCGGCGCCTCGGGCAGCGCACCGGAGGCGGCCTGCGCGTGTGCGGTCGCCAACTGCTCGTATCCCTCGGCGATATGGAAGGTCCCGGAGAAGGCCTCGCGCGGATCGACGGACGTGTCGCGCAGCCGGGGCAGCCGCTTCAGCAGCATGTTCACCTTGAGCTGGGCGCCCTCGGCCGGGGCGGGCGGCTCGTCACCGGTGAGCCGGGCGAGCTCCTGCGGGGAGGCGTTGACGAGAACGTGCCGGGCCGAGACGGTCCCCTCTCCGTCCGCGGTCCGGTACGTGACCTCGGCGGTCCGCCCGTCGGTCTCCACACGGACAGCCTCATGACCGGTGGCGACGACCGCGCCCGCGGCGCGCGCGGCTCCGGCGATCGCGTCGGTGAGCGCGCCCATGCCGCCGACCGGCACGTCCCAGGCGCCCGTACCGCCGCCGATCACGTGGTAGAGGAAGCAGCGGTTCTGTCGCAGGGACGGGTCGTGGGCGTCGGCGAAGGTGCCGATGAGGGCGTCGGTGAGGACGACGCCGCGTACGAGATCGTCGCCGAAGGTGTCCTCGACGGTCACCCCGAGCGGCTCCTCGAAGAGGGTCTTCCACGCCTCCTCGTCGTCGATGCGGAGGCGCAGTTCGTCGCGCGTGGGCAGCGGTTCGGTGAGGGTGGGGAACACCTTTTGGGCGACGCGGCCGGTCATACCGTAGAAGCGCTGCCAAGCCTGGTACTCGCGGCCGGAGCCGGTCAGCCGGGCGAAGGCCTCCCGGGTACGCCGTTCGCCGCCGCCGACGAGCAGTCCGGCCGGCCGGCCGTCGCGTTCGGTGGGGGTGTACGAGGACACGGTGCGGCCACGCACCCGGAAGTCCAGGCCGAGGTCCCGCACGATCTTCCGGGGCAGCAGACTGACCAGGTACGAGTACCGCGACAGCCGGGCGTCGACACCGGCGAACGGCCGGGTGGACACGGCCGCCCCGCCGGTCACCCCCAGCCGCTCCAGAACCAGCACGGACTTCCCGGCCCGCGCCAGATAGGCAGCGGCGACCAGCCCGTTGTGCCCCCCACCGACGATGACGACATCCTGCTCCCGGCGTCCCTCGTATGCACCCATGCCTCTAGGTAACACGCGATGATCTAGATCAGCCAGACCTGGTCGGCAGCTGGCCGAGCAGCAGACGGCGCCCTACAGGGGCGCGGGGCTGTGACATTTGCGGCTCCGCCGCGGGGCGCGCCCAGCCACGGACGACCCGCAGCCGACGAACAACCCCCGGCAGGGGTTCGGGGGCGCAGCCCCCGTCTCGATCCGGCGCACCCCAGCGGAGCGTCACCGTTGGCGTAACGCCGCCACCCTCCGATACAACTCCACCGCCTCCGCCCCACGCCCCAGCTGTTCCAGACAGTGCGCTTCGTCGTTGCGGCTGGCCAGCGCGTCGGGATGGTCGCTGCCCAGGACCCGCTCGCGAGCGGCGGCCACCTGGCGGTACTCCGTGAGCGCGTCGGCCCAACGGCCGAGCCAGCCGAGCCCGACGGCGACCTCGCGACGGCTGACCAGGGTGTCCGGGTGGTCGGGACCGAGCACGCGCTCCCGGATCGCGCACACGTCACGGGACTCGGCGAGGGCCTCCTCCCAGCGGCCGAGCCGGCCAAGGTTGACGCCGAGTCCGTGCCGGGCGCGCAGGGTCTCGGGGTGGGCGGGGCCGTGGACGCGAGTGCGGTCGTCGATCAGGCCGCGGTAGAGCTCCAGCGCGTGGGCGCTGCGCCCGAGGCGGCCGAGGCTGATGCCGACCTCGTAGCGCGCGGCGAGCGTGTCGGGATGGTCGGGGCCGAGGGCCTGCGCCCGCGCCTCGGCGACCTCCTGGTACGTCTGCAGCGCCTCCGGCCAGCGGCCCAACTGCCCGAGCGCGTACGCCACTTCGTACCGTGTGACGAGGGTGTCGGGATGGTTCGGGCCGAGCACCCGGGCACGGGAGGCGGCCACCTCGCTCGCCATCCGGTACGAGTCCTCCAGGCGTCCGAGCCTGCTGAGGTTGAAGGCGAGGTTGTGGCGGCAGCGCAGGGTGTCGGGGTGCTCGGGGCCCATGGCGCGCTCCCGGGCCGCCAGCACGGCTGTGTAGACCTGGTGCGCCTCGAA
Organism: Streptomyces sp. NBC_00878; assembly: GCF_026341515.1. Lineage (NCBI taxonomy): Bacteria > Bacillati > Actinomycetota > Actinomycetes > Kitasatosporales > Streptomycetaceae > Streptomyces > Streptomyces sp. NBC_00878. Next base: position 10,207,040 of record NZ_JAPEOK010000001.1, on the reverse strand, counting down.
GTGACGGCCCAACTGGCCCAGTACGTAGGCCATTTCCTGGCGGGCGGCCAGGGTGTCCGGGTGGTCGGGGCCGAACACGTGCTCCCTGGCCTGGGCCACGTTCCCGTACTCGCGCAGCGCGTCGGCGGGGCGGCCGGTGCGGCTGAGGGTGAAGCCGACCTCGTAGCGGCTGGCCAGGGTGTCGGGGTGGTCGGGGCCGAGGGCGTGCTCGCGTTCGACGGCGACCGCTCGGTGTACCTCGCCCGCCTCCGCCCATCGGCCGAGCCGTCCCAGGCTCAGGCCCGCGTTGTGCCGGCCGGTGAGGGTGGTGATCAACTCCGGTGACGGCGTGGGCCGTTCGGCGGGCACCGGCTCCTGGGCCCCGCGCCGGTCGGTGCGGGCGATCCAGTCGCCGGTGAGGCCAGCGGCGGCGTCGGGCGGTGTGGTGCGCAGACCCGCGCCGGTCGCCTTGTGTCCGGTGGTCATCCCGCGGGTCCAGGACGGCAGCCGCGCCTCGCGGGCGGCGGGCCGCTCCGCCGGTGCGGGCCGGACCGGGGGCGACACCACGGTCGGTACGTACACCGGTGAGGTGCGGCCCGCGCCGATGCGACGGCCCAGCTCGCGGGCGTCGTGCGGTCGCTCCCCGGGTTCCTTGGCCAGCAGGTCCAGGATGATCCGGTCCAGGTACTCGGGGAGTTCGGCGCGATGGCGGCGCGGCGGCTCGGGCAGCGTGTCCCGGTGGCCCACGAGGACCGCCCACGCGTCGTCGAGGTCGAACGGCGGCGCGCCGGTGGCGATCTCGTACAGCACGCAGCCGAAGGAGTAGAGGTCGCTGCGCTGGTCGACCTGGTCGCCGCCGATCTGCTCCGGCGACATGTAGTGCGGGGTGCCCATGGCGATGCCGGTGCCGGTGAGCCGGGAGGTGAAGCCGATGTCGTGGCCGAGGCGAGCTATGCCGAAGTCACAGATCTTCACCGTGCCGTCGCCGAGCCGCATGATGTTCGCGGGCTTCAAGTCCCGGTGCACGATGCCCTGTTGGTGGGTGTACGCGAGCGCGGCGGAAGCCTGTTCGGCGATGTCCACGATGTCGTCGACCGGCAGCGGATGCTGTTTGTTGTCCTCCAGGAGCTGGCTGAGGTTACGCCCGTCCAGCAGCTCCATCACCAGATAGAGCACCCCGTCGGACTCGCCGAAGTCGTGGACGACGGTCACCCCGCGGTGCTGGAGAGCCGCGGCCACCCGGGCCTCGCGACGGAACCGCTCCCGCAGGACGCGCGTGAACGACTGGTCGTGGTGCTGGTTGAGCGGCTTCAGGCACTTGACAGCGACCTGTCTACCCAGCGACTCGTCCCGGGCACGCCACACCTCGCCCATGCCGCCTCGACCGATCAGGTCGAGCAACCGATACCGGCCCTGGATCAGCCTGGTGTCCCCCATCTGCTGCGATCGCCCCCGTCGTTGTTCGACCCCGCCCTCCCCTGGCTCGTCCAGTATGGCGAGCTATCGTCCGACTTTGTACGGTGCCCGGCGCGAGCCGGGGCCGAGCCGTGACCTGGCACGGATAATGTGTTTGGTCGGCGGTTGCCCGCGTAGACGTGCGGGAACGCAGCGCCACACGGTACCGATGGGACGCGGTTGCCTCGCCGACGCGCCGCGGGACCGTACGGATCTTCCGTACAACTCATGGGCGCACGACGGCAGTGAGGCGTACGACGACCGCGACACACGCCCCCACAGCGGCGCGCACGCCGGGACGAGCGGCGGATGGGAGTGGGCGTACGCCGCAGGAAGTCCTCGACGTCCCGCGCCTCCGCTCCCGCGGCCGGTTCAGGTCGTGTCGTGTCGGCGTACTCGGCCAATTCTGCCTGGCCAGAGGGCGCTTCGGCGGAGTCGAGACCCACCAGCCGTGCAGTGACGTGTTGTTCGTCGACGTTGCGGGTGGCCCGTACGTCCGTAGGGCGGAAGCCGGAGCGGCGCAAGGCGTGCGGACAGGAGTCGATCTCGGCGCAACGCACCAAGAGCAGCGGCCAGGGTTCGTCGATGCGGTACCTCTCCCCCCGTGTCGGGGTCGGTCGCCGTGAGCATCGTGTGAATCTTCGGCACGCGCACATCGGCTTCCTCAGCTGCCTCGCTCGTCCCGTACGTGGTGGAGGGAGAGCGCACGGACTCCGGCGACCCGCACCATGGGGTCGCCGGAGTTCAGCCGAGAAGGCACTTTCCCTCGCCCGGGTGGGTTCAGGAGACGGGCTCGGGTTCCCTGCGCTCCGCGGGTGCCGCCTTCTGGAGGCTGCTTCCCTCGACATCGAGGTCGGGCAGGATCCTGTCCAGCCAGGCAGGCAGCCACCAGGCGCCCCGGCCCGCGAGAGCGAGTACCGCCGGTACGAGCGTCATGCGGACGGCGAAGGCGTCGATGGCCACTCCGACGGCCAGGGCGAACGCGATGGGCTTGATCAGGGAATCGTCCAGGGGGAAGAACCCGGCGAAGACGGTGAACATGATCAGGGCGGCCGCGGTGACGACCCGTACGCTGTGGCGCGCGCCGTCGACGACCGACTGGCGGGCCCGGCCGGTGTGGGCCCATTCCTCGCGCATCCCGGACACCAGGAACACCTCGTAGTCCATGGCCAGTCCGAACAGCACGCCGATCAGGATGATGGGCAGGAAGCTGACGACCGGGCCGCTGTGGGGCACGCCGAGGACGTCGGCCAGCCAGCCCCACTGGAAGACGGCGACGACCAGACCGAGCGAGGCTCCCACCGAGAGCAGGAAGCCGACGGCGGCCTTGACAGGGATGACCAGGGAGCGGAAGACGATCATCAGCAGGAGCAGGCTGAGGCCGACGACGATGGCGACGAAGGGCAGCAGGGAGTCGCTGAGGCGGTTGGAGACGTCGATGTTGACGGCGGTGGTGCCGGTGACCGCGACCGAGGCGCCGGTGGTGTCACGGAGGTCGGGCGCGGCCTCGCGGATGTCGCGGACGAGTCGGTCGGTGCGGACGCTGTCGGGGCCGGAGGCGGGGAGGACGGTGATCACGCTCTGGATCGGGTCGCTGGTGGGCTGGGGAGGCAGCACGGCCTTGACGTTCTTGAGGGTTCCCAGCTTCTCGGCCACCTGAGCGCCGGCCTGTGAACTCGTGGCAGCCGTACTGTTGTCGGTCTCGACGAGTACGAGCAGTGGGCCGTTGAAGCCGGGCCCGAACCTCTCGCTGATCGTGTCGTAGGCCTTGCGTTCGGTGGAGGCGTGCGGCGCGGAACCGTTGTCGGGAAGGGCCAGGCGCAGGTCCAGGGCGGGCAGGGTGAGGGTCACCAGGATGCCCGCGACGGCGAGCACGGTCAGCAGCGGCTTGGCTATGACCCACTTGGTCCAGCGGGTGCCCATGGTGGTGTGGCCGGTGGGCCCCTCGGCGCCTGCTGCCCCCTTGGCGTCGGCGTCGGTCCCGTCCGCATCGGCGGTCCCCTCCGCATCGGCAGACCCCTCCGTATCGGCGGCCCGCCGGGCGGCGCGGCTGCCGGGCTTGGGGGCGAGCCGTGCGCCGGCGAATCCGGCGACGGCGGGGACGAGGGTGATCGCGGCCAGTACGGCGACGAGGACGGCTCCGGCGGCCCCGAGACCCATCGTCGTCAGAAACGGGATGCCGATGACGCTCAGCGCGGCGAGCGCGATGATCACGGTGACGCCGGCGAAAACCACGGCGCTTCCTGCGGTACCGACGGCCAGCGCGACGGATTCCTTCGGATCGGTGCCGCGGGCCAGTTGCTGTCGGTGGCGCGAGAGGATGAACAGGACGTAGTCGATGCCGACGGCCAGGCCCAGCATCAGGGCGAGCGTGACGGCGGTGGAGGAGATGCCGACCGCGGGCGTGAGAGCGAGCAGTCCGGTCAGACCGACCGCCACACCGATCAGCGCGGGCACCAGGGCCATGCCGGAGGCCAGCAGCGATCCGAACGTGACGACGAGCACGAGCAGCGCCACGGCCACACCGATGATCTCCGACGGACCTATGTGGACGCCCTTGCTGCTGTAGACGGAACCGCCCACCGACGTCCGCAGTCCATCCGTCTCGGCCGCGCGGGCCGCGTCCTCGATCGCGTCCACGGATGACGTACGGACCTCCGCGTTCTGCACGGTGTAGTGGACCTGGACGATCGCGGTCGTCCGGTCGGCCGAGACGGCGCCGGAGTCCTGGGGGCCGGCGACCTCGCTGACCTGGGGCGCCCGCTCGGCCTCCGCCACGGTCCGGGCGATGGCCGCCGTGTAGGGGGCTTCGGTGACCCGGCGCCCTTCGGGCGCGGTGAAGACGATCTGGGCGCTGGCGCCCGAGGCTTCCGGAAGGGTCTTGCTCAGGCTGTCCAACGCACGCTGCGACTCGGTGCCCGGCACCGAGAAGCGGTCGTCGAGCTTGCCACTGAAGACACTGACGCACGTGATGAGCGCGGCCAGTACGAAGAGCCAGATACCCAGGACGAGCTTGCGGTGGTGGTAGGCGCTGCGGCCCAGCCGGTGGAGCAGGACGGCCATGACGAACTCCCTCGAACGGTTTCGATGGGCCGACTTTATCACTCGCTCAAGTCGAATGAACGAGTCACTCGATCGCCACTCGCTCGTCTTGCATCGTACGGGCAGGTCAGAGGGTCATTACAGATGACAAATTCAGTCGACCTTGTCATGCGACAATGTCGCCTGTAAGTTGTGCGTCGACCACCTCACCTCTGCGAGCCAAGGAGTGACCATGACCCGTACGCACGGCACGCGAGCCGTCGAGAAGCGCTGGAGTCGAGAGGCCGACGTCGTCGTGATCGGCGCGGGGCTGGCCGGACTCACCGCGGCGCGCGAGCTCGTCGCGGCAGGCAAGTCCGTGGCCGTCCTGGAGGCCCGCGACCGGGTCGGCGGGCGGCTGCTCAACCACGACCTCGGCGACGGCCAAGTGACCGAGATCGGCGGGCAGTTCGTCGGCCCCACCCAGGACCGCGTGCTGGCACTGGCCAAGGAGGTCGGCGTGGCCACGTACGAGGCCGCCGTGCCGGGCGAGCGGGTCTACGTACGCGACGGCAAGGCCAGGCGGTTCGCCGGGCACACGCCCCCGGACCTGCTCTCACTGCCGGACATGGGCATCGCCCTGGCCCGCATCGGCCAGGCGGCGGGCAAGGTGCCCCCGGCGGCGCCGTGGCGGGCTCCGAACGCCCGTGACCTGGACGGCATGACGTACGAGACCTGGCTGCGCAAGGCGGAGATCACCGGTGATGCCGTCGAGCTGGTCAACATCTTCCTCAACTCCGCGTACGGCGGCGAGGCGCGCGACGCGTCGGCGCTGTTCAGCCTCTGGTACGTCTCGACGTTCGGCGACGAGACACATCCGGGCACCATGGAGCGCGGCACCGGTACCTCCGGTGGCGCTCAGGACAGCCGATTCGTCGGCGGCTCACAGCTGGTGGCGACCCGGCTGGCCGAGGAACTCGACGGGCGCGTCCAGCTGTCGGCCCCGGTGCGCCGTATCAGCCAGGACGCCGGCGGGGTCACCGTGGTCTCCGACGCGGGCGACTGGCGGGCCGGCCGGGTGATCGTCGCCGTGCCGCCGCTGCTGGCCTCGCGCATCGTCTGGGACCCGCTGCTGCCGCCGCAGCAAGACCAGCTGTTCCAGCGGCTGCCCTTCGGCACGCTCATGAAGTGCGTGGCCGTGTACGACACCCCGTTCTGGCGGGCCGAGGGTCTGTCCGGCATGGGGCTGCTGCGGGGAGGCTCGCCGATCCGCGAGATGTTCGACAACTCCCCGCCCGACGGCGGCCCGGGCGTGCTCATGGGATTCCTCGGCGGCAAGGAGTGGCGCAAGTGGGCACACCGCCCGGCGGGCGAGCGCCGCGGCGCGGTGCTGCGCTCCTTCGCCCAGGTCGTCGGGGAGCGGGCCTACGACACCGTCGACTACGTCGAGCAGGACTGGACCGCCGAGCAGTGGACCCGGGGCGGCCCCACCTCAGTCGCCGCCCCCGGAGTGCTGACCGAGTACGGGGAGTGGCTGGGCCGGACGTTCGGGCGCGTGCACTGGGCGGGGTCCGAGTTCTCCCCCTACTGGAACGGCTTCATGGACGGCGCGGTCCGCTCCGGCGAGCACGCCGCCACCGAACTCCTGCACCAGAGCTGAACGAGAAACGAAGAACGAGAACCGAAGTACGAGACCAGCAGAAGGAGAACCACTCATGACCAAGTTCCACGTCACCGAACGCGCCGTCATCGACGCTCCCGTCGAGCGGGTCTGGGAGGTCGTCGCCCGCACCGACCGGTACGCCGAGTGGGTCGCCGGCGCCATCGAGGTCACCGACCACCACGGCATCGCCACCCTCGGCAGGACCTACGCCGAACGCAACCGCACCCTCGGCCCGCTGCGCACCGACTCGGTGTGGACCGTGGTGGAGATCGATCCCCTGAGGCGCCGCGTCGACACCGGGGTCGGGTTCGCCCCGCTGAAGGAGGTGACCAGCATCTTCGAGTTCGAGCCGGTCCGGAGTGCGGAGGGGAGGGAGGCCACGCGGATGACGTACAAGGTGGAGTACGTCATCGGTCTCGGCCCGCTCGGGCTCCTGCTCGACCGGATACAGCAGCCGGGCATGCGCGCGAACATGCGCGCCTCGATGACCGGCCTGAACACCTTGATCCGTTCCGAGACCCGTTCCGAGACCCGTTCGGAGACCCGTTCGGAGACCCGCTCCAAGCGCCTCGACGCACGCGGCTGACCGACCACTGGCAGAGGCAACCGCCGGGGGCAACTGGCGAGGGCGCGCTCGTACCGTACGAGTGCGCCCTCCGCCGCGTCAGCTCTCAGGTACCGCGACCAGGTCCAGCCGACCGCCGGCCAAGGCCACCACGGCCGAGACGAAGGCCTGGAGGCAGGTGCGCTCGGCCTCCTCGTCGGGGAGCGAGAGGTGTTGCGTCGTGAGCCCGTCGAAGCCGGCGAGGAAGAACCGCGCGATCGTTTCGACGGGCTGGGCGAGGGGCTGCCCCGTGCGCTCGGCCGCCTCGGTCACCAGCCTCGCCGTCACCTCGGTCACCCCCCGGTAGTGGGTTTCGAGGGCCTCGCTCAGGGCGGGTGCGCGGAGCGCGAACAGGGTCAGTTCCGAAAGGAGTTGATAGCTGGCAGGCTGCTCACGCACCGTCCGCCACAGTGCGGCCGCCAGCGCACCGACCGTCTCCTCGAAACCGCCCTCGGCCGGCGCGGCCCGCTCGACCTGTGCCACCAGATCCTGCGTGAGCTGCTCCATGACGGCGCGGTACAGCCCTTCCTTCGTGCCGAAGGTGTAGTGCACCGTGGCCTGGGCGACCCCCAGCTCGGCGGCGATGGCACGCGTACTGCCGGCCGCGACTCCTTCCCTGGTCATGAAGTCGATGGCCGCTTTGATCAGCTGAGGGCGGCGCTCGGCCGCGGAGACATGAGCCATGCCTCCATCATAGCGACTCAGTCCCATGAACAAGTCAGCCGATCCAGTCGGGCATGGTCTCGCGCTCACGGATGGATGCCGGGGCGGTGGCGCGGCCGCTGAGGTCCGGTCCCTGGCCGCACGGGTCAGTTCCCGCTGAACAGCGGATGAATACGTTCCTTACAGCACCGTTGAAGCGGGATGAACGAGGAGGCAGGCTCGTGAAGGAAAGCCAGTTTGATACGTGTGTGATCGGGGCGGGGCCTGCCGGGCTGGCGGTCGCCAGGGCCCTGGCGGAGCGGAATCTGCCGTACACGCATCTGGAGCGGCACACCGGGCCCGGCGGGATCTGGGACATCGAGAACCCCGGCGGCCCGATGTACGAGTCGGCCCATTTCATCTCCAGCAAGACCCTGTCGGGCTTCGGCGGTTTCCCGATGCCCGACCACTTCGCGGACTATCCGCCGCACCGGCAGGTCCTGTCGTACCTGCGGTCGTTCGCCGACGCCTACGGGCTGACGGACCGGATCGAGTTCGGCGTCGAGGTCGAGGGCGTCGAGAAGAACGCGGACAGCACCTGGACGGTCACCCGGGCCGACGGCCGGGAGAGCGTGCACGGGCAGGTCGTGGTGTGTACGGGTGCGCAGTGGCACCCCAACATCCCTGAACTTCCCGGGGAGTTCAGCGGGGAGGTCCGGCACACCGTCGACTACCGCAGCGCGGAGGAACTGCGGGGCAAACGGGTCCTGGTCGTGGGGGCCGGGAACTCCGGTTGCGACATCGCGTGCGACGCGGCCCGGACCGCCGATCACGCGGTGATCAGCATGCGGCGGGGGTACTGGTTCATTCCGAAGCACCTGTTCGGGCGGCCGGTGGACACCATCGCCAACAGCGGCCCGCACCTGCCGATGTGGCTGGCGCAGCGGGTCTTCGGTGGACTGCTGCGGCTCGTCAACGGCGATCCGACGCGGCTGGGGCTGCAGAAGCCGGACCACAAGCTGTTCGAGACCCATCCGGCCATCAACTCGATGCTGATCCACCACCTCCAGCACGGTGACATCACCGCCCGGCCCGGGATCGCCCGCGCCGAGGGCAGGACCGTGCACTTCACCGACGGCACGAGCGACGAGTTCGATCTCGTCCTGCTGGCCACGGGCTACGTCCACAAAGTGCCGGTCGCGCAGAAGTACTTCGGTGACGAGCAGCACCCCGACCTGTATCTGTCGTCGTTCTCGCGCGAGCACGTGGGCCTGTTCGGCATCGGGTTCGTCGAGACCAACTCCGGTGCGTACCAACTCTTCGACGCCCAGGCGCAGTTGATCGCCGGATATGTGCACGACGCACGGCACCGGCTGCCGAACGCGGAGCGGTTCACCCAACGGATCCGCGCCGACCGCCCGGATCTCACCGGCGGGCTGAAGTTCGTCGCCTCGCCCCGCCACACCGGCTACGTCGACAGCGGTGCCTTCGTGAAGTACCTCGGCAAGGTCGCGGGCCAGATGGGTTGGCGTACCGAGGGCCGGCCGCCGCAGGTGCGGTCTCCGCGACGCGCGGACGCGGCGGAGACGGCCGAGACGGCGGAGGCAGTGGCATGAGCCGGTTCGACTTCACCGACAAGGTCATGCTGGTGACCGGTGGCGCCGGGGGCATCGGCAGTGCGATGTGCCACCGATTCGCCTCCGGCGGCGCCCGCTGCGTCGTCGTCGACCTCGACGGGTTCCGTGCCGAGAAGGTGGCCGCGGAACTGCCGGGCGCCGGGCACACGGGCATCGGCTGCGACCTGCTGGACCGCGCCCAGGTGGAGCTGCTGTTCGAGCTGGTCGCCAACTCGTACGGCCGTCTCGACGTGCTGGTCAACAACGTGGGCATGACGAGCGCGGAGCGCTTCGACGTCCGCAGCGTCGAGAGCATCGAGCGGGAGATCACCCTCAACCTGACCTCCCCGCTGGTCGCGACACGGATCGCGATCCCCCTGCTGAAGGCCTCTCGGGACGCCCGGGTGGTCACCACGGTCTCCCTCGGCGGGATCTTCCCGCTGGGCGAGACCCCGATCTACACGGCTTCCAAGTTCGGGCTGCGCGGCGCGATGCTCGCCATCGGGCTCGACCTCAGGAGCAAGGGCATCCTGGCCGGGTCGGTGATGCCGTCGGCGACCGACACCCGGATGCTGCGCCAGGAGGCCGTGGACGGCGGGAACTCCATGCAGTTCCAGGACCCGCCGCAGCAGCCCGCCGACGTCGTCGCCGCCGTGGTGAGCCTGCTGGACAAGCCCCGCCTGGAGGCCTATCCGCGGGCCGGCGAATCCCGTCTGGTGCGGTTCGCGATGCTCGTACCGAACCTGCTGCCCCGGATCTTCCCGCTGTTCCGCAAGCGCGGTGATCGCGGCATGGCCCGCTATCTGGAGGAACTCCGCCGACGCGGACTGGCCCGCCGGACCGACGGACGCTGGGAATTGGTGGAGGAAGCATGACCACCCGTGACAGAAACACAAGCGGTATGACCTCGAACGAGCTGACCACTGGCGAGCTGGGCACGAGCGAGACGCTGACCGTCGTCAACCCCGCCACCGGGGAGCCGATCGCCACCCTGCCCGCCGCGAGCGCCGACGATGTCACCAAGGCCGCCGAGCAGGCCCGGCGGGTCTACGACACCGGAGTGTGGTCGCGGCTGCCGGTCCGGGAGCGGAGCGCCGTGCTGCTGCGGCTGACCGACCTCATGGAACGCGACGCCGAGATCCTCGCCCGGCTGGACAGCGAGGACGCGGGCAAGCCGATCACCGAGTGCCGTACGGGCGACGTACCGGGCGCGATCGAGTCCATCCGCTGGTTCGCCGAGGCGGCCGACAAGATCTTCGGCCGGGTCGCTCCCAGCGGGCCCGACGGTCTCGGTCTCATCAGCCGCGAACCGGTCGGCGTCGGCGCGGCGATCCTGCCGTGGAACTACCCGCTCGCCATGACCGCCTGGAAGGTCGGCCCCGCCCTGGCCGCGGGCAACTGTCTGCTGGTCAAGCCCGCGGAGGCGACCCCGCGTTCGGCCCTGCACCTGGCCGCGCTCGCCACCGAGGCCGGTCTGCCCGACGGGGTGCTCACGGTGCTGCCCGGGTACGGCGGGGAAGCCGGAGCCGCCCTCGCCCGCGACCCCCTCGTACAGGCGCTCTCCTTCACGGGCTCCACCGCGACCGGCCGCCGCATTCTCCATGCCGCCGCCGACAGCAACTTCAAGCGCGTCTCGCTGGAGATGGGCGGCAAGAGCCCCCAGGTGCTGATGGCCGACGCGCTCTCCTACGGCGACGAGCTCATCGGCGACATGATCGAGGCCGCGTTCCTGACGATGGGCCAGAACTGCACCGCCGGATCACGGGTGTTGGTGCACCGCAGTATCGCCAAGGAGGTCGTGGAGCGGTTCACGGCCGCGGCGAGGGAACTCGTCATCAGCGATCCGGCCGACCCGCGCACGCAGATGGGGCCGCTCATCGACCACGCCGCCTTCGACCGGGTCGCGGGCGCCGTGGAGGCCGCCCGGACCGGCGGAGCCCAGATCCACACCGGAGGCCTGCCCCACGGGCTGCCTGCGCGCGGCGCCTACTACCCGCCCACCGTGATCACCCACGCCCCTGACGGCAGCGATGTCCTCACCAAGGAGTTGTTCGGTCCCGTGGTCACCGTCGAGACCTTCACCTCGGAGGACGAGGCGGTACGCATGGCGAACGCCACCGAGTACGGGCTCGCCGCCTCCGTCTGGACGCGCGATCTCGACACCGCGCTGCGACTGGCACGTCGTATCGAGGCGGGTGTGGTCTCCGTCAACTCCTACAGCGAGGGCGACATCACCACGCCCTTCGGCGGCTGGAAGCAGTCCGGATTCGGTGGCGTGGAGAAGTCCACCAACGCCTTCGACCAATGGACCCGGGAGAAGACGGTCTGGATCCGCACCCGCTGACCCGCGCCGCCGCCGGCCGACAGCTACCGGCCGGCGGCTCCGACAGCGACTCGCGACCCGTCGCCACCGCCCGGCACCGGCCACGTCATTCCGTGTGCCCCGCCCCTCGGAGCATCCGCTCCCGCAGGTGGACCGGGGAGGTGCCGTGCCAGCGGCGTACGGCGCGGCGCAGGGCCCGTTCGTCGGAGAATCCCGCCCGGCGGGCGATATCACGCAGCGTCAGTTCCGGGCGGAGCAGGAGCTGTTCGACACGTTCCCGGCGCACTCCCTCGGCAAGTGCCTCGTACGTCGTGCCGCAGTCGGCCAGCCGACGGCGCAGCGTCCGCTCGCTCGTCGCGTGCCGCCGTGCCTGCTCGCCGAACGAGGGGATCACCGGGAGGCTCTGCGCGACGGAGACCTCCAGCACCTCCAGCAGGTCCTGCTGGTCGTGGCGGGCGGCCAGTTGCGCGTCGAGCATCTCCAGGGTCGACGCGTAGGTCACCGGATCCCGGCCGGGCATCCGGGCGTCGGCCCACGCGGGGTCGATGACGATGCTGTTGGCCGGGGCGCCGAAGCGGACCGGGCAGCCGAACAAGGCGCCGTACAGGTCCACTTGACGGGGCAACGGAGAGGAGAACTCCACCGCCCTCGGCACGAAGCCCGGACCGACGGCCAGCCGGGACAGGGTGACCACGGAGGCGAACCCCTCCTCGATCAGAAAAGAAGCCACGCCCGGGTCGATGGCGGGATCGGGGAGGTCGGCGTGCAACACGAAGGCACCGTGCTCGCCCACACCGGTCGACCACACCGTCATCGCCCCCGACAGGTTCTGGTACTTCACCCCGGTCTCGATGGCGTGTCGCAGTGTGTCGTCGGCCATCAGGGCGAAGCCGACCAGGCCCCAGGAGGTCAGGTGCTGCGCCGCGCCGACCTTCAGCCCCAGACGCGGGTCCCCGGTGAGCTCCAACGCGCGCCGGATCACCGCGCTGCCCTGCCGGTAAGACACTCTCAGCGCGGCGGACCGCATGACGATGTCGTCCAGCCCGACCTGGCTCAGCAGAGGCCGCAGATCGACGCCGCGCTCGTCGGCGACCACGACGAGATAGCGCAGGATGTTCGGCTGGATCGTCGCCGACGTGCTGCGGCTGGTCCCCTGGGGGTCTGCCGGGTCGTGGCCGGGACCGGGGGCAACGGACATCGCACTCACCTTCTCCTGGGCGGCCACCCTAAACACGCCGGCATCACCGGGCGCACCCGGTCATGGGGAGTGGCCTCCGAAGTCCCCTGTACGGCCCCCGACGTCCTGCGTTCGCCCTTCTGCTGCTGGCTAGGTTTTGCGCATGACCGTTAGCGCTCCAGGCGGGGCGAGGACCGGGCATCCCGCCGCCGAGGCCGGCGCCCGAAGGGTCGCGACCCTCGCGTTCGCCGCGCAGGGTATGGCCGTCGCCGCCGTGTACACGACCGTCCCCGCCGTCACCGAACACCTGAAACTGGCTCCGCTCCTGACGACCGGCACGATGGTCGCGGTGGCCCTGATGGCAGGGGCCGGGAGCTTCGTGGGGCTGGCCGCGATCCGCCGCGCCGGTCCCGTCTCCACGATGCGCGGGGCCCTGCTGACGGCCGCCGCCGCGCTGACGCTCATCGGGTGGGCTCCCGGCAAGGCGACCGTCGTCTGCGCGTATCTCCTCTTCGGGATCGCTGTCGGTGCCCTCGATGTCGGGGTCAACACCCGGGCAGCCGCGATCGAGCACGTCTACGGCCGCAGCATCTTCGGCTCCTTCTACGCGGCATGGAGCGTGGGTGGCGTCGTCGCGGCCCTGCTCACCGCCGCGGTGGCCCGGCTGGAGTGGCCCGTGGCCGACGGCCTGGACGTGCAGGCAGGCATCCTCGCGATCGTCGCTGCCTGTATCCGCACGCACGCCCTTCCCACCTCTGAAGTGCCGTCCAAGCCGTCGGAGGTGTCGGAGCCGCCGCAGGTGTCGGAGCCGCCGGACGCTTCGGCGCAGCCGCCGCTGGGGCGCCGCGTGTGGATCCGGCTCCTCCCCTTCGGCCTGGTCCTCCTCGTCGTCTACGTCGTGGACTCCACCGTCTCCGCCTGGTCGGCGGTCTACCTGCGCCAGACCCTCGCCGCGTCGCTCACGGTGGCGCCGATGGCGTACGCGGCCTATCAGGGCGGCACGGTCGTCGGCCGCGCCGCCACCGACCGGCTTGTGCGGAGGTTCGGAGCGGTCGCCGTCGTCCGCACCGCCGCCCTGCTGATCGCGGGCGCCCTCGCGGGCATGGCCGCCGCGCCGAGCTGGCCGCTCGCCGTTCTCGCGGCCGGGGCGGTGGGTCTGGGGGCGTCCGTCCTGGCCCCGCTGTGTCTGGCCTCCGCCGCGCGGCTGCGCCCCGCCGCCTCGGCGGCGATCCTGGCCCGCCTGAACCTGTTCAACTACGCGGGCGTCGTCACCGGTGGCGCGGTGAGCGGAGTCCTCGGCTCCACCGGCCAGTTCCGTCTCGCCTACGCGGTACCGGCCGCCCTGGCGCTCCTTCTCCTGGCGGGCGCCCGCCATTTCGCCCCGCCGCCGAGCCCGGCCCGTACCGAATCTCCGCAGGTGACGCAGAGCACCGTTCCACCGAAGAGTTGAACGGGGTGCGTTCCTTTGGGCGACGCGCAAAAGCCTGCCGCAGCCGGAGACTCGTGACGCCCGCGGTCGACCCGGTTCACACCCGGGGCCGCGACGTGCGGGACCGAGGCTCAGCAGGCGGAGAAAGGACCCACCCCACTCATGTCCAGCAACATCAGCAGGCGCAGCGTTCTCGCGGTCGGTGCCGGAGCGACACTGGCCGCGGCGACCGGGGCCGCCACCGCGAGCGCCGCGGAGACCGCGCGCGACACCAGGGGCGGCGCCGGATCGTCCTCCCGCGTCTCCGGCGACGAGGAGACCCGGTCGCTCGACCAGCTGTACGCGGCCGCTCTCGCGGAGGGCGGAAAGCTCGTCGTGTACGCGGGCGGTGACGTCGACGACCAACTGGCGGGCGTCAGGGCCGGGTTCAGGAGCAGGTTCCCCGACATCGATCTGACGATCATCGTCGACTACAGCAAGTTCCACGACGTCCGCATCGACAACCAGCTCGCCACCGGCACCCTGGTCCCGGACGTCGTCCAGCTCCAGACCCTGCAGGACTTCACCCGCTGGTCCCGGCAGGGCGAGCTGCTGTCCTACAAGCCCGCCGGGTTCGCCGCCGTCCACCCGAAGTTCAAGGACCCGGCGGGCGCCTGGACGGCGGTCATGGCGGTCGCCTTCAGCTTCGTCTACAACGTGGCGGCGGTCGGCGCCCATGTGCCCCGCACACCGCTCGACTTCGTCGACCCTCGCTGGAAGGACGCCATCGCCTCGTCCTACCCGCATGACGACGACGCGGTGCTCTACCTGTTCTCGCTCTATGTGCGGAAGTACGGCTGGGAGTGGGTCGAGAAGTTCGCTCAGCAGCAGCCGCAGTTCGCCCGCGGCTCCCACAAGGCGGGCGTCGCGGTCGGTGCCGGCCAGAAGAGCGTCGGCGTCGGTTCCTCGGGCAGCCTGCTCGCCACCGGAGGGGCGTCGAGGTGGGCGCTTCCCACCGAGGGTCACCCGTTCATGGCCTGGGGCCAGCGTGCCGCGATCCTGAAGCAGGGTGCCCACCCGACGGCCGCCAAGCTGTACCTGAACTGGATGCTGTCCCCCGAGGTCCAGGGGGCGTCGTACAGCGGCTGGTCGGTCCGTACGGACATCCCCCTGAAGGGCGGCCTCAAGCCGATCTGGGAGTACAAGGACGCCAACCTGGACGGGTTCCCGGTGTTCATGGAGGACCGTGCCAGGGTCGAACAGCTCAAGCAGACCTTCGCGCTGTACTTCGGCGAGGTCCAGGGCGCCCCCTCCCCCGGAGTCCTCGGCCTGCACCCGGGCCGCTGACCCAGGGTGCTTTACGGCGGCTCCCGGCCGAGTCACGCCGGTCACACACAGGTGCGGGCTTACGCCGGTCACACGCAGGTTCGGGTTAAAGTCTGCCGCCCTGTCCTGACCGTCGCCCAGCAGGGAGCCGCTCCCGTGCCCCCCTCCCCACTCACCCCGCGCAGACTGTCCTTGTCGGCGTCGCAGCTGCCCCACCTGGTCTTCCTGACCGTCGTCGTCGGCACCCTCGCCCGGCTCTTCGCGGTGCACACATGGCTGTGCTGGGTCGTCGCGCCGCCCATCGTGGTGCTGGCCCTGGCGTACGTGGGCGGGCTGGTGTGGTGGGACCGGATCGGCACCCGGGGCAGGCCCGGCTGGCTGGGACTGCTCCTGCTGCTGTGGGGGTGTGTCTGCTGGGTCCTTCCGGCCGATCTCACCACGGGGTACGTCTGGCTGGCCGTTCCGCTGGCCGTCGTGGCGCAGCGGATGCCCGGACGCCGTATGCCTCTCGCGGCGGTCTGGGTGACGACCGCGCTGCTCGTGGCGGCGCTCGCCCGGATCAGCGGCGGGTTCGATCTCGAACTCGTCGCGCCCCCGACCGCAGCCGTCTGGGCGACCGTGGCGCTGCACCGCGCCCAGGACCGGCTGATGCGTGAACTGAGAGCCACGAGAGGCGAGTTGGCGGTACGCCAACGCGAGGCCGGGCGGCTGTCCGAGCGGGCCCGCCTCGCCCGGGATCTGCACGACACCCTGGCCCAGGAGATCGCGGGGAGCCGCATGCTGCTCCAGGCCGCCGAACGGGACTGGGAACGCAGGCCGGATGCGGCACGGCGACAGGTACGGGCCGTGGTCGACGCGCTCGGCACACACCTCGCGGAGACCCGCGGCATCATCCACGACCTCACCCCGCCCACCCTGGAACGTGACGGGCTGGAGACGGCACTGCACGACCTCTGCGCTCGTGCGGACGCGGCACCAGGAGCTCCCTCGGTCTCCGTCTCCACACGGGGTGAGCCCGCTCCCGTCCCCGCCGACCGGGCCGTCGCCCTCCTGCGCGTGACCCGGGGCCTGGTCGCGAACGCGTGCGAGCACGCGCGCGCCACGCATGTCCGGGTCACCCTTCAGCACGCGGACGGGGCCGTGGCGGTCGAAGTGTGCGACGACGGAACGGGGTTCGACCCCGCGACCGCGCTCCCCGGGAAGGAGGGGCGCGGCTTCGGGCTGACCGCGGCACGCGACCGGCTGGCCGAGCTGGAAGGCACCCTCACCGTCGACGGAGTTCCTGGACTCGGAACGCGGGCCAGAGCCACCGTCCCCGTACGGACGCGTGTCCCCGCGGGCGCGGCGTGAACGACACCCCCGCGAGCACGGTGCGGATCCTGATCGTGGACGACCATGTCGTGGTACGAGCCGGTCTGCGGGCCCTGCTGGAAGGCGAGCCCGGTTTCGACGTGATCGACGAGACCGGCGACGGTGAACAGGCCGTGCTGCTCGCGGGCAAACACCGACCCGACGTGGTCCTGATGGACCTGCGGCTGACGAACGGCGGCACGACGTCCGACGCCGAGGTGGGCGGCATCGCCGCGACACGTCGGATCACGGCCGGCGTTCCAGGCGTCAACGTCGTCGTCCTGACCAGCTACGGCACCAGAGGAGACGTCGTCCGCGCCATGGACGCCGGTGCGCGCGGCTATGTCCTCAAGGCGGGTCCGCCCGAGGAACTCTTCCGCGCGGTACGCGCCGCGGCGGCCGGAGGCATGGGCCTGGCTCCCGAGGCCACCGCCCACCTGGTCGGCGGGACCATGGGGGCCGGCCCGGCACTGAGCGAGCGCGAGCTCCAGGTCGTCAGGTTCCTGGCCCAGGGCCACAGCAACCGGGCCATCGCGACGGCCCTGCACCTCTCCGAGGCCACGGTCAAGACACACCTCGTACGCATCTACCGCAAGCTCGGCACCGAGAACAGGGCCAGCACGGTGTCCGAGGCGGTCCGGCGCGGACTGCTGGAAATCGGCGGCTGAGGCAGCCGGCCACCTGAGTAACACTTTCGGCGCGGCCCCGGGTTCCGCAGAGGCCAACCGGCGTACCGCCTTCCTCGCGCAGGAGAAGCCGCAGTTCCGGCATTTCACCGTCGCCGAGACCTTGCGCATGGGCCGGGAGCTCAACGCCCGCTGGGACCACAAGGCCGCCGAGAACATCGTCCGGGCCGGCAATGTGCCCCTCGACGCGCGGATCGGCACGCTCTCCGGCGGTCAGCGCACCCGGGTGGCGTTCGCCCTCGCTTTGAGTTGTCCCCCATGCTGTGGACCGGGTCCGCGATTCTGCTCGCCCTCACGGCGGCCATGACGGCGTTCATCTTCTGGTGGGGCCGCGAGCGGCTGCACTGAGCCCGTCGACGGCGGTGCGCGCGGGCCCCGAGCGGAGCGGAGCCCGCGCACACGTCACGGGTTGTCGTCGTGTTCCGCCGGCGTCATGTCGCCGACAGGGCCTCGGTCGGAGTCAGTCGGGACGCGCGGACGGAAGGGTAGACACCCGCCGCCACGCCGACCACGAGGGCGCCGAGGCAGCCGCCCGCCACGGAGACGAGGGGGACGACGGGGGGCCAGCCCTGGTAGGTGGCGTAGCCGACCGTGGCGAGCACGCCCAGCAGGGTCCCGACCAGACCGCCCAGGCCGGACAGAGCCACGGACTCGGTGAGGAACTGTCCTCTGATCTGTCCCCGGCTCGCCCCCAGCGCGCGGCGCAGTCCGATCTCCCGGCGGCGTTCCAGCACCGAGATGAACATCGTGTTGGCGACGCCGATCCCGCCGACCAGCAGGGCGACCCCGGCCAGGCCGATGAACAGCGAGGAGAACGAGTTCTGGGTGGCGCGTTTGGCGGCCAGCGCGTCGGAGGGGCGGCTGACCGTGACCTGACCCGGCAATTCGGGGAAGACCGTGGCCGCGAGCACTCCCCGGACGTCTTCGAGCCGGGACTCCGTTGCCCGGACGTAGATCACCGTGGGGTTCCCCTTGAACCTCAGCAGTTCCTTGGCCGCGGGCCAGCCCACGAGGACGGTCTGGTCGAGGTCGGCTGCCAGCGGGACCGGTTCGAGGATTCCGATCACGCTGAACCAGCGTTTGTCGATGTAGATCTGCGGAGCGGGTTCCCCTGGCGCGAGCCTGCCGAAGCCGAGGCGGGTGGCCGCCCGGGAGCCGAGTACCGCGGTGGGGAACCGTTCGTCGGCCCGGCTGAAGAACCGGCCCGAAGCCACGTCGGCGCTCACCGCGCCCAGCAGGTCGAGTTTGGCCGCGAGGACGGTCAGGCCGGAGAAGTCGTTGGCAGCGATGCGGTCGGAACGGCGCACGGTGGCATGGGTGTTCGCGACCGCGCTCACCTTCGTCACCGGGCCGACGCGGCGCACCATGTCGATCGACTCCTCGGGCAGCAGCACGGGGGACTGCTCGTTGGGGACCGGTTCCGCGCGCAGCATGTTGGTGCCGAGCGCGGACAGTTCGGCCATCAACGCCTGCTGGCTGGAGGCCGGGATGCCGGTCACCACGATCATCGTGGCGATGCCGATGGAGATCCCGAGCGCCGACAGGGCCGCCCGCAGCTTGCGCGTACGGATGCCCAGCAGACCGAGGCCGAGGAGATCGAGGGGCGCCAGGCGTACCGGCCTGACACTGCGCGTATTTCCGCCGCCGGTTCCCCCGGAAGGCTCGGTCCTGTTCCTCCCGCGGCGCTCACGGGGGCGGGACGGGGACGAGAGGCCGGTCATCATGGGCTTCCCGTCGCCGTGGCGGTGGCCGTGGTAATCGCCGAGGCGGCGGCCGTCGTGGGCACAGTGGTAGCGGCCGTCGCGGTGGTGGCGGTGTCCGCGACGAGGCGGCCGTCGAGGATCTCGATCCGGCGGGGCAGTTGCGCGGCGATGTCCCGGTCGTGCGTGATGATCGCGATGGTGGTGCCTTCTTCGTTCAGCGTGGTCAACAGGGACAGGACGGCGGCGCCGTTGGCGGTGTCGAGCGCCCCGGTGGGCTCGTCGGCCAGTACCAGCGCCGGCTCGTTGACCAGAGCACGGGCGATGGCGACCCGCTGCCGCTCGCCGCCGGACAGCTGGTGCGGCAGATGGCCGGTCCGGCGCGCCAGGCCGACTCGCCCCAAGGCCTCGACGGCCAGGGAGCGCCTACGACGTCTCGGCACCCCGGCGTAGAGCAGTCCGGTGGCGACGTTCTCCGCGGCGGTGAGCCCGTCGGTCAGGTGGAACTGCTGGAAGACGAAACCGAGCCACCGCCCGCGCAGGGCGGACAGCTGACGGTCGGACAGCCCGGCGGCGTCCTGGCCGCCGATCGTCACACTGCCGCAGGTGGGCCGGTCCAGGGTGCCCATGATGTTGAGCAGCGTGGATTTGCCGGATCCGGACGGGCCCACGATGGCGAGCAGTTCGCCTTCCTCGATGGTCAACG
The DNA here is from genome assembly GCF_026341515.1 of Streptomyces sp. NBC_00878. Lineage (NCBI taxonomy): Bacteria > Bacillati > Actinomycetota > Actinomycetes > Kitasatosporales > Streptomycetaceae > Streptomyces > Streptomyces sp. NBC_00878. Next base: position 10,187,384 of record NZ_JAPEOK010000001.1, on the reverse strand, counting down.
AGACCGCGTCGAGGGCTCGTACGCCACCGGGGTAGGCCATGGTCGCGTCGCGGACGGTGAGAACCGGGGTCATGAGGTGGTTTCCACCTTCGTTCCCTCGGCGATTCCACTGCCGCTGACCTCCACCAGCCCTTTGGCGAACAGCCCTGTCTCGACGGCGACAAGCTTGCCTCCCGAGGTCTGGACGCCGTAGCCGCCCTCGCTCAGGGCGAGCAGCGCGCCGACCGGGACGACCAGGACGTTCTTCCGGGTCCCGGCCTCGAACCGTACCTGGACCTTCGCGGCGTCGACGTCCCGTACGGCCTTCGCGTCCTTGAGGGAGACGGTGACGTTGAGCTGGGCCGGACTCCCGTCGGCGCCGCCTTCGTCACTGCCGGCGCCGTTGATGATCGTGCTGATCTGCGCGACCTTGCCGGAGGTCGTGGACTGGTCGGGGAGGGTCACGCCGACCCGTTGGTTCCGCTTGATCGAGCCGATGTCGAGCGCGTCCACCGGTATGGTCACCGTCTTGGTGGTGGCGGTGACCGTCATCAGTTCCGCCGACGCCTCGTCGCCGAGCCGGGCGCTGAGGTTGCCGACCCGCACCGCACCCGTCGTCACCACGACATCGCTGATGTCGAGTACGCCGGTCGGTTCCATGCCGGCGGTTGGCTGCCAGCGCTTGATCGCCTCGATCAGGGAAGCGGTGAGCACCCCGTCGCCCGCCTTGACCGTGACGGGCGAGGGTGGCGTACTCGTCGGGCCGGCCGGCTTGTCGGCGCCCTCGCTCGCCCCCGGGGAACCGGAGGAGCCTTCAGCGGGGTCTTTCCCCGTCTCCCCTGGCTCCTTGGGCGCGGAGGTCTCGGGTGACGGGGTCTCCCTGGGCGCCTGTGGCTGGACGGAGGTGCCCGGAGCGGGCTGGTTCCCGATGTCGTAGCCGAGCGCCTTGAGGTTGTCGGCGATCACCCGCACATCCCGCCCGACCGCCCCGCTGGTGTCGAGCCTGCGGTACATCGGCGTACTGCCGTAGAGGACCACGGCGGGACGGTCGTCGACCCGGTACAGCTGTTCGCCGCGCTTCACCGTGGCGCCGGCCGTGGGCAGCCAGGTGACCCTTCCGCCGTCGGCGCCCTTGACGGTCCGGGAGACGCCGTAGCCGAGGGTGCCCTCCATCTCCCTGGTGTCCGACAGGTCGGTCCGGGTCACGGCGACGCTCTTGACCCGCGGCGTGTCCTTCGCCTCGGTGTCCTGTTCCTTGCCGCCGCCGGCCCACACCAGTCCCGCGCCGACGCCCCCTGCCATGAGCACGGCGAGGGTGACGACCAGGACCGTGGTTCTGGGGCGTCGTGCGCCGGGACCGGTCCGCTCAGTCCTGGCCACCGAAGGCCTCCATCTGGCACTCGTGCTCGATCCGAGTGGTTTCGGCGGTGGACAGGGACGAACCACCCTCGCCATAGTTCCAGCCACTGCCGTCGGGCAACGGGTCGACCTTGAGTCCCCGGCCGTCCATGCACTCGATCTGCTTGCGGAAGTCGTCCATGAAGTGGGGGTTCTTCTTCGGGTCGAGCTCAGGCGGGTAGAGGGGTTCTTTTCCGGTGCACGCCTGAACAGCCTTGGGATAGTCGGACACATCCGCACTCGGATACCACAGCTGTGAGGGGTCTCCGGAGAATTTGCCATTGGCGTTCGGCCCGCCGATGCCGGCCTTTTCCACCGGCACCCCGTTGCTCTTCAGACACGACAGGTAGGGCTGGTACATGGCCAGCTTCTCCGGCTCCGTGGTGTCGAGCCGGATCTGCGGAGCGTCCTTCCCGGCAGCACCGCTGCCCGACGATGTCCCCTTTTCCTTTCCCTTTCCGCTCGGATCGGACACGGAGGCCACACCATCGCCTTTGCCGCTGCTCTTGTCCTTGGCGGCCGAGTCCGAGGAACAGCCAGTAGCCAGCGCGCTTACTGCCACGGCGCATATCGCGGCCATGATGAACCGACGCGGTGCCCGTACGGTGGCCGACGATCGGATTGCTGAATTCGTCATACGACGACCATGACCCACCCGTGTTAGGACCTGGTGAGCACGGCGACAATGCGTCGGCGAATTTTCCGTGGAACCCGAACGGCATGCGGGTATTAGGGAATTGCAAGGGTGGGAGAAAGCTCTCACCGCCCGTTGGTGGCGCCCTTTCGCCTCTACCATCAGGGGCATGTGCGCGCATGTTCTAGTGGCCGAGGACGACGAGAAGCAGGCCGCGTTGATCCGCGGCTATCTCGAACACGACGGTCACACCGTGACCGTCGTCTACGACGGTCAGTCAGCGATGGACCAGGCTCTCAGGGAGCCCCCGGACCTGCTGGTGCTCGACTGGATGCTGCCCGGCGTCGATGGGCTGGAGGTGTGCCGCCGGGTGCGCGACGAGGGCGGCCTGCCGGTGCTGATGCTCACCGCCCGCTCCACCGAGGACGATCTGCTGCGTGGCCTGGACCTGGGCGCGGACGACTACATGACCAAGCCCTACAGTCCGCGCGAGCTGATGGCCAGGGTCCGTACCCTCCTACGGCGCACCCAGCCATCGGTCCCCGATGACCCGCGGGTGCTGCGCGCCGGGCCGCTCCTCGTGGATCCGGACAGGCATGAAGTGGCCTGTCGTGACCGGCCGGTGCCCTGTACGCCGGGCGAGTTCCGGATCCTTGAGGCCATGGCCGCCGCACCGGGCCGGGTGTTCTCCCGGCGGGAGTTGCTGGAGTGCACCCAGGGGTACGACCGGGCCTCCACCGAACGCGCCATCGACGTGCACATCGTGAACCTGCGAAGGAAGATCGAGACCGACCCCCGTGCCCCGGAGATCCTGTTGACCGTGTTCGGCGTCGGATACAAGCTGACAGGCGGCCGCCGTGGCACGTAGAGCCCCGGCGCGCAAAATCCTGCTGCGCAACAGCCTGCTGACACGCCTGCTGGGCACCTCCCTGCTGATCGCCCTGCTGTCCATCGGCTCCACCGCCTGGCTCGTGGTCCGCAGCACCACCCTGTCCATCGAGCAGGAACGCGGCCAGGTCCTGGCGGACGACACCAGCGTTCAGGACACGCTGACCGGCTATGCGGCCCGCCACCGGAACTGGGCGGGTGTGACCGGGACCGTTCGGGAGCTTGCGAAGAAGACCGGTCGTGACATCACGTTGACGACAGCGGGGCGCCGAGTGATCGCCAGTTCGAGCGAGGATGGTTCCCGGCTGCCGACGCGGGCTTCGGCGGTGATCGATCCCTTGCGCACGCCTGCCGCCCCGGGTCAGGGCACCGGTACGGATACCTCACGCATCGACGCTCGTGCCGTAGGACCGTACGAACTCCCCGTCCAGGAACGGGAGAAACTCGGGCTTCTTGCCCGCGAGCAGGTCACGTGCCTGGCCGACTCGGGATACCGCGCCCAGGTGGTCGTCAGGTCGAGCGGTCGGCCCGACGTCCGGCTCACCCAGCCGGCCCTGCCGTCTGTCGACGATCTGTGCCTTCCCGAGCGGCTCGCGACCCCCACCAGGACGGAAGCCGACGCCCTGGCGGACCTGCAAGAACTCGTGGAGGCCTGTGCGGCGAGCCGCGGTGTGCCGAACACGCAGGACGTGGCGATCGGCCTGGACTTCGAGGCAGGATACAAGGGGACTGCTAAGGAGTCCGCGATCGTCGAGGCCTGCGGCGTGGAGGGGCTGCGCGACCAGCTGGCTCCCTATGTGGCCCCGCCGGCCCTCCTCTTCATCAGCACATCCTCCGGCCCGGCCACTCCCGTCGTCGATCTGTCCCCGGCCGGCACCGCCCGGATCGCGGGCGTCACCGGCCTGGTCCTGGCGGCGACCTTCGCAGTGACCATCTTCATCGCGATCCGGCTGGTGCGGCCGCTGCGCGCGCTGGCCGACGCGGCCCAGAACCCGAGCGAGCGGCACGTCCGCGTCCGGGTCACCTCCAAGGACGAGACCGGCTACCTGGCCGCCGCCTTCAACGACCTGTCGGAGCGCCGGGAACGCACTGAGGAGCAGCGCAAGGCCATGGTCAGCGACATCGCCCACGAGCTGCGCACACCGCTGACCAATATCCGCGGCTGGCTGGAGGCGGCACAGGACGGCATCGCCGTGCCCGATTCCGCCCTGCTGTCCTCGCTCCAGGAGGAGGCGGTCCTGCTCCAGCACATCATCGACGACCTGCAGATCCTCGCCGCGGCCGACGCCGGGACGCTGCGGCTGCATCCCGAGCGGCTGCTCCTGCGCGACGTGGTCGAGCAGGTCTCCGGCGCGCACCGGGCCGGAGCCGAGGCCGCGGGCGTCACGGTACTCACCCACGTCACAGATGATCCGGCGGTGGACGCCGACCCGCTGCGGCTGCGCCAGGCCCTGGGCAATCTGATGTCCAACGCGGTACGGCACACCCCGCCCGGCGGCAGGGTCACACTCTCCGCCCATCGTGCCGGGGACGACGTCATGATCGAGGTCGCCGACACCGGCAGCGGCATCGAACCCGAGGAACTGCCCCAGGTGTTCGACCGTTTCTGGCGTGCGGAGAAGTCCCGCAGCAGGCGCGGTGGAGGCAGCGGCCTTGGCCTGTCGATCGTCAGGCAGCTGATCGACGCCCACAGGGGAACGGTCACGGCTACCAGCGTGCCCGGTACGGAAACGGTCTTCACGCTGCGGTTGCCCGCCGGTTCGTAGCCGGGCGGCACCACCACGGGCACGGCGAACCGACCGACAACAGCCACTCCTCGCTACTGACCGACAGCCGCACCTCGCTACTGCTTGACCGCGCCCGCCAGCCCGTTGATGAAGAACCGCTGTAGCACGACGAAGATCAGCACGATGGGCAGCAGGGTGATGACCGACCCCGCGCACACCAGGGTCCAGGCGGTGGAGTTCTGGCCGATGAAGTTGAACATGCCCACCGACAGCGTGTGCAGTTCGGGGCGGGAGAGGGTGAAGACCAGCGGGATGAAGAAGCTGTTCCAGGCCGTGATGCAGGCGAACAGGCCCACGGTCGCCAGCATCGGCCCGGACAGCGGCAGCATGATCCGCCAGAAGATCTGGTGGAAGTTCGCCCCGTCCACGCGGGCCGCGTCCTCCAACCCCCGGTCGATCGTCGTGAAGTAGCCCATGAAGAGAAAGGTGCCGAAGACCATCCCGCCCGCCGACTGGACGATGACCACCGACCAGAGGGTGTTGAGGAGATGCAGCCGCTGGATCAGGTCGAAGACCGGGATGATCGTGTAACCGTGCGGCAGGAAGAGCGTCACACCGACCAGGCCCAGCCAGATCTTCTTGCCGGGGAAGTCGGTGCGGGCCAGGACATAGCCCGCCATGGAGGTGGCGAGCAGCGTGACGACGACCGTGCCCATGGCGAACAGGACCGTGTTGACGAAGAACCGGCTGAAGTCCGCCTGTGTCCAGGCCTCGCTGTAGTTGGACCAGTGGAACTCGGACGGGATCGGGTTCAGTCCGCCGGAGAAGAAGCCGTCGGTGCTCTTGAGCGAGCTGCCCAGCGCCCACAGGAACGGGTAGAGCCAGATGAGGCCGCCGCCGAGCAACGCGAGATAGAGCAGACCGCGTCGGCCCTGGCGCAGGCGCGGGGACAGGGTGGGCATCGCCATGAGGGCTCCTTCACTGGTTGGCGGCCGTGCGCCGTCGGCTGATTCGGCGCAGGGCGAGGACCTGCAGCGCGGAGAAGAGGATGAGCAGGAGGCCGTAGAGGAACGAGGCCGCGGAGGCCAGGCCGATGTCGGGCTGGGCGGCGGCGCCGGCGGCACCGCCGAAGGCCAGGTGGTAGATGTACGTGTTGACGACCTCGGTGGCGAAGTACGGGCCGCCGCCGGTGAGGACCTGCACCAGGTCGAAGACCTGGAAGCTGCCGATGAAGGCGAGCACCACGATGACGACGCCGACTTGGCGCAGCATCGGGATGGTGATGCGGAAGAAGGACTGGACAGGGCCGCAGCCGTCGAGCTTCGCCGCCTCGTACAGCTCCGCCGGGATGGTCTGCAGTCCGGCGAGGAAGTAGACGAGGTTGTAGCCGAGGGTGTGCCAGATGCCGATCGCGATGATCACGGCCAGGGCGGTGTTCGGGTCGCCGAGCCAGTCGATGTGCCCGTTGGTCACCCCGGTCTTGGCGAGCAGACTGCCCGCCGAGTCACCGAAGTTGGCGAGCATGAGCTGGATGACCACGCCGACGACCGCGGCCGAGGTGACGACGGGTATGAAGTAGACGGTGCGGAAGAACAGTGCGAACTTGAGCTTCGGGTTGTTGAGAACCAGTGCGAGCGCCAGAGCCAGCAGCAGTTGCACCGGGACGAGCACGAACGCGTAGAGGAAGGTGTGCTTGACGGCGCCCCAGAAGATGCCGTCGTGCAGGATCTGCCGGAAGTTGTCCAGGCCCACGTATTCGCCGGGTGAGCCGATGCCGTTCCACCGGTAGAAGGTGTAGCCGAACGAGGCGAAGATCGGGTAGATCACGAAGGCCAGCAGCAGCACGGCCATCGGGGCCAGATAGACGTACGACCACTTGGCGGCGCGAATGCGCTGCCAGAGGCCGTTCCGGGCGGCGACCGGCGGCGCGGTCGCGGGCGTTCGTCGACGCTCGCGGGTGTCGAGGAGTGACATGGTTCCTGCTCACGCCTTCTTCGTGGTGTACGGCTTCGTGGGATCCCAGTCGGTAAAGACGTAGTCGGACGTGCTGACCTTCTTGCCCTTCTTGGCCACCGCGGCGACCGCGTCGGAGAGGAGCTGGAACTTCTTGTCGGCGAGGCTGCTCAACGCGCCCTGAACGTCCTTGATCTGGCCGGTATAGACGCCGGCCACCACATCGCTGATGTCCGGCTTGGGGACACTGGGCGCGACGCCGGCCAGCTCCGGATTGCGTACGAGGGGCACCGGTCCGCGCAGCACCTGCTCGGTCATGCCGACGAAGGCGGCGAACGGCTTGGAGTCGATGCCGTCAGGGTCGTTGCCCTCGGGGTACACGGAGACACCGTTGAGGTCCTGCACCCAGCGGCGGCCGGCGGCGGGGGACGTCAGCGCGTCCAGCCACTGGAATGCCTCGTGTGCCTTCTTGCTCTTGGCGGAGACCGCGGCGAAGGCGCCGTTGCCGACCGGGTCCGCGTACCAGTAACCCTTGGGGGTCGCGGTGGGCGAGGGCAGCGTGACCAGGCTGTAGTCGGTGAACTTGTGCTGGGTCCACTCGGGCTGGTTCCACACGCCGCCGACGGTCATACCGAACTTGCCGCGCTCGAAGAACGCGCGGGCCGCTTCGTCCGAGAGACTGACGGAGTTGGGGTGGAAGAAACCGCGCTTCTTCCATTCGACGAACAGCTCAAGGAAGTCGGCGTACGCCCGGTCGGTGCCGAACGTCCACTTGCCGACGCGGTAGTCCATGCCGGTGCCGGGCGCTGTGGGAGCGCCGCCGGGTGCACCGGCGCCGCGGACGAACAGGTCGAGCCACCAAGCGAGGACGCCGATGCCGTCGGCGTTGCCGAAGCCGAAGCCGTACGACTTGCCGCCGCTCTTCTTGGTGATCGTCTGGGCGGCGCTGGTGACTTCGTCCCAGGTCCTGGGGATTTTGACGCTGCCGTCAGGGTTGGTCAGCCCGACGGACGTGAAGACGCCGTGGTGGATGTAGAGCTGGAGCTGTGCGCCCGAGCCCTTCAGCGGGGCCGAGTAGACCTTGCCGTCGAAGACGTTGGCGCCTTCCAGGAAGGTGCCCTCGGGGAAGCGCGACTGCCACTTGGGCGTCGCCCACTCGTCGAGTGGGTGCAGCCAGCCCTTGGCGACCTGCTCGGCGACGCTGGGCACCTGCGGGATCATGAAGACGTCCGGCGGGTTGCCGCTGCGGTTGGCGAGCGCGACCAAGTCCGGGTACTTCGCGTTCTGCTGGGTGGTCTTCTTGACGCCGACCCCGCTGTGGGCCTTCTCGAAGAGTTCTATCTCCTTGTCGACCCAGGGTGCTTGGGTGACGTACCAGTCCCAGTAGGTGAGCGTGTCCGCCGACGAGGAGGGGGAGCCGGAGCCGCATGCGCTCAGGCCGCCGCCCAATGCCATGGTCCCGGCGCCGAGTGCGGCGGTGCGCAGGAGGCTGCGTCTGGAGACGTTCGACGAAGTCATCTGGTGTTCCTCCGAGGCGGAGAAGAGGGATGCTGAACGGCGTGTAACGTTCACTGAACCGTTTACAGTAACCGGGACGTTAAGGGTGCGTGTCGCGGTCGTCAAGGGGTTCGACGAGGCTTTACGAGCCCATCCTCACGACGCCGGGAAGCCCGGGCATTCGAACCTCCGCCAGGGCATAGAGAAACTCCGGAAGGTTGTGTAACTTTTTCATCGGCGTTACTCACGTCGGCTGTTCACCGGGGCAAGGAGAAGCAGAGCATGGCTCGTGGTCGGGGTTCCGCAGGTCGGGCGACAATTCGTGACGTGGCGTCGCGCGCGGGCGTGTCCGTCGCCACCGTCTCGCGGATACTCAGCGGGGCGTACACAGCGCCCACCGCGACGCACGAGCGGGTCATGCAGGCCGTGCACGAACTCGACTACGTGGTCAACGCCAACGCCCGCTCCATCTCCACGGCCTCGGGGATGGTGGCGATGGTGGTCAACGACATCACCTCGCCGTTCTTCATGAACGTCGCCTCCGGAGTGGAGGAGCAGGCCGTCGCCGACGGCCGGGTCTGCCTCGTCTGTTCCACCCAGGGCGTCCCGGAGCGCGAGCTGTCGGTGATCAACCTGATGCGCCAGCGGGGCGCGGAGGCGATCATCCTGGTCGGCGGCATGGCCGAGACCGAGGAGCACCTCGCCCAACTCGCCGCCGCTGCCGAGGGGATGGACCGGGCCGGTGCCCGCCTGGTGCTGTGCGGCCGGACCTGGAAGGGCGCGAAGGCGCCGGTGGACGTGGTGGAGTGCGACATGGAGAGCGGCGCCTTCGCCGCCACCAGTCACCTGATCTCCGCCGGTCACACCCGGGTCGCCCACCTGGCGGGCCCGCACGAGTTCAGCGTGGCGGGCCAGCGCCTCGAAGGGTACGAACGGGCGTTGCGCGCCCACGGCATCAAGCCCGACCCGGCGCTCGTCGCCGAGAGCGACATGACACGCGAGTCCGGCTACGAAGCGGCCTGCCGACTCCTGACCGACACCGACGCCACCGCGATCTTCTGCGCCAACGACATGAGCGCCGCCGGCACCATCGCCGCCGCCCGCGACCTGGGCCGCTCGGTCCCCGACGACGTATCCGTGGTCGGCTTCGACGACATCCCGCTCGCCCAGGACCTCTACCCACGGCTGACCACCGTGCATGTCCCCCAGCAGGAACTCGGCCGCTCCGCCACCCGCCTCGCCCTGCACCGCCGCCCCACCGATCCGCAGAGCCGCCATGTGGTGCTTGGCTCGCACATCGTCGTACGCCAGTCGGTGGCACCCCCCGCCCGCCTCAACACCGTCCGAAAGGCGGACAGTTGACACCGGAAGACCGGCTCCTCTCCCCGTACACCGGCTGGACGCGTACGCACTGGGAGGGGCTGGCCGACGCGCAGCTGGCCGCCGTCCGCCCGTACGCCACCGACCGGCACGCCCTGCTGCACCTGCCCGGCCCCGCCAGCCGCTCGGGCCGGCACAGCGACGGACTCGAAGGGTTCGCCCGCACCTTCCTCCTCGCCGGCTTCCGCCTGGCACACTCCGGGGACACCGATCCGGGCGGCCATGCCGCGTGGTACGCCGAGGGCCTGGCCGCCGGCACCGACCCGCGCTCGCCGGAGCACTGGCCGAGCCTGCGTGAGTGCGGGCAGGCCAAGGTGGAGTGCGCGTCGGTGGCGATCGCGCTGCACGAGACACGGCCGTGGATCTGGGACCGGCTGACCGACGGCGTACGGCAGCGGATCGTCGCCTGGATGACGGACATGCTCTGCAGCGACGTCCCCGACAACAACTGGGTCTGGTTCCGGGCAATCACGTCGGCGTTCCTGCGCTCGGTCGGCGCGCCGTGGAGCGCGTCCGACATCTACCACGCGATCGCGCGGACGGAGGAGTGGTACGCGGGCGACGGCTGGTACGCCGACGGGGGCGGCACGGACGGCCCGTTGCGGCACTTCGACCACTACTCGGGCTGGGCCATGCAGTACTACCCGCTGTGGTACTGCCGCATCTCCGGCGCCGCCGCCGACCCCGCCCTCCTCCCCCGCTACCGCGCCCGGCTGCGCCGCTACCTCGAAGACGCCCAGCACCTGGTGGCGGCCGACGGCGCCCCGCTGTACCAGGGCCGCTCCCTCACGTACCGCTACGCGATGCTCTGCGCCCTGTGGACCGGCGCGGTCTTCGACGCCACTCCCCTGCCTGCGGGCCGCACCCGCCGACTGGCCAGCGGCGTGCTGCGGCACTTCACCGAGGCCGGCTGCTTCGACGGGCGCGGGCTCCAACCGCTGGGCTGGCACGGGGAGTTCACGGCCATCCGGCAGCCGTACTCGGGGCCCGGCTCGCCGTACTGGTCGAGCAAGGGCTTCGCCGGACTGGTGCTGCCGGCCGAGCACCCGGTGTGGGCCGAGAAAGAGGAGCCGCTGCCGATCGAGACCCGTGACGTGCGGCGGACGCTGACCGCCCCGGGCTGGCTCGTCTCCGGCACGGCCGCGGACGGGATCGTACGCGTCGTCAACCACGGCAGCGACCACGCGTTCGGTGACGGCGTCGACGCCGAGGCGGACGACCCGGTCTACAGCCGCCTCGCGTACGCCTCCCACGCCGCCCCCGACAGCACGGAGGCGAGCCTGAACGACCCGCTCGACTCGCACATCGCCCTGCTCGACGCCGAGGGGCGCCCGTCCCACCGCCGCCCGCTGACCCGGCTGTACCTCGGTGTGCGCACCGCCGTCTCCCGCCACCGCGCCCACTGGCCGTTGGGCCCCGTACCCGCTCCGTACGCCCACGACCCCGCACCCGGCTTCCGCCCAGGTCCGTGGGTCACGACGGCGTCCGTGCTGAACGGACCGCTGGAGGTCCGGCTCGTCCGGGTCGACGGCCCGGTGCGGGAGCCGTTGCGGCTGCGGCTCGGCGGCTACTGCCTGGCCGACGCGGAGCCGCCGTTAACGCACGAAGCAACCGGGCCGGCCGCATGGGTTCGTCGTTCAACCGCCTTGTCCAGCACGGTGGTTGGGTTGCGCGGCTTCGACCAGGCAGGCATCGCCACCGCGCGGGACGCCAACGCTTTCGGCCCGTACTCGGCAACGCCCTGGCTCGCCACGGCGGCAGAGGTCGAACCGGGCACGGTGTACGCCGCGTTGGTCTGTCTCTCGGGAGTGGTCGAGGGGCCGGGCGCCGCCGAAGCCGTACGCCTGGAGGTCTCCTACGACCGCGACGGCACCGCGCTCGCCTCGGTCACGTGGCCCGACGGCACGGAGGACACCGTCCGCCTGGAGCCGCCGAGTTGACGAGCTTGACGAGCGGGTACGGCGTGGGGTGCGGGCTGTCAGGGGCCCGCGCCCCACGCCGGGATCAGGTGGTGCCGGACGCCGCCGGGATCACGTGCCGTCGATCAGCCGGACCGCGAGGTCGGGGCTGAACTGTCCGGCGGGGACGGTCGGTGCTATGCCGCACGCACCGTCGGAGTTGCCCGGTGTCTTGACCCACAGCAGCAGGTCCTCGCCGCCACCCACGCGCGCCGTGACGCCGAGTTTGCGTCCGGCCGGGTTGCACCACTCGCCGTTGGAGCCGTTGCCGTTGCGGCTGGTGTCCACGACGAAGTGGGAGCCGCCGCCCAGGGACGCGTTGATCGAGTTGCCGTAGGTCTCCGAGGACCCGGTGGTGTAGAAGTTCGAGACGTTGAGGGCGTAGCCGCGGATGTTGTGCACGCCCGCGGAGTTCAGCCGGCTCGCCATGGTCGCCGGGGCGACCCAGTTGGTGTGTCCGGCGTCCAGATAGGCCCAGGTGTTGGGTGCCTTCTGCTGGAACATCTGGGAGGCGTACGCGAGCATCGCGAGCCGGTCGCTGATCTGCGCGCTGGTCAGACAGCTGAAGTCCGACAGCGCGTCCGGCTCGATGACGACCACGGCGGGGCGGGTGCCCACCGCGGCCGCGAAGGTCGAGATCCAGGTGCGGTACTCGGCCACGCTGCCCGCGCCGCCGGACGAGTGGCCGCCGCACGCGTCCCGGAGAGGGATGTTGTACGCGACGAGGACCGGCAGCTTGTCGTGGCTGTCGGCGGCGCCGACGTAGTTGGCCACGGCCGCTCCGATCCCTCCGCTCTCACCGCCGGTGTACCAACGGGCGATCGCCTGGGACGCGATGGCCGACTGAATGCGCGCGGCCCGCGCGTCGGAGGGGTTGTTGCGGACCCAGGTGGCCGGGCCGGAGTCGGGGTTGGAGTAGAAACCACTGGTCAGCGAGATCGGGCTGGCGGCGGCCGCCGGACCGGCCGCCACGAGCGGCAACGGTAGAACGAGCAGACCGATCAGAGCGGTTCGGAGCAAGGCGGTCTTGAGCGGGGCGGTTTTGAGCAGGGCGTTCCAGCGCATGGTGAGTCCCGTTTCTCTCGGGGCGGGGCTGCCGTGGGCCCCTCGGCTCGGCTCCCGCCCGCGCGCGTCCTGCGCGGGCGGGGCCACGGCGGTGGTTCGGACACTGGCGCTCAGCGCGCGGAGTCGGCGGCGAAGGTCGCCACCCAGGCGAGTGCGGAGTTCCAGTTGATGGCGATCTCGTTGGTCGAGTACGAGTAGATGTCGTCGATGTAGCAGGTGGCGGGGGCGCAGCCGACCAGGTTCTGTCGCGCGACCGGGTCCTGGAGGGCGGAGTCGGGGCCGCCGGCCAGCGAACCGGGCGGCGGGCTGGGCAGCTTGGGGTCGATCTGGTGGGCCCAGATTCGGTTGTGCTGGTTGTGGCTGTCCTGAGTGCCGTATCCGGTGACGAAGGACTGGTTCAGGGCGTTGCGGCCGAAGAGGTAGTCCAGCGACTCCAGCACGGCATCGCGGTAGACGCCGCGGTCGGTGATGTCGTACGCGGTCGCGATGACCATGGCGTTGTTCACGGTGACGCTGTTGGAGCCCCAGACGTACACGCCGTCCGCGGGCAGGTTGAGGTTCGGATAGCCCTGCGACCGCGCGTCCTGTACGAACCCGTCGGCGACGGCGAGGACCCGCTTGCGCGCGGCGGCGACCATGGGGGCGGGGAAGCGGCTCGGCAGCCGGACGACGGTGAGGTCGGCCAGCGCGCCGGTGTCCCGCCAGGAGAACCCGGCCGGGGTGATCTTCGTGTCGATCCGGGACAGGTAGGCGCGGTCGCGTGTGGTGGCGTAGAGCTCGGTGGCGGCCCACGAGAACTCGTCGGTCACGTCCGTGTCGGCGTACGCTCCCCCGCCGACGCTGTCGCTGCCCGGGGCGTACACGTCGGGGCTGGCCAGCGCGGCCTTCCAGGCGGTCTTGGCCGCTGTCAGGCACCTGCGTGCGAAGGCCTCGTCGTAGCGTTCCCACACCCGGGCGCACTGGGCGGCCGCGGCGGCCAGGTTGAGGGTGGCGGCGGTGGACGGCGCGTGCAGGTAGCGGGGCTGGGAGTCCTTGTCGGGCTGGGTGGGCAGGGCGGTCCAGGCCAGGTCGTGGATCTTGTGGTGGACCATGCCGGCCAGCGGCTCACCCGCGGGCACCTGCATCTTCAGCAGGAACTCCGTCTCCCAGCGCGACTCGTCGAGTACGTCGGGAACGCCGTTGTCGTTCTCGGGGATGCTCAGCAGTCCGTCGCGTAGCCCGGCGGTGTCATCCTGCGCACGGGAGCGCTCGTACGAATCCATCAACTGCCAGGCGGCGAGCGCGCCGTTGACGACGTACTTGCCCTGGTCGCCCGCGTCGTACCAGCCGCCCCGGACATCCAGCGAGTAGCCGCAGGTGCCGGGCTGGCAGGGCACGTCCGTGTCGCCCTTGTTGGGTGCCACGCCGAGGTGTCCGGCGGGCCGGGCGTAGGCGTCGCCGGCGTACTGGGCCTCGATGGGCGTGCCACTGCGGACGGCGTAGAAGTAGCCCAGGGAGTCCTTGCGCAGGGTCTTGTAGGGGTTGTCCGCGATGGCGAACGGATAGCTGGTCGCCGTGCCGACCGCGAGCGTGTATCCCGTGCCGGCCTTGTGGACCGAGCCGAAGTCGGCGATGTGTACATGGTCGCCGGAGGCGGTGTCCGTGCCCTGGACGCGGGTGAGTCCGTTCTTGACGACGGCGCCCGAGGAGTCGAGCAGGCGCCATTGCACGGGCGTCGCCGAGGCGTCGACGATGGACGCCTTCTTGGGGCCGTGGACGGCGTAGCCGTACTGGTTCGTCCGCACCGGGGAGCCGAAGTCTCGCCCGCCGCCGGGGGGAACCGCGCCGCCGGTGAGGGAGACGTCGTCGAGGCACAGCGTGAACGGCTGGGCGGCGCCGCCCTGTTGGAACTGCAGCTGGGCGTGCAGGCCGGCGGTCGTGGACGTGCCGGTGAACTGGAAGGACTTGGGTGTGGTGGTGACGGTGGCGGTCTTGTTCAGGGTGGCCGGAGCGGCGGGCAGCTGCACCACGGCGCGGAGGGACACGTCCCGGGTGGCGGAGGCGGTGAAGCGCAGCGTGTAGGGCTGGCCCGCCTCCAGTGGGATGTCGTTCTGGCCGATCATCGAGTCCCATGGGTTGACGGTCCCCGCGGGGACGTCGGCGCACAGGCGGCCCAGACTGACGGCGGACGGCGTGTTGCCGCTGCTCCACCAGGGGCTTTTCCCGCTGTCGAACGTGCCGTTGAGCACGCGTTCGTACTCCGCCGCGTGTGCGGGTGTCGCGGCAAGGGCGACGGTCAGGACGGGCGCGAGGAAGACTGCACCCCATCTGGCTCTGTGGGACATACCGGGCCCTTCTCGGTGGCAGGGTTCCCGGCTCGGTGCGGCGTCAGTGCCAGATGGTGGGTGGGGGCGCCGGAGGCTGTCAAGCCTTCAAGCACGGGAGTTTTTCTGTGTCCGAACCCTTCACAGACTGAACATCCCGCTCCTACTCTGCGACTGTAAGCGCTTCCAGTCTTGGCTGGAGGCATCACGCAGAAACCGGCCGAGCTGTGGCGTCAACCCAGGTCAGCAGCGATATTCGCGTCAAGGACGAGGGCACTCCGATTGTTATCGCTCTCGGAAATCCCACAGGTGGAGGTTCAACTCAGTGAGCACGTTCGATCCCGGCTTCCTGTGGGGCGCCGCCACTTCGAGCTACCAGATCGAGGGCGCGGTCGCCGAGGACGGCCGGGGTCCCTCCATCTGGGACACGTTCGCGGCCACTCCGGGCGCCATCCAGAACGGTGACACCGGAGCCGTCGCGGCCGACCACTACCACCGCTTCCCCGGAGACGTGGCGCTGATGGCCGGACTCGGCCTGCGCGCCTACCGCTTCTCCCTCGCCTGGCCCCGGATCCAGCCCACCGGCTCCGGGCCGGTCAACCAGCGCGGCCTCGACTTCTACCGCCGCCTCACCGACACCCTCCTCGACCAGGGCATCCAGCCCTGGCCCACCCTCTACCACTGGGACCTGCCCCAGCCACTGGAGGACAGCGGCGGCTGGCCCGCCCGGGACACCGCCGTGCGGTTCGCCGAATACGCCGCCCTCGTCCACGAGGCGCTGGGCGATCGCATCGCCCACTGGACCACCCTCAACGAGCCGTGGTGCTCGGCCTTCCTCGGCTACGCCACGGGCCGCCACGCCCCCGGCCGCCGCGAACCCGCCGCCGCCGTACGCGCCGCCCACCACCTGCTGCTCGGGCACGGCCTGGCCTCGGAGGCGATACGGGGCGCTGCCCAGGTCGGCATCACGCTCAACCTCACCCACGTCTCGCCGCTCCACGACACCCCCGCCGACCTGGATGCGGCCCGCCGCATCGACGGCATGCAGAACCGCCTCTTCCTGGACCCGCTGCTGCTCGGCGCCTACCCCGACGACGTCCTCGACGACCTCCACGAGGTCACCGGCTTCGGGCACATCCACGACGGTGACCTGAAGAGGATCGGGGCTCCGATGGACTACCTCGGCGTCAACTACTACTCACCGATGCTGGTCGCCGGCGGCTCGACGCCGACCGAATCCGCCTATGTGGGCTCGCCGTTGGTCCGTATCGCCGACGGCGGCCGACCGAGGACCGCGATGGGCTGGGAGATCGACGAGAAGGGACTCCTCGATCTCCTCCTGCGACTCAGGGACGACTACCCGGCCGCACCTCCCCTGTACATCACGGAGAACGGCGCCGCCTTCGACGACCTGGTGCAACAGGGCGAGGTGCATGACGCGGACCGGATCGCCTACCTGAACGGCCATCTCCGCTCCTGCGCACAGGCGATCGACCGTGGCGTGCCGCTCAAGGGCTACTTCGTGTGGTCGTTGCTGGACAACTTCGAGTGGTCTTTCGGCTACACGCCCCGCTTCGGCATCGTTCACGTCGACTACGCGACCCAGCACCGCACGCCAAAGGACAGCGCCCGCTGGTACGCGGAGGTCATCCGGCGCGGCGGCCTGTGACTCTGTTCGCGCTTACAGTGCTGCTACTGCCCACCCCATCCGTACAAACAGGAGCAGCCACTCATGACGACCAGACGGCCACCGACGCTCGACGAGGTGGCGCTGCGCGCCGGGGTGTCCGTCGGAACCGTCTCGCGGGTGATCAACAACCGTCAGCACGTCAGCAAGAAGGCGCGGCAGGCGGTGGAGAGTGCCGTGGCGGAGCTGGGCTACGTGCCCAACGTGGCGGCCCGTTCGCTCGCCTCGCAGCGGCGCGGCGCGGTGGTGCTGGCGATCTCCAGCGACGACCCCGCGCTGTTCGCCAACCTCTTCTTCGCCGAGGTGATCACCGGGGTCAACGCGGTCATCGAGGAGACGGACCTCGAACTGCTGCTGGTCCTGGCCGCCTCCGAGCGGGGCCGGGCCCGGCTCGCCCGCATCCTCAAGTCCCGGGGCGCGGACGGCGTCATGCTGCTGGCCCTGCGCGAGAACGACCCGCTGGCGAAGGTGGCCGAGGCCGGGGGCGTCCCCGTCGTGCACGGAGGCCGCCCCCTGGACCGGGCCCCGCGCTGGTACGTGGACGCCGACAACCGGGGCGGGGCCCGCCAGGCCGTGGAGTACCTGATCTCCACAGGTCGCCGCGCCATCGCCACCGTCACCGGCCCGCAGGACATGCATGCGGGTGTCTCCCGCTATCTGGGCTTCCGCGAGGCGGTCGCCCTGGCCGGACTGAAGGACCACCGGGTGGTCCACGCCGACTTCAGCGAGGCGGGGGGCGCCGCGGCGACTGCCCGCCTCCTCGACGAACACCCGGACCTGGACGCGGTGTTCGTCGCCTCGGACGCCATGGCGGCCGGTGCCCTGCGCGTCCTGCGCGAGCGCGGCCGTACCGTCCCCGAGGACGTCGCGGTCGTCGGGTTCAACGACATCCTCACCGCCCGGCACACCCAGCCCGCCCTGACGACGATCCACCAGCCCATCGTGGCCCTCGGCAGCGAGATGACCCGCATGCTGGTGCGCGTGCTGGGCGGCGAAGAGCCGACGCCCCTCATCCTGCCGACGGACCTGGTGATCAGGGAATCCGCATAGCCCGCGCAGCTGGTCCGAGCGACGGAGCGGCTAGCGCCCGGCCTTACCGCCTGCCGCCTACCCTTGCTTGCCCCCGCCCCCGCTCCTGCCCCTACCCCGCGTCGCCCTGCGACTGCGCGGGAGCCGTGGGCCAGGTCCGGAGAATCTGGGCGTCGGTCATCGCGGACGTATGCGCCGCGGGGCCCCGCTCCAGGCCGAAGCCCATCAACAGCGCCTCTGCGTAGCGTCGCCAGGCCTCGGGGGCGATGTCCTCGGTACGGTCCGCGATGGCGCCGATCATGTGCAGGAAGGCGTACACGTCGGAGCTGGCGAAGTCCTCGCGGACGGCGCCCGCGGCCACCGCGGCTTCCACCAGGCCGTCCACGTGGCGGCCGAGGTCGTCGCGCATCTGGGCGATGGGCCTCGCGTCCATGCTCGCGTTGGCGAGGATGACATCGAGGGCCCGGTCCCCGGCCCGCCACTGGGCCGCCGCGAGCAGGTAGTGGCGCAGCGCCTGTCCCGGGCGCGGTTGCCCCTCGGCCTCTGCCGCGAGCTCCAGGAACGTGGTGAACCGCTCGGTGAACAGGGCGTCGATCAACGTCTGCAGGTCGGGGAAGCGCCGATAGACCGTGGCGACGCCGACTCCGGCCTCGCGGGCGATCTCATTGAGGGTGACGGCGGACCCGCGCTGCGCGAACATCCGGTCGGCCGTTTCCATGATCAGCCGACGGTTTCGTTCGGCGTCCGCTCGCAGCGGGCGTTGCGTTTCCCGGGTCACGCCAAGACATTCTCCACCACGGCGGGGCGGTGCTGGTGCCTGGCCAGGAGCAGGGCGCCGGTCACGACGCTCCACAGCAGCCAGGAGTAGACACTGCCGCGCTCGAACGCCCCGGCGGTACTCACCGAGACGCCCACGAGCGCCACGCTCACCAGGCCCAGGGCGCCAACCGTCACGCTGAAGATCCGGTACGCCGTCGGCAGGCCGAGGCCTCGCAGTGCCCCCGCCAGGATCGCCAGCGTGTTGGCGCACAGGATGCCGATCCCGGCTCCGCCGACGTGGAGAGCCGTTCCGAAGGCGGGTCCGTCCGCGGTGCCGTGGAACAGGCCGATCAGCACCATGCCCACCCCGTGGGCGAGCGCCAGGGCGATGATCACTCGACGCGCACGCCCCTCGACCAGCCCGGCCAGCAGCAGCACACCGGTCGCGAACAGGATCCCTTCGAGCATGAACGACGTATTCATCAACGCATGGTCCGGGGAGCAGAGTTCGCGGCCCTGGAACCGGGTGCCGCAGTCGGCTACGCCGAGGTCGCTGATGTAGTTCCGGGCGTAGCTGTAGGGGGGACTGGTCCAGGCGGCCGCGGTGATCGCTTCGGCGACCACCCATTGCACCGCGTTCACCACGAGGACCACCGCTCCCAGCGGTAGCCACTTTGTGCGAGGCATCGGGAACTCCTCTCACGACGTCATGGGACGACGTCGACGGAAGTCAGCGTACCAGTAAGTGGATGAATCTATCCACTTACTCCTCCCTCCCTGCGATTGCGCCGAACGTCGTGGACGCAGCCGTGCGAGCCCGATGCGGAGAAAGTATCTCCACATAGGAGTGATGGCAATGCCCTGGTGGGTGGGCATGGCGAGTCCGCCGCTCGCTACTCCTGGGCCGGGGTGGGCCTGGCCGCCAGGCCCATCAGCTCCTCCACCGTCTCGTTGCCCAGACTCTCCGTCGTCAGCGGCCGATTGCCGGGGCGCTGCCGGAGGCCGTCCAGCAGGATCTCGATGTAGCGGCGCCAGATTTCGGGCCGCTTGCCCTGCGTGAACTGGGCGGCGGCACTGAGCATCTGCTGGATGACGGGGATGTCGGAAGCGGTCACCTCCGCACGGAGGTCTCCGCTCTCCTGGGCGCGGTGGATCAAGGCCTCCAGGAAGGGGAGCATCCCACCCCGCGCCGCCTCGATGGGCCCGGAACTGTGACTGCCCAGCATGATCACTTCATTGAGGCCGCGATTCCCGGCCAGGTCAGCGGTCATATCCGTCAGGAAGTCGACGAACCCCTGCCATGGATCGGGATGCGCGAGGGCCTTCTTCGCGGAGAGCTGCCGCAGCTCGAGATCCTGCTCGAACAATGCCCGTACGAGGGCTTCCTTGGTAGGGAAGCGGCGATACACCGTACCGACGCCGACTCCGGCTTCATGGGCCACGTCGTCGAGCGTGACTCCCAGTCCGCGCCGGCCGAAGATCTCGCGTGCGGCACGCAGGATCCTCTCCCGGTTGAGAGCGGCATCGCGCCGCAGGGGACGGCCGCCGTCCTTCGCACTCGCGGACCGGGAACCGTCATTCATGGCCCCAGGGTAGTCCCGTTGATCACCTGCCAACTTCCACCGTTCCGCTCTCTTGACAGGGGTTGCGGGGCTGCCTTTACTTACCAACCATCTAACGACCAATCGTTCGGTCGGTACCTCTGGGGCGACAACAGCCGTGCGATCCGAGGGGCCTGTGCCGACGCGATGTACGGCTTGGTCGACGAGCTCATTCCGCCTGTACGAATGCCCGTCCAAAGGCCGTCCTCACCATGCCCGCCGACAGGGCCCCATCGTGAGCCGAGGCAAGGAAGACAAGGAAGAACTGCCTCGATCCGTACGTCAATTGAGCGCGGTCGTCCCGCAGTTCCCTCCGGCATGTCGCCATGCCTCGATGAGGGCTGCGACCGCGATCCTCCACCCTGTCAGGAGACAGCAGTGACCATCGATCGAAATCTCTCCGCGGCGAACACACAGAAGCGGGTCCGCCCGATGCGGGTGGCCACAGCCAGCTTCATCGGAACCGCAATCGAGTGGTACGACTACTTCATCTACGGCATGGCCGCGGCCCTCGCGTTCGGGCCGCTGTTCTTCCCTTCCGTCTCCCCGGCCGCGGGAACGCTGGCGGCGTTCGCCACGTATTCGGTCGGATTCGCGGCCCGCCCCATCGGCGGGATCATCATGGGTCACTTCGGCGACCGGGTCGGCCGTAAGTCCATGCTGGTGATCTCCCTGCTCACCATGGGGATCGCCACCGTGGGGATCGGGCTGCTTCCGACCTACGAGACCGTCGGCGTCTGGGCGCCGGTTCTGCTGGTGACCCTGCGGTTCATCCAGGGACTCGGGGTCGGCGGAGAATGGGGCGGGGCCGTACTCATGGCCGTCGAGCATGCCCCGGACCGCAAGAAGGCGTTCTACGGAAGCTTTCCGCAGATGGGCGTGCCTGGCGGGCTCATCATCGCCAACCTGGCATTCCTGTCCCTCACGAACAGTCTCAGCAACGAGGCGTTCCTCGCCTGGGGTTGGCGTATCCCGTTCCTGGCGAGCGCCGTCATGGTCGTGGCCGGACTGGTGATTCGTCTCACCATCTCCGAAAGCCCCGAATTCCAGGCGGTGAAGAAGTCGGACTCCGAGCAACGGATGCCGCTCGTCACCGTGTTGCGAGAGAGCTGGAAGGAAGTACTCCTGTCCGCCGGGGCCTTCATCGGTATCAACGCGGTCGGCTATATCTTCATGGCCTACCTGTTGTCCTACACCACGGCCGTGCTGGGGCTGAGCAGGAATCTCATCCTCACCTTCACCCTCATCGCGTCCCTGGTGTGGCTCGCGGTCATCCCCTGGGCTTCCGCCCTCTCGGACCGGCACGGCCGACGGAAGATACTCACGGTGGGTTCCGTAGGACTCGTCGTTTCCACGATCCTGCTGTTCCCCATGATCAATACCGCCGACTCCGCCCTGATCCTGATCTCCCTCCTCATAACGGCTGTGTTCATGGGCATTGTCTACGGGCCGATAGCGGCGCTGTTCTCGGAACTCTTCAAGGCCGAAGTGCGCTACAGCGGGGCTTCGCTCGGCTACCAGCTGGGATCGATCCTGGGCGGCGGCATCGCCCCGACCGTGGCGACGGGTCTCTACACGAGCTGGGGATCGACCGTACCCATCAGCCTGTATCTCACAGGGGTGACCCTGATCAGCCTCGGCTGCGTGTGGGTGGTCACCCGCCGGACGGGCTGATGCTCCCCCATCGGATCGGCCTGGTCTCCTACTTGTTCTCGCCGGGCTTGCCGACGTGTTCGCCGTCGCCAGGCGTGTCGTCGCCGGGCTTGGCCTGGTCCTGGGCGGGGTCGGCGGGGGCGGTGGAGCCTGGTTCGGTGTGGTCGCCGTCGCCGCGGGACTTGCCGGTGGTGCCGGAGAGGTTGAGCTGGAAGGCGAGGAGAAAGGCGGCCACGGCGAGGGTGGCGGTGATCCAGATGGTGATGCGTCGCATGTGGGTCTCCTGTTGACGGGGTGGATCGGCGGGTGGCGTGCGCGGTTACCAGGCGAACTCCTCGGTGTGGACCTGGTCGCGGTGCGCGCCGGCGCCGCGTGCGGCCTTACGGACGGCGGTGATCCAGGCGGGCGGGCCGCAGACGTAGATGTCGCAGCGGGCGATGTCGGGTACGAGGTTCCTGAGGACTTGGGTGTCGTCGTCGAAGTGGGCCGGCCCCGCGGCCTGCCAGGAGGTGTCGGCGCGGCGCGGCCCCGGCAGGAAGATCAGCTCGACGCCGCGGCGGGCGGCGATCGCCCGGAGTTCGTCGGCGAAGACGGCGTGCTGGTCTTCGCCGTAGCGGTAGATGAGGGTGGTCTCGCCGGGGGCGTAGGCGGTGTCCTCGATCAGGGCGCGCATGGGGGTGATGCCGATACCGGCGGCGATCAGGAGCATGCGGGGCCGGGTGCGCCGACGGGCGGTGAGGGTTCCGTAGGGGCCCTCGATCAACGCCCTGGTGCCGGGGCGGAGTTGGGCCGCGCGGGCGCTGCCGTCACCGGCCGCCTTGATGGTGATACGCAGTCGGTCGCGGGTCGGGGCGGCGGAGAGGGTGTAGGGGTTGCCGCGGCTCCAGCCGGGGCCGTCGAGGAAGCGCCAGACGAAGAACTGGCCGGAGGCGGTCCTCATCCTGTCCAGGCGGTGGCCCGTGAGCGTGACGGACACGGTGCCGGGCGCCTCGGTGACGACGGATTCGACGCGCAGGCGGTGGTGGAAGGAGCGCCAGACGGGCAGGGCGATGCGGTAGAGGAGAGTGACGGCGAACGCAAAGCCGTACAAGCACCACCAGTAGACGCGGATCCAGGTCTCGTGGAAGTCGGCGCCGTCGACGAACGTATGGGGGAAGGTCGCGGCGATCCCCGCGTACGAGTACAGGTGCAGCAGGTGCCAGGACTCGTAGCGCAGTCGGCGGCGGGCGGCGCGGATCGAGGTGACCACCACCATGATCAGCAGGATGGTGCCGACGGTGGCGAACAGCATCCACGAGTCGGTGATGAACACCCGCACCAGCGCGTCGAGCACCGCGGCGGGTTCACGTACCGCGCGTTCGACGGCGAACAGGACGACATGGGCGATCATCAGCCAGAACGAGGCGAAGCCGATCCAGCGGTGCCGTCGGGTGAGCAGGTCGTGGCCCCAGGAGCGTTCGACCCAGGGGATCCGGGCGAGCAGAACGACCTGAAGGATCATCAGGTCGGAGGCCAGGAGACCGGTGAGCAGGCCGAGGGAGCCGATGGCCCGGTCGGTGGTGGTGAGGCTGAGGGGGCCGCCCTGGTTCATCACCCACAGGGCGAGGACCGCGACCGCGGACAGGATCGCCAGGGCGCCGAGCGGGTCGGCCAGGGTGAAGCCCCGCCTGCGGCCTCGGGCGGGCGACTCACGGTGCCCGCGGGGCAGTTCGGTGGAGAGGGTCATCAGGGATTCCTTCGGCACGGGTCACGATGCGCCGCGGTGCGCGGCGTGTGGGTTCACCCTGGTCGGGCTCTTTGTGGCAGCTCTAAGAAGCCGCCCGTCAGCTGCCCGCGCCCGAGGACTTCACGGAGCCGGGGAAGCGGCGGTGACCTGCGCCGACAACGCATCGGGCGGGAGTACCGGCTGAGGGGGCGAGCCGCGTGGTTCTTAGACTTCCTTGTCCTTTGCGGCCGATCCTTGACCTTGGACGGCCCCTGACGCATGGGGCGCCGGCGAAGGACTGAGGTTCAGCAGATGGCAGAAGCGGGCCGGACCCCTGAGGTGCTGGTCGTGGACGACGACCCGGGCGTGCGCCAGGCCCTGGATCTGGGGCTGGGGCTCGAGGGCTTCGCCCTGCGGCTCGCCGAGGACGGCGAGACGGCACTGGAGCAGGTTGCCGTGCGGCTGCCGTCGGTGATCGTGCTGGACGTGACCATGCCGGGCCTGTCCGGTGTCGACGTGGTGCGCAGGCTGCGGGCCGACGGCCGGACGCTGCCGGTGTGCATGCTCTCCGCCCGCGACGAGGTCGACGACCGGGTCGCCGGACTCGCGGCGGGCGCGGACGACTACGTCGTCAAGCCGTTCTCGATCGCCGAGCTCGCCGCCCGCCTGCACGCCATGGTCCGCCTGCACGAGTCCACCGCCGAGCGGCCCCTGGTCATAGGCGACGTGACGATCGAACCCGCCCGCCGCACCGCCTCCCGTGCCGGGCGGGATCTGAAGCTGACGGCCCGCGAGTTCGATCTGCTGCTCGCGCTCGCGCACCGGCCCGGGCAGGTCCTCTCCCGCACCCAGCTCCTTGAGCAGGTGTGGGGGTACACCTGGGACGTGGACACCAACGTGGTGGACGTCTTCATCGGCTATCTGCGCAAGAAGCTCGAAGCCGACGGCAGCCCCCGCGTCCTGCGGACGGTGCGCGGGATCGGCTTCGCCCTGCGGACCGGATCGTGAGGCTCGTACCGCGCGGTCTGCGCGCCCGGATCACCGTCTCGGTCGCGCTCCTTGTGACGGTGGTGGTCGCGCTCGCGGGACTGGCCATCGTCACCCGCATCGACCACCGCGACCGCACCGACGTCGACCGCCAGCTCACGGCCCGCGCCGAGAAGGTTCAGCAGGACGCCGACAAACTTCTGGAGGAGGGCGACCACCACAGCGGCGATGAGGGCCAGGACGACTACGGGGGCCTGCTGACCGGCAGTCAGAGTCTGGTCCGCGTCATCTCAGGCAGACAGGTGATCGCTCAGCGCGGCGAGACCCCGCGGTCTGCCCTGCCCGTGCCCGAACGGGACGGCTACGCCACCCTCCAGAGCGACGGCCAGACCTGGCGCTCCCTCACCGAGCCCCTGAACAACACCGGCGACCGGGTCGAACTGCTCCAGGACATCCACCCGATCGAACGCCGCCTCGCCGACAACATCGCCCTCGTCGCCGCGGTCACACTGCTCGCCGCCGCGGTCACCGCCATCGGTACCTGGCTCATCACCCGGCTTCTTCTCCACCCTCTGCAGCGGTTGCGCGCGGGTGCTCTGGCCATCAGTGCCGATGTCACCGGGCCCGCTCTGCCCGCTGTCGACCGGCCCCGGGAGGTCGCCGACCTCTCGCACGCCCTGAACGCCATGCTCGACCAACTGCGCACCAGCATGGAAGCCACCCGTCGCTTCACCGCGGACGCGGGACACGAACTGCGTACCCCTCTGACCACACTCGGGATGACCCTGGAGACCCTTCAGCGCAACCCGGACCTCCCCGAACCCCAGCGCACCCGGGCCCTGGAAGCCATGCGTGCCGAACACCGCCGGATCACCACTCTCCTCACCGGGCTCCAGTCCCTGGCCCGCGGCGACGCCCACGCGCTTCCCGGCCGCACTCCGGTCGACCTGACCGCGCTGCTGGCCGAGGCCGTCCAGCATGCCGCCCGACGGCACCCCACCATCACGTACCGCCTGGGACCCGCGGCCCCGGTGACGATCCAGGGTTGGCCGGCCGGGCTTCGGCTCGCCGTCGACAACCTCCTGGACAACGCCGCTCTCCACGGCCGCGCCGAGGGAAACGTCGACATCGGGCTGTCCCGCCAAGGCGCCACGCTCCGGATCGCCGTCAGCGACGACGGCCCCGGCATCGCGCCCGACCAGCGCCAGGCCATGAAGGAGCGCTTCACGCGCGGGGCACGCACCCACGCCCCTGGCTCCGGTCTCGGCCTCGCCCTGGTCGAGCAGCAGGCCCAACTCCACCACGGGACACTCCACCTCGGACAGAGCCCCAGCGGAGGACTCCAGGCGATCGTCAGCCTTCCCTCGGCGCCCGATCCCGGCCTCGACGTCGACGACTCCGGGCCGACCGGGGCTCCGGTGGGATGACCTGCGCACGGTTCCGTCGGTCGTGCGGGGTGCGGCGTGCGGGAGGGCGGGGTGCACGGGCCGCCTTGCGCGATGGCCGAGCATACGCCCGGCGGAGTCGTGATCCACGCCGAGCGGCAAGGGCGTCGCGTCGCCTACCGGGCGCGTGCCGCGGTGGTGGTCCTGCCTGTCGCCGTACTGGCCGCCGATGCCGTCGAGTTCTCCCCGGCGCTTCCCGCCGCGAAGGCGACCGCGCCTCCGACATCGTTGTCGAAAGCGCGGCCTGCCCGAGGCGCGGCCCTACGGGACGCAGCGAGCCCCGCGGGGGCACCGGACGCCGGGGAGTGTGGTCGGCCTACGGCGTGTAGCGGGCGTCACTGCCGTACAGCTCCCTGGTGAACGCGGAGACATCGGCGCTGCGATTGGCGCCGTCGAGGTTGTACGTCAGATAGACGCCGTACCCCTCACTGACCGTGCGGCGGGCGAGGTTGGCGGCCGTGCTTTGCGAGGTCCCGCCGATCTGGACGGCCGCCGGCGACAGTTTCGACTTGGGCAGTGCGATGCCGGGGACCTGCCAGGTGCCGTAGTACGGGTTCCAGGCGTAGTCGAACTTGGACGAGATGTTGACGCCGCCGTAGGACAGGCGCGACGCGGCCGGGCCGATGTTGTAGAGGCTGATGATCTTGTTCGGCATGTTGGCGCGCAGTGCCGACACCAGGTACACGAACGAGCTGGCGTTGGGCTGGCCGGTGCCGTTGTTGCCGTAGTCGGCGTACTCGTCGTCGAAGTCGATGCCGTCGAGGCCGTATTTGGCCACGGTGTCCGACAGTTGTTTCGCGAACGTCGAAGCCGCCTGTTGGGACGGGAAGTTGGCGAAGCCCGCGCCCTGGTGGTTGCCGAGCACCGAGAGGACGACCTTGATGCCCTTCTGCTGCAACGGCCGTATCTGCGTGGCGGCGTTGTCGAGGACGCGTTTCACGTTGTCGTTGAAGTACAGGGTCGCCGCCTTCGTGCCCGTGTCGTAGTTGATGTTCGCGGCGAAGATCACGGCGACGTCGAAGACGTTGGCGCCGTCGTTGGCGAGGGTGTACTTGCCGACGTTCAGCATGCTGTTGTTGTTCACCTCGACGTACGCCACCGAGGTTGGTCCCTGTTTCGCGGGAGCGGGGGCCGCTGCCGCGCCGGTCGTGGCGGTCGCGCCTAAGGCGAGGGCCGTCATGGCCGAGAGCGCGAGCGCGGCCGTCAGTATTCTGCTCCGCACCGGAGTGGACATCGTTGATCGGTCTCCCATCGCATGGAGCGGCGCCCGACCTGTTCGCGAGCGCCGAGTGAGCCCCCCGATCTTTCCGTTCCCGTGACCGAATTCCCAGAACCATGCGAGAACTCTTCAACCTCAGGTTCCGCTCCTCGCGGATCGAACGTCTGACCGGTGTCAGCCATCCCTCTTTTTCGCCAACCAAGAATCCTCGTCACACCCGGCTACCGCCGCACCCGCGGCATGCCCAGGCCGATCCACGAGATGATCTCCCGCTGGATCTCGTTGTTGCCGCCGCCGAAGGTGAAGATCACG
Source organism: Streptomyces sp. NBC_00878 (assembly GCF_026341515.1). Taxonomy (NCBI): domain Bacteria; kingdom Bacillati; phylum Actinomycetota; class Actinomycetes; order Kitasatosporales; family Streptomycetaceae; genus Streptomyces; species Streptomyces sp. NBC_00878. The sequence goes on along the minus strand of NZ_JAPEOK010000001.1, from coordinate 10,160,205 downwards.
GCCGAACGGTAGCCGCGCTCCAGTTCGCCGTGGAGCACCGCGCCCGCGGAGCCCTCCTTGAGGACACCGGGCACGGCGACGACCTCCATGAGCCAGGCGTACGCGTCCCGGCGGGCCTCGGAGCCGTACACCTTGACAGCGGAGGCGTCCTGCGGGGTGAGCGTGCCCTCCTGGACGGCGTTCACCATCTGCCAGTTGAGGAGTTTCATCGCGTCGAGCTTCGTGTGGGTCTGGGCGAGGCGGCGGCGCACCCAGGGCAGGTCGACGACGCGGCGGCCGTCGGCGAGCTTTGTCTCCATGGCCCAGCGCTGGACGTCGTGCAGGGCGCGGATGGCCATGGTGCCGTGCGCGGCGAGGGTGACCCGCTCGTGGTTGAGCTGGTTGGTGATCAGCCGCCAGCCCTTGTTCTCCTCGCCGACCCGCCGGGACACGGGGACGCGGATGTCCTCGTAATAGCTCGCGGTGGTGTCGTGCGAGGCGAGGGTGTTGATGATCGTGCAGGAGTAGCCGGGGTCGGAGGTCGGCACGAGGAGCATGGTGATGCCCTTGTGCGGCGGGGCGTCGGGGTCGGTGCGCACGGCGAGCCAGACCCAGTCGGCCGTGTCGCCGTTCGTCGTCCAGATCTTCTGGCCGTTCACGACGTACTCGTCGCCCTCCCTGACGGCCTTCGTCTTCAGGGCGGCCAGGTCCGTGCCCGCGTCGGGCTCGCTGTAGCCGATCGCGAAGTCGATCTCGCCGGAGAGGATCTTCGGCAGGAAGTACCTCTTCTGCTCGTCCGTGCCGAACTGCATGATGGTCGGCCCGACCGTGTTGAGCGCCATCAGCGGCAGCGGTACGCCGGCCTGGGCGGCCTCGTCGAAGAAGATGAACTGTTCCATCGGGGTCAGACCGCGTCCGCCGTACTCCTTCGGCCAGCCCACGCCGAGCCACCCGTCGCGGCCGAGCCGGCGGATGGTGTCGCGGTAGAAGCGCTTCTGCGCCGCCGGGGCGCCATAGCGAGCGTGCATGTCGTTTGGGACCAACTCGGCGAAGTAGGCGCGCAGTTCGGTGCGCGACCGCTGCTGCTCCGGCGTGTATTCGAGATGCACGGCGCCTCCTGGCTCCCACTGACCCACGCGTTCGGCCACCCGGACCTGACGGCGCACACCGTAGAACGTGTTCCAGAAATAGGGAATGCCGACGACGTACGCACCTGCCGCACGCACACATACGAAGGGGCCCCGGGATGGTTCTCCAGGGGCCCCTTCGCGTGCCAACGGGCAGTGCGCGACGGATCAGTGCGCGACGGGAGTTGCCCGGCTCTCGGGCGCCTTCTCCTTGTCGGCCCCGGCCGGCTCGGGAGCCAGCAGGCGCTCCGCGAGCAGCCCGAAGACCAGGCCGTACGCGGTCCACAGGGCCACCTGGATGGCCAGGGTCGCCAGCCGGTACTGCCACAGCAGGGTGGCGGGGAAGCCCTCCGGCGCCTCGTTGAAGGACGGCAGGAACGCGTACGCCAGGCCGATGACCAGGACGAAGAACGCGCCCGCCGCGAGGGTGGCGTTCCAGTTGCCCAGGCGCGGTGCGAGGCGTTGGCCGAGGATCACCGCGGCGACGGCCAGCAGCACGCTGAGCACGATCATGAGGAGGAACAGCGCGGTGCGCTGGTTGAGGGTGTCGGGGTCGCCGACGGCGGGCGGGTTCGCCGGGTACTTGAGGAACGGCACCAGGTAGACCGCGACCAGACCGGCGGCTGCCAGCAGCAGCGCGCTGGCGCGCGGCCCGAAGCGGCCGATCCTGCCGAGGGCGAAGCAGTAGGCGAGGGCGGCGATGCCGCCGAACGCGACCCCGTAGACGAGGACGCCGGTGGACAGGCCGCCGGTGGACTGCATCCCACGGGTGACGAGTTCCTCCCCGCCGTGTCCGTGGGCGTGGGCTTCCTCGAAGGCGATGGCCTCGTCCACACGCGGTTCGCCCAGGAAGTAGGCGACGACCAGGGCGAGCACACCCGCGGCGAGACCCGCGAGCATGCCGCGCACCAGGAGATTTCTGACGGTGACGGAGTTCATTGAGTTGTCCTGTCGGTTCTTTGTCGCCGTCAGTGGCAGGGGAAGCCGAGCAGGTGGCGGGCGTCGTGCACCCACTCGTGCACGCCTTCGCCGGAGACCACGGAGGTGGCGCCCTGTTCGGCGCCGACGAAGTACAGCAGCACCAGCATCAGGATGCCGAGGAAGACCGCCCAGGGGGCGATGGCGCCGATCGGCAGCTTTGCGGGTACGTCGGGGGTGGTTACGGTCGGCTGAGCGACGGCGGACTGCGCCATGGCAGGACCTCCTGGGGGAACTCGCGTCCCATCTCGGTGGTGCACAGGACGACGGCCACGGGTCTGACTTCGCTCGACCTTCACCTCCCGGGCGGGAGGCGGCTGGTGCGGGGCTTACAGTGGCGCGACCGTGCCGGATTCTCACCGGCTTCCGTCGTACCGTCGTCAATATCGACGAGAAGGTACCGCGAAGCGGAGGCGCGGCCAAGGGCGCATGGGCCCCGGAGCGCGCGCCGGTGTCCTGGTCACGCCCCCAATTCCCGGTACGGACAGGGGTGTTGAGCACGTGGGGAACGCGAGGGCGGGCCGATGACCAGCCGAGTGATGTTGATCTCACCAGCGATGAACTCGGCGTTGCGGGAGGCGCGCTTCGACGACGGATGTTCCGTCGACGCGGCCGGGCTGCGGCTCGCCGGGGCCGCCGCGGGCTCGTTGCCCACCGCCGACCGGGTTCTGGTCTCACCCACGGTTCGCTGCCGGGAGACGGCCGCGGCGCTCGGGCTCGACACCGACACCATCGCCTCCGTGGCCGCCGCCGTCATCGAGCCGGAACTGGCCGGCCTGGACGTGGGCCGCTGGCGCGGGGCGACCCTCGCCGAGGTGAGCGCCGACGAACCGGAGGCCGTGGGGCGCTGGCTGGCGGACCCGTCGTCCGCCCCGCACGGCGGCGAGTCGGTGAGCGGGTTGTGCGAGCGAGTGGCGAAGTGGCTGGAGACGGCGGCGGATCCGGCCCTCGGCTCGGGCCCAGGCTCGGCTTCGGGCTCAGCACCGGGTTCGGGAGCGGGCTCGGTGCGGATCGTCGCCGTCGTCGAGCCGGAGATCGTACGGGCCGGGGTGGTGCGGGCACTCGGGGCACCGGAATCGGCGTTCTGGCGCGTCGATGTGCCGCCGTTGACCGTGACGGAGTTCAGCGGGCGGGCCGGGCGCTGGAATGTGCGGGTCGGACGGGCGCTCGGCGAGTGAGGCCTCGGCGGACGCCCGCCTGACGGCACGGCACCACTCCGCCCGAGCCCGCATCCCCGCCTCGGCCAAGAAGGGGCTGAGTGTGTCGAAGTTATTGACGTGCTCACGGCCGCACTCTACGTTCTGACCGGTTTGCCGAACTACGTTCGATATGTCGACCCGTCAGAGCGTGTGCGCACGCCCCAACCTCAGTGAATTCGTGCGCACTTGGGACTCCGCTCGGCAGCACCAGCAGCACAGTCCGAACGAGGAGAGCCGCACATGATCACGCCAGACAACTCCCACAGACCCGTCGTCTCCCCGGACGCGACCGGCGCCGTCCACCCCTTCGCGCCGTCACGTCGAAGCCTGCTGCGGGCGATGGCCGCGCTGCCGGCCTCGGCGCTCGTCATGGGCGGTGTGCCCGGCCTGTTCGGCACGGCCTCCGCGGCCGCGCCGCCTCCCGGATCGGCCACCCGCTACACGATCGTGCCGTTCCTCAACAGCAACGACGGCACGGTGAACGTCTACCAGTCCGACGACGCGACGGACTTCCGGCTCCTCAAGGCGTCCGCGTACACACCGCCCGCGGGCCGCATCCGCGACGCCAGCGTTTTCAAGCACACCGACGGCTACTACTACATCACCTACACCACGCACACCTGGCAGGACACCAGCACCACCATCGGCTTCGCCCGCAGTTCGGACCGCAGCAACTGGACGTTCCTGTACGACTACACCGTCCCCATCGCGAACCTGTCGCGCGCCTGGGCGCCGGAGTGGTTCGTCGACAGCGACGGCAGCGTGAACGTCATCGTGTCCTGCTCGGTGACCAGCAACGAGTGGATCTTCACGCCGTATCTGCTCAAGGCCACCAACTCCGCGCTCACCGCCTGGAGTTCACCGGTGGCGCTGTCCGGCATCGGCGCCAACCACATCGACACGTTCATCGTGAAGATCGGCTCGACGTACCACGCCCTCACGAAGAACGAGACGTCGAAGTACATCGAGTACGCCACGAGCACCGCGCTCGCGGGCCCGTACACGATCAGCAGGACCGGGAACTGGGCGGGCTGGGGCGGCACGCGCGAGGGCACCGCGCTGGTGCAGCTCGACAACGGCGCGTGGCGGATCTTCTTCGACGGATACGGCGACGGCAGCTACTACTACAGCGACAGTTACGACACCTTCGTCACCTGGAGCGCACCCAGGACTCTGCCGGGCATCTCCGGTACGGCACGCCACTTCACCGTGCTCAAGGAGACGGTGTCCGGCGGCGTGACCCTGCCGACCGGAGTCACCCGCTTCTTGCGGTCCGGCAACTTCACCACCCGCTACTGGCAGGAGCAGTCCGCCCTGCTCAACCTCCCCGTGCTGACCAGTTCCAGCACGGCCGCGGAGAAGCAGGCGTCCACGTTCACCATCGTGGCGGGTCTCGCGGACGGCAACGGCTACTCGTTCCGCAACGCGGCCGGCAACTACCTGCGGCACTGGGACTTCCGGGCCCGCTTCGACGCGAACAACGGCTCGTCGACGTTCGCCAGAGACGCGACCTTCATCGCCCGTACGGGATCGGCTAGCGGTTCCGTGCGCCTGGAGTCGTACAACTACCCCGGCTACTACCTGCGCCACTACAACTACCAACTCCGCGTCGACCCGTCGGACGGCACGGACCTGTTCCGCCAGGACAGTTCGTTCGTGGCGGTGACACCCTTCTGACCTTCCGTCCAGCGACGGCTGAACCTGGTACGGGTTATCCGTTGACCGCCATCACGGTCTTGCGGCCTGCGCAGGCATACCAGCCGCGGGTGTCGGCCGTGAGGGCGGTGACGGGAGCGGGGGCTGTGCGGGTGTGTGTTTCGGTCAGGTCCCGCGCGGTCGTCCGTAGTGCCGCGCAGGCGCGGCCCGCTGCCGCGTACACCGTGGCGCCGTCCGGTGCGACGGCGGGCGGGCACTGGGCGGGGCCGGTGTCCTCGAACTGCTTTGTCCGGCCACGGGATTGGCCGGTGCGCGGATCGAGAGCGGTGAGCGTACGGCCGTCTTTCCAGTGCAGCAGCAGTCCGCCCGCGACGACGGGGACGTGGACGCCGCCGGGGCGCCGGGTCCAGCAGGCATCGAGGCCGAGCGCGGGTGTGCTCCAGTTCAGGCGTGCGTCGTCGAGGCCGAAGCCGTGCAGGGTGGAGCCGGTCAGGAGGAGGCCTGCGCTGCCGGTGCGGGCGAGAGCCGTGGCACCACGCGCGATCCCGGTTTTCAGAGTGCGGGCGGCCATCCGGTCTCCGCTGCGGGCGTCGACGATATGCAGCATGCCCTTCTCGGTGAGCAGTGCGAACCGGTCCGGCGGCAGTGCGCCCACGGCCGTCACCGTGTCGTCCTCGCCCAACTCCCGGTAGGCCCACAGCTCTTCGCCCTCCTTCGCGTCCACGCAGGTCGGATGGGCGAGCTCGTCGGTGAGCAGGAGGGCGTCGCCGACGACGGCGGGTCGGCGCCACTCGGTGAGCTGTTCGCGGCTCCACAGTTCGGTACCGGAGGTGAGCGAGACGGCGCGCAGCACGTCCGTGTCACGGATGACCATGACGGTGCCGGCGAGCGCATACCACTGCTGGGTGGACTCCGGCGCCGCCGCCCCGGGGAGGGTCTTGCCGGTGCTGATGGCCGTGGGGGTGAGGCGGATGCCGCCCGCGAGGAGCAGCCCGTCGTCGGTGACGCCCCAGTCGTCCGGGACGTCGGCAGAGGTCTCCGCCGCCCAGCGCCGACGGCCCGTCGAGGCGGTACGCAGTTGGGTCGACCCGGTACTGGTGAATGCTCGTTCGAGCCCGTGCAGGACGAGCCCGGCCGGCGTGGCGAGCAGGGCGTCCACCCGGCCGGCGCCGGCGCTCAGCCGCCAGCGGATCGCGCCGGGGGCGGCCGTTCCCCCGGTCACCTTCCAGTCGTCCGGATCGTCGTCCTGGGCGTCGGCGCCGCCGCCCCGCGCCACCGCATAGCCGAACAGGCCGACGAGGGCGGCGCTGCCGGCTGCGAGAGCGGCGCGGCGGGACAACTCGCCCCGCCGGGAGGGGGCCGGGCTCGGCAGGACGGCGGTGGGAGCCGGCATCGGCTCCGGGCCGGGGGGCGGCGTCGGCTCGGCGTCGGCCACCAGGGAACGCAGCGGTTCGTCACGCCACCAGGCCGACGGGGTGGGTGTGACAGTGCGGTGGAGTATCGCGGCGGCATCGGGGCGGTTGCCGGGGGACTTGTCGAGGCAGGCGTCGATCAGGTCCTTCAAGCCCGATTCCGCGGGTACGTCGTCGAGTTGGGGCTCCTCGTGGACGATTCGGTAGAGCAGCGCGGGCACGGAGGCCGCCCCGAACGCGTCCCGGCCCGTCGCCGCGAACGCGAGCACCGCGCCCAGCGCGAAGATGTCCGTCGCCGCGGTCACCGCCGGGCCGTCGAGAATCTGCTCCGGGGACATGTATCCGGGGGTGCCGATCATCCCGCCGGTCTCCGTCAGGGCCCGGTCGTCCTGGGCGCGGGCGATGCCGAAGTCGATGACGCGGGGGCCATCCCGGGTGAGCAGGATGTTCGACGGCTTCAGGTCACGATGGACGAGGCCGGCCGCGTGGATGTCGCGCAGCGCCTCGGCGAGGGCGGCGGCGAGGGCGCGTACGGCCGGTGCGGGCAGGGGGACGGTCGCGGCGACGGCGCGGCGCAAAGTCACTCCGGGCAGAAAGACGGTGGCCAGCCAGGGAAGCCGGGCATCGGGGTCGGCGTCCAGGACCGCGGCCGTGTAGACGCCGGTGACCTTGCGGGCTGCGGTGGCCTCGCGGCGGAACCGTTCCCTGTAGTGGGGGTCCGCGGCCAGGTGCTCGTGAATCGTCTTGATGGCGGTGAGACGACCGCCCGGAGAGCGGGCGAGGTAGACCTGGCCCATGCCTCCGGCACCGAGCCGACCGATCAGGTGGTGCCGACCCAGCTGCCTGGGGTCCTCGGGGTGAAGGGCGGTGGTCACTGGTGGACCCTTTCTGTTGCGGGCACCAGTGGGGTGCTCGTCATGCGCGGGCCTCCTGTGAGCCTTTCCTTCGCCGTCGGGGATGGTCGTCGGTGGGCGGGTACTCCTCCCGTTGTGCATGCTCGCGCGGACCAGCCTGGCTCACGGGCCGCGGAACGTCTGCAGCGTCGTGCCGGTGCACACGTGGATCAGGCCGTCGCCCGCCGCCCCGTACGACTCCGTGGTCAGGCCGTCCACCGGGACCGCCCAGCGCGGTCTGCCCGTGGCGGCCGCCAGGGCGTGGATGCCCCATGCGGACGTGCCCGCGGAGGTGTCGGAGGCGCCCGGTCGGGGGCCTGCCGCGTAGACCACGGTGCCGTCCGCCAGGGGGCGGCCGTCGGTGGTGGTGAGCGCGCGGAGGTCGTCGCGCCACCAGCGCTCGCCGCCGCCGGCCGCGTCCAGTGCGCCCAGGCCATGGGCCGTGGCGGCTACGACGAGTTCGTCGCCGGCCAGTGGTGCCACCCTCGCGCCCGCCAGGCGCTGTGTCCACCTCGCCTTCCCCGTGGCCAGGTTCACCCGGCGCACGGACGTCGACGTCGCGTAGTAGCGGGTTCCCCGGGCTCCCGGATGTACCTCGGGTGTGGCCGAGCCGTCGGGGATGCTGGACTCCTCCTCGCCCGAGCGCTCATGGAGCACGTACAGGGGACCGGGTGTCGCGGTCGCCGAGGCCAGGGCGAACCGGCCGCCCGCCGCGTTCAGCGCCGTCACCTGTGCCGCCGTACCGCCCCTGAACCACAGCGGGGCGCCCGTCGGCAGGTCGAAGCCGTACGCCCGCCAGCGCCGCTTCTGGTTCGTGCGCCGTGCCCAGATCGAGTCGTACTTGGCGAACGTGGCCAGGCATGCCGTGCGGTGCGTGACGGCGAGCAGCGTCGAGCTGCCGTCGAACGAGCTGAAGCCGAAGGGGCGGTACGGGTTTGATTCCAGGGCGCCTGTGCGCCACCGCTCCGCGCCGCCCGCCGCGTCGATCGCCACGATCACGGGGGAGGCGAGATCCGTCGGGCGGTGGGTGACGTACACCGTGTCGCCGTAAGGCAGGACGGCGGCCGCGTCCTCGAACTCCCAGGCCACGGCGCCGGTGTGCGGGTCGAGCCGACGGGCTGTGCCGTCGAAGTACACGTACAGGGCGTCGGCCGTACGGGTCAGCGTGCCGCCGTATTCGAGGGCGCCCACCTCGCGGGTCCACAGCGGGGTGCCGGAGCGCCAGGACGGGGTGACCGGCTGCCGCCGCGCACCGGGCTCGTCGTCCAGGAGGGCGATCGTCGCCGTCACCGCTGCGGCGGTCGTGACGGCGGCGCCCGCCCACGCGAACACGCGTCTGCGCGACGGACCCACGGAGGCCGGCGGCGGGTCGGTGCGGGTGGCGCCTAACTCGTCGGCGTCGGCCGATACGGCGATCCTGCGCGCGACGGTCTCCTCGTGGCCGTCGATCAGGGCGGTCACCTCCGGCCGCTCCCACCACGGCCGTTCGGCCGCGCGGGCGGCGCACCAGTCCAGGACCTCCGCCGCGGTGGGGCGTCCGTCCGGCCCCTTCGACAGACAGCGGATCAAAAAGGCGGCCCACTCCCCGTCCGGCACACCGGCGAGGTCCGGCTTCTCGTGCAGCGTCCGGTACACGATCTGCGGGGCCGTACTCCCGCCGTGCGGATTGCGGCCCGTCGCCGCCAGCGCGAGCAGCGCCCCGAGCGCGAACACGTCGCAGGGGGCCGCGGGTTCGGTGTCGTACGTGATCTGCTCGGGTGCCATGAAGCCGACAGAGCCGAGCATCTCACCGCTCCCCGTCAGGTCCTCCCCCGACGGTCCTGACGCCGGTCCGTCACCGAGCGCCTTCGCGATACCGAAGTCGATGACGCGTGGGCCCTGACCGGTGACCAGAACATTCGCCGGCTTCAGGTCGCGGTGCACCAGGCCCGCCGTGTGGATCGCGCTGAGCGCCTCGGCGAGAGCGGCACCGAGCGAGGCGAGGTCGCCGGCTGCCAGTGGCCCGCACCCGGCCACGGCCTCCGACAGGGTGGGGCCCGCGCAGTACTCGATGGCCAGCCACGGCAGCGGGGCCTGCGGCTCCGCGTCGAGCACGGCCGCCGTGAACGGGCCGGTCACGGCGCGCGCCGCCCGCACCTCACGCCGCAGCCGCTCCCGGAACAGCGGCTCGGCGGCGAGGTGCGCATGCATCACCTTGACCACGACGAGCCGCCCCGACCCCGAACGGGCCAGATACGCACGGCCCATGCCACCCGCCCCGAGCAGCGCGAGCGTCCGGTACTCCCCGAACTCGAACCGGCCCATCGGCCCCCCTGCCTGTACGCCCCGCGCGCCGATGATCCATGCGACGCCTGTACGGGCGCCAGAGGTTCCCGGGAACCCGAACCGCTCAACGGACGGATCCGGATACCCGACCTGCCAAGGATGAGAAACGCTCAGCCATGCCGACCGACCGGCCGTAGTGATGAGTTTTCGCGCCCGCGCCCGTCACACCTACGACGGGACACGACAAGGCGGAAGGATGACGTGATGAGTGCGGACACACGGCTGGAGGAGCTGGGCGTGAGCAGTCTGGGCGAGGTCGACGAGCCGACGTTCTCGGGGCTGGCGGAACGGCACCGGCGGGAGCTGCACGTGCACTGCTACCGGATGCTCGGGTCGTTCGAGGACGCCGAGGACACCGTGCAGGAGACGTTCCTCCGTGCCTGGCGGCGGCGGGAGACCTTCGAGGGGCGGTCGACGTTCCGGGCCTGGCTGTACGGGATCGCCACCAACGCCTGCCTGGACCTGCTCGCCAAGTGCCGCCCGGAGCCCGCGACCGGCGGCGAGGTGCTGTGGCTGCAGCCCTACCCGGACCGGCTGCTCGACGAGCTGCCCGCGGGCGAAGCGGACGAGCCGGAGACCGTCGCCGTCGCGCGGGAGACGATCGAGCTGGCGTACCTGGTCGCGGTCCAGCACCTCGCGCCGCGCCCGCGGGCCGTGCTGATCCTGCGGGACGTGCTCGGCCGGCCGGCGAAGGAGGTCGCGGAGCTCCTCGGGGACTCCGTCAACTCCGTGAACAGCGCGCTGCAGCGGGCCCGCGCGGGCATGCGGGAGCACCTGCCCGCCGAGCGGCAGGACTGGACCGGCGGCGAGCAGGACGCCGGGACGCGCGAGCTGGTGCGCCGCTACACCGAGGCCAGCGTGGCCACGGACGTCGACACGCTCGCCGCAATGCTGCGGGACGACGTCCGCACCTCGATGCCGCCCACGCCGGGCCTGTATGTCGGTCGCGACGCGGTAGTGAACTACTGGATCGAGAGCGGCTTCGAGGGCATGAAGGGCCTGCGCGCCGTCCCCACCGCCGTGAACCGGCAGCCCGCCATTGCCTACTACCACTGGCGGAAGCGGGAGGGCGCGTACCTGCCGCTGACGATCGACGTCCTGCGCGTCACCGGCGGAGCGATCACCGAGATCATCACGTTCCACGACGACCGGTTCCCGCGGCTCGGGCTGCCGGAGCGCCTGTCGGCGGACGGCACGGAGTAGTCCCGGTGCGGACGCTCACGCTGCGCGGTGGCGCGCGTGTCGCGGTGGTCGCGGCGGAGTGGTACGACGCGTTCGGCGTCGTCACCCGTGGGCGGGTGCAGCTGGAGCTGCGCGACGGCGAGCCCGGGCCGGTCCTCGGACGCGACGCCGGGTTCTGGCTCCGCGGCACCGGCGTCCGCGCCCTGCGGAACCCCGGCCGTCGCACGGCGAGGGTGCTCATCGTCACCCCCAGGGCCAGGAACGTCGCATGCAAGTCAACACCCCGTACGCCAGTTACCGAATGATGGAGGTACCACGTGAAGAGCATGAATGACACCGGGGCCGTCGCAGGCCCGGCATCGGGCCGGACCAGCCACACCCACCGATTCCGAGGGCTCGCCGGCACCGGCTTCATTGCCACGCTCGCGGCGATGGTGGCCACCACCCTCGCCGCGGCGCTTGCCCAGGCCGTTGGCGTCGACTTCGAGGTCCCCGATGGTGGCGAGACGATTCCGTTGGCCGGGTTCGCCGTGGTGACCGGCTTCTTCTCGGTCGTGGGCATCGTCATTGCCGTCGCTCTTCTTCGTTGGAGCGCTCGCCCCGCCGAGCGATTCGTGTGGACGGCAGTGTCGCTGACCGCGACCTCATTGGTCCCGCCCCTCCTCTCCGGGGCAGCCGCCGCCACCATCACCGCCCTCCTCGGGCTACACCTCGTCCCCGCGACGGTGATGATCCCGACCCTGGCGCGGAGCCTCCGCACCCGGACCGATTGACGATCCGCAACGGACCAACGCGCGGCGCAAGGGCGTATGCGAGCGCACCAACACGGCCGCCGGTGCTGCCGCCCTCCTATTACAGGTTCCTTTTCGTCACAAGGGCGCCGAAGCGCTCGGCGAGCATTCCGGCGGTGAACCAGTGGTCGCCGCGGCCTCACTCATCTACGCGAGGACGGAGCACCCGCGGTCCTCCTGCGGCGCCTCATCACTGAGATGACCGGTACTCAGTTCCCGGGCTGCCTCGATAAGGGCGAGGGGATTGCCTCCAGTAGGGGCGACCCACCCGCCCGCGCCCGTGCGTGCGAGGCTTACCTGTCGAGGCTGGCCGCGTAGGTGTCCGCTATGAAGTCGATGACTTTGGCGCGCAGTTTGTCGGCCTCCTTCGAGCCGTAGAGCATCAACGTGCCATGTGCTTCTCCATCAATGGCGATGAGGCGCTTGTCCCGTGCCGCGGACGCCTCGAACATTTCGCGGATATCCCGCTCGTGCAAACCTTGCATGTCGTCGTGCGCCACCATGAAAAGGGAAGGCTGCTTGATCTTCTTCACCGCTGCGACAGCGTCACCGTCACAGCGGGCCGGTGAGGACAGCAGAGTCAGGCCGACAAGGGGAATACCGCTCTTGACACCTTCTGTGGCGGCGGTGGTGCCGCCGCAGGACGCGCCCGTCAGGAAAACGCGCTTCGTGCCGAGTTTCTTGAGCTTGTCGAAGGCGGCCTTCGCGTCCAGCGGGCTGGATGTCTCCGACTCTTCGGAGGCCACGTGGCCGCGGAATTCCGGCATGATCACCCGGTACCCGCGCTTGACGAACCCTTCGGCCAGATCCAGGAGGTTACAGATCTGGCCGCCGTACTGATGCCCGAAGTAGATGGCGTTCGGCCCTTTGCCGAGAATCAGTGTGGAGAGGTGCTTTTGGTCCTTGGTGGTGAGAGTGGTGACGCTTTTCCACAGGCGCTTGGGAACGCAGTCGTTGACCAGGTGTCCCGCTGGAGTTCGCACGGTGTACTCGGGGGCGGCAGGCTTATAGACGGCAGGCTTCTCACCGGAGGTTGTGTAGCCGCCTTCCGGCTGTTGCTCTACTGCGCGGCTCGCGGTTTGCGGCGACTGGCTCGGGATCGTGGTGGCTCGGCTTTCGGCAGCCGAACAAGCGCTGAGCATCGCGAAAGCCGTGGCCAGGGGCAGCAATGCGACGCGGGAACGGTGCTGATGGTTCCGACGCAAGGAGTTCCTCCCTATTGAGTGTTGGCGGTTCGATGGCTTGGCAGAGCGCCAGGATGAAGGCGAAAGAGGGGCGATGACGCCGCCTGTCCGGAGCCCCGTGGTCAGGGTGTGGCCAGCGCCTCGGTTGGGGGCAGCCGGGCGGCGCGGATCGACGGGTAGACGCCTGCCGCCATACCGACGAGCAGCGCGCTGCCGAAGCCGGCGCCCGTCGCGTCGAGTGGGATCACCGGCGGCCAGCCGCGCCACAGGGCATATCCCAGAGTCGCCGTCGTGCCGATCACTCCCCCCGCGACTCCGCCGAGCCCGCTGAGCACCACCGACTCGGTGAGGAACTGGGCGCGGATCTGTCCCCGGCTGGCGCCCAGGGCCTGGCGCAGCCCGATCTCCCGGCGGCGTTCCAGCACCGAGATGACCATGGTGTTGGCGACCCCGATCCCGCCGACCAGCAGGGCCACCGCGCCGAGCCCCAGAAAGAGCGCGGAGAAGGTGCTCTCGGTGGCGCGCTTGGCGGCCAGCGCGTCGGAGGGGCGGCTGACGTTCACCAGCCCGGGCGCCTGCGGGTACAGGGTGGGGGCGAGTACGTTCCGTACGGCCTCCAGGCGGTTCTCGTCCGCTTTCACGTAGATCGCCGTGGGGCGGCCGTCGAAGCCGAGCCGGTCGCGGGCCGCGTCCCAGCCGACCAGCGCGGTGCTGTCCAGGTCGGTGGCGAGGGGGACTGGCGCGAGTATGCCGATGACCGTGAACCACGTGTCGCCGACGGCCACTTGGACCGGCCGGTCGGCCCGTATCTCCGAGACGCCCAGCCGCTGCGCCGCCCGGTGGCCGAGCACCACGGTCGGGAACCGGGCGGTGCCCCGGTCCAGGAACCGTCCGGACGCCACGCGCGCGTGGACGGTCGGCAGCAGGTCGGTGCGGGCCGCGAGGACGGACAGTCCGGCCCCGTCGCTCTCCGGTACGCGGTCCGAACGCCGGATCCGGACGTGGGTGTTGGCGACCGCGCTGACGTCGGTGACCGGGCCGATGCGGCGCACCGCGCCGACCGCCCCGGGCTCCAGTAGTACGGGCGGATCTCGGTCGCGCACCGGTTCGGCGCGCAGCAGGTTGGGACCGAGCGCGCTCAGCTCCTCCATCAAGGCCCGCTGGCTGGACGCCGGGATGCCGATGACCAGGACGAGCGTGGCAATGCCGATGGAGATACCGAGTGCGGAGAGCGCGGCGCGCAGCTTGTGGGTCCGGATCCCGATCAGCCCGAGTCGCAGGATGTCACCGGGGGCGAGCCGGACCGGGGCAATGGAGCGGCGGCGCGTCATGGGTTGGGCCTCATCGTCGGGAGGGCGAGGGTGGCGGAGTCGGAGTCACCGATGCCTCGTGGGCGCGCGGGGGTTCCGCTGTCGGCGACAATGCGGCCGTCACGGATCTCCACCCGTCGCGGCAGCAGGACGGCGATGTCCCGGTCGTGGGTGATGACCGCGATGGTGGTGCCGTCCGCGTTGAGGGCGGTCAGCAGGTCCAGTACGACCTGTCCGTTGGCGGTGTCCAGAGCGCCCGTCGGTTCGTCGGCGAGGAGCAGCGAGGGCCGGTTCACCAGTGCCCGCGCGATGGCGACCCGCTGCTTCTCCCCGCCGGACAGCTCATGCGGCCGATGCCCGGCACGGTGCCCGAGGCCGACCCTGCTGAGCGCCTCCAGCGCCAGCGGGCGGCGCCGACGGCGCGGGACGCCCGCGTAGAGCAGACCGGTCGCCACGTTCTCCGCGGCGCTGAGCCCGTCGGTGAGATGGAACTGCTGGAAGACGAAGCCCAGACTGCGCCCGCGCAGTGCGGACAACTGCCGGTCGTGCAGCACGGCGACGTCCTGCCCGTCGATGCTCACCGTGCCGCTGGTCGGCCGGTCCAGGGTGCCCATCAGGTTGAGCAGGGTGGACTTGCCGGAGCCGGACGGGCCGGTGATGGCGAGGAGTTCGCCGGGGCCAATGGTGAGGGAGACGTCGTTGAGGGCGGTGACGCCGCCGGGGTAGCTGCGGGAGGCGTGGGCGACGGCGAGGACGGGGGCGGCTTCGGCGGCGTCGGTTCCGTGCGGACGGGGACTGTCCGTCCGGTCCCCCTGCGTGGCGTGGGCGGCGTCCTCCGTACGGGCGTCCCGGGTACTGCCCGGGGCGGTGTGGGGGTTCACGAGGCGACCACGACCCGGGTGCCGGACGTCAGCCCCTCGCCTCGCACCTCGACCAGCCCGCGCGCGAACATGCCGGTCTCGACGGCGATCAGCCGCCCGTCCGGCCGCTGGAGCGCGTACCCGCCCTCGCTCAGCGCGACGAGTGCCCCGACGGGCACGGTCAGCACGCCTTTCCGGGTCTGGGTCGTGAACCGGACTCGCACTGCCGCCGAGTCCAGCGCGCGTACGTCCACCGTGTCGCTGAGCAGGACAGTCACGTCCAGCTTCGGCGCGCCGCCGTCCTGGAGGCCGCCGCCCTGGCCGCCGTCGTCCTGGCCGCCCCCGACCGCGATCCGGCTGATCCGCTCGACGCGGCCCTTCGTCTGCTTGCCGTCGGGCAGGACGACGGTGACCCGCGTGCCCTTCCTGACGGTGCCGATCTCGGTCGCGGCCACGGGCACGGTGACGGCCTTTGCCGTCGAGGTGAGCGTCATCAGCGCGGCCTTGGCGTCGGCGCCGAGCTGTGCGGAGAGCGCGCCGACGCGTACCTGGCCCGGCAGCACGGCCACGTCGCCCGCCTCCAGTCGTCCGGTGGGCTTCATGCCGACCTGCTTCTGCCAGCGTTTGAGGGCCGCGGCGAGCATGGTGGTGAACCGGCCGCGGTCGGCGCCGTCGTCGATCAGGGGGCTGTCGGCGCCGGGGATACGGTCGATGTCGTAGCCGAGCGCCCGTAGGTTCTGCGCGACGACCACGACGTCGCTGCCGGTCTGCCCCGGCTTGTCGAGCGTACGGAAGAGCGGGGTCGCGCCGAAGAACACGGGCACCGGGCGGTCGTCGACCTTGTACAGGGTCCGGCCGCGGGTGATCGTGTCGCCGCTCGCCGGCAGCCAGGTGACCGTCCCGGCCTTGGCGCCGGTGAACGGCCGCTCGGTGCCGAAGCCCAGCGTGCCGTTCATCTCCTGGGTGTCGGCGAGGTCGGCCCGGGCGACGAGGGCGGTCTCGACCTTCACCCGCTTGGCGGCGGCAGCGGACCTTTCGCCGTTGTCCGTCCGGGAGACCACGACACCGCCCGCTGCCCCGGCGACGACGAGGACCGCGACCACCGCGAGCAACTGCCGCCGTCCCGTCCGCCGGCGATCCGGCTCGGTGCCCTCCTCCGGCTCAGCTCCTGCCACTGAAGGCCTCCAGCTCACAGTCGTCCACGATCTTGCGAGTCTGTGCCTCGGTGAGGGACGACTCACCCGTGTAGTTCCAGTCCACGCCGTTCGCGGCGACCACGGTCCCGACGCCCTTGTCGTTCATGCAGGCGACCGAGGCCGCGAGTTGCTCCTTGTACTTGGGGTTCTTGTCCGGGTCGAGCTCGTCGGGGATCAGCGGCATCTTGATCTGACAGGTGTCGTACGCGGCCCTGGGCTCGCGGCTGTCAGGGTCGGCGATGACCTCGCCGGTGCCGGCGGGACCCGTGTGTTGAGCCTCGTTCGCCGGGACAAAGCGGACGCCGTGCTCCTTGAGGCAGCTGTAGTAACGGGACCAGAGCGCGGTCACCTCCTCGCTGGAAGAGTCCAGCCGCCACTGGGGACGGCCGGCGTCGGAGGACGCGGCACCGCTCTTCTTGCCGGCTGCCGTTCCGGATCCGGACTTGTCGATCGAAGCCACGTCGCCCTTGTCCGCGGCGTCGCCCGTGTCGCTGCCACCGCCTCCACCACTCCCGCATCCGGTGAGGACGGCCGACAGAAGCAGTACGGCCGGGACCAGCGGCAGCCGGGGCCGCAATGAGAATTTCGCCATGGCCGCAAGCTCGCGCAGGATCATGAGGAACTTGTCAGGCCAGGGTCAGTGACCCGTGTGCGTCCCCACATTCTGTCTTCGCACCGGCAGACGTCTGCCTATTCTCGGCAGGGTGTGCGCACATGTGATGGTTGCCGAGGACGACGAGAAACATGCCCGGCTCGCTCGGATCTACCTGGAGAGCGAGGGCCACCACGTCGTGATCGTCCGGGACGGCCGCGACGCCCTGGACCACATCCGGCGCGCCGCGCCCGACCTGCTCGTCCTCGACGTGATGATGCCTCGCGTCGACGGCCTGGACGTGGTCCGCATCCTGCGCGCCTCGGACGAGGAACTGCCGGTCCTCATGCTCACCGCGCGGTCCGCCGAGGACGACCTGCTGCTCGGTCTGGACCTCGGCGCCGACGACTACCTCACCAAGCCCTACAGCCCGCGCGAGCTGATGGCCCGGGTCCGTACGCTGCTGCGCCGCACCTCCCGCCGGCAGAGCCCTGGCGCCGCCGATCCGGTGCTCGCCGTCGGTGCGGTCACCGTCGACCCCGTCCGTCATCTGGTCACTGTCGAGGGGCGGCCGGTGGACTGCACCCCGGGGGAGTTCCGGCTGTTGGCCGCGCTGGCCGCCCAGCCGGACCAGGTCTTCGGCCGACAGCAAATACTGGAAGTGCTGCACGGCATCGACCGGTTCGTCACCTCACGGACCGTGGACGTGCACATCATGAACCTGCGCAAGAAGATCGAGACATCCCCGGGACGCCCGTCCCGGCTGATCACCGTGTACGGCGTGGGCTACAAGCTCACCGCTGGGCCGGGCCATGACTGACGGCCCCGGCAAGGACGGCACCGGAGCCGGGCCCGGGCCCGCGGCCACGGATGGGCGGAGACGAGCCGCGAGGCCCCCGGTCCGCCGGAGCCTGATCGTGCGCCTGCTGGCCGTCTCCGCGCTGGTCGCCGCCTGCTCGGTCGCGGCCTCCGTCTGGATCGCCGTCCAGACCACCTCCGGCGCGATCAAGAAGCAGCAGGGCCGGATCCTCGCGGACGACACACTGCTGCTCGACACCCTCACCGGGTACGCCGCCACGCACACGAGTTGGGACGGCGTCAGCCCCGTGGTCCGTGACCTGGCCCGTCGAACCGGCCGCCGGATCGCCCTCGTCACCCAGGACGGCGTCTCACTCGCCGACACCGCGCCGCACTCCGGCGGACTGCCCGGCCGGGCCTGGGCCGTCGTCGACCCGCTGGCCGTCAACGGCGCGGATCCCATCGACCGGCGCGCCACCGGCCCGTTCAAGCTGACCGGTGCCGAACGCCGAACCATGGACGGCTACGCCCTCCAGCAGGTCGAATGCCTGCGCGGGCAGGGGGTGGAGGCCACCGTGGTGCACGCTCCGAGCGGCCGGCCCACGATACGCACCTTCACCGGGTCCGGCGATCAGCGGGCCAAGGGCTGCGACAGCGCGCGGCTGGGCCGGCCGACAGCCACCGAACGCGCAGCGCTACGCCGGCTCGACCCGCTGGTCGCCGACTGTCTGGCGAACACCGGGCTGAGCGCGGTGAGGGTACAGCCCGACTTCTCCTGGCGGCTGGGCGCGGGGGTGTCAGCGCCGCTCAGGGAGGGTGCGGAGCGGCAGATCCCGCCGTGCATCACCGAGGGACGCAAGACGCTGCTGAAGTCCTATGTGGCGCCGTCCGCAAGGCTCTTCGTCGACTCCGGAGAGAGCGTCTCGCAGGGCTTCCGCCTTTCCGGCGCCAACATCGCCCGTGTCGCGGGCGCCGCGGGCCTGGTCTTCGCCCTCGCCCTCGGCGTCACCGCGCTCGCCGCCGTCCGGCTGGTCCGGCCGCTGCACGCGCTGACGGACGCCGCCCAGCGGATGCGGGACGGGGACGGTACCGCGCTGGTCCCGGTCACCACCGACGACGAGATCGGACGGCTCACGGAGACGTTCAACGACATGACCGCCCACCGGGCCCGGCTGGAGGAGCAGCGCCGGGCCATGGTCGGCGACGTCGCTCACGAACTGCGCACCCCGCTGAGCAACATCCGCGGCTGGCTGGAGGCCGCACAGGACCGCCATGTACCCGCCGACCAGGAATTCCTCACCTCGCTGCACGAGGAGGCCGTCCTGCTCCAGCACGTCATCGACGACCTCCAGGACCTCGCCGCGGCAGACGCGGGAGCGCTGCACCTGCACCGGGAAAGGGTCGAGGTCGGCGAACTCGTCGGCCAGGTCGGCGCCGCCTACCGGGCCCGGGCCGAGACCACCGGTGTCCGCGTCACCACCAAGGCGCCGCCGGACCACTGGATCGACGGCGACCCGGTCCGGCTGCGGCAGGCTGTGGGCAACCTGGTCTCCAACGCGGTCCGGCACACCCCGGCCGGAGGCTCGGTGGAACTGCGGGTCACGGCCACCGGGGACGCCACGCTGATCGAGGTGGCGGACACCGGGACAGGGATCGCGGCAGAGGACCTGCCGCGGGTCTTCGACCGGTTCTGGCGCGCGGAGAAGTCCCGCAGCCGTCGCACCGGCGGCAGCGGGCTGGGACTGGCGATCGCCCGCAAGCTGGTGGAAGCACACGGGGGCTCGGTGGCGGTGCGCAGCGAGGTGGACGCCGGCACCGTCTTCACGCTGCGGCTGCCGACGTAGGGGCGGCCTTCGATTGATCCTGTACTCCGTTGAGCCTGTGCTCCGTCACAGAGGTACGGGATCAACCGAAGGCCGCTGTCATGACTGAGGTGTGCCGTGATGCCCGGCGGGAAGCGTTTTCGAGGAACCCACGACCGGCGCGGCAGACGGCCGGTGCCGGGTCGTCACTTTCCGAATGCCTGACGGAACTGTTTGATGGTTTCGTCCGAGGCCCCGTTCGCCCCGCACATCGGGACGGTGCCGTCTTTGGTGGCGGCCACGATGTAGTGCTCTCCGGCCAGGAACGTCAGGGTCTCCGAGATGTCCGGGTCGCCGCTCTGGAGCCGTACCGTCTCCGAGTCGCCACCGCGCAACCAGAGATCGACCTGGAAGATGACCGAGGACCCCTCAACCGAGGTGACGGTTCCCTCGAAGAGCGTCGGGTACCCGCGCAGCGTGTCGGGGGTGGGTTCCATGCACTTGCCCCTGCCCGCATCGCTCGCGAGGGTCAGAGACAGCGGAGCGGACGCGGACTTGGACGCGGACGGGGACGGGTGACCGTTGTCGTCGTTCAGCATGATTCCTCCGGCGATGCCGCCTCCGAGGAGCAGCAGAGCGGCGGTTGCCGCGAGTGTGAGGAGACCGCGGCGGCTCCGTCCTGCGGTGGCCTTCGCAGGGTGGTTGGTGATGCCGTCGGTGGTCTTCTCGGACTGGGGTGCGGTCTCGGTGTTCACGGCAGCCTCCACAAGGCGGTTGATGTCGGGCGGCGGAGCACTTGAGGTCAGTGCCGGGTCCGCGGCCCTGAGCCGGGCCAGCAGCTCGTCGTCATTCACTGACTGCTCCTTCCTTCATCCGGCTTGTGTCCGGCCCGATCGGCGTTCTTTCGCGTCGGCCCCAACTGTGTGGCGAGCTTCTTTTTCACCCGGTGCAGCCGCAGACTGACGGCGTTGGAGGTGAGCCCGGTCGCCTCCGCGATCTGACGCGGTGCCAGGCCCTCCCACGCCCACAGTCGCACCACCTCGCGATCCAGTTCCCCGAGACGGTCGAGCGCGGCATGCAGGTCGCTGTGATCGACGGCCGTTGCCGGAGGGTGCTGCTGTGTCCGGATCAGCCGCTCCAGCAGGCGGAGCCTGCGCCCGTCGGCGCGGTGGGCGTTCGCCAGGCAGCCCCGCGCCACTCCGTAGCACCACGGAAGCACATCATCGGGACCGGGTGCGCAACCGGTTCCGAGGCCGGGAACGTCGTCGAGGCGACGCCACAGCACCAGCAGCGTGTCCGACAAGACGTCATCGACCAGGTCGGGGCTGGTCCGTCGTAGCAGATACCGGTGCAGCGGTTCCGCCACCACATGCGCCAGTCCTTCGAAGCGCGCCTGCCGACCACGGCGCATCTCCTGTTCCGTCATGGATTCCACAACCAGTCGTGTCCAGCACCTGCCGCTTCCTTTCACCACAGCCGCATCCGGAAGAAGTACCACGTGGGGCTGTGCGACGGAGGTAGCTCAGGTGGCTGTTCCGTGCACACGCAGGGTCACTGAATTGCGGGAGTACCCAACGCGGGACGAACGCCGCGCATGCGTACTCCCGCGGCCGAACGGAGCCTGGCCGGAAGCTGCAACTCGCTTCCCTCACCGCTTACTTCACGTCTTGACGAAAGCGGTCCAGACCTTTAGGTTCACGGCTCAGCATCGCACCGTGTGACACATCCACCGTTCATGACGTGAACGCTGCCTCGTTGCTCGTCCCCCCACGAAGGGCCCGCTGCGCCCATGCCCAGACCTCTCTCCGCAGTTGTCTCCCTCGCCGCTGGCTCCCCTGCCACCGGCCCGCTCACCGCGTCCCCCGCGCAGGCTGCCACCGGCGCCATGACCAGCCTCGCCGGAAAGCCGCTGGACGCCGCCGGGGCGAGCTCCGCCGACGGCACGGCCGTCCAGCTCTACGACGGCGACGACACCGCCGCCCAGCAGCGGACGGTCGGCAGCGACGGCCCCGTCCGCGCCCTCGGCAGGTCCGTCAACCGCGACCGTCCGTGCACCGGCGCGGCCCCGCCGACAACTGCTCCGGTGTGAGTCGGTCCGACTGGGACCACACCCGCGTCTTCGCCGCGTACACCGGCTGATCCAGCCGGCTGATCAAGCCCCACCCCCCACCAGTCGCCGAATCCTTCGGCAAGGAGAATCCGTGTTCACCCACTTCCCCGCCGCGCTCAAGCGCCGCCGCAGATCCACTGCCGCCGCACTGGTCACCGTGGCCGTCGCCTCCCTGCTCACCTCCGCGCCCGCGAGCGCGGCGGCGAGCGCGGTCGCCGCGCTGCCCACCGGCTTCGCCGGCGTCATGAACGCCGCGAGCGGCAGATGTCTGGACGCCAGGTCCGCCGCCACCGCCAACGGCACCGTCGTACAGCAGTACGCGTGCAACAGCTCGACGGCCCAGCAGTGGAGCTTCACCGCCACCAGCGACGGCTACGTCCGTATCAACAACGGCAACAACACCGGCCAGGTCGTGGACGTCGCCGACCTGTCCACGGCCGACAGCGCGCCCGTCCATCTGTGGGCGTACGGCGGCGGCACCAACCAGCAGTGGCTGCCGGTCGACGAGGGCGGCGGCGCCTACCACTTCGTGAACCGCAACAGCGGCAAGTGCCTTGACGACCCCGGCGCCTCGACCGCGGACAGCGTGCAGTTCGTGCAGTACACCTGCAACGGCAGCTCCGCCCAGCGCTTCCAGGTGGTCCCCGTGGCCCAGTCCGGCACGAATCCGGACCTCGGCCCGAACGTCGTCGTCTTCGACCCGTCGATGTCGTCGTCGACGATCCAGACCAGGCTGAACTCGATCTTCCAGCAGCAGGAGACGAACCAGTTCGGCTCCCAGCGCTACGCCGTCCTGTTCAAGCCGGGCTCCTACAACGCCGACGCCAACGTCGGCTTCTACACCCAGGTCGCGGGTCTGGGTCTGACCCCGGACGCGGTCACGATCAACGGCGCGGTGCATGCCGAGGCCGACTGGTTCCAGGGCAACGCGACGCAGAACTTCTGGCGCGGCGCCGAGAACCTGTCGGTCAACCCGACCGGCGGCACCGACCGTTGGGCGGTCTCGCAGGCAGCCTCGTACCGCCGGATGCACCTGCGCGGCAACATCGCCCTCGACGACAGCGGCTGGTCCAGCGGCGGTCTGCTCGCCGACACCAAGATCGACGGACAGGTCAACTCCGGCAGCCAGCAGCAGTGGCTGACCCGCAACTCCCAGCTCGGCAGCTGGACCGGCTCCAACTGGAACATGGTCTTCGTCGGCAGCCAGGGCGTCCCGGCAACCAGCTTCCCCAGCCCGCCGTACACCACGGTCGCACAGACCCCGGTCAGCCGGGAGAAGCCGTTCCTCTACGTCGACGCCGACGGCTCCTACAAGGTGTACGCGCCGTCCCTGCGGTCCAACTCCACGGGAATCAGCTGGGCGGGCACCCCGAGCGGCAGTTCGCTGTCCCTGGACACCTTCTACGTGGTGAAGCCGGGCGCGACCGCAGCGCAGATCAACGCCGCCCTCGCGGCCGGCAAGAACCTCCTGGTCACCCCGGGCGTCTACCACCTGGACCAGACGCTGCAGGTGAACCGCGCCGACACGGTCGTCCTGGGCCTCGGCCTCGCCACGTTCATCCCGGACAACGGTGTCACCGCCATGAAGGTGGCCGACGTCGACGGCGTCAAGATCGCCGGTGTGCTCTTCGACGCCGGCACCACCAACTCCAGCACCCTGGTCGAGCTCGGCCCGAGCAACTCCGCCGCCTCGCACGCCGCGAACCCGACGTCCCTGCACGACGTGTACTTCCGCGTCGGCGGCGCCGCCGTCGGCAAGGCGACCACCAGCCTCGTCGTCAACAGCGACAACGTCATCGGCGACCACACCTGGATCTGGCGCGGCGACCACGGCACCGGCATCGGCTGGAACACCAACACCGGGGACACGGGCCTGATCGTCAACGGCGACAACGTCACCATGTACGGCCTGTTCGTCGAGCACTACCAGAAGTACCAGACGATCTGGAACGGCAACGGCGGGCGGACGTACTTCTACCAGAACGAGATGCCGTACGACCCGCCGAACCAGGCGGCCTGGATGAACGGCTCCACGCAGGGCTACGCCGCCTACAAGGTCGCCGACTCCGTGACCAGCCACCAGGTCTACGGCTTCGGCAGCTACTGCTACTTCAACGTCAACCCGGGCGTGGCCGCCGAACGGGCCATCGAGGCGCCGAACAACTCCAATGTGCGCTTCACCAGCATGGTGACCGTCTCTCTCGGCGGAGTGGGCACCATCCGGCACGTCGTCAACGGCACGGGCGGCCCGTCCAACTCCACGACGAACGTGGCCAATCTGAACAGCTACCCCTAGGTCGTGTCCGCAAAGTCCCGTCGTCCGCCCGTAGGGCGGGCCCGGCGGCGTCTGGTGCGTGCTCTGGGGGTCCCCCCGGCCGGAGGCTGGGGGAGTGCCGGGCGGAGTCCCTCGTACTGGTTGTACGTGGGGCTTCGCCCGGTGCGGCGAGAGGGCGTGCCAGGCGTCGCCGGGCAGGCGGGACTTTGCGGACACGACCTCAGCGCACCAGCTCCGCCGACGGCCGTCCCCGCGCTCTAGGGACGGCCGTTCCACCCCCTACACCCAAGGAGCGTCCCCAACCATGCAAAGACCCCGTTTCCTAGGCCGGTTCACGGTCTTCGCCGTTCTCTCCGCGGTCCTCACCGCCCTGTTCACCGTGACGCCCGCCCAGGCCGCCGACGGCTCGATCACCGGGCTCGCCGGCAAGTGCGTCGACGTCGCGGGAGCCAGCAGCGCCAACGGCACCGCCGTACAGCTCTACGACTGCAACGGGACGGGCGCCCAGACCTGGTCCAACCCGGGTGACGGCACCCTGCGTGCGCTCGGCAAGTGTCTGGACATCGTCGACCGCGGCACCGCGGACGGCGCGGCGGTCCAGCTGTGGGACTGCTCCGGCGGCACCAACCAGCAGTGGGTGGTCAGCGGCGCGAAGGACATCGTCAACCCGGCCGCGAACAAGTGCCTGGACGTCACCGGGAACAACAGCGCCAACGGCACCCGGCTGCAGATCTGGACCTGCTCGGGCGGCGCGAACCAGAAGTGGAACGCGCCCGCGAGCGGTGGCGGCGGCACTCCGTCCGGCTTCGTCGTGAGCGAGGCGCAGTTCAACCAGATGTTCCCGAACCGGAATTCCTTCTACACGTACAGCGGGCTGACGGCCGCGCTCAGCGCCTACCCCGGCTTCGCGAACACCGGCAGCGACACCGTGAAGAAGCAGGAGGCAGCCGCCTTCCTCGCCAACGTCAATCACGAGACCGGCGGTCTCGTCTACATCGTGGAGCAGAACACCGCCAACTACCCCCACTACTGCGACTGGAGCCAGCCGTACGGCTGCCCGGCCGGCCAGGCCGCCTACTACGGCCGCGGACCGATCCAGCTCAGCTGGAACTTCAACTACAAGGCCGCGGGCGACGCGCTCGGCATCGACCTCCTCAACAACCCCTGGCTCGTACAGAACGACTCCGCCGTCGCGTGGAAGACGGGCCTTTGGTACTGGAACACGCAGAACGGCCCCGGCACGATGACCCCGCACAACGCCATGGTCAACCAGGCCGGCTTCGGCCAGACGATCCGCTCCATCAACGGCTCCCTGGAGTGCGACGGCAAGAACCCGGCGCAGGTGCAGAGCCGCGTGGACGCCTACAACCGCTTCACCTCGATCCTCGGCGTCTCGCCAGGCAGCAACCTCTACTGCTGACGCCGGCCGCTCAACAAGGAGTCCCCATGCGCAAGTTGAGATCCCTCGCCAACGTCCTGCTCGGCACACTCGGCGCGATGACGCTCGTCGTCGCGGTCCCGGCGACCGCCCACGCGAACGTCCTGACCCTGCTGCCGCAGAACGCGAACGGCCTGGAGCAGACCTACTCCCCCGCCTACGACTACGACAGTGACGGCTGCTACGCCACCGCCGCCATCGGCGCCGACGGCACCATCAACCCCGGCCTGAAGCTGGGCGGCGACGTCAACGGCAAGTGCCACGACCCCGCCCAGCTGAACAACGCCAACACCTACTCGCGCGAGAAGTGCAACAACGGCTGGTGCGCGGTGATGTACGCCAGCTACTTCGAGAAGGACCAGGTGACCCTCGGCCCGGGGGCCATCGGGCACACCCATGACTGGGAACACATCATCGTGTGGATCAACAACAACCAGGTTCAGTACGTGTCGGTGTCCCAGCACAGCAGCTACCAGACGCTCGCACGGTCGGAGATCCGCTTCGACGGCACCCACCCGAAGATCGTGTACCACAAGGACGGCGTCTCAAGTCACTGCTTCCGCTTCGCCAACGGCAACGACGAGCCGGCGGAGAACGCCACGGGCAACTGGTTCTACCCGCGGCTCGTCGGCTGGGACGGTTACCCGGCCGGTTACCGCGACAAGCTCAGCGGCGCCGACTTCGGCTCGGCCACCTTCAAGATCGACGACGGCGACTTCCAGTGGGCTCTCGACTACACGAGCCCGGCCGGAATCCCCTTCGACCCGTACGCCTGACACTCGGCCCACCGAGGTCGGCAACTGTCCGTCGAAAGGCCCCCGCAGGCTCCTGCCCGCGGGGGCCCTCCATTTCGGCGGTAGAGGTGCACCGGTTGCCTCCCGATCGTTCCGAAGGGCCGCCGGGTACGCTCCTCCAGTCCTTGGTCGAAAGGAGTTGCTGAATGGCCCGGTTAAGTGGACTCGCTCTGCGTACCCAGCGGCTTGTGATGGAGCCGATCCGCCGCGAGGACAGCGACGATCTCTTTGAGGCTGTGGTCAGTCAGGACAGCGTCATGCGATGGCTGGCGACCGGCCGGGCGGACAGCCGGTCCGCGGCCGAGGCCATGTGCGACGACCACGTCTCCCACTGGACCAGACACGGCTACGGCGACTTCGCGGTCAGGGATGCCGCGACGCACGCGTTTCTCGGCCGGGTGGGACTGCGCAATCGGGCTCAGTACGGAGTCGACCTGGGTTTCGCCCTACACCCACGGGCGCAGGGCCGCGGGGTCGCCGGCGAGGCAGGCCGTGCATGCCTGGACCTGGCGTTTCGCCGCCTCGGGCTCCCTGCCGTCTTCGCGTTCGTCCTGCCCGACAATGCGGCCTCGATCGCACTACTGCGCAGCCTGGGCGCCCAGACGGACGGGACTGTCCGGTCCAGCGGCCTGCATTGCCTGCGCTACCGGTTCGAGGCCGCCGCCACGGCCGCCGGGCAGCATGTGGTGCACGACGGTGATCCGGACTTCCAGCTGACC
The DNA here is from genome assembly GCF_026341515.1 of Streptomyces sp. NBC_00878. Taxonomy (NCBI): domain Bacteria; kingdom Bacillati; phylum Actinomycetota; class Actinomycetes; order Kitasatosporales; family Streptomycetaceae; genus Streptomyces; species Streptomyces sp. NBC_00878. The sequence goes on along the minus strand of NZ_JAPEOK010000001.1, from coordinate 10,133,585 downwards.
CATGCGCCGGGCCCCGGTTCCCCGGATGACAGAGCCGTACTCCGCGACGGCGTGCCCGACCCCTCCGGGGTGAACGGACTCGGCCTGGTGTGGGCCGACAAGCAGCACACCCTCACGGCTGTCTCCGAAGACCGGCCGGTGGCCTCCGCGGGATGGCTGCTGCGGGACATGGCCTTCGACGGCTCGCGGCGCCGCACCGCGGGGCTGGGCGGTGTGCTGGTGCACCCCGCTCATCGAGGCCAGGGCGTCGCCCGGACGATGATCAGCGTGGTGGTCGAACACGCACGAGCAGCCGGCGCCGAGACCATGACGCTGCTCTGCCGCCCGGACCTGGTGCCGTTCTACGCGCAGTTGGGATGGAGCCGGCTCTCCGTGCCCGTCACCTTCCGGCAGCCCGACGGCGCGCGGACCTCGCCACTGAGCACCATGATCTACGACCTGGCCAACCTGCCTCGTCCCACCGTCGGCGTGGACCTGCGAGGCCTGCCGTTCTGACGCGCTGACACGCACGGGGATCAACTCCGGCTCGGGTCGCGGCAGATGTACATCCGTGGGGCACCACCCTCGTCGGGCACGGGCTCCCCGGCAGTGTCTGCCGGGGAGGGGGCGGCCACCCGTTCTACCTCCGTCTCCGTTGTGGTTCGCGTACCGCTCTTGGCCGACTCACTCCCGGCCGACGGCGATGTCGGCGGTGAGCGGCAGGGTCGTGGACGACGGGCCGGCTTCCAGCCTGAAGGTTCCCGGCTCGACGGCCCATTGGCCCGCCTCGGTGTCCCAGTGCCGCAGCGCCCGCGCGTCCACCGTCACCGTCGCGACGGCCTCCGCACCCGCCGCCGCCTCGACCACGGCGAACCCGGCGAGCCAGCGGAGCGGGCGCTCCACGCCACCGCCCGGACGGCCGGCGTACACCTGCACGACCTCCTTGCCGTGCCGCGCTCCGCTGTTGCGTATGCGTACTTCTGCCGTGAAGTCGGCGTCGGGCCGCTCCTCACCGGGGACGTCGATCGAGACGTACTCCCAGGTGGTGTACCCGAGTCCGTGGCCGAAGCCGTAGCGGGGCGGCTGCCATCCGGCACGACTGTCGCCCCGGTAGCCGATGAACAACCCCTCGTCGTAGGCGAGGACGCCCTCGACCGGCTCGGTGGCGGGCAGCCCCCGCTCGGACGCGGGCCAGACCGTAGGCAGCCGTCCGCCCGGCTCCGCGACACCCAGCAGGACATCGGCGAGCGCGTTGCCGAACTCCTGCCCGGGGAACCAGGCGAGCAGCACCGCCGCCACCTCCTCGGCCCACGGGAGCAGCACCGGGGCCCCGGAGTTGACCACGACGACGGTTCGGGGGTTGGCCTCGGCGACCCGGCGGACGAGTTCGTCCTGCCGGCCGGGCAGGGCCAGGCTGTCGCGGTCGAAGCCCTCGCTCTCGACCTCCTCGGTGGTGCCGACCACGACCACGGCGACATCGGCCGCGCGGGCGAGTGCCACAGCCCGCTCGATCTCCTCGTCGTCGCTGCCGTGCGGCGGCTGGAGGTTGAGCTGGAACATGGTGACCGCGTCACCCACGGCGTCGCCCGCGGAAGCGGACGCGGGAGCGGAAACGGAGTCGATGTCGTGGGTGAGGACGATCTCGGTCTCCTCGCCTTCCGCCAGATCGACGGTGTGCAGCCGCTGCGGCGGAGTCATCAGCCCCTCCACCAGGTCGGCGCCCGGCGGGAGTTGGAGGCGTACGTCGAACACCTCCGCCCCCGCGACGGACATCCGGAAGCGTCCGATGCCCGAGCCGCCGATCGCGTACCGTCCGGCCTCGGTCGCGCGGACGACGGTGTGCACCTCCACCCGGGCGACCCGACCGACGGGCACACCCGGGCCGTAGGACCCCATCCAGGTATAGGCGGCCCCGGCGCGGCGCTCGGAGCCGAGCAGGGTTCCGTCCGCGGCGAGGAAGCGCACCTCCGCGCCCTCGCCCGAGCCGTCGGGGTGGCGCAGGTAGGACACGGCCGCCACGGGTGTGCGGTTCTGCGGGGTGACACCGATTCCGTGGGTGACCTCGACGTCGTCCCCCAGCGCGGCGCGGATGCCGTCGAGCGGTGAGACGGTGTACGGCGGGAAGACGGTGGCGCTGCCTCCGCCGAGAGTCCGGGCCACGGCGGCGTTGGGGCCCAGGACGGCGATCCGGCTAAGGGCCGAGCGGTCCAGCGGCAGTACGGCGTCCTCGTTGCGAGCCAGTACGAACCCTGCGGCGGCGGTCTCGCGCAGCCGGGCCGTCACCGAGGCCGCGTCGTGCTCGGGCGGCCAGGCGGTGGTAGGCATATCGCTCAGCGCGCCGACCCGGGCGGCGAGGCGCAGCACTCTCAGCACCTTGTCGTCCACGACCGCCTCGTCGACCTTGCCCTTGCGTACGGCGGCGACCAGCGCATCGCCCCACGGGCCGATCGGGCCGGGCATCACCAGGTCGAGCGCGGCGCGTGCGGACTGCTCGGTGGTGCGGGCGGCGAACCAGTCCGACATCACCAGCCCGTCGAAGCCCCAGTCGTCGTGCAGGACCTCGCGCAGCAGCGGGCTCTCGGTCATCGGGTGCCCGTTGACCCCGTTGTAGGCGGCCATGACAGCCCAGACGCGGCCCTCGCCGACGATGGCCTCGAACGGCGCCAGGTACAGCTCCCGCAGGGCGCGTTCGCCGATCCGCGCGTCGACCGTCATCCGCTCGGTCTCCGAGTCGTTGCCGACGAAGTGCTTCACGGTGGCCGCCACGCCGCCGTCCTGGACGCCTCGGACATAGGCGACCCCGATCCGCGCGGTGAGCAGCGGGTCCTCGCTGAAGCACTCGAAGTGCCGTCCGCCGTAGGGGGTTCGGTGCAGGTTCACGGTGGGGGCGAGGAGGACGTCCACGCCCTTGCCGCGCGCCTCGTGGGCGAGCAGCCCGCCCAGCCGCTCGATCAGCGGCTCGTCCCAGGTGGCGGCCAGTGCCGTGGGCGAGGGCACGTTGGCGGCGGGGCTGCGCTCGTCCCACAACTCACCGCGGACTCCGGCGGGTCCGTCCGAGACGACAAGCCGACGCAGTCCTACGGCAGGTTCGGGATGGAGGGACCAGAAGTCCGCGCCGGTCAGCAGTCTCACCTTCTGCTCCAGGGTGAGCGCGCCGAGGCGCCGGGCGAACTCCTCTTCGTCGGCCGCGGAGGGGGTGTCGGTGGGGGTGTCGGTGGGGGTGGGCTGCCAGGTCATGGCGTCCTCCTCGAAGAAGTGGGGTCGGTGGGGGAAGGGGGCGTCACGGGGGTATCGCCTGTGCGCTCGATGAGCACCCGGACGTCCCAGGGCCCGAGCGCGAGCGCGCTTCCGGCAGCGAAGCGCGCACCGGTGAACAGGTCTCGGACCTCCCCTGGCAGGCGGTAATCGACCGGATCCCAGGCCCAGTTGTGGACGAAGCGCAGGACGGCGCCGTCGGCGGTGACGGCCGACGTACAGGTGACGGACGCGGGCCGGTCCTCGCGCCAGGCGTCGGACGGAAGCGAGACCGCGGCGACCCACTCGGCAAGGCTGTGCGAGAGCTCGCGGTCCGGGACGGTGCCGACGTACGTCACCCGGCCGCCCCCGTACTCATGGGTGGTGGCGGCGGCGAACTGGCCGAGGTGCGGATGGTCGTACCCGGCGAGGACAGCGGCACCGTCCGGGATCAGTCCGTCGGCCCATGCGGTCGCGTGCCCGTGCAGGGCGGGGCCGTTCGACGTCCCGTCCCCCTCGGTGATCGTGACCGGGGTCAGCACGTTGGTGAACTCCTGGTAGGACGCGCCCGCGGCGGGGCGCAGCACTCCGGGCATGACCGTGTGCCGGGCGACGGCCTCCTCGTCGGCGTACCCGGTGCGAGGAGTGAGGACGAGATGGCCGCCGGCTTCGGCGTACCGGCGCAGCAGATCGAGTGTCGCGTCGTCCGCGATGTACAGCGCCGGGACGACCAGCACCGGCCAGCGGTCGACCAACTCCTGTGGGCTGGAGGGAAGTTGCTCCGGGGAGACGACATCGACAGACAGCCCGGCGTCGAACAGCCCACGGTAGAACGCGGCGACGATGCGGTCGTAGGACTGCGGGTCGCCGAACCAGGCAGGGGCGTTCCCCCGGAGCGGCGCCATGAACTCCATCGCCCAGCGGCTGTCGGCGGACAGCAGCATCGCGATGTCGCTGCGGGGCCGCAGGCCGTCGATCGCCAGGCCGGCCTGCGGCAACTCCCGGGCGATCTCGGAGAGTTCCTGGTACGTCCGGCCGGGCTCCAGGCTGTGGCCGAGGATGCCGCCCCAGTAGGTCTCGGCGCCGTAGTGCAGGGAGTGCCAGTGCCAGTACTCGATCATCCTGGCGCCGCGCGCGACCATGCTCCACACGGCCTGGCGGGCCTGGCCCTTATAGAGGGGGAAGTTGTCCGCGGAGCCACCGATGGAGGTGGCGTTGGTCTCCATGACGAGGAAGGGTTCCTGGCGGATGCCGCGCGCCATGTCGTTCTGGAGGTAGAGCCAGGCGGGGCCGGACCAGGGGACGAAGAACGGATGCAGTCCGTCGACTGGCTCGTCGGGACCCGGCAGGGCCAGTCCTTCCTGGGTGGCGTAGTAGATGTTCGCCCCGGCGACGTCGAGGGGTCTGCCGATCGCCGAGATGTCGAGGCCCTGTTGGCCGAGGGCGACGCAGGTGGTGATGAAGTGGTGCTCCGGTACGAGGCCGCGGACCAGGTCGGCGTGCCAGGTGATGTACTCCTGGGTCAGCCGGGACTGGTAGCGGCGCCAGGCGAGGTCGTACGACGGGGTGGTGTTGCCGTCGGGGGTCCACAGGTCCGCCCAGTCCTGCAACCGGTGGGACCAATAGGTCAGCCCCCAGCGGCGGTTGAGGGTCTCGACGTCGCCGTAGCGTTCGCGGAGGTGGTCCAGGAAGCCCTGGAACACCGAGTCGTTGTGGAAGATCCGCAGGCCGGGCTCGTTGTCGACCTGCCAGCCGATGACCGCCGGGTGGTCGGCGTAGCGCCCCACGATGTTGCGGACCAGCCGCTCGGCGAGATGCCGGAAGGCGGGGTGCGAGTAGTCCGCGTCCTGCCGCATGCCGTACGGGATGGGCTGCCCGGTGCCGGAACGGGCCGCCGTCTCCGGGTACTTGCGGCGCAGCCACGGCGGGACGGCGTAGGTCGGGGTGCCCACGATCGCCTTGATGCCTCGGTCGTGGGCGGCGTCGAGCACCGGTTGCAGCCAGTCGAGTTCGAAGTGGCCCTCGCGGGGTTCCCAGGTCGACCAGACCGACTCGCCGACCCGGATGACGCTGAACCCGGCCTCGGCCATCAGATCGAGGTCCTGGGCGAGCCGCTCGTAGGGCTGGTACTCGGTGTAGTAGGCGGCTCCGAAGAGCATGCGCGGGAAGAAGGTGCCCATGCGGTCCTGGTGACTTTCTGTCGGGTGCCGGTCGGGTGTCTCGGACGGGATGAAGCGTCAGTCCTCGCCCCGGTAGCCGAACCGGTCGAAGGCGACGGTCCCTTCGGCGGCGTACATGCCGACGACGCGGCCCGTGAAGGACGCGGAGGTCTCGGCGGAGACATAGCGGCCGTCGAGCACCGCGAGCTCGACCGGTCCGGTGCCGGAGCCGGTGCCGGAGCCGGAGCCGGAGCCGGTGCCGGAGCCGGAGCCGGAGTCGGTGCCGGTGCCGGTGCCGGTGCCGGTGCCGGAATCGACGGACAGTCGGACCAGGTCCGGGCCGAGGGCGTCGAGGCCCATGCCGCTGACCGGCTCGGTCTTGATCTGTACGGTCACCGGTCCCGGGGGAATTGGCTGCTCCCAGGTCTGGCAGAGCCCGCCCACCCGGGCGCGGGCACGGGCGATGCCGGCGCCCACCTCGATGTCGTAGTGGTGGCGTTCGTCGATCCGCAGGCTCAGCCCGCCGACCCCGTCGGTGCTGTCCACCCGGACCGAGAAGACGGCCGACTCGTGCTGCTGGCGGCGGCCGACGAAACGTGGCAGCGGGTCGTCCATGGTGGAGCCGTCGGCATGCACGACGAGGCGGCCCGGGCGCTCGGTGAGCGAGGACCAGTCAGCGGCCGGCGTACGTATCGAGAGCCATTGCAGGCCGAGTTCGGTGCCGCTGAAGTCGTCGTGGCGGACGACCGGTCCGGTGGGCGCGGTCAGCTCGACCGGCTGCACCACCGGCCAGCCATCGACCCACTCCAGCGCGGTGCTGAACGTCTCCCGGCCCATGGGAGAGAAAGCCCTGGTCAGGCCGCGCGGCCGCATACCCAGCAGGAACAGCGCCCAGCCGCCGTCGGGGGTGCGCACCAGGTCGGCGTGGCCGGTGTTCTGGACCGGGCGGTCGGTGCTGCGGGCGCTGAGCACCGGATTGGCCGGGCAGCCCTCGAACGGCCCGTCCGGACGGGCCCCACGGGCGATGCTCACGGCATGCCCGCGCTCGGTGCCGCCCTCTGCGATCAGGAGGTACCAGGTGCCGTCGATCTCGTACAGATGCGGTGCCTCGGGGAACATCAGGCCCGTGCCCGACCACAACGACCGGGGTTCTTCGAGGGCTTGGCCGGTCTCCAGGTCCATACGGACCTGCTGGATGCCGAGATGTTCGCCGGCGCGGTCACCATCGAGCTGCAGACCCGAGTAGGTGACGAAGCACGTGCCGTCGGAGTCCCAGGCGAGGTCCGGGTCGATACCGGGCACCCCCTGCATGACGACGCCGTCGGACCAGGGCCCCTCGGCCCGGTCGGCGGTGAAGATCAGGCTGCCGCGCCCCATCGCGTCGGTGACGACCAGCCAGAAGCGGCCGTCGTGGAACCGGATGGTCGGCGCCCAGGCACCGCCGAGCGTGGGGACCTTCTCCACCGCGAGCTGCCCCGGGCGGGTCACCACATTGCCGATCTGCTCCCAGTGCACCAGGTCGCGGCTGTGGAACACCGGCAGGCCGGGGAGGTACTCGAAGCTCGAACAGGCGAGGTAGTAGTCGTCGCCGACGCGGGTGATGCTGGGGTCCGGGTGGAAGCCGGGGACAATGGGGTTGGGCAGGGTCATGCTCGGTCTCCCGACGTGGAGGCGATGGTGGAGGCGTTCGTGGAGGCGTTCGTGGAGTCCTTTGTGGAGGCGTTCGCCGAAACGGCTGCGGAAACGCCTGCGGAGGCATCGGCCGCCATGGCCGCCGCCAGACGTTGCCGCTCGGCCCGGCGCTCGGCCTGCCGCCCGGGGTCCGGCACGGGCGCGGCGAGCAACAGCCGCTGTGTGTAGGGGTGTTCGGGTGTCGTGGTGATCCTCGCCGCGTCCCCGGTCTCGACGATCTCCCCCTCACACATGACCGCCACCCGGTGGCTGATGTGCCGAACCACGGACAGGTCGTGGGTGACGAAGAGATAGGCGACGCCGGTGCGTTCCTGGATCTCGACGAACAGGTCCAGTACCCGGGCCTGGGTCGACAGGTCCAGTGCGCTGACCGGTTCGTCGCAGACGATGACCCGTGGGTCCCGGGACAACGCCCGCGCGATGGCGATGCGTTGGCGCTGACCGCCGGAGAACTCCCTTGGCAGCCGCTCCCCCGCGTCGGCGGGCAGCCGGACCTGGTCGAGCAGATCCCGCACCCGCCTCTCGGCTTCGGTCCGGGAGGTTCCCGCGACTCTCAGCGGCTCGCTGAGGATGTCGGTCACCGTCATCGCCGGATTGAGCGAGGTGTACGGGTCCTGGAACACCACCTGGATGTCGTCGCTGAGCGCCCGGCGTTCCTTTCGGCCCAGGCCCGAGATGACCTTGCCGCGGTACCGGACGGCTCCGGAGGCGACCGGAGCCAGGCCGAGGACGGCCCGGCCCAGGGTGGTCTTGCCCGATCCCGACTCACCGACCAGCCCCAGGGTCTCCCCCGCGCCGATGGTGATCGACACTCCCTTCAGCACCCGGAACGGCGGCTTGCGCCAGCCCTTCGACGGGTACTCCACGACCACGTCGTCGGCGACCAGCAGGGGTTCCGCCGGGAGCTCCGCCGGGAGCTCCCTTTCCAGTGTCCCGGTCATGCCGGACCCTCCTGACGTGCGGTGTTCGTGACGGCCGCGACGCTCGCCGGCGCGGTGCGACTCGGACTCAGCGCGGACCTCGGCTCGGCGTCCTCCAACGTGGACGCCAGGAGCATGCGGGTGTACGGGTGCCGCGGATCGGCGAACAACTGCCGTACGGGTGCGGACTCCACCACCCTGCCGGTCTGCAGCACCGTCACGCGGTCGCAGATGTCGGCCACCACACCGAAGTCGTGGGTCACCAGGATCACGCCCATGTTCCGCTCGCGCTGAAGTGACCGCACCAGGTCGAGCACCTCGGCCTGCACGGTCACGTCGAGCGCCGTGGTCGGCTCGTCGGCGATCAGCAGGTCCGGCTCGCAGGACACCGCGCCGGCGATGAGGACACGCTGCGCCATACCGCCGGAGATCTGGTGCGGATAGGAGGTGAAGACCCGCTCCGGGTCGGCGATACCGACCCGCTCCAGCAGAGCGAGGGTCTTCGCCTTCGCCTCGGCCGCCGACAACCCGAGGTGCCGGCGAACCGGCTCGACCAGCTGGGCGCCGATACGGAAGGAGGGGTCGAGGTTGGACATCGGCTCCTGCGGCACGTAGGCGATCCGGCGACCGCGGTACCGGTTCATCTCCGCGCGGCCGAGACCTCCCAACTCCTTGCCGTCGAACACCAGTCGGCCGCGGGAGACCCGGGCCTCCCGGGGCAGCAGACCGAGGACGGCGAAGGCGGTCTGGCTCTTGCCGGAGCCCGACTCCCCCACGAGTCCGAGGACTTCGCCCCGACGCACCGTCAGGGAGACGCCGTCGACAACGGTCTTCTCGCCCTCGGCCGTCGGATAGGAGACCTTCAGGTCTTCGAGGACGAGCAGGGTGTCGTCCGCCTCCCCCGCCTCGGACGTTCCGCTCGTGCCGGACGACGCGGAGGCCACGGACTGCGCCTTCCTCGCCACGGCCTGCTTGCCGGCGGCGGCTGCGCCGCGCGGCTTCCGCCCACTCGCCGCGCTCGCGTCCAGCGCGTCCCGCAGAGCATTGCCCAGCAGGCCGAACACGGCGACGGTCACCGCGAGCGCCACTCCGGGCCAGACCAGCAGGACCGGCTTGGTGTAGATGTTGGCGAAGGCGTCGTTGAGCATGGAGCCCCAGCTCGCCTGGGTCGCCGAGCCCAGGCCGAGGAACTCGAGCCCGGACTGGATGACGATGCCGAGACCGAGCATCTGGGCGGCCTGGATGATGGTCGGCGCCTGCACGACGGGCAGGATGTGCCGGCGGATGATCCGGGGATCCGCCAGACCGGACACCCGGGCCGCGTCCACGTACAGCTCCTCGCGTACGGAGATCACCGAGGCGCGGATCAGCCGGAAGACTCCCGGCGACATCAGCACGCCGAAGACCGCCATGGCGACGTACGTGTTCTGGCCCACCGCGGACATCACGACCAGCAGCACGATGATCGCCGGTACGGCCATCAGCAGGTTGGCCAGCCAACTGCTCACGGCGTCGAACCACTTGCGGTAGTACCCGGCCACCAGGCCGGCGGGAACACCGATCACCAGGGCGACGGCCACCGCGAGCAGGGCTCCCAGCAGGCTCGTACGACCGCCGTAGAGCAGTCGGGCCAGGACGTCACGGCCGACACCGTCACCGCCCAGGGGGTGTGTGCCGCTCATCGGGGCCAGGCTGTCGGTGAGCGAGGTGTGGGCCGGGTCCTGACTGGTCAGGAGCGGGGCGAACAGGCCGGCCAGCGAGATGAGAGCGAGGAGCACCAGACAGGTCACGGCCACCGGGCTGCGCAGGAGCCGACGCAGGAGTCCCGAGCGGCCTCTGGCGGCGACGGCCGCTGACACCGCCGTTTCTTCGGACTGAGGCAGCGTCATCCGACACGCACCTTCGGGTTGAGCCAGCCGTACGCGAGGTCCATCAGGATGTTGACCACCACGACGATGGCGACCATGACCACGACGACGCCCATGACCACCGGGGTGTCGCCCTGGGATCCGGCGCTGGTCGCCTGGCTGCCGATCCCGTTGAGGCCGAAGACCTTCTCGACGACCACCGCGCCGCCGACCAGGCCGATGAACTGCAGGGCCAGCACGGTCAGAGCAGCCGGGGCCGCATTGCGCAGCGCATGCCGGAACAGCAGGCTCCGCTCGCTGATGCCACGGCTGCGGAGGGTACGTATGTAGTCCGCGCGCAGTACGTCGACCATGGAGCCGCGCACCTGCTGCGCGGTGGCGGCGATCGCTCCGACGGCGAGCGACAACGCCGGGAGGGTGATCGACTTCAGCCAGCCACCGGCCGAGTCCGCCAGCGGAACGTAGCCGGTCGCGGGCAGCCAGCCAAGGTGGACGCCGATCACCACGGCGAACACCAGGGCGACCAGGAAGCTGGGCACGGCGAACCCGAGGACCGCGAGGAACTGCACCAACTGGTCCAGCACACCCCGGCGGACCGCGGCGGCCACTCCCAGCACCGTGCTCAGTACCGCCGACAGCAGCAGCGCCGCCAGCACGATCGACAGTGTGACCGGCAGTTTGTTGGCGAGTGAGGTGGTCACGGACTCACTGCTGAACCACGAGATGCCGAGGTCGCCGTGGACCGCGTCCGCGAGCCAGTGCCCGTAGCGGACCACCATGGGCTGGTCGAGTCCGAGTTCGGCGGACTTGGCCGCCACCTGCTGCTGGGTGGCGGTCTGCCCCACGATCTGGCGCACCGGATCGGAGCCGGTGAGGCCCATCAGTGCGAAGGTCGTGGTCGCGATCACCAGGACCAGGACCAGCCCGGCGGCGATGCGCCGGACCAAGAAAACGATCATCTGTCTCTCCACCTTGCCTCTCCCTGACCGTGTTCGTCGGAGGCCGGGCGGGAGCGCTGCCACCACTGGGTGCCACCACTCCCGCCCGGCCCGTCGCCCGGGTCAGCCAGCGGGCTTGAAGTTGTAGATCGGCGGTACGGCGGCGAACGCCTGCGGCGTGAAGGTGACGCCCTTGGTCGTCGCGTAGTTGCTCTCCACGGAGTCCCAGGGCGCGTTCCACGCCTGGTCGACGAGGTAGGTGTTGAGCTCCTTGAACAGTGCGTCCTGGGTGGCTCCGGTCGCCGACTGGGCCTTGGTGATGAGGTCGGTGACCTTGGGGTCCTCGCTGTGCAGCGGATTCCACAGAGCGCTCTTGGCCACCTCGATCTGGATGGTGTCCCAGGGTCGGAAGGAGGCCAGGGTCATGTAGGACAGGGGGTACTTGCCCGCGAGGAGGGCGCTGATGAGCTGGGTGGGCGGGATCTTGTCGACCTTGACCTTGATCCCGATGTCCTCCAACTGCTGGACCATGGCCGCCTGTTGGTCCGGGAAGACGGACGAGACATCCGGGACGGTGACCGAGAAGCCTTGCGGATAGCCCGCCTCGGCCAGCAGTTGCTTGGCCTTCGTCGGGTCGTAGGGGTACTTGGAGTCCAGCGAGCTGTCGAAGGCGGAGCCCGCCGGGTTGAAGATCTGGGTCGTCGCCTTGCCGAGTCCCTGCTTCGCCGTCTTGACGATCGTGGAACGGTCGAAGGCGTAGTTCAGGGCCTGGCGGACCCGGACGTCGCCGAGCGCCTTGACGATCTTTCCTTCGCGGTCCCAGATGTACACGCCCTCGACGTCACCGGAGGTGTACTTGGTGACGTTCAGCCCGCTGCTCCTGGCCGGCGCGACGTTCTTGGCGCTGGCCAGCAGCGCACCGTTGATCTGTCCCGAGCGCAGCGCGTTGAGCACGGCGGTCGGGTCGGTCAGCGGCTTGAGGACGATCTTGTCGAAGGGGAAGGCGGCCTTGTTCCAGTAATCCGGATTGCGTACGAAGGTGTACGTGCTGCCCGCCGTGGTGGCGGACTTGTCCATGGCGTACGGGCCGGAGCCCACCGGGGCCGTCTTGAGGGTCCCCGCGGTGATGGCCTTGGGGCTGGCCATCATTCCGGCCACGTTTCCGAGGTTCGGCACCAGCGAGGGGTCGGGGGCCGAGAGCTTGATCGCGACCGTGGTGGCGTTGACCACGTCGACGCCGCTGATGCTCGTGAGCTGGCCCGCCGCCTCGCTGCTGCCTCCCTTGGTGTGCAGCAGATTGGCCTTGACCGCCGCCGCGTCCAGGGCGGTGCCGTCGGTGAACTTGACGCCGCTGCGCAAGGTCAGCGTGAGTACCGTGCGGGCCGCGTCGTACGACCACTTGGTCGCCAGGTTGGGCTTGACCTCGGCCGTCGGGGACAACCGCAGCAGCGGGTCGTAGACGGGCTGGTAGTACTGCGCGTTGTTGCCGAGACCGGCGTCGGCCAGATCCCATGGCTGCGCCGCGATCACGGGCGCCAGGGTGAGCGTGCCGCCGGTGGCCGCGTTACCCGAACCGGAACCTGAGCCCGAGCCGCACGCGGCCACGGACAACATCAGGACAGCCGATACGGCCGTCAGCGCGATTCTTCGCATGGGTACTCCGCTGGTGAGTGGATGACCGGGCGGCGGCGGGCATCAAGCCGCCCTGAAGGGCCTCGGAGGTAGTGGGGGAACCAGGTCCTGACGCGGCCTGGACCGCTCTTGGCGGTCAGCCGTTCCTGGCCGAATGGGTGTGAGCTCCACCGTTTTCGATGGATGCGAACCAGCCACTGATACGTACAAGTGAAACGTATGCGTAACGTAAGCCCACCCCTTGGCGGGCCACAAGACCCTTGCGTCAGTGTTTTCCGGAAAGCCGGAATTCGGAGGAGTGGCGCCGAGGCACGCCCGCGGGCGCCCCGGCCGGGCCGGCCGGGCCGAAGCGAGTGGGGCCGGCTTGAGCGAGGCCGGTTGGCGTCAAGCCGACCGTTGGCGTCAAGCCGACCGTTGCGTCAGGCCGACCGCCGTCCGGTCGGCTCGCGTCAGGCCGACTCGCGTACGACCAGGCTCAGCGGAGTCACCTGGGGCGGCGTCGGCAGCGATCGGCCGGTCACGCCACTGACGATCATCCGGGCCGCGCGGCCCACGACGACATCGAGGTTGTTGTCGATCGTCGTCAGCGGTGGCATCGCGAAAGGCGCCAGCTTGTCGTTGTCGACACCGATCACGGCCAGGTCACCGGGGGCGGAGAGACCCACCCTGCGCATGCCCGCGAGGAGGGCGAATGCCGTCTCGTCGTTGTAGGCGCACACTCCCGTGACGGCCGGGACGGCCGAGTGCCAGTGCTCGGCCGCCGCGGCGGCGGCCGAGATGTCGAGGGGCACATCAAGCACGACTGGGAGTTCAAGGCCGAGTTCCGCGCAGGCGGCACGGGCGCCGTCGAGCCGCAGGGCGAAGAACTCCTGGAGCCGGGGATCCCCGGGAGCGGCATAGCCGGTACGGGTGTGCCCCGTCGCCGCCAGCCGCTCGACCTGCATCGTGCCGATGAGACGCTGGGGAATGGTCAGGACGCCCGGATCGACCGTAGGGCCCATCCCGGCGCTGACCACGTGGATTCCGGCCGCCCGCATGCTGGCCGCGTCCTCGGGGGAGACGTCGAAGGTCGTCATCACGGCCGCCGGCATGAGTTCCCGCCACAGCGATTCGAGCGGGGCGTGCCGCTCGCGCCGTGTGACGAGGTTCAGGCCGTGCCGCTCCAGTTCGTCGCCGAGGAGCTCGACCAGGGAGGTCAGAGTGCCGCCGACAGGAACGTCCGGAAGGAACATCACCACCAGATCGCTGCGGCCCAGGCGGAGCGCGCGTGCGGCGGCCGACGGCTTGTAGCCCAGTTTCGCCACCGCATCCAGCACTTTGCGCCGGGTCTGCTCGGAGATCTTCTGGTGCGGCACGTCATTCAGTACATAGCTGACCGTCGTCTGTGAGACCCCTGCCTCCTTGGCGACGTCGGTCGCCGTCACGCGGCCGGCCCTGCCCGCCATGGGAGCCTCCTGGGACATCTCGGACAAGCCTGTACGACGCGCCCGCCCGAACGGCGAGATTCACTGAATCGTAACAGTGAAGATGCGTCACACGCCTTCGGTGTCGGCCACCAGGATCCGGCGACCGGCGCCTTCCTTGGTGACCAGTGCCATCAGGTGGGGAAAGCGCTGGTCGAGGTCGTCCTTGCGCAGGGTGTTGACGCGCAGAGTGCCGGCGTCGTGCTGCCGGATGAGACCGGCCTCGCGCAGGATGCGGAGGTGGCGGGTGAGGGCCGATTTCGCGACGACCGGATAGAAGCCCTTGCATGCCAGGCCGGGTCGGGAAGCGAGCGTCACCACGATGGCCAGCCGGGTGGGGTCGGCCAGGGCTCTCATGATCTGGAAGAGGTCGAAGTCCTCCGTGGCGGGGTGGGTGAGCGGGGAGGACGTGCGGCTGGCCATGGCGCAAGGGTACCGGGCCGGCCACCACGGCTATGTTCGCAAGAATGTGTACATGGACTACGGTGAGGCGGCGGAGGTGATCTATGCCCCCCGCTCCTCAACTCGTAGGAGATATCTATGTCCTTGGCCCCTTCCTCGGTTGCGTCCGGATCTTCCATCGGCGTGGGAATCATCGGCCTCAGCACCTCCGGCGGCTGGGCGGCCGCCTCCCACCTGCCCGCGCTGCGGGCCCTCGACGGGTTCGACGTACGCGCACTGAGCACGTCCAACCCCGACTCCGCCCGCAGGGCGGGCGAGCAGTACGGAGTGCCACTCGCCTTCGGCAGCGCCAAGGAATTGGCCGAGAGCCCGGACGTCGACCTGGTCGTGGTCAGCGTCAAGGCTCCCGATCACTACGTGAATGTCATGGCCGCGCTGAACGCCGGGAAGATGGTGCTCAGCGAATGGCCGCTGGGCAAGAACGCGACCGAGACGAAGGAGCTGGCGGAGACCGCTCAGGCCAAGGGCATCCGTACGTTCGTCGGTCTCCAGGCCCGCACCGCACCGCACATCCAGTACCTGCGCGACCTCATCGCGGACGGCTACGTGGGCGACGTACTGTCCACGACTCTGGTCGGCTCCGGATTCGCCTTCGGCGACACCATCGACCAGAGCACCCTCTATCTGCTCGACCCCGCGAACGGCGCGACGATGCTGACCATCCCCTTCGGCCACACCATCGACGCGCTGACCATGGTGCTCGGGGAGTTCGCCGACCTCGACGCGATCACCGTCACCCGCCGCGCCACTGCCCGCGTCACGCAGACCGGCGAGGAGGTGGCGGTGCGCTCGCCCGACCAGATCGCCGTCCAGGGTGTCCTGGAGTCCGGCACTGTCGTCTCCGCCCACTACCGCGGTGGACTGAGCCGGGGCACGAACTTCCTGTGGGAGATCAACGGCACCGAGGGCGACATCCAGGTCACCGCGCCCAACGGTCATCTCCAGGTCGGACCGATCAGCCTCCGCGGCGCCCGCGGCGAGAACAGCGAACTGGCCGAACTGCCCCTGCCCGCCGCCTACGAGCTGCCCGCCCTCGCCGACGCCCGGACCAGCGTGGCCTACGCCGTCGGCCACGCCTACGCCGGCATCCGCGAAGACCTGCACCAAGGCACCCACCGAGTCGCCGACTTCACCCACGCCCACCGCCGCCAGCAGCTCTTCGACCGCATCGAGAACGCCGCCAAGCGCAACTGACGCTCGACCAGGGCGAGATCGAGCGCCACGTCTCGAAGATCGAATGGGTCGGCTCTCGGTGAACTCGGACAGCGCCTCGGTAGTCGACCGATACCGCCGGCGATATCGCCGGCGCTGCTCTCTCAGTCCCGTTCCCCGGTGTGCGGTGGTAGGACGGGGGCTGCAATCGGCGCTGCGGACAGCAGTCGTCAGAGTGCGGGCCGAACATGGGGACTGTGAGAGGGAGTTGGGCATGAGAGCAGAGAACATCGACGATGTCGTGGACGGGCTTGCCGCGATCGTGCGGGAGGCCGGCCGCGCCGGTGACCGGGTCGGGTACTTCGCGGCGCTGTACCGCCAGGTGACCGTCGAGGTCCGCACGGCCATTCACGGTGGGCTGTTCGACGACGGCGTCCGAATGGACCGTTTCGACACGCACTTCGGCAACCGCTACTTCGAGGCGTACGACGCCTGGCATCGTGACCGGAGCGGGCCGCGTTGTTGGCGCGAGACGTTCGGGCTGCTCGACGACGCCGACACCATCATCGTCCAGCACCTGATACTCGGCGTGAACGCGCACATCAACCTCGACCTGGCCATCGCCGCCGCGCGGACCAGTCCGGGCGAGGACATCCACGCGCTACGGCACGACTTTCTGCTGATCAACGACATCCTTGCGCGGGTGGTGTTGGTGCTGCAGGACTCGCTGGGTGCCCTGTCGCCGCTCATGTCGCTGCTGGATCAGGTAGGAGGCCGTACCGACGAGCAGATCCTCGACTTCAGTGTCCGTCAGTCCCGCGAGGAGGCGTGGTACAACGCCGTCCTGCTGGCCGGCCAGAACGAACAGGAGCGCGAGGCCACCATCAAGCGGCTCGACATCCGGGCCGCCGTGCTCGCACGATTGATAGCGCGACCGGGTGTCCTCGTCCGGCCGGCCCTGAAGCTGATCGAGAGTACCGAGAGCGATGACGTACCGGCCGTCATCACTCATCTGGACAACGCCATGGAGCAACCCTCCGCCCGGCTGCGGACGGGGTGAGGCCCGTGGATCGACATGCCATTCGGTCACGGCAGGGTGAGGATGCGGGGGCCGTCCTCGGTGATGGCGATGGTGTGTTCGATGTGGGCGGCTCGGCTGCCGTCGACCGTGCGCAGGGTCCATCCGTCGGGGTCGGTGTGGTACTCGTTGCGCCCTCCGGCCATGAGCATGGGTTCGAGGGCGAGGGCGAGGCCGTGGCGCAGGGGGAAGCCGCGGCCGGGTCGTCCGTGGTTGGGTACGTGGGGGTCCTCGTGCATCTGGCGGCCGATGCCGTGGCCGCCGAAGTCGGCCGGCATTCCACAGCCGGCCCTGCGGGCGACCGTGCCGATGGCATGAGAGATGTCGCCGATCCGATGGCCGACGGTGGCGGCGTCGATGCCCGCGTCCAGGGCCTGCTGGGTGGCGGCGATGAGTTCGAGGTCGGCGGGGCGAGGGGTGCCGACGGTGAAGCTGATCGCGGCGTCGCCGGTCCAGCCGTCGAGTTCGGCCCCGCAGTCGATGCTGACCAGGTCGCCGTCGCGCAGGCGGTAGTCGTCGGGGATGCCGTGCGAGACGGCGTCGTTCACGGAGGCGCAGATCACGGCGGGGAACGGGACCGGAGCGAAGGAGGGCTGGTAGCCCAAGAACGGAGAACGTGCTCCGGCCTTGGTGAGAACGGTGCGGGCGGCTTCGTCGAGCTCGCGCAGTCGGACTCCCACGCCTGCCGCCGCACGGGCGGCCGCGAGTGCGTGGGCCACGACACGTCCGGCTTCTCGCATCGCTTCAAGTGCCGTGTCGGTCTTGATCTCCACCATGTGTCATGACTCCCTGCCGTGCGACGCCATACGGCGCTTCCCAATACTTATACCGGTATTAGTATCACGGTCATGGCGAGAGTTCCTTGGCCGACCCGGCCGGCGGCAATGGAAAGGTCTGTCTGGTTCAGGAGAGTCGCAAGTCGGTCCAGGGAATGGTGTCCCCCGGCAGGAGGTATCGCTCGGTCTCGACGAACCCGCGCTTCCGCGCGAAGAGTTCCTCCCCGAATCCCCGCCCACGGTGCGCCGCGAGCACGCGGGCGATGACGGTGGCCGTACGTGTCTCGTCCGTCGGCGGGCGCACCGTGCTGCGGGGCCGCGTCGCCGAGGTGTCTTCACGCCCTCGGGGGCAGCAGTCTCGACAGGCCGTAGTGGAAACGGTCGTCGAAGGAGTCCGCGACCATGAGCTGCTCGCCGACCCTGGCGAGGGCCGGGTAGCTGCCGGTGGCGACGAGTTCGTGGAACGAGCCGCGGGGATTGTCGGACGGGGTCTGCTGTTCCTGGGTCAGGCCGAGCGTGAAGTAGACGATCGACCAGCACAGGCGGGCCGCGTCCGTCTCGCCGTATCCGGCGTCCAGCAGGGCACCGACGATCGTGTCGCCGACGCGCAGCGTCTTGCCCGTGCCGTTGAAGGTGCCCGCGACCAGGCGGCCGCCGTCGCGGTGTGCGAGCAGGGCGTCCCGGTAGCGGATGGCGACCGTGCGGACTCGTTCGACCGGTTCGTCCGGCAGGTGGGTGACGTCAACGGTGCCGACGATGTGGTCGGCCATCGTCTCGATGAGGGTCTGCTTCGTCTTCACGTACCAGCTCACCGAGTTGAGGTGGGAGCCGAGGGTGCGGGCGACCCCGCGCAGCGTCAGCTTGTCGAGGCCTTCGGCCTCCAGCGTGGTGAACGCCGCCTCGATCACGTCGTCCAGTGTCCAGCGCATCCTCGTGTCCCGTTCCGTTCTCCGTCACCCACCGGCGATTTCTTGGTCATGGTACAAGCGGGCTGTTCACAGCCCCTTTCATGGTCATTCCAGGGACCCGCTCAGACACCGAATGCCGCCTGGGACACCGCGTCCCAGCGCTCCCACTCCTCGATGCGGGACGCGTACTCCGCCCGGATCACGTCGAGCGCCCCCTTGCCGAAGAAGATCCGCAGCGGCGGCTCGTCGGCGTCGACGACCGCGAGGATCGCCGCGCGGGTGGCGCTCGGCTCGCCGCGCACTCCGGCCGGCCGCTGCATGCCGGCGCGGAAGTCGTCGTAGGCGGCGAGGCGTTCGGCGTGGACGGCGGACGGTCCCGCCCACTCGGTGGCGTATCCGGCGGGTTCGACCAGGGTGACCTTGATGCCGAAGTCCTTGACCTCCTTGGCGAGGCTCGCGGTGAATCCCTCCAGGCCGTACTTCGAGGCGTGGTAGACGCCGAGGCCCGGCAGCGAGAAGACGCCCGCGATCGAGGAGACCTGGATGATGTGCCCGCCGCCCTGGGCGCGCAGGTGGGGCAGCGCGGCCTGCGTGACCCACAGGGGACCGAACAGATTCACCTCGATCTGCGCCCGGGCCTGCTCCTCGCTGATCTCCTCGACCGTGCCGAACAGGCCGTAACCGGCATTGTTGACCACGACGTCGAGGCGGCCGAAGTGGTCGGCGGCCTGACGCACAGCGGCATCGACGGCCGCGCGGTCGGTGACTTCGAGCTGGAGCGGCAGCAGGTTGCCGCCATGGATCTTGATCAGGTCGTCGAAGGCGCCGGGGGCCCGGCTTGTCGCGGCGACCCGGTCGCCCCGTTCCAGCGCGGCCTCGGTCCACTGCCTGCCGAACCCCTTGGACGCGCCGGTGATGAACCATGTCTTCGCAGTCATGTCGTACTCCTGTGTTCTATTCTTGGTCTTTGACCAAGTTCTCTCTCCAGTAGAGTTGGTCAGCGACCAAAAGTCAACCGTGGGCGAACCGACCAGCCGTCCCGGAGCGTCGTATCCTGAGACCACTTGTTCATCGGGGGAGCTCAAGTGCTGCGGATCCACCTCACCAGCGAGGACGTCGGGCGAATCCGTATCGCCGCCGGACCGGTGCCGGCCTGGGAGATGCTGCTGAGCCTGCACGCTCTGCGCGGGCCGGCCGACCACGGTGTGTTCGGGCCGTGGCGCGCCAAGGCTCTCGGTACGCTGGATCCGTCCGCACGTCTGTTGCTGCCTCTCGCTCCGCCGAGGGGCTACTCCCCGGACTTCCTCACGCCCGCCGACAGCGATATCGAGTCGGCCATGGACACCGTGCAGCGAACGGCTCGGGACAGGTTGCGCACGGACCTCACGATCCTGGCCGGACAACGCGGCACAGCCACCTGGATGCGGTCGCTGGCCGACGCCGACACCGGAGCCCTACGGCGCGTGGGCACCGCGATGCGCCGCTACCACCAACGTGTCCTGGCCCCTGCCTGGGACCGCATACACACCGTGGTGGCGGCCGAGCGGGCAGCGCGTGCGGCCGACCTGCTGGACGGGGGCGTGGAGCGCATGCTGAACAGCC
This sequence comes from Streptomyces sp. NBC_00878, assembly GCF_026341515.1. NCBI lineage: Bacteria > Bacillati > Actinomycetota > Actinomycetes > Kitasatosporales > Streptomycetaceae > Streptomyces > Streptomyces sp. NBC_00878. The sequence continues at coordinate 10,113,722 of NZ_JAPEOK010000001.1, read as the reverse complement.
TGCATCCGCAGATCCGTTGGGAGGCACCGGTCCTCTCGGTGGCCTATCCCGTCCGAAGGGAACTCCACCTGGGCGGTCGGGGGCTGCTGCTCGTCCCGTCGTATTTCTGCTGGGCCCGCCCCATCACGCTGCGCGATACGCGGCTGGACCCGGTGCTGGTCTATCCGGCCAACCGCGGTCTGCAGCGCCTGGTGGAGCCCGCCGACAAGTCCGACGGCGACTGCGTGGCGCGGCTGCTCGGGGCCACGCGCGCCGCCGTTCTGGAGGAGATCGCGGCGGCCGGGGGCATCACGGGCGCGGACATCGTCCGGCGCCTGCGCATCTCGCCCGCCTCGGCGAGCGAACACGCCACCGTGCTGCGGCAGGCCGGTCTCGTCGTCAGCCACCGGACCGCCAACACGGTGTTGCACATGCCGACCCCGCTCGGCCGGGCCGTCCTCGACGGCGACGCCCGGACGCTCCGGTCCCCCTGTGCGCATCGGCCACGACCCACCGAGGCCGACCACCGCGTCCCGTGAGTGATCGCGGTCCAGCTCCGAACAGACCTTTGATGTCAAATATTTCACCCGTGCCGGGCAGGTCTTTCGGCTGAGCCCGAACCGCCGTGCGCGGACGAAGCGGCTGGGGCAGGCTTGCCGACGACCACCGGGCTCCGGCGGTCGAGGTACGCGGCCGCGCACCTCACTCGGAGACGAGAACACGATCACCGCGAAGGAGCGCTCCATGCGCGTACGGGGGATTTTGGCTGCCACGATGGTGGCGGCCGTGACGGCGGGCACAGGACTGGCGGGTGCGGGAACCGCCGCGGCGGCGAGCGGCTGCACCGGTCCGGACGGCAACGGCTACTACTGGTGCTACAACGTGCGAGGCGCGCCGGTCTACGACTCCCGGGAAACCGACGGCTACCCGATCCCCGACCGGATCGTCGGCTACATGAACAGCACCCACAGCTGGTTCCACTGCCGCCGCGACGACGGGCCCTACGTGGGCGGCCCGCACCCGAACCGCTGGCTGTTCACCAAGGCGGACAACGGCCAGTGGGGCTACATGAAGGACACCTCGATCTCCAGCGAGACCAACCCGGTGCGTTCCTGCTGAACCGTGCCGGTCCCGCCTCACGCACTCAAGAGCGGCCGCGCGACGCAGCACCACCACTACCGCTCGCGTGGCGTGGGAATCCGCGCGGCCCCACCGAAACGACACCATCGCACCATCACAGGGGGATCACCATGAAGGCATCCACTCGCAAGTTCTCGGCTCTTCTCACGACCGGCGTGTCGCTGGCCGCGCTGGGCACCGTCTTCTCCGGCACGGCCGAGGCGGCCACACCGTGCTGGTGGGGCGACGGCGGAATGCACATGTACTGCAACAACGTCGTGGGGGCCACCGTCTACGCCGGCCCCAACACGAATCGTGCGGTCGGCAAGATGTACTCGAACCCGAGCTGGTTCGAGTGCCGCACCGACCACGGCGCCTACGTCGGCGGCCCGCACCCGTACCGGTGGCTGTGGACGCAGGCCGACAACGGCCAGTGGGGCTACATGAAGGACACCGACATCTACAGCGAGACCAACCCCCTGCCGGACACCATCGGCAACGGCATTCCCCAGCCCTGCTGACACCACAGCCGCGCGACGGGCTGTCGTCACGACCGCCCGCGCGACGGGCTGTCGTCACGACCGGCTGACAGCAACGACCCGGCCGACGTCAGCCCGAACAGGGCCGGGACGAGCCCGGTACGGAGGATCACACCGGGAACCTACGGCACCGCTGGGGCCGTTCGACGCGGGCCGTCTTTATTCGGTTGCAGCTCCCTGTGTCCGCCCCTCACCATGGGCGAAACACCGGGAGCTGCCCGGTGCTCCACGAGAGGAGGCACGACCGTGACCACAACTGTCTTCGGCCTGCCCGCAGACCGCCTCCCTCTCGCCTCATGGAGCACCTCCAGCGATGTCTCACGACGATCTCTCGCAGCACCCTCAGCACCCGGCATTTCCTGACGACTTCATCACCGACACCTACCGCCACGTCCCGCCGCCGGACGACCTGGGCGACGTCGACGACCGGTTCGTCTTCGACTTCCATTCCTACGACGACCTCGAGGACGGCCGGCGCTGGTCGACCTGGCTCAGTGTCGAACCCCTCTGCCGAGGCCCCGAGCCCCTCCCGGACTGGGTGGTGACCTCGCAGGGCGCGATCGACACCGAGCTCGGCGTCCTCAAGACCGGCAAGGAGGCCGACGTCCACCTCGTCGAGCGCGCCGACCCGCTCGACCCTGCCACCGGGGTGGTCATGGCGGCCAAGCGGTACCGCTCTCCCGAGCACCGGACCTTCCACCGCTCCGCGTCCTACACCGAGGGCCGTTCGATGAAACGCTCACGTGACGAGCGGGCCCTCAAGCGGAAGAGCACCTTCGGCCGGCAGGTCGCGGCCGGCGAGTGGGCGGTGTCCGAGTGGGGTGCGCTGGTGCGGCTCTGGGACCTCGGACTACCGGTTCCCTACCCGGTCCAGATCGACGGCACCGAGATCCTGATGGAGTGGATCACCGTCGTCGACGAGGACGGCGCCGTCCAGACCGCGCCCCGGCTCGCCCAGACCCGACCCTCACCCGAGCTGCTGGCGGCGTACTTCGAGCAGCTCACCGATGCGCTCGCGACGATGGTGCAGAACGGCGTCGTGCACGGCGACCTCTCGGCGTACAACATCCTGGCGGCGGGCGAGCGGCTGGTCATCATCGACCTGCCACAGATCGTCGACCTGGTAGGCAACCTGAACGGGATGACCTTCCTCCAGCGCGACTGCGCCAACATCTGCGGCTGGTTCCGCTCGCGGGGCCTCGATGTCGACGAGCACGCGCTCTTCGCGGAGCTGATGGCGCACGCCTTCTGAGCCGGGCGGCTTGCCGGGACCTGTCCAGCAGAGCCTGTCCGGGCGATCATGTGACCGCCCCGTGCCCGGATCATTGTCGCGGGCACGGGGCGCATGAACCTACTTCAGGCCGATCGCCGCACAGTCCTCCGCGTACTTCGGGGTGCAGATGTCCTTGACGGTGTAGACGCCGTCCGCGATCACCGTGCTCTTGATGTTGTCCGTCGTGAGGGAGACCGCCGGCACCAGCATCGAAGGGATCTCCTTCTCGGTGGGGCTGTCGACCCTGTCCTGGGTCAGCGCGTCGAACTGGATGTCGTGGCCCTGGACCATGTAGACCGCCATCTCCGCGGCGTGGGTGGCCTCGTCCAGGAACGGCTTGTACACGGTCATGGACTGCTCGCCCGAGACGACCCGCTGCACCGCGTCCAGGTTCGCGTCCTGGCCGGTCACCGGGGGAATCTTGGTGGCGCCCGCCTCCTTCAGCGCCTCGATGACGGCGCCCGCCAAGCCGTCGTTGGCCGCGTAGACGGCGGCTATGTTGTCGAGGCCGACGGCCTGGATCGCCTTCTTCATGTTCGCCTTGGCGACCGCAGGCGACCACTTGTCGGTGTCGTACGCCTTGGCGATCTGGACCTTGTTGTCGAATTCTTTGAGGGCTCCCCCCTTGTACTTCGCGTAGTTCGTGTCCGCGGGGTCGCCGTTCATCATGACGATCTTGCGGGATGCCGACTTGCTGCCGAGCGCCTCGGTGATGGCGCGCGCCTGGATCTCGCCGACGGCTTCGTTGTCGTGCGAGACGTACGCGCTGACCGGGCCCTGCGCGAGCCGGTCGTAGGCGATGACGGGGATACCGGCGTCCTTCGCCTTCTGGACGTCCGGGGCGATGGCCTTGGCGTCCAGCGCGTCCAGCAGGATGACGTCGACCTTCTGGTCCACCAGCTCCTGGAGCTGCCGGCTCTGTTTCTCCTGACTCGCCTCGGCGTTGGCGTAGACGACCGTGCCCTTGCCGTGCGTGAGGGTGGCGACCCCCTTTTTGATGATCGGGTAGTCGAAGTTCTCGAAGCGCGCGGTGTCCTTGTCGGGCAGGAGCAGCCCCACCGTGATGTCGTCGCCCTTCGTCGGGGATGCGGCGCCGCCGCTTCCGGCGATGCCGTCGACAACGCCGCACGCGGTGAGGGCGAGAGCCGACGCGGAGGCGGTCAGGGCTATCGCGGCACGACGTACGGGGGTTCTGTGAAGGGTTGGAGCGCTCACGTCAGGCGCCTTCCGAGTGTGAAGGGAGCAGGGGGGCTTTCGTGCGGCGCACCATGTCGGCCGCTTCCTTGAGCTCGTCCCGCCGTGCGAAGTCGTGCTCGACCGGGACGAAGCGTCCGTGGCCGAGTTCGTACGGCGAGACGTAGTGGTCCTTGATGTCCGGTGAGGCCTGTCTCCGCGATCGAGTGGAGCCTTCGCCTGCCCGATCGCTGTCCGTCACCCGCGCACTTCCTCGATGCGGACCGGGCGGTGCTCGCGGAGGGACGCGGTGGCGGCTTCGGCGACCCAGCTGGATTCGACCGCGTCCGTGAGGGTGCAGGGGGACGAGCGAGCGCCGCTGACGACCTCGGTGAAGGCGGCGAGTTCGGTGCGGAAGGCGTCGGCGAAGCGGTCCATGAAGAAGGTGTGCGGGACGCCGGCGGGGAAGGTGGTGCCGGGTTCGACGGAGCGGAGCGGGAGCTTGTCCTCCAGCCCGGCGGCGACGCTGTCGCGGGAGCCGTGGAGTTCCAGGCGGACGTCGTAACCGCGCGCGTTGTAGCGGGTGTTGGAGACGACGGCGAGGGTGCCGTCGTCCATGGTGAGGACGGTGGCCGCCGAGTCGACGTCGCCGAGGTCGCGGATCCACTCCTCGCCGCGGTTCCCGCCGGTGGCGTACACCTCGACCACCTCGCGGCCGGTCACCCAGCGCACGGCGTCGAAGTCGTGGACGCTGCAGTCGCGGAAGATGCCGCCGGAGACGGCCGCGTAGTCGCGTGGCGGAGGGGCCGGGTCAAGGGTGGTGGAGCGGATGGTGTGCAACCAGCCGAGGGCGCCGCTGTGCAGGGCCTCGCGGGCAGCGACGAACCCGGCGTCGAAGCGGCGCGGGTAGCCGATCTGGACAGGGACGCCCCGGTCGGCGAGCAGGCGGGCCGTCCGGGCGGCCTCGGCGGTGTCCGCGGCAACGGGCTTCTCGCAGAAGACGGGCAGTCCTGCCTCGACCGCGGCCTCCAACAGGGCAGGGTGGGCGTCGGTGGCGGCGGCGATGACGACACCGTCCAGGCCGGCGCCCAGCAGGTCGGCCACGGAGTCGACGGCGTGGGCATCGAGTTTCCCCGCGATGTCGTCGGCACGGCCGGGCACGGCGTCCGTGACCACGAGAGTGTCCACCGACGGCAGGCCGCTGAGCGTCTGGGCGTGGAACGCGCCGATCCGCCCCAGCCCGATCAGTCCGATTTTCATGCCGCGTACGTCCTTTCAGTCGATGGCGCCGATCACGTTCTGGTCCCAGTCGATCACGGATCCAGTAACCACTCCGCTACGCTCCGAGAGCAGGAAGACGGCGAATTCGGCGATTTCGTCCGCCCGGCCCAGACGACCCATGGGCAGGTTCTTCCCGGCCTGTTCGCGCCAGTCGTCGCCGGCGCCATGGAAGGCTCGCTGGATGGCGTCCTCACCTTCGGTGTCCGTCCATCCGATGTTCAGCCCGTTGACACGGATGCGGTCGAAGCGGTGTGCGTGCGCGGCGTTACGGGTGAGCCCGGCCAAGCCCGCCTTGGCGGCACTGTACGGCGCCAGGAAGGGCTGACCACAGTGCGCGGATGTGGAGATAATGTTGACGATCGTCCCGGGGGCCTGCCGGGAGAGCATGTCGGCGACGGCGCCCTGCATCAGGAAGAACGGCGCGCGCAGATTGACGGCGATGTGCTCGTCGAACAGCTCCGGCGTGGTATCCAGCAGCGAACCGCGTGAGGTCAGGCCCGCACAGTTGACCAGGCAGTCCACCCGCCCGAATCGGTTGACCGTGGCGGCCACCGACGCCTTCGCCTGCGCCACGTCGCTGACATCGGTCCTGACGAAGGCGGCTTGAACTCCCGTGGCGACGAGTTCCGCGGCCAGCGCCTCGCCGGGCTCGGCACGGCGACCGGTGAGGAGCACCGACGCGCCTTCCCGGGCCGCGGCTCGGACGACCGCGGCGCCGACTCCCTTGCTGCCCCCGCTGACCAGCACGACCTTGTCGTCCAGCAGTGTCATCTCGATCTCTCCTTGGAACAACCGGTGGGCATCCACTCGGGCTTGGCAAGCGTGGCCGGACGACGTCCGGCCTGCACATCGGCGACGCCTCGGGCCGCGTCGGCGTAGGTCGCGGCTTCGGCGCGGATGCTCGTGCCCATCAGGTGCGGGGTGAGCAGGACGTCGGGGTGGTCGAAGAGCGGGTGGTGGACGGGCGGCTCGGGGTCGTGGACATCCAGGCCGACACCGGACAGCCGGCCCGCGGCGAGCGCATCGAGTACGGAGTCGAGGTCCACCAGTCCCCCACGACGGCGGTTCACCAGCACCGCCCCGAGCGTGACCGCGGTCAGGAGCCGGCGGTCCACGAGGTGGCGGGTGGTGTCCGAAAGCGGCACGTGCAGGGTGATGACGTCGCTGTGCGCGGCCGGTTCGCTCAGATCGGGGCAGTCGACGGCGTCCGGCGGCGTGGCGAACCGGTCGTGGGCGAGCACCCGCATCCCGAAGGCCTTCGCGAGCGCGCCGACCCGGCGCCCGGTGCGGCCGATACGCCCGAAGCGGCCGAAGCGGCCGAAGCGGCCGAAGCCGATGATGCCGATGACCGCGCCGCGCAGGTCGCCGACGGGGGCCTCGACGCGCCGCGCCCACTGTCCGTCCCGTACCAGCCGGTTCAGCGGTCCGAAGCGTTTGACCAGGTGCAGTGCCATGCCCAGGACGCCCTCGGCGACCGCTTGGGAGCCGCTGTCCGCGGTGACGACCACGGCGATGCCGCGCTCGGTGGCCTCGGCCACGTCCACCAGGTCCACGCCGGCCCCGGTGCGGGCCGGCACACGGCGGTTGGGCATCCGGTCCAGTGCGTCCCGGTCGACCACGGCGTCGGCACGGATGATCGCGCCGACGGCCGCGGCCAGGTCGTCCGGCCCCGGGTGGGCCACGAAGGCGGCCTTTCCTCGCAGTTGCCCCTGTGCCTGCGTGGGGTCGACCCTGCCGAGGGCGACGACGGTGGGATCAGGCATGGCTCGCCTCGACGTGTGGTCGGCGTCCGTAGGCGGCGTCCGGGACGGGGCTGACGGGGTGCCAGAGTCCGTCCTCGGCCGAGGCGGCGACGGCGGCGAGGACCTCGGCGTCCTGGTGGGCGTCGTAAATGGTCGCGTTGCGCTGTGCGCCGCCGGCCAGCGCGATGAGGAACTTCTTGGCCTCGATCACCTTGAGGTCGTCGAATCCCATGCTGTTGGCCGGTCCGGGCTGGAACCGCGCGTAGTCGCCCATGGAGGCGTTGGCGAGGACCGTGGTGTATCCGACATTGGGTCCGCCGCGCCCGAGGCAGAGCCGCAACTCGTTGAGCTGCTCGAAGTTCCAGGACGCGGAGCCCTCGGTGCCGTAGACCTCGATGGCGAGTCCGCACTGCGGGCCGACGATGACGCGGGAGGCCTCCAGGGTGCCGACCGCGCCGGTGGTGTACGGGCCGTCGGCGAAGCGGACCAGCGCGGAAACCTGGTCGTCGTTCTCGACCGGCGCCATCTCACCGTCCTCGATGACGGCGAAGTGCGTACCGGAGCCCATGGGCAGGACGGGCCGCTCGGTGTACACGGTGGAGAGCAGCGAGCTGGCCTCGCGGATCGGTCCGACGACGTACTGGACGAGGTCGACGACATGGCTGAGCAGGTCGCCGAGTGCGCCGCTGCCGGCGAACTCGCGGCGGAAGCGCCAGGAGAGCGCGCCCTTGGGCTCGGCCGCGTAACCGCAGTAGAAGACGGAGCGGACATTGGTGATCCGGCCGAGGGTGCCGTCTGCGACCAGTTCGCGGATGCGCTCTACGGCCGGTGCGCCACGGTAGTTGTAGCCGATCGAGGTCTCGACGCCGGCCGCCCGCGCGGCGGCGGCGACCGCCGCGGTCTCGGTGACGCTCCGTCCGACCGGCTTCTCGATCCAGAACGGCTTGCCCGCCTCGGCGGCGGCGACCGCGATCTCGCGGTGCACGTGGTTGGGCCCGCAGATGGAGACCACGTCGACCTCGGGGTCGGCGAGGACCTCGCGGTAGTCGGCGGAGGATCGGGCGTAGCCGAGCACGTCGCGGGCGTAGGCCGCTCGATCGGGTGCGGTGTCGGCGGCGTGCACGAGTCGCGGCCGCAGGCCGAGTTCGGGGTAGACGACGGGGATGGCCTGGTAGGCGCGGGTGTGCAGTCTCCCCATCCAGCCCACGCTGATCAGGCCCACACCGAGCGTTGCCGGGTCCTCGGAGCCGTCGGAGTCCTTGCCGTTGATCATGGTTGTGCTCCAGGGGGGTTCAGGATCGGGACGCGGTGCGTGCCTGGTTGAGGTGGGCGGTGACGGCTGCGGCGAGCAGCGTGGAGTCGGAGCCGATGGCGACGAAGGTCCAGCCTTCGGCGATCCGGGCCGCCGCCCCGGTTCCGTCGTTCACGAGCAGGCCGCACGCCTTGCCGTGTGCCTTGGCGGCGGCGCGGACCGTGTCCAGTGCGGCTGTGTAGCGGGGCGCGGTGAACTGTCCGGGGACGCCGAGGTCGTGGCTGAGGTCGCGGGGGCCGACGAAGAGCACATCGGCGCCGTCCAGCGCGGCGATCTTGTCTACGTCGTCGAGGGCGGCGGCCGACTCGATCTGCACCACACCGAGGGGAAGATCCTCGTCGCGTTCCAGCGCTCCGGGGTCGAGTCCGAAGCGGCAGGCCCGGTTATAGGTGGCCACGCCCCGGTCGCCGTCCGGCGGATAGCGCAGGTGCCGCAGCGCGGCGGCGACTTCGTCCGCGCTGTCCAGACGAGGCAGCATCACGCCGGCCGCGCCCAGGTCGAGCACCCGCCCGATGCGGATGCGCGCCGCGGACTCGACGCGCACGACGGTCGCCACCCCGTACGCGGCGGCGGCCGGGACGAGGGCGCGCACCTGCTCCTCGCCGCCCGCGCCATGCTCCAGGTCGAGCAGCAGCCAGTCGACCCCGGCGGCGGCGCAGACCTCGCCGACGACGGGAGCGGCGGCGCCGACGAACGTGCCCACGGTCGCGTCCCCGGCGGCCAGCCGTCGGCGCAGGCGGCCGTGGTCCAGTGGCGAGCGGTCCAGTGGCGAGGAGTTCATCCGAACCACCTCCGCTCGGCGAGCCCGGCCTCATATTCGGTGCGCAGTGCGGCCACGTTCGGCTGTTCGGCGACCTCGGCGGGGGCGACGTCCCAACAGACGCCCGCGCCGGCGGCCAGTCGGATGATGTCGCCGGAGCGGCCCGCCTCGCCGGCTGCCTCGGTGATCGTCTTTCCGGTCTCGGCGCTGATCAGCCGTGCCGTCCGCGCCGCTCTCAGGTCGGCGAGTTCGGCCGCGCGGAAGAGGGTCCGCATCCGCTCGTGGGCGGGTGTGGCGCGCCGGACGGCCGCGCCCGCCTCGGCCGCCACCAGTGCGGCCTCCACTTCCTTCGATCCGGCCACGGGTACGACACCCACTGTCGCGCCGTCGAACGGCGAGGTCACTTCCTCGGCGGCGCCCGAGTCCGCGGGCGTCCACGTACCGCCGATCAGCGTGTCCACCATGACAACTACCAATCCCTAGGCGCTGCTTATGAGACGTGAGGGTTCAGCGGGAGGTGCTGAACGCGGCGTCGAACTGCAGGTCGGAGGCCTCCGCCGCCACCGAGCGAACGAAGCGCAGCGCCTCCGGCGCGGCGGTCTCCCGGTCAAGGCCGACGTCCTCCCACTCGACGGACAGGGGGCCGTCGTAGCCGAGGCGGTTGAGCGCGCGCATGATCTCCTCCCAGTCGATGCCACCGCGCCCGACGGTGCGGAAGTCCCAGCCGCGCCGAGGGTCGCCGAAAGGGAGGTGGGAGGCGATGATGCCGTTGCGGCCGTTGAGGCGGCGGGTGGCGTCCTTGCAGTGGACGTGGGTCACGCGGTCGCCGTGGCCCTCCAGGAAGGCGACCGGGTCGACCTGCTGCCAGTGCAGATGGCTGGGGTCGAAGTTGATGCCGAACGCCGGATGCTTCATGGCGTCGAGCGTGCGTTCGGTCGTCCAGTAGTCGTAGGCGATCTCCGCGGGGTGGATCTCCAGGCCGAAGACGACGCCCTCGGCCTGGAAGACGTCCAGGATCGGGGTCCAGCGCTCCACGAAGTCGTCGAAGCCCGCGTCGATGGTCTCCGCGGAGACGGGCGGGAAGCCGGCCAGCATGTACCAGATGCTGGAGCCGGTGAAGCCGTTGACCCGGGTGACGCCGAGTGCGGCGGCGGCACGTGCGGTGTCGGCCATCTCGGCGGCGGCCCGGGCCCGTACTCCCTCGGGCTCGCCGTCGCCCCACACGTGGGGCGGCAGCACGTCACGGTGCCGGTGGTCGAGGGGGACGTCGCAGACGGCCTGGCCGGTCAGGTGGTTGGAGATCGCCCAGACGTTGAGGCCCTGGCGCTCCAGGAGTGCGCGCTGCCGCTTGACGTACCCGGGGTCGGTGACGGCTTGACGAACGTTGAAGTGGTCGCCCCAGCAGGCGAGTTCGAGGCCGTCGTAGCCCCATTTGCCTGCCTTCCGGGCGAGTTCCTCGATCGGCATGTCGGCCCATTGGCCGGTGAAGAGCGTGACGGGGCGTCGGCTCATGGTGGAGGCTCCGATTCAGACGCTTCCGGTGCGCAGCCGCAGCTGCGCCGGACGATCAGGTCGAGTGGCACCCGCGTCTCGGTGGGGTGCTCGGTCGTCGATGCGACGCCGGACTTGCGGACCTCGAGTGCGGCCAGCAGCATCCGCGCACTGATTTCGCCGAGTTCGCTGTCGTGCCGGCCGAGGGCGGTCATCGGCGGGTCGAGCAGGTCGCTGGAGACCGGGTCGTCGAAGGAGACCAGGGCGATCTCCGTACCGACCTGGTGCCGGTCGGCGCGCAGTTGGCGGAGCGCGCCGAGGGCGAGGGTGTCGCCTGCCGCGATGATGGCGGTCGGCGGCTCGGCCAGCCGCATGAGCCCGGCCACCGCCTGTTGCGCGCTGGCCTCGGTCCACTCGTGGTCGCCATAGGCCAGGTACTCCGGGGGCACCGGCAGCCGCCGCCCGCCCATGACGTTGCGGAAGGCTTCCAGCCGTTCGGTGGCGGGTGCGTTCTCCAGGCGCTGGCTCCGGTCGTTCGGACCGGGCGGCACGCCCAGAAAAGCGATCTTGGTGTGGCCGTGGACGACCGCCAGGTGTTCCACGAGGGTGGTCATGCCTCCGGCGTTGTCCGGGCTGACGTAGCCCAGTCCGGTGTCCCGGATGACGTGGTCGAAGAAGACGACCGGTCCCCGGTCCGGAACGTAGCCGCCGCTGGTGGCGACCAGGAGTCCGTCGACCTGGCGGTCCTGAAGGGTGCGCAGGGCGACGGTCTCGTGCTGGGCGTCACGTTCGGTGTTCATCACGACGACCTGGTAGCCGGCCGCTTCGAGCACGTTCTGCGCCGCCTTCAGCACCATGGCGTAGAAGGCGATGGCGATGTCGGGGACGACGACGCCGATGAGCATGGACGACTGGGTACGCAGGGACCGCGCCGAGATGTTGCGCCGGAAGCCCAGCGCGGTCGCCGCCTCGACGACCTTCTGCTGGGTGTCCCCCGGGATGCGGGGGTTGCCGTCCAGCGCCCGGCTGACCGTGGATACGGACACTCCGGCCATCGCGGCGACGTCCGTCAGAGTGGGACGGCGTCGGCGGGACGGATCGACCGGACCGGAAGTCTGGTCCTGGCTGGAAGGCATCGGGGCTCCTTACAAGGGCGGTCTCTGCTGCCGGCGGGTGCTACTTGGCCGCTCGGGCAAAGAGACTGCCACGGGTGAGGATCGAGTCCACAGTCGCCGCGAGGACGAGGATGGATCCCTCGGCGACGTACTTGACCACGGTCTCCGCACCGATCAGGTCGAGACCGTTGGAGATGGAACCGATCACCAGGGCGCCGAGCAGGGCGTCCCAGACACTGCCGCGCCCGCCGAACAGGCTGGTCCCGCCGATCACGGCCGCGGCGATGGACTCCAGCAGCACGGTGCCCGTGCCGGAGGAGGCCGACACGCCGAGCAGACGTGAGGCGGCGAGGATGCCGCCGAGCGCGGCCAGCGCACCCGCCAGGCTGAAGGCGATCATCTTGGCCCGGGCCACCGGGATGCCCGCCCGGCGGGCGGCGTCCGGGTTGGCGCCGACCGCGTAGAGGTGGAGGCCGAAGCGGGTCTGGGTGGTGATGTAGCTGAACACGGCGAGCAGCGCGAAGAGGATCACCACGGGGAGGGGCACCCCGAGATAGCTGTTGAGCACCGCCACGGCCGTGATGCTGGCGGCGCCGACCAGGATGCCGGGGACGACGACATCGCGCACCACGCTCGTGTTGATGCCCCGGCGTCGGGACTCCCCCAGGGACAGCAGGCGCAGCAGGACGAACGTGGCGATGCCCGCGGCCATGAGTGCCCACCCCAGGGCGGGTGGCAGGTAGGTGCTGGACAGCGTGGCGATGCCGGTGCCGAAGAGGCTGACCTGTCCGGTGCCGCCGGGCAGCAGGACCAGGATCCCGCCGAGCAGCATGAGTTGGGCACCCAGGGTGACGACGAAGGACGGCACCCCGAACTGGGTGACGATGGCTCCTTGGATCAGCCCGACCGCCGCCCCGGCCGCGATCCCGACCAGCAGGCCGAGCCAGGTGGGCCAGGCATGGTTGACCACGAGGATCGCGGTGAGTGCCGCAGCCGCTCCGCTGTTGGCGGCGACCGAGAGGTCGATCTCGGCGAGCAGCAGGACGAAGACGATGCCCAGGGCGATCGTCGCCGTGACAACGATCTGCACCAACAGGTTGGTGATGTTGCGGTTGCCCAGGAACGCGCTGTCCTGGGCGGTGAAGAAGGCCCAGATCACGGCCAGCATGAGGACGACGGGCACGAATCGGTACCGTCCGGCGATGGCTTCGAGCGCCATCCGGCGGCGGGACTGGCGGCCTTCCACGCGCGCGACGAGCGGCGGCGGGGAGGAAGGGGCCTCCGCGGGCGACTTGTTCGATGTGGTCATGGTGCCGAGATTCCTGTGATGGCGGCGACGAGCTGGTCCGAGTTGGTGGTCCCCTCACGGTTGTCGAACTCGGCGACCTTGTTGCCCAGGCGCAGTACGACAATGCGGTCGGCGATATCGAGGACATCGCGCAGGGCGTGCGAGATCAGCACGATTCCGCAACCGTGCTCGGCGCGCAGCCGTCGGATCAGGTCGAGCACGCCGGTCCGCTGCTCGACGCCGAGCGCCGCCGTCGGTTCGTCCATCAGGACGAGCCGCGGGTCGGAGAGGGTGGAGCGGCAGACGGCGATGGACTGCCGCTGGCCGCCCGAGAGACGGCCGACGGGAGTGCGCAGGGAGGGGATCTTCGCTCCCAGTCGGCGGATGGTTTCCTGTGCCCGGTGCTCCATGTCCGCGCGGCGCAGTCGCGCGCCTCGCAGCAGGGAGCCGGTCTGTTCCCGGCCGAGGAAGAGGTTCTGTACGGTGTCGAGGTTGTCGCAGAGCGCGAGGTCCTGGTAGACGGTCTCGATGCCGAGCGCCGTGGAATCCACCGGGCGGCGCAGCTCGACCGGCTTGCCGTCGAAGAGGATCTCGCCTCCGTCTGCGGGCTGCAGGCCGGAGATGATCTTCATCAGGGTCGACTTGCCTGCTCCGTTGTCGCCGACCACGGCGACGATCTCGCCGTGGCCGACGGTGAGGTCGATCCCTTCCAGGGCATGTACGCCGCCGAAGAGTTTGACCACCTGGCGGAGTTCCAGGAGCGGGGCCGCCGTGGTCACGGCGGCCGTTGCCTCACTCATCCCATTTCCTTCTTGCAGGTCTCCGTGGCTGCGGCGGGACCCGTGCAGATCTGCTTCCAGGTCCAGACCCCGTCCTTGACGAGCGTTCCGACGGTGTCGGCGTGCAGGTCCTGTACGGGGAGGAAGGCCGCGGGGACGCCGGGCTTCATGAAGCCGTTGTCCACATAGCCGTCGATGGCGCTCTTGTCGATCTTGCCGTCCTTGAGCAGTTGCACCGTCAGTTCGGCGGCCTTGGACGCCTGCAGCTTGAACGGCTTGTAGACGGTGCTGTACTGGTAGCCGAGCAGGATGTACTGGACCGCCTGCAGGTCGGCGTCCTGGCCGCCGATCACCGGTACCTTGCCGGTCAGCCCCTGGGCCTTGAGCGCGGCGATGACACCGCCGGCGGTGCCGTCGTTCATCACCACCACGGCGTCGATCTTGTTGCCGGTCTTGGTCAGGCACTGCTCCATCTCGGACTGCGCCTTGGCCGGATCCCAGTTGGGCGTGTAGGTCTCGCAGGCGACCTTGACCTTCCCCGCCGACACCAGCGGCTTGATGGACTCGTCCTGGCCCTTCTTGTACTGGCCCGTGCCGTAGTCGCCCTGGTTGCCGTAGATGCGAGCGATGACCTTGGGCTTGGCGGCCGTGCCGTCGGCGAGCACCGTGGCGGCGTCCTTGCCCTGGTTCTGGCCGACCGACAGCGAGTTGAAGACGACCTGCGCCGCCGCCTCGCCACCACGGGCGTCATGGTCGTAGAGCAGCACGGGAACCTTGGCGGTGGAGGCCTTCTGGAGCGCGCCGCCGGCGATGAAGGGGTCGGCGGCGACCAGCACGATCGCGGACGCGCCGCCCGAGACGGCGGTCTCGACCTGCTGGACCTGCTTCTGCGGGTCGTTCTCCGCGTTCTGGATGACGACCTTGACATCGGGCATGGCCTTCTTCATCGCGGCCTTGAAGTCGGGGCCGTCCTGAGTGGTGAAGCGCACGGTCGTGGTGTTGGGCAGGAGCATGTAGACGGTCTTGCCGCCATCGGCGGTGCCACTGTCCCCGCCGGAGCCACAGGCGGCGAGCAGAAGGGCCGCCGCGGGCAGGGCGGCCAGACGTACGGCGGATCTTCTCGAACAGAACAAAAGGCGCATGGATGGCACTCCTTCGTGAATCCGGCCTTCAGAGTGCGCAAACCTTTGCACTGCGGTTTCTGCCCGGTCAATACTTTCAGCCAAAGAAGCTGGCGGCTTCGAGACATCGTTTGCACAACGGAGCGTCATGGCAGCGCGTGGCGTGGCGGAAGAAGTGCAGGACTGCTGGCACTTACCGACAAGTAGCCCCTGCGGTCGCTCCCGCTCCGGAGGCCGTGGGGCGGATGTTTCGATTCGGACACATGCCGGGAGGGCGCTCCTCCTGCCGCTGGACCCGGCTCGGCGTGGGCTCAGCTCGGCGTGGGGTCGGCTCGGGGTGGCCCCGGCTCGGGTTGGCGTGGGGTCGGCCCGGGGTGACCCCGGCTCGGGTCGGTCCCTTTCCGCCCGGAGACCGACCAGGGTCCGCAACTGGCGGAGCCTGATCGAGGCCACCGAATCCCGGCTCGTCCTCGCTGATCAGCGGCCGGGCCCGCTGGTGCGGTCGGCGGACCAACTTTCCGAACGCACCAGCGGGCCCGCCGGGTCGTACATCACCTTGGTTCTCAATGAAGGCAAGGGTGGTGGTGGCATCTGCCCCGGTGACCGTGAGGTTGGGCAGGCGCGCGATGCCGAGCCTGGTCCGGTGGATGCCATCGCCTTGGCCCTGGCAACGAAGCAGACCGCTTCACCCCCAGCGGCTCGAAGATCGTTACGGGACAAGCCCCGGGGAGCCGGTCATGAAGTGAGCCGCTCGTTCGGCGATGGCGAGGACGGTCGCGTTCGTGGGCGCCGACGCGATGGACGGCATGACCGAGGCATCGGCGATGCGCAGTCCCGCGACGGACCGCACCCTCAGCTGCGGGTCCACCACGGCGAGTTCGTCCGTGCCGATCCGGCAGGTCCCCACGGGATGGAAGTAGGTGCTCGCCGTGCTCCGCAGGTACGCGCGACAGGATTCGTCGTCCTGGACGTCCGCACCCGGGAAGGACTCGCCCGTCCGCCACGGCGCGAGCGCCTTCGTCCCGCCGAGTTCGCGCGCGAGGCGCAGACCGACGACGAGTCGGTCGAGGTCGCGGTCGTCACTGAGGTAGGCCGGATCCATGAGCGGAGGCGCGGCGGGGTCCGCACTCCGCAGGCGCAGGGTGCCCCGGCTGCTGGGGTCCATGAGGGAGAACAGGATGGAGTGGCCGCCGGGGTCCGCCCCCGTCCACCTGGGCCGCAGCGCCGCTCCGGCGAAGAGCAGCAGCAGATCGGGAGCCACACCGGCGGAGCTCCGGGTGAGCACCTGCACCTCGGCGGTCGGGCCGCTCGGTGGCTGCTGGTCGGAGGTGTGGACGACGTAACTGGTCACGTGGTCGTGGAGGTTGCCGCCGACCCCCGGCAGATCGGCCAGGACCTCGATACCGGTTTCCCGGAGGTGATCCGCGGGACCGATACCGGAGAGCATGAGCAGCTGCGGGGACCCGATCGCGCCGGCTGCGAGGACGGTCTCCCGGTCCGCCAGAACGGTTCGTACCTCACCGGCAACGGTGTACTCCACCCCTCGGCAGCGCCCGCCCTCCACCAGGAGCCGACGAGCATGCGCCCCGGTGATCACTGTGAGGTTGGGCCTGGCGAGGACAGGGAGCAGATAGGCGTCGGCAGCGCTCTGCCGCCGGCCTTCGGCGACGTTCGTCTCCCGCCACGACACGCCCTCACTGACCCAGCCGTTGCCGTCTTCCAATGGTGTGTGCCCGGCCTCGGCCGCGGCGCAGAAGGCCGCCTCGGCGAGCGGGTTCGGGGCCGGGATCGCCTCGATGCGCATGGGGCCGTCGGTGCCACGCACGTATGGGTCGCGTCCCTCGACCGTCTCACTCCGCCGGAAGAACGGCAGCAGGGAGTCGTAGTTCCAGTCCGTCGCCCCCTGCTTCTCCCAGACGTCGTAACTGTCGGGGTGCCCGCGGTGGTGCACCATGCCGTTGATGGCACTCGACCCGCCGAGCACCTTGCCCCGCGGCCACGGGTGCACGGCGTCCTCGGTGCCGGGCTGGGCCGTCGTGGAGTACGCCCAGTCCACGGAGGAACCCCACAGGCTGAAGGCTGCCAGGGGATCCGGGTACGACATCTCCGCCGGGCCGCTCGACTCGCCGGCCTCGAGGAGCACCACACGCGTCCCCGGATCCCGCGACAACCGCGCGGCCAGCACACAGCCCGCGGTGCCGCCTCCGACGACGACGTAGTCGCTTGTCAGAGCTGTCATGTGCCTTCTCCTGTCATCAAGTACACGTTCATCCGGTCACTGGAGGACCGGGGTCTCACGGACTGCCCGGCGCCGGAACGCCTAGCGGCTCATCGCGACGTCAGGCCGGCGATCTTCCACAGGCCGCCGATGGCATCGACGGCGTACGCGTCCCCGGACGCCGTCAGTGAGAAGCCGAAGGAGTTGATCCCGGCGATGTTGGTGACGTGGGACTGGACCCCGGTGCCGGGGTTCAGGCGCTTCACCCCGTCGCCGACCTGGAAGTAGACCAGTCCGTCGGCGGCGACCGAGATCGACGTGGGTTCGTAGGCCTCGCTGACCAGCGCCCGCGTCGTACCGGTGGCCAGGTTCGTCTGAAGAATGCGGCCGGTCATCATGTCCGCGGTGTAGGCGAGTCCCGCCTTGTCGAACGCGATGCCCTGGGAGTGGCCGATGCCCGTGGCCACCACGCGCGGTGTCCCGCCGTCCGGGACGGCGATGATCGCTCCCTCGCCGTCGGTGACATAGGTGGTGTCGGCGTTGCGGGTGACGCCGAAGAGCGGGCGCAGGCCGGCGGCCAGCGTACGGCGACTGCCCGTGGCGAGAGAGACTTGCTGAAGAGTGCCGTCGAAGCTGGTGATGTACGCGCTGCCGTCCGCGACGGCGACTCCCCGGAGGTTGCCCAGACCGCTGGCGACCGTGCTGACCGCTCCGGTGGCCAGGTCGACCTTGCGCAACTCGCCTGATCCGTACGTCAGATACACCGAGCCCGCGTTGTCGGGAACGGCATAAGCCGCGCCACCGAGCCCCGTCGCCACCCGCACACATGCCGCGGACGGGCAGCTGATGTCACCGGGCGCGGCAACTGCCGTACCCGCAAAGGTCATTGTCGTGCCCGACGCCAGTAACGCGCCGAGGGCCAGCGCCACGCCCAGCGCTCGCCCGCGCCTCGTGAGAGAGCGGGCGAGACCGCCGAGCGGGAGTCGAACCGCGGTCCTTGATCTGATCATTGAGTCCATCCATTCGACGTGTCGACGAACCGTGGGCCCGCGGCATCGCCACAGGCACTGCACTGGCTACGTACAGACACATGGAGGGGTTCACAAGGATTCGCAGGAATTCACAACCGGTCGACCGGGGGGAATGGGGGCGCGGGCTCTCACCGGGACAGCTGGCGCGCCCCCCTTCGGTTCAGGTCAGCGGCGGCGGTACGGAACGCAGTGGATGGCATGCTCCACCGCGGTGGCCATGGCCTGCTGGCCCTGGGCGTTGGGGTGGGCCGACGCGGCCGGGGCCGGCGCGACCAGGGGTTCTATCCAGCGCTCCCCGGCGGGCTTGCACATGTCGTGCCCGATCGTCGGGGTGTAGGTGTCGACATAGCCCGCGCCGTTCGCCGACGCCTGGCTCGCGAGCATCGCGTTGAGCTTCTTCTCGGTGTCCCGCAGATACGCGAAGTCACCGGCGGCCAGCGGCATCGCGGAACTGGTGCAGCCGACACCGTCCTCCGGGAACAGGTCGGGATAGCCGACCACGAGGACCTTGGCCCGCGGAGCCTTCTGCTTGATGGCGTCCACCGCCGCGGCGATCTTGGGAGCGGTGTCGTTGACGCGCTGCTCCAGTTGGTCGGTGCCGCCGCTCGTGAAGAAGGTCTTGCACGGGTTGCCCGTCGGGTCGCTGGACGTCAGCCGGGCACAGGTGGCCAGGTTGCTGGAGAACCCGATGTCGTTGCCGCCGATGGTCAGGGTGACCACGTCCGTGTCCGCGCCGAGCGCGTCCAGCTGCGGGGGCTTCGAGCCCTGGGGTCCGGCCAGGGCCGTCGTCGTGGCCCCCGAACAGGTGACGTCGGTCAGCTGCCAGCTCTTCGCTGTCGCGAGGAGGGACGGGTAGTTCTGGTCGGACCTCGCGCATGTGGTGTCGACCTGGGTCGGGATACCGGGGCCGGCAGCGTACGAGTCGCCCAGCGCGACGTAGTTCACGGTGCGCGATGCGGGTGCCGAGGCGCTTGCCGGTACCGCCCCCGCGGTGGCCAGGGCCACCGCGCAGGACGCCACCATGGCGCCTCGCACCAGTCCTCGCCGGCCGGGTGATCTCGTGACCTGTTTGTTCGAGTCCATCCGAATCTGCTGGTTCAAGTCCATCCATTCGTCGGGCCCCCGGAGCGCTCGTCGAGTCACTCCGACAACATTTGTCAGGTGGGGGCGCGGTATGTGCTGACGTCACATCAAACGTCGGATGTACCAAGAAGGTTCACACATCGGTGCGGCCCGGCTGCTGCGCGTCGCCCGCGTCGGCGAACGGCGAACGGTCCCGTTCCAGCTGAGCTCTATTGGTTGTGACTGCGCCGGAGGTGGGATTCGGCGTAGGCGTGGGCGCGGAAAGCGAGGATGGGATCGTCGGAGAGCTGGATGCCGGTGGTGACACGGGTGGGGTTGAAGGCCGGCGTGTCCCGGAGATCCTGGTCGTCGGCGGGTGCGGTGATCTCCAGTCGCCCGGCGGTGATCTCCTTGCGCTGGTCGGGCCAGACGATGGTGGGATTGTGGGTGGGGTCGTCGGGTTCCGCGAGCTGGATCCGCAGGTTGAACGCCACCGGTGCCTGCTCCAGGCGCTGGTGGAGTTCGTCGGTCAGGTAGTGGTCGGTGCGGGTGGCCGCATCACGGGCGGTCAGGTCGATGCGTCCGGCCGCCGGTTCCCAGCGATACCGCACGGCCTGCCTGGCGCCGTCCGCGTCGACCCAGATGAAGGCATGGATGGCCCAGTAGGCGGCGGTGGCGTAGCTGACGGGGATCGGCGGCTGCTGCGCGGCGGCCTCGGCCAGGTGGGGGTGGGCCTCGACGAACGCGTACACCTGGTCCAGGTCGGGCCGTTGGGTGACGGGGTCGGGGCGCAGGGCCTCGGTGAGTTCGAGGAACTCCTGGGGGGTCGAGGCGACGAATCGGGCGACGGTGAGGGCGATGAGGTCGGTGTCACCGCCGTCGGGCAGGTGAAAGCGGGTGGCCATGCCGCGGGTGACCGCGGCGGTGTCGGGGGTGTGCGGATTTCCCTCGGAGTTCGAGAACCGTACGGTGGCCGGAACCGGCTGCTCCTGCAGATGTGCGGCAGTGGTCAGGGCCGCCGCGGCCCCGGTGGGCGTGAACATGGCCCGGAAGCAGGCCCCCCGGGCACTGGACCGGCGGTGTCCCGGGTATTTCCCGCTCATACGCTCCATGCTGTCGACCACCTGGACGGCCAGGGTCTGCTCTGCGGAACTGCTCGGCATGTCATTCCTCCGAAGACGAAACACTTACGGAGCCTTGGCCTGGGTGACCGCGTCACGCGGATGCTCTCCGCCGGACATGGGTCAGGTCGGCGCGCCGCTGACGAGCGGACGGACACAAGGCATGGATGGGCGGACCGCCCTCGGACGAGCCATGCACCGGACTCGTCACATTGCCGGTACGGGCCGCTCCCGGACCGGGTTCACTCATCCCAGGAACCGGTTCGGTCGGGGCAGTGGCGCTGCAGCTCGTACGGCCGTGCTAAAAAAGCACATGCATTTTCGATTGCTCGGGCACCTTGAAGTGATCGCGTCCGACGGGTCCCCGATTGATTTCTCTGGTCCCCTGGGGCGTGCCATCACCGCGAGGCTGATCCTGGCCGAGGGGCGTCCGGTCCAGAGCGAGACTCTCATCGATGAACTGTGGGGCGAGCGGGCGGCCAGAAATCCCGCCAACGCCCTCCAGGTGCAGATGACAAAACTGCGTACTTCCTTCGCCGCCCGAGGCGAAGAAGGGCGGCTGGTCACGCAGGCAGGCGGCTATCAGCTGATCCTTTCGGAACACGACCGCAACGATGTCGCCGAATTCGAGGATCGCATCCGCCGCGGCCGGGAAAAACTCAGGGAACGGAATTACTCGGAAGCCGAAGAACTGCTGCGGGACGCACTGGCACTGTGGCGGGGTCCCGCTCTAGAGGACATGAGCGGTCTTTTCTTCGACGCGGCGCGCGCCCGGCTGGAGGAACTCCGGCTCACCGCCCATGAGGATGCCGTCACCGCCGGAATGGAATGGGGAAAGGCCGAGGAACTCGTCGCGGAACTGTCGCAGTTGGTCGCCGCGCATCCCCTGCGGGAAAGGCCGCGTAGTCAGCTGATGCTGGCGCTGTATCGGTGCGGACGGCAGGCCGAGGCACTCGACGTCTTCCACAACGGTCGGAATCTCCTGGACTCCGAGCTCGGACTCGCCCCGTCTCCCGAGCTGGGCGCGCTGCACATGGCGATTCTTTCGCAGGATCCGGCTCTGAAGGGACCCGGCGAGGTGTCCGGCAGCCCGCAGGCCCCCAGGGCGACGGAAGGGAACCTGACAGTTCCGCCTGGTGCGTTCGTGGGACGCGTCGGCATGATGCGGAGCCTTCGGGAGGAAATCGGCCGTCAGCGTCTCGTCACGGCCGTCGGCCCAGGAGGGGTGGGCAAGACTCGGCTCACACTGGAGGCTCTGTCGCAACCGGGCAACGGCGCGGGCGTCTGGTGGATCGACCTCGTGACCGTCGGAAAGGGTGGTGTGCTGTCGGCTCTTGCCGCCGCGCTCGGCCTGTCCGAGAGTTCGGTCACGGCGGACCAGCATCCGCTGAACCCTCTTGAGCGGATCGTCTCCTATCTCAAAGAACGCACGGCGATCCTGGCGTTCGACAACTGCGAACATCTCCTCGACGAAACCGCGCTTCTCGTGAAGAAGCTACTCGCCACCTGTCCTTCGACCACGATCGTGGCCACCAGCAGAGAACCGCTGAGTACGTCCGGCGAAGTGCTCTTCCCGGTGGAACCGATGGCCGCGGAGGAGGCAGCACAACTCTTCGCTCTCCGGGCCTCGATGATCAACCCGTCGTTCGACCGGAGCGCGGCAGAGGACCACGAGGTCATCGAACTGTGCCGTCGACTGGACGGACTTCCGCTGGCCGTCGAACTCGCCGCCGCACACGTGAGATTGCTGTCCGTCTCGGAAATCGACCGACGCCTGAACGATCGATTCGCCCTGCTGGTCAAGGGAGAACGCACCGCACCTCGGCGACACCGGACTCTCCGTGCGGTTCTCGACTGGAGCTACACACTGCTCAGCACCTCCGAGCAACTCGTACTGGGCGAACTCGCCCTGCGCGTGGCCGGGTGCTCCATCGAGGACGCGGAGAAGGCCGGACTGCCACAGTCAGCATCTGATTCGGAATCTGAATCGGAGCCGGCGTTGGAGCCGGAGTCGGAGTCGGAATCCGCATCGAAGGAAGCCGCCGACGTTCTTCTCGTCCTGGGTCAACTGGTGGACAAGTCGCTGATCTTCACCGTGCGCACCCCCGGCGGGACCCGTTTCCAGATGCTGGAGACGGTACGCGAGTACGCGCTGGCGAAGCTTGAGGCGGAGGGAAACCTGCCGCCGGCCCAGGCCCGCTTCATCGCCTGGTCGCTGGGGTTCGTCAGACAGGGCCACAAGGGCATGCCGTCGCCGGAGCAGGCGTACTGGTCCCGCCGTGTCGCCGCGGAGTCCGCCAATCTCAGAGTCGCCTCCGAACTCATGACGCACACAGGGCGGGTCACCGACGCGCTGCGTCTCGAATCGACTCTCGGATACTTCTGGTACATCCTCGGCCGCGAAGAAGAGGGAATCGACAGGCTGACCCGCACGCTGGACGCCTACGACGCGGCCATGCGGACCTCGGTCGATCACCGGAGGCCGACACCGGAGGAGGAGTGGGCGCTCTGCTATGTCTTCGTCTGGCAGGCCTGGCTGAACCATGTCTCCGGACGACATGACATGGCACTGAAGTATGAGGAGCGATACACGGACACCTGGCGGAGTGCGAGCAATCCGGATCTGGCCGTCGTGGGTCCTGTCTGGGATGCCCTGCACGCGCGGCTTGCCGCCGAGGAGGGCTGGCAGGCCCGGTTCGCGGCAGCGGACGCGGGGATCGCCGGTACGGAGTTCGGCTGGGACCGGGTCGCCCTGCACTACGCCTGGTCGACCTACTGCCTGCACGCGGGAGACGCGGATGCAGCACGGGAGCACGCGCTGACCGGCATCGAGGTGTCCAAGGCCGTCGACGACCCCATCACCCTGTCGGTCTGCCTCACGGCCTGCGGCGACGCCGAGGAGAGCGTCGGCAGGAGGGAAGCGGCCCGGGCGCTGTGGAGCGAGGCGAGTGGTGTCCTCCGGTCCATGGGCGCTCGTTCGCGGTGGGCCTACCGGGCGTTGCGGCTCGCTTTCCTCGATGTGGGAGAGGGGCTCATCGACTCGGCGGACAGGAGGCTGTCCGAAGTGGAGAAGGTCGCTGCCGAGCTCATCTCGTACGACCTCGGGGCCGCCGTCGCCAACCTGCGGGGTGTGGTCCTGGTCGGCCAGTCGCGCTTCGACGAGGCCGAGACCGTCTTCCGGGAGGTCTGGTCGTCATCGACCTCTCCTCGCAACCGCAAGGCGGTGGCGGGTGTTGGACTCGCCGCCTGTGTGCCGCCGTCGCACACGGAGCGTGCCGAGGGCGCGGACCCGCACGAAATCCTTCTCGCGGTCGGGCACCTGACCGATCAGGTCATGGAGCCGCTCACCCGGAACGCGGTCAGCTGTCTTCTGGCCGACATCACGGAGCGGCCACACACTGTGCCGGCCCGGAGATATCCCCTCCACGAGCGGCTGTCGGTCTCGCCGTCCGTGCTGGCGGCCTTCTGCTGAGGAAGGTGGACAGCGGCCGGAAAGGCGCAGGACAGGCACACCAGGTGGGCTGGGTGTCTTGGAAGGAACACCAGGTCCCTCCATGACGCCCCCGTTCCCGCGCAAGGAGCCCTGATGGCCGATCACTTGGACCCGCCTCCGCACCCTCCCACGGTCGGCATGACGCTGGAACAGGCCGACGTGGTGTTCACGCCGCTGATGAACAAGCGGTATCTGCGGGAGCTGGCCCGCTTTCGGCTGCTGCTCGCCTCCGGCGCGCGGGTGTCCGGTGACCGCGCCGAGGCACTGGTGCGGTGGTGGGACACCCTCACCGATGTCATGACCGGACATCACCGAGCCATGAGCGAGGTGTTCTGGAGTCTTCTGCTGTCGAAGGGGACGGAGTTCGACTCCGTCGTCGCATCGATGGAAACCCGATACGAGTCACTCGCGGTCGCACAGGCGGAAGCGGGGCGAAGACTCACCGAGGCGCTTCGGGCCCACGGCCTGACGTCGTCCGCCCAGTTCCCCTTCAGACGGTTCCACGACGAGATGTCGGCCCTGTCCCTCTGGGAGGAGACGGAGGTCCTGTCGCGGGCACAGCACTCGTTCACCACCGCCGACTGGGTACGGGTCGAGTCCTTCGTACTGGCGGCGCAGGCGGCACAGGGCAGGCTGGAATTCGTCCTGCCGTGGCTGTGCGACGGGGTGTCCGTGGCTGACGCGGACCGTCTCTTCTCCGCCTTCCCCGCGTCCGTGGCCCGGATCCATCACTCCACCTGGTTGCCGCGTTTCGAGCGGTTCGCCGCGGAGGCTTGGCCCGGTCTCACACCGGCATGAGGTGATGCGCGCGGGCATCCGGAATGTTCGAGGACTCACGAGAACGTTCGCGAACCCATGAAGGGGTTCACAGCCCCGGTCGGCGCCCGCGGATCACCGGTGCCGGCCCGGGCCGTTCAGCACTCCGCTGAAGCAGCCCATGACGAAAGA
This sequence comes from Streptomyces sp. NBC_00878, assembly GCF_026341515.1. Classification (NCBI taxonomy): domain Bacteria; kingdom Bacillati; phylum Actinomycetota; class Actinomycetes; order Kitasatosporales; family Streptomycetaceae; genus Streptomyces; species Streptomyces sp. NBC_00878. The sequence goes on along the minus strand of NZ_JAPEOK010000001.1, from coordinate 10,088,877 downwards.
GTTGCCGGAGAGCCATTCGTGGACCCGGTCCGCCCCGGTCTCGTCGCCCGGACCGGGCCGGTGACTGGCGTCCAGCCTGTCCAGCAGAACGCCCACCGCACGGCGGGCCAGCGGTTCGAGCACCCGGTCGTGGGCCTGATGCGCGCGGTCCAGCCACACCCGGGCGTCGTCGGACGCCGGGGGAACGGACCCGCCGAACGTCGCCACGACCGCCAGGCCGACGGCGGAGACCGCTCTGCGGTCGAGCGGCGCCATGGGGCTGTTCCAGACACCGCTGAAGATCGTCCGGGCGTCGGAGAGGCGACCGCCGTGGACCGCGAGCACCGCGCGCAGGATGGCTGTCGCGGCTCGGAGATCGTCCGCGCTCAGTTCGTCCGCGAGCCGAACCAGCTCCGACAGCCGTTCCCCGGCCGTACCGAACGCTCCTTCCGCGATGTCCAGACACGTGATCCTCAGTGCGGTGTACGCGTAGAGAGCACGCGCGCCGATGTGCTGAAAAATGCGTGCCGCTTCGGTCCAGTGCTCGCGGGCACGGTCGCGGAGGCCGCCGCTCTCCTCCGCGTCGCCGCTGGGAATGAGGGAGAACGCTCGCGCGAAGTCGTCGGAGGCGGCGCGCGCTGCCGCGACGGCGGCCAGTCCATGGCTGCGGGCACCTTCGACGTCCCCGTGCTGGAGGCAGTGGGTCGACCAGTTCACCTGGAAGACCGCTCGGTCCCAGTGGAACTCGGTGCCCTCGATGCCCTCCGCTGCCGACGCGAAGAGTTCATCCACGTCGTCCTGCCCGCTGAGCATGACGTGGAGCGGCTCGAAACAGGGCCCCAGGACAGCGAGGTCGGGGTTCTTCGCCTCACGCCATGCCGTCCTGAACCGGTCGATAAAGGTGCGGGACTCCGCGTACCGACCGACCACGTGATGGAGCCAGACGAGCCAGGCAAGGGTGTAGAACAGCGCTCGTTCGTCCTCCGCGGTGAGCTCGGCGGACCGCTGCCCTGCCGCGGCGTCGTAGGCCTGAAGGCTGCGCAGGAGGCGGTCGGTTCCTTCTTCCTCACGGCCGCTGATGTGCCAGTAGTAGCCCAGCCGTGCCTCCAGCCACAGGGCCTGAGCCGTCCTCGACGTGTCCATCATCAGATCCGAGGCCGCTCTGATGTTGGCGGTCTCCGCGGTGAGCCGTCTGACCCACTCACGCTGGTCGCCGGATGCCACTCCGTCAGCGCCCTCGCGCACGAAGCGCAGGGCCCATGCCATGAGGCGTTCCTCCGCGTCGGCCGCCCTTCCCTCGTCCCGGAGCCGGGCCAGCGCGTACTCACGGACCGTCTCCAGCATGCGCAGCCGATTGCCGTAGGGCGTGGGCACGGAGAAGAGGAGGGATTTGTCGACCAGTTGCGCCAGGACGTGCAACAGCTCGTGCCCGCGCTCCTTGTCGAGTGCGACCGCGGTCTCCGCGACCTCGACGGAGCAGCCTCCGACGTACAGGGCGAGTTCCGTCAGCACCCGCTGCTCGGTCACGTCGAGCAGCGCGTAACTCCAGTCCAGTACGCCACGCAGCGTACGGTGACGCGCCGGTGCCGTCCGTTCCCCCTTCGTCAGTAACGCGAAGCGGTTGTCCAGACGGGCCTCGATCTCGCGCACCGACAGCAACCGCACGTGGGCGGCGGCCAGTTCGACCGCCAACGGCAGACCGTCCAAGCGGCGGCACAACGAACGGATGTCCCGCGCTCCCGCCTCATCCGCGGAGAACGACGGATCGATCATCACGGCGCGCGCGGCGAACAGGTCCGCGGCCTCCGCCTCCGGCATCGGCGCGAGCTGGTGGAGCACCTCGCCCTGCGTTCCCAGCGGCGCCCGGCTCGTGGTGACGACCGTCAGCGAAGGACACCTGCCCAGCAGGGTTCCCGCCAACGGCGCGACCGCGTCCAGCACATGCTCACAGTTGTCGAGTGCGAGGACGGCATCCCGTCCCGCGAAGAACGAGGCCAGTCGGCGCACATAGTCGTGCGGGGGCTGATCCGGCCGGACCGACGCGTCCGACAGACCCAGGGCAGCGGCGACCGCGGGCAGAACGCCCGCTTCATCGGTCGAGGCCAGATCCACCCACCACACACCCGCACCCGAGGACTGCAGTACCGCGCAGGCCTCCAGTACCAGCCGCGTCTTGCCCACTCCCCCGGGCCCCACCACCGTGACCAGCCGCTCCCTGGTGACCGCCCCGCAGAGCCCCTCCAGGTCCCCCCGCCGCCCGACGAACGGGCCCAACGGGCGCCGCAGATTGCCCTCCACCGGTGCCGGCCGGACGCCTACACGTATGTGCTGCGCCGTGGCCGACGCCAGAACCGACGGATCCTGCCGCACCAACGCCGCGTGCAACGACCGCAGTTCCAACGACGGAACAACCCCCAGCTCCGCCCTCAACAACCGGCGCCCCTCCTCGTACACCTCCAACGCCTCGGCGACCCGCCCCGACCGGTACAGCGCCAGCATCAGCCGCCCGCGCAACCGCTCCCGCAACGGCGAAACAGCCACCAACGCCTTCAGCTCCGGCACCAGTTGTTCCGCCCGCCCCAACTCCAGTCCCGCCGCCGCGGCGTCCTCCAGCGCGGCCAGCCGCAGGTCCTCCAGGCGCGACCGCTCCGACCCGAAGACCCGGCCTTCGAGATCGTCCAGAGGGCGCCCACGCCACAACGACAGCCCCTGTCTCAAGGCTGTTTCCGCGTCCTGGTGGGCACCGGCCCTCAGGTGGTCGTGTCCCTGGCGGATCGAGGCCTCGAAGGGGACCGTGTCGAGTTCGTCCTCCGGTCTCAGGACGACCTGGTATCCCCCGTGACGCGACAGCAGACGCTCGCCCTCGCCCTGCGCCGCGAAGGCCGCGCGGAGTTTGGTCACCTGCACCTGGAGGGCGTTGACCGGATCCTTCGCCTCGCGCTCCGCCCACAGGTCGTCGATGAGCGTGTCACGCTGCACGACCGCTCCCTGGGCCAGGAGCAGCCGCGCGACGATCGCACGGGAGAGGACGCCTGGAAGCACGACGGCACCGCGCTCGGAAACCAGCTCGAGGGGGCCGAGGAGCCGGAAGTGCATGACGTCCTCTTTCATCTTTCGGCCTGTGGGTCTGCGTGTTCTACGGAGCTGATGCCGCGGGCGGTCAGGCTAGGCCCTGTCGCCCGCGGAACCTCGTACGTCGATCAGAACCCGGTGAGGGTGGTCTTTCCGATGGCGGCGCCGGTCTCCTGGATGCGGTGGGCCTCGCGGAGGTTGGCGGCGTTGATCGGGCCGAGGTCGTTGGTGGCCGTGGTGGTGAGGATGCCGGCGTCGATCAGGCGGGCGACCTGGGTGAGGATGTGGTGCTGCGCGCTCAGGTCGGCCGTGCGGAACATCGACCGCGTGTACATGAACTCCCAGTGGAAGGAGATGCTCTTCGCCTTGAGCACTCCGATGGGCAGGGAGTCGAAGTCGTCGATGGCGAGGATCCGGCCGAAGGGGGTGAGCGCCTCGGCGTACGCGGTCAGGTTGTGATCGGTCGCCGTGGTGCTGAAGACGAAGTCGATGCCGTGCGGCGCCACTTCGGCCAGCTGCGGTGTCAGCGGCTTGCGGTGGTCGATCACGTGGTGGGCGCCCATCCGGCGCGCGAAGTCGACGCTCTCGGGGCGCGACGCCGTACCGATGACGGTGAGGCTGGTCAGGGCGCGCGCCAGTTGCGCGGTGATGGACCCCACGCCGCCCGCGGCCGCGGTGATCAGCAGGGCACCGGTCTGCTCCAGGGCCCCCGTACGCAGGCCCAGCCGCTCGAACAGCCCCTCCCAGGCCGTGAGCGAGGTCAGCGGCAGCGCGGCGGCCTCGGCGAAGGAGAGCTTGGCGGGCTTGCGTCCGACGATGCGCTCGTCGACCGCGTGGTAGCGGGAGTTGGCACCGGGACGGTCGAGCGCACCGGCGTAGAACACCTCGTCGCCCACCGAGAAGAGTTCCACCTCGTCGCCGACGGCGACGACGGTTCCGGCGGCGTCCCAGCCGAGCACCTTCGGCTCACCGCCCGGATCGACGTTCTGCCGGAGCTTGTAGTCCACCGGGTTGACGGCGACAGCCTCCACCCGCACCAGTACGTCGCGGGGCCCCGCCTTCGGAGTGGGCAGGCTGACATCGACCAGGCTCTCGGCATCATCGATGGGCAGCGACTTGTAATAAGCGACAGCGGGCATCGTCTCGGGGATGTCGCGCGTGTCGTGCCTGTCGTTCATGACGGTCCGGCCTTTCAGCAGATGTGTGTGATCTAAACGTTCATGGAATCAAGGAGCCATGATCGGGGCGATCCGTGGCTTCTGCCACGTCAGCGACAGTACGAAATAGATAGTGGTTACCCGCAAGGGCACCTGGTTCCCATCGGGTACTGTTGCTGTATGACGACGACAGCGGACCTCTGCGACGACCCCAAAAGCGTCTACCTTGCCGCCTGCCCCTGCCGCGACATGCTCGATCTGCTGGCCAACAAGTGGAGCGCCCTCGCTCTGGGCGCCCTGGAGGACGGGCCGGAGCGCTTCGGAGCACTGCGGGCGCGGCTGCAGGGAGTGAGCCCCAAGGTTCTCACCCAGACCCTGCGCCGTCTGGAGGACCATGGCCTGGTCCACCGTGAGATCTTCCCGGAAGTGCCGCCTCGCGTCGAGTACAGCCTGACCCCGCTCGGCGAGGACGCCTGCCGTCCTCTCGCCCACCTGCGCACGTGGGTGGAGGCCAACATCGAGCGGTTCCCGGCGTCGCACTGACGCCGCACGGTGTGAAGCTCCCCGGCCGCACGCTCGTATCGCGGTGACCACCGTCGTCGACGGCACCCCTCATGCCTTCGACCGACCGGCCGGTCTGCCGTGACCTGGGGGTTCGGTTTCGTCATGAACCTTTCTGGCCGCCTCTCCGTAGAGCAATCGAGTCGCCCGGGAACGGACACCATGCCAGGAGACCGCAGCGTGAAATGCGAGCAGGAGACGTCACAACTGGCTGCCTACGTCATGGCAGCCCTGGATTCCGAGGAGGCCGAAGGCGTCCGCAGACATCTGCGTGAATGCCCGGCCTGCACGGCCGAAACGGACGACATTCTCGCGACCTTGTCCATTGTCCAGGCCGTTTCTCAGGAAGAACTGCTCGGCGACTGGGCCGACAAGATCCCCGACCTGCGGGAGGCCACGGTCCGCGCCGCCCTGGAGGAGGCCGGTGCGCTGCCCTCGCTCCCCCCGACCGCGGCGCAGAAGCGCTCGAAGGCCCGCTGGAGTTAGACCCTCGCCGCAGGTATGCCCGATGTCGCCCTGGGTTTTGTCTGGTCGCTGTCGGCCGCGCGACTTCTCGGCGTTCCGCGTTCACGCGCTTCCGTCCGGTTCACACGCCTCCCTCTGATGGAGGCCGAGAGGGGCGGTTCACCGGTGCGGCAAAGGCACTGGTGAACCGCCCCTCTCAGTTGCCCGCCGCACCGGGTCGGACGGCGCTTTCCTCCGGCTGTCCGGCAACTGACGGTACGCCGCGCGGTCCGGCAAGCGGGCAGTAAGCCGTCGGCAAGTGGCATCCAGGAAGGTCGCCTCATTCAACGTTCAACAGGTCTCGTGCGTCATGTGCGAGTCATGTGCACTGGGGGAACGAAGGTATGAGGCACAGCGCGGCGATCCGGGAACCCGATCCGGCCCATCCGGACGGCGGTACCCGGGACAGGGCTCGTGACGAGGCGTTCGTGCGTGCCCTCTATGACAAGCACGGGATGTTCATGGCGAGGGTGGCGACGGGGCTGTTGTCCGGTGACACCCATCAGGCCCAGGACATGGTGCAGGAGACCGTCCTACGGGCCTGGCGGCACTCGGGCATCCTGGACCCCGACGCCGAGGGCATCCGGCCCTGGCTCATCACCGTCATACGCAACCTCGTCATCGACGGCCACCGCGCCCGCCGGGCCCGCCCCCCGGAGACCGACGACACCGCGCTGGCCGACGTGGCCGGCCCCGAACACACCGAGCGCGCCCTCACCAAGAAGATCGTCCGCGAAGCCCTGGCAGACCTGACCCTCCAGCACCGCGAGATCCTCCTCCACGCCCACTACCTCGACCAGCCCCTGGAACAGACCGCCACGCTCCTCGGCATCCCGCGCGGCACCGTCAAATCCCGCACCCACCTCGCGCTCAAAGCCCTGCGGGAGGCGATGATCAGGCGGGGGATCACGCCGTGAGCGTGCGTCCCCGGTCACCCGCCCCGGGGATTCCCCACCGCGTCCGCTGCTGTGGCTTCGAGGCCGGCCAACCGTTCGCCGACCTGTGCGGCGGCCAGCGGGGCGAGTTCCTGGAAGACGGCCAGAGCGGCCTGCCACGCCTCCCGGGCACTGTCCGGGTCGCCCATGGCCAGCCGGGTCTCACCGAGATGGGCCAGTGTCTCCGCTCCGTTGAACAGGTCGCCCAGCCGGCGGTCGAGTTCCAGCGCACGACGGTAGTGGTCCACGGCCTGCTCGTACTCTCCCAAGCGGTGGTGGATGTACCCGAGGCTGTCCCAGGTGGCGGCTTCGGCCACGCGGTCGCCGGTATCGCGCAACAGGGCGAGTGCCCGACGGCAGTGCTTCAGCCCTTCCCGGCAGGAGCCGATCCGGGCATAGGTCCAGCCCAGGTTGTTCAGGGCGGCGGCCTGGCACCGCCGGTCACCGGCCGCCTCGAACTGCTCGACCGCCCGATGAACATGCGGCAGGGCTCCTCGATGGTCCCCCCTGTGGGTCTTCACCAGTGCGAGGTTGCCGTGGCAGCGAGCTTGGCCGTCGAGGTCGCCCAGCTCCGTGAACAGGTCGAGGGCTCGCGCGAGTTGCTCGTCGGCCTCGTCCAGTCGGCCGGCCTGGATGTACGCCCGGCCGAGATTGCGGCGGGAGTGCGACCGGCCGACGGCGTCACCTCCGCGCAACGCGGCGTCCAGCGCACTGCGTTGCGTCGTGATCTGGTCGTCCCAGCGGCCTTCGCGTTGCAGGAACTCCATCAGCGACCAGGCCAGTTGCCAGGTCTGCGTCTCGCATCCCGGCACGGCACCGGCCCTGCCCACGAGCTGGGTCAGCGCCTCGGCCTCCCGGGCGAACCACGACAGCGCGCGCTCGGGATCGGTTACGTCGTCGGCCCCGGCGTCCGCCGCATCGGGATGAAGCGCCAAGGAAGGCAGGTTCACCGCGATCGCTCGCGCGGCGAGGTACGCCGTCCGCAGATAGTGCCCCAGCAGGCGACGGAAAGCCGCACTCCTGTCGTCGGCGTCCTCGTGGGTGGCCAGCAGTTCGGCGGCGTACTCCCGCAGCAGATCGTGCGACAGGAAGCGGCCGGAGTCGGACTCGTCCACGAGGTGGGAGCCCGTCAGCTCGCTCAGTACGACCCGCACGCGAGCCTTCGGCAGGTCGGCCAGCGCGGCGAGTGCGGCGGTCGAGCAGCCGGTGCTCGGCGTCAGGGAGGACAACCGGTACAGCCGGGCGGCTTCCGGGGGCAGCGCCTCGTACGACCACGAGAAGACCGAACGCACGTCAAGGCTGCGGTCCCGGTCGGCCAGCGCGTCCAGCGTGGCCGCTGTCTCGCGGAGTTCCTCGGCGATAGCGGTGAGCGAGCCCGCTCCGCGGGTGGCGGCACGGCCGGCGATCAGCGCGAGGGCGAGCGGCAGGCCGGCGCCGCGTTCGACGATGGCCTCGGTCGCGGCCGCGTCGGCGCCGACGCAGTCGGCACCCAGGCGTCGTACGAGCAGATCGCGGGCCTCGGTCGCCGTCAGCGTTTCGAGACGGAGGTAGTGTGCGCCGTCCCGGACGAGCAGCCCGGACAGTTGGTCGCGGCTGGTGATGATCACGAGGGCGCCGGGAGCCGACGGCAGGAGCGGTCGCACCTGCCGGGAGTCGCGTGCGTTGTCCAGCAGGAGAAGCACCCGTCGGTCCGCGAGCAGGCTGCGGTACAGGGCTGTCTGTGCGTCCGGGTCCTCGGGCAGCCTGTCGGCGGAGACCCCGAGGCTCTCCAGCACGCTGCGCATGGCACGGCGCGGGGGGACAGGACTCTCATGGGAGTCGAAGCCGTGCAGGTCCAGATGGATCTGCCCGTCCGGATAGTCCGGTGCGAGGCGGTGGGCGGCATGCACGGCGAAGGTGGTCTTGCCCACGCCTGCCGATCCCCCGACGACGCAGAGAACGGTACCGCCGCCATGACGCCGTCCCGTTTCCGCGACCCGGACGACCTCGTCGGTCTCCCGTCGGCGTCCCGAGAAGACCGGCAGGTCACAAGGGAGTTGAGCGGGTATCGGTACGACTCCCGCGGCCTGGGCGGGCTGTTGCCGTGGGGCGGTGACGACGGCAGGGCGCCGGTCGCTCTCCGGAACGAGCAGGCCCGGGTCGGCACGCAGGATGCGCTCGTACATCTGCTGCAACGCCTGCCCGGGACCGACCCCGAGTTTCTCCGCCAGAAGCGCTCGCGTGTCCGCGTACACCTCCAGTGCCGCCGCCTGGCGCCCCGATCGGTAGAGCGCCAGCATCAAGATCTCGCGGAAGCGTTCGTCCAGCGGGTGCTGCGCGATGACCCCGGCCAGCTCGGCGGCCATGTCGTACTGGATCCCCGTATCCAGATCGAGCCGTAAAGACGTCTCGAGTGCGTCGAGGTGCATCTGGTCCAGACGTACGCGCTGGGCCTGCGCCCACTCCCCCGGCAGGTCGGCGAGTGCGGCACCCTGCCACAGGAAGAGAGCCTGGCCGACCAGCGTGCGGGCTCGGCCGGGCTCTGTGCGGCGTGCCTCCTGCGCCTCGGACATCGTCGTCTGGAAGACCTCCAGGTCGACTGCCTCGGGCGGCGTCTGGAGGCGATATCCCCTGCCGACGTATTCGATCGGCGACTCCGGGCGGCCCGCCTCCTCCATCGCGCGCCGAAGGCGGTGGACGTAGATGTGGAGTTGGTTCACGGCCGAAGCGGGTGGCCGGTCGTCCCAGACGGCGTCGACCAGGTCATCGACGGGAACGGGAAGATCCCGGCGGAGCAGCAGGACGGACATGACCAGACGCTGTCGCGGGCTCCCCAGCCTGACTTCCGCCGGTCCGTGCCACGCTCGCACCGGTCCCAGCAGGACGAACTTCTCGGGGCTCCTGGTCATGTCTCTCCTCATGCGGCCGCGGAACACAGGGATGCGCATGCTCCAGCAGCTGACCGCCGCCGGGGCACGTCACAGCGTTCGCGCCGGCGCCGGCCGACCGTGACAGCAGCTGCTTCGGCGGGCATCAGGCCCTCTCGGTTCACGGAGGGAACCCTGACGGCTCCCCGGGGACCGGAGTTCACCGCGCAAGGCTGTCCTCGTCCTTTCCGATCGCTGTCTGCCCGACCGACCTGGGCAGGGCGCACACCGAGAAACACCTCCGGTGCGCGCCACGGGATGTGCCACCCCCTCGGCGCGCACCGGAGGTGCGCTGGATCGCTGCCCAACAACTTCACGTGGGAAAGGGCACGCTACCTATCCGGTCAGCAGTGCGTAATGACAGATTTGGACGCGGCGCTGTTGTCCACGTACGGCGCGTACGTCCACCCGCTCGCGGTCAGTTCGAGTCCGTTGAAGCGGCTGTAGCGCTCGTAGACGGTGAAGTACCAGCGGTTTCCGCGGCCGAGGTTCTCGCCGGTGTTCCAGCAGGTGGCGAGGAGTACGTCCCCGGACCAGAGGTCCGGGATTCCGACCTCACCGGAGGCCAGGCTGCGGCCGTTGAAGATCGCCGCCCCGACCTCCACCGTGAGCAGCGCGGACGCGTTTGCAGACGCGGGCGCGGAAGCGGTCGCGGACGCAGACGCGGTCGTCAGAAGCATTCCCCCTGCGCTCAGCGCCGCGACCACCGCGGCCATGGCGCCTCTACGACGTAATGTGGCTCTCATACCGTCCTCCTGATCAATGCCGACTGTGCACGGCTCCGCTGAGCGCGCGCATGAACCCCTCGCTGTTGCCGGAAGGATTGCCTGGCCCGACGAGCCGAGTCGGCTGTCAGCCCCCTCCATCTCTCAGAGGGTGCCTTGTGCCGCTATGGCATGGCATGAGTAGCCATTACTCAATCGCCCCACCACTCTGTCGCCGGGGTGACTGTCCATACGTGCCGCGGTAGGCGCGGCGGAAGTGGCTGGGGTCGGCGAACTGCCAGCGTGCCGCGACGTCGGCGACGGTGAACGGGCTGCCTGGACGGTCGAGTTCGCGGCGGGCGCCTTCGAGGCGGCGGCGTCGTACATAGGCCATGACGGTCTCGCCGTCGGCGAAGGCACGATGGAGCGTGCGGACGGACACGTTCAGCGCCCGGGCGATGGTGGCAGGAACCAGGTCCGGGTCCCTCAGCCGGCTGTCGGCGTACGCAGTGGCCGCCGTCCGCAGTGACTGGGGTGGGGTCGCGATGGATGCCTGTGTCCGGATGAGTCCGGTCAGCAGCATGGCCATCGCCTCGCCGGCCGCATGCGTCGCCTCCGGACCGAGCTGCTCCGCGAGGGCCCAGGCGGCGTCGAGATGGGCGAGCAGCAGCCGCGACTCCGGGGCCGCGGCGGGGGCGACGGTCAGGGCCGGCAGCCGGGTTCGGTGCAGATGGTCGAGCAGACCGGCCCTGGGCAGGATGAGCACCCGGCAGTCGGTCGGCACCGTGTACGCGAACTGCCAGAAGGTGTGGAGGTCACGGACGCAGAGGGTGCCAGGGCCCAGATCAGCCCTCCGGCCGCTGTCCTCGATGCGCAGGCTTCCGCTCCTGATGATGTGGACGGCGACGAAATCGGCCCGGCCGTCGATGGCCCCGCTGCCCGAGGTGCCCTCGATGGGGTCGCTGAACTGCCGGCTGACGGCGACCTCGCCGACCAACCGACGCTCCACACGGGTGCGGTGGACGCCGCCTGTGCGGTCGTCGGGCAGGCGCAGCTGCCGTACATGGGCGAGGTGGCCGAGCCCGCGCCGCCACTGCTCGTGCAGGAGGTCCTGCCGGTGGGGATGACGCAGCGGAACGTCTATGGACACCCGCTGCCGCCACCCCGCTGCGCCGATCGTCTGCGATTGCGACTGCGCCTGTGTCTGCGTCTGTGCCTGTGTCACGCGTGTCCCCCGTCGTGGCACCGATGTTCCTTTCGGCGCCTGTCGCTCACTTCCTATTCTGCTGTCGACGCGGTGAGCCTCTTTCGGCCGTTGCCGGCCGCCCACGGCATCGCGTCCGTCATCGATCCCCGCACCCAAGTGGAGCACTGCCGTGAACCTGTCCCCGTTCGCCCCTTCGTCGGCCGATGAGGCCGGCGTCCGCGCCGAGTTGACGGAAACGGCCACAAAGCTCGTGCCCATTCTCGCCGGGCAGGCCGAGGAGAGCGAACGGCTTCGCCGCGTGTCGGACGACGCTGCCCGTGCCCTGCGCGAGGCGGGGATGTTCCGCCTCGGCACCCCCCGCGCCTTCGGCGGCTTCGGGGCCGGGGTACGTACCTGCATGGAGGTGACGGCCGAACTGGCCCGTGGCGACGCGTCCGCCGGCTGGGTCGCGATGATCTACACAGGGGGCAGCCTCATCGCCTCGATGGCGGACGACCGGGCCCGTGACGAGGTCTGGGGCCAGGACCGCGACACCGCGGTCGCCGCGTCACTGACCCCGTCGGGCTCCGCGGTCACCAACGAGGGCGGCGATCTCGTCATATCGGGCCGGTGGGGCTGGGCCTCGGGTATCGATCACGCGCGATGGGTGGCCATGGCGATCGCTCCGAGCGCCGCGGACCAGCCGCCGTTGATCGCCCTGGTACCGGTCGAGGACGTGACGGTCGAGGACACCTGGCACGTGGCGGGCATGGCCGGTACCGGCAGCAACACCGTCGTCGCCGACCAGGTGATCGTGCCGGCCCACCGGACGCTCAACATGGGCGGCGTCCTGGCCGGCGCATACGCCACCCGCTACGAGGGCGAGCCCCGGAACGCCGTGGCGGCCGCCTCGATGCTCGCCCTCACCGTCGTCGCCCCCATGCTCGGCATGGCCCGTGCCGCTCTGGACCTGACCCTCGCGACCGCGGCCCGCAAGCCCATGTCCCTGACGGTCTACGAGCGTCTCGCCGACTCGCCGAGCGTCCAGCTCGCCGTCGCCGACGCCGCTTCCCTCGTCGACACCGCCCAGTTGCACGCCTACCGGGCTGCCGACGATCTCGACCACGCCGCCGCCGAGGCCCGGCAGCTCACGGTCGCGGAGCGCGCCCGGGTCCGTATGGACACCGCGGTCGCGGCGATCCGCAGCCGCGAGGCGGTGGACCGCCTGGTCTCCGTGTCCGGCGCGAGCGCCTTCGCCCTGGCCAACCCGCTCCAGCGGATCTGGCGCGACCTGGGCACCGCTTCACGTCATGGCGTCGCCAACCCCGATCTCGGCCGGGAGATATACGGCCGCAGCCTGCTCGGCATCGCCGAACAGCCCACGTTCATCATCTGACTCCTCATCTGACTCCTCATCCGACTCCTCGCACCGGGGTGAGCGGCCTGCGGCAGAGGCTGACAGGCCGCTCACTGACGGACCGCCTTCGTCGCACACCCCGTCGGGCGTCGCCGAAGTGATGCGGCATCAAGCCAAAGTGACCCAAGATCCGTCGGTCCGCTTCCGGGATCGGTGTGTCGCTCATATCCTCGTGCGCCGATGGTTACCAACGGTAAGGGGTAGCGATGGGCGGCACCACACGCAGAGGGTTCCTGGGCACGGCCGCGGCCACCGGTGGCGCGGTAGCCCTCGGATCCCCCCAGCGGGCCGCGGCCCAGAACGGCGCCGCCCCGCAGAGCGTGGCCGTACTGGGCGGGGGCGTCGCCGGGCTCACGGCCGCGCACGAACTCGCCGAACGCGGCTTCCAGGTCGCGGTCTACGAACGCAAGGCCCTGGGCGGCAAGGCCCGCAGCATGGACGTACCGGGCAGCGGCACGGGCGGTCGCGGACCCCTGCCCGGGGAGCACGGCTTCCGCTTCATCCCCGGCATTTACCACAATCTGCCCGACACCATGCGGCGTATCCCCTTCCCCGGGAACCCCAACGGTGTCCACGACAACCTCGTCGCCCCCAAGGAAATGCTGTTCGCCCGCTCGGGCGGCCGCGAGGACATCCGGATCCCGCTCCCCTGGCCCGGCAACACCCCGGCCGAACTCACCCCCGACGAGATCCGCCGCGCCCTCACCTCGGTCCTGGACACCGCCTTCAACCTCCCCCTCCACGAGGCCCTCTACTTCGCCAACCGCTTCCTCGTCTTCCTCACCAGCTGCGACGAACGCCGCGACGACACCTGGGAGCAGATGCCCTGGTGGGAGTTCGTACGGGCCGGACGGATGTCGTACGACTACCAGCGGATCCTCGCCATCGGCATCACCCGCAACATCGTGGCCACCAAGGCGGAGGAGGCCAGCACCCGTACGGTCGCCACCCTGCTGGAGGCCTTCGCCTTCAACATTCTGGGGCGGGGCGCGGACGGACCGCTGGACCGGATCCTCAACGCGCCCACCAACGAGGCCTGGATCGACCCCTGGGTGACATACCTGAAGTCACTCGGAGTCGAGTTCCACCTCGGCTGGACCGTACGAGACCTGACCTTGGACTCGGGCCGAATCGCCAGGGCGGTCATGGAGGACCCGGCGGGCGCCCGCCGTACCGTCACCGCCGACCACTACATTTCGGCCATGCCGGTCGAGCACGCCCGGCGTACCTGGAACTCCGCCGTGCGCGCCGCCGACCCTCAACTGGCCGAGTGCGACCTGCTGGAGACGGACTGGATGACCGGCATCCAGTTCTATCTGACCGAACGTACGCCGATCCTGCACGGTCACCTCGACCTCATCGACTCCCCCTGGTCACTGACCGCGATCGCCCAGGCCCAGCACTGGCCGGGCCATGACTTCCCCAAGGACTTCGGCGACGGCACGGTCGCGGACTGTCTGTCCGTGGACGTCTCCGAGTGGGACCGGCCGGGCATCCTGTACGGCAAGACGGCCAAGCAGTGCACCCGCGCCGAAGTCGCCCGCGAGGTGTGGGCGCAGTTGAAGGCGGCGCTCAACGACACCGGTCGTACGGTCCTGAAGGACTCCGTGCTGCACTCCTGGTTCCTCGATCCGGCCGTGGACGGGCTCGGCACCCCTAACCCGGTCAACGAGGAGCAGTTGCTCATCCATCCGACGGGGACCTTCCACCACCGTCCGCAGTCGGCCACGAAGATCCCCAACCTCTTCCTGTCCGGCGACTACGTGGCCGTGCCCATCGATCTGGCCACCATGGAAGGCGCCAACACCTCGGCCCGCCAGGCCGTCAACGCCCTGCTGGACGGGATCGGTTCGGCCGCCGAGCGCTGCACCGTCACCCCGCTGTACCGGGCCCCCGAGTTCGAGGCGCTCAAGCGCCACGACCGCATCCGTCACTTCCTCCGCCTGCCGAATCTCTTCGACGTCGGCTGACGGAGTTCGCGACGCGCGCGGGCCGCCGGTCGGTGGCGCACACACGCCCGGCGGCCCGGCGCCGACTCACCCGTGTCGGCTCACCAGCGTGGGCTCACCGGTGTCGGCTCACCTGTAGGTGATGTCCGACGTCGCGTACAGGCAGTTGGTGCTGTCGGGGCCCGTACCGACCGCGGTGTTGTTGTTGTACTTCTGGCAGGGGATGACCTTTCGACCGGAGTCATTCAGGATCGTGATGCCTCGCAGCGTCGCCACGTCGCTCCGGTTGACGTTGATGCCGACGAGCCGCGCGGTGGACCCCGTGCCGGTGACCTCGATGTTGCTGAGGTTCACCCTGCGTGTGTACTGCGTGGAGCAGTCGCCGCAGGAGCGGTACAGCGTCTTGAACTCGCTGACGGCGAAGTTGGAGATGTTCAGGGTGCCGGGCCCGTTGTGCTGGAAGACCTTGTCGGCCGCCTTCTTGGCGCCGCCGCCGGTCACGGTGTACGTCGAGCCGCCGCGGAAGGTGGCGGCGTCCTCGCCGACGTCCTCCCACCACACGTTCTGCAGGGTGCAGTTGCCCTCGCAGTGGATGCCGTCGGCGCCGGGCGCGCCGATGATGACGTTCCTCAGGGTCGCGCCGGCGGCGAGCCTGAAGATCGGGTCCTGGCCCTCCTCCTGGCCGCTACCGGCCAGATCACCGCTTCCGTAGTACCGCACCATGCCGCCGTCCCTGACGCCCGAGACCGCGATGGTCGAACTCACGGGTGTACTGCCGGTGGCCGTCGGCCAGGTGGCGGCACTCGCCGGCGGCGCTCCGACTGTCGTGATCATGACAGATGAGAGGCCGAGTGCGGCCAGACTGCCGGTCAGCGCGCGTCGACGGGCGCGCGGGGTCGCTGGAGAAGTCATGTCCCTGTGCCTTCTTCCGGTTGTGGGGGTCGTTGGATTGTGGGGGTCGCCGGATCGTGGGGGTCGGTCAAAGCTTTCCGGCGCCCGCACCACTCGTCACCGAGGCGACGACGGAGGAGGCGGGCTCGGCGGTGTAGCTGTACGGAGCGGTGGTGAAGGTGCCGGACTGCGAGACCTCGGTGGCGGCTCCGCCGAGGTCGTTGCCGCGCAGGTTGGCGTAGCCGTCCACGTCGCTGCTGCGGTTCGTCGTGACCGCGATCTTCGTCGTACGGAAGACGTTGTTCTCGACGAGCAGTTGCGCGCCCATGCGGGAGTGCACGGCGGTGTCGGCACCCTCGACGTAGTTGTCGTAGAAGTGACCGGTGCCGAAGCGCAGGCTCGGGATGCGCGAGTAGACGTTGCTGAAGTGGTTGTGGTGGTACGTGACCTTCAAGTGACCGGTGTCCTCGGTCGCGTTGTTGTCGCTGTGACCGACGAGCGAGCCCTTGAAGTGGTCCTTGAAGGTGTTCCAGGACACGGTGACGTTGTCGGAGGCGTGGTTGATGTCCAGCAGACCGTCGTAGTAGTCCTTGTCGTGGTCGCGGTCCGCCGAGAAGGAGTTGTGGTCGATCCACACCTTCGTGGACTTCTGCACGGTGACGCCGTCGGAGGGCGCGAGCGGCTTGCTGATGTTGAGGTTGCGGATGACGACGTTCGTCACTTCCTTCAGCCGCAGCCCACCGCCGGTGAAGCCGGACGACGAACCGACGCCCAGCACCGTGGTGTTGGAGCCGACGTCTACCTGACCGGTCAGCGAGATCAGGCCGTTGACCCTGACCACCTTGGCCGTGCTGCCGGTGACGGCCGTCTTGAACGCGGCGAGCGTGGAGACGGTGACGGCACTCGCACCACCGCCGCCCGTGGTGCCCGCACCGAAGCCGATGGGGGAGGTTTCGGCGGCACCCGCGGACTGCGGCAGAACGACGGCGGTGCCGAGTGCGGTGGCGAGAGCGACTGCCGCGACTGCGGCCGCGGGGAGGAGCCGTCTCCTCGGGGGTGTGCGTGGGGGGCGAGTACGCATGCGGGTGCGTCCCTTCGAGAGCGTCCATTCATCAGATATGTGAACGACGTACACCATTTGGATCGCCTTGCGAATGCAGCGCAGCCGCATGCGGCTCGTGGCGCCGTCCTGGAGAGTGCACGCCCCCAGGCCGTACCACATGCGGCATCTGGCATCTCATATACGAGATGCCGGCGGCGGGTCACGCTGCTGAACGGGAAACGTAAGGGGCAAGCGCTTTCTAGTCAACGCTTCGCGCAGAACGCATCCAGCCAACTCCCCCACCGGGCACCCCCGCACCGGGCAGGGACCGGGCCGCCGCCGAACTGCTCGTCGGCCAGGACGGGATACAGGGCCTGCGGCATGGTGAAGACCATGCCGCGACGTCGATGAGCACCAGGCCCACGATGAGGCGGTGGCCGCGGATGAAGCGGACGCCGTCCGCGACCGCCACGTACGCCTGCCGAACTCCCTTGCCCGCGTGGGCCGTCGCCGGAGGAAGCGGACGCGTGGAACTGCAGGACGCCCTGTACGACCGGCCCGCGCACGCCCCTGAGCCGACTCGTGTCGGCAGCCGCACCGAACTGCCTTACAGGGTGCGGCAGCCGCTCTACAACTACAACAAGCGCAGAATCCGGCTGCCGCCGCTACGACGCGCTCGGGGCAGGTCCCGGCGTGGACGTGACCGTCAAGTCCTGGATGGTGCCGCCGACTTTCGCCCGCAGCGGCTCGAGCATCTTCGGCTTGGCGCTGATGGCCCAGCGCGGGCCGACGAGGTACTTGCCCCCGTAGATGGCGGCGCTGTCCAGCCAGGTCAGCTTGTACTTCTCCTCGGGGAAGGTCGTGATGAGGTAGTCGCCCTCGGGGGTGTGGCAGACGCCCTCGCGGAGTTCGTCCGCGTCGGTTCGGATCTTGACCTTGCAGCCGGTGAGGTTGGCTATGACCTCGACCTTCGCCGGTGCCACGACCGCTACCACGGGGCTGGTCGATGCCTTGTTGTCCACCGCGGTGTCGTCCTCGCCCCCGCTGCAGGCCGTGGCCAGGGGGAGAAGGGCCAGGCTGCCGATCAGGGCGACGCTGCGCACCCCACGAGCAGTGAAGGCGCGGCCGGTTCGTCCTCGCTGTGGCTGCTGTGACACGTACCTCTCCGTATCCGGGCTGTTCCCGCCCGCGCGAGCGGCCGGGCGTACGACAAGGGATACGGGTGAACGCAGGCGGCCGTTCACGCGTATGCCGCCGAAGATCGACGGACGGGGTCCCCCGCGCAAACGGTCCCCTCGCGAACGGCGCCCGCGCCGGGCGCGTATGCAGCGCGGCGTCCCATAAGCACCCCGCGGTCCTGTGGGCACCGCGGCGTCCCGTACGCATCGCGGCGGCGGGTGGGCCGAGAGGGCAAGACCCCGTCGGCCCACCGCCTTTCGCCGACGCGCTCCAGTCGGCGCGTTCCAGGCGATGCGCTTCCGGCGACGCGTCAGCTCTTGCCGAGCATCTCGTTCATCTGCTTGATCTCGGCTGTCTGGGCCGTCACGACGTCGTCCGCGAGCTTGGTGGCGGAACCGTACTTGCCGTCGGTCTTCTCGGTCTTGGCCATCTCGATCGCACCCTCGTGATGCTCGACCATCATCGTGAGGAACGTCTTGTCGAACTCGGTACCTGAGGCCTTCTCCAGCTTGTCCAGGTCCTGGCCGCTCATCATGCCGGGCATGGCGGCGGACATGTCGTGGTCCATGCCGCCCGACATCTCCGCCGACATCTTCTTGGGAACCTCCTCGCCCCACGAGGTGAGCCAGCCGGACATGGTCCTGATCTCCGGGTCCTGTGCCCCCTTGATCTTCGCGGCCAGGTCCTTGACCTCCTGAGAGGAGGCGCGGCCGGCGGCCAGTTCGGCCATGTCCACGGCCTGACGGTGGTGCTGGATCATCTCCTTGGAGAAGTCGACGTCCGCGTCGTTGTAGTCGCCGGCCTTGGCCGAGGCGGACCCGGTGGGGCTGGAGTCGGACTCCATGGACCCCATGTCGTGTCCGTCGCCGCTGCCGCCACAGGCGGCGAGGACGAGAGCGGCCACTCCCGCGGTGACGGCGAGGGCGGTACGGCGGACGAGCGTGCGGTGCGCGGTCATGGTGGAACTCCTGGGGTTGAACGGATGCAGGGCATGCCGATGCACGGCGCCGCGCCGTATGGCGTGCGACGCCTCGCGGGCCGCTCTAGATCCGCAGGAGTTGGAGTTCGGAGAGTGCGGGCGGCGCCCGGCCGCCGTCGGGACCGCTTCCGGTCGGAGCGGTACCGGCCCGTGGCACGCCGACGCGGGCCGCCACATCGGGCAGCAGCACGGGCACCACCGCGGGCGAACCGGCGACTGACACGGACGCACACGTGGGATCCGCGTGCTCGGCGTGCCCGTTGGAGCCGCCCTCGCCGTGCTCGCACGAGTCCGGCGTCGACGCCATGACACTCAAGGGCGCGGCCATGGGCGCGGCCATGGGCGCAGGCATGGGCGCAGGCATGGGCGCGGCCGTCGGCATCGCGCCATGACCATGACTTGAGGCGGCGCCGCCCGCGGGAACCGGCCCGAGGCCGTGCATACCGACCAGCCCGAGGAGCAGCGCGCACAGGAGCAGCCCGCCGCCGAACCGCGACGTCGAGCGCGGTCGAGCGAGCTGTCCGAGGCGGTTCACCGCCTCATCGCAGACACTGGCCATGGGTCCCTTGCGTCTCAGGTGCCACTGGAGCAGACACCGGGGGATGATACCTGCCCGGGGTATCAAGGCCATGCCAAGCACCGCACACCGGGCCCTCCGCCCGGGAAGCCTGACACGCCCGCCGTCTACTATGGCACTGCGTACTCGACGGCGAAGGGAAGTCAGAGCCATGCGACGGCTGGGGGACCTGGAGGCGGAGATCATGGACCGCCTCTGGATATGGGGCCGTCCGGCGACGGTCCGCGAGGTCGTCGACGACATCAACAGGTCGCGCCCCGTCGCGTACACCACGGTGATGACCGTGACCAACATCCTCTACAACAAGGGCTGGCTGCTGCGCGGGAAGCAGGGCCGCGCCTGGCTGTACACCCCGGTGCGCAGCCGCGAGGCGTACGCCGCCGCGCTCATGGAGGACGGTCTCGGCGCCAGCAAGGACCGGCCCGCGGCCCTGGTGCACTTCGTCGAGAACATGTCGGACGAGGAGGTCTCCGCCCTGCGCAAGGCCCTGCGGACCGTGGGACGACAGGCCAAGTCATGAACGCGGCACCCGTCCTGGCTGCCTACACGGCACTCGTCGGCATCGCGGCCCCGCATCTGCTGTTGCGCAGCGGCTGGCCGCACCGGGCCCCCGCCCTGGCGGCGGTGGTGTGGCACGCCCTGACGGTCTCGTTCGCGATCGGCGCCGCGCTCACCGTGTACAACCTCGCCATGCCGACCGAGCATCTGCATGCCGGGCTGGTCGGTTTCCTGCACGCGTGCGGGCTGCACCTGGACGGGGGCCCGCCCGATCCCGACGCGACGCACCGCCTCGCCGTCGCACTGCCCGCCGCCATCGGGACCGCCCTGGCGGCGAGTTTCGCCTTCCACGTCGTACGGGCCCGGCGGGCGCGCGGTCGCCATCGGCAGGCCCTGGACCTGGTGGGCCGGCGCTCGGCCCGGCTGTGCGCCACGGTCCTTCCGTACGACACCCCCGCCGCCTACTGCCTGCCCGGCCGGCATCCGCGGATCGTCGTCAGCGACGCGGCCGTTCGCCGGCTCACGCCGGACCAGCTCGGCGCGGTACTGGAACACGAGCGGGCCCACGTCGCGGGCCGCCACCATCTGGCCCTGGCCGCCATGGAGGCGTTCCACTCGGTGTTCCGTCGGCTGCCGTTGGCCCGCCATGCCCGGGAGCAGACCGCGCTCCTGCTGGAGATGATCGCGGACGACCGGGCCCTGCGCAGCCACTCCCGCGACGCGCTGGCCACCGCCATGTACGAGATGGTCGCGGCCCGCGTCCCCAAGGGCGCGTTCGCCGTGGGCGGCCATGCCGCGCTCATCCGGGTGCAGCGGATCCTGGGCCCGTGTCAGGCGCCGCACCCCGCCCTGTGGAGTTCCGTGGCCGCGGCGGCCGTGGCGGTTCCGCTGCTGCCGCTCCTGGTCGCCTGCCCGCCCGGACTCGGCTGACCGACGCCGCGGGGGACGTCCGTCACGCGTGCTCGCTCGTGATGTTCGCGTTCGCTTGCGATGCCGACTACTAAGCAACTAAGTTCTAAAGCACTTGAGTGTCACCTGGCGCACGCACAGAGGAGTCACCCCACGATGGGAACGCACCGTCGGCCCAAGCCGCCCGGCCGGGCCCGGATAGCCACCCTCGGCGTCGCCGCCGGTGCCGTCAGCCTCCTGCCGACGCAGAGCCAGGCCGCTCCCAAGCCCTCGGTGGACGAGGTGCGCAAGCAGGTGGAGAAGCTCTACGAAGAGGCGGAGGCTCCCACCGAGGAGTACAACCGGATCCGCGAGGAGGAGAAGAAGCTGCGCCGCGAGGCCGACCGTGCCCGGGACCGGCTGGCCCGCAAGCAGCAGGAGATCAACGAACTGCGCGAGGAAATAGGCCCGTTGGCGGCGGCCCAGTACCGCAACGGCGGGATCGACCCGAGCGTCCAGCTCTTCCTCTCCGGCGACCCGGACTCCTATCTCGACCAGGCCGAGCTGCTGGGCCGTACGAGCGACCGGCAGGCCGATGCCCTGCGGGCGATGCGGGGCGCGCAGCGGGAACTCGCGCAGGAACGCGCGACCGTCACGAAGCGGCTGGAGTCCCTGGAGGAGACGCGCGCCAAGGCGGCGGACACGAAGGACGAGATCCAGGGCAAGCTCGCCGAGGCCCGCACGCTCCTCAACAGCCTGACGGCCGGGCAGCGCGCCGGCATGGAGGCCGAACAGGAGCGCGCGGACAGGGCGTCGGGCAGCAGTGACGCGGCGGCCACGTACAACGGCCCGGCGAGCGGTCGCGCCGAGGCGGCGCTCGACTTCGCGTACGCGCAGCTCGGCAAGCCCTACGAGTGGGGCTCGACCGGGCCCGACTCCTTCGACTGCTCGGGCCTGACCGGTGCCGCCTGGCGCGCGGCGGGTGTGTCGCTGCCGCGCACGGTCAAGCAGCAGTACGACGCCGGCCGCAAGGTCTCCCGGTCGGACCTGCGACCCGGCGACATCATCTACTGGTACAACGACAACCAGCACAACGGGATGTACGTGGGCGACGGCAAGGCCGTCCACGCCCCGCGCACCGGCAAGAACGTCGAGATCGTCCCGCTCGACAGCATGCCGTTCTTCGCGGCGAGCCGGCCCTGAGCGCCAACTCCCGTACCCCCGGTCGGAGCGGGCGGTACGGGAGCCGCGCTGATCCGGACGTCACCTGATGTGGCGGGTGACGCGCGTGGTGGCGTGGAGCAGGTACTCCAGAGGGCCGCGGCGGAAGCGTCGTGTCCAGACGGTCGCCAGGAGCAGGGCGGTCGCGATGAAGACGAGCAGCGCGACCAGCGCCGGAACGGTCTCCTCCTCCATGCCGACCACGTAGATGGCGAGGATGTGCAGGACGTAGGCGGTGAGCGAGATCATGCCGACCGCGGCGACGGGCGTGGCCAGCCGCGTGACGCGGGGCATCCGGGCCGTGACGGCGACACACGCGGCCACCACGAGAAGCGCGACGCCGGTGTTGCCGAGAATGGAGAAGGTCGTCTGGCTGTGCGGCGCGGCCACCAGCAGCCAGGCGGCCGGGGCGCCGTCCGTGGGATAGCCGACGGTGTCGGACCACCAGGCCGAGGCCGCCGAGTCTCCGTCCGTGGCGGCTGCGACGGTGGCGTACGCGTCCGGGACGAGCCGCAGGGCCAGCCATGAGAGGCCGTAGCCGAGTACGGCCAACCCGCCGCCGACCAGGGCGAGTCGGGTACGGATCCTGGCCCGGCCGAGGTCGAGCCGGGCCACCGCCATCCCGACGATCATGAACGGCATCCAGGTGAGCACCGGGTACTCGCCGGTGAAGAACAGCTCGACCAGGCCGTCCGTGTCGCTGATCCGCGCCAGCGGGTCCCAGCGGATGACGGTGTCGGCCCGGTCCCCGTTGTCGATCGACTGGCGGATCACGTACAGCACTTGAGGCATGACCAGCGCGCTCGCGGCGCCGATGATCGCGAGTGTGCGGGCCCGCAGCCGGTACAGCGGAAGCACGACGAGGAAGATCAGCCCGTAGAAGGCGAGGATCACCTCGACGTCGGTGTCCAGCGCGGTCAGTGCGAAGCCCAGCACGACCAGGACCGCACTGCGGATGACGATCCTGCCCACTGCCTGCCGTCCGGCGCGACCCGTGCGGGGGCGTGCGCGGCCGGTGATGAGCACGAGCGAGAAACCGGCGAGCAGGGCGAAGAGCGCGGAGGAACGCCCGCGCGCCAGCTCCAGGACGAAGCCCAGCGGCCCGCCCACCGACGGTTCCGGGCCGACATGGGCCGCGTACATGCCGAGGACCGCGAGTCCGCGGGCCAGATCGATACCGATGAGCCGCCCCGCCGACGGCGCGGGGACGATGACGGGAGGACCGCCTTTCTCCGCGGCGGGACCCGGCGAATTGGATGTCGCCGGGGACATAGACGGTGGGGCCGATGGCGCGTCTTGTGTCATGCCCATCAGCGTCAGGCACACCCGGGCCGGGACACATCCGGCAGGTGGCCGGAGTTGCCCCGCCGACCGGCCGGAGCCGCCCCCGTCGCCCGGCGCGCGCCGACGCATGGGAACCGGCGGGCGCCCCCGGGCGTCGTAGGGACTCCAACGGCGGCCCCGGGGTGAGGGGAGCGCAGGTGATCCGGGTACTGGTGGTCGACGACGAGGCACTGATCCGTACGGGCTTTCGGCACATCCTCGACTCCGCGGACGGTATCGAGGTGGTGGCGGCGGTTCCCGGCGGCGAGGCGGTCCACGCGGCGCGGGAGTTCCGCCCCGATGTCGTACTGCTCGACATCCGGATGCCGGACGTGGACGGGCTCACCGTCCTGGCCGAACTGCGCCGGCTGCCGCAGCCGCCCACGGTGGCCATGCTCACGACGTTCGACATGGACGAGTACGTGGCGACGGCCTTGCGCTCGGGGGCGGCCGGGTTTCTGCTCAAGGACACCGATCCGGTGCAACTGCCGCTGCTGGTACTCAGTTTGGCCGATGGCGGCGTCGTCCTGTCGTCCCGGGTCACCCGGACCGTGGTGGACGGTTATCTGGACAACGGCCCTCACGAGGCGGCCGCCCGCTGCGTCGCCCGGCTGACCGAGCGCGAGTGTGCCGTTCTGGTCCTCATCGCCGAGGGACTGTCCAACACCGGGATCGGTGCGCGGATGCACCTGAGCATCGGCACGGTCAAGGACCATGTGAGCGCCGTCCTCTCCAAGTTGGAGGTGGGCAGCCGCGTCCAGGCGGCCCTGCTCGCCGAACGCGCGGGTCTGCTCAGGCCGCCGCGGGACCGGGAGCCCGGATGAGGTCCCTCGCGGGACGGGGAGCCCGGATGAAGTCCCTCGCGGGACCGGGAGCCCGGATGAGATCCCGCCGGGTGCCCGCTCCACTCACGGATGCCGCGCTCATCGCGGTCTGCCTGCTGGACGTCTGGATCCACTTCGACAGCGGAGAGCCAGGGCGCATGGTCTGCGCCCTGCTCGCCGCTTTCTCTCTCGCACTCCGTCGCCGTCTGCCACTGCCGACCTTCCTGCTCGCGCTGCCGGCGACACTGGTCGGCGACGCGGTGTTGGCCACCCTGATCGCGTTGTACACGCTCGCCTGCCTCACCCGCCGTCGCGTCCTGCTGGCCGCCTGCGCCATGGCCTTCGCGGCCTGCGACATCACCGAGTGGTCATGGCCCTCGCCGGAGTTCGCCGATCTGTCGGACGCCTCCGACCTGCTCATGGTCACCTACAGCCTGGCCACAGGCGTCGCTCCCGTCTTCCTCGGCCAGCTCGTCCAGACCGGACGCGAACTCTCCCTGCGGCTGTCCGAGATATCCGAGGCGCGGGAGCACGAGCGCCTGCTGCTGGCCCAGAGCGTGCTGGCGAAGGAACGCGCGCAGCTGGCCCGGGAGATGCACGACGTGGTCTCCCATCAGGTCAGCCTGATCGCGGTACGGGCCGGAGTGCTCCAGGTGGGCACGCAGGACGCGGAGGCGAGGGAGGCGGCGGCCACGATCCGGCGGCTCAGCGTGCAGACACTGGACGAGCTGCGGCACATGGTCAGCGTGCTGCGCGCTTCCGGAAGCCGTCCCACGGAGCTGACTCCCCAGCCGTCCCTGGCGGATCTCCAGCGGCTGGTCGACACCAGCGGCATCGAGGCCGACCTGCGCACGGACCTGCCCGACGATCTGCCGGCGACCGTCCAGCGCGCCGTCTACCGGACCGTCCAGGAAGCACTGACCAACGTTCGCAAGCACGCACCCGGCGCCACCGCCGCCATCCACGTCCACCACGCGGACGACACGGTCCACGCCACTGTCACGAACGCCTCGCCCACCCGCCCCGCGCTCCCCCTGCCCGGCGCCCACCACGGGCTCGTCGGCCTGCGCCAGCGGGCCGAACTCCTCGGCGGTACCGTCACTTCCGGCCCGACGACGGACGGCGGCTACGAACTCCGGTTGCGCCTACCGGTCCAGGACACGTCATGACGCCGCTCCTCGGACGCCACCCTTCAGCTGAGCCGGTTCCGTTCAGTGCCCGTGCCCACCCGAGGTCTCTTCGGCGGTCTCGCCCTGGTCGCCGTCGCCGCCCGACGCCTCACCCGCCCGCACGGTGAACGCGGCGGTCCGGACCACGCCTTGGTGCTTGAAGTCGAGGAAGAGGCGGTACGAGCCCGGGCTCGGCGCGGTGGCCGTGAACGAGATGCCGGGGCCGGGCGCGGTCTTCCCGTCGCCGGGTTCGCCGTTGGGGTGGACGTGGAGGTACGCGAGGTCGCCGGAGCGCAGGGCGACCAGGTGGCCATAGGCACCGAGATAGGGCTGGAGGTCGGTGACGGGCTTGCCGTCGCGGGAGACGTTCAGCTCCACTTCCCCGGCCGCGCCCGGTCGCAGGCCGCCCGCCAGCTTGACCTCGTATCCGTCGACCTTGGCCGTCGCGCTCGCCGCCGGCAGGCCCTGCGCCTCGTACGGGCCCGAGGCCGCGAGGTCGGCGCCGAGAGTGAGGTTCTCGGCCCCCTTCCCCGCCGGAGTGAAGTCGGCGAAGACCCGGTAGCCGCCTGCCCGGGGCAGCTCGACGGGGATGCTCCAGGTGCCGTCGGCGGCGCGCGTGGGGTGCAGGTGACGGTAGGTGACCAGGTCGCGTGAGGCCACGATGAGGTGGAGTTCCTTCTCGTGTTCGCGCTGGTACGAGGTCACCGGGCGGCCCTTGTCGTCCTGGATGGCGAAGCGCAGGTCGGTGCGCTGCCGGGCTTCGATCCGGGGAGTCTTCAGGTCGAGGGTGTAGCCGTTCTCGGAGATCTGCAGTCCGCCGGCCGCAGGCGACTGCCCCTCCGACGCAGACTCCCGCTCCGCGCGGCCCCCGCCCCCCTCCGGCTCTGGTGACGATGCGGCGTGGGTGTCGTGGCTCGCGGGCTCGCGGTCCGCGACGACGGGGTCGATGCCCTGGCCCACGCCGTACGCGGTGCCGAAGGTCGCGGCGAGTGCGGCGGCGAACGCGGTGATCTTCACTCCGGTGTGCATGGTCATCTCCTGAGGTCATCTTCTGGGAAACGGGGCCGACGGCTTGGGGCGCGACGCCTCTCCATGCACTTCACCATACCCCTAGGGGGTATCAAGTCAAGGCGACTGCAACACTTGCGCCAGATACCCTAGAGGGGTATACAGGATCTCGGCACAGATACCCCTGCCCCGTATCCGGATCGACCACATTCACCAGGAGGAACCCATGTCCTCGTCCTGCTGCTCCACCGACGGCTCCTGCTCGACCACCACCGCCGACAGCGCCACGGCGACCGAGGGCGTCACCACCACCGTCACCACGACCTACGCCGTCTCGGGCATGACCTGCGGCCACTGCAAGGCCACGCTCACCAAGGTCATCGGCGAGCTGGACGGCGTGACCGGGGTCGACGTCGACCTCGACACCGGTCGGGTCACCGTCGTCGGCGCCGCCGAGCCGGACGACACGCTGATCGCCGAGGTCGTCGACGAGGCCGGCTACGAGCTGACCGGCCGGGCCTGACCCCTGGTCCTCCCCCGCATCGGCCGGGCCCCGGCAGCACCGGGTCCTGGCCACCCACCCCGTACGAGGAGCAGCCCGTGACCACCACGACGACCGGCGCCGAGGTAGAGCTCGCCATCGGCGGCATGACCTGCGCCTCGTGCGCGGCGCGTATCGAGAAGAAGCTCAACCGCATGGACGGGGTCACCGCCACCGTCAACTACGCCACCGAGAAGGCCAAGGTCGCCTACGACGGTGACGTCTCCGTCCAGGACCTGATAGCCACCGTCGAGAAGACCGGGTACACCGCGCACGAGCCGGTGCCCGCACGCGCCGAGCCCGAGAGCGGTGACCGGGCGTCGGGCGCGGACGACGAACTACGGTCGCTGCGCGAGCGGTTGGTCACCGCGGTGGTGCTTTCGGTGCCCGTCGTCGCGATGGCGATGGTCCCGGCCCTGCAGTTCGAGTACTGGCAGTGGCTGTCCCTGACGCTGGCGGCGCCGGTCGTGACGTATGCCGGGTGGCCGTTCCACCGGGCGGCGTTCACCAACGCGCGGCACGGCGCGGCCACCATGGACACGCTGATCTCGGTGGGCACCTCCGCCGCGTTCCTGTGGTCGCTGTGGGCCCTGTTCCTCGGCACCGCGGGCACGCCCGGCATGACGCACCCCTTCGAGCTGACGATCGCCCGCGGGGACGGCGCCGGGAACATCTATCTGGAGGCCGCCGCCGGTGTGACCGCCTTCATCCTGGCCGGCCGGTACTTCGAGGCCCGCTCCAAGCGGAAGGCGGGCGCGGCGCTCAAGGCGCTGCTCGAACTGGGCGCGAAGGACGTCACCGTACTGCGTCCCGACGGCCGCGAACAGACCGTCCCGACCGCCGAGTTGAAGGTCGGCGACCGCTTCCTCGTACGCCCGGGCGAGAAGATCGCCACGGACGGGACGGTCGTCGAGGGTTCCTCGGCGGTGGACGCCTCGATGCTCACCGGTGAGTCCGTGCCGGTGGAGGTCTCCACGGGCGACCCGGTCACCGGCGCCACGATCAACGCGGGGGGCCGTCTGGTCGTCGAGGCCACCCGGGTCGGCGCCGACACCCAACTCGCCCGGATGGCCAAACTGGTGGAGGACGCGCAGAACGGCAAGGCCTCGGCCCAGCGCCTCGCGGACCGCATCTCCGCCGTGTTCGTACCGGTCGTGATCGCTCTCGCGCTGGGCACCCTCGGTTTCTGGCTGGGCAACGGGGCCGGGCTGACGGCCGCCTTCACCGCCGCCGTCGCCGTACTGATCATCGCCTGCCCGTGCGCCCTCGGCCTCGCCACCCCGACCGCGCTCATGGTCGGCACCGGCCGCGGCGCCCAACTCGGCATCCTCATCAAGGGCCCCGAGGTCCTGGAGTCCACGCGCCGCGTCGACACGATCGTCCTGGACAAGACCGGCACGGTCACCACTGGCCGTATGACCCTGCTGGCCGTGCACACCGCCGACACCACCGACGAGGCCGAAGTCCTGTGCCTGGCAGGCGCGTTGGAGCACTCCTCCGAGCACCCGATCGCCCGCGCCGTCGCCGACGGGGCACTGGAGAAGCTGGGTTCCCTGCCCACGCCCGAGGACTTCGCGAACGTACCCGGTCTCGGTGTGCAGGGCGTCGTCGACGGTCACGCCGTCCTCGTCGGCCGCGAGCGGCTGCTCGCGGACTGGGCCATGGAACTGCCCGAGGACCTGACGCGGGCCAAGGCCGAGGCCGAGGCGGCCGGACGCACCGCCATCGCGGTCGCCTGGGACGGCAAGGCGCGAGCGGTCCTCGAAGTCGCCGACGCGGTGAAGGAGACCAGCCCGGAGGCGATCACACGGCTGCGCGCCCTTGGCCTGACACCGATCCTGCTGACCGGCGACAACCGGGCCGTGGCCGAATCGGTCGCCCGCGAGGTCGGCATCGCGCCCGAGGACGTCATCGCCGAGGTGCTCCCGCAGGACAAGGTCGACGTCGTCAAGCGGCTCCAGGCCGAGGGCCGTTCGGTCGCGATGGTCGGCGACGGCGTCAACGACGCGGCCGCCCTCGCCCAGGCCGACCTGGGCCTCGCCATGGGCACCGGCACGGACGCCGCGATCGAGGCCGGCGACCTGACGCTCGTACGGGGTGATCTGCGCGCCGCGGCCGACGCCATCCGTCTCGCCCGTCGCACCCTCGGCACCATCCGGTCCAACCTCTTCTGGGCCTTCGCCTACAACGTGGCAGCCCTGCCGCTCGCCGCGGCGGGCCTGCTCAACCCGATGATCGCCGGAGCGGCCATGGCCTTCTCCTCGGTGTTCGTCGTCGGCAACTCCCTGCGCCTGCGCTCGTTCCGCGCGGCGAACTGACATCCGAGTATGGGCAAGAGGAGGCAGCTGGTGTCGTGCGTTCCGTCCTCCACGGACGGCTGACATGCTGCCTGGCGTGGTGACCGTCCGAGAGCGGTCGCCGGGAAGGGACCCGCGTGGAGACAGTGGAGACATCGGACTGGCAACCGGTACTCGTACTCCTCGTACTGATCGTCGCGGCCGTCGTACTGCTCCATGGCCTGTCCGTCGCACTGCGGGCGGTCCGCGAGCCCGTGCACACCGGCCCGTTCAGCGGCGGACTCGAACCTCAGGAACACCCGCTCTCCCGGTTCCACGTGCGCTGGTACCCCGTCACGATGGTCTTCCTCGCCTTCGACATGGAGATGCTCTTCATGTACCCGTGGACGAAGGTCGTCTCGGCCGTCGGCACCAGCGCCGTCGTCGAGATGTTCCTCTTCCTGGGGATCCTGCTCGCGGGGGTCGCGTACGCCTGGCGCGAGGGGGCGTTCCGGTGGAGTTGAGACGCGCACTCGCGCGGGCTGCCGTGTCGCGGCCGGGCGTCCTCCTCGCGGTGTCCGCCGGTGCCACGCGTCAACGGCTCGCGGTGGAAGCGGAGTTGGCACGTCGTGGCTGGTCGTGTGTGAGCGGGCCGGCGGAGGCTGACCTGCTGGTCATCGCCGGCGACCTCGGGAGCGAGGGCGAGGAGAGCGACGGAGTCGTCGCAGGTCTATGGCGTGGCATTCCGGCACCCAAGGCCCAAGTGCGGATCACGGATCCCGAGCGGGTCGCCGACGCTCTGGACCGCGGGCTCGCGGACCTTCAGCGCGGAGAGCACGAGAGCCACCACACCCACCACGCCCGTGACGAGCACGACGAGCACCACGAGCACCACGAGCACCACGAGCACCAACAGAACAGTGATACCGCTCCGCATTCGGACCACGGCGGTCACGACATGCACGGTGGCCATCACGATCACGCGGGGCACGACATGGGCGGCCTCATCGAGGGACTTCCCATGGCGGACCGGGCCGACGACCGGGACGGTCTGCGCCTCGACGTACTGCATGTGCCGCTCGGGCCCGTCCTCGCCGACTGGCCCGCGGGGCTGATCCTGCGCCTGGCTCTCCAGGGCGACGTCGTGCAACAGGTCACCGTCGAACCGGTGGCCGCTCCCCCGTCACCCCGTCCGCCCTTCTGGGACGAACCATGGCTGCGTGCCGCCGACGGTGAGCACGTTTCGCAGGGCGAGGCGGCACGACGGCTCTGCGCGGCCCACCTGGACAGCCTGGGCAGGTTCTTCGCCGTGACCGGTTGGGACGACATGGCCGCACGGACGCGATACGTACGGGATCGCGCCCTGGCCGGTGACGATGCCGCCGAACTCACCTCCCTCGTACGCCCGTTGATCCGTCGGGCCCAGCGCTCGCGGACGCTGCGATGGTTGACTACGGGGCTCGGGGCGCTGTCCGCCGAGCACGCGCGTCACCGTGGGGTGACAGGACCGGCTCTGGTCGCCGACGGGGACGCGTACAGCCGCATGCTCGTGTGGCTCGACGCGGTGGGACGGAGTGCGGCGGCCTGCGGGGCCACCGAGGTTCTCGACGCGGCCGAACCCGTCGGACCCCGCGGGAGACTCGACGCGGCCGTGCCTCCGTCGAGGGCCCTGCTGGACAGCCTCCCCCCGCTGCTCGAAGGAACGGAGTTCGCCTGTGCGCGGATCATCGTCGCAAGCCTGGATCCGGACCTCGACGAGCCGACTCACGTACCGGCGGCCGGAACGGTCCACAGCCATGGGTGACCGCAACCATGGGTGAGCGCGCTCCGCTGTGGGCGGTTCTCGTGCTGCCCGCTCTGCTGGTCGGGGTGGCCCTGGTGACGGCCGGGTTCGACGCCCTGCTCGCGGCGGGAGCCCGGTACGGGCGGCCCGGCTCGCTGCGGGAGGCGGCGGTCCGCGCGGCGGAGCCCGGTCGCCAGGTCCTCCGGCAACTGGTCCAGCAGCCTCGGCGGACCCGGGCGTCGGACCTGCCTCTGGCCCGCATCGGAGCGGCTCTCCTCCCTGTCGCCGCCGTCCTGGCCGCCGTCGTACTGCCCCTCGGTTTCCGGTCGGTGAGTGATCTGCCGGAAGGGATCGTCTGGTTCAACGCGATGGAGGCGTTGGCGTGGGCGGCGGTCTGGCTGGCGGGCTGGGGGCCGAACTCGACGCTCTCGCTCATCGGCGGCTACCGCTTCCTCGCCCAGGGGCTGACGTACGAGCTGCCGCACATGCTGGCCATCACCACGGCCGCGCTGGGCGCCGAGTCGCTGCGGGTCGGTCAAGTCGTGGACGCCCAGGCGGGGTTGTGGTTCGTGGTGTGGATGCCGGTGGCCTTCGGGATCTATCTGCTGAGTGCCATGGCGATGGCGTTCTGGGGGCCGTTCGACCAGCCCGCCGGAGGTGATGTGGCGGGTGGCGCGGGCGGCGAGTTGTCGGGCGCGGACCGGGTGCTGTTCCTCGGTGGCCGGTGGCTGCTGCTGGTCGTGGCCGCGGCGTTCAGTGTGCCGCTCTTCCTGGGCGGCGGGCACGGGCCGCTGCTGCCCGGCTGGGCGTGGACCGTACTCAAGACGGCCGCCGTCCTGGCCTTCCTGGTGGGGGTCCGGCGCGCGATTCCGACCGTACGTACGGAGCGCTATCTGGAGCTGGCCTGGGTCGTGTTGACCCCGCTGGCGATCGTGCAGGCGCTGGTCGTGGCCGTGGTGGTGCTGAACCGGTGAGTTCCCTGACGGAAGCGAGGTGAGGTACGGCGATGGATGTCGCGGTCTTCTGGGTACTGGCCGTCCTTGCGGTGGTCTGCGGAGTGATGGTGTTCCGCTTCGACTCCATGGCGCGGGCGACGTTCTCCCTGCTGGCCTCGCTGTTGTGCGTGGGCGGGCTGGTCGTCCTGCTGGGACTGGACTACCTGGGCATCGTCATCGTGCTGATGATGACGATCGAGATGGCCATCATGGCGGTCTTCATGGTGATGTACATGATGAACCCGGCCGGGCTCATGCCGATGACGATGATCCACAACAAGAAGGGCGCGGCCGTCGTCTGCGGCCTGGTCTTCGCGCTGCTGGCGGCCGGGATCCTGCTCGCGCCCTGGCCCGCCCGCCGGGGCAGGGCTCCGGCAGACCCCACCATGGAACTCGGTATGTCGCTTATGGGCCCGCAGATGCTCACCATGATGACCCTGGGCATGGCCCTGTTCGCGACGATCGTCGCCACCGTCGTGCTGGCCACCCGCCGCGGACGGTACGACCGGTTCGGAGACGATCTGCGGGCGCGGCGCGCGGACGATCCCGTACGGGGTGGTGTCGGCCGGTGAGTCTGGAGCTGTTTCTGCTGCTGGCCGCCGCGCTGTTCAGCGTCGGCCTGTTCGGTGCCCTCACCCAGCAGTCCATCGTGATGCTGATGATGGGCCTTGAGCTGATGCTCGGCGGGGTCATCCTGGCTGCCGCGGCCGCGTGGCACTACATCGCTCCGGCGGCGTCCGAGGGGCAGGTCCTGATCGTGGTGGCGGTCACGGCGATGGCCCTGGAGATGGCCATCGGGTTCGCCGTCGTCACCGCCCTGTTCCGGTCGCGGGAGATCGACATGACCGACATGGCTGCGGAGTTGAAGGAATGAGCGCTCTGCTGTGGGCACTGGTCGCCCTGCCCCTCGGCGCCGGTGTGCTGCTCCTGGTGGTGGGGCGGCGGGCCGATCGTGCGTCGCCGGGCGTGGCGCTCGCGGTCGCGGCCACCACGGTGGGACTCGCCGTCGCCGCGGCTTTCCGGCATCCGAGCGCGCAGGCACCATTCCTTGACGGTCTGCCGATGCGACTCGCGGTGGACGGTCTGTCGGGGCTGCTGGCGGTCACGGTCACCGCGGTCACCCTCGTCGTACTCCTCTTCAGCGCGGCGGAGTTCGGCGCGGGTGAGGCGCGGGCGCGGTTCTTCGGGCTGATGCTGCTGTTCGCCGGGAGCATGCTCGTCACGGTCACCGCCGCCACTCTCCCGGTCCTGCTGATGGGCTGGGAGGTCATGGGCGCCACCTCATGGGCGCTGATCGGGTACTGGTGGCGGGACCCGGAGCGTACGAGTGCGGCCGACACCGCCTTCCTCACGACCCGGACCGCGGACCTCGGCCTCTATCTGGCGGCGGGCGCGGCCCTCGCGAGCGGCGGCGGTCGGAACTCGTCGCTCTCGCTCGACGGCCTCGCGCGGGCCGAGGAGCCGTGGCTGTCGTTCATCACCGCGGGCGTGGTCGTCGCCGCCCTCGGCAAGTCGGCCCAACTGCCTTTCAGTTTCTGGCTGTCGAAGGCGATGCGGGGCCCGAGTCCGGTCTCGGCCCTGCTGCATTCGGCGACCATGGTCGTCGCGGGCGCGTACCTGCTGCTGCGGACCGGGCCGCTGCTGGAGGCCTCCGGCTGGGGCGACGACGTGGTCGCCTGGACGGGGGCGGCCACAGCCGTCCTCCTCGGGCTCGTCGCAGTCGCACAGACCGACCTCAAACAGCTGCTGGCCGCGTCGAGTTGTGCGCAGATCGGCTTCATGGTCCTGGCGGCAGGGGCGGGCGCCACGACCGGCGGCACGCTCCAGCTCATCGCTCACGCGGCGGCGAAGAGTCTGCTGTTTCTCGCGGCGGGCGCTTGGCTGAACGCGCTGGGCACCCAGCAGTTGCCCGCGCTCCTCGGCGCGGCCCGCCATCACCGTACGGTCGGCATGGCCTTCACCGTGGCCGCGCTCTCCTTGGCCGGGCTTGCGCCGCTCTCCCTCTGGGCCGCCAAGGACGTACTGCTCGCCGGTGCCCTGGAGCGCAGTCCCTGGCTGTACGCGGCCGGGCTTGCCGCTGCCCTCCTGTCCGCGGTCTACAGCGCCAAGGCGTTGTGGTTCGTATGGCGTCCGGCGGTGGCGCGCCCCGAAGCCCGGCACATCCCGGCCGGTGCCGTTGGGTCTCTCGTCCTGCCGGCCCTCGCCTGCGTGGCGCTGGTGGTTCCGGCCTTCCCTCCGGTACGCGACAGCGTGAGCCGTGTCCTCGCCGTCTCCGGTCAACCCGCCCCACATGCCTGGGAGTTCGTATTCTCCGCCGGTCTGGCTCTCCTGGCCACCGCGGCAGCCTGGGGCTGGGGCGCGCGCCCGCTGCCCTTGGCGGCGCGGGTGACGTCGGGGTTCGCCGACTGGCTCGGCCTCGAACGCGCGGCTCATGTCCTCCTGGTCGCGCCCACGATGCGACTGGCGCGCGCCGCCGCGGCGTTCGACGACCGGGTCCTGGACCGTGCCGTCGACGGCTCGGCCTCCGCCGCCGTCCGGCTCGCCCGCTGGACGGACGACGTCGTGGAACGAGCCGTCGACGGGACGGTCGGCGCGGTCGCCGCCGGAACCCGTGCCCTCGGCCGCTGGGCCCGCCGCCCGCAGACGGGACAGTTGCACCAGTACCTCGCCCAGGCGGTCGCCGCCTTCACCGTCCTCGCCGTCGTCCTCGTCCTCGTGAGGTGATCCGTTTGCTGACCGCCCTCGTCTTCACGCCCACGGCCGTCGCGTTGCTGTTGTTCGCGCTGCCCCGCCGTACGGCACCGGCCGTGTTCCGCGCGGTCTGGGTGACGGCGTCGGCCGTCGAACTGGTCCTGGTCATCGCGGTGTGGGCAGGGTACGAGCCGGGCGGGGGAATGCAGTTCGAGGAACGCGCCCGCTGGATTCCGGGCGCGGGGGTCAGTTACCACGTCGGCGTCGACGGCCTGTCGCTTCCGCTGCTCGCCCTGACCTGTCTGCTGTTCCTCACCTGCGCGGTCTACTCGCTGCGCGAGAACCGCCGGATCCGTGAGTTCGCGGCGCTGTTCCTCTTCCTCGAGACGACCTGCCTCGGGCTGTTCGTCGCCCTCGACCTGATCCTGTTCTTCGTCTTCTTCGACCTGTCCATCGTGGCGATGTACTTCGTCATCGCCGGATGGGGTCATCGGCAGGCCGCCCGTGCCGCGTTGAAGTTCTTCCTCTACACGTTCATCGGGTCGCTCGCCCTGTTGCTCGGCTTCATCGGCCTGTATCTCGCCGCGTCGCCGCACACCTTCGACATGGTCGAGCTGACCGAGCAGAACCCGCTCGCCGGGCGGTCCGCGTACGGGGCTGTGGTGCTGCTGGCCGTCGTGGTCGGTCTGGCGGTGAAGACCCCGACGGTGCCCTTCCATACATGGCTGCCGCTCGCGCATGTCGAGGCGCCCGCCGCCGGTTCGGCGATCCTGGCCGGGGTGCTGCTGAAGATGGGCACGTACGGGTTCGTACGGATCGCCATGCCGATGCTGCCCGAGGCCTGGCGCCGGTACGCCCTCGTGCTGGTCGTCATCGGCGTGCTCTCGGTCCTCCACGGGGCGCTGGTCGCGCTCGCGCAGACCGACTTCAAGCGGATGGTCGCGTACACCTCCGTGAATCACATGGGCTATGTCGTACTGGCCGTCGGCGCGGCGGCCGCAACGGCGGACAGCTCCGAGCAGGCGCGCTCCCTCGCCGTCACCGGAGCCGTGACCCAGATGGTGAGCCACGGGCTGCTGACCGGCGCGCTGTTCCTCCTCGCGGGGGTGCTCCACGAGCGCGGACGCACCTACGACATGGGCGCCTACTCCGGACTCGCCGCCGTGGCGCCCGTGTTCGCCGCGATGACGGGCGTCGCGGCCTTCGCCTCGCTGGGGCTTCCGGGCTTCTCCGGTTTCATCGCCGAGTTCCAGATCTTCACGGGCAGTCTCGGGCCTCAGCCGCTGGCCACGGCGCTGTCGGTGCTCGGCATCGTCCTCACGGCCGGGCTGTTCCTGCGGGCGCTGCGCCAGGTGTTCACGGGGCCGTTGCGGCTGCCCGACGCGCCGGGTACCCCGCGTGCGTTCGCCGACCTGCGGGTGCACGAGAGCCTCGCCGTGGTTCCGCTGCTCGTCCTGGCCGTCGTCCTCGGTGTGGCACCGCGCTTCCTGCTGGACGTCATCGAACCGGCCTCCCGCTCGGTCCTGGAGTTGCTCGCCCGATGACCGAGATGAACGAGAACCCACTCGATCTACTGCCCGAGGTGCTGCTGGCGGCCTCGGCGGTACTCGGGCTGCTGCTCGGGTCCTGGCTGCCGCGCGCCCGGCAGTGGGCCGTCGGGCTGCTGGCGGTCGTCGCGTGCGTGGCGGGGATCGTCGCGGCGTCGGTGGCGGCCACCGAGCCCGCCACGACGGCCTTCGGGGAAGCCTTCGCCGTCGATACCGTGACCGGCGCGTCCCGGATCGTCGTCCTCGGCGGCACGCTCCTCGTCCTCGGTGTCTCCTTCCGCCCCCTGCGAGGCGATCCCCGGGAGAGCGAGTTCTACGTCCTGGTGCAACTGGCCGCCCTGGGCGCGCTGATGATGTCCGGCACCCAGGACCTGCTGCTGTTCGCCGCCGCGTATCTCCTGGCGAGCATCCCCGCGTACACGCTCGCCGGGTTCCGCAAGGACGGTCCGGGCACCGAGGCCGCCCTCAAGTACTACGTGGTCGGTGCCCTGCTCGGCGTACTCCTGCTGGCCGGTGTCACCGTCCTCTACGCGGCCGGGCGCGCGACCTTGTACCCGATGCTGGGTGACGCGCTGCGCGACGCCCCGGAGCCGCTGGTCGCCGTCGGTGCGATCGGGCTGCTGGCGGGGGTGCTGTTCAAGGCGGGCGGCGTGCCGGCGCACTTCTGGGTGCCCGATGCCGTGCAGGGCAGCAGCGCGCCGGTCGCCGCGCTGCTCACCACCCTGCCCAAGATCGGGGCGCTCGCCGCGCTCTTCCGGGTCGGTGACGCGGCCTTCGCGGGCGGCCCGCTGCCGTGGGCGGCGCTGATCGCCGTGCTCGCCGCCGCGTCGATGACGCTGGGCAACCTCGGCGCGTTCTTCCAGCAGGACGTGAAGCGGCTGCTCGCCTACTCGACGATCAGCCAGGTCGGCTACCTGCTCATGCCGGTGGCCGTGGTCGACCGCTCGGACCTCGCGCAACAGGCGCTCCTGTACTACCTCGCGGCCTACACGGTCACCAACCTCGGGGCGTTCGCCGTCGTCTGCGCCCTCCCCCGGGCCCACACGGTGGACGACTACCGGGGGCTCGCGAAGGACCGCCCGCTGCTGGCGGCGAGCCTGGTCATCTGCCTGCTGGGCCTGGTCGGCACGCCACCCACCGCGGTGTTCCTCGGCAAACTCCAGGCGTTCGCCGCCGTGTTCGACGGCGGCTACGCGTGGCTCGCCGTCCTCGCCGCCGTCAACACCGTGGCGTCCCTGTTCTACTACCTGCGCTGGATCGTGCCCACGGTCTCCCGCGGCGCCTCCCCGGGCCGCACGGAGGGGGACCGCACGGCACGCGTCGTCGCGTACGCGGCCACAGCGGTCTCCCTCGGACTCGGTCTGGCGGGAGGACCGGTCCTCGACGCGCTGGCGGCCCGATGAATCCCTGCCCCCACCCGCGACTCGCGGCGTACGACATCTGGCGCTCTTTCCGCTGTGGGGCTGAGTCTGCGGTAGCCGGACAGCCACAACCCGCCTTCCGGGTCTGTGATACCCACCGGCACCACAGACCCGGGACCGCTGGTCAGAAGGTCAGCTTCCAACTGTCGATGTAGCCGGTGTCGCCCGAGTAGAGGTCCTGGACGCGGAGCTTCCAGGTGCCGTCGGCCGGTTCGGCGGAGGCGTCGACGGTGTACGTCGTGTGGATGTCGTCGCCGGAGTCGCCGGAGACGTTCTTCAGCCGGTACGTCGTGCCGCCGGGGCCGACCAGATCGATCGCCAGGTCGCCGCGGTAGGTGTGGACGATGTCCACCGAGACCTGGAGGGTGCTCGGGGCGTTGCCGGTGCGACCGGTCACGATGAGCGGGGACTCGACCGGATCGCCCAGGTCGGGGACCCGCACGTCGCCCGGGTTGACGAAGAAGTCGCCACCGGAAGCGATGACACTCCAGGTGAAATCGGCCTCGGCTGCGGATCCGTCTGCGGCACTCACGGTCACGGTCGGGGTGAACTCCCCCGCCTCGGCCGGGATGCCGGAGATCACGCCGGTCTCGTGGTCGATGGCCAGGCCGCCGGGCAGGCCGGTGGCCTCGTACGTGAGGCTGCCCGGACGGCTGGTGTCCGCCGCGATCCTCAGCGTGGCGGGCTGACCGGTCGCGGATTCCTGCTTGGAGGGCACCGGCAGCGCGACGTGATTAACGAAGCGCGGGCCCACGTTCACCGCTGCCCAGGTGTTGCCGACGGCCTCGTACGCCTCGCTGGACCGGCCGAACAGGTCGGCGGCGGCTTGGAGGGTGGCGACGCGGGCGCCCGCGTAGTCGGTGGTGGACGTCATGTAGGTGGTCAGCGCCCGATACCAGACGTTCGTGGCGTTGTGCAGGCCGAGGCCGGGCACCGGCTCGCTGTCGTAGGTGGGGCTGTTGTAGCCGACGCCGTTGACGGTCTTCTGGCCGCTGCCCTCGGCGAGGAGGTAGAAGAAGTGGTTCGCCACGCCGGAGGAGTAGTGCGGGTCGAGCCCTTCGGTGGCGGTGGACCAGTAGTCCTGTGAGTCGCCGTCCTTGGAGGGCTGGTCCATGTAGCGCAGCGGGGTGCCGTCGCCGTTGATGTCGATCCGTTCGCCGACCTCGTAGTCGGGTACGTCGTTCGGGTTGTTCGTGAAGAACTCCACGGCGGCGGCCATGATGTCGCTGCTGCCCTCGTTCAGGCCGCCGGACTCGCCGTTGTAGTAGTACAGGTCCGCGGTGGCGCTGGTGACGCCGTGGGTCATCTCATGGGCGGCGACGTCGAGCGCGGTCAGCGGGTTCGCGTTGTCCTTGCCGTCTCCGTAGAGCATGCAGAAGCAGTCGTCGTCCCAGTAGGCGTTGACCACGCCGTTCCCGTAGTGGACCCGGGAGGAGGCGCCGACGCCGTCGTTGGCTATGCCGTTGCGGCCGAACTGGTCGTGGTAGAAGTCCCAGGTCTGCTGGGCACCGTACGCGGCGTCCACGGCGGCGGTCTGGCGGTTGGACGGGGCTCCGTCGCCCCAGATGTCATCGGCGTCGGTGAAGAGCGTGCCGGTGCCGGTCGTGGTGCCGCCCAGGTCGTACGTCTTGTGGCCGCCGCGCTGTGTGTCGGTCAGTTCGAAGACGTCTCCGTTGCGGGTGCTGCCGAGGTTCACCTCGCCGTTGAACTGGCCTTTGCCCACGCCGGGGTGGACGGTCTCGAACTCCCGCAGCTTCTTACCCCTCTTCGCGTCGGTGACGACATGCACCTCGCGCGGAGAGCCGTCGTCCTCGACGCCGGTGACCACGGACTCCCAGGCCAGGGCGGGCGCGCCGTCGCCTGCCCAGACGACCAGTCGCGGTGTTCCGTCCGCCTTTACCTGCCCGGTGCCGTCGGCCTTGGCGGCGGCAAGCGCCGACTTCTTCGCCGTCGACGCGGCGACCGTGGCGTCGGTCGTCGACACGGATACCGGAGCGTCGGTCGCCTTGCTGACGGTCCGGCCGGCGCCGCGCTGATGGACCACCAAGTCACCGCCGAGGACGGGGAGTCCGGCGAAGGTGCGCTCGTAGCGGGTGTGGACGGTGCCGTCGGCGTCCTTGATGACGTCCTTCGGCAGCAGCTTCTCCTCGGCGCCCAGCTTGAGGGCACCGGCGGTGACGGTGGCGGACTTCGCCGCGGACTTCAGCAGGCTGCTGCGCTGAGCGGGGGTGAGCGGGACGGGAGCCGCGCCCGCCCTGGTCTCCGCGGCGATCCGGGCCGGGGCCTGGGCCTGGTTCGGCTGGGCGGACGCTCCGGTCGCCGGCGTGGCCGCGGCGGCGATGAGGGCGGTCACGACAAACAGCGCGCTTCCCGTGACGCGCTGGGGACTACGAGACAGTCTGGGTCTGCGGGGACGCAAGGATCTCGGCACTCCTGCTCCTTCCGGCCGCTCGATGGCAGCCGTGTGGGAAATCCCGATGGTGGTCAGCCATCCAGGGAGAACGTGCATGGGGGGTCGTGCCGCGCGGCGTGGAGATCTTCACACTGAAAGGCCGCCAGTGTCATGGCCTGAACAAATAGTTGTCCGGAATGAGGTCTTGTCGTTCACGCCTGAACAGGCATAGCGCGAGGGCGACATGCACCTTTACACGATGTAAACAACTGCCTCACAGGTGCTCCTCGGCCACATCAGCGCCGGGTTGCACACAGCAGAGGCACATCGTCCCGGGACGGCTCCGGCCGGCCGAGGTCGGCGTGAGGAATGGGGCCCTGCGACCCCCGGACACCCAAGAGCGCCGGCACACGTGACCATCGCCGCCCCAAGGCTGATACTTCCGAGAGCAGGCTGTCAGGACTGCGGATCCATCCAACACATGGGCCTGACGACCTGTCAGCAAGGTCGGCATCGGCTCGGCATCAGCCCCGCCGGCCCCCGCTTTCAACCGCCACCGATCGCCAAGACCGAAAGCTTCCCTTACCGTATCCGACCAGGCAATACGCAGGCCGGAAGCACAGATGCACGTCTCACCAGGAGGTATCCATGAAGATGCTCATCAACGTCGCGGAGACCGTTGTCGCGGACGCACTGCGAGGCATGGCGGCCGCCCATCCCGAGCTGATCGTGGATGTCGAGAACCGGGTGATCGTACGGAGGGACGCTCCGGTGGCCGGGAAAGTGGGGCTGGTGTCGGGCGGCGGTTCGGGGCACGAGCCGCTGCACGGCGGGTTCGTGGGCCCCGGGATGCTGTCGGCGGCCTGCCCCGGCGAGGTGTTCACGAGCCCGGTGCCGGACCAGATGGTGCGGGCGGCGGCTGCCGTGGACAGCGGCGCCGGCGTGCTGTTCATCGTGAAGAACTACACCGGTGACGTACTCAACTTCGACATGGCGGCGGAGCTGGCCGAGGACGAGGGCATCCAGATCGCGAAGGTCCTCGTCAACGACGATGTTGCGGTCACCGACAGCCTCTACACCGCGGGCCGCCGCGGGACCGGTGCCACGCTGTTCGTGGAGAAGATCGCGGGCGCGGCGGCCGAGGAGGGCCGGCCGCTGGAGCGGGTGGAGGCACTCGCCCGGCAGGTCAACGAGAACGCGCGCAGTTTCGGTGTCGCGCTGAGCGCGTGCACCACTCCGGCCAAGGGCAGCCCCACCTTCGATCTGCCGCCCGGGGAGCTGGAGTTGGGCGTCGGCATCCACGGTGAGCCGGGCCGGGAGCGGCGGGCCATGATGACCTCACGGGAGATCGCCGACTTCTCGGTGAACGCGATCCTGGAGGACATGCACCCCCGCAACCCCGTCCTGGTCCTGGTGAACGGCATGGGCGCCACACCGCTCCTGGAGCTGTACGGCTTCAACGCGGAGGTGCAGCGGGTACTGACCGAGCGCGGGGTCCCGGTGGCGCGCACGCTGGTCGGCAACTACGTCACCTCGCTCGACATGGCCGGCGCCTCGGTGACCCTGTGCCAGGTCGACGAGGAACTGCTGCGGCTGTGGGACGCGCCGGTACGTACGGCGGGCCTGCGCTGGGGCGTGTGACGCCGGGGCTTGTGACGCTCCCCGCCCCAGCGCCGGTACGACCGGTCAACTCCCTTACCCAGCAAGGAGATCCAGTGCTCGACGCCGACTTCTTCCGCCGTTGGATGACGGCGACCACCGCGTCCGTGGACCGCGAGGCGGAACGGCTCACCGCCCTCGACTCGCCGATCGGCGACGCCGACCACGGCAGCAACCTGCGGCGCGGCTTCACGGCCGTGGCGGCCACGCTGGAGAAGGAGGCGCCGGACACGCCCGGTGCCGTCCTGATGCTCGCCGGACGGCAGTTGATCTCGACGGTGGGCGGCGCGTCGGGGCCGTTGTACGGGACACTGCTGCGCCGCACGGGCAAGGCGCTCGGTGACGCGGCCGAGGTCGGCGAGCAGGAGCTCGCTCAGGCGCTGCGTACCGGTGTGGACGCGGTGATGCAGCTCGGCGGGGCCGCGCCCGGCGACAAGACCATGATCGACGCGCTGGTGCCCGCGGTCGACGCGCTCGGCGAGTCCTTCGCCGCGGCGCGGGCCGCCGCCGAGGAGGGCGCCCTCGCGACGACGCCGTTGCAGGCCCGCAAGGGCCGGGCGAGCTACCTGGGAGAGCGCAGCATCGGGCACCAGGACCCGGGTGCCACCTCCTCGGCCCTCCTGATCGCGGCGCTCGCGGAGGCGGCCGGTGAGTGACGTGCCGAATGCGCCGGGCGGCGGGGAGCAGCTGAGCGTGGAGAAGCTGGTGGGCATCGTGCTCGTGTCGCACAGCGCGGCGGTGGCCGCCTCGGTCGCCGAACTGGCGACGGGGCTCGCCGGCGGCGGTACGACCGCTCCGGTGGCGCCCGCGGGCGGTATCGAGGGCGGCGGCTTCGGCACCAGTGCCGAGCTGATCTCCGCCGCGGCCGCCGCCGTGGACCGCGGCGCCGGTGTCGCCGTCCTCACCGACCTCGGCAGCGCGGTTCTCACCGTGAAGGCCCTGCTGGCGGAGGGCGACGAACTCCCGGCGGGCACCCGTCTGGTGGACGCGCCCTTCGTCGAGGGCGCGGTCGCGGCGGTCGTCACGGCGTCCACGGGAGCCGACCTGGCGGCGGTGGAGGCGGCCGCCGCGGAGGCGTACAGCTATCGGAAGGTGTGATCGGAAGGTGTGAGCCGGGCGTCCTCATGGGCCGCGATCGCCCGGTTCCGCCGGACGAACTCCCGGGCAAGTCGCTCGCCCACGGC
This sequence comes from Streptomyces sp. NBC_00878, assembly GCF_026341515.1. Lineage (NCBI taxonomy): Bacteria > Bacillati > Actinomycetota > Actinomycetes > Kitasatosporales > Streptomycetaceae > Streptomyces > Streptomyces sp. NBC_00878. Next base: position 10,046,419 of record NZ_JAPEOK010000001.1, on the reverse strand, counting down.
GACGGCCGCCCGGGGGTTCTCGATGGGGGACGCGCTGGAGTTCTCGAACAGGATGTACGTGACCCCGAAGGCCGCCCCGCCACCGCTGGGGTCGGGACGGATACCGAGGCCCCGGGCCGTGGCGTACGACGCCTCGCCGATGACGTCCCCGGGACCGACGTCGCCGACGACCGCGTACTGCACCCGGTCGCCGTGGATCACGGCGGCGACCGTGCCGCGCCGGACGCTGTGCGCGTGGTGGTTCCAGATGTCACTCGCGGCGGGCACGACGATGTACGGAAGCGTCTCGGCGCTGAGATAGCGGCCGTCGGACTGCCGGTAGGACGTGGTGTCGGAGAAGAACGGGTCGGTGGTCTGGTTGCAGTACCGGCCCGGGCGGCCGTCGCAGTCGATGTCCATGTCGGCCTTCCAGAAGACCGCGCCGTACTTGCCGCAGACGGGGATGTCCGCGGGCGCCCCGTCGTCTCTGCGGAAGAAGCCGCGTGAGACGGGAACGCAGTCGCGCACCACGGCCAGAAGGTCCGCGGCCCGGACGCTCCTCCCGTCGTGCCCGGGATCCCCCTCCGGCCCCGCGTTCCCTTCCCGCCCGGGATTCCCTTGCGGCCCCGCGTTTCCCGCGCGCCCCGCGTTCCCCTCGTTTCCCGCGCGCTCGTGCACGGCTCCGGGCCAAGGAGCGACGGCGGCGATCGTGGTGGAGGTGAGCAGGGCAGCACCGGCCGCGGCCAGCGTCAGCGACCGGGACTGGGCATGCACGATAAGAGACCCTCTCCTGGACGGGTACTGACGAACACTCAGCCCAATCTGGTGGGGGTTCGAGCACGCGGCCACCGTTGGGGGGCCGTACGGAGCAGGCCCGGTGACGTTTCGTCGGGGGCCGGGCGGCCGGAGCCGATGTCGGCTCCGGCCGCCCGGCCGCCCTCGCCGGCGCGGGATCAGCGACGACAGCGTTCCGCACCGTCGGCGTGAACTGCCCTGCGACAAAGGCGAGTTCAGCCGCCAAGAGCATCAGCATACGTAACGTCCGATCGATACCGCGAACACGGCCCTCTTGATGTGGGCACGCCGACCAGGCCATATTGGTCCGGACCAATCCCGTTCAAGGGAGGGCAGAGCTGTGCGACGCGTACTCCTGCGAGCCGTGGCGGTCCCCGGCGCTTTGCTCATGGCGGTGTCCTGCGGCTGGGGCGGCCAGGACTCGGACGGGGCCGGCCGACCGCCCGGGGCCCCGGCGGGCGTCACCGCGGCGGCGGGCAGCTCCACCAGCGTGCACGTCATGTGGAACCTGGCTACCGGGGAGCCCAAGGTCGCCCACTACGAGGTGTATCGCGGCACCACCAAGGTGAAGGAAGTGCCGGGTTCGGACCACATGGTCGACATCACCAGGCTCAAGCCGTCGACCATGTACGCCTTCTCCGTACGGGCGCGGGGCACCGACGGGAGGCTCGGACCGCCCAGCGAGCGGGTGCGGGCCGCCACGCCGGCCGCGACCGCCGCCGACGAACGCGCCCCGAGCGCCCCGAAACGCCCCCACGGCAAGGCGGCCGGGAGCCGGGCCGCCCAGCTGTCCTGGGACAAGTCCACGGACGACCGGAGCGTGGCTTCGTACGACGTCTATCAGGGCGATACGAAGATCCACAGTGTGGGCGGCGCACAGACGGCGACCGTGGTCACCGGGCTGCGGCCGGGCACCCGGTACTCCTTCACGGTCCGGGCGCGTGACGCGGCGGACAACGTCTCGCCCGCGAGCGAGGCCGTACGGATCACGACCTCCCCTGGCTCCGACGACGGAAAGGGCACGGACACGGGGTCGGGCTCGGGCCTGGCGCCGACCGGTTTCCGGGCGACGACGCACCGCACCGACGGGGCGTACTACCTCGACCTCGCCTGGATTCCGCCGAACTCCGAGCTGCTCGACGGGGTGATCACGGAGTATCAGATCCAGCTCGACCGGCAGCCCACCACCTCGCTCGTCTGGGGCGGGACCGCCCCGCGCGACAAGGCCACGTACAGCTTCTACGTGGGGCGGGAGGCCGGGGTCACCCAGCGGGTGCGGATCAGGGCGAAGCTGCCGGACGGGACGTGGGGCGCCTTCTCGGCGGAGCGGACGGTGACGACGGGAGCGGCGCGGCCGTAGGGCGGGGCGGTGGCGCTGTAGTGCTGCGGTATGGCGGGTGTCTGTGGGAGACCGCTCCGCCTACGGGAGGTCGCCGGTCGGCCTGTGGCACGCCGTCGTCGGTCGGCCGGACGAAGGAATTCGTCACCTGCCCGGTCCTGGCCCGCATGCGGAACCGGTGATCGTCGCATTGGCTCGGTCCGAAGGCACACGGACGTTCCCAATCCTCGGCGGCGCATGGGATGTACCGCCAACCGTGCTGTCGGAGGGCAGTCCTATGCGTATTACTCAGATGCTCGTCCGCTCCGGCCTGACCGTGGCGGCCGCCGCCGCGCTGCCGCTGACCCTCACCGCCGGAGAGGCCGCCGCGGTGAACACGGTCATCAACGTGACCACCAGTGGAACGACGGTGCAGGTGACCACCACCGACTGCGCCACCAGAGCCAACGGCTCGATGGGCAACGCCTCACTGCTCTCCAGCGGTCAGGCCAACTTCGCCCAGGGGCGCCAGGTGACCCTGTCCGGGACCAGCGGCAGCCAGTCCGCGGCCTGGTCCAGCGTCACCACCGGCACCTATACCGTCATCGTGGTCTGCGCCGACGGCAGGACGGCGGGCACCCAGTCCGTCACCGTCTCCCCCGTCTCCAGTCCCACGATCTCCGCGACGGCGACGGCAACAAGGACAGCGACACCCACTGCGACGGCGTCACCGTCGCGCGGAGTCATGGGCGGTATCGGCGGCGCCACGAAGGACTACGGCGCCGTCACCTACGCCGCGGGTGGTGTCCTGGTGACGGTGGGCGTCGGAGCCGCGGTCTGGGCCCTGCGCCGACGCGCCAAGCCGCACCGGCTGTGAGCACGGCGGCGGCCCGGCACCCCGTTCTCGATGGCCGGAACACCGGTCTCGACGGGGCAGCCGGGCCGCTGCCGACCACCCGAATCCCGGTCCCGTGCCGACCGTCGCAAACCTCGACCGTCAGGACGCCGGGTCCGCCGCGGGCAGCCGCTCGAACTCCTCCAGCGCGTGCGTCAACCAGCGGGTCCAGAAGGTCTCCAGGTCGATCCCCGCACGCAGGACGAGATGCTGCAGGCGGTCCTGCGGCGCGTCCTTGCCGGGCGGGAAGTCGCGCTCCTGAATCTCCTCGTACTCCGCCAATTGCCGCTGGTGCAGGTCGAGATGGCGCCGCAGATCCGTCTCGATGCCCTCCGTGCCGACCACCGCCGCGGCCCGCAGTCGCAGCAGCAGCGTGTCGCGCAGCGGCTTCGGGTCCTGGGACGCGGCGGTCCACCTGGCCAGTGCGGCGCGGCCCGCCGGCAGGACCTCGTACCGCTTCTTCTGGCCCCGGGCCGGCTGCTGCGACGGGAGGGCCCTGATGTCCCCCTGGGCCTCCAGTTTTCCCAGCTCGCGATAGATCTGCTGATGCGTCGCCGACCAGAAGTAGCCGATCGACCGGTCGAAGCGCCGGGTCAGTTCGAGCCCGGACGACGGCTTTTCGAGCAGAGCGGTGAGGATCGCGTGCGGGAGTGACATGGAGTCATCCTAAGGACGGGCCGTAGGGCTTCTACAGCGTCGCCGCCAGCTCCGTGCCCTGCTTGATGGCGCGCTTGGCGTCAAGTTCGGCCGCCACGTCGGCGCCGCCGATGAGGTGCACGCTGCGGCCGTCGGCGCGCAGCGCCTCGTACAGGTCGCGGCGCGGTTCCTGGCCCGTGCAGAGCACGATCGTGTCGACCGGCAGGACGGAACTCCGACCGTCGACGGTGACGTGCAGGCCGGCGTCGTCGATGCGGTCGTACTGGGCGCCCGGGACCATGGTGACGCCTCGGTGCCTGAGTTCGGCGCGGTGGATCCAGCCGGTGGTCTTGCCGAGGCCCGCGCCGACCTTGGACGTCTTGCGCTGCAGGAGGTGGACGGTGCGCGGCGGGGCGGGCCGCTCGGGGGTGCCGAGGCCGCCGGGCGCCCGGTATTCCATGTCGACGCCCCAGTGCCGGAAGTACGTCGCCGGGTCCTCGCTCGCTTTGTCGCCGCTGTCGGTCAGGTACTCGGCGACGTCGAAGCCGATGCCGCCCGCGCCGAGGATCGCGACACGGTCGCCGACCGGCGCGCCGTCGCGCAGCACGTCGAGGTAGCTGACGACGCTGGGGTGGTCGGCGCCGGGGATCTCGGGGGTGCGCGGGCTGACTCCCGTGGCGACGACGACCTCGTCGTACGCGGAGACGTCCTCGGCGGTGACCGGGGTGTTCAACCGCACGTCCACGCCGTGCAGTTCGAGCTGCGTACGGAAGTAGCGGATCGTCTCGTCGAACTCCTGCTTGCCGGGGACCTTGCGGGCCACGTTGAGCTGGCCGCCGATCTCGTGCGCGGCGTCGTAGAGGGTGACGTCGTGGCCACGCTCGGCGGCGCTGACCGCGCAGGCGAGTCCGGCCGGGCCGGCGCCGACCACGGCAACCTGCTTGCGCAGGCGGGTCGGTGAGAGGACGAGCTCCGTCTCGTGGCAGGCCCTCGGGTTCACCAGGCACGACGTGATCTTGCCGCTGAACGTGTGGTCGAGGCAGGCCTGGTTGCAGCCGATGCAGGTGTTGATGGCCTCGGGGCGCCCGGCTTTTGCCTTGGCCACGAAGTCAGGGTCGGCGAGCATCGGGCGGGCCAGCGACACCATGTCGGCGTGGCCCTCGGCGAGCAACTCCTCGGCGAGTTCCGGGGTGTTGATGCGGTTCGTCGTCACGAGCGGGATCGACACGGCGCCCATGACCTTCTTGGTGACCCAGGCGTACGCGCCGCGCGGCACCGAGGTGGCGATGGTCGGGATCCGGGCCTCGTGCCAGCCGATACCGGTGTTGATGATGGTGGCTCCGGCTGCCTCGACTGCCTGGGCGAGCGTGATCACCTCGTCGAACGAGGATCCGCCCGGCACCAGGTCCAGCATCGACAGCCGGTAGATGATGACGAAGTCCTCGCCGACCGCCTCCCGCACCCGGCGGACGATCTCGACGGGGAACCGCATGCGGTTCTCGTACGAACCGCCCCAGCGGTCTTCGCGTTTGTTGGTCTGCGTGGCGATGAACTCGTTGATGAGATAGCCCTCGGAGCCCATGATCTCGACGCCGTCGTAGCCGGCCTGCCGCGCGAGGCGGGCGGCCCTGGCGTAGTCGTCGACGGTCCGCTCGACCTCGTCGTCGGTGAGCGCGTGCGGCGGGTACGGGCTGATCGGCGCCTGGAGTGCGCTCGGGGCGACCAGGTCCTGGTGGTAGGCGTACCGCCCGAAGTGGAGGATCTGCATCGCGATCTTCCCGCCCTCGCGGTGCACCGCGGCGGTGATCCCGGCGTGCTCCTCGGCCTCCGCCTCGGTGGTCAGCTTGGCACCGCCCTCGTACGGGCGGCCCGCCTCGTTCGGGGCGATGCCGCCGGTGACGATGAGGCCGACGCCGCCGCGCGCACGGGCGGCGTAGAACTCCGCCATTCGCTCGAAGCCCCGCTCGGCCTCTTCCAGGCCGACGTGCATGGAGCCCATGAGCACGCGGTTCGCCAACGTGGTGAAGCCCAGGTCGAGCGGGTTCAGCAGATGCGGGTAACGGCTCATGGGGCCCTCCGTACGCGGTGTCGTCTGTCTTGTTTGTAGACGACGAGGGGGCTTTTTGCAACTAGTTGCACAATGGCGGCCCCAAAGGGGCGCGGGGCTGTGACATATGCGGCTCCGCCTCGTGGGCGCGACCAGCCACGAACAACCCGCAGCCTCAGTCCCGCGCCCCTCAGAGAGCCTTCGTGCCGATGACGACGTTCGCGTACAACTCCTCCGAGACCTCCAGCCGCGGTATCAGCCCGGCACCGGCAATGATCTCGACGGCCAGGCCCGCCTGGCGCTCACTCGTCTCGACGAGGAGACTCCCGCCCGGCGCCAGCCACCGCGGCGCCTCCACCGCGACCCGACGCAGGATGTCGAGCCCGTCTCCTCCCCCATCGAGCGCCACGAGAGGTTCGTGGTCACGGGCCTCCGGCGGCAGCAGCCCGACCTCGTCGGTGGGCACGTACGGCACGTTGGCGGCCAGAATGCCGACGCGTCCTCGGAGGGTGTGCGGCAACGGCTCGAAGAGGTCGCCCTCGTAGACGCGAGCGCCCGCGCCGACGTTCCGGCGCGCGCACTTCACGGCGGCCGGGTCGACGTCGGCGGCGTGCAGCTCGGCGCCGGGTAGCGCGGCGGCGAGCGCCGCACCCACCGCGCCCGAGCCACAGCACAGGTCCACGACGACGGGGGCCTCGGGAGCGAGGGCGACGGTCTGCTCGACCAGGAACTCGGTGCGGCGGCGGGGCACGAAGACGCCGGGTTCAACGGCAATGCGCAGACCGCTGAACTCGGCCCAGCCCAGGACGTGTTCGAGGGGCAGGCCCGCGACGCGGCGGTCCACCATGGCGGTGAGTTCGGCGGGCGTGCGGGCGGTGGAGAGGATCAGTCGCGCCTCGTCCTCGGCGAAGACACAGCCCGCGGAGCGGAGCACGGTGACGACATGTACGTAGGAAGGTGGCATGGAAGCCGAGAGCCTTTCGGGAAGCCGAAGGGCGCCCTCTAGGTCACCTGATGCCGGTGAGGTCCTGAGGCGAGAGCACCCGCGCTGACACAGCGGTAATGGGGCTCACCTCCTCGGTCCGTTCACGGCTGGGTCCGTCCACAGCCGGACAGCAACATTACACGGCGCCGAGTCCGGTCGGTGCCCGGTTCCCGACCGTCCTCGCCGCGCGCCCGGGCCACCTCCAGTCGCATCAGGCAACCACTTGGGAGTGTCCTGCCTGCGCGCGGCTGAGGCATGGCGGCGGGCACTTGAGCCGAAGGGCGTAGCCGTGCAACCCACCACGCCCTCAGACCCGCCGCCCCAACGCCTTCAAGCCTGTGATGCCCGCCGCCTCACGCCGTGCGGGCACATGCCGTGCGGGCTCACGCCGGCCACCGCCGTTACGCGACCCCCGACGTCTGCCGGTTCCCCAACCGCTCGGGAACTCGCGCCCACAGGAACGTCGTCCCGCGTCGTAGTCGGAAGCCCAGTGACTCGTAGAGCCGGATGGCCGCGGTGTTGCCGGCGGCGGTGTGCAGGAACGGGGTCTCGCCCCGGGTGCGGATGCCGTGGGCGACGGCCAAGGTCAGCCGGCCGGCGAGGCCTTCGCCGCGGAAGTCCGGGTCGGTGCAGACCGCGCTGATCTCGGTCCAGCCCGGTGGATGCAACCGCTCCCCCGCCATGGCGACGAGGGCGCCGCCCCGGCGTATCCCGAGATACGTGCCGAGTTCGGGAGTGCGCGGCACGAACGGGCCGGGTCTGGTGCGCTCGACCAGGTCCAGCATCTCCGGTACGTCGGCCGGGCCGAGCGGCACGGCCTCCGGGTCCGGTGCGGCGGGCCCGTCGAACACGAACTGCACACCGTCCACGCTGAGCGTCACGTCCCAGCCCGCCGGGAGCTGCCCGCCGAAGCAGGGCAGCGCGAGCTCCTCACCCGGTCCGACGAGCGCCGCGAGGTCCGCCCAGTCGTCGGCGTCGGGCTCGTCCGGCAGGGCCAGCCAGGGCGACACGTCAACGGGGTAGCGCAGCACACGACCGCGGCGTTCGGCGAAGTGCGCGTGCGGGCCGGTCAGTGAGGCGAGCGCGGGATTGTCCAGCGGGTGCCGCGCACCGCTCATTCGGCGACCTCGATCACGACCTTGCCGCGCGCGTGGCCCTCCTCGACGGTACGCAGTGCCTCGGCGGCCCGTTCGAGGGGGAAGGTCTGTGTCACCAAGGGGTCCAGCGCTCCGTCGGCGACGAGCCGGACCACCTGTTCGAGCACCGCGGCCGTACGGGCCCGTGCGACGGGCGCGCCGCCGAGCCGCGCCACGATGTCCTTGCCGCCCGCGGTGATCAGCTTCGTCCGGTCCGCGACCAGTTCGGAGGCGGCTTCGAGGACCGCGCCGCCGACCAGGTCGTAGACGGCGTCCACGCCGTCGGGCGCCACAGCCCGTACACCGTCGACGAAGTCCGGGCCCGACGGCACGTGGACGGCCCCGAGCGACTCGACCAGGTCCTTCTTGCCCGCGCTCGCGACACCGATGACGTTCACGCCGTCGGCGCGGGCGATCTGGACCACCGAGACGCCCACACCGCCGCCCGCTCCCGTGACGAGGAGGGTCGAACCGGCCGCCAGGTCCAGCTGGCGGACTCCGTCGTACGCGGTCGCCGCGGCGACCGGCAGGGCCGCGGCGTCCGTGAAGGAGACCCCGGCCGGCTTGTGCGCGGTCACCGTCACGGGCAGCAGCACGTACTGGGCGAACGCCCCGGCGACCGGGTTGCCGAAGACCTCGTCCCCGACCGCGAAGCCGGTGACGCCCTCGCCGACCTCCTCGACGACCCCGGCGGCCTCGTTGCCGAACACCGCGGGCACGGGTCGCCGCTGCTGGCCGGGACGCTGGTAACCGGTGCGCTGCTTCCAGTCGACCGGGTTCACACCCGCCGCTCGTACGGCGACCAGCAGCTCGCCGGGTCCGGGGCTCGGGCGGTCCTGGTCGACAAGGGCTTCGGTCTCGGGGCCGCCGTACTGGGTGAAGACGTACGCCTTGGGCATTGCTCCGTCACTCTCCTTCGCACCGGGTGGGCTCTGGGGCCTGTCGTCACCTTCCCGTCCGTCGGGCGACGCCTGGCCCTAGCGGCAAGACAGATCGAGGGGAAGCTATTCCCAGGACCCTGGAGTGTTCATGCGGCCGCAATGATCCCGGGCGGGTCTCCCCGGCGGGCCCGGTACCGTGGACGGCGTACGCAACGATCAAGGGCCGCCGATCGGCAGGCCTGGAGGCACCTCCCGTATGAACGTCACCCGAGGCTTCACCGGGCGCCCGCGCGTCCTGAACGACGGGCTGCCGCCCGGCCAGTACGACGCGGGCGACGACTGGCCCGTCCTGTCCGCGGAGGTCACGCCGGACCTGGCGCCCGCGGACTGGACGTTCACGGTCGACGGCCTGGTCGCCGAGGAGCGCACCTGGGGCTGGGACGAGGCGCACGCACTGCCGCCCTCCGCGTACGAGGGCGACATCCACTGCGTGACGAGTTGGTCGAAGTTCGGGGTGCGCTTCGGGGGCGTGTCGCTCGACGCGTTCCTCGACGCGGTCCGCCCGGCACCGGAGGCCACGCACGCCGTCGCGTACGCGCACACCGGCTACACGACCAACCTCCCCCTGGCGGACCTCACCGGCGGGCGCGCCTGGATCGTCTGGGAGTACGGGGACGGGCCGCTGCCCGCCGAGCACGGTGGCCCGGCTCGGCTGATCGTGCCGCATCTGTACTTCTGGAAGAGTGCCAAGTGGGTCGCGGGTCTGAGGCTCCTCGACCACGACGAGCCGGGCTTCTGGGAGCAGAACGGCTACCACCACCGCGGCAATCCCTGGGAAGAGCAGCGCTACTCCGGTGACTGAGACCTCCATACCCTCCACAGCCTCCGGGTCCTCCGCGTCCACAGCCTCCGGGTCTTCCTCGTCCTCGCCGTCCTCGTCGTTTGTGCCGCCGACCCGGTTCGCCGTGCCCGGCCGGATCTCCGTGCCCAACGGCACCGCGGGCACCTGGCAGCGCGCCACGCTCACCGACATCCGCCGGGAGACCTCGCACGCGGCGACCTTCCGGTTCGCCGTGCCGGACTGGGCGGGCCATGTGCCTGGGCAGCACCTGATGCTGCGGCTACGGGCGGCGGACGGCTATGTCGCCCAGCGGCACTACTCGATCGCTTCACCGCCCGACGACACCGGGCACGTGGAGCTCACCCTCGACCATGTCGACGGCGGTGAGGTGTCCGGCTGGTTCCACACGGTCGCCAAACCCGGCGACGAGGTGGAGGTGCGCGGTCCGCTCAGCGGCTTCTTCGCCTGGCCGGGCGACCGGCCCGCCCTGCTCATCGGCGCGGGCTCCGGCGTCGTACCGCTGATGTCGATGGTCCGCCACCATCGCGCGCGGGGACTGTCGGTGCCGCTGCGGCTGCTCGTGTCGGCTCGCGGCCCCGAGGAGCTGATCTACGCGTCGGAGTACGGCGCCGAGACGACCCCCGTGTTCACCCGCACCGCGCCGGAGGGTGTGCCCGTGGGACGTGTGTCGGCCGCACATGTGGCGACTCTCCAGGCCGACCGGCCCGAAGGTGACTGGGAGGCCTATGTGTGCGGCTCGAACGGGTTCGCCGAACACGCCTCGCGTCTGCTGGTGGAAGCCGGCCAGCCGGTGGACCGCATCCGGATCGAACGCTTCGGCTGATCACCCCGAGCCGTCCCTCTCGCCGTCCAGGACGCCCGCCCCGCTCCGACACACGCTCCGCGGGTTCCACACCGGGCGCGGATCAGTCGTGGGCGGCTGGCGAAGACGCCCGACCAAGAGGACCGTGGAAACGTGGGCGACGGGCGCCCGTGAGGGCGAGAGGAGAGCGGGAACTCACGAACTGTGCCGAAAGGCGAGAGCGGGCACGCGAGCAAGCGGCCGAGCTGTCGAGCTGTTGAGCGGCCGAGCGGTGAGGAGGCCGGGAGATGCGGACGCTGATGCGGAGCTGGCGTTGGCGGCGCAATCCGCTGCGGCGCCGCTCGGACGTACTGGAGGCGTGGACCGCGCTGGGCCTCGCGATTCTGCTGTGCGTCGGCGGCCCGCTGGCCGGGATCGCCGCGGGCTGGTGGGCGTACGACGAAGCACGGGCCACGGCCGCGGTGCAGCGCACCGAACGCCACCGGGTGCGCGCCGAGGTCACCCAGCACGTGCCCGCCGCGGTGCCCACCTCCGAGGGCGAAGCCCAGCCGACCTACCGGGTGACGGTCCGCTGGGCCGAGCCGGGCGAGCCGCCGCGTACGGACAAGGCACGGGTGCCCGCCGGCACGAGGATCGGCGACCGTACGTACATCTGGCTGGACGACGAGGGCCAGACCGTGCCCGCCCCCGCGGACAGCACGGCCGTCTGGCAGTACACGGTGACGGCGGGTGCCTGCGCCACAGGCCTGGTCGCGGCCGGTGTGCTGGTCACGTATGTCGTCGTACGGCGGGTCGCCACGCGCCATCGCCTGGCCGAGTGGGAAGAGGAGTGGACGCGTACGGGGCCCGAGTGGCGGCGGCACCCCACCTGAGCGGACCCGGGCAGAGGTGAACCACGCCCGGTCTCGCGCCGGGCGATGGTGGCACCGGGCCGCCGACCCCGGAACGGAATCGCGCCGCCCGTGCTCAGCACGCGCCGAGCCTCACCCGAGTCGCTGCATGCGCCGCGCGATGCGCCCGTGCTCCCGCAGCGCGTCACGCAGCCCGGGCAGCACCGGCTCGCCCCGGTCGACGAGGACACGGCCGCCGACCACCGTGGTCCAGGCTCGGCCGGGCCCGCAGCGCAGCCAGGCCTCGACGGGGTCGCTCAGCGCGCCCGCGAGCGCGACCTCGTGGAGGTCCCAGACGACCAGGTCGGCGCAGGCGCCCGGCCGCAGATGCCCCAACTCGTCGGCGCGGCCCAGGCATTGGGCCGAACCGCGAGTCGCGATGTCGAGGGCGTCGCGTGCGGTCATCGCGCCGGGTCCGCCCCGGTAGCGGCCGAGCAGGAGCGCGCCGCGGGTCTCCATCCACAGCGAGGCGTGGTCCGTGGATGCGGAGCCGTCGCAGCCGATACCCACGGGCAGGCCCAGTTCGCGCATCTCCTTCACCCGGGCCGTGCCACCGCCGATGAGCATGTTGGAGCTGGGGCAGTGCGCCACGCCGACGCCCGCCCCGGCGAGGCGCCGCAGTTCGGCGTCGTTCGGGTAGATGCAGTGCGCGACCCAGCTGCGGTGGCTGAGCCAGCCCGTGTCCTCGAAGTACTCGACGGGCCGGCAACCGTACGTCTCCAGGCAGTACGTGTCCTCGTCGCGGTCCTCGGCGAGGTGCGTATGCAGTCGTACGTCGTACCGTTCGGCGAGTTCCGCGGTCGCCGTCATCAGCTCCTTGGTGACCGAGAACGGCGAGCAGGGGGCCAGCGCGACCCGGACGAGCGCGCCCGGTTCCGGGTCGTGGTGGGCCTTGATCAGCCGCTCGCTGTCGGCGAGGACCTCGTCCTCGGTCTGTGTGACGCTCCGGGGCGGCAGGCCGCCGTCCTCCGCGGACCGGGTCATCGAACCGCGGGTGGCGTGGAAGCGGAACCCGATGTCCCGCGCGGCGCGGATCTCGGCGTCCACGAGACGCGGTCGCGGGTGGACGTAGAGGTGGTCGGAGGAGGTCGTACAGCCGCCCATCAGCAGCTCGGCCATGCCGACGTACGCCGACACGTAGACCGCTTCCTCGTCGAGCGCGGCCCACAGCGGGTACAGCGTGGTGAGCCAGTCGAAGAGGGAGCCGTTCACCGCGGGCGCGTAGGAGCGGGTGAGGTTCTGGTAGATGTGGTGGTGCGTGTTGATCAGTCCGGGCGTGACGATCCGGCCGGCCGCGGACACCGTCGAGCGGGCCTCCGGTTCGGTCCCGGGCCCGCCCACGGCGGCGACCCGGCCGTCCGTGACGGCCACCCAGCCGCCCGGGATCTCCCGTTCCAAGTCCACGACGAGCAGTTCGGCGTCCTTGACCAGCAGGTCCACGGCAGGCGGCATGGCGTCATCGTAGCCAGCACCGGCCGGTCGGCGGAGAAGGCCTGGCGGCTCTCCGTCCGCCGCCGTACGGTGTGATCACCCGCACCCCAATTCGTAGCAAAGGCGGTCTTCCATGGCCTTGTTCGACCTCCCTCTCGATCAGCTCCGGAAATACCGCAGCGCGTCGGTCGAGCCCGAGGACTTCGACGCCTTCTGGGGCAAGACGCTTCAGGAGGCCCGCGAGCACAGCCTGGAGGCCCGTTTCGAAGCCGTCGAGACGCATCTGAAGAACGTGAAGGTGTACGACGTCACGTTCGCCGGGTTCGGCGGTCACCCGGTGAAGGGCTGGCTGACGCTTCCGGCCTGGGCGAGCAATCCGTTGCCGGCGGTCGTCGAGTTCATCGGCTACGGCGGCGGACGCGGCCTTCCGCATACGCATCTGCTGTGGGCCTCGGCGGGCTTCGCGCACTTCGTGATGGACACCCGGGGGCAGGGCGGCGCGTGGGGCGGCGGCGGTGACACGCCCGACCCGGTGGGCAGCGCGCCCGCGTATCCCGGGTTCATGACGCGGGGTATCGACGCTCCCGAGAACTACTACTACCGCCGGGTGTTCACCGACGGGGTGCGGGCCGTGGAGGCGGCCCGCTCGCATGAACTCGTCGACGCCGCGCGCACCGCGGTGGTGGGTTCGAGCCAGGGCGGCGGCATCTCGATCGCGGTGGGCGGTCTGGTGCCCGACCTCGCGGCGGTCGCGCCCGACGTGCCGTTCCTGTGCGACTACCCGCGCGCGACGACGCTCACGGACCGCGATCCGTACCGGGAGATCGGCAACTACCTCAAGACGCACCGCGGCCGCACCGAGCGGGTTCTGCGCACGCTCTCGTACTTCGACGGGGTGCACTTCGCCACGCGCGGCCGGGCGCCCGCGCTGTTCTCGGCGGCGCTGGAGGACCAGACGTGCCCGCCGTCGACGATCTTCGCGGCCTTCAACGCGTGGGGGCACGACGACAAGGCCATCGAGGTGTACGACTTCAACGACCACGAGGGCGGCGGCCCTTACCAGGAGGCGGTCAAGCTGGCCTGGCTGCCGCAGCGCTTCTGACCAACCCCTTCCCGCCGGTCCGACCAGTCGGTATGTTCGGGGAAGCCGGGTGCCCCTTCCGCGCCCTGCGTTTCGGCGTAAGACGGAGGACCCATGTCCCAGATTCAGGGCCACTGCGAGACACGCTTCGAGGCGGTGCGTGCCGCGTTCGAGGAGAACTTCCGGGATCGCGACGAGCTGGGCGCGGCCGTGAGCGTCACGTTGAACGGCGAGACCGTGGTCGACCTGTGGGGCGGCTGGGCGGACTCGGCCCGGACGCTCCCATGGGAGCGGGACACGCTCGTCAACGTGTGGTCGACCTCGAAGGGACCCACGGCGCTGTGCGCGCACATCCTGGCCGACCGCGGACTGCTCGACCTGGACGCGCCGGTGGCCGCCTACTGGCCGGAGTTCGCGGCGGCGGGCAAGGAGTCGGTGCTCGTACGGCATCTGCTGTCACACCGGGCGGGGCTGGCGGGGCTGCGTGAGCCGCACTCGCTGGAGCAGCTCTGCGACTGGGAGCTGACCACGAAGCGGCTCGCGGCGACGGAGCCCTGGTGGGAGCCGGGGACGGCCTCGGGCTACCACGCTCTCACGTACGGGTTCCTGGTCGGTGAAGTGGTGCGGCGCGTCTCGGGGTTGCTGCCGGGCGCGTTCCTGGAGCGGGAGGTGACCGGGCCGCTGGGCATCGACTTCGCCATCGGGCTGCCGGAGAAGGAAGCCGGACGCGCGGCCGAGCTGGTGCATCCGCCGGCCGCGGCGTCCAGTGAACAGGGCGCGGCCTTCGGCCAGTTGGCTCCGGTCGCGGTGGCCGCCCTGGCCAATCCGCCGGTGGGCGCGGCCGAGGCCAACACGGCGGCGTGGCGGGCCGCCGAGATCCCCGCCGCCAACGGACACGGCACGGCCCGCGCGGTCGCCGCGCTGTACGGGATCCTCGCCGGGCGGGGGGCGTACGGCTCGCGGCGCGTCCTGTCCTCCGAGGCCGCCGAGCGGGTCCGCGAGGGACAGGGCGCCTGCCGTGATCTGGTCCTTGGAGCAGCCTTCGAGAACGAGACGGAGTTCGGCCTCGGCCACTTGCTCAGCGGGCCCAGCCGCTCCTACGGTCCGAATCCGAGGGCCTTCGGACATGACGGCTTCGGCGGTTCCTGCGGTCTCGCCGACCCGGAGACGGGGGTCTCGCTGGGCTACGTCATGAATCGCATGGGCCCGAACATCGTCGACGACCCACGGAAGATGGCGCTCATAGACGCCGTCTACACCGCGCTCTGACGTTCCCGTACTGCACGGAGCCCGCGGGGTCCGAGTGACCAGGTCGCTGTATTCACCGCGCGGCTTCTTCCGCCAAGTCCCCTTATTCGACGCGCAGTCCGGGGATGCGGTCCCAGCCGGTGACCCGCATCAGCCGTTGGATGTGCGGGGCGACGCCGTGGAGGACGAGGGTGCCGCCGGACGCGGACAGGTCCAGGCCCGTGAAGACCAGCAGGCGCAGCGCACCGACGTCGATGAAGCGCAGGTCTCGCAGGTCGATCAGGGTGCGCACCCCGGTCGCCGGACGGGCGCGGGCGCGGGCCGTCTCGGCGTGCAGGGCGCGGGCCAGGGCGGTCACGTTCGTGTCGTCGACCTCTCCGGCGAGGGCGAGGCCGGGCGGAGCGAAGGTCCGGGCGATGGAGAGCAGTTCGTCGTGCCAGACGAGGTCGGCGGCGACCCGGCCGTGGTGCAGGCCGTCGAGCGGTGCCAGCTCGCCCTCGTCGAAGACGCGGCGGTCGTACTGGCAGATGCCGAGGACCGGGAGGGACGCGAAGACGGGTTCGAGGAGGAGTTCGCTGTCGTGCAGGGTCTTGAGGCCCCTGCCCGCCTGACCGCGCATGATCTCCATGCTGACGCGCAGGCCTAGGTAGCCGTCGCCGACCGCGCGGCGCGTCTCGCGACGGATCACCTCGTCGAGGTCCCAGAGCCCTTCGGGGGTCGCGAGGTGGGGGTCCACCGTCAGCCGCCCGGCGGCGAGTTCGTCGTCGACCGCGCAACCGCGGGCCTCCAGGAAGGTGAGGGCGAGGTCGGCCGGCAGATCGGCCGGACCCATCACCAGCCCTCGGTGCCCGCTGGCCAGCCCGTCCAGGAGGAACGCGGCGACCACGGTCTCGCGCTCCTCGTCCGCGTCGTAGCCGAGGAGCAGATGGTCGCCGGCGCGCATCGCTCCCACTGCTCTGACCGCGGGCACGGGCTCCATCCCCCGCACCTCCCAAGGTCGCCACTCGGCGTGCCGGGACGCATCCACGCTACGCCCGATACGGTCTCGGCACGCCCGATACGGCCTCGGCGCCCGGACGAGGGCCCGAATACCGGTCACCTACCAGTCACCCGGACGGAGGTCGGACACGGGCGTTCCCGGGCGTTAGGGTGACCGCCATCGGTCTGGGTGAGGAGGAGCGATGGTGGCCTCGGTGCGCAACGGCAGGACCGGCAACCTCCCCGCCGAGTCCAACGCCTTCGTCGGCCGCAGGTCCGAACTCGCTGAAATCTCCGCCCTGTTGGGCACCGCACGGCTCGTCACCCTCACGGGACCCGGCGGGGTCGGCAAGTCACGGCTGGCGCTGCGGGCCGCGCACGCGGCGCGGGCCGGCTTTCCGGGCGGCGTCTGGCTGGTGGAACTCTCCGACCTCAAGAACCCCGACCTCCTCACCAACGCCGTGGCCCAGGCGACCCGGCTGACCGAGCAGACACTGCGGCCCCTCCTGGTGGCGGTCTCCGAGCATCTCGACGACGGGCCGCTGCTGCTGGTTCTGGACACCTGCGAGCACGTACTGGACGAGGGTGCCCGTGTCGTGCATGAACTCCTCGCTCACGTACCGGAGTTACGGGTTCTCGCCACCAGTCGGCAGCCGCTCGGGGTGCCCGGCGAGCATCTGCTGTCCGTGGCACCGCTGCCACTCGGCGAACGCGACGACGCGGTCGCGCTGTTCGCGGCCCGTGCCGCGGCCGCCGTGCCGTCGTTCGCGCTGACCGACGCCAACCGGGCGGACGTGGCGGCGGTCTGCGCCCGCCTCGACGGGATCCCGCTGGCCCTGGAACTGGCCGCGGTGCGGCTGCGCGGCTTTCCCCTCGACCGGCTGCTGGAGGGCCTCGCCTCCCGGTTCGACCTGCTCGTCTCGCCCGCCCGGCCACGGCTCGCCCGGCACCAGACGCTGCGTACGGCGATCGGCTGGAGCCACGAGCTGTGCACTCCGCTGGAGCGGCTGCTGTGGGCCCGCCTGTCGGTGTTCGCGGGCGGCTGGGACGTGGAGGCGGCCGAATTCGTGTGCCACGGCGGCCCGTTGGACGCCGAGGAGATCCTGGCGCTGCTCGCCTCGCTCACCGAGAAGTCGATCGTGACGCGCGAGGGCGACGGGGTGGCCGGGCGCTATCGCATGCTCGACACGGTCCGCACCTTCGGCGCCGAGTGGCTCGACGGCCTCGGCGAGCAGGACGCCGTACGCGACCGCCACCGTGACTACTTCCGCTGGATCGCCCGCCAGGGCGAGGCCGAGTGGCTGGGCCCGGGTCAGCGCATGTGGGCCGAGCGGCTCAGCGTGGAGCACGCCAATCTGCGGGCGGCGCTGGAGGAATGCCTGGCGGCGCCGGAACCCGAGGCGGCACTCGAACTCGCTGGCACCCTCTGGTACTTCTGGTTCGCCTGCGGCTTCGCCGAGGAGGGGCGCGGCCATCTGGAGCGGGCGCTGCGCCGCTCCCACGACGGCGGCCCCGAGCACACCCTGGCGACCTGGGCGCACCACCTCGTCACGATCGTGCCGGACGACCTGGACGCCGCCGAGTCGGTGAGCGCGGCGTACGTGTGGCTCGCCGAGGAACGTCAACTGCCGGTCCCCGCACTTCCGTTGACCGGTGCGAGTCTCGCGGTGCGCGGCGAGTCGGCGCGGTCCGCGCTGCTGTACGGCAGCAGCGCGCAGGGGCCGGGCGGTGGGGGCGGGGCGGAGTTCTTCCAGCTCCTCACGCTGGCGCTGCAGGCGTATCTCCTGGCCGGCCAGGGCGCGTTCGAGCGGTGCGCGGCGGTGGCGGAGCGGCTGCGCGCCGACTGTGCGAAGCGTGGTGAGCTGTGGATGCGGGCGTGGGGCGACTTCTTCGTCGCCCTCGCCGGGATCGGGCTCGGACGGCCGGACGACGCGCTGCGTTCCGCGCGCGAGGCGCTGGCCGCCAAGTGGCGCGTCCACGACCGGCTCGGCGCGGCGGCCGTCGCCGAGCTCCTGGTCGCCGCGGAGGCCTCCCGCGGCGAGCCCGAACGCGCCGCCCGCCTCCTGGGCGTGGGCACCCGCCTGTGGCACGCGGCCGGCCTCCCCCAACTCGGCGACACCGGGACGACCGTCTTCGGCAGGGAGTACGCACGCCGCCTCCGTAGGACCCTCGGGGACGCCGCATTCACCGAAGCGGTGCGCGAGGGACGGGAGTTGAGCCCGGATGCAGCGATCCACCTCGCATTGGACGACACACTCGACGAACAGGACGTTTGAGAGCGACGGGGCCGGAACGGACCGGGGCGTGCTGGGGGCGGGGCCGGGGGCGGGACTGGTCCGAGTCCAGCCCCTGATTCCAGCCGCCCGGGCTCCGACGCCAAGTACCTGGTCGGCGGGTCCCGCCGGGGCGTTGCCGAGCGCGCTCGCTTCCGGCCTTGCGGCGGGCGCTGGTTCTGCGTGGAGCCCGGCCGCCCATGCGGGCGCTGGTTCGGGGTGGAGCCCGGACGTCTACGCGGGCGCCGGTGCGTCCCGTGCCGCGTCCTGGATCACGCGGGACTGGCGGGCCACGGCCAGCAGCCGGCCGTCGGCGGTGCGTACCTCGCTTTCGTCGATGGCCCAGCCTCCACCCGCCTGGTCCGTACGTATCCGGACCAGGGCCCAGCCTTCTACCGGGCCGGTGTCCAGCACGTCGGTGAAGTGGACGGTCAGCTCGGCGGTGGGTACGGGCCGCGGGGCGCGCCAGCGGGCGTACAGGGCGGGCGGCAGTACGTCGGTGAGGATCACGACCGCCTCGGCGTCCAGGGGCCGTCCGTCGGCGAACCGCACCCAGGCGACGAGTTCGGCCCTGTCGCCGCCGGCCAGCGGGCGGGTGTCGCCCGTGGCCCGTATCTCGAAGTTCCGCGCGAACGGCGCCACCCCCGACAGGTGGAGAGGGTCGCAGTCCTCCGGTCCGGCGACGGCCGTCGGGGGCCGTCCGTCGTACGAGGTTCCCGGTCGGCCCGCGCCGAACACCGCCGAGCCGATGAGGACCGCTCCCCCGTCCTGGCGGCCGGTGACGGCGCAGGTCGAGGCACGTCGGCGGACGGACGGCCGAACGACCGAGAGGTGGAGGGGACCGGCCGCCGCGGGAGCGAGGAAGTGCGCGGTCAGGGCGCGGATCGGGTGAGCCCTCCGGGGATCGGGATCGCGCATCGCCGCAAGGGTCAGGGCGGCCACGTATCCGCCGTGCGCCCCGCTCCACGACCACCAGGACTCGTCGACCTCGACGATGTCGACGTTCTCGGTGTCGGTCTCGGTGCCGATGCCAGTGTCGGCCACGGCATCCACCGCCGATGGTGCACCCCTCATGCGCGTCCCCTCATACGGCCCGCAAAACCCAGTGAGTTTGAAAAACAGACTCACCATAGCCGAGTAAGTAGGAAAACCAAACCCGCCAGCTGTCGACGGGGCTCAGAGCCAACCGTTGCGCCGGAAGCCCCGGTGGATGACGAAGCAGAGGGTCACGATGACGCCCAGGATCAGGGGATAGCCGTACGTCCAGCGCAGTTCGGGCATGTGGTCGAAGTTCATGCCGTAGACACCGCAGATCATGGTGGGGACGGCGACGATGGCGGCCCAGGCCGTGATCTTGCGCATGTCCTCGTTCTGGGCGACCGTGACCTGCGCGAGGTGGGCCTGGAGGATCGAGTCGAGCAGCATGTCGAAGGCTTTGATCTGCTCGGTGGCACGGGCGAGATGGTCGGCGACGTCGCGGAAGTACGGGTGGATCTCCGGGGAGACGACCGCCGGCGGCTCTTGGGCGAGGATCTGCAGGGGGCGGGCCAACGGGACCACGGCCCGCTTGAGTTCCAGGAGTTCCCGCTTGAGCTGGTAGATCTGGCCGGCGTCGCCGCGCGCGGTGCGCTCGTCGAAGACGCCGGTCTCGACATCCTCGATGTCGTTCTGGAAGGCGTCCGTGACCTCCAGGTAGTCGTCGACCACGTGGTCGACGATGGCGTGCAGAACCGCCGACGGACCCTTCGCGAGCTGGTCCGGCAGGCTCTCCAGCGCTTCGCGGAGCGGGCCCAGGGAGCCATGACTGCCGTGCCGGATGGTGATCACGAAGTCCCGGCCGATGAACACCATCAGCTCGCCGGTGTCCACCACCTCACTCGTCGCGGTGAGCTGCTCGTGCTCGACGTACCGCACCGTCTTGAAGACGGCGAACAGCGTGTCGTCGTACCGCTCCACCTTCGGCCGCTGATGGGCGTGCACGGCGTCCTCGACGGCCAGCGGATGGAGGCCGAAAAGCTCGGCGAGACCCGCGAACTCCTCCTCCGTAGGCTCGTGCAGTCCGATCCAGACGAAGCCGCCCCGGCCCTTGCGGGCCCGACGGACCGCCTCGTCGGGCGCCCAGTCGCCCGGCTGCCGTTCGCCGTCGCGGTAGACCACGCAGTTCTCCACCGCGCTGCCGAGCGGGGAACGGGCAGGATGGCTGAGGTCCACGGTGCGGCGGTAGGCGCGGCGCACCGCTCTGCTCAGGTTGCGGATCATGGGCACGGGCTGGGCTCCTTCGGTGACCGGGTCAGTGTGTCACCGAATTCCGTTCGCTCCGCGTATGGGTACCCGGGCCGCCGGCCGGGGTGAGCACCTCCGGTCGAGGCCGGGCATTCACTCGCCCGAGGTGAGTTCTCGCCGACAGGCCGACGTCCCGGCTGCGGATGTCCTCCAGAGACTCCCGGCGTACTAGGAGCCGGGCGTAGCCGCGGTCAACGACCACCACGGGCGGGCGTCCGACCAGGTCGTAGCCCGAGGCCATGGAGAGGTGACAGGCGCCCGCCACCGGTACGGCCAGCGGGTCACCGGGTGTACGTCGCCGGGCAACTGGACGTCCGAGGCGAGGATGTCGCCCGCCTCGTAGTACCGGCCGACCACGGTCACCGGGCCCGCTCCGCGGTGGAGTGGCGTCCGATCAGCCGGGGCGCGTACCGCACTCCGTACAGCGCGGGGCGCGGGTTGTCGCTCATCCCGCCGTCCACGGCCGGCCCGCGGCAGCGCGGTACGCGTCCGGTCGGCGGCAGCGCGGTACGCGTCCGGTCGGCGGCCCTGACCGGCTCGACCCCGGCGGTGGTATCGGCGGCGGGTCTCGGTGAGCCCGGCTCGCTCGACGGCGGCGCCGACATGCGCGGCGCGGGGGCGGCGAAGGCAGCCGGCAGGCGCCGCTCGGCGGACGGCAGGGCGCGGCCCTTCGGCGGCGAGGAGTCGACACTCGCTTGACGTGGTCTGGCCCGGCCGCTCCCGGCGGGCACCGGTTCAGGCGGGCACCGGTTCAGGCGGGCACCGGTTCAGGTCCCGCCGACCGTCGACTCGGCCGTCGAGTCGGCCATTGGGTCGGCTCGGGTCGGCGGGACCTGGGATGTGCGAGCGGGCCGGTTCTTCCGGGTGGGCTCGCTCAGCCCTGTGCCTCGCTGATGTTGACCATCCAGGAGATGCCGAACCGGTCCGAACACATGCCGAAGACGTCGCCCCACATCTGCTTGTCGAGCGGAACGATCACCGTGCCGCCGGCGGACAGCTTCTCCCAGTAGCCGCGCAGTTCGGTGTCGTCGTCACCGCTGAGGCTCACCGAGAAGTTGCCGCCCGGCGTGTAGTCCATGCCCGGCGGGGTGTCGGCGCCCATCAGGGTGAAACCGCTCGGGGTCTCCAGCATGCCGTGCATGATCTTGTCGGCTTCGGGGGTGCCCGACGCACCGGACTCCCCGAAAGTGTTGAGCGCCAGCGTGCCGCCGAAGACCTCCTTGTAGAACTCCATCGCCTGCCGGGCGTCGCCGTCGAAGCTGATGTACGGATTGAGGCGCGAGACCATGAAAACCTCCCAAGTTGGACCAAACGATCAGATTTGCGCAGACTAGCGCGGGCCACTGACAACGGCCCGTCGTGACTGATGGGGGCGCACGAAGCGCAGGTGAACCGTGAGGGCCGTGCCGGTCCGCGGGCGGGTGGCTGACGCCTGCCACGCCGCTTACGCCATTTGCACGTCTCCGGCGAAACCCTGAAGCTCTCTTGACACCCTGGCGGGCAGGGTTCCCCCGGTTCCGGCCGTCCGCGCGCCTACGCTCACGCCGTGTTCAACGTGACCGGTCTACTGAAACGCCTGGTGATCGGCCGGGCCAAGCGCAGTGAAGAGCTCCAGGAGACCCTGCTGCCCAAACGGCTCGCCCTGCCGATCTTCGCCTCCGACCCACTGTCGTCGGTGGCGTACGCGACGCAGGAGATCCTGCTCGTGCTCACCCTCGGCGGGCTGGCGTATCTGCACTTCACGCCGTGGATCGCGGCAGCGGTCGTGTCGCTGATGACGATCGTGGTGCTCTCGTACCGCCAGGTGGTGCACGCCTACCCGAGCGGCGGCGGCTCGTACGAGGTGGTCTCCACGAATCTCGGCCCGTCGGCCGGTCTCGTGGTCGCCGCCTCGCTGCTCGTCGACTATGTGATGACAGTGGCCGTGTCGGTCGCCTCGGGCGTCGACAACATCATCTCGGCGATCCCTGAACTGGCCGATTACCGCGTCCCGTTGGCGCTGGCCTTCGTGGCGATCCTGACCGCCATGAACCTGCGCGGAACCCGCGAGTCCGGGAATGCCTTCGCGGCGCCGACCTACCTGTTCATCGGCGGTGTACTGATCATGGTCGGGACCGGTCTGATCCGCTATCTGCTCGGCGACGCGCCGGTCGCCGAGAGCGCGAGGTACGGCGTGACGCCGGTGCCCGCGGACGCGCATCTCGCCGGGTTCGCACTGCTGATGCTGGTGCTGCGGGCCTTCTCGTCCGGCTGTACGGCGCTGACGGGTGTGGAGGCGATCTCCAACGGCGTACCGGCGTTCCGCAAACCCAAGTCGCAGAACGCGGCGGCCACGATGGTGGCCATGGGCGCCATCGCGATCGTCATGTTCGTCGGTGTCACGACGCTCGCGATCGTCTCCAAGGTGCGGATCACCGACGACTCCTGCCGTCTCACCGGCCTGGACGGCAACTGCGAGAGCTATACGCAGCGCACGGTCATCGCACAGATCGCGGCCGCCGTGTTCGGCGGCGAGAACAGCGTCGGCTTCTACTTCATCCAGGCGGCCACCGCGCTGGTGCTGATCCTCGCCGCGAACACCGCGTTCAACGGCTTCCCACTGCTCTCCTCGATCCTCGCCCAGCACCGCTATCTGCCGCGCCAACTCCACAACCGCGGCGACCGGCTCGCCTTCTCCAACGGCATCGTGGCCCTCGCCGTCGTCGCCGGTCTGTTGCTGTGGGGCTTCCAGGCGAACGTCACGAGCCTCATCCACCTCTACATCCTGGGCGTGTTCACCTCGTTCACCCTGTCGCAGACGGGCATGGTCCGGCACTGGAATCGCGAGCTGCGCGCCACGACCGACCCCGCACTGCGGCGCCGCCACCACTCCGCGCGCCTGGTCAACTCGCTGGGCGCGGTGGTGACCGGCCTGGTTCTGGTGATCGTGCTCGCCACGAAGTTCCTGGAGGGAGCGTGGCTGGCGGTGCTCGCCGCGATCGTGCTGTGGGTGATGATGCGGGGCATCCGCCGGCACTACGACGCCACCGCCGCGGAACTTGCCGTGACCGACCCGCACGAGGAACTCGCCCCGCCCTCAAGGGTGTTGGGCATCGTGCTGGTCTCGACAGTGCACAAGCCGACGCTGCGGGCACTGTCGTACGCGCGTGCCTTCCGGCCCGACCGGCTGGAGGCGCTGACGGTGTCGGTGGACCGCGACGAGGCCCTCGCACTGCGGGAGCGCTGGGAGGAGTACGGCATCGAGGTGCCCCTCAAGGTCATCGACTCGCCCTATCGCGAGGTGACTCGCCCGGTGGTCGAGTACGTGCGTTCGCTGCGCCGGGAGAGCCCGCGGGACGTCGTGGCGGTGTTCATCCCCGAGTACGTCGTCGGTCACTGGTGGGAGAACCTGCTGCACAACCAGTCCGCCCTCTGGCTGAAGAGCCGTCTGCTGTTCACGCCCGGTGTGATGGTCATCAGCGTTCCCTGGCAGCTGAGCTCCTCGGCTCACGCCGACCGCCCCGCTCCTCGGGCACCGGGCTCGGTCCGCCGGGGCGAGCCCGCCCACACCACGGGGGCGCGCGAGGACGGCCACCTGAGCCGACACTGAGCGGCATCCCCCTCCCGCGACCAGCGACCTACCGCGCACGGCCCACGACGGATGGTTGCAATCCGGACGGCCGCCGCATGACACGCGTCAATTTCGTCCGCCGGAAAGTCAGCGATGCATCAAGTCGCTCCCGCCGTGTGGCGTGCGTGCCTACCGTCGCCGCCATGTCTCGACGTATCGAGGGGCCCGCGTCAGGCCGTTCCCCCGACGTGCCGGCGTACGACGACGGCACATGGGTGCACGACCGCGCCTGGGCGGGTGAAGCGCGCTCGGCGGTGGGCTGTGCCGTGCTGATGCTGGGGCTGTTGCTGGTGTTCGACGTGGGATCGGGCCGCCTCACGTCGCTTCGGCTCCTGCTGTGGGCGGCGCTGGCCTTCGTCCTGTTCACCGTGCTGCTGCCCACCCGCGTGTCCGCGTGCGCGGGCACGCTCGTGTGCCAGGGCTTGCTCGGACAGCGGTCCGTGTGCACGGACCGTCTCGTGGCGGTGTCCCGCTCGGACGGCGTGGCCCAACGCCTCGTCCTGCGCGACGACTTCGGCGGGCGCGTCGAGTTCGATCCCCGGGTCCTGGTCGTCAATCCCGCGCTGTGGCGACTCCTGGACGAGGGCGCGCGGGCCTCGGCGGCGGACGGCTCACTCGTCTGCGGTACGGCGGAACTGCGGCGCCTGTCGGAACGGCTCGACCGGGAGACGGCACGGACGGTGTTCCGGATCTCCGGTCTCGAGTAGCTGCCCCAAGCGTCCCGGGTAACCCACGTGTCCCGGGTAACGCAAGTGTCCCAGGTGTCCCAGGTGTCCCAGGTATCCCAGGTGTCCCAGGTGTCCGGCAGGGGCTACCGTGCCCGTTCCCTCCCCCGCTTCGTCGCCACCACCATCCGGCAGCGGGGGCTGCCGTCACTCCTGCGCCCGAACTCGGGGAGGGCGTACAGCTCCACCGAGAAGCCCGCGCGGGCCAGCTCCCGTCGTACGTCGCCGAGGCGGAACTCCCGGTAGTACATGACGAATGGCGGACGCCACACCGCGTTCCGTGCGCGCATCGCCGCGTCGAAGCCGAGCAGGGCCCAGTAGCCGCGTGAACCGGGGCGGGCCGGGGCCACGATCGGGAAGGCGAACCGTCCGCCGGGCCGGAGCACCGAGTGGACCTGCGTGAACAGCCCGGGCAACTCCCTGGGCAGGAAGTGCCCGAACGCCCCGAAGCTCACCACCAGATCGAAGACGGGCCCGAACGGCAGGGCGCGCGCGTCCCCGCGCACCCACGCGGTCGGCGGTCCGCCGGGACGCGCCGCCCGTTCCCTGGCCACGGCGAGCATGCCCGCGCTGATGTCGACCCCGGTGACCCGTTCCTCGCACACCGTCCGCAGCACGTCCATGCCCGCGCCGGTGCCGCAGCACAGGTCGAGTCCGCTCTCGAACGGACCGATCCGCCCGAGCGCCCGCGCGACGGACCGCAGTACCGGGTCCGGCGTACGGAAGGGGGTGTGGTCGAACTTCGGCGCGAGCAGGTCGTAGCCGTGCTCGACGGAGGACAGTGCCTGTGCGGCGAGCTCGCGGAACGTGGGGCCTTGCGGGGTGAACATGGCTGTTCAGCGTAGGCGCTCCGCTGGGGTGCAGTGGTTCATCTGCGGTTCCGTTGTGGCTGGTCGCGCCCACGCGGCGGAGCCGCACAATGACACAGCCCCGCGCCCCTATGGGGCGCCCCCAGGCTCTGGCCATGGCGCGGCCTTCCCCGGCCCTCGCTCGCGCTGTCACCCTCGACAGTGTCGACATTCCGTCCAGGGAAAGGCTGTACTTGCCCTATGACCTCCTTTCGTCCCGCACCCGCCTGGCTGGCCGACGCCGTGTTCTATCAGATCTATCCGCAGTCGTTCGCGGACTCGAACGGCGACGGGATCGGTGACTTCGACGGCATCGCCGAGCGGCTCGACCATCTGGCCTGGCTCGGGGTGAACACGGTCTGGCTGAACCCGTGCTTCGTCTCGCCGTTCGGGGACGCCGGGTACGACGTCGCGGACTACCTGAACGTGGCGCCGCGCTACGGATCCAGCGACGATCTGGCGAAGCTCGTCGACCAGGCGGGCCGCCGCGGCATCCGCGTACTCCTCGACCTGGTCGCCGGGCACACCTCCGACGAGCACCCGTGGTTCAGGGCCTCGGCGAATGACCCGGACGACCACCGCTACATCTGGGCGCCGGAGGGCCGGGCGGAGGGCCGGCCAGGGGGCGTGCCGGAGGGCTTCGTGGCCTCGCCGGGCAGCCGGCCGGGCGCGTACCTGCCGAACTTCTTCGACTTCCAGCCCGCCCTCAACTTCGGCTACGCGCACGAGAGTCCGGCCGAGCCGTGGCGTCAGCCGGTGGACGCGGAAGGCCCGCGCGCCAACCGCGAGGCGCTGCGCACGATCATGAACCACTGGCTGAGCCTCGGCCTCGCCGGCTTCCGCGTCGACATGGCCTCGTCGCTCGTCAAGGACGACCCGGACAAGGCCGAGACCAGCAGGATCTGGACGGAGCTGCGCCACTGGCTGGACCGTACGCACCCGGACGCGGTGCTGCTCTCGGAGTGGGGCGACCCCGAGGTCTCGGTCCCGGCGGGGTTCCACGCGGACTTCTTCCTCCACTTCGGCGGCCCGGCCGACGGCCTGGCGCTGCGCTCGCTGTGGAGCAACGGCACCGGCACCGTCCATGACGACTGGGACCCGCTCGACTGCTTCTTCGACCCGAGCGGCAAGGGCTCGCCCCGCCCCTTCGTCGAGGCCTGGCAGCGGGCCTCGTCCGTCCTGGGCGGCGGCTTCATCTCCCTGCCCACCGCCAACCACGACTTCTCCCGCCTCAACTGCGGCCCGCGTACGGCCGAACAGCTCCCCGCCGCCTTCGCGTTCCAGCTCACCTGGCCCACCCTCCCCGCCATCTACTACGGCGACGAGATCGGCATGCGCTACATCCCGGACCTCCCCGACACCGAGGGCAGCGTGCTCGGCCCGCGCTACAACCGCGCGGGTTCCCGCACGCCCATGCAGTGGGACGACAGCCCGAACGCGGGCTTCTCCACGTCCAGCCACCCCTACCTCCCGGTCGACCCCGCCCCCGACCGCCCCACGGTCGCCGCCCAGCGCGCCGACGACACGTCCCTCCTCCATCTCGTACGCCGTCTCATCGCCCTCCGGACGACGACCCCGGAACTCGGCCAGGGCGGCGGGGTGGAGGTTCTGCACGCCGGATACCCGTTCGTGTACGTACGCGGCGGACGGTATCTCGTGGTCGTCAACCCCCAGCGGGAACAGGCGAGTTACCGCCTCGACGGCATCCTGCCCGGCCAAGCCCTGGAAGCGTCAGACGTCCGAACTGACGGCGACACGGTCACGGCACAGGGCTTCGGGTACGGGATCTTCGACGTGAGCGGGTAGCCGGGGCGGGGCGGTAAGCCTCTCGGCGACCGTCACAGGAACGGGGTGCCGGGGTCGACTCCCGACAGGACACGGCCGTAGATCTCCAAGTTGGTGGCCGGGTTGACGAAGGAGTGCAGGGACAGGGCGTGGATGTCGCGGGCGATGCGCTGCATGGGCACCTCCTGCTGGAGCGAGGAGGCACCGGCGGCGGAGGCGAGCAGATCGACGGCTTCTTTGCAGAGACGGGTCAGATAGCCGCTCTCGGCCCGGATCCTGGCCCGCTCGGGCAGGCTGTACGGGGAGCCGTCGCGGGCCTTGGTCTCGATCTCGGCGGTCAGCCGGGCGGCCACCAGCTCGGCGCTGGAGATCCTCATCTGCGCCTCGGCCGCCTGGAGATGGGTGACGGTGGCCTCGTTCTGCCGCTCGTAGAAGGTGTACGTGATGCCGCGCCGGTGGATGCGCTCGCCGAACTCCGCCATCGCCGCCCGCGCCAGGCCCAGTGCCGCCGGGGCCGCCCAGGCGCAGAAGAGCAGCAGTACGGGCATGCGGTAGAAGGGGTCGTCCGCGTTGGCCTTCGACGGGGTCCGGCCGGCGAGCATCGGACCGACCGGAAGCACTCGATGTGCGGGAACGGGAATGTCCCGGGCCACGACGGTGTTACTGCCAGTACCGGCGAGACCTGTGACATGCCAGTCGTCCAGGATCTCCAGCTCGGACATCGGTATCGCTGCCCACACCATCTCGGGCGCCCCTTCGGGGGACGACCCGTCGGCGAGCGTTACCGCTGCTGTCAGCAGATGCCACTCCGCGTGATGACAGCCGCTCGCGAAAGCCGAGGCGCCGGTCACCCGATAGCCCCCGTCGTACGGCACCGCCGTGGCGCCGGGGACGAGCGTGCCGCCGAACCTCGCGTCCGGGCCGCTCGGGCCGGTGAAGAAGTCGTCCTGCGCCTCGTCGGGAAAGAGCGCCGCGATGTACGAGACCCCCGCCTGACTCAGTGTCATCCACGCCGTGGAGGCGCACTCGACGGCGATCTCCGCGAAGGCGTCGACCTGCGTGCGCAGCGGAGTCTGGTAACCGCCGTAGCGCCGCGGGACGTTCATCCGGTGGATGCCGGTGCCGGTCAGCGCGGCGACGACCTCGTCGGGCACGCGCCGTTCCCGCTCGGCCCGAAGCGCGTTCCGCCGGATCAACGGCCGTAGTGCCCTTACGCGTTCGACGATCCCGGCATCGACCATGCCGAACACCGTGGCGCGAGGCATCTCCCGTGTCAACGCCTCAGAATGCGGACGGTCGAGCGCCGCCGGAGGGAGTAGTGCTACAGTGCCACCAGCACATGTGTACGCCCCTCTCTCGGGCGCCGGTGCTGAATCTCTCTCATCCAGCTGAACCGCCCGTCCGTTCCGACCGGCGAAACAGCTTCTCCGCACCACCTCTCTTCGTACGGGTACGGCCGCGGGCCTTCCCATCCGTCGTATGCCGTTCGCGGCGCAGCACGGTACGAGAGGTGATGTCTTCCGCCGTGCCGGGGTGTGTCCAAACCGCCCCTGATCCGGCCTCTCCCCTCCCCCTCCCTCATGACCCCATGAACCGTCCGCGAAAGGACACCCACCATGACCACCACACTTGAACGCCCGCCCACTCCCGTCACACAGGAGCAGGCCACCGGCGTACTCGACATCACCTCGAACGGGCAGGGCCACCTGCGCGCCGAGAGCCTGCTTCCCGGGCCCGCAGACCTTCTGGTCTCCGCCGCGCTGATCCGCCGACACGGACTGCGCAAGGGCGACCTCGTCGAAGGCGTACGCGGCAAGCAGCGAGCCCTCACCGAGGTCCAGCGGGTCAACGGCCTACCGGCAGCTGAACTGCGTGGCCGCCCGCACTTCCATGACCTGACCCCGCTGCACCCGCGTGAGCGGCTGCGGCTCGAACACCCGGCGGGCGGTGCGACCTCCCGTCTGATCGACCTGGTCGCGCCGATCGGCAAGGGCCAGCGCGGCCTGATCGTCGCCCCGCCCAAGACCGGCAAGACGGTGCTGCTCCAGCAGCTGGCCGCCGCCGTCGCCGGCAACCACCCCGAGGCCCATCTGATGGTGGTGCTCCTCGACGAGCGGCCCGAGGAGGTCACCGACATGCGCCGTTCCGTACGGGGCGAGGTGTTCGCCTCCACCTTCGACCAGGCTCCCAAGCAGCACATCGCGCTCGCCGAGCTGGCCGTGGAGCGCGCCAAGCGGCTGGTCGAGGCCGGCCAGGACGTCGTGATCCTCCTCGACTCGCTCACCCGGCTGTGCCGGGCGCACAACAACGCAGCCGGCGCCGGTGGCCGCACGCTCAGCGGCGGTGTCGACGCGGCCGCACTGCAGGGGCCCAAGCGGTTCTTCGGAGCCGCGCGCCTCACCGAGGAGCGCGGTTCGCTCACGATCATCGCCACGGCCCTCGTGGAGACCGGCTCCCGCGCCGACGACTACTACTTCGAGGAGCTCAAGAGCACCGGCAACATGGAGCTCCGCCTGGACCGCACGCTCGCGTCCCGCCGGATCTACCCCGCCGTCGACATCACCCCGTCCGGCACACGCCGCGAGGAACTCCTCGTCCCGGCCGCCGAGTTGACAGCCGTACGAGGCCTGCGGCGCGCACTGCTCTCCCGCGGGGACGCGCAGGCCGGACTGGAGACCCTCCTGGACAAGCTGCGCCGGACCCCGGACAACGCGACGTTCCTGAGGCAGGTCCAGCCGACCGTGCCCGCGGGCCAGTAGACGTGGACCTCCCGGGACCCTCTCGGACCGGGCAGGTCCAGGGCCACTGCGGCATCCGGGTGCTCGATGCCGCCGCCCGGCCCGGGCAGCCGGGGATCTGACCTGGGCGTTCCTAGGTTTGTGGTATGACAATCGGATTCCCTTCCCGTGTGGCCGTCAGCTGCTCCGCCGCCTGCGTGGTGGGCGCGCTGGCCTTCGCGCCGAAGCCGGCCGCCGCCCACGACGGAGCCGTCCCGGCCACTCCCCACGTCTCCGCGTCGAGCCCCGCCACCGCACGGCCTTCGGCACTCGACCGGCCCGGTACACAGGTACGGCCCCGGGCCGGGGCGCCCAAGCTGCCGCAGGACGTCTCCGCACGGTCGTGGCTGGTGGCCGACGCCGAGACCGGCGAGGTACTCGCGGCACGCAACGCGCATCTCAGGCTGCCGCCCGCCAGCACGTTGAAGACCCTCTTCGCGGTGACCGTGCTGCCGGTACTGCCCGCGGCGGTCCGGCACACCGTCACGGAGAAGGACCTGGCGGGCGTCGGCGACGGCAGCAGTCGGGTCGGAGTCGCCGCCGGGCGTACCTACCGCGCCTCCGATCTGTGGCGGGGCGTCTTCCTCAACTCCGGGAACGACGCCGTGCACGTACTGGCCGAGATGAACGGCGGCTGGCGCAGCACGGCCGCCCAGATGCAGGACAAGGCCCGGTCCCTGGGCGCCCGCGACACGCGGGTCGTCTCGCCCGACGGGTACGACATGCCCGGTCAGGTGTCGTCCGCGTTCGACCTGGCCGTCTTCGGGCGGGCCGGGCTGCGCAACGCGGACTTCGCGCGGTACGCCCGCACCGTCCGCGCGACGTTCCCGGCCGGCCGCTGGTCGTACGAGATCCAGAACACCAACCGGCTCCTGTCCGGCGCCGACGGGGTCGAGCCCTATCGGGGGCTCGTCGGCATCAAGAACGGCTACACCTCCCAGGCGGGCAACACGCTCGTCGCCGCCGCGCGCCGGGGCGGGCGCACCCTCGTCGTCACGGTGATGGACCCTCAGGCGGGCGGCGGGGTCACCGTGTACGAGGAGGCGCGCTCGCTGCTCGACTGGGGTTTCGGGGCCGCCGGGCGGGTCGAACCGGTGGGGTCGCTGCTGCCGCCGCGCCCCGTGTCGCGGCCGGATCCGACCACGCTGCCCGCGGCCATGACGGCCGACGACGGCTCGGCCGACGGCTGGCTGTCGGCGGCGGGGGCGCTGGCGGGCGCGGCCGGGCTGGGTGCGGGTGCCGTGTCGCTGGTGCTCCGCTTCCGTCGCGGGCGGTTCACCCGGGCCTGACCGACGGGCAGCCCGAGGAGCAGCCCGAGGGTGATCCACACGTAGGTGTTGCTGCCGACGAAGCCGTCGATGCCGGACGCGTCGTCGAACCACAGCCACACCACACTGCTGCACAGCAGTACGTACAGGCCGCCCGCGATCCACAGCAGCCGCCTGCGCCGGAGCCCCGCCTCGACCAGGAGCGCGAGCGACGGCAGCAGCCAGACGAGGTGATGCACCCAGGTGATGGGGCTCAGGAGGCAGGCGGCGAGTCCGGTGAGGGCGAAGGCACCGAGCACGTCGCCCGTGGCCAGCGCCCCGCGCACGCGCCACACCCACACGCCGAAGACGACCAGCGCCGCCAGCGCCCAGACGGCGCGGCTCGGTTCGGCCGGTTCGGCGAGCCGGGCCAGTACGCCTTGCAGCGACTGGTTGGAGACGTAGTCGAGGCGGCCGATGCGGGTGGTGTCCCAGACCGCCTCGGTCCAGTAGAAGCGGGAGGCGTCGGGCATGACCCAGGCCGCGAGTGCGGTGGCGGCCCCGGCGACGGCCGTCGCGGTCGCGGCGGCTCGCGGGCGTCTGGCGAGCAGCAGCAGGACGATGAAGATCGCGGGGGTCAGCTTGATCGCGGCGGCGAGCCCGATGCCGACGCCGGCCCAGCGCGCACGGCCCGTCGACAGCAGCCACGCGTCGCCGAGTACGAGGGCCAGCAGCACGAGGTTGACCTGGCCGAAGCTGAAGGTGTCGCGGACCGGTTCCAGAAGGGCGAGCGCACAGACGGTCACGGCGAGCCCGAACCAGCCGTACCTGCGCAGTCTGTCCCCGGCCAGGACGTGCAGGACGAAGGCCGTCGCGGTCAGGTTGAGCAGCAGCCCCACGGCGATCGCGGCGTGCAGTCCGAGCACCGCCATCGGCAGCATGCCGACCGCCGCGAACGGCGGATACGTGAAGCCGTACGTCGTCCCGGGCACCCGGTAGTCGTAGACGCTGCCGCCGTGGTGGATCCAGGCGTCGACGGCGCCGTGGTAGACGCGCAGGTCGAACCAGTCCCGCAGGAGCGGCACGGTCGCGGTGAAGACGGTCACGGCGGTGACGAGGGCGAGTACGAACAGCAGGCGTCCGCGATCGGTGCCGGGCGGCCTCATGCGGTCCGCCCCAGGACGGGTGCGGTCGTTGTCTGGTGGGCCTGCCAGAGCACGACCAGCGCGAGCATCCCGCCGGACACCGCCAGGGCGAGCTGTTCGGCATCGGGTGGACTGCCGCTGGGCAGGACCGCGAGCGCGAGGGCCCCCGTCACGGCGGCGACCCGGTGGCGTACGGAGGCGCTGGGCGCGGCCGCGGCTATGAGGAACAGCCCCCACAGCGCGTACCAGGGGCGGATGGCCGGACCGAGCACCGCCACCGCCGCCAGGCTGAGGCCCAGCGCGTAGACGGGGCTGAGCCGGGGGGTCCGCAGCCATATGACCAGCAGGGTGACGCCGGTGGCCGCGAGACCGAGGGCGTGCCAGGCGGGCAGGGCGAAGGGGGCCAGATCGCTGCCCAGGTCCTGGAGAAGGGCACCGGTGGCACGGCCGAGGACGCTGGTGGGCGAGAGGTTCTCCGGCGACACGGGTGTCTTGAGGGCGCCGATCCAGCCGTAGCCCGTACCGGCGGCGGCCGTCGCCGCGACGGTGGTGGCGAGTACGGCGGCCGCGGTCGTGGCGACGGACCTCACGAGGCCACGGCCGGCCCGCACCTGGAGGGCCACGACGGCGGCGAGGCCGAGTACGGCGGGGACCTTGACGAGAGCGGCGAACGTGACGAGCACGGCGCCCAGGACGGGCCAGCGCCCGAGCGCGGCCACCAGACCGACTCCCAACAGGCCGAGCATGATGGCGTCGTTGTGCGCTCCGGCGACGAGGTGCAGCAGCACGAGCGGGTTGAGCGCGCCGAGCCAGAGGGCGGCGGCCGGATCGGCGCCGCTGTGCCTGGCCAGCCTCGGCAGCGCGGCCGCCATCAGCGCCACACCGAGCAGCGCGACGACCCGCATGCCGAGCAGCCCGGCGGGCACCTCGCCCCGGGTCAGCCCGGACAGCGCGGAGGAGACGGCGAGGAAGACGGGTCCGTACGGGGTCGCGGTCCGCTGCCACACGGGCGCGACCTCGTCCGCGAGCGGTCCGCCGAGCATGGCGGGGCCGTGCGTGTACACGTCGATGTGCGCGTCGACCATCGCGCCCTGCGCGAGATAGCTGTAGACGTCCCGGCTGAACAGGGGCGGCGCGAGGAGCAACGGCGTGGCCCACACGGCGAGCACGACCAGCAGGGCGCGCGGACTCGGCGGCTCGGGCCCTCGTATCACCCGCCCCAACAGCCCCCAGGCGGCGATGAGCAGCACCACTCCGAAGTACGCGCCGACAAGACCGAGCGCCGCCCGCCCGGACGTGAGGGCCGGCAACTCCCGTACGGGCAGGGCTCCGGCCGTCTCGCCTCCCAGCGCGAGTACGACCGAGCCCGTGAGCCCCAGCAGCTGACAGCGACGCAGATCGACGGAGAAACCCTTGGCCAACACTCAGTCAGCGTGTCAACGCGGGGTGGCCGGAAAGCGACGTGCCTCCCTCGGGGCGGCAGCCACAGCATGTCCGCCGTCTTACCGGATGGCGGCTGCTGCGTCGGAGCCGTTGGGACGTTCTCGGAAAACCGGCTAGAACACGGACACGCCGGTGAGGGTCGTGAAGCGGGCCAGGGCCGCGACTCCCGCCACCGAGTTGCCTCGTTCGTCGAGGCCGGGACTCCATACGCAGAGCGTGCAGCGACCTGGGACGACGGCGATGATGCCGCCGCCCACGCCGCTCTTGCCGGGCAGGCCCACGCGGTAGGCGAAGTCGCCGGCCGCGTCGTACGTGCCACAGGTGAGCATGATCGCGTTGACCTGTTTGGCCTGGCTCTGGGTCAGCAGGCGTGTGCCGTCGGCGCGGATGCCGTGGCGGGCGAGGAAGCCGGTGGCGAGGGCCAGGTCGGCGCAGGACGCCTCGATGGAGCACTGGTGGAAGTACTCGTCGAGGAGGACGGGGACCGGGTTGTCGATGTTTCCGTACGACGCCATGAAGTGGCCCAGCGCGGCGTTGCGGTCGCCACGGGTGGCCTCGGAGGCGGCTACGTCCTCGTTGATGGCGAGTTGTTCGTTGCCGCTCTCCGCGCGCAGGAAGTCGAGGAGGGTGCCTGCCGCGTCGCCGGTCTGGGTGTGGAGGCGGTCGGTGACGACAAGGGCGCCCGCGTTGATGAACGGGTTGCGGGGGATACCGTTCTCGTACTCCAGCTGCACGAGGGAGTTGAAGGGGTTGCCGGAGGGTTCGCGGCCGACGTGTTCCCAGAGTTCGTCGCCCTCGCGGGCCAGGTCCAGGGCGAGGGTGAAGACCTTGGTGAGGGACTGCGTCGAGAACGGCTGCCGCCAGTCGCCGGCGCCGTACACCGTGCCGTCCAGCTCCGCTACCGCCATGCCGAAGCGGTGCGGGTCGCAGGCCGCGAGCGCCGGGATGTAGTCGGCGGGGCGGCCGCGGTCGGGGGCGTCCGCGATCTCGGCGGCGATGCGGTTCAGAACCGGCTGGAAGGTCAGGGGCGAACTCATGATCACCATTGTGGCTCCGGTTCGCTCCGCGGGTGCGGTGTGGGGTGGCTCCGGTTCGCTCCGCGGGTGCGGTGTGGGGTGGCTCCGGTTCGCTCCGCGGGTGCGGTGTGGGGTGGCTCCGGTTCGCTCCGCGGGTGCGGGTGGGTGGGGGCTGGTCGCGCCCACGCGGCGGAGCCGCATATCGATACAGCCTCGCGCCCCTGAAAGACGCGCCTGCCGTTTGTTGTCGAGTCGGGGCCGCGACGGGGCATCCGATCGCAGCTGTGTCGTCCCGGGCCATCAGGTTGCCCTCGGGAGGTCGTGCTGCGATCGGAAACCCCGACACGTCCCCTTCGGCCGGAGGGCGACTGCCGCCCGGTGGGACCACTTGCCAGAGAGGCGACGCCTCGACAGGGGCGCGGGGAGTCTCTAGGGGCGCGGGGAACTGCGCAATCTTTTAGGGGCGCGGGGAACTGCGCGACCAGCCCCCACCGGCCCGCACCCGCCAACGAACCGCCAGCACCTCAGCCGGTCTGCGGCCCCGCCAGAACCTCCGGGCGGAGCAGCGACGCCAGGCGGTCCGCGGGCAGGAGGCCCTTTTCCAGGACCAGTTCGGCGACGCCGCGCCCCGTCGCGAGGGCCTCCTTCGCGATGTCCGTCGCGGCGGAGTACCCGATGTGGGGATTCAGCGCGGTCACCAGCCCGATCGAGTTCTCCACGGTCACCCGCAACGCATCCGTGTTCGCCGTGATCCCGGCAACGCACCGCTCGGCCAGCGTCATACAAGCCGCCCGCAGATGCGTGAGGCTCTCGGACAGCGAGTGCAGAATGATCGGCTCGAACGCGTTGAGCTGCAACTGCCCGGCCTCCGCCGCCATGGTGATCGTCACGTCGTTGCCGATCACCTCGAAGGCGACCTGGTTGACGACCTCGGGGATCACCGGATTCACCTTGCCCGGCATGATGCTCGAACCGGCCTGCACAGGCGGCAGGTTGATCTCGTTCAACCCGGCCCGCGGCCCGGACGACAGCAGCCGCAGGTCGTTGCAGCTCTTGGAGAGTTTCACCGCGATCCGCTTCAGCACCCCGGACATCTGGACGAACGCCCCGCAGTCCTGGGTCGCCTCGACCAGGTTCGCCGCCGTCACGAGCGGCAGTCCGGTGATGTCCGCGAGGTGCCGGCGCGCCGCCTCGGCGTATCCGGCGGGCGCGTTGAGCCCCGTACCGATCGCCGTCGCACCCAGGTTGATCTCGTGGATCAGCTCGACGGCCTCGGCGAGCCGGCTGCGGTCCTCGTCCAGCATCACCGCGTACGCGGAGAACTCCTGCCCGAGCGTCATCGGCACCGCGTCCTGCAACTGCGTACGCCCCATCTTCAGGACGTCGCGGAACTCGACCGCCTTGGCCGCGAAGGCATTCTGGAGCACGGCCATCGCCTTCAGCAGCTCGCGCACGGCGAACACCGTGGCGACCTTGACGGCCGTCGGGTAGACGTCGTTGGTCGACTGCCCGAGGTTGACGTCCTCGTTCGGATGCAGGAACGCGTAGTCGCCCTTGGCGTGGCCGAGCAGCTCCAACGCCCGGTTGGCGACCACCTCGTTGGCGTTCATGTTGGTCGAGGTGCCGGCCCCGCCCTGGATGACGTCCACGACGAACTGGTCGTGCAGCCTCCCCTCCCGGATCTCGCGGCAGGCCGCCACGATCGCGGCCGCCTTCCGGGGCTCCAGCAGACCGAGCTCCTCGTTGGCCCGGGCGGCGGCCTCCTTGACGGCGGCGAGCGCCTCGATCAGGTGCGGGTACGCGGAGATCGGCATCCCCGTGATGGGGAAGTTCTCCTTGGCACGCAGGGAGTGGACCCCCCAGTACGCCTCGGCGGGGACGTCACGGTGGCCGAGCAGGTCGTGCTCACTGCGGACGGTCATGTCGGTGCGGGTCTTCCTTCTGGAGAGGGTGGTTCGGGCCGTACAACAGGCCCTGTGAGTGCACGTACTCGTGTCCGCTGGACGTCTCTCAGGACCTCAGGACGCCGAAGGTCCCGCGAGCGGATCGAGTGCCCGCGCCGGCCGGATGCTCCCGACCACCGAGCCGCCCCCGAGGAGCGGTGCCCCGGCGAACTCGACGAGCGCGGTCGGGTCGACGCCGCAGCGGGCGAGCGCCGCCGCGGTGACCGGTATGCGGGCCCGGTCGGCGCCGTCCGCGATCTTCACGGCGACGGCCCGGCCGTCCGGCAGCGCGGCGACCTGTACGCCCTCGAAGCCGTCCTTGGTGAGCAGGCCCGGTACCGCCCGCATCAGCGCGGCGACGTCGCGGCCGGTGCCGGACGCCATCTCCGCGTGTTCGCGCATCGCGTCGGCGACCCGTGCCTCGGGGGTGCCGGGCGGTGCCGTCGTGATCCGGGCGGCGGCGCGGGCGAGCCCGTGCAGCGAGACGGAGAACAGCGGGGCGCCGCAGCCGTCGACGGTGACCTGGGCGATGGCCTGCCCGGTGAGGTCCTCGACGATCTCCGCGATCGCCTGCTGGAGCGGATGGGCGGGGTCGAGGTAGTCGTCGAGCGACCAGCCGTTCAGGCGTGCGGTGTAGAGCATCGCGGCGTGCTTGCCCGAGCAGTTCTGCGCGAGCCTCGACGGCAGTCGTCCTGCGCGGATCCAGTCCTCGCGGACGGCCGGGGCGAAGGGCAGGTCCGTGACATTGCGCAGATCGTCCTCGGTGAGCCCGGCGAGCTCCAGGATCCGCCGAGTGCCGGCGAGATGACGTTCCTCGCCGGAGTGGCTGGCGGCGGCCAGTGAGAGCAGGTCGCCGTCGAGCGGCAGCCCGGCCCGCAGCATCGCCACGGCCTGCACCGGCTTGAGGGCCGAGCGGGGATAGAAGGCCGCCTCGATGTCCCCGAGCTGCAGTTCCACGCTCCCGTCGGCGGCCAGTACGACCACCGACCCGTAGTGGATGCCTTCGATGACTCCGCCGCGTACGAGGTGCGCGACGGGTGCGTGCAGTGGTTCCCGGATCGCGGGCGCCTCGGCGAGTGAACACCCGTACCCGGCCAGGGCGCCCGGTATCACGCGTCCGCCCCGGACTTCCGCACTGACTCGACCCGGCGGCGTACGCCGTACCACCCGGCGACCAGTGCCCCCACGATCAGCGGCAGACACAGGACCGTCGTACGGCCCGCTCCCCCGTCGGCGTACATCAGGACCAGGACGGAGGCGAGGAAGAAGAGGGTCACGAGCTCGGTCCAGGGCGAGCCCGGGAGACGGTAGCTCGGGCGGTCCAGCTCGCCGTCCTCGGTCTTCCGCCAGAACTGCAGATGACAGATCATGATCATGCCCCAGGTGGCGAGGATGCCGATCGCGGCGAAGTTCAGCACGATCTCGAACGCGTCGGTGGGGACGACGAAGTTGAGTCCGACGCCAAGTACACAGATACCACTGGTCAGCAGGATTCCGCCGTACGGGACCTGGCTGCGGCTCATCACGGAGGTGAACTTCGGCGCCGAGCCGGACATCGACATGGAGCGCAGGATGCGGCCGGTCGAGTAGAGCCCGGAGTTGAGACTGGACATGGCTGCGGTCATCACAACCAGGTTCATGACGCCACCCGCCGCCGGGATGCCGATGTTGGAGAGCACGGTGACGAACGGGCTCTCCCCGGCGGTGTACTTGTTCCAGGGCAGCAGCATCGAGAGCAGCAGGACCGAGCCGACGTAGAAGAGGCCGACGCGCCACATGATCGAGTTGATGGCCTTCGGCATGATCTTCTCGGGGTTCTCGGTCTCACCCGCCGCGACGCCCACCAGCTCGACGGAGGCGTAGGCGAAGACGACGCCCTGGACGATCAGCAGCATCGGCAGGAGGCCGCTCGGGAAGAGGCCGCCGTTGTCGGTGATCAGCGAGGGGCCGGGGGTGGTCCCGTCCACGGTCTGCTGGGTGACCAGCAGGAAGATGCCGATCAGCATGAAGACGACGAGCGCGCTCACCTTGATGATCGCGAACCAGAACTCCATCTCGCCGAAGATCTTCACCGAGATGAGGTTCACGGTCAGCACGACCGCGAGCGCGATGAGGGCGATCACCCACTGGGGGATGTCGGAGAACATGCCCCAGTAGTGGGTGTAGGTGGCGACCGCGGTGATGTCGGCGATGCCGGTGGTCGCCCAGTTGAGGAAGTACATCCAGCCCGCGGTGTACGCGCCCTTCTCGCCCAGGAACTCCCGGGCGTACGAGACGAAGGCGCCGGACGAGGGCCGGTAGAGGACGAGTTCGCCGAGGGCGCGGACGACCAGGAAGGCGAAGACACCGCAGACGGCGTACGCGATGAAGAGCGAGGGACCGGCTTCGGCGAGGCGGCCTCCGGCGCCGAGGAAGAGACCGGTGCCGATCGCTCCGCCGATGGCGATCATGTTGACATGCCGGGACTTCAGGGACTTGCTGTACCCCGCGTCACCGGCGTCGACGTGCACGGCCGGTTTCCGTGTGGGCCCTGTCTCTTTGTCGAGGGACTGCTCGCTCACGCCTTGGGTCCGCCTTCCGTGGGGGTGTCCGCGTCGTCCGTGTGCTCGGAGCGCACGATCGCGGTGAGGGTCGTCTCGACACGGTCGAGGTGATGTGCCATCGCCTCGACCGCGTCGTGTGCGCTGCCGTCGATCAGGGCCTCGACGATGGCGCGGTGCTCGCGGTTGGACTGTTCGCGGCGGCCGCCGAGCTCGTTGAGGAACGCGGACTGGCGGGCCAGCGCGTCCCGGATCTCCTCGATCACGCGGCGGAAGACCGGGTTCTGGGCGGCCTGTGCCACGGCGAGGTGGAAGAGCGTGTCCATGGCCACCCACGCGGTGGTGTCGGTCTCTCGTTCCATCCGCTCCAGCAGGTGGGCGAGGTGGTCGAGGTCCTCGGGCGTCCGGCGCGCCGCCGCGTAGCCGGCCACGGGGATCTCGACGTGCCGCCGGACCTCCAGCAGGTCGCTGGCCGCGTAGTCGCCGAAGGTGGGGTCCTCGACGGGTCCGTTGGACAGGACGAACGTGCCCTTGCCGGTCCGGGACGCGGTCAGCCCCATCGTCTGCAGGGCCCTGAGCGCCTCGCGCAGCACGGGCCGGCTGACCTCCAGTCGCCGGCACAGCTCCGCCTCGGAGGGCAGCTTGTCCCCCACGGCGTACTCACCGCGCTCAATGGCACCACGAAGGTGCCCGAGCACCGCTTCCATGGCGCTGACACGCCTCGGCACCGAGCCAGCTGTCTGGCTGTCTGACAGGTTCACGGGGGTGATCCTGGGGGGAACGGGAGGTGACTGTCAAGAGTGCGCACCGTGCGTGAGACGGCCCCCACGGACCCCCGTCCCCCCGAGCGATCAGAGGACGCCGACGCCCAGCAGCCCGAACAGCAGGGACTACACCCAGAGGGCCTCGGCCATCGCGACTCCCACAAAAGCCGCACCCAGCCCCGCGACCACGCTCGCGATCACGTTGGCGGCGGCGTAGAAGCGAGCCCCTCCCTCGGCCAGCCGCAGGGTCTCGTACGAGAACGTCGAGTACGTGGTGAGCGCCCCGCACAGGCCGGTGCCGAACAGCAGCTGGAGGTGCGAGGATGCCGCTCCGCCCGCCGCCACGCCGGTGAGGGTGCCCAGAATCAGACAGCCGACGACGTTCACCGTGAAGGTGCCCCAGGGGAAGACCGAGTCGTGCCGGGACTGCACCGCACGGTCGGTGAGATAGCGCAGCGGCGCGCCGACCATGCCGCCGACGATCACCAACACCCAGTTCACAACGACTTCTTACCCTTCCCGCCCGTGTCGCCGGGCGCGTCGGCGGCATCCTCGCGGCCGACGTACCGGATCACCTCGCAGCTGTCGAGGATCACCAGCCCCTCCCCCACCAGCTCGTCGAGCTCCGGCAGGAAGGCGCGTACGCGCTCCTCCGTGTCCACGATGACGACGGCCACCGGCAGGTCCTCGCTCAGCGACAGCAGCCGCGAGGTGTGGATCAGCGAGGACGCGCCGAACCCTTCGATGCCCCGGAACACGCTCGCGCCGGCGAGTCCCGCCGCGCGTGCCCGGTGGACGATCTGTGAGTACAGCGGCTTGCGGTGCCAGGTGTCGTTCTCGCCGATGAAGACGGTCACCCGCAGAGCCTTGCCCGTCAGCCTCGTCATGCCGCCTCCATGCCCGTAGCGCTCATCGGCGCCGCCGCCACGCCAGGACCCGGCGTACAGCCGTCACCGCGAGCCAGACCGCCGCGAGCGCCGCCACCAGGCTCGCGGCGAGATAGGCGAGGCCGGTGCGGGGGTGGCCCGTGTCGACCAGTCGCTGGATGTCGACGGCGTAGGTCGAGAAGGTGGTGAAGCCGCCGAGCACTCCCGTACCGAAGAAGGGGCGCAAGAGGGGGTGGGCCGCCCACACGTCGGTGATCATCACCATGAAGACGCCGATCACGAAGCACCCGGCGACGTTGACCGAGAACGTGGTCCAGGGGAAGCCGCCCGTGTACGTGGGCCAGAGGAGCGATGCCCCGTAGCGCGCCGAGGCCCCGAGCGCGCCACCCACCGAGACCACCGCCACGACCGGCCCCTGCCCCCGCCAGACAGAGGGCCGCCGGGCGGGCACGCGGAGTTCCGCCGGTTCGTCCACCGTCTCGGAATGGGGGGCGGTCATGGGCGTATGCCTCCTGGTCGCGGCAGGAGATCAGGCTAACCTCAGGAGGTCAGGACGCGCCCGACGCCTCCCTCTCGACGGCCTCGAACCGGGCCGCCATCGCGGCCTGGAGCGCCTGGGCCGCCGACAGCGGGCGGACCATGACCGTGAGGTCGGCGACGCGGCCGTCCGCGTCGAAGCGCAGAAGGTCGACGCCCTGGAGCGTACGGTCCCCGACCCGCGCCTCGAAGACCAGCGCGACGTCACGGCCGTCCGGGTCGGCAATCTCGCGCACGTACCGGAAGTCTTCGAACACGCTCGCTACGGCGCCCAGGATCGCCGAGGTGATCGCCTTCCCGGCGTACGGCTTGAACACCACGGGGCTGGTGAACACGACGTCCTCGGCCAGCAGGTCTACGACGGCCGCGTGGTCACCGTCCTCGACCGCCTTGCGGAAGGGATTCATCTGCCACCTCTCAGACAATCAATAGGCAACTAATTGATTAGACGCTTTGGACAGTACTCGTCAAGCGTGTCATTCCGCAACGGTTGCGCAACGGTGAGGCAGGTACGAACGGCAGGGTAGGTACGTAGGAATCACCGACCCGGAGGTGCTGTTGTGTACTACCCGTTGACCATCCGTGACTTCCTCGATCGCGCGGCCCAGGTGTATCCCGACCGCGTCGCCGTCGTCGACGAACCGGAGCAGCCGGGGCCGAGTCTCGGCGAGCCCACCTACCGGGAGCTGGCGGCGCTCGCCCGTGCGCAGGCCGCCAAGCTCGACCAGCTGGACGTGCCCGTGGGCGGCAGGGTCGCGGTGGTCTCGCAGAACTCGGCGCGGCTGCTCACCTCGTTCTTCGGCGTCTCCGGCTGGGGGCGCGTCCTCGTGCCGGTCAACTTCCGCCTGACCCAGCCGGAGATCGACTACATCGTCCGGCACTCCGGTGCCTCGGTCGTCTACGCGGACGCGTCCTGCGCGGACGTACTCGACACGCTCGACGTCAAGCACAAGTTCGTCCTCGGCGACGACGAGGATCTCTTCCTGCACGAGACGGAACCGCGGGAGTGGGCCGCGCCCGACGAGAGCGCGACGGCCAGCGTCAACTACACGTCCGGAACGACCGCCCGCCCCAAGGGAGTTCAGCTCACGCACCGCAATCTGTGGCTGAACGCGGCCGTGTTCGGACTGCACACCACGCTCAGCGACCGTGACGTCTACCTCCACACCCTCCCGATGTTCCACGCCAACGGCTGGGGCATGCCGTACGGCGTCACCGGGGTCGGCGGCCGTCACATCGTGCTCCGCCAGATCGACGGCGCCGAGATCCTGCGCCGCGTCGAGCGGCACGGCGTCACCCTGATGTGCGCGGCGCCCGCCGTTCTGAACGCCGTGCTCGACG
The DNA here is from genome assembly GCF_026341515.1 of Streptomyces sp. NBC_00878. Lineage (NCBI taxonomy): Bacteria > Bacillati > Actinomycetota > Actinomycetes > Kitasatosporales > Streptomycetaceae > Streptomyces > Streptomyces sp. NBC_00878. The sequence goes on along the minus strand of NZ_JAPEOK010000001.1, from coordinate 10,003,291 downwards.
CGGCGGCCGACTGGGACGGCGAGATCCCCGGCCGCGACCGGGTCCGTATCGTCTGCGCGGGCGCGCCGCCGCCGACCCGCACGATCGAGCGCGTGATGGGCGAGCTGAACTGGGAGTTCATCCAGATCTACGGGCTCACCGAGACCTCGCCCCTCGTCACGGTCAACCGCGGTCGTGCGGAGTGGGACGACCTGGAGCCCACCGACCGCGCCCGCCGGCTCGGGCGGGCAGGCGTGCCCGCTCTCGGCGTACGCCTCGATGTGGACGTCGACGGTGAGGTGCTGACCGCGTCGAACCACAACCTGGACGGTTACTGGGACCAGCCCGAGGAGACCGCGAAGGCGCAGGCGGGCGGCTGGTTCCACACCGGGGACGGCGGATACCTCGACGACGAGGGGTACTTGGTGATCTCCGACCGCAAGAAGGACGTCATCATCTCGGGCGGCGAGAATGTCTCGTCGATCGAGGTGGAGGACGTGATCACCTCGCATCCGGCCGTGCGCGAGGTCGCGGTCATCGGGATTCCGGACGCCAAGTGGGGCGAGCTGGTGACCGCGCTCGTCGTGACGGACGGATCGGGCGTCACCGCCGAGGAGTTGATCGCGCACTGCCGTAAGCGGCTGGCCGGTTTCAAGACGCCCAAGCGGGTCGACTTCGTGGAGTCGCTGCCGCGCACGGCGACGGGGAAGCTGCAGAAGTTCAAACTGCGGGAGCCGTTCTGGCGGGAGTGAGGCAAGGAGTGAGGGGGTGACGGACGCGCGGGCCCGCGCGTCCGTCACCCCCTCACCACGTCTTCAGACCGTCACCGGTGGCTGAACCACGCCATCGCCGGCAGCGCCCTGTCGTCGTAGCCGAACAGGGCCTGGTTCTCCCAGCCGTTGCCGGAGGAGGGGTCCGTCGGGTCCCAGCCGTTGCCGGTCACCGCGGTCCAGGTGGACTCCCAGTAGAAGATGCCGAGGCCGCGGCCGTTCGGGACGGCCTCCACGATGCTCGCCACGTCCTTCATCCACTGCGTCTGGCCGGTGGTCGAGGCCGGGTAGCCGGACACCAGCTCGCTGCTGAGATCGATGATGTTCTCGAGCGAGTCCTTGCTGTCCAGCCGGAAGGGGTACGCCGTCTCGGCGAGGTACACCGGCTTGCCGTAGCGGGCCGCCGCGTCGTCCAGGGTCGTCTGGAAGTCGGCGAGCGTGCCGTGCCAGTAGCCGTAGTAGGACAGCCCGATGACGTCGAACTTCACGCCGTTCGAGACCGCGCTGTCGAACCACCAGCGGGTGCCCGCCAGATCGCCGCCCTTGGCGAGGTGCAGGGCCACGGTCGTGCCGGAGTTGACCGCCTTGACCGCGTCGTAGCCGGAGTTGAGCAGCCCGGCGAGCTGCGACCAGTTCGAGGTGGAACCCTCGTTCCAGAGCATGCCGCCGTTGATCTCGTTGCCGACCTGCACCATGTCCGCCGTGGTGCCCTGCGCCTTCAGCGCGTTCAGCACGTCGTACGTGTGGTTGTAGACGTCGGTCCTGAGCTGGCTGTACGAGTGTCCGGCCCAGGCGGCAGGCTTGGACTGGGCGCCCGGGTCGGCCCAGGTGTCCGAGTAGTGGAAGTCGACGAGGAGCTTCATGCCCTGCGCCTTGACGCGCTTGGCCGTCGCCAGGACATGGGCCTTGTTGTTGTAGCCGTCGGCGGGGTTCACCCACACCTTGAGGCGGGCGTAGTTCTGCCCGGCGGACTTGAGGATGGCGAGCGCGTCACCGGTCGCGCCTGAGCTGCTCTTGTATACGCCGCCCTTGGCCTCGCTCTTGGCGAGCGACGACACGTCGGAGCCCTTGATGGGCAGGCCCGCCGTGCCGGAGGTGAACGTCAGGTCGTCGACGTTGATCCAGTTGCCCGCCTTCGCATCGGAGTTGATGCTGATCGTGCACTGGTTGTTCGTCACGGCGACGGGGGTGACGATCCGTATCCAGCCACTGGACGAGACCGGGATGTCGGTGCGCTGCTCCGAGCCACCGCAGTTCTTCAGTGCGAGGTAGGCGGAGTTCTGGCCGCCGCCCGAGCGCACCCAGGCGGTGAGCTTGTAGTTGCCGTTGGTGAGGCCGGAGAGGTACTGGTACGTCTCCACCTTGTAGGCCGAGGCCGAGTAGTGGGTCAGGCGGTAGCTGCCGCCGTGGCCGCCTGCCTCCGCGAAGGAGGCCGCGGTCTGGCCTCCCGCGGAGTAGGTCGACCAGCCGGTCGGGGTTGTGGTGCCGGTGCCGTTCGACTCGAAGCCGGGGTTGGTGAGGGTGCTTGCCGCGTGGGCGCTCTGCGGGGGTAGGGCGGTGAGGGCGAGGGCCGCTGCCAGCGGTAGCAGCATTGCCTTGAGTGTGCGTCTGGGATGGAACATCGTCGTCCGTCGTCCCTTCGACGTGATGATGTGGATGTGCCCCGGGAGGGGGCTGGGGGGCGAAACCAATGGGCCGATCAATCGTCGAGGCGCACGACCCGGACGCCCCCGGCGGGCACCGCAAGGCGCCCCGCCGCACGCTCGCCGGAGAGCAGCTCCGTACCAGGCGAATCCAGCGGCACCTTCGTATCGACACCGGAGTGGTTGATCGCGAAGAGGAACGTCCCCGACTCCCCCACCCGCCGCACCACTTCGACATCCCGCGGCAGATCGGCACGCGGCGCGATCCGCGCATCGTCGGCGGCCCAGCCGACGAGCGCGTCGAGCCCCGGTGCACCGAGCCGCGTGGACACGTACCACGCCGCCCCCTCACCGAGCCGGTGACGGGTGACGGCCGGATGCCCCTCGGTGAGCCCGTCGGCGTACGTCCACACCGTCTCGGCGCCGCGCGGCACCACGAACTCGGTCCAGACGTCACCGGTGAGTTCGGAGCCGTCGGGTCCCGTGATGCGGACCCGGTCACCGGCGAGCAGCGGTGAGAACTCCTCGACCGTCAGGCCGAGTACGTCCCGCAGCGGGCCCGGGTACGGGCCGTCGTGCACGGCGTCGTGTTCGTCGACGATGCCGGAGAAGTAGGAGACGACGAGGGTGCCGCCGTTCTCGACGTACTCCTTGAGGTTCTGTCCGGCGGCCTCGGTCATCAGGTAGAGGGCGGGCACGACGACAAGGGGATAGGCCGACAAGTCGGCTTCCGGGTGGGCGAAGTCGACCGTGAGGTGACGGTCGTAAAGGGCTTCGTAGAAGGCGTCGGCGCGCTCGCGCGGGTCGTGGTCCTCGCTGGGGCGCCACTGGAGGTTCTGCGCCCACCAGGAGTGCCAGTCCCACAGGACGGCGGCGTCGGCCTGGGTGCGGGTGCCGCGGATCGTACTCAACGCCTCGACGGACGCGCCGAGTTCGACCACCTCGCGCCACACCCGCGAGTCCGTGCCCGCGTGCGGCAGCATGGCCGAGTGGAACTTCTCCGCGCCGCGCCGTGACTGCCGCCACTGGAAGAACATCGCGCCGTCGGAGCCGCGGGCCACATGGGCGAGGGAGTTGCGGGTCATCTGCCCCGGCGCCTTGGCAGGGTTGCGGGCCTGCCAGTTGACGCCCGACGTGGAGTGTTCGAGCAGCAGCCAGGGGGCGCCGCCCGCGACGGAGCGGGTGAGGTCGGCGGCCATCGCGAGGTTCACCTGCGTACGGCGGCCGTCGGTGATCAGGTAGTGGTCGTTGCTGACGAGGTCGACCTCGCGGCCCCAGGCCCAGTAGTCGACGGAGTCGCACTGGCTGAGGGCGGTCATGAAGTTGGTGGTGACCGGGATGCCGGGCGAGAGGCGGTGCAGGATGTCCCGCTCGGCGACGAAGTTCTCGCGCATGGTGGCGTCGGCGAACCGCTTGTAGGCGAGCGCCTGGGCCGGGTTGCCGACCGTCGGGGTCGCCCGGGGCGGGTTGATCTGGTCGAGGTCCGCGTACCGCTGGCCCCAGAAGGCCGTGCCCCAGGCCTCGTTGACCTCGTCGACCGTCCCGTACGTCCGGGCGAGCCAGCGGCGGAAGTGCGCGGCGCAGCTCTCGCAGTAGCAGGCCGAGACGGGGACCCCGTACTCGTTGTGGACGTGCCACAGCGCCAGCGCCGGGTGGTCGGCGTACCGGGTGGCGAGCCGGGTGGTGATGTTCGCGGCGGCCGACCGGTAGTGCGTGTTGCTGTGGCAGATGGCGCCGCGTGAGCCGAACTCGTAGCGGGTGCCGTCGGCGGTCACGGGCAGGGCTTCGGGGTGCTCGCGGTAGAACCAGGCGGGCGGTGCCACCGTGGGCGTACCGAGGTCGGCGCGTATCCGGTTCTCGTGCAGCAGGTTCAGCAGCCGGTCGAGCCAGCCGAAGTCGTAGGCACCCGGCGAGGGCTCCAGCAGCGCCCAGGAGAAGATTCCGACGCTGACCATCGTGACGCCGGCCTCGCGCATCAGCCGGACGTCCTCGGACCAGACGGTTTCCGGCCACTGCTCGGGGTTGTAGTCCCCACCGAAGGCGAGCCCGGTGAGGCCCTTGGGGGTGGTCTCCGGCATGGATTGTCTCCCGGTCGATCGATCATTTGGGAACGTGCACAGACAGCGCCAGCTGCGTGGAGCCAACATAACCGCACAGCAACAACCATTGACAAGTGTCCTGAATGTTTCTCTACTGTGAACGCTCACAGAAGCAGCACGGGCGAGCCGGAGGGGCGCGCCGGTGTCGAGGGTGCGAGCGCGCGGAGGCCCGAAGGGCTGAGCACGGTCGTGCCCTCGACACCGGCTGAAGCGCCCCGGAGGCGAGCCGCGCAAGAAAAAGGAGCAGGCCTCCGCAGCAGGCGGAGACCACGGTCAGGGAGATAGATCCATGCCACACACGAAGCTGCGCCGCCTCGTGACCATCTCGGTCGCCGTCTCGCTCGGCGCCACCGCCCTTGCCGCCTGCGGCTCCTCGGACGACGACGACAGCGAGGCCGACTCGGGGCCGGTCTCGCTGACGTACTGGTCCTGGGCGCCGGGCATGGACAAGGTCGCCGACCTGTGGAACAAGGGCCCGGGCAAGAAGGACCAGATCACGGTCACGGTCAAGAAGCAGGCGTCCGGCGACACGCTGGTCACCAAGATCCTCACCGCGCACAAGGCCAAGAAGGCCCCCGACCTGGTCCAGGCCGAGTACCAGGCCCTGCCGACGCTGGTCAGCAATGACGCACTCGCCGACATAGCCGACGAGGCGAACGGCGTGAAGGACAAGTTCGCCGACGGCGTCTGGCAGCAGACGACGCTGGGCTCGGACGCGGTGTACGCGATCCCGCAGGACTCCGGGCCGATGATGTTCTACTACCGCCAGGACCTGTTCAAGAAGTACGGGCTCGAAGTCCCGGGGACCTGGGACCAGTTCGCCGAGACCGCCCGTGCGCTGAAGAAGAAGTCGCCGGACACGGATCTCACCACTTTCTCCGCCAACGACTCCGGTCTCTTCGCCGGTCTGGCCCAGCAGGCGGGCGCCAAGTGGTGGACGACAGAGGGCCAGAAGTGGAAGGTCGGCATCGACGACGCGGCCACGCGGAAGGTCGCCGACTTCTGGGGCGGTCTCGTCGAGGAGGGCGCGATCGACAACCAGCCGATGTACACCCCGGCCTGGAACAAGGCGCTCAACACGGGCAAGCAGATCGCCTGGGTCAGCGCGGTCTGGGCGCCGGGCACGCTGACCACCGCCGCGCCCGACACCAAGGGCAAGTGGGCGATGGCTCCGCTGCCGCAGTGGTCGCAGAGCGACAACGTCACGGGGAGCTGGGGCGGTTCCTCCACGGCCGTCACCACGGACTCCAAGCACAAGTCGGCCGCCGCGAAGTTCGCCGCCTGGCTGAACACGGACCCCGCCGCGCTGACCGCGCTCGCCAAGGAGAGCGGCATCTACCCGGCCGCAACGACCGCGCAGACCAGTGACGCGTTCACCGAGCCGCCGGCCTTCTTCTCGAACCAGAAGGACTTCTACACCCAGGCCGCCGACATCGCGAAGACCACCGCGCCCTCCGCGTGGGGCCCGAACGTGAACGTCGCGTACACCACGTTCAAGGACGCGTTCGGCTCCGCCGCCAAGAACAAGTCGGACTTCGGTGCCGCCCTGAAGACGATGCAGGACGACACCGTCGCCGACCTCAAGAAGCAGGGCTTCGAGGTAGCGGAGTGACAAGCGCACGCCGGAAGTCGTACGGGGTCAAGGGGGCCCCGTATGCCCACCCGTCTCCCACCACCACCCTCAAACGAGCGCGAAGCGCCCCCTATTTTTTCCTCCTCCCCGCGGCGATCCTGTTCGCCCTCTTCTTCGCGCTGCCCATCGGCTACGCGGTGTGGCTCAGTCTGCACAAGGTCCAGGTCAAGGGGCTGGGCCTGGGCGCGGGCGCCCGCAAGGAGGTCTGGGCGGGCCTGGAGAACTACACCGACTCCCTCACCGACTCCGAACTGCTCGACGGAGCGCTGCGCGTGCTCGGCTACGGCGCCATCGTGGTGCCGGTGATGCTCGGACTCGCGCTGCTCTTCGCGCTGATGCTCGACACGGACCGGGTCCGCCTCGCGCCGGTCACCCGGCTCGCGATCTTCCTCCCGTACGCCATTCCCGGTGTCGTCGCGGCCATGCTGTGGGGCTTTCTGTACCTGCCGGACGTCAGCCCCTTCTACTTCGTCCTCGACCGGCTGGGCATGCCTCAGCCGGATCTGCTGGACGGCGGGCCGCTGTATCTCGCGCTGTCCAACATCGCGGTGTGGGGCGGCACCGGCTTCAACATGATCGTCATCTACACCGCGCTGCAGGCCATCCCGGCCGAGGTGTACGAGGCGGCGAAGCTGGACGGCGCCACCCCGCTGCAGATCGCGGTCAGGATCAAGATCCCGATGGTGGCACCCTCGCTGGTGCTCACCTTCTTCTTCTCGATCATCGCGACGCTCCAGGTGTTCAGCGAACCGACCACCCTCAAGCCGCTCACCAACTCCGTGTCCACGACCTGGAGTCCGCTGATGAAGGTGTACCAGGACGCCTTCGGCAAGGGTGACATCTACTCGGCGGCGGCGACCGCGGTGATCATCGCCTTCGTCACGCTGGTCCTGTCGTTCGGCTTCCTGCGGGCCGCGAACTCCCGTAACAAGCAGGAGGCAGCACAATGAGTTCTCTTGCCGTCCGCAAAGCGTCCCGGGTCGCGGGGACCACGCCCGGCACCGCCCAGGGGCCGCCGCCGCGCCGCCGGATCGCCTTCGTCCCGACGGTGACGCTCCTGATCGGCGCGATCTACTGTCTGCTGCCGGTGGCGTGGGTGGTGATCGCGGCGACCAAGTCGGGCAGCGAGCTGTTCTCGACGTTCACGTTCCTGCCCGGCACGGGCTTCGCCGACAACGTCACGGACCTGAACGCCTACCGCGACGGCGTGTACTGGAAGTGGATGGGCAACTCCGCCCTCTACGCGGGCCTCGGCGCCCTCCTGTCGACCACAGTCTCCGCGTTCAGCGGCTACGCCCTCGCGATCTACCGCTTCCGCGGTCGCGAGACCATCTTCAACATCCTGATGGCGGGCGTGCTGATGCCGCCGGTGATCCTCGCGATCCCGCAGTATCTGCTGATGGCCAAGGCCGACCTCACGGATTCGTACGCGTCCGTCCTGCTGCCGCTGATCCTGTCGCCGTACGGCGTGTATCTCGCGCGGATCTACGCCGCGGCCGCCGTGCCGGGCGATGTCGTCGAGGCGGGGCGGATGGACGGGGCGAGCGAGCTGCGGATCTTCACCCGGATCGCGCTGCCGATGATGGTGCCCGGACTGGTGACGGTGTTCCTCTTCCAGTTCGTGGCGGTGTGGAACAACTTCCTGCTGCCGTACATCATGCTCAGCGACGACGAGAAGTTCCCGATCACCCTCGGTCTGTTCACCCTCCTCGAACAAGGCGCCAACTCCCCGGCCCTCTACACACTGGTGATCACCGGCGCGCTGCTCGCGGTCGTTCCGCTCATCGCGCTGTTCCTGGTCATCCAGCGGTTCTGGAGCCTCGATCTGCTGTCGGGAGCCGTAAAGTCGTGACCATGAGCCACTCGGGGGGCCGGCGCAAACCGCCCACGATTCACGATGTCGCGCGCGAGGCGGGAGTCTCCCGAGGCACTGTCTCGCGCGTGCTCAACGGCGGGCACTACGTGAGCCCCGCCGCCCAGGAGGCGGTCAACGCCGCCATCCGCAGGACGGGTTACGTCGTGAACCGGCACGCCCGCTCACTGATCACCGGACGCTCGGACTCGATCGGCTTCCTGCTCACGGAGCCGCAGGAGAGGTTCTTCGAGGACCCCAACTTCAATGTCCTGCTGCGCGGTTGTACGCAGGCGCTGGCGGCGCACGACATCCCGCTGCTCCTGATGCTGGCGGGCACCGAGGGCGAGCGGCGCCGCCTCACGCGGTACATCACGGCGGGTCATGTCGACGGGGTGCTGCTGGTCTCCAGCCACTCCGGCGATCCGGTCGCCGAGCAACTGCGGGAGGCGGGCGTGCCGTTGGTCATGTGCGGCAAGCCCATCGGCGTCGGTTCCAAGGTGAGCTACGTGGCCGCGGACGACCGGGACGGCGCCCGTGACATGGTGCGCCACCTGGTGTCTCTCGGCCGTCGCCGTATCGGCGTGGTGACCGGCCCCTTGGACACGCCAGGCGGTGTCGAGCGGCTCGCGGGCTACCGGGAGGTGCTCGCCGAGACGGGCATCGAATTCGACGAGCGGCTCGTCGTCTCCGGCGACTACAGCCGAGCCAGCGGTGAGGCGGGGGCCGAGCTGCTCCTCGAACGGGCCCCCGACATGGACGCCGTGTTCGTCGCCTCCGACCTGATGGCACAGGGTGTGCTGAGCACGCTGCACCGGGCGGGCCGGTGCGTCCCCGAGGACGTCGCGGTGGGCGGCTTCGACGACTCCGCCGCGGCGCTCGCGTCGACCCCCGAGCTCACCACGATCCGCCAGCCCTACGACCGCATCAGCTCCGAGATGGTGCGGGTGCTGCTCGCCCAGATCGGCGGGGAGGACCCGGCGGCGGTGATCCTGCCGACGGAACTGGTGAAGCGTCAGTCCACCTAGGGCCTGTCTGACAATTCCCGTCGTCGCCCGGAGGGCGGCCTCGCGGCGTCAGGTGCGTGCTCTCGGCGTGCCGGGCGTAGATCCTCGTACTGGACGTACGTGGGTCTGCGCCCGGTGCGGCGAGTGGGGGCACCTCCCACGCCCTTAAGGCAGTGGGGGAGCGTGCATGGCGTCGCGAGGCAGGCGGGAATTGTCAGACAGGCCCTAGTCCGAGGCGCTTCACGCGGCCTTGAGGGGTGGGCCCAGCAGCAGGTGCACGCCCTCCGCCGACAGCGTCACGGCCTCGGGTGAACCCGGGTCGATGGTGAGCGCCAGGCCGCGCCCGGGCCAGTGGGCGGGAATCATGCCCAGAGGTACGAGGTGGTAGCACTGGACGTCCGGCATGGCCTGCGCCATCCGCTCCTCGGACGTGAAGACGAGGACGGCCCGGCCTGTGACCGGCAGGGTCAGTTTCCGCGTCTGCGTGTCGGAGGCCGGCACCAGCACCTTGGTCCCCGCCAGCCGCGTCCGCGCGTCGCCGTCCAGGCCGTTGTGGGCCAGGACGCTCAGAGCGCGCAGGATCACATCGGACGTGTCGTCCGAGGTTGTCGCTTCGTGAAGTGAGCCGTTCATGAGGGGTTCCGCTCGTGTAGTCGCGGGCTGGACCATCCCTTGCCCGTCCGCGTCGAGTGCTCTTCGCATACCCCCGGCCCGCACGCTCATGCGAGATCCGTATGGGTGTCCTGTACACTGAGTGACTGCGAAGGGGAGTAGTCCTGCGAACCGGTCGTCGACACACTGGAGCCCTCGGGTTCCCGGTGGCCGGGCCCGCGTGATCACACGGGTGGACGAGACCTTCGGCCAGGCATTGATGTGCCCGCGAATCCTTGCGGGCACCCCGTCATGCCGGGCCGATCGGTTCTCCCGTCGCCCCAGCCGAGGGCGCTTCGCGAAGATCCGGGGGCCCGGTCCTCACAGAGAGCCACCCGGTATGCATCTCGACCCTCTGGCGATCCTCACCGCCTTCGGGCTGATCTTCCTCGCCGAGCTGCCCGACAAGACGATGTTCGCGTCGCTGGCCATGGGCACCCGTATGCGCCCGCTGTACGTGTGGTTCGGTACCTCCACCGCGTTCGTCGTGCATGTCGCGATCGCCGTCGGCGCCGGAAGCCTCATCGGCCTGCTGCCCGACTGGACCGTCAAGACGGTCTCGGCCGCGCTGTTCGCGTTCGGCGCCTTCATGCTGCTGCGCGGCGCAGGGGACGACGACGGGGAAGACGCCGGAGGCAGGACAGTCACCGGCTTCTGGCCCGTCTACACGACCGCCTTCATGGCCGTCTTCATCAGCGAGTGGGGTGATCTGACGCAGATCACGACGGCCAATCTCGCGGCCACCAACGGCGTCGCGTCCGTGGCCGTCGGTTCCGCGGCCGCCCTCATGTCGGTCTCCGCGCTCGCGCTGCTGGCCGGACGGTTCATCGCCAAGCGCGTACCGCTGAAGACCGTGCAGCGGATCGGCGGGCTGTGCATGCTCGGGCTCGCCGTCTGGTCGGTGGTGGAGATCTTCGCCGGCTGACGGGCAGCTCTGCGGGGCGACCGGTCAGGATCGGAGAAGCAGGCTCGCGCCATGCGGCCATAACGTGGTTCCACCGGCGAAAAAACCGGTCCGAAACCGGTGATGACCACCAGTGGCGACCACCGGTGGAACCACGACAGCGAAGGAGCCCGTCATGTCCGAAGGCCTCAAAACGATCACCTACCCCGTCAAGGACCTCGACCGGGCCAAGGCACTGTTCGGCACGCTCCTGGGTGTGGAGCCCTACGTGGACCAGGCGTACTACGTGGGCTTCCGGGCACCGGGCGGGCCGGAGGTGGGGCTCGACCCCAACGGCCACGCCAAGGGCCTGACCGGACCCGTCCCCTACTGGCATGTCGCCGACATCGAGGCAAGCCTGGCCGGTCTCGTCGGCGCCGGCGCCGAGGTGGTCCAGGACGTCCAGGACGTCGGGGGCGGCACACTGATCGCGTCCGTGAAGGACGCGGACGGCAACAGCGTCGGCCTCATCCAGGAGGCACCCTGAACAGGGTGAGCAACTGCATGCAACCGCACTAGTTGCACGCTCAATAAACGCCGCTTTTCCTGTTACCGTGCGGATATGGCAGCAGAGAAGGCCACTCCCCGGCTCGAGGACCAGTGGCGGGACATCCTGTCGGTGCACGCGCGCACCATGTGCGAGATCGACCGCGAGCTCCATCCGCACGGACTGGGCGCGAGTGACTTCGAGGTGCTCGACGTCCTCGTGTCGAGCACGGCGGCCGCGAGCCGGAACTCGAATGCGGGCGCGGACGCGAAGGCGAGCACGGGCTCCGGCTCGGTCGAGTCGTGCCGGGTGCAGAACATCGCCGACCGGGTCCATCTGAGCCAGAGCGCCCTCTCCCGTCTCATCGGCCGTCTGGAGAAGGAGGGCCTGGTGGAGCGGAGCGTCTGCCAGGAGGATCGCCGCGGGGTCTGGGTCGCCCTCACCCGCAAGGGCCGCGACCTGCACACCGAGGTACGTCCGCTGCAGCGCGCCGTCCTGGCCCGCATGCTGGCCGAGGGCTGAGTCACTCCGCCAGGAGCTGATTCCCCCTGCGGGGGCTCACTCCGCCGGGCGCAGCAGATTCCGTACGGCCTCGAACGCCGCCGCGGCCGTCGCCGGGTCGGCGCCCGGCCGGGCCAGCGCGCTCATCGGTATCGGTGTGACCGACGGCAGTCCGTCATACGGGCTCAGCCCGTCCGGAGCGGGCCCGACCGCGGCGAGCAGAGCCACGCCCACACCCGTGCGCGCCACGTCGAGAACCCCCGCGAGATAGCCGGCGTCGCCCACCACCGTGGCCGCTACTCCGTGTGCGGCGAGGGTCGCGATGGCCCGGCGGCGGATCGCGCACGGGTCCTCGATGGCGACCAGCGGGACCGGAGCGGGCGCGGGCGGCGGCGCCCAGCCGGGAGTGGCGTGCCAGGTCAGCGGAAGGCCGCCGACCGGGGTCCCCTCGGTGGCGGCCGCCTCCGTCACGTACACCGCGACATCCACGCTGCCTCGCTCCACGGCCTCGACGAGCCGTGCCGAGCGGTCGATCCGGAAGCGCACCCGGCAGCCGGGCCGCACCTCCTGGACGGCCGCGGTCAGCCGGGGCAGGAACTGGTCGGCGGCGTGCTCGGTGGACCCGATGGTGACGGTGTCGCCCTCGGTGTCGAGCAGTACCCGTACGGCTTCGTCGTGGACGGCGAGTATGCGGCGGGCCTGCTCCACGAGGAGACGGCCCTCCGGGGTGAAGCGGGTGCCCCGGCCCTCGCGTTCAACGACCGGACGCCCCAGCGTCTTCTCCAGCCTGCGCACATGCTGGCTGACCGCGGACTGGCTGAGGGCGAGGGAGTGGGCCGCGCGGTGAAAACCGCCGCAGTCGGCTATCGCGGTCAGGCTGCGCAGCGCCACGATGTCCAGGACAGGTTGGGGCATACGGCGACCGTAGCCCGTTTCCCGCACCGATCGCGATCGCTGATCGATTTCGATGCGGAATCGTCGTTGGACGGAATCCGTCCTGGCCGGTCATGATGAACGCATGGTTCCCACGACCGCTTCCGCTGCCCTTCTGACGCAGCGCCGAGTCATCGACTTCGGCGTGGCGTGCAGCGCGCGCTGTCGTTGATTCCCCGCCGGTCACCGGCGTTCCCGCTCGCCCTCCACTGATCGTGTCTCGGCTGTCCTGACGCGTGTGGACGGGCCGCCGCTCCTCCCCCGCGCTCCTCCGCTGCCCCGCTCTTCCTTTCCCCTGCCCTGAACAAGGGAGTTGCTTCCTCATGCCCTCCTCGCTGTCCACCCCGCCGTCCACCTCCTGGGACGAGCCCGAAGGTCTCGCCGCCCGCGGCACGCTGATCGTGCTGGCCGGCCGGGGCGAGCACGGGGGCGTGTACGAGCGGTTCGGCCGCCGGCTCGCCTTCGACGCCTACCGCGTACGCGCCCTCGGTGACCCGGTCGCCGATCCGTCCGTGCTCGACGCCGCGGCCAAGCTCCTCGCCGACGAGTCACTGCCCGGCCCGAAGGTGCTGGTCGGCTCGGACACGGGTGCCCTGTACGCCGCTCGGCTCGCCGCCGAGCAGACCCCGGGGATCGACGCGCTGATCCTGGCCGGTCTGCCCACCGCCCCCTGGGCGTCCGGGAGTTGGGAAGCCGAGGTCGAGGCACGCACCGCCTGCCCCACGCACCAGGCACGCCTCACCAACGACCCGGGCTTCCGGCGCGGGGCACTGGACACGACCCCGGACCTGCCGGAGCCGCGCCTGGATCTCGTGCGGGTCCCGGTGCTGGCCCTGCACGGCGCCGACGACACGGTGAGCCCACTCGCCGATGCGCTCAGCGCGTACGAGGGGCACGCCGACGTGCGGACCGTGACCTTCAAGGGCGGCCGGCACGACGTGCTCAACGACGCGCTGCACCGCACCGCCGCCGCCACGGTCGTCCTCTTCCTCGAACGGCTGCGCCTCTCCCCCGAGCTCCCCGCGATCGCGGAGGGTCTCGCATGAGCGCCCGGGTGACGACGACGGTCGCGGAACTGCGCGAGCTGCTCGCCTCCGGGCAGCCGCCCGTCGTGCTCGACGTGCGCTGGGCGCTGGGTGACCCGCACGGCCGGGACCACTACACGGCCGGCCACATCCCGGGGGCCGTGTACGTCGACCTGGACCGCGAGCTGGCCGGTCCGCCGAGCCCGGAGGGCGGCCGTCATCCGCTGCCGGACCTCGTGGATCTGCAGGCCGCGGCGCGGAGTTGGGGTCTCGGGGGCGGGCGTCCGGTCGTCGTCCACGACGACCTGGGCAACACGGCGGCGGCGCGTGCCTGGTGGCTGCTGCGCTGGGCCGGAGTGCCGGAAGTGACCCTGCTGGACGGGGCGTTGGGCGCGTGGCGGGCGGCGGGGCTGCCTCTGGAGTCGGGTCCGGGCGCACCGGAGCCGGGGGACGTCGTCCTCCGGCCGGGCGGGCTGCCGGCGACGGACGCGGACGGGGCGGCCCGACTGGCCGTCGCGGGGCTGCTGTTGGACGCCCGCGCCGGAGAGCGCTATCGCGGTGAGCAGGAGCCGGTCGACCCTCGCGCGGGCCACATCCCGGGCGCGGTCTCCGCCCCGACCGGCGAGAACCTCGCGGCCGACGGGACGTTCCTGCCGCCGGAGGTGCTGCGCAAGCGGTTCGAGGACCGGGGTGCCGGAGACGCGGCGGAGATCGGCGTGTACTGCGGGTCCGGTGTCACCGCGGCCCATCAGATCGCGGCCCTCGCGATCGCCGGTTTCGACGCGACGCTCTTCCCCGGCTCCTGGTCGGCCTGGTCCGCCGATCCCGACCGCCCCGCGGCGACCGGTTCCCTGCCGTCCTGATGCGCACCGAGCAGTCCCGAACCGCCTTCTGCCGTCCCGAGAGGAAAACCGCCATGCCGACGCAACAGATCGGGGTGACAGCCCCGGTACTGAAGAAGCCCGAACCGCCCGCCGAGCCCTCACCGGCCCGCGTCACCATCCGCGGTACGGCGCACCTCCCCCGCCGCCGCCTGTCCGTCCCCCGTTCCGTACGCCGGGCCGCCGGACCGGTCGGGCTGGTGCTCCTGTGGCTCCTGGGCTCCGTCACCGGTGTGCTCCCGGAGTCCGTGCTCGCCTCGCCCGTGGACGTCGTGGACCAGGCCGTCGAGCTGACCAAGAACGGCGAACTGCCCAGCGCCATCGCCGCGTCGGGGCGCCGCGCGGCGACGGGCTTCCTCATCGGAGGCACGGTCGCGCTGTCGCTGTCCCTGCTCGCCGGGCTGTTCCGGCTCGGGGAGGACGTCATCGACTCCTCCATGGGCATGTTCCGGGCGATTCCGTGGGTCGGTCTGATCCCGCTGTTCATCGTCTGGTTCGGCATCGAGGAGACGCCGAAGATCGCGCTGGTGGCCCTCGGCGTGACCTACCCGCTGTACTTCAACATCTACGGCGGCATCCGTTCCACCGACGCCGGGCTCGTCGAGGCCGCACGGATGATGGGGCTCGGCAGGCTCGGTCTGATCCGGTACGTCATCCTGCCGAGCGCGCTGCCCGGGGCCCTCGTGGGACTCCGGTACGCCCTCTCCACCGCCTGGCTGGCCCTCGTCTTCGCCGAGCAGATCAACGCCGACGCCGGGCTCGGCTATCTGATGAGCAACGCCCAGCAGTACTTCCGTACGGACGTCATCGTGCTGTGCCTCGCCGTGTACGCGCTGCTCGGCCTCGCCTGCGACTTCGCCGTACGGGTCCTCTCGCGCCGCCTGTTGGGCTGGCGTGCCTCCTTCGACGGCGAGGCGTGACCATGACCGCGAACACCGTGAACACCGTGAAGTCCGAGCCCGCGCCGGCGACCGCTACGACCGTGGGGAACAGCGTCGAGATCCGGGGGCTGTCCCGCGCGTTCGACGGCAACACCGTGCTGCACGAGCTCGATCTCGACATCCGTGAGGGCGAGTTCGTGGCCCTGCTCGGCCACAGCGGCTGTGGCAAGTCGACCCTGTTGCGCATCCTGGCCGGGCTCGACGACGAGATCGGCGGCGAGGTGACCGTGCCCGCCCGGCGCAGCGCCGCGTTCCAGTCGCCGCGGCTGCTGCCCTGGCTGAAGGTGTGGCGCAATGTCGTCCTCGGGCTGCCCGGCCGGCCCGACCGGGCGCTGGCCGACAAGGCGCTGGACGAGGTCGGGATCGCCGAGCGGGCCACCGTCTGGCCCAAGACGCTCTCCGGTGGTCAGGCCCAGCGCGTCTCGCTGGCCCGTGCCCTCGTCCGCGAGCCCGAACTCCTGCTCCTGGACGAGCCGTTCGGCGCCCTCGACGCGCTGACCCGCGGCAAGGTGCAGCAGCTCGTCGCCGAGCTGTGGGAGCGGCACGGCTGCGCGATCCTCCTGGTCACGCATGACGTGGAGGAGGCACTGCTGCTCGCCGACCGCGTCCTGGTGATGGACGAGGGGCGCATCGCCCACGAGGTCACCGTCGAGCTGCCCCGCCCCCGCGATCTGACCGCCCCCGAGTTCGTCACGCTCCGCGCCCGCCTGCTCGGCTGGCTCGGCGTCACCCACACCGGCACCTCCGACGTCCCCAACTCCCGTACCCCCAACTCCCGTACCCCCGAAGGGAACACCTCGTGAAGCGCACCACCTTCCGTACGCTCGCCGCCGCTCTCGGTCTGAGCGCCCTGCTGACGGTGACGGGATGCGGAGGGGATTCCGCCGCGGACACGGCCGGCGGCTCCTCGGACGTCACGCTCACCATCGGCGACCAGGCCAAGACCCTCCAGACGATCTTCGCGGGATCCGGTGCTCTCAAGGGGGCCGGCTACAAGGTGAAGTGGGCGGAGTTCGAGGGCGCGGCCCCGCTCTACCAGGCCGTGCAGGCGGGCGCCGCCGACACCACGTACTCCGCGGACCTGCCCGCGCTCCAGGCGCTCAGCGGCGGAGTGAAGTTCAAGAACGTCGCCGCCCTCAAGAACGACGGGCACCACACCGGGATCGTGGTCCGCGAGGACTCGGACGTGAAGAGCGTGAAGGACCTCAAGGGCAAGAAGGTCGTGGTGTCCTCCGCGAAGGGCAGCATCGCCGAGTACCTGCTCGCCAACGTGCTTCAGCAGAACGGCCTCAAGTACTCCGACGTGAAGGTGCAGTACCTGCTGCCGACCGACGCGCAGGCCGCCTTCTCCTCCGGGAAGATCGAGGTCTGGGCGACCTTCGGGGTCTACCAGGCGGTCGGCCTCCAGCAGGGCGGCAGGCTCCTCGTGGACGGCGCCGACGGTCGGATCAGCGGCTACGGATTCATCGGCGCCTCCGAGAAGGCCCTCGCGGACAAGGCGAAGAAGGCCGCGCTCGGCGACTTCCTGAAGCGGCTCGGTACGGCCCTGAAGTGGACCAGCACCCACCAGGACGCGTACGCCGACGCCATCGTCGAGCGCAACGGCGCCGACCCCGCGATCGCGAAGACCCTGGCCTCGGCCGCGTACAGCAAGGTGCTGCCCGTCACGCCCGAGGTGAACGGGACCGTCCAGGACGTCGCCGACCTGATGCACGGGATCGGTGTCCTCGACCCGAACGTCGACGTAGCGAAGTCCGCCGACGCCTCCGTCCTCAAGTAGCCGCCGAGAGCACTGAATAGCCGCCGAGAGCCCTCAAGCGGCTTTCCGAGCAAAGGAGTTCGCCATGCCTGTCGAGTTCATCAGCGCCGTGCACACCGACGCCGGGGCGTCCGGTCCTGCCGCCGCGAGCCGTACCGGTCTCGATGTCGACCATCTGCGCAGGTACGCCCGGGCGTTGGACGACGGAGGCTTCGACCACACGCTGGTCGCCTATCACTCGGCTTCACCGGACGCCTTCCAGGTGGCCCAGTTCGTCGCCACCCACACCGAGCGCATCCGCCCGATCCTCGCGCACCGGCCGGGCGTCATCTTCCCGACGCACGCGGCCCGTGCGCTCGCGACCCTCGACCGGATCAGCGACGGCCGGCTGACGCTGCACATCATCTCCGGGGGCAGCGACGAGGAGCAGCACCGCGAGGGCGACTACCTCGACAAGAAGGAGCGGTACGAGCGCTCCGACGAGTACATCCAGATCCTGCGGAAGGTGTGGCAGGCCGACGGGCCTGTGTCCCACGAGGGCACGTACTTCACGTTCGAGGGCTACTACTCGGATGTGAAGCCGGTGAACGGCCTGGTCCCGATCTCGGTCGGCGGATCCTCCCAGGACGCGTACCGCGTCGGCGGGCAGCAGGGTGACATCTTCGGGCTGTGGGGCGAGCCGCTGAAGGAGACGGCCGAGCAGATCGCCGCCGTCAACGCGGTCGCGGACGCCGCCGGGCGCCCCCGTCCCCGTATCTGGGTGTCGTTCCGCCCGATCATCGCGCCCACCGACGAGCTGGCCTGGGAGAAGGCGCACCAGACCCTGGGCGTGCTGAAGGACCAGGCGAAGAACACCGAGCTGCTGCGCCACTACAAGACGAGCGGCCGCCCCGCCAACGTCGGTTCGCAGCGGCTGCTGGACATCGCCGAGCGGGGCGAGGTGCACGACCGCTGCCTGTGGACGGCCCCGGCGGTCGCCACCAACGCGGCGGGGGCCTCGACCGCGCTGGTCGGCTCCCCGGAGACGGTCGCGAAGGCGCTGCTCGACTACGTGGACATCGGCTGCGACCTGCTGTCGATCCGTGGCTACGACCCGCTCAACGACGCCATCGACTACGGCCGTCACATCCTGCCGCTGGTCCGGCAGGAGCTCGCCCACCGCGCCGCGGCGGACCGGGCCGCCTGACTTCGCGGCCCGACGTCCCCTTCTTGCCCCCCTCTCGTCCTCCCCCTCCGCCGTCCCCCGTCCTCCGTACATCGCCGTCTGAATCGATTCCTCTCATGGAGACTCCGTGTTCCGTCGCACCCTGCTCACGTCCACCGCCGCGCTCGCCCTGCT
Source organism: Streptomyces sp. NBC_00878 (assembly GCF_026341515.1). Taxonomy (NCBI): domain Bacteria; kingdom Bacillati; phylum Actinomycetota; class Actinomycetes; order Kitasatosporales; family Streptomycetaceae; genus Streptomyces; species Streptomyces sp. NBC_00878. The sequence continues at coordinate 9,984,848 of NZ_JAPEOK010000001.1, read as the reverse complement.
GCTGCCGTTCGCCACGGCCTGCGGAGGCGACGCGGGGGCCGAGTCCTCGTCCTCCTCCGACCTCTCCTCGGTGACGCTGGCCGTCGGCGCCACCGGCTGGAAGAACGAGGAGGCCGTACTCAAGTTCGCCCGCCTCGACGACACTCCTTACAAGGTGAAGTGGAGTCTGTTCCAGGGCGGTGACCAGCAGCTCCAGGCCGTCCGCGCCGGAGCCCTCGACCTGGCCTCCTCCAGCGAGATCCCGCCGATCTTCGCGGCCGCCGACGGCAAGCCCAACTTCAAGGTCGTCGCCGTACAGCGCGGCAGCACCCTCAATCAGGAAGTCGTCGTCCCGAAGGGCTCGGAGGTGAAGGACATCGCGGGTCTGAAGGGCAAGAAGGTCGGCTACGTGCAGAACACCACCGCCCACTACTTCCTGTACGAGCTGCTCAAGCGGGCGGGTCTGAAGTGGACGGACATCGACGCCAAGCCTCTCCTGCCCAACGACGGGCTCGCCGCCCTGAACGGCGGCGGCATCGACGCCTTCGCGTCCTACGGCACGTCCGTCATCACCGCGCACCAGCAGGGCGCCGTCACGGTCGGCTCGGGCAAGGACGTCCTGTCCGGCAACTTCCTCTGGTCGGCCCGCGACAGCGTGCTGAAGAGCCCTGCCCGGCGGGCCGCCGCGGCCGATCTGATCGCCCGGATCACCGAGGCGTACGCGTACATCCGTGACGGCCGCGAGCAGGAGTTCGCGAAGGTCGTCGCCAAGGCGACGCACCAGCCCGTGGCCCAGGCGGAGAAGGACTTCCGTGACGCGCAGGCGCAGCGCCCGACCCAGGCCAGGACGGTCGGCGACGACACCATCGCCTCGCAGCAGAAGGTCGCCGACGCGTTCACCGAACTGGGCGCCCTGAAGGAGAAGCTGGACGTGAAGTCCTTCTGGAGCCGCGCACTCGACACCGATCTGGAGAAGGCCCTGTGACCGTGAACTCCCGCGCGAACCCGGACATGAGCCCGGACGCGAACCCGGACATGATCGCGCGCCTCGCCGAACTCGCCGTGGGATACGACCGGTCGGGTGCCTTTCCCGCCGAGTCCGTCCAGGTGGTGCACGAGGCCGGGCTGCTCACCGCGACCGTCGGGGAGCGGTACGGCGGCCGGGGCGCCCGGGTCGAGGAGACCGCGCGCATCCTGCACACCCTCGGCCGGGGCGATCCGTCCGTCGCCCTGATCACGGCGATGACCCTCAACACCCACGCCCGCGAGGCCGTACGACCGACGTGGCCCGAGGAGCTGTACGCGCGCGTGCTCAAGGAGTCCGAGGAGCGGCCGGTTCTCGTCAACCACGCGCGCGTGGAGCCCGATCTGGGTTCTCCCGCGCGGGGCGGACTGCCCGCGACGGTCGCCCGGCGCACGGCGGACGGCTGGTCGGTCAGCGGACGCAAGCGGTTCGTGACGGGGGCGGAGGGGCTGGCCTGGTTCCTGGTGTGGGCGACCACGGATGAGGCGGAGCCGCGCGTGGGCACGTTCCTGGTGCCCGGCGGCTCCCCGGGCATCGAGATCACCGACCGGTGGGACCAGCTGGGGCTACGGGCGAGCGGCAGCCACGACGTGACGTTCCGGGACGTGGAGGTCCCATGCGAGCACGTCATCGGGCTCGGCCCGTACGGTCCCGCGAGCGAGCAGGACAACCGGGCCGGAGCCTCGCTCCATCTCCCGCTCGCCGCCCTGTACGTGGGGGTCGCGCGTGCGGCGCAGGCGTTCTTCCACACCTTCGCGCACGCGCGCGTGCCCGCCAATCTCGGTCACCCGGTGGCCCGTACCGACCGCTTCCGCCGGACGGCCGGGGAGATCGAGGTGCTCCTCGCCACCGCCGAACAGCTGCTCTTCGACGGAGCGGCGCGGGTCGACGCCGGCGACTCCGCCTACCCGCCGGAGCAGGCCCTCGGCGCGCGCGTGCTGGCCGACCGGCACGCGGTCCGGGCCGTGGAACTCGCCGTGCGGCTGCTCGGCAATCCTGGACTGGCCCGCGGCAATCCTCTGGAGCGGCACTTCCGTGACATCCAGTGCGCGCCCGTGCACGCGCCCCAGGAGGACGTCTCCCTGTTCGCCATCGGAACGAAGGCACTCGACCTGTGACCGCTCCCGCGACGACCGCTCTCGAATCCACGAAGGCCGCCGAACTGCTCGGGCTGCTGGCCCGTGACCTGGCCCCCGACCGGCTGGCCACCGATCCGCGCACGCTGGCCGCGCACGCCACCGACCGTTCCGGTGCCCGCTCCGACGGCAGTCCCCTGGCGGTCGTCCACGCCCGGCGCACCGAGGACGTGACGGTCACCCTTCGGCACGCGCATGCCCTGGGAGTGCCGGTCGTACCGCGGGGCGCGGGCACCGGTCTGTCGGGCGGCGCGACCGCGGGCGAGGGTGTGCTGGTCCTCGACCTGTCCGGGATGAACCGCATCCTGGAACTGTCGGCGGACGACCAGCTCGCGGTGGTCGAACCGGGCGTGATCACCGCGGAGGTGGACCGCGCGGCCGACGCCCACGGGCTGCGGTACGCGCCCGATCCGGCGAGCGCCGCGCTGTCCACGATCGGCGGGAACATCGCGACCAACGCGGGCGGCCTGCGCTGCGCCAAGTACGGCGTGACGCGGGACAGCGTGCTCGGTCTGGAGGCGGTGCTCGCGGACGGCACGGTGATCAGGACCGGCCGCCGTACGGTGAAGGGCGTCACCGGCTACGACCTCACCGCCCTGCTCACCGGCTCCGAGGGCACCCTCGCGGTGATCACCTCGGCGACGCTGCGGCTGCGGCCCGTCCCGGTGGCGACGGCCACGCTCGCCGCGTACTTCCCGTCCTTCGAGGCCGCCGCCGAGGCGTCGTACGCAATCAGCCGGGCCGGGGTCGAACCGGCGCTCGCGGAGCTGGTCGACGGGCCTGTGCTGCATGCCGTCGACCCCGAACTGCGTGAGCGGGGCGCGGCGTTGCTGGTCGTGCAGTGCGACGGCGCGGGCGCGGCCGTGGAGGCGGAGACGGTCGCGCGGCTGCTCACCCCGCTGGCGACGACGGTCGAGGTGACCGACGATCCCGCCGAGGCCGAGTCGCTGCTGGCAGCGCGGCGGCTGGTCCTGCCCGCCCTCGAACGGGTGGGCCGGCCGCTGATCGAGGACATCGCGGTACCGCGCTCGCGGCTCGCGGAGGCGGCTCGCGAGGTCCGTGCCATCTCCGCACGCCATGATGTGCCGATCTTCACCCTCGCGCACGCGGCCGACGGGAATCTGCATCCGATCATCGTCGTGGACCCGGCCCTGGACCGGCTCCCGGACGCCGCGTGGGAGGCGGCGGGCGAGATCTTCGCTCTGGCGCTGCGCCTGGGCGGCACGCTCACGGGAGAGCACGGGGTGGGCGTCCTGAAGCGGCAGTGGGTCGCGGAGGAACTGGGACCCGAGGCGCACGCGCTGCAGCGCAGGCTCAAGGAGGCGTTCGATCCGAGGGGGATCCTCAACCCCGGCAAGAGCCTCTGACTGTCGGAGATCGCGCGGTTTCCCTGTGTCGCTGGGCGAGGGTGCGCCCCGTCAGGGGCGCGGGGAACTGCGCGACCAGCCGCCCCCAATCACCCGCACCCGACCCTCGTCAGCCTCAGGCGTGCGGCCGCACCAGCAGGGTGCGTACGCCCTGGGAGCTGAGCGTCAGCCCATGCGGCGCACTCGCGTCGATGCTCAGCGAGACGTCACTGCTCGGCCACTGCGCGGCGAGCATGCCCAGGGGCACGAGGCGGTAGCGCGACACGGAAGGCAGCAGTTCCGCCATCCGCAGCTCCGAGGTGAACACGGGCACCAGCGGCTCCCCGTCCGGCTGCTCGATCACGGGCAGCGCCACAACGGTGGGATCACCTGCGGCCTCGTCGTCGGCGTCGTCCGGCACCGGGACCAGCACGTCACTGCCGGCCAGGGTGTCCAGGGCGGCGCCGTCCTCGGCGTTCTCGGCCAGCGCGCTCAGCGCACGCTCGGCCGCCGCCGTGGCGTTGTCGTTCGAGGAAATATCCATGGCACATCCCGACGTAGTAACGAAAACAATCGCCCGGGCCGGGTTCCGATCCGGGCGCGGCTGATCGCGTACCCGTCCTGGGATGTGCCATGCATGCCTCACACGGATGTCACGGAACGCTCACGGAATGAGCGGAATGTCATGCGAGGGCAGCCCGAGCCGGTCGCAGCCGACGCGCCGCGCGAACGGCTCGGCCATGCTCGGCCCGATGTGCGTCCAGTACGTGGCGGCGTCCCGGAAGTACCGCTGCATCCGCTCGCCGTCGCGGGCGTGGCGGGTACCCGCCGTGCGGAACAGGATGCTCTGCGTGACGTCCCAGGCCATGCGGCCGGCGGTGAGGAAGACGAGCGCGAGGCGGTTGTCGTCGGCCATGGTGAAGGACGCCTCGCCCGAGACATTGCGACGGCAGGTCTCCATGTAGTCCTCGGCGTTGCGCTGGAGGGCCGCCTCGGCGGTGTGGATCGCGCCGAGTGCCTCGCCCAAGTGGCGCTGGTAGTCGTGCAGTTCGGCCCGCGTGCGGTCGGGTTCCAGGGTCAGCGGCCGCTGGGCGACGATCCGGGCGTACTCGTCGGTGGCCGCGTAGGCGGTGCCGATCATGATGGCGGCGAGTTCGCCGTGGTAGAAGCTCGGGGCGCGGCCCGCGTACAGCGCGTTGCCGTGCAGCTTCGACCCGGGTGTGCCGCCCTCCACCGGCAGGTCGAGCAGGCTCACCTCCCGGGTGAGGTACACGGGGATGCGGGCCTGATCCATGCGGATGCTGTTGGAGCCGCTGCCGCGCAGCCCGAGGACGCCGTGCCAGTCGTCGAGCAGGGTCCACACGGAGCGCGGCGCGACGAACAACACCCGCGGTCCGGGCGGGTCGCCCGGCTTCTGAGGGGCGCGCAGGGTCTGGCCGACGCAGTGCGTGGAGTACGGCGAGCCGGAGGCGTACGGCCAGGTTCCGTCGAGGACCACATGTCCGTCGCCGTCCGGCTTGGCCACGCCGACCGGGCTGAGGGTGGACGAGGCGCGGAACTCGCCGTCGTCGCCGAAGATCTCGTCCTGCGCCCGCTCCTCGAACTGTGCCGCGACCTGGAGCACATGGGCGGCGGTCAGGGAGAGCGCCCAGCCCGTGGAGGGACAGCCGCGGGCGATCTCGGTGACCACGCGGTAGAAGGTCGGCAGGCCGAACTCGTATCCGCCGTAGCGGCGCGGCTGCAGGATCCGGTAGAAACCGGCGCGCAGAAAGTCGTCGTGCGTGTCCTTCGGGTAGCGCGTCAACCGCTCGGTCTCCGGTTGGCGTTCGAGCAGCGCGGGCCGCAGGGCGACGGCTCGGCCGATCAGTTCGCGTTCGGTCAGTCCGGGTTCGGGAGCGGCGATCACGGTGCCTCCTGACGTGTGGGGCCATCCGTACGTGACGCGGTACACGCGATTGAACACGCGACCGACTCCACCTGTACCCACCGGAAAGCGCCAAACAGGCCCGTACGAGGGTGATCCGGAAGCGCCGAAGAGGCGCTCCTTCTCGTGACGCGCTGCCGTACGCCCCCACCCACCGCGAGCAACCCACCGCGTGCGATGCGCAGTAACCGAATCGCAGTGTCCGATTCACGGTGACCGACTTGCGCGTACGAAGACCATGGTGAAAACGGACCAGTAGTGGTGACCGTCGCCCACGCGTCGAACCGGGCGCGCGCCTAGCGTGGAGCCATGCCGATGCAACCCTGGTTTCCCGATGCCAAGCTGGGCATCTTCATCCACTACGGCATCTACGCCGTGGGCGGCGCCGCCGAGTCCTGGTCCTTCTACACGGGCGAGATGACGCACGAGCAGTACACGAAACAGCTCGACGGCTTCACCGCGTCGCACTACGACCCGGATGCCTGGGCCGAGTTGTTCGCCCGCGTGGGCGCACGGTACGCGGTGCTCACCGCCCGGCACCACGACGGCGTCGCCCTCTGGGACACCGACCACCGGAACCTCGACGTGGTACGGGACACCCCGGCGGGCCGTGACCTCGTCACCGGCTTCGTCGACGCGCTGCGCGCACGGGATCTCAAGGTCGGCCTCTACTACTCGCACTCCGACTGGAACCACCCGGACTACGCGAGTGAGCGGCACCCCGGGCCGTACATCGTGCCGCCCAACGGCTACTCGCACGCCGAGCCCGGCGAGGAGGACCCGCAGACCTGGGCGCGTTATCTCACGTACCGCGACGGCCAGGTCCGCGAGCTCGTCGAGCGTTTCCGGCCCGACATCCTCTGGTTCGACGGGGAGTGGGAGCGCACCGAGGACCAGTGGCGGATGGGCGAGCTCGCCGAGCTGATCCTCTCCGGCAAGCCGGACACCATCCTCAACGGCCGCATGCTCAGTTACGGCGACTACGCCACGCCGGAGCAGGGCGCCCCGCTGCGGGCCCCGGACGGCCCGTGGGAGCTGTGCCTCACGATCAACGACTCGTGGAGCTTCCGACCGCGGGACCGCGGCTTCAAGTCGGTGCGCCAGCTGGTGCGGTACTTCACCGAGACGATCGGCATGGGCGGCAATCTGCTGCTGGCCGCCGGGCCTCGTGAGGACGGCACGATCCCAGAGGAGCAGGTCGAACGCCTGGAGGGCCTCGGCGCGTGGATCGCGCGGCACTCCGACGCCGTGTACGGCACGGTCGCCGGGCTGCCCCCGGGGCACCACTACGGCCCCAGCACGCTCTCCGCCGACCGGCGCACCCTCTACCTGGTGTGCTTCGACACCCCGCGCGACTCCGTCTCGATCCGCGGCCTGCGCAACCCGGTCCGGCGGGCCTCGGTCCTCGGCTCGGGCGCCGAACTGGGCCACCACGTCACCGGCGGCCTCGACGCCGTTCCCGGCGTGACGTGGATCGACGCGCCCACGGCGGCCGACCTGGACGACCGGGCGACGGTGATCGCCGTCGAACTCGAAGGGGAGCTGGACCTCTACACGGGGGTGGGGCGCCTCTGACGACTGCTCGGGGGCCGAGGCGCCTCTGACGACAACTCGGGGGCGGGACGCCTATGACGACTACTCGGGGGCGAGTCGCCTCTGGCCACGAAGGCTGTTCACGCGTTCCCGGCCGACACCCCGGCCAGCACCTCGGCCACGGTGACGACCCGGATCAGGGGCCGGTACAGGTCCATGACCTGCAGGGCCTTGGCGTGCGAGGCCTCGTCCGCGCCCGCGCAGGCGTCGGCCACCACCCGTACCTCGGCTCCGGCGTCGGCGGCGGCCAGTGCGGTGGACAGCACACAGCAGTCCGTACTGACTCCGGCGAGCACGAGACGGCCCTCGGGACCCACGCGCTCGGCCAGCTCCGGAGTCCACTTGCCGAAGGTCGGGGCGTCCACCAAGTGCCGGGCGTGGGGGGCGAGTTCGTCCACCAGTTCCCAGAGCCGGTCGTGCGGCGGCCGGAGCGCGAAGGGCCACTGCTCGTAGTAGGCCCGCCAGGCGCCGACGGGCTTCTCGGGTGCCAGGAACCGGGTGAAGGTGACGTGTTCCGCGAAGGCCGGCAGCAGGCGGCGTACCCCGTCCGCGGCCTCGGTGAAGCGGGGCGCGGCCCAGGGGCTGTCCGGCTCGGCGAAGACGCGCTGCATGTCGATGACGGCCAGCAGGCCGTGTGGTCCTGGCCGGCTCATGCGCCCAACACCTCCTCGTCCAGCGGTCGGCTCGGGGGCCGCGCCTCCTGCGTACGGACCCGGCCGCGGCCGAGTGCGAGGGTGCCGAGGAAGCCGAGGGCGAGCGCGGCGAGGACGCCGAGGTTGGCGTAGGCCCAGGAGCCGTCCTTGCCGCCGAGGCCCAGCGGGCCGAGCAGATAGCCCTGCCACTCCAGCCAGTCGGCGGCCGTGTTGGTGACGAGGCCCCAGCCGATCGCAGTGGCGGCGAGGGTGAGCAGCAGCGGGAGCGATTCGACGTCGCCGTAGCGGCCGCGGACGCGGAACAGGTCCGCCTCGTCGTAGTCGCGGTGGCGCAGCGCCAGGTCGGCGAGCAGCACGCCGCACCAGGCGGCGACGGGCACGCCGAGTGTGGTGAGGAAGCCGATGAACTGGCCCAGGAAGTCGTCCGTGAGGAAGACGATGTAGATCGAGCCCGCGATCATCAGGACGCCGTCCATCAGGGCGGCCAGATAGCGCGGCACCCGCAGGCCCGCCGCGAGCAGGGCGAGGCCGGAGGAGTAGATGTCGAGGACCGCGCCGCCGACCAGGCCGAGTACGGCCACGGCGGCGAAGGGGATCAGGAACCAGGTGGGCAGGATCGTGGTCAGCGCACCGATCGGGTCGGCCGCGATGGCCGTGTTGAGCGTGGTGGACGATCCGGCCAACAGCAGGCCGAAGACCAGCAGGAGCAGGGGCGCCGCCGAGGCACCGAAGGTGGTCCAGCCGATCACTCCCCGGCCGGAGGTGTCGCGTGGCAGGTAACGCGAGTAGTCCGCGGCGGCGTTGACCCAGCCGAGTCCGAAGCCGGTCATCATGAAGACGAGGGCGCCGATGAACTCCTGGGCGGAGCCGGCCGGTAGGGCGCTGACGGCCGACCAGTGGATGTGGTCGGCGACGAGCCCGATGTAGACGACGGTCAGGACACCGGTGACGACGGTGATCACCGTCTGCAGCCGCATGATGAGGTCGAAGCCCATCACGCCGCCGACCACGACGAGCGCCCCGACGACGATCAGGGCGACGGCCTTGGTCGCGGTGCCGCCGCCCCAGCCGAGCCGGTCGAGAACGGTCGCGGTGGCCATGGTCGCCAGGGCCGTGAGCACGGTCTCCCAGCCGACGGTGAGCATCCAGGAGACGACCGACGGCAGCCGGTTGCCCCGGACGCCGTAGGCCGCCCGGCTGAGCACCATCGTCGGCGCGGAGCCGCGCTTTCCCGCCACCGCGACGAACCCGCAGAGCAGGAAGGAGAAGACGATCCCGATCACCCCGGCGGCCAGCGCCTGCCAGAACGAGATCCCGAACCCGAGCGCGAAGGACCCGTAACTCAGGCCGAGGATCGACACGTTGGCGCCGAACCAGGGCCAGAAGAGCGTGCGGGGTGTCCCCTTGCGCTCGGCATCACCGATCACATCGAGCCCGTGCACCTCCACCTGGAGCTGCCGACTGCCTGCTCCTCTGTCGGGAGAGTCCGTCATCGTCGACCTGCCTGTCTGGAGGGGCTGGACACCCGCGCCCCAAAGGGGCGCGGGGCAGTGTCGATATGCGGCTCCGCAGCGTGGGCGCGACCAGCCACGACGGACCCGCAGACGACACCGCGAACCCAGTGGACCGCTCGGACTCAGCCGAGCGTGGCCAGCGCCGCGTTCAGCGTCGCGGACGGCCGCATCACGGCCGCCGCCTTGACCGGGTCGGGCTGGTAGTAGCCACCGATGTCGGTCGGCGAACCCTGCACCGCGATCAGCTCGTCGACGATCGTCTGCTCCTGCGCGGTCAGCGTCTCGGCGAGCGGGGCGAACGCCTTGGCGAGCGCCGCGTCGTCGGTCTGCTTGGCCAGCTCCTGCGCCCAGTAGAGGGCGAGGTAGAAGTGGCTGCCGCGGTTGTCGATGCCACCGAGGCGACGGCTCGGCGACTTGTCGTTCTCCAGGAACGTGGCGGTCGCGCGGTCGAGGGTGTCCGCGAGGACCTGGGCGCGCGCGTTGTCCGTGGTCTGCGCGAGGTGCTCGAAGCTGGAGGCCAGCGCGAGGAACTCGCCCAGGCTGTCCCAGCGCAGGTAGTTCTCCTTGACCAGCTGCTGCACGTGCTTCGGCGCGGAGCCGCCGGCGCCCGTCTCGAAGAGGCCGCCGCCGTTCATCAGCGGGACGACCGAGAGCATCTTGGCGCTGGTGCCCAGCTCCAGGATCGGGAACAGGTCGGTCAGGTAGTCGCGCAGGACGTTGCCGGTGACCGAGATGGTGTCCTCGCCGCGGCGGATGCGCTCCACGGAGAGCTTGGTCGCCTCGACCGGGGCCAGGATGCGGATGTCCAGGCCCTCGGTGTCGTGCTCCGGCAGGTACCGCTGGACCTTCTCGATGAGCACGGCGTCGTGGGCGCGGTCCTCGTCCAGCCAGAACACGGCCGGGTCGCCGGTCGCGCGGGCGCGGGTGACGGCGAGCTTGACCCAGTCCTTGATCGGGTCGTCCTTGGTCTGGCAGGCGCGGAAGATGTCGCCGGCGGAGACCGCCTGCTGGAGGACGACGTTGCCGGCCTGGTCGACGAGGCGGACCGTGCCGGTGGCCGGGACCTCGAAGGTCTTGTCGTGGCTGCCGTACTCCTCGGCCTTCTGCGCCATCAGACCGACGTTCGGGACCGAGCCCATCGTCGACGGGTCGAAGGCGCCGTTGGCGCGGCAGTCGTCGAGGACGACCTGGTAGACGCCGGAGTAGCTGCTGTCCGGGAGGACCGCGAGGGTGTCGGCCTCCTGGCCGTCCGGGCCCCACATGTGGCCGGAGGTGCGGATCATGGCCGGCATGGAGGCGTCGACGATGACGTCGGACGGGACGTGCAGGTTGGTGATGCCCTTGTCGGAGTCGACCATGGCGAGCGCGGGGCCGTCGGCGAGCTCGGCGTCGAAGGACGCCTTGATCTCGGCGCCCTCGGGCAGGGACTCCAGGCCCTTGTGGATGCCGCCCAGGCCGTCGTTCGGGGTCAGACCGGCGGCGGCCAGCGTCTCGCCGTACTTCGCGAACGTCTTCGGGAAGAAGGCGCGCACGACGTGGCCGAAGACGATCGGGTCGGAGACCTTCATCATCGTGGCCTTGAGGTGCACGGAGAACAGCACGTCCTCGGCCTTGGCGCGGGCGATCTGCGCCGTGAGGAACTCGCGCAGGGCGGCGACGTGCATAACGGACGCGTCGACGACCTCGCCCGCGAGGACGGGTACGGCCTCGCGCAGGACCGTGGTGGAGCCGTCGTCGCCGACCAGCTCGATACGCAGCGAGCCGGCCTCGGAGATCACCGCGGACTTCTCGGTGGAACGGAAGTCGTCGACACCCATGGTCGCGACGTTGGTCTTCGACTCGGGGGTCCAGGCGCCCATGCGGTGCGGGTGGGCCTTGGCGTAGTTCTTGACCGACGCGGGGGCGCGGCGGTCGGAGTTGCCCTCGCGCAGCACCGGGTTCACGGCACTGCCCTTGACCTTGTCGTAACGGGCGCGGATGTCGCGCTCCTCGTCGGTCTTCGGGTCGTCCGGGTAGGCGGGCAGCGCGTAGCCCTGCGCCTGCAGCTCGACGACCGCGGCCTTCAGCTGCGGGATCGACGCCGAGACGTTCGGCAGCTTGATGATGTTGGCCTCGGGCGTCTTGGCCTGGTTACCGAGCTCGGAGAGGGCGTCGGGGATGCGCTGGCCCTCCTCCAGGAACTCGGGGAAGAGGGCGATGATCCGTCCGGCCAGCGAGATGTCACGGGTTTCCACAGTGACACCGGCCTGCGACGCGTACGCCTGGACCACCGGCAAGAACGAATAGGTCGCCAGGGCCGGGGCCTCGTCAGTGTGCGTATAGATGATGGTCGAGTCAGTCACCGGGTGCTCCGCTCCACGTCTGCAACATTGCTCGACATCAAGATATCTCCTGATCGGACCTGACCGGACAGGAGGCCGCACAAGTACGCCACAGTCCGGCCGAAGGCCGTGCGCGACGGGCTCGGCGTGCGGGGTGCAGGGCTCGGGGTTCCGGGCTCGGTGCGTGGGGGTCGGGCTTCGGTGCTCGGAGTCGGGACTCAGCCCGCGGAGGGCGCGACGTGGAGGCGCAGGCCGCCGACCTGGTGCTGTTCCCAGGTCCGGGCGAACGCGGGCGGTTGCCCCTTCGGCGTCGTGAGGGCGGCGACCGGTAGCCGCTGGGCGGCCCCGAGGATGTCCGCCGGGGTGGTGTTCGCGTTGTGTCCGTCGGTCTGGACGGAGCGGCAGCCCGCGTAGAAGGCGATCGGGATGGCCAGGTGCCCGGTCAGCAGACAGGGCGGCCGTACGCCGAGACGACGCAGCTCGGCCGCCGTGCGGGCCCAGTCGCGGTGCGAGGCGGTGGTGCGGTCCACGGCGCGGTCCAGCACGGCGTACTGGACCGCCAGATGCCCGGCGAGGCCGAGTGTCACCAGGGCCGCGGCCACCGGCCGCCGCTTCCGCATCGACACGGTGACGACGTGGATGAGCGCATCGGCGACCGGAATGGCCAGCAGCGCGTAGCAGGGGAGCAGGAAGCGCGGCGCCGCGTATCCGATCATGAACAGATACGGGACGGCCACGGTCGTGGCGCAGGCCAGGGGCAGGAGGGTGCCCGCGGTACGCCGGGCCCGGACCGCGACCGCCAGCCCGAGGGCGGCGAGCAGCGGCAGGACGAACCACCACACGATGATCGGTGTGGCCGGAATCGATCCGGCGCACGGGCGGCACAGGCTGCGTCCGCCCAGGGTGCGCAGCTGGTCCAGGACGGCGATGTTCCAGCCGAGGCCGCCCTGGATCCCGGATGCGGCGGCGAGCCGCTCGCTCAGGCCGCCGAAACCGACGTACGCCTCGACGATCCATTGCGCCGTCCCGGTCGCCGACCCCACGACGAGCGCCGCCAACAGGCCCGGTCGGCGCCACCGATGGACGCACACCAGCACGGCGAGCAGGGGCAGCGCGGCCCAGAAGGTGTCGGTGGGCCGCATCCACGCCATCAGTGCCGCACTCGCACCCACGCCCCACAGGGCCGCCCGGTCGTGCGGGTCGGCCTGCGCGCGCAGGAAGTAGCCGACGGCCGCCAGGGCGCCGATCGCGACCCAGTAGTTGGGCATGGCCTGCGGGCCGTAGAACACGGTCACCCACAGCGTCGCGAACAGGGCACCCGCGGCGCCCAGCACCCGCGCGGGGAAGAGCCCGCGCCAGGCACGCAGCGCCAGGAAGAGGCCGAGCCCGGACAGCAGGGCCAGATAGACCCGCAGCAGCTCCGTGGACGACGACCACGAGGTGATCGGCGCGACCAGCAAGGAGACGCCGCGGGCGCGCGGGGCGCTGAAGAACGCCGCCGGGGTGTGACCGCTGACCTGACTGACGTACACCGTCTCGTCCCAGCCGAGGCCCATCCCGGGGCGTACGAACGCCAGTTGGGCCAGTGTGAAGCCGACCGCCACCGCGGCCGGCCAGGCGTGGCCCGCGGTGCGTGGACCGATGCGGGCGGTACGCGTCGGTCCGTGGCGCTCGGCGGGTACGAGCGTGACGTTCAAGGTCTTGGCCATCGTCCACCCTTCGTCCCCGCGCGTGCGCAGGGCCTCCTCCGTCTCCGCCGAGGAGGGCAGGACGAAAGGTATTTTCCGGTGAAAACATGGCCAAATTAACGCGCGTTCTTCGAGAACGCAGGGAGGAGCGAAGGAGACGTTCCGCCGTCCGGAGCAACAGCGCGGGCGCGTCAGATGTGTCAGACGTCGCTCAGACGCATGAGGCGTTACTCGGACGTGTCAGGCGTTGCGGCGATACAGGGTGCGCGCGTGCAGGTTGAACGGCACGGGGTGGACGGTGGCGCGGACGCGCGGGAATCCGAGGTCCGCCTCGGGGTCGGTACCGGAGCCGGGGTGCTCGCCCCACACCACCCGGACCTGGGTGCCGGGCTCCGCGTACTCCTTGTCGACCAGGGCCAGCGACAGCAGGGTGCCGACCGGGTCGATGCTCGCGGTCTGCATGGTCACGCCGACCAGGCCGGTCGCGCTCTCCACTCGGTGGCGGGCGTAGGTCAGCCGGAAGCCCGGATCCCGGCCCCGGCCGATCACGTCGAGCACGTCACCGGCGTCGAAGAGCAGCGTGACCTTCGTGCGCCGGACGGCGTCCTTCGCCTTCGCGAGAGCGTCCCGGCCCAGGAAGTCGTGGTTGAAGGAGATCATCCTGCCGTAGCCGAGCTCGTACGGGGAGCAGTAGTAGTCCTCGATGTCCGTCGAGAAGTAGCTGCCGTTCAACGGGCGTTGGCCCTCGATGCCGTACAGGGGAAGGTGCTTGCGGTACTCCAGCAGGTCGGGGTCGGAGTAGATGGCGGGTACCGGTGAGGGGATCCAGCCGCTCTCCACGTTCGGCGTCGTGTAGGCCAGGGCGCCGACCTGGACCAGGCCGAGCGGTTCGCCCGCCTCGATGAACGCCTCGTGTACGGGGGCGGCGTGCTCCCAGGGGCCGATGAACTCGAAGCCGGCCTGACCCGCCATGCCGTGCCGCAGGGCGCGGAAGCGCCGGCCGTCCAGGGCGACCGGGGTGGAGTGGAAGAACTTCGTCTCCGGCAGCGGCCCGCCGAAGGCCCGCTCCACCAGGTCCTGGGCGAACGGACCCTGGACCTGGTAGCGGAACAGGACGGGGTCGCCGCCGCCCCGGCGGTAGGCCGAGGACGGGTCGGTGACGAAGGAGACGTCGTAGCCGCCCTTCTCCGCGTGGTACTGGACCCAGTGCTGCGCGGCGGGGATACCGCTGAGCAGATACCTGTTCTCGGCCTCGCGGGCGAGGATGCCATCCGTGACGATGTTGCCGTCCTTCGTCACCGGGACGTACTGCTTGGCCTGACCGACGGCGAACTTCTCGAAGTTGTTGGCACCGTGGTCCGCGAGCAGGCGCGTGGCGTCCGGACCCTCGATCCATAAGTCGTACATGTGGTGCGAGAGGTTGAGGAGAGCCACGCCCTCGTGCCACGCGGCCTGCTCCCGGCGCCAGCCGGCGTACTCGCGCTCGACGACCTCGGGGGTCCACGGTGCGGCACCCGGCTTCCACAGGAGCGCGATGGGCGACCCCGCGTTGTCGATGCCGTCCTGAAGACTGGGGGTTGCCATACGGCTCCTTGTCGTCATCGTCATCGCTAAAGTCCGCGCGCGGCTACCAAATCGATCCAGCGGCGAAGCTAACAGAGCCGTTCTCACGCTGACGAGGGTCGACGAGGACCGTGCGGCGCACGCATAGGTTGCGTGCGCCGCACGGTCCCCGCAGGGGTTTCGGATGCTGTTGGCGAATCCGCGGGGCGAAGCAATTGTCGCGTGAGTCCCAGCGACACGCCGGGTTTACGGCGTGTCGCTGGGACTCAGGGCCCACTTGCTGGAGGTCTGACGGGATTCGCCAACAGCATCGGGTTTCGGACCGGGGCCCGCCACCTGCTCGGCTCAGGTGACCGTCACCGGCTCGCGGGGCGGGGTCCAGCGCAGGTGGACATTCTGGGGGTCGGAGTCGTCGGACCGCAGCAGCGAGAGGCGGGGGCGTACGGCGTCGGTGCGTGAGGTGGGCGGCTTGCGGCTGCCTGCCCGGTACTGGACCGGCCATTCGCTCGCGGCGCCCCGGTACTCCTGCTCGGCCGCCGCGTGCAGGGTCCAGTGCGGGTCGTAGAGGTGGGTGCGGGCGAGGGCGCACAGGTCGGCGCGGCCCGCCAGGAGGATCGAGTTGACGTCGTCGTAGGAGGCGATCGCGCCGACCGCGATGACCGCGGTGCCGGTCGCGGCGGTGACCTCGTGGCGGATCCGGTCCGCGAACGGGGTCTGGTACGAGCGGCCGTACGCCGGGTTCTCGTCCTTGGTGACCTGTCCCGAGGAGACGTCGATGGCGTTCGCGCCGTGGGCGACGAAGGCGCGGGCGATGCCGACGGCGTCGTGCTCGGTGTTGCCGTCCGGCACCCAGTCGGTCGCGGAGATGCGCACGATCATCGGCCGCTCGGCGGGCCAGGCGGCCCGGACCGCGTCGAACACCTCCAGGGGGAACCGGAGCCGGTTGTGCAGCGAACCGCCGTACTCGTCGGTGCGGTGGTTCGCGACCGGTGACAGGAAGGAGGACAGCAAGTAGCCGTGCGCGCAGTGCAGTTCGAGCAGGTCGAAGCCCGCCTCGGCGCCGCGTCGGGCAGCCGCGACGAAGTCGGCGGTGATCCGGTCCATGTCGGCACGCGTGACCTCGCGCGGGACGGCCGACTCGGGGCCGTACGGCAGCGGCGACGGGCCTACGGTCTCCCAGTTGCCGTCCGGCAGCGGATCGTCCATGCCCTCCCACATCAGCCGCGTGGAACCCTTGCGGCCGGAGTGGCCGAGCTGGAGGCCGATGCGGGCGGTGCTGCGGTCGTGGACGAAGGACACGACCCGCGCCCAGGAGTCACGCTGTTTCTCGGTCCACAGCCCCGTACAGCCGGGGGTGATGCGGGCGTCGGGCGAGACGCACACCATCTCCGTCATCACCAGTCCGGCCCCGCCCATGGCCTTGGAGCCGAGGTGGACGAGATGGAAGTCGCCGGGCACGCCGTCGACGGCGGAGTACATGTCCATCGGGGAGACGATCACCCGGTTCTTCAGCTCCAGCTCCCCCAGCCGGAACGGCTGGAACATCGCCGGCGCGACCTCGTCGATCCCCTGGGACGCGGCGAAGCCGGCGTCGACGCGGTCGGCGAACTCCCGGTCGCGGGTGCGGAGGTTGTCGTAGGTGATGCGGCGCGAGCGGGTCAGCAGGTTGAAGCAGAACTGGGTCGGCTCCTGGTGGACGTACATGCCGATGTTCTCGAACCACTCCAGCGAGGCCTGCGCGGCCCGCTGCGTGGACTCGACCACCGGTCGCCGCTCCTCCTCGTAGGCCGTCAACGCGCCCTCGATGTCGGGGTGTTCGTGCAGACAGGCGGCGAGGGCGAGCGAGTCCTCCATCGCCAGTTTCGTGCCCGATCCGATCGAGAAGTGCGCCGTGTGCGCGGCGTCGCCGACGAGGACGAGGTTGTCGTGATGCCACCGCTCGTTGCGTACGGTGGTGAAGCCCAGCCACTTCGAGTTGTTGGCGAACACCTGGTGGCCCGCGAGTTCCTCGGCGAAGAGGTGGCGGAGGCGTTCCACGGCCCGCTCGTCGGAGGCGCCCGGCGGGAACTCGGTCTCCTCGGTGTCGTCGAAACCGGCCCGACGCCAGACGTCCTCGTGCATCTCGACGATGAAGGTGGAGCCGCTCTCGGAGTAGGGGTAGCCGTGGACCTGCATGGTCCCCCACTCGGTCTGCCTGATGAAGAACTGGAAGGCCTCGAAGACCCGGTCCGTGCCCAGCCACATGTATCTGTTGTGCCGCCGGTCCAGCGAGGGGCGGAAGACGTCCCCACGGGCCGCCCGGACCTGGGAGTTGAGACCGTCGGCCCCCACCACCAGGTCGTACGAGGCACGCAGGTCGTCCACCGCGGGCGCGAGCGTCGAGTAGCGCACGGAGACACCGAGTTCGCGGCAGCGTTCCTGCAGCAGGCGGAGCAGGTCCTTGCGGCTCATCGCGGCGAAGCCCTGGCCGCCGATGGTGTGACTCCGGCCGCGGTAGTGGATGTCGATGTCGGTCCAGCGGGCGAACCGCCGTGCCATGGCGTCGGCGAACTCCGGGTCGGCGTTCTCGATGCCGCCGAGCGTCTCGTCGGAGAAGACCACGCCGAAGCCGAACGTGTCGTCCGGGGCGTTGCGTTCCCAGACGGTGATGTCGTGTGAGGGGTCGAGCTGTTTCATGAGAGCGGCGAAGTAGAGGCCACCGGGGCCACCGCCAACGATCGCGATCTTCACGGGGGTTCCTCTCACTGCTCGACGGCGGCCGTGGCGGCCTGCTCGTCCTCGACGATCCTGCGGAGTGCGAAACGCTGGAGCTTGCCGCTGGCGTTGCGGGGCAGCGCGTCGCAGAACCGCACGTCACGCGGGTACTTGTAGGGAGCGATGACCTGCTTGACGTGGTTCTGGATCTCCTTGGCCTTGGCACCATCGCCCGCCACGCCCTCACGGAGCACGACGAACGCGCAGACGACGAAGCCGCGTTGGGCGTCGGGCTTGCCGACGACCGCGGACTCCAGGACGTCGGGGTGGGTGTCCACGGCTGCCTCGACCTCGGGCCCGCCGATGTTGTAGCCCGAGGAGACGATCATGTTGTCGCCGCGGGCGTGGTAGTGGAAGTAGCCGTCCTCGTCCCGGTGGAAGACGTCGCCGGTGACGTTCCAGCCGTCCACGACGTAGTCCTGCTGGCGTTCGTCGTCGAGGTAGCGGCAGCCGACCGGGCCGATGACGCCGAGCCGCCCGGGCTCGCCGGGTCCGAGTTCCGATCCGTCGGAGCCGAGGATGGTGGCGCGATAGCCCGGCACCGGTTTCCCGGTGGCGCCGGGCCGGATGTCGTCACCGGCGGCCGAGAGGAAGATGTGCAGCAGCTCCGTGGCACCGATCCCGTCGATGACCCGCAGTCCGAGCCGATCCCTCAGCCGCTCCCAGACGGCCCGGGGTATGTGCTCGCCGGCCGACACCGCGACGCGCAGCCCGGCGAACCGCTGTTCCTGCCCCTCCCGCAGGATCGCCTGGTACGCCGTGGGGGCTGTCGCGAGGACGGTGACGCCCAACTCATCGACGTACTCGGCGAGTTGGAGCGGCGTTGCGGCCTCGGTCAGCAGGGCGCAGGCGCCCGCCCGCAGCGGGAAGACGACGAGCATGCCGAGGCCGAAGGTGAAGGCGAAGGGGGCACTGCAGGCGACCAGGTCGCCGGGGAGCAGGCGCAGCACATGGCGGCCGAAGGTGTTGTCGATGGACAGGATGTCCCGGTGGAAGTGCATCGTGATCTTCGGGACGCCGGTGCTGCCGGATGTCGGCGCGAGGAGCGCCACGTCGTCGGCGGCGGTGTCCACGGCGGTGAACTCGCCGGACTTGGTACCGGCCCGCACCACGAGGTCGTCCGGGCCGGTGCCGCCGAACTCCACGACCGTCAACGTCGGTGACGCGGTGTCCCGGCCGGCGTGGGCGTCTTGCGCGTCCTGCGCCTCCCGGACGGCGTGCACGTCCCCGGCGAACCGCTCGTCCACCAGCGCGACTGAGGGGCGCGTGCGCTCGACGATCGGGGCGATCTCGCGGGCGCGCAGCGCGGCCATGACGGTCACGACCACTCCCCCGGCCTTGAGCACGCCGAGCCAACTCGCCACCGCCCAGGGGTTGTTGGGAGACCGCAGCAGGACCCGCTGTCCCGGGACCAGCCCGAGGTCCTCGGTCAGCACCTGGGCGACCTGGTTGGCCCGGGTCCGCAACTCGCCGTAGGACCAGGTCTCCCCGGTCGGTGTACGCAGCGCCGGACGGTCGGCTCCGAACGTCGTTACGGGGATGTCGATGAGCTCGGTGGCGGCGTTGAGCCGGTCCGGGTACCGCAGTTCGGGCGTGCTGAACTCGATGGTCGGCCACAGGTGCGCGGGAGGAAGGTGGTCGCGTGTGAAGGTGTCCAGGTGCGCGGATATCGCGAATATCGGGGGAGATGACGGAGGAGTCATCGCGGGAGTCCTTCCGGGAGCCCACCGGTGGAGGCGGCGGGTCAGGTGGGGCGGATCATGCCCTCCTGGACGACGGTGGCCAGGTGACGGTGGTCGCGGGTGAAGAAGCGGCCCGAGCCGAGGCCGCGGCCCGCCTCGGCGGCGCCGGCCTCCTGGACGTAGAGGAGCCAGTCGCCGACGGGTTCGGGGCGGTGGAACCACATGGCGTGGTCGAGGCTGGCGGTGACGAGCCCGGGTTTGGCCCAGGGCAGGTCGAGGACGCGCAGGACGGGTTCGAGAATCGTGTAGTCGCAGACGTAGGCCAGCGCGGCCAGGTCGCGTTGGGCGTCGGTAAGTCCCTCGACGGGCCGGAGCGGGTCGAACGGCTTGAGCCAGACAGCCTGTTGCGGGACCCGCTTGCCCTCGACGGTGAGGTAGACCGGACCGGGCACGTGCCGCATGTCGAAACCGCGGCCACCGGACCAGTAGGCCTTCGACTCCTCGGTCATGGAACCGCCGCTGAGCCCGGCGAGATACGCCGCCGAGCTGGGCAGCTCCTCGGGGGCGGGCAAGTCCTCGGCGAGCTCCGGGAGTTCGGCCTCGAAGGTCTGGCCGGGCTCCCCCGCGGCGAAGTTGGCAAGGCAGACGTAGAGGGTCTTGCCGTTCTGGTAGCCGCGTACCTGACGGGTGCTGTAGCCGCGGCCGTCGCGCAGTACCTCCACCTCGTAGCGCACGCTCGCCCCGATGTCGGCCGGGCGCAGGAAGTAACTGTGCATGGAGTGCAGCGTCTTGCCGTCGGTCACCGACCGCATGGCCGCGGCGGCGGCCTGGGCGACCAGGTCTCCACCGTACGCCTTGGGCCACGGGCAGGGCTGGGTGACAGCGGTGAAGGCGAGGTCGAAGTGCTCGGGCTCGGCCGGTGTCAGCGCGACGGCCGCGGTGAAGATCTCCGAGGTGGGCGGGGTTCCGGTCGTCATCGGTCCAGCCAATCCAGCAGGTCGGCGTCCGCGATGTCGGGCAGGTTGACGACGATATTCTCCGGCGTACGGGTGGTCATCCACGTCAGCGGCCTGCTCCGGGAGAGGTTGCACTCGATGTGCGGCATGAACGGCGGCACGAAGACCCAGTCGCCCTCCTGCATGTCGACGTAGTCCGCGAACTTCTCGCCGAAGTAGATGCGGGCCCGCCCCGACAGGACATAGCCGCCCGTCTCGGCCTCGCCGTGGTGGTGGGTCACCGAGCGGTAGCCGGGTTCGTTGCTGACCTTGCCGAACCAGAGCCGCCGGGCCGGGGTGTGCTGGGCGCTGACGCCCGAGACCCGGACGGCCCCGCCCGAGTCGGCGGTGTTCGCGCTCTCGGAGCCGGCCCGGGTCACCACGGGTGCGACGAGCCCGCTGGGCAGCCGGTACATCGAGTTGTCGCCCTCAAGGCGGTATTTGCTGAGGTCGGGCTCCATGGAGGGGGCTCCGTTCCAGTCGTGACGGCTCAGACGACTTCGGTTCAGACGACTTCAGTCCCGTTCGCGCTATCTCGTTTTTTTCACGACCGTCATTTACTGTCAATACATGCCACTGTACGGATCGTCGGATCGGACCGCGACCGACCTCGAACCGGAGGCCGTATGACCCACATCGCCGTGAACCCGGCTGCCCTGCCGACGCCCCGTGGCTACTCACACGGAACACTGGCGGGGAACACCCTGCATCTCGGCGGGCAGACAGCCCTCGACGCCGACATGAAGATCGTTCCTGGGGGCATCGTCGAACAGTTCCGCCAGGCGTTCGGCAACATTCTGACGACGCTCCGGGAGGTGGGCGGCAAGCCGGATGACCTGGTCAGCGTGACGATCTACCTCACGGACATCCCCGACTACCAGGCGCACGGCAAGGAGATCGGCAGGGTCTGGCGCGAACTCGCCGGACCCGTGTACCCGGCGATGGCGGGGATCGGCTGCACCGGTCTCTGGCAGCCCGAGGCAATGATCGAGATCCTCGGCGTGGCCGTGATCCCGGAGGAGCGGCTCGTCCGTCCGGGCGGCTGAGCGGCGCTGGACCGGCGCTCGGTACCGCCGCTCGGCGGCGGTGACTGCGCGGGGGCCGACTCGGCCGTCATGCGTCCGCCCCGGCGATCACCGAAGTGAGCGCCGGGGCGGCATCGTCATGGTGGAACACTCACTCAGTTCCCGGGAGCCGCCTTCCGCAGGGCCGTGATGCACATGCTGACGGCCTGCTGGAGCTCCTCCAGGCGCTGGAGCATGTCGTCCTCGTAGATGGTGTCGAGGTCGTCCACGTCGTCGAAGGTCAGCTCCTCGAAGACCTTCGTCGCCTTCTGCAGGCTGCTGTAGAACTTCGTGCGGCGCTCCTGGAGGCGGAGTTCGGGGTTGGCCTGGACCGTCTGGGCGACCAGGTCCTTCACCGTGTCGTAGGCGTCGGAGGCCCACTCGCCGGTGTCCTCGCCCTCGTCCAGCTCGTCGATGAGGGACAGGTGGCGCTCGGCCTCGGCGCGCAGTTCCGAGGTTGCCTCGATCGTCTGCCCGGCAGGGGTCTTGACCTGGCCGTTCTCGACGATCTGGCGGACGTAGCCGATACGGCTGGCCGCCTGGGTCTCGGTGGCGACCGCCTTCTTCAGGTCGTCGGTACGGGCGATGTCCCGCGCCAGCTCCGTCTGCAGGGCCGGGTCCTCCTTCAGCCGGTCCAGGAGCGCGGCCCGCGCCGCCTGGGCGGTGGAAGGGTCGGCGAGGATCGCGGCCCGCAGCGCGGTGGGGTTCTCGGCGACCTCCAGGGCCTTGGTCGGCCGGATGCCCTCGGCCTCGGCCGCCGCGGCGATCGCGGTGCCACGGTCGGAGGAGGCGCTGGAGCGGGAGGTGTAGTACGAGTGCCACACGTCGGAGTCCGGCAGCTCCACGTCCTGGCCCGGGGCCAGCGCTTCGAAGTACGGGACGAGACCGTCGTCGGCAGCCTTGTCCCACGCCTTGTAGTAGCGCATGACCCGCTCCGGCGAGCACCCGGCCAGCTCGGCGAACTCCTTCGCGGAGACCTTCGGCGTCTCCCCCGCGATCTCCCCGCCGGGCCGCACGCTGCGCGCGACCTTCAGCGCGAACGCCCAACCGCCGGCCCGGACATACGCCCCGAACTCCCGGGCGTCCACCGCCACCATCTCGTGCGGGACTTCCTGCGCCACCATCTGGTGCGGGACATCCTGCGCCACCACGTCGTGCGCGACGCCCTGTGCCACCGCGTCGTGCGCGACGACCGCCGGATCCCCGTCGTCGGACGCCCCGGGCTCCTCCCAGAAGCCCTCGTCCGCGGAGTTTCCTTCCCCGGGTGTCTCGGCGGCGGGCGGGACGGTCGGTGCGGGCTGAGCGATCTCCACGGTCACTGAGAGACTCTCCTGGGAGGTGGTACGGGCTGCAACGGACAGAGCGTGCAGCCTATATGAGCCCGCTCACGACGCTTTGAACCCTCAGGAGCGTTCCATCTGGTCGGAGTCGTCCCGCCGGACCACGCACAGGGCCCAGATGATGAACCCCGAGACGGCGATCATCACGATCGACCAGACCGGGTAGTACG
Organism: Streptomyces sp. NBC_00878; assembly: GCF_026341515.1. NCBI lineage: Bacteria > Bacillati > Actinomycetota > Actinomycetes > Kitasatosporales > Streptomycetaceae > Streptomyces > Streptomyces sp. NBC_00878. The sequence continues at coordinate 9,962,102 of NZ_JAPEOK010000001.1, read as the reverse complement.
GCAGGGAGAGGAAGTTGGCGATGATGATGAGTCCGGCGACGGCCACTCCGGCGACGCGCGCCCACAGTGCCGTCTGGAAGAGTCCGATACTGACGAGCACGGCGACGGCGCCCAGGATGAGATGGATCCAGCCCCAGCCGGTGAGGTCGTACTCGAAGCTGTAGTTGCTTGTCGTGACGAAGACGTCGTCCTCGGCGATCCCCGCGATGCCCCGGCAGATGTCGAGTACGCCCGCGATCATCAGCATGACCGCTGCGAATGCCGTCAGTCCTTCGGCCCACGGCCGCTTGGTCGTGTGCGTGTGCGCGGTGTGTGTGGCGGTCATCGTGCTACCTCGTTTCAGTCTCGTACGGTGCCTTCGACTCGTGCCTTCGACGTGTGCCCTCAGCTACCGGAAGCGGAGGTGGCGGTGCTGCCCGTGCGTTCCGACGGGCCGTGGCCGCTCAGGACCAGTTCCTTCGCCCTGCGGAACTCGTCGTCCGTGATGTCGCCACGACCGCGGATCTCGGACAGCTTGGCGAGTTCGTCGGCGCTGCTCGGCCTGCCGTCGCCGTCGCCGCTCTTGGCGGTCTCCCGGACATAACTGGCGAATGCGTCCTGTTGTGCGCGTGCCTGCGCGGCCTCCCGGCGGCCCATGTTCTTGCCGCGGGCGATCACGTAGACGAAGACGCCCACGAAGGGCAGGAGGATGACGAACACCAGCCAGCCGGCCTTGGCCCAGCCGCTCATCGCGTCGTCACGGAAGATGTCGACGACGATCCGGAAGAGCAGGACGAACCACATGATCCACAGGAAGAACACCAGCATGGACCAGAAGACGCTCAGCAGCGGATAGTCGTACGCGAGGTACGTCGGCCCACTCATGTCTCTCCTCCGCTCCGTCCCGGACATTCGCCCGGCAGCCGTTGTCTGTCGCCTCCAGCCTGCCCATGACATGGCCGGACGTCCTCACCCAGGGCGGGTGAGAGAGAGGTCCGCTGGGCCCGCGACTGCGGCGAGCGCTGCCACGACCAGCGCCTGCCCGGCGGCCCCGGCACCCCGCCGGGCCACGGCCCGGACACCTCGGGCGACCCGCCCCACGACGGCAGGAGGGTGAGCATCAGCAGGGCCGAGGCGACGACACGGCGCAGGCGCAGGTGCGTATGCCTGTCGCCCGGCGCAGTCGCTGGTACTCCGCGCGCTCGTCGCTGGTCGGGCGTGACCGGATGCCGTGTGCGCGCCGGAGGGGGACGGTTCGCCGGACGGGGACGGTCCGGGGGTCTGGTCCGAGGTCATGGCTCCTCCTCGGTCGGGCGGGCCGCTCTCGGCGGCGAGCTGCGTCGTGCCGTCGGGGCACGGCGCCCGCCGGGGTGTACGCGAACGGCAGACTCAGCCGGTCCGGGCGGGGTCGTGCGATCCCGCGATACCGGCCCTGCGGAGTGCGGCCCGCCAGGCGAGGGCGAGGGCCACCTCGGCCAGGCCGAGCAGGACCAGCCAGAGTCCGAGCAGCCGGGTCAGTGCCCGGGCCGACTCGGAGGGCAGGGCCAGCACCACGATCCCCGCGACGATGCCGATCACCGCGATGCCGAGGACGAAGCCCCGGTGGGGCAGGTCCCTGGCGGCGAGGGCCGTGTAGAGGGTGAGGATGCCGGAGACCACCCAGACGATCCCGACGATCAGTGAGAGCGCGGCGATGGTCTGCAACGGGTTCCGCAGGCACAGCACCCCGCCCAGGACGTACAGCACGGCGAGGAGCAGCCCGGGCAGCCGTTCGCCGTGGTCGTCGCGGGCGAAGGCCTCGACGAACCGGAACGCCCCGGTCACGAGCAGATACAGACCGAGGAGGACCGCCACGACGTGCAGGGTCTCCTCCGGCCAGACCAGGATCAGAATGCCCGGTACGAGCGTGGCGACCGCGGAGCCCAGGACCCACGTCCAGGAGCGGCCGAGTTTCGCCAGCACCTCTGCGGGGTCGGCGGGCCCGGGGGCCGCCCCGTCGGGCATGTGCGCAGGTCCGGCAGGAGATGCGGGATCACGCGACACGGTCATGGCTCCTCCTCGCGCGATCGAGCGGGTCGCTCCCGGACCGCCGACGGAGCGGCGGTGTACGGGGATCGCACGGCCAGCGTCCCGCCCGCCGTCGGCCACCGGGTCACCCTCGGCGGGTGATCCGTCCGCACCGCCGCAGCGATGAGGTGAACACGGAGGACACGCGCCGACATGCGGCGCGACCGACGAAACAGAAGAACCGACAGCACAGAAGAACGGACAGAAGAACGGACGGAACAGACGAAGAGACGCGAGATGGATGATCAAGCGGCTGCCCCGAAGGATCACGTGGCCGCCCGGACGGAGTCCACCCGGCCCGAGCAGGCGGCGGACCGGAGACGACCAGGTCCGAAGCGGTGGGAGACGGTCGTGGCCGTCGCGCGAATCGTGTTCCTCGCGGCGGGCCTCGTCACCGCGTACTACCTGCTGCCCCTGGACAGGCGCGGTACGGGCCGTACCACGGCACTGCTCGTGATCGGCCTGCTGGCGGTCACCCTGGTCTTCCTGTGGGAGGTGCGGGCCATCATGCGCTCGCCCTGGCCCCGGCTGAAGGCCGTCGAGGCTCTGGCGGCCACGCTGGCGTCGTATCTGGTGCTGTTCGCCGGCGTCTACTACGTGCTGGAGCACTCCTCCCCGGGCTCCTTCAGCGAGCCGCTGACCAGGACGGACGCGCTGTACTTCACTCTGACCACGTTCGCCACCGTCGGGTTCGGAGACATCGTGGCCCAGTCCCAGACGGGACGCGTGGTGACGATGATCCAGATGATCGGCGGACTGATGCTCGTGGGGGCCGCCGCCCGGGTGCTCGCTGGTGCGGTCCGGGCGGGTCTGCGACGGCAGGGCCGGGAGCCACCGCCGGACTAGGACTCCTCGGCACGAGGACAGCGCACAGGAATGCGAGTCATGGCCGTACCAAGCGCGCATTCACAGCGTCCCTGTCACCGGGCGAGCGGGCCACGTACGGAAGGCACGCGCGTACGCGCGCCTCGCGTTCGTGCCACGGCTGGTTCGAGGCGGAGAAGGAGCGGCCCGACCCCATCAAGGTGATCGAGCGTCAATCGGCCACTTGGCTCACTCCGGCAGTTGGCGCATCTCCAGGACCCGTAGGCCGAGCGACCGGCAGCGGGCCAGCAGGCCGTACAGGTGCGCCTCGTCGATGACCGAGCCGTACAGGACCGTCTGGCCGGACATCACCACGTGCTCCAGCTCCGGGAAGGCGCTGGTCAGCGTCTTCGACATGTGTCCGTCGACGCGGATCTCGTAGCGCATGAGCTGCTCCCGCGGGTGGCCTGGGGCAGACGGGTTGCGGTCCTTCACTGCAATCCTCCGCCACGGCGCACCGCCCGGCCTCACCCCGCACAGGTGAAACGCCGCACGGCACACGCTCGACCTGCGTCGATGCTCCCTGGGGTGACGGCTCCGGCCGGTCAGGGGGCGACTCCCGCCTCAGTGCGTCAGGAAGATCTTGCACGCGATGATCAGCAGACCGAGCAGCAGGTTCACCGAGGCGGCGGCGACCACCAGGCTCCATGCCGCTCCGGCCCGTCGCGCCGCGACCGCCGACCAGCCCACCTGGCCCGCCACGGCCACCGCGAGTGCCAGCCACAGGGAGCCCGACAGGTCGAGGCCAAGGAGAGGGCTGACGGCCAGGGCGACGGCCGGTGGGACAGCGGCGTCGACGATCGGCCACTCGTCGCGGCACACGCGGAGGACGACCCCACGGTCCAGGCTCTGTTCGGCCAGGCGCGCCCCGAACAGTTCGGCGTGCACGTGCGCGATCCAGAACACCACGCCGGTGAGCAACAGCAGCAGCACCATTTCCAGCCGTGGGAAGTCGCCCAGGGAGCCGGCGCCGACGATCACCGAGGCGGCGAGCATGGAGCCGTAGACGCCACCGGTGTAGTCGGCACGGACCCGGCGCTCGGCGCTGCGCGCTCGGGCTGTGCTGTGCTCGGTCTCGGACACGGCGGCCTCCCTCGCAGTCGGTCAGCCGGCCGAACCGGCCGAACCGGCCGTATCAGCCGAGCCGGTCGTGTCGGCGGGCACGCCGGAGCCGGCCTGCTTCGGACGGGCGGACCCCCGGGTCGGCAGGTGCGGCGTGACCAGGAAACTGGCGAGCGTGATGCCGCCGGTGGCGAGGATCGCCGCCTTCAGACCGTTGAGCTGCGCCGACGCGTACGAGTCAACCACGGCGTCGACCTCGGACGGGGGCAGCCCGGCGCGTTCGGCGGCCGAGCGCACCTCGTCGGTGGGCACGAAGCTGATCCCGGCTTCGAGGGCGACACCGGTCTGCTGACGGGCCTCCTCCGACAGCTGCGGGTTCTCCTCCACCTGCGCGGTGAAGGCATGGGCCAGGGCGCCGATGAGTTTGGATCCGATGAGCGCGGTACCCAGCGCGGAGCCCAGGTTCTGGGCCGTGAACTGCAGTCCACCCGCCTGGCTGCGTTCCTCCTCGCCCACGGTGGACTGGACGACGTTGCCCAGCTGGGAAGCGAGCAGGCCCATGCCCACACCGAGCAGAGCCATGGCTCCGGCGAACTGCGCGTCGTCGATGACCGGGTCGATGGTGGCCAGCAGCCACACGACGGCGCCGACCAGGGTCGCCAGGACCAGCCGGACCACCCGGCGCGGTCCGGCCGCCCGTCCGAGCCGTGCGGCGACCATGGAGGCCGCGAGCATGGTGACGGACACGGGGAGCAGTCTCAGACCTGTCTCGAAGGCGTCGAAGCGCCGTTTCTCCCAGTGCTGGAAGGCGGCGAGTACGGCCACCCCGGCGGCGACGACGAACAGGGTCGGTGCGAAGCCGAAGACGGTGAAGGGCGGGTTGCGGGGCCGCACCCATCCCCAGGTGCCGCTCTGCAGTACCCCGAGGACGCCGAGGCCCAGCCCGGTCGCCGAGAGTGCGGCGCCGACCCCGTCCAGGTGGGGGCGCGGTCCGGTGCGAGGCGATTCCGTGATCACCCGGTGGAAGCAGAGGACGATCAGGACGACCACGACCTCACCGGCGAACACCAGCCGCCAGGTGAGGTACGTCGTCACCCAGCCGCCCAGCAGCGGGCAGACCGCGATGCCGGCTCCGGCGAGGCCGCCGATGACGCCGTAGGCGACGGCTCTGTCCCGCCCGCGGTAGGACTCGGCCACGAGGGCGGCCATGGCAGGCAGCACCAGCGCGGCGCCTAGGGGGCTTCTGATGGATCTCCGTGGGGAAGGAGCGGCGTTCGGTGCGTTCTCTCGGTGTGCCGGGCACAGACCCGCGTACTGGACGTACTTGGGTCTGTGCCCGGTGCGGCGAGAGGACGTGCCGGGCGTCGCGACGCCGCGGAGATCCATCAGAAGCCCCCTGGTCCCTCGATGACGGACCAGCCCAGCGCGAGGACCCACAGCGTGGGAGCCACGGCGGTCAGCGCCGACCCGGTGGCGTACACGGCGAGCCCGAACAGGAACAGACGCCGACGTCCGAAGATGTCCCCCAGCCGACCGCCGACGATCATGAACGCGGCCATGACCAGCGCGTACAACGTGATGACGGCCTGGATCGCGGTGACCTCGGTGTCGAAGTCCTCCACCAGCTGGTTGATGGACACGTTCATGACGGCGGTGTCCAGGACCATCAGGAACTGGGCGGTACCCAGGACCATCAGCGCTCGCCAGTGCCCCACGGTGTCCACCTCACCGAGTCGGCCGGGACCCGGCGGAGTCCACCGGGCGGCGGCCGGCAGATGCCGTGCCGCCGCCCCCATCGCACCGGAAGAACTCACCCGGCGCCTCACCCGGCACGGGCGAGCCGCCGGACGGACAGGCCACAAGGACTCCTGCCCGGACACAGCCAGTGGTCACAGCCATGCGGTCACAGCTACGCAGTCACCCAGTCATGCGGTCACAGCAGCCGCAGCTCGCGTGCGCGGTGGACCGCGTCGTGGCGCCGGTTCACCGCCAACTTGCGGTAGACGCTCTTGAGGTGGGTCTTGACGGTGTTCACCGACACATACAGGTCGGCGGCGATCTCCTCCGTCGACATCATCTGGGCGAGCCGTTCCAGTACGTCGTGTTCGCGTGCGCTCAGCTCCTCGACGACCGGTGCCTGCGTGCGGGCCTCGGGGCCGGGCCGCGCGTCGCACGGCGGCGGTCCGGGGGCGAGCCAGCCCGCGGCCAGCCCGTGCAGCGGCGCTGTGCCGAGCAGCGGCCGGATCCACGGTCCGGCTTCGAGGAAGGGGCGGCGCAGCTGTTCGCGGCGTGCCTCGCGGAGAGCCTGGGCGACGAGCCGGCGTGAGGTGGCGAAGTCGCCCGCCCCGTCCGCGACCTGGGCCCGCAGCAACGAGGCCCGGACGGTCGCCGCCGGACCGGTACGGCCCTCGGGGCGCACTCCGTCGAGCAGGTCGAGCGCCGCGACGGGCCTGCCCGCGGCGAGCTCGGCCCGTGCGGCTCCCACGACACATGCCACCTGTTCGCCGGGCACCTCTCTCAGCAGTTCGGCGGCCGTCTCCGGTCGGCCCTCCGCCAGGTGCACGGCGGAGGTGACCAGCGCGTTGTGGGCCTCCGACCAGGGGGAGGCCACGTCGGCGGCGACGGCCGGTGCCGCCGCTTCGAGTGCGGCCTGCGTGTTGCCGCGGGCCAGGTGCAGCCGCGCGGTGGCGACGGCCCGCGCCGCCCGTGTCACCGGGTCCCGCATGGCGTGATGCGCGTCGGCCGCCGCGTCGAGGAGGGCCTGGGCCCGGTCCAGTTCGTTGCGGTCGACGGCCACGGCGGCCAGGACCAGCAGCTCGATACCGGAGCCGGACTCCTCCGGCAGGCTGAACCGCTCGGTCTCGGTCAGCGCCGCCAGGGCCTTGCGCTCGGCCCGGCCCAGCCAGCCGTTCAGGTAGTCGATCAGCGCCAGCTGGCCGAGGGACTCCTCGCGAGGCAGCGCCGTCGAGGCTCCCCCGGAGCAGCCTGCCGCCGTCTTCAGGGCGGTGCGCGCGTCCTCGAAGCGTCCGGCCCACAGCCGCGTCGAGCCGAGATGGGTCAGCAAAAGGGCGGTGAGTTCGGGATGTGCGTCCAGGAGGTGGGCGGGCACCTCCTCCTGGAGTTTCCCGGCCGCCTCCGCCGCCGACTCGGCCCTTCCGGGCGAACCGGTCAGCCGGGCCGCCAGTGATTCCAGCAGGGCACAGCTCAGCCGGGCCGCCGCGAGCCCGTGTGGGCCGTCCCCGGCCGGTCTCCGCTTCCCCGCCGGATTCCCCGCCAGGCTCCGCTCGGCGTGCCGCAGATGGGCCAGGCCGTGGTCGAGGTCGCTCCGCGCCAGGTCACGGGCCGCCCGGACGAGGTCCGTGGCAGGGCTCGCGGCCTCGGGGCTCATCCGGGAGAACAGCTCGGCCAGATCGTCCGAGCGGAGACCGGTGAAGAGCTGGCCGATGGCGAGATCGTCGACGAGGGCGCCCGCGGTGAATTCCCAGTCGCCCGCGGCGGCACCGTGACCGAGCGTTTCCGCGAGGGATCCGGAGCGCCGCAGCCACTGGGCGGCCCGCCGATGGAGTTCGGGCTCCAGACCGGGAGAGCGCACCCTCAGATGGGCGTGGAGGATCTCCCCGAACAGCGGGTGGAGTCGGTACGAGGCGTGCCCGAGGTACTCCACGAACGCGTTCTCGCGATGCAGTCCGGCCAGGATGGAGTCGGCATCGGTGCGCTCGGTGAGCGCGTTCGCCAGCTCGGGTCCGAAGCGTTCGAGGACGCTGACCCGCAGCAGGAGGTCCTGCGCCTCGGGGCTCTGCCGCTTGAGCACCTCCGCCAGCAGGAAGTCGGCCACGGTGGTGCGATCGACCTCGAACTCCTTCAGATACGTCTCCGGATCCGGGCTCTGCTGCGCGGCCAGGGCACACAGCCGCAGACCGGCGGCCCATCCCCGGGTGCGCTCCACGAGGGCCCGGGCGGCGGGTACCGGAACGCGCAGCCCGTGCAGTTCCAGGAGCTCTGCCGCCTCTTCGGGGGTGAAGGCCAGTTCGGCTGCCCTGATCTCGGTCATGTCGCCGACCGCCCGGTAGCGGTGCAGCGGCAGGAGAGGCTCGGTGCGGGTGACGAGGATCAGGCGCAGGCCCCGGCCCGCGTGGTGCAGGACGAACTCCAGCTGCTCCGCGATCTCCGGCGCGGTCACCCGGTCGTACTCGTCGAGCACCACGATCACGGGCCGGTCCCGGTCGCTCAGTCCCGCGGCGAGTCGCGTCAGCAGTGTCTGGTCCACGCGGTTCGTGTCCGCGGGGAAACCGACCTCGTCCGGCAGCGGCACACCGGAGGCGCGCAGGGCCTGCAGGAGGTACGCCCAGAACATTCCGCACCCCTGGTCGGTGGCCTCGTTGGTGAGCCAGGCGACGGACCGGTCCTCTCGCGCGGCCCAGTCGGCGACGAGCAGGGTCTTGCCCGCGCCCGCGGCCCCGCTGACCATGGTCAACGGCGTCCGCGGAGCCTGGTCGAGGTGCTTGACCAGCCGCTCCCGTCTCAGGAACGTCACGGGACGTGTCGGTATGGCGAACCGCGTGTGCAGGAACGGGTCACCCCGGGGATCGGCGCCCGACGTGGTCGGTTCCGGACCGTTCTCCTCCAGCCCAGCCATGGCGCTCACCGCCGATGTTCGTCAGGTCATGCGCAGCGCTCCCCTCAGCATCCCGCGGTTTCTCCGCATGTGCGCGCCAACACCGTCCAGTGGTCCCTGGGGACGGGGAAACGACACCCCGCCACCGTGCCTGCGGGCCTGCGGACCGTCGGCGGGTCGCTCCCCCGCCGGGCCGCGCTCCTCGGCGAGGGGACCGGCGTGATCGATGGGGGCGGGCATCGCGTCGAAGGCGTACCCTGCCGGACCTGGCCGTCCCACCCGCATAGCCCCGTCGGCGTACGGGAAGCGGCGGCGAGGAAACCCGAACTCCCTTCGCGTAAAGGCCACTTACCGCCGTCCCGGGCTCCGCCCTCGCTACGATCTGCGGCGTGTGCGCAAACATCATGGTCGCTGAAGACGACGCGAAGCAGGCCGAACTGGTGCGCCGTTATCTGGAGCACGAGGGCCACACGGTCACGGTTGTCGAGGACGGCCGTGCGGCTCTTGAGGAGGTGCGGCACCGGGAACCCGACCTGCTCGTTCTCGATGTGATGATGCCCCGGGCCGACGGTCTCGACGTGGTACGGATTCTGCGCGCCGAGCGCCGCGAAGTTCTGGTGCTGATGCTGACGGCCCGCAGTACCGAGGACGATCTGCTGCTGGGCCTGGATCTCGGTGCCGACGACTACGTGACCAAGCCGTTCAGCCCGCGTGAGCTGGTGGCCCGGGTGCGTACGCTCCTGCGCCGCAACCGGGGTCCCGCCGTCCCCGCCCCCGCCGTCCCCACCGCTCCCGGCCCCGCGCCGGTCGCCCCCGAGGACGAGGTGCTGTCGGTGGGCACGCTCAGGGTCGATCGGGCCCGGCACGAGGTGTCGGTCGGGGGGACGCCGGTCGAGTGCACGCCCGGCGAGTTCCGTGTCCTCGCCGCCATGGCGGCGGAGCCCGACCGGGTCTTCAGCAGGCAGCGGCTCCTGGAGGAGCTGCACGGCTTCGACAAGTACATCAGCGGCCGGACCGTCGACGTACACGTGATGAATCTGCGTCGACGGTGCCGTACCCGGTGAGGTCGGTGCCGCGGTCATCATCGGCCACAACGACACCCGCTTCGGCAAGGCAGTCTTCCACGACCTCAAGAAGATCACCAAGGGTGCGGACATCACCGTCACCAACGACCGGGGAGAATCGGCACACTTCACTGTCACAGCCACCGAGACCGTCAGCAAGAACTCCTTCCCCACCGAGAAGGTCTACGGCCCGACCAAGGACCGCGCCCTACGCCTGGTCACCTGCGACGGCGGCTTCGACGCCGAGGGCCACCCGGTGAACAACCTCATCGTCTACGCGACTTCGGCGTGAGGCCCTGCGGGAGTCCAGCCCTCCGGCTCCGGCTCCGGCTCGGGCTCCGGCTCGGGCTCGGGCTCGGTGTGAGAGGACTGGCCCAAAGCACGAGTCCGTCGACGCTCTTCCGTACTTTCGACCGGTACGCGGTGGGCCTCGGCTTCCTAGCCTGAGCTCCATGGATTCAGGGGATCGGTCGGCACAGCCGGTCGGAATGATGCTCAACATCGGGCTCGGCATCGTGTCCGCCCTGGGCATCGTCTTCACGGCGTTCATGCTCATGGACAGTTGGGGCGGCGCTTCCTGGGTGTTCGGCTCCGCCGTCTCGGTCGTCGTGAGCGGCCTCGCGCTGATGCGCTCGCGGCAGCCGCTGCTGACCGCGGGCGCGGGTCTGGCCGCGACGGCCCTCGCCGTCACGGTGACCCTGATCGCCGGGGACGACCTGCCGCAGGAACCCGCGCCCGTCACGGCGCTGGCCCTGGCGGTGCTCGTCGGATCCGCGATCAGGACGCTGCCGTTGGGACCGGCCGCCGGGATCGCGGCGGGCGCGGTCGTGGTGACCGTGCTCACCTGGACCAGTGGCTGGACCGGTGTGACGAACCTGGCCACGATGGCGACGGTCGCCGCCCTCGTGATGGGGGCGACACGGCGCAGTCTCGGAGGCAGGCGGAACGCCAACACCCCGGATCCGCAAGGCTCCTGGGCCAACCCGCCGCGGTCATAGCGTGAACGGAAATCTGGTGGACGCCGTGCACGCCGCCGAGCCCGCGGCCCCGCCGAACGGCGCGGACCGCGGGCAGAGACTCGGTAATCTGATCAACGTGGCCATTCCGGACCGATGGATCAAGGTCGTCTCCGCCGCCGGGCTCGGCGCCGTGTTTCTCGCGGCGATCGCCGTCCAGGCCATCGCCATCGCACAGAGCTGGGGCAGCACGTACTGGATCCCGGGGTGCGCCGCCGCCGTGGTCGTGTGCGGGCTCGCGCTGACGCGCCATCGGGAGCGGACCTGGACGGCGGTCGCGGGCCTGGCCGTTGCGGCCCTGGCGGTCCTGCTCGGCCTGCTGCCCGGCATCCGCCTGCCCGCCGAACCCGGGCCCGCCATGGCCCTGGGTCTGGCCGTACTCATCGGATCCGCGGTCAGGGCACTGCCCGCCGTACGGGCAGGTGCCGTCGCGGGCGGCGGACTGCTGGTCATCGTCGGCCAGTTCGCCGGCCGGCCGACGTCGGCCGTGACCGCCCTGACCGCGGCGGGCTGGCTGACCGCCGTCGCGGTAGGGCTGTCGCTCCGGAGGAACGACAACCGCGCACGGGCCACCGCCGAGCGGGTGCGCCGGGTGGAACGGCTGGAACTCGCGCGGGAACTGCACGACATCGTGGCCCACCACATCACCGGGATGCTGGTCCAGGCGCAGGCCGCCCAGATCGTCGCGCGGCGGGATCCGGCGAAGGTGTCGGAATCGCTGAGCGAGATCGAGGCAGCCGGCTCCGAGGCCATGACCGCGATGCGCCGGGTCGTCGGCCTGCTGCGCGACACCGACGACGCGGCCCCCGCCTCGCCCCGGCCGGAAGGGATCGGCGCACTGGTCGAGCGTTTCAGCCGACAGGGCCCGAAGGTGAGCCTGAGCATGCCGGACGACGACTCGGAGTGGCCGCCGGAGGTGGCCAGCACCGTGTACCGCATCGTCCAGGAGGCGCTGACGAACATCCTGCTCCACGCCCAGCAGGCACGGTCGATCGAGGTGACCGTCGACCGGACCCCGGAGGGCGTCACCGTCGACATCGTCGACGATGCCCCGCCCAACGCGCCCCGCCCCCACCACTGCGGCGGGTACGGTTTGATCGGTATGCGCGAACGCGTCGAGACGCTCGGCGGGTCGCTGTCCGCCGGCCCCCGGCCCGGCGTCGGCTGGTCCGTGCGGGCAGCCCTGCCCGTCCCCAGCGGGGAGCCCGGATGACCATCAAGGTTCTGCTCGCCGACGACCAGGCGATGATCCGCCGCGGCCTGCGGCTGATCCTGGAGGACCAGCCCGACATCACCGTCACGGGGGAGGCCGAGGACGGCGCCGATGCCATCGAGATGGCCAGGCGGCTGCGGCCGGACGTGTGCCTGGTGGACATCAGGATGCCCAAGCTCGACGGCATCGAGGTCACCCGCGCGCTGGCCGGCCCGGGGGTGGCCGATCCGATGCGGGTCGTCGTGGTCACCACGTTCGATCTCGACGAGTACGTGTACGGGGCGCTGCGCGGCGGCGCGGTGGGGTTCGTGCTCAAGGACGCCGGGCCCGCCCTGCTCATCGAGGCGGTCCGCGCCGCCCACAACGGCGAGGCCCTGGTCTCGCCCTCGGTCACCCTCCGGCTGCTGAAGCACCTCAACAACACCGCGGCCGCGCCCCGTTCCGGCGCCGACCAGTCGTCACCGCTGTCCGGGCGTGAGATCGAGGTCGTGCAGGCCATCGCCCAGGGTCGCACCAACCAGGAGATCGCTTCCGAGTTGTTCATCTCCATCAGCACGGTCAAGAGCCATGTGTCCGGGATCCAGACCAAGCTCGGGGTGCGCAACCGGGTCCAGATCGCCGCCTGGGCCTGGGGGAACCGCATCGTGGACAGCACCGCGTAGCCGCCCTGGCCGGCCGTACACGCGGTTCGCCCGGCAACGCGACCCCGGCGCCGAACCGGTCAAAAGTACGGTCGCCGACAACGGGAACCGTGCTTTGAGCTGATGCTGGGAAGGACGGGTATTTCGAGGATGAGAGCATGCCAAATGCAGACTCTCCTCCGGCCTTTCACGCAGAGGGCTTGACGAAGAAATACGGCCGCCACGGCAAGTTGGCCCTGAGCGACGTGAACATCACCATCCCCTCCGGCCGTGTCATCGGCCTGGTCGGCCCGAACGGGGCGGGCAAGTCGACCCTGCTGCACCTGGCCTGCGGTCTCATCGAGCCGACGTCCGGCTCGCTGACCGTGCTGGGGGCGCGTCCGGCGGCGAGCGCCGCGCATCTGGCCCGGGTGGGGTTCGTCGCGCAGAACACGCCGGTGTACAGCTCGTTCACCGTGGCCGAGCACATGAAGCTCGGCGCGAGGATGAACCCGGCGTGGGACCCGGTCCTGGCGGAGCGGCGTATCAGCCAGGTGGGGCTGAACCTCGCCCAGAAGGCGGGGCAGTTGTCGGGTGGCCAGCGCGCGCAGTTGGCACTGACCATCGCGGCGGCCAAACGGCCCGAGCTGCTGATCTTCGACGAGCCGGCGGCGGCGCTGGACCCACTGGCCCGCAAGGGGTTCCTGCAGAACCTGATGGAGTTCGTGCGCGAACTCGGCGCCAGCGCGGTGCTCTCCTCGCATCTGCTCGGCGACATCGAGCAGGTCTGCGACTACCTCATCGTGCTGTGCGACTCGCGGGTGCAGGTCGCCGGCGACACCCGGGACCTGCTGGCCGGGCATGCCCGGCTGGTCGCGCCCCGCGGTGAGCTCGACGGGTTGGCCGCCGGGGTCGAAGTGATTTCGACGGAGCACAGCGGCAAGCACAGCAGCGCGGTCGTCCGTACCGACGCCCCGCTCGCGTCGCTTCCGTACACGGTCGAGCCGGTCTCGCTCGAAGAACTCGTTCTCGCCTACATGACCCGGGCGGCCGCTGTGCCCGCCGCCGGGACCGAGGCCGCAGCCTGGGGGGCCTCGCGATGATGTGGTTGAACTGGCGGCAGTTCCGCGTCCAGGCGCTGGTCGGCGCCGGCGCGCTGGTCGTCATCGCCGCGTACTTGGTGTACTACGGCGTGGACGTCCGCGACGGCTACGACCTCTACCAGGCCAATTGCAAGGGCGTGGCGGACTGCGCACAGGCTCGGAGCCAGTTCCGCAGCGGGTACGAGAACACGCTGTTGTTCCTGGCGGCCGGTCTCGGTCTGATCCCGGCGGTCATCGGCACGTTCTGGGGCGCGCCGCTGATCGCCCGGGAGCTGGAGAACGGCACGCACCGGCTGGTGTGGAACCAGAGTGTCACCCGCCCGCGTTGGCTCCTCAGCAAGATCCTGCTCGTAGGTCTGGCCGCCATGATCCTGACGGGGGCGTCCGCGGCCCTGCTCACCTGGGCGGCCGAGCCGTTCGACGAGGTCGTCAAGAACGAGTTCAGCACCTTCGTGTTCGGCGCGCGCAACATCGCCCCGATCGGCTATGCCGCGTTGGCCTTCACCTTCGGCACCGTCGTCGGGCTCCTGCTGCGCCGGACCCTGCCCGCGATGGCCGTGACGCTCGTCGTCTTCCTGGCCTTCCAGTTCTTCTTCCCCAACGTGGTGCGGCCGAGCCTCGTGCCGCCGGACAAGGCCACGTTGCCGATGACGGCCCAGGCCATCAACGAGGCGCAGAACCTGGGCAGTATCGGCGGTGGCTCCGTCATCGGCGGGGTGAAGATCCCGGGCGCGCCCGACGCGTGGATCGCCGACACGAGCCCGCTGCGCACCTCGAACGGCAGGGCCCTCGACGGGGCCTCGTTCAACAACTGCGTCAACACCCCGCCCAGGACCGGCGCGAGCGGCACGTTCGGCGACGCGGCGGTGTGTCTGGCCAAGCTGGACCTCCATGTCGATGTCAACTACCACCCCAGCAGCCGCTATTGGGCGTTCCAATGGCTGGAGACAGCGATCTATCTGGCACTCAGCGCGATCCTCACCAGGTTCGGCCTTTGGCGGATCCGGCGCCGGGTGAGCTGACCCCGTCCTGGATGGACGCAGACGTGGGGCCAACACGCACACTGAGCCGCCGAACTATGGTGTCCCACCACATGTGCCGCCGACCTGCCGCTTTCTACCTTGGCCCGACACGCGCACGTCCCCCGCCAACCACATGGAAGTGGTGCACATGGCCGCCGCAGCAACCGCTCCCCCACCACCCGCCAGCCTCAAGCGCATCGTCGCCGCGAGCCTCATCGGCACCACCATCGAGTGGTACGACTTCTTCCTCTACGGATCCGCCGCCGCGCTCGTCTTCAACGAGCTGTTCTTCCCGGACTCCGACCCGCTCGTCGGCACGTTGCTCTCGTTCCTGACGTACGCGGTCGGCTTCGCCGCCAGGCCGCTCGGGGCGCTCGTGTTCGGGCACTACGGCGACCGGCTCGGGCGCAAGAAGCTGCTGGTCCTGAGTCTGCTGCTGATGGGTGGGGCGACCTTCGCGATCGGGCTGCTGCCCACACACGCGACCGTCGGTACGGCGGCACCGGTGCTGCTGACCGTGCTGCGTCTGGTGCAGGGCTTCGCGCTGGGCGGCGAGTGGGGCGGCGCGGTGCTGCTCGTGTCGGAGCACGGGGACGCGCGACGGCGTGGGTTCTGGGCCTCGTGGCCGCAGACCGGGGCGCCCGCCGGGCAACTGCTGGCGACGGGCGTGCTGTCGCTGCTGACCGCCGCCCTGTCGGACACCGCCTTCACCTCCTGGGGCTGGCGCATCCCCTTCCTGCTGTCGGGGGTGCTGGTGATCGTCGGTTTGTGGATTCGTCTGTCTGTCGATGAATCGCCTGTCTTCAAGGAGGCCCTCGCCCAGGCCGAGGCACGCAGGGCGACCGAGGACGGGGCCGCCGAGAAGCTGCCGTTGGTGTCCGTGCTGCGCTACCACTGGCGGGACGTCCTGGTCGCGATGGGCGCGCGCATGGCGGAGAACATCAGCTACTACGTGATCACCGCCTTCATCCTCGTGTACGCCACCACCTCGGCCGGACTGTCCAAGCAGACCGCGCTGAACGCGGTACTCATCGCCTCCGCCGTCCACTTCGCGGTCATCCCCCTGTGGGGCGCGCTGTCCGACCGTGTGGGCCGGCGGCCGGTGTATCTGCTGGGCGCGGCCGGCGTCGGTCTGTGGATGTTCCCGTTCTTCTCGCTCATCGACACCGGCGGTTTCGGGAACCTGATCCTCGCCGTGACCGTGGGCCTGGTCCTGCACGGCGCCATGTACGCGCCGCAGGCCGCCTTCTTCTCGGAGATGTTCGCGACGCGCATGCGCTACTCCGGCGCTTCGATCGGCGCGCAGTTCTCGTCGGTCGCCGCGGGCGCGCCGGCACCGCTCATCGCGACCGCGCTGCTGGCGGAGTACGACAGCCCCACACCGATCGCCCTGTACGTGATCGGGGCGGCCGTGCTGACACTGATCGCGGTGGGCGTGGCCAAGGAGACCCGGCACCGCGACCTCGCGGACGTGGCGGTGGAGGCCGGCCCCGACGCGCAGGACACGAAGGCGTCGGCCCTCGCCGCGGACGCCCGTACCGTCTGAGCGGGAGCCCCGGGCCCCGGACCGACCCCCGTGCGCCCACGCGTACGGGGGTCATCAGCGCGTACGGGGGTCAGTGCCGTCCTGTGGACGTCAACCGGTGCAGCCTCAGGGCGAGTTGGATCTCCAGGGTGCGGGCCGGGCTCTGCCAGTCGGGGCCGAGCAGCCGGCCCACCCGCTCCAGGCGCTGCGCGACCGTGTTGACGTGGACGTGCAGCTCGTCCTTGGTGCGTGCGGGGCTCATGCCGCAAGCGAAGTACGCGTCGAGGGTGCGCAGGAGATCGGTGCCGCGCTTCTCGTCGTACGTGACGACCCGGCCGATCGTGCGCTCGACGAAGCCGGGGATGTCCCTGCTCCCGGCGAGCAGCAGCCCGAGGAATCCGAAGTCCTCCGCGGCGCCGCCGTCCCCGGTGCGGCCGAGCAGCAGCAGCGCGTCGAGGCATCGTTGCCCTTCGGCGTAGGCCTCGGCCACGATGTCCGGGCGGGCGGTGAGGTCCTGGACGGGCGCGGAGGCGCCGACGGTGACCGCCTCGTGCACGGCGGTACCGAGGTCCTTGGCCGTGCGGCGGGCCAGGTCCGTCGCCGTGTCGCCGGGGCTCAGCGGCAGCAGCAGGACGGTGCCGCCGTCGCGCGCGGCGGCCAGCCCGTGCCGGGTCGCGGCCAGGTGGGAGGCGGCGGACCACAGTCTGCGGCGGGCGGCGGCCTCGTGGGCCGCGTCGGCGGCCGTGGCGTCGAGGCGGGAGGCCAGCACCACATGGGTGGCGTCGAGGTCGGCGTCCAGCAGGGCGGCGCGATCGCGCAGCAGCCGGGGATCGCGGTCGCGCGCGTCGAGCAGATCGTCCAGCAGCTCACCGCGGACGCGCTGTTCGGCCTCGGCGGCCGAGCGCCGGGCGAGCAGCAGGAGCGAGGTGACCATGGCTGCCCGCTCCAGAGTGCGCTGGTCGACGGGGTCGAGCCCGGGATGACCGCGCAGCACCAGCGCGCCGAGCAGCTCACCGCCGGCGGCGACGGCCGCGACCCAGTCGTCCCCGTGCCGGACGGCGTGTCCTTCGGCGCGTGACATCTCCAGGGCGTCATCGGGTGCGGTGCCCGCGCCCGCGAACCGCACGCTGCCGTCGAGGATCTCGGAGACCGCGGCGGACACGTCGTGGACCCCGCCGCCCCGCAGCACGAGCTCGGCCAGCCGGTCATGGACGTCGGAGGCCCGCTCGATCGCCCCGCTGCGGTCGCGGATGATCTCGTTGGCCCGCTCCAGGTCCGCCAGCGCCTCGCGGGTCTCGGTGAGCAGGTTCGCGGTGTCGAGGGCGGCGGCCGCGAGAGCGGCGAACGAGCCGAGCAGCGCGATCTGTTCCCGCTCGAAGACCCGCGCCCGCCGGTCGGCGGCGAACAGTACGCCGATGGCATGCGGCCCGAGCATGAGGGGCACGCCGAGGATGGCCACCAGGCCCTCGTCCCGCACACCCTCGTCGATGGCCGCGGTGTGCTGGAAGCGGCCGTCCCGGAAGTAGTCGTCGGTGACATAGGGGCGGGCCGTCTGGGCCACGAGTCCGCCGAGGCCCTCGCCCATGCCGAGCCGCAGCTGCTGGAAGCGTGCCGCGACCGATCCCTCGGTGACCCGCATGTATGTGTCGCCCACGGCCGGGTCGTGCAGGCTGAGGTAGGCGATGTCGGTGCCCAGCAGTGAGCGGGCGCGCTGCACGATCGCCTGGAGCACGGCGTCGAGGTCGCGCAGCCCCGCCAGGTCGTGGGCGGTCTCGAAGAGCGCGGACAGCTCGGCCTCGCGTCTGCGGCGCCCCTCCATCTCCGAGCGCACGCCCAGCGCGAGGAGCTTGGCGCGCTCCAGAGCGGCGATCCGGTCGGGCGGCAGCCCGTCCGCGCGGGCGAGCAGCACCGGCTGCTCGTACGCGTCGGCGGACGCGCCCCGGGCCAGCAGCTCCAGGAACGGCGCCTCGGCGCTCACGTCGGAGCGCCCGGCGGACTGCAATTGATCGCGAGACATGTCCACCAGGATCACCCATCACACCGACAGCCCGACCAGCCCTGTGGACAACTCACGCTCAGTGCGCCGTCCAGCCGCCGTCGAGGACCAGTGAGGTCCCGGTGACGAACGACGCGGCCGGGCCGCACAGGTACGCCACGGCCTCGGCGACCTCGTCCGGTTCGATGAGGCGTTTGACCGCGCTGTCCCGCAACAGGATCTCGGTGAGCACGCGCTCCTCGGGGATGCCGTGGGCGGCGGCCTGGTCGGTGAGCTGTTTCTCGACCAGTGGGGTGCGCACATAGGCGGGATTCACACAGTTCGAGGTGACTCCGTGGGGGGCGCCTTCCAGGGCCGCGGTCTTGGAGAGGCCCTCCAGACCGTGTTTCGCCGCCACATAGGCCGACTTGAAGGCAGAGGCGCGGAGCCCATGGACGGAGGACACATTGACGATGCGGCCCCAGCCCTGCCCGTACATGTGCGGGAGTGCCCCGCGGATCAGCCGGAACGGAGCCTCCAGCATCACGGTCAGCACGGTGTGGAAGGCGTCGGGCGGGAACTCCTCGATGGGGCGCACCAGTTGCAGCCCGGCGTTGTTGACGAGGATGTCGGTGCCGGTCGCGGCGGACTCCGCGGCGTCCAGGTCGGTGAGGTCGAGGACGTACGGCTCGACGGTGCCCGCGAGACCCCGGGCCTGTCCGGTGAGCGTGTCCAGTCCCCCGGCCTCCCGGTCGACCGCCCGCACCTTGGCCCCGGCCGCGGCGAGCCGCAGTGCGCACGCGCGGCCGATGCCACCCGCGGCGCCCGTGACGAGGGCGGTTCGGCCGCCGAGATCGAGGGACGAGGTGTGAGGGCCTGCGAGGGCGCTGGGCGCGGTCATGCCCCGACCCTAGACAGCGGCAACGCCCCGACGGATGTGGTCGACCCCCATACTTTTCTCTCAGGTCGTGGGGTCGAACCATGTGGGCTCGTCGGACATCGCCTGCTTGATCCGGAACAGCCCGAACTCGTCGAGCTCCGGCAGCGCGTCCACGTCGAACCAGCCGACCTCCAGCGATTCGTCGTCGTTGACCCGGGCCTCACCGCCGACGGCCCGGCACCGGATGGTGATGTCCATGAACTGGCAGACGTCGCCGTTCGGGAACGTGGTCGGTTTGAGGGCCTGTACGAGCACGACACGCTCGGCGACACACCGGACGCCCGTCTCCTCGTGCACCTCCCGAACGGCGCAGGCAGCGGGCTGCTCCCCCGGGTCCGGCATTCCGCCGACGACCGCCCACTTGCCGGTGTCCGCCCGGCGCCCCAGCAGCACTCTGCCCTCGTCGTCGAAGACGACGGCGGTGACGCCGGGGAGCCAGAGCAGTTGCTGGCCGGCGGCGGCCCGGATCGTACGAATGAAGTCAGGTGTAGACATGAACCGACCCTAACGGCCCGGTTCTGCTGCCTCCGCGCATTCCTGAGGCGTACAAGCGGCGCACGACGGGCGTACGGCTACACGTCACCGGCGCGTCGCCCGCGGACCGCGGACGTCACGGCCCAGCCGAGGCCGCCCGCCGCGATCAGCACCAGGAGCATCTCCGGCGCGATCCCGGCCCGCGTGGCAGGGGTCTCGGAGGAACGCAGCGGCACCTTCTGGACGAGCGAGTCCGCCACGAACATGCCCGTCCGCTGGGTGATCTTCCCGTCCGGCATGATCACGGCGCTGACGCCGCTGGTCACCGGGACGGTGACGGTGCGACTGTGCTCGACGGCGCGGATCCGGGACATCGCGAGCTGCTGGTAGGTCATCTCGCTGCGGTCGAACGTGGCGTTGTTGCTCGGCACGGAGATCAACTGCGCGCCATGGGTGACGGTGTCGCGCACGGCCCAGTCGAAGGCCGCTTCGTAGCAGGTCGCGAGGCCGACCTCGGTGCCCGCCATGGAGAACACGCCCGGCTTGGTGCCGCGGCTGAAGTCCTGGCGGACCATGGACGTCCAGTCGCCGTTGATGGCCCCGATGAGCGACCGCAAGGGCAGGTACTCGCCGAACGGCTGGACCTGCCGCTTGTCGTACGTGGCACCGGGGCCCTTCTCCGGGTCCCAGAGGATCTGCTCGTTGTAGAGCTTGCCGTTCTTCTCGACGACGCCGCCGACCGAGACGGGCGCGCCGATCGCCCTGGCGGCCTTGTCGATCACGGCGTAGGCGTCGGGGTTGCGGAACGGGTCGATGTCGGAGGAGTTCTCCGGCCAGAGCACGAAGTCGGGCTGGGCGGCCTTGCCCGCCTTGATCCGCGCGGCGAGGCGCTCGGTCTCCCGCGCGTGGTGGTCGAGGACGGCGCGCCGCTGGGAGTTGAAGTCGAGGCCCGCGCGCGGGACGTTGCCCTGGATGACCGCGACGGTCGCGGTGCCGTCCTCCGCCTTGTCGCTGACAAGGGGCCGCGCGGCGAAGGCGCCGAGCACGGGGAGGAAGAAGCTCAGCAGCGCCACCGCGGCCGCCCCGCGGCGTACGGCACGGGTGCGCCGCGCCTCGATGGCCAGGCGGACGATCTCGTACAGTCCGAAGCCGCACAGGACGACCGCGAAGCCGAGTACCGGAGTGCCGCCCACCGCCGCGAGCGGCAGGAAGACACCGTCTGCCTGACCGAAGGCGATCTTGCCCCAGGGGAAGCCGCCGAACGGCGCACGCGCGCGTGCCGCTTCACCCGCGATCCACAGGGCGGCCGCCCACAGGGGCCAGCCGGGCAGCTTCGACACGGCCGCGACACCGGCGCCGACGAGGCCGACGAACACCGCCTCCATGACCACGAGCGCCAGCCACGGCCCGGGCCCGACCTCCACACCGGTCCACACGAGCAGAGGCAGCAGGAAGCCGAGGCCGAAGAGGTAACCGAGACCGAGGCCCGCCTTCCAGGTTCGGCCGCGCAGCAGCCGGCCGAAGACCGCGAAGGCCGGCAGGGCCAGCCACCACACCGTGCGCGGCGGGAAGCTGACGTACAGCAGTACTCCGGAGAGTGCCGCGGTGGCCGCCGGAGCGAGCCGCCGCGCCAGCCGGATCCCGCGCGAAAGGGGCCGGGCCTGCGGTTCGAGCTGTTCCGGCTCGTCTACGGAGGTTGCAGTGGCGGTCACCCCCGGAGTGTACGGCGGGTGACCACGGCGCCGACAGCGCGGCCCTCACGACCTGCCCGGGCACTCTCCTCCCACCTGCTGCATCGTTTCTGCGCAACTCATCCACAAACCGGCGCATCACCCGTTACGGTGTGCCGGAGCCTCTGACGTACGAGCCGTGGCGGCCGGGCGGTCGGGGCCTTTCACAGGCCGGGGGGCTACGGGGTGGGGTCCACAGGAATGGCGTCGGCGACCGGTCCGGCGTCGGCTCACGAGAGACGCAGCGCTTCGGACGCCACGGGTGTCGTCGTGCTGGGAGCCTGCGCGGCCTGGTCCCTGATCACGGCCGCGGCACACGGCGGACGCCCCGAAGGGGTGCTGCTCGCGGTGCTCGCCGTCGCCGCCGGCTACGCGTCGGGGCGGATCTGCGGAGAGCTTCTGCCGGTCGCCGCGCCCTGCGCGGGCGCGCTCGCCGGACTCGGTCTCGCGGTGGCCTCCCCGCACACCGCTCCGGGGCCGCAGGTGATCTCGCCGCTCGGGCAGACCGGCGCCACCGCCGCGCTGCTGGCCGTCTCCGCGGGGTCCGCGTGCTGCGCGGCCTGGGCGGCCCGCCCGCCGGGACTGCGGCTCGTGCTCCGGCTGATGGCCGCCGGAATCGCGGTGGCCGCGGTCGTACTGGGGTCGACGTCGGGCTTCGCGGCCTGCCTGGCAGTGCTGCTGTGCTCCCTGGCCGCCGACCGCATGCGCCACCGCGGCCTGGGCCTCGGCGGCCTCGCTCTCGCCGCGGTCCTGATGACGGGAGCGACCTGGGCGGTCGCCGAGAACGTCCTTCCGGACGGCCTCACCGCGTCTCTGGAGGGTCAGCTCACCCAGCACCGTGTGCTGCTGTGGCAGGACGCACTCGACATGGTGGGCCGGGAGCCGGGGCTGGGCGTGGGTCCCGGCCGGTTCTCGGAGCTGAGCCCGACCGTCACGCAGTCGCTGCTGCCCGACGGCAAACCCCACTCTGCGCCCTTCCAGCAGGCGGCCGAGCAGGGCGTGGTCGGCGTGGCCCTGCTGGCCGCGGTCTTCTGCTGGGTCCTGTACGCCCTGTGGCGGTCGCCGCGCCCGACGCCGGTGGTCCTCACGGCGGGCGCCGCCCTGACGGCGCTGGCCGCGATCGCCGCGGTCGGCAACGCGCTGAGCTTCACCACGGTGACGGCGGGCGCCGGCCTGCTCGCGGGGATCGCCACGGCACGCCCCGTACTCGACGAGGTGCCGCGGAACGCGATGGAGGCCGGTGGCCGCGCCTGGAGCGGCCCACTGACACCGTGAAGCCGCGAGCCACAAGTCGCGAACCGCCAACCCATTTCCCCGGTCAGCGGGTAATGACCTTCCGGGTCAGCGCGTAGTGACCTTTTCTCTGGTCAGCGGGTCGTGCCCGCGGCGGCCGACCTCAGACGGCGACGGATGTCCCGTACGGCCGCTTCCGCGTTGTCCACCGTGATCGTGAACGTATGGCCGTCCCCTAGGCGGAGCACCAGGCCCTCGCCGCGCCGGACGACCACGGCGGTCCCCTGCTCGGGCCGCCAGCGGTAGCCCCAGCCGCCCCACTGGCGCGGCGTCACCCGGGGTACGAAGTCGGCACCGGTGATGTGCGACAGCGGGATGCGGCGGCGCGGGAGGCCCATATGGCCGCAGCGCACCTCCAGGTAGTCCTTGTCGACCTTCACGGCGACGTGCACGAAAGCGAGCGTGCCGAACAGCACCAGGAGTCCCGCGGCGATGCAGCCGACCACGGACATCACGAGGGGAGCGGTGCCGGACGTCCACGCCGAGTCGACGGCCAGCTCGATACCCAGCGCCACGAAGGCGGCACCGCCGCACGCGAGCAGCCACTGCACGCGGTTGGAAGCGCGGCCGTGCCATACCTCGGGGTGCGGGGCGTCGGCATCGCCCTGTTCGCCGTGGGGGTGGTCCCTCATGCCAATGAGCGTACTCAGGTTCCGCAGCGCGGGCACCAGGTTGCCGTCCGTAACTGCTCCGGGTGGACTCGGAGTGTCCGGTTCGTGGCGGAAGGGCTCAGTGCGCGGGGCTCATCGCCTGGAGCAGGGTGCCCTCGTCGTAGGTCAGCGCGGTCCGGGGCAGCGTCCCCTCGCGTCCGGAGAGCAGCACCGTGAGGCTGCCGTGAGCGAGTGCCTCCGGGGCCGGGGTCTCGCCGATCCGGCGCAGCGCCTGGGCGGCCACCGCGCCCGCGGAGCCGTGCAGGACGAGCGGGGGGACACCGGGCCGCTGCACGGCCGCGCGGATGCGCTCGGCGACCAGCTCGTAATGGGTGCAGCCCAGGACGACGGCCCTTACCTCGTCGGGGGTGCGTGCGGCGGCCGCGGCGATCGCGGCGTCGATACCGGCCTGGTCCGCGTGCTCCACGGCGTCGGCCAGCCCGGGGCAGGGCACTTCGGTGACCGTCACACCGTCGGCGAACTCCCGGATGAGGCCGCGCTGGTAGGGGCTGCCGGTGGTGGCGGGCGTCGCCCAGATCGCGACGGGTCCGCCGCCCGCCGCGGCCGGCTTGATCGCCGGGACCGTGCCGATCACCGGCACCCCCGGCTCCAGGCGGGCGCGCAGCGCGGGCAGGGCGTGCACGGAGGCGGTGTTGCAGGCGACGATCAGGGCGTCGGGCCGGTGCGCTGCGGCCGCCTCGGCGACGGCGACGGCGAGGGCGGTCACGTCCTCGGGTGTGCGGGGTCCCCACGGCATGCTGCCGGGGTCCGAGGAGAGAACGAGCTCCGTATCGGGCCGCAGACGACGCACGACGGCGGCTGCCGCGAGCAGTCCGATTCCGGAGTCCATGAGCGCGATCTTCACCCGGTCACCATAGACGATCCGCCTCAACGGGCCGCCGGGTGGGGCAGACTGCGGCAGGTGAGCGCCGTCGTGTGGATCGCTGTCGGATCACTGGTCGCCTGGCTGTGGCTGCTCCTCGGCCAGGGCTTCTTCTGGCGTACGGACATGCGCTTGCCACCGCGCCGGGAGCCGGAAGTCTGGCCGTCCGTGTGCGTCGTCGTACCGGCGCGGGACGAGGCCGCCGTGCTGCCCGACAGCCTGCCCTCGCTCCTCGCGCAGGACTATCCGGGGCGGGCCGAGATCTTCCTCGTGGACGACGGCAGTTCGGACGGCACCGGGGAGGTGGCCCATGAGTTGGCGCGGCGGCATGGTGGGCTGCCGCTCACCGTCGGCTCGCCCGGGGAGCCGCCCGCGGGCTGGACCGGCAAGCTCTGGGCCGTACGTCACGGCATCGGTATGGCACGCGCGCGTACACCCGAATATCTGCTGCTGACGGACGCCGACATCGCGCACGCGCCGGACAGTCTGCGGGAGTTGGTGGCCGCGGCCCGTACCGGGGGCTTCGATCTCGTGTCCCAGATGGCCCGGCTGCGGGTGGAGAGCGTCTGGGAGCGGCTCGTGGTGCCCGCGTTCGTGTACTTCTTTTCACAGCTGTACCCGTTCCGCTGGATCGCCGTGAAGGGGTCGCGGACCGCGGCAGCGGCGGGCGGCTGTGTCCTGCTGCGGACCGAGGCCGCCGAGCGGGCGCGGATTCCGGACGCCGTCCGGCACGCGGTGATCGACGACGTGGCGGTGGCGAGGGCGGTGAAGGGCTCCGGAGGACACATCTGGCTGGGGCTCGCGGACCACGTCGACAGCGTGCGCCCGTATCCGCGGCTGCACGATCTGTGGCGGATGGTCTCGCGCAGCGCGTACGCCCAACTTCGGCACAACCCGCTGGTGCTGGCCGGGACGGTGGCCGGTCTCGCCCTCGTGTATCTGGTGCCGCCCGTGGCGCTGTGCGTGGGCCTGGCGGCCGGCAGTGCCGGGGCGGCGGTGGCCGGCGGGCTCGCGTGGCTGCTGATGACCGTGACGTACCTGCCGATGCTCCGGTACTACCGCGAGCCGCTCTGGCTCGCCCCGTCGCTCCCCTTCACCGCGTTCCTGTACCTCCTCATGACGGTGGATTCCGCGGTGCAGCACTACAGGGGGCGCGGCGCGGCCTGGAAGGGCCGCACCTACACGCGCCCCGATCGCCACCCCGACGCGGCGCCCGAGCAGCCCTGAGCGGTCGCTGTCGGCTCGGACTGGGCTTCCCGGTCACCTCCCGCCGTTCACTTCTGTCCTGCCGGTCACTTCCTGCCGGGCGTCCAGTTCATGCCCCACCCGTACGCGTAGTCGACGGTGCGCTGCGGGCTCACGCCGCGGTCCGGGACGAGGAAGCGGGCCTCGCGCTGGACGACGAGGTCGCTGCCGGTGTTGGTGATGAGGGCGAGTGCGCACACCGTGGAGGGGACGGTGCACTCGCCGAGCGAGAAGTCGACGGGCGCGCCGTGCAGCGGCTGCAGGGTCACCGTCGCGTCCAGGTCGGCGAAGGAACGTGCCCCTTCGTAGATGGTCACGAAGATGAGGAGGCGCCGGAAGTACTGTGTGTGGTCGAGGTTGATGCTGAGGTTCTCGCCACTCGTCGAGGCGCCGGTGCGGTCGTCGCCGTCGAGATGGATGAACGGCGGCTGATGCAGCGCTCCGAAGGCGTTGCCCAGTGCCTGGACGACTCCCTTGCTGCCGTCCGAGAGCTCGTACAGGGCGCACAGGTCGAGGTCGAGGTCCGCGTGCATGGCGACGGCCCGGCCCAGCTTGGCCTGCCACCCGGAGAACTGCTTGCGCACCTGCCAGTTGAGGTTCACGCGCATCACGCCGGACGTGCCGCCCTGCTTGGTCAGCGAGACGGACGGGGCTTCCTTGGTGAGCGTGACCTTGGTCAGGCGTACCGGAGTCGCGGGCGGCGCGGGCGGGGCCGGTGGTGCGGCCGGCGGTGTCACCGGCGCTGCCGTGACCGGCGGGGCCACAGGAGCGGGTCGTGGGGCCGCGGGGGCGGGCCGCGGCGGCACGGGAGCCGGCGCCGCCCGCTGCGGTTCGTCCACCGTGATCCCGAAGTCCGTGGCGAGTCCTTCGAGTCCGCTGCTGTAGCCCTGGCCCACGGCGCGGAACTTCCAGGCGCCCTGGCGGCGGTAGAACTCCCCGAGCACGAAGGCCGTCTCCACACTCGCGCCCTCGCTGTCGAAGCGCGCGACCTCCGTGCCCTGCTGTGCGTCGACAACCCGGATGTAGAGCCCGGGCACCTGCCCGAACGTCCCGCCGTCGGAGGACGCGGCGAGCACCACCCTGTCGATCGCGGGCTCCACGCGCGCGAGGTCGACGAGCAGCGTGTCGTTCACCTGGCCGCCGACGTCCTTCTTGCCCTCGTGGCGCACCGCGCCGGAGGAGTGGGCCGGCTGGTTGTAGAAGACGAAGTCGGCGTCGGAACGGACCTTCCCCGAGGCCAGCAGCAGGGCCGAGGCATCCGCGTCGGGTACGCCCGGGCCGGCCCGCCAACCGAGTTCGACGCGGAGTCCGGTCGTCGGCACCGGAACGTTCGATCCTTTGGGCATTGACATATCCGCTCCCCATCGGGTGTCTCCGCGCAAGACCGCGCCTCGTCGCGTGCAGTTTCGTTCAGGTCGTGCGGTTCGTGCAGTCGTTCTGCGCCAACCTAATCCCCCGAGCGGCGAACGCCCATCACCCGGGTCGCACGATCATCAAGCGACTCACCAGTAACCCGTCCGGAACTCGGCTTTTACATGTGCAGAGCTCTACCCGCCGCCCCTTTTCACCAAGTTCGCTCATATTGGGGGTTCCACACCACTGCCGACACGGAAAACAACCCTCTTATCGGTCTCCCCAACCAGCACATCGTGGGCTTAACTTATGTGCCATGACCTCCCCCCGCTCCACCTATGGCGGCGGTTACTACTCCGCCTCCTTCCCGGACACTCCGATCTACGACTCTCTCGTGGCCGAGCGGGGAACCCCGCAGATCGCCCCGATCCGGGTCCCCGCGGCGTACGACACGGGCAGTCACCTGCCCGCTCTGCCCGCAGCACTGCCCGCCCTGCCTGCCGGTCCCTCCCAGCAGGCTCCTTCGTACGCCTACCCGCAGGCCCAGCAGCCCGCTCCGCTGCAGCAGGCCGCGCCGTACATCCCTCAGCAGGCCGGCGTGCCGCGCGGCTACCCGGGCCCGCAGGCTCCCCAGCCGCAGCGGCCCATGGCGGGCGGCACGGGGTACGAGGCGATGCGTCCCGCGGCCCCGCGGCCCGCCCCGGCTCCGCACCAGGAGCCCTACAACAACCAGCAGTACCGCGGCTACTGAGAGAAATCGGCGGAGGTTGTCCGCGGTTGTTGGCAGGATGACCTCATGTCGAAGCCGGTACTGCACTCGATCCACCTCTATCCACTGAAGGCGGCCGGGGGCAGTGACCTGCGTGAGTCGGTCGTGGAGCCATGGGGTCTGGCGGGTGACCGCCGCTGGGTGCTGATCGACGAGAGCGACAAGGTCGTCACCCAACGCCCGCAGCCGCGCCTGGCGTTGGTCGCCGCCGAGCTGTTGCCCGGCGGCGGAATTCTGCTGTCCGCGCCCGGCTGTGACCCACTGACCGTCCGCGTGCCCGAGCCGACCGGGACGACACCGGTGGATGTCTGGAACGACAAGGTGGAGGTGGTCCCCGCCGACGCGGCGGCCCACACCTGGTTCAGCGACTATCTCGGCATCGGGGTGCGGCTCATGCACCTGGACGACCCGGCCACACGTCGGCCCATCGACCCGGAGTTCGCCCGGCCGGGCGAGACCGTGAGCTTCGCCGACGGCTACCCCCTGCTGCTCACCACACTCGGCTCGCTCGACGCCGTCAACGCGCTCGTCGCGCAGGGCGATCGGCCCGACGAGGGCCCGCTCCCCATGAACCGCTTCCGGCCGAACGTGGTGGTCGGGGGCACCGCCTCCTGGGCGGAGGACGACTGGTCCCGGATCGCCATCGGTGAGGTCACCTTCCGGGTCGCGAAGATGTGCGGGCGCTGTGTCGTGACCACCACGAACCAGACCACCGCCGAGCGCGGCAAGGAGCCGCTGCGCACCCTCGCCCGCCACCGCCGATTCGGCGACAAGCTGGTCTTCGGGCAGAATCTCGTGCCGGAGTCCCCAGGCTCGGTCCGCGTGGGAGATCCCGTCAGGATCCTCGAATAGGCCCCTCGTACGGGAACCAGGCCTTCGCACGGGAACTGGGCCCCTCGCTCGGGAACACCGACGCCCGGCACGCCCGTTGAGCTTGTGTGAGAAGTTCATGAGAGGCCGGTGGAGGGTGATCTCGCTCTCTCTTCCCCGGCCGCGCGCGTGAACGACTCCGATGGGGGCTATCACGGAGGCGTAAGGGGGTCGGGACGTTGCGGGCCATCAGGGGACTCTGGCGCTGGCGGCACAACCCGCTGCGGCGCAGGACGGATCTCGCCGAGGCGTGGCTTGCGCTGGCGGCGCTGCTGCTGATCCTCGTCGCGGCACCCCTGGTCGGTGTCCTGGTCGGCGGACTCGCCGAGGACGCCCTGCAGCAGGCGGTGCGCGAGCAGCGGCTGGACCGCCATCCGGTGGCGGCGACCGTCGTCAAGAAGACGGACCGGACCCCGCTCGACCCCGATCCCGAGACGGCCTCGGGACGTGACGCGCACAGCCGGGTGCTCGCCGACTGGACGGCCCCCGACGGCACCGCGCGGCGCGACACGGTCATGGCGTCCTTGAAGTCCCCGCAGCGCGGCGACCGCTTCACGGTCTGGACGGACAAGCACGGCCGAATAGTCGGCCGGCCGCTGGACACCGCGACGGCGGCGACGCACGCCGTCCTGGCCGGATTCGGCACGGCCGTCGTCTGCGCGGGACTCGTCGAGGGTTCCCGGCGCCTGGTGGTGTGGCGCATGGTGCGGCGCAGGTACGAGCGCCTCGACCAGGCGTGGTCGCAGGCCGGTCCGGACTGGGGCAGGACAGGCGCGGGCAGTTGACGGCCTGGCCGCTCCGGTCAACCGGCCGGCCCCGCGCACGCTACGGTGGACCGGCCGAGGTGTTCGGCATCGTCGTGAGAGGCAGTTCTCGTTCCCCGTGCGCCGAGTTGACGCGGCCGGGTGTCGGGAAGACCCTCTCAGGACCCGCGTAGGACGAGGTGGGGGCACAGCAGCGCCATGGCACAGGGCACGGTCCAGGTGACGCACACCGGTACGTCGCGGTGGCGGCGCCGCACGGGTGAGTACGCATCGCTCGCCGCCGCCCTGGAGGCAGCGGCCGACGGTGACGTCCTCACCGTCGCCGCCGGAACCTACCGCGAGAACCTCGTCGTCCAGCGGGCGGTGACGCTGCGCGGCCCCGAGGGCTCCCCCGGTTCCGTGCGCATCGCGCCCATCGACGGAGTGCCGCTCACCGTGCGCGCCTCCGCCGTGGTCCAGGACCTGCTCGTGGAGGGCCAGGACTCGGCGGCGCCCGCGCTCCTCGTCGAGGAGGGCACACCGGAGCTGACGGACATCCGGATCGTCACCCGGTCCGCGGCCGGTATCGAGGTCCGCGGGGGCGCGCGTCCGACCGTCCGGCGCTGCACCGTCGACAACCCCGCGGGGGTCGGCATCGCCGTACTGGACAGCGGGGGCGGGGTGTTCGAGGAGTGCGAGGTCGTCGCGGCCGGCCAGGCGGGCGTCTCGGTGCGCGGCGGCGCCCATCCGCGGCTGGAGCGCTGCCGGATCCACCACACCTCGGGCGCGGGCCTGTCGGCGACCGGCGAGCAGTCCGCCCTGGAGGCCATCGGCTGCGAGGTGTACGAGGTCAGGGGCAGCGGCGTACAGGTCACCGCCCGGGCCACGGCGCATCTCACCGACTGCGATGTGCACCGTACGACCGCGGACGGCGTCACGCTCGACACGGACGCCGTGCTGACGCTGGCCGACTGCCGCATCCACGACATCCCGGAGAACGCGGTCGATCTGCGGTCCCGCTCGGTCCTCACCATGACCCGTTCCACCGTGCGGCAGTTCGGGCGCAACGGCCTGTCGGTCTGGGACCCGGGCACGCGCGTGGACGCCAACCAGTGCGAGATCCACGACAGTACGGGCGACTACCCCGCGGTGTGGGTCAGCGACGGCGCGACGGTCGTACTCGACTCCTGCCGTGTGCACGACGTGCCGGACGCCCTGTTCGTCCTCGACCGCGGCTCGCGCGCGGACGTCGTCGACAGCGACATCTCACAGGTCCGCAACACGGCCGTGTCGGTGAGCGACGGCGCGACCGCGCAGCTCGACGACTGCCGCATCCGGGACGCCGCGACGGGCGCCTGGTTCCGCGACCACGGCAGCGGCGGCACGCTGAACGGCTGCACGGTGGACGGTACGCAGACGGGCGTGATCGTCACCAAGGGTGCCGACCCCACCATCGAGCGGTGCACGGTCACCTCGCCGGCCGAGGCCGGCTTCTATGTGTCGGCGGGCGGCCGCGGCACCTTCCACGGCTGCCGGGTCACGGGCAGCGGCGGATACGGCTTCCATGTGCTCGACGGCTGCCGTACGACGCTGAAGAAGTGCCGCACGGAGCGGTGCGCGCGCGGTGGTTACGAGTTCGCGGACGCCGGCGGCGACCAAGCGTCCGGTACGGGTCCCGTGGTCGAGGACTGCACGAGCGACGAGAGCGCGAGTGTGCGGCCCCCGGCGCAGGAGACCGCCGTACAGACCACGAGTCAGTCCTCCGGTCTGCTGGGGGCGATCCCGGGGCAGCGCATCACCGAGCAGGAGCCGCTCGTCGCTTCCCAGGAGCCCGAGCAGCCCGCGCGCACGTCGACGGCCGTGCTCGGCGAACTGGACGCGCTGGTGGGCCTGGAGAGCGTCAAGCGCGAGGTGCGGGCCCTCACCGACATGATCGAGGTCGGCCGCCGCCGCCAGCTGGCGGGTCTCAAGGCGGCCTCCGCCCGGCGCCATCTGGTCTTCACGGGCTCCCCCGGCACCGGCAAGACGACGGTCGGCCGACTGTACGGCGAGATCCTCGCCTCGCTCGGAGTCCTGGAGAAAGGGCATCTCGTCGAGGTGTCCAGGGTGGACCTGGTCGGCGAGCACATCGGCTCCACGGCCATCCGTACGCAGGAGGCCTTCGACCGGGCGCGCGGCGGCGTGCTGTTCATCGACGAGGCGTACGCGCTCTCGCCGGAGGACTCGGGGCGCGACTTCGGCCGCGAGGCCATCGACACGCTCGTGAAGCTGATGGAGGACCACCGGGAGGCGGTGGTGGTGATCGTCGCCGGCTACACGGCCGAGATGGAGCGCTTCCTGACCGTCAACCCCGGTGTGGCGTCCCGGTTCTCGCGGACCATCACCTTCGGCGACTACGACGCCGAGGAGTTGCTGCGGATCGTGGAGCAGCAGGCCGAGGAGCACGAGTACCGGCTCGCGCCGGGTGCGGGCGAGGCGCTGGTCAAGTACTTCACGGCGATCCCGAAGGGGCCCGCGTTCGGCAACGGCCGTACGGCGCGGCAGACCTTCGAGGCGATGGTGGAGCGGCACGCGGGGCGGGTCGCCCAGTTCTCCGAACCGAGCACGGACGACCTCACCCTGCTGTACGCGGAGGACCTGCCGGAGCTGCCCTGAGGCCGTGCGGCGCCGAGGCCCTGACGCCCCGACGCCTGACGCCCTGTCGCGTCGGCCACCTCACATGGTCGTCGGTTCCAGCCGCGTTTCCTGCGGTTCCTGCGGTTCCTCCGGTCCGTTGTCCGGGCGCGGACCCGGCACCTCCGGCCGGAGCCGGGCGAGCAGTTTCTCCCGCTCCTCGGCGAAGGCGGGGTCCGCCTGGTAGTCGGAGTGGCCGAGGATCGGCGCGGGGAGCGGGTGATCCTTCGTACGGCCGTACGCGAGAGGGTCCTTCAGGGCCTCGCGGTCGACCTGGGGCCCGCAGTCGCCGGGCAGTCGGACGGGGCCGCCGATGGGGTCCGTGGCCCGGTACAGGTTGCGCCAGCAGTCGACCTCGCGGTGCAGCCCGCTGAGCGCGTCGGGCCCGAAGTGGGCCGGGAACCAGCGCCCGTAGAGCCGCTCCAGGGGCGAACCGTACGTCAGCAGCGCGACCCGCCTGCGCACCGACGGCTTGAGCTGCCAGGCCGCGGCGGCCGCGAGGACGCTGCCCTGGGAGTGGCCGGAGATCACGAGCCGCCGGCCGCTCTTGGCGCTGGTCCAGGTCGCCATCCGCCAGGTCAGGTCGGGCACGGCGCGCTCGGCGTAGCAAGGGGGCGCGAACGGGTGTGCCGCGCGCGGCCAGAACGTGCCGACGTCCCACAGGATGCCGATGGTGCGCCGGGCGGAGGGGTCCTTGTAGGCGCGGCGCCCCCAGGTGACGAACAGTATGAAGCCGACGCCGATCAGCCAGGAACCGAGTGCCTGCGCGGTCTGTGCCCCGCCCTGCACGACGGCGTACGAGCCGTTCGCCGCCTCGTCCGGCGTCTCGTCGGTGGTCAGGGCGCCCACCAGGGCCAGGGCGCCCAGCAGCAGCGTCACGATGGAGGTGATGCCGACGATCCGGGGCGCCCGGTCCGTGAGCGCGGCCATCGCGCGCATGCCCGCGATGCGACGGGTGCGCTCGGTGTCCGCGGGCTCGCCCCGGTAGTCGAGACCCACCGCGGCCGTCTCGATGCGGCGCAACCGCACGGTACGCCTGGCCAGCCAGCCGACGAGGACGAGTACGACGATCAGCAGCGGCGGGATGACGGAGGCCTGCCAGGTCAGCAGGACGGGCGGGCCCTCGATCGTTCCTCCGGTGCCGTCCAGCCAGTCGGCGACGCGCTGGGCCACCCCGCCGGACATCACGCCGCCCAGGGCGCAGGCCAGCATCGCGACGGCGGGCCCGGCCAGGCCGCGCATCGCGGTACGGGGGTCCGGGTGGGCGCGGTACAGGAGGCGGGCCACCACGCCGAGCACGATCACGAGCAGGCACTGGACGAGTGCGATGCTGCCGAAGATCGCGCCCCCGCCCGGCAGCCGGTGTTCCGAGCCCCACGCCGGGCGCGACCAGCCGGCGTACAGCAGGGTGGCGGCGAGCAGGAGGAGCGAGCCGATGGGCAGCCAGCGCACGAGGGCGGCGTCGATGTGCCGGTCGAGCCGGTTCTCGCTGCGGCCGCGGCGGCAGACCACCCAGAGCACGACGGCCCCGCCCACCACGAGCGTCGCCTCCATGATCCGGCCGAGCGCGTCCAGGACGGGCGGGCCGCCGGCCGCGCGGTCGTAGCGGGCGGCGGAGGTGCCGACCGCCGCGAGGATCGTCAGCAGGCCCGCGGCGGTGTGCGCCGCGCGCAGCCGGGCCACCAGCCGGCGCCCGTACCAGAAGCCGGGGCGGCCGAGTCCCGCACGGCTGCTCACCTCGTCGGGCTCGGGCCCGTACTCGATCGGCTGCTGGGACTCGTACGCGCTCCAGGTGCGGTGCGAGAGGTACCAGAGGAGGCCGGTGAGGGCCGCGGGTACCAGGGAGGCGAGGGCGAGCCGGCGGCCGGGCTGGCTCCACCAGCCGGCATCGGGGCCAGCCGGGGAGAGGAACCCCAGCCAGGAGTGCTCCCGGGCGCAGCCGCTCGTGCCCGCGCACTGCCAGGCGGCCAGGTCGAGGGCGACCTCGCAGGCGGCGGCGACCAGCAGCACCGTGAGGGTCAGTCCTGCGAGGCGGACGAGCAGGCCGTAGAGCCGTACCGTCCGGACCCGGTTGTCCCGCGCCGTGGGCCGCATCCAGTGGGCGAGGTTGACCACCATGAACGGCAGGAGCAGCAGCCACAGGGCGCGCGAGCCGTTGCCGGAGGTGAGATTGCTCCACACGTACGCCTCGGGAACCGGCGTACCGCGGTCCTCATCGGGTCGTTCCGCGGCTTCCTTCTCCGCGTCCTTCTCAGCTTCGGCGTCGTCGGCGCGGCGGAAGACCGCGGCCGTGTCGTCGCCGGTGATCCGGACGGTGCGCGGATCGTTCAACATCTCCTGGGGCGTCGTGCCGCCGACGCCGTGGACCAGGAGTTCGAGTGCGGTGTCGGCCGTCGCGGGCCGCCGCTCGGAACCGCTCGCCTCATGCGGCGAGGCATGCCTCTGTGGACGCTCCACTGTTCTACTTCCCCCGTGATACCTGTGCAGCATGTGTCATGTTCAGGTATAAGGATCCCGCCTCAGAGGCGTCTGAGCACCACTCGTCACGGAATCTCCCCGATCCGTGTGACAGTGACGAACGGAAGATGGCAGCGTGACGTGTGCGCGTCGCCACAGGCAGTGGCGCGACCTGCGGTGGCCCGTGCGAGGATGGGGCATCCCATGGACCGGAGGTGCGGGGAAATGGCCTTGTCGGACGGGGTTCGGGGACGTGTCGGGCAGGTCGAGGCGAAGGGAACCGGAGCGGACGTGAGTGAGAATCAGAACCTCCTCGCGGAGCAGCGGCGCGCTCTGATCCTCGACGAGGTCCGGCGGCGCGGCGGTGTCCGCGTCAACGAACTCACCAGGAAACTCGGCGTGTCCGACATGACGGTCCGCCGCGACCTCGACGCGCTCGCCCGGCAGGGCGTGGTGGAGAAGGTGCACGGCGGCGCGGTCCCGGTGGTCGAGGCGAGCACGCACGAGCCGGGCTTCGAGGCCAAGTCGGGTATGGAGCTGACGGCCAAGGAGGACATCGCGCGGGCCGCCGCGGCGATGGTCGCACCGGGTACGGCGATCGCGCTGTCGGGCGGTACGACGACGTACGCGCTCGCCCATCAGCTGCTCGACGTGCCGGACCTGACGGTGGTGACCAACTCGGTGCGGGTGGCCGACGTCTTCCACGCCGCGCAGCGCACTTCGGGGCAGCGGCAGGGAGCGGCGACGGTCGTGCTGACCGGCGGTGTGCGCACTCCGTCGGACTCACTGGTGGGGCCCGTCGCGGACCAGGCGATCGGGGCGCTCCACTTCGATGTGCTGTTCCTGGGTGTGCACGGCATATCGGTGGAGGCCGGCCTGTCGACGCCGAACCTGGCCGAGGCCGAGACCAACCGGCGGCTCGTCCAGTCGGCTCGGCGTGTCGTCGTGGTCGCGGACCACACCAAGTGGGGCACGGTGGGCCTGAGTTCGTTCGCCGCGCTGGAACAGGTCGACACCCTGGTCACGGATGACGGGCTGACCGCCGGGGCGCGCGAGGAGATCTCCGAGCATCTGCGGCGCCTGGTGGTGGCGGGCGAGCCCGAGGACGAGAGCGAGCACGAGAACGAGACGGACGTCTGACGACGGCACCTGACGACTGCCGCGGCGACGGCCGTCGTATCCGTGGGCGGCGTCGGTGGGCGGTATCCCTAGGCGGCACCCCTGGGCGGCATCCCTAGGCGGCACCCCTGGGCGGCATCCGTGGGCGGTACAGACATCCGCCAGGCCGCCAGCTATGGTGACGATGCCTCGTCAACTGCCGTGTTGTGGGGCTGCGTTCGGATTCGTTCCCGTTGTGTTCCCGCGAGGGGGTCCGTACATGGCACACCGACTGCGTCCGGTGGGACTGGACTTCGTCGAGACCGCTCCCCTGCGTCTGGTGTTCGCGAGAGAGGTCGACTCGCCTCCCGAGACCGTCTATCGCGCGCTGGCCGAGGACGTGGCCGGCTGGTCCGAGTGGTTCTCGGCGGTGAAGCTGGCCCGCCCGACCGAGGACGGGTCCGGGCGGCACGTCCGGCTGAAGGGCGGGACGCGCTTCGAGGAGACGATCCTCGCGGCCGAGCCCTCCGAGCTGTACACGTACCGCGTCGACGTGACGAACGCTCCCGGCACCCGCGCCCTCGTGGAGGAGTGGCGCCTCGCGCGCAGCGGCACGGGTACGAGGGTGCAGTGGACCTGGGCCGCCGACGGAACGGCCCCGTTCCGCTTCGCGATAAAGCTGGGCCGAGCGGGCC
The DNA here is from genome assembly GCF_026341515.1 of Streptomyces sp. NBC_00878. Classification (NCBI taxonomy): domain Bacteria; kingdom Bacillati; phylum Actinomycetota; class Actinomycetes; order Kitasatosporales; family Streptomycetaceae; genus Streptomyces; species Streptomyces sp. NBC_00878. The sequence continues at coordinate 9,926,104 of NZ_JAPEOK010000001.1, read as the reverse complement.
TGGGCCGGGCGTTCCGCGACGCGGTGACAAAGCTGGACCGACGGCTCGCTTCGATGCCCGCGTGACGCAGAGGGGCCGCCTCTCCTCAGGGGCGCGGGGCTGTTACATCATGCGGCTCCGCCGCGATGGGGGTCCCCCCGCTCGAGCGAAGCCGAGAGTGGGGAAGCGACCAGCCCCCACTGCCCCGCGGACGAACACCACGCAAGCCCCCGAGCCACTCAGTCCGGCCAGGCCCCCGTGGCCAACAGCGACTCGATCGCCCCCGCATACGGCTCGATGTCCAGCCCCTGACCGGCCACCCACTCGTCCGAGTAGTACTTGTCCAGATACCGATCCCCCGGGTCACACAACAGAGTCACCACGCTCCCCGTCCGCCCCGCCGCCGCCATCTCCGCGACGATCTTCAGCGAGCTCCACAACCCGGTACCGGTCGAACCGCCCGCCTTGCGGCCGATGGCCGCTTCCAGTGCGCGCACGGCGGCCACGCTCGCCGCGTCCGGCACCTTCATCATCCGGTCGATGGCCCCCGGCACGAAGCTCGGTTCCATCCGAGGCCGGCCGATGCCCTCGATGCGTGATCCGCAGTCGGTGGTGACGTCCGCGTCGCCCGTGGTCCAGCCCTCGAAGAAGCAGGAGTTCTCCGGATCGGCCACACAGATACGGGTGTTGTGCTGCATGTAGTGCACATACCGAGCGATGGTCGCCGACGTGCCACCCGTGCCGGCGGTGGCGACGATCCACGCCGGTTCGGGGTAGCGCTCCAACTCCAGCTGGCGGTAGATCGATTCGGCGATGTTGTTGTTGCCGCGCCAGTCCGTGGCCCGCTCCGCGTAGGTGAACTGGTCCATGTAGTGCCCGCCGGTCTCGGCCGCGAGGGCCGCCGACTCCTCGTACATCGTCCGCGGGTCGTTCACGAAGTGGCACTGTCCGCCGTGGAATTCGATGAGGCGGCATTTCTCGGGGCTGGTTGTGCGGGGCATGACGGCGATGAAGGGCACCCCGATCAGCTTCGCGAAGTAGGCCTCGGAGACGGCGGTGGAGCCGCTGGAGGCCTCGATGACCGGGCGGTCGCGGCGGATCCAGCCGTTGCACAGGCCGTACAGGAACAGCGAGCGGGCCAGGCGGTGCTTGAGGCTGCCGGTGGGGTGGGTGGACTCGTCCTTGAGGTAGAGGTCGATGCCCCACTTCTCGGGCAGCGGGAAGCGCAGGAGGTGGGTGTCGGCCGATCTGTTCGCGTCGGCCTGGACCTTCCGTACGGCTTCTTTGAGCCAGTGCCGGTACTCCGCGTCGCTGTGATCGACATCGAGTGTGGCCATCGGCTCATGGGTGCGGGCCTGCTGTGGGGTGGTCACGGCGGGGCTCCTTCGGTTGCGCCGACGCCGGTTCACGCGGTCGGACACCTCGATCATAAGCACCTTCCGCACCCTTCTCACCTGCATAAACACACCTTTGGGCACCTCAAAGGAACCCCTGGCGCAGCCCGTCGCGGGCGGTAGGGGGCGCATTCGCGCGAGTGCCCCGGCGAGTACGCGTGACGTCACCATGCGTACTGGTGCTCGACGCCGGAGGCAGGCAGACTGCACCGAACAGGACGCCGGTCCTGACGAGGATGCACACTGGATCGGGATCCACGCCGGATCACGACAGGGCACGACCGAAGCGCATACGACCGAAGCGCACAAGGGGGCGGGGCACATGGCGGAGCCGGAGTTCACAGCCACGGGCGTGCGGATCGGAAAGAGGCTGCGTTCGCTCACGCGGGCCGGACAGGTCCGGATCAGCGACGGCAGGCTGGAGTTGCTGACCAGTTACGGCAGCGAGATCGACAGCGCGCCGGTGCAGGCGGTCCGGGCGTCGAAGCCCTGGTTCGCCCATGAGGACCGGGCGTTGGCGGACGTCAACGGCACGCGCTATCTGCTCACCCTGGGCGACCACGACCCGGCTCCGGGGGAACCGGGCCCACCGGCGGCCAGCAGGTTCATCGAGGCCGTGCGCAAGGCGGCGGGGCGCGGGCGCTGAGAGCCCACGCGTCGAGAGCCCACGCGCGACGGTCCAGTTGCCGAGAACGCCGCGAGTTGCGGGACCGCACCTCCTGAGTCACTCTGTTCTCACGTCACTCTGGGTTTACCGGCGATAACGCTGCGAACCAGCTCGCCGGCCACCAACCGCAGGCGGCCGTTTGCACGTAGACCGCCCGCTGGATCCGCACTCCGTCTTCTTCCGGACCTCAATTCGGGGAGTCGCAGCCGTGATCAGCCAGCCAAGCAGGCATTGCACGGTGGAGCTCCAAGCCCTGCCGTCGCGGATCGGCCAGGTCCGCAGAATCGTATCTGCGCAGTTGCGCTACTGGCATCTGGATCCCTTGATAGACCGGGCCTCGCTCGGTGTGACAGAGCTGTTGACCAACGTCCACCGGCACGCCCTGCCCGACAAGTTGTGCACCGTGGAGATCGAGCTGCTGCTCGACCGGCTCACCGTCTCGGTGCACGACCACGACCCCCGCCTTCCCGAGGTGCGGGACGCGGACTCCTCCGCGACCTGCGGACGCGGACTCGCGATGGTCGCCGCGGTCAGCGAGAGCTGGGGTGTGCGGCCGGACGGCGAGTCGGGCAAGGTCGTGTGGTTCACCCTTCCGGCGGCTGCCCCGACAGCGGGTCTGCCCGCCTGCCCGCCGTACGGCGCGGCCGCGGAGTCGCCCACCCGCAGTTTCGCGGAGGTGGAGCACGCCGCCGGCACGCTCCGGACCGAACACGCTCCCGCCCGGTCGGCCGTTGCTGGCTGACCGGGCGGTGACCAAGACCTCCTCCTTCTCCTCCCTCAGTCGGTGGCGAGGTGGCGTTCGTCCAGTTCGTCCGTGGCGAGGGCGCGTTCGTCCAGTCGCTCCGGCTACTCCGTGGCGATGGCGCGCAGTACGTCGAGGCGTGCGGCCCGCCGGGCCGGGCGCAGGCCCGCGAGGGCTCCGGCGGCGACACCCACCAGGGCCACCACCGCGAGCTGGACCGGCGGCACCGCGAAGGCGAAGGTGCTGTCGGACGCTCCGTCGGAGGCCTTCACGAGCACCCAGCCGAGGAAGCCGCCGAGTGCGAGTCCGCCGACCGTGCCGAACGCGGCGACCAGTACCGACTCCCAGCGGACCATCGCGCGCAGTTGCGACCTGGTCTGCCCGACGGCCCTCAACAGGCCGAGTTCGCGGGTGCGTTCGTGGACCGCGAGGGTCAGCGTGTTGGCGATGCCGAGCAGTGCGATGAGCACCGCGAGCGCGAGGAGCGCGTAGACCAGGGTGAGCATCATGTCGATGCCACCGGCCGAGGACTGCGCGTACTCGTCGCGGGTCTGCACCTCCGGATTGCCGTACGCCGACGTGACCTTCTCGACCGCCGCCTTGCCGTCGGCCGCGCTCACGCCGTCCTTGAAGGTGACGGCCACGAGTGTGTCGGAGTCCTGGGTGCGGTGCGGGGCCCAGGCCTCGCGGGTGATGACGTACTCGCCTGCCAGCTCCGACCGGCCGTAGACCGCGCGGACCGTGAAGGTCTCCTTCTTGCCGTCGGTGAAGGCAAGTTGGGCGGTGTCACCGGTCCTGAGGCCCTGCTTGTCGGCCTCGCTCTCGGTGATGGCGATGCCGTCGTCGCCGAGGTTCCGCATGGAGCCCTGTACGTCGCCGAGGTCGAAGGCGCGCTCCAGTGCGACCGGGTCGGTGACGGTCAACGCCCGTCCCTCGCCGTCGACTTCAGCGACGCCGCGGCCGAGTCCGACCGCCGTGTCGACCTCGGGCCGCTCGGCGATCGCGGGGGCGAGCCGCGGGCTCAGTCCGCTGCCGCCCGCGCCGAACGAGGGGGTGCTCACGGCGACATCGCCCGCGAAGGACCGTGACACGGTCTGGTCCATGGTCGCCTTCAGCGAGGCGCCGAAGACCGTGAACAGTGACACGACGGCGACGCCGATCATCAGCGCGCCGGCGGTGGCGGCCGTGCGCTTGGGGCTGCGCAGGGCGTTGCGCCGGGCCAGTGCGCCGGTGACTCCGCGCAGCTTGTCGAGCGGGCTGCCGAGGACGCGTACGGCGGTGGTCGACGCGACCGGGCCGAGGACCACGAAGGCGGCGAGCGCCAGGATCGCGCCGCTTCCGGCGAGCCACAGGGACGGGCTGACGATGACGCCGGTCAGTGTGACGGCGACCGCCAGTGCCGCGAGACCGGTGCCCACGACGGCACGGGTACGGGACGCCCCGGACTGGTCGACGGCCGTCTCGCGCAGGGCTGCCAGTGGTGCGGTGCGCCCGGCGCGTACGGCGGGCAGCAGCGCGGAGCCGAGACAGACCACGATGCCGACCGCGAGCGGCAGGGCCATGGACAGCCCGCTGATCACCAAGTCGCCCTCGGGGAACGGGAATCCGATGGCCGGGAACAGCGCCTGGAGTCCGGCCGCGATGCCGATGCCGCCCGCGAGACCGGCGGCGGACGCGACCACGGCGACGACGCTCGCCTCGACCAGGGTCGACGCGGTGACCTGCCGTCGTGAGGCACCGAGAGCGCGCAACAGGGCGTTCTCGCGGGTGCGTTGGGCGACCACGATCGCGAAGGTGTTGTGGATGGAGAAGGTCGCGACCAGCAGCGCCACGCCGGAGAACACGAGCAGGAAGGTGGTGAAGAGTGTCAGGAACTGGCCGGAGATCATGTCGGTGTTCTCCGCGGCCAGCTCCTGACCGGTGATCGCCTCAACTCCCTTGGGGAGTACGGGAGTCAGGGCATCCACGAGTTCCTGCTGACCGGTGCCGGGTCCGGCCCGCACCAGGATGCTCGCGGCCTCGCCGGGCTGCGCGGTCAGGTACTTCTCGGCATCGGACCGCGTCATGCCGGTGTAGGTCACCTGGGCCATGCCGTCCTCGCCGCCGAAGGTCGCGAGGCCGACGATCGTGACCTTGACCGGGTCGGGGGTCCGCAGTGTCGTCGTGTCGCCGATCTTCAGGTCGCCCTTCTCGGCGGCACCGCGGTTGACGACCACCTCGCCGGACTTCGACGGGGCGCGTCCCTCGGCCAGTTGGTACGAGTTCAGCTTCGGGTCGTCGATCCAGTTGCCCGCGAGGGTGGGCGGACCCTGGCCGCCGATGGGCTTGCCGTTCGCGCCGACGAGCTGGCCGGCGCCCTGGATGTCGGGCACGGCCGCCGCGACACCCGGGGCCTTCTCGACGGCCGTCACCAGGTCGGTGTCGACGGGCTGCCGTACGCCCTGGCTCTCGCCCGGCGTGGTGATGGTGCCCGCGCTGCGGACGACGGCGTCGGTGCCGCTCGTGGCGTTGCCGAACATCGTGTCGAAGCCGGCGCGCAGGGTGTCGCCCATGACGAGCGTGCCGGCCAGGAAGGCGACGCCGAGGAGCACCGCCAGGAACGTACCGGCGAAGCGGCGCTTGTGGGCACGCAGGGAGGACACGCTGATGCGCACGGAGGCGTTCATGACGGCGGCGCTCCCTTGCTGTCGAAGGCCTTCATGCGGTCCAGGACCTTGTCGGCCGTGGGGGCTTCTATCCGGTCGACGAGCCGCCCGTCGGCGAGGAAGACGACCTCGTCGGCGTGTGCGGCGGCGACCGGGTCGTGGGTGACCATGACGACCGTGCGGTCCATCTGGCGTACGGCCCGGCCGAGGAGGTTCAGGACCTCCTCGCCGGAGCGCGAGTCGAGGTTGCCGGTCGGCTCGTCGGCGAAGACGACGTCGGGCTGACCGGCGAACGCCCTTGCCACGGCGACGCGTTGCTGCTGGCCGCCGGAGAGTTCGGAGGGCCGGTGGTGCAGCCGGTCGCGCAGGCCGACGACGTCCACGAGCGCGTCGATCCACTCCCGCGCCGAGCCGTCGCCCCGGCCGCCCGCGAGGTCCATCGGCAGCGTGATGTTCTCCGCGACGGTCAGCGTCGGGACCAGGTTGAACGCCTGGAAGACGAAGCCGATGCGGTCGCGGCGCAGCAGCGTGAGGCGGCGGTCGTCGAGCCTGCTCAGCTCGGTGTCGCCGATGAACGCGGCGCCGGAGGTGAGGGTGTCCAGGCCGGCCGCACAGTGCATCAGGGTGGACTTGCCTGAGCCCGAGGGCCCCATGATCGCGGTGAAGCGTCCGGCCGGAAAGGTGACGCTCACCCCGTCCAGGGCCCGGACGGCGGTGTCGCCGCCGCCGTACACCTTCACGGCGTCGGCGACACGTGCCGCGGTCCGCGTGGCCTTCGTGGCGGTCGCGGTGCTCATGCCGCTCTACCTTCTTCCTGGGTTCGTCGCAGCCGTTCGTAGGGTTGTGGCACCCAGGGGAGCCGGGTGTGGCTTTCATGCCGCTGCCGTTCGTGGCTTCCGGTGCTTGGCCGCCGGGCTCCCCACGACGACTCGGCCGCCAATTGGGAAGTGCGAGAAAGTCGCTGCGTAGAGCAAAGCCGGCGAGGTCGTCCGTGGTACGAACTGCAAGCACGACCTGATGGAGCACGATGAGCCGGATATGGGCCGGGACCGACTGCGGCAAGACCCACCACCACTGCCTCGTTCTCGACGCCGAGGGCAGCACACTGCTCTCGCGGCGCGTGGCCAACGACGAACCGGAGCTCTTGAAGCTTCTCGCTGATGTCCTGGCGCTGACCGACGGGGACAGGGCAACCTGGGCTCTCGACATGACCGGGGGCGAGCCCAGCCTGCTGATTGCCCTGCTGGTCAACCACGGCCAGGAACTCCTCTACATCCCCGGACGTGCGGTCAACCGGGCCACCGACGGCTACCGCGGTGAGGGCAAGACCGATGCCCGCGACGCCCTCGTGATCGCCGATCAGGCCCGCATGCGCCGGGACCTGCAGCCGGTCCGCCCCGGCGACGAGGCGAGCATCGAGCTGGGCCTTCTCACCAGCCGCCGCGTGGACCTGGTCACCGACCGCACCCGGACCATCAATCGGCTTCGTTCCACGTTGACCAGTATGTTTCCCGCTCTGGAGCGGGCCCTGGACCTTTCCAACACGGGACCGCTGGTACTGCTGACCGGCTACCAGACCCCGGCCGCGATCCGCCGCTGTGGCACCAGCCGCCTGGCCACCTGGCTGAGCAACCGCAAGGTCCGCGGAGCCCAGGCCCTGGCCACCGCAGCAGTCGGAGCTGCCGAGCGACAGCACACCGCCGTCGTCGGGGAGAGGCCCATCGCCACGATGGTGCGCACCCTCGCGAAGGAGGTGATGACCCTCAACGAGAAAGTCGCTGAGATCGACAAGCTCATCGAGGGCCGGTTTCGCGAACACCCTCTCGCCGAAGTGATCGAGAGCATGCCCGGCATCGGTCCGCTGCTCGGGGCCGAGTTCCTTGCCGCCATCGACGGCGACCTGGGCTCCTTCCCGACCCCAGACCGCCTCGCGGCCTTCGCGGGCCTTGCCCCAGCACCCCGCGACTCCGGGAAGACCAGCGGCAACCTGCACCGGCCGAAGCGATACCACCGGCGCCTGCAACGGGTCTTCTACACCTCCGCACTCATCAGCATCCGCTGTGATGCGAACTCGCGGCAGTTCTACGACCGCAAGCGCGCCGAGGGGAAACGGCACGTCCAGGCCGTCATCGCACTTGCCCGCCGACGGGTGAACGTCATCTGGGCACTCATCCGTGACCAACGGTGCTACCAAGTCACACCACCCGTCACCAACGCGGCTTGACAACGTCATTGGGAAGCACCGCCCTTGCCCGTACGTCCGAAGTCGGTGCGTCCGAACTGCTCGTCCAGGACGGAGAGCCGACGCCAGTACTCGTCCTCGTCGATCTCGCCGGAGGCGAAGCGCCGGCCGAGCATCGCGATCGGCGAGTCGCCGGTCGGGCGGACGTCCGTCGCGGCGTGGTCCATGCCGCGCCACGGGCCGCGACGGCCGCGCCACACGGTACGGCGGAGGACGGTCACGACGCCGATCACGACGGCCGCCCAGATCAGCGGGAAGAGAAGGATCCACGGGCCGAGCCCGCCGTCCCAGTGCGCCAGGGTCTGCATCTGAAGTCATCTCCTCGGTGGGTGTTCCGGTGATGCTTCGAGGCTCGCGCCGGGAGGGGGTCCGGGTCGTCGTACGGCCAGCGGCAGTACGCGTACCTCCTCGGGAGTACGAACGGGGTTCTCCCCTGCTCCCCCAGCTCTGTACCTACTGGTATGCGCTTCTGTACCTACTAGTAGGTACAGTGATCTCATGAGCACTCCGGAGCGACTGATCGAGGCCACCCGCGAGCTGCTGTGGGAGCGGGGATACGTGGGCACGAGCCCCAAGGCGATCCAGCAGCGGGCCGGTGCGGGGCAGGGCAGCATGTACCACCACTTCGCGGGCAAGCCCGATCTGGCCCTCACCGCGATCCGGCGTACGGCCGACCAGATGCGCGCTACCGCCGAGGGAGTACTGGACGGGCCCGGCTCTCCGTACGAGCGTGTCGAGGCCTATCTGCGACGCGAGCGCGATGTGCTGCGCGGTTGCCCGATCGGGCGGATGACCATGGACCCGGACGTCATCGCCAGCGATGAGCTGCGCGCACCCGTCGACGAGACGCTGGACTGGCTGCGCGAGCGGCTCGCGGCACTCGTCGAGGAGGGGCAGGAGCGGGGCGAGTTCGCCCCCTCGTTGGACGGCGAGGAGATCGCCGCGACCATCGTCGCCACGGTCCAGGGCGGGTACGTCCTGGCCCGCGCGTCCGGCTCGACCGCCGCCTTCGACACGGGAGTTCGCGGACTGCTGTCGCTGCTCGCCCTCAACTCCCCTGCCCGTACGGACGGTTAGAACTCGTCACAGCAGGCACAGCAGAAAACAGCCGTTGAAGCCGCTGGAGGTATCGATAGAAAACCCCTTGACCTGCGGAAACGTCGAAGCCCCGCCCACCTCGGCACAGTGAGGTGAACGTGGCTACATCCCCTCCGCCCGCTCCCCTAGGCACGGGGACGGGGAGGCGGATCGGACAGAGGGGGTGGAGCGAGCAGGGTCCCGGGTGGCCAACCTCACCGGCCCCAGAACCCTGCCGCCCCACCGCGCGCCGGCCCGTCCAACAGCAACCGGCCCAACACTCCAGGCACGTATACGTCTTGCGATCCTGCGACAGAACCATGGGCCTTCCACAGCACGTGGGTTGCCTACTCATTCGTCGAACCAATGCCGTGCACGCTGCGGAGGATGTTGCGGTACATGGCAGCCTGAGCGATCGTCGAGGCGATGTCCTGGCCGGCCATAGCCCGCCGCATGGCCTCCTCACGCCACCCGTCAGGCATCACCGTGAAGCGCGCCGCAAAGTCGACGGCAGAGCGCCCCTCACGCACCCGCCCCTGCTTTCCCTGGTACCAACGGCCGCCACATAGCGCGGTGAAGTGGTCGGCAGCCTCATAGAGCGACTGGATTCGGGGCCCTTCGCGATCACGATCGAGGCGCTCCTCCTGCACGCCGCTCACGGCATGCCCCTCCGCCATGAGCCAGTGAACCGCAGCCTGATCGGCCTGCGTCAGACCGTCCCAGAGGTCGCGGCTGACGAGCTGCTCAAGGATGAGGGTCCCGACAGACTTCGCCGCCCTCTGAACCTCCGGCCAGGTGTAGAACTGCCACCTCTTCAGACATTCGATCGCAAGATCTACCACTGTCAGGCTGTCGTCCAGCTCGTCATCGATCATGGCTGGTCTACCTCCTGCTCGGCACTTCCGGGCGCGAGACGCCATGCGGTCATGCTGACGATCCTGAACCGGTCGTGGGTGGGGTGCCGACGCAGGTGCTCCTAGCCCGGGTCTGTGTAGCGAACGGTGGAACTCGGTCGGTTTCTTCAGCGTCGTCCGGCGGCGAGCCGGCCGTCGAAGGTGATGTCAAAGGCTTGGAGTGCGGCCTTCCAGCGCATGGTCCAGCGTTTGCGTCCGGTGCCGGTCGGGTCCAGGCTCATGACGGCCAGGTAGACGCACTTGAGGGCGGCCTGGTCGGTGGGGAAGTGTCCCCGGGCCCGGACGGCCTTGCGGATCCGTGCGTTGATGCTCTCGATCGCGTTGGTGGTGCAGACGATCCTGCGGATCTCCACGTCGAACCGGAGGAAGGGCACGAACTCCGCCCAGGCCGCCTCCCAGAGCCGGACGATCGCCGGATACTTCCCGCCCCAGGCGTCGGTGAACTCCACGAACCGCTCCAGCGCAGCCTCTTCAGTCGGGGCGGTGTAAACGGGCCTGAGCGCCTTCGCGATCTTCTCCCAGTCCTGCCGGGCCGCGTAACGAAAGCTGTTCCGTAATAGGTGAACGACGCAGGTCTGGACGATCGTCGCAGGCCAGACGGTATTCACGGCGTCCGGGAGGCCGGTCAGGCCGTCACAGACCAGCATCAGGACATCGGCCGCGCCACGGTTCTTGATCTCGGTCAGGACCTGGAGCCAGTACTTTGCGCCCTCCCCGCCATCGCCGATCCACAGACCCAGAATGTCCCGGTGGCCCTCGGCGGTGACCGCCACCGCCATGTAGACGGGCCGGTTGGCGACCTGACCGTCCCTGACCTTCACGTTCACACAATCGATGAAGACGACCGGGTAGACGCTGTCCAGCGGACGGTTCTGCCATTCCGACATGCCGGCCATCACGCTGTCGGTGATCGTGGAGATCGTGGACTTGGAGATCTCCGCGCCGTACACCTCGGCGAAATGCGCGGAGATCTCCCCGTGCGTCAGCCCCTTCGCCGACAGCGACAGGACCATCTCGTCCACCCCGCCCAGACGCCGCTGCCGCTTCTTGACCAGCTGCGGCTCGAACGACCCGGCCCGGTCCCGCGGCACCGCGATCTCGACCGGCCCCGACTCGGTGATCACCGTCTTGGAGCGGTGCCCGTTTCGGTAGTTGTCGCGGCCACCCTCGGCCCGTTCTCCGGGCTCGTGCCCCAGATGATCAGTGAGCTCGCCCTCCAGCGCGGACTCCAGCACCCGCTTGGTCAGCTGCTGCAGCAGGCCGCCATCCCCGGTGAGCTTCACGCCACTGGCTTGAGCCCGGGCCACCAGCTCGGCGACCAGCCCGTCATCCACGGCGCTCGCCCCACTCACAGCGGCCTTCCCGGCCTCGGTGTCACTCGTCACGTCAGTCATCAACTGTCGCTTCCAGCTCGGGAGTTACACCGCTCACCGTACAGACCCAGATCACGGTGGCCGTCCTGTTCCCGCGGCGAACGACGAGATCACGGAGTCGTCCTGATACTTGGGCCCGGCCCCGGCGGATCCCGAGCAGAAGATTGCCGGACGCTGGCAATGTGCGAAGGTCCGCCGTACATGCATGCTGATGTCCGCCGACAGAAACGGGGGCGTCAGTGGAAGCAACCACAACCCGCAGCGTGGCACGTGCCCGCATCGGATCGGGCCTGGCGGTGACGGTTCTTCTGCTGCCTCTCGGTGGCTACGGGCTGGCCAGGGCGGGGGTAGCCCCGAACGGCGCACCCATCGTGCTTGGCCTGCTGTCCGTGATCGTCGGCTTCGTCCTCCTACCCGCGTTGTGCGAGGAGCGAGCCCCGTTCCGGCACTCATCGTCGCACCTGACTGCGCGCACCTTGACCGGCGAGCGGTCCGTCGATCTCAACCAGATCACCTCCGTCCGACTGCTGACGACCTTCTCGTACGGCAGCGCGTACCGGACGCTGTGGGTGCGCGACGCCGACGGTGTGCGCCTTGGTATCACGACTGAGAGAAGCCGCAGGAAACTACGCCGAGCGATCGAGAAGGCGGACGCGAACGCCGCGCGAGGTGTCACCGGGCCCCATGTGAGCCGTGCGGCCCGGGCGCATCTGGGCCTTGCTCCAGGGCGAGGGCTCGTCGCCCATACGGTTCTCTCTTTTCTGCTTCTGACCGTGGCCGGGAGCCTGTACGTGGTTGTTGTGCTCCAACTCGGCGGACAGTAAGCCCTCCCCGTAGTGACTGACGAGCCCGCCACAGCGTCTCGTGATCACGATCTACGGCTGGAGTACTAGTACTCCAGCAGTACTTCGTGGCTTGACCTGGGGGAACGTCGAGCGGTGGGAGTGTAGCGGGCGGGAAGTCGTCACGGACGGCTTCGGCCCGCACGCCCCTCGAAGGAGTGCCCCCGACGTCGGTAGTGGCAGCGGCGGGCCACCGCTTGGCGTCGTCGGCGCCAGTGCGACCAGCTCAACACGTGAGTGAGGGTGTGAAGGTCTCGGGGTGTGTGAGCTGCCAGGAGTCGCCGCACTTCTGCCACGGTGAGCTCGATGACCACGGCATCCTCACCGGAGGATCCCCTTTTTCGGCTGCTCGCGAGCTCATCGCAACGAGGAAGGTGTGGGCGAGCATGGCCAGGGTGATGTGCCGGTACCAGCCGACGTAGCGGCGGACTTCGTACTCGTCCAGGCCGCACTCGTTCTTCGCTGCCTGGAAACACTCTTCGATCGCCCACCGGGCGCCGGCGACGCGCACCAGTTCGTCCACGCCGACATCCAGCGGTGCGTAGCCGAGGTAGTAGGCGATCTCGTCCGGACGACTCAAGCTGCGCCGTGCCAGCGCCCACCGTCGACGGATCAACACGCCGTCCTGGTGGTCGTACTCGGACACTGGGCGCAACTGGACGGCTGCCCAGTCGTATTCGCGCTGTCCCTTCGCGCCCGCGCCGCAGGAACGGCGTTCCCATGCCTGGTCGGGGGCCTGCTCGAAGGCCTTGTCGATGCGTGGGCCGGCCAGGGAGAACTGGGACTTGGGGACGGCGAGGACGTAGCCGACGCCGGATGTTTCCAGCATCCGGCGGAAGCGGTTGTCCTGTCCGTAGGCGGCGTCCGCCGTGACCCAGGCGACCGGCAGCGGCGAGGCCAGCGCCCTGCGGACGATCGTCGCCGCGAGGGTGTTCTTGGTGGCGAACTCCCGCTCGTCGGGGACCTTGGCGGCGCGGCAGCGGTCACGGTCGTCCGTCCAGGACTTGGGCAGGTAGAGCTCCCGGTCCACCAGGGCGCGGCCGGCTGTGCTGGTGTAGGCGGCGAAGACGCCGATCTGGCAGTTCTCGGTGCGGCCGGCGGTGCCGGAGTACTGCCTTTGGACTCCGGCGGATGTAGTGCCCTTCTTCAGGAACCCGGTGTCGTCGATGATCAGTACACCGTCGGGGCGGCCGAGGTGTTCGGCGACGTAGGTCTGCAGGTCGTCGCGGATGTCGTCGGGGTTCCAGCGGGCTCGGGAGAGCAGGTGCTGCAGTCCGTCTGGGGTGGCGTGGCCGGCGTGTTCGGCAAGTTGCCAGCTGTTTTTTCGGGCCACCGGGGCGAGCAGTGCGCGCACGTAGTCCCGCATGCGGCGGCGTGGTTCGACACGGCCGAAGTGGCGCCCGATGGTGGTGAAGAGGTGGTCCAGGTCGCGGTCCCAGGTCTCGGCTGCCTGTTCGGTGATCACGACCCGAGGCTTCCCAGGCCCGGGGCGACCTTGCCATCGGGGGCACTCCTTCGAGGGGCGTGCGGGCCGAAGCCGTCCGTGACGACTTCCCGCCCGCTACACTCCCACCGCTCGACGTTTCCCCAGGTCAAGCCACGAAGTACTGCTGGAGTACTAGGCACAGAATTCGTACATGCAGTGGTGTCCCTGCTGCCTGCCCGCCGACTACGACATGGGCATCGTCCGCGACCGGGTGGCCCGCCTCGGACACCTGCTGGACGACTGGGACGGGCTCGGTCTCAAGGCCTTCCTGCTGCGCGAGCGCGGAGTGGACGGCTCCCCGGTGAACCAGTACGCGCCGTTCTACCTCTGGCACACCCCAGAAGGCATGAACTCCTTCCTCTGGGGGCCCGGATTCCAGGGCCTCGTGAACGACTTCGGGCGCCCGGTGGTGCAGCACTGGACGGGCCTCGCGTACGAGGACGGGGGCGCCGCGGCTGCCCCGCCCGAGGTCGCGGTGCGTCGGCGCGTGAGCATTCCGGAGGGAGCGCAACTCGCCGAGATGACGGAGGAGGCCGTACGGGAGACGGGGCGGCTGGCCGCGCTGGACGGGGTCGTGGGCGCCGCTGTCGCCGTCGACCCGCGCCACTGGGAGCTCGTGTACTTCTCCCTCTGGGCCCACGACGCGCCCAAGGCGACCGGTGAGGTGTACCGGGTGCTGCATCTGTCGGCGCCGGCGCGCGACAGGCTGCCGCGAGGGCGGCAGTGGTGACGGCGGAGCCCGGCGCCACCGTCGCCCCCACCGCTTCCGGCGCTCAGGCCTGAGCCAGCGCCGCGATCGGATCGTCGAGGACCGGCTGCCACGCCAACTCGGCCGCTCCGACCAGGCTGTTGTGGTCCAGCGTGCAGGGGAGGATCGGTACGCCGCCGCTCTGTCCCCACAGGCTCCGGTCTGCCACCACGGCACGCAGCCGCTCCGGGTCCGCGTCGAGGAGCGTGCGGTGCAGTCCGCCGAGGATGATGCGGTCCGGGTTGAGGATGTTGACCAGGCCCGCGAGGCCGAGGCCCAGCCGGTCGATCAGCGCCTCGACGGCCGTGCGTACGGTCGGGTCGGCGTACTGGTCGCGGATCAGGTCGTTGGACTGCTGGAGCAGTGACACCTCGGGGCCGGGGTCACGGCCCGCCGCGGTCAGGAACGCCAGGGGGTCCGCCTCGACGTCGAGGCAGCCGCGGCTGCCGCAGTGGCAGGGGCGCCCCTCCGGGTTGACGGTGAGGTGTCCGACTTCGAGCGCGAGGCCCGAACTGCCGGTGTGCAGACGGCCGTCGAGGACGAGCGCGCCGCCCACTCCCCGGTGCCCGGTGGCCACGCACAGCAGGTCGCGGGAGCCGCGGCCGGCGCCGTGCCGGTGTTCGGCGAGCGCGGCGAGGTTGACGTCGTTGGCGGCGAACGCCGGTCCGGTGATCCCGGCCGCGCGGACGCGCTCCGCGAAGATCTCCCGTACGGGAGCGCCCGCCGGCCAGGCCAGGTGGAGGGGGTTGAGGGCGGTGCCCTCGGGTTCGGCGACGGCCGACGGTACGGCGAGGCCCGCGCCCACGCAGCGGCGGCCCGTCTCGCGGAGCAGTTCGGCGCCCGCCTCGACGACCGAGCCGAGCACCTTGGCCGGGTCGGCGTCGACGGCCTCGCAGCCCGGCGCGGTCGCGACGAGACGGCCACCGAGGCCGACCAGGGCCGCGCGGAAGCCGTCGGCATGCACCTGGGCGGCGAGGGCCACGGGGCCGTCCTCCGCGAGGTCGAGCCGGTGCGAGGGGCGGCCCTGCGAGCCGGCGGCGGCGCCGGGGCGCGCGTCGACGTGGATCAGTCCGAGCGCTTCGAGCTCCGCGGCGACCGCACCGGCCGTGGCACGTGTCACGCCGAGCTCGGCGGTGAGCACGGCCCGCGTGGGCGCTCGTCCGGTGTGCACGAGCTCCAGCGCAGGCCCGAGCGCACCCCGCCCCCGGTCCAGGCGTGTCCTGGTGGTTCCTTCTCCCGCCGCTCTGGGGGCCGCATTACCGCTCATGAGGGCGAGTCTCCCATGATCCGGTCGTCCGGCGACCAGGACAACGGCAGGGACGAACCGGATGCCCCAGATGAAACGGACGGCCTAGAGTCCGCTCACCCGCAGGGTCACGTTCAGACGGCCGGTCAGTCCCAACTCGGGCGGCGCCGTGCCCGCGTACACACGCGGCACCCCGTGGTACGCGAGACGGGCGTCCCCGCCGAACACGAACAGGTCACCGCTGCGCAGTTCCACGTCCGTGTAGGGACGGGCCCGCGACTCGGTGTTGCCGAAACGGAAGACGCAGGTGTCGCCGAGGCTCAGCGACACGACCGGGGCGCCGGACTTCTCGTCGCTGTCGCGGTGCATGCCCATCCGGGCGTCGGCGTCGTAGAAGTTGACCAGCGCGATGTCGTACGCCGCCGCCTCGGCCGCCGCCGGGCCCAGCGCGTCGGTGACCGCGCGGCGGCCCAGTTCGCCGAGCCACTCGGGGAAGGCCTTGACCGGCGCCCCGTCCCCGTCCGCGACGGTGCGCGCATACCCGTACGGGTACCAGTGCCAGCCGAGGCAGACCTGCCGGGACGTCATCGTGCCGCCGCCGGGTGTGCGGACCGTACGCAGCCCGGCGGGCGGGCGTGCCCAGGCACGGCAGGCGTCGAGGAGCCCACGTTGGCGCTCGGGTGTCAGCCAGTCCGGCAGGTGCACGGCGCCCGGCACGACCTCCGTACGGGCCCGGGGAAACAGCTCGGCGTCCATGGCTCCCATCCTCGCGCACCGCTGTCGGAGGGACGCCGGAAACCCCCTGAGCTGCGCCTCGGATAGCCTGGCCCCAATGACCGACCGTATGACGACCCCCTCGGCCGAGCTGACGCTGGCCCGCTTCCCCGAGGACTCCCGTGACCAGCTCCGTGCGTGGGACGCCTCCGACGAGTATCTGCTGAAGCATCTCGCGTCCGGCGACCAGTCGCTCGACGGATCGGTGGTCGTGGTCGGCGACCGCTGGGGAGCGCTCACCACTGCCCTGCGGGCGCACCGGCCGGTGCAGATCACCGACTCGTTCCTGACCCGGGAGGCGACCCGGGCCAATCTGGCGCGCAACGGCGCCGACCAGGATTCCGTACGTCTCCTCACCACCCAGGACCCGCCGGTCGACCATGTCGACGTGCTGCTGGTGCGCGTGCCGAAGAGCCTCGCGCTCCTGGAGGACCAGCTCCTGCGCCTGGCACCTGCCGCGCACGTGGGGACGGTCGTCATCGGCACGGGCATGGTGAAGGAGATCCACACCTCCACGCTGAAGCTGTTCGAGCGGATCCTCGGCCCGACCCGGACCTCGCTGGCCGAGAAGAAGGCCCGCCTCATCTTCTGCACACCGAATCCGGGTCTCTCGCGACCGGCCAACCCGTGGCCGCACAGCTACACGCTGCCGGACGGCATCGGTCCCGCCGCCGGCCGCACCGTCGTCAACCACGCGGGCGTCTTCTGCGCCGAGCGCCTCGACATCGGCACCAGGTTCTTCCTCCAGCACCTGCCGTACGAGGGCGGGGCCGAGCGCGTCGTGGACCTGGGCTGCGGCAACGGCGTCGTCGGTACGGCGATGGCTCTGGCACGCCCGCGGGCCGAGGCACTGTTCGTGGACGAGTCGTACCAGGCGGTGACCTCGGCGGAGGCCACGTACCGGGCGAACACCGATGACACGGCGGAGTACGGCAAGGCAGAGTTCCGCGTCGGCGACGGGATGGACGGCGTCCCGGACGCGAGCGTGGACCTCGTACTGAACAATCCGCCCTTCCACTCGCACCAGGCGACGACGGACGCCATGGCCTGGCGGATGTTCACCGGGGCGCGCCGGGCGCTGCGGCCGGGCGGCGAGCTGTGGGTGGTCGGCAACCGTCATCTCGGCTACCACGTGAAGCTGCGGCGGCTGTTCGGCAACAGTCAACTGGTCGCGAGCGACGCGAAGTTCGTGATCCTGAAGGCCGTCAAGGAGTCCTGAGGTGTCCTGAGGTCTCCTGAGGTCTCCTGAGGGAGTCTCCGGAACTCGGTGCCCTCCTCGCGCATCAGCCGGTGGCGCTCAGGACTCGGATGATGCGGGTCACCGTCTCCGCCATCGCCGCGCGTCCCGCGGTCAGGTACGTGCGGGAGTCGACCGCCTCGGGGCGGGCGGTGAGGTGGTCCCTGATCGCGCCGGTCATCGCGATGTTCAGAGCGGTGCCGACGTTCACCTTGGTGATGCCGCCCGCGACGGCCGCCCGCAGTTCGTCGTCCGGCACTCCGGACGAGCCGTGCAGCACGAGCGGCACATCCAGGGCCGCGGCGAGGCGCTTGAGAAGGTCGTGGTCGAGGGCGGCGGTGCGGGTGGTCATGGCGTGCGTACTGCCGACGGCCACGGCCAGGGCGTCCACGCCGGAGTTCGCGACGAAGGCCCGCGCCTCGGCCGGATCGGTACGGGCACCCGCCGCGTGGGCGTCCAGCGGAGGCTGCCCGGTCTTGCCGCCGACTTCGCCCAACTCGGCCTCGATCCACAGCCCTTGGGCATGCGCCCAGTCGGCGGCGGCCCGGGTGGCCGCGAGGTTCTCGGCGTACGGGAGGCGGGCCGCGTCGAACATGACGGAGCTGAATCCGGCGCCCGGTGCCTGCCGCAGTAGTTCGTCGCTCTGGACATGGTCGAGGTGCAACGCGACGGGTACGGAGGCGTGTTCGGCGGCGGCGGTCGCGGCGCGGGCCAGCGGGAGCAGCCGTCCGCAGCGGAACTTCACCGCGTTCTCACTGACTTGGAGGATGACGGGCGAGTCCGCCGTCTCTGCTCCGGCGACGACGGCCTCGACGTGCTCCAGCGTGATGACGTTGAACGCCGCGACGGCGGTGCGGGAGGCGGCCGCCCGGGCGACCAGTTCTCCGGCGGCTGCGAGAGGCACGGGCTCTCCCTTCAGGGCGTGGCGAGAATGACCGAGCGGGTGAGGTGGCGGGGCTGGTCGGGATCGAGGCCGCGGGCCGCGGCGACGGCCACGGCGAGGCGCTGGGCACGGACGAGTTCGGCGAGCGGGTCGAGACTGCCGCCGACCCACAACGCGCCGGTGTCACGCACCTGTTGGGCCAGCCCTTCGGGTGCCTCGCCCAGCATCCAGGTCGCCGTCCCCTCGGTGCTCACGCTGATCGGCCCGTGCCGGTACTCCATCGCCGGGTAGGCCTCGGTCCACGCCAGCGAGGCCTCGCGCATCTTGAGCCCGGCCTCGTTCGCGAGACCCACGCTCCAGCCGCGCCCCAGAAACGTGAACTGCGTGCAGTCGACGAGCCCTTCGGGCAGCGGCTCCGCCAGCGCGGTACGGGCGTCGGTCACGACGGCGTCGCCGTGCAGCCCGAAATGGGCGCGCAGCAGGGTGAGCGCGGTGGTCGCGAACCGCGTCTGCACCACGGACTTCTCATCGGCGTAGTCGAGCACGACGACGTCATCCGCCGCCTCCATCACGGGAGTTCGCGGATCCGCGGTGATCGCGACCGTGCGCGTAGGCCCCTTCAGCCGGCCGAGCAGGTCGAGCACCTCGGTGGTCGTGCCGGAGCGGGTCAGGGCGACCACCCGGTCGTACGAGCGGCCGTGCGGGAACTCGGAGGCGGCGAAGGCGTCCGTCTCGCCCTGTCCCGCCCGCTCGCGCAGCACCGCGGCGGCCTGTGCCATGAACCACGACGTGCCGCAGCCGACGACGGCTACCCGCTCCCCCGCGGCGGGTAGTACGTCGCCGTGCCGCGCAGCTTCCCCGGCGGCCCGGACCCAGCATTCGGGCTGACTTCTCAGCTCGTCCTCGACATGGCTCACGCCGCGACCTCCCCGCCGGAATGACTGCTCTTGCAAGTTATAGCGAGATTTCGAGCATAATCAAGCATTCTTGCGGTGAACAGCGTGCGTTAGGGTCGTCGCCGAAAGATTCAGAGAACGGATCTGTGCACGAAATCGAGGGACGGAGAGTGCGGATGTCGCGCGACGCCCGCTGGCAGGCGCTGCTGGAGCTGCTCGTGGAGCGGGGCCGGCTGGATGTCGAGGAGGCGGCGGCCGAGCTGGCGGTCTCGGCGGCGACGATCAGGCGCGACTTCGACCAGCTCGCCGAGCAGCAGATGCTCGTGCGCACCCGGGGCGGCGCGGTCGTGCACGGGGTCTCGTACGAGCTGCCGCTGCGCTACAAGACGGCCCGCCACGCCTCCGAGAAGCAGCGCATCGCGAAGGCGGTGGCGGACCTCGTGGTCCCCGGCGAGGCGGTCGGCCTGACCGGCGGCACGACCACCACGGAGGTGGCCCGCGCGTTGGCCGTACGGGGTGATCTCGCGTCCGGCTCGCCCGCCCTGACGATCGTCACGAACGCCCTCAACATCGCGAACGAGCTGGCGGTGCGGCCCCAGTTCAAGATCGTGCTGACCGGTGGCGTCGCCCGCGCCCAGTCGTACGAGCTCGTCGGTCCCCTCGCCGACGGCGTGCTCGGCCAGATCACCCTGGACGTGGCCGTCCTCGGCGTGGTCGCCCTGGACGTGACCCATGGGGCGGCGGCCACCGACGAGGCGGAGGCGGCGATCAACCGGTTGCTCTGTGAGCGGGCCGAGCGCGTGATCGTCGCCGCCGACTCCAGCAAGCTCGGGCAGCGGGCCTTCGCCCGGATCTGCGCCGCCGAGTCGGTGGACACGCTGGTCACGGACGTGGCGGTGAGCGAAGAGATGGTGCGGCGGTTCGAGGAGGCAGGGGTCACGGTCGTCGCCGTCTGACGACCGCTTTGCCTGACCGCATTGCCTGACCGCTTTGCCTGACCACGTTGCCGAAGCGCGTGCCACCCGTGGATCCGGACCGTGTCCTACCCCTGGAACCGATACCGCCGCTCGGGCCGCCCCGCCGCCCCGTATCGCAAGGTCACGTCCGCGTTGCCGATGGTGTGGAAGTGCTCCAGGTAGCGGCGGGCGCTGACGCGGGAGATGCCGGCCAGGGTCGCGCACTCGGCGGCGGACAGGGTGCCCTCCGCGGTGCGGAGCGTGCGTTCGATCAGTTCGGCGGTCTCCACGCTCATGCCCTTGGGCAGTGAGCCGACGGCCGACGCCGGTACCGTCGCTCCGGCCAGGACCCGGTCCACATCGGCCTGGCCGTGCACGACGGTGGCGAGCAGGCGGCCCCGCTGGACGGCGTAGCGCTCCAGTCGGGCACGCAGGTCCTCGAACTCGAACGGTTTGAGGAGGTAGTCGACGACGCCGTGGCGGACGGCGCCGCGGACCGTGTCGGCCTCCCGTGCGGCGCTGATGACCATGACGTCGCAGTCGTGTCCCGCGGTACGCAGCCGGGGAATGACGTCGAGGCCGAAGACGTCCGGCAGATACAGGTCCAGCAGGACCAGGTCCGGGTGCAGTTCGTCGACCGCGTGGGCCGCTTGCTCGCCGGTGCTGGCGACGCCGACGACCCGGAACGGCTCGACGCGTTCGACGAAGGTGCGGTGGACCCGGGCCACCATGAAGTCGTCGTCGACCACGAGCACGTCGATCGTGCCGGTCGTGACGGACGTGCCCGGCCCACGGGGCGTGGCCGGCGTGCCGGACGTGCCTTTCATCCCTTTCATCGGGCCGCTCCTTCCGCCACCGCGTCGGTGAGGTGGCTGACGGTCATGCGTGCGGTGAACATGGCCCCCTCGGGGGTGTTGGTCACCGAGATCTCACCACCGTGACGCTCGCAGACCAGCCGGGTCAGCGCCAGGCCGATACCGCGCTCGCCCTCCTGGGCGGCCTTGGTGGTGAAGCCGTGCGAGAAGACCTCGCGGGCGAGTTCCGGGGCGACGCCGGGTCCGGAGTCGCGGACCACTATCTCCACGCTGGAGGCGTCCTGCCGCAGTTCGACCTCGACCCAGGCCTCGTGGCCATCGGCCTCGCCCGTGACCGCGACGACGGACGCGGCGTCCACGGCGTTGTCGACGAGGTTGCCGACCACGGTCGCCACGTCGGCGGCGTCCTTGGGGGTGAGCCGGTCGAGCGCCGTGCTGTCGGAGATCCGCAGGCTGACCTTCCGCTCGGCGGCCAGGGAGGCCTTCGCCATGAGCAGGGCGGCGACGGCGGTGTCGCGGACGCGGCGGCTGAGGGTGATGTCCAGCGACTGGCGGCGCTGGTTCAACGCGCGGATGTAGCACACGACTTCGTCCTCCTCTCCGATCTCGATCAGCCCGGAGATGGTGTGCAGCTGGTTGGCGAACTCGTGGGCCTGGGCGCGCAGCAGCTCGGACGAGCTGCGGAAGGAGCCGATCTCCCGCTCCAGCCGGGCCAGTTCGGTGCGGTCGCGCAGGGTGGTGACCGAGCCGAGCGGGCGGCCGTCCTTGGTGACGGTCATCCGGTTCATCACCAGCACCCGGCCGTTGCGGATGACGACCTCGTCGCGTTCGTCGGCCGCGCCCTTGCGGACTCCCACCAGGACGTCCCGCAGCCGTCCCTCGATGCCGAGT
The DNA here is from genome assembly GCF_026341515.1 of Streptomyces sp. NBC_00878. Lineage (NCBI taxonomy): Bacteria > Bacillati > Actinomycetota > Actinomycetes > Kitasatosporales > Streptomycetaceae > Streptomyces > Streptomyces sp. NBC_00878. The sequence continues at coordinate 9,904,297 of NZ_JAPEOK010000001.1, read as the reverse complement.
TCGGCCAGGCTCTGGCCCACGCAGTCCTCGGGGAGGTCGAGCAGACGCCGGCCCATGTCGTTGGCGAGGGTGAGCCGGTGCTGCGGATCCAGCGCGATCACGCCCTCGGCGATCCCGTACAGCATCGCCTCGCGGTGTTCGGCGAGGCCGGCGATCTCGCGGGGTTCCAGGCCGAGGGTCTGCCGTTTGACGCGCCTGGCCAGCAGCAGGGATCCGGCCAGTCCGAGTCCGCTGGCGATGCCCAGGTAGGCGAGCAGGTACGAGGACGCGCCGTTGAGGCGCTGCCACACCGTCGGGTCGGCCTCGCCGATCATCACCGTGCCCAGATACTGGCCGAGGTTCTCCTGCGTCGCGCCGAGTACCGGCACCTGGGCCACGAGCTGGCGGCTGCCGTCCAGGGTCTGCGAGCCGGACCAGCCGCGGCCCTCGGCGGCGCCCTCGCCGAGCGCCATGCGAGCGCCGATCGCCGTGGGGTTGGTGGAGCTGACGATCCGGCCGTCGGCGTCGGCCACGGTCACGGAGGTGACCCCGGACTGGGTCTGCGTGGAGTTCACCAGCGGGGCCAGGGCCTCCAGCGGCGCGGGCCGTACGAGCTGGCTGCGGACCAGGGGGTTGGCGGCCAGCTGCTCGGCCAGCGCGCCGACCCGGCGGCCCTCGACGCGGTTGAAGGTCGTCTCCGACTGGGCGAGGGAGACCGCGGCGACCGCCAGCAGCACCACCACGACGATGGCGAGCTGGAGCACCAGCATCTCGCCCGCGAGGGTCTGACGGCGGAAGGTGGCGACCACGACGTACTCAATCTCTCGGGCCGACACGGCGTTGGGCGGCTCGTCTGGGGGATCGCCCCATCATGGCCCCCTCCCGTGGCCGGGAAAAGGGGTGAGCAGGGAGCCGGGGCAGGAGAGACGCCGTACGATCCGTGCACGCGTACGGCGCCGGTGACCGAAAAGACCACAATCTCCGTTGGTTCCGGAAGCGAGACAGACGTTCGACGTACGGGCACCATGTGGCCCACGTCACCCTCCCCACAGGGCTTCCCCCGACCTCATCGACGTACCGACAGGTGGTGGCATTCGTGCGCCTGCGCACCCTCCTCGCCCTGTTCGGGGCCGCCGTGCTCCTGCTCGTGGGCCCTCCGTTGCTCACGGCGGGCAGCGACTCCGCGACGGGCACACAGATCCCGGGCCTGCGGCTCATGGTCCCCAACACGCCCGGCGGCGGCTACGACATCACGGCCCGTACGGCCGCGAAGAACGCCGAGGACGCCGAACTCACGCACAACATCGAGGTGTTCAACCTGCCCGGCGCCGGCGGCACCGTCGGACTGAGCCGGCTGGTGAGCGAGCACGGCAACGGCAAGCTCGCCATGTCGATGGGCCTGGGTGTGGTGGGCGCCGTCCGCTCCAACGACGCGCCGAAGACGCTGGCCGACACCACACCGATCGCCCGGCTCACCGAGGAGCAGGACGTCGTCGTGGTCGGCAAGGACTCCCCGTACAAGACGATCGACCAGCTCGTCGACGCCTGGAAGAAGGACCCGGGCAAGCTCCCGGTGGGCGGCGGTTCCTCGCCCGGCGGGCCCGACCATCTCGCGCCCATGCTGATGGCGAAGGCCGCGGGTATCGCCCCGAAGGACGTCAACTACATTCCGTTCGACGGCGGTGGCGAACTGCTTGCCTCGATCCTCGGCAACAAGGTCGCCTTCGGGGTGTCCGGCGTCGGTGAGTACCTCGACCAGATCAAGGCGGGCGAGCTGCGGATTCTCGCGGTCACCGGACCCGAGCGGGTCGACGAACTCGCCGAGGCGCCCACGCTGAAGGAGTCCGGCTACGACGTGGACTTCACCAACTGGCGGGGCATCGTGGCGCCGCCCGGCCTGTCCGACGCCGAGCGCGACAAGCTCGTACGCCTCGTCGAGGCACTCCACGACTCCCCCGAGTGGCAGAAGTCCATGCAGCAGAACGGCTGGGACGACGCCTTCCTCACCGGCGCGAAGTTCGGTGACTTCCTCGACGCCCAGGACAAGCGCGTGGTTTCGGTACTGAAGGAGCTGGGACTGTGACGACGCCGACCACCGACCTGCCCGCGACGCCCGCCGAAGAACGGCGCTCGTGGCTGCGCGACCACTCCGAACTGGGCGTCTGCGTCCTGCTGTTGGCGCTCGGCCTGCTGGTCCTGACCGACGCGCTCACCATGGACGTCGAGATCACCCAGCGCGGTCCCGTCGGACCGAAGACGGTGCCGATCGTCGTCGGCATCGGGCTGCTCGTCATCGCCGCCCTGCTCGCGGTCGACGTGCTGCGCGGCGGCCATGGCGAGGCGGAGGGCGGCGAGGACATCGATCTGTCCGAACCCGCCGACTGGCGTACGGTGCTGCTGCTCGCCGGGGTGTTCCTCGGCTCCGCCGTCCTCATCGAACCCGTCGGCTTCCCCATAGCGGGCGCGCTTCTCTTCTGGGGAGCGGCCTTCGCGCTCGGCAGCCGCCGCCTCGACCGGGACCCGCTCATCGCGGCCGTGCTCTCCCTCGCCACGTACGTGATCTTCAACAACCTGCTCGGAGTACCGCTGCCCGGCGGCCCACTGATGGGAGTGCTGTGACATGGACGCCCTCAACTCCCTGATGGCCGGGTTCGGCACGGCGCTCACCCCGATCAACCTGCTGTGGGCCGCCATCGGCGTGCTGCTCGGCACGGCGATCGGCGTACTGCCCGGTATCGGACCCGCGATGGCGGTCGCGCTGCTGCTCCCGGTGACGTACGGCCTGAACCCGATCGGCGCGTTCATCATGTTCGCCGGCATCTACTACGGCGCGATGTTCGGCGGCTCGACCACCTCGATCCTGCTGAACACGCCGGGCGAGAGCGCGGCCGTGGTCGCGGCCATGGAGGGCAACCCGATGGCCAAGTCGGGGCGCGGCGCGCAGGCGCTCGCGGCCGCCGCCATCGGCCACTTCGCGGGCGGCCTGATCGGCACGATCCTGCTGGTCATGCTCGCGCCGACGGTCGCCGAACTGGCGGTGGACATCGGCGCGCCCGACTACTTCGCCATCATGGTGCTCGCGTTCATCGCCGTGACGTCCGTGCTGGGCTCGTCCCGGATCCGCGGGCTCGCGTCCCTGCTGATCGGCCTGACGCTGGGGCTGGTCGGTCTCGACCAGATGACCGGGCAGCAGCGTCTGACCTTCGGTTCCCTCCAACTCGCCGACGGTATCGACGTGGTGATCGTGGCGGTCGGCCTCTTCGCGATCGGCGAGGCCCTGTGGGTGGCGGCGCATCTGCGGCGCAGTCCGGGCGAGCCGATCCCGGTGGGGCGGCCCTGGCTGGGCAAGGCCGATGTGCGGCGGACCTGGAAGTCGTGGCTGCGCGGGCCGTTCATCGGCTTCCCGTTCGGCGCGATCCCGGCGGGCGGCGCCGAGATCCCGACCTTCCTGTCGTACGTCACGGAGAAGCGCCTGTCGAAGCACAAGGACGACTGGGGCAAGGGCGCGATCGAGGGCGTGGCGGGACCGGAGTCGGCGGCGTCGGCCTCGGCGGCGGGCACGCTGGTGTCCATGCTGACCCTGGGGCTGCCGACCACGGCGGTCGCGGCGGTCATGCTGGCCGCCTTCCAGCAGTACGGCATCCAGCCGGGCCCGCTCCTCTTCGAACGCGAACCCGACCTGGTGTGGGGCCTGATCGCCTCCCTCTTCGTGGGCATGGTGCTGCTGCTCGCGCTCAACCTGCCGCTCGCGCCGGTGTGGGCGAAGCTGCTGCGCATCCCGCGGCCGTACCTGTACGCGGGGATCATGTTCTTCGCGGCGGTCGGCGCGTACGCGGTCGGCGGCGAGGTCATCGACCTGGTGATCCTCCTGATCATCGGCCTGATCGGCTTCGGCATGCGGCGCTACGGACTGCCGGTGCTGCCCGCCGTCATCGGCGTCATCCTCGGCCCGAACGCCGAGCAGCAGCTCCGGCGCGCCCTGCAGATCAGCGACGGCAGCGTCACGGGACTGGTCAACACCCCGTTCGCGGTGACCGTGTACGCGGTGATCGTGCTGCTGCTGACCTGGCCGCTCGTCAAGAAGCTGGTGACACGGACACGCGACCGAGCGGAGGCCTGATCGGTTCCCGGTGCCTGTCGCGGCACCGGGAACCTCCTTCCCTCGCCCTCGCTCAATGTCCCCGGAACGCCTCCTCCAGCCACCAGGCTCCTCGGTCCGCGACCACCTTGGCGTCGATGAGCAGGGGCGCGGACCGGGGCCCCGCGAGCCAGGCCTCGACGGCCTTCAGATCCGCACGCGTGCGTACGGTCGCCGCCTCGAAGCCGTACCCCCTGGCCACGGCGGCGATGTCCGTCGGCGGGAACTCGACCGTGTCCAGCGGGTGTCCGTCCGGCCCGAAGTGGTGCACCTCCGCCCCGTAGGCGTCGTCGTTGTACACGACGACCACCATCGGCAGCCCGAGCCTGCGTACGGTGTCGAGTTCCGCGGCGCCCATCATGGCGCCGCCGTCCCCGAGCGCGGCCACGGGGAGCCGGTCCGGCCGCGCCAGTGCCGCGCCGATCGCGGTCGCAAGGCCCAGGCCGATCGACTGGAACGCCTGGGTGAAGCACAGGCCGTTCTCGTCCGGCACCGACAGGTACATGCTCGGGTAGCCCATGAAGTTCCCGGAGTCCACGCCGATCACCCGCTCCGCGGGGAGGAGGTCGTCGAGCGCGATGCTCAGGGTGCGCGGGTCGATCCGATCGCCGCTGCTCGTGTCCTCGTACGGCACATCCCGCCAGCGCACTCGTGCGGCGATGGCGGCGGCGAGGTCGGGAGTCCGCCAGCCCTGCTGGTCGTCCTGCCTCGCCGCACCTGCCCTCTCCCGTACACGCCGGGCCGTGAGTTCCACGTCGCCGGTGACCCCGAGTGCCACCTCCCGATGCGCGCCGAGCGCCGACGACTCGTCGTCGACCTGAACGACGGTGGTGTCCGGACCGATCAGCCGGCCGTGCCGCATGGTCCACATGTTGAGCGCGCAGCCCCAGCCGACGATCAGGTCGGCGCCCTGGATCAGTTCGGCCGCCAGGGGTGACGCGAAGCCTCCGGACACGTCGAGCGACCACGGATCGCCGTGGAACAGGCCGCAGGCGACGGCCGAGGTCGCCAGCAGCGCTCCGTGGCGTTCGGCGAGCGCCGTCAGGGCGTCACGGCAGCCGGGCGAGCGCGCTCCCCGGCCTGCCACGAAGACCGGCCGCCGGGACCTCTCCAGCACCCGCGCCAGCGCCTCCACGTCGGCCAACTCCGGCTCCACCGGGGCCCGTTGGGGCGGCGCCACGGCGAGCATCCACTCGTCATCGGGTGCGTCGAGGGCTTGTACACCCAGCGGGAGGTTGAGCAGTACCGTCCGCCGCTCGCACACGGCTCGTCGAACGGCGTCGAGGGCTTGCGTGACCGCGTCCTCCGCCGACGTCACGCGTGCCGTCACCGCGCCCACCGAGCGCGCCAACGCCTCCTGGTCGACGTAGAAGTTGGACCGCGGCTCGGTCACCTCGGCCGCCAGCACGAGCAGCGGCGTACGGCTCTTGGCCGCCTCGGCGATGCCGGTCATGGCGTTCGTCAGGCCGGGGCCCTGGTGGACGCTCAGCGCGGCCACCGTGCCGCTGGTCCGGGCGTACGCGTCGGCCATGGTCGCCGCGCCGCCTTCATGACGTGCGGCCACGAACCGCGAACCCGCCGCGACCATGGCGTTGGTGAGATGGAAGTTGCCCGAGCCGACCACGCCGAAGACCTGGCCGACCCCGGCCGCGGACAGCGCCCGCCCGACGGCCTCGGCGACCTTCACGAACGTTCCACCAGTGCCAGCACCCGGGCGGGTGAGCCGGACCCCGTGACGATCGGCAACGGTCCCGCGATGACGACGCAGCCGGTCGCCGGCAGTGCCGCCAGGTTCCGCAACTGGGTCAGCCCGTACTTGTCGCTGCCCATGAGGTAGGAGTGACACGGGAAGACCGGGTCGAACGAGTGCGCCCCACCGGCGTCGGTGCCCACCGTCTCGACGCCGAGGCCCACGACGGGCGACTCCTTCGCCACCCAACGGGCGCATTCCGCCGACAGGCCAGGGGTGTGCGAGCCGTTCTCGTCCTCGTTGAGAAACGTCTCCCGCGTCTGCGAGCGCGCGTCCCAGCCGGTACGCAGCAACAGCCAGCCGCCGTCGGGCAGCGGCCCGTGCTCCGCCTCCCACGCCTTCACGTGATCCACCTCCACGAGGAAGTCGGGGTTCTGAGCCGCCTCCGCGGTGAAGTCCAGCACGGCGCCCGGTCCGACCAGCCGGTTCACCGGTACGGACGCCACGTCGGCGAGGTCCTTGCCGGTCACCCAGTGATTCGGGGCGTCGAAGTGGGTGCCGGTGTGCTCGCCGCTGCGGAAGTTGTTCCAGTACCAGGCAGGCCCCCGGTCGTCGTATCTGCTGATCTCCTCCAGTTCGAACACCGCCGTCTGGCCGAACTCGGGCGGCAACGGGAGCACAGGTGTCGACGACGACAACGGCGACGTGAGGTCGACGACTTCGATCGACCCGCTGCGCAGCGCGGACACCAGCGAAGCGAGGACGGACGGCTCGGGCATGAAGGCCTCCTGACACGACGCGGAACTGACAGCATGGCACCCGGGCCGCAATCGACGGACGACAGGCGACAGGCGGGTACACGGTGTTCGGTGGGCGTACAGCCGCGAGGGCGGCGTCGGTGTTCGCGATCGGGGTACTGGTTCTGACCGGCTGCGCCTCCGGGTCGGGCGACGATTCGGCGGATCCACCGGATGCGACGGGAACGGCGAGCAGCACCACGACCCCTACCTCCACGTCGTCGTCGCAGCCGGTCTCGCCCACGCCCTCCCCGTCGGTGTCGGCTTCGGGCTCAGGTTCGGCTTCGGGTTCGAGGAGCCCATCGCCGGTGCCCGTCACCGGGCCGGATCAGAAGCTGGTGACCATGACGGTCAGCGGCGGTTTCGCGGGGGTCGACCAGCAGGTGATTCTCCGGGGCGACGGCAGAGTCCAAGCGGTCGACAAGGGCGAGCCCGTGGTGCGCCGTACGAGCGCGGCCCAGTTCACGGAACTGCGCACGCTGCTCGGAGATTCGGCACTCGACGACGTCCCCGACGTCACGATCGACACGGGGGCGTCCGACCTGTTCCAGTACACGCTGCGGTTCGACGGCCGCACGGTCAAGACGGACCGCTCCACCGTCCGGCCCCCACTCGACCGCCTCATCGACGCCCTCGGCGAATGGCTCCCGGGGCAGTGACCCGGCGGCCGAGCAAGGCTGCACGGCACGGCACGGTTCAGCCGTTCACCGGTGTCCAGCGGATCTGCGTGCTGCACAGGGACACGGCTACCGCCGCGGCGGCGACCACTCCCAGCCCCCACACCAGGCTGCTGGCATTCGCCACGAAACCGATGAACGGCGGGCCGGCCAGCAGACCCGTCGTTCCCGTGGCGGCGACGAGAGCCAGCGCGTCCGGGCCCTGTTTGGCCGCGGCCACGTAGACGCACGGCGTCACGGCCGCACATCCGAGTCCGACACAGGCGAACCCGATGAGGGCAGGCACCACTCCCCCGCTCACCAGGGCGAACGCCAGTCCGGCGGCGGCCAGTGCGCTGCCGAGGAGAACCACGCGTCCGTCGCCGTAGCGGCTGCGCCAGCCGTCGGCGAAGAGGCGGGCCACGACCATCATTCCCGACACCACGGCGATACCCATGGGCGCCAGTTCCGCCGACGCCTTGGCCACGTCCTTCATGTAGAGGGCGGACCAGTCGTTCATGGCACCCTCGGTCACGGTGCCGAACGCCATGGCGCAGCACATCCACAGCGTCATGCGCGACGGAAGGTTCCATCCGCCGCCGGTCTTGCGTTCCTTCTCCGTGGCAGGCTCGTCGTCGGTGAGGAGACCGGGCCGCGCGGCGGCGGCCAGCAGGACGAGGACCACGGCCGCCACGCCGAAGTGCGCCATGACCGACGAGGTCGCCGCGTTCATGCCGGAGGCGAGCAGCGCCGCGAGCAGGGAGCCGGCGCTGAAGGTCGCGTGCAGCCTGGCCATGGCGTTGCGTTCGTGCCGTGTCTCAAGTGCTGCTCCCTGCGCGTTCATGGCGACGTTCAGGCATCCCACGAAGACGCCGTCGACACACATGACCAGCAGGGCGACCGGATAGTTCGGCGCCGCGGCCAGTGCCAGGAGCAGGAGCGTCAGGCAGAGGGCCGACAGGAGTGCGAGCCGCGCCGAACCCAACCGCTTCAGGAGCACCGGGACCAGGGGGAACGAGGCCACCGCGCCGATCCCCGCCGCCATCAGCAGCACACCCACCTCGGCCGCGGTCAGGGCGAGGTCCGCCTTGATGGCGGGGATCCGCGCGGCCCAGGTGGCGTACTGGAAACCGAGGGAGCAGAACAGTGCGGCGATGGCCAACTGGCCGCGGACAAAGGGGTCATGGACATGGGACACGCACATCAGCTCGCTTCGTGGGGACGGAGGGGCCGCCCGGCACCACGCCGGTCGGCTCAGGCTGTGCGCCCAGGTCGGTCGGCACCGCCTTGGACATGTAGACGGCGTTCGTGCCGTAACCGCCGGGAGAGATCCCCGGGTACGCGGTGAACCCGCGCGCCGACCAGAACGAGTCGCTGCGGCCGACGGCGATCAGCGAGATCCGTTGGTACCCGCGCGACCGGGCCGTCAGGGTGAGGTGGTGAAGAAGCCTCTTCGCCAGTCCCCTGCCGCGCAGGCCCTCGGTGACGGCGATGTCGTGCAGGTGCAGATTGCGAGGGTCGGGCGCGGGGTCCGGCGGGTTCATCGCCTCCTCGGGCCGCGCCAGGTCCGGGTACCGGAAGGCGGGACAGGGCAACGCCAGCAGGTACCCGGCCGGACCGGACCCGACGTCCACGACGAAGCACGTACTCGGTGAGACGTCCGCCCTGGACCGCAGCGCCGTACGCCCCTCCGACAGGCCGAGTCCGGCGTAGGCGCGGGACTCGATGGCCACGATGCCGTCCCAGTCGGCGTCGGTGATGTGGCGTATGTGTACGACGTCACTCACGGGCGACCCGCCTTCGTCCAGGTGTACGGGAGCGGATCGAAACCGTTGAAGCCGCGGGTCATGTAACTGATCGCGTAGGCACCGCTGGACATCACCCAGACCGGATCCCCCGACGCCAGGTCCTTGGGTACCTGGACGAGACCGCCGTGTTCGTGGAGGTACGCGTCGTCGCTGTCGCAGGTGGGACCCGCCACGACGGCGGGGACGCACTCGGCATCGCGGTGCGTGGGGAACACGAGCCGGTACTGCAGCGCGTCCATCTCGTAGAGGCCGTTGAACTTGCCGCAGCTCAGGTAGAGCCAGTGCTGGCGCTCGCCGCTCGGTCCCCGCCGCTCGGACAGCCGGGCCACATGGGCCCGGATGGCTCCGTGGTCGGCGACCAGATGACGCCCGGGCTCCATGACGAACTGAAGGTGGTCGCCGTGAACATCTCGGAGGTACCGCATTCCCTCGCGGATCACGGCGAAGATCTTGTCCATCGGCGGATCCAGGGGGTTGCCGAACCTGTCGAGACAGCCGAGCGCCGGAAGACCGCCGCCGAGGTTGACGTGGTCCAGGGTCATCCCGCGCCGGCCCAGGAGGGTGAGGACGTCCGCCAGCGAATCGACGGCGCTGTGCCAGGCGTCCGCCGTCATCTGCTGGGAACCGACGTGCACGGACAGGCCCGAGGGTGTCAGTCCCAGGTCACGCGCCGCCTCCAGCACCCGTACCGCGTCGGCGGGCGGGCAGCCGAACTTGTTGCTGAGGCCCCACAGGGCCCCTTCGCCGCTGGTCGTCAGCCTGCAGAACACCCGGGCTCCCGGCGCGTGGGCCGCGATCGCCGCCACGTCCTCCAGACTGTCGGTCACGAAGTCCCTGACGCCGAGACGATGGGCCTCGGCGATGTCCCGGTCGGACTTGATGGTGTTGCCGTAGTGCACGCGCTCGACCGGAACCCCCGCCCGCAGCGCCTGCTCCAGTTCACGCGGGCTCGCCCCGTCCACTCCGGCGCCCCTCCGCGCCAGGCACCTGAGCACCTCGTCCACCGGGCATGCCTTCATCGCGAACCGCACGTGGACTCCGGGCAGTTCGCGCCGCAGCGTCTCGTAGCCGTTCTCGATCCCGGTCAGGTCGAAGACGATCCGGTCCTCGTCGGCGGCGGCCAGCGCGGCGAGCAGGGCCGCGGACTCATGTGTTGCGGACCCATGTGGTGGAGACCCATGTGTCGCCGACCCGTGCATTGCCGACACGTGCGTTGCGGACCCATGTGGTGCCGACCCATGTGTTGCCGACCCATGTGTTGCGGACTCGTGCGTTGCGGACTCGTGCGTTGTGGCCGCTCTCACCCCGGCCGCCCCGCAGATACGTGTACGGGGGTGCGCCGGGCCGCGCCCACCAGCGGCTCCCATGCCTCGACCAGGAGGGCGAAGTCCTCGATGTCGCTGCGCGCTTCGTCGAGGAGACGTTCGCGGCGGGTCGCCAGGAAGTCGGCGAACTCGGCGTACGCACCGCCCAGTTTCCGGTACGCGGCGTCGAGGATGTCCAACCGCTGGACGTTCTCACCGCGGTCGAGCCCCGTGCTCTCTCGCACCAGCCGCGCGACGACGGGCGCGCGCACCTGTCCCCGGTCGTCGAGCAGCGCCGGGCCCGCCTCGGCCAGCCCGTCGTAGACGACGTTGAAGTAGAGCATCGACAGCAGGAATTTGACGTAGCGCGTCTGGTACGCCGTGAAGCCGGAGTCGGTGCGGCGTTCGCCGGTGTAGAAGTTCACGATGTTCCGGTTGTGCAGCACACCGGGCAGCGCGGCGTCGTGGACCAGGTGGATCAGGAAGTAGTCGCTGCCGATCGTGTCGGTGGCGGGTGGCAGCGGCGCGTGTTCGTGCACGCCGTGGAAGCTGATGTTGCACATGTCCACGCGCATGGGGTCGACCAGGGCCAGCGTCGAGCGGTCCCGGACGAACGTGTCCGCGCCCGCCCCCTTGAACGACTCGTCGACGAGCTGCTTCTTCTCCTCGTCGGACCAGTGGACGGGCGCCCACAGGCTGACCACGTCGTAGTAGACGTCTGGGTCGATCCGGAGGATCTCGCCGATGTCCACGGACAGTTCACCCACGAAGGAGCTGCCCACCATCGCGACCCGTTTGTCCGCGTGTCGCGCGGCCAGCGCGTTCTCGGTGACGTCGTGCGCGACGTCGGCCGCGCGTCTGCCGAGCGCCGTGAGTTCGTGGTGAATGGGGAAGACGGTCTCGCCGTTCACGACCTGGTACCGGCTGTCGGAGTCCCTGCGGTGCACGGACTCGCAGCCGAGCGCGATGCCTATGAGAAAGGCGCGGTTGGTGCAGGCGCCGTAGGAAAGGCCCGCGGGGAGCATCAGTTCCAGCAGGAGGTCGGGTTTAGTCGTATCGGCCCGGCCGATCGCCCGTTGGAGGAAGTCCCGCTGCCGCGCCTCGTCGAGGTGGTGTACGACGATGCGCGCGCCGGCGGGCAGCCGCCGCACGGTCTCAGCGTGTTCCGCGTAGGCGGGCGGGTCGCAGGAGTCGAGGATCAGCAGATGGACCTCGGTGTCGAAGTGCTCGGCCGCGTAGGCCGCTTCCTCACCGATGGCCTCGATCGTCGCGGAGCACGGCCTGTTGGTGGGAAGGGTCAGACATATTCTGCGCATGCCGCTTCTCCGACCGGCTCGTCCGATTCCGCCAGTTCCACCAGGTCCGCCACGTCTGCCAGGTCCGCCGCGTCCGCACCGTTCCAGGACGCGAGGCCCAGCAACTTGGCGCCCAGGTCGCTGAGTTCGGCCCTGCCGTACCTCAGGGATTCGTGCCGCACGGCGTCGCCGAGCAGGGTCGCGTTCCAGTCCGGAGTACTGAGCGTGCGCCACGAGTCGACCCGTGAACGTCGGAGTGCCTCGTGCGTCTCCAGCGCCGGCATCATCGACAGGTACTGCACCGCCCGCACGCCGTTCCGGTCGGAGGTGTTGGGGGCGACTCCGTGTGCCAGCAGGCCGTTGAAGATCAGCAGGTCACCGGCCTGGAGCTCCGGTCGTACGACGGGGAACTCGGCCCTGTCGATCCTGGGCCGGATCGGGTCACGGTCGTCCGGCTGGAGCGCCTTCCACCGGTCCAGCCCGCGGAACAGCTCGGGGCAGCACTGGAAGCCGCCGAGTTCCGGACTGGTGTCGTTGAGCGCGATGATCCCCTGGACCCGCTGCGGCGGTATGCCGAACGTGGTGTCGACATCCCAGTGCAGCTCGATGTCGAACCCTTCGTCCGTACGAGGGATCAGGGCCCGGTCGCGGTTCTTGATGTTGGGCGGGTTCAGGTTGAGCCGGTCGAGGGTCACCCACAGCTCTTCGCAGTCCCACACGTCGACGAACGCGTCGTAGACCCGCCGCATCTGGCGGCTGTCCCAGAGGAGTTGGTGATGGTAGGCCTCGACGAAGCCGTAGATGTGCAGGTCCCGGTCCAGATCCGAGCGGTACTCGCGGTCCTCGTACCAGGTGTCCGGGCGATCGGGGTCGAGCCCTTGGAAGTCCCAGGTGAAGTCCAGCAGGCTGCGGGCAGCCGAGGCGGGGACGGCCTGCTTCACCACGACGTAGCCGTAGGTCTGCCATGAGGCGAAGTCCTCTTCGGACAGCACCCTGAGCGGGACGGTCTTCTTCAGGTCGCGCAGCGGGGTCTGCGCCAGATAGGTCTCGCCGTCCGCGCTGAAGTAGGGCACGCGAGAAGCGGCTCGATGGAGATAGTGGTCGGGCATGGGCATGCAGTTGCTCCGGGCCTCGGGCTGCGCCGTCGACGGACGTGTCGACGGGGACGGAAACGCGGTCACCGGTGGCTTGCGGCACGTGAATCGCGTGGATCCGGACGGGCGGCGGTCTGCGCACCGCCCGTCCGGACGCGCACCGGCGCCGTGCGCAGGCGCCACAAGCGGCGCACGTCACACGGCAGGAAGAGAGAAGGTCGGCCTACAGGGTCACTGCATCGAGTGCCGCGCCAGTCCCCCCCTGAACTCGCGTGGGCCTAACTTGGACTAGACCAACTCGCCATGTCAAACAGGTCGTTGCCCGCATGTCGCCCCCAAAGCACCTACATCCAGGGCCGGTTGAGAGCGAGCGAAAACGCGGTCACCTCGCACAACGGACCTCAGGGCACGACTGGCGCCGACCCGCGCCCCCTTGACACGGGCGGCTAGCCTGAGCGAAAACCCATTGGTCTGAACCAAGTCTTTACCGTGGTCTGTACCAAATCGGTGCCGTGTGTCGGTGCGCCGCGTCGGCGGCGCGGAAACGCGGGGCCCTACCCGAAAGGCGGACGCACGCGATGGTCTCCAGCAAGCACAGCAAGGAGTCGCACCGGCTGGCGCTCTCCGTCCTGCAGCCGGGGTTCGTGGGCACCGAGGCACCGGACTGGGTTCTGCGCGAGATCGGCGACGGACTCGCATCCGTGGTCCTCTTCTCCCGCAACATCGTCTCGCTGGACCAGGTCGCCCGGCTGACCGGCCAACTGCGCGCGGAAAACCCTGAGTTGATCATCGCCATCGACGAGGAGGCCGGCGACGTCACCCGTATCGAGTCCGCGACCGGCTCCACCCGGCCGGGCAACTTCGCCCTCGGAACCGTCGACGACACGGAACTGACCGAGTCCGTCGCCGCCGACCTGGGCCGCCAGCTGCGCGCCGTCGGCGTGAGCCTCGACTACGCGCCCAGCGCGGACGTCAACTCCAACCCCGACAACCCGATCATCGGGGTCAGGTCCTTCGGCGTCGACCCGAAGGTGGTGTCCCGGCACACCGCGGCGTGGATCCGCGGGCTTCAGTCGGCCGGGGTCGCCGCCTGTGCCAAGCACTTCCCCGGCCACGGCGATGTCGCCGTCGACTCCCACCACGGCCTGCCCACCTACGGTGCCGACCGTGAGGAGATCGCCGCCCAGGCCCTGCCGCCGTTCCGAGCCGCCGTGGACGCGGGGGTTCGCGCGGTGATGAGCGGCCACCTCCTGGTCCCCGCGTACGATCCCGAGCTGCCCGCCACGCTCAGCCCGCGCATCCTGGGCGATCTGCTCCGAGGGGAGCTCGGGTTCGAGGGCATGACCGTCACCGACGCCATCGAGATGGGTGCCGTCGCCGACCGCTACGGAATCGACGGCGCCACGGTGAAGGCCGTCATCGCCGGTGCCGACGCGGTCTGCGTCGGCGGCGAGAACGCCGAGGAGGCCACCGTCGGCCTGCTCGCCGGCGCTCTCGTCGACGCCGTGGCCCGCGGAGGCCTCACGCGGGAGCGACTTGAGGAGGCGGCCGGGCGCGTACGGTCGTTCGCGGCCTGGTCGGCCGGTCTGGCCCAGGCAGACAGTGTCGACACGATCAGCGGTGACATCGGCTTCGCGGCCGCCCGCCGCGCGATCCGGCTGGCCGGAGCGGTTCGGGACGCCCTGCCCCTGTCCGCCGCGCCGCACGTGGTGGAGTTCGTGGCCGCCACCAACCTGGCCATCGGCAAGGAGACCCCGTGGGGCGTCGCCGCCCCGCTGAGCGAGCGACTGCCCGGCACGACCACCGTCCGGGTGCAGAACCACGAACTGCACTCGCGCAGCGCCGCCCTGGAGGCCTGCGTGCTGGAACCGGCCACAGGACGGCCCTTGGTCCTCGTCGTCCGGGACGCCTCCCGGCACGAGTGGATGGCCCGCGCCCTCGGAGACCTCCTCGCGGCGCGTCCCGACGCGATCGTCGTGGAGATGGGTCTGCCGGGCGCCGCTGTCCCGGCAGCAGTACAGATCTTCACGCACGGCGCCACCGCCGCCTCCGGAGTGGCCGCCGCGGAGGTGCTGGTCGGCGCCCGGTAGGCCGAGAGCCCCGGGGGCTCGGGTTCGTCCGAACGCCGATCAAGACAGACCGAGTACGAGACCTCCCTGCCGGGCCCGCGAGGCCGCTTGGCCCGGTGGCCTCGTGGCCTCGCCCTCAGTCCGTTGCCGCCGTGCGGAAGGGGCGGAAGAACGCACGCACCTCTTCCGCGTAGAGCTCGGGTTCCTCGAACGGTGCGAAGTGGCCGCCGCGCGGGGGTTCGGTCACGCGTACGGCGTTCGTCGTGCGTTCGAGCCAGGCCCGCGGTGGGCGGACGACGTCGCCGCGGAAGAGCGAGAATCCGGACGGCACCTCGACCCGGCGGGCGAGTTGCCCGGGCGGGATCGCCGCGTTCGCGCGGTACATGCGCATCGACGAGCCGATCGTCCCCGTGAGCCAGTAGAGCATCACGTTCGTGAGGATCTCGTCCTTCGTGAAGCTCCGCTCGATGTCGCCGTCGCAGTCGCTCCACGCCCGGAGCTTCTCGACGATCCACGCGGCGAGGCCGGCCGGCGAGTCGGTGAGCCCGAAGGCGGCGGTCTGGGGCTTTGTGCGGTGCATGGCACCGTAGGCACCTTCGGCCGCGCCCCAGGCCGTGACGTCCTCGATCCATGCGCGTTCCTCCGGCGCGAGGTCCGCCGGATCGCCGGTGAGGACGGGCAGGCCCGCGTCCATGCGGTGGACGGCCACGACCCGGTCGGGGTGGTCGAGTGCGAGGTAGCGGCTCACGTGGCTGCCCATGTCCCCGCCCGCCGCACCGAACCGCGCGTAGCCGAGGACATGCATGAGCTCGGCCCACAGTCCGGCGACGGCGATGGAGTCGAGTGGCGCGCCGGTGGGGCGGTCGGAGTACCCGTAGCCCGGCATGTCGGGCACGACCACGTCGAACGCGTCGGCGGGGTCGGCACCGTGCGCGCCGGGATCGGTGAGGAGCGGGATGACCTTCGTGTAGCGCCAGAACGAGTCCGGCCAGCCGTGGCTGAGGACGAGCGGCAGGACTGGCCCGGTCGGCGCGACGGCCCGGGCGTGTACGAAGTGGATACCCAGGCCACCGAGCGGGACGCGGAAACGGGGCAGCCGGGCGAGCGCCGCCTCCTGCGCCGGCCAGTCGAACCCGTCCGCCCAGTAGGCGACGAGCTCGCGCAGGTAGGCGACGTCGGTCCCGAGGGACCACCCGGCGTCCTCGGGCGCATCCGGCCAGCGCGTCGCGCGCAACCGCGCCCGGAGGTCCGCAAGCACCGCCGGCTCTGTCTGTGACGCGAACGGTTCGGGGCGGGGCGGGGCGTCTGACATGGGAAGCATCCTACAAACCGGGGCCCGTCCGGGGCCGGTGACGGGGCGGGACCGCGACACCGCCGGACGCGGCGGCCTTGAGGAGGCGGCGAAAGGTGGAGCATTCCATGTGGCTCGGCGCGGGGCACGCGGCGGCATGCCGCAGGGAGTCGCGCAGGACGCCGAGTTCGCGGATGGTCCTGTCCAACTCCTCCGCCTTGGACACAAGCACTTGCCGGTCTATGCGCGGCTGCCCGTCCGGCGCGAACATGCGCGCGATCTCCTCCAGCGAGAATCCGGCGGTACGCCCCAACGCGATCAGCGCCAGACGTTCAAGTACGCCGGGATCGTACTGACGGCGCAGCCCCCGCCTGCCGATCGGGGCGATCAGCCCCTTTTCCTCGTAGAACCGCAGCGTCGAAGCGGGAACCCCGGCGCGGTGCGCCACCTCGGAGATGTCCAGGTCTGTCATTCTCTTGACCTCAAGTCGACTTGAAGTAGCACGCTTTCACCTGGGACCGACGAAGGCAAGCACAGGAGACGGACATGGACGCCACCCGCAAGACCGACGACGAACAGGCGGCCCGTTGGAACGGACCCGCCGCCCATGCCTGGGTCGAGGCCCAGCCAGTACTGGACGAGTTGTTGCGGCCCTTCGAAGACCTTCTCGTCGAAGAGGTGTCCGCCGAGAGCGGAGGCCATGTGCTCGACGTCGGCTGTGGCACGGGCAGCACCACACTGGCCGTCGCGCGGCGGCTCGGTCCGGCGGGCAGCTGCGTGGGCATCGACATTTCGGAACCGATGATCGCCGCCGCCCGGGCACGCGCCGAGCGGGAAGGCACGCGGGCCGAGTTCATCTGTGCCGACGCGCAGGATGAGCCGCTCGGGCCCGCCGCCTTCGACGCCATCATTTCGCGCTTCGGCGTCATGTTCTTCAACGACTCCGTCCGAGCCTTCTCGAACCTACGGCGTGCCGCGAAGGACGAGGGCGAGCTGCGGTTCCTCGTGTGGCGCGGCCCCGCGGAGAATCCGTTCATGACGACGGCCGAACGCGCCGCGGCGCCGTTCCTGCCGAACCTTCCCGCCCGCCGACCGGACGAGCCGGGGCAGTTCGCCTTCGCCGACCCGGACAGGATCGAGCGCATCCTGGCGGAGAGCGGCTGGGCCGGGATCGACATCCGCCCGATCGACGTGGCCTGCACCCTCCCCGAGCGGGAACTGGTCGGCTACTTCACCCGGCTCGGTCCACTCGGCCTGGTCCTGCGCGAGGCGGACGAGCAGACACGCGCGCAGATCATCGAAACGGTCCGCGCCGCCTTCGACCGCTTCGTACAGGGCACGGAAGTCCGCTTCACCGCGGCCTGTTGGATGGTCGGCGCCCGCGCATCGTCCACGTAGACCGGACCGACGAACACGGAATCCGGAACCCGGAATATGGCCCTTCCCAGGGTCAGCGCTTGGCGAACTGGACCCGGGTCGACTGCACGGCGTCCGGCGTCAGCGCGATCCCTGTGACCGTGAGCTGTTCGCCGAAGATGTCGGTGATCCTGATCTCGCCGCCGCACCCGCTGCCGCCGTCGGAGATGAAGTAGTTGTAGTCGGTGCGCGGCAGTTGACGCCAACCGCTACCGGCGCGGACTTCGAGCCGGGCCACCGGATTACGGTGGCCGATCACCTGGACGCCGCACCAATAGCGCGAGGACCCGGACTTGTACCGGACCGAGATCGTGTCGGCGGCACTGGGGCTCAGCAGCGTCCAGGTGATCGGGATCTCGCCGAGCGAGGGCGGGGCGAGTTTCGCGAAGGCCTGTGCGCTGAGGTCGATGTGACCGGGTGCGCATTCTCCTGGGCATTCGTTGGTGATGCGGACCGTGATGGAGGCCCCGTTGGCCGCGCGAACGCGTACGTACGCCCCGCACGCCTTGGCGGATTCGTAGTCCGTGTGGTTCATCGCCGCGGTCATGACGTCACCGCTCGCGTCGTACAGGCAGGCGCCCGTACCGTCCGAGTCGTAGAAGGTGGCGACTCCTCGGTAGGTGACGCCGGGCCGTATACGTCCCGCCAACGGCGCGGCGGCAGACCCGGATTGCGGGGTGTCCGCGGCCGAAGACTTCGCCGGCGCGGTGGTCGCACGAGCGGACTCTCTGCGCGGGGTGCCTTTGGCCGACGGAGTCGCCGTGCCGTCGGTCGCGCTGAGGGACGTAGTCGGGGACGGCCCCGTCGCGGGCGGGACACCCGCCTGGGTGCCGCCGACGGGCGCGGCCTCGGCGGGCCCGGAGTCGGCCTCGTGGTCAAGGAGGAATCCCACGACCAAGGAGACGACGATGAGCGCCGAGGCCGCCGCGATGAACAGCCACCGTCTGTGCACCGGACCTCCTTGACGAGCGCCACCTGTCACTGTGGGCGACAGGCGCAGCGATCGTGCCAGACCCGGAGCAGGGCGGCAAGGCTGAGTCGTGGCGGCCCTGTCCCGTCAGATGTACGTCCAGCGCCAAGCGTTCGAGCTGTACGCGCACTTGATCTTCGTACCGTCGGCGGTGGTGGTGTCGGCCCCGTGGTCGCTGTTCCGGCAGAACTGTCCCGCCGAGTAGCAGTTCCCCGAGTTGGAGACGATCGAGCACGTGCCGGTGCTGTCCTGGCCACCACCGTCGCTGTCACTGTCGCTGCCGCTGTCGGCGGCCACGGCGGCCGCGGTCGTGGTGACGGTGACCGTGGGGCGGGGCTGCGCCTTGGCCTTGACGGTTTCAGTAACTGTCGGGCCGGGCTCGGGAGTTGCCGTCACGGTCGCGGTAATGGTCGTTGCGGGCTCGACTCTGGCCTCGACGGGTTCTTGCCCGCCGTTCCCGGTCGCCGCGATGAGCGCACCCGCGATGAACAGGCCAGAGCCGCCGATCCACACCTGAGCGCGCTTGCGAAGGGGACGGGTGTCGGGCGGGCGTGGCGTCGGCGGAGTGGGTGTGGTGTACGGGTTGGCCATTTCGTCCCCCAGGGCGTTTTCGGGTGAAGTGACCGTAGTGCCCAAGGGGAGCAAAAGCGGAGGCCATGTGAAATAAGTGGCTGTTCTGTGACCAACGTCCCGGCGGTGATAGGTCAAGTGGCCGATGCACCATCAAGTTAGGCTGGCGGAAGGTTAGTTGGACACCTCGGGGACGCTGGCAACCGTCCATCCATGCGGCGGGCCGAACATGAGAGCAGAGAGTCCATGACGATGATCAACCGTCGCAACGTTCTCAAGACATCCGGCGCCTTGGCGGTCGGCGGCCTTGTGTCCACGGCCACTCCGGCCATGGCCCATTCCGGTGGCGCGTCCGGGCTCCGGCCCGGCGAGCGGTACGTCGATGTCCCCGGCGGCCGGGTCTGGGTGAACGTCGTCGGCAGTGGACGGCGTCCGGCGCTGCTCGTGCTCCACGGCGGACCGGGGGCGGGTCACGACTACCTCGAGTCCCTCGGTGACCTGGCCACCGACCGGCCGGTCGTGTTCTACGACCAACTCGGCTGCGGACGCTCGGAGAAGCCGGACAACACCGCACTCTGGCGGATCGACCGGTTCGTCGCCGAGTTGGAGGCGGTCAGGCGCGCGCTCAACTTGCACCACTTTCACCTGTACGGACACTCGTGGGGCGGCTGGCTCGCCATCGAGTACCTGCTGCGCCGGCCCCGCGAGGTGGGCGCCGTCGTACTGGCCAGCACCTCGTCCAGCGCGCCGCAGTTCGTCGCGGGCACCCGGTATCTGCGCACGCTCCTCCCGGCCGATGTGCAGCGCGTCCTGGACGAATACGAGGCGAAGGGCGACTACACCGCGCCCGAATATCTGGACGCGGTGAACGTCTTCTACGCGAACTACTTCTGCCGTCTGGACCCGTACCCCGAAGCCCTGCTGCGCAGCGCCGCGAATGTCGACGGCAACCAGGTGTACGCCACGATGAACGGGCCGAACGAGTTCGTGATGACCGGCAACCTCTCTTCCTGGGACCGCACTTCACAGTTGCCCCGGATCAGGAAGCCCGTTCTGCTGACTCGCGGGCGCTACGACGAGTTCGCCGTGGACTCCACGGACACGCTGGAACAGCATCTCCCTTTCACCGAGAGGGTCGAATTCCCGAACAGCGCACACATGGCGATGTGGGAGGACCGGGAGGACTACATGCGCACCCTCACGTCATTCCTGTCGGACTGGGATCGGATCCGCTGATCCGCGGGCCGGTGGGGCGAACATCAGCCGTAGTCCGAGGGTGGCGCAGAGCGGGCCGAGGGCACACATCGCGGCCGCGCTGACAAAGGCGGCGCCGAGATGACCGGCGTCGTAGCCGAAACCGCCGAAATACGTGGCGAAGAGCGACGCGAAACCGAAGAACATGCCCGGGATGAGCGCGAACGGCTTCAGTCGGCCGGTCGCCAGCAGTGTGCCGTTGACGACGAAGATCACCACGGCCAGGGCGAGGGCCTGGGCGAAGGCGCCGGTGCCGAACATCGTGCCTGTCTCCCGGTTGAGGAGCACGGCCACGGCCCCGAACCCCGCCCCCGTGGTCGTGGCGGTGACCATCGCGGTCGCGTGGGAGCGGCTCGGACCGCCCTGAAGGAATGTGCCGGCCCAGGTGATGAAGATCGCCCAAGTCGGCATCTTGAGCGGGCTCATCAGCAGGAAAACGGTGGCGAAGGCGACGATCGAGGCACTGACCTCGTGCGGCAGCCTGATCCGTCCCGCGCGTCCTGTGGATCCTGCGGCTCCAGTACGCCTTACGGATCCTGTACGTCTTGCGCTTCCGTTGGTCATGGCTACGCCAACCCGCCCGGCTTGGCCAGCAGTTCCTTCAGGCCCGTGTCGATGAACTCGGTGTCCTCGGGGTTGCTGCCGTGTCCGGCGAAGTGGCCCCAGATGCCGGGGATCACGCGGACTTCGGCGCCGGGTATGTGGCTGACGGCCCAGGCCTCGTCCTCCGGCGGGAAGTAGAGGTCCTTCTCGGCGGGCATGTCGAGCGTGGTCGCCTTGATGGAGCTCAGTGCCGCCTCCGTGTCCCCGTCGAAGCCGGGGGTGAGCCCGACGTCGCCGTTCTGCCAGGTCCAGAGCATGGTGAGCAGGTTGTTGGGGTCCCGGCCGTCGAGGAAGAAGCCCTCCCAGAAGCCGACGAGGAAGTCTTCGAGGGAGGTGTAGCCGAGCTTCTCGTACTCCTTCTCCCAGTAGAAGGCCTGCGAGAAGCCCCAGCCCGCGTACACCCGGGCGAGCGCCCGCAGTCCGGTGGTCGGCCACTTCTCGTCGTACCAGCCGCCGTTGTACACCGCGTCGGCGGTCAGCGCGGCCTTGACGCCCTCCAGGAAGACCTTGTTGTGGAAGCTGGTACGCGGGGAGCCGCAGAAGGGGGCGATCCGCTCGACCATCTCCGGGTGGCTGACGGCCCACTGGTAGGTCTGCCCCGCGCCCATCGACCAGCCGGTCACCAGCGCGAGCCGCTCGATGCCGAACTCCTCGGTCACCAGGCGGTGCTGAGCTTCGATCTGGTCGTACACCGTGATGTCCGGGAAGCGGGCGCGGTCGTACGGCGGCGGGGTGTTGCTCGACGAGGTGGACAGACCGTTGCCGAGCATGTTCGGGACGATGATGAAGTACCGCTCCGGGTCGAGGGCCATGCCGGAGCCGATGAGCCACTCGTTGTCCCAGTGCCGACCGGAGTACCAGGTGGGGTACACGATCGCGTTGGACTTGTCCGCGTTGAGTTCGCCGTACGTCGTGTAGGCGAGGTGTGCGCCGCGCAGCGTGGCGCCGCCCTGGGTGGTGAAGTCGCCCAGTTGGAAGGTGAGATGGTCGCTCATGGTCTTGCCTTTCAGAACTTTCAGGTGATTTATAAACCTTCAGGGTTATTTCGGAACCCTCAGGACGTGACGGCGCACTGACCGCGATCGGCTTTCCTCGGTCCTTCGGCCGTCGGCCGGATGTCGAAGTCGAAGATCGCCGTGGGGAGGTAGAGGGTGCTGCACGCGTTCGGGATGTCGACGACGCCGCTGATCCGGCCTTCGATCGGGGCGGAACCGAGCAGGAGGTAGGCCTGCTCGCCGCTGTAGCCGAAGGTCGTGAGGTAGTCGACGGCGTTGAGGCAGGCGTTGCGGTAGGCCATCGTCGCGTCGAGGTAGTGGTTGGTGTCGGTTTCGTGGTCGACGGAGATGCCGACGAACGAGATGAACTCCGTGTACTGCGGTGCGACGTTGCCGGGCATGAAGATCGGGTTGGTCGTGACGCCGTACTTCTCCATGCCGCCCTTGATCAGGTCGACGTGCAGGTCGATGAAGCCGCCCATTTCGATGGCGCCGCAGAAGGTGATCTCGCCGTCGCCCTGGCTGAAGTGCAGGTCGCCGCCGGAGAGCAGGGCGCCCGGGACGAGGACGGGGTAGAAGACCCGTGAGCCGCGGGTGAAGTTCTTGATGTCGTGGTTGCCGCCGTTCTCCCGGGCCGGGACCGTGCGGGCGCCCTCGGCGGCGATGCGGGCGGCTGCCTCGCCGGTCGCCGTCCCGGCCAGCGCGTTGTCGGCGAGCGGGGGCAGGGCGAGCGCGGGCACCCGGTGCGGGTCGGTGTCGATGAGGGCCTGCTCGCGAGCGTTCCAGCGAGCCAGCAGCTCGGCGGAGGGTGCGGTACCGAAGAGACCGGGGTGGGTGATGCCGGTGTAGCGGACGCCGGGGATGTGACGCGAGGTGGCCTGCTGGCCGTGGAAGTCCCAGACCGCCTTGTACGAGTCGGGAAAACGGTCGGTGAGGAAGCCGCCACCGTTGTTCTTGGCGAAGACGCCGGTATAGCCCCAGCCCTGCCCGGAGCCCTCGCCCACCGACTGCGGCACGGGTCCCAGGTCGAGGATGTCGACGACGAGGAGGTCGCCGGGTTCTGCTCCCTCGACCGCTATGGGGCCGCTGAGCATGTGGGCGTGGGTGAGGTCGACATCGCGGACGTCGTTGGCCGAGTCGTTGTTGCCGATCTGGTTGTCGGTCCAGTCCCGGCACTCGATACGGAGGTCGGTGCCCGGCTTCACCGTGACGGCGGGCGGGATGTCGGGGTGCCAGCGGTTGTGGCCGGGGACCTTCTGATCGCGCATGGACATGGCCTGGTCGACGCTGAAGACGACATCGGGCATGGGGCGGCCTTTCGTGTCAGGGGTGTGGCAATGGGGCTCGGGGCCGAACAACTGGGCTCAGGGTTTGGGTAGTTGGGCGTGCCGGGGATCGGCGGCCGGGGTCGGCCGGCGGCGGATGGGAGGCACCCCGGTGACGACGCGCGGTTCGTGGGCGCTGGCCTCCTGGGCGTGCAGGGCGCGGGCCAGCGGAGCCGGGGTGCGGCTGAGCAGCGGGGCGGTGAAGACCCGGCGGGCCTGGTCGCCGCATGCGGCGCAGGGCTCTTCGGGGAGGGCGCGGCCGATCGGACGGATCACGTCGAAGGCTCCGCAGTTCGTGCAGCGGTACTGGTAGGTGGCCATGGACAATCAACCTCCAAAAGCTTCGAGAAAAAAGTATTTCCAACCGAAGCAATTGACCAGAGGTAGGCGTGTTACATGCAGGTAAAAGGGGTCTCTCGACCAGAAGCCGGCTACGGCAGCTGCTGGAGCACGTCCCACTGCAGTCCGTCGGCCGCGGCGAGGAACACACGCTGATGGAGATGACGGTCCCGTATCTGGACCGTGCCGCGCGGGGTCTCGTACTCCAGCCCCTCGGCGGCCGCCTGGATCCGGGGCACGTCCACGTCTCCGGCCCTGCGCAGCAGCTCGGTGAGCATACGGACGCCCTCGTAGCAGGACTCGCCGAGGCTGTTGAGCACCGGCGCCCGGGGCCCGAACCGGCGTCCGTAGACGGCGGCGAAGTCGAGGCCGGACGCGGTCGGCAGGTCCTCGAAGTAGCCGGCCGAGGTCATCAGGCCCCGGGTGTTCTCCGGCCCGGTCGCCAGCAGAACGTTCTCCTCGATCAGCGAGCTGAACCGGATGTGGTCGCGGTCGAGCCCGGCCGCGGTGAACGCGCGGTTGAAGAGCACGGCGTCGTCACCGATCAGCAGCATGAGGACGGCCTCGCACCCACTGGCCGCGACCCGGGCCAGGACCGGGCCGAAGTCCTCGGTGCCGAGGGGCACGTACATCTCGTCGCAGACCTCGCCGCCGAGTTCGCGCAGGTAGCGATGGGCGGCACGGGCGGAGGAGCGGGGCCAGACGTAGTCGTCGCCGACGATCGTCCAGCGCCGGATGCCCAGTTCGCCGGCGAACCACCGCAGCGCGGGCCGCAGTTGGCGGTTCGGGGTCTCGCCGGTGAGGAACACGCCCGGGGACCGCTCACCGCCTTCGTAGAGGGCGGTGTAGACGTACGGCACGCGGCCGTCGATTCGCGGGGCGACGACCTCGCGGACGGCGGAGATGTGCCAGCCGGCCACCGCGTCGATGACACCACCGGAGATCAACGCGTCGATCTCCGTCGCCACCTGCTCGGGCGGCGCTCCGCCGTCGACGAGCACCAGCCGCAGCTCCCTGCCCAGCACACCCGACTCGGCGTTGACCTCCTCGGCCGCGAGCTGGGCGCAGCACTCGCAGGACGGGCCGAAGATCCCGGCGGGGCCCTGGAGCGGGACCACAAGGGCGACATCCAACGCGTCACGGGTCCGGCCTGCCGGAGAGCCGAGCCGGACAGACGCCTTCTCGATCATAGGCGCTCACACTAGCGATTGGTTGCTACGAAAATATTTCACGGCGATAAGGAAATGACTGTATCGTGGAACCCACTTCTCCGCGATCCTCGTCCGCCGTGCAAGCCCGCACGACCGCGACCGCGGCGGTACACCCCCACGATCACGACGACACCGGGCAGGGCGATGACCACGACGACCGCGGCGGCCGTATCCGATCTCGACCTGGCACGAGCCCTCACGCTCGCCGAGCGGAGCGTCGTCCAAAGGCTCGGCGGGGCCCTCAAAGAGGAGGGGGCGACGCTTGAGGAGTGGCGGGTGCTGTCGTTCCTCGGCGACGGCGTGGGCCGCCCCATGACCGAGATCGCCGAGTTCGCCCTGCTGACGGCGCCGACCCTGACCAAGGTCGTCGACCGCATGGTGTCCCTCAACCTCGTCCTGCGCCGGGTGGACGACGCGGACCGACGGCGGGTACTGGCTTTCGTGTCCGAGCGGGGCAGCGAAGCGCTGACCCGCTGGACGGCAGCGGTCGAACGCGAACAGGAACACATCGTGACCGCCCTCGGCGCCGAAGAGACGGCCCTGTTGCGGACACTCCTCCAGCGAGCCGCAAGGCGACTGGGCTGACTGGACTGACTGGACTGACTGATCGGGGCTGGCCGACCGGGCTGACGTGCCCCAGCCCTGGCAGTCCCCGGGACCGCACTGACGCCGTCGGCGAATCCCGCCAGATCCCCGGCAAGTGGGTTGTGAGTCCCAGCGACACGCCGTGAACCCGGCGTGTCGCTGGGACTCTCGCGACAATTGCCTCGCCCTACGGGGGCGCCAACCCCGCGCTCGCCGGGTACGTCCCGGCCTACGGCCGGACCCGCGTCGGTGAGCGCCACGAAGGCTCCCTTGCCCAGCCACCGGCACCCACCTAACCTGACTTTGTGCCGCTCATAAACAAAACCCGATCGCACAACGCCGTGCCGGGCAGCAGCAGCGACCTCACCCGGCTCCGTATCGCCCTCACCGTCTTCTTCGCCCTCGACGGCTTCGTCTTCGCCGGGTGGGTCGTCCGTATCCCCGCCATCAAGGAGCAGACCGGCGCCTCCGCCAGCACCCTGGGCCTCGCGCTCCTCGGCGTGTCCGCCGGTGCCGTCGTCACGATGATGCTCACCGGACGGCTCTGCCACCGCTACGGCAACCACCGCATCACCGTCGTCTGCGCCGTACTCCTGTCCCTGAGCGTCGCACTCCCCCCGTTCACCCACTCGCCACTCACCCTCGGCGCCGTCCTGTTGATCTTCGGCGCGGCCTACGGCGGAATCAACGTCGCGTTCAACAGCGCGGCGGTCGACCTGGTCAGGGCCTTGCAACGGCCCATCATGCCCAGCTTCCACGCCGCGTTCAGCCTCGGCGGCATGATCGGCGCCGGACTCGGCGGACTCGTCGCCGGCGTGCTGTCGCCGACGCGGCACCTGCTCGGCCTCACGGTGATCGGCCTGCTCGTCACCGCCGTGGCCGGCCGTACCCTGCTGCGCCTCCAGCCCCCGGCACCGCCCGAGAACGCACCAGAGGAGAAGACCGCGCCACGCCGCCTGGACGCCCGTACCCGCGGTCTCGTCATCACCTTCGGTCTCATCGCCCTCTGCACCGCCTACGGCGAAGGGACCCTGGCCGACTGGGGCGCCTTGCACCTGGAGCAGGACCTGGACGCCGACCCGGGCCTCGCGGCGGCGGGCTACTCGTGTTTCGCGCTCGCCATGACGATCGGCCGACTCGGCGGAACCACGCTCCTGGAACGGCTCGGGCGGACCCGGACGGTCGTCGCGGGCGGCGCCATGGCCGCCGTCGGCATGCTTCTCGGCTCGCTCGCCCCCTCCATGTGGGCGGCCCTGCTCGGCTTCGCCGTCACCGGGCTCGGCCTCGCCAACATCTTCCCGATCGCCGTCGAACGGGCCGGTGCCCTCGCCGGCCCCAGCGGCGTCGCCATCGCCTCCACCTTCGGCTACGGCGGCATGCTCCTCGGTCCCCCCGCCATCGGCTTCATGGCCGACTGGTACTCCCTGCCCGCCGCCCTCACCAGCGTGGCGACGCTGGCCGCGGTGGCCGCCGTCATCGGATACGGGACACGGCGGGCAACGGCCGACTGACGACCACGCCACCGCACGCCAAGCAGGACGACAAACAGGACGACAAACAGAGCGGCAAGCAGGACGGCAAGCCGGGAGAGCGGCTCGGCGGCCCCGCCGGAGCCGCCATCGCCGCCATCGGGTGAAACCCGCGAGGCGAGGAGCCCCGGTTGTGCCCTTCCCGACACATCACGGCACAGTGGTAACCAACGCACCGCACGGATCAGGAAGTTGATGTCATGACCGACAAGCTCACCGTCAGTGTCCTGGGCACCGGGATCATGGGCGCCGCGATGGCCCGTAACCTCGCCCGCGCCGGACACACCGTCCGGGCCTGGAACCGCAGCCGCGACAAGGCCGAACCCCTCACCGCCGACGGCGCGCACGTCGCCGACACCCCGGCGGAGGCGGTCGAGGGCGCCGATGTCGTCCTCACCATCCTGTACGACGGCCCCGCCGCGCTGGACGTGATGCGGCAGGCCGCGCCCGCCCTGCGCGCCGGCGCCGCGTGGGTGCAGTCGACGACCGCCGGGATCGAGGCCGTCGGCGAGCTGGCCGACTTCGCCCGTGAGAAGGGCCTCGTCTTCTACGACGCGCCCGTTCTCGGCACCCGACAGCCCGCCGAGGCCGGTCAGCTGCTCGTCCTGGCCGCCGGCCCGAGCGCCGGACGGGAAACCGTGACGCCGGTCTTCGACGCCGTCGGAGCCCGTACGGTGTGGACCGGCGAGGACGGCGCGGCGGGCACCGCGACCCGCCTCAAGCTCGTGGCCAACAGCTGGGTCCTCGCCGCCACCAACGCGACCGGCGAGGTCCTGGCCCTGGCCAAGGCCCTGGGCGTGGACCCGCAGAGCTTCTTCGACACCATCGCGGGCGGCCCGCTGGACATGGGCTATCTGCGCGCCAAGGCCGGGATCATCCTCAACGACCAGCTGTCACCGGCCTCCTTCGCCGTGTCCACCGCCGCCAAGGACGCCCGGCTGATCGTCGAGGCGGGCGAGCGGTACGGCGTCCGGCTCGACGTCGCCGCCGCGAGCGCCGAACGCTTCGCCCGCGCCGCCGCCCAGGGCCACGCCGACGAGGACATGGCCGCCGCCTACTTCGCGAGCTTCGACGAGAAGACCGAGGGCTGACGACGCGGGCCGCTGCGCGCGCGTACGAGCGGGCCAGGAAGCGGCCGTCCCCGGGCGCCGCGGGCCCAGCGGTGGCGAATCGCCGTGCGAATCGCCGTGCGGATCACGTCGAGTCGCGCACGACGACCCGCCCCGGCGTCATGGATGGCGATGTCCGAGGCGTCGCGGCCGCGCACGGCCCGCGCCTCACGGCGGCCGCGGGCCTCGGCGTCGAGGTGGACCGTGGTGAGCGCGGGCGTGACCAGGGCGCCTTACTCGGTGTCGTCGTACCCGATGACCGCCACGTCATCGGTACGACGACGCCGGGGTCCTGAAGGGCGGTCAGGGTGCGCAGCGCCACGTCGTCGTCGAAGGCGGCGACCGTCGTCACGGTGTCGTGCGCGGCGAGGAACACGCGAACGGCCTCGGTGCCGGCCGCCCTCGGCCGCGGTACGACGAGGGGGGCCGGCGCCGGATGTCCCAGCCGCCGCGCGGTCTCGCGGGCGAAGCGCAGGCGCGCCTCGTCAGCGGGAACTCGTGGTCCGGCAGCGCCATGGCGATGCAGGTGTGACCCCGGTCGGCGAGGTGGCGGATCCACAGGGCGGCGCGCGCGGCGAACCCGTTCTCCCAGTCGCCCTCGTCAGGCTCGCGACCGCCCATGTCGGCCTCGCCGAGCCGCAGTACGGCGCGGGGGGGCGATGGCGTCCAGCACCTGCCGCACCGCACCCATCGCCACGCCCTTGATCAGTTGCGCCCCTGCTCACGGACACGTCACCACGTCACCACGTCACCACGTGACGACGTGACGACATCACCAACACCGCGCCAGCAATACTTGAAGCCGCACTTCTACACGTTCGGCATCCGGCACACTCCCCACATGGAGATTGCCGAGTTCATTCGAACCCTGGACCGGGAAGGCAAGCTGCTGGTCGAGGCCGCGGCGGAGGCCGGGACCGACGCCAAGGTGCCGACCTGCCCGGACTGGCAGGTGCGGGACCTGGTGCGGCACACCGGCATGGTCCACCGCTGGGCCACGGCGTTCATCGCCGAGGGGCACACCTCGTACCATCCCGACGGCGGCCTGCCCGAGCTGGACGGCCCGGAGTTGCTGACCTGGTTCCGGGACGGGCATCTCAGGCTCGTCGACGCGCTCGCAGCCGCCCCTCCCGACGTGGAGTGCTGGAGTTTCCTGCCCGCCCCTTCGCCGCTCGCCTTCTGGGCGCGGCGCCAGGCCCACGAGACGACCGTGCACCGGGTCGACGCGGAGTCCGCGCGCGGCGGTGCCCCGAGCGCGATCCCCGTCGACTTCGCGGTCGACGGCATCGACGAACTGCTGCTCGGTTTCCACGCCCGCGGCAGGAGCGGGGTACGGACGGACGAGCCGCGCGTCCTGAGGGTGCGGGCGTCGGACTCGGACACCGTGTGGAGCGTACGGCTGTCGCCCGCGCCCCCGGCCGGTGAGCGCGCCGAAGTGGCCGACGCTGACTGCGAGTTCGCGGGGCCGGCCGCTCAGCTCTACCTGGCGCTGTGGAACCGCCGCCCGTTCCCGAGCGTGACGGGAGACTCGTCGATCGCGACACTGTGGCGGGAGAAGTCCGGGGTCACCTGAAGCTGAGCGACAGCCGACAACAGCGGACGGGCGGCACGCCGGACCGGCCACTCACCGGCCCGGACCATCCCCGGCCCCGGCCCCGGGGACGCCGTTCACCCGGCGGAGCCACCCGCCAACATCCGCCCCAGCACCGCGCGCTGGACCGGCAGCACCTCGCCGTGCAGCCCGCGCCCCTTCGGCGTGAGGGCGACCCGTACACCGCGCCGGTCCTCCGGGCACATGCACCGCTCCACGAGGCCGTCCTTCTCCAGGCGGCCGATCAGGCGGGACAGCGCGCTCTGGCTCAGATGCACCCGCTCGGCGATCTCCTGGACGCGATACGAGAGGCCGCCGTCGCCGTCCGGCGTGGTCGCGGCCAGCACGTCGAGGACCTCGAAGTCGCTTGCGCCCAGGCCGTGTTGGTGAAGGGCACGGTCGAGTTCGCACAACGTGCGCGCATGCACCGCGAGGATGTCGCGCCACTGGTCCACGAGGCCCTGCTCGGCCTTCTCGACAGCCGCCATGGCCCGCACTTTAGCAAAAAACCGACTTTGTTGCATCTACATTAAATGCGGTTGCATTGAATGCATGTGCATGTACCGTGTGGCGCATGACCTCTCCGCTCACCACCTCCGCGTCCCAGGGAAGCTGGACGCCTCGCCTGTGGGGCACCCTCGTGGTGCTCTGCGCCGCGATGTTCCTGGACGCGCTGGACGTGTCGATGGTCGGCGTCGCGCTGCCGTCCATCGGTTCCGAACTAGACCTCTCCACCTCGACCCTGCAGTGGATCGTCAGCGGCTACATCCTCGGCTACGGCGGCCTGTTGCTCCTCGGCGGACGCACCGCCGACCTCCTCGGCCGCCGCCAGGTCTTCCTGGTGGCGCTCGGCGTCTTCGCGCTCGCCTCGCTGCTCGGCGGACTCGTCGACTCGGGCCCGCTGCTCATCGCGAGCCGGTTCATCAAGGGCCTGAGCGCCGCGTTCACCGCTCCCGCGGGCCTGTCGATCATCACCACGACGTTCCCGGAGGGCCCGCTGCGCAACCGCGCGCTCTCCATCTACGTCACCTGTGCCGCGACCGGTTTCTCGATGGGCCTCGTCCTGTCCGGGCTGCTCACCGAGGCGAGCTGGCGGCTGACGATGCTGCTGCCCGCGCCCATCGCGGTCATCGCCCTGGTCGCCGGTCTGAAGCTCATCCCGCGCAGCGAGCGCGACCGCACCCACCACGGCTACGACATACCGGGCGCCATCATCGGCACCGTCTCGATGCTGCTGCTCGTCTTCACCGTCGTCCAGGCACCCGAGGTGGGCTGGGCCACGGCCCGTACGCTGCTGTCGTTCCTCGCGGTGGCCGTCCTGCTGGCGGTGTTCGTACGCGTCGAACTGCGCAGCCCGAGCCCGCTGATCCGGCTCGGCGTACTGCGCTCCGGCAACCAGATCCGGGCACAGTTGGGGGCGATGGCGTTCTTCGGCTCGTACGTCAGCTTCCAGTTCCTGGTCACGCTCTA
Organism: Streptomyces sp. NBC_00878; assembly: GCF_026341515.1. Taxonomy (NCBI): domain Bacteria; kingdom Bacillati; phylum Actinomycetota; class Actinomycetes; order Kitasatosporales; family Streptomycetaceae; genus Streptomyces; species Streptomyces sp. NBC_00878. Next base: position 9,873,209 of record NZ_JAPEOK010000001.1, on the reverse strand, counting down.
TATGCAGTCGCTGCTCGGCTGGTCGGCGCTGCACACCGCGCTCGCCTTCCTGCCCGCGGGCGTACTGGTGGCGCTGTCCTCGACGAAAATGGGCGCGCTCGTCGACCGGTTCGGGACGCCGCGGCTGCTCGTGGCCGGCTTCGCCCTGATGGTCGTCGGCTACGCGCTGTTCCTGCGGGTCGACCTGGACCCCGTGTACGCGGCGGTGATCCTGCCGTCGATGCTGCTCATCGGCGCGGCCTGCGCGCTGGTCTTCCCCTCACTCAACATCCAGGCCACCAACGGCGTGGACGACCACGAGCAGGGCATGGTCTCGGGTCTGCTCAACACCTCGGTGCAGGTGGGCGGCGCGATCTTCCTCGCGATCGTGACGGCCGTCGTGACCGCGAACTCCTCCGACAGTTCCTCGCCCCAGGCGGTCCTCGACAGCTACCGCCCCGGTCTGGCCGTCGTCACCGCGATCGGCGTGTTGGGCCTGCTCATCACGGCCACCGGGCTGCGCGGGCAGCGTACGCCGCAGACGACGATCCTGGTCGCCAAGTCCGAGGACGGGCGGGAGAACGAGCGGGAGCAGGAGGACAAGCGAGTGGACGAGCGGATGGACGAGCGGATGGCGACCCACGACTGACCCGGCGGCTGTCACCACGACCGACCCCCTCCCTCACGACGACGTACGCCCGGCGGGCTCCCTTGCCTCGCCGGGCGTACCCCTGTGACACTCCGCGTATGGAACAGAACAGGGGGCGGCGGACTCAGTCCGCACGGGACGCGATGACCGTCGAGATCGGATACGCGTTGTTCAGTGCCGCGTTCGCCGCGGCGGTGGTGTTCGGGGCGCTGGCCGGTCCCGCACTGCTCTTCGAACTGCCGGTCACCGTCGAGAAGGTCCAGCTCGCCACCGGTACCTCGGTCGCGGCCGTGCTCTTCGTCTTCCGGGTGGTGAGTGTGCTGATCCGTTTCCGGCAGGCGCCTCAGCCCAGCCAGCCCGGCCGCACGAGCCCCGACTCGTAGGCGAGCACGACCAGTTGGGCCCGGTCGCGGGCGCCCAGCTTCACCATGGTCCGGCTGACGTGGGTCTTGGCGGTGAGCGGGCTGACGACGAGTCGGCGCGCGATCTCGTCGTTCGACAGTCCGATGCCGACCAGCGCCATCACCTCCCGCTCCCGCTCGGTGAGTTCGGCGAGCGCTCCGGCGGCCGCGGGCTCCTTCGAGCGGGCCGCGAACTCGGCGATCAGCCGACGGGTCACGCCCGGTGAGAGCAGTGCATCGCCCTCGACCACCGCCCGCACCGCGCGCAGGAGTTCCTCCGGTTCGGTGTCCTTGACGAGGAAGCCGGACGCTCCGGAGCGGATGGCCTCGAAGACGTACTCGTCCAGCTCGAAGGTGGTGAGCATGACCACCTTGACGTCCTCGAGGTCCGGGGCGTCGGTGATACGACGGGTCGCGGCGAGGCCGTCGAGCAGGGGCATGCGGATGTCCATCAGGACGACGTCGGGCCGCAGTTCGCGCACCGCGCGCAGCGCCTGCTCGCCGTCGGAGGCCTCTCCGGCCACCTCGATGTCCGGCTGGGCGTCAAGGAGTGCCTTGAAGCCTGCGCGGACGAGTGCCTGGTCGTCGGCGAGCAGTACGCGGATCACCGGTCCTCCTTGAGCTTGAGGGATTCCTCGGGCCCGCCGGACGCCCCGGCCTGCGCGCCTGACGGCCCACGCGTGTTCCTGAGCGGCAGGAGGGCCAGGACCCGGAAGCCGCCGTCCTCGCGCGGGCCCGCCTCGATCGTGCCACCCAGGGCCGCGGCCCGCTCCCGCATTCCGGCCAGCCCGTTGCCGCTGCCGCCCGCGTCCTCGCCGGTCGCGGGTCCGTCGTCGTCGATACGGAGCGTCAACGCGTCGCGCGCGTAATCGACCCGCACGCGTGCGTGCCGCGATCCGGAGTGCCGTACGACATTGGTCAGCGCCTCCTGGATGACGCGGAAGGCGGCGAGGTCGGCGCCGGGCGGCAGGGCCCTGCGCTCGCCCCGGGTCTCGATGGCGACCGTCAGTCCGGCGCCCGCCGCCTGCTCGACGAGCTCGGGGAGCCGGTCGAGGCCAGGGGCCGGCGCGCGCGGCGCGTCTCCGGGCGTACGGAGCGTGTCGAGCACCTGGCGCACCTCCCCCAGTGCCTCCTTGCTCGCGGCCTTGATGGTGGTGAGCGCGGTACGTGCCTGTTCCGGGTCGGAGTCGAGCAGCGCGAGGCCGACACCCGCCTGGACGTTGATGACGGAGATGCTGTGCGCCAGGACGTCGTGCAGTTCCCGGGCGATCCGCAGCCGCTCCTCGTCGGCGCGCCGCTTGGCCGCCTGCCGGCGTTCCGCCCGGTCGCGGTCCCACTGTTCACGGCGTACGCGGGCGAGTTCGGAGACCGCGAGGATGGCGATCATCCAGGCGGCGATGGCGACCTCCTCGCCCCACGAGGAGACCGGGTCCCCCTTCGGCGGCAGCCAGCGGTAGAGCCAGTGCCCCACCAGGAGATGGACCACCCACAGTGTGCCGAGCGCGGTCCAGGCCGCCCAGCGGTACCCGGCGACGATCGCGCTGAAGCAGGAGAGCGCGACCGTCAGAAAAATCGGCCCGTACGGATATCCGGCGCTGAAGTAGACGAGGGCCGTGGCCGCGGTGCCGAACACCACCGCCACGGGATACCGCTGCCGCCACAGGAGCAGAGCGGCGCCCCCGAAGAGGAGCAGGAGCGCGAGGACGCCGAGCTGTTCCCGATCGGGCTGTTCCTGCGCGGCGAAGTTGCTGCCGGCGAGGACGAACACGGTGAGGAGCAGCGTCGAACGCCACGGCCAACGCGGACGGCCGCCGCCCTCTTCCTCCTCGTCGCGGCGGTTCCACCACGGGGGCCCGGGCCACCGGCCCCGCGGCGGGCCGCCCCCGGCCCAGGGGGGTCCACCCCACCGGCGTGTGCACTGCTCTTCCATGCCTGCCACGCTAGACGCCGCGGACCGCCGGAGACGTCAGCCGAGCGTGGTGATCACACGTACTCCCCGCGGAGTACCCGCTCCGGCTCGGGCTCGGTGGCTTCCCTGATCCGGAAGCGGCGCAGCGGCTTCGGCGCCCACCAGTTCGCGCGCCCCGCGAGTCGCATCGTCACCGGCAGCAGGACCACCCGGATGAGGGTCGCGTCGACAAGGATCGTCAGGGCCGTACCGATGCCGAGCTCCTTCAGGAAGACGACGCCTCCGGTGGCGTACGACAGGAAGGAGAGCGCGAGGATGCCGGCCGCCGCCGTGATCAGCGGGGCGCTGCGCCGGATGCCCTCGGCGACCGCGATTCCGGTGTCACCGGTGCGGTCGTGTTCCTCCTTGATACGGGACAGCAGGAACACCTCGTAGTCCATCGAGAGGCCGTACGCCACGCAGAACATCAGCACCGGGATGCTCGGCTCGATGGAACCGGTCGGCGTGAAGCCGAGCGCTCCTCCGGCGCACCGGTCCGCTGCCCGTCGCGGTAGGTGCCGGAGGGTGCGTCGACCTGGAACACGCCCGGGATCGAGGAGAGTTCAGCTGCGTAGGCGCGCGTGGCGGCCGTGGTTGTGGCACTGGTGGTCGTTGGCGGTTTCGTGAGGACGACCTGAATGGTGTCGGTCGGCTCGGCAGGGAATTCCTCGTGCACGATCTCGGAGGTGGTCCGCGAAGACGTCCCTTCGGGGAGGGTCCGCTCGTCTGGGAGTCCGAAGCGCAGCCCCGGGAGGGGCGAGGCGGCGAGGAACAGCACGGTGAGCACTCCGGCACCGGCGAGCAGCGGGCGGCGCATCGCGGCGAGTGCCGTGCGGTGCCAGAAGCCGGACGTGCGTGCGGCGGGCCGTTCGACCCGGTGGCCCCAGCGAGCCAGGGCCGCGGGCAGGAAGACCACCGCTCCGGCCACCGCGGTCACCACGACCAGGACACCCGCGTACGCGAACGAGCTGAGGAAGAAGAACGGGAACACCAGCAGCGCGCACAGCGACACCGCCACCGTCATTCCGCTGAACACCACCGTGCGCCCGGCGACCGCGGTCGCCCGCACGACGGCGTCGGGCTGCGGGCGGGCGGCCGCTCGTTCCTCGCGGTAGCGGCTGATCACGAACAGGCCGTAGTCGATGCCGAGTCCGAGGCCCAGGACGAGGGCGAGGTTCGCCGCGAACGTCGACACCTCGGTGAACTGTGCGATCGCCCGCAGCCCGGCGAGTGTGCCGAGTACGGACATCACACCGACCGCGACGGTCAGCAGGGCGGCCGTGGTGCGCCGGTAGACCAGGAAGAGGAGGAGCAGGACGGCGGGCAGTGCGAAGAGTCCGGCGCGCAGGAAGTCGGTGCGGGCCTGTTCGCCGACCTGGCGTGAGATCTCCTCCTGACCGCCGGCCTGGACGGTGAGTTCGTCGGTCGTGCGCGTCAACCGCGGTGAGAGGGTGGCGAGTTGTTCGCGCGCTTCGGTGGCACTGCCTTCGAGGCGGACGAGGACGAGCGCGCGACGGCCTGCGCTTCGAACTGCTCGGCCCGCTCAGGGCGTTGCGCGACGGAGTCGAGGTGCCGCTCGGCCCGCCGAAGCAGCGCGCCGTACTCGCCGTACTGCTCCTCCAGGAGGGGCGCCCGATCTCGTACGACGCCCTGGTCGAGGCCGTGTGGGGAGGCTCCCCGCCGCTGTATGTGCGCAACCTCGTGCAGAAGTACGTCTCCGGGCTGCGCCGATCCCTGGGCGGCGCCGCGGAGTTGGTGTGGACGGGCAGCGGCTACCGGCTCACCGGCGCAGACGCCGACGACCTTCGGGAACGGCGGCGGTGGGTGGACGAGGCGCTCGCCGCGCGCGACGCGGGTGACTTGCGGCGCGCCGGTGAACTGGTCGAGCGGGCCGAGGAGTTGTGGCGCGGCGAGTTCGCGGAGGGCCTGCGGGCGCCCTACCTGGCGGCGGAACGGCTGCGCTGGGCCGAGAAGCGGCTCACGGTGCTGGAGGCCCGGCTGGCCGGCGCGATCGAACTCGGCAGGTCCTTCGGGTACGTCCATGAGCTGGTCAGGCTGGTCGCCGCGCACCCGCTGCGGGAACGGCTCGTGGAGCTGCTGATGCTCGCGCTGTACCGGACGGGCCGCTCCTCGGACGCGCTGACCGCCTACGAGGCCGCACGGCAGCGGCTCGCCGAGGCGCTGGGCGCGGACCCGGGGCCACCGCTGCGGTCACTGCACGCGCGGATGCTCCGTCAGGATCCCGATCTGCTGCCCCGGCCGCTCGTGCCGCCCGTGCCGGTGTCCTGAGGGAGCACGAGGCCCACGCCATGGCCGAGTTGGGCGGCGGCGTGCCGGAAGAACGTCGCGCGGTCCGCGACCATGCGGTTGAACTGTCCGAACAGCTCGAAGCCGACAAGCCCGTAGAGCTGCGCCCAGGCTGCGACGAGCGCGGTGATCACCGCGGGCGGCAGGTCCGGGGCCAGCTCCTGGGCCAACTTCTTCGCTTCGGGCCCGAGTTCGGCGGGCAGCGGAGGAAGGGCGACGCCTGCGCCCTGGTGCGCGTCGCGGACGATGGCGATGAGGAGCAGCCCGACGCGGGACGCCGCCGGCAGGGTGGTGTCGGGTGCGGTGTAGCCGGGCACGGGCGAGCCGTAGATCAGCGCGTACTCGTGCGGGTGCGCAAGCGCCCACTCGCGTACCGCCTCGCACACCACGGTCCAGCGGCGGATCGGGCGGGCGTCGGCCACCTTGGCGTGCGCCGCCTCGGCGGAGGCGCCGAGCGAATCGTAGGCGTCGATGATGAGCGCGGTCAGCAGGTCGTCGCGGCTGGGGAAGTAGCGGTACAACGCCGAGGAGACCATGCCGAGCTCGCGGGCCACGGCCCGCAGGGAGAGCTTGGCCGCGCCTTCCTCGGCGAGCTGCCTGCGTGCCTCGTCCTTGATGGCCGCGGTGACCTCGATCCGGGCTCGGGCGCGGGCTCCTCGTGCGGTACTCATGCGAGGCAGTGTCCCACGTTTTCAGAGCAGTGCACACAAACAAGAGCGGCGCACACAAATATGAGCGCCGCACTCAATCGAGAGCACTGCTCTTGCTTTGGATCACCGATCTCGTGCACACTGCTCGCAAGCGAGAGCAGTGCTCACACTTTCCGCTTCCAGGAGGAAGTCACCATGGCCACGTCCACGCATGTGAAGAAGCCCGGCTGGTTCACCGTGAACGTCCTCAACCGGACCGTGGCCTGGCTGACCCGCCGCGGTTTCAGCGTCTGGGGCTCCCGGGTCCTGGCCGTCCGCGGCCGCAAGAGCGGCGAGTGGCGCACCACCCCCGTCAACCTCCTGACCGTGGACGGCCTGCAGTACCTGGTCGCGCCGCGCGGCCACGTCCAGTGGACGCACAACATGCGGGCCGCGGGCGGCGGCGAGCTGCATCTCGGCAAGAAGGTGGACACGTTCACCGCGGTCGAGGTCGCCGACAACGACAAGGTCCCGCTGCTGCGCGCCTACCTCAAGCGCTGGAAGGCCGAGGTCGGCGTGTTCTTCAACGGCGTCGGCCCCGACTCGTCCAACGAGGAGCTGCGGCGCATCGCCCCCGACCACCCGGTCTTCCGGATCACCGTCAAGAGCTGAGCCGAGACCCTCGGCGTGCCTCAGACCCTTCGCCGCGCGGCGTGAAGCCCTTCGCCGCGGGCTGAACCGAAGCCGCCAGTCTCGTTCGGATCCCCCGGATCCCTCGGATCCCCCGGACCCCCCGGATCCCCCGGATCCCCCGGACCCCCCGGATCCCCTGGATCGCTCAGGCCCCTCAGGTCCGTCCCGCAGGTCCTTCGCACCGCGCTCGGGCCGTCACCGGTCGAGCGCGGTCAGAGCGCGCCCGGCCATCGGATGCGTCCGCACGATCTCGCCCAGCGAGGTGGATCCGCGGGCGATGCCCGCGAACGCCTTCCAGGCGGGCCGGAAACCGGTGAGCGCGGCGTGGAACATACCGGGCCGCCGCTGGAAGATCGTGAGCAGGCGCTTGCCGACGCTCATCTCGACGCCGAGACCCGCCTTGATCGCGAAGGCGTAGTTCAGCGCCTGCCGTCGCGCGTCCACCGCGTCGTGCGCCTCCGCGATCCGCACGGCCCACTCCCCCGCGAGCCGCCCCGAGCGCAGCGCGAAGGAGATGCCCTCGCGGGTCCACGGCTCCAGGAGCCCCGCCGCGTCCCCGCACACCAGCACCCGCCCCCGCGACAGCGGTGAGTCGTCGGCGCGGCAGCGCGTCAGATGCCCGGACGAGATGCTCGGCTCGAACCCGGCGAGACCCAGCCGGGCGATGAAGTCCTCCAAGTACCGCTTGGTGGCGGCGCCTTCACCGCGCGCCGAGATCACTCCGACGGTGAGCGTGTCGCCCTTGGGGAACACCCATCCGTAGCTGCCGGGAAGGGGACCCCAGTCGATGAGGACCCGCCCCTTCCAGTCCTCCGCGACCGTGTCCGGCACCGGGATCTCCGCCTCAAGGCCGAGGTCGACCTGATCGAGCTTCACCCCGACGTGTGCCCCTATCCGGCTGGCGCTGCCGTCCGCGCCGACCACGGACCGGGCCAGCACCGTCTCGCCGTCCTGGAGGACGACGGCCACCGTGCGCCGGTCGGGGACGGCCGAGCCGTGCTGCTCGACCCGCGCGACCGTGACGCCCGTACGCAGTTCGGCGCCCGCCTTCTGCGCGTGCTCGACGAGTTGCTGGTCGAACTCGGGCCGGTTGATGAGCCCGAAGAGCATCTGCTTGGAGCGACGCGTGCGCGTGAACCTGCCGTCGAGCGAGAACGTCACCGCGTGCACCCGGTCCCGGAACGGCAGCTCGAAACCGGGCGGCAGCGCGTCGCGGGTGGGTCCGATGATGCCGCCCCCGCACGTTTTGTAGCGGGGCAACTCCGCTTTCTCCAGCACCAGGACGCGGCGCCCCGCGACCGCCGCCGCATAGGCGGCCGAGGCACCCGCGGGCCCCGCGCCGACCACGACGACGTCCCATACCCGCTGTGCGTCGTCCGAAGAGTTCTCGCTGCTCACGATGGTCTGCTGCTCCGATCCAGCCGCCTGCCGCACCTATTCCACGCATCCTACGGCCGCGTCCGGTGAGGACCACTGTGGGAGGATCTGCAGCGTATGCAACCGCGCACCCCCGTACGCGCGTGCATCCCAGACGTACCCATCCGCACAACGTCGCACCCACGAGGAGCGTGCCCCATGCCGTCGAATCCGGTCGCCGAGACCGTCGCCTCGTTGATGCCCAGGGCGAAGGCGGAGCTCACCGAGCTGGTGGCCTTCAAGTCGGTGGCGGACTTCGACCAGTTCCCCAGGAGCGAGAGCGAGGCCGCCGCGAACTGGGTGGCCGCCGCGCTGCGCACCGAGGGCTTCCAGGACGTGGCACTGCTCGACACCCCCGACGGCACCCAGTCGGTGTATGGCTGCCTGCCCGGCCCCGAGGGCGCCAAGACCGCCCTCCTGTACGCGCACTACGACGTGCAGCCGCCGCTCGACGAGGCCGGCTGGGTGACACCGCCGTTCGAACTGACGGAGCGGGACGGCCGCTGGTACGGGCGCGGGTCCGCCGACTGCAAGGGCGGCCTCGTCATGCACCTGCTGGCGCTGCGCGCGCTCAAGGCGAACGGCGGCGTCCCCGTCCACGTCAAGGTGATCGCGGAGGGTTCGGAGGAGCAGGGCACGGGCGGCCTGGAGCGGTACGCCGAGGAGCACCCCGAGCTGCTGGCCGCCGACACGATCATCATCGGCGACGCGGGCAACTTCCGGGTCGGCGTCCCCACGGTGACGACCGCGTTGCGCGGCATGACCCTGGTCCGCGTCCGGGTCGACACCCTCGAAGGCAACCTGCACTCCGGCCAGTTCGGCGGCGCCGCCCCCGACGCACTGGGCGCGCTGATCCGCGTACTGGACTCGCTGCGTGCCGAGGACGGCTCGACGACGGTGGACGGGCTCACGAGCGATACGCGGTGGGAGGGCCTGCAGTACGACGAGGAACGGTTCCGCAAGGACGCGAAGGTGCTCGACGGTGTGGAGCTGATCGGCTCGGGCACGGTCGCCGACCGCATCTGGGCGCGTCCGGCCGTGACCGTGCTCGGCATCGACTGCCCGCCGGTGGTCGGTGCCACCCCGTCCGTGCAGGCGGGCGCCCGCGCGCTCGTCAGCCTTCGGGTGCCGCCGGGCGTGGACACGGTCGAGGCGACCAAGCTGCTCCACGCCCACCTGGAGGCGCACACGCCGTGGGGCGCGCGGGTGCGCACCGAGCAGATCGGCCAGGGCCAGCCGTTCCGCGCCGACACCACCAGCCCCGCGTACGGGGCGATGGCAAAGGCGATGAGCGTCGCGTACGACGGTGCCGAGATGCAGTACGCCGGTCAGGGCGGCTCCATCCCGCTGTGCAACACCCTCGCGTCCCTGTATCCGCGGGCGGAGATCCTGCTCATCGGGCTGAGCGAGCCGGAGGCGCAGATCCACGCCGTGAACGAGAGCGTGTCGCCCGAGGAACTGGAGCGGCTGTCCGTCGCGGAGGCGCTGTTCCTGCGCAACTACGCGGCGAGCTGACCGAGTTGACCCGGCGGGCGCGCCCCACAACACAACCGGGGCACGCCCTACGTCCTTCGTCCGCCCCTCGTCCCCTTACACCGCGCGTTGCACCGCGCGTCCCTCGTACACCCCGCGTTTCTCGTACGCCCTACGTCCCTGACCGTCGCCGGGACAGAGCTACCCCTTGGGAACCCCGGCTTCCAGGTACAGCGCGGCTCCCCGTTCCCGTGCGCGCAGCGCCCAGCGCAGTCGCTCGTAGCGGACGGGCGGCAGCAGTCCGGCGGCCTCCTCCTCGGTGACGAAGCGCCAGGCGCGCAGTTCGGGGCCCGGCAGCAGCATCCGCCGGGCCTCATCGCCCTGGAGCCGGCCGCCGTCGTAGAGGAGGCGCAGTCCGCCGTAGGCGGGCGGTACGGGAGGCTCCCAGTCGACGACCAACAGGCTTGGTACGTCGACGAGTTGGATGCCCGTCTCCTCGGCGACCTCGCGGATGCCCGCGCGCGCGGGTGCCTCGCCGGATTCGACGACGCCGCCCGGGAACTCCCAGCCGGCCTTGTAGGTCGGGTCGACGAGCAGCACCCGGTCCTGCTCGTCGAAGAGGAGTACGCCCGCGGCGACGGTCTCCGAGGTGGGCTCGGGGGTCTGCACGATGTCGCAGACGGGGACGGTTCCGCCGCTCACGGCCTCGGCGATGCGCACGGCAGCCTCGTAGGGAGTGAGCGCGCTGGTGTCGACCGGGTGGGCGTCGGCGGTGAGCCAGCCGGCCAGGGCGGCGTGGTAGGGCTCGATGTGGTCGTACGACCACTGCCGCACCCGTATCTCCCCGTCGGGGAGGTCGGGCGGTATCTCCCGGTCGGCTATTCGCGCCCGCAGGATCGTTTCCGCCGGGGCGAGGAGCACATGGTGCACCGCGATCCTGCGGGATGCCAGTCCGCCGAAGATCTCGTCGCGGTAGTCCTGACGGAGCAGTGTCATGGGGACCACGAGTACGCCCCCGAGTTCGGCGAGCATCGCGGCCGCGGTGTCGACCACGAGCCGTCGCCAGATCGGCAGGTCCTGGAAGTCGCCGACCTCGGCGAGGCGCTTGGCGGGCAGGAGCTGCGTCAGCTCGGCACCGATGAACTCGGGGTCGAAGACTGTGCTGTTCGGGATCAGGTCGATCAGTTCCCGTGCGGTGGTCGTCTTCCCCGCACCGAACGCACCGTTGATCCAAACGATCACGGTTCCCCCTCTGCTGTTGGCCCCCTGAGGCTTGCCCGCTCCACCCTGCCACGGAAACCAGGCCGTGAAGAGGTCGCGTTCGACGGGTCGGACGCATGCGAAAGCCCGGCCCTCGCAGGGCCGGGCTGCTGGTCGGGACAGACGGGCCCGTAGGTCAGCCCCGCTCCTCCTGAGGTTTGTCGTCCATGGCCGGACTGCCGTCACTGACCGTCTGGTCGACGGCGCTGAGGGTGTCCTGTACGTCGAGGCTGCCGAGGGCGTCGGTCTCCGCGGAGTGGGACGGCGTGACGGCCGCCACCACGAATCCGGCGGCGAGGGAGGCGATGGCGAGCATGCTGCGCTTCTTCATGCCCGGTTCAACTGCCGAGCCGCCCATGGGTCACGGTCGAGCTTTCCGGCCCCACCGTCATCCTGTCGCCGAGCCCAGCGACATCCGATGTCCTGACGCACTGTCAGCCACCACGGCCGCCCTCGGACGATGACGACGCCGAGAGCCCTCCCCTGGCCCAACTCAACACAACCGCACGCGCGACTTGGATCTCACACCCTAATTGGCGCAGGGTCAAGGGTTTTGACGGGATATCGAACAACCACTACCGCACCCCTTCCACCACAGTGCAACACCTCCTACCATAACCGCGCACGGATGACGCGGACATGCGGACATCCAACCTTTCGCGAGTACGGAGGAACGTAACGATGCGTCACCTTCCCACCCGCACGACTCGCCGAAGAGCGGTCGGCGCGCTCACCGCGGGGCTGCTCGGCGCCCTGGGGCTGACCGGCCCGGTCCTGACCGCCAACGCCGAAGCACCGACCGGAGCATCGACCGTCACGTCAGCGGCACTGGCCGCACCGGCCGCGGACGACAGCCTCGCCCTCACCCCGCCCATGGGCTTCAACAACTGGAACTCCACGCACTGCCGTGCGGAGTTCAACGAGGACATGGTCAAGGGGATCGCGGACATCTTCGTCGACAAGGGGCTCAAGAGCGCCGGGTACGAGTACGTCAACCTCGACGACTGCTGGGCGCTGCCCGCCCGTGACGCCAACGGCAAGCTGGTGCCGGACCCGGCCCGCTTCCCGGGCGGGATCAAGGCGGTCGCGGACTACGTACACGCCAAGGGACTCAAGCTCGGCATCTACACCAGCGCGGGCACGAAGACGTGCAACGACGCGGGTTTCCCCGGCTCGCTCGGCCACGAGTACAGCGACGCCCAGCAGTTCGCGGACTGGGGTGTCGACTACCTGAAGTACGACAACTGCAACAACCAGGGCGTGGACGCCAAGCAGCGCTACACGACGATGCGCGACGCCCTGAAGGCCGCCTCCGGGACAACCGGCCGCCCCATCGTCTACAGCATCTGCGAGTGGGGCGAGAACAAGCCCTGGGAGTGGGCGGCGGACGTCGGCCAGCTGTGGCGTACGACCGGGGACATCAGTGACAACTGGGGCTCGATGCTCTCGATCATGAAGCAGAACCTGCCGCTCACGCAGTACGCCGGTCCCGGGCGGTGGAACGACCCCGACATGCTGGAGGTCGGCAACGGCGGGATGACGGACACGGAGTACCGCACGCACTTCTCGATGTGGTCGATCATGGCCGCGCCGCTGCTCATCGGCTCGGACCTGCGGTCCGCCTCCGACGAGACCTTCGACATCCTCGGCAACAAGGAAGTCATCGCGGTCGACCAGGACCCGCTCGGCAAGCAGGGCGCCGTGCTCTCCTCCGAAGGCGGCCGGTGGGTCGTCGCCAAGGAGATGAAGGACGGCAGCCGCGTGGTCGCCCTCTTCAACGAGACCGGCAGCCCCCAGCGCATCGCCACGAACGCGAAGGCCGTCGGACTGCCCGAGGCGGACGCCTACAAGCTGCGCGACCTGTGGCAGCACAAGAGCTACAACACGGCCGGCGCGATCTCGGCGACCGTCCCCGCCCACGGCACGATCCTCGTCCGCGTCTCGGCCGACGGCCGCTGGGCCAAGAACCCGCCCGCCGTCGAACTCGGCCTGGACGGCAGCACGTTGACCGAAGCGGGCAAGCCGACCGCCTTGACGACATCGGTCACCGACCTGGGCCGCACGCCCGCGAAGCGCGTCTCCGTCTCCCTGACCGGACCCGAGGGCTGGAAGGTGAACGCCAAGTCGCCGACCACGGCAGGCTCCCTCCCGACCGGCAGGGCGCTGCGCACCAAGTGGACGGTGACCGCGCCCGTCGGCACGCCCCCGGGGTCGTACGACCTGACGTTGAAGGCGAAGTACCGCTCTCCGAGCGGGGCGCGGGCCGAGAGCGTGCTGCCCCTGACGGCGTCCGTCGCCGTGGCCCCGCCCTCCGGCACCTCGCAGCTCGGCGACCTTCCCTGGCTGTCGGCGCTCAACGGCTGGGGTCCCGTTGAGCGCAACACCAGCAACGGCGAGGACGCGGCGGGCGACGGCACGCCCCTCACCATCAACGGTGTCGTGTACGCCACCGGGCTCGGCGTCCACGCGGACAGCACCGTCGAGTTCTACACCGGCAAGGCCTGCGAGACCGTCACCGCACAGGTCGGCGTCGACGACGAGGAGGGCACCGACGGGTCCATAGCCTTCGAGATCTGGGCCGACGGCACGAAGGCCGCATCGACCGGCGTACTCACCAACGCCGACGCGGCGCAGGCCATTTCGGCCGACGTGAGCGGAGCACAGGTGGTACGTCTCGTCGTCACGGACGGCGGCAACGGAATCACCTCGGACCACGGCGACTGGGCAGACGCACAACTCACCTGCTGACACCGGCCCGTTGCGGACCGGTGCGGGCCAACCAATCAGTTCCCCGCGCCCCGAGACACCCAGGGGCGCGGGGAACTGCGCGACCAGCCCCCACCGGCCGGCACATCACCACGCTCGGATAACCGAAATCCCGAAGTCCGAGGGCAACTCAGCCACCAACCCCCGCGGTTGTAGCGCTCGGCCGACGGCTGAGAGCCGCCGCGGCCGCGCCGACAAGCCCCGCATCCGTACCCATCTGCGCGGGCGTCACGGTGAGCCGCTGCACGAACGACAACGTGGCGTAGTCACGCAGCGCGGCACGCAAGGGCGTGAACAGGACGTCACCCGCCTTCCCCACTCCCCCGCCGATCACCGCGATGTCGATCTCCACCAGGGTCGCGGTCGCCGCGATACCGGCGGCCAGCGCCTGCGCGGCCCGCTCGAAGGACGCCACCGCGACGGGATCGCCGGCGCGGGCGGCGGCGGCCACCGCGGCGGCGGAGGCGTCACCCTCGGCCCCGGGCCGCCAGCCGCCCTCGACGGCGCGGCGCGCGATGTTCGGACCGCTCGCGATGCGCTCCACACAGCCGCGGGACCCGCACGGGCAGGGGTCGCCGTTGAGCTCCACGCTGATGTGGCCGATGTGACCGGCGTTGCCCGTGGGCCCGGGGTGCAGCTGCCCGCCCAGCACCAGGCCGCCTCCGACGCCGGTGGAGACGACCATGCAGAGCGCGTTGTCGTGTCCGCGGGCCGCGCCCTGCCAGTGCTCGGCCGCGGTGATCGCCACGCCGTCGCCGATCAGCTCGACGGGAAGCCCGCTCGCGGCGGCCCTGACCCGCTCGACCAGGGGGTAGTCGCGCCAGCCGGGTACGTTCACGGGGCTCACGGTGCCCGCGGAGGCGTCCACCGGGCCCGCGCTGCCGATGCCGACGGCCGTGGCACGGCTCCACAGCGGCGAGACGGTCAGCTCGCCGAGCACGGCGTCGACGGCCGCCATGACGGTGTCGCCGTCCTCCTGCGCGGGCGTCGGTCGCTGGGCGCGCAGCAGGATCCGGCCGTGGCCGTCCACCAGCGCTCCGGCGATCTTGGTGCCGCCGATGTCGAGCGCGGCCACGAGGTCGGTGTGCATCAGTGTGAGTTCTCCCGTTGGGATCCTGTGTGGACCATGAGGAAAGGGCAGGCCGGTCGCGCGGTGGGGCAGGGTAGGAGAGTAATCCGGTGATTGCGATGGACAGTCTCTCTCGCATCTGACAACGTTGTCCAGGCTCTATGCTCGACGCCACACCCCGATCTGGCGACCAACCGAGCATCCTCAGGACCGACGCAGCCCCATGGACTACAGGACAGGACAGCGCATCGTGGCCGAGACCGCACGCCGAACCGAGAGCCGCTACGGCAACCGTCCGACGATGAAGGACGTCGCGGCGCGTGCCGGGGTCGGCCTGAAGACGGTATCGCGTGTAGTCAACGGCGAGCCCGGAGTCACCCCGGACACCGAGCGCCGCGTACAGGAAGCGATCGACGCGCTGGGCTTCCGGCGCAACGACAGCGCGCGGGTGCTCCGCAAGGGGCGCACGGCGAGCATCGGCCTCGTACTGGAAGATCTCGCGGACCCGTTCTACGGCCCGCTGAGCCGTGCGGTGGAGGAAGTTGCCCGCGCCCACGGCGCCCTGTTGATCAACGGCTCCAGCGCCGAGGACCCGGACCGCGAGCAGGAGCTGGTCCTCGCGCTGTGCGCGCGCCGCGTGGACGGGCTCGTCGTCATCCCGGCCGGTGACGACCACCGCTATCTGGAGCCCGAGATAAAGGCGGGGGTCGCCACGGTCTTCGTGGACCGCCCGGCCGGCCAGATCGACGCGGACGTCGTGCTCTCCGACAGCTTCGGCGGTGCGCGCGACGGCGTCGCCCACCTCATCGCGCACGGCCATCGCCGGATCGGGTTCATCGGTGACATGCCGCGCATCCACACCTCCGCCGAGCGTCTGCGCGGCTACCGCGCCGCCATGGAGGACGCCGGGATCCCGGTCGAGGACGCCTGGATGTCCCTGGGCGTCACCGACCCGCAGCGGGTACGCACGGCGACCGAGGACATGCTGTCCGGTTCCTCCCCCGTCACCGCGATCTTCGCGGGCAACAACCGGGTGACGGTCACCGTCGTACGGGTCCTCGCCGAGCGGCCCCGCTCCGTCGCCCTGGTCGGTTTCGACGACATCGAGCTCGCCGATCTTCTCCAGCCCGGGGTCACCGTTGTCGCCCAGGACGCCGCGCAGCTCGGCCGTACCGCCGCCGAGCGCCTGTTCCGTCAGCTCGACGGCTCCCTCGTCCTGCCTGAACGCATCGAGCTCCCGACGCGTCTGATCACCCGCGGCTCGGGCGAACTGCCGCCCGCGGACTGACCGATGACGCCTCCGGACAAGGATGCCGACCGCACCCTGGAAGCCCTCGGCCTCGCCGAAGCGCCGCGCGACCACCCGCTGGCCTATCCGGGCGCGTGGCCGCGGGAATCGGGACTCCTGGACGGGGACCGGCTGTTGCCCCTCACCCGCCACACGTTCCCGGACCGCGTCCCGGTCCTGGCGGTCGGCTCCAACGCCTGCCCCGCTCAACTCCGGCACAAAATGCGGGAGTACGGGCTGTCGTCCCCGATCCCGCTGGTGAAGGCTCGGGTCACCGGGTTGGAGGTGGGCGTCTCCGCGCACGTCAGCGCGATGGGGTACGTGTCCGCGTCGCCCTTCCACGCACCCGGGCACACCCGCGAGTTGTTCCTCACCTGGCTGGACCCGGCGCAGCTCGCGGCGGTCGACGCGAGCGAGGGAGTCACGGCCCCGGCCGGTGCGTACGACCGCGTGCCGCTGCCCGCCGCCGATGTCCGGATCGAGCTGGAGTCGGGCGCCACACTCGACGGCGCCCACCTCTACGTCAACCGGCGCGGAGTCCTCCACGACGGTACGGGGACACCGCTGAGGCATCCCGGCGAGCGGCCGCTGCTCACCGAACTCCTCGCCGGGTCACCGCGGTTGCGGCACCTGTTCGGCACCACACCCGAGGAGTTCTGCGCGCGGGCCCGCGGCGATCTGCGGCTCTGTGCCGCGGGCACCCGGCTGTTCGCCGACGAGGGGTGGACGACGGCTTCCGGACTGGAGAAGTACGTACGCGATCAGCAGACGGGCAGTCCTGGCAGCGGCGCGTCGTTGTCGCCACCCTTGATGTAGACGTCGCTGACGAAGACGTCCGTGTTGCCGCTGTCGTCGTCGGTCTGCGCCCACCAGACGTTCGTCCACTCGCCGTAGGTCTCACGGCGGCCGAGGTTCCGCTGGCAGTAGAAGTAGTTGGTGCCCGCGTTGAGAGTGCCCACCTCGGCGCCCGCGGCGGTGTAGGACGTGGCGGTCTTCCAGACCTCGCAGTTGTACTTGCCGCCGCCGACGGCCTCACAGACCGGGGCGGGGCTGGGGTCGTCCCCATCGGGTGTGTCGTCCGAACCGTCGTCTCCGGTGGCACCGTTGGTCGGCTTGGGCGTGGTGTCCTCGGCGCGCTCCTGCTCCCCGCTCGGCGTCGCGGACTCCACCTTGTCGCCCTGTTCCGTGCCGAAGCCGTTCAGGAAGGCGACGGTGACGCCGGTCGCCGCCAGAACGACGGTGACCGCGGCGGCGGCGAGCAGGGTTCTCCCCTTGCGCCGGGGAGCGGAGGACTGGGCCACCGAGGTTGTCACGGAGGAGCCTCCGGCCACAGGGCCATGGCCGGCCGGCTGCTGAGCCCCGGGCGCCGTCCCGTCGTCCACGGTCGGGAATCCGGGTTCGGATCCGCTCCCGGCGGAGGCCGATACCGAAGCCGGCGCCGATACTGACGCCGATTCCGAAGGCGATATCAAGGTCGCCGCCGAGACGCCCGTTCCGCCGCCCGGCGTCGGGGTTGCGGACCCCGGTGAACTCGCCGCCTGAGCTCCGGGCCCGAACCCACCGGCGCCCGCGGCGCCGAATGCGGGCTCCCCCGAACCCGTACCTGTACCTGTACCCGCGACCCCAGTCCCCGCCTCGCTCTGATCCGGGGCGCCGAAGCCCGCCTGGCCCGCCACCGGAACGCCGATCCCGGAGCCGTTCGACTGCCCGGCCCCCGACCCGTCCGTGCCAGCGGGCCCGAAGCCCGCGGCGCCCGGCTCCGGTGGCCCGAAGCCCGGCCACACCGCCGGCACGCTCCGCTCCGTCGTCTCGCGCGGCCGGGGCGCGGGCGCGCGAGACCCTCTCGTCGCCGAGTCGCGCTCGGTCGAGTCCGCCACCGCTTGCAGCAGGCGGCACGCTTCGTCGGCGGTCGGGCGTGACTCCGGCTGTTTGTCCATCAGTTGCCGCAGGACAGGGCCGAGCGGTCCGGCGCGCGGCGGCTCCGGCAGCGGTTCGGCCACGATCGCCGTGAGCGTGGACCAGGTCGACGTACGGCGGAACGGCGAGGTGCCCTCCACGGCCGCGTACAGGGTCGCGCCCAGAGCCCAGATGTCGGAGGCGGGACCCGGGTCGTGTCCCTGGGCCCGCTCGGGTGCCAAGTAGTCCAGGGAGCCGACCAGTTCGCCGCTGCGGGTGAGATGGGTGGCGGAGCCGTCGCCCGGGTCCTCCATCGTGGCGATGCCGAAGTCGGTGAGGACGACCCGGACGGAGCGGTCGAGCAGGATGTTGCCGGGCTTCACATCACGGTGGAGCTCTCCGACGCGGTGGGCCGCGGAGAGCGCGTCCATGACCTTCGCGCCGATACCGGCCACCTCGCGCGCGTCGAGGGTGCCGCGCTCGCGCTGGATGTCGTCCAGGGACGGCCCGTCCACCAGCTCCATGACGATCAGCGGCCGGCCGTCGACCTGGGCCACGTCGTGCACGGCGACGACTCCGGTGTGGCGGACCCGGGCCGCCGCGCGCGCCTCGCGCTGCATGCGCAGCCCCAGGTTGGCCAGTTCGGGCGGGGCCGCGTCCGAGAACGTCCGCAGTTCCTTGACCGCGACCTCGCGGTGCAGGACCTCGTCGAGGGCGCGCCAGACGATGCCCATGCCGCCGCGGCCGAGCTGGGCCACGACGCGGTACCGCCCGGCGAGGAGCCGACCGATCCCGTCGGGCTGGTCAGACCCGTCCGGCCGGTCCTTCTGCCCTGGCTGTTGGTTCTCCCCCGAAGACACCGCTGCCCCGTTCTTGTGTCACATCACTGAATGCCTGACAGCCTACGGGGCGGAAGTGACAGCCGTGTGGGGGCGCTGTGGCTGTGACGCGGTCGCTACTTCAGGAGGCTGTTCCTCGAAGGTCTCGATCCTGAGTGCCTGATCGTGAGGGTTCAGGCCTGAGGCGGAGAGTGAGGACAATGCCCGCGGCCGCGCAGGCACAGGTCAGCCACCAGGTGGAGTGCCAGCCGCCCGTGCGGGTGGCCAGCCATGCAGCAAGGGTGGGGCCGACGAAGCTGCCGACGTTGAAGAGCTGCTGGACCAGACCCATGGTGGCGGGAGCGGAGCCGCCGGTCGGCGTCAGGTCGCCGATCATGCGCAGCAAGGTGGCCGGTATCGCGCCGCCGGTCAGCGAGAAGGCCACGACGCACAGGAACTGCCAGGCGGTGCCTCCGGGGACGGTGTGCCAGTGGACGGCGAAGGCCGACAGCGATGTGGTGGCCATGAGGGTGAAGGCGGGGATGAGGAGGGCGCGGGCGGGCAGGCCGCGTTTCATGAGGGCCGCGTTGGCGATCGAGCCGATGGCGTTCGCCGCGCCGACCACGGCACTGAGGACGCCCGGCCAGCTGCCCGTCATCCCGCCGTCCTGGTAGATGGTGGGCAGGAACCCGACCACGGCCATCCACTGGAGGGTGTAGCAGGCGAAGACGAGGCCGGCCGTCCAGGGGGCGGGGGCTCGGACGGTGCGGCCGACGCGGCTGATGGCGGTGCGCGCGAGGGTGGTACGGGTGACGGTGGCCGCCCCGCCACCGGTACCGCCCGCGTCGTCGAGGGGCACGCGGGCCAGGATCCAGGGCAGCGGCGCCAGCGCGAGTACGGCCATGGCCCACCACCACACCCGCCACGGCACCGCCTGGAGGACCAGTGCGCCGGTGATGAGCCCGGCGAAGGTGGCGATGCCCTGGTAGGCGCCCCAGAAGCCCATGGCCTTGGTGAAGCGGCCCGGTGGGGTGCTGCGGCGGATCAGCCCCGGGCCGGTCACCACCGCCAGGATGAAACCGGCGCCCTCGACCGCCCGGGAGGCCAGCAGGGGAGCCGCCGACCAGGCGAAGCCGCCGCCGGCCGATCCGAGGAACAGCAGGACAAGACCCCCGATCAGACAGCGCCGCTCGCCGATCAGTTCGGCCAGGAGCGAGACGGCGAGTCCACCGAGCATTCCGGCCAGCTGGACGATCCCGAGCAGGGTCCCGGCCTGGACCAGGGTGAGCGACAGGTCGTGCCGCAGGAACGGGAGCGCGGGCGGCAGCTTCCACACCTGCAGCCCGGCGGCGACCCCGGCGGCCACGACGACGATCCAGGCACTGCCGGTGCCGGTGGGGTGCGTCTTCAAGGCCATGGCGGGTGTCCTTCATCAGGGCGGGGGCGCGGAACGCCCACCACCTTGACCACACACCAGGACATTCGCGCAATACAGCCCTGATTCACTGCGACAGATGCTCAATCCAGTGGCTCTTAGATGACATAATGCGCACCATGACACTGATGGACCCCTTGGATGCCCGGATCGTCCTGGCCCTGGACGACGACCCGGACGCCACGATCCTCGCCCTGGCCCAGACCCTGGGTGTGGCCCGGAACACCGTGCACGCCCGGCTGCGGAGGATGGCCGCCGACGGCACGCTCAAGCCCTTCAGCCGACGCGTCGATCCCGCCACCCTGGGATACGGCCTGGTGGCGTTCATGTCGCTCACCGTGAGCCAGGCCGAGCCCGCCGGCGTCCACGAGGGGCTGCTCGCCCTCCCCGAAGTCATCGAGGTGCACTACACCACCGGCGACGCCGACCTCCTCGCACAGGTGGTCGCCAAGGACACCACGGACCTGCACCGCGTCACCAAGGCGATCCTCGCCATCGACGGAGTCGACCGGACCAGTACCGCCATCTCACTGGCCGAGGTCATCCCCTACCGGCCCCGGTCCCTCCTGCGCCGCCTGGCGGACGGATGAGCCCCTCGGGGCCGCCCTACTTCGCCGAGATGGTCTGGTCACCGCGCCTGGGGGCCGCGAAGCTCTCCAGGTCGGCGCGGGTCAGGCCGGTCGCGCGGGCCACCTCCGCGACGTCGAGGGCTCCGCAGTCCAGGCCGCGCAGGAGGTAGCCGCTGAGGGCCTTGGCGGTGGCGGGCTCATCCATGACATCGCCGCCGGCGCGGTTGGCGTACCGGGCGAGACGGGCCGCGGCCTGCTCGAAGCCCTCGCGGTAGAACGCGAAGACGGCCGCGTAGCGCGTCGGGATGTGTCCGGGGTGCATGTCCCAGCCCTGGTAGTAGGCGCGGGCGAGGGCTCGGCGGGTGAGGCCGTAGTGCAGCCGCCAGGCGTCGTGGACCTTTGCCGTCGGGCCGACGGGCAGGACGTTGGTGGAGCCGTCCGAGACGCGGACGCCGGTACCCGCGGCGGCGACCTGCATGATCGCCTTGGCGTGGTCGGCGGCCGGGTGGTCGCTGGCCTGGTAGGCGGCGGAGACGCCCAGGCAGGCGCTGTAGTCGAAGGTGCCGTAGTGCAGTCCGGTGGCACGGCCCTCGGCGGCCTGGATCATACGGGCGACGGTCGCGGTGCCGTCGGTGGCGAGGATGGACTGGCTGGTCTCGATCTGGATCTCGAAGCCGATCCGCCCCGGCGCCAGGCCGCGTGTCTTCTCGAACTCCTCCAGGAGCCGGACCATCGCGGTGACCTGCTCGGCGTACGTCACCTTCGGCAGCGTCAGGACCAGTCCGTCGGGCAGGCCGCCGGCGCCCATCAGCCCGGTGAGGAAGATGTCGAGCGTGCGGATGCCCCGGTCGCGGACGGGCGCCTCCATGCACTTCATACGGATGCCCATGTACGGGGCCGCCGTGCCGTTCTCGTACGCCTCCGAGACCAGCCGTGCCGCGCGGGCCGCCGCCTCGTCCTCCTCGGCGTCCGGGCGCGGGCCGTACCCGTCCTCGAAGTCGACGCGGAGGTCTTCGACGGGCTCGTGCTCCAGCTTGGCGCGTACGCGGTCGTGGACCGGCCCGGCGAGGTCGTCCGGGAGGCCCAGGACGGCGGCGAAGGAGTCGGCGTCGGGTGCGTGTTCGTCGAGGGCGGCGAGGGCCCGGTCGCCCCAGGAGCGGATGGTGTCGGCGGCGAAGACGTCACCGGGGACGTACACGGTGTGGACGGGCTGGCGGGTGCCCGGGTCGCCGGGGTAGCGGCGCTCCAGCTCGGCGTCGACCGGGGCGAGGGAGGCGCTGATCTCCTCGCCGACCGTGCCCGCGAGGCTCGTCGCCACCTTCTCCTGCTGGCCCTGGCCCATGCCACGCCCTCCTGTTTTCCGCTCCACGGAATCAGTTATCCGTAGATCGAAGTTATCCGCGGACCTTCGCGCCGGTCAACATCCCTTGGACTTCTCCCGGGGGCCATCCCAGGATCTCGACATGTTCACGCCTGGCTTCGACACTGCGATGCGCACGACTCGTCCGCTGTCCGCAGCAGAACCGGCGTCCCCCACAGGAACCGGCATCGGCCACAGAAGGAGCCATCCGTGCCCCATCGCAGTCGAGTCTCGCGCCGCCTGGGTCTCCAGACCGCCCTCGCCGCGGCGGTCACCCTTCCTCTGTCCAGTACAGCACTGTCCACCACACCCGCCGCCGCGGCGAACCGAGAGCCCAGGAGCAGCCGCCTGGACGTCATGTCGTTCAATCTGCGCTACGCGAGCACCGTCGAACCCAACAGCTGGACCGTGCGCCGCCCCGTGACGCGTGAGCTCCTGCGCCGGGAGCAGCCTCATGTCATCGGCGTCCAGGAGGGCCTGTACCAGCAGGTCCGCGACATCGAGGCCGACCTCGCACCGCACTACGACTGGATCGGCACGGGCCGCGCGGGCGGCAGCCGCGACGAGTTCATGGCGGTCTACTACGACACCCGCAGACTGGCCCCCGTCGAGTACGACCACTTCTGGCTCTCCGACACCCCGAACGTGATCGGCTCGAACACCTGGGGCGGCGGGTCCATACGCATGGTGACCTGGGTCCGCTTCCGCGATCTGGGCGACGGGGACCGGCAGTTCTACGTCCTCAACACCCATCTCGACAACGCGAGCCAGAACGCACGCGCGCGTGCCGCGGCACTGATCGCCCAACGGATCGCCGGGCTCGACCGTTCCCTGCCGCTCCTGGTGACCGGCGACTTCAACGTCGCCGCCCACAAGAACCCGGTCTACGACACCATGCTGGGCGCCGGACTCGTCGACAGCTGGGACACCGCGGCCGAGCGGAGCGAGCTGTACGCCACGTTCCACGGCTACCGACCCCTGACCCCGGACGGCGACCGCATCGACTGGATCCTCGCCACGCCCGGCGTGACCACGCACCGGGCGTCGATCAACACCTTCTCCGTGAACGGCCAGTTCCCGAGCGACCATCTGCCCGTCCAGGCGTCGCTGACCCTGGCATGAGTCGAGGCCCCGGTGACCGTGACGGTCGCCGGGGCCTCGACCCGGGAAGTGCCTGCGGAGTACCTGTGCGGTACCCGCGGAACTCGCTCAGCCCTTGCGGGTCTTGATCTCGTCGGTGAGCTGCGGGACGACCTCGAAGAGGTCGCCGACCACGCCGTAGTCGACCAGGTCGAAGATCGGGGCCTCGGCGTCCTTGTTGATGGCCACGATCGTCTTGGAGGTCTGCATACCGGCGCGGTGCTGGATCGCGCCGGAGATGCCGGAGGCGATGTACAGCTGCGGCGACACGGACTTGCCGGTCTGGCCGACCTGGTTGGTGTGCGGGTACCAGCCGGCGTCCACCGCGGCACGCGAGGCGCCGACGGCCGCGCCGAGCGAGTCGGCGAGCGCCTCGATGATCGCGAAGTTCTCGGCGCCGTTGACGCCGCGGCCGCCGGAGACCACGATCGCGGCCTCGGTCAGCTCGGGGCGGCCGGTCGACTCGCGCGGGGTGCGGCCGGTGACCTTGGTGCCGGTCGCCTTGTCCGAGAAGGACACGGACAGCGCCTCGACGGCGCCGGCGGCCGGGGCGGCCTCCACGGCGGCCGAGTTCGGCTTGACCGTGATGACCGGGGTGCCCTTGGAGATCCGGGACTTGGTGGTGAAGGAGGCGGCGAACGCGGACTGCGTGGCCACCGGGCCCTCGTCGCCGGCCTCCAGGTCGGTGGCGTCGGTGATGATGCCCGAGCCGATACGGACCGCGAGACGGGCGGCGATCTCCTTGCCCTCAGCAGAGGACGGCACGAGCACGGCGGCCGGGGAGACGGCCTCGTACGCGGCCTGCAGCGCGTCCACCTTCGGTACGACCAGGTAGTCGGCGTACTCGGCGGCATCGTGCGTGAGGACCTTGACCGCGCCGTGCTCGGCGAGTGCGGCGGCGGTGTCGGCGGCGCCGTTGCCCAGCGCGACGGCGACGGGCTCGCCGATGCGGCGGGCCAGCGTCAGCAGCTCCAGGGTGGGCTTGCGGACGGCACCGTCCACGTGGTCGACGTAGACGAGAACTTCAGCCATTACTACTCCTGGGCGAGAATCCCGGACTTCGACCGGGGGAAGACTTGTTGACTGCTAG
Organism: Streptomyces sp. NBC_00878; assembly: GCF_026341515.1. NCBI lineage: Bacteria > Bacillati > Actinomycetota > Actinomycetes > Kitasatosporales > Streptomycetaceae > Streptomyces > Streptomyces sp. NBC_00878. Next base: position 9,849,023 of record NZ_JAPEOK010000001.1, on the reverse strand, counting down.
GTTCAAGCCCGTGCCTTCCGGCACCGGGCAGGGCTTGTCCGTCATGAGGCCGTCTCGACAGTCGAGTGAGAAGCCCCTTCGGGGGAGGAGTCACGGGAATGCTCTCCTGCTTGTTGGCAGAAGCACTCCGAGGGGCGCGGGTCGTGTTGCAACCGGCCCGCGCCGCCATTCCCCTTAGACGAACTTCTGGCCCGCGAGGAACTCGGCGAGCTGCTTGCCGCCCTCGCCCTCGTCCTTGACGATCGTGCCGGCGGTGCGCGCCGGGCGCTCGGTCGCGGAGTCGACCTTGGTCCAGGAACCTTCGAGACCGACCTCGTCCGTCTCGATCTCCAGGTCCTCCAGGTCCCAGGACTGAACCGGCTTCTTCTTGGCGGCCATGATGCCCTTGAAGGACGGGTAACGCGCCTCACCCGACTGGTCGGTGACCGACACGACCGCGGGCAGCGAGGCCTCCAGCTGCTCCGAGGCGGAGTCGCCGTCACGGCGCCCCTTGACCGTTCCGTTGGGGCCACCCTCGACGGAGACCTCGGAGAGCAGCGTGACCTGCGGGACACCCAGGCGCTCGGCGAGCAGGGCCGGGACGACACCGGCGGTGCCGTCGGTGGACGCCATGCCGGAGATGACGAGGTCGTAGCCGGCCTTCTCGATGGCCTTGGCCAGCACGAGCGACGTGCCGATGATGTCCGTGCCATGCAGGTCGTCGTCCTCGACGTGGATGGCCTTGTCGGCCCCCATCGACAGAGCCTTGCGCAGCGCGTCCTTGGCGTCCTCGGGGCCGACGGTCAGCACGGTGATCTCCGCGTCGTCCGCCTCGTCGGCGATCTGCAGGGCTTGCTCGACCGCGTACTCGTCGAGCTCCGACAGCAGGCCGTCCACGTCGTCACGGTCGACGGTCAGGTCATCGGCGAAGTGCCGGTCGCCAGTGGCGTCGGGCACGTACTTCACAGTGACAACGATCCTCAAGCTCACGCCGGCTCTCCTACTGCATCGTCTTTTTTTCTGGGCTGCCTGCTTAGGGGCAGCATAGGCGCCTGAAGCGGCCGTTCCTGGTGGGGGCGACCCGCGCTCCGGGCGAAATATTACTCGCCAGTACGCACATCTACGCTCCCGCAGGTGGTTCCCTCTAAGCAAGCGCTTTGAACTGTGACCTTCGCAACGCAGCGTAATCGGAACTCGACGCTCCCGCAGGCGAGGTGGGCCGTACGGCCCGACGCGTCATTCCCGCAGGCTCTTGAAGCTCCCCTGGTGGTACAGCAGCGGACGACCCGTACCGGCGGGGTCCCCGAGGACCACCTCGGCCAGCACGATGCGGTGGTCCCCGGCCGGTACGCGGGCGACGATCCGGCAGACGAGCCAGGCCAGGACGTCGTCGAGCACCGGGACACCCTCGGGACCCTCCCGCCAGGCCGTGGGCGCGCCGAAGCGGTCGGCGCCGCTGCGGGCGAAGGTGGCCGCCAGTTCCCGCTGGTGCTCGCCGAGTATGTGGACGCCGATGTGGTCCTTCTCGGCGATCGTCGGCCAACTGGACGAGCCCGTGCCGACGCCGAAGGAGAGCAGCGGGGGCTCGGCGGACACCGAGGTGAGCGAAGTGGCGGTGAAGCCCACGGGCCCCTCGCCGCCCTGAGCGGTGATCACGGCGACTCCGGCCGCGTGCCGCCGGAAGACGGAACGGAGCAGGTCGGGAGAGGCGAGTCGGGGCGAGGCGGATGGGGACGAGACGGATCGGGTCGAGGCGGGTCGAGGGGTGCCGAGATCGGGCGTGGCCGTCATGGAGTTGTCCTTCTGCGGGAACTGCTACGGGAAGCGGCGAGCGGGTCCTGGGCTGGTCAACAGCCGGGACAGTGCTCGCTCCCGCGGCGGACGAGGGCCACGGTCCGAGGGCGTTCACGCTCGAAGTGAAGGAGTTCCCAGGGCATACGGTCAGGCTGACGATAGGTGGCGCGTGCAGTCAAGTGCGTCCCGGCAGATGGGAGATGCGTCACCGGTGGCCTCCAGCCTCACAGGTCAGGGTGTTCCGACGGCCTCGCCGAGCGCGGCGATCACGTCCGCCTTGCGCGGCTGCCCGGTCGCGCGCCGGACCACGCGTCCGTCCACGTCGAGGACGAGCACGGTCGGCGTCTTGAGGATGTCGAGTTCCCGTACGAGGTCGAGGTGGTCCTCGGCGTCGATCTCGACGTGCGACACGCCCGGGATCATCTCGGCGACCTCACCGAGAACCCTGCGGGTCGCCCGGCAGGGTGCGCAGAAGGCGCTGGAGAACTGGACGAGGGTGGCCCGCTCACCGAGGTCCTCGCCCAACTCGGCCGCGCCCAGCCGCTTTCCGTCGTCCCGCCCGCGCACCCTGACTCTCCCGCTCCGCCGTCGGTTCAGCACTCCGAACGCGCTCGCCGCCGCGAGCACCACCACGCACACCACGATTCCGGTCATCTTCGCGTTCAGCATTCACGAGACTGCAAAGATTCCCGCGGCCGCGGATCGTTCCGTATGCGGAATGCTTGAATCATGGACATTGATGCGAGAGGGCCGCGGTTCGGAGCGGCCGTGACGACCGCCGTACTGGCGGTCGTACTGATCACCGGCAGCGCCTGGCTGCTGGCCTGGCAGACACTGGCGTTCGCGCTGGGCGCGGCGGGCGGCGTGGCGCGTTCGCCGTACGGCTGGCTGTTCCGTACGGCCGTACGACCCCGGGTCGGGCCGCCGACGGAGTTCGAGGCGCCGGGGCCGCCGCGGTTCGCGCAGGCGGTCGGGTTCGCGTTCGCCGCGGTGGGGCTGTTCGGCTACGCGGTGGGACCGGAATGGCTGGGGCTCGCGGCGACCGGGGCGGCGCTCGCGGCGGCGTTTCTCAACGCGGCGTTCGGGTACTGCCTCGGGTGCGAGATGTACCTGCTCCTGCGACGGCTGACGGTTCGCGCGGAGTAAAGGCGACCAGGACTTCGAGCAGAGTAAAGGCGGTGAAAAACTCCGAGGTGGATCAAGGTGTGACGTGACGAGTATCTCGCCGTTCCGCGGCACGAGGACTGGTCACTCATCCGTTCTTGGGGCACGATCTGCCCAATGCCGTAAACCTACGGCAGCGTAACTTCCGGCCGGGAGATCCCTTCCCAGGCAGATCAGAGAGAAGGGTCCACCGCGTCCATGGCTGAGCTTGCCTACCGTCCTGCCATCGGTCTCGCCCAGGCGCTGTTCAAGGCCTGGGACCTCAAGATCGACTGCAAGGGTTCGGAGAACATCCCGCGCTCGGGTGGTGCGGTGCTGGTGAGCAATCACATCAGCTATCTCGACTTCGTCTTCGACGGTCTCGCCGCGCTGCCGCAGAAGCGACTGGTCCGCTTCATGGCGAAGGAGTCGGTGTTCCGGCACAAGATCTCCGGCCCGCCGATGCGCAACATGAAGCACATCCCGGTGGACCGAAAGAACGGCGAGGCGGCGTACGCGCACGCGCTCGACTCGCTGCGCTCCGGCGAGATCGTCGGCGTCTTCCCCGAGGCCACGATCTCGCAGTCCTTCACGCTGAAGAGCTTCAAGTCGGGCGCCGCGCGCATGGCCCAGGAGGCCGGCGTCCCGCTGATCCCGATGGCCGTGTGGGGTACGCAGCGACTGTGGACCAAGGGCCACCCGCGCAACTTCAAGCGCAGCCACACCCCGATCACGATCCGTGTCGGCGAGGCCATAGAGGCCTCGCGCGACAAGTACGCGGGCGCGATCACCCGGCAGCTGCGCGAGCGCGTACAGGAGCTCCTGGAAGCCGCGCAGCGCGCCTATCCCGTACGCCCCAAGGGCCCGAACGACACCTGGTGGATGCCGGCCCACCTCGGCGGCACGGCTCCGACCCCCGAAGAGGTCAAGGCCGCGGAGACCCGTTGATCGGTTCGCTCAACGGGTCCAGCGTGCCGACTGCGGGTCCGTTTCGGCTGGTCGCGCAGTTCCCCGCGCCCCTTTGGGGCACGGCCGGGCCAGACACGACCTAGGCCCTGTCGTCAAATTCCCGTCTGCCTCGCGACGCCATGCACGCTCCCCCACTGCCTTAAGGGCGTGGGAGGTGCCCCCACTCGCCGCACCGGGCACAGACCCACGTACGTCCAGTACGAGGGCCTGTGCCCGGCACGCCGAGAGCACGCACCTGACGCCGCGAGGCCGCCCTCCGGGCGACGACGCGAATTTGACGACAGGACCTAGGCGCAGGCTCTCGGCTGCCTTGCCTCAGAGTGTGGTGGGCAGGTTCTGCCACAGGTGGGCACGGTTCGGGGCCGATTTGAGGGCGTTCAGGACGGCCGGATGCGGTGCGGCGTACAGCACCGGATAGTCCACCTCGTCGGACCGCGGATCCACGGGGAAGGCCAGCCGTTCGCCGTCGAGCGAGAACTGGGCGTCCACTCCCGGCTTGTTGCCACGGCAGTCCTGTCGGTGCCAGGCCCCGTTGAACCGTACGGCGACCAGACCGTGCACGACATGCCCGCCTCCGTCGTCGTGTCGAAGCGACTGGTAGCAGAACGCGGTGGGGATGTCCTCGGCCCGCAGCAGCGCGGCGAGCGCGTGCGCCTTCGCGTGGCAGATGCCGGTGCGCCGGTCCAGGACGTCGGAGGCGCGCCAGGTGACCCGCGGGTCGTCCGCGTCCTGCGAGTGCGGGACGGTGTCGCGCACGAACTCGTACGCGGCTCGCGCATAGTCATACGAGTCCGCCGCCCCCTCGGCGAGCCGTGCGGCCGTCTCCCGCACAAGCGGATGATGATGGTCGACCGCCTCGTCGGCGGCCAAGTACGCGGACAGGTCGGGGGTGTTCTGGATCAGCTCCATGCCCGCAGAGCATAGGAATGCGACCACCGACGAGTCAATGACTTTTCACTTCAACGCATATTTATGCATGATGCCGGGGTCGTGAGCCGCTAGGTCCTGTCGTCAAATTCGCGTCGTCGCCCGAAGGGCGGCCTCGCGGCGTCAGGTGCGTGCTCTCGGTGCGCCGGGCGTAGTCCCTCGTACTGGACGTACTTGGGGCTGCGCCCGGTGCGGCGAGTGGGGGCACCTCCCACGCCCTTAAGGCAGTGGGGGAGCGTGCATGGCGTCGCGAGGCAGACGGGAATTTGACGACAGGGCCTAGCGCGCCATCGCCTCCTTGAGTGCCGCCACGAAGCCGTCGACGTCGTCCTCGGTCGTGTCGAAGGCGCACATCCAGCGGACGTCGCCCGCGGCCTCGTCCCAGGAGTAGAAGCGGTAGCGCTTCTGGAGGCGCTCGCTGACGTCGTGGGGCAGCCGGGCGAAAACGGCGTTGGCCTGCACCGGGTGGAGGATCTCGACGCCATGCACCGCCCGCACGCCCTCGGCGAGACGCTGGGCCATCTCGTTCGCGTGGCGGGCGTTTCGCAGCCACAGGTCCTTGGCGAGCAGGGCCTCCAACTGCACCGACACGAAGCGCATCTTGGAGGCGAGCTGCATCGACAGCTTGCGCAGGTGCTTCATGTGGCTGACGGCGTCCTGGTCGATGACGACGACGGCCTCGCCGAACAGCGCGCCGTTCTTCGTGCCGCCGAAGGAGAGGACGTCCACGCCGACGGCGTTCGTGAACGCCCGCATCGGGACGTCCAGGGAAGCGGCCGCGTTGGCTATCCGGGCGCCGTCGAGGTGCACCTTCATGCCGTGCGCGTGGGCGTGGTCGCAGATCGCGCGAACCTCGTCGGGCGTGTAGACGGTTCCCAGCTCGGTGTTCTGCGTGATCGACACGACCTGCGGCATCGCGCGGTGCTCGTCGTCCCAGCCGTACGCCTGCCGGTCGATCAGCTCGGGCGTGAGCTTGCCGTCGGGCGTGGGCACCGTGAGCAGCTTGAGCCCGCCCATGCGCTCGGGGGCGCCGCCCTCGTCGACGTTGATGTGCGCGCTCTCCGCGCAGATCACCGCGCCCCAGCGGTCGGTGAGCGCCTGGAGCGCCACGACGTTGGCGCCCGTGCCGTTGAAGACGGGGAACACCTCCGCGCTCGCGCCGAAGTGGCCGCGGATCACCTGCTGGAGGTGGCCCGTGTAGTCGTCCTCGCCGTACGCGACCTGGTGCCCGCCGTTGGCCAGGGCCAGGGCGGCGAGCACCTCGGGGTGGGCCCCCGCGTAGTTGTCACTGGCGAATCCGCGGATCTCCGGGTCGTGACGGCGCCGCGCAGCTGTATAGGGGGGCTGCGGAGGGTTCACGGCTTCTCGGTCAGCCACAGACGCTTTCCGTTCACTTCGGAGGCGGGCCGGTCCCAGACGCCGACGATGGCCTCGGCCAGCTCCTTGACGTCCGTGAAGCCCGCGAACTTCGCGTTCGGGCGCTCGGCGCGCATCGCGTCGTGCACCAACGCCTTCACCACCAGGATCGCAGCCGCGGACGTCGGCCCCTCAGCTCCCTCGGAGGCTCCGGCCTTGCGGAAAAAGTCGGCCATGGCCAGCGTCCAGGCCTCGGCCGCGGCCTTGGCTGCGGAGTAGGCGGCGTTGCCCGCGGTGGGCCTGCTCGCGCCCGCGGCGCTGATCAGGACGTACCGGCCGCGGTCGCTGCGCTGCAGCGCCTCGTGGAAGGCGAGGGAGGTGTGCTGCACGGTACGGACGAGCAGCATTTCCAGGAGGTCCCAGTCGTCGAGGACGGTCTTGGTGAAGGTCTCGCTGCCGCGCCAGCCGCCCACGAGGTGGACCAGGCCGTCGACCCGGCCGAAGTCCTTCTCGATGTGCGTGGCCCAGTCATGGCTGGACTGCAGGTCGAGCAGGTCGACCGTGTCGCCGACGACCGTGGCGCCGCCGTGCGCGTAGCGGGCCGCGTCCACGGCCTCCGCGAGCCGCTCGGGATCGTTGTCCGAGCCGACGACGGTCGCTCCCGCCTCGGCGAGCCGCAGCAGCGCGGCCCTTCCCGCGGGTCCGCCCGCGCCGGCCACCGCGATCACCGCACCGCTGAGAGCCCCGTTCCCCATGATCCTCGCCTCCTGAGCAGTGATTTCGGTGCGGTCGCTCACGCGGCCACCCGCTCGGCGCTCTCCGCCGTGATGCCCTTGGTGGAGGCGATCACGTTCTTCAGCTTCTTGGAAAGGGCCTCATAGAACATGCTCAGGGGAAACTCGTCCGGAAGCACGTCGTCCACGAGCTTTCGCGGCGGCTGGTTCAGATCGAGGGCGTCCGGGCCCTTGGCCCAGCGGGAGCCCGGGTGCGGGGCGAGGTACTGGGAGACCAGGTCGTACGCGGCGAACCAGTGCACCAGCTTCGGGCGGTCGATGCCGTCGCGGTAGAGCGTCTCGATCTCGGCGCACAGCTGGTTGGTGACCTGCGGGGCGCGCTGCCAGTCGATGTGCAGCTTGTTGTCGGTCCAGCGGACGACGTCGTGCTTGTGCAGGTAGGCGAAGAGCAGCTGGCCGCCGAGCCCGTCGTAGTTGCGGACGCGGTCGCCGGTCACGGGGAAGCGGAACATGCGGTCGAACAGCACCGCGTACTGCACGTCGCGGCCCTGCGGGAAGCCGTCGGCCTCCAGCTTCACGGCCTCCTTGAAGGCGGTGAGGTCGCAGCGCAGCTCCTCCAGGCCGTACATCCAGAACGGCTGCCGCTGCTTGATCATGAACGGGTCGAAGGGCAGGTCGCCGTGGCTGTGGGTGCGGTCGTGGACCATGTCCCACAGGACGAAGGCCTGCTCGCACCGCGCCTGGTCGCCGACCATCTCGCGGATGTCGTCGGGCAGTTCGAGGCCGAGCGTGCCGACGGCGGCCTCGGTGACCTTGCGGAAGCGGGCGGCCTCGCGGTCGCAGAAGATACCGCCCCAGGAGAATCGTTCCGGCGCCTCGCGCACGGCGATGGTCTCCGGGAAGAGGACGGCCGAGTTGGTGTCGTAGCCGGCCGTGAAGTCCTCGAACGTGATGCCGCAGAACAGCGGGTTGTCGTAGCGGGTGCGCTCGAGGTCGGCCAGCCACTGAGGCCAGACCATGCGCAGGACGACCGCCTCGAAGTTGCGGTCCGGATTGCCGTTCTGCGTGTACATCGGGAACACGACGAGGTGCTGGAGTCCGTCCTCGCGGTGCGCGGCGGGCTGGAAGGCCAGCAGCGAGTCGAGGAAGTCGGGCACATGGAAGCCGTCGTCGGCCCAGCGGCGCAGGTCCTTTACGAGCGCCTCGTGGTACGCGGCGTCGTGCGGAAGGAGCGGGGAGAGCTCCTCGACCGCGTCGACGACACGGCGTACGGCCAGTCCGGCTTCGGCCGGATCCGGGGCGCTCTCGGCGTCGAAGTCGATCGACCCGTCCTTGGACTGCCATGGCCGGATCCGCTCCACGGCATCCTTGAGCACGGGCCAGGCAGGGTGCTTCACCACCCTGTCCCGGGGAGGAACCCGCTCCTCCGTACCCACTCGCACAAGAATTTCCGTCATGACCCACCTTCCACGGGAGAACCTCGCGTATGGACACCGTATGCATGGAGGGTTCTCCGCCACAAGTGCGGACTCGGGAGATTATCCTGCCTCCTCTTGTCTTCACCGCTCTTTTTCCTGTTGGAAACCGGGAAGACGAATACATCCGTCGCCCGGCGGGTAGCCGGGTCGGTTAGGTCAACCCACTGAGGACTCGCCCACGCAGGGGTGAGGCGAGACGGGGCCCGGACGGCTTGTTCTCGCCGCTGGCGGGCCTCATTCCCCGCCGTCGGAGCGGGTCCAACGCCGGGCCGGGCGATTAGGCTGCGGCCTTGCCGCGTGGGCATGGGACCGCAGCACGCGGCAGCCGAGCCGCCGTCGACGGAAGCGGAGTCAGCCTTGAACTTTCTCACCATCGGGCACCGCGGAATCATGGGTGTCGAACCGGAGAACACCCTCCGTTCCTTCATCGCCGCCCAGCAGGCCGGCCTCGACCTCATCGAACTCGATCTGCATCTGAGCAAGGACGGCGCACTCGTCGTCATGCACGACGCCGATGTGGACCGTACGACCGACGGCTCGGGGCCGATCGCCGAGAAGACCCTCGCCGAGCTGCGGGTACTGGACGCGGGCCGTGGTGAGCGCATCCCGGTCTTCGAGGAGGTCCTGGACGCCGTCACGGCCCCGCTACAGGCCGAGATCAAGGACGTGGCCGCGGCCCGGGCGCTCGCGGAGGTCATGAACCGGCGCGACCTCGTCGGCAGGGTCGAGGTCCTGTCGTTCCACGACGAGGCCGTCGCCGAGATCGCGCGGCTCGTGCCCGGCGTCCGTACGGCACTGGTCGCCAGCCGCTATGGCATCGATGTCGTCGAGCGGGCGACCGCGGTCGGCGCCACGAGTCTCGTCCTGAACATCCGGCGGCTGACCCTGGAGGTCGTCGAGCGCGCACGCAAGGCGGACCTGCGGATCATCGGCTGGGTCGTGAACACCCAGGACCACCTGCGCCTCGTACGCGCCCTGGAACTGGACGGCGCGACCACCGACTATCCGGAGATCAAACGCACCGGCCGCTTCACGGCGTAACGGCCGGACCGCGCGACGGAACGATTATGCGAGCGGCTTCACCAGGAGCTCGAAGCGCAGGTCGTCGCGCTGCGGGATGCCGAAGCGCTCGTCGCCGTACGGGAAGGGAGTCATCTCTCCCGTACGGCGGTAGCCGCGCCGCTCGTACCAGGCAATGAGGTCGTCGCGTACGGAGATCACGGTCATGTGCATCTCCTTGACGTCCCAGGTCTCGCGGGCGAACCGCTCCGCCTCGGCGATGATCACCTTGCCGAGGCCCGCGCCCTGGAGGGCGGGGCGAACCGCGAACATGCCGAAGTAGGCATGGTCACCGCGGTGTTCGAGCTGGCAGCAGGCGACCACCGCACCCTCGCGCTCAACGGTCAGCAGGCGGCTGTCGGGCGACTTGATGACCGCGAGCACACCCTCCGGGTCGGTCCGCTGGCCCTCCAGGATGTCCGCCTCGGTGGTCCAGCCGGTGCGGCTGGAGTCTCCCCGGTAGGCCGACTCGATCAGCACGACGAGGGCGTCGACGTCGGCGTCGGTGGCGTCACGGAAGGTCGGTCCGGTGGCGGCGGTATCCATGGAGCGATTCTCCGATTCTCTGGCACGGCTCGAGCACCGCTGAGCGTAACTCTCCTATTAGGCTCCGGATGCATGGTGCATGTACTGAGCAGCCGGACCTTGCTCCGCCCCACCGACCCCGAGCGCTCCCGCGCCTTCTACGGCGAGAAACTGGGCCTGCCCGTCTACCGCGAGTTCGGCACGGGCCCCGAGCGCGGCACCGTCTACTTCCTCGGCGGCGGCTACCTGGAGGTCGCGGGCCGCTCCGCGGAACCCCCCTCCCCCGCCGTCAAGTTGTGGCTCCAGGTCCCGGACGTCACGGCGGCCCACGAGGAGCTCCTGGCCGCGGGCGTCGAGGTGCGCCGGCCCCCGGTGAAGGAGCCGTGGGGGCTGATCGAGATGTGGCTCGCAGATCCGGACGGGACGGAGATCGTGGTGGTGGAGGTCCCGGCGGACCATCCCTTGCGGTATCGCCCGTGAGGGAATGACCGGCGGCCGGCGCCTGTCACAGAGGCATGCGCAGTTGGTAGGTGCGCCAGTGGCCGTTCCGGGTACCCGGAACGTGCCCTCGCGGGGCGGCGCCCGTGTGCCCGCCCCGCGACGATCCAGTCCTCGGAACGAGTGGAAGAAGGGATCCCATGCCCAGGCCGCAGATCAAGGACGAGAAGACCTACCAGGCGCTGCGTCGCGAGGGTGCGGGCAAGGAGAAGGCGGCTCGGATCGCCAACAGCCCGAAGTCCTCCTCCCGCAAGGGCGGGAAGAGCGGCTCGTACGAGGACCGGTCGAAGCAGGACCTGTACGAGCAGGCGAGGAAGGTCGGCGTCGAGGGCCGCTCATCGATGTCGAAGGACGAACTCATCAGGGCGCTGCGGAACCGCTGACAGCCCAACGGGTCGTCGGACACTCGCGAACCGACCGGGAGGCTCGGCGGAGGTCTTCTTGACCCCGTCCCAGCGGCCCCGCGTGCCCTCAGTGGTGGCCGAGGCCGCCGCTGCCGAAGCCGCCGCTGCTGTTGCGGCCCCAGGTCGACCGTTTCTGGTCCTTGGCGCGGCGCGAGGAGACGTTGCCGTGCAGCTCGTGCGGGGTGAGAACCCTGCCGTTGTGCGGCATCTCGTCGGGCTCGCGCATCTCGCTGATCTCGTGTACCGCGCCGCCCGCGGGCAGATGGGGCTGGTCCTCGGGGCGCGGCGGCCCGGGCTCCCGGGCACGCACCCGCATCCCCCACCACACCGCGACGATCAGCATCGCCGTGATCAGAAGTCCCACCACGAAGGGGGCCGAACCGGCCACGATTTCGTTCGGAACAGCCAGGTCCCAGCCGAAGGTGTCCATAAAGCCAGAATACTCGTACAGAACGCCGCAAACCGGGCGGCATCTACTCTCCGACAGCGGTGTGCGGGCGACCGCCCAGGGTACGGAGAGAGGATGCGAATGGGTGTGCTTGATGTCGGCTCGAACACGGTACGGCTCGTCATCGCCGAGACGGACGGAGCCGTGCCTCTCCCCGTGCACACGGCCAAGCGCCAGTTGCGGCTCTCCGCCCATGTCGAGCCGGGTGGTCACCTGCCGCCGGAGCAGGTGAACCGGCTGGTGGAAGCCGTGACGGCTGCCCGGGTGGAGGGCCTGCGGTGGGGGGTGACCCGGCCGTTCGCCTTCGCCACGGCGATCGTGCGGGACGCCCCGAACCGCGCCGAGGTGCTCGGGCGGGTCACCGCGGAGGCGGGAGTGCCGCTGCACGTGCTGCCCGGCGAGGTCGAGGCGGAGCTGACCTTCCTGGCGGCGCGGCGCTGGATGGGCTGGCGCGCGGGGCCGCTGGCTCTGCTGGACATCGGGGGCGGCTGCCTGGAGGTGGCCTTCGGCCGGAGCAGGCTGCCCGACTTCGCGATCTCGCTGCCGCTGGGGGCCGGCCGGCTGACCCGTGAGTTCTTCCGCGGCCAGGACCCGCCGTCCCCGCGCAGGACCAAGCTGCTGCGCCGGCACGTGCGCCACCAACTGCGTGACGTCGCGGCCCGTATCCGCTGGGAGGCGCCGCGTACGACGGTCGCCACCTCGCGTACGTTCCAGCAGCTGGGCCGGCTGTGCGGCGCGGCCCCGGGCCGGTCGGGGCCCTTCACTCCGCGCGGCATGACCCGTGCCGACCTCGGCAGGGCCGTCCAGCAGCTGGCGGTGTTACCGGCCGCCGAGCGTGCCCTTCTGCCGGGCATCTCCCTCGCGCGCTCAGGTCAGTCGCTGGCCGGGGCGATCGTCGCGCACACCGCGATGAAGCTGATGGGCATCGACGAGGTGACCATCTGCCCCTGGGCGCTGCGCGAGGGGGTCCTGCTGCGCTGCATCGAGGACGGCAACGCCGACTGGTGGGACGGCACGGCGCCCAACCTCCGTGACCAGGTGACTGTGCCGCCGCAGGTGCTCCGTCCGATCGGCGTGGACGTGACCGCCACGGTGTCCGCCACCACGCCCCATGCTCAACTCCCCACCCGGTAAGGGCAGTTCACCCGACCGCCGCGGGTGTCGGCGGGGCAGGTCCCGCCGACACCCGGTGCGTGCGCCAGGACTCGGCACGTCGCTTTCTAAGCCACCGTGCAGGCCGTTCCGTTGAGAGTGAAGGCCGTGGGTGCGGTGTTGCCGCCGGACCAGGAACCGTTGAAGCCGAAGGTGACCGACGCGCCGGGCGCGATCGCCGCGTTGTAGGTGGCGTTGGCCGCGGAGACGGCGGCGCCGGACTGGGTGACGGTGGCGTTCCAGGCCTGCGCAACGCGCTGCCCGGCGGGCCAACTCCACGCCAGTGCCCAGCCGTTGACGGCGGCGGTGCTCGTGTTCCTGATGGTCACCTGCGCGGTGAAGCCGGTGTTCCACTGGCTCTGCACGGCGTACGTCACCGCGCAGGCGCCCGCCGGCGGATTCGTACCGCCGTCGGTCCAGCCCAGCGCCTCGGCGATGCCGTAATAGGCGGGCTTCGGCTGGAAGTTCTCGTCGTACGGGGTCGCCGCGCCATAGCCGGGGAACACATCGGGGATCCATGAGTCGGAGTCCGTGAAGCCCCAGACGGTGACGCCCTCGCAGCGTGCCACGGCGACGCAGGCAGCGGTGACGGCCTTGTACTCGGCCTTCTGCTGGGCGAGTTGGGCGCTCGTCGGCGGGACCGTCATCCGGATGTCGAGCTCGGTGATCGCGACGTCCACTCCCAGGTCGGCGAAGCGCTGGATGTTGGCCTGCATCGTCGAGGGCACCTGGCCGAGGATCAGATGGGCCTGCAGACCGACGCCGTCGATCGGGACGCCCTGCTCCTTGAGGGACTTGACCAGGTTGTAGAGGGCGGTGCTCTTCGCGTTGACGCCCTCGACGTTGTAGTCGTTGACGTACAGCTTGGCGGCCGGGTCGGCGGCGCGGGCCGCCCGCAGCGCGTCGGCGATGTACGAGTCGCCGATCGCCGTCTGGAAGACCGACTGGCGGCGGGTGCCGTCCTCGTTGAACGGTTCGTTGACCACGTCCCAGTGGTCGATGCGGCCCTTGTAGCGGCCGGCCTCGGTGGCGATGTGGTCGGTCATGACCGTGCGCAGGCTGTCGGCGGTCCAGCTGCCGTTGCTGACCCAGTTCGGCAGTTGGCTGTGCCAGACCAGGGTGTGGCCACGGACTTTCTGGCCGTGTGCCTCGGCGTAGCCGACGACGGCGTCGGCGCCCGACCAGTTGAAGCTGCCGCGCGTCGGCTCGACCGAGCCCCACTTCATCTCGTTGCCCGGCGTGATGGAGTCGAACTGCTCGCCGACGATCGTTCCGTACGTGCCATTCAGCTTGGAGGCCGTGACGGCCGTTCCGTAGTAGATGCCCCTGGCGGCGGCGAGGTCCCGCAACACGGGCGCGGCGGCGGCCTGTTGGCCCGAGCCGTCAACCTGTCCCGAATCGTCGGCCTGCCCCGACCCGTCCGCCGTGTGACCGGAGACGGCTCCCCCGATCACGAGCGACGCCGCGGCCAGGGTCACCGACGCGGCTCTGCGTAAGCTCTGGAGCTTCATGGACGTCCCTCTCATCATGGCTTCACGTCGCTGCCGGAATTTCCGGAAGATCTCTGCAAAGTTTCGAGAGTGCGTCCGGAACGGTAGAGGCGTGCGGGGTAACCGTCAACGGAGGTTACTCGCGGTCCATACGGTCCTGAAGCTCACCCGGGGCGAGGAACTCGACTCCCCCCCCCGGGTGGAGTTGGCCACCGAACTGGTCGTACGGTCCAGCACGGCGCCGGTGTCGGCCGGGTGTGGCGGCGGTGTGTGAAGGCGGATGCTCAACTTCCCTGCTCCGCCTCCGTGTTCAGCCACGCGAGAGGTGCTCCCACCCGCGATCCGTGCGGGTCAGCTCGTGGAAACCGGCGCCCGTCAGCCGGCCGATGGCGGCTGCGGCGCCGACGGCCTCGTACGCGAAGAGCCGCCGTACTCCTGAGAGGCGCAGCCAGTGGGCTGCCTGGGCGAGGAGCCAGTTCTCCAGGCCGTCCACCGGGTGCTCGACGTGGAGGTTGCCGATGTCGGCGAGGCCTCCGCTGCGTGCGTGGCGTTCGGGGCGGTCCAGCGCGGTGTCGACCTCGATGAAGCCGAGTACGCGCCCGTCGGCGTGAGCCGTGAAGCGGGTGCCGCACTCGCCGAGCGTGCGGTCGACGGAGATTCCGGGCAGGGCTGTGAGCGGTGGCAGATCGACCACGTCGGCGATGAGGATGACCTCGGTGTCGCCCGTGTGCCGGAAGCCGGCGCGTTCGTAGGCGGCGCGGATGTGCGGCCAGGGCCGTGGCAGTCCGTAGACGACGGGTGCGGGCAGGGATCCGTCGGCGTAGCGGAGGCGGACGTTCCAGCGGGAGAGCTGGGCCAGGCAGGCCGCCATCAGCAGGTCGGAGGCCTGGTCGGAGTCAGGCCAGAAGGACGCGGGCGGACGGCAGACGAATCAGTCGATCGCGTCGGCGTCCCGGAAGCTCTCACCGACCTCGGCGTCGGCGCGATAGCGCAGCAGATGGGCGCCGGCCACCACGTACCGGCGCTGCTCGGCGACGAGCGTGATCCGCTCGGCCACCCAGGGGTCGGTGATGAACTCGTCGGGCTGCCGTGTCATGCCGCTGAGCACGGTGTTCACGGAGACGGAGACGCCGGGGACGACAGCGGCGGTGGGGGTCCCCCCGCTCGAGCGAAGTCGAGAGTGGGGGAGCGCGTTGACGAGTTCGGTGAGCTGGTCGCGGTCGTCGCGGTGGAAGGGGCGCACCGTGAGCGCGGGCATGCGGGGACCTCCGGGGTCGGTGTAGGTGCGGAGGCCGCCATGAGGTGCGGTACGCGGGCGAGAGTACGCCTCACCGGCTGGTCCCGCCATGTGGTTTCCGTCGGCTGGCCGAGGGCGAGGGGCCGGGCTTAGCGTGCGAGAAGGAGCTCTTTGTGCTCCTGACGGGCCCCTGTCGGAACGTCGGCAAGATCGGAAAGAAGGTCGGCCATGAAACTGGACAAGGCGGTGCCCGGCGGGCCCTGCTGGACCGAGCTCGGGACCAGTGACCTGGAGGCGGCCAAACGGTTCTACACCGATGTCTTCGGCTGGCGCCCGGAGACGGACCCGCGCGCGGAGGCGGGCGGCTACACGCTCGCGCACCTCGGCGACGCGCCGGTCGCGGGCCTGACCCCGCTGTTCCAGGAGTCGCAGCCGGTGGCCTGGAACGTGTCGTTCGCGGTGCCCGACGCGGACGCGAGCGTGGCGGCGGTACGGGACGCGGGCGGCACGGTCGTCCAGGAGCCGATGGACGTCTTCGACCTGGGCCGTTTCGCGGTGGCGGCCGACCCGGGCGGCGCGGTCCTCCAGCTCTGGCAGGCGCAATCCTTCCCGGGTGCCGGTCTGTTCAACGCCCCCGGGGCGCTCGGCTGGGTCGAGCTGATGACGCGTACCCCCGGCTTGGTCACCGCCTTCTACACGACGGTGTTCGGCTGGACCGTCAATGCCTCGGAGCACTACACGCAGTGGGGCATCGGCGGCGAGGACTTCGGCGGCATGGTGGAGATGGGCGACAAGTTCCCGCACGAGGTGCCCTCGCACTGGCTGCCGTATTTCGCGGTGGAGGACGTCGACACGACCGCCGAGGTGAGTTCGCGGGCGGGCGGCGGCGTACTGATGGAACCCACGTCGGTCCCGGAGGGGCCGCGCATCGCGGTGCTCCGGGACCCGCAGGGCGCGGTGTTCGGCATCTACCGGGCGGCCGACGAGGGGTAAGTGCCAGGTCCTGACTCCTGCCCACCGACCTACCGACCGTCACGACTTGACCGTGCCCGCGGTCAGTCCGCCGACGATGTACCGCTGGAGCATCGCGAAGGCGCGCACCACGGGGACGCTGACCAGCGTGGCTGCTGCCATGAGAGGTCCCCAGTCCGTACCGGTCTGGCCGGCGAAGGTGTTGAGCAGGACGGTCATTTCGCACGTATGCCGACTGCTCGAACCGGCGTGCCGCGCGTAGAAGTGACGCCCGTCTCATGCCAACGGGCGGTAACCGCAAAGCTTCTGACGGTACGGAAGAAACCGGTCGGGGAATCGGCAGGGGAACCCGGAGTGGGGCGTCAGCCGCGCGGGGCCTCGTACCGCGGTCGCGAGCGTTCGGTCTGCGGCGCACCTCCACGCGCTCCCCCGCGTACACCCTTGCGCTCGCTTGCGCTCCGCCCGGCCCGGGCATCTCTTCGACCGGACTGTTCGACACCGCCGAGCGGGGAGGTGCGCGGTGCACGGACCGGCGTCGCCCAGTTGGCTGCTCGTCGCGCTGTGCGCGGCGACCGGGGCCTACTGTCTGCTGCGGATGCGCAGCAGGGTCGAGGAACAGCGGCGTACCGCGGGCGGTGAGGCGCTGATGGGGTTCGGGATGGCCGCGATGGCCGTGCCCGCGGCGGTACTCGCGCCGCCGCGCTGGGCCTGGGTCGCCTACGCGACGGTGTTCGGGGCGGCCGCGCTGCGTGCCCTGTGGGCGGCTCGGGGCGGCACGCACCATCTGCACCACCTGGTGGGCGCGTTCGCGATGGCCTATATGGCGGCGGTGATGGCGAGCGGGGCGCACGCCGGGGTTCCCGCGCTGACGGGGGTACTCCTCTCGTACTTCACCGCGTATGTGCTCTGGAGCGGCACACGGCTGGTGCCGGTCGCCGTCGCCGGACCTGGACGTGTACCTGGACCAGGACGTGTACCTGGACCAGGACGTGTACCTGGACCTGGACCTGGACCTGGCGGGAGCCGTAGTGCGGCCGGGTGGGGCGATCGGCTGGAGCTGGCGCGGGCGTGCCGCCTCTCGATGGGCATCGGGATGCTGGCCATGCTTCTCACACTCTGAGCCGGTTGTTTCTCACTTTCTGGGCCGACGCTACCCACGTTCTGGACCAGGGCTTCTCACGTGCCGAGCCGACATCCCTCGGGCTCCGGGCCGACTTTACGAAACCGTGGTCTGCGTCACTTGCCGCGACAGCCCGTATCCTCCGGCGGCGCCCCGCTCATAGGCTGCGGCCATGATGGTCCCCGCGGCACTGCTGCTGCTCGGCGCCCTGGCCGCCGTCCTCGCTCCGCGGCTGCTCGCCCGGACGGACTGGCAGGACCGTGAACCGGTGGTCGCCCTGTGGGTGTGGCAGTGCGTGGTGGTGGCCGTTCTGCTGTGCTGCGCGCTGTCGATGACACTCAGCGCGGCGGCAGCCTGGCAGGCGGTCCGCGGCCAGGTCTTCGCCCCCGCCCCGCCCGCCGTCGTGGAGAGCTACGCGTCGGCCGCAGGCCCCTGGGCCGCGACGACCGCGGTGGCTCTCGCGCTCGGCGGTGTCTGGAGCGCCGCGATGCTGGCCCGCGAGATCACCGGGGCCCGCACCCGGCGCCGTCGACGGCGGGCCGAACTCCTCGTACGCGCACCACTGTTGCCCGGGGAGGAGCCCGGCAGCGATCGTCTCGTCGTCCTTGAGGGCGAGCGTCCCGATGCCTGGTGGCTGCCCGGGGCCGTACCCCAACTCGTCGTCACCACGGCCGCGTTGCGCCGCCTCAAAGGACGGCAGCTGGACGCCGTACTCGCCCACGAGCAGGGGCACGCGCGGGCCCGGCACGACTGGCTGCTGCACTCGTCGGCCGCCCTGGCCAACGGCTTTCCGCAGGTCCCGGTGTTCGCGGCGTTCCGTGACGAGATGCACCTTCTGGTCGAACTCGCCGCGGACGACATGGCGTCGCGCCGCTTCGGCCGGCTGACGACAGCCCTGGCCCTGGTCGAACTCAACCAGGACCGGGGCGCGTTCGGCCCTTGCCCCACACCTCAGGCCCATGTTCCGCAGCGCGTCCACCGGCTGCTCACTCCCCCGGACCGCCTCCCGCCCGCCCGTCGACTGCGGCTCACGGCGGCCGCCGCGCTGGTACCGGTGATCCCGGTCCTGGTGGCCTTCGTACCGGCTCTGCGGGCCCTCGGATAGGGGACTCACGGCCGTCCCACCACCCCCGGGTTCGCCTTCCGCCCCACTGGTCGGCGAGGATCGATACATGCACTCCGCACCCGTCGACTCGCCGCCCCACGCCCCTGGTCCCGGGATCGCCGTACGCGTCGCGGCGGCTGTCGCCCTGCCGTCCGTACTGCTGCTCGTCCTGGTCACCCTGTCCTGGGATCCGCTCATGGCCCTCGACGGCGACATCGCCCGCACCACCCACCGCTGGGCGGTCGACGACCCCGACATGACGCAGGCGTTCCGCATCCTCACGGACTGGGTGTGGGATCCCTGGACGATGCGTGCAGTGTGTGCCGCCGCCGTGCTCTGGCTGGTGCTGCACCACTCGGCATGGTGGCTCGCGCTATGGCTGACGGCCACATGTGTGTTCGGCACACTGCTCCAGCAGGGGCTCAAGGCGGCGATCGGCCGGGAGCGCCCCGTCTGGACCGACCCCGTGGACTCCGCCCACTACGCGGCGTTCCCTTCCGGCCACGCCATGTCGGCCACGGTCGTGTGCGGCCTGCTGCTGTGGCTCCTCCACCTGTACGGCGTCGGACAGGTCGTGTGGCGGATCGCGCTCACCCTCTCCGCCGTGTCCGTCCTCGGTGTCGGCCTCACTCGTATCTGGCTGGGCGTGCACTGGCCGTCGGACGTGCTCGGCGGCTGGCTGCTGGGCGTGCTGGTGGTGGCGCTCGCGGTGGCGTCGTACACGAGATTCCGGGGTACCGCCGAGCTGCGCTGACGGCCCCGTCGACCCGGCCGCGGCCCCCTCCACTTGCGGACGAAACTGTTCAGCCTCACCAGCCCCACAGCCGTGCATACGATCGATCGCGGCTTCGGGAGACACCCGGCAGAGCCACGCAGAGGGGGGGCAACTTGTCCAGCATTTCGAGACGTTCGCTGCTGGGGTACTCGGGGACGACCGCGGCGGGCGCGGTCCTGGGTGCCGCCGGGTCCGCGGAGGCGGCGGACACCGCGGCGGCGGAGACGGAGGCGTCGGCATCGGCCGTCTTCCCGAGCGGCACCCGCTTCAGCGCCGACTACACCATCGGCCCCATCGACGCATCCATGACGCTGACCTTCAGCGTCTCGGTCATGGACACACCCACCGAGAGCGTCATCACCCCGAACGAGATCGCGAACCTGCTCAACGAGCTTGCCGAATCCCGCGGTTGGCCGCCCGCCACCTTCTACGGCACCCCGGCCCCGGCGCCACTGACCTGACGTGGCCTGAACCACCCCACGGCAGCCACGCGTTGGACAGAACCGCCGCTAAAGTCCAGCGCATGGCTGCCGTGCTGTTCGACTTCTCCGGAACCCTCTTCCGCGTCGAATCCACCGAGTCCTGGCTGCGCGCGGTCCTGGCCGACTCCGAAGTCTCCCTCTCCGAGGGGGAGTTGATCCGGGCGGCGAAGGAACTGGAGACCGTGGGCGCACTGCCGGGCGGGGCCTTCCCGTCGAGGCCGGTGCCGGACGACGTGGCCCCGCTGTGGGGCATCCGCGACCAGAGCGCCGAGCTGCACCGGGCGGCGTACACCGGTGTCTCCCGCCAGGTGGCGCTCCCCGATCCGGAGCTGCACGACAGGCTCTACGACCGCCATATGACTCCGGCCGCCTGGTGCCCGTACCCCGACACCGCCGAAGTGCTGGGCGCGCTGCACGAGCGCGGCATCGCCGTCGGCGTGGTCAGCAACATCGGCTGGGACCTGCGGCCCGTCTTCCGCGACCACGGCCTCGACGCGTACATCGGCACGTACGTCCTGTCGTACGAGCACGGCATCCAGAAGCCGGACGCCCGGCTCTTCGCGACCGCCTGCGACACGCTCGGGGCCGATCCGCGGGACACCCTGATGGTCGGCGACGACCGGCGCGCGGACGGCGGGGCGGCCGCCCTGGGCTGCGCGGTGCACTTCGTCGACCACCTGCCGGTGACCGGGCGGCCGGACGGACTGCGGCCCCTACTGGACCTGGTGGGCTGACCGAAGCCTGCGGCCCGGTCAGCAGCCTCCGCGGCCCGGTCAGCCTTGGTAGCCCTCGACCTGCGACGACGGACGGACGCTTACCTCGTCCGGGTTGTCGCCGAACTCCGACTTCGCGCGCCGCCGGCGCAGCAGATCCCAGCACTGGTCGAGCTCGCGTTCCAGCTGCCCGAGCCGCTCCTGTTCGGTGGCGCTGTCGATCTGCCCGGACGCGACGGCGTCGCGAAGCTTGCGTTCGTCGTCGACCACCGCCGTGATCCTGGCCAGGATCTGATCTTGATCCATGTCCCTACGCCTCCTCGGCACTCCTGCCCACTGTAAGGAGCGGGCGACCGCTCGGCGACAGGTGCTGGTCGGGCCCGAAGCACCGTGCGGGACGGCACGCAGGCGGCAGTGCCTCCCGACCGCCCGGGGCGCTCCCCCGCGGCGCCCCGAGCGGACGGCAGCCCGGAGAAGATCCCCGACGGGAGTCGGTCCGGACGCGTTGAGTATAATTGGCTGGCAGCCAGTCAACGCAGGAGTACATAGGATGTCCCCTCGCAGCGCCTCGGTCAATGAAGAGTTGCGGCGGCGTTCCCGCGAGAGACTTCTGCAGGCGGCGCTCGAACTGGTCAGCGAGCGTGGGTACGAGGCCACGACCTTGGGCGACATCGCCGACCGCGCAGGCTCCGCCCGCGGCCTCGTCTCGTACTACTTCCCGGGCAAGCGCCAGCTCGTCCAGTCGGCGGTGCACCGGCTGATGCACCGCACGCTGGAGGAGGCGCTGGAGCGCGAGCCGCGTACGGAGGACGGTCAGGAGCGCATGGCGCGGGCCATTGACGCCATCCTGGGCCTGACCCGGGACCACCCCGTGCTGATGCGCCACCACATGGCGAGCATCCTGCAGGCGGAGGGATTCATGCAGTGTGCGGAGCAGCAGCGCCTGGCGGAACTGCTCAGCGACACCATGGCCCGCTACGGTTCGCCGGACGCCGCCACCGACTACCCGATGCTGCGCGCGCTCCTGATGGGTTCGGTGTACGCGGCGCTGGTGCCCGGAGTCCCGATGCCGCTGCGGACCCTGCGTGCGGAGTTGTTCCGGCGTTACGGGCTCGACTGGCTGCGGGGGGTCCCGCCGGGCGCCGAGGCATCCGGCGGGACCTGTCACGAGGACCTTTCACGGTTCTTCGCTCCCGAGAGCCGGGAGCAGGGCCGTGAGCACAACCGCGAGCGTGAACACAACCGCACGGCGGACGCGGCCGACCGAACCGACCGAACCGACCGAACCGACCGAGCGGAACAGTCCGGTCGGCCCAAGTCGTCCGGTCAGCCGACGTAGTCCGGTCAGTCGAAGTAGTCCGGCTGCGTCTGGACGTTCAGCTCACGCAGACGCACCTTCTTCGCCGGGTCCGTACGACGGTCGCTGATCTTCAGGACGTCGAAGCCCTTCACCAGGTCGTTCGAGTAGATGTAGCCGTTGTAGTAGTACGCCGACCACGAACCGCCCCCGATGAGCGTGTCGGTGCTCAGCGGACCGCGCTCGAAGTAGGCGATCTCCTTGGGCTTCGAGGAGTCGGTGAAGTCCCAGACGGAGACGCCGCCCTGGTACCAGGCCTGGACCATGATGTCCTTGCCCTTGACCGGGATCAGCGAGCCGTTGTGGGCCACGCAGTTCTCGGTGTCCGCCTGGTGACGCGGAATCTTGTAGTAGCTCTTGAAGACGAGCTTGCGCTTGTCGCCCTTGCCAACGATGTCGTAGATGCCGTCGGCGCCACGGTTCGGACCGATGACCGCGTTGCAGGTGGCCGCGCCGCCGCCGCCCAACTCGTCGGTGAAGACGACCTTGTTGGCCTTCTGGTTGAAGCTCGCCGAGTGCCAGAACGCGAAGTTCACGTTGTCCTGGACCTGGTCGATGACCTTCGGGTTCTCCGGGTCCTTGATGGAGAACAGGATGCCGTCACCCATGCAGGCGCCCGCCGCGAGGTCCTTGGAGGGCAGCACGGTGATGTCGTGGCAGCCGGTGGTCTTGGAGACACCCGGGTTGGTGGGCCCGCCCGGGTTGCCGCCGCCGTCCGGTCCCTCACCGGAGAAGAGCACGGGGAAGCCGACGACCTTGGCCTTCTCCGGGGCCTTGCGCGGCACCTTGATGACCGAGATGCCGTCGTGCGGCGGCTGGCAGTCGGGGAAGGCGGCGTTGGGCGAGTACGAGGAGACGTAGACGTAGACGTTCTTGCGCTCCGGCACCAGCGTGTGGGTGTGCGAGCCGCAGGCGGTCTCGACGGCGGCGACGTACTTCGGGTTCTTCTTGTCGCTGATGTCGAAGACCTTCATGCCCTCCCAGGAGGACTTCTCGGTCGTGGGCTGCGTGGTGCTGTTGCAGGAGTTGTCACTGCGCGAGGAGTCGGTGGAGAGGAAGAGCAGGTCTCCGGAGACGGAGATGTCGTTCTGCGAGCCCGGGCAGAGGACCTGAGAGACCGTCTTCGGGGCCTTCGGGTTGCTGATGTCGAAGATGCGGAAGCCGTCGTAGTTGCCGGCGAACGCGTACTTGCCCTGGAAGGCCAGGTCCGAATTGGTGCCCGGCAGCGTGTCCTTGGGGATGTTGGCGAGGTGCTCGATGTTCTCCGAGGTGACGATCTCGTCCTTCCCGGGTATCTCGCCGTTCGCTACCGCGGCTCTGGCCTCGGCCGCCTGACTCTTCGAGACCTTCTCCGGCGTGGCCGGTGAGTCCCCGGGGTCTGGGGTCGCGACCGCCGGACCGGCCGTGAGCAGGGCGGCCAGGAGGCCCGCCGCGGTGGCGGCAACTCCCAAGCGTCTGCGCCGCGTTCGGTGGATGTTCAACAGGGTCACTGCATCCTCCCTTGTAGCCGTTCGCAGTTGAACGGTTCAGGTTCCTCCGAAGTATCGTCTTCATCATGCACAGATCAACAGGCGTCAACGCATTCGTAATGAATGTTTTTGATCAACCACGTTCGGAAGCGTGCTAGGACGGTCATCAACACTCACGAGGTGTCTGCTGTCCCGGGTGACTCAGGAGGTCGCTGTGCTCTTTGGCCGTACGTCCCAGTTCCGCGTCATGATCGCGGCATCCGCCGCGGTCCTCGCGCTAGGGGGCTGCACCGGTTCGGACGACGAGAGCCCGTCCAAGTCCGCGGCGGGTACGGGGCCTTCGGTGATCGCCCCCGGCAAGCCGGGCGAGGCCGCCCAGACGCTCTCCGCCGAAGAGGCCGCGAAACACCGGGCCGAGGACGACTCCCCCAACTCGGCCGACCGCGCCTACGCGCGCATGATGGTCGAGCACCACACGCAGGCGCTGGAGATGACGGATCTCGCCCCGAAGAACGCCGGGTCGACCCAGGTGAAGCGGCTGGCCGACCGGATCGCGGCCGCACAGCGGCCCGAGATCGACGTCATGCGGAGCTGGCTGAAGACCCATGGCGGTGCCGGGAAGACCGAGTCCCACGACCACGAGGCAATGCCGGGCATGGCGACGGAGGCGCAGCTGAAGAAGTTGCGCGCGGCGCGGGGCGAGGCGTTCGACGAGCTCTTCCTGAAGCTGATGATCACCCATCACGACGGGGCCGTCACCATGGCCACGGACGTGAAGGCCCAGGGCAACAACCTGCTGATCGAGGAGATGGCCGACGACGTGATCGCCCAGCAGACCGCCGAGATCAACCGGATGCGCGACATGTCCTGACGACAGCCGATGTCCTGACGGCACCCGACACCCTGACGGCAGCCGAAGCTGTCAGCCATGGACACCGGTCAGCGGCGGACGTGGCGCGGCGTCAGCAGACCCGCGTCCCGCGCTCCGGCGATCAGCCTGAGCGCACGCCGACGGCTGTGTCCGGTCGCGGACATCACCGCGAGCACCGCGTCCCGGCCCGCCCTCTGAGCCGCCAGATACTCTCCGGCGACGAAGCGCCGGCCCTCGATGCCGCGCGGCCGGGCGGGGCGTGCGTGCCGCTTCTCCGGCGCCCCGTCGACGGGCGCGGCGCCCACGGGTTCCGGCACGCCCCCGCACGCCTCCAGGAGCGGGCCCTCGATCCAGTCCGGAAGAACAGCCAGGTCATCGAGCGAGAGCGCGGGCCGGGCACGTACCTCCTCGACGGAGACACATCCGTCACACACCACCGCGAGGACGTCGACCTGGGCGCCGTCATCGAAGGACAGCCGGACGTTGCACCACGTGGTGGCGGTGTCGCGGCCCGGCTCACTGCTGCCCTGCTCACAGTCCTGCTCGCGCTCCCGCACTTCCCACGCGGGCCACACGGAAACGACAGGTTCCGACCAGTGTCGATCCAAAAGGTCAAGAAAGGATACTTCCAGCACATACGCAACGTAACCGCATGATCACATTCACTGCGAATGGGCACGCATACGCACCTGGCGGGGCACCCCGTCGGCGCAGCACCATGCCCTCCCTCTCCCCGAGCGCGCCGCTCCTCTCCCCGAGGGCGCCGCGCGGTGCGATGCTGGAACCACCAGCGATCTCCTCGTTCTCCTCGGGGAAGGGGCTCAGCCGTGCTGCAGGTCGCCGTCGTCGGCTCGGGGCCGAGTGGGGTGTACACCGCGCAGGGTCTCGTCCAGCAGAGCCGGGTACCGGACATCAGGGTCGACGTCCTGGACCGGCTGCCGTGCCCGTACGGCCTGGTGCGCTACGGCGTGGCACCCGACCACGAGAAGATCAAGTCTCTGCAGAACAATCTGCGTACGGTCCTGGAGCACGAGCGGGTCCGGTTCCTCGGCGGTGTCCGGGTCGGCCCGGACGGGCTGCCGGCCGCCCGGCTGCGGGAGCTGTACCACGCGGTCGTGTACTGCGTGGGCGCCGCCACCGACCGGCATCTCGGGGTCCCCGGCGAGGAACTGCCGGGCAGCTGGTCGGCGACCGAGTTCGTGTCCTGGTACAGCGCGCATCCGGACTCCGTGTCCGCCGGCTTCGTGGTCGGCGTGCGGGCGGCGGTCGTCATCGGCGTCGGCAACGTGGCGGTGGACGTGACCCGGATACTGGCCCGCGGCGCCGCGGAGCTGAGCCCCACCGACATGCCCCAGGCGGCGCTCGCGGCACTGGCCGACAGCCGGGTGCGGGAGATCCAGATGGTGGGCCGACGCGGCCCGTCACAGGCCCGCTTCACCACGAAGGAACTGCGCGAACTGGGCGCCCTGCCGGACACCCAAGTGGTCGTGGATCCTGCGGAGTTGGCGCTCGATCCGGCGTACGCCGACCCCTCCGCGCTACCCGCCGCCCAGCGCCGCAACGTCGAAGTGCTGCGCGGCTGGGCCGAGCGGCCACCGCCCGCCGGCTCCCGACGGATCCGGCTCCGCTTCTTCCTCCGTCCGGTCGAACTGCTCCCGGACGCAGGGCGCGTGGGCGCCGTCCGCTTCGAACGGACGCTCCCGGACGGCCAGGGCGGCGTGACGGGCACGGGTGAATACGAGGACATCGAGGCCCAGTTGGTCCTGCGCTCGGTCGGCTACCGCGGCGTTCCGCTGGACGGCCTGCCCTTCGACGAGGGTCACGGCACCGTGCCGCACCTCGCGGGCCGCGTCCTCCGCGACGGCTCGGTCTCCCCCGGCGAGTACGTGGCCGGCTGGATCAAGCGCGGCCCGACGGGCGTCATCGGCACCAACCGCCCCTGCGCGAAGGAAACGGTCGCCTCCCTCCTGGAGGACGCGTCCGCTCTCGCGCAGCGCGAGGTGCCGCCCGACCCACTCACCGCACTGAGGGCGGAGGGCCTGCACCCGGTGGAGTGGGATGGCTGGCAGGCAATAGAACGGGCGGAGGCAACACTCGGCGCCTCACTGGGCAGGCACGTGGTCAAACTCCCCGACTGGCCCTCACTGATGGAAGCGGCCCGGACAATCGGCGCCCCTTGAGGGGCGCGGGGCTGTGACATGTGCGGCTCCTCCCCCACTCTCGGCTTCGCTCGAGCGGGGGGACCCCCATCGTGGGCGCGATCAGCCCATGACGGCCCGCAGTCGACGTACGACCCTTCCGGGGCCCTCCCAGGGGAGTGGATCATGCCCCAAGGGGCATGACACCTGGCGGCAACAGACCAGAAATCAACAAACTGTTCAAGCCACGTACGGTCACGTGCAATCCCGCTCCCCGCCGCTCCTGGAGTGCCCATGGCAACCCCGACCCCCACCCCCGCACGTCAAGTGCACCCCGTGGACGAAGTCCCACCCATCCGCCACCTCGCGGCCTTCGGCCTGCAGCACGTGCTCGCGATGTACGCGGGCGCCGTCGCGGTCCCGCTGATCGTCGGCAGCGCGATGAAGCTGTCGCCGGTGGACATGGCGTACCTGATCACCGCAGACCTGCTGCTGTGCGGCATCGCGACGCTCATCCAGTGCGTCGGCTTCTGGCGCTTCGGCGTGCGGTTGCCGATCATGCAGGGCTGCACCTTCGCGGCCGTGTCGCCGATGGTGCTGATCGGTACGGGCGGCGGCGGACTGCCCGCGATCTACGGCTCGGTCATCGTCGCCGGGCTCGCGATCATCCTGCTGGCCCCGGTCTTCGGGAAGCTGCTGCGGTTCTTCCCGCCGCTCGTCACGGGCACGGTGATCCTGATCATCGGGCTCTCGCTGCTGCCGGTGGCGGGCAACTGGGCGGCGGGCGGGGTGGGTTCGCCGGACTTCGGCGAACCGAAGAACCTGGCGCTCGCGGCCTTCGTCCTCGCGGTCGTGCTCGCCGTGCAGCGGTTCGCGCCGGTCTTCCTGAGCCGGATCGCGGTGCTGCTCGGCATCGTGGTGGGACTCGCGGTCGCCGTACCGTTCGGCTTCACGGACTTCGACGGGGTCGGGGACGCGGACTGGCTCGGCATCAGTACTCCGTTCCACTTCGGCGCTCCGACGTTCGAGGCGTCGGCGATCGCGTCGATGCTGGTAGTGGCGCTGGTGACGATGACGGAGACGACCGGCGACTTCATCGCGGTCGGCGAGATGACCGACCGGCGGATCGAGCCCCGCCCACTCGCCGACGGCCTGCGCGCGGACGGCCTGTCCACCGTCCTCGGCGGTGTCTTCAACACCTTCCCGTACACGGCGTACGCGCAGAACGTGGGCCTCGTCGGCATGACCCGGGTCCGCAGCCGCTGGGTCGTCGCCACCGCCGGCGGCATCCTCGTCCTGCTCGGCCTGCTGCCCAAGCTCGGCGCGGTGGTCGCCGCCATACCGGCTCCGGTGCTCGGCGGCGCGGGTCTGGTCATGTTCGGCACGGTCGCCGCGAGCGGGCTGCGGACGCTCGCACAGGTGGACTTCAAGGGCAACAACAACCTGACGGTCGTGGCCGTTTCGGTCGCCGTGGGCATGCTGCCGGTCGGCGTGCCGACGGTGTACGAGAAGTTCCCCGACTGGTTCCAGACGGTGATGAACAGCGGTATCAGCGCGGGCTGTCTCACCGCGATCGCGCTGAACCTGCTCTTCAACCACCTTCCCTCGAAGGGAAGTTCAGCTTCCGCCGAGGCGGACGGCCTGCCGGGCGATGGCGGCGAGGACACTGTCGAGAAGTCCCGGGAAGAGGTCGTCTAGGTCATCCCGCCGCAGCCCGTTCATCTTGGCGGTGCCCCGATAGATCTGCCGGATCACGCCCGCCTCGCGCAGCACCCGGAAGTGGTGCGTGGTCGTGGACTTGGTGACGGGCAGATCGAAGTGCGAACAGGAGAGCTCGTCGCCGTCGGCGGCGAGCTCTCGCACGATCAGCAGCCGCATCGGATCGGACAGCGCGTGCAGCACGGCCTCCAGACGGATCTCCGCACGGTCGGGATGCGGGAGGTCACGGCTGCTGCTGGCGGGGGCGACGGTCGTCACGGCGGCTCCAGTCCGTCGGGTCCGGAGGCATCCGGAGAACCTCATTGTACGAGAGGTCTCGTAGTTTGACATCTCCCGTACTACGATGCCTATCGTACGAGTCGCCACCCGGCCCCGTCTCGAACCGTCACGTATTGGAGTCCGCCGTGAGCTCGCTCTTCGAGCCCTACACCTTGCGCGAACTGACCGTCCCGAACCGGGTCTGGATGCCGCCGATGTGCCAGTACTCGGCGGCGCCGGAGGGCCCCGGGACGGGCGCCCCCAACGACTGGCACTTCGCGCACTACGGGGCGCGTGCCGCAGGCGGGACGGGCCTGATCGTCGTCGAGGCCACCGCGGTCAGCCCCGAGGGGCGGATCTCGCCGTACGACCTGGGCATCTGGAACGACACCCAGGTCGAGGCGTTCCGGCGGATCACGCGGTTCCTGGTGTCCCAGGGAACGGTTCCCGCGGTCCAGCTCGGGCACAGCGGCCGCAAGGCCTCGACCGACCGGCCCTGGAAGGGCGGTGCCCCGGTCGGCCCGGACGCGTACGGCTGGCAGCCGCTCGGGCCGAGCCCGGTCGCCTTCGACGAGAACCACCCCGTGCCGACCGAGCTGACGGTGGACGGGATCAAGGAGATCGTCGGTCAGTTCGCCGACGCCGCAGGCCGGGCGCTGGACGCCGGCTTCGAGATCGTCGAGATCCATGGCGCGCACGGCTACCTGATCGGTGAGTTCCTCTCCCCGCACTCCAACCGGCGCACGGACGCGTACGGCGGCTCGTACGAGAACCGCATGCGCTTCGCCCTCGAAGTCGTGGACGCCGTGCGCGAGGTGTGGCCCGACGACAAGCCGCTGTTCTTCCGCATCTCGGCCACCGACTGGCTGGAGGAACTGGGGGACAACGGCTGGACGGCCGACGACACGGTCCGCTTCGCCGCCCAACTGACCGCCCACGGCGTGGACCTGCTCGACGTCTCCACGGGCGGCAACGCGTCCGGCGTACGCATCCCCGTCGGGCCCGGCTACCAGGTTCCCTTCGCCACGCGCGTCAAGGAAGAGACGTCCATGGCCGTCGCCGCCGTCGGTCTCATCACCGATGCCGAGCAGGCGGAGAAGATCGTCGCCAACGGCGAGGCGGACGCCGTTCTGCTGGGCCGGGAGCTGCTGCGCAACCCCTCGTGGGCCCGGCACGCGGCCCGCGAACTCGGGGGCGACGTGCACGTGCCGGACCAGTACCACCGTTCGGTCTGACCGGGCCTGCCTCTGACCCCGACCTACGTCCGGGGCCTGCTCCGGGCCTACTTCTGGCGGTCGAGCCAGTCCGTGAAGCGGGTCCCGGCGATGTGGGCGTCGGGGCCGGGGAGGAGCTCGCGTCCCTGGACGTGCGCGCCGAAGTAGCCGACGGACTCGTCGGTGACGACCTCGCGCGGGTCCTTGTCGGCCGCCAGACCCGTGCGGACGAACTCGTCGAGATGGAGTTCCTCGGGGCCCGCCACCTCCGTGGTGCCGTTCAGCGGAGCCGCCACGGCGGCCAGGGCGACCGCCGCGACCACGTCGTCGGACGCGAGCGGCTGGAGGAGCGAGGAGGGCAGCCGGACCGTGCCGCCGTCAGGAACACCTCGAACAGCCGCCGGTGCTCATCCGCGTCCACCGGCTCCCGCCGCTCGGCGGCCAGGCGCCTGCGCGCCCGGCTGACCAGCTGACGGGCGTTGGCCTGGCCCGTTTCGAGGATGGCCGCGATCTGCTCATACGGGTAGTCGAACGCCTCGCGGAGGACGTAGGCCGCCCGTTCCGTCGGCGTCAGCTTCTCCAGGAGGAGGAGCACCGCGAGCTCGACCGCCTCGCCCCGTTCGGCCCCCACCTGCGGGTCGGCGCTCGTGTCCACCGGTTCGGGAAGCCACGGACCCACGTACGTCTCGCGGCGCACGCGCGCGGACTGGGCGACGTTGATCGCCAGGCGGGTCGTCACGGTGGAGAGGTAGGCGGGCGGGTCCACGACGACCGTGCGGTCCGTCGACTGCCAGCGCAGCCAGGCTTCCCCGCGGTGGACGCGGCGCGGGGAGAGCGCGGCGGTCGCGGGAGACCGCGGTAGACCCGGGAGACCACGGTGGACAGGGAAGACCGCGGTGGTCATGGCGCCCACCACGGTCCGTCCGTCCTCAGCCGGTCTTCCACCCCCACTGGGGGTCGACCCGCTCCCACTCCGTGTCCCACTCGTCCATCCGCCGCCGCTCCAGGCGCCCGCGGACCACCCGCCCGCCCGCGAAGGGCACGGCCGCGGCGCTCACTCCGACCAGAATGCCGATCACCGCCGCCCGCAGACCGGCCTGGGCCTCCGTCGCAGGCCTGGTGACGAGCAGGCCGTCGGGGTCGGTCCACACGGTGACCGGGCTGCCGGCCGGGCTGCCGGGTTCGACCCGGACCTGCCCCTCGTGGGCCGAACCGTCGGACACGGTCCAGCGGACCTTCGCCCACACCCGCTCCGCGCCGGCCGCTCTGGTGCCGGGCGCGCGCTCGGTGAGCAGTGCGCGTACGGGGCGCCACTCGGCGCGCTCCCTGGCAAGGCCGTGCTCGACCGACCGCGCGACCGCCAGACCCGCGGCCAGCCCGGCGAGCAGGATGAGCAGCCAGGTGGCGAGCACGGTCCAGGCCTCCACTTTGTCGCCGCGGCGCCGCAGCGGATTGGGCCACCAACGCCACAGCAATGCCCTCGGACCTCGTAATGCCGCCATCGCGGGCCCTCCTCGTCACCAGCACACCCGAATCACCAGCACACCCGTTGCCTTTCCATACGGGAACCGCCGCGCTGTTGCTCAGGAGACCTGTCCCACATCTCCGTCACCTCCCAGAAAACGCTCTGACCTGCACCGATGAAACGGCCAGGGGAGACTGTCAGTGCCAGGGTGCAGACTGGCCGGGACCTGAGACAACGACGTCCGGAGGTGGCCGGAATGGCCGAGGTACTGCTCACGGTAGGCACACGCAAGGGACTGTTCATCGGGCGGCGACGCGGCAGCTCCTGGGCGTTCGACGACAGTCCGTATTTCAACGCTCAAGCGGTCTATTCGATCGCGATCGACACCCGTGGTGACGTGCCGCGGCTCCTCGTCGGCGGCGACAGCGCGCACTGGGGCCCGTCCGTGTTCCACTCCGACGACCTGGGCCGCACCTGGACGGAGCCGGCCAAGGCAGCCGTCAAGTTCCCCAAGGACACCGGGGCTTCGCTGGAGCGCGTGTGGCAGCTGCACCCGGCGGCGGCCGAGCCGGACGTGGTGTACGCGGGCACGGAACCGGCGGCGCTGTACCGCTCGACGGACCGCGGCGAGTCCTTCGAGCTCGTCCGTCCCCTCTGGGAGCACCCGACCCGCTCGCAATGGGTGCCCGGCGGCGGCGGAGAGGGCCTGCACACCGTCCTCACGGACGCGCGCGACCCACGCGCGGTGACGGTGGCAGTCTCCACGGCCGGTGTTTTCCGGACAAAGGACGGCGGGGAGAGCTGGGAGCCGTCCAACTCCGGTGTCTCGGCGGTGTTCCTGCCGGATCCGAACCCGGAGTTCGGCCAGTGCGTGCACAAGATCGCGCAGGACCCGACGGCACCGGACCGCCTGTATCTGCAGAACCACTGGGGCGTCTACCGCAGCGACGACGCCGGGGCGCACTGGACGGACATCGGCGAGGGCCTGCCGTCCACGTTCGGCTTCGCCGCGGCCGCCCATCCGCATCGCGGTGACACGGCGTACGTCTTTCCCATCAACGCCGACTCGGACCGCGTGCCCGCGGACCACCGATGTCGTGTCTTCCGTACGGCGGACGCGGGCAAGAGCTGGGAGCCGCTCTCGGCGGGGCTGCCGCGGGAGGACCACTACGGCACGGTGCTGCGCGACGCCCTGTGCACGGACGGCGCGGACCCGGCGGGCGTGTACTTCGGCAACCGGAACGGCGAGGTGTTCGCGTCGGCCGACGACGGGGACAGCTGGCAGCAGCTGGCATCCCATCTGCCGGACGTCCTCTGCGTACGGGCCGCGGTGATCGATTGAGCGCCCGCACCGAGCCGGGCCGCCCTCCCCCGCCCCAACACCCGCCGCTGTCACCGCACGTACGCCCCCTGGGGGTGATGGCCACCGCGGCCGTTGCCTCCGCCCGGCGGCGAGCGGCGGGCTCGGGAGGCGTGGACACGCCCTACCGTTCGGCTTCGGCCCCGAGTTCCACAAGGCGGGACAGGGCGGGGAGGGCCGCGGCGATCGCCTGTCGCTCCGCAGGTGTCAGTTGGGTGATCAGCGGAAGCAGGTGACGGCCCCGGTCGTCGTGTCGGGACTGGCAGATCTTCCGACCGCTCTCGGTGATGTGGACGAGCACGGCGCGTCCGTCCGTCGGGTCGGGGCGGCGTTCCACGAGTCCGTCGCGCTCGAGCCGGGTGACCAGCTGAGTGAGTCCCGGCTGGCTGATCTGTTCGGTACCGGCGAGTGCGGTCAGCCGCTTCGGACCGCTGAAGGCCAGTGTGTCCAGCACGGACAGTGTCGTGAACGACAGCTTCTGCACCGTGGGAAGCCGGATGTAGTAGCGGTTGAAGTTCTCGATTGCCCTGGTGAAGTCGCCAACGTCCAAGTCGCCCTGTTCGCTGCCGCGCCGAGTAGAAGTCACCCTGGAAATATATCGCAGATTTATGTAAGCTTCTTATCGATCTTTTGGCCCGCGCCCGGCGTGGGCGTGCGGTTCGCATGGACATCACGATCGTGCTGGGTGTCAACGAGGACGCGTACGCCCCGGAGCGCCACACGATCATCTCCAATGCCTCCTGCACCACCAACTGCCTGGCTGTGCTGGCCAAGGTGCTGCACGAAGCCGTGGGCATCGAGGCGGGCATGATGACCACCGTTCACGCCTACACCCAGGACCAGAACCTCCAGGACGCCCCCCACAAGGACCTGCGCCGCGCGCGTGCCGCGGGCCTCAATATCGTGCCGACCTCCAGCGGAGCCGCCAAGGCCATCGGCCTGGTGCTGCCAGAACTGGCCGGCCGCCTGGACGCGTTCGCCCTGCGGGTGCCCGTACCCACCGGCTCCGTCACCGACCTGACGATCACTCCGAGCCGGAGCACCACGGTGCAGGAGGTGAAGGAGGCATACGCGGCGGCCGCGGCCGGACCGTACAAGGGTCTGCTGTCGTACACCGAGGCGCCGCTCGTCAGCAGCGACATCGTCAACGACCCGGCCTCCTGCGTCTTCGACGCCGAACTCACCCGCGTGACCGAAGGCCAGGTCAAGGTCGTCGGCTGGTACGACAACGAGTGGGGTTACTCGAACCGTCTCATCGACCTCGCCCTGATGATCGGCGCGTCGCTCTGACGCGCCGACCCGTTGGCCTGGCTCGTCCAGACCGGGCCTACGGCAGGCGCCAGTCGACCGGCTGGGCGCCCTGCTTGACGAGCAGTTCGTTGGCCCTGCTGAACGGACGCGAACCGAAGAAGCCGCGGTCCGCCGACATCGGAGACGGGTGCGACGACTCGATCGCGGGAAAATCCCCGAGGAGCGGGCGCAGATTGCGAGCATCGCGGCCCCACAGGATGGACACCAGCGGCGTACCGCGGGCCACCAGCGCCCGGATCGCCTGCTCGGTGACCTCTTCCCACCCCTTGCCGCGGTGCGCGGCCGGCTTGCGCGGGGCCGTCGTCAACGCCCTGTTGAGCAGCAGGACGCCCTGCTGCGTCCACGGCGTCAGATCACCGTTCGACGGCCTGGGCAGTCCCAGGTCCGTATGCAGTTCCCGGTAGATGTTCTCCAGACTGCCCGGCAGCGAACGCACCTCGGGCGCCACCGCGAAGCTCAAACCGATGGCCATCCCCGGTGTGGGATAGGGATCCTGACCGACGATCAGGACACGAACGTCATCGAGGGGCTGCTGGAAGGCCCGCAGGACATTCGCGCCGGACGGAAGGTAGGTCCGGCCGGCCGCTATCTCGGCCCGGAGGAAGTCCCCCATCGCGGCGATACGTTCGGCCGCAGGTTCAAGAGCCTTCGCCCAGCCTGCTTCAACAAGTTCATGCAAGGGTCGTGGTGCCACAGCGGATCACCCTACTGGCACACAACTGGTCCCCGTACAAACACAGAATCACCTCACACGCGGACGCCTCCGTCGGCGCTACTCTTCCTCCTCATCGAGAGTCACCGAGCCGGTCGGCAGATCGCACAGCCGGTCAGCGCACGGCGGGTCGTCGCACAGCGGGTCGTCGCACAGCCGGTCGTCGCACAGCCGGTCGTCGCACAGCCGGTCACCGGGAAGGAAGGGGAGCCCGTTGCATCCAGTGTCGGAGGCGTCGGGCGTCCTGGGTGTGGATTCCGGGGGGTCGGGGCTGCGTGTCGTGCTGGCCGTCGACGGCGGCCGGGTCACGGCTCCGCTGGCCTCGCGGGAGCCGGTGCGCACCGGTCCGCGCGGCATCGACGCCGGGCATCTCCTCGAACAACTGGTGCCGATGGCCCGGAGGTTGACGGCAGAGACCGCGGTCGACAGGCTCCGGGCGGTCGCGATCGGCGCCGCCGGACTCACCACTCTGGGTGACTCGCTGCGCGCCGAGCTGCCGTCGGCACTGGCCCGCGAGCTCGGTGTACGCAGGCTCGCCCTGGTCGCCGACGCCGTCACGGCGTACACGGGCGCGCTGGGGCAGCGGGTGGGCGCGGTCGTCGCGGCCGGCACCGGGATGATCGCGGTCGGTACGGACCTGAAGTGCTGGCGCAGAGCGGACGGCTGGGGTCATCTGCTCGGCGACTGCGGCAGCGGCGCCTGGATCGGGCGGGCCGGACTTGAGGCCGCGTTGCGCGCCGACGATGGGCGGCCCGGCGGCTCGGCCGCGCTCCTGACACGCGCCGAGGCGGTGTTCGGCTCGACCTCGACGTGGCCTGGACAGCTCTACCCGCGCCCGGACCGGCCCGCCGTGCTGGCGTCCTTCGCGCCCGAGGTGGCCGCCTGCGCCGACGACGACCCGGTGGCGGCGGACATCCTGGCCGCCGCGGCCCGGCACATCGCCGACTCGGCCACCGCGGTGTGCCCGGAGGAAGCGCCCGGAGAGGTCCAGGTCGCCCTCACCGGTGGGCTGTTCAAGATCGGCGCCCCCCTCCTCGTACCGTTGCGGGCCGCGTTGACGGAGCGGCTGCCGTACGCCCGGCAGGTTCCGGCCGCGGGCGATCCTCTCGACGGTGCCGTACGCATCGCCGTCGACGTGGCCGACGACCGGCTGACCCTGCCGCGCGACGACAGCATGCTGTACGTCGTGACAGACGCCCCAGGTTCCACTTCCGCCCCGGGTTCCACTTCCGCGGACACCCGCTCGACGGATCCCTCGACGGACCACTCGACCCGATCCGCAGACAACCAGCGAGATCAAGCAGATAAGCAGTGAGATCAATCCGTACGTAACTCATCAGACAAAACCGGACGGATACCGCTCACCTGCACCCTCCCCGAACAGGGGAGCCCAGGAAACCAGTAACATTCGGCGCCATGAGCTCCCCCACTGGGCCCGCGTCCGGCCTGCCAGTACGAATGCCGCGACCCCGCCAGCCCGGCCGGCACCGCCGACCGGAACCGTTGGCGGCTCCCGAGGGCGCGCCCGCGCTCGTCCTCGCGGTGCCGGGCACGCCCAGCGCCGCCACCCGCAGCCTCGCCGAGGAGGTCGTGAGCATCGCGCGCTCCGAGCTGCCCGGCCTCGACGGCCGGATCGGGTACCTCGACGGGGACGACTCGGAGTTCCCCACGCTCCAGTCCGTACTCGCGCACGCCGCCGAGGAGCGTGTCGCGCGCTTCGAGCAGGCCCGCGCGGCCGGTGTGGACGCGGTGGAGCCCGACGGCCCGGTCGCCGTCGTCGTACCGCTGCTCGCCGGACCTGACGGCGCGCTGCTGCGCCGGGTCCGCCAGGCCGTCATGGACAGCCGTGTGGCGGCCGAGCTGACCGATGTGCTCGGCCCGCACCCGCTGCTCGCCGAGGCGCTGCACGTGCGCCTGTCCGAGGCGGGTCTGGCGCGCGCCGACCGCGCCCGGCTGTTCACCGTGGCGACGGCCGCGGACGGCATCATCCTGGCGTCCGTGGGCGGCGACGAGGCCGTACAGGCGGCCGGGATCACCGGCATGCTGCTCGCCGCGAGACTCGCCGTGCCCGTGATGGCGGCGGCGCTCGACGAGGACGGCGCGATCGCGGCCACCGCCGAGCAGCTGCGCACCTCGGGCTCTCAGCAGCTGGCACTCGCTCCGTACCTGATCGGCCCCGAGCTCGACGCGGGTCTGCTCGACGCCGCGGCGAAGGAGGCGGGCTGCTCCGCCGCCGAGGCGCTCGGCCCGTACCCGGCGATCGGCAAGCTGGCGCTCGCGAAGTACACGTCGGCGCTGGGCATCGCGCCGCCGCAGCAGCAGGGCGCGCCGGTCCGCTGACGCGGACGGCAGTCGCACACGCACGACCCCCGAAGGGCCCGCTCCGCTGTCCGGAGCCGGGCCCTTCGGGGTTGGCGGGCTTTTCGGGATTGGCCGGGCCCGTTCGGGGTTTCGGGGTTTCGGCGTTCTCCCCCAGGCCTCATGCCCCAGGCGTCCTAGTCGAGCACCACGCAGGACGCCGCGGGTGCCTTGACCGAACCGCCCCGCCGCGGCACGCCCGTGTCCGGGTCCACCTCGAACCATGTGACGTTTCCCGAGCGCTCGTTCGCCACGTACAGGAAGCGCCCGGTCGGGTCGAGGGCGAGCGCGCGTGGCCAGGTGCCCCCGCACGGCACCGTGGCGACCAGCCGGAGCCCTTCCGCGGGCCCGCCGGGCGTGAGCACCGAGAGGACGTCCTGGCCGCGCGTGGCGGTCCATACGAAGCGGCCGTCGGGCGACACGACGATGCCGGACGGATAGGCGTCACCGTCGGGGAGGTCCGGCAGCACGGACGTCTCCCCGACGGGCCGGAGCGCCCCCTCGGCGGCGTCCCAGTGGCACGCAGTGACGGTCGGCGTGAGCTCGTTGAGGACGTACGCGCGCCGGCCGTCCGGGTGGAACGCCAGGTGGCGGGGCCCCGAGCCGGGCCGCAGCGCGATCTCGCGGTGCAAGGCGAGCGTCCCGTTCCGCAGCGCGCACACCCGTACCGAGTCGGTTCCGAGGTCGACGCTCACGGCCCACCGGCGGCTCGGGTCGGGCTGCACGTGGTGGGCATGCGGGCCCTGCTGGCGCTGCCCGTGCGGACCCGATCCCTGGTGCCGCAGCACACCGGAGGCGGTGGCGAGGCTCCCGTCGTGGCGGATCGGCACGGCGCTGACGCTGCCGGAGCCGTAGTTGGCCGTCAGGACGTGCCCGTCGAAGAGGCTCAGATGGGTGGGTCCGCTGCCGCCGACCGGCACCAACGGGCCCACCAGGGACGGCTCGTCGCCCTTCAGCCGGTACGCGGCGATCGCGCCGTCGGCCGTCTCGCTCACCGCGTAGAGCATGTCCCCGGCGGGCGACAGAGCGAGATACGAGGGGTCGGCGACGCTGTTCACGGCACTCAGCAGCGTCAGGGCGCCGCTCTCGTCGTCCACGGCCGCGGTGAGGACACCGAGGCCCCCTGCCGCCGTGAAGGAGCCGATGTAGGCCCGTCGTCGCCGTCCGTCGCCGTCTGCCACTGCGGTCCCCTCTCGGTGCCACGCCGTTCGGGGCGACGGTAGCAGGCAAAGGCCTAGACCATAGAGGAACCCTCGGCCCGCAGCCGTGCCGCCCCGACACCAGCGCCCACACCAGCGTCCACACCGGCACCGGCACCGGCGGTCGCCGCGCGTGTCGAGCCGACAAGTGGGGAACGGGAGCGCGGGGCGTTGCGCAGGGGCGCGTCCAGTTGAGCGAGCAGTCTCTCCAGGCCGTGTACATGCGTCAGGGCCAGGGCCGGAGACGGCGCCTGCTCGGCGACATGCGGCACGGTGCTCGGAGCCGGTGTCGTCCCGGTCCCGGTCCCGGTGCCGGTGGCGGTGGCGGTGGCAGTGGCGGTGGCAGTGGCGGTGGCGCGTGCGCGCCCCGGCGAGATCAGCGCCTCGACCGCCGCCTCGACGCGTCGGCAGGCTGCCGCGAGGCGGGCGTCGTGGCCGGCATCCGGGTCCGCGGCCACGGCCACCAGTCCGCGCACTTCGTGGGCGCATTCGTCGAGCAACGCGAGCACATGATGAGCGCGGGCCCTGCGGGCATGGAACGGGCTGAGCGGATGGACCAGCGGCGCGAGGGAGAGCCGTACCCGCCCGAGCAACGACTCCAGTTCGACCGCGTGCGGAGCCGGGTCGGCGGACGGGGCCCCGGCCAGGCGTGCCCCGGCCTCGGCGGTGCACGCGTGCACACAGCGCAGCGCACGCCGGATCCAGGCATCGTTCGTGGCGTGAGTGGTGACAGGCAGCACGAACATCGCGGCCAGCGCCGCACACACCGCCCCAACGCCCGTCTCCGCGAGCCGCAGCACGAGCAGGCTCGCGTCCAGTACGCCCAGCAGGCCGTAGAGCAACCCCGCCATCAGCGTCACCGCGAACATCATCCAGCTGTACGAGACCGCGGCCGTGTAGAAGATCGCGAAGACGCAGACGGCGACCAGGGCGGCGGTCGAAACCGGCGCTCCGTGCAACGGGATGGCGATCAGTACGCCGACGACGACACCGACGACGGTGCCGAGCACGCGGCGGAAGCCCCGTACCAGGGTTTCGCCGCGCGAGACGGTGTTGGCGAAGATCCACCAGGCGGTGCCGACGGCCCAGTACCAGCGGTCCTCGGAGAGCGCCTGTCCGACGGCGAGGGCGAAGGCGCATGCGGCCGTGGCCTGGAAGGCCTGGCGTGTGGTGGGCCGGGTCAGGCCCCGCCCGGGCAGCGGTGCCGGCGCGACGGCCGGCGGAGTCCGACGCTCGATCGGCCAGAGCAGGAAGCGCACACCGCCGGCGGCGATCAGGGCCAGGCCCACGGCGGCGTACAGCTCCGGCAGTTGTGCGGGGACGGCGTGCAGGAACTGCGTGATGAAGAAGTTCATGAACGCGAAGATCCCGAGCGCGTGGCCACGCGGGCCCCACCGGCGGGCGTAGACACCGCAGAAGACCACGAGAACGAACGCCGCGTCTCGGGCGAGCGGGACGGCGTGCAGGGTGGTGGCGAGGGCCAGGACAGGGAAGCCCACCACGGGCAGCAGGGCGGTGGTCACCGCTTGGGGGCGCACGGTGGCGTCCAGGACGGTGAAGAGGGCCAGCAGGGCCGCCAGTCCGCCGGTGATCGAAGCGGTCAGCGAAAGTCCGGCCAGTTCCGACACCGCGACGGCGAGACCCACGCCGATGACGGCGCGGGTCGAGTTCTTCAGGCGCACCCGCCCCGGGTCCGAAGCCACGAACATCCTCTTCACGGCGATGTGCCGCCCCCCTTGGTGTACTGCGTGTGGTGTACTGCGCGCCGGCCCGCGGCCGTCCGGGAGTCGTGGACGGCGGACGACGGACGGCGGACGGGCATGGCGAAGGCGCCGCGCTCCGGATCCGGCCTCGTCGCCGTCCGGCACCGCGCGGCGCCGTAAGTACATGGATACGCCACAGGAAAGCACCTGAAGCGCAATGGCACAACAGGCCTCCGGATGACTGAACCATTGGCACAGTCAGGGAGGAGGAGGACCGGCCACGACGGGACCAACGGGTCGGCACACCGACATGCTGCCGCCCGGCAACCCGAGCAGCCTGGTTACGGATGTCCCAATCTGTGGTTACCGGGCAGTGAGCGCGTCATGATGGATTCATGACGTTGGCCGTGCGAGCCATGACGCAATTGGCGGGTTGGCCGGACCTGGTGGAGGTCCGGCCCAGCTGTGGCACGGGACGGGCGCTGCGCTCGGCCCAGAGCGAGATCGTCCACTTCCATTCGGACCAGGACGTCGACCTGCACCTGACGGCCCGGGCCATGCAGCGGTTCGAGGGCCACCTCAAGGACGCGACCGCGATCCGGATGGTGCCCGGCTCCCGTTGGGTGACGATCCGCCTCGAAGTCAACACGGACATCGAGCTGATGCTGACCCTGGCGAGCCTCGCCCTCCAAGCGCACCAGACATGGCCGGTGGCCGACGACATGCCTTCGGCGGGCTGCAATGACCATCGCGGTACGGCACTTCCGCGTGAGCATCTCAGCGGCGGCTGAGAAGTACTTCTTCCAGTTCCAGGCAGGTGACGTTGTGGCTATCGACGCACACGAAGAAGACGCCATCCGGGGAGTCACGAAGCGCCTCACCAGCGCCTACGACAAGACACGCACCACTGCCGAGATCGAGGCGGCCGTAGCCGCGGCACACGCGTCCTTCAGCGACCGGCCCGTACGCGATTTCGTACCCGTGCTGGTCGAACGCAAGGCGCGGGCCATTCTGCGGACACCCCACGACTGACCCACGGCACTGTGGGCGGACCGACCCACGGCACTGTGGGCATCGGCGCGACCTCGCGAAGGGGCTCGGCGGGGCGAAGGTGTGCTGTGCAGTGTCCTCGCCTTCATGCACCATGCACCATGCCATGATCCATGCGATGGGCCATGCGCCCTCCGGGCTCGTGATCGACTGGGCCATTGGTACAGTCGGGAACGATCAGCCAAGACCGCAGGGAGCCCCACCGAGCATGGCCGTGGACGAACTCGACACCCGCATCCTGCGGCTGCTGCTGGAGCAGCCGCGCACCAGCGTCCGCGAGTACGCGCGCATCCTCGGCGTCGCCCGCGGCACCCTGCAGGCGCGGCTCGACCGGCTGGAGCGGGACGGCGTGATCACCGGCACCGGTCCCTCGCTGTCCCCCGCCGCGCTCGGCCACCCGGTGCTCGCGTTCGTGCACATCGAGGTCACACAGGGGCATCTCGACGACGTGGGGGACGCGTTGGCGGCCGTGCCGGAGATCATCGAGGCGTTCTCGATCACCGGTGGCGGAGATCTGCTGACGCGGGTCGTCGCGCGGGACAACGGACATCTTGAGGACGTGATCCAGGCGCTGATCAGCCTGCCGGGCGTCGTCCGCACCCGGACCGAGGTGGTGCTGCGCGAGCGGGTGCCGCGGCGGATGCTGCCGTTGGTGGAGTCGATCGGGCGTACCGCCCGGGGTGATCACTCACGTCCTCAGGGGTGATCAATCGCAACCCGGACCCGGCATCCTGGACCCATGAGCAACCTCGGCGACATTTCGGTCATCTTCGATCTCGACGGAACACTCGTGGACAGCGAGCCGAACTACTACGAGGCGGGACGGCAGACGCTCGCCGGACAGGGCGTCACGGGCTTCACCTGGACCGACCACGAGCGGTACGTCGGCATCAGCACGCAGGAGACGATCGCGCTCTGGAAGGAGCGGTACGCCCTGGACGCCCCGCTCGACGTACTCCTCGCGGACAAGAACCGGCGCTATCTGGAGCTGGCCCGCACGTCCACGCGGGTCTACCCGGAGATGCGGAAGTTCGTGGAGCTGCTGGCCGAGGACGGCGTCCCGATGGCCGTGGCCTCCGGGTCGTCGCGCGAAGCGATCGAGGCGATCCTGGCGGGCACGGGGCTGTCCGCGTATCTGCGGACCGTCGTCTCGGCGGACGAGGTCGCCTCCGGCAAACCCGCTCCCGATATCTTCGCGGAGGCGGCGCGTCGGCTCGGGGCGGCGCCGGCGGACTGTGTGGTGCTGGAGGACGCCGTGCCGGGGGCCGCCGCGGCGCGCGCGGCCGGGATGCGGTGCATCGCGATCCCGTACGTCGCGGCGCAGGCCGACGATCCGGAGTTCGCCACGGTGGGGCTGCTTCTGCGGGGCGGACAGGCCGAGTTCACGGCTCGGGCCGCGTACGAGTGGCTCCGCCTGGGGGCTGGTCGGTCCGCCTGACGGGCCGGGTCGCGCCTCGCGGGGGCCGACCGTGTGTGGTCGGGTGACTGCGGGTACGTCGTGGCTGGGCGAGCAGTTCCCCGTGCCGCTGGAGGACGCTCCGCCCCTGTAGGGCGCTCCCCGCAGCGCCCTCGGCAGCGTTACGCGCCGCTCGCCCTGAGCATGTCCTCGCGCTCGACGAGCTTCACGCGCTCGCGGCCCTCGGGCTCGCCCAGTGCCTTCTCCGCGGCGTCCAGGCGGTACCAGCCGTCCCACGTGGTGAAGCGGACGTTCCGCTCGGCGAGGAACGCGTCCACGACCTCCGGACCCGGCGAAACAGGCGTGTGCAAACGGCCGTTGGCATGGTCGTCGAGCAGGCTGGCGACCGTCTCGTTGGCGTCGCCCTTGGTGTGGCCGATCAGGCCGACGGGCCCGCGCCGGATCCAGCCGGTGACGTACGTCGACTGCAGGTGCTCGCCGGTCTCCTCGATCACCCGGCCGGCCTTGTCCGGGACCGTGCCCGACTCGACGTCCCAGGGCAGCTTGGGCAGCTTGTCGGACAGGTAGCCCACCGCGCGGTAGACCGCGCCGAGGTCCCAGTCCTTGAACTCGCCGGTGCCCTTGACGTTGCCGGTGCCGTCGAGGGCGGTGCGCTCGGTGCGCAGGCCGACGACCTTGCCGTCCTCGCCGAGGATCTCGGTCGGCGACTCGAAGAAGTGCAGGAACAGCTTGTGCGGCCGGTCGCCGACATCGCGGATGGCCCAGTTCTCCAGGGTCTTGGCGACCATGTCGGCCTGCTTGTTGCCCCGCCGGGTCGCGATCGAGCCGTCGTCGTAGTCGATGTCCTCGGGGTCGACGATGACCTCGATGTTCGGGGAGTGGTCCAGCTCCCGCAGCTCCATCGGGCTGAACTTCGCCTGCGCCGGGCCGCGGCGGCCGAAGACGTGCACCTCAAGGGCCTTGTTGGCCTTGAGACCCTCGTACACGTTCGCCGGGATCTCGGTCGGCAGCAGTTCGTCGGCGGTCTTGGCGAGAACGCGCGCCACGTCGAGGGCGACGTTGCCGACACCGAGGACGGCGAGCTTCTCCGCCTCCAGCGGCCAGGTCCGCGGGACGTCCGGGTGCCCGTCGTACCAGGAGACGAAGTCCGCCGCACCGTACGAGCCGTCGAGGTCGATGCCGGGTATGTCGAGGGCCCGGTCGGCCGTCGCGCCCGTGGAGAAGATCACCGCGTCGTAGAAGGCGCGCAGGTCGTCCAGGTTGATGTCGCCCGGGTAGTCGACGTTGCCGAAGAGGCGGATCTGCGGCTTGTCGAGCACCTGGTGCAGGGCGTTGATGATGCCCTTGATACGCGGGTGGTCGGGGGCGACGCCGTAACGGATCAGGCCGAACGGCGCCGGCATCCGCTCGAAGAGGTCGATGGACACACCGGGCTCGACGGCCACTGCGGACTTCAACAGCGCGTCGGCGGCGTAGATCCCGGCGGGGCCGGCTCCGACAATGGCTACCCGCAGGGGGCGAGGCATGATCAGGTTCCCTTCGAGCGATGATCGATCAGAAGTACTCACCCGGAGCCTAAACTAAGGCATGCCTAAGTCAGTAGTCGGGCCCGGTCTATGACCCCATAAGGCCGCTTTATGGGGTCAGCGCGCATGAAGGGGCAGGGATCGACTCCCCTGCCGGG
Source organism: Streptomyces sp. NBC_00878 (assembly GCF_026341515.1). Taxonomy (NCBI): domain Bacteria; kingdom Bacillati; phylum Actinomycetota; class Actinomycetes; order Kitasatosporales; family Streptomycetaceae; genus Streptomyces; species Streptomyces sp. NBC_00878. Next base: position 9,805,378 of record NZ_JAPEOK010000001.1, on the reverse strand, counting down.
TCCGGCGGCTTCCGTGCCTGGTCAAGCGACTTGCCTGCCGGACTGAACCGGCGCGGAAGCTGACTGAACCTGCACGGGAGCTGACTGAGCCGGCACGGGGATCGGCTGAACGGGCACCCTGCCGGTTCAGCTGTCGTAGTCGACCGTCAGCTTCTCGGAGACCGGATACGACTGGCACGTGAGGACGTACCCCGCGTCCACCTCATCCGCTTCGAGAGCGAAGTTGCGGCGCATGTCCGCTTTGCCGTCGGTGACCAGGGCCCGGCAGGTGCCGCAGACACCGCCCTTGCAGGCGAAGGGCAGGTCGGGGCGGGTCTGCTGGGCGCCGTCGAGGATGCTCCGGTCCCGGGCGAGGGCGGCGGTGGTGGAGCGGCCGTCGAGGGTGACGGTGACCTGGCTGACGGCCCCCTCGGTGGCGGCCTCCGCGTGGTGCACTTCCCGTACGGGCTCGTCGTCGGCGTAGAACAGCTCCTGGTGGACGCGGTCGCCGGGCACGCCGAGGCCGGCCAGGACCGCCTGGGCGTCACGGACCATGCCGTGCGGGCCGCACAGCCACCAGTGGTCGGCCCCTTTCACGTCGACCAGGGCGTCGACGAGCGCCGAGAGTCGCTCGGCGTCGAGGCGGCCGGAGAGCACCTCGGCTTCCCGGGGCTCGCGCGACAGCACATGGGCGAGCTGGAAACGGGCGGGGTACAGGTCCTTCAGGTCCGCCAGCTCGTCGGCGAACATCACGGTGCCGGTGCGCCGGTTGCCGTAGAAGAGCGTGACGGTGGAGCGGATGTCCGCGGCCAGGACGGACTCGGCGATGGACACCATGGGCGTGATGCCGGAGCCCGCCGCGATCAGCACGTGATGGCCGGGTGTGGTGAGGTCGGGTGTGAAGAAGCCTGTCGGGGCCATCACCTCGACGGTGTCGCCGGGACGCACGTCCTCCACGAGCCATGCCGAGAACAGGCCGCCCGGCACCACCCGCACCCCGATGCGCGGCACGGAACCGGCCGGAGAGCAGATCGAGTACGAGCGCCGCTCGTCCCGTCCGTCGATCTCGCGCCGCAGCGTGAGCGACTGGCCGGGCGCGAAGGCGAACTCCTCGGCCAGTTCCTCCGGGATCTCGAAGCTGACGGCCGCCGCGTCCTCACACAGCGGCTGTACGGAGGCGACGCGCAGGGCGTGGAAGACCGGACGCCGGGTGCGGACACGCGGGAGCACCGCCGGGCCGGGCGCGTCCCCCGAAGCGGGAGCGGCGGTCGGCGCCGCCGCGTCCTTCAGGCCTCCCACCGGCTCTTCCCTCAGGCCTTCCATCAGATCTCCTTGACGTACTCGAACGGCTCGCGGCAGGCGAGGCAGCGCCACAGCGCCTTGCAGGACGTGGCGGCGAAGCGGGAGGTCTCCTCGGTGTCCGCCGAACCGCAGCGCGGGCACGCCACCGTGCGCCGGGTGGGCGACAGCACGAGCGGAACGGGACCGGCGGCGTGGCGGGGTGCGGCTCCAGGCGGCGCGATCCCGTGCTCGGCGAGCTTGCGACGCCCCTCCGGGGTGATCCAGTCGCTCGTCCACGGCGGGTCGAGGACCGTACGGATCTCCACACGCGTGTACCCCGCGCCGCGCAGCCGTGCCGCCACGTCCGCGCGCATCTCGGCCATCGCCGGGCACCCCGAATAGGTCGGCGTCAGGCTCGCCACCACGGTCCCGTCGCCGATCACCTCGACGGCACGCAGGACCCCGAGGTCGTCGAGGGTCAGCATGGGCAGCTCGGGATCCGGCACCTGCTCGGCGATGTGCCGGGCGTGCCGCGCATCCGTCATTACGGTCACCATGTCGCCCCCGGATGTGCGCGGGCCACGCTCTGCAACTCGGCCAGCAGCGGCGCGAGATGCTCGGTGTGCTCCCCGGAGCGGCCGACGCCGGGCAGCGGCCGGTACACCGGCATGGGCAGCCCGGCCGCCTCGGTGACCTGCCGCAGCACGGCGACCACCTCGTCCCGCACGTCGTACGCCGTGAACAACTCGCCCAGATACGGGGCGACCTGCTCCATCGCCGTACGCGTCCGGCGGTGCGACTCCTCCGTACCGTCGCCGAGACGCACCACCCACTCGGCCGCGTACTGCCGGTGGTACGTCAGCTCCTTGACGCCCTTGGCCGCGATGGCGGCGAGGACGGGGTCGGCGTGCGACACGAGCTTCCCGAAGTGGGCGAGGCGCCAGCTGGACAGGACCAGCAGCCGCACGATCGAGAACGCGAAGTCGCCGCCCGGTAGTTCGGCCAGGCGCACGTTCCTGAAGTCCTCCGTGTCCCGGAAGTAGGCGTACGCGTCCTCGTCGCGCCCGGTGCCGTCGACCTGCCCGGCGCGTGCGTACAGCAGGCGGGCCTGGCCTAGGAGGTCGAGGCCGATGTTGGCCAGCGCGACCTCCTCCTCCAGCTCCGGGGCGCGGGTGGTCCACTCGGCGAGCCGCTGCGCGGAGACCAGGGCGTCGTCGGCGAGTGCCACGCAGTCGGCGGCCAGCCGGCCTGCGTCGACACCCTCGGGCACGGCGGTGTCCACGCCGTGCAGGGGGTCCTCGAAGCCGGTGCCGTACGCCCAGCGGGCGTCGTCCTCGTGTCCCTCGGCGAGGGTCATGTAGACGTGGTCGTCACTCATGCCCTGCTCCTCAGATGTGCGGGACGTCGTCGGGGATGTCGTAGAAGGTCGGGTGGCGGTAGACCTTGTCGGCGCTCGGGGCGAAGAACGGGTCCTTCTCGTCGCGCGTGGACGCCGCGATGTGCTCCGAGCGCACCACCCAGATGGAGACACCCTCGTTGCGCCGGGTGTACAGGTCGCGGGCATGGGTGAGCGCCATGGCGTCGTCGGCCGCGTGCAGCGAGCCGACATGGACGTGGTTCAGCCCGCGCTTGCCGCGTACGAACACCTCGTACAGCGGCCAGTCGCCCTTGCCGGTGCCCTGAGCGGAGCCCGGGGTGGAGCCCTGGGTGATGTCGCTCATGCCGTCGCTCCTTCGCGCGCGCGTGCCGCCTGCTTGGCCGCGTGGGCCGTGGCCGCCTCCCGCACCCAGGCGCCGTCCTCATGGGCGCTGCGGCGCCGCTCCACCCGCTCGGCGTTGCACGGCCCGCCGCCGGAGATCACCCGCTTCAGCTCCGCCCAGTCGGGGGTGCCGAAGTCGTTGCTGCCGCGCTCCTCGTTCCAGCGCAGCTCCGGGTCCGGCAGCGTGACGCCGAGCTTCTCGGCCTGCGGGACGGTCATGTCGACGAACCGCCGGCGCAGCTCGTCGTTGCTGTGCCGCTTGATCTTCCAGGCCATCGACGCCGCCGAGTTGGGCGAGTCGCCGTCGGGCGGGCCGAACATCATGAGCGACGGCCACCACCAGCGGTCCACCGAGTCCTGGACCATGGCCCGCTGTGCCTCGGTGCCGCGCATCATCGTCAGCAACAGCTCGTAGCCCTGCCGCTGGTGGAACGACTCCTCCTTGCAGATCCGCACCATCGCGCGCGCGTAGGGCCCGTACGAACTCCTGCACAGCGGAACCTGGTTGCAGATCGCCGCGCCGTCCACGAACCAGCCGATGACGCCGACGTCGGCGAAGGTCGGTGTGGGGTAGTTGAAGATCGACGAGTACTTCTGGCGCCCCTCGATGAGGCGCTCGGTCAGGTCCGCGCGGTCGGCGCCGAGGGTCTCCGCCGCCGAGTACAGGTACAGCCCGTGGCCGGCCTCGTCCTGGACCTTGGCGAACAGGATGGCCTTGCGGCGCAGCGAGGGCGCGCGCGTGATCCACTCGCCCTCCGGCTGCATACCGATGATCTCCGAGTGCGCGTGCTGCGCGATCTGCCGCACCAGCGTCTTACGGTAGCCGTCCGGCATCCAGTCGCGCGGCTCGATCCGCTGGTCCCGCGCGATCGTCGCGTCGAACTGCTCCTGCAACACCTGGAGGGGTGCCTCGGCGGACTGTGTCGTGGTCATCGATACCAGCTTCCCAACCGACCATTCGTTCGGTATCAGTGTGACGTGTTTCCGTCGACCGGGCAAGACCCGGGGACGATCAGGACACGATCAGGAGCGACGCGACTCCGGGAGCCGTGCACGGCCCTGGGTTCACTCACCGCCACCTATCACCCGATTGTGGAATAATCCGTCATGAGCTACGAAAGGTTACTTTCGTGATCAAGATGAGCAATGGGATGGACTACGAGAGTATTCGGTTTGACCGCAGCGGTCAGGCCGAAGCCTTTGACGCCATCGGCGACCGCTACGACGAGGCTTTCCCTCACAAGGAGGGCCAGCTTTCCGCCGGTGCGTGGCTGATCGAATCGCTGCCTACGGGTTCCCGTGTGCTGGATCTCGGCTGCGGCACCGGGGTGCCGACCACGCGCCAGATGACGGACGCCGGTTTCGAGGTGGTGGGCGTCGACCTGTCGCGCGAAATGGTGCGGCTCGCCCGGGAGTACGTCCCCGCGGCGACGTTCCATCAACTGGACCTCGCCGACCTGCGTCCCGGCGGCCCGCACGACCTGGGCCGCTTCGACGCCGTCACGGCCTTCTTCTCCTTGCTGATGCTGCCCCGCGCGGAGATTCCCCTCGCTCTGCTGACGGTCCGCAATCTGCTGGTTCCCGGCGGCCTGTTCGCCCTCTCGATGGTGGAGGCCGACGTGGACGACTTCGCGATCCCGTTCCTCGGAAACACGATCCGGGTCTCCGGCTATCTACGGGAGGACCTGCACAAGGTCATCGAGACCGCGGGTTTCGAGATCGTCAAGGAGGCCTCCTACACCTACGCCCCGGCAGTCGCCGACGTCCCGCCCGAGGAACAGGTCTTCCTCTGCTGCCGACGGCTCGACTGAACAGGCACGACCCCCACCGCGGCCCCACCGACGGGACAGAACGCGTGACGGAGCACCCCACCCCTCAGGGCCCGCGGGTCCCCCGGACCCCTCGTCCGCCACCCCCGCACGTCCGCCGTGCCGAGGGCAGGGCCTCCCAGGACCCGACGCCGGACAGGGGCAGAGACGGGGGCGAGGACGGGGACGGGGGCGGAGAAGGCACACAGACCGACCGACTTCAGTACCTCGACGTGGCGACCCGCCGGATCGCTCGCGGAATGGACCTGGACGAGACGCTCCGGGAACTGCGCCGGGCCGCCGTTCCCGCGTTCGCGGACGCGATCATCGTCCATCTCCACGATCCGCTCCCCGTCGGGGACGAGACGTCGACCGCGCCCGTCGTCCTGCAGCTGCACAGCGTCAGCAGGAAGCCGTCGACTCCGAACGCGGAACGGTCCCGGTCGCCTCTCCTGAAGACCCACCCCCTGCACGCGGACGTCGCCGAGCGCGTGCGGCCGGCCGCCACCGGCCGACTCGCGAACCTGCTGCTGGCCGGACGGCCCGTCTTCGGCGACGCGCCGGGGATCGCACCCGCGGTGGCCGAGTTGCTCGGACCCCTGGCGAGCGTGCCGGAGGCGATTCCGCCGGGCCGCAGGCTGATCCTCGCCCCACTGCACGGCCGCCACCACGTCATGGGCACAGTCGTTCTGCTGCGCCGCCCCGACCGGTCCGCCTTCACCGGTGACGACCTGCTCGTCGCCTCACAGCTCGCGACGCACACCGCCATCGGCGTACAGAAGGCGGTGATGTACGGCCACGAGGCCTCCGTGGCGGACACGTTGCAGCACACCATGCTCCCGTCGTCGCTGCCCGAGCCCACCGGGGTCCGGCTGGCCAGTCGCTATCTGCCCGCCTCGAAGACCGCCCAGGTCGGGGGCGACTGGTACGACGCGATCCCGCTGCCCGGCAACCGCGTCGCCCTGATCGTCGGCGATGTCATGGGCCATTCCATGACCTCCGCCGCGATCATGGGCCAGCTGCGCACCATCGTGCAGACCCTCGCCGGGCTCGACCTGCCTCCGGACGAGGTCCTGCACCACCTCGACGAGCAGGCCCAGCGCCTCGGCAGCGACCACATCGCGACCTGCCTCTACGCCATCTACGACCCGATCTCGCACCGGCTGCTCATGGCGAACGCCGGCCACCCGCCCGCGGTGCTCCTGCACCCCGACGGCCGTGGCGAGGTGCTTCGCGTACCGCCGGCCGCTCCCATCGGGGTCGGCGGCGTCGACTTCGAATCCGTGGAGATGCACGCGCCCGCCGGAGCGACCCTTCTGCTGTACACCGACGGCCTCGTCGAGTCCCGCGACACGGATGTGGGGACAGGCGTCGAGGCCCTGCGTACCAGCCTCCGCGCCACGGCGAACGGACTCACCGCCTCTTCGCTGGAACGACTCTGCGACCACATCCTGGGGGCCTTGGTCCCGGGCCCCCGCGACGACGACATCGCGCTGCTCACCGCCCGGTTCGAAGGCTTCCCTCCGGACAGCGTCGGATACTGGCACCTGGACCCCCACCCGCTGACCGCCGGACGGGCCCGCCGTCTGACCCGCAGGACACTGCGCCGCTGGGACCTGGAACCCCTGCTCGACTCGACGGAACTCATGGTCAGCGAGGTCGTGACCAACGCCGTACGTTTCGCCACACGGCCCATCTCGCTACGGCTGCTGCGCACCGACGTCCTGCGCTGCGAGGTGACCGACGACTCGCCCCAGGTGCCCAGGATGCGGCAGGCCCAGCCGGGCGACGAGGGCGGCCGCGGTCTCTTCCTCGTCAATCAATTCGCGCGACGCTGGGGAGCCACAAGGCTGAGTACGGGCAAGGTCGTCTGGTTCGAGCAACAGATCCCGGGGAATCAGCCGCCCTCCCGATGACGCGCTGTCACCGGCCCGACCGACCCGTGGCGGCCCTTGCCCGCTTCGGCGTCACTCGTCAGGATGGTGACGTGCATCTGGATCACGCCTTCTTCTGCGGGAACCCCGCTCTCGACTTCGCGGCCACGCTCCGCGCCCGCCGCTCGCTCCGGTTCGAGATGTTCGTGTCGCCGGCCCGGCTGGACGCCTGGTACGTCGAGTCCGGAGCCGTCGACGCCGTCTCGCCCAGCGGGGCGGCCGACGTCGAGCAGGCGATCGTCGTACGGGAGGCCATCCACGATCTGGTCACCGCCCGGCGTCTCGGCGAGGCCTACGGCGAAGAGGCGCTCGCCGCGGTGAACGGCGCGGCCCGCAAGCCCCCCGCGACACCTCAGCTCACAGCAGCGGGGCGATGGACGAGCGCGACGCCCGAAGAGGCGCTGGCCACCGTGGCACGCCAAGCCGTCGAAGTCCTCAGCGGACCGGACGTTCCCCTGCTGAAGGAGTGCGGCAATCCCGAATGCACCCGCGTCTACATCGACCGGTCGCGAGGGATGCGCCGGCAGTGGTGCGGCATGGAGTCGTGCGGGAACAGGGTCAAGGCCGCGTCCTACCGCGCCCGCAAGAAGCAGGCGCAGGCAACCGCCTCCCACTGACGCACGGACATGGGCACGGGCACGGGCGGCCGCGACAGCGGGCCTACGCGGTCGCCGGAACCTCCTCGGGCACACGGGCTCCGAGGATGGCGAGGCAGTTCCGCCACAGGACGTCGAGGCGCCGAGGGTCGTTGTAGAGCTTGGCGAAAAGCACCTGCCCTTCGAGTTGGGCGACGACGGACCGGGCGGCCTCGCGGGAGTCGCCGACGGCGACCTCGCCCCGCCGCGCGGCCTCGACGACGACCTCCTCGACCATGTCGATCTGCGCGTCGAAGATTCCTTGCAGCCGCTCGCGAATCGCTTCGGTCTGGTTGCTCAGCTCCAGGGTCAGGTTCCCGAACAGGCATCCCGTGACGGTGCCGCAGCTCCGCTGTCCGGCGCGCTGGCCGTCCTCGGTCTCCGCGAACAGCTGCCGCAACCGCTGGAGCGGTTCGGCGTCGCCGCGCAGGATGCGGGTCCAGTCGTCGCGCTGGGTCGCCCAGTGCTCGTCGAGAACGGCCAGGGCGAGCGCTTCCTTGGTCTCGAAGAAGTAGTAGAAGCTGCCCTTCGGCACGCCCGCGACCTTGCAGATCTCCGCGGTGCCCAGGGCGGAGTAGCCCCGCTGTCCGATGAGCGACTGCGCGGCAGTGAGGATCTTCTCCCTGGCATTGCTGGTGCGTCCCATGACGCCCAATATACGACCGATCGACTATGACGCCCTTACGGGAACGTCACGTGCCGGGCGCGGGCCGCAACCATCCGGGCGCCCGTGCCGCGTACCCGCGCCGACCGCAAGGCGCGCCTCTCGCACGGGATCGCGTCAGAAACCGCGTCAGAAACCGCGCCAGATGTTGTCGAAGGCGGCGTCTTCGATGGCTCGGCGCTGCCGCACGGCTTCCAGTTCCATCACCGCGTCGTTGACCGCGGCCAGCACCGTCGCCACCGCGTCGTCGGCGATGTCCGGGGCGTCAGGCGCGTCCTTGCTGTCCTCGTCGAGAGGCTCGCCGTACGCCCCGGTGGCCGTCGCGAGGGCGACCAGAACGGGCTCGCGAGCGGCCCAGCGGTCGACGGCCCCGCGGCGGGCGAGGGAGTCCACGAGCGCCACGTCACCCGCCTGGAAGGAGATCAGACGGCGGCGGCGCTGCCGGGTGAGCTGGCCTTCGGTCTCGAAGACGGCCAGATACGCCGAGGACAGGTCGCGCCCCCGGCGCCACAGCCAGTCCTCCACAGACTCGTACGGCTCCTGGCGAATGAGCGCCGACGCGGCCTCACGCAGAAGGGGGTCGTCCGGGGAGGGCTCGTCGCCCGGCACGATGCGATCGCCGTCCAGCTCGACGGCTCGGACGCCGAGGAGGTCGACCACCTCGGCCCCCGCGAGCGCCAGAGACAGACTGCCGCGGTCCACGGAGCGACCGGGTTCCGCATCCATGACGACGATCAACAGGTCCCGCGGTGTGGTCATGATCCGCTTCCCCTCAGAGGTATGAGCAAGGGTACGTCGCCAAGGTCGTGATGATGATCGCAGGCGATTTCGTCACCAGTCAAGGCGGTGACGGCAACGGTGACGGCCCGCCTGACACGGCTCATCAAACTTGGAACCATCGCTTTCTTGAACTGTTCGTGTTTATGGCGCTAGGTTTAGCGCCATGAGCGATCCCCGTACTCCGACCACCGCCGAGGAACTGCGCGGTGTCGGCCTGCGGGTGACGGCTGCCCGCGTCGCACTGCTCGAGACCGTCCGGCACGGTGACCACCTCGGAGTCGAGGCCATCGCCTCAGGGGTGCGCGACCGGGTGGGCCACATCTCTCTCCAAGCCGTGTACGAGGCACTCCACGCACTCACGGCGGCGGGACTCATACGCCGCCTCGAACCACCCGGCAGCCCGGCCCGGTTCGAGGGGCGCGTCGGAGACAACCACCACCACCTCGTGTGCCGGTCGTGCGGCGTCGTCGTCGACGTCGACTGCGCGGTCGGCCACGCTCCGTGCCTGACCGCAGCCGACGATCGCGGCTTCGCGATCGACGAGGCCGAGGTCATCTACTGGGGCCTGTGCCCCGACTGTTCCACCAGCCGCAGTTTTTGAGCACCGTGATCCACCCAGTTCGGAAGGACTCTCATGACTGAGAACCATGATGCGATCGTCACTGACCCGAAGCCCGAGGAGGCAGGCGGCTGCCCGGTCGCGCACGGGCGCGCGCCGCACCCGACTCAGGGCGGCGGAAACCGCCAGTGGTGGCCGGAGCGGCTCAACCTGAAGATTCTTGCCAAGAACCCCGCGGTGGCGAACCCCCTCGGTGAGGACTTCGACTACGCCGAGGCGTTCAAGAACCTCGACCTCGCTGCCGTTAAACAGGACATCGCCGAGGTGCTGACCACCTCGCAGGACTGGTGGCCGGCGGACTTCGGCAACTACGGCCCGTTCATGATCCGTATGGCTTGGCACAGTGCGGGCACCTACCGCATCAGCGACGGCCGCGGCGGCGCCGGTGCGGGCCAGCAGCGTTTCGCTCCCCTCAACAGCTGGCCGGACAACGGCAACCTCGACAAGGCCCGCCGTCTGCTGTGGCCGGTCAAGAAGAAGTACGGCCAGAGCCTCTCCTGGGCCGACCTCATGATCCTCACCGGCAACGTCGCCCTGGAGCAGATGGGCTTCGAGACCTTCGGCTTCGCCGGCGGCCGTGCGGACGTCTGGGAGTCCGAGGAGGACGTGTACTGGGGTCCCGAGACCACGTGGCTCGACGACCAGCGCTACACCGGCGACCGTGAGCTGGAGAGCCCGCTCGGCGCGGTCCAGATGGGCCTCATCTACGTCAACCCCGAGGGCCCGAACGGCAACCCGGACCCGATCGCCGCGGCCCGTGACATCCGTGAGACGTTCCGCCGGATGGCGATGAACGACGAGGAGACGGTCGCCCTGATCGCGGGCGGTCACACCTTCGGCAAGACCCACGGCGCGGGCCCGGCGGAGAGCGTCGGCGCCGACCCCGAGGCCGCCCCGATCGAGGCGCAGGGCCTGGGCTGGAAGAACTCCTTCGGCACCGGCAAGGGCGCGGACGCCATCACCTCCGGCCTGGAGGTCACCTGGACCACCACGCCCACCCAGTGGAGCAACGGCTTCTTCGACAACCTCTTCGGCTACGAGTGGGAGCTCACCCAGAGCCCCGCCGGCGCCAACCAGTGGAAGCCGAAGGACGGCGCGGGCGAGGGCACTGTCCCGGCCGCCCACGACTCCTCGAAGAAGATCGCTCCCTCGATGCTCACGACCGACCTGTCGCTGCGCTTCGACCCGATCTACGAGCCGATCTCCCGCCGCTTCCACGAGAACCCGGCGGAGTTCGCGGACGCCTTCGCCCGCGCCTGGTACAAGCTCACCCACCGCGACCTGGGCCCGAAGTCGCTCTACCTCGGCCCGGAGGTCCCGGCGGAGACCCTGCTGTGGCAGGACCCGCTGCCGGCGGCGGAGGGCGAGACCATCGGCGCCGACGACGTCACCGCCCTCAAGGCGAAGATCCTCGGCTCGGACCTGACCGTCTCGCAGCTGGTCTCCGCCGCGTGGGCGTCGGCCTCGACGTTCCGCGGCAGCGACAAGCGCGGCGGTGCCAACGGCGCGCGCATCCGTCTGGAGCCGCAGCGCGGCTGGGACGCCAACGACCCCGACCAGCTCGCCCAGGCGCTGCGTGTCCTGGAGGGCATCCAGGCGGAGTTCAACTCCGGCGCCAAGAAGGTCTCCCTGGCCGACCTGATCGTGCTCGGCGGCAGCGCGGCCGTCGAGAAGGCCGCCAAGGACGCCGGTCACGACGTCGTGGTGCCCTTCACCGCGGGCCGTGTCGACGCGACGGAGGAGCACACCGACGCGGAGTCCTTCGCCGCGCTTGAGCCGACCGCCGACGGGTTCCGCAACTACCTCGGCAAGGGCAACCGCCTGCCGGCCGAGTACCTGCTGCTCGACCGTGCGAACCTGCTGACCCTCAGCGGCCCCGAGCTGACGGTCCTCGTCGGTGGCCTGCGTGTCCTGGGCGCCAACCACCAGCAGTCGTCGCTCGGTGTCCTCACCGCGACCCCCGGAAAGCTGACGAACGACTTCTACGTCAACCTGCTCGACCTGGGCACGACGTGGACGGCGACGTCCGAGGACGCGACCACCTTCGAGGCCCGCGACGACGCCACGGGCGAGGTCAAGTGGACCGGCACCCGTGCCGACCTCGTCTTCGGCTCGAACTCCGAGCTGCGCGCGCTCGCGGAGGTCTACGCGAGCGATGACGCGAAGGAGAAGTTCGTGACCGACTTCGTCGCGGCATGGGCGAAGGTCATGGACCTGGACCGGTTCGACCTCGTCTGATCAGATCGATTCGACCTCGTCCCATCAGGTCGACTTGACGGCCAGGCAGGCCCGCACGGGCCTGCCTGGCCGTCCTCGTTCCGGGACTTCCCCACCCGCCCCACAACCTCTACGCACGAGGACGTCTGATGCAGGCTCCGCGTAGACACCGCGAACTGATCGCCACACACAGTAGGTTCGGCCACGTATGCGGCCCCGCGGGCGCGTGCGCCGGGGGACTCGGGGTGAGGGGTACTGTGCGTTCCGGAGTGCGGTTGGCCGACCGCTATGTCCTCAAGGAGGTCATCGGCGCGGGGCGGAGCGGCGATGTGTGGCTGGCGGCAGCCTGGACCGACAGCCGCCGATGTCTCCCGTACGGGCGGCCCGCATCGGTGCCCAACTCGCGGACGCATCAACCGCTTTGCATGAGGCGGGCATCGTCCACTGCGACGTCAAGCCCGCCAACGTCGGCCGCACCCGGCGCGGTACCGCGAAGCTGCTGGACTTCGGCGCCGCGTACCGGGTCGGCGGCACGGAGACCATCACGGCCAACGGCCCGTTCAGCTTCACCCCGGACTACGCCGCCCCCGAACTGGTCCGGGGGAACGTCCCGCGACCTGCCTCGGCCGTGTTCTGCCTGGCCACCACCCTCTACGCGCTGGTCACCAGCTCGCCGCCGCGCGGCGGCGACGAGTCCGAGGAGGCCGACGACCACCGGGCGGCGGGGAAGGAAGAGGAGGCCGGGAGACGAGGAACGGGGAGGACAGCGAACGCCTCAGGTACTGGAAGGCCGAGCAAGGCGTCATCGAGATGGACGCCGCCGCCGTGGGACCGCTGCACCCCGTGCTCTCCGCCATGCTGCGGCGCGATCCGCGACAACGCCCCGATGCCAGCGAGTCCGTTCCTCGGGAGGCGCGGGCTCCGGCACCTCGGGCAGGGCATGCGTCGGATCGTTCATCCTGGTCTCCCCCGGTCACAGAACGAGTCTCGATGCCCGCATGGTGCCGCCCTGCCCCCGGGACCCCTCCCGGGAGCAGAAGCTCCTGTCGCACGCTCCTAACGCATGAGTGCGCCGCGCAGCGTGAGGTTGTAGTTGGTGCGCAGGCGGCGCAGTTCCCAGAGGCCCACCGCGGTGACCGACAACGGGGCGCCGAGCATGAGCGCGATCCCGATCGGCCCCGGCAGGGAGCTGTAAGCACCCGTGAACAGGTCCACCAGTGCCATCTCCCACACGAGCGTGATCGCCAGCAACGGCGGCACCGTCTCGTGGATGTCCGCGGTGCGGAAGACGTGGACGAGGGACATCCCGACGCCGTAGACGACGAACGGGAGGACCCAGACGATCGTGAGCAGCGTGACGACCACGGTGACCACCGTCATCACGGGATTGGTGGCGAACCGCCCGCTGACCAAGCCGGTGAGCACGGACGCGGGGAACACGGCCATGCCGCCCATGATGGCCAGGATCGAGCCGAAGGGCTTCGCGGTGCGGCGCAGCAACTCCTGGCGGGCCGGTGGCCGGGCCGCGGCGATCAGCAGACCGACAGCCACCGGGAAGGTCGCCGCGAGCACAAGGACGTTGATCCAGGCCTGGCTGCCGCGGTCGCTCGCGACGTCCGCCGCGGAATCGGCGAGTTTGTAGGAGAACGTCACCCACAGGACGGCGCACAGGCCGACGATGGTGCGGATCTTCTGGACGCGGGCGACCACCTCGTCGTCGACCCGGTCCGGCCGCGACGGCGTGAAGACCTTGCGCCCGATCGCGATGGGACCCGCCGTGCGCCACAGCCGTCCGAGCGGTCCCACGCGCCGCGCGGGCTGCGGTCCCGGGTACGGCGGGCCGGGCTGCGGAGGGTAGGGATGCGGGCCGTTGGGATACGGAGCGTTGGGGTTCGGCCCGTTGGGATACGGGGCGCCTGGCGGGTAACCGCCGGGCGGCGGTGGGGTGTTGTACGGGTACGGACCCTGGGGCGGCGGAGGCACGTTGCCACCGCGAGGGTCGTACGGCGGCGGCCCCTGCGGGTTCCAGGCGTTCATCTCTGCGGGTCCCCCGATTCGCGGCTGAAGTGACGGACGCTTCGCCGCAGTGTATTGGTTGCAGAAGGGAAGCAATTATCGGAGGCCCGGGCTACCGGCAGGTCACTCCCAGACGACGACGTTGCGTCGTACGGGCGTCGACGAGGCGTCGGTGGCGAACAGTTCGGGTGAGTGCGCGCGGATGCGTTCGATGTCGCTGAAGACCGCGCGGAGGTGAGTTCGCATGGCCGTGCGGGCGAGCGGGACGTTCCCGCCGACGATCGCCTCGAAGATCTCGTGGTGCTGGGCTGCGAACACGGCCGGGGACACGTTCTCGTGAAGGCCGAGTCGCCGGGCCCGGTCCAGGTGGCCCTTGGCCGCGGCGACGGTGGTCCAGACCTCGCCATGGCCGCTCAGCCGCATCAGGCCCTGGTGGAACGCCTCGTCCAGCTCGAAGAACTCCTCCAGGCCGAGGTCCGCGTGGTGCTGGCGGTTCAGGTTGCCCCGGAGTTCCTCGACGACCGCGGGGTCGAGCCGCCCGGGAAGATCGTCCAGTGAGGCGAGCTCCACCGCTTCCCGGAGGAACTGCGCGTCGGCCACCTGCGCGGAATCCACCCGTGACACGAACGACCCGATCTTCGGGAAGACCTGTACCAGTCCCTCCTGGGCCAGCAGGATCAGGCTCTCCCGCACCGGTGTGCGGCTGACGCCGAGCGACGCGGCGAGTTCGTTCTCCGACAGGGCGGCGCCCGGGGCGAGTTCGAGGGTCAGGACCATCTGGCGCAGCTTCAGATAGATGTCGCGCCGACTCGTCCGCCCGTTCCTTTGAGCCATGGGCACATCGTACGTAGGACGACGACACAAGTATTGCCACACTGCGCGACAGGTGCTTGTATACAAGTACTTCGCGACCAAGGAGCGCCTGTGAGCAAGATCGAACGTGTCGAGGTTTTCGTCGCCTCCCCCGGCCGTACCTTCGTCACGCTGCGCATCACCACGTCGGACGGCGTGACCGGACTCGGTGACGCCACGCTCAACGGTCGTGAGCTGTCCGTGGCGAGCTACCTGCGCGACCACGTGGTTCCCCTGCTGATCGGCAGGGACCCCGCCCGTATCGAGGACATGTGGCAGTACCTCTACAAGGGTGCCTACTGGCGGCGCGGGCCCGTCACCATGACCGCCATCGCCGCCGTCGACACCGCGCTGTGGGACATCAAGGGCAAGACGGCCGGGCTGCCCGTCCACCAGCTCCTCGGTGGCCCCTCCCGCGACGGCGTGCTGGTCTACTCGCACGCCAGCGGCACCGACACGCCCTCGCTGCTGGACGACGTCGAGCGTCATCTGGAACTGGGGTACAAGGCTGTACGGGCCCAGGCCGCCGTGCCCGAGGTCGGCGGCACGTACGGCGTGCGCAAGGGCAGGATCTACGAGCCCGCCGCGACCGAGCTGCCCGACGAACAACCCTGGGACACCGAGGCCTATCTCGGCTTCGCGCCCACCTATCTGGAAGCGGTGCGGGAGCGGTTCGGCTTCGGCTTCCACCTCCTGCACGATGTGCACCACCGGCTGACCCCGATGGAGGCGGCCCGGTTCGGCAAGAGCGTCGAGGGCTGCCGGCTGTTCTGGATGGAGGACCCGACCCCGGCCGAGAACCAGGAGTCGTTCCGGCTCATCCGGCAGCACACCACGACACCGATCGCGGTCGGCGAGGTGATGAACTCGATCTGGGACGTCCAGCACCTGATCACCGAGCAGCTCATCGACTACGTACGCACCACCGTCGTCCACGCGGGCGGGATCACCCATCTGCGGCGGATCTTCGACCTCGCCGCGCTCTACCAGGTGCGGACCGGATCCCACGGGGCGACCGACCTCTCCCCGGTCAGCATGGCCGCCGCCGTGCACGTCGACATCGCCGTGCCCAACTTCGGCATCCAGGAGTACATGGGCCACGCCGAGGAGACCGCCGAGGTGTTCCGTACGGGGGTGACCTTCGCCGACGGAATGCTGCATCCCTCCGAAGAGCCGGGCCTGGGCGTCGAGTACGACGAGAAGGCGGCCGAACGCTTCCCCTATCAGCGGCGCTACCTCCCGGTCGCGCGCCGCCTCGACGGCTCGGTGCACGACTGGTGAGCGCCGACGACCTGTTGGGCCGCGCGGCCCTTCTCCGTCTCCCGCCCGAGCTGCGGCCGGCCGTCGACCCGGCCGACCTGCGCACCCGTGTCGTCCACTTCGGCCTCGGCGCCTTCCACCGGGCGCACCAGGCCGTGTACACCGAGCAGGCCGCCGCGCGTTCCGGCGAGCCCTGGGGCATCACGGCGGTCGCGCCCCGGTCGGCCGGGACCGTACGCGCCCTGCGGGACCAGGACTGCCTGTACTCGGTCACCGAACGCCGGCCGGACGGGCACCGCACGCGTGTCGTGGGTGCCGTCGTCGACGCGCTGGCCATGGGAGCCGATGCCAAGGCCGTCGACGCCCTGATCGCCGACCCGGAGGTGACGGTGGTGACCCTGACCGTGACGGAGAAGGGCTATCACCGTTCCCCGTCGACCGGCGGGCTGGACACCGCGGCCGGGCCCGTCGCCGCCGACCTCGCCGCGGGCCCCGATGCGCCTCTCACCACGGTGGTCGGACGGCTGGCCGCCGGGCTGGCCGCGCGGATGCGCGCGGGCGCGCCCCCGGTCAGCGTCGTGTCCTGCGACAACATGGCGGGCAACGGCGTCGCGCTGGGCCGCGTAATCCACGACTTCGTCCGTGCGTCGGCCTGGCCGGACCGTACGGAGATCCTGGACCGGATGGCCGAGGCCGTCGCTTTCCCCGCGACGGTCGTGGACCGGATCGTGCCCGCGACGAGCGAGGCCGACCGGACGGCGGCCGACGCCGCGCTCGGGGTGCGCGACGCCCTCCCCGTGACGGGCGAGCCGTACCGGCAGTGGGTACTGGAGGACTCCTTCGGTGCGCCCCGGCCGCCCTGGGAGCTCGACGGCGCCCTGTTCGTCCCGGACGTCGCGCCCTACCAGCTCACCAAGCTGCGAATGCTCAACGGCTCGCACTCCGCCCTGGCCTACCTCGGTGCGGCCGTGAGCCTCGGCACCATCGCCGAGACCATGGCGGCAGACTGGGGCGAGCGCCTCGTACGGGCGCTGTGCGCGGAGGTCGCCCCCACCCTCCCGGCCGACGGCCCCGATCCGGTCGCGTACGCCGACGATCTCGTCGTACGTTTCCGCAATCCCGCCATGCACCACCTGCTGCGGCAGATCGGCTCCGACGGATCACTGAAGATCACGGAGCGCTGGCTGCCGGGCCTGCGCGAACTCCGGGCCCGCGGCACGAGCACGCCGGTCCTCGAACTGGCCCTCGCCGCCTGGGCGCACAGCACCCGCCGGGCCGACGCGCCCACCGACCCCGCCGCCGAGGCACTCACCGCCTGCTGGGGGCCCGCGATCCGCCCCGCCGCGACCGTACGCGCGCTGCTGCGCGTCCTCGGCGCGACGGACCTGGCGGACGACGACGCCCTCACCACCGCCGTCGCGGACCGGCTCCCCGCCCTGCGGGCCGGCCGCGTCGAACTCTGATCCCCGTCCCTTCCCTCAGCTTTCCCAGTCCCTGTCCCTTCCCTCAGCTTTGGCATTCCCTGTCCCTCCCCACTGCTTCCCCCGTCCCCGAACATCGTTCGCCGAACAATGGAGTTCACGATGAAGGACAGCGTCATAGCCGCTCAGCAGACGCCATCCGCCCAGCGCAGCACCCGCGATCTGACCCGGGCCGCCGTCTCGGGCTGGCTCGGCACGGCCATGGAGTTCATGGACTTCCAGCTCTACTCGCTGGCCGCCGCGATCGTCTTCAACAAGATCTTCTTCCCGGACGTCAGTCCCGCCATCGGGCTCATCGCCGCGATGGCCACCTACGGCGTCGGATACGTCGCCAGGCTCGCAGGCGCCGTCTACTTCGGGCGGATGGGCGACCGGATCGGCCGCAAGAAGGTCCTGTTCCTCACCATCCTGCTGATGGGCGCTTCCACCACCCTGATCGGCGCCCTGCCCACGTACGCCACCATCGGCATCCTCGCGCCGATCCTGCTCGTCGTGCTGCGCCTGGTACAGGGCTTCGGCGCGGGCGCCGAGATCGCCGGGGCCACCGTGATGCTGGCCGAGTACGCGCCCGTGCAGAAGCGGGGCCTGATCTCCTCGCTGGTGTCGCTCGGCACCAACTCCGGGACACTCGCCGCCTCCGGCCTGTGGGCCATCCTGCTCGCCGTCCTCAGCGAGGACCAACTGCTCTCCTGGGGCTGGCGACTGCCCTTCCTGCTGAGCTTCGTGCTGATGATCTTCGCGGTCTGGATTCGCCGCAGTCTCAAGGAGAGCCCGGTCTTCGAGAAGCGCCCCGACGTGGTGGACGGGGTGGCGCTGGCCCGTGACGAGGTCGAGTCCGTGATCGCCACGGCGGACGAGCACAAGGGGAGCGTGCTGGCCGCGGGTATCCGCCAGCGCAAGGGCAAGGCGTTCTTCCTCGCGCTGGGACTGCGCTTCGGCCAGGCGGGCAACTCCGGGCTGATGCAGACGTTCCTGGTCGGCTACATCGCCACCAACCTGGCGGTCGGCCGGTCCGTCCCGACGGACGCGATCGTGTACGGCTCGCTGATGGGCTTCGCCACCGTGCCCGTGATCGGTCTGCTGGGCGACCGCTTCGGACGCCGCGTGATCTACCTCGCGCTCTCAGCTCTGACCGTCGTCCTCGCCTTCCCGGTGATGCTCCTCATCACGTCCGGCTCCACCCCGGGCATCATGCTCGGCATGGTCCTCGGCCTGAATGTCGGCGTCCTCGGTCTGTTCTCCCTCGAAAGCGTCACGATGGCCGAACTCTTCGGCTCCCGCACCCGGTTCACCCAGCTGGCGCTCGCCAAGGAGATCGGCGGCATCCTCGCCACCGCGATCGGACCGGTCCTCGCGGCCACGCTCACGGCCGTCACCGACAGCTGGTGGCCCATCGCGGCGATGCTCGTCGTCTACTCGCTCATCACCTTCGTCAGCGCGTTCCTCGCGCCCGAGACACGCGGACGCGACCTGGTCCGACTGGAGGACGCCGTATGAGGGCGGTTGTGGTGCACGGTCCCGGCGACGTACGCGTCGACGAACGGGCCCGGCCGGTGCCGGGCGCGGGCGAGGTGCTGCTGGCCCTGGAGTGGGGCGGGATCTGCGGATCCGACATCGCGTACTGGAAGAAAGGCGCGTCCGGCACCGCCGCGCTCACGCACCCGCTGGTGCTCGGGCACGAGTTCGCGGGCCGGGTCGCCGCGCTCGGCAACGGAGTCACCGGCCTCCGGGAAGGGCAGCCGGTCACCGTGCACCCGGCCCAACTGGTCGGCGACGGCGTCCTTCCCGAGCGGATCGCCGGCCGGACCAACCTCTACCCACGCGTCCGCTACTTCGGCTCGGCGGCGTTCGACCCGCACACCGACGGCGGGTTCAGCGAGTACCGGGCGGTCCCCGCGACCCAGATCCGGCCGCTGCCGGACGGCGTCGGCACCGAACAGGGCGCCCTCGCCGAGCCGTTGGCCGTCGCCCTGCACGCCGTCGGCCGGGCTCCCGCGTTGCGCGGCCGTACGGTCCTGGTCAACGGCTGTGGACCGATCGGCTCCTTGGTCGTCGCCGCCGCGCGCTACCGAGGAGCGGGCAGGGTCGTCGCCGCCGACCTGGCGGCGTCCTCCCTCGCCGTCGCCCGCGCCATGGGCGCCGACGAGACGCGCGACCTCTCCGCCGGCGAAGGACTGCCCGAGGACGTGGACGTGGTCTTCGAGGCGTCCGGCGCCCCGGCCGCGCTCGGTCCGGTGCTGCGGGCCACGGCCCGCGGAGGCACCCTCGTCCAGGTGGGCAACCTGCCCGGTACGGCCGTGGCCGCCGCGCTCGGTGACCTCGTGACCCGGGAGATCACCTGGGTCGGCTCGTACCGCTTCGTCGAGGAAATCGACGAGGCGCTGCGCGCCCTTCGGGACGGCCTGGACGTGACGCCGCTGATCACCCACCGCTTCCCGCTGGAACGGGCCGAGGAGGCGCTCGCCGTCGCCGCCGACCCGGGCAGCGGGAGCAGCAAGGTCATGCTGCGCCTCACCACCGAAGCCACCGAAGCCACCGAAGCCACCGAAGCCACCGAAGCCACCGACGGGTAACGCGGGGCGGGGCGCCCTGGTTCGGGTCCGTCCGCCGCGCTGGGCGCCTCCGCGCCCTCCCCGCGCGCACTCGCCGCCACGCCGCCCCACACCGCCACCCCGTCAAGTCCGTACTCCCGTACCGTCTGCCAGGAGAATCCCGTGCCCTTGCCGTCCCCTCCGTACGCCGCCGACAGCCGGGAGCAGGTGGCCGACGTCGTGTGCGTCGGCGAGACGATGGCCGTCCTCAGCCCGCCGGACGCCCGCCCGTTCGCCGAGCAGCCCGTGCTCAGCATGGCCATCGGCGGCGCCGAGTCCAACGTCGCCTGCGGACTGGCCGGACTCGGACACCGCGCCGCCTGGCTGAGCCGCCTGGGCGACGATCCGTTCGCCCGTCGCATCCTGGCCGAACTCACCGCGCGGGGCGTGGACGTGAGCGCCGTCGAGACGGATCCGGAACGGCCGACCGGGGTCTACTTCAAGGATCCGGGACCTGACCGCACCCGCACGCACTACTACCGCGGCGGATCGGCCGCGACCCGGATGGGCCCGGAACTGGCCCGGCAGCCCGCACTCCGCCGGGCCCGTGTCGTGCATCTGTCGGGCGTCGCCGCGGCCATCTCCGACAGCTGCGCCCGCCTGCTGAGGGAACTGCTCGTCGGACGGGACGGCCACGCCACGCGGGGGCCGGTCGTCTCCTTCGACGTGAACCACCGTCCCGCGCTCTGGCGCGGCGGCGACGCGGACGCCGCGGGGAGCCTGCTGGCGCTCGGCCGCGCCGCGGACATCGTGTTCGTCGGTCGGGACGAGGCCGAGGCGTTGTGGGGCACCGCCCGTCCGGACGACATCGCGGCCCTGCTCGATCCCGCGCCCGTCGTGGTCGTCAAGGACGCCGAGCACGGAGCGACCTCGTACACCGACGGGGTGCGGACGTTCGTGCCCTCGCTGCCCACCAAGGTGGTCGAACCGGTCGGCGCGGGCGACGCGTTCGCAGCCGGTTACCTGGCCGGTGTCCTGGAGGACCGCGACGAACGCTCGCGGCTGCGCCTGGGCCACCTGGCGGCCGCCGCCGCGCTGCGGACCAGGGACGACGTTCCCGTCATGCCGTCGCGCGCCGAGACCGACCGGTGCCTCGCCCTGGACGACGACGCCTGGGCGGCCACGGCGCCCCGCTGAGCGAGAAGACCCCGCGACACAGCCCGATTCGGGCCCCACCGAAGGAGAACTCCCGCCCATGACCGCCGACTTCCTCACCCAGCTGTCGGAGGACCGCGTGATCGCCGTCGTCCGCGCACCGGAGATACCCGACCCGGTCGCGTTGTGCGCGGCCCTGCGTGCCGGCGGGATCCGCTGGATCGAGTTCACCCGCACCACCCCCGGACTCGCCGCACACCTGCGACGGGCGGTGGCCGACGACGGGGACGGCATCGGCGCGGGCACGGTCATGACCGCCGAGCAGGCCGAGGAACTGATCGACGCCGGGGCCAGGTACCTCGTCACGCCCGGCTGCCGCCCGGGAGTGGCGAGGGCAGCGTCGGCGGCCGGAGTGCCGGTCGTCCTCGGCGCCCTCTCCCCGACGGAGGTCGGTCTGGCGCTCGACCTCGGCGCCGACGCGGTGAAGATCTTCCCCGCCCGCGCCTTCGGCCCCGGACACCTCCGGGATCTGGCGGGCCCGTTCCCGGACGTACCCCTGGTGGCCTCGGGGGGCGTCAACGAGGACAACGCGGCCGACTTCCTCGCCGCCGGGGCACGTGCGGTGTGCGCCGGTTCGAACGTCGTACCGCCCGCGGTGGTGGCCGCCGGCAACTGGCCGGAGATCACCCGACGGGCCCGCGCGTTCACGGACGCCTGCCGCTGACGGGCGGGCTCGGATCCGGGGCCGAGATCGGGGCCGGGGCCGGGGTCGGGGTCGGGGCCGGGGCCGGGGTCGGGGTCGGGGTCGGGGTCGGGGTCGGGGTCGGGGCCGGGGCCGGGGTCGGGGTCGGTATCAGCTTCAGGCTGCGCTGTCCCACAGCACGTGCAGGGTGAGCGGCTTGCGGAAGACCAGACCGTACGGTGTGGTGGGGTGGTCCGGGTCGAGCCGCAGGGCAGGGAGGCGTTCGAGCAGGTGCTGAAGGGCGATACGGGTCTCCAGGCGGGCCAGGTGCGCGGCGAGGCAGTAGTGCGGGCCGTGGGCGAAGGCCAGTTGGAGGCGTGCGTTCTCGCGGCGGACGTCGAACCGGTCGGGGTCGGCGAAGACGGCCGGGTCGCGGTTGGCGCCCGTCAGGGAGACGGTGACCAGGTCGCCCTTGCGGATCGTGGCCGGGCCGAGCACGGTGTCGCGGGTGGCATAGCGGTCCACGACCGCCGCCCCGGGTTCGAGGCGCAGCGATTCCTCGATCGCGCCGTCCAGGAGGTCGATGTCGGCCCGGACCAAAGCGAGTTGGCCGGGGTGTCGGAGCAGATGCAGCAGCGCGTTGGTGATCATCCCCTCGGTGGTCTCGATGCCTCCGAACATCAGAACCGCGGCGTTGGAGGCCACTTCGGGCAGCGCCAGCCGCCCGGCGGCGGAGCCGAGGAGCGACGACCCGCCCCGCTCAGCGACGGTGGCTTCCACCGCCGCCCGTAGCCGCGCGTACGCCGCCGTCCCGGCGGGCCCCGCCTCGTGTCCGGCGGTGATGTCCGAGACCGAGCGGACGATGGAGTCGTACCAGGCAAGCACCGTGGTCGCGTCGGTGCCGACCAGCCCGAGTGCCTCGGTCACGACGGCGACCGCGAGCGGGCCGGCGAAGGCACGTCGCACTTCGACGGCGCCCGTCGGTTCCAGCGCGGTGATGAGCCGGTCGGACTCCCGCTCGATGAACGAGGCGAAGCCGTCACGGACCTCCCGCGGGCGGAAGGGCTGATTGAAGGGCTCGCGGTGGCGGGCGTGCTCGTCACCGTCCAGGGACAGCATGCTGGGCCCGACGACCTGCGCGGTGGAGAACCGGGGGTCGTCGACGGTGAAGGTCGCGGCGTCCCGCATCACACCGAGCGCGAGGTCACGCCGGGTCACCAGCCAGCCGTCCAGCTCCGGCACCCATGACACCGGCTCATGCGCGCGCAGCAACGCCAGTCGCTCATGCGGATCCTGGGCGAGTTCGGCGAGCGTGGTCGCGGCACCGAGCGGAAAGGAGTCGACGACGCTCATCGCGGACTCCGGCCGACCACACCAGCTACACCAGCCAGCTCAGCTACACCAGCTACAGGGAAACGGATCACAGCCAAGGCTAACAATCCGCCCGCCGTCCGCCGCCGCGAGGTCAGGCGTAGAAGTGGATCGTGCCCCGCAGAGCCGCCTCGGCGCCCTCGCAGTGCTGGACGAAGGTCCCCGCGAACGCCTTGATCGTGCCGTCGTCGTCGCGCGCGAGTTCCGTCACCGTCAGCTCTCCGGTAACCGTGTTGCACCCGCGTCCGTTGCCGTACACGTCGAGCCCGGCGATGCCTTCGGCGGCGCTGCGCCGGGCTTGGTAGGTGCGCCCGGCCTCGAACCGCTCACCGGTGGGCGCGGCGAGGGACGCGCTCCAGTACGCGCGCTTGCCCGAGACGCCGTACTGGATTCCGTCACCGCTGCCGGAGAGGGAGAAGGTGCTGGTGGCGCCGGTGTGGGTCTGGCTCACACCCTGGCCTATGTAGTCACCGGCGTCGCTGGTGTAGGCGTAGGACAGCGGGCGGGCCCGGTACTTGACGACGCCCTTGAGCGCGGGGGCGTCGGCGGACTCGCAGTGCTGGGTGTAGGTGGCGTCCAGGACGGTGATCGCGCCGGAGGCGTCGGTCTCCACCTGGTCGACCGAGAACTCGCCGTACACCTCGTTGCAGCCGCGGCCGTCGCCGGAGACATCGAGACCCGGGGCGCGGCCGGTGCGGAAGGGGGCCCGCTCGGCGTCGCGGTAGACGCCCGGGTGCAGCTTCTCCCCCATGGGGGCGGCGAGGTCGACGTCCCACCAGGTGGTGTCCGTGGAGACCCGGAACCGGACGTACTCCGCGGTGCCCTCGGCCGTGATGGTCGCGGTCGTCGGCGTGTACGCGACGCCGGTGCCCTGGCCGATGTAGTCACCGGTCTGGCTGGTGTGGCTGTACTCGGTGGCCGCCGCCGACGTCCCGGCAGCCGCCACGGCGGGCTGGGCCAGGGCTGTGGTGAAGCCGATCGTCGCGGCCATGCTCGCCAGCGCGCCGGTCAGAACGCGTCGCCATCCAGTGCGTGTGCGCACGGATGCATCCCCCTCCGTAGTGATGGGCGCCCCCAGCGAGCACCCGCACCACAGTTGTAACAACCACCACTGACAACGACCCCGATTCCGCACGGAGGTAGCCGAATCCCGCACAGAGGTAGCCGAAAACGGGCCGCGGCTGACCATTGCCGCGGCCCGTTCGCCCCCTCCCCCATCCCCCCCACGAAGCGGCCTGTCCTCTCCCCCGAGAAGAGGACAGGCCGCGTAATTCAGCTCAACGGACGACGACCACGTGCCCTCTGTGGGCGAAGTCCGCCGAACCGGTTGGCTCGGCAATAAGACTCTATGGCGGGCGGCATGCTGCGCCACAACCGCCGGGAAATTGACGTCATCGTGGGACGTCCCAGCCGCTGACCTGCGATGACACCACCCGCCGAGACGACACGGCGGGACGCTTCCGGCAAAGTCGCCGCGGCGGCTGATGGCCGATTCGGTACGGAAGCGGAACCGGTATGTGGGGCACATCGTGAAAGCTGATGCACAATGCGCGGGAAAAGTGGACAGCTGACCATCGTCCACGAACGCGAGTGGGGGAAACATGTCGCGTTGGAAAGCTCTGCCCGAGGAACTGGATCCGCGTGTCCGGCAGTTGGTGATCCGCCTGCGCCGGCTCAAGGACCACAGCGGGCTGAGCCTGCGGCAACTGGCGACGAAATCGGGATACAGCGCGTCGTCCTGGGAACGGTACCTGGGCGGGCGGTCGTTGCCGCCCCGGGAGGCCGTCGAGGCACTGGCCCGGATCTCCGGTGACGAGCCGACCCGACTGCTCGTGTTGCACGAAGTCGCCGCCGAGGCCTGGGCGGACGGACGCGCGGGCAGATCGGCATTGGAGGCACGGGAAGCAGCCGACGCGACTGCCACAAGCGGGGCAACTGTGCCAACCAGCGCAACTGGCACGGTTGAAGCCTCTGAAGTACGTCAGCCGGCCGGGGCCGACAGCTTCGGCCCGGACAGCATCGGGCCGGACAGCCCGTCGGTCCCGAACGAGGAGACACGGCACGGGCGTTCGCTGCGCGTCGCGCTCGTGGCGGGGACCGTGGCACTGGTGCTCGCCGTCTCGTCAGCGGTCCTGCTGTTCGTGCGGCTCTCGGACGACGAGAGCAGCGCGTCGGCCTCCCCCCTCGGCTCGGCCACCTCGCTCGCGTCGCCTTCGCCGTCGCCGCCGCCGTCCGGGCCGCGTTCGTACGCCTGCGTGGTGGAACGGACCGGCGACCGCTGGTACGCGGGCAACAGCCGCACGCTGGACGCCACCCTGGCGGAGGGCCTCGCCGGTCCGGAGGTGGCCGAGGCACAGTGCCTGCTGCGCAGGGCGGGCCTCTCCCCGGGGGCCATAGACGGAATCTTCGGCCCGCACACCAAACGCGCGGTCAAGCAACTGCAGAAACGGGCGGGCCTCGTCGTGGACGGCCTCATCGGCCCGCACACCTGGGAGGCACTCCGCCGATGACGCGCACGACGACGTCGCCGGAACGTGCACGACTGGCGGCGGCGCTACGGGACCTGCGGACACGTACCGGCCTGAGCCTGACGGGACTGGCGGAACGGACCGCGTTCAGCAAGTCGTCCTGGGAGCGCTATCTCAACGGCAAGTCCGTGCCGCCGCGCGACGCGGTACGGGCACTGTGCCGACTCGCCTCCGAGCCGGAGGACCGATGCCTGGCGCTGTGGGAGATCGCGGAATCGGAGTGGTCCGGACGCGGGGCTCAACCACAGCCACAGCCCCAGGCACCGGCACCGGCACCGGCACCGGCACCGGCACGGCGTACGGATGCGACGGCACAGGAGTCAGCGACCGATTCGGAACCCGTCCCGGCCGAGGCGTCCGCTCCGGCCTCGCGGGATGTCACGCGCGCCGAGCGCAGGGGCGCGGCCGTGGCGGTGCTCGTGTCGGTGTGTGCCGTGGTTGTCGGCGGTGTGGCGGTGGCCCTCTTCTTCCTTCTGGGCCAGGACGCACCGCGCTCGTCCCCGTCCGCGTCCCTCTCCGCGTCCCCGTCCGTAGCCGGGCCCGGCTGCCGGGGAGCGGCGTGCGAGGGCAAGAGCCCCATGGACATGAAGTGCGGGGTCGGTCCGCAGACCCTCGCCTCGCACCGCACGGCGTCGGGAGCCATGCTGGAACTGCGCTACAGCGAGGCCTGCGGGACCAGTTGGGCCCGGATGTGGGAGACCCGGATCGGCGACCGGCTCACCGTGACCGCGGACGGCAGCCCGCGGCCCGCCGAGATCCGGGTCGAGGTCGAGGACAGCGCCGACACGGCGGCGTACGTCTACACGCCGATGACCGCCACCCGCTCCGGCACGGTCGTTCGGGCCTGCTTCCGCCCGGCGCCGGACGGCCGGGAGGAGTGCTTCGAGGGCCGCGTCCGCTGACGGGACGAGAGCGCGCCCTCCCTCGAGCGCGCTCTCACTCTCGCCGCACGCCACACGCCACACGCCGCACGCCGCACGCCGCACGCCGCACGCCGCACGGAACTCGACGGTCGGCTTCGAACGGACCTCGGAGGTCAGCCGAGGGTGACCCGCAGGACGCGGTCCGCGCCGTCCGGCTGGCCTCCGGGGCCGTCGGCGTTGGTGGTCGTCAGCCACAGCTGTTCACTGCCGGGCACCTTGAGCACCGTACGGAGCCGACCGTACGTACCGACGTAGTACGCCGTCGCCGTACCCACGTTCTCGGTGTCGCCGTCGATGGGGATGCGCCAGAGTCGCTCGCCGCGCAGCGCGGCCATGTAGACGACGTTGTCGGCGATGGCGATGGCGCTGGGCGAGGCCTCGCCGGTGGTCCAGGTCTTCTTCGGGTTGGTCATCCCGGCGGTCGAGCAGGTGCCCTCACAGGTGGGCCAGCCGTAGTTGGCGCCGGGCTTGATCAGGTTGAGTTCGTCGAACCGGGTGTTGCCGAACTCGGCCTCCCACAGCCGTCCGTTGCGGTCGAAGGCGATGCCCTGCGGGTTGCGGTGGCCGAGGCTGTAGACGTAGTTGCCGAAGGGGTTGCCGGGGGCCGGCTGCCCGGAGGTGGTCAGGCGCAGGATCTTGCCGTTGAGGGAGTTCGGGTTCTGGGCGAGGGAGGTGTTCTGGGCGTCGCCGGTCGTGGCGTACAGATAGCCGTCGGGGCCGAAGGCGAGCCGTCCGCCGTTGTGGAAGGTGGCCTTGCTGATGCCGCGCAGGAGCACCGTGTAGCCGCTGAGCGAGGTGCCGTTGTACGTCATGCGGGCGATGCGGTTGCCTTCGGCGGCGGTGTGCATGAAGTAGACGTAGTGGTTGGTGGCCCAGTCGGGGTCGACGGCCACGCCCATGAGGCCACCCTCGCCGCCGGTGGTCTGGCTGTTGGGGACGGTCCCGACCTGGGTCTTGACGCCTTCGGGGGTGACCTTCCAGACGCGGAAGTCGTCGCGCTCGGTGACCAGGGAGTGGGAGCCGTCGGGCAGCCAGCCGACGCCCCAGGGGACGGTGAGCCCGGTGGTGAGGGTGGTGACGGATGTCGGTACGCCCTCGGCTCCCGCGGGAGCGACAATGCCGACGGTGTCGACGGTATCTGTGGTGTTGGCAGTGTCGGCCTGGGCGGTTCCGAGTCCGGTGACTCCCGTGAGCAGCAGCCCGGTCAGGGACAGGGCCGCGCCCGCGGTCAGCGCTCTGCGTGTCATGGGTGTGCCGGTCGGTCGCATCGGTGCTCCAAGTGGGGGGTTGGAAGGAATCCGGTAGGGGTCACACGCTGCGAGGGCCCTGTGGGGCGCCTCGCGGGGGATGGGAACGGGGGACCATCGGGAGGGTCGGCGCCGACAGGGACGCGTCGACGAGTGTCCGTACCAGGCCGTGATCGGGCGACAGTCGGCACACGGGATCGGTGCGGGAGGCGTCGCCGGTGAGCGCGTACGCCTGGCAGCGGCAGCCGCCGAGGTCCGTGTCCCGCTGAGGACAGGAGCGGCAGGGCGCGGCCATCCAGTCGGTGCCCCGATAGCGTTGGAAGGCGGGCGAGTGGTGCCAGGTCCACTCCAGGGAGCGGTCTTTGACGTTCGGGGCGTCGAGCCCCGGCAGGGTGGCGGCGGCCGGGCAGGGCAGCACCGTGCCGTCGGGGGCCACGGTCAGCGAGACGGCGCCCCAGCCACCCATACAGGGTTTGGCGATTCCATCGACGTAGTCCGGCACCACCCACACCACCTCCACACGTCCGGCCATGTGCTCCCGCCGGGCCTCGACGACGGCCCGTGCCCGGTCGAGCTGTTCGCGGCCGGGCAGCAGTCGGTCCCGGTTGACCATCGCCCAGCCGTAGAACTGGGTGTTCGCCAGCTCGATCCGCTCCGCTCCCCAGTCCAACGCGAGGGATAAGAGGGCATCGACCGCGTCCAGGTTGCCCCGGTGGAGTACGACGTTCAGGCCCAACGGCAGTCCCGCCTCCCGGACCAGGGCCGCGGCCTTCCGCTTGGCGGCGAAGGAGCGGCTCCCGGCGATCCGGTCGGAGGCGGCGGACTCGGCATGCTGCACGGACAGTTGGACGCTGCGCAGCCCGCGCTCGATGAGGATGGTCAGCCGCTCCCGGGTCAGGCCGACGCCACTGGTGACCAACTGGGTGTAGATGCCCGCCGCGTCGGCCGCCCCGACGATCTCGGGCAGATCGCGCCGCAGCAGCGGCTCACCGCCGGAGAGGTGCGTGTGGACGACGCCCAGCTCCCCGGCCTGGCGCATGACGTCGGCCCACTCGCCGGTACGGAGTTCGGCGGATCCGCGGACCAGTTCCACGGGGTTGGAGCAGTACGCGCAGTGCAACGGGCAGCCGTGGGTGAGTTCCGCGAGCAGCGCCCAGGGAGGGGCGGCCGGCGTGGCGGGGCTCTCGGTCATCGCAGCCAGCCCTCCTCGCGCAGGCGTAACAGGAACCCCGGGACCTCCGTGGCGACGGACGCGCCGGGAAACCGTTCGGCCAACTCGGCGACGATCGCCCGGACTTCACGTCGGCCGTCGCAGAGCCTCAGCACCGCGCCCGCGCTGCCCCGCAGCACGACCACGCGCTCCGGCATGAGCAACAGGTCGGTGCCGCGCACCCGGTCGTGCCGGAGCATGACGGACCGGCTCAGCACCGGGGTCCAGGCCTCGGCGTCCGCAACGATGCCTGCCCCTTCTGCTTCGTTCCCGCCGTCGCCCTCACCCTCGTCTTCGTGCTTGCCGTCTCCCTCTGTTTCGTTCTCGCCTTCCTTCTTTCCTTCGTTCTCGGTCGAGGCGGGGCCGGCTGGGGGCGCCTCGCTCAGGGGTTTCACGGCCGCTCCCCCGCTCCGTCCACAGCATCGAGCAGCGACCACAGCACGTCGCACTTGAAGGCGAGCGCGGCGACGGCCCGTTCCTGCTTCTCGCGGGTGAGCGCCCACCGTTCGACGAGGTCGAGCGCCTCGGCACTGTCCCGGCCGCCCTGCTCGACACGCGTACGGAAGTAGGCGAGCCCCTCGGCCTCGATCCACGGGTAGTGGTGCTCGAAGGCGGCGATGCGGGTGCGCATCAGCCCGGGAGCGGACAACTCGGTGAGCGAGGCGGCGACGGCCTCCAGCGGGGACCTGAGCCGGCAGAAGTTGACGTAACCGTCGACCGCCAGCCGCACCCCGGGCAGTACGTCCTCGCCGGACCACAGCCGCTCCCGGCCGAGTCCGGCCGCCTCACCGAGCCGCAGCCAGCGCTCGATGCCGCCCTCCCCCTCCCGTACGCCGTCGTGGTCGACGATCCTGCGCAGCCACATGCGGCGGAGTGCCGGGTCCTCGAACTTGGCGAGGATCAGGGCGTCCTTGACGGGGATGTGCCGCTGGTAGTGGAAGCGGTTGGTGATCCAGCGGCGCAACTCGGCCGGGGTGAGCGCACCTTCGTGCATCCGTACGTTGAAGGTGTGGCGGTCGTGGTAGCGGGTGGCGGCGACATCGCGCAGGCGCTCTTCGAACTCCGGGCGGCTCCAGGGGTCCTGCCGGTCCTGGGGGTTCGTGCGCTGGGCAGTCGCGTCCTGGGCAGTCGTGTCCTGGGCAAGCGCGTCCTGCGCAGTCGCGTCCTGGGCAGTCGTGTCCCGTAAGGGTGTTGTCGTCACAGCTCGATGACCATTCCGTCGGCGGCGGCCTCTAGTCCCCGGTCGGCCAGTTGCTTGTGCCGGTCGTCGGCCGGGTCGGTCAGGGGGTTGGTGTTGTTGAGATGCGTGTACAGGCGGCGGGCGCGCAGCCCGGCCAGACGGTGCGCGGTGCCCGCGGACCCGTCGATCGGCAGATGTCCCATGCCGCTCGCGGTCCTGGTGGAGATCCCGGTGCGCACGGGCTCGTCCTCGTCCCAGAAGGTGCCGTCGACGATGACGCAGTCGGCGGCCTCGACGGCCTCCCGCAGGGCGTCCGGCCAGGCGGCGAGGGCGGGAGCGTAGACGAGGGACTTTCCCGTGGCCGGTTCGCGGAGCACGAGGGCGACCACCCAATGCGGGTCGTCTGCGCCCGTTCCCACCGCGTACCGGGGGCGTTTGGCGGCGACGGGCACGGCCACGGCCTCCAGTTCCGGGCCGAGCGGCAGCGGAGCCGTGCCCAACTCCCGCCAGTTCAGCACCGCGTACGGTCCGAGCACGGCGTCGAGGCGCGGGCCGGTGCGCAGCGCCTCGCGCACCGGGGCGGTGGCGACCAGCTCCAGGCTGTCCGCCTCGCGCAGCCTCGCCACGCCGAGGGTGTGGTCGAGTTCGGCGTCGGTGAGGACAACGCCCGCGACCGGGGTCTGCCGGGCACCGGGACCGGGGTGCAGCGCGGGGGTGTCCTCGATCTGGTCCCCGATGTCGGGGGTGGCGTTGACGATGTACCAGCGACCGGCGTCCGCTCGCACGGCGAGGGACGCGTGGCGGCGGCGCCGCTCCGGATGGGCGCGTGCCCCGGCGCAGCCGGGACACGCACAGTTCCACTGGGGCAGTCCGCCGCCCGCCGCGGTGCCGAGCACCTGCAGCAGCACAGCGGCGGGGTTACCGCGTGGCCAGCGCGTACGCCGTGACTTCGAGCGCGGTGTCGACGATCTCGTACTCGGGTGACTGCCAGCTCGCGCCATCGGTGACGGCGGGACCCGGCCGGTCCGGCGCCTCCTCGGTCTTCCGGCCGTCTTGACGCTCCCGAAGCTCCTGGATGTCTCGCATATCTGTCCTGCCTTCCTGCGTGGGGGTTCAGGATCGAACAGATCACTGCTGGTGCACCTGGACGGACCGGACACGGTGACTCATAAGGGTTCTTTGCGTTCAGTCCTCTGCTTCAGGATCGCAAACCTGACGAGACACGGTCAATCGCTCGACCCGAATCGGGCCTGATCCGCGAGGCGAGCGGGACAGCACTGTTGACGCGTCAACAAATACCTCTATTATTGATACGTCAACAAGGCTGGACCTGGGTGGCCCGCCGTCGGGCTGTCCGGCGCCATCGATGAGGAGGACCGTCATGAAGGCACTGGTTGCCCGGTCATACCGGCCGCTGGAGGATCTCGAGTTCGCGGACCTTCCCACGCCCGTTGCCGGGCCTGGCCAACTGCTGGTCCGTCTGCAGGCGGCTGCCCTCAACGCCGTCGACAAGGTGCTGGTGACCGGCGCCATGCGCGATGCGCTGCCGGTGCGGCATCCGTTCGTGCCAGGCGTCGACATCAGCGGAGTGGTGGAAGCCGTCGGCGAAGGAGCCACGCATTTCGGCATCGGTGACGCGGTCATCGCCTGGAACAGCGTGGCCTCCGGAGCGCTGGCCGAGTACGTCCTGATCAAGGACGCCCCCTCCGCGGCGCGACGCCCCGCGGAACTGACGGCCGCCCAGGGCGCGGCACTGCCCACGGGCGCGCTGACCGCGGCAGCCCTTCTGGACAACGTCCGCGTGTCCGACGGCGGAAGTGTTCTCGTCGTGGGCGCCACGGGCGGCGTCGGCTCCTACACCGTTCAGCTGGCCAAGCAGGCGGGACTGACCGTCGTAGCCACGGGCCGCGCCGACGACCGGGACTTCCTCGGCCGACTGGGCGCCGACCACGTCCTCGACTACCGCCAGGTCGATGTCGCGCGGGAGACACACCGCTTGATCCCCGGAGGCGTCGACACGGTCATCGATGTCGCGAACGCCGGTCCCGCATTGGCCACGACCGCCGCGGCGGCCAGGAACGGAGGCACGCTCATCTCCCCGCTCGGCGGACCACCCGCCTTCGAGCGAGACGTGACCGCCGTCTACGAGGGAACCCGCGCTCCCGAAGGCCGACTGGAAGAACTCGCCGCCAAGGCGGCCAAGGGAGAGCTGCGTGTCGAGATCGACTCCGACTACCCCTTCGCACAGGCCCGCCAGGCCCTGGTCGACTTCGCCTCCCACCACATCCGCGGCAAGGTGACCGTCACCTTCTGACGCGCCCGCACCCGGCCACACCACAAGGGCTCGATCAAGGAGCTGAACGCTGTGATGGACAACCCTCTCGACTTCACCGGCAAGACCGTACTCATCACCGGTGGCGCCACAGGCATCGGCCGCGCGGTGGCCCTGGGCTTCGCCCGACAGGGCGCCGCGGTGGTCATCGGCGATGTCGACGACCGCAGCGGCGAAACCGTCCGCCTCATGGAAAAGGAGGGTGGGCAAGGGCTTTTCGTCCCCACCGACGTGACACGGGCACACGACGTGGAACACCTCGTCACCACGACCGTGGACACCTTCGGCGGCCTGGACGTCGCCTTCAACAACGCGGGCGTCTTCGTGCCGCCGGCCCCTCTGGCACAGCAGACGGAAGACGCCTGGGACAAGGCGATAGCCGTAGATCTCAAGGGCGTCTTCCTGTCGCTGAAGTACGAGATCGCCCACATGGTCACGGCCGGCGGAGGGGCGATCATCAACACGGCCTCGATCGCCGGACTCATCGCAGACCCGGACATGGCTCCCTACGTGGCCGCCAAGCACGGAGTGATCGGGCTGACGAAGGCGGCGGCGGTCGACTACGGAAAGTCCGGCATCAGAGTCAACGCCCTGGCTCCGGGCCTGACCCGGACCGCGATGACCCAGCCCTGGCTCGACGACCCGGCCAAGCGGGACATCGTCATGGCCGGCCCGCAAATGGGCCGCGCCGCCGAACCCGAGGAAATCGTCGGCATGGTTCTTCATCTTGCCTCCCCGGCGGCCTCGTTCACCACCGGCGGTGTCTTCGTCGTCGACGGAGGCCAGACGGCGCACTGACGAGGGGCCGACGAGCCGAGGAGCCGATCTGTCTCCTCGCCAGACAGGTGGATACGGGGATACGGGGAGCAGTTCGAGCAGTGGGCCCACGGCATCCTGAACGAGGCCGCCGCTTTCCCCGGACACCTCGCCTACGGGCTGTTCAGACCCTCCGCCGGGCAACAGCCCTCAACTCCCGCCACCCCGCTGGAAAATGACGATTACCGCTGCGCTCGGCATCCGTGGTGTTCAGCGCCTGGATGACGTATGCAGCTCTGCGCCTCGTCTCCAATCCCAAGGTCGTGTCCGCAAAGTCCCGCCTGCCCGGCGACGCCTGGCAGGCGGGACTTTGCGGACACGACCTAGTCCAGGGTGGCCCGCGAGAGGAGGGGGGCGAGGGCCTGGCGTGCCTGTTCGGGGGTCACCACGTTCTGCGGTGCGAGCTCTTCATAGGTATAGCTGGCGGAGTCGACATAGATGCGCTCGCCGATCAGCTTGGCTTCTGAGGTGTACGCGAAGATCTGGAAGATGTTGTAGTTCATCAGGTAGTGCGCATCGGGGTCAGCTGCCACGTCGTGCTGGTGGTCGAGCAGGTACTGCCCCGGGACGACATGTGCCCAACGTGCTTCGGTCGTTACGCCGAAGTCCTCGACGCACATGTTCATGGTGCGGGCCCCCATCACGTTCACCCGGGCCTCGAAGGTCTCACGGTAGAAGTTCTCCACTGCCGCCTTCCCCGTGAGAACCTCGACCGACCCTCGGTCCCCGACCCGGTACACGGGCTCGTCCACCGTCAGCTCAGGGACGATGATCTGGTCCCAGTAGCCCGAGACCTCCAGCAGAAGGTGCCTGAAGTAGTTCTTCAGGATGGCCCGGTGAAACGAATTCTCGGTTTTCTCCAGGTACCTCTCCACCTCCAGCGGCCAGTGCGTGACATCGAAGACGGGCGGGGCGTCCAGCAGTGTCATGGCGTCACGGGTGGAGAAAGAGGTAGGAGTCATCACTTGTTTCCTTTCCTGTGGTGAGGCCTCAGTTATGAGGAGAGGAGCGGGAAGCACGTGGGGAAGCCGGCCGGGGCGGCGGCACGCGGTGCTGTTGCCCCGGCCGCGTGGATCACTGCCCGGTCGGTCGAGCGCCCAGTTGCTCCATCAGGGAGAAGAGGTTCGCCACGCCCCAGTGCTCGGTGATCTTCCCGTCGACCACCCGCATCGCATCGACCGTCTCGAACTGGATCTGCCGGCCGGTGGGGGTAATCCCGAAGAACTCGCCCTTGTGGGTGCCGTGATACGTCTTGTAGGTCGTCACCAGGTTGCCTTCGGCGGCCTGCCAGTGGATGACGGCGTGGAAGTCGGGAAAGGCCGCACGCAACACCTTGTACAGCTCCAGTGCGCCGGCCTTGTCCGGGGTGCGCCCGGGCTGCGGGGTGTGGTCGAGGAAGTCGTCGGAGAACAGCTCGTCGTAGAGCTCGTAGTCGCCGCCTCCCTGTACCTCCTCGGTGTTGCGCCGGATCACTGCCTTGGCAGCTTCGCTCACGTCGATGTCAGTCATGACGACTTTCCTTGTTTGCCGGATGGGGTGTCTCAGATGACCGAGGTCAGTCCACCGTCGACAACGAGTGCCGTGCCGGTGACGTAGGAAGACAGGTCTGACCCGAGGTAGGCGACGGCGTCGGCTATCTCGGACGGCCTGCCCAGTCGGCGCAGCGGGGTGCGCCGGCTGAATCCCTCGGCCGCGGCACCGATGTCGGGGGTGTGGCGCAGCAGGAAGGTGTCGATCGTGCCTGGGGCGACGGTGTTGACACGGATGCCGTCCGGTCCCAGTGCGTCGGCCAGCGCCTTGGCCATCAGCGTCACGCCACCCTTGCTGGTGGAGTACGCCACGGTGATGCCCGCACCGACGATGCCGCCCATACTCCCCATCAGCACGATGCTGCCCGGCTTGCCGTACCGCTTCATCTGTCGTGACGCGGCCTGGGCGCCGAACAGCACGCCGTCGAGGTTGACGGCCATCAGGCGGTGGAAGTCGTCCTCGGCGACGTCCGCGCCGTCCGCCCGGAGAGTGATTCCGGCATTGCAGACCATGACGTCGACGCCGCCGAACTCGCCGGCGGCGTCGACCAGCGCGTCCACCTGCGCCCGGTCGGTGACGTCGGTGGACACGAACCGGGCCTGCACGCCCAGCGCCTCGATCTCGGACGTGACCGGGCTGCCGCCCTCGCGTGGCGTCTCGCCGAGATCCGCGGCGATGACCGCCCGGGCGCCATGCTGTGCCGCACCGATGGCTACCGCTCGGCCGATGCCGCTTGAGGCACCGGTGACGACCACGACCTTGCCCTCAAGGATGGTGCTCTTCATGGCGATTCCCTGTCAGGAAGCGGTGCGCAAGTGGACAAGTGCGTCCTCCGGGCGACCACCTGGTCGAGGACGGCGCCGACCTCATCCGTCAGAGACGCGACCGCAAGCGATTTGTTGACGCATCAACAATATTAGCCCTCGGATGTTGTCACGTCAACGATTCACCCTCCAGGAGTCAGAGGTGGAGTATCCGGCGCAGCCACCGCACTCGGGCCGCCCGAGCCTCTCTGGACAGCACGGCCTCAGGGACGAGGGCATCGAAGCCGTGGAAACCACCCGGCCATACATGGAGTTCCGCCTCGCCTCCCGCCTGCCAGACGCGGTCGGCGTAGCCGACGACTTCATCGCGGAACGTCTCGGCGGAACCGACGTCGATGAACAGAGGCGGCAGCCTCGACAGGTCCGTCGCCCGCGCGGGGGCCGCATAGGCCGGTACGTCGGGTCCGCCACGTCGCTCGCCCAGCAGGGCGGTCCAGCCCGTTTCGTTGGACGTGCGGTCCCATGCGCCTCGTCCGGCCATCTGGTAGCCGGACAGCGTGTCGTTACGGTCATCGAGCATCGGGCAGGCCAGCAACTGTCCGGCAAGCGGCGGCCCGCCCGAATCCCGGACGAGCAGGGCGACCGCCGCCGTCAGACCGCCGCCCGCACTGGCGCCGGCGACGACCAGACGATCGGCGTCGATACCCAGCTCGCCCGTGTGGCCCGCCGTCCAACGCAGTCCCGCATGGACGTCCTCCAGGGCTGCGGGGTAAGGGAACTCGGGAGCCAGGCGATACTCCACGGAAACGAGGACGACGCCCAACTCCTCAACCCAGTCCAGCATTTCGCCGATCAGATTGCGGTTGTTCCCCAGGATCATTCCGCCGCCGTGGGTGAAGTAGACGGCCGGGAGGGGTCTCGACTCCCCGGCTGGGCGGCAGACCAGCAGCGAGACGTCGGGGGCTCCCGCGGGCCCCGGGATCCGGTACTCCTTGAACTCGATGGCCCCGCCCCGGCGCAGCTCGTCGTCCGAGACGCCCGAAGAGAGCATGAACGCTCGCATCGCCGGGATCATGTCCGGGCGAATCGAGGGCGGAACGACTTGGATCAGTGACGCCAGGGCGGCATCGAGTTCCGGATCGAAGGGCGGCGGCGGACCGATGGGGGCGGCGTCAGCCATGAAAGCTCCTGGTGTTCGAGGACAGGAGCGAGCAGAGCGCCGAAACCCGTGAACACGATATTGTCCGGCGCCATGCTGTCTCCACAGGCCGTCTCGGCCGGGCGGCTCTCGGCTCAGGCCGCCCGTCCGAAACTCTCATCCGCGTAGCCGGTCTCACATCGGCAACAACCGCCTAGGACGCCGGGCCAGGCCCGCCCAAACCGTTCCTCCGACCTCCTGCCGGGCAGAGTTCCTGCCGGGCACGACGAGGACGTCGAGAACGACGCCCGTCAGTCGGCATCGTCGAGAACCTCGCGCAGCTTGTGCGCGAAGGCCTCAGGCTGCCCGGCGTAGCCGAACTCGCCGCCGAGGAAGCCGCCGTGGTGACTCGGGAACACCGTCGCCCGCTGACCGAGCAGCTCGGCGGTCGCCACCGAGGTGCGCGCGGTGAAGGTGTCCAGGGACTCCTCGCCCACCGCGATCACGACCCGCGTCGGCGCCGCGGTCAGCGCGTCGACGTCCGGCCGGTAGCTGCTGACCGCCCACGACCGGTCGGAGAGCAGTGGATCGTCACGGCGGCCGTCGTCCTCGGCCGTCATCCCGAACACGGCGGGATCCGGCGCGGGCTGGGCGAAGTAGTCGTCGGTGAACTCGCCCTGCCACGACGTCATCACGATGAAGGCCGCCATGCCGGCCCCCGAACCCTTGGCCTCGTACGCGTCCCGGATGCCCGCTCGGGCGCGTTCGGCGGCCCTGGCGTCGGGGAGCACCGCGATGAGCGGGGGCTCGTGCGCCACCAGACAGGTCACGTCGGCCGGGTACGCCGCCACCAGGGCGAGCGCGGTCACCGCACCGCCGCTGCTCGCGAACATCTCGACGGGGCCCGCGCCGAGCGCCTCGATGACGGCGTGCACATCGGCGGCCTGGACCGTGGGCGCGTGGTCGGCCCGGCCGTCCTTGCGGATGCTGCGGCCGAGGCCGCGCGGGTCGTAGGTGACCACGGTGCGCTCCGGGAAGTGCGACGCCAACGCGCCAAAACCGCTGGCGTCCATGGGCTGGCCGATCATGACAAGCGGCGGGCGGCCGTCGGCGGGCGGCAGCGGGCCGTGGACGTCGTAGGCGAGGTCGACCTCGGGGGTCACGAGCATCTGCGTAGTCATAACTCTGTAGACCCCCGCCACGTCGATAACTCATCGGCCCCCACGCCCCCGAGTTCCCGACCCTCCTCCCCCACCCAGGGATCTTCAGGCGGGCGTGTCCATGGCGTCCGGTCCGTCGGGAGCGACCCGCCGGGTACGCCGCCGGACGGCGTGGAGCAGCGGGCTGAGCAACACGGAGACCAACATGGTGACGGCCCCTT
This sequence comes from Streptomyces sp. NBC_00878, assembly GCF_026341515.1. Lineage (NCBI taxonomy): Bacteria > Bacillati > Actinomycetota > Actinomycetes > Kitasatosporales > Streptomycetaceae > Streptomyces > Streptomyces sp. NBC_00878. Next base: position 9,767,305 of record NZ_JAPEOK010000001.1, on the reverse strand, counting down.
GGAAGGCCCAGAGCAGCAGCCGATCCGGCGGCTCCTCGGCGCGGTCCAGCAGCGCACTCGTGAGCGGGAAGACAACCATTCCGGTCGCGACCGCCAACCAGAACGGAGGGTCCATGCGGCCCCGGGCGAGTCCCGCGGCGGCGAGCCCGAGGATGACGACCGCGATCACCATCGCGGTGTAGTTGAGATGCATCGCTGTAGAACCTCTCTGGAGGGGAGCTGGGCTGCCCGGTCACCTGTCCGTGGTGTTCATGCTCCGGACCGCCTGTCCGAGTACGGGACGCACTCGGTGATGCTGTATGTCCGTCCGGACCTGGCGCAGCGCCGGCCCTGGTTCCAGACCGAGTTCCGCGAACAGCAGTCGGCGGACACGGTTGTACTGCTGGACCGCCTCGGCAGCACGACCGGCCATTTGGAGGGAGCGCAGCAGGAGTACCCAAGCGGTCTCCCGCAGGGGCTGTTGGACAGTCAGATGCTGGGCGGCGGTGACCGCTTGCCCGTAGTCCCCCTGCGTCATGAGTACGGTGATCCGGAGTTCGAGGGCGACATGTCTGAGTTCTTCCAGTCGCCAGCACTCCTCGGACGCGTACGCATGGTCCTGGGCGTCGGCCAGCGCACGACCGCGCCAGCTGTTCAGGGCCCGGTCCACCTCATCGCGGGCAGCCGCCGTCTGCCCGGCCTCCAGGAAGCGTCGCGTCTGCTCCAGCGCCCGCTCGAAACGTACGGTGTCCCTGGCGGTGTCCGGGACGCACAGGGAGTACCCGCCGGGTCCGCTCATCAGCAACTGCCCCTGGCCTCTTGCTGTTTGTGCCGGTTCGAGCGCTGAGCGGAGCCTGCTGATGTGGGCACGTACCGCCGATACCGCTCCTGTCGAAGGGTTCCCCGCCCACAGGTCGTCACAGAGCTGGTCCATGCTGACCGGGCGGCCGTTCTCCACCAGCAGGCGGATGAGAAGGACACGCCGCTGCCGGGGCCCGAGGTCGACCGGGAGTCCTCCCGTCCGGGCCTCGACCGGACCGAGCAGACCGAACCACAGGTCGGTGTCGAGGTCCTGACCGGCTTCCGGCTGAGCCTGCTGCGGGGTCATGTGGTCTCCTACGTGTTGTTCCTGCGAGTCCGAACTTCGGTGTGGTCGCGTGGTCATGTGGTCGTGCTCTACGCGCTGTGTCGTGGTCTACACGCGGTGCGCGGTGTCGTGATCTACGCGGTGCGCGGTGCCGCCATCTACACGCGGTAGGGGTGTCAGCGGGACCAGTGGCCCGGGTGAGGTCCGCGCTGCGGGACGGAGCCCGTGGCGACAGGGCCGTACGACACGGAGCCGGGGTAGGGGACCTCGGCCGCGAGTGAGGGGGACGGGGCGGACAGGGGGCTCGTGCTCCGGGCGAGTGGCCTTCGTCGGCACCACCACAGCACGATCGCGGCGTACAGCGAGACCATGGCGGTGTCCAGGGCCACCAGTTGCCAGGGCGCGTCCGCGGCTGTCTCGTCCGACGCGAGCCCGTCGACGAAAGCGGCGGCGGTCGCGAAGGAGCAGAGGTTGCTCATCACATGCAGTCCGATCGCCGCCTCCAGCCCACCGGTGCGTACGGTCAGCCATCCGGTGACCAGTCCGAAGAAGGCCAGGTCGGCGAAGCCCCAGGGAGTGCCCCAGCCATGGGCGGCCGCGAACAGGAAGGCCTGAGGCACCACGGCGATCCACGGGGACCGGGCGAACGCCCCGAAGGCATGCAGGAGCCAGCCGCGGAACATGTACTCCTCCGCCGACGCCTGCAGGGGCACGAGCAGCACGAGCATCGCCAGAGCGGGGAGGAAGGTGTCCCAGCCTGCCAGGACCGCCTCTTCGCCGCCGGCTTCAACGGGCAGCAACCAGCTGAGACCCATCAGGAGACCCATCACCGGTGTCGCGATCAGCACACAGGTCAGCAGCCACCGCGGGCGCAGCCGCCCGGACACCGACGATGTCGTACCGGCCGGGCGGCGGCCGATCCAGCGCACCGCCAGCAGCACTATGGGCAGAATCAGTGCGATGGAGATGAGCCCCAGGGCCGTATCGCGGACCGGGCCGAATTCAATGGTGCCGTCGGCGTTCTCGGGGCGCCCCGTGGCCTTGCCCACCACGTAACTGACCGCCTCCAGCAGCAGCGAGAGGACGAGCCAGGCCACGACGACGAAGGCGGTCCCGAGCACCGGCCGCCACCAACGATGGCGGCCGGAGACCCGGGCCAGTCGGTGGAACGGGAGCGGTTCGCTGAGCGGTTGGTGCGTCATGCCATCAGCATCGCGTCGGGCACACGCCCAATCGTCAGCCGACGGCACGAAGCGCGGCTCTATCTCAGGGTAGAGATCCTCTCGTACCGGCGATCGATACTCATGCGCTGGGCGCCGCTCTAGGCTCGTCGCACCATGGAGAAGATACGCAACTGGCTTCTGCCGGGGGTGATCGCCGCAGCCCAACTGGCCCTGTGGCCGTTCGAGGCCGAGGCGCTCGAACAGCCCCCCGGCACCGCGGCATGGCTCACTGCCCTGCTGGCAACAGCACTCGCCGTCCTCGCACTGGAACGGCGGCGGCGTGCCCCGCTCGCCGCCGTCGCCGGTACGCTCACCGCGTCCGTGCTGGTGAAGTTGCTGGCACCGCCCGACACGCTTGTCCTGGTGTCCGGCATAGCCGTGCTGGTCGCGCTCTATTCCGTCGCGGGGCGATGCGGCGTGGCCACGACGGTACGTGCTGTAGCCGCCGCCTCTGCCGTGCAGATTCCGCCGGCTGCAGTCCGGTACGGGTTCAGTAGCGAGTGGCTCACCGACGTCTCACTCACGGTCGGCAGCTATCTGGTGATCGCGGCCGTGGGCGTCGGCCGCCGGCAGTGGCTCGCGGAGCGCCGGGCGGCGGACCGGCAGCTGACCCGGGCCGAAGAGGACCGGCAACAGGCCGCCGGAACCGAGCGGGAGCGACTGGCCCGTGAACTGCACGACATCAGCGCCCATCACCTCACCTCGGTCTTCGTATCGGTCGACGCGGCACGAAGGCTCCTCGATCGCCGACCCGAACTGGCGGCGGAGGCATTGGAGTTCGCGGCACGCGCAGGACGCGAGACACAGACGGCGCTCTACCGGCTGGTGGCTGTTCTGCGGACCGCGGAGCAGCCGGTTCCGCAGCCCATGACGGGGCCGATCGAAGCGCTCGTCGCCGGCTTCGGCAAGCTGGGCCGTTCCATCGCCGTGACGCTGCCCGGTGACCTGGCCGGTCCCGCGGCGGAGGCCGCCCACGGCATCGTCCGAGAGGCGCTGACCAACGCTCTGCGGTACGCGCCGGGCGCGGCGACCAGCGTTCGGATCGAACGTGTCGGAACGGCCCTGGAACTCACCGTCGACAACGACGCCTCACGCGCCGGCGCAGCCAAACGGGACCTCGGATCCGGCCGGGGCATGGCGGGGATGCGTGAGCGAGCGGCTGCCATCGGCGGTGAACTGTCCGCCGGACCGCGCCCCGAAGGAGGCTGGCGGGTTCACGCCGTGCTGCCGGAACCCGAAGGCAAACGACAATGGTCCACCGACCGGCGGCGCAACTACGCGCGGGAACAGCGGATCGCCGACGCCGCGGTGGTCGGCGCCGTGACCGCGGGGTCGTTCTCCGTCGGCCTGACCGGATACGGCCATGACGGGGACGGGCTCCTGGGTACCCTGACGCTGGCCCTTCTGCTCACGATTCACGCGCTGCCCCTGCTGTGGCGAAGGCGCGCGCCATGGCTGGTGCTGGCGGCGGTCGCCTTCACCACCCTCCCGTGGCCGGTGCTGGCAGCCTGGAGCCTCCTGCCGCCGTATGTCGTGAGCATCCTCGTCTTCGGCGTGCTCGCGGAACTCGCGGCCGTGTACGCGGTGGCGGCGTACGGCCGGCCCTTGAGGAAGCCCCCGCCGACGACACCGCGCGACTGGACTCCCGGCCCCCGCGGCACCCCTGTCCGCCGCTCGCGATCTCTCCGCTTGACCTGGCTGTCAGTACCTGTTGCCACCTGCGGGATCGGCGTCTCCTTGACGGTGACCGGCGCCGTCGACGGGAGGCTCATGGGCAGGAGCGTCGACGCCGTTGACGCCGTGCTGGTCTTCGGTGTGTGGGTGCTGCCGTGGGCCGGAGGACTGTGCACCATGTCCTGGCTCGCGGGGTGGGCCATGCACGGACGCCGCGTGCGGGTGCTGCGCCGAGAGGACACGGCGCTCGCCGTCTCGCTGTGGCGGGCGCGGGACGCGGCCGACGGCGAGCGGCAACGCATCGCGGCGGGTCTGCACGAGGAGGTCCTGCGGCAGACGGCGCAGGTGGTGTCCTCGGCCGAGGCGGAGAACCTGGACGAGGTCGCCACCGCCACGAAGTCCGCGCTGGCCGCCATGCGCGGACTGCTCGGCAGCCTCGGCGCCGGCGAGCCGTCGCGGCTCTCCCCCCAGCCGACCTCGGCCAGTATCGACAGCCTGTGCCGCACCTTGCGCGCGGGCGGGCGCGAGGTGACCCTGCACGCGTCGGCCGATGTGTCCCTCGGTCTGCCGCCGCAGGTCGGCCTGTCGGCATTCCGCGCGGTGGAAACGATGCTCGGAGCGGGGGACACGGGGGCGGCGCACGTCGTGCTGTGGCGTGGGCCGGGCGAGTTCACCATCACCGTCAGCGGTGTGCCGATGGCGGGCACAGGGCAGGCAGCCGAGCGGTTGCGCGTACAGACGGGAGCAGTCGACGGACAGATGACAGTGCTGGCCTTCGGCATGATCAGGGTCCGGCTGCCACTGGCTCCCGCACGGGCCTAGCGAAGCTGCCGGGACGCAGCCGCCACCGGCCTCTGGCTCATACCGTCGGTGCGCCCCGCGGACGGATCAGTCCGCTGTCGTACGCGAGGATGGTCGCCTGTACGCGGTCCCGCAGCTGCAACTTGGTGAGCAAGGCGTTGACATGCGACTTGACCGTGCCGACGGTCACGCCCAGCCGGTCACCGATCTCCGCGTTGGTCAGGCCCGAAGCGATCAGGATCAGCACCTCCCGTTCCCGGGGCGTGAGCATCTCGATGGCTGCACTGGCCTGCGGGTGCTCAGGAGCCCCCCGGGCGAAGGTGTCGATGAGGCGGCGGGTGACCGCCGGCGCCAGGATGCCCTCACCGGCCGCGACCAGGCGCACCGCCGCCAGGAGGTCGTCGGCCTGGGCGTCCTTGAGCAGAAAGCCGGACGATCCGGCGCGCAGAGCCTCGTAGACGTAGGCGTCCAAGTCGAACGTGGTGAGCACGAGGACTCGTGTCTGGCTGTTGTTGCTGGTGATCAGCCGGGTCGCTGTCAGTCCGTCCATGTCGGGCATGCGGATGTCCATCAGCACCACGTCGGGCTTGAACTCCGCGGCCATCGCCACGGCCGAGGCACCGTCCCCCGCCTCGCCGACGGTCGTCAGATCCAGCTCGGCATCGATGATCGCGGCGAAACCTGCGCGCACCACGGCCTGGTCGTCCACGACCAGCACTCGAATCGTGATGGGGCACCTCCTCGACCGGGGCCGGTGGTGATCCGACCGGCGCCGCGACATCTTTGCACGTGGCGTTCCCTTGCTGCTCGTTGTTCCGACGGTCTGCACTGCTCGTTGTCCGGGTGGACCGCACTGCTCGCTGCTCCGGTGGTCTGCCGGGCGTCGGCCCGGCACTGTGAGTGGCCACGGTCGTACTCGCCGCGCGATGCGGCAAGTACGACCGTGGCCACTGCCTCTCCGGTCTCTCCGGCCCGGCGGGCGACCTCTGCGGTCTGCCTACCGGGCGCAGTAGGCGATTGCGGTCACCCCCCAGGAACCTGCGATGGGCGAGGGGGCGTTGGCGGCCACCTCGACTACCGTCGGGGAGAAGATCGTGGTCGGCTTGAAGAACACCAAATGCGTTCCGGGCACCGTGGTGGTGCCGGCGGCTCCGGTGACCCGGTATCCGCTGGGGCAGATAGCGAACGCCTTGCTTGCCGCGCGTGCCGGCGACTCCGGCCGGTCCGGGCTTGCAGGTTGTTTACTTCGCCGCAACCCATCATTGGATCCATATATATATTCTGTGGATCCTTACGATCGCACGGGCGCCACGAAAGGGTCACCGAATTGACCATGCCGATGCACCGCCACCCGGACCTCATGTGACTCGCCACGGCGTGCGGCGGATCGTGCCGCTACTGCTCGGCTGGGAGGAACTCCCCAAGTCGGTCTCGGTGTACGGCGCCCCGTACGAGGAGCGGCTGCGCGAGCCCGTACCCGCAGTACTGCTGGAGTGCGACGGCGGCTGGCTGCTGCTCGACACCGGCTTCAACACGGCCCTGATCCGTGACCCCGCGCTGCGCCGCCGCTTCCACGGCTCCCCCAACTACCGCCCCGTCCTGCCGGGCCCCGGCGAACCGCTGGAGGAGGCGCTGGACGCCGCAGGCATCACGATGGACGCGATCCACGCGGTGGCCGTCAGTCATCTGCACGCCGATCACGCGGGCGGGCTGAAACACTTCGCGGGCCGGGTGCCGGTACATGTGCAACGGGCGGAGCTGGCCTACGGGTTGTCGGGACGGCCCGAGGTGGAGCGCCACTCGATCTTCCGGGTCGACTTCGACGATCCCCGTATCGACTGGCGACAGGCCGACGGCGACATCGAGATCGCTCCCGGAGTGACGGCCGTACTGACCGCCGGGCACACACCGGGACACCAGAGTTTCGTGGTGGACCTCGCGGACGGCGGAGGACTCGTGTTCGCCTTCGACGCCGCCGACCTCACCGAGAACATCGAGCACGAGCGGCCGATCGGCGCCTCCATCGGGGTCGATCCGGAGCAGACGCTGGAGCCGATCCGCCGGCTCAAACGCATCGCCGCCGAGCGCGGCTACGAGCTCATCCCCGGCCATGATCCCGTGGTCTGGCCGGAGTTGATGCGACGCTGGTTCACACGCCTTTAACTCCCGGGACACGAGAAGGATTTCGTGACCCGTGAAGCTCACTTTGGATCCAATCCAGCACACATTAGATCCAGTTTCCGAGGATCGGCGCCCAAGGAGGCCCACATGCCGGACCGTTCACATGGATCGCTCTCGCCCGGCTCCACCACGCCGGAGGTCTCGCGCCGCACCATGCTCAGGGGTGCCGGGCTCCTCGGAGTGGGTGTCGGCTTCGGGCTGCCCGCCCTGCTGAGCGCCTGCGGTGCGGCGGCCGACGACGCCGGGGGAAGCGGCAAGGGTGGCACGCTGACCCTCGCCATCGACGCCACGAGCGCCGTCAACGACCCTGCCTTCTACACCTCGTTGGGCGACTGGATGGCCGTCGACTGCATCTGCCGCGGTCTGACCTTCATCTCCTTCGAGACCAACGAACCCACACCCGACCTGGCCAAGAGCTGGAAGATCTCCGACGACCAGCTCACGTACACCTTCACCCTCCGCGAAGGCGTCAAGTTCCACGACGGCACCACCCTGACCTCCGCAGACGTACTGGCCAGCCTGGGGCGGCAGTTCGACCCCGAGGACAAGACCCTCCCCAAGGGCGGCACCCGGCCGCTGGCGAGCCTCGGCACCAACGTCGCCTCGCTGACCGCCGAGGACGACCTCACCGTGAAGATGGTCCTCAAGCAGCCCGACCGGACGGTGCTCGGCCGGCTGTCCGACATCGGCGGCCGCATCATCTCCAAGGCCGCACTGGAGAAGTACGGCGCCGACATCGGCAAGCACCTCGTCGGCACCGGCCCCTTCGCCTTCGCCTCCGCCACCTCCGGCCAGTCGATCACGCTGGAGGCCTTCGACGGCTTCCGACTGGGCAGACCGCCCATCGACCGCCTGGTTCTGCGCCAGGTCCAGGACCCCTCGGCGATCGTCAGCTCGCTGCTCAGCGGCGATGTGTCGGCGACCCAGTTCACTCCGTACTCGGCGGCCGACCAGCTACGGGGGGACGACTCGGTCACCGTCTACGACACCCCGCACAACGCCGACGCGATCATGATGATCGACGCCCGCCGCATCCCCGAGATCAAGGTGCGCAAGGCGATCAACCTCGCCGTCGACCGCAAGGCCATCCTCAGCCAGGCGTTCTTCGGCGTGGGCAGCGAGCCGAAGGGCTACGCCCTCCCGCCCGCCCAGAAGGGCTACGACACCGCCCTCTCCGACCTCAGCACCCAGAACGTCGCCCAGGCGAAGCGGCTCGTCAAAGAGGCCGGCGCCGAAGGCCGCACCATCCGGATCATGGCGGCCAGCGACTCATGGCACCCAAAGGCCGCCCAGATCATCGCCCAGAACCTCACCGACGTGGGATTCAAGGTGGCGACCACCTCCGTCGACCCGGCCACCTACTTCGGCCGCCTCCTCGACCCGGACGACGAGTACCACGACCTGATGATCTGGGAACGCAACACCTACATCCCCGACGCCAACGACATGGTCGGCGCCATGGCCAGCCCCACCGGCATCTACGGCTCCAAGATCACCGGTATGGACACCCTCGACGGCGCCGACTCCCTCGCGGACGACCTGTTCGCCGCCAAGAACCTCCCCGACGGCAAGAAGCGCACCGCCGCCTACACGAAGATCCAGCGGCGCTGGGCGGAGGAGTACATGGTGCTGTCGATGCTGGCCTGCTTCACCAACCTCGTCGTCAGCGGCTCTCAGGTGAAGGACATGAACACCAGCGCCCTGGCCAACCACCGGTGCTACATGGAGAAAGCCAGCGTCTGACGCGTCGTTGGCCACGGTCACGCGCGGGCCGTCCGTCGTCGCCCTGCGCCGTCGCCCTACGCCGCCGTCGGCTGACCCGGTCCTGGCCGGCCGTCCGTCCTGGCTCGTCCTGGCCGCCGTACTCCTCTTCGCCGGTGGCCGGGTACGCGGGCGGTGCCGTCGAACAGGCACTGATGCGCCTGGTGGACCTCGCGCTCGCCTTCCCGTCCTTCATCCTTGCCATCATGCTGATGGCTGCGGCCGGGCCGGGCTGACGCTGCGCCCCCTGGAGCGCGACCTGCACGGGTTGGGGCTCCCTGCCCCCGGGACACTGATCGGCCAATCGCTCGCCCTGCCAGAGCACCCGCACATCGCCCCGTTGACTGCCGCCAGGACGAGTTCCGGCTCATCGCCGAGCGAGAAGGATCGGCAGCCGCATGCGGGACCTGGGCTTCAGCCGGTGAGTCCGGAGGCTGGAGCCTGCCACTGTTGCTCCGACGCCCGAGCCTCCAGAGGGACGGGATCGGCATGCAGACCGGCAGGCCGACTTGAGATCTGGGCCTTGCCTCAGCAGCCCGCAAGAAACGCCAAATCCACCCTTCTGTCCAACCCAAACGCCTGCCCGTTCGACACAGCCGGACGCCACACCACACCCGCAGTCATCATGCGTCGCCCCTCAACCGAGGAACGACAACCGGACTCGCCTGTCTGGATTGTCGCGATTCGTGTCGACCAGGCACACCGACTGCCAGGTCCCCAGCTCCAGACGGCCTCCCAGCACCGGCAGCGTGGCGTGCGGAGGCACGATCGCCGGGAGTACGTGGTCGCGGCCATGGCCGGGGCTCCCGTGACGGTGCTGCCAACGGTCGTCCGCGGGAAGGAGGCCGTGCAGGGCGGCGAGCAGGTCGGCGTCGCTGCCGGAACCTGTTTCGATGAGGGCCACGCCGGCCGTCGCGTGGGGCACGAAGACGTTGAGCAGGCCATCGCGACCGCCCGCCGCCTCGCGGAGGAATGCCTCGCATTCACGGGTGAGGTCGACGACCGTCTCCCCGGATCCGGAGGTGATGTTCAGTACACGGCTGGTGAAGGCATCGGACATGAACCAATCCTCGCCGATCCACCGGATTCCGCACCCCCGCACCCCTCTACCGCCATCCGACCGGCACAGCCCACTCGCTCGCCTTGTGATACCCAAGGTCCACTCTGCGAGACACCATTGACCGTAGGCGGCCCAGCTGGCTACTTTCGGCCGCATGTTGCGTTCAGTCATGCTCACCACGCGCGGTCACATCGACCTGCTGCGGGTGGCCTCCGCCGCCTGTTGCCGCGGCCACTGACGCCCTTTCACCTGCTTCACCCTGCCTGCGCCTCGGCACACCCACACCCTTGCGCCCGCACTCCCGTCTGATCTGAGCCGGACGCCGGGCCGCTGACGCGCACCCATTCCTCCGCGCGCTCCTCGCACCCCTCCCGCACACCCCCTCGCGCCTTTCCCGCGCGCCGCCGGCCCGCCCCGTCCCAGCCCTCCGTCGCTCTCCTGCCGTGGAGCCCTCATGAGCATCAGCCATGCCCCGCCGGACTCTCGTGAACCCGATATTTCGGGAATATCAGATCAGGCGTCCGCCAAGTCCACCGCGCACGCCGTGCCCGAACTCGAACCCATCGTCCCCGCCTCGACCCGCCGCGCCCGCGTCCCCCGCTGGCTGCGCCGCACCTCCGGCCCCGTACTGCTGCTCGCCCTGTGGCAGGTCCTCAGCAGTACGGGCGTGCTGACGTCCGACGTCCTGGCCTCGCCCGGCACCATCGCGCGGGTGGCAGGCGATCTGGTCTCCGACGGGTCGCTGCCGAACGCGATGGGTGTCTCGCTCCAGCGCGTCGCGGTGGGGCTCCTGCTCGGCACGGTCGTCGGCACCGGACTGGCCCTGGTCTCGGGCCTGTTCAGGATCGGCGAGGACCTCGTCGACGCGAGCGTCCAGATGCTGCGGACCGTGCCGTTCGTCGGTCTGATCCCGCTGTTCATCATCTGGTTCGGTATCGGCGAGGCCCCGAAGGTCGCGATCATCACGCTGGGCGTGTCCTTCCCGCTCTACCTCAACGTGTACGCGGGTATCCGCGGCGTCGACTCCCAGCTGATCGAGGCCGGTGAGTCCCTCGGCCTGTCCCGCTGGGGGCTCGTACGGCATGTCGTCCTGCCGGGTGCCCTGCCCGGTGCCATGACCGGTCTGCGCTACTCGCTGGGCATCGCCTGGCTGGCTCTGGTCTTCGCCGAGCAGATCAACGCGGACGCCGGCATCGGCTTCCTGATGGTCCAGGCGCGCGACTTCCTGCGTACGGACGTGATCGTGGTCTGCCTGATCGTCTACGCCTTCCTCGGCCTGCTCGCCGACTTCATCGTCCGCTCCCTCGAAAGGCTGCTGCTGCAATGGCGACCGACGTTCACCGGCCGGTGACCACAGAGAAGGCCACGACCGCCCCCGCCACCTCGGCGGTACGCGTCGAGGGTCTGACCCGCTCCTTCGACGGCCGCGCCGTCATCGACAACCTCCAACTCGACGTCAAGCCGGGCGAGTTCGTGGCCCTGCTCGGTCGCAGCGGCTGCGGCAAGTCCACCCTCCTGCGCATCCTCGCCGGGCTCGACCGCGACATCGAGGGCACCGTCCTCGTGCCGCGCCGCAAGGCCGTCGCCTTCCAGGCACCCCGGTTGATGCCGTGGAAGAAGGTGTGGCGCAACGTCCTCCTCGGCCTGCCCGGCAAGCCCGAACGCGCCGTCGCCGAGCAGGCGTTGACCGAGGTAGGCCTCACCGACCGCTCCAACGCCTGGCCCAAGACGCTCTCCGGAGGAGAGGCCCAACGCGCCTCGCTGGCCCGCGCGTTGGTACGCGAACCCGATCTGCTGCTGCTCGACGAGCCGTTCGGCGCACTGGACGCGCTGACCCGGATCAAGGCGCAGCGGCTCGTCGGCGAGCTGTGGCAGCGCCGGGGCTGCGCCGTGCTCCTGGTCACGCACGACGTGGAGGAGGCGGTGCTGCTCGCCGACCGCGTCCTCGTGATGGACGACGGCGTCATCGCGTACGAGACCCAGGTCGAGCTGGACCGTCCGCGTGACATCACCGACCCGCGGTTCGCCGGACTGCGCGCCGGGCTGCTGGAACGGCTGGGCGTCGACACCGCCGCCGAAGCCGCCTGAACTCCCCCCACCGAACTGTCCCAACCCACCGCCCTCACCTGAACCAACCGAACGGAATCCTCATGCGACGACACCTCGTCCCCGCCACCCTGCTCCTCCCGCTGGCTCTGCTGGCCGCCGCCTGCGGCGGAAACTCGTCGGCCAGCACCTCAGCGGGCGACGGAACCGAGGGGAAGGGATCCCTCACCCTCAACGTCGGTGACCAGAAGGGCGGTTCGGAGGCCGTCCTGCGGGCGGCCGGAGAGCTCAAGAACGTCGACTACAAGATCAAATGGTCGACGTTCACGTCCGGACCGCCCCTCCTGGAGGCAGTCAACGCCAAGGCCGTCGACATCGGCGGCGTCGGCAACACCCCGCCGGTCTTCGCGGCCGGTGCCAACTCCAAGATCAGCATCGTGGCGGGCTATCGAGGCAGGGCCAAGGGCGACGCCATCCTCGTCCCCAAGAACTCGCAGCTGAAGAAGCCCGAGGAGCTGAAGGGCAAGTCGGTCGCCGTCGCCCAGGGGTCGTCCGCGCACTACCAGCTGGTCGCCTCGCTCGAAGCGGCCGGGCTGACGCTGAGCGACATCAAGGTGAAGTACCTCCAACCGGCCGACGCGCTGGCCGCGTTCACCTCCGGCCAGGTCGACGCGTGGGCGGTGTGGGACCCGTACACCTCCCAGGTGCTGCAGGCCGACCAGGGCCGGGTCCTGACGGACGGCGACAAAGTGGTCAACGGTCTCACCTTCCAGGTGGCGGCGCCCGGAGCGCTCCAGGACAAGAAGAAGGCCGCGGCCATCGGCGACTACCTGAAGCGGCTGCGGCGCGCGCAGGACTGGGTCTACGAGCACCCCGAGGAGTGGGCCAAGGTCTGGGCGAAGGACACCGGACTGCCCTACGAGGTGGCGCTGGCCTCGGTGAAGCGGTCCAACGCGACCCGGATCCCGGTGGCCCTCGACAAGCCGCTCATCGCCTCCGAGCAGGAGATAGCGGACGCGTTCACCAGCCTGAAGCTCATCCCGCGCAAGATCGAATTCGGCGACTTCGTGGACACCCGCTTCAACAGTGACCTGCCGCCGTCCACCACCACTCCCCGCCCCTCCAAGGAGTCGTGACGACATGACCGTACATCTGCACTGGTTCCTGCCGACGGGCGGCGACGGCCGCACCCTCGTGGACCGGCACGCGTACGCGGCCAACCCCGTCGACCGGGCCCGGCCGGTCAGTGGGGTGCGCGCGCCCGACATCGAGTATCTGGCCCAAATCGCCAAGGCGGCCGAGCAGTTGGGCTTCGAGGCGGTGCTCACTCCGACCGGTACGTGGTGCGAGGACGCCTGGCTGACCACGGTGGCGCTGGCTCAGCACACCGAACGGCTGAAGTTCCTGGTCGCGTTCCGGCCCGGTGTCATCTCGCCGACGCTCGCCGCACAGATGGCTGCTACATACCAGCGCATCACCCGGGGCCGGCTGCTCCTGAACGTCGTCACCGGCGGTGACTCCACCGAGCAGCGCCGTTTCGGCGACCAACTGGGGCACGACCAACGGTACGCGCGTACGGACGAGTTCCTGTCCGTCGTACGCGGGGTGTGGGGTGGGCAGCCGTACGACTTCGACGGGGCGCACTACCAGGTCGAGGGCGGGCTGACCGCACTGCCACCGGATCCGCTGCCGGAGATCTTCTTCGGCGGTTCGTCGGCGGCCGCCGGGCCGGTCGCGGCGCGGCACGCGGATGTGTATCTGACCTGGGGCGAGCCGCCGGCGCAGGTCAAGGAGAAGATCGACTGGATTCACTCGCTCGCCGAGCGCGAGGGACGTACGGTCCGCTTCGGGGTACGGCTGCACACGATCTCGCGGGACTCGTCGGCCGAGGCGTGGCGGACGGCGGGTCGTCTCCTCGACGACCTCGATCCGGGGTCCATCGCCGCCGCGCAGGCGGCGCTCGGCCGCAGCGAGTCGGTCGGGCAGCAGCGCATGCTCGCACTGCACGGCGGTTCCTCCGACCGGCTGGAGATCTCCCCGAACCTGTGGGCGGGCGTGGGTCTCGTGCGCGGGGGCGCCGGCACCGCGCTGGTCGGCAGCCATGCCGAGGTCGCCGACCGGATCGAGGAGTACCACGCGCTGGGCATCGAGCACTTCGTGCTCTCCGGGTATCCGCATCTGGAGGAGGCGTACTGGTTCGGGGAGGGCGTCATTCCCGAACTTGCCGTGCGGGGGTTGCTGTCGCGTGTCCCCGCGTCCGGCGCGCCGATCCTGGTCGCGAGCGGGCGCTAGTCACTCTCGGGGGACTCGGGCACGAACGCAGGGCCCAGGGGCAGGCCCAGACGCAGGCACGGTCGCGGGCGCGGGCGCGGGAAGATCCGCGCCATCGGTGGAGTTAGTAGAAGCGTGAACAACACCGGAGCGCAGGCGCGGGCAGTGCGGGAAGTCGATGTCGTCGTGATCGGCGCCGGGCAGGCCGGACTGTCCAGCGCCTTTCACCTGCGGCGTACCGGGTTCGAGCCCGAGCGGGACTTCGTCGTACTGGACCACGCGCCGCGCCCGGGCGGGGCGTGGCAGTTCCGGTGGCCGTCGCTCACCTACGGCAAGGTGCACGGCATGCACGCCCTGCCGGGCATGGAACTGACGGACGCGGATCCGGCGCGGCCGTCTTCCGAGGTCATCGCGGAGTACTTCGACACCTACGAGCGCACCTTCGGTCTGCGGGTACGGCGGCCGGTCGACGTGAACGCCGTGCGCGAGGCCGACCGCGGTGACGGGGGTGACGGGGGTCGACTGCTCGTCGAGACCTCCGACGGTACGTGGTCGGCGCGGGCGCTGATCAACGCGACGGGCACCTGGGACCGGCCGTTCTGGCCGCGCTATCCCGGTCAGGAGACCTTCCGGGGGCGGCAGTTGCACACCGCCCAGTACCCGGGTCCCGAGGAGTTCGCCGGGCAGCGGGTCGTGGTGGTGGGCGGGGGTGCGTCCGGTACGCAGCATCTGCTGGAGATCGCGCCGTACGCGGCCGAAACCACCTGGGTGACGCGACGGCCGCCGGTGTTCCGCGAGGGGCCGTTCACCGAGGACGTGGGCCGGGAGGCGGTCGCGCTCGTGGAGGAACGGGTCCGTCAGGGGCTGCCGCCGAAGAGTGTCGTGTCGGTGACCGGGCTGCCGCTCAACGACGCGATCCGACAGGGCATCGAGGACGGTGTCCTGGACCGGCTGCCGATGTTCGACCGGATCACTCCGGACGGCGTGGCGTGGGACGACGGGCGTACCGTGGCCGCCGACGTCATTCTGTGGGCGACCGGTTTCCGTGCCGCGATCGACCACCTGGCGCCGCTGCGGCTGCGCGAGCCCGGCGGCGGCATCCTTGTCGAGGGGACCCGTGCGGTCGCCGATCCACGGATCCATCTGGTCGGGTACGGGCCGTCGGCCAGCACGATCGGTGCCAACCGCGCCGGGCGCGCGGCGGTGCGCGACATCAGGCGCCTGTTGGCGCGCGCTCCGCGGGATGTGCGGGTGGGGTGACACCGGCGGAGTAATGTCACTGCCCCGCGCCTCTGAAGGTGTGCTCAGCCGGACTTCGCCGACGCTCTCTGGCTGGAGCGGGTGCGGTTGAACTCCGCGACGTTCCTCCGGTGCTCCTCGTAGTTGGCGGTGAAACGTGTGTCGCCGGGCTTGACGGTGACGAAGTACAACCAGTCGCCCCGCGGCGGAGCGACCGCGGCCCGCATCGCCTCCGCGCCGGGGTTGGCGACGGGCGTGGGCGGCAGCCCCATCCGCACGTACGTGTTGTACGGGCTGTTGAGCCGCGTGTCGTTCTCGCTGGTGCGGAGCTTGTTGCGGTTCAGCGCGTAGTTGATGGTGGAGTCCATCTGCAGGGGCATGCCCCGGTCGAGGCGGTTGTAGATGACCCGGGCCACCTTGCCCATGTCCGCCTTGGTGGCCGACTCGGCCTGGACGACGCTCGCGACGGTGACGGTCTGATAGACGTTCATCGCGTTCCGCTCGGCGCCTGCCGTGACCGTCCCGCCGCCGAACTTCTTGTTCGCCGTGTCGACCATGTACGTCAGCAGGGACACCGGGGTCGACTTCTTGTCGATCGGATACGTGGCCGGGAAGAGATATCCCTCGGGGTTACCGCTCGCGTCGTTCGGCAGCTTGAGGTTCGCCTTGTCCAGGGACTTCTTGGTGGTGCCCCCGGGCAGGGCGAGGACCTTGTCGACGGCCTCGTACACCTGGCCGGAGCGCCAGCCCTCCGGAATCACCAGGGACACGGGCTGCTTCTTCTCGTCCGTGCTCAGCAGCGGCACCACCACGGCGGCGGCCGCCACGACGGCGCCGGTCGCGATGAGGGCGGTCCGGCCCCGGCTCGTCAGTCGAATCGTTCTCCGTGGCCGACTGGGCGGCGAATAGATCTGCATGCGGGCACGGTAACCCGCATAACGTCATAATTTCGGCATATCGTCATCTTGTTGGCTCCAGTTGGGCGTCCCTGTGGACCAGCGCGGCGTAACGGCCCCCGCGCGCCAACAGCTCCTCGTGCGTGCCTCGTTCCGCCGTGCGGCCACCGTCGAGGACCACGATCTGGTCGGCGCCCCGAATGGTGGACAGGCGGTGCGCGATGGTGAGCGTGGTCCGGTTGGCCGACAGGGCGTCGATCGCCTTCTGCACGGCGAGCTCGGTGCGGGTGTCCAGGGCGCTGGTCGCCTCGTCGAGGATCAGGACCGGCGGATCCCGCAGGATCGTGCGGGCGATGGCCAGGCGCTGCTTCTCGCCGCCGGAGAAGCGGTGTCCGCGCTCGCCCACCATCGTGTCGTACCCGTCGGGCAGCGACGCGATGTGGTCGTGGATCTGCGCGGCTCTCGCCGCCTCGTACAGCTCCTCGTCGGTGGCGTCCGGCTTGGCGAACCGCAGGTTGTCGGCGACCGTGGCGTGGAAGAGGTATGTCTCCTGGGAGACGACGCCGATCCCGCGGGCGAGGGTGTCGAAGTCCAGGTCGCGCACGTCCACCCCGTCGAGCGTGACGCGCCCGCCCGTGACGTCGTACAGACGCGGCACCAGATAGCTGAGCGTGGACTTGCCCGCACCGGTCGAGCCGACGACGGCGAGGCTGCCGCCGGCGGGCACGGTGATGTCGATGGCGTCGAGAATCGGGCCGCTCTTGTCGTCGTAGCGGAATTCCACGTCCTCGAAGCGCACCTCTCCCTTGACCTGGTCGAGATGGACCGGCTCCTCGGGCTCGGTGATGTCGATGGGCAGGTCGAGGTACTCGAAGATGCGCTGGAACAGGGCGAGCGACGTCTGGATCTGAACGCCGGTGGACAGCAGGCTGACGGTCGGCCGGAACAGGCCCTGCTGGAGCGAGACGAAGGCGACGAGCGTGCCGAGGGAGACGGCGGGGCCGCCGAATTGGAGCGCTACACCCGCTGCCCAATAAATAACGGCCGGCATGGCGGCCATGACGATCCCGATGACGGCCATCCGCCAGCGGCCCGCCATGTTCGACCGGACCTCCAGGTCGACGAGGCTCTCGGACTCGTCGGCGAAGGAGCGGGTGAGCGAGTCGGAGCGGCCCATCGTGCGGCCGAGCAGGATGCCGCTGACGGAAAGCGACTCGGTGACGGTGGCGGCCATGGCGGCCATCTGCTTCTGGCGCTCGGTGGTGATCTTCTTGCGTTCATTGCCGACGCGGCGGCTGATCCACACGAACACCGGCAGCAGGAGCAGCGAGACGACGGTCAGCCGCCAGTCCAGGGCGACCATCGCGACGATCGTGGCGACGACACCGGTCAGGTTGGAGACGAGCGAGGTGGCGGTGGACGTGACCGTCGCCTGCATTCCACCGATGTCGTTCGCGATGCGGGACTGGACCTCGCCCGTGCGCGTCCTGGTGAAGAAGGCGAGCGACATGCGCTGCAGGCGGCCATACACGGCGGTCCGCAGGTCGTGCATGACGCGCTGGCCGACCGTGGTGGAGATGAGGGTCTGCAGGACACCGAAGACACCGCCGAGCACGGCACTCAGGATCATGCCGAGCGCGAGCAGGCTCAGCAGGCCGGTGCGGCCCTGCGGGATGGCGGTGTCGAGGATCTCCTTGAGCAGGAAGGGCGTGGCGACCGAGACCAGGGACGCGGCGCCGACGAGGAGGCCGACGACGGCCAGTCGGCCGCGGTAGGGACGGAAGAGCTTGAGAATGCGGCGCACCTGCCGGGGCTGTCCGTCCTTGGCGGGTGGCGGTGTCCAGGTGATTTCGTCGCGGGGCATGGGCTCCTACGGATGGCGAGAGAATGATGACTGACGGAGCATAGCTCATTGTTACCTATACTCACAATGAACGTGGTCCTGATATTGTTCCCGTCATGGACACCCCCGACGCCGACGGCCTGCTCGCCGAGCAGTTGCTGCGGCTGACGCGCCGAGTGCACCGCATCCAGAAGCGTCATCTGGAGAAGCGCGGGCTCGGCATCACTCCGGCCCAGTCCCGGCTGCTGCGCACCCTCGCGCACTATGGTTCGCCGCCGCGCATGGCCGACCTGGCCGAGCGGCTGGAGGTGGTGCCCCGGGCCGTGACGACACTGGTCGACGGTCTGGAGGCGAGCGGAAAGGTGCGTCGCGTACCGGACCCCACCAACCGCCGGGTGATCCGCATAGAGCTGACGGACGACGGCCGCGTGGCCCTCCGCGAGCTGCGCTCCGCGCGGCGCACCGCGGCGGAGGACATCCTGGCACCACTGACGGACGACCAGCGCAAGGTGCTCGGGGGGCTCCTGAACACGCTGATGGACGGAACGGCCGTGGCCGACGATCCGAAGCGCGACTGCTGACCGAGGGCGGCGCCGAGGGGCGAGGAAGGCCCACTCTTTCCGCGGACCGGGCCGAAGCACACTCCGCTCCGCCTTGCGGACCTGGTCGGCGCCGACCGCGCGGGCGCCGGTCCGCGCACGCTGGGCTCCGCCCGGTCACGTACGTAACCGAAAGTCCAAAGACCAAGGTCCGGAGCACAACGAGAACGCGACACCGGACCTGGCGAGAACCCCGAGGGCTACTCCCGACGTTCGGTCCCGCGCTCGGTCCGGACGGGGGGGCAGGAGCTGCTGCGTTGAGAGAAGTCTCAGGGGCAGGAGCTACGAGGGCCAGTCTTCCGGGCGGCCAGTCCTACGGGATGAGGGCGTGGGGCCCGGCGTCGAGCGGGTGCGCCGGGCCCCGCTCTCAACTCGCCCCGCCTGCGGACCCCTTGGCCAACGAGGCCGTGGCCTTGGCCTCGGCGGGTTCCTCCGCCGTTCCTGCGGACTCCTCGCCCTTGCCCGGCGCATCCGCACGCGCTGTCTGAGCGGGCACGTCCGTCTTGGGCTTGCTCCCGTCCTGCTCCACGTCCTCCTCCACGTCCTCCTCCACGAACGCGATCTCGCCGTCGAGCATCTTCTTCGCCCGGTCCATGTCCAGGGCGCCCTCCCAGCGGGAGACGGCGAAGACGGCGACGCAGTTGCCGAGGAGGTTGGTGACGACGCGCATCGAGTCCATGATGCGGTCGACGCCGAGCAGCAGGGCAACGGCCCCGGCGGGGATGGCGCCGAGCGAGGAGGCGGTCGCCGACAGTGCGAGGAAGGCCGAACCCGGGATGCCTGCCATGCCCTTGCTGGTCAGCATGAGCACCAGGATCACGGTGATCTGCTGGCTCAGGCTGAGGTCGACACCCACGGCCTGCGCGATGAACAGCGTGCCGATGGAGAGGTAGATCGAGGCGCCGTCGAGGTTGAAGGAGTACCCCGTCGGCAGCACCAGACCCACCGCGTCGTCACGGGCACCCGCCTGACGGAGCTTCTGCATCATGCGGGGCATGACCGTCTCGCTGGACGCGGTGCCGAGCGCGAGCAGCAACTCCGCACGCGAATAGCGGACGAACTTCCACAGGCTGAGCCCGGTGACCAGCTTCAACGCGACCCCGAGGAGCACGAGGAAGACTGCCGCCACGGCGTAGCAGAGGATGATGAGCTTGCCGTACGTCTTCATGACCCCGAGGCCGTACTCCCCCACCAGGTGGACCATCGCGCCGAAGACGGCGAGCGGCGCGAGCTTCATGACGAAGCCGACGATCGCGAAGATGATCTCCTGGACCTGCTCGATGGCCGGCAGGATCGCGGGCACCTTGGTGCGGCCGAGGTGGAGCAGCGCGGCGCCCGTCAGACAGGCCAGCACCAGGACCTGCAGCAGCGAGTTCTCGGCGAAGGCACCGACCGCGCTCTGCGGCAACGCGTTGAGGATGAACTCGGTGGTAGACGGCAACGCACCGCCGGCGGTCTTGTCGTCGACCGCCGAGGCGTCGAGCTTCGACGGGTCGACGTTCATGCCCGACCCGGGGGCGAAGACGTTGGCGGCGATCAGGCCGATGAGCAGCGCGGCCGTGGAGGCGATCTCGAACCAGATCAGGGCCTTGAGCCCGATCCGCCCGAAGGCCTTCAGGTTGCCGGCCTTGGCGATGCCGACGACGACCACGCAGAAGACGAGCGGTGAGATCACCGTCTTGATGAGGCGCACGAAGCCGTCGCCGAGCGGCTGGAAGGTCGTGGCCGTGTCCGGCCACAACCTTCCGACGACGATTCCGAGTACGAGCGCGCAGGCGACCTGCGCGAACAGTGAGGTACGCAGTATGCGTGCGACGCGTCGCGGCGGGGACGGTACAGACGGCGGCACGGGCACTCCTCCAGGGGGACTTCTGGGATACGGAAAGCGGATTCCGCGGTGATCACTATCGGGGGAGTTTGCTACCGCCGTTGGCCTCAACGTGACAGGTGTGTAAATCATCGAAAGATGTGTCACGCCCCACACCGGAACATTCAGCAGCCCTTACGGTCCTCGGTGAGCGTCCCCTGCACGGTCACCAGGTTCCGGTCGTAACAGCCGCCCGGTCCGTACAGCCGGTAGCGCTCGCTGGTCGTGCCGACCGCGTGACGCTGGTCGCGCGGCACGTTCGCCGTATACGTGGCATCGCCCGCGTAGCTGTCGTCGAGCCGGGACCACGCCGTGCGCCGACCGCCCCGCGTCTCCACGACGGCGGCCCGGTCCCCCAGCGACAGCACGGTCCGCAGCCGGTCGCCCGCGCCGAGGGCAGTGGTGCCGTCCATGGTGTAGGTGCGGTGCGTCCGGGCCGACTTGGCGGGCCCGCGCCCGGCCACGGTGACGGTCTCGTCGTCGGTCCAGGTGCCCTTCAGCGCGTCCGTGTTCTCGCCGTTGGTCCAGCGGTGCACGGAGGTGTTGGCCAGCCTGCGGTCGACGGTGGTCTTCACGCGGCCGTGCGAGGTGTCGACGTACCCGGCCACAGTCAGCCGGTGCCCGGCCACGGTGTCCAGACGGTGCTCCGAACCCGGTGTGTACGTCGAGGAGTTGTCGAGGTCTCCCGCCCTGTGCGCGGTGAGCTTCCCGGTGACGTGCTCGCTCTTCGCGTCCTGCCAGACGAGGACGTTCACCGGGGTGCTCCAGCCGCTCTGCCCCTCGGGAACGCCCACTACGGAGACGTCGATCCGGTGCGGACGGCCGTCGTTGAGCAGCCCCGCGAACGGTGTCAGGTCGTACTCGACGGGCTTGATGTCGAAGGCGCGCGGGCCCGGGATCACGTACCAGAGGAAGGGGTTGGACCAGCCGCCGGTCCACACGGTCGGGAACGGGGCCGCGATGCCCGCGAGTCGGCCGTCGACCTTGATCTGCACCTCGCGGTAGGGGCCGTCGCCGGCCTTGCAGGAGTACGGCGCGGCGTCGGGCACCGTCAGATACCAGTACTCCTCGCAGCCGCCGCCCGACCCTGTGGCGTATACCTCGGCGACGATGCGTTCACTGTTGCGGGGTGTGGTGAGGGTGCCGTCCTGGAGGGTGAGGACGCGGTCGGGGGTCGTCTTGGCGGTGGGCTCGCCCGCGTGGAGAGTGGCGGCGGGCTCGGCCGCGTAGAAGGTGAGCGTGACTTTGACGTCGATGATGCCCGTGTAGGTGTCGTCGACGACGTTGCCGATGAGCATCTCGACGCCTTGGCCTGCCCGGAACGTGTCGCTGTAGCGCGTGACGTCCTTCTCCACCGACCACTCGATGCCGTCGGGCGAGGGCTGCGGGGTGGACGTACGGAGGACCTCGACTCCGCCGATGTGCAGATAGCCGAGCCGGTCGAACTGCCGCCCCTTGACCTTGCCGTCGAGGCGCAGGACGACCTTGCTCCAGCGGTCGCCGCAGCCGCTCGGGGGCGTGTACGTGCCCTTGTACGGCGTAAAGTCCTTGAACCGGGCCTCGGCGACGGTGACTTCGCAGGACGTGGTGTCCGGTCGGGTGACCGGCGGGGCGACGGTGACCGGGTCGTGCCAGTCGGTGCCGAACTCGGCAGGCGCGTCGGCCGATTGCGCGGGGGCCGCTCCGAGGAGGGTGCTCGCCACGAGGGTCGCCCCGGCGAGCATGGACATGATGATCTGTCTTCTCATGAGCGGTGTTCTACGGGGAGTTGGCCCGGCCCGCAATGAGTCCTCGGGTCCTGATGCGAACGGGCACTGTCAGTACGCGGACACCGTCAGTACGGTGGTGGCACCGATTGGCGAGGGGGCGCGATGGATCGGGAACGGGACGACGCACCGCGCGAGTTACCCCGTTTCGCCCTCGGTCCCGTGTCGGTCCTGGCGGCAGTCCTCGCCGCCGTACTCACCATCCTGTCCGGCCGATACGGGTACCACCGGGACGAGTTGTACTTCCTCGCGGCGGGCGATCGCCCGGCCTGGGGGTACGTCGACCAGCCGCCGCTGACGCCGCTCCTCGCGCGGGCGGCCACCACGCTGTTCGGGGACTCCCCCGTCGGGCTGCGGGTCCCGGCGACGCTCGTCTTCGTCGCCGCCGTCCTCGTGGTCGCCCTCGTCGCACGGGAGTTGGGTGGCGACCGGCGGACACAGGTGGTCGCGGCGGGGCTCGCGGGCGTGTCCGGGCAGCCGTTGGCCGTCGGGCACATGGTGTCGACCGCGACCTTCGACCTGCTGGCCTGGCTGTTGATCTGCTGGTTGGTGCTGCGACTGCTGCGCACCGGCGACGGGCGGTGGTGGCTTGCGATCGGCCTGTGCGTCGGGGTCGGGCTGCTGAACAAATACCTCGTGGCACTCCTGGTCGTCGCGCTGCTGGCGGCCGTACTCGCCGTGGGTCCGCGGCGGGTGCTGCGCAGCCCGTGGCTGCTCGCCGGCGTGGCCGTCGCCCTCGTGGTGGCGGCGCCCAACCTGTGGTGGCAGGCCGATCACGGCTGGCCGCAACTGACGGTCGCGGAGGGGATCGGCACGGACGACGGAACCGAGAACCGGATCCTGTTCGTGCCCGAGCAACTCATCTATCTGTCCCCGCTGTTCGTGCCGGTGTGGGTCGCGGGCTGGCTGCGGCTCTGGCGCGATCCGGCCCTGCGGTGGGCTCGTCCGGCAGCGGTCGCGTACCCCCTGCTGTGCGTGCTGGTCGTGGCGCTGGGCGGCAAGGGGTACTACGTCGTGCCGCTGCTGATCGTGCTGCTCGCGGCGGGCTGTGAGCCTGCTCTGGCCTGGACGCGGCAGCACGGCCGTACGTGGCCCGTGGTGGCCGTGCTCGTGACCGTCGCGATCAACGCGATGGTCACCCTCCCGGTGCTGCCGAAGAACTCACTCGCCGTGCCGATGGCGCTCAACAAGGAGCAGGGCGAGCAGGTGGGTTGGCCCGCGCTGGCCGACGCGACCGCGAGGGGCTGGTCAGCGATTCCCGTGGGTGAGCGGGCGCGTGCCGTGGTCTTCACGCAGAACTACGGCGAGGCGGGCGCCCTCGACCGCTACGGCCCCGCGCGCGGGCTGCCTCGGCCCTACTCCGGCCATATGAGCTACGCCGACTGGGGCCCGCCGCCGGACTCGGCCGACGGACCGGTGCTCCTCGTCCGGCAGGAGGACGCGGACGGCATCGAGCGGTACTTCACCGGCTGCCGTCGGGTCGCACGCGTGGACAACGGGCACGGGGTGGAGAACGAGGAGCAGGGCGCGGCCGTGGTGTTGTGCTCGGGGACGACGGAGCCTTGGTCGCGGTTGTGGCCGTCCCTTCGCCACTACTACTGAGGGCGCGTGGTGGCCGGTGACGGGCGGTCAGGCGGCTTTGAGGTTCGCCTTGTCGCCCATCACTACGACCGGGTGCCGGCCCGGGTCGAGGGTGCGCAGCAGGTACTCCATGCCGGACTTGGGCAGGCTCACGCAGGCCGACGTACCGCTGCCGTGGTCCATGTGCAGCCAGATACTGCCGCCCTTGGACTGGCCCTGGGGGCGGGCCGGGTCGTTGGGCGAGGTGCCCTTGACGCGGTTGTAGTCGATGGCGATGACGTAGTCGAAGTCATTCCAGTGCGACTTGGCCCAGTAGTGCGGGGCCTGGAAGCCCGCGGACTCGGTGTACGGGAGTTTGGCGCCGGGGTCGGCGAGTACTCCGCCCGCGTCGCTGAGCGTGAACACCCCGACGGGGCTGCGTTTGTCGTTCTCCCGGTGGTTGGTCGTCCAGCCCTTCTTGCCGTTGTGGCCCTTCCAGCTGCGGGTCTTGTCCCAGGTGGAGCCGGACTTGGTGTACAGGACGATCGTGGAGTCCGCCGAGTCCTCGCCCTCTCCGTAGACGGCCACGACCTGGCGGGAGTCGGCGGGAATCTGCTTGCGCAGGGTGTCCCCGACGCCGGGGATGCGCTTGAGGTCGACGGTGCGCGCCTGCTCGGGCCGGTCGGGGTCGTCCGTCCGCCCGTCGCCCTTCTTCCCGCTCCCGCCGCCGGAACCGCCGCAGGCCGCCAGGGACATCAGAAGGGCACCGGACACCGCGGCCGTGGCCGTCGTGCGCATCGCACCGCCTATTCGCATCGATCCATCGTCGCACCACGATCCGGACTATTGTGTCCGGCCCCTCGGCTTCCGGCCCATATGCGGATGGTCCGGGCCGAATCTTTGCCTCGCGGCGGAAAACCGTTTGCCTGCGGACACGCTGTGACGCGAACCTTTCACGGTTTGTTGCCTCCCCCACCCCCTTCTACGAGCCCCTGGGACGTCATGCAGATTCAAGACCTTCCGTATCCCGACCCGGGTGTGCCGGACGCACGCTCGGGTCCCCGGTTCCTGGTGTGGCTCGGCCGGAATCAGCTCGGCGGACAGGTGAAGGCCCTGGCCTGGGGTCTGCTGCACTTCATGTCCGTGTCCGGGCTGCCCTTCTGTGTGGGCTTCGCCGTCCAGGCCGTCGTGGACCGCTCCGGTGCGCGGCTCGGCCTGGCGGGCGGGCTGCTCGCGCTGTGCGGGGTCGGTATCGCGCTGGGCGACACCATGCTCCACCGGGTCGCGGTCACCAACTGGATCACAGCGGCCGCGCGCGTCCAGCAGCTCCTGGCGCGCAGGACCGCCCTGCTGGGCTCCGCGCTGACGCGGCGCGTGGCGGCCGGTGAGGTCGTCGCGGTCTCGACCGGCGACGTGGAGAAGATCGGCTGGTTCGTCGAGGCCGTATCGCGGTTCACCGCGGCGGCGGTGACGATCGTGTTCGTCTGTGTCGCCCTGGTCGTCTACCAGCCGGCGCTCGGCATCGTCGTCGCCGTGGGCATGCCCGTGCTGGCGCTCGCGGTGCTGCCGCTGCTTCCCCGGGCGACCCGGCGTGCCGACTGCCAGCGCGAGAAGGCGGGCCGCGCCACGGAACTCGCCTCGGACACCGTCGCGGGGCTGCGCGTGCTGCGCGGCATCGGCGGCGAGGAGCTGTTCCTCGACCGGTACCGCCGTGCCTCGCAGGAGGTCCGGCACGCGGCCGTGCGCAGCGCCCGTATGTGGGCACTGATCTCCGCGATCCAGGTACTGCTGCCCGGACTGCTGCTGATCGTCGTCGTCTGGCACGGCGTGAACCTGGCCCGGGACGGCCGGATCACCGTCGGTGAACTGGTCACCGTGTACAGCGCCGTCATGCTGCTCACCTATCCGCTCCGTCACTTCGAGGAGATCGCCATGGCCTACTCCTTCTCCCGGCCGTCCGCGAAACGCGCCGCCCGGGTGCTGTCGCTGGAGCGGGCGACGGACGGCGAGGGGTCGCGCGAGGCCGTCGTACCGGCCGGGGACCTGTACGACCCCGCGACCGGGCTGCTCGCGCCCGCGGGGCGGCTCACCGCCGTGGTGTGCGGTGACCCGGACGCGGCGGGTGCGCTGGCGGAGCGGCTCGGCGGTCACGCGGCGGACTCCTCGGAGCTGCCGTCGGCGCTGGTCGGCGGCGTGCCGCTGGACGAGCTGCCGCTCGACTCGGCCCGCAGTGCCGTCCTCGTCCAGGACAAGGACCCGGTTCTGCTCTCCGGCACCCTGCGCGAGCTGCTCGACGTGCCCGCCTCGGGGGAGGTCAGTCCCGAGAAGGCACTGGCCGCCGCGCAGTGCGGCGACGTCCTGGACGCGCTCGCCCAGGGGTCGCTGGACGCCGACGACCCGATGGACGCCCGGATCACCGAACGCGGCCGCTCCCTGTCGGGCGGCCAGCGCCAGCGGCTCGCGCTGGCCCGGTCGCTGATCACGGACCCGGAGGTGCTCGTCCTGGACGAACCGACGTCCGCGGTCGACTCGCACACCGAGGCACGCGTCGCCGACGGCATCCGGTCCCTGCGCCACGGCCGCACGACGGTGGTGTTCACCTCGTCACCGCTGCTCCTCGACCACGCGGACCGGGTCGTGCTCGTCCACGAGGACGAGGTCGCGGCGGTCGGCATACACCGCGAGCTGCTGCACAGCGAGCCCCGGTACCGGGCCGTGGTGACCCGTGAGACCGACGACGAGGCCGCCGCCCACGAACTCGGCCACCTGCCAGAACTGGAAGAAATCGAGGAGACCGCATGATCGGCGTGGCGCCACCGGCCTACGATCCGGCGGCCCCGACGACCGCAGAGACCCTGCCCGTCGGCGCCCCCGCGACCGTACGCGCCTACGTGGCCGAACTGTTCCAACGGCACCGCCGTGCCTTCCTCCTGCTCATCACCGTCAACACGGTCGCTGTCGTCACCTCGATGGTGGGCCCCTATCTGCTGGGGTCGCTCGTCCAGCGCGTCTCCGACGGCACGGCGGCGGCACGCGAACTCCATATGGAGCGCACCGCCGCGCTGTTCGTCCTCGCCCTGGTGGTCCAGGCCGTGTTCGTACGCCAGGTGCGGCTGCGGGGCGCCATACTCGGCGAGCGGATGCTGGCCGACCTGCGCGAGGACTTCCTCGTACGGTCGGTGGGGCTGCCGCCGGGCGTCCTGGAGCGGGCCGGGACGGGCGATCTGCTGTCCCGGATCACCACGGACATCGACCGGCTGGCCAACGCCATGCGCGAGGCGGTGCCGCAGCTGGCCATCGGTGTGGTCTGGGTGGCGCTGCTGCTCGGCGGTCTCGCCGTGACCGCGCCGCCGCTCGCGCCCGCCGTGCTGGTCGCCGTCCCGATCCTGGTGGTGGGCTGCCGCTGGTACTTCAAGCGCGCGCCGTCCGGCTACCGCTCCGAGGCCGCCGGTTACGCCGCGGTGGCCGCCGTGCTCTCGGAGACGGTGGACGCGGGCCGCACCATCGAGGCGCACCGCCTGAGCGAGCGCCGCATCAAGCTGTCGGACCGGCGGGTCCAGGAGTGGACCGCCTGGGAGCGGTACACCCTGTGGTTGCGCTCGGTGCTCTTCCCGGTCATCAACCTCACCCACGTCACGGTTCTCGGCTCGGTCCTGATGATCGGTGGGTACTTCGTCATCCAGGGCTGGATCGGGGTGGGCCAGCTGACGACTGGCGCCCTGATCGCGCAGATGCTCGTCGACCCGGTGGGTCTGATCCTGCGCTGGTACGACGAGCTTCAGGTGGCCCAGGTCTCGCTGGCCCGGCTGGTCGGCGTCCGCGACATCGAGCCGGACGCGGGCGACGGGTCGCTGGCTCCCGACGGGCGTGACGTGCACGCCGACCAGGTGCACTTCGGCTACCGCGCCGGCGTCGACGTGCTGCGCAAGGTCTCTCTGGAGGTCGCGCCGGGCACCCGGCTGGCCCTGGTCGGCCCGTCCGGCGCGGGCAAGTCCACGCTGGGCAGGCTGCTCGCCGGGATCTACGCACCCCGGGCCGGCCGGATCACGCTCGGCGGCGCCGAACTGTCCCGGATGTCCGCCGAACGGGTCCGCTCCCACGTGGCCCTGGTCAACCAGGAACACCACGTGTTCGTGGGCGCCCTGCGCGACAACCTGCTCCTCGCCCGCACGGACGCCGACGACGCCGAACTGTGGGCCGCCCTCGGCGCGGTCGACGCCGACGGCTGGGCGCGGGCGCTGGACGAGGGTCTGGACACCGAGGTCGGCTCTGGCGGGGTCGCTCTCACTCCGGCCCAGGCCCAGCAGATCGCGCTCGCCCGGCTGGTGCTCGCCGACCCGCACACGCTCGTCCTGGACGAGGCCACCTCGCTCCTCGACCCGCGCGCGGCCCGGCATCTGGAGCGCTCCCTGTCCCGCGTCCTCGACGGCCGCACCGTGGTCGCCATCGCCCACCGGCTGCACACCGCCCACGACGCGGACGTCATCGCCGTCGTCGAGAACGGCCGCATCAGCGAACTCGGTAGCCATGATCAGCTGGTCGCCGCGGACGGCGCGTACGCGGCGCTGTGGCGGTCCTGGCACGGGTGAGCGAGCGCTGCCCTCGGTCGGCCTCGGTTCGGGCCGGCCGGGACCCGTTCGCTGTCCGCGCGTGAGCCGGTCGGGGGCGTGCTGTCGCGTGCCCCCGGCTCCGGCCCGCACCCGTCGCTGGTGGGAGGGCCGGAGCCCACCGCCGTGCTCCGTGCCGTTGCGCGGTGTCGAAGAGGGGTGGAAGGCTGGATGTCGGCACCGGTTCGGGGAACGCCCGGGAACCGCCTGGTTCCGCATGTTCCGTACGGGCGAGTCCTGGGCCGAGTGGCCCGCGCTCCCGCCGCCGAACACGGTGACAGCAGGCCGGCCCGCACCACCTGGAGGTACCTGTGGACAGCGCCGACGGTTGGGGAGACGACGTCTACCAGCCCGACGGATCCGAGGTTCAGGACGACGCGGGGCTGCTCGACGCCGAGGACACCCTGGAATCCGACGGCGTGAGCGATCCTCTGGACCGGGGCTGGTCACCGCCGGAGCGACCGTGGGCGGTGGAGCGCAACGACGTGACCGCTGCCGAACGGCGTCACGGCGAGACCCTGGACGAACGCCTCGCGGAGGAGCTTCCGGACATCGAGGCACCCGACGGTGACGGCATCGGAGACTGCCCGGACTCGGACGGGGAACCCTTGGACAACGAGGTGGGCGACCTCCGCTCCGGCCGTCTCGTGGCGCCGAACGAAGGCGCGCACGAGGACGAGGAGAGCGGTCTGATCGCCACCGACGTGGGCATCGACGGCGCCGCGGCCTCGGCGGAAGAGGCCGCCATGCACATCGTCGACGAGGACGGCCCGTACGGCTGACGGGGCCGATCCCGCCGCCTGCCCCGCCCTGTCCCCGCACCCACTCCCCGCACTCCCCAGGCAAGGAGCAGTCATGCAGCAGGACAAGCAGCCCGATTACCACCCCGTGGTCTTCCGTGACCGCGCCGCCGGATACGCCTTCCTCACCCGGTCCACCGCTACCAGCGACCGGACGATCGACTGGGACGACGGCGAGACGTACCCCGTAGTGGACGTGGAGATCTCCTCCGAGAGCCATCCCTTCTACACGGGCAAGGCCCGGACCGTGGACACCGAGGGCCGGGTCGCCCAATTCGAGAAGCGGTACGGCAAGGGGAGCCAGGACCGGACGCCGGGCGGGGGCGACACGGCCTGAACCTGCCACGGCGCGATTCTCTTGGCGACGGGAGGCGGCGACGCCTGGCCGATGAGTGGTGAGGCCCGGCCGATCGGCGGGGGCACCTGGCCGATTGGCGGGGGCGCCCGGCCGATCGGCAACGGCATCTGGCCCACTGGTGACGGCGCCCGGCCGCAGCCGAACGACGGCGGCGTCCGACCGACTGGCTGTGGCATCAGGTCGGCTGACAGCAGCATCAAGCCGTGGGAGGCCGTCGCCAAGCAGCGGGAGCTCGGCACCAGGCCGCGGGAGCGCGGCGCCAAGCCGTCGGAGCTCGGCACCAGGCCCTGGGAGGGCGGCGCCAGGCCGCGGGAGGGCGGCGCCTGCCCAGCGGTCGCGGTCGCTCAGATGAAGTTGAGCGCGGCCGCACACCCCACTCCGCCGAGCACCATGAACGCCGGCATCAGGACCTTCAGCTCGACCCAGCTGCCCGCCCGGAACCGCAACGCCTTGGGCGGTCCGATCGGGTACCAGCGCTTGCGGCCGATCGGGATCGGCCACAGGATCGGACAACCCGATACCGTCAACGCGTCCCCGATGTCGTGCACCAGCGCACCGAGGAGGACCGGCAGCCCGAGCCACAGGTACTCCTGGCCCGGCGCCGTGAACAGCCAGTCGGCGCCGTTGCCCGGCTTGTCCAGTATTCCCGCGAGGATCCAGGCACTCGTCGCGGCCAGCAGCCACACGAGGATGTCGGCACTGGAGCCACGCGTCGCCCGCCAGAGCAGCCCCTCGATGGCGAGCACTATGTGCACGAAGAGAAGTGCCAGGACCCCCCAGCGGCCCCCGGTGATCGCGACGACCGAGGCCCCGGCGCCGATCAGCACCGCCCACAACCAGGTGTGCGTCAGAGTGCGGTGCCCGCCGGAGCGACGCGGGTCGCCCGCCTTCTTCGTCCCCTTGTAGACGGCGTAGGAAAGCTTGTCGACGATCTCGCACAGCCCTCGCGAGACGGGTCCGAAGGCCCGCGAGATGGTCGCCGCCTGGTGATCCAGGTCCGGGGCGAGTGCCGCGCCCGCGCAGATCAGTGCGCCGACCAGGAGGACCGGCCAGGGCATCGTGTATCCCGCGGCGGCGGCCGCGGCTCCGACGCCCAGCCAGGCCGCCGCTCCCGACAGTGAGTGTGCTGGTCCCATCATCGCCGTGCCCCGCCCCATTCCACTTGTACTGACAACCAGTTGCCCAGGCGCGCTGACGCTCCGTCGGCGCCACAGCGTAACGTTCGCGATCTTCGGGCCCGCATCCGATTCCCCTCTCAAGGGCGTTCACAGGCAAGATGGGGGCGTGACCCTTATCGATCAGCTGCCGCAGACCGCAGATCCCGACGCCCTCTACGAAGCCTTCGAGTCGTGGGCCGGGGAACGCGGTCTCACGCTCTACCCCCACCAGGAGGAGGCGCTGATCGAGGTGGTTTCGGGTGCGAACGTGATCGTGTCGACGCCCACCGGTTCCGGCAAGAGCATGATCGCCGCGGGTGCGCACTTCGCGGCGCTCGCCCGGGACGAGGTCACCTTCTACACGGCGCCGATCAAGGCGCTCGTCTCGGAGAAGTTCTTCGAGCTGTGCAAGATGTTCGGCACCGAGAACGTCGGCATGCTGACCGGCGACGCGTCCGTGAACGCCGACGCCCCTGTCATCTGCTGCACCGCCGAGGTCCTCGCGTCCATCGCGCTGCGCGACGGCAAGCGGGCCGACGTGGGCCAGGTCGTGATGGACGAGTTCCACTTTTACGCCGAGGCCGACCGCGGCTGGGCCTGGCAGATCCCGATCCTCGAACTGCCGCAGGCCCAGTTCATCCTGATGTCGGCGACGCTCGGCGACGTCGCGATGTTCGAGACGGATCTGACCCGGCGGACCGGCCGTCCCACCTCGGTCGTCCGCTCGGCGACCCGGCCCGTGCCCCTCTCCTACGAGTACAAGCTGACACCGCTCACGGAGACGCTCACCGAGCTCCTCGAAACCAAGCAGGCGCCCGTCTACATCGTGCACTTCACACAGGCCCAGGCCGTGGAGCGGGCGCAGGCGCTGATGAGCATCAACATGTGCACGCGCGAGGAGAAGGACCAGATCGCCGAGCTGATCGGCAACTTCCGCTTCACCACCAAGTTCGGCCGCAATCTCTCCCGTTATGTACGTCACGGCATCGGTGTGCACCACGCCGGCATGCTGCCCAAGTACCGGCGCCTGGTGGAGAAGCTGGCGCAGGCCGGTCTGCTGAAGGTCATCTGCGGCACCGACACCCTCGGTGTCGGCGTCAACGTGCCCATCCGCACCGTGCTGTTCACGGCGCTGACGAAGTACGACGGCACCCGGGTGCGGACGCTGCGCGCGCGGGAGTTCCACCAGATCGCGGGCCGTGCCGGGCGCGCGGGCTTCGACACAGCGGGCTTCGTCGTGGCGCAGGCTCCGGAGCATGTCGTGGAGAACGAGAAGGCCCTCGCCAAGGCGGGCGACGATCCGAAGAAGCGTCGCAAAGTGGTGCGCAAAAAGGCGCCGGAAGGCTTCGTCGCCTGGACGGAGAACACGTTCGCGAAACTGATCTCGTCCGACCCGGAGCCGCTGACCTCGCGCTTCCGGGTCACGCACACGATGCTCCTGTCGGTGATCGCCCGGCCCGGCAACGCCTTCGCCGCGATGCGGCATCTGCTGGAGGACAACCACGAGCCGCGTAAGCAGCAACTGCGGCACATCAGGCGGGCGATCGCCATCTACCGCTCGCTCCTCGACGGCGGAATCGTGGAGAAGCTCGACGAGCCGGACGCCGAGGGACGCATCGTGCGCCTCACCGTCGACCTGCAGCAGGACTTCGCCCTCAACCAGCCGCTGTCGACCTTCGCGCTCGCCGCGTTCGAACTCCTGGATCCCGAGTCCCCTTCGTACGCCCTGGACATGGTGTCCGTCGTGGAGTCCACGCTGGACGACCCGCGGCAGATCCTCGCCGCCCAGCAGAACAAGGCCCGCGGCGAGGCCGTCGCGGCGATGAAGGCGGACGGCGTCGAGTACGAGGACCGCATGGAGCGGCTCCAGGACGTGGTGTACCCCAAGCCGCTGGAAGAGCTGCTCTTCCACGCGTACAACACCTACCGCAAGAGCCATCCGTGGGTGGGCGACCATCCTCTCTCCCCGAAGTCCGTCATCCGCGACATGTACGAACGTGCCATGTCCTTCACGGAGTTCGTGTCCTACTACGAGCTTGCCCGCACCGAGGGCATTGTGCTCCGGTACCTGGCAAGTGCCTACAAGGCTCTCGACCACACCGTCCCGGACGACCTGAAGTCGGAGGACCTGGAGGACCTGATCGCCTGGCTCGGCGAGATGGTGCGTCAGGTCGACTCCAGCCTCCTCGACGAGTGGGAGCAGCTGGCCAACCCCGAGGAGATGACGGCCGAGGAGGCCCAGGAGAAGGCGGACCAGGTCAAACCGGTCACCGCCAACGCTCGTGCCTTCCGGGTCCTCGTCCGCAACGCCATGTTCCGTCGCGTCGAACTCGCGGCCCTCGACCAGGTCGGGGAACTCGGCGAGATGGACGGCGAGTCCGGCTGGGACGCCGACGCCTGGGGCGAGGCGATGGACAAGTACTGGGACGAGTACGACGACCTCGGTACGGGCCCGGACGCGCGCGGCCCCAAGCTGCTGCTCATCGAGGAGGAGCCGCAGAACGGCCTGTGGCGCGTGCGGCAGGCCTTCGCCGACCCGAACGGCGATCATGACTGGGGTATCAGCGCGGAGGTCGACCTCGCGGCCTCGGACGCGGAGGGCCGCGCGATCGTCAAGGTCACCGACGTCGGCCAGCTGTGAGCACAGGAGAACGCGACACATGACAAACCCAGCGGAACGGCTCGTCGACCTGCTCGACCTGGAGCAGATCGAGGTCAACATCTTCCGTGGCCGCAGCCCGCAGGAATCCCTGCAGCGGGTCTTCGGCGGGCAGGTCGCCGGCCAGGCCCTGGTCGCCGCCGGCCGCACCACGGACGGCGAACGCCCCGTGCACTCCCTGCACGCGTACTTCCTGCGCCCGGGCAGGCCGGGGGTGCCGATCGTGTACCAGGTCGAACGGGTCCGCGACGGGCGGTCGTTCACCACGCGTCGTGTCACCGCCGTGCAGCAGGGCCGCACGATCTTCAATCTGACCGCCTCCTTTCACAAGCCTGAGCAAGGGAGCTTCGAGCACCAGCTGCCGCCGGCCCGTGAGGTCCCCGATCCTGAGTCGCTCCCGACCGTCGCTGAGGAGATCAAGGAGCATCTGGGC
This sequence comes from Streptomyces sp. NBC_00878, assembly GCF_026341515.1. Classification (NCBI taxonomy): domain Bacteria; kingdom Bacillati; phylum Actinomycetota; class Actinomycetes; order Kitasatosporales; family Streptomycetaceae; genus Streptomyces; species Streptomyces sp. NBC_00878. The sequence continues at coordinate 9,733,438 of NZ_JAPEOK010000001.1, read as the reverse complement.
GCGCTCCCCGAGACGTTGGAGCGCATGGCCAGGCGTCAGCCCTTCGACATCCGCTACGCGGACCGGCTCCGCTGGACCCACGAGGAGATCGAGCACGCCGAACCGCGCAGCGCCGTATGGATGCGTGCCGTCGGTCCCCTGGGCGACGACCCGTTGGTCCACACCTGCGCGCTCACCTATGCGAGCGACATGACCCTCCTGGACGCCGTCCGCATCCCGGTGGAACCCCTTTGGGGCCAGCGCGGTTTCGACATGGCGTCCCTGGACCACGCGATGTGGTTCCACCGGCCGTTCCGTGCCGACGAGTGGTTCCTGTACGACCAGGAGTCGCCGATCGCGACGGGTGGCCGAGGGCTGGCGCGGGGCCGGATCTACGACCTGAAGGGACGCCTGCTCGTCTCCGTCGTCCAGGAGGGACTCTTCCGCAAGCTCGGGGGCTGACGCAGACGGTCAGGGGTTTCTGCGGCGCAGCCAGCCTAGGAGGCGTCGGGGCCGTTCCGGTTCGTCGATCGTCTGTCGCACCTCGGCCGCATGTCGCACCTCGGCCGGTTGCCGCGCCCCTGTCGGCTGCCGTACGTCCGTCGGCCGACGCGCTTCGCTCGGCCGACGCACCTCGGTCAGTGGACGCACCTCGCTCGGCTGCCGCTCGTCGGCAGATTGTCGCCGCTCCCCGATCGGCCCCGTTCGTTCGCCATTCGCGACCGGAGTCTGGGGCTTGGGTGTCGGTCGCGGCGCGCGCCGCTGTTCGCGAGCCTCTCGCAGGGCATTGGCCAGGTCCGACCGGAGCCAGCTGATCTCGTCCGGGTCTTCCGCCGTCATGATCCGTGCGGCGACGTGGGCGGCGGGTGAGTCGGGCGCGCCGTGCGTGGTCTGCTCCGGACGGAAGCGGTTCATGTAGGCACGTTCGTAGGGGTCCGGGACGATCTCCGCGACCTGCGCGGAATCGAGCAGCGAAGCCACTGCCGCGGCACGGACCCAAGGATCCTCGCTCTGTCGCAGCAGGAAGCCCATGTGTCGCCCCCGCCAGTTCCGGGCCCTCAGGTCCAGGCCCGCGTCCAGTTGGTCGCGCAGCCCTTCGGGCGTACGGCCGTTCAACAGCGGGGCGTTCTCCTCGGTCTCCGCGAACTGCCGTAGTTCCTCGGCCAGATACAGCCAGACGACGGCCCTGTAGCGGTTCAAGTAGAATTTGACGGGCACGACGAAGCCCAGGCGTGCGAACTTTGCGAACCGGGCGGCGGTCACCCCCATGAGAGCCGCGCCCTCCGAGGTACCGACCGCCTTGACGCGTTCCCTCAGCGCCTCCGGGAAACCGTCCTCGGACATCACCCGGTCGATCTCCGCGCGGGCGACACGACGGCCTCCGCCGCCTTCGTCCGGGACGGTTCGGATGCGACCGAGTCGTACGGCGAGGTCGAACTCGCCCCGTTTGAGCCCGAGCTCGCGTGCCGCGCGGCTCTGTGCGAGTGACGGCCGGGCCGCCGTGGCGGCGGCCGGATTCAGGCTGACGGCAGTGGCGTTCGTTACGACCGCGGCGGCGTTCGCGCTGGATGTGACGGACTGCGTGATGGTGTTGCCGGACATGGTGGTTCTCCCCCGTTGCAGCGGTGTGCACTGGCGTGCGCTTGCTTCGAGAAAAACCGTAGCCGGTTTGCCGCAGCTCCCGCCGAGCCTGTGGATAACTCTGACGGCGGGGCGTCTTCGCAGGTCAGACCTCTATTGAGGATGAGTGCTCCGGCTGTCGGGCGTCGACGTGGAGGTGTTCGCCGACGCGGTTGACGAGCAGCGTCATCTCGTACGCGACCTGGCCGATGTCGGCCTCCGCCGCGCTGAGCACACACAGACAGCTGCCGGTGCCGGCCGCCGTGACGAAGAGTACGGCGTCATCGAACTCGATCATCGTCTGGCGCACCCGGCCCGCGCCGAAGTGCCGGCCCGACCCCTTGGCCAGGCTGTGCAGGCCCGAGGAGACGGCAGCGAGATGCTCGGCGTCCTCCCGCCTGAGCCCCGCGCTCGCCCCGGTCACCAGCCCGTCGTTCGACAACACCAGCGCGTGCCGTACGTGCTCGACACGCTGGGTCAGTTCATCCAGCAGCCAGCCAAGCCCCTGGTTCTCAGCCATGATCCGTCTCCCCGTGGATGGGCGGCTCCCCCTGGCCGGAGGATCTGATCAACCAGCCTTCCCCACCACCGCCGTCCGGGCAAGGAGGATAGGGGCATGGCACACAAGATGACCGATGAGCAATGGCGGGCTTTCGTCTCGGAGGGGACCCGCACCGGCAAGTTGTCGACCGTTCGGGCCGATGGGAGCCCCCATGTGGCACCAATCTGGTTCTTGCTCGACGGGGACGACCTGGTCTTCAACACGTCGAAGAACACCGTCAAGGGGCGAAATCTGGCCCGGGACGGTCGGGTCGCCCTGTGCGTGGACGACGACCGTCCGCCGTACTCGTACGTCGTCCTGCAGGGGCGCGCCCGGATCTCGGAGGACCTCGACGAACTCCGGCTGTGGGCCGGGCGGATCGGCGGCCGCTACATGGGCGAGGAGCGGGCCGAGGAGTTCGGCGCCCGCAACGGCGTGCCCGGAGAACTCCTCGTACGCGTGAGGATCGAGAAGGTTCTCGCGGAAGCCGACGTCGCGAACTGAACAGATACGCACCTCGGGTGAGCGAGGGCCCGGCGTCGGCCGATCCGGAAGCCTGGCGTCAGGCGGCCGAAGTCTTCCCCTGGGCCGGCCGGAGTTCTTCGTATCAGCCGATCGGCCGGTCGAGGCTTCTCGCGTCAGCTGAGCGAGACTCCTTCGCGTCAGCCGACCGAGTCGAGCAGTCGGGCGGTGTGCATCCGCCCGGCGTACTCGACGAGACGTATGAGTACCTCCTTCCCCGAGTCGCGGTCACGGGCGTCGCAGAGCACCACGGGTGTTCCTTGGTCAAGGTCGAGGGCGTTTGACACTTCGTGAGCGCCGTACGTCCGCGCGCCCGTGAAGCAGTTGACGGCCACGACGAAGGGGATGTGCCGGTGCTCGAAGTAGTCCACCGCGGGGAAGCAGTCCTCCAGCCGCCGGGTGTCGGCGAGGACGACGGCGCCGAGGGCTCCCTGGGCCAGTTCGTCCCACAGGAACCAGAATCGGTCCTGGCCCGGCGTGCCGAACAGGTAGAGCGACAGGCCCGACCTGATGGTGATGCGGCCGAAGTCCATGGCGACCGTCGTCGTGACCTTGTGGTCCACCCCGTCGGTGTCGTCCACCGACTGACCCGCCTCGCTCAGCAGTTCCTCGGTGCGCAGCGGCCTGATCTCACTGACCGCGCCCACCAAGGTGGTCTTGCCGACGCCGAATCCACCGGCGACGAGAATCTTCAACGCCAGGGCGGCTGTCTCATCGCTCGCGGCGTCGGAGTGTTCGGAGACCATCGATCACTTCTCTCGGGAGTGCCGACAACGGTCGACATCAGTACATGTGTGCGGAGTCAGCATCATGACAACTGCCGCTCCACTTCGAGTGATTTGACAGCAAATGGCCGTTCTGATGGTCTCGCGTGCGTTCGATGCCCGGAAGAGCCCGGAACACGGTGCGGGACAGTTCGGCAGGAGGCGTGATCCATCATTTACAGGGCCCTCAGTCCGTCGATGACCTCGCGAAGGATGTGCTCGTCCGGTAGTTGCGCGGGCGGCACCGGGCGACTGACCGTGACGCAGCCCCGTGCCAGGAGGTCGCCCAGGAGCACGCGCACCACACCCACGAGCAGGTCGGCGCCCGCGGCCAGTTCGGCGACCGACTGGGTCTCGATCCGGCAGAGTTCGATGAGGGCTCTGTGTTCGGGGCCGAGTCCGGTGTCGTCGTCGGCGTCGGGTGCCCCCGTGTCGAGTGAGACGAGCGCGATCAGGTCGAACCGCACCCCGTACGGGCCGGACCTGGTGCGTCCGCCCGTCATCGCGTACGGGCGGACGAGCGGCCCGGCCTCCTTGTCGTACCACTGGCTGCCCGGCTGTTCGGGAGGGACTGTCCGGTCCCCGGCCATGTGCACCGGCATCGTCGGTCACCCGGCCGCGGGCGGGCGAGCGGCGGCACGGGGCGCCGAGGAGAGGTGCTCCCCCACCCGTTTGACCAGGAGCGCCATCTCGTAGGCGACCAAGCCGATGTCAGCGGTCACGGCGCTGAGAACGGCGAGACAGGAGCCGTCTCCGGCAGCTGCCACGAACAGGAAGCCGTCGTCCATCTCCACCATGGTCTGGCGTACGCCGCCGGCGCCGAAGTGACGGCCTGCTCCCTTGGCCAGACTGTGGAAGCCGGAGGCGACCGCGGCGAGATGCTCCGCGTCCTCACGCCTGAGGTCACTGGACGCGCCTACCGCGAGCCCGTCGTTGGACAGCACGACGGCATGCCGTACCTCGGCCACGCGCAGCACCAAGTCGTCCAGCAGCCAGTCGAGTTCGCCGGACCGTTGTGCGGTCCCCATTCCCGGGTCCTGGATCATGCGGGGTCTCCTTCGCTGCTGTCGCTGCCCGCTACGAGGTTGGGGGTGATGCCGAGGCCGGGTGTACGGCCGCCACCGCGGGCCCACCCCGCGCGGTAGGCCGCCATGCGGTCCCGTACCGCTTCGGGGGTGCGCTCGTCGTCCTTGCGAGGCGCCGCTGGCGAGGGCTCTGCGGGACGTCCTTCGCGCAGTTGTGGGGCGATGCTGGCTTGTCGTACGCGCCGTGGGAGTTCGTCGGATTCCACGGTGTCGTCCCCTGATCGTTCTGATCGCTCTGGTTGCACTGGTGGCTGTGGCTGCTCTGGTGGCTGTGGCTGCTCTGGACGGTGCAGGCGCAGCGCGGTCACACCGGGTGGTGGATGGCCTTCGCGCGTGACTTCGGACGAGGCTTCCGCCTCGATCGGTATGGGGAGCACCAGGGCGGGCCGCTCGTTCACTGCCGTTACGGAGTCCCGTTTCGGGGCAGGGGCAGGGGCGGCGGGGGCAGGCACGCGCGCGTACGCACGCTCCGTGGTCTGTTCCGTGTCCGTGCGGCGGCCACCGGAACGTTCCTCCGTGGCGGTGTGCAGTAGTGCCGTGGGCAGCAGGACAACCGCGGTGGTGCCTCCGTAGGGCGAGGTCCGCAGGTGAATCCTGATGTCGTGGCGGGCCGCGAGCCTGCTGACCACGAAGAGGCCGAGTCGGTCGCTGTCGAAGAGGTCGAGTGCCTCGGACTGCTCGATGCGGCGGTTGGCCTCGGCGAGTGTCTCCTTGCCCATGCCGAGCCCCCGGTCCTCGACCTCCACGGCGTAGCCGTTGCCGACCGGTTCCCCGGTGATGCGCACCCGGGTGTGGGGTGGTGAGAACTGGGCGGCGTTCTCGACGATTTCGGCCAGGAGGTGCGTGAGGTCCGCCACCGCGGCTCCGAGGACCGAGGTCTCCGGGAGTTGTCGTACCTCCACGCGCGCGTAGTCCTCGACTTCGGAGACGGCGGCACGGACCACGTTCGTCAGGGAGACCGGCATCCGCCAGGCCCGGCCGGGGGCGGCCCCGGAGAGGATGATCAAGCTCTCCGCGTGGCGTCGCATCCGGGTGGTGAGGTGGTCGAGGCGGAAGAGGTCGCTCAGCTCGTCCGGGTCGTCGGAGCGACGCTCCATGGTGTCCAGCAGGCTCAGTTGGCGGTGGACGAGAACCTGGCTGCGGCGGGCGAGGTTGACGAAGACTCCGGAGATGCCGCTGGCCAGTTCGGCGCGCTCGACCGCGGCGTGCAGGGCGGCCCGGTGCACGGTGGTCAGGGCTTCCGCGACCTGTCCTGCTTCGTCCTCCGCAGGGGGTCCTGGCGGGGCCTCGGCACGGACGTCGATCTCCTCCCCCGCACGCAGTCTCCGCATGGCGTGCGGGAGTTTGCGCCGGGCGATCTCCAGAGCGCTGTTGCGCAGGCCCACCAGCTCGATGACGAGGCCACGCCCGATGCGTACGGAGATGACGAGTGACGCGGCCACGGCGACGAGTCCCAGCAGGACCGCGGCACCGGCCGGCGAGAGCAGACCGCGCCGGAGCGGGTCGGCCCGGTCCGCGACACCGCGGCCGGCGCCCGCTTCGATCGTTCGCATGTCGTCCTGCACGCGCGTGTGCGCCGCGTTCCAGGCCTCCTCGGGCGCGGCGTGCAGCGCCCTGCTGCCCGGCCCGGTCACGAGCACCTTGTTCTCGGCGCCATGGACGTCGGCGTACGCACTCCCCTCCACCAGGGCCCGCCAGGCGGCTCGTTCGGGGCCACGTAGATCGGCGACGGCCGACTCGGTGAGCAGCCTGCGTGTGTCGACAGCACCGGTGAACATCCGGAGCCGCGGCCCGTCGAGGGTTCCGGCGAGCCGGGCGCCCGCGAGTACCGCGTCCTCCTGCGCCAGGGCCTCACCCGCCCGTGAGAATTCGAGCAGCACGCGCGCGTCGGAGCCGATTTCCGCGTCCTGGATGCCGGTGAGGGCGCCGCCCACCGAGAAGGCGGTCGCGATGGTCGTGGTGTACCGCTCGTACGTCGCGTGCCAGTCGGCCCCTCGGTCGAGTACGGCGGTCCGCAGGGAGCGCAGCTGTTCGGCTCCGGTCACGAAGGTTTCGAGGCGCCCGGCCACTCCGGAGGGCAGTTCCTCGCTGTCGGCGACGGTGCTGTGGTCCCCGAGCCGGAGTTTCGCCACGGCCACGTCGGTGCGTGCCGCCAGCTTCTTGAGGTCGCTCTCCCGGTCGGCGGCGGGTTGGGTCGCGTAGCCGACGGCCGCCGCGCGTTCTTCCTGGAGCGCGGCGACGGCCGCGGCGACCGGGGCACGCACCTGGGAGTCCACGCGCTGCAACTGCCGCAGCCGGGAGACGTCCTGGGCGGTCGTGACGGTGGCGTACGCCCAGAGGGCGAGCAGGGAGACGACGGGCACCATCAGCAGGCAGATGATCTTCGCCCGCACGGTCCGGGGACGCAGGCTCCAGCCTCCCGCGCGCGTGGGTGCGTCACTGTCGGCGGTGCCGACGGATTCCTCCAGGTCGGAGCCCTCATCGGCCGGCGGTCCGGCATGCGCGCGGCGGCCCCGCACCGGGTTCGGTGGGGTCTGGGAGCCGTTTGTCGGGGTCCTACGGGGTGTACGCATGGCCTCCTCGCTCGGAGTGGTTCGGGGAACGCGCCCGCCGGGTCGCCGGTCCGTGTCCTCCACTAGCGGGCGGTGCTCTCGACGGGCCGCTGGGCCGAGGCGGAGGCCTCGCGCTCTCCCGCCGTCGGGGAGAGCGCGACGAACGCCGATGTCAGGAAGAGATAGGACCCGAGGCCCACGGCGAGGGGGAAGATGAACTGCATCGCCGTGGCCCCGGGCAGAACCTCGCCGGAAGGAGAGACCCGCACGCCGACCGCGATCATCCCGGTGTAGTGCATGCTGCTCACCGCCCCGCCCATGACGAGGGAAGCGACGGCAACGGCGATCGGCGACTTGATGTTCAGCGCCGCCCACAGGGCCGCGGTCGCCGCGACCACGGCGATCATGACGGAGATCCCGACGAGCACCGGGTCGTAGCTGACGGCGCCGTGCAGCCGCAGCGCGGCCATGCCCAGGTAGTGCATGCTCGCCACCCCGAGCCCGGTGGTGAGCCCGCCGAGAACCAGCGCGCGACCGCGGTCGCGGCCGTACCCCACGGCGAACACGCCCGCGCCGACGACGACCATGGCGACGACCAGGCTGAGCACGGTGAGTGGCACGTCGTAGCGGATGTCGGTGCCGCTGGCGCTGAAGCCGAGCATCGCGACGAAGTGCATCGTCCAGATGCCCGTGCCGATGGCGGAGGCGGCGGTGAGAAGCCAGTTGCGGCGCGACCGCCCCGAGGCACCGAGCGCACGGACCGTGCAGCGCAGCCCGAGGGCGGCGCCTATGCAGGCCATCACGTACGACAGCACGGGGGTCAGCCAGCCGAAGGTGGCGTGGTCCAGGTGTCCCATGGCTCCGGGACGCTAGTCCCGCTCGGAGCGCACGAAGGGGGCGCGTTTCGAAAGGTGGTGGAATATGGCACGGTCGTGCACTGGAACGATCGCGTCATGCTCGAACATGTGCACCGCATCGTGGTGTGCGTGTCGGCGTTCGATCGCGTCGCTCGCCCGTGGGTGCGACATCATGCGGTGCATGAGCGACGACCACACGCGTGTCCAGGATTTCTTCGGGGCCCGCGCGGCCGACTGGGACACCCGGTTCCCCGACGACGGTCCGGTGTACGCGGCGGCCGTAGCCGAACTCGGGCTGCGCGAGGGCGACCGGGTGCTCGACGCGGGCTGCGGCACAGGGCGGGCGCTGCCGCCCCTCAGGGACGCCGTGGGGCCCTCCGGAGTGGTCCTCGGCGCGGACCTCACCCCGGCCATGCTGAAGGCCGCGGTACGTGCGGGTCGTGACCGGGCGGGACAGTTGCTGCTCGCCGATGTGGCGGGCCTGCCGCTGCGCTCGGAGTCGCTCGACGCCGTCTTCGCGGCCGGCCTCGTGGCCCACCTCCCGAACCCCTCCGAGAATCTGCGGGAGTTGGCACGGGTCGTGAGGCGGGACGGAACGCTGGCGCTGTTCCACCCGATCGGCCGGGCGGCCCTCGCGGCGCGCCAGGGTCGGCAACTCACACCGGAGGACCTGCGTGCGGAGGCCAACCTCCGCCCGCTCCTGTCCGGTTCCGGCTGGCGTCTGACGTCGTACGTGGACGAGGACTCCCGGTTCCTGGCGCTGGCCGTACGCCTCCCCTGAGGCCGCGCATCAGGACGTTGCCGCGACGTGAGGCGTTCACCGAGCCATCGCCCGATTACCCCATCAACCTCAGAGCGTTTCAGCCGCCTCAGGACGTTCCAGAGACCTCCGCGGCGGAGGCGTCCGGGTTGTCGGACATGATGTTGTGCCCCGCGCCGGGGACCTCACCACCCGCACCCCGGCGTCCTCCAGAGCGTCCCTGCCCACGGGTTCACCGCTGAGGGCACCCTGTAGAAAGACCCGGTTGATCGCCAAGCCTTCGCGCATGCGGCGCATCGTGGGGTTGGATCCTCGGACGAGTCCGGTCGCGCTGCGGTGGAGGGCACGCGGATCGGCGAGCCGCATGGTTGCCGCCCACTGGGGGCCGATGCGCTCCAGCACGCGTGCGTGGCCGCCGTTTACGTAGGCGTCCTCTTCGTAGGAGGCGATTCCGCTGCTGCCCGCGTGGACGGGAGGGTGCGGATCGAGGTTGGCCTCGGTGAGGACCAGCCGTGAGACGAGGTCGGGCCGCCGGTGGGCGAGCACGATGGCGACGGGGCCGCCCATGCTGTGCGCGATCAGTTCCGCGTCGGTGGCTCCGGCCTCGTCGAGCGCCGCCAGCGCGTTCACATGGTCGTCAAGGGAGTAGCGGAAGCGCTCGGGCCTTCAAGAGACTGGAGAGGGCCGCTCTGCTGGCGCGAGCGACCAGCCGGGTGCAGTGGCCACTCCTCGCCACGTCCTGACACTCACCGAGGACGGCAGACGCGAACTGCGCCGCAGGCTCACGGAGCCCGTGCAGCGCGATATCACCGATGAGAACCGCTGGCTCACGGTGCTCGCCCCCCTCCGGCATCTCGACGACGCGGCGGCCCAGGCAGCCGTTCCGCGGCGACGGCTCGCCTTTCTTGAGGAACCGGCGAGCTTCTCCTACGAAGGCGATCGGCCACTGCGGGCCGAGGAGTTGGACGATCCGTTCCGGCGCGGAATCCACACCATCGCGCGCGCCACGAGCCGGGCCGAACCGGCATGGCTCCGATCCATGATCGACTCACTCGACCCGGGTGGACGGTGACCGCTCCACGACCCCGCCCCTCTTCTGATGCCGAGGCTTCAACTCTACTTTGAGTAGCAGCAGATGAACGATGAGCGACGGCAACCGCACAGGGGGAAGGTGGCCCGCATGTCCGGCATCCTGGCCAGATTCTGGAAGTTCCTTTCACGCCCGCGCCCGACCGAGTCCCCGGAACATCCCACTCCGGCGAAGCGCCGTCCGGAAAAACGCACGCACAATCTGTTCGAGGCCGCCGCGGCCTATGTGTCGGCGTGTGCCGAGGACGACCAGGACGGGATGGACGAGGCCTCGACCTGGGTGTCGCCCGAGGCACTGTCCTTCGGTGTCAACGAGTTAGCCTGCCGGGCCGTCATCGCGCTCGCACGAGAACGCGACGAATCGCCCGCTACCGTGGCACGGACACTCCTCGGCGTGCCCGACACCGGCGAGTACCAGGTCGACACCGACGGCCGAGCCACGTAGGCGCCGAAGCGGTGCAGGCACGGCAGCAAGCGATCGTTTCACCCCGTTCCAGGCGGAAAACCGCAGGTCCGTACGCATTCAAGGACCGTGACAATCGCCGCGGAGGCGCATTAGGGTGCGCCGACGGACGTAGCGATGGGGAGGCTGGGATGGCCGAGACGGACGATGCGGCCGTCGCCGCCGGGGACGACGACGCACTGTATGTGCTGACGGCGGTGCTCTTGACGCCCGCGCAGTTCCCCAGCGTGCTGGGTGACGACTACCCGGAGGCATGCGCGGCGCTCGGTCTCGCGCCCCTCGCCGACGGGTACGGCCTGGTGCTCGGCCAGGACGGGGACGGGGCGCGGTGGACAGCAGTCGTCGACGACGTCTCGCTGGTCGCTGTCGCCATCGCGTCCTGGGACTGCGGCATGGAGTACGACCTGTCGCCGGACGAGCGATCGATGATCGCGGCGCTGCCAGGGTGGCCGCTGTCCCTGGTAGTGGCGGCGCCTGGTGTGCCCGCCCCGCACGATCCCGCGCCCGACATCGCGGAACAGGCGCCGCTGTCCCCGCCGGACACATCCACATGGGGCCCTGCTCAGCGCCGCCTCGGCGCCGACGAGATCGCACTCCAGTGGGCGGCATGGCGGGAGCAGATCGACGACAAGGAGTTCGCCGGTCAGAACGGCGAAGCGCCTGCGGCGGCGGAGGCTCCGGGCGACGAGTCCGCCAAGGGTGGAGGGGCCGGTGACAGCGGAAGCAAGCCTCTCAGTGGCGTCCAGCGTGTCCTCGCGGAGGCTCGTTCGTATGTGGATACCGCGCCGCCCCTCGGTCGTGTGCGGTCGTCCTTCGCCACGGGTGACGCGCGGACGCTTCGGGCCGACGGGCCGGGTTGGTCGATGGTGGCGAGGACCGACGACATCGCCTTCGTACTCCTCGACGAGAAGCCCGGAGAGGTTCTTCCGGTCGGCCGCGGGCCCGAACTGCCAGGCCTGCTGGACGCGCTGGACAAGATGGCCGTACGCCCCAGCTGAGCCCGGCAGCGCGTTCAAGGCGGCTGTGGCCGATCCTGACCGCACTGCTCCTGCTCGAACTACTCCTGCCGTACTGCCGGTCCTGTCGTACTGCCGGGCGGTGTTCGACGCGGTCACGGTGTGGATGGCGTGGGGCTCACAGCCGAACGCGGGCCATGCCGTCGGCAGGCCCGCGAGCGGCGACGTGGTCAGTTCCTGCGCTCGGGAAGGAACGCTCAGGAAGGGAACCGACCGGATCGGTGCCGCCTCAGCGGCCCAGCTCCTTGCGTGTGACGCGGCGCAGCCTGCGCCGCTGCGCGGGGTCCAGCGTCAGATACGCTGCCGCCGGAACCCCCAGGACGATCAGGAGGGCTGCCCACCAGGGCAGCCAGATGAGCAGGAGAAGTCCGACCGCCACACCCCCTGCGGCGATCTTCGCGTTCTTCGACATGTGCGTAGCCTCCTTCGCGGCCACTGCCGCTCTCTGTCTTGAGAACGGGCCCGCGCTCCCGGCGGTTCCAGCCGCGACCCTGATACGACCCTGAGTCGCGTCCCCTACACGACCCTGAGGTGCTCCCGGCCTTGTACATGTGCCGCAGGGCCTGACGGTAGGACTCCACGAGTCCCGTCTCCACGTAAGGGATACCCAATTCTGGACAGCGGGCGCGCCTTTGTGGTCCACCGATGAGACGGCTCGCCGAGCGGTCGCTCGCGATCCGGGCGTCCCGCGCCCCGCGGACTTTGAGCGACCATGGCGCCACCATCCGTGTCCGGCAAGAGGAACCTCGGCCGCCGGGTAGAACAGACAGCACCCTGGAGGAAAGTGATCCGCGCAACGCGATCGCCACACTCGCCTGGACCCCGGCGTGCTGTATCCTCGGCGACCTCGACCCCAGGTAGTCAAATTTGAGGAATGCGTTATCGCTGTGCAGAGGATTCCTGCGGCAACTCCCTCCGAGATCTCCGAACTGGCCCACTGCTGTGCCGTGTTCATGCCTGCCGATCCGGCCCGTACCGGCACCGTCGCCTTCTGGACGCCCGAGGGAGACGAGCCTCCCGCGGTCGGCTCCGGCTCTGTCGAGGAGCTGACGGTCGCCCTGCCTGGCGAGGCCGGTGTCGAGCTGGTGACCGTGCCGACCGTCGTGCTGCCGGTGCGGGCAGCTCTGCCGGTGCTCACGCGCGCGCGTGCCGTGCCACACGCCCACAGGGCGACCGCCTTCTGGGGCGCCGCGGCCGTGCTCGCGCTTCAACTCGCCGCGCGGGGGCTGCTGCTGCCCGGTCTGAGCTCCGGTGACCACGACGCGTGGCGTGCCGGTCCCCTGGGAGCGGTGGACCTGGGCCGGATCCGCGAACTGGCCGCCGCGATGCCGCCGTACGCGCACGCGGTGCCGGTCGACGAAGCGCCGCTACGGCTCCCCGATCCCGAGTGGCTGCTGCGTGCCTTCCTCGACGCGGTTGCCGACACACTGCCCCGCTCCCCCGCCGCGACGCTCGCTGCGGGCGGCCCCGCCTTCGCCGCTCGCGAGCCGCAGCACGTGCCCGAGCAGCGTCCTTGGGCCGCCGATGTCGCCGCGGGACACGACGCCGGCGTACGGATCTCGCTGCGCGTCGAGGTGCCGGGCCTCGCGTCCGCTGCGTCGGACGAGACCCGGTTGCCGTTCCGTGCGGTGACGCAGTTGCACAGCGTCAGCGATCCGGCTCTGCTGGCGGACGCGAGCGAGGTCTGGGGCGGATCGAGCACGGTCTTCGGTCCGCGCGCGCGGATGGACGCCCTGCTCGCGCTGCGTCGCGCCGCACGGGCCTGGGCGCCGCTCACTCCCCTGCTGTCGGCGACCGTGCCGGACTCCATCGAACTCGCCGACGAGGAAGTCACGGAGCTCCTGGGAGAGGGTGCCCGAGCGCTCGCGGCCGCCGGTGTGGAGGTGCACTGGCCCAAGGAGCTGGCACACAAACTGACGGCCCGCGCGGTCATCGGTCCGCCGGACGACATGCAGGGCGCCGACGGGCTGTCGTCGGACACGCCGTCGTTCCTCTCGGCCGACGCGCTGCTGTCCTTCGACTGGTGGTTCGCCCTGGGTGACCAGCGACTGACACGCCAGGAGCTGGACCAGCTCGCGGAGGCGAACCGCCCCATGGTGCGGCTGCGTGACCAGTGGGTGCTCGTCGACCCCCAGGAGGTCCGTCGCGCCCGCGCCCAGCAGGACCGCAAGGTGAGACCCATCGACGCGCTGAGCGCCGTCCTGACGGGTTCCGCGGAGGTCGACGGCCGGAGAGTCGACGTACAGCCCACGGGGTGGCTGGCGACGCTGCGGGACCGCCTGTCGGACCCGGAGGGGCAGGAACCCGTCGGGCAGCCCGCCGCACTGACCGCGACCCTGCGCGACTACCAGCTGCGCGGGCTCAACTGGCTGGCTCGTATGACCTCGTTGGGGCTTGGCGGTTGTCTCGCGGACGACATGGGCCTGGGCAAGACGATCACGCTGATCGCGCTCCATCTGCACCGACAGACCGACGAGTTCGGCGCGGGACCCACGCTCGTCGTCTGTCCGACGTCCCTGATGGGCAACTGGCAGCGCGAGATCGAGCGGTTCGCCCCGGGCACTCCCGTCCGCCGCTTCCACGGAGCGCGACGGAGCCTGGAGGGGCTGGTCGCCGGCGAGTTCGTGCTCACCACCTACGGCACGATGCGGCTCGACGCGCCACGCCTGGCCGAGGCGTCCTGGGGCATGGTCGTCGCCGATGAGGCACAGCATGTGAAGAACCCGTACTCGGACACGGCCCGGCAGCTACGGACGATCGATGCACGCGCGCGTGTGGCGCTCACCGGAACTCCGGTGGAGAACAACCTCTCCGAGCTGTGGGCGATTCTCGACTGGACGACACCGGGCCTGCTGGGCCGTCTCGGTACCTTCCGCAACCAGTACGCCAAGGCTGTCGAGGGCGGGCAGGATCCAGGAGCGGCGGACCGGCTCGCCCAGCTCGTGCGGCCGTTCCTCCTGCGCCGCCGCAAGTCCGACCCGGGCATCGCACCAGAACTGCCGCCCAAGACCGAGACCGACCGAGCCGTGTCGCTCACCAAGGAGCAGGCGGGTCTGTACGAGGCGGTGGTCCGCGAGACCCTCGCCGAGATCTCGGGCGCCGACAACATGGCGCGGCGCGGCCTGATCGTGAAGCTGCTCACCGGGCTGAAGCAGATCTGCAACCACCCGGCGCAATTCCTCAAGGAGGACAGGCCGAAGATCCCGGGGCGCTCCGGAAAGCTGGAACTGCTGGACGAGTTGCTCGACACCATCCTCTCCGAGGGAGCATGCGTTCTGGTCTTCACGCAGTACGTGCGGATGGCGCGCCTCATCGAACGGCACCTGAGTGCGCGCGGTGTCACCTCGCAGTTCCTGCACGGGGGTACGTCCGTGCCCGAGCGCGAGGCCATGGTGCAGCGCTTCCAGGACGGCGAAGTGCCCGTCTTCCTGCTGTCGTTGAAAGCCGCGGGCACGGGCCTGAACCTGACACAGGCGGAACATGTCGTGCACTACGACCGCTGGTGGAACCCTGCCGTCGAAGCCCAGGCCACCGACCGGGCGTACCGCATCGGCCAGACCAGGCCGGTGCAGGTGCACCGGCTGATCGCCGAGGGGACGATCGAGGACCGCATCGCGGACATGCTGCTGCGCAAGCGGGAACTGGCGGACTCGGTGCTCGGCGCCGGGGAGTCGGCCCTCACCGAGCTGACCGACACCGAACTGGCCGACCTGGTGGAACTGCGAGGAGGCACCCGATGAGTGACCCGTACGAGAACACACCGGAGCGCACCTTCGCCGCCCTGCCGCCCGCGAGCGGGCGGGGCTTCGCGCAGACCTGGTGGGGACAGGCCTGGCTCAAGGCCTTGGAGGACACGGCACTGGACTCGGGGCAGGTGAAGACGGGCCGCAGGCTCGCCCGTGCGGGAGCCGTGGGAGCCGTGTCGGTCCGCCCGGGGCGCATCACCGCGGTGGTCCAGGACCGCGACCGTACCGCGCACCGCGCCGACGTCCTGTTGCAGGAGCTGTCCGAGGAACAGTGGGACCACTTCCTGGGCGTGGCCGTCGAACGGGCCGGGCACATCGCGGCGCTGCTGGACCGCGAGATGCCGCCGCATCTCGTCGAGGACGCGGCGGCCACCGGTGTCGAACTCCTTCCGGGTCTGGGCGATCTGGAGGCTGAGTGCGACTGCGGCGCGTGGGACCACTGCGGTCACACCGCGGCCCTGTGCTACCAGGTGGCGCGGCTGCTGGACCAGGACCCGTTCGTGCTGCTCCTCATGCGCGGTCGCGGTGAGCGCGAGCTCCTGGACGAGCTGCAGGTGCGCAGCGTCCCCCGGGCCGAGACCGAGGCTCCCGGACAGGAGCGGGCGTACGAGGGCGTGGACGCCACCGAGGCGTACGCGGACGGGGAGATCCTGCCTCCACTGCCCGACGCGCCTCCCGTGCCCGCGGAGCCGGGTCTGCCGCCTTCCCTGGACACGGAGACCGATCCGGCGGCCGGGGTCGATCCGGCCGCGCTGGAGTTCCTGGCGACGCAGGCCGCCCACGAGGCGCACCGCCTGCTCGCCAAGGCTCTCAGGCCGGGACACGAACAGCGCTCCATAGGGGCCGAGTTGACGCTCGCGCAGGATGCCGTGCGGCTGGCCTCGGGTGCTCCCGAGGCTTCGGTGGCCGTCCGGCTCGCCGAGGGGTCGGGCCGGGACCACGAAGGGCTGGCGCTGGCCGTCCGCGCCTGGGAACTCGGGGGTGTGCCCGCGCTCGACATGCTGGAACCGGAAGCTGACCGGCCGGTGGAGGCGGAGACACTCGCACGCGCGCGTGCCGCTCTGGAGTCGGGCTGGGAGGAGGACCTGCGGCCTTCCCTGCACGCGTCCGGCAACCACTGGACTGTCGTCGGCGGTCGGACCCAGTTGCGGCTGGGGGCCGACGGCCGCTGGTGGCCCTATCGCAAGGAACGGGGGCGCTGGGCTCCCACAGGTCCCGCGTCCCAGGATCCGGCGACCGCGCTCGCTCTGGCGGAAGGGCAGGAGTGACGCCTGCCCGACGGGCACGCAGGGGGCTCAGGGGGGCGCAGGGCGCACAAGGCAGGCACAGCAGGCACGGCTCTTGGAGCGCCAGGGCACCGGAGCGGCACCCGCACCGTCCACCGGATGAGTGGTGGACGCCCGGTGTTCACTCACCGGCCGTACGACGTTCGGGGTGGGGGCTAACTCTGGCCGCTGTCACCGAACTCGTGCCTCTGGAGGCCCCATGTCCCCGTACGCCGCAGGCCGGCGCCGCGTCCACCGTTCCGTCGCCGCGGGCGTGCCGCTCGCCCTGCTGGCCGCTCTCGCGGTGGCGGGCACGGCGGTGGGCGCGCCCTCCGGGGACGCGCGTGTCACGGGCTCCGCGACGCTCGGCGACATTCCGCTCGGCACGTTCAGCAACGGGCTGCTGCCGGGCACGGTGGGCGACGACCGGGGCGTGGATCTCGGCGGCATCGGCAGCGACATCTACCCCGCGGGCCGCAAGGGCGAGTTCTGGACGGTCACCGACCGCGGCCCGAACGGCCAGATCAAGGTGCCAGGCGAGAAGCGCCGCACCTTCCCCGTGCCCGGCTTCGACCCGGCGATAGTGAAGATCCGGGTGTCCGGTGGCTCCGTGCAGGTGCTGGACGCGATCCCGATCACCACCTCCTCCGGGAAGCCCGTCACGGGCCTGTCCAACCAGAAGAGGCGCGACGAGGCGCCGTACTCGTACGACGCGAAGGCACCACTCTCGTACAACCCGAACGGTCTGGACACGGAGGGGATCGTGCGGGCGGCGGACGGCAGCTTCTGGCTCGTCGACGAGTACGGACCCTCGCTGATCCATGTCTCCGCGCGCGGGAAGGTACTCACGCGGTACGTGCCCAAGGGGCTGACCCTGACCGGTGCGGGCTACCCGGTGGTCGAGGCGCTGCCCGCCGTCCTGCTGCACCGGAAGATCAACCGGGGCTTCGAAGGCCTCGCCCAACTTCCGGGAGGGGACCTGGTGATAGCCGTACAGAGCCCGCTGTCCCTGCCGGACACCGACGCGGGCGAGGCGTCGCTGACGGCGCGTCTGCTGCGCTTCTCGCCGAAGAAGCGGACTGTCACCGCCGAATACGCGTACCGGTTCGACCCGGTGAACGTCGTCGACCCGAGCGAGGACGACCCTTCCGAGCTGAAGATCTCCTCCGTGGTCGCCGTCGGCCGCGGCCGGCTGCTCGTCGAGGAACGCACCGACAAGGCCGCCCGGTTGCAGATCGTGAAGCTGAGCCGTGGTGCGGACATCCTCGGGGACAAGTGGGACGACGACAGGACGTCCCCCTCCCTGGAGCAGCTCGACGACCCGGCGGCCTCCGGTGTTCCGGTGCTGCGCAAGCGTCTTGTCGTCGACCTCGGCGCGGTGAAGGGGGTGCCCGGGAAGATCGAAGGCGTCGCGCGCGTGGATCACGACACGCTCGCGCTCATCAACGACAACGACTTCGGGATGACGGACGGGCCGGAGGCGTTCGACGCCCAGGGACGACTGGTGGACAGCGGGATCGAGACCACCGTGACGTACGTACGGCTGCCGCGCGGGATCTGAACGTCCGTCTCCGCTCAGCGTTTTCGTACCTCCACGCGCGCGTGGCTCACTTCAGCGGTTTGGTGAGTTTGCGGTTCCCGACACCGACGTCGGCGGCCAGGCTGCAGGCGACGTTGTCTATGCCGAGCTTGAATCCCGTGGGGTCGGGATACTGCACCACGGTGCCGCGTACCGTGCCGGCGGGCTGCTTGGCCGCCTTGGTGTCCAAGGGTTTCGCGCAGAGGGCCGACGCCGCCTTCTTGAGGGCGGCGTCGGTCGTGTACGTGCCTTCCAACTCGGCGACCGTGACGACCTCGGCGTCATGGGCCGCGCTGCACGAACGCTTCGCGGCCTGGCCGGGCTTGGTGTCGTCGATGTTGAAGCAGTCTCCGGTCCGCAACATGTAGTAGGGCACTTCGTCGCTCGCGAGGGAGGGGAGCAGCGACTCCAGGTCGGTCGGGAGACTGCTGGGCAGGTCGGACGGCACGTCGGTGGGCAGAGAAGGCAGCTCGCTGGGCAGTTCCGACGGGATGCTCAGCGAAGGCGACGGCAGCCCGCTGGTGGAGTTGCTCTCCGAGGGCGACTTCTTGTCGGACGAACCGTCGCCGCTGGTGGTCACCAGGGCGACCGCGGAGACGGCGCCGACCACCACGATCACGGCCACCACGAGGAAGAGCACGAAGCGGCGCCGCCCAGGTCCACCCGGTGGTCCGGGAGTCGGCGACGGCGGTGGCGGTGGCGGCTGCCAGCTTCCGCCGCCCTGCCACAGCGGACCGCTGCCTCCAGGAGGGGGGCCGTAACCCTCTGGAGGGGGTCCGAAGCCTTCGGGCAGCGGGCCGAACCCACCGTTGCCCGAAGGCGGCGTGTTGTCCGGCGGACGAGGAGGCTGGGGCGGTAAGGGCGGCGTGGCCATACGGTCAAGAGTCGCCTCAAACCGGTCACGATGCGACCCCTGCGCGGAACTTGATACGGACTCATGGCGTGGATCGCATGATTCCGGAGGATTCCGCGCAGGAGCCCCCGACCGCCTCCGACCGAGTTCCGGCCAGGTCCCGGCCAAGTCCCGACCGAACTCCGATCGAACTCCGATCGAACGGAAACCCGAGGGGAATCAGCCCCGGGCGCCCAGCAGATGATCCATGGCCAGCTGGTCCAGGTGCTCGAACGCCATCCCGCGCGCGGCGGCCGTCTCGGCGTCGAAGTCCTCGAAGGCCCCACGGTCGGCGAGCAGCGCCTGGAGGCCGTCAGCGGCAGTGGGCTGCGCGAGTTCGTCCAGACGCGAGGCGCGCAGGGCCTCCTGGACCTCGGGGTCGGCCCGGAAGGCGGCCGTCCGCTCGCGCAGGATCAGGTAGTTGCGCATACAGCCGGCGGCAGACGCCCACACGCCGTCGAAGTCCTCGGTCCGCGGCGGCTTGAAGTCGAAGTGCTTCGGGCCCGCGTAACCGGCCGACTCCAGGAGGTCGACGAGCCAGAACGCGGACCGCAGATCGCCCGCTCCGAAGCGCAGGTCCTGGTCGTACTTGATGCCGGACTGACCGTTGAGGTCGATGTGGAAGAGCTTGCCCGCCCACAGGGCCTGGGCGATGCCGTGCGGGAAGTTCAGCCCCGCCATCTGCTCGTGGCCCACCTCCGGGTTGACGCCGTACATCTCCGGCCGCTCCAGGCGCTCGATGAACGCCAGGGCGTGACCGACCGTCGGCAGGAGGATGTCGCCGCGGGGCTCGTTCGGCTTCGGCTCGATCGCGAAGCGCAGGTCGTAGCCCTGGGAGGTCACGTACTCGCCAAGAAGGTCGAAGGCCTCCTTCATGCGGTCGAGCGCGACCCGCACGTCCTTGGCGGCGCCGGACTCGGCGCCCTCGCGGCCGCCCCAGGCGACGTAGATCTGCGCGCCCAGTTCCACCGCCAGGTCGATGTTGCGGATCGTCTTGCGCAGGGCGTAGCGGCGTACGTCCCGGTCGTTGGCGGTGAACGCGCCGTCCTTGAAGACGGGGTGCGTGAAGAGGTTCGTGGTGGCCATCGGCACGGTCATGCCGGTGGTGTCGAGGGCCTGCCGGAAGCGCTTGATATGCGACTCGCGCTCGGTGTCCGAGGACCCGAAGGGGATCAGGTCGTCGTCGTGGAAGGTCACTCCGTAGGCGCCGAGTTCCGCCAGGCGCTGCACGGACTCGACCGGGTCCAGGGCGGCCCGGGTGGCGTCGCCGAACGGGTCCCTTCCCTGCCAGCCGACGGTCCACAGGCCGAAGGTGAACCTGTCCTCGGGGGTGGGCTGGTAGTTCATGCCGCGGCTCCTTACTTGCTCCGACTATTTCGTCATGGCGCTTAACAAATTAGTATGCGTAGGCATCTCTGGGAAGAGACATGATGTCCTCGAACAGGGGCGAGGAGTGGAATCCGTGCCGCGTGGGCCCGGATACACCCCTAAAACACCAGGTCAGATCCCGCGGAGCCGCGGAAGAGGGAGAGCTCGATGTCAGCAGCCGAGGGTCCGCTCGTCGTCGGCGTGGACACGTCCACCCAGTCCACCAAGGCCCTGGTCGTGGACGCGGCCACCGGCGAAGTCGTGGCGAGCGGCCAGGCGCCGCACACCGTCTCCTCCGGAGCTGGCCGCGAGAGCGATCCGCGGCAGTGGTGGGACGCACTGTGCGAGGCACTGCACCAGTGCGGGGACGCGGCACGCGAGGCCGCCGCGGTGTCCGTGGGCGGCCAGCAGCACGGGCTCGTCACGCTCGACGCCCACGGCGACCCGGTACGCCCGGCCCTCCTGTGGAACGACGTACGCTCGGCGCCACAGGCCCGCCGGCTCGTGGAGGAGCTCGGCGGCCCGAAAGCCTGGGCCGAGCGCACCGGCAGTGTGCCGGGCCCGTCCTTCACGGTCACCAAGTGGGCATGGCTCGCGGAGCACGAGCCCGACGCCGTCCGCGCGACCGCCGCCGTGCGACTCCCCCACGACTACCTCACCGAGCGCCTCACGGGGCTGGGCACGACAGACCGCGGCGACGTCTCCGGAACGGGCTGGTGGGCGTCCGGCACGGAGGCGTACGACGAGGAGGTCCTCGGCCATGTGGGGCTCGACCCCGCCATGCTGCCCCGGGTGGTCCGTCCCGGCGAGGTCGTCGGAACCGTGCGCGACAGCGGTGACCTGCCCTTCTCCAAGGGCACACTGGTCGCCCCGGGCACCGGAGACAACGCCGCCGCGGCACTCGGACTCGGGCTGCGCCCAGGTACCCCGGTGCTCAGCCTCGGCACGTCCGGCACCGTGTACGCGGTCTCCGCGCACCGCCCCGCGGACCCGACCGGCACCGTGGCGGGTTTCGCGGACGCGTGCGGCGACTGGCTGCCGCTGGCCTGCACCCTCAACTGCACGCTCGCGGTGGACCGCGTCGCCGCCCTGCTGGGCATCGACCGCGAGGCCGTCGAGCCGGGCACGAGCGTGACCCTGCTTCCCTACCTGGACGGCGAGCGCACTCCTGACCTCCCGCACGCCTCGGGCCTGCTGCACGGGCTGCGGCACGACACGACTCGCGGACAGCTGCTCCAGGCCGCGTACGACGGGGCGGTCCACTCGCTGCTCGGCGCTCTGGACCTGGTGCTCGACGAGGACGCGGACCGTTCGGCGCCACTGCTGCTCATCGGCGGAGGAGCACGGGGAACGGCCTGGCAGCAGACCGTACGACGGTTGTCGGGGCGGCCCGTTCAGGTCCCCGAGGCCAAGGAACTGGTGGCGCTCGGTGCCGCCGCACAGGCCGCGGGCGTGCTGACCGGCGAGGACGCGGCGGCGGTGGCCCGGCGCTGGGACACGGCCCGCGGGCCGGTACTGGACGCCGTGGAGCGCGACGAGGCGGCGCTGGCGCGGATCGCCGGGGTACTCTCCGACGCGGCCCCGCTACTGGAGCGGGAGGCGAATCAGGACTGACGGCCACGCCTGAAGAGGCGGGTGCCGATCAACACCGACAGCGCCCTTCCGGAGGCGACGGGTTCTGGAGGCAACAGCACACGCATGGAGGCGTCGGCTCGCACGGGCAGAAGCAGCCCCGGGGCGACCGGCCGGATGGGACTGACGGAGGCATGACCGTACCGCTGCACGAGGCCCATCCCAGTAGTCCCGGCCGTCGGCTGCCCGACACACAACAGGGCATGCGGCGCCGCAACCTCTCGCGGGTGCTGCACGCCGTGAACGCCGAAGGGCCGCTGTCCCGTGCTGCCGTCGCCTCGCAGATCGGGCTCACGCGCGCGGCGGTCTCCACCCTCGTGGACGAGTTGATCCGCTCGGGACTCCTCGAAGAACTGGGTCCCGAGCGGCCGGGGCGGGTGGGGCGGCCCGGCTCGGCGCTCGCCCTCAGCGGGCGCGGTCCGGCGGGGATCGGTGCGGAGGTGGGCGTCGACCATCTCGCGGTGTGCGCGGTCGATCTGCGCGGCGAGGTACGGGCGCGGGCAGTTCGGCACGGCACCAATCGTGGCCGGTCGCCCGAACCGGTGCTGCGGGAACTGACCGAGTTGATACAGCAGGTCGTCGCCGAGGCGGCCCAGGAGGGCCTGCGGCCCGCGGGACTCGCCGTCGCCGTGCCCGGCCTGGTGGCGCGCGACACCCGGACTGTGGTTCGCGCCCCCAACCTCGGCTGGCACGACACGGACCTCGGCGCACTGCTGCCGGACGAGCTCCCACTGACCGTCGACAACGAGGCGAACTTCGGCGGACTGGCCGAGCTCTGGCTCAACGAGGCCGCGCCGCGCGACTTCGTGCACGTCTCCGCCGAGATCGGCATCGGCGGGGCGGTGGTCGTGGACGGGCGGCTGTTGCGGGGGACGCATGGCTTCGCGGGCGAGTTGGGGCATGCTCCGGTGCGTCCCGAGGGGCCCGCGTGTGCGTGCGGCGGGCGCGGCTGTCTGGAGCAGTACGCGGGCGAGGAGGCCGTACTGCGCGCCGTCGGCCTGGAACCGGGCGAGGACGGCGTCGGCCTGCTGGCCGAGCGGGCGGGGCAGGGCGACGAGGACGTACGGCGCGCCCTGCGTGACGCCGGGACCGCTCTGGGCATCGCGCTGACCGGCGCCGTCAACCTGCTGGACCCCGAGGCCGTCGTACTGGGCGGGGCGCTGTCCGGGCTCGCGCCCTGGCTGTTGCCGTCGCTGGAGCGGGAGTTGGCCCGCAGAGCAACGGGGCCCGCCTGCGCGGTGTCCGTCTCCCGGCTCGGTTCCGAGGGCCCGCTGTTGGGTGCCGCGCACTCGGTCGTGCGGGCCGTGATGGACGATCCGGGTGCGGTGGGTGCGGTGACCGCGGTGGGTGGCGGGGCGTAGGGCTGCGGGCGTTGTGGGCGACCGGGTCGGGAGGTGCTCGGCTTGATCTTCCCTTCGGCTTCGGATTCACCTTGGCCCTCGGCTTCGGCTTTGGTTTCGGCTTTGACTTCACCTCGGCTCTCAGCCCTCGGCATTGGCATTGGCATTGGCATTGGCTGACGAGCGGGCCTGTCGCAGGCTCTCCTCGCTGGCGCCCCGTGCCTCAATACCCCGTGCGGGTGACGGAGTTGTCCACAGTCACGGCGTTGTCCACGGTCCTGAGAGCGTTCTTCCTCCCCAACCGACGAGAGCCGTACCGTGATTCACGCGAGACGCCGCCGTCGGACGGACGGAGGCGGGTCTGGGCAGGCGGCGCCGGTGTCGTACGGGGACTCGGTAGTCGCTGCCTGGATGATGGCCGCAGTGGTGGTCCTCGTGGTGCTGCTGCGACCTCGTCCCCCGCTCTTCGGCAGAACGGAGCTGTGCACCATGAGCGACCTGCGGATCCTGACCGTACGTCCCGAACCCGGCGAGTACGCGTGGACGTTCGGCGGAGCGCCGCCCGTGGCGCGTATCGCGCCCGGCACGGTTCTCGACCTCTATACGGAGGACTGCTTCGCCGGGCGGGTCCGGTCGGAGAAGGACCTGGTGTCCGAGGTGTGCGAGTTCCCGTTCCTCAATCCGCAGACGGGGCCGTTCCATGTGGAGGGCGCGGAGCCGGGCGACACGGTCGCCGTGCACTTCGTGTCGATCGAACCGGCGCGGGACTGGGCAGCGTCGACAACGGTCCCGCTGTTCGGGGCCCTCACGTCCACACACACCACGGCCACGCTGCAACCTCCGCTGCCGGAGGCCGTGTGGATCTGGCAGCTCGACCGAGCGCGCCGCACCGCACTGTTCAGCGCACGCGACAGCGACATCCAGATCGAGCTGCCCATGGACCCGATGCACGGCACCGTCGGTGTGGCGCCCGCCAACCTGGAGGTGCGCTCCGCCCTGGTACCGGACGCCCACGGCGGGAACATGGACACACCCGAGATGCGAGCGGGCGTCACCTGCTACCTCGGAGTGAACGTCGAAGGGGCGCTGCTGAGCCTCGGGGACGGGCACGCGCGGCAGGGTGAAGGCGAGACATGCGGGGTCGCCGTCGAGTGTGCGATGAACACCGTGGTGATCGTCGAGTTGCTCAAGGGGGTCGCCACTCCGTGGCCCCGCATCGAGTCCGACACCCACATCATCTCGACCGGTTCGGCGCGCCCCTTGGAGGACGCGTTCCGCATATCGCAGCTCGACCTGGTGCAGTGGCTGGTGCGCGACTACGGGTTCAGTGAGTTGGACGCGTACCAGTTCGCGACCCAGACCGTCGAATCGCCGCTCGCCAATGTCTGCGACACGAACTACACGTGCGTGGCCAAGCTCCGAAAGGAATGGCTGCCCAAGCGGGAGACCCACCGGGGACTCCACGCCCAGCTACGCGAAACGGCCGCCGCGCTGGGACGTTGAATCGCCCTACCGCCACCGCCAACCCTGCCACCGCCCCCGCAATCCCGCACGGGCTCCCAGGACAGACACCCGCACCACTCCCGTCCCCATCCCCGCTCCCACCGAGAGGCTCTCTTATGGACCGAGCCAAGTTCCTGCCCATGTCCCTTCCCAGCCGGCGGCGCCTGCTGCAGAGTGCGGCCCTCGCAACGCTCTCCACGGCGTTACTCCCCATCACCCGGGCAGGCGCGAAGCCCCAGGGGATCGACTACCCGCCTTCCGAGTGGTCACCGGCGAGCACGTCCAACTACACGGTGGCCAACCGCCCGACGAGCCATCCGGTCGACTTCGTGATCATCCACGTGACGCAGGCGACCTACTCGGACACTCTGGCCATCTTCCAGAACCCCAACAAGCAGGTGTCCGCGCACTACGTCGTCCGGTCGGGCGACGGTCACATCGCGCAGATGGTGCGCGAGCGCGACATCGGATGGCACGCGGGCAACTGGGACTACAACACCCGCAGCATCGGCATCGAGCACGAGGGCTGGGTGGACAAGCCCGCGTACTTCACCAACGCGATGTACGAGGAATCAGCGAAGCTCACCGCGGCGATCTGCACCAAGTACGGGATCCCCAAGGACCGCTCGCACGTCCTCGCGCACTACGAGGTACCAGGCAGCGACCACACCGACCCGGGCCCGCACTGGGATTGGACGCGTTACATGAGACTGGTCAACTTCGCCTGACCAGCGTTCCGTTGGAAGAAGAGTTGAAAGAAGAGAGAAGAGAGGGGTGCAAGAGAATCGAGGGAGGAGAGTTCCAGAAACCCACCTCGGGTTGTGGTGGGCTGGATCGGGAGCAGCCGCGGCACTTGTCCGCATCCGCCACCGGAGTGACGATGTCCCCAGCCGCACAGCCTTCCGGGGAGGCCGAATTGACCGATCCATGGGTTGCCCTCGAACCGGGTGCCGATCCCGTCGAGCGACTCCGTGTGCTGCGCCGCGCGCACGAGACGTTCGCGGAGGCGGGCACGGTGCCGCGGCGGGTGCGGTCCGTGGTGGCCGACTCGTGGCGGCGTTCGGCACGGGCCGGGGTCGGGCCGGACGGGTCCGCGTGTGTGGAGCTCACCGACGGAGATCTCGGGTCGTACCGGGCGGAGCACGAGTTGGCGCGGGTGATGCCGCTGTTCCGTGAGCTCATGGGGACGTTCGCGGCGGACGGCGAACATCTCCTCGCGGTGTGCGACGCGCAGGGCAGGCTCCTGTGGGTCGAGGGCCATCCCGGGACACGGCAGAAGGCGGACGGGATGAACTTCGTGCCGGGTGCGAGGTGGGCGGAGTCGGCGGTGGGGACGAACGCTCCGGGTACGGCGGTCGCGCTCGACCGGCCCGTGCAGGTGTTCGCCGCGGAGCACTTCATCCGGCGCGTTCAAGGGTGGACGTGCGCGGCGGCTCCGGTACACGATCCGCGTACCGGACGGCTGCTCGGCGCGGTGGACATCACCGGCGGGGACGGGCTGGCGCATCCGCACAGCCTGGGTTTCGTGCAGGCCGTGGCCCGCGCCGCGGAGTCCCAACTGGCGCTGCTCACCCCGGCCCCGACCATGACCGACGTGCTCGAACTGACCGCGCTGGGCCGGGACGAGGCACTGCTCGTCGTAGGCGGCAGGAAGGTGCGCCTGAGCCGCAGGCACAGCGAGATCCTGGTGCTGCTGTCCCGGCACCCCGAGGGCCTGACCGGCGACGAGTTGCTGTGCGCGCTGTACGAGGACGAGTCGGTGACGCCGGTGACGTTGCGCGCGGAGCTGGCCCGCCTGCGCCGGCTCCTCGGGGCGGGGACGCTTGGTTCGCGGCCGTATCGGCTCACGGTTCCGGTCGAGTCCGACGTCGAGGTGGTGGAGCGCAAGCTCGGCGTCGGCGCGGTCACGGCGGCGGTGTCGGCGTACGCCGGACCCTTGCTGCCGGGTTCGCGGGCCCCGGCGGTGGCGCGGCTGCGTCGTCGCCTCGCGGATGGACTGCGTGCGGCGCTCGTCACGGGCCGCGACCCCGATCTGCTGGCGGACTGGGCGCAGGCGCCGTGGGGCGAGGACGACCTCGAAGCATGGCGGGCACTCGCCGCGATACGGCCGACGCCGCCGGTACGGGCACGTCTGGAGGAGTTGGAGGCCGAACAGTCCGCGACTCCCGGACGGGTTCTGCGCTGAGGGCCGTCCACCTCTCGTTGATGGCCACGAGGCCCGCTCACGCCAACGGCAACAACACCGACCAGCAACAACAGGGTCCGCCGCACCCAAGCTCGCTTCCCTACGCCCATGCCCATTCCTACGCCCCGCGCAGATACCCCCACTCCGACGCCCCACAAGTCCTCAGCCGGCAAGTCGTCAGCCCACGGGGCCGCGTCCCTGCCCGCCCTCGGCGCAACGTACCTGCAACCTCCCCGCACCTACCCTCGCGCCGAGAGCCGTCCAACGGCGGGCGGTCCTTCCACGGGAGGCAGAGCACATGACCCGTTACGCGGCGCCCGGCACCGAGGGCGCGATCGTCTCCTACCAGGCGCGGTACGACCACTTCATCGGCGGCGAGTACGTGCCGCCGGCCCGCGGGCAGTACTTCGAGAACCCGAGTCCGGTGAACGGGCAGCCGTTCACCGAGATCGCGCGGGGCACGGCGGAGGACGTGGAGCGCGCGCTGGACGCGGCGCACGCAGCCGCACCCGCGTGGGGCCGTACGTCGGTGACCGCGCGCGCCGACGTCCTCCTCAAGGTCGCCGACCGGATGGAGGCGAACCTGGAGAAGCTCGCGGTCGCGGAGAGCTGGGAGAACGGCAAACCGGTCCGCGAGACGCTGGCCGCCGACATCCCCCTGGCCATCGACCACTTCCGCTACTTCGCGGGGGCGATCCGCGCCCAGGAGGGCTCGCTCGGCGAGGTCGACGACGACACCGTGGCGTACCACTTCCACGAGCCGCTGGGCGTCGTGGCGCAGATCATCCCGTGGAACTTCCCGATCCTGATGGCGGTGTGGAAGCTGGCCCCGGCGCTCGCCGCGGGCAACGCGGTCGTCATCAAGCCCGCCGAGCAGACCCCGGCATCGATCCACTACTTGATGAGCCTGGTCGCGGATCTGCTGCCACCGGGCGTCGTGAACATCGTCAACGGCTTCGGGGTCGAGGCGGGCAAGCCCCTGGCGTCCAGCCCGCGCGTGGCGAAGGTCGCCTTCACCGGTGAGACCACGACGGGCCGGCTGATCATGCAGTACGCCTCCGAGAACATCAAGCCGGTCACGCTCGAACTCGGCGGCAAGTCGCCGAACATCTTCTTCGACGACGTATGGGCGCGGGACGACGACTTCCGGGACAAGGCGCTCGAAGGCTTCACGATGTTCGCGCTGAACCAGGGCGAGGTGTGCACCTGCCCGTCCCGGGCGCTCGTCCAGCAGGGCCACTACAGCGAGTTCCTCGACGCGGCGGTCGCCCGTACCGAGCAGATCAAGCCCGGCCATCCGCTCGACACCGAGACGATGATCGGTGCCCAGGCCTCCAACGACCAGCTGGAGAAGATCCTTTCCTACCTGGACATCGGCCAGCAGGAGGGGGCCAAGGTCCTGACGGGCGGTCACCGTATCGAGTACGACGGTGAGCTGGCGGGCGGCTACTACGTCCAGCCGACGATCTTCCAGGGCGACAACCGGATGCGGATCTTCCAGGAGGAGATCTTCGGCCCGGTCGTGTCGGTCACGTCGTTCGCGGACTTCGACGACGCCATCAAGATCGCCAACGACACGCTGTACGGGCTGGGGGCCGGTGTGTGGACGCGGGACATCAACACGGCGTACCGCGCGGGCCGTTCGATCCAGGCGGGCCGGGTGTGGACCAACTGCTATCACACGTACCCGGCGCACGCGGCGTTCGGCGGCTACAAGCAGTCCGGCATAGGCCGTGAGAACCACAAGATGATGCTGGAGCACTACCAGCAGACGAAGAATCTACTGGTGTCGTACTCGGCGAAGAAGCTGGGCTTCTTCTAAAGGCAAACGAAAGGGTGCCTGACCTGGGGAAACTCCCGTCAGGCACCCTTCCGAGCCATCATTCAGGCAACAAGGCGAAATGCTTCCTTACTCCGACTTTGCCCCACAGCCATCCCGCCGCTGACCAGTTGGTCCGGGGTATTTCCGGGCCAACTCACTGATAACTCGGCCTCATCCGACGCTGGAGACTCCTCCCAACGGTTCATGGAGTCCTCGATCAGTTGGTTGGCACGGTCGCGTGTTCCAGCCAGGAACTTCGCGTAGTACCGGAAGAGCACCTGGATGCTCTGCCCGGCCCTGCGCGCGCACTCGGCCGGGTCCACGCCCGAGGCCAGCCAAAAGGAAATGCCGGCATGACGCAGGCCATATGGGCGCTTCGCCAGGTTCAACACGTGTTCGTCCATGGCGAGAGCGGCCTCCCTCGCACGCCCCCAGGTGATGCCGTAGGCAGCGGCGTCGATGTAGTTACCGGCGGCGTTCTGGAAGATCCGGCCGTCAGCGGTTACCCCGAATCGGGCGATATGCTCAATGAGCATCCGCACGAGCACCGGCGGGATGGGAACAGGACGAGTGGTCTTCGCGGAGCGACGCTTCAGCGAGTGCGTTTCATGGACAGCGCCGTCGTCCGACCATTCCTTTCCTGCGGTGACGATGCCTCCTTTGAGGTTGAGCAGCCCCCAGCCGGTTCGGGGAAGTCGGCACTGGGACTTCCTGAGGTTGATGACTTCTGCCGGGCGCATCCCGGCGTAGTACATGCAGCCGAAGAAGGCGTAGAGATGGGGGCCACGCCCCGGAAGCTGCCGTACCGCTCCCAGCAACCGCCTCACCTGCACGGGATTTGGCACGCAGTCAGGGTCGACTTCGTCATCCACCGCAGGGGCCGTCCGCCGTAGGCCGATGAGCGGGTTGTGGGTGAAGTAGCCTCGCTCCACAGCATCAGCGAAGACCTCGTTGACAGCGGCTCTCTTGCGCTTGGTCGTCTTGGCCGCCGTGTCAATCCCCCGGTTTCGTGGAGACCTTCCTATGCGGCCAGCTCCTCGGTGAAGCCGACCCAGTAGTCGAGTTCGTAGTCGATCGGGCTCTGCCAGCCGCAGACGCTGTGCAGCCGGCGTGTGTTGTAGAAGTCGGTGTGGTTCAGGTTGTTTCACCACCAGTGCGGCGCCTCTCGAGGGCAGTAGGACAGGGCACCAACGAGCTGGCGTTCGGGTCGAGTGGGTGGCCGCGCGGCGGCGCCCGTTGTGGGCCCTCAAGGAGGCGTTCGCAGACGCCGCAGCAGGATCGAGGAGCGGACGCTCGCTGCTCAGGAAGGCTGAAGCCCCCGCCATCATCTGCCCGGCAGGGGCCTCAGTGACCCATCACGTGTCACGTTGCTGTCACCAACACCATCGATGCGCCTGGACCACAAAGGCCCCACCTGCATGAACAGCAGCGATGTAGACCACGTGAACGCCCGAAGGCGGCTTCTACGACATGTGCCATGTCGTACCGCAGGACTCGCACGCCAACACCACAGATCACGGACCAAGATCCGGACCAGGTGCGGACCAACTCGGCGAAGCCGCCAAGACGGCCAGCGACGACAAGCCGACTGCCGACGCGCCCAAGAAGGCGACCGTCCCCGACTTCGTCGGCATGGGCCTGCAGTCAGCCCGGGACAAAGCGCAGGGAGCCGGTCTCCATGGGCTCACATCCCACGACGCACTTGGCCGGGAACGTATGCAGGCGTTCGACCGGAACTGGAAGGTACACAGTCAGACCATGGAGGCTGGCGCCTTCAAGCCGACCGACACCGGCCTCGACTTCGGGGCGTTGAAGCTCAAGGAGGACTGCCCGGCGAAGAACGAGAAGCCGCCGACCGCTGAAGGCGGCAAGGTGCCGAACTTCGCCGGCAAGTCGGTCAAGGCCGCGCGCTCCGCCCTGGACTCCGGTGTCTCCCTCACGGTGAAGGATGCCCTGCCGGACGACCGCTGGGTACTGGTCGAATCGAATTGGAAGGTGTGCACGCAGGAGCCGGCCGCGGGCACATCGCTCAACGGGCAGCCGGTCACTCTCAAGGCGGTCAAGTTCGAGGAGTCCTGTCCCTGACCGTCAGTCGGGCTGCAGTAGGGCACACGACGCCACGTAAGTCACCGAGTTGATTGGGTAACCCACGCGATGAGTCTCGTCTCTGCTGGCTTGGATATACCCACCGCAAGTGACTACGCCTGCGACTGGGCGCTGATCGATGTAGAAACCTCAGTACTCGTACCCCGACGGGACCGAATGCTGTCCGTCGCGGTGGTGACGATCAGCCCGGAAGGCGAACAGTCCGGAGAGTTCTCGACCCTGCTCAACCCTGGATGCGACCCGGGGCCGGTCGAGGTACACGGGCTCACGGCTGAGCGACTGCGGGGCGCTCCGACCTTCGCCCACCTCCTCCGTGATCTTTGGCGGCCGGGAGCTGCCCGAGGTCGTCATGAGGCGATCGCATCCGGGCGACCAGCAACCCAGGGCATCCCTTGTCGGGGTTGGCCCGGGGATCCGTCCGGCCTGCCTCGTCCCTCATTCGCCACCCACCACCGTATCCCCGTCGAACCGCAGCGACGTGATCCGCGACTCGTCGACCCACTCCCGGAGGGTGTCCAGTGCAGCGGGCTCAAGTTTCGTGGTGAAGAGGATGGCCAGGTGCTCTCTGGCCCGTGAGCATGCCACGTAGAAGAGGTTGCGTGCCCTGATGAACGCCTCCAGTTCCTTGTCCATCAGTTCGTCGCGCCGGGAGAAGTTAGCCAGCATCTCGGGGATCTGGAAGCGGGAGTGTCCCTTGCTGACCACGGCGAGGACCCGGTTGAACTCCAGTCCCTTGACTCCGTGTTGTGTGGCGAAGGGCGTGCCGCCGCCGAGGTGCTCGTTCAACGCCAGCAACTCCGCGTACGGCACCTGGCGCAGTTGTTGGTACTCCTTCGACCGCGCCGCCGCCCGGGCTTCGGCCTTGTCGTCACTCACAGCCTGCGGGTCGGTGTCGGATGGTGACACGGCCTTGCGGTGACGCTCGCGCACCTTCCCCAGGCCGTCGAAGAGCTGCTGCTCAAGACAGAGGTCGAGGACGTCGCCGACCGTGCCCGTCTTGCGGGCCTCCCCCAGTTTCGTCAGGAACGCCATCCATCCCTGCTTGTCGGCCGACGAGTTGATGGGTGGGCGGCCACGGGGGTCGAGTGCGTCGAACATCGCGCCGTAGCGCTTAGGGCTTGCAGAGCACGGCACCCCCGGCTCGGTCGACGAGCTGATCGTGCTCGCCGTCGAACTCGGTGACATGAACGAGCTGCGCCGCCTCGCGGATCGTGGCGCCGGTGGCGCGCTCCTCGTCGGACAGCACCGAGTCACGGTGCTCCGCCTCTCCGTCGAGCACCGTGGTCTCACAACTGGCGCAGGGTCCCTCGCGACATGACGCCGGAACCTCGACGCCCGCGGCGCCGAGGGCGTCCATGATGGACTGCCCGGGACCGACGCGGACCGTCGTACCCGTGCTGGCGACGCGGACGTCGAACCCGTCGTCCTGCACCGCGGCTGGTTCCTGCGGGCGCGGCTGAAACCGTTCGATGTGCAAGGTCCCCACGCTCCGCTCGCCCCACCGCCGCTCGACGGCGGCAAGCAGGGGCTCGGGGCCGCAGGCGTAGATCGCGGTCCGGGGCCCCGCGGCGTCCAGGATCTCCGCCAGCGGCAGCAGCCCGTGTTCGTCCTCGGGCCGGACTCGTACGCGTTCGCCGTAGCCGCCGAGTTCCGCGAGGAACGCCATCCGCTCGCGCCACCGGCCCCCGTAGTACAGCGCCCAGTCCGTGCCCCGCTCCTGTGCCGCGCGGAGCATCGGCAGGATGGGCGTAATGCCGATTCCGCCCGCGATGAAGAGGTAACGCGGCGCGGCGACGAGCGAAAAGTTGTTGCGCGGGCCACGCACCATGAGCCGGGAGGTAACCTCGACGCTTTCGTGCAGAGAACGCGAGACACCGCGACCGTTCTCCTCGCGCAATACCGCGATACGGTAGCGCCCGGTATCGGCTGGCTCCCCGCAGAGTGAATACTGGCGGACCATTTCCGGATCGGTATCCGGGGCGAGTACGCCGATATGCGCGCCCGGTGCCCACTCCGGCAGCGCCGCGCCGTCCGGATCGACCAGTTCGAACGAGCGCACTTGAGCCGCTTCGTCACGGACGGCCGCAACGTCCAGGGCCATCCAGTCCGCCAGAGTCACCACGGTTTCCTTCCTCCTCGTGTCGGCGCATCGGCAGTCTCTCCGCACAAGAGCGGAAGGACGATCACGGACCGGACTCCACTCGGCCGATTGGTTCTGGCAATGACGCCCGCCTTGGCCGCGGCGTTCTGGCGCAATGGTCGCGTCATGCCACGTGACGGCCGCCCATCAAGGAGGAATTCCGAGGTGCCCAGCCCGCAGGAACTCGCGATACGTACCCGCTCCTTCATCGACGACCATGTCCTCCCCGTCGAGCGGGAACTGGTGGTGGACGGCCGCCCGATGGACGACGCCCTGCGCCTGGAGCTGCAGAAGGCTGCCAAGGAGGCGGGCGTCTTCGGACCGATGTCCGCCGTCGAGCACGGCGGCCTCGGCCTGGACATGCGCGGCGCGGCGCCGGTGATGGAGGCGGCGGGCACCGGCCTGATCGGCCCGCTCGCCCTCAACTGCTCGGCTCCCGACGACGGCAACATCCACCTGCCGGCACACGCGTGCGACGAGGAGCAGGCCCGCCGCTACCTCGCTCCGCTGGCGGCGGGCGACGTGCGCTCGGCCATCGCCATGACCGAGCCCGCCCCCGGCGCCGGTTCCGACCCGGGCATGCTGATGACCGTCGCCGAGGAGACGGACGACGGCTGGGTGATCAACGGAAGGAAGCACTTCACCACGGGAGCCGAGGGCGCCGCGTTCACCATCTGCGTGGCGAACACCGACCACGGCGTCACCCTGTTCCTGGTGGACCAGGACAACCCGGGGATGACGGTGGGCCGGCGGATGCCGACCCTGGACCACAGCAACCCCGGCGGCCACAGCGAGGTCGAGTTCGCCGACTGCGTCGTGCCGAACAGCGCGGTGCTGGGAGAGGTCGGCCTGGGGCACGACTACGCCCAGGCGCGGCTGGCTCCCTCCCGTCTGGCCCTCTTGCCTTGCGGCCGCTGTCGGGGATGTTCCCGAGCTTCTTGATGGCCGCCTGTTTCGACTCTCCTGGCCCGAAACGCCCGGTCCCCGGCGGCGCAGGACGCGGACCCTGATGATCCGCCGCTCGCTGCGAGTCGGGGTCCGGCGCGCGCGTCACGTTCGTCCGAGCCACCGCACGGAAAGTGCCCCAGCCCCAGCCGTAGCCAGGGCACCGGGCAACACGGCCGGTCACCCGATGTGGATGAGACGCTTCTGCCACAACCGGCGTGACCCACAGGACCCGCCGTCCGGGCGCCGACCGGGTTGACGGTCCGGTCGGCGCCCGCACGGCCGACTCCTCGACAGGCGACGCCCCTGTCAGCAGATCCGCGGCAGTTGCTCCCCGATCGGCAGATCGACGACGCGCGTTCCCCCCAGGCCGGTCCGGGCCACGACCATGCCGGGATGCGCCTCGACGGCCTCACCGATGATCACGGAGCCCGCGCCCAGAGGATGGGCTCGCATCGCCTCGAGGACGGCGTCGGCGTGCTCGCGCGGGACGAAGGCCACCAGCTTGCCCTCGTTGGCGATGTACATGGGGTCCAGTCCGAGAATGGCGCAGGCGTTGGCCACGGCCGTCGGGACCGGGACGTCGCGTTCGCGGATGACCACTCCTGTGCCGGAGGCCTGCGCGATCTCGTTGAGCGAGGCGGCCAGGCCGCCTCGCGTGGGATCGCGCAGGACGTGCAGGTCCGGGGTGACGGCGAGCATGGCGTCGACCAGGCCGCCGAGTGCCGCGCAGTCGCTCTCGATCTCCACGCCGAATTCCAGGCCCTCGCGAACGCTCATGACCGCCACCCCGTGTACGCCAATGGCGCCGCTGACAATCACGACGTCCCCGGGGACGACCCGCTGCGGGCGCAGGTCGACGTCCGCGGGGACGAGACCGATGCCCGCGGTGTTGATGTAGATCCCGTCGCCGTGTCCGGCCTCCACCACCTTGGTGTCGCCGGTCGCCACCTCCACACCGGCGGTGCGCGCGGCCGCACCCAGCGCCTCGGACACCCGCGTGACCACGTCCAGCTCGACGCCCTCCTCCAGGATGAATCCGCAGGAGAGGTAGGCGGCACGGGCGCCGCTCATGGCGAGGTCGTTGACGGTTCCGTTGACCGCCAGGTCACCGATGCTGCCGCCGGGGAAGAACAGCGGCCGCACCACGTAGGAGTCGGTGGAGAACGCCAGCCGGGCACCACCGAGGGAGAGAAGGGCGGCATCGCCCATCTGGGCGAGCACCTCACCTCCGAAGGCGGGTGCGAAGATCTGCTGGACCAGTTCGGCGGAAAGGACTCCACCGCCCCCGTGGCCCATGACGACACGCGGCCGGTCACGCACGGGTGCCGGACACGTCCACGCCTCGATGTCCAGAGCGGCCGGAACGGGGAGATCGGTGGTGTCAGACAACGGGGCTCGCCTCCCGAACCGTCGTGGTGGTGGGCACGTCGAGCCGCCGGTAGAGGTAGTACGCCGCGCAGGCGCCCTCGCTGGAGACCATGGTGGCCCCCAGGGGCGTGCGCGGGGTGCACAGAGTGCCGAAGGCCTCGCACTCGTGCGGCTTGAGCAGCCCCTGCAAGACCTCTCCGCTGCGGCACTCGGCGGGTTCGGCCGTCCGAATGTCGCCGACCGAGAAGCGGTACTCGGCGTCGTGGTCCCGGTACTTCGGCGACAGTCGCCAGCCGCTGTCGGGGATCACCCCGATGCCGCGCCAGGCACGGTCGGTGACCTCGAAGACGTCCTCCAGCATGGCCCGGGCGGCCGGGTTTCCCTCCGGGCGGACGGCACGGGCGTAGGCGTTGTCGACGGTGTGCTCGCCGCGTTCCAGCTGGCGGACGGCCCGGCGCACGCCTTCGAGGATGTCCAGTGGCTCGAAGCCCGTCACGACGATCGGCACCCGGAAGCGCTCCGCCAGTTCCGGGTACTCCCCCACACCCATCACGCTGCAGACGTGCCCGGCCGCGAGGAAGCCCTGCACACGGCAGCTCGGCGACGACATGATCGCCTCGATGGCCGGGGGTACGCGGACATGGGACACCAGCATGCTGAAGTTCTCGATGCCCAGCCTCCGGGCCTGATGGACCGTCATGGCGTTGGGGGGCGCCGTCGTCTCGAAGCCGATACCAAAGAACACCACCTCGCGGCCCGGGTTCTGCTGCGCGATCCGCAACGCGTCGAGCGGTGAGTAGACGACACGCACGTCACCGCCTTCCGCGCGGATCTGGAACAGGTCCCGTCCCGTGCCCGGCACGCGCAGCATGTCACCGAAGGAGCAGAAGATCACCTCCGGTCGGGAGGCGATCTCCAGCGCCTTGTCGATGACCTCCAGCGGGGTCACGCACACGGGACAGCCGGGACCGTGGATCAACTCGACTTCCTCCGGCAGGAGTTGGTCGATGCCGTGCCGGATGATGCTGTGCGTCTGCCCTCCGCACACCTCCATCAGGGCCCACTGCCTGGTCACCGTGGCGTGGATGTCGTCGAGGAGCCGACGCGCCAGCTCCGGGTCCTGGAACTCGTCGATGTACTTCACTGGTTGCGCACCTCTTCCACCGGGTCCACGCCCGCCTCCGCCGCCGCCTCCCAGGGGTCACCGAACTCCTCCTGCAGCAGGCCGAGTTCGGCGAAGAGTCCGAGCGTCTGGCGCGCCGACTCCTCGTCCAGCCGTTGCAGGGCGAACCCGACGTGGACGATGGCGTACTCGCCGACCTGGAGGTCGGGCAGGTACTCCAGGCACACCTCCTTGACCACGCCGCCGAAATCGACGGTGGCCATCCGGGTGCCGTCCCGTTCCTCGATGTCCAGCACTCTGCCGGGTACCGCCAGGCACATGGGCCTCTCCTCGCTGTCGGTCGCGCGTCGCTCAGTCGGTGGGAGTGGGGGTGAGAGTGGCCCGGGCGGCCACCATCAGCTGGCCCAGCGCCAGGCCGCCGTCGTTGGGCGGCACCAGGTGGTGCCGCAGGACAGTGAAGCCGTCCTCGCGCAGGGCAACGGCACAGGCCGAGGAGAGCAGCGTGTTGGCGAACACGCCTCCCGTCAGGGCGACCGTGTCCAGCCCGTGCCGCTCTCGCGCCCGCGCGCAGACCCGGTGCACCAGGCCGGTTACGCCCCGGTGGAAGCGAGCCGCGACCAGGGCCGGCTCGACGCCGACCCGCAGGTCGCGGACGATCGCCGCGAGCACGGGGGCCGGATCGGCCCGTACGACGCCGCCGCCGGTCTCCTCCGACTCGCACAGGGCGAAGGCGTACGCGGTGGTGTCGTCGGCGGGCGCGCGCAGAGCCGCACCCTCCAGCTCGACGGCGGCCTGTGCCTCGTATCCGGCGTGGTGGCACACCCCGGCGAGCGAGGACACGGCGTCGAAGAGCCGACCCATGCTGGACGTGGGGACACAGTTCAGGTCGCGCTCCAACTGCCGTTCCAGCAGCCGGAGTTCGCCGGGCGGGCAGGCGGCCGTACAAGCAAGGTCGTCGGACCAGCCGATCCCGGCCGCCCTCAGATGGGCCAGCGCCATGCGGTACGGCCGGCGCACCGCGGCGTCGCCGCCGGGCAGCGGAACGTACGCGAGGTGCCCGAACCGGGTGAAGCGGTCGTAGTCCGCGAGCAGGAACTCCCCGCCCCACACGGCGCCGTCGTCGCCGTGGCCCGTGCCGTCGAAGGCGACGCCGATCACCGGCCGGGTGCCGTCCAGCCCGTGCTCGGCCATCGCGGCGGCGATGTGCGCGTGATGGTGCTGGACGCGTACGACGGGCCGGTGCACCGCATTCCGGTCGGCCCAGCGGACGGAGCGGTAGCCGGGATGCCGGTCGGAGACCAGGCTCTCGGGCCGTACTCCGGTGATGGACTCCAACTGCGCCACCGCGCGCTCGAAGACCCGCTGCGTAGCGACGTCGTCCATGTCGCCGATGTGCGCCGACAGCCAGGCGCGGCGGCCCGCCCCCAGGCAGAAGGCGTTCTTCAGGTCTCCGCCGACCGCGAGGGCCGGTCGCACGGGCAGCGGGAGGGACACCGGCAAGGGGGCGTAGCCGCGGGAGCGGCGGATCACCAGCGGCTCCCCGTCGCAGACGCGGACCACCGAGTCGTCGCACGGGACGTGGATCGGCCGGTCGTGCGTGAGCCAGGCGTCGGCCAGGTGCGCGAGCCGCTCCAGCGCCTCGGTGTCGTCGGTGACGATCGGCTCACCGGACACGTTGCCGCTGGTCATGACGAGCAGCCGGGGGCCGTCCGGGTCGCCGGGCAGGCCGAGCAGCAGATGGTGCAGGGGCGTGTACGGCAGCATCACGCCGAGGTCGGGGCTGCCGGGCGCGACGGCCTCGGCGGGCCGCGGGTCACCGGCCGCGTACGACAGGTGCGGATGCCGCCTCATCAGCACGACCGGCCTGGCCCGGCCTTCGAGCAGGCTCCGCTCCTCGGGGTTCAGCCGGACGAGGTGCCGGACGTCGTCCGCGGTCCTGGCCATGACGGCGAACGGCTTGTCCCCGCGCGCCTTCCGGCGTCGTAGGAGGGCGACCGCCGCCTGGTTCGTGGCATCGCAGGCCAGGTGGTAGCCGCCCAGGCCCTTCACGGCGACGATCGCCCCCCGCGTCAGCAGTGCGCGCGCCTCGGTGACCGAGTCCGCCCCCTCGACACTCCTGAGCCCTGGCTCCTGGCGGACGAGTAGCCGCAGACGCGGCCCGCAGGCCGGGCAGGCGACCGGCTGCGCGTGGAAGCGACGGTCGGCCGGATCCGCGTACTCGCGGGCGCAGTCGTGGCACATCGCGAAGCCGGCCATCGTGGTGTGGGCCCGGTCGTACGGTACCCCGGTGACGATCGTGAAACGCGGGCCGCAGTGGGTGCAGTTGACGAACGGGTGGCGGTACCGCCGGTCCGCCGGATCGCCCAGCTCGGCGAGGCAGTCGGCGCAGGTGGCGCAGTCCGGGGAGACCAGGGTGCGGGCCGGTCCGCCGGAGTGGGAGGCGAGGATGGTGAAAGCGGTGCCGCCGACGGTACCGGCGGGAGACATCTCCCGGTGGTGGACGGACTCGACGCGAGCCAGCGGCGGCGCCTGGGCGGCGATCCGGTCGCAGAACCGGGCCACGGCCGAGGCGGTGCCCTCGACCTCCACGACGACGCCCTCCGCAGTGTTGATCACATGTCCGGCCAGGGCGAGTTCGGTGGCGAGGCCGTACAGGTAGGGCCGGAATCCCACGCCCTGCACCACTCCCCGGACGGTGACCCGGCGGCGTAGCGGGGTGTCCTCGGCGACGGCGGCCGGGGCCTGCGGACCGCTCACGAGGGGTGGACCGCTCACGGGTGGGTGTGGGCCATCGCGCCGGTGACCTCCGGGTGCGCGTAGGTGTGCCCATGGTGCGGGAGCTGCCGGGCCATGACCGGCGAGTGGACGGGTGCACCATCCGCCGCCGCCATCGCCCTGTCGAGCAGCGCGCCGACCCCCTGCCCCCGGCGTGCCGAGGTCAGGACCACCTCGACTCCCGGGTTGACCTGCTCCACGTTCGCGCGGAACGCGGCCTCGTCGAACTCGACGGCCTCCGCGATGTCGGTCTTGGTGACCACGACCAGGTGGGCCAGGCCGAAGGCGGTGGGGTACTTGAGCGGCTTGTCCTCGCCCTCCGTCACGGAGGCGAGCGTGACCCTCAGGGTCTCCCCCAGGTCGTAGGAGGCCGGGCAGACCAGATTGCCGACGTTCTCCACGAACAGCAACCGGGTGTCGTCGGGCAGCCACCCGTCCACGTGCCCGGCGAGCATCTCCGCCTCCAGGTGGCACAGGCCATCGGTGAGCACCTGCTTGACGGGGACACCGGAACGCGCCAGGCGCGCCGCGTCGTTCTCGGTGGCGAGATCGGCGGTCAGCGCGGCGACGGGAACGGACCGCTCTCGTGCCCGCAGCAGTTCGCGCTCCAACAGCGCGGTCTTGCCGCTGCCCGGACTGGACAGCAGGTTGACGACCGCGGTGCCTCGCGCCGCGAGGTGTGCGCGCAGTTCATGGGCGCTCGCGTCGTTCTTCGCGAGTACGGCCTGGCGCAGGTCGACGACACGGCACATGGTTCAGCGCTCCTCGGAGATCGGTTCGCGGGCGGGCGCGTGCAGGGGACCGCCGTCGTCCCAGTGCACGTCGACGATCTGCAGTTCCCGGCCCGCGAGCAGTTCGGTACGGGTCCCGCCGCACGCGGGGCAGGTCAGCCGGGGCGGCATGCCGACGGCCCATGCGTGGGCACAGGGCGTGCAGCGGGCGCGCCCCGGCACCGCTTCGGTGAGCAGTTCGGCGCCTTCCAGCAGGGTTCCGGCGCAGGCAAGTTCGAAGGAGAAGGCGAGCGCATCGGATACGACGCCGGCCAGTTCGCCCACCTGGAGCCTTACCGACCGCACCGCCGTGACATCTCCGGCCCGGGTGGCGGCCTCTGCCACCTGGTCGACGACGGCCAGCGCGACGGACATCTCGTGCATGAGTCTCCGTCCTTCCACAGCCTGGCTCCCGACCGCCTCATTAGAGGCGCGCACACTCGGGGGCATGGCCCGGCACGCCGTCACCGGCCGGGCAGGTACGCCGTTCGACGCAACCGCACGGCACCGCCGGGTGGCGCCCCCGGTTCACATCCGTCGGATCCGCAGGTAGCGCCTGATGTCGGGAAGCACCTCGGCGACGACGACGGCCATGGCGGCGAGAGCCGCTCCACCGATGACGATCTTCTTCATCCCGTCTCTCCTCATGTCTGAGCCTCAGCGGTTGAGGCCTGCGCCACGAACGGCGTGCCGCCCCGCAGCAGCTCTTCGATCAGCCGGACGGCCTCCGGTACGGCGTCGGACACCGGCGCACTGAGACCGATGCCCTCGTCCACCGAGGCGGGTTCGCATCCGACGACCAGGACGCGGCGTGGTAGCTCACCGCCGGTCCCGGCGCAGAGGGTGCCCAACAGCGCCAGGACGGTGTCGGGGGTCATCCGGTGGCCGTCGATCGCGGGGACCGCGCCGGTGTCGCGGCTGGGGCCGTCGTGTTCGATCACGTACAGCGTGCCGGGGGCTTCGCCGCGTGCCGTGGCGTCCACGAGGACGAGGGTGTCGTAGCCGTCCAGGAGCTGGTAGGCGAGGTGGACGCCGCGTACGCCGATGTCCACCACCTCGACGTGTTCCGGCAGTTGCCGTTCGGCCAGCCGGCGCGCGGTCTCCACGCCGAAGCCGTCGTCTGCGAGGAAGATGTTGCCGATGCCCGCCACGAGAGTCCTCGGACCTGCCGGTGGGGGAAGGTTCATACGTCGTCCTCCAGCGGTGTGACCTCGTCGGGCTGGAAGTACAGGAACCGTCCTTGCTCGCGGCGGATGTCGACGCCCGGGTCACCCTCGACCGTGACCGCCAGGTGCACCCCTCCGTCGACGTCGTGCAGCACCGCCTCGACCTTGGCGGTGCTGCCCCTCAGGAAGATGTCCTGCGCGTCGGTGCGCCGCAGGCCCGGGCGCAGCTCGACGCGGCTGCCCTTGCCCACCGACCGGTCGTCCACGACCACACGGTCCTGTGTCGGGTCGAAGCCCGCGTCGCTCGCGGGGTCCCACCAGGGCGTGTCGGGCCGCCGCACCCCGTACTCGTCGGGGAAGCCGAGGTCCGGGGCGGCGGGGTCCGGGCCGGTGACCTCGCGCAGACTCCGTACCGCCCCGTGCAGGCGTTCCAGAACCTCGGCCGGCATCGAGTCGGCCAGCTCGATCGCGGCGGCCGCCCGCTCGTCGGTGCCCCTGGCCTCGCGTTTCTCCTCGTCGGTGAGGGCCGCGGTGCGCAGCGCGAGAATCTCGTCGATCTCGGTGGCGTCGTAGAACGCGCCGGGGCTCTCCGGTGCGATGGCCGGATGGTCCTCCAGGATGATCGGCGAGGACAGCACGAGGTCGGCGCGGCCGGGTTCGCCGACGAGTACGGGCCAGATGTGCAGGTTGCGGCAGGCGGCGACCGCGCCCTTCGCCCACTCGGGGGGATCGGTCATCGACAGGAACGATCCGGCGCTGAGGGCCATGAGGAGGTGGGTGGCGACCAGGGAATGCGGCAGCGCGGCGTCCCGGTCGGCGGCGTGTCCCTCGGGCGGTGTCCAGTCGCTGGTGTTCTCGACGACGGCGGTCAGCCGCATGGCCCGATAGGGACCGTCGAGTTCGCGGGCGGACAGCCGGACCCTCCCGCTGATCTCCGCACACCGCCGGACCAGCCGGCCCACGGTCCGGCCGGCCGCGTCCAGGACCGGTGCGGTGTCCTCCCGGGCGGGGAGCCGGAAGGGATGGGTGCTGCCGTCGCCGAGGAGTTCGTCCACCGACGCGACCACCTCGACACGCTCCTCGCCGCCCTCGTCCCAGGGCACCAGCACCCGGTCTTCGAGGCGGAGTTCGGAGACCGTGTCGTAGCCGCCGTCCGTGCGGGCCCGCTGCACCGTGCGCCGTCGGGCGTGCAGGAAGCGCACCTCGACCGAGAGAGTCGCGCCTGCCTTCGGTTCCATCAGGCACTCGGTGTGCTGGAAGGCGTGCTCCTCGCTCTCGGCGCCCCAGCTGGGCGGTACGAGGACCCCGAACTGCCAGCGCAGCCGGTTCTTGGCCGCCGAGGCGCGGTACGGGTAGAGCACATAGCCCTCGAAAAGGACGGCGTCGGCCACCTGCCGGGCGAGGGCGAACCGCTCCTCCGTCTCGGGTGCGAAGGCGGTCACGGTCACGGATCCGTCCTTCCGGTGGTGCCGGTGAGCGCGCGCAACGGGTCGCTCCGGGGCGGGTCCGCGGCACCGCTGTCGTCAAGCAGTGCCTTGAGGGCCGCCTCCCAGGAGGGCAGCGCGCGCCGGGAGCGGTAGGCGAGCAGGGCGTCCATGGTGTCCTGCGGCAGCCGGATCCAGCCGCACCCGGGGAAGTGCTGCTCGACCATCTCCCGCCAGGTGGCGACCGGCATCCGGAAGGCCGCCTCCCGGTCCCACGGGACCGGCTCGACCTGGAAACCGCCGGCTCCGGTGAACGCCGTACCGGAGAAGAGCATCAGCAGCGGAACCTCGCCGTCGGTGAGGGCGGTGAGGTAGCGGGTCGCGGCGATGTCCATGTCGTAGGTGCAGGGCACGACGAGGTCGGCTTCGATCTCTCCGGTGAAGCTCGGGACCATGAGCGAAACCTGGGAGAACTGCACCGGCTTGAGCGTGCTGCCCCAGCGTGAGCGCTCGCCGAAGAGGTCCGCCAGCCCGTCGGCCTCGGCGGACTCGTAGCCACGGCGGGCGGGTTCGATACGGATCTGGCAGCGCAGTGCGAGAG
This sequence comes from Streptomyces sp. NBC_00878, assembly GCF_026341515.1. Taxonomy (NCBI): domain Bacteria; kingdom Bacillati; phylum Actinomycetota; class Actinomycetes; order Kitasatosporales; family Streptomycetaceae; genus Streptomyces; species Streptomyces sp. NBC_00878. The sequence continues at coordinate 9,690,437 of NZ_JAPEOK010000001.1, read as the reverse complement.
CGTGCACGTGCGCGTTGCCGGCGGCGGTGACGCGCAGCCGGAAGACGAGGGTCGGTCCGGCGGCGTACCGGTCGGCGCGAACACCGGTGCAGGCGAAGGAGAACTCGGTCACGGCCGCACCGCCTCCTTCAACGGGTGTCCCGCCTCGTCCACGGGCCGGACGCGGCGCGCGACCTCCGCGAAGAACGCGTCCAGCGCGGCGCGGGCCTCGGCCCCGCCGTCGAAGCCCTGCCACAACAGGCGCATACGGCCGACGAGTTCGTAGCAGATGTCGATCGGTACGAGGTGGCACTCGAAGCGGCCTTCGGTGCGGCGCAGCAGCAGCGCCTCCACATCGGGTTCGAGCAGTTCGGCGAGGCGGCTGCCGCCGAGGACCGCCGTCCACGTGGCCGGTTCGAGTTCGCTCTCAGTGGCTCCGGCCGGGCTCGGGTAGAGGGCGACCAGCCGGTCGAGGGCCGCGTTGCGGAAGAGGAAGGCGACGCCGACCGGGATCTGCAACGCCTCCCACGTGCTCTCGTCGAGGCGGTGTCCGGGGTCGGTGAGGTAGCGGGCCGGGACCGTGCGGAAGCGGCCTGCGGCGGCGCCCGGCTGTGCCATCAGCAGCGCGCAGGGGACGCAGGCGCAGACGAGGGCGCGCTTCTCGGTGTCGACCAGGTGACGGTGGTCCGACTCCACCGTCACGGCGCACAGTTCGCACCGCTCGGGCCGCGGAGGTCGCTCGGTGAGGAACCTCCGCAGGCCGGGCGTGCGCGTCGCCGGGGACGCCGTCATCGGGCCCCCGTCGGTGCCGTGCTGATCTGCAGGAGCGTGGGCCCGGCGGGCGCGGTCCGGACGTCGACGGCCCTGACCTCCGGCGCGAAGCAGGCGAGCGCAGCCTCCGCGGCCTCCCGAGCGCCCGCACCGGAGCCGGAGCCACAACCGCAGCCACCCGCCTCCCGGGCCCGCAGCGTCAGGGTGCCGCTCTCCTCGTCGAAGTCCACGACCTCCAGGGCGTGTTCCCGTACGACGTCGAGGGCGCGGGCGATACGGGTGTCGCGGTCCTCGGGGTGCAGTTCGTGCAGGACGAGCAGGCTCGCGACCAGTTCGTCACCGAGCAGTCCCGCCGACGGTCCGCCGGGCGCGGCGGACAGCAGGTGGAGGATGCGGGCCAGGCCGGCACCGTAGAAGTCCATGAGGGACCGGACGAGTTCCTCCGCCGCCGCGGCGGCGGCCGGGTCGCCGCTCGCGGTCAGCCGCTCCAGCACCTCCTCGACGCGGCGTCCGGTCTGCTCCGCGTTCACCGGCGCCGTGGCCGTCACCGCGCTCATCCGCCCAGTCCGCTCAGGCCGGTCGGCACGTGCATCGACTTCACGGTCTTGCCGCCGCCGACGTACATGTGGACGCCACAGGGCAGACAGGGGTCGAAGCTGCGGACGGCGCGCATGATGTCGATGCCCTTGAAGTTCTCCGGGGTGTTCTCCTCGAAGATGGGCGTGTTCTGCACGGCGTCCTCGTACGGGCCCGGTGTGCCGAAGGTGTCCCTGGTGCTGGCGTTCCAGGGCGTGGGCGGGTACGGGTGGTAGTTGGCAATCTTGCCGTCGCGGATCACCATGTGGTGGGAGAGGACGCCGCGGACCGCCTCGGTGAAGCCGACGCCGATGCTCTCGTCCGGGACCTCGAACTTCTCCCAGGTCTGGGTGCGTCCGGCCCGGACCTCAGCGAGACCCTTCTCCGCGCAGTGCAGGGCGACGGCGGCGGCGTACGCCTGGAAGTAGGTACGGGCGCGGTTGCGCTCCAGCGCGTTGGACCACTTCGGGATCTTCCACTCGAAGCTGGTCTCCGGCTTGGTCATGGTGCGCGGCAGGTTGATGACCACGCTGTGGCCGGTGGCCTTGACGTACCCGATGTCGACGAGCCCGGACAGGGCGGTCGACCACAGGCGGGCGATGGGGCCGCCGCCGGTGTCCAGGGCGAGGTGGTCCTTGCCGTCGAACCAGCGGGGCGACATGACCCAGCTGTACTTGTCGTCGAAGTTCCGCTTCTGCGGGGCGGGGATGGTGTGCTGGTTCCACGGGTGGCGCGGGTCCACCGGGTTGCCGAGCGGGTCGTGGGTGACGAACTGTTCCTGGCCCTGCCAGTCCTCGTAGTAGGAGCTGCCCAGCAGGATGCGGATGCCGAGGTTGATCTCGGTGAGGTCGTTGGTGACGAGCTTGCCGTCGACGACGATGCCGGGCGTGACGAACATGCGCCGGCCCCAGTCCGTCATGTTGGCGTAGGTGAAGTCGCAGTATTCGGGATCGTTGAGCGCGCCCCAGCAGCCGAGCATGACCCGGCGGCGGCCCACTTCCTCGTACCCGGGCAGGGCCTCGTAGAAGAAGTCGAACAGGTCGTCGTGCAGGGGCACGACGCGCTTCATGAACTCCACGTAGCGCATCAGGCGGCTCATGTAGTCGGTGAAGAGCTGCACGGAGGCGATGGTGCCGACGCCGCCCGGGTAGAGCGTGGAGGGATGCACATGGCGGCCCTCCATCAGGCAGAACATCTCGCGCGTGTAGCGGCTGACCTGGAGGGCCTCGCGGTAGAACTCGCCCTCCAGGGGGTTGAGCGAGCGCATGATGTCGGCGATCGTGCGGTAGCCGTGCTCCGCGGCGTGCGGGGCCTCGGTGCGCTCGGCGAGTTCCAGGACGCCGGGGTTGGTCTCCTTGACCATCTTCTCGCAGTAGTCGACCCCCACCAGGTTCTCCTGGAAGATGTTGTGGTCGAACATGTACTCCGCGGACTCGCCGAGGTTGATGATCCACTCGGCGAGGTGCGGGGGTTTCACGCCGTACGCCATGTTCTGCGCGTACACCGAGCAGGTGGCGTGGTTGTCCCCGCAGATCCCGCAGATGCGGCTGGTGATGAAGTGGGCGTCGCGGGGGTCCTTGCCGCGCATGAAGACGCTGTAGCCGCGGAAGACCGACGACGTGCTGTAGCACTCCGCGACCCGCTTCTGCTTGAAGTCGATCTTCGTGTGGATGCCCAGGCTGCCCACGATCCGCGTGATCGGATCCCAGGCCATCTCCACCAGGCCGCTGCCGTCGCCGGCCGCCTTCGTCTTCGGTGCCATCTGTGTGCCGTGCCCTTCGTTGCGCGGGAGGTCGTGTGGGGGGTGCACGAAGCGGGGAGCGGACTACTCGCGCTACCCGCGGCGGATGCTCACCACGGGGGCCGGTAGCCGGTGATGATCTTCTCTCCGGTGCGGCGCCACTTGGGCTCCTTGTCCACCGTCCTGGCGGTGATCGACCGCAGCTTGCGGACCACGGCGCCGTACGCCCCGCTGGCGTTGCTGGACAGCTTGGCGCCGGGGGGCTCGTCCATGAACGGCATGAACTTGTCGGGAAACCCGGGCATGGTGCAGGCGATGCAGATGCCGCCGACGTTCGGGCAGCCGCCGATCCCGTTCATCCAGCCGCGCTTGGGCACGTTGCACTTGACGACCGGGCCCCAGCAGCCGAGCTTGACCAGGCACGTCGGCGAGTCGTACGACATCGCGAACTGGCCCTGCTCGTAGTAGCCCGCGCGGTCGCAGCCCTCGTGCACGGTGGCCCCGAACAGCCAGGTGGGGCGCAGCTTGTCGTCCAGCGGGATCATCGGGGCGGAGCCGGCCGCCTGGTAGAGCAGATAGGTGAGCGTCTCGGAGAAGTTGTCAGGCTGGATCGGACAGCCGGGGACGCACACGATGGGGATCCCGGCGTGGGACTTCCAGTCCCAGCCGAGGTAGTCCGGCACGCCCATCGCGCCGGTCGGGTTGCCCGCCATGGCGTGGATGCCGCCGTAGGTGGCGCAGGTGCCGATGGCGACGACCGCCAGTGCCTTCGGGGCGAGCCGGTCGATCCACTCGCTGGTGGTGATCGGCTGGCCGGTCTCCGGGTCGTCGCCGAAGCCGCACCAATAGCCCTCGGGCTTGATCGCCTCGTTGGGGACGGAGCCCTCGACGACCAGGACGAACGGGTCGATCTCGCCCCGCTCCCCCTTGAAGAACCACTCGATGAACGTGTCCGCACCGCCGACCGGACCGCACTCGAAGTCGATGAGCGGCCAGTGGACGGCGATCTTCGGAAGACCCGGCAGCACACCGAGCACGATCTCCTCGATGCTGGGCTGCATGGCCGCCGTCAGCGCGACCGAGTCTCCGTCGCAGCTCAGCCCCGCGTTGATCCAGAGAATGTGGATCGTGGGTGTCTCGTCGGCGGGCGAGCCGCCTGCGTCCACAGCGCTGACCGTGCCGGGCGCCGCCTCAGTCATGGGACCGCCTCCTGGGGAGGTAAGGAATGAAAGCCTGCATTTCGACCTTCGTCCTTCTTCGTATCAGCCCTTCGGCCGTGATGGGACACCGTCGAGGGCCGTTCCGGTGACATCGGCGGCGGAGGGGGTCGGACCGGTTTGCGCAACCGCGGCCGGACCGAGGTGCGGCGGGGTGCACGCCGGCCGCTCCTTGTGGACGAAAGAACGCCGCACAGCGTGGTACGGGGCGTCCGGGTCGTCGAAGGTCCGGCGCATCCGGGCCAGCTCCTGCTCACGGAAGCCGGCCAGCGGGGTCGCACTCTCCAGCCGGTCGAGCTCCGTCTTCTTCGCGGTGATCCGTGACGCAGTCGCCGGAAGTGACGCCAGACGTGCCGCCAGGCCGCCGACCTCCCGCGCGAACTCATCGGGACCGCAGTCGACCACCCGGTCGACGAGCCCGAGGCGCAGTGCGCTCGCCGAGCTCACCGGCAGAGCCTCACGCATGAGCCGTTCGGCCGTCGCGGGACCCACCCTGCGCGGCAGGGTGTGCGTCCAGTACTCCGAGCCGTACAGGCCCATCAGACGGTAGTGAGGGTTCAGCACGGCGCCCGAGCGGCACCACACCTCGTCGGCCGCCAGGGCGAGCATCACCCCGCCCGCCGCGGCGTTGCCCGCGACCGCCGAGACCACCAGCCGGTCCGTCGTCGTCAGGACCGCCTCGACCAGATCGTCGATGGCGTTGATGTTCGCCCAGGACTCGGCGGCGGGGTCGGCTGCGGCCTCGATGACGCCCAGGTGGATCCCGTTGGAGAAGAAGTCCCGTTCGCCGCCCAGCACCAGCACCGATGTGGGCCGCGCGCACGCTTCCCGGTAGGCGTCCAGCAGACGTCGGGACTGCTCCGTGCTCATGGCGCCGCCGGGGAAGGAGAACGAGAGGAAGCCCACGTTCCCATCCTCCCGGTAGCGGATGTCCGTCCAGGTACGGTGCCGCACTTCGGGCAACAGGGGCAGGGCGTGCTCGGGCAGCGGCGGCAGCCGGTCGCCCAGGGCCCGCACGGCAGGCAGTTTGAACGTGGGCGGCTGCCCCGGCTCGCGCCGGGACCGCAGTTCGGGGATCCACACGGCGCCGTCCTTGGTGGCCCGGCAGACCGCCCCGGCGCGGGTGGCCAGCAGCTCGCCCGGGCGGCCGCGCAACACGCTCTCGGGATGACCGCCGTGCAGATACCACTCACCGCCGAGCAGCACATCCAGCACACCGGGCTGCGAGTCCGCCGCTCTCAGCTTGCGCAGGACATCGCGTGTGGAGTCCTCGGCCCAATCGATCCGCCGTACGCTCTGGTCGAGGTACGGACGCAGACGTAGGGGGGCGCCCGCCGTGCGTGCCGCATCCTGCTTGCGCGGTACGTGGGTTCCCCCGGCGAAGCGCTCCACCGCGAGCATGACGGCCTCGAGCGCTGCGTCGGCGATCTCGCCTCGGTACAGCTCGCTCTTGGGCACCTGAGGGACCCGGCACGGTACGGAGGCCCACACGTCACCGGCGTCCATCTCCCCATCGGCCTGCAGGACGGTGACGCCCCACTGGTCGACGCCCTCGTGAATCGCCCAGTCCAGGGAGGACGGTCCGCGGTCGCCCACGGGCCCCGGATGGACGACGAGACACGTGTGCGCCGTCCACACCTCCTCGGGAATCGCCGTCTTCAGCATCGGCGCCACGATGAGCTGCGGTGCATGCAGTCGCACGGCTTCCGACAAGGGGCTGCCGGGCAGGGCTAGTTCCACCGCCACGGTGTGGCCATGGTCGCGCAGCTCGGCGTGGGCACGCTGGGTGAGGCTGTTGAACGCGCTGGCTAGGAGCAGGATGTGCACGGCTGCCTCCGGGCGGACGAACGGCAGGCAGCGATGGCCGCCGACCGCGATCCTCGGCCAGGGCTGTCTGCCGTCCCCGACGGCAGACGGTCAGGTCATCCGAAAGCGGGCGCCGATCCGCCGTCCGGCCTTACCGGCCCTGGACCGCGGCGACACCGACGACCCGGCTCAGCGAGTCAGCCGTTGTGAATGATCACCGTCGTCGCAGGCCGCTGGTGATGCGCTCCCACGGGGAGCGGGTGGCACCAAAATGGGTCTCGTGTGTCCAGATGTGGGTGCACGACCGGCACTGCAGGTGGAGCAGACTGCCGACGCTGGACAGCAGGTAGCGCCAGTGCTCGGAGCAGGTGCGCCCCTGCTCGCAGGTGGCGCACCCGCGACGGTCGTCGCAGTTCGGGCAGGCCACCCAGGCGCGACGCCCGACATCGGCCTGCGGGTCAAGCGGCAGCATGGCCGCCCCCTCCCTGCGGAAGCACACCGGCCGACACCAGCTCGTCGTACACACGCTGCTGCTCCGCGCTGAGTCCGGAATAGAGCAGCTCATACGCCGCTTCCTCGCCGCGTAGTGCGGCAACGGGGTCCCAGTCGGGGCCGAGAGCGTCCAGGACATGAGCGCGCCGGAGCAGTTCGTGTGAGCTCAGGTCGACGTCCAGGCCGACCAAGGGGAGGGCGCCAGGTCGGTCCGCCGCGGGCCTGCTCGCTGCAGCGGGTTCGGCTGGTTCGCCAGGAAGGGCGCGGCCATCGGGGGACATGCGACCGAACGTAGGTAAGCGTTCCTCTCCCCGGCAAGAGCAGGTGGGAGAAGTCACAACAGGCCCGCGTCCCCGGGGCACCCGGAGGCGGACCCCACATCGGCCAGGTGGAGCTGGGCGAATTCCGCACACCGCACGCGTACGCCCCGGGAGGAGGCCCGCCGCGGACCTCGGCACGATGCCCCAGCCGGCGCACGGCAGCGGTCGGCGCCTCGTCGGACGGCACCCGCGCCCGATGGTGCCTCAAAATGGTGTGGCCCGACTCGGTGGAGAGGTTCACGACATGTCGGGCGAGGGCCGCACTGTTTTCGGTTCCGGCTGGATCACGGGCCTGGCAGCGGCGAAAGCCAAAGGCATCGGGTCTGAGGATCAAGATCCGGCCCATTCCCGGGCCGACCGCCCCGCCGACGGCGGCTACAGGCAGTATTCCTGCTGGTCAACGACGGTGCGGCGCATGGGCCACCATGAGACGAAGAATCTACTGGTGTCGTACTCGGCGAAGAAGCTGGGCTTCTTCTAGGCACAGGAAAAATGGCGCCTGACCAGGGAAGATGCCCGTCAGGCGCCATTCTCGACACAGAGCTAAGGGCCCGTAAAGAATCAAGGTGAGGGTTTTGCCTGTGGTATGAGGGCGGCGCCGTGTGTCGCGGCGTAGACGAAGAGGCCGGTGAGGGTGGTCAGGTGTGCCGCTGCGGGGCCATGGGTGTGTCCGTGCTGGTCCATGAGGTGTCTGATCTCGCCGGTGGCCTCGCGGATGGTGTCCTTGCTGACGGTGAACAGGCGGGCGAGCACGGTGGGCGGCAGGGCGAGGTGCTGTTGCAGCACAGTGGCCAGGACTCGGTCGGCCAGGTCCAGTTTGGCCCTGCGGCCGCCGCCCGGGGCCCGGCGCCGTTCGCCGCCGTCGCGCCGGGTGGTGCGGTCCGGTGCGTGCAGCGCCTGCCATTCGGTCGCCAGGGCCTCGGCCAGCGCGGTCAGTGCGGTGCTGGTCATGCCGGTCAGGGCGGGGTGCGACAGTGCCCCGCGGTCGAGGCCGGCGGCAGGGCTGTCGGAGTGCGCCGACTCGGCGGTCCGGGGGTGCACGGTGTAGTTCCATTCCCCGTGGAAGGCATGGCCGGTCAGCGGCACCGCGTTCAGCTCGACGTCGCTGACCTTCACCCCGGTGGGGTAGCTGCCGGGGTCCAGTTCGGCGTGGACGCTCAGGCCGGTGTGTGTGGTGGTCGCGGTGATGGTCTGCACGATGACTTCGTAGCTGGTCAGCGGGCGGCCGCGCCAGTTCATCGTGATCGCGGAGAACAGCCGGTGCTCGATCCGGTTCCATTTCGATGTGCCCGGAGGCATGTGGCAGACCGTGACGGCCAGGCCCGTCTCGGCGGCGAATGATGCGAGTTCGGTCTTCCAGGCGCGGGTGCGGTAGCCGTTAGAACCGCCGGCATCGGCGGTGATCAGGAGCCGGGTGGCCCGCGGGTAGTCGAAGCGCCCTTGCCCGCTCCACCAGCGGCGGATCGATTCGACCGCGAAGGCCGCGGTGTCATGATCGGTACCGACGCTGACCCAGCCGGTGTTCGCCGCCAGATCGTAGATGCCGTAAGGCAGGGCCTTGCCCAGTGCGTCACCGGGGAAGTCATGGACGTCGACCCGCACCGGATCACCGGCCGGCCGCCACTCGCGTCCGGCATTCTTGAACTCCCCGACGACTTCCTTCTTTTTCGTGTCCACGCTGACCACCGGCTCGCCACCCGCCTGATGGTCCTTGACCTGGTCGTTGATGTACCGGAACTGCGTGTCCCGGTCGGGGTGCTGAGCGCCCTCAAGAGTCTTGGCATTGGCCTGCAGGCTGAAACCGTTCTCCCGCAGCAGCCTGCCCACGGTCGGCGCCGACGTGGCATGGCCCTGCCGGGTGAGCTCCCCGGCCAGAGACCGCAGCGACTTCGTCGTCCACCGTAGCGGCGACATCGGATCGCCCCGCTCGTCCGGCTCGACCAGCGCCAGCAATGCCGGAACCAGCAGCGGGTCAAGCTCCTCGGCGTTCTTGCGACCGCCGCCGTCCCGGCGGACCCGGCCATCGGGCAACGGGCCCTCGCCGCCCTCCAGCTCGAAGACCCCCTTCCGCACCGTCGTCTCGCTCACCCCCGCGGCACGCGCGACGGCCCGGACCCCGCCGTGCCCCAGCAGCCGGGCCTCGGCGGCCAGCGCCAGCCGCTGCTGCCGCTCATTCAGATGAGGGAACAACACCCCGAATCTCAGGGCAAGTTGGTCACGAACCTCGCTCGGTATGCGCATACCACACCAACGACAGTGAGACCGTGAAGCAACGTGTTGATTCTTTACGGGCCCTTAGAGGACCTTGGAGAGGAAGGCCCTGGTGCGTTCGTGTTGGGGGTCGGTGATCACGTCTCGGGGGTGGCCGGACTCCACGACGACACCGCCGTCCATGAAGACCAGGGCGTCACCGACCTCGCGGGCGAAGCCCATCTCGTGCGTGACGACGATCATCGTCATGCCCTCCTCGGCGAGGCCCCGCATGACGTCGAGGACCTCGCCGACCAGCTCCGGGTCGAGGGCGGAGGTCGGCTCGTCGAAGAGCATCAGCTTCGGCTTCATGGCCAGCGCCCGGGCGATCGCCACCCGCTGCTGCTGGCCACCGGAGAGCTGGGAAGGGTAGGTGCCGGCCTTGTCGGCCAGCCCTACCCGCTCCAGCAGGGCCGCCGCCCGCTCCCTGGCCTGCGTACGGCCTTCCTTTTTCACCTGCACAGGCGCCTCGATGACGTTCTCGAGCGCGGTCATGTGCGGGAAGAGGTTGAACCGCTGGAAGACCATGCCGATGTCGCGCCGTTTGAGCGCGACCTCGCGGTCCTTGAGCTCGTAGATGGTGTCGCCTCTCTGCCGGTAGCCGACCAGTTCGCCGTCGACCCACAGCCGGCCGCCGTTGACCTTCTCCAGGTGGTTGATGCACCGCAGGAAGGTGGACTTGCCGGACCCGGACGGGCCGACCAGGACGAACACCTCGCCCTGCCTGACCTCCAGGTCGATGCCCTTGAGCACCTCGATGAGGCCGTAGGACTTGTGCACGGCCACGGCCTTGACCATCGGGTGGCCGTTGGTCACCTCGCTCGGCGCCTTGCTCGGCTCGGTCATACGTGTCCGCCTTCCTCGGTCCCGGGGACCACGCCGGAGGTGGGCCGAGGGGTGATCCGGCCGCCGAACAGGCCGCGCAGCCGCTGGATGGGGGTCGGCGGCAGCGTGCGGTTGGCGCCGCGGGCGTAGTGCCGCTCGATGTAGTACTGACCGAGGGTGAGGATCGACGTCATGATCAGGTAGTAGATGCTGACCGCGATCAGCACCGGGATGGTCTTGAAGGTGCGGGAGTAGATGTCATGGCCGGCGGTGAACAGTTCGGCCAGCGAGATGACCTGGACCAGCGAGGTGGTCTTCAGCATCGAGATGGTCTCGTTGCCGGTCGGCGGGATGATCACCCGCATCGCCTGCGGCAGCACGATCCGGCGCAGGGTGGCGGCGCGGCTCATACCCAGGGCGTGGGCGGCCTCGGTCTGGCCCTCGTCGACCGACTGGATGCCACCGCGGACGATCTCCGCCATGTATGCGGCCTCGTTCAGGCCCAGGGCGAGGAGCGCGGCGGTGAAGACCGGGATCAGCTCGTTGGTGTTCGCCGACCAGAACGCCGGGCCGAACGGAATGCCGATCGACAGCTTCGGCCAGATCGCGGCGAGGAAGTTCCAGAAGACCAGCTGTACCAGGACCGGGGTGCCGCGGAAGATCCAGATGTAGACCCAGGCGGTGCCGGACAGCACCGGGTTGGGCGACAGCCGCATCACGGCCAGGACGATGCCGCCGACCAGGCCCATCACCATGGACAGCACGGTCAGTTCGAGCGTGCGCCAGATGCCGCGGATGATCGTCTCGTCCTGCATGGTGGCGCCGACGATGTCCCACTCGAAGGCGGGGTTGTACTTGAGGGCGTGGATCAGCATCAGCGCGAGGACCGCGATGACGGTGACTCCGGCCCAACGTCCGGGGTGGCGGACCGGGACGGCCTTCGTGGCTTCAGGCCGCCCCGTCTTCACCTCCCCCTGGGCTATGGGGTTCACTAGGCAGGGCCCTTCGGGGTGTGGTTCGGCGGAGGTCAGCTCTTGGCGGCGTTGACCTCGGACTTGTCGAGCGCGCCGGCCGCGACGCCCCACTTGTCGAGGATCTGCTTGTAGGTGCCGTCGTCCATCAGCGCCTGGACCGCGGCCTGCACCGCCCTGGTGAGGTCGGAGCCCTTGGCGACGACCACGCCGTACGGAGCGGTGTCGTAGGTGCTGCCGATCTTCTCCAGCTGACCGCTCTGCTTGACCGCGTAGTCGATGACCGGGGAGTCCGCCAGCATGGCCTGGTCACGGCCGGCCACCAGGGCGGAGGTGACGTCGGTCTGCAGGGTGAACTTGTCCCCGTCGTTCGGGATGGTGGACTTGCCCGCCCTGGCGCAGTCAGGGTTGCGCTTGTCCTTGATCTCGTCGGCCTGGACGGTGCCGGTCTGGACCGCGACCTTTTTGCCGCACAGGTCGTTCGGATCGATCTTGTCCGGGTTGCCCTTCTTCACCGCGATCGAGGTACCGGCGGAGAAGTAGGTGACCATGTCGACCGTCGCCTCGCGCTCCTTGGTGTCCGTGAAGGAGCTCATGCCGAGTTGGTACTTCTTGGAAGCAAGGCCCGGGATGATGGAGGTGAAGTCGGTGTTCTGCACGTCGGCCTTCAGGCCCAGCTTCGCGGCGATCGCAACAACCAGGTCGATGTCAAAGCCGACTATGACGCCCTTGTCGTCCTTGAACTCGACCGGCGCGTAGGCCGCGTCGGTGGCGATGATCAACTTGCCGCTGGACTTCACGTCGGCCGGGACGAGCGCGGCCAGCGATGGGTCGGCGCCGACCGCCTTCCCCGAGGTGCCCGGGCTCGCGGCACCGGAGTTCGTGTCGCTCGTGGAACTGCCGCAACCTGTGAGGACCAGGGTGCCCGCCACGGCAAGGGCCGTGGCACTGGTGAAAAGGCCGGTACGCATGTTCATGGAAGGGTCCTCATCTGGTGTGGTTGGCTGTGCGAGTTCTGCGCCCGGGAGGGAAGGCTCCGCGGGCGTGACCGCCCTGGGTGTTGGCGGTGCGCTGCGGGAAGGACACGAGGTCGGCGGGGATGACCTCGCCGGGCAGGGCGTTGGGGACGCTGGGCGGGCAGGTGCCCTACGTGTCCGCCGGCACCTACCTGATGGCCTCGGCGGCGGGGAAACTGCGGCTGGGCGGGAAGAGCCCGGAGCCGGATGGAGCGAAGGCCGAGCGCCGTTGTCGGACCGACTGCCGTTCCGCGCCGACGGCGACGCCAACTGGGCGACTCGGCGGCCTACTTGAGCAGCCCCCTGTTGATGTCAGCGATGAGTCCAGCGAGGATCCCCGCGCGCGGCGCGAACGTCGAGACCTCGGCATACTCGTCGGCAGTGTGATCGAGATCGCCGGTCGGGCCCATTCCGTCAAGGGTGGGCAGACCGGCGTGGGCGGTCCACGAGCCGTCCGACGCGCCTCCGGTTGCCGCCTCGCCGAAGCTCAGTCCCAGGTGATTTCCAATGGCCATGGTCGCCGCGGCAAGTCGCTCGACGGGCGCCGTTCGTTCCATCGGCGGTGTCCAGCCGATCAGCCGGTCCGAGAAGGTGATGCCCTCATGCGATGCATACCTCGTGATCTCGTTGACGACCCACTCAAGGTCACGCTCGGTGAGTCCTCGGATGTCATAGGTCATGGTCGCCTCGTCCGGGATCGTGTTGATCGAGGCGCCTCCGTGCAACGCGGTCAGGTTCACGGTCAGCCCCTCACGAGCCTGGTCCAGCGCATGAAGTCGAGAAATCTCGCGGGCCAGAGCCCCCACCGCGTTGCGGCCGGCGACTGGTGCAACGCCGGCGTGCGAGGCCTGTCCGTGCGCGGTGATCTCAAGCCAGCGACCACCCTTGCGAGAGGAGACGATCGAGTGGTCGGCGCGCCCGCACTCCAGGGTGAGCACCGCGTCGAACCCCTTCAGACGGTCGATCGTGGCCGGCCTGCCCTCGCGCTCTTCCTCATCGGGCACCGAGACAAGTTCCACGCGCCCGAAGAGCCGCGGGCCGGATGCGAGGAAGCGCATCGCGTGGAGAGCGACCGCGATGCCACCCTTCATGTCGCAGACGCCAGGCCCGTAGATCCGTCCCTCCTTCCGCGAGTACGGACGAGCAGCGGCCGTGCCAGGCGCGAAAACGGTGTCGTGGTGACACAGCAGTGCGACCTTCGCCGACCCGGGACCATCGAGCGCCGCGTGCAGGTACTTTCCGTTGCCCGTACCTTCGAGCAGCTCTGCTTCCAGACCGTAGTCCGTGGCCCGGCCGGCAATCCGATCTGCCAGCTGGTCGACGAGGTCTGTGTGGAAGGTCGGTGAGTCGTGGTTCACCCAGTCCTCGACATCGGCCAGGATCTCGTCGATGGCGTCAGCGGATGCGTCTCGCACCCGCTGTGCCTCAAGGAGTACGGCCTCGTCGGATTTCGAGCTCATATCTTCCCCCGGTGCAGCGTCAAAGCGTTCTCACCAAGGACACCGCGCGCGATGTTCACGCTGTCGTCGTCCGTGAACCAGCCGTCCTTGACCGCCTTGTCCAGAACTCGGCGCAATGATGCGCGCATGATATGTGCCGACTGCCAAAGCACCTCAGGTTCACTCGCTTCGTCAGATCCGTACATGATCTTGGCGGGCGGTGCCACACCGAGGAGCACTTCCAGCTTCTGGTCGATGGCGAGCGAATGCCACGGCACCATCACCGACGTGTCGATGTAGACCTCTGGGAGAATTGACGCCAAGTAGGCTGCTTCTTCGATCCACGGGTTGCCGGCGTGAATGAGGACGACCGGGTGCGACGAGTAGTCGGTCAGAAGGTCGAAGATGTTGGCCGGGCGGGCGTACTTGAGGAGTACGTCCGGATCGCCGCCACCGGAGTGGATGTGAATCGGGACGCGACGGTCGGACGCGAGGTCGAACGCCTTGCGCAGGAGCCGATCCCGAATCGGCTTGGAGAATTCACGGCTTTCCCGGAAGCCGTCGTTCTTCCAGCCGGTGAACGCTGACCGGCAGGTGTCCAGGTCGGGGTTGCCGATGTCGAGGCCGGTCCGATAAGCAATCACCGACTTGAACGCGACGAGGTTCTCGTCTGCGAGCGCCTCACGCACCTTGTCGGAGAACAGGTGCGCCAGCTCGTCGAAATCCGCGACAGACCCGCGAATCTGATCGACCCACGGCTCCAGACGAGCCACACGGAAACGTGTCGTCGGGCACTCGGCCTGAAACTCTTCGAAGGACATCGTGGGCTGAGGGTAGCCCTCGTCGTAGAAGACGCCGGCGATGTTCGCATCAGAGAGGAGCGAGCCCACGTATGCGGCCGGATCCGCACTGAACGCGCTCATGCGCGCACGAGCGACCGCCTGACGAGTCGGCTCGACGCCGAACAGCCGGGCGAGATCCCGTCGCAGTTTCAGCGCGAACGGAGTCGACTCCGTGAACGCCTCGATGCGGCTGAGCAGGTCAGATCCCCGCCCCGATGTCAGTTGACACATTCCCATCATCGTTGTGCGGTCCTCGAACCCTTCGGGATCGAGTTCCAGCAAATGCGCACTGCGCCAAGGGTGCATATGAACGTCTACAGCCGGCAGCTCTTCGATGGCCACGTCTAGTACCTCCTCCGAGAGCGAGCGATTTGGGCTTCGCGAGAGAGCGATGCGGTCGTGGTCGCTTCTTGACGACGAGTGGCGATGACCGAGTCGATCAGCAGGTCGCCGAGTGCCTCTCTGAGCGGAGCACTCGCTCCGAGCGCATCGGTCGATTCCTCGATGCTTTGGGGAATGAGCTTGGCAACCGGCTCCCCCTCCGACGGGCCGGTGAGTGAGGGGTCTCCCTGCAGTGGGGGCGGCAACCGCAACTCGTGTTCCATGCCGTGCAGACCAGCGGCGATCATCGCGCCCAGAGCCAGGTACGGGTTGGCCGCACCGTCCACGGCCTTCCATTCGACGTTGCTGCTCTTGTGAGCGTTGGGTCCCTGAGCACCCTCCAGACGCAGGGCTGCCTCCCGGTTCTCAAGGCCCCAGCAGGCCCAGGCGCCGGACCACAGCCCCGGCTTGACCCGTTCGTAGGAGATGCGCAACGGACTGCCGATTGCCGTCAGAGCGGGAAGCTCGGCAAGAATGCCCGCGAGGAACGACTCGCCGTCATGGTGCATGGCAGCGCCGTTCCCCATCGGAGCGAACAGGCTGGTTCCTTCTCGCCACAGACTGAGGTGAGCGTGTGCACCGTTGCCTACCGCGCCGGTGACGAGCGGCGCGAAACTCGCTTGCCATCCATCGGCGTGGGAACGCTGGTGGATGATCTGGCGGGCAAGACCGAAGACGTCAGCGGCAACGAGGGGATCCGTCGGCCCCAGGGCGACTTCGAGCTGACCCGCGCCGTACTCGGCGTGCCCGTGGTCGACGCTGATCCCGGCAGTGGCGAAGTCCGAGAACAGGGCTGCGAAGTGGTCTTTCAGGACAGGCGTCAGGACACCACCGTGACTCGGCCCGTCGTGAATCGGCTGCCAGTCCTGGCCTTCACTCCGGCCCGCCGTCCACTCAAGCTCGAAGGCCGACAGGAAGGTGAGACCTTGGGTCTCCGCGCGCGCGACCATCCTTCGCAGGAAGTGACGCTGGCAGCCTGGCCAGGGATCGCCCTGTTGGGTGTACTGGTCGACGGGTGTCCAGGCCCAGGTGGGCGAACCCGGAAGAACGCGCTCGTGCGCCAGATCCGGCCGGAGCCGGAGATCGCCCTGGCATGGATCGAGACCCGGAACCGCCGAGAACGTGTCGTCCGTGGTGAGGACACCGAATATGGGTGATAGTCCAACGCCGCCTGAACTCAACGATTCCAGTCTGCTCGCCGGGACGTACTTGACTCGCGCGATCCCGGCGTTGTCGATGAAGTGAAGCACCGCAGATTCAGGATGCGAGACGCTTTGGTCACGGATCATGAGGACTTGGCTCCAACCGACCGGATCGCCACCAGCTTTTGGAGCGTCATCTCTTCGACGGCGTAGTGCGGCCCTTCCTTCGTGTTGCCGCCGCCACGAATACCGCCGTACGGCATCTGGTCGACCCTGAAACTCGGCCCCTCGTTCACGATGACTCCCGCAAAGTCAAAGGCACGAACCGCATCCATCGCGGTACCGATATCGCGGGTGAAGATGGAAGCGTGAATCGCCATTTCCGTTTTGTTGGCGAGAGCGAAGGCGTCCTGGAGGTCGTCAAACGTACGCATGCTCAGCAGCGGCGCAAAGGCTTCCTTCGACCAGACCTCCATGGCCGGGTCAACGTCGCGCAGGACCGTCGGCCTGAGATGCCCGTCACCGCCGAGGCCGCCGGTCAGTTGCACCCCGCCTTGCTTCTCGGCCTCTCCGATGAGCGTTGCCATGCGCTGGGTCGCGGTCTGAGTGATCATCGGACCCAGGTCGGTCGCGGGATCGGACGGATCCCCGAACCGGAGCCGACGGATCTCATCGAGCAACGCGTCCTCGAACTCCTCGGCGATCCGCGAGTCGACCACCAGTCGCTGTACCGAGATGCACGATTGACCGGCGAACAGGTTCCCCCCGATCGCGGCGGCACGCGCGGCTGCCACAACGTCCCCGTCGGCGCACACGACGATCGGGCTCATGTTGCCGAGCTCCAGCAGGACCCGCTTGCGCTGCGCACGACGCTGGAGGCCCCAGCCAACCCCGGCAGATCCAGTGAATGAGATCAGCCGCACCCGGTCGTCGGTAAGGAGTACCTCGGCGAGTGGCCCCGGGTCTCCGACGAGAACCGACACACGATCAGCCGGCAGGCCGGCGTCAATGGCACATTGGGTGAGGGCGAGCGCGGCCAGCGGCGCCTTGTTCGACAGCAGCAGAACGATCGGGCAGCCGGCAGCGATCGCGGGGCCCAGCTTGTGAGCTGTGAGTACAGCCGGGAAGTTGAACGGAATGATGCCGCCAACAACCCCCACAGGGCCGGGAACCGTGAATCCCGTCATGCCAACGCCTGCCTTTGCGGCGTCGAGCGGGAGCCCCGAGCCCGAGAGCCTCCGCGCCTCGTCCGCCGAGAAGCGGAACGTGTCGGCCGCGCGCTGGACCTCGATTCGTGCGAGGCGGATGGGCTTGGCAACCTCACCAACCATGAGTTCCGCGATGTGATCGGCACGCGCTTCGACCAGGCGCGCGGCAGCGTCAAGGACTTCGGCCCGGCGCCACGCAGGCATCTCGTGCGTCAGGGAGGCGTGGGCCGCATGAACCGCGTTCAAGGCGTCACCCACCGACGCGGTTGCCACCTCGGCGATCTGCTCACCCGAATACGGAGAGCGGACGCCCAGGACCTCGTTTCCCGAGATGGATTGTCCCGCTACAGGAAGAGGTAGCGGCAATAGACCGAATTGGTTCCGCACGGGACTCCTCATTTCTGACATCGAGCTTGTTTGCGCAGCGATTTACTTGGATCGAAGGACTGCCTGGTAGCTCGACATCGATTGTTCGAGGTGGCTTCGCATGTGCTCTTCCGCTTTTGCTCCATCGCCACTGGCGATTGCTTCGCCGATGTCGTGGTGCTGGTGACCGAACATCGCGGTGTCCGCGCTGAGCTGGCCCCGAATCATCCAGAGCGCGTCGGCCCAGTTGAAGAACTGCTCTCGAGCGTCCCGCACCGCCTGAGCGAACAACGGGTTCCCGCACGCATCGGCTATGGCCAGGTGGAACTGCGAGTCGTTGGCCCGATACGACGCCAGAGTGGCCGGCTCGTTATGGGTGAGGTCGGAGATGGCATCGCGCTGCACCGAGTTCGCTCGTTCGGCTGCCAGCCGCGCCACCACCGGCTCGACGGTGAGCCTGAACTCAAAGTTCGCTTCCACTTCTGACCCGTACTCGCGAAGAATCCGTTGGCGGTTGACCTTCCGCGGAACCTCCGAGACGAAGGTTCCTCCGGCGCGACCACGCTTGGTCAGGACCAGACCCTGTTCATTGAGCAGCCGAAACGCGTGGCTCACGGTGGTCCGCCCCAGGCCGAGTGCCTCCGCCACCTCACGCTCGGTCGGGAGACGTTCTCCTGGAGCGAACTGACCCAGCGCGATGGCCCGCTGGATTGCGTCCGCCAAGACCTCATGACGAGGCCGCGGTTCGAGCTCGCCGATTTGAATAGAGCCTGATTTGATATTCACGGAAGTCACTCTTCCACTCGGCATCGTGCGTGTCGAGCATCGCATCATGACGACGGATTTGCTGCTGCGTCAGTGGTCTTCTACTCCTGCCGGAACCAGTCGCGAGAGAATTTCCGCAATGCGATTTGGTCGTCTGCCGGCCATCTCTGCCTTCTCCTTGTGGTAGGCCGCCCTGCGAACGAGATTTCCACCGATGAACCGGATCGGTTCAGCCGGAAGCGATCCGAGCTGAAGCCCGATCAGCGGGTGGTTGGAGTACTCGTCGTCTCGGTTGGTCGCAAGGCTTGCGAGGATCCGGCCACCGAGGACGGACGGGGCTACACCGTTTCCGCTCCAGCCGACTCCGTAGAAGATGTTGGGTCGTCCGCCCAGCCGACCCAACTCGGGAAGCCCGGTCGGTGACCGGTCGATCGGGCCGGACCAGTCGAACTCAAGTGGAACATCGGCCAGTTGGGGGTATGCGGCCCTGAAGTCCGCCGCTGTGACAGCGGCCCGCGCCGCCGACCTGTCGAAGGACGGGCCGATGCGTCCACCGTAGGCAAGACTGGCCACACCCTTGCCGAAGACGATGCGACCGTCACGGGTGGTGCGGTAGTAGTCGATCCAGAGCTGGCTGTCGTTGATCGACTCCCCTCCGGTCCAACCGATCTCCTCAAGGCGCCGGGGGATGGGCGGCGTCGCGACGAGATCGCTCGAAACCACGACCAGACGGCGCTTCAACTCCCGCATGTTCGCGGCCCAGGCGTTGGTGGCGATGACAACGGCGTCCGCGGTGATCGAACCGCCGGGTGTGTCGATCCTCGCGGGCGTGCCCCGGTCGAGTCCCACCATCTTCGAGTGTTCGTAGATCCGCACGCCGAGCTCCAGGCACACGCGGCGAAGGCCACGCGCAAGCAGGTAGGGCTGCACCGTGGCACCGCTGGCTCCGATGACGCCGCCCAAGTGCGTCTTCGACCCGGCACGCCGCGCGACCTCTTCGTCAGGCAGCGCCTTGAACGGGTTGACGCCCGCCCGGTCGCATGCTTCGAGCAACCCGTTCCAAGCGCCGTGGTGAGCCTTGACGCGAGCAGTCCACAGCCAGCCACCGCGCACGAAGTGAGCGTCCACGTCGTGCTCTTCACAGAAGCTTTCGATGTCGGTGATGGCTTGTTCGCTCTGCCTGCCCACCTCAACTGCTCGGTCGGACCCGAGCACGCCGATGAGAGACGGCAGCTTTGCCCAGAGGGTGAGGGCGAATCCCCCGTTGCGTCCGGAGGCACCATCGCCGCAGCGGCCCTGGTCGATCACGACGACGTCGACATCGGGCGTGGCCCGCTTGATCCAATATGCGGTCCAGAGGCCAACGTATCCGCCACCGACGATCGCGACGTTCGTGCGGTCCTCACCGTGGAGCGGTCGGGAGTCCGAACCTTCTGAGCCGGCAGCTTCGTGGTGCCACAGGCTGAGGGAGGATGACGAAGTCACTTGACGGGCTCCTCACGACTGGTCAGGCCTGCTTCGCTCAGCAGGCGACGGTGAATTTTGTTGGCCAGCTTGCGGTTGATCAACACGACACCGAACACCAGCAGAAGCCAGCCACCGACGATGTAGGGGAAGAGGTTGTAGGGCTCGGCCGGTACTGGGTAAACGCTCTTGTAGAGGGTGTATCCGAGCGTGGCGAACGCCCCGAGCGGGACGACGATTTCCCACCGAGCCACGCGTCGCACACCGGAGAAGAACAGGAACTTCAGCGCACCGGCAGTGACCAGGACGTACGCGACAAGCAGGGAAAGCGTCCCGATGGTGGCCGTCCAGAAGATGATGTCGAGCGGCTCGCTGGTGGAGAACATCCGCAGAGCGGCAACGGCGACGAACGCTGCCGCGGCGACTACTGCGATGGATCCTGTGATCCGGCCGTCCTGACCTGTCGACCGACCGATCCGCGAGTTGGGAAACGCGTCGCGTGTCATGGCGTAGAGAAGGCGGGACGCCCCTACGACGCACGCGAGGGCGCAGCCAAAGCCGCTGATCCCGGCTCCAAGGCTGACGAGTTGGCCGACCACGCTGCCGATGTACGTCGTACCGAGGTCGCCGAGAAGAGATGAGGACGCGGTGAATCGGTCGGTGCCCGCTTTCGACGCTCCGAAGCCCATCGTGGTGATCGCGGAGATGACCGTGTAGAAGACTCCGGCAAAGAGCACCGACCCCAGAAGTACCTTCGGGATGGCTCGCCGCGGATCCCCCTTCGTTTCCTCGCCGAGCGTGGACGCGGCCTCGAAGCCGGCGAAGGACAGGAATCCGAAGGTCATCGCGAAGAAGAGAGCTGACGTACCGACCCCGTGCGGGAGGCTGAACACGCTCAACGTGAAGTCCTGATCTTGGGGCGCGTTTCCGCTGATCAGTCGGACAGCGATGACAACCGCGACGATCGTGATGAGTGCGATGGTCACGCCTTCAAGGCCGAGCAGCGCCCGAGTGGTGTTCCTCGCAGGTGCCCAGGCAAGAAGCACGACCAGAACCGCCGCAGCTACGGTGACAACCTCCCAGGAGGCTCCACTCCAGATCCCGGACGCCTTGAGGAAATCGGCGGGGAACAGGCCGGCCTCTGTGACTGTGCAGGCGCCATACGCGACATAGGTGGTCAGCAGCGCCCAACCGGCGACGACCCCGGCCCGAGGGCCGAGCGTCACACCGATGAACCCATAGACGGAACCGGCGTGGTTGAAGTGCTGGCTCAACCGGATGAAGCAGTACGCGACCAGGAGAACCCCGACCGTGGCCAGCGCGAAGACCAACGGGACCGCGCGTCCGACAATCCCGGCGGCTGCCTGGGGATTGATGTTCATCGCCACACTCGGCGCCATCAGGCCGATCGACACCGCGACGGCTTCGCGCGTCGTGAGTGATCGGCGGAGGGTGCTGGGCGCTGGGGCCCCTACGGGAAGCTTGCCGTCGACTTGATCTGCACTGGACATCGCAACTCCCTTGCCATCTGAATGGCATCCTGTGAGGACCTTTTGTAGCGCCTTAAAGGTCTCCCAGCAAGACCAAAAGTGAAACTTTCTAAGGCCTGTGGCCCGTAATTGATCTTTGGCATGCGGGATGACCTGCCGTTGTGCCTGCTAGTCCGCGAGGGTGAGGTTGTGCAGGTCGGCGCCGCCTAGCACGGCGTGACGGACGGGACTGCAAGGCGTGATCGCTGCTACGCAACCGACGCGAGGGGCTGCGTCGACCATGGGCGAGATGATCATGGTGTGGCTGGTGTGATTACGGCGTCGGAGCCGTCTTGGATAGCCCCCTTCTTCGGATTGAGTACGCGTCAGTTCGGCAAGTTGGTGGCCGCGCTGCGGCGTCAGGGCACCGACACGGGTCGCCGGGGACGACCTTGGAGTCTGGCCCTGGAGGACCTGCTGCTGCTGGTCGCGGCCTACTGGCGGACGAACTTGACGATGCGCCAGCCGGCTCCGCTGTTCGGTGTCTCGAAGTCGGCGGCGGACCGGATCATCGTCCAGTTCGGCCCGCTGATGCCCTTGCAGCCGCGGCGCCGGTTCGCCAAGGACGCCGTGCTGATCGTGGACGGCACTCTGGTGCCCACCCGCGACCACGAGGTAGCCGAGCAGTCGAAGAATTACCGATACTCCACCAACCATCAGGTCGTCATCGACGCCGATACCCGACGGGTGATCGTGGTGGGCCGACCACTGCCGGGCAACCGCACCGACTGCAAGGCATGGAGGAATCCGGCGCCCGGGCTGCAGTTGGGCACACCACCACGATTGCCGGCGGCGGTTATCCGGGCACCGGACTCGTCATGCCCCACCGGCGCCGCAGAGGCGAAGACCTGCCCGACCGGAAAGCAGCGCACAACAAGTCCCACAAACAGGTCCACGCCCGCGTGGAGCAGGTCTTCTCCCGAATGAAGACCTGGAAGATCCTCCGCGACTGCCGCCTCAAAGGCGACGGCGTCAACCACGCCATACTCGGCATCGCCCGCTTGCACAACCTCACCCTCGCCAGATAGACGGCGGCTGACAGCCGCACCGACCCGAAGATCATTTACGGGACAGCTTTTGGGAACGGCGAACCGACATCCACGAAGCATTCCCGAAACCCACCTGCAGCCTGATCACCCACCAACAACTCAGCTCATTGAGTTAGCTGGTTGCAAATCACAGAATTGAGTGGTCGAGACCGCTCCGCGTCAGGCATTCGGGACAGGGTTTCGAAACGGCCCGAGCCCGAAAACGTCACTTCGGTCAGTTGCATACGCACCCGGCCACCCGTGCAATCCATTCACGCACACGGATTTCATCTGCATTGGTTCATCTGGATCTCAGACAGTGCTGCATCCAGTGCCCGTGAAGGGCCTTCAAATGAGGGGCTCTCAAATGAGGGGACCTCAAAACGCAACAGTCGGATTCGCGACAGTCGGATTTCATCGCAACCGGTAGCGCCACGCACAACCTCCATGACACGATCCACCTTGCGCGCGCTCCACCTACGTGACGCACAGAAAGGCCATGCCGAAGTGACAGAGCCAACTCCCGCCCGGACGCCATACTTTGAGCTGCGAGTGGGCACCCTGCACGTCAAGGCGGGCCGGCCCCGACCTTATCCACATGCGACCGAACGTTTCCTGACCAAGGTCGTAACCTCCGTGCTTATTGCGGGCGTCGGCTCAGCCATCACGTGGCTCGCGACGCAGAGATAGAGGTCAATCCCCCCATCGCCGCCTGGATAGGGCCGGCCAGGGGCCGGTGTGGTGAGGGTCGAGCCCACGCTCCAGGCCATTTTCCGATGCCCTCCCCAGCCCGCCGCTCATCGGTCAGTCCGCCCCCTTGCGCATATCTCATGCAATCGGCATAGCGCAGGGATCACGGGCCGTCAGCCCCCGCCGACACCACGCTTTGAAGGTCAGTAAACACCGGAAAGGGGCGCCCGACCAGGGCGGATACCCTGCTCGGGCGCCCCTCCGGGCCAACGCTGAGACAGCGCGTCGAAACGGGGCTTTCCCGATATCTCCCACCGGCGGCCTGGCCACACGCACCGAGGAAAGGAGGTCCTGCCGCTCGGCAGTGGCGCTCGCCCCGAATGAAATGGCGTGTTGGGCGATGGTGGTCAGTCCGCCGCCCGTGACATGGACGCCGTACGGACCTGGGATCCGTCAGCGATGTGCACCGCCCAGTCCAGGATCTGCACCGCCGCCCCTGCGGCTTCCAGTCCTTGGCAGTGGCCATGGTGCCTGCGGGCAATGCCGTCCAGGTCGAGGTGTTGGCCGAAGGCGGGGTGGGCAGCCAGTCGCCGTGCGTAGGCCCACAGGCGTTGGTGGTCGGCGATGCGGTGGACCGCGGCGGCGTCCAGGTGCAGTCTGTGCACGGTGTCGAGCCGGACCAGGGTCACCCACAACTGCACGTCGGCGGCGGTCATTTCGTCGCCCAGGATGAACTCCTGGTGGGCGAGCCGCCAATCCAGTGAGCCCAGGACGCGAAGCAGAGAACTGAGCGCGGTGTCACGCGCCGTGGCGTCGGCGTCGGCCCGCCCAGCCTGCTGTGCGGCTTCGTCGATGCGGTACGCGCAGAGGCGTTCGACGGCCTCGATCTCCTCGTCCGCGCCATGCGGGTAGAGGGTGGGCCGGTCAGCGTCGTCAGCGCCGAAGCGCCGGGCCAGGTCCCGGAGGATGTCCGGGGTGTGCGTACTGACGATCCGTCCTGTCCAACTGTCACTCAACACCGGTGCCACGGCTGGTCCGGGATGCCGGTGTGAACTGGCCTCGTACAACGGGCGCAGAGCGGAGTGTTCGCCGTCGGCCCTGTCGGGGACCGCCGGCAGCGGAACGATCGGGAGGGTCTTTTCCAGACCGAGCAGGCTGTGGGTGATGGCGATCCGTAGACAGTGAGGACAGGACGGCGACAGGTGGAGGCGGTAGCGGCGCGGCTCGGCGTAGTAGCCGCTGTTCGCGTCACAGCCGATCCTGCCTCGGAACGACGGCGGGGAGGGGAGGGACGGCACGGTGGTCAGGGGTGCGGCGGGCATGTGTCTCCCTGGGTCCGGGATCCGGCTTCTGGTTCGCAGAGGTGCGGAGGGCGGCGCACGTGGGCTGATGGGCGCGCGGCGTCGTCGGCGCGTACCCGTACCCGGCGGGGATGCGGTGCCGGTGGGCACCATCGGTTCAGCGCGGAGATCTCGCCGCGCTGCAGACACGCATGAGATCGATGTGGCGGCGGGAAATCAGGAGAAGCGACGACCGGCCCGCGCATATGGCGCGGTTCGCGCGGTCGGACGGCGGCTCCAGACACTCCATGATTTCCTACTGATTCACTAGGGATCTCTGCTCTGGAGTGTCAGGCGGCCCTGGCACCACGTCAAGAGGGCCTTCTCTGGTCTCGCCCGTCGTCTCACATCATGGGAGGGCGGGCTCGGGTCCCTGGCATTCGTGTCGCCGGCACAGAGCCGGTGACGCGGGCGGCGAGGTCGTGCCCACCG
Source organism: Streptomyces sp. NBC_00878 (assembly GCF_026341515.1). Taxonomy (NCBI): domain Bacteria; kingdom Bacillati; phylum Actinomycetota; class Actinomycetes; order Kitasatosporales; family Streptomycetaceae; genus Streptomyces; species Streptomyces sp. NBC_00878. The sequence continues at coordinate 9,665,847 of NZ_JAPEOK010000001.1, read as the reverse complement.
TGCACGACCGTCTCGGCCAGCCGGGCTGAGCGGCCGACGGCCGGGAACTGGTCGGGCAGATGCAGCGGGTCCAGTTCACGATCGGGGATCACGCCAAGGAGATCGAGACGGTGCAGCAGTTGGGCGGTGCTCATCCGGGTCCTGGCGAGGACCTGTCCGGCGTCGACGTCTCGATGCAGATCTACCGCACGGCGCGCCTGCGCATGGAGCCGTGACTGGCACTCAGGCAGTGGGTAGGTGGTCCGGGAAGGGGACGGCGTACTGCGGGTCGCGGTTCGCGGTGATGCGGGCGTGGCGCAGGAGCTCCCGGATGATGCCCGCGTTGCCCATGCCCCAGCCGGTGGCGGGGGCAAGGTCACTGGGAGTCTCCCTGTGTTCGACATTGGACCAGCGGACGCCCTCGGCGTCGGTCGTCGCGCGGGCCGCGAGGTCGGCGACGAGGATGTCGGCGAAGTCACGGCCGTCGCCGCGTTCGACCTGGCGGTCGCAGGCGAGGGCGAGGACGCCGGCGGTGCCACAGCAGCGACCGTTGTTGTCCCAGAAGCCGGGGCGGATCCGTCGTGGGATGCCGGAGTTGACGACTGTGTGCCAGCAGCGGTCGGCGAGGGCGGGCCAGGCGGGATCGTCGGGCAGGACGTGGGTCAGCAGGCGGAACACCTGGGCGTCGCCGGCCGGGCCGTGGCACCAGCCGTAGCTATGGCGTTCGATCTTCTCGTGCTGCTGTTGCGGGTCGGAGTGCGCGACGAGGAAGCCGTCCGGGCCGGCTTCGTCGCGGGAGACGACGTCGGCGGCCCCGGCCACTGCGAGGTCGAGGAGGTCGGGGCGGTCTGCGGCCCGGCCGACGGCAGCGAGGGCGTAGACGATGCCGAGGGTGCCGTGAGATATGTGGTGCAGGCGGGGGACCGTGCCGGCCCGTATCTCCCACTGAACGCCGGCCGTGGTGGGCTCGGCAGTGCGCGCGTAGCGGTCGACGGCCAGTTGGGCGAGGTCGAGATCGCCGCACTCCAGCGCGGCGAGCGCGATGCCGGCGTTGCCGGCGATGAGTTCGTAGTAGTCGTTCCACCCTGCGCCGTCATAGCGGGACCGCAGGACGTCCAGAGCACGGTCGGCGGACGCCCCCGCCGCGGCGTCACCGAGCACACGGTGCACGCCCCGCAGGGCGACAGCCATGCCGGCCACTCCCGCGTAGAGGCCGCTGTCCTCCCATTCTTCGACCGCGTCAGCGACGCTGCGGGCACCGCGCAAAGCCATGTCCGCGTACCGATCGTCGGAGAAGTACCGCCATGCATCGAGGAGAGCCGGCAGCACTCCCGAAGTTCCGCTGTACAGCCGTGGTGTGACCTGGTCGTCGGCGAGAGTGTTTGGCCAGGCCACCACACCGTCGTCGATGTCCCGCGCAGCGTTCATCAGCCACTCAAGGGCCCCGACAGCAAGTGACTCCGCGTCATCCGGTGCACCAGTGATCATCGGCCTAGCGTTCCACAGAGTTGGGCCGCCCCACGACCCACATCAAGCCGTCTCCGGTTCAGAAACAAGCACTTGACGCTGCGCAGGGCCACGATGTCCCGGACCGGCCGCATGGCCGCAGGACGGCATCCATTGATTGCGAATCGTGATCGGCTTCGATGGCGAATCGTCGTTGGACGCCCGTCTCTCGCCTCGTGCATGCTGAACCCATGCCGCGTACAGCCACCGTGACGGCCCTCCGGCCTCGCGCCCACCGCATCGGACCCCGGCCGTCGGCCGCCGGGTCGGCGGCGCGCTGCGGCATGGGCACCTGGCTGACGCAACGGCGCGTGGTCGACCTCGGCCTCAGCGGCGCCATGCACTGTCGCTGACCCCTTCGCCCTTCTTGGGCACCGGTCGAGCGCGCCCCACCTTGCCGTTCCGCCCGATGCCACGGATGGCACAGATGGCGCGGATGGCACGGATGGCACGGATGGCACGGATGCCACGCGAGCTCCGCAAGCGTCCTTGCGCGCGCTGCGGCAACGCGTCAAGGCGGCCTTCGACCCAACGCGACATCCTCAAGCCGGGCCAAGCCATCCGACCTCCCTCCCCGCCCCTTCCTGCCCCTTCCCGCCTCTTCCCAGGAGATCGCCCATGGCCACCGTCCTCTCCGTCTCCGGAAGCCCCTCCCCCACTTCCCGCACCGCACGACTGCTGCGCCACCTGGACGCCCGGCTCACCGCCCAGGGACACGACGTGATCCCCGCCGATGTCCGGACCCTTCCGGCCGAAGCCCTGCTGCACGCGGACTTCGACCACCCGGAGATCGTCCGCGTCATCGAGCGCTTCCGGGGTGCCGACGGCATCGTCATCGGCACCCCGGTCTACAAGGCCGCGTACTCGGGACTGCTGAAGTCGTTGCTCGATCTGCTGCCGCAGTACGCCTTGGAGGGCAAGACCGTGCTGCCACTCGCGACCGGCGGGAGTACGGCACACGCCCTGGCGATCGACTACGGGCTGCGCCCGGTACTCGCTTCCATGGGCCCCGCGCACATCACGCCCGGCTGGTTCGTCCTGGACAAGCACATCGAGGTACGGGAAAACGGTGCTGTCGTCGTGGAGCCCGCCGCGCGGAAGGCGCTCGAACGGGTCGCCGATCAGTTCTCCGCCGCGCTCGGTGGACGCGTGGGGCTGGAGGCAGTGGCGTGAGCGTCGGCCGTTCACGAAGGTGACCTGGTCGGGAGGGCGGGCGTGAGCGTCCGACCGCGCGGGCCGGTCTCGCCGTCCCTGGGCGGTGAGCCCCGACGAAGCATTCTCGCCGAAGCCGACCAGGGCGGTCGGCGGCAGTACGGGCGGCAACGCGATGGTCGCGGCATTGCGCGGGCGGGTTCTGATCGGGCGAGGGTTTACAGGCCGCTCTACAGGTCGGTCCACAGGTCGGCCGCTTTCCCCACGCGTGCTGTGCGTGCTTCGGTCGGCAGATACTTCTCGAAGGGCAGCGGGCCGATGGTTTCCGGGTCGGCCTCCGTGTCGAACAGCGGGGTGTAGCCGGTGGCCAGGTACAGACCACGGGCCTCGGGCTGGCGCGGCCCGGTGGTCAAGTAGATCCGCCGGTAGCCGCGGGCGCTCGCCTCGCGCTCCAGCTCGGCGACGACACGGCGGGCGAAGCCCCGCCTGCGGTGGGCGGAGTGCGTCCAGATCCGCTTCAGCTCGGCCGTGGTCGCGTCGTACCGGCGGTAGGCACCGCCCGCGACGGGCTCGCCGAGCTGGAGGAGCAGGAGGAGCACCCCGCCGTGCGGCGCGGTGAACTCCTCGTCCGGATAGCGGGCCAGTTCGCCATGAGCGTCCTTGCCGTAGCGTCGTGAGTACTCGTCGCCGAGTTCGCGCAGCAGGGGCTCGACTCTCGGGTCGGCGGCGGTGACCTGGGTGACCGTCAGTTCAGGTGCGGACGTCATCCCTTCACCGCCGGGAATGCCTGGGTGCCGCGGACCGCCCGCTCGGCATCACGCGCGGCATCACGCGCGGCGTCACGCTTGGCGACCTCCTCTCGGACGATGGGGATCACGTGCCGGCCGAAGTCGATCGCATCGCCCAGCAGGTCGTAGCCGCGGGCGGAGAGGATGTCGACACCGAGGTCGTAGTAGTCGAGGAGTGCCTGGGCGACTGTCTCCGGGGTGCCGACCAGGGCGTTGGAGTTGCCCGCGCCACCGGTGGCGGCGGCCGTCGGGGTCCACAGGGCGCGGTCGTAACGCTCCTGGGCCTCGGCGATGGCGATCAGCCGTTGCGAGCCGGTGTTCTGTGGTTGTACGTGCCCGTTGTGGCGCTTGGTGATCGACTCGCCCCTCTCCTTGCGGGCCTTGATCGCGCCGACCGTGCGGTGTGCCTTCTCCCAGGCCAGCTCCTCGGTCGGGGCGATGATCGGGCGGAACGCCACCTGGATGCGAGGAACGTCGGTGCGTCCCGCGGCCCTCGCGGCGGTCTTCACGGCCTCGATCTGCTCGGCCGTCTTCGCCAGGGGCTCGCCCCACAGGCAGTAGATGTCGGCCTCGGCGCCCCCGGCGGCGTACGCGGCGGGTGACGAACCGCCGAACGACACGCCTGGGCGGGGCTGTTGGACCGGGAAGACGTCGCTGACGAAGTCGTGGAAGCGGTAGTGCTCGCCCTCGTGGTCGAAGGGCTCGTGAATGGTCCAGATGTTCTTGACGATCCGGATGTACTCGCGAGTGCGGGCGTAGCGCTCGTCCTTGGTGAGGGTGTCGCCCTCGCGGCCCTGCTCCTGGTCGCTGCCGCCCGTGATGAAGTGGACGGTCAACCGACCCTCGCTGATCTGGTCGAGGGTGGCGAACGTCTTGGCGGCGAAGGTCGGGTAGGAGACGTTGGGGCGGTGGGCGAGCAGGATCTGGAGGCGCTCCAGCTTGCTCGCGATGTACGCGGCGGCGGGCGCGGGGTCCGGCGAGCCGGATCCGTAGGCGAACAGCACCCGGTCCCAGCCATGGTCCTCGTGCGCCCGAGCGAGCCGGAGCGTGTACTCCTTGTCGAAGGCGGCACCGGAGCGAGGGGTGGTCTCGGAGCCGTCGTTGGTGGCGGCGATGCCAAGGAACTCCACGGGCATGGAAGATGGCCTTTCTTCAGGTCCTCTGGGGACGTGTCCTGGGCAGTACGCGGGCACGGCGGAGCAGCCCTCGGCGCGGACTGGTGTGAATTCGCTTGAGGGTGCTGGAAGTCAGGCGATGAGCAGGTGGATGACACCGGGCATGGCCTGCCTCGGGCGCGCCTGCATCGCGTGGAGGTCTCGCAGGACCGTCCACATGTCACGCGCGAGTGGATTCAGCCTGGGTTCAGCCCATGCGTACGACATGGCCGCGAAGAGAGGAACTCGGCCCGCACGGGGTCACCGAGGTAGGGAAAGGGCCGGTCAGACGGCCCGTTTCCGTGTCAGACGCAACACGCGGCGGACCCCGCCCGACCGAAGTCGATGTGGTCACGGGTGACCAGGCGCTGCTCAGCATTCATGCGATCAATTGAGCAGCACATCTTGCGCCGCGTCAACCACGGCCCGGATACCGGACGGACGTTGAGCTGTTCCTGCGCGTACCCGAGGCTCAGGGTTCATCCGGTGCCATCCGTGCGCGCGAGGGCGACCGCGCCCGAGACCGGCCCGGCTGTCCGCTCCGCGAGGAACGGTGAACCCACCCACGAACGAGCATTCCCTATATTTCCCATCGATTCACTAGGGAAGCATTGACGACCCTCCCCGTGGGCGCGCAGGATGACACACATGCCCCACACGCAGCAGCGACTCGTTCGTCGTCGGCATGTCGACTTTGGTCACGTCGTCAGCGCCGCCTGCGGTCGTGTGTAAGGCACGCGGCTCACACGATGCGCGTGCCGTTCCGCTCCTTCTTCCTCATCCCAGGTGATCAGGCATGCCCACCCACGGCGCCTGATGACCCGACGCACCCTTGAAGGGCGACCGCCATGACCACGGCAATCCCGGCCCAGGCCACTCCATCGGCCTCGCCGCTCCCCGACATACGCCACCTCCGCCTCGTGGGCGACTCAGCTCGGGCAGACGACGAGGGAAACGGTTCCCCTCCGATCGTCGGCTACCTCGTCCTCGCCCCCGAGGGCACCGATCCCGCCGAATTCTTCGCCAAGGGCGTGACACGGGCGGAGATCCGACCGGTCGCCTACGCGGACTCACCTCCCGTGCGGCAAACGGGAGGCGGTGTCCTCCGCGTCGACCCCGCGCGACACGTCGCGGAACTCGGCGGACGCGAACTCGACCTCACCTACCTGGAGTTCGGGCTGTTGGCCCATCTCGTTCCGCGGCCCCACCAAGTGCACTCGCGCGAGCAGTTGATGGCAGGCGTCTGGGGCTACGACCACATCGGCGACAGCCGCACCGTGGATGTCCACATCGCACGGCTGCGCCGCAAGCTGGGCACGGACCACCGGCACCGGATCGTCACCGTACGGCGTGTGGGCTACAAGTACGTGCCCGACCAGCAAGAGAACCCCACCACCGCACCCTGCCGCCGTCCTTGAGGAGACCGCCACCATGAGCGTTGCCACTGCGCCGTCCGGACCCGCCGCTGGATCCGACCAGACCGGGCCCGGCCGTGCACACTGGCTGCGCGTGGCCAAGGAAACGGCGGACGACCTGGCCACCGACGCGGTGGCCAGGGAGCAGGCGGGCAAGGCCCCGTTCGACGAGGTGTCCCGGCTGCGCGAATCGGGACTGCTGACGCTCCTCATACCGGCCGAACTGGGCGGAGGCGGCGCGGACTTGCCCACCGCCTACGCCGTCGTACGGGAGATGGCCGCGGCCGACGGCGCGATCGGTCAACTGCTGGGCTGTCACTACTTCCTGTCGAGGAGCGCCCGGTTCCTCACCGAGCCGTCTCTCACCGAGCCGTCTCTCACCGAGCCGTCGCTCGCCGAGCCGTCGCTCGCCGAGCGGGTCGAGCAGCGGTCCGCGGCGGAGCAGTGGTGCTGGGGCGGTGGTTTCGCCCGCCAGGAACCGCCTCTGGCTCTGACGAAGACGGCCGCCGGCTACGTGCTCGACGGTCGGCAGAGCTACGCCTCAGGGGTCCTGGTCGCCGATCGCCTCGCCGTGCGGGCCGTACGGCCCGATACCCGCGAACCACTCGGCGTCGTCGTCGATCCCGCTCATCACGGCGTGGTGGTCGACAGCGATGTCGACACGTTCGGCCAGCGGCTCGCGGCCGGCGGGAGCGTGGAGTTCGACGGTGTACCGGTCGCCGCCGACGACGTACTCGGCTCCCTGTCCACGGACGAGGATGTTCTGTCGCCCCTGGCCGCTCTGGCATCGCCGGTCGGGCGCCTCTTCTCCGTCCAGCTCCGACTCGGCATGGCCGAGGGTGTGCTCGCCGAAGCCCGTGAGTACAGCAGGGCGTGCCACTCACCCTGGCACCCGGACTGGCCGGTCGGGTCCCCCCAGGACCCGCAGGTGCTGACCGCCTACGGAGAACTCACCGTCCTCACCCGCGCCGCCTCCGCACTCACCGATCAGGCTCAGGAAGCCGTGCACGGCGGGCTGGCGCGCGGCGACGACCTCACCTACGACGAGTACGCGGAAATCTCCGTCCTCGTGGCCATGGCCGAAGCGGCAGCCTCCAGGGCGGCACAGGAGTCCACTTCCCGCGCACTCGACATCGTCGGCGCCGGCTCCGCTTCGTCACGGCTGGGCTTCGACCGCTTCTGGCGCAACGCTCGGACCCACACCTTGTACGAGCCCGTCGTCCACCGACTCCGCGATGTCGGGGACTACTGCCTCAACGGTGCGCACCCTCCGTTCGTCCTGCCCGTCTGACCGACAGACCCCGGAGCCCCGAGCCCGGAGCCCGGAGCGGGACTCGGCATGAGGGAATTCACCGCGCGAACGTGGGCCGGCGCCCGGGCAGGCACGGTCGGCAAGCATCGCCGTCAGGGAGACCCGACCCAACCAGTACGGGATAATGCACACATGCGGATTTCAGCCAGGGCGGACTACGCGGTACGTGCCGCACTGCAACTCGCCGCTTCGCGGGACGACGGGCCAGTGAAAGCCGAGGCCATCGCCGACGCCCAGGACATCCCGCACAAATTCCTCGAAAGCATCCTCAACGACATGCGCCGGGGCGGTCTCGTCCTCAGCCAGCGCGGCGGCAACGGCGGCTACCGGCTGGCCAGGCCCGCCCAGTCCATCAGCATCGCCGACGTCATCCGCACCGTGGACGGACCGCTGGTCTCGGTGCGCGGGGTCCGTCCCCCGGAGCTGTCCTACACCGGCCCCGCCGAGACGCTGCTCCCGTTGTGGATCGCGCTGCGATCCAATGTGCGCGAGATCCTGGAGGGCGTGTCGCTCGCCGACGTGGCATCGGCCCAACTGCCCCCCGATGTCTCCGCGTTGACCACCACCCCGGACGCCTGGGTAAACCCCTGACACGCTGGGCAAAGTCACTTCCGCGCCACGCTCACCGGATGCCGCACCACCGCGTCGAACAGGTAGCCCTGTGTGTTGGGCACGGCGATGTCCGGCTGAGTACGGCCGGCCGTGTCCGTGGCGCGGGCGAGCAGGTGGGTGGCGCCGGGCGCGTCGGGATGCCAGCCGAGTGACCAGCGGGTCCAGGTACCGGCGCGGGGCCGGTCGTGCAGGTGGGCCTGCCGCCAGTTCACCCCGCTGTCGGTGCTGACGTCGACCCGGGCGACGGCGCCCGCACCCGACCACGACCGTCCGCGGAGTACGTACCTTTGACCCGCCGTGAACGTGGCCCCGCTCGCCAGCTCGAAGGCGCTCTTCGTCGCCTGCCGGGTGAGCGGCGCGCTGCCGCCCTCCGGGTGGGAGGGGCCGAACAGCCGGTAGAAGGTGGTGTTCCAGGGTGAGTAGAGCGGCTGCGCGGACACCTCGATGTCGCCGACCCACTTGATCGACGCGATCCCGACCCAGGAGGCACCAGCACCCGCACCGGATACCCATGGTCGTGCGGAAGCGGCTCACCGTTCATCTCGTACGCGAGCAGTACGTCGTCCAGCGCCTTGGCCAGCGGCAGCGGACGGCGCACTCGGCCGAGGTTCTCGCCGCCGCTGACGTACTCGGCGTCGAGGCCGCGCGGCTGCACGTCCACGGCGTACAGGGACAGCCCCGCCCTGCGCAGCACGTCGGCCAGGCGCACCCCGCGCCAGCGTGCGACGCCGATCGCTCCCAAGGTCCACGCGGTGCCGGTGACCGTCTCGCCCTGCTGAGTCGTGTAGGAGGAGCGGCCGTTTCCGGCGCACTCGACGAAGGCGGTGCGGGTGACGGCCGGCAGGGCTCGCAGATCGTCGTATCCGAACTCCACCGGCCGGTCCTCGCCGGGGGTGCCGCGCAGCCCGCTCCCCCACAGCCGCAGCCGCCAGTCGTCGGCTTCCAGGACGGGGGTGGCGGTGTGGTTGCGCACGAAGAACAGTTCGTTGGGGGTGTGGTGGCCGGTGCCGCGCAGCGCCTCCCAGCGGGTCTCGGCGTTGGTGCCGCGCTCGGTGAACCACTCGGGCGGCAGGGGTTTGACGATTCCGGCGACGGCGGCGCGGGCGGGTCGTGTGCCACCGAGTGCGGTCCCGGCGGCGGTGGCGGCGAGCAGAGTGAGCAGCCGGCGGCGGGTGACCCCGTCGGCCCTTGCCTCACCGGCGAGCCACTGACGCAGCCTTCGGCGGTCGTAGTCGGCTTCGTGGTGGTGACCGGCGGGGGTGGGAGAAGACATGGCGGATCCTCGTCCATGAGGGGCGGAAGAGCACGACACGGTCGGTGCGGGCCAGGCCGCGGGTATCCGTCAGTACGGCCGCAGCCCAAACAACTCGGCTGCCCGGAACGGCGGTTTGGAACCCCACCCGGCACCCACCGGATCCGACCTCGCTCACCGTCCACGGACGGAGTTCACCTGCCCAAGGCCGACCAGGACCTGTCCACCGCGACAGTCACCGTGCCGCTCGTGCAGGACCTGGTGGACCTCAACGGCACCAGGACCGACCCGGTCAGCGACGTGTCCTTCCGAGGTATCACCTTCTCCTACTCCACCTGGCTCGCGCCCAGTTCCTCCGAGGGCCTCATCGAGGGCCAGGCCGGCTTCCGGATGGTCGGCAACGACCCCGACTTCGACGCGACCCGCCTGAAGTGGCAGAAGACGCCCGGCGCCGTCAATGTCGGCTACGGCCACGGCGTCGTCTTCGAGGGCAACACCTTCACCCATCTCGGCGCTGTCGGGCTCAACCTGAACACCGGTACCCAGGGCACCGACATCACGGGCAACGTCTTCCGCCAGATCGCCGCCACCGGCATCCAGATCGGCGGGGTCGCGGTGATCGACGCCCACCCCGACGACTCCCGGGACATCACCAAGGACACCAAGGTCGACAACAACGTGGTCACCAAGGTCGCCGACCAGTACAACGGCTCCATCGGCATCCTGGCCGGCTACACCGACCACACCGTGATCACCCACAACAAGGTCTACGACCTGCCCTACACCGGCATCTCCGTCGGCTGGGGCTGGGGCCTCACGGACAAGGGCGGCAACAGCAACTACTCCCCGGGGAATCTGGGCGTACCGATCTGGGACACCCCCACCACCAGCCGCGACACCAAGGTCACGGACAACGAGATCTACGACATCATGAAGTCGCAGGCCGACGGCGGTGCCATCTACACGCTGAGCTCCAACCCCGGCGGTGCGGTGTCCGGCAACTACATCCACGGCATACCGTCGCCCGCCTACGGCGCGATCTACCACGACGAAGGCAGCCGGTACTGGACGAACACCGGCAACGCTCTGTGCGACGTCGCCTACCAGTGGCTGTTCCTCAACCACGGCATGGACATCAACGCCACGGGCAACTTCACCACCCAGCCCGCCTACTCCGCCCAGGCCAACAGCACGGGCAGCACGATCAGCGGCAACACCACCGTGGATTCCTGCGCCCAACTGCCGGCCTCCGTGGTCAACAACGCGGGCCTGCAGCCGAGTTACCGCCACCTCGACCCGGGCCCCGACGTCTTGGACCACCAGGCGCCCAGCGCGCCCGGCACTCCGGTCGCGGTCACCGATTTCCCTACGGTGGCAGACCTCACCTGGGCCGCGTCCACCGACAACACCGCGGTCACCGGCTACTCCGTCTACCGCGACGGCACGCTCATCAGCGCCACCGGCAAGACCTCGGTACGCCTTCCGGGCCTGACCGCCGGGAAGACATACGCCTTCCGGATCACCGCCCGTGACGCCGCCGGCAACGAGTCCGGTCCCAGCCCGGCACTGCACGTCACCATGCCCTCAGGCGCGGACCTCGCCCTCAAGAAGTCCATCACCGCCTCGTCGTACTCGCAGGACAACACCCCGGCAAAGGCAGTGGACGGAGACCTGTCCACACGCTGGGCCCAGGGCCTGGGCCTGCCCGACCCGTCCTGGATCCAGGTCGATCTCGGTGCGTCGTACGACGTGAACGGCGCGATCACGACCTTCGAGAAGGCGAGCGGGTACACGTACCGCATCGAGGTGTCACCCGACGAGGTCCGCTGGAAGACACTCGTGGACCGCACCGCCGCGAACACCACGGCGGCGACCGACTACGCCCACACGGACGATCCGGTCGCGGGCCGCTTCGTACGACTGACCGTCACCGGATCCAGCTGGAACGGCGGCAGCATCTACGACTTCCAGGTCTACGGCACTCCCGGGACCGTCACGGACCATACGGCCCCTACGGCACCGGGACAGCCCACGGTCAAGCCGCTGCTGCCCGGCCTGGTGGATGTCAGCTGGCCCGCGGCCACCGATGACACCGGCGTGACCAGCTACGTCGTCCACCAGGACGGCAAGCGGATCGGTGTCACCGACGCCACGACACTGCGGGTCTCCGGCCTGACCGCCGCCACCGAGTACTCCTTCACCGTCGTGGCACGCGACGAGGCGCTCAACGTCTCCGACCCCAGCAAGGCGGCCGTCGTCACCACGCCGGCCGACCACGACCTGGCCCTGGACAAGCCGGTCACCGCCTCGTCGTCGTACTCCAACGACTACGCACCGGAGAAGGCGGTGGACGGGGATCTCTCCACCCGCTGGGCGCAGGGCTCGGGCCTGCCCGACCCGTCCTGGATCCAGGTCGACCTGGGCAAGGACACCGACGTCTCCAGCGTGGTGACCACCTTCGAGAAGGCCGGAGGCTACAAGTTCCGCCTGGAGTACTCCACCGACGGCACGGCCTGGTCCGTGTTCGAGGACCACACCTCCGACGCCACCTCGTCGTCGGCCGTCTACTCCTTCGCCGACAAACCCGTCACCGCACGCTTCCTGCGCCTGACCGTCACCGGTTCCAGCGGGAACGGCGGCAGCGTCTACGAGCTCCAGGCGTACGGCGGCTTCTGAGCACTCCGCATCCGAGCACTCCGCTGCCGAGCCGACACCTTTCATACGTTTCAGACGGAGAACGAAAGCCAGGATGAAGATCACCCATGTCGAGGTACACCGGATCGATGTTCCGGCAGCCAGTCCGCCCTTCCGCTGGCGCGACGGACTGAGCGGAAGCGCTCCGGTGGGCGACGGCGCGGTCCTGCACATCGGGACGGACGAGGGAGCCGAGGGAGTGGCGCTGTTCGCTCGCCCGGGCGCCTACCTCGTCCTGCAGGACCTGGTGGACCGGGTCTTCCGTGCGGAACTGGTCGGAGCCGACCCGTTCCAGCGGGAATGGCTGTGGCACCGGGTGTGGGAGCTGGACCGTATCCACGAACTCCCGCTTCCCACCCTGGGCCTCATCGACATCGCCTTGTGGGACCTGGCCGGCCGCTACCACGGCGAGCCGGTCTGGCGCCTGCTCGGCGGCTTCAGGGACGCCATCCCCGCCTACGCCTCCACCTCGACGTTCGCCGGCATCGCGGAGTTCCTCGACGTGGCGGACCAGTGCCTGGCCCTGGGGTACCGCGGTATCAAACTGCACGCCTGGGGCGACGCCCACCGTGACGCGGAACTGTGCCTGGCCCTGCGCGAGCACGTCGGTCCGAGCGTCCCTCTCATGTACGACGGGTCAGCGGGCTTCGACCTGCCCGACGCGATCCGGCTGGGGCGGGCGCTCTCCGAGGCCGACTACCTCTGGTACGAGGAGCCGATCCGCGAATTCAGCATCTCGGCCTATCAGAGGCTTGCCGAGACCGTGGACGTACCGCTTCTGGTGGCCGAGACCTCCGACGGAGCGCACATGAACGCGGCGGACTTCATCCGGGCCGGTGCCGCCACCTTCGGTGTCCGGGCCGGCACCACTCTCCGGGGCGGTATCACCGGCGCCATGCGCACCGCGCATCTCGCCGACGCCTACCGTCTGCGGGCCGAGGTGCACGGTTCGGACATTCCCAACCACCACCTGTGCATGGCCATCTCCAACACCACCTACTACGAGTCCCTGGTGACCTCGGTGAACGTTGTCCGTGAGCGCCACGTGGACGACCAGGGCCTCGTGCACGCTCCCACGGGGCCCGGCATAGCCCTTCCCCTCGATTTCGGCTACGGCAACGAGCTCCTGCCGTTCGTCGAGCAGCCGCGCTGACCGGCGCAAGAACAGAAAGGCAAGGCAAGACAATGGCGTCTTCCAGACCTCCGAGAACCAGCCGACGTCACTCGCTGCTCCGCACGGCGGCCGTCACGCTGTCCCTGGCCACCACGGCCGCCCTGGCCGGCTGCGCCGGCGCCGACACCACCACCCAGTCCTCCTCCGCCCGGCCGACGTTCAAGCCGGGCACGCAGAAGGACGGTTCACAGATCACGGTGTGGGCCGACTCGACCAGACTGCCGTCGGTGCAGGCGTACCAGAAGTCGCACCCCGACGTGAAGATGAAGATCGTCACGTACGACGGCGGAGCCGACGGATCGACGTATCTGAAGTCGAAGGTGCAGCTGTTCGACAGGACCGGCAGCGGGTGGCCGGACGTGGTGTTCGGCACGCCGACCGACGTGACCTGGGCCTCGGAGGCCACCAAGCCCGGCGCGCAGCCGTTCGCCGCGCCCCTGGACGAGAAGCTCGTACCGCAGAACACCCTGAACGGCTTCGCCAAGGGTTCGCTGACGCCCTGTCAGTTCAACGGCCACACCTACTGCATGCGCAATGACATCGCGCAGGTCGTCCTCTGGTACAACAAGCCCCTCATGGACAAGTGGGGATACACGGTTCCCACCACGTGGCAGGAGTACGAAGCCCTCGGCAAGCAGGTCGCCAAGGAGCATCCGGGCTATCTGGTCGGCTCGGTGGGCGACACCAACTCCCACGAGTCGTACTTCTGGTCGGGTCAGTGCCCCGCGTTCAGCCTGGTGAAGCCCGACACCCTGCGCACCGACCTGGGGGACCCGAAGTGCACCCGGATGGCGAAGCTGCTGGACAACCTGATCAGCGCCAAGGCCATCGCCACGCAGGGCTTCTTCAGCCAGGGATTCGCCAAGAACAGCGGCGGCAAGGTCCTGATGGCCTACGGCCCTTCCTGGTACGGCCAGTATCTCTTCAAGGCCGGCTTCAAGACTCCGGCCAAGCAGATCGCCGCGGCGCCCCCTCTGAGCTGGCAGGGCGAGAGCACGACTGCCACGGGCAACGTCGGCGGCGGCGTGTGGATGGTGTCCTCGCACAGCGCCAACCTCAAGGCGTCCACGGACCTGGTCACCTGGCTGACCACCTCCGACGAGAACCAGGCCACCGCGCCCACCTATCCGGCCTACACCCAGGCCGCGAAGGCCTGGCTGGCCAACCCGGCCAACAGGAACTACTTCGCCAATGATGTGAGCAAGCCGTTCGAGCAGGCCGCGAACGAGGTGTGGACCGGCTGGTCGAACACCAGGTTCTCGGACTCCACCGCCTGGTCCAGCGTCGTCCTCCCGGCACTGACCTCCGGAAAGAGCCTGACCGAGACGCTGCCGGCCTGGCAGCAGGAGATAGCCGACGAGGCCAGGACCCAGGGCTACAAGGTGGTCGATCAGTGACCTTGCTGGAGACCGAGCGCGTCGCCGTCTCCCCCTTGCGCCGCGGTACCACGCCGCGGCGCAAGGGCCGCGGTCGCGCGGGCTACTTCTTCGTCGCCGGCTACGCGCTGCTGCTGCTCGCGTTCGGCGTCTTCCCCACCGGGTACGCGTTCTTCCTCGCGTTCACCAATGACCGGGGCCAGTTCACCGGGTTCAACCAGTTCGTGAAGGTCGTCCAGGACTACCGCTTCGCCCCGGCCTTCACCCACATGCTGATCTACCTGGTCATGTGGCTGGTGACCCTCGTCGTCCTGGTCGTGCTCACCGCTGTGATCCTGCGCAGCCGCGTACGACCGGGCACATCGGCGCTCTTCCGCTTCCTGTACTACATCCCCGGCGCCCTCGCCGGAGTGGCGAGCGTTCTGGTCTGGCTGTTCATGCTGGACCCCGCCGTCAGCCCGGTGTCCTGGCTGCTCACCGCCATGGGGCTGAAGACGTTCGCCGCCGTCCTGGCACCCGGCAACCTGCCGCTGATCCTCATGCTGATCGCCTTCTGGACCGGCGCCGGAGGCTGGATGGTCGTGATGTACGGGGCGTTGAACAACATCCCCGACGAGGTGCTGGAAGCGGCCCGCATGGACGGTGCGGGCCCATGGCGCACCGCCTGGCACATCCAGATCCCGATGATCCGGCAGTGGATCGTCTACATGACGATCATGGCTTTCGCGACAGGCACCCAGCTGTTCGTCGAACCCCAACTTCTCCAGACCGCCAGCCTCGGCAGGGTGAGTCCCACCTGGTCGCCGAACCAGCTCGCCTACGTCTACGCCTTCCAGCAGGGCGACTTCAACGGCGCCGCCGCCATCTCCGTCGTCCTCCTCGCCGTTGGCCTCCTCGCCGCCGGGCTCCTGGTCGCTCGCTCGAACCTGTTCAAGCTGGACGAGAAATGACACAGACGACTCTCTCCCTGACGGCCGTGCGGCGGCGTGTCCGTCCTTCCAGGACCCTCCCCTTCCTGGTCGTGGGACTCCTCCTGGCCTTGCTGCTGGTGTTCTTCGTACTGCCGGTGATCTGGCTGCTGCTGGCACCGTCGAAGACCGCCGGCGAAGTGGTGCGGGACAACCCGCTCTCCTTCGGCTCGTTCCATCAGATCGGCACGGCCTGGCAGCACCTGTTCGCCTTCCAGGACGGCGCCATGACGAGGTGGTTGCGTAACTCGGCCGTCTACTCGGGCGGTTCGCTCGTCCTCACGCTGGCCGTCAGCGTTCCGGCCGGATACGCGCTCGCGCTGACGAAGTTCCGGGGACGCAAGACGCTCCTCGTGATCACCCTGGTCATCATGATCATGCCGCAGGCCACCCTGGTGCTGCCGATCTTCCTGGAACTCAACCGCTTCCATCTGATCGGCACCATCTGGTCGGTGATACTCCCCTTCTCCTTCTATCCGTTCGGCGTGTACCTGGTCTACATCTACTTCGGGAGCAGCCTCCCCAGGGACCTGCTGTCCGCCGCGCGGATCGACGGCTGCACGGAGTGGCAGCTCTTCTCCCGCATCGCGCTCCCGCTCGCCAAACCGGTGGTCGGACTGGTCGCGTTCTTCAGCTTCGTGGGCAACTGGAACAACTTCTTCCTGCCGTATCTCGTCCTGCCGAACAGCGAGCAGTTCCCCGTCCAAGTGGGCCTGAACCAACTGCTGACCTCGACGCCGTCCTTCAACCCCGTCGCCGGGGCCGGACTGAACGTCACCATCCCCGAACTCGCCCTGGCCATCATCATCGCCATCCTCCCTGTGCTGGTGCTCTTCGTCTTCTCGCAGCGCACCCTGGTGTCCGGGATGCTCGCCGGATCGAGCAAGGAATGAGCGCCTCCGCGCCGCCTTACCGCCTCACTGACGCCCTGTCCGCAAAGGAGACCGCGTGTACCGGCTCGATCCGCGCTACGCCCCCGCCCCGCAGGCCGTCCTCCACACCGGATGGCGGGCAGTGGCATCCCAACTCCCCGACGTCCCCGTGGTGGTGGCCATCGAGGGACCCCCGTCCGTCGACTGGTCCCTCCTCGGTGATCGCCTCGAACACGAGCTGACCGGGCGCGGCACCCCAGTCACCCTGCTCGACATACGGAGCCACTACGCACGGCCGACGCAGGTCAGGAGCCGTACCGAACGGCCGGCAGACGCCGACGACCCCTACTTCCACAGGCTCGCCGACAATCACCTCGACGACCTCTTCGAGATCCTCCCGGTATCCGCACCGCCGCAGGAAGGACTGCTCCTCGTCTACGGGCCCGGCGCCGCCCTCGTGGATCACGCCCTGCTCTGGTACGCCGATGTGCCCAAGCGATACGCGGAGGCCGCCGTCGGAGCGGGTGAGCCCGGCGTCAACCTCGGTCTGCCGGGCGCGAAGCCCGACTTCAGGCGGCTGTTCTACGTCGACTGGCCGATGATCGACCAGCACCGCGACGCGCTCGCACACCGCCTCGACGCCTGGCTCGACATGCAGCACCCCGACCACCCGGTGTGGATCGACGGAGCAGGCCTGCGCGCCACGTACGCCGCTCTGGCCCGCAAGCCCGTCCGCACCCGCCCGTACTTCAACTCCACTCCCTGGGGCGGCCATTGGGCACAACGCGAGCTCGGCTTCAGCCCCGACTCCCGCAACACCGCAATCGGTTACGAACTGATCGCACCCGAGGCAGGCATCCTCATCGGCACGGGACCGGAGGCTCAGGCCGAGGTGCCCTTCCAACTCATGTGCGTGCTGGAACCGGACAACGTGCTGGGGGCACAGGCGCACGCCCGCTTCGGCACATCCTTCCCGATCCGCTTCGACTACCTGGACACCGTCGGCGGCGGCAGCCTCTCCGTGCACTGCCACCCCAAGGAGTCGTACATGCGGGAGCACTTCGGCTGGGCCTACACCCAGCACGAGACGTACTACCTGACTCTCGGCAGCACCGACACCAAGGTGTACCTCGGCCTGCGCGAGGACGCCGACGTGGACGTCTTCCGCAAGGAGGTGGAGAGGGCCGTCACCGACGGAGTGCCCATGGACCCCGAGGACCACGTCCTGGCCTTCCCCGCCGAACAGGGCCAGTTGTTCATGATCCCGGCGGGCACCCCGCACGCCAGCGGCGCGGGCAACCTCGTACTGGAGATCAGCGCCACCCCCTACCTGTACAGCCTGAGGTTCTACGACTGGCTGCGGCCCGGTGCCGACGGCAACCCGCGCCCCCTGCCCTACGAGCACGGGTTCGCCAACCTGGAGACCGGACGACGCGGTGAGGCCGTCGCCCGTGACCTGGTTCAAAAACCGCGCACCCTGCGCGAGGGCACCGGTTGGCGGGAGGAGGTCATCGGCGGGCTGGCCGAGATGTTCTACGAGGTCAGGAGGTTCGTGCTCGACGCCGAGGCCGAGGCCGCCGACGACACACAGGGACGCTTCCACATCCTGAACGTGGTGGAAGGGGAAGGCGTCACGGTACACACCGAGGCCGGAGACCAGCACGAACTGGCCTACGCGGAGACACTGACCGTGCCGGCCTCGGTCGGCCGCTACACCCTGCGAGCGGCGGCCGGTGGCGGCCCGGTGCGTGTCGTGAAGGCGTTGGTCCCTTGATTCCTGTCCTGGAGATCGGCGGCACGCATGTCACCGCGGCGCTCGTCGACCTGCGCGACGGACGTGTCACCAGCCGTACGCGCGAGCCACTCGACGCGGACGGCGACGCCGAGGACATCCTCGGCACCGTACGACACTGCGCCGACGGGCTGTCGGTGCAGCCCGGTGCGCGGTGGGGCGTGGCGGTGCCCGGGCCGTTCGACTACGCAAGGGGGGTCGCCCTCTTCAAGGGCGTGGGCAAGTTCGACGCCCTGTACGGGATGGACGTGCGAGCGGCACTCCTCGACGGACTGCGGCAGCGCCCCCGCGACGTCGTGTTCCTCAACGACGCCCACGCCTTCCTGACCGGCGAGTGGTCCGCGGGTACCGTCCGCGGGCACCGCCGCGCCGTGGGCATCACGCTCGGCACCGGTGTCGGCTCGGCGTTTCTCGCCGACGGCCGTATCTGTGACAGCGGTCCCGGCGTACCGATCGAGGGGCGGATGGACCTCACCGAGATCGATGGCCGGCCGCTGGAGGACACCGTCTCCCGCCGGGCGATCCTCGCCCGCTACGGCGACCCCGCCGTCGATGTGAGCGACATCGCCGGACGAGCCAGAGCGGGGGAAGCGCGGGCCAAGTGTGTGCTGGACGGTGTCTTCACCGGGCTGGGCGTCGTGCTGGGCCCGCGCATGGTGGACTTCGGCGCGACCGCCCTGGTCGTCGGAGGCTCCATGGCCCGCTCCTGGGACCTTGTCGCCCCCGCTCTGTCCATCGGTCTCGTGCTCGGGGGCTGGACGCCGGACGACCCGCGTGCCGACGCGGATTCACTGCCGCGTACTCGTGCGATGAAGCCTGCCGGCGCCGCCGGGGACGCCGCACTGGTGGGCGCGGCCCGCGCGGCGGTGGCGTGAGACCGGCTGAGGGTGGCTCATCGGCATGCCGGGCCCACAAGGATCGCCGCGGTCCCGTCCGCCCTCGGGTCGCTCGCGGCGTCGGGCTCGCCCGCGCGCAGGCGTGCCGTCTGCACATGGCCGGCCTCGTCGTGCGGTCCTGCCGTATGGGCGACGTCCAGGCCCAGGCGGTCCGTGACGGTGGTCAGGTGCTCCGCGTCGGGGGTTCCGGGTTCGAGGAGGAGGGTGGGACGCGGGCGGTTCAGGTCGCGGGAGCCGATGACCCAGCGCGGGCGGGCGAGCAGGGCTTTCGGGTCCGGGGCGTCGAGAAGTTCCTCGGCGACCTGCGACAGGATCCACGCCTGGGCCCTGCCTCCCTGACAGCCGAGCGCGACAACACGCCCCGGGGCGGTGGCAAGTGCCGGACACAGGGTGTGCGGGGGCCGCGCCCCGGGCCGCAGCGCCCCGGGGTGCGCCGGGTCCAGGCTGAACGCCGAGCCACGGTTGTGGAGCACTACCCCAGTGGCCGGGTCCGCGATGCCTGATCCAAAGCTCTGGAACACGCTCTGGATCAGCGCTATCGCGTTGCCCTCTTCGTCGACGGCGGTGATGGCCACCGTGTCCCCGGCGGGTCTGGGGCCGGAGGGCAGCGCGGCGATGTCTCGCGCCGCGCGCAGCAGCAGGCCGTCGAGGTCCACAGCGCCCGACCGGGGGTCGCCGAGGAGCGCGTCCCGGCTCAGCTCCGCCTGCCGGGCGGCGGTGAGGCGGTCGCTGCCACGGCCGAGTACGGCCAGCAGGGACGCTCCCTGACTGGGCGGCGGGGCCGCCCACCAGGTGACGCCGTTTCCGGTCGTCGTGCTCAGCGGGACGGTGTTCTCCGCGCGGTGGCCGGCGAAGTCCGCCGCGTCGAGCAGGCTGCCGCGTTCACGCAGGCCCGCGACCAGGCGCCGGGCGGTCGGGCCGGTGTAGAAGTGGCGCCAGTCGTCGGCGAGTTCCGCCAGGGTCGCGGCGAGTGCCGGCTGGACCAGGGTGGCTCCGACGGACAAAGGTTCTCCTGCCTTGTCCAGCATCAGCGCCGACAGCCCCGGGTCGGCCCGTACGACGTCGAGGCGGTGGTGGATCGCCCGGGCCAGGCCCTCGCTCACCGGAACGCCGCCATCGGCCAGGGCGATGGCCGGGGCGAGGCTGCGGGCGAGCGGCAACCGCGCCCCGAGACGGGCGAGTTCCGCCCACCCGGCGACCACTCCTGGGACCGTCACCGTGTGCGGGCCGCCGGCCGGCATCCGGTCCCCCGCCGCCCGCAGCGGTGCCGGGTCGGCGGCCGCCGCCGCGGCTCCTGCCGAGAGCACCGCGCGGACAGTGCCGTGCGCGCCGTCGCGGACCAGTGCCACGAGGTCGCCGCCGATGGAGCACTGGTGCGGGTAGGCCACCGTGAGCGCGGCCGCGGCGGCGAGTGCGGCGTCGATCAGGCCGCCGCCGGCGGCGGTCACCTGGCGCGCCGCCTCGATGGCCGCGGGATGGGGTGCGGCGATGGCGATCGTGGCCACGGTCAGTCCCGGGTGGTGAGGATGGCGCGGGCGAAGGAGCCGTCGGCGCCGACCAGTTTGGTGGGCAGGCAGGTCAACTCGTAGGTTCCGGCCGGTACTTGGTCGAGGTCCGCGTTCTCCAGGATGAGCACGCCGGCGCCCAGCAGGGAATGGTGGACGTCCCAGGTGTCGGTGCGGTGATGGCTCTCGATGGTGAGGTAGTCGATGCCGATGAGTTCGACCTCGTGCTCGATCAGCCAGTCGGCCGCCTTCGGGGAGAGGCCCACCCACTGCGGGGCGCGCTCGGTCTCCTTGAGGGGGCCCGCGGAGTTGGAGGTCTTGAGCAGGACGCGGGTGTGTCCGGCCGCCCCGCCTTCTTCCAGGTGGTGCGGTTCCACGTCGCCCTCGACATGGGTGAGGTCGATGACGAGGGCGGGCCCGACCAGCGAGTACAGGGACACCTCGTCGATGGGGGTGGCGCCGTCGCGGAAGTGGGCGGGAGCGTCGACGTGCGTGCCGGTGTGGGCGCCGAGCCGCCAGCGCGTGACGTTGGAGGCGTCGCCGTTGGAGAGGGACTCGACGACCTCGACCTCGGGCTTGCGTCCCCAGTGCAGCATCTCGGGGTGGATGGGCAGGGTGATGTCGTAGATCTTCACGCGGTCGCTCCAGGACGGTGGGTCGGGTCGGGCCAGGGTTCGCGTACGGCGGCCGACACGGCTCGGGCGGTGGTGAGCAGACAGCGGTCGAACTCCTTTCCGCCGTGCTTGGCGTCGGCGTCAGCAACGTCACGGCCCCAGACGCCGGTCTCGCTGACCTGGTCCATCCGGTAGTCCCAGAAGGAGTCCACGTCGACGTGCGAGGTGGCCTTGTCCATCGTCACGAGTTCGGGGTGGAGGTGGAGCATGACCGAGGTCTCGAAGAAGTTGGCGTGCATCAGCGCCCGGCCGTACTGGACATGCCCGTCGACCTCGGGGCCGGGGTACATCGTCACGTAGCCCAGGGCCCGTACGCGGGCGTCGCGGTGGCGCACCCGGAGCTTCTCCGCGGACACGTCGAGCGCGCCGTTGTTCCAGATGTGCCCGTTGAGCAGGATGAACTGCCGTACTCCGGAGGCGTACAGGGAGTCGATGACGTCCTCCACCACGGCGATCAGCGTTTCCGGGCGCAGCGCCACCGTGCCGCCGAAGTCGCCGTGGGAGGCGGAGACGCCGAAGCTCAGCGGTGGCACCACCGGTACGCCGGTGAGGGCGGAGACGCCGAGGGCGACGGCACGGCAGATGAGGGTGTCGACGGCCAACGGCAGGTGGGGACCGTGCTGTTCGGTGGCGCCGACGGGGATGATCACGGCGTTCTGTGCGGCCGCGGTGGTCTCCGCCTGCTGCCAGGTCAGTTCCTCCCACCGCACCGGGACCCCGGAGCCGCCCAGTTCGGCGGCGAGTGCGGGAACGTCCAGGCCGGTGGGGACGGGCGGCTGTCCGGAGAGCTCGGGGACGGCTGGTGTCATGGTGCTTCCTTCTCCGCTGAGGTCACAGTGCTTGCTTCGTCCGGGCTGCCGGGTTCGCGGCCGGGGTTCACCATGCGCGCCGGCTCTTGTCCGGCAGCAGGTCGAGGGCCCTGACCGGGACGACCTCGTTCTCCTCGACCGTGGTGATCCAGACCGTCGCGTCCGGGCTGTAGTCGCTGATCAGTTCCCGGCACACGCCGCACGGCGCGATCACCCGGAACCGTCCGGCGGGCTTGATCTGGACGGAGACGACCGAGGTGACCTCCAGCGGCCGTTCGCCGGGGTATGCCCCGCGGGCCGCTCCCAGGGCGACGCCCTCGGCGCAGATGGAGCTGCGCCGGCAGGAGCCTTCGAGGTGGACCCCGGTGTGCACGGCGCCGTCGGCCGTGCGTACCGCGGACGCGACCTCGTGCCGGCCGTCGCGCCAGACGCGGGCCAGCAACTCCTGTGCCAGGGTGAGCAGTTCGGCGTCGTCGTCGCTCATGGACGCAGGGACGGCGACGCGCGCGATGGCGGTGGTGGGCGCCGTGCCGGAAGGCGCGGCGCTCATGCGGTGATCCCGAGCAGACGGGCCATGTTGCCGCCCTCGACGAGCGCACGGTCCTTCTCGTCCGGTATCGCCTTCGCGATCTTCATGCGCTCCAGGTCGAAGTCGGAGCCGGGCCACTCGCTGCCCATGAGGATCTTCTCCGGCCCCAGTCGGGCGTAGGCCCGCTTCACGTCGCTCATCAGCGTCGCCGAGGTCTCCAGGTACACATGGGGCTGCCGCTCGGCGACGATGATCGCTTCGGGAACGTTCCACACCGCTCCCATGTGGGCGATGACCGTGGGGACTTGAGGGTGGTCGCGGGCGATCTCCTCGATGGCCAGGGGGGCGCAGAAGGAGTCGTCCAGGGCGTTGACCAGGACCATCAGTCCGCGCCGCGCGCATGCTTCGAACAGCGGGTCCAGCAGGCCGTGGTCGGCGACGTGGTAGCCGTGCAGACTCGGGTGGAGCTTGAGGCCCACCAGGCCGGCGTCGGCCATGTGGTCGATCTCCTCGATGGCGTCGTCGGCCTGCGGGAGGACCTGCCCGAAACCGAAGAAGCGGTCGGGGTGGGCGGCGACCAGGGAGCTGATGAAGTCGTTCTCGATGCGCTGGGCGAGCGAGCAGATCATGGCCATGTCGACGTCGGCGGCGTCCATCCGGTCCAGGATGCGCCGGGGTTCGAACGGGGTGTACGGCGGCGGCGCCTGACCCTTGCGGACGCCGGTGAGGTAGTCCGAGCGTCCCCGGACGTCCTGGGTGGTGTTGTACGCGTCGATGATCACGCGGGATCAGCCTTTCTCGGTGGAGCCGGGCACCCGGGGCAGGTGGCAGCGCACGGTACGGCCGGGTGCGATGGTCCGCAGTTCCGGCATGCGGGTACGGCACTCGGCCTCGGCGAAGGGGCAGCGGGTCTGGAACAGACAGCCCTCCGGCGGATTCGCGGGATCGGGCAACTCGCCCTCCAGGACCCGTCGTTCGCGCCGCCCGCCGGGGCGCAGGGACGGAACCGAGGACAGCAGCGCTTCGGAGTAGGGGTGGGCGGGGCCGGAGAAGAAGTCGTCCCGGGACGCGACCTCGATGATCTGCCCCAGGTACATGACGGCCACGCGGTCGGCGATGTGCCGTACGACGCCCAGGTCGTGGGAGATGAACAGCATGGTCAGGCCGCGCTCGCGGACCATGTCGGAGAGCAGGTTCAGTATCTGCGCCTGGATGGAGACGTCCAGTGCGGAGACCGGCTCGTCCGCCACGACGAACCTGGGCGAGGAGGCCAGTGCCCGGGCGATGCCGATGCGCTGGCGCTGGCCGCCGGAGAACTCGTGCGGCTTGCGCGGGCCCGCCTCGGCGCCGAGGCCCACCCGGTCCAGCAACTCGGCCACGACCGGCCCGGCTTCGGCCCGGCTCGCGCCGCGCGCCCGCAGCAGCGGTTCGGCGACGATGTCGGCGATCCTGCGCCGGGGGTTGAGCGAGCCGAACGGGTCCTGGAACACCATCTGGAGGTCGGCGCGGGTGCGGCGCAGCCGGGTGCCCCTGAGCCGGGTGATGTTCAGGCCCAGGAAGTCGATGGTGCCGGACGCCGGCTCGATCACCCGCAGCAGGGCCCGGCCCAGAGTGGACTTCCCGCATCCCGACTCACCGACCAGGCCCAGCGTCTCGCCTTCGCGGATCTCCAGGTCTACGTCGCGCAGGGCCCTTACTCTGCCGCCCGAGCGTCCGCGGTACTCGACGCGCAGCTTCTCGGCCCGGATGAGCGGCGTCCCGGGCGGCGCCGGGGATATCGGAGGCGTCGGGCCGGAGGCCGCGGTGGCGGATGTGGCCGGTGGCGAGGTCATGGGCGCCCCTTCTCGTTGCGTACCGGATGCCGTTCCACCGGATCCCGTTCCGTCCGCACCGGCTGCGGGTCCGAGTCCGGGTCCGAGTCCGGGTCCCGGTCCGGGTCCGGGTCCCGGTCCGGGTCCGAACTGGCATCGCGCGCCGCCTGGCGTACGGATCCGGTCAGGACGCAGGCGTCGAGGTGGCCGGGTCCGCCGTGGCGATGGAGCAGTTCGGGCTGCTGTGCGCACGCGTCGTGCGCGAAGGCGCAGCGGGCGGCGAACGCGCATCCGCTGGGGCGGTCCACACCGGTCAGCGGGCTGCCGGGGATGGCGGGCAGCCGGTCGGCGACCGGTCCGTCGATCGGCGGCACGGAGCCCAACAGGCCGATGGTGTAGGGGTGTTGGGGATTGAACAGCACCTCGTCGCGCGCGCCCTGCTCGACGATGCGGCCGGTGTACATCACGGCGACGCGGTCGGCGACCTCGGCGACGACTCCCAGGTCGTGGGTGATCAGGAGGACGGCGGTGCCGTGGTCGGCGGCGGCCTGCTGGAGCACGGAGAGGACCTGTGCCTGAATGGTCACGTCCAGTGCCGTGGTGGGTTCGTCGGCGATCAGGACGGCAGGGTCGTTGGCCAGGCCCATGGCGATCATCACACGTTGGCGCATGCCGCCCGACAACTGGTGGGGCAGGGCGCGGGCGTTGGCACGGGGGTTGGCGATGCCGACCTCGCCGAGCAGGTCCACGGCCCGGTCCATGGCCGTCGCGTACGGCATCCGGTTGTGAGCGCGCATCATCTCGGTGACCTGGGCGCCGACCCGGTGCAGCGGGTTGAGTGCGGCCAGGGCGTCCTGGAAGACGACGGCGATGTCCTTGCCCCGTACCGAACGCAGTTCGCGCTCGGACGCCTCGGCGAGGTTGCGGCCGCCGAAGGCCACCTCGCCGCTGATGTGCGTGCGCGGGCCCCGGTTGAGGCCGACCAGACTCATGGACAGCGCGGACTTGCCCGAGCCGGACTCGCCGACCAGCGCGAGGATCTCGCCCTGGTGCAGGGTCAGGTCCACGCCGGCGACGGCCGGAAGCCGGCCCGAGGGGACGTCGAACCCGACCCGCAGCCCGCGGACGTCCAGGACCACGGGCCGGCTCGCCTGCCCCTGCACGGCGGCCGCGGGCCCGCTCACGACGTGCCGCTCACGGCCGTGGCCGCGGTGTGGATCAGGTCGGCCACCCGTTGCGGGTGCACGAGCGTGGTGTAGTGGCTGCCGGGGACGTGCTCGGTGACGGCCCCCATACGGGCGGCCATGTCGCGCTGCGCGTCCGGGCGCAGGGTGCGGTCGTCGTCGGCGACCAGATACCAGGAAGGCAGGGTGCCCCAGGCCGGCTTTCCGGTCGGCTGGGTGAAGATGAGGTTCTCCGCCTTGCGGCCCTCGGCCTCGACGACGGCCCGGTGCGCGGGAGACAGGTCGGGACCGATCTCGGCCCAGAACTCCTCGCTCGCCTCCGACTTCCACTCCCCGTTCGGGCCGCGCCGCATGTACGCGGAGATCTCCGCGGGCTCGTAGCGTTCGACGATGCCGTTGACGGTCTCGCCCTCGTCGGGGCCGAAGGCCGCGACGTAGACCAGGCCGCGGACGGCGGGGTGCCGGCCGACGTTCGTGATGACCGCGCCCCCGTAGGAGTGGCCGACGAGGAGCAGCGGTCCTGCCGTCCCCTCGATGAACTCCTCGACGACGGCGGTGGTGTGGGCCACGTCCTCCTCGAGAGAGGTCAGGGGGTTGGTGACGGCGACCGTTCGGTGACCCCGGGCGGCGAGCAGGGGCTCGACCTCCGACCAGGTGGTGGGGCGTCCGCCCGCTCCGTGGACCAGCACGATGTCCATGCGGCTCAGCCTTTCCGTATGCGTGGATCGAGGATCATGTAGAGCATGTCCACCGCGTAGTTGACGAGGACGAACAGCAGGGCGATGGCGAGCGCTGCCCCTTGCACGACGGGGTAGTCGCGCTGGAGCACGCCCTGCACCAGCAGCCGGCCGACGCCGCCGTAGGAGAAGACGGTCTCGGTGATGACGGAGCCGCCCAGCAGGGACCCGAACTGCAGGCCGAGGACCGTCACGATCGGCAGCCAGGAGTTGCGCAGGACATGGCGGCGGATCACCGCGGACTCCGTGAGCCCCTTCATCCGGGCGGTCCTGACGAAGTCGTCGCCGAGGACGTCCAGGACCGAGGCGCGCACGATACGGGTGATGTAGCCGGCCATGGACAGCGCCAGGGTGGTGGCGGGCAGGATCAGGTGCTGGATCCAGGGGCCGACCAGTTCGAAGCGGTCCTGCAGGATGGCGTCGAGGAGGACGAAGTTGGTCGTGGGGCGGTAGTCCAGCGAGCTCGGCAGCCGTCCCAGCACGGGCAGCCAGCGCAGCCAGACGCCGAAGACGACGATGGCGATCACTCCGAGCGCGAACCAGGGCAGGGAGAAGCTGACGGTCGCCACGGTCCGGGTCGTGGTGTCGATCCAGGTGCCCTTGCGCAGCGCGGCGACCACCCCGGTGACCACGCCCAGGAGCACGGCCACGGTCATCGCCGCCAGGGTCAGTTCGATGGTGCCCGGAAGCGCGTCGCCCAGCAGACTCAGGACACTGTTGGACCCGAAGAACGATTCACCGAAGCGCAGATGCACCAGGTTGTCGAGGTAGGTGCCGTACTGGGTGAGCAGCGGCTGGTCGAGTCCGAGGGCCTCGCTGGCCCGGGCCTCGTTCTGCGCTATCTCCGCGGCCGTGAGGTTCGTTCCGCCGCCCGCCAGGGAGGCGGTGGGCGAGCCGGGCAGCAGGCGCATCGCGAGGAACACCAGGGTCGCCAGGGCGAACAGGACGACCGGGATGCCGAGGAGCCTGCGGAACATGGCCCACAGGGCGTCGACCCGTTCCGACCGGGGGCCTTGCGGGCGCCGCAGGCGCGGCAGCGGGAGGGCGCTCATGCGGTGCCCTTCGGATCGAGCGCGTCCCGCAGGTCGTCGCCCACGAAGTTGCAGGCCACGACGAACAACAGGGTCAGGGCCGCCGGCAGCACCACCAGGCGGGGCGCCGAGTAGAGGAACTCCTGTCCGGCCTGGACCATGTAGCCCCAGTCGGGGGTGGGCGGCTGGATGCCGAGGCCGAGGTAGGACAGACCGGCGGCGAAACCGGCCGCGACCGACAGGGTCATGACGACCTGGGCCACCATCGGCCCGGCGATGTTGGGCAGGATCTCCTGCACCAGGACGCGCGGTGTGCGGGTGCCTCCCAGGCGTGCGGCGACGATGTAGTCCCGGGCCGTCTCCCTGGCCGCGAGCGCCCGGGCCAGCCGCGCCAGACCGGGGGCGAGGGCCACGCCGACCCCGACGACGAGGCTGGTGGTGCCCGGTCCGGCCGCGGCGACCAGCAGAATGACCAGGAGGATGGACGGGAAGGCCAGGGCCAGGTCGACGGCGCGCATCAGCACCTGTTCCACGACGCCGCCCGCGTAGCCGGCGAGCAGGCCGACGCCGGTGCCGACCACGGCGGCCAGAGCGGTCGACGCGAACGCCACGAACAGGAGCGGCCGTGCCCCGTGCACCAGCCGGGCCAGTTCGTCCCGGCCCAGGTCGTCGGTGCCGAGGAGATGGCCGGGCGAGCCGAAGGGCAGCATCGCCGAGGAGGTCTGCCGGACCGGGTCGGCCGAGATCAGCAGGGGCCCGACCAGGGCGACGAGGACGATCGCGACCAGGAACACCCAGGACACTCTCGCGGGCCAGGACGTGCCGATGCCGAGCTGCCGCAGCTTCGCCACCCGTCCCCGGCCACCACCGCCCCGCCCCCGGTGGGCACTTCGGATCGCGCCACCGGAAGCGGGGGCCGCGGCGAGCGCCTCGGTCGTGCCGAGGCCGGGACCCGGGTGACCCACGCCGGAACCCCTGTCGCCGAGATCGGGACCCGTCTGGTCAGACACTGGCTTTCTCCATGAAACAGCGGTGGTTGCCGAGTGCGGCGGTGTTGATGCCCTTCACCCCGGCTCCGCTGACCACCAGGTTGGTGGAGCAGGCCAGCATGGCGATCACCATGTACTCCTCCGCCCAGCGCCGCTGGATCTTGGAGTAGGCGGCGGTGCGCTTCTTGCCGACCGGCAGGTTCTTCGCCTCCAGCAGGTCCTCGGCCATGGAGTCGACGCCGTCCAGCGTGTCCAGGCCGGTGATGGTGCTGCCGTAGAGACCGGCGGGGTTGGCCATGGAACCGACCATGTTGTTGGGGTCGGGGACGTAGGAGTTGCGTTCCCAGATCATCAGGTCGTGGTAGTCGTCCTTGCCGTCGCTGAGCCGGCTGAAGTACGAGGCGGGGTCGACGGAGGTGGTCTTCACCTTGAAGCCGACGTCCTCCAGGTTCTGCTTGACGATCTGCGCGGCCTTGGGGTGCCAGGAGTCGCTGGCCGCCATCAACCCCAGCTCGCGGCCCACCGCTCCAGCCTCCTTCAGGAGCTTCTTCGCCTGTACGAGGTTCTTCGTGCTCAGGTCGGCGAGGCCGGTGTCGTAGCCGTTCTGGGCGGGCGGGATCGCATAGCCGTCGGGCTCGCTGCCGACGCCGAAGAACGCCTGCTGGACGATCGCCTTGCGGTCGATGGCCAGGTTGATGGCCTTGCGCACCGTCAGCTCGGGAACGCGCCGGGCGTCGATCATCAGGATCGCGTCGAAGCCCTCCTTGGTGTCGTGGACGGTGACCGCGGGGTCGGACTTCAGCTGTTCGACGGCCGAGTAGGGGGTGAACTGGGTGGCGGACACGTCCCCGCTGAGCAGCGAGCTGACGATCGCCGAGGGGTCCTGCACCTGGCGCAGGACCAGACGGTCGATCGGCGGCCGGCCGAGCCGGAAGTCGTCGAACGCCTCAAGCGTGATGGCCTGGCCGGAAGTGGCCGAGGCGAGCTTGAACGGGCCGGTGCCGACGAGGTGCTTGCCTATGTCGGACCCGTACTTGTCGAGGGCGGCCTTGGAGATGACGCGGCCGCCGATGTCGGAGAGCTGGGCCAGCACGGTCCGGTCGGGCGCCTTGAGCACCAGTTTGACCGTGAGGTCGTCCTCGGCGGTCAGCGAGGCGACGTTGTTGCCGAGGGAGGCGAGCGGTCTGGAGGCGCCCTTCGGCAGAGTCTTGTTCTCCGGGTCGAACTGCCGGTTCAGGGTGGCCAGGACATCGGCGGAGGACAGCGTCGTACCGTCGTGGAATTTCACGCCGTCGCGGAGGGTGAAGGTGTACGTCAGCTGGTCGTCGGAGATCTTCCAGCTCTTGGCCAGGTCCGGCGTGGGTTCGTTGGACTCGAAGGAGATGAAGGTCAGGCCGCGGCAGATACAGTCCACCGCCATCCAGTCGCCCAGCGTCGTGTAGAAGGCGGGGTCGTTGACCGCGCTGGTGGAGTCGATCGCGAGGGTGAGGGTGCCGCCCTTGCCGGATCCGCCACCGGACTTCTCGGACCCGTCGTCGGCCACACCGCAGGCGGCGAGCAGCGGGGTCAGTCCGAAGCCCACTCCGACGCCGAGGAGGCCGGCGCCGCGCAGCATGGTCCGGCGGGAAACCTGCGGTTCGGCCGGGCGTAGTGCGGGTGTTCCCTGCGACTGATCCGGCATGAGGGCCTCCTTGGGGCACCGTTCCTAGGAAGGAATGGATCTAATTGCGTCTTGATTGGATCCAAAATCATCGTGTCCGGCCCGCGATTCCGAGCCGTGTCCCGGGTGTTACGAGCACATGAACCGACGTCTTGTGCCCTAACTGCCGAGATATCCCAATAGGCATGCTTTGCGATGGTTCATCAGGTTCCGCAGCAGCGGTCCGCGTCGGCCGACGGATCCGGGATGTCCATGGCCGGGTTGCGGTCGAAGAAGCCGTCGGGCTCGAAGACCAGTCGCACCCGGTCGACCGGCATGACCGGCCACTGCTCGGGCCGGGGGAAGTGGTGGCTGCCCACGACCGGCCACAGCACCAGCTCGGCCCCGTCCAGCGAGCGGTCCTTGCGCTGCCAGACTTGCACGCCGTCCTCACCGGGCTCCGCCTGGTTCGGGTACTGCCCTCCTACGTACTGCTCGGCCGGGTCGGAGACCGTCGCCCACAGATGCTGGTGGACGAAGGGCGCCCGGCGGGCCATCACCGAATCGGGCCGCGCGAACGGCCGGGTGGTGTTGGGCAGCAGCAGCCGGTACGCGGTCGGGTCCCCGTAACGGTTCTGCCTCTGCGCGCTCTCCACCCGCCAGTGCCGGGACGTCGCCGGGTTGGTCCGGCGGGCGGCCTGCGACTCCGACAGCAGGGGCGTGCGCACCATGCGGACCGCGTTGCCGTACGGGTCGTGGCGCGGGTCGTCCTCCGCCTGGGCGTTCTCCTCCACCAGGCGGTTGAACGGGCCGTCGACCGCGGCGTCCAGACGCAGGCCGAAGTAGTGCTGGTGCGTGGGCGTCTGGACGCCCCGCGAAACCACCCGGCCGTGCCGCACCTCCTCGCCCTCCTCGATCCCGGAGGCCGACAGCATGCCGGTGAGCTTGATCTCCAGCTCGATCCTGCCGTCCTGGTAGAGCGACCAGTAGAAGCCGTAGTCGTAGTTGGCGACCGTCTGAAAGCTGGAGATGATCAGCCGCCGGGAGCGGCGCACCTCGCTCACCCCGCGGCGCAGGTCGTTGTGCTTCCAGAGGATGCCGTCGTCCTCCTCGTGCATGCAGATCGCCTGGTCGATCTCCTGGGCGGCGCCGTCGCCCGCGAGGTAGGCCGCGTCGAAGTAGTGGATGACACCCAGGCAGTCGCAGCCGAGCGCGAGCGAGTTGGTCAGCGGGCCGGCGCCGTACTCGCCCCAGTCGAAGAAGTTCTTGCGGAACTGCGTGGAGCTCGGGTCGAGGTAGGGGACGTACATCTCGTTGCAGGCGGCCCGCTTGAGCACCGAGCGCCCCAGGAAGCCGAGGTCGTACAGGACCAGGCCCTCACGGTGGGTGAAGCCGACCCGGAACTCCCAGCCCTGCCAGCTGACTTGGTGTCCGTCGACGGTGAAGCTGGGCCCCTCGGGCTGCACCACCTCCAGCGGCTTGAGCCCCGCACGGTCCGGGCCGAACCCGCCGGCCGACAGCGGCCCCGGCTCCTCGGAGACCGGGACGACGCCGTGGTCCTCGACCTCCAGCACCTCCATCGTCGCCATGTCGATGAGGGGGATGACGCCCTGTACGGGGCGCACATAGGCGTTGTCGTCCTCCTGGACCCGGTGCCAGACCGAGCCCCAGGTGATCCTGCGGTCCTTGTACTTCTCCGGTACGAAGCCGCCGATGGACTCGGCGTCGATGACCGTCAGCGACACGTCGTGGATGCCTCGCCGGGCCAGTGCCTCGCGGAACAGCGGGTTCGCCCGGCATGCCTGGGCCGCCGCGCGCGCCTCCGTCGAGGTGATGCCCGGCCGCCGTATGTCCACCGGCCGCCACTCCAGGCAGCGCGGCTCGGCACCGAGCTGCACGTCGATCTCCCAGGCGCCGGGCAGGTCGTGGTCCATCGCCACCAGCCCCACCCGCACCTCCCCCGCGGTCTGCCGGCCTGCCACCACCTCACGGGCGAAGCGTTCGTCCAGTACCGCGCCCCAGAACCTGGTCCGCTCCCCCAGCCGGCCGTCGGCCCGCGCCACGGCGACGGCCGCGTCGATCTCCGCGGGAGACAGCGGGTCGAGAGGATGGGTGCGCTCACGCCGGGCATGGACACGGGTACTGACGCTTCCGGGCGGGTTGTGCATGATGTGCGCTCCGCTCATGTGCACGTGCCGCAGTCCTTGGATCCTGCGACCGTTAGAATGGATACATTAAGCTGTTGGGGGTTGTCAGGACTACCGTCCCGGCACTCCCCCGCCCCGGCCATCGCCGGCCTTCGCCTTCCCGACCAGACGGAGACCTCATGGACACCGCCCCGCTCCCCGACGCGGACTCGCCCGCAGGAAAGGGCAAGGCGCTCGTCGACGACACCGCGGCCGCGATCCGCGCGCGGATCCTCTCCGGTGAGATCCCCATCGGGGCGCAACTGCGCCAGGTCGAGCTCGCGGAGATGCTCGGCGTGAGCCGCACCCCCGTACGGGAGGCGCTGCGGCAGCTCCAGGCGGGCGGCCTCATCGAGGTGCTGCCCAACCGCGGCGCCGTGGTCCGCGTCCCCGCCCCCTGGGAGGTCCGCGAGGCCTACGAGATCCGCGCCGAGCTCGAAGGGCTCGCCTGCGTCCGGGCGGTCCACGCGGTCACCCCGGACGTACTGCGGGAACTGCGCGAGGCCAACGAGACGGTACGCGCGGTCAGCCGGGGGGTACGCGACGTCAGCGGCGGTCCGGCGCCCGGCGAGGGTTCCCCGCCCGCCACCTCCCCGAACGCCTCGCCCTCCACCTCCGCCAACGACTGCTTCCACACCCTGATCCACACCGTCGCCGGCAACAGGCGTCTCGCCCGCGCCATCAAGGACGTCAACGAGGCGTTCCCGCGTAACGTCTCCGCGCTCGTCCTCCAGGACAACCCCCGCCATCGCGAGGACAACATCCGCGAACACGAGCGGATCGTCGAGGCTCTCGCCGCGGAGGACGCGGAGCGGGCACGCAGTGAGATGAAGGCCCATGTGATCAGTGCGGGCGAGCAGTTGGCCCGCTGGTACGAACAGCGGTCGGCCACCGTCTTCCGCGGCTGACCGGCTGTCGGTGCGGGCGCGGGTGCGGGTGCGGGTGCCGGGGGTCATGCTCCGGCTCCCGGTCCGGGCCGGTCGGTGATGCCCATCGCGGCCGGAGACAGGAAGTCCAGGTCCGGTCGTTCCTTGCCCTCCGCCAGATCCGCGAGCGCGGCGCCCAGTGCGGGCCCGAACTTGAAGCCGTGGCCGGAACAGGCCGCCGCCACGAACACCCGGTCCTCACCCGGGAGCCGGCCGACGGCGAACCGGTTGTTCGGCGCCATCGTGTAGCGGCAGGTGATCGCCTCCTCCACCGGCCCGTCGGCCGCCGGAAGGAACCGCGAGGCCAGACCGAGGAGCCGGTCCCGCTCGGCCTCGGTGACCGGCCCGGCGGGCACCGACGGATCCTCCGGCGGCCCGTGGTCCAGGCCGATCTTGACACCTGCTCCGCCGAAGGCCGGGATGCCGTACAGCAGGCCGACGTCCGGTACGTCGACGGAGAACGCGCCCAGCAGCGGCGGCTCCAGCAGGTGCCGCCGCGAGGAACCGAGGTGCAGGTTCACGATCCGCACCACGCTCAGCGGCCGGGCGAAGGCGGGCAGCAGTTCGCCGGTCCAGGGGCCCGCGCACACGACCAGCCGGTCCGCGTGCAGGACGCCCTGCTCCGTGTCGACCCGCACGCCCCCGCCGTCCCGGCGCCGGCCGAGCACCGCACAGCCGTCCCGCCGGTCCACGCCGTGCGCGCGACCGAGCGCCGCCAGCGCGGTGAGCGCGGCCTGGGCGTCGATGACGCCGGCGGCCGGATCATGGACCGCGGAGAAGCCCTCGCACAGGCGCAGCCCGGGGAAGAGTTCCGCGGCACGGGCGTGGTCCACGTTCTCGCAGCCGGGGCCGCGCAGGGTGGCGGGGGCTCCCGCCGCCCTGGCGTACAAGCCTCCCGTGGTCGTCACCAGCCGCTGCCCGGAGGCGAGTTCGAGTTCCTGCCAGGCGCTGTAGGCGGTGTCGACGAGTCCGTCCCAGATCTCGGCGGGATAGGCCCGCCGGATCATCCGCGTTCTGCCGTGCGAGGAGCCCTCGGTGTGGCCCGCGGGGAACCGGTCGAGGTGGATCACGCTCGCTCCGCGGGCCGCCAACTGCCAGGCGGCGGACGAGCCGTGGACACCGGCCCCGACGACGATCACGTCGGCCCGGTCACCGGCGGATCCGGTCGGCCGGGAGGAGACGGGCCGCGGGCCGACGGAAGCGGGCTCGGGAACAGTGGCTGCACCCGTCGCGGATGCGGGCTCGGGACCGGTGGACGTCGGCGTCGCGGGTCCCGGCTCGGGACCGGTGGACGTCGGCGTCGCGGGTCCCGGCTCAGGACCGGTGGATGTAGGCGTCGGAGGTCCGGGCTCGGGACCGATGGACGTCGGCGTCACGGATCCCGACTCGGGACCGACGGACGTCGGCGTCGCGGACCCGGGAACAGTGAACGTCGGTGTCGGGGATCCCTGAGTCACCCCTGACGGCGACCCTGATGCCGTACGCGACACGGTCTCGGAGGTCGCCTCCCGCGTTCCCCGGCGGCGCCGTTCTCGTGCGGTCAGCGCGGCGACGAGCGCGTCCACGTCGTCCGCGCTGTTGTAGACGTGCAGCGAGGCCCGGGCGACCCGTTCCAGACCGCGTCGGCCCAGGTCCCACTGGCCGTGCGAGGCGGGCACGGTCGTCAGCCTGAATCCGGTCGCGCGCAGGTCCCGTACGGTCTGGCGCGGGTCCTCGTCCTCGCGCAGGAACGTCACGATGCCCGAGGCCGCCGCCGTCGGATCGGTCCGCCGGATCCCCGGTACGCCCGACAGTCCGGCCCGCAGCCGTTCGGCCAGCTCCGTCACGTGGTCGCGGATCAGCGCGACACCGAGGTCGAGCGCCTCGTCCAGGGCCGTGCCCAGGCCCAGTCGCAGGGCGTGGGAGGACTCCCATGTCTCGTAGCGCCGGGCCCCCGGTACCACCTCGTAGCCGTAGGCCGACGACCACTGGGCTCCGCGTACGTCCGGAGCGGCGGGCCTGGTTCTCGCCCGCAGCTCGGGGTCGACGTACAGCAGACCCGTGCCCCGCGGCCCGCGCAGGAACTTGCGGCCGGTGGCGACGACGATGCCGCAGTGCATCTCCTGGACGTCGACCGGGAGTTGGCCGAGCGACTGCGTCGCGTCCAGCAGCAGCGGCACCCCCGCGCGGGCGGCCAGCGCGCCCACGGCGGCCACCGGTTCCACCAGCCCGGAGGACGTGGGGACATGGGCGATGGTCACGAGCGCGGCCGGCTCGCGCAGGGCCGTCTCCAGTGCGCCGAGGTCGACCTGTCCGCTCGCGTCGGCCGGCAGTACCTCCAGCACGATGCCGTGCGAGTCCCGCATCTCCAGCAGGTGCAGGGCGGAGCTGACGTAAGTGGACGGCGATGCCAGGACCCGGTCGCCCGCCTTGAGCCGCAAGGCTCCCAGCGCCCGCTGCCAGGCGGTGGAGGCGCTGTCCACCAGGGCGATGTCCTGCGGCGCGGCACCGATCAGC
Organism: Streptomyces sp. NBC_00878; assembly: GCF_026341515.1. NCBI lineage: Bacteria > Bacillati > Actinomycetota > Actinomycetes > Kitasatosporales > Streptomycetaceae > Streptomyces > Streptomyces sp. NBC_00878. The sequence continues at coordinate 9,630,389 of NZ_JAPEOK010000001.1, read as the reverse complement.
CGGGCCGCCGAGTGGTACACCCGCTCCGTGCGGTCGGCCAGCGCCTCGGCCGCCTCGTAGCCGCCGAGCAGCGACTCCAGGTGCAGGTGGTCGGTGACGGCGGCCAGCGTCGCCGCGCTGGGCAGGGCCGCCCCGGCGGCGTTCATGTGGCGGGCGTGGCGCATACCGGGGGTGGCGGCGCGCAGTGCCTCGATGTCGAGTGCCGGACTCCGAGGTGTCGGCGGGGGGCTGGGAACCGCGGTGTCGGTACTCATAGGGCGACGACCACCGCCTTGCGCTCGCAGTAGGAGTACAGGGCGTCGTCGCCCAGGTCCCGGCCCAGGCCCGAGTCGCCGAGTCCACCGAAGGGCAGTGCCGGGTCGAAGATGTTGTAGGTGTTGATCCACACCGTTCCGGCGCGCAGCCGCGCGGCCATGCGGTGGGCGCGGGAGAGGTCCCTGGTCCAGACTCCGGCGGCGAGCCCGTAGGAGGTGTCGTTGCCGATGGCGACGGCTTCGTCGTCGTCCTCGAAGGGGATCACTCCCACCACGGGGCCGAAGATCTCCTCGCGGGCGATCCGCATGCTGTTGGTGACGTCCGTGAACAGCGCCGGTTCGACGAAGTAGCCCGGCCGGTCCGGTACTTGGCCACCGGTCACCAGTTTCGCACCCTCGGCGACACCGGCCTCGACGTACGACAGGACCTTGGCCCGCTGTTCCTCCGAGACCAGCGGACCGACGGTGATCCCGCCGTCCAGGCCGTTGCCGACGGGGACCTTGCGCACCGCGGCGGCCAGGCGCTCCTCCATCTCCGCCAGGACGGAGCGCTGGACCAGCAGTCTGCTGCCGGCCGTGCACATCTGCCCGGAGTGGCCGAAGGCGGCCCGCATGGCGGTGATGACGGCGGCGTCCAGGTCGGCGTCGGCGAAGACGATGTTGGGGCTCTTGCCGCCGAGTTCCAGGGTGAGGCGCTTGACGGTGGGGGCGGCGGCGCCCATCACCAGCCGGCCGACCTCGGTGGAGCCGGTGAAGGACACCTTGGCCACACCCGGGTGCGCGGTGAGCGCGGCACCCACCTCGCCGTCGCCGGTGAGTACGTTCAGCACGCCTGCCGGCAGGCCCGCCTCTTCGCACAGGGCGGCGACGCGCAGCATGGTCAGCGGGGTCTGTTCGGCGGGCTTGACCACGACGGTGCAGCCCGCGGCGAGTGCGGGGGCCAGCTTGAAGCAGCCGGTCATGATGGGGAAGTTCCACGGCAGGATCAGCGCGGCCACCCCGACGGGCTCGGGCACCGTGTAGACGTGGTGTCCCGGGTCCAGGGGCACGACCGTGCCGGTCAGCCGGGCGGGGGCGCCCGCGAAGTGACGGAACGTCCTGGCGCTCATCGCGGTGTCGGCGCGCGAGCGTTCGACGGGTTTGCCGTTGTCGCGGGTTTCCAGCACCGCCAGTTCCTCGGCGTGCTCCTCGATCAGTTCGGCGATCCGGTGCAGCACCCGGCTCCGCTCAGCGACCGGCAGACCGCGCCAACGGCCGTCCTCGTGCGCCCGGGCGGCCGCGGCCACGGCGTCGTCGACATCCCGCGGCGTGGCCTGTGCGACCCGGCTCAGGACGGTTTCCGAGGCGGGATCGACGACGGGGAACGTCCGGCGGTCGCCGGGAGCGATCCACCGGCCGTCGACGAGGAAGGGTTCCAGCGGCGCGGGTTGGGCCTTGAACGTGGTCATGGCGTCTTCCGTGAGGTGTGGGCCGGCCGTGGGGGCCGGGATGCGGTCAGACGAGGTCGAAGTACTCGCGTTGCTCCCAGTCCGAGACATGCGCCAGGTAGCGCGCGAACTCCGCGCGTTTGATCGTGGTGAACCAGGAGACGACGTCCTGGCCGAGCGCCTTGGCGAAGACCGGGTCCGCGTCGAGCGCGTTCAGCGCCTGGCCGAGCGAGCCGGGCAGACCGCGGGCTCCGGTGTCGTACGGGTCGGTGGTCGGCGGGCCGGGGTCGAGCCGCCGGGCCATCCCGTCCATCCCGCTGACCACCTGCGAGGCGATGTAGAGATACGGGTTCGCCGCCGGCTCGCCGGATCTGTTCTCCAGTCGGGCGCCGCCCTCACCCCGGGCACCGACGACCCGCACCATGGCGCCCTTGTTGTCGATGCCCCACACGACCCGGTCGGGAGCCAGGGACATCGGCAGGTACCGCTTGTATCCGTTGACGGTGGGTGTGGTGAAGACGGTGGCGGCGGGCGCGTGTTCCAGCAGCCCGGCGAGGTAGTGCCGGGCCACCGGGGACAGCGGCTCCCCCGGCGCGGAGTCGGACACCGAGCCGGACACCGAGCCGGGCACCGGATCGGGCGCCGGGTCGAAGGCGGCTTCACCGGTCGCCCGGTGGCGCAACGACTGGTGCAGGTGCCATCCGCTCGACGCGGTCTCCGCCGTGGCGGGACGGGACATGAACGTCGCGTGGTAGCCGTTCCTGCGGCAGATCTGCCGCACCGCCGCACGAGCCAGCAGCGCGTCGTCCGCGGCCTGCGCCGCGTCCCGCGCGTCAAGGGTCAGCTCCAGTTGGCTGGGCCCGAACTCCAACTCCAGGGAACGCAACGGCAGATCGAGTCCGGTGAGCCCGCGGTACAGCAGGTCCACCAGGTCGTCGAGCCGGTCCAGACCCTCCTCGTGCAGCAGCTGCGAGCCGCTGCTCAGCGGCGCCACCTCCGGTGCCGGGCCGGGTGCGCCCGGCCGTCCCACGCCCACCGACGCGGCCCCTTCCGCGGCGGGACGGTATACGTGGAACTCCAGCTCCACACCGACCGTGAGGTCGTACCCCGCGTCCGCCAGCGCGGCCAGCCTGCCGCGCAGCAGACCGCGTGAGCAGAACGCCGCTGGGGTGCCGTCGGGGTGGTAGAGGTCGCACAGGATCCAGCCGGTCCGCTCGGCCCACGGCAGTACCCGGAACGTCGTCATGTCCGGCACCAGAACGATGTCACCGACCCCGGCGAAGCGACCGCCGGCCAAGCCGTCGCCGCCCGAGAAGACGGGGAAGACGGTCCGGCCGGAGGTGTCCTTCAACAACAAGGAGGACGGCGCGGTGACTCCCGAGCGCAGGGCGCCGGGCACCGCCTCCCTGGTCAGGGTCTTGCCTCGCAGCACGCCGTGCTGGTCGGCGAAGGAGAACCGCACCTTGTCCAGGCCGAGTTCGTCGATCACCCGGCGGAAGTGTCCGGCGGCCACGTGCTGCCGCTCGTCCCACAGGCCGTGCCGCTCGACGAAGCCGCCGGTTGCGGCGGAGGCCAGCGGGCGAGCGCCGGGTCCGTCGCCGCCGTGCGCCCGCGGCCTCTCGTCAGCGCTGCGCACCGGTCACCTCCCGCCCGGCCCACGGCGACCGCGCGCGCCGCTCCGACTCCCGTCGCCGCCAGGCCTCTTCCCAGCCGTCCGTGGGCGTGATGGTGTCGATGGCCAGGGGCCCGGTCAGCTCCTCGGCCGCCCGCGCGTCGATCGGCAGACCGGGCACCGGATGACCGCTCTCGAACGAGGTGATCGCCTTGAGCAGCAGTCTGCGGTTGGCGGTCACGGCACGGTCGGACACGCCGAGCCGCTCGACGGTCCGGTCCTGGACGGGCCCCATGCTCTCCACCGCCCACTGGTCATGGACGTTGATGTCCAACCCCATGCCGGTGTACGTGAGTTCCCGCTGCTCCTTGGGATCGAAGCCCCAGTCGTTCGAGCGGTTGCGCAGCGGCCGGTAGTCGGGGAGCGAGACCTCAGCGAGGCGCTGTGCCAGCAACGTGTCCTTGTCGGTGACCTCTTCGAAGTCGTAGAGGATCATGAACCAGTAGTGGTTCTCGTCGTCGATCGGGACGTGCCACTGGCAGAAGACCTTGCCGTTGCCGAAGGGCACCACGAAGGCATTGGGGAACACCAGGTTGGTGATCCGTACATGCCTGACGTCCTCGGTGAGTTCGCGCAGCGCGAAGACCCGCAGGCCGTGCTCGGCGCTCTCCACCTCGATGTCCGGCCGGAAGTTGTCGCCGACCAGTTCGGAGAGCTTCTTCCCGGTGCCCTCCACCTCCTCGCTGAACTGCTGCCCGTACACCTCGCGCGGGTCCTCGCCGACGAAGCGGTGCAGGAAGGAGACGTGGCTCGGGTCGATCCCGCCTTCCACGCCCTGCAGCCAGTTGCACTCCCACCAGCCCTTGAAGGCGAAGGTGTACTCCTCGGGAGCGCGGAAGCAGTCGTACGCCGGGAAGGGCGGCGGGGCACCGGTGCCGAGGTAGGCGAAGACGATGCCGTTGCGCTCCACGCAGGGGTAGCTCGGGATACGCACCTTGGCGGCGAAGTTGCTGTGCTCGGGTTCCGCGGGCTGCTCCAGGCAGCGGCCGTCCGGGCCGTACAGCCACCCGTGGTAGAGGCATCGCAGTCCGCCGTTCTCCCGGCGTCCGTAGGAGAGGTCGACACCCCGGTGGGCGCAGTACCGGCCGACCAGGCCCCACGGGCCGGCCACGGGCCCGGCCCCGGCTGAGCTCTGAGGGCGTACCGTCTCGTCGCCGTCCGATGCGGGCAGGTCCGATGCGGGACCGTTGGATGCGGGGCCGTCGTCCCGCCGGAAGAGGACCAGGTCCTCGCCCATGATCCGGATCGCCTTGACCGGTCGTTCGTCGGACATCTCCGAGACGAGGGCGACGGGCTGCCAGTAGGCGCGCATGAGCTGTCCGAGGGGGGTGCCCGGGCCGGTGCGCGTAACGCGCTCGTTGTCCTCGCGTCTCAGCATCGCTCACCTCGTGCATCCGATTGAGTGTTACTTGGATCCAATCTGTGGATCCAATCCTTGCACATCGAGATCCAGAGCAACAGGGTCGAATTTCCCAGGGCTGCAATGCGGCCTCCCCCGGCCGCAACCCCTACGTCCCAACTCCCTTGCAGCGCCCGCGACTTGAGAGCGGGCACACTCCCCCACGACGTCACCACCAGAGCAGAGCGAGCATGACGGCCATGGCGGTGACCATGAGCCCGCCGCCCACCTCTCCGCGGCTTTGTTCTACGACTGCCTCGGTCGCCGTCAGCAGCGCCATCAGGCCGGGTTCACCGGAGAGACAATGAATGGGGTGGCATGCTCACGGCCCTCCTGTATGTCACGCGCGCAGGACGACGCCCTCGCAGATACGGACAAACCTGAGCGATACATGTTTCGCGCTCAACCGGCTCCCGTTTCTCACCAGTAACGGGTCTCGCGAACAACGGGACGGATCGTCGGGAGCCGACGCGGTAGTCCGCGGAATCCGTCCTCGGGCCAAGATGGCGATGAGTTTCGCCGTGGATTCAGGTCTGTATCCACGTACTCAATCAACCACGCCCAAGGAGAGCATCATGACCGCCAGCTACACCTTCGACGTCTTTTCCAGCCTCGACGGCTTCGGGGCCGCCGGCGGCGACTGGACCGGCTACTGGGGCAAGCAGGGCCCCGAGCTGCTCGACCACCGCCTCGCCCTGTACGACGAGGAGCAGCGGATGGTCTTCGGGGCCAACACGTATCGGGCGTTCGCGCGGATGCTGGCCTCAAGCACCGAGGAGTCCGAGGTGCGCGACCCATGGGTCACCCGGATGAGGAGCCTGCCGGCCACGGTGGTGTCGACCACACTGGAAGGATCCCTCGACTGGCCGGATGCGGAGGTCGTGAGCGGCGACGCCGTCGACGTCGTCGCCCGGCTCAAAAAGGAGTCCGAGGTGCCGTTGCGCTCGCACGGCAGCCTGTCGATGAACCGGGCGCTGATGGCCGCCGGTCTGGTCGACCGCGTCCAGGTGACGCTCTTCCCTGTGATCACCGGCCGGACCGGGCTGGACCCGATCTTCCAGGGTGCGGCCGACTTCGACCTCGAACTGATCGAGCACCGGACGCTGGACGGCCACACCCAAGAACTCACCTACCGGCCCACCCTGCACGTCTGAGCCCGCGAATCTGACGCGGCCACCGGCCCGAATGCCAGGTCTCCCACTGTCTCCCACTTCCTGTCTCCTACTGCCTCACGTCGTGCGATCTGATCCGCCAGGTGTCCGATGTCCGATGTCCGGCCAGAGGCGGACCAGCCGGTGCTCGACACCGTACGGAAAGCTGCGTCTGGCGGCGCGCTTCGCCACCGGGCGCTGTGTGCTGCGAAGCAGGCCGGAAGCCGAAGACGGCGATGAGTCGGTTCAGGGGAGGGCGCGAAGAACATCCGCCGCGGAGGTGTGCCAGTTGGTGACGATCGGGTCATCGACGGTGACGGTTTCGACCGGCAGGAAGACCGGGTTCGGATCGTCGTTGCCGATGGCGATGATGATCCTGTCCAGTTCCTTGCCCGCGTCTCCGTCGGCGCTCTTCGGGTTCACCCCGGCGTACGCGGTGGTTCCCCCGCTCAGCGTGATCTGCCCACCGACGGACTTCTCCGCCGGGCCCGCCTCGGTGCCGTCCGCCCCGAAGTCCACCCTCGGGAGTGCCGCGGGCAGGGCGCAGGTGATGCCTGACTCGGCCTTCGCGGTGATCAGGATGTATCCCCCGGCCTGGGTCTCGGACTTGGTACTCCAGGAAATGTCGTTGGCGCCACAGGTCCGCACGGCCTTGCGCCCTCCGTCGGAGCCTTCTCCGTCGGAAACCTCTTCGTCGGAGCCCTCGGCGCTGCTCCGACCGTCGTCCACGATGGCCGAGCCGGAAGCGGTCGCAGAGTCGCCGGCAGGAGTGGACGACGCATTCTTCGCGGCGTCCGTTTCCGTGCCCTGGCACGCGGTCATCAGCATGGCGCCACCCACGAGCGCGGCGGAGACGGCAGAGGTCCTGCGACGGTTGCTGGTCATGAGTCAGTTCCTTCCGGCTTCTTGCGGGTAGCTCACGCCGCGGGCCCGCCGGTGACCATCGGCACCCTCACCCGCAAGATCAAAATAGGTACGGCGGACCGGTTCCACCAGGTCAAATGCTGTCCATTCACTGGTCAGTGCGAGGGGCATCCGACCGCGTGGTCGCGATGATCGGCGCCGAGTGTCACGTCGCGCCGGACAGCAGGACGGATTGCTCAGCCGCCTGTCCAGCGGAGCATCGAGCACGGCGGGGCCGGCTCCTCATTGACGCCATCGCGCACGCCGTCGTCCAGGCGCTGCACTGGGGCTACACCTGATCAAGCCCTTGGCTAATCTGCACGGATGACCACCGACCTGACCCTGCTGCCGCGCGTCGCCTACCGTGGACGGGAAGTCACCGCACCCCGGCTCCGTGGTCTCCTCGCGCTGCTCGCGGGCGACTTGCGCGCGGGCTGCAGCACCGAGCGGCTGGTGGCAGGGCTGTGGCCGGACGAGTTGCCGGAGCGGCCGGGAAAAGCTGTGCAGGTACTCGTGTCCAGGGCGCGGGCGCAGTTGGACGCCGATGTCCTCGTCAGCACGCCGACCGGATACCGGCTCGCCCTCGCCGAGGACCAGGTCGACAGCTCCGCCCTGCTGCTGCACGCCGCCGCGAGCGCTGACCGGGCCAGGGCCGGGGACCACGCGGGATCGCTGGCCGCCGCCGAGGCCGGACTCGCCCTGTGGGAGGGCACCCCCGATCCCGATGGGGACGACGACCCCGTAGCCGCGTTGCGCACCGAGCGCGCCCCCGTCCGCGGCACGCTCGTACGCGCGCAGGCGCTCGCGCTCGCCCGGCTGGGGCGGCACTCCGAGGCGGCCGGGCCACTGGCCGTGGCCGCCGCGGAGCATCCGCGCGACGAGGAAGTGCTCACCGAGCTGCTGCGCGGCGAGTCGGCGACGGCGGGCCCGTCCGCCGCGCTGATCCGGTACGAGGCATACCGCCGTGAGCTGCGCGACGAGTTCGGCACCGATCCCGGCGCCGGACTCAAGGCCGTACAGCGGGAGTTGCTGAGCGGAGAGGCGCCCGTGGTCCGGCACGGTGTGCCGCACGAGCCGAATCCGCTCCTCGGGCGGGACGAGGACATCGCCGAGGTGGAACGGCTGCTGCACGCCTCCCGCGCCGTCACCGTCGTCGGGCCCGGCGGCCTCGGCAAGACCCGGCTCGCGTACGCCGTCAGCCGCCGGGCCGAGCAGCGGGTGGTGTATTTCGTGCCGCTCGCCGGCGTCACCGCGGACGCGGACGTGGCAGTGGAGGTGGCCTCCGCGCTCGGCGCGGGCGAGGGACGGTCCGGCGCCGTGAGCGGCAACGCCCCGGCCGACCCGGTGACCGGCATCCTCGGTGTGCTCGGCTCCGGGCCCGCGCTGCTGGCGCTGGACAACTGCGAGCAGGTCATCCGGGGCGCCGCGGACCTCGTGCAGGCCCTGGTCTCGTCCTCGAAGGACCTGCAGGTGCTCGCCACCAGCCGGGCCCCGCTGGGCCTCACATCGGAGGCGGTGTACGCGCTGCCGGAGCTTGGCCTCGACACCTCGGTCGAGCTGTTCACGCAGCGGGCCCGGGCCGCGCGGCCCGGCGTGGAGCTGCCGCCGGACGCGGTGGACGGGCTGTGCCGCCACCTCGACGGGCTACCGCTCGCCGTGGAGCTGGCCGCGGCGCGGGTACGGGTGCTGTCCGTGCCGGAGATCGCCCGCCGTCTCGGCGACCGGTTCGCGCTGTTGCGCGGCGGGGCGCGGGACGCGCCGGAGCGCCACCGCACGCTGCACGCGGTCGTGGAGTGGAGCTGGAACCTGCTCGCCGAGGACGCCAGGACCGCGCTGCGCACGCTGTCCGTCTTCCCCGGCGGCTTCTCCGGCGAAGCGGCGGAGCAGGTGCTCGGCGAGGACGCGCTGTTCCTGCTGGAACAGTTGGCCGGTCAGTCGCTGCTCACCGTCGCCGACACCCCGGCAGGCGTGCGGTTCCGAATGCTGGAAACCGTACGGGAGTTCAGCGCGGCCCGGCGTGCGGAGGCGGGCGAGGAGGACGAAGCCGTCGGCCGATTCCTCGCCTGGGCGCGGGACTTCGGGGTCGCGTACCACGACGTGCTCTTCGGCTCGGATGCGCGGGCCTCCTGGGAACGGATCAAGGCCGAGCAGGACAACCTCGTACTCGCCCTGCGGTACGCACTGGCCCGTGCGGACGGTCCCGCCACCGCCGCCGTCACCGCCGTCCTCGCCGCTCTGTGGTCCACCGGCACCAACTTCCCCCGCCTTACCGCCCTCACCGAGGACACCGGCCCGCCGCTGTCGCACTACCGCCCCGAACCGGCGTACGTCGAAGTCGCCCGCACCGCCGCGGTGTTGGGCACGGCGACCGTGTTCATGGGCCCCGGCCCGCGTGCCATACGCCAGCTCGTCACCCTCCGGCGGCTGCCTCCGGCCCCGCCGGACACGCTGATGCGCGCCACCGCGGTCGTGCTGAGCGCGACCCCCGAGATACGGCCTCCCGACTACCACGTGATGCGGGGGCTCTGCGACAGCGAGCAGCCGCTGCTCTCCGGCATCGCCGAGTGTGTCGCCTGCTATGTCTGGGAGTTCGAGCACGACATCGACCGCGCGCTCGTCTCGGCCCGCCGGTCGGTCGCCGGACTTGCGCCGGTCGACAATCCGTCCGTGCAGCTCATGGTGCATTCCCGGCTGAGCGAGCTGTGCTTGCGGACGGAGCGGGGCGAGGAGGCGTACGAGCATCTCAAGGCGGCCCTCAGGGAGTTGCCGCGGCTCGGCGACGGGCACGACTACATCGGTATCCGCTCGCTCCTCGTCATCGCCTGTCTGCAACGCGGCGATCCCGACGAGGCCGAGTACTGGCTGCAACAGGCGGAGAGCGACAACGCCCCGCAGCAGGACGACTTCTACCGGCTCGACCTCTGCGGGCGCGCCGAGCTCGCGCTCGCCCGCGGGCTGACGGAGGTCGGGCTCGGCCTGTGGCGCGGCACCATGGAGCGCATGCTCGCGGCCGGTCCGCCGCGCGGCGGCGACGACGCCGGGCTCGACCCGTGGGTGCTCGTGATCCAGTCGGTGGCGGTGACGGCGCACGCGTATGCCGACCGGCTCGGGCTGGTCGCGGAGGCGGTCGGCCGACTGCGACAGCGGCTGCGGACGTTGCTCTCCGATCCGGTCGGCTCGCCCGCCGAACTCCCCCTGTTCGGCACAGTGCTGCATGCCCTCGGCATGACAGGGCTCGCATCCGGCGACACCAGTGCCGTACGTATGATCGCGCTGGCCGAACGGCTCGGCGTGCTGCGGGAGTTCCAGCCGACGATGTCGGCGACGCGCGCCCGGCAGGCGGCCGAGAACGCCGACGGGGCGGCGTACGCCGACGCGGTGTCGGAGTACGCCGCCCTGGGGCGGGACGAGTTGCGGGAGGCGGCCCGCACTGTCATGGCGGTTACTTCGGGTCGCGGTTGAACGACGCCGTCGACCAGCGGTAGCCGAGCGCGGTCAGGCCGACGCACCAGGCGATCGCGATCCACCCGTTGTTGCCGATCTCGGCGCCGAGCAGCAGGCCGCGCAGGGTCTCGATGGCCGGGGTGAACGGCTGGTACTCGGCGATCGGCTGGAACCAGCCCGGCATGGTGTCGGCCGGGATGAAGGCGCTGGAGATGAGCGGGAGGAGGATCAGCGGCTGCGCGCTGTTGGCAGCCGCCTCGGCGTTCGGGCTGGCCATGCCCATCCCGACCGCGATCCAGGTGAGCGCCAGGGAGAACAGCGCGAGCAGCCCGAACGCAGCGATCCACTCCAAGGCCGTGGCGTCCGCGGACCTGAAGCCGATGGCCACGCCGACTGCACCGACGAGGACCACGCTCATCAAGCACTGCAGCACGCTGCCGACGACGTGCCCGACGAGCACGGAGCTGCGGTGGATGGCCATCGTGCGGAAGCGGGCGATGAGGCCCTCGTTCATGTCCATGGAGACGTGCACCGCGGCCCCGATCACGGTGCCGCCGATGGTCATCATCAGGATGCCCGGGACGATGTAGGCGATGTAGTCGGAGCGGTCGGCGCCTCCGATGCCGGTGCTCATCACGTCGCCGAAGATGTACACGAAGAGCAGCAACAGCATGATCGGCGTGAGCAGCAGGTTCAGGGTCCCGGACGGGTAGCGCCACGCGTGCAGGAGGTTGCGGCGCAGCATGGTGCTCGAGTCGCGGACGGCGAGGGAGATCCGGGTCGGGCGGGTGGGGGCGAGGGGGGCGCTCATCGGGCGTTCTCCTTGGACTGGTTGGGGGTGTCGGTGCCGCCGGTCAGGGCGAAGAACACGTCGTCGAGGTCGGGGGTGTGCACGGTCAGCTCGTCCGCCTCGACACCGGCCGAGTCCAGCCAGTCGAGGATGGAGCGCAGCTCGCGCTGGGTGCCGTCGCTGGGGATGTTCAGCGACAGCGCCTCGTCGTCGCGGGAGGTTTCGCGCAGGGCGACGGCGGCGGACTGGTAGGCGGCCGGATCGGTGAAACGGAGCCGGACGTGTCCGCCGGGAATGAGCCGCTTGAGCTCGTCGGCGGTGCCCTCGGCGGCGATCTTGCCGTCGTTGAGCACGGCGATGCGGTCGGCGAGTTCGTCGGCTTCCTCCAGGTACTGGGTGGTGAGGAAGACGGTGACGCCGTCGGAGACCAGCTCGCGGATGATCCCCCACATGTTGTGGCGCGAGCGCGGGTCGAGTCCGGTGGTCGGCTCGTCGAGGAAGATGATCCGCGGGCTACCGACGAGGGTCATGGCGAGGTCGAGGCGGCGCTTCATGCCCCCGGAGTAGGTGGAGGCGGGCTTCTTCGCGGCCTCGGTGAGGTCGAAGCGTTCAAGGAGTTCGGCGGCGACCCGGCGCCCTTCCTGCTTGGACAGGTGGTGCAGGTCCGCCATGAGGAGCATGTTCTCCTCGCCGGTGATCAGCCCGTCGACGGCGGAGAACTGCCCGGTGACGCCGATCATGGCGCGCACGGTCTGGGGGTCGGTGGCCAGGTCGTGACCGCCGACGTGCAGGTCGCCGACGTCGGCGGAGATGAGAGTGGAGAGGATCTTGACGGCGGTGGTCTTGCCTGCGCCGTTCGGCCCGAGCAGCGCGAACACGGACCCGGCCGGCACCGTCAGGTCGATGCCGTCGAGGACCGTCTTGTCCCCGTAGGCCTTGCGCAGCCCCTTGGCCGCGATGGCGAGTGAGTGCGAGGTCGTTGTTGTCATGCCGAGGAGATTGCGGCAGGGCGCATTCAGCGCGGTTTCACTGTGCTTTCAGCGCCCTGAAACTGGGCGGCGGGCATGCCTCATGCCTTTTGTTCCCTGCCGTTGGCGACGCCTGATACAGGGCTGTTTCGGCCATCGACCCCCTGCGTATGGCCGATCTGATCGGCGTTGACAACCTTGTCATCCGCTCACCTCTCTATACGGGCGACTTCTACACATACGGAAGGGCACTGTCGTGAGCGCTGACCGAACAGCCGAGGCCGGTGGGTCTGCCGTCGAGGCGGAACTATGTGGCTACCTCGCGAAGCAGACCGGCACCGATCCGGACCCGGACCAGGACCTGTTCGAGTCCGGGGCGGTGCCCTCCCTGTTCGCCATGCAGCTCATCGTCCACCTGGAGCGCCGGTACGGGATCCGGATCGTCGGCGAGGACCTGCGGATGGACAACTTCCGTACGGTCGCGCGTATGACGAACCTCGTCATACGCCTGCGCGGCGATGCGGCCGACGTCTGACACCCAGGCAGCGACATCCGGCACTCAGGCAGCGGTCCGGAACGATCTCGCTACGCGGGACTGACGCGTGTCCGTCGGCTCGGTAGGGTCCGCGACAGCGGTCAGGACCTGGTCCGGTACGCCCGAAGCGATGAGGAGTGATGCACGGTGATCCCTTCCGCCCCGCGCGTGGAGCTGACGCCCGCCGCCGCCGAGCTGCTGCGCCGACTGCGGGCCGCCCACGGTCCGCTGATGTTCCATCAGTCCGGCGGCTGCTGCGACGGCAGCGCGCCCATGTGCTATCCGGAGGGCGAGTTCCGGACGGGCGACTCCGATGTACTGCTCGCCTCGCTGGCCGTCGAGGGCGTGGACGAACCGGTGACGTTCTGGATGTCGCGGAGTCAGTACGAGGTGTGGAGTCACACCCGGCTGATCGTCGACGTGGTGGCGGGGAGGGGCAGCGGCTTCTCGCTGGAGGCACCCGAAGGGGTACGTTTCCTGACCCGTTCGCGTCTCGTCGGCACATAGTCGTCGTCACGCCACCCTCCCTGTGGTGAACTCCCTTGTGTCCTGCGCCATTTGAGGAGACAGCGGAGAGAGCAGGGGCAGCGTGAGACGACGCACCGGACGACTCAGAACCGCACTGACGGTTGTAGCGGCATGGAGCACGCTGGCCGGCGCCGCCCTGGCGGGGGCGGCACCGGCCAGTGGCGCGCCCGACGGCGGCACACCGGGTTTCCACCGGCTGGCACCCGGCGTGCAATACACCGAGTACGACATTCCCGCCGCCAAAGGTGTGGCGCACGCACATGTGCTCAGCGTCGATCTCCGCAACCCCCGGGTGAGTGTGGACCTCCTCCACCCCGGAGCGGTGGCGGCGCGGGCCACCGTGTCGCGGCTGGCCGACGCGCAGGGTGCTGTCGCGGGCGTCAACGGCGACTTCTTCAACATCACCGAGACCCAGCATCCGGGAGTCGAGGCGACCGGCGCGTCCGTCGGTCCGGCGATCGCGAGCGGGCGCACGCTCAAGGCGGCGGTTCCGAACGGCCAGCGCTTCGGCCCCGCCCTGCCGCCCGGCACGAGCACCAGGGACGTGATCGGCGTGGGCACGGACCACCGGGCCCGCCTCGACAGTCTCGCCCTCGACGGGTCGGTCGCCACCGCCGAGGCACAGCTTCCGCTCGGCGGGCTCAACCAGTACGCGTTGCCGGTCGGTTCCGTCGGCGCGTTCACCTCGGACTGGGGCAGCGTCTCCCGGGTACGGGCCACGTGCGGGACGGACACCGACCGGGCCGCGCCCTGTAGTACGGACACCCATGAGGTGACCGTCCGGGACGGCCAAGTCGTGTCATCGGCCAACACACCTGGCAGCGGACCTATCACTTCCGGCACCACTGTCCTGGTCGGCCGGGAGGCGGGAGCCCAGCAGTTGCGGAAGCTGTCCATCGGCGAGCGGGTCGTGGTGCGGCACCAGTTGGTGGCGGCCTCGTCGAGGATCCCGTACCGGTTCGTGGTCGGCGGCTATCCGGTCCTGAGGGGCGGTCAGCCGCTCGTGGGCCTCGACACCGCGACGGCGGCGGTACGGACCGCGGCGGGTATCTCGGACGACGGCGGGCGGCTCCTGCTGCTCGCGCTGGACGGGGCACCCGAGTTCCGCACCGGCCTCACGATCGCGGAAGTCGCCGATGCCATGCGGCAGTTGGGTTCCGTGGACGCCTTCAGTCTCGACGGCGGCGGCTCCAGCACGCTGGCCGCCCGGGCGCCGGGCTCGACGACCGCGACCGTGCGCAACCATCCAAGCGGCGGGGCCGAGCGGCCGGTGCCCAACGGGATCGGCGTGTTCTCGCGGCCGTGACCCGCGCGTCCCATCGCCTGCGCGGGCTCACGGCAGACGCGGGATCACCGCCGACGCGGGCTCACGGCCTGAGGCTGCTGACGATGTCGGCGGTCGCCGTGAGCCCGTTGTGGATGGTCGGCGCCATGCTCGTACTCGAAAGATAGAAGCCGAGCAGGACACAGACCACGGCGTGCGAGAGCTTCAGTGCGCCGTTGCGCACGAAGACCACCGCCAGGATCAGGAGCAGCAGGACCACAGAGATGGAAATGGCCATCGTCAACCTCCTCCGCCACGTCCACACCGCGGCTTTCGGCCGCAAGTGTGGCGTAGCGAGGGGTTCGTCCGGGCGGCTGACGCGTCCGCCGAAAGAGTGTTGACTGCGCGTGAAAGCGCTGGGCTGTGCCCATCGGTCGGTGCGCGCCGAGCTATGCGCGCCGGTGGGCGTCCAGGAATGCCTCAAGGCCCGCGAGGTCGTCCGTGTTGAGGTAGTCGACGTCGGCGGCGACGAGTTCGCCCCAGAGCGCGTCACGGGCCGGGCCCGCCAGGTCCGGGGTGGCCCAGAAGCGGACCTTCTGCCCACGGGAGTGCGCCGCCGACATGATGCCGCGCAGCTTCTGGCGCTCGGCCTCGGGGAACGTCCCGACGCCCTGCCAGGTGAAGTTGAGCGACCAGTTGTCGCTGATCAGCGGGATGAAGGAGGCGGGGGCAGCGGTGCCGAGATCGGCGAGCCGGCCGTCGTAGAAGGCCCGCCGTACGGTCTGGGCCTCCATCGGGACACGGGCCGCACGGTCGCCGGAGATCACGGCCGTCACCGCGCCGGGGAAGACCTTGCCGTGGGCGTACGTCGTGAACAGGTGCCGGTAGCGGCGCAGCTGGCGGTCGAGTTCGAGGTACGTCGACGCGCCCTCGGTCTTGATGTCGATAAGCAGCTGGATCGGCCGACGCTGCCCCCGGTACACCGAGCCGTGGTTGGCCTTCACTCGGGCGGCGAGGGGGGCGAGGTAGAGGGATTCCAGGGTTCGGGACGGATCGAGGTCGACCGGGTCGTGGGCGACGAGGAGCTGGTTTCCGACGAGGAAGATGTCCGACTCGACGCTCCCGAAGCGGTGGTCGAGCGCGTCCAGGAGGGGACGCGGGTGGAGGTAGTCGTTGTGTGCGTGAGCGCGCCACAGCGGGCGCCGCCGGTACCCGCCCTCGCTCGCCTGCGCGTACGCGGGCACGACGACGCTGCCCGCCAGCGCGGCGGCGAGGGTGGTGAGGGCTCTGCGACGGGTGGTGAGGGCCATGTCTGCCTCCCTGAGAGTGCCGTATTGGGCCTCAGCGAGTATGCGGTCCTCATGGGGGCAAGGAGCAGAGCTGTGCGGGGAGTTGGCTGGACTGCCACTGCGCGTTCATTTCGCGATCCCGGCCGCGGACGACGTTCACGTCGGCGTCAACTCGGTCCACCCCGTGGGCAGAGCGAAGGCCCGCTCCTGTCCGGCGCTTGCAGGGGACGGGAGCGGGCCTTCGTGCCGTGGGTGGCGGTGGTCAGGGGGACTGGAGGTTCACCAGACCGGCCAGTGCCTCGCGGTGGGCGCCCGCCGTGCCGTACGCGATCGAGTCGGCCTTGGCGCGCTTCAGGTAGAGGTGGACCGGGTGCTCCCAGGTCATGCCGAGACCGCCGTGCAACTGGACCGCCTCCTCGGCGGCATGGACCGCGACGGGTGCGGCGTAGGCCTGGGCGACGGCGACCGCCACGTCGGTGTCCGGGCTCCCGGCGGCCAGCGCGTCGGCTGCGTTGCGGGCCGCGGCGCGCGTGCCCACGACCTCCTGCCACAGGTGGGCGAGCCGGTGCTTGAGCGCCTGGAAACCACCGACCGGACGGTTGAACTGCTTGCGCTCCTTGAGATAGCGGACCGTCTCCGTCAAGCACCAGTCGGCGAGGCCGAGTTGCTCGGAGACCAGCAGCCCGGCTCCGGCGCGCAGGGCACGCCGTACGGCCGGTGCTGCGTCCGGGGCGAGGAGGCGCGCAGGGGCCCCGTCGAAGGTGACCCTGGCGACCGGCCGGGTCAGGTCGAGGGAGACCTGCGGGGTGATCGTGACGCCGTCGGCAGCTGCGTCCACGGCGTACAGACCGCCGTCCTCCGTCGCCACGAGCAGCACGTCTGCGGCGACCGCGTCCGCGATGCCGGTCAACTCCCCGTGCAGAGCGCCGTCTTCATGCCGTACGAATTTGTAGGGCGCTCCGGGTCCGGCGGACAGCTTGACCGCGAGCGCGCCGATCGCACGACCGGACGCGAGGGCCGAGAGCAGTTCGGCGGCCTCGTCGGACCGGCATGCGAGCAGCGCCTCGGTCGCGACGACGGCACTCGTCAGATACGGGACGGGTGCGACCGCGCGGCCCAACTCCTCCAGGACCACGGCGACTTCGCGGTGCGTGGCGCCCTGGCCGCCCTGCGACTCGGGGACGAGGAGGCCCGCGAGGCCCATGCCGTCGGCGAGGGCCTTCCACAACTCGGGGTCGTGCGGCCGGTCCGACTCCGTGCGGGCGATGACGCCCGGCGCGTCGCAGTGGTCCGTGAGGAGGTCGCGGACGGCGGCCCGCAGTGCCTCTTCCTCCTCCGAGTACAGCAGGTGGGGCTCGGAGTGCGGCAGGTCGGGAGCGCTCATCGGGCGAGGTCCTTCCAGGCGACGTCCTTGTCGGTGCGCGGCTCGGAGGGCAGGCCCAGCACGCGTTCGGCGACGATGTTCAGCAGGACCTCGCTGGTCCCGCCCTCGATGCTGTTGCCCTTGGAGCGGAGGTAGCGGTAGCCGGCGTCACGGCCGGTGAAGTCGACGAGTTCGGGACGGCGCATCGTCCAGTCCTCGTACAACAGGCCCTCCTCGCCGAGGAGTTCGACCTCCAGGCCGCTGATCTCCTGGTTGAGGTCGGCGAACGCGAGCTTCATGCCGGAGCCCTCGGGGCCCGGCTGGCCCGCGACGAGCTGCTGACGCAGGCGCTCGCCGGTCAGCCGCGCGACCTCGGCCTCGACCCACAGCGTGAGCAGCCGCTGGTGCAGATCGTGGGTGCGCAGGTCGGGGCGCTCGCGCCAGGTCCTGGAGACCGGGCCGATCATGCCGCCCTCGCGCGGAACGCGCATGCCGCCGATGGAGACCCGCTCGTTCATGAGCGTGGTCTGCGCGACCCGCCAGCCGTCGCCGACCTCGCCGAGGCGGTGCGCGTCGGGGATGCGGACGTCGGTGAGGAACACCTCGTTGAACTCGGCCTCGCCGGTGATCTGGCGCAGTGGCCGCACCTCGACACCCGGGTCGGTCATGTCGCAGATGAAGTACGTGATGCCGCGGTGCTTGGGCACGTCCGGGTCGGTACGGGCGATGAGGATGGCCCAGCGGGCGAGGTGGGCGCTGGACGTCCACACCTTCTGCCCGTTGACCACCCAGTCTCCCCCACTCTCGGCTTCGCTCGAGCGGGAGGTGCCCCCATCGTCGCGGACGGCTCGCGTGCCCAGCGCGGCCAGGTCAGAGCCCGCGCCCGGCTCGCTGAACAGCTGGCACCAGACCTCCTCGCCGACCCAAAGAGGCCTGAGGAAGCGGCTCTTCTGCTCCTCGGTGCCGAAGCCGAGGATCGTCGGCGCGGCCATGCCGAGACCGATGCCGATGCGCCGCGGGTCGTTGTCGGGGGCGCCCGCGGCCTCCAACTCGGCGTCCACGACGGCCTGGAGGGAGCGCGGCGCACCGAGCCCGCCGAGACCCTCGGGGTAGTGCACCCAGGCGAGGCCCGCGTCGAAGCGCGCCTTGAGGAAGTCGAGGCGGTCCGTCGTGGCGGGCGGCTGCGCGGCCAGCAACTCCTGGGTGCGGCGGCGCAGTTCGGTGGCGTCGGGCGTCGCACGCGGGTTCGCGGCGTCGGTCATGCGGCTGCTCCGTTCTCAAGAGCGGGCACCACGGCGACGCGGCCCGTGGTGACGCCATCGGCGACCCGCTGGACAGCGGCGGCGGCCCCGCTCAGCGGCACACGCTCACTGACGAGGGGCTTGATCCCACCCCGGGTGGCCAGTTCGGTCAGCTGCTCGTGGCAGCGCAGGACCAGCTTCGGGTCCTTGGTGTTGTAGAGGCCCCAGTGCAGGCCCAGGATCGAGTAGTTCTTCACCAGCGCGTGGTTGAGGCCCGGGCTCGGGATGCTGCCGCTCGCGAAGCCCACGACCACGATGCGGCCCTCGAAGGCCACGACCTTGGTGGACTGCGTGTAGGCCTCGCCGCCGACGGGGTCGTAGATCACGTCGGCGCCCCGGCCTCCGGTGGCCTCCTTCACGGCGGCGACGACATCCTCGGCCCGCCGGTCCACGACGACGTCACAGCCCAGCTCACGGGCGACGACCGCCTTGTCGGCGCCGCCCACGACGCCGATGACCCTGGCACCCGCGGCCTTGCCGAGCTGCACCGCCGCGCTGCCGACCCCGCCCGCGGCGGCGTGGACGAGCAGCGTCTCGCCGGCCTCCAGACGAGCCCGCCGGTGCAGTCCGAACCAGCCCGTCTGGTAGCCGATGTGCAGCGCGGCCGCCTCGGCGTCGTCCAGCGCGTCGGGCGCGGGCAGGAGCGCGGCGGCGTCCGCGACGGCGTACTCGGCGAAGCCGCCGTACGGCAGTGCGGGGTTGGCGATCACTCGCCGCCCGTCCTCGGTCTCGCCGCAGATCTCCACACCCGGCGTGAACGGCATCGGCGGCCTGACCTGGTACTGCCCGCGGCACATCAGGACGTCCGGGAAGTTGATGTTCGCAGCGCGCACCCTGAGCAGGACCTGGCCGTCACCGGGCGTGGGCCGCTCCACGTCCTCAAGCCGCATCACCTCGCTCGGCTCGCCGTTCTCGTGCACTTGCCATGCCTGCATGCCGTGCCTCCACGGGACTGTGTCTGATGTGTTCGCACCTCAGGGGCGCCTCAGCCGGTGTCGATTGCATACTAAGCGGTCGCTTGCCCATCAGGGAACAGTCGGCGCCCGCCGGTGTCAGTCGCCTCGGCCACTCCCCTTCGGGCGCGCCCGTACGTGCATCCGCTCCCCCTGCCGCCCGAAGAGGCTCAGGAACTCCACCGGCCCCTCCCCCGTCGACCCGAACCAGTGCGGTACACGCGTGTCGAACTCGGCGGCCTCCCCCGCGCCGAGGACGACGTCATGCTCGCCGAGCACCAGGCGCAGCCGCCCGGAGAGCACGTAGAGCCACTCATAGCCCTCGTGCGTCCGCGGCTCCGGCTCCAGCCTCCGCTGCGGTTCGAGCACCTTGTAGGCCTGGAGGCCGCCAGGCTGTCGGGTGAGCGGCCAGTGGGTGCGGCCGTACCTGACGATGGGCTTCGCCACGCGGATGCGGGGGTCGCCCACGGGCGGGGCTCCGACGAGTTCGTCGAGCGGGACCTGGTGGGCGCGGGCGATGGGCAGCAGGAGTTCCAGGCTGGGTTTGCGCAGACCGGACTCCAGACGGGACAGGGTGCTCACCGAGATGCCGGTGGCGGTGGACAGACCCGCGAGAGTGGCGCCGCGCTCCTTGCGGATGCGGCGCAACCGGGGCCCGACCTCCGCGAGGACGTCGTCGGTGCCGGTGTCCGTGCCCGTGTCTCTGCCGGTCTCCTCGTGCCTCTGGGGCTCCTCGTGCTCACTCATCCCTTCATTGCAGTTTCGGCAAAGACGTTTGTCAATACGGCAGCGGATGAGCGACCTTCTCGGTGGAGGTGGTCACCATGACCGAGAGGTACGAAGTGGTCGTCGTCGGAGGCGGCGCGGCCGGACTGTCCGCGGCGCTCGTCCTGGGACGCGCACGGCGGAGTGTGCTCGTGATCGACGCGGGCGAGCCGCGCAACGCGCCCGCCGCGCACCTGCAGGGCTATCTGACGCGGGACGGCATGCCGCCTGCCGAGTTCCTCGCCGTGGGACGCGAGGAGATCGCGCGATACGGCGTCGAACTCGTCCGGGACCGGGCGGTGGACGTGGCGAGGGACGCGGCCGGGGAGTTCGACGTGACGCTCGCAGGCGGGCGCGGGGTGCACGGGCGCCGGCTCTTCGTCGCCACCGGCCTGGCGGACGAACTCCCGAAGGTGCCGGGCCTCGCCGAGCGCTTCGGGCGGGACGTGCTCCACTGCCCGTACTGCCACGGCTGGGAGGTACGGGATCAGGCCTTCGGCGTGCTCGCCACGACTCCGATGAGCGTCCACCAGGCGCTGATGGTCTCCCAGTGGTCGAAGGACGTCACCCTGTTCCTGCATACGGTCGCCGAGGACGCGCTCACGGACGACGACCTGCGCAGGCTCGCCGCGGCCGGGGTCTCCGTGGTTCCCGGCGAGGTCGCCGGACTGGTCGTCGACGACGACCGGCTCTCCGGGGTCCGGCTCGCGGACGGCACCGCGCACGAGCGCTCTGTGCTGTTCGTCGCGCCCCGTGCCGTCCCGCGCACCGGCCTCCTGGAGCGGCTCGGCGCCGAGCTTCAGAAGACTCCGTACGGCACGTACGCCGTGGTCGACGCGACGGGTCTGACCACCGTGCCCGGCGTCTGGGCGGCGGGCAACGCGATCGGCTTCGCCGAGCAGGTCGTGAACGCGGCGAGCGGCGGCTACCGGGCGGGAGCCACGATCAACGGAGAACTGCTCTTCGCGGACCTCGACGAGGCCGTGCGGACGTAGAACCGAAGCAGACCGAGGACGCGGGCGTGCGGGCGCGCGCACCGAAGGCGCAGCCGTTCGCACGGGGCCGAAGAACCCGCCGGTGCCGGGCGCGGGCGAAGACCCTGCCGTGCGGGTGTGGACCGGGCGCCTCCGTTGCACCATGGCTGCATGCTGTTGCACCGGCTTGCCCGTGTGTCCCAGGAGGTCGCCGCCACCTCGGCGCGGTCCCGGAAGGTCGCTCTGCTCGCGGAGCTGTTCCGGGATGCCGAGGCGGACGACGTGCCGGTCGTCATCCCGTATCTGGCGGGCCGCCTCCCTCAGGGGCGGCTCGGCATCGGCTGGAAGATCCTCAGCACGCCCGTGCCGCCCGCCCCGGAACCCACGCTGACCGTGCGCGAGGTGGACGCCCGCCTCACGACACTCGGCAAGGTCTCCGGCGCGGGCTCCCAGGCGGAACGGGCGCGGCTGGTCGGCGAGTTGATGGGTGCGGCCACCGAGCCCGAGCAGCGGTTCCTGCTCGGGCTGATCGGCGGGGAGGTGCGCCAGGGCGCCCTGGACGCCGTCGCCGTCGAGGGCCTCGCACAGGCGACGGGCGCGCCCTCCGCCGACGTACGGCGCGCGGTGATGCTGGCGGGTTCGCTCCAGACGGCGGCCGAGCGGCTGCTCGCCGACGGGCCGGAGGCTCTCGCCGCGTTCCGGCTCACCGTCGGTCGCCCCGTCCAGCCGATGCTCGCGCACAGCGCCTCGTCCGTCGCCGAGGCGATCGACAAGCTCGGCCCCTGCGCGGTCGAGGAGAAGCTGGACGGCATCCGCGTCCAGGTCCACCGCGACGGCGACGACGTACGTCTCTACACCCGTACGCTCGACGACATCACGGACCGGCTGCCCGAACTCACGTCCGCAGCACGGGAATTGAAGGGCGAGCACTTCATCCTCGACGGCGAGGTCATCGCCTTCGACGAAGGCGGTCGGCCGCGGTCGTTCCAGGACACCGCAGGCCGGGTGGGCTCCCGTGTGGACGTCGCCACGGCCGCCGAGGCCGTGCCCGTCTCCCCCGTCTTCTTCGACGCGCTCTCCGTGGACGGCCGCGACCTGCTCGACCTGCCGTTCGCCGACCGCCACGCCGAGCTGGCCCGGCTGGTCCCCGAGCCGATGCGCGTACGGCGGGCCCTCGTGGCCGACCCGGCGGACGCGCAGGCGCGGGCCGCCGCCGAGCGGTTCCTCGCCGACACGCTGGAGCGCGGCCACGAGGGCGTCGTGCTCAAGGCCCTCGACGCCCCGTACAGCGCGGGCCGGCGCGGCGCCTCCTGGCTGAAGGTCAAACCCGTACACGCCCTGGACCTGGTCGTGCTGGCCGCCGAGTGGGGACACGGGCGGCGCACCGGCAAGCTCTCCAACCTGCATCTGGGCGCGCGGCGGCCGGACGGCTCCTTCGCCATGCTGGGCAAGACCTTCAAGGGCATGACGGACGCGATGCTGGCCTGGCAGACCGAGCGGCTCCAGGAACTCGCCGTCGAGGACAACGGCTGGGTGGTGACCGTCCGTCCCGAACTCGTCGTCGAGATCGCGTACGACGGCCTGCAACGCTCCACGCGCTACCCGGCGGGCGTCACCCTCCGCTTCGCCCGGGTCGTGCGCTATCGCGAGGACAAGACCCCGGCACAGGCCGACACCGTCGAAACCCTGCTCGCCGCCCACCCGGAGGTCACTCCGTGACCGCCACCGCGAAACGCAGCGCGGGCCTGCTCCTGTTCCGCCGCACCGGCCAAGGCATCGAGGTGCTGCTTGGCCACATGGGCGGCCCGTTCTTCGCCCGTCGCGACGCCGGCGCGTGGACCGTACCGAAGGGCGAGTACGAGCCCGACGAGCCGGCCTGGGACGCGGCACGCCGAGAGTTCCAGGAGGAACTCGGCCTGCCACCGCCCGACGGCGACCCGATCCCCCTCGGCGAGGTCACCCAGACGAACCGCAAGGTCGTCACGGTCTGGGCGATCGAGGCGGACCTGGATGTGACGACGATGGTCCCCGGCACCTTCACGATGGAATGGCCACGGGGCTCGGGCCGGGTCCAGGAGTTCCCGGAACTGGACAGAGCGGAATGGCTGGACCTGGACCGGGCACGGGCCCTGCTGGTCAAGGCTCAGACGACCTTCCTGGACCGCCTCGCAGAGCAGACGGGCTGAGGGGACGCGCCCCACAAGGGGCGCGGGGCTGTATAAATGTGCGGCTCCTCCCCCACTCTCGGCTTCTCCCCCACTCTCGGCTTCGCTCGAGCGGGGGGACCCCCATGAGCGGGGGGACCCCCATGAGCGGGGGGACCCCCATCGTGGGCGCGATCAGCCACGGCCGACCCGCACTCTCCACGTTTGCGATCCGCCCCCTCGCGCGGGAGGGTCGAAGCACAGCCCCGCATCAGGAGGTCCTCCATGCCCATCGCAACGGTGAACCCGGCAACCGGCGAGACACTCAAGACCTACGACGCCTTGGGCCCCGAGGAGATCGAACACCGGCTCGCGACAGCAGAAGCCGCGTTCCACACCCACCGCACAACCTCGTTCGCGGAGCGCTCCACGCTGATGCACCGCGCCGCCGACCTGCTGGACGAGGACGCGCAGGACGTCGCCCGTGTGATGACGACGGAGATGGGCAAACCGGTCAAGCAGGCCCGCGCGGAGGCCGCCAAGTGCGCGAAGGCGATGCGCTGGTACGCCGACCACGCCGAGGAACTCCTCGCCGACGAGGAGGGCGACCCGTCCGACGCCCAGGACTCCGGCGCCTCCCGCGTCCTCGTGCGCTACCGCCCGCTCGGCCCGGTTCTGGCGGTCATGCCGTGGAACTTCCCGCTCTGGCAGGTGATCCGCTTCGCCGCGCCCGCGCTGATGGCGGGCAACGTCGGCCTGCTCAAGCACGCCTCGAACGTCCCGCAGACCGCCCTCTACCTGGAGGACCTGTTCCATCGCGCGGGCTATCCGGAGGGCTGTTTCCAGACACTGCTCATCGGGTCCGGCGCGGTCGAGGACATCCTGCGCGATCCGCGGATCAAGGCGGCCACCCTGACCGGCAGCGAACCGGCGGGCCGCGCGGTCGCCTCCGTCGCCGGGGACGAGGTCAAGAAGACGGTCCTGGAACTCGGCGGCAGCGACCCGTACGTGGTGATGCCGTCGGCGGACGTCGAACGGGCGGCGCAGGTCGCGGTGACGGCCCGGGTGCAGAACAACGGTCAGTCGTGCATCGCCGCCAAGCGGTTCATCGTGCACGCGGATGTCTTCGACGCCTTCGCCGAAGCCTTCACGGCGGGAATGAAGGCCCTGAAGACGGGCGACCCGCTGAACGAGGCCACGGACGTCGGCCCGCTCTCCAGCGAACAGGGCCGCGACGACCTGGAGGAGCTGGTCGACGACGCCGTCGAGAGCGGTGCGACCGTCCTGTGCGGCGGTGAACGCCCGGACGGACCCGGCTGGTACTACCCGCCCACCGTCCTCGCCGACCTCACCCCCGAGATGCGCATCCATCACGAGGAGGCCTTCGGACCGGTGGCGACGCTCTACCGCGCGGCCGACCTCGACGAGGCCGTGGCGATCGCCAACGACACGCCGTTCGGCCTCAGTTCCAACGTGTGGACCAGGGACGAGGCCGAGATCGACCGTTTCGTACGTGATCTGGAGGCGGGCGGTGTCTACGTCAACGGGATGACGGCGTCCCACCCGGCGTTCCCGTTCGGCGGGGTCAAGCGGTCGGGTTACGGGCGTGAGCTGTCGGGGCACGGAATCCGAGAGTTCTGCAACATCACCACGGTATGGCACGGAGCGTGAACGTTCCGCAGCTACGATCCCCTGTGTGAACCGCGAAGTGACCCTGCCTCTGATCGTCGACGACCGCGGTACCTTGCAGGTTTCCGCGGCCGACGTGAGCAAGCTCCTGCGAACGATGGGTGGTCGGTGGCTGCATCTGGTGGAGGCCGGGCAGGAGGGTCTCGACGAGGACACCGTCGCCGCGCTCACCATTGAGCTCGCGAAGCTCGCCGACCGTATTGACGTGGCGTGCATCGCGCACAGCAGTGGGAGTGCGTCCGGCTAGGGCCTGTCCGGCGGATCAAGTCGCAGGAGATCGGCGGCGCCTGATAAGCACCGGTGAGCGGGGTCTGGTGCGTGCAGCTGCAAGGCGGAGGAGGGAGTCGACGCGGAGCGTCGGCGAGTGACGACAACGCGGCAGATGGGCGTGCCAGACCCCGCGTCTGCGGCATGATCCGCCGGACAGGCCCTAGGAGCCGCGCCTCAGTGAACCCTTTGGTCCAGTTCCCACAGGGCGTGCCAGAACTTCGCCTCGTAGGTCTGTAGCCGGCGCCCGTAGTGGTGCACCTCGCTCTCGTCCAGCCCTCCCGCGTCGAGGCCCGCCTGCACGGCCGCCAGGGCCTTCTGGTCCAGTTCCGGGGACGGCTCGGCGAAGAAGTCGAAGAAGCCGCAGGACTCGTCGTCGAAGCCGTAGTGGCCGCGCAGGGCCTCGGCGATCCTGGCGCAATAGCCGCCCCAGGCCGCGAAGTTGGCGCTGAGGGCGAGGACCACCTCGGCCGGTGAACCGTTCAGGGCGAGCCAGGCCACGTACGCGGGGTAGGCCTGGCAGTCGGCGAGGGGCTCGTACGCCGCCTCCCGTGCCGCGTCCACGCCGCAGGCGGCCGCGTACGCCCCGAGCCGGTCCTGGGCCAACGCCTCGCCCTCCGCGAGCATGCCGAAGAACGCGGCGCACTCGAGCTCGGCGGTCGGTCCCTCCACGGCCGACCGTTCGGCCAGGTGGAGGAACGCCCGGCGGTCCGCGGCGATCACCTGGCGCTGTTCGAGGGCGAGGGCCGCGAGAGTGTCGCGGTGGGCCGCACCCCGGGCGACCAGCGGCAGAAGCCGGTTGGCATGGGGGTCCGGGGCGAGCTTTCCGGTGGTGCTGTCCAGCAGTTCCCTGGCCGTCCGCGTCATCGCGTGCTCCTTCGGTTCGGCTGCCTCGGGGCCCTGCGACCAGGGTGTCACGCCCGCCCGGGGTCCCCGATCTGGAGTACTCCGACGAGATATCCCCGCTCCACCGGGTGATCGTGGTCAAACCACCCTTCCGCCGGGGAGAGGGAGTTCCCGGCGGCCGGGACGGCGCTGGGCCGCCGGCACCGTACGAGCGAAGAAACGGCATGGCATGACCACGAATGAAGAGACGACGGCGGCACCTCTGGTACGGCACTGGCCGGCCCTGGACCTGGCAGGGGTCGACTTCGACCCCATCCTGTCCGAGCTGATGCGCGAGGGGCCCATCAACCGGGTCCAGCTGCCCCACGGCGAGGGCTGGGCCTGGCTGGTCACGCGCTACGAGGACGTACGGCTGGTGACGGACGACCCCCGGTTCAGCCGTGCGGAGGTGATCGGCCGTCGGATCACCCGGCCTGCACCGCACTTCGTCCCACAGCCGGGGGCGATGAACGTCGTCGACGAGCCCGACCACGCCCGGCTGCGCGGGGCGGTGAACGCCGCGTTCACGACGCGCGGCGTCGAGCGGCTGCGCGCGAACGCCGAGCGGACGCTCGACCGGATGGTGGACGCGATGCTGCGGGACGGGCCGCCCGCCGACCTCATCGACCGGGTCCTGGCCCCCTTCCCGATCACGGTCATCTGCGAGCTGATGGGCATCCCGGACGGCGACCGGGACACGCTCCGGACCTGGACGCAGGCGATTCTCTCCTCCTCGCGGGAAGCGGAGGTCGGCGGGCGGGCCGAGCGGGACATGGAGACGTACTTCACGAAGCTGATCGCCGAGCGCCGCGGTGCCACGGGCGAGGACGTGACGTCGCTGCTGGGCGCGGCGGTGGGCCGGGGCGACATCACCGAAGAGGAGGCGACGGCGCTCGCGCGCGCGATCCAGCTCGGCGGCGAGGCCGTGACGAACAACACGGGCCAGATGCTCTACATCCTTCTCACCCGGCCCGCCCTCTTCGACCGCCTGCGCGACGATCCGGAGCTCCGCCCGCGGGCCCTCGACGAGCTGCTGCGCTACATCCCGCACCGCAACGCCGTCGGCCTGTCCCGCGTCGCCATAGAGGACGTGGTGCTCAAAGGCGTACGGATCAGGCAGGGCGAACCGGTCTACGTCTCGTACCTGGCCGCCAACCGCGACCCGGACGTCTTCCCGGACCCCGACCGGATCGACTTCGAGCGCGACCCCAACCCACACCTGGCGTTCGGGCACGGACCGCACTCCTGCGTGGGCGGCATGCTTGCCCGCATGGAGCAGGAGCTGATCGTGAACACGCTCTTCGACCGGATCCCGACGCTGCGTCTGTCGGTCTCGGCGGACGAGGTGCCGTGGCGACGCGGCGCGTTGATCCGCGGGCCCGAGGCCCTGCCGGTCACCTGGTGACCGCGCTCACGCCGTTGAAGGGACGTTGAAACACCGCTGATCGTCCGCAGTCGGCGCATCGCGGGTCGTGTGTGGCTGGTCGCGCTAGCGGATCGGCATTCCTGACAACGTGCGCGCGATCACCAGGCGCTGGATCTCGCTCGTGCCCTCGAAGATCGTGTAGATGGCCGCGTCGCGGTGCATCCGCTCGACCGGGTACTCCCGCGTGTACCCGTTGCCGCCCAGGATCTGAATCGCCTGCCCGGTGACCTTCTTGGCCGTCTCGCTGGCGAACAGCTTCGACATGGAGCCCTCGGCCGAGGTGAACCGCTTCCCGTTCACGGCCATCCAGGAGGCTCGCCACACGAGCAGCCGCGCCGCGTCGATGGACGTACGCATGTCGGCCAGCTGGAAGGCCACGCCCTGGTTGTCGATGATCGGCCGGCCGAACTGCTCCCGCGTCTTGGCGTAGTCGAGAGCGACCTCGTACGCGGCCCGGGCGGTGCCCACCGCCATGGCGCCGACGGCCGGGCGGGACGCCTCGAACGTGGCCATCGCCGCGTTCTTCAGCCGCTCACCGCTGCCGGCCCTGGCCCGCTCACGAGCGCGGGCGAGGCGCTCGTCGAGCTTCTCCTTGCCGCCGAGCAGGCAGGAGCCGGGCACCCGCACGTTCTCCAGGACGACCTCGGCGGTGTGCGAGGCGCGGATGCCGTGCTTCTTGAACTTCTGCCCCTGCGACAGACCGGGCGTGTTCGGCGGAACGATGAAGGACGCGTGGCCCTTGGACCCAAGCTCGGAGTCAACGACCGCCAGCACGACATGGACGTTGGCGATACCGCCGTTGGTCGCCCAGGTCTTGGTGCCGTTGAGGACCCACTCGTCCTTGGCCTCGTCGTACACGGCACGCGTGCGCATCGAGGCGACGTCGGACCCGGCGTCGGGCTCCGAGGAGCAGAAGGCGGCGACCTTCACATCGTTGGCATCGCCGTACATCTGGGGGATCCAGGTGCCGATCTGTTCCTCGGTGCCGTTGGCGAGGACGCCCACCGCGGCGAGGCCGGTGCCGACGATGGAGAGGGCTATGCCCGCGTCGCCCCAGAACAGCTCCTCCATGGCCGTGGGTATGCCGAGGCCGGTGGGGTCGAAGTACTGCTGGGCGTAGAAGTCCAAGGAGTAGATGCCGACCTTCGCGGCCTCCTGGATGACCGGCCAGGGAGTCTCTTCGCGCTCGTCCCATTCGGCGGCCGCGGGGCGGATGACATCGGCGGCGAAGCCGTGCAGCCAGTCCCGGACCTCCTTCTGTTCGTCGTTGAGCTCCATGGTGAACTCGGCCATGTCGTCCCCTCCAGCACTGCACTCACGTGTTACTTGCGGTAACCCTAGCCTGTTACTGGCGAGTAGGAAAAGTCAACTCCCCGTTCTCGCTCGGCAGCCCGTTCGAGGCAGAATCGTCTGCGGGTGTTACGTTGCGCAGGCGTCACAGAATCAGCACGGGTGGGGAGAGCTACATGGACACCACGCAGCGGACCGATCAGCAGAGGTCGGCCGACCGCCGACGGCGCGAACTGCTGGAGGCCGCCGACCGGGTGGTGCTCCGCGACGGCCCCGGCGCCTCGATGAACGCCATCGCGGCGGAGGCGGGCATCACCAAGCCGATTCTGTACCGCCACTTCGGCGACAAGGGTGGACTGTACGCGGCTCTCGCGAAGCGGCACACGGACGCCCTCCTCGGAGCACTGCGCGCCGCCCTGGACGCCCCCGCCGAGCGACGGGAACGTGTGGAGGCCACGCTCGACACGTACCTCGCGGCGATCGAGGCACGCCCGCAGGTGTACCGCTTCCTGATGCATCCGTCGGAGGGCGGCCCGCAGAGCGACCAGGGCTTCGCCGTCGGCCTCTCCGCTCCCCTGCTGCGCCGCATGGGCGAGGAGCTCGCCGAGGTCATCGAGGAGCGCGTCGACCTCGGCCCGGACAGCCAGCAGCTGGCCCGCGTCTGGGGCCACGGCATCGTCGGCATGATGCACGCCGCGGGCGACTGGTGGCTCGGCGAACGCCCCTGCTCCCGCGCGGAGTTGGTCCGATGCCTGGCCGACCTGCTCTGGGGCAGACTGGCAGCGGCGGGCGACAAGTTGGGTGGCCCGGCGTTCTAGCTTCTAGCTTTCCGCTGGATGTGCGGTTCGTTTGCTGCGGGTCGGTGGGGGCTGGTCGCGCAGTTCCCCGCGCCCCTGAAGGGGTGCGGGGCTGTATCGACATGCGGCTCCGCCGCGCGGGCGCGACCAGCCACCCGCAGCCGACCACCGACCCTCACCGTCCCCAAGAGGCCCGCCCCGCCTGCCACATCACCCTCCGGCGGCGCCACCCACGAACCCGATCCACGTACAACCCACCGTCAAGGTGATCGCACTCGTGCTGAAGGCACCGGGCAAACCACCCGGTGCCATGAATCCGCACGGGCTCACCATCCATGGTGACCCCCTCCACCACGGCGTGGTCGAACCGCTCGGTCCCCGCCTCAAGGCCCGGCAACGACAGACACCCCTCGGGCCCCCGCAGCACCAGCCCGTCCGCCTCGACGAGCCGCGGATTCACCACATGCCCCACATGCCGCCGCTCATCGTCATCGGGGCAGTCGTACACGAAGACCCGCAACGACTCCCCGACCTGATTCGCGGCAAGACCGACGCCCTGCGCCGCGTACATCGTCGAGAACATGTTCTCGACCAGCCGCGCCAGTTGGGGTCCGAACTCCGTGACTTCTTCACACCGTGTGTGCAACCCAGGGGCGCCGAGCAAAGACAAAGGAAGAACGCGCCCTTGGGCGCCCGGGATCGAGCCGTGTCGCATGGCCGCAAGGGTACGGTCCTCAATGTCGCGCGGGTGCCGCGGTGGTGCCGCGATTCGGGCCGGTGAGTGGATCTCGATAGGCTGAGGGCCACGCGTTGCCGGGAGCAGGGCGCGGCGCCGTACGCAAGGAGGATCGGGAACTGATGGCAGGCAACTCGGACCCGCTGTCGCCGCGGGCCAAGCTGGCCGTGACGGCGGGCAAGGCGGTCGCAGCGGCGTCACGCGCCGCGGGCCGTGGCAGCGGATCGGTGATCGGCGGCCGGGTGGCACTCAAACTCGACCCCGACCTCCTGGCCACTCTGGCCCAGCACCTGGACGTCATCCTGGTGTCGGCCACCAACGGCAAGACCACCACCACGCGGCTGATCGCGGAGGCGCTGCGCGCCGCGGGCCCCGTCGTCTCGAACGCGCTCGGCGCGAACATGCCCGCCGGCATCACCTCCGCGCTGGCCGGCGGCTCGGACTCGCGGTACGCCGTCATCGAGGTGGACGAGAAGTACCTCTCCGGCGTGGCCAGGGACACCGACCCTAAGTGCATCGCCCTGCTCAACCTCTCCCGCGACCAGCTCGACCGCGCGGCCGAGACCCGCATGATGGCCGAGCACTGGCGTGAGGGCCTGGCGGGCTCGAAGGCCGTCGTCGTGGCCAACGCGGACGACCCGCTGGTCGTGTGGGCCGCGTCCTCCTCGCCGAACGTGGTGTGGGTGGCCGCCGGTCAGATGTGGAAGGACGACGCCTGGTCCTGCCCGTCCTGCGGCGGTGTGATGCAGCGCCCCGGCGACGACTGGTTCTGCGGCGAGTGCGGTTTCCGCCGTCCCACGCCGAGTTGGGCGCTCTCCGGCGACCACGTCCTCGACCCGCACGGCTCGGCCTGGCCGATCCATCTCCAGCTGCCGGGCCGCGCCAACAAGGCGAACGCCGCGTCGTCGGCCGCCGTCGCCGCCGTCTTCGGCGTACCCCCGCAGGTCGCCCTGGAACGCATGTACCAGGTACAGGCGGTGGCCGGACGCTATGACGTGGTGCAGTTCATGCAGCGCGACCTGCGTCTGCTGCTCGCCAAGAACCCGGCCGGCTGGCTGGAGACGTTCTCCCTGATCGACCCGCCGCCGACCCCGGTGATCCTTTCCGTGAACGCGCGCGGCGCCGACGGCACCGACACCTCCTGGCTGTGGGACGTCGACTACACGCAGCTGACCGGCCACCCGCTCTTCGTGCTCGGCGACCGCAAGCTGGACCTGGCCGTGCGCCTGGAGGTCGCGAACCAGCAATTCCAGGTCTGCGAGAACCTCGACCAGGCCGTGCGGATGGCACCGCCCGGGCGCATCGAGGTCGTCGCGAACTACACCGCTTTCCAGGACTTGAGGCGTCGTGTCGGCAACTGAGCCACGAAGGACGAAGAAGATGAGTGACAACAGCCTGCGTCTCGTGTGGATCTACCCGGACCTGCTGAGCACGTACGGCGACCAGGGCAACGCCCTCGTCGTCGAGCGCCGGGCCCGGCAGCGCGGTCTGGACGTGGCCCGTCTCGACGTACGCAGCGACCAGGCGATCCCCACCTCCGGTGACATCTATCTCATCGGCGGCGGCGAGGACCGGCCGCAGCGGCTCGCGGCCGAGCGACTGCGCCGCGACGGCGGTCTGCACCGCGCGGTCGGCAACGGCGCGATCGTCTTCTCGGTCTGCGCCGGTTACCAGATCCTCGGCCACGAGTTCATCAACGACCTCGGCCAGCGCGAGCCGGGCCTCGGCCTGCTCGACGTGACCTCCGTACGCGGCGAGGGCGAGCGGTGCGTCGGCGACGTCCTGGGCGACATCGACCCGCGCCTGGGCCTGCCCCCGCTGACAGGCTTCGAGAACCACCAGGGCGTCACCCACCTCGGACCCACCGCCCGCCCGTTCGCGAACGTGCGGCTCGGCAACGGCAACGGCACGGGTGACGGCACGGAGGGCGCGTACAACGACACCGTCTTCGGCACGTACATGCACGGGCCCGTGCTCGCCCGCAACCCGCTGATCGCCGACCTGCTGCTGAAGCTCGCGCTCGACGTCAACGCGCTGCCGCCGATCGACGACCGCTGGTACGAGGCGCTGCGCGCGGAGCGCATCTCGGCTGCTCAGCAGCCTGCCTGAGCTCGCGGGCAGAGCCCGTCCGGCCGCGGGGCACAGCCCGTCTGGCAGGGCGTCCGCTCACCTGTGCGGGGGCGTCCAGCAGGCGGACGCGTGATGCGGACCCGCCCCCTGCCGCCGGTAGGGTGGCGGCGTCCAACCGGACAGCGTGGTCCGGTTCCCGGCCCACGTTGAGAAGGTATTTCGGGCTATGCGCATTGGTGTCCTCACGTCCGGCGGCGACTGTCCCGGTCTGAACGCCGTCATCCGGTCCGTCGTGCACCGCGCCGTCGTCGACCACGGCGACGAGGTCATCGGCTTCCGGGACGGCTGGAAAGGCCTACTGGAGTGCGACTACCTCAAGCTCGACCTCGACGCGGTGAGCGGCATCCTGGCTCGCGGCGGCACGATCCTCGGCTCTTCCCGGGTCCAGCCCTCCCATCTGCGGGACGGGGTTGAGCAGGCCCGGGGCCACCTGGAGGAGCTCGGTCTCGACGCGATCATCCCGATCGGCGGCGAGGGCACGCTCAAGGCGGCCCGGCTCATGTCGGACGCCGGTCTGCCCATCGTGGGCGTACCGAAGACCATCGACAACGACATCGCGGTCACCGACGTCACCTTCGGCTTCGACACGGCCGTAGGGGTGGCGACGGAGGCCCTGGACCGGCTCAAGACCACAGCCGAGTCCCACCAGCGCGTCCTGGTCGTGGAGGTCATGGGCCGGAACACCGGCTGGATCGCGCTGCACTCCGGCATGGCCGCGGGTGCGCACGCGATCGTCGTGCCTGAACGGCCCTTCGACATCGAGGAGTTGACCGCGAAGGTCGGCGAGAGGTTCTCGGCCGGGAAGAAGTTCGCGATCGTCGTGGCCGCGGAGGGCGCGAAGCCTCGCGCGGGTTCCATGGAGTACGACGAGGGCGGCAAGGACATCTACGGGCACGAGCGGTTCGCCGGTATCGCCCGGCAGCTGTCCCTGGAGCTGGAGGAGCGGCTCGGCAAGGAGGCCCGTCCGGTGATCCTCGGGCATGTGCAGCGTGGAGGTACGCCTACCGCGTACGACCGGGTGCTCGCCACGCGGTTCGGGTGGCATGCGGTGGAGGCCGTGCATCGGGGGGAGTTCGGGAAGATGACGGCTCTGCGGGGGACGAACATCGTGATGGTGTCGCTGGCGGAGGCCGTGGAGACGTTGAAGACCGTTCCGGATGAGCGGTACGCGGAAGCGGAGTGCGTTCTCTGACACTCCGCGGAGGGCGCCGTAGGACTGCGGGTTGTTCGTAGGCCACAGGTCACCTGTGGCTGATCGCGCCCACGCGGCGGAGCCGCATATCGATACAGCCCCGCGCCCCTGAAATCGTGCCCCCGGTCGTCAACCTGACCGGGGGCAGTTCTAGTCTGGGTGCGGACAGACAGCGCTCAACCAGTACGAAACAGGAGCCGGCGGCATGGATCACAGCGGGCACGGCACGATGATGGATCTGCCGCCGTTCACGCTGGGGCGGGGGCTTCAGTGGTCGCCGGACCCGTTCTTCCTCGTCGCCTGCCTTCTGGGGCTCGCGCTGTACGGGTGGGGCGTGGTGCGGCTGGTGCGGCGTGGTGATGCCTGGCCGGTCGGGCGGACCGTGGCGTTCGTCGTCGGTGTCCTGAGCGTCATGCTCGTGCTGTGCACCGGGCTCAACGACTACGGCATGGTCATGTTCAGCGTGCACATGGTGCAGCACATGGTGATCAGCATGCTGTCGCCGATCCTGATCCTGCTCGGCGCGCCCATCACGCTCGCCCTGCGCGCGCTGCCGACCGCGGGCCGTGACCGCAAGGGCCCGCGCGAGCTGCTGTTGATGTTCCTGCACAGCCGGTTCATGCGGCTCGTCACGCATCCCGCGTTCACGATCCCGCTGTTCATCGCGAGCCTGTACGCGCTGTACTTCACCCCGATCTTCGACTTCCTGATGGACTCCACGACGGGCCACATCGCGATGATGTGCCACTTCCTCGCCGTCGGCCTGGTGTTCTTCTGGCCGATCATCGGCGTCGACCCCGGTCCGCACCGGCCCGGCCACCTGATGCGCATGCTGGAGCTGTTCGCGGGCATGCCGTTCCACGCGTTCTTCGGCATCGCGCTGATGATGGCGTCCGAGCCGATGGTCGAGTCGTACAAGAACCCGCCCGCCTCGCTCGGCATCGACGCGCTCGCCGACCAGACCGCGGCGGGCGGTATCGCCTGGGCGTTCAGCGAGATCCCGTCCGTGCTCGTGCTCCTCGCGCTGCTCTACCAGTGGTACCGCTCCGAGCAGCGCCAGGCGCGGCGCGCGGACCGGGCCGCCGACCGTGACGGCGACAAGGAACTCGAGGCATACAACGCCTATCTGGCCTCACTCAACGCAGGCGGTCGCTGAGTCCCTTTCCCCCTTTCGGTCACTCCGTGCACTTTGGGAATTCGCCTTGACTGAAAGGCTTTTCCATTCAGTAGCATGATGCGTGACGCCCTGCTTCCGCTCTGCAGGGTTACGGGGGATCCGCTGGGGGGAGCGGTCATGACAATTCACGCATGCTTGCTGAGGACCGGAAAAACCGTGGTCCGAAGGCTTGCCGTGCTACTCGCCGCTGCGATGATCCTCAGCGGCTGCACGGAGCAACGCCTGTTCGCGGTCAAGGCCGTCGCCGCCGGAGTACCGTCACTCGCACCTTTTTTCGAAGAGGACGGCTCACTCGGCAGGGACGAGACGAAGGTCAGGTCGGCACAGCCGCACAGCGGCCTGCAGCAGGGCAACACCCCTGGTCTGTACGGGGGTACGCGAAAGCCGAAGGTCTGTGACGTCGACCGCCTCAAGGATTTCCTCACCGATCCCAGGAACCGACGAAAGGCCCGGGAATGGGCCCGCGTCGTGGGCATTACGCCTGATCGGATCGAGGGGTACATCGACGACCTCACACCGGTTCTGCTGCGTCACGACACTCTCGTGAAGAACCACGACTACAAGAAGGGCGAGGCCGTCGCGTACAACGCATTGTTGGAGGCGGGGATCGCGGTATTGGTGAACGACCAGGGACTTCCCGCCGTGAAGTGCTCGTGCGGAAATCCGTTGCGGTCCTTCGACGGGGATCCCGAGAAGATCTCGGTGAAGTTCGAGGACGGCAACAAGAAGTGGAACGGCTACGAGAAGTCCGCGGTGGTGACCGTCAAGCCCTCTCCGCAGCCGCTGGAGCAGATCAAGCTGGTGAACGTGGACAACCCCGACCAGGGCATCGACCGCCCCGTCGGCAGCACGGGGGAGAACGACAGGACCTTCGACGCGACGAAGCGGCACGAGGTGCCGCGGGTGGCCGGGATGACCGTCGACGAGGCCGTCCAACGGCTCGCCGAGCTGGGTATCGCGGTGGCCTACGGCGACTCGCTCCCGCCGGGTGACGCACGTGTGACGGGTTCCGATCCGGGACCGGGTACGCCGGTGCGGTTCGGGCAGGCCGTGGCCCTGAGCGTGGAGTCGGATCCGGACTCAGGCGGGGGCGGCACGCCTCCTTCGCCCTCCGAGACGGAATCGACGCCTGGCGGCGGGACGCCGTCGGAGACCGAGTCCACGCCCGGCAAGGGGACCCCGTCGGAAACGGAGTCCACGCCGAGCGGCGGGACCCCGTCGGAGACCGAGTCCACGCCCGGCAAGGGGACGCCGTCCGAGACGGAATCGAAGCCCGGCAAGGGGACCCCGTCCGAGACGGAGACGACACCCGGCACCGAGAAACCCACGGAAAAGGAGACGACGCCGACGGTGAAACCGCCGTCCCCCGATCCGCCCACGCCGACCGTGTCGAGTACGTCGCCCACCGCGCAGCCGACATCCGCTGCCCCCACCTCGGCCGACCCCACATCGGCCGGTCCCACCTCCACCGAGCCCACGACCAGTGAGACCACGACGAGCGAACCCGCGTCGAGCGAACCCGGCTCGTCCAGTGAGCAGGCTTCGGGCGGGCCCGCCGTCGGTCCGGCGTGAGCCGCGCAGAGCAGAACCCCGGGAGTGACCGGATGGCATCAGGATCACCGCAGTCGGGAGTCGGCCGGGTCATCGCCGACCGGTACGTTCTGCTGAACCAGCTGGGCAGCGGGGGCATGGGACATGTCTGGCTCGCCCACGACCAGCGGCTGGCCTGCGAGGTCGCACTCAAGGAGATCGTGTTCCGCAGCCCGGGCGAGGACGGCGACCGCTCGGCCAGGGTCGCCCGGGCCCGTGCCGAGGCCCGGCACGCCGCCGGGCTGCGCGGCCACCCGCACGTGGTGACCGTGCACGACGTCCTGGAGCACGAGGGCCTGCCCTGGATCGTCATGGAGTACGTGCCGGGCGCGCTCGACCTGCACGCCCTGGTCACCCAGCGCGGGCAGCTGGCCCCCGCCGAGTGCGCCCGTATCGGACTGGCCGTGCTGGACGCGCTGACCGCCGGGCACGATCGGGGGGTCATGCACCGGGACGTGAAGCCCGCCAACATCCTCCTCGCCCCGGACCGCGCCGGGTCGCCGTACGCCCGGGTGCTGCTCACCGACTACGGCATCTCCGTGCAGCCCGACGGCGGCGAGACCAGGTACACGCAGACCTCCGTGCTGGTGGGCACCGCCGGATATCTGGCGCCCGAGCGGGCCCAGGGCGGCCCGCCCACCGCCTCGGCCGACCTGTTCTCGCTGGGCTGCACGCTCTACTACGCCGTCGAGGGCTACGGCCCCTTCGACCGTGAGTCGGCGCTCGCGGCGCTCACCGCCGTTGCCATGGACGAACCGCGTCCGATGCTGCGTGCGGGCGCGCTGGAGCCGGTCCTGGCAGCCATGCTCACCAAGAACCCCGTCCAACGGATCACCGCGGAGGAGACCGAGGCAGCACTGTCCGCCATCCTGACGCCCCGGTCCCATCCCCGGACCCAGCTCGACCCGGGCTCGGAACCGCACTGGTCGGACGGGACCACCGATACGGCGGCGCCCCGTGTCCCTCCCCCGCCGCCCAGGGCCTCTCAGAGCCACGCGAACGGCTCGCAGTGGTACGCGCCCTCGGCCGCGCAGGAGTCCTCCGCGGCGCCCGGCCAGGAGAGCCCCACCGCCTGGCCGCCGCCCGGGCAGGGGCCCGCCCCGTGGCCGAGCGGCCGGGGATACGGGCCTGCCCCGGCGTCGGGCAGCAGACGGCGCCCACGCCACCGCGTTCTGAAGGCCGTCCTGGCGACCACGCTCGGACTGGCTCTCGCGGGCGGCGGGGCCTGGTACGCGATGGCGTACCTGCCGCCGGGCGACGGCGGCGACGGTAGCGGCGGCGGAAAGCCGTACGGAGACACCATCGGGCTTTCCCAGCCGCTCAAGGACGGGGACTGTGTCGCGGCCGACTGGCGGGGTTCGCCTCCGTTCACCGGCCGGCCGGGACTCGCCGTCGTGGAGGACTGCAGGGGCAACTACACCGAGGGACAGGTGATGGCGGTCTTCGAGGTCGCGTCGGCGGACGAGGCCCGCTCCAGTGGAGCCGCCCAGTGCGAGCAACGCACGGAGGAGACCCGCAGGAGCCTCGCGTCCGTGGCCTCCTACGCCGTGCTCCCGACCGACGACGGCTTCGATGCCGCGGGGCGCCGCGTCGCCTGTCTCCTGCTGGACGCGAACGGACGTGAACTCTTCGGGCCGCTCGGAGACCACCGCACGATGGGAACGCCGTTCACCGACACGGCCACCATGCAGAAGCGGGACTGTCTCGACGTGGTCACCAACGACAGCGCCAAGCTGGTCTCCTGCAAGGGCCCGCACCAGGAGAAAGTGCTCGATTTCCTGCAGATGCCCCCGGACATGAGCCTCAAAGAGGCACGGGATCAGGCGACCGCGGCCTGCCAGAAGGACATGCCGCCGAACAACTACGGCCATGATCCGAGCACGTACGAGTCCTCCTCCTGGGTGGGCCGGAGTGCCTGGAGTTCGGGCACTCATTTGGTGGTCTGCACTGCAATTCGCAAGGACGGGGGCACCATGGAGAGGGACGAACCATGAGGAGGGTGTTGCGATGCCCGGTTCTACGAAGACCATGGGAGTACTCACCGTAGGCGGACTGGTGATGGTCACCGCCTACACGGTGGCGCTCGGGAGCAGCGGCTGGCTGTGGTTCGGCTGGGTGGTGCTCGGTCTGATCACGCTGGCCATGGCGGTGTCCCGCCCCACCTGACGCACGGCGCGGTCTGTCCCCCGGGTACCTGCGGCGGTCGGTCCCGGGGGACTCATTCGCGGGGCAGCCGCCCCGCCGAGTGCACGCCCGGCTGGTATTTCGGCAGCCGGGCGGTGATTTTCATGCCCGCGCCGAGCGCGGTCTCGATGACGAGGCCGTAGTCGTCGCCGTACACCTGCCGCAGCCGGTCGTCGACGTTCGACAGGCCTATGCCGCCCGAGGGGCTGACCTCGCCGGACAGCATGCGGCGCAGCCGGTCGGGGTCCATGCCGGGGCCGTCGTCCTCGATGACGACGAGTGCCTCGGCGCCCGCGT
The DNA here is from genome assembly GCF_026341515.1 of Streptomyces sp. NBC_00878. NCBI lineage: Bacteria > Bacillati > Actinomycetota > Actinomycetes > Kitasatosporales > Streptomycetaceae > Streptomyces > Streptomyces sp. NBC_00878. Next base: position 9,591,605 of record NZ_JAPEOK010000001.1, on the reverse strand, counting down.
CCCGCGCGGTGATGCTGATGCGGCTCCTGTCGACCTTCCCGGTGCCGCCTTCCAGGCCGTGCTTGACCGCGTTCTCGACGAGCGGCTGGAGGCAGAGGAAGGGCAGGGTCACCGGGAGTACCTCGGGGGCGATCTGCAGGGTGACCGAGAGGCGGTCGCCGAAGCGGGCCCTGACCAGCGCCAAGTAGTGGTCGATGGCGTGCAGTTCGTCGGCGAGCGTGGTGAAGTCGCCGTGCCTGCGGAACGAGTAGCGGGTGAAGTCGGCGAATTCCAGGAGGAGTTCGCGGGCCCGCTCGGGGTCGGTGCGGACGAACGAGGCGATCACCGCCAGCGAGTTGAAGATGAAGTGCGGGGATATCTGGGCCCGCAGCGCCTTGATCTCGGCCTCGATCAGGCGGGTGCGGGACTGGTCGAGGTCGGCGAGTTCCAGCTGGACGGAGACCCAGCGGGCGACTTCACCGGTGGCCCGGACGAGCACGGCCGACTCGCGGGGCGCGCAGGCGACGAGCGCCCCGTGCACCCGGTCGTCGACGGTGAGCGGGGCGACGACGGCCCAGCGCAGCGGGCAGTACGGCTCGTCGCAGTCGAGGCGGAAGGCCTCGCCGCGGCCGGTCTCCAGGGGGCCGCCGAGCCGCTCCATGATCTGGTCCCGGTGGTGTTCGCCGACGCCCTCCCAGGCGAGGACCGTGTCCTGGTCGGTGAGGCAGAGCGCGTCGGTACCGAGCAGGGTGCGCAGCCGCCGGGCCGATTTACGGGCCGTCTCCCCGGTCAGGCCGGCCCGCAGCGGCGGCGCGGCGAGCGAAGCGGTGTGCAGGGTCTCGAAGGTGGCGTGCTCGACGGGGGTGCCGAGGCCACCGAGGCTCGACGGGCGGGAGGTGCGCCGGCCGAGCCAGAACCCGGCGGCCAGCAGCGGGAGTACGGCCACACAGAGCCCGGCCAGGAAACCGCTCATGCCTTCACCTCCGGGCGTACCTGTCCGCCGGCCAGTTCCTCCGGCAGGTGGAAGCGGGCGAGGATCGCCGCCGTGCCGGCCGGGACGCGCCCGGGTGTCGCGAGGGACACCAGCACCATGGTGAGGAAGCCCAGGGGCACCGACCAGAGCGCGGGCCAGGCGAGGAGCGCGTGCAGCGAGCCCGTGCCCGGGAAGCCCGCCATGGTGGCCGCGACCGCGAGCAGCGCCGAGCCGCCGCCGACGATCATCCCGGCCGCGGCGCCTGGCGGGGTGAGCCGGTGCCACCAGATGCCGAGGACGAGCAGCGGGCAGAAGGACGACGCGGACACCGCGAAGGCGAGTCCCACGGCGTCCGCGACCGGCAGTCCGCCGACGATCGAGCTGGCCGCGAGCGGCACGATCATCGAGAGGACCGTGCCGAGCCGGAAGTGCCGTACGCCGCGCGAGGGCAGCACGTCCTGGGTGAGCACGCCCGCCACCGCCATGGTCAGGCCCGACGCCGTGGACAGGAACGCGGCGAAGGCGCCGCCCGCCACCAGCGCGCCCAGCAGGTCCCCTCCGAGCCCGCCGATCACCCGGTCGGGCAGCAGCAGTACGGCGGCGTCCGCGTCCCCGGTGAGGGTCAGCTCGGGGGCGTACAGGCGGCCCAGCGCTCCGTAGACCGGCGGCAGCAGGTAGAAGGCGCCGATCAGGCCGAGCACGGCGACGGTGGTGCGGCGGGCGGCGACGCCGTGCGGGCTGGTGTAGAAGCGGACGACGACGTGCGGCAGCCCCATGGTGCCGAGGAAGGTGGCGAGGATCAGTCCGTACGTGGCGTACAGCGGGCGTTCCTCGCGGCCCGCGGCGAGGGAGGTGGACATGCCGCCGTTGCTGCCGCGGTCGGCGACGGGGACGAGGTCGCCCTTGGTGAAGGTCAGCCGGGTGCCCTCCTCGACGCGGTGGACGCCGGCCGGGAGCCGGACCCGCTCGTCCTCGTAGCGCTCGCCGTCGACCGTGCCCGTCGCGGTGACGCTCAGCGGTTGGCCGAGCTTGAGGTCGAGTCCGGCGTCGATGCGGACGACGCGGTGCTCGCGGAACGTGGCCGGTTCGTCGAAGGGGCGGTCCGGGGCTCCGTCGCCCTGCCAGGCGAGGACCAGGAAGAGCGCGGGGACCAGCAGGGCGGTGAGCTTGAGCCAGTACTGGAAGGCCTGTACGAAGGTGATGCTGCGCATGCCGCCCGCGGCGACGATGGCGACCACGACGACGGCGACGATGATGCCGCCGAGCGGCTTGGGGGCGCCGGTCAGGACGTTCAACGTCAGCCCCGCGCCCTGGAGTTGGGGCAGGAGGTAGAGCCAGCCCACGCCGACGACGAAGGCTCCGGCCAGCCGCCGTACGGCCTGCGAGGCGAGCCGGGCCTCGGCGAAGTCGGGCAGGGTGTAGGCGCCGGAGCGGCGCAGCGGGGCCGCGACGAAGAGCAGCAGGACGAGATAGCCGGCGGTGTAGCCGACCGGGTACCAGAGCATGTCGGGGCCCTGGACGAGGACGAGGCCCGCGATGCCGAGGAAGGAGGCGGCGGAGAGGTACTCGCCGCTGATGGCGGCCGCGTTCAGCCGGGGGCCGACCGTGCGCGAGGCCACGTAGAAGTCAGAGGTGGTGCGGGAGATGCGCAGGCCGAAGGCGCCGACGAAGACGGTCGCGACGACCACGAGCGCGACCGCGGGGACGGCGTAGTTCTCGTTCACGGGCTGCTCTCGTTCACGGGCTGTTCTCGCTCACACGGTGCTCTCGTCCATGGGCTCAGCGGATCTCGGGCTCGGTCTCCGTCAGTCTCCGTATCGGGCTCGGTCTCCGTCTCGGGCTACCGGTCCTCGACGAGGCGGACGAAGTCCTTCTCGTTGCGGTCGGCGCGGCGCACGTACCAGCGGGCGAGCAGCACCAGCGGCGGGTAGACGCAGAAGCCGAGCACGATCCACTCCAGGCTCGAACTGTCGCCCATCGACGCGAACACCAGCGGCAGCGGGCCCACGAGGAGGACGAGGACGGCGAACACGGTGAGCGCGGCGCGCAGCTGGGAGCGCATCAGCGAACGCACGTAGGTGTGGCCGAGCGTGGTCTGCTCGTCGATCTCGGTGCGCGGCCGGGAGCGGCTGAGCGGGCGCGTACGGCGCGGCGGGCCGGTGACGACGACCCGGCGGTCGGTGGGGTCCTGGGGCACCTGGGGCCTCCTCAGCTCGCGGTCCGGCGCATCAGCAGATCGCGCAGTTCGCGGGCGTGACGGCGGCTGACCTGCAGTTCGACCGAGTCGACCAGGACGCTGACGGTACCCGCGTCCAGACGGAGTTCGCTGATGTGGCCGAGGGCGACGAGATGGCGGCGGTGGATGCGGACGAAGCCGCGCGAGCGCCAGCGTTCCTCGAGGGTGGAGAGCGGGATGCGGACGAGGTGGCTGCCCTGGGCGGTGTGCAGCCGCGCGTAGTCGCCCTGGGCCTCGACGTGGGTGATGTCCTCCACGGCGACGAAGCGGGTGACTCCCCCGAGCTCGACGGATATGTGGTCCGGATCGGGTTCGTGCACGGGTATCAGCGGGGCCGCGTCCATCTGCTCGACGGCCCGGCGGACGGCCTCGGCCAGCCGCTCCCTGCGTACGGGCTTCAGGACGTAGTCGACGGCCTTGAGGTCGAAGGCCTGGACGGCGAATCCCTCGTGGGCGGTGACGAAGACGACGAGCGGCGGTTTGGCGAACCCGGCGAGCAGCCGTGCCATGTCGAGGCCGTCGAGGCCCGGCATGTGGATGTCGAGGAAGACGACGTCGATGCCCTCGTCGCCGTCGGGGCCGCTGTCCAGGGCGCGGTTGATCCGGCGCAGGGCCGCCGTGGCATCGCTCGCGCCCTCGACACTGCTCACCCGTGGATCGGTGTCCAGGAGGAAGAGCAGCTCTTCGAGGGACGGCGGTTCGTCGTCGACGGCGAGGGCGCGCAGCATGAATCCGGAGTGTAGGAGCAATTCGCACGCCTGCACATGCGGCGGGCCAGGTCGTCGCCGCTGGATACAGTGCCCGCATGACACCCACGTCCGCCCCCTTCGACGATCTCGACCGCAAGATCGTCACGGCTCTGATGGCGAACGCCCGCACGAGCTTCGCCGAGATCGGCGCGGCGGTCGGTCTGTCCGCCACCGCGGTCAAGCGCCGGGTCGACCGGATGCGCGAGACCGGCGTGATCACCGGGTTCTCGGCGACGGTGGAGCCGGCCGCGCTGGGCTGGCGTACGGAGGCGTACGTGGAGGTGTACTGCGAGGGCGCCGCCCCGCCGCGGCGGCTCGCCGAGGTGATGCGCAACCATCCCGAGATCACCGCCGCGATGACGGTGACCGGCGGCGCGGACGCGCTGCTGCATGTGCGGGCCCGGGATGTGGAGCACTTCGAGGAGGTGCTGGAGCGGATCCGGGTGGAGCCGTTCATCCGCAAGACGATCAGCTACATGGTGCTGTCGCATCTGCTGCCGGAGAGCCCGGAGGCGGGGGCCACTCAGCCGGCTCCGCCCGCTCCGGAACCGGGGGCGTGAGCGCTCCCTCTCCGCTCGGAGACGGAAGTCCACCCCTTCGGAGCAACCACGCATCAATCGTGCGCCGATCCGCCCCAAGACGCAGCATCCCTGCGGTAGCGCGCAATTTCCGATTCTTGTCGCGGCTCCCCTTCGCTTCCTACCGTTGAGGTATCCCACTCGACACCGCAGGAAAGCGGAGGAACCCCTCTGTGCCCATGAGCCGTGTGCCGCGATCGAGGCGCTTTCTTGTCTGCGAACCCAGACACTTCGCCGTGCAGTACGCCATCAATCCCTGGATGCATGAGGACACACAGGTCGACGTCGATCTGGCCCGAGGACAGTGGGCGGAGCTGATCCGCGCCTATCGTGCCCACGGCCACACCGTCGACAGCGTGGAACCGGTCGCCGGTCTGCCGGACATGGTCTTCGCCGCGAACTCGGCGCTGGTCGTGGCCGGCCGGGTCTTCGGCTCGCTCTTCCACGCGCCGCAGCGCCGCCCGGAGTCGACCGCGTACGAGACGTGGTTCAAGAACGCGGGCTTCGACGTCTACCGCCCCGAGGCGGTGTGCGAGGGCGAGGGCGATCTGGTCTTCGTCGGCCGCTGTCTCCTGGCCGGCACCGGATTCCGTACGGAACGGGCCGCCCATCACGAGGTGCAGGAGTACTTCGGCGTCCCGACGGTCAGCCTCACGTTGGTGGACCCGCGCTTCTACCACCTCGACACCGCGCTGTTCGTGCTCGACGACGGCCCCGAGGCGAACATCGCGTACTACCCGGAGGCCTTCTCCGCGGGCAGCCGTGAGGTGCTCCGCCTGCTGTTCCCGAACGCGGTGATCGCCACGCACGAGGACGCGATGGCGTTCGGGCTGAACTCCGTCTCGGACGGCCGCCATGTCTTCATCGCACCGCGCGCCGAGGCCCTCGCGGGCGAACTCTCCCGCCACGGCTATGTTCCCGTCCCCGTCGACCTGTCGGAGTTCCAGAAGGCAGGCGGAGGCATCAAGTGCTGCACCCAGGAGATCCGCTCATGACCATCGCTCCCAGCCGCTCCCTGCGTTCGTCGGCCGAGCTGATCCGCGCCGAGGAGCCCGTCCTCGCGCACAACTACCACCCGCTGCCCGTGGTCGTCGCGCGCGCCGAGGGCACCTGGGTCGAGGACGTCGAGGGCCGCCGCTACCTCGACATGCTGGCCGGCTACTCGGCCCTCAACTTCGGGCACCGCCACCCCGCCCTGATCGAGGCCGCGCACCGGCAGCTCGACCAGCTGACGCTCACCTCGCGCGCGTTCCACAACGACCGGCTGGCCCAATTCGCGGAATCCCTGGCCGAGTTGACCGGCCTGGACATGGTGCTGCCGATGAACACGGGCGCCGAGGCCGTGGAGAGCGCCATCAAGGTGGCCCGCAAGTGGGCGTACGAGGTGAAGGGCGTCGCACCGGACCAGGCGACCATCGTCGTGGCCGCCGACAACTTCCACGGCCGTACGACGACCATCGTCAGCTTCTCCACCGACGAGACGGCCCGTGCGGGCTTCGGTCCCTTCACGCCGGGCTTCCGCGTGGTCCCGTACAACGACCTCGCCGCGCTCGAAGCGGCGATCGACGAGACGACCGCGGCCGTGCTGATCGAGCCGATCCAGGGCGAGGCGGGCGTCGTCATCCCGGACGACGGCTATCTGCGCGGTGTCCGCGAGCTGACCCGGCGGGCCGGGTGTCTGTTCGTCGCCGACGAGATCCAGTCGGGCCTCGGGCGTACGGGGCGGACGCTGGCGGTCGAGCACGAGGGTGTCGTCCCGGACGTGCTGCTGCTCGGCAAGGCGCTCGGCGGCGGCATCGTGCCGGTCTCCGCGGTGGTCGCGCGGCGCGAGGTGCTCCAGGTGCTGCGGCCGGGCGAGCACGGGTCGACGTTCGGCGGCAATCCGCTGTCCGCGGCGGTCGGTTCGGCCGTCGTGGAGCTCCTGGAGACCGGCGAATACCAGCGCAGGGCCGAGGAGTTGGGCGTCGTACTGCGGGACGGCCTGACAGCCCTCGTCGGCAAGGGCGTACAGGGCTTCCGCGCCCGCGGACTGTGGGCGGGCGTCGACGTCGACCCCGCCGTCGGCACCGGCCGCGAGATCAGCGAGCGCCTGATGCGCGAAGGGGTCCTGGTGAAGGACACCCACGGCTCGACGATCCGCCTCGCCCCGCCCCTCACCATCACCGGAGACGAACTGCGGTCCGCTCTGGGGGCGTTGGAGAAGGTCCTGACGGACCGGCTCTGACACGCGTCCGCTTGTCCGGACAAGAGGGCCGACCACCGGCCCTCTTGTCCGGGCCGACCACCGGCCCACTCGTCCGAGCGCCCCTGGAAACTCTCCTAGCCGGGCGCCTGTGACGTTCTCGGACAGGCCCAGCTGAGGGCCAGCGCCACCACCGCGAGTACGCTCCACGTGACCAGCACCGCCCACCACGAACTGTCCGCCGCGGCGAAGCTCTGCAGAAGTGCGGTCACCGCGCCGGCCACCACGGCGGTGAGCGCGATGTGCCACGCCCGCTGCGATGCCACGTACATCAGGATGCCGGTGGCCAGCACCGCGCCCACGCCCATGGGCCACCGCCGCAGCCAATCCGTGTCGGGGATACCGGAGTCGGCGAAGCGCCTCGCGGACACCACCCACATCAGGACCGCGCCGATGACGGCCGGAGCCAGCCAGGCCAGCAGTTTCAGGCCGCCGAGAAGCCACCAACGCCAGTCGCGCCACGACCTGATGGCCGTGACCGACCAGAGTGCGCACAACGGAACGGCGAAGACCCCGAGCAGGAAACCGTGCCCCGGTGGCGAGAACCACGCCCCGCCGCCGTAGGCGACGACCAGCCAGAGCAGCGCCGCCGCGGCCAGGGTCGGCAGGGGTGCGAGGGTCGAGAAGACCGGCGGCAACCAGACGAACGGCTTGAGTACGATCATGACCGCGCGTACCAGTCGTGCCCACCGCCTGCCGGAGGGCTGAAGCGCCGACCAGGCGAGGAGCCCCAACCGCACGGCCGCACGGCGGGGTTCGCGCTTCCTGAGGAGCTGGGGGACGGTCTCGGCGCCGATGTCACGGAACGCGTTCATGGCGTCGTCGAAGTCGAACGACGTCGGCTCTTGCGGAATGGGAGGCCGGTCGTTCCCGCGCCCCTGATCCCGAAGAGCGGCGACCATGGGCAGTTCTTCGTGGAGGATCTCGCGCTGCCGCAGTTCGACGAGCAGGTGGCGGACCCGGTCCCATCGAGTGGTCGACGTGCGCCCATCCGCCGCTGTCTTCTGCCAGAGGTCCCAGAGGTGGCAGAAGTCCGTGACGCGGCACGGAGCGGTCCCCGGGATCGACGGGGTCCCCGAGTCGGACGGGGTCCCCGGGGCCGACAACTCGACGGAATCCGTCTGGCACAGCAGCCGGTTCCCGGGAATCAGGGCCGCCAGCTTCTCGATCATCTCCTTGTCGCTGAGCCGACCGAACACGTCGTCGAGGCGTTCGTCGGTGGCGACGACGGACACCATCGAGGCGGCCGCGTCGAGCCGTCCCCAGGTCCAGTCGCTCATCCGCCAGCGAGTGCTCAGGAACGCGGCGAAGTTGTTCAGCTGGTTGCCGCTGAGTTTGGCGTCGACCAGTTCCCGTGCGGAACCGGGCTTGCCGAACAGCCGTTCCGTCGCCCAACTGGTGTTGGCGGCGGAGACGACGTGGAATCCGATCTCGGTCGGCTCCGCCAAGGGGTCCGGGCGCAGCGGACCGAGCAGGACCTCGGCGGCCGCCAGGGCGTTCACCATGTCCGAGCTCCGCCGGGAGGCAGCCTCGTGGAAGGCCTCGAAGCCCCGGACGGGGTCGGTCCGCCGCCTTCCGAGGATCCCGCGGCAGCCGGGGGACATCGTGCGGCCGATGTCCCGGCCCAACTCGCCGAGGCGGTTCCACAGCTCCGTGTAGAGGGCGTCGTGGACGGAGGCCGTTCCCGCGGAGGCCGTTCCCACGGAGGCGGCCGAGTCCCGCGTGTCGGGTCCTGCCGTCCCTGCGGCGAGGAGGGCCGCCCACGCTTCCCACGCCACCGGCTCCACGGACGTCGGCACGGCGGGCATCGCACTTCGCAGCCGCCCGGCGACGTGCGCCATGACATGCATCGGGGCGATCGCCTCGGCGGCGAGTCCGTCCGTGAAGCCTCTGAGGATCAGGCGGTCCCGGGCGGCGATGAGCGTGGCGATGGCGTACCGACACGCGTACAGGCGCTTTCGGCACAGCTCCAGTTGCTCTTGGTTGCCGGTCTTCCCTTCAGCGCTGCCGGTCTTCCCTTCAGCGCTGCCGGTCCTCTCCTCGGCGTTGCCGGTCCGCCCCTCGGCCTCGAACGCGGCCACCCAGTCGAGGAGCAGGCGCACGGCACGCGCCAGCGCCATGGGCGAGCGTCCTCGTCCGGGAATCGTCTCGAACGCGGCCGTCGCCGGTTGGCCCGGTTCCCCCTCTGGCAGGACCAGTTCCCCACCGACCGAGCGCAGCCACGCGAGGTACGGCACCGATCCGGCCGGCGTGCGGGCGTCCAACCGCGCGAGCGGTCCCAGGGGCGAGGGCAGCGGCAGGGGGTCGGGGCCGGTGATGTCGGTCGGACTCTCCAGCAGCCGGATCAGCCGCTCCGCCTCGGATCCGCCCACCCGGTCCCGGTACGACGCCAGCTGCGCGTCGGCGGCATCCCGGCATCCCCGCAGCGAGGACGGCAGCAGCCCGGCCAGGCCCTTCTGCCGCTCCACGGCGGCCCGCGCCTGCTGGAACTCTGCGGCGTCGTCCAGCAGGGATTCCGCGCCGGTCTTGATCGTCAGCGACTTCAGTGCCAGGCGCGCCAGCCTGGTGGCCCGGCGTTGTCCGTCCTCCTTGACGGGCTCCGGTGGGTAGGGAGGAACGGGCTGGAGGAAGAGGAGCCGTCGGTCGACACGGCGCTGTGCGGGGGCTCCCGCGATGGCGCGGATCGCCCAGGCCACGGGAATGTTGTCCAGCAGCCCGCCGTCGACGAGTTCCACCCGGCCCTCGGACGCGGAGTCCGGGCAGCCGGTCTCACTGCTGATCCCCCACATGTTCACCGGCGGGAAGTCGGGGGCGTCCGCCGTCGGGGGTCTCGCCACCACGGGCTGGGCCGGTTCGAACGCTCCGGGGAAGGACGACGACGTGCGGGCCGCGTAGGCCAGTCGGCTCGCGGCCTCCAGCGGGCCGTCGGCAGGGAAGAAGTCGGTCAGCTCGGGCGACGGAGCGCCTTCGGAATTGCGGTGACGGAACCGGAAATACGCTCGCGACTGGCCCACCTGGAGCGGCTGCCCCAGGCTGGGCCGTACCCAGTCGGCGCGGGGCTTGAGTCTGGTGGTCGTCAGGATCAGCCGCACCGAGGCGGCCACCGGTTCGGCCGGCGCCGCGCAGATGAGCCGCTTCAGCTGCTCCAGGAGCCGGGTGTAGAAGACCTCGTCCCCACGGAGCAGCGAGTCGGGAGTGGAGCCCGGCCGGGAAGGGCGGATGAGGCTCTCCAGGTCCGCCAGGTCCAGCCACAGGTTCCGCACCTCCTTGTCGAACCGCATGCCGTAGACCAGGTGGCAGGCGAGCAGGACGCCGTTGAGACCGCCGGCGCTGGTTCCGGCGAGCACGTCGATGGTGACCTTCTCGTAGCCGCAGTTCTTCAACAGCACGCGGTAGATGTCCTGCTCGGCTGCGGCGCCGGCCCTCGTCCCCGCCCCTGCCCCCGTCCCCGTCATCGGTCCGGCCTCCGGTCCTGGCCCCGCTGCCTTTCGCAGGGCGGCGGCCTCTCGGCACGCGCCGCCCATCCAGACCGCGAGGCTCACTCCGCCACGCATGGCCAGGGCGAGTCGTAGCTCCGTACTGCGGTGGCCCGGCTTGGCAGGACTCATGGGCCCAGTGTCGGAGAACGAGGCGCGGCAAGCACGACGGACTGCGCCATTCCAGGCGGAATCCCAAGGAATCCGGCTCAATACCTTGGAATCGCTCGGAATAGCTCGGAATCCTCAAGAATGCGGACCGGATGTCCAGGGACGGCATCCAGTCAGCACCTGTCTGGCCGGGCACGCTTACATGCGTCCGGGGGTACACCTACACTGACGTACCGCGATTGCCCGTTGACCTGCTGGAACACGGCGGTTGAGCCGATCCGTCGATGCGAGGAGCGACCCCTTGTTCTACTACGTCCTCAAGTACGTGATTCTGGGACCGCTGTTGAAGCTGGTCTTCCGCCCGCGGATCGAGGGTCTGGAGCACGTACCGACGACGGGTGCGGCCATCATCGCGGGCAATCACCTGTCGTTCTCGGACCACTTCCTGATGCCCGCGGTCCTCAAGCGGCGCATCACGTTCCTCGCCAAGGCCGAGTACTTCACGGGCCCGGGCATCAAGGGCCGGCTGACGGCGACCTTCTTCCGCAGCGCCGGGCAGATCCCGGTGGACCGCTCCGGCAAGGAGGCGGGCCAGGCGGCCATCCGCGAGGGCCTCGGCGTGCTGAGCAAGGACGAGCTGCTCGGCATCTATCCGGAGGGCACCCGCTCGCACGACGGCCGCCTCTACAAGGGCAAGGTCGGTGTCGCGGTGATGGCGCTCAGGTCCGGGGTCCCGGTCATCCCCTGCGCGATGATCGGCACCTTCGAGGCCCAGCCGCCCGGCAAGGTCATCCCGAACATCCACCCCGTGGTGATCCGCTTCGGCAAGCCCCTCGACTTCTCCCGCTACGAGGGCATGGAGCACGAGAAGGCGATCCTGCGCGCCATCACCGACGAGATCATGTACGCGATCCTCACCCTCTCCGACCAGGAGTACGTCGACCAGTACGCGGCCGTCGTCAAGGCGGAGGAGGAGGCCGAGAAGAAGGCCGAGAAGGCTGCGAACGCGAAGGCGCGCAAGTTCCCCCGTATGCCACTGAGTTGACCGCGCCCGCCATACAACTGCGGTGGAGCCGACCGCCGTCGAGCTGCTGACTGGGCCTGAACCGGTCGGCTCCGGGCCGAATCGATCTGCCGACAGCAAAGGCGCTGGGATCCCGGTGACGGGAGCCCTACGGTCGCCCCATGAGACGAGCTGTGGTGATCGGAGCGACGGGACAGATCGGGCGGGTGGCCGTGGGGGCGCTGGCCGGGGACGGCTGGGAGGTGACGGCCGTCTCACGGGGCGGCGGCCGGGACGAGTCCTGGCCCGACGAGGTACGGACGGCGCGCGCGGACCGGGCGGACGACTCCGCCCTGGCCGCCGTGATCGGCGACGGCTGCGACGTACTGGTGGACATGGTGGCCTACGGGCCGGAGCACGCACGGCAGTTGACGGCTCTGGCCGGTCACGTCGGATCGGCCGTGGTGGTCTCCAGCTTGTCGGTGTACGAGGACGACAAGGGCCGCAACTTCGATACGCAGGAGCAGCCGGACGGGTTCCCGGCGTATCCGGTACCCCTGTCGGAGGACCAGCGGACCATCGCGCCCGGCGAGGCCTCGTACAGCACCCGCAAGGCGGGGCTCGAACGCGAACTGCTCGCCGCCGCCGACCGGTTGCCCACCACTCTGTTGCGCGCCGGGGCGATCCACGGGCCGTACTGCCGTACCCCGCGCGAGCTGTACTTCGTCAAGCGCAACCTGGACGGCCGGCGTCGGCGGGTGCTCTCCTTCGGCGGCGAGAGCCGCTTCCATCCGGCGAGCGTCCTCAACATCGCGGAACTCGTCCGGCTGGCCGCGGGCAAGCCCGGTGCCCGCGCGCTGAACGCCGTCGATCCCGACGCGCCCACGGTGGCGGAGATCGCCGTCGCCATCGACGCGGTGATGGGCGCCGAGACCGAGAGCGTCCTGGTCGACGGACCCGCGCCCGCCGAGACCGTGGGCGACACTCCGTGGTCCGTTCCGCATCCGGTGGTGTGCGACATGTCCGCCGCCGTACGGGAGTTGGGGTACCGGCCCGTGGCCAGGTACGCGGAGACGCTGCCGGACACGGTCGCCTGGATCGAGCGCCAACTGGCAGGCCGGGACTGGCGGGAGGCGTACCCGAAGATGTTCGCGGCGTACGGCGACCTCTTCGACTACGCGGCCGAGGACGCCTGGCTGCGGTCATGAGTGAGGGGGCGGCCGGTCTCCCGGCCGCCCCCTCACCCGCGTACTGCTACTACTACAGCTGCTGTACTACTACAGCTGCCGCTACGGCTTCGGCGTGGCGTGCGGGGTGCACGTCACGTCGGCCGAGTCGACCTTGCCGGTGAGCAGGTAGGTGTCCACCCGCTCGTTGATGCAGGGGTTGACCAGGCCGGTCACCCCGTGCGAACCCGCGTCCTTCTCGGTGATCAGGCGGGAGCCCTTGAACCGCTTGTGCAGCTCGACGCCACCCTCGTACGGAGTGGCGGCGTCACGCGTGGCCTGCACGATCAGGACGGGCGGCAGACCCTTGCCGGACTTGACGTTGACCGGGGTCTGCTGCTTGGCGGGCCAGGTCGCGCACGGCAGGTTCATCCAGGCGTTGGCCCACGTCATGAACGGGTAGTTCTTGTGCAGCTTGGTGTTGTCGCGGTCCCACTTCTTCCAGCTGGTGGGCCACTTGGCGTCGGTGCACTCGACGGCCGTGTAGACGGCGTTGCCGTTCTCCGAGGCGATGTTGCCGGCGGTGTCCGACAGGTCGGGGGCCGCGGCGTCGACGAGTGCCTGGGTGTCACCGGCGACGTACTTGCTGAACACGGTCGCGACCGGCACCCACGACGAGTCGTAGTACGGCGCGCTCTGGAAGAAACCGATGAGCTCGGCCGGACCGACGACACCACCGATGGGGTTCTTCTTGGCGGTGGCACGCAGCTTCAGGAACTGGTCCTGGACCTTGGCCCGGGTGTCGCCGAGGTGGAAGGCCGCGTCGTTCTTGGCGACCCAGTCCTGCCAGTCCTTCCAGCGCATCTCGAAGGCGACGTCCTGGTCGAGGTTGGCCTCGTACCAGATCTTCTCGCGCGACGGGTTGACGACACTGTCCGCGATCATGCGGCGGACGTGGGTCGGGTACATCGTGCCGTAGACGGCGGCGATGTACGTACCGTACGAGACGCCCAGGAAGTTGAGCTTCTTCTCGCCGAGCGCGGCCCGGATGACATCCAGGTCACGGACGGTGTTGGGGGTCGTCATCTGCGGCAGCATCTCGCCGCTGCGCTCGGCGCAGCCGTCCGCGTACTCCGCGGCGAGCTTGCGCTGGGCGCGCTTGTCGGCCTCGGAGTCCGGCACCGGGTCCATCTTCGGCGCCTTCACGAACTCCTGCGGGTCGACGCAGGAGATGGGCGCCGAGTGGCCGACACCACGCGGGTCGAAGCCGACGAAGTCGTACGCCTTCGACGCCTTCACCCACAGCGGGTTCTTGTTGGTGACCCGGGTCGGGAAGCGCAGTCCGGAGCCGCCGGGGCCGCCCGGGTTGTAGACGAGGGCGCCTTGGCGCTCCGCCGCGGTCCCCGTGTTGCCGATGCGGTCCACGGCGAGCTTGATCTTCTTGCCGTTGGGCTTCGCGTAGTCGAGCGGCACCGTGACCCAGCCGCACTGGATGGGCTTCGCGAAGCCCCAGTCGGCGGGGCAGTCCTGCCAGTCGATGCCGGCCTTCGCGGCGCGTTCGGCGGCGATCGCGGCACCCCGCGTCCGGCTGTCCTGGCCGTAGCGGCTCTCCGCGCTGGCCGTCGGGGCCGCGACGGCTCCGGCTATCAACGTCGCCGTGACGAGCGCACCGGCCGAGCCGAACGCCGTCGCCCTTCTCATACCCCTCAAGTGAGTTCCTCCCCCTGCTGTCGTTCTGGTCAGTACTTGGTCAGTACTGGGTCGGTACGGGGGATCCTTTCGGCTGTGAGGTCCCTGAGAACAGGGGTGACATGGCTTCTTTGCCAATCCGATAACCGGAACACCGCTGCCCGTTGAGCGGTTCCGTCCGTTCATGCGAGTGCGCCGAGCGCCTCGTCGAGGATGCGTCGCAGGCGCAACGCGTCGGGCGCGAGCGCGGTCACAAGAGCTCCTGGACCGGCGAGCGGAGTGAGCGCTGCGTACTCCCCCAGCACCCGCGCCTCGACCGGCCGCCGCACGAACTCCGGTCGTACGACGATGAGTTGCCCGAGCGCCCGATGCCCGGCGAGCACGGCGGGACCGTCCCACCCGCCCGGCGCTCCGGGTCCGCAGGAGAGCTCCTGGTCGAGCAGCGGACGCCCGTCGAGCCGGACGGTGAGCCGACTGGAGAGCCGCCCGGGCTCCTCGTTGGCCCGCCCGAGCACCTGCTCCTCACGCAGCACGAGCCGCGCGCCGGCCGCGAGGTCCACACACGTACTCACGCACAGCTCGCTGCCATTGGCGGAGATCAACTGCTCGGGCAGCCAGCGGAGTTCACCACCGTCGGCCACGGTGAGCCGTACGTCGTAGCGCGCCTCGCCCTTGGCCTGCCCCGGCAGCGCGATGGTGGCGGCGGCCGACCCGACGTGCAACCGCGCCCCGCCGCCGACCTCGGCCTCGACGGTGAGGTGATCGCCGCCCAGGGGTCCGCTCATCGCACCGACGAGCATGACCCGCGCCTCGGAACCACTGGCCCGCGTACGCCGCAGGGCGAGCGGCCCCTGACTCTCCAGCGTGGGCAGGGCGGTTCCACCACGCCCGTCGTCCCGCGCCCCGATGCGCGCGAGGGCGCGCACACCTCCAGTCGTCATGCCGTCCACGTGGCGAGCTGCGCCCGCACCCAGGCGGCGACGTCCTTCACACCGTCCTCGCCGCGCAACGACTGGAACACCACCGGCAGTTCGGCCCGCTGCGCCTTGGCGTCGGCGGCCATCCGCCCGAGGTCGGAACCGACGTACGGCGCGAGATCGGTCTTGTTGACGACGAGCAGGTCGGCGGTGGTAACCCCGGGCCCGCCCTTACGCGGAATGTCGTCCCCGCCCGCGACATCGATCACGAAGATCTGAGCGTCGACAAGCCCTTTGCTGAAGGTCGCGGTGAGATTGTCACCGCCCGACTCGACAAGGACGAGATCCAACGGCCCGACCTCATCCTCCAGATCCTCGACGGCTTCGAGATTCGCGGAGATGTCGTCCCGAATCGCCGTGTGCGGACAGGCCCCGGTCTCCACGGCGGTGATCCGCTCGGGCGGCAACACGGCCTCCCGCAACAGAAACTCGGCGTCCTCACGCGTATAGATGTCATTGGTGACAACGGCCAACGACAACTCATCCCGCAGAACCCGACAGAGCGCCGCCACGGTAGCGGTCTTCCCGGACCCGACGGGCCCCCCGAGCCCAATCCGCAACGCCCGACGCCGCCCGTCGGGCCGCTGGGCGTCGGCGCTGACGGCGGAGGCACCATCGTGGGAGTGGTCAAGATGCATGGATACGGCTCCACTTCTTCAACTGGGTCACTTCCAGCCCACCCGGCCCGTCCGGCGTTTGAGGACGAGGCCGTTCAGGCCGACAAGCGGGGGCCTGGGGGCGGCAGCCCCCAGAAAGGGACGGGACTGGGTAAGGGAGGCGGGGGCGAAAAAACCTACGAGGCAAACAACCGCACAGCCCAAGCAGCATGCACCTCCCCACCGATCTCCAACACCGGCGCGGAAGCGGCAGGCAACACACCAACCCCACCCTCCGCCGCACACCGCGCCGCCACACCCGCCTGCCCCGCAACCAGATCAAGCTCAGGAGCCAACCGCGCCAACACCCCGGTCGCATCGAACGGATCAAGACTCAGCAACCGCACCGTCGCACTCGCCGGCCCACTGACACTCTCGTACACAGCGCAGTACGCGGCATCCTCCGCCCCGAGCCCCGCGGCCCGAGCCGCCAGCCCGAGAACAACCGGCTGATGGGCCCCTTTGGGGAACTCCCGTGCCAGCGCGTCGAGTTCGGCGGAGGGCCACGTCGCCCGAGCGGCCCGCGTCAACTGCCGCCCGAGCTTCCGAGCGGCGACCCGCAGGGCGAGTGACGGCGTACGCGCGTCCGCGGCACCGTCCAGTTCCACCGGATCGACCCCGAGGGCGGCGGCAGCGGCAAGCGAAGCCGACACCAGACCAACCGTGTGCAACCGCCCCCGGCAGAACTCCTCCAGACTCCCCGCGTCAGTGACCCGCCCGGCCTTGACCGCCGCCTCGGCCCCGCCGGAGTGGGCATGCCCCCCGGCGGGAAACCGACCGTCGGCCAGCACAAGCAACGCAGCACGCGACATGACGAGCCTCAGAACGTAGATCAGCAGTTTCAGCGAAGTCAGCAGGGGAGACGGGCCAGAGGTATCAGCGGGTCAGAAGAGGAAATACCGCTGAGCCATGGGCAGTTCGGCGGCAGGCGTAGCCTCCACCAGCTCCCCGTCGATCGTGACGGCGAAGCTGTCGGGATCGACCCGCACCCGCGGCCGCGCGTCGTTCTCCCGCATGTCCGCCTTCGTCACCCCACGCGTCGACTCGATCGACACGAACCGTTTGCCGAGCCCGAGCCGCTCCGGCAGCCCGTCCTCGATCGCGATCGGCGCCACGAAGTTGAAGGAGTTGGAGGCGGGCGCCCGCCCGATCGCCCCGAACATCGGCCGCGGCAGAATCGGCTGCGGCGTGGGAATGGACGCGTTGGCGTCGCCCATCTGCGCGTACGCGATCTGCCCGCCCTTGACGACGAGATGCGGCTTGACCCCGAAGAACGCGGGCTCCCACAGCACGAGGTCGGCGAGCTTCCCGGTCTCGACGGAACCGATCTCGCGGGCGAGTCCCTGCGCGAGGGCCGGGTTGATCGTGTACTTGGCGACATAGCGACGTACGCGGCGGTTGTCCGCGCGACCGTCCCCGGGCAGCGCACCCCGTCGCCGCTTCATGACGTGGGCGGTCTGCCAGGTCCGCATGATGACCTCGCCCACGCGCCCCATGGCCTGCGCGTCGGAGGAGATGATCGAGATCGCCCCGAGGTCGTGCAGGATGTCCTCGGCCCCGATGGTGGTGGGCCGGATCCGGGACTCGGCGAAGGCGAGGTCCTCGGGCACGGCGGCGTTGAGGTGGTGGCAGACCATCAGCATGTCGAGGTGTTCCTCGGCGGTGTTGACGGTGTAGGGCCGGGTCGGGTTGGTCGAGCTGGGCAGCACATGCCCCTCGGAGACCACGCTCATGATGTCGGGCGCGTGCCCGCCGCCCGCACCTTCCGTGTGGTACGCGTGGATCGTACGGCCCGCGATCGCGGCGAGCGTGTCGGCCACGAACCCGGCCTCGTTGAGGGTGTCCGTGTGGATGGCGATCTGCGCACCCGTCTGGTCCGCCACGGTGAGCGCGGCGTCGATGACGGCGGGCGTGGACCCCCAGTCCTCGTGCAGCTTGAGGCCGAGCGCCCCGCCGCGCAGCTGGGAGAGCATCGCCTCGTGGGAGACGGTGTTTCCCTTGCCGAGGAGCCCGAAGTTGAGCGGGTACTCCTCCATCGCCTCCAGCATTCGGGCCAGGTGCCAGGGTCCGGGCGTGACGGTGGTCGCCTTGGAACCCTCGGCCGGGCCGGTGCCGCCGCCGACGAGCGTGGTGATCCCGGAGGCCAGCGCCTCGTCGGCGATCTGCGGACAGATCAGATGCACATGGGCGTCGATGGCCCCCGCGGTCAGGATCCGCCCGTTCCCCGCGATGATCTCGGTCTCCGGGCCGATGACGAGGTCCGGGTGCACCCCGTCCATGGTGTCCGGGTTGCCCGCCTTGCCGATGCCGGTGATCCGGCCGTCGCGTATACCGACGTCGGCCTTGACGATCCCCCAGTGGTCGATGATCACCGCACCCGTGATGACCGTGTCCGGGGTGCCGTCTGCGCGCGTAGCACGCGACTGGCCCATGGACTCGCGGATGACCTTGCCACCGCCGAACACGGCCTCGTCACCGGCGCGTCCGGGGCCGCCGGAGCGGTCCTCCTCGATCTCGACCAGTAGATCCGTGTCGGCGAGCCGGATGCGGTCGCCGGTGGTGGGGCCGAACAGGTCGGCGTACGCGGCACGCGAGATCTCAGGCATCGAGGGCACCTCCGGTCTCGCCGCGCAGACCGGGCACGACACGGGCGCCGGTGAGCGGAACGAGTTCGACGTCGACGGGGATCCCGGGCTCGAAGCGCACGGCGGTGCCGGCGGCGACGTTGAGCCGCTTGCCGCGCGCGGCGGCGCGGTCGAAGTCCAGTCCGGGGTTGGCCTCGGCGAAGTGGTAGTGGGAGCCGACCTGGACGGGCCGGTCGGCGGCGTTGAGGACGGTGAGCCGGGTGACCTCAAGGCCTTCGTTGAAGGCGACGGGTCCGTCGGCGAACAGGATCTCTCCGGGAATCATGACTGCCGCTCCCCCGTCAGACGATCGGGTCGTGGACGGTGACGAGCTTGGTGCCGTCCGGGAAGGTGGCCTCCACCTGGACGTCGTGGATCATCTCGGGTATGCCCTCCATGACGTCCTCGCGGGTGAGGATCTTGCGCCCGGAGGCCATGAGTTCGGCCACGGTGCGGCCGTCCCGGGCCCCTTCGAGAATGTGCGAGGTGATCAGTGCGACGGCCTCGGGGTGGTTCAGCTTCAGTCCCCGGGCGCGGCGCTTCTCGGCCACATCGGCGGCCACATGAATGAGCAGCCTCTCCTGCTCGTGCGGCGTCAGTTGCACGGCGTCCACCTCACAGTCCTCGCTCCGGACCGTGCGGGGTCCGGCTGCCGCAGCCACCACGCAGGGCTCGGACGCAGTACGCGACTGCGGTACGCGGCCGGAAGTGCGCGACTCTGCGCGTCCCGGGCTGCGAAAACCCCTGGTGACGTGGTGGTGCAGGCTAGTTGCGCGGGATTTCAGGGACGTTAACCGCCACGCGGGGATGCGCACGAGGATCTCGGAGAACGAGCCGACGGGCCGACCTGATCGTCGACCTGCGCCCCGCCGGTCGGACCGGGTCACGTCAGCGCGGCGGCTCCATGCTCATCAACCCCCGTAGACCGTCCTGGATCACCTCGGCGGGCGCCGGGCCGAAGAGCGCCTGCTGGGCGGCGAACCCCTGCGCGGTGGCGATCATGGTCCTGGCGACGTGGTCGGCGGGAATGTCCGCCCGCATCACCCCGGCCTCCTGATATCCCTCGACGACCTTCACCCAGGCCGTTCGCACGAAGCCGAAGCCCTCGCGCAGCACCTTCGACAGCTCGCTGTCCCTGAGCGTCTCCGTCCAGACCTGGACCATCAGCCGGGGGAAGGAGGCCTCTCCCTCCCAGCTCAGCCCGAGCTTTCCCGCTCCCCCCAGCCCGAGCACCTGGGTCATGACCCGGCCCACGAGCACGTCGGGCGGTGGGGGCGGACTCTGCCGGGCGGCCTCTTCGAAGGCATCGCGAATACCTCCGAGGACCTCGGTGACGATGGCCGCGATCAGTTCGTCCTTCCCGCTGAAGTAGCGGTAGACGGCGCCTGCCGACAGATCCACTTCCTTCAGCACGTCCTGCATCGACGTGGCATGGAACCCGTTGCGGGCGAAGCAGCGGGCCGCGCCGTCGAGGATCTGACGGCGACGGGCGTCGAGGTGTTCCTGGGATACGCGAGCCATGCGCCCAAAGTAAAACGAACATTCCTTCTTGACAAGGCCAGGCACTCGCAGGACAGTGTCGACCAACCCAAAACGAACGATCCTTCTTTTTAACGCTCCGAATCGAGGGAGACCATGTCCGCCAAGTCCGCTACGTCCGCAACGCACGCGGGGACCGGCACTGCCGGGACCGCCGCGCCGTCACCGGAACCACCGCTATCGGGACCGAAGCCGTCGGAGCGGCAGGGGCCGCCGTCGCACGGCCGCCACATCGCCGCCGTCATCCTCCTGGTCCCCGTGCTGGTGGCTCTCGCCCTGTGGGCCTTCGCCTGGCCCGCGGCCCGCACCGCGCCGCGCGACCTGCCGCTCGGTGTGGCGGGCCCGGCGACCGCGGCCGCCCAGGTGCAGAAGCAGCTCGAAGGGCACGAGGGCGCCTTCGAGATCCACCGCTACGCCGACGAGGCCGCCGCCCGGGACGCCATCGAGGACCGGACCGTATACGGCGCGGTCGTCGTCACCGAGCAGGGGCCGAAGCTGCTGACCGCCTCGGCCGCGAGCCCGCTCGTCGCCCAGTTGCTCCAGCAGTCGGTGACCCAACAGGCAGGCGGCGCCCAGGTACGGACGGTCGACGTCGCGCCGGCCGCCGAGGCCGACCCGCGCGGCTCGGCCCTGACATCGAGCGTGCTGCCGATGACGCTGGCGGGCATCGCCGCGGGAGTGGTCGTGACCCTGCTCGGGCTGCGCGGCCGGCGTGCGATCGCCGCGCTGATCGGCGCCGCCGCACTCGTCGGCGTGGTGGCGGCCGCGCTCGCCGGCAGCTGGCTCGGCGCATTGCCCGGTAACTGGTGGGCCGAGGCGGCCGCCCTGGGCCTGGCCACGCTGGCGGTCAGCGCCGCCGTCGCGGGCCTGGCGGCCCTGATGGGCAGGCCGGGCATCGGGCTGGGCTCGTTCGTCGTGATGCTGCTCGGCAACCCGTTCTCCGGCGCCGCGACGGCTCCCGAGATGCTGCCCGAACCGGTCGGAACGATCGGCCAGTGGCTGCCGCCGGGCGCCGGCGTCTCACTACTGCGCTCGATCACGTTCTTCGACGGAGCCGCGGCATCCGGCCCGGCTCTGACCCTGACCTGGTGGGCCGCCCTCGGCCTTGGCGCAATCGCCCTCGGCAGCGCATTGAAGCGCCGCAAGGAAACCACGGGTCCGATCACGGCCGCCCGGAAACCCGCCCTGACGACCTGACCCCCGCAAAGAACCGACCGTGCACCTCCGCTGTAGCGGACGGAGGTGCACGATCTTGCGTGCATCAGGGGCAACGGCTTGCGCGTATCAGGGGGCAACGCCTTGCGTGCATGGGGGGCAACGGTTGACCTGTATCAAGGGCAACAGCTTGCGTGCATCAAGGGCAACGGCTTCCCTGTAGCCGGGCGCCAGCTTGCACGCATCAGGAGGTAATGGCTTGCCTGTATCAGGGGGCTCCGGCTGAATGCGCCTACCGCTCGGCCTGCTACATGCCGCCCAACCCCCACCCACCCAGGGGCGCGGGGAACTGCTCGACAAGCCCCCACTCACCCGCACCCGGCAACGATCCGCAACCACCCCACACCCAAGACGCCCAAGCCACCGAAGACGCCCAAGACGCCCAAGACGCCTAAGACGCCCCCGGCCCCCGGTGCTCCGCCGCAATCCCAAACCGCTGCCGTTCCCGCGAAGCGGAAGCAACCTCACGGACACTGGACACCGCACTGACCACCGACTCCTCCGCCGCCGCATCGATCGCCGCGTCGAGTTTCTCCAGTCGTTCCAGGTCAGCCGCGGACACCAGGGCGACGAGCGGCTTCCCGTGCCGCGTCACGACGACGCGCTCAGCGCCGTACACCACCCGGTTGATCAGGTCGGCGAGCTCAGCCCTGGCTTGCGTCACCGGAATCTCGTAGGCCATGTCCCTAGCTTAGACCGGGTTCAAAATGTCCGTTCGATACGTACTGGGCAGCGAACGCGCAGGTCAGAGACAATGCGGAGGACCCGCGCCGCCGGCAGGCCTCACCGTGTACGTCTGTACACGTCGTCCATCCGCCGAAGCAGATCCCCGGAGTCGACCGCTCCGCTCATGAGTTCCTGCAGGCCGATCAGCATCTCCTGCTGGATCTTGGGGCTCGGCCAGCTCTGGTCCGGGTATCCAGTCGACCGGCCGTCGCGCTGAGCGGCCAGGACCGGGCCGCTCACGGCATCCTCCTTGAAGTCGGGCGAGGGCAGGGCCGGAGCGTTGCCCGACACCTTGGCGTAGGTCGCCTGCGCCTGCTCCGTGGCCAGAAAATCGATGAACTTCCGTGCCAGTTCCGGCCGGTGCGCCTTGGCGTTGACGGCGTACGAGATACCGACGGCGACAGGGACACGCGTCTGCCCCGGGTCATCGGTCGCCGGAAGCGGGGAGAGGGAGAACGTGGTGCCCTTCGTCGCCTTTTCCTTCGCGGCACCGACGGCCTGGGTGACATGGACCGCGCCCAGTGCCTTTCCGGTGCCCACCATGGCCATCTGTTCGTCGTAACCGGTGCCGTTGGGACTGTCGTTGAAGCAATCGTGGTCGCGCAGGGACAGGTATTTGTTCAAGGTCTGCCGCCATGCGGAGTCCTGGAAGTCGGCGCGCCCCTGTTGTTGACGTTCCGCGAAACCGGGGTCACGACCGTAGACGAGGCTCGCGGACAGGGCGTACGGAACGAGTTGGCCGACCCAGGAGTCCTTCTGTCCGAGTGCCAGGGCGACTTTGCCCTGGCGGCGGGCGTCGGCGCAGAGTTTCAGGAGCTCGCTCCAGGTCGTCGGCTTGGTGAGTCCGGTGTCGGCGAGGGCCTGGTCGTTCCAGATGGCCCCGATGCCGCCGATGGTGACGGGCAGGGCCACGAGGTTCCCGTCCGCGTCGGCAGACACCGTGCGCTGGCCCTCCGTGAGCTTCTTCTCCCACGGTGCACCGGTCAGCGGGCTCAGCAGGCCTTGCTCGGAGAGGGCGCCGACGGATACCGAGCCGCCGTTGCCCGGCCAGATGCGGAACACATCGGGGGCGGTGCCCGCGGCGAGCTGGGTGCGGATCTGCTGGGAGTAGGCGCCGTCGTCCTCGGTGAATACGGCGCGGACGCGAATGCCGGGATTGGCCTTCTCGAACTCGGCGATCACGGCCCGGGCCGGATCCTCACCGCTGGCGACGAGGGTCAGGACGTTGTCCCCCTCGACGGTATCCATGGTGGAACAGGACGCGGTGCCGATCACCGTCGCCAGTACGGCTGCGATCGAGGTCACCATGCGTGTACGACGCCGAGGCGAAAGGAAGTTGAGGTACACGGCGCTATCCCTTCAGTCCGCCGGCGAAGCCCTTGATGACGTATTTCTGAAGCGCGAAATAGACGACCAGAACGGGGACCACGCTCATCAGGAGCGCGGCGAAGACGAGCTCCCACTGGGACACGAACTGACTGACGAAGCCGTAGATGGCGACGGGCGCGGTGACTGTTCCGCTGCCGGACAGATAGAGCAGTGGGGTGAAGAACTCGTTCCAGATGCCGACGGTGTTGAGGATGATCACGGTGCCGGTGATCGGCCGCAGGAGCGGGAAGATCACGCGCACGAAGGACCGCAGCGGCCCACAGCCGTCGAGCAGAGCCGCCTCCTCGTAGTCGGTGGGCAATTCACGCAGGAACAGGGTGTAGAGGAACACGGAGAACGGGATCTGGCCGCCGACGTTGATGAGGACGACCGCCCACAGTGATCCCAGCAGGCCCAGGTCGCGCATCGTCGTGTAGAGCGGGAGAAGGGCGAGTTGCCCTGGGATGAGCAGTCCGCCGACCAGGAACACGAACGCGGCACGTGACCAGGCGCGGGTGACCCGGGCGAGCGGATAGGCGGCCAGCGACGCGATCGGGACGATGAGCGCGACGCTGCACACCGCGACCACGACGCTGTTGGTGAGGGCCGCCCCGAGGTGAGCCTCCGTCCAGGCCTCACCGAAGTTGTCGAACGTGGGCGGCCAGTCGAGTGTGAGCGCGCTCGCACCGCTGCCCTCCTTGCGCAGAGCCACGCTCAGCAGGCTCACCAGAGGCATGACGTATACGACGGCGAACAGGAGCAGCGCGCCCTCGCGCAGCGAAGTGCGCCATGAGTAACGGCCGTGCATCACGAGGCCTTTCTGAGGGTCAGCCGGTACTGAATCGCGGCCAGACACGCGATGAGCACGGTCATGACGACGGACAGCGCGATCGAGAGCGGGAATTCGCCGAGCGCGAAGGCGTTCTTGTAGATCGTCGTGGAAATGGTCTCGGTGGCTGTGCCCGGGCCGCCGTCGGTCATGGCGAGTACCTGGTCGAACTGTTTGAGGCTGCCGATGAGGCACAGCATCACGTTGATGACGACGGCGCCGTTGAGCAGCGGCAGAACCACACTGCGAAAGCGGCGCCAGACTCCGGCGCCGTCGATGGTGGCGGCCTCCAGGATCTCGCTGGGGATGGCTTGCAGACCGGCGAGATAGATGACCATGGAATATCCGGCCGACTGCCAGATGATCTCGGCCGCGATGGCATAGAGCGCTGTGCCCGGGTCACCGAGCCAGTCGTGGGCGAGCGAGGAAAGGCCGATACCGCGCAGGACGGCATTGACGGTGCCCTCCGGAGACAGGAGATAGCTCCATACGTATCCGGCGACCAGCGGCGTGAGGACAACGGGGGCGAAGAACACCACGCGAAGCACGTAGCGGCTTTTGACCATGGTGTTCACGCCCAGGGCGAGGAGAAGCCCCAACACGTTCTGAAAGACCGTCACCAAGGCGGCGAGTACCACCGTGTTGAGCAGTGCGGCCCTGGCTCCGCGATCGGCCAGCACATCCGAGAAGTTGTCGAGGCCGACCCAGTGCCAGTCGGGCGTGATGCCGTTCCAGTCGGTGAAGGCGTATACGCCGCCGCGCAGGCTGGGCCACACGATGACGAACGCGTAGACGGCTACGGCGGGAAGCAGGAACCAGAACGGGGTGTGAATGCCCGAGCGGCGCTTCTGTCGCCTTGGCGTGACCGGCTGCCCGGCATCGGCGTCGCGGGGCGCGGGAGGGCGTGGAACGGCTGTGGCCCTGGGGGTTGTGGTCACGTCGGCTCAACTCCCGGGCGCCCACAGGTGGACAACGATGTCAGCTTCCATCCGGGCCCCCGAAGGCGTCCGGCGCCACAGGAGATCCACACATCGCCACCTCGTTCACGTACGAAAACTTCATTCATGGATACGGCTGCACCGCACGGTAGAAACGTTTCAATCCCGCGTCAAGGGTTCCCGCAGGAACAGAGGGTGCAGCTCGTGCGCAGGTCCGGGCCGCAGCCCTCGGACCCGCCGCCCCGGGTCTGTTGACTCCCGTGGATCACTGGAGCACGCTCCCTACGTTACGTACGTCCTGTACATTTTCTACAGGACCTCTCCCGGAGGAGCGTGTGTCATGGCCCGACCGTCCGCCCGCTATGTCCTGCCCGAGTTCACCGAACGCAACAGTTCGGGGAGCCGGACCATGGACCCGTACTCCAAGCTCCTGGAAGAGCGGATCGTGTTTCTCGGGACGCCAATCGACGACGTCTCGGCGAACGACGTGATGGCGCAGTTCATGCACCTCGAGTACCAGGCGCCCGACAGGGACATTTCGCTCTACATCAATTCTCCCGGCGGCTCCTTCAGCGCGATGACGGCCGTCTACGACACGATGCGGTTCGTCAGCTGCGAGGTGGAGACCATCTGCCTGGGGCAGGCCGGGTCCGCCGCGGCGGTGCTGCTCGCGGCCGGCACACCGGGCAAGCGGTACTCGCTGCCGGGCGCCCGCGTGCTCATCCACCAGCCCTCGTTCTCCGAGCCCGTCCAGGGGCAGGCCTCCGACCTGGTCATTCAGGCCGACGAACTGATGCGTACCCGCGAGCAGTTGGAGGAGATGCTCGCCCGGCACACCGGCCAAAGCCGGGAGCGGATCGGTGCCGACATCGAGCGGGACAAGATCCTGGACGCGCCGGCGGCGTTGGAGTACGGACTGATCGACCGGATCGTCCCGAGCCGGAAGTCCACCCAGCGCGCACCCGGCGCGAGGTGAGCGGCGGATGCTTCCACCCGAGTTGCCGCCGCTGCCGGCCCTGACCCGTGCCGAGGCCGAACTGATCGACCGTTACCTGGAGGTGGTCGACCTGCTCGGCCGGATCAACCCGGCCCACTCCGGGGACACTTACCGCGGGCTGCGGGCCGCCCAGGCCCTGGTCGGCAGGGCCACCGCACTGCGTGACGCGCTGGCCCTGATGCACCAACGCGGCGAGCACGAGGTGCACGCACCGACCCTGGCGCGGGCGCTGCGCGTCCTCGACGGTGAGCGCCGAGCAGGCCGGATCGCACTACCGCCGCGCTCCGACACCTGACGTACCCCCACCGCCCGGCGTCGCGCAGGTATCTGACGAGGCGTCCGGGCCAGGGTTCAAACGAGCCGAACGGTGTACCACCGAACGGCGTAGTCAGGGCTGCTTTTGCGGACCCGTGGGAGCTGCGCAACCCACGTAGCTCCAGTGCGGTATGAACCGTCCCGGTGCTGGTACGAGGGTCCTCGACCCCCTCGGCGCCCTCGTACAGAAAGGGCTGTCCACCCGAACGGGTGAGTGGTGAGTAAGCCCACAAATCGCCGATTCCGCTCGGCTTTTGGGACATCCGTGCGTCAAGATCCCTTCCGACGACAAGACCCCGCCACAAGCGGCGGGGCGGTCCGGGCGGACGCCGAGTCCTGCCGCCGCTCGGATGAACCGGTCGACAGAAGTGGATCGGCAGGAGTGGAGGACCCAAGCACGACGGGTCGCCGGAACGGTCACGCCATGACCGGGCCGAGCAGCCCTTGGGGTGAAGCCGCGTCAGCGGCCGGGCAACTTCGCCAGCCCGAATCCGACAGGTCATCCTTCACAGGCGGCTGACGAAGGGTTGCGCATGACTGCGCTCAATCGTGTCCCGTCGCTGTTCAGCAGGGCCGGTACCGCATCGGCTCTCACCATCGCCGCCGTCGGCGGCGGCATCGTGGCCCCCGGCTTCACGTCCGGCGCGGAAGCGGCCACACCCGCGACGAAGGCACTCCAGGTGGCGGCCTCCAAGAAGGGCTCCGCTTACAAGTTCGGAGCCGCGGGGCCCAAGCGCTTCGACTGCTCGGGCCTCACGCTCTACTCGTTCAAGAAGGCGGGCAAGTCCCTGCCGCGTACGGCAGCTGCCCAGTACAACAGGACGAAGCACATCTCCGCTTCCACCCGTAAGCAGGGAGACCTGGTCTTCTTCCACTCGGGCCGGAACGTCTACCACGTCGGCATCTACGCCGGGAAGGGACGGATCTGGCACTCCCCGAAGACCGGGGACGTGGTGAAGCTGCAGAAGATCTGGACGAAGAGCGTCTGGTACGGCCGGGTCAGGTGACCTGCCCGGGATGCGGCCGCGGTGATCGCCGCGGCCGCATACCGGGGCCGCCCGGAATGTGATATTCGCGGCGGAGTGGTTACTCCTTCACATATGGGCGACCTTCATCACCAAGAGGAGCGCGACGAGACACGGCTCGAACGCGCCGACCGCAACTTCAACGAACTGCTCCAGGAACTGCGGGTCACGCAGACCGGCGTGCAGATCCTCTTCGCCTTCCTGCTGACCCTCGCGTTCACCGCGCGCTTTCCCTCCCTGGATTCGTTCCAGCGCGCCACGTACGTCGTCACGCTGCTGCTGTCGGTAGTGACCGCGGCGCTCTTCACGGCCCCCGCCGCGCTGCATCGCCGGCTGTTCCGGCAGGGCGCCAAGCCCCAGGTCGTGAAGGCCTCCTCGCTGCTGGCCCAGGCCGGGCTCGGCGCGCTCTCGCTCGGCCTCTCCGGTTCGGTCCTGCTCGTCGTGGACGTGGCGACGAACCGGGCGGGCGGCATCGCGGCCGGCGCCGCCACCCTGGTCGTATGCGCCGGGCTGTGGGCCCTCCTGCCCTACCTGGTCAAACGCTCCGTCGGCGACTAGGACGGGTCTACCAGGACGGGCCGACCGGGAAGGTCCACCAGGGCAGGTCCGGGCTGACCGGCTCAGGCCAGCAGCGGTTCGAGGACGAGTCCGACGCCGAGCAGGGTGAGCACGGTGCCGGTGCCGGCCACGATGGCCCGGGCCGTACGCGGTCTGCGCAGCCACCGGCCGAGCCGGTCCACGAGCAGCGCGACCACCGGGAACCAGAGCAGGGCGAGCGCGACCACGATCAGCGCGAGCCACAGCGTCCGGGGCATCGCCGGACTCCCGTCGGGCACGAACTGCGGCAGCAGGCTCATGAAGGTGATCGGCACCTTCGGGTTGAGGACGTTGGTGACGAAGCCCTGGCGCAGCGCCCGGCTCCCCGACATCACCGGCCCGTCGTCGTCCACGGTTGTACGCCGCTCGCGAAGCGACCGCAGGGTGCGTACGCCGAGATGGAGGACGTACGCCCCGCCGAGCAGCTGGAGCGCGCGGAAGAGCGCGGGCACGGCTGCCAGGACCGCGGCGACCCCTGCGACGGCGAGGGTGGTGTGGAGGAGCAGCGCCGCGGTGATCCCGAGCGCGCACGCGACACCGGCCCGGCGGGAGACCAGGGCGTTGCGTACGACGACGGTGAAGTCGGCACCCGGCATGGCGACCATGCCCGCGGCGACTCCGCTGAAGGCGATGAGCTGTGCGTCCATGGGCACCAGCGTGCGCCCTCGGAGCCTTCAGAAGGTATGTCGAATATCCTGGGTCTGCCTTAAGCATCTCTTTACCCCGGGAGCTTCGCTTGTACGACCCGACACGGCTCGCGGCGCTCGTGGCGGTCGCGGAGGCGGGTTCGATCACCCGGGCCGCCGAGCGTCTCGGGTACACGCCGCCCGCGCTCTCGCAACAGCTCGCCAAGCTGGAGAGGGAGGCCGGCACGGCACTGCTCGTACGCCATCACCGCGGGACCCGGCTGACGGGTGCGGGTGAGTTGCTCGTGGCGCGGGCGCGCCGGGTGCTGGACGAGCTGGAGCGGGCGCGGCTCGAACTGGCGCGTCTGGCGGGCCTGTCCGGCGGGACGCTGCGGGTCGGCACCTTCCAGACGGCCGGGATCCATCTGCTGCCTCCGGTGCTCAGCGCGTTCCGCCGGGCGCATCCCGACGTGGAGCTGACCGTCGCGGACTACGAACCCCCGGCCGGTATCGCCGCGGTGGCCGCGGGCGAGGTCGATCTGGCGCTGACGCATGCCTACGAGCCTTCGGCACCGGTGTCGCTGCCCGCGAGTGTGTCCGCGGAGCCGGTGCTGGTCGAGGAGCTGGTGCTCGTGACCGCGCCCGGGCACGTCCTCACGAGCGGTTCGTCACGGCTGCCGCTGACGGAGCTGGCCGGGCAGCCGCTCATCAGCATGGCGCCGGACCATCCGGCCCGGCAGGGCCTGGAGGCCGTACTCACCCGGACCGGGGCCGTTCCGTCGCTCCTCGTCACGACACCCGGCTATGCCCTGGTGTGTGCGCTGGCGAGTGCGGGCCTCGGAGTCGCGGTGGTGCCGGAGATGGTGGCCAGGACGGCGGCCACCCCGGTGGGAATGCGACTGTTGGAACCCGGAGACCTGCGGCGCACGATCCTGGTCGTCCACCGCACCGACGAGGCGGCTCCGGCGGTAGACGCCTTCCGGGCTCTGCTGCGGGGCGCCTTCGGACGTGCCTCGCAGTACAACTGACGGGCGCTGAAGGACGGCTGACAGACGGGGCACGGCTTTCAGTCGGCTCTCACGGGCTGTACCGGTGCCGTCCAGGGCAGCATGATCGAAACCGTCTTGCCGCCCTCTCTGGTGGGCCGGACCGTCAGCTTGCCGCCGCACTCGGCAGTCAGCCAGCGGACGATCACCATGCCGCGCCCGTTGTCCTGTTGGACGGCCGCGGGCAAACGTTTCGGGAAGCGGGGGTGGCTGTCGGTCACGCCGATGCGCAGGCGTTCGTCGCGGTCGAGTTCGATGTCCACCGTGAAGGTGGGCGACTGTCCGAACGTGTGCTGTACGGCGTTGGTGGCGAGCTCCGAGACGATGAGCCGGACCGTGTCGGCGGCCTCCGTGTCGGACGGTAGTCCCCATTCGGCCAGCACGTTCATGACGTATGTGCGGGCGGCGTAGACCGAGGCGGGATCGCTCGGCAGAGTGACGGATGCTTCCTGGTGGTCTGCCATGGCGAGGTCGTCCCTTTCCCACGGGACCGGAGTCCGACACGAAGCGGATGACGTCGAGTACGGTCCCGGACTGGTGCTTGCGCCAGAGTGCCACTACCTCGCCGTTCGCGGTGGCGATCCACCGAGATATGCATATATCTGTCGCTCGAAGCGGTGAACTCTGCGACGACCGACCGTATTTGGGCGGGCGGCCGGTTCGTCCTCTACGGTCGGCTTGACGCCGGACGATATAGCGCTGGCGCGACGGTCGGAAGGAGACGGCCAATGCAGTACGGTCCC
This sequence comes from Streptomyces sp. NBC_00878, assembly GCF_026341515.1. Classification (NCBI taxonomy): domain Bacteria; kingdom Bacillati; phylum Actinomycetota; class Actinomycetes; order Kitasatosporales; family Streptomycetaceae; genus Streptomyces; species Streptomyces sp. NBC_00878. Next base: position 9,561,182 of record NZ_JAPEOK010000001.1, on the reverse strand, counting down.
GCTGTGCGTCGCCGGAAACTCGGCGCCGAACTGCGCGCCCTGCGGGCCCGTGCGGGCCTCAAGAGCGGCGAGGCGGCCCGGCTCGTCGGCTGGCACCAGTCGAAGGTGAGCCGGATCGAGACCGGCCGCAGCGGAGTCAAACCGGCGGACGTGGAGCGCCTCCTCGACGCGTACGGCGTACAGGACGCGGAGCTGCGCGAGTTGCTCGTGGTGCTGGCGGGTTCCGACGACCGCGGCCGGCACCACTGGTGGCATGCCTACCGGGGTCTTCTGCCGTCCACGTACAGCGACTTCATCAGCCTGGAGTCGCAGGCCAGCGTGATGCGCACGCTGGAGAACTCCGTCGTGCCGGGGCTCCTGCAGACGCCGGAGTACGCCCGCGAGGTGACCCGGGCGGCCGTGGACGGGGCGCCGGACGGCAAGGTGGACGCGCTGGTGGAGGTGCGCCTCGCCCGCCAGGACGTGCTGCGGTCGAATCGGCCATTACGGCTGAGTGCGGTTCTGGACGAGGCGGTGTTACGTCGGACGGTCGGTGGACCGGGCGTCATGACACGGCAGTTGGACCGGCTCCGGGAGGCCGCACACCTCCCCCACGTGCGGATTCAGGTGCTGCCGTTCGGAGTTGGGGCCCACGTCGGCGTGACCGGACCTTTCGTTATCTTCTCATTTCCGAACACATCTGATCTGGATGTGGTTGTTCTCGACCACTTGACGAGTAGCCTCTACCTCGAACGGAAAGAAGACCTCCAGGCCTACAGCGAGGCCTTCGAATCCCTTCAAGTCCACGCCCTTTCGCCCGAGGAAACGTTGGATTTCATCGCCGGTGTAGCTCACGGCGCATAAGGAGGCACCATGCCCACCCCCCTGCCTCGGTCCCTACCTTCGAGCACCCGTCTGCACGGTGTGCGGTGGCAGCGCAGCAGCCGCAGCACGGGAATGAACAACTGCGTCGAGACGGCCCGTCCAGGCTCCGGTCCATGGACCGGACTGCTCGCGGTGCGCGACTCGAAGAACACGTCGGGTCCCGCCCTGCTCTTCGCCCCCGCAGCCTGGGAGGGCTTTATCGCCGCGCTTCGATGATCACGCGTACGGCACGGTCGAGCTGCCCGTCGGTGAGGTCCGCGCGGGCGGTGAGCCGCAGCCGTGAGATGCCGTCCGGCACCGACGGGGGACGGAAGCAGCCGACGGCGAGACCCGCCTCGCGGCAGTCCGCGGCCCAGCGCACGGCCTGCTCCGGGGAGGGTGCGCGCACGGACACGACGGCGGCGTCCGGCCGGACGGCTTCGAGACCCTCGGCCGTCAGCCGTTCGTGCAGGGTGGTCGCCACCGCACGCGCGCGTGCGGCCCGTCCCGGTTCCCCGCGCAGCAGACGCAGGGCCGCGAGGGCCGCACCCGCCGCCGCGGGAGCCAGACCCGTGTCGAAGATGAAGGTACGGGCCGCGTTGACCAGATGGTCGATGACGTGGGCCGGTCCGAGGACCGCGCCGCCCTGGCTGCCCAGCGACTTCGACAGCGTGACGGTCGTGACCACGTCCGGCGCGCCCGCGAGGCCCACCGCGTGCGGCGCGCCCCGGCCGCCGTCGCCGAGTACGCCGAGACCGTGCGCGTCGTCCACGAGCAGGGCGGCGCCGGCCTCCCGGCAGGCGGCGGCGAGTCCGGCAAGCGGGGCCGCGTCGCCGTCCACCGAGAAGACCGTGTCGGAGACGACGACGGCGGGTCCGGCATGCGTGCCCAGCGCCTTGCGCACGGCGTCGGGGTCGGCGTGCGCGACGACCTGGGTGGTGCCGCGCGCGAGACGGCAGCCGTCGATCAGCGAGGCGTGGTTGCCCGCGTCGGAGACGACGAGGGAGCCGTGCGGCGCCAGCGAGGTGACCGCGGCGAGGTTGGCGGCATACCCCGAGGAGAAGACCAGCGCGGACTCGAAACCGCAGAATTCGGCCAGTTCGTGTTCGAGTTCCGCGTGCAGTTCCGTGGTGCCGCTGACCAGCCGCGAGCCGGTGGCACCGGCGCCCCAGGCCAGCGCGGCACTCGCGGCGGCCCGAGTGACCTCGGGGTGCCTGGCCAGGCCCAGATAGTCGTTGCCGGCGAGATCGAGGAGCGGGGAGTCGGCGGGGCGGGGACGCAGGGTGCGGACGAGTCCGGCCCGGCGGCGCGCCCGCGCCTGCTCGTCCATCCACTCGAAGGGCGATCCCGACATATGTCCTCCGGGCCATGAGGTGAGGGTGTCCCATGGGGCGCCGACACATGACACTTCGCCTGGGCCGTCCCCACCTGCCTTTTGTAGGCAGCGCACAGACCCTAGCCGGACCACCAGCCGCCCATGGTGTGGCAATACCCACACGTCCAGCCCCGTCCGTTGTCCGGTCCCTCCTTGGCCCGGCGCGGTCGGATAGGCCAGGATCGGATCTCATGGACCTGCTGAACACGCTGGTGGACAAGGGGCTTCGGCGCGAGCTGCCGACCCGCGACGAGGCGCTGGCCGTACTGGCCACCTCCGACGACGAAATCCTCGATGTGGTGGCCGCGGCCGGCAAGGTACGCCGACAGTGGTTCGGCCGACGGGTGAAACTCAACTACCTGGTCAACCTGAAGTCGGGCCTGTGCCCGGAGGACTGCTCGTACTGCTCGCAGCGGCTCGGCTCCAAGGCCGGGATCCTGAAGTACACGTGGCTGAAACCCGACCAGGCTTCCGAGGCCGCGGCGGCCGGGCTCGCGGGCGGCGCGAAGCGGGTCTGCCTGGTGGCGAGCGGACGCGGTCCCACCGACCGGGACGTGGACCGGGTCTCGGACACCATCAAGGCGATCAAGGACCAGAACGAGGGCGTCGAGGTGTGCGCCTGCCTGGGACTTCTCTCCGACGGCCAGGCAGAGCGGCTGCGCGAGGCGGGCGCGGACGCCTACAACCACAACCTCAACACGTCCGAGTCGACATACGGGGACATCACGACCACCCACACGTACGCCGACCGCGTCGACACGGTCCAGAAGGCGCATGCCGCGGGCCTGTCCGCCTGCTCGGGGCTGATCGCGGGCATGGGCGAGAGCGACGATGACCTCGTCGACGTCGTCTACTCGCTGCGCGCCCTCGACCCGGACTCGGTGCCGGTCAACTTCCTGATCCCGGTCGAGGGCACCCCGCTCGCCAAGGAGTGGAACCTCACACCGCAGCGCTGTCTGCGGATCCTCGCGATGGTCCGGTTCGTGTGCCCCGACGTGGAGGTGCGGATCGCGGGTGGCCGCGAGGTCCATCTGCGCACGATGCAGCCGCTCGCCCTGCACCTGGCCAACTCGATCTTCCTCGGCGACTACCTGACCACCGAGGGCCAGGCCGGCAAGGCCGACCTGGACATGATCGCGGACGCCGGGTTCGAGGTGGAGGGCACGGGCCAGGTGACGCTTCCTGAGCACCGGGTCACCGCGGGCGGCGGCTGCGGTTCCCACGCCGAGGCCGGGTGCGGCTCGCACGCGGACGCCGGATGCGGCTCGCACGAGGGCGGCGGCTGCGGCCCCTGCGGCTCGACCGCCCAGGAACAGGCCCCAGCGGCGACGCGTGCCCCCGAGCCAGTACGGGTCCCCGAGACGGCGCGCGCCTCCGAGGCCCGTACGGACCTGGTCACGGTACGCCGCCGTGGTGCCGGAACGGACCTCGCGCCCAATGCCTGACCCGCACGTGTCCGGCCTCTCCGTGCCCGAGCTGCTGGAGCTCGACCGGCGGCACGTCTGGCATCCGTACGGGCCGATGCCGGGCCGGCAGGAACCGCTCGTCGTGGAGTCGGCGAGCGGGGTGCGGTTGCGGCTGGCCGGCACGGACGACGAGCTGATCGACGGCATGTCGTCCTGGTGGTCGGCGATCCACGGCTACAACCACCCCGCGCTCAACGAGGCGGCCCGCGATCAGCTCGGGCGGATGAGCCATGTGATGTTCGGCGGGCTCACGCACGAGCCCGCCGTACGGCTGGCGAAGCGTCTTGTCGACATGTCGCCCCAGGGCCTTGAGCATGTCTTCCTGGCCGACTCCGGCTCGGTGTCCGTCGAGGTGGCGGTCAAGATGTGCCTCCAGCACTGGCGTTCCCTCGGCCGCCCGGGCAAGCAGCGCCTGCTGACCTGGCGCGGCGGCTACCACGGCGACACCTGGCAGCCCATGTCCGTGTGCGATCCCGAGGGCGGGATGCACGAGCTGTGGCAGGGCGTGCTCCACCGCCAGGTGTTCGCGGACCCGCCGCCGGTCGCGTACGAGGAGTCGTACGCGGACCAGCTGCGTGAGCTGATCGAGCGGCACGCGGGCGAGCTGGCCGCGGTGATCGTGGAGCCGGTGGTGCAGGGCGCGGGTGGGATGCGGTTCCACTCCCCCGCGTATCTGCGGGTGCTGCGCGAGGCGTGCGACGCGCACGACGTGCTGCTCGTGTTCGACGAGATCGCGACGGGCTTCGGCCGTACGGGCGCCCTGTTCGCGGCCGACCACGCGGCGGTGACGCCGGACGTGATGTGCGTGGGCAAGGCGCTGACCGGCGGCTATCTGACGATGGCGGCCACGCTCTGCACCTCGCGGGTCGCGGAAGGCATCTCGCGGGGCGAGGTGCCGGTCCTCGCGCACGGCCCGACCTTCATGGGCAACCCGCTCGCCGCCGCCGTGGCCTGCGCCTCGATCGACCTACTCCTCGGCCAGGACTGGCAGACCGAGGTCAAGCGCGTCGAGACCGGGCTGCGGGAGGGGCTGGCTCCGGCGGCCGAGCTGCCGGGGGTCCGGGACGTACGCGTGCTCGGTGCCATCGGGGTCGTGCAGCTCGACCACGAGATCGACATGGCGGCGGCGACCCGGGCGGCGGTAGGCGAAGGCGTGTGGCTGCGACCGTTCCGGGACCTCGTGTACACGATGCCGCCGTACGTCACCGGGGACGCGGATCTGGCACGGATCACGGCCGCGGTGTGCGCGGCGGCTCGGGAGGGCTGACATGTCTTCGGTGCTGGTGATCACGGGGACGGGCACGGAGGTCGGCAAGACGGTGACGACCGCGGCCGTCGCCGCGGCGGCTCTCGCGGCCGGGCGGTCCGTGGCCGTCCTCAAACCCGCGCAGACCGGTGTGCTGCCGGGCGAGCGCGGAGACGCGGACGAGGTGGCACGGCTGGCGGGCGCGGTGACGTCCGTCGAACTGGCCCGCTATCCCGAGCCGTTGGCTCCCGCCACGGCGGCGCGGCGGGCCGGGCTCGCGCCGGTGCGGCCGGACGAAGTGGCGGAGGCGGCGGGCAAGTTGGCCGCGGAGTACGACCTCGTGCTGGTCGAGGGGGCGGGCGGCCTCCTCGTACGGTTCGACGACGAGGGCGGCACACTCGCGGACGCGGCGCGGCTGTTGGACGCCCCCGTACTGGTCGTCGCCTCCGCCGGACTCGGCACGCTCAACACGACGGAACTGACCGCCCGCGAACTGCGGGCCCGCCGGCTCGACCTGCTCGGTGTCGTGCTGGGCAGCTGGCCGACCGAGCCGGATCTCGCGTCGCGTTGCAACCTCGCGGATCTGCCGGTGGTGGCCGAGGCTCCGCTGCTGGGCGCGCTTCCCGAGGGCTGCGCTGGGCTCCCGGTCGCCGACTTCCGCGCCGCGGCAGGCAGTTGGCTCGCGCCACGGCTGGGTGGAACGTGGGACACCGAGGCCTTCACAGATGGGCGCGCCCCGTAAGGGGCGCGGGGCTGTGACATTTTGCGACTCCTCCCCCACTCTCGGCTTCGCTCGAGCGGGGGGACCCCCATCGTGGGCGCGACCAGCCACGAACGACCCGCAGACAAAGAACGACATTCCAGCGGAGCTCACTCCTCCGACGACGCCAACAACCTCACCAGTTCGATCCGCGACCGAATGCCAAGCCGGTTGAACACCCCGCGCAGATGATGATCGATGGTGCGCGGGCTGAGCAGCAGCCGAGACGCGATCTCCCGGTTGGTCGCACCCTCGGCAGCCATGCGGGCCACCGTCAGCTGCTGGGCAGTGAGCAGTGTGGTCAAATCCCGGGCGCGGCCGGGCAGTCGAACCGGTTCACCCAGAGCGCGGAGTTCCGCCCGCGCCTGCGCGGCACAGTGCGGCGCACCGAAGTGCTCGAACGCTTCGAGGGCGCTGTGCAACCGGTCCCGCGCCTCCGTACGGTTCCGCAGCCGACGTAACGCGCCGCCGAACAGCAGCTCCGTACGGGCGCGTTCGAAGTCGCGGGTACCGCCGGCATGCAGGTCGAGGGCGGTCCGGTAGTGCCCGACGGCATCGGGGCCGGTGGCCAGCAGGGCCCGGCAACGGGCGCTGAGGGCCAGGTCGTCGGGGCTGCGGACGGCGCCGGCCCAACGGTCGTAGCGGGCGTGGGCGGCCCGCGCGACCCGGGTGTCGCCGGAGTGCACGGCGGCTTCCACGTAGTGCGGGGTGGCGAGGTGGAGTACGGCCCGGTGTCCGTGGCCGGGGCCGAAGCCGGCGAGGGCGCGCAGCCGGGACGCGGACGCCGCGTAGCGGCCGGTGCTGAGGTCGAGGAAGGCGAGCGCCCACAGGGCGAGGGCGGCGGCGAGGCCGAGGCCGCGTTCCACCGCGTACGTTCGGGCCGCCGCGGCGCGTGCCCGGCAGACGTCCTCGTCGCCGGTGACGGCGGCGAACATGGCGAGGGCGGCCTGGAGATGACAGGCCCCGTTGTCCTGCCCGGTGGCGTACGCCTGTCGCAGGGCGTCCAGGGTGGCGGCCCCCGCGGCCCGTGGACGGCCCGTCCAGAACTCGGCGTACACCCGGAACTCCATGGCCTGCGGAACGGTCACGGAGTCACCCCTGGCGCGGGCGGAAGCGGCGGCGCGTACGGCCGCGGAGGCGGCGCGGGTGTGGTCGCCGAGCAGCAGGGCGGCGATCGCGGAGTGGATCAGCGAGGTGGGGTCGCCGCCGGGCCCGCAGCGCCCGGCGGCCGCTTCCAGGAGGTCGCGGGCGTCCTCGTACCGTCCCTCGAACGCGGCGGCCAGTCCCCCGAGCGTGCCCGGTGCCGCGATCCCGTACCGGTCGGCGACGGCCGCGGCCTCCCGGCACCGGCGCAGGTCGCCGGTGTAGACGGCGGCTTCGGTGGCACGTGCCAGGAAATGCGCGGCGGCCTCGGGAGCCGAGGGCACGACAGGGCGTACGCACCGGATGGTGCCCACGCCCTCGATCGGCGCGCCGCCGACCGCGGCGCCGACCGCGCGGTCGGTGTCGGTGCCTCGGCCCGGTTCGCCGCCGGGCTTCCGCTCGCCCGACTCCACCCCGCGTACCGCCTCCGCGAGCAGTGCGTCGAACGACTCCGTGGCGTTCCCCGCGCGTAGAGCGAGCAGTCCGCTCAGCCCGTCGATGTCGCCGTGGGCGGCGAGGCGGCGGGCCCGGTCGGCGTCGCCGGAGCGCCAGGCGTCGGCGGCGGCCCGGGCGAGCAGGCGGGGGCGTTCCCGCGGGTCGGGGGTCAGCACGGCGGCCCGTTCGACGAGCGCGCAGGCCAGCGTGTGTTCGCCCGTGGCACGGGCCTCGTGCGCCGAGGCGCGCAGTTCCGCCGCGAGCCGTCGGCTGGGCCCGAGCATGGCGGCGGCGCGGTGCCAGGACCGGCGGGGCGCCTCGCCCTCGCCGCGCAGGACGCGGGCGAGGAGCCGATGGGTCTCGCGCCGGTCCAGGGCCGACGCGGTCTCGTAGGCGGCGATTCGGGTCCAGGGGTCCCGGAACACGACTCCGGCGGACGTCGGCTGGGCGAGCCCGGCCGCCTCGGCGTCGTCGAGGGGCCCGGTGTCCAGCCGGGCCGTGGTCACGGCCCGCAGGAAGGCGTGCGTGGCGAGCGGGTACTGGTCGGCGGCGGCGATCAGCAGGAGCCGCCGGGTGTCCGCCGGGAGGGCCCTGATCGCGCGCCGATGGGACCGCAGCAGACCCGGGGCCACGGCGACGGGCTCGGCCGGGAGCGGTTCGAGACCGGCCAGTTGGTGCTCGGTCAGGACGGCGGCGAGTTCCGCCGCGGCGAGCGGATCGCCGTGCACGGCACGCAGCACCCTGACCCGGACGCCTTCGGACATCGGAGTTTCCGGGTGTGTCCGTGGCGCGCCGCCCGGTTGTTCAGGGGCGTTCATCAGGGGCGGTGGCGAGTGCTGCGGGAGAGGCGGGGGGTTCACCGAAGTCACCACGCCTCTCACGTTACTGGCGAGTTAAGTGGTGCGTAAAGACCGGCGATTTCACTGATGCGGCGCGCGTAGACCCCGCCTGACACTCCTGACGAACCCACCCGCACCAGGAGGCATCATGACCCGCCGCACACGCACTGCCGGCACGGTCTTCGCAGCCGTCCTCGCGTCGCTGCTCCTGTCCCTGCCCGCGTCCCCGGCTCACGCCGCCGCCCGCAACCCCGTCGTCTTCGTGCACGGCCTGAGCAGTTCGTCGAGCAGCTGGGACGACTGGGTCGCCGACTTCAGGGCCGACGGCTACACCAGCTCCGAGCTCTTCACCTGGTCGTACGACTGGGGCGAGTCGAATGCCACGTCCGCCCAGCAGTTGTCCGCCAAGGTCCAGAGCGTGCTCTCCCAGACCGGTGCGTCCAAGGTCGACCTGGTCGTGCACTCGATGGGTGCGCTGAACTCCCGCTACTACCTCAAGAACCTCGGCGGCACGTCGTACGTCGACGACTTCGTCTCCACGGCCGGGACGAACCACGGGACCACGACCGCCGGCTGGTGCAGCTGGCTCTACACGTCCTGCGCGGAGATGTACCCCGGCAGCTCGTTCCTGACCGCGCTCAACTCGGGGGACGAGACACCGGGCAGCGTCTCCTACGCCAGTTACTGGTCGAACTGCGACGAGGCCCTGGACCCCGACTCCACCGCGCTCCTCAGCGGTGCCACCAATGTCGGGGTCGGGTGCGTCTCGCACGACCTGATGAACAACGACCACGGCGTCTACGAGCAGGTGCGCGACTTCATCGCCTGACGGCCCACAAGCGGGTTCCGACGCCTCACGAGCCCGTCCTGTGCCGGATCCTGTGTCCGTTCTGTGGTCCCTGCGCGGCCGGGATCACAGGACGGCGCCGGGCCGGCCGAACGGGACGACAGGCGAACGGGTGAGCGAGCCCGTCCCGGGGGACAATCGCGGTAGGTCCCGACCCCCAGGGGAGGTCCCCCATGCGACCCCGCGGCTCCCGCACCACCAGGACCGGCCGGCCCGCCCCGGGCCCGGTCCACCACCCGCTGTTCGCACGCTTCTACGCCAAGTGCAGCGTGGCGGCCGAGCCGGCCATCGGCCCCCATCGCGAGGAGCTGCTCGCCGGGCTCTCCGGCCGGGTCATCGAGATCGGCGCGGGCAACGGACTGAACTTCGCCCACTACCCGAGCACCGTCTCGGAGGTCGTCGCCATCGAACCGGAGCGCCGCCTGCGGGAGTTGGCGGCGACCGCGGCCGTGCACTCCGACGTGCCGGTCGACGTCGTCCCGGGAGTGGCGGAGGCGCTGCCGGTCAAGAGCGAGGCCTTCGACGGGGCTGTCGTGTCCTTGGTCCTGTGCAGCGTACGAGACCTGCCGCGGGCCCTGGCCGAGATCCACCGCGTCCTGCGCCCCGGCGGTGAGCTGCGGTTCTTCGAGCACGGGAAGGGTGGCGGCCGCGCGATGAACGCAGGCCAGCGCGCCCTGGACCGCACGGTGTGGCCGCTGCTCTTCGGCGGATGTCACGTGAGCCGTGACCCCGTCGGCTCGATCAGGGACGCGGGGTACGAACTGGGTCCGTACCGGCAGCTGCTGGTGCCCGAGAAGGGGCCGCGGATGCCGAGTTCGTACTGCGTACTGGGGACCGCGCGGCGCCCCGGGGCCGAGAACTCGCCGGGTTCCTGAGACCGGGGACCGCCCGGCCTCAGGAACCCGAGGGGCTCGGAGGCATCTGCACCCACAAGCCCGAGAGGTGCCCGGTCTCAGGAGTCCGTGGGGCTCAGAGGCTCCACTGGCGCAGTTCGCGTGCGATGTCGTGCACCGTGGCCTCGCCGGTCTTGACCAGGCGGGCCAGTTCACGGACCTGTTCGGGCGAGGTGACGACCTTGAGGCCGCTGGCGACGAGGTAGGCGTACGCGACGGCCATGGCGAACATCGCGTTGGAGCGTTCGAGTGCCGGGACGTGCAGCAGGACCTGGAGCATGGCGGCGGCACGGGCCTGCGGGGTGTCGTAGACGGGGACGCCGAATATCTCGGCCTCGTGCCGGCTGACGGCCGCGACGAGGGCGCCCCAGTCGGTGACCTGGGGGTCACCCGGCGTCTTCTGCTCCGCGACCATGAGGAGCCAGGCGAGGTCCACTCTGATGTTCAGGGGTTCGTTCAAGAGCTCAGCGACGGCCTTCTCGTTCCGTGCCGAACTCCTCGGCGAAGACGGACTCGTACTGCTTCATGAAGTCGGCGGCGGCCTCGACGAAGGTGTGGCCGGCTTCTCCGGTGTCCTGTCTGACCAGTTCCTCTATGTAGCGATTGACGCTCATCCCGCGAGCCAGGGCACGTTCGCGCGCGGCCCGGGCGGTGCCCTCGTCCACGCGCACGTTCAGCTGGGTCTTAGCCATACCTCGAAGCTAGCGCCGGAGTGCTAGCGGAGGCAAGAGGGCCTGGCTCACCCCCTCCCCCTAAGGGTGCCCCTTACATGAATATCCGGGTCACCGACCTGCGGTGGAGACGGACCGGCACTTCGGGGGGATACCGAGTGTGCCGCGGATCACACTAGGCTCGCCCGCGGACACCGGAGTCCCACCTAGGAGGCGGCCTTGTCCACAGCAGCTGCTGAGCACGCCCTCGGGCGCACGGACGCCGAGGAGATCGCGGCCCGCGCCCGTGGCCTCACGAAGGCGTACGGCTCGGGCGAGACGACCGTGCTCGCCCTCGACTCGGTCGACGTGGACATCGCGCGCGGCCGCTTCACCGCGGTCATGGGCCCCTCGGGGTCCGGGAAGTCCACGCTGATGCACCTCCTGGCGGGACTGGACACCGTTTCGGCCGGACAGGTGTGGCTGGGAGACACGGAAATCACCGGGCTGAAGGAGCGCGAGCTGACCCAGTTGCGCCGCGACCGGATCGGCTTCATGTTCCAGTCGTTCAACCTGATCCCGACCCTGAACGCGGCCGAGAACATCACGCTGCCCATGGACATCGCGGGCAAGAAGCCCGACGAGAAGTGGCTGAACCAGGTCATCGACCAGCTCGGCCTGCGCGACCGGCTCAAGCACCGGCCCGCACAGCTCTCCGGCGGTCAGCAGCAGCGTGTGGCCTGCGCCCGTGCCCTCGCCTCGCGCCCCGAGCTGATCTTCGCCGACGAGCCGACGGGCAACCTGGACTCGCGGGCCGGGCTCGAAGTGCTCGGCTTCCTGCGGGACGCGGTCGACGATCTGGGCCAGACCGTCGTCATGGTCACGCACGATCCGGGCGCCGCCGCCCACGCCGACCTGGTGCTCTTCCTCGGGGACGGACGGATCGTGGACGAGATGGCGCGGCCCACGGCGGAGGCGGTGCTGGAGCGCATGAAGAGGTTCGACACGATCCGCGGGACGTTCGAGGGCGACGGCGCCCCAGAACCGGCCGTCGCCGCCGACCCGGCCACCGCCCCCGACCAGACCATCGCAACCGACCAGGATGGCACTCCCGACCAGGGCATCGCCCTCGACAAGGACTGAGGCAGGCTGTCGTGCTGAAGGCGACACTCCGGAGTTTCCTCGCGCACAAGGGCCGGCTGCTGCTCTCGGCGCTGGCCGTCGTCCTGTCCGTGGCGTTCGTCGCGGGCAGCCTGATCTTCTCGGACACGGTCACCCGCACCTTCGACCGGCTGTTCGCGTCCACGTCGGCCGACGTGACCGTGAGCCCGAAGGAGGACCTGGAGTCGCAGATCCCCTCCGGGGCCGTCGCGACCGTGCCCACCGACCTCGTGGACCGCATCGACAAGGTCGACGGCGTCGCGCTCACGCGTCCGGACGTGTCCGTCGAGAACGTCACCGTCGTCGACAGCGACAACGAGTCGGTCGGACCGACCACCGGTGCGCCGACCATCGCCGCCGACTGGTACGTCACCGAGCGCAGCCCTGTGAAGCTCACCTCGGGGCACGCCCCGCGCGGGGCAGGCGAGGCGCTCCTCGACGCGGACACGGCCGACAAGAAGCACGTCGGCATCGGTGACACGCTGACCGTGATCGCGCAGCCCGGGTCGTTCAAGGTGGAGGTCGTCGGCATCGCGACCTTCACGACCACCAACCCGGGTGCCGCGCTGGTCTTCCTCGACCCGGCGGTCGCACCGACCAAGCTGCTGGGCCGGACGGGCGTCGCCACCAGCATCCAGGTGGACGCGGCGGAGGGCGTGAGCGACGAGCAGCTCAAGCAGCGCGTCGGCGCCGAGATCGGCACCGGTACCTACGAGTTGGAGACGGCCGACGAGCAGGCCGAGACCGCCGCCTCCCAACTCGGCGGATTCCTCGACGTGATCAAGTACGTGATGCTCGGCTTCGCCGGTATCGCGGTGCTGGTCGGGGTCTTCCTGATCGTCAACACCTTCTCCATGCTGATCGCCCAACGCACGCGTGAGCTGGGCCTGTTGCGGGCGCTCGGCGCCGACCGGCGGCAGGTGCGCCGTTCCGTGCTCCTGGAGGCGACGCTGCTGGGCCTGGTGGGTTCGACGCTCGGCCTGGCCGCGGGCATCGGGCTCGCGATCGGGCTCATCGAGCTCATGGGCCTGTTCGGCATGAACCTGAGCACGGCCGAGATGGTCATCGGCTGGGCGACGCCCGTCTCGGCCTACGTCGTCGGGGTGGGCGTCACCTTCGTCGCGGCGTATCTGCCGGCCCGTCGGGCGGCCGGTGTGTCGCCGATGGCCGCGCTGTCGGACGCCGAAATCGCCGGTGTGGGACGGCCGTTGCGGGTACGGGCCGTGGTGGGGCTGATCGTCGGCGCGCTGGGCACCGCCGCGCTCGTCGGGTGCGCGACCGCCACGGAGACCGGGTCCGCCGCCTCCCTGCTGGGCCTCGGCGTCGTCCTCACCCTCATCGCCACGGTCATCGCCGGGCCGTTGCTCGTCCGGCCGGTGATCCGTGTCCTCGGCGGCTTCTTCCCCGCCGTGTTCGGCTCGATCGGCCGGATGAGCCAGCGCAACGCCCTGCGCAACCCGCGCCGCACCGGCGCCACCGCTGCCGCCCTGATGGTGGGCCTCGCCCTGGTGGGCGGGATGTCCGTGGCGAGCGCGTCCATGTCCCAGTCCTTCGACGAGCAGATCGACAAGACGCTGGGCGCCGACTTCGTGGTGCAGAACAGCAACTTCCTGCCGTTCCCGCAGGAGGTCACCGAGAAGGTGCGGGACACGGAGGGCGCGGGCCTCGTCGTACGGCAGCGGTTCACGCCGGTCGCCGTCCGGCTGCCGGACGGCGAGCGCGTCGAGACGACCGCGGCGGGCTACGAGTCGCAGCTCGACGAGGTCGCCCGCATCACGTACGCCCAGGGCGACACGGCCGCCGCGCTCGCGGACGGGAACATCGCCATGGACGCGGGCTTCGCCAAGGACCACGGCCTACGGGTCGGGAGCACGATCCCCGTCGAGTTCCCCGCCGACCGGAAGGCCGAACTGAAGGTGGGCGCGCTGACCGACCAGGACGCCGCCGACGGCTTCGGCACGCAGGGCGGGCTGTTCTTCGGCTTCGGGACGATCGAGAAGTACGTGCCCGGCGGGCAGGACTCCGCGCTGTACGTGAACGCGGCCCCGGGCACCTCCGCCGACACCCTGCGCGCGAACCTCGACAAGACGCTGGACCCGTACCCGCAGGTGCAGGTGCGTGACCTGGCCGACTACAAGAAGCTGATCCACGATCAGATCGCCGTGCTGCTCTACCTGGTGTACGCCCTGCTCGGCCTCGCGATCGTCATCGCGGTGCTCGGCGTGGTCAACACCCTTGCCCTGTCGGTCGTGGAGCGCACCCGCGAGATCGGGCTGCTGCGCGCGATCGGGCTCGCCCGGCGGCAGTTGCGGCGGATGATCCGGCTGGAGTCGGTGGTGATCGCCGTGTTCGGCGCGGTCCTCGGGCTCGCGCTCGGACTCGTGTGGGGCGTGTGCGTGCAGCAGGTCCTGGCCCTACAGGGGATGAACGCGCTCGCGATCCCGTGGACGACCATCGTCGCGGTCGTCGTGGGGTCGGCCGTCGTGGGCATCGTGGCGGCGCTGCTGCCGGCGTTGCGCGCGTCGCGCATGAATGTGCTGGCGGCCATCGCGCACGAGTGAGTGAGTGAGTGAGTGACGCGCGGAGCGCTCGCTCGACGTGTACGGCGTTCGTTCTCTACGTTCACGGCGCGCTCGGCGTACGCGGAGTGCCCGGCGTGCCCGGCGCCCACGGCGTTCTCAAGTCCCTTACCGGTGAGGAGAGTTCATGGCCCGCCCGTTCCGCTTCGGGGTCAACCTGATGAGTCCCGCGCCCGCCGGCGAATGGCGCGCGAAGTGCCGTCGGGCCGAGGAACTCGGCTACGACGTGATCCTGGCCCCGGACCACCTCGGCGCGCCCGCCCCCTTCCCGGCGCTGGTCGCCGCCGCCGAGGCGACCGAACGGCCACGCGTGGGCACGTTCGTGCTCAACGCCGGTTTCTGGAACCCGGCGTTGCTGGCCCGCGAGGTGGCGACGACGGACGCGCTGACGGGCGGCCGCCTGGAACTCGGGCTCGGCACCGGCTACGTACAGGCGGAGCACGAGACGGCGGGTCTCCCCTGGGGTTCGCCGGGTGAGCGGGTGGACCATCTCCGGCGTACGGTCGAGGAGTTGCGCCGGATTCTCGATTCGGATGCCCATCAGCCTCAACTCGTGCAGAAGCCGCGAGTGCCGTTGCTGATCGGCGGCAACGGCGACCGGATGCTGCGGCTGACCGCCGAGCACGCGGACATCGCGGCGTTCACCGCGGCACGCACCCGGGACGGCGGCGTCCTGGAGCCGATCACGGCGGAGGAACTCGACGAACGGGTCGCTCTGTACCGGAAGTTGGCCGCCGGACGGGCGGCGCCCGCCGAGCTGAACCTGCTGATCCAGATCGTCACCGTCACCGACGACCGAGGTGCCGCGATCCAGCCGTGGCTGTCCCACCTCCCCCACCTGACCGAGCGGCAGATCCTGGACCTGCCGATCGTGCTCGTGGGGACCCTGGAGGACATCGTCGAGCGGGTGCGGGCGCAGCAGGAACGGTACGGGTTCTCGTATCTGACGGTTCTGGAGCCGAACATGGAGGCGTTCGCTCCGGTGATCGCGCGACTGCGCCGGGCCGGGGAATCGTCGGACAGGCCCGACAGGGCCTAGTCCGGGACAGGCGGCCACCGGGGTCTGTCAGTGGGTGCCTCTAATCTTTCGCGGACAGTCACAGCGGGGTGGCCGATCCGGGCCGTCGGACGATCCGGGCTGTCAGCGGCGCTGTGCGGGTTTCCGCGACGGTGAAAGAGGCAGAGGGACCAATGGGCTGGCTGGCAGTGGGCGACACCTATGAGATCGCGCTGATGGAGGGCCGGGTGGTGGCCCGGTCCGCGTCGGAGGCGTCGCCGACAGGGCAGGTGAGAAACCTGCCCGAAGAGTTACGGGACCGCCCCGAAGTGATCGAGCTCCAGCGGTTCGCCGAGTGGCTGGGCCGACACGCGGCGGAGTGCGCGGCGCAGGTCGACAACTGGATGGTGTCCTCGCTGCCGGTGCCGGCCGGACTGCTGACCCGGCTCTGGCCCGACGAGGCATGGCGGTCGGCACTGCGTGACCTGGTCGTGGTCGGCGAAGGCCCCGACGAGGTCGGTTTCCTCCGGGACGCCGAGTCCTCGGGCGAACTGCGGGTGGTGAACCTGGACGGCGAGACGGTCCGACTCTCCCCCCGCACGGTGACCATGCCTCACCCGGTCCTGCTTCCGGACCTTGCGGAACTCCGCTTGTTCGCGGCCGAGTTGGGCGTGGTCCAGGGCGTCGAACAGATCCACCGCGCCACGTGGAGCAGACCCCATGACATCGACGGTGACGCCGACGAGGTCACCGAGTTCTCCGGCGCCGAGTACGGCTCATGGTTCCACCTCTCCGCCCGCGCCACCTCGCTCGGCTACAAGGTCGCCGGAGGCTACGTCACCGGCCGGATCCGGGACACCGGGCAGGTCTTCACCGCGGCGGTCGACATCGGCAACCCGTACTACGACGACGCGGGCCGGACCGGCAGTCTGAGGTGGGGCCGTGAGCAGGAGCGCCCACTCCGGCTGTCCGACGTCGGCCCCGTTGCCTGGTCCGAGGGCATGCGGATGGCCGCGGCCCTCCACGCCGGCCGCCCCGTGGCCGCGGACGCCGCCGCGTGAACGACGGCGACCGGCCGCACGGCCACGAAGGGCACGGAAACATGAACGACGCTGTGGCCGACGAAGTGGTGACTCGGGACGAGGCGGCGACCGAAGCGGCGCTGGAAGCGGACGCGGCACTGGCTGCGCAGGCGGCGCTGGAAGCGGACGCGGCACTGGCTGCGCAGGCGACGCTAGCTGCGCAGGCGGCACTGGCTGCGCAGGCGGAGGAGCTGCTGCGAGCCGGTGCCGTGCTGCCTCCGGGGACCAGCGGGGGTGGCGATCGGGCCGTGCCCGTGTTCACGCAGGCCTATCGGCATCCGGGCCTGGACGACCGGATCGTCGTACGACTGGTCGCGGCTGGACAGGGAGAGGGCCTGGGCGCAGGCTTTCTCGGCCTCGAACCCGAAGGCGAGCCGACGGAGGTCGGGCTCGGGCAGCCGCGGGCGCTGGGCTTCCCGGAATGGGTGCTGGTTCATCACCCCTCGGACGGCCATCTGGCCATGTCCCTGGTGGATGAGATGGACAAGGTGGCGCGGACGGTGAGGTCCAGGCCGAAGAAGGCGCGGGCCACCTACGAGTCGATCGGCGAACGGCTCGCGGGAGCCGTACCGCATTTCCTGCCGACCTTCTACGAGCAGGCGGGCCGGGTGTTCCTGGCCGCCGACGAGAAGGCGTACGCGACGCAGATGTTCGTCAACGCGCGCAAGGCCGAGACAGCGCACGCGCTGCCGTTCGACGAGGCGCGCATGGACGCGGTCTTCCTCGAGTTCGCGCTGGCCGAGGCCGTGCCGTCGAGGATGCTCTCCAGCTACGCGAAGGGGCTGTCGTCCCGGGTTCCGGCCGCGACGGCGTTCCGGCACCTTCGTGGGCTCTTCGTGCGCCTGGCCGCCAACGGGCTGCCTCCGTCGAGTCCGGGCGCGGGTGATCTGCGCAGACTGGCGAAGGCGGTCGCGGGCAAGAACGCGCTCGCGGAGGAGGTCCGCTTTCTGGGCGAGATGCTCGTGCTGCCCGGCACGGTCAAGGCACCGCCCGGCTGGTGGAAGGCCCACCGCCCGGCCCTGCTGGAGCTGACCCGGCGGGAACCCGCCTTCCGCGGCACCCTGCTGGAGCTCATGCCGTCGGAATGGGAGAGGGAGGAACTGCCGCAGTGGCTGGACCTGTTGGAGAAGTCCGGCGCCACCGCCGGGCTCTGCGACGCCACCCTGCCCGCCGAGGTGCGTCCCGTCGACGGTACAGCCGGATGGACCCGCAGATTCCTGGAGCTGTGCCGGGCCACCACCTGGCATCTCGCTCCGGCAGGGCTGTATCCGCTCGTCGACCGCATGGCCGACACACTGCGCTCCGAACTCGACGCCTCCGACGGCGTGTTGCCGCCCCCCGTCGGCGATGTGAACCTCCTCGACCAACTGCTGGCCCTGGGCATACCGGTGGCGGACCCCACAGAGCGTCAGCGCCTCGACCTCGTGGTGTGGGCGGCCTGTGACCAGCGGCGCGATCTCGTCGCCCTGGAAGCCGACGTCCGTTTTCGCCAGGCGTTCCGGCGTGGCTGCCCCACGGACGACCGGGCGGGCCACCTGGAGACCGTCAACAACTTGGCCGAGTCCCCCGGTGGAAGCCTGATGCTCGCCGAATGGGTGGGCGAGGTCAGCCGACCGTACGTCACCGCGGAACTGCCCGCGCTCTCCGGACACCGCGGCGCCCTCCACACGCTGGGCTGGCTGCCGGGAGAGGTACTCGCGGTTGCCGGGCAGGCGGTTCGAGAGGCGTTGAGCAGCGGCATCGCCCCCGCGCTCGCCCGCGCTCTGCGGTCCGGGATCCTCGACGAACTGGGCTGGCCCGCCTGGGAAGAAGCGGTTGGAGCACCCGAATCGCGGGATGCGCCGGCGGACGTCCTCATCGCCGATGCCTGGCCGCACCTCATCGTCCTGGCCGACAAGCGGGTCCGGGTGATCGGTGCGGAAGGCACGGTGCTCACGCACGAGTTGCGCGTCCCCGACGAGGTCATGCGCTACCCCAGGGATGTCAGCTATCACTACGTGGACGGCGAGTTGCTCGTCTGGTGGCGTTCCCGTACCGCCCAAGGCATGGAGGGCTACTGGCACCACGACCCGTCGCTGCGGATCGCGGTCGAGGGCTCCGCCTCCTCCCGCATCAGCAAGGTGGACGGGCGCGACGGGATGAACGGGGACCTGGCCCCCGTCTCGCTCCCGCTTCCCGAGGGCGGCCGGACCACCGGTGGCGGGGTGCTGCGCCGCGGGGACACCGTCGTGCCACGGGCACGGCGGGTGATCGGAGACGGCACGTCGTACTGGGTGTGGGCCCGGGTGGGGACCGACTACAGGCACCGGACCTGGTACGCGTACGACCCGGTCAGCGACACGAAGGGCGAACCGGGACTGCCGGACTGGTTCGACGAGGGCGTGCGTACCGCCCCGGAGGGAAGCACCTTCGCGGCGGGCTGGCTGCTGCCCGCCCCCTCCGACGTAGCGGGTCCGCTGTGTTCCCCGGTGGACGGGCTGCTCGGCTGGCGGGTGGTGACACTGCCCGACGGGTCGCGGCGCGGCGAGGACCTGGCCGGGCGCTCGGTCGTCGTGCCGCACGGGAGGGGCCGGAGCCCGCGATGGGCGCTGGAGTTCCCCGGCGCCGACCGGCCTCTGGCGGTGATCCAGGAGTACGACGGGATCAGGCTGCTCGACGCGAACGGCACGGTGATGTCCGAGATCCCGCGGGACCACACCGCCGGAACCTTCACCGCGGGAACGCCACTCCTGCCGCCCCTGCGCTACTGGCACCTGCTCCAGCCCCGCGACCCGCAGGGCTCCGCGGCGCTCCGCCAGGTCGACGAGGACACGGCGGCAGCGCTGCTGGCGGCGGCGGAGACGGAGACGGAGCGGCCCGAGGACACCGCGGGCCAGGACGATCCGGGGAGGGAGCCGGCGGACAGGGAGTCGGCGGGCGAACAGTCGATGGACAAGGAGTCGGCGGACAGGGAGTCGCCAGGCGAGCAGTCGAAGGGCGGGAAGTCGGCGGGCGGGGAGCTGGCGGGCGCGGACGGCCGGGACCGGCTGCCCGGGCTGATCCGCACCCTGCTGCCGCAGGTCGGCCACGAGGCACTGCGCACAGGCATCGCGGGGGTGGTGCGGTACGCCGCCGACCAGCAGCGCGTTCTGGACGCGGCGCGCGCCCGGCTCGACAAGGCGCTCGCGGGCCGCGTACGGGAGGAGTCGCGGCCCGAGCCCAGCGACGGCGCGCTCACCGCGGCACTGCAGGGCCTCGGCCTCAACGGCCGCCGGTACCTGGTGGCGGGCAGGGCGTACTACTACCTCAAACCGTCCCACACGCTTTTCCGGCTGCTGGGCCTGTTGGGGGATGCGTCGCGGGGCCTCAACGAACCTGCCCCGGCGGGCAGTACGCACCTCGCTCTGCCCGAGCAGGCAGCCTTGAGCGACATGGACTGGCTGGCTCTGCCCACGCTGCCGGCCCTGTTGGCTCTGCGGGCAGGCTCGACGGCCACGACTGAGGACCACAGACGGGTGCAGGACACCTTCCTCGCCGAACTGGACGCCCAAGAACTCGCGGTGCTGAACCCCGACCACTGGCGCCTTGTCGGGCTGCGTCTGGACAAGAGTCTGTTCGAGGGGCCCGGCGCCCTGCGCAGCACGATGGCGACCGTGTTGCAGTTGGACGGCGGCGCGTTCCTCGTCTTTCCCAACGAGTGGAGCAGAAGCGACGCCGACGGCAGCGTGTTCAGGGCGGTCTTCCACGATCCGGCCGGCCGTTTCGACGCGCCCGCTCCGTACACACTGATGTCCACCGAGCCCTTCGTCCCGGAGCCGACACGTGCGCCCGGCTGGTTCACGGCCTTCCGGGCCGAGCTCGCCGCGCGCGGTCCGGCACCCTGGTACCCGGCGGCCGCCGAGGAGTTCTCCCGGCTCACCGGAATCACCCCGACCATGGCCAGGCTGGTGGTCGCCGGAGTGCCCCTGACCGACGACGAGCACAAGCCCGTGCCCGCCGAGACGCTGAAGACCATCGGCGTGAAGTCGGCCGACGTGGCTGTGGCCAGAGAGGCCCTGGGGTACGGGGACGCCGGCATCTGGCAGGCCGTCTTGGCGGCGCTGCTGCCCGCCGAGCCGTCAGGGCTGTGGACGGACGGCCCCGACGTGGTCGCGGCGGCGGAGGTCTGGAACCGGCGGGCGGGCCGGCGGACGCCCCTCCCCGAGGACGTGCTCCACGACGCGGTCCGCACCGTGCGAACGGCCTCGTGGTGGACACCGTCCGAAGCGCTGCACGGCTTCCTCAACCGGGCGGCCGAACCACAGTTGACCCATGACCTGACCTGGACGACCGGTGACGGCCACTACCTGCGCCCCGTCGAGAACACGCCCGGCTTCGACGCCCGCGCCCTGAACGGTTCGGTGGCCCTGGCCGCATGGCTCGCCCACCGACTCCCGTCCGGCGACCCGATCCGCGCGGCTCTCCCCGGAGTGCTGACCTCGATACGCGCCCGGCTCGCCCACCCGGACCTGCTGATCAGCCTGGGCAGGCGAGTAGACCTGGAGGCATTCCGCCGAGATGCTGGGCTCCCCACGGAGACCGGCGACGACTTCATACGCTATGGCGCGCTCGTACTGAGCACCGCGGTCTCCGACCCCGTGGCCGCCGTCCGGCCGGCGCTGCTGGACTCTGCCGGGAACGACCCGCACCTGGCGGCAGTTGCCCCCGGTGAACGGCCGGCGGCCGAGGAGATCGCCCTCCGGCTGGTCCACGACCAGCGGTTCGCGGAGCTGCTCGCCGATCCCGGGCAACCGATGGCGGGCGGGCGCGACGCGGACGGTCTGTGGTGGCCGCAGGATCCCGCCCGTTCCGTACCGGACCTCGTCGGCGAGGTGACCAAGCGGTACGGCATCGGCGAGGACGCCGCCGTCCTCTATCTGATGCTGCTCGCCATGCCGGATCCCACCGACCACAACACGGCTCGCTGGACCGGCTGGGCGAAACAGCGGGGTGGAACGGCCCGGCTCCGTGCGGCCCGTGCCGAACTCGCCGCCACCGACCTCGTACTCGAAGGCAGCCGCACCAGAGCGGGACGCTCACTGTTCCTGCCCGGCGGCTGGACCCACCTCGCGAAGCCGTACGTACCACTGGAGCGGTGGAAGGTGCCGATGTACGAGCTGCTCCACGACGAGGAGCCCCTCCTGGGAGTCATCGCGCCCACCGGTCCCGTCGCCGACCTCTACCGCACGGCCTGGCGCCGCATTCAGGACGGCGACGAACCGCGCCTGGAGGAACTTCAGGTACCGCGACCGCGGAAGGGGCGCGGCTGATCCTGGGCGGGGCGGGCGGTCGTGGGCACGCGCGTGGAGACGGGTCGCGGGTCGCGGGTCGCGGGTCGCGGTAGGGCGAACGACCGGCTCCGGCGGACGGTAGCGGCTCCGGTCGAACCGTCCGTCGGACGTGGCGGGCCGTTCGCTGGCACGCCTCGCCGCGCTGTTGCTTCACGCAGCTCAGGACGAGGTCCGCGTTGTACCCACCCTCCCGCCGACAGCCATCCCTCTCGGGAACGGCGCCGGGGGGGGGCGGGAACGGCAACACCACAGATTCATGGTCCGTGGAATCGATCGCTCGGCACGGAAACCGTTCGCCCGACAGGTCGGCCCTCTGCTTGGCTCGCCCCATGAGTGATCTCCATATCCGTTACGCCGCACTCTCCGACATCGACGCCGTGCTGCGGTTCTGGCGCGAAGCCGCGGAAGGAACCAGCATCAGTGACGACCACGACGGAGTAGCCGCCCTCATCACACGAGACCCCGAAGCCCTGCTCCTCGCGGAGCGCGACGGCACCCTCGCGGGAACCGTCATAGCCGGCTTCGACGGATGGCGATGCTCCGCCTACCGACTGGCCGTACACCCGGACCACCGCCGTCAGGGCATCGCGAGCGCTCTGCTGGAGGCAGCCGAACAACGCTTCGCCGCCCTCGGCGGACGACGCGTCGACGCCATGGTCCTGGAGGCCAACGAACAGGCACACCACACCTGGGCCGCCACTGGCTACCATCGCGAGGACCACTGGCGACGCTGGGTCAAGCCGCTGACCGAGTGACCGAAACACAGGACATGCCAGAAAGGGTGTGAGGCTCCGCCGATGGGCGAGACTCCCGGTAGCCCACGGCGCGACGTCGCGCCGCGCCGTCATCGCGCGATTCCCCGGCCCGTGGTCGATCATGGGACGGAGGTGACCCGATGACCGAAGTGCTCCTCCTCGCCGTGGCGGTGCTGCTCTCGCTGGCCTGCGGTGCCTTCGTCGCGGCGGAGTTCTCGCTGACCACGGTCGAGCGCAGCGAGCTGGAGCGGGCCGTCGAGCGCGGCGAGGTCGGCGCGGCCGGCGCCCTCAAGGCCGTACGGAATCTCACCTTCCAGCTCTCCGGCGCCCAACTCGGCATCACGGTGACCAACCTGGTCGTCGGCATGCTCGCCGAGCCGTCCGTCGCCAAGCTCATCGCGGGCCCGCTGGAGGCGGCCGGCGTCCCGCGGTCCGCGTCCTCGTCCGTGGCCCTGATCCTCGGTACGGCCCTGTCGACGGTCTTCCTGATGGTGGTCGGCGAACTGGTGCCCAAGAACTGGGCGATCTCCTCACCGCTCGCCGTGGCCAAGCGGGTTGCGACACCGCAGCGTTGGTTCAGCTCGGTGTTCCGCCCGTTCATCAGCCACCTCAACAACACGGCCAACCGTGTCGTACGCCGGTTCGGTGTCGAGCCCGCCGAGGAGCTGGCCTCCGCACGCGGCCCGCAGGAACTGGTCGCGCTGGCCCGGCACTCCGCGAAACAGGGCGCGCTGGAGGCGGACACCGCCGAACTCTTCGTACGCACGCTGAACCTCGCCGACCTCACCGCGGAGAACGTGATGACGCCCCGCGTCCAGGTCATCGCCCTCGACGTCCAGGCGACCTGCGAGGACGTGGCGAACGCGACCCGGGCGACCGGGCTGTCCCGCTTCCCGGTCTACCGCGGCAACCTCGACTCGGTCGTCGGTGTCACGCACATCAAGGACTGCATCGCCGTACCCGCCGACCGCAGGGCTCGTACGCCCGTGTCGCAGCTGATGCGCGAGCCCCTGCTCGTACCGGAGTCGCTGACCGTGGACCGGCTCCTGGACCGGCTGTCCGGCAAGCGGACGATGGCCGTCGTCATCGACGAGTACGGCGGCACCGCCGGGGTCGCCACCCTGGAGGACATCGTCGAGGAGGTCGTCGGCGAGGTGCGGGACGAGCACGACCCCCACGAGACCCCCGACCTGGCACCGGCCGGCACGGACGACGACGGCCGCGCGCTGTACTCCGCCGACGGCTCGGTCCGCACCGACCGGCTGACCGGGGTCGGTCTGCGCGCACCGGAGGGGCCGTACGAGACGCTCGCGGGCCTGATCGCGACCGAGCTCGGGCGCATTCCCGCCGAGGGCGACACGGTCGAGGTCGCCGAGTGGCGGCTGGACGTGGTGGACGCGTCGGGGCGGCGGGCAGCGCGGGTACTGATGCACGCACCGCGCGCCACGGACGCCGCAAACGCCACGGACTCCGCAAACGCCACGAACGCCACGGACGCCACGGACGCCGCAGACACCAACGACGCCGCGTCCGAACGACCCGAGGAGTCTCGGCCAAGGGAGTCCCGGCCCGACGAGTCTCGGCCCGACGAGTCTCGTGAAGGGGGCGGGCGATGACCGCCGTACAGCTGCTCATCGGTCTGGCGACCCTCGTCGTGAACGCCTTCTTCGTGGCGGCCGAGTTCGCGCTGATCTCGGTGCGCCGCAGTCAGATCGAGCAGTCCATGGAAGGTGGCGCGGAGGGCGACCGGCGAGCGCGCAGCGTGCTGTGGGGACTTGAGCACCTGTCCGCACTGATGGCGGCGGCGCAGCTCGGCATCACACTGTGCACGCTGGTGCTGGGTGTGGTCGCGGAGCCGGCGATCGCGCATCTGCTGGAGCCCGTGTTCCACGCGATGGGGCTGTCGAAGGGCACCGGGCACGCGATCTCGTTCGTGATCGCGCTCTCCGTGGCCACGTATCTGCACATGCTCCTCGGTGAGATGGTGCCGAAGAACATCGCGCTCGCCGAGCCGGTGCGGTCGGCGCTGCTGCTCGGTCCGCCGCTGGTCGGGCTGTCACGGGCGCTGCGGCCGGTGATCTTCACGGTCAACGCGTTCGCGAACGGGCTGCTGAAGCTGATGCGGGTCGAGGTGCGGGACGAGGTGTCCGCGACCTTCTCGGACACGGAACTGGCCCGGCTGGTCAAGGACTCCGGCGACGCGGGGCTCATCGACGACCGCGCGCGGGAGAGGCTGCACGACGCCCTGGAACTGGGGCGCCGTCCGGTACGGGACGTGGTGCTTCCGCTGGAAAGCGTCGTCTACGCGCGCGTGGGCGTTACGCCCGAGCAGTTGGAGGCCCTCTCCGCCGAGTCCGGTTTCTCGCGCTTCCCCGTCGTGGACGAGGGGCGTCGCATCGTCGCCTACCTCCACGTCAAGGACGCGCTGGACGCGATGCCGCGCGACCTGCCGTTCCGGGTCCAGGACATGCGGTCCATCGCGCGCGTCCGGGAGAGCACACCGCTGGACGACGTACTGACGGCGATGCGACGCAGCCGTACGCACTTGGCCGCGGTGCTCGGCGGGGACGGGCGGTTGGCGGGACTGGTGACGATGGAGGACGTGCTGAGGGAGCTGTTCGGGCAGCCGGTGTGACGCGGGCGGTCGGGGTGAAGCGGGGGCGCCGGTGCGAGGGGGCTACGGGGCGGGCCGGGTCCTGACTGCCGGCCTCCGGCTTCCCGGCTTCCCGGCTTCCCGGCTTCCCAGGGTGCGCGCGGCGGAGGAGCGCGAGCCGTGGACGTGCGCCGGTCCGGCACACGTCCACGGCTGAACGTGCGCCGAACCGGCACGCCGCAGACGTGCACCGGGCGCCAGACCGGCGGGTATGTGCACGGGATATCATCTCTTCCGCCATGCAGACGAATGCCACTTACACCAGTCTTGTCACCCTCGGCGACTCCTTCACCGAGGGCATGTCGGACCTCCTCCCCGATGGCTCGTACCGAGGCTGGGCAGACCTCCTCGCGGGACGGATGGCCGCTCGGACGCCAGGCTTCCAGTACGCCAACCTCGCGGTACGCGGCAAGCTCATCGGACAGATCGTCGCCGAGCAGGTGGACGTCGCCGCCGCGATGCAGCCCGACGTGATCACACTGGTGGGCGGGCTCAACGACACGCTGCGGCCCAAGTGCGACATGGGGCGGGTCCGCGGACTCCTGGAAGAGGCCGTCGAGCGCCTGGCCCCCGCCTGCAAACAGCTCGTCCTGATGCGCAGCCCCGGCCGCCACGGCCCGGTCCTGGAACGGTTCCGCCCGCGCATGGAGGAGCTCTTCGTCTGCGTCGACGACCTCGCGTCACGGCACGGCGCGCTCGTGGTCGACCTCTACGGAGCGCCGTCTCTGGGTGACCCCCGGATGTGGGACGTGGACCGGCTGCACCTCACGGTCGAGGGACACCGCCGGGTCGCCGAGGCGGTGTGGCAGACACTCGGGTACGACGCGGAGGACGCCGAGTGGCGCACGCCCATGCCGCCTTCCACGCCGCCCGGCTGGGGCGCCCGCCGCACCGCCGACGCACGCTTCGCCCGGCAGTACCTGCTGCCGTGGATCGTCCGCCGCCTGACCGGCCGGTCGTCCGGGGACGGCCGCGTGGCCAAGCGCCCAGAGCTACTGCCGTACGAGGGGCCGGGGGCGTAAGCCCTGCCGGTGAGCGTGGCGGTGGCGTCCGTGGCCCGCACGGCGCATGATCGGGCTCGCCGCCCCACGAGCCGCGTCAAGGGAACGGAGCCCGCTGTGACCACCACCGTCATCAACCTCAAGGGCCACATCCACGACTTCGGCCCCCGCCTGGAGCACGCCCCGGCGGACCTCGTGTACGTCGGCCGCCGCTGGACCATGGGGCACTGGGACCTTCCCCAGCACCCGCTCTACAACCCGTTCGCCCTCGACACCGCCACCAAGAAGCGCGACGGCACCCGCGCCGAGGTGATGGTCAAGTACCGGGCCTATCTCCTCGAACGCCCCGAGCTGCTCGCACTCGTGCCGCAGTTGCGCGGCAGGACGCTGGCCTGCTGGTGCGCGCCGGAACTGTGCCACGGCGACATCCTGGCGGAGCTGGCCGACGCGTGATCGTAGACCGCAAGGGCAGAACCGCAGACCACCGGGGCGGAATCCGTGCGTCACCCCGGGCCGCCTGCCACCCCCACCCCGCGCTCTCGTAGCTTCCGACAAACGAGCCCGCGGCGCTGGCCTGCGGGAACCGCCAGTAGAATCTGGACACGTGACTGCGCCCGCAAAGCCCCGTATCCCGAACGTCCTCGCCGGCCGCTATGCCTCGGCCGAGCTCGCCACCCTGTGGTCCCCCGAGCAGAAGGTGAAGCTGGAGCGTCAGCTCTGGCTCGCTGTGCTGCGCGCCCAGAAGGACCTCGGGATCGAGGTGCCGGAGGCCGCCCTCGCCGACTACGAGCGCGTGCTGGACCAGGTCGACCTGGGCTCGATCGCCGAGCGCGAGAAGGTCACGCGGCACGACGTGAAGGCGCGGATCGAGGAGTTCAACGACCTCGCCGGGCACGAGCAGGTACACAAGGGCATGACGTCCCGGGACCTCACCGAGAACGTCGAGCAGTTGCAGATCCGGCTCTCCCTGGAGCTGATGCGCGACCGCACCGTGGCCGTCCTGGCCCGCCTGGGCAAGCTCGCGGGCGAGTACGGCGAGCTGGTCATGGCGGGCCGCTCGCACAACGTGGCGGCGCAGGCGACGACGCTCGGCAAGCGTTTCGCGACCGCCGCCGACGAACTGCTCGTGGCGTACGGCCGGGTCGAGGAGCTGCTCGCCCGCTACCCGCTGCGCGGCATCAAGGGCCCGGTGGGCACGGCCCAGGACATGCTCGACCTGCTCGGCGGGGACGCGGCCAAGCTCGCGGAACTGGAGCAGCGGATCGCCCGGCACCTGGGCTTCTCGCAGGCGTTCACGTCCGTCGGCCAGGTATACCCGCGCTCGCTCGACTACGAGGTCGTGACGGCGCTGGTGCAGGTGGCCGCGGCGCCTTCGTCCACCGCCAAGACGATCCGGCTGATGGCCGGGCACGAGCTGGTGACCGAGGGCTTCAAGCCCGGTCAGGTCGGCTCCTCCGCGATGCCGCACAAGATGAACACCCGCTCCTGCGAGCGTGTCAACGGCCTGATGGTGATCCTGCGCGGCTACGCCTCGATGACGGGCGAGCTGGCGGGCGACCAGTGGAACGAGGGCGATGTGTCCTGCTCGGTGGTGCGCCGGGTCGCGCTGCCGGACGCGTTCTTCGCGCTCGACGGTCTGCTGGAGACGTTCCTGACCGTGCTCGACGAGTTCGGCGCGTTCCCGGCGGTCGTGGCGCGTGAGCTGGACCGTTACCTCCCCTTCCTCGCGACGACCAAGGTGCTGATGGGCGCGGTGCGCGCGGGCGTCGGCCGTGAGGTCGCGCACGAGGCCATCAAGGAGAACGCCGTCGCCTCCGCCCTCGCCATGCGCGAGCAGGGCGCCGAGCGCAACGAGCTCCTCGACAAGCTCGCCGCGGACGAGCGCATCCCGCTGGACCGGGCCGGGCTCGACGCGCTGATGGCCGACAAGCTGTCCTTCACGGGCGCCGCGGCCGACCAGGTCGCCGCCGTCGTCGCCCGCATCGAGGAGATCGTGAAGCAGCACCCGGAAGCCGCGGGCTACGCACCGGGGGCGATCCTCTGAGGCGGTTCACCCCCGCCGAACTGGAGGCCGCCCGCGACCGGCTCGTGCCGGATGTCGCCGCGGACGGCCTCCAGGTGCTGTTCTGCGGTATCAACCCCGGCCTCATGACGGCCGCGACGGGCCACCACTTCGCGCGTCCCGGCAATCGCTTCTGGCCGGTCCTGCACCTGTCCGGCTTCACGCCCCGGCTGCTGAAGCCGTCGGAGCAGGGCGAGTTGCTCTCGTACGGGCTCGGCATCACGAATGTGGTGGCGCGGGCGTCCGCCCGGGCGGACGAGCTGAGCGCGGACGAGTACCGGGAGGGCGGGCTGCTGCTCTCCGCCAAGGTGGAGCGGTTGGCGCCGCGGTGGCTCGCCGTGGTGGGCGTGACCGCCTACCGGGCGGCCTTCGACGACCGCAAGGCCGCGATCGGGCCGCAGGAGCGGACGTTCGGCTCGACTCGCGTGTGGGTGCTGCCCAATCCCAGTGGCCTGAACGCGCATTGGACGGCGGCGACGATGGCGGAGGAGTTCGGCCGGTTGCGGGAGGCCGCGCAGGCGTAGCGGGTCACGGCGGGGCCATCTCCGTGACCAGGGCGAAGAGTTGGAACTCCCGCCCCTCCCCCGGCTCCGAGACCCCCACGGCGACCCAGCGTCCGGTGCCGTCGGCCTCCCACAGGTCCACGTATCTCACGTAGGCGCTGAGGTAGGCCCATGGCTTCGGTATGTGCTCGTCCGGGTCTTCCGAGCGCAGGAAGACACCGTCGAGGCTCGTGGGGTGCGCCTCTCCCCAGCGCTCGTTCAACCTCTGTGAGACGCCCTCTCGGTAGGCGGTGAACTGGTCCGCAATCTCCGTCCGCTCCCCCTGGTCACCCGTCCCGAAGCCGCGCGTCGTCTCCAGCACCACCAGGTGGTAGCCGGGTCCCCCCGCGCCGACGTCCGACCAGCCGTGCGCCGCGGGGAAGTCGCGGACGCACAGCTCGTCGATCGTGGCGAGGTGTCGCTCAGTGGTCATGAAGTCCAGTAAACCTGTCACCGCTGACACTTGGCGGTCCGTCAGGCCACTACGGCGCTCGGGTTCACGCGTCCCGGCGGCTAACGCTCCACCCTCCGGCGAGGAGTGCGGCCGCCGCCCACACCGCCGTCACCGCGAGCCCGGTCCAGGGCCCGAGCGCGCCGCCCCACGTCTCGTGGAGTGCCACCTGCCCCGCTTTGTCGGGCAGGAAGTCGGCAGCGCTCCCCGACACGTCGCCGACCACGAAGGAGACGATCAGGAGGAAGGGGATGAGGATGCTCAGGGTGGCGACGCCGCTGCGCAGCAGCGCGGCCAGCCCGGCCGCGAACAGGGCCATCAGGGCCAGGTAGATCCCACAGCCCACGACTGCGCGCAGCGCTTCGCCCCAGCTCAGCCCGTTCGCCCGGTCTCCGAGGACGGCCTTGCCCACGGCCAGGCTCACGAACCCGGTGAGGAGGCCGACGACCAGGGCGGGCGCGCCGATGGCCGTCGCCTTCGCCGCGAACCACCGTCCGCGATGGGGTACGGCGGACAGCGAGACCCGCAGGGCACCTCCCTGGAACTCGGACGAGACGGCCTGCGCCCCGATCGTGATCGCCGCGATCTGCCCGAAGCTGACGCCGAAGAACGCCGAGAACAAGGGGTCGAAGTCCGCGTCCGTGGAGTTGTCGAGGCCTGCGAGCGCGGAGAACGCCGCGGTGACGAGGACCACGGCGCCCAGTCCCGCGACGAGCGACCGGAGCGTGCGGATCTTGAGCCATTCCGAGTGGAGTACGGGTGCGAACGGCACGGTCAGGCATCCTGCGGCTGTGTGGGGGACGAGGACGGAGAAGGGGCCTGGGACGGGGATGAGGTTGAGGCCGGGGGCTGGGCTTGGGCTGCGAACTCGGCCTCCGTAGCCGTCAGGTCGAGGTAGGCCTGCTCCAGCGTGCGCTCCTCCGCCGCAAGTTCGAGGATGGGCACGCCCGCTCCGGACGTGAGGCGGCCGATGTCGTCCACGCGCGCGTGGTGCACGATCCACCGTTCGCCCGCGCCCTCCTGGCCCTCGTCCTTGCCCTCGCCCTCGTCCTCGTCCTCGTCCTCTACGGAGTCGTATCCGTGCCGGGCGAGCAGGTCCCGGAGTGCGGCGCCGTCCGTGGTGCGTACGCGTACGCGGGGCTCCACGCGCGCGTGGATGAACTCCCGCATCGGCGTGTCGGCGAGCAGCCGGCCGCGTCCCAGGACGACGAGGTGGTCGGCGAACGACGCGGTCTCGTTCATCAGGTGGCTGGAGACGAGCACGGTGCGGCCCTCACCGGCGAGTCGGCGCATCAACTCCCGGATCCAGATGATGCCTTCGGGGTCGAGCCCGTTCGACGGCTCGTCGAGGAGCACCACCGGCGGGTCGCCGAGCAGCGCGGCGGCGATGCCCAGGCGCTGCCGCATGCCCAGGGAGTACGTCCTGACGCGGCGGCGGGCGACCGAGGCGAGCCCCGCCTCCTCCAGGGCCTCGTCCACGCGGCGTTCGGGCAGGCGGTTGCTCACGGCGAGCACGCGCAGATGGTCCCGTGCGGTACGCGAGCCGTGCGGGGCCTGCGCGTCAAGCAGGGCGCCGACGTGCCGCAGCGGCTCGTCGAGCGTCGCGTACGCGCGGCCACCCAGGGTCGCGGTGCCGGACGTGGGCCGGTCCAGGCCGAGCACGAGCCGCATGGTGGTGGACTTCCCGGCGCCGTTGGGACCGAGGAATCCGGTGACGCGGCCGGGCACGACGCTGAAGGTCAGCCGGTCCACGGCCCGCGTGGTGCCGTACTCCTTGGTGAGGTCTTGGACGTCGATGCTGGTCATGCCCCAAGGCTGGCTGCCGGGAGGGGACTTGGGCTTCCCCCGCCCGGGGAGAGCGTCTCCCTCGCTCGGGGGAGGCTCGTTGTCAGTGGCGGCTGGCACGATGACGGAATGGCCCGCCTGCTGAGCCCGCTGACCCGCGGGACGACGTACACCCGTCTGTTGCACCTGTGGACGCCCGTGCTGCTCGTCAGCGTGTGGATGTACGTCTTCCCGTCCCAGCCGTGGGGTGTCGCGCTTCCGCTGATTCCGCTCGGTCTGATCCCTGCCGTGCGTCTGGGGGAAGGGGTTCAGGCACAGCTGCTGTTGACGCCCGGCGAGAAGGAGTCGGGGATCTCCGTGCAGCCGTCGGCGACCTGGCGGGACCGCTCGCGCACGGTGCTGTGGCTGGAAGCACGGATGGTTCTGGGAACGGTGGCCGGGTTCGCCACCGTCTGGGGTCCGATGTTGACGTACGACCTGACCGCGGCCGCGCTCGGGCATGCGGTGACGGACAACCCGCTCCTGACCATCTCGCAGCCGCACTGGGCGTACGGTCTCCTGGCACCGCTCCCCCTCATCGTGATGTACGCCTTGGTGGTCGGTGTCGGCGAGCTGATCACGGCTGTCGCGCGCCGCCTCCTCGGGCCGTCGCCGGCCGAGCGGGTCGCCGCCCTGGAAGAGCGCACCGAACGCCTCCTGGAGCGCACGCGCATCGCCCGCGAGCTGCACGACTCGATCGGGCACGCGCTGACGGTGGCCGTGGTGCAGGCGGGTGCCGCGCGGGCCGCGGGCGATCCCGGCTTCACCGACCGGGCCCTGGTCGCCATCGAGGACACGGGCCGTGCCGCGCTGGAGGACCTGGAGCGGGTGCTCGGCGTGCTGCGCGAGTCGGAGCGTCCGGCGAGCGGCCGCCCCACGTTGGTGGAGGCCGACCGGCTCCTGGAGTCGGCCCGCGCCTCGGGGGCGAAGGTCGACGCCGAGGTGACGGGTCCCCTGGAGACAGTGCCCGGTCCGGTCTCGCGTGAGGGCTACCGCATCCTCCAGGAGTCGCTCACCAATGTGCTGCGGCACGCGGGGTCCGTACCCGTACGGGTCCGTATCGCCGTCGACGACGGGGCGCTCTCCCTGGAAGTGCGCAATCCGCTGACAGCGGAGATACCCGGGCCCGGCCGGGGCAGCGGCCTGCGGGGCATACGGGAGCGGGCCGCGCTGCTGGGCGGCCAGGCGCGGACCGGCCCGGACGAGGGCGACTGGCAGGTGCATGCCGAGCTGCCGCTGCGCTGATCTACGCTGGCAGGGTGCCGATCACCGTGCTGCTCGTCGACGACGAACCCCTCGTACGCGCGGGTCTGCGCGCCGTTCTGGAGGCGCAGCCCGACATCGAGGTCGTCGGGGAGGCGGCCGACGGTGCGGCGGTGATTCCGCTGGTCCGGCAGTTGCGGCCCGATGTCGTCGCGATGGACGTCCGGATGCCGCTCCTGGACGGCATCGAGGCCACCCGCGCGGTGCTGCGGACCGTCGACAGCCCGCCGAAGATCCTCGTGGTGACGACCTTCGAGAACGACGAGTACGTGTACGAGGCGCTGCGCGCGGGTGCCGACGGTTTTCTGCTGAAGCGGGCCCGGCCGGCCGAGATCGTGCACGCGGTGCGGCTGGTCGCCGAGGGCGAGTCGCTGCTGTTCCCCGCCTCGGTGCGGCAGTTGGCCGCCGAGTACGGGGACGGCGGCGGGAATCCCGCGGCCCGGGCCGTGCTGGACCGGGCGGCCCTGACCGAGCGTGAGGCGGAGGTGCTCCGGCTGATGACCCGGGGTCTGTCGAACGCGGAGATTGCCGCGCGACTGGTCGTCGGCACCGAGACGGTGAAGTCCCACGTCAGCGCCGTGCTGGCGAAGCTGGGGGCGCGGGACCGTACGCAGGCGGTGATCGCGGCGTACGAGTCGGGGTTCGTGGCGCCCGGCTGATCCGGGTCCCGAGCGAGGAGAGGTGGTCCCCTGCACTCGCCGCCGCACGCCGCGCCGAGTACGATCCGCCCAAGCGACACGCGTAACTAGCTGGGAGGACGGACGTTGGGGCGGTTGACCGGCGGGGATCCCTCTCTGCTTCGGCGGATCAACTCCGCTGTGGTGCTGCACGCGCTGCGCGCCACGGAGTTCGCGACGCTCACCGAGATCACCCGGGTGACCGGGCTGTCGCGGCCCACGGTCGAGGGTGTCGTCGAGGGGCTCATCGAGGCCGGGCTCGTCGTCGAGACGGCGGCCGAGGAGGGCGCTGCCCGGCGTCAGGGCCGTCCCGCGCGCCGGTTCCGCTTCCGGGCGGAGGCGGGCCATCTGCTGGGCCTGGAGATCGGCCCGCACCGGGTGGCCGTGCTCCTCGCGGATCTGGACGGCCGGATCGTCGGCTCGATCGCCAAGGAGGTCGGCGAGACCGCGTCGGCGGACGAACGGCTCGACCGGTTGCGTGCCGCCGTCGCGGAACTGCTGCGCCGCGCCGGGGTCGCGCGCGGTTCCCTGCGTGCCGTCGGAGTGGCCACGCCCGGCATCGTCGAGGCCGACGGCACCGTACGCCTCGGTACGGCGCTGCCGGAGTGGACGGGACTGCCGCTGGGCGAACGGCTGCGTCGCTCCTTCAAGTGTCCGGTGCTCGTCGAGAACGACGCCAACGCGGCTGCGGTCGCCGAGCACTGGAAGGGCGCGGCCACCGAGTCGGACGACATGGTGTTCGTGCTGGCCGGTCTGAGCCCCGGTGCCGGATCCCTCATCGGCGGGCGGCTGCACCGCGGCTACGGGGGCGCGGCGGGCGAGATCGGCGCGCTCCACCTGCTGGGCCGCGAGGTCACGCCGGAGATGCTGCTGTCCACGACCGACAAGCCGCTGCATCCCCTCGACGAGCAGGCGGTCGCGGAGGTCTTCACCCACGCTCGCGCGGGCGACGAACGGGCGCTGGCGGCTGTCGACCGCTTCATCCAGCGGCTGGTCCACGACGTGGCCGCGCTCGTCCTGGCGCTCGATCCCGAACTCGTGGTGGTCGGCGGCTGGGCGGCGGGCATCGACGGCGTACTGGAGCCGCTGCGCAAGGAGTTGGCTCGTTACTGTCTGCGGCCGCCCCGGGTGGCGTTGTCGCTCCTGGGCGAGGCCGCCGTCGCGACGGGCGCGCTGCGGCTGGCGCTCGACCACGTGGAGGAGCAGCTCTTCGCGGTGGAGGGCACCGTGACAGCGCGCCGCTGAACGACCCCCGGTGTGGCCGGATGCGGAGAACGGAACGCGTCGCGCCCCTGAGTACCGGAGCGCGACGCGTACGAGTGGGGGTTCGTCAGGAGGCGCGGCGCTCCGCGGTGTCGTGGTGGATCTCCAGGCCGCCGGAGTCGCCGAACGTCAGCCGGCAGGTGTCGGCGCGGTACGTGGCGACGGAAACCGCCGCCGCGACTCCTTCGGCGAAGAAGCGGGTCGTGACGACGAGGACGGGCGCGCCGGGGAGGCGGTCGAGTTCCTTGGCGTCGTCCGCGCGGGCGGAGCCCAGTTCCACGGAGCGGTCCTGGCTCTCCAGGCCCAGCCGCTGGAGCTCCCGCAGCACGGCACGCGCGCGTGCGGCTCCCGAGGGCGCGTCGATGCCGGACAGGTCGGGCACCGACGCGGCGGGGATGTAAAGGAGTTCGGCGGCGACCGGCTGGCCGTGCGTCGTCCGGGAGCGGCGCACGATGTGCACCTGCTCGTCGGGTTCGGTCTCCAGGGCCTGGGCCACCGCCAGGGGCGGGACCGCCGCCGCGCAGTCCGCGGGCTGCCAGGCGTCGCCGACCGCGCCCGGCCACGTGTGCTGCTCGGATCCGACGGCCACACCCATGCGTGGCGGCGCCACGGTCGTGCCGACGCCACGGCGGCGCTGGAGCCGGCCTTCGAGTTCCAACTGCTCCAAGGCCTGGCGGAGCGTGGCCCTGGCGACGCCGAACCGGGCCGCGAGGTCGCGCTCGTTGGGCAGGATCTCGCCCACCGTGAACTCGGAGTCCAGTGCTTCGCTGAGCACGGTCTTGAGATGCCAGTACTTGGGCTCAGGCACCGTATCCAACTGCGTGGTCCCCACCGTGTCCTCCGCAATCGCCGTGTCCCGGCGGCTTTTAACGCCCTTGTTTATTAAAGGTTCCTGCACTATCCCTGTGACCATATGGCGGCCCCAATCCTTGGTCAAGACCAATCATCGATCCGTTACAGCTCGTACAGGCGTGTTTCCGCAGAGCATTCATATGGCGTTCGCGATGCGCCATATGCATTGACATAACGGCAAAGCCCCCGTCGCATGGACGGGGGCTCGGGCCGGGCGGGGTCTTTCAGTCAACAACGAGAGACAGCAGCTTCTCCGGGTTGCGGATGATGTACACGCACTGGATACGGCCGTCGGCGACGTCCATCTGGAGGACGCTGTCGGGCTTGCCGCCGGACAGCACCAGGAGCGCCGGTCCGCCGTTGACCTCCAGGAAGCGGAACGTCGCGTCCGCAACGCCCTTGCGCGTGATGCC
Source organism: Streptomyces sp. NBC_00878 (assembly GCF_026341515.1). Classification (NCBI taxonomy): domain Bacteria; kingdom Bacillati; phylum Actinomycetota; class Actinomycetes; order Kitasatosporales; family Streptomycetaceae; genus Streptomyces; species Streptomyces sp. NBC_00878. The sequence continues at coordinate 9,525,801 of NZ_JAPEOK010000001.1, read as the reverse complement.
GGAGATGAAGCGGCCCACCTTGTCGGCCGACTCCAGGACCCGCAGCGGCGCCTGGGCCAGTCCGCCACTGTCGCCCACCAGGCGCACGTCGGGGGCCAGCAGGGACATCAGCCCCTCAAGATCGCCCTCCGTCGCCGCGGCGAGAAACCGTTCGGTGAGGTCGCGCTGTTCGGCGGGGTCGACCTCGTAGCGCGGCCGTTTCTCCTCGACGTGCCGACGGGCCCGCCCGGCGAGCTGGCGCACCGCGCTCTCGCTGCGGTCGAGGGTGACCGCGATGTCCGCGTACGGATAGCCGAATGCCTCCCGGAGTACGAACACCGCGCGCTCCAGGGGCGACAGGGACTCCAGGACGACGAGGACGGCCAGGGAGACGGAGTCGGCGAGCACGGCACGCTCCGCCGTGTCGGGGACGCTGTCCCCGAAGTCGGTGACGTACGGCTCGGGCAGCCAGGGTCCTACGTAGGCCTCCTTGCGGGACTGGACGTGCCGCAGCCGGTCGATGGCGAGCCGGGTGGTGATGCGTACCAGGTAGCCGCGTGGTTCGCGTACGTCGGAGCGGTCGGCGCCGGACCAGCGCAGCCAGGCGTCCTGCACCACGTCCTCGGCGTCGGCCACCCGGCCGAGCATGCGGTAGGCGACGCCCGTCAGGACGGGCCGGTGCTCTTCGAAGACCTCGGTCGCGGTATCGGTAGCCACGGCACCATCCCAACCCGACACATCGGTTCGTGTCCAGGCGAAATCGGGGTCCCCGCGCGCGGGGGCCCGGTTCGCGGGGTCAAACAGGAGGGGTACGCAAGGCGTTGGGGGACGTACATCCAGGAGGCTGGACCGGGAGGCGGGCCCAGGAGGTTGGCCTCGGAGGTTGACCCTGGAGGTTGGCAGGAACCGAGGGCTACCCGCGGGTAGCGTTTGCTGACAAGCTGTCTAGGAGCCAGCCGGCCACCAGACTGAGGAGCAGTTCCATGTCCGCCACGGTCTCCCTCACCCTCCCCTCTCCGCACGGCCCGCGGACCGTGACCCTCGCGTACGCGCGCGTGGGCAGCGGCGAACCGCTTCTGCTGCTGCACGGGATAGGCCACCACCGGCAGGCATGGGACCCGGTCGTCGACATCCTGGCGGCCGAGCGCGATGTGATCGCGGTGGACCTGCCCGGCTTCGGCGAGTCGTCGGCGCTGCCCGACGGGATGGCACACGGTCTGCCGACGATGAACGCTGCGCTCGGCGCGCTGTGCGAGACGCTGGAGCTCGATCGGCCGCATGTGGCGGGCAACTCCCTGGGCGGGCTGATCGCCCTGGAACTGGGCCGCGAGAAGCTCGTACGGTCCGTCACGGCGCTTTCTCCCGCCGGGTTCTGGTCTCCGGTCGAGCGGCGGTACGCGTTCGGGCTGCTGCAGGCGATGCGGGCGGCGGCGCGGAGTATGCCGCTGCCGGTGGTCGAGCGGCTGTCCCGGTCGGCGGCCGGGCGCGCGGTGCTGACGAGCAGCATCTACGCGCGCCCGGGGCGCCGTTCACCCGAGGCGGTCGTCGCCGAGACCCTCGCGCTGGCGGGCGCCGAGGGGTTCACCGAGACCCTCAGGGCCGGCAGCTCGGTGCAGTTCACGGACGACGTCCCCGGGCTTCCCGTCACCGTCGCGTGGGGTACCCGGGACCGGATTCTGGTGCGCCGCCAGGGGATCCGTGCCAAGCACGTCATTCCGCGGGCCCGGCTGGTGCGACTGCCCGGCTGCGGGCACGTCCCGATGAACGACGACCCGGCGCTGGTCGCCCGGGTCATCCTGGACGGCAGCCGCTGAGCCGCCGCGCGCTCGTCGGCTCAACGCGCCCGACCCCAGGGCGACTCCGGCGCCGACGAGGGCACTGCCCGCGGCTTGGGGTGCCCCGTAGGAGCCCGTTCCGAGAGCGGACAGCAGGCGCGGCCCGAGCGGCCGCAGGACGGGCACGGCGAGCACCGCGAAGCCGACCTCGCCGACGAGCGCGTACAAGGAGCGCCGCGACACCCTTGTCGCGGCCCTGGAGGAGCACTTTGCGGGGAACGGAGATCTCCGGCGTCGCCGCCGGTCTCCATGTCATCGCCGCACTGCCCTATCGCTACGGTCCACCGGCCCGCTTCCTGGAGCGGACGGCCCACGGCCGGAGTCGCAGTCCACCCCCTCACGCACTACACCCACGCCCCGACGGAGGACGACGTGGTGCGTCTGGTGCTCGGATACGCCCACGCCTCTCCGACACGCATCCGCGAGGGAGTACGCCTGATGGCCACGGCGGTGCGGGCCGCCCTGTAAGGGGCGCGGGGAACCGCGCGACCAGCCCCCACAACCCGCACGTCATCAACCAACCCGCACCACCCTGGCCCAACCCAGCGGAGCGCCCCCGCGTTGTTCACGTGTGGTTTGTTTGTCCGCTGCGGTGCACCGATAAGTCTGGCCCTGCACAGTGGTCGATCCCGTCCCAGGAGGCGTTCCATGTCACACCGTCCGCCGAGCCCCTTCCCCGGCCGCCGCGGCGTCCTGCGCGGCTCGCTCGCCGCGTCGGCGGCGCTTGCCCTGCCCTCCGCCGTCGGTGCGGCCCCGGCGTTCGCCCTGTCCGGGCGGCCGAAGGCGGAATGGGGCGTGCAGGCCGGAGACGTGACCACGCACTCCGGCCACGTCTGGGTGCGCTCCGACCGGCCCGCGCGCATGATCGTGGAGACCTCCGCGACCGAGTCGTTCCGCAGGCCGAAACGGTGGCACGGTCCGCTGCTGGGCGCCGACACGGACTTCACGGGCAAGGTCCCGCTGCGCGGCCTGCCGGCGGGCGAGCAGATCCACTACCGGGTGACGCTGGCCGACCCGCACGACTACCGCCGCACCGGTGAGCCCGTACTGGGCACCTTCCGGACCGCGCCCGACAAGCGGCGCCAGGGCGTCCGGTTCCTCTGGTCGGGCGACATCGTGGGCCAGGGCTGGGGCATCAACCCGGACATCGGCGGCCTCTACGCGTACGAGGAGATGCGCCGCCTGAACCCGGACTTCTTCCTGTGCAGCGGCGACACGATCTACGCGGACGGTCCCCTGTCGGCGTCCGTGACACTCCCGGACGGCCGTGTCTGGCGGAACGTCACCACCGAGGAGAAGTCCAAGGTCGCGGAGACCCTCGCCGAGTACCGGGGCAACTTCCGCTATTCGCTGCTCGACGAGAACGTACGCCGGTTCAACGCCGAGGTGCCGACGATCATCCAGTGGGACGACCACGAGGTTGTCAACAACTGGTACCCGGGCGAGATCCTCACCGACGCCCGCTACACGGTGAAGGACGTCAACACGCTGGCCACCCGCGCCCGCAAGGCGTTCAGCGAGTACTTCCCGATCTCCACGCTGCCCTCCACGGGCGAGGACGGCCGGGTGCACCGGGTCGTGCACCACGGTCCGCTGCTGGACGTGTTCGTGCTCGACATGCGTACGTACCGCAACGCCAACTCGCCGGACCGCCAGCCCGACGACACCAACGGCATCCTGGGCGCGGAGCAACTGGTCTGGCTGAAGCGGGAGCTGGCACGGTCGCGCGCCGTGTGGAAGGTGATCGCCGCGGACATGCCACTCGGCCTGGTCGTGCCGGACGGCGCGACGGACATCGAGGCCGTCGCGCAGGGCGACCCGGGCGTCCCGCTCGGCCGCGAGCTCCAGATCGCGGAGCTGCTGCGGTTCGTCAAGCACCGCCGGATCACCGGCACGGTGTGGCTGACGGCGGACGTGCACTACACCTCGGCGCAGCACTACGACCCGTCGCGCGCGGCTTTCAAGGACTTCGCGCCGTTCTGGGAGTTCGTCTCCGGTCCGCTGGCGGCCGGCGGGTTCCCGGCGAACGCGCTGGACGGCACCTTCGGTCCCGACCGGGTCTTCATCAAGGCGCCGACGACGGCGAACGTCTCGCCGATGGAGTCCTCGCAGTACTTCGGCGAGGTCGACATCGACGGTGACAGCGGCGAACTGACGGTCCGGCTGCGGGCGACGGGAGGTTCGGTGCTGTTCACGAAGGTGCTGCAGCCGGGGCGTGTGGGGCAGTAGTTCGCGCACGCACGGATTTGGCTGATCCCCGCACTCACGGATCAGCGGGTCCCGTACCCTCGGATCTTGTGCCGCGTACCGGCGTCATCCCCCGGTGCGCGGCACAACCGTTGGCCCAATTCTTGAGTTTGCGTTGGCCCAATTCTTAAGTTTGCGCAGGTCAGGGCCGATTGTCAGTGGTCGCCTCTACGGTTTTTCCCATGACGCGATCTCTGCAGGCCGTGGCCTACACCCGACCCTCCGCGCTGGAGTCCGCACCGGGCGGACGGCGCCTGGGGCTTGAGACCTCGCGGGGTGCGACGCCCCGCGGTGTCGAGGACCATCCGCGTTTCTTCGCGGGCTTCCTGACGTCACCTCAGGTGGCCTCGGCGGGTCTGCTCGCGGTGGCGGACGTGGCGGGCGCGCGGTACTACCAGCGGCAGCTGCGGGCTTCGCTGGACCCGATGGTCACGGGCAACGGCGACCGGCTCCGCTTCGAGTCCTTCTCCGGGTGCGGTGGGGTGTACGCGCGTCTGGACGTGCTGGACCGGCGAGGCTCGTCCCGACTCGTCACCCAGGCCCGGCGGTTGCGTGCCACGTTGGATCAGCGGGTGGCCGCCTGACCTGACCGTCCGACCCGGCTGTTCGCCTGAGCGCTCGACTCACATCAAAGAGCCGTAAAAAATGCAACAAAGAGGGCGGAAGCATACTTAACCGATCAGTCACAAAGCGTTCGTGATCACGCAACACCCATCCTTCACAGTGACTGTATGACTCAAGACATGTCTCAAGTGACGCGAACGAAAAACGGGCGGCCGGTTCACCACTGGCGCCGGGATCTCGTCGAACTGGCCGCGCTGTTCACGGCGGTGGCGGTCGCCGACGCCGTGGCCAACTTGATCGGGCACGGCCCCGACGGCCCCGCCCTCCTCGTGATCTCGGCGATCGTGCTGGTCGCCACGGCAGGATTCCACACGTGGTGGTCACGACGCCACGGCCATGCCCCTCCGACAGGTGATACCGGCACCCGGCCGACCGCCGCCGCGCGGAAGGCCGGGGCGTCCGAAGCGGACGCCACCGCACCGGAGGCTCTCGCCGGGGAGACCGTGCTGTGGCGGATGCGGACCACCGTTCGGGACGAGCCGGGCTCACTGGCCGCCCTGTGCGTGGCCCTGGCGGAACAGCGAGTAGACATTCTCAGCCTGCAGACGCACCCGCTGGCCGAGGGCACCGTGGACGAGTTCCTGCTGCGGGCTCCCGCGCCGGTGGCGGCCTCCGACGTCACCCGGGCGGTGTCGCGGGCGGGCGGCACCGGCACCTGGATCGAGCGAGCCGACGCACACGACCTGGTGGACGCGCCCACCCGGGTGCTGGGCCTGGCCACGCGCACGGCGCTGGACGCGGCCGAACTGCCGTTGGCGCTCCGGCAGTTGCTGGGGCGGTGCACGATCCGGTCACTGCCCGCCGGGTCGGTGCGCGGTGAGCGCGCGGGCGAAGAGGCGCCCGTCGAGGGGGCGTTGGAGGACACCGTGATGCGGCTGCGCGCCCCGGAAGGCGGAGTGATCACTGTGGAGCGGCCGTATCTGCCGTTCACACCCACCGAGTTCGCGCGGGTCCGGGCGCTGGTCGAGTTGGACGCGCGGCTCGGTCCGCGTGTCCCCCGCAGCCAGGACGTTCTGACGCTGCCCCAGGGCAGCGACATCACGGTGCGCCGCGCCGACGCCGATGACCTCGACGCGGCGAAAGCCATGCACGAGCGGTGCTCGCAGCGCACGCTGAGCCTGCGCTACCACGGGCCGGTCGGTGACGCCGACACGTACCTCAACCACCTGCTCAGCCCCCACTTCGGGCGCACCCTCGCCGTGCAGACCGCGTCGGGGCGCATCGTCGGGCTCGGACATCTCCTCTGGGACGGCGACGAGACGGAGATCGCGCTGCTCGTCGAGGACGACTGGCAGCGGCGCGGTATCGGCGGCGAACTGCTCGGCCGACTGGTGACGATGGCCATCGAGACGGGCTGCGAGAGCGTGTACGCCGTCACGCAGTCGTCCAACACCGGCATGGTCGCCACGATGCGCGGCCTCGGCCTTCCCCTCGACTACCAGATCGAGGAGGGCACACTCGTCATCACGGCCCGCCTCGACGCGGCGCCGGTGAGTTCGGGACTGCCGTACGACGAGATCGAGCGGTACGAGCCGGAGCACTCCGTGCGGGACTGACGAAGAGGCGAGCGATCCGATCTCTTGGAGATCGTTCCGCGACGGCGGCAGGTCCGGCGAGGTGCGCCGGACCTGCCGCCGTTCCCGCCGTTCCCACCGTTCCCGCAGCTCCCGCCGCTCCCGCCGCTCCCGCCGCTCCCGCCAGGACCCTCACCCGCCCAACGCCCCCTCCAGATCCCGCCAAAGATCCTCCACGTCCTCCAGTCCCACCGACAGCCGCAGCAGCCGGTCGCTCACTCCGCTGTGGCGCCGGTCCTCCGCAGCCACGATGCGGTGGCTGATCGAAGCGGGATGCTGGATCAGCGTGTCGACGCTGCCAAGGCTCACCGCCGGGGTGATGAGGCGGACGGCGGCGATGACCTCGTGCGGATCGCCGTGGATCTCAAAGGCGATCATCGCTCCCCCGAGCCGCGGATAGTGGACCCGGGCGACACGTGGGTCGGTGGCAAGGCGCCGGACCAGTTCGGCCGCGTTCGCGGAGGCAGCCCGCACGCGTACGGGCAGGGTCGACAGCCCGCGCAGCAACAGATAGCCGGCGAGTGGATGCAGCACACCCCCCGTGGCGAACCGGACCTGCCGCAGCCGCCCGGCGAACTCCTCGTCGCAGGCCACCACCCCCGCCATCACATCACCATGCCCGCCCAGGTATTTGGTGGCGCTGTGCAGCACGAGCCGCGCGCCCTGTTCCGCGGGCCGTTGCAGCACCGGCGTGGCGAAGGTGTTGTCGGCGAGCAGCGGAACGCTTCCGCAGGCGCGGGCGATCGCCCGCAGATCGAGTTCGGCGAGCGTCGGATTGGCGGGCGACTCGACCAGAACGAGACCGGTGTCCGGCCGCAGGGCATCGGCGATCCCCGCCGGGTCGACCCACGTCACCTCGGACCCGAGCAGCCCGGCCGTCAGCAGGTGGTCGCTGCATCCGTACAGGGGCCGTACGGCCACGACATGGCGCAAGCCCATGGAGTTCCGTACGAGCAGTACGGCACTCAGCGCGGCCATGCCGCTCGCGAACGCGACAGCGCTCTCGGTGCCCTCCAGACGGGCGAGGGCGGTCTCGAAGCGGGCGACGGTCGGGTTGCCGAGGCGGCCGTAGACCGGCGGGCCGTCCAGCTCGGCCCCGTCCATGGCGAAGGCGTCGATACGGGCGGCCTCGCCCCGGCTGTCGTACGACGGGTAGGTCGTGGACAGGTCGATCGGCGGGGCGTGCAGCCCCTGCCGGGCGAGATCGTCCCGCCCGGCGTGCACGGCCTCGGTGGCCAGCGCCCGCACGCCGCTCCCGTTCAACCCGACCTCCCCTTCCCCGGCCGCCGCGCCCCGATCCATCACCTGCCCGGCCGTCGCCTCCCTGTCCGCCGGCTCCCTGGCCGTCGCCCGACCCGCTCCCCCTACGTCGTCACACCTGCCACGCACATCAACGCTGCCGAAGTCCATGGACAGCAGACTGAACACCGAACGGGCGGCATGGCCCTCATCCCGTGTTACGTTCGGGCCATGGCCGAATCCGTCGTACTGGACCCGGTGGATCTTCATCTTCTGCGGTTGCTGCAGAACGACGCCCGGGCCACCTACCGCGACCTCGCCGCGCAGGTGGGTGTCGCGCCCTCGACCTGTCTGGACCGGGTGACCCGTCTGCGCCGGGCGGGCATCATCCTGGGCCATCAGCTGCGCCTCGATCCGGCCAAGCTGGGGCGCGGCCTGGAGGCGCTGCTGTCCGTGCAGGTCAGGCCACACCGGCGGGAGTTGGTCGGGCCGTTCGTGGATCGGATCAGGGCGCTGCCCGAGTCCCGGACCGTGTTCCACCTCACCGGGCCGGACGACTACCTCGTCCATGTCGCGGTCGCGGACATGACCGATCTGCAGCGGCTGGTCCTCGACGGGTTCACGGCACACCGCGAGGTGGCCCGCGTCGAGACCCGGTTGATCTTCCAACAGTGGGACTGCGGGCCTCTGCTGCCACCCGAGTCACCAGCGATCACGCCCTCGGCGAAAACGGGCTGACGGGGCACCGGGCCCGGTAAACCGGGCTGACGCGGCGCCCGTCATCGTATGAGGATGGCCGCATGTCACAGACGAAGAACCCGCTGCCCCGCGAGGTCGCCGACGCCTACGTCGACGACCTCATCGCCCTCGACCCGGTCACCGGTACGTATCTCGGCGTGAAGGAGAGTTCGGGCGCGCTGCCCGACACCTCGCCCGCCGGCCAGGAGGCGCTCGCCGCACTCGCACGGGCGACGCTGGCGCGGCTCGACGAGGCGGAGCGGCAGCCGGGCGCCGACAGTGACATCGAGCGCCGCTGCGCACGCCTGCTGCGCGAGCGGCTCACCGCCGAACTCGGTGTGCACAAGGCGGAAGAGGGCCTGCGGGCCGTCGGCAACATGCACACGGCCGTGCACGCGGTGCGTGAGGTGTTCACGGTGACGCCCACGGACACGGACGAGGACTGGGCCGCGATCGCCCAGCGGCTGCGCGCCGTGCCGACGGCCCTCGACGGCTACCGCGAATCCCTCTCCCTCGGCCTGGAGCGCAAGCTGTACGCGGGCCCGCGCCCCACCGCGACGTTCATCGAGCAGCTCACGGAGTGGTCGGACACGGACGGTTCGGGCCGCGGCTGGTTCGAGGACTTCGCCTCGGCCGGCCCCGAGACCCTGCGCGCGGAGCTCGACGAGGCCGCCCGCGCGGCGACCGCCGCCGTCGTCGCGCTGCGCGACTGGATGCGCGAGGTGTACGCGCCCGCGATCGAGGGCGCACCGAACACCGTGGGCCGCGAGCGGTACGCGCGCTGGTCGCGCTACTTCAACGGCACGGATCTCGACCTGGACGAGGCGTACGCGTACGGCTGGGCCGAGTACCACCGCCTCCTCGCCGAGATGAAGAAGGAGGCCGAGAAGGTCCTGCCCGGCGCCGGGACCCCGTGGGTGGCGCTCGCGCACCTGGACGAGCACGGCAGGCACATCGAGGGCGTCGACGAGGTCCGCGAGTGGCTGCAGGGCCTGATGGACCAGGCGATCGAGGAGCTGGACGGCACGCACTTCGAACTCGCCGAGCGGGTACGGAAGGTGGAGTCCCGCATCGCCCCGCCGGGCAGCGCCGCGGCCCCGTACTACACGGCACCGTCCGAGGACTTCACGCGCCCCGGCCGTACGTGGCTGCCGACGATGGGACTGACCCGCTTCCCGGTGTACGACCTGGTGTCGACCTGGTATCACGAGGGCGTCCCCGGCCACCACCTCCAGCTGGCGCAGTGGGCGCACGTCGCCGAGAACCTCTCTCGCTACCAGGCGACCATCGGCGGCGTCAGCGCCAACTGCGAGGGCTGGGCGCTGTACGCGGAGCGGCTGATGGACGAACTCGGCTACCTCAAGGACGCGGAGGAGCGGCTCGGCTACCTGGACGCCCAGATGATGCGGGCGGCCCGCGTCATCGTCGACATCGGTATGCACCTGGAGCTGGAGATTCCGGCGGACTCGCCCTTCCACCCGGGCGAGCGCTGGACTCCCGAGCTGGCGCAGGAGTTCTTCGGCGCGCACAGCAGCCGCCCGGCGGACTTCGTGGAGAGCGAGCTGACCCGCTACCTCTCCATCCCCGGCCAGGCCATCGGCTACAAGCTCGGCGAGCGCGCCTGGCTGCTGGGCCGTGAGAACGCGCGGAAGCGCCACGGCGACGCGTTCGACGCGAAGGCCTGGCACATGGCGGCGCTGTCCCAGGGTTCGCTGGGCCTGGACGACCTGGTGGACGAGTTGTCCCGACTCTGACGGGGCACGGGGCACGGCGGCCGGGCTCGGCACCGCATCGCATCGCAGTTGAGCGCGGCGGTGCGAGGAGCCCGGTCGCCGGACCACACGTTGCCGGACTACATGTCTCAGGGCCACACGTTGCCGGACCACATATTGCTGGGCCACACGTTGCCGGACCACATGTCGGCGGCCACATGTCGCAGGGCCACATGGGGGCGAACCACACGTCGGGGAATCGCATGTCAGCGAACGCCTCAGCGCCTGAATCCACCTTCCGAGTCGATCACCTGCCCGGTGACCCACTCGGCCTCGCCCGTCGAGAGCCAGGCGATGAGCCGCGCGGGATCGTCCGGCATTCCCCAGCGCCCGGCAGGAAACATCGCGGCGATGGTCTCGTACGCGTCTCCCGTCAGGTAGCCCGTGTCGACGGGGCCGGGATTCACCGTGTTCACGGTGACCGCGTGCTCGGCGAGCGTGGTCGCCAGGGAGCGGGTCGCCGAGGCGAGGGCGCCCTTCTGAAGGGCGTACGCGATCTCGCCCGGCATGCCGCCCGCGATGTCCTGACCCGACGTCATCATCACCACACGCCCACCCGCCGTACGCGGTGGCAGGGCAGCGCGCAGCCTGGCGTAGGCCTGGACAAGCAGGATCACGGAACGGGTGTCGACGGCCCAGTGCGCGTCGAGCATCGCGGCATCGATCGTGTCGAGCGGGCCGTCCGAGCCGCTGAGCGCGTGGTTGGCGACGAGGATGTCGATCCGTCCGCCGAGCGTGTCGGCGGCCGTGGCGATCAGTTCGGCCGGAGCCGCCGGGTCGGAGAGGTCGCCCGGCCCGTCGACAACCCGCGCCCCGGGGTCGGCGAGCGCCTCGCGAACCCCGGCGACCACGGCTTCGGGGCGGTCGGCGCCCCAGGGCATCTCGGCGTCGTGCGGTACGTGGTGATGCACGTACACACTCGCTCCGTACGCGGCCAGCCGTCGGGCCACGGCATAGCCGATCCCACTACGTCGGCTGGCTCCGGTGACCAGGGCGGTACGCCCGCGCAGCGGAAGGGGGTCACGGCGAAGGGATTCGGGGGTGGGGGAAGGGAGTTGGGGTGGCATGGCGGACCATGATGGGCGGCGCCGACGCACGTCGCATGTCATTTTCCGCGGTGGGCGACGCGATTCGGCTCACGCGTGCGGGACAGGCTGGGCGGACGGGGCGGGCCGCCAGGCACGGGTGCCCGGACATCACGCCAGCCCCTCGACCGAGGCAGGTCCGCGGGCACCTCGCTGCCCCGCCCTCGCTCACTGCCCAAGACCGTCCATCACTGCCTTAGGCCATCCGTCACTGCCCACGGCCATCCATCGCTGCCCGAGGCCATCCGTCATCACTGCCCGAGCGGCCTCAGTTGCACGAGCCGGATCCACGTCTCGGGCCCCGGTTCCGCATGCGCCGCCCGCACCGCGTACCGCCCCGGCTCCAGCGCGATCCGCAGATGCCCCGTCTTCGTCGACTCCTCCCCCGGCCACGCCGCGTCGAACAGCACGACGGGCCCGGGGATCTCCCAGTGCACTTCCCGCTGCCACACCGCACCCGCGAGAGCGGCCGGAACCCCGGCCAACAGCTCGCGCTCGGACTCCCCGGCACACCACCGTACGAAGGTGCCGTGCTCCGGCAGATACGCCGTCGCGGCGGGATCGTCGCCGAGGACGAGGGCGGTGGTGTTGCCGACGGGCAGCAGGCCGATGAAGCCATCCACCTCGCATGCCCTGTCGTAGTCGGAGGCGAGTTCGACGCCGTCGGCCCCCGTCCAGAACGGCAGCACCACTTCCGGTACCGCAATGAGCGGTCCGCCGCCCGACTCCACCCACTCGACCGAACTGGGACCCGCGTAACTCGCCATGCCAAGAAGTTACATGGCGCGACGGCCCGGAATTGACGGTTCCTTTGCACTCCGCGCGAGGTGATACACGACTGAGTCCGTATGCCGGTCAGCACCCGCAGTCCGCCGCGCCGCCCGGCGCCGATGGGGGTGCCCCCGCGCGAGCTTTGTTCGAGCGTGGGGGAGGGTCGGCGGCGCGCCGCTCGTGTCCCTCCCAGGTCTCGAACTCGAAGCCCTCGCGCACCCAGTACTCGAAGCCGCCGAGCATCTCCTTGACCTGGAAGCCGAGTTGGGCGAGGGCGAGGGCGGCACGGGTCGCGCCGTTGCAGCCGGGACCCCAGCAGTACGTGACCACCGGCACGGCCCTGGCAAGGAGTTGCTCCGCCTGCGCGGGGATGAGCGCGGTGGGCAGATGGATCGCGCCGGGCACATGGCCCTGGTCCCAGGACTCCGTGGAGCGGGAGTCGAGGACGACGAAGCCGGGCTCGCCGTCCGCGGCCAGCGCGGCGGCGACGTCGGACACGTCGGTGTGGAAGGCGAGGCTCGCACCGAAGTAGGCGGCGGCAGCGGCGGGCGTCGCCGGGGCGGCTCGCAGAACGGGGTTCACGTCGATGGTGCCGCCGGTGCGGGTGCCGCCCGTAGTGGTGCTGGTCGCGGTCATGGTTGGCCTTCCCTCCTGGTCCCGCCGACACCGTCGTACGACGGCCGGGCGCCTTCTCTGCGCCGTCTGCGCGGAACTCCATGGCCAGAAAACCTACGGCCGGTGATCCGCTTCCTGAAGGAGCAATCCACGGCCCCGTACTTGATCCCCCGGGGATTCCCCTGCTATCCCTCGACCATGACCGCGTATTCCCCGGACGCCACCGACTGGCGCATTCTCGAAGTCCTCCAGCGCGAGGGCCGGGCCAGTTTCGCCGAGCTGGCCCGTGCCGTCTCGATGTCCGCGAGTGCGGTCACCGAACGGGTGCGCCGCCTGGAGGAGGCAGGCGTCATCCAGGGGTACGCGGCGGTCGTCGACCCGGAGAGCCTGGGCCTGCCGATCATGGCTTTCGTGCGGCTGCGCTATCCGCACGGCAACTACAAGCCGTTCCACGATCTGGTCGCCGCGACCCCCGAGATCCTGGAGGCTCACCACGTCACGGGGGACGACTGCTTCGTCATCAAGGTCGCGACGCGCTCGATGAGCCACCTGGAGGAGGTGTCGGGCAGGATCGGCACACTCGGCTCGGTGACGACGAGCGTCGTGTACTCGTCCCCCTTGCCACGACGGCCCCTCGGCCGCTGAAAGCGCGGCCACCAAGCCCTGTTGCCTCCCGAAACCCGGCGGCCTCCCGAAACCCGACGGCTTGCCGAAACCCCGGTCCAGCCCAGCCCAGCCCCGGTCAGGTCAGGTCAGGTCAGGTCACTCGACCCGCGGTCAGCCGCCCCGCTGCCGAACGACCGACCCCGACCGGCCCTTCACGACCTCCAGCTGCGCATGGATCCGCCGCCGAAGATCGGCGACATGGCTGACGATGCCGACGCTGCGGTCCCGCTCCCGTAGCGAGTCGAGGACGTCGAGGACCTCGTCGAGCGTCTGGTCGTCGAGGCTGCCGAAGCCCTCGTCGATGAAGAGCGTGTCGAGGCGTACGCCCCCGGCCTCGTCGGTGACCACGTCGGCGAGGCCCAGTGCGAGGGCGAGGGAGGCGAAGAACGTCTCGCCGCCGGACAGCGTCGCCGTGTCGCGCTCCCGTCCGGTCCAGGCGTCGACGACGTGCAGGCCGAGGCCGCTCCGGCCGCGCCCGGCCCGGTCGTCGGAGTGGACGAGGGTGTAGCGCCCCGAGGACATGCGCGCCAGACGCGTGGTCGCGGCTGCGGCGACCTGCTCCAGACGGGCGGCGAGGACGTAGGACTCCAGGCGCATCCTGCGTTCGTTGTCCGCGGACGTGCCCGCCGCGAGCGTGGCGAGGCGGGCCACCCGGTCGTACTCCTCGCGCAGCGGCCCCAGTCTGCGTACGGAACCGCCCGCCCGGTGGGTCAGCCGGTCGAGTTCCGTGCAGCGGCGCCCGGCCGCGTCGCGCGCGGAGGCCGCCTCACTCGCCCGTTGGCCGGCGGCGGATGCGGCCTGCTCGGCCGCCTGGAGGTCGGCGGGCGGCTGCCCGGCGGCGGCCGTCGTCTCGGCCTCGGCGAGCACCGCGCGGACCGCCGCCGCCTCCTGTTGCCAGGCGTCGAGCCTTCGCTGGAGGTCGCGATGAGCCGCGTCGTCCAGGACGGCGGCCGCCGCGGCCTGCGGTGTGTCGAACCCTGCGCGGAAGGCCGCGTCGGCGAGTCGCGCGTCGGCGTCCTTCAGCCGCTGGGCGGTGTCCGCCGCGACACGGGCGGCGTCCGCTGCCTCGGTGAGCAGCGCGACCTGCCGCTCCAACTGCGCGGCCCGCGCCGCAACGCTGCCCGCCGAACCCCGGGCCGACGTCAACTCCCCTTCCAGTGAGTCCCGTTCACGATCGAGGGCGTCTCGATGCGAGGCACGGGACGCGACCCGGCGGGCGGCCTCATGCTGGTTGGCGAGTCGCCGTTCGTGCTCACGCTCGGCCTGGCCCAGGGCCTCACGGGCCGCGTGCAGTCCGGAAGCGGTGCCGTGCGCCTCCGCATGACTCCGCTCCAACTCCTCGGCCAGTTGGGCGAGTTGCCCGGTGGGCAGGTCCCCCGCCTCGGCCGTCGCGGCGGCCAGCGCCTCGCGGACGACCCCGAGCCGCCGCTCCTCCTCGGTGCGCTGCTCATCGGCACGCTGGTACGCGGCGAGCGCGGACTCCTCGGCCTGCTGGTCGACGTGTCCGTCGATCTTCCGGGCGGGCGCCGGGTGTTCGGTGGCACCGCAGACGGCGCACGCCTCGCCGTCCACCAGGCCGGCGGCGAGTTCCGCGGCGATGCCCATCAGGCGCTGTTCCTTGAGGTCCAGCCAGTGGGCGCGCGCGTCCGTGGCCCGCTCGCGTGCGGCGAGCACGCGCGTGTGGGCCTCGTCCGTGTCCCCGGCGAGCTGGTCGCGCAGCCGGGCGGCCGCGAGCCGCGCCTGTGCGGGCTCGCGCTGGACGGCGAGCTGCTCGGCGAGGGTGGCGGCCTCCTGGGCAGCCTCGATACGCGTCTGCAGGTCCGCACGGGTCGCGTCCCACTCGGCGAGCCAGGTCTCGGCATCGTGCAGCACGTCCTCGTCGGCGCGCTCCTGCCGGTCCAACCCGCCCCGCTCGTCGGCGAGTTCGGCGAGCCGCTGCTCGGCGCGCCGAGCCGACTCCAGCCCGCCCAGTTCCTCGGCGGCCTTGCGAGCGGCGGCAGCGAGGCCCGTCGCCCCGGCGTCGGCGAAGGTCTCCGGCAGGAGGGCCCGCGCGCGTGCCTCCGTATCGGCCGCTCTCCGATGCTCGGTCTCCGTCGCGTCGCGCAGCCCGAGCGCGGGCGCCACCGCCTCGGCCTTGCGGGCACGCTCCATGCGCGCCTGGGCCTCCCGATGGGCACCGGACCGCTCCTCCAGCCGAGCGGCCCGCTCCCGCGCCTCGCCGAACCGGCGCTGGAGCCGCGCCACTTCCCGTACGTCCTCCAGTACGCGAGCTGCGGCGACCTGCGCCGACTCGGCGGCCGTCTGCGCGCAGTGGGCGACCGTGTACCTCTCGCGGGCCGTGCTTCTGGCGATCGCCGCCCACTCCAGTACGGACTCGGCAAGCCCCGGGTCGCCCGGCGACACGTCGGGCAGCGGCAGCTCCACGATGTCTCCGGCCGCCTGCTGCATGCGGTGCGCGTCGGCCAGCAACTCCCCGTCCCCCGCGCGCACTTGGGACTCGGCGGCGCGGCGGCGCTCGGCCAGTCGTTGTTCGACGGCGGCGAAGCGGTGGGTGTCGAAGAGCCGGCCGAGGAGCTTGCCGCGGGCCTCGGCGTCGGCCCGCAGGAAGCGCGCGAAGTCCCCCTGGGGCAGCAGCACGACCTGGCAGAACTGCTCGCGGCTCATGCCGAGCAGCTGGGTGATCTCCTCGCCGATCTCCTGGTGGGAGCGGCTGAGGTCCTTCCAGGAGCCCGCCGCCGTGTCGTACTCACGCAGCCAGCTCTGCGCCTTCTCGGTCGTCGTACCCGCGCCGCGCTTCTTGGGGCGCTCCCAGGGCGGCTGCCGGGTGACCTCCAACCGGCGGCCCGCTACGGTGAGTTCGAGGGTCACCTCGGTTCGGGTGGCGGCCAGTGCGTGGTCGCTGCGCAGCGAACCGCCCTGGCGGGCGCCCGGTACGGATCCGTACAGCGCGAAGCAGACGGCGTCCAGGACGGACGTCTTGCCCGCGCCCGTCGGCCCGTGCAGCAGAAAGAGCCCGGCGGCCGACAGATCGTCGAAGTCGACTTCCTGGGCGCCGCCGAACGGCCCGAAGGCGGTGATGTGCAGCCGGTGCAGCCTCATCGGGCCCCCGCCCCCTCGACGTCCAGGTCACACATCGCCACAGGGCTCTCCATGGATCCCGCCTCTGGATCCCGCCTCGCCGTGCACCCGGTTCCGCGCGTCACCGGGCGACCTCACGGACCGTGTCGTCGGCTCGGACGGCGTCGAACGCGTCCTGGAGCACGGCCTGTTCGCGAGCATCGGGTCCGGCGCCGCGCACATGGGCCACGAAGTCCTCCGCGATCTCCTGATCGCTGCGGCCGGCGAGCCGCCGGGCGTACGAGACGTCGGGGTCGTCCGGTGCCCGCTCGGGCTCGAAGACGAGGCTGAGCGTGTGCGGGAAGCGTTCGCCGAGCCGCGCCATGGGATCGGCGGGACGCACCGGGTCGGTGAGAGTGGCCTCGACCCACGCCTCCTCGTGGCGTGCGAGCTCCGGGTCGGCGAGCAGGTCCTCCAGATGTCCCCGGATACGGGCGAGCGCACGCGGTACCGGGCAGTCGACGCGCTCGGCCCCGACCGAGCCGTCGGCGCCCAGGTCGACCAGCCACATGGTCTTGCGGTGGTCCGTCTCCGAGAAGGAGTACGGCAGCGGCGATCCCGAGTAGCGCACGCGCTCGGTGATGGTCTGGCTGCCGTGCAGATGCCCGAGCGCGGCGTAGTCGACGCCCTCGAAGACTCCGGACGGTACGGCGGCGACCCCGCCCACGGTGATGTCCCGCTCGCTGTCGCTGGCCTCGCCGCCGGTGACGAAGGCGTGGGCGAGGACCACGGAACGGGTGCCCCGCGCGCGCGTGGCGAGGTCGGCGCGGACCCGGTCCATGGCGGCGGCGAGCACGGCCTCGTGGCCCGCCTTCTCCACTCCGAACTCGTCCTTCACCAGCGCCGGTTCCAGATACGGCAGTCCGTAGAAGGCCACCTCACCGAACGTGTCCTTCAGCACCACGGGTGTGCCGCACGCCGAGGGGTCGGTCCGCAGGTGGATGCCCGCGCGGTCGATGAGCCCGGCACCGACGCCGAGGCGGCGCGCCGAGTCGTGGTTCCCGGAGATCATCACGGTGGGCACACCGAGGTCGGCCAGACGGTGCAGGGCGTCGTCGAAGAGTTCGACCGCGGCCAGCGGGGGCACCGCCCGGTCGTACACGTCTCCCGACACGACCAGCGCGTCCACGTCACATGCGCGCACGGTCGTGACGAGGTGACCGATGAACTCGGCCTGGGCACCGAGCATGTTGACCCGGTGGAACGCCCGGCCCAGATGCCAGTCGGAAGTGTGCAGCAATCTCATGAAACCGCTCTGACCTGCGCATTTCTCCCGACGGCGCTCCCGAACCAGCACCAACCAGCACGGACGTACCGGTCGGCACCCACCACGCTAGCGCCTCTGTCCCCCTGTTCCAGCACGGACCTCACACCTCGGCCCCACGTCGCGGAACGGCTGGAGCATCGCGGAATGGCCGGAGCGCCTGGCGCGAGCGTGGAACCGGTGCTCGCGCCAGGCGCTCCCGAGTGACGAGGCAGCGGCGACCACAGATTCGGTGACTGTGGAATCAGCGCTGCGGAGTCAGCGGCCGCGGGGTGTTCAGGCCTCGCAGGCGCTCTTCGTGTCGCTCGTGTCGGCGGTGCAGGTGTCGGTGTTGGCGCCCCCGTTCAGGGAGTCGTTGCCGAACACGCCGTCGACAGCGTCGAGGGTGTCGTTGCCGGCACCGCCGCTGTGGGTGTCGCTGCCGGCACCGCCGGACAGGATGTCGTTGCCCGTGCCGCCCACCAGGAGGTCGTTGCCCCCGAAGCCGGACAGGATGTCGTTGGCCGTGCCCCCGGTGAGCGTGTCGCCGAACTGGCTGCCGTAGATGATCTCGACGTCGGTGAGAACGTTGTCGCCCTCGCCACCGATGCCGTCGTCGGCGGCGTTGTCGATGTCGACGACCACGCCGGAGCCACTGTCCAGGTAGCTGACGACGTCGTTGGTGCCGCCCCCGCCGCTGATCCGGTCGGCACCGGGGCCGCCGATGAGGAGGTCGAAGGTGGCGCTGCCGTTCAGGGTGTCGTTGCCCGTGCCGCCGTTGAGGCTGTTGCTGCCGGGGCTGGGGCCGCCGTTGATGACGTCGTTGCCCGACTCACCCTTCAGCTCACTGCGGACGTTGCCGGTCTTGGTGATGATGTCGTTGCCGTCCCCGGCGTTGACCACCACCGTGTCGGTGCTGACGGTCACCGGGCAGGCCACCGTGCCGTTGACCAGGAGGGTGCAGTTGAGACCGGCGGTCAGGGTGTCGGAGGTGTCCTGGATGATGACGAAGCTCCCGGACAGACTGACCGTGATGTTGTTCGCGCGGCCCTGCGCCGCGTTCACGACGATGTTGGTCCCGCTCTTGAACACACCGGTTGCCGCGCTCGCCGAGCCTCCGGTCAAGGTCACCGCGGAACCCGCCATCGCCGCGACCACTATGACCCGCAGTAACGCTTTTCTGCCCATGGGCTCCCTCTCGGTTGTGTGTATCGACCTGCCCACGCACCGCCGTGCTCGCTTATACACGGCGGTGCGTGGGACGGGTCCTACAGTGCCCGCCGGAGCCTGTAGCCACATGGGGGAACGCCCCCCATTTACGGGCCCGCGCGGCGGTGGCAACAGGGGATACACACCTTCCTCGTCGGCGAGGCCGACTCAATTCCAAGGCGTGCCAAGGCGAGTCCGGCAACCCGACGCCGGAGCCGCTGATCTCACCGCAAGAGAGCGCGGCAGACCGCGGAAGGGGGCCCGGCTGTGCCGGGCCCCCGCAGATCGAGCGGCAGTTGGTCCCCGTGGTGGCCGGGGCGTTCCGCGGGGACGCCGCCGTCGACGGCTGACCGGGCCGAAGGCCGCCGGAATCCCAAAACTCAGGATGCGTCGCCGTACGCCTCTCCGCCCAGTTCGAACCCGGCGGTGCCGGCCGTGACGTCGGCCAGCCAGCCCCGGAAGGCCTCGACATCGGCGTCCGGCAGGCCGATCTCGATGGTGACGGCCTCCCCGTAGCGCACGTCACGCACCTCGCGTCCGGTCGACCGCAGGTCGTTCTGAACCTTGCCGGCCCGCTGGTGGTCGACCGTCACGGTCGCCAGACGAAAACGTTTACGTGTGAGGGTCCCGAGGGTGTCCAGGGCCTCCCCCACCGCGCCGCCGTAGGCCCGGATGAGTCCGCCCGCGCCGAGTTTGACGCCTCCGTAGTAGCGCGTGACGACCGCGACGACGTACCGCATGTCGCGTCGCAGCAGCATCTGGAGCATCGGGACGCCTGCCGTGCCGCCCGGTTCACCGTCGTCGCTCGCCTTCTGGACGGCGGCGTCGGCGCCGATCACGTACGCGAAGCAGTTGTGCGTCGCGTCCGCGCGCTCCTTGCGGACGGCGGCGACGAACGCCTGGGCCTCCTGTTCGGTGGCCGCCGGCGCCAGTGCGCAGAGGAAGCGGGAGCGGTTGATCTCGGTCTCGTGCACGCCTGCGCGGGCCACCGTGCGGTACTCGTCCTGCATCGGGCCAGCGTATGCGCTGCACGCGCGCGTGCCGCCGTCCGGTCCGCGTGGCCGGACCGCGCGGCCGGACCGCCGCGGCCCGACCGCAGTGGCCCGACCGCAGTGGCCGGCTCCCCTGGCGGGCGAGGGTCAACTCTTCTTCAGTCGCGGCTTCTTGCCGCGCGGCACGATCAGGTCGGTGAGCAGTGCCGTGCCGGGGCCGAGGGAGCCCCACTCCTCACCGTGCCAGGAGAGGATCGCGATCGCCGACGTGGGGAACTTCGTCCGTACGCCTTCCAGCGTGTCGTCGAGGCTGTCGCCGGCCAGCGTGAGCACCAGGTCCTCCAGACCGGGGTTGTGCCCGATCAGCAGCAACGTCTTGGTCTGCGCGGACACTTCGCACACCGCTTCGAGCAACTCCGGTACGTCGGCCCCGTACAGCCGCGGATCATGGCGTACGGGAGGCGGCGTGCCCCACTGTCCGGCGGTCAGCTCCCAGGTCTGCCGGGTGCGTACGGCGGTGGAGCAGAGCGCCAGGTCCGGCAGGCAGTCGGCGTCGGCGAGCGCGCGCCCGGCGGCCGGGGCGTCGCGGCGCCCGCGCGGGGCGAGCGGCCGCTCGTGGTCGGCGACGCCGTCCGGCCAGGCCGACTTGGCGTGCCGCAGGACGATCAGGCGGCGCAGTGGGCCCGTTCCGGCGCGCGCGATCACGACCGGGTCCCGCGGCCGATGTCACGGGTGAGTTCGAGCCCGAGGAGCCGGTCCGCGTAGGCGTACGTCTCGAAGCGGGCGCCGTCCGGGACGGTCCCCGACGTCTCCACCTTGCGCAGCACACCGAGTACGGCGGGCACGTCCAAGTCGTCCTCCCAGGCGGCGCGCAGCTGTTGGCGTACGGGATCGGGGATGGGGCCGGACGGCCGGGTGGCCCAGGTGGCGACGGCGCCCCGCCAGCGCCGCAGGGTGTCCTCGGCGTCCGCGAGGCCGGCCGCGTCGAGCCGGAGGGGTTCGCGGCGGGGGCACGCGAGCAGGGCCAAGCGGAGGGCCGAGGCGTTCTCGACGTCGTCAGCCACCCCGCTCTCGGCGTCGGCCGGGGCGACCTCGACACGCAGACCGTTCGCCGCTTCGGCGTCCGTGGCCTCGTCTCCCGCCACCTCGGCGTTCGTCACCTCGGCGCCCGCAGCCTTGTCGCCCGTCGTCCCGGTGTCCGCCGTCTCCGTGTATTTCCCCGTCTCCGTGTCCGTGTCCGTGTCCGTGTCCGTGTCCGGACCGAGCACGTGCAGCACCTGGGCCTCGCCCAGGCCGGATCCGCTGTCCCGTTCGTCCTCGAACGGGCGGATGCCGAGCGTCGCGGCGCGGGCCCGGAGCTCCGCGCGCCCCTCCGCGCCGGTCAGTACGGTCCAGACGGGAGTCCCGCTGATCTCCAGGGCGCGTACGAGGACGTCGGCGACCAGGAGCACGCGCAGGCCGGTGGTGTCGGGGCGTGGCACGTGGGCCTCGACGCGGGTCAGGCCGCGGCGGGCGGGGGTGGCGTCGGTGGGCTCGCCGGTTCGGGAGTCGGTGATACGCAGCACGGAGTGAGCGTAGGCGCGTGCGGGGTCCGGCGCAGGGAGGCGGACGTCATTCCGGACACGTGTTCGCGAATCAGTGGTGCGCCGACCGCACATCGCTGATGCGAGCACCACGCGTCGCGGCTGCCACCCCAACGCGTCACCGGTACGCCGATCAGCCCACCGTCCCCAGGAAGCGCACGTGCGGTCGGCCGTCGGGGCCGTCGCGCGTGACGGCGGCCCGGACGCCGTACACCTCGGCGATGAGCCCTTCCGTGAGGATGTCGCCCGGACTGCCGCAGGCCACGACGCGTCCCTCGCGCAGGACGACCAGTTGATCGCAGTACATCGCCGCGAGGTTGAGGTCGTGCAGGGCGACGACGCTGGTGACCGGGAGCGAGGTGACGAGGGTCAGCAGGTCGAGCTGGTGCTGGATGTCCAGGTGGTTGGTCGGTTCGTCGAGGAGCAGTTCGCGGGGTTCCTGGGCGAGTGCGCGGGCGATCTGCACGCGCTGGCGTTCGCCGCCGGAGAGCGTGTGCCAGGACTGGTGGGCGAGGCCGGTGAGGCCGGTGCGGTCCAGCGCGTCGCGTACGGCTTCCTCGTCCGCCGAGGATGCCGGGGTCCAGGCGCGGCGGTGCGGTGTGCGGCCGAGCCGTACTACGTCCCGGACGTTCAACTCGACCTGGGTGTCGGCCTGTTGCTCGACCACGGCGATACGGCGGGCGACGTCGCGGCGGCCCAGACCGGCGAGGGGGCGGCCGTCGAGGGTGACCACGCCCGAGGCCGGGGCGAGGACGCCCGCGAGCAGGCGCAGGAGGGTGGACTTGCCGGAGCCGTTCGGGCCGAGCAGACCGACGGTCGTGCCGGGGGCCGGGGCGATACTGACGCCGTCGAGGATGACACGGCCGTCGGCGGTGCGCGTGACGCGGTGGGCGCGGAGGCCGGCTCCCCGTGCGGCTTCCGCGTGCTCCGTACCTTTGGTGTCCTCGCTCTTGATGTACTTGCTCTTGATGTACTTGCTCTTGGTGTCCTCGGTCTCCATGTGCTCCGCCGTCATCCCGTCATCACGTCCTCCGCGTCCGGTACAGCACCAGCACGAACACCGGTACGCCGATCAGCGAGGTCACCACGCCCACGGGAACCTCCTGGGGGTCGAGGACGGTACGGGCCAGCGTGTCCACCCACACCAGGAACACCGCTCCGGCGAGAGCCGTGACCGGTAGCAGCCGGGCGTGCCCGGAGCCCACCAACGCCCTTGCCGCGTGCGGCAGTACGAGGCCGACGAAGCCGATCGCGCCCGCCGAGCTGACCAGCGCGGCCGTCAGCAGCGCGGTGGCACACAGCAGCACGAGCCGCGTACGGGCCACGGAGACCCCGAGTGTCGCGGCGGCGTCCTGGCCGAAGGCGAACGCGTCGAGCGTCCGCGCGTATCCGAGGCAGACCAGCAGCGTGACCGCGAGCACCGTCAGGCAGACCCAGACGTCGGTCCAGCCGACCCCGCTCAGCGATCCGAGCAGCCAGAACAGCACCCCGCGGGTGGTCTCGGCGTCGGCGGCGGTCAGCACGACGAAGGAGGTGAGGGCGGAGAAGAGCTGCATCGCGGCGACCCCGCTCAGCACGACACGGTCCGTCGCCCCGCCCAGCAGGTGGCTGAGCAGCAGGACGAGCCCGAACGACAGCACCGCGCCGAGGAACGCGCCCGCGGAAACCGGTTCCAGGCCCCCGCCGACGCCGAGGACGACCACGAGCACGGCGCCGGTCGAAGCGCCCGAGGACACCCCGAGGACGAACGGGTCGGCGAGCGGGTTGCGCAGCAGGGACTGCATCACCGCACCGCACACGGCGAGTCCGGCCCCGCAGACGGCCGCCAGGAGCGTACGCGGCAGGCGCAGCTCCCAGACGATGCCCTCCCGGATCGGGGTCAACTCCGTGCTGCCCCAGCCGAGATGGGACGCGACCACGGACCAGACGTCGCCGACCCGGATGTCCGCGGGGCCGATGGTGATCGCGACGGCGACGGACACGAGGAGCAGGGCGACGCCTGCCGTGATGAGCAGTCCCAGGCGCGGCCGCGTCACCCGGTGAGCCCGAACTCCCGCAGGGCGGAGGCAACTTGCTCGACGCCTTCGACCGTGCGGATGGTCGGGTTCATCGCCTGCCCGCTGAGCAGGACGTACCGCTTCTTCTTCACGGCGGTCATGTTCTTGGTGACCGGGTCGGACTCCAGGAACTCGATCTTCTTCTTCGCGGACTCGGCGGTCTGCGACTTGCGGGTGAGGTCGCCGATGACGAGTACGTCGGGGTCGCGGTCGGCGACCGTCTCCCAGTTGATCTGGGGCCACTCCTCGTGCGTGTCGTCGAAGACGTTCTTCGCGCCGAGGGTCCGGGTGATGACGCCCGGCGCGCCACAACAGCCCGCCATGTAGGGCGAGTCGGAGTTGGCGAACCAGTACAGGAGGGTGACGTCGGAGGCGTCGATCCCCGAAGTGGCCTTCTTCATCCGCTGCTTGAGGTCGGCGACGAGCTCCTCGCCCCGCTTCTCGACGCCGAACGCCTTGGCCAGGTCGCGCACTTCGCCGTAGACGGCGTCGATGCCGAGGGCCGTCTTCCGTGCGCCGTCGCCGCCCGAGGAGTTGTCCTTGCCGACGCAGTCCGAGGGCGAGACGTAGGCGGGCACGCCGAGCTTCTCGAACTGCTCGCGGGTGGCCACGCCTCCCTTGCCGAGCGTGGACACGAAGGAGGCGGCGACGAAGTCGGGGTCGGCGTCCAGAACGCGTTCGAAGGAGGGGTTGTTGTCGGCGATCCGCCCCACCTTCGCGTTCGCCTTCTCCAGGCCCTTCATCACGGGGTCGGTCCAGGTGGCGGTGCCGGCCATACGGTCGGCGAGGCCGAGCGAGAGCATGATCTCGGTGGTGCCCTGGTTGAGGGAGACGGCCCGCCGGGGCGGGGACTCGACGCGTACGGTGTGGCCGCAGTTGTCGAGGCTGACGGAGTCCCCGGAGTCCCCGGAGTTCCCGGAATCCGTGTCCGACGGCGAGCCTCCCGAACCGCAGCCGGTCAACAGGAGGGCCCCGGACAGGGCGAGGGCAGCAGGGCGGGCAAGACGTGCGATGGGCACGGGAGTTCCTCGGGCGTCGAGGGCTCGAACGCGGAGCCCGGTCGTACGGTGTTCCCCCGTCGGCGCGTGACCGAGGAGGCCGCCAGCAGGTCTTCGGACTCGGGGTCACCCGGACGAGGCGCCTTCCCGGACCGTCATGCCGGTCCAGTGGCCGATGCCCCGCCCGTCACCCTCACCGCTGCGCGTCAGCTCCGGATTTCCACCGGATTCCCTGACCCACGTACATGGGTTCGACTGGCCTCGGCAAGCTATCACGCCGGGTGTGGCGGGCCGGTGGTGCGGCCGGTCGTACGACCTGCCGTACGGGCGGTGGCGCGGGCCGGTGGTGCGGGCCGGGGCACGAGGCGCTACCGGCCGTTCCTCCTGTTCCGGCGGTGTTCACGGCGACGCCACGCCCCTGCCCCTGCGGCCTGAATGAGTAGTTCCGCTCAGTGAGTCTCTCGGAGGCACCGGAGGGCCGCCCCATGACCGGGACCGAAATGGCGGGGACCACATCCACGCCCCCTTCCCCGCCCGCATCCTCGATCAAGCGTCGTCGCTTTCTGCTCGCCTCCGGCGCCGTCGCGGCGGGAGCCGCCGGAGGAACGGCGGCCCTCTTCCCACGGCAGCGCCCGACCCCTCTGTGCAGCCCGCCGCGCAGCCCGCCGCAGGGAGTGCCGCCCCGCAGCCGCCCCTCGCCGGCCGAGCCACCCGACGGCCGACACGACGCGCGGCACCGTTCGCGGCGACCACCCTGGAGACCACGGCCCGCCTCGGCGGTCGCGCGCACGGCACCTACCGACGGCTCGTACCAGGCCCCGGCTGGCCCGTCGTCGTACGAGGAGACCTCGCGTCTCCCGCCGCCGGTCGCCAGGACCGGCGCACACCGCTCGCGTGCTTCGTGCAGTTCACCGACCTGCACGTCACGGACGTACAGAACCCGCTGCGCACCGAGTTCCTGCGGTCGCGCAAGCCTGCCGCGTGGCGGGCCCAGGAGGCGCTGACGGTGGCGGGGGCGGTCGCGCTCGTGGAGCAGGTGAACGCGCTCGGCGGGGGCCCGTACACCGGCCTCGCGCCCTCGTTCGTGATGACGACGGGCGACAACATCGACAACAACTCCGCGATCGAACTTGAGTGGTTCCTCACGCTGATGAGCGGAGGCAGGATCACTCCCAACACCGGGGACCCGACGGCGTACGAAGGTGTCCAGAACTCCGGCCTCCCCCTCTACTGGCATCCGGACGACGCGGCCCTGCGCGACCTGGACAAGCGGCGCGGGCTGCCCCGTATCCCCGGCTTCCTCGACGCCGCGATACGGCCCGTGACCAGCCCGGGACTCGATATCCCGTGGTACTCCACGGTCGGCAACCACGACGACCTGCCCGGCGGCTGTCTGTCGCCCGCGCTGGGTGACTTCGCCGTCGACGCCCGCAAGCTGCTGTGCTCTCCAGTGCTCGCCCGTCGCCGGGCCGGGGAATCACCGCGCCGCGCGCGCTGTTGTCGGGCGCAGCAGCATTCGTACGTACGCATCCCAAGGAGGCCGACCGTGTACGGCGACCCGGCAACGATCCGCAAGATCCTCACCGAGCTCGGAGACACCTGGGCGATCGTCGGCCTGTCGTCGAACGAGCGGCGCGCCGCGTACGGCGTGGCGGACGTCCTCCAGCGCCACGGCAAGCGCATCGTCCCGGTCCACCCGAAGGCCGAGACGGTCCACGGCGAAAAGGGGTACGCCTCGCTGGAGGACATCCCCTTCGAGGTCGATGTCGTCGACGTGTTCGTCAACAGCGACCTCGCCGGCCCGGTGGCCGACGAGGCGGTCGCCATCGGCGCGAAGGCCGTCTGGTACCAGCTGGGCGTCATCGACGAAGCCGCCTACGACCGCGCCCGCGCGGCCGGCCTCGACATGGTCATGGACCGCTGCCCGGCGATCGAACTCAAGTCCCTGCGTTGATTCGGCGAGGTGGACGTCGTTTCCGGCGGTCAGCCGGCCGGCCAGTCAGTCAGGAGTCCGGCCGTCCTCCCACACGGGTGAAACGGGGGCCGCGCGTCGGCGGGAAGCCGTGTTGCCGCGTACCTGCCGTTCCCTACCCCGAGTATCCACCGAAAGGTCGATATCGCGCGCCGAGTCCGCCGGACATGATGTCGGCATGCCGATAGGGGGGCGGCCGAAGGGCCGGACATTCATTCCCCCCTACGACCAGGGGGACATGAACCATGATCCGCATCTTCTTTTCCGTAGAAGATCTCGCACGCGTTCGAATGATCGGGCCAGTTGGCCCGGAGATCGAATCCGCTTTCGCCTTGGAAGGCTGGCGGAAAAACACCGGTGGCTACTTCCGGATATGGCATCGGGCGGCACTAAGCGGAATGCTCAGCCACACCGAATTACAGCGCCTTTTGCAGCATTTCGTGGACTCGGGGATGACGGCCCAAGACGCACTCCGCTTGTCGGCCCCGGAGGTCACCCGCACGCGCCTGGACACCTTGTCGGCTCCGGCCGGGACGCTGTCCGCCCGGGAGTTGGGGACTCTGCTCGACGGATTCGCGAGGCTGGCGGTGGTGCCGTACTGGAATGCCGTCCGCGCCCTCCTCGACCGTGTCACGGACGTCTACCGCCAGATCATGAGCGCATCCGGCGTGGAAGCCCTGCTCCGCAGCCTGCATCCGCGTATCCACTGGCATGCGCCCGTGCTGGAGATCGAGGGCGGCGGCCCCGCGGAGATCGAACTGGGCGGCCGCGGGCTGCTGGTGTCGCCCTCACTCTTCCTGACCGCTCCCGGCACGCCGCTGACCGCCGACCGGCCTCACTCGGACGACGCCGCGTCCATGCTGGTGTTCCCCGTACGGCCCGACCCGCGCAACACCGCCCCGCTCGGCGCCGGTCCGCCTGAGACCCCGATGGCCGGGTCCTCCCAGGACGCACTGGCCATGCTGGTGGGCAGAACGCGGGCAGCCATGCTGAAGGCACTGCTCAGCGGCTGCACGAACGGGGAACTCGCGGGCGAGGTGGGGGTGTCGGCCGCGGCGGTGAGTCAGCACACTTCCGTACTGCGGGCGGCAGGACTGATCGACACCCACCGGAACCGGAACCTCGTCCTGCACACACTGACGCCGCTGGGCCGCAGCCTCATGGACGGCGAGGCGGACTCAGGTGCCCGGGTGCCGTCACTTCACCGCTCGGGACGGCTCCCGCAGACCTGATTGCCAGACCCAGGCGGCGACACCCACGCGATTGCGGACCTTCAGCTTGCGCTGAAGGTTCGCAAGGTGTGTCTTTACCGTCCCCTGGGAGATGAACAGCGCCGCCCCGATGTCGGTGTTGGTCAGCCCTTCCGCGACCAGCCCGGCGACCTCCCGCTCGCGGGGCGTCAGTTCGGCGCCGGGCGTGGACACCACGGGTCCGTCCGGAGTGAGCCGCTTCGGCAGCCGAGTGGTGATCTCCGGGCTGTCGAGGGAGTCGCCGTTCACGGCCGACCGGACCGCCTGCGTGAGCAACGCGGCGTCGGAGTACTTGAGCAGAAACCCGTGGGCGTCGTGCAGCGCGACGTGCGCGTACTCGTCCACGTCGAAGGTCGTCACCACGACGACCCGTACGGAGGGGGCGTCCGGAGCCGGCCCGCGAGGTAACTCGGGGAAGCCCGGACCCGGCATCCTCATACCGCTGAGCAGGACGTCGGGGAGAGTCTCCGACGCGGCCCCGAGGGCGGACTCCTCGTCGGCCGCCTCCGCCACCAGCGTCGCCCCGGCCTGGACTTCGAAAATCAGGCGGAATCCCCGGCGTATGGCGGCTTGGTCATCGGCAATCATGATTCGGATTGTCATGGATTAACGATGCCATGGGGGCCGGCATGGCACCGCATAGAAAACGCCGGGCAAGCCTTCCGTAATTCGACGCTCCCCTTCCGACCGGCTGACTGACTGACCAGGCGACTTCAGGAGCACCTTAAGTTCGTTGTCGGGAAGAGCGGTCGCCGACGAATATTGGTGACGTCAGCACCGCGACTCAGCTTAGGAAGGACGCCGGATGGACCCGCGATATGAGTCGTTCACCATCGCCGATCCGGCATGGTACGAACCTTTGGACTGCGCCGCGGACGCGGATTCCCGGTTTCCGGCTGCCGTTGGTGAGGTGCCGCGGAGCTGGCGGCGCGCTGACCAAGGTGTCTGGGTACTGCTCGCCCCCGAGGACGGTGTCGCCATCCCGGAGCAGGGCTGGAAGGTACACGTCAGTGCGACACCCGCCAACGCGGCGGACACGATCGACACGGTATGGCAGGTGTGCCGCCGCCTCGGACTTCCCTGGAAGTTCCTGCGCAGCCCACTGATGGTCACCGTACTGAACACCAAGTACGCGAACCGGGCCTCGAGCGGCAAGGCGGTCACCGTCTACCCGCGGACCGAGGACGAACTGACGGTGCTGCTCACCGAACTCGACGACGCACTGGGCGGAGCCGAGGGACCGTACGTCCTCTCGGACCTGCGGTGGAACCAGGGCCCGGCATCCGTGCGGTACGGAGCCTTCGTCCCGATGTGGTGTGAGCTGCCGGACGGCACCCTCGTCCCCGCCGTCCGCGACCCCGACGGGCAGCTGGTGCCCGATGTGCGGCGCCCCGTGTTCACGGTGCCGGAGTGGGCCGAGCTTCCCGAAATCGTACGTAAGCGTATGGCCGGGCAGGAAGCGGCGAACGGAACCGGTGCCGCCCTGATCGGCGGCTACCGGATCACCAAGGCACTGCACTTCTCCAACGGCGGCGGTGTGTACCTCGCCCAGGACGAGCAGGGACGCGAGATCGTCCTCAAGGAGGCCAGGCCCCATGCAGGACTCGACGGGACGGGAGCGGACGCGGTCACCCGGCTCGCAGCCGAGTACGAGGTGCTCAGGTCAGTGCGGCAGCTGCCGTTCGTACCCGAGGTCCACGGCTGCTTCACCGTATGGGAGCACCACTACCTCGCCATGGAGTACGTGCCCGGCGAGCCCCTGAGCGCCTGGCTCGGAGCGGAGTTCCCGCTCGTCCGGCATCGGCCGGGGCCGGAGACCAGGGCACGGTTCGCCGCGCTCGCCGTGGAACGCATGCGCCAGGTCGAGGACTGTGTCGGCCAACTGCACGATGCGGGCGTGGCGTTCGGCGATCTTCATCCACGCAACATCATGATCCGGCCGGACGGCACGGTCGCTCTCGTGGACTACGAGCTGGCCGTGCCGGTCGACAGTGAGCGACGTGCCGCGTTGGGCGCCGTCGGCTTCACCGACCCGGCGCTCTCGAACCCGAGGGAGGCGGACCTGTTCGCGCTGGGTTGCTGTCAACTCGGCGTACTGATGCCGCTCACCGCCGTACTCGTGCGCAACCCGTCCCATGCGGGCCGGTTGGTCCGTATGGCCAAGGACGAATTCCCCACGGTCCCGCCGGAGTTCTTCGACCGGATGACACAGCGGCTCGCCCTCTCGCCGGATCTGCGGCCCCATCTCCAGCGGGCGGCAGCGCCCCTGGCCCCCGTCGAGCGGTCCACGCTGGTGCGAGGCATCGCTGCGGCGGCGCGGATCCGACGTACCGACCGGCTGTTCCCCGGAGACGTGGACGGCCATCGGCCGGGCGGCGCTCTCGGCCTTGCACACGGTGCTTCCGGCGTTCTCCTGGCCCAGGACGCCTTGGGCATACCGACCGCCCCGGAGCACGTGGACTGGCTCGCCGAGAAGGCGCGCCAAGCCGCCGCTGACGTTCCCAAGGGCCTGTACAGCGGACTCGGTGGCGCGGTCCTGATGCTGCACCGGCTCCGGCATCAAGCGGCGCAGAACGCGATCGACCGCCTGCTGGACGGACCGCTCCCGCGCTCTCCGGGGCTGTTCGGCGGGCTCACGGGTCTGGCCCATCTGCTCCTCGACATCGGCATCAGGGACGAAGGGCTCGCACTGGCCGGCAAGACCGCCGAACGGATCGGTGAGCACGGCCTGCTCGACCGGCCCGGCCTGATGTGGGGCTGGTCCGGGCCCGCGGTGCTCTTCGCCCGCTGCGCCCGGCTGACCGGTGACTCCGCATGGGCCGAGGCGGCCGAGCGCGCGGTCCGCAGCGATCTGCGGCACGGCCGCATGGTCGACGGAACGCTGCAGATGCACAGTTCGAACCGGCTGCTCGCCTACGTCGCGGAGGGCTCGGCCGGGGTGGCGCTCGCCGCAATGGCCTTGCCCGATGCGCAGGCAAGCAGGCTGGAAGCCGACCGCATCGTCACCGCGGCCGCGAAGGCGACGGACGCACGCGTCGTGATCCATGGCGGGCTGTTCAACGGCCGGGCCGGGCTTGCGTACTTCCTGTCCCACGCGGCCACGCGGCATGCCCCATGGCTGACCGCGGCGCACGAACACATGAGCTCGCTGGCCCTGCACGTCGCGCCGCACAACGGGGCGCGGGTTCTGCTCGGAGACCAGCTCGTACGCCTGTCGACCGACTTGGCGACAGGCTCGGCCGGAGCGCTGCTCGCGCAGGAGGCCGTCAAGAACCCCGGGTCATGCATGCTCCCCGGTGCCCACTCGTCGTACGGGTGAGCATCGGCCGGACAGCATCCCGGAACCAACGTCCCTACCGGGACGGAAAGGAGGTGAATTCGGATGTCCAACATCCTGGCGCTGCAGGAGCTCGACGAGGAGACCGTCATCGACGCCCCCTGGAGCTTCGTCAGCCTCTTCGCCTGCTGAGGCCCATGTCCGACGTGTGACCAGGCTTCATGACGCCGTGAAGGAGGTGAATCCGAATGTCCAACATTCTCTCGCTGCAGGAGCTCGACGAGGAGACCGTCATCGACGCCCCTTGGAGCTTCGTCAGCCTCTTCCTCTGCTGAGGCCCGCGTCCGCCCTGTGACCCGGCTCCCAGCATGGTCAGCCCCTTCGCCTGTGACTGACCGGAGCCGGCCGGAAGCACGTGCGCGAACAACTTCGGGTAGGCCGCGACGGATGCGGCCTACCCGAAGTCACCACGGTACAGCTCGGTCGAGAACGAATGCCTGAGAACGAATTCCTGAGAACAGATCCCCAAGACGGTTCACGGAGGTGGTGTCATGACCAGCGGTACGAGCCGCGGTCTCGGGCGGCCGTTCTGGCTCTTGTTCACCGGGGAGTCCGCATCGGCCCTGGGTACCGCCGCCTCGTTGATCGCCCTTCCGGTGGTGGCGCTGCGGACCACCGGTGACCTGCGGCAGGCGGGGCTGGTCAGCACCGTACTGGCGATCGGCGTCATCGCGGCCAGGCTGCCCGCGGGGGTGCTGGCCGACCGGTACTCCCGGCGGAGTCTGCTGCGCGCGGGGAACCTCACCGGGGCAGTGGTCCTGGCCGCCTTCGCGCTGCTCCTCCTCAAGGACGCCGTCACCCTGCCCGTCCTCCTGGCGACCGCCGTGCTGCTCGGCGCGACCGGCAGCACCTTGGCCCCGGCCGAGAACGTCGCCGTACGGTCATACGTCCATCCCGAACTGCGGCCCAAAGCACTGGGGTTGATCCAGATCCGGGCCGCGGTCGCCATGATCGCGGGGCCGTTGGCAGGCGGAGCTCTGCTGGCTGTCGACGCGCACTGGGTCTTCGCCGCCGACGCCGCCACCTATGCCGCGGCCGTCTTGTGCATGACGCTGCTGCCCGCGGTCGGGCCGCACCAGGAACCCGCGGAGGAGGAGGAACGGAGCAGCCCGGTGCGGGCCGCCACAGAGGGAATCCGCTTCATCTGGCGGCAGCCGTTCCTGCGGTACGCCGCCCTCAACGCCACCGTGCTCAACCTCGTCTTCAACGGTCTGCTGATCGTCATCGTGTCGACCGCGGGAGCCGGGGGCTCGGCCCTGGACGTGGGCGCACAGGTCGCGGCGCTGGGCGGCGGTGCCCTGGTGGGATCGCTGCTCGCGGCCCCCGTGGCTCAGCGGCTGACGCCCGGGACCGGGATCGGCGCCGGGACCGGCGTGGTCGCGCTCTGCCTGGTGGGCTTCGCGGTCTTCCGTGAACCATGGGCCGCCCTGCCCCTGATCGCGCTGGCCGCGGCGGCGGGACCGGTCATCACCGTGGTGGTGTCCGCCGCCGAGATGCGC
Source organism: Streptomyces sp. NBC_00878 (assembly GCF_026341515.1). Taxonomy (NCBI): domain Bacteria; kingdom Bacillati; phylum Actinomycetota; class Actinomycetes; order Kitasatosporales; family Streptomycetaceae; genus Streptomyces; species Streptomyces sp. NBC_00878. The sequence goes on along the minus strand of NZ_JAPEOK010000001.1, from coordinate 9,493,399 downwards.
ATCACACCGCCGGAGCTGCAAGGCCGGGTGCACAGCGGAGTCGGCTTCCTCGCCCAGGCGATCGCCCCCGCGGGACCGGCGCTCGCCGGGCTGTCCGTGCACGCCCTCGGCCTGCCCGCGACCCTGAACATCGCCGCCGCCGTCGTCCTGGCGCTCGCCGTCCTGGGCGGCGTCGTGACCGTACGCCACGCAAGGAGCGGGCAGACGTCCCTCGGAGCAGAGCCCGATGCGCCCGAAGAAGCCGAAGAGCCCGCGGCGACCCGCCATGGATAGCGCGTCGGAGACCGAGCGGGAGCCGTCGGCCGACGACAGCGCCGAGGCACCCGACCCGTACCGATGGCTGGAGGAGATGGGCTCCGCACGGACCCGGGCCTGGCTCGAGACCCAGCGCGGTCTGCTGGCCGGGGTCGCGCAGGGGCCCGGTGACCACCGCTGGCATGAATTGCTCTCCGGCGCGGAGCGCTCGGCCTACGGGCGTCCGGTCGACCCCCCGGTGGAGGCGGGCGGGCTGGTGTTCCGGCGCGAACACCAGCCGGGCGGCGACCTGTTGGTCGGACAGGACGACACCCCCGACGGGCGGCGCGTCCTGCTCGACTGCCGGGAGGCCGAGTTCGGCCGGATCGCCCACTGGGGGGTCTCTCCCGAAGGCGGGTTCGCCGCCGTACAGGTGCACTACGACGGACGTGAGGACGGTGGACTCCAGTTGTTGTCCACCCGGCCCGGCACCCGGCCCGAGCACCTCCCGCACGCCGCACCCCACACGCCCCTCGCGTTCGTCGGCCGATGGCTGCTCTACGGCGCGGGCAGCCGGACCGAGCACACCCTCCTTGCCCGGAACCTGGCCACGGGGACCCAGCACACGGTGCGGCTGCCCGTGCGAGGACCCGTCCGGCTTTCGCTGCACGCCGGAACCGGGGACTGGCTGCTGGTGCGGACTCGTACCCCCGGCGAAAGTGTCACCCGCTGGTGGTTCGCGCGCTGGCGGGGACCGGCGGTGCCCGACTGGAAGCCGCTGGACCTGGCGGGCAGCCGGGTCACCGCACTCGAACTCGCCGATGACACCTGCTACCTGGCGGACGGTGACATCCGCGCGATCGACCTGACCGCCCTGGACGACGGACCTCGCGCCGTGCCTCGTACGGTCGTTCCCGCGCCGGCGGACGGCGGCCCGGCACCCGTGCGCGCCCTGCGCGTGCTGCGTACGGCCTCGGGGACCGGGATCGTGGCGCTCCGGCAGCGAGGCACTGTGCGCACGCTGACCGTCCACCGTCTCAAGGCCGGATCGCCGTTCCCGTCGGACGACCGCGGCGCCGTCGTGACCTGGCCGGCCAGGCTTCGGCTCGGCCCGGTGGCACGGGACCGGGCAGGGCGTGCCGGTGACGGCCTCTGGCTGCTCGCGGACGACCCCCGGTACGGCACCCACGCCAGCCGCCTCGCCCTCGGCGAACCCCTGCCCGCCCGGCTGCGCCGCTCACCGCTGCGCACCATCACCGTGGTGAGCCGGGACGGAACCCCGGTACCCGTGACGCTCTGCGACCCCGGGACGGCGGCGCCGCGTGGGCCCAGACCGACGCTCGTCACGGTGTACGGCGGCTTCGGTATCCCTCTCGAACCGGGCTGGGACCCGATGATCGCGGCCTGGCTCCAGGCAGGCGGCCGGGTCGCCTGGGTGCATGCGCGGGGCGGCGGGGAGTACGGGCCGGCCTGGGCGGAAGCGGGCCGCGCGGCCGGAAAGGCCCGTGTGGTGGAAGACCTGTGCGCGGCGGCCGACGCGCTCGTGGAACGCGCCGAGACCGGCCCCGCACGCCCGGCCGTCCTGGCCGCCAGCAACGGGGGCCTCATCGCGGCGGCGGCGCTGGTCCAGGCCCCCGGCCTGTTCTCCGCGGGGGTCTGTGCGGCGCCGCTCACCGACCTGCTCCGCTATCAGGAGGGCGGCCTCGGCCGCCTCTGGCAGGACGAGTACGGCGACCCCGACGACCCCGGTATGCGGCGGGCGCTGCGGGACCTCTCGCCGTACCAGCGGGTGGTCGACGCGGATTCCCCAGTGGCCGGTCCGCCGGTTCTGTTCGTCACCGGCGGCAATGACGCGCGGGTGCCCGCCTGGCACGGCTGGAAACTCTGTGCCGCCCTGCAGCGGCACCGCGCGGGGAGCGCACCGATCCATCTCGACCACGACGAGAACAGTGGGCACTCGGGCCGCTCCGACACCGCGGCGCACACCTCGGGGGTACGAACCCTCGCGTTCCTCTCGACGGCCACCGGTCTGGAGCACGCTCAGGCCACTGTGGCTGTCTGAGACGACCGGCCGGACCGCGACGGCCCCAACCGCGCCATGAGCATGCCGCCGTCAGGCCGGATCTCGTGAATCCGGCAGTGAACGCACCGGGCATCGCAGCCCCGGCGATCGAGATCCCGTGCCTGGGCTGACCGATACCGGCGCACGATCACCAGCTACGTGGTGCCGGCGCCCCCGGTCCATACACACGCCGATCCGCGTCGGAGGGCGCCTCGAACAGGGAGCCGGGCTCTCCGGTAGGGCTCGCCTGCGGCGCGGGCGCACGTCGGCCGGCGACGGGGCGCCGCCAGTCGCCGTCCCCGAGGACCAGCATCGGGTCGAACATCACCACCACTCCCGCAAGGAGCAGGAAGAGGACCGGGCCGATCAGCATCGGGAGCAGGAGCGAGTAGGCGGAGCCGCCGGCCCCCGGCGCGCCGGTCGCACCGTGCAGGTGCACGCTGACGGCCGCCATGCCCGTGTAGTGCATGCCGGAGACGGCGACGCCCATGACGAGGCTGGCCCCCAGGCTCGTCAGGAAGCCGCGGATCGCGACCGCTGCCCAGAGCGCGGCGGTCGCGGCGACGATGGCGATCACGACCGAGAGGGCTACCGTCGGGACGTCGTACTGGAGGCTGCCGTGCACGCGAATGGCCGCCATGCCTATGTAGTGCATGGCCGCGACGCCGATGCCGGTGAAGGTGCCCGCCATGAGCAGGGTCGCCGTGCTCGCGCCGCGATAACCGACGGCGAAGACGCCCAGGCCGACGACGATGATCGCCACGGCGAGGCTGAGAATCGTCAGGCCGACGTCATAGCGAATACGACTTTCCTCAACCTGGAATCCGATCATGGCGATGAAATGCATCGTCCATATTCCGGATCCGATCGAGGCCGCTCCGAGCGCCAGCCAACCGGGCCTCCACGACTGATCGTTGCGCAGTGACCGGGTGATGCAGCGCAGCCCCAGAGCCGCTCCCAGGCAGGCCATGGCGTAGGCCGTCAGCGGCGTGACCAATCCATAACTGAATCCGTCGACCGTTCCTTGCATATGCCAACATCCCCCCGGAATACAAGTGTTGCGAGGGACAGGTGTACGCGCCGTGCCGGGGCGAGAGCAAGCGTTTTCAATTGATTCGCGGGGAACTCCGTGCCACATTCATCAATTCAAGTCACTGATGGCCCTATTTCGGCCGGAGGCATTCATTCTGGTGGCGCGATCCCATCGTTCCGGCGGTGCCGTCCCACCATCCCGGCAGGGCGGCCGTTCCGGCGGCACGGCCTCGCGGTCTCACCGCTCCTTCCGCGACGTCACCGTGAACTGCGCACCGTCGGGATCCCGCAGTACCGCCTCCTGCGAGGACACCCCGTCCTGGACCGTGCCCCCGTGGGCCAGCGCCGCGCGCACGCACGCGTCGACGTCGTCGACCGCGAAGTGGACCTGCCAGTGCGGCCGGATCGTGGGATCGGGGGCCGCCTCCACCGCGCCGGAGTGGATACGGGCCACCACGTCGCCGTCGCTGCGCAGCACGACCTCGTCCCCGTCGTAGTGGACCTCGACGCAGCCGTGCTCCGAGGTGGCCCACTCCAGGACCTCGCCGTAGAACATGGCGGCATCGAAGGCGTTGCGCGTATGCAGCCGCAGGAAGGCCGGGGCCGCCCGCCGCCAGGTCTCCCAGCCGGCGACGAGCTGGCCCTCCCAGATGCCGAAGACGGCGCCGTCACGGTCGGCCAGCAGGGCGGCCCGGCCCGGCGGGAAGCCGATGGGCCCGACCGCCGTCGTACCGCCGCGCTCCTGGCCCCGGGCGACGGCCTCGTCCGCACTGGCCACCGCGAAGTACGGGGTCCAGGCCACGGCCATCTGCCACATGGAGGCCACGGCGGCGATGCCCGCGACGGGCACCCCTTCCGCGTACGCGATCCGGATCCGGTCCATCAGCCTGGCCGACCGGAACCGCCAGCCCAGCACCGCGCGGTAGAAGTCCTCCGCGGCCTGCTGGTCGCGTGCCGTCAGGCTGACCCAGCACGGGGCACCGACCACCGCATGGCTGGAGATGACGTCGCTTCGGAGTGTTGCGTCGCGGTTCATGGCAATACCGTCCTGGATTGTGCTGACCGGCGTACGCGGATGTCCGACAGCGTCGGAAGCACCCTCGGGGTCGTGGTTCCGTCCCCACCAGCATCACCCGCGTCGGCGTCCCGCGCCCGGAGGCAATCTGCGGCTCACGCCCCGAGTACCCGAGGGCAGGGCCCAAAACAAGCCGCCTCAGTCGTGCGCCGGCCGGTCGCCGAGCCGGTGATCGGCGAGGTTCAGCGCCTCGTCCACGACCCGGCACAGAGGGCCGTCGCGCGGGGAGCAGATCACCCGGCGGCCCTCCTTACGCATGTTGACGAGACCCGCGAGCCGCAGCCGCGCCAGATACTGGCCGACCGCCGGCCGGGCCGCGCCGCAGCGCTCCGTGAGCATCGTGACGTCGGCCTCGTCCTCGGCCAGGGCGTGCAGCAGAACGAGACGGGTCCGGTCCCCCAGAAGGGCGAACAGCTCCGCGGCGAGAGTGAACTGTTCCTCACCGGGCGTGCGCGGACGCTCATCGTGCGCAGCGACAAGTGCATGCGTGCGCTCATACGCACGTAGCGGCTCTGTGGAGTCGTCGAGTCCACCGAGCACACCGGAAACCGGAAAGGGGACCCTTGTGAGCGCCGGGCACCACGGGCACAGCCACCAGGACGAGCACAGGCACCGGCAGGATCGCGGCGTCGACGGCGAGGCGAGCGTACGGCACGCCCACGCCCACGCCATCGCGGTCGAGGCCGAACACGCCCTGCTGCATGCCGCACCGGGACTCACCGCGGCCCAGGTCCACGCGGACCCGTCACCCGCGCCGGGCGAGACGGACCCCCACCTGGCCCTGGCCCACCACGCGACCACGTGACGCAGCGGGTCAGGCGACCCCAAGCCCCTCCATCACCACGGCATTCGGCAGCTCCGCGAACGCCTTCCCCGGCACGAGCAGCTTCCCCCGCCGACGGCCGCTGCCGACCAGCACGTACGGAAGGTCGACCACCGCCGAGTCCACCAACACCGGCCAGTCCGCGGGGAGTCCGATCGGCGTGATCCCGCCGTACTCCATGCCGGTCTCGCCGGTCGCCGTGTCCATCGAGGCGAACGACGCCTTGCGCGCGCCGAGTTGGCGGCGCACCGCGCCGTTCACATCGACCCGGGTGGTCGAGAGCACGACGCACGCGGCGAGCGTGCTCTCCCCGCCGCGCTTGCCCGCGACGACCACACAGTTGGCGGACCGCTCCAGAAGTTCCCCGCCGTAGTGCTCGACGAAGGTGGCGGTGTCGGCCCACTCCGGCTCGGTGTCGACGTACACGATCTGGTCCGCGGGGACGCTGCCACGCCACTGGCGTACGGCGTCGGCGACGGGGCGGGTCAGTGTGTCGAGGCGGTCGGGAGCCGGGGCGGCGTCGTCGAAGTGTCCGATGGGTGCGCGCATGACGGCACGCTAACAGCCGCACGCACGGCCCCGGACACGTGGCTCAGTGCACGCCCGGGACCGACACGGCCATGACCATCTCCAGCGGTACGTCTCCTGAATTGGCGTATGTGTGAGGGGTGTTGGCCTCGAAGGAGGCGCTCGCGCCAGCGGGGACGCGGTGCTCCGCGCCGTCGACGGTGAGCGTCAGTTCGCCCTTCGTGACGTGCAGGAGCTCGACCGTGCCCGCGGGGTGCGGGTCGGAGGGGCTGCCCTCACCCGGCATCAGCAGCCAGTCCCACATCTCCAGCGGGCCGGGGGCTTCGGCGCCCGCGAGGAGCCGGTTGTAGCTGCCCGCGTCGGTGTGCCAGAGCCGTACGGCCTGGTCGGCCGGGACGATCCGGACCTTCGGGCCCTGCTCGTAGTCGAGCAGCGTGGTGATGCTGATGCCGAGCGCGTCGCCGATCTTGACGACGGTGCCCAGGCTGGGGTTGGTCCGGGCCTGCTCGATCTGGATCAGCATGCCGCGGCTGACCCCGGCGCGGGCGGCGAGCACCTCCAGGGTGAAGCCGCGCTCGGTGCGCCAGCGCTTGACGTTGCGCGCCAGGGACTGGGTCAGCAGGTCGAGGTCCGACACGTTCCGTCCAATGATCTCGTGGTTGTCGTGTGTTCTCGCGTGCTCTCGCACTGCTCTCGCGAGACTCGTTCAATATTTTGGATGACACAGTTCAATGAACTGAACTACGGTGTGGTGCACCGGATCGTTCATCGAACTGTACTGCGAGGTATGTGATGACAGCACTCTTCGCCCTGGCCACAAGCCTTCTGTGGGGCCTGGCCGACTTCGGCGGAGGGCTGCTGGCACGGCGTACGCCCGCGCTGACGGTGGTGGTGGTCTCGCAGTCGATCGCGACGGTCGTGCTCGGCGTGATCGTCCTCGTGACGGGCGCCTGGAGCGAGACGGGCCCGCAGCTGTGGTTCGCGGTGGCGGCGGGCCTCGTCGGACCCGTCGCGATGCTGGCCTTCTACAAGGCGCTCGCCCTCGGCCCGATGGGCGTCGTCTCGCCGCTCGCGTCGCTCAGCATCGCCGTCCCCGTGGCGGTGGGTCTCGTGCTCGGCGAGCGCCCGGGGCTGGTGCAGTGCGCGGGCATCGCGGTCGCCGTCGCGGGGGTCGTCCTCGCGGGCGGCCCGCAGTTCAGGGGTGCTCCCGTGCAGCGGCAGGCCGTGCTGCTCACCCTGGTCGCGGCGTTCGGCTTCGGAGCGGTGATGGCCCTGATCGCCGAGGCGTCGACCACGCTCACCGGCCTCTTCCTCGCCCTGTTCGTCCAGCGCGTCACCAACGTCCTCACGGGTGGCACGGCTCTGTACGTCGCCGTCCGGCGCGGCACCGTCGCTCCCCCGAAGATCGCGTGGGAGTCCCTGCCGGCCCTGGCCTTCGTCGGTCTCGCGGACGTGGCCGCCAACGGCACGTACTCGCTGGCCGCCCAGCACGGCCCGGTCACCGTGGCCGCCGTTCTCGCCTCGCTCTGCCCGGTGGTGACGGCCCTCGCCGCGCGCGGCTTCCTCAGCGAGCGGCTGCGCGGTGTCCAGGCGGCGGGCGCGGGCCTGGCGCTGGTGGGGACTGTGCTGCTGGCGACGGGGTGAGCCCCTCACGGGCCGAGCCACCACAGCTCCACGAGCCCCACGCGCCTCCGGCCGAAGCCCGTCGGCCGGCCGGCCGGATCAGGACTCGGCGCGTACGTCTACGTGCGCGTCTTCGTCTGCGTCCTCGACGGCCCTCAATCCCGCGACGCTCTCCGCGTCCAGCTCCGCCAGCGCGAGCAGTTGCTCCGGCGTGACCCCGTCGGGGATCGGCACCGGTGCGGGCGTACGCAGCGGCGGCTGCCAGCCGTCGCCGGGGGTCCAGCGCCGCACGACCCGGGCCGGTGCCCCGGCCACCACCGCGTGGTCGGGGACGACTCCGCGTACGACCGCGCCGGCCGCCACCACGACGTTCCGGCCGATCCGCGCCCCCGGCAGGATCACCGCACCCGTGCCGATCCAGCAACCCGGGCCGATCTGCACCGGCTCCATCCGCGGCCACTGCTTGCCGATGGGCTCGTGCGGGTCGTCGTACGAGTGGTTGGTGGACGTCACGTACACGTACGGCCCGAAGTAGCAGTCGCTGCCGATCGTTACCGTCGTGTCGGCGATGACGTGGCTGCCGCGGCCGAGGACGACGCCGTCGCCGATGCGGAGGATGGGGTCCGGGCCGAGGTCGAGGTCGGGCATCAACCCGGCGGTGAGCGTGACCTGTTCGGCGATGATGCAGTGATCGCCGAGGTGGATCCACGGCTCGCCGAAGACCGTACCCTGCGGGAACGCCAGCCTGGTACCTGTTCCCATCGCGCCGAAGCGCAGCCGTCCGGGCCGCTCCGCGGTCACCGCGCCCGTCCGCTGCGCCCAGGCCCAGCCCGCGTGGACGGCACGCTGCACGAGGCGGCGCCGCCGGGATGAGAACGTGTTCTTGCGCTTCGGCACCCGCTCACCGTACTCAGCGTGACGTCCGCCCATGAGCTCGGGCGCCTGTGATCTTCGCCCCACCCTGCCGGGGTCCCATCGCTTACGGTGCCGGTACCAACGAGAACGAGGAGACGGCGATGACGCACGAGGCGCTGATCGCGGGCGTGGGCGGCAAGGATCCGAAGGTGGCTCAGGAGGCGTTCGTCGCCCCGATGTCCGTGGTGCTCGGCGAGGTGACGCTGTACCCGGGCGCGAGCGTCTGGTACGGGGCGGTGCTGCGGGCCGAGTGCGGGCCCATCGTCATCGGCGCGGACAGCAACGTGCAGGACAACTGCACGCTCCATGTCGACCCCGGTTTCCCCGTCACCGTCGGCGAGCGGGTGTCCATCGGGCACAACGCCGTGGTGCACGGTGCCACTGTCGAGGACGACTGTCTGGTCGGGATGGGGGCGACGATTCTCAACGGGGCGGTGATCGGGGCGGGTTCGCTGGTCGCCGCGCAGGCGTTGGTGCCGCAGGGGATGCGGGTGCCGCCAGGGTCGCTCGTCGCGGGTGTACCCGCCAAGGTCAAGCGGGAGCTCACGGACGAGGAGCGCGAGGGCATTTCGCTGAACGGCACGGTGTACGTGGCACTGGCTCGGGAGCACCGGGCTGCCCACGGGGGCTGAGGTTCGTCGCGGTCCGCGGGCCGGCCGTGGCTGGTCGCGCAGTTCCCCGCGCCCCTGAACGGGCCGCGCCCGTCAGGGGAACACCGGCACCCCGACCGGGCGCGAGCCCCTGGTCGGCTAGTCGGTCGCCGGGACCGGTTCCGGCTCGGCTGCCGCCCGCTCGGCCGCCCTCTCCGCCGAAACCTTCTTCGCCTTGCGCTTGATGATCAGCATGGAGGTGAGGCCGATGAGGAGGGCCAGGACCAGGCCGAGCCAGGAGAAGCGCTTGAGCCAGGATTCGGCGACCACGCCCACGTAGTAGATGACCGCCGTGGTGCCGCCGGCCCAGAGGACGCCGCCGAGGACGTTGGCGATCAGGAACTTCCAGTAGGGCATGCGCAGCACACCCGCGAGCGGGCCCGCGAAGATCCGCAGCAGGGCGACGAAGCGGCCGAAGAACACCGCCCACATGCCCCACTTCTCGAAGGACCGCTCGGCGGTGGCGATATGGCCTTCGCTGAAGTGCTTGGGGAACTTCGCGCCGAGCCAGGCGAGCAGCGGGCGGCCGCCCTTGCGGCCGATGGCGTAGCCGATGGAGTCCCCGATGATCGCGCCGGCGGTCGCGCAGGCGCCGAGGATGACGGGGTTGATGTCACCGTGCTGGGAGGCGAGCAGTGCCGAGGAGACGAGGATGATCTCGCCCGGCAGCGGAATGCCCAGGCTCTCCAGGCCGATGACCAGGCCCACCAGCGCGTAGATGCTGACCGCAGGCACGGTCTCTAGCCACTCCTGGACGTGCAACGCCGGTTCCTTCCCTTCACCGCGAGCCGGGCCGTACCCGGCGTGCGCTCGGCCCCGAGCGCACGCCGGGCAGCCTACCCGGTCGCTGTGACAGCACGGCGTCCCGCGGGTCCCTCACACCTGCACCCTCCCGCTGAGCCGCAGTTCGCCCGACGAGGCCCCCACCCACACGGTCCGCCGCCCGGTGCCGAGGACCCAGTCGTGCCGTTTCGTGTCCCACGAGGAGAGGGTGTGCGCGTCGACGCGCACGGTGACCCGGCGCGACTCCCCCGCCCGCAGCGCGAGCCGCTGATAGCCGCTCAACACCCTTACGGGCTGGTCGAGTCGGAGATCCGGCGACGGGCCCACATAGACCTGCGGGACGTCGACACCGTCCCGTCGCCCGGTGTTCCGCACGGTGAACTCCACGTCCAGCCCGTCCGCGGTCCGTGCCACCCGCAGTCCCTCGTACGCGAAGGAGGTGTACGAGAGCCCGTGCCCGAACGGGAACAGCGGGCGCACCCCCTCGGCGTCGTACCAGCGGTGGCCGACGTGGACGCCCTCCGCGTACTCCTCGACGCCGTTGACGCCCGGGTAGCGGCGCGGGTCGCCCGCTACCGGGTGGTGGTCGTCGTCGGCCGGGAAGGACTGGGTGAGCCGTCCGCCGGGGTCGCAGTCGCCGAACAGGACGGCGGCGGTGGCGGCCGCGCCCTCCTGACCCGGGTAGTACATCTGCAGCACGGCGGCGGTGCGTTCCAGCCAGGGCATCGAGGTCGAGGAGGAGGTGTTGAGGACGACGGTGGTATGCGGGTTCGCCGCCGTCACCGCCTCGATCAGCCGGTTCTGGTGGCCGGGGAGGGCGAGGGTCGTGCGGTCCTGGTTCTCGGTGGCGTCCTCGTACCCGAAGAGCACGACGCTGTGCGCGGTCCGCGCCGCCTTCACCGCCTCGGCGAGGTCCTGGGCGCGGGTCGCACCGGTGGCGTGCCGCAGCCGGAACGTCTGTCCCTGGGCGCCGCCCTTCGCGGTGATCTCGACCCTGTGTTCACCGGCGGTGAGATCGAGCGTCCTGCGGCGCACCGCGAGTCCGTCGGGCGCGGTCGACACCAGACCGCCCGTGAAGTGCTCCGCGAGCCCGGCCGCCACCGGGAAGAGGTCGACTCCGCCGAGGAGCACCTTGGGCCGCGTTCCGGAGTAGTGGATGACGAGGGTCCACTCGTCGTCGTCCTCGACGGTGAGCGCCCCGTCGTACGTCCAGGTCTTCCCGGCGGCGACCGGCTGGCCGTCCGGGTCGATGCCCGCCGAGAGCGCGCCCTCGGGCAGGGGCTTGCCGAAGAGGTCCTCGCCGAGCGCGTACGACACCCGGGCGCCTTGTCCCGCACGGGAGGTGATGGCGTCCAATGGGCTGTCGGCGTGGTCGGGGACGACGTGGGCGCTGCCGCCGCCGCTGACGAAGGGGAGGGAGCCGGTGGGGCCGACGACGGCGATGGTGCGGGCGGCCTCGCCGGTCAGGGGCAGTGTGCCGTTCCTGTTGTGCAGGAGGGTGGCGCCCGCCTTGGCGACCTCCAGGGCGACCGCCGCGCCCGCCGCCGCGTTCCGGTCCGGGCGCGGCCTGGCGCTGCCGTCGAGCAGCCCGAAGTCGTCCATCGCGGTGAGGATCCGGCGTACGGCCCGGTCGACGTACTCCTCGGCGACGCTCCCGTTCTGGACGGCTGTCTTCAGGGCGGCCCCGAAGTACGTGCCGTTCGGCATCTCCATGTCCAGACCCGCGATGAGCGCGGCGACGGTGCTGTGGGCCGCGTGCCAGTCGGTCATCACCCAGCCGTCGAAGCCCCAGCGGTCGCGGAGGGTGCCGGTGAGGAGTTCCCCGTTCTCGCGGGCGCAGGTGCCGTTGACCTTGCTGTAGGCGCCCACGACCGCGCGGGCGCCGGCGCCGACGGCGGCCTCGAAGGGGCGCAGTTCGACCTCGTTGAGGGTCTGCTCGTCGATGCGCACGTCGACGGAGTCGCAGTCCATCTCATGGTTGTTCATCGCGTAGTGCTTGACGGTCGCGATGAGGCCCTCGTTCTGGATCCCCATGATCTCCTCGGCCACGAGGTCGGCGGAGAGCAGCGGGTCCTCGCTGAACGTCTCGAAGTTGCGGCCCGCGTACGGGGTGCGGATGAGGTTGACCATCGGGGAGAGCAGCACGTCCTGGCCGAGGGCGCGGCCCTCTCGCCCGATGACCTGGCCGTAGCGGCGGGCGAGGCCGGGGTCGAAGGCGGCGGCGAGCAGCACGGGCGCGGGCAGGGCGGTGGCGGGCTGCTTGACGCGGACTCCGGCGGGGCCGTCGGCGAGGCGGAGCGACGGGATGCCGAGCCGCTCGACGCCAGGGACGTAGCCGGCCTGGCCGAGGTGCTTCGGGTCGGTGGCGCCGTGCAGCAGGGAGAGCTTCTCGTCCAGGGTGAGCCGGGTGAGCAGCCCCTCGACGCGGGGGCCCGCGGCCGGTGGTCGCCGAGCCGCGGCATACGCGAGGGGCGGGAGCCCCGAGGTCGCGGCCAGGGCGACGGCGGTCGCGCCGCTCAGCAGGCGCAGTACGGACCGCCGGGACGCGGTGTCGGACATGAGGCGTCACTCCTCGTTGGGTGCGGGCACGAGGAGGTGAACCACGGGGCGCGCGGACGGCCGGTCCGGGTCGACCTCCGGACGCACTATGCGACAAAAGTGACTTAATGCCCCGTCAGGCACAACGGGCGCGGCAGAAAGCGGAGCGAAACGTGCCGCAGCCCCGTACCGCAGCCCCGTGCGGCCCTGCCGGGCCGCCTCGCCGGGCCGCCTGGTCGTGCGCCCCGCTCAGATCTCCGGGCCCGTCAGTGACTGCTCGGTCCAGATGATCTTGCCGTCCGGGGTGTAGCGCGTCCCCCAGCGCTGGGTGAACTGGGAGACCAGGAACAGGCCGCGGCCGCCCTCGTCGGTCGTCTTCGGATGGCGCAGGTGCGGGGCGGTGGCACTGGCGTCCCAGACCTCGCAGACCAGGGCCCGTGACACGATCAGCCGCAGTCTCATCGGCCCGGAGGCGTGCCGGATCGCGTTGGTGACGAGTTCGCTGACGACGAGTTCGGTGGTGAAGGTCAGCTCGTCCAGGCCCCATTCGCACAGCTGCCGTGACGTCCGCTTGCGCACGTCGGCGACGGCCGCCGGGTCAACGGGCAGCTCCCAGGACACCGTCCGTTCCGCGCCCAGGCGGCGGGCGCGGGCCATCAGCAGCACCACGTCGTCCGGCGGGCGCGCCGGGACCAGCGCGTCCACCACGGCCTGGCAGCGGTCGTCGAGGCTGGGCGCCGGTCGCTCCAGCACGCGGCGCAGCCGCTCCCGGTCGGCGGCGGCGTCCCGCTCCGGCGCAGGCCCCTCGGCGGCGAGCAGTCCGTCGGTGCACAGGGCGAGCACGCTGCCTTCCGCGAGCGGCAGTTCGACCGACTCGAAGGGCGGGCCGCTCACGCCGAGCGCGGGGCCCGGCGGCAGTTCGGGGAAGTCGACCGTGCCGTCCGGCGCGACGATCACGGGCAGGCCGTGTCCCGCGGCGGCCATGGAGCACCGGCCGCCGACCGGGTCGTAGACCGCGTACAGGCAGCTGGCGCCCTTCGCCCGGACGCCGTCGGCGCCGGCGCCGGCGGCCGCCACGGAGTCGTCCTCGTATCCGGCCCGGTCGACCAGGTCGTCGAGGTGTGCGAGGACCTCCTCGGGCGGCAGGTCCAGGTCGGCGAGGGTCTGTACGGCGGCCCGGAGCCGGCCCATGGCCGCGGCGGCCTCGATGCCGTGGCCGACGACGTCGCCCACCACCAGGGCGACGCGCGCTCCCGACAGCGGGATGACGTCGAACCAGTCGCCGCCGAGTCCGGTCAGCTCGTCGGCCGGCCGGTAGCGGGCGGCGACCTCCATCGCGTCCTGCTCGGGGAGCCGGTGGGGCAGCAGATGGCGCTGCAGTACGAGGGCCGCGTCGCGCTCCCGGGTGTAGCGGCGGGCGTTGTCGAGGCACAGGGCCGCGCGGCCGACGAACTCCTCGGCCAGGCCCAGGTCGTCCTGGTCGAAGGGGTCCTGTCGGTGGCGCCGGAAGAACGCGGTGATCCCGAGCGTGGTGCCGCGCGCCCGCACCGGCACGATCATCGCGGTGTGCAGTCCGAGGTCGAGGAACGTGGCGGCCCGGGTGATGTCCGTGGCCCATTCCGGGGCCAGCGGGTCGAGCCGCTCCTCGATCCAGGACTCGCCGCCGACCAGCGCGCGGATCGGGGGCGCCCCGGCCAGGTAGGAGGCCACCTGCCCGATCTGGACGACGGCCTCCGGGACGCCCTCGTTCACCGACTGGTGGCCGGCCCGCCGCAGCGGCACGGGGTCCGCGGCGCTCAGCGGTCCGGGGGCGGGCTCGCCTCCTTCGAGGACGGTCTCCAGCAGATCGACCGTGACGAAGTCGGCGAGGCCCGGCACCGCCACGTCGGCCAGCTCCTGCGCGGTGCGCATGACGTCCAGGGTGCGGCCGATGCACTTGCCCGCCTGGTCCAGAAGGGTGAGGCGGGCACGGGCCCGGTGGCGCTCGGTGACGTCCACCACGGTGTAGTACACGCCGAGCGGGTTGCCGTGGTCGTCGTCGAGCCGGGTGAACGACATCGCGTGGGCCGTGTACCGGTGCGGCGCCGAGCGGACCGCACCGAAGTGTTCGTAGCCGACGACCGACTCGCCGGTCTCCAGGACCTGACGCATCACCGCTTCCAGCGCCTGGGCGTCCAGGCCGGGCTGGATGTCGGCGAGCCGTTTCCCGATCCGTTCGTGCGCGGGTCCGCCGCCGAACTGCTCCAGGGCCGCGTTCGACCACACGTACCGCAGGTCCTCGTCGACGATGGCCAGGCCGATGGGCGAGTGCGAGGCCAGCCTCTCCAGCACGGTGCGGCTCATGTCCCAGCCCGCGGCGCCGGTCGAGTCGGCGGCCAGGACCACCCAGCGCGGCGGGCCCTCCGCGGCCTCCACGGCCGGTACGACCCGTACGGTCGTGACGACCGGGTGCCCGTCGCGGTGGCGCACCGCGAGGAGTCCGGTCCAGCCGCCGTGCCGTCCGCAGCGGCGACTCAGGTCGGGCAGGCGCGCGGCGTCCTCGGGCATCAGCAGGTCGGTCGCGGCCCGGCCCGCGACCTCGGCCCGGCGATAGCCGAAGAGCCGCTCGGCGTCACCGGTCCAGCCGGCCACCGCCATGCGGGCGTCCAGCAGCACGACCGCGGCGTCCGCCATGTCGGCCCGCCGCCGCGTCACGCCGCTCTCCTCGCTCGTCGCCACACTGACCTCCTCCGTCCCGGGGAGTGGTCCGTTCCCGTGCGCCACGCTCCGTGCGCCCGTGCGATACGGGCCCAACGTACCGCCGCGGGCGCCTTCCCACCCCGGTGGCCGCAGCCGATCAGGGTCGGACGAGCAGTTGGAAGTCGAACGTGTAGCGCGCGGCGCGGTAGACGTGGGTGCCGTACTCCACGGCCCGACCGGTGTCGTCGTAGGCCGTGCGGCACATGGTGAGCAGCGCGGCGCCCTCCACCTCGTGGAGCAGGCTTCCCTCGTCGGCGGTGGCGCAGCGGGCGCCCACGGTCTGGTGGGCGCTGTGCAGGGTGATTCCGGCGGCCCGCATCATCCGGTAGAGGCCGGTCTCCTCCAGCCGTTCGGTGTCCAGGTCGAGGAGTGTGGCGGGCAGGTAGTTGGACAGGTGGGCCACGGGTTCGCCGTAGGTGGAGCGCAGCCTTTCGAGCACGATGACGTCCCGGCCCTCGGGGATGCCGAGAGCCGCGGCGACCTCCGGGGAGGCCGACTCGATGTCGTTGCGCAGTACCCGGGTGGCGGGGCTCTGCCCGGCGGCCGCCAGGTCGTCGTACAGGCTGCTCAGTTCCAGTGAACGCCGGACCTGGCTGTGCACCACCTGGGTGCCGATGCCGCGTCGGCGCACCAGCAGGCCCTTGTCCACCAGGGACTGGATGGCCTGGCGGACGGTCGGCCGGGACAGACCGAGCCGGGCGGCGATGTCCACCTCGTTGCCCAGCAGGTTGCCCGGGGCGAGCGCCCCGTGCTCGATCGCCGACTCCAGTTGCTGCGCGAGCTGGTAGTAGAGCGGGATCGGGCTGCCCCGGTCCAGGGCGACCTCCAGGCTGTCGAAGGCCGCGGCGGTGGCCGGGCGTGCGGTTTCGGTCTCTGCCACGGGAGCCCCTCCCTTCGCGTGTCCGTCGGTGCGTGGCGTCCGGCAGATCGTGCCGGTGCCACGGACCGCTGCGGTGAGGCCGTGCCGCCGACGGGCACGGCCTCCTTGGGGTGTGGGTTCCGTCAGGAGTTGCTGGGGAAACCGAGGTTGATGCCGCCGCTGTCGGCCGGGTCGGGCCAGCGGGTGGTGATGACCTTGCCCTGGGTATAGAAGGCGATGCCGTCGTTGCCGTAGATGTGGTGGTCCCCGAAGAGGGAGTCCTTCCAGCCACCGAACGAGTGGTAGCCGACGGGCACGGGGATCGGCACGTTCACGCCGACCATGCCCGCCTGGACCTCCAGCTGGAAGCGGCGGGCGGCGCCGCCGTCCCGGGTGAAGATCGCGGTGCCGTTGCCCCAGCGGGAGCTGTTGATCAGCGCGATGGCCTCGTCGTAGGTCTCCGCGCGGACCACGCACAGCACCGGGCCGAAGATCTCGTCCTTGTACGCGTCCGCGGTGACCGGCACGTTGTCGAGGAGCGAGACACCGAGGAAGAAGCCGTCCTCGTGCCCGGGGACGGTGAATCCGGTGCCGTCCACGACGACCTCGGCGCCCTGGGCGCGGGCGCTCTCCACGTACGAGGCGACCTTGTCGCGGTGCTCGCGGGTGATGAGCGGGCCCATCTCGCTGGCCGCGTCGTTGCCGGGGCCGATCTTCAGGCCCTTGGCGCGCTCGGCGATCTTGTCGACCAGCTCGTCGCCGGTGTCGCCGACGGCGACGACGACGGAGACGGCCATGCAGCGCTCGCCGGCCGAGCCGTACGCGGCGTTGATGGCCTGGTCGGCGGCGAAGTCCAGGTCGGCGTCGGGCAGGACCAGCATGTGGTTCTTGGCACCGCCGAGGGCCTGCACACGCTTGCCGTGCTCGATGCCCTTGAGCTGGATGTACTTGGCGATGGGCGTGGAGCCGACGAAGGAGACGGCCGTGATGTCGGGGTGCTCCAGCAGGCGGTCCACGGCGGCCTTGTCGCCCTGCACGACGTTGAGGACGCCGTCCGGCAGACCGGCCTCGGAGGCCAGCTCGGCCAGGCGGAAGGAGGCGGAGGGAACCTTCTCGCTCGGCTTGAGCACGAAGGTGTTGCCGCAGGCGATGGCCAGCGGGAACATCCACATCGGCACCATGGCCGGGAAGTTGAACGGCGTGATGCCCGCGACGACACCGAGCGGCTGGCGGATCGCGGCCACGTCGACGCGGGTGGAGACCTGCGTGGACAGCTCGCCCTTCACCAACTGCGGTACGGAACAGGCGAGTTCGACGATCTCCATGCCCCGGGCGACCTCGCCGAGCGCGTCGGAGTGCACCTTGCCGTGCTCGGCGGTGATCAGCTCGGCGATCTCGTCGCGGTGCGCGTCGAGCAGCTCGCGGTACTTGAAGAGGACCGTCGTGCGCTTGGCGAGCGAGGCGGTGCCCCAGCTCTCGAAGGCCGCCTGCGCGGAGGCGACAGCGGCGTCCACCTCGTCCACCGTGGCGAACGGCACCTGCTTCTCCTGGGCGCCCGTTGCGGGGTTGTAGACGGGACCGAAGCGGCCGGAGGCGCCCTCGACGGGCTTCCCCCCGATCCAGTGGTTGATGTTCCTCATGAGGTGCGGATCCTTTTCGTGAGCAGGTGATTCAGGGAGGGGGGAATCAGAGGTGGCGGCGGCGGTCGACGACGCGCTGGTCGTACGTTTCGCGGGCGCGGGCGGCCGCCTCGCGGGAGGCGACCTCGGCGACCGGTACGTCCCACCAGGCCTCTGCGGCGGGCGCGGTGGGCGTCGGGTCGGTCTCGACATACACGCACGTCGGCCGGTCCGAGGCGCGGGCCGTGGCCAGGGCGTCGCGCAGTTCGCGGACGGTCTTGGCGCGCAGGACGTCCATGCCGAGGCTGGCGACATTGGCGGCCAGGTCCACGGGCAGCGGGGCGCCGGTGAAGGTCCCGTCGGCGGCCCGGTAGCGGTAGGCGGTACCGAACCGCTCACCGCCGACCGACTCGGAGAGGCCGCCGATGGACGCGTACCCGTGGTTCTGGATCAGCACCAGGTTGACGGGCAGGCCCTCCTGGACGGCGGTGACGATCTCGGTGGGCATCATCAGGTACGTGCCGTCGCCGACCAGCGACCACACGGGGGTGCCGGGGGCCGCCTGCTGGACACCGATGCCCGCCGGGATCTCGTAGCCCATGCAGGAGAAGCCGTACTCCAGGTGGTACTGGCGCGGGCCGCGCGCACGCCAGAGCTTGTGCAGGTCGCCGGGGAGCGAGCCGGCCGCGTTGATGACGACGTCGTCGTCGCCGACCACGGCGTCCAGGGCGCCCAGGACCTGGGTCTGGGTGGGTACCGCGTACTCGTCGTCCGCCCGGTAGACGGCGTCCACGACCGCGTCCCAGCGCTCCTTGCCCGCGCGGTACTCGGCCTCGTACGCCACGTCCACTCGGTGGCCGGACAGCGCCTCGGTGAGGGCTTCGAGACCGGCGCGGGCGTCGGCGACCAGGGTCCGTGCGCTCAGCTTGTGCGCGTCGAAGGCGGTGACGTTGAGGTTCAGGAACCGCACGTCCGGCTCCTGGAAGAGCGTGGCGGAGGCGGTGGTGAAGTCCGTGTAGCGGGTGCCGACACCGATGACCAGGTCGGCGGTGCGGGCCAGTTCGTCGGCGACAGCGGTACCGGTGTGGCCGACGCCACCGAGGTCCGCCGGGTGGTCGTGGCGCAGGGAGCCCTTGCCGGCCTGGGTGGAGGCGACCGGGATGCCGGTGGCCTCCACGAACGCCTTGAGGGCCGGCTCGGCCTCGCTGTGGTGGATTCCGCCGCCCGCGACGATCAGGGGGCGCCGCGCGTTCCGTACGGCTTCGGCGGCGGCCGCGAGCTCGGCCGGTTCGGGCGCCGGGCGGCGTACGTGCCAGATCCGGTCGGCGAAGAACTCCTCGGGCCAGTCGTACGCCTCGGCCTGGACGTCCTGCGGCAGGGCGAGGGTGACGGCGCCGGTCTCGACCGGGTCGGCGAGCACGCGCATCGCGTTCAGGGCGGACGGGATCAGCGCCTCGGGGCGGGTGATCCGGTCGAAGTAGCGGGAGACCGGACGCAGCGTGTCGTTGACCGACAGGTCCGCCTCTACGGGGTGCTCCAACTGCTGGAGCAGCGGGTCGGCGGCGCGGGTCGCGAAGTAGTCGCCGGGCAGGAGCAGCACCGGGAGGCGGTTGACCGTGGCCAGGGCGGCGCCGGTGACCAGGTTGGTCGCGCCGGGGCCGATGGAGGTGGTGACCGCCTGGGCGGAGAGCCGGTTGAGCTGGCGGGCGTGCCCGACCGCGGCGTGCACCATGGCCTGTTCGTTGCGGCCCTGGTGGAACGGCATGGTCTCCTCGCCGGCCTCAAGGAGCGCCTGGCCGATCCCGGCGACATTGCCGTGGCCGAAGATCCCCCAGGTACCGGCGATCAGCCGGTGCCGTACGCCGTCGCGTTCCGTGTACTGCGCGGCCAGGAAACGCACCAGTGCCTGGGCGACGGTCAGGCGGAGGGTGGAGCGGCTCATCGGTTCCTCACTGGGTGGTTCGGGTCAGCCGGGGGTCGACGGGCTGGCTCGGCCAGGTGTCGCGGATCCAGGTGTGGTCGGGGTGGTCGCAGATCAGCCAGCTCCGATCGGCGTCGGGGCCCGCCATGACGTTGAGGTAGTACATGTCGTGGCCGGGCACGGCGATGGAAGGGCCGTGCCAGCCGTCGGGGACCAGGACGATGTCACCGTCGCGCACCTCGGCGAGCACGTCCGTGCCGCTGCCGTGGCCGGACGGGGAGACCCGCTGGTAGCCGACGCCGGGCGTGCCCTCGTGGTCGGCGATCTCGAAGTAGTAGACCTCCTCCAGCTCGGACTCCTCGCCCGGCCGGTGCTCGTCGTGCTTGTGCGGCGGGTACGAGGACCAGTTGCCGCCCGGAGTGATCACCTCGACCGCGATGAGCTTGTCGCACTCGAAGGCCCCGGCCGCGCCGAAGTTGCGGACCATGCGGGAGCAGTTGCCGGCGCCGCGCAGCTCGACCGGGACGGACTCGGCGGGCCCGTAGCGGGCCGGCAGGCGGCGGGAGCAGCGGGCCCCGGAGAGCGCGAAGCGCCCTCCGTCGGCCGAGGAGAGGGCGGCGGTCGCGTCGCGCGGAACGTATACGAAATCGCTGGCGGCGCTGAACACGTCGGTGCGGCCCCGCAGTTCAAAGGCGTCGCGGCCGAAGTCGTCGCTGACGGTGACGGCGCAGCCGCCACTGAGCGAGGTCACGATCCACTCGCTGTCCCCGGCGGTGAACAAGTGCGTGCCGCCGGGCGGAAGTTCGAGGACGCGGAAGCTGGAGTAGTCCCAGCCGGCGCTCTCCGGCGTGATGTCCACGGCGTACGGGCCGCTCGTGGCCTTACCCGCGGGCAGGTGGTATGCGCTGGTCATGTGTGGTGGGTCCTTCCGGTCAGAGCAGGCCGACCGCGGTGTCCACCGCGGTCTCCACACTGCCCTCGGCGGGATAGAGCAGGGACCGGCCGACGACCAGACCCTGGACGGTGGGCAGTCGCAGGGCCTTGCGCCATCTCTCGTACGCGCCCTCCTGGTCCTTGCCGACCTCGCCACCGAGCAGGACGGCGGGCAGGGTCGACGTCTCCAGCACGGCGGCCATGTCGTCCGGGTCGCTGGTGACGGGGAGTTTCAGCCAGGTGTAGGCGGAGGTGCCGCCGAGGCCGGAGGCGATGGCGATGGAGCGGGTGACGGCCTCGGCGGTGAGGTCGTTGCGGACCGTGCCCTCGACGCGGCGGGAGATGAACGGCTCGACGAACACGGGGAGCCGGTGCGCGGCCATGCCGTCGATCGCGCGGGCTGTCGACTCCAGGGTGGTCAGCGAGCCGGGGTCGTCGTAGTCGACGCGCACCAGCAGCTTGCCCGCGTCGAAGTTCAGCCGGGCGATGTCCTCGGCGCGGTGTCCGGTGAACCGGTCGTCCATCTCGAAGACGGCGCCGGCCAGACCGCCGCGGTTCATGGAACCCATGACGACCTTGTTCTCCAGCGCGCCGAGCAGGAGCAGGTCGTCCAGGATGTCGGCGGTGCCGAGCACCCCGTCCACGCCGGGCCGCGACAGCGCGACGCACAGGCGCTCCAGCAGGTCGGCGCGGTTGGCCATCGCCAGCCTGCGGTCGCCGACTCCGAGGGCGCCGCGTGCCGGGTGGTCGGCCGCCACGATCATGAGGCGGCCGCTGTCGCCGACGAGGGGGCGCCGGGTCCGGCGGGCGGCCGCTTCGGCCACCGCCTCCGGGTGCCGGGCGCGCACCCTGACGAGGTCGGGGATGGTGATGGTCAAGGGTCTGGCTCCGTTCAGGGGTGGCGGCGTCAGGCGCGGGAGGCGAGGAGGTCCTCGACCTCGGTGGCGGTCGGCATCGCGGAGGAGCAGGCGAGGCGGGAGGCGACCAGGGCGCCGGCCGCGTTGGCATACCGCATCGTCTTCTCCAGTTCCCAGCCGGCCAGCAGCCCGTGGCAGAGCGAGCCGCCGAACGCGTCGCCGGCGCCGAGGCCGTTGACCACCTCGACGGGTACGGGCGGCACTTCGGCGGTGGTGCCGTCGCGGTGGACGGCGAGGACGCCCTTCGGGCCCTGCTTGACGACGGCCAGCTCCACGCCCGCTTCGAGGAGGGCGTCGGCGCAGGCGCGCGGCTCGCGGACCCCGGTGGCGACCTCGCACTCGTCGAGGTTGCCGACGGCGACGGTGACGTGCCGCAGGGCTTCGGTGTAGTACGCGCGGGCCTCGTCCGGGTCCTTCCAGAACATGGGGCGCCAGTCGAGGTCGAAGACGGTGGTGCCGGCCTTGGCGCGCGCCTTGAGAGCCGCGAGCGTGGCGGAGCGGCTGGGCTCCTCGCTCAGACCGGTGCCGGTGATCCAGAAGATCCGCGCCGCGCGGATGGCGAAGAAGTCGAGCTCGTCGGTGCGGATCTCCAGATCGGGCGCCTTGGGCTGCCGGTAGAAGTACAGCGGGAAGTCGTCGGGCGGGAAGATCTCACAGAACGTGACCGGCGTCGGGTACTCCTCGACGGGGGTGACCCAGCGATCGTCGACCCCGAACTCCTTGAGAGCCTGGTGCAGATAGGCTCCGAAGGGATCATCGCCGGTCCGGGTGACGATCGCTGTGGAACGGCCCAGCCGGGCCGCGGCGACCGCCACGTTGGCCGCCGAACCGCCGAGGAATTTACCGAAGGTTTCGACACGCGCGAGCGGCACGCCCGTCTGCAGAGGGTAGAGATCGACCCCGATGCGACCCATGGTGATCAGGTCGAAGGACTCGGTCATACGCGTCGCTCCTCGTGCTGGCTACGGGCTTCCGGGCGTGCGGGATGCAGGGGACCGGTGTGTCCTAGGTGTAAGACCGCGGCCGAGCCATGTCAATACTTTGTACTTACATTCTCACGTGATCCTGAAATGATGTCTTAACAAAGTATTGACAGCAGGGTCCGTCAGGGACTTACATCCCCTCCCAACAGCACAGCCGAGTTTGTCTGTACGCGGTCCTGCGGTTTCCTTCCGTACGGACCCACGGCCCGGGCACACCACCCGGACCACTGCCCCTGCTCCCTCTCCCCTGTCGCACAGTGAGGTGCCAGAAAGATGGACCGCATGTCTCGCGCCCGTTCCCGCAGAATCGCCCTCGTCGCCGCGGCCGCCACGGCGGCCCTGATAGTCACCGGTTGTTCCAGTGACTCCGGCGGCAAGAAGTCCGAGGAGGACACGGGCGCCGCGTCGGCCGGCAAGGCCGACACCCCCCGTATGAAGGTCGCGATGATCACCCACGCGGCTCCCGGTGACACTTTCTGGGACACGATCCGCAAGGGGGCCCAAGCCGCCGCCGCCAAGGACAACGTCGAGCTGATCTACTCCAGCAACCCCGACGGCGCCAAGCAGGCCAACCTGGTCCAGAACGCGATCGACCAGAAGGTCGACGGCATCGCGGTCACCCTCGCCAAGCCGGACGCGATGAAGGCCACGGTGGCCAAGGCCAAGGCGGCCGGTATCCCGGTCGTCGGTTTCAACGGCGGCGTCGACGACTGGAAGGAGCAGGGCCTGCTGGAGTACTTCGGCCAGGACGAGTACGTGGCGGGCAAGGCCTTCGGCGAGAAGCTCAACGGTGTCGGCGCCAAGCACAACATCTGCGTGATCATGGAGCAGGGGCATGTGGCCCTGGAGGCGCGCTGCAAGGGTGTCAAGGAGGGCTTCAAGGGCAAGACGGAGATCCTTTACGTGAACGGCACGAACATGCCGTCGGTGAAGTCGACGATCACCGCCAAGCTCAAGCAGGACTCGGCGATCGACTACGTGGTCACGCTCGGCGCCCCGTTCTCCCTGACCGCCGTGCAGTCCGTGGACGACGCGGGCAGCAAGGCCAAGGTCGCGACCTTCGACCTCAATAAGGACCTGATCGGCGCCATCGAGGACGGCGACATCCAGTTCGCGGTCGACCAACAGCCCTACCTGCAGGGCTACCTGTCCGTCGACTCCCTGTGGCTGTACAAGACCAACGGCAACTTCAGCGGTGGCGGCCAGGCGCCGGTGCTGACCGGTCCGGCGTTCGTGGACAAGTCCAACGTCGAGACCATCGCGAAGTTCGCCGCGAAGGGCACTCGGTGATTTCTATGTCCCAGGCAACGGTACCGGCGACGGGTTCCTCGTCGCCGGCTCCGCCGGCCGCCCCCAAGGACGGCCGGACCTCGGAACGCTCGCTCACCCGCCGACTGGCGGCCCGACCCGAGATCGGCGCACTCATCGCGGCGATCGCCGTGTACGTGTTCTTCTTCGCGGTGGCCTCGCCGTTCCGTGAGGCCGGTTCGCTGGCCAACGTGCTTTACGAGTCCTCCGTGATGGGCATCATGGCCCTCCCGGTGGCCCTGCTGATGATCGGCGGCGAGTTCGACCTCTCCGCGGGCGTCGCGGTCACCACCTCGGCGCTGACCGCGAGCATGTGGAGCTTCCAGCTCTCGATGAACGTGTGGACCGGTGTCATCGTCGCGCTGCTGGTGTCGCTGGCGATCGGCGCGTTCAACGGCTATCTGCTGGTCCGCACCGGACTGCCAAGCTTCTTGATCACGCTGGGTACGTTCCTGATCCTGCAGGGCGGCAACCTCGCCATCACCAAGATCTTCACCGGGAACGTCGCGACCGACTCGATCAGCGACATGGACGGCTTCGACCAGGCCAAGAAGGTCTTCGCGTCCGAGATCAGCGTCGGCGGCGTCGACGTCAAGATCACGGTGTTCTACTGGTTCGTGTTCGCGGCGGCGGCGACCTGGCTGCTGCTGCGCACCAAGTTCGGCAACTGGATCTTCGCCACCGGCGGCAACAAGGAATCCGCGCGTGCGGTGGGTGTGCCGGTCACCTTCACCAAGATCGCCCTGTTCATGGGCGTCGGCGCCGGTGCCTGGTTCGTCGGCATGCACATCCTGTTCTCGTTCAACACCGTCCAGTCCGGCGAGGGCGTGGGCAACGAGTTCCTGTACATCATCGCCGCGGTCATCGGCGGCTGCCTGCTCACCGGCGGCTACGGCTCCGCGATCGGCCCGGTCATCGGTGCCTTCATCTTCGGCATGGTCTCCCAGGGCATCGTCTACGCCAACTGGAACCCCGACTGGTTCAAGGCCTTCCTCGGCGTCATGCTCCTGCTCGCCGCCCTCGTCAATCTGTGGGTCCGCCGCCAGGCGACCCGGAGGTGAACTGATGACCAGCAACGAAACCTCCCCCAACGGCGCGGCGGTCAAGGACAGGCCCGAGGACGCCAAGCCGATCGTCGAACTGAAGGGCGCGGGCAAGGCATACGGCAACGTCCGGGCCCTGCACACCGTCGATCTGGCCGTCCATCCCAGCCAGGTGACCTGTGTGCTCGGCGACAACGGCGCCGGCAAGTCCACCCTGATCAAGATCATCTCGGGGCTGCACCAGCACACCGAGGGCGAGTTCCTCATCGACGGCGCACCGGTCCAGCTCAGCAACCCGCGCGAGGCCCTCGACAAGGGCATCGCCACCGTCTACCAGGACCTGGCCACCGTTCCCCTGATGCCGGTCTGGCGGAACTTCTTCCTCGGCTCCGAGATGACCAAGGGCCCCTGGCCCATCCGCCGCCTCGACATCGAGAAGATGAAGCAGACCGCGGACCAGGAACTGCGCCACATGGGCATCATCCTGGACGACCTCGACCAGCCCATCGGCACCCTCTCCGGCGGCCAGCGCCAGTCCGTGGCCATCGCCCGCGCCGTCTACTTCGGCGCCCGCGTCCTCATCCTGGACGAGCCCACCGCCGCCCTCGGCGTCAAGCAGTCCGGCGTGGTCCTCAAGTACATCGCCGCCGCCCGCGACCGCGGCCTGGGCGTCATCTTCATCACCCACAACCCGCACCACGCCTACATGGTCGGCGACCACTTCAGCGTCCTGCGGCTGGGCACCATGGAACTCTCCGCCGCCCGCAGCGACGTCAGCCTCGAAGAACTCACCAACCACATGGCCGGCGGCGCCGAACTGGCCGCCCTCAAGCACGAGCTCTCCCAGGTCCGCGGCGTCGACGTCGAAGAACTCCCCGAAGAGGCAGACCTCAAGGCACCCGTGGCCTCCTCGGAAGGGAAGACGTCCTGATGGCCGATGCGCTCGACCGCATCCGCGTCGGCTCCGCCCCGGACTCCTGGGGCGTCTGGTTCCCCGACGATCCCCAGCAGGTGCCCTGGGAGCGCTTCCTGGACGAGGTCTCCGAGGCCGGGTACTCCTGGATCGAGCTCGGCCCGTACGGCTATCTGCCGACCGACCCGGCCAGGCTCACCGACGAGGTGGACAAGCGCGACCTCAAGGTGTCGGCCGGCACGGTCTTCACCGCGCTGCACCGCGGCCCGGAGGTCTGGAACGGCACCTGGGAGCACGTCAGCCAGGTCGCCGAGCTGACCCGGGCGATGGGCGCGAAGCACCTGGTGGTCATCCCGTCCTTCTGGCGGGACGACAAGACCGCCGCGCTGCTCGAACCGTCGGAGCTGACGGTCCGTCAATGGTCGTATCTCGCCAAGGGCATGGAGCGCCTCGGCCACGAGGTGAGGGAGCGCTTCGGTCTCGACATCGTCGTGCACCCGCACGCCGACACGCACATCGACACCGAGGAGCACGTCGAGCGCTTCCTCGACTCGACGGACTCGGGCCTGGTCAGTCTCTGTCTGGACACCGGGCACTACGCGTACTGCGGCGGCGACAACGTCAAGCTGATCGAGACGTACGGCGAGCGCATCGGCTATCTGCACCTCAAGCAGGTCGACCCGGAGATCCTCGCCGACGTCGTCAAGAACGGGATCGCGTTCGGCCCCGCCGTCCAGCGCGGTGTGATGTGCGAGCCCCCGGCCGGCGTCCCCGAGCTGGAGCCGGTTCTGGCCGCCGCGCAGCGCCTCGGCGTCGACCTGTTCGCCATCGTCGAGCAGGACATGTACCCCTGCCCGCCGGACAAGCCCCTGCCCATCGCGGTGCGCACCCGCCAGTTCCTGCGCTCCTGCGGCGCCTGAGAAGGGATCAACGACCATGGCTCAGCGCGGAACGCTCGGCGTGGCCGTCATCGGCACCGGAAAGATGGGTGCCGATCATGTGCGGCGTCTCGACCAAGTGACCAACGGGGCACGCGTCGCCGCCGTCGTGGACGTCGACGCGGAACGGGTGAAGCGGATCGCCGACGGCATCGAGGGCTGCACCGCCCACACCGACCCGGCCGCCGCCATGGCCGCGGACGGCGTCGACGCCGTACTGATCGCCTCCCCGGGTCCCGCCCACGAGGCGGCGCTGCTCACCGCCTTCGAGTACGACCTGCCCGTCCTGTGCGAGAAGCCGCTCACGCCGGACTCGGCCTCGGCGCTGCGTGTCCTGGCGGCGGAGCAGCGGCTCGGGCACCGCCGGGTGCAGGTGGGCTTCATGCGCCGGTACGACGCCGAGTACGCGAAGCTCAAGGCGCTGCTGAACAGCGGGCAGTTGGGCCGGCCGCTGATGCTGCACAACCGGCACCGCAACGTCGCGACCCCGCCCGGCTTCACCAGCGAGATGCTCATCAACGACTCCGTCGTGCACGAGATGGACATCACCCGCTGGCTGCTCGACCAGGAGATCACCGCGGTCACCGTGCTGAAGCCGACGCCGTCCGGTAATGCCCCGGAGGGCCTGCAGGATCCGCAGTTCGTCCTGTTCGAGACCGCCGGCGGCGCGATCGTGGACGTCGAGATCAACGTCAACTGCGGCTTCGGGTACCAGGTGCAGGCCGAGGTGGTCTGCGAGCGCGGCACGGCCCGTATCGGTGACGGCCACGCCCTGGTCACCAACATGGCGGGCCGCTGGGGCGGCACCATCGCCCAGGACTTCGTGGAGCGCTTCGAGGACGCGTACGACCGCCAGGTGCAGGCCTGGGTCGACGCGACCCGGCGCGGCGAGGTCACCGGGCCCAGCGCCTGGGACGGCTACGCCACGGCCGCGGTCTGCGAGGCGGGCGTCCGCGCCCAGGCCGAGGGCGGCCGGATCGAGGTCGAACTCGTCGAGCGCCCGGCCTTCTACAGCTGAGCGGATCAAAAAGCGGCAGGGAGGGTGGCCCCACATGGCGGGGCCGCCCTCCCTGTCGTTTCGGGTAAGGCAGCCGGGTGCGCGGCCGAGGCGCGGGAAGCCGTTCGCGATCGAGAATTCCGGCGGGGACCTCGTCCGTACGGTACGTGTCCATAAGGACCCATCTGCGTCCTGATCCGGTACGTCCCTGACGAAGGGCAGTGACCCAACCGTGTCCCGGGCGGCACTAGGGTTACTGCCCATGTGGCCAGGAAACCAGCCGCCCGGGGGCGAGCAGAATCCGCAGGACCAGAACCCGTATCAGCAGCCGGGGTACCAGCAGCCGAATCCGTATCAGCAGCCCGGATTCCAGCAGACCGGACCCCAGACGCCGAACCCGTACGCGCAGCCGGGGCAGCCCGGTTGGAGTGCGCCCGGTGTGCCGCACCCTCCGCAGCCGCCGCAGGGCGGCGGCGGTGACGGGAGCAGGACGAAACTCGTTGCGATCGTGGCGGCCACGGCCGTCGTCGTCGCGGCCGGCGTCACCGGCTTCCTGGTTCTGGGCGGCGACAAGGACGACCAGGCCGACAGCGACAAGGGCGGCAAGGTGAAACAGTCACCGTCGTCGAGCGCGTCCAAGGACCCGAGCGCCTCCGCGTCCACCGGCGAGGACAACCCGCGCGGCACCGACGGCGAGAAGCCGACCATCGCGGGCTGGAAGGTCGTCATCAACCCCCGCTTCGGCACGATGTTCGACGTGCCCGCCGGCTGGGAGATCGAGAGCACCGACACCAGCGTCGGCTTCGAGTGGGAGGAGAAGGGCAAGACCGACCGCACCACGGTCACCGCCCCCGCCTACCTCAAGTCCAAGTGGTGCACCACGGACAGCGACAAGGACGGCCGCGCCGAGGACACCGCGCTGGTCACCGCCGGAACGCGCGGCGAGAACGGCGCCAAGGACTCGGCCGAGGCGGCCGAGACACGCGTCCCGTGGTGGATCTTCGGCGGCTACACGCAGCCGGACAAGAAGAGCGTGAAGTGGGACGAGGCGAAGGCGTACACCACGACGTCGGGCCTCAAGGGCAGCATCGCCACGGCGCACTCGCAGAACACGCCCCAGAAGGGCAAGTGCGACAGCGAGGGCAAGGCCATCACTTTCGCGTTCAAGAACGGCGCGGGCGACTTCGTCACCTGGAACCTGTACGGCGCCAAGGGCGTGAGCGGCGAGATCCCCGAGGCGACCGTCCAGAAGATCCTCAGCACCGTACGCCTCACCGAGGCCGCGCCCACGGACACGTGACGTCCGACGCACGATAGGCGGCGCACGGCGCAGGCCTCAGCCGATGCTGAACGCCCCGTCAGGCGGCTCGGGCGACGGCACCGCGTCCTCGTCCCGTACGGGCCGGGCGTCGCCCACGAAGACTCGCAGCGTGTCTCCGTACTCGACCCGGGCCGGAAAGGCGTCGGCGGCCGTACGGCGGGTGAGGGCGGGGGTGTCGAGCGGGCGGTGCGAGGCGACGAGCACCGCGTTGCCGAAGCGCCGGCCGCGCAGCACGCCCGGCTCGGCGATCAGCGCCAGCTCGTCGAACACCATGGAGAACGTGGCGAGTTGGGAGCGCAGGAAGGCGAAGGGCGAGGCGTCGGCGAGGTTGGCCAGGTACACGCCGTCGGCGCGCAGAACCCGCTCGGCCTCGGTGGCGTACGCCACCGAGGTCAGGTGAGCGGGGACCCGCGAACCACCGAAGACGTCGGCGATCAGGACGTCGGCGGAGTCGGCGGGGGCTGCTTCGAGCCAGGCGCGGGCGTCCGCGCCGTGCACCGTGATACCCGCGTCGTCCGGGACGGGCAGCTGCTCGACGACGAGGTCGAGCAGCGCGCGGTCGGCCTCGACGACGTCCTGCCGGGACCCCGGCCGGGTCGCCGCGAGATACCGGGGCAGGGTGAGCGCGCCGCCGCCGAGGTGCAGCACGTCCAGTGCCCGCCCCGGCTCCGCGAGGGTGTCGAGGACGTGCCCGAGCCGTCGCGCGTACTCGAACTCCAGGTACGTGGGCTCGTCGAGGTCGACATACGACTGCGGAGCCCCGTCGACCGTCAGCAGCCAGGCCCGCTGGCGGTCGACGTCCGGCATCAGCTTGGCGGTCCCGTGATCCACGGCTCGCGTCACGGGTATCGGCTCGTCCACGGGTCCATTGTGCCCTTACGGGCACGACGAGCCCGGGCCCGGGCAGATCCACGGGGACCGCAGGTGCCCGCCTCCCGTACGGGAGGCGGGCACCCACGCTGCGGCCGGGCCGGGTTCAGCCGACGGCGGTCACCGTCCCGGCGCCCACCGTGCGGCCGCCCTCGCGGATCGCGAACCCGAGCCCCGGCTCCAGCGGCACGTCACGTCCCAGCTCGACCGTCATGGTGACGGTGTCGCCGGGCCGCGCGACCGCCCGCTCGCCGAGGTCGACGTCGCCGACCACATCCGCGGTACGGATGTAGAACTGCGGCCGGTATCCGGTGGACACCGATGTCGTACGACCGCCCTCGCGCGCCGACAGGACGTACACCCGCGCGGAGAAGCGACGACTCGGTACGACGCTGCCGGGCGCCGCGACGATGTGCCCGCGGCGCACCGCGTCACGGGGAACCCCGCGCAGCAGCAACGCCACGTTGTCGCCGGCCTGCGCCTCCTCCATGGGCTTGCCGAAGGTCTCCAGTCCGGTGACCACCGTGTCCACGGCGGCGCCGAGCACTTCGACACGGTCGCCCACGCGGATGGTGCCGCGCTCGACGGCTCCCGTGACGACCGTGCCCCGGCCGGTGATGGTGAGCACGTTCTCCACCGGCAACAGGAACGGGGCGTCCAAGTACCGCTCGGGCATGGGCACATACGTGTCCACGGCGTCGAGCAGCGCGCCGATCGCCTCGGTCCACCGGGGGTCGCCCTCCAGCGCCTTGAGCCCGGAGACCCGTACGACCGGTACGGAGTCGCCCCCGTAGCCGTGCGCGGAGAGCAGCTCGCGGACCTCCAGCTCGACGAGGTCGGTGAGCACTGCGTCCTCGCCGTCGTCGACGGCGTCGGCCTTGTTGAGGGCGACGACGATGTGGTTCACACCCACCTGCCGGGCGAGCAGCACGTGTTCGGCGGTCTGCGGCATGATCCCGTCGAGCGCGGAGACGACGAGGATCGCCCCGTCGAGCTGCGCGGCCCCGGTGACCATGTTCTTGACGTAGTCGGCGTGGCCCGGCATGTCCACGTGCGCGTAGTGCCGGGTGTCGGTCTCGTACTCGACGTGCGCGATGTTGATGGTGATGCCGCGCGCGGCCTCCTCCGGCGCGCGGTCGATCCGGTCGAACGGAACGAACGTGCCGGAGCCGCGCTCGGCGAGGACCTTGGTGATGGCGGCGGTCAGGGTGGTCTTGCCGTGGTCGACATGACCCATGGTGCCGATGTTGAGATGCGGTTTGGTGCGCACGTATGCCGTCTTGGGCATGGCTGTATACCTCGAAGCCTTCGGTGTCAGCGGAGCTGAGTGATGGCCCCGGCGTCAGAGCGGCCGGGACGGGGACCCCGAGGACTTCCCGACCCTCCCCCTGCGGGGTCCGCCGGACGATCCGGGAAGGGTCAGCTTCGGGCGCCGTCGGCGGCGGCCAAGAAGATCAGGACGGCAGCCTTCGGGGCATCCGCGACTGCGGATGCTGCGAGAGCGAAGGCGTACCGGAACATGAGGAGATCATCGCCGACGCGTCCGGCCGCGTCGAATGGTTTTTCGCGGCCGGGAGCCACGGGGAGCCGGGTGTTTCCGCTGGTGCGGGAGGTGCCCATGTTCTGGTGGGTGAGGTCCCGATGATCTGGTGTGTCACGGGCCGATGTTCTTGAGCGCCTCACGCACGGACAGCGGCGAGAGGCGACCGCGCTCGTCGGCGACGAAGTCCCGTACCGCCCGCGGATCGGTATGGGCGTACTCGCGCAGACACCAGCCGATCGCCTTCCGGATGAAGAAGTCGGGGTGCCCGGACTGGCGGACGCAGTACGCGAAGAGGCGTTCGGTGTCGGTGGCGTCCTTGTGGCGGAGCTGGTGGAGCAGGGCCGTGCGGGCGACCCACAGGTCGTCGTCCTCGATCCACCTGTCCATGTCGGTCCTCAGCTTCGGATCGGCCGCCACGAGGCCCCCGACCACGTGGGCGGCGAGTGCGTCGACGGTGTCCCACCAAGGCACGGTGGAGACGAGTTGACGTGCCACGGGCAGGAAGCCGGACGAGAGACGCCTCACATGCCGGCGCAGATAGTCGACGGCGAAGTACTGGTACTCGCGCTCCGGCAGGCGCCAGCAGCGCAGCGCCACCGCCGTGCAGTCGGCTTCGTCCGGGCGGGGTGTGCGGTCCAGGACGGTGTGGGAGAGGCGGCGGCGATCAGGCGTGGTCAGGCCCAGGAAAGGGGCGATGTCCTTCATGTACGCGCGCATCGACGCGGCCCGCTCCGGATCGGCCGCGGCGGCGTACGTGGCGGTCAGCCGCTCCAGCACGGTGTCCGCGAGAGCGCTGCGCGGCAGCTCCGAACGGCCATCTGACGTTCCGGAAGCTGTGACGCCCATGAGACGAACCATACGGCGATCACACACATTGGTCAGTTAGTGTCGCCGGATGCTCGATGCCACCACCCGCTCTGGGGGCACCGCCACGGCCGCTCCCCCGGTCCCCGCGACGGAACTCGTCCTCACCGAGTTCACCACCGCCCCGACAGGTCTGGCCGCCCGCTGCACGAGAGCACTGCTCTCGCCATGGTCCCGGCTGTCCCTGCTGGTGTCGATCCTGGTGGCGGCGGCCGCGACGGTGCTGCTCTTCGAGCCCCAGAAGCTGCTGGCCGACGGCTGGCCGCCGCAGCTGAACGGTGCGGCCGCGTCCGTGGTCTTCGCGGTGGCGTACGGGCTGTGCACGGTCGCGTTCGTGCCCCGGCCGCTCCTCAACATCGCGGCGGGCGCCCTGTTCAGCTCGCAGCTGGGCCTCGGGGTCTCGCTCGCGGGTACGGTGCTCGGGGCCGGGATCGCCTTCGGGCTCGGCCGGATACTCGGGCAGGACGCGCTGCGGCCGCTGCTCCGGGGCCGCTGGCTGAAGGCGGCGGACGGTCAGCTCAGCCGCCACGGCTTCCGCTCGATGATGGCCGCGCGGCTCTTCCCCGGGGTGCCGTTCTGGGCCGCGAACTACTGCGCGTCCGTGTCCCGCATGGGCTGGTTCCCCTTCCTCCTCGCCACGGGCCTCGGCTCGATCCCGAACACCGCCGCCTACGTCGTCGCCGGCGCGCAGGCCTCGGCCCCGACGTCCCCGGCCTTCCTGATCGCCATGGCCTTCATCGCGCTCCCCGCCCTCGCGGGAGCGATCGTC
The DNA here is from genome assembly GCF_026341515.1 of Streptomyces sp. NBC_00878. NCBI lineage: Bacteria > Bacillati > Actinomycetota > Actinomycetes > Kitasatosporales > Streptomycetaceae > Streptomyces > Streptomyces sp. NBC_00878. The sequence goes on along the minus strand of NZ_JAPEOK010000001.1, from coordinate 9,460,599 downwards.
GCCTGGCGCAAGCGCCATCACTTCCGGGACCGCTGAGACGGGCTCCTCCGCTCTCCCCGGAATGAATGAGTTCGCTTTCCAAACCCACCAAGGTACTCCAGGGCGGCCGAGTGGGTTGGAAGAACCAACCGACCCCCTAGAATGGGTCGCATGAAGGACGCCCGCCCCTGCTCGATCGCCGACACCCTCGCACTCGTCGGCGAGAAGTACTCCCTGCTCGTCCTGCGCGAGGTGTCCCTGGGCGCCACGCGGTTCGACCAGCTGGTCCGCAACATCGGCGCCCCGCGCGACGTACTGACGAGCCGCCTGAAGCGGCTGGTCGACGCCGGTGTGCTGGAGAAGGTCGCCTACAGCGAGAAGCCGCGGCGCTTCGAGTACCGGCCCACGCGGGCCGGTCTGGAGCTGGAGCCCGTGCTGCTCACGCTCATGGCGTGGGGCGACCGCCATCTCAACGAAGGCGATCGCCCCATGGTGCTCGAACACGTCGGCGGGCCCGGACACGCGGGCGGCCACGAACTGGTCCCGGTCGTCACCTGCGCCGAGTGCGGCGAGAAGGTCCGGCACGACGACCTGACGGCCCACCCGCAGGCCCCGGGGTGGACGGCGACAGGGCCCGCGGCGGCGTAGGCGTGGTCCGGGCACGGCTACACGAGCCCTGCCGACGCCGGTGCTACGTCCCCCGGTACACGTCGAGCCGCCCGCACATCCCGAACTTCCCGTACGCCGAAGGCTGCTCGGCCCGCACGGAGGCATCGGCGAGGTGGGACGCGTCCCCCCGCTCCAGCCGGTCGAGCTGCTCCCCGGTCGCCGCTGCCGCGGCCTCGGCACCCCGCCGCCACCGCTCACGCCACTCGGCGAGCCGGGGGCGTACCAGCGCGGCGGCGGCCTCGTGGAACGCGGCGAGCGGCTCCGGGCCGTCCGCCTCGCGCAGGGCCCGGTAGCCCTCCAGGGCGAGATCGCGCCGGGCGCGGGCGAACCGCTCCTTCTCCTCCTCGGGCGCGTCGACCGGAATGACGGTCGCGGCGGCGTACGTCTCCGGGTCGGTGAGGTACTTCGGCGGCAGGGTGAGCACCGCGTCCCCGGCCTCCGGGAGCCCGCTGTTCTGCATGAGGACGGTGATGCGCAGATCGTCCTCGTTGACCAGCCGGTGGATCGTGCCGGGCGTGAACCAGGCGACCGTGCCGGGCGCGAGCGGCGTGACCTCGTACCCGGAGGTCGTCAGGGTCTGCACCGCGCCCCGGCCGCCGGTGACGACGTACGCCTCCGAACAGGTCAGGTGCAGATGGGGAGTTCCGCCGCACACCCCGTCGTCGGCGGGCCAGTCGTAGACCGACAGATGCGAGACGGCGACGCCGCCGGGGAGGCCCGCGAAGCCCTCGGCCGCGCTCACCACGGGTGCACCGCCAGGTACTTGGCGATCTCGTCGCGCTCCCAGGCGCCGTCCGCGACGACGACGCGGTAGCGGCGGGTGAGGGTCTCGCCGGGGGCGAGCTCCAGCTCGTCGAAGAAGGCGTAGGAGGGGGCGACGGCCGCGAACGGCTCGTTGCGGACGAACCAGTGGGCCGGGTGGGCCCCGCCCTCGCCCGTGTGGTCGTTCTCGGGAGCGTGCGCGAAGACGAGCGTCGCGTACCCGTCGACGACGTCGTGCTCGGCGGAGTAGGCGAGCCAGGGCGCCTGCTGCCCCATCAGGTCCGGCCCCTCGCTGTCGGGGCCGATGATCCGCCCGTCCCGGAAGCCGCGCGGGCCGCGCCAGAACAGGCCCGTGTAGCCGGCCATCTCCCGCCCGGCCGTCGTGGGACTGCCGAACAGCAGCGGCTCGTCACGGCGGTTGGTGACGGAGCTCCTCCAGGTCAGCGCCCAGGAACCGGACGCCGGGTCCACGTCGTGCACCTCTACCCGGCGCTCCTCGTCCGCCCACAGCGTGCCGTCGTAGGGATGCCAGGTGAGCCGCTCGGCGATGACCACGCGGTCGCTGTCGGCGTGCACCTCGTCGAACGCGACATGCGCCATCGACCCGACACGCTCAGGGAGTTCGAGATACCCCTCTCCGTGAACGTATGTGTTGCCGCCCCACAGATTCGACCCCGACAGATGCGAGGCGGTCATCTGCAGGCCCTTGTGCCAGCGGTGGTCGTTGGGCCGGTAGTCCGTGACAACGTTGCCCGCCAGGGTCCTGAGCGGGTGCAGATACGGCTTCGGGGCCTCCCAGGCCGACTCGGGGCCGTACACGTAGCTCAACAGGTCGACACCGGTGGTGGGTTCGGTGATCGTGATGCGGTCGCCGTGGGCGTGGACGATGCGCAGGCCGTCCTGTGCGGTCATGCCGATGCCTCCTCGTGCGTCGTGGGTGCCCAGCCGGGCGCGCCGCCGTGCAGGGCGGTGTAGTACGGGTCGCCGGGTCCGATGCCGCCGGCGCGGACCGTGATGTCCGTGAACGCCGACTTGTAGAGCGCGGTGATCAGCTCCAGGCTGGTGCGCCCGTCGGCGCCGCTGCTGCGCGGCCGCTCGCCCGCGCGCATGCTAGCGACCAGGTCACGCAGCTGGGCCAGGTGCGAACTCGGCACGTCGGCGCCGAAGTCCTGCCAGGCCGCCACGGACTCGGCCGGTGCGTCCGGTGCCGGGGTGATGCGCCAGTTGTCGTTGCTGTGTCCGTAGAGATGGGTGAGCTCGACCGTCGCGTGCTCGCAGTCGATGCGGATCCGGCTGACCTCGTCGGGGCTGAGCACGCTGTTGACCACGGTCGCGAGCGCGCCGCTCTCGAAGCGTACGAGCGCGGTCGAGACGTCCTCGGTCTGTACGTCGTGCACCAGACGCCCGGCCATGGCTCGCACCTCCGCCCACGGCCCGAGCAGGTCGAGCAGCAGGTCCATCTGGTGGATGCCGTGCCCCATGGCGGGGCCGCCGCCCTCGGTCTCCCACTGTCCGCGCCAGGGCACGGCGTAGTAGGCCGCGTCGCGGTACCAGGTGGTCTGGCAGTGCGCCACGAGGGGCCGTCCCATGGCCCTGTCGGCGATCAGACGGCGTACGTGCCGGGCGCCCGAGCCGAACCGGTGCTGGAAGACGATGGAGGCGTACGGACCGCCCTCGACCCCTTCCTCGGCCTCCACGGCGTCGAAGTCGGCGAGGGTCGGCACGGGCGGCTTCTCGCACCACACCCAGGCGCCGGCGCGCAGCGCTGCCACGGTCTGGTCGCGGTGCAGGGTCGGCGGGGTGCAGATGGAGACGAGGTCGGGACGCTGTTCCGCCAGCATCCGGTCGAGGTCGGTGTAGCCGTGCGGGACCCCGCCGTCCGCGCAGAAGCGCTTCACCGCGTCGGCGTCGATGTCGACCGCGGCGACGATCTCCACCTCGCCCTCGGCGGCGAGGGCGGCGAGCGCGGGCAGATGACTGCCGGAGGCGATGCCTCCGGTGCCGATGACGGCGGCCCTGATCCGGCGGCCGTCGAATGGGCCCGCCGGCCGGCTTTCGCGCGGGCTGCTCTCGTACGGGTTGCTCGCGTGCTCGATGTCCTCGTGCTCGGTCGTCTTGCTGGTGGTGGCGTCGCGTGAGGTACGCATGGACGTGATCAGCACTCCATCGGACGTGACAGCGGTTCTGGCGGACGCCTGCCCTCCGCGGTGACCACGAGGGTGGCCATCGAGGACAGCAAGCGCTTTCACTCCTCGCGGAAACGTAAGCGGCGGGATCGCGGCGGGTCAACACCCTGGTCACCGTCGCGGGGTCTTCGGCGAGGAGGCCGCGGCTCCGACCTCGCCACCCCGTGGCCACACGGTCCCCAGGGGGCGCTACGCTGCCCCGGGCGCGCCTGATCACCGCAGACAGCAACTCGGCACGTCCGTCCGGCCATTCGCTCCGCACCCGCCATCAGCACTTGGATCACGTACTTCATGTCTTGGTTTGAATCCCTCATCCTCGGACTCGTCCAGGGGCTCACCGAGTTCCTGCCCGTCTCCTCCAGCGCGCATCTGCGGCTGACCGCGGCGTTCGCGGGCTGGGAGGACCCGGGGGCGGCCTTCACCGCGATCACCCAGATCGGCACGGAGACGGCGGTACTGATCTATTTCCGCAAGGACATCGCCCGCATCATCTCGGCGTGGTTCCGCTCGCTCACGAACAAGGCGATGCGGAGCGATCACGACGCGCAGATGGGCTGGCTCGTGATCATCGGCTCGATTCCGATCGGTGTGCTGGGCGTCACTCTCAAGGATCAGATCGAGGGGCCGTTCCGTGATCTGCGCATCACGGCGACGACGTTGATCGTGATGGGCATCATTCTCGGCGTAGCGGACCGGCTCGCGGCGCGCGACGAGACGGGCGGGAAGCACCGGGCCGCCAAGGAGCGCAAGTCGCTCCAGGAGCTGAGCGTGAAGGACGGCCTGATCTTCGGCGTCTGCCAGGCGATGGCCCTCGTCCCCGGCGTCTCCCGCTCCGGCGCCACCATCAGCGGCGGCCTCCTCATGGGCTACACGCGCGAGGCCGCGGCCCGCTATTCGTTCCTGCTCGCCATCCCGGCGGTCCTCGCGTCCGGCGCCTTCGAGCTGAAGGACGCGAGCGAGGGCGGCCATGTCTCGTGGGGCCCCACGGTCTTCGCGACGATCATCGCCTTTGTGGTGGGTTATGCCGTTATCGCCTGGTTCATGAAGTTCATCACGACCAAGAGTTTCATGCCGTTCGTCTACTACCGCATCCTGCTCGGCATCGTCATCATCGTGCTGGTCAGCATGGGCGCGCTGAGCCCGCACGCGGCCGAGTCGGCGGGCTGAGCGAGGTCTTCCGAGCGACAGACCCATGCCCCTGATCTAGAGATTTCTAGAGGCAATTCGAGCTCCCTCGGCTTGATCGTCTCCCATTCGTCTCCCACTCCACTCCCACAGCTGGACAGATGGAGGCCAGCAGCCAGCCACCACCTCGCGCTGACGTAGCAGGGGCCGGTCGGTCTCGGGTGCGGGGCGGGTTGGTGCGGGGGTTCTTGGCCCGGGTCACCCCGCGCAGTCCCGGTGGGGACCTGCTCGACGTCTGCCCGCACGAAGGGCCACAGGAGTGTCTTGGCCAGCGCCGCCCGCAGTCCGCGTGCTCTCCGGGGTGTCGCCGAACGCCCAGCCGCGCCATGCGATGCTTCGGCCTGGCCGTGAGAGGGCCGCCAGTTGCACGGCGCGGTGCACGATCTCGGGCCGAAGCACGGCCGAGCCGGGGACAAGCCAGTCCCGGGACCTGGGCAGCCACGCCTCCTTCCGCCAGCGCTCCACCGTGAACGGGTTGGCGGTGCATCCGCGCTTCTCCACCTCCGCGATCAAGGCGAGAACGGTGGCCGAGGGTTTTGTGCGGACCATGGTTTCACTTCCTCCTGTCCTGGCTGCCGCCTGCGAGGACGGAGTAGACGGCGGTTGCTGTTCCCAGAGCACTCGCCCAAACCTGGCTCTGTGCGGCCGCGAGACCAACGGCGACGGCCAGGAGCAGGGCGGGCAGGCGGGGGCCGTCGCCTGAGTACGGGTCGATCATGTGAGAGGCCTTTCCGGAAAGGCTTCCTGTCGGCCGTCCCGGCAGCACAGACCCACGGATTCCGCGGGACCTGCACGGCAATTCATCCACGCCTTCCGCCGTGGACCGGGAAAAACCTCGCGGGGGCCTTCGCCACTCGACTCGGGGCGGCCAAGGTCCCGGGCTCGCGAAGCTGGCGATCTTCACGCAGCGCTGTTGGGGGCGCGCCACTTCCGGTAGATGCGCACCACGGCCGTCATGGAGGCCAGACGCCCCAGGGCGGGCTCGCAGTGGATACCAGCCTCTTCCAGCGCGAGTTGCAGTTCCATGGCCTGCCCCTTGCTCAAGCGAACCCGCTGAGACTTCATGTACTCGGCCACCAGATCGTGCCCGGCTCGGTTCGGCTGCTCAGCCTCGCCGGTCAGGAAGCCCTCGTTCTTCCAGGACTCGATGAGACACCGTCCCTCGGCACTGCGCCAGATCTTCGTCAGCTCGCGGCGGGCCAGGACGGTCGAATCGGTGTTCGCAAGGCGACCGCGGATGTCGTCCACGGCAAGCGGTACGCGAGGGTCAACAGGCATGACTGTCCTCTGAAAAGAATTCGTCGGGAAATGCAGCGCAACGTTAGGAAATTAGAAGATGCGGCGCGGGGTGGCGTCAACCCGTTCCCACAAGAAGGATGGTGGAGAGAGTTTTTGCAGGTCAGGGCGTTGTGCAGCATAGGGAGTGTCCGATTTAACTCGGTGAGGCGATTTCAAGAATTCCCATGGCGCGAATTAAGCTTTGACATTCGTTTCGCAATTTTATTTCGAGGCGAGTTATTCCGAGCGTAAGCGTTGCCGGGCCATGGCGGCACTGGCGATGGCGGCCCGCATGCCTGACGCCGGCCCGGAGCACCGGACGCAGTGGCCAACTACCCCTGGTCCTTGCGGCACTTCTCGGGGAGCCTCACAGCATGGAGCCCTGCGGCCTGCGCGCGCAGGCGCATGCCGGTGCCCGCCGTGACCACGGTGGCCGGACCGCCTGTGATCTGTGCCAGCAGCACGCTTCGCTCGATGATCTCGTCATCCGCGCCGGCCTCACGGCGGTGTCCGGCCTCGTCCAGCAGGATCTCGATACTCACGCCCGGGCGGCCGGGCACCGACGCGGCCGCACCAGGCTGTGTACCGTCAAGCACCCCGCCCAGCGCGCGCAGGGCCCGCCGGGCGGCTGCGCCATCTCCTTCGAGCCTTCGTGCTGCTTGCGGTCGCGCACGTCGACGACCACCAGGGGAACCACAAGCCGCACCACCCGCCCCTTCACGACCGCGGGCCAGCCGATCGCCTCCGGCGGCTGGTAGTGCATCAGGCTGTTGGTGTCGTACACGTGCACGCGGCCGGGCCGCCCGGACAGCGCTTCCAGCTGCCTGACCTGGTCCGCAACCGACTTCAGATAGGTGACCTGGGCGACTGCCTCCTGCCCCGCCGGGTCGGGGACCGGCAGGTTCGTGTTGACCCACCTGTCGTCCGCCTCGTCGTGCCGGTAGAGGTACACACACCGCGGCGTGTGCGGAACGTGCAGCGGGTGCGGGCGAAGCAGATGGAGGAGGCCGCGGCGAGGAAGGCGCTGAAGGCCCAGCGGCGTGAGGAGAACCAGCGGAACCGGCTGGCCAAGGAAGCACGCCGAGGTAACTCATCGGTACACGTACGAGACTCGACAGGGACATCGATAAGACGCAGACTGATGCCGGTGTACCTCTTAGAGGGCGTTTATACAGGTCAAGCCCTATATGCGGCTCTCGCCACTGCCCTGCTTTGAGGGTCTTCATCCTATAGACGATGAATGGCGCTACCCAGGGCGGATGCTCGGCCATCCATCTCGTTCACTTCTATACCTGGAAGTCCGTCTGGTTTGAAGTTGCCGCGGAATCGCCCAATGAACAGCGGAACCGAGCCCTCCGCCTCGCCCGTGATCACGCTACGCCGTGAGCGAGCGCAAGCCGTACCCCAGCGACCTGTCCGACGCCCGATGGGCCCTGATCGAGCCGACGTTGGCGGCCTGGAGAAAGGCCCGACTCGACCGCAGACCAACCGGACAGCCGGCCAAGGTCGATTTACGGGACGTCTTCAACGCGATCCCCTACGTGAACCGCACCGGAATCCCCTGGAAATATCTCCCGCACGACTTCCCGAACCACGGCACCGTTTACGCCTACTACGCCGCCTGGCGCGACGAGGGAATCTTCGCCCAGCTCAACTATGACCTGACCGGACTGGCGCGCGTGAAAGAGGGGCGCTAGCCCAAGCCGACCGCATCCGTGATCGACACCCAGAGCGTGAAGACTTCCACCAACGTGCCCCTGACCAGCCAGGGAACGGACGCCGCGAAGAAGATCGTCGGCCGAAAGCGCGGCATCCTCACGGACACGATCGGCCTCATCCTCGCCGTGACCGTCGCCGCCGCTGGCCTGTCGGAAAACGCCCTGGGAATCCGCCTCCTCGACCAGGCGAAGGAGACGTATCCGACCATCTCCAAGAGCTGGGTCGACACCGGCTTCAAGAATGCCGTCGTCGAGCACGGCGCCACCCTCGGAATCGACGTCGAAGTCGTCAACCGGAATCCGGAGACCCGCGGCTTTCAGGTCGTGAAAAGGCGCTGGGTGGTAGAGCGGAGTATCGGTTGGATCATGATGCACCGCCGTCTCGCCCGCGACTACGAAACCCTCACCGCCAGCTCCGAGGCCATGATCCACATCGCCTCGATCGACAACCTCGCCAGGCGCATAACGGACGAGACGGCACCCACCTGGCGAGGAACGCACTAGGACGTAAACGGCAATCTGCCCACTTCAAACGCCCTCTAATAGGACTCGGAAGTGTCTACCTGTCCCGTCCGGGCTGGACCTTGCGCTTCCTCTACTACGTGCACGCCCTCCGGCGGTCGATCGGCACCCGGCGGCGGCATCCGAGTGCGGGCCAACAGGCCCAGCTCACGCTCCCCGCCTGCGCAACGGACACCCCTGGTCCAGCACTTCGCCCGCGTCGTGCAGGTCCTAGAGCCAGAGAATGAGCAGTGGCGGCAGCCCAGCACGCACCCGGTGATCCGGCCTTGCCTCGACGCTGACCGGCCCCCGCCCCTCGGGCGTGCCCATGTTCCGGCACCGGACACATTGATGGCGGCCAGAGGCGAGCCGACGCTTCCGAGGCGGCCATCATCGTGGTGAGTTCAGTGGCTGGCGAGTTCGCCGGTGAGCTTGCCGTGGAGGTCGGCGCTGGGGTCGTTGAGGCCGATGATCTCGACGGTCTTGCTGCGCTGGGCGTACTTGGTCTCAATCGCGTCCAGGGCGGCGACGGAGGAGGCGTGCACGCCCGGGCGGATACCCGCGCGTTCGCAACCCCCCACCGCCTACACCGCTCGAGCGGATCCTGATGGTCATGGCCTATCTGCAGCTCGACAACTGCAAGAGACGTTGATTGAGGCCCGACGTCATGACCGTCCAGGCAATTTTGTCCTGACTTGTTCACTGCATTTCCGAGAGCGTTCACTCATGGGACGCTCAAATCCGGATAACGATCCAGTCACCACCGCAGGCAATTGCACCCCAGAGGGGGGACTGCGTGATCTGAGTCACTAAAGAATCGGTAAAGAACGTGGTAAGACTTCCCAACTCCGTCACGGCTGCACGCCTGCCGTGGTCGAGACGCCGGCCACCGCCGTGCGCACGACACCCGCTCCACTGTAGTACGCCAGCACGTCCCCGCGCCCTGAGGTAGTCAGATGTCACTCGACTCCATCACGCAATCCATCGACGACGCCGTCAGTGATTTCTTCGAACCAGTTGCTGAGAAAGTCAGCGAGGTCGTCTTCTACGCCGTCCCTGTCGGTGACACCGAACTCCCGCTCATCGTCGCCTGGCTCGTCGTCGCCGGCCTGATCTTCACCACCTGGTTCGGACTCGTCCAGATACGCAAGTTCGCGCTCGCCACCAAGGTGGTGCGCGGTAAATACGACGAAGAGGATTCGCCCGGCGAGGTCAACCACTTCCAGGCGCTGACTGCCGCCGTCTCCGGCACCGTCGGCCTCGGCAACATCGCCGGCGTCGCCGTCGCCGTCTCCATCGGCGGCCCCGGCGCCACCTTCTGGATGATCCTGTGCGGCCTGCTCGGCATGGCCACCAAGTTCGTCGAGGTCACCCTCGGTGTGAAGTACCGCGAAGAGCACGCGGACGGCACCGTGTCCGGCGGCCCGATGCACTACCTGCCCAAGGGTCTCGCCGAGCGTTTCGGCAGCGGCGGCGCCAAGCTCGGCAAGGTGCTTGCCGTCCTCGCCTCCGTCATGATCCTCTTCTTCGGCTTGTTCGGCGGCAACCTGCTCCAGGCCAACCAGAGTTACGCGCAGATCGCCTCGACCGTCGGCGGCGAGGACGGCTTCATGGCCTCCTCCGCCGGTGCCGTCCTCTTCGGTCTGGTGGTTGCCGCACTGGTCGGCCTCGTGCTGCTCGGCGGCATCCGCTCCATCGCTTCGGTCACCAGCCGACTGGTCCCGGCGATGGCCGGTATGTACATCGTGGCCTGCCTGGTCGTCATCCTGACGAACGTCACCGCGGTGCCCGACGCGATCCAGGCCATCTTCAAGGGCGCGTTCGAGGCCGACGGTGTCACGGGGGGTGTGATCGGCGCCCTGATCGTCGGCTTCCAGCGTGCCGCCTTCTCCAACGAGGCCGGTCTGGGCTCTGCCCCGATCGCCCACTCCGCGGTCAAGACCAAGCACCCCGCGAGCGAGGGTCTGGTCGCCCTGCTGGAACCGTTTATCGACACAGTCGTCATCTGCACCATGACCGCGCTGACCATCATCATCGCCAACCCGGCCAGCTGGGCCGAGGCCCGTGCAGGCGAAAGCATCGGCGGAGTAACCATCACCTCCGACGCGTTCGGGACGGTGCTGCCATGGTTCCCGGACGTGCTGACTGTCGCGGTGCTGCTCTTCGCCTTCTCCACAATCCTGACCTGGGGCTACTACGGCCTCAAGGCCTGGACGTACCTCTTCGGCAAGAGCAGGACCAGCGAGATCACCTTCAAGATCATCTGGAGCGTGTTCGTCATTCTGGGCTCCCTGCTCTCCCTCGACTCACTGATTAGCCTGGCCGACTCGGCTCTCTTCCTGCTGTCGGTGTTCAACATCATCGGCCTCTACCTGCTGGCCCCCGTCGTCAAGCGGGAGCTCGCCTCCTTCACAGACTTCGTCCGGGGCCGGAGCGTCCAGAGCTCCACCAACCCCGGGGATAAGCAGAGCGTCACGACCGCCTGACTCCTCTGCCCTGCACCCTCAACGTGATCGGCTGTGCCGATCCATGCAGGCCCGGGGGTGCCTCTGTGTCTGTCAAGGCGTGACGGCAAGAGGTTGGGCTCGTCGTTCGTCGGCGAGCATGACTTTCCAGACATGATCGGCCAGGCGGCGTTTCAGGCAGCGTTTGGCTTCCCTGGGAGTCTTTCCTTCGGAGAGTTTCCGCTGGTAGTAGGTGTGCCCGGGCGAGTTGGGCATGCGAATCTGGACAACGGCGATGGTGTGGAGAACGGAGTTGAGCTGCCGGTCTCCGGATCGGGAGAGCCGGTGGCGGGCCCTGTCGCCGCTGGCCATCTCCACGGGGGCGGTGCCGGTGTAGTTCGCGAACGCCGCGGCGGTGGGGAAGCGGCTCGCCCGCCCGACTCGGGCGATCAGTCGTGCGGCCAGCACCGGGCCGATGCCCGGGGTGTCCATGAGCGTGCTGTCCGCGGCGGCCACGAGCGCCTGGAGTCGCGTGGCGTTGGCCGCGAGTTGTTTGTCCAGCGTACGGACCTCGGCCACCAGGTCGCGGGCGAGGCCCTTGCGGACCTTCTCCACCGCGCCGACGGGCCGAACGGTTCGCAGCAGGGCGGCGGCCTGGTCGGCGGACATCTGGTCCGGGGCGCCACCGGGGAGCAAGTCTCGCAGCAGGGCGTGCAGTTGGTTGACAGTGCGGACCCGCGCCTGGGTGAGGTTCACCCGCCGCTCGTCGAGCAGGGCCAGCGCGGTGGAGTGGTCCTCCGCCCCGACTCCCCGTCCGTCACCGTGCAGGCAGGCCACGGTCGCGGCGGCGGCCGCGTCAATTTGGTCGTTCTTCCGCCCGCCGCCGCGCGAGAGTTCACGCACCCGGCTGGTCGCCGAGGCGGGGACGTCGATGACCCGCTCGCCCCGGGCGATGAGCCACTGGGTCAGGTGTCGCCCCAGCCCGTTGGCGTTCTCCACCGCCCATTTGTGCTCCGGCCACCGCCTGGCCCAGCGCATCAGACGCCGGTACTCCGGCAGGCTCGCTCCAACCGTCACCGAGGCCAGCCGCTGCTGAGTCTCGGGGGCCACGGCGGTAGCGGTGTGGGTGGACTTGTGCGGATCGACACCGAGCAGTATCACGGCACTGCGCTCCCAACGGTCGGGGGACGACAGGGACTTCCACGGCCGACACTCCGACTTCCGGAACCAAACGGGCCGGGACACGCCTCTGTTGAGTCAGGCCGCAGACGGACGCCGGACCGGCGGCACACCCCCGGTGAGCCAGCCAAAAAGGCGGCAGGAACCTCACGAGCCATCCGAGCCGGCGCCCTACGGAAACGCTACGAGCGGCCAACCCGAACCACGTTCCGCTACCGCCATACAAGTCGGAACCTCAGTGGCCTCGCCCCGAGTTCCGGACCAGCATGCAGGCAGCCCGTACCGCTCTTCGGTACGGGCTGCGCGTCCGTCTCCCACTGCCACCCTGCCTGAGACGCTGCACGCTCCGCTCTCGCCCGCGTCCTGGGGGTGGTGGCCGTGCAGTGTGTGCCATGAGGCCTGTACTGCTACACGATCACCGTCATCTGGTAGTAACACCAGCAACGGCACCACCACTGGGGGCAAGAGGCATATCGAGACCTCGGACGACGGCGAAGTAGTCGAGGGGGTCACCCCGAACTGGAACGCTTCGCAGGCTGACCAGTACGCATGAGACGTCTGGCTCCCGGGCTTTCTTGTATCGCGCCTGGGAGCCAGGCCGTTTATCGGACGGGAGCGGGCGTGAGTCAGCGGAACCACGTGGAGCCGATGGCTGTGGCCAGGCACCTTGCGAAGTGGATCTGCGGGCTGGTGGCGTTGGGGGTTTTGGTCTTCGTCGGCTTGTTGGCAGTCGTGATCAACCACGACACCCTCATATTCGCGTTCAAACGTGGCATGGTGCTGGGGTACGCCATAGTGTTCACGGTCTCGGCATCTGGTTGGGCGCATCTGCACCTGACAGGGCGGTCAGACCGCGAGTGACCAGCACGTCGAAGCACCACGGTGCCCGCGGCCAGGTGGCTGCCGTCGGCGCGCAACGCGGTGAGGGTGTCGTCCAGCGGGGTGTCGATGCGGACCTTGGTGACGGGATGCAGGGCGCTGTGCGGGAGGGCTGGTCCGGTCGGCGATGCCGAGGGTGTCCTTGATGTGGAGGTAGCCGAGCAGGGCCTTGTCCGGTCCGGCGGCGGGGAAGCAGGAGTACCCAACGCGGGCGGCCGTCCGCTCCAGCTCGGCCGGGGTTATCGCGTGGTCGACGGTGTGCATCTGCTGAGCCCGGACGGGTCAGCGACGACGGCTCCGTCCGCCTCAGCGGCGGGGCCAGCGCCGGAGATGACGAAGCCGTCCTCGTCGACCTGGCCCCCGCGTCCCCGCGCAGGTCGACCAGCTCGTCTCTACGCTCAACTCCTTCGCCGGCCAGACCTTCACCGAAGTACAAAACGCCTTCTGCCGCCTGGTCGACGAGACCACAGGAGCCGAACCGGCCCGCTACACACTCACCTGCGGCGTTGAGCACACCGCCCAGATCATGGCCAAGATCCAGCGCGCCGGCAGCGGCTGGCAGATGAAGGCCATCGGCGAACCCGCCACCGGCCGCACCTTCCAGGACCTGCTGCCGTCCATCGCGCCCCACCTGTAGACCAGGACGCCCCGCCCGATGCCCTCGGCCGTACCCGGACCGGGCCCCATCAGACAGGACCCACATGTTCGGACTCAGCGGGCTCGCGATCATCCTCATCGTCGTCATAGCCGTCCTCGCCGCCAAGAAGCTGCCCGAACTCGCCCGCTCTGCGGGCAAGCTGGCACGCACCCTCAAAGCGGAGGCCAGAGCAATGAATGAGGTGAAGGAGGAGCAGGGTACGGCCGGGGAGCAGACAGCCCCCGCGCGTGATCCTGGGCGAGACCAGCACACCCGGCAGACCGCCCACCGATACACCCCAGCCCACCACGCGACCGGGCGGCGAAGCGCCTCCGCGCGCCCAGCGCTGACGCACGCGGTGTTCACACACCCATAGCGCGAAGCAGCATCGGCAACTCCTGATCCCCGTAGACCGGATGGTAGGCCGGTGGACGTTACGGACTTCGTCCAGGGTGCGGACAGCATCACCGTGCAGTCGGATCTCGCCATCGACCGCGGCGTGCACCGTGGTGCTCAAGGCAGGTCATCACTGGCACTGGCGGCCGGTGTTGATGCACTGGACCATCTTGCTCATCAGCTGCTCGTCGAAGACGTTGACGAAGTCACCGTGGTCCGTGATGGGCTTGTGCATCTGCTCCGGGAAGCCGTCCACCGCGTAGAACGGGCTGGACTGGCCGCTGTCGTTGAGGCTGGGTGCGTCCACGTCGTAGACCAGCCGCTGTACGAGCTGGGGAACGGCCTTGAAGCCACTCGGGCAGGTGCCTGTCTTCGGATCGGCGAACGCGACGTGGTCGCGGTGGTTGGCGCTGTCGACGTTCTGGCCGTCCCAGCAGCTCTGGAACTTCGACGTCCGAACCAGGCTGCTGCCCTCGGGACAGATCGGGTACTTGTCCGTCAGCTGGCGGTTCTCGAAACCGGTGCAGCTCCACGCCGCGTTGGCGTTCGTCGTGCCGTTGGTGAATGCTTTGGCGTCGCCGGTGATGATCCGCAGGAATTTGGGCATGGCCACGACCTGGCTGCTCGCGTTGCCCACGTAGTCCAGGGTCACCTGCGATGCGGTGAGGATCTTGCCGGCGTTGCCCTCGGCGCCGCCGCCCTGCTGCTCGGCGTCGAATTCCTTGGTGCCGTCCTGCAGCCGGAGGACCGGCCAGTAGTAGGAGGACTTGTCCCCCTGGTTCTGGCAGGTTGTCTCGCCGCCCGCGAAGTCGTCGTTGTCGGCGAACGCGTCGTTCGCCTGGTTGCCGACATAGTCATGCGTGTGATGAGCGCCGTTGTCCACACCGGGCGCCACGATGACGTTGTCGGTGTTGTACAGCTTGTTCTCGTTCACACCGCACTGGGTGGCGAAGGTCCCCCGGGAGGCCTGCTGCGACCCTCGGGGTGGTGTCACGTTGGGTTTCACCGAGGTGATGTCGACGAAGTCGGCGGCGACAGGCCCGTTGCCTGCCTGTCCGCCGTTGGCGGGCTGGCCTTGCCCGTTGTCCTGCTCTTGTCCCTGGCCGTTCTCCTGGCCCTGCTCCTGGCCGTTCTGGTTGCCGCCGGTGTCGCTCTGGTTGCCGGAAGCGCGGAGCGTACAGGCGGCCAGTGCCTTGAGTCCCTGCGGCTTGTTCCCCGCCCTGCCGATGGCAGTGGAGATCCGGTCGATCGTCGCGGCCCGCTTGTCCTTGAGGGGGACAATGATCGCGTTGTTTGCGAAGCTGTTGTCCTGCTGTATGGCCCGGGTTGAACTCTGCAGCCTCTGGTAAGCCTCGGAAACCTGGCTGTCCAGTGCGGCAAGTTCCCTGTCGACCTCGGCCCGGGCCCGGTCCGGCACCTGCTGCAGTCGGCTACCGACGTCGGGGCAGTCGATGGTCGAGGCCTCCGAGGCCGCAGCTTGCCCGGTCCCGCCTTGAGGCGACTGTTTGACGGTGTTGTCGCCCGATGTCTCGTGGGCGGAGGCGTACACGTTCACGGCCACCAGCCCGCCTGCTCCGAGCGTGAGAGCCGCAGCGGCGGCTATGGCCTTGCCGCCCGTGGTCTTCGATCGTTTGCGTGTGTTGCGCCGCATGTTCTTCCTCCGAACTCTTCTGGGTCAAACGCCACTTCAGGAGGCGGGTCGGACCAGAAGAAAGCGATGTCCTGCCAGGTGGTCCCATTGAGGGGCGCGTTGCCGACGAAGGGTCGGTTGGGCCGTCGTGGGAAGCATTCGCCTCTCGCCCCTCGGGCCTGCTTGGTCTGTTCACTCGCGGGTTTCTCCGGCTCTCGACGCTTCTGTCGAGGTCTCGTTCAGGGACCAGAGTTGCCCATGGGACTGCTGTGACGGAGGCATTGGGTCGTCGCGTCAGGTTCTCGTAAGAACTCGCCGCGCTGAGCCGCGACTTCAGGAGGGTTGGGTTGGTTGACAACGCCCGCGACGCTGGAATCAACCTCACTCCGACTGCGGTTCGGAGGGGTGCGGTGGCACTACGCCGCTCCACCGGAGGATCACAGTGGTGACACGTCAGGGCGCCGGGCAGGTGCGTACCTGGGGTCGGCCTCCGTTGCCGCTGACGTGATGGCTGCCAGTCCCAGGAGGCTGTCGGGCCGGTATCGCGGCGCGGTGCAGCCCGAGGGCGCCAGGACGTCACATTCTTCTTGATCGGTGGTGGGGCGCCATCCATACCCCCAGAGACCGGAGCTCGCTTACGGGGCCCCGATGCATGGTGAACCATGCAGGTTCGGGTCAACGTAGTTGAAGCGGGAGGCGTACGGACCAGTTCTTACGAGAGGTTGACACGATGGCCAACCAGCTCCACTCAGGCTGCTGAACCGGCAAGCCTGGCCCCTGGCCACCGGACCGGAGTGGCGGTGGCAGAACCGCGAGGAGTCGAGCATGAGCAGGCCCAACGAGCGCGACAACCACAAGCCCGCAGCACCGAGTCCACTGAGTGTCATCGGCGGCGGATACCTGGCGACCGCAGCCGTCCGAGCCACGGCGACCGTTGCCCCAGCCGACCATCCAGTCCGTTCCGCCACCGAAGCGGACTACGCCCTCGCCGTCCAGGACGACAGCTGACACAGACCGTCGGTAGTTACCGGCAGCCAACGCCGGTAGTCCGGGGCGTAGTGTCTGCGGCTGCCACACCGTAGTGACCTGCCGCATGTCCCTTCTGGTCGTATCGAGTTCCTGCAGCGGTCGAAGACGCGTGGAGCGGCGATCCAGCCAAGGACTGTGCGCCCGCGCCTTGGCGCCGAGGCGACGGCTGTACAACAGGGTCATGTCGTAGGCGGCCACAGCCGGGGCTCGGTCCCGGCGGTCGCGTTGCCCTCCACGATGCCGGATCGGTAGACGTCCAGCACCTGTTCGGCATGGGCGGTGGCACGGTCACCCTCCAGTCCCGTGATCGCCCGCTGGGCGGCGGGGCAGCACGCCGGTCTCGCCGGTGGGTCGCTCAACCGCGGTCCCCCAGGTGAGCAGCGCGAAGCCCAGGGCGAAGCCGAGCATCGTCCATACGCCGCGTGGCCAGAAGATGTGGCTGTCGACGAAGGACCAGCCCGCCGCGAGGAGCACCACCGTGCCGGGAAGTACTCGGATGCCGTGTTTCGCGAGCAGCGCGACCGCGGTGGCCGCGATGGCGCCGATGAGGGCGTAGGCGCCGGCCTGCCCCAGCGCCTCGCCCGTGTCGTAGAGCGGGCGCTTGACCGGTCCG
Organism: Streptomyces sp. NBC_00878; assembly: GCF_026341515.1. Taxonomy (NCBI): domain Bacteria; kingdom Bacillati; phylum Actinomycetota; class Actinomycetes; order Kitasatosporales; family Streptomycetaceae; genus Streptomyces; species Streptomyces sp. NBC_00878. The sequence continues at coordinate 9,443,514 of NZ_JAPEOK010000001.1, read as the reverse complement.
AGGCTCGCTGTCGCGTTGGCGTGCTCGACCGCGGTTCCGGCCGCGATGCCGGCGACCGCGTCGAGGCCGGTGTAGAAGGCCGCGTAGACGAAGGCACCCGCCCAGGCCACCACAGTGGCAAAGCCCGCGAGCCCGAGCCGGGGCCGATGCCACAAAGGAACCAGGAGACCGACTGTGAGCAGCGGAAAGACCGGCAACAGTGCGATGTGAAGGTGCGCCCAGTCCGCGGCCGTCGATCTGGACAGCCCGTGCGGATGCGCGATGCCCGCTGCAGCCAGGACCAGTGGGGCGGCGGTGACGAGAGCAATGCGTCGGATGGTCGACATGCCTGCGAGCGTAGGTGCGCGAGGGCATCCGAAACGGCCGCGTAAGAGTTCCGTAAGGCGCTTGCCGTCCTCAGACCGAGTGACTCGGTGATTCACGAACACAAGGCTTGCCGGGCACGAGAACCCGCGCCCGGCGAGGAAGTTTCGTCGCCTGCCCACCGCCAGGAAGCCCTGTCGCCCTGCCACCAGGACCGTCTTACGAGAGTCTGACGCGGCCACCGTTCCGCATCGGCACACCGCTCCCACTGGCCACTCTGGTGTCGTCCACACCCGTGCACCGCACTGCGCCGACACAGAGGAACGGGACATAGACATGCACAGCAGCCGCAAGACCCACCGTCGCACGAGCCGGCCCGCCGACATACATGGCGGTCACCGGGTGAAGTCCAGGACACGGCGCATCGTGATCGGCGGCGGGGTCCTGGCCATCGCCGGGGCGGCCACGGTGGCTGTGTCACTGGCCTCGGCGAGCCAGTACTCCGGGAGCGCCGCCGGAGCCGACCATGCGGTCTTCGTCCAGGGCAACGAGCTGGACGGCAACACCATCCATGTGTTCGCGCGAGGCGACGACGGCAAACTGAGTCCCTCAGGGACCTTCGCGACCGGCGGCCAGGGCGGTGACCAGGTCGACGCACCCACCGACTCGCTCGCCTCCCAGGGCTCACTCGTCTATGACGATGCTTCAGGCATGCTGCTGGCCGTCAACGCGGGCAGCGGCACGGTGACCTCCTTCCGCGTCGAAGGACAACAGCTCAAGAACCCGCGCGTCGTGGACTCCCGCGGCAAGTTCCCGGCCAGTATCGCGGTGCACGGCACGGTCGCGTACGTCATGAATGCCGGCGGCGAGGGCAGCGTCCAGGGCTTCAGGATCACCAGCAAGGGGCTCAAACCCCTCAAGGGGTCCCACCGTTCCCTGGGCCTGGACAACGAGGACACACCGCGCTTCGACAGCTCGCCGGGCGAGGTCGAGTTCGCCCCGGACGGGCGCAATCTGATCGTCACCACCAAGGGCAACAACACCGTCGAAGTCTTCCCGATGAAGCGCGACGGCCTGCTGGCCGTAGCCGAACCGGTCGTCAACAAGTCGGCCGGCGGCGTCCCGTTCGCGATCAGCTTCGACAAGACCGGGAAACGGATGCTGGTCGCCGAGGCCGAGAAGTCCACCGTCACCACGTACAAGGTGAAGCACGACGGGAAACTCAGGTTCTTCAACAGCCCCTGTCCAGCGGCCAGGAGGTCCTGTGCTGGCTGGAGCGCGCGGGCGACTTCTTCTACGGCGGCAACACCGGAAACTCCACCGTCACCGGATACCGCATGGACAAGCGAGGCAAGCTGGCCCTGACCAACGAGGTGGGCATCGCCGCCCCGCCCTCCGCCAACTCGCAGGGCGTCATCGACCTCGCCGTGACCGAGGACGAGAAATTCGTCTACGTCCAGAACGCCGTCTCCGGCACCGTCGACGGCTTCCGCGTCGAAGCCAACGGCTCCCTCACCAAAGTCACGACGGCCGAGGACCTTCCCGCCTTCGACGAGTCCGGCATGGAAGGCATCGCCGCCGTTTGACATCGGGACACGACCGTCACAAAGAGCCCCATCCAGACGCACAGACTTCCGCGGCCGCCCGGAGGGTTCCTCCAAATCGGAGAGCCGCCTTCCACAATGGAAGCCCCAGGCCCTGAACTGGGGCTTCTCATGGACCGGGTGACGTTGAACGAACTGCACCCCTGCATGCGCGGCCAAGAAGCCAGATGCTCACGCCCGGCGGTGCTGCGCGAACGCGGCACCAGTTGCAGCCCCGGTCACAGGCCGCCGACGAGGCGAGGCACTGCAGACGATCCACGTCGTGCGCCGCCCCGCAGGTCGCCATACGCCTCAACCCCCTGCGCCGGCCAAAGCGTGTGCACACCTCGAGCCCATACGCGAGCTGCCGCCCGAGGCTTCAACAGGATGCCCGAGAGCCATACTTGACCATGCGGGGACCATCCTTTGACGACTCGATACGCGAGAGGCAGCAATCCGGTGAGCAGCGGCAACCAGGGCGTGCGGAAGGCCGAGGTACGGCTCAAGTGGGATCCAAGTCCCTGGAACCAGCCACCCCACCATCTCGACATCATCGCCGCGACCTACTCGGCGGACGCCCCGTACGGGAGACCGGTGTACATCGTCCACTTCGACAGCCGCTCACCGGACGGCACCATCAACATGAGCCGGCACAGCCAGACCGGCCAGGGCTTCGGCTACGTCGAAGTGATGACCCTGGAGCTCGATCGCCTCGCCCCCTCCTTCGCACGGGTGGTCGTGGGCGTGGCAATCCACCAGAACAGCGGCCCCAAAACCTTCGGTGACCTGTCGAACGCCGGAGTGCTCGTCGCCGAGGGCTACAAGGAACTCCTCAAGGACAACTTCGCGCAGGTCTCCGGATCCACCGCCACAACGGTCGCGGAGTTCACCCGGGACGCCTCCACATCATGGGAGTTTCACAAGATGCTCCGGGGGTTCGACAGCGACCCCGAGGTCTTCACCGCGGAGATGGGCAGCACCCCGTAACCCGACCGGCCGGCAAAGCCCGAGGCGCGACCGATCGCGGTGGCCCCGCCCCGCCGCTGTACCGAACGCCGAGGATCGTCTGCGCAGCAAGACTCCGTCTTCCAGCGCCGCTCCATGGCCGATCTGTCATGGATACCGGCTACGCCGGCCTGCGAACCGTACTCGGTCCCGGGCCCATAACGGCGCCTCACCAAGACGTGGGTGGCACGGCACATCTTCACCCACAACGACGGCAGTATGGACGAGGGGGACTTGAGCCCGGTGCCCGAATCATCCATCCCTCCCGGACAGCGCCCTTCCGGGGGTCGGAACTGCCGACAGTCTGTGTGGTCGGGTCCGATCGGGTGAGTTTCGGCAATGTGGCCGTTGGTGAGGGGTTCCTGAAGAATCTTGAGCTTCCCGTCGTGCTTCACCTTGTACGTGCCGCCGTCGAACAGCCCATCGCCGACGAGATTGGCGCGTGTCGCTGACAACCCGCGCCGACCACGGCGGCCAGCGACTGGGGCGCCAGCAGAGGAGGCAGGCCAGCAAGACCGGCGTGCTTGCTCACCGCAATGCCACGTACCGCGCCTCGTCGGCCACGTCTCCCCCCTTTGGCGCCAGACACAGTCAGGCCAGAAGGAAGTCGCGAACACGGTCGGCGATCGCGGGCCGGTCCTGGCAGAACCAGATGAAGGCGCGTCCCCCCGGCCAGAGCGACACCTCTGCCTTGACGCATCCCTGACGCCGCGAATGCGGAAGTGTGCCACGCGGCGGGCTACGGCGTCGCCGTGGCCGGAAGATCTGCGGGGGCCGACGTGTGGCTGGGGGCGGCGGGGAGGGTGAGGACCATGGTGAGGCCGCCGCCGGGTGTGTCCTCGGCGGTGAGGGTGCCACCCATGGCCTCGACGAAGCCGCGCGCCACGGCGAGCCCCAGGCCCACACCCGCTCCGCGCGGGGCGTCGCCGTAGCGCTGGAAGGGCTCGAAGATGCGGTCCTTTGCCTCGTCGGGGACGCCAAGGCCGCGGTCCACGACCCGGACCTCCACGCGGTCGGCGAGGATGCTGGCCGAGACGGTCACCGGCTCGCCGTCGGGGCTGTACTTGACCGCGTTCTCGACGACGTTGGCGACGGAGCGCTCCAGCAGCCCCTTGTCGACGGCGACCATCGGCAGGGTCTCGGGGATGTCCAGGACGACGGCCGTCTCGGGGTCCGGTATGCCGACGAGCGCCATGGGGACCACCTCGTCGAGGTCGACCTCGCGGATGAGAGGGGTGAGGGTTCCGGTCTGGAGGCGGGACATGTCAAGGAGGTTGCCGACGAGATGGTCGAGGCGGTCGGCGCCGTCCTCGATCGCGGCCAGCAGCTCGGCCTGGTCTTCCTCAGACCACTCCACGTCGTCGGAGCGCAGAGAGGAGACGGATGCCTTGATGCCGGCCAGGGGGGTGCGCAGGTCGTGGCTGACGGCAGCGAGCAGGGCGGTGCGGATACGGTTGCCCTCAGCCAGCTCCTTGGCCTGGTCGGCCTCGTGCTGGAGCCGCTGGCGGTCCAGGACGACGGCCGCCTGGGCGGCGAACGCGGCGAGCACCCGGCGGTCGGAGGCCGGCAGGACGCGTCCGGACAGGGCGAGGGCCATGTGGTCGCCGACCGGCATGTCCACGTCCGCGTCCTCCGGGCGCTTGACCGGCTGCGCGTTGCCCACCCGGCCCGCGCAGGCCCACGGGGCGACGTCGTTCTCCCGTTCCAGCAGCGCTACCGACTCCATACCGAACGTCTCCCTCACCCGCTCCAGCAGGGCTTCCAGGCTGGTCTCGCCACGCAGGACACTGCCGGCGAGAAAAGAGAGGATCTCGGATTCGGCGCGCAGCCGGGCCGCCTGATCGGTGCGCCGGGCGGCCAGGTCGACCACGGAGGCGACGGAGGCGGCCACCGCGAAGAAGACGGCGATCGCGACGATGTTCTTCGGGTCGGCGATGGTCCAGGTACGGACGGGAGGGGTGAAGAACCAGTTGAGGAGCGCCGACCCGACGGTCGCCGAGGCCAGTGCCGGGAGCAGGCCGCCGAGCAGGGCTGCGGCCACCGTCAGTGACAGGAACAGCAGGACGTTGTTGGCGAGGCCGAGCTCTGCGGCGATGTGGGTCAGCAGCAGCGCGAGCAGCACTGGGCCGGCCACGCCGACCAGCCAGCCCCAGATGATCCGCGCCCGGCCGAGCCGTGCACCCCGGGCGATGGGCAGTCCGCGGCCCTTGCCGGCCTCGTCGTGGGTGATGAGGTGGACGTCGAGGTCGGGGCCGGATTCCCTGGCGACGGTCGCGCCGACACCCGGTCCGAAGACGTACTGCCAGCCCTTGCGCCGGGAGACTCCGAGGACGATCTGGGTGGCGTTGACCCCGCGGGCGAACTCCAGCAGGGCCGCCGGGATGTCGTCGCCGATGACGTGGTGGAAGGTGCCGCCCAGGTCCTCCACCAGGGTGCGCTGAACGGCCAGCTCCTTCGGGGACGCGGAGGTCAGGCCGTCGCTGCGGGCGATGTAGACGGCCAGGACCTCGCCGCCGGCGCCCTTCTCGGCGAGCCGGGCGGCGCGACGGATCAGCGTGCGGCCCTCCGGCCCGCCGGTCAGGCCCACCACGATGCGCTCGCGTGAGCCCCAGATCTTGGTCACCTGGTGCTCGCTGCGATACTGCTGGAGGTACTCGTCGACCCGGTCGGCCACCCACAGCAGGGCCAGCTCGCGCAGGGCGGTGAGGTTGCCGGGCCGGAAGTAGTTGGACAGGGCCGCGTCGACCTTGTCGGGCTTGTAGATGTTGCCGTGCGCCATCCGGCGGCGCAGCGCCTGCGGAGACATGTCGACCAGCTCGATCTGGTCCGCCCGGCGCACGACCTCGTCCGGGACCGTCTCCTGCTGCCGTATACCGGTTATCGACTCCACGACGTCGCCCAGGGACTCCAGGTGCTGGATGTTCACCGTCGACACGACGTCGATCCCGGCGTCCAGCAGCTCCTCGACGTCCTGCCAGCGCTTGGCGTTGCGGGATCCGGGGATGTTGGTGTGGGCGAGTTCGTCCACCAGGGCCACCTGTGGACGCCGGGCCAGGACGGCGTCCACGTCCATCTCGGTGAACGTGGTGTCCCGGTATTCCAGTTCCTTGCGCGAGATCTCCTCCAGTCCGTGCAGCATCACCTCGGTGCGCGGCCGGTGGTGGTGCTCGACGAAGGCGACCACGCAGTCGGTGCCGCGCTCGATACGGCGGTGCGCCTCGGAGAGCATGGCGTAGGTCTTGCCGACGCCCGGCGCCGCGCCGAGATAGATCCGGAGCTTGCCGCGTGCCATGGTCTCGTCTCTGCTGTCGTGCGGATGGGGGAGAATCGCCTGGCAGGTCAGGTTTCGAAGCGGTAGCCCATACCCGGCTTTGTAATCAGGTAGCGGGGGTGGGCAGGGTCCGGTTCGAGTTTGCGCCTGAGCTGGGCCATGTACACCCGAAGGTAGTTCGTCTTGGTGGCGTACGTGGGGCCCCAAACCTCCTGGAGCAGCTGCTTCTGTGCCACCAGGCGGCCGGGATTGCAGACCAGGATCTCCAGCAGGTGCCACTCCGTGGGGGTCAGCCGGATGTCGCGGCCGTCACGGCCGGCCTTCTTGGCCAGCAGGTCGACGGTGAAGTCGTCGGTCGTCACCACGGTGGTCTCAGGGGCCAGGGGCACGGCCTCGGTGCGGCGGACGGCGGCGCGCAGCCGGGCGAGCAGTTCGTCCATGCTGAACGGCTTGGTGATGTAGTCGTCGGCCCCCGCGTCCAGCGCGGCCACCTTCTCCTCGGAGGCGCGGCGTGCGGACAGGACGAGGATGGGTGTCCTGGTCCAGCCCCGCAGCGCCTTGATCACCTCGACTCCGTCCATGTCGGGCAGCCCGAGGTCGAGGACGACCACGTCGGGCTGGCGGGCGGCGGCGAGCCGCAGGGCAGTGGTGCCGTCCGGTGCCGCGTCCACCCCGTACTGCCGGGCCTGCATGTTGATCACGAGGGCTCGTACGAGCTGTGGATCGTCCTCCACCACCAGCACCTGGGTCATCGGTGTGCGGCCTTCCTGTCTTCGGTGGACGGGGTCAGGCGTCCGGAGCCGCGCCGGGGGCCGGGGGAACGGAAGCTCTGGGCCCACCGGCCCTCGGTCGCGGTCCTGCCTGCTAAAGCCATCAGTTCTTGGCCAGTTCCTTGAGCGCGATGTTGAGCTCGAGGACGTTGACGCGCGGCTGGTCTAGGAAGCCGAACGTACGGCCCTGGGGATGGTCCTTGACCAGCTTCTCGACCTGGGCGACCGTCAGCCCGTTCGCCTCGGCGACCCGCTTGACCTGGATGTCCGCGTACTGCGGGGAGATGTCCGGGTCGATGGCGGAGGCCGAGCCGGTGACCGCGTCGACGGGCACCTCGGACTCGGGGACGCCGTTGAACTCGGCGACCTGCTTCTTCGCCGCTTTCACGTGCTTGACCAGGGTCGGGTCACTGGCGCCCAGCTGGCTGGAGCCGGTGGCCAGCGGGTCGTAGCCGCTGTTGGAGGGGCGGCCCTGGAACCACTTCGGGTCCGGCTTGTCGGTGCCCTTGATGTTCCAGCTCTGCCCGATCAGCGTCGATCCGACCTCCTTGCCGTCGGCCTTTACCATCGAGCCGTTGGCCTGGTCGTGGAAGGCGACCTGTCCGATGCCCGTCACCACCAGCGGGTAGATGATGCCGGTCACCAGAGTGAGGACGAGCAGCATGCGCAGCGCGGCCCACAGCATCCGCGCGGTGTTCACCACAGAAGTGTTCATGTCCTTCATCCGATCCCGGGGATCAGCGAGATGAGTACGTCGATGATCTTGATGCCGATGAACGGGGCGATCAACCCGCCCAGGCCGTAGATGCCGAGGTTGCGGCGGAGCATCTTGTCCGCGCTCATAGGCCGGTACTGCACGCCGCGCAGGGCGAGCGGTACAAGCGCGATGATGATCAGGGCGTTGAAGATGACGGCGGAGAGGATCGCAGACTCCGGCGAGGCCAGGCCCATGATGTTGAGCTTGTCCAGCGACGGGTAGGCGACGGCGAACATTGCCGGGATGATCGCGAAGTATTTCGCGACGTCGTTGGCGATGGAGAATGTCGTCAACGCGCCCCGGGTGATGAGGAGTTGCTTGCCGATCTCGACGATCTCGATGAGTTTGGTCGGGTTGGAGTCGAGGTCGACCATGTTGCCGGCCTCTTTGGCGGCCGACGTGCCCGTGTTCATGGCGACGCCCACGTCCGCCTGCGCGAGTGCGGGGGCGTCGTTGGTGCCGTCGCCGGTCATCGCGACGAGCTTGCCGCCGGCCTGCTCGCGCTTGATGAGGGCCATCTTGTCTTCGGGTGTGGCCTCGGCGAGGAAGTCGTCGACGCCTGCCTCGTCCGCGATCGCCTTGGCGGTCAGGGGGTTGTCGCCCGTGATCATGATCGTCTTGATGCCCATGCGGCGCAGTTCCTTGAACCGCTCCCGCATGCCGTCCTTGACGACGTCCTTGAGGTGGATGACACCCAGGACGCGGGCGCCCTGGTCGTCCTGGACGGCGACCAGCAAGGGAGTGCCGCCTGCCTCGGAGATTCGGTTGGTGATGGTGTCCGCGTCCTCGGCGACCTCGCCACCCTGTTCCCGCACCCAGACGATGACCGACCCGGCCGCGCCCTTGCGGACCTTGCGCCCGTCGACATCCACACCCGACATCCGGGTCTGCGCGGTGAAGGCGATCCACTCGGCGCCGGCCAGCTCCCCTTGGTGGCGCTCGCGCAGCCCGTACTTCTCCTTGGCGAGTACGACGATGGAGCGGCCTTCAGGGGTCTCGTCGGCCAGCGAGGAGAGCTGGGCGGCGTCGGCGACTTCGGCCTCGGTGGTGCCGCGAACGGGTACGAATTCGGCGGCCTGCCGGTTGCCGAGCGTGATCGTGCCCGTCTTGTCCAGCAGTAGCGTCGACACGTCACCGGCGGCCTCGACGGCCCGCCCCGACATGGCCAGCACATTGCGCTGCACCAGCCGGTCCATGCCTGCGATACCGATTGCGGAGAGCAGCGCGCCGATCGTGGTCGGGATCAGGCAGACCAGCAGGGCCGTGAGCACGATCATCGAGGTCTGCCTGTCGGCGCCCGCGTAGATGGCGAACGGCTTCAGCGTCACGACTGCGAGCAGGAAGACGATGGTCAGCGAGGCGAGCAGGATGTTCAGGGCGATCTCGTTCGGCGTCTTCTGCCTCGTCGCGCCCTCGACCAGGTTGATCATCCGGTCGATGAAGGTCTCACCGGGCTTCGTCGTGATCTTGATGACGATCCGGTCGGAGAGGACCTTCGTACCGCCCGTGACAGCCGATCGGTCACCGCCGGACTCGCGGATCACGGGCGCCGACTCGCCGGTGATGGCCGACTCATCGACGCTGGCGACACCTTCGACGACGTCACCGTCGCCAGGAATGATGTCGCCGGCCTCGCAGACGACCAGGTCGCCGACCTTCAGCTCGGTGCCCGGCACCCGCTCCTCGACGTCTCCGGCGAGGCGGCGGGCGACGGTGTCGGTCTTGGCCTTGCGCAGGGTGTCGGCCTGCGCCTTGCCGCGGCCCTCGGCGACCGCCTCCGCCAGGTTGGCGAAGACGACAGTCAGCCAGAGCCAGGCGGTGATGACCCAGCCGAACCCGTCGCCAGGATCCTTGATCGCGAGCACGGTGGTGACCACCGAGCCGACCAGCACCACGAACATGACGGGTGCTTTGACCATTACCCGCGGGTCGAGCTTGCGGCAGGCGTCCGGCAGCGACTTCACCAGTTGCTTGGGGTCGAAGAGACCGGCGCCGACGCGGCCCTCGGGGTGCTTGTGTCCGGTCGGTACGTCCTGGTGCGGTGCCCGGGTCGGGGTAACCGTGGACATCGGGTCCTCTTGCTTCTCTATGTTGGTGGTCATGTCCCCAGCCCCTCGGCGAGCGGGCCCAGCGCGAGGGCCGGGAAGAACGTCAGACCGGTGATGATCATGATTGCGCCCACCAGCAGGCCGGTGAACAGCGGCTTCTCGGTGCGCAATGTGCCCGCGGTGGCGGGGATGGGCTTCTGCTCGGCGAGCGAGCCCGCCAGGGCCAGCACGAACACCATGGGCAGGAACCGGCCTAGCGTCATGCACAGGCCCAGCGTGGTGTTGAAGAACTCCGTGTTGGCGCCGAAGCCCGCGAAGGCGGAGCCGTTGTTGTTGGAAGCCGACGTGTAGGCGTACAGGACTTCGGAGAAGCCGTGCGCGCCGATGTTGGTCATGGCTTCCTTGCCGTCCGGCAGGGCCATGGCCACCGCGGTGCCGATCAGCACCAGGGCCGGGGTGATCAGGATGTAGCAGGCGGCCAGCTTGATCTCGCGGGTGCCGATCTTCTTGCCCAGGTACTCGGGCGTCCGGCCGACCATCAGCCCTGCGAGGAACACCGCGATGATCGCCATGATCAGCATGCCGTAGAGACCGGAACCGACGCCGCCGGGTGCGATCTCACCGAGCATCATGCCGAGCAGCAGAACGCCGCCGGACAACCCTTGGTAGGAGTCGTGGAAAGAGTTGACCGAGCCGGTCGAGGTCATCGTCGTGGAGACCGCGAACAGTGAGGATGGGCCCTCGCCGAAGCGCTGTTCCTTGCCCTCCATGGAACCGCCCGCGATCTGCGAGGCGGCGCCGGGGTGGGCGTACTCGATCCAGGTCACCGCGACGACGGCGAGGAACCAGATGATTCCCATCGCCGCGACGATCGCGTAGCCCTGACGCACGTTGCCGACCATCTTGCCGAAGGTGCGCGGCAGGGAGAACGGGATCAGCAGCAGCAGGAAGATCTCCAGCAGATTGGTGAAGCCGTTGGGGTTCTCGAAGGGGTGGGCGGAGTTGGCATTGAAGAAGCCGCCGCCGTTCGTGCCCACGTCCTTGATGGCCTCCTGCGAGGCCACGGCGCCGGGGCTGATGGCCTGCTTGTCGCCGGTCAGCGTGGTGATGGTGTGGAGGTCGCCGAAGTTCTGGATGGCTCCAGCCGCGATGAGGAGCACGGCCGCGATTACGGAGAGCGGCAGCAGGATACGGACGACGCCGCGCACCAGGTCCGTCCAGAAGTTGCCCAGATCCCCGGTGCGGGACCTGGCGAAGCCGCGCACCAGCGCCACGGCGACGGCGATACCGACGGCCGCGGACACGAAGTTCTGCACGGCCAGCCCGGCGGTCTGGGTGACGTGGCTCATCGCCGTCTCACCCGAGTACGACTGCCAGTTGGTGTTGGACACGAACGACACGGCCGTGTTGAACGCCTGGTCCGGGGTGATCGGCTTGAAGCCGAGCGACAGCGGCAGCTTGTCCTGCACCCGCTGGAGCACATACAGGAAGATCACGCCGACCGCGGAGAACGCCAGGACACCGCGCAGGTAGGCGGGCCAGCGCATCTCCGCGTCCGGGTTCGCACCGACCGAGCGGTAGATCCACTTCTCGACGCGCAGGTGCTTCTTGGAGCTGTAGACGGCGGCCATGTAGTCGCCGAGGGGGCGGTGCACCAGGGCGAGCGCGCCGATGAGCGCGGCCACCAGGAGCACGTCAGCAAGAACGGAGCTCATGGGCGTGCTCAGAACCTCTCCGGGAAGATCAGGGCGAGGACGAGATAACCCAGCAGGGCGACGGCCACGACCAGTCCGATGACGTTCTCGGCGGTCACAGCTTCGTCACCCCCTTGGCGACGAGAGCCACAAGCACGAACACCGCGATCGTGGTGAGGACGAAGGCCACGTCGGCCATCGCAAGCTCCTGGATGAGGTTCGGGAAGAACGGACCTCTAGAGGAAATCCGCTTTCCAGGCGGCTGCGGCCGTCCTTAACGCCTCCCTGACGGCGCCCCGTACACCTTTGACGCACTCCATACGCCTCAGCTGAGCTCGGCGAAGGCTTCCACCGCGTGGATCTTGCCGGTGACCACGATGACGTCGCCCTTCTGGACGACCGTCTCCGCGCTGGCGTAGGTGAAGTCCTCGCCGGGGCGCTTGATGCCGACGACCGTGACGCCGTACTTGGTGCGCACCTGGCTCTGGCCGAGCGGGACACCGGTGGCGATGTCCGGGGCGACGGTCTTGACCAGGGCGTAGTCGTCGTCGAATTCGATGAAGTCCAGCATCCGGCCGGTGACGAGGTGGGCGACGCGCTCGCCCATCTCGTGCTCGGGCAGGACGACGTGGTGGACGCCGAGGCGTTCGAGGATCTGGCCGTGCTGGCGGCTGATGGCCTTGGCCCAGATGTTGGGCACCTTGGCCTCCAGCAGGTTGGAGGCGATGAGGATGCTGGCCTCGATGTCGGTGCCGATGCCGACTACGGCGCTGGTGAACTCGTGGACGCCGAGCTGGTGGAGCACCTCGGGGTCGGTGCAGTCGGCGACCGCCGAGTGGGTCAGTCCGTCGCTCATCCGCTGGACGAGGCGGGCGTCGGTGTCGATGCCGAGGACGTCCCAGCCGCGCCGCATCAGCTCGTTGGCGAGGGAGGAGCCGAAGCGGCCCAGGCCGATGACCGCGACCCGCTGGTCGCCGACGGTCTGGGCGTGCTGCTGGGTGAGACGCTTGCGGCGCCGAAGTCGCAGTTTGTGCAGGTAGTCAGCCAATGACGGGTCGCTCCTCGGGCAGTTCGTAGCGGCGTTTGCGCTCGCGCAGGGCCAGCGCCGAGACCAGGGTGACCGGTCCCAGGCGGCCGATGAACATCAGCAGGGTCAAAATCAGCTGACCGGTGGCCGGAAAGTCGGCGGTGATGCCGGTGGACAGGCCGACGGTGGCGAAGGCCGAGACGACCTCGAAAAGGACCTGCTCGAAGGGCAGGGAGGTGGTGCTCAGCAGGGCGAGCGTGGCGGTCATGACCAGGCCGATGCCGAGCAGCGCCACGGTCAGGGCCTGACGCAACACGTGCGGGCCCAGCTTGCGTCCGAGGACCGCGGAATTGGGTTCGCCGCGGACCTCGGCGATGATCGCGACGGCCAGCACCGCGAAGGTGGTGACCTTGATGCCGCCGGCGGTGCCCGCGCTGCCGCCGCCGACGAACATGAGCATGCAGGTCATCAGGAGCGTGGAGGCGTGCATCGCCCCGATATCAAGGGAGTTGAAGCCCGCGGTCCGGGTCATCGTGGAATGGAAGAACCCGTTCAGAAGCTTCTCGGGCCAGTCGTGCGGGCCCAGGGTGCCCGAGTTGGTCCATTCCAGCAGACAGGTCAGCCCTGTGCCGACAGCCAGCAGGACCACAGTGGTGACCAGCGTCAGCTTCGTGTGCAGGGTCCAGTTTCGGCGGCCGGTGGTGCGTCGGCGGTGCCGGTGACGCAGCAGCTCCAGGAGCACCGGGAAGCCGAGTCCGCCGAGGATCACGGCCACGGCGATCGGCAGGGTGACCCACGGGTCCTGGGCGTAGCGGGTGAGGCTGTCGGCGTGCAGGCCGAAACCGGCGTTGTTGAAGGCCGACACGGCGTGGAAGTAGCCCAGGTATACGGCGTCGCCGATGGAGTTGCCGTAGCCGAAACGGAACCGCAGGGAGAGGACCGCGCCGACCGCGAGTTCCACGATCAGCGTCGTGCCGGCCACGCCGAGCAGCACCCGGCGTACGTCGCCGATGTCCAGGCTCTTGGTCTCCGCCTGAGCGGTGAGCTGCATCCTCAGCCGCAGTTTCCCTGAGACGAGCAGGGCGAGCAGGGAGGCCATCGTCATGATGCCGAAGCCGCCGACCTGGATCAGAGCGAGGATCACGCCCTCGCCGAAGCCGCTCCAGTACGTGCCCGTGTCCACCACCGCCAGGCCCGTCACGCACACGGCCGAGGTGGACGTGAACAGTGCGGTGACCAGCCCGGTGGCCGTACCGTCCTCGGCTGCGACCGGCAGCGCGAGCAGCCCTGCCCCCAGGGCGATCACGGCGGCGAAGGCCAGCACGACCGTGCGGGCCGGGTGCGCGGTGAACAGCGACCGGCGCGCCTGCGCGGAACGTCCTGCCACCGGCTGCCTTCCTTGTGTACGTCCAGTCCGTCAAGGATTGGTATGGGCTTCGTACGGAGCCCGTCAAACCCCGCGCGGCCGTCACCCTACCCGGCGGTGGCTCGCAGGGATCGTCCGGCTGAGACGCGGCCTGCTCTCGTCGCCCGGGGCAGGGCGTCAGGTGTTGATGTCCCGGCGCGCGAAGCGCCACGTGCCCAGAGCCACGAGGGCACTGGCCGTCGCGGCGAGGATGCCGATGTCGGCCCACTGGAAGCCGTTCCGCAGCGGCTGGCCGCCGATGTAGTGATGGAAGGGCGAGAGGTACGCGAGCTGGTCCGCGCCGATCTGCGCGGCGAAGGTGTGTGCGGTGTAGGCCAGGACCCCGATGGCGGCGGTGCCCGCGAGGACGACGGTACGGCGGCCGAAGGCGGCCCCGAGCCCGAGCGAGAGGGCTCCGAAGACGATGCCGAGCAGGGCCAGGTTCACGCACTGGGCGAGCAGTTCGGCCGGAGTGACGCTGGTGAGTTCGGCGCTGTCGCGGATGGCGAGCAGGGCGAGCCAGACCAGAAGGGAGATCGCGCCTGCTCCGGTGGCCAGCGCGGCGAAGCGCTGAAGGACGAGCCGGGTGCGGGTGAGGGGATGGGCGAGGACAAGGTCTAGCTGCCCTGACTCCTCCTCGCCCGCGACGGCCCGGGACCCGGTGGCGGCACCGTAGATCATGGCCAGCAGGGGCAGGATCAGGCCGAACACGCTGGCCTGGAGGTAGCCGGCGGCGGTGGCGTCGATGTGCAGGGACTCGCGCAGGGCCTCGGGCAGGCTCGCGGTGTTGTCCTTCTGCGAGGGGTAGGTGGAGGCGTACATCATGCCGACGGCGGCGGTGCCGAGCATCCAGCCGATGAGGCCGCGGCGGCTGTCGGAGAGGGACTTGGTGTAGACGGCCAGATTCATGGCAGGGCCTTTCGGTGGGAGCGCAAGGGTCGGGGCAGCAGGCAGCCGACTCCGGTCAGGCGGGCTGGCCTGTCGTGCTGCGCGGGGCGGATTCCGCACCCTCGTAGTAGGAGTGGAAGAGCTTTTCAAGTGCGGGTTCGGTGGCGCGCAGGCCGGTGACGGTATGTGCGGCGAGGGCCTTGATGAGGGCGTCGGGGCTGCCGGTGACCTGGCCGGTGAGGGTGGTACCGGCCGCGTCGAGGTGCAGCCGTCCGTCAACTCCCGTGAAGGAGCCCGCCGTTACGGGGTGCGCGAAGGTGACCTCGATGTCGCGGACGGCCCCTGCGCGCAGGGCGGCGACGGTATCCAGGGCGACGAGGAGCCCGTCGCGGATGATGCCGACCCGGTCGGCGACGGCCTCCACCTCGCTCATGACGTGGCTGGACATGAACACGGTCTGACCGCCTGCGGCGGCCTCCGTGACCAGGTCGAGGAAGGTCTGCTGGACCAGCGGGTCGAGCCCGGAGGTGGGTTCGTCCAGGACCAGCAGCTCGGGGGTGTGCATGAACGCCTGCACCAGGCCGACCTTCTGCCGGTTGCCCTTGGACAGTTTCTTGATCTGCGCGCCCTGGTCGAGGCCAAACCGGTCGGCCAGGCTGTCGATGCGCTCCTGCGGTACGCCACCGCGCAGTGCGGCGAGGAAGCGCAGGTAGCCGTGCACGTTCTGCCGCCCGTCACAGACGAAGTCGCCGGCCAGGTACCCGATCCGGGCACGCAGCTGCAAGCCGTCGGCACGCGGGTCCAAGCCGAGCACGACCGCGCTCCCCGAGGTGGGGCGGATCAGGTCGAGCAGGAGCCGGATGGTGGTGGACTTGCCTGCACCGTTGGGGCCCAGGAAGCCGAAGACCTCACCGACGCGGACGTCCAGGGTGAGTCCACTCAGGCCCCGTCGGGTGCCATACGTCTTGGTGAGCTCCCGGAGCTCGATCGCGTTCTCCATGACTCGGAACGTATCGAAGTTTCAGAGATCTGTAAACATATTGAAATATCTGACCGTTGAGAGTTCTCGGCAAGATGCAGACCATGGACAGCGAGCAGACCCGCGAGACGTCACGGACCCGAGCCGTGGGCACCGGACAGGGCAGGCAGTTAGACGAGGCAGCGGAGCGGCTCGCGCTCACCCTGGCCCAGGGTGGGATGCAGAAGACCACCGCGCGCGTGATGACCGCGCTGCTCTTCAGCCGTCAGGAGACCATGACGGCCAACGACCTGTGCGACGAGTTGCAGATCAGCTCCGGTGCGGTCTCGGGCGCGGTCAAGCAACTCCTTCCCATCGGCATGATCGAGCGGATCTCGGCACCCGGCGGGACCACTACCGCTTCCGCGAGTATGCCTGGGCGAGGCTGATGAGCGACCAGAACGCCATGCTCGCCGTCATGGGCGGCGCCGCCACCGAGGGCGTCCAGGCCACGGGCGAGGACAGCGTCACCGGGCGGCTCCTGCACGAGATGCGGGACTTCAACGCCTTCTTCCAGCGCGAAATGGCCACCCTCGTCGACTGGTAGCGGGAACCGTACGACACGGAGCGCTGACCAGTTCCTTTCCGGGGCAGGCCGGTCGCCGTCCAGGATCGGCGCTGCGGAAATCGGGCAAGGTTCCCAGCCCCGGTCTTGCCGCAGGGCAGCGTGGGACCTAGTTTCAGTTGAGAGTGAAACACCTAGGTGTTAATGAACCAACTGAAGGGCGGTGCGTCGTATGACGGAGTCGAGCAACGAGGACGTGCTGGAGTGGGTCGAGCGGATCGCGAAGTACTGCGCGGACCAGGACGGTGTGCCGCTGATCGCCGGCCGGGTGTTGGGCTGGTTGATGATCTGCGACCCGCCTGAGCAGTCCACGGAGGAGATCGCCGCCGCGATCGGGGCGAGCCGGGCTTCGCTGTCGACCAACCTGCGGTTGCTGAGCTCGGTCGGTTTTCTGCACCAGCTCACCAAGCCGGGAAGCCGCACGGTGTACTACCGGGTCGACGACGACGCCTGGGAGAAGGTCGTACAACGGCAGATCGCCTCGCTCGCCTCGCTCGGCCAGATCATGCGCGACGGCATGACATTGGCCGGCCCTTCCGCCACCCGCGGCGCCAGGATCGGCGCCGCGCACGAGGTTTTCCTCTGGATGGAGCAGGTCTTCGCCGACGCGCCGCCACCGCCTTCCGCAGCCCGTTCCACGAAGGAGAGACGACTGTGACCAAGCGCCCCCCCGCGGCACAGACCGCGTTAGGCCCGATGGTGATCGCGGCCTGCGAGCAGCACCTTCCCGAATCCCAGCGGGTGCTCAGCGACGAGCTGGCCGTCCGCTTCCTTCCGCCCGGCCTGCGGCTCGTCGTCGGGGCCTGCAGGTGGCGCGCTGTTCGCGATCTCCTGACCGGCGCGACGGACAAGAAGGCCCTGGGTCTTTGGGCGAGCGTCCTGTCCCGTAAACGGTATGCCGACGACAAGGTCTCCGAAGCGCTACGGGCAGGGATCGAGCAGTTCGTGTTCCTCGGCGCGGGCCTGGACACCCGAGCGTACCGACTGGTGCCGCCGACAGGCGCGCGGGCGTTCGAGATCGACCTGTCGGCCAACATCGCCTACAAGCGGCAACGGCTGGAGGCGGTCTACGGTCGGGTACCCGATCACGTGGTTCTGGTCCCGGTTGACTTCCAGACCGATGACCTCGCCGACGTGCTGCCCGCCCATGGCCTCGATCCGGAGACTCCGACGATGTTCGTCTGGGAGGCGGTGACGCAGTACCTGACGGAGGACGGCGTGCGCAGGACCCTCGCATTCCTCGCCAAGGCCGCCCTCGGCAGCCGATTGATCTTCACCTACCTCCGCAGGGACTTCCTCGACGGAATCGACTTCTACGGAGCCGAGCAGGCCCACCACGACTTCGTCGTGAAGCAACCGATGTGGCACTTCGGTCTCGACCCCGACGACGCTCGGAGCCTGCTTCAGGAGTACGGCTGGGCCCAACGGGAACAGGTCGGCACACAGGAATACCTCGCGCGCTATATCCGGCCGACCGGACGTGACCTGGCCGTCTCCGAGATCGAGCGGTTCGTCTACGGGGAGAAGACGTGAGACGGCTCTTGCCCGTGGCCGACACGGTCCGCGATCGGAGTGCCACGGCAGTCGGCAAGGGACGCTCACGGCCTGCTCTGGGGACTCCCGGCGTTCGGTACAGGCGATGCAGGCGGCGGTACGCCGCCGCGCAGGTCGGCGAGGAAGTGCAGACAGTCGCGGGCCCTCTGGCGTCCGTCGACGACGAAGTCGCCGGGGAGATAGCCGACGCGGCGGCGCAGAGCGACCCCGTCGGTGCGGGCGTCCAGGCCGAGGATGGTGGCCCGGCCGGCCGTCGGGCGGATCAGGTCGAGCAAGAGGCGGATGGTGGTGGTCTTCCCGGCTCCATTCGGGCCGAGGTAGCCGAAGATCTCGCCGACACGGACGCCGAGGGACAGGCTTGTCAGGCCACGGCGGGACCCGTAGGTCTTGGTGAGCTCGCGGAGCTCGATCGCACTCTCCATGACTCGGAACGTATCGAACTTTCAGAGAATTTTGAACACATTGAGCTTTCGCAGGGTTCGGTACTCTGAGAGGCATGGACGACGCGAGGGAGCGGCTGCGTGATGTGGCCGAGAGGCTGGCTCTGACCCTGGCCCAGGGCGGGATGCAGAAGACCACGGCCCGGGTGATGACCGCACTGCTCTACACCGAGCAGGACACGATGACCGCAGCCGATCTGTGCCAGGAGCTGTCCATCAGTTCGGGTGCGGTCTCCACCGCGATCAAGCAGCTCATTCCCGTCGGACTGGTCGAGCGCGTCCCAGCTCCCGGCAGCCGCCGCGACCACTACCGCTTTCGTGAAGGCGCCTGGGCCACTCTCATGTCCCAGCAGAACGCCGTGCTCAGCGTGATGCACGACGCGGCCCAGGAAGGCATCGACGCTGCGGGCGAGAACACCGCCACGGCTCACCGCCTGCACGAGATGCAGGACTTCTACGCCTACGTGACGCGTGAGATGCCCGCGCTGATCGATAGTTGGCGCAAGCAGTTCGGCCAGTGATCCCAGCCGCCGCTACCGGCTGCCGGCAGTGGCTACTCGCCAGTGCCTTGTGACAGGTTCGGGCCGTCGCCTGCGTACACGTCGACAATCCGGAGCAGTCCCAGCTGTTCGAGGGTGGCGCGGGACTGAGGACCCACGTGGGTGGCGATCACTCGTGTGCCGTGCGATCGCGCGGCCCGCAGCGCTATGAAGATCATCCCCGCGCCGTCACTGCTGAGGTAAGTCACCTTGCCGAGGTCGATCACAAGCAAGGCGATTTCCGAGCGCAGGAGTTCCGCGAGATCCGTTCCGAGCCGTCTCGCGTACCCCGAGGTGATCTCCCCTGACAGATGGACGACGGCCCGGTCACCCGTGATCTCGGTTCTGAGCCTGCGCCCCCGGAACGGATGACGCAGGCGACTGCCCACGCCCAGAGGCGGAGGCGGCCCGGCCGGCTGCCATGCGGGGGAAAAGTCCGGCATGCGGGGCTCCAGGGCAGTGGGCGGTCACCTGCCGACCAGACTTCCCGGCGCACCTGAGTATCAGCGTACGGGCCTCGCGCCGCGGCCGCCGTTCGGAGGACCGGGCATTGCGCTGAACGGCGTCTACGCACGTCGAGGCTACTTCTGGCATTCAGGATTGCCGAGATCCAGCAATCGCGGGGAGCGCATCGTGCGCAGGCGGACTCTGTCAAGGATGCGTCAAGGACCTGTAGGGTTTCTCTCGGTGTGCCGGGAAGCCTGGTCGGCGAGTAGGGGATCACTCTCTCTTCCGATCGGGGGTCCGTCATGGTGCTTGTGGCGGTGTTCGGTGTTGCACTGTTGGTGGCGGTTCTGTTGTCGGGTCTGGCGGCCCGGACGGTGCTTTCCACGTCATTCCTCTTCCTCGTCGGCGGAGCGCTCGTCAGCGACGGTTTCCTCGGCCTGATTCACATCACGCCGGACAGTGAGATCGTGGCCATAACGGCCGACCTGGCGCTGTTTGCGGTGCTGTTCACCGACGGCATGCACGTCTCCCTGCCCAAGCTGCGGGCCAACTGGAAGAATCCGGCGCGTGCTCTGGGGCTGGGCATGCCTCTTGCGTTTGTCTTCATGGCGCTGATCACGCACTTCTTGGTGGGCCTGGACTGGACGACATCGTTCCTGGTGGGTGCGGTCCTGGCGCCCACCGACCCGGTGTTCGCCTCGGCGATTGTGGGGCGCCGTGAAGTCCCCGCCAAGCTGCGGCAGTTGCTGAACGTGGAGAGCGGCATCAACGACGGCCTGGCCCTGCCGATCGTGCTCATCCTCATCGCCGCCGCGGGCCCGACTTCCGACAGTGCTGAGGCCTCCGGTTCCAAGATCGCTCTGGAACTGCTGCTCGGCCTCGTGTTCGGCGTCGCGCTCCCGCTGCTCGCCAGTGGGCTGGTGCGCTTCCGGCTGCTGGGCGCGGAGCCGAAGCTGCAGCCGCTGCTGCCGCTGGCGACCGGGATCATCCTGTACGCGGCCTGCCACCTGACCCACGCCAACCCTTACCTGGCCGCGTTCTCGGCCGGCGCGACGCTGGTCCACGTCTCTCCGGAGGCGAAGCAGTCCTTCGAGCCGCTCGGCGAGGCTCTGGCAGAGCTCGCGAAATTCGCGGCGCTGCTGGTCTTCGGCGCGCTGCTGACGCCCCAGCTCTTCGGCGACCTGTCGGTCGGCGGCTACGTGGCAGCAGTCCTGGCGATCGTCCTGATCCGCCCGGCGTCACTGCTGCTCTCCCTGCTCGGCACGAGCATCTCGCGCCGGGAGAGGCTGGTGGCCGCCTGGTTCGGTCCGAAGGGCTTCGCGTCGGTGGTCTACGGCCTGCTGGTGCTGCAGTCGGGCATCCCGCAGGCCGAAGCGGCGTTCACGCTGATCGCGGTCTGCATCGCCTTCTCGATCATCGCCCACAGCTCCACGGACGTGCCGATCGCCCGTGCCTTCGATGTCGACGACCTGGCCGGGATCCCGTCGGGCCGCGAGGACGCCGACGCACCGACCAAGGAGACCTCCGCTGATGTATGCACGTGATCTGGCCAGGAGCTATCCCACCGTGTCCGCGGACGACGACGCGCTGGATGCAGTCCGGCTGGTGGCGCGCGGGCAGCTACCGGCCCTGCTGGTCCTCGACCCGGACCAGTACCCGTATGCGATCGTGTCCGCTACCCGTCTCGTCACGGCGCTTGTGCCCGACAGCGTCCAGGATGACCCGCTCCTCGCCTCGGTGATCGACGACCGGTTCGACGACGATGTCAGAGCGTCGATGGTGGGGCGATCGGTGATCGAGTGGCTGCCGCGCCGCACCATCACCGCTGCCGTGGTCGGCCCGGACGCCTCGGCCATGCAGATCGCGGCGCTGATGGCGCGCAAGGACACCTCGGTCGTCGCGGTCGTCGAACACAGTGGCGACAAAGCCGCCCTGATCGGCGCGATCACCGCGGCCAGGCTGTTGGAGCACTTCACCGGAGGTTCATGAGCGACTGGTGCGGCCATGGTTGCGAACTGTGTCTGGCAGGGCTGCTTCGCGCCCGCCCGCCTCCTCGACCGCAGCCTGGGCCTGCAAGGCATTCCGCCTGACACTTGCTCGATGTGCCTCGCTCAGGCACCGCCCGCCGCCGGACCCGACGACTTGGATCGAAACGAGAGCACACGTGGATTCGTCAGTGATCGCGCCCGTGACCGTCTTGGCCATGCTGGTCATCCGGACCGCTCTGGTGGAAATCCGTCAACCGGGAAGCGGCCGCCGCGAGTGGTCTTTCCTTTCCAACCGCTGTGCGATGGCTGCGGGATGCGCCACAGTCTCGCTTGTCTCCGTCAGCGGCTGGCAGGCGGCCGGTTTCGCCGCGACGGCCTGGGCAGTGCTTGCCGGGGCGCTCGTCGCCCACATCGTCGACCTGCGTACCGGCCCTGCGGCAGTGAGGAGGGAGGACTCGAACGATGCGCATCGTTGAACCGGCGGCGACGCCAGGACCAGCGCCGCATCTCCCCCTTCAGTCCGCTCCTCACCGTGCATCGGCGATTTCAGAAGGCGGAATTCATTGGTCTGGGTATGGAATGGCAGAGCTCAGAATCATCAACCGCCACGGGTGAACAGGACTGCCTCGTCCGCCCCGGCCGCATCCATCGAGATCGTCTCGCTGAACCGGGGAAATCGCGTCATTGGACAGCTGCGTTTCCGCGCCTGCAAGACGTGCCGTGCAGGGCGAATTCTGGACATCTGGATCTGCGACACCTGGCAAGGTCAAGGGCTGGGACGCGAGCTGATCCATTCGCTGCTCGCCCGCCGCCCCGGCTACCGGTGGAGTACCACGTTGCAGAGCCGAGCCGGGCGGGGATTCTTCACCGCGATGGCGCGGGAGACGACGGTAGCGCTGCCGCGCGGTGGCCCGTTGTGCTCCCACCTCACGAGCTGGTTCCGACGGGCACGGCAGCGTTGGCTGGATGTCCGGTCGTTCCGCTGAAACAGCACGCCGTCAGTAGCGCGAATCATGGTCGGGCAGTCGGTTGACGCCTGCGGCACCGCCGATGTGGTGAAGGGACCGGGCATGGCGGCGGGCGTCTCGGACACCTCGGGGTGGCTGCCGACTCGATCCGGTGCGCATCGGCGCTGGTGCCGAGCCGTTGGCACTCTCGCCGGAGCAGAACCCCCGTTGCCCGGGTCACGAGCGTGACCATGTCGACGCCGGTGATCACCACAAGCACCATCCGTATCGCCGTTCGTCAGGGGCTCGTGCCGGTGCCAACCCGGGGGTCCTCCGTCCCAACCCCTCATCCGCCTCACAGGGTGGAGTTCGGACACACAGTCAGTCCTGCGGACGCGGCCTGCCTGGATCACTGACCGTCACCGGTACATACCTGCCCTGGGCGTCTTTCAGAGTCCGGCAATCACGTGCGCGCCTGCGCCGCCCGCCAGTCGATTCCGGCCGCGGTCGGGATGCGTCCGTACTTGGTGAGGCGGCGCCGGGCTAGAAGCAGGCCCAGGGCCCACAGGGCGGCGAAGAACAGCCAGATAGCGGCGCAGACCCCCAGGGCTGACGGGGTGAAGCCGGTCTGGGAGAGCGGGATGAGCATGGCGAGCGGGAGGATCACCAGCGCGATCAGGCCGCGCCGCCGGTGGGTGCGGCTGTAGTCGACCATGATGCGGGCGTGTAGCAGGTCGACGTCCCGCCGGGCTTCGGCCACCGGGCGCAGGCGGTTCCCGCCGGGGCGCATGCCCGGCAGCGGGCCGCCCTGGAGCGCGGTGGGGTACCGCTCGGTGGTGTGGGTGGCGCGCTCCACGGCGTCCGGGGTGCGCCGGAAGGCGAAGTACGGGTTCGGGCTGCCCTTCGGCGAGATCGGGGAGAGGCCGTCGTACTCGTAGCCGTACTGCTCGGCGATGTAGGCGAAGGCCGCGAACTTCCGCCAGGACCGCTGAAGATTGCGGGCATCGTGCCGCTGCGCGC
This sequence comes from Streptomyces sp. NBC_00878, assembly GCF_026341515.1. Classification (NCBI taxonomy): domain Bacteria; kingdom Bacillati; phylum Actinomycetota; class Actinomycetes; order Kitasatosporales; family Streptomycetaceae; genus Streptomyces; species Streptomyces sp. NBC_00878. The sequence continues at coordinate 9,420,245 of NZ_JAPEOK010000001.1, read as the reverse complement.
CCTGCGAGCCGTCCCTCAACAGAGCCTTCAGCTGGGGCTGCAGGAACATCGCGCCTCCTGGGTCCGGATTTGTGGGCACAGTCAGCATGCCGTAGCGGTGTGGTCACGACGATGGCGGAACCACTCACCTCACGGATAGCTTCCTATCACCTGGATGATCCGTCCCCCCACCGGCGGGAGGCGAACAGCAATGTAGGGGGACAAGCAGTAGGTTCGTCGAAGTATCCCCATCTCGGGTTCGATTCGGCGCCGGGCGACCTGGAGACCGTGCTGCTGATGGTCTCCGCGATCGGCCGGGTCGACCGGGACAGCGGTACCGCGCAGACGCAGCTCAGCAAGATCGGTACGTCCGACGGGATCTGGGTGGGCAAGTCGGCCGACACGTTCACGAAGTCCGTAGAGAAGATTCCCCCGTATCTCAAGAAGGCGCTCGGCTCGATCAGTTCGGCCCACCGGACACTGTCCGGCTGGGAGACCAGCCTGGACGGCTTCCAGACGCGGGCCCGCAAACTGGAGGAGGAAGCCGCCGCAGCCGCGCAGAAGGTGAGCACCACGAAGGGCACTCTCGACGGCTTGCCGAAGGAGACATCCACACTCTCCGAGAAGGAGAAGGACGAGCACGACGAGGACAAGAAGGACAAGCAGAAGGCGTACGACACAGCCAACGACGAGCTGGAGGCCATCCGAGATCGGGCCCGCACTCTGCACACGGAGTACACGACCGCGGCGGACGCGACGGCTCGTACGATCAAGGATGCGGCGGATGACGCTCCGCCCGAACCCGGCTGGTTCGACGACCTGGTGGCCGGGTTCACGGACTTCCTGGCCGATGCCTGGAACGTCCTGTCGGACCCGAACTTCTGGAAGCTGGTCGGCGACGCCGACATCGCCATGGTCATCGGTGTGATCTGCCTCGTCGCCCTGGCGCTCGGTACCGGGGTGGGCGCACTCGGTCTGATCGGCTTCATCGTCGGCGTGGGTGCGCTGGCCGCGCACAGTGCCGCGATGATCGGCGGTGCCGAGGGCGTGACCTGGCAGACGCTCGCCTGGGACGCGCTCGGCGTGGTCGCGGGCGGTGTGGGTCTCGCGGGCGCCAAGCTCGCCCAGGCGGGCCGGCTGATGGTGCAGTCCGGGCGCACACTGCGGGCCTCCGAGGGCTTCATGGCGACACTCGGCAGGATCGGCCCCGGCGCCTGGGGCAACATCGCCAAGATCCCCAGCGGCATGGCCAACTCGATGCGCGGCTTCGCCATGGCGGGACAGGGCTGGGTCCATGTCGCCGCCGGTCGGACCCTCGACGTGGTCGGCACGGTGACCGGGGCAGGTTTCGCGTTCGGCTCCAACACCAACGAGGGCCGGTGGCTGGACGGCGACTGGAACATCTCCGACATCCCCGTCGTCGGCCCGGCGGCCGGGTTCTTCGACTACGAGGCACCGGACAACGAGCCCACGACCATGGCCCCCGGCCCGCTGGGACCGCAGTTCGACGCCGCCACGACGCTCACCTCCGCCGGAGACAGCTTCACCAAAGGCCTGCAGCCCTCGAACTTCGGAACCGTCGCATGACCCACAACCCGGTCGAAGCCGCCATCGCACGGGAAATTCCGTACGCCTTCCGGTACACCGTCCCCGACGAGTTCGTCCGCCTGCCCGACCCCGCCGCCTCCGACGGCTGGCAGGAGGCACTGGCCAAGCTCATGCCGGATGCCGACGAGCAGCAACTCGCCTCTGCCACCGAGCAGTTGCGTGCGACCCTGCCCGGCCTGTCCGCGGGCGGTGAGGAGACCGTCGCCCTCACCGCCATGTGTCTGGGCACCGAGGACGTGGCCGGTGACGAGCGGCTGTCCATGGGCCTGCTCGCCGTCACCGTCAAGCCGAGCGGGCACCGGGACCGGCCGCTGGCCGCCGAAGGCATCTACCGCGCGAAGGAACAGAAGTTCTTCGCCCGCGAGAGCCACCTCCAGGAGCTGGACTTCGCTCTCGGCAAGGGTGTGCAGGGCAGGCAGGACATGCTGCTGGCGGCCAAACTGCCGTCTGGGCCGGGCGTCATGTCCGCCTCCCTGCGCATGCTCACCCTGCCCGCGAGCTTCGCGGCCGAGACCGGCATCGCGGACGTCGCCGGTACGGGGGAAGCTGTCCGTCCGACTCTTCCCATGGCCCTGCTCCAGCTGATCGTTCCTGCGCCGCGCGACTACTGCGCGTACGTGACGATCTCCACGCCGTCAGTGTTCCTGCTGGACTCCTACTGCGGCCGTCTGGCGCAGATCGGCCGGACCTTCACCTTCGACGTTCCGGAGCCGGCCAAACCCTGAACCGGCCGAAGTCGGCTGAGCGAGGGCTACTTCTTGCCCTCGCCCGCCTTCTTCAACTCGTCGTACAGCTTGTCGTCCAGCTTTCGGAATTCATCCGCGGCCTTCTTGGCGAACTTCGAGACGCCCTTGGTGAGTTTGGAGAGCTCTCCGAAGCCGTAGTCCCAGGAATCCGCGAAGTCGTCACACGCGGATTCGAGGCCGCCGTGGCCGATCTGCTTCGAGTCGGCGTGTTTCATCTCCTTGGAGGCCGACTTCATCTGCCCCCCGCTGGTCTCCAGCGTGCCCGCCATCTCCAGCACTTCATCGCCCGCGAACTTCAGGAAGGACACTCCGGCTCCCCCAGCTTCTGTGCCGCACGCACCATCCGGTGACTCAAGAACACTGACGTTAGACGCAGTGAGTGCGGTTTCGCCAGCCGCTTCGCGACGCCCCGCCCGTCACACTTCCTTGTCCGGCCAGCCCAGGAGCCGGGCTCCGATGACCGCGGTCTGCAAGGTGTAGCGGTGCACGGGATCCGCCGGATTGGCGCAGCTTCTGAACGCGTTCCAGGCGATAGGTGAAGGCCCGCACGCTCAGGTTCAGGCGGCGAGCCGCCTCGGCCGAGACACAGCCCGTGTCGAAGTACGCGGTCAGCGTGTCGATGAGCAGTTGCGCCCCTCCACGTGCGGTGTCAAGCGGACCGAGTGTGGTGAGGACGAGGTCGGCCATGGCCTGCCGGTCCCGGGTGAGCACGGGATAGACGAGGAGGTCGGCGGCGCGCAGCACTGGCTCGTCGAGTCGGAGCCGGTCGGCCAGGTCGAGGGCGTTGAGGGCTGCTTCGTAGGAGTGGACGACTCCCCCGGGCCCGGGGGGCGGCCGTCCAAGAGCGACCCGGCCGCCGTCCGTGGCCGCGTGTGCCTGCTTGGCGAAGAACGTCAGCACGTCCTCCTGGTCTCCGGGCGCGATACAGATCAGCCGCCCGTCCTTCGTGGTGAGCAGGATGCGCCGCTGGCCGAACCGGCCGACCAGGGCGCTCTCCACCTGCCGGGTGGCCGGGTCCATGTCTTCGAGTGACTTGCGGCCCTGGGCGACGGCGACCGCGTGGGCCCGGGCAAGGAGCAGCCCGAAGCGTTCGGCGCGTTCGGCCAGGCGCCCCAGGTCGCTGCGGCCGTAGAGCAGGTCGTCGATGAACTCCCGCCGTACAGCCTCCTCCTGCCGTACCGCGAGCTTCTGCGACCGCTCGTGCCCTTCGGCGAAGGCGTCGATGGCTTGCTCGACCGCGGCGAGCACTGGTGCGGCTTCTGTGGCAGGGAGGGTGGGCCAGCTCTCCCGGGTCGCGGACAGGTGCCGGCGGACCAGAGCTCGTAGCCCAAGGCCGGCCTCGGCCGCGCGCTCGCCACGGGCACGCAGGGACTGCAACTCCTCCCGAGTGAGGCGGCGACCGGTCGCACCCACCTCGGCCAGCGTCCGGGCATACCCCTCCAGATACTCGTCGGGTATCTCCCGCCCTGTCACCCGTTCTCCTCTGTCCTTGACGCTCTGCTGCCCCATTCCTAACGCACGATGGTCAAGAGTGGCAGACCCGAGGCTTGTCAGCCGGCCCAGAACGGTCTCAGCCACGGCCACAGCCTCATCCAGCAGGTGTCTTCGAGGCGGCCCAGGTGCCTGCCACTCCTCCCAGGGCCGGCCCGGCCCATATCGCGATGGCGACGGGGACAGAAAGTGAGAGGTCCCAGATGATCACGGCGGTGATCAGCATGCCAAGCCATAGCATTTGCAACATCACAGCAGCAGTCACTTTTCGCCGTGTACTCCACTCACGCATTGCCAACAACGCTCGCATACGTTCCCTCCGCGTCCGTCTGCGCTCGGGCCACGCATCCTGGCACTCGCGCGACGTCCACGACCAGGCACTGGATCTTCGCGGAAAGTGAGCCAGAACCGAATCCCACGTATAAACCCAGCCGGGCCACGGGACGAGTTCCTGCACCGTGCGCTGCCTGGTGGTCCGCGGGACCTCAAGAACGTGTCTCTCGCTCCCCCGGATCCTGACGCAGCGCTGATGAACCCTTAACAGCAACCGGCATACCAACCACGGCGAATACTGCCGGGACCCGGCAATGCGCCCGTCGCCGTTGAGCAGGCACGATGGGTGGCGGGGAGCACTGGGGGATGGCCCCGGTGCCGGACACCGGCAGGTGTGTTGCGCCGGGGCCACGAAGACTCCCCAGCAGCCCGCAGCGTCGGGCAACGGGTATCGGGGGGATGAGTATGCGCGCGTTTTTCGAAGCGGCCACCGGTTTCCCCTCCCTGTTGTTCACGGCCGCCATGATCGTGATCTTCGCCTTCTGGCTTCTCGTCGCCTTCGGCGCGGCCGGCGCTTACAGCTTCGACACGGACGCGGATCTCGACGCCTGGGGTATGGGCGGAGTACCGGTCGCGGTCGCGTTCTCCATGCTGGCGGCGTTCGCCTGGCTCCTCAGTCTCGGCATGGTCGTCCTGCTGCACGCTGCCGCTCCCGCGGGAGTCGTCATTGGCCTGGTGAAGATCGTGGTGCCGGTCGGAGCGCTGCTCGTCGCCTGGCGACTGACGCGTCTGTTCGTACGACCGTTGCACCGCCTCTTCCCCGATGAACCCGGGGCGCCCCGGCCCGTCGAGGCCCTCGTCAGTGGCGGCATCGGTATGCCGCGACCTCGCAGCGGAGCCGACGACCAAGTCCGGGACACGCCGTACAAGGTGACGTCCAACGCGCGCGACCGCGCCGCCTGAGCCTCACCTCCGCCCGGGGCAGGACCGCCTCACCGTCGCGCTCCGCCCCCCTCGCTCACACTTCCAACTCCCTTACGCCTCAAGGACGTCACCCATGGATGCCATCACCGTGGGCATCGGCGCGCTCGTCGCCGTCTGCCTGCTCGTCGCCCTCGTCATGCTGTTCGTCTTCTCCCGGCTGTTCCGCAAGGTGGAGCAGGGCAAGGCCCTGATCGTCTCCAAGATGCGCAAGGTCGACGTGACCTTCACCGGGCAGGTCGTCCTGCCCGTCCTGCACAAGGCCGAGGTGATGGACATCTCGGTGAAGACCATCGAGATCATGCGGGCCGGCCGGGAAGGGCTGATCTGCCAGGACAACATCCGCGCGGACATCCGGATCTCGTTCTTCGTGAAGGTCAACAAGACCGTCGAGGACGTCATCAAGGTCGCGCAGGCCGTCGGCACCGCTCGGGCCAGTGACCGGGACACGTTGCAGGAACTGTTCCACGCGAAGTTCTCCGAGGCGCTCAAGACCGTCGGCAAGCAACTGGACTTCACCGACCTCTACACCAAGCGCGAGGAGCTGCGGTATCGGATCATCGAGGTCATCGGTGTCGACCTCAACGGTTACCACCTGGAGGACGCGGCGATCGACTACCTGGAGCAGACGCCGCTGACCCAGCTCGACCCGGCCAACGTCCTGGACGCCCAGGGCATCCGGAAGATCACCGAGCTGACGGCAATCGAGCACGTGCGCACCAATGAGTTCCAGCGCACCGAGGAGAAGGAGATCACTCGGCAGAACGTGGATGCCCGGGAGGCCATCCTCGAACTGGAGCGCCGTCAGGCCGACGCCGAGATCAAGCAGAAGCGGGAGATCGACACCGTACGGGCCCGTGAGGAGGCCGAAACCGCGCGGGTGGTGGAGGAGGAGCGGCTGCGGGCACAGGGCGCGTTCCTCAAGACCGAGGAACAGCTCGGCATCCAGCGCGAGAACCAGGCCCGTGAGGTCGCGGTCGCGCAGAAGAACCGCGAGCGGGTCATCGCCATCGAGAACGAGCGCATCGAGAAGGACCGCGTCCTTGAGGTCATCGCCCGGGAACGGGAGACGGAGCTGACCCGGATCTCCGCCGAGAAGGAGGTGGAGGCGGAGAAGCGGGAGATCGCCGAGGTCGTCCGGGAGCGCGTCGCGGTGGACCGCACGGTCGCCGAGCAGGAAGAGTCCATCAAGAAGCTGCGTGCCGTGGAGGAGGCCGAGCGCGGCCGGCAGACGGTGATCATCGCCGCCGAGGCCCAGGCGCAGGAGAAGCTGGTCAAGGACATCAAGGCGGCCGAGGCGGCCGAGCAGGCCGCCACCCACCGGGCGGCTGAGCAACTCACGTTGGCGGAAGCGGGGTTGAAGGCAGCCGACCTGGACGCGCGGGCCAAGCTGCGGCTCGCCGAGGGCATCCAGGCCGAGGCGGCGGCCGCAGGGCTCGCGGCCGTCCAGGTGCGGGACAAGGAGGCCGAGGTCATAGAGAAGGCCGGTCTCGCCGAGGCCGAGGCCACGCAGGCACGCCTCAAGGCGGAGGCCGAGGGCGCGCGGGCCAAGGCGCACGCCGAGGCCGAGGCGATTGGCGGCAGGCTGAAGGCCGAGGCGGCCGGGCTGACCGAGAAGGCCGCCGCGATGGCCGCCCTCGACGACGCCTCCCGTGGCCACGAGGAGTACCGGCTGCGCCTGGAGGCCGAGAAGGACATCCGGCTGGCCGGTCTGGAAGTCCAGAGGCAGGTCGCCGAGGCGCAGGCCACGGTACTGGCGACCGGCCTGGAGAACGCCGACATCAACATCGTCGGCGGCGAGTCCGTCTTCCTCGACCGCCTCGTCTCCTCGATCGGGCTCGGCAAGAGCGTCGACGGGTTCATGCAGCACTCCGAGACCGCGCAGGCGCTTGCCAAACCCTGGCTGGACGGCACGTCGAGTTTCACCGACGACGTGAGCCGGGTCCTCGGTTCGGTCTCCACGGCCGACGTGCAGAACCTGACCGTGTCGGCGCTGCTGATGAAGCTGATGAATGCGGACGGTGTCAACGCCGGCCGGCTGGAGCAGCTCATGGACCGGGCAGGCGAACTGGGCCTGGCCGACCTGCCGCTCGCCGAACTCAACGGCGGCGTCAAGGCCTGATCACCCGTCGGCCGGGTCCGGAGCTGCCGCACAGGGGACGGCAGCTCCGGACCCCTCTCTCGTGACCTGCGCGCAACCACGCGAACGTGAAGGGAAACTGACCCATGGCAACCGGCCTGGACACCGGTACGTACGACGCGCTCGACACCGGGGCGGACGAGGTGCTGCGTGATCGCCTCGCCGCACAGGCCGCCGAACTCGCCCGGCGCGCCGAGGCGCTCAACACCCGCCGCACCGAGGAGTTCGGCTCGACCCGGCTTGAACTGATCGGCACCGAGCGGCTCCGGACGGAGCACACCTGCGTGCCCCGCGACATCGTCTCCGTCGGCGACACGCTGCTCTTCGGCCACAACGTCTTCCTCGGTCTGAAGCCGGACACCGCTGTGGGCGACGTCTTCGCACTCCACGACCGCGACCTGAACCGGCTACCTGACGACGCCGTGCCCGGCCTGCTCGACGACCCTGCCTTCCTCCGGGAATTCGCCGCCCTCTACCGCTACTACCGCCAGACCCACCTCCTCCAGCTGCGCCGCACCGACGGCAAGGTGCTGGCTGTCTTCCAGACCGGCGAGAAGGCCGCCGACATCCGCGTCCTGCGCTGGGCACTGTCCGCCGACGGACAGGCGGCCTTCCTCGACGCGCGCGGAGAGCGCGACCACGTCTTCCCGCCCTCCCACGACTTCGAGTGGACCGCGGCGACGCGCGAGGACCACGTCCTGGGCCGCCACCCGCACGTCTCCATCCAGGGCGAGGTGTTCGTCGAGACGGTCGGCGGCACCCTCACCGTCAAGGTCGAGGACAACACCGAGACCGCAGAGGGCGTTTACGCCGAGCCGGTCGACGAACCACTGCAGTCCCTGGCCGACGCGGACATCGCCCACGCACGCGTGGGCGCCCTCATCCTGCTGCGGATCCGCCCCTACAAGGAGGGCACCCACCGCCACCTGGTGTTCAACACCCTCACCAAGACCGTCGTACGCCTCGACGGCATCGGGCAGGCCTGCCGCCGCCTGCCCGAGGACCAGGGCATCGTCTTCCCCGGCGGCTACTGCCTGGCCACGGGCGCGTACAAGACCTTCGACGGCACGGACACCACCGACCTGGAGTTCGAGCGCACGGTCCGCTCGCCCAACGGCGAGGACGTGCTGTTCGCGTTCCACGCGCGCACGGAGGGCCGCAGCCTGCTGCTGCCCTACAACGTGATCCGCAAGGAGGTCGCGACGCCGCTGTCCTGCCACGGCTGGGCCCTGTTCGACGACGGCGCGCTCGTGGTGCTGCGCGCCGACAGTGATGAGCCGCAGCGCGTGCACCCGGTCCAGCTGTGGCGCTCCCCGTACGTCTCCGACACCCACGCCGCCACCCGGCCGACCGGCACCGGCCCGCTCGCCCGTATAGGCAACGCCGATCTCGTACGCGGCCTCTCCGACTGCCTGTCCATCACCCGCGCCGTGGCCGAGACCTCCCCGACGAGCGAGGTGTACGAGGCGCTGACCGCCGCGTGCGTCCGGACAACGGACTCCTACCACTGGCTGGGCGACGCCGAACTCGGTGATCTACTGAGCCCGTTGGAGCAGGTACGGGCGACGGCCGAGCAGGTGCTGGCCGAGTTCGAGACCGTCCAGGCACTCACCCGGCAGGCCACCGACGCGCTCGACGAGGCGGCGGCCCGCGTCGCGGCGGCGGTGCGCCGGCTGCGTGGTGAGGTCCCGCGCGGTGCTGCCGCCTGGGTGTCGGGCCTGACCGACCTCCGGCAAGCGCAGGGGCACCTGCTCACCTTGAAGGAGATGCGCTACGCGGACACCGTTCGCATCGACGAACTGGCGGCGGACGCCGAGGCCGACCTCACCGCGTTCGGACAGCGAGCCGTCGCCCACCTCGCTCGAGAGGACGCCTTCGCCGACCACCATGCCGACGTCGAACAACTCGTCGCGGACTCCGAGTCGATCGTCACCGTCGCCGAGGCCGCACCCGTCACGGTTCGCCTCGACGAACTCGCCGGCCAGCTGCGCACGGTGACCGAGGTCGTCGCAGGGCTCGACATCGGTGACGCCACCGTCCGCACCTCCATCCTGCAGCGCGTCGCCGAGGTCCTCGGCAATGTCAACCGTGCCCGCGCCGTCCTCGACGGTCGCCGCCGCACGCTCCTCGACCACGAGGGGCGGGCCGAGTTCGCCGCCGAGTTCGCGCTCCTCGGGCAGACGGTCACCGGCGCGCTCACGGCCGCCGACAGTCCTCAGACCTGCGACGAGCAGCTCTCCCGCATGCTGGTGCAGGTCGAGACCCTCGAATCCCGGTTCGCCGAGTTCGACGACTTCCTGGGCGAGCTGGCGGACAAGCGCGACAAGATCCATGAGGCGTTCTCCACCCGCAAGCAGACCCTCGCAGACGCCCGTGCCCGCCGCACCGAGCGCCTCGCGCACTCGGCGAACCGGGTCCTGGAGACGGTCACCCGCCGTGCCGCCGCGCTCTCCAACGCGGACGCGGTCGCCGCGTACTTCGCCTCGGACCTGATGGTCGCCAAGGTCCGGCGGACAGCGGACGAGCTGCGCGACCTCGGCGACCAGGTAAGGGCTGAGGAACTGGACGGCCGCCTGAAAGCCGCCCGCCAGGAGGCGGCCCGCGCCCTGCGGGACCGCACCGACCTGTTCGCCGACGACGGCCGCACCCTCCGCCTGGGCCGCCACCGCTTCGCCGTCAACACCGAGCCGCTCGACCTCACGCTGGTCCCGCACGGTGACGGCCTCGCCTTCGCGCTCACCGGCACGGATTGCCGCTCGCCGGTGACCGACCCGGAGTTCGCGGACACCCGCCTCTACTGGGACCGGCCGTTGCCCTCCGAGTCCCCGGAGGTCTACCGGGCCGAGCACCTCGCGGCCCGCCTTCTGGACCAACACGGAGCGGCCGCGCTGGCCGAGGCCGACGACCTCGCCGACCTCGTACGAGAGGCCGCGGAAGCCGCCTACGACGAGGGCTACGAACGCGGCGTGCACGACCACGACACGACCGCGATCCTCACCGCGCTGCTGCGCCTGCACGAGGCAGCGGGTCCATTGCGCCACGCGCCCGCGGCCCGGGCCACCGCCCAGCTCTTCTGGACTCATGGCACGACCTTCGACGAGCGCGCGGCCTGGGCGCGCCGCGCGGTATCCCTCGCGCGTGCCCGCGACACGTTCGGGCTCACCCCGGCGATCGCGGAACTCCAAGCGGAGCTGGCAGCCGCGATAGGCCATGCGGAGACCGGGGCGCACGCCGCCGCATACCTCTTCGAGGAACTCACGGCCGGCCCCGACGGCTTCGTCATCAGCACGAGCACGCGCACCCTGCTGGACAAGTTCCGCCGCACGGTGGGCACCTCGGCCTACGACGAGGACCTCCCCGCGCTCGATGACCTGCCCGCACGCCGCCAGCTGATCGAGGCGTGGCTGTCCTCGTACACCTCGGCCACGGGTGCGGACCTGAGCCCGGGCGACCTCGCCGAGGCCGTGGCCGCCGAACTGTGCCCGGACCTGACGCGCTACGAATCCGACGCGCCGCTGACCGAGACGGTCGAGGGGCTGCTCGGCTCCCACCCCCGCGTCACCGGCGGCACGCTCACCCTACGCATCGACGAACTCCTCACCCGCACCACAAACTTCCGCACCCGCGACGTCCCCGGCCACCGCGCCTACCAGCGGCAGCGCACCGCCCTCGTAGCCGCGGAGCGGTCTCGATTGCGGCTGGACGAATATCGCCCGCACGTGATGTCCGCGTTCGTCCGCAACCTTCTCATCGACGAGGTCTACCTCCCGCTCATCGGCGACAACCTCGCCAAACAGCTCGGCACCACCGGGGACGCCAAGCGCACCGACACCGGTGGCCTGCTGCTGCTCATCTCCCCGCCCGGCTACGGCAAGACGACCCTCATGGAGTACGTCGCCGACCGTCTCGGGCTCGTCCTGGTCAAGGTCAACGGTCCGGCTCTCGGCCATTCCGTCACCTCGCTCGACCCTGCCGAAGCCCCGAACGCCACAGCACGCCAGGAGATCAAGAAGATCAACTTTGCCCTTGAGGCGGGCAGCAACACCCTCCTCTACCTCGACGACATCCAGCACACCTCCCCCGAGCTGTTGCAGAAGTTCATCCCGCTGTGTGACGCCACCCGCCGCATCGAGGGCGTACGGGACGGCGAGCCCCGCACCTATGACCTGCGCGGCAAGCGCTTCGCGGTCTGCATGGCCGGCAACCCCTACACCGAGTCCGGCAGCCGCTTCCACGTCCCGGACATGCTCGCCAACCGCGCCGACGTCTGGAACCTCGGCGACGTACTGACCGGCAAACAGGACGCCTTCGCGGCGAGCTTCATCGAGAACGCCCTGACCGCGAACCCGGTCCTGGCCCCCCTCGCGGGCCGCGACCGCACCGACCTCGACCTGCTGACCCGGCTGGCCGAGGGTGACCCCATGGCCCGCGCCGACCAGCTCACCCACCCGTACGCCCCGGCCGAACTGGAGCAGATCCTCGCAGTCCTGCGCCACCTGCTCACCGCCCGAGAGACAGTCCTCGCCGTGAACACGGCCTACATCGCCTCCGCCGCCCAGAGCGATGCCACCCGCACGGAACCGCCCTTCCAACTCCAGGGCTCCTACCGCAACATGAACAAGCTCTCCCAGCGCATCCAGCCCGTCATGAACGACGCCGAACTCGCCGCCGTCATCGACGACCACTACACGGCCGAGGCCCAGACCCTCACCACCGGAGCCGAGGCGAATCTACTCAAACTGGCCGAGCTCCGCGGCGCCCTGAGCACCGAACAGGCTGCACGCTGGACCGAGTTGAAGACTGTATACGTCCGCACGCAGGCCCTCGGAGGCCCAGAAGGCAACCCGCTGAGCAAGGCTGTCGCCGCCCTCGGTCTCCTCGCCGACCGCGTCGCCGCCGTCGAGTCGGCCATCACGCGCGCGACCGACCCCCGCCACCTCATCGCCAACCCCACAGCCCGCCACGCCGTACGCCCGGCCCCTGGCCCCGGGGACCGCTGAGGTGATCCGCACCCACCCCGACACTGCTTCCCCGGCAATCGGCCAGTTCCTGGCATCGCCCATCGGACACGTGGTGCCACAGCCGGCCGGGCCCGTTTGTCGGACGCACGGCCCGGACGGAGCCAAGGAGCGGGAAGCACCGGCCGTGGACGTGGCCGGAAGCGATGAACAGATGGGGTCGATCGTCCTTCCTCGTAGGACACTGGAAGGAGGCTGTCGGTGCTCACGAGGGGGTGTCGGCCGATGGCAACGTCACGGCAGGCCACCATGCGCTCGTGGCGGTGGCGGCGCAATCCGCTGAGGCGGCACAGCGACGTCATCGAAGCCTGGGTCGTGCTCGCCGGGTGGATCCTCGCCCTGGTGAGCGGTCTCTGGGCGGGTCTGGGGACGGCGAACGCGGTCGAGAGGGCCGCCGACCAGCAGCGGGCAGAGCGCCGCACAGTCTCGGCCGTCCTCGCCGAAGGAGCGGAGGACAAAGCGCCGGCCCGAGCGATGAGCGACCACCGGGTGTGGGCCACCGTCCACTGGACCGCACCGGACGGATCCATGCGTACGGACGAGGCCAGGGTGCCACCCACCACACCGGCCGGAAGCCGCGTCACCGTGTGGATCGACCGGGACGGCAACCACTCAGCCAAGCCCCCGACCAGCGGCGAAGCGCAGCTCCAAGCGGCCTTCGGAGGCCTGCTGGCGGCGGCCGGCACGGGCGGTGCGGTGCTGGGTTTCACCTGGGGCGCACGCCTGGGGCTGGACCGGTGGCGCATGGCGCAGTGGGCCGCAGAGTGGGAGCGGATCGACACACGGTGGGGGCGGAGAACGGGCTGATCCGAACGGAACGGGAGTGGGTACGGAGGAAAACCGGGCTGCAGGTACCGCGGTGGCGTCGTACTGGAAACCGTTCCGCTCGGCGGCCAGTGCGGGGTCCCTACCGTTCCCGCCTCCTGCCGGGACCCGGCGAAGTCGTGTCGCCGCCTACGGTGCGGCCGGGCGCGGGCGGGGACGGCGGCCAAGAAGCGCGGCGAGACCTTGACGGGTCGAGGCCGACGCGCCCCGGTCCTCGGGGTGCAGGACGTATCCGGAGTGCAGTTCCCAGAACAGGCCCGGCGGCCGGTCATCGCCGTCGGCCGTGTGGGTTGCCGCGAGGTCGGGGCGGCTGTCGGTAAGACACCGGCGGCAGATCGCCCGCCGAGCCCGGGAACACATAGCCACGCGGCGGGCGCGCATGCAGGTGAGCCCGGCCGAACAGGAGTCCGTCGTGGAGCGGTTCCTGGCCGCGGGCCACGGAGGCGGCCTGCAGGAGCTGCTGGACGTGCCGCACCGGACGTGGTCGCGGTGGCGGCATTGTCGCCGCGGCTAGGCGGCCGACGACCACCGCGCTGGCGCCGCATCAAGCCTCGGCATCGTCGGTACCGGAGAACGCCTCCGCACCTTCTTGCCCGCCGTGAACTCAGCGCCGATCACCGGATGGGCTACCACTGCGTCTCCCACGGCCTCGTGCGCTGCCGAGGCTGCCCGGTCGATCGTCCAGCAGTACGCGTCAGACAGTTGGAAGCCCACGGCGAGTCATGTCCCGGCCGCGAGCGGACTCCGCCGGCTGGTGTCCCGTCGTGATGTCAGTGGTTCTGAGGGCTGCTGTGCTCTGGCGTCTCCAGGTATTCGGGACAGTCCGGGTTGTGGCAGGGGCCTGGGCCCCACACGGGCACGAAGACTCCGAGAGTCTTGTGGCGTCTCTTGATCGTTGCCTCCAGTGGACGCTTGCAGACCGGGCACACATGCGTCCCTCGAGGATCGGCCTCATGCGCGGCTTTGCTCATTCTTTAACAATAGGCCGTATGGCCGAAAATGGGCAGGCCGCGTGCCCCTCGCCGTACGGCGTCGATCAATGCGCGGGTCAGGGTGGATCATCCGGCGGCTGGTCCTTCTCGGCGTGCGCGCCACCGAGTCCTGGGTCCTTGGTCGCGGCATCCGCCGAGGAGGATGTCCGCTCCTCCTGAACGGCGGGGACCGGGTGGGACAGCGCGGGTCGGCGCAGGCTGAGAGCGACTGATGCGGCCAGAACGACGACGATGACAGCCAGGCTGATCGGCGAGGGGATTTCCGGGATGCCGGTACTGATCGTCTTGTGGGATGCCTGAAGAATGAGCTTGACGCCGATGAAGGCGAGAATGATCGCGAGGCCCTTGTTCAGGTAGTGGAAGCGGTCAAGCAGGCCGGCGAGCAGGAAGTACAGGGCGCGCAGGCCCAGGATGGCGAACGCGTTGCTGGTGTAGACGATGAAGGCGTCGTCGCTGACGGCGAGGACGGCCGGGACGCTGTCGACGGCGAAGACCAGGTCGGCCGCCTCGATCGCGGCGACCACCGCGAGGAGCGGGGTGGCCACGCGCTTTCCGGCCTCCTTGACGAAGAACTTCATGCCCGCGTATTCGTCCCGGACCGGGATGATCTTGCGGAGGAGCCGCAGGGCGAAGCTCTTGCCGGGGTCGAAGCTGTCCTCCTCGTCTTTGAGGAGCTTGTAGGTGCTGTAGAAGAGGATGGCGGCGAAGGCGAACAGCACGGCGGTGAAGCGGCTGACGACGGCGACGCCTAGGGAGAGGAAGATCCCGCGGAAGACCAGGGCGCCCATCACGCCGAAGAACAGGACCCGGTGCTGATAGGCGCGGGGCACCTTGAAGTAGGCGAAGATCACCGCGAAGACGAAGAGGTTGTCCACCGACAGGCTCTTCTCCAGCAGCCACGCGGTGGTGTACTCGGTACCGGCCGTCGTGCCGAGGACGAGGAAGACGACGCCGGCGAAGATCAGGGCGAGGCTCACCCACAGGGCGCTCCAGGCGGCGGCCTCCTTGAAACCGATGACGTGCGCGGTGCGGTGGGCCAGCAGGTCCACCGTCAACGACACCACCACCGTCGCGGCGAACGCTCCCCACAACCAGAGCGGGACCTCAAGCACACTGGTCACCTTCTCCGCAGACCACCACGTCGATATGGGCCCTATATGGGAGTCTGCGGCATCTCACCGCTCTCGGCGACACCAAAGGCTGGACAGACCTGGCGGAGTAGGGCCGCCCAGACGGACCGCCTCAGGCAGGAGAATCGTCTGCTGGGTCTCGGAGCCGTAGCGGTAGCCCGGGTGACAGTGGCACGGCAGTTCGGCCCGTTCTTCGCCCTCAAGCCGGGGCCTGGACCTGCCGAACTTCCACGGCGGCGTGACCTCCCCAGCGCCCACCCCGACGGCCTGATGATCACGGGCCGCCGACTCCGTCCTGGCCGGACGCCCCGAGCCGGTAGGAGCGTACGACGGCGACCGCGCAACCGGCGACGAGCGCGGCGGTCCAGCCGCCCAGACCGTGAAGAGGGCCCGGGTCGGATCCTCCGGGCTCCACGCCACGTGGAGGCACCCGCCCCTTCGAGTCGTACACGACGGCGAGCGCGGCGGCACACACCAGTCCGCCCTCACCGTCCACCAACCCAGGCACCCCGTACCAGGCACCGGCGACCGAAGTGCCGACGATCGCCCCCGCTCCCGCGCACCCGGCCAGGAGCCCTTCCACGGCCAGCCGCCTCGGCGGCAGACCGACGAACTCGGCCGGCCCCCACACCGTGGTCCGCAAGTGCGTCATCAAGTGCGGCTCCGGTACGGGCAGGGGGCGACGTCGTCGGCGCATGCGCCTCTCCCCTCTCCGCATCCCGCCGTCCTGGCGTGGCAGGCAGACGATCCGCACCGGCCCCGGCCGGGCATGCGCGGGCGGCCCGCATCGCCGGAAGACGGCGGCCAGGTCGGCCGCGCATCACTGCCTTGCATTATGCAAAATGCGCCAGAGACGGAGAAGACCGGCCAGAATTTTGAGGGCGTGGCGGGCAGGTCAGGCGTCGCGGGCCACTGGGAGATGCACCGCCCAGCCCAGCGGATACGGCTCCACGTCTTCCAGCGTCATCGCTGGTGGCTCTCCCCCGGCCTCGTTGAAGGCGGCAAGGGCCTCGATGAGTGCCAGTCGCTGTGTCGGGGTCAGCCGTTCGACGATCGCGGCGATCTCGGCGTGGCGCCGGGCGGTGACGTCCTCGACCGTGCGTCGCCCCTCGTCCGTCAGCTGCAGCAGGGTCTCACGACGGTTGGCGGGGTTGGTCTGCCGGTCGGCGAGCCCGGCCGCGATCAGCCGGTCCACCATCCGCATCGCGGTGGACGGCGCCACCTGGAGCAGTTCGGCCAGCGTGACCAGCTTGGTGGCCCCACGTGTGGCCAGCACTACCAGCATCCGGAACTGCGGCAGCGTCACCCCCTCCTCAACGGCGGCGAGAGAGCGCGCGGAGACCGCCACCAACAGCCGGGTTGCGGTCAGCACCGCACGGCTCACCGTGTGAACATCGTCCATCGCCCCCGCGGGGGTCTCGCGCTCTGACATGTGTCCTTTCTACCGTGCCGAAGTCGCTGCTCGCTCACGTGATGGGGGCAGATTTTCCTTCCTCATGACCGTGGTACCGGAGCAGGAGCATCGCGGCGTCGTCGTGTGGCGGGCCGCCGGCATGCTGGGCCAGGTCCGCGCGCAGAGCCTCCAGGGCGCGGTGTGCGTCAGGGTCCTTCAGCAGGTGCGCGCGTTCCCCGACGGGATAGAAGTGGCCGTCCTCGTTCCGGGCCTCGGTGACGCCGTCGGTGTACAGCAGGAGCTGCTCACCCGGCGCGAAGTCCACCCGATAGGACTTCGGGTCCTCGCCGCCGTGTGCGCCCAGCCCCAGCGGAAGGGCATGGGCGGGCGGCTGCGGGAAGTCGACGGCGCCGTCCCGACGTACCACCATCGGCGCCGGATGACCGTAATTGAGGAAGACGACCTCATGGCGTGCGCCGATCTCAGCAAGGATCGCGGTGACGAACTTCTCACCCTCCAGCTCCCGGGCCACGCTCCGCTCCAGGCGCTCGCCGAGCCCGACCAGGTCCGGCTCGTCGTGCGCCGCCTCCCGGAAGGCGCCGAGCACCACGGCAGCCGTCTCCACCGCGGCCAGGCCTTTGCCCTGCACATCACCCACGATCACCCGGATACCGTGCGGCGAGGCCACCACCTCGTACAGATCCCCGCCGATACGCGCCTCCGCGACCGCCGAGGTGTACGACACAGCCGCCTGCAGCGGACCCGCGGTCAACGGCACCGGCCGCAACAGCACCCGCTGGGCCACCTCAGCGATCGACCGGACGCTGGCCAGCTCCGCCTCCCGGCGCGAACGCATCACAGCCGCCGCGATCCCCACACCAGTCACGCCCGCCACCGACCCGAGGGCCGCGAAGCCCCGGCTCTCGTCGAACTGCCCGTTGTAGAAGCCGAGCCCCACACACAGCAGCAGCGCTGCCACACCGGTCCCGGCCGTGCGGCGCCATCCTCCGATCAGCCCCGAGAAGGCCGGTCCGAGCGACACCAGCGGCAACAGACCCACTCCGGGTCCGGCGACCACGTCCACGCTCGCCACCACCGCCATCACCACGGTCGGCGTCCAGGACAGCACCGTCCAGTTCGATGACGGCTTCCGGTCGGTCATGACGTACTCCAGCGGGTCGCAGCGCTTCGAGAGCCGCCCCCTCACCTCCGCAGGCGACCCTCTCCCACCTTTAGGCTATGCAAAGGTTGCTCGCCTGCGACGGCTTTCAACCCTGGACCTTTGACTAATCGAGATCGGTAGCCGACATTCCCGGCCTGCGGCAGGCAGCGATGACACCCAGAGAAACCGCACCCTGCAGCCCTCCCCAACTCCCCCACGGATGACGGCACCTGACCGCGCGGCCGCCGATCCTGTTCTTTCACACAGGGCCGGCCCACCCTTCGGGAGACCGCTGCTCCTGTTGCGCTACACCGGCCGCACCAACTGTTGATCAGTGATACCGGCCATTGCCCCGGTCCGGGGAGAGGCGCGAACCCTGCAATAGCTTCAGCCCCTCGGGGTGAGCAGGCGGAATCAGAGTCACCTCTGGGGCGAGCGAGGCAGGGCGGATTTCACGGCCGCGTCAGCTCTCGCAAGGTCCGCGCCCCCGGGGCCGCGACATCCACCGGCCACCACCCGGGAACGCGCTCCGTCGCCGGAAGCAGTCGGGCGCACGTCACGAGAAGCGGACCGGAATGGCTAGCTATCTCATTTTGCACTGTGCAATTATTGAGTCGGGGGCGAGCCGACGGCCGATTGCTGTTCGGCGCCCAGGAGGTACAGCGGCAGAATTATGCGGCACGAGCCGGCATTCCGGCCGTCGGCGGGCTCGCCTCCCACGGTTCCGCGACATCAGGATCGATGACGCTCCACAGGTCACGGAGCCGCGCGGCACTTCACGGGGCGAAGCCTGTGCCGCCTGTAAAGCGTGAACGCAGGGGGAGAGGGGACCGTGAACATCCAAGGGCGGGGCGGCGATGGG
Source organism: Streptomyces sp. NBC_00878 (assembly GCF_026341515.1). NCBI lineage: Bacteria > Bacillati > Actinomycetota > Actinomycetes > Kitasatosporales > Streptomycetaceae > Streptomyces > Streptomyces sp. NBC_00878. The sequence continues at coordinate 9,401,645 of NZ_JAPEOK010000001.1, read as the reverse complement.
CCGCCCGAAGAGCCGGACGGCGTGCCGTCCCGGCCCGAGGAGGTCTGGCTGAAGTTCCTCACCGACAGTGAGCATGCCATCCGCCAGTCGGCTCTCAGGGAGCCCTCCGCGCTGGAACGGGCCCAAGGACTGCGCCTCCGGCCTTTTGACGTCGGAAGAACTGATCGGCGGGCGTGTCGTCCGCACATCGAGCCGGCGGAATGCGGTACTCACGCGGTTGGCGACCTGTGGCAGCCGGAGGGCCCGTGGCCCGAACCGGCCTGGCGGGACCTGGACGGCCGAGCCAGGCTCCGGCGCGTCGGCCGCGTGGCTTCCACAGCGGCCGCGATCGCTCTGGCTCTCGGGGCCTGGTCACTGCTGTCCACCGGCGGGGACCTCCCGCGTGACACCTCGGACGACACCACCGTGCAGCGGCTGGAGGAAGCGCCCCGTGAGCTGTCCACCGCATCTCATTTCCCGCGCGAATCCGCCTCCGCGAGGCCATCTTCGTAGGCGGCCATTGCCGGCTGAGGCACCCCGCTCGGAGGACGGCACCACAACGGCCCCGGTACGTCCTGACGATGGGCAGTCCGCAGGGCCGGGTAACGGGCCGGCGGGCTGGAGTCCGTGCCCTCGCCGAGATGGTGAGGTCGCTGTTCATCACGGTGGCAGCGTCGGTCCGCGCTCTGAACACGAGAACATCTGAGGGAGTAGGGCCGTGCCGTGCCCGTCACCCCGGCGACTGCTTCCAGACCCGAGCGCCGCGCCAGGGCGGTGCCAGTGATCAGCGCGGGCCAGGCCTGGGCCGTCAGAGCACGGTTCCGGGCCGGGGTTGCGGGAAAGAGAGACCGCCCTCCCCACGGCGTCCGTGGTCGGCGAGGACGGCCGACCCGGTCAGTGGCTGCCGGTCAGCCGGTCGGCGAGGCGACCGTGCATGTCAGGGTCGGATCTTCCGATTTCAGGTCTGGTGTGCGGCGCCGTTTCAGGGGTATGCGGGCGCCGGTACCCGTGTTGCTCAGGACGAGGGTGGCGGTGTGGCTCAGTGGTGCATGAGGACGAATATGAGGCGCTAGCCAGCTACCCGATCCTGTCCGTCATGGCCTTGGACGGCAGCGAGCCGATCGCGGAGGCCCGGCATTCGGCCCGCCGTTTCATGGCCGAGGTGCAGGCCGTTCACGGGCTCCCAGTGTCGGAGCGTGCGATGGGCATGGTGGAACTGGTGGTCAGCGAGTTGGTGACCAACGCCTATAAGTACGCGCCCGGACCGTGCCTGCTGGACCTGGAGCTCAGCGACGGTGCCGTGGAGATCAGCGTGTGGGACACCGATCCGACACTGCCGGCGGCCTGTCCTGCTGCTCCGGGCCGGGTCGGGCAGCATGGCCTGGAGATCGCGATGGCGGTGTGCCGCAGTTTCGAGGTGCGGCGCGAGCCGGTGGGCAAGCGCGTGAAGGCCGCGATTGTGCTGGCCGACGACCCCGGCGGGGGTCCGGCGGGCCATCTGATGTGACCGGGCTGGTCAGGCCGCTTGAGTCCGTGCTGGTGGGGTGATGGGCAGGGGCCGGACTCTTCTTCTGGCGGGTGAGGCGGCGTGTCATCAGACCAGCGCCTTCCACGGTCCGAGGCCGGGGCCCTAACCGCAGACACTCCAGGCCTATGCCGACCTGGTCCACAACACAGGTACTCGGCAAACCTCTCGTCACTATCGCACCACAGGCCAGCCTTCGCCGCCCCGGGAACGGATGAGGGAGCACCCCTTTCTTCCCTTTGGGGCGGCAGGCCCACCCCGCCTCAGCAGAGCGGTTCCGGCACCGGATTGGTGCCGGCTCGCGGCATCATCGTGGACTTCCTTCAGCCGCGGATGAGTTCGGCGGCGCCGAAGGAGACGTCGAAGCGGTCGCACCAGATGCTGACGCTGCTGTAGCGGGACGGATCGACGTCTTCCGGCAGGGCGTAGTTCTGACTGCCTTTGTTGCCTTTGAGCTTGCCGAGGCTGGCGTACTTGCCGTCGTCGAAGAGGTGCCAGCCGGCCCGCCCCTGCTTGACCGGCGCGTCGGTCAGCCATACACGCAAGTCCGGCCCGTTGCTGGTGTCAAGGCTCTCCAGTCGCACGACGTGGGAGCCATCGGCCAGACGTACGAGCTTCACCGTGCCCGATGTCGTGTGCTCGTGGCTGATCAGCTCACCACTCGCCAGCGTCACGGGCCCGGGCGGCGCCGAAGGGGAGGAAGATGTCCCGGGCTTCGCTTCCGGGGCCCGGGAGGGCTCTTCGACGCCGGGCAGGGCCTCCGTCACCGTCTCGTCCTGCCAGAGCTTCCACGGCTGGAACCAGTACAGCCCGGCACCTACCCCTACAACCACCGCCACCAGCACCCCGATGGCCAACGGCCCCACCCGCACGCGCCCCATGCCGTTCCCCTTTCCGTTCCGGGAGTTACCTCGTCACTTCCTATTCAACGGAAAAGAGGGCCGTCCGGGCTGGGGTGGCCGGTGACGAAATCCTTACGCCACGGCACGGGGGTACGCGTGCGGGCATGGGGACGGCTCGGCAGGTCGCGTCTGTTGTCTTGTTTCCCTTACGGACTCGTGACGTGGTGCGCGCGGCCCGGGGGTGCGACGGTTGTGCCGCCCTAACGTGGGCGCATGCGAGTACTGGTCACCGGCGGTGCCGGGTTCATCGGGTCCCATGTCGTCGAGGCGCTTGAGGCGCGCGGGCACGAGCCAGTCGTGTTTGACGTGCGTGATGATCCTGACGCGGACGTCCGGGACCCGAAGGCGGTTGCCCGTGCCCTGGCCGGTGTGGACGCCGTGTGCCATCAGGCGGCGATGGTCGGCCTGGGTACCGGATTCGCCGACGCGGCGGAGTACGTCTCCCGCAACGACCTCGGCACCGCCGTACTGCTCACGGCCATGGCCGGACAGGGCGTCCGGCGCCTGGTGCTGGCCGGCTCGATGGTCGTCTACGGCGAGGGCAGGTACACCTGCCCGCGGCACGCGGTGGTACGGCCCGGGCCCCGGGCCGTCACCGACCTGGCGGCCGGGCGTTTCGAGCCGCGGTGCCCGGTGTGCGGGAAGGAGTTGTCACCGGGACTGGTCGGCGAGGACGCGCCGATGGACCCCCGCAACGTGTACGCCACCACCAAGCTCGCCCAGGAACATCTGGCCGCCGCATGGGCGCGCTCGACGGACGGCTCGGCGGTGTCGTTGCGCTACCACAACGTGTACGGGCCCCGGATGCCCCAGGACACGCCGTACGCCGGAGTCGCCTCCTTCTTCCGTTCGGCGCTCGCCCGCGGTGAGGCCCCGCGGGTGTACGAGGACGGTCGACAACGGCGGGACTTCGTGCACGTACGGGACGTGGCGACGGCCAACGCGACGGCGCTGGAGGCGGATTCGGCCGTAGGAGCGCTCACCGCGTACAACACCGGCAGCGGTGAGCCGCACACCGTCGGAGAGATGGCGAGGGCGCTGGCCGCGGCGTACGGCGGGCCCGAGCCGGTCGTGACCGGCGAGTACCGGCTGGGCGACGTGCGGCACATCACGGCGGACTCGTCCCGGCTGCGGGCGGAGATGGGATGGAAGCCGGAGGTCGGCTTCGCGGACGGCATGCGGAAGTTCGCGCGGGCCGGGATGCGTGGCGCGTAGCCTCCCTTGGACCGGTGGTGCTGCCCGCTTCAGGAAGCGGCCGCGGGCAGCACCACCTCGAAACGGCAGCCACCGGGAATGTTGCGTACGGTGGCCCGGCCCTGGTGGGCCTCCACGATGCCGCGGACGATGGCCAGGCCCAGCCCGGCGCCCGCCGGGGGCGTGCGGGCGTGGGTGCCGCGCCAGCCGGTGTCGAAGACGCGCGACAGGTCTTCCTCCGGGATGCCGCCGCAGCCGTCCGTCACGGACAGGACCACGCCGTCCGGAGACCACTCAGCCGCCACGGCGACCGTGCCGTCGGCCGGTGTCCGGCGGATCGCGTTGACCAGCAGGTTGCCGAGGACCCGGCTCATCTCCTTGCCGTCCACCTCCACCGGCACGGGTTCGACACGGCCGCCCACCAGCCGTACCCCGTGTTCGCGGGCGAGCGGGTCGGCACCTGCCAGGGCGTCGCCGACCAGGTCGTACAGGGACATGCGGGAGAGCGTGAGAGCGAGGGCGCCCGCGTGGATGCGAGAGAGCTCGAAGAGATCGCCCACCATACCGTTGAGGCGTTCCACCTCGGTGCGGATCTGGCGCAGATAGCGGTCGGGATCGGCGGCCACCCCGTCCTCCAGCGCCTCGGCCATCGCACGCAGGCCCGCGAGCGGGGTGCGCAGATCGTGCGAGATCCAGGCCACGAGTTCACGCCGGGAGGCCTCCAATGCACGCTCCCGCTCCCGGGATGCGGCGAGCTTCGCGCTCGTGGCGGCCAACTCGCCGCTGAGCGCGGCGAGTTCGGCGGTGGCCGCACCGTGGGGTGCCGCAAAGTCGCCGCCGTCGCCGAAGTCGCGGGCGGCGAGCTGGAGGGCGCGGCTGCGGGCGACGACCCAGCGGCCGAGCAGCAGCGCCGTGGCCAGGGAGACGACGGCGGCCATCGCGACGACCATGGTCACGACGGTCAGGTCATGCGGGGACAGGAACATCGCCTGCGCCACCGCCAGGGTGCCCGCGAGCATCGCGGTCACGGCGACGGCGGCCACCACGGTAAGCGATGCGGTGAGCGAACGGCGGCGCAGCATCCACAGCGCACCCGCGCCGAGCAGCCCGGCCGCGCCGGCGCCACAGAAGGCGAACAGAGCTATGAGCAGAGTGTCGCGCATGGTCAGACCCCCTTGCAGTCGGGATCGGTCCGGGCCGGGTCGAATCGGTAGCCGACGCCCCACACCGTCTGGATCAGGTGGGGCCTGGCCGGATCGTCCTCGACCTTGTTGCGCAGGCGTCGGACGTGGACCGTGACCGTCGAGAGGTCGCCGAAATCCCAGCCCCACACTTCCCGCATCAGGTCCTCGCGGCTGTACGCCCGGCCCGGATGCCGGAGGAAGAACGCGAGCAGGTCGAACTCGCGCAGGGTGAGGGCGAGTTCGCCGCCGTGCTTGGTGGCGCGGCGCGCGGCCGGGTCGACGGTGAGTCCGGCCGCGCTGTGGGAACGCGTGCCCGTGCGGGGCCGCGTGCGGCGCAGGACCGACTCCACTCGAAGCACCAGCTCCCGGGGGCTGAACGGCTTGGTCACGTAGTCGTCCGCCCCCACCTCAAGACCGAGGATGCGGTCGTCCTCGTCGCCGCGGGCGCTAAGCATGACGACCGGCACGGGGCCGCGTGCCCGCAACCGGCGGCACACCTCCAAGCCGTCCATGCCGGGCAGCATCAGATCGAGCACCACCAGCTCGGGCCAGTGCGCGGCGGCACTGGCCAGCGCGGCCGGTCCGTCTCCGGCGCGGTCCACGGCGTACCCGGCCCGGTCGAGGTATCCGGCGACGACCTCGGCGACCGTGGGGTCGTCGTCGACCACCAGGATGCGAGTCGGTGCCGGCCCACTCGGTTGCTGTTCCATGCGGCCAGCCTCGCACCACGCCCTGCTTCGGCGGCGCCCACCCGGCACGAACAGTCCCTGACGTCCGTGTTTCGTAAGGAGCCGAAGTCCGATTTGCCCGGTTCGCGTTCGTAGGGTGAGAGCCGTGATGACCTCTTCCACACCCGAGGACGTTGATGTCGTCCTCCCCTGCCTGAACGAAGCCGAGGCACTGCCCTGGGTTCTCGCCCGCATTCCGTCCGGCTGGCGTGCCCTTGTCGTGGACAACGGCTCCACCGACGGCTCGGCGGGCATCGCCCGCGAACTGGGCGCCACCGTCGTCCACGAACCGCGCCGCGGCTTCGGCGCCGCCTGCCATGCGGGGCTCACCGCGGCCACGGCCGGCATCGTGTGTTTCTGCGACTGCGACGCCTCGCTGGACCCTGCCCTGCTCTTGCCGTTCGTGGCCGAAGTCCGAAGCGGCGAGGCCGACCTGGTGCTCGGGCGGCGCCGTCCGCAGGGCCGGGGCGCCTGGCCCGTGCACGCCCGGGCGGGCAATCTCGCGCTCGCGCTGATGCTGCGCCGCCGCACCGGTCTGCGCCTGCACGACCTCGGTCCGCTGCGCGCCGCCCGCCGCGAGGCGCTCCTCGCCCTGGACCTGGCCGACCGGCGCAGCGGCTACCCGCTGGAGATGGTCGTGCGGGCCTCCGACGCGGGCTGGCACGTCACCGAGCACGACGTCCCGTACCTGCCACGGTCCGGTACCTCGAAGGTGACCGGGACCTGGCGTGGCACCTGGCAGGCGGTACGGGACATGAGCCGCGTCCTGGCCGAGCGGCCCGCCGTAACCACGGCGGCCACAGCACAGGCACAAGGAGGATCCCGCCGGTGACCACCCTGCTCGTCATCGCCAAGGAACCGCGGCCGGGACGGGTGAAGACCCGGCTCACGCCGCAGTTCTCACCCGAGGAGGCGGCGGCGCTCGCCGAGGTGGCCCTCACCGACACCCTGAGGGCGGTTGCCGCGGCACCCGCCCGACGCCGGATCCTGGTCCTCGACGGAAGGCCCGGGCCCTGGCTGCCGCCCGGCTTCGACGTCGTACCGCAGTGTGCGGGCGGCCTCGACGAGCGACTGGCCGCGGCCTTCGCCGACTGCGACGGACCGACCGTGCTGATCGGGATGGACACACCGCAGGTCACCCCTGACCTGCTCACTGTGGACTTCGACGGGTACGACTCCTGCTTCGGCCCGGCCGAGGACGGCGGCTTCTGGGCGCTCGGGCTGGCGGAACCGGACCCGCAACTGCTGCGCGGGGTCCCGATGTCGACGCCCGTCACCGGCGCCGCACAGCGCGCCCGGCTCGTCACCGCCGGCCTGCGGGTGCGGGACCTGCCGCGCCTGCGGGACGTGGACACGTCCGCCGACACCGAAGCGGTCGCCGCCCTGGCGCCGCACGGCTGCTTCGCCGCGGAACTGGCCCGGCTGCAGACGGCCGGCCGCCGATGAGCACTGCGCATGAGGTGATGGCGCGGGACACCTCCGGGCACAGCTGGTCGGCCGACCCCTACGCCGACGCCCTCCGGGCCGGCCGGGGACCGCTCTTCCTGCGCCGTGGCGACGGCTGGCTGCTGCCGCTGGACGTCGAGCGCTGGTGTGCGCGGGCCGACGCCGTGGACCGTCAGGTCCTGGACCGGTGCGAGGGCGCCGTCCTCGACGTCGGGTGCGGGCCAGGAAGGCTGGTCGTCGAACTCGCCTCTCTGGGGCGGCCCGTCCTTGGCATCGACGTCAGTCAAGCCGCCGTCGTCCACACCGCACGGCTCGGAGGCCGGGCCCTGAGGCGTTCGGTGTTTGAACCACTGCCCGGCGAGGGCCGCTGGGACACCGCCCTGCTCCTCGACGGCAACCTCGGCATCGGCGGCGACCCGCATGCTCTGCTCCGGCGACTGGGTGAACTGCTGCGCCCAGGCGGCCTGTTGATCGCCGAAACAGTCCCGGCGGACGTGGACGAGCACGTCGACGTCCGAATCGTGGGTGCCTCCGCAACCGGGGACTCGGCCGACGCCACGTTCCCCTGGGCCCGGCTCGGCACCCCGGCGTTGCTGCGGCACGCCCACCCGCTCGGCTGGCGCACCGCCGATCAGTGGACGGCAGGCGGCCGGTCCTTCGTCGCCCTGCGCAGCCGCAGCACCAGCAGCAGCGCCGAAGCGCCGAACAGCAGGGCCGTGATCAGCAGCCACCGGAGGAGGAAGCCGCTCGCCGACAGGCCGGTGGCGAACTCGTAGCCGTCCGCGACCCGGCCGCTGATCAGCGGGAACCACACCAGCAGCAGAAGCCCGGACAAGGCGGCGGGCACGCGTACGTACACAGCCCACTCCCGGTAACCGGCCGCGCCGGATGCCCGTACGACCGCACGGTCCAGCGTCGCGTACAGCGGCAGCAGGACGAGATCGTGCACCACTGCCGCGCCCACGAACCACAGCGCGACCTGGAACCAGTCGTCCGCGAGCAGCCGCACTCCCGCGTATCCGGCGAGGGCGAACGAGCAGGCGAGAAGCAGCAGTTGGAACGGACTGCCCACGCTCAGGCGCAGCTTCCTCATCACAGGTCTCCGAACGTCATCCGGGCCACCCACTTGGTGTTGAGCACACCGGGCGCCGCGGGCACGATGATCCGGGCCGGGTAGCCGTGGTCGGGGGTCAGCGGCTCGCCGTTGACGTCCAGGGCGAGCAGGGAACGCGGGTCACGCACCTGGTTGGACCGCAGGGCGGCCTTGCGGAAGGCACCATGCCGCTGGAGGGACTCCACCATGACGTCGGGGGCCGCTTCCGCGTCGTACCCGACGAGGGCGGCGAGTTCCCGCAGCCGTACACCCCGCCACCACTGGTCGCCGGTCGACCAGCCCTCCACACAAGCGATGGGCAACGCCGAACTGCGCAGCGGCAGTTCGAGCAGTTCGGCACGACTCAACCGGACGGTCCCGGAAGGGCCGGTGAGGACCAGCCGCCACGCCTCCTCGCGCGTCTCGGCAGCGCTGATCCCCCGGTACGTGGCCGTCTTGTTGATCTGGAAGCCGCCGGGACCGCTGCCCGGATCGGCGCCACCGTGCGGCGCCAGGAGGGCGGTGCGCCGCAGCGGACCGTCGAAGTTCTGCCCGACCGTCGTGCCGAACAACAGCAGCGAACCGCCGCCGACCAGCCCCAGCGCCCCGCGCCGCGAGGTGGTGGGCGCGGCCGGGTTCGGGGAGACCAGCGAGGGCACCGCCTCCGCCGGTTCCTCCCCCGAACCGGCCTCCCCCGCTCTTTCCTCCCGCAGCCGCCGCAGATTGCGTACCGCGGCCGGCGTCTTCAGGACGGCATGCACGACGAACGCGGCGAAGAACACCCAGGCGCCGTAGAAGTGCAGCGGATAGAAGGAGCCCGGGAAGAGGTAGTCCAGCTGGACATTGAGCACGCCCGTCACGAACTCGAACAGCACGCCCCCGACCAGCAGGAGCAGCGAGATCCTCTCCAGAGCGTGCGCGAGCGACCGGGCCGGCGGCAGTTGGAACAGCCGGGGCACGACCGACCACAGTTTCGCCAGCAGGACCGGGACCAGGGTGATCCCGAGTGTGACGTGAACGCCCTGGTTGAGGCGGTACAGCCAGTGCGGGTCGGTCGGCCAGGCAAACAGGTAGAAGCCGAGCAGTCCCTTGTCAGGGGTCTTGTCGTTCACCGGCGACAGGCCGGGGTTGTAGGCGGCGTAGGACAGCAGCCCGGTCACGAACAGCACCGTGATCCCGGCGAGCAGCACCACGCCGAGGACGGAGGTGAACCAGGGGCCGCGCACCGGGCTGCGCCAGAAGGAGGGTGAGGAAGGAGACCGTGCCATACCCCGACCGTAGGTCCGCGACACCCGGTGAGAGTGCGTGCAACTCATGACGAACGGCTGACGTCCGCGCCTGTCGAGGCTCCGGCGGCCGCCGTCCGGCCTAACGTCTCCCAGCGTGAACCGCGATCTTCGCCGCGACCTCTACGCCGTCGCAGCCGCCGCCCTGCTCGTGGTGACGGCCGCGCTGACCGGCATCGCCATCAAGCGTGCCAAGGACGTCCTGCACGTCGGATGGCCTCCCCTGTACGCCAACTGGGGCCCCCACGTTGGCCCCGGCACCCCCGCCGCGGTCACCGTCGCCATCGCCGTCGTGGCGTACGGCCCGTCCCTGGCCGCGCGTCTGCCCTGGCGGCCACTGTTGTGGACGTCCTGGGCCACCGCCATGGCCTGGACCTTCTCCCTCGCCCTCATCGACGGCTGGCACCGCGGGATCGCCCGGCGGCTGACGACCGGGTACGAGTACCTCCAGGTCATCGACCGTTTCCAGGACATCCCCGACACCCTGCGGGACTTCACCCAGCACATCCTGATCGGCTCCCCCGACAACTGGCCCGCGCATGTCGCCGGCCATCCCCCGGGGGCCACCCTCACGTTCGTCCTGCTCGACCGGATCGGCCTGGGTGGCGGAGCGTGGGCGGGCGTCTTCGTCATCACGGCCGGAGCGACCGCCGCAGCCGCGGTCCTCGTCACCCTCCGGGCACTCGCGAGCGAGGCCCTCGCCCGGCGGGCCGCGCCCTTCCTCGTCCTGGCCCCGGCCGCGGTCTGGGCGGGCACGTCGGCGGACGGATACTTCGCGGCGCTCGCCGCCTGGGCCGTCGCCTTCCTCGCCCTGGCGGTGACGGGTCACCGGCCCCGAGCGACCGCCCTGGCCTCCGGACTCCTCTTCGGGCTCACCGCATATCTGTCGTACGGGCTCACGCTCCTCGCCGTGATCGCGGGCGCCGTCCTGCTGCTCGGCTCCCGACGGCTCCGGATCCTCCCGTACGTGATCGCCGGACTCGCCGTCGTCCCAGTGGCGTTCACGGTGGTCGGCTTCAACTGGTGGGAGGCCTACCACCTGCTGGTCGAGCGCTACTACCAGGGCGCCGGCGGCTTCCGTCCATATGGCTACTGGGTGTGGGCCAACCTCGCCTGCACAGTCCTCGTGGTGGGTCCGGCGACAGTGGCAGGCCTACGCCGCACCGGCGCCCTCCTCATCCGGTGGCGCGCGTCGCCCGACGCCGAGCGCCGCATGGGGCTGCTGCTGTGTGCGGCCCTGCTCATGCTGCTCGTTGCCGACCTGTCCGGGATGAGCAAGGCGGAGACAGAACGGATCTGGCTGCCCTTCGCGCTGTGGCTGCTCGCGGCGGGCGCTTTCCTCGACCGCCCCCGCGTCTGGCTGACGGCCCAGGCAGCCCTGGGCCTGCTCCTCAACCACCTCCTGCTGACCGGCTGGTAGAGGGCCGTACCACCCCGCTCAGCGATGACCGGGCAGGACGCATCCCTTCGATCACTCCCAGGTCATCGGCGCGGGCGAGGGCGAGTCGGCCGAAAGCTGTAGGGTGCCGTTGCCGCGGCGGACTGACTGGACTCCTCAGTCGGCGCCCCTTCTGGCGATTCGGTTGACGGACTCATGGATCAGGCATCGAAGGAGCGCAAGGGCGGCCGGAATCAGGTACTGACAGCCCTGGGCGGTGCGTGGTGGCCTTGTTCGCGAGATCGGGTTCTGGCTCAACTGTGCCAGAGCCCGCTGAACAACGTCACGGCCAGAGAAGGGCATCGACGCCGACATTGCCTACGGTCAGCTGCTGCGCCGCATGACGAGCCAGGACCCTCACATACGCTACGCACTCGTCGCGCCATCGTCATCGACTGCAGCTACCGAACGCGTCCCGGCCCACGTCCGGGAGTTGCTGCGCATCGATGTGTACGAGGTGACGGTCGAAGACAGGGTGTGCAAGTTGACCCGTTGAACGTGAGCCTCTGTTGGACGCTGGTTGTCGACCTGTTTTCATGTCGGTCGGGATGATCAGAAACGCCCTGTCCGGCCCTGCGAGGCTGTCGGTTCCAAGTGCCGCCGATCTCTGGTGGAGTTTTGCCCGGCGGAGGACCGATCCAAGGAGCCCGTTGCGCGTACAAAGGCTTTGTACGGCGGGATCCGGCAGGTCGAGACCGCGGGCAGTCAGGGCCTCAAGTGCTTGCTGAACGGGCTGTTGGGCATCCACGGTTCGCCACCAGGGTTACAGAGGCGGGTCTGCCCGGAATCGCCTTGCGCGTTGCTTACCGAGGCCCCTCGGGCTGGTCCTTGGCCCACCACAGGAACGCGGCGGCGTGCTGTTGGTTGGCGAAGCCGTCACCGACCAGGTGGTGCAGGAGGTCATTGCTCCACAGGATGAGCCGCCCGAGGGTCCAGTTCACCGACTCGGGCGCCGGCAGCTCCAGTCCATAGACCAACCGTGCGATCTCGCGCTTGCCGCCTGCCTGCGTCGTGTACTTGAGGATCGACAGGAAGCGATCCGGCTGCGTCACACAGAGGGCCCTCGTCAGGAGGGCCTCCTTGAATCCGGTCATGGCGAACGACTTCGTACCCGTCAGCAGCTGCTGGAGGCGGTCCGCGAGCGGTATGTCGTCGGGTCCGTACAGGAGGTACTCGATGGTCTGGCGGGTCGACTCGCCGGCCGCAGCGTCACCCATGGCGTTCCAGGCGGAGTTGAAGGTGGCCTGGTTGCCGGGGTGGGCTCCGACATCGGAGTTGGCGAAGTCCTTGAGGACCCTGGGGTCACATGTCCGCAGCCCGTCCGAAGAGAAGATCTTCTGGTACTTCGCCCAGTATGCCGCGACCTCGGGCTCGAAGTCGGGCTTGGTGACGAGGTACTGCGCCTTGAACCCGGTGACGCGTTCCAGCCGCTCGGGCTCGACGTCCTCGGGTTTCGGGAATCGGGCCTTCAGGTCACTGAAGGCGTAGGGCGGCTGCTTCTGCGGAGGAGCGGGTTCTCCGTGTTCCCATTGGTAACCGCACCGGTGCTTCACGACTCGACGTCCGCCGTCGAGAGAGCGGACCACCTCGATGTCCTCGTCCTCGCTGCACAGTGGACACATGGCCAAGCTCATGGCTCCCCCAACCCCGTTCCCATGGTGCTCGTGCCCCATCGTGAACCGATGGGCCCGTGACCCAAGGGCCGCATTCTCGCACCGCTCAGAGCAGCCGGTCACGGAACCGCCCGGCCTCCTGGGAAGAGCCGGCAGGGAGAGAGCCGCGCGGAGTCGGCCGTACTCACCGAAGACGCGGAGGAAAACACCCCTGCCAAGGCGATTACGGACCATCGGCTGTGGGCCACTGTTCGCCGGACCGTGCCGGACGGTTCGGCACGCACCGACGAGGCCAGGGTGCCGCCCAAGACCCCGGCCGACAGCCGGGTCACGGTGTGGATGGACAAGCGTGGCGGACTCACAGCCGAGGTTCTGACGGGCGGGAAGGTGCGCATCCACGCGTCTCTGGGAGGCGTGCTGGCCGCGACCGGCGCAGGCGAGGCCGTGCTGAGCACCGTCTGGATGGCGCGCCTATACCTGGACCGGTGACGGACGGAGCAATGGAACGTCGAGTGGGAACGGATCGACACCCGGTGGGGGCGGAAGACCGGCTGACCTGACGGCGCCCCGCAGGGTTGCGCCTTCACGAGCTCCTTCAACCGGAGCAGCAGGCACCCCGAAGGCAATTGCCAGATGATCATCCGCTCGGAGGCTCCCGGTCCGCGAGTCGCGTTGGCAGAGACCCCTGCCCGCCGTCAGCGAGGTGGGTGTGACGGGAGGGAATCAGGGATGACGCCCTCGGCCTTGGCTGCGTCGGCGAGGGCCGCGGCAGCGGCTTCCTCGGCCTGAGCCTTGTCGTTGGCGGCCTGAGCAGCCATGTCGTCCGAGGGTTTGTCGCGGGTGGCGGGCGACTGGGGCAGCACCTCGGTGAAGGCGCGGGACACGTCCTGGAGTGCGGAGGTGATCTCGCTGGGGATCACCCAGAAGTTGTTGCCCGGGCCTTGCGCGAGTTGGGGCAGCGTCTGGAGGTACTGGTAGGCGAGCAGCTTGGGGTCCGGGTCGTTGCGATGGACGGCCTGGAACACCTCGTCGATGGCCCGGGACTGGCCTTCGGCCTGGAGGATGGCAGCGGTCCGGTTGCCTTCCGCGCGCAGGACAGCGGCCTGTTTGTCGCCTTCGGCCGTGAGGATCTGCGACTGGCGCTGCCCCTCGGCCCCGAGAATCGCGGCCCGCTTGTCCCTCTCGGCCCGCATCTGTTTCTGCATCGCGTCCTTGATGGACTGCGGAGGGTCGATGGCCTTGATCTCCACCCGGTTGACCCTCAGCCCCCATTTGCCGGTGGCCTCGTCCAGCACGCCACGCAGCTGGCTGTTGATGGTGTCCCGTGAGGTGAGGGTCACTTCAAGGTCCATGGATCCTACGACGTTGCGCAGCGTGGTGACGGTGAGCTGTTCGACCGCCTGAAGGAAATTCGCGATCTCGTAGAAAGCCGCTCGTGGGTCGGTGACCTGGAAGTACAGGACGGTGTCGATCTCGACGACGAGATTGTCCTCGGTGATGACCGGCTGCGGTTTGAAGGAGACAACCTGTTCCCGCAGGTCGATCACCGGGTGAACGCGGTCGATGTATGGGATCACGAGGTTGAGGCCGGGATTCAGGGTCCGCTGGTAGCGGCCGAGTCGCTCGACATTGCGAGCGCGTGCTTGCGGCACGATACGTACCGCCCGCACCACGGTGAAAACCGCGATAAGCGCGACGATCAGGCCGGCAATGAGGAACGCCGAGGTTTCCATGGTTTCAGTCCCGGGGGTAGACGATCGCGGTGGCGCCGCTGATCTCCATGACGTCGACGGTGCTTCCAGCAGGAATCACCAGCGTCTCGTCATAGGCGCGGGCCGTCCATTCCTCGCCGTCGATACGGACCCTTCCGTCCCGGCCCGTCACCTCCGACACGACATAGGCAGCCCTGCCGACCAGTGCGTCTATGCCGAACCGCTCCACTTGGGGCCCGAGGACATGGCGCAGCGCAACGGGACGCACGAACACCACGGTGACCGTAGCGACGACAGCGAACACCAAGAACTGGAAGGGCACCGGCAGCCCGACCGCAGCGGACCCCGCCGTGACCAACGCGGCCGCACTCAGCATTCCGAGCGCAGCAGTGAGGGTGACGATCTCCGCCACAGCCAACACAGCTGCGATGATCAACCAGATCAGCCATGGATCCATTGCGTGCCTCGTCTGACCGGTGCGAGCGCGAAGGGCCTGATTCTCATCATTGGACCCCGATACAGGACAGCCGCGATACCCCTGTGAAAGGAAACTCTGCCGGACGAACCAACATGTAAGAGGAGCCGAGCAGATCAAATGGACCCCTACAGCCTTTACAGTCACTTTACCCGTTCGGAGAAGATCGTGTAGAGGTGCTGAACTGGGCCCGCACTTGCATGGCAAAGTCGTCAGCCTGGACGTTCCAGGGCTGTGGCAATGAAGGCGTCGAGAACCTCGTGCGGGCGCTGCACCGAGACGTCCGCCGGTTCGTGACAAGCCTCGGGTGCCGATCCCGAGTCTGCCGACGACTTGAGCCAGGACGCCTTCATGCGGGCCCTGGACAGCCTGCACCGCTTCGGAGGTCCCTCCGTGGTCCGCACCTGGCAGCTGCGCGTCGCCCGGCGCACGGTGGTCGACCACCTCCGGACCGCCGCCACGAGCTACGCCGCTCGGACACCGACGGCTGACAGACTGCCGCCGAGCGGGCCCGGCCACACGACTAGCCCAGCTTCGACGACAGCATTGCGCTCGTCGAGCTGCTGGCCCACCGGCCCGACGGGAACCGCCCGACGGGAACCGTGAGACGTTCGCCCTCCCAGTTACTGGGGCTGCCCTACGCGGAAGCGACGCAGGTCAGCAACTGCCCAGTGGGGACCGTGCGTTCGCGAGTCACGCGCCCGCACCTCCCTGATCGCCTGGCTGCAGGACTCCGAGCGCCCCACCGGTGGTCGCCGCAGTCTGAGCAGCGCTGGTCGACTCTGGCCCTGCGTGACGTCGGCCTCCAAGACCGGTGATGGTCTTGCAGGCCGACGGCGTCATAGCGGACCTGGAGACTGCCCCTAGTAGGGCTTGGTCAGATTCGTATCGGTGTGGGCATGTTGCGGTGGCAGGTGGGGCAGGCACCGGTCCAGAGGGCGAGGAGTGTCTGTAGCTCGCGGACGACTTGGTAGAGGCTCAGGCCGGTGCTGGGTCTTTTGGGGCCCGGGCCAGTCGTTGCAGGGTGCAGAAGGCGTGCGCGACGGAGACGAGGGTGACGTGGTGGTGCCAGCCGCCCCAGGTCCGGCCCTCGAAGTGGGCAAGTCCCAGGGCCTGCTTCATCTCCCGGTAGTCGTGCTCGATGCGCCAGCGGAGTTTGGCGAGGCGGACCAGCGTGGTCAGAGGCATGCCGGAGGGCAGGTCGGACAGCCAGAACTGCACCGGCTCGTTCTCACCGGCGGGCCATTCGGCCAGCAGCCAGCACACGGGCAGTTCCGGGCCGTCGGTGGCCTGGCGGACCTCGCGTCCGGCAGGCCGGATGCGCAAGGCCACGAAGCGGGAGTACATCCGCTTACGGCCAAAGCGGCCGGTGCCGGGCCGGGAGCCCTCTCGCCACTGCACCGGCCGGGCAGCCTTCCGGCCCGCCGCGATGACCAGCTCCTTCACCGACCGCGGCTTGTCGGGATACTTGGCCAGCGGCGGGCGTCCCGTCCCGCAGTACGGCCCGGCCACCGGCACCGCGTCGGCGGGCTGGGCCGACAGTGTGGTGGAGATCCCCACCACGTAGTTCAGGCCGCGGGCCTGCAGTCCGTGCCGGAACGCGGCAGCGTCGCCGTATCCGGCGTCCGCGACGGCCAGCGGCACCTCGATCCCCCACGAGCGGGTCTCGTCGAGCATGTCCAGGGCCAGCTGCCACTTCTCCACATGCCCGACATCGTCCGGGATGCCGCAGGCGGTGCGGCGGGCGACCTTGTCCGCATCGGCCTCCGGTGAGGCGGGATCCCATGTCCGGGGCAGGAACAGCCGCCAGTTGACCGCCGCCGAGGCGTGGTCGGACGCGAGGTGGAGTGAGACGCCGACCTGGCAGTTGGTGACCTTGCCCGCGGTGCCGGTGTACTGCCGCGACACGCATGCCGAGGCCATCCCGTCCTTGAGGAACCCGGTGTCGTCGAAGATGAGGGCCTTGGGCCCGATCGTCTCCTCCATCCGCCAGGCGAGCTGGGCCCGGATGTGCGCCGGGTCCCAGGGGCTGGTGGTGATGAAGTTGGCCAGTGCCTGACGATTGCCGTCCTCCCCGAGCCGGGCGGCCATCGGCTCGACCGACTTACGCTGCCCGTCGGTCAGCAGCCCCCGCACATAAACCTGCCCCCACCGGCGCTGATCCTTGCGCGCGAACGGCTCGAACACCTCCGCCGCGAACGTCTCCAACTCACCACGCACCACAGCAATCTCGTCCGGAGTCACACACTCTCAACGCCACACCGGGCCCGCAGGACACGCACCACAACAACCGACCTGACCAAGCCCTACTAGGACGTGATCGGTGAACGCTACCGAGGCAGGGTGCGCCCAGGTCACACGTGCGTCATGCGGCGGTCCCCCTTCTCCCCGTCAGCCTCGCCCTACGCATCGTGCGCGCAGCAAGGACACCGCCGCCCGCTAGTACGACGCCGACCACTGAGAAGACGACCGGCGCCGTGGTGCGGCCGAGTCCCAGGATCGTGCCGTTCTCGGCGCCGGAGCTCGGAGCCGGCAGGCTCCGTCCTCGGCAGGCGGACGGGGTGGCAGCGTTCTCGGTACCGTCGGCGACCTCGAACTGGAAGGCGCTGCTCTGGGTGTCCCCGTCGGCGGAGATGACGGTGTAGGAGAGGGTGTTGATGCCCGCGCGCAGCGGGGTGACGGCGGCGCAGACAACGGAGTCGTCGGCGACGACGGGCTCCCCGACGGGCACGGTGTTGCCGTCGGGGCCGGTCAGGCTGATCTTCGGTGTGGTGCCGGACTTCAGTCGGCCGAAGGTCAGCGCGACGACATCGATACCGGGGGCGACCTTGGCGCCGGGTCCCGGTGTCGCGTCCTTCAGCGCGGTGTGGGCGTACGCGGGTGTGCCGCCGAGGAACAGCAGCGCACACAGGAACCCCAGCAGGGCGGTCGGCGCCCTCAGAAGTCGAAGTCCGCGCATGCTATCCGGTTGTCCATGGCAGCGGCAGGGTGGACGACGAGGGCGACCGCGTCCTCGCCGGTCTTGCGGTCGTTGTTCACTGTGGTCATGCCCATGCCGGACTTGTCGGCGGTGAACATCAGGTGGACTTCGTTCGGCGGTGTGGTCGCTCCGCCCTTCTCGAACTGGAAGTGCTCCCCACCGCCCTTGGTGGAGCATGGCTGGGCGTGCAGGTGCGACATGTACTTGTCGCCCGGCTTCAGGCCGGTCAGGGACACCGTCACCGTGGTGCCCTTCGGGCCCTGGGCCAGCCAGGCCGTGCCCTTGACGTCGTCCATGCCGGGCGGGCGGGTGTCCAGCAGCTCGAAGGAGCCCTTCTCGACCTCGGCGTCGGGGATCTTGTCGGCGGGGGTGGCTGACGGGTCTCCCATCGCCATCCCCTGCATGTCGTCCATGCCGGCCGAGGGAGGGGAGGAGTCGGCGGCCGTCTCGTTCGCGGACGCGCCGTCGGAGGAATCACCGCCGCAGCCGGACAGCAGCAGGACCGCGGCCGTGAAACCGGCGCAGCAGGCGACGAGACGGGTGCGCGGGCGTCGCGTTCCCGCGGCCCCGTCCCGTCCGGACGTCACCGGTCGCTCCGATGGCGCGGTGTCACGCAGGTGTGAGCACTTGGATGTGCGGTGGTGCTGGGACATGGAACTCCCGATCGATGAAGCAGGCTGGCCCGCCGCGACACCGCAGCGCCTGGTAGGCAACCGCATGTCGGGGCCGGTGGCGCAGCGGACACAGCCCGGGCCGAAGAGAACATGCCGACGTGCTTACGGGCACGCCGGCCATCCGCCTGTCCCCCGGCCTCGGCCGCTCGATAGTCGGGCCGTTGTCAGATCCGTACGGCGAGCAGAGGGTCGGGAGACGGGCGATGTGCTGATGAGCGGCCCGTCGGTGGCCCTCTGCGAACGACAGAGTGCCTCAGGGAGGAGGGAGTCGACCGCGAGTCCTCCGTGGCGCCGTCGGCTGCTCGGCACGTCGGGACCTCGCGCCGGTCGGCCGTACGGAAGAGCACGCGGCAGACCCTGCGAAACGGCGCGAACAGGGCGGCTGCCAGGGCCCGGCCGATCCGATGCACCGCCGCCTCGCCCCGCCAGAGCCACACACCGCACGCGACGGCGGCGAGCAGGTGCGCCAGGAGCATCCCGGCCGAGACCTCGTGCGTGACGGCGGACAGGAGCGGCGCGTCGGAGGGCACTTGCATCGCCCGGGAATGCATACCGGAGTGGTGCATGCCCATGCCGGAGTGGGAGAACGCCATCCCCTGCGTGCCCGAGAGGCGCTCCGTCGTCGGGATGCCCGCGGCGGTCGGTGGTCGGATCAGCTGGTGGGCGAGGCTGAACAGCAGATGCAACAGTCCCTGTGCGACGACCGTGGCCCCGATGATCGTCGCGGCACGACGTTCCCGGCCGGTCAGCCACCACGCGCCCGAGGCCGTTCCGGCGAACGCGACACCAACCGCCCACCAGGGCAGGACATCGTTGGTCATCAGCGTATGGCCCAGCGCCGTCATCACAACGCATAGGGCCGCGAACACCGCGGCCCGCACCAGACGCAGAGCATCGGCGGCCCCCTGGGGGATGCCCGACGTACGGCACACCCGCTCCGCTCCGCCGGCACGGCGGTGCATTCGGGGCATGGGACAACTCCTCAGGGCTGGCAGGCTTGTTGTTGCTTACGGATGGCTGCGCGAAAGCGTTCATACACGTGCGGACCGGCGGGCGACCTCCCCCGGGATGCCGGCCCCGGCCCAAGACCTCAGGGGATGATGTTCACGGTCTCCTCCACGGTGACCTGGTCGATATCGGAGACGCGGACGGTCGCCCGCATCATCCACGTCCCAGCGATCGGGAGGCTGAGGTTGTCGCTGCCCCAGTAGCCGCTCTGGTCGGCGAGTCCGGCATCGAGCGGTCCGACTCCCTGCTCGGAGTGGGTGAGGGTCAGGCGCAGTTCGGGGATGGCGATGAGGCTTCCGTCAGCGCCGTAGGCGGTGGCTTCCACCACGTTCCGGCCGACCCGGCCCGGCTGCAGGGTGATCTGCACCCTGCCGCTCCCTGTGCGGCCCGAGGCGCCCGTGTCGAACGGCACCATCGTCAGGTTCACATCGGGCCGCCCGGGCACCCGGGAAGCCGCCACGGTCTCGGCGTCGGCCCGGCCTGGCTGACTCCCCGTCAGTACAGTCGTCACCGCGAGCACCACGACACCGATCACCACCTCGGCCAATACGGACCTGCGCAGGCCGCGCCGCTGCTCCTGAGAGCCAGGCCCGGCCGTACCGGTTTCATCCGTCCGGTCGGGCGGAGGACTTTCGTCGCCGCCCACCGTGACCAGCACCGGTTCCTCCCGGGGCACGTGCAGCAGCCGCTCGGTCCAGTTCCGGGAGTACGACGCAGCCGCCAGCATCAGCGTCACGGCCCCGACCTTCAGGGCGAGCGTCCTGCCGTACGGGGTGGTGAACGCCTCCCAGGAGCCGAGCCCGCGCCAGGACTGGTACACACCGGTGGCCGCCAGCACTGCTACGGAGACGAGGGCGAGCCGGGAGAAGCGTGCCACGGCGGCGGGCGGGAGCGGGTTGTCGGCCGGGGCCCGCACCAGAGCCACCAGCAGCGCCGTCAGACCACCGAGCCACACCGCCATGGCCAGCAGGTGCAGTACGGACGAGACCATCGCCGCCGGTACCTGAATGCCGGTGGAGGCGTGCTCGGCCACCGCCCAGGTCCCGGCCAGGCCAAAGGCGAGAGCACAGCCCCCCGCAGCCCTACGCCGGTCGGCCTGCCACTCGGACCGGTCACGCCTCCTCAGGAGCAGAGCGATCAGCAGGAGCAGGGCCAGGCGGACCAGCAGCGCGACGCCCGGCCGACTCTCCGCCGTGCTCCGCAGCAGCCGCGGGTCGAACACCCCGGCCGGCCCATCCCCGCTCGCGTACGGTCCGCGTGCCAGCAGCAGCGTGACCGTCGACAGCGCCAGCGCCCACCACCCGGCCAGGAACAGCCTGCGCACTCCCCGTAGCGAGGTGGCCTCGGGCCAGCAGACCAGGACGAACACCGCCAGGCCGATCAACAGGGCCAGGCCGGCATAGGCGACGTAGCGGCCGATGCCGTAGAGCACGTCGACCACGGAGTCCACGGCAGACTCGGCGGCGGCCTCGGCACGGGTCTGCGAGGGCGCGCCGACGGAGAAGACGAAGGCACCGGAGACGGCGTGACTGTCCGCCGACAGCACCCGCCAGGAGACGGTGTACGTGCCCTCCTTCAAACCGCCGGTCAACGCCACGCGGGCGGTGTCCCTCTTGCCGTCCGCATGCGCGGGGTCGCCCGCGGTCACCGGACGGCCGTCGGGGTCGAGTACACGCAGGGAGTCCTCGGCGAGGCTGACGGACTCATTGAATGTGGCCGTGACCTGCTTCGGCGCCGTCTTGAGCACGCTGCTCTCGCGCGGGTCGCTGCCGGTCAGCACCGCGTGCGCCGAAGCCGGTGCCGCGCCGCCGAGCAGGACACCCGCGAGTACGGCGACCACCACCAGCAACGCCCTGCCGATGTGACCGCTCTCGTTCACGTGTCGTCGTTCCACGTCAGGACTCCGGGTCGGCTGCGGGGACATCGGATGCTCCCGAGGAGACTCGGCGCCTGCCCAGCCACCACGCGCCGCCGCCCAGCACGAGCAGCACGGCGATCGCGGAGCCGACTATCAGGCCGGCGGACGACCCGGATTCCTGAGCAGTCGCTGTCTTCCCGGCAAGCCGGGCGTCCGTCGCTTCGGCGGACGGGCCGCTGGCGGACGGGCCGCTGGCGGACGGACTCGGGTCGGAAGAGGCCGTGCCTGATGCCGCAGCCCGCAGCTTCAACACGGGAGCAGGCTGCTCGGGCTCCACGCCGCCGCCCGGCAGCTCGATCCAGCGGGCGGTCTCGCCGTCGCCGTAGGTCTCGAGGGTCTTGAACACGAGCTGCCCGGCGTCCGGCAACTGCCGGACCCTGACCTTGTATTCGGCGTCGACTCCGGTTCTGAGGGCAGGGCCTGCGACGGCGTAACCGTCGTCGCCAGGCTTCAGCTTCCACCCCTTGGGTGCATCGGCGAGCGTGACGTCACCCGGTGCGATGCCGTCGGGCAGGACGACGCGCAGTTCGGTGAAACCGGCGGTGTCCGACTCCGCCTCGGAGACGAAAGTGAGTGTGACGTTCTCGGCCAGGGCCCGCGGGGCGTCGGCTTCGACCTCCGCGTGAGCGGAGGCGGGATCGGCCAGGGCCAGGGCGGCCGTCAGCGCGGCGGCGCCGGCCGCGGCGACACGGCCCGCCGCGCGGGCAGCGTGGTGCACGGACACAGAGATGCTCCTTGCGGGACAGCCGGGCGGCCCGTGGGGGCCGCCCGGGTGAGGGACGACTCGGGACGTGGGCGTGTCCCGGTGGTCCCCTGCGCACCAGCGCGTGCTCCAGGGAATGTGTCCATGCCCGCGCGTGAGGCGCGGCGTATTCGGTGAGAGGTACGGCGGGCAAGGAGCGGACCTGAACGCCCGTCCGTAGCGAGCGGACCCAGGCGGCGACGGTGGCCGCGATGCCGCGCACGGCACGCGTGATGGCCATGGCGGCTGCCACAGCGGCGTCGGCACTGTGCAGCAGCCAGGCCACCGCCGGTGCGGCCAGCACGTGGACGGCGGTCAGGGTCGTACAAGCGTGCTGCCAGGCAGGACCGTCCGCCATGGCCGCATGACCGGGCATGCCGTGAGCGGCGTGGCCGACCCGGAAGTTCCTCTCGGGATCCCGCTCGCCCATGATCGTCAACACCAGATGCAGCACGCCTTGCACGGCAAGAGCGCATCCCAGAGCTGCGGGGAACGAGAAGCGCCGACGGGCAACAGGCCAGACCGCGATGAACTGCGCCCCCGCCAAGAGCAACACGAACCGCCACGGCACCGCCCCGCCGGCGACAGCGACATGCCCCAGGGCTGCAAGGACACTGCCGGCCAGGGCGAACGCCCCAGCCCTGACACAGGCCAGGGCACGACTCGCCTCCGGCCGACCGGGGTGGCCGTCGAGGATTGTCGCGGGCTGGCTCTGAATGTTCGCCCCTCTTTCCGCAGCGGCAGACCACCGTCGGCAGCCTGTCACGCGTCTGCGCCGCTCAAGGAGATACGGAAACGTCACCGGCTGCGTTCACCTGCCCGCGCAGTGGCTCAAGGATCGGCTGAGCGCGGTCCCGTCACGGACGGGAAACACGGGCGCTGCGGGACCGGCTCCAGCGGGGTCGGCGGAAGCAGGCACTGGGCGGGGCGAACGCGCGTGGCCCACTCCCCGCCCCGCCGATCGCGCGCCACGCCGCAGCGGTCCTCGCCGAAGCCGGCCGGCACGGCCACAAGCACGCCGTCGACGCCACGCTCGGCGTCACCGCTCTCGCCGCTCCCGGACGGATCGCGGTCATCACTTCAGGTCCGGAGGCCATGACCATGCTGGGTGGCGGACGGGCCACCGTGATCTAGGTTTGGGCGAGCTCCTCATCGATGGGGTCGACCCTTTCAGTCCGGGCCGTCAGTGGTCCGTCTAGGGCCATCGGTCGTAGCGCTCAACGGCCCTTCGATGCGCTGGTAGTTGATGGGTTGCCGGTCATACTGGCATTTCGCGTACTGGGGCAGGAAAGCCTCGACGCTGTTGCCGGACCGCTGGGCGGCTTCGGCCTGGTCCGCGCCCGCACACAGGCAGGTGGACCGGGCCGAGTGCGGCAGGTCGTACGGCGTTTCGCGAGCGGGATGTTGGTGTGGGTGGTCGGCAGGGCGAGATCGAGGGATCTCCTCCGGCACACCGACGTGTCCTCTGCGACCCCGACAACGTAGCGGTGTCGGGACTCCGCGCAGTCACGCTGCGGGGAAGGTCCAGACCGTGCCGCGATTCTCATCTGCCGATCCCACCATGCCGGGCACTCGCCATGGCTTCGACCACATCAGACCCGCATGACGCGACGGAGACGGGGCAGGCGAAGCAGCGAGGCTCTCTGTTCTGTGGGACGACCCGGGCTTCGCACACCTACCACCCGGCAGGCGGAGGGCGGACATGGAGGTACAGCCGCTACGGCTCACCCCTCGCTGGGCCGATGTCGGCCTGCTGGTCGTCGAAGCGGAAGGAGTCTTCAATGCGACTACGGCGCCCTTGTTGTGCGGGCCGCTTGTCAGGCTCCTGCGCGTGGGACACCGCCGCTTCGTGGTCGATGCCGAACGGGTGACACACTTCAACACCGTCGGTATCCAACTGCTGGCCGCGACACGCCAAAAGATCCGAGCCGAGGGCGGCACGCTGGCCCTGGTCGCGGGGTCGGATGCGCGAAGCGCCTTCGAGACCGCGGACCTCGGCCGACCGACTTTTCTGTACACCACCGTTGTCGAGGCGGCCCGGGCCTGCGAAACCTCACACCAGGACTGACGACGTTCTCCGCGCCTTGCGAATGTCGGGGCAGTACAACACCGAGGTGCACGACGTCTTTCTCCACCGCCTCAGGACTTCTGCCCCTCGTTGACGGCTTTCCAGCTTCTAGTACTGCTCGGTCTCGACGAGGCCCGCGTCCGCATCGTCGTCCGCGCTGTAGGCGGCGGTCGGGGCGAATCCGGGCGGGCTGTCCTTGAGAGCCAGGCCCATGCCGGCGAGCTTCGCCTTGACCTCGTCGATGGACTTCGCACCGAAGTTGCGGATGTCGAGCATGTCGGCCTCGGAGCGGTCGACGAGTTCACCCACGGAGTGGATGCCTTCGCGCTTGAGGCAGTTGTAGGAGCGGACGGTGAGGTCGAGCTCCTCGATCGGCAGAGCCAAGTCGGCAGTGTGAGCGGCGTCCGTCGGGGACGGACCCATGTCGATGCCCTCCGCCTCGACGTTGAGCTCGCGGGCCAGACCGAACAGCTCCACCAGGGTCTTGCCGGCCGACGCCATGGCGTCACGCGGAAGCATGGCCTGCTTGGTCTCGACGTCGACGATCAGCTTGTCGAAGTCGGTGCGCTGCTCGACACGCGTCGCCTCGACCTTGTACGTGACCTTCAGAACGGGCGAGTAGATCGAGTCGACCGGGATGCGCCCGATCTCCTGACCGACCTGCTTGTTCTGGACGGCGGAGACGTAGCCGCGACCGCGCTCGACGGTCAGCTCCATCTCCAGCTTGCCCTTGCCATTGAGCGTGGCGAGGACCAGGTCGGGGTTGTGCGCCTCGACACCGGCCCGCAGGTCGATATCGGCAGCGGTGACCCGACCTGGACCCCGCTTGCGCAGGTACATCACGACCGGCTCGTCCTGCTCACTACTCACGACCAGCTGCTTGATGTTGAGGATCAGGTCGGTGACGTCCTCCCTGACGCCCGGCACGGTGGTGAACTCGTGCAGGACACCGTCAATACGGATGGACGTGACCGCGGCGCCCGGGATCGAGGAAAGGAGCGTACGACGCAGGGAGTTGCCGAGGGTGTAGCCGAAGCCCGGCTCCAGCGGCTCGATCACGAACCGGGAGCGGAACTCGTCGACGACCTCTTCGGTCAGGGACGGACGCTGAGCAATGAGCACGAGGTGTTGCCTCCAGTGGTTCGGCGCCCGCCATTTGACGCCGTAGACACTACAACGCCCTCCCCCAGCACCCCATCCCTGCCGCCATCAAGCCGGTGATGACGATGTGACCGCGTCGGTGTGCCCGCACAGGCAAGTCGCCCTGCACGAGCGACCGGACCACCCTCGCCGACAGGAGCCGCTGACGTTCTTCGCCGACCACGACCTGTTGGCTGCGGCCGCCCTCAACCCCTCCTCAGAGAAGCCTCAGAGTTCCACCAAGCGGTGGCCCGGCGGCAGGCCCGACGATCGGAACACACGTTCCGACGATCCTGTCAGACCGTTTCGCTCAGAGTCGGCGCTGCCGGCCCCACAAAACACCGATAACCGCTCCGGCAAGGGCCCGACAGACGTGACGGCGTCCTGGCGGAAGACCCACAGGGGACAACCAGATGGTCACCGCACAACCAGACCCCGGCAGACCGCACGGTCCCAGGTCCGGTGCCGCCCAGCCGGAAACCCCTGGGTTCTGACTGACAGAGCAAAGCGAGAAAACGGAGTCTTTGATGATCTACAACAGCAAGTACCCGGATGTCACAGTCATCGATCGTCCCGTCCATGAATGGGTGCTCGGCGATGCCGCGCGGCGCGGAACCCGGCCGGCCATGGTGGACGTGTCCAGTGGACAGACGTTCACCTACGGTGAGTTGGCCACGCTGGTCCGCCAACTGGCGGCAGGCCTTGCCGCCGAAGGCATCGGCAAGGGTGACGTGGTCGCTCTGCACTCACCGAACACGATCCTGTTCCCCGTGGTCCTCTACGCCACCACCATCACGGGCGGGACGGTGACCACGCTGTCGCCGCTGGCCACACCGGCTGAGATCGCCAAGCAGCTGATCGACGCCGAGGCGCGTCTGATGGTGAGTGTGTCCGCGCTGATCGAGACGGCGCGGGCCGCGGTCGAGCTGGTCCGGCGGCAGACCGGCCGGGACATCGAGATCCTGGTGTGCGACACGGCCGACGGCCACCGTCCGGTGCTGGGGCTGCTCTGCGACGGCGACGTGCCGGCGTTCGAGCTCGATCCGGCTGTGGACGTCGCCGTGCTGCCCTATTCGAGCGGCACGACGGGCGTGCCCAAGGGCGTGATGCTGACCCACCGCAACCTGTGCACCAACCTCGAGCAGATGAACGGTCTGCATCGGGTCGGCGAGAACGACCGTGTCATCGCGATCCTGCCCTTCTTCCACATCTTCGGGCTGACTGCCCTGGTCAACAACGCGCTGCACCGTGGTGCGACCGTCTACGTGCACTCCCGGTTCAATCTCGACGCGTTCCTGACCAGCCTGGAGCGCGACCGCATCACCCATGCGTACGTCGCCCCGCCGGTGATGCTGGCCCTGGCCAAGCACCCCGCGGTCGGAAACCTGGACCTGTCGAATCTTCGACGCATCATCTGTGCCGCGGCGCCGCTCGACGCGGGGGTGCAGGCGGCGGTGGCCGACCGGCTGGGTGTGGAGATCGGGCAGGCGTACGGAATGACCGAGCTGTCTCCCGCCTCGCATCTCCATGCCGACGGCAACCTCGACGAGCCCATCGCGTGCGTGGGGCACCTGCTCCCGTCGACTCGGGCGCGCCTGGTCGACCCGGTCACCGGGCTGGACGTGGCGGCAGGCCAACCCGGCGAGGTGTGGATCCAGGGACCGCAGGTGATGAAGGGCTACTTCGGCCGCCCCGAGGACACCGACGCGACGGTCGACGTCGACGGATGGCTGCACACCGGCGACATCGGTCGGGTCGACGAGGACGGGAACTGGTTCATCGTCGACCGGGTGAAGGAACTCATCAAGTACAAGGGCTACCAGGTGGCGCCCGCCGAACTCGAAGCGATCCTCCTCAACCATCCCGGCATCGCCGACGCGGCGGTGATCGGCGTCGATGACGAGGAAGGCAACGAGGTGCCCAAAGCGTTCGTGGTGCCGGTGCCCGGGGCGTCGGTCACCGCCGACGAGGTGATGACCCACGTCGAGGGCCAGGTCGCCCCGTACAAGAAGATCCGCCGGGTCGAGTTCATCGAAGCGGTGCCAAAGGCGGCCTCCGGCAAGATCCTGCGGCGCCGGCTACGGGAGGGCGGGCCGGCACGCCCCTGACCGGTGGCCGCCCCTGCCTGCGCCACCCGGACAAGCCGCTCCGCAACAAGTCCAGCGGACATCCGGGCTCTTGGCCAGCAGGCGGCTCCTGGGCCCGGATGGCTGCGCCAGCGGGCGCGTTGACGAGTCGTCGCGGACCCCGGCGGTCCGGCCGAGTCGACCGCACCGGCACATTGATCTGCCGACAGTGCCTGACCAACTCGGCCGAGCAAGCATCGTGATGGGACAATCGACGCCCACAGAATCGAACAAACGCTATACAGTCATGGCTGTGAGCGGCGCTGTTTACTCTTTCGGGCAGTACGAGTTGGACACGGATCGCCGTCGGCTCAGCCACGACGGGCAGCCGGTCCCCATCGAACCTCAAACTGCGGATCTGCTCTGCCACCTCGTCGAGCACCGCGACCGCGTCGTGCCCGAGGAGGAGCTGCTCGACACGGTGGGGCGCGGCCGCACGGCCAGCGAGGCCGCGCTCGCCACCTGGTTACGCAGCGCCCGCCTCGCGATCGGTGACAGCGCCACGCGACAGCGGTGCATTCGCACGGTGCGCGAGCGCGGCCATCAGTTCGTCGCGCAGGTGACGGTGGCTTCCGCCACACCGTCCGCCGCACCCACCGCCGCCGTTGCGGCGGCGGCCGAGGCGGACCACGAGGTCATACGGTTCTGCCGGTCCGCGGACGGCACTCGCATCGCCTACGCCACCACAGGCGAAGGCCCGCCGTTGGTGAAGACGGCCAACTGGCTGACCCACCTCGACCTCGATCGGACCACCCCGATGTGGGCGCACTGGTTCGACGGTCTCACCCGCGGCCGGCAGCTCATCCGCTACGACGAGCGGGGCTGCGGCCTCTCCGAATGGAGTGTGCCCAGCTTCGCCCTCGACGACCTGGTCGACGACCTCGACTCCGTGGTCAATGCCGCCGGCCTCGACCGCTTCCCTCTGCTCGGGGTGTCACAGGGCGGCGCGGTGGCGGTTGCCTACGCGGCGCGCCATCCCGAGCGGGTCAGTCGGCTGATCCTCACCGCGTCCTACGCCCGTGGACGCCAGATCCGAGCCGCCGACGACGCCGAGCGCGATGCCGCTCAGGTCGACCTGAACATCGCCCGCGCCGGATGGCGTTCCCAGGACAGCAGCTTCCTGCGCTTCTTCGCCTCGCAGTTCCTCGCTGACGCCACACCAGCGGAATGGGACGCGTTCGCCGCCTACCAGCGCCAGACGACCTCGCCCGCCAACGGCCTGCGCTTCCTGGAAGAGTTCACCCGCATCGACGTCTCCGGAATCGCCCACCAGGTAACCTGCCCCACGCTGATCATCCACTCCCGCGACGACGCGCGGGTCCCCGTCGCACAGGCCCTGGAACTGGCCACGCTCATCTCCGACAGCCGGTTGATCCTCCTCGAAAGCCGCAACCACCTGTTCACCGCCGACGACCCGGCCTGGCCCACCTTCCTCTCCCACCTCGACACCTTCCTCGCCGAGTAGTCCGGCAGGCAGAACGCCAGCGAGGAGAGGCTTCACACCGGGCCCCGGACCGGCTCCTGGCGCAGGTGCGCCAACACCCAATGCCCGCTTCGGGACGTGGAGTTCGCGTACCCGGGCATGGGCGGCGGCGCGGCCGGGGACGAGGCCGGGCCGAAGGTTCGGGGGAGAAGAGGCTCAGGGGTATCAACGGCGGGTGCGCCAACCGTCTGCGGCTGACGGGGGCACATTCGTGTCGCCCGCGATGACGTCCTCGCCCGTGTGAAGGACTGGCACGTGGTTGAGATCGCACCCCCACGGAGTGCACGAAGGGCCGCCCAGCACTCCGGGCGGCCCTTCAAGAGAATCGTCAGCAGCTTTCTGTCAGGACTCCCTCATCGGAAGGCCGTTGCTGCCATGGTTGCTGACGGTCTTTCCTGACCCGCAGCGCCGGCCTCCGCGAACCGTTCCGCAAGGCCATCGGAACGCGTATGCCGCGATCGACGTTCCCGCGGTTCCACCGAAGACCGGCGAAACTCGCCTCGGTCAGCCGATGACGATGTCGCAGTCGGCCCTGCCGCGGTCGACGATGTCGGCGAAGTCCGCCTGGATGTTGGGGTCGTACGCCGCCGAACTGATGGTGCGGGTCTTCTTGCCGGGCACGGCCTTCTTCCCGGTCGAGTGCGAGACGCTCGCCGCGTCCCACGACAGGTCACAGGTCCAGTGGAAGGTACGCACGAGGAGGTTCGAGTTCTTCCCGCTTCCCGTGATCGACCAGTTGCCGTCCGCGTTCACCACAAACGTGACGTTGCCACTGACGCCCCGGCTGCTGTCACCGGTGGCGAAGCTGACTGACTGGCCGTTGGCCGCGACCTGCTTGGTGGTGTCGTTGGCCTGTGCGGGTACCGCTCCCAGCAGCAGGGAGCCCAGCCCGGCCCCCGAGGCGATCAGCAGCGCCAGCCCCCGCCGAGTCCGGATCGGGCCGGACATCCTGGTGTTGTCGACTCGCATCGTCTGTCCTTCTCTCTCGTGTCTCGCGTCTGAAATGACTGCCGGGCTGGGGACGGTGTCCGTACGACTGCTCCTCGACCCGGCGTTGTTCCAGCATCGCGCCCGCCACCAGGCCAGACTTGGTGGAGCTCTGAGGCTTCCCTGAGGAGGAGCTGAGGGCGCCCACCGCATCCGGCGGGCGGGGGGGGCGGCGAAGCGGTTCCCGTTCAAGGAGTTGAGGTGGTAACCCCAGGTCGGCCCGGGCTCATCACCGTGGTCGTCGCGTCCGGCGAGGCCGGTCGGATGCTCAGGCCCGGCCCGGTGGTATGTGGCTGCCGTTGGCCAATGAACCGGACCACCCCGGCGGCTGTTCGGCTGCACACGCCGCTTCCGGTGCACGCCCACACGCCGACGCCTGTCGGCGTACACGCGAACACCCCCGACATCGCCTCCCGCTCACGCCGGTGGTCGCACGTCGGAAGTGCCACCCGCGCCCGGGAGCGGGCACGTGATCGATTCACGGCGGCTTCCGGACACGCCAGTGCCAGCTTCCGGCCGTCTTCAGCTCCTCCTCAGAAGAGCCTCAGATTTCCCTCGAGTCGTCGCCCGGTGACGGCGCGATGATCGAACAGGCCCAGGGCCCCTTTGTCTCGGGTTCGAGCTGGAGGGTGAGACTTGCGGACAGGCGGTCGCCATGGGACCTCCAGACGTGGGACGGAGGCCCGGCCGGACCGGCACGGGACGTACGGGGGGATGAGCGGGCGTCAGGCGGTACAGCGCGTGGTGAGCGTCGGCCTTCACGCGTCCGCGGGTTGGCTCGCGGCTCCCGGCGGCGTCGGATCCGCGTCGCCAGCCTACGAGGCGTTCTCGGCGGCCAGCAGTTCGTTCAGTACCTGGAGAGCGCCGCTGATGCGGAGCACGGTCTGCTGGAGGTCGGCCTGTTTGGCCTCCAGGTCGGCGAGCATCCGCTGCCCATCCCGGTACTCCGTCTCCAGTTCGGAGACGCGCTTTTCTATCTCGGCTCTCATGTCGGTCTTCCTTCACAGGGGTTCGTGGTCAGTCCTAAACCAGGGGCTTGAGAACCCAGGGGTGGGAGCCGCCGGGATTCGCCCAAACCTCGTGCGTGGTCCCACTTATCGGATCACTGGAGACAAAGGCGTACGTCGCTTTGGGGACGTTGAAGAGCGTGACGCTCAGCTGTCCTGCGGCGAGTTTCTTCAGCACGGCCAGCTCGGCCGCGCCGATGGTGACCGCGCCGATGGTCAGTGACTCGGCATGGACTCCCCAGGCCCAGAGGTCGGTGTGGGCGTCACTGGCCATGCTCCCGGTTTTGATGTGCAGCCCGTCGCGCCGCCCCTCGATGCGGTGCCAGTATCTGGTGCTGTGGTGGAACCGGATGCTGGGGTAGACGTCTGTCTGAAGAGGATTCCCGTGGCCTTGGAAGAGCTCCAGGAACAACCGGTTGCCGCCGGAGGTCGTGTCGTCCCGATGCAGCCTCAGGTGAGGCTCCGCGGGTTCGTGGGTGTCGACGTGCTTGGTCGTCCATCGGGCTGTGAACGGATCACTGCCCATGGAGATGTTGCCGTCGGCGCCGATGGTGAACCGACTGCTGCCCGTGGTGACGAAGCTCAGCGGGGTGGCGGTCTCGGTGCCCACGACCATGCTGGCCACGCCGGAGGCCCCCAGGTCGTTCACCGACACGCGCCCGTCCACGCTCGCGGTCCGCACGGACAGCTTGGTGCGGCCGGCACCCACTACGTCGACGACCCGGCCCCACCCCCCGGTGACCTGCGGAGCGGTGGTGCCGATGCCCACGTGACCGGTGGCGGTGACGCTGAGCCGGGCCGCTCTGCCCGTGACCAGGGTCAGCGGGCTGACGGACGCGGTGCCCACGACCATGCCGGGAGACGCTCCGTACACCCCCGTGTCGTGCGCCGCCACGTGCCCCGCGACGGTGGCGGTCCGCACGGACAGTTTGCTTCTCGCGGCGCCCGCCAGGTCGAGGACCCGGTCCCATTCGCCTTGGTTGTCCGGTGTGGTGGTGCCGATGCCGACATCGCCTCCGGGGTCGACGAAGAGCCTCGTCGTGCCGCCCTCGGGATCGTCGGGACCGTGGGTCCTGACGTGCAGGCCCTGCCCCGCGACCGGCCGCCGGTCGTACTCCAGGGAGTAGCCCTCGTTGTCGTTCTCCGACCCGGCCCGCAGCCGGAGCCCGCTGCGGTGGCCGTCGCCGCCGGCCACCTTGAACGTCAGGTGCCGGTCCTGCGGACCGTAGTCGCCGATCTCCAGGTCGCTGCCGGGGGCGGTGGTGCCGATGCCGAGCGCACCCGCGACGGAGAGGGTGGAGCGTTGTGCCGCGATGAGGTCCACCACGACCTGGCCGTTGGCCACCGCGAGCCGCGCGAGCAGCACCGATTGGCCGTCCAGGTCTGGCGAGGCGTCGTCGGGGGCGACCATGGTGGTGCCGTCCGGGGCCACCACCACGATCCTGGGGCTCTCGTCCCAGCGGCGCGCTCCCGCCCCGCCGGGCGCCCCTTCGGGCGTCATGTCCGACGCGGACTCCCGGTAGGCCAGGTGCACCTCGATGCCTTGTTGGTCGGCGAAGTCCTCGTCGAGTTGCACGGCCGTGTCGGCCGCCAGGACGAGGTGCCGGCCGAGCGCGTCCACCGCCATGCCGGCGGTCACGGTGATCTGGCGCTCGGCGTCCGAGGTCACCGTCAGGCCGACGCTGATGCCGGTGAGCCGCAGCAGCCGGCTCTGCCGACGCTCGCGGTCGAGGTGGAACCTCTGTTCGTCGATGAAGTCCTGTTCCTTCAGGAACTGCCCGTCGAAGAAGCGGACGCGCTTCGGTACGACGTCGGGTTGGGTGTAGTCCGCCATCGGGCTTCCTCCGAATGTCAGGATGAGTCGCGGGTGCCGAGCTGGGAGTTCTCGCCGAGGATGAGCAACTCCGGTACGCCGCCCTCGCGTTCGCGCAGTTCCTCGGAGACCAGCCGCATCGTGGGCACCACGACCTTGAGCGCGTAGAAGGTGTGGGCCGGCTTCTCCCGGTCGATGATCGCCCTGGCGATCTCCTGGACGCGGCGCAGCCGTCCGGGGTCGGTGTCGCCGAGGGTCAGCTGGACCTGGAAGTAGTGGGCGGGTGTCTCGAACTCGTCGAAGACGACCACGTCGTCGCGGGTGACACCGTCGTCCAGCGGCCGCAGGTAGATCTCCAGCATCCGGCGCAGCCCGGCCAGGGTGCCCCGCTGCCGGTACAGCGGCACGACCTCCCGGATGAACCCGCGTTTGGTGTCCGTGTCCCAGTCCGCGCGCAGGCTCAACGCGACCCAGCCGGCCAGCCAGGGCAGGAACTCCTCACCGGTGGTCAGCGGGTCGATGGAGTCGGCGGAGCGCTCGATGAGCTGTTCGAGGCCCGTGACGCCCTCGGCGTCGTCGCGGCCGGTCAGCACGGCCTCGAACGCCAGCAGGAACGCGCCGGCGAACGGGTCCTCCCGGAACGGCGCCGGGAGGTGGTCGAGATAGCGGCTCATCGCGGGAGCTCCGGGGTCGACGGGTGCGTTCTGCCGTAACTGTCGTAGCCCACGAGGTCCACCCGGGTCAGCCGCACCAGTTGGTGGGCGTCCAGGGCGATACCGTCCGCCCCGGCGTCGGCGTCCGTGCCGGCACGGGTGAGGCGGACGTTCTCGATGTAGTCGACCAGGGGCGACTGTTCGAGCACGGCGTACACCTCCGACGGGTGCAGGCTCTGCCCGAAGGGCCAGCCGTCGCGGGCGTCACCGCCGGTGAACGGGTCGCAGAACTCCCGGAGCCGGTTCCGCGCGTCCGCGAGGGCGTCCTGTGGCACGGCGTCCTCGTGCAGCGCCAGATCGGCGGCGACGTGGAAGTCGACGTACTCCGGGAGGACGACGTGATGGCGGACGGTCAGGATCCGGCGCGGGTCGAGGAACTCGTGCAGGGCGGCGGTCAGTGCCCCGGCGTCCGCGGCCTCGCCGGGCTCGGGGAGGACGACGACGCTGATGTGCGCCGGGGCGGGCGCGGTCGGGTCGGCGCCGGCCAGGTTCCGGCCCGGCACGCACCGTACACGCCGTACCCGGGGAAGCCCGGCCGCCTGCGGCTGCCCGGGCCAGGTCGTGCGGACCAGGTACTCGTAGTCGTCCACGGTCGCGGCCCGGTGGCGCTCGCGCAGCGCAGCCACGCTCTGGCGTACGGCCGCGTCGAGGTCGCCGGTGTCCGGCGGCGACCACTGGGGGCCGCCGAGCAGTCGCAGGAAGTTGAGGGTGTGGCTCTGCGACAGCTGGTCGACCTGGTACAGCTGCATCTCGGTCAGCCAGGCCAGCAGTTCGACGAGGACGATCCCGGGGTCGCCGGGGTTGTGGTCGGTCCATTCCGGCAGCAGTACGGGGATGAGGGCCCGTGCCTCCCCGACCAGGTCGTCGAAGTTGTGGTCGTCGAGGTTCGGCAGGGGGATCGGCACGGAACTCCTCACGCTCCCAGGGTCACGGTGATCTGGTGCCGGCCGGAGTACACCAGCGCGCGCTCCAGCCATCGGGTCTCATCCGCGTCCGGGGGCTCGGCCGCGAGCTGCGCCAGGGAACGGCCGAGCAACGCCTCCAGTCCGTCGCCGAGTTCGTCGGAGTGAGCCGCCTGCGCCACGGTGAGCGCGGTGCCGTGATCGACACCGTCGACGGCCTCGATCACGGCGTACAGGTCCGAGCGGTGCGGTTTGCGGCCGAAGGCCCAGCCGGTACCGTCGGGCCCTCCGGTCAGCGGGTGCAGGAATCGCTGCAGG
This sequence comes from Streptomyces sp. NBC_00878, assembly GCF_026341515.1. Classification (NCBI taxonomy): domain Bacteria; kingdom Bacillati; phylum Actinomycetota; class Actinomycetes; order Kitasatosporales; family Streptomycetaceae; genus Streptomyces; species Streptomyces sp. NBC_00878. The sequence goes on along the minus strand of NZ_JAPEOK010000001.1, from coordinate 9,367,191 downwards.
CTCTGCTCGACCCGTCCGCCGACCAGTCCGGCGACGTCCGGGGAGGACGCCACCACCGTCGCGGCGACGGTCACCTCGATCCACTCCGGGCCGGCGACCCGGACCTCGGTGGTCGGGCCGCACCGGGCCCGCAGGTACTCCTCGACCCGGCGCAGCAGCCCCAGGCCGGGTACCGGCCGGGTGGCGCCGGAGTGTGGGACCACGATGATCCCGACCCCGCCGGCGTCCGCCTCCGCGTGCGCGGCCTTCGGTTGCTCGGTCGCCGGGTCGAACCAGAGGTCGAACGGGTCGAACCGGCTGGGCAGCACCGCCCGGACCCGGGCCACCTCGGCCGAGGACTCGAAGGCGAGGTCCTCGAAGTCCTCGGCCGTGACGGCACGGTCGCGGTGGCGCAGCGACCTCGGTCCCCTGGTGCGCACCCGCTCCAGCGGCTCCCACGCGCTGCCGCCGGAGGCCGGTTCGTGATGGGTGACCGAGTCGACGGACGGGATGGCCGACTTCAGCGTCACGACGGTCCCCGCGGCGCGGTTGCCCTCCTCGCCGCCGCCCGTGCGGTAGGTGACACGGATGTTGCTCTGGCCGCGCGGTGGCACCCGCCCGGCCAGGCCGTCACCGAAGGTGATCTCTCCGGTCCGGGGGTCGATGGTGTAGTGGCGGTCGTCGGGGCCGGAGCTGTGGAAGTCGGTCACCGCGTGCCACCGCACCCAGACCTCCGCGGCGTCCTCGGTGACCGTCACGGCGTCGGCGCCCTCGGCCGCGGTCAGTGCGGCCTCCTCCGCCGCCGACGGGCGCTCCGGCTCCCGTACGACCAGTCGCTGGCCGGGCAGGACCGGGCTCTGCGCGGTGGTGAGCCGCTGGCCGGCCCCGGCGATGCCCGATCCGAGAATCTCGTCGGTGACGGTGACGGCCTGGACCGCCCAGGTCGTGTTCGGCAGGATCCGGCGCAGCCTCGGCGTGACCGGGAAAGTCCCGTGCCGCAGGATGAGCCGCAGCCAGCAACGGCTCTGCCCGAAGTGCTCCCGCGCTGTCAGGTCCGCCGGTCCGACGAAAGTCACCGTGCCTCGGCCGGACAGGTTCGCGGTCTCGTCGGCCGCGGCCAGTGGCTGCCAGCCGTCGGTGCCGCTGTACTCCCAGACCAGTTCGGCGCGGTCGGTGAGATCGGTCCCGGCGAGCCGGTCGGCCGTCACCTCCTCCGGCTTCGGTGGTTCGACCTGGAGATAGAGCGTGACGGGCCGGGTATCGAACGGCTGGTCGAAGCCGAGGTAGAGGGCGGGGTCCTGCTCCGGGTTCGGGGTGAAGGGGGTGACGGACCACGGTGTGTCGGGGTCGCGGTGGTGGGTGACGAGGCGGAAGTCGTTGTGGGTGACGCACACCGGTGCCGGGACGGGTACGGTCAGCCCCTGCCGGGAACTCCACGACAGGGTTCTGATCACGGGCGGTGCGAAGGTGGCGTCGACGGGTTCGTAGGTGCCGTCGTCGTTGCGGGTGTAGTGGGCCGCGGTCCCGTAGTCGCCGTGGATCAGTCGGATGCGCAGCCAGAACTCCTCGATGCCGTTCACCTCGGTGCGCGCGAAGCCCTCGGGCGGGGTGAGCAGCAGGGTGGCGTCGGCGGTGAAGGCATAGTCCGCGTCCGGGGCGCCGACGGTCACGGTGTTCCAGCCAGTGCCGCCCCATGCCTCCCAGACGATCCGCGGGTCGCCGTCGGTGCGCACCGGCGGGACCGGCCCGTCCGTGACGTCCGGGCCGTTGGTCAGGATCACGTCGAGGGTGAGGTCCGCGCCCGGCCGGACCAGGCTCGCGGGGCAGGCCAGGTAGAAGGTGTCGTTGAAGCGCGGTTGCTCGCCGAAGGGGTGGAAGTCCCGGGTCACGTCCAGCGGGGTGCCGTTGGTGAACGCTCCGGGCGGTGTCACCGGTTCCGGGTCCGTCTCGGTCCGCACGTCGATGCCCGTGATGGTGGGCGGATCCCAGTCGTGTCCCACGGTCAGCGATTCCAGTCGCGGGAGAGTGGCGTACGCGCCGCCGTCCTGGACGATCTGCGCCCGGAGCCAGTGCCCGGACCGGGCCCGGAACAACTCGGCGGGCCAGTCGGCGGGGACCCGGAAACTGATCTCGCCGTCGCGGGTCATCGCCAGCGTGCCGTCCTTCAGGCCGGTGTCGCTGTCGCCGACCTCCTCCGCCGCGGTGCCGGACTCCCCCAGCCGCCGCCAGGCGTCGCCGTCCTTGTACGACCACTCCAGTCGCACCGGGGTGGCCGGGTCACCGGCCTCACCGGGGCGTGCCAGGGTGACAGCGAGCCGGACGGTCGCGCCGTGGAGGGCCACCGACGCGTCGACGCTCAGGTAGAAGAACTGGCCCTGGTCGGTCTCCCCGAACGGGAACTCCCCGTCGGCGCTGTCCTGGGGGGGCTTGTTGCCGAGCGCGACCGCGTCGGGCGGCAGCCCCGAGGTGCCGTGCGGCATCGGCAGGTCGAGCTGCGCGCGCAGCCAGCCGGCCGAGGTGCCGTTCACGTCGTACGGGGGCAGTTGCGGCAGGCCGGTGAGGGGCACCGTCCACGAGCCGTCCCCCGGGGTGCTGTCGGCCTGCGCCGGTTGCCACCGGGTGCCGTCCCAGTACGACCAGGAGACCGGCCACCCGGCGAGCAGCGTGTCGTCCGGCGTGGCCAGCGTCAGCGTGACGTCCTTTACGCCATCGGCGGTCAGGACCGGGTCGCAGGCGACGAAGAACTGGTGCGGCATGGCCTGGTCGCCGGTGAACGCGGCGAACGGTTCGTCGCGGCCGCCGGTGGCCTCGGCGCTGCGGTCGGCGTAGGTGTCGTGCGGGGCGTCGTCGACGAGGACGGTCACCAGCTGGGCCCGGGTCACGACCAGGTCGGTCCCGGTCTCGAAGACGACCTCGTCGTCCTCGCCGTCCAGCGGTTCGGCGGCGACCTGGGTACCGGCTGGGACCAGTGCGTCGGAACGGCTGCGCTCGGCCAGCCGGAAGGTGAGCGGCACGCGCGCAGGCAGTGGCGGCGAGGGCCGGGTGCCGATCAGGTTGAGGAAGGCGAGGTAGTCGCGTTCCGGTACCTGGTTGAGGCGCCGCACGACCAGTTCGGCGAAGCGGGCGAAGACGCCGATCAGGGCCTGGCCGGCGTCGGCCCGCCCGTCGGCGGGCGGTTGCCAGCCGCTGTAACGGGTCGCCAGCTCGGTGGTCTGCGCGACCAGTGCGGCGCGGTCGCGGGGGTCGATGGACGGGGGCCGGCCGCTCATACGACGTAGAAGGGGTAGACGAGGTTGAAGCGGCTGTTGTTCGACCGCACCCGGTAGTTGATCTCGATGAGCAGCCGGTGCCGGTCCTCGGGGTCGGGGACCGCGTAGACGTCCAGTACGTCGATCCGCGGTTCCCAGCGGGCCAGTGCCTCACGCACCGACCGGCCGACCCGGCCGGCGGTGCTCGCGTCGTTGGTGTCGAAGACGGCGTCGTGGATGGCGGAGCCGAAGTCCGGTCGCATCACGCGTTCGCCGGGCGAGGTGCCGAGGATCAACCAGATCGACTGGCGGATCGCCTCCGCGCCGCCGGCGAGCCGTATGCCCTCCTCGGGGCGGTCGGGGTCTGGGCCGACCGGGAACGCCCAGCCGGTGCCGAGAAAGCCGCTGTCCGTCACGCCGGTCATCCGATCGTCACCGTGCCCGTCGCCACGACCGTCCCGTTCGGAAGATCCTGCGGATCGTTGCAGGTGGAGGCTCGATCGCCAGTCCTGATGGCGGGTTTTCCGTTGATCTTCACCGTGGTGCTGCCGCCTTCGAGGGTGGCCGTGTTCGACGGCTGCTTCTGGAACGAGGTGCCCGGCGGCGCGGGCAGGTGCGGCGGGGTGTTCTCGGCGGTGGAGCCGACCACCGCCGCCGGCTTGCCCATGATGGTGACGTCCGCGCTCAGCGCACCCTTGATGATCCCGGTGAACGGGTGCGGCAGTGGTGTCGGCACCGGACCGGTCGGTCCGGGCACCATGACGATGTGGATGTCGGTGGCCGTGACCAGGTCACCCTGCTTGGCGGCGAACTGCCCCATGGAATCCTGCACCCCCATTAGTTGATGTTGACCTGGCTGCCCTTGATGTCCAGCCGTCCGCCGGACTTGACCGCGAGCGCGGACTTGGCCTGCACGTTCATATCTGCCTTGGAGACGATCTCGACCCCGTTGCCGGCGAGCCGCAGCTTCCCGCCGGCGGAGATGACGACGTCCGCTTTCGAGGTGATCGTGATCCGGTTGTCCTTCGTGCTGATCACGATGCTGTTCCCGGCACTCTTGTCGACGATCTCGATGCGCTCGTCCCCGGCGGTGTCGGTCAGCCGGATCACGTGCCCGCTGCGGGATCTGATCACCCGTACGTCGTTGCGGCCGTTGCTGTTGGTGACTGGCGGTTCGTCCTTGCCGTTCCACAGCGCGCCGACGACGTAGGCGACCTCCGGGTTGCCGTGCTCGAAGGCGACCAGGACCTCGTCGTCGACCTCGGGCAGGAACCAGAAGCCGCGGCCGGCCCCGGCCATCGGCACCGCCACCCGTGCCCAGTCGGTCTCGGCGTCGTCCGCCAGCCAGGGCAGGGTCACCTTGACCCGGCCCAGCCCCTCCGGGTCCTGGTTGTTGGTGACGATGCCGATCGCCACCCCCTGGAACGGTGCGTCCGCGCGGGCGGGCTCCGGGCCCGTCAGATGGTCGAAGATCTCCGTCATGCGGCGTTCCTCCGTATCCGGAGGGAGGTCCGGTAGTCGTCCCCCGCGGTCAGCGAATGGCTGACGGAGGTGAGGTAGTAGGCGCCGCTGAAGACAGTGCCCGCGCCCTGGATGTCGACCACCTCGCCCGCGCGCAGCCGGGGCTGCCCCTCGCACTCGGCCTCGCCGGTGATGTAGGTCAGCGCCAGGTCGTCGAACTGGCCGCGGGCCATCTGGTCGGCCCGGTCCCGGTTCGGCACCGGCAGGCCCGTGCTGACGGTCCCCGCCCTGCCGAAGGCCTGGTCGGCCTGGCTGGGGCCGGTAGTTGCGCCGCGCATGGTGGTGGACTCCCGACCGGCGGTGACGGTGGAGACCACGGCCTTCTTGAGCGCCACGTCCCAGCCCCGCACGGTGTGCCTGCCGACCTGGGGCAGTGCGCTCAGCCGGGGCGTGAACTCGGAGATGTCGTCGCCGACGTGCAGGGTCGCCGACGGCCGTCGGCCGTGCTGCGGTGGCCGGAAGTACAGCACCTTGTCGCGTACGTGGACCTCGTACCCGATCAGTCGCGCCCGCTTCTGGAGGAACTCCAGGTCGGTCTGGTTGTTCTGCACCACGTAGTCGGGGGCGGTACCGGTGTCGGTCACCTCGGCCCGCAGCCCCGCTTTCCGGGCGAGTTGACTTGCGATGGCGCTGTCCTTGGTGCGGGTGAAGGTCCGGGTCTGCTGGGCTCGGGCGAGCCGGTGCCGGTAGTCGTACCCGCGGACGGTCAGCATCGGCAGCCGGCCCGCGGCGAAGGTGGGTTCCAGGCCGGTGACCTCTCCGGTCATCACCGGGTGCAGGTCGCCGCCGTACCCGAGCGAGATCCGCACCTCGGTGCCGACCGCGAACAGCCGGGAGTCCGACCAGGGGAAGGCCAGCCGCTCGGAGTCCCAGTTGTGCAGGGTCACGGTGAACATGCTCAGCGCGTGGAGATCCTCCAGGACGGTCACCGACTCCACGTCGAGGCGGGCCTCCAGTGGCAGGAACACGCCGTCGCAGCGGATCTCAAGGGCCGGTTCCGGATCATCTGTGTTCATCGCACGGTCCTCCGCTCAGCTCACCCGGGGAATGGTCAGCACCATGCCCGGCCGCAGGTCACGCGGGTTGACGATGCCGTTGGCGGTGGCGATGTGCCGCCACCGGCGCGGGTCCCCGTACTCCGCGGCGGCGATGCTGTGCAGCGTGTCGTTGCGCCGGACCGTCCACGTCTTGTCCACATCGGACGAGTGCAGTTCCCCTTGCTTCAGCTGCGCGTCGGTGAGGGACTCGACGAAGCTGCACGAGACGGTGGCCCGCACCGGAGTGCCGTCGGGGAGGAACATCGTGAACCGCTCGTCGAGCCGGGTGAGCACACCGGTGAAGATCTCGGAGAACGCCCCCCAGGAGAGTGTGCACAGCGGCGGGCGGTGCAGCTCGGTGTCGACCTCGGCGAGCTTGGCCACGCGGCTGGTCAACGCGGTGACGTCGGTCGCGTCGCCCGTCTGGAACGGGTTGGGCGGAACCACGAACGAGGCGGCCGTGGCCCAGGCCGACGCGCCGACCCTCGACTCGTAGGTGTCGAAGAACAGCTCGACGGAGAGCGTCGCGGGTTCCATGGAGGAGAACTCCTGCCGCAGACCCGTCCGGGTCCACTCGCTGCCCTTGCCCGCCGTCTTGGGGGCTGTCCAGGAGACCGACCGCGACCGGCTGATCTCGTGCGGGTTGAACAAGGCCTTGATCGCGCCGTTGACCTTGAAGTCCAGTCCATCGTGGGAGATGGTCAGCTTCTGCAGACCGCCACCGCCGGGCCCGACACCGAGCAGGGTGCTCGCCAGGGCCGCCTTGTTGAAGGTCATCGTCGTACTCCTCGGCGTTCGGCCTCGACGGCCAGCCTGCGCACGATGCGCTGGTGCACCTGGTCCGTGATGTGGGCGACGTCCACCTGCGGGGCCTCCGGCCGGGGCGGCTGTGACGTGCCGTGGTCGGCGCGAGGTGTGTGGCCCTCGGAGCCTTGGAAGTCCTGGAAGCCTCCGGAACCGTTGTGGCCGGGCGGCACTGCGTGTGCCGGGCCCTGGACGACGGGCCGCGGCGGCGCGCCGGCCGCCGTGCCGGGTGACAGCCGGTCGTGCGGGGTGGTACCGGCCGTCGCCAGGGACAGAGTCCGCACGGGTTGTGCCTGCGGCTGGCGCGCGGAGACCACCTCCGCCGGCGCCACCAGGGGCTCGGCACCGGGTGGCCCGGAGTAGGACACCGGTGCCCGGTGGGCGACGACGGTGGGAACGGCCGTCGGGGCGTGCGGGACCCGGTGCGGGTCGTCGGCGGGGCGGGGCCGGACGGCCGGAGCCGTTGTCGATGCCGATACAGATGCCTCGGAGTCCTTCCCCGGGTGTGCCGAAGGCGTGGCGAGGCGGGACGCCACCGGGGCACCGGGGCCGCGCCCCTTGGCCGACGGAAGGTACGCCATCACCGGGCCGTGCCCCTGAACGGGCGGCTTCGCCCGGGCGGTGGGACCAGAGGGGTCCGCGGGCGTCGGGCCGGGCGCCCCGGGACCGCCCCGCTTCGCGAGCGGGCCCGGCACCCGAAGTGTCGGCGACGGCCCGGATCCCGCACGGGCGGGCGGACGCGCCGGGGAAGCCGGTGGTGCGGCGACCTTGCGCTGGATCGTCGGCGTCCCCCTCACGGACGGCGACGACACGGACGGCGACGACGAGCGCATGGGTGAGCCGCCGGTGCCGGGCCGGGCCGGATTCCGTACGGCGTCGCCCGCGTTCCCCACGTCCGCCCCCGTCCGGACGGCCGGGCGGGCCGACGCCATCGGGCCCTCCCCGGGCGCCGTCGCGGGGCGTGCCGAGACGACCGGCGTGGACCCGGCCGACACCGACGCGCCGGGGCCGACAGCGTCCGCCCCCGTGGCCGACGGCCCGGACGGCTCCGACCAGGCGGGCCGCGCGTACACGATGGGCTCCGTCGAACCGGCGTGCTGCGGTACCGGGTCGACATACCGTGCGGCCAGCCCGGCCAGCGGGAGCCCGGCCGTCATGTCGCCGTGCCGGGTCAGGGCGGCCCGCGCCTGGCCGGGGTCGGTCACCCCGGGGCGCAGGGCGCGCCGCGACAGCCGGCGGACCAGCGTCGGGGCGAACGTCGTGTCGTCGTGCATCTCGGACTTCCTGTCGGCGGTGCCCGGTCAGCGGGCCATGTCGGCTATGCCGTGGCCCAGCGCGAGAGCCTGGCCCAGCAGCGGTTTTGTCAGTCCCTCGTGCACCAGCTCCAGGGACTCGACGCCGACCTCGTCGCTGCCGGCGGTGAAGGTGGGGCCGGTCCAGCGCACGGGCAGCGCGTTGCGGAAGTTCCACCACATCACCGGGATCTGACGCCGGTCGAGCAGGGCGATGGTGCCGCTCTTGCGCTGGATGACACCGCGGGCGGTGTTGTCGTACCAGTTCCACAGCGTGCTGATGGCGGTCAGGCCGTGCCGCAGCACCAGATTCGAGGGACTGGCCGCGCCGGGCAGCTGGTGCGCGAAGCCGTTGACCCCGCCCTCCCGGTAGGACTCCATCTCGATCTGGCTCTCCAGGCCGCTGACCTCGGTGAAACCGCCGACCAGCAGGCCCTCGATCTCCACCGCGAAGTTGAAGGTCGGGAACGGGTCCGGCAGGCGCAGGCCGGTCCAGTTGCCCACGGCGGCGGGCGCCCAGCTCAGGCCGAGCGGAATGCCGGTCGACGTCATCGCCGTCCCCCTCCTTGTTCGTTGACGCGCTCGTTGATGCGGGCGATCTCGGCGACCCAGCGCTGCCGTTCCCGATGATCGAGCTGCATGATGTCGTGATAGGGCCAGTGGAAATGAAAGGCCACGTACGCTACTTCCTCGTGCAGCCGGTCAAGGGAGTAGCGCGTCATCCCCCCAGGCCGGGGGGCTCCACTTCGAACGATCCGTCGCAGTGCGGGCAGTCCACCTGGAGCCGGGAGTGCCCGTTGACGTTGATGCGCTGGTAGAAGTCCTGGAGATAGGCGAGGTCGCCCGAGTACAGGTTCTCCACGGTGTGGGTGTTGATGTACTCCAGGTCGCCCAGCTTCGTGATCACCCGGGTCAGCAGGATGACGACCAGATATCCCGGGTTCGACCGCACCCGGGGGTCCTTGATCGGCTCGATCTCGTCCAGCGCGGTGGACATCCGCATGGTGCCCTCGCGGTGCACCGTGCCGTCCGGAGCGACGAGACCGTGCGGCAGGGTGAACGGGAACTCGGCCGGGCGCGCCCGGGGAGCCTCGGTGACACCGCCGCCCGCTAGCTCCACTGGTCGACCTCGATCCGTTCGCAGGCGAGTACGACCTGCTCCACGGCGATCTCGTCACTGGTCGCGTTCAGACTGGGGCCGGTCCACGACTTCGGCCAGCATTCGAAGAGGTTCCAGGTCACCCGGGGGCTGCCCTGCTGGTCGAGCAGCGTGACCGACACGTTGTGCCGCTCGACGGTGCCCTTCATCACCCGCTGGCGCCACTCCCACAGCTTGCTGTCGTTCGTCACACCGCGGCTGAGCGTGATGTCGCCGTAGCTGTTCAGACCGGGGATCTTCCGCGGGGCCAGGTTCGCGTCCGTGCCCTCGCGGTATTCGGCCTGGTTCTGGCTGCTCTCCAGCCCGGAGCACTCCCGGAAACCGGCCCGGGTCATACCATCGAGCTCCACCGTGAAGTTGTAGCCGAAATAGGGATCGACCCTGTCCACAACCGCGCCTCCTTCTTGTCGAACCTCTGGTCGATCTTCTGGCCGACCTGCTTGTCACTACTTGTCGCTACTCGTCGAAGTTGCTTAAGCTGTCGAAGTTGTTGAGACCGTTCACGCCACGTCGACCGTCACACCGCTCGCGCCGTGGATGACGCGAACGGTGATGAACTCGGCGGGCGCGGTCGGGGCCACACCGATCTGGGTCACCACCACCCCGGCCTCGACGGCCTCCGGGGGATTGGTCTCGTGGTCGCACTTGACGAAGAACGCCTCCGCCGCCGTCCGGCCCTTCAACGCGCCACGCTGGAACAACTCATCGAGGTACGCGGTGAGTTCGCGCATGATCCGCACCCACAGCCGTACATCGTTGGGCTCGTGGACCAGGCCCGTCATGAACCGCTCGATCCACCGGCCGATGGTGCCGACCAGGCGCCGGGCGCTCACGTCCCGCCAGGCCGGGTCCGTGGCGAGGGTCCGCGCGCCCCACACCCGGACGCCGCGGCCGGGCAGCGCCCGCAGACAGTTCACCCCCTGCCCGTACAACTCCCCCACCTCGGCGGGGGCGAGGCGCACCTGCAGATCGACGACGCCCTCGACCTCCGTGTTGGCGGGCGCCCGCTGCACGCCGACCCGCTGGTCGCCGGCCGAGTACACGCCGGCCACGTGCCCGGACGGCGGCAGATGGCGCAGCACCCCGTCCCCGCCGGGCGCCCACAGCCACGGGTAGTACAGCGCCCCGAAGGAGCCGAAGGAGCCGTCGGTCCGGGTCAGCTCCGCGCGCTGCTCCGTGACCTTCGCCGTGTCCGTCGTGGGTATGCCGTCGAGCAGGGCGAACCGGTCGCCCCGTTCCCGGCAGTGCCGCAGCAGCACCCGCTGCTGACAGACGACCTCATTGAGGGAGCCGCCAGTCGGCCACGGCGCCGCCGCGACGATGTCGGGGGCGCACACGAGGTCGACCTCGTCCGCCAGGCCGTCCAGCGCGGCCCGCAGCGCCGCGTCGGGCTGCTTCGACTCGTCGAGCCGTACGACGTGGCACAGGAGCCCGCCGTTGTCGAAGAAGCCCCGGACCGTGTCGGCCAGGAAGCCGCCCGGTGCCGCGCCGTAGGCGGCCTCGAACTGCGGCCACAGCGTCAGTCGTTGGGGATTGCTCGGTCCGCCGGCCGTCCGGCCGAGAAAGGCGGGCACCCCGGTGAGGAAACCCGGGGCCTGGGGCGGGAACACGTCCTGCCGGAGCACGCCCGGTATCGGTTGCTGGGTCATCGTCCCGTCCGGCGGATCACTACTGGACCCCGCCGGCCCACTGGCTGATCCGGAACACCACGAACTCGGCCGGGCGCACCAGCGCGACCCCGATCTCGACCACCAGCTGGCCCGCCTCCCGGACCGCCGCGGGGTTGACACTCTCGTCGCAGCGCACGTAGAACGCCTCTTCAGGCGTGTTGCCGAGGAGCGCGCCGGACGCCCACACCGTGTTCAGGAAGGCGCCGACGTTGCGGCGGATCTTCGACCAGAGCTCCGGCGCGTTCGGTTCGAAGACCGCCCACTGGGTGCCCTCGTCGATGGATTCCCGCAGGAAGTTGAACACCCGCCGGGAGCTGATGTACCGCCACTCGGCCTGCGCCGCGCCCGCCATCGTGCGGGCTCCCCAGATGGTGATGTTGCCGTCGAACTTACGGATCACGTTGATGCCGTCGGGGTTGAGCCCGGCCTGGCCCTGCTTGCTGACCAGCGTCTCAAGGCCCAGGGCACCGCGGATCACCTCGTTGGCCGGCGCCTTGTGCACGCCCCGTTCGGTGTCGACGCGGGCGTAGACCCCGGCGAGGTGACCGCTCGGCGGCTGGTACACCGGGTTGCCGTCCGCACCCTTGACGCCGACGTCGATCCACGGGTAGTAGATCGCCCCGTAGCTGCTGTCGCGGGTGTCGCCCTGGATCCCCTCCTTGGTCAGCGTGGCGGTCTGCCGGCCGTCGAGGATGGCGAAGCGGTCCTGGAGGTACTGGTTCTCGCAGTGGTCGAGGATCGCGCCCTGCACCGCGTCGCTCACCGCGCCGGGGATCGCGACCAGGGCGATCTCGTCGATGGCGGTGAAGGTGGCCAGCGCGGCGATCAGTCTCGCCTCCAACTGGTCCGCCTCGGCGTCCGCCACCGCACTGGCACCGGCGTCAGTGCCAGTGTCGGCATCCGTACCGGCATCGGGCGCGACCCGGGTGATCCAGCAACGGCCACCGCCGTTGTTGAAGAAGCCGTAGACCGCGTGGGCGAGCGTCCTGTTGCCGGGCTGGATGTCGCCGAACAGGGTCTTGAAGCTCTCCCAGCCGTCCACGAGCTGAGCCACTCCGGCAGGGGCCACCGTGGCGAAGTCCGTGGGTTCGCGGGTGGTGCCGTCGGCTTTCAGCCCGGACCGGCCGGGGAGCAGCGGCATCGTGACCGTGTCGTCCACGACGCCCACGAAACCCGCGGTGCTGGTCCCCGCCCCGGCGATCGGCTTGATCGCCGAGGGGACTTCTTCGACGTACACACCAGGCGCCAGATACTGCGGCATGTGTGGGATCTCCCCCTCGTCATGACTCGTGGTCAACGCCGTGGCCGACCCTGATGACCGTCTCGGTCACCACGGGTCCGACGTCGGTGGATTCGAAGACGTCGACGCTGAGCGTGACGCTGTAGTGCAGAATGGCCTTGGGCCGTCCGCCCATGGCCTGCCAGAACTCGCCGATGCCCTGCAGCTGACTCTCGGCGGTGACCCTGGCCGGCAGCGGAGCCGGCTGCTCGGCCAACTCGCCCCGCAGGTAGCCCGCGGGGATCTCCCGGTGGCGCAGCAGCACCTTCATCACCGCGCCGAGCAGGCGGTGTTCGTCCTGCGCCGGGTTCGGCGCGCTCTCGTTCGGCCAGGCAGTGATCAGATAGGAGCACAGGACCCGCGCCGGTGCGCGCTTGCGCGTGACCATCCCGGACTCCTGCCGCGTGTTGTCCCACTGGTTGGTGCGCAGCTCGTGGTTCTCCCGCACGTCGTAGAGGAAGAAGGCGAGCGCGGGCAGGGTGACCCCGGAGGGCGGGAACTGGTCGTCCGGGGTGGCGAAGCTGACGGTGATACCGGGCAGCGGCAACTCGGCCTCGACGAGCGCGGCGAGGGTGTCGTCCAGGTCCTGGAACATCGTTTCTCCTCTCCTCGGCACCAGTCGACTCCTCGGCACGGTCGACGCTGAGCAGAGTTGTACGCGACGAGCGTCCCCCGGGCGTCTGCCGCGGCGTCTGTTCCCGCGACTCGATGTGCCGGACGACCTGTCAGACGCCGCGGCAGACGCCGACGAGACGCCCCCTTGATAGGTGTTCTGTTTCGGCCTGGAGGCGAGATTCGGAATTCGGGATTCGGGATTCTGGACGACTTGAGGGGCAGCGGATGGCGACTTCACCGGCTCTTGGGCATGACACCGCCCGCGAAACGGTCCGGCCGGTGACGGCTGCCGAGCCCGTCGAGCCTGGACGGCGTCCCGCTCATCCCCGGGAGGGCGTGCCGGACCTGCACCGCCGGTACGGCAACCGTCGGGTCCAGGGCATGATCCAGGCCAAGCTCGACGTCGGCGCGGTCGATGATCCGCTGGAGCGTGCCGCCGACCGGATGGCCCTGCAGGTCACGGGTGCGTCGTTGCGGCGGGCTCCGGCGGCGACCGGAAGCGTGTCGGTCCCGGGTGGGGGTGACGCGGGTCCGGGTGTGGCTCAGGCGGTCGGCCGGATGCGCGGGCGAGGGCGACCGGTGCCGGAGGGGATCCGGCGGCGCATGGAGAGCGCCACCGGCGCCGACCTCGGCGGGGTGCGGGTGCATGTGGGCCACGAGCCGGACCGGCTCAACGACACCTTGGGGGCGCGAGCGTTCACGGTCGGGGCGGACGTGTTCGTCCGTCGCAGTGAGTACACGCCGGGGACCGCGACAGGTGACGCGTTGCTGGCTCATGAGCTGGTGCACACCGTTCAGCAGGGTGCGGCCGGGCCGCGCCTGTCACATCAGGACGCGGAGCATCTGCACACCGGTAGGTCCGACGTCGGCCACGCGGCAGGCGCCGGGGCGACGTCGGCCACAGCCACACCGATCGCGCAGCGTGCCCCCAACCCGGCCCCGGCACCCAAGGAGGTCGAAGGTCTCGAAAAGGAGCTCTCCAAGGCTTCCTTCGCGGCGGCCTCGGCGGAGAGTCAGGCCGGTCACCTCCTGGCAAGCAAAGCGCTGGTGTGGCAGTACGGGAAGAGTCCCAGGACCGACGAGCAGGCCGAGGTGGGCGGCGGCGCGAAGTACCTTCACCACCGCAAGGTCGAGTGGGAGCAGGAACTGGATGACCGCGCGTCATTCGTGCCGAGCGTCCCCGGCGAGACCCGCGACGACGTGCAGCCAGCCTGGGAACACTTCCAGAAGGAGATGGACGCGCGGGAAGCCGCAGGTGAGAACAGGCCACCCTGGTTCCTGGATCCGGCCCTCGGCTACTCGTCGGTCACGCCCGCCTGGCACCCGGACAACGTGCTGTTCATGACGCAGGCCGGCAACGCAGTGAAGCACCCGGACCAGGGAGATCCGCAGCAGAAACTCGGCTCCACCTACGCTCGCGACACCATGTTCACCCAGTACTCCGCGGCCACCCAGAACGAGCACGTCACGTTGTACACCCTGCAGGACCCGAGCGTCGTGACAGGTAGTTTTCTACAGGTCAACGGCACAGGATTCTATTGGATCTTCCGCATCGACAATACGTGGACCCTGGCCGACGGCCGGTTCGTCGTGCTGGCCACCGCGTTCGACGTTCCCGGCCCCCCAGGGGTGCCGCAGGGCAGTCAGGTCCAACTCACAGAGAGCACCGGCGGACTGGCGTTCTTCGCATTGGGCGGTGCATACCTGGGCGTCGCTTTGACGACCCACGTGGAATGCGACACGGAGTCGTATTATCTGGCCGCAGTTCGTCCCGTGTTGGCAGTGGGGGGAACCGCGGATCGCAACCGCGGCACGCCCCCCGCGCTCGACGTGACGATGACGAACACGGTCCGCGGGCGATACCAGGATCCCCAGGCCGAGCAGAGTTATGAGCACACGCTGGGCCCGTGGCGGAACCGGCTGAACATCGGGGACCTGGGCTGGGACATCGCGGTGGAGGCGTACCGGCGTCTGGGCGGCGACAGCATCTTCACCGAGGCACCCCACCCAGACCGCGACCGCGCCAAATACTCCCCCGACATCCAGCCGCCCGCCGCAGTCGACCTCGCGAACTATCGGTGGTACACAGAGGCTCAGAACGACAATCCCGACCGGTTCGTCGGCGGCCGTTCCAACAGCACCCTCAACTACATGCAGACGTCCTCGTGGCTGTTCCAGAACGGCCGTCTCACCAGGGACGAGTGCCTCGACCTCATGGCCTTCGTGATCGCCGACATGGTGGTCAGCGGCGAGCACAGCATGCAGGAGCGCATGACCACGGTGCTCATGGTCGCGCCGTGGTCACCACCCTGGGACGGTGCCGCCGACCTGCTCATCAACACGGCGACCGCGACACTGACCGCGTGGCTGCGACTGATCGAGACGGGGACCCTTGAGGACATGCTCCACGAGACGGAGCGGTCCCTCGCCGACCAGCTGCAGCGGAAGATCTGGGACAGGGACCTGACTCTGATACGGATGTTGGTCGTGCTGGGCCAGCAGCTCAAGAAGAACGGGGCCTGACATGACAAGGGACGGGGACCGCCGCGATGCCCGCACAGTGGCGATCCGGGAGTGGTGCGCCGCCAACGCCGACCGCTTCGTCGAACTGTCCGAGGAGGAGAGCTTCCAGCGGATGACGCAGGAGGTGCGACAGCTCTACTACCCCAACCCGATGCTGTGGATGACGGAAACCGACTGGGTGCACCAGTTGGTACTGCGCGCCTTGGGCGACGCCCGTTCCCGCCCCGAGTGAAGGCCGAACAACCAGGCCAGGACCCCGCCGCAGACGCACGCCGTCCCGTACACTCCGCCCCACACGTTCGGCGATCCCGGCCGACAGCCTGTCCAGCCCCGCCCCGGCCTCCGGTTCACCGTCCGCGGGAGAGGCATCGAGCGCGCCGTCCAGCAGTGTGCGTCCGCCTCGGCTCCCGTGACGTACAACGCAGAGAGCTCGTCAGCAGGCCCACGGTGGGAGCGCCGACACCGCCCGACCTGTCTGCCCAGCAGTACGTCGAGACGGGCGAGCTCGACCGGCAGGTGCGCGGGGCCTCTCACTTTCGGCGAAACGGCTCGCGTTCAGCAAGCGACAGCGGATAACCGGAGAAGCTGTTCGAATCGGCCCACCGGCTGTGCCAGGTCTCTTTCGTGGGATCCGTTCCGTACATGCAGAAGTAGAACAGGGGGTCCCCCGCACCGCTCGTAGAGACGCCTACTTCTTTGTCCCGCCGGGCATAGTTCTCCATCGTGACGTAGTCGCGGCCGCTGACCGCCACCACGGCTCCATAGTGATACCGGAACAGATCGGTCCCGCTCTGCCAGTCCCCGCGCGACATCACCACCAGCTGTGATCCAATCTTCGGACGCAGAAATTGATTTACCTTTCGTTTCCGGAAAGCGTCCTCCAGGCGTTGATCAAACTGATTTCTATGCTGCGCTTGCAGTCCCTTGAGCGTGCCGATCACGTCAGCAATAAAACGCTCGCCGGCCTTGGCATAGGATTCCCGCTGATCCTTCGTCGCACGGGCGCCTGGGGCGCGAATACCGGCCCATCTCTTGACGAAGGCACTCCGGCGCTGGCCAGCATTGCCCCTCAACTTGTACGTGACCTCATCCAGAACTTCGGCCAGGGTTTTACACCAGCGATTATGAAAACTGTGATCCTGGAACCCGAGAACGTATCTCGACATTTGCTCACAGTCCTGCGGGGTTCGCAGGGAGAGTCCGCTGGGAGGCTGAACGTTCGGAACGGAGGTATGGCCGGGAATCTGCACAGCTCGCGGCTCGACCTGGTACAGCCTCTTTGTCCGTCCGCCCTGGAGGGAAACCGAGAGATGCCGCGCCGTCTTGGTGAGCCTCACCTGTCCGTTAAGCTTTTCAAGGATCCCGTTCGATTCCCTTATCCGGGTGTCGGTGGCGAAGAACGTCTTCGACTCGGCCTTGCCCTCGACGGGAACGGCGAGTTCATAGTCGTCAGAGAAACGCACGACAGGAGCATCCAACAACTTCAGATTTATTTCCAGAACGTCGATGTTCGACTTGGCAGGGTCGAAGTCCTGCCCGTTCGCGAACCAACTCCCATGGTCCTCGACCTGAAACGGAAAGAACCCGTCGTCGATGCTCTCGAAATCGTCGAGCCCCTTTTTCGGGTAGTTGCCATCTGTGGGTGCCACTTCAACGTAGCGTTGCACAGTAGCTGCCGGAACATTCACGTGTCCGCGTCCCGTGGCACCCTGCTGCGCGGTGTGTGTCAACTCGTGCCCCAGCAACGCGTCCCCGCGAGCCGTGCCCGGCCGGTATTCGCTCCGCCGCACGAACACATCCGCGCCCACCGTGAACGCCCTCGAGCCCAGCGCGTCGTTGAGCCGATCGGCCTCGGCGTCGACGTGCAACCGCACCGGGCTGAAATCCGCACCGGTCGCCTGCTCCATCCGGTCGCGTACCCTCCGCGGTACCGCTTGTCCTCCACCGCGCGCTCTCGTCACCGCCTGCTCCACCGACGGATTCGCCACGCCTTCCTCGGCACCATGAGCGTGCTGGACCGTCTCCGGAGCCCGCTGCACCGACGTTCCTATCGCGACGCGCGATATCCGGTCGGCCTCACGTTCCAGCGGATCATCGACCGGGCCGACGTTCAGCTTGGCCTGGATGATGCCCCGCGCCCCGCGGTTGCCGTACCGGCGTTGCAGGTGCGGCAGCCCGTCGCGGGGATGCGCGGGCCGACGCGCCCGCGACGCGGGACCTTCGCCTGCAGTGGTGGCCGGTGCCTTCGGCGCCGACGTGGCCTCACTCTGAGGGGAACGCATGCGAAGCATCCTTTCCGGTCGTCGTGCCGGTGCCGAAATCTCCGGCGGTCAGGATCTTGCCCATCTTCTGATATTCGCGCCGCGTGGCCCGGAGTAGATGCCCCATCGTCACTACCCCACCGTCCGCGGCGGCCAGGAAGGCCCCGGCCAGGGCGATGTTGCGGATGTTGCCCCCGGGCAGGTCGATCTGCCGGGCCAACAGATCCGGGTCGACACTCCCGTCCAGGGGAGCCTCCTTGGGCCAGACCTGCTCCCAGATACGGCGGCGGTCCTCGACGCCGGGGACGGGGAAGTCGATGGTGACGTGCAGGCGGCGGATGAACGCGTCGTCGAGGTTCTTGCGCAGGTTGGTGGCCAGTACGACCACCCCCTCGTGCTGCTCCAGCCGCTGCAGCAGATAGCTGGTCTCCAGGTTGGCGTGCCTGTCGTGCGCGTCGCGGACCTGAGTACGCTTGCCGAACATGGCGTCGGCCTCGTCGAAGAAGAGCACGGCGTTGCTGGTGGCGGCCTCGGCGAAGATGCGGGACAGGTTCTTCTCGGTCTCGCCGATGTACTTGCTCACCACGGTCGACAGGTCGATCTTGTAGAGGTCCAGGCCGAGTTCGTGGGCCAGGACATCGGCCGCCATGGTCTTGCCGGTGCCGGACGGGCCGGCGAACAGCACGGCCAGCCCCCGCCCGTTGGCCAGTTTCCGCTCGAAACCCCACGACTCGTACACCAGGGCCCGGTAGCGCACCTGGTCGGCGACTTCCCGTAACTGCTCCATCCGGTCGGCGGGCAGCACGATGTCGTCCCAGGCGTAGTGCGGCGTGATCCGCTGGGCCAGTTCGGCCAGCTTGCGGTTGGACTGCAGACGGCACGCCGCGTACAGGTCGTCCTGCGTCAGCCGGGGCGCGCCGGGTGCGCGGGCGTGCGCCAGGTTGCGGGCGGTCGCCGCGGCGTCCTGGATCTGACCGCCGCTCAGCCTGAACTTCCCGGAGACGGCGGCCAGATCCAGCGCCGACCGGTCCGTCCCGCCGAGCCCGTCTAGCGCGGACTCCCAGAGGCTCAGCCGCTCGTCGTAGCCGGGAGCGGGAAACTCCAGCCGTACGAAGGTCATGCCCCGCGGCGGGTCGGACGGTTCCCACGCGGTGTCCCCGGCCAGGAACACCGGGGCGGGGTGAGCCGCCAGAGTGGACAGCAGCAACGACAGCCGGGGGCGGGCCTGTTCGCCGAGGAGGACGTCGACGTTCTCCCAGTACGTGACCGCACCCTGCAGCCGTGCCTCCCGGTCGACGAGAGCGACCAGCGCCGCGAACTCCTCCATCGGGCGCTCCGCCAGCAGATCGGCGGACACCACCAGCAGCGGCGCCTTCCAGCGCAGGGACCAGGCGGACGCGGCGCTCTGCTTGCCGACGCCGTACGGCCCCTGGCAGTAGACCACCAGTCCGTCGTCGGCGTGCTCGCTCAGCCGGGTCAGTGACGCGCCGAACTCTGCGGGGAAGTGCAGGTCGTCGAAGGTGCCGGTCGGGGGGACGATCCGTGCGTACGGCCGCAGTCGGCCGGCCAACTCGTCGTCCCCCAGCAAGAATCCGGCGACCCTCGGGTCCAGCCGGACTGTGTTGCCCAGCAGGGAGTGCGGCGGCGCGGCGGAGTCCTCCGTGAGGGTGATGAGACGGTGTCCGACCAGGGGCGCCGACGGCGCGAACCGGGTCCGTGCGGCGGCCCGCTCCGTGCGGTCGGCGCTCACCATGTCGAGGGCGAGGCCGACGGTGGGCAGCCGCCGGGTCATGTCGTCGTGCAGATAGCCGTACAGCCGCTCGTACCGGCGGTCCATCTCCGGGGCGAGGCACATCACGACGACATCGACATCCACCGGATGCAGATCGAACAACCCGGCCAGGGCGACCAGCCGCAGGCTCACTCCGTCACGCACGCTCTCGGCCACGCGTACAGCGATCCCGGCCGACAACCTGTCCAGCTCCGCTTCGGTCTCCGGTTCGCCGTCGTCGGGCGGAGTGTCGAGCGTGCCATCCAGCAGCCTGTCCACCTCGGCTTCCGTGATGTACAACGCGGAGAGTTCGTCGGCGGGCTCCCGGTGGGATCGCCGGGCTCGCCTGACCTGTCTGCCCAGCAGTACGTCGAGGCGGGCGAGTTCGGCCAGCAGGTGCTGCGTCGAGTCGGTGTAGCGCGAACCACTCATGCTGCCCTGCCCCCCGTCCGGGATGTCCTCCCGCCCCTCGACCAGGATGTACTCGGCCGGTCTTCGCCCTGGGTCCCGCAGGCCACCCGGAGTCCGGATGTCCGGGCCGGATGAGTCGATCGACTGTACTGGAACGGAATCGACCGATGCAGGCTCACGCGGAGACCGGGGTCGTGGCACCGGAATCACGTCCACGGGTACCGGATCCAGGTGCCCGTGCGGTTCGGCGAGACCGGGCGGCCCCCCGTTCCACAACTTGAGCGTCGGCCGGCCGAGTACCACCGGCCGAGCACCACCCGGCAGGATGTCCTCGACCCGGTCGGCCCGGATGTGCTCGTACAGGACCGTGGTGTCCGCCGAGGGCAGCACCCCGAACTCCTGGTCGACCACCGATGTGCACCGCTCGTACTGGCGGAGCGCCGCGGTACGGTCTCCGGCGGCGTAGTGCAGCCGCATCAGCTGTCGGTGGGTGTGCTCCCGGGCCGCGTCATGGCGCAGGACGGCCTGCCCGAAGCCAACTCCCTTGGCGTAGAGCCCGTGTGCCTCGCAGTGGCCCATCAGCTGGTCCAGCATGGCCAGATGGGCATGTCTCAGCCGGTCCCGCTCGTGGCCGCACCAGTCGTGGTACCACGTGGCGAGCAGGTCCCCTCGGTAGAGGTCGAGCGCGAACTCCACCGCCCTCGCCTGATCGCCGGAGAGCGCGTGCCCGGGTGTGTCACGGACAGTCGCGTAACACTCCTGAAACGCGTCCACATCCAGCCAGCAGGCCGCGGCCGGGTTGATGCGGACGCAATGGGGATCGACGACGACGACTTCACGTGCCTCACCGTGATCGTCCGACCGATCCTGCAGGGCCGTGTTGAGGCGCCACAAGGTCTGGCGCAGGTACTTTCGGGCGGCACCGGGCTCGGTGTCCGGCCACAGCAGCTCGGAGATCACTTCACGGGTGTGGATGCGGTCACGGTGAATCAGTAAGTAGCAGAGCAGTTCGAGGGCCTTGCCCGGCGGGGCGGTCACGGGTTGGCCACTTCGCTGGAGCGCAACCTCACCGAACAGCCTCACCTGTATGCCATGCACTACGCATCCCCCTCGAACCACGCGCCCTGGCCGACACTTGGACGACACCCACGCAGCGACATCGAAACGAGCTGACCGTCGCCAACTCCCTTTACAGTCAAGGGAATTGGAATTATTCCATGAATCACGCGCTTCCTTCACGCTTTCCACACAGCCGAAGCCGCTCGCTGGAGGGCAGCGGTCGCCGCCTGCCGCGTGTCACCCGCCCCGGATGCCACCGTCCACCCCGTCGTATCGCCCCGCAGGGACTCCACCCATTCAGATATGCCTTGAGCGTGTCCGGCGGTTGCGCCCCGGACGACATCTCATTTCCCCAGGTGAACGACATGGTGTAGTTCACACAATGAAACTGATGATCTTCAACTGAGCTGCCACCTGCGTAGATCTGACTCCAGTTGCCGTCCGCCTTCACGGTGACCGTGATGTCGCCGCGGACGCGCTTGCTGCTGTCGCTCGTCTTGAACGCGACCGACTGGCCGTCCGACGCGACGTGCTTGGTGGTGGCGTTGGCGTGTGCGGGAACCGTTCCCCGCAGCAGGAAGCCCAGCCCAGACCGTGGCGATCAGCAGCACCAGCCCCCGTCGTGTCCGGACCAGGCAAGACGTCCTGGTGTTGTCGAGTCCCATCGCGTGTCCATCTCTCATTGGTGTCTTGCGTCCGAAATGGACCCGGGCCGGGGCCGATGTCCGTTTGGCTGCTCCTCTGCCCGACACCGCTCAAGCATCGGGCCCGCCACCAGGCCAGACTTGGTGGACCTCTGAGGCTTCCCTGAGGAGGAGCTGAGGGAGCCGACCGCATCCGGCAGACCGGGGTGGCGGCTCCCGTCCAAGAAGTTGAGGTGGTAGCCCCAGGTCGGCTCGGGCTGGTCACCGTGGCCGTCGTGTCCGGCGAAGCCGGTGGGGTGCTTCAGGCCGGCCTGGTGGCGTGTGGCCGCCGTGGCGAATGAGCCGGGGCACGCCGGCGGCTGTTCGGCTGCGCACGTTAACTCCGGTCCACACCCACGCGCCGTCTTCTGTCGGCGTGCACGCGAACGTCCCCGACATCGCCTCCCGTTCACGCTGGTGGTCGCATGCCGGAAGTGCCGCCCGCGCCCGGGAGTGGGCACGTGATCGCTTCACGGTGGCTTTCGGGCCCGCCAGGTGCCGGCTTTCCGGCCGACTTCGGCTCCTCCTCAGAAAAGCCTCAGATTTCCCTCAAGTCCTGGCCCGGTGACAGCGCGATGCTCGAGCAGGCCCAGGGCCGCCTTCGGCCCGGGTTCGAGCTGGAGGGTGAGAGGTGAGGCAGCGCAACGGCACCACCGCCGTGGTCATCGGCGCGGGCATAGCGGGCCTGCTGACCGCACGGGTCCTGAGTGAGCACGTCGATCGGGTGACGGTACTGGAACGGGACCGCCTGCCGCAGGACGCGGTCACGCGCAGAAGCGTCCCCCAGGGACGTCACGCCCACGTACTGCTGGCCACCGGCCAGCAACTCCTGGCCGGCTGGTTCCCCGGTCTCATCGACGAACTAGTGCGGGCAGGCGCGGTCCCCCTCGACGCCAAGGACCTGGTGTGGCACCAGGCGGGCGCCCACCGGATACGGTCCGATCTCGGATTCCTCACGATGTCGATGAGCCGGCCCCTGCTGGAGTGCACGGTGCGCGAGCGGCTCCTGCGGCAACGGTCCAACGTGTCCATCACCGACGAGACGGCCGTGGACCGCTTGGTCCTGGAAGGCGGCCGGGTGGCCGGTATCCGGATCGACGGAACCGAGCACCGGGCCGACCTCGTGGTCGACTGCACCGGCCGCAACACCCGTTTCCTCGACCAGTTGGCCACAGCGGGATTTCCGGCACCCGAGGTCTCCGCCATCCGTATCGACACGGCCTACGGAACCCGGACCGTGCGGCGGCGGCCGGACGATCTCGACGGCACTCTCGCCCTCGTGGTCGACAACCCGGCCCGCGGTCACCGCGTGGGCATGATGGTGCCCGTGGAGGGCGGCCGTTGGATCATCACCGTGGGTTCGCTCCACGGTGATGTCCCCCCGACCGAGCCGGCCGAGTACGAGGACTTCGCCCGCTCCCTGCCATCGCCCGCGATCGCCGATGTCCTCGCCCGGGCCGAGGCCCTCACACCGGTCCTCAGCCATCGGATGCCCACCAGCCGGCGCCGCCACGTGGAGCGGTTGGAGCGGACCCCACCGGGATTCCTGGTGCTGGGGGATGCCATCTGCAGCCTCAACCCCCTTCACTGGCAGGGAATGTCTGCGGCGACCCTGCAGGCCCAAGCCCTGGGCCAGGCCGTCGAACGCCACGGCCCTGCCTCCCCCGCACTGGCGCGTGACTTCTACCAGCGGGCCGCAAAAGTGGTCGACATACCGTGGAGGATCGCGGCAGGGGCCGACTTCGCCGACCCTCGCACCAGCGGGTCCAAGCCGCCTGGCACCGGCCTCGTCAACCGCTACATCGACAAGGTGTTCCGGGCCTGCCACACCTCCGTCCCGGTGGCCCGCCAGACGCTGCGGGTGCAGAACCTGCTGGCCCGGCCGCAGTCACTCATGACCCCGGCCATGGTCATCCGAGTACTGCTGGCCGCCCGCCGCTCTCCCGCAAGAGTTGAAACGCCTGCCGGCCCCGCGGTACGCAGACGACCGGTTGCCTGACCCGGACCCCGCAGCCCGCCGGTCGACCGCTGAGGTCACTCGGACAGGAAGGCGTCGATGTGGGACAGGAACTCGTCCCAGGCCGGCTCGAACGCGGTGAGCAGGTGATTGCTGCTCTTGAGCAGCACCAGCCGGCTGTCGGGAATGAGAGCGGCCAGCTCACTGGCCTGCGAGGCCGGCACCCGCCCATCATCGCGCGAATGAATGATCAGCGTCGGGCACTCCACCCGATGGGCGATGTCGGAGACGTCGATCCGGGCGAACTCCTCCAGGAAGCGAACCCCGTTGGCCGGAGAGGTCGTCCGCCGCTGGAAGGCGCTGAAGTCCTCCCAGTCCCCCGGTGTGCCCTCGGGCAGGAACTGGGAGGCGAAGACCCGCAGGAAGCTGGGATCCTGGTGCATCCACCCCACTCGGGCCAGATCCAGGTCGAGGTTCGCCTCTTCGCGCTCGGCCTCGCCCTGTGCCCGCACCTGCCGTCCTCGGGCGTACGCCCCGGCGAGGATCAGCCGGCTGACCCGTTCGGGACGGCGCGCGGCATAGGCCACAGCCACCGCACCACCCTGAGACACCCCCAGCAGAGGGAAACAATCAAGCCCGGCGGCCTCGACCACGCTCTCGAGGTCGTCGACCCAGTCGTCGAACCTGAAGCTGGGCACGGCCCAGTCCGAGAGGCCGCAACCCCGCTCGTCGTAGCGGATCAGTTGGCGGTTGCGGGCGAGACCTCCCAGCCAGTGCGACCACACCGGGCTCATCCACTCAAGGTCGAGATGGGTCAGCCAGTTGGCCGCCTTGAGTAACGGCGGGCCCGAGCCGACGGTGGCGTAGGCGATGCGGGTGCCGTCGTCGGCCCGGCAGAACCGGATGGTCTGACGTCTCCCCACGTCGTTCGGCCCGCCCGCCGACGTCGGCTCCACGACGGACCCGACGGGCGGACCGGCCCCGACCACTGTCACCGGGGCCACGAACTGATAGCCCCGCCGGTGCACCGTGCGGATCAGTCGCTGCTGACTGCCGGTGTCGCCCACAGCCAACCGCACGGTCCGCAGCGCCGTGGTAAGGGCCGCCTCGCTGACAAAGCGGTCACCCCACACCTCATCCAGCAGCTCGTTCTTCGCCACCACCCGGTCCCGTCGCTCGACCAAGTGGCACAGCAGATCCAGAGCCCGAGGCTCGACGTGGACCGGCTCACCGGCCCGGCGGAGCTGATGACGAGCCGTGTCCAGCTCGTACTCCCCAAAACGATAATTGTCCCCCACCACCTTTGCAGCGTACAACTCCCTTCTACTGGCGTATACATGGGCGATCCACAGGCGTGTCGACGCCCGATCGGCAGGCTCTTCGCACCGACGTCCACCGCTTCTTGCTGACCGACGCCCGCATCTCCGCCCCGCATCACCGAGATCCTCGGCCGGTGCCTGACCGATCTCGAACAGCGCCTGTCCGACAGCGTCTTCAGTCGGTACCGCAGCGGATCGCCACTATCCCGTTGGCCCTCACGGCCAAGACCCGGCCACGGGTGCTCAGGCCCGCCGCCTGCAGATCACGCTCATCCGCCAGGAGATCGCCGCCCTGGTCGGCACCTCCGCGAAACGTGCACCAAGGTGCTGCGCGACTTCGCCGACCGGCACCTGATCCGCCTCGCCCTGGGCCGCATCACTGTCCTCGCCCCCAGGGCGGCTCGCCGACCATGCGGGCTGACGTCACCGAACCGTAAGCACCCGCCCTGGCCCTCACCGCGCGCCGCCCGGCCTACAGTTCAGCCGACCCGACCACAGGAGTCGTCCCGTCATGCGTGCCCGCCTGATCCTCCCCGGCCTGCTCGCCGCCGCCGCGCTCACCCTCGTCGGCTGCGGTACACAGAACACCGCCTCCTCCGGCAGCGCTGAGGAGAAGTCCCGCACCACAGCTCCCGGCTCCTCCGCGCCGGCGCAGGAGGGGGCTGGCGCCGCGGTGGCCCCCAAGGCGCTGCGGTTCACCGGCACGACCGTGGACGGCAGGCCGTTCGACGCGGCCACGCTGGCGGGCAAGCCCACCGTGCTGTGGTTCTGGGCCCCGTGGTGCCCCAAGTGCCGCGCCCAGGCTGCCGAGACCGCCAAGGTCGCCACCGACTACCAGGGCGAGGCCAACGTCCTCGGCGTCGCCGGCCTCGACAAGAACGCCGCCATGAAGGACTTCGTCTCCCAGACCGGCACCGACTCGTTCCTCCACCTGTCCGACGAGGCCGGCGACGTATGGAAACGCTTCGAGGTCACCGAACAGAGCCGCTACGTCATCCTCGACAAGGACGGCAAGACCGTATACGAGGGTGTGCTGCCCGGCGGCAAGGGCCTGGCTGAGAAGGTCGCCGGACTCACCGGCTGAACCCGCCATGGCCGACCTGCCTCTCGCCCTCGCTCTCAGCGCGGGCATGCTCGCCGCCGTCAACCCGTGCGGCTTCGCGCTGCTCCCCGCCTACCTCTCCCTGCTCGTCCTCAGAGACGACTCCCCCAGCCGTACGGTCGCCGTCGGCCGGGCACTGTCCGCCACCGCCGCGATGACCGCAGGATTCGCCGCGCTCTTCGGCGTGTTCGGCCTGGCCGTCCAGCCCGTCGCGGGACAGATGCAGGAGCATCTGCCCTGGTTCACCATCACCTTCGGGCTCCTCATGGCGGTAGCCGGCGGATGGCTGATTGCCGGGCGCCAACTGCCCTCCCCGGCACCGAAACTGCGCCGCGCCCCGGCCGTGACTCGCTCGCTGCCCTCGATGGCACTCTTCGGCATGGCCTACGCTACGGCCTCCCTGGGCTGCACGATCGCCCCGTTCCTGGCCATCGTCGTCTCCGCCTTCCGCAGCGGCTCGGCCAGTGAGGGCATCGCCCTGTTCGCCGCCTACGCCGGCGGGATGGGCCTGATCGTCGGCACCGCCTCCCTGACCGTCGCCCTCACCCGCACCGCCGCCGCCACCCGTCTGCGCCGCCTCGGCGCGATCGCGCCCCGGCTCGGCGGCGCGCTCCTCCTGTGCGTCGGTGTGTACGTGGCGTACTACGGCTGGTACGAGATCCGTGTCCAGCGTGACCCCGCCCTCCAGGACCCGGTCATCGACGCGGCGGGCTCCGTTCAGCGCGGCATTGCCGAGACGCTGGATGCCGCCGGCGCTGCGGTGATCGCTCTGGTCTTCACCGCGCTGCTCATCACGGCTGTGGCGCTCCTTCGTTTCCGGCGGGCCCGAGGGGCCCGCCGGTCACCCTGCACGGACACCGACGCTCGCTCGACGCCCAGCCACACCCCCCAAACGCTGGGCGGCCAGGGCGACCGAGGTCAGACAGTCATGGTGGTGCCGTCTAAACGATCGAGGGTGAAGACCGCGTCCTCCAGGAGCGCCTTCTTGGCCTCGCGCAGGATGCCGATGACGGCCTCCGCGCCCAGCCGGACCGCCTCGCCGTAATCGGTACGCCAGTGCAGCCGACCATGTCGCGGCCGGTGGCGATAGTCGCGGCGACCTGGTTGAGTTCACCGCCGCCCGTGAGCCGGCCGCCGTCCGGACCGGTGTCGGCTCCAGCCCTCCCGGGTCTCGGCCGAGCGGGATCCGCTCGGCGTCCTCGAAGCTGCCGGTGGCCAGCGCCCGGCGCAGCAGGTGGTTGGCGGCGGAGTCGGCCTCTCCGTACTTGTTGTGCGGCAGTGCTTTGGACCCGTTGGCGGGCGTCGCAGGTTCGAATCCTGTGGGGGGGCGGACTCCCGGGAAGGACACTCTCGTCGGGCACCGTGTCGCCACGTTCTCCGCGGTGGACACCGACGTGTCGCCATCGCCGGCGCCCTGCTGGGCCCCTCGCCTGCTCCTCCTCGACGAGACCACCTCGCAGCCGACGTGGGCTCTGTACGGTCGAACTCGCAGCCGCCCAGTTCCCGCCCACGGCACTCGCCGATGTTCTCGGGGCGCGGCCATACTGCCGTGGGGCCGACTAGCCACGGTTGGAGTCATAGCCCCAGCGAGTCCGGCCGTCCTTGCCCATGAAGCACTTGGCGGGCCGTCCGTCCTCGGCGGTGCCGAGAGCTCCGACGGGGGAACAGGCGTACCCGAACTGGATACCCGTCTGGTCGTCGGAGTTGTTCCCGACACTTGTCCCGCTGCTGCCGGAGCCGCCGTCTTGGGCGGGCCGGGCCGTGACGGTCACCTTCACCCTGACCGTCTTCGTCTCGGTGACCGTGGGTGCGGGTTTCGCCTTCGCCGTCGCGGTTGTCGCCACGGTGACGGTCGGGCCAGGGCGGGCAGTTGCGGGTTTCGCATCGTCGGTCGTTGTGCTGGCGCCGCTGGATCCGGCGCCGATGCCGAGGAAGAATGCGAAGCCGAGCGCGGGCAGAACGTATCTCTTGCGCGCCCACCTCGGAGTCGAGCGCGGCAACTGCGGTTTGGGCGGCCGTATGTACGGGTTGTTCATCTCGTCCCCCTGCGGGCGATTCTGGAGGGGATGACAGTACTGCCGGGCAGAGGGTGCGCCCACTGCCCGAGAGAGAAGCGGCCTTCCTGTGACGGCATGTCGGGCTCGTCCGGCCACTCGGCAGACTCCGGACCGGAAGGGCGTACGGCCTTCCCCTGCTCGACCGCGTGCCGCCACATCGTTCTCCTCGCGCACGCCATGGCGGGTCGGGCTCGCGACCAGGAGGCCGCCTCCTCCGGGACCGGCGAAGGCGGCCTCCTACCGGCCACCGCTGCAGCCCACTGTGATCGTCGACTTCTTCACCGCCTGGCCGTCATCATCTCGCCGGGCTGCCCCGAATGGCGGGAGCAGCGTGAGCCCGCCCTGCCCCCTCCCGCAGGCGGGGAGCAATCCGCGCATTGCGCGGAACGGGGCATTTTGCATAGTGCAAGCGAGTGGATCGTCACGTGCCCCCGGCCGCAGAGGGTAGTCCTCGGTACGTCCAGGACCGACCCGCCCGCCGCGGAGGCACCCGATGGCCCAGCGTCCCTCCCGTCCGACCACACGCAAAACCCTGCTCGGCGTCGCAGCAGCGGTCACCCTGGCCGCCCTCAACGCCCCGGCCGTGGCGGGCTTCGCCCAGGACGCCTACCACCGCTACGAGATCAACCAGCCCGAGTACAAGGCGAAGTACGGCCACTGGGCGCTCGCCTCGCTCCCGGAGAAGTACCAGCTCAACTCGATCCACGCGATCCTGCTGCATACCGGCAAGGTGCTACTGATCGCCGGTTCCGGGAACAACGTGAAGCTGTTCGAGGGCGGGGCCTTCAAGAGCACCCTGTGGGACCCGTCCACGGACACCTTCAAGAAGATCGACACCCCGAATGACATGTTCTGCGCCGGACACGCTCAACTCCCCGACGGGAAGGTACTGATCGCCGGCGGCACTGCCCGCTACGAAGTTCTCAAGGGCGACGTGAAGCGGGCCGGAGGCGCCATGCTGGTCAAGAACGAGAACCCGGACCGCGCACACACTTTCCCCAAGGGCACCGTCTTCCGCGCCCCATCCGGCGTGGAGTACCGCTCCCAGTTCAGCGTGCACGTGCCGGCCGCGAAGAAGGTGCCCACGGGCCAGGGCGGCAACGTCAAGGTCACCGCGAGCGAGGCCCGTGTCTTCGTCGAGGCAGCGGACAAGGGCCCGCTCGGCATGACCAACACCACCGAGCAGTACGCCATCCAGGACCTGAAGGGCGAGGACGCCGACAACCTCTACGGCATCGCCAACAAACTCGGCCTCGACAAGAAGAACTTCCAGGGCATCAAGGACGCCTACGAGTTCGACCCTGTCACCGAGAAGTACACCAGGGTCGGCTCCATGCGCGAGGCTCGCTGGTACCCGACCCTGACCCCCCTGTCCGACGGGCGCGTCCTCGCCGTCTCCGGCCTCGACGACATCGGGCAGGTCGTGCCCGGCAAGAACGAGGTCTACGACCCGCGGACACAGACTTGGCCTCCGGCACCGACCCGCTACTTCCCCACTTACCCGTCCTTCTTCCTCACTGGCCAGCGGAAGATCTTCTACTCCGGCTCCAACGCCGGATACGGCCCCGCCGGTAAGGGCCGCAAGCCCGGCCTGTGGGACCTCAGGAGCAACACCTTCACGCCGATCGGCGGCCTGAAGGACCCGGACATCCTGGAGACTTCGTCCTCCGTGCTACTACCGCCCGCGCAGGACAAGAAGGTGATGGTGCTCGGCGGCGGAGGTGTCGGCGAGTCCCCCGCGGCCACCTCCCGCACCGCGACCGTCGACCTCGATGCCGAGCATCCGGCCTTCACAGCCGGCCCGCGCCTGCCGAAGAGCATCCGCTATCTGAACAGCGTGATCCTCCCGGACGACACCGTGTTCACCACCGGCGGCAGCCGTGGCTACCGCGGCAAGGGCGCCAGCGACATCCTCAAGAGCCAGATCTACGACCCGCACAAGAACGCCTTCGCGCCCGCCGCCGATCCCACGGTTGGGCGCAACTACCACAGCGAGGCACTGCTGCTCTCCGACGGCCGTGTCGCCGTCTTCGGTTCCGACCCCCTCTTCGCCGACAAGGCCAACTCCCGCGCGGGCCGTTTCGAGCAGCGCGTCGAGGTCTTCTCTCCGCCCTACCTCCACCGAGGCGACCGACCGGACCTGGCCCCCGGCGGCAGAACCGACGTTGAGCACGGCGGCGAAGTCGTCCTGCATACCGCCGATCCGGCTCGCATCAGCCGCGTGCGGCTCATCCGCCCCGGATCCGCCACCCACGTCACGGACTTCGACCAGCGCTCCGTCGCCCTGGATATCACCCGGCGGGGCAACGGCACACTCACGGCCCGCGTGCCCAACGACGCGGCCCTCGTCCCACCTGGCCGTTACATGACCGTCGCCGTTGACACACGAGGCGTTCCGTCCCGCGCCGTCTGGATCCACGTCGCCGGATGAGACGCCGTGGTCATCGCGGTTGCCGACCTCAAAGAGGCATCGACATGTGACACACATCACGAAGCACACTACAAAATTTGCCTAGTGCAATGATGATTCGGCCTTGTGCGGCCGTACCCCCTGACACACAGCTCGCTCACGTCAGGAGGCTCCATGCCCGTCTCCCGCAACACGGCCGGGACAGTATTCGTGGTCGGCGCGCTGGGATTGACCCTCGCCGCCCTCGCCTACCCCGCCATGCTCGGCATCCAGAACACGGCGACGAACACGTCCCGCATCATCGCCAACACCCAGTACGGTCCGCTGACCGAGGCCGACCGCGACTTCGTCGTCAAGGTCCGCGCGGCCGGCCTGTGGGAATACCCCCTGGGAGAGCTGGCCATGCAGCGCGGCACCACGAAGGAGATGAAGGAGGCCGGCGAGCACCTGATCGTCGGCCACGCCGGGCTGGACCAGATGTGCCGCAAGATCGCCCCCGAGCTGAACATCACCCTGCCCAACCAGGCCAGTCCCCAGCAGCAGCAGTTCGTGGCGACAGTGGACTCCAAGAGCGGCAAGGAGTTCGACTCCACCGCGGTCAGCATCATGCGCGTCACCCACGGCCAGATCTTCCCGACCATCGCCAAAATCCGGGCCAGCACCGAGAACACCCTGGTCCGCCAGCTCGCCGACCTGGCCAACGACACGGTCCTGGACCACATCACGGTCCTGGAGAACACCGACCTGGTCAACTACGACCAGGTCAACTTCCAGCAGACCACCCCGCCCAAACTCCCCAAGGCCGAGCTCACCCCGCCCGCACCCCAGCCCGGCTCCCCGGTCGTCGTCCTCACTCCCCGCCCCGACCTGGACGTCAACACCAGCTCCCCGACACCCGCGCCCAGCCCCAGCGTCCAGTGATCAGCGAGGGGCGGCCTGTCATGATCCCGCTGCGGAGGGCGGGCAGGCAGGAAAGCCGGATGCGGTACGGGAGAGCCTGTAGGAGCGTAGGACCGCAATCGCGAACGCCGAGATGCGCCGGAGCCCAGCCGCCCAGGTCGAGCAGGGGCCCAACCGGGCCACCCCGGCCTCCACGCCACGTGGCGGCACCCGCCCCTTCGCGTCACACACCACGGCGAGCACGTCGGGTACGGCAATAGCCGCGCTCCTGATCGGCGCCGCCCCGGTGACCGCATCCGGGTCGGAGTCAGAGACCGCTCCGCCCCCGGCGCCGCCCACTCCGGAATGGGTCAACGCCGACGGAACCATCGACGAGGGCAGGATGCCGGAGACCATGCCGCTCATCGGCTCTGAAGGCAAGGTCGCCAAAGACGCCAACGGCAGGGCGCTCAGGGTCAAGACACGCGGCCTGCTCAACCCGTCCGGAGCTCCCGTCACACCCAAGCCGAAGGCGGGAGAGAATCGCTCTACTGAGACGGACGCG
This sequence comes from Streptomyces sp. NBC_00878, assembly GCF_026341515.1. Taxonomy (NCBI): domain Bacteria; kingdom Bacillati; phylum Actinomycetota; class Actinomycetes; order Kitasatosporales; family Streptomycetaceae; genus Streptomyces; species Streptomyces sp. NBC_00878. Next base: position 9,335,590 of record NZ_JAPEOK010000001.1, on the reverse strand, counting down.
GACGGGTGCCCGAGAACATCCAGGTCGGGCCGTCCGTACCGCCTGCTAGCTGACACGGCCCATACGGTCGGCCAGGGGATGGAAGAGGGGCATGAGTAGAGTTCCACGTGTGTTCCGTCTGATGGAAGGGCTGTGCGCGGTCATCGCGGTGCTCTACGCGACGCTCTTGGTGCTGTTCACCAACTACGATGCCCTGCTGATCACCTACGAGAACGGCGACCTCACCCCCACGAGTCTGGTCTTCGCAGGGGCGTGCATCGGCTGGGTGGGCCTGCGCCTGGTGCGCTCCCCGCGACGCCCCCAGCTGTAGTCATCGGTGGTGCGTGCGCCGTTGGTCTGGTGGCCGTGCTGTGGTGGACGAACCGCACCATGGTGGAGGAACCGCGTGTCACGCCCACTCCGGGCACGGCGCCCTCTCCGGTCCCGCCGACCCCCGGGCCGTAACCGGCTCGGTTTGGAGCCCTCCGCCACTGCACGAGTGGCCGAGGGCTTCGCCGTGGGAAGGGGCGGCAACTCCGGGGCGACGTGTCCACGTTGGGATGAATGCCGTGGGCCGTCCGCCTCGCGACGACAAGGGTGTGTCCGTCGTTCCACGTAGGACCGTCCGACTCGTAGACCGACTCCCTACGGGTGGGCCCGGCCGTATGCGCGCCGCACGGGCAACCGGGTCCACCGACGGACGGGGTACGACAAGGGCGGCCTGTGCCGATGCGGACCAGGCCGATAGGCTGTAAAGAACGCGTCAAGCAGGCGCGCGGTGTGCCGGGAAGTCTGGTCGGCGTCCAGGGGCTTGTGTGCCCAAAATGCCGATGCCCCGGAGGTCCACCCGATGGCCGCTGCCCGCCGTGACCGTAACCACTCCCCCTTCCTCGGACTCCTGCCCTGGCCGGAACGACAGGCGGTCGCCCGTGCCCTGCGCACCGAGACCGTGGGCGGTCTGGTGCTGCTCGCCGCGGCCGTGGTGGCCCTGATATGGGCGAACACTCCGTGGAGCGGCGCGTACGAGCAGATACGCGACTTCCACTTCGGCATTCCCGCTCTCGGCCTGGACCTGTCAGTGGGGCACTGGACAGCCGACGGCCTGCTCGCGATCTTCTTCCTCGTCGCCGGAATCGAGCTCAAGCGCGAACTGGTCATCGGCGAGCTGCGCACTCCGGCCACCGCGGCCCTGCCGGTCGTCGCCGCTTTCTGCGGGATGCTCGTCCCGGCCGCCCTGTATGCCGCCGTCGTTGCGACTGGCGGGGGCAGCATGGACGGCTGGGCGGTGCCGATGGCTACCGACATCGCCTTCGCCCTGGCAGTCCTCGCCGTCCTCAGTACCCACCTGCCCTCAGCGCTGCGGGCTTTCCTTCTCACTCTCGCCGTCGTCGACGATCTGGGCGCGATCCTCATCATCGCGATCTTCTTCACCGACGACCTGAACCTGGCGGCGCTGGCCGGGGCGTTCGTCGGACTGGTGGTCTTCTACCTGCTGCAGCGCCACCGCGTGACGGGCTGGTGGTGGTACGTCCCCCTCGGCTTCGCCATCTGGGCGCTGATGTACAACGGTGGCGTCCACGCCACTGTCGCGGGAGTCGCGATGGGCCTGATCCTGCGCGCCACCCGCGACACCGGTGAGAAGGCCTCGCCGGGCGAGCGCGCCGCGCATGTCATGCACCCGGTCTCCGCTGGGGTCGCGGTGCCGCTGTTCGCCCTGTTCGCCGCCGGGGTCGGTGTCTCGGCTCCCGTGCTCGGCGAGGTGTTCACCCGCCCGGAGCCGCTCGGGGTGGTCCTCGGGCTCGTTGTCGGCAAAACGGTGGGCATCTTCGTCGGCACGTACCTGGCCGCCCGCTTCACTCGGGCCCGCCTCAATCCCGACCTGGCCTGGGCCGACGTGCTCGCGCTCGCGGTGCTGGCCGGGATCGGATTCACCGTGGCCCTACTGATTGGCGAACTCGCCTTCCCCGACCCGGCGGCGGCCGAACACATCAAGGCCGCAGTCCTCATCGGCTCGCTCATCGCCGCCGGCCTGGCCACGCTGCTGATCAAACGCCGCAACGGCGTCTACCGACGCCTGTGGGAGGAAGAGACGCGCGACGAGGACGCCGACGGCATCCCCGACATCTACCAGCCAACCGGCCCCAGACCTGACAGCGACGGGACCGACAGGTGAGGAAGCAGCCATGCGCGAGGGATCCAATCGAGTCCTACCCCTTGTGAGCACGGACTGGCCGAGCGCTAGACGGTGAAAGCGCCGTGTGGCGTTCGAGCAAGCAGTGATCTCCTGCTCGGGCGCCGTCCGGGCAGGGCACGAACTCTCGTCCCGGCCCCACCCTCAGCAGCGCGGTGTCGCTTGCTCCATCTACGGTTCAGCGCGGTGCCGGCGGGGATGGCGACCGAGAAAGCTCGGCGAAGCCCTGACGGGTCGCGGCCGACACGATCCTGCTCACCGGGCGCAGGACGTATCCGGAGAACGGGCCCCAGACCAGGCCCCGCGGCCGTCATCGCCATCGGTTGTGCGGGCCGCTGCGAGGTCGAGTCGCCGGTCGGCAGAGTCTGCGGCGTCCAGGGCCAGGATGCAGGCCGGAAGGCTTCGCGACCGTACGCTCCTTCAGATGCGGGTGTCCCGCGACCACTGCGGCAGCGAAAGAGGAGCACCCTGCGTTCGACGGGGACGGCACCGAGCACCTGACGGCCTACGAGCGCACCGATGAACGCAGGAGCCTCCCGGCTCGAGACCCTGCAACACCGCACACCAGAGGACCGCGGCCCGGGCACCTCGTCCACCAGCAACAACAGCCGGGCCTTGCCCCAAGGCCCCTTGATGGTGTCGTCGTTGTTCCAGACGTAGCTGCAGGGCTTGGCCGCGCCCGGGGACGTGATCGACTGGATCTTGTCGTCGTTGTCCGTCCGTGGGTGCCGTCGTGATGGAGCGGGGGAGCTCGACGCTGAACCGCTTACTCAGCCGCAGCATGTCCTGCTGGTCTTTCATGGATGGCTCGTAGTCGAGGTGGCAGCGCATTTGGGTTACCGCCGTCGACGCAACCGAGCGCCGGGCCCTCGACGGCGCCGACTGCAGGCGGCGGACAGTGGAAGTTCTAGCCGTCCGGTAGCGCTCGGCCTCCGCCGCCGTCCGGTGTCGGCACGACGGGGTGGAGGTCGATTTCGCGACCGGGGCCATCGGCGAACGCGAGTGCGGTGGGGAGTCAGTTCCTCAGGATGGTGCGGCGCCCGCCTCGACGAGGCAGGCGCCGTATTCCTGGCAGGTCGGGGAGGATGACGACGAGATCAGGGTCTGAATGCTCTCGCGTGACCTCTCCGAGGAGAGCCGATGCCCCAACCGCCGTTGACCCAGGCGGTCGTGGCTTCCTTCGTCAAAACAGATGCCACGTCAAGGACGTGTGCAGCGCCCAGGCCCGCAACCCGGGACAACTGGTTGTCGGCGTCCAGCGCCGCGGGCGTGCAGCCATGTCCAAGGTGTGCGCCGGCCCCGGATGGGGCTCCGCTTCACCGCGCCTTCCTGAACAGCAGCGCGGAGACGAGGTTGACCAGGACGATCCCCAGCCACATGGCGAACACGGCATCCGGCTCCGCGCCCGCACCGGCTGTCAGCCAGATCGAGCCGCCGACCCCGAAGAGCAGGGAGAAGACCGGCACCGCCAGATGCGAGTTGTCGGGCTGCTGCCCCTGCTGCTTGTGCGGGGCCCCGCCGATCCCTTGCTGCGCCAGCCGGGCGTCCACCCGCTGGTCGATCGATTCCGTGGCGCCGGCGACGAAGGACTCCAGCACGGCGCGCTCGTACTCCGGCCCCAGTTCCTTGCGGGCCTCGTACGCCGCGGTGGCTTCGTCGTGGAGATCGGGAGCTACCATGGCTCGCGCTCCAGCCTTTCCGGTTTCCGGCATCAGGCAATCCGATCGTTCCGGTGGTTTCGAACACGGACGAAGCAAGGGTGTACGGCGTACACCTCATGCTGGGAATGCGGTAGGTGGACGCTGTACACCCGTCAAGGGGAAGAGTGGCCGGCTTCGGGCCTTGCCCAGTACGAGAGGGGATGGTGGAGATGGCCAAACAGGCCGACGTCGCCGCGCAGCCCCGCGCACCCCTGAGCAAGAGGCGGGTTCTGGACGCCGCCGTCGCCCTGGCCGACGAAGGCGGGGTCGACGCGCTCAGCATGCGCAAGATCGCGCAGGCGCTCGGCGTCGTACCCATGGCGCTGTACAAGCACGTGGCCAACAAGAACGAGCTGCTGGACGGCATGATCGACGTCCTCGTCGGCGAGATCGATCCGCCGACCGCCGACGTCGACTGGAAGACCGCCATCCGTCGACGGGTGCTGTCGGCCCGCCGCATGCTGCTGCGCCACCCGTGGGCGTCCGGGGTCATCGAGTCGCGGAGCAAGGCGCGGACCGCCCCCACCCCCGTGATGATGGAGTACCTGGACTCGATGATCGGGATCTTCCGGGCCGGGGGGTTCTCGATCGACCTGGTCCATCACGCGATGCACGTGATGGGCAGCCGCCTGCTGGGTTTCTCCCAGGAGCTGTTCGAGGACAGCTCCGACCGCGAGCCGGATCCGGACGCGATGCCGCCCGAGGAGATGGCCGCGCGCTTCCCCCACATCACCGAACTGGCCCTGGCGGTCGCCCACGACAACGAGTCCGTCGTCGGCTCGGGCTGCGATGACCAGTTCGAGTTCGAGTTCGCTCTGGACCTGACGCTGGACGGCCTTGAGCGGCTCCGGGGCGCGACCTGACCCCACCGGTGAAGGGCCAGGCGGCACTGGTCCGAGGTCTTCAGTCGTCACCGCCCAGAGCCCACCCCTCCTCGCGGGCCGCGAGCCGTGCGTCTCGAACTCGCGCCTCTTCACTCTTGACAGGTGTACGGCGTACACCTACGTTGCGCATTAGAGGTGTACGCCGTACACCTTTAAGAGATCTGCTGATCGGTCGGTGCCGTACCCGGAGAAGACAGCGAGCGGCAATCGATCACGAGGCAATGGGGGGACCCGATGAAAGCGATCGTTCAGGAGCGGTTCGGCCCGCCGGACATCCTGCAACTGGCAGACATCGACCGGCCCGAGGTCGGGGCCGACCAGGTGCTGGTACGGGTGCACGCCGCCGCGCTCAACCCCGCCGACTGGCACCTGATGCGCGGCGATCCGTACGTGGCGCGGCTGACGGGGGACGTGGGGCTGACCCGGCCGAAGCTCCGGGTGGCGGGGATCGACGCGGCCGGACGGGTGGAGGCGGTCGGCGCCGACGTGCGCGGGCTCCAGCCCGGCGACGAGGTCCTGGGCTTCTGCCCGGGCTCCTTCGCCGAGTACGCGCGCACCACCGCGGACCTGCTGGTGCCCAAGCCCGCGACCCTGAACTTCGAGCAGGCCGCAGCCGTGCCGATGGGGGCGGTGACCGCCCTGCGCGGCATCCGGACCGTGGGCCAGGTGCAGGCCGGGCAGCGGGTGCTGGTCAACGGGGCCGGCGGTGGCGTGGGCACGTTCGCCGTACAGATCGCCGCGGACCTGGACGCCGAGGTCACCGGCGTGTGCAGCACCCGCAACATCGAGCTGGTGCGCTCACTGGGCGCCGCGCACGTCATCGACTACACCCGGGAGGACTTCACCGACAGGCGCGCCCACTACGACGTGATCCTGGACAACGTGGGCAACCGCCCGCTGAGCCGACTGCGCCAGGCACTCACCCCGACAGGGACCCTGGTGGCCAACGGCGGCGGCTCGCCCGGCCACGTGTTCGGAGCGATGGGCTCCATGCTGCGACTGATCGCGGCCAACGCGTTCGTCCGGCAGCAGCTCCGCATGATCCTCCCGTCGGCCCCGGCCGGGCCGACCCACGAGGACCTGCTCACCGTCACCGCGCTCATCGAGGCCGGCAAGCTCACCCCGGTGGTCGACCGGACCTACCCCCTGACCGACGCGGCCGCGGGCGTGCGCCATGTGGAGCAGGGCCACGCCCGCGGCAAGGCCGTGGTCACCGTACCCTGAGCGCGCTGTACCGGCTCAGCCCCGCCTTCAACCGCTCACGCGAGTCGAACAGCCCCACCCCGTGCTCGGCCAGGAGCCCCATCCACTCCTTGACCGCCCACACGTAGTTCTCCCACGAGCTCGGCGCCGGCGCCCCGCCAGCCGGGAGCTCGCGCAGCCACCGATTCACCACCGCCGTCGCACGCGGCGCGGCCGGACCATCCTCGAAGCGCAAGTCGTCGTCGACGAGTTCGGGCATCCCTTCGGGGATCAACGGCCGATGCTCGACGTCCCAGGACTGCCAGCCCTGGGACGAGAAGAAGCTCAGGATCCTGAGCGTGGACAGTAGAAACGCCACACGGCCCAGTGCAAAGCCCAAACCTCCAGGCCATCAACCCAGTTGAAGCCCATCACGACACGGAAACTAAGAAGCTGTTGTCTTTCCGGACGTGATCGACGCGTTTCCGCTGGTCGGGGATAGGAGTGGTGGTTCCGTGGGAGTGGTGGCCTGTCGGGTCGTCGTTCCCCGGGAGGTCGCGGATGCCGTCGGTTGTTGGACTGCTGGAACAGCACGAACTCGCCGCTCGGCGTCGAGTCGACGGGCTGCGAGAGGAGGCCGACCGCATCCAGGCCGAGCTGGCTGCGGCCGAGTTGGAATGGCAGGAGTGGGCGATCGCTCGCAGGCGGGTCGATACGGTACTGGCTCCGGACGACGGCGCCACCGCCGAGGCGGAGGTCACCCCGGATCCGCGGGATGCGCAGGTGCAGTCGGCGCCTGGGGATGCGGCGAAGCCGAAGTCGCAGGTGCCGGTGTGGCGCCAGGGGCTGGCCTGGTCGGCGCTGTCGGCCGACTACCAGCGCATCCTCAAGACACTCGCGGACCGGGCCCGGCTCCATCAAGGGCCGCTGACCTGCCAGGAGATGGCCGCCATGTTCGGCATGGACGTGGTGCCGGCGCGGGTGGAGGCACTGCGGTCGAAAGCGAAACGCCTGGTGGCCCGCGGCTGGCTGGCCGAGCAGCAGCCGGGCCGGTTCACCCTCGCGGCAGGCGTGACCGGGCCAGGCGACGGGTCATGAGCAGGGTCATCGACCAGTAGACCATCGCCTCCGCGCTGGTGGTGCGCCGCTCGAAGTCGCGCACCAGGCGGCGACTTCGCATCAGGTGGGCGAAGAGGCGCTCGACGATCCACCACTTGGGCAGCACCACGAACCCCTTCTGGTCGTCGCTGCGTTTGACGATCGCCAGGACCAGGGCGAACGTGGCCAGGCAGTACTCGACGAGGCTCCCGGTGTAGCCGCCGTCGGCCCAGACGAGGCCCAGGCGATGGTGTGCCTCGGCCACCTGCTCAAGCAGGACCTGGGCAGCGGTGCGGTCGCCGACATCCGCGGCGGTGACCATCACGCCCAGCAGCAGGCCGAGGGTGTCGACCACGACGTGCCGCTTGCGGCCGTTGACGAGCTTGCCGCCGTCGAAGCCGCGGCTGTCCGCGCCGACGACAGCATCCGCCTTGACAGACTGCGAGTCGATCACCCCGGCCGTCGGCTGCGCGTCCCGCCCCAACTCCTCGCGGACCCTCGCGCGCAACCGGTCGTGGAACTCCTTGACCAGGGCGTTGTCGCGCCAGCGGCGGAAGAATGCATAGATGCGGTCCCACGGCGGAAAGTCGACGGGCATCGCCCGCCACTTGATCCCGTTGTCCACGAGATACCGGATCGCATCGAGCATGGCCCGGTGGCAATACGCTTCCGGCCGGCCGCCCCGGCCACGCATCCAGCCCGGCACCGGCAGCAGCGGCAGGACCCGGGCCCACTCCGCGTCCGTCATGTCCGTCGGATACCGCCGCTCACGCATCGGGGTGTCGGCGGCGTTCCCGAACCGGTGAGCCAGACAGTCACACGCGAGAGTGACCGAAGTGGACTCCGTCTCCGCGGTGGCATACAACTGCAACAACAGGGCCTCCTGGCAGGCGAGTTGGCGTAGACACCCTCCGAGCTACCAAGAGGCCCTGTTCCCATGCCCGGCACCGGCCGCAATCACCCGATCGAGACTCCCGTTCGACGGACACCACTCAAGATCGAAAAGACAACAGCTTCTCAGTGCAGGTCAGTGGTGCCGAGGCGGCGCGGGGCCGGTTGCGGGCCCACTTCTTGAGGTCGCCGACGTGGTAGACGAGTTCGGCTCCGCACCTGTCGGCCGAGGCCGGGAAGTACGGATCGTTGGCGCGAGCCCAGCGCGGGGCGGCGAGCGTGACCCCCCGGCAGGGGGTCCTGCTGGGCTTTACACAGTCCGACCACGGCGTCATCCGGGACTTCCGCCGGCAATGCGTCGGTCAGCAGCTCGGGTGCTTCGGCCCGGGGCTGCTCAGGAGCGGCAGCGGGCATGACGGGCGGCGGGCTGCTCCAGGCGTCGGTGATGAGGTCGGCGGCCGGCGTATCCGCGTCCTGGGTGCGACGGCGCACCCGACCGCCTCCTGGGTGGGGCAGGCCGCCAGGAACCTCGTCATGGATCTCGAGGACACCAGCTGCCGGGCCCAGTTCATGATCCGCGACCGTGACGGGAAGTACCCCGCCCTGTTCGACACCGTCTTCGCAGTCGTGCTGCGGGCACTCCGACGATCAGTCTTCACGAGCGGACAAGCCGTTCTCAGACCTCCCGGGGATCTTGCCGGTCGAGCGCAGCCAGCATGCGCGTTGGATTCCCGATCAGGTCGAGCAGGTCGCTGGTCCGACGCGCCCACCGAGCTGGATCGTCGCCCTCGGCGAACGCTACGGTCGACGTGAACTGATCCCGGAGGTTGACCGGCAGACGGCCAGCCAGCGCCGCCGCGAGCTCACGGCCCAGGACAGCTCGCGGCGAAGCCGACCGCATGAAGCGGGCCGGCTTGCCGGTCGCCGGGACGGGGGCGTCGGAAGCGGTCTCGAGGGCCGCGACGACCTCTCTCACCTCTCAAGCGGCTGGCAGAACCGCTGGGCGGGCGGCTAGAGGTGCCGGGGACCGTCACCTTGTCGGTGGCGGCCCCCCAGTGTTCGTTCGCTCTGATCAGTTCAGCTCGTCGGGATAGAACGGTCCGTACCTGTTGATCACCCTGCTAGTGCTCCAGTCAATCTGGTCGACCCACTCAGAGATGCGGGAGTCCACCGTCTTCTGGGTCCTGGTGACCCGGTCGAGATCTCCGCCTAGGAAGCCGGCGAGCAGCAGCGGATGCTGGTCACCCGATGCGAGTTCACGATCGAGCCAGTGGGATGCCAGCGGACGGTAGTCGCCGCGCGTCCCGGAGACCAGCAGGTGCGGCGAGGAGATGTACTTTCCGGCGTCCTCCTGGATGAGCAGGCGCAGGTACTCGAAGTGCTCCCACGCCTCGGTGAAGGCACTCTCGTTGGCCACCACATGCCCGGTGAAGATGGGCTTGAGATACCTGTGAACCCGTGCCGCGGAGGTGCGCAAGCCGAGAATCGTCTCAGGCCCGAGCAGGGCCGCCGCAGGCATGTCGACCCTGCTCATGATGTCCTGGGCGCGGGGGCCGGTGAGCAAGCGGGCCGCCAGCGGCCAGCGCTCGGCCGCGACGGCGGCGGTACCGGCGCTGTGGAGGAGCAGGGTGGCCGGCGCACGGCGCAGGTCGTTGAGTGCCCTCTGCCCGGTGCCCCAAGTGACGGTTGCGAGGCGCTCGACGTCGGCGAACCAGTACCGGTCGGTGGTATCGGTGCCCCAGTAAGCGGTGACCGCGGCAAGAGCGGCCAGTGTCTCGGTCTCGGCCTCCCACGCGGTCAGCCGCCGCTCGTGGTCGGCCTCCAGCTCAGGCTGGGGGATGTCAGCGGTGGTCGTACGCAGCGGGTGGTCGGCAAGGCGGGCGGCTTCGCGGCGCAGGGTGTCATGGAGGTTGATTGCCGGGCCGTCGCTGCGCAGTTCGCGCTTGGCGGTGGCGATGGCGGTGGCGATGTTCTGGGGGTTGGCGCGGTTGCGCTCGGCGAGGGCGGTGACGGCGTCAGCGGTGCGGGTGAGGAAGCGGTCGGCGTCGGCTGGCACGTAAGTGCCCTGGCGCTGTTCCAAAAGTTCAGTGGCGGTGGTGGAGAGGGGGTAGGGGTCGGCCCAGTAGGTGTCGAAGCGGCGGGTGGGGCAGCGTCTGAGGGCGTTCGCGAGGGCCGGGTCGTACTTGGCTGACCATCCGGCGATGATCAGGCCGTACTCGTCGAGGACCTGGTCCAGGAGCTTGTCAACCTCCTGTTCGTACTCCTTGAGCTCCTCGGGGGTGTTGCGCATGCTGTCCGGGTCGAGGTAGTCACCGTGGAGGTGGATGACCACGCCCTGGCGCTGCGCGTGCAAGGGGATCATCCCGGCCAGGTCGGACGGGCGCCTGATGATGGTCGGACGCAGCCCGGCCTCGCGCAGGGCGTCCTCGACGAGGTGGTCGAAGTTCAAGGTGATGATCACCCTGATGTATCCGTCGGCGACCAGGCGGGCGAGAGCGCGGTGCGCGTCCGCGGGCTGCTTGATGCCCTGCTCGCGCTCCGTCTCGTCGGGCTCGAAGTAGGAGCGGAGCAGCACCTGGCGCCCGCCGATGGTCCTGGCGAGGTCAGCCAGGAGGGTGTCGTAGGCCGGCTCGCGCTCGAAGCGCTTCACGTACCAGTCGTACGGACCGTCGTCTCCGTCGGGGATCTCGACGCCCTCGATGCTGGCAATCTGGCGGATCAGATCGCACTGGACGCCCCAGGCGGAAAGCATGCCGGCCGATACGGAAGCCCCGGCACCGAGCAGCACCGCGTACCCCCCGGGTACGGCCCGCAGGCCGAGGGCAAGATTCACATGGGGTTCCGTCGACTGTTCGACCACGGCACGCCTCCTTGGGCACGCGGGAGTAGAGCGGTCGGAGTTGACCGCCCAGGACGAGTTTACGTCAGATGGACGAGAAGGCTGGGCTTCCACTCACGCCTCCGCAGTCCGGGCGGCCCGCCCCGGCAGCGTGGCGTCCGCTTTCCCATGGCTTTCGAAGTTCACGTACCAGTTCCTCAGCCCGCCGCTCGTGTAGAAGGCATTAACGCTGACCCGCGCCGTCGGCGGCTTCCACAGCAGCAGCTCAATCTCCTGTCACACCGCGTCGCAACTGTCGAGAGAATCTCCGACGGTCTGCGCATTCCCGGAGCCTTCTTGCGACTTGCTGCGCAACCCTGGGAGGACACCGCCGCTCTCAGCACGGAGTCCCGCCATGGAGAAGATGATCCAATGAAGCGCCGCCAGTTGCTGCGTGGCGCGCTCGCCGCCCTCACCGCCACCCGGACCGACGTCGACTAGACCCTCTCTCCCGGCGACAGCGAGGCCATGGAGCGGCTCGACGGCTTCGGGCCCGGCGAACTGCCCACGCGGTTCCTCCTGGTGGAGTTCCTGGAGCTGGTGGTGACGAGCGCCGGGATCGTGGAAGCCAACTCCGACAACGCTCCGCCCCCGGAGCGCCAGGACCTCACTGCGGCGGTTTCCGGCGTTCTGGTCCGTGCGATGCAGGAGTGGGCGCAGACCGCGGAACCGGAGCTCCCCAAGGACGGTTCGCTGGAACTGCCCTGGGACTATAGCCACGCATCCGAGGGCATCTCCCGGGCCGTCGGGGCTCCTGCACGGCGCTCCCGGCAGAAGCGCCGCTTCCGGCTCCGCCAGCACCCTGTTGGAACAGCCTGCCGCCGTCCTCCCTCTGCGCCCCGACAAAACCGTTGAAGGTTCCGTCGACGACCTGGCCTTCAGCCCGGAAGGCACATCCCTCGCCGCCGTCGGCTACGGTGACCCCGCCGTCCGGCGATGGGATTTCAAGACCCGCACGCCGCTCACGCCGCTCACCACCACCAGCAACGGCGTCAGCAGTGTGGCATTCAGCCGCGACGGAACGACCCTTGCTGTCGGAGCCACCAATGGCTTCGGCTCAGCCCCCACCGCGCAGGTCTGGCGCCTGCCCGCCGGGAAGAGCATCGCCACGACGAAGCCCGGCACCAAACAGGGGCGGTTCAGCGTCGCGCTCAGCCTTGACGGCAAGATACTCGCGACCGGCGGCTCGGACGGCACACTCCGGTTGTGGAACACGACCACAGGCAAGGCCCTCCCTACGCTGACCACCCTCCAGGGGAACTGGTGGAGTCGGTGCTTTTGCGACGTGGCATTCAGCCCCGATGGCAAGACGCTCGCCGCAGGAGGTTCCGACAAGGCCATACAGATGTGGGACGTTGTCAAACGCAAGTTCCAGTACAGCTGGGAAGGGCACACCGAAAAGGTGTCCACCGTGGCGTTCAGTCCGGACGGACACAAGCTCGCCAGCGGCAGCCCCGACGGCACAGTCCGGCTCTGGGACCTGGTCGCGGGCAAGGCGATGTTCACCTTGCACGATCCGACAGCAGGCGCGTCAGTATCCGTGACGGGGGTGGCCTTCAACTCGAAGGACGACAACGTCCTCGCCTCCGTCAACGATCACGGCAAGGTACTGCTGTGGAACCTGACCACGCACAAAACAATCTCCACCCGCACCGCAAACCACACTGGCCTGCATTCCGTCGCTTGGTCGCCCGACGGCCGTACCCTTGCCACCGGCGACGAGAAGGACGCGAAAGTGCGGCTGTGGGACATCGCCCACTCATAGCTACAGCCTCACAGGATTCGCCAGGAGTCTTCGCGCCAACTCGCGCCGCCCGGGCACAAGTGCTACAGGCACTCTGGCTACCGGCCGACCGTGCTCCTGGCCACCACTCGGGGACAGGTCCCCTGCTCCAGGTGAGCATTACACAGATGCACATAAAGTGTACGGAACACTGCGTCGGAGGCATTCCGGAATAAATACATATCGGGGACTCCCCGCGATGGAATCGTGGAAGCATGGCAACACTCTCGGCACCACCGCCCCCCCACGGCTGGCCCCGCAGACACGCTCCGGCCCTCTGCCCAGGGACGACACACAGCGTTCGTCAAGGACCGTTTCCCGTCCCGACCCTGCGACGCCTGCCGAGCGCCCCAGCAACTCACAGACTGCAGCCGCGGCCGCTGTCGCCGTCCGTCCGATCCCCGCACCGGCCATCCAAACCGGGGGCGCCGTTGCCGCTTCGACAGCCACACACCGCGCAGGACTGAGAGCCCTGGCCGGACCGCGCAGTGCTCGCTGCCCTCGCCCGGCACCTACCCTCCCGGCTGCGCCGGCACCGCCTGTTCACACCCGGCACCCTGCTGGTTCGCCGGGTTGGTGGTCGTGGCGGTTGGATGTGGGGTGACGTCCGATCCGATCGCTGGAGGTGCGGTGGCCGAGCCTGTCCGTGTGCGCAGACTGACCGACCAGGAGGGGCAGAAGCTGCAGCAGATCGTGCGCCGGGGCAGCACCAGTTCGGTGCGTTACCGGCGGGCGATGATGCTGCTGGCCTCGGTCGGCGGGAACCGGGTCCCGGTGATTGCCCAGCTGGTGCAGGCAGACGAGGACACCGTCCGGGACGTGATCCACCGGTTCAACCAGATCGGCCTGGCCTGCCTGGACCCTCAGTGGGCGGGAGGCCGTCCCCGCCTGCTCAGTCCTGACGACGAGGACTTCGTCGTCGCGACGGCCACCACCCGCCCGACCAAACTCGGCCAGCCCTTCACCCGCTGGTCCGTCCGCAAACTTGCCGCCCACCTGCGACGCGTGCACGGTCGCGTGATCAGGATCGGCCGCGAGGCGTTACGGTGCCTGCTCGGCCGCCGCGGCATCACCTTCCAGCGCACCAAGACCTGGAAGGAATCACCCGACCCCGAGCGTGACACCAAGCTCGACCGGATCGAGCACGTCCTGGAGCGGTTCCCGGACCGGGTGTTCGCGTTCGACGAGTTCGGCCCGCTCGGCATCCGCCCCACCGGCGGTTCCGGCTGGGCCCCTGCCGGCCACCCCGAGCGGCACCCCGCGACCTACCACCGCACCCACGGCGTCCGCTACTTCCACGGCTGCTACTCGATAGGCGACGACACCCTGTGGGGCGTCAACCGCCGCAAGAAGGGCGCTGCGAACTCCCTGGCCGCGCTGAGGTCGATCCGCGCGGCCCGCCCGGACGGCGCGCCGATCTACGTCATCTTGGACAACCTGTCCGCCCACAAGGGCGAGACGATCCGGCGCTGGGCCAGGAGGAACCGGGTCGAGCTGTGTTTCACGCCCACCTACGCATCCTGGGCCAACCCGATCGAGGCCCACTTCGGACCACTGCGGCAGTTCACCGTCGCCAACTCCAACCACCGCAGCCACCCCACCCAGACCCGGGCGTTGCACGCCTACCTGCGCTGGCGCAACAAGAACGCCCGACACCCCGACGTGCTGGCCGCCCAGCGCAAGGAGCGTGCCCAGATCCGCAGCGAGAAGGGCATCCGCTGGGGCGGACGCCCACTCAGCACAGCACCCTGACCCACCTGGTGTTGCTATCGGGTTGGATCTCTAATCGTCGAACTCGAAGCCCGAAGTTTCCGCCCGGGTGATGATGTCGCGGACTGCCTCGGGGTTCGTGATGACTGATTCAACGGCCGTCTTGAGAAGCGCGAGGTCGCTCGGACTCCCGACTGCGCAGAACATGCCGGCCTCGCTGTCGAAGTCAAGGCGCTCGGCGATGTCCGGCCAGGCAAACCGTACGAGACCTTCCCAGAAGTATCCGTTCGGCTCGTGTTCTGCATCGACCACTGCGGCATCAGCAGCCAGGCCACCAACATCCAACGTCAGCGAGTGTTCGCCGTCGAAGTCATGAAGCTTGATGGTCACGGCCGCGATCCTCTCACGCTTGACCCACGGGCCGTCCGCTCCCTCCAGAGACTCATCCGCTCCCGACCCCGGTGAACCTTTCCGGTCACAGCACTAGCGGTGGTTTGTTAGACCGGGATGTAGAGATGCAGGGGTCTGCCGGTGCCGACCGTGTTGATCAGTTCCTGTAGGGCTGTGGGCGGGGGCTCTGTCGTCCAGGCCCGCCAGTAGCGTTGCAGGGTGGCCCAGGGCATCAGCCAGCCACGGACGGTGCGGATGGCCTGGGGCCAGCAGGCCGGTCGGGGCTGCTGGGACCCGGGTTCTCCCCCTCTCTACCGGGCCTGACGGTGCGTCGGGATCGGGTGGTGGGCCGGCCGGAGCGGGCGGGGGCGGGTCGGGGGTGAACCACGTGTTCCAGCAGAAGCTGAACGCACAGTTCACGAGGGTCTGGTGGCGGCGGATCGCGGTGTCGGAGCGGACCTGGAAGTCGGCCCAGCCGAGTTCGTCCTTGACCTGCTTGTAGCTCTGCTCGACCCAGTGCCGCAGCCCGTAGAGCCGTACCACTTCGGTGAGATCGGCGGCCGGGTGGCGGCTGTGCGCCTCGCGGGGTGATCCGGGCCGGGGCAAGTTGGTGGCCAGGTACCAGGTGGACGTCTCGGGCAGGCTGGTCGGGTCGGTGGTGGCCACCACGAGCCGGATCACGCCATTGGGTCCCCACCAGCCCAGCTGGGCGTCGGCGGCCCACCAGGTCGCGGTGCGTCCATTGCGGAAGTTGCGGGTCACCGGCTGCCAGTCGCCGCTCTGTTCGGGGCCGTGCCAGGCCAGTTCGCGGGCGGCATCGACGGGCCGGAAGGCGTCCCTGTACTGCCAGGTGCCGTGGCCGCGTTTGAGGGCCATCACGAACGGCATGCGGGCGTCGGACAGTTCGGCGCGGAAGGTGTTGTGGTCGCCGTAGGCGCAGTCGGCGACGACCGCCCGGAACACCACGCCCGCCAACTTCGCCGCGCGGGCCAGGGTGGCCCCGATCTGCAGCTTGGTGCGGAAGGCCGGGTCATTCTTCCCGCCGGGGAAGTGGTGGGCGGGGGTGTAGGGCACGGCATGCAGCGGGTAGTAGAGGCGTTCGTCGGCCCAGCAGGTGGTCACCGTGACCACGCCGCGGTCGATCTTCCCGACCGAGCCCAGGTACTGCTTGCCCACGTGCGCGGTCGCGCCGCCGTCCTTGCGGTCCCCGGAATCGTCGATGACCAGCACCCCGCCGTCATGCGGTTCAGTGGCCGGGTCGGCCAGCAACAGCTCCAGCCGGCGGGCATTGACCTGCTCGCCGTCCCAGGTCGACTCGGACAGGAAGAACTGCAGGCGCTGCACCGCCGCATGCTGGGCACCCACCACCGGCTCCGTGCCCGCCAGGCAGGTCAGCGTCTTGTTGCGGTCCCGCGGCAGCAACAGACCGGCCAGATACTCACGAAACCCCCGCCGCTGCGCCAACGTCCCGAAGAGATCATCGAACCGGGCGGCATACGCCTCCAACGGACCCGGAGCAGGCGGACACGGCAGCCGCTTTGTCATCTCAGGCTCCCCAGACCGTAGTTGACGCCTTCACCTCACGGCCTACTCCCGCACGAACCCGCCGTCAACAAACCACCGCTAGCTCTCGAGGAACCTCCTCGCCAACCTCGCAGACCGCGCCGCCAGCTTCCGCTACCTGCTACGCGACCGCGACAGCCGCTACACCCAGGCGTTCGATGCCGTCTTCACCGCCGACGGCATCGAGATCCTGAAGAGCGCGCCACAGACACCGCGGATGAACGCCCACGTGGAGAGGTTCATCCGCAGCGTGCGGGCCGAGTGCACCGACCGGATGCTGATCTACAACAAGCAACACGCACGGCGTGTCCTCGCCGAATACGCCGAGCACTACAACTCGGAAGGCCGCACCGGGCCCTGCACCTTCGCGCACCAGCCGACGATCCGGACGTCATCCCCTTCCCCGCCCAGCACATCCAGCGCCACGACGTCCTCAGTGAACTCATCCACGAGGACCGCGACACAGCCTGACGAAGATCACGAAAGTCTGACGAACGCCCAGCTCAACGTATGTGCGGGACTCCTGGCACCCAACAGGGCGTGCACGTCGGCGCGGCCCGCGAACAGTCTCTCGAACAGGGCGAGTTTCGCCTCCACCGTCGAGCGTGCATCGGCCTGGGGCAGGTCGGACGGTGACACCGGAGCCCCTCCAGCTCCCGCACCGAACCCGTGCTGCTCCGGGAACACGACCCACGGGAGGAAGATCCGGGGGCGCTCCTGGCTGAGGTCTCCCGGCCGTCAGGCGCGCAGCAGGGTGACGGTGCGCCCGGAGGGCGTGGTCCGCTGCGAGAAGGCGGTGCGCTCGTGGACCGGGGCTGCTTGCGGGCGGGTGTCGAAGACGACGAGGGTGCCCGTGGACAGCTCCATGCGGTCCAGGTAGTCGTCCAACTGTGCCAGCCCCTCGGCGAGGGGGTCGGTGCGGCCCTGGCGCCACACCTTCAGCTCCAGCGCCTCGCGCTGCACCGCCCGCGAACCGTCGGCAGCGGTGTACGGCTGGCGAATCAGCAGGTCCACGCGCCGCCGGCCGATCCCGTACTCCCGGTCGATGAAACCCGCCCCGTTCACGATCCGGTGCAGGTAGGCCATCATCACCAGCTGCGCTGCGGCCTCCGGATAGGTCGAGGCGGTGGCCAGGATCTCGCCGTTCTCCCGCCAGAACTCGGCAAAGGAGCACAGCAGCTTGTCCATGTCGATCCGGCCGTCCGGCAGCCGGAAGCTGCTCGGGGCGGCGACGACCTGGCCCTCCGTGTTGTTCCCCAGGACCCGGACAATGACCTCCTGGTAGATCGGATTGGCCACCCGCACCGGCGCGTCCGGAGCGACCAGCCCCAGGTCACGCACGTACGCCAGATCGTCGTCGTACGTGTCCGTCGGCAGGAGCAGCTCGCCCGCGATCACCGGCTGGATCACCCGCCGCACCCGGTCCTCGCCCAACCTGGCGGCCAGCGAGTCCAGATGCGTCGCACGCGCCAGGATCAGCCGCTCCTTCGCCTCCTCCATGTGCCCGGCCGTGATCGGCGTGTCCGACGCCACCCCCATCTCCTCGACGACCTCCCGGGCCAGCGCGTTGACCAGCCACGGCTGTCCCTGGGTAAAGCCGAAGGCACGCTCCAGCGCATCCACCGTGAAATCCTGGCCCGTCTGCGTGGTGTGCTGCCCGTACAGCTCGGCGACCTCGGCCTCGGTGAAGTCGCCCAACCGCAGCGACGCCACCTTGATGTTGAACGGACTCGACGTACCAAGCCGCCCCGGATCCCCGCCCGAGGCCGCCTTGTAGTCACGCACATCCCGCAGCCCGCACAGCACCACCGCATGCGGGAAGCCGCCACGGCTGACAGTGAAGCCATCGCGCAACTGGCGCAGCACACTGCGCAGGCTCCCTCCCCGCAGCGCGTCGATCTCGTCGAAGAACAGCACCAGCGGACGCGGACAGCTCCGCACCCACTCACTCAGCCCCCGCGTGAGCCGGGACCCGGGCACCGCGTCGGGCCAGGAGGCGGGGGGCGCGAGCCCATCAGCAAGCCCAGCGGACTCCGCGGACCGCCGAATCGCCTCCAGCACCAGCAACTCGGCCTGGCCGTAGTCCTCCCCGGCCACCTCCCCGCTCTCGCACGAGAAGTGCAGCGCCGCGTACCGGCCCGAGGCCGTCAGTTCCCGGGCCATCGCCGCCAGCACCGTCGTCTTCCCGGTCTGCCGTGGCGCGTGCACCACAAAGTACTGGCCCTGCTCGATGTACCCGCGGGCCCTGGGCAGCCGCTCCTGGGCCGGCACCATGTAGTGACGCGTGGGGACGCACGGCCCGGCCGTATTGAAGTAGCGCATACCTCGCACGCTAGCCGACGGCACCGACAACCTGAGGCGACCGTGCACCCGACCACCGGCTACACCGCCCCGTACGGGCACGAGTGCCAGAGCAGCGGTGCCCCGGTGCGGAGATCACCCGGCGGGCAGACGCAGAAACGCGGCCAGCGCCCGCTCGGGTGCGGTGACCGCTGGAGCGCCTCCGGCGACCGCCAGGGCATGCAGGTCACCGCGGCACAGCTCTTCACGTGCCGATCAGCCCATCCGGAGCACCGTTGTCGTCCTCATCGTCCCAGTCGGCCGCATACATCCTGCCCTTGCCGAAAATCTCATCCGGGCTGGTGAGCGACCGAGGCGCGCACTGCGGCCAGTGCCTTGTTGGACAGTTTGGCCGCGGGTCAGGGGCCGGTTCCCCGCGACCACGAACGCCGGAAAGCGGCTGTACCTGCTTCGTCACGGCGGCAAGGAGTGGCTGGACGAAGATCGACACAGTCGCATCGCCGTGGAGACCCGCATGGGCCACGAGGCCGCCGGCATGAAGGTCTCCACTCGCACGTTGCCCTGGCCAGGGAGCAGGAGATTGCCGATTCGCTGCAAAGCAGGTGGCTGCGCCGTTCGTGGTCGGCGGGGGAGAGCAGTGGAAGGCGCCATTTCCCACTGCTCTCCCATTCGATCTTGAAAAATGGTGGAAAACAGCAGGTCAAAGCCGCTCAGGACACGTCGACATAGTTGCGTTCATGAAGTTCATCACGACCAAGAGTTTCATGCCGTTCGTCTACTACCGCATCCTGCTCGGCATCGTCATCATCGTGCTGGTCAGCATGGGTGCACTGAGTCCGCACGCGGCCGAGTCGGCGGGCTGATCCGGAGTCTCGGCCGACGTACGAGAAGGCCCCCACTCTTCACGGGGCCTTTCGACCGGCTCACCCTTCCGGGAACGGCCGTGCCCACGGCTCCTGTTCGATCCGCAGCCCGTTGGCCACGTACGCGATGGTGCGGTACCAGCCGGCCAGGACCAGGAACTCCAGGGCTTCGAGTTCGTCGAGGTGGGCGCGGAGGCCGGTCCAGGCGTCGTCGGACAGGCTGGCTGTGTCGTGGAGTTCGTCGACGGCCTGAAGGAACGCCCCCTGGCGGGGCGTCCAGCCCGGATCGGCCGGAGCTCCGGTCACCGTGAGGGGAATCCGCTCCGGACCGAGACCGGAGGCATCGGCGTACGCGGCCATATGGACGCCCCACTCGTACGCGCAGCCGCAGCGGGCCGCGACCCGGGCGATGACCAACTCGCGGTCGGCGTCGGAGAGCCTGCCGTGGACGAGCAGGCCCGCGCCGAGGGTTCGCATGCGGGAGGCGAGGTCGGGGTGGCGTTGCAGGACCTTGAAGAGCATCAGGGGTTCCTGGGTGACGCCGGGCGGCATCCAGCGGTGTAACTCGCTTTCGGATTCGGGGTCATAGGGCGGCGTGACGCCGTCGATGCGCTGCTTCATGTCCACCGACCCTTGCGCTTCTGAAATCGAAGCGCAAGGGTGGGGACGCAAAGGAACGCACGGGCAGTTGTCGGTTCGGTGAGTCGCGGTTGTCGGTTCGGTGAGTCACGGCCGCCGGTTCGCCGAGACACAGAGAGGGACGGCATCTTGGGTACGGCACCTCGACCCGGCCGTCCCGTACGCGGTTCGGCCGGCGGCCGTCCCGTCATGGCCGCACTGGACCTCCTCGGCCGCCGCTGGACGCTCCGCGTGATCTGGGAACTGCACCGGAGCGGTGCGCCGATCGGCTTCCGCGATCTCCAGCGCCGCTGCGACGCCATGTCCTCCAGCGTCCTGTCGGCCCGCCTCACCGACCTCCGCGAAGCGGGCATCGCGACACCCACGGACGACACGGCCTGGCGCCTCACGCCTCTCGGCGAGGACCTCGTGACGGCGATGGGCCCCCTGCTCGACTGGTCCCGCACCTGGGCCGAACGGCCCTGAAGGGGCCGCCGGACAGGCCCTAATTCCCAAGGCGCCGACCCCCAAACGCTTTTGGCGTGACCAACCACATACGACATGGGTAGTCGTTTGGTAGCGCACTGTCAGTCCTTGGCCCTACGCTGTTCCGCATGTCCCCCAATTCCGTGAGCCCTGGTTCCGCGCGGTCTGCTGCCGTGCTGAATGAGCAGATCCGTGCGCTATGGATACGCGCCGGCGGTTCCCTGTCGACCCAGGAGAGGGCCGAGTACGAACTGCTGGTCGTGGAGTGGGCCGCGGCGGTGCGTGACGAGGTCATCGAGGCGGCGTGATGCCCGTGACGTCATGTTCGTGACGTGAGATGACCGTGGCGTGATGCGTTGACCGTGGCGTGATGCCGGGCTACGTGGCCGTCCGCGACCCATAGGCGCATAGGCGCATAGGCGCATAGGCGCATAGGGACGCTCGGCCGTCAGCGGCCGCCCGCCACCCGCAGCACCGCGCCCGTCGCGTAGGACGACTCCGGTGACAGCAGCCACGCCACGGCCGCCGCGACCTCCGCGGGATCCCCCGGCCGCCCGAGCGGAATCGACGGCGCCAGCCGGGCCGGGCGGTCCGGATCCCCCATCGCCGCGTGCATCTCCGTGTCGATGAGGCCCGGGGCGACGGCGTTGACGCGGATGCCGTCGGGGCCGAGTTCCTTCGAGAGGCCAACGGTCAGCGCGTCGACCGCCGCTTTGGTGGCCGCGTAGTGGACGTACTCCCCGGGACTGCCGAGCGTGGCCGCCGCCGACGACACGTTGACGATGACACCGGCCCGCCGGGGTGCCATGTCACGCGCGGCCCGGCGCGAACACAGCAGCGTGCCCAGGAGGTTGACCTCCACCACCCTGCGCAGTTCGGCGGTGTCCGTGTCGGCGAGCCGGCCGAGCGGACCGGTCACGCCTGCGTTGTTCACCAGGCCCGTCACCGCCCCGAGCCGCTCCGCCGCCGTGTCGAAGAGCCGCTCGACGTCCGCCTCGTCGGAGACGTCCGCGCGTACCGTCACACACCGCGCCCCGGCCTCGCGTACGGCGATCGCGGTCCGCTCCGCTGCCTCGTCGTCGCGGGTGTAGCCGACCACCAGGTCGTGGCCGTCCGCCGCCAGCCGCAGGCAGGTCGCGGCGCCGATCCCGCGACTGCCACCCGTGACGACCGTGACGGGACGAGACATGAGCGCTCCTTCGTGAACCATGGCGTTGCCGTGCGTGATCCCGTGGCCCGGCTCGTACATGATCCCGTGCCTGGCGCGGGCATGATCCCGTGGCCCTGCCCGTGATCCATGTACGGGCCACCCGCGGCCCACGATCTCAGTCGCGAGGACGGGGCCATTGATCGTTCCTCGGGGCCGGGTTCGTTCGTCCATACGGCGCACGGACGGTGAATATCCCTGCACACCCCTTGGCTCGGACCTCCCTGTGGCCAACACTGAGCCGATGACGCAGCGCGTGGAACTGGCGACGGTGATGGATCGGCTCGCGGTCGACGGATTGGTCACCGAATACGCGGTGGCGGTCGACGACGGGAACTGGGAGGCGTACCGAGGGCTGTTCACGCCGGACGGACGGGCGGACTACCGGTCGTCGGGCGGCATCGAGGGGGAGGCCGAGCAGGTCGCCGAGTGGCTCGCTCAGAGCATGGAGCTGTTCCCCATGCGGCAGCATCTGATCGTCAACCGGCGGATCCGGTTCGAATCGCTCCAGGGGGACACGGGCGACACCGCCCGGGTCCAGGCGGACTACGTCAACCCGATGCGGTTCGCGGGACAGGACGACGGATCCACCGAGCCCAACTACATGTCCGGCGGGCGGTACGACTTCGGGCTGCTGCGTACGTACAACGGCTGGCGGCTGCGCGAGGTGGTCATCCACGAGAAGTGGCGCCGGGCCACGCAGGCGCTCCAGGAACCCGCCGCCCACTGAGTCCACGCACGGCCCTTTCGCGAGCGTGCCCCGCCCGGCGGACGCTCCGCCCCCAGCCCACGGCCCCCGAACGGACGCTTCGCCTCAGCCCGTGCCCACCCCAGCCGAGGCCCCCTTACGGAGATCGTCCCGGTGCGCGCACACTGGAGTCACGCACCGTGCTTCGGGGGTCGAGGGAGGCGCTGCATGAAGCTGTCCGCCGCTGACTGGCGCCGACGCCTCGGCTCCCCCTGGTGGCGCGGCGGCGCGGCCTTTCTCGCCGGTGCGCTGCCGATGCTGAGCTTCCCGGCGCCGTCGCTGTGGTGGTTCGCGTATGTCGCGCTGGTGCCGTGGATCCTGCTCGCGCGCTCGGCTCCGACCGCGCGGCGTGCGGCGTACGACGGCTGGCTCGGCGGGTTCGGCTTCATCCTGGCCGTGCACCACTGGCTGCTGCCGAGCCTGCACGTCTTCACGCTCGTGATAGCGGCTCTGCTGGGCGCGCTATGGGCACCGTGGGGCTGGCTGACCCGCAGGTTCCTGGCCGGGGTGCCCTCGGCGGGCCAGATCGCCGCCGCCCTGTTCGTGCTGCCCTCCGCCTGGCTGATGGTCGAACTCGTGCGCTCCTGGGAGGGGTTGGGCGGACCCTGGGGTCTGCTCGGGTCGAGCCAGTGGGACGTGGAGCCCGCGCTGCGGCTCGCCTCGGTGGGCGGGGTGTGGCTGTTGAGCTTCCTGCTCGTCGCCGTGAACGTCGCGGTCGCCGTCCTCGTCGCCGTACGGCAGTCCCGGGTGCCCGCGGTCGCCGGGCTGGTCGCGACGGCCGCGGCCACCTCGGCGGCCTGGGGTTGGTCCCCGCGACCGGATGTCGACGGCCGGGTCCGGATCGCCGTCGTGCAGCCCGGCGTGATCGACGGCGCCCTCAGCCCGGAGAAACGGTTCGCGCGTGAGGAGACGCTGACCCGGCAGCTGGCCGGGCAGGACGTGGACCTCGTCGTGTGGGGCGAGAGCAGCGTCGGCTTCGACCTCGCCGACCGGCCCGACCTCGCGGACCGGATCGCCGCGCTCTCGCGCGAGGTGGACGCGGACATCCTGGTCAACGTGGACGCGCGCCGCTCCGACCGGCCCGGCATATACAAGAGTTCGGTGCTGGTGGGTCCCGAGGGCCCGACCGGCGACCGCTACGACAAGATGCGGCTCGTGCCCTTCGGCGAGTACGTTCCGGCCCGTGCCCTCCTCGGCTGGGCCACGTCCGTGGGCAAGGCGGCGGGCGAGGACCGTATGCGCGGCTCGGAGCAGGTGGTGATGAACGTCGGGGGCGGGCTGCGCATCGGCCCGATGGTCTGCTTCGAGTCGGCGTTCCCGGACATGAGCCGTCATCTCGCGCGAGGCGGCGCCGAGTTGCTGCTCGCCCAGTCGGCGACCTCGACGTTCCAGCAGAGCTGGGCGCCCGAACAGCACGCGTCGCTGGCGGCACTGCGGGCCGCCGAGACGGGCCGGCCGATGGTGCACGCGACGCTCACCGGCGTCTCCGCGGTCTACGGCCCGAGCGGCGAGCGCGTCGGCTCCTGGCTCGGCACCGACGCCAGTGCCGCTGCGGTGTACGACGTACCGCTGGCCCACGGTGTCACCCCGTACGCACGGTTCGGCCAGTGGCCGGTGTACGCGGCGCTGCTGATCCTGGCCGCCCTGGGCGTGACGGAGGTCGCCCGGTCGTCGCGGCTCAGGCGGGCCGGTCCGTCACCGCTCGTACCACCCGCTCGCACAGCTCATGGGTCGCCAGCGCGTCCCGGGCGCTGAGCACCTTGCCGGCGCGCACCGCGTCGAGGAACGCGAGCACGACCTGCTCGATGCCGCGCTGCCGGGCCACCGGGACCCAGTCACCGCGCCGGCGTATCGTCGGCTGGCCCTTGTGGTCGATGACCTCGGCGAGGTTGACGACCTGACGCTTGGTGTCCTGCCCGGACACTTCGAGGATCTCCTCGTTCGAGCCGCTCAGCCGGTTCATCACGCCGAGAGCCGTGAACCCCTCCCCGGCGAGCTGGAGCACGACGTGGTGCAGCAGTCCGTTCTCGCCCCGGGCCCGCACGGTCACGTCGTCGACCGGCCCCGGCGCCAGGAACCGCAGGGTGTCCACGACGTGGATGAAGTCGTCGAGGATCATCGTGCGGGGTTGTTCCGGCAGGCCGATGCGGTTCTTCTGCATCAGGATCAGCTCGCGCGGGTGGTCGGCGCACTGCGCGTACCCGGGTGCGTACCGCCGGTTGAAGCCGACGGCCAGGCTGATGTTCCGCTCCTCCGCGAGCCTCACCAGGCGTTCGGAGTCGGCGAGTTCGTACGCGATCGGCTTGTCGACATACGTGGCCACGCCCGCGTCGAGGAGACGGGTCACGATCTCGGGGTGCGCGTGGGTGGGCGCGTGCACGAACGCCGCGTCGAGGTCCTGCGCGAGCAGCTCGGAGAGGTCGGTGTGCCGCTGTCCGGCCGGAAGGTGGAGGTTGTCGGCGACCCTGGTGAGGGTGCCGGGCGTCCGCGTGTGCAGATGCAGTTCGAGCCCCGGCCGGGTGGCGAGCACCGGCAGATAGGCTTTCTGCGCGATGTCGCCGAGTCCGATGCAGCCGACCTTCACAGGGGTCTCCTCCGAGGATCCGAAGTGTCCGAGCCGTGCCCGCGCGCGTCTCGCCGGAAGCATACGGCGCCCGAGTCGGCCGCCAGTCGGCGATCCCGGCGAAACTCCGCGGGAAGAGGGCCGGTCCGGTGTTCGGCACCTCGGGCGACCAAGGGCGGCGTTGGGCGGGGCGGTGCCAGGACGGCTCCGCATCGTGATGAGTTGGACGACCGAGGCCGCCTCGCGAGCGATGGCGGTCGTACACGGCGGGTTCGTACGACGCGGACGTGCCGTCACTCTGCGCGGTGCGGGCCGGACCACGGGAGCTCGGGAGCTGTTGCGGGGCATGCCGCGGGGCCGGCCGCCCGCTGCTCGCGGCACCGCCGCAAAAAGGACTGGGCCGTCCGGTCGGATCTCCGCGATGATGCGGCCATGACCATTGAGCGCAGCGAACCCGCGACCGACGCCGGCGAACGAGCCATGCTGGAGGGCTGGCTCGACTACCACCGCGAAACCCTCGCGTGGAAGTGCCAGGGTCTGGACGACGCCCAGCTCAGGACGGCGTCCGTGCCCCCGTCGGAGCTCTCCCTGCTGGGTCTCGTCCGGCACATGGCGGAGGTGGAGCGGAGCTGGTTCCGCAAGGTCCTGACAGCCGACGATCCGGGGCCGATCTACTACAGCGACGAGGACCGGGACGGCGAGTTCCACCTCACCGAGAAGGACACCTGGGAGGAGGCGTACGGCACCTGGCAGACCGAGATCGCGACCGCCCGCCGCAACGCGGCACGTTTCGCCCTGGACGACCTGTCCGAGGGCAGGAGCAGGTTCACCGACAAGCCCTTCAACCTGCGCTGGATCTACACCCACATGATCGAGGAGTACGCGCGCCACAACGGCCACGCCGACCTGATCCGCGAACGGATCGACGGCGCCACCGGCGACTGAGGCGCGTAGGTATGGGCAAGGCCGTCGGCAACCAGGGCGCCCCTCTTAGGGGCGCGGGGAACTGCGCGACCAGCCCCCACCGACCCGCAGCCGACGCACACCCCTCCCCGAACCGCCGGAGGCCAGCGCACCGGTCGTTCACCCATGCGGGGCATCCTCCGCTTGTCAGCTCCCCAAATAGGGGCGGACACAGCAGAGTTGCGCGGGTGCATCGAACCGCGACCACCGCAACGCTCCTGGTCACCGTGGCCGTCTCGGCCGTCTCCGGCTGCGTGACCGTCCAGCGACCGCTCGCTCCCGGCCCGCCGTCCACGCCGTCTCCGGCCTCGGAACCGCGTCCGGGCGGCAGAGCCGAGCCCCAGATCGTGCAGGCTCCGGCCCGCGAGGCCCTGGAGATGATCGGCCCGCCCCGGCGCCCGTCGGCACCCGCGTCCACGCCCCGCCGTACGGCGCCTTCGGCCCCCGCCGCGGCCCCTGCGGACCCTCCGCGCCATGCCCCCGCCGATCCGCCGCGGCGCCCGGAACCCCGGCGGCCCGAGCACCCCACGGTCCCGCGTCAGCCCAGGGCCGCTGCTCCGGTGGGCACGGATGTGTGCGCCTTGGGCCGGCAGTACGGCGGTTGGGACCCGGACAGCACGCAGGCGGCCATGTGCAAGGACGTGTACGGACGTTGACGGACCGGGGCGCCGATCCACGAGGGCGACGTACCCACCGGGGCGACAACCAGGGCGCCGCCCAATGCGACGCCCTGTGCGTCGCCCGTCTCTCCGCTCCCGGGTCCGCGCCCCGTACGGCACCACCGCGGGGCGACTTCTAGGGCCGCTGCCGCGGTGGCCCCAGCGTCTCGCCGCCCGGACCTCTCCCCTCACCCGGAGCCGCTTCGGGCGCCCCGCCCGACGGCCCCTCCTCGTCAAGTCTCAGCTCCAGGCGGCCGATGCCCGCCCGGATCCCGTCCCCGTACGCGTCGTCGCCGAGGACGCCGACGGTGTCGCGGGCCCGGCGCAGATGGCTGCGGGCGGCCTCGGAGCGGCCGAGTTTCACGTAGTCGGCGGCGAGGCTGAGATGCAGGGAGGGATAGAAGGCCCGCACCGCGAGCGACCGGTGGGGCTCCGCGGTCCGGGCATCCGTGAGTTCGTCCGCGGCCGACAACGCCCGTAGATCCCAGGCGAGTTCGTCCGAGGGGTCGTCCTGGGCGTCGGCCATGTAGTGCGCGAGCGTACAGCGGTGCAGCGCGTCGCCGTCCTCGCCGATCTCGGCCCACAGGTCCAGGAAGCGGCCCCGGGCCTCCTCGCGGTCACCGCCGTGGAGAAGCATGGCGACCTGTCCGATCCTGGTCGTCATCGCGTCGGCCGCCGCCTGTTCCTGTTGCTCCGCCACCGGATCGTCCTCCACGCTCGCCCGCCGGCCGCCGCGCCCGCGCCGGTCGTTCCGTCACCTTTCCCGACGCTAACGGCAGACACTGACAATCGAGCTCAGGCGGCCCCGGCGGCTCCGCACGCCACTGGGCCAGGCCGGTGACGGACACGTCACCGACCGGCCCGAATCGGGCCTACCGACCGGTCCCACTCACCGGCCGAGCCGAGCACTCCGGCCAGCCGGACCGGTCCCGCTCACCAGCCGGACCCAGCCCGGCGGACGGCCGGAACGGGCCTTGTGGCGGCTGGTCGCAACACGCGTCGTGGTGACGTCGTGACGTGGTGACCTGGTCTCAGCCCAGGTCGGGGATCCGCCAGTCGATCGGGTCGTGACCCTGCTTGGCGACCGCCTCGTTGATCTGCGTGAACGGATGCGAGCCGAAGAACTTCTTCGCGGACAGCGGCGAGGGGTGCGCGCCCTTCACCACGATGTGCCGCTCCTCGTCGATGAGGGGGAGCTTCTTCTGCGCGTAGTTGCCCCACAGGACGAAGACCGCCGGGTCGGGCCGGTCGCCCACGGCCCGGATCACCGCGTCCGTGAACTTCTCCCAGCCCTTCCCCTTGTGCGAGTTGGCCTCTCCGGAGCGGACCGTCAGCACCGCGTTGAGCAGCAGGACGCCCTGCTCGGCCCACGGCATCAAATAGCCGTTGTCCGGGATCGGCGTGCCCAGCTCCGCCTGCATCTCCTTGTAGATGTTGCGCAGCGAGGGCGGGGTCTTCACGCCCGGACGGACCGAGAAGCACAGGCCGTGGCCCTGGCCCTCGCCGTGGTACGGGTCCTGGCCGAGGACGAGCACCTTCACGCGGTCGTACGGCGTCGCGTCGAGCGCG
Organism: Streptomyces sp. NBC_00878; assembly: GCF_026341515.1. Taxonomy (NCBI): domain Bacteria; kingdom Bacillati; phylum Actinomycetota; class Actinomycetes; order Kitasatosporales; family Streptomycetaceae; genus Streptomyces; species Streptomyces sp. NBC_00878. The sequence goes on along the minus strand of NZ_JAPEOK010000001.1, from coordinate 9,307,364 downwards.
GCGAAGACCTCCTCGCGCGGCGGGTAGACGGGACCCTGCTCGCGCTCCTCCTCGACGAACTCGGTGAGCTCCTTGAAGTAGGTCTTCTGGAGCTCTTCGCCCAGGACGCCGCGCCAGGACTCGGGCAGCATGGCGGTGTCGGTCACGTCAACTTCCTCCGGTGTGCGCTCACTTCACAGCCACGGAGCACGTGGCCATGGGTGACCGCGCGAGGCGCGGCCACCGTCAGAGCACAGAACCTACAGGCGCCCACTGACAATCGGGCCCGAGTGCCGAAGCGGTGGACCTACCAGCTGGTCTTCCAGTACAGCTCCCACATCGCCATCATCGTGGCCGGGTCGATGGCGTTCTCCGCGCCGCCGATCTCCTCGTTCGCGGCCACGTGCTGCTTGCCCTGCCACAGCGGCAGCAGCCGGGCGTCGTCCAGGAGGATCTGCTGAGCCTTCTCGAAGTCCGCGGCCACGGCCCCGCGGTCGCTCTCCCGACGCGAATCGGGGATCAGCTTGCCGGTGATCTCGGGTGTCTCGTACGGCGTACCGAGCGCGTTCTGCTCACCCACGAAGGGGGCGATGAAGTTGTCGGCGTCGGGGAAGTCGGGGAACCAGCCGCGCCCGAACACCGGGTACTCGCCCTTCTGGTAGCCCGCGACGTACGTCTTCCAGGGGCGGCTCTTGAGCGTGACCTTGAACAGGCCGGGGGCTTCGAGCTGCCGCTTCAGCTCCTCGAAGGCCGGCTTGGTCTGGGACCCGTAGCGGTCGGTCGTGTACCAGAGGGTGAGCGGTACGGGCTCGGTGATGCCGTCGTCCTCCAGGAGCTGCTTGGCCTTGGCGGAGCTGGGGTTCCCGAAGTCGTCGAAGAAGCCCGTGGTGTGGCCGACCAGGCCCTTGGGGATCATCGAGTACAGCGGCTCGACGGTGTCCTTGTAGATGTTGTGGGCGAGGGCGGGCCGGTCGACGAGCTGGGCGATCGCCTTGCGGACCGAGACCCTCTTGGCCCACGGGTCCTTGGGGTTGAACACCAGGTAGCTGATCTCGGTGGTGGGGTTCTCGACGAGCTGGAGGCCCTCGTCACCGCTGTTGTCCTGGATGTCGACGATGTCCGAGGCGCGCAGGCCGCGGTAGACGACGTCGATCTGCTTGTCCCTGAGGGCGTCGGCCATCTTGGCCGAATCCTGGAAGTAGCGGATCGTGACGGAGCTGTTCTTGCGGTCCGCGATGCCCTTGTAGCTGCCGTTCTTGGCCAGTTCGGCCCGATTGCCCTCTTCGTAGGACTGCAGGTTGTACGGCCCCGAGCCGGAGACCTTGCCGTCCTTGCGGAGCTCGTTCGCGGGGTACTCCTCGGGGTCCACGATCGACATGGCGGGCGTGGAGAGCACGAAGGGGAACGTCGCGTCGGGCTGGTTCAGGTGGAAGACGATCTCTCGGTCGTTCGTCGCCTCGATCCTGGAGAGGCTGGTCAGCAGACCGGCGGGGCCGCCGTTGACGTTGATCTTCTTGATCCGGTCGATGGAGTACTTGACGGCCTTCGCGTCCAGCGTGTGGCCGTTGGAGAACTGCAGCCCCTCGCGCAGCTTGCAGCTGTACACGCTGCTCGAACCGTCGGTGAACTCGCAGCTCTCGGCGGCGTCGGGCTCGGGCTCGGACGCGCCGGCGGGGAAGTTCAGGAGGGTCTGGTGAACGTTACGGAACAGCTCCCACGAGTTGTCCCAGGAGGCCGCCGGATCCAGGGTGCTGGGCTCACTGGTGGTTCCCACCCGGATCGTCTTCCCGTCGTCGGAAGACTCCGACGAGAAGACTCCGCATCCGGCGACCAGGGATATCGACGTGATAGCCCCCAGTCGACGCAGGTATCTGTCCCGCTTGAACACGCGCACACTCCTCGATCGGCCATCCCGCAAGGGTGGGCGCACGATACCGCAGCGCCCGGCCGGATGCGTCTTCACATCCACATAGCCCTTGATCAGCGGGTATACCCAAACGGTGTCGGAACGGTGTCCTTCCTGCGTACGCCCTTGTCAGGGGGCGCCCGAGCGGATTCCGGCCAGGCCGCCCGGGCGTCCGCGAACCGGCCGTCAGACTCCGGCGTTGAGGAACTTCCCGCCGTCGACCACCAGCGTCTGCCCGGTGATCCAGTCCGACTGCTCCGAAGTCAGGAACGCGGCCGTGCCCCCGATGTCCGACGGCACGCCGAGCCGGCCGAGGGGGTAGGACGCGGCCGCCTCCTCCTCACGGCCCTCGTACAGGGCCTTGGCGAACTGGGTCTTGACGACGGCGGGCGCGATGGAGTTGACCCGCACCTTGGGCGCGAACTCGTGCGCCAGCTGAAGGGTCAGGTTGATCATGGCGGCCTTGCTGATGCCGTACGCGCCGATGAACGGCGAGGCCGAGACACCCGCGAGGGAGGCGATATTGACGATCGCGCCGCCGTTCTCGCTCTGCCACGCCTTCCACGTCAGCTGGGCGAAGCCGAGCGCGGAGATGACGTTGGTCTCGAACACCTTGCGCGCCACGTTGAGGTCGAGCTCGGCGATCGGTCCGAACACCGGGTTCGTACCGGCGTTGTTGACCAGGAAGTCGACGCGGCCGAACGCCTCCATGGTGCGCTCGACGGCGATGGCCTGGTGGGCCTCGTCGTGCGCCTTGCCCGCGACGCCGATCACGCGGCCGAACGCCTCCATGGTGCGCTCGACGGCGATGGCCTGGTGGGCCTCGTCGTGCGCCTTGCCCGCGACGCCGATCACGCGGTCGGCGCCGAGCGTCTCGACGGCCTCCTTGAGCGTGTCCTCGTTGCGGCCGGTGATGCACACCCGGTCGCCGCGGGCGATCAGCGCCTCGGCGACGCCGTAGCCGATGCCGCGGCTCGCGCCGGTGATGAGGGCGACCTTGCCCGAGAGTTCCACAGTGGTCATGTCCCTGTCCCCCGGGCCTAGTTGAGCGGTCCGCCGGCCACGTACAGCACCTGGCCGGAGACGAATCCGGCCGCGTCGCCCGTGAAGAAGGCGATCGCGTTGGCGATGTCGTCCGGGTTGCCGACGCGCTGGACCGGGATCTGGGTCGCGGCCGCGGCCTGGAAGTCCTCGAAGCCCATGCCGACCCGCTCGGCGGTGGCGGCGGTCATGTCGGTGACGATGAAGCCGGGCGCTACGGCGTTCGCGGTGACGCCGAACTTGCCGAGTTCGAAGGCGAGCGTCTTGGTGAAGCCCTGCAGACCGGCCTTGGCGGCGGAGTAGTTGACCTGGCCGCGGTTGCCGAGCGCCGAGGAGGAGGAGAGGTTGACGACGCGGCCGAACTTGGCGTCCACCATGCACTTCTGAACGGCCCGCGTCATCAGGAAGGAGCCGCGCAAGTGCACGTTCATGACCGTGTCCCAGTCGGACGCGCTCATCTTGAACAGCAGGTTGTCGCGGAGGACGCCCGCGTTGTTCACCAGGATGGTCGGCGCCCCGAGCTCCTCGGCGACCCGTGCCACGGCGGCCTCGACCTGCGCCTCGTCGGAGACGTCGGCGCCCACCGCGATCGCCTTGCCGCCGGCGGCGGTGATCTTCTCCACGGTGTCCTTGCACGCGGCCTCGTCGAGGTCGATCACCGCGACGGCGCGGCCCTCGGCGGCCAGTCGTACGGCGGTCGCGGCGCCGATGCCGCGCGCGGCACCGGTGACTACGGCGACGCGCTGCTCAGTGGTGGACATTGCTGGTTCTCCTCGCCCTTGGGAAGCCCTCTGACAGACCGAAGCCTGCGGCCCTCACGGTACGCCCCTCCGGTGAGCAACCGCTTAGTACCTTCAGCAGACGTGACGCTAGAAGCCTTGGCACCCAGTGTCAACGTCCTGCTCCGCAGGTGTGATCCATTACCTGACCAGCAGATCGAGCAGCCGCAGCGCCTCGGCGGCGGGATCCGCCGTGAGACCGGTGTGCACGGGCCCCGGCTGGACGACCGTGGAGCGGGGCGCGATCAGCCAGCGGAAGCGCCGTCCGGCGTCGTCGCGGGCGGCCTGTCCCGCCGCCGCTCCCCCGGCGCAGACGCCCTCGACGGCCCGCAGAGCGGCCCGGACGCCGGCCTCGTCCGCCGCCGGGTCGAGGGCGCGCAGCTTGGTCGCGTCGAGATGGGTGTGGGCGGCCACGAAGGACTTCGCGCGGCAGTACACGAGCACGCCCGCGTTGAAGTACTCGCCCCGCTCGACGCGCGGCACGACGCGCAACAGCGCGTACTCGTAGACGTCCCGGCCGTCGCGCTCGCTCACTTCGTGCCCTCCTGTCCGGTCCGGACGCGCTCGTGGATGGTGGCAGCGCGGGCGAGCAGCGGCTCCGCGTACGCGCGTCGGAGCGCGTCGGGCGAGTCGAACCCCGGCTCGTCCCGCAGCCACTCGTCGGGGACCGCGGAGGTCACCTCGGCGAGCAGATCCTCGGTGACCCGTGGCGCCAACTCCGCGGCGGCGGAGGCGATGTCGGGGCCGAACGGCGCGAGGGCGTGGTCGGAGGCGTCGTACGGCTTGGCCGCGGAGGCCGCCGCGCCGGGCCAGTTGTGGTGCCAGATCATGGTGGCGCCGTGGTCGATGAGCCACAGATCACCGTGCCACACCAGCATGTTGGGATTCCGCCACGACCGGTCGACGTTGTTGACCAGCGCGTCGAACCACACAATCCTCCCGGCTTCTTCCGGGCTCACCTGATGCGCGAGGGCGTCGAAGCCGATCGCCCGGGACAGAAAGTCCATCCCGAGGTTCAGCCCCCCGCTCGACTTGAGCAACTCCTGCACTTCCTGGTCCGGTTCACCGAGTCCGATGACCGGATCGAGCCCGATCGTGACCAGGCCGGGTACGCGCAGGCCCAGGCGACGGGCGAGTTCACCGCAGACGACCTCCGCGACGAGGGTCTTCCGCCCCTGCCCGGCGCCGGTGAACTTCATGACGTACGTCCCGAGATCGTCGCCCTCGACGAGCCCCGGCAGCGAGCCGCCCTCACGCAACGGCGTGATGTAGCGGGTCGCGCTGACTTCCTTGAGCACTTTCCGAGGCTCCCTGGCTATCTAGCCGTGCAATCCACGATCAGCTTCGGGCGTACCTATGCAGGCAGGCCGACCAGGATCAGCCCTGGGGAGAATCTGGGGAGTTTCGATTGGCACCCTGATCTCCTTGTCCCCCGAGCAGTCCGTCAAGGGCTGTGCGCCCCTTGCTCCCGGCCTCTGGCATGAAGTGAGCATAGTAATTGAGCGTGATCGCCGGCGAAGAGTGCCCGCGCCACCGCGAGGACCCATGCGGAAGCTCGGTGGTCCCTGCCGCCGATGGCGCCAGACGTAGCGCGAGTGCGGTGAAAGACCGAGGTACACGGCGGCGTCCTTCACGTTGAGGAAAGCAGCGCGTACGGCCCAGCACCGACTGGGCTACCTGCCAGGCCACGCCACTTCCCCGCGGTCACGCCGATCCGCTGGCCACGGTCAGGTGGGCCAGGGTGCCCGTCCTCGGCAGCCCGGCGAGTGCACCAAAACCGCCTCTCCGGCCAATTCGGGGCACTCCGCAGTCTCGATCGGACCCGGAACGGCCACTGCGGAAATTGGTGCTGCGTAACCGGTTGCGCACATACCCCAGACGCGCCTACTTTGACCTGCGCAACCGGTTACGCAACCTCTGGAGGAATCGAATCCCACGTGGTGAACATCCGTGACATCGCGACTGAGGCCGGTGTGTCTGTGGCAACGGCGTCGCGTGCGCTCACCGGCAAGGGCCGGGTCTCAGCGGCGACGGTGGAGCGGGTGCGCGCCGTCGCGGATCGGCTGCAGTTCCAGCCGAACGAAATAGCTCGGAGCCTCTCCTCGGGCCGTTCACACTCCCTCGGTCTGATCGTTCCTGACATCACGAACCCGTTCTTCCCGGAGCTCATGGCCGGTGCGGAGAGCGCGGCGAAGGAACGCGGGCAGACCATCCTGCTCGCCGCATCGCCTGGGGCGGAGTCGGCGCGGGAGGATCTGCGATTGCTGGGTGCGCGCGGGGTCGACGGCTTCATCGTCGTGGGAAATCCGTTCGACTCCGCCGCGCGGCTGCGGGAGGCGGCCGGGACGCGACCGCTCGTTGTCGTCGACCGGGCGGAGTCGATCACCGGCATATCGACGGTCGTCACGGACCATGTCGAGGGCGCCGCACTCGCGGTGCGCCACCTGCTGGCGCTGGGGCACACCCGGATCGCCCACATCAGCGGCCCGTCCGGCCTCGATGTCACCGCGCTGCGTGTCTGCGGATACGAGAGCGAGATGCGCAAGGCGGGCCTCGAACCGACCGTCGTCGAGGGCGGTTTCACAGCGGACTGCGGAGCAGACGCCGTGGGCCGGCTGCTCGACGGGCCCGAGCCCCCGACGGCCGTCACAACGGCGAACGACATCGCCGCCATCGGTGCCATGAACGCCGTGTTCGCCCGGGGCATGCGGGTGCCGGAGGATCTCGGCGTCGTCGGCTACGACAACATCGCGCTGGCGGCGCTCGTCCGTCCCGCCCTGACGACCGTCGCCCAGGAGATCGGAGAGCTGGGTTCGCGCGCCGTGGCGGAGCTCGACCGGCAGATGTCCGGCAATCCCACGGCACGGACGGTCCTGCTCGGCACCCGTCTCGTCGAGCGCGGCACGACGAAGGCGGCGTCATGAACTCCGTGCGGGCCGTGGGGAGTGTCAACGAGACCTCCGGCCCGTGGTTGTCCCGCACGTGCGGTACCTGCCTCGGCAACCTCGCCGCCTGTCTCGCCGAGGACTGTGACCCGCGCACGGATTCGGAGGTCACCGTGACCCGACCGGCGTCGATCTCACCGCGACCGGGATCGACGCCCCCATGCCGACTGACCAGCTCGATCACGCCTGGCGTTCACAGGAGAACGATATGCAGACGAAGGAGACCGCGGTATGAGCGTTGATGAGAAGAAGGGCAGCGCCATCGAGACGAACGGGGTCAATCCCGTTCCGCTCGACGAGCGCCGGGGCAAGCCGAGCGGGCTCTTCGCCGTCTGGTTCGCCTGGAACGTGTCGATCCTGGGGATCAGCTACGGGATCTACGTCTTCGGCCTGGGCCTGAACGTCTGGCAGACCATCGTGGCCGGAACCCTCGGGTACGCGATCTCCTGCACGATGGTCGGCGTGCTTGCCGTCGGCGGTCCGCGCACCGGCCTTCCGACCCTTGTGCAGACGAGGTTCGCCTTCGGTATCCAGGGCAACCGCATACCGGCGTTCTTCGCCTATCTCTCCAACATGGGCTGGAAGATCACCATCATCACGCTCGCCTCGACCACGGGCGCGAACCTCTTCGGGAAGTTGTGGCCGGGCGTCTTCGCGGACTCCGACGGGTCGAGCTCTACCTTCACCATCGTGATCTGGTTCGTCCTCGTTCTGGCCGTCACGATGACCGTGTCCGTGCTGGGGCACGAGTTCATCATGCGGATCGAGGTGTGGGTCTCGTGGGTGACGGGCGTCATGACCGTCGCGTTCCTCGGGTTCGTACTCCCTGAGGTGCACTGGTCCCATCTCGGTGACGCGCCCGCGGGCGGACCGTTCGTCTTCATCGGCGGCGTCGTCATGGCGATGACGATGGTCGGCCTCGGGTTCCTCAACTACGGCGGGGATTTCGCCCGTTACCTGCGGCCGGACACTCCGGCGCGCGGTGTCGTCGCCTGGACCGCCATCGGACTCAGCCTGCCCGTCGTGCTGCTGCTGATCGTCGGCGCCCTGCTGGTAGGCAGCGACCCCGAGCTCGGAGCTGCCGCCGCGGCCGATCCGATCGGGGCGCTCACCGATCTGCTGCCCATGTGGTTCTTCGTCCCCTTCTCCGTAGTCATCGTCGTCTCCCTCGTCTCCGCGGCCATTACCGGCATCTACAGCTCCGGGCTCGCTCTGATGGCCGTAGGTGTCCCCCTGCGCCGCTCGGCGACGACCGCGTTCAACGCGGTGGTCATCGCTCTGGGTGCGTTCTACCTGCTGTTCATCTCGGACTCGTTCCTGGACACGTTCCAGTCGTTCCTGTCGCTGATCGCCGTGATGATGGGGACCATGGGCGGCATCCAGCTGGTCGACTTCGTACGCCAGCGCCGGATGGGGTGGAACACGGACATGGCTCTGCCGGCCGGATACGGTGGGCGGGGCGGCCGCTGGACGGCCCTGGTCAGCCTCGGCGTCGGGACCGTCGTCGGGCTCGGCCTCGTCACCAGTGCCGACCCCAACTTCGCGAAGCTGACCGGCTTCCTGCTCACGAAGGCGGGCCGCGACGGAGTGTTCGGCGCCAGCAGTCTCGGCGTCGTCATCGCGATGGTGATCGCGGCGGCGCTCTACGCCGTGCTCACGTACGCGCTGGGGCTCGACCCGCGGCCCGACTATTCACGTGTGTCGGCCGATGCCCGTGCCAAGAAGCCCGCGGCGGTGGAGCGTTGACCGGCGCGACGGCACGCGGGCAGGGCACGTTCGCCGAACCGGACGCCTGGCACCGGCCGGCCGCGTACTGGTTCTGGCACGAGCCGCCCGACCCGGCACTGATCCGGCGTCAGGTACACGAGATGTACCAGGCGGGGATCCGCAGCTTCCAGATCCAGGCCCGCCTGTCGTACCCGCGCGAGGGCTATCTGGACGAGGACTTTCTCACGGCGTGCCGGCTCGCGGTCGACACGGCGAGTGAGCTCGGCATGGTTGTCGGGCTCTACGACGACTACAACTGGCAGAGCGGCCACGCGGCCGGCCGAGCGGTCAGCGGCCATGACGAGCTGCGTGAACGCCATCTGTTCTGGATCCGGCTCGCGCCGGGCTCCCGCGCGGGCGAGGTGAGCGGCATCAGCTCGGCGACGCAGTCCCTCGGCCGGGCGGCGATGGAGTGGCACTACGAGGGCGGCAACGTCGCCTGGACGGACTGGCGTTGCGAGTACGTGGTGGCCGGCGGCGTCGAGCGCGACGCCGCGAGCGTCCAGGTGGACGGGCGGGCACAGGGCTGCCGGGTCACGCTGGAGGACACGGCGCCGGCCGATGCCGAGGTCGTGGTGTTCGTGTCGGCCCGCTGTGCGACGTCGCGTCTGGTCAACCCGATGGATCCCGTCGCCGTCGACCGTTTCATCACGGCCGGCTACGAACCGTTCGCCCGGGCCCTCGGCGACCACTTCGGCTCGACCGTCGCCTACCTGTTCTTCGACCAGCCGCACGCCGTCTTCTACGACTGGGCGGAGCGAACCGGCCAGCAGCGATCGGCGATCCCGTACCACCGCAGCCTCGGCGACGCGCTGCGCAAGGAACTCGCCGATGACCTGCCGCGCGCCCTGACCGCCCTGCTCGGCGGCGCCGACACCGAGGCGCGCAGCCTGCGCACCCGCTTCTACGACCACTTCAGCCGGCACGCGCAGGAGACGTTCCTCGGACGCGTCCGGGACTGGTGCCACGGCCACGGGCTGCTCGTGTCCGGGCACGAAGTGCTCGGACACGTCGGCGGCTGGAACCTCGACACCGCCTTCTCGCACTGGGACCTGCGGGTCAACTTCGGCCTCGACCACTTCGGCGTCGACGGCTACCGCGACCTGACCGCGGTGGACGCGCAGGACGCCGTAGACCAACTCAGCCCGGTCTTCGGCGACTCGGTGGCCCGCCACCACGGGCGCAACGGCACGCTGGTCGAGCAGTACTTCCTCACCCCGCCACCGGGCGGCACCCCGTGGTCGGGGCACTGGGGCCTGAGCCTGCGGGAGCTGCGGGCCACCGCCATGACGCATCATCTGCGCGGCATGCGGCAGATGATCTTTCACGGCTTCTACCAGACCCATGGGCACGGCCACGACCACGAGTCCCTCGCCAACCCCCGGTTCGACTTCCCGCCGGGCATCAACTTCGAGCCGTGGTTCACCGGCCATCACGCCCGTTTCGCGCAGGAGAGCGCGAGGGTGAGCGAGTTCCTCGAACCCGTACGTCCGCGTACCGATGTCGCGGTCCTCTACCCGCTCCGTACGGTGTGGTCGGAAGGGCAGTGCGCACGGCAGGCGCGTGAACTGGGCCAGTGGGCGGCCGGGTTGTCCTCGGCGGGCGTGCCTTTCCTGCTCATCGACGAGCGTGACCTCGCCGCAGCGGAAGCCAGGGACGGCGCCCTGCGCATCGGCGACCGGAGTTTCCGCGCCCTCGTCCTGCCCGCGACGACCACACTGCGGTCGAGCAGGACGATGGACACACTGCGCGACCTGCTCGCCGCGGGCGTACAAGTGGTGGCAAGCGGGCCGAAGCCGGAGGTCTACGAGTACGGGCCGCAGACGGCGAGCACGGACTGGGCGCGCCTGGGCGCGTCGACCACGAGCTTCGACACGGTCCCCGTTGCCGCCGAGCTGTCCGGCCTCTTCCCGGCACCGGCACAGAAGTTGTCGGTGCGGGCGCCTTCGGATTCGGTTCCGTCGGATTCTGCACTGCGTGTCCGCGCGGGAACGGACGGCCTCGGGGCGCTGCGCGTCGCGCTGTTCGCGACCGCCGGTACGGGTACGGAGGCGACGGTCGACCTCCCGCCGGGAGACTGGATCGTCGAGGACTGGGAGCCGGCTACCGGACAGCGGCAGACGATCGGCACCGCCTCGTCCACGCTGACGATCGCCCTCGCCGACCAGGAGGTACGTCTGCTCCGCCTGCACGCGGCTGCGGACGTGCCCAGCACCGGGGAGAGCGGACCGGTGCACGTCCCGTCGCGTTTCGAAGGGCCCTCGCTGACGGCCGCCACCGTGCTCGATTCGGGCTGGCACCTCGAACTCCCTCAGGAGGCTCACACAAGCCCGGGCACCAGCCGCCCCATCACCGTGACCGCAGGATGGGAACAGCAAGGCCTGGACACCTTCGCCGGTATCGCGGACTACGTACGCGAGATTCCCGCCAGCGGGACGCCGCGCCACCTCGAACTGCCGGCCGTCGCCGGCGCGGTGGAGGTTCTCGTCGACGGCATGAGCATCGCAGCCGTCGGCTGGCCACCGTACCGGTTCATCCTGCCCGGCCTGCCATCGCCCGGCGCCGAGCGCTGCGAACTGCGCGTACGCGTGGCGCCCCCGGCGGCAAACCGCTACTACGCCGGCACCGGCCTGCGAGCAGGCCCAGAGCCGTGCGGCCTGCTCGCACCGCCGGTCCTCGCCGACGCCGCTACCGAACACGCCATGACGAACGACGACTCAGAGAGCCACCATGCTTAAAGGACTCAACCCGCTCCTCACCCCAGACCTGCTCCACGCCCTCGCCGAGATGGGACACGGCGACACGATCGCGATCGTCGACCGCAACTTCCCGGCGTACTCGCTGAGCGATCGCGTCATCCACCTGGCCACAGCGGGCGTCGTCGAGACCGGCGAGGCCATCTTCAGCCTGCTGCCCCTCGACACCTTCGTGCCGTCACCGCTCGCACGGATGGAGATCGTCGGAGACCCGGACACCATTCCCGATGTGCAGGCCGAGTTCATACGTGCCGCCTCACGGTCCGCCGATCGCACTCTCGGTGTGGAGCCGATCGAACGCCATGCCTTCTACGCCCGGACGAAGGGCGCGTTCGCGGTCGTCAAGACCGGCGAGACACGGCCGTACGGCTGCTTCCTGGCCGTCAAGGGCGTACTGCCGGAGCCGGAGCCGGTCCGCCCACCCGAGAGTGCTACCAGCCCATCGACCACGACTCCGTACAGGCCCTAAGGGCTCACAGAAGAACAAGATGCGGGCGATCGGTGCGTTGACCTGCGAAGTCAAGTCATAGAACCCACAAGTTGATTCTCTGCAAGCCCTTACAACAGCCACTCAGCGTAGCTATGCCAGCGCCAACCAAGGGTGATCGCGGGCGGGGAGCGCTCAAGCCACCACGCCCGTGTTTCCCTTTTCCAATGACCGGTCCTTCTTCTTGATCCAACGGTGTCCTGCATGGCCGGCCAGGTGGGTCTCCTTTCCGGCGACGGGACATGAAGAAGGAACAACCCCAATTGCGCGGTACCGCGCGCAGTGAAGTCACTGTCCGTCCGCATACCGGCGGGACAGGGCGATCAGGGCGGCCCGGCCGGTCTGGTCGGTGCGGTTTCTTAGGCTCGCGAGGTGTTTCTCGACGGTGCGTGGCGAGAGGAAGAGCTGCTCGGCGATCTCCTGGTTGCCGAGCCCCCGGCCGAGCAGGCGCAGCACCTCGTACTCCCGCGCGGTCACCCCCGCCCGCCGCAGCTCCTGTGGAATCGTGTCGTGGCCCTCGCGTCGGCGGGCCACGGGAGAGCCCGCTTCCCGCAGCATGGCGCGGCAGGCGGCCGACACCCGTGTCGTGCCCCTGTCGTGGAAGAACGGCTCGGCCGCACGCAGCCACTCGACAGGACGTCCCCAGCCGTCGGCGAGCGCCGCCGAAGCGCCCAGGCGCAGACACAGGTGGCGGGCCAGGGGGATGGCCTCGGTCCCGGCCAGCGCTTCCTCGGCTGCCTTGGCGGCCTCTGCGGCCCGGCCCTCGCGGCCCAGCAGCACCGCCCGGGACCACCCCGCGAACGGCCGGTCCCAGTGGACCTGGGTGAGCCGGTCCGCGACGGCCCCGTCCAGCTCCGCCCAGCCGGCCGCGCCCCGTACGGTCCGCAGGAGCAGATAGGGGCCCAGGAAACCGGTGACCCCGCGCGTGCTGGGCAGTGCCCGCATGGCCCGGTCCGCCTCGGTGAACTCGGCCAGCGCGCGGTCGGGTTCCTCCCGCAGCAGCGAGCAGATGCCCTGGGCCCAGCCCCACACCGAGGTGTCGGCGTAGCCCCAGAGCGCTCCGGCGCTCCGTCCGGCCAGTGCGCTCTCCATGACGTGCAGCGCCGCCTGGAGTTTCTGCCGATCCCCACGTGAGGCAGCGATGATGGCGTCCACTCCGACGCCGATCAGCTGCACCTCGCGCAGCCGCAGCCGGTGGGCCGTCGTCCGGAGCCGGTGGGCCGACTCCAGGGCGCTGTCGTGCTCGTCGCGCAGCACATGGGCCTGCGCCAGATGCATGTCGGCCCAGGCCGTCATGAGCACCGCACCGGTCTCCTCGGCCGCCTTCCGTACGGCCCGCAGCCGATCGGTTCCGGTGGTCCGGATCCGGTCAAGGACGCCGAGTTCCAGCAGGCCGCGTATCCGCCAGACCGGCAGCGCATGAGTCTCGGCCGTGGCCACCAGGCGTTCGAACACCTTTTCCGCCTCGGCCAGGTCCTGAGGCCGCAGGCAGTACCCGAGCATGTTCAGCGCCTTGCAGCTGACCTCCGGCAGCCCGACCGTCTCGGCGGTCGCCACGGCCCCTTCGGCCAGGGCCCTGGCGCTCTCCAGCCGGTCCGGGCGCTGCGAGTTGAGCACCAGGTGCGCGGCGACCGAGTCGAGGGCGGCGCGGGACGCGGGGTCGGGCTCGGCTCCTAGCAGTTCCCGTGCCCGCCGCACCGCGGTCAGGCCCTCCTCCCACTGCTGCGCGGTGGCGGCGGCTCTGGCCCGGGCCAGGAAACCCGCGGCGCGGCGGACGGGCGGCGCGCCCCACACGGTCAGGACGCCGTCCAGCCGGTCACCGAGCTCCGGCACGCGCTGGACGTCGCCCGTGAGGACGAGTGTCCCCATTAACTCCTCCAGCAGCCCGGCCACCGCCTCGGGCGGGGCGTCCGCGGCGCCGGCGGTCAACTCCAGGCCCCGGTCGAGGAGTTCCACCGCGGTCAGCAGCGCGCCCCGCAGGACCGCCTGCCGGCCTGCTCGGGTGAGCAGCACGGCCGCCCGGGCCCGCTGCCCGCCGGCGACACACAGCTCCGCGGCCAGTCGGTACAGGTCGTCACCCGAGTCACTGCCGATCAGCGCGTGCGGCTCCCCGGCCCGCCGGACGGGGCGGCCCGCGTCTCGCGGCTCGGGACCTGCCGCGTCGACGGACTCGGCGGCGTCAACGCACTCAATGGCGTCGGCGGACTCGATCGCGTCGGCCGCGGCGAGACAGAGCGCCGCCCGCTCCACGGGCAGCAGCCGGTGGATGATGGCGTCGGCGGTCAGGGCGTGGCGGAACGTGTGCCAGCCGGGCTCCTCCGCGGTGGCGCCGTCGGTGACCAGATGGACGCGTGCCGCATGGCGCAGTTGGCGCAGTGCCGTCGCCCTGTCGAGCCCTGCGACGCGGGCGGCGATGTCCACGGGGAAGCGCCTGCCCAGGACGGCCGCCGCTTCCAGGAGCGCGACGCCGGGCGGTTCCAGGTGGTCCACGCGCTGGAGGACGGCGGCGGCGACCGTCGCGGGCACGTCGGCGTTCAGCGAGCCGGTCACCGTCCAGCGGTCGCCCTGCCGCTGAACGAGATTGCCGCCGTCGACCATGGCGGTCAGCAGTTCCTCCACGACGAAGGGGACACCTTCGGAAACGGCGTGCAGGCGGTCAAGTACGGCTGCCGGTACGTTGCCCGCGTCGTCGTGGCCCAGACAGCGGGCCGCCAGCTCCGCGGTGTGTGCGGGACCGAGGCGGGCGAGGCGCAGGGTGCGGGCCGTACGGCGGGACGCGGCGGCCTCGGCGAGGTCGAGGGCCGGTCCGGGCCCACCGCGCAGGGTGGCCAGCAGGACCGCCCGCTGGCCGGGAAGGTTGTCCGTGAGGTAGTCGACGATGGTGAGCGTGTCGGCGTCCGCGTCGTGCAGGTCCTCCAGCACCAGGACACAGCCGCCGGTGCGCCCGAGGGTCCCCACGAGCCGCAGCACCGCCTCGGCGTAGCCCACCAGCGGCGCGCCGTCCTGCGGCGCCAGCCCGCACAGTCGCGACAGCAGCGGCTCGTACGGGCCCAAGTCCCCGTCGGCGGGCGCCCCTTCACCGCGCAGTCCGGAGAACACGGCCTCCGCCAGCGGGCGCAGCGGCACCGCGCGCCCGGCGGACGCGGCCCGCCCGCGCAGCACCCGTAACCCGGTGCGTACGGCGACGTCCGCGGCCTCCTCGACGAGGCGTGACTTGCCAATGCCCGGCTCGCCCAGCACGAACACCGAGGAGCCCCGCCCCTCGCCCGCCGATCGGACGGCCGCGGTCAGAAGATCCCGCTCCGGTTCTCTGCCGACCAGTACCGATGACGACAACGACGACACTCAGGCCCCCCTGCACTCTCTTCCGGGATGCCCCCCACCGGCACCCGTCGAAAGCTCCTTCGAGTCCGCACAGCGTAGTACCCAGGAGTCACAGGAGCCGCACAACTACATGGGGGGACTTCCCCGATGTCCGCGACGGCGGGCGGGCGGCACGCTCTCCTCCAGCAGGGCAGGGGGGACAGGGCATGGCCTGGGGGGGGACATGCCCTGCCTGCTGTTCGTTCTTCGATGGGGGTCGTCACATGTCTTCAACACCGTCAATGCCGTCGGTGCCCCGTGTTCGCGGATGGATCACCGCCGGGCTTCTGAGCATGGCCCTGTGCGGGTGCTCGTCGCTCACCGGAAGCACGGCCGGAGGCACGGGAGGAGGCGCGGGAGGGGACACCGGCGGTTCGCTGTCGACGAGTTCGGCGGCGGACGGACCGGACGCACCGGAGGTACCGGCGACCGCGCTGGACCTGGAGCGGGTGTGCACGGACGGGCTCGGCTACTCGGGGATGCCCGCCTACGACCGTACGAAGAAGACCGTGCACCCGGCGATGCTCATGAACAACTCCGGTGACAACTGGTCGCAGTTCGAGCCGCCCGCCGGCGACTTCCCCAAGGGCTGGATCCTCGGCTACTCGGACAAGCCGGCCGACGCCGAGCTGGTCGTCTGCGTCGAACGCACCAAGGCGAGCCCGACCGGCAAGAAGTGCGACATGGAGACCGACGACGGCAAACCGTTCACCGTGCGTACGTACAACACCTCGTACCGCCTGAAGATCGTCGAGGCGCGCACGGGCAAGGAGTTGTCCAGGCACACGGGCGAGGCCAAGTCCGACGAGTGCCCGATGTACATCTTCACCTCGGAGGGCGAGGACAAGGACAAGCACTACAACGAGGTGCGGCCGAAGGACTACCGCAAGCGCGTACAGCCCTTCATCGCGCCGTAGCCTTCACCTCGGCCGTCCCGCCGTAGCATCACCTCGGCCGTCCCGCCGTAGCCTCCGTCTCGGCCGTCCCCGTCGCCTCTCCCCCGGAGGACAGCATGCCCGCCACGACCAGCACCGCCGTCGATCTCACCGAGCTCAGCGTCGCCCGCGGTGGCTCCCGTCGGCTCACCGGCCATCTCACCCGGCCCACGGGGCCGGGCCCCTGGCCCGGTGTCGTCGTGGTCCATGAGGCGCTGGGCGTCAACGATGTGATGCACCGTCAGACGGAACGGCTGGCGAGAGCCGGGTACCTGGTCATCATGCCGGACCTGTTCACCGACGGAGGGACCGTCCGCTGCCTGGTGCCGACCTTCCGGGCCGCCCTGTCCGGACACGGCCGCGCCTTCCGCGACATCGAGGCGGCCCGCACCCGCCTCGCCCAGGATCCCGACTGCACCGGGCGGATCGGCATCATCGGCTTCTGCATGGGCGGTGCCTTCGCCCTCGTCGCCGTGAATGACGGCGAGTTCGACGCCGCCTCCGTCAACTACGGCCGTCTGCCGAAGGAGATCGACGGGGCCCTCGACGGTTCCTGCCCCGTCGTCGCGAGTTACGGGGCCCGCGACCGTACGCTGCGGGGCGCGGCCCGCAAGCTGGAGGCGTCCCTCGACCGACTCGGCATCGTCCACGACGTCAAGGAGTACCCGGAGGCCGGGCATTCCTTCCTCAACGACGCCGAGGCCGGACCACGGGCGCTGCGTCCACTGATGCGCGTCGCCGGAATCAAGCCGCACCCGGAGTCCGCCACCGACGCCTGGCGCCGCATCGACGACTTCTTCGCCACGCACCTCAAGACGGAATCCCGGAAGGGCTGACTGGCGTCCTCCTCGACCAGCGGGGCACCAGTGCGGTGTTGAACGGCCGCCGTAGAGCGCCTTCAGACGGTCGGCCGACGACACCGTCGACGCTGAGTGGAACACTTCGGCCGCCTTCGCTCGCCGCGCGCGAGCGACGGGCCGGCCGCTGCGAGACGTCGGACCGCGCCTTCGGCCTGCGGATCCACGCTGCGCCCTCGGCCCCGGTGCCCTTCCCCTGAGCCGACGACTCGACGGATCCCGCCCGTGCACCGCCCTCCGAAAACACCGGATCGTCCGGATGACGACCGTGTCGAAGGTAGAATCCACAGACCTCGGTGACCTCCACCTGCACAACACCGTCGCCGCCGCGCCCCCGCGCTCTGTAATGGGCCGAATTGGGTGGCTGCGAGCATTGGGCGTGCTCTGGGACCTTTCTGCGACGTCCGGTTGCATCAGCGATGCAGCGATGCATGGCCGCGAAACACCCGAAGGATCATGTGCGCGGGTTCACGCCACTACGTGGACAAATTCACGACGTACATGCCGAGTTCGCCGGCCTCGGCAAGCCCCGGCAAGCCCCGGCAGCGAGCCGCCCTCACGCAGCGGCGTGATGTAGCGGGTCGTGCTGACTTCTTGAGTATCGCCCCAGGTCACTGAGGCGTTCCCCGTCCACTCACACAAAGGAATCACCTGTGACCGCCGAAGATTTGCCCCTCCAGTACGCCCGGACGAAACGCTTCTCCCTCGGCGTGCCGCGCGCCTTCACCGTTTCGCCGGACGGCGACCGCGTCCTCTTCCTGCGCACCACGAGCGGCCGCTCCACAACCAGCCTGCTGTGGCTGTACGAGAACGGCGAGGAGCGGCTGCTCGCCGACCCGTTCACGCTCGGCGACGACGGAGAGGTCCCGGAGGCCGAGCGGATCCGCCGCGAGCGGGCCCGCGAAACGAGCGCGGGCATCGTCTCGTACGCCACCGACGCGGCCGTCCGCCTGATCGTGTTCGCCCTCTCGGGCGCCCTGTGGACCGTACGCACGGACGAGGGCGTCCCGCGCCGGATCCCCACTCCGGGCCCGGTGGTCGCCCCGCACCCGAGCCCCGACGGCTCCCGCATCGCGTACGTCAGTGACGGCGCCCTCCACGTCATACGCATCGACGGCACGGCCGACCGCGCGCTGGCCAGGCCGGAGGGCCCGGACGTGACGTACGGGCTCTCCGACCACGTCTCGGCCGAGTCCCTGAACCGTACGCGGTCGTTCTGGTGGTCGCCGGAGGGGGACGCGCTGCTGGTGGTACGCGTCGACAACTCACCGGTCCAGCAGTGGTACATCGGCGATCCCGCCGAGCCCTCGCGTCCACCGCGTGCGATCCGGTATCCGGCGGCGGGCACGGCCAACGCCGAGTTGTCGCTGCACGTGGTGGGTCTCGACGGCGAGCGCGTGGAGGCACGGCTCCCCAAGGAGGCTTCCGAGTCGCATCCGGCAGGCGAGTGGACCGATCCCGCCTTCGAGTACGTCGTGCACGCGGCCTGGGACGGCTCCGGGCCCTCCGCCATCGTGCAGACCAGGGACCAGCGCTCGGCGTATCTGCTCCGGATCGGCCCCTCGACGGGTGCGACCACGACGCTCCACCATCTCCGGGACGCCTCCTGGCTGGAGTTCGTACCCGGAACGCCGGCCTCCACCGCCACCGCCGGCCTCGTCCTCACCACGCAGGAGGGAACGCGCGGACTGCTGTTGACCGGGACGGGGGTGCGCACTCCGGAGAGTCTGTACGTCCACGAACTGCTCGGTGTGGTGGGCGACCGGCTCTTCTTCATGGCGTGCGAGGAGCCGACGGAGGTGCACGTCTGGTCGTACGACCCGGCGAGCGGGTTCGCGCGGCTGACCGACGAGCCGGGGGTGCACAGCGGCGCCATCGGGGGCGACACCGTCGTCCTGGACAGCACCACCCTCGACGGACAGACGGTGACGGTACTGCGGGACGGCGAACCGGCCGGGCGGATCCGGGTACTGGCCGAGCGGCCCGTGACCGAACCGCGCCCCCGCTTCCTGACGCTCGGCGAGCGGGAGCTGCGCGCGGCGCTGTACCTGCCGACGTCGTACGCACCGACGTCGAACGGATCGACGTCGAACGGGTCGACGTCGAACGGGTCGACGTCGAACGGGTCGACGTCGTACGAGCCGGGGGCGGGCCGCCTCCCCGTGATCGTGCACTCGTACTCGGGCCCCGGCGCGCAGAAGGTCGTGAAGGCCGCCGCCTGGCACCACGCCGTGAACCAGTGGTTCGCCGACCAGGGCTTCGCGGTGCTGTGCGTCGACGGACGGGGCACGCCGGGGCGCGACCGGGCATGGGAGACGGCCATTCACGGCGACCAGCTGACGCCCGTGATCGAGGACCAGGCGGACGCCGTACGCGCCGCCGCGGAGCTCTTCCCCGAGCTGGACACGGGACGCGTGGCCATCCGGGGCTGGTCGTTCGGCGGCTATCTCGCGGCGGGGGCCGTACTGCACCGGCCCGATGTGTTCCACGCGGCCGTCGCGGGCGCGGCCCCGACCGATCTGCGGCTGTACGACACGCACTGGAAAGAGCGGTTCATGGGGCACCCGGACATCCAGCCGGAGAACTACGAACGCTGTTCCCTGGTGGCGCACGCGCACAAGCTCACACGACCGGTGATGCTCATCCATGGGATGGCCGACGACAATGTGGCACCCGCACACATGCTGAGGTTCTCGGCGGCGCTGCTCGCGGCGGGCCGACCGCACACCGTGCTCCCGCTGCCGGGCGCGACCCACCTGGTGACGCAGGAGGGCGTGATAGACACCTTGCTCAGGCTGGATCTCGATTTCATCAAGAAGTCGCTCGATTCCTGAATCGCCTGAACTGCACGGGTGAGCAACCCGTACCTCCTGCTGGGTCACCACGCATGTTGGCTCAACACACAACTTTACAAACGCATATCTGCACACTGCACATCTGTGGAAGGGACCGCCACTATGTCCAGCGAATCGCTTCAGCCTGCGCCGACACTCTGTCGTCGCACCCTCCTGGCGGCGCTAGGCGGGGCGGGTATCGCCGCCACGCTGACCGCCTGCGGGGGCTCGGACGACAGCTCGTCCGGCTCCTCCGACGCTTCCCAGTCGTCGGGCTCCGGCGCCGGCGCCGGAGCGGCGCTGGCCAAGACCACCGACATCCCGGAGGGCGGCGGCAAGGTGTTCACCGACCAGGGCGTGGTCGTGACGCAGCCGACGGCCGGTGAGTTCAAGGCCTACTCGACGGTGTGCCCGCACCAGAAGCAGCAAGTGAACAGCGTCGACGGCGGCGTCATCACGTGCCCCGCCCACGGCAGCCAGTTCAGCGTCGCGGACGGAAGTGTCAAGAAGGGGCCCGCGACCAGCGCGCTGACCGCCGCCAAGATCACCGTGAGCGGGGACTCGATCACGCTCGGCTGACCCGCCGGGGTCGCTTGAGACAGGCCAGCACCTCGTCCGTGGTGGCGATGGTGGCCACCAGGGCGAGCGTGTTGCGGATCATCGCGGGGGTGTAGTCGGAAGGCACCCCCGCGATGGCGTCCCTGGGGACGACGACGGTGTATCCGCGGTTCACGGCGTCGAACACGGTGTTGGGTACGGCCACATTGGCGGAGACGCCGGTCACGATCAGCGTGCGGCAGCCGAGGTTGCGCAACAGCGCGTCGACGTCGGTACCGGCGAGGGGCGACAGACCGTGCAGTCGGCGCACGACGAAGTCCTCCTCGGCGACCTCGATGGGCGGTGCGACTCGTACCGCGGTGGACCCCGACAACTGCCGCACCGGCAGACGTTCGGCCGCGCGGAACAGCCGGGCGTTGTGGTTGGCACCCCGGCCGTCGGGGCGGCGTTCGGCGATCGCGTGCATGACCTGTACGCCGCTCTCGTGGGCCGCCGCGACGAGACGGGCGACGTGGGCGAGCACGCCCGAGGCGCGGGCCTCCTTGGCCAATTCCGGCAGCGCACTGTCCGGGCCGACGACGCCCTGCTGGCACTCGACGGTGAGCAGGACCGTGGTCGCGGGGTCGAGGAGTTCGCTGAGCGCTTCGTACGACGGCATGGCTCCCCCTGTGGCGGGCGGTCCCCGGACCCGGCGTGACCCGGCGGACTTGGTCTGCGATGGCGGGCGAGCGTAACCACCATTGCGCCCGGACGGAAGACGGCCCATGCTTATCTGACGCTACGTCAGAGATTCAGGGATGAGGGAACCGTATGGCGGTCACTCAGCGCCGGGGCCGAAGGATCATGATGACTCCCGACGAGCTGGACGAGTTCCTGACCACCCAGCGCACGTGCCGGGTCGCGACCGTGTCTGCCGACGGCGCCCCGCACGTCAGCACGCTCTGGTTCGCCTGGGACGGCAAGTCCCTCTGGCTGTACTCGATCACACGCAGCAAGCGCTGGGCCGACCTGCGACGCGACCCCCGTGTCGCCGTGGTCGTCGACACGGGTGAGGAGTACGGCGAGTTGCGGGGCGTCGAGCTGTCAGGCGCCGTCGAGTTCGTCGGCGAGGCTCCGCGCACGGGCGAGCCGTTCCCCGAACTCGACGCTGTGGAGCGGTTGTTCGCCCGCAAGAACTTCGGCCTCACCGAAATGCCGCACGACGGCCGCCACGCATGGATACGCCTGACACCGGAAGCAACAGCTTCATGGGACTTCCGCAAGCTCGCGGCACTGTGACGTGGGGTGCCGCTTCGGGGTAGTGGGGGGTGCGGCGTCGCGATGTCGCGGCGTGGTGCATGGCGTGGCACGACGCGGGGTTCCTGTGTCGGCGCACCCCATGGCCAGGCGCCCCACAAGGAGCGCGGGGCTGTATCGATTGCGGCTCTGCCGCGTGGGAGCGACCAGCCACACACAACCCGCACCCGAATAACCGCGCCCAAATAACCGCGCCTAGGACACCCCCACCGCAGCGGAGCGCAACGCATCCACCACCGCCCGGATCGCCGGCCGGCGATCCGCGTCCACCCGCCACACCGCGTACACGTGCCTCGTCACACCGGGCCGCACCGGAACCGTACGCACACCGGCCGGAACAGGATCACGCCCGAGCCGGGGCGCCACGCACACGCCGAGCCCGGCCGCGACGAGCGCGAGTTGCGTGTGGTGCTCCTCGGCCCGATGGGCGATGACCGGCTCGATCCCCTTGCCGCGCAGCGTGAAGAGCAGCCACTCATGGCAGAACTCCCCCTCGTCCCAGGCGATCCACTCGTCGTCGGCGAAGTCCTCCAGGTCCACCTCGGAACGATCGGCCAGACGATGCCCCGCGGGCATCGCCAGATCCGTCGGGTCGTCGAGAAGCGAGGCCTTGACCAAGCCCTCCGGCAAGGGCAACGGCTTGTTGTACCAATCGAGGACCACCGCCAGATCGAGGTCGCCGCGCGCAACCCCGGCGACCCCGATCTCCGGCTCCAGCTCACGCGAGCGAACCCGCAGCCCGGGATGCTCGGCCCGCAGCGCGGCAAGCGCCGTGGGGAACAGCCCGCGCGCCGCCGTAGGGAACGCGGAGAGCCTCAACTCCCCGACCACCTGCCCGCGCTGCGCCTCCAGATCGGACTGGGCGAGCTCGACCTGGGACAGGATGCGGGCGGCGTGGTCGGCGAGCAGCCGCCCCGCGTCGGTGAGCCGCACCCCCCGCCCGTTCTTGGCGAGCAGCCGCTGCCCCACTTCCCGCTCCAGCTTGGACATCTGCTGGGACACCGCCGAGGTCGTCACATGCAGCCCCTCGGCCGCGCCGCTGACCGAGCCGTGCCGGGCCAGGGCGTCGAGGGTACGCAGGCGCTCCAGGTTCAACATATAAGGAATACTACGAGGTACCACGCAAAAAATCTCGCTTGTGCTACGAGATCACGTCCGTCATCGTGGACGGCATGAACGCCGCGACGGACCCCCGAACCCCTTCCTCCCCTTCCCCTTCCGTCAGCCCTCAGACCTCGCCCCACACCACCGGGCCCCGTCGCACCCGTCGTACCCGTCGCAGCAGCCGAGCCCTCGACTGGCGTCTGCGCTTCGGCGGCCTGTCGCTGATCTGGGGGTTCAGCTTCCTTCTCATCAAGGTCGGCACCGAGGGCTACGCCCCCTTCCAAGTGACGTTCGGGCGGCTGCTGTTCGGGACGCTGGTGCTCGCCGTCGCGATGGCGTGGAAGCGGGAGCGGCTGCCGCGCGGAGCGCGCACCTGGGGGCATCTGACGGTCGCGGCCCTGCTGCTCAACGCCTTGCCGTTCTCCCTGTTCGCGTACTCGGAGCTGACGATTCCGTCCACGCTGGCGGGGATCTGCAACGCGACCTCGCCCCTGTGGGGCATGGCCCTGTCCCTGGTCGCCCTCTCCGAGGACCGGCCCACCCGCCGCCGGGTCGCAGGCCTCGGGATCGGCTTCCTCGGCGTACTGACCGTGCTCGGCGCCTGGCAGGGTTTCCACGGCCTCGACGCCGCGGGAACCACGATGGCCCTGCTGGCGTCGCTCAGTTACCCGATCGGCTGGATCTACATCCGCCGCACACTGGCCGGCTCCAGCCACTCCAACCTCTCGCTGACCGGGGCCCAGTTGCTGCTCGCGACGGCCCAACTGGCCGTCGTCACCCCGCTGTTCACCTCACTGCCGCACCGGTTCCCGCTCATACCGCTGCTCGCGATCATCGCCCTGGGCGCCCTCGGCACGGGCCTGGCCGTCCTCGTCCAGTACGGCCTGGTCGCCGAGGTCGGCCCGACGACGGCCCAGATGGTCACGTACTTCATCCCGGTCATCGCCACCGCCGCGGGCGTCGCGATCCTCGGCGAGTCGCTGACCTGGTCGACACCGGTGGGCGCGGCCATCGTGCTGGCGGGCGCGGCACTCACACAGTCCAGGCGCAAGACCTGAGCCCACCGCAGGACGGCGTGACCGCGCCACCAGGCCACCGCGTCACCGCGCCACCGCCTCGCCAGGCCACCAGGCCACCGCCTCACCGCATCACCGCGTCCCGGACGACGACGTCCACACCGGTCGGACGGAACGACGGCCTCAGACATAACGCCGCGCGGGCGCCGCCCCGACCGCCGCGGCGACCGCGTCCGCCACCGCCTCGACCTCGTCCGGAGCGAGCGTCGAGACAGTGATCCGCAGCCCTGGTGGCGCGCTCATCCGGAAGCGGGCACCCGGCGCGACGGCCCAGCCCGCGTGCAGGAGCCGCGCGACGGCCCCGGTCTCGTCCGGCACGGGCACCCACACATTCATCCCGCTGCGTCCGTACGCCTCGATGCCGCGCTCCGCGAGCGCGTCGATCAACGCGTCCCGCCGCCGCCTGTACACCGCCGCCACGGCCCGCGTGTCCACCGCCCCACCGGCCCACAGCCCCGCCACGGCCCGTTGCAACAGCCGGCTCACCCACCCGGGCCCCAACCGCTGCCGCCCCTGCACACGGTCGACGGTGACCGAGTCGCCGGTGAGCACGGCAAGTCGCAGATCGGGCCCGTACGCCTTGGCGACCGAGCGCATGAACGCCCAGTGCCTGGTCACGCCGGCCAGCGGATGCAGGGGCAGGTCGACGATGCGATGCCCATGGTCGTCCTCGACGAGCAGGGTCTGCGGGTACTCGGCCAGCACGGAACGCAGGGCACGCGCGCGCGTGGCGCTCACCGCGGCGCCGGTCGGGTTCTGCGCGCGGTCCGTGACGATCAGGGCCCGCGCTCCGCCCTCCAGCGCGGCTCGTACGTCGTCGGGCAGCGGCCCCTCGTCGTCGACGCCGACCGGAACGGCGCGCAACCCGAGCGCCGGGATCAGATCGAGCACACTGCGCCAGCCCGGATCCTCGACGGCGACCCTGTCACCGGCCCTGAGGTGGACGGCCAGCACCCGTTCGATGGCGTCGAGCGACCCCGAGGTGACCACGAGCGGCCCGTCCGGCACGCCGTCCGCGTCCAGTTCCGCACGCGCGAGCCGCGCCAACTCCGGCTCCACGGCGGCCTCTCCGTAGAGCACCGGTTTCCGGTCCGCGTGCGCCGCGGCCACCGCGAACACCTCGACGAGCGAGGGCAGCAGGGCGGTATCCGGATTGCCGTCGGACAGGTTCCGCACCCCTGGCGGCACATCCAGGCGGGAGATCTCCCGAACGGTCGTCACCGGCTTGGACCGTACGCGACTGCCGCGCCGGCCCGCGGTCTCGATGACCCCGCGTTCACGCAGGGTGCGATAGGCGGCCGCGACGGTATTGGGATTCACCCCGAGCTCGCCCGCCAACTCCCGCATCGGCGGCAGCAGTTGGCCCGGCTGCAACTCCCCCGAACCCACCGCCCGCTCGACGCTGGCCGCAATCTCGGCTGCGCGCTTGCCTTCGATCCGATACTCTCCTAGCACAAAACAGAGTATGCACTAGTGCAATATTCCACGCAAGGCGAGACCTGGAGAACACCATGACGGAGACGGCCACCCCGCACCCCGCCACCTACACCCCGACCGACCGCACCGTCCCCACCCGCTCCAGGGAGCGTGCCGCGTACGACCACGAGATGGTGCACTCGATCCTCGACGAGGGGTACGTCTGCCATCTGGGCTTCGTGCGCGACGGGGCGCCGGTCGTGCTGCCCACGCTGTACGGGCGGGTCGGCGAGCGTCTCTACCTGCACGGCTCGACGGGTTCGCGCCCCCTGCGGATGGCTGGACAGGCCGACCCCGGCCTGCCGGTCTGCCTCACCGTCACGCACGTCGACGGACTGGTGCTGGCCCGCTCGGCCTTCCACCACTCGATCAACTACCGCTCCGTGGTGGTGCACGGCATCGCGCACAAGGTGACCGACCTCGACGAGAAGCGGGAGGCCCTGGACGCCGTGGTCGACCACGTGGTGCCGGGCCGCTCGTACGACTCCCGGCCCGCCAACGCCAAGGAGCTGGCCGCCACCGCCGTGCTCCGCCTGGACCTCGCCGAGGTCTCCGCCAAGCTGCGCACGGGCGGCCCGAACGACGAGCCCGAGGACCTCGGCCTGCCCCACTGGACCGGAGTCCTCCCGCTCCGCAAGGGATACGACATCCCGGTCCCCGCGGCCGACCTCGCCCCCGGAATAGAGATCCCCGACTACCTGGCGACCCTCTGACACACGAACCGATACACGAACCAATACGCGAACTGATGCGTGAACTGACACGCGAATTATCGTCCGGAGGAAATCCAGAACCGCATGGCCACCCGAACTGACCACAAGAGGCAGTCCGGTTGACCGGCGCCGCCGGCTCCCTCACAGGTGACCGGCCGTGTGGACCCTACGGGGTGGGGCCCACACGGCCGGTACCGACGAACAAGCCCCCCGGTGCCGGGCGGCGGCCCTCAGAGCAGAGCCTGATCCTCCACGCGAGCCTTCCTCGGGGTCCCCGCACCCCGTGCCTCCGCGAGCGCGAGCCCCGCGACCGACCCGAGCATCAACAGCGTGCCCGCGACCGTGGCCGCCGTCAGTCGCTCGCCGAGCAGAGCGACGGCCAGGACCGCCGCGCTCACCGGTTCGAGAAGCATGATCACGGAGACGGTGGCGGAGCGGACGACGGCCGCGCCCGCGAAGTACAGGGCGTAGGCGAGAGCTGTCGGAACCGCGGCGATGAACACCACCAGCGCGACGACCCGGGCGGGTTCGTCGGTGTGCGGCACCAGCCCCTCGGCGATCCCGAACGGCAGCAGACACAGGGCCGTGACGGCGAACGCCCCCACGGTGGTGGAGGACCCGTCGGTGCCACCGTCGCGCCCCCACCAACGGGTCAGGAGCGTCATCACCGAGTACCCGGCAGCGGCCACGACCGCGAGCGCGACACCCCACGGCCGGACCGCCGCACCACCGCTGCCCAGCACGAGCACCGCGAGCCCGGCAAGCGCCCCGGCGACGGCGGCGTATCCGGCGCGCCCGAGTCGTTCCCTCATGGTCAGCCGCGCGCCGAGCGCGATGAGCACGGGACCGGCGCCGAGGGTGACGACGGTGGCCACGGCGAGTCCGGTGGCTTCGACCGCGGCGAAGTACGCGGTCTGGAAGACCGCGAGCCCCACGCCTGTGGCTCCGGTCCGCAGCAGCCGCGTACGAAGGAGCGGTCGTGCGGTGGGGCGTGGCCGGCGCCGCAGCGACCGGACGGCGAGCAGCAGGGCGAGGCCGCCCGCGCAGCGCCAGAAGGACAGGGCGACGGGGCCCATGTCGCTGGCGCGGTAGACGAGTGAGGCGACCGCGCCCGCAGTGCCCCAGGCGGCGCCGGCGACGGTCAGATAGAGGAGGCCTCGCCCAATGGGCAGGCCGGAAACAGCATGCGACACGTGTTCTCTCCGCAGATCCGCAGAAGCTCGGGAAAGGACCACGCCCCGCGCCATGCGGGCAGCACGCCGGCCAGATCGGGCGTACGAGCCTCGTCAGGCGGGTGGTGAATCGCAGCGACCAGGTCGGTCGTCTCGGCGCGGAGGGTCCTCGGACTTCATCCGCGGGCAGCACCGTTCCGCCCGACCGGTGGCCGGGCGGGGATTCCGGAGGGCCCGCCTCAGGCGGCCGGAGGCGGAAGAACGAGTGCGTCCGAATGCATGATCGGCAGTCTAGGTCCTGTCGTCACATTCCCGTCTGCCGGCCGACGCTTGGCACGCACCGGACGCCGCCCGGCCCACACTTTCGGGCGGACGACGGGAATGCGACGACAGGACCTAGACGCCGCTGCCCCGCGCCAACAACTCCCTTTCGGCGTCGCCGGTGCCGCCCACCACCGGCGTCTGAGAGGCCTTGGCAGGCGCGGACGACTGCGCGATGAAGGCGCCGCACAGGACCACCGCGCCGCCGATGATCTGCGGCGCCGACAGGTGCTCACCGAGCAGGACCCAGGCCAGCACGGTCGCGATGACCGCTTCCAGACAGGCCACGACGCCTGCCACCTGCGGCGAGAGCCTGCGCACAGCCTGTACGCCGGTCACGTAGGCGATGACGGTCGCGATCAGCACGATCCAGCTCAGCAGCAGATAGGCCGCGACCGCGGTGCCGTCCATCTCCGCAGTGCCACCGAGCACCGACCAGTCCATGCCCCACGGCCGCGCCACGACCGTCAGGACGAGCGCGCCGACCAGCAGTCCGTACGCGATGACGCCGAGCGGATCCGGGGCCCCCGCGCCCGCGTCGCTGCCCTGGTCGGACAGGACGAAGTAGCCGACCTGACAGCAGGCGGCGCCGAGCGCGAGCAGCAGCCCGAGGACGTCGAAGCTGAGCCCCGACCACACCTCGACGACACAGGCGAGCCCGCCGACGGCGAGGACGACGCCGAGGGCCGCGGCACGGGTCACCGGCCGCCCCTGCACGAACCGCACCCAGCCGAGGACCAGCGCAGGCGCGAGGTATTCGACGAGCAGCGCGACACCGACGGGGATGCGTGAGATCGAGGCGAAGTAGAAGGCCTGGATGCCAGTCACGGCGAGCAGCCCGAACCCGGCGAGCAGCGCGGGCCGCCTGCGCACCAGCCCCCGGTGACGCACGGCCAGCGGCAGCATCACCAGTGCGGCGCCGGCGACCCGCAGCCACACCACGTGCAGCGGATCGAGCCCCGCCTCGATCAACGGCTTGGCCGCGACGCCGGATCCGCCGAAGGCGACCGCCGACGCGAGCGCGAGGCCCAGCCCGAAGCCCCTCCCGCGGTTGCCCTGACTGCTCTCAGACGTATGCACCGGCACATGATGACAGGCGACGACATGAGCGTCACCCCCAATGACACCTGTCTCAACGAGTGGACCGGCGACGACGCCCGGCACCCGGCTCGACTCAGGCCTCGATGCCCTGCCCCGCCGCGGCGTCGATCCGCGCCAGCAGCGCCGCTACGTCGACTCCGGCGCGGCCCAGCACCTCCACCGCCCGCGACTCGGGTTCGGCGACGATCGCCGCGAGCAGGTCGACGGCGCCCGCGCGTTCGTCGCCCCGTCGCAGGGCGCGCTCGTACGCGACCTCCAGGGCGCCCACCGCCACCGGCGACCACCCGTCCTCGGTCACGGTCGGTATGGCGCCGGAGTCCTCGACGGAGCTCTGCCAGCGGAGCCCGTAGCCGATGCTGCGCTGGACGAGGTAGCCGAGCAGCCGGGCGACCTGCGAGTCACTGTCGAAGGGCGCGCGCACCTCGGGGGCGGACTCCAGGAGGGTGTGCAGCAGATGGGCCGTGTCGATCTGCCGGTCCCCGTCCCGCAGCGCCCGTCTGCGCGCACCGATGACCACCGCTGCCAGCTCCTCACTGAGCCGGGCCTCGATGTCCACGCGGAGCGGGTCATGCCCGGCTGCGCGCTGGTGGGGAGTACGGGATTGCACATCTCTTACCCCATCAGCCCCTTCGGATCGAGTCATCCTCGCGGGGGAGCATTTTCGCGTCCGACACAGGGTGGGCACCGCCGCACAACCCCTCCTCCTTACGGATGACATCAAGCCGCTTCCCTCGATCGGCGCGCGCCGCCTTGCCCTGCGCCCCTCGCGCAACCGCATCGCACCGGCGCTCGTCCAACGGAACATGGAGAGCAGGTGCTGGCTGGTGGCGCTGCCTGCTATCGACGGCAGGCAGTACGTATACCGGGTCTACGCCCCCGACGACGCGCTGCTCGCCGACCTGTTCTGAGATGCCTGGCACTGCCACGACGAAGGGCCGTACCCGCGCGCGTGGGACCTGTTCGACGCGGCGGTGATACGGCAGGTCAACTGATCCCCGCCACCGGGTTCCAATTCCTGACAGTTCATCAGTATTGAATGTTCAGGGCCCCGGGGCTACGTTCCGCGACACCGTAGCCAGCTGCGCCCGGCGCAGCACCCGAGACGAAGGGGTGGTCGCATGGCCGAAGTCAGCGCGGAAGCACGGATAGAGGCGCCCGCCGAGAAGGTCTGGGCGCAGCTCACGGACTTCTCCTCGTACGGCGAGTGGAACTCCACCCACACCAGCTTCCCGAAGGGCGGGCCCGAGACGCTCGAAGTCGGCGGCACCTTCGAGGAGAACATGAAGCTGATGGGTTTCCCCGCCGAGGTCAACTGGACCATCGAGGAGCTGAAGGCCGCCCGCACGCTCGCGATCCGGGGCAAGGGCCCGATGGCCGTGACCGTCGCCACGCGCTACACGCTGACCCCCGACGGCGAGGGCACGACCGTCCGTATCGACGGCGAGTTCACGGGTGCCGCCGTCTCACTGATGGCGGGCAAGCTGAAGGACTCGGCGACGGCGGCCCTGCACGAGTCCCTGCGCAAACTGGGCGGACTGGTCGCCTAGAGCCGACCGAGAACGGACCGTCACACACTCAACGTCACACGCTAAAGGGCAAGGCCGTGAAGTTACGGACTGGTCGTCGGCGTCAAGATGTTGATGCTGAGGGTGGCTGTGTAGGTGCGCCGGTCGACCTTGAGGCTCTTGTACGCGTATCGGGACAGGGGTCGTTTCACTGCGCGGGGGCTGATGCGGAGGCGGCGGGTGGGCATGAGCTGGTCCAGGACGGCACGGCCGATCGTTCCGACGAGGTCGATCACGGTGTCGGCGATAATTCCTGCGGCCTGGACGATCTGATCGCGGGCAGATCGGAGTGCGACGCTGAAACTGGCCCGGTCCGGGTCCGCTCCGGGTGTGGTCTCAGTGGCGTCGGCCATCGCGATCCGCAGGACCTGGTAGGCACTCAGCAAGGCGTAAACCTCCTGGGCAATGCCGGCCCAGGTCTTCGAGCGCAGGACCCGTCGGCCCAGCATCGACTTCTTGATCGCGAAGTGGGCGGACTCCACTTCCCACCGCTCGTGATACAGGCTGACCAGGTCGGATGCCGGGTATCGGTGGTAGTCAAGGAGGTTGGTGGCCAGTCGGTAGAGCCCTCTCTGACGGCCCTGGCTGGTGGTGATGGTGATCTCGCACTCGATGATGCGGATCTCCAGGGCGCCGAAGCGGGAGAGGTAGGAGCCGTCGTCGTAGTAGGCCAGGACCGGGGGCTTGCGGGTGGCCGAGACGCGGGCCAGGAAGGCGGCCTCGGTGGCGGCGACGGCGGCCAGGAACGTATTGCTGGAGAAGCCCCGGTCCAGCAGGACGATCATTCCGGCGTGGAGGGAGCGCGTGAGTCGCTTGCCGTAGACGGTCTCGCCGCTGGACCGGGGGCCGAAGGCGGCGTCCAGGACGGCGCGGGTGCCGCAGGCCACCAGCGCGGTCAGGCAGATCTGCGGGTAGCCGGAGGTCGCGTACTGGTTGGTGCTCTTGCCCAGGCGGGCCTGGTGCAGCGGGCTGTCGGGGACATCGAGGCAGGTGCCGTCGATCGCGACGGTCAGCAGGCCCTTGAAGCGGGCACCGGCTGTGCGGATCGCCGTGGCCGGCCCACGCAGCAGGTCGAACAGGGTCCGCATGGGGCGGACACCCAGACGGGTCCGGGCGTCCCAGAGCGCCGTGCCGGTGACCTTCGCGACCGGTATTGCCTCCAGGGCTGCGGTGAACTTGCGCCAGACGGCCAGATAGCCACAGTCCTCGAACAGGGCTGCGGCCAGCAACAGGTAGACCACCACCCGGGCAGGGATCTTTCGCAGTCGTTGCTGGACGGCACCGGTCTCGGTGAGGGCCGCATCGACCATCTCGAACGGGACGATCTGGGTGAGTTCCCCCAGGTGCCCGGGGGCGAACAGACCCTTGGCTACCTTGATTTCACGCGTGATGACACACTGATCGGACAGCGGAGCCTCCGGTGCTGTGAACGGCTGTCTTGGTCGACTGCCAGTTCTACCGGGGCTCCGCTTCCTGCGTCCCGAGTCGCCGCAGATCAGAGCGCACTTGCCAACGCCCCCGGACCCGTAACTTCACGGCCTTGCCCTAAAGGGGGGTACCTCGAAGTCGAAGTACCCCCCATTGGCGGACCATCAGTCCTCGTCGGCGAGGATCAGATACAGCTTCTTGCGCGCGTCGTTGATGACGGACAGCGCCTTCTCGCGCTGCTCCTTGCTGCCGGTCTTCCAGACCTGCCCGAACGCCTCCATCAGACCGAAGCCGGCCTGCCGGATGTCGCTCAGCGCCTCCCAGTCGACCCCACGCCCGGCGTCCTCCCAGGGCGCGTCGGGGCCCTCGTCGGCCGCGACACGACCGGCGTCGGTGAGCGAGAACAGTTTCTTGCCACCCTCGGTCGCACTGCTGATCAGGCCCTCGTCCTCCAGAAGCTGAAGCGTGGGGTACACCGAGCCGGGGCTGGGCTTCCATGCCCCGCCACTGCGCTCGGCGATCTCCTGGATCATCTCGTAGCCGTGCATCGGCCGGTCCTTGAGCAGGGCCAGGATCGACGCGCGTACATCGCCGCGCCGCGCCCTGCCACGCGGTCCGCCCCGGCCTCCGCGCCCGCCCCAGGGGCCCGGGCCGAAGCCGGGACCACCGAAACCGGGCCCGAAGGGACCGAAGGCGGAACGCCGCCCCTCGAAGCCACCCCGACCGGGGTGTCCGGGTCCGCCGTGTCCACGTCCACGTCCTTCACCGGGGCCGAACCCCGGTCCGTATTCCTCTCCATGGGAACGCATCGCAATCACTCCATTCCATCGTTGACCTGTCGCGATGCGTCAACGATATATCGGAACAGTTCGCCTGACAACCCCTTGTCGACGAGCGAGATGACCTGTCTCAGTGAAGGTTGATCACTTCGGTGAGTTGTGTCCCGTCGCAGCCAACGACGGCTTGTCTCAACCCGGCAGACATCATCCTGGTGTGGACGATGGGGGGAGCCGCTGAGCGGCAGGGGCGGGGCGGTCGGTTTCGAGGTGGCCCGAGTGCAGGAGGGTGCCGAGGGATGCAGGCCGCTGGCTGACGTGGCAGCAGTGGCCTTCGAGGCGGTCGCTCCGGCGCGGGAGTTCGGGAAAGCTCATTGCCTGACGGGTGGTGCTCTGGGGCGATACTGGCTTTCATGACTCCAGCGAATGAAGCGGACACAGTCCACTTACGGGCGTTCACCGAGGGCGACCTCGCCTTCCTCGATCGCCTCTGCACGGATCCCGATGCGCTCGGCGAGTTCGAGTGGCCCGGATTCAGTGATCCGAGGGCACGCCGCAAGCGGTGGGAGACCGACGGGTACATCTCCGCCGAATCCGCGGCGGTTGCGGTCGTTCGGGCCGACGATACGGTCATCGGCATCGCCACTTGGAAGCC
The DNA here is from genome assembly GCF_026341515.1 of Streptomyces sp. NBC_00878. NCBI lineage: Bacteria > Bacillati > Actinomycetota > Actinomycetes > Kitasatosporales > Streptomycetaceae > Streptomyces > Streptomyces sp. NBC_00878. Next base: position 9,274,474 of record NZ_JAPEOK010000001.1, on the reverse strand, counting down.
CCGCGGTTTCCCGTCGGGTGTCACCTACGAGATCGGCGTGGGGGTCCTACCCGAGCATCGTGGACAAGGGGTGGGTACGGTGGCGCAGAAGCTGCTTGTGGACTACCTGTTGGACCGCACGACTGCGAACCGAATCGAAGCCCTCACCAATGGCGGCAACGTCAGCGAGCAGAAGGCCCTCGAACGCCTAGGGTTCCGTCGGGAAGGGGTCATGCGCGGTAGATCCTTCCAGCACGGCGAGTACGTCGATGTGCTTGTCTACGGCCTACTCCGCTCAGAGACCGTCCCGGAACCCCATGAGCATTCTCCAAACCTGCTCCGTGCGAGGTTGGAAAAGGCTTCCTGATCGCATGGGAGCGCTGGTGTCTTGTTGAGACTCGGCGGTTCGCGATCACGTAGCACCGGGCGGGTGGTTCGTCATCGTCAGGGTGGAGTTCTCACACATCGGCACGCCGCGGTCTGTGGTGTGCGGGTCTACGTGTTCAGCCTGGGATCAGCGGGCGCGGAGTGGTGCGGTCGGCGACAGAGCCACTTCTTGTGGTCACGCACGCAGGGTGACTATTGATCTTCGCGTGAGGTCGGTTGAGTTCGCCCGAAAATCGCCCGGCTGGGCGGTGGTGTGGTCGACAGTCCTTCGCCGTGAAGGAAGTGCTGCCGCAGCTGGATGAGCTGCTGTTCTCCTCAGTCGAGGGTGTGTTGGTGGAGATGTTCGGCCGCGCGGGATGAGAACTCCTCCGCAAGCGAGTTCTCCTCACTCCATGAATCGCCGCCCCAGCACTGCACCACGAACTCGCTCCGGAAGAACGCTTCATGAGGTCGGGTTGAACAACTTCCAGTGGCCCTCGGAGACCACTTCGATGGCGCCGTCGGCCACCTTGATGGCGGTCTGCTCGTCAGTCGCGTACGCCGGACCCGCGATCTGGGCCGCCCATCGTTCTGCCGCGGCCATGGTGTTTTCCGGACAAGCCGGATGATCCAGGTGCGGGAAGATCGAAAAATCAACCAGGCCCAGCGTGCTGTCGCCTCCGGTGGGCGGCTTCCAGCCCACGAAGTCCTGCCCGATGCGGGGGGTCATCACCATGCTCCCGGCGCTGAGTCCCACGTAGACCGTGTCGGGCAGCGACGGCAGGAGCCCAGCCAGCCCGGATTCCCGCATCCAGTGGCACAGGTACAGCGCGTCGCCGCCATTGACCAGCAGGACGTCGGCCTCCCGGACCCAGGAGACCCAGCGTGCTGTGTCGATGCTGGGCAGCGCGGTGAGTTCCAGCACGCCCACCGACTTCCACCCCAGCTCGGTCATGGGGCTGGGGGATCGTCCGCTGATGAATCGCCAGGGCCCGTCCGGATCGGCGTCGGGGGCCCCGTACCCTGCGGTGGGGATGCAGAGGGCGTTGGACTCGGTGATCGGCTTACCCAGGAGGTCGACCAACGCGTCCTGGATGCTCGCGTTCTTGATACCGGAGTCGGTGAGGAGAAGCTTCATCATGTCCTTCCCGAGTGATGAATAGATCCCAGGTCAGGAGTCATCCTCAATGAGTCCAAAACCTTCAGGGAAGCCCTCCAAGAACTCGCGGCGCGATGGATCGGACTCCTCTGCAGCCATCGAATCGAGTAGATCGATGAAGTCGCATCGCTGATCGCTCGTCAGCTGAGTCACCAGATGGGCAACACCCTCCAAGTCCTTGACCGTGCCATCTGGATCCATCTTCTCGTCCTCGCACCCCTCAACGAACCAGAGAACATCGAAGTTGCCGCCTATCCCGAAGTCATCGTTCTCACCGGCCTGTTCGCCCTGCCCCACTGGCGAGACCATCCCCAGCCGCCGACTGAACGTGCGCCGTTCGGACATTTGACCGCGCCCAGCTCGGGGTGGCTCGGACGTCGTTCAGCGGACCCCTCGATATTGGCCACCCGGCCCCACCTGGACGGCGAGCGGCGCGTGACGCCTCGAAGCGGCCCCACTGCTGCTCGCCTGCAGGTACGGCCACGGGGTGGGGCCGACTACGGACGTCGAAGCCACTCGGGGGGTTGGGCCGGCGGTTAGCCGCGCACATGTAGGCCGAAACCCGTGCGGCCCGCGGGCTCCAGTCCCTCCTTCAGGTGCAGCGAGGGGATCTCGTAGTCGCCGAAGTTCTGCCGCCGGAACGCGATCGGCTCGGTCGACTCCAGGGTGAGCAGGCGCTGTTCCCAGGCCTTGGCGATGTCCGGGTAGTCCTCGCCGGTCATCCGGTCGGTGCTGTACTGCACGAAGGGCGGCAGCACCTCGATGCCCGGGTAGTAGAGGATGCCGTGGTGGATCGGGAACAGCAGATCGTCGATGGGGCCGTTGATCCCGCGAGCGGCGTAATGCGACTCCGGGCCGCCGGCGGTCACCGACAGCAGAGCCTTCCTGCCCGCGAGGGTGCCTTCGCCGAAGCGCTCACCGTACTTGGTGTCGCTGTGCTCGCCGACGCCGTACGCGAAGTGGTAGGTGAACACCCGGTCCACCCAGCCTTTGAGGATCGCGGGCATCGTGTACCACCACAGCGGGAACTGGAAGATGATCGTGTCGGCCCACAGCAGCTTCTCCTGCTCGGCGAGGACGTCCGGGGTGAGTGTCCCGGCGTCGAAGGCCCGGCCCGAGTCCAGGGCGACCTTCAGCGGACTTGAGGCGTCGGGGCCGTAGTCCGCGGCGTCCACGACCGCCTTCCAGTTCATCGCGTACAGATCGCTCACCCGTACCTCGTGCCCGGCGCTCTCCAACGTGGACACCGCGAGGTCCTTCAGCGAGCTGTTGAGCGACTTCGGCTCCGGGTGGGCGTAGACGATCAGCGTCTTCATGGGGACTCCTTCGGATCGGGTGCCTTCGATCCTGGGCGCCGCGGCGCCCGGCGTTCAGGGGCGCCTCTTCCATCGGACGGGACTTCCTGGTAACGGCAGGACCACCTTCACCGACACCACCGAGGCCATACTGGGGGCATGGACGATCTTGCGGGCTTCCTGCGCACCCGGCGTTCCCGGGTCGACCCGGCGGCCGTCGGCATCCCCACCGACAGCCGCCGCCGCGTCGAAGGGCTGCGCCGCGAAGAGGTCGCGCACCTGTCCGGAGTCAGCGTCGACTACTACGTACGCCTGGAGCAGGGGCGCGCGACCCAGCCCTCCGAGCAGGTCCTCGACGCGCTCGCCCGGGTCCTCGGCCTCGACGAGACCGAACGCGGGCACCTCTACCGGCTCGCCCGGCAGCGCCGCCGCCGCGCGAAGGCGCCGGGCGGGCGGGTCCGGCCGGAGCTGCTGCGCGTCCTCGGCCTGGTCGCCGACGCACCCGCGCTGATCATGGACCACCGCCTGGACGTGCTCGCCGGGAACCGCCTCGCCGGGCTCCTCTACGGCCGGCCGATGCCGGGCCTGAACACCGCCCGGCACATCTTCCTTGAGGAGGCCGAGCGCGGCCTTTACGCGGACTGGGAGAAATGCACCCTCGACGTGGTCGGGCACCTGCGCCTGGCCGCCGGCAAATACCCCGAGGACCCCCGCCTGGCCTCGCTCATCGGCGAGTTGGCTATGGGCAGCGAGCGCTTCCGCCGCCTCTGGGCCCGCGCGGACGTGCGCGCCCGCGCACATGGACGCAAGGCGTACCGGCACCCGCTGGTCGGACTGCTGGAGCTGCACCAGGAGAACTTCGCCCTGCCGGACGAATCAGGCATGGAGCTGCTGGTGCTGTCCGCGGCCCCCGGCAGCCCCGCCGAGGACGGGCTGCGCCTGCTCGCGGGCCTGGGCGCGGACAGCGGTGACGCGCTTCCCACAGTGAACGCTCAGGTCCGCGAGTAGCTCAACGACGCCCACCCAACACCGGGAACGCCTCAACAACGACGGCTTTCCGGTCCCCGGCCTGCTTTGCGGCTGGTGACACGCTTCCGACCGGCACCCCAACTCCCGTCGGGACTGGCCGGAAACTGCCATCTTCACTGCGAATCCTGGCGCAGAGCGTCTCACCATCCTGACAAGGCCCAGTTCAGGAACCACCGACCTCGCCATGATCAATGAGACGCGACCTCGGCGCCAGCCCGCTCCAGGCGAGAACGGCCTGGGCCTGGGCTTCCAGCGAACCGGCGAGCCCAAGTCGGTCAAGAACCGTATGCACTTCGGCATCGCCTCACCGAACCCGCCCGCCGAGCAGCAGCGTGTCGAGGCACTCGGCGGGCGTCGAGTTGTCGTACGTGGACGCGGTGCACGGGCGACTACCGTTGTTGATCCCCACCGAGCCCCCGCGCCGCCCCTCCTAAGCGATCTCGATGCTGAGTTGGGAGCCCAGCTCGTCGAAGCCCAATGCGGCCGCGACACGCCGGGAGGCGGGAGGCCGCGCGCGCCACTGCGGGAGCAGCCCGACAGCGAGAGCATGGGCGACCGCCGCTGAGCCCGTCACCCGTGCCAGTCCTCGCCCGCGTGCTTGTGGCGCCGTCAGTACGCCGATATGGGCCGTCCGCCTCGGCCAGGCCCGATATCCCGCAGCAGCAACCACCTGGCCATGCTCGCGGACAATGAACGCGGGAGACGTAATCTCGTCCAGAGCAGCCTCACCAGCGTCTTCATGACCAGTCACCCGCTCCAAGCTCCGCAAATCCGGATGAGCGGCTGACAGTTGCTCCACCGCCAACGCGCCAGTCTCCGCCGGCCGGAATCCCGCTGCGGACACATATGACGGCGCCGCCGGCCCGAGCACCCGAGCGACCGGAAGGGCCTCCCGGACCAAAGCGCTGTCCACAACGGCCTCCACCGGCAGTCTCCCCAGTGCGTCACGGACGATCCGGGCAGCACTGTCACTCGGCGCGGTCACAATCGCCGATCCGCCCAGAGCAACCACTCCGACCCAGCCAACCGGGCACAGCCCGGACCGCGAGGAGACCACCACGTTCACACCGCCCGGGTGAGCGAACGACACCGGCACCTGGGCCAGGTGCTCCCAGAGCCCATGGGCTCGGACCACCAACGGATCAATCGGCATGGCCCCGATCCTGCCAGCCGGAGCAAGCCGCTGACCTGGGAATTCACGAGAGGCATCGGCAGCTACGGCACGGCGACACTCCATCGACGTCGTTCTCGGGCGAACCGAATCGACTGAGATCACATGAGACGGACAGTTGCAGCCTGTCTCAACGAACCGAGTCCACGCGTCTCACCCAATCCAGTCCACACAGGTCAGCGGCATGCGGACGACGGACTTCGTTGAGACAGGACAGCGAGAACCGCGCCGCCCTGCGCCCGCACGCCCCACACGTCCCCCACCCCCCACCACAGCTCCACACGGGCCCACCACCGGCCCAACACCGGTCCACCCGCCCCGGATTGGCCTTGGCCCGAGACTCTGATCGGCGCCTAGCGTCTGCCTCATGCGGATTCGAATCGTCGACGCCTTCACCGACCACCCCTTCACCGGCAACCCGGCCGGGGTCCTCCTCCTCGATGCCTCACAGTCCTTCCCGGACGACGCCTGGCTCCAGAACGTGGCCCTGGAGGTCAACCACGCGGAGACCGCGTTCGCCCATCCCCTCCCGGAGGGCGGCGAGGCCGACTGGGCGCTGCGCTGGTTCACCCCGGCCGCCGAGGTCGCGATGTGCGGCCACGCGACCCTCGCCACCGCGCACGTACTGGCCACGACGGGCGCCGCCCGGGGCCCCGTGCGGTTCGCGACCATGAGCGGTGTACTCATCGCCACCGCGCACGACGACGGCTCCATCACGCTGGACTTCCCCACCGCCCCGCTCACCGCGGTCGAGGTCCCGCAGGGCGTCGCCGAGGCCCTGGGCGCCGAGCCGCTCACCACCCATGACACGGGCCGGAACATCGGCGACCTGCTCATCGAACTCGCCGACGAGAAGACGGTCCTGGGCCTCTCCCCCGACCTCCCGTCCCTCGCCCGCCTCTCCGAGCGAGGCGTCATCGCCACCGCCCGCGCCGCGGATCCCTCCCAGGGCTACGACTTCGTCTCCCGCTGCTTCTTCCCGAACCTCGGCATCGACGAGGACCCGGTCACGGGCAGCGCCCACACGGCCCTCGCCCCCTTCTGGTCCGAGCGCCTCGGCCGCACCGACCTCACCGGCCGCCAGGCCTCGCCCCGCTCCGGCCTCGTACGCACCTCACTCCGCGGCGACCGCACGCTCCTCACCGGCCACGCGGTCACCGTCATCGAGGGGGAACTGCTCGCCTGAGCAAGCGCGAAAAAAAGGGGGGGCGTACGAGATTCTCGTACGCCCCGAGGCTGCTATATCGCGTCAAGCCGCTTGGTCGAGATTCTCGGAGTTCGTGACGGCGTTCTCTCGGCCGGAATGCTCGAGGATCTTGAAGAGCTGACGGCAGATTGCTCGCTTGAGGCAGCGTTGCGCGTCGCGAGAGGTCTTCCCCTCGGCGACTCTGCGGGCGACGTACGCCTTCGTGGTCGGGTCGAGCCGCATACGGATCAGCGAGATGGTGTGCAGAGCCCGGTTGAGCTGCCGGTCGCCGCTGCGGTTGAGCCGGTGCCGGTTGGTCAGCCCGGAGGAGGCGGGTATCGGCGATACTCCGGCGAAGGACGCGAAGGCGGCCTCGGACCTGAACCGGCCGGGATGGGACCAGCTGACCAGGATCTGGGTCGCTGTGATCGGCCCGACGCCGAGCAGGTCCAGGAGCTCCGGCGCAACCCCGCGGACCAGGATGAGCATTTCGTTCTCGAGCTCTTTGGCCTCGGCCTGCAGGGCTTGGATGCGTTGTGCGGTGGATCGCAGGGCCCGCGCGGTCATGCGATGCTCGACGTCCTGTGCCGGGCGGTCTCGCAGCTGAGCACAGCGGGCAATCTGGACCGGCCGCTTGAGTTTCCGCAGCTCGGCGCGGAGCTCGTCCGGCGCGGACACGATCAGCGACTTGAGCTGATTGATCGCGGCGGTGGAGGCGAGGACGGCACTGTGGCGGGTGGCGAGCAGGACGCGCAGGGCCTCGCGCCAGCCGCGGAGCCGGGGCTGGATCAGATGTTCGGTGGCCAGGGCTTCCTTGGCCGCGCGGATCGCATCGATCATGTCGGTCTTGCGCCCGCCACGGACAGCGGGGCGCTTGGGCCGGCAGACTTCCACGACCTGTTCACCGGCTTGATTGAGGAAGATGGCCAGACCGGCGCCGTAGCTGCCAATGCCTTCCAGGGCCCAGCAACGACGGCCGGGGATGTGCTGGCGGGCGAAGTCCAGCAGCCGCCGGTAGCCACGGGCGTTGGTGGGGGCATCAGTGCTGGCCAGGACGGCGCCAATGGGGCTGACGGCCGCAGCGGCGAGGGTGTCACGGTGGGTGTCGACGCCGATGACGCCGTCGACCTGTTCTGCGAGCATGGTCACGTGGTTGTTCTCCTTCGTGGGCGGGACGGCCGTGGTCGGCGTCGGCCTGGGTGGAGTCACCGCGTGGCAGAACTGTGATGAGTCACGTCGAAATGGCGGACAAGCTGCTGATCAAGCCAACGGGGTGGGCCAGGCCGACGCCGACGTCCAGCAGACATCTCGGGGGCACGACAAGCTCTGACGAGCCGTCAGTTACCTTGTGAGTCATGCCGGAACGTCGGCGTCGATCCTGACAGCAGCCCAACCCGGGCCGCAGCTCTACTCTCACAGTTACCTTTTTCGTGGCCCCGCAATGGGGCGCCTGGCCCCCGGGTCCGGTATGGCTGTGTGCCCCCTGTCGAAGTGGATGACCTGGGGGGTGTTGCCGCCGGGCTTCGGGGCACCGCTTGACCGCTGATGAGGGGCCTGACGACCGCCTGGTCCGGCGCAAATGCCGGGCCGCTTTACGGGCGGCATGTCTGCGTAACGTGGTTGCCGGCGTGTGGTGCCACAGGGACGGCCAGGAGTTGAGGAGACGAGTGGCGAGGGGCACGCGCACATGGTCGACACGACCGCGATAGATCTCTTCCTCGGCCTGGACCTGGGCAAGGAGTTCCACCACGCCCACGGCCGGACCGAGGACGGCACAACCGTGCACGACAAGCGGCTGCCCAACACCGAGCCGGAACTGCTGGAACTGTTCACCAGGCTGGTGGCGAAGTTCGGCACTGTCCTGGTGATCGTGGACCAGGTCGCCAACATCGGCGCGCTGCCGCTGACGGTGGCCCGCGCGGCGGGCTGCCGGGTGGCCTACCTGCCCGGTCTGTCGATGCGGCGGGCCGCCGACCTGCACCCGGGCGAGGCCAAGACCGACGTCCGCGACGCGTTCGTGATCGCCGAGACCGCCCGCACCATGCCGCACACCCTGCGCGCGGTGGACCGCGACGACGAGGTGCTGGCCGAGCTGACCATGCTCACCGGCTACGACAACGACCTGGCCGGCGAGGTCAACCGCGCCACCAACCGGCTGCGCGGCTTGCTCTCCCAGATCCACCCCTCTCTCGAGCGCGTGCTCGGCCCGCGCCTGGCCTACCCCTATATCCAGGCCCTCCTCCAACGGCACGGCTCCCCGGCGAGACTGAAGAAACTCGGCCGGGCCCGCTGCGAGGCCCTGCTCAAGGCACACGGCTCGCGCAAGGCCCACCACCTCACCACCGAGATCTTCGACGCGCTCGCCGAGCAGACCCTGGTCGTTCCCGGCACCGAGGCATCCGCGCTGATCGTGCCCGGCCTGGCCGCCCAGCTCGCCGCCGCCCACACCCAGCGCCGGGCCACCGAGCAGGAGATCGCCGCCCTGCTGGAGGCCCTCCCTCTTTTCCACCTCCTGACGTCTCTGCCCGGCCTCGGCGTCAGGACCACAGCGGCCGTGATCGTCGCGATCGGTGACGGCACCGGCTTCCCCACCGCCGGACACCTCGCCTCCTACGCCGGACTCGCCCCGGCCACGAAGTCCTCGGGCACCTCGATTCGCGGCGAGCACGCACCCCACCGCGGCAACCGGCTCCTCAAACGAGCCCTGTTCCAGGCCGCGTTCGCCGCGATCGGCTGCAAAACCGACCCGTCCTCCCGGACCTACTACGACCGGCAACGCGCACGCGGCAAGACCCACACCCAGGCAATCCTCCGCCTCGCCCGGCAACGCGTGAACGTCATCCACGCGATGATCCGCACCGGCGCCCTCTACGAACCACACACCCCCAGCGACGTCGACCTCGTAGCCTGACGACCCTGCCCTTGGCGACCCCGTCCCGCCCGCACACCGGCACGGCCACGAGCCGAGCCGCCCACCAGGCTGCCCAACAAGCACCTGATCCACCGGGGACATCCCGCTTCGCCAGACGTCCCCGAAAACCCGGATCAACCCCTACAAGTCAGCCCCACCAGGGTTGACGAAACAGATAGGGGCACCCCCTTTCGCGCTGCTCATGCCGTTCAGGCGGTGGGCAGCCACCCCACCTTCCCGGCCAGCAGCGCGTACCCCACGAACGCCCCGATGTCGAGCAGCGAGTGGGCGACCACCAGCGGCCCGACGCGGCCCCAGCGGCGGTACAGGTAGACGAAGACCACGCCCATCACCATGTTGCCGATGAACCCGCCGATGCCCTGGTAGAGGTGGTACGAACCACGGAGCACCGAGCTGGCCACCAGGGCGGTGACCGGTGTCCAGCCCAACTGGCCGAGGCGGCGCAGCAGGTACCCGACGACGATGACCTCCTCCAGGACCGAGTTCTGGATCGCGGAGAGGATCAGCACCGGGTACTTCCACCACACGTCGGGCAGCGCCTCGGGCACCACGGTGAGGTTGAAGCCCAGGCCGCGGGCCGCCAGATAGAAGGCGATGCCCGTGCTGCCGATCACCGCAGCGATCGCGGCGCCCCGGGCGAGGTCCGGCCACGGACGGGTACGGTCGAAGCCGAGTGTGCGCAGCCCCTTCCCCTCCCGCATCAGGAAGTGCGCGACGAGCGCGACCGGCACCAGCGCGGAAGCGATTCCGAACAGTTGCCACGCCAGGTCGAGCCACGGACGGCCGGGCGCGGCCGAGGCGTTGAGCGTGGCCGCCTGGTCCCTGAGCCCTCCCGGTTTGGTGACCGACCCGACAAAGCTGATCAGCGCGGAGACCCCGCTGGCTCCGAGCGAGACTCCCAGTACGAGCAGCGTCTCGTCTCGGAGAATCCGCCGCGCGGGCCGCTCCTCGGGAACGGAATCAGCCACCGCCTCTGCCTCCACCTGCACTCCTGACTCCAGTTGGCCAATCCCGCCTCATCCCCATCTTCGCCCCGCTAGGGTCTCGAAAGAAGTTGCGAAGATCGTGCGCGACAAGCCGTCGGGGGGACGGACTCCTGCGGGCGTGTCTCCCCCGATGCCGTAGCATTCGGCCATTTCACGGCTCCACGCCGTTTCGCGGCTCCAACAGCTCCAGGCTCGACCAGGGAAGGGCACGACCGCCATGGGACGTCACAGCTTGCCCGACGGGTTCCGGACGGGCGCAACCGGCCCCCGGCGGCGCGCGCGGCGCCGCAATGTGGCGCTCATGACGGCCCTCGTGCTCGCGGCCGCCGGGGGTACGGCGGCCGCGGTCGACGGCGGCCTGGTCTCCTTCGGCTCGACCTGCTGGGACAGCGCCGTCCGCCTCAGGATCGCCGCGGCTCCCGGTATCGCGCCCGCGCTCAAGGAGGCGGCCGACTACGCCCGGGACAACGACGTGACGTCCGACGGCAGTTGCCTCGACGTCCGGGTGACCGCCCGGGACTCGTACCAGGTCACGGACGCCCTGCGGTCGAAGGAGAAGAGCGCCGACGACTTCGAGGCATGGGTGCCGGACTCGGGTGTCTGGGTGAGCCGGGTCATGGCGGACGGCAGATCGACTCCGGTGACACCGGCGGGCAACGTCGCGTCGTCACCCGTCGGCGTCGCCATGATCCCGACGGCCGCGAAGTCCCTCGGGTGGCCCGCCAAGACGTACAGCTGGACCGAGCTGGCAGCCACGACGACGACGGGCGACCGGCTGAAGCTCGGGGCGGGCAACCCGTCGCGCAGCGCCACCGGTCTGCTCGCCCTGACCCGGCTGAAGCAGGCGGCGGGCACGTCCAAGGACGGCGACATCCTGGCTGCGGCCACCGCGAAGGCCCTCTCGCTGCGCGCCTCCGACAGCGACAGCCAGGTCCTGGACACCCTGCCGCGCGACCTCTCCGGCACCGAGCAGGCCAACCCCAGCCGCAACCAGGCGCTCATCCTCTCCGAGCAGGCGGCGTTCGCGTACAACACGACGGCGGACAGCGGCGACGACCTCGACCTCTTCTACCCCAAGGACGGCTCGCCCCTGCTCGACTACCCGTTCGCGCTGGTCGACGAACCGGCGCTGACCACGGACGAGAGCCGGGCCGCGCTGCGGTTCATGACCCTGCTCGGCGAGAGCGACGGGCGCCGGATCATGGAGAAGCACGGCTTCCGTACGGACGACGACGACATCCCGGACGAACTGGTGACCCGGGCCGGCGGCCGCGCCCCGCAGCCCTACAAGGAACTGCCCGGTCCACCGGCCACGGACAAGGAGATCGACGAAGCCCTCGGCATGTGGACGATCACTGTGCAGAGCACCCGGCTCACCACGGTCGTCGACATCTCCGCGTCCATGGCGAAGCCGGTGCCGGGCACCAGCGAGTCCCGGTTGGACGTGACGAAGGCGGCGCTGTCGCAGGCGCTGGCCACCTTCACCCCAGAGGACGAGGTCGGCCTCTGGACGTTCTCCAGGAGCGTCGACGGCAAGCGCGACTACCGCGTACTCGTCCCGACCGAGCGGCTGGGCGGCCGCGCGGCCGGCAGCACCCAGCGGGACCTGCTGTCGGCGGCCTTCGACAGCCTGGAGCCGGTCAAGAACGGCGCCACGGGCCTGTACGACACGACACTGGCGGCATACAAGGAGGCCACGGCCTCCTACACGAAGGGGAAGTTCAACGGGCTGGTGCTGCTGACCGACGGCGTGAACGATGATCCGGGCAGCATCTCGCGCGCCGACCTCGTCGCCCAGCTCCGCGAGCTGACCGACCCGAAGCGCCCGGTACCGCTGATCGCGATCGCCGTGGGCCCGGAGGCCGACAAGGCCGAGCTCGACGAGATCGCCGCGGCGACCGGCGGGTCGGGCCACCTGGTCACCGACCCGTCCGAGGTCCACTCGGTGATCCTCAAGGCCGTCGTACGCGCGGGCGACCAGAGCTGATCCCCCGCTCACCGCGTCCCAAGTCACCGCGTCCCCGCATCACCACGTCACCCCGGCGTCTCCCCGCCCGAGCGGAACGGCGGGCTCCGGTAACCCGATCGGCCAGGTGTGCACGGGCTCACCGAGGTGCATCAGCTCGGCGTACCGTTTCGTCGTGGCGGCCAGCGCGGCATCCCGCCCCATGCCGCTCTCCAGCGCCTCGTGGAACGTACGGGACTGCCAGGAGGCTCCGTTCACCTCGCGCTCGCAGCGCGCCTCGATGACGCCGAGGTAGAGGTCCCGGTCGGCCGGCTCGACGCCCCACGCGTCCAGGCCCGCCGCCGCGAGCGGCAGCAGCTCGTCCCGTACCAGCTGTGTCGCGGGCAGCCGCGCGATCCCGCCGTACCGGCTGCGCCGCGGCCACTCCAGCCGCGCGTCGATGCCGTGCCGGCAGGCCCGGTCGAAGTTGGCCGCCGCGGCCTCGAAGGGCAGCCGCGTCCACACCGGCCGCGCCTCGCCGGCGAGGGCCCGTACGAGCCCGTAGTAGAAGGCCGCGTTGGCGATGACGTCGGTGACCGTGGGGCCCGCGGGCAGCACGCGGTTCTCCACGCGCAGATGCGGGACGCCGTCGTCGATGCCGTACACCGGGCGGTTCCAGCGGTAGATGGTGCCGTTGTGGAGCACGAGTTCGGCGAGCCGGGGCGTGCCACCCTTGTCGAGGACGGCCAGCGGATCCTCCTCGTCGCACAGGGGCAGCAAGGGAGGGAAGAACCGCAGGTTCTCCTCGAACAGGTCGTACGCCGACGAGATCCACCGCTCCCCGAACCAGGTCCGCGGCCGGACCCCCTGCGCCTGGAGTTCGGGCGGACGGGTGTCCGTGGACTGGAGGAACAGCGGGGGCCGCGACTCAGGCCACAGCTCACGGCCGAACAGGAAGGGCGAGTTGGCGCCGATGGCGACCTGCGCGGCGGCCACCGCCTGCGCCGCGTTCCACACGTCGGCGAAGCGTCCCGGCGTGACCTGGAGGTGCAACTGCACGGAGGTGCAGGCGGCTTCGGGCGCGATGGACGCCGAGGTGCAGCTGAGCCGCTCCACACCTTCGATGTCGAGCCTGAACTCCTCGCCGCGCGCGGCCACGATCTGGTCGTTCAGCAGCGTGTAGCGGTCCACGTCGGAAAGGTTCGCGGAGACCAGGTCGTCACGGGCGAGGGTCGGCAGAATGCCGATCATCACGATTCCGGCATCGACCTCGTTCGCCTTCCTATGGGCATATGCGAGCGACGTGCGCAACTCCTCGGCAAGCCGGTCGAATACGCGACCGCCGAGCCGATGGGGAGCGATGTTGACTTCCAGATTGAACATGGCGAGTTCTGTTTGGAAATCACGGCTTGCGATGCGCTCAAGTACTTGCGCATTCATCATTCTGGGCATGCCGTCAGGGCCCGCGAGATTCAGCTCGATCTCCAGACCCATGAGATTCTTGGGGCGGTCGAACCGCTTCTCCGCCAGCAACCGCGCCAGCCCCGCCAGACACTGCTGGAGCTTTTCGCGGTAGCGCTGCCGATCGGACAGGCCGATCGCCCCTGCCACGACCTTCTCCCCCATCGAAGGGTCCCTCCTCGACTGGGCAGCCCGACAAACCGGCCGCTGGTGTCCGGGTCACGTGGGATGATGCCCAGGCAGTGTGATCGATAACGCCCCGGACAGATCCCCCGGCCGCTACTCTGAACGCAGTTTCCCGCAGGCACATTCACTAGGCATGCGACAGTGCGTGTTTTTCGACGATCGACCTTGTCGTAAAAAGCGCCGACGAGAACCGGCCGTCCACCTCGATGGCATATTCCGAGGTCATCGACGGGTACCCCTGGAGAACCGGAAGCAAACGCAGGCAACAGCGACCGAATTGTCCCTTGCCCTTAATACGTGGAACGGCTAGACGAAACACCGTCTGAACACGTGTCGTATAAACTCCGCGAACGAGGCAGAGAGTTGGCGCTCGCCATGGTAGGTCCCGCCGTCAAAGTGCCGCCCGCCGCGCGGCCCACCCTTCGGGCGGACGACGTCACTTTGACGACCGGACCTTGGCCCCCGCCCCCCTCCGACCCCGAGAGCTGACAGCGCCGTCCGCCCCCGCCCTCGCGCCACCTTGCCTGTCGAATGAGAGGCGACCCACCATGCCGCTGCATGTGCCCCCGGCCCCCGCGCCCGCGTTGCGCACCGTCCTCACGGCCCTCGGTTCCCCGACCGCCGTCCGTGAGGCACGTACCCCGTCCCTGCGCAGTGCCCAGGGGCCCGTCACACCCGATCTCCCGCTGCCCGTGCACGTGCTCGACCGGATCACCCCGGCGGGTATCTCGGCCACCCGCCTCGCCGGGTGGCGCTTCCTCATCCGCTGCGGCGAACGTGCCGTGGCGGCCGCCGAAACCAGGCTGACCCCCGACGGCTGGGCCTTCTCGCACTTCTTCGAGGGTCCGTACGTCACCGCCACCGAGCGTGCCCTGCGCCAGGCCGAGACGATGACCGGCTCGTACCAGGCACGCCTGCTGTCCGTACCCGAGCTCTACATGCTCACGCTCTGGCTGCACGGCGACTGCGCGGCCGACGGCACCGAAGGCCATCCGGCGGCCACCGACCTCCTGGTGCCGCTGGCGCCCGCCCCGCCCGGTATCGCCGCGCACCGCCCGCACCGCGTGGCCGAGCTGCTGCCCGTTCTGACCCATCGGCTCACCCCGAAGCCGACGCCCGCCCCGCTGCTCGGCTCACCCGCCTGAGCGCACCCAGGCTTCCGTGCCCCGCGGCCCCACCCCGGCCGCGGGGCACGCCGCCGTGCGGGGACAGTGTTGCTCTGGGAACGGTGTTGCGCGGAGTGACGCCCGGGAGACGCAGCGCACCCGCCGCCCGACCGGACTAGCCCCATCCGACCACTCCGAACCACCCGAAGAGACAGCCCAGTTGGAATGAACCGTCCGCACGGGTGATGCGTCCTGAACCTGTGAGGAGCGCTGCCGCTAAATCCCTGCGGATTGACTCCCGTAGGGCAACACTGGGTTCCGGACCATCTGACAAACGGGGGGCGGCCATGAGCACCAGTTCGAGCCGCGGGACAGATACGACACCGATCACCGACCTCACACCAAAGCGAAAGATCCCATCAATGTGCCAGCACCAGCCACCGTGCCCGACAGCCGACTCCGCCGACCGGGAGGCAGCGCATCTCGTGGCGCACCACCCGGAACAGGGATGGAGCCTGCTGTGCAACGGCGTCCTGCTCTTCGAGGACACCGGTGAGCTCCTGCCGGACGGCCGGATCATCGCTCCGCACCGGCCTGTGGCCATGGACGTGATGACCGCCGCCTGAGCGGCACGGCGCACCACGGGCGGCGGGGGGGCAGGCCGTCCTGACACATGAGGGGCCGGCCCGGGAAGCAATCCCGGAACCGGCCCCGACGCATGTCTGCCGGTGATTACTCTTCGTAAGCGTCCAGCGGCGGGCAGGAGCAGACCAGGTTCCGGTCGCCGTAGGCCTGGTCGATCCGGCGCACCGGCGGCCAGTACTTGTCGGCGGCCGAGACGCCGGCCGGGAAGACGGCCTCCTCGCGGCTGTACGCGTGCTCCCAGGCGTCGCCGAGCGCGGCCGCCGTGTGCGGGGCGTTCCGCAGCGGGTTGTCGTCCGCCGCCCACTCGCCCGAGCCGACCTTCTCGATCTCCCCACGGATGGCGATCATCGCCTCGCAGAACCGGTCGAGTTCGGTCAGGTCCTCGCTCTCCGTGGGCTCGATCATCAGCGTGCCGGCCACCGGGAACGACATCGTCGGCGCGTGGAACCCGTAGTCGATCAGCCGCTTGGCGACATCGTCGACGCTCACACCGGTCGCCTTGGTCAGCGGCCGCAGGTCGATGATGCACTCGTGCGCCACGAGCCCGCCGGGACCGGTGTAGAGCACCGGGTAGTGCGGTTCGAGCCGCTTGGCGATGTAGTTGGCGCTGAGCACGGCGACCTGCGTGGCCCGCTTGAGCCCTTCACCGCCCATGAGACGGACGTACGCCCAGGAGATGGGCAGGATGCCCGCCGAACCCCACGGAGCCGCCGAGATCGGACCCACGCCCGTCTCCGGGCCCGCGGCGGGCTGCAGCGGATGGTTCGGCAGATACGGCGCGAGGTGGGCGCGCACCCCGACCGGACCGACACCCGGACCGCCGCCGCCGTGCGGGATGCAGAACGTCTTGTGCAGGTTGAGGTGCGAGACATCGCCGCCGAAGTGCCCCGGCTTGGCAAGCCCCACCAGCGCGTTGAGGTTGGCACCGTCGACGTACACCTGGCCGCCCGCCTCGTGCACCTGGGCACAGATGTCGGCGACGTGCTCCTCGAACACCCCGTGCGTCGAGGGGTACGTGATCATCAGCACCGACAGCTCGTCACGGTGCTGCTCGATCTTGGCCCGCAGGTCCTCGACGTCGATCTCACCGTCGTCCGCGGTCTTCACGACGACGACCTTCATCCCGGCCATCACCGCACTCGCGGCGTTCGTCCCGTGCGCGGACGACGGGATGAGGCAGACGGTGCGCTGCTCGTCGCCATTGGCCCGGTGGAAGCCACGCACGGCCAGCAGACCGGCCAGCTCGCCCTGCGAACCGGCGTTGGGCTGCAGCGACACCTTGTCGTAGCCCGTGACCTCGGCGAGCCGCTCCTCCAGCTCACGGATCAGCGTGAGGTAACCCTGCGCCTGCTCGGAGGGCGCGAAGGGGTGCAACTGGCCGAACTCGGGCCAGGTGACCGGCTCCATCTCGGTCGTCGCGTTGAGCTTCATCGTGCAGGAGCCCAGCGGGATCATGCCGCGGTCGAGCGCGTAGTCACGGTCGGCGAGCCGGCGCAGGTAGCGCAGCATCGCCGTCTCGGAACGGTACTGGTGGAAGACCGGGTGCGTGAGGTAGTCGTCGGTGCGCAGCAGCGCGGCCGGCAACGTGTCCTCGGTCGCCTCGTCCAAGGCCGCCACATCACCCTCGACGCCGAACGCGGCCCAGACGGCGCCCAGTTGGGCCCGCGTGGTGGTCTCGTCGCAGGCGAGCGAGAGGTGGTCGGCGTCGACGAGGCGGAGGTTGACCCCGCCCTGGCGCGCGGCCGCGAGCGTCTCGGCCGCCTTGCCCGGCACTCGCACGGTGAGCGTGTCGAAGTACGCCTCGTGGACGACCTCGACCCCGCCCGCCTTCAGACCCGCGGCGAGGATCGTGGCGTACCGGTGGGTACGCCACGCGATGGACTTGAGCCCCTTGGGTCCGTGATAAACGGCGTACATCCCGGCCATCACGGCGAGCAGCACCTGAGCCGTACAGATGTTGCTCGTCGCCTTCTCACGGCGGATGTGCTGCTCCCGCGTCTGCAGGGCCAGCCGGTACGCCTTGTTGCCGTCGGCGTCGACCGAGACACCGACGAGCCGGCCGGGCAGGCTCCGCGCGAACGTCTCCCGCACGGCCATGTAACCGGCGTGCGGCCCGCCGAAGCCCATCGGCACACCGAAGCGCTGGGTCGTACCGACCGCGATGTCGGCGCCGAGCTCACCGGGCGAGGTGAGCAGCGTCAGCGCGAGCAGATCGGCGGCGACGGTGACGACCGCGCCCAGCTCGTGCGCCCGCTCGACGACGGGCCCGAGGTCCCGTACGGCACCGGAGGCGCCCGGGTACTGGAGGAGCACGCCGTTGATCTCGCGCTCGGCGAGCTCGGCCGGAATGCCGTCGCTCAGGTCGGCGACGACGACCTCGACGCCGGTCGGCTCGGCGCGGGTCTCGATCACGGCGACGGTCTGCGGCAGGGCGTCCGCGTCGACGAGGAACAGGCCCTTCTTGTTCTTGCCCATGCGCCGCGACAGCGCCATGGCCTCGGCGGCGGCCGTGCCCTCGTCGAGCAGCGAGGCCCCGGAGGTCGGCAGCCCGGTCAGCTCGGCGACCACGGTCTGGAAGTTCAGCAGCGCCTCCAGCCGGCCCTGCGAGATCTCGGGCTGGTAGGGCGTGTAAGCGGTGTACCAGGCCGGATTCTCCATGACATTGCGCAGGATGACGGGCGGCGTGAACGTCCCGTAGTACCCGAGCCCGATCATGGAATCCAGCACCTGGTTGCGGTCCGCGAGGGAGCGCAGCTCGGCCAGTACCTCGGCCTCGGTGCGGGCGCCCGGCAGTCCGAGCGTGTCGGCGTTCTTGATCACATCCGGGACCGCGGTGGCCGTCAGCTCGTCGAGCGAGCCGTACCCCACGTGCGCGAGCATCTTGGCGCGGGCCTCGGTGTCGGGCCCGATGTGGCGCTGCTCGAAGGGGATTCCCTGTTCGAGCTCGGAGAGCGGAATACGTTGGGCGGTCATGTGCGGAGGCCTCCTGGTCTGACGACCTACGAGGGGCACCACGGCACTGGTGCCCGAACGGCCTCCCCCTCTGTCATCTCAACCTGAGAGCTTCACCGGACCGCCCCGAAGGCGCTCCGGCTTTCACCGTCGGTGAGAGCGGAACCCGTCAAAAACTCGAACACCGCTCTGCTTTCCAGAGTGACCTCGTCCATGCGGTACGTGAGCCTGAGAGATTCCGGGGAGGATTTGCTCCTTCGGCGCCTCCGATGAAGCCTGGAGGACTCTCCCGCACGGGGTCAGCAGCCGTTGCCCAGGGTACCAGCGGGGTTCCCTCGAGTGGCCGCCCTCCTCAAAGTGCTCTTTCGTAGTGCTTACGGATGAGTTGCGAGCAGCTGGAGGGCCCCGTGCAGACCGACATCGATCCGCGCAACCTGATAGGCCGCAAGGCGTTCGACCGCAACGGCACCAGAATAGGCACGGTCGACGAGGTCTACCTCGACGACGCGACCGGCATACCGGAGTGGGCGGCGATACGCACCGGCCTGTTCAGCAGGGACGCGTTCGTCCCCCTGGAGCCCAGCGAGCTGGTCGACGGGGCCCTGCGCGTCCCCTTCGAACGCGCCCTGATCAAGGACGCCCCCGACTTCGGAGTGGGCCGCCACCTCTCCCCCGAACAGGAACTCCAGCTCTACCACCACTACGGCCTGGACGTGGCACCCCCACCCCCGTTCCCGGACCACGATTTCGGCCACCTGGCAGGCAAGGACGACACCCCATAGGGGCCATCTTTTAGGGGCGCGGGGAACTGCGCGATCAGCCACAACGCACCCGCACGCACAAACGCGCGTCAGCCACCCCCGTCCTTCAGGGGCGCGGGGAACTGCGCGACCAGCCGCAGTCGGCCCGCACGCACAATCGCACCCCCACTCACCCCTCCCCGCCCGCCGCAGGCGCCCCCGCATCGCCAGATCTTCGCTCCACCAACGGCAACGGCTCCGCAGCCTCCAACAAAGGATCATCGCTGCGAAACGTCCGCACACGCCCAGGCTCAGAGACGGGCGTCTCGAACCGCACAGTCACCCGCCCCACCCCACTCCCCTGCACCCACCCGTGCCCGAACTCGGCATGCCGCACATCGTGCCCCGCATACCACCGCCGCTCCGCAGGAGCCACCGCCTCCTCAACCGCTTCCCCGGCCTCTTCCTTCTCCGCATTCCCGAGCTCCTCGCCGGAGACGGAGGCGGACGCGGCGGCAGCGGCCCGCGCCTGAGCGAAAAGATCCTCCTGCGTGTAATCGGCAAGCCCCGAAACCCCCACCCCCAGCAGCCGTACGCCACCCGTGGTGTCCACGGACTCCAGCAACCGCGCGGCAGCCTCCCGCACCACCGCGGGGTCGTCCGTGGGCCCTCTCAGCGTCTCGGAGCGGGTCAGCGTGGAGAAGTCGTACCGCCGGACCTTCAGCACGATGGTCCGCCCCGACAGATGCGCGTCCCGCAACCGCCCCACACACCGGTCGGCCAGCCGCTGCACTTCCATCCGCACCCGCACCCGGTCATGGATGTCCACGTCGTACGTGTCCTCGACGGACACCGACTTCGTGTCCCGCTCGGCCACCACGGGCCGCACATCGTGCGCCAGCGCCATGGCGTACAGCGCGACCCCGTGGGCCTTCCCCAGCAGCCGTACGAGCTCGTCCTCGCCCGCCTCGGCGATCTCCCCGACCGTGGTGATCCCGGCCCGCCGCAGATGGTCCCCCGTGGCGGGCCCCACGCCCGGCAGCGTGCGCACGGACATGGGGGCGAGCAGCGCCCGCTCGGTGCCGGGCTCGATCAGCACGAGCCCGTCGGGCTTGGCCTGCTCGGAGGCGATCTTCGCGAGCATCTTGGAGGCGGCGAGCCCCACGGACCCGGTCAGCCCGGTGACGGCTCTGATGTCCCCGCGCAGCTTCACCCCGGTCAGCCGCGCCGACTCCGCATCCCAGGCCGCCTGCCCGGCCTCCAGGTCCACGAACGCCTCGTCCAGGCTCAACGGCTCCACCAGTGGCGACAGCTCCCGCAGCAGGCCCATCACCTGCTCGCTGACCTCCCGGTAGAGCCCGAAGCGCGGTACGAGATACGCGGCGTTCGGCGCCAGCCGGCGGGCCTGCGCCATGGGCATCGCCGAATGCACCCCGAAAACCCGCGCCTCGTACGAGCAGGTCGCGACGACACCTCGCGGTCCGAGCCCGCCCACGATGACCGCTTTCCCGCGCAGGCTCGGCTTGGCCGCCTGCTCCGCCGAGGCGTAGAAGGCATCCATGTCGAGATGCAGGATCGTGGGCGCGGTTCTCACATGTCCGATGCTGCCCTACGCCACTGACAATGCCCCGGCACGCGCCCCACGGACCGGTGCGGAACCGGACCGTCCAAGCGGCCGAGCGGCGGGCACCGGACGACAGGAAGCAGGCGGCGGGCGCCAGGACCGGCGGGCCCCGACAGACCCCGCCGGCTCAGACCGCGCGATTACGCCGCCGCGCCAGCTCGTCCGCCGGATTGGGCCGGACAAGCGTCTCGCCGGTGTCGACGCGCTCCCCGTGCAGCTGTGAGAGGGCGCTCTCCACGTCCCGCCACACCACGCCCACCGCGATCCCGAAGATGCCCTGTCCGCCCTGGAGGAGCGCGTGCACCTCGTCGGGCGAGGAACACTCGTAGACCGTCGCGCCGTCGCTCATCAGCGTCATCCGCTCCAGATCCTGGAACCCGCGCTCACGCAGGTGCTGGACCGTGGTGCGGATGTTCTGCAGCGAGACACCGGTGTCGAGGAACCGCTTGACGATCTTCAGGACTACGACGTCCCGGAAGCTGTAGAGCCGCTGTGTCCCCGACCCGTAAGCGGCTCGCACGCTCGGCTCGACCAGCCCGGTTCTGGCCCAGTAGTCCAGCTGCCGATAGGTGATGCCCGCGGCCGCACAGGCCGTGGGACCGCGATAACCGACCTCCTCGGACGCCGCCCCGTCGTCTCCGGTAACCGCTGTCGGCCGCTGCACGTGATCGGCCGCGCTGCTGTGAAGCGGGTACGGGCTGCTCTCCCCCAGACC
This sequence comes from Streptomyces sp. NBC_00878, assembly GCF_026341515.1. Classification (NCBI taxonomy): domain Bacteria; kingdom Bacillati; phylum Actinomycetota; class Actinomycetes; order Kitasatosporales; family Streptomycetaceae; genus Streptomyces; species Streptomyces sp. NBC_00878. The sequence continues at coordinate 9,252,997 of NZ_JAPEOK010000001.1, read as the reverse complement.
GGGTCCGGGGGCACCCCCAGCCATACCGTCGCCGCTGCTTCTCACGCCGACCTCCGTCCTTGACCTGCCTTCTCGAAGGTAGGCAGCCACCAGGGGTGCGTCAACGACCGCCACACTCGGCACGCCGAGTGATAATCACCCTAAGAGTGGTTTCCCGTGTCCCACCGCGGGGAAAGGCTAGCCGAATGCTCTCGGGACAACCGCCACACGGCCTGTTGTCCAGGGGTCCCGGAGGGTCACTGGAGCGGGTACCGAAAGGTCACTGGCTGTTGGTGCCGAAGTCCTCGGGCGAGATCTGGTCGAGGAACTCGCGGAACTTCTCCACCTCGTCCTCCTGCTCGTCCGGGATCGCGATACCGGCGTCGTCCAGCACCCCGTCGCTACCGTAGATCGGTGTCCCGGTGCGCAGCGCAAGCGCTATGGCGTCGGACGGCCGGGCACTGACCTCGACTCCGCTGGCGAACACCAGCTCCGCATAGAAGACGCCCTCCCGCAGGTCCGTGATGCGCACCTCGGTGAGCTCCTGGCCGACGGCCTCCAGCACGTCCTTGAACAGGTCGTGGGTCAGCGGTCGCGCGGGGGCCATGCCCTGCTGTGCGAAGGCGATCGCCGTCGCCTCCCCCGGCCCGATCCAGATGGGGAGGTAACGGTCGCCTCCCACTTCACGCAGGAGCACGATCGGTTGGTTGGAGGGCATTTCGACCCGGACACCTACGACGTCGAGCTCGTTCACACAGCAACCCTAGGCCGTGCCCGGCACCTTTGGGTAGTCGGGCACGGAATGGGGGCCCGATCCCGACGCTTCACGCGAGCCGCCGGGTCAGGGCAGCCGCACCCCGAGCGCGGACTGCACCAGGGCGGCGTGCAGCTTCACCGCTAGCCCCGCCAGCTCCTTGGTCTGTGCCTCCGCGTGTGCCCTTGTCTGCGGATTGCGGTGGCGCCGCAGGGGGGCCACGACCTGGTCGACGAGGCCCGCCTCGCGGTCGGCGGCGGCCTTCACGGCACGCAGATGGCGCGGCTCGATCCCGAACCGCCCGAGTTCCACGACGAGACCGGCCACGGTCACCGCCTCGGAGTCGTAGACCCCCTCCGGCAGCGGTGTGATGAGCCCGTACGACTCCCACTCCTCGAGCTCCCGCTCACCGATCTCCGCGGCGGCCAGCAGCTCGGCCCGCCCGATCCGGGCCACTGTCGGCCCCTCGGGGTCGCCGAGCGCATCGCCGTCGCGCTGCCGCCCCACGGAAGGCAACTGCGGCGCCTCACCGCGCACCATGGCGTCCAGGTGCTCGCGGATCACCTTCAGGGGCAGATAGTGGTCCCGCTGCATCCTCAGGACATGCCCCAGGCGCTCGACGTCGTCCGGGCTGAACTTCCGGTACCCCGACGGGGTCCGCTGCGGCTCGATGAGCCCCTCCGACTCCAGGAAACGGATCTTGGAGATGGTGACTTCGGGAAACTCGTCGCGCAGCATGTTGAGCACCGTGCCGATGCTCATCAGCCCGTTGTCCGTGGCGGCGGTGCCGTGGCCGACACCGCCGCTCGGTGTTCGCAGCATGGACCTTCCTGGTGGTCCCCCCGGACGGAGTCCGGGGACGGGTCAGATACCCCGCTGGCTCGCGTAGAAGACCAGCCGGTACTTGCCGATCTGCACCTCGTCGCCGTTCGACAGCGCGACCGAGTCGATCCGCTCCCGGTTGACGTACGTACCGTTGAGACTGCCGACGTCCGCCACCGTGAACGAGCCGTCGGCGACGCGGCGGAACTCCACATGTCGGCGCGACACGGTCACGTCGTCCAGGAAGATGTCGCTCTGCGGATGACGGCCGGCGGTGGTCAGCTCGCCGTCCAGCAGGAAGCGGCTGCCCGAGTTGGGCCCGCGGCGCACCACCAGCAGCGCCGAGCCGAGCGGCAGCGCGTCGACCGCGGCCTGCGCCTCGGGCGAGAGCATCGGCATCTGCGTCTGGCCGGTGACCTCGGCGTCGTAGGCCTCAAGACCCGAGATGGAGATCGTCGAGGTGGTCTCCGACGGACGCTCAGGGGTCGCCCCGGCCCGCAGCGGAGCACCGCAGTTGGAGCAGAAGCGGCTCGCCTCGGCGTTGCGGTTACCGCACCTCGTACACACCAGGGCCGACATGGACGGATCCTCCTGCCGCGGCTGCCCCGCGGGAGCATTGGACGCATACGGGTCGGAGCCGAACCCTCCACCCGCACCTGAGGCTGACGGATCCCCGAAACCTATGCGTCCCGACTGGTCAGGGTCAACAGATGGCGCGCCCTGACCACCGGAAATGTCTCCGCCCGGACCACCGACCTGATCGCGGAACAAGGGGCGGTCCCCCTGCTCCTCGCCCTCCGAGGGGCGTGCACGATGGCGGGCAGTGGCATTGTCGCTGCCCTCTCGTGCGCTCTTGCCGAACAACTTCGAAAACAACTTCACGGGCGATTCCCCTTGACCGAAACAGACCCGCCCGTGGGGCAGGACGAACCCTGATTGCACACACCGGTCGAGCCGGACACCCTCACAACGTCCGTATCCACCAGACAGTTTCCACCACGCACCACCCATTCGGTGCGTCGACCCCCCGCAACCTCATGCCCTCGCGGAGCGGCCCCCAAGCGCCCCCCGTTCACCGGGAGGACGACCGAGCGTAGTCAGGCCGCTTCGCCGGTCGCAAGGCGTCCACCACGATCTTGTCCGAGCGTTCCACCGTGACAGTGGCCTGCTCCTTCTCCAAAGTCTGCACCACTCCGCCAGGGATGTTCAGCGCCGGTTCAAGATCCTGAGGCTTGCCGATGACCTTGAAACGATAGGGGGCGCTGATCTTGTTCCCGTCAACGGCGACTCCACCGCTCACGTCCGTCAGATAACTGCCGGCGACGATCCGTACACCGTTGACCTGGATCGCCTCCGCTCCGGCAGCCCGCAGCTCCTGGATCGCGTCAAGCAGCATGTCGGCCTCGACCGTCCCCTTCTCGTCCTCGATGGTCAACGTGATGCCGGGGCCCTGCGCCGCCACGGTGCCCGCAAGGATGCCGAGTTGTTTCTCCTTCTCGACCGTCTGCTTGCGGGCCTCCTCGGCCTGGTCCGAACTGTTCTCCAATTCGGTGCGCTGATCCTCGAGCCCCTGCTTCTCCTCCTCCAGACGCTGGGTACGGTCATCCAGTTCATCGAGGATGCGTACAAGATCTTCCTGACGCGCGCCGCGGAGAGCGCCGTCGCTGTCGCTGTTGGACGCCACCTGGACGGCGAGACCGAATCCGAGGCCGAACAGCAGGAGGGCGACAATGGACTGCGCCCGCGACACGCGAGGCGGCCACAGGCCCTTCACCAACCGCTGGCGGCCGGTCAAGGCCGGCTTTCCCCGCTCCGGCACGGCCTCGGGCGCCTCCTGAGCGTCCTCCGCCCGCGCCTCTTCGGGAAGCGCCTTACGCAGTGGGTTCTCAGGGACCTCTGGGGACGCTGGAGTCTTCGGGGACACTTGAGTCTCAGCGGCTTCAGGGGACTCAGCGGTTTCGGATGTCTCTGGGGTCTCTGGGTTCTCGTCCTGGTTGCTCATCCGCCTCACGCCCGGAAGACGTGACGGCGGATCGCCGCGGCGTTGGAGAAGATCCGGATACCGAGGACGACCACGACACCCGTGGACAGCTGGGCGCCCACACCCAACTTGTCGCCGAGGAAGACGATCAGCGCGGCCACGACGACATTGGACAGGAACGACACCACGAAGACCTTGTCGTCGAAGATGCCGTCGAGCATCGCCCGCAGACCTCCGAACACGGCGTCCAGTGCCGCGACGACGGCGATCGGAAGATAGGGCTCGACCATCGCCGGAACCTCGGGCCGGACCAACAATCCAGCCACGACTCCCACGACGAGGCCCAGTACGGCGATCACGATGTGCCTTTCTCTGTGCTCGGTTGTGCTGTTCGTACGATCACACTCGGTGCGGCGGACAACCGGACCTCGTCCTCGACGGAAATGCTGGTCCGGATGCCGAAGTTCTTCTGCAGCGCGTTCAGATACAGCCCGTCACCGCTGTTCTGGAAGTCGGTGCTCAGCCGCTTGCCATCCCCCACCGCCAGCACCGTGTAGGGCGGCACCAGGGGCTTGTTGTCGACCAGTATCGCGTCGCCCGCGGCCCTGATCGCGGAAAGGGCCGTCAGGCGCTGCCCGTTGATCGAGATGGCCTCGGCGCCCGACTCCCACAGGCCGTTGACCACGCGCTGCATGTCGCGGTCACGCACACGTCCGGTGTCGGAGAAGCCCGACGTCTCGCGTGCGTCTCCGTCGCCGCCCTGGTCGGCTTCCTTGGCGTCGTTCACGACGAGCTTCACGCCGGGACCATGCACTTCGACCGCCCCGGCCAGGATGGCCACCAGCTCGCCCTGGTCGCCGCCGTGCTTCTTCAGCGCCTCGCGCTGCCGTGCGCTCACGTCGTCACGGAGTCTGTCGATATTGCCCTCGAGCTTGTCGGCCGCCGACGTCTCGCGGTCGATGCGGTCGATGAGTTCCTCGCGCTCCTTGGCGACGGCCGGGGCCGCGATCCGCGCCTCCGCGGCCCCTACGGTCACGACGAGGGCCGCGAGCACCAGACCTGCCGCGAGTCCGAGCTTCGCCCGCAGCGTCTTGGGCATGGCGCCGGTCCCGTCGGCCTCCTTGCGGGCAGCGGCTTCCGCGTACCCCTCGTCGAGGCTGTGGTCCATGACGTTGGTGAGCAGCGACATGGACGCGTCCGGGCGCGGGGGGCGCGTAGGAGTGCTCCGAACGGGGGGCTGCTGCGGCATGCCGCACATCGTCCCACGTCGCGACCAGTGCCTCCGAACGGCCCCACCGTCGTGCCGGACGGGCCCCTTTGAGGGCGCCGTCCGGCACGCGCGCGTGCCCCTCAGCGACCGGCGCTGTCCACCACCGACGACCACTCGTCGAGCAGCGCCTGCGCGGACGCGTCATCGGGCCCTTCGGCCCACAGATGCGTGACCGCCTCTGCCCGGTCCGGAAGAACCATCACCCAGCGGCCGTCGGTCTCCACCACCCGTACGCCGTCGGTCGTGTCCACGAACCGGTCACCCGCCGCTTCGACGACGCGCCGCATCACAAGTCCCTTGACCGCCCAGGGAGTAGCGAGGTCACGCTTGAGGACGTGCGCCCGCGGAATCCGCGCGTCGATCTGGCTGAGCGTCAGCTGGGTCCGCGCCACCAGACCGATGAGCCGTACGAAGGCGGCGGTACCGTCGAAGACGCTGCTGAACTCGGGCACGATGAAGCCACCGCGCCCGTCGCCTCCGAAGATCGTCGACTCCTCGCGCCCGACGCGCGTCAGGTCGTCCGGTGACGTCGTGGTCCAGTCGACCTGGGTCCCGTGGTACGCCGCCACCTGCTCGGCGATCCTCGTGGTGGTTACCGGCAACGCCACCCGCCCGCTCCGCCGCTCGGCGGCCACGAGGTCGAGCATCACGAGCAGCGCCCGGTCGTCCTCGATGATCCGCCCCTTCTCGTCGACGAGCGACAACCGCTCGCCGACGGGGTCGAATCGCACCCCGAACGCGGCCCGCGCGGACGCCACGATCTCCCCGAGCCGCACCATCCCCGACCTGCGGGCATCTGCGGTCTCCGTGGGCCGAGACTCGTCAAGACCGGGATTGATGGTCAACGAGTCGACCCCGAGCTTGCCCAGGAGGCTGGGCAGCACCAGTCCGGCACTGCCGTTCGACGCGTCCACGACCACCTTGAGCCCGGACTCGGCGACCCCGGTGTTGTCCACATTCCGCAGCAGGGTACCGGTGTACGAGTCGAAGACACTGGCCGGGAAGTGCAGGTCCCCGATCTCGCCGGGGAACGCGCGTCGGTACTCCTGCCGCGCGAACACCCGGTCCAGCTTCCGCTGGCTCCCCTGCGACAGATCCGCCCCACGCCCGTCGAAGAACATGATGTCGACGGAGTCGGGAACCCCGGGCGTCGTCCGGATCATGATCCCGCCGGCACTGCCCCGCGCGGTCTGCTGCCGCGCGACCGGCAGCGGTACGTTCTCCAGATCCCGTACGTCGATGGCGCTGGTCTGCAGCGCCGAGATGACCGCCCGCTTGAGCGCACGGGCACCACGGGAGTGGTCACGGGCGGTCGTGACGGTCGAGCCCTTCTTGAGTGTCGTCGCATACGCGCCCGCGAGGCGTACCACGAGCTCGGGCGTGATCTCCACGTTCAGGATCCCGGAGACCCCACGGGCTCCGAAGAGATGAGCCTGGCCTCGGGACTCCCAGATGACCGACGTATTGACGAAGGCGCCGGCTTCGATGGTTTTGAACGGATAGACCCGTACATTGCCCTGAACAATCGATTCTTCACCGACCAGGCATTCGTCCCCGATGACGGCGCCGTCCTCGATGCGCGCGGCCCGCATGATGTCGGTGTTCTTTCCGATGACACAGCCGCGCAGATTGCTGTGCTGGCCGATGTACACGTTGTCGTGCAGCACTGCCTTGTGCAGGAAAGCCCCGGTTTTCACGACGACATTGGAGCCCACCACGGTGTGCTCGCGGATTTCGACGTCGGCCTCGACCTTGGCGTAGTCGCCGATGTAGAGCGGCCCGCGAAGCACCGCGTCCGGATGCACTTCGGCGCCCTCGGCGACCCACACACCCGGCGAGATCTCGAAGCCGTCTAGCTCGACGTCGACCTTGCCGTCCAGGACATCGGCCTGCGCCTTCACATAGCTCTCATGGGTGCCTACGTCCTCCCAGTACCCCTCGGCGACATAGCCGTAGATCGGCTTGCCCTCCTTCATCAGCTGGGGGAAGACATCGCCGGACCAGTCGACGGAGACATCGGCCTCGACATAGTCGAATACCTCTGGCTCCATGACGTAGATACCCGTGTTCACCGTGTCCGAGAAAACCTGGCCCCAGGTCGGCTTCTCGAGGAAACGCTCGACCTTGCCTTCCTCGTCCACAATGGTGATACCGAATTCCAGCGGATTCGGGACACGGGTCAGGCAAACAGTGACCAGCGCGCCCTTTTCCTTGTGGAAATTGATCAGATCTGTGAGATCAAAGTCGGTCAGAGCGTCACCGGAGATCACGAGGAAGGTGTCGTCCTTCAGCGCTTCCTCGGCGTTCTTGACACTGCCGGCAGTACCGAGTGGCTTCTCCTCATTGGCATAGGTGAGCTCCATACCGAGCTCTTCACCGTCACCGAAATAGTTCTTGACGAGAGAGGCCAGGAACTGGACAGTAACGACGGTCTCATTGAGCCCATGCCGCTTGAGCAGCCGTAGCACGTGCTCCATGATCGGGCGATTGGCCACGGGCAGGAGCGGCTTGGGCATGCTTGAGGTCATGGGGCGCAGGCGTGTGCCTTCGCCTCCGGCCATCACGACGGCCTTCATGTCGGAAGCGTCCTCCTTGAAGAGACGACGGTCTAGCCGACTTCACCCGTCAGATTGTCCCGCACATTCTGCTTGCGGGCCATCAGAGGCCACTAACGGCCGCCCATTCGGCGAGCTCAATCGGCCATGGTGTCCGCGCGGACAAGGCGGCGGACCTGAACCACGTAGAGGATCCCTGCCCACCAGTAGAGCGTTGTACCCCATCCCGCGAACGCCCATCCGAAAATAGCAGCGAGTGATGCAAGCCAACCACTTCCGTCACTGAGAAGCAGCAACGGGAAGGCGTACATCAGGTTGAACGTAGCAGCCTTCCCAAGGAAGTTCACCTGCGGAGGCGGATAGCCGTGCCGCCTGAGGACGCCCACCATGACCAGCAGAACCAGCTCACGGGCCAGCAGGACACTCGTCAGCCACAGCGGCAGAATCTCGCGCCAGGTGAGCCCAAGCAAAGTAGACAGAATGTAGAGCCGGTCAGCCGCGGGGTCCAGCAGCCGGCCGAGGCTGCTGATCTGGTTCCAGCGACGTGCGAGCTTGCCGTCCAAATAGTCGCTGATGCCGCTCAGCATGAGCACCAGGAGTGCCCAACCGTCACTGTGGGGACCGCCGAACTCCGGCCTGAGAATCAGCCACAGGAAGAGGGGCACGCCTGCGAGACGCGCCATGCTGAGGATGTTCGGGATGGTGAGGACCCGGTCTGTCTGGACGCGGGTCTCCTGGACCTCCACCCGGGGGCCTCCTGTGGGAACGTGCCAACGATGCCCCCTGACCTTACCCTCCGGCATCTGCCCGCAGTGCGGAGGGGGTTCGGTCGGCGTCCGTAAACGCAAGAAAGCCCCCGCACCGAAGTGCGGGGGCTTTCTGCAATATTCGTTCGGCGGCGTCCTACTCTCCCACAGGGTCCCCCCTGCAGTACCATCGGCGCTGTAAGGCTTAGCTTCCGGGTTCGGAATGTAACCGGGCGTTTCCCTCACGCTATGACCACCGAAACACTATGAAACTGACAAACCGGAGCCGTGACCATGGCTACAACGGTTGTTCGTGGTTTCAGAACCAACACAGTGGACGCGAGCAACTGAGGACAAGCCCTCGGCCTATTAGTACCGGTCAGCTTCACCCCTTACGAGGCTTCCACATCCGGCCTATCAACCCAGTCGTCTACTGGGAGCCTTAACCCATCAAGTGGGTGGGAGCCCTCATCTCGAAGCAGGCTTCCCGCTTAGATGCTTTCAGCGGTTATCCCTCCCGAACGTAGCCAACCAGCCATGCCCTTGGCAGGACAACTGGCACACCAGAGGTTCGTCCGTCCCGGTCCTCTCGTACTAGGGACAGCCCTTCTCAAGACTCCTACGCGCACAGCGGATAGGGACCGAACTGTCTCACGACGTTCTAAACCCAGCTCGCGTACCGCTTTAATGGGCGAACAGCCCAACCCTTGGGACCGACTCCAGCCCCAGGATGCGACGAGCCGACATCGAGGTGCCAAACCATCCCGTCGATATGGACTCTTGGGGAAGATCAGCCTGTTATCCCCGGGGTACCTTTTATCCGTTGAGCGACGGCGCTTCCACAAGCCACCGCCGGATCACTAGTCCCGACTTTCGTCCCTGCTCGACCCGTCGGTCTCACAGTCAAGCTCCCTTGTGCACTTACACTCAACACCTGATTACCAACCAGGCTGAGGGAACCTTTGGGCGCCTCCGTTACCCTTTGGGAGGCAACCGCCCCAGTTAAACTACCCATCAGACACTGTCCCTGATCCGGATCACGGACCCAGGTTAGACATCCAGCACGACCAGACTGGTATTTCAACGACGACTCCACAGACACTGGCGTGCCCGCTTCACAGTCTCCCAGCTATCCTACACAAGCCGAACCGAACACCAATATCAAACTGTAGTAAAGGTCCCGGGGTCTTTCCGTCCTGCTGCGCGAAACGAGCATCTTTACTCGTAGTGCAATTTCACCGGGCCTATGGTTGAGACAGTCGAGAAGTCGTTACGCCATTCGTGCAGGTCGGAACTTACCCGACAAGGAATTTCGCTACCTTAGGATGGTTATAGTTACCACCGCCGTTTACTGGCGCTTAAGTTCTCAGCTTCGCCACACCGAAATGTGACTAACCGGTCCCCTTAACGTTCCAGCACCGGGCAGGCGTCAGTCCGTATACATCGCCTTACGGCTTCGCACGGACCTGTGTTTTTAGTAAACAGTCGCTTCTCGCTGGTCTCTGCGGCCACCCCCAGCTCAAGCAGCAAGTGCTATCACCAGTGATGGCCCCCCTTCTCCCGAAGTTACGGGGGCATTTTGCCGAGTTCCTTAACCATAGTTCACCCGAACGCCTCGGTATTCTCTACCTGACCACCTGAGTCGGTTTAGGGTACGGGCCGCCATGAAACTCGCTAGAGGCTTTTCTCGACAGCATAGGATCATCCACTTCACCACAATCGGCTCGGCATCAGGTCTCAGCCTCAATGTGTGACGGATTTACCTGCCACACGGCCTACACCCTTACCCCGGGACAACCACCGCCCGGGCTGGACTACCTTCCTGCGTCACCCCATCACTCACCTACTACCACCTTGGGCCGACGGCTCCACCACTTTCCTTTCCCCGAAGGGTCCGGAACGGCTTCACGGTCTTAGCATCAGAAGGTTCGATGTTTGACGCTTCACAGCGGGTACCGGAATATCAACCGGTTATCCATCGACTACGCCTGTCGGCCTCGCCTTAGGTCCCGACTTACCCTGGGCAGATCAGCTTGACCCAGGAACCCTTAGTCAATCGGCGCACACGTTTCTCACGTGTGTATCGCTACTCATGCCTGCATTCTCACTCGTGAACCGTCCACCACTAGCTTCCGCTGCGGCTTCACCCGGCACACGACGCTCCCCTACCCAACCCAGCGGGCGTTGGCCCTCATGCTGGATTGACACGACTTCGGCGGTACGCTTGAGCCCCGCTACATTGTCGGCGCGGAATCACTAGACCAGTGAGCTATTACGCACTCTTTCAAGGGTGGCTGCTTCTAAGCCAACCTCCTGGTTGTCTCTGCGACTCCACATCCTTTCCCACTTAGCGTACGCTTAGGGGCCTTAGTCGATGCTCTGGGCTGTTTCCCTCTCGACCATGGAGCTTATCCCCCACAGTCTCACTGCCGCGCTCTCACTTACCGGCATTCGGAGTTTGGCTAAGGTCAGTAACCCGGTAGGGCCCATCGCCTATCCAGTGCTCTACCTCCGGCAAGAAACACACGACGCTGCACCTAAATGCATTTCGGGGAGAACCAGCTATCACGGAGTTTGATTGGCCTTTCACCCCTAACCACAGGTCATCCCCCAGGTTTTCAACCCTGGTGGGTTCGGTCCTCCACGACCTCTTACAGCCGCTTCAACCTGCCCATGGCTAGATCACTCCGCTTCGGGTCTTGAGCGCGCTACTAAACCGCCCTGTTCGGACTCGCTTTCGCTACGGCTTCCCCACACGGGTTAACCTCGCAACACACCGCAAACTCGCAGGCTCATTCTTCAAAAGGCACGCAGTCACGACGCAAGGAACAAGTTCCTTGCGCGACGCTCCCACGGCTTGTAGGCACACGGTTTCAGGTACTATTTCACTCCGCTCCCGCGGTACTTTTCACCATTCCCTCACGGTACTATCCGCTATCGGTCACCAGGGAATATTTAGGCTTAGCGGGTGGTCCCGCCAGATTCACACGGGATTTCTCGGGCCCCGTGCTACTTGGGTGTCTCTCAAACGAGCCGTTGATGTTTCGACTACGGGGGTCTTACCCTCTACGCCGGACCTTTCGCATGTCCTTCGCCTACATCAACGGTTTCTGACTCGTCCTGTCGCCGGCAGACGACAGAAGAGAGATCCCACAACCCCGCATACGCAACCCCTGCCGGGTCTCACACGTATACGGTTTGGCCTCATCCGGTTTCGCTCGCCACTACTCCCGGAATCACGGTTGTTTTCTCTTCCTGCGGGTACTGAGATGTTTCACTTCCCCGCGTTCCCTCCACACACCCTATGTGTTCAGATGTGGGTGACAGCCCATGACGACTGCCGGGTTTCCCCATTCGGAAACCCCCGGATCAAAGCCTGGTTGACGACTCCCCGGGGACTATCGTGGCCTCCCACGTCCTTCATCGGTTCCTGGTACCAAGGCATCCACCGTGCGCCCTTAAAAACTTGGCCACAGATGCTCGCGTCCACTGTGCAGTTCTCAAACAACGACCAACCACCCACCACCCCACCCTCACGGGCGAGTTCACTGGGGCCGGCACTGAAGGCAGCCGATCAACCGGCCGTACCCTCAGACACCCAACAGCGTGCCCGGCCCGGTCCCGTCCGGAGATCATGCGTTCCACACTCTCTTGCGAGAGCAGTACTTGCAGCCTCCGACCCGTGAACCCGGCCGAATAATCAACGTTCCACCCATGAGCAACCACCGTCGGACGTGTGCCGACGTAATGGCCCTGGACCACCAAGTGAACCCGGCGGCCTAGACGCTCCTTAGAAAGGAGGTGATCCAGCCGCACCTTCCGGTACGGCTACCTTGTTACGACTTCGTCCCAATCGCCAGTCCCACCTTCGACAGCTCCCTCCCCACAAGGGGGTTGGGCCACCGGCTTCGGGTGTTACCGACTTTCGTGACGTGACGGGCGGTGTGTACAAGGCCCGGGAACGTATTCACCGCAGCAATGCTGATCTGCGATTACTAGCAACTCCGACTTCATGGGGTCGAGTTGCAGACCCCAATCCGAACTGAGACAGGCTTTTTGAGATTCGCTCCGCCTTGCGACATCGCAGCTCATTGTACCTGCCATTGTAGCACGTGTGCAGCCCAAGACATAAGGGGCATGATGACTTGACGTCGTCCCCACCTTCCTCCGAGTTGACCCCGGCAGTCTCCTGTGAGTCCCCAACCTCCCGAAGGAGTTGCTGGCAACACAGAACAAGGGTTGCGCTCGTTGCGGGACTTAACCCAACATCTCACGACACGAGCTGACGACAGCCATGCACCACCTGTCACCCGACCACAAGGGGGGCACCATCTCTGATGCTTTCCGGGCGATGTCAAGCCTTGGTAAGGTTCTTCGCGTTGCGTCGAATTAAGCCACATGCTCCGCTGCTTGTGCGGGCCCCCGTCAATTCCTTTGAGTTTTAGCCTTGCGGCCGTACTCCCCAGGCGGGGAACTTAATGCGTTAGCTGCGGCACCGACGACGTGGAATGTCGCCAACACCTAGTTCCCACCGTTTACGGCGTGGACTACCAGGGTATCTAATCCTGTTCGCTCCCCACGCTTTCGCTCCTCAGCGTCAGTAATGGCCCAGAGATCCGCCTTCGCCACCGGTGTTCCTCCTGATATCTGCGCATTTCACCGCTACACCAGGAATTCCGATCTCCCCTACCACACTCTAGTCTGCCCGTATCGAATGCAGACCCGGGGTTAAGCCCCGGGCTTTCACATCCGACGCGACAGACCGCCTACGAGCTCTTTACGCCCAATAATTCCGGACAACGCTTGCGCCCTACGTATTACCGCGGCTGCTGGCACGTAGTTAGCCGGCGCTTCTTCTGCAGGTACCGTCACTTGCGCTTCTTCCCTGCTGAAAGAGGTTTACAACCCGAAGGCCGTCATCCCTCACGCGGCGTCGCTGCATCAGGCTTCCGCCCATTGTGCAATATTCCCCACTGCTGCCTCCCGTAGGAGTCTGGGCCGTGTCTCAGTCCCAGTGTGGCCGGTCGCCCTCTCAGGCCGGCTACCCGTCGTCGCCTTGGTGAGCTTCTACCTCACCAACAAGCTGATAGGCCGCGGGCTCATCCCTCACCGCCGGAGCTTTCAACCCCCACCCATGCGGGCAGGAGTGTTATCCGGTATTAGACCCCGTTTCCAGGGCTTGTCCCAGAGTGAAGGGCAGATTGCCCACGTGTTACTCACCCGTTCGCCACTAATCCACCCCGAAGGGCTTCATCGTTCGACTTGCATGTGTTAAGCACGCCGCCAGCGTTCGTCCTGAGCCAGGATCAAACTCTCCGTGAATGTATTCCCGTAATCGGGACAACACCACGAGAGCGGAACAGTCGGACGGAATAAGCCCGGCTGTTCACAACGTCCTCGCTGTGCGCCTGCCGGGACCATGCCCGGCAGGACTTTTTCAAAGGAACCTCCACCCACCACATAATGCGGTGGACGGGGTATCAACATATCTGGCGTTGATTTTTGGCACGCTGTTGAGTTCTCAAGGAACGGACGCTTCCTTCGTACTCACCCGAGATAATCTCTCGCGGCTTTCCTCCGGGCGCTTCCCTTCGGTGTTTCCAAACTCTATCAGGGATTTTCCGTCTCTCTGACCACGGTTCTGCGGACATGCAGAACCAGACCCCGAGATAGGATCCGACAAGTTGGATGCTGCCAGGCAAGGGCGCTTGGTCGCGCCACTTGGCCTCAAGCAGGGGTACGACCCTACATGCGGCTGCGGAGCGGACGCAAATCGTTTGTGCCGTGCTCTGCGGTCGCCAACCGGGTTCTCTCGTGCGGAACCGCCACTTCTTATGACTTACGCTGCTGGGCAGTGTGCCGTGCAGGACAGGCAGCGACGGCCCATTTGAATCTCCACCCCTGGGAGGCTTCCCATGACCACCGTGACGTCCCCTCTAGCAGGACGCACCATCGGACTCGCAGCCGTACCTGATCCGGTCTTCTCCGGAGCGATGGTTGGCCCCGGCACCGCGATCGACCCCGTCCGGGAGGCCTCGGCTGCCGTCGCGCCCATCGACGGCGTTGTTGTCTCGCTTCACCCGCACGCCTTCGTCGTGGTCGACGATCAGGGTCATGGCGTACTGACGCACCTCGGTATCGACACCGTTCAGCTCAACGGCGAGGGCTTCGAGCTGCTCGTCAACAAGGGCGACACGGTGCAGCGCGGCCAGTCCGTGGTGCGCTGGGACCCGGCTGCCGTCGAGGCCGCCGGCAAGTCTCCCATCTGCCCCATCGTGGCACTCGAAGCCACAGCCGAGTCCCTCTCCGATGTCAGCGTTGACGCAGACGTGAAGGCTGGCGACGCTCTCTTCGGCTGGCACTGACTTCCCTGCCGTCCTGAACAGCAGGCACGACAACCATCGCGGCGGCGGGACCCGCCGCTCTATCGGAGACGGGTGACATGGAGACAACGCTGCGAGGCGTCGGCGTGAGCCACGGTGTGGCGATCGGCGAGGTTCGGCACATGGGAACGGCGGTGCTCGAGCCGCCTGCCAAGCAGATACCGACGGAGGACGCGGAGCGCGAACAGGGCCGCGCCCGCAAGGCCGTGGAAGCCGTCGCGGCCGACCTGATGGCGCGCGGCAATCTGGCGGGCGGCGAAGCACAGGCTGTTCTCGAAGCCCAGGCCATGATGGCCCAGGACCCGGAGCTCATGGCCGATGTCGAGCGGCGTATCGCGGTCGGCAGCACGGCCGAGCGCGGGGTGTACGACGCGTTCGCCTCGTACCGCGCCCTGCTGGCGAATGCGGGGGAGTACCTCGCCGGACGTGTGGCGGACCTCGACGATGTGCGGAACCGTATCGTCGCCCGGCTCCTCGGTGTGCCGATGCCGGGTGTGCCCGACAGCGACGAGCCGTACGTCCTCATCGCTCGTGATCTCGCGCCCGCCGACACCGCTCTGCTGGACCCGACGCTGGTCCTCGGTTTTGTCACCGAGGAGGGTGGGCCGACCAGCCACAGCGCGATCCTGGCTCGGGCGCTCGGTGTTCCCGCCGTGGTGGCGCTGCCGGGGGCGGGTGAGCTTGCCGAGGGCACGCTGATCGCCGTGGACGGCAGTACCGGCGAGATCTTCGTGAATCCGAGTGCGGAGAAGAAGGCCGAGATGGAGGCCGCGGCCGCGGCGCGCAAGGCGGCGCTGGGCGCCTCGACCGGGCCCGGTGCCACGTCGGACGGGCACAAGGTGCCGCTGCTGGCGAATATCGGTGGTCCCGCGGACGTGCCCGCTGCGGTCGCGGCCGGTGCCGAGGGCGTGGGTCTGTTCCGTACCGAGTTCCTCTTCCTCGACGACAGCAAGAACGCGCCGTCGGAGGAGAAGCAGGTCGAGGCATATCGCAAGGTACTTGAGGCCTTCCCTGAGGGGCGGGTCGTGGTGCGGGTGCTCGATGCGGGCGCCGACAAGCCGCTCGACTTCCTGACGCCGGCCGATGAGCCGAACCCGGCGCTGGGCGTGCGCGGGCTGCGCACTCTGCTCGACCACCCGGATGTGCTGCGGACGCAGCTGACGGCGCTCGCGAAGGCTTCCGAGGGGCTGCCGGTCTACCTCGACGTGATGGCGCCGATGGTCGCGGACCGTGCCGACGCCAAGGCGTTCGCCGACGCGTGCCGTGATGCGGGCCTCCAGGCGAAGTTCGGTGCCATGGTCGAGATTCCGTCGGCCGCGCTGCGGGCGCGGTCGGTTCTGCAGGAGGTCGAGTTCCTGTCGCTGGGAACCAATGACCTCGCGCAGTACACCTTCGCCGCCGACCGCCAGGTGGGTGCCGTGTCCCGGCTGCAGGATCCGTGGCAGCCCGCACTGCTGGACCTGGTCGCACTGTCCGCCGACGCGGCCAAGGCCGAGGGCAAGAGCTGTGGCGTCTGTGGCGAGGCAGCTTCGGACCCGCTGCTCGCGTGTGTACTGACCGGTCTGGGTGTCACCTCTCTCTCCATGGGTGCCGCGTCGCTTCCTTATGTGCGCGCGACGCTGGCCAAGTACACGCTGGCGCAGTGCGAGCGCGCCGCTGCGGCCGCGCGTGCCTGCGACAGTGCCGAGGAAGCACGCACGGCGGCTCAGGCGGTGCTGTCCGGCGAGTAGTCGTCCGTGTCGTGTGCCGTCGGCACGGATCGGCCGTGGTCGAGGGGCGCTCCGCCTGAGGGTGGGGCGCCCCTCGTGTGTTCAGTGCGTGTGCTGTGTCGTGGGTCCGTCCTCTCCGAGGTCCGGTGGTGCGCAGTAGTCGACGCCGGACTCCGGCGAGACGAGGTCGCCGGATTCGACGTCGGTGCAGTAGGCGTCGAAGACTTCTCCGGCGGTGAGCGGTTCCAGGCCTTCGCCGCGCAGGCGCCAGCCGTAGACCCGGTCGGTGGTGTCGGAGGTGCTGGTGCGCATGACGAGGCCTCCGGCGCTCTGGGTGGCGATGCCCAGCGCGAGGACCGTGGTGAATTCGAGGGCTTCGGCTTCGTCCAGGCAGGGTTTTCCATGCTGGTCGTCGTCGGCCCGGAGGACCGCGACGAGTGTTTCGGGTTCCGTGGAGACGCTGCACACCAGGTGGCGCTCACCAGGGCCCGAGGCATCGAGGATGCGGACGAGCAGGCCGGAGGCGCGGACGAAGGAGGCTCGGCCGATGTCCTCGCCGCAGGACGCGCAGGTGCCGATGCGGGACAGCAGCGTCGTCGCGTACTCCCAAGTGGCCTGTCGGACGGCTTCGTCGATGAGGTGCGGGACGAGGTGGTCGAGGGGCTGTCCCTCGTACGGGACGGTCGCGCCTGTCGAGGCGAGTTCCGCGGTGAAGCGGGTGCGGCTCGATGGGGTGTCGGGTTCCAGGCCGTGCTCGGCGCAGAACTCCGCGTACTCCTCGGGGTCGAAGAGTGCCACCGTGGTGTGGCCGCCCTGGGACGCGAGGGTCCGGAGCAGGGCTTCCACCTGCTGGAGATAGCTCGTGTGGTCGTCGAAGGCGAAGGTGCGGTAGCGCCGCCGCATGGCGGTGAAGTCCTGCTCGTCGGTCAGCAGGCCGATGGTGCCGGCGATTTCACGACGCAGGACGCGTCGCATGGTCTGGTGCTGGGTGTGCGCCATTGTTTTCCCCCTGTGCGCAGTCGATCAATGCTCACTCACCGTAACCGGCGGCACTGACAATGCCGTGCGAGCGCAGGAACGTGCAGTTCAGGGCAATAACACTGCCGAGTGTCGCTCAGGTCGCATACAGGGGGTCATGGTTGCGCGGGCGGCTCCGGGCTTCGCCGTCGGGCTGGGCGGGTCCGAGGCCGGCTCCCGTCCGGGTTGGTCAGGCGCGCTTGCGGGCCAACTCTTCGTAGAAGTGGAGCAGGTCGAGGTTGTCGATGGAGCCGGGGTTGACCGCCTTTGCCAAGGGGGTGCCCTGGAGGAGGCGTTTGACCGGGACCTCGATGCGCTTGCCGGTGAGGGTGTGCGGGACTCCGGGTACTTCGATGACCTCGTCGGGGACGTGGCGCGGGGAGAGTTGTTCGCGGATGGTCTGTTTGATGCGTCCGAGGAGTGCGTCGTCGAGTACGGCGCCTGGAGCGAGGTGGACGAAAAGCGGCATCCAGTACCCGCCGTCGGGCTGTTCGACACCGATGACGAGGGACTCGCGGATCTCGGGGAGGCGTTCGACGGCTTCGTAGATGTCGGCCGACCCCATGCGTACGCCCTGGCGGTTCAGGGTGGAGTCCGAGCGGCCGTGGATGACGACGGAGCCGCGCGAGGTGACGGTGATCCAGTCGCCGTGTCGCCACACTCCGGGGTACGTGTCGAAGTAGCTGTCGTGGTAGCGGCTGCCGTCGGGGTCGTTCCAGAAGCGGATGGGCATCGACGGCATGGGGTTGGTGACGACGAGTTCGCCGACCTCGTCGGTGACGGGCTTGCCGCTCGGGTCCCAGGCCTGAAGATCGGTGCCGAGGCCCGGTGCCTGGAGTTCGCCGATGTACACGGGAAGGGTGGGTACCGCTCCCGCGAAGCAGGAGCACACATCGGTGCCACCGCTGACGGAGGCGATCCACAGGTCGTCGCGCACCTCGTCGTGCAGCCAGCGGAATCCGTCGGGCGGCAGGGGCGAGCCGGTGGTGGCGACGCAGTGGACGCGGGACAGGTCGAAGTCGCGGGAGGGGTGGACGCCCTCTTTGCGGCAGGCCATGACGTATGCCGCCGAGGTGCCGAAGAGGGTGGCGCCGGTGCGTTCGGCGATGCGCCACTGGGCGGCTGTGTCCGGGTAACCCGGGCTGCCGTCGTACAGGACGATCGTGGTGCCTGTCAGGAGGCCGGAGACGAGGAAGTTCCACATCATCCAGCCGGTGGACGTGTACCAGAAGAAGCGGTCCTCGGGGCCCAGGTCGCAGTGGAGGCCGAGCTGTTTGAGGTGCTCGACGAGGATGCCGCCCTGGGACTGGACGATGGCTTTGGGGAGGCCGGTCGTGCCGGAGGAGTAGAGCACCCACAGGGGGTGGTCGAAAGGGACCTCTTCGTAGACGGGTGTTACGTCCGCCGACGTGAGGGCCGACCATTCCAGAGCGCCCTCGGGAGGCTCGGTGCCGAGCAGTGGGATGTGGACGACGGCGCGCAGAGTGGGCAGTTCGCGGCGCAGTTCGGCAACGGTGTCGCGGCGGTCGTGCTCCTTGCCGCCGTAGCGGTAGCCGTCGACCGTGAAGAGCACGACGGGTTCGACCTGCTGGAAGCGGTCGAGGACGCTGCGGGCGCCGAAGTCGGGGGCGCAGGACGTCCACACGCCGCCGACGGCCGCGGTGGCGAGGAGGGCGACCACAGCCTGGGGCACGTTCGGGAGGTAGCCGCTGACGCGGTCTCCCGGGCGTACGCCGAGGGCGCGGAGTTCGGCGGCCAGGGAGCCGACCTGGCGGCGTAGTTCGGACCAGCTGACCGGGGTCGGTTCGTGGGTCTCGTCGACATGGAGGAGGGCGGGTTCGTCCGCTCGGGTGTCGGCCGCTCGCAGGGCGTGCTCGGCGTAGTTGAGGGTGGCTCCGGGGAACCACTGGGCGCCTGGCATCGATCGGTCGCCCAGCACGCGCGCGTAGGGGGTCGAAAACCGTACGTCGAACCACTCGGTGACGGCTTTCCAGAACGTGTCCAGTTCGTCCACGGACCAGCGGTGCAGAGCGGCGTAGCCGCCTTCGGCGGGGGCTCCGTGGCGCTCGGCCGCCCAGGTCTGGAATCGGGTGATCTGTGCCCGGTCGATGCGGTCCCGGTCGGGCTGCCAGAGCGGCGAGGGGTTCGCTGAGGTCATGGGGCGGCTCCCGGACTGTGCGCGTCGTGTGCGTGTACCGCGCACGGGCTGGGGTGTGCGCGTCACGCGGCTCACACGGACGATGCCATGTGATCGACTGCCGCACCAGGGCGAGCCCCACATAGTCCGGCTCGTGAAGATGTGGTCCCACCACGGGTGAACGGAAGTTGAACGACTCGTTGTTCGGCCGTTTCGAGTGGCAGGCTGAGCAGCATGGACGGTCGTGACCTGGTGCGTTCGGTGAAGGCGATCGGTTCGACGGGGGCGGCCCAGAGGCTGCGTACTGTGCGGGCCGCGTGGCGCAGGAGGCGTACCGACGCCTCGGGGCTGCCGCCGCGGGGTGCCGAGCGGGCGCGGGTTCCCGGCCCCGTACTGAGTGTGGAGCCGGGTCCCGGTGGTGGGGTCGTCCGGTTCACCCGGTCGGACCTGCGGATCACTGTCACGGCTGGCGGAGCCGTCTTCTGGGGCTGGGACGGGGCACGGCCCGAGCCGTCGTACGCGCTCGCGGGTCCCTCTCCCGAACCGGACCCCAGGGCCGTGCTGGAGCCGGACAAGAACGGCGCGTGGCGGGTCGTGGCGGAGCGCATGACGGTCGTCGTCTCGCGGCACGGCGCGGTGGAGGTGCGTACGCCGGGCGGGGTGACCCTGCGCAAGGATCTGCCGCCGCGGTGGTGGGAGCCGGTCGGCGGCGGGGAGGCGCGCTGGATGCAGCGGTCCGAAGTGGCCGCGGACGCGCGGTTCTTCGGTCTGGGCGGACGCGCGTCGGGGCCCCGGCTGCGCGACGGAACGTATCGGCTGTGGAACACCGATCCGGGCCACTCCGTCGGGCCCGGCGACGACCCGCTGTACATCACCATGCCGGTGCAGATGGTGGTGGCCGACGCGGCCACTCACCTCGTGTTCCACGACAGCACGTGGGACGGCCGGGTGACCCTCCGCGAGGGCGAGGAGGGCGCCGGGTCCGGGCACGACCGGGCCGGGACGAGCGACCTCCGGATGGACGGCGGGCCACTGCGCTGCTGGGTGATGGTGGGTGCTCCCGCGCGCGTGCTGCACACCTGGGCGTCCCTGACGGGAGCCGCCGCGCTGCCGCCGGCCTGGGCTCTGGGGCACCATCACGCGCGGTGGGGCTTCGGCAGCGAGGAGGAGGTACGGCGGATCGTCGGCGGCTACCACGAGCGCGGGCTGCCGCTGGAAGCCGTGCACCTCGACATCGACCACTTCGACGCGCATCAGGTGTTCACGGTCGACCGGGACCGCTTCCCGAAGCTGCCGGTGCTCGCCGAGGAACTGCGCCGGGACGGGATCCGGCTGGTGTCGATCGTGGATCCGGCGGTGAAGGCCGAACCGGGAAACGCCGTGTACGACAGCGGGACAGCCGAGGACGCCTTCGTGCGGGACTCCGCCGGGCGGCCGGTGTGTGGAGTCCTCTGGCCGGGTGAGTCGGTCTATCCGGACTTCACGCGCGCGCGTACGCGCCGGTGGTGGGGCGGCCTCTACGAAGAGCGGCTCTCTCAGGGATTCGCGGGTTTCTGGCACGACATGAACGAGCCGGTGTCCTTCACCGCCTTCGGGGAGGCGACGCTGCCCCGTTCGGCGCGGCACGACCTGGAGGGTCGTGGCGGTGACCATCGTGAGGCGCACAACGTGTACGCGCTCTGCATGGCGCGGGCGGGCTACGAAGGTCTGCGTGAACTGACGCCCCAGGAGCGGCCGTTCTTGTTCTCGCGCTCCGGGTGGGCCGGAATGCAGCGCTACGGGGGGACCTGGTCCGGGGACGTGACCACGGGGTGGCCCGGTTTGCGGGCGTCGTTGTCGCTGGTGATGGGCCTCGGGCTGTGCGGGGTGCCGTATTCGGGTCCCGATGTGGGTGGCTTCGACGGGAGCCCCTCCCCCGAGCTGTATCTGCGCTGGTTCCAGCTGGGCGCGTATCTGCCGCTGTTCCGTACGCACGCGAGTCTGCGGGCGGGGCGCAGGGAGCCCTGGGAGTTCGGGGACGACGTCCTCCGGCACGCGCGCGTGGCGCTGGTCGAACGGCGGCGGCTGCTGCCGTACTTCATGACGCTGGCGCATCTGTCACGCCGTACGGGTGCGCCCTACGTGCGACCGGTGTGGTGGGGCGCGCCGGAGGACAGGGCGCTGCGCGACTGCGAGGACGCGTTCCTGCTCGGTGACTGTCTTCTGGTGGCGCCGGTGCTGGACCCGGGCACCGACCGGCGTGCGGTGCAGCTGCCACGGGGGCGCTGGTACGACACGGTGACCGAGGAGGTGTACGAGGGGCCCGCGCGGGTGCTGATCGACGCCCCCTTGTCACGGATTCCGGTCCTGGCGCGTGCGGGAGCCGTCCTGCCGGTGCGCGGCGAGGACGGCGGCCTGGAGCTGGAGGTGTGGGCGCCCGCCCGCGGACGGACCGGGGGCGGGCTGGTGGTGGCTGACTCGGGTGATGGCTGGGAGGAGCCGGAGATCGAGCGCTATATGACGCTTCGGACGGGGAAGCGGGTGGTCGTGCAGCGGGACGGGGAGGAGGGCCCCGAGGAGCCGTCGCGGCCCGTTCGGGTGCGGGGGCTGGGAGCGTTGTGAGCCGCTTCTGAAGAGGCCGGCGGCCCCGGTCGGAGCCCGCGCTGCCGTGGGGCGTGGCCCCCCGCCCGGGGCGCGTGATCGGCCCTCAGACGTACCGGCCCTCGAACCACGCCTTCGCCGCCAGGGTGTGCAGCGGAAAGGCGAGTTCGGTCGCCCTGCGCAGCAGTTGCCAGCCGTCGGTCTCGTCGGTCGCGACGGACGGCGGCAGGTCGGCCACGGGACGCTCCGGGAGGGCTCCGAAGAGGAGCAGGTGGCCGTCGGGGGAGCTCAGCGCGTCGACGAGCCGTACGTCGCGGCCGGCCGCGGCTATGCCCGTCTCCTCCTTGAGTTCACGGACGACGGCCTGCCGCCAGTCCTCCCGGTGGTCGATGAACCCTCCGGGCAGGGCGATGCCCCCGCGCGCGGGAGCGATGGTTCGGGTGATGACGACCAGGGCCGCGCCCTGTGTGTCGTACACGGGCTGCAGGGCCACCGCCACCGGAGTCGGGTTGCGGTAGGCCGTGGTGCCGCAGGAGGAGCAGGTGCGGGGCCAGCCGGAGACGCCCTCTCCGTAGGATGCTCCGCAGCTCGAACAGTGGGAGTCCGGCGCGGAGTTGGCGGACGGGATCTTGGTTGGGGACACGCCCGGGACTGTATCCGATGATCACAAGGTCGTCTCCGCGGGCCACCTCAGGGGGAACGGATGAGGGATTTCGTCGACACCGGGAAGTCGAAAAAGGTGTCGGGGTACCGCTCGGGCTTGTACGTGAAGTGCCACCACTCCTCGGCCAGGTTCACGAAACCGAGACCTTCGAGGGTGTCCTTCAGGAGCAGCCTGTTGGCGCGCTGCTGTCCCTGGATGCGCGGGTCGAGGGTGTGCGACAGGGTGTCGAAGCAGTCGTAACCGGTGCCCATGTCCACGGAGTTGTCCGGGAAACGCTCGCCCTGGGGCGCGAAGCAGGGCATGAGGGGCTCCCCGGGGACGTACGGCCGGGTCGGCTTCGCCGGGAGTTTCACCAGGGTGAGGTCCATGGTCGAGCCGCGGCTGTGGCCGGACTTCTCGGCGATGTACCCGTCCTCGAAGAGGCGCGTCTTGTCGACGTTCGGGTAGAACTCGCCCTTCATGGCCTGGTCTTCGAGGTCCTTGGCCCAGCGGACGAAGTGGTCCACCGCGCGTTGGGGCCGATAGCAGTCGTACACCTTCAGGGAGTAGCCCTGCCGCAGCAGTCGCTGCTGAGCCTTGTGGAGGGCCTCGGCGGTGGGTCTGGTGAGGACGCAGAGCGGCTGCCGGTAGCCGTCGACGGGCTCGCCCATGAAGGTGTGCGGGGTGAAGTAGCGGATCTCCTCGATGATCGTGCGGTCCACGGACCTCAGGGCCACGAAGTCGTCGGGGGCCTTCTGTTCGGGCGTGGCCCGGGCGGTCGCGGGGGCGGCGGTGACGGCCAGCAGGGCGGCGAGCGTGCCGGCGAGGCCGCGTACCACGGTGGGGAGTCGTGTCATGCCACCTGCGTCTACCAGTTGCGGGTTACCCAGGGGAAGCGATCGGATATAGTCCGCGCCCGATCGGGCGGCCGTATACGGCCGGGGCAGAGCGACCCGCGTGACGCAGGGGCGAGGGACGGCCGGAACCACCCCCGTGGGCCCCGGCCGTCCCTACCGATACTCCGACGCTCAGGAGGCCCGGTCGGTTCTCCGTGGAGGACCGGACAAGGTTCTCCGTGAGGCGCTTCGCCGCCCTGCCCAATCGGCTCCGCTCGTGGCACACTTCTGACGTTCCGTCAGATCCAGTGCCGTGGAGGGATCTTGTCGCGCACCCGTACACCCGTGGTCCCCGGCTGGTTCACCGGCGAGGGAGACGCGTTCCGGCTTCTCGGCACACGCTGCTCGGCCTGCGCGTCGGTGTTCTTCCCCAGGGAGGACGCCTTCTGCCGCAATCCGGGTTGCCCCGGCGGTGATCTGGAGGAAATCCCGCTGTCCCGGCGCGGCCGTGTGTGGTCGTACACGGACAGCCGATACCGGCCACCGTCACCGTATGTGTCCGACCGGGAACTCGAATGGCGGCCGTACGCGTTGATCGCTGTGGAACTGAAATCCGAACGACTCGTGGTGCTCGGGCAGACCGTTCCCGGGGTCACCGTCGCCGATCTGACGGTGGGCATGGAGGTGGAGGTCGTCCCGGGCGTGCTCAACGAGGACGCGGAGACGACCTGGACGACCTGGCACTGGCGGCCGACGGGGGTGACGGCATGACGGGTGAGGTGGCGGTGCTCGGCGCGGGCATGCACCCCTGGGGCAAGTGGGGGCGCGGCTTCGTGGAGTACGGGACGGTGGCCGCGCGCGCGGCGCTGTCCGACGCGGACGTCGACTGGCGGGACGTCGGCTCGATCGTCGGAGCGGACACGGTCCGTGGCGGATATCCGGGGTATGTGGCGGGAGCGACGTTCGCCAAGGCGCTGGGCTGGCAGGGCGCCCGGGTCGCGAGTGTGTACGCGGCGTGCGCGTCGGGGGCGCAGGCCGTCAACACCGCGCGGGCGCAGATCCTTTCGGGGCTCGCGGACGTGGTCCTGGTGGTCGGCGCGGACGCGGCGCCGAAGGGGTTCTTCCGGCCTGCGGGCGGGGACCGGCCCGACGATCCGGACTGGCTGCGGTTCCGGGTCCTGGGGGCGACGAATCCGACGTACTTCGGGCTGTACGCGCGACGGCGGATGGCCGTCCACGGGGACACGCTGGAGGACTTCGCGCAGGTCAAGGTGAAGAACGCGGCACTGGGGGCACTGAATCCCCATGCCCGCTACCGCAAGCGGGTCACGGCCGAGGAGGTCGCCGCCTCCGCCGTCGTCGCGGATCCGCTGCGGCTGCTCGACATCTGCGCGACCTCGGACGGGGCGGCGGCGCTCGTGCTGTCCAGCATGGAGTTCGCCCGCCGCCACGGGGCGGCGGACCCGGTGCGGATCCGCGCGGTGTCCACGGTGACGCCGCGCTATCCCAACACCGTGCTCGACCTTCCCGACATCGCGACGGACTCCGCGGTGGCGGCGGAGCCCGCGGCCGACACGTTCCGCGCGTCGATCGCGCGGGCCGCGTACGAAGAGGCCGGCATCGGCCCGGAGGATCTCTCGCTCGCCGAGGTCTACGACCTGTCCACGGCCCTGGAGTTGCAGTGGTACGAAGATCTGGGGCTGTGCGCCGAGGGCGAGGCGGCCAAGCTGCTGTGGGAGGGCGCGACGGCACCGGGAGGGCGAATACCGGTGAACGCCAGCGGCGGACTCGCCTCCTTCGGAGAGGCCGTTCCGGCGCAGGCCATCGCCCAGGTCTGCGAGCTCACCTGGCAGTTGCGAGGTGCGGCGGGTGACCGGCAGGTCGCGGGTGCGCGGGTGGGGATCACCGCGAACCAGGGGCTGTTCGGGCACGGCTCGTCCGTGATAGCCGTCAAGTGAGGCGTCCGGGGTGTCGTGCGCAAGTCGTACGCACGCTGTGTGATCAGCTCGAAATCGTGCGTGAACAGCTCGTGAACTGCGCCTGGGCGTACGCCGGTGGCGTCATTATGCTTTCGTGCCCTCCTGGTCGGATACTCTCCGCTTCGCCTTCCAGCCGGTCGTCAATCTGACGACCGGAGGGGTCACGGCGCTGGAGATCCTCGCCCGGCCGGAGAGCGGTGACGTCATCGCGCAGGCGCGCCGGGATCCCGAACTCGACGGTCGGCTGGCCGCGTTGGCGATCCGCGCGGCGGCCCGTCAGGAGACGCTGCTGCCGCTGCACGTCAACGTGTTCGCCGGGACCCTCGCGGATCTCGGCGGACTCGCTTCGCTGCGGGACGCGGTGCGGGAGGCCGGGCGCATGCCGTGGGAGGTGACGGTCGACGTCTGCCCGCCCTTCACCCACGTTCCGCGTCAGGCGCTGCTCGAAGCGGTGGCGGTGCTGCGGGACGACGGCTTCCGGATCTGCGCGGACGGTATCGGCGACGGTGACGTACCCCTGCGGGTGCTTGCGGATCTCGCGCCCGACCTGGTGAAGCTGGACGCGTCTCTGCTGTCGAGGCCGGCGGCGGTGCGCGCCATGCGGACGCTGTGCGAACAACTCGGCGCGCTGTTGTCCGTCGGGGGCGTGGAGACCGAGTCGCAGTGCGCGGCGGCGCTGGCCGCGGGCGCGCAACTGGCGCAGGGCGAGCTGTTCGCGCCTCCGGCACGGCGGCCCGCGGCGGATGTGTACGTTCCGGCGCTCTCCCCCGCAGCCGCGTCGACGCCGCCGTACGGGCCGCCCGTACGGCAGTTCGTACGGC
Organism: Streptomyces sp. NBC_00878; assembly: GCF_026341515.1. NCBI lineage: Bacteria > Bacillati > Actinomycetota > Actinomycetes > Kitasatosporales > Streptomycetaceae > Streptomyces > Streptomyces sp. NBC_00878. The sequence continues at coordinate 9,226,785 of NZ_JAPEOK010000001.1, read as the reverse complement.
CTGCCGCGCTGTTGCCCGCCGGGGCGTCCGCGGGGCAGGTGCGGGCGCTGCTGACCGGGTCGCCCGAGGTGTCCGGAGTGGTGCTTGTGGACGCCACCGGGGTTCCGGTGCGGTCGGTGCACCGCTCGCGGTTCCTGCTGTCGCTGTCGGGGCGCTACGGCCATGCGCTGTACGCCGACCGGCCGGCGGCCAGACTGGGTGATCCGCCGCGCACGGTCGGGATCGACGCGACCGCGTGGGAGGTTCTCGACGTGGTGGCGGACGGGGCACGTGACCGTACGTCGGACGATGTCGCGGTCGTCGACCGGCTCGGGCGGTGCGTGGGCGTCGTACGGCTGGCGGATCTCGTACGGGCGCTGGCGGAGAGCCGTGTCGAGGAGGCAGCCGGGCTCAATCCGCTGACCCGGCTGCCCGGTTCGGACGCGATCACCGGTGAGGTGGACCGGCGGATCGCCGCCGGGCGGGTGTTCGCGCTGAGCTGGCTGGACGTCGACGGATTCAAACAGGTCAACGACAGTGCGGGGTTCGCGGCCGGTGACGAGCTGATCCGGGCGGTGGGACAGGCGTTGCAGGCGGCCGCGGCCGGGACCACGCGCGTGGGGCACATCGGCGGGGACGACTTCCTGGTCCTGGCGGATCCGGAGGGGCTCGCTCCGCTGGCCACGTCGGTGCTCGACACGCCCTGGTCGGCTGGTGGGCTCGCCGTCACGCTGTCCCTCGCCACCGTGCTGTGCGCCCCTGGCAGCGTCGTCGACCACCGCGAGGCCGCCGCATGTCTGGCCCCGCTCAAGCAGGCCGCGAAGTCCCTCCGGGGGGCCAGTTGGGTGCTGGGCCGCGCGGGTCTGCCGGGCCACGAGATCCGACGCGGGTCGGGCGCGGCACCGGCGCAGGCCGAGAGCTGGGCGGCGGGTCCCGGGCGGGGGTGAGTGGCTCTCGGCGGCGGTTCGGCCGGCGTCGAGGGCTACCGCGATCCGGCACCGGCCAGGGCTCGTCGAGGACTGCGGCAGTGCGGCAGAGGCCAGGGCTCAGGGCACGGCTACGCCGAGGCGACCGGGCCGCTCCCTGACGCCCGAGGGCTCTCTGGGCACGGCCGCACCGCACGTCGAGGGCTGCCGCGGTACCACGCCGACCAGGCCCCAAATCACGGTCGCACCAAAGCAACCGGGCCGCTCTCCGACCAGCAAGAGCTGCCGGGGCACCAGTCGTACTGCACCACACCGCCCGGCAAGGCCGCTGAAGGCCCCGCCACCGGCCCAGCCGACCCAGGGAGGCCTCCCTGGGTCGCTCGCCGCCTTCTCCGGCGCAGGCCGCGGGCACACACGCCCTCCACTGCCGTACACGCACCCCGAAGGCCGCGCACGCCCCCGGCGAATCGATCCCTCGCCTCTCCACGTCGCTCGCGCCGCCGGACCCGTTGGCCCACACGCGCTCGCCCGCCGTGCAAGCTGCCCGCAGCGCAACGATCCCCGGTGTGCCATCCGTGCGGGCCTGAACCGGTGTCGCCCGCGACCTTGACGCTCTCACAGTGCCGGTGAACACTTCCGGTGTCAGTCGACATCGCCGCATTCCGGCGTATTCAGGCACTGCGTCGCGCGGGCCCCTGCCTGGGCCAACGAGTCATTCCTCCATGGGCGATTCGGCTGCGACGGCACGCTCGTCACGGACGCCGGGCGGGGCGCGGGATCTCCCTGCCTCGGCTGACGTAGCCATGGGAACGCACCCTGCACGGTGGACCGGGGCGGACCGCTCCGGGTTTGGGCCTAGGAGCCGCCATGAGCAACGGAGACATCTTCGTCGGTGAGGTCATCGGCACAGCGATTCTGATCCTCTTCGGCGCCGGAGTGGTCGCCGCCGTCGTACTCAACTACTCCAAGGCGAAGGACGCGGGCTGGGTCGTCATCGCGTTCGGCTGGGGCTTCGGCGTACTGGCCGGGGCCTACACCGCCGCGCCGCTGTCGGGAGGGCACCTCAACCCCGCGGTGACCGTCGGCATCGCCATCGACACCGGGGACTGGGACAAGGTCCACATCTACGTCGCCGGCCAGATGGTCGGCGCCTTCCTGGGCGCGGTGCTGTGCTGGCTGGTCTACTTCGCCCAGTTCCAGGCCAACTCCGACGAGGAGATAGCGCAACCCACGCTCGGGATCTTCTCCACCGCCCCCGCGATCCGCAATCCCGTGGCGAACCTCGTCACCGAGATCATCGCGACCATCGGTCTGGTGCTGCCGATCCTGGCGTTCGGCCTCACCAAGGGGCTCGGCGAGTCCGGCACCGCGATTCTGATCGTCTCGTTCCTGGTGGTCGGCATCGGTCTGTCGCTCGGTGGTCCGACGGGGTACGCCATCAACCCGGCCCGTGACCTGGGCCCGCGCATCGCCCACGCCATCCTGCCGATCCCCAACAAGGGGACGTCGGACTGGAGCTACTCGTGGATCCCGGTGGTGGGGCCGCTGATCGGCGGAGTGCTGGCCGGGCTCATCTTCAACGCAGCCTTCTGAGGCCGCCTTCCGAAGAATCCGACGAAGGGGACGTCATGACGGACAAGTTCGTCGCCGCAATCGACCAGGGCACCACGTCCAGCCGCTGCATCGTCTTCAACCAGGACGGCGCGATCGTCGCCGTCGACCAGCGCGAGCACCGCCAGATCTTCCCCAAGCCGGGCTGGGTGGAGCACGACGCCACCGAGATCTGGTCGAAGGTGCAGGCCGTGGTCGCGGGCGCGCTCGCGAAGGCCGGACTCCGCGCCGACCAACTCAGCGCGCTGGGGATCACCAACCAGCGCGAGACGACGGTCCTGTGGGACCGCGCCACGGGCAAGCCCGTACACAACGCGATCGTCTGGCAGGACACCCGTACCTCCGCGCTCTGCAACGAACTCGGCGGTACGGACGGGCAGGACCGCTTCCGCGAGCAGACCGGCCTGCCACTGGCCAGCTACTTCTCCGGGCCCAAGGCGGCCTGGCTCCTCGACAACGTGCCGGGGCTGCGGGCACGTGCCGAACGCGGCGAGATCGCCTTCGGCACGATCGACTCCTGGCTGATCTGGAACCTCACCGGCGGCACCGACGGTGGGCAGCACGTCACCGACGTCACCAACGCCGGCCGCACCATGCTGATGAACCTCGAAACGCTCCAGTGGGACCAGTCCATCCTCTCCGCGATGAACGTCCCCGAAGCGGTCCTCCCCGAGATCAAGTCATCCGCCGAGGTGTACGGGACCGCCGTCGGCCAACTCGCCGGTGTTCCGGTGGCGTCGGCGCTGGGCGACCAGCAGGCGGCGGTGTTCGGACAGGCCTGCTACGACGTCGGCACGGCCAAGAACACGTACGGAACGGGCAGTTTCCTCCTGCTCAACACCGGGAACCGGCCCGTGCCCTCGAAGAACGGGCTGCTGACGACGATGGGGTACAAGATCGGCAGCGAGGCGCCGGTCTACTGTCTCGAAGGGTCGATCGCGATCACCGGTGCGCTGGTGCAGTGGTTCCGCGACCAGCTCGGCATCATCCGCAACGCCGACGAGATCGAGACCCTCGCGGCGGGCGTCGACGACAACGGCGGCGCGTACATCGTGCCCGCGTTCTCTGGTCTGTTCGCGCCCTACTGGCGCTCCGACGCGCGCGGTGTGGTCACCGGTCTGACCCGGTACGTCACGAAGGGGCACCTCGCGCGGGCGGTCCTGGAGGCGACGAGCTGGCAGACGCGTGAGGTCGTGGACGCGATGTTCCAGGACTCCGGGGTGCACATCACGACCCTGAAGGTGGACGGCGGTATGACCAAGAACAATCTGCTGATGCAGCACCAGGCGGATGTGCTCGGGGTGCCGGTGATCCGCCCGAAGGTTTCCGAGACGACCTGCCTGGGAGCGGCGTACGCGGCCGGTCTGGCGACCGGGGTGTGGAACGACCTCGACGAGCTCAAGTCCCATTGGCGGAAGGACATCGAGTGGACGCCCTCCATGGACGCGTCCGTTCGCGACCGCGAGTACCACAACTGGCACAAGGCGGTGGAGAAGAGCTTCGGCTGGCACGAGGACGGCGAGGGCTGACCCACCCCTTTTCGGGCCCCATTTCCGGGGTCCACGCGCGCGTGCGGCCCATGAGCAGTACCTGAGGACTGCGGCCCGTACCCCGGTCGGCGGGGGTACGGGTCGTACTCGTGCCGGTGGCCGGTAGCTGGTGCCAGTGTCGGCGGCCGGTACCGGTAGCCGGTACCGGTAGCCGGGCTCCGCCGGTCCGGTACCTCAGGTAGTGACGGTCTGGCGGCGCTCAGTGGCGTACGCCATCGCGTGCTGGACGACCTCGATGAGGACCTCCTTGACCGACTCCCGGCCGCGCGCGTCGCACAGGACGACGGGGACTCCGGAGTCGAGGTCGAGGGCCTGGCGGACGGTGTCGGTGGGGTAACGCGCCGCGCCCTCGAAGCAGTTGACGCCCACTACGAAGGGTATGGAGCGCCGTTCGAAGTAGTCGACGGCGGCGAAGCAGTCCTCCAGGCGGCGGGTGTCGGCGAGGACGACGGCACCCAGGGCGCCGGTGGCGAGCTCGTCCCACAGGAACCAGAAGCGGTTCTGACCGGGCGTCCCGAAGAGGTACAGGACGAGGTCCTCGCGGAGCGTGATGCGACCGAAGTCCATGGCGACCGTGGTGGTGTGCTTGGCCTCCACACCGCTGGTGTCGTCGATGGGACGGCCCGCCTCGGTCAGCAGTTCCTCGGTGCGCAGCGGCTTGATCTCGCTGACGGCGCCGACCATGGTGGTCTTGCCCACGCCGAAGCCGCCCGCCACGAGGATCTTGAGCGTGACGGGCTCGACTGGGGCCTTGCCGCGCTCAGTGCGCCCGAAGATCATCGTTCTCTTCTCCTGCTTCAGTGGTGTCGCGTACTTCGCTGGTGGAGCTTGTGTCGGTGGTGGCGCTTGCATGAGTGGTGGAGCTTGCCTCGCTGGTGGGACTTGCTTGGGTGGTGCCGCTCGGTGGCGGACCGTATCCGCCGCCGCCGGGTGTTTCGATGACCAGCACGTCGCCGGGGCCGACATCGACCGCATCGCTTCCGCCGAGTTCGGTGACCGTGCCGTCCGCGCGCTCCACGCGGTTGGCGCCCAGCGTTCCGGGCTCGCCGCCCGCCATACCGTAGGGCGGGACCCTGCGGTGCTGGGAGAGCGTGGAGACGGTCATCGGCTCCTGGAACCGGATGCGGCGTACGGCACCGTCGCCGCCCCGCCACCGTCCGGCCCCGCCGCTGCCGCGTCGTACGGCGAACTCGTCGAGCCGGACCGGCAGTCGCCACTCCAGGACCTCGGGGTCCGTGAGTCGCGAGTTGGTCATATGGGTCTGTACGACGGGCGCGCCGGGAAAGCCGTCGCCCGCACCGGACCCGGAGGCCACGGTCTCGTAGTACTGGTACCGCTCGTTGCCGAAGGTGACGTTGTTCATGGTGCCGGAGCCCTCGGCCTGCACCCGGAGAGCACCGTACAGGGCGCCGGTGATCGCCTGTGACGTCTCCACATTTCCCGCCACAACGGCGGCCGGCGGCCGCGGGGCGAGCATCGAACCGGGCGGTACCACGATGTCGAGGGGACGCAGGCAGCCGTCGTTGAGCGGGATGTCGTCGGCGACCAGGGTGCGGAAGACGTACAGGACAGCCGCGTTGACCACCGCGAACGGAGCGTTGAAGTTGGTGGCGAGCTGCGGGGACGTGCCCGTGAAGTCGACTTTCGCGGAGCGTTTTTCGCGGTCTACGGAGACGTGCACGCGGATGACGGCGCCGGAGTCGGTCTCGTAGGCGAACTCACCGTCTTCAAGGGCGTCGATAACGCGGCGGACGGCCTCTTCGGCGTTGTCCTGGACGTGTTTCATGTACGCCTGGACGACGTCGAGCCCGAAGTGCTCGATCATACGGGCGACTTCGTCGACGCCCTTCTGGTTGGCGGCGATCTGGGCGCGCAGGTCGGCGAGGTTGGTCTTCGGGTTGCGCGAAGGGTAGGGGGCCTCGGTGAGGAGACGGCGGGTTTCCGTCTCCCGGAAGCGGCCGCCTTCCACGAGCAGCCAGTTGTCGAAGAGGATGCCCTCTTCCTCGATGGTGCGGCTGTCCGCGGGCATGGACCCCGGCGCGATGCCGCCGATCTCCGCGTGGTGGCCGCGCGAGGCGACGTAGAAGAGGATGCGCCCGCCGCCGCTCTCGCCGTCCTGCGGCGCGCGAACCTCCGTCGCGTCGTCCTGCGGCACGTCGTCCTGCGTCGGGCCGTCCTCGGCATCGTCACGCTCCGTGTCGAAGACCGGGGTGATCACGGTGACGTCGGGGAGGTGGGTGCCGCCGTGGTACGGGTCGTTGACCGCGTACGTGTCCCCGGGGCGCATGCTGTCGCCGCGGCGGCGGATGACCTCCTTGACGCTGGTGCCCATCGAGCCCAAGTGCACTGGGATATGAGGGGCGTTGGCGACCAGGTTGCCGTCGGGGTCGAAGAGTGCGCAGGAGAAGTCCAGGCGCTCCTTGATGTTGACGGACTGGGCGGTGGACTCCAGCCGGGCGCCCATCTGTTCGGCGATGGCCATGAAGAGGTTGTTGAAGACCTCAAGGAGGACCGGGTCGACTTCCGTGCCGAGATCGGAACTCTCCGTGACCGCCACGCGTTCCATGACCAGATGCCCGTCGTCGGTCATGGCCGCCTGCCAGCCGTCGTCGACGACGGTCGTCGAGCTGGCTTCGGTGATGATCGCGGGGCCGGTGACGGTGTCGCCGGGGGGCAGTTCCTCGCGGCGGTGCAGGGGTACGTCGCGCCAGGTGCCGCCGGTGTGGAGGCGGACCGTTTCCGGGGCGCCGGGCGCGGAGTGCGGGGTGACGAGGACGGAGAGATCGGGGGGTTCGGTGAGACCGGTGGCTTCCACGGAGAGGGCTTCGACGACGACCGGACGGTCGAGGGTGAAGGAGTAGGTGGCGCGATGGCGGTCTTCGAAGATACGGGTCATGGTGTCGGGCTCGGACAGCTCGACGGTGAGTGCCGTGTCCGTGCCGTCATAGCGCAGCTGGGCCCGGCGGGTGACCCGGATGCGGTCCTCGGGGACGTCCTCGGCGAGGAGTTCGGCGCGGGCGGCGCCCTCCAGGTCGTCGGCGGTCTTGAGGACTCCGGGCATCGCCGAGACTTCCAGGGGTGCCTCGACGGACTGTTCGCGCATGGCCGTGGTGTCGGCGAGCCCGATGCCGAGTGCGGAGAGCACCCCGGCCATGGGCGGCACGAGAACCGTGCGGATGCCCAGCGAGTCGGCGACCATGCACGCGTGCTGCCCGCCCGCGCCGCCGAAGGTGGTCAGCGCGTAGCGGGTCACGTCGTGACCCTTCTGGACCGAGATGCGCTTCACGGCGTTGGCGATGTTGGCCACGGCGATCTGCAGATAGCCCTCGGCGACCTGCTCGGGCGTGCGGTCGTCGCCGGCCCGCTCACGGATCTCGTCGGCGAGGGCGGCGAAGCGGTCCCGGACGAGGGCGTCGTCGAGCGACTGGTCGCCGTCGGGGCCGAACACCCTGGGAAAATGGGCGGGTTGGATCCGGCCCAGGGCCACATTGGCGTCGGTGACGGTGAGCGGGCCGCCGCCGCGATAGCAGGCGGGGCCGGGGTCCGCGCCCGCCGAGTCCGGGCCCACGCGATAGCGGGAGCCGTCGAAGTGGAGGACGGATCCGCCGCCCGCCGCGACGGTGTGGATGTCCAGCATGGGCGCGCGCAGCCGGACTCCGGCGATCTGGGTGGTGAAGACACGTTCGTACTCGCCCGCGAAGTGCGAGACGTCCGTGGACGTACCGCCCATGTCGAAGCCGATGACGCGGTCGAAGCCGGCGAGCTGGGACATCCGCGCCATGCCGACGATGCCGCCGGCCGGCCCGGACAGGATGGCGTCCTTGCCGCGGAACTGTCCGGCTTCGGCGAGGCCACCGTTGGACTGCATGAACATCAGCCGCACGCCGCGGAGTTCGTCGGCGACCTGCTCGACGTAGCGGCGCAGGACGGGCGACAGATAGGCGTCGACGACGGCCGTGTCACCGCGCGGGACGAGTTTCATCAGGGGGCTGACCTCGCTGGATAGCGAGATCTGCGGGAAGCCGGTGCGGGCTGCCAGCTCGCCGACGGCCTGTTCGTGGGCGGGGTGGAGGTGGCTGTGCATGCAGACGACGGCGACGGCTCGGATCCCCGCGTCGTACGCCTCCTGGAGGGGCCCGGCGAGGGCGTCCAGGTCGGGGGCGCGCAGGACGGTGCCGTCGGCGGCGATGCGTTCGTCGACCTCGATGACGCGCTCGTGGAGCAGTTCGGAGAGTTCGATCTCGCGGGCGAAGATCCGCGGGCGGTTCTGGTAGGCGATGCGCAGCGCGTCGCGGAAGCCACGGGTGACGACTAGGAGGGTGCGTTCGCCCTTGCGTTCCAGGAGGGCGTTGGTGGCGACGGTGGTGCCCATGCGAACGGATTCCACCGATAGGCCGTTCCGGTGACCGGATCCGGATCCTTGCCCGGTTTCCGGCTGGGGTTCCCGGCCCGATCCCGGAGCGGGCTCTCGTCCCGGTAGGGCCTCACCGGCTTCGGTGAGGAGTTCCCGGATGCCCGCGACGGCGGCGTCGGCGTACCGGGACGGGTTGTCCGAGAGGAGCTTGCGGGTGAGGAGACGGCCGTCGGGGCGCTGGGCGACGACATCGGTGAAAGTACCGCCGCGGTCGACCCAGAACTGCCAGCCCTTCACGCCCTTCACGTCTGTCTCCCCGATGTCGCGCTGCTCCGGCCCTGAGCCGGAGGTGCCGTTCGACGATCGGTCAGATCATATCGGGGTCCGGCACCTCGGCGTCCGGTCCGGAACGGGCGTCGCTTCTCTGGCCGGCCAGTGGTGGGCGAGGACGAGCGGGATGGGTCGGTCGCGGGTGTCGATGGCACGGAGACACTGACTACCCGGCCGTCCGTACTCCGGATCCTCGGGGCGCGGGCGTCCGCGACCGGCTCGGCGCACTGGTGGAGGCGGCGCCAAAGCGTGGGCGGGTCGCGCCCGGCGCCCAGGCCGTCCGACACGGGCGCCTCAAGTCGCCTGACGCGGAGACCCGGGGCCATCTGTCACGGAGACCCCGGGTCACCAGACGCGGAACCCCCGGGCACCCGATGCGGAGACCCTGGGCGTCCGAGGCGGAGACTCCTGGGCGTCCGACGCGATGGCGCCCGCGCCTTTCGACGTGGAGGCCCGATTCGCCACGCGGAGGCCCCAGCCGTCCGAGCACCCGAATCGCCCAAGCCCCCGGATCACCCGGACCCGCTGGCCCCCGAGCCGCCTCACAAGGCCCGGAGGCCGCTGATCACGTCGCGGAGAATGCTTTCGTCGGGCAGCTCGGCCGGCGGTACCGGACGCGTCACATGGACCAGTTCCTCGTCCACGAGGTCGCCGATGAGGACGCGTACGACCCCGATGGGCAGGTCGAGTTCGGCGGCGAGTTCGGCGACCGACTGGGGGGCGCCACGGCAGAGTCCCACGATGTCCACGTGCTCCGGGGACAGCGTGTTGTCCGCCTCCGGGTCGTCGGCGTGCTGCTCCGTCACGACCACCGCGATCAGGTCGAGGCGGTGCTGCGCCGCACTGGTGGTGCGGCCTCGTGTCATGGCATACGGACGGACCACCGGTCCGGCGTCGTCGTCGAACCAGTGGGACATCCCCTGACCGTCTCCGCTCATGCCATCTCACTACCCGCCCGAAGGCAGTTCGGTGCGCGGAACGGCGGCCAGATGTACGCCGACCCTCTTCACCAGCAGCGTCATCTCGTACGCGACCTGCCCGACGTCGGAGTCGGCGTCCGAGAGGACCGCGAGGCAACTGCCGTCGCCGGCGGCCGTGACGAACAGGAAGGCCTCGTCCAGCTCGACGACCGTCTGACGGACGCTGCCCGCCTCGAAGTGACGGCCGACGCCCTTGGCGAGGCTGTGGAACCCGGAGGCGACGGCAGCCAGATGCTCGCTGTCCTCCCTCGTCAGATCGGTGGAGACCCCCGTGGGGAGGCCGTCCCCGGAGAGCACGAGTGCTTTGCGGATGCTGGCGACACGCGCCACCAGGTCGTCGAGGAGCCAGTTGAGTTCCCCCGTCGACGAGGTGGTCGTGGTGTCGCCGGCGGCCTTCGGTGCGGTCATCGACCGTCCCCCTTTGTCGTTCCTGGTGCTGAGCCGCCCTGGGCCTCGTCGCCCGCGGCGTTCTCGTCACGGCCTCGCTGCCAGCCACGCTGGAGCGAAGCCATGCGGCTACGTACTTGGTCGGCGTCGCGCTCTGCGGGGTCCGTCCCTCGGGCCGCGTCGCGCTCGGTGAGCCGTTTGGGGCCGTCCTTCAGTTGAGGGGCAAGACTGGCCTGCCGTACGCGGCGGGGCAGCGAGCCGGTGCCGCCGTCCCCGGCCTCCGGGGCGGGGCGGTTGCCGCCGCCTCCGGTCGGAGTACCGGGGTGGGTGGCGCCCGCTTCGGCGCCGCGACGCGACGCGCGCTGGGGAAGGGCCGGGGCGGCCTGGGCGTCCCGTCGGCCCTCCAGGGCCCCCGTTCCGCGCGTGAGCGCCTCACCGGGGCCCGTCGGACCTGGACGCTCACCGCCCCGCCCGAGGGCTTGTCGACGCTCCACAGCGCCGTCCGCCGGGTCGGTGCGACCGGGCCAGTCGTCGTCGGGGCCTCGGCGGGCGTCGCGGGAGTCCCCGGCCTCGCGGCTCGGCGGTCCTCGCCTGACGCCCCTCGAACGCTTCGGCAGCTCCTCCAGCACGCCGGACCGCTCGGACAGTTCCTGGGCCGCCCGGGGCAGTTCCGTCACGCCGTCGGCGTCCACGCGGTCCGTCGCCTCGTCCCGTCGCGTCTTGGTCTGGGTCACGGGGCGCCCGTGGGAACTGACGAGCTTGGGGGTCCGGCGCTGCGGGAGCGGAGCGGGTACGCCGGACGCGTTGTCGCCGTCGGCGCGTGACAGCTCGCGCGCGTCGTCGCGTACCTGCTGCTGGTCCCCCGGCACCCCGGCGATGGAGCGGCGCGGGCGGAAGATGCCGCCGCGTTCGCCGTCCTCGTCGTCCAGGGCGCCCGGGAAGTCGTCGAGGGCGTCCAGATCGACGGGCGCCTCCAGTTCGACGGGCCCGTCCAGGATCGAGGCCGACAGACCGGGCAGCGCGACCGGCACCTGGGACAGGGGTCCCGTACGGTCCTCGACGCCGTCCTGCTTCGGGGGGAGCGCCCGGTCGAGCCGGAAACCCATGCCGTTGGTGTCGGGCACGTCGTCCGACAGGAGCGCGTCCGGGACGAAGACCACGGCGGTGGTTCCGCCGTACGGGGACGGCTGCAGGGAGACGCGTACGTTCTGCCGCTGGGCGAGCCGGCTGACCACGAAGAGGCCGAGCCGGTCGGTGTCCGACAGTTCGAACTCGGGTGTCTCGGCGAGCCGCAGGTTGGCGTCGAGGAGTGCCTCCGCGGCCATGCCGAGACCGCGGTCGTGGATCTCCAGGGTGAAGCCGTTGGCGACTCTCTCGCCGAGTACCTGGACCGCCGTGTGCGGCGGTGAGAAGACCGTGGCGTTCTCCAGGAGTTCGGCCACGAGGTGGGTGACGTCGGCGACCGCGGACCCGGTGACGGCCATCCGCGGCAGCCGCCGCACCTCGATGCGCTCGTAGTCCTCGACCTCGGCGACGGCGGCACGTACGACGTCCATCAGCTGGACCGGTTTGCGCCACTGCCGGGACGGGGCGGCGCCGGAGAGGATCACCAGACCCTCGGCGTGCCGGCGCATACGGGTCGTCAGGTGGTCGAGGCGGAACAGGTCGGCGAGTTCGTCGGTGTCGTCGGTCCTGCGCTCCATGGTGTCGAGCAGGGTGAGCTGCTTGTGCAGCAGGACCTGGCTGCGGCGGGCGAGGTTCACGAAGACCTCGGAGACGCCGCTGCGCAGCTCGGACTGTTTGACGGCGGCCTCGACGGCGGCCCGCTGAAGGATGTTGAGGGCCTGGCTGACCTCGCCGATCTCGTTCTTCTCGTACTCCAGGCGCGGGACCTCGGTCTCCACGTCGACCTGTTCGCCCGCGGAGAGTCGGCGCATCACGCTGGGCAGCCGTACGCCGGCGGTCTCGTGGGCCTCCTGGCGGAGCCGGCGCAGGTCGCGGACGAGGCTGCGGCCGATGCGTACGGACATGAAGAGCGAGACCAGCAGCGCGGCCAGGCCCAGCACGCCGGCGATGCCGGCCTTGACGATGACGCCGATCGCCACGGGGCGCACACGGTCCTGGAAGCGGTCGCCCGCCTGGGTGTTGAGCTTGTCGAGCCCGTCGAGGACGTCGCCCGCGACGCCGTCCCAGCTCTTCGCGGTGACTCCGCGGGGCTCGCCGGGCGCGGAGGCGATGACGGACTGCTCGGCCACGCGCAGCGGCGCGGTGGCGGCGTTCTTCCAGTAGCTCTCGAAGCGCACGCGCTCGGCGGTGGGCAGCAGCGGCAGGCCGACCTCGTACATGAGCGTGCGCTGGGCGACGAGGTCGGAGACTTCACGGGCCTCCTCGCGGGTCACCCGGCCGACGACGAGGGCGGAGCCGAGGAGGGCGTCCTCGCGGGCCAGCAGCTCACGAGCCCGCGACATGTTGACGATGGCACGGCCCTGCTTGTCCACGTCCACGTTGTCGAGGACCTGGAGATTGGCCAGGAGGGTGTAACAGGGGTCCACCAGGCGGTTGTAGTGGTAGAGGGCCTGGGAGCGGGTGACGGTGCCGTCCTGGACGCTCTGGCGCAGCGGACCGACGCCGTCGAAGGCGTCCAGGATCGCGGTGAGCCGTTCGGTGGTGTCCGGGCCCATCTCGTCCCGTACATCGCTGTCCTTGGCGTTCCTGCGGATCTTCGCCACGATGTAGTCGGTGGCGGCCCGGGTACGCCGCAGATCGGTGAGTGCCTCGGAGGCACGGGGGTCGGCGAGGTAGACGAGGGTCTGGCGGCGCTCGTCCTGCAGGACGCTGACCACGTCCTCGGTCGGGTAGCCGATCTCCGACACGACGAACGTCGTGTCGAACAGCTGGTTGACCTCACGCCCCGTGAGCACCGTGGCGAAGCCCCAGATACCGGCCAGCGAAACCAGCGGCACGAGCAACAGCGCCACGATCTTCCGGCGGATGGACTTCCCGCGAAAGCGCATGGCCTCCCCCAGCTCGACTCCCGGCAGTCGGGAGCACACATGTACGTCAATAAACGGCGTGAGCCTACTACCGACACACAGGTATCTCGAAGACCCAACCGGAGTGTCCCCCTCCGGGACGGGAACAAGACATCCGCAGTTGTCCGGTCATTACGGGAGATTGCCTCCTCGAATCCGACACGGGACAGCAGACTCCAACCGGTCCGCATAGTGGCCCAGTTGGCCGGAATTTTACGGTCGGCGGGAATCTTCGGCTTACGTCGATCGTCTGTCTGTACGGAAGTTGGCGGTGGAATCGGCAGCATGTGCTGCATGCCGCGCCCAGGCGGCGTAAAGCATCGCAAGCCGGGCACCCAATGGGGAGCCGGGGTCTCGTGACACCGGAGCAGGCGGTTGTCGGGCGGTTGGGGAGTGACGAGTTGATGGGCACGGCGGAGCGGCAGGGGACACCGGGTACGGGCGTCGCGGAAGCCGCGGGGGCGCAGCGGGATCCGCAGGCACCGGATCACGACATTCCGGCCGACATCCCGGCGCGGGAGGCCACCAGAGAGGCCTCGGGGGAGGCTGGGAAGGGAGCCGAGGGGGAATCGGTGGCGGGGTCCGTCATGGAGGCCGTCACGGAGGCGGAGACCGAAACGGAAGCCGGTCCGGACGTCAGCACGGAGGCCGGTACGGAAGTCGGCAGGGGAGCCGGTGCAAAAGTCGGCACGGGAGTCGGCCCAGGTCCTGAGATAGCGGCGGGAGCGGCGGGAGCGGCAAAAGCCGCCATGGCGGCCGAGGCGGAAGCCGAAGAGCGGGGGTACTACCGGCCGTTGTGGGTCGAGGAGCCCGCGATCAGGCGCCGCCTGCCCGACCCCGTGCGTACGTCCGCGGTGCGGGCCGTCATCATCATCGCGATCACGTTGATCCAGGCGATGGTCGCCTTCCTGTGCACGCTGGCCGGTTCCTGGCTCGCGTTCCCCATGGTGCTGAGCAGCGTGGCGAGCACGGTCGTGGCCACCTGGGGCGCGCTGGACATATGGGTGACGCGCCAGGTCTGGAACCAGCGCAACGGCGTGGTGTCGGTGCCCAGCAGCACGGCCCGGGCCCTGCGGCGCGAGCGGCGAAGGGCCCGTCGCCAGGAGCGGACGTCGGAGCGGGCCAAGGAGCGGATACGCCGACAGGGCGGCGGCGCGGGCCAGTTGTCGCACTCGTAGCAGGCGGTAGCGGGTAGTTCCTTCAGCAAGTCAGCAGGCGCTCCAGGGCGCTGCTCGGGGCGCAGCCGCAACCAACCTCGACTGCCCCGGCTGCGACTGCGACTGCGACGAGGGCAACGGCAACAGGGGCAACCATCCTCCCCTCCAAGAGACCGCCCGTCCCTCCAGGCGGCCAGCCACCCCTCCAGGCAGCCGCCTACGAGGCCGCCGCCTCCACCACGCTTGCCCCGCGCCCGAGTTCGCGCCTCGCCCGCATGAACGGGCGTGGGCGGTCGACGGAGAGCACCGCGGTCGTCCGGCCGTCACGCTCGTACCGTGCGAGGAAGCCGCCCTCGTCCGGCGTGCCGTCGGTGATGCCGCCCTCCGCGATCCGGACGGTGTCGGTGTCGAGCCGCCGTCCGGCGAACTGGATCCGTGCTCCGTACTGGTCGGACCAGAAGTAGGGCAGCGGGCGCACGGCCTCCGCCGTGTGCCCCGCGAGGAGGTTGCGCACGGCGACCCGGGGCTGCTCGGTGGCGCTGGTCCAGTGTTCGGCGCGGGTTCCGCCGACGCGGGCGACGTCGCCGACCGCGACCACCTGGGGCAGAGCGGTCACGCAGCCGTCGTCGCACAGCACTCCGTCGTGCAGCGCGAGGATCGAGCCCGCCAGCCAGTCGGTGTTGGGGGTCGCGCCGATGCCCACGATCACGAGGTCGGCGGGGAGCAGCCGGCCGTCGGCGAGCTCCACTCCGGTCACCGCGACGGTGCCGCGCAGCCCGGCGACGCCGGTGCCCGTGACGAGGCCGACGCCGCCGCGCCGGTGCAGCGCGGCGCACACCGCGGCCATCTCCGGGCCGAGTTGGGGCACCAGCGGCAGCGGCGCGGCTTCGACGACGGTGACCTCGTGGCCGAGTCCGGCGCATGAGGACGCCGTCTCGGCGCCGATGAAGCCGCCGCCGATGACGACGACGCGGCGGGTGCCCGAGGTGAGTTCGGCGCGCAGCGCGCGGGCGTCGTCGAGGGTGCGCAGGGTGTGGACTCCGGCGAGTTCGCAGCCGGGGAGCCTGCGGGCCGAGGCTCCGGTGGCGATGACCACGCCGTCGGCGGATACGGTGCGGCCGTCGTCCAGGAGGACGGTCCGGCCGCGCGCGTCCAGGCCGCGGGCACGGACGCCGAGCAGCCACTCGGCGTCGAGCTCGGTGGTCTCCTCGGCGTCGGAGAGTGCGAGTTGGTCCTCACCGGCCCGGCCGGTGAGGAAGTCCTTGGACAACGGCGGGCGGTCGTACGGGCGGTGGGGTTCGTCCCCGACGATCACCAGCCGCCCGTCGAACCCCTGGGCACGCAGTTCCCGGGCCGCGTACAGCCCGGAGAGCGAGGCCCCGACGACAGTCACGGTCCTCATGCGGCCGTGCCCTCCTCTGCGGCCTCTTCAGCCCCCTCGGCCGCCACGTGGACGTGGATGATGCCGTCGTCGACGGTGACGCGGTGGGTGCGGACGGCTCGACGTGCGGGAAGGCACGTCGGCAGACCCGTGCGGAGATCGAATGAGGCGGCGTGGAGCGGGCATTCGACCAGACAGCCCTCCAGCCAACCGTCGGAGAGCGACGCATCCTGGTGGGTGCAGGTGTCATCGATGGCGTACAGCTCGCCGTCGGCGTTGAACACGGCGATGGGCGGCGTGGTGTCGACACGGACGGATTCGCCCGCGGGGAGGTCATCAAGGCGGCAGACGGAAATCACGGGCCCCCCTCTCGGTCCAGGACCCACGGTCCGGGACCTCTCAGGTCCGGTCTGGTCCGTAACCTTCCCGGTCACGGACGCTTCGGTAACATGATGTTTCGTATGGCGCATGAGGGAGCGCTATGCGCAACAGAATCCGCGCGGGATGCCCGTCACGTCAAGGGCTTCCGGCAGATGCGGCCCAAACCGGGCCGCCAGGTGGTGAGAGTTGAGTTATGACCCGCACGCAGAAGCAGACTGACCGCACGGAGGAGACGTCCGGGAAGCAGAGCAGGGGCGCGGGGAGCGCCGTCCAGTCGGTGGACCGCGCCGTGAGCGTGCTGGAGATCCTCGCCCGGCTCGGCGAGGCGGGCGTCACCGAGATCGCCGACGAGCTGGAGGTGCACAAGTCCACCGCCTTCCGGCTCCTCGGAGTGCTGGAGAACAGGGGCCTGGTCGCCCAGGCCAAGGACCGCGGGAAGTATTACCTGGGCGCGGGCGTACTACGCCTCGCGGGGGCGGCGGCAGTGCGCCTGGACATCTCCCAGGAGGGCGTGCCCGTGTGCCGTGAACTCGCGGACGAGGTGGGCGAGACCGTCAACATCGCGGTCCTGGACGACAACGCGGCGGTCAACATCATGCAGGCCCGCGGCGCCGCGTCCGTCACCGCGCAGAACTGGCTGGGCAGACGCACCCCGCTGCACTCCACGTCCAGCGGCAAGGTGCTGCTGGCCCATCTGCCGCCGACCCTGAGGGAAGGACTGCTGGCCAGGCCGCTGCCGCGCTTCACCGAGCGCACGATCACCGGCACGGCCGCGCTGCGCGGCGAGTTGGAGGCCGTGGTCGAGCAGGGGTACGCGTTCGCCCTGGAGGAGCTGGAGCTGGGGCTGGCCGCGACGGCCGCCCCGGTGCGCGCCCACGACGGGAAGGTGATCGGCGCGATCAGCGTCTCGGGCCCGGTCTACCGGCTGGACTCGGACCATCTTCCGGACCTCGCCAAGCGCACGGTGGCGGCCGCGGCCGACCTGTCGCGCCGGATGGGATACGGCTTCTGACGGAAGCGGGACCGGACGCGGACCGGAGACCGGAGACCGGACGCCGGACGGACACGGCACGACACGACACGACACAAGGGCACGACGGGCACGACACGCAGAAGCGCGGAGCCAGGAACACCTGGCTCCGCGCTTCTGTGTGTCGGACAGATTTCGCCCGGCCCGTTCCTTTTGCCAAGGGTTAACCCGCACCTCTTGACGGCCCCCGGGAGGCGTTCCCACTATGTTCCTCATCGCGCAACCCATAGTGCACTGCGCAACAGCAGAGGAGCTAGGTCGTGCCACACGAGGTCCGTGCCGTAGTCGCTGTGAAAAAGGGCGCACCCGTCGAGGTGCAGACGATCGTCGTTCCCGATCCGGGTCCGGGCGAGGTGCTCGTCTCCGTACAGGCCTGCGGGGTCTGCCACACGGATCTGCACTATCGGGAGGGCGCGATCAACGACGATTTCCCGTTCCTGCTGGGCCATGAGGCGGCCGGCACGATCGAGGCGGTCGGCGAGGGCGTGACCGGCCTCAAGAGCGGCGACTACGTGGTCCTGGCCTGGCGCGCTCCCTGCGGTTCCTGTCGCTCCTGTCGCCGGGGCCGCCCCTGGTACTGCTTCGACTCGCGCAACGCCACCCAGCCGATGACCCTCCTGGACGGCACCCCGCTGAGCAACGCCCTCGGTATCGGCGCCTTCGCCGAGAAGACCCTGGTCGCGGCCGGACAGGCGGTCAAGATCGACCCGACGGCCCGGCCCGAGGCCGCCGGCCTGATCGGCTGCGGCGTGATGGCCGGCTACGGAGCGGCCGTCAACACCGGCAACGTCGGCCGCGGTGACACGGTCGCCGTCATCGGCTGCGGTGGCGTCGGCAACGCGGCCATCGCGGGCGCCTGCCTCAATGGCGCCATGAAAGTCATCGCCGTCGACATCGACGACAAGAAGCTCGACCAGGCGGAGAGGTTCGGCGCGACCCACACCGTCAACTCCCGTGGCACCGATCCGGTCGAGGCCGTGCGCGCGCTCACCGACGGCTTCGGCGTGGACATCGCGATCGACGCGGTGGGCCGTCCGGAGACCTTCAAACAGGCCTTCTACATGCGCGA
This sequence comes from Streptomyces sp. NBC_00878, assembly GCF_026341515.1. Taxonomy (NCBI): domain Bacteria; kingdom Bacillati; phylum Actinomycetota; class Actinomycetes; order Kitasatosporales; family Streptomycetaceae; genus Streptomyces; species Streptomyces sp. NBC_00878. The sequence continues at coordinate 9,208,618 of NZ_JAPEOK010000001.1, read as the reverse complement.
TCACGCCGGTCTGCTGGTCCAGGTCGGCGTCCCGTCCCCGGACATGTTGGTCGAACTCCCGCTGATCGACGTGTTCTCCCGGGGCGGCGCGATCAAGTCCTCCTGGTACGGCGACTGCCTGCCCAGCCGCGATTTCCCGTTCCTCATCGACCAGTACCTGTACGGCCTGCTGGACCTCAACGCCTTCGTCAGCGAGACCATCGCGCTCGACCAGGTCGAGGAGGCGTTCGCGAAGATGCACCGCGGCGAGGTGCTGCGCTCCGTGGTGGTCCTGTGAGCACCGGCGGGACCGTACGGATCGAGCGCGTGGTCATCTCCGGCACCTTCAGCCTCGACGGCGAGACCATCGACGTCGACAACGTCTGGCCGGACGGCGAGGACACCACGATCGCCGCCGAACGCCCCGACGTCCCCGCTCCATAAGCGCGTTCACCTCCGCCCGACAACCCCCACCACGACAAGGAGGGGCATGTCCAGCACGCCCGAAACGAATCGCCGCGTGGTCATCGTGGGCGCCGGCATCGTCGGCTGTTCCCTCGCCGACGAGCTCACCGCCCGCGGCTGGACCGACGTCACCGTCCTCGAACAGGGACCGCTGCCCGCTCCCGGCGGCTCCACCTCGCACGCGCCCGGCCTGGTCTTCCAGACGAACCCGTCGAAGACCCTCACCGAGTTCGCCCGGTACACGGTCGAGAAGTTCAACTCCCTGGAGGTGGACGGGGTCCCCTGCTTCAACCCGGTCGGCGGCCTGGAGCTCGCGACGACTCCCGAACGACTCGCCGAGCTGCACCGCAGGGCCGGATACGCCGCTTCCTGGGGTGTCCGAGGCGAGATCGTGAGCGCGGCCCGGTGCAAGGAACTCTGGCCCCTCATCGACGAGTCGATGGTCCTCGGCGGCTTCCACACCCCCGACGACGGACTGGCCCGTGCGCTGCTCGCGTCCCGAGCGCAGCTGGAGCGGGCCGAAAGCCGAGGCGCCCGTTTCCTGGACCGGCACACGGTCACCGGGATCGAGCAGGAGGGCGGCAGGGTCACCGCGGTCGTCACCGACCGGGGCATCTTCCCCGCCGACCACGTGGTCTCGGCGGCCGGTTTCTGGGGCCCGGTCATCGGCCGCATGGCGGGCGTCGACGTACCCCTGCAACCGCTCGCCCACCAGTACGCGCGGACCAGGCCCCTCCCCGAACTGGCCGGGGCCACCGAAGAGGCCTCGAAGCCCATCCTCCGCTTCCAGGACCGCGACCTCTACTTCCGTGAGCACACCGACCGCATCGGCATCGGCAGTTACGCGCACGAGCCGCTCCCCGTCGACCCGTTCGCGATCCTCGCCTACGACGAGGCGCGCGCGAACGACATGGAGATGCCGTCCTCGTTCCCCTTCACCGAGGAGGACTGGGCGCCCAGCTGGGACGACTGCCGCCAACTGATGCCCGCCCTGCGCGAGGCGGAGATCGAGGAAGGCTTCAACGGCGTCTTCTCCTTCACGCCCGACGGCATGCCGGTACTCGGCGAGTCCCGTGCGCTGCGCGGCTTCTGGCTGGCGGAGGCCGTGTGGGTGACCCACTCGGCCGGAGTCGCCAAGGCGGTGGCCGAGTGGATGGTCCACGGCCGCCCGGAGACCGACACCCACGAGTGCGACCTCACCCGCTTCGAGGACGCCCAGCGCTCCCCCGCGTACATCAAGGACCGCGGCTCGCAGCAGTTCGTCGAGGTGTACGACGTGCTGCACCCGCTCCAGCCGATGGAGCGGCCGCGTCCGCTGCGGGTCAGCCCCTTCTACGCCCGCCAGCAGGAGCTCGGCGCCTCCTTCCTTGAGGGCGGCGGCTGGGAGCGCCCGCACTGGTACGAGGCGAACGCCCCTCTCGTCGCCCCGCTCGTCGAGGCCCTCGGCCCGCTCCCCGAGCGCGACGCCTGGTCGGCCCGCCACTGGTCGCCCATCGCGGCGGCCGAGGCGAGGGCGACCCGCGAAAAGGTCGCCCTCTACGACATGACTCCCCTGCGCCGTCTCGAAGTCACCGGCCCGGGCGCCCTCGACTTCCTGCACGGCATGACCACCAACAACCTCCGCAAGAAGCCCGGCGCGGTCACGTACACGCTGCTCCTGGACGAGGCGGGCGGCATCCGTTCCGACCTCACCGTCGCGCGGCTCGGCCCCGACCGTTTCCAGGTGGGCGCCAACTCCCCCGCCGACCTGGACTGGCTCGCACGGCACGCGCCGCGTGACGTACAGATCAGGGACATCACCTCCGGCACCTGCTGCATCGGCGTCTGGGGCCCGCTCGCCCGCGCTCTCGTGCAGCCGCTGACCCGCGACGACTTCTCGCACGAGGGCTTCGGCTACTTCCGCGCGAAGGAGACGTACCTCGGCCATGTCCCGGTGACCGCCATGCGCCTGAGCTACGTCGGCGAGCTGGGCTGGGAGCTCTACACCAGCGCCGACCTGGGGCTCCGCCTCTGGGACACGCTCTGGGAGGCGGGCCGGGAGCACGGCGTGATCGCGGCCGGACGCTCCGCCTTCAACAGCCTGCGGCTGGAGAAGGGCTACCGCGCCTGGGGCGTCGACATGACCGACGAACACGACCCGTACGAGGCGGGGGTCGGCTTCGCCGTCCGCCTGGACAAGGGGGACTTCACGGGGATGGCCGCGCTGGCGGCCCGGGGCGAGCCGCGGCGCAGGCTCACGCCGCTGCTCCTCGACGACCCGGCGTCCGTGGTCCTCGGCAAGGAGCCTGTGTACGTGGACGGCTCCCCCGCGGGTTACGTCACGAGCGCCTCGTACGGGTACACGCTGGGGCGGTGCGTGGCGTACGCCTGGCTGCCGGTGCTGCCCTCCGGGGCGGGCGTTCATATCGAGTACTTCGGCGAGAAGGTGCCCGCGACCGTTGCCGATGAGCCGCTTTTCGATCCGAAGATGACCCGCATCCGGCGTTGATCACAAGCTCTGGAGGTCCCCCGTGTCCCCTACCTACGACGTGATCGTCATCGGTCTCGGCGGTATGGGCAGTGCCGCCGCTCACCATCTGTCCTCGCGCGGGGTGCGTGTGCTCGGGCTGGAGAAGTTCGGGCCCGTGCACAACCGCGGTTCCAGTCACGGTGGTTCGAGGGTCACCCGGCAGTCCTACTTCGAGGACCCGGCGTACGTACCCCTGCTGCTGCGGGCGTACGAGTTGTACGAGGACGTGGAGCGGGCCACCGGCCGGGACATCGCGACGCTGTGCGGTGGTGTGATGGTCGGGCCTCCCGACTCGCTGACCGTCTCCGGCTCGCTGCGCTCGGCCACGCAGTGGGACCTGCCCCACGAGATGCTGGACGCCGCCGAGATCCGCCGCCGCTTCCCGACGCTCAGCCCGAAGGACGACGAGGTCGCGCTCTACGAGCGGAAGGCCGGTCTGGTCCGCCCCGAGAACATGGTCGCGGCCCATCTCCAGCTCGCCACCCGGCAGGGCGCCGACCTGCACTTCGAGGAACCGATGACCCGCTGGGAGCCGTACCGGGACGGGGTACGCGTCCACACGGCCGAGAACACGTACACCGCGGGCCAGTTGGTGATCTGCCCGGGCGCGTGGGCGCCTCGGCTGCTCACGGATCTCGGGGTGCCGTTCACCATCGAGCGGCAGGTCATGTACTGGTTCCAGCCGAAGGGCGGGGTCCGGCCGTTCCTGCCGGAGAACCATCCCGTCTACATCTGGGAGGACGCGAACGACGTCCAGGTCTACGGCTTCCCGTCCATCGACGGCCCGGAGCTGGGCGCCAAGGTCGCCTTCTTCCGCAGGGGCCGGATCTGCACCCCGGAGACCATCGACCGGACGGTCCACGAGGACGAGATCCAGGACATGGCGGACCACATGTCCCGCTGTATCCCGGACCTCCCCGGCACGTTTCTCAAGGCCGCCACCTGCATGTACTCCAACACCCCGGACGAGCACTTCGTCATCGCCCGGCATCCCGCGCACCCGGAGTCCGTGACCGTGGCCTGCGGTTTCTCCGGGCACGGCTTCAAGTTCGTGCCGGTCGTCGGCGAGATCATCGCCGACCTGGCCCTGACGGGCACGACCGCTCACCCGATCGGCCTGTTCGACCCCCTCCGCCTCGCCGCCGCGCCCGCCTGAGGAGCACGCACGTGACGACGACCCCCGTCTCCCCCGCCCCCGTCTCCGGCTCCCCTGGCCCCGCTCAGTTGCCGCCGAGCCTGATCGCCACCCTGCCGGGGCGCTACTACACCGATCCGGAGATCTTCCGGCAGGAGCAGGAACGTCTCTTCGAGTCGATGTGGTTCTGCGCGATCCGCGGCGCGGACCTGGCCAGGCCGGGCGCCTTCCGTACGGTCCAGGTGGGCCGCGAGAGCGTCCTGATCACCCGGTCCCGCACCGGTGAGCTGCGCGCCTTTCTCAACGTCTGCCGCCACCGCGGGGCCCGTCTCTGTCTGGAGGAGGCCGGTGAGGTCCGGCGCAGTCTCCAGTGCCCGTACCACGCCTGGACGTACGACCTCGACGGCAAGCTGATCGCGGCGCCCAACCTGGTGAAGATGCCGGACGTCGACCGCATCGAGTACGGCCTGGTCAAGGTCGCCCTGCGGGAGTGGCTCGGCTACGCCTGGGTGTGCCTGGCCGACGAGCCGGCGTCCTTCGAGGAGACGGTGATGGGCGCGGCCGTGGAGCGGCTGGGGAACGCGGCGGCCATCGAGCACTACGGCACCAAGAACCTCGCGCTCGGCAAGCGCATCACCTATGACGTGAAGGCGAACTGGAAACTGATCGTCGAGAACTTCATGGAGTGCTACCACTGCGCGACGATCCACCCCGAGCTCACCGACGTCCTCCCGGAGTTCGCGGAGGGTTACGCGGCCCAGTACTACGTGGGCCACGGCGCCGAGTTCGGCGAGGAGGTCAAGGGCTTCACGGTCGACGGCAGCGAGGGTTTCGGGAAACTTCCCGAGGTCTCGGAGGATCAAGACCGTCGTTACTATGCAATAACGGTCAAACCCACTGTGTTCATCAATCTCGTCCCCGACCATGTCATCCTGCACCGCATGTTCCCCCTCGCCGAGGACCGGACGATCGTGGAGTGCGACTGGCTCTACGCACCCGAGGTCGTCGAGTCGGGCGCCGATGTGTCGAAGTCCGTGGAACTGTTCCACCGGGTCAACGCCCAGGACTTCGAGGCCTGCGAGCGTACGCAGCCCGCGATGGCGTCCCGTGCCTACCGAAGGGGCGGGGTGCTGGTGCCCACCGAGCACCACATCGGGATTTTCCACGAGTGGCTCATAGGGATGCTGGGAGGCATGGATGGCTGATCTCTATATCGGCGGCACATGGACGAGCGCGCGGGAGAAGGGCACCCGCGAGATCCGTTGTCCGGCCGACGGTTCGCTCGTCGCCGTGGTGGACGAGGCGGGTCCCCAGGACACGGCCGACGCGATCGCGGCCGCACGCCGCGCTTTCGACGACGGCCCCTGGCCCCGGACGCCCCCGAACGAGCGCGGTGACCTGCTGCTCCGGGTCGCCGACCTGCTCGTGCGCGACAAGGACGTACTCGCCCGCTCGGAGTCCCTCGACACCGGCAAACGCCTGGTGGAGAGCGAGTACGACATCGACGACATCGAGAACTGCTTCCGCTACTTCGGCCGACTCGTCGCGAGCGAGTCCGGCCGGGTCGTGGAGACCGGCACGGAGGGCGTCGACAGCCGGGTCGTATACGAACCGGTCGGTGTCTGCGCGCTGATCACGCCCTGGAACTATCCGCTGCTCCAGACGGCGTGGAAGGTCGCCCCGGCGCTCGCCGCGGGCAACACCTTCGTCCTCAAGCCGAGCGAGCTGACCCCGCACACCGCGATCCATCTGATGCGCCTCCTGGAGGAGGCCGGGCTGCCCGCGGGCGTGGGCAATCTGGTCCTCGGCGCGGGTCCCGAGGCGGGCGCTCCCCTCGGCGAGCATCCGGACGTGGACCTCGTCTCCTTCACCGGTGGTCTGCGGACCGGCCGCGGACTCATGGCCGCGGCGGCCGGGACGGTGAAGAAGGTCGCCCTCGAACTGGGCGGCAAGAACCCGAACATCGTCTTCGCGGACGCCGACTTCGAAACGGCCGTCGACATGACTCTGACGGCCGTCTTCCTGCATTCGGGGCAGGTCTGTTCGGCAGGGGCCCGGCTGCTCGTCGAGGACTCGCTGCACGACCGGTTCGTGGACGAGGTCGTCCGCAGGGCCCAACTGATCAGACTGGGCGGCCCGTTCGACGAGCGGGCACAGACCGGGCCGCTGATCTCGGCGGGGCACCGGGCGAAGATCGAGGCGTACGTCACCGGGGGCCTCGCGGAGGGCGCGGTCCTGCGCTGCGGCGGCGAGCGGCCCGCCGACCCTCCGCACCCGGACGGCTTCTACTACCCGCCGACCGTGCTCGACGAGTGCTCCGCCGGGATGTCCGTCGTACAGGAGGAGTCCTTCGGTCCCGTGCTGACGGTGGAGCGGTTCGCGGACGAGGCGGAGGCGGTGCGGCTGGCCAACGACACGATCTACGGTCTCGCGGGCGGGATCTTCACCTCCGACGAGGCGAAGGCCCAGCGGGTCGCGTCCGCGCTGCGGATCGGCACCATCTGGATCAACGACTACCACCCGTACGTCCCGCAGGCCGAGTGGGGCGGCTACAAGCAGTCCGGGTTCGGGCGGGAACTCGGGCCTGCCGGTCTCGCCGAGTACCGCGAGACCAAGCACATCTGGCGCACCACGAATCCCAGTCCACAGGGATGGTTTTCCTGAACAAGTTCTTGTGAACCCCTTCAAGATCCACCGCACTTCACCGTAGGATCCGGCGCTCAGCACCATAAGATCCAGGACCCGCCGACCGGCGTACGATCCAGAACCCGCCGATCAGCGCCATGACCAGCATCCGCGCACCAACGACCCCGCACGAGCCGCACTCCCCTCCCGCCCGGGAGAACTCCCCCTTCCCAGGAGGCCGCTCATGACCACCACCGCCGAACCACCGCGGCAGCACGGCCAGGACGACTCGGAACTCGCCGAGTTCGGCTACAAGCCCGAGCTGAAACGCACACTCGGCAACTTCCACACCTTTGCCGCCGGTATCAGCTACATCTCCATCCTCACCGGCACCTTCCAGCTCTTCTACTTCGGTTACGGCAGCGGCGGGCCCGCCTACTGGTGGTCCTGGCCCATGGTCTTCGTCGGCCAGTTCATGGTCGCGCTGTGCTTCGCCGAACTCGCCGCCCGCTATCCGGTGGCCGGCTCCGTCTACAACTGGGCCAAGAAGGTGGGCAACCCGCACATAGGCTGGCTGGCGGGCTGGACGATGCTGATCGCCTCGATCGTGTCGATCGCGGCCGTGGCCCTTGCGTATCAGTTGACGCTTCCCCAGATCTCTTCCGTGTTCCAGTTCGTGGGCGACGGCACGGGCAAGTACGACGTCGCCACCAACGCCGTACTGCTGGCCTCCGTACTCATCATCTTCACCACCCTGGTGAACGCCCTCGGTGTGAAGCTGATGGCGAGGATCAACACGGCGGGCGTCTTCATCGAGCTGATCGCGACCGTCGTACTGATCGTGCTGTTCGCCGTGCACATCACCCGCGGACCGCAGGTCGTGCTGGAGACGAACGGCACGGGAGCGGGCCAGCCCGGCGGCTACTTCGGCGCGTTCCTGATCGCGTCGCTGGCATCCGCGTACGTCATGTACGGCTTCGACACGGCCGCCTCGCTCGGCGAGGAGTCCCTCGACCCCTCGCGCAACGCGCCGCGCGCCATCATCCGTGCCGTCGTCGCCTCGTTCGTCCTCGGCGGGCTCATCCTGCTGCTCGCGCTGATGAGCGTGTCCAGCCTGAAGGGCGAGCAACTGTCCACGGACGGCCTGCAGTACATCGTCCTCAACGTGCTCGGTGAGGACGCGGGCAAGGCCATGCTGTGGTGCGTGCTCATCGCGGTCACCGTGTGCGCCCTGGCTGTGCACACGGCGGCGATCCGGCTGGCCTTCGCGATGTCCCGCGACAACAACCTGCCCGCCTCCTCGAAGCTGGCCAAGGTCCATCCGCGATTCCAGACCCCGATCCTGCCCGCGGTGATCATCGGCGTCCTGGCGCTGGCGATCCTGGTGGTCAACATCCGCCAGCCGCAGATCTTTACGGTGGTCACCAGTATCGGCATCATCCTGATCTACCTGGCGTATCTGCTGGTCACCGGGCCCATGCTGGTGGCCAGGCTGCGCGGCACCTGGCAGCCCGCGGGCGACGGCAAGTTCTCGCTCGGCCGCTGGGGGCTGCCCGTCAACATCGTCGCCGTGGTGTGGGGCGCGGCCATGATGATCAACCTGATCTGGCCGCGCGCCGCGGTCTACAACGCGGCCGCCCCGTACCACTGGTATCTGCGCTGGGGTGCCGTCCTGTTCGTCGGCATCGTGATGGGCGGCGGCTTCGCCTACTACTGGTTCGTGCAACGGCACCGCACCGGAGTGCTCGCCGAGCACCAGCTCAAGGCCGCGGCCGACTCATCCGTCCCGCCCGGTCCGTCCGCGGCGGCGCCGACGGCCGACTGACCTCCCGACCGACCGTCGTGACATGCGCCGACCGACCGCCGCGTCATGCGGGGCCTGCCTCGTCGGCGGACTGCTTCACTCGGTGAGCGGCCTGGGGAGACGGGCCGGGAGAAAACCCGGTACCCGCGCCCCAGGTCGGCTCAACCGCTCATCCAGCGCTCAATGCTCGGTACTCAGATTGAGCATGACGACGCCGCCGATGATCAAGGCAAGCCCGAGGAGTTTGGGCGTGGTGACCGATTCCTCCATGAACATGATCCCGATGAGCGCGATCGCGGCGGTGCCGAGGCCGGACCAGATCGCGTAGGCAATGCCCAGCTCCATCTTCTTGAGCGCCTGAGCGAGCAGCGTGAACGCGGCGATGTAACTGATCGCCATGACCACGCTCGGCACCAGTTTGGTCATTCCTTCGGTCAGCTTCAGGAACGAGGTGGCGATGACCTCAGCGGTGATGGCGCTGATCAGCAGCAACCAGACCATAGTCGCCCCCATCTGTCGTTCGGTCAGAGAGATCGTCCGTCGCTTCACAGCCGTCGCTTCGGCGAGCCAACCACCTTCTTGGGTCGGCCCGCAGCAGCACGATACAGACGATCTCCATCGGCCACGGGGGCGATATTGGTCAGTGGGCCCGTACTCCAGGTGGTGCGAGCAGGAGGGCAGGACGAACCTGCTCTCCTGCTCGGCCGGAGCTCGGCCCGGGTGGCTGTGAGGACGTCACGAATCACCGGACGGCCGGTCCCACGGCGGCATGCCGGTGTACGCGCGTCCGATGAGGGCCACCCATCGGTGCACGGAGTCCTCGATCGGCGCGAACGGTCCGGGACGGTAGTGCGGTGAGGTGAGTCCGCGCTGGACGGATTCGCAGGCGTCCCAGTCCTGGAGGTTGATGCGATGCCAGAAGTCGACGGGGCTTGAGTCGAGGACCCCGTCCTGGGCGTACCAGGAGCACTCGACGCGGCTGTGGCCCGCGGATTCCGCCACCAGATGATGGATCAGCACGTAGTCGGGGTGCAGTGAGATGAACAGGTTGGGGACCAGCGCGGCGTAGAACACCCGGTGCAGGTCGACGCCGGGCAGGATCGCGCCCCCGGCCCGCCCGTCCATCGACATGGTCTGGGCGCCCTCTGCCAGGTCCATCGTGCCGCCGACCCAGGCTCCCGGCTCGTCGGCGATGTAGCTGGCGCTGTTGGGCGGGGCCACAGCGGTCAACTCGGGGTGGATGTGCGGGCAGTGGTAGCACTCCTGGTAGTTCTCGACGATGACCTTCCAGTTCGCCGCCACCTCGTAGTTGCGGGTGGCGGCCAGCTTCAGCCGCTCGGGCGCGTACGGCGCGACATGGCCGGCGAGCGCTCCCAGGTAGTCGGAGAAAGTCGCGGCGTCGTCACTGGCGTTGACGAAGACCCAGCCGTGCCAGACCTCGGCCGGGAGCTCGATCAGGCCATGATCGGCCGGTAATTCCGGGAACCGAGGCGCCGTGCGCAGCGACCCGTCCATCTTGAACGTCCAGGAGTGGTACGGGCAATGCACCACCCGCTTGGACGATGAGCAGCCGTCGGCCAGCAGTTCGTGTCCGCGGTGCCGGCAGGTGTTGGCGAACGCGGCAATCCGGTCGCCGTCCCTGGTCAGCAGAACCGGCACGGTCCCCACCTGCCGGGCGTACTGCGTCGCCCCCTCGGGGAAGATCTCTTCCAGCCGGCCGAGGCAGCTCCACGTGCCGGCGAAGAGATGACGCTGTTCCCAGGCGAACACCTCTGGCGCGGTGTAGGCCGCCGCCGGCAGCATGCTGGATTTTCCGAACGGACCTGTCACACGCTTCAGTTCGTCGAGAGGCAGCGGTGCGTGCGGCCAATCGGCTGGTGTGGTCGTTGTCATCAGACGTCACCTCCGGCAGTCAGACATGCGAATATCTCGGTTTTTACCGTGCTGTCCACGGTGTTCTCCGATGGGCGAGACCAGCGCTCGCCGCCCGGGCCGACAGAACATCCGTTGGCGGCGAAGGCTGAGCTTCTTTCCCGCGCGGCCCGATGAGTCCCGGACGCTCGATTTCCCACGGTCGTCACGGGCGTGGGTCCTCTCTGGCTGTCCGGGCCGGATCCCGTTCGACGACCGGGCCCAGAATCTCGTCGATCCCCACGCACAACTCCTGATCCAGGACGACGCCTGCCACCGCGGCGTTCTCGATCAGTTGCTTCGGGTTGGACGCGCCGACGATCGCGGAGGCCACATTGGGGTTCTGCAACGTCCACGCCACCGCGAGCTGCGCCAGTGTCAGCCCGGCCGACTCCGCCAACGGCCGGAGCCGCTGCACCCGGCTGAGCACCTCGTCGCGCATGAACGGAACCAGCCACTGGCGCCCCTCCTCATCCGCGCCGCGCGACCCGGAGGGCGGCTGCCGGCCCGGCAGATACTTGCCGGTCAGCACGCCCTGGGCGATCGGCGACCAGACGATCTGTCCGATGCCGAGCTCCGCACAGACGGGAATCACCTCGGATTCGATCACCCGCCACAACATGGAGTACTGCGGCTGGTTGGCGATCAGCGGAATGCGCAGTTCCCGGGCGAGCCGGTGCGCGGCGCGAATATCCTCGGCACGCCACTCGGACACCCCGATATAGCGGACCTTACCCGCCCGGACAATGTCGTAGAACGCCTCCATCGTTTCCTCGAGCGGCGTCTCGACGTCGTATTGGTGGGCCCAGTAAATGTCCACGTAATCGGTCCGCAGACGGCGCAGCGATCCGTCGATCGAGTCCAGAATGTGCTTGCGGGACAGGCCACGATCGTTGCGTCCGGGTCCGGTCGGCCAGTAAACCTTGGTGCTGATTTCCACCCCCGCCCGCCGCTGACTGGCCAGTGCCCGCCCCAACACCTCCTCTGCGCGGGTGTCCGCGTACATGTCGGCGGTGTCAAAGGTGGTAATACCCGCGTCGATTGCCGCGCCCACACAAGCGAACGCGGCCTCCTCGTCGATCTGCTGGCCATGGGTGAGCCAGTTGCCGTACGAGATCTCACTGACCATCAGTCCGCTTTTACCGACATGACGGTGCTCCATCACTCCCCCTCGAAGTCGTCGTCGCCCACCAGGACAGTTCAGTCCTGGCGCCCGTTCGGTGCGGGCAGGAAACCGGATTCACCGAGGTACCGGATGTACCGGTCGAGAAGGGTGCGATCGATTTCGGGGCAGTCAATGCCCGATTCGGCCAGACCGCGCGAGGTGTTGGTCCGGTCGTAGCCGTAATCGTCGAGCTGAAGTGAATCCACCGCCGCGCTGACCAGGACGAGGGTCGCCCGTACCGAGCTGTTCCGGTCATCGGCGCCGACGTCGGCGTGACGCTGGAGTCGGCGCGTCCAGTCCTCGTACGCCACGGCCTCGATGCGGTGGCCGGCGGCGCGGATCCGGTCGATGATCGCGTCGATCCTGACGGTCCGTGGATTGGTCAGGTTGAACTCGCCGCCGATCGACTCCGGATGCAGCGCGAGGCGCACATACGCCTTGGCGACGTAGTCGACCGGTACCAGGTTCACCTCGGTCCATCCGGCACCGGTGGCCGGCACGGCCCCGACCTCGACACACGCTCGGATGTAGTGCCACAGTCCGTCGTTGCCTCCCACGGCACCGGTAGCCGTGTGGCCACCGATCTGCGCGGGCCGGTACACCGCTGAGGGAATGCCGCGTACACGTCCGATGCGGAGCATTTCCTCAGCCACCCATTTGCTGCGCGCATATCCCTCGGCGGGCATGAGATCCGGATCGACCCGCCGGTCCTCGGCCAGGGGCTCCGGGTTGTTCGCGGTCCCGATCAGCGCGCTGGTCGCGGAGACATAGTGCATCGGCTTGACACGCTTCCTCGCGGCCAGCCGCAGCACTTCCCGGGTTCCCCATACGTTGGCCGCCCTGAGCCGGCTGTAGGCATCGACCAGATTGACCCTCGCGCCATTGTGGAAGATCAGGTCGACCTGCTCGGCCAGCATGTCGAACTGCGGTTCCGACAACCCGCACAGGGGCTTTTCCAGGTCGGCGGCGATCGCGGTGATCCGGTCGGAATCCACACCGTCTGCCAGACCGTAGCCACGCAGGCTGTCCAGAACGCGAACCGCGGCCTCGGTGTCCTGCCTGGCACGCACCAGGCAGTAGATCCGGGCGTCCGTGTTGTCGAGCAGTTCCCTGAGCACGAACGACCCGACAAAGCCGGTCGCACCGGTCAGCAGGACCTTGCGCGGAGCACGGACCAGGTCCCGGTCCATCGGCTCACTTCCCACCGTCGATATGGCCGGGTCGAGGAAGGCTTCCTCGACGAGGTCCACATCGGCGGCGTACTCCTCGCCGGAGTCCGGGCGGATGAGCAGATCCGCGAGCGCGGCCGCGGTCGGCCTGGCGAATATCTCGTGGACCGGCAGGTCGACGCCGGTCCGCTGCTTGATCTGGCTGGTCAGGCGGACCGCGAGGACGCTGTTGCCGAACTCGAAGAAGTTGTCGTCGACCCCGACCTGTGGCATCCCGAGCACCTGGCCGAACAGCTCACACAGCGTCTCCTCCATCGAGTTGCCCGGTGCGCGGCCCGCGGAGGTGGTCGTCAGTCGCGGTGCCGGCAGCGCCGCGCGGTCGAGCTTCCCGTTCGAGTTGAACGGCAGAGCGTCCAGCCGCACGAAGGCCGCGGGAATCATGTAGTCCGGCAACGTCTTGGCCAGGTGTGCCCGCAACGAGGCGGTCGGCAGGTCGGCCGCACTGGCCGTCAGCGGTTGATTGGCGTAGGAGGCCAGCGGTGCCTTCTCCTGGGCTCCGGGCCGGTAGAGATCGGACAGTACCGGGAAGCCGGGCCCGTCGGCGGGGGCCAGGACGCAGTCGAAGCCGCCGTCCGGGGATCCGGACCAGGTGAGGATGGCCTGATATCCCAACCGCTCGGCCAGGACGCGGAGTTCCTCGGGGTCGACACCGCGCGTCCCGGCACGAAGCTCGGACAGCACCGTGCCGATGGCGGCGCCCTCGGCGAGACGGTCGGAGGCGGCGATCTCGTTGGCGATGCGTCCGTTCGGAATTCCCGAGATACGGACCGGCGCCGACGCCCGACCGTCCAGGCGGGCGGCCAGCTGGTCCAGTTCGACGATGTCCTGCCCCCACCGCAGGACGGGCAGATCGCCCAACGACTCGGCCACGGGCTCGGCCGCGCCCGACCGCTTGCGCAGAACGACGTCGTAGCGGTACCGGGTGAACTCGTTGTGATACCGCCCGGGCTTGAGGCGCATGTCCACAGCGGCGACCGTGTCCATCCGGTCGGCGAGAGCGACGAAGAACTCCGGGTGCATCATCAGGTCTTTTTCCAGGGCCAGCGCGTGCTCGACGTCGCGCCGTATCTCGGCGGCGTCCGTCCGGTCGTCGGCGCGGTGGAGGTGGATCGCGGTCTTCAGGCTGCGCAGCAGACCGAGATGGCGTACGTCCCCGATGACGACGGAACCGCCGGGGCGGATCAGGTCCATCGCGTTCGTCAGGACCCGCACGAGGTAGTCGACCGTAGGAAAGTGCTGGATGACCGAGTTGATGACGACCAGGTCGAAGAAGTCCCTGGGCAGGCCGTCGAGGTCGTCCGCCGGCTGGCACCGCAGCTCGACCTTCCCGGCCAGCGCGGGATCCCTGTCGACCTGGGCCCTGATGTTGTCGATGACCGGAGCGGAGAGATCCGTACCCCAGTAGGCGTCACAGGTCGGCGCCAGCCGGGCCAGCGTCAGGCCGGCGCCCACCCCGATGTCCAGTACTCTGCGCGCCCGCAGCGACCGCAGCCGCGCCGCGGTGTCGTCCTGGATCTCCCTGAGCTGTTCCATCGGGAGCAGATGCCCGTCGTAGCTGCTCTTCCAGACGCCGAAGTCCTCGCCGAGCGGGGGCTGCGCCGAGTCGGTGCCGGTGTAGACCGAGTCGTACACCTGCTGCCACTCCTCGACCTTCTCCCGGGCCGCCTCTTCGGACTCCACCTGGGTGGCCGGCACCACGTAGGCCACCAGCCGCTGGTCACCCGGGGTGTCCTCGCGTACCTCGACCGCCGCCTGGCTGACCAGCGGATGCGTGACCACGGCCGTTTCGACCTCACCGAGTTCGACCCGGTGGCCACGGATCTTGACCTGTCGGTCGGCCCGGCCGACGAATTCGAGGTCACCGTCGGCAGACCGGCGCACCAGGTCACCTGTGCGGTACATCCGCGACCCGCTCCGGTCGAACGGGTTGTCCACGAAACGTTCCGCCGTCAGGGCCGGCTGGTGCAGATAGCCGCGCGCGACCCCGGCTCCGGCGATGTACAACTCACCGACCTCGCCCGGGGGCATCGGCTGTTGGTCGGGACCGAGCACATAGACCTCGGTGTTGGCGAGCGGCCGCCCGATCGGCGGCGGGCCGGTGATCTCGTGCAGCGGGGCGATGGTCGACCAGACGGTGGTCTCGGTCGGTCCGTACAGATTCACCACCTCACGACCGAGTTTGAGCATCGCGGTGGCGACCGCCGGGGGTAACGCCTCGCCGCCGACCAGCATGCGCAGTCCACGCAGGCTGTCCGGGATCTGTTCGACCAGCATGCGCCACCATGTCGGCGTGCCCTGCGCGATGGTCACGCCGTGCCTCAGCAGTTCGGCCACGGTCGCCGGCTCGCGGTTGGCACCCGAGGGCGCGAGCACGACGCCGGCCCCCCGCACCAGCGGCAGGAAGAGCTCTACGCCGGACATGTCGAACCCGAGAACCGACGTGGCCAGCATCCGGTCGTCGGAAGCCAGGCCGAACCGCTCTCCCAGGTCGGTCAGCAGGTTGACCAGATTGCCATGGGTGACCACGACGCCCTTGGGCCGGCCGGTCGAACCAGAGGTGTAGATCACGTAGATCGGGTGGGTGGACCGGAGCGGCACGATTCGGTCGTCATCCGTCAGGTCACCATCGGCCCATTCGCTATTCTCCGCGAACAGCGACAGGTCGTCGAGCGTCATAGTCGGAACATTGGCGTCTTCCAGCCCGATCGGGCTCGATTCGGTCGTGGTCAAGACCAGTTTCGGCCGTACCTCCTCGACCATGAACGCGACCCGCTCGGCAGGCTGTTGGGGATCGATCGAAAAGTAAGCGCCCCCCGCTTTGAGTATCGCGAGAAGCGCCACGATCATCTGCTCGGTTCGAGGTAACGCGACAGCCACGAAGTCCTCAGGTCCGACGCCGCGCGAAACCAGCGAACGGGCCAGTCGATTGGCGTGGGAGTTCAGCTCGGCATACGTGAATGTTTGACTCCCGGCAAGCAGCGCCACCGCGTCAGGAGAGGCATCGACACATGCCTCGAACAGAACCGGTAGCGTCGGCCGTAAAACGGTCACAGCAGTAACCCGCTTTCATCGTAGACCAGCAGCGATTTCAGCGACAGGGCAGCCTCGATCCGTAAACGGGACGAAACAATTCCCCGCGTCTTGCCCGGCGATAACGGTACCTGTTCGGCCTCGATTCGCCAGAGGGCCTCGATTCGCCATGGGGAAACGTCGCTTCTTTAGTCCGTGGCCGAGTGGACCGAGTAGGCTTCCCGTCTTGTGACACGTGATCACATGGCCGACGGCGGCTTCTCCGAACGGTTTCGTCTGGATGTGCTGAGTCGGGTGTTCCCGGCCGATTTGGTCGACTTCGTGGTCGATGAAACTGGAGTGCGTGAGGAGCGCATCCGTTCACTGCCGTCATGGTTGGTCGTGTACTTCACCCTGGCGATGTGGCTGTTCACCGGCTCCGGGTACGACTCGGTGTTGCGGGAGCTGGTGGAGAACCTGCCACGCTGCGCCGATGGGTGGCTGACGGCGAACAGCGGGTCGATCACCAGGGCCCGGGCCAGGATCGGGGCCGCCCCGCTGCGACTGCTGTTCTCCTACGTCGCAGGCCCGGTGGGCACCGCGGCCACCCCAGGTGTCTTCTGGCGCGGCCGGCGGCTGGCATCGATGGACGGCACCACCCTCGACGTCCCGAACAGCGCGGCCAACGCCGCCGCCTACTCACGGCCGAACTCCGGTTCCGGGCCCCGGCCGTATCCGCAGGTACGCCTTCTGGCGCTGGTCGAGTGCGGCACCCGAGCGCTGATCGGAGCGGCCTTCGACTCCCCCGCCGTGGGCGAGGGGACCCTGACCTGCCGTCTGCTGCACCACTTGGAAGCGGGGATGCTGGTCCTCGCCGACCGGGACTTCCCCTCCTACGCCCTGTGGCGCCGGACCGTCGGCACCGGCGCGGACCTGCTGTTCAGGGTGGACACATCCTTCGCCCTGCCGATGGCGCGAGTCCTGCCCGACGGCACCTACCACTCGGAACTCAGGGGCTCACGCAAGACGGAACGCGTCACGGTGCGGGTGATCGAGTACACCATCACCACCTCCGGCGCCGAGGACGGCCAGTCGGCGAACTCCGAACTGTTCCGCCTGGTCACGACCCTGCTCGACCCGCAGACAGCACCGGCGCACGAACTCGCGGAGCTGTACTCGCGTCGCTGGACCAGCAAAACGATCTACCGGGCCATCAAGATCGAGCAGCGGGGAGGGCGCACCGCCACCCTGCGCTCCAACAGCCCCGAGACAGTCGCCCAGGAACTGTGGTCGATGCTCTGCGTCTACCAGGCCGTCCGCCACCTGATCCCCCACACCGCCACCGAGACGGGCGCCGCCCCGGAGCGGGTCATCCTCAAGCACGCCGTCGACGCCCTCCGACGCACCGCCGGGAGCGGCTCTCCCTCCTCGCCGCCCGGCCGCGAAGATCGCTGAGGCTCGGCAGTCTCCTGCGAGCCGTTGATCACCACTTAATTCACGCCTTAAACGAGCGACGTGACTCTGACGGCAGCGCGCCGACGCGCCCCATGTGCTTGCCGCGGTTCGAACAGAGTCCCGGTCCTGCCCTAAACCCCCTGAGGCGACGGCCGTTTGAACATCCGCGTCGCCGTGATCTCACTGTGTACCGCCTCCCCCTCACCGGCCGGGGTCTGCTGAGGCAGTCCGGGCCGGAGGTGTTCCTCCACGCTGATGTACTTCAGCCCTGCGCGCAGGTCCGCGTCGTTGCGGAGGCGGATGACCAGGGGGAACTCGGCGAGTGCGGTCGTGTCGAACAGGCCCGTGGTGTAGAGGAGTTGGACACCGAGGGCGTCCGAGACGGCCCGCTGGAGCTCCAGCAGATACGTGGCGTTGGCGCGGCCGATGGGGTTGTCGAGGAACAGCGTGCCGGCGTGGCGGTGCTTGTCGCTGCGGCCCCGGTCGTTCGAACGCAGGGCCGCCATCGTGCAGTAGAGCGCGATCGCGGCGGTGAGCAGCTGGCCGCCGGAGAACACGTCCCCCATCTGTCCGACGGGCACGCGCTCGGCGCGCAGTACGGCATCGGGCTTGAGGATCTCGACGGCGACGCCCTTCGGCCGGAGGGCCGCGCCGACGCCTGTGAGCAGCAGGGACATTCCGTCGCGGCGCATGTCGGAGTTCTTCTTGACGGCCGCGCGGGTCGCCTCGTCGACGACCTCGCCGAGCCGCTCGGCCAGCGTGGCCTGGTCGGGCTCCTCGAAGCGGATGCGGAGGAACTCCTGCCCGGACCATTCGCCGAGCCCCTCGGGGAGGCGGGACAGCCGCTGGGCCGACCTGAGGGTGGCCAGCGCGGACTCCACGAGCCCGCGCAACCGGTCGACGATCGAGTCGCGGTTGCGCTCCAGCTGCTCCAACTCGTCGGTGAGGACCCGGAGTCGGGGCGCGAAGGCGTCCGCCCACTTCTGCGCGTGCTCGGGCAGGGAGGACGCCGGCAGTTCACGGATCTGCTGGCGTGCGGGCGTACGCACCTGCTCGTAGCGCGTCGAGTTGGCATGCCGGACGAGGATGTCGCTCGCCTCGCGCACCGAGGCCTCCGCGGCGGAGAGGTCGGCCGCGCAGCCGCGCAGGGAGCGGCGGGACTCGGCGGCGGACTGCCGGGCCTCTTCGAGGGTGCCGGGGTAGGGCTCGGGCTCCTCGTGCTCCTCGTCCGCGTGCTCCCTGAGGAGGTCCCGGAGCAGGGCGGCCGACTCGTCGAAACCGCCCGCCGCGTCCTCGGCGGCGCGGTGGGCGCCGAGGAGTTCGGCGTGGGCTTCGCGGGCCTGGCTCAACGCCTCGGTGCGGGAGGCGAGTTCACCGGTGGCGGTGCGCAGCAGGCTCTGTGCGTGCTCGGCGTCGCGCGGGGCCAGGTCCTCGGGCAGCTCGGTGTGCGCCTCGCCGTCCTCGGGCGCGTGCCGCTCGGCCTCGCCCCGCAGCCGTCCGAGCTGCTCGCTCGCGGTCGACATGCGCGTTTCCAGAAGCTGGACCAGCTCCTCGGCGCGGGCCGCGGCGGCCTGCCGGGAGGGTCCGTCGGAGCCGTCGGTGGACTCCAGGAGCTGGGCCGCGCGCGTACGCACCTTGTTGCTCAGCCGCTCCAGCTCCGCGAGTGCCGCGCTCTCGTCGCTCTCGGCCCGCGACTGCTCGGCCCGCAGGTCGGCGCCGACGCCGACCTTCTCGTAGAGCTGGGAGGCGGCGCGGTAGGCCTCACGGAGGGCGGGCAGCGACGACTTGGCGGCGGCCGGGTCGGCCTCCGGTACGTCGTCGGGGGCGCCCGCGATCTCCGCGCGCTCGGCACGCAGGGCGCGGGCGGTGCGGCGGGCGTCGTCGGCGGCGCGCTGGGCACCGCGCCGGTCCTCGTCGGCGGCTCGGGCGCGCTCCAGGCAGGTCTGGGCGCGGGCCTCCGACTCGGCGGCGTCGTCGGCGAGTTCGCGCAGTTTGACCTGCCAGCCGGCGCGTTCACGCAGGCGGAAGGCGAGTCCGGCGAGCGCGTCGGCGGCGCGGCGGGCCCGCTGCGCGGCCTCCTGCCGCTCGTCCCGTACCAGGGACGCCTCGGCCGCCGCCTCGTCGGCCTCGGCCCGGACCGTACGCGCCTCGGACAGCTCGGCCTCGGACTCCTCGGCGAACGCGCGCGCGTCGTGGGCCGCCGTGGCGAGCTCGGCGAGCCGCCCCGCGGGGCAGCCCGTGCGCCAGGAGGCGAGCCGGGCGGCCAGCTCCCGGTCCTTGGCGAGCCGGGCCGCCAGCTCCCGGATCTCCTCGTCCCGTTCGGCCGCGCGCGTCCGCAGCGTCTGCCGCTCCTCGTCGGCGGCGTGCTCGTCGTGCATGGCCGGGTTCGGCGGGACGAGGAACACATCGACGCGGCCCCCGTCGCCCGTGTCGGGGGCCGGGGTCGGGGCGAGCAGCGCGGCGGCCGTGCCCACGGCCACGGCGGAGCGCGGGAGCAGTGCGGCGTCGGCGAGGGCGTCGCGGGCCCGCGCGTGGGTGTGCGGGTCGGTGATGATCACGCCGTCGACGAGTTCGGGCCGTGCGGCCAGTACGCGCGCGTGGTCGACGGGGTCGACGGCCTGCGCGAGATAGCGCCAGCCGGGGAGCGCGGGGATGCCGTGCTCGCCCAGGTACTCCACGGTGGCCAGTACGTCGGGTCCGGGCGGCAGCAGCCCGCCGTCACCGAGCGCGCCGAGGATCCGCGCGTCGTCGGCAGCGGCGGTCCGCAGCTCGAAGAGCTGCCGCTCGGCGGAGGCGACGCCGTCGTCGAGGAGCTGCCGGAGCTCGTCGGCGTAGTGGTCCAGCTCTTCGGCGGAGAGGGGCGCTTCATCGGGGTGTTCGGCGTCCGGGGTGCCCCGCCCTCGGCGGGTGCCCGCCGCGTCGGTACCGGGGCCTGTCCCGGACACCCGGCCCGGCCCCTGCCCATGGCCTGCTCCGTCCGCTCGTGCGCCGCCGCTCGCGCGCGCGGCGCCCTCGGTGGAAACCGCGCCCGCGCCGTGTCGCTGCTGCGGCAGCCCGCCTCGCCCGGAGGCCCCCGAACCGCCGGAGACCCCCGGCAAACTCAGCAGCTCGGCCAGCCGCTCCTCCCCCGCCAGCGCCTGAGCGGTGCGCCGCTCGGCGTCGTAGGCGCGCTCGGCGGCCGTCGCGGCGTCGGCGGCGCGGGCCGCCGTGAGCTCGGCGCGGGACTCGGCCGACGCCGCCTCGCGGGCGTGCTCCATGGTGCGGCGGGACGCCTCGCGCGCGGTGTCCCACGTGGCGACGGCGGTCTTCTCCGCGTCACTGGCGGCGAGCGCGGCACGGGCCGGGTCGGCGTCCGGGGCGGTGTCGTCGAGCCACCCGGCGCGCACGGCCTCGGCGGTCTCCTGCTCGACCTCGCTGAGTCGCAGACGCAGATGGCCGATCTCGCTGCGGGCGCGCTGTGCCTCGGTGGCGGCGGTCGTGGAGTCCCGGTGGGCGGCCTCGCCGACGTCCTGGATCGCGGCGGACCGCTCCTCCTCCTCGTTGGCGACCGTCTCGGCCCCCTCGGCGGCGGCGTGCAGGGCCCGTACGAGATCGGCGGCGGCCCTGGCTCGCGCGGCGAGGGCGGGGGCGGCGTCCCGCTCGGCTTCGAGGATCGCGGCGGCCACGCGCGCGGAGCGGTCGGCGGAGGCGCGGTGCCGCAGGACGAGCTCGGCGGCCTGCCAGGCGGAGTGCAGCGTGCGCGCGTCGGCGAGCTCCCGCTTCTGCGCGGCCGCGCCCTTCTCGGCCCCGGCGAGGGCCAACGAGGCGTGCCGGTAGGCGAGTTCGGCCGCGATCAGCGCGCTGCGCTGCCGGGAGCTCTCGGCCTCGGTGACCCGGTGGGCGGCGGCGGTGACCTGCTGGGCGAGGTCGCCGGTGCGGCCCCGCTCCTGCCCGGCGCGGGCGGAGAGGCGCCTGGCCAGGGTGCGGGTACGCCGCTCGGCGCCCGTGTGGATGTCCCGCGCGCGCGAACGCGTCCCGGCTGCCTCGACGATCCGCCCGAGCAGGTCCACGGACCCGGCGGTGAACTCCCGCTCGGCGATCAGCTCGGCCCGCCGCCCCAGCTTGTTCCCGAACCCGCCCACCAGGTCGGCGAGCCCGTCGGTGTCCCGGGTGTCGGTGACCGCGCGCAGCAGCAGATCGGTGAAGTCGGAGTCCTTCTTGACCGCGAAGAGACCGGCGGCCTCGCCCTCGTCGGCGTTCATCTCGCGCTGGTAGCGGAAGAGTTCGGGGTCGAGTCCCAGATCGCCGAGGTGTTCGTTCCAGCGGTCGTGGATCTCCTCCCAGTGCACTTCGAGGTGCGGGTACGCCTTGCCCGCCTCGGTGAGCGCGTCCCGGAAGCCCTTCATGGTGCGCCGCCGCCCCTGGGCGCCCGAGGCACCCTCGACGGGCGGCCGCACGGAGGTGGCCTCGGCGACCGGCAGGTTGTCCAGGCTCAGGCCGGGCCCGGGCCGGAACGAGTACCAGGCCTCCGCGAACTTCCGCGGATCGTTGGAGACCTGGCGCCCCCGCCACTCACTGGCCTTTCCGACCACGACGCACTCGCCGGTCAGCGTGTGCTGCCACTCCAGCGCCACGTGCCCGCAGTCGTCCGCGAGCAGGAACTTCCGCAGCACACCGGAGCTGGCGCCGCCCAGCGTGTTCCGATGGCCGGGCAGCATGACGGAGAAGATCAGCTTGAGCAGTACGGACTTGCCACCGCCGTTCTCCAGGAAGAGCACGCCGGCGGGCGCGGGGCGGCGCGGCGGCCCGACGGGCTCCTCCTCGAAGAACTCCGCCTGCGTGGGCGCGGGGTCGGGCACGGGCTGACCCACACCGCGCAGGTCCAGCACGGTGTCGGCGTAGCGCGCACCGGCAGGCCCGATGGAGTAGAGGCGGACCCGGGACAGCTCGTACATGGCGGCGGACTCTCGTAGTCGTAAGGGGAGTTGAGGCGGTCAGAGAATCGGGATGGGGATCGGGATCGGGGACAGTGGCCAGGGACGGTGATCGCGATGATGGGGGACGGTGATCGGGGTCATTGGCTCGGTCGGTCGGTCACGAATGGAACGGCAGCCCGGCGTCGGCGACCAGCTCCAGATCGTCGGACTCCTCGGCGGGCAGCAGGCTCGCGGTGCCGTCGGTGACCGGCACGATGCCGAGCTCCAGCAGCTCGGCCATCGCGGCGCTGCCGGCCATGTCCCGTACCTGGAGCTGATAGCGGGCGGTCGTCCGGTACGTCCCCCCGCCGTCATCCCCGGTGCGCTGCAGGAACCCCGAGTCGGTGAGGAACGCGACGGCCTTGCCGATGATGCCGGTGGTCGAACCGGCGAGTCTTCGCGCGTCCTTGGTCGCTCCGGTGGAGCTGCGCCGTGCCCAGATCCGCCAAGCGGCTTCCAGGCCCGGTGCGTCCGTCGCCGGGTCGGTGTTCTCCCCCTGCTCGTCGGCCCGCTCCTCCAGCCGCCGACAGGCCTGCCGCACAAAGGCGTCAACGCCGTTGACCGACACGCGCCCGATGTACCCGTCGTCGGCGAGATCCTCCGGGCGCGGGAACGCCATGGCGGCGACGGCGAGGTGCGCGAGCCCGTGCAGGAACCGGTCCCCCGAGTCGGCCGACGTCCGGCGCGCGTAGTCCCCCATCCGCACGGCGAACACCGAGTCCTCGGCCGCGGTCACCGCCATCCCCGCCCGTGGGGACACCTCGAGCACCACAAGCCCGAGCCCGGTCGCCACGGCATCGGCCAGCCGCGCGAAGGCCGGATCCTCCCGGTACCTCCGCAACAACTCGGCGTACTCCTGGTCCCGCGCGGGCTGCAACTTGGGCTGCAGTCCAAAGGCCACGAGCCGCGCGGCATCGGCTGCGTCGGCGGGCGTGACGGCACCGGTGGACGCCGGCGCCGCCGGCACGTCCGGCTCACCCCACTCAACGGGCTCGGTCACGGCTGGCACTCCTTGCTCTCAAAACTGGGCTGCTCTGCAAAACGGGGCCGCCATCCGGCGCCCCAATAGGGGCGCGGGGCTGTGACATTCACGGCTCCTCCCTCATCGTGGGCGCGACAAGCCACAACGGGCCCGCAGGTCACAAACAACCCGAAGTGACAAAGCAAACTCAGCGACCCGCTCACGCCGCATCCTTCCGATCCGCCGCCATCCCCACCGCATCCAGCAGAGCCATTCCCACGATCAAATCGGCCCCACCGAACTCCGGATCGTCCAACTCGGTCCCGTCGTCCACGGCGAACAACAACTTCGCCTCGCCCTGCCGATACGCCGTACCGACCGGCGGACTGGCCGCGTGCACCGCCAACAGGGCCACTAGATAAGGCAGTTCGGGATCACGCCGCCGGGCGTCCGCGAGCAGCCCGGACAATCGCCGCGGCGCGTCGGCGGGAAGGTCGAGCAACTCCATGGCCCCGGCCAACTGCTCCTCGCTGAACCGGCTGTCGTCCGGCGTGGCGATCAGATCCGGCTCGGGCATCTCGGCCCCGAGATGCTCCCGCTCTACGGGCGGTGTCAGCAGGAGGTCGACCAGATCCCCGACGCGAACGGACGCGGGTGTCCGAAGCCCCGTCCCGCGGGCGAAGAACGCGTCGGTCACCCGCAGCGCCCTCTCCATGGGCAGCGGCAGCACGGGCGCGACGAGATGCCCGTACAGGTCGATCCCCGCTGTCGTCATGGGCGTCGCGAACGCCTGCCGGTCCTGCTCGGCCCGGAACAGCGGTCCGGCCTCCAGAAGGCGGGACTGCAACTGCGTGTGCCGCCGGATGCAGTCCTTGACGATGTCGACGAGCTCGGCGGCCCGCCGCTTCTGCTCGGCGTCCTCCGACTCGTCGCGTGCCTTACGGATGTTCGTGAGGATCGCGTTCTCGTGCCGATAGCGGTCGGCGACGTGGTCGAGCGCCTCGGCGATCATGTCGGGCACGGCCTGCAGCCAGTCCACCGCCCGTACGTTGCGCCGGGTCGCGTCCAGGGCCCTGCGGAGCGTCTCCGAGTACTGCACGGTCCGGTACCGGGCCTGCTCGGCGGCGAGCTGCGCGTCCGCGAGCCGTCCGCGGCTGATCAGCACCTCCAGCTTGACCTCGGCGGCGATCTGCGCGCTGGTGACGTCGGTGTCGAGGGCGCCCACGAGGACGTTGACCGCCTCGTCCGTCGTGCGGAGATACACGCTCCCTCCGTAGCCGGGCAACTCCTCGATGAGCTTGAAGTCGTAGTCCCGGCGCACATACGAACCGTCGGGTGCGAACGTGCCGTATACGGCCCGGAAGCCGCGGTCGACGCTGCCGACGTTGATGAGGTTCTCCAGGACCCAGCGGGCGACGCGCTCGTGCTCGGCGACGGGCCGGCGCGGGGCCTGGGCGGCGATGCGCGGGATGAGCCTGGCCACTATCTGGTCGTGGTCGGCTCCCGTGTCGAAGTCCATGTTCAGCGTGACGAGGTCGATGGCGGCGAGGGCCACCTCCGCCATCCCGTACACCGAGTACTCACCCGCGAGATTCGCCTTGCGTACGTCGAGGTCGTGCAGCGGCGCGGTGCAGGCGAGCGCGCGCAGCCGCCGCGCCAGTCCCTCGTCGGCGGCCGGGCCCGGTGCGGGGCGCGGCCCCGCGCTGAGCTGGGGCGGAACGCTGTCCGTCGATGCAGGCGAAGTCACGGTGCACAGACTAGGTCCTCGGTCTGACAACGACCGAAACGCTTGTGGCTGGGTGCGCCCACACGGCCGAGCCACATGTCGGCGAAACCCCAGCGCCGCTAAGGGGCGTCCTCCGCCACTCGGCGGCCGTAGACCTCCACAACCCTTTTGCGCGAATCGTCCAGATATGTACCGAGCAGGCTCTCGGCCTCCTCGCGGTCGCCGTCCTGGAGGGCCTGCAGTATCTGGCCGTTGCGTGCGAGGTACGGCTCGTGGAGGCGTCGCGGGTCGTCCACGAGGTGGAAGGCGAGCCGGAGTTCGGCGAACACGCTGCGCATCAGCTCGTCGGTGCGGGCACTCCCGGCGAGCGCCACCAGTTCCCGGTGGAAGTGGATGTTGGCCGTACCCAGCTCTTTCCAGTCACCCTCGCGGGCCGCCCGCCGCCCGTCCGCGACGGCCTCGGCGAGACCGTCCACCGCGTAGGGCGGTTCACCGAGTCCGCGGACGACCGCGCATTCGACGAGGCTGCGGGTGCCGTAGATGTCCTCGACGTCCTCGACGGTCAGGACCCGCACGAAGACACCCCGGTTGAGCTGGTGGACCAGCAGTCGTTCGTGCGTGAGCAGGCGGAACGCCTCGCGCAGCGTGTTGCGCGAGACGCCGAGCGCGGCGCCGATGCTGTCCTCGGACAGCCGTGCGCCGGGCGGGAAGAAACCCTCGGCGATCCGGCTCCTGAGGATGTCCGAGACCCGCTCGGCGGTGCTGGTGCGACCCAGCAGCGCGCGGTCGTCCGCCAGTCCGTTCAGTTCGGCCACGCCCGAATTCAATCGCAGATACAAGAACGAAACAACAGGGGTATTGAGGGATCGTTCAACGATCCTCTACCTTGCTAGTCAGGCACCGGCCGCTCACTCCGGAGCCGACGGCTTCCGCACGCCGCAGATCGGCACCGCAACCGCTTTCCGCACGCCACAACTCGCACCACCGCTGCTCCTGTACGACTCAGTCCTCAAGCACCCTCCCGTCCCTCATCTGTGAGGTGCCCATGAGCACGACCCCTCCACCGCAGGCCCTGACCACCGAAACGCGCCCCGGAGCGGGTGAACCCACCGCCGACGAGGGCGCGTTCGCCTGGCTGCGGGCCCTGGGTCCGCGCGGCCGCCGCGCCTTCGGCGGCGCGTTCGGCGGCTATGCGCTGGACTCGTACGACTACTTCACGCTGCCGCTGAGCATGGTGGCCCTTTCCGCGTACTTCGGCCTCAACAGCGGCCAGACCGGGCTGTTCACGACCGTCACGCTGGTCGTGTCCGCGATCGGCGGCGCGGCTGCCGGTGTGATCGCGGACCGGATCGGGCGCGTCAAGGCGCTGATGATCACCGTCATCACGTACGCGGTCTTCACCGTGGCCTGCGGCTTCGCGCCCAACTACGAGACCCTGCTGGTCTTCCGCGCTCTCCAGGGGCTCGGTTTCGGCGGTGAGTGGGCGGTTGGCGCGATCCTGGTCGCCGAGTACGCGAGCCCCAAGCACCGGGGGCGCACGCTCGGCGCGATCCAGAGTTCCTGGGCCGTGGGCTGGGGACTCGCCGTGCTGGTCTACACGCTGGTCTTCCAGTACCTGGACGACGACCTCGCCTGGCGCGTGATGTTCTGGACCGGGGCACTGCCGGCCCTGCTCGTCATCTGGGTACGCCGCAATGTGAAGGACGCCCCGGAGGCGGCCGAGCGCCGCAAGGAGAGCCCCGAGAAGGGCTCGTTCGCCACGATCTTCAAGCCGGGCACGGCCGCCACGCCCGGACTGCTGAAGACGACGATCTTCGCGGTCCTGCTCTCCACGGGCGTCCAGGGCGGCTACTACACGCTGGCCACCTGGGTCCCGACCTACCTGAAGACGGACCGCGGGCTGTCCGTCGTCGGCACCGGCGGCTATCTCACGTTCCTGATCTCCGGGGCCTTCATCGGCTATCTGACCGGCGGATATCTCACCGACAAGCTGGGCCGCAAGCGCAACATCCTGCTCTTCGCGATCCTCTCGGCGGTCTGCATCCTGGCCTACGCGAACATCCCGAGCGGCGCCAACACCCTTGTCCTGGTGCTCGGTTTCCCCCTCGGCTTCTGCATGTCGGCGATCTTCAGCGGCTTCGGCTCGTTCCTCAGCGAGCTGTACCCGACCGCGGTGCGCGGCACGGGACAGGGCTTCACGTACAACACCGGCCGTGCCGTGGGCGCGGTCTTCCCGACGGTGGTCGGCTTCCTGGCCGACAGCTGGGGCGTCGGGGGCGCGCTGGTCTTCGGCGCGATCGGCTACGGTCTCGCGGCACTGGCTCTGATCGGTCTGCCGGAGACCCGTGGGAAGGAGCTTCTGTGAACTGGACACCGACTACCCAGCCCCGCCCCCTGAACCTTCTCGACGACCACGCGCACGCGTGGAGCCCGGCAGAGGCCCGCTCCCGATTCCGGTCGGGCGTGTCCGGTCCCACCGCGGGCTGCGTGGCGGGCCACGCCCAGGCGAACCTGATCTCCGTACCGGCCGACTGGGCGTACGACATGCTCCTGTTCTGCCAGCGCAACCCGAAGGCCTGCCCGGTGCTCGACGTCACCGACGCCGGTTCCTGGACGACCGTCCTGGCCGACGGCGCCGATCTGCGCACCGATCTGCCGGGCTACCGGGTGTGGGAGCACGGCGAGTTGGTCGACGAACCGACCGATGTGGTGGCCCACTGGCGCGACGACCTCGTGTCGTTCCTCATCGGGTGCAGCTTCACCTTCGAGTCGGCGCTGTCGGAGGCGGGTGTGCCGATGCGCCACATCGAGCAGGGGCGCAACGTCTCCATGTACGTGACCAGCCGCCAGTGCCGTCCGGCGGGACGGCTGCGCGGGCCCATGGTGGTGTCGATGCGCCCGGTACCGCCCGAGCACCTGGCCGCGACGATCCGGGAGACGAGCCTGCTGCCCGCGGTGCACGGCAGCCCGGTGTACTGCGGCGATCCGGGCGCCCTCGGCATCGAGGATCTCTCCCGCCCCGACTTCGGCGACCCGGTGGACGCCGAGGCGGACGACATCCCGGTGTTCTGGGCCTGCGGGGTGACGCCGCAGGCCGCGGTGATGGCCTCACGGCCGCCGTTCGCGATCACCCACGCACCCGGCCAGATGTTCATCACCGACGCCCGCGACGAGCAGTACCGCGTCGCCTGACCGGGAGGAACCGACACTCCATGGCCTCGATCGATCTGAACGCCGATCTCGGCGAGGGCTTCGGCCGCTGGCAGTTGACCGACGACGAACAGCTGCTGTCCGTCGTCACCAGCGCCAACGTGGCCTGTGGCTTCCACGCCGGGGACGCGGCCACCATGCGGCGGGTGTGCGACCTGGCGGCCGAGCGCGGCGTACGGATCGGCGCCCAGGTCTCCTACCGGGACCTGGCGGGCTTCGGGCGACGCGCGATGGACGTGCCGCCCGACGAGCTGGCGGCCGAAGTGGCCTACCAGATCGGCGCCCTTGAGGTCTTCACGCGCGCGGCGGGCGCGCGCGTGGCGTACGTAAAACCGCACGGCGCGCTCTACAACCGCGTCGTGCACGACGAGGAGCAGGCCGGTGCGGTGGTGGACGGGGTGCTGCTCGCGGACGCCACGCTCCCGGTGCTCGGCCTGCCCGGCTCGCGGCTCCTCGACGTGGCCGGGAAGGCCGGACTCCCGGTCGTCACCGAGGCGTTCGCGGACCGCGCCTACACCGAGGAGGGCACGCTCGTGCCGCGCGGGCGGGACGGTGCGGTGATCACCGACCCGAGGGCCGTCGTGGAACGCTCGGTGGGCCTCGCCCGTTCTGGTGTCGT
The DNA here is from genome assembly GCF_026341515.1 of Streptomyces sp. NBC_00878. Classification (NCBI taxonomy): domain Bacteria; kingdom Bacillati; phylum Actinomycetota; class Actinomycetes; order Kitasatosporales; family Streptomycetaceae; genus Streptomyces; species Streptomyces sp. NBC_00878. The sequence continues at coordinate 9,179,861 of NZ_JAPEOK010000001.1, read as the reverse complement.
GACGTCCCATTCCGGGCGTGACATCCCGGTACGGGCCCGCTCCTTGTGCCTGCACGGCGACACGCCCGGCGCGGTCGGTCTGGCCCGCCGGGTCCGGGCACGGCTGGAGGAGTCGGGCATCCGCGTGGAGGCGTTCGCATGAGGGCACTGCGGGTCGGCGACCGTGCGCTGCTCGTCGAGGTGTCCACGGACGAGGAGGCACAGGCCCTGCACGCCGATCTACTCCGCCGCCGCGCGGAGGGCTCGCTCTCCGTGCGCGAGATCGTCCCGGCGGCCCGTACGGTCCTCCTGGACGGCCTCGACGACCCGGCCCGGCTGGCCGCTCGGCTGACCACGTCGAAGCTGCCTGCCGCGCCTGCGCGCGTGGAAGAGGCGGTCGAGATACCCGTCCGCTACGACGGCCCGGATCTCGCGGACGTCGCCGACCACTGGGACGTGTCCCCGCAGGAGGTGGCACGGATCCACGCGGCGGCCGAATTCCGCGTCGCCTTCTGCGGGTTCGCCCCGGGCTTCGGCTATCTGACCGGGCTCCCGGCCCGCTATGGCGTGCCGCGGCACGCGACACCCCGTACGACCGTCCCGGCGGGTTCGGTGGGCCTCGCGGGCCCGTACACGGGCGTGTACCCGCGCTCGTCGCCGGGTGGCTGGCAGCTGATCGGGACGACGGACGCGGTGCTGTGGGACCACGCGCGCGTGCCCGCCGCCCTGTTGTCGCCCGGCACGCTGGTCCGCTTCGTCCCGGTGGGGTCCTGATGACGGACCGCGCCCTCGCCGTCGTACGGGCCGGTGCGCTGACCACCGTGCAGGACCAGGGACGCCCGGGCCACGCGCACCTGGGCGTGCCGCACTCCGGCGCGCTCGACGCGCCCGCCGCCGCCCTGGTGAACCGGCTGGTCGGCAATCCGCCCGGGGCGGCCCTCCTGGAGACCACGCTCAACGGCTGTGACGTACGGCCGCGTTCGACCGTCACCGTCGCCGTGGGAGGTGCCCCGTGCCCGGTCACCGTGGACGGGTGCCCGGTCGCCTGGGGAGCCCCGGTGCGCGTGCCGGCCGGGGCGCTGCTGTCCGTGGGAACAGCGGTCTCCGGAGTACGCGGTTATGTGGGCGTGTCGGGCGGAGTGGCCGTCGAACCGGTGCTCGGCAGCCGGTCGACCGACCTGCTGTCGGGTCTGGGTCCGCCGCCCCTCACGGACGGAATGGTGCTCCCCCTGGGGACGCCTATGGCCCCCCACGCGCGCGTGGACGTCGTCCCGCAGCCGCGGCCTCCGGCCGAACTCGTCCTGCGGGTGACGCTCGGCCCACGCGACGACTGGTTCACGACGGCGGCGATCCGCACCCTCACCACGCGCACCTACCGGGTGTCCTCGGCGAGCAACCGTATCGGCCTGCGCACGGAGGGTCCCGCTCTGGAGCGGGCGCTGCCGGGCGAACTGCCCAGCGAGGGAATGGTGTTGGGCGCCGTCCAGGTTCCTCCGGACGGCAGGCCCGTGGTGTTCCTCGCCGACCACCCGACCACCGGGGGGTACCCGGTGATAGCGGTCGTCCGCCCCGACGACCTCCCCGCCACGGCCCAGGCCGTACCAGGCACGCCGGTACGGTTCGTGGCGGTACGCCGCCGCTGACGAGGGCGCTGGCCGCTGGCCCGGCCCTCGGAGCGCTATGCCACGTCCGGCTGCTGCTCCGTCACCGACAGCGCGGCCAGCGCCGACGACACCGCGTGGGACGCGCTGATGTCGAGGCGGGTGCTGGTGCCCCGGGCCCGATGACGGACCTCGGAGGCGGCCAGGGTGATGAGTTGGGGCAGGAGATCGGTGCAGCGACGGGCCACCCACCCGGTCCCGGCGGTGGCCAGCCACCACAGACTCGCCGACCGGGTGGGCTCGGGGAACTCGGGTTCGGGGGACGGTACGGGCCCCGTGGCGAGCCCCGCCTCCGCCAGCGACGCGTGGAAGTGCAGCGCGAGCTGCCGGTGCCCCCGCTCCCCCGGGTGCAGCCGGTCCGCGCTCCACATGGCCCGGTCGGTGACCCAGTCGCCTTCCGCGGCATGCAGATGCACCGCGCCGTACCGCTCGGACAGCACGTGCACGACCGCGTTCACGGCCCGCTGACGCCGTGCCAGCGGGCGGGCCAGCGCCCCGGGCAGCCCCAGCATCGAGCCGGGGTCGGGCAGACAGGCGGTGAGCAGGACCGCGCCCTGCCCGGTGAACGCGGCGTACACCTTGTCGAGCCGTTCGGCCACGGCGCGGATGTCGAAGGTGCACCGCAGCGTGTCGTTGACGCCGATGACGACCGAGGCGATGTCCGGCTGTTCGGCCAGCGCGGCCGGGGTCTGGCGGTCCAGGACGTCACGCGTCTGGGCGCCGCTGACCGCGAGGTTGACGAACTCCACGGACGCGTCGGCCGGAGCGAGCCCGTCGGCGAGCAGCGCGGCCCAGCCGCGCCACCCCTCGCCCACGGGATCACCCACCCCTTCGGTGAGGGAGTCACCGAGCGCCACGAACCGGAGGGGTCTCATGCGACGCCCTCCCGAGCCCGGTCCGCCGTGCGGGCGGCCACGGGCGACTCGGGCCGTCCCACCCGGACACCGGCGTCGTGGGCGGCGAGGAACGCCTCGACGGCGGCCGCCCACCCGAAACAGGCCGCACGCGCGCGTGCGGCCTCCCGCCGCTCGCTCTCGGGACGGTCCAGGACCGCCCCTATCGCGTCCGCGAAGGCCTCTCCGTTGTCCGCGGCGGTGGCTCCGGCGGAGCCGATGACCTCGGGGAGCGCGGACGAGGCGCTGGCGACGACGGGGGTGCCGCAGGCCATGGCCTCGAGGGCCGCGAGTCCGAAGGTCTCGGCGGGCCCGGGAGCCAGGCACACGTCCGCGGAGGCCTGGAGACCGCTCAGGAGCGCGCGGTCGCCGACGTGTCCGAGAAAGGTGACCGGCAGCCGCCGCTCACGCGCCCGCTGTTCGAGACGGGCCCGCAGCGGCCCGTCACCGGCCACGACGAGCGCCGCGCGCCGCCCGCGGCGCAGCAGCGCCTCCAGCGCTTCCAGCCCCGTGACCGGCCTCTTCTCGACGGACAGCCGGGAGCACATCACGAGCAGGATCTCGTCCACGCGCGCGTGCCGGGCCCGCAGCCCCGGGTCCCGCAGCGCGGGGTGCCGGCCTTCCAGGTCGACGCCCAGCGGGGCGCGTACGACGTTGCGTGCCCCGATGCGGACGAACTCGCGCTCCGCGAACTCCGTGGTGCACACGACGCGTGAGTAGTGGTGCGCGGTACGGATGTTGAGGGCGTCGGAGGTCCGCCGGGCCATGCCCTCGGACATGCCCCAGGTGCGCAGGACGCCGTCGGCGGTCTCGTGGGAGACCATCACGGCGGGCACCCGGGCGCGCCGCGCCCAGACGCCGGTCCAGCGCAGCGTCGTACGGTCGGACACCTCAAGACGGTCGGGCGCGAGCGCGTCCAGGAGTCCTGCCACGCGCCCCTTGTCGGTGAGGACGCGGTAGCCGCCGGTGCCGGGCAGCAGCGGGCCCGGCAGGGTGATGACCCGGCCCTGTTCGGTCTCGCGGTCCGAGGCGCGCTCTCCGGGCACGATCAACACGGGCTTGTGCCCCGCCGCCAGGTATCCGGCGCCCAGTTCGCGCAGGGCGGTCCGCAGACCGCCTGAGGAGGGGGCGACGAAGTTGGCGAGCCGGACGATCCGCAGGGGCCCGCTCATGCCGCGACCACCGCCCGTCCGGAGAGCACGTCGGTGTAGTGCCCGATGAGCTGGTCCCCGACGGCCGCCCAGGTGCGGCCCTCGACCGTACGCCTCGCTTCGGCGCCGAAGGCGGCCCGCAGCGCGGGGTCGGCGGCGAGCGACCGCACGGCGTCGCGTACGGCGGTCTCGTCGCGCGGCGGGACCAGCAGCCCGGTCCGCCCGTGTGCCACCAGGTCGAGCGGTCCGCCGGCGGCGGGTGCGACGACGGGGACGCCGCTCGCCATCGCTTCCTGGACGGTCTGGCAGAACGTCTCGAAGGGGCCGGTGTGCACGAAGACGTCCAGCGAGGCGAAGATCCGGGCGAGTTCGTCGCCGGTACGACGCCCCAGGAAGACGGCCCCGGGCAGTGTCTGCGTCAGGTTCTGCTGGCTGGGTCCGTCGCCCACGACGACCACCCGTACGCCCTTCAGGCCGCAGACTCCGGCGAGGAGTTCGACCTGCTTCTCGGGGGCGAGACGGCCTACGTAGCCGATGATCAGCTCGCCGTTCGGGGCGAGCTCACGGCGGAGAGTGTCGTCCCGGTGTTCCGGCCGGAAACGGACGGTGTCCACCCCGCGCTGCCACAGCCGTACCCGGGGCACGCCGTGTGCCTCCAGGTCGTGCTGAGCGGCGCTGGACGGGGCGAGGGTGATGTCGGCGGCGGCGTGGACCGAGCGGATGCGGCGCCAGGCCGCCGCCTCGCCCGCATGCACGTAGGTGCGGGCGTAGCCGGCGAGATCGGTCTGGTAGACGGCCACGGCGGGGATGCCGAGCCGGCCCGCGGCGGCCATGCCGCGGACGCCGAGGACGAAGGGGCTGGCCAGGTGGACGATGTCGGCGCGGTGTTCGGTGATCGCGGCGGCGACGCGTCGGCTGGGGAGGGCGACGCGGACCTGGGGATAGCCGGGGAGCGGTAGGGAGGGGACACGGACGACGGGGCACGGCGCGAGGGCGTCGGGCCCGTTCCCGACGGGGGTCCCCCCCTGTTCGAGCGAAGCCGAGAACTTGGGGGAGGTGGCCGGGGCGACGACGACGGGGGCGTGACCGCGCTCGACGAGGTGTCGGGCGGTCTGGAGCGCGCAGTGGGCCACGCCGTTCACATCGGGGGGAAAGGATTCGGTCACGATGACGACACGCATACCCGTGTTGTCGTCGGGCTGGACGTGGCCGCGTCAACGTGGATCTTTCCAGCTGAGGAACGTCCCGTGAGCGTTGCGCTCCGCAGGCCCCAGGATCACGGACCGGTCACGCTCCGGCGTCCGGGCCCGTACCAACGGGATACGGGCCGACGACGGGACGCTCACACGACGGTTTCACGCGGCGGTTCACACCGCCGTCCGCTCCGCCGTCCACTCCGCTGCTCATACCGCCGTCCACTCGGCTGTTCACACGGCGGACGCGTCCGGTCCGATGCGGCTGCGTACCGCGGTCTGTACCTCGGCCTCCTCGGCCGGATCGGCGGCGAGCCGCCGGAGCTGGTCGACCACCCGGGCGTCCGCGGTCTCGGCGTGTCGCGCGGCCACCTCGCGGGTGGACTCCTCGCAGTCCCACAGGCACTCGACGGCGAATCCGGCGGGGAAGGAGGGGTCGGTGGCGGCCAGCGCGCGGGCCGCGCGCCCGCGCAGATGGGACGAGGCGGTCTCCCGGTAGACATGCCGCAGCACGGGGGCCGCGTTGGCGATGCCCAGCCGTCCGGCGCCGTCGACGAGGGTCCACAGGGTCGGGGCGTCGGGCCCGTCGCCCCGTACGGCCTCGCGGAGGGCGCCGAGGACGAGGTCACGGTCCGGGACGCCGCCCCGGCAGGCGAGGACGCGCCCGGCGGCCTCGCCTAGGGCGTCGGGCCGGTGGACCCAGCCGCGCGCCCGCTCCACTGCGGCGATGGACCGCATCCGTTCGAAGGCGTCCACGGCGGCGTCCACGACGAGGCGTGAGGCGGCGGCCTGGGCGGCCTCGATGAGGTCGAGCACGTCGGGGTCCTGGCTGTCGGCGAGATAGCGCAGGGCGGTGCAGCGCGCGCCGTCGTCTCCGGTGCGGGCGGCCTCGACGATCTCGGGGCGGTCCTCGGGCCCGGCGACGGCGGTCAGGCATCGGGCGGCCGGGACGTGGAGTGCCGCTCCGCGTTCGACGCCCTGTTGGGCCCACTCGAAGACGGCCCGCACGCTCCATTCCGGGCGGGGCCCGGACGGTCGCATCTGCCGTTGCCATCGGTCGAAGGAGCCGGATTCCTGAGCGGCACGCACGCGCGTGCCGATGGATTCGCGGGGATCTTCGGCCCACAGGCGCCAGGGCCGCGGTTCGAAGGAGTCCCGTACGACGACCGCCAGTTCGGCCTCTCCCTCGGGATCGGCGGGGAACCGGGCGAGGACGGGAGCGGCGAGGGCGCGCAGTCCCGCGTCGTCGTCGCGCAGCGCCAGTTCATCGAGGGCCCAGGCCCAGTTGGCGCCGCAGGCGGCGTACCGCCGGAGCAGTTCGAGCGCGTCACGCCTGCCGTACGAGGCGAGATGGCCGAGGACGGCGAGCGCGAGGCCCGTGCGTGACTCGTCCGTGTCGAGGACGTCGTCCGCGTCGAAGAGGTGTGCCTCGATCTCGTCGAGCTCACCGCTCAGGTCGAGAAAGAGACGGGCGTAGTAAAGGGAGCGGTTCTCCACCTGCCAGTCGTGGCGGGGGTCGCGCAGCACACAGTGATTCAGTGCCGCGAGCGCTTCGGCGCGCGGGGCGGTGAGCGCGTGCAGCGTGCCGTCGCCGCGGCCCCTCTGGAGCAGGCCGAGCAGCGTACCGCTGGGCGCTATGACCGGATCGAACATGGGAAACAGCCTCACATCAAGCGTCGACGCAACCGGGATCCTGCTTTACCTGGCCGCGAGACAACACGTCGGGGCGCCCGCCGTTTCCTGCTTGCTGTAGACCATCTTCCTCTGCCTCTCGTCGGTGGCCCGTGCGGGCCGCATCACGGTCCGCGCGGTGCGGCAACACCTGCCCAGCCATCGCGTCCATGAATCACGACGTCATGATGACCCAGCGGTTCTCGCTGCCGCGACCGCATTTCCGGCGGCCCCGTACCGCCTCCCCCAAAATCGTGGTTTCGCCTGGTCAAGGCGGTTTGTTCAGTGCACGCCGAACAGTTCGAGCAGTTCGGCCTTGGCGAACATCCGAGCCGTGTCGACGGCGGAGGGCGTCCCCGCGGAGGGGTCCGCGCCCGCGGCCAGGAGGACCCGGATCACGGCGTCCTCGCCCTTGAAGACGGCTCCGGCGAGCGGAGTCTGCCCCCGGTCGTTGATGCGGTCGGGCTCGGCACCGCGCTCCAGGAGGGCGCTGACGGCGTCGGCGTGGCCGTGGTAGGCGGCGAGCATCACGAGCGAGTCACCCCGGTCGTTGGTGAGGTTGGCCGGAACACCCGCGTCCACATATGCCACGAGCGCCTCGGCCTGCCCCTGCCGGGCCAGATCGAAGATCTTGGTCGCCAGCTCCACGACCTCGGGGTCGGGGGCTTCACTCATCGGCGGACCGCCTCTCACTGGGACAAGACTGCGCGACAACACTGCGCGACAACGAACGGGACTGCGGGAACGTGCGGCCGTCAGCGGTGCGGCCGTACGAGTGAATCGCCAGCGTACTGGCTCCGCGGGCACATGACCGGGCCCGGCCGAGGCAAAGATCACCATGAAACCGGCAAAACCGTCGCGCGATCGCTCTGGAGGTGCAGCAAGACAGGGCCGCGCGGGTGAAATATCGATAAATTCACCCTGTTGCACCTTTTATCGTATGGATACATCCTGTGATCCTGGAAGTACTCATGGTGACTGTCCCCCTCGACCAGGAGAACTCTCATGATCCTGTCCATCTCAGGTGTGGTTCTGCTCGGCATCATCGTCTTCCTCTTCTTCCGGAAGGACGGACTCAAGGCCTCGCACGCGATGGTCTGCGCCCTCTTCGGGTTCTACCTCGCGGGTACGGCCATCGCCCCGAGCATCACGGCCGGCGGCGCGAGCCTGGCCGGAATGCTCGGCGGGATCAAGTTCTGACGCCCATCCCGTTCGCACGCACCTTCAGGAGACAGCAGTGGCCCGGCGCCCTCTCCCCCGCATTCTCAGTACCGGCAGCGCGCAGATCGCCCGCAGCCGGGACCTGGCCCGGACGGCCGCCGACAGCGCCACCGATGTCCTGCACCCGCTGATCACGATCACTCGTGGACTGCGCCGGCTGGCGGCCGCCGGACGGCGCAAGTGGGCGGACACCCCCAAGGACCGGCGCGGTCCACTGCTGTTCCTGGTGGCCTCGGTCGTTCTGATCGTGGCCCTCGTCCCGTACGGGCCACTGCTCGCCGTCATCACCCTGATGGCGGCATCCGCGTGGCACGGCCGCGACCGCACCCCGACCGGGCCGAAGGGGCCCGACGAGGCGCAGACCAAGCGTCTGGAGGCGCTCTACGAAGCGCTCGTCCCCTACTTCTCGGTTCCCGACGACCCGGCGCCGCTCTATACGCACGGCGGGGAGTGGGACGAGGCCTTCGCCTCGTACGAGTTCGACGACACCGGCCGTATCTCCCACCTCTCGCTCCGCTACCCCGCCTACTTCACCGACGGGGAGGAGGCGGCGCGTGCCCGTATCGAGCAGTTGCTGCACACCAAGTCGGGACGCGGGCGCGAGTACCGCTTCACGTGGGACGAGGAGGGCAACCAGCTCACGGTCACGGTGCTGCCGCCGCTTCCCACCGATATCGCCGCCCAGCGCTTCGTGACGGCTCCGGGCGAGACCGTCCTCGGCTTCACCGACCCCGCGGGAGTCCAGCGCACGCTCCCACTCGGTTTCGGCGAGGACCGGCGAGACGTTCCACCGGTCGTCTGGCGCACCGGCGGGCGCTCGACCGAGCCGCACCTGCTCGCGGTCGGCGGGCCCTGCAGCGGCACGACCACCCTGCTGCGTTCGGTGGCGCTGCAGGCCCTCCAGCACGGCGACGTGCTGATCGTCGAGGGCGGCGGCACCGGCGAGTTCGCGTGTCTGACCGGCCGCGACGGCGTCCTGGCCGTCGAATGCGGCCTGGCGGGCGCGCTGGCCGGCCTGGAGTGGGCGGCGCACGAGACGGAGCGCCGCCTCATCGCCGCGAACCGTGCCCGGCAGGCGGGTCACACCCCGCCGGAGGACACGAAGCGTCCCCTCTGGCTTCTCCTCGACCGCCCGACCGCCCTCAGCCACCTGGCGGCGGCCGACGGCCGCGAGGACCCGCAGACCCTCCTCCAGGTGCCGCTCCGTCACGGCCGCGCGGCCGGTGTGACGGTGGTGGTGGCCGAGCAGTTCGACGCCCTGGAGTCACTCAGCGAGGCGGTACGCGGGCACACGCGCGCGCGTGTCGTGCTCGGCCCCGCGTCGATGAGCCAGCTCGCAGAGGTGCTCGGCTCTCCCCCGCCCACGACTCCGACACGCGACGTGCCGCCCGGCCGCGGCTACGCACGGTTGGGCTCGGGCCCGGTCCACCGCCTCCAGGTACCGGCGACCCCGGACCCGTACGACGAGGCGACGAGCGAGGCCCACCGTCAGGCGGTGCTCGGTCTACTGCCGCAGCACACGACTCCGGTGGACGCACAACCGCCGGACACGGCCCCGAAGGACCTCGTGGCCACGGCCCAGGAAAGCCCCGTGAGCATCACCGCACCGGGTGCGGTGGGCGTCCCGGCGGAAGGCTGACGGAGCCGAGCACGAGGAGTCACGCGCGAGGGTGCGCGGCACCCTCGCTCCACCAGTTCCCCTCGCCACCCGCCACCCGCCCGTCGCCAGCTGCCAGGCGCGCCGCGCTTCCCGGTGCCCAGGACGCCGGAGGCATCACCGCGGAAGGCCCGAGGGGGAGCGTCACACCACGAACATGCGCGGCGTCTAGGTTCCGCCGTTCGCCGCCCGCTCCACCAGACAGTCGGCAGCGACCAGGCCTGCCGCGCCTTTCTGGCGCCCAGGCGACAGAGACGTCACCGCAGAAGGCGGGAGGGCCGGAAGCGTCACGCCACGAACGTGCGTGGTGCCTCCATTCCGCCGTTCGCCCCCGTTTCGACCAGTCGGGCGGCCGCGGCGAGTCGTGCCGCGGCTTCGTCGGCGACCGCGCCGCCGACGGTGAACGGCAGCCGTACATAGCCCTCGAAGGCCCCGTCGACTCCGAAGCGGGGCCCGGAGGGGACGCGCACGCCCACCCGCTCGCCGACCTCGGCCAGTCGCGAACCGGACAGACCGCCCGTACGCACCCACAGCGTGAGCCCGCCGCGCGGCACGTCGTACTCCCAGCCGGGCAGTTCGCGACGCAGGGCCGCCACGAGCGCGTCGCGGTTCTCGCGGGCCTGGGTGCGCCGGATCTCCACCGCCTGCTCCCAGCCACCGGTACTGAGCAGCCAGTTCACGCCGAGCTGTTCCAGGACGGGGGTGCCGAGGTCGGCGTACGCGCGGGCCGCGACCAGGCTGCGGATCACGTCGGGGGCGGCCCGGACCCAGCCGATCCGCATGCCCGCCCAGAACGCCTTGCTGGCCGAGCCGACCGTGATGACCGTGGACCCGGCCGGGTCGAACCCGCAGACGGGGCGCGGCACTTCGAAGCCCTCGTCCAGATGGAGCTCGCTCATGGTCTCGTCCACGATCAGCACCGTGCCGGCGGAGCGGGCCGCGTCGACGAGCCGACGCCGCTGGTCCTCGTCGGCGAGCGCGCCGGTCGGGTTGTGGAAGTCCGCGACGACGTACGCGAGCCGGGGCGCCGCGTCGCGCAGCACCTGCCGCCAGCGGTCCATGTCCCAGCCCGCGAGCCCCTCGGCCATGGCGACGGGCACCAGCCGGGCCCCGGCCTCGCGCATCAGCTGAAGGATGTTGGCGTACGAGGGCGACTCGACGGCGATGCGCTCGCCACGCCCGGCGAAGAGGTGACAGATGGCGTCTATGGCGCCCATGGCTCCGGTCGTCACCATGATCTGTTCGGGCATGGTCGGGATGCCGCGCGCGGTGTACCGCTCGGCGAGCATCTCGCGCAGCGCGGGCAGCCCCGCCGGATAGTCGCCGTGCGTGTGGGCGTACGGCGGGAGCTCCTCCAGCGCGCCCTGGACGGCACGCGTCAGCCATGGCTCGGGGGCGGGCAGGGCCGCGCAGCCCAGGTCGATCATGGAGCCGAGGGCCTCGGGCGGCAGGGGTTCGAGGCCTCGCGCGGGCAGCGGGTTCCCGGCCGGTACGGCCGTCCAGCTGCCCGCTCCCCTGCGGGACTCCAGAAACCCTTCGGCGCGCAGCGCCTCGTAGGCGGCGGCCACGGTGGTGCGGCTCACGGAGAGGGAGAGGGCGAGTTCGCGCTCGGCGGGCAACCGCGCGGCGACGGGAACGCGCCCTTCGAGGACGAGCAGACGGATGCCGTCGGCGAGGGCACGATAAGCGGGCGGACGGCGTGTGCCGGGGCCCGCCGGGCGCTCCTGCTGGGAGCTGAGCAGCCGCGCGAGCTGAGCGGCACCTACCGCCGAGGTCCACTGCGCCATGATCTCCAGTCCACCTTTCCCGAATTGGCCATGGAAGAGGTTTCTTCTCAAGCCACAGAGTGTCATGGGTCAGGCCACTATCGCCACCAGGGGGCACCTCTTGTCCACTCCGCCGTCGGGTCCGCGTTCGGGGCACCTCATCCGCCGACTGTTCCAGCTGTACGTGGGCCTGGTGCTGTACGGCGCGAGCGTGGCCCTCCTCGTGGAGTCGGACCTGGGTCTGGCGCCCTGGAGCGTCCTGGACCAGGGCCTCGCCGAGCGGACCGAGCTGACCATCGGTGTCGTATCGATCATCGTCGGAGCCGCGGTTCTTCTCCTGTGGATCCCGATGCGTCAGCGCCCCGGCCTCGGCACGGTCTCCAACGTCTTCGTGGTCGGCATCGCGATGGACGCCACGCTCGCCCTGGTCCCGGAGGCACACACCCTCGGGGTTCGTATCCCCCTTCTCCTGGCGGGCGTCCTGCTCAACGGCGTGGCGACCGGCCTCTACATAGCGGCCCGTTTCGGTCCGGGCCCGCGCGACGGCCTGATGACGGGGCTCCACCGGCGCACCGGCCGCTCGATCCGGCTGGTGCGTACGGCCATCGAACTGGCCGTGGTGGCGACGGGCTTCGTCCTCGGCGGCACGGTCGGCGTGGGCACGGCCCTCTACGCGGTGGCCATCGGCCCGTTGGCCCAGCTCTTCCTGCGAGTGTTCGCCGTCCCCTCGTCCTCATCGGGTAGCAGCACGGTTGTTGCCACCGGGCAACCGGAGCAGGCGATACTGCGCGGGTGAGCACCCGGATACGCCACCCCTACCTCGACCATCCCGGCCCGATCGCCTTCGCCCACCGGGGCGGGGCCGCGGACGGCCTGGAGAACACCACGGCCCAGTTCCGACGCGCGGTCGAGGCCGGCTACCGATACATCGAGACCGATGTACACGCCACGGTGGACGGAAAACTCGTCGCCTTCCACGACGCGACGCTGGACCGCGTGACCGACGGGGCGGGCCGGATAGCGGACCTCCCCTGGGGCGACGTACGGCACGCGCGCGTGGCGGGTGCCGAACCGGTCCCCCTCTTCGAGGAGCTGCTGGAGACGTTCCCCGACGTCCGCTGGAACGTCGACATCAAGGCGGAGCCCGCACTGCACCCCCTGCTCGACCTGATCCGCCGCACCGGCTCCTGGGACCGCGTCTGCGTCGGTTCCTTCTCCGAGGCGCGGGTCGCCCACGCACAGCGCCTGGCCGGTCCGCGCTTGGCGACCTCGTACGGCACCCGGGGCGTCCTCGGACTGCGGCTGCGGTCGTGGGGCATCCCGGCCCCGCTGCGCCCCTCGGCGGTCTGCGCCCAGGTGCCGGAGTCCCAGTCGGGCATCCCCGTGGTCGATCACCGATTCGTGCGTGCCGCCCACGCGCGCGGGCTGCAGGTCCACGTCTGGACGGTCAACGATTCCGCCCGGATGCACCGGCTCCTGGACCTGGGGGTCGATGGCATCATGACCGATCACATCGAGACGCTGCGCGGGGTCCTGGAGGACCGCGGCACCTGGGTCTGACGGCCCGGCGCACCACGTGACGTCCGCGTACGGGGACTGCGACGGGGAAGCGAGGGCACGGGTGGGCACCGACACCGTGCGGGAACGGGCGGCCGACGACGCCGTGGAACGGCGGCGCGAACAACGCGGCTGGTACTTCTACGACTGGGCCTGCTCCGTCTACTCGACCAGCGTGCTCACCGTCTTCCTCGGCCCCTATCTGACGTCGGTCGCCAAGGCGGCGGCGGACGCGGACGGGTTCGTGCACCCGCTGGGGATCCCCGTGCGCGCCGGCTCCTTCTTCGCGTACTGCGTGTCGGCGTCCGTCATCCTGTCGGTCTTCCTGATGCCGATGGCGGGCGCGGCGGCCGACCGCACGGGCCGCAAGAAGCCGCTCCTCGCGGTCACCGCCTACCTGGGCGCGGCGGCCACCGCGGGCATGTTCTTCCTGGACGGCGACCGCTATCTGCTGGGCGGCCTCCTGCTCATCGTGGCCAACGCCTCACTGGCCGTCTCGATGGTGCTCTACAACTCCTATCTGCCGCAGATCGCCCCGCCCGAGGAGCGCGACGCCGTCTCGTCGAGGGGCTGGGCCTTCGGGTACGCGGCGGGCGCGCTGGTCCTGGTGGCGAACCTGGTCCTGTACTCGGCCCACGACAGCTTCGGCGTCTCCGAGGCGACGGCGGTCCGCATCTGCCTGGCCTCGGCCGGTATCTGGTGGGGCGCCTTCACGCTCGTACCGCTCAAACGGCTGCGCGACCGCCGCACGACGACCTCTTCGGGTACGTCCACGCACGGCCGGCGGCAGCTGGCGGCCACCGTGCGGAGCATGCGCCGCCAGCCGCACACGCTCGCCTTCCTCCTCGCCTACCTCGTCTACAACGACGGCATCCAGACGGTCATCTCGCAGGCATCCGTGTACGGATCCGAGGAGCTGGGGCTCGACCAGTCGACGCTGATCGTCGCCGTGCTGCTGGTCCAGCTGCTGGCGGTGGCCGGGGCCCTCGGGATGGGCCGACTCGCCCGGACGTACGGCGCCAAACGGACCATCCTCGGCTCACTGGTCGCCTGGACGGTGACGCTGTGCGCCGGATACTTCCTGCCCGCCGGCGCACCTGTCTGGTTCTTCGTCCTCGCGGCCGGCATCGGGCTCGTCCTCGGCGGCAGCCAGGCGCTGTCGCGGTCCTTGTTCTCGCATCTGGTGCCGCCCGGCAAAGAGGCCGAGTACTTCTCCGCGTACGAGATGAGCGACCGCGGTATGAGCTGGCTCGGCCCGCTTCTGTTCGGTCTGACGTACCAGCTGACCGGAAGTTATCGGGACGCGATCATCTCGCTGGTGGCCTTCTTCGTGCTGGGATTCGTGCTGCTCGCGAGGGTTCCGGTGCGCCGGGCGGTGCACGACGCGGGCAACCCCGTTCCGGACAGGATTTAGCGCCGAGGGCCAAAGGCCGGTAGTGTACGCGTTTGGCCTGCCAGGCGTACCGTTACTGCGCGTCAAAGATGCCGAAACGCTGGGTGACATCTGCTCTCAGATGTGACAAACCGGGCGCAGGTGGGTACAACAAGGGGCGGCTACGACGGCGACGCATGACCCGGAACGGGAATCTTTACCGCCGACCGGACGTTGACCGGATGACGACGACAGCGACACCTGTCCTGTGGGCGACAAGCCCGGGAGGCACGATTCATGAGTGAGCGAGCTCTTCGCGGCACGCGCCTCGTGGTGACCAGCTACGAGACGGACCGCGGCATCGACTTGGCTCCGCGCCAGGCCGTGGAGTACGCATGCGAGAAGGGCCATCGTTTCGAGATGCCCTTCTCGGTGGAGGCGGAGATCCCGCCGGAGTGGGAGTGCAAGGTCTGCGGGGCCCAGGCACTCCTGGTGGACGGCGACGGCCCTGAGGAAAAGAAGGCCAAGCCAGCGCGTACGCATTGGGACATGCTGATGGAGCGGCGCACACGGGAGGAGCTCGAAGAGGTCCTCGAAGAGCGTTTGGCCGTGCTTCGCTCCGGAGCCATGAACATTGCGGTCCACCCTCGGGACAGCCGCAAGTCCGCGTAGCCCCTCCGGGGGCTGGGCGGCATACAACGCACGCACCCAACCGCGGGTGCCGTACCTCTGGGTACGGTGCCTGCGGTTTTGTGCGTGCGGATGGCTTTTGGGTGTCTTTTCGTGTTTGGGTGCGCGCCCGTCGTGGCTGGTCGCGCAGTTCCCCGCGCCCCTAGGTAGCCAGACCCTCCGGCCCCACAAGGCTGAGCCCCTCCTGCGGCTACTCAGCCCCTCCGGCGTTTGAGGAGCGGGGGTTCGGGGGCGGAGCCCCTG
The DNA here is from genome assembly GCF_026341515.1 of Streptomyces sp. NBC_00878. NCBI lineage: Bacteria > Bacillati > Actinomycetota > Actinomycetes > Kitasatosporales > Streptomycetaceae > Streptomyces > Streptomyces sp. NBC_00878. The sequence goes on along the minus strand of NZ_JAPEOK010000001.1, from coordinate 9,164,807 downwards.
AGTAGGGACGGGAATGGGTAGGGGCGGCGGGGGCGAGGAAAACCCTCGGCGTCAGCCGTTCAGCGGGGGCCTCGGACCCGCGTCTTCCTGACGGCGGTCCCGCGACTCGTCGTCACGGATGACCTCGCCCGGGACGACCTTCCCGTCAGGCCGGTGGATACGTGCCTGCTGGAAGGCACCCCCGAGCGTCCCAGCGCCTGCCTCCCGCATCTTGCGCTCGAACGTCCGCTCCGCATACCGGCTGAGCCCCTTCTGGACCGGCGGAACCAGCAGCAACAGACCCAGCGCGTCGGAGATCAGCCCGGGCAGCATCAGCAGCAGCCCGCCCAGCATCATCAGACCGTTGCCCTCGGAATTCGTACCGCCCTGCGGCAGCACCCCGCTCTGCTGTTGCTGCAATGTCTCGCTCAGCGCGCGGAAGGCACGGCGTCCGGCGCGCTTGATGACCACACAACCGAGAACGAATCCGGCGACCAGCAGCAGGAAGACCGTGAAGCCGCTCGTGGCGCCCGCCACCACGATCAGCAGCCAGATCTCCAGCACCAGCCATGCGGCGATGCCGAGCGGCAGGAACCGGAGCACGCCGGAGCGCCGGGGCCGTACGGAGTGGGGCGGAGTCGAAGCGCCATGCGTCATGCGTCCAGTGTGCCTGGGCCCGGCTCAGTACGGGATAAACGGGTGGTCAGTGACGCCTGTGAACGTGAAAGTGATGGTGAAGTCGGGCCCTGCGACCGGGTGAAGCCGGACCCGGCGGTCGAACGAGTTCGACCGAGTTCGACCGAGTCAGCCCACCGCGCATCCGAACCGCATAGCCAATCCCTACGGCCAGTCCCTAGGGCCAATCCCTACAGGCCATCCCCACAGCCGGACCGCCCCAGGCTCAGGACTTCTTCCGCCCCAGGATCCGATCCGCCCGCTCCCCGACCCCCCACGTGGTCACCCTCCACAGGGCCTCCACCAGGATGTCGCGGCTCATCTTGGAGTCGCCCAGTTCGCGTTCGACGAAGGTGATGGGCACCTCGACCACGTGATAGCCGGCCTTGACCGCCCGCCGCGCCAGGTCGACCTGGAAGCAGTAGCCCTGCGAGGCGACCTCGCCGAGGCCGAGGCCCTCCAGGGTCTCGCGGCGGAAGGCGCGGTAGCCGCCGGTGACGTCGCGGATCGGCACGTCGAGCAGGACGCGCGAGTACAGGCTGCCGCCGCGCGAGATGAACTCGCGGGACTTGGGCCAGTTGACCACGCGCCCGCCCGGCACCCAGCGAGAACCGAGCACCAGGTCGGCACCCTTGAGCGCGGTGAGCAGCCGGGGCAGTTCCTCCGGCTGGTGCGAGCCGTCCGCGTCCATCTCGACCAGGACGCCGTACCCGTGCTCCATGCCCCAGCGGAAGCCCGCGAGGTAGGCGGCGCCGAGGCCCTCCTTGCCCTTGCGGTGCAGCACGTGGACGTTCTCGTCCTCGGCGGTCAGCTCGTCGGCGAGCTTGCCGGTGCCGTCGGGGCTGTTGTCGTCGACGATCAGAACGTGCGCCGCGGGCACGGAAGCCCGCACGCGGCCGACGATCGCCTTGATGTTCTCCGCCTCGTTGAAGGTCGGAATGATCACCAAGGTCGTGCCGAGCGGACCGAACTGTCGCCCACCGCCGTCGTTCACAGCTTCCCCTTAAAGACTTCCGTGCGAGGGGCTCCACCATAGCGAGCGCCGCTCTTCACGCCGGTGAGGCACCGACCGGAAAGTTTCCAGAAGGAGGTAGCACTGCGGATCGGGGCCCGGCGCCCTTCGGGCCGACCTGGGACCCGCTGGCTGCGGGTCGACCGAAAGCCGTTGTCTACTGAGCGTCCGGGCCCCACCCGGGTCACACCATCCGGCCGGAACGTTCCCTCGCCCCGTGGCGCGGGCGCTGGGCCTGGCTCCCAGTGGTGGTGCGCCGGTGCGGCACACCATCCCTGACCCAACTGCGCTGCGGCGACTGCGCGGAAGTTCACCGGCCGGACGTCCGGTGGTGGACCCGGCCGAACCTACCGGCCACCTGCCGCTCGCTGTCAACAGTCGTTTGACCTGGGGCTTTTCCCTCAAATGCCTGGTCAGCGCGGAGGATACGCAGGTCGCGCGACGGGGTGGCGGGCCATGATCGACGCCGCGCCACCCCGGGACATCACTCGTCCGGCCGTACGAATACCGTCCGACCGCCCACCACGGTGCGCAGGCAGACGGGCAGTCGCGCGCCGGGCGTGAGGTCGGGCAGTCCGGGGGTACCGGAGCGGGGGTCGGTCGACCAGCGGGCGACCCTGTCGTCCGGGGCCTGGACGACGAGCTCGTCGGTGCGCCACACGGCGTAGTCCGCGGGCGCGCCGGGTACCAGGAGTCCCGCGTCGTCGCGGCCGACCGCCCGCCAGCCGCCCCGCGTATGCGCCGTGAACGCGGCGCGCACGGACACCCGGTGCTCCGGGGTGCGGTGGAAGGCCGCGGCGCGCACGGTGCCCCACGGGTCGAGCGGTGTGACGGGACTGTCGGAGCCGAAGGCGAGCGGCACCCCGGCCCGCAGCAGGGCCGCGAACGGATTGAGCGCCCGGGCCCGCTCGGCGCCGAGGCGCTCGGCGTACATGCCGTCCTCGCCGCCCCACAGCGTGTCGAACGCCGGCTGGACGGAGACGGTGAGGCCGAGTTCGGCGAAGGCGGCGATCGTCTCCGGGGTGAGCATCTCGGCGTGTTCGACGCGGTGCCGGGCGGCACGGACGCGGGCCAGGCCGACCTTCTCCGCCGCGGCACGGACTCCGTCGACCACGGAGGTCACCGCGGCGTCCCCGATGGCGTGGAAGCCCGCCTGAAGGCCCTCCTCGGTACATGCCACCACATGGGCGGCGACGGCGACGGCGTCCAGGTAGGCGGTGCCGGTGTGGCCCGCGTCGGTGTACGGCTCGTGGAGGCAGGCCGTGTGCGAGCCGAGGGCGCCGTCCACGAAGAGGTCGCCCGCCGCGCCGACCGCTCCCAGTGCCTGCGCCTTCGCCACGCCCTCCTCTCCGTGTTCGGCCCAGTAGCCGACGACCCGGGGTCCTGCTTCCCTCGCCGCGAGCCGCAGCAGCCCGGTGAAGTCGTCCTCGGAGGAGATCTCCGGGCCCGCGCACTCGTGCACGGAGCCGATACCGAGCGAGGCTGCCTGCTTCAGCGCGGCACGCTGGGCCTCGGTGCGCTGCTCCGGCGTAACGGCTGCGAACGCGGCGGCGCGTACGGCGTGATGGGCGTCGCGGGTGAGCGGTTCGCCGTCCTCGAAGCCGACCGCCCGGCGTACGCCCGGCGCCATGTCAAGGAGAGCCGTGGTGACGACGGCCGAGTGGACGTCGATCCGGCTGAGGTAGAGCGGGCGTCCGCCGGTGGCCTCGTCCAGCTCGTCCCGCCTCGGATGCCGCCGCTCGGGCCAGCGGGACGCGTCCCAGCCGTGGCCGAGGAGTACCCGGTCGGCGGGGCGGGCAGCCGCGAAGTCCCGTACGAGGGCGATCGCCTCGGTGAGGGTGCGGGCGGCGGACAGGTCGAGGCCGGTGAGGGCGAGGCCGGTGGCCGTGGTGTGCACGTGCGCGTCGGTGAACGCCGGGGTGACGAGCGCCCCTTCGAGGTCCACCACCTCGTCGACGCCGTCCGCGAACGCGTCGGCAGCGCCCTCGGAGCCGACCCAGGCGACCTGCCCGCGTTCCACGACCATCGCGGTGGCGAACGGGTCGGCGGGGCTGTGCACCTCTCCGCCGCGCAGCAACACGGTTCGGGGGGTGGCGGTGCTCTCACTCATGGGGACCAGTCTCGCCCCTCGGCGCACCCGCCCCGCGCACGGGGTCCCACACTCGGGGTCCCCACGCGCGCGGGCGTCAGATCTTCGGCGGCCGAGCCTCGTACGGCGTGGAGAGGACCACGGTGGTCCGGGTCGACACGCCCGCCAGCGTGCGCACCCGCGCGAGAAGTTCCTCCAGCTCGTGCGGTGTGGAGACGCGGACCTTGAGGATGTAGTTCTCGTCGCCGGCGACGCTGTGGCAGGCCTCGATCTCGGGGACACCGGCCAGTCGCTCGGCGATGTCGTCGGGGGCGCTGGGGTCGAACGGTTTCACCGAGATGAAGGCCGTGAGCGACAGCCCGACGGTTTCCGGGTCGACGACCGCGGCATAGCCGCGGATGACGCCGCGCTGCTCCAGCCGGCGTACCCGCTGGTGCACGGCCGACGTGGACAGGCCCGTAGCCTTGCCCAGGTCGGTGTAGCTCATCCGCCCGTCTTCGACGAGCAACTGCACAATGTGGCGGTCCAGCTCCTCCATGGCGGAGAACCTACAGGGCCCTTGATCCTCTCGGGTACTCTGCGGCGCAGGTCATACCCGGTTTGTGATGTGGCCTGGAGAAGCGGACGAGACACCCGGGGGACAAAACCACCGGGTCGGGCACCTGCGCTCGGCATGTGACGAACGCCACATGATGGCGCTCGGTTCCGTGATGTTCTCGTGATTACCGCAGAGACGGGGCGGGAAGTGCTTGCTGTGGTCGAGGTCGCAGCGCCTTGTCGGCCCACCCGAGGGGGAGTAGCCCATGCAGAGTCTGAAGCGCCCTGGTCGCACCGCGCCCAAGCGGCAGCAGCCCGTCGTCGAGCCCGAGCCGGAGGGCGTTGAACCGGACGCCATGGACGGCGAGGAGCTCGACGCGTACGACACCTTCGAGATGTACCGGGTCTTCTGCCCGGACTGCGCGCAGCCCATCGCGCTCCTCGCGGACGAGGAGATCCTGCCGGAGCACGCGCTGTGCGCGTCGCCGTGGAACCCGTTCGGGCTCACGGTCTGCGCCGGTACGGGCCGCACGGCGGCCGGGGCCCGGCCCGCCGACGAGACGAAGGAGGTTCAGGAGCAGGACACCGCCCTGCTGCTGACGCTCCCTCAGGGCCTCGACTGGCGCACGCAGCCCTTCTCGCACGTCGGCGGCCCCGCCTCGCGCCCCATGCGGGTGCCGGTGATCCGCGACCAGGCCGCCTGAGCGGCACACGGCGAGTGTCCGTCTGAGCGGTCGTCAGTTCCAGTAACTGCCCTGCACCATGGCTCGTAGTCTGTCGTGGTGCAGGATCAGCGTGTCCGGATCCGCCGGGACGACGGCCTCACCGAAGTGCACCTGCCGGTAGGCGATACGCAGCATCACGACGGCGTGCCGCAGGGCCGCGTACAGGATGTGGAAGACCATGTCCCGCGGTGTGCGGCCGGTGAGTTCGGCGTAGCGCCGCTCCACGCGGTCCCGGCGCAGGAAGCCGGGCAGTCCGGGCTGGCCGAAGCTCACGGTGAGGTCCTGGAAGAAGCGGTGCAGGTAGATCATCCAGCCGAGGTCGACCTCGCGCGGGGCCAGGGCAGCCATCTCCCAGTCGAGGACGGCGACGGGTTCGAAGCCGTCGTAGATGACGTTCCCGATGCGTGCGTCACCCCAGTTGAGTACCGTCTCGCCCTCGTCGCGGGGCCAGAGCGCGTCGAGCCGGTCGAAGGCGTCCTCGATGAGTGGTGACCGTGACAGCCCGTCAGTCACCCATGCGTAGTAGGCCCGTTGGGCCTCGACATGGCGTCGCAGCGGGCTGTCGTCGCCCGGCAAAGCGAGGAAGTCCGCCTCCCTGACCGGGACTTGGTCGTGCAGCCGGGCGAGGAGTCCGACCGAGGCGGCCTCCAGTCGCTCCCGCTCGGCGTCGCTCGCCGCGTGCAGCCAGTTGCCCTCGTACGTGTAGGGCATGACGTCCGGCGGTACGCGGCCCTCGACGCGTCCCATGACGAAGAAGGGCGCCCCGAGGGGCCCAGGATCCTCCTCCAGCCACAGCATCCGCGGCATGGGCAGATCCGTACGGTCCGCCACCAGTCGCATGGTGCGGTATTGGCGCGGCAGGTCGTAGACCGGGAAGACGGTGTACGCCGCCGGGTCCGCCGCGAGTCTCAACGCGCAGGCGTGGACCGGGGGTTCGGGGTGCTCGATGGCGAAGAGCAGGGTCTCGCTGGACAGGCCGTTGGAGGCGGGGGCACGGACGTCGACCGCCTTGGCGCCGGGCAGCCGTCCGCCGAGCCAGGCGGTCAGCCGTCGCGTGAGTTCCTCCGGGTCGCGCGTGGTCGTACGCGGACGGGGTGCCGTTGCCATCTCCTCGCTCCCTCCCTCGCCGTCAACTTCCTTACGGAGCAACCGAGTTCCCTACGGGGTAACCAAGTTCCCTACGGGGCAACCGAGTCGAAGCCGGTGAACCCGCTCGGGTCGTGCCGTCCGAACGAGCCGTGCTCGAAGATCCCGTGCCCCACCTGCCCGTCGAGCGTGAAGCGGGCGGCGTGGTCGGTCACGCCGTACGCGGCGAGCCCGAGCGCGGCGGGGTCCGAAAGGTCGTACGTACGCCGGTCGGTCCAGCCGCGCCCCCGCCAGGTGCCGTGCTGCCAGTCCTCGGCGGGCGGATAGCCGGCTCCGACGGCGAGCGGGGAGGAGGTGAGGATCTCGACGCCGAGTTCCGACGGTTTGCGGAAGTCGCCGAGGTGGACGAGCGCACGCTTCGGATGCCTGGTTCCGCTCCGGTAGGTGATCTCGGCCTGGGGCCAGCCGAGTTGACGGTCGCGTTCGCCGTTCCGCACGAGCGTCGCGTCGTTCAGGGTCCGGTAGCCGTCGGCGTCCTCCTGGGTGACGACCATCAGGAAGCGGTCCTCGAAGCGGACGGGACACCAGAGCCAGTGGAAGCCTTCGGTCCGGTGTTCCTCGGCGAGCCGGCCGCCCTCCTCGCCGGGCAGCGGGCGCGTGCCCCAACTGCGGTCGCGGGTGCCGGTCCAGCCGCCAGCGGACAGCCGGATCTCCTCCCCCGCGACCCGGATCCAGCCCTCGCAGCGGCCCGCCTGCACGAAGCGTCGGCCCTCCAACGTGAGGCGGGCGCCCCGGCGTTGGAGGTGATGCGGCTCCCACAGCGCGGGGAACTGCGCCGACCAGGTGATCTCGTACGACAGTCCGTCCGGGTCGTCGGGATCGGCCGCGCAGCTCAGGACGAAGTCCTTCAGGGGCCGCTCGACCAGGATCCGCAACGGGCCCACCGCCATCGTCATCCGGGTGTCGTCGTCCAGCGCGTCGGAGGCGCGCACGGCGTGCAGGGTGTCGCCGACGCGCAGGGTCGCGTACGCGTCGATCACCCCGACGTTCGGGTACACCCCCAGGCCCAGGACGAGCAGGGCCCGCCCCTGGTGGTCGAAGACCTGGAAGATGCAGCGGTCGTACGCGTTCCGGTCCCCTGTCGCCACGTGCTTCATCGAGAGGGGGACCTGGTGCACGGGGTACTCGTCGAGGGCTACGGGGCGGTCGTCGGGCATCGGCTGCCTCCCGGGGCGTACGGCGCGTGACGTCACCCGGAGGGGTGCGGCCCCCTGGCGGCGGAGTTGACGGTACGTCAGAAGGCTGCGGGGAGCCAGAGTCCTGGACGCCCCTCGTGCGGACCTGCGACGTCCCGCACGAGGGCACGTCGCGAACTCACGGGCGAATCCCCGCGCCGGTGACCTGTCCGACTTCGGACCCGTTGGCCTCGGTATGACCTCCACATACGCAGAAGCGGAACGCCGTCGCCGGATCCTCTTCCCCGTGCCGGCAGAATCGGTTCCCCTGGGGACCCTGGCGCCCCAGGAGACAGCGTGGGCGCAAGGGACCCAGTGGACGCAGGGAACGCAGGGAGCTCACTGGACGCAAGCGGCCCAGGGATCACAAGGGCCGCAGGGATCTCAGGGGTCAGACGGGTCCCAGGGATCCCACACGCACCAGCAGCCCCTGGATCCCCCCATCTACCGGGCCCTGATCCGGGCCTGGGCGGACCGCGGCCGGACCCTGCCCGGCCGCCACGACCCGGAGTGGGTCCGGCTCGTGGCGCCCTCGGCGATGTACGGCTATGTGCGGTTCAGCGCGACTCGGGACCCGCGAGGTGACGGGCGATGACCATCCGCTGGATCTGGTTGGTGCCCTCGACGATCTGGAGCACCTTGGCCTCGCGCATCAGGCGCTCCACGGGGAAGTCCGCCGTGTAGCCGTATCCGCCGAGCACCTGGACGGCGTCCGTGGTGACCTTCATCGCGGTGTCGGTGCAGTGCAGCTTTGCCATGGCCGCCTGCTTGGCGAACGGCCGTCCCGCGTCACGCAGCCGGGCCGCGGCGAGGTAGAGCGCCCGGCCCGCCTCGATCTGCGTCGCCATGTCCGCGAGCATGAAGCGCAGGCCCTGGAAGTCCGCGATCGGCCGGCCGAACTGCCGCCGTCCGGCGGCATACGCGACCGCCTCGTCGAGCGCGGCCTGGGCCACCCCGATCGCGCAGGCCGCTATGCCGAGCCGCCCGGAGTCGAGCGCGGACAGGGCGATCGCGAAGCCCTGGCCCTCGTCGCCGATGCGCCGGTCGCCGGAGATCCGCACCCCGTCGAAGTGAACCTGGGCGGTGGGCGATCCCTTCATGCCCATCTTCTTCTCGGGCGCCGCCGCGCTCAGCCCCTCGGCGTCGCCGGGCACCAGGAACGCCGTGATGCCCCGCGCCCCTTCACCGCCGGTGCGCGCGAGCACGGTGTAGAAGTCTGCGACCCCGCCGTGCGTGATCCAGGCCTTGGTGCCCGTGATCACCCACTCTCCCCCACTCTCGGCTTCGCTCGATCGGGAGGTACCCCCATCATCCCGTACGGCCTTCGTACGCAGGCTGGCGGCATCCGAGCCTGATGACGGCTCCGAAAGGCAGTAGGCCCCCAGGAGGCCGCCGCCGAGCATGGCCGACAGATGCTCGGACCGCTGCTCCTTGGTGCCGTAGTTGGCGAGGGCGTGACAGGCGAGCGAGTGCACGCTGACCCCGAGGCCGACGGTGAGTCGGGCAGCGGCCAGCTCTTCGAGGACCTGGAGGTAGACCTCGTACGGCTGGTCTCCGCCCCCGTACTCGGAACCGTACGGAAGGCCGAGCAGTCCCGACTCCGAGAGCAGTGCGAAGACCTCCCGCGGGAAGTGCCCGGCATCCTCCTCCTCGGCCGCCTTCGGGGCGATCTCGCGCTGCGCGATGTCGCGGACGAGCGAGATCAGATCCCGGGCCTCGTCGGTGGGCAGGTGACGGTCCACCGGCTGCGGGGCGCGGTCGGGCATGGTGACGCTCTCTTCCATGTCGGGCACTTCGGCGAGCGCACGCCTGGGTGGGGCTGCCCCGCCTGGTCTCACTGGGCCTGGTCTGACGGCACTGCGGATGCTCGCGCCTCCGGGTCGCGGAAGCGGCTGATCAGCGGCTGTGCGCTGTGAGTATGCCCGATCCGGGGCACCGAGTCACCAGTTAACGACCGCTTACTCAAGAGTACCGAATTCTGTGCCGCCTGGTCCGAACCATTGACCTCACTGGTCTAGTCCTCCTACTGTTTCGCTCCAACGCTTCATCGCGTTCATGCCAATTGGCACCCGTTCCCCTCTCCCCCACGAGGAGACACGATGCTCAGCTCGTTCCGCCCCCGCGTCCGATTCCGGGCGCTCATCTCCGCCGCGTGTTGCGCCGTCCTCGGCGCGGGACTGCTCGCCGGTGCGGGCACGGCCACCGCTGCCGCTCCGACCGAACAGGCCGCCGCCGCCAAGGCGGCCGACTCCAGGGCAGCCGACTACAAGGCAGCCGGTTCCAAGGTCGTCGGCTACTTCACCGAATGGGGCATCTACGACCGCAAGTACCTGGTCAAGAACATCGACACGTCCGGCTCCGCCGCGAAGCTGACGCACATCAACTACGCCTTCGGCAACGTTGTCGGCGGCAAGTGCACGATGGGCGACGCCAACGCGGCGACCGAGCGGGCGTACACCGCGGCCGAGTCGGTCGACGGGGTCGCGGACACCTGGGACCAGCCGCTGCGCGGCAACTTCAACCAGCTGCGCGAGCTCAAGAAGAAGTACCCGAATATCAAGGTCCTCTGGTCCTTCGGCGGCTGGACCTGGTCGGCGGGCTTCACCGAGGCGGCCAGGAACCCGGCGGCCTTCGCCCAGTCCTGCTACGACCTGGTCGAGAACTCGAAGTGGGCGGACGTCTTCGACGGGATCGACATCGACTGGGAGTACCCGAACGCGTGCGGCGCCACCTGTGACACCAGCGGGCGGGACGCGTACAGGAACCTGATGTCGGCGCTGCGCGCCAAGTTCGGCAGCTCCCAGCTGGTCACCTCGGCCATCACGGCGGACGCCGGCGCCGGCGGCAAGATCGACGCGGCGGACTACGCGGGCGCCGCCCAGTACGTCGACTGGTACAACCCGATGACGTACGACTTCTTCGGCGCCTGGGACGCGACCGGTCCCACGGCTCCGCACTCGGCGCTGAACTCCTACTCGGGGATCCCCAAGGCGGAGTTCCACACCTCCGCGACCATCGACAAGCTCAAGGGCATGGGCGTCCCGGCGTCGAAGCTACTGCTCGGCATCGGCTTCTACGGTCGCGGCTGGACCGGTGTCACCCAGGCGGCGCCCGGCGGTACCGCCACGGGCCCTGCGACGGGCACGTACGAGCAGGGCATCGACGACTACAAGGTGCTCAAGGCGAAGTGCCCGGTGACCGGCACGGTCGGCGGCACCGCGTACGCCAAGTGCGGGAACGACTGGTGGAGTTACGACACCCCGTCGACCATCGCCGGAAAGATGAACTACAAGAACGCGCAGAACCTGGGCGGCACGTTCTTCTGGGAGCTGAGCGGTGACACGCCGGACGGCGAGCTGATCAAGGCAATCAACTAGCTTTGCCGGTACGGCACTTGGGGCGGGGGCCGGTCGGCGGGCCCTCGCCCTTCACCGGTTCCCGTCAACGGTTCCCATCCCGGCGCGCGGGCCGCGGGGCCGGGTAGGAGGCGTCGAGTTCCTCGATGGCGCGCATCGTGCCGCCGAGCATCTTGACCAGCAGCTCGCGCATGAGGTCGCGCGGGATGCCGTAGTGGTCGATCCAGTCGAGGGTGGCCCCCTCGACGCTGCACAGCCAGCCGAGCAGCGCCATCCGGGGCAGCGGGGCGATCTTCCGTCGCCCGTACGCTCCTTCGGCGATCGTCTCGACGATGGCCTCCCGCACGCTCTCCCGGATGGCGTGCACCTCGGCGTCGAAGCCGACGCCTCCGCTGATGATGGTGCGGTACGCGGCGTGGTTGTGCTCGGCGTAGCGCAGATAGCCTTCGATGGTGCGGTGCACCCGTTGCTCGGGGGGCAGTTCGAGACCGCCGGCCGCCCGGGAGATCAGGTCGGCCACCGAGTCCTGGACGATGGCCAGGTAGTAGCCGCGCTTGGACTTGAAGTAGTAGTAGATCAATCCCTTGGCGACGTGCGCCTGTTTCGCGATGTCGTCCATCGACAGCGCGTCGTAGGACGTGTCGGCGAACAACTTCCGCCCGATGGCGATGAGTTCGGCGCGGCGCGCTAAGGAACGGTCGGTGCCGCGCGCTCCGGGGCGGTCGGCACCACGCTGTGGACTGTTACTCAATTCCGGACCTGGTCTCCAACTGCGAGCGGGACATCCGCAGTATGGCAGAGCAGTGCCAGCAGCCTGTTCGACTCTCTTCGACTGCGATCAGACGAGACCGAGCTGCGTCACGAGCATCGCCAGCACGACCACGAACGTCCAGCCCATGACGTGCTCAAGGATCTTGGGCCCGTCGTCCTTGGGGCCGCCGGTACGAGCGCGGGCACGTCCGGCGGTGGCTCCCGCGGTGGCTGAGGTCGTGGTCATGGCAGCTCGCTCACGTCGGTCTTTCGGTGGACTCCCCCCACCGTTCTGTCCACCTTGCCACCGAATCGGGCTTTTACGGGAGAGAGCTTGGTCACTCAGCGAATACCCACCGCGGTCAGCGCCTCCCGCTGGCCGGCCGTGGGGTCGGCCGGGAAGTAGACGTAACAGACCCCGCCGGTGCCGGAGACGACCTTCCCGGAGGCGTTGTACCTCTTGGTGCGGAGCCACACGTTCTCCCACTCGCGCCGCCGGTAGACGCGCCGCACCGACTCATTGTCGGGCGAGGCCGGGTCGTTGGCGATCACGTCACCGCCGGCGGTGAAACCGATGACCGTCATCAGATGGCCCGCGGTGCCGTAACCCGCCCCCGTCAACTCGGACTTGAGGAAGGACTGGGACGTCATGGCCGGGATTCCGGCGGCGATCAGCGTCTCCAGGTCGGCGAGCGAGCGGAGCCGGGTCACCACGCCCTGGAGGTCCTGGTACGTCGCGGCGTACGCGGCGTTGAAGGGCCAGTTTCCGCAGCCGGCGTACTGGTGGTCGAAGGTGGACCGGGCGGCGTGGCACACCTGCGGGTCCGCGTACCCGGGACTGACCCAGGCCAGGTCCGCCGCCGCGGGCTTCCGCCCCCAGTACTCGACGATCATCTGGGAGGAGGTGGGGCTGCACCAGGCTTCGCCGCCGTTGTCGTACTCGGGGTACTGGCCGGCGTGGATCTCCTGCGAGTAGCGCGGCACCGTCAGCTCCCGCGCGAGACCGGGCGTCGAGGCCGGGACGGTGAAGCGGTCCGGGACGTCGGAGCCCATCGCGCCGAGCCGCCACACGGTCGGCGTGGCCGTGGTCCCGGGCTTGCGGTACAGGGTCAGCCGCAGCCGGTACGACACCAGGCGCAGGCCCGAGGCCGTGTCGTCGATGGCGAAGGTGTCCGTCTGGATACTGCTCCTGCCGTCGCTCTGGCCGTCCACCGAGGTCCGCTTGATGTCCTGGTCCCCGGCCGCCCAGCGGCCCATCACGTACCAGGGCGTGTCCGTGCCGTCGGAGTACGTGCCCGTCAGCTCGACCTGGAGCCAGGTGCCCGCCGGGGTCCGCGCGTTCCAGGAGGCGACGACCTCGGTCGAGGGAACGGCGAGACGGTGGACGGGCGAGGTCCAGCGCGCGTACTCCCAGGCGGCGGTCCTGCCGGCGTGCGGGTCCTCGTAGTCCTTCCGGCCCTCGGCGGTCTCGATGACCAGGCTCGGGCGTGTCCCCTCCACGGCACGGGTGCCCGCCGCGGTACCACCGCGCCAGTCGGCGTACGAGGTCCAGGCACGGTTGTCCACGAGGTTCGCAAGGGCTTTCGATGGGGCGGCGGTCCGGGGGCTCGCGGTGTCGGCCGTCCGGCCGGCGGCCGACGCCGGGCTCGCGGCGCCCGCGGTGGCCGCGGCGACCGCCACGGCCAGGAGGTTTCTGCGGGACGGCTGTTCAGCTCTGGTCATGGGCGGGCGACCCCCAGGGTATCCGGAACGGTCAGGTCCAATGCACGGGAACGGGCACGACAACGGCGGAACTTTATACCTTTTCGTACGATTTCATCGGTATCGGCCTCGGTAGAATGATCCTCCTGAGCCCACCGGAGTACCCGGGCCGGCTTCCTCCCGAACACGTACGCGCCGCACCCCACCACACCTCACCTCACCCAAGGACCCCTCATCCACCTCCACGCCCTCGCCTCCCGGCTGCACCGGCTGCCGCCGTCCTGCGGCCCCGTCCGGCTCGTCGGCGTGGACGGGCACGCGGGCTCGGGGAAGACCACGTTCGCGGACCGTCTGGCCGAGGCGCTGGGTGGCGCCCCCGTGCTGCACCTGGACGACATCGCCACGCACGAGGAGCTCTTCGCCTGGACCGGGCGGCTGCTCCGGGAGGTCGTCGAGCCGCTGTCCCGGGGCGGCACGGCGCGCTACCGGCCGTACGACTGGGTCACGCACGGCTTCGGACCGCCGCGCGACCTGCCGCCCGCACCCGTGGTCATCGTCGAGGGAGTGGGTGCCGGCCGTCGCACACTGAGGCCGTGGCTCGCGCGGCTGCTGTGGATGGAGCTGACCGACGAGGACGCGTGGGAGCGCGGGCGGCAGAGGGACGGTTCGGCGCAGAGCGCGTTCTGGGAGGGGTGGGTCCGGGCGGAGCGTCGGCACTTCACCAAGGACCCCTCAAAACCGTTCGCCGATCTTCTGGTGCTGCAGTGGCCAGAGGGATTTGAGGTGCTCCCGGGACCTGCTGCGACATCGAAGGAGGGCTTCGCTGTCACTGACCGTGACGGTCCCGCATCGGTGTGCTGAACTTGTGAAGACCCACCTCCGAGAAGTTGCCTGAGTCCTCCAACTCGGCTTGACCCGGGGGCCGTACAGGACTTACGTTCTGAATGTGCGGCCTTTTGGGGCCGCCCCGCAGACGCGAAGCCCCCGGTTGTTCCCCCGTGATCGGGGGCTTCGTTCTGCCCACAGCCGTTTTTCGGACGCTCCGAGGCTCGATTTGTTCACCCTGGGTCACCATGCCGGGTGCGCCCCATCTGCTCCCACCTCGGAGAACCTGTCGTGCGGCACCCTTCGGCCCGGTACTCCCCCGCAGGTACGATGCCTCTCGGTGCGACATTCGGACGGCAGCTCTCCGCACCGAACGCAACTCCCGTCCGCGGCACAGCGGTTCGACGAAGACTGCCGACGGGCACCGGCCCGCCCGGCGATCAACGGGGGCACGGTTTGTGGGGGACGTGATGGACTTCGGCACGCAGGGCCCCGAGGCCCCGGCCGACCTCGCCTGGCTGCGAGGTGTGGACGCCTACACGATGGGGGCCTATCCGCAGGCGGAGGAGGAGTTCCGCGCCGCGGTCCGGATGGATCCGGCCATGGCCGACGGCTGGCTCGGGCTGCACGCGCTCCGCGTCGACACGACGACGGCGCTGCTGCGGATGTTCCGGCATCGGGATCGCTTCGGAGAACAGCGCTCGCGTCACCGGCGCACGCTCAACTCCTGGTACTGGCTCGGCTGGTGGGTGCAGCCGGTCCTGGAGTCGCCGCGCGATCTGCTGCTCGCGCACGCCTCGCACTGGCTCGACGGACGTCATGTCCCGGAGCTGGACCGGGCGTTGGCGGGCCTGCCGCCGGTGGACACGGATCCGCAGGTGAGATTCCTGCACGCCTGCCGGGCGTATCTGGTCAAGGACTGGGAGCAGTTGGTCCGGCACACGGATCCGCTGATCGACGATCCGATGCTGGGCATCGAGGCCGGCCTCTTCGGCGGCATGGCACGGGTTCGCCTGGAGATGTACGGGCAGGCCGAGCCCCTGCTGTCGTCCGCGCTGATGCGCTGTCGCAGCGAGCAGCCGCAGCGCAAGGAGCTGCGGTACTGGCTGGCGCGGGCGCACGAGGGCACCGGCCGCTCCGCCGCCGCCCTGCCCCTGTACCGGGCGGTGCACCGGGTCGACCCGGCCTTCATGGACACCTCCGCGCGGCTCGCCGCGATCTCCGAGGGCGACGGGTACGACGACACGGCCGACCTCGCGGCGATCACGCTCACCGGGGTCGGGCAGGACATCCTGGACGGCCCGGACGGCGTCGACCCGCTGTTCGGCGGCGAGGGCCGTGATCTCAAGCTCTCGGAGCCGGAACCGCCGCCGTCGGGCGCGCTGCCCTCCGAGGCGGACCGGGTCCGCGAGAAGGCCATCGTGCCGGTGAGTCCGCCGCATCTGCCGACCGGGCCCACCGACCCCGCGCTGCTCGAAGAGGCGCTCGCCGAGCTGGAGCGCATGGTCGGCCTCGAACCGGTCAAGCGCCAAGTCAAGGCGCTGTCAGCCCAGTTGAACATGGCGCGGCTGCGGGCCGGACAGGGTCTGCCGGTCCAGCCGCCGAAGCGGCACTTCGTGTTCTCGGGTCCCTCCGGCACCGGCAAGACGACCGTGGCCCGTATCCTCGGCCGGGTCTTCTACGCGCTCGGCCTGCTCGGCGGCGACCACCTCGTCGAGGCCCAACGAGCCGACCTGGTGGGCGAGTACCTCGGCCAGACCGCCGTGAAGGCCAACGAACTGATCGACTCCGCGATCGGCGGTGTCCTCTTCGTCGACGAGGCCTACTCGCTCTCCAACTCCGGCTACGGCAAGGGCGACGCGTACGGCGACGAGGCCTTGCAGGTGCTGCTGAAGCGCGCCGAGGACAACCGTGACCACCTGGTGGTGATCCTCGCGGGCTACCCGGAGGGCATGGACCGCCTGCTGGCCGCCAACCCCGGGCTCTCCTCCCGCTTCACGACCCGCGTCGACTTCCCCTCGTACCGTCCGCTCGAACTCACCTCGATCGGCGGGGTACTTGCCGCCGAGAACGGTGACGTGTGGGACGAGGAGGCCATCGACGAGCTGCGCTCCATCAGCGGGCACGTCGTCGACCAGGGCTGGATCGACGAGCTCGGCAACGGCCGCTTCCTGCGCACGCTGTACGAGAAGAGCTGCGCCTACCGCGATCTGCGGTTGTCGGGCTACGCGGGCAGCCTGAGCCGCGACGACCTGTCCACGCTGCGGCTGCCGGATCTGATGCAGGCGTACGGCGAGGTGCTGTCGGGGCGGGGGCCGCAGGATCCTTCGCCGATGTGAGCGGCACGCGAAACGGGGTGGGGCCGCGGAAACCTTCCGGTTTCCGCGGCCCCACCCCGGTCGTGAGCCCTCAGCTCGCCAGTGCCTGCTCCGCCGCCTCCTGGCCCGGCGCCGGATCCTGCGTCTCCTTGCGCGGCTCGCCGACCCGTACCGGCGGGGCCTGCCGGTGGGCGGGGTCGCGGACCTCGCCGACCAGCAGTTCCAGTACGTCCTCCAGGGCGACCAGGCCGAGCACCTTGCCCGACGCGTCGGCGACCTGCGCGAGGTGTGTCGCGGCGCGCCGCATCACGGTCAGGGCGTCGTCCAGCGGGAGTTCGGCCCCGAGGGTCGTCATGGGGCGCCAGACCTGCTGCGGCACGGCCCGCTCGGACTCCTCCAGGTCGAGTACGTCCTTCACGTGCAGGTAGCCCATGAAGGCGCCGTTCTCGGCGGCCACCGGGAAGCGGGAGTACCCGGTGCGTGCGGTGAGCGCGACGACCTGGCCCGGGGTGACCGAGGGGCCGACGGTCACCAGGGACTCTCTGTCCAGGAGCACGTCCGTGACCGGGCGGGAGCCCAGTTCCAGGGCGTCCTCCAGGCGCTCCTGCTCCTCGGGGTCGAGGAGGCCGGCCTGTCCCGCGTCCTCGACGAGCCGGTTGAGCTGCTCGCTGGTGAAGACCGCCTCGACCTCGTCCTTGGGCTCGACGTGGAAGAGCCTGAGGATGACGCGGGCACAGGCGCCGAGACCCAGGGTGACCGGCTTGCACAGCCGGGCGAAGGCGACCAGGCCGGGGCTGAGCCACAGCGCGGTCTTCTCGGGGGCGGCCATCGCCAGGTTCTTCGGCAGCATCTCGCCGACGACGAGGTGCAGGAAGACGACCGCGGCGAGGGCTATGACGTACCCGAGCGGGTGGATCATGCCCTCGGGGAGGTGCACGGCGTGGAACACCGGCTCCAGGAGGTGCGCGACGGTGGGTTCGGCGACCGCGCCGAGCGTCAGCGAGCAGACGGTGATGCCGAACTGCGCGGCGGCCATCATCTGCGGCAGGTTCTCCAGGCCGTACATGACCTGCCGGGCCCGTGCGGTGCCGAGCGGTTCGATCTGGCTGCGGCGGACGGAGACCAGCGCGAACTCGGCGCCGACGAAGAAGCCGTTGGCGAGCACGAGCAGGACGGCGAACAGGAGTTGGAGCACGCTCATCGGGCTGCCTCCACCGCGGAAGCGGAAACGGAAGCCGACGACGCCGAAGCCGCAGCCGAGGCCGCGGAAGCCGGAGCGGCACCGGCGATCCTGACCAGCCGGACCCGTTCGGCCCGGTAGTGCCCGACCTGGCGCACCGAGAGGCGCCAGCCCGGCAGGTCGGCCTTGTCGCCGGGTGCGGGGATCCGGCCGAGCAGATCGGCGACGAGGCCGGCGACCGTCTCGTACGGGCCCTCGGGGACGTCCAGGCCTATCCGCTGGAGGATGTCGACGCGGCAGCTGCCGTCGGCGTCCCAGGCGGGCCGGCCGTCCTCGGCCGGTGCGGCGGCGAGTTCGGGGGGTTCGTTGAGTACGTCGTCGTGCTCGTCGCGGACCTCGCCGACGAGTTCCTCGACGATGTCCTCCAGGGTGACCACGCCGGCCGTGCCGCCGTATTCGTCGACGACGACGGCGATGGGCTGTTCGTTGCGCAGCCGCTCCAGGAGGGGCTGCACGGGCAGCGTCTCCGGGACGAGCAGCGGGGCCTGGGCGATCCGGGTGACGGGCGTGCGCAGCCGGTCGTGCGAGGGCACCGCGAGGGCGTCCTTGAGGTGCGCCATGCCGACGATCTCGTCGATCCGCTCCCGGTAGACGGGGAAGCGGGACAGGCCGGTGGCGCGGGTGAGGTTGACGACGTCCTCGGCGGTCGCGGAGGACTGGAGGGCGCTGACCTTCACGCGCGGGGTCATGACGTGCTGCGCGGTGAGGTCGGCCAGCGAGAGCGTACGGACGAACAGGTCGGCGGTGTCCTGCTCCAGGGCGCCGGCCCGGGCCGAGTGCCTGGCCAGGGAGACGAGCTCGCCGGGGGTGCGGGCGGACGCCAGCTCTGCGGTGGGCTCGACGCCCAGTGTGCGGACGAGCCGGTTGGCCACGGAGTTCAGCCCCGAGATCACCGGCCGGAAGACGGTCGAGAAGGCGTGCTGCGGGCCCGCGACGAACCGCGCGACCTGCATGGGCCTGGAGACCGCCCAGTTCTTGGGCACGAGCTCGCCGATCACCATCTGCACGGCCGAGGCCAGCAGCATGCCGAAGACCACGGCGACACCGGACACAGCGCCTTCGGGGATGCCGGCCGCGGTGATGGGGCCGTTCAGGAGCTCGGCGAGCGCCGGTTCGGCGAGCATGCCGACGACGAGCGAGGTGATGGTGATGCCGAGCTGGGTGCCGGAGAGCTGGAAGGACAGCTCCTTGAGCGAGTTGACGACCGTACGGGCCCGTCGGTCGCCCTCGGCGGCGGCCTTCTCGGCGTCGGGGCGCTCCACCGTGACGAGGCCGAACTCGGCCGCCACGAAGAAGCCGTTGGCGAGAATCAACAGGAACGCCGCCCCGAGGAGCAGCAAGGGGATGGTCATGCCGCCGCCTCGATATGTCGGGAGGGGGCGGCGCAGGTACTACAGGACGATCCGTCCATCGCTGGAGGGAGTCACTCCTCGAATAGCAGGGGGCCGCTGAATACCGGGTGGAATGTCAGCGGCGGAGGCGCAACGAAAACGCCTCCGCCAACAGATTAATCAAGACATGGGCCCGTGCGGCAGGGTGGAAGGCCGAGAGTCAGCCGTGATGTTCGTCGTGCTGGTCTTCCTGCTGTCCGTCGGGCACGTGGACGGAGCGGGTCTCGGCGAGGGCGCGCAGCGTACGGGCGTCGCGGATCGCACGCTGCTTGGCGATGCCCGGCTGGATGCCGAGCGCGGGCAGGCTGGTGCCGTCGCTGAGGTCCAGGAACACCCACGGGTCGCCGGGGCGCAGGTTGACCTGCAGGATCTCCGGCCAGGCCAGCCGTCGGCTGCTGGCGATGTTCACGACGGTGACCCCGGACTCGTCGGCGACGACTTTCGGCCTGGAGAGCAGTACGAGCACGCCGAAGAGCAGGGCGCCGGTGAAGACGAAGCTGCTGCGTTCCCCCGGGCCGAGTTTTTCCAGCAGCATCGCGACCGTGGTGATGACCACGAAGATCGTGGCACCGGCGGTCAGCAGGACGGCTCGGGTACGGCCCGGCCGGAAGGTGACGGGAAGAGCGGGCAGCTCTGGTGCGTCCGACATGGTGGGCGGTCCTTACGACCTCGGGGGAGATAGGGAGTGGCGTCGCGGCGTCTGGCACGCACGCTCGCCGCGTTGCCGAAATGCCCTAGTAGCTCCGCTACGAGGACATCCCGGCGCCTTGCGATCGCACGCACCAGACGCCACTCCTTGATCCACTCCCTATCTCCCCCGAGGTCGTTAGAGGCGGCAGGCGTGGATGGCCGTGGTCAGGATGGCCCGCGCGCCGATGTCGTACAGGTCGTCCATGATCCGCTGGGCTTCCTTGCTCGGGACCATCGCGCGCACGGCGACCCAGCCCTCGTTGTGCAGCGGCGAGACGGTCGGCGACTCCAGGCCCGGGGTGAGGGCGACGGCCTTCTCCAGCTGCTCGACGCGGCAGTCGTAGTCCATCATCACGTAGGTCCGCGCGACGAGGACTCCCTGGAGGCGGCGCAGGAACTGCTGGACCTTGGGCTCTGTTTCCTCGGAGGCTCCGGTGGCCGCCGCGCCGGCGCGGCGGATGACGACGGCCTCGGACTTCATGATCGGCTCGCCGAAGACCTCAAGGCCCGCGTTGCGCAGCGAGGTGCCGGTCTCGACGACGTCCGCGATGACCTCGGCGACGCCCAGCTCGATGGCCGTCTCGACGGCGCCGTCGAGGTGGACGACGGAGGCGTCGATGCCGTGGTCGGCGAGGTACTTGGCGACGATGCCCTCGTACGAGGTGGCCACGGTCATACCGGCGAGGTCCTCGACGGAGCCTGCCGTGCCGGGCTTGGTGGCGAAGCGGAAGGTGGAGCGGGCGAAGCCGAGCGGGAGGATGGCCTCCGCGTTGGCGCCGGAGTCGATGAGCAGATCGCGGCCGGTGATGCCGATGTCGAGCTTGCCGGAGGAGACGTAGATCGCGATGTCGCGGGGGCGGAGGTAGAAGAACTCGACCTCGTTCTCCGGGTCGACGATCCGCAGCTCCTTGGCTTCCCGGCGCTGCTGGTAGCCGGCCTCATGCAGCATCTCCCCCGCGGGGCCTGACAGGGAACCCTTGTTGGGGACGGCGATGCGCAGCATGAGGTCGGCTTCCTTTGCGTGACGGGGTTTTGGGTGGAACCAGGAGACTTACAGGTGGGCGTAGACGTCGTCCAGCGAGATTCCGCGGGCGACCATCATCACCTGGACGTGGTAGAGCAGCTGCGAGATCTCCTCGGCGGCCGCTTCCTTGCCCTCGTACTCGGCGGCCATCCAGACTTCGGCGGCCTCTTCGACGACCTTCTTGCCGATGGCATGGACGCCCTTGCCGACCAGCTCAGCGGTGCGGGAAGTGGCGGGGTCGCCGGTGGCGGCCTTGTGCTGGAGCTCGGCGAAGAGCTCCTCGAACGTCTTATTGGACATGGTGCTGCCCACCCTACGCGCAACCGCCGTTCGCTCAGCGCCAGGGTTCGGATACTGAGCGGAGGGTGGCCGCCGTCGCCACCGCCGCCGTCACCGCCTCGTGCCCCTTGTCCTCGTTCGAGCCCTCGATGCCCGCGCGGTCCAGGGCCTGTTCCTCGGTGTCGCAGGTCAGCACACCGAAGCCGACGGGGACGCCGGTGTCGATGGAGACCTGGGTGAGGCCCTGGGTGACGCCCTGGCACACGTACTCGAAGTGGGGGGTGCCGCCGCGGATGACGACGCCCAGCGCGACGATCGCGTCGTACCCGCGGCCCGCGAGGACCTTCGCGACGACCGGCAGCTCGAAGCTGCCGGGGACCCGCAGGAGGGTCGGCTCGTCGATTCCCAACTCGTGCAGGGCGCGCAGCGCGCCGTCGACGAGACCGTCCATCACCTTCTCGTGCCACTGTGCCGCGATGACGGCGACCCGCAGGTCGCTGCAGTTGCGTACGGACAGTTCGGGTGCGCCCTTGCCGCTCACGTCTGTGTCTCCTCGTGCTTTTTTCTTCGTTACTGGTTGCCGCAGGCCGACACGGTGGTCGGGTCCAGCCAGGGCAGGTCGTGTCCCATCCGGTCCCGCTTGGTGCGCAGATACCGGAGGTTGTGCTCGCCCGCCTGTACGGGCATCGGCTCGCGCCGGGTGACCGTGAGGCCGTGGCGGAGGAGCGCGTCGGTCTTGTCGGGGTTGTTGGTCATCAGGCGCAGGCTGCGCACCCCGAGGTCGTCCAGGATCTGCGCGCCGGCCGCGTAGTCCCGGGCGTCGGCGGGCAGGCCCAGTTCCAGGTTGGCGTCGAGGGTGTCGTGCCCCTGCTCCTGGAGTTCGTACGCGCGCAGCTTGGACAGGAGCCCGATGCCGCGCCCTTCGTGGCCGCGGAGGTAGACGACGATGCCGCGGCCCTCGGCCTGGATGCGCTCCAGGGAGGCTTCGAGCTGGGGGCCGCAGTCGCAGCGCAGCGAGTGGAAGATGTCGCCGGTGAGGCATTCGGAGTGGACGCGGACGAGGACGTCCTCGCCGTCACCGATCTCGCCGTGTACGAGGGCGACGTGCTCGACGCCGTCCACGATGGAGCGGTAGCCGAAGGCCGTGAACTCGCCGAAGGCGGTGGGCAGTTGGGTCTCGGCCTCGCGGCGGACGGTGGGCTCGGCGGTGCGGCGGTAGGCGATCAGGTCCTCGATGGAGATGATCGTCAGGCCGTGCTTGCGGGCGAACGGGATCAGCTCGGGCAGGCGCAGCATCCGGCCGTCCTCGCCCGCGATCTCGACGATGGCGCCGGCCGGGCGCAGACCCGCGAGCCGGGCGAGGTCGACGGCGGCCTCGGTGTGGCCGTTGCGGACCAGGACGCCCCCGGGCTTGGCGCGCAGCGGGAAGATGTGGCCGGGGCGCACGAAGTCGTCCGCCGCTGCCGCGCCGCCGGCCAGCAGTTGGAGCGTGGTGGCACGGTCGGCGGCGGAGATGCCGGTGGTCACGCCGTACGCGGGCCCCGCGTCGACGGAGACCGTGAAGGCGGTGCGCATCGACTCGGTGTTGTTCTCGACCATCTGCGGGAGTTGGAGGCGGTCGAGCTCGTCGCCCTCCATGGGCGCGCAGATCAGGCCGCGGCACTCGCTCATCATGAAGGCGATGATCTCGGGGGTCGCCTTCTCGGCGGCGATGACGAGGTCGCCCTCGTTCTCCCGGTCCTCGTCGTCGACGACCACGATCGGGCGGCCCGCCGCGATGTCCGCGATGGCCTGCTCGACCGGGTCGAGCGCGAAGTCCGAGACGTCTTGATCGTGGCCCGTGCTGTACCAGACTTCGGCGCACAGGGGGGCGGCGCGAAGCGCCTCGTTCAGGGCGGGGGTGGGAGACGGGTGGGATGTCATGCCGGGGCTCCTTCCGGGAGAGGCTGCCCGGCCTTGCGGGAGCGCAGCCACCAGTCGCGCATGCCCCACAGGACGAGCGCGCCGTAGATGATGTAGACGAAGCCGGAGAAGGCGAAGCCGTTGGCGAAGTTGAGCGGCACGCCCACCAGGTCGACGAGCAGCCAGGCGAACCAGAACTCGACCATGCCGCGCGCCTGGGCGTACATCGCGACGACCGTGCCGACGAAGATGTACGCGTCCGGCCAGGGGTCCCAGGAGAGCGTCGGGTACGCGGTGAAGAGGCTGCCGACCGCGAGGGTGCCGACGGCCGCGGCGCCGAGGAGGTACCCGCGCTCGCGCCAGGTGGCGAAGCGCACGGCGATGGAGCCGTCCTGCGCACCGCCCTTGCCACGGTTCCACTGCCACCAGCCCCACAGGGCGACCGCCATGACCACCAGTTGCTTGCCGGCGCTGCCGGAGAGGTGGGCGGTGGCGAAGGCCGCGAGGAGGATGGCACCGGACAGGAACTGGACGGGCCAGGTCCAGATGGACCGCCGCCAGCCGAGGGCGAGGCCGATGAGACCGATCACGTTGCCGATCATGTCGGCCCACTTGATGTGCTGGCCGAAGAGCGTGAACGCCTCGGAGTTGAGCCAGTTCACGACGTCGCTCCCTGGGTGCCGGGCAGCGCGGCCGGCTGCTCTCCCCGTGCGCCGAGCAGTCGCTCGACGTACTTGGCGATCACGTCGACCTCCAGATTGACCGGGTCGCCGGGCTGCTTGAGGCCGAGCGTGGTCAGGTCGAGGGTGGTCGGGATGAGGCTGACGGTGAAGAAGTCGGGGCCCGCCTCGACGACGGTCAGGCTGATGCCGTCGACGGTGATGGAGCCCTTCTCGACCACGTAACGCGTGAGGTCCGCGGGGAGGGAGATCTTCACGATCTCCCAGTTCTCGGACGGCTTGCGCTCGATGACCTCGCCCGTGCCGTCCACATGGCCCTGCACGATGTGTCCGCCGAGGCGCTCACCCACGGCCATGGGGCGTTCGAGGTTGACGCGGGAGCCGACGGCGAGGACGCCGAGGCTGGAGCGGTCCAGGGTCTCCGCCATCACGTCGGCGGTGAACTCGTCGCCCTCGTGCTCGACGACCGTCAGACAGACACCGTTGACGGCGATGGAGTCGCCGTGGCGGGCGCCTTCGGTTACTACGGGGCCACGGAGCCGGAAACGGGAGGCGTCGCCGAGGTTCTCGACGGCGGTGATCTCACCCAGCTCTTCGACGATTCCGGTGAACACTTCCCGGGTCCTCCTGCCTCTTCGGGCACGGACTCCGGGGCCTGTCGATGACGACAGATATGAGCGAGCGAGGACACCGGGGGCGACGCCGCGTAGTAGGACGTGCCCGTGGGACACGTCGAAACAGACGGCGGCGCGCACGAATGCCCGCCCGCCGCGCACTGCCTCCCATCCGGACTTTAACCGTCGGTCCAGGAATTTCACCTGGTCAACCGGCCGCTGGAAGCGACCGGGTCGCGGACTGTAACCGCCGGTTCGGACTTTCACCGACCCCGGAGTGCGCTGCTTCTGGTACAGACTCAGTGTGCCACGCCTGATCGACGCCCATGCGGGCGAATGCTGTGGGCTGCCTCACAGGGCGTGCAGATGGACTTCACTGAACACTCACGAAGGACCAACTACCGTTCGGACACGGCGCCTTACCATTGGTCCATACCTATTTGACGCTGTGGTCTAGTCCACTTTAGGGTCTGCGTTCACTGATGCCTTTTCGGGCTCCGCGTTCGCCGGCCCGTCCCCAGAACGACCCGGCGGCGGTGACGGAGGCCCTTGCCCCGCCGCCGGGTCTCCGATCCCGGACACCGACCGCCCTGGTCACCTCGCCGGAGGCGACCGCCGGACCCCCGGGCGGCCGTCGCCTCCCCGGAGGCGGTCTCACCTCTCCGGAGGTGCGAACAGTTCGTCCTGGGCCCCGTCCCGCGCCATCAGCAGCGCCCCGCGGAGCACGGCGCCGCCGCCGAGGGTGCCGGCCCGCACCTCGGTGGGCAGCGGCGACATTCGGCCGACCCGGTCCTGGACACGGGCGGCCAGCGCCTCGCCGCCCGCCCCGCCGATCTCGCCCGCGAGGACCACGCATCCCGGGTCCAGCACGGCGACGACGGACGCGGCCCCGAGGACGACGCGATCGGCGAGCGTGTCGAGGAATCCCGAAGCCGAGGGCTCCCCGGCGTCGGCCGCGACCCGCCCCACCGCGACCCCCGTCACCGCCTCCCGCCGCACCGCCTCCCGCACCAGCGCCGCCGCATGCGGTTCGTGGGACACGGCGGGCGCCACGATCCCGTGCCGGGCCGCCAGTTCGGTGATCGCCGCGGCGCCCGCGAGGGAGTTGAAACCGCCCTCGCAGTCCGTCGCGGACGGCAGGCCGTTCGTACCCGGCACCGGCAGGAAGCCGATCTCGCCCGTACCGCCGGAGGCACCTCGCCGCAGGACGTCGTCGAGGACGACGGCCGCGCCGATGCCGTGGCCGAGCCAGAGCAGGACGAAGGTGTCGCGGTCCCGTGCGGCTCCGTCGCGCTGCTCGGCCAGCGCGGCGAGGTTGGTCTCGTTCTCGACGAGGACGCGGGCCGGGAGTCGCTCCTGCAACGCCGCGACGAGGCGGCGGTGCCATTCGGGCAGCCCCGAGGAGCCGCGGAGTTCGCCGGTGGCGGGGTCGATCAGTCCCGGGGCTCCGACACCGATGGTGTGCAGCCGCTCGACGCCGGCCTCCTTGGCCGTACGTTCGACCAGCGCGACCGCCTGCTCGACGGCGGGCCCGGTGTCCGTCTCGTCGCCGATCGGCACCGACGCCTCGGCCAGCACCGAGCCCAGCAGATCCGACACGAGGACGGCCACGCCCTCGGTCCGTACGTCCAGTGCGGCCAGGTGCGCCCGGTCGGCGACGATCCCGTACAGCTTGGCGTTCGGGCCGCGGCGCCGGGTGCCCGACTCCCCCACGACGCCGATGAGTCCGGCCGCGGCCAGGCGTTCTACGAGGTCGGCGACCGAAGGCCGGGACAGGCCGGTGAGCTGCTTCAACTGCCCTGCCGTCAAAGGGCCCTCCTGCTGGAGGAGACGCAGGGCGAGCCGGTCGTTGATGGCCCGGGCGGTGCTCGGTGATGCGGGCATGCCGGGATCCTTCCAGATCGGTGGGGCCGGGGCGGCGCGGCCCGATACCGCCTATCTATCAGGCAGGGTTCCTGATAGTTTACGGCAGCACAGTGGGGAGAGGACAGGAAGAGGACGGGGAGGGGCCGGGAGAATGAGTGACGTGGTCTACGACCAGCGAGAGGTGAGGCGCTCCCGGTACGCCGTGGCGGCGGTGTTCGCCGTGCACGGCGCGGTCACCGGTTCGTTCGCGACCCGCGTCCCGTGGATCCAGGACCACGCCTCCGTGAGCCCGGGCCAACTCGGCCTGGCGCTCGCCTTCCCCGCGATCGGCGCCTCCGTGGCCATGCCGCTCGCGGGCAGCGTCAGCCACCGCTTCGGCGCCCGCGCGGCCCTGCGCGGCCTGATCTCGCTGTGGACGCTCGCCCTCGTCCTCCCGGCGCTCGCGCCGAACCTGGTCACCCTGTGCGCGGCCCTGTTCGTCTACGGCGCGACGGCGGGCATGGCCGATGTGGCGATGAACGCGCTGGGCGTCGAGATCGAGAACCGGCTCGACAAGTCGATCATGTCCGGGCTGCACGGCATGTGGAGCGCGGGCGCCCTGATCGGCTCGGCGGCAGGCACGCTCGCCGCCCATCTGGGCTCGGACGCGCGCCTGCACCACGCGCTCGCGGCGGTGACGCTCACGCTGCTCGGTGTGGCCGCCTGTCAGTGGGTGCTGGACCTGCGTCCCACCGAGGACGAGGAACCGCCCCCGCGCTTCGCGCTGCCTCCGAAGTCGGCGCTGCTCATCGGCGCGATCGGCTTCTGCGCGGTGTTCGCGGAGGGGGCGAGCCTGGACTGGTCGGCGGTGTATCTGCGGGACGTCCTCGACAGCTCGGCGGGGGTCGCGGCCGCGTGCACGACGGGCTTCGCGCTCACCATGGCGATCGGGCGGTTCGCGGGCGACGCGGTGGTGGACCGCTTCGGTCCGGTCCGTACGGTACGCGTCAGCGGTGTCCTGGCGGCCCTCGGTGCGCTGCTCGTCGTGGTCGCCCAGAGCGCCGCCGTGGCCATGACGGGCTTCGCGCTGCTGGGCCTCGGTATCGCCGTCGTGGTCCCGCTCTGCTTCGCCGCGGCCGGTCGCAGCGGCCCCAACCCGTCCCAGGCCATCGCGGGCGTCGCGACCATCACGTACACCTCGGGTCTGATCGCGCCGTCCGCGATCGGCACGGTGGCGGACGCGACGAGTCTGGTGACGTCCTTCGTCCTGGTGACGGTGCTGACCTGCGGCGTCGCCGCGTTCGCGGGCGTGCTGCGCACCAGCGGCCGCCAGAGCGGCGGGAAGGTCGCCCCGGCGGACGCGAAGGTTCCGGACCCCAGGCCCTGAACCGGCCGCGCGGGTCGGCGGGTCGGCGGGTCGGCGGGTCGGCGGGTCGGTCAGCGTGCCAAGTCGTAGGCGTAGTCGGGTGCGAACGTGCCCGGCGCGCCCTGACAGCCGTCGGACTCCCCGGGCAGCTTCACCCACAGATAGGCGTCGATCCTGGCCTCTCCGGTGCGCAGGGTCGGTGCCTGTCCGAGCTTCCGGCCCTCGGGGTCGCACCACACGCCGGCGGGCGGGGCGCCGTTGCCGTTGCGGCTGGTGTCGATGACGCCGCCCAGGCTCGCGGGACCGCCGAGGGCGTCGAGGGTCCGGCGGACGTAGGCGACCTCGTCGCTCGTCCGGTGGAAGTTGGAGACGTTGCTGAAGATGCCGTCCGAGGAGGCGGCGGACGCGGCACCGGCCCGGCGCAGCAGGTCGGCCGCCGTCTCCGGTGTGTTCCAGCCGGAGTGGCCCGCGTCGAAGTAGACCCGCGCATTCGGGTTGGCCGTCTTGAGGACGCGTCCCGCGCGGGCCAGCGAGGCGAAGCGGGCGGCCCGGTCGCCTTCGGAGAGGCAGTCGGACTGGGCGATCGCGTCGGGCTCCAGGATCACGATGACGTCGTCGGAGCCAAGGCCGGCCGCGAACTTGTCGATCCATCCGTCGTACGCCCCGAGGTCCGGCGCACCGCCCTGCGAGGCACCGCCGCAGTCGCGGTTCGAGATCGCGTACGGGACGACGACCGGGACCTGGCCCCTCGCCGAGCCCGCCGACGTGACGGCCCTGACCCGGGAGGTGATGTTCGACGGCGTGTAGTCCGCGAACCACATGGCGGCCGGCTGGGCCGCTATCCGGGACTCGATCACCGGGCGGCGCGGGTCGTCGCGGTGGTCGCTTATCCAGTCGAGGACGTTGGAATCGGGGTGGCGGTAGAGCTGGCCGGACACGGGCTCCGTCCGCGGCTTCGTCGCCTCGGTCTTCGACGGCTTCGGGCTCGCCTTGGCCTTGGTCCTGGACGGGGAGGGCGACGGGGAGGCGGACGTCTCCGAGGGCGTGGGAGTGGGCACGGCGGGCAGCGGCTGCAGAAGCGGTGAACTGGTCACGTCGGGGCGTGCCTCGTCGGTGCCGCGGCCCTCGTCGAGCGCGGACATCATCCCCGTCACGGTGCCGACCACGGCGACCGCGGACGCCACGGCGACCATGGCGCTGCGCCGGGCGGCGCGCCTGCGCTCCACCCTGCGTTCGGCCAGGCGCTGGGCACGTTGGCCTGACACGTGGTTCTCCCCCTCCTCCGGGGCCCACGTGTTCCCCCGTTCTGGGGAAGCGTGCGGCCCGGCGGCCCTCCGGACACCCTAAGCCTGGGACCCTGCCCCCATGGTGCGGTTGAAACAGTTCACGGCTCGCGTGCACGGCGTCGACGCGGTGGTGCACCGGATGCGGGCGCTCGACGCGATCTGGCCCGAGCGCGACGGTGTCGCGGTCTTCAACCGCGTCTATCTCGCCGTCACCGAAGAGGTCGATCGGCGCCTGGACGCAGGGCAGTTCACCGATGCGCGGGCCGCGATCACGCTGGACGTACTGTTCGCGGAGCGCTACCTGGCGGCCGTCGAGGCGGTCGCGGACGAGCGCCGTCCCCCCGCCTGCTGGCGGCCGCTGTTCCAGCTCCGGCGGCATCCAGGAGTACGTCCGTTGCAGTTCGCCCTTGCGGGCATCAATGCGCACATTGGGCACGATCTGGCGCTCGCGGTTGTAGACACTTGTCGTACGCTCGACTGCGAACCGGCGGAGCTGGAGGACGCGTTCGACCGCGTGGGGGATGTCCTCGTCTCGCTGGAGGAGCGCATCCGCGAAGATCTGATGCCGGGCCCCGATCTGCTCCAGATCGCCGACCCGCTGACCCATCTGCTCGGCGCGTGGAGCCTGGACCGGGCCCGGGACGCGGCGTGGTCGGCCGCCCGTGCGGTGTGGGCGCTGCGGGAACTCCCCGACCTGGCCGAGGAGTTCGTCGAGCGGCTCGATATGGGGGTGGGGCTGGTGGGCCGGTGCCTGCTCACTCCTCTCGCGTACCACTGACCCGGAGGCCGGGCGGCTGACCAGGTGGTCACCCGGGAGAGCGCTCAGTCCTCGGGCAGTTCCACCGGCGCGATCTCGTCGTACACGTCGCCGGGGCCGGGGTTGGCCGGGTCCGTCGCGCCGCCGAAGTGGTGCATGACGCCCCACACGGCGTTGAGTGCGGTCTGGACGGCGCCCTCGGCCCAGCCCGCCGTCCAGGAGATGTCGTCGCCCGCGAGGAAGATGCCCCGCTTGTCCTCGGGCAGCCGGTCCTGCATGAAGTGCGTGAAAAGGCGCCGCTGGTAGCGGTAGTGGCCGGGCAGGTTGGCCTTGAACGCGCCCATGAAGTAGGGCTCGTTCTCCCAGGACACGGTCACCGGGTTGCCGATGATGTGCTTCCTGATGTCGACGTTCGGGTAGATCTCGCCGAGCGATTTCAGCATGACCTCCATCCGCTCGTTCGCGGACAGCGGCAGCCACTTCAGGCTGTCGTCGCACCAGGTGTAGGAGAGGCAGATGACGGCGGGCTTGTCGGGACCGTCAGCGAGGAGGTAGGTCCCGCGCGTCATCCGGTCGGTGAGGGTCATGGACATCACGTCCCGGCCGGTCGGATTTCCCCTGTCGTCGACGGCCTTGTCCAGCCAGAACGGCCGGTCGACCGGCACGAAGAGCTTCGAGGACTCCATGTAGTGGGTGCGCTCGATCGCCGTCCAGTGGTCGATCGGGAAGAGCGCGTCGTCGCAGGCCACCTTGGACAGCAGCATCCAGGACTGGGCGGTGAAGATCGCCGCCCGGTACGTACGGATGTCGCCGGAGGCGTCGGTGACCGTGATCCCGTTGCCCGCCGTGCGGTGCAGGCGGGTCACGGCCGGTCGCGGCGTCCCGTCGTGCAGCGAGGCCAGCGACGTTCCGTACGCCCAGTGCACGATCTTCTCCGGCTCGCGCTCCCACAGGCGCAGCGGGAGTTGCTGGCTGCCGCCGACGATGCCTCGGTGGTGGTCGTCGGCCTCGGTGTAGACAACACGCAGGATTTCGAGGATCGAGTTGGGATAGTCCGTGTCCCAACCGCCCGTGCCGAAGCCGACCTGGCCGAAGATCTCGCGGTGCCGGAAGGATGTGAAGGCCTCCGACGCGCAGAGGAAGCCGTAGAAGGTCTGGTCGTCGAGCCTCTCGACGAGCTTTGCCCAGATCTCGCGGATGCGCGGCACGTCGCGCTCGCGCATGGCACGGTTCATGTCGCGGAAGTCGGCGCCCTCTTCGAGGCAGGCGCTCCACGCGTTCATCACGTCGCGGTAGACCTGCGGCAGGTCGTCGACGGTGGTCGCGTAGTGTGACTCGCCCTTGAGGTCGACGACGGTCGAGGGCGTCGCCTCGGCGAGGGGGTTGGGGAACGGTTCGGTCCGCAGCCCCGCCAGGTCGATGTAGTGCTGGAGCGCCGTGGAGGACGGCGGGAAGCGCATCGCGCCCAGCTCGGCGGTGAGCGAGGGGTCGCACCCGTCGAAGCCCACCGTCCGCAGCCGGCCGCCGAGTTGGTCGGCCTCGTACACGACGGGCTTGAGCCCCATCTTCATCAGCTCGTACGCGGCCACGATGCCGGACAGCCCGCCGCCGATCACGGCGACCTCGGCGCCGAACTCGGTGGCCGGTATCTGGCCCAGGCCCGCGGGATGCGCGAGGAAGCCGTCGTACGCGTACGGGAAGTCCGGGCCGAACATGGTGATCGGCGGCTGCGCGTCGGTGTGCGGGACGGCGGGGGGCACCGTGGACGTCATGGGGTACGGACTCCTTGCGGGGAAAGCTGTGTGGTGAGGCTGCCTGGTGGGTCTGGGGCAGGCCCGGTGGATCTGGGGCCTGCCCGGAGGTGGCCCGAGGGCCTCGGGGATGTCAGACGAGGGACCCGTAGAGGCCGGGGCGGCGGTCCTTCAGGTACGGGTTCGCCTCGCGTGAGGCGGCGAGGAGGGCGGGGTCCACGTCACCGAGGACGAGTTCCTCACCGCGGCCGGCGCGGGCCCGGGCGCCCCCGTCGGGGCCGGCCAGCGTGGAGAGCCCGACGAACTCGAACTCCCCTTCCGCACCGACCCTGTTGACGTACGCGACGTACATCTGGTTCTCGAAGGCCCGCACCGGTACGACGGACTCGGCGACGAACTGGAACGGGTGCATCTGGGCCGTGGGCACCACGAGGAAGTCGGTACCGGCGAGGGCGTGCGCGCGGACGTTCTCCGGGAACTCCACGTCGTAGCAGATCATCAGGCCGACCCGGAGGCCGTCCAGCTCGGCCTGGACGACCGGCTCGTCGCCGGGGGTGAACCAGTCCCGCTCGAAGCAGCCGAAGAGGTGTGTCTTGCGGTAGTTGGCGAGGCGCGTGCCGTCGGCGGAGATCAGCTGGGCCGAGTTGAAGACCAGCTCCGCCGCGCGCTCCGGGTAGCCGTAGGCGACGGCCACGCCGTGCCGGCAGGCGATCTCGGCTACCGCGTCCGCGGCGTCGCCGTCGGCGGGCTCGGCGAGGCGGTGCACGTCGGCGCCGATCGCGTAGCCGGTCAGGAACATCTCCGGGGCGGCGAGGAGCCCGGCGCCCGCGGCGGCGGCACGGCCCGCGGCCTCGTCGAGGACCTTGAGGTTCTCGACGACGGAGCCGGGACGGCCGGAGCTCTGGAGCAGGGCGGTGCGCATGCGTGTTCCTCGCCGGGATCGGAGGGGGTTCGGGGGCCAGATAGACGGTACGGGCGGCGGACTGGGGCGGACAAGGAGGAGCCGTTGCGCGCCGGTGAACGAATCGTTGCGTCCGTCGGCGGTCCGGCGGCGATCCGTTGCGCTCGCCTGGTATGAGGGCTCCTCCTCCCAGAGGCGCAGGTCAGGGGCGTACTCCCCCGCCGGGCGGCGGAGGCGCGGTGCAGCCTTCGGCGGGATGTGGCGCGGCGCCGGCGCCGGGACAGTGAGTGCTGTCCGCGCCGACCGCCGATCCATCGAAGCCGTGCCGTCGAAACCGAACCGGCGAAGCCGAACCGTCGAAACCGAACCGTCCAAGCCGAACCGTCGAAACCGTTCCACCCAAGCCGATCCGTTGAAAGGGCCGACATGAACCGCCGTACGAAGACCGCCGTGCTCGGTGCCGCGCTGCTCCTCACCGCCGGGGCCGCCGCGTCAGCCACTGCCACTGCCTCCGCCACGCCGTCGAACAGCAGCGCAGCCGCCTCCAGCAGCAAAGCTTCCTCAGACACCCCAGACACCTCAGTCGCCTCAGTCGCCTCAGCGAGCGCAGCACCGCCCGCCATCGCAGTGCCGTCCACCGCCTCCGGGTCGGCCCCCGCCGCCGCGTCCGGTGAGCCGCGGCGTGAGGCCGCCGCGCTCACCGGCAGCGCGAAGCTGTACCGGTCCGCCGGGGACGACATCACGTTCTCCTTCGACGCGCATCTGGCGGCGAAGAACAACGACGATCCGCTGAAGGCCACCGGCACCTTCGAGTGGAGCCACTACGCCGACGGCGACGGTGCCTGGGCGAAGGCCGAGGTGGACTGCCTCGTCACCGGCGGCAAGGTGGCCGTCGTCTCCGGTGTCGTCACCGATTCCGACCTGCCCGGCGCCAAGGGCACACGGGTCGGCATCACGGTGCACGACACCGGAGGACGCGACCGGCTCGGCTACAGCTGGGCCTCCACCGGAAACCCCGTCGAGACGAAGGACCTGCCCAAGTGCGTCGGCTCCGCGCCCTTCGAGAAGGTCAAGAAGGGCACGGGCGACTTCACGGTCGTGCCCTGGAACCCGAAGTTCTAGGTCGTGTCCGCAAAGTCCCGTCGTCCGCCCGGAGGGCGGGCCCGGCGGCGTCTGGTGCGTGCTCTGGGGGTCCCCCCGGCCGGAGGCTGGGGGAGTGCCGGGCGGAGTCCCTCGTACTGGTTGTACGTGGGGCTTCGCCCGGTGCGGCGAGAGTACGTGCCAGGCGTCGCCGGGCAGGAGGGACTTTGCGGACACGACCTAGGGGCCCGTCCGGCGGGCGGCCCCCTTCCCGGCGGCCGCCAGCAACACCGCCGTCACGAGGTAGGGCACCGAGAACAGCGCGAACGCGGCACCGTGCGTGGTCGATGTCGCGGCCACCGAGTAGGCGACGAACACGGCGACGGTGGTCAGTTCGGTGCCCACGCCGGCCACCGAGGTCAGGGTGGCCCGGCCGGTTCCGGCGATACGGTCCTGAAGCCGGGCGTCGGCCAGCACGGTCGCCAGCTGGAATCCGCAGAAGGCGACCGCCACCAGCCAGATGCCGGCCGGAGTCTTCGCCCACGCACCAGCGGCCAGTGCCAGTGCGGAGACCGCGAGCAGCCCGGCGAACCCGCCCGAGCCCAGCCGCTGTCCCGCACCGGCAAGCAACCCGCCGACCGTCGCCCCCGCCCAGATCAGCAACAGCCAGTGCGGTACGGCAGTTTCCGCGACACCCGCGTCGCGGACGAGCAGCGGTGTGTACTCGTCGAGGGCGCCCCACACGGCGCTTACGGCCGGAACGAGCAGCAGGGCCCCGCGAACGGACCGGTCATCACGGACCTCGGCGAACCCGACCCGAAGCATCCGGGTCCAGCCACGGCCGGATCCACCGCCGAGGCCGCCACCGGTCACGCGGCCGCGCTCGTGGCGGACTCCGTCGCCGAAGCCGTCGCCGGATCCACCGCCGAGGCCGTCGCGGGGTCCGTCTCCGGGATCGTGGCCGGAGTGGCGGTTGAACCCGCCACCTTTCGCCACGCCCGCCGATTCCCGGTGCTCCGGAAACCGGGTCGCGGCCGCCGCCGTCAGCAGGCAGGCCAGCACACTGGCGAACCCGACGGCCGGATAGCCGCCGAACGCGAACACCGGCCCGGCCAGCGCCATCGCCGCCATCACGGCCACGAGCCCGGCCGCGCGGGCCCGGCCCATGACGGCCCCGTACCGGTCGGCCGCGCCGAGCCGGTCGAGCTCCTCGTACACCAGGGCCTCCAGCGCGCCGGAGCCGAGCGCTCCATGGGCGCCCCAGAGGACGAAGCCGAGGGCGAAGGCCCAGTACGACGGGGCAAGCACCCACAGGGCGAATCCGGCGGCCGTGAGCAGCGGGCCGAACCACAGCAGCACACGCCGCGAAACGGCGTCGGCCCAGACGCCGGACGGGATCTCCAGCAGGACACCGGTCAGCGACCACAGGCCGAACAGCGAGGAGATCTGCCAGATCGTGAGCCCGGTGTCGCTGAACAGCAGGGCGTACACCGGGTAGAGCAGGACGAAGTCGTCGAGGAACGCGTAGCCGTACAGCGTGGCCGTCAACCGACGGACGGCAGGGTCTGAGCCGGGACCGGAGCCGGGCGCACGCGCAGGTGAGAGAGTCATGAGGCCTTCCCGCAGGGACCGCAGGGACAGTTCGGACGCCGGAGATACGGCGTCCGAGGCGGTCCTCGGGCCCCTCGGGAGGCACGGCTGGTAGATCAATGTCGCCAGGTCATGACGCCCAGCCTAGGCGGGACCAGCCGCCCCGCCCAGTGAGAATGTCGTGATCACCGCCGCGTGGTCCGAGGGCCAGGCGTTGTCCTCGACGTCGGGCCAGGGGCGCGGAGTGCCGGTGACGAGGGTCCGGGAGTTGAGCACCCGGAGCCCGGCGCCCGCGTACAGCACGTAGTCGATCCGGTCCTGCGGCTCCGGGCGCCCGCTGCCGTCCTCGTGCTCCGGGTGGACCGGTGACCAGGTGTGGCCGGGGCTCCGGACCGGGTCGGGGTGTGCCTCGCGGTAGGAGTCGCGCAGGCCCGCCTCCTCCGCGGCCCTGGTCACGGGCCACTCGGCGTCCGCGCGGTCCAGGTGGGAGGGGGCGTTGAAGTCGCCGACCAGGAGGACCGGAGTGGTGTCGCGGGCGGCGAGGTCCGGGGCCATCGCGGTCAGGATCTCCCGTACCTGCCCCAGCCGCCCCGACTCGTGGGCCGTCAGGCCGGGCGCGGCGAGCCCGTCGAAGGAGGCCTCGTACGGTCCGTACGGCGCGCAGTCGAGGTGGGCGCTCCACAGCACGACGTCCTGGCGTCCGCCCACCCGGATCCGTACGCCGGTCGCCCCGTAGAAACCGGGGTCCGCGGCGCCCAGCCGGCCGGTGATCGGATACCGGCTGATGACGCCGAGGTTCTCGCCCGCCTGGTGGTACTCCCAGCCCAGTGCGTCGGCGAGTTCCCGGGCGGCAGTGCCGAACGTCTCCTGGAGGCCGACCACGTCGACGCCGTTCTCCAGGATGATCTTGAGCTGCTTCTCGCGGTGATCGCTGACCTTTGTGCCGCCGTACCAGAGGTTCCAGCTCATCACGCGAAGTTCACGGGGCTCACGCAGCTCGCGCGCCGCATACAGCTCATGCGCCGCATGCGGCTCACCCTGCTCGTGCGGCTCAGCCTGCTCACGTGGCCCGCCCTGCTCACGTGGCCCGCCCTGCTCAAGCGGCTCACGGGCCGTGATCATGTCGCGGAGTCGTGCCGTGGTCACGTCCTCCAGGCTAGCCAGCACCGTGCGCCCGGGAGCTGCGGCGATCGGCGCGAGCGACGGCACCGCGAGCACCGCGCAGCCCGCCGCCTCCGCCGAGGAGACCCCGGTCCGGGTGTCCTCGACGGCCACACAGGCGGTGGGTTCGACGCCCAAGGCGCGGCAGGCGGCGAGATACGGGTCGGGGGCGGGCTTGGTGCGCGGGGTGTCGTCGGCAGTGATGGTGACCGCGAAGCGTCCGGTGCCCAGCGACTCGACGACGAGGTCCGCGATGGCGCGCGGCGAGGCGGTCACCAGGGCGGTGGGCACGCCGTCCGCGGCCAGGGCGTCGAGGAGCCGGAGCGCGCCGGGCCTGGCCACGACACCGGAGCGCACCCGGACGGCGAACTCCCGGTGCAGGTCCGCGGCGACCTCGGCGAACGGGGCGCCCGTGGCCCGGCTCAGCACCTCGGCGGTGTGCTCGACGGGCCGCCCGAGCACATCCTCCTCGTCGGCCTTCGCGAGCGGCCGGCCGAGCCCCACCGCGACGTGCTCGACCGCCTCCCACCACAGCCGCTCGGTGTCCACGAGGGTCCCGTCCATGTCGAACAGGACGGCCTGGAGCGGCTGTTGGGAAGTGCGGGCGGAGTGAGGGGAAGGCAGGGGACGGGGAGTGTGGGGGGTCACGCAGCTCTCTCTCACAGGCGGTCGGCGACCAGGACAGGGCGCTCCGGCAGGCTCACGGTCACGGCGGTGCCCGCGCCCAGTGCGGCGGCCTCGTGGGTCGGCAGGTCGGCCTTCACCTCGGTGCCGTCGGGGAGCCGGACGGTGACGCGGGTGGCCGCGCCGAGGAAGGCGGAGGAGACGACCCGGGCGTCGCCGGCGTCCTCGGCCGTCACCCGCACCACCTCGGGCCGCACGAGCACGTCCACCTCCGGCGAGGCGGGCGCCTCGCCGTCGACCGGCAGCCGCTGCCCGAGCACCTCGACGATCCCGTCGGCCACCCGCCCCGGAAGGCGACTCATGGTGCCGACGAACTCGGCGACGAACGCGGTCGCGGGCCGGCCGTACAACTCCGCCGGAGCCGCGCACTGTTCGAGCCGTCCGGCCCGCATCACGGCGACCCGGTCCGCCATCGACAGGGCCTCCTCCTGATCGTGCGTCACGAACAGGGTGGTGATGCCGAGTTCCTGCTGAAGCCGGCGGATCTCGTCGCGCAGCGTGAGCCGCACCTTGGCGTCGAGCGCCGACAGAGGCTCGTCGAGCAGCAGGACGCGGGGCCGCAGCGCGAGCGCGCGGGCCAGTGCCACGCGCTGCTGCTGGCCGCCGGAGAGCTGGTGGGGGAAGTTCGCGCCCTTGTCGCCGAGCCCGACGAGATCCAGCAACTCGGCCGCGCGGGCCCGCCGTTCGGCCGTACGCACCTTGCGCATCCGCAGCCCGAAGGCCACGTTGTCGACCGCGCTGAGATGCGGGAAGAGGCTGTACGACTGGAAGACCATCCCGGCGTCGCGCCGGTGTGCCGGGACGCGTGTGACGTCCTCGCCGTCGACCAACACCTCACCGGAGTCGGGGTGTTCGAACCCGGCGAGCATCCGCAGGGCCGTGGTCTTGCCGCAGCCGGACGGGCCGAGCAGGGCGAGGAGTTCGCCGGGCCGCGCGGTCAGGTCGAGCCCGTCGAGCGCGACGGACGAGCCGAACTCCCGGCGCAGGCCCTTGAATTCGACGGTCGCGGCCACCGTGGCCGCCTTCTCAAGCGTGGTTGCGGTCATGGTTCATCCCCGGGAAGCGGTACGGGAGCGCCCACCGAATCCGGCGAGCGCGAGAAGGAGTGCCCAGGTGACGAGCAGGCTGAGCACGGACACGGCGACGGACAACTGGGCCTGCGAGCCACTGACGTTGACGATCCACACGGCGAACGGCTGGAAGCCGAGCAGCTGGGCGACGGTGAACTCGCCGAGCACCAGGGCCAGCGTGAGGAACGACGCGTTGAGCAGCGCCCCGCGCAGATTCGGCAGCACAGCCTGTACGAGGGCCTGCGGCCAGCCCGCGCCACAGCTGCGAGCCGCCTCGACCAGGGTGCGTACGTCCATCGCGCGCAACCCGGCGTCCAAGGCCCGGTACACGAACGGCAGCGCCATCACGACGTACGCGAGGACGAGCACGAACGGGAAGTCGGGGTTCTGGATCGCCACGAACGTCTGGAACAGCGGGGTGCGGGAAAGGTGTTCGGGCCCCCATTTCAGGACTGTGCCGAGCCCGGCGACGAACGCGATCGGCGGGACGACGAGCGGCAGCGAGCACACGATCTCGACGACGGGCCGCAGCTTCGGCGCGCTGAGCCGCAGCGCGACCATGGCGGGCACCATCAGCAGCAGCACGATCGCGATGGTGGCGGCGGCCAGCTCCAGCGAGAGCAGCAGGCTGGAGACGAACCCTTCGGTACTGAAGATCTGGGTGTAGGCGTCGAAGGTGACGCCCTGTCCCGGCACGTCGACCGTGAAGATCACGGACGCGGCCAGCGGCACCAGGAAGTAGAGCGCGGCGCCGGCGAGGACGACCCCGCGCCACGTACGTACACGTGCGGGCTTGTTGAGGCTCCGAGCCGGCGCCTTCGGGCCCGGCGCGGGTGAGGTCATGCTTCGAGCCATCGCGCGCTCCGTCGTTGCAGGGGCAGGTACACGGCCATCACCAGGCCCGCGACGAGGACCATGTCGAGGCTGAGGGCGAGCGCCACGTTCTCCTGGCCGACCAGGACGTTGCCGGAGATGGCGTCGGCGATCTGCAGGGTGACCAGCGGGACCGAACTGCCCACCATGGCCGCGGCGGTGGCGTACGCGGCGAAGGAGCTGCCGAAGAGCAGCACGAACCCGCCGAGCAGCGAGGGTGCGAGGACGGGCAGGGCGATGTGCCGCCAGTACTGGACCGCGGTGGCGCCGTTGTTCCGCGCGGCCTCGCGCCACTGGACACGCAGTCCGTCGAGGGCGGGCGTGATGGTGAGGACCATCAGCGGAATGAGGAAGTAGAGGTAGACGATCACCAGTCCCCAGAAGCTGTAGAGGTTCCAGCCCTTGTCCGTGAGGCCCAAGTAACGGGTCAGGACACCGGAGTTGCCGAGGGTGGCGACGAAGGCGAAGGCCAGCGGGACGCCGCCGAAGTTGGCGAGGACGCCGGACGCGGTGAGCACGGCCTCGCGCAGGGCGCGGAAGCGGGAGGTCACCACGGCCTGGGCGAGCAGGAGTCCGAGCACGGTGGCGACGACCGCCGAGACGGCGGACAGCTTGACGCTGCCGAGCAGGGCGGTGAGGTACGCGCCCTTCAGCGAGGCGGTCAGGTTCGCCGTGGTGTACGAAGTCGCCCCGGTGGCAGGGTCTTTGACGGTGAAGGCGCCGTTCAGCATGGCGACGGCGGGGATCCCGAAGGCGAGCACCACGAAGGCGAGCAGCGGGACGACGGCGAGCCAGCCGGGCGCGTGGCGCCGCCGCTTCTGAGAAGCGGCGGGCGCCACGTCCACACGTGTGAGGGTCGCGGTCATCCGGAGACGGCCTTGCCCCAGCCCTGGCCGAGCACGGTCTTGGCCTTGCTCTGCTGGGCCTCGGTCGGGAAGGAGGGCGTACCGGAGACCTCGGGGAGCTTGCCGGCGGCGGTCTTGTCGAGCGTGCCGGCCTTCTCCATGGCGGTCATCAGGGCCGGGCGGGCGTATCCCTTGAGCCAGAGGTTCTGGCCCTCGGCGCTGTAGAGGTACTCCTGCCAGAGGCGGGCGGCGGCCGGATGCGGGGCGTCCTTGTTGATGGCCTGCGAGTAGTACTGGGAGAACTTGCCGTCGGACGGGACCGAGACCTTCCAGTCAAGACCCTTCTTCTTGAACTCCTCGGCGTAACCGGCGTTGAGGTAGTCCCAGTCGATACTGATCGGCGTCTCGCCCTTCTCGACCGTGGCGGGAGTCGACTCGACGGGCGTGTAGTTGCCGTTCTTCTTCAGCTTGGCGAAGAAGTCGAGGCCGGGCTGGATGTCGTCGAAGGAGCCGCCGCTCGCGAGGGAGGCCGCCCAGACACCGCCGAAGGCCGAACCGGACTTGGTGGGGTTGCCGTTGAGGGCGACCTGACCCTTGTACTGCGGTTTCAGCAGCTCCGCGAAGGTGGTCGGGCAGGTCTTCACACGCTTGGCGTCACAGCCGATCGAGATGTAGCCGCCGTAGTCGTTGAACCAGCGGCCCTTCGCGTCCTTCTGCCCCTCGGGTATGTCGGCGAAGCCCGCGACCTTGTAGGGCGCGAGGAGTCCCTGCTGGGCGGCGCTGAGCGCGAAGGAGCTGCCCAGGTCGAGGACGTCGGGCGCCCGGTCCTGGCCCTTCCGCGACGTCACGGCGTTGATCTCGTCCTGGCTGCTGCCGTCGGGGTTCTCGACCTCGATCTTGATGCCGTACTTCTTCTGGAAGCCGTCGATCAGCGCGCCGTAGTTGGCCCAGTCGCGGGGCAGCGCGATCGCCTGCAGCGTGCCCTCCTTCTTGGCTGCCTTGACCAGGGCGTCCATGCCGCCGAAGGCCTCCGCGGAGGTCGCGGTGGCGGCGCTCTTGCCGTCGGTGGTGGTGGTCGTGTCGTCGGGGGCCGCGCCGCAGGCACTCAGGGCGAGTGCGGCGGCGCCGACAAAGACGGCTGTTCTGGGCAGGGACACGGTCACGTTCTTCTCCAGGGGGCGCGCAG
This sequence comes from Streptomyces sp. NBC_00878, assembly GCF_026341515.1. Taxonomy (NCBI): domain Bacteria; kingdom Bacillati; phylum Actinomycetota; class Actinomycetes; order Kitasatosporales; family Streptomycetaceae; genus Streptomyces; species Streptomyces sp. NBC_00878. The sequence continues at coordinate 9,124,304 of NZ_JAPEOK010000001.1, read as the reverse complement.
GGGTCACACGAGACTCAGGGCTTGTCGGCAGAACTTGTCTGAACAAGTTGGCCTCAGTAGGCCCGGCATTGATGACCAGTTGGTAAACATTGTCGAAACCGTGACCCTTGATTTCCCTGCCACTCGCCGGGCGCACGTGTCACCAGCGATCCTCGTCTAGGCTGATCAAGGGGGCACACCTGCGCACAGAGGGGGAGCATGGCGGCACGACACGAGGAGATCGCCGAGGAGCTCAGACGGGCGATCGACCGCGAGGAGTACACGGTGGGCAGTCGACTGCCCGCCGAGACCGACCTCGCGGCCCGCTACGGCGTCTCCCGCGGCACCGTCCGCCAGGCCGTGGCCACCCTGACGTCGGAGGGCCTCATCGGTTCCCGGCAGGGCGCGCGCCGCGTGGTTCTCGCCAGCCGCCGCAGCCAGACCTTCGAGGAACTGCGCAGCTTCGCCCAGTGGGCCCGCGCGATGGGCCGCGAGGCGACGGGCCACGTGGTGTCGTCGCAGTACCGCCCGGCCGCCCCCGAGGACTCCGTACGCCTCCAACTGCCCACGGGCACCCCGGTGTTGCACGTCCTGCGGGTACGCGGCCTGGACGGCGAACCGGTCCTCCTGGAGCGCACGGTCTACGCGGCCTGGATCTCCCCCGCCGTCGAGGCGGTCGAACCGGACTGCCCCTCGGTCACCCAGCGGCTGTACGAGGACACGGGCCTTGTCTTCGCCTACGGCGAGCACGTCATCGACGCGGTGGCGGCCGGCGCCCAGGACGCCGAACTCCTCGACATCCGCCGCACCAGCCCCCTCCTGCGGGTCCGCCGCATCACCACGACCCGCGAAGGCCGCCCGGTGGAATGGTCGGACGACCGCTACCGCTCGGACGCGATCACCTTCAGCGTCCACAACTCCATAGCGAACAACGCACTGGCAAGACAGCCAGGCCAGTCGGACTTCTGACCAACGGCACGGGGGCGCCCCAAAGGGGCGCGGGGCTGTGACGTTGTGCGGCTCCGCCGCGTGGGCGCGACCAGCCACAACGAACCCGCAGCCGCCATCCAACCCGCACAAACACCTACGTAGGCGACCCCGAAGAAAACCTCCGCAACAAAGGCGAAAGCACCAGCACAGACTTGGTCCGCTCCACAAACGGCTCCCCCGCGATCCGCTCCAGCACCCGCTCGAAGTGCCGCATGTCGGAGGCGAAGACCTGCACCATCGCATCCGCCTCCCCCGTGACGGTGGACGCGGCCACCACCTCCTGATACCGCTCGAGCCCACGCTGAATGGTCTCGGGCGAGGTGTTCCGCCGGCAGTAGATCTCGACGAACCCCTCGGTCTCCCACCCGAGCGCGGCCGGATCCACCCGCACGGTGAACCCGGTGATCGCCCCGGTGGCCCGCAACCGGTCCACCCGCCGCTTCACCGCGGGCGCGGACAGCCCCACCTCCTGCCCGATGTCGGCGTAGGAGCGGCGGGCGTCCTCCGCGAGGGCGTGCACGATGCGTTCGTCGAGATCGTTCAGCACTGCGGGTCGATCACTTCTCTGGAGTGGCGGAACGGGAGCGGCGACAGCCGCAACTGAAGTAGAACACGACCCCGGCGGCCATCCGGACCCCGACCGACCGCCGGGTGGCAGGCCCCGCGGGCCGCCCGCTCAGGCCCCGTCCGGCTCCCCCGCGAGGGCCCGCGCCTCGGCCAGGTCGTCCTCGTCGAAGCCCATCCGCCCGGGCTGCCCGTGGACCGCCGCCTGCTCGTCGATCCACCGGTTGTGGGCCTCCCAGGCGGCCTGCTTACTGGTCCCCAGGGCGGCCCCGATCTGCGACCAGGACGCCCCGGCCCGGCGGGCCGCGCGCACGCTCAACTGCCGCCCGTACGCGGCCTTGCGGGCCACCACCTCGCTCAGCGCGAGCAGTTCGAGCAGCTCGCCCCGGTCGAGGGCCTCCTCGTCGCTCCCCGCCCCGGCCAGCGACTCCCTCAGGCGCAGCCCGTCGAGACGGGCCACGGCGGTCAGCAGCGTGTGCTGGGGCTCGATGCTCTGTGGTGTCGTCATGCCCTCAGCGTTCCGTCAGGCCCTCTTGACGTCAAGAGGGCCTGACGGAACCAGAAGACAACGAAGGAAGCGGGAGACAACGAACCAGAAGAACGAACCAGAAGAGGGTCGCGTCAGCTCCAGCTGGCATGCAGCGGCTTGCCCTCCGCGTACCCCGCCGCGCTCTGGATGCCGACGACGGCCCGCTCGGCGAACTCCTCCAGGGAGTTGGCACCGGCGTAGGTGCAGGAGGAGCGGACGCCCGCGATGATCGAGTCGATCAGGTCCTCGACGCCCGGCCGGGTCGGGTCGAGGAACATCCGGGAGGTCGAGATGCCCTCCTCGAACAGTGCCTTGCGGGCACGGTCGTACGCGGACTCCTCCGAGGTGCGGTTGCGCACCGCGCGCGCGGACGCCATACCGAACGACTCCTTGTAGGGGCGCCCGTTGGCGTCGTGCTGGAGGTCGCCCGGCGACTCGTACGTACCGGCGAACCAGGAGCCGACCATGACGTTCGACGCGCCCGCGGCCAGCGCCATGGCGACATCGCGCGGGTGACGGACACCGCCGTCGGCCCACACGTGCTTGCCGTACTTCTTCGCCTCGGCGGCGCACTCCAGTACGGCCGAGAACTGCGGGCGGCCCACACCGGTCATCATGCGCGTGGTGCACATGGCGCCCGGTCCGACACCGACCTTGATGATGTCCGCACCGGCCTCGATGAGGTCGCGTACGCCCTCGGCGGCGACGATGTTGCCCGCGGCGATCGGCACCTGGGGGTCGAGCCCGCGGACCGCCTTGACCGCGGCGAGCATCGACTCCTGGTGGCCGTGCGCGGTGTCCACGACGAGGGTGTCGACGCCCGCGGCGAGGAGCTGCTTGGCCTTGCCCGCGACGTCGCCGTTGATCCCGACGGCGGCGGCGATGCGCAGATGGCCGTCCGCGTCGGTGGCCGGCGTGTAGAGCGTGGCGCGCAGGGCGCCCTTGCGGGTGAGGATGCCCGCGAGCCTGCCGTCCCCGTCGACGGCGGGTGCGTAACGGCGGTTGGCGCCGTCCAGCTTGTCGAAGGCCTCGCCCGGCTCGATGTCCGCGTCGAGCAGCAGCAGGTCCCGGGACATGACCTCGGACAGCTGCGTGAAGCGGTCGACCCCGCTCAGGTCGGTGTCGGTGACCACACCGACGGGCCTGCCGTCCTCGTCGACCACGACACCGGCGTTGTGCGCGCGCTTCGGCAGCAGGGACAGCGCGTCGGCGACCGTCTGATGCGGGGCCAGCACGATCGGGGTGTCGAGGACGAGGTGCCGGCTCTTGACCCAGGAGACGACCTCGGTGACGACCTCGATCGGGATGTCCTGCGGGATGACGACGAGGCCGCCCCGGCGGGCCACGGTCTCGGCCATCCGGCGGCCCGCGATCGCCGTCATGTTGGCGACGACCAGCGGGATCGTGGTGCCCGTGCCGTCGGGGGACGTGAGGTCCACACCCTGCCGCGAGCCGACCGCGGAGCGGCTGGGCACCATGAACACGTCGTCGTACGTCAGGTCGTACGGGGGCTGGATGCCATTGAGGAAACGCACGTGCTGCACATCCCAGTCGTTCAGAGGCGGCCCCCGAACAGGACAGCCGAGGGAAGAGCACGTACCTCATTGTCCCATGTCGGCGGGTGCGCGCGCCCCGGGCCGATCGTCCAGGCTGGTCAGCGGGCTACTGGTGGGATCCTCCAAGGGCCAGCGCCACGGCGAGCGCCGGGGTGCGGTCCGCCGCCTGGGCGAACACGTCCTCGGCGATCTCCCACTCGTCGGGCCGCGTCCTCGCGTACGGCCGCCAGCCGGTGACGACGACCAGCAACCCCTTCCCCGATGCGGCCGCGGGCCATACGGAGGAGTCGCCGAGGCTGTCGGCGAGCGCGTCCCAGTTGCGGCCGAACCAGTCCGGCAGCTCCAGCGCGCGTACGCAGCGCTCCATGAGGCCCGCCTTGTCCGCGACTCCGTCGAGGTCCAGCGCGACCACATGGCGGCCCGCCACGTCGTGCGTCATCTCAGCACCGTCCTGAACGAGTTGTAGTGATCATCGGTGTAGTAGACCTCGCCACCCCGCCCCGTGACAATGCGCCGGGCCCCACGGTCCCGCTCGCCGGGCGTCCGTACGACGTACTCGCGAAAACAGCCCCGCTCGTGCCGCGGCAACTCCCGCTCGAAGTTCCCGAACACGGCGCCGTCCTTGGCGTACGGGGCCGATCCTCTGCCCCGAAAACAGGCGGGGGACGGACCGGAGCAGCATGTCGCCGATGCTGCCACAGCCGTCCCCACGCGACACGTTGCCGAACCGCTGCCGAAGCCTCTGCCGAGCCGCCGTCAGAGCCTCGAAGGCTCACGGCCCGTCGGGGTCCGCCCGGTTCAGCGCCGGACGCGGTGTCGTGCCCGCCGTCATCAGATAGTCCGCGGCGGAGGTGTCCGTCACCAGGCTGGTGACGAGCCCGGACCGCAGCACCGCGTCGATGGCGGCACCCTTGCGCTGACCGCCCGCGATCGCGACGACCTCGGGGATACGGCGCAGCCGGTCCGCCTCGACGGTGATGCAGCGCTCACCCAGGTCACGCCCGACCCGGCGGCCCTCGGCGTCGAAGAGGTGCGCGGACATCTCCGCGGCGACACCGAGGGTGGCGTAGTGGGCGCGCTCCTCCTCGGTGAGCATGTCGTGCACCGTCGAGATGCCCGCCTCCCAGGAGCCGATCGAGACACAGGCGACGGTGACCTTGTCGAAGTACTCGAAGGCGCGGGCGATCCCCGTCTGGCTGCGCAGCGCCGCCGCGGTGGCCACGTCCGGCAGCAGCATCGGCGCGTAGATGGGGTGGGCGTCGCCGCCGGAGACCTGGGCGGCCCGGCGGACGGCCTCGACCGAGCCGCGCTCGGCCGTCCCGGCGTCGTAGACACCCGTCAGCTGCACCACCGTGCACGGCGGCAGCCGGTCGAGCGCGGCCGCCATGTGGATGGTGGAGCGGCCCCAGGCGAGGCCGAGCACATCGCCCTCGGCGACGAGTTCGCCGAGCAGGTCGGCGGCGACCTCGCCGAGGTTCTCCGGGTCGGGTGACTCCTCGGCATCGGCCGGGGACTCGACGACGACGGCATGCCGCAGGCCGTACCGGGCGCGCAGCGCGTCGGAGCGCTCCGCGTCCAGCTCGGCGGGGACGCGGATCTCGATTCTGACGAGATCCCGTTCGAGAGCGGTCTCCAGGACCCGGGCCACCTTGAAGCGGCTGACGCCGAACTCCTCGGCGATCTGGATCTTTGACTTGCCCTCCAGGTAGAAGCGGCGGGCCATGGCCGCCGCCTGTACCAGCTCAGCGGGTCCCATCCGCATGGCCGACCGGCCCGCCGACATACCCGACACGGCGTTCTCCTCACTGCTGTTCACACTCTGGACTCGCCGTTCATCCTTGCAGATCCGGCGTACTTGATCAGCCCTGAGGGGCGGCGTTCACGTTCCCTTGGCTCAGTGGTCGCATGCCCATGCTGCCTGGGCCGTCGCCTCCTCCGCCTGCGTGCGCAGTGCACGTACCGCCTGGGCGGGGTCGGCCGCCCCGTACACCGCCGAACCGGCCACGAAGACGTCGGCGCCCGCCTCGGCGCAGCGCTCGATGGTGGCGGCCGAGACCCCGCCGTCGACCTGCAGCCACAGCTCCAGGCCGTGCTTGTTGATCAACTCGCGGGTGCGGCGGATCTTGGGCAGCATGATGTCGAGAAAGGCCTGGCCTCCGAAGCCCGGCTCGACGGTCATGATCAGCACCATGTCGAGCTCGGGGAGCAGATCCTCGTACGGCTCGATGGGAGTCGCGGGCCGCAGGGCCATGGAGGCGCGGGCGCCCTTGGCCCGGATCTCGCGGGCGAGCCGCACGGGTGCGGCGGCCGCCTCGACATGGAAGGTGACGGAACCGGCACCCGCTTCTACGTACTGCGGCGCCCACCGATCGGCGTCCTCGATCATCAGATGGCAGTCCAGCGGCGTGTCCGTAGCACGGGCCAGAGACTCTACGACCGGCACACCTAGCGTGAGGTTCGGGACGAAATGGTTGTCCATCACGTCGACATGGAGCCAGTCAGCCCCTTCCACCGCCTTGGCCTCCTCGGCAAGGCGGGCGAAGTCGGCGGACAGGATGCTGGGGTTGATCTGCGCGGCCATACGGTAAGCGTGCCATGCCCGGCGCGGGTTGTTCTCCCCAGTCCCCGAGGTCCCCTAGGTCCTCGACCCGGACCGATCGGTATATACCAACCCCGCCGAGGGACTGCACCGGCCTCGCGGCCCGTGCCATCCTTGGCCGCCCACCAGCTCCACACGCGGCTACGGGGGTCGCCATGACGGACACACAGGGGAAGCAGGGACGCGGGGTCGGCTGGCTGGTGTGCGGCCGACGCAGCAAATGGATCGTGGTGGGACTGTGGCTGGTGCTGCTGTTCCTGATTGCGCCCTTCGCCTCGAAACTCACCGACGCGCAGGACAACGACGCGGCGTCCTGGCTGCCCGGATCCGCCGAGTCCACCCAAGTCCTGGAGATCTCCGAGGACTTCAGGCCGGAACAGATCCCCGCGGTGGTCGTGTACGCCCGTGAGAGCGGCCTGACGGCCGAGGAACGGGCGCAGATCGCCGAGGACGCACGCCAGATCAAGGAACTGCGTGCGCACGGCATCCTCGGCGCCGAGACCCGGGGCCCGGTGTTCGACCGGGAGACCGATCCGCGTGCGGCGCAGATCCTCGTCCCCATCAGGATGGACGAGAAGGGCTGGGAGGAGATCTCGCCCGCCGTCGACTCGATCCGTGACGTGACCGGCAAGGGCGGGAACGGGCTCGCCGTGCACGTGACCGGCCCGGGCGGTACGTCCGCGGACTTCTCCGAGGCCTTCGAGGGTATCGACTCCACGCTGCTGTTCTCGGCGATGGCCGTCGTCATCGTGATGCTGCTGCTGACCTACCGCAGTCCGACGCTGCTGCTGGTTCCGCTGCTCGGTGTGGTCGCCGCGCTGTTCACCGCGCAGGCGCTGATCTACTTCCTCGCGGAGCACGCGGGCCTGACCGTCAACGGGCAGAGCGCGGGCATTCTCACGGTCCTGGTCTTCGGCGCCGGGACGGACTATGCCCTGCTCCTTGTGGCCCGCTACCGGGAGGAACTGCGCCGCCACGAGGACCGCCACGAGGCGATGGCGCTTGCCCTGCACCGGGCGGGCCCGGCGGTGCTCGCGTCCGGCGCGACCGTCGTCCTGAGCATGCTGGTACTGCTCGCCGCCGAGATGAACTCGACGCGCGGCCTCGGCCCGGTCGCCGCCATCGGCGTCGCGGTCGCCCTGGTCGCGATGATGACCCTCTTCCCGGCCCTGCTGGTGATCTTCGGCCGCTGGATCTTCTGGCCGGTGATCCCGCACTTCGGCTCCCCCGACCCGACCGAGAGCGGTGTCTGGGCACGCATGGGCCGCCGTATCTCCATCCGCCCGCGCATGATCTGGGCCGTCACGGCGGCGGCGCTCGCGCTGGTCTCGCTGGGCCTGATCCAGCTGCGTGCCGAAGGCATCAGCAACGCCGACGCCTTCACCGGCAAACCCGACTCGATCGTCGGCCAGGAAGTATCCGCACGTTACTTCCCTGCGGGCAGCGGCGATCCGCTCGTCATCGTCAGCAACCGCGCCCAGGCCGAGGAGGTCGGCCGGACGGTCGCGGCCACCCGCGGTGTCGAACCGGAATCACTCGGCCTGCCACCGGGCACGAAACCCGAGTTCGAGGGCAAGGTCCTCTTCGAGGCCACCATGACCGCGCCCGCGGACAGCGAGGCCGCGAAACAGACGGTGGAGCGGGTACGGGACGCCGTGCACGACGTACCCGACGCCGACGCGCAGGTGGGCGGCGGCACGGCCGCGCTGCTCGACATGGACAAGGCGACGACCCACGACAACATCCTGATCATCCCGTTGGTGCTCGTCGTGGTCCTGCTGATCCTGTGCGCCGTGCTCCGCGCCCTGGTCGCCCCACTGCTGCTGATCGGCACGGTGGTGCTGTCCTTCGCCGCCGCGCTGGGGATCAGCGCGCTCGCGTTCCGCCACATCTTCGACTACGCGGGCGAGTCGACGGACTTCCCGCTGTTCGTCTTCGTGTTCCTGGTCGCGCTGGGCATCGACTACAACATCTTCCTGACCACCCGCATCCGCGAGGAGGCGGCCCGTCAGGGCACGCGCAAGGGCGTGGTGACGGGCCTGGCCACCACCGGCGCGGTCATCACCTCGGCAGGCCTGGTCCTCGCCGGAACCTTCGCCGCCCTCGGCACGCTCCCCATGGTCGCCTTCGCCGAAATCGGCTTCGCGGTCGCCCTGGGCGTGCTGCTGGACACGTTCATCGTCCGCTCGGTGCTCGTCCCGTCCCTGTTCCTGGACGTGGGCCCGAAGGTGTGGTGGCCAAACCGGCTGGCCCACGAGGACGGGGGCACGGCGGGCCCGCCAACGACCACCGGCACCGGCCCCGGCTCTCCGGAACCGGCATCGAGTCCGGGAGCCCCGCCGGACTAGCCCAACCGCCGACGCAAGCCGGCCATCGCCCACAGGCGATGGCCCACAAGCGATGGCCCACAAGCGATGGCCCACAAGCGATGGCCCACAAGCGATGGCCCACAAGCGATGGCCCACAAGCGATGGCCCACAAGCGATGGCCCACAAGCGATGGCCCACAAGCGATGGCCCACAAGCTGAGTCTGGCCTGACGGCCGAGCCTCAGCCCGTCCTGCGGATCAGCGCCAGATACATGGCGTCCGTCCCGTGCAGATGCGGCCACAGCTGTACGTCGGGGCCGTCGCCCAGCGCCGGTACGCCCGGGAAGAGCGGGCGGGCGTCGAGGAGTTCGGCCGAGCCGCCGTGCTGCTTGAGCACGTCGTCGACCACGGCCCGCGTCTCGGCGAGGTGCGGCGAGCAGGTGGCGTACCCGACAACCCCGCCGACCCGCACCGAGTCGAGCGCCGTGCGCAGCAGCCCGCGCTGCAACGGCGCGAACCCGTCCAGGTCGTCGGGGCGCCGCCGCCAGCGGGCCTCGGGGCGACGACGCAGTGCGCCCAGCCCCGTGCAGGGCACGTCCATCAGTACGCGGTCGAAGGTCCCCGAACGCCACGGCGGCCGCGTCCCGTCGGCGGCGATGACCTGGTACGGCCCGGGGTTCCCGGCGAGGGCCTTCGCGACCAGCCCGGCCCGGTGCGGCTGCTTCTCGGAGGCGAGCAACACGGCCCCGCGCTCGGCGGCTAGTCCCGCGAGCATGGCCGCCTTGCCACCGGGTCCGGCGCAGCCGTCGAGCCATGCCTTGTCCGGTCCGTCAACGGGCGCGTTGGCGAGGGCGAGCGCCACGAGCTGGCTGCCCTCGTCCTGCACCCCGGCCCGCCCTTCGCGTACGGCGTCGATGGCGCCCGGCTCGCCCCCCTCGGACAGCCGCACGGCGTACGGCGACCAGCGCCCCGGCAGCGCGCTCTCCTCCCCGAGAACGCCGAGGAGTTCACCGGCGGTGGAGCGCCCCGGCCGGGCAACGAGGGTCACCTCGGGCCGTTCGTTGTCGGCTTCGAGCAGGTCCTCGATCCCGGCTCGCCCGCCTCCCAACGAGTCCCACAACGCCGAGACGACCCATCGCGGATGCGAATGCACGACGGCAAGATGATCCTCGGGATCGTCGTCGTAGGGCGGCGCGACCAGCTCCAGCCAGCCGTCCAGGTCATGCTGCGCGATCTTCCGCAGCACGGCGTTGACGAACTTCGCCCGCCCGTCCCCGAGCACGACCCGCGCCAGGTCGACCGACGCGGACACGGCGGCGTGCGTCGGAATCCGCGTCCCGAGCAACTGATGCGCGCCAAGGCTCAGCACGTCCAAGACCGGCGGGTCGACCTCGCGCAACGGCCGGTCGACACACGCGGAGATGACGGCGTCGTACGTCCCCTGCCGACGCAGCGTCCCGTACACCAGCTCCGTGGCCAGCGCCGCGTCCCGCCCGTCGAAGCCCTCCTTCTCCCGCGCCTTCCGCAGCAGCGGCGGCAGCACGAGATTCGCGTACGCGTCCCTCTCGTCCACCGCCCGCAACGCCTCGAAGGCAAGCATCCGCACGGGGTCCTTCTTGGGACGACGGTACGGCTTGCCCTGCTGCCGGGGCCGACGGGACTGCTCGTTCACCGGATCTCCTTCGCGGATGCCCGGCTTTCAGGCCGGGGAAGAATCGAACCCTTGCAAGGCAGGGCAGAGGACAGGGTTTCGCCTCAAGGGCGAAAGACCGCTTACACGATCGGGTAAGCTGCCTACCGTGCGTAGCGAGAACCAAGCTGGCGCACACCAACGCCTTCGGGCAACCGGGCAGGTTCCGTCCCGGCTGGTGCTGAAGGAGTAAGACCTCGCTGGTCGCTGACCGGTGGGGCTTCCTGAGCCAGGAATCCCCCTGCTTCAGCTGGGGGAGGGTTCAAGTAAAAGGTGCTCCGGATCGTGCAAGAGGTACGGGTCCAGCGTACGTCGCGGGGACGGCGGGTTCAGGGGGCGGGGGTGCGGGGGCGCAGGTTCTGAGAACTCAGCCCCCCACCACCTCGCCAGACCCGATCCGGACCCCCCGCGCCCAATCCGCCGCCCGCATCGGCTTCTTCCCCTGAGCCTGCACCCACAGCAACTCAACGGCACACGACCCAGTACCCACGTACACATTGTTCTTGCCGACGCCCAAAGCCCCCGGAGCAAGATCCGTCCGCTCAGGAGCAAGCGCAACCTGAATCAACTTGAGCCGCTCCCCCCGGAACACGGTCCACGCCCCCGGCGCGGGCGTGCACCCGCGTACGACCCGGTCGACGCGAAGCGCGGGCGCGGCCCAGTCCACGTGCGCGTCCTCGACGCTGATCTTCGGCGCCATCGTGACGCCGTCCCCCGGCTGCGGCACAGCCTTCAGCGTGCCGTCCTCGATCCCGTCCATGGTCGCGGAGAGCAGCCCGGCTCCCGCGAAGGCCAGCCGCGTCAGCAGATCCCCGCTGGTGTCGGTGGGCCGCACCACCTCGGTGACCGTCCCGTATACGGGCCCGGAGTCGAGCCCCTCCTCGATGAGGAAGGTGGAGGCCCCGGTGATCTCGTCCCCGGCCATGATCGCGTGCTGCACAGGGGCCGCCCCACGCCAGGCGGGCAGCAGCGAGAAGTGCAGATTGACCCAGCCCTGGGCGGGGATGTCGAGCGCGACCCGGGGCAACAACGCACCGTAGGCGACCACGGGGCAGCAGTCCGGCGCGATCTCCCGCAGCCGGGCGAGAAACGCCTCGTCCCGCGGCTTCACCGGCCTCAGCACCTCGATCCCGGCTTCCGCCGCACGCTCGGCGACGGGGCTCGCGACGAGCCTCCGCCCCCGCCCCGCCGGCGCGTCGGGCCGGGTGACGACGGCGGCCACCTCATGCCGCCCGGAGGCGATCAGGGCGTCCAGAGCGGGAACGGCGACCTCGGGGGTACCGGCGAAGACGAGCTTCATGGGTGGCAGTCGGCCTCTCGGGCGGATTCGTGTCGGGCAGCGCACCAGTCTATGGGGCGCCGGGCGATACGGACCCGACGGCCACCGCATGGACGGGTACGGACGGCACGGACGGCACGGACGAGAACACTCGCCCCGGGACCGAAGGCGCGCGGGGCAAAGGCCGATGCGAGCGCACGCCCAGCCGCCGGGGGCGTACGCATATGCCCCCACGCCCCTGAAGCGTGACCACTCACCCTGAAACGCGTTGGTCAAGTAAGAGTTGACCAAAACGGGCCGCACTCGCGGCCCGGTCCTTTTCAACGCCGGTTCGAGAGGCTTGTTCATGGCCGACCACGCAACCCACGACGCCCAGGCTCGGGCCAGCCTGCACTTGCTGGTGCGGGACATCGAGCGGGTCCGCCGGCAGGTGGACGCACTGCGCACGCTGACAGCCCAGCTGGGCAACGTCTACCGCCCGCGCCGCTCCGGCCCGTCCACGGGCTTCGTCGTCTACGGACGCGCTCCCGCCCCGACCGTCCGCCTCGCCCAGGAGCTGCGGGACAGTGTCGAGACCCTGGTCACGGCCGCCGTGGACTTCGACCGTTCACTGGGCTTCTCGTGGGACGCGGTGGGCTCGGCGCTGGGGGTCACCAAACAGGCGGTGCACCGACGTTACGGCGCCCGCCGGGCCGCTGCCCAGGCGGCAGCCGAGGCCGAGCGCGCCACGGAACCGTCGGGCTCCTCCCGCACGGTCGCCGTCAACACCGGCCTTCCCACGGTCCCCGCGGCCCGCTCCATGCCGATGCCGATGCCCACCCAGCCGACCGCGGGCAGCCCCACGCTCCGCGAGGACATCATCAGGCCGAGCGCCTTCCCGGGCCCGCGCAACGGCTGATCCCTCACTCACCTGTCTGCCCCCGACAAGCCTCGGGGGCAGACCCGTATCCGCGCACCCGCACCCGCACCCGCACCCGCACCCGCAAACGGACAACCGACAACATCCGGCGGCCTCACCGACCTCAACCTCGGCCCCGGCCCCCAGGAGAAGAGGCCACGGCCACCCACACCAAACAGTCACCCAATATCAGGCGGATCAACCCGAATCCGCACCACATCGCTCCCCCCGCTGCCGCCACTCCCCCCACTCCCTCCACGCGCCATCCGAGCCGCCTGCGCGCTCTTCAACGCGGAGGCCAACGCGGCCCCCTTCCCCGGCGGCACCCTGATCAGCACCCGCTCCCACGGCTCGCCGGCCGGTGGCGCCCCGGTCCGCCGCGGCCGCCCGGGATCCGCCGGAGGCACCGGCACAGGCCCCAACACCTCAGCCTCACGCGGCAGTTCGACCGCGGCCAGGAAACCGGCGAGTGCCTCCGCCGTACCGGACACGGCAGCCATCCGCGACACGGGCGGAAAGCCCAACTCGGCGCGCTCGGCCAACTCACGGACGGCGTGCCCCACCGGGTCCCACCGCACCAGCGCCTGCACCGGCCGCAACGTCGGCTCGGCGACGACCACCACGGTCCCGCCGTCCCGCTGCCCCCGCACCAGCGCCGCCGCCCCGATCCACCGCCGCAGCGCGTCCTCGCCGGCCCGCAGATCGGGCCGCCCCAGCATCGCCCAGCCGTCGAGCAGCAGCGCCGCCGCGTACCCGCCCTCGGCGACGGGCTCCGCGCCCGGCGTGCTCACGACCAGCGCGGGCGCCCCCGGCACCGTGTCCAGAACCTGCTCGCGCCCCGACGTCCGCACAGGGACGGCCGGAAAGGCCCGCCCGAGTTCTTCGGCGGTCCGCCGCGCCCCCACGACCTGCGCCCGCAGCCGGAACCCCCCGCACTCGGGACAGCTCCACGCCGCCTCGTCCCTCCCGCACCACCCGCACCGCAGCCCGCCGGCGTCCTGCCCCTCCAACGGCCCGGCACAGTGCCGGCACCGAGCAGCCGCCCGGCACTGCGCACAGGCCATCCGCGGCACATAGCCACGCCGCGGCACCTGCACCAGTACAGGCCCGTGCTTCAGCCCCTCCCGTACGACCTGCCAGGCGAGGGTGGGCAGCCGTGCGGCCCGCGCCGCCTCGTCGCGCGCGAGATCCCCGTCGCCCACTGTCCGTACGAGCGGAGCCGCCCCCCGCACCTGCTCCCGCTCGGCGACGATCGGCGCCGCCCAGCCACTCTCCACGAGCTGCGCGGCCTCGACGGTGCAGCTCCAACTTCCCAGCAGGAACGCGCACTTCTCGTGCGCGGTCCGCAGCAACAGCACCTCCCGCGCATGCGGCTGAGGCGCGTGCAGCTCGCTGTGGCTGCCGTCCCCGTCGTCCCACATGGCCACGAGCCCCAGGTCCCGCACGGGCGCGAACATGGCGGCCCGGGTCCCCACGACAGCCCGTACGGAACCACGCCGCACCGCGAGCCACTGCCGGTACCGCTTCTCGGGTCCGGCCTCGGCGGTGAGTACGGCATGCCGCCCCTCTCCCAGTACCGAGGTCAGCGCGGCATCGACCCGGTTGACGGCCCGCCCGTCCGGCACGACGACCAGCGCGCCACGGCCCGAGGCGAGTGTCGCGCCCACGGCCCGCGCCAGCTCCTCGGCCCAGCCGGGCCCGGGCAGCGCGTTCCACACGGCCCGGGGCACCCCACCCCCCGCGAGCGACTCGACGAACGCGGGCCCCCGCGAATACCGGGCCCAGGACCCCGCACCTGGCGCCTCGGGAACCGGCAGCGGCTCGGGTGACGGCTTCTGCTCGGCCCTCGCGTTGCGCGGCGGCACGGCCAGCTGCAGCACATCGGCAAGACTCCCCGCATACCGATCGGCGACGGCCCGCGCGAGCGCCAGCAGCTCCTCGCTCAACACCGGCTCGGGCGAGACGACTTGAGCGAGCGCGGCGAGCGGCCCCGAGTAGTCGGACTCGGCCAGCCGCTCAACGAGAAACCCGTCGATCAGCCCGCCACCCTCACGCCGCCCCTCCCGCACCCGATGCCGCCCGGCCCCGAACCGCACCCGCACCCGCACCCCCGGCTGCGCATCGGCGTCAAGCTCTTCGGGCACGGCGTAGTCGAAGTACCGATCAAGATGCAGCATGCCCTTGTCGACCAGCACCCGCGCCACGGGCAACTCCTTGGCGACCGCGGCCCCCCGCCAGGTCCGCGGCTTGGCCCGCGGCGCCTTCCGCACGGCATCCCGAATCAACGCAAGCTGCTCAGGCGGCGCCCCTTCGGCCCCACCTTCACCACGCCCATCCGCGCTGCTCACAGCAACATTCCTACCAGACCGCACTGACACCCCGGCACGCCCGAGATCAGACCGACCACGGACCGCGGACATCCCTGGGTTGCGTCTGCCGTGGGCCACTCGGCCATCCCGGTCCAGAACCGGCAGCGGCGAGGCCCGCCACCCCCTCAGGGGCGCCGGGCCTCGCCGAAAACAGTTTCGTCGACCAACAGCGGGTCAGCAGGTTCTACAGACCCGCGGCCTTGCGCAGGGCGTCCACGCGGTCCGTCTTCTCCCAGGTGAACTCGGGCAGTTCACGGCCGAAGTGGCCGTACGCCGCGGTCTGGGCGTAGATCGGCCGCAGCAGGTCCAGGTCGCGGATGATCGCGGCCGGGCGGAGGTCGAAGACCTCGGTGATGGCCGTCTCGATCTTCTCGGCGTCGATCTTGGCCGTGCCGAACGTCTCCACGAACAGACCCACCGGCTCGGCCTTGCCGATCGCGTAGGCCACCTGGACCTCGCAGCGGGTCGCCAGACCAGCGGCCACCACGTTCTTCGCGACCCAGCGCATCGCGTACGCCGCGGAACGGTCGACCTTGGACGGGTCCTTGCCCGAGAACGCGCCGCCGCCGTGCCGGGCCATACCGCCGTACGTGTCGATGATGATCTTGCGGCCGGTCAGACCCGCGTCACCCATCGGGCCGCCGATCTCGAAACGCCCGGTCGGGTTCACCAGCAGACGGTAGCCCTCGGTGTCCAGCTTGATGCCGTCGTCCAGCAGCGCCTTCAGCTCCGGCTCCACCACGAACTCGCGGATGTCCGGCGCCAGCAGCGAGTCCAGGTCGATGTCCGACGCGTGCTGCGAGGAGACCACGACCGTGTCCAGACGGACCGCCTTGTCACCGTCGTACTCGATGGTGACCTGCGTCTTGCCGTCCGGGCGCAGGTACGGGATCGTCCCGTTCTTGCGGACCTCGGACAGCCGGCGCGACAGACGGTGCGCGAGGTGGATCGGCAGCGGCATCAGCGCCGGCGTCTCGTCCGTCGCGTAGCCGAACATCAGGCCCTGGTCACCCGCGCCCTGCTTGTCGAGCTCGTCCTCATCGCCCTCGACCCGCTTCTCGTACGCCGTGTCGACGCCCTGCGCGATGTCGGGAGACTGCGAGCCGATCGACACCGACACGCCGCAGGACGCGCCGTCGAAGCCCTTCTTCGAGGAGTCGTAACCGATTTCGAGGATCTTGTCGCGCACGAGCTGCGCGATCGGCGCGTACGCCTTGGTCGTGACCTCACCGGCCACATGCACCAGACCGGTCGTGATCAGAGTCTCGACGGCGACCCGGGAATGCGGGTCCACGCGCAGAAGCGCGTCGAGAATGGTGTCGCTGATCTGGTCAGCGATCTTGTCGGGGTGACCCTCGGTCACGGACTCCGAGGTGAACAGGCGACGGGACACAACGCTCCCTGTGGTTGCAGCGGCTGCTGGCTGATCATTGGCGGACGGCCGGGGGCTGCGCCCGGCGTCGTCCGAGAACAGTTTATCGGTCGCGCTCTGCCGCCGGGCTACTGTCTCGCCTCTCGGGAGTGCTGTGACCTGCGGCACGGGCATTCTGCGTCACGACGAACCGTCTACGCCAGGTTCCCACACCCTGATGTCGTGTTTTTAGAGGGTCTGTTGAAGCGAATGAGACATTCACTCGAAGCGATGCGCCACGAGATCCCACACGGTCTCGGCCAGGGCTTCCTTCGGTCCGTACGGCACCGGGGTCTCGCTTCCGTCCGCCCCCAGCACCACCGCCTCGTTCTCCTCGGAGCCGAAGGTCTTGCGCTCCCCGACCTCGTTCACGACGAGGAGATCACAGCCCTTGCGCCGTAGCTTCGTCCGGCCGTTGGCAAGCACGTCGTCCGTCTCGGCGGCGAAGCCGACGACGACCTGACCCGGGCGGGCGCGGTCAGCCGATATCTCCGCGAGGATGTCCGGATTACGGATCAGAACGATCGGCTCCGGTTCCTGATCGTCCTTCTTCTTGATCTTTCCGGCCGCGTATGCCGCCGGCCGGAAGTCCGCGACCGCCGCCGCCATCACCACGGCGTCGGCGTCCGGCGCCGCCTTGAGCACGGCCTCACGCAGCTGCACGGCGGTCCCGACCTGTACGACGTCGACGCCTGCCGGGTCCGGCAGGCCGGTGTTCGCGGCGATCAGCGTGACCCGGGCGCCCCGGGCGGCGGCGGTGCGCGCGAGGGCGTACCCCTGCTTCCCGGAGGAACGGTTGCCGAGGAAGCGGACCGGGTCGAGGGGCTCGCGCGTGCCCCCGGCGCTCACGACGACATGACGGCCGGCGAGGTCGGGCTCGGTCGCGCCACGGGCGAGCACCCTGCGGCAGACCTCGAAGATCTCCGACGGCTCGGGCAGCCGCCCCTTGCCCGTGTCCACACCGGTCAGGCGCCCCACCGCCGGGTCGAGGACGACGGCGCCGCGGCGGCGCAGTGTCGCCACGTTCTCCTGTGTGGCCGCGTGCTCCCACATCTCGGTGTGCATGGCGGGGGCGAAGACCACCGGACAGCGGGCGGTGAGCAGCGTGTTCGTCAGCAGGTCGTCGGCCAGGCCGTGGGCGGCCTTCGCGAGCATGTCCGCGGTGGCGGGGGCGACGACGACCAGATCGGCCCCCTGCCCGATGCGCACGTGCGGGACCTCGTGGACGTCCGACCAGACCTCCGTGGACACCGGGTGGCCGGAGAGCGCGGACCAGGTCGCGGCGCCGACGAAGTGCAGCGCGGACTCCGTCGGTACGACGCGCACGTCGTGTCCCGACTCGGTCAGCCGGCGCAGCAGCTCACAGGCCTTGTACGCGGCGATGCCGCCACTGACCCCCAGCACGACCTTCGGCTTGTCCACGGCTCTCCCCGTACCTCGGAATACGTATGCCCCCATCACACACCACAGGCCTGGCAGTCGCGCTGCCAGGCCTGTGGATAAAGCATCTTCAAGCAGAAAATACTACTGCGCAGGGCCCTCTACGGCCTCCGACGTCAGCAGACCCGCGTTGATCTCGCGCAGGGCGATCGAGAGCGGCTTCTCGTGGACATGCGTGTCGACGAGGGGACCGACGTACTCAAGGAGGCCCTCACCGAGCTGCGAGTAGTACGCGTTGATCTGACGCGCGCGCTTGGCGGCGTAGATCACCAGGCTGTACTTCGAGTCGGTTGCCTCGAGGAGCTCGTCGATCGGAGGGTTGATGATGCCCTCGGGCGCGGTGATGGAAGAGGACACGCTCTGCCTTCCGAAAGGTGGAAATTGACCTGACAGTGACCTGAAAGATCAAACAACTTCCATCAAGGCTAGCAGCTCACGCGCCACGTCCTCGACGGAGGTGTTGACCAGGGTCACGTCGAACTCCGGCTCGGCGGCCAGTTCGATCTTCGCGGCCTCCAGCCGGCGCTCGATCACCTCGGGCGGCTCGGTGCCCCGCCCGGTGAGTCTGCGCACGAGCTCCTCCCAGGAGGGAGGAGCCAGGAACACCAGCAGAGCATCCGCCATGGACTCGCGGACCTGCCGGGCTCCCTGGAGATCGATCTCCAGGAGGACCGGCTCACCCGCCTCCAGCCGTTCGAGCACGGCCTTGCGCGGTGTCCCGTAGCGGTTGCCCGCGAACTCCGCCCATTCGAGCAGTTCGCCGTTGGCGATCAGCTTGTCCATCTCCTCGTCGCTGACGAAGAAATAGTGGACACCGTGCTTCTCCCCGGGGCGTGGCTTGCGGGTCGTGGCCGACACGGAGAGCCAGACCTCGGGGTGTTCCTTGCGCATATGGGCGACGACCGTGCTCTTGCCGACCCCGGAGGGGCCGGAGAGCACGGTCAGCCGCGGACGTACGTCCGGGGGTACGGGGGTCGTCCCCCGGGGTGTTGCAGCCATGCGGCGATTATCCAGGTTCTCAGGGGTGCCCGAGAACGTCAGGCAGCACCGCCGCCGAACTCGCGCTCGAGAGACGCGATCTGATTGGAGCCGAGACCGCGCACGCGGCGGCTCTCGGAGATGCCAAGTCGCTCCATGATCTGCTTGGCGCGGACCTTGCCCACGCCCGGCAGGGACTCCAGGAGGGCGGAGACCTTCATCTTGCCGATGACGTCATTCTCCTGGCCCTGCTTGATGACCTCGTGAAGGGAGGCGCCGGAGTGCTTGAGTCGATTCTTGACCTCGGCCCGCTCCCGGCGAGCCGCGGCGGCCTTTTCGAGCGCGGCTGCGCGCTGTTCAGGGGTAAGGGGCGGAAGAGCCACGCCTACGTCACCTCGGATGTCGAACTGTCGGATACGGACCGGTGAGGAACCTAGTCGCCCCACACCTGGGGAGCAACGAGCAACGCTCTTGCCCGTTCACCCTGCGTCGGAGACTAGCGGGCAAGTCCGCCGGAGTCAGCGAGAACAGCGGAAAAGTCCTGGTCAGCCTCCATCGAGTCCGACATTCCGGACAAAATGCCCCGGATTTGAGGATGTATTCAGACTCGGGACGCCTGAAGGACGCCCACGAAAAGCGCTACGCGGCCGCCACAGCCGCCCTGATCTGCTCCGCGAAGAGGTCCGATGACGCGCGTAGCGAGCCGATATCGGGTCCGTGACGCAGAACACCCCGGCTGACATTCGGGACCACCCGGTGCACCGCCGCGCCGAACACGCCCGGGAGATCGGCCGGTGTGGCCCCCTGGGCACCGATGCCGGGCGCGAGGAGCGGGCCGTTGATATCGAGGTCGTACGAGGACAGATCGCCGAGCGTGGCGCCGACGACCGCTCCGAAGGAGCCCATCGGGGTCTCCCCCGCGTTCTCCTCGGCGAGATGCGCCAGCATGGTCGCGCCCACGTTCCGCAGGGCGGTGTCCTCGGGGCGCACCGCGTGCTGCACCTCGCCGCCCTCCGGGTTGGAGGTGAGGGCGAGCACGAACAGACCCGAGCCGCTCTCCCGCGCGAGGTCGACCGCCGGCTTCAGCGATCCGTAGCCGAGGTACGGCGAGACGGTGAGCGCGTCCGAGAAGAGCGGCGACCCCTTCTCCAGGAAGGCGGAGGCGTACGCCGCCATGGTCGAGCCGATGTCGCCGCGCTTGGCGTCCATGACGACCAGCGCCCCAGCCGCCCGCGCTTCCTCGACCGACTTCTCCAGTACGGCGATGCCGCGTGACCCGAAGCGCTCGAAGAACGCGCTCTGGGGCTTCAGTACGGCCACCCGGTCGGCCAGCGCCTCGACGACGGTGCGGCTGAAGCGCTCGAGCCCCGCGATGTCGTCGTTCAGGCCCCAGTCGGCCAGCAGGGAGGCGTGCGGGTCGATGCCGACGCACAGCGGCCCCCGCTCGTCCATGGCGCGGCGCAGCCGCGATCCGAAGGGCTCGGTCATACCGTCGTCTTCCTTACGTCGGCGCCGACCGCGTCGGCGAGGGTGGCGTACGGGCTGGTGCGCAGGCGGGCGGCGAGGCCCTTGTGGATGGCGCGGCCCCAGAAGGGGCCCTCGTAGACGAAGGCGCTGTAGCCCTGGACGAGAGTGGCGCCCGCCAGGATCCGCTGCCAGGCGTCCTCGGCGTTCTCGATCCCGCCGACGCCCACCAGGGTGATCCG
This sequence comes from Streptomyces sp. NBC_00878, assembly GCF_026341515.1. Lineage (NCBI taxonomy): Bacteria > Bacillati > Actinomycetota > Actinomycetes > Kitasatosporales > Streptomycetaceae > Streptomyces > Streptomyces sp. NBC_00878. The sequence continues at coordinate 9,104,008 of NZ_JAPEOK010000001.1, read as the reverse complement.
GTCGCCCACGCGCGCGTAGAGGCGGCGCATCACTTCCAGGGAGCGTGCTTTCAGCGGGGCGCCCGAGAGTCCGCCGGTCTCCGCGACCATAGCGGGTTCGGATGTCAAACCGAGCCCCTCGCGCGCGATGGTGGTGTTCGTGGCGATGATCCCGTCCAGGCCGAGCTCCAGGGCGAGGTCGGCGACGGCGTCGACATCCTCGTCGGCGAGGTCGGGCGCGATCTTCACCAGGAGCGGCACGCGGCGCGTGGTCACGGTCCGGTCGGCGGCCTCGCGGACGGCGGTCAGCAGCGGCCGCAGCGACTCCGTGGCCTGGAGGTTGCGCAGCCCGGGCGTGTTCGGCGAGCTGACGTTGACGACGAGGTAGTCGGCGTAGGCGGCCAGCCGTTCGGCGGACTTCACGTAGTCGGCGGCGGCCTCGGCCTCCGGGACGACCTTGGTCTTGCCGATGTTGACGCCCACGACGGTCCTGAAGACGGCCGTACGGGCCGCCAGACGCCTTGCTACGGCCTCGGAGCCCTCGTTGTTGAACCCCATGCGGTTGATCAGCGCGCGGTCCGGCACAAGGCGGAACAGGCGCTTCCTGGGGTTGCCCGGCTGCGCCTCCCCCGTCACCGTGCCGATCTCCACGTGGTCGAAGCCGAGCATCGACATCCCGTCGATGGCGACCGCGTTCTTGTCGAAGCCCGCCGCGAGCCCGAAGGGCCCGTGCATCCGCAGCCCGAACGCCTCGGTCCGCAGCTCCTCGTGGCGGGGCGCGAACACGGCGGCGACGAAGGTCCGCAGGACGGGGACACGGGCCGCGAGCCGGATCCAGCGGAAGGCGAGGTGGTGGGCCTGCTCGGGGTCCATGCGCTTGAACACGAGCCGGAAGAAGAGCTTGTACATGATCAGTGTCCTCACGAAGAGCCTCATGAAGAAGGCTCATGAAGAGGGGGACACCGTTTCCGGTGTCCCCCTCATGGCTGCTAGTCGCGGGCCGCGGTCAGGTGCTCGGCGTGTTCCTGGAGCGAACGCACTCCCACGTCACCGTGCTTGAGCGCGTCGATGCCCTGGACGGCGGCGGCGAGTGCCTGGACCGTCGTCAGGCAGGGCACGGAGCGGGCCACGGCAGCGGTTCGGATGTCGTAGCCGTCGAGGCGGCCACCGGTGCCGTACGGCGTGTTGACGATGAGGTCGACCTCACCCTCGTGGATGAGCTGGACGATGGTCTTCTCGCCGTTCGGGCCCTCGCCCTCGGACTGCTTGCGCACGACGGTGGCGTTTATGCCGTTGCGCTTGAGCACCTCGGCGGTGCCGGAGGTGGCAAGCAACTCGAAGCCGTGGGCGACCAGTTCGCGCGCCGGGAAGATCATCGAGCGCTTGTCGCGATTCGCGACCGAGATAAAGGCACGGCCCTTGGTCGGCAGCGGACCGTACGCCCCCGCCTGGGACTTGGCGTACGCCGTGCCGAACACCGAGTCGATTCCCATGACCTCGCCGGTGGAGCGCATCTCCGGGCCGAGGATCGTGTCGACGCCACGGCCGTGGATGTCGCGGAACCGCGACCACGGCATGACGGCCTCCTTGACGGAGATCGGGGCGTCCAGCGGCAGTTCACCGCCGTCGCCGACGGCAGGCAGCAGCCCCTCGGCGCGTAGTTCGGCGACCGTCGCGCCCAGCGAGATCCGCGCGGCGGCCTTGGCCAGCGGCACCGCGGTCGCCTTCGAGGTGAAGGGGACGGTGCGCGAGGCACGCGGGTTGGCTTCGAGGACGTACAGGATGTCGCCCGCCATCGCGAACTGGATGTTGATCAGTCCGCGGACCCCGACACCCTTGGCAATGGCCTCCGTCGAGGCCCTCAGGCGCTTGATGTCGAAGCCGCCGAGCGTGATCGGGGGCAGTGCGCACGCCGAGTCGCCGGAGTGGATGCCGGCCTCCTCGATGTGCTCCATGACGCCGCCGAGGTACAACTCGTGGCCGTCGTACAGCGCGTCCACGTCGATCTCGATCGCGTCGTCCAGGAAGCGGTCGACCAGGACCGGCCGGGACGGGCTGATCTCGGTCGACTCCTCGATGTACGAGGCCAGCCGCGTCTCGTCGTACACGATCTCCATACCGCGCCCGCCGAGGACGTACGACGGCCGGACGAGGACGGGGTAGCCGATCTCGTCGGCGATGGCCTTGGCCCCGGCGAACGTCGTGGCGGTGCCGTGCTTCGGCGCGGGGAGGCCGGCCTCGGCGAGGACCTGGCCGAAGGCGCCGCGGTCCTCGGCGGCGTGGATGGCCTCGGGCGGGGTGCCCACGACCGGCACGCCGTTGTCCTTGAGCGCCTGCGAGAGGCCCAGCGGGGTCTGTCCGCCGAGCTGGACGATCACGCCCGCGATCGGTCCGGCCAGCGTCTCCGCGTGGACGATCTCCAGCACGTCTTCGAGCGTGAGCGGCTCGAAGTACAGGCGGTCGGAGGTGTCGTAGTCCGTGGAGACGGTCTCCGGGTTGCAGTTGACCATCACGGTCTCGTAGCCCGCGTCGCTCAGCGCGAAGGAGGCGTGGACACAGGAGTAGTCGAACTCGATGCCCTGGCCGATGCGGTTCGGACCGGAGCCGAGGATGATCACCGCGGCCTTCTCGCGCGGAGCCACCTCCGTCTCCTCGTCGTACGAGGAGTAGAAGTACGGCGTCTTGGCCGCGAACTCGGCGGCGCAGGTGTCGACCGTCTTGTAGACCGGGCGTACGCCCAGCGCGTGTCGCACCTCGCGTACGACGTCCTCACGCAGGCCTCGGATCTCGCCGATCTGGACGTCGGAGAAGCCGTGGCGCTTGGCCTCGGCGAGCAGCTCCGGGTCCAGCTTGTCGGCGGCGGCCAGCTCGTCCGCGATCTCCTTGATCAGGAACAGCTGGTCCACGAACCACGGGTCGATCTTCGTGGCCTCGAAGACCTCCTCGGGCGCGGCACCCGCGCGGATGGCCTGCATGACGGAGTTGATGCGCCCGTCGGTCGGCCGCACGGCCTCTTCCAGAAGAAGAGCCTTGTCGCCGGGCTCGCCGACGAACGTGAACTGGCTGCCCTTCTTCTCCAGCGACCGCAGCGCCTTCTGCAGCGCCTCGGTGAAGTTGCGGCCGATCGCCATGGCCTCGCCGACCGATTTCATGGTCGTGGTCAGCGTGGAGTCGGCGGACGGGAACTTCTCGAACGCGAACCGCGGCGCCTTGACGACGACATAGTCGAGCGTGGGCTCGAAGGACGCCGGGGTCTTCTCCGTGATGTCGTTCGGGATCTCGTCGAGGGTGTAGCCGACGGCCAGCTTGGCGGCGATCTTGGCGATCGGGAAGCCGGTGGCCTTCGACGCGAGGGCCGAGGAGCGCGACACCCGCGGGTTCATCTCGATGACGATGATGCGGCCGTCGTCCGGGTTCACGGCGAACTGGATGTTGCAGCCGCCGGTGTCGACGCCGACCTCACGGATGATCGCGATGCCGATGTCCCGCAGGCGCTGGTACTCGCGGTCGGTCAGCGTCATCGCGGGCGCCACGGTGATCGAGTCGCCGGTGTGGACGCCCATGGGGTCGAAGTTCTCGATGGAGCAGACGACCACGACGTTGTCGTGCTTGTCGCGCATCAGCTCCAGCTCGTACTCCTTCCAGCCGAGGATGGACTCCTCCAGGAGCACCTCGGTGGTCGGCGAGAGCGTGAGGCCCTGCCCCGCGATCCGGCGCAGCTCCTCCTCGTCGTGCGCGAAGCCGGAGCCGGCGCCGCCCATGGTGAAGGACGGCCGGACCACGACGGGGTAGCCGCCGAGCGTGTCGACGCCCTGGATCACGTCGTCCATGGAGTGGCAGATGACCGAGCGGGCGGACTCGCCGTGCCCGATCTTCTCGCGGACGGCCTCGACGACATCCTTGAAGAGGTCGCGGTCCTCGCCCTTGTTGATCGCCTCGACGTTGGCGCCGATCAGCTCGACACCGTACTTCTCCAGCACACCCTGCTCGTGCATGGAGATCGCGGTGTTGAGAGCGGTCTGCCCGCCGAGCGTCGGCAGCAGGGTGTCCGGCCGCTCCTTGGCGATGATCTTCTCGACGAACTCCGGGGTGATCGGCTCGACGTACGTCGCGTCGGCGATCTCCGGGTCGGTCATGATCGTCGCCGGGTTGGAGTTGACGAGGATGACCCGCAGGCCCTCGGCCTTGAGGACACGGCAGGCCTGGGTGCCGGAGTAGTCGAACTCGGCGGCCTGGCCGATGACGATCGGGCCTGAGCCGATGACCAGGACGGACTGGATATCGGTGCGCTTAGGCACGCTGGCCCTCCATGAGCTCTACGAAGCGGTCGAACAGGTAGGCCGCGTCGTGCGGGCCCGCCGCCGCCTCGGGGTGGTACTGGACGCTGAAGGCCGGCTGGTCGAGCAGCTGAAGCCCCTCGACCACCTGGTCGTTCAGGCAGACGTGCGAGACCTCGGCACGCCCGTAGGGGGTCTCGGAGACCCTGTCGAGCGGCGCGTCGACGGCGAAGCCGTGGTTGTGCGCGGTGACCTCGACCTTGCCGGTCGTACGGTCCTGCACCGGCTGGTTGATGCCCCGGTGGCCGTACTTCAGCTTGTACGTGCCGAAGCCGAGGGCGCGGCCGAGGATCTGGTTGCCGAAGCAGATGCCGAAGAGCGGCGTCTTCCGCTCCAGCACGGCACGCATCACGGAAACCGGGTGCTCGGCCTGCTCCGGGTCGCCGGGACCGTTGGAGAAGAACACACCGTCCGGCTCGACCGCGTAGATGTCCTCGACACCCGCCGTCGCGGGCAGCACATGCACCTCGATGCCGCGCTCGGCCATGCGGTGCGGGGTCATGCCCTTGATGCCGAGGTCCACGGCGGCGACGGTGTACTTCGCGGCACCGATCGGGACGGCTTCGCCGTCGGGGCCGATCGCGGGGACGACGTACGTCTCCTGGGTGGCCACTTCCTCGTAGAGGCTGGCGCCCTTCATCTCGGGGGCCTGGCGCACCTCGGCGAGCATGGTGCCCTCGTCGGGCAGCGCGTTGCCGGAGAAGATGCCGACGCGCATGGCGCCGCGCTCGCGCAGATGGCGGGTGAGCGCGCGGGTGTCGATCCCGCTGATGCCCACGACGCCCTGCTGGACGAGCTCCTCGTCCAGGGAGCGCCGGGAGCGCCAGTTGGAGGGCACGCGCGCGGGGTCCCGTACGACGTAACCGGCGACCCAGATGCGCTTCGACTCGGGGTCGTCGTCGTTGACGCCGGTATTGCCGACGTGCGGGGCGGTCATCACGACGACCTGGCGGTGGTACGACGGATCGGTGAGGGTCTCCTGGTAGCCGGTCATGCCGGTGGAGAACACCGCTTCGCCGAAGGTCACCCCCACAGCCCCGTAGGCACGGCCGCGGAAGGTCCGGCCGTCCTCCAGGACGAGTACGGCGGGAGCCGCCTTTCGCCCCTGCGAGGCGGTTCCCTGGGTGGAGGTCGTCATCGTGCGCCTTCCGTCTTGTCGCTCTTGTCGCTCGTGTCGATCATGTCGATCATGTGGTTCAGGGTGTCGACCCACTCGTTGTGCTCGGCCGCGTGGTCGGAGCGGAAGCCGGAGTCGATCAGCCGGTCGCCGTGCGCCCAGGTGATGACGAGGAGCCCGCCCTCGGTGAGGACCTTGCCCGCGATGCCCTTGTCGAGCCGGGCCTCGCGCAACTGCGCGACGGGGACGAAGAAGTCGGCCGCTCCGGGGCGTACGACGTCCAGGCCCGCGTCCGTCAGCGTGACCTCGGCCCGGCTGCGGGTGCCCAGGCCGTGCGCCACGATGCGGTCGAGCCACTGCCCGGCGGTGGTGGAGCCGTGGTAGCGGCCACTCATCGAAAGCACGGTCAGTCTGGCCTCGCCGGGCTCTTCCGGCGCGGTGGGCAGCTCGGGCAGGTCGCCCTGGAGCGCGCCACGCCACTTCCAGCCCTCGCGCATCAGCCAGTAGACGAGCGCGATGAACAGGACGAGGCCGACGAGCCAGCCGACACGGGCGGCCCAGTCGGTCACTTCGGCGGACTTCTGTTCGGCGGCGATGTCCGCCGCGATCCCGGCCGCAATGGGGGTGAGTGATGTCACGCGAGCTTCCCGTCGACGAGCGTGGCCCTGCCCCGGAGCCACGTGTGCGTGACACGGCCCGGCAGCTCACGACCCTCGTACGGAGTGTTGCGGCTGCGCGACGCGAAGCCCGCGGGGTCCACGGCTCCACGGTATGCCGTGTCGACGAGGGTGAGGTTGGCGGGCTCGCCTGCCGAGACGGGACGGCCGTGGCCCTGTGCCCGGCCGATGTCGGCGGGCTTGACCGACATGCGGTCGGCGACCCCGGCCCAGTCGAGGAGCCCGGTCTCGACCATCGTCTGCTGGACGACGGACAGCGCGGTCTCCAGGCCCACCATGCCCATGGCGGCCGCGGCCCACTCGCAGTCCTTGTCCTCGTGCGGGTGCGGGGCGTGGTCGGTGGCGACGATGTCGATCGTGCCGTCGGCGAGCGCCTCGCGCAGGGCCATGACGTCGCGCTCGGTGCGCAGCGGCGGGTTGACCTTGTAGACGGGGTTGTACGACCGCACCAGCTCGTCGGTGAGGAGAAGGTGGTGCGGGGTGACCTCGGCGGTGACGTCGATGCCGCGGGACTTGGCCCAGCGCACGATCTCCACCGATCCCGCGGTCGACAGGTGGCAGATGTGCACGCGCGATCCGACGTGCTCGGCGAGCAGGACGTCCCGGGCAATGATCGATTCCTCGGCCACCGCGGGCCAGCCGCCCAGGCCCAGCTCGGCGGAGACGACGCCCTCGTTCATCTGGGCGCCCTCGGTGAGCCGGGGCTCCTGCGCGTGCTGGGCGACGACGCCGCCGAAGGCCTTCACGTATTCGAGCGCCCGCCGCATGATCACGGCGTCGTCGACGCACTTGCCGTCGTCGGAGAAGACCGTGACCCCGGCGGCGGACTCGTGCATGGCGCCCAGCTCGGCGAGCTTCTTGCCCTCCAGGCCGACAGTGACGGCGCCGATGGGCTGCACATCGCAGTAGCCGTGCTCCTGGCCGAGCCGGTAGACCTGCTCGACGACACCGGCGGTGTCGGCGACCGGGAAGGTGTTGGCCATGGCGAACACGGCGGTGTAGCCGCCGCTGGCCGCCGCGCGCGTACCGGTCAGGACGGTCTCGGAGTCCTCACGGCCGGGCTCGCGCAGATGGGTGTGCAGGTCCACGAGCCCCGGCAGGAGCACCTTGCCGTCGGCCTCGACGACCTCGGCACCCTCTGCCGACAGACCGCTGCCCACGGCCGCGATCTCGGCACCGTCGATCAGCACGTCCTGCGGCTCGCCGCCGAGCACCTTCGCACCACGGATAAGGATCTTGGCCATGTGACTTACTTCTCCTCGGTACGGAATTCGGAGGCGGGCGCGGAGCGCCTCGATGCAAGGGTGGTGGTGGGCGACGGGTGGGCGACGGCGGGTTCGTTGCCGCCGAGCAGCAGGTAGAGCACGGCCATCCGGATCGAGACTCCGTTGGCGACCTGCTCGATGGCGGTGCAGCGGTCGGAGTCGGCGACCTCGGCCGTGATCTCCATCCCGCGGACCATCGGCCCGGGGTGCATCACGATGGCGTGCTCGGGCATCTTCGCCATCCGGTCGCCGTCGAGTCCGTAGCGCCGCGAGTACTCGCGCTCGGTCGGGAAGAACGCCGCGTTCATCCGCTCGCGCTGGACCCGCAGCAGCATCACGGCATCGGACTTGGAGAGCGTGCTGTCGAGGTCGTACGAGACCTCGCAGGGCCAGGACTCGACGCCGACGGGCACCAGCGTCGGCGGGGCCACGAGGGTGACCTCGGCGCCGAGGGTGTGCAGCAGGTCGACGTTCGAGCGGGCCACCCGGCTGTGCAGGATGTCGCCGACGAGCGTGATGCGCTTGCCCGCCAGATCCTGGCCGATGCCCGCGTCCCGGCCGACCAGCCGGCGCCGCATGGTGAAGGCGTCGAGCAGGGCCTGGGTGGGGTGCTGGTGGGTGCCGTCACCGGCGTTGATGACGGCGGCGTCGATCCAGCCTGAGGTGGCGAGCCGGTACGGGGCTCCGGAGGCGCCGTGCCGGATGACGACGGCGTCGACGCCCATGGCTTCGAGGGTCTGGGCGGTGTCCTTCAGGGACTCGCCCTTGGAGACGCTGGATCCCTTGGCGGTGAAGTTGATGACGTCCGCGGAGAGGCGCTTCTCGGCGGCCTCGAACGAGATCCTCGTCCGGGTGGAGTCCTCGAAGAAGAGGTTGACGACGGTGCGGCCGCGCAGGGTCGGCAGTTTTTTGATCGGCCGGTCGGCGACCCGGGCCATCTCCTCGGCGGTGTCGAGGATCAGGACGGCGTCGTCGCGGGTGAGGTCGGCGGCCGAGATGAGATGACGCTGCATCTGTCAGGCTCCGTAAGGCAGTTCAGGTCGGGAGTCGGGGCCCTGCGGCTGTCCCCGGGAAGGGCACGGCCGGGCAGGCGCGGGCGCGCGGAGGCGCACTCAGGGTCGGTCGTACGAGCGGACGTACGGCTGAGTGCCGCTACTGCTCGCCGGGCCGGGCGGTCCGCTTCACACCGAGCAGCACGGTGTCGCGACCGTCCTCCTCGGCGAGCTGGACCTTGACCGTCTCCCGCAACGACGTGGGGAGGTTCTTGCCGACGTAGTCGGCGCGGATCGGGAGTTCGCGGTGGCCCCGGTCGACGAGGACCGCGAGCTGTACCGCGCGCGGCCGCCCGATGTCGTTCAGCGCGTCGAGGGCGGCGCGGATGGTGCGGCCGGAGAAGAGCACGTCGTCGACGAGAACGACCAGGCGGCCGTCGATGCCGTCACCGGGAATGTCCGTACGGGCCAGCGCGCGCGGCGGGTGCATGCGCAGGTCGTCGCGGTACATCGTGATGTCGAGGGAGCCGACCGGGATCTTCCGGTCGGTGATCTCCTGGAGTTTGGCGGCGAGCCGCTGGGCCAGGAAGACGCCCCGGGTCGGAATGCCGAGGAGCACCACGTCGTCGGCACCCTTGGCGCGCTCGACGATCTCGTGGGCGATGCGGGTCAGGACCCGCGCGATGTCGGGGCCTTCGAGAACGGGCCGCGCATCGGACTCGTACTGCTGTTTCTGCTGTTCTGTGTCCATAAAAACGGACCTCCTTCTCCGCCTCACGGGACGGATCATTAAAGGACGTCGGAATTGCGCCACCCACGGTATCAGCCCGGCAACGTCCCTGATCACCCCCTTGGCCCCAGCCGTAACCACCTCCCACGGAAGGGTCGGTCCGGACCATTCGGCTTGACGAGGCAGAGTCACGCTGCGTAACCTCACAGTGAGTCACCAGCCGCGCGGCCGAGCCGCACGTCGACACAGTGCCGGGGAGCTATATGTCCAGCGAATACGCCAAACAGCTCGGGGCCAAGCTCCGCGCCATCCGCACCCAGCAAGGCCTTTCCCTCCACGGCGTCGAGGAAAAGTCCCAGGGCCGCTGGAAGGCGGTCGTGGTCGGTTCCTATGAGCGCGGCGACCGCGCCGTGACCGTGCAGCGCCTCGCCGAGCTGGCGGACTTCTACGGCGTGCCGGTGCAGGAGCTGCTGCCGGGCACCACTCCGGGCGGCGCCGCCGAGCCGCCGCCGAAGCTGGTCCTGGACCTGGAACGGCTGGCCCACGTGCCGGCCGAGAAGGCAGGCCCCCTGCAGCGCTACGCGGCGACGATCCAGTCCCAGCGCGGCGACTACAACGGCAAGGTGCTGTCGATCCGCCAGGACGACCTGCGCACGCTCGCCGTCATCTACGACCAGTCCCCCTCGGTCCTCACCGAGCAGCTGATCAGTTGGGGCGTCCTGGACTCCGACGCGCGCCGGGCGGTCTCCCACGAGGACGTCTGACCCGTACCGGGACTGAGAAGAAACGTGCCGCCGGGGTGGCCGGAACCGTCTGGTTCCGGCCACCCCGGCGGCTTTCTGCGGGCCGCAGAGGACGTCTTGGAGGTTGCGGAACGCCGGAGGGCCCCAGCGCGATGCTGGGGCCCTCCGGCGTTCTTTCGTCAAGCCTCGTTCCGTACAGGAGCGCCCCAAGCCAAAGGGGCACGGGGCTGTGACATTGTGCGGCTCTGCCGCGTGGGCGCGACAAGCCCAGGACGGCCCGCGCGCTACAACGAAACGCGCGGCCCCCTCACGTTCACACTTCGTCGCGCCGAAGTGACGACTTGAGCTCCTTGAACCGGCCGAGCAGGCCGTTCACAAAGGCGGGCGACTCGTCCGTCGAGAACTCCTTGGCAAGCTGCACCGCCTCGTCGAGCACCACGGCGTCCGGGGTCTCGTCGACCCAGATCAGCTCGTACGCACCGAGGCGCAGGATGTTGCGGTCGACGACGGGCATCCTGTCGAGGGTCCAGCTGACCGCGTACTGCGAGATGAGCTCGTCGATGCGCTTCGCGTACTTCGCGTAGCCCTCGACGAGCTGCATCGTGTACTCGCTCACCGGCGGCTGCCGGGTGTCGGTCCGGGAGTGCCGGATCCAGTCACCCAGGACCGTCTGAACGTCCACGCCGCGCTGGTCACCCTCGAAGAGGATCTGGAAGGCGCGCTTGCGGGCCGTATTGCGGGCAGCCACGGTTAGCTGTTCACCCGGCCGAGGTAGTCGCTCGAGCGGGTGTCGACCTTGATCTTCTCGCCGGTGGTGATGAAGAGCGGGACCTGGATCTGGTGGCCGGTCTCCAGCGTGGCGGGCTTGGTGCCGCCGGTGGAGCGGTCACCCTGCACGCCCGGCTCGGTCTCCTGGACGACCAGCTCGACGGCGGCCGGCAGCTCGACGAAGAGCACCTCGCCCTCGTGCTGCGCGACCGTGGCGGTGAAGCCCTCGATAAGGAAGTTGGCGGCGTCGGCGACGGCCTTGCGGTCGACCATGAGCTGGTCGTAGGTCTCCATGTCCATGAAGACGAAGTACTCGCCGTCCATGTACGAGAACTGCATGTCACGCTTGTCGACAGTGGCCGTCTCGACCTTGACGCCGGCGTTGAACGTCTTGTCGACGACCTTGCCGGAAAGCACGTTCTTCAGCTTGGTGCGCACGAAGGCCGGGCCCTTGCCGGGCTTGACGTGCTGGAACTCGACGACGGACCAGAGCTGGCCCCCGTCGAGCTTGAGCACCAGGCCGTTCTTGAGGTCGTTCGTGGAAGCCACGGTTGCGGAATCTCCTGGACTGACGTGGACGACCCCGGAACACGCGCACAGCGGGAAGCTAGAGCGCGAGCAGCTCCTTGGTCGTAATGGTGAGTAGCTCGGGTCCGCCGTCCGCCTCGGGGCGCACGACGAGCGTGTCATCGATCCGGACACCGCCCCGGCCCGGGATGTGGACCCCCGGTTCGACGGTGACCGGCACGCAAGCGTCCAGTTTACCCATGGCCGCGGGGGCCAGCTGCGGGTCCTCGTCGATTTCGAGCCCCACACCGTGTCCGGTCAGCGGAGGAAGGCCGTCCGCATAGCCCGCGGAGTCCAGAACCTGGCGGGCGGCACGGTCCACGTCACGGTAGGCGGCGCCGGGTACGAGGGCCTCGCGGCCGGCCCGCTGGGATGCGAAGACCAGGTCGTACAGCTCGATCTGCCAGTCGGCGGGCGAGGTCCCGATGACGAAGGTGCGGCCGATCTCGCAGCGGTAGCCCCGGTAGACCGCGCCGAGGCAGACGGAGAGAAAATCTCCCTCCTCGACCCGGCGGTCGGTGGGGCGGTGGCCGTGGCGCCCCGAGTTCGGGCCCGTGCCGACCGAGGTCGTGAAGGCCGGGCCGTCGGCGCCGTGGTCGACGAGGCGGCGTTCGAGTTCCAGGGCGAGATGACGTTCGGTGCGGCCGACGAGGATGGATTCGAGGAGCTCACTCAGCGCCTGGTCGGCGATCTCCGCGCCGATACGCAGACAGGAGATCTCCTCCTCGTCCTTGACCACACGCAGCTGCTCGACGGCCCCGCCGAGGTCGCCGAGGCGCAGCCGGGGCGCCACCGAGCCGATCGCCCGGTGCCGGGTCACGGTCAGGTGGTGCTCCTCGACGGCGAGGGACTCGGCGCCCTGGGCCGCGGCGAGGTCCGCCGCGGCGACGGCGGGGTCGCCTCCGGGGCTCGGCAGCGTGTGTACCTGGAGGGCCTCGTCCGGTCGGCCCTCGTCGAGCGAGGCTTCCGTTGGACCGCCGTACACGAGCAGGTCCTCGCTCTTGCCCAGCAGGAGAACGGCGCCGTGGGGGGCCACGCCCGCGAGGTAGCGGACGTTGGCGGGGCGGGAGACCAGCGCGGTGGCGCTGCCGCCCGCTGTGCAGCGCTCGCGGAGCCGGTCGCGGCGGGCCGCGTACACCTGTGACATGACCCGAGCGTATGAGCTCCGCGGGGTTGGCGCCGGTTGGGGGCGCCGAGCGGGGGACGGGGGGCGGCCGGAGGTTGTGTATCGGGTGCGGGTCCGGTGGGGGCTGGTCGCGCAGTTCCCCGCGCCCCTGAAAGGCGAGCCTGTGCTCAGCCCCTCCTCAACAGGCCCCTACCTCTGGGCCCCTACCACTGCGGGGGGCTTGCGATTGAGCGGGCCAGTACGTCGTCCAGGACTTGGGCCGTTTGCGGGACGTCGAGTTGGGAGTTGTCGATGATCGGCAGGCCCGAGCCGTACCAGCCCGCCATCCGGCCGTGGATGCGGGCGACTTCCTCGTCGGTGAGGCGGCGGTTTCCGGAGCGCTCGGCGTTGCGCTCCAGGACTATCTCCAGGCCCGGCAGGAGGACGACCGGCAGCAGGCCGGGACCGACGTGCCGCTTCCAGCCGCCGAGGCCGACGACGGGGCGGTCGGGGAAGACGGCGTCGTCGAGGATGCACGAGATGTTGTTGGCCAGGAAGTTGCGGGCCGCGAAGCCGCACGTACGGCGGGCGAGACGATACTGCGCCTCCGAGTGGTCGTTCCACCCCGACTGCGGGTCGGCGAAGCCCGAGCGCACCCATTCGCGTACGTCGTCGAGGCTGATGTGCGCGGTGGGCACCCTGCGGTGGTCCGCCCAGTACTTCGCGACGCTCGTCTTGCCGGCGCCGGCGGGCCCGATGAGCAGGACGGCGAGGGTCGTGGACGTCGGATCGGCCGTGCCCGCGGCGGGCGGCGCGCTCGGCATCGGAACGGGGCCGCCCGGCGGCAGCTGTACGTGACCCGTGGTGTCCGGCATCGGCGGCGGAGGGGCGTGGTGCGGGTGCGGGACCGCGTGCTGCGGCGCGGGCGCGTGGCCCGGCGGGTGGGGGGCGGGGGGCCCGGTCGGTGCTCCGGCGAAGCCCGGCGGCGGGCCGACGGGCGCGGGGCCCGCGGGCGGACTCGCCGGCGCGTGGCCCGGGTGTGCGCCCGGTTGGTGCGGTCCCGGGTGGTGTGCGGCCTGCAACCAGCCGGCGGCCGGTCCGTGCCCCGGCTGGTGGGGCGGCGGCAGCGGAGACCCCACTGCGTGCTGCATCCGGTGCCACTCCGTCTCGTGTTCTTTGGCTCACTCGCCTCCGGGGCGCCTCGGCCGGTGTCGAGAAGCCGACCGTGCTCAGCCCTTCGGGCGTCCGCGCGCTCGTCCTCGACACCGAAGCGCCCCTTCAGCTCGCTCGCGGCAGGCAAATCGGCGCTGGCAGCGGGTCACCCACCCCCGCTCCCTACCGAACGGTACCTTCCCAGGCCGCCGTTTGGTGAACGGCGGGGAGTGGCCCGAAGTGCCCATCCGCACAAGGCACATCGCCCCAAGTGCCACCGAAGGGGGCTAATCGCCCACTTCGCCGTAGGCGGCGAGGAGCACCGCCGGGTCGGGGCCCTCCAGGACGGTGGGCTTGCCCAGGCCGTCGAGGACGATGAAGCGCAGGAGGTCGCCGCGGGACTTCTTGTCGACCTTCATGGTCTCCAGGAGCCTCGGCCACTGGTCGTAGCGGTAGCTCAGCGGCAGCCCGACGGACTCCAGGATCGTGCGGTGCCGGTCCGCGGTCGCGTCATCGAGGCGCCCCGCCAGCCGGCCCAGTTCGGCCGCGAAGTGCATGCCCACCGCGACCGCCGCGCCGTGCCGCCACTCGTAGCGCTCGTTCTTCTCGATCGCGTGGGCGAGGGTGTGCCCGTAGTTGAGGATCTCGCGCAGCCCGGACTCCTTCAGGTCGGACGAGACGACCTCGGCCTTGACCTTGATGGAGCGCTCGATGAGCTCGGCGGTGTGCGGTCCGGCGGGGGTGCGGGCGCCCTGCGGGTCGGCCTCGATGAGTTCGAGGATCGCCGGGTCGGCGATGAAGCCGGCCTTGATGATCTCGGCGAGTCCGGACACGAAGTCGTTGACCGGCAGCGAGTCGAGGGCGGCCAGGTCGCACAGCACACCGGCGGGCGGGTGGAAGGCACCGACGAGGTTCTTGCCCTCGGCGGTGTTGATGCCGGTCTTGCCGCCGACCGCCGCGTCCACCATGCCGAGCACGGTGGTCGGGATGGCGATCCAGCGCACTCCGCGCAACCAGGTCGCCGCCACGAACCCGGCGAGGTCGGTGGTCGCCCCGCCACCCACGCCGACGATCACGTCGGTGCGGGTGAAGCCGGACTGTCCGAGCGCCTTCCAGCAGTACGCGGCGACCTCGGCGGTCTTGGCCTCCTCCGCGTTGGGCACCTGGATGGCGACGGCGTCGTAGCCCTGCCCGGCCAGGTCGGCCCGCAGCGCCTCACCGGTCTCGGCGAGTGCCTCGGGGTGGATCACCGCGACCCGCTTGACCCTCTCTCCCACCAACGCGCCCAGTTCGCCGAGCAGTTGGCGGCCGACCAGGACCTCGTACGGCTCGCTGCCCGCCGTGCCGCCGACGTGGATCCGCGTCACTGCCTCGCTCATGCCTTCTTCAACTCCAGTGCGTCGAGGACCGCTTGGGCGACCTCTTCGGGGGTGCGTCCGTCAGTGGCCACCACGGCGCTCGCGACCTCGGTGTACAGGTGGCGGCGGGCGTCCATCAGCTCGCGCCACTGCCTGCGCGGATTGACGGCGAGCAGGGGCCGGGCGGCGTTCAGGCCGGTGCGCTTGACCGCTTCCTCGACGTCCATGGAGAGGTACACGACGGGCTGTCCGGCCAGCAGCGCCCGGGTGTCCGCGTCGAGGATCGCGCCGCCGCCGAGTGCCAGTACGCCGTCGTGCCCGGCCAGGGCCTGCCGGACCGCCTGCTTCTCGATCGCGCGGAAGGCGGGCTCGCCCTCGTCCACGAAGATGTCCGCGATGGTGCGGCCCTGCTCGGCCACGATGTCGTCGTCGGTGTCCCGGTAGACGCAGCCGAGCCGCTCCGCGACCATGGCGCCGACCGTGGACTTGCCGACCCCCATGGGGCCGACCAGGATCACGCGCGGAGCGCTCACCGCACGACCAGGTTCTGGAGGTACGACTCGACGTTGCGCCGCGTCTCGGGCACGGAGTCGCCGCCGAACTTCTCCGCCACCGCGTCCGCGAGGACCAGCGCCACCATGGCCTCGGCGACGATGCCCGCGGCCGGCACCGCGCACACGTCCGAGCGCTGGTGGTGCGCCTTGGTCGCCTCACCGGTCGCCACGTCGATGGTGGCCAGTGCGCGCGGCACCGTCGCGATGGGCTTCATGGCGGCCCGTACGCGCAGGAGTTCGCCGGTCGTCAGGCCGCCCTCGGTGCCGCCGGAGCGCCCGGAGGTCCGCCTGATGCCTTCGTCGGTCCGGACGATCTCGTCGTGCGCCTTGGAGCCCGGCACCCGCGCCAGGTCGAAGCCGTCGCCGACCTCGACCCCCTTGATGGCCTGGATGCCCATGAGCGCGGCCGCGAGCCGGGCGTCGAGCCGCCGGTCCCAGTGCACATGCGAGCCGAGACCCACCGGCACGTCGTACGCGAGGACCTCGACCACGCCGCCGAGCGTGTCGCCGTCCTTGTGGGCCTGGTCGATCTCCGCGACCATCGCCTTCGACGCGTCGGCGTCGAGGCAGCGCACCGGGTCGGCGTCGAGCCGCGCCACGTCGGCGGGGGTCGGGTAGACGCCGTACGGCGCCTTCGCGGCGGCCAGCTCGACGACGTGCGAGACGACCTCGATGCCTGCCGTCTCCTTGAGGTACGAACGCGCCACGGCGCCGAGAGCGACTCGGGCTGCGGTCTCGCGCGCGGAAGCCCGCTCCAGGATCGGCCGGGCCTCGTCGAAGCCGTACTTCTGCATTCCGGCGAGGTCGGCGTGGCCGGGCCGGGGCCGGGTCAGCGGGGCGTTGCGCGCCAGCTCGTCGAGGATCTTCGGGTCGACGGGGTCGGCCGACATGACCTGTTCCCACTTGGGCCACTCGGTGTTGCCCACCATGATCGCGACCGGGGAGCCCAGCGTGAGACCGTGCCGCACGCCGCCCAGGAAGGTGATCTCGTCGCGCTCGAACTTCATGCGCGCGCCGCGTCCATACCCGAGGCGCCGCCTGGCCAGGTGGTCCGCCACCATCTCCGTGGTGATCGGCACGCCGGCGGGAAGTCCCTCCAGCGTCGCGACAAGTGCGGGACCGTGGGACTCCCCCGCGGTCAGCCAGCGCAACCTGCTCAACGGTGCTCCTCATGCTCGCGCCCTGGTACTGCGTACTGCCTTTGCGTACGCGTGTCCTCGCGTACGGCGACGGCGCGACCGGGTGCGCGGCCCTGGCCCGCCACCCACGATCCTCCCACGTCCGCGCCCCCTGCCCCGCCGCAGGTCCATCAGGCGGACGGCGACGCGGTCAGGTCGTGGCGTCGTCCTGGCGGGACGGGGGTGCGTAGACACCGAGGTAGTCGGCGCCGCGGCCCTGCCCGTACTGCGCCGCAGCGTGGACGGGCTGGCCCGCGCGCACCGCCCGTCGGTAGGCGAGCTTGTGCTTCAGCTTGTAGGCCCAGGTCGCGAGCACGGCGACCACCACGAGCCCGAGTGCGGTCATCTGCACCCAGTCCGGCAGGAAGCCGAGCACGGCCTCGAATATCTCCGACTTCCACGACGCCAGCGTCACATGCATGGATCAGCCCCCCGGCTCCCCCGAGTTCCGCCCCTGCGGAACCAAAGGCCGCATCGTATCGGCCCGTCCTACCTGCTCGCGAGCGCCTTCTCGCCCGCTGCGCGCATGGCGTCCAGCGGCGCCGGTCCTCGCCCGGTCATCTGCTCGACCTGGAGCACGGCCTGGTGCACGAGCAGGTCGAGGCCGCTGACGACGGCGCCTCCGTACCCTGACCAGCGGGCCGCCAGTGCGGTGGGCCACGGGTCGTACAGCACGTCGAAGAGCGTGGCGGGCCGCTCCGGGACGGCGGCCGACAGGTCGTCGGTGGTACCCGCCGGGGTGGTGGCGATGACGAGCGGCGCGCGCAGGGCATGCGCCGCGTCCGCCCAATCCTCCGTACGCACCTCTACGTCGAGCCGCGCGCCCCACTGCCGCATCTCGGCGGCGCGCGCCTCGCCGCGTACGTACGCGACGACCTCGCCCGTGCAGATCCGCGCGAGTGCGGCGAGCGCGGAGGAGGCGGTGGCGCCCGCGCCGAGGATCGCCGCGGAGTCCACCTGCTCGATGCCCCGCTCCCGCAGGGCTGCGACCATCCCGGGCACGTCGGTGTTGTCGCCGAGGCGCTGCCCGTCCTCCGTGAACACGACCGTGTTCACGGCCTCGACGGCGGCCGCGGTCTCGCTGATCTCGTCGAGCAGGGGGATCACCGCCCGCTTCAGCGGCATGGTCAGCGACAGACCGGCCCATTCGGAACCGAGTTTCCCGACGAATCCGGGCAGGGCCGCCTCGTCGACCTCGAAACGGTCGTACGACCAGCCATCGAGGCCCAGTTCCGCGTATGCGGCGCGGTGCAGCACCGGGGAGAGGGAATGGGCGATCGGGGAACCGAGAACAGCGGCCCGACAGCGCCGGTCCCCGTCAGTCCTTGTTGCGCCGTGCATTGAATTCCTGAACCAGTTTCTCGTGCTCGCTCAAGGTCTTGGTGAAGTCCGTCTTCTTCCCGTCGACGGAGATGAAGAACATCCACGCACCGCTGTCCGGACTCACCGACGCCTTCAGCGCCTCCTGACCCGGGTTTCCGATCGGCCCGGGCGGAAGACCCTTGTAGAAGTACGTGTTGTACGGGTCGTCGTAGTTGCGGATCTCGCTCGTGACGATATCGATCTTGCTCTGACCCTTAAGGTAGTTGTACGCCGAATCGAATTCGAGTTTCTGGTTGGTGATGGTATTCGTCGACTTCAGGCGGTTGTAGACGACGGCGGCCATCTTCTTGAAGTCCTGGCTCGTGATGCCTTCGGCCTGAACCAGGCTCGCAACCGTGATGACCTGCAACGGGTCTTTCAGGTTGAGTTCCTTGGCCTTCGTCTCCAGGTCGTACTTGGCGTACTCCTTATTGGCCTGTGCCACCATTTCCTTCAGGACCGTTTCGGGCTTCATACCCTTGGCGGCGGGATAGGTCGCCGGGTAGAGGAATCCTTCCAGCGGATCCTTGATGTCACTGTCGCTGTTCGCCCAGTCCGGAAGTCCGAGGCTCTTGAACTTCTTTTTCGCGACGTCCTTGGTGGTGCCCGCGGCGACACCCAGCTGTTTGTCTATCGCCGCGTACACCGCGCCGTTCCGCTGCCCCTCCTTGACCACCAGGCTGCTCTGACTCTTGGGGTCGAGCATCAGCGCGACAGCGCTTTTGGCGGACATCTCCTTCTTGAGCAGATAGGAGCCCGGCTGGATCTTGTCCCCGTTCGGGTTGGACGCCTGCGCGGAGACGAAGGCGTCCACACTCTTGACGACACCCGCCGCCTTCAGTTTCTGGCCGATCACCGACCCGAAGGCATCCTTGGGAATCACCACGGTCACTTGTTCGCTCGTGCCGTCGCCCGCGTAGTCGGGCGCCGCGCCGAAACGCTCCTGGTAGAACTGGTAGCCGTAGTAGCCGACCCCGCCGATCACTCCGGTGAAGACAAGCGCCAGGACCATGCAGCCGATGCCACTCCGGCCCTTCTTCTTGCCGGTGTCCTTGCTGCCCTTGTCGCCTTTGCCCCGCCGACGGCCGTTGGCCTCGTCATCGGCGTCGTCATCATCTTCGTCGTTGCCGCCCGCGAAGAACGCGTGCTCACCCTGGTCCGGGCCCGGATCCCAGTCGGTCGGCGGCGGTTCCGGCTCGGCTCGACGGCGGCTCGGCGGCTGCGGCGGCGGATACGCGTCGGGGGTCCCGTACTGGTCGGGCCGCTGACCGCCGTACGCGGCGGACTGGCCGCCGTAGGGATCGTTCGGATCGACGCCGTACGGGACCCGGGGCTGCTGCTGGGGCTGTTGCTGGTGTTGCTGCCCCGTGTTGTCCCAGCCCCCGTTGTGCTGCTGGCCATCGCTGTACTGCTGCCCGCCGTTGTTGTACTGCTGGCCACCGTTGTTGTACCGCTGACCACCGTTGTTGTATTGCTGGCCGCCGCCGTACTGCTGACCGCTCTGGTCCTGATACGCCTGCCCGCCCTGGCCGTTGTACTGCTGCTGGGGCTGGCCGCCGTACTGCTGGTTCTGGGTGTACTGCTGCTGGTGACCCTGGGCGTAGTACTGCTGCTGCCCCTGGTCGTAGCCGGCCTGCTGGCCCGAGCCCCAGTCGCCGTACTGCTGCTGCGGCTGCTGCGGCTCCTGCGGGTGGTGCTGCGGCTGGCCGCCGTAGGGGGACTGGGCCGCGTGGGCCTCCTGTCCTCCCCATCCGCCGTCCCCGTAAGCCGGGTCCTCCGGATGCCACGGTTCGGAGCCTGGGCCCCGGCCATACTCAGTCATCGATCCCCTAGAGCCGCGAGGCGGCGGTCGCGTAGTGGCTGTGGCTCGGCTCCCGTCCGCCTCTCTTCTGTGCGGAGGTTAATCGAACACCACCGCATCGCGCGGAACGTTACCGTACCGCGATCAGCTGACCACTTCGACGCCCTCGCCCGGAGATCTACCCGACGCCCGTTCGGACTCCAGTGCCTGCTGGAGGATGATCACGGCCGCTGCCTGGTCGATGACCGATCTGCCCTTCTTGGACTTCACGCCCGAGGCGCGCAGTCCCTGACTGGCCGTCACCGTGGTCATCCGCTCGTCCACGAGCCGCACCGGAACAGGTGCGATACCCCGGGCGAGGTCCTGCGCGAAGGCACGGACCTTGACGGCGGCCGGGCCCTCGCCCCCCTTGAGGGAGCGAGGAAGTCCGACGACGACCTCGATCGGCTCGTACTCCTCGACGAGCTGCTTCAACCGCCGGTGGGCGGCGGGGACATCGCGTCCCGGCACGGTCTCCACCGGAGTGGCGAGGATCCCGTCGGGGTCGCACGAGGCGACCCCGATCCGGGCATCCCCTACGTCAATGGCGAGACGGCGGCCGCGGCGCATGACCCGCTCGCCCTCGCTCATTTGGCTGTCTCGGCCACGAGGCGCTCGACGGCGTCGACGGCGTCACCGATGGCGGCCGGGTTCTGACCGCCGCCCTGGGCGACGTCCGGCTTGCCGCCACCGCCGCCGCCGAGGGTCTTGGCGGCGGCACGCACCAGGTCACCGGCCTTGAGGCCGCGCTCGCGGGCGGCCTCGTTGGTGGCGATGACCGTCAGCGGCTTGCCGCCCACGGTGGTGAAGAGGGCGACCACGACGGCCCGTCCGCCCTGGATGCGGCCGCGGACGTCGAGGACCAGCCTGCGCAGGTCGTCGGCGGTCGTGCCGTCCGGGACCTGGCCGGTGACCAGGGCGACGCCCTGAACGTCCTTGGCGGACCCGGCAAGACCGGCGGCGGCCTGGAGCACCTTCTCGGCGCGGAACTTCTCGATCTCCTTCTCGGCGTCCTTCAGCTTGCCGAGCATCGCGGAGACCTTCTCCGGGAGCTCTTCCGGACGGCCCTTGATCAGCTCCTGGAGCTGGGCGACGACCGTGTGCTCACGGGCGAGGAAGTTGTAGGCGTCGACGCCCACCAGGGCCTCGATACGGCGTACGCCGGAACCGATCGACGACTCGCCGAGCAGCTTCACCAGGCCCAGCTGGGCGGTGTTGTGGACGTGCGTGCCGCCGCACAGTTCCTTGGAGAAGTCGCCGATGGTGACGACGCGGACGCGCTCGCCGTACTTCTCGCCGAACTCGGCGATGGCGCCCTGCTTCTTGGCCTCGTCGATGCTCAGGATCTCGGCGTGCACGTCCAGGTCGCGGGCGAGCACCTCGTTGATCTTCTGCTCGACGTCCGTCATCACGGCCGTGGGTACGGCGGCCGGGGAGCCGAAGTCGAAGCGGAAACGGCCGGGCTGGTTCTCGGAACCGGCCTGGGCGGCCGTCGGGCCGAGGGCGTCGCGCAGGGCCTGGTGCGTGAGGTGCGTGGCCGAGTGGGCACGGGCGATGGCCGTGCGGCGGCGTACGTCGATGACGGCCTGGGCCTTGGCACCGACGGTCACCTCGCCGACCTGGACGACGCCCTTGTGGACGTACACGCCCGGGACCGGCTTCTGGCAGTCGCGGATCTCGATGACGGCACCGGTGTCCACCTTGATGCGGCCGGTGTCGCCGATCTGGCCGCCACCCTCGGCGTAGAACGGGGTGCGGTCGAGGACGATCTCGACCTCGTCGCCCTCGGTGGCGGCCGGCGAGGAGACACCGTCGACGAGGATGCCGACGACCGTGGACTCGCCCTCGGTGTCCGAGTAGCCGATGAAGTCGGTCTCGCCGGCGGCGTCGGCGATCTCGCGGTAGGCGCCCATGTCGGCGTGCCCGGTCTTCTTGGACTTGGCGTCGGCCTTGGCCCGCTCCCGCTGCTCCTTCATCAGGCGCCGGAAACCGTCCTCGTCCACGGAGAGGCCCTGTTCGGCGGCCATCTCCAGGGTGAGGTCGATGGGGAAGCCCCAGGTGTCGTGGAGCAGGAAGGCCTTGTCGCCGGGCAGCTGCGCGCCGCCGGCGGCCTTGGTCTCCGTGACAGCGGTGTCGAGAATGTTCGTGCCGGCCTTCAGCGTCTTGAGGAAGGCGTTCTCCTCGGCGACGGAGACCTTCTCGATGCGCTCGCGGTCGGTGACGAGCTCGGGGTACTGCTGGCCCATCATCGAGATGACGGTGTCGACGAGGTCCTTGACCACCGGACCCGTGGCGCCCAGCAGGCGCATGTTGCGGATGGCGCGGCGCATGATGCGGCGCAGGACATAGCCGCGGCCCTCGTTGCCCGGGGTGACGCCGTCACCGATGAGCATCACGGACGTGCGCATGTGGTCGGTGACCACGCGCAGCGAGACGTCGGAGCCGTGGGCGGCGCCGTACTCGACACCCGTCAGCTCGGTGGCCTTCTTGATGACGGCCATGGAGGTGTCGATCTCGTACATGTTCTGCACGCCCTGCAGAATCATGGCGAGGCGTTCCAGGCCGAGGCCGGTGTCGATGTTCTGGCTCGGCAGGTCGCCGAGGATCTCGAAGTCCTCCTTCGAGGTGCCCTCGCCGCGCTCGTACTGCATGAAGACGAGGTTCCAGATCTCCACGTACCGCTCGTCGTTGACGGCCGGGCCGCCCTCGACGCCGAACTCGGGGCCGCGGTCGTAGTTGATCTCGGAACACGGGCCGCAGGGGCCCGGGACGCCCATGGACCAGTAGTTGTCCTTCTTGCCGAGGCGCTGGATGCGCTCCTTGGGCACACCGACGACGTCGTGCCAGATGCGCTCGGCCTCGTCGTCCTCCAGGTACACGGTGATCCAGAGCTTCTCCGGCTCCAGGCCGTAACCGCCCTTGTCCTGGGGGCTGGTGAGCAGCTCCCAGGCGTACTTGATGGCGCCTTCCTTGAAGTAGTCGCCGAAGGAGAAGTTGCCGCACATCTGGAAGAACGTGCCGTGCCGGGTGGTCTTGCCGACCTCTTCGATGTCCGGCGTGCGGACGCACTTCTGGACGCTGGTGGCGCGGTCGAACGGCGGCTTGACCTCACCCAGGAAGTAGGGCTTGAAGGGCACCATGCCGGCCGGGACCAGGAGCAGAGTCGGGTCGTCCGCGATGAGCGACGCCGAAGGGACGACGGTGTGACCGCGCTCCTCGAAGAAGCTCAACCAGCGGCGACGAATCTCGGCCGACTCCATCAGTGGTCCTCATTCCGGTTGTACGAGTACGTCGACCTCTCGACGTACGTCGGGTTCTTGCGGTACTTCGTGGTGTCGCTGTTCTCGATGGCCGCGACGCGCCGCGGGGAGGGCAGTTCGGGATCGGTGTTCAGTCCGAGCACCTCGCCGAGTTCGGCCTCCCGCTGGACCATTCCGTCGCGGACGTCGAGCGCGAAGTCCTTGATGCGGTGGCCCGCTTCGAGTGCCTTGTTGGCTGCCTGGGCCGCGAGGCTCTCGGGCGTCAGCTGCCGGAGCTTGCGGTTGACCTTGGTGGTGGCCCACACACCGGCGGCTGCGCCAGCGGTGAACCAGAACGTACGGCGGAACATCGCTGCGTCAGTCCTTCTTCCGCTTTCCCCGTCGCGCCGACGGGACGGTGCGGCCCACGATCACGGTACGTCGCGCGGGCTTGGCGGGCGCGTCCTCGCGGCGGCCGCCCATGGCCCGGCGCACGCCGTAGCCGAATGCCGCGACCTTCACGAGGGGGCCGCCGAAGGTGGACGCGACGGTCGTGGAGAGCGCCGACGCGTTCGACGTGACCTCCTGGACGTCCGAGGCGATGGCGTCGACCCGGTCGATCTGGGTCTGTGCGGAGCGCACGGCCGTGGAGGCGTCTGCCAGAAGCGGGACGGCCTGGTCGGTCACGTCCGCGACGAGCTTGGTGGTCGCCCTGAGCGTCTGGGCCAGCCTCACGAGTGCCACCGCGAGGAAGGAGACCAGGATCGCCCAGAAGACGGCCACCAGGATCCCGGCCACCTCTCCACCGGACACTGCGCACCCGCTCCCTGGATTCGTGCCTCGACATCGGAGACATCGAAAAGTCGTCCCCCGAGCCTATCGCGCCGGGGCAGCCGCTCCGTACCGGATTACCGCCCGCCGGAGGCGCAGTTGCGCGAAGCGATTGTACGGAGTGCTTACGCTTGAGTACGCTCCGTTCCCCATGCGACGTTCTCAGCGTTCCGGTGCGGGGTCCGGCGGTCATCGGGCCGGGAATCTGCCCCTGGAGCTCAAGGCGTTCGTGGGCCGCGCGGCCGAACTCACGCAGTTGAGCGCGGCTCTGGGCGCGGCGCGCCTGGTCACCGTGACGGGTCTTGGCGGGGTCGGCAAGTCGCGGCTGGCGGCGCGTGCGGCGGCCAGGACCCGGCCGCGCGACGGGGTGATGGGGGTCCCCCCGCTCATGGGGGTCCCCCCGCTCATGGGGTCCCCCCGCTCATGGGGTCCCCCCGCTCGAGCGAAGCCGAGAGTGGGGGAGAAGCCGAGAGTGGGGGAGCGTGGAGCTGGCCGCGGTGCGCGAGGCGGAGCTCGTCGAGTACGCGGTCGTCGAGGCCCTGGGTCTGACGGATCACACGTCCCGGCCGCCGCGCCAGGTGCTGCTCGACCATCTGTCGAAGCGTCAACTCCTGCTCGTACTGGACAGGTTCGAGCACCTGGTGGACGTGTGTGCCTCGCTGGTCGGTGAGTTGCTGCGCCGGGCGCCGGGGCTGCGGGTGCTCGCCGTGGGGCGCAGGCCGCTGACGGTGGAGGGCGAGCGGCTGTTCCCGTTGACGCCGCTGACCGAGCGGGAGGCGGCCGAGCTGTTCGCGGACCGCGCGGCCTTGACCACACCGGGATTCACCCTCCATGACGGCAACCGTGCGGACGTGCTCGAACTGTGCCGACGGCTCGACGGCATCCCGCTCGCGGTCGAGCTGGCGGCGGGACGGCTGCGGACCCTCTCCCCCGCGCATCTGCTGATCCGGCTCGACGACCGTTTCCGGCGCCAGAGGGGGCATTCCACCTGTAACGCCACGGAGGGTGTCAGATCGCCGCTAGGTCGCCTCATCCGACGGCAAGGTCGTCGGGTCTACCGCCGGACGGGCGGAAAGTGACGCCTGTGGAGGCCCTGTAAGACCGGTCCAGCCGGATCGGCGAAGGCCTGTTGAAGCAGGAACCCGTGGTGGCGCTGCCTAGGTCCTGTCGTCAAACTCCCGCCGTCCGCCCGGAGGGCGGGCCATGCGGCGTCAGGTGCGTGCTCTGGGGGTCCCCCCGGCCGGAGGCTGGGGGAGTGCCGGGCACAGGCCCTCGTACTGGACGTACTTGGGGCTGTGCCCGGTGCGGCGAGTGGGGGCACCTCCCACGCCCTTAAGGCTGTGGGGGAGCGTGCGTGGCGTCGCGTGGCAGGCGGGAGTTTGACGACAGGGCCTAGCAGTGCGGACCAGAATCTCCTGCCATCGGGTGGGAGAGGGCGTCAACGGATGCTGGACACGGACCGGTATACGGGGCGGGCCAGCTCACAGGCGGGGGTCGGCACAGTTCAGCTGCGCCGACCCCGCCTCGTACCTTGGGGCCCGGCGACCCGGTGCGAGCTGGACTGGTTCTCGCCCCGGCAGCGCGAGGTGGCCGCGCGCGTGGAGGCGGAGCTGCCGAATCTGCGCCGCGCCCTGGAGCAGTGTCTGTCCGAGCCGGGCGGCGGGAATCTCGGCCAGTATCTGGCGGGCACGCTCTGGTTCTACTGGGTCGGCTGCGGCCGGCTGTCGGAGGGGCGGCACTGGCTGGAGCGGAGCGTGCTCCTCGACACCGAGCACGAGCGGTCGCGGTTGAAGGCCCTGTGGGTGCTCGGCTATGTGGCGATCCTCCAGGGCGACACGGTGACGGCTCTGGCCGCGCTCGCCGAGTGCCGGGAGGAGGCGGAGAGCGGCGGCAATCCTCTCGCGCCGGCCTACGCCGAGCACCGCACCGGCTGTCTGGCGCTGGTCACCGACGACATGCCCCGTGCGGAGACGCTGCTGCGTTCGGCGCTCGACCGCTATCAGGAGATCGGCGAGCTCAACAGCAACGTCCTGATGGGCCAGGTCGAGCTGGCGATGACGCTGGCCTTCCAGGGTGATCTGCCGGGCGCGGTACGGCTGTGCGAGGACGTGCGCCGGGTCTGTACGGACCACGGGGAGCGCTGGCCCCTCGCGTACGCGCTGTACGTCCTCGCGTACGCGGCCTGGACCGAGGGCGATCTGCCTCAGGCCCGGCGGTTGCTGGTCGAGTGCCTGGACATCAACCACGTCTTCCACGATCTGCTCGGCACCGTCCTGGCGGTGGAGCTGCTCGCGCTGCTCACGGCGGCGGAGGGGGATGCCGCCGAGGCCGCGGTCCTCCAGGGGGCGGCATCCCGGATGTGGCCGTCGGTGGGCCTGCCGCTGTTCGGCTCCGCCTACTACAACGCCCCGCACGAGCAGTGCGAGGCGACGGCCCGGGAGCGGCTGGGCGACGAGCGGTACGAGGAGTGCGTACGGGCCGGGGCGCTGCTCGGCCGACAGGCCGCGGTGGGCCGGGCGCTCGGCCGACAGGCCGCAGTTGCTCGGTACGCTGCCGCCGCCGCGCGGGCTGCCGGAGCTCCCGGACACCACGCGAAAGCCCGCCGCCTCGCCCACCCGGAAGGGCGGGGAGACGGCGGGCTGACGCACAGGTGGTGCTACATCCGGCTGAGGGTGATCAGCGGGCGTAGTACTCGACGACGAGCTGCTCGTCGCAGATCACCGGGATCTCCTTGCGGTTCGGCTCGCGGTCCAGGCGGAAGGCCAGGGCGCCGAGGTTCACCTGGAGGTAGCGCGGGGTCTCGCCGTCGGGGGCGAAGCCACCGGCGCGGGCGACCTCGAACAGCGTCTTGCTGCGGCTGCGCTCGCGGACCATCACGACGTCGTCGGGCTTGACGCGGAAGGACGGCTTGTCGACCTTCTGGCCGTTGACCTCGATGTGGCCGTGGACGACCATCTGGCGGGCCTGGTAGATCGTGCGGGCGATGCCCGAACGCAGAACCAGGGCGTCGAGACGACGCTCCAGCTCGATGACCAGGGCCTCACCGGTCTTGCCCTGCGTCTTGGCGGCACGCTCGTAGGCGCGGACGAGCTGGCGCTCGGACACGTCGTACTGCGCGCGCAGACGCTGCTTCTCGAGCAGACGGACCTTGTAGTCCGAGTTCTGCTTACGGCCGCGGCCGTGCTCGCCCGGCGGGTAGGGGCGGGCCTCGAAGTACTTGACGGCCTTCGGGGTCAGCGCGATGCCGAGGGCACGCGACTTCTTGACCTTGGGGCGGGACTGGTTCGCCATGAACCAAACACCTCATGTTTCTGATGCGAATACGGCTTCACCAGGGTTAGGGGAGGTCGCAATCCGCAGCCAGGGAAACCCTGCGGGTCCGGTCGGTCGGACCTGCGGGGCAGCCGCTCCCTGTGCTGGGCACATACGTGCAGCACGCGAGTTGCCCACCGACCGTTTCCCGGAGATCCGGGAGGGTGGTGGGCTGCCCGCGACACCTTCGACGGTGCGCGACGCTCCTGGAATCCCCGCCTTGCGGTGAGGGCTCCGGCTGGATGTCCCGTTCTGGTGATGTCGGCCGCCTCGTTAGAGAGAGACCGGACACGGGACGCAGCGCTTCAGGGAGTCTACAGGGTGGCCAGGACCGGTCAGGACCGCCCTCGACCGAGGTGCTTCCTGGTCCACTCCACCGCGTCCGCGTAGCGCGCCTCGGCTCCGTGGCGGGTGGGGGTGTAGTACTCGCGGTCCTTGAGCTCCTCCGGCGCGTACTGCTGGGCGGCGATTCCCTCGGGCAGGTCGTGCGGATACACGTACCCCTGCGCGTGGCCGAGCTTGGCCGCGCCCTTGTAGTGGCCGTCGCGCAGGTGCATCGGCACGGGGCCCGCGTGACCCTTGCGTACGTCTTCCATGGCGGCGCCGATCGCCGTCGTCGCCGCGTTCGACTTCGGGGCCAGGGCGAGGGCGATGGTGGCGTGGCTGAGGGTGAGCGCGGCCTCGGGGAAGCCGATCATGGCGACGGCCTGGGCGGCGGCGACCGCTGTCGGCAGCGCGTGCGGATCGGCCAGGCCGATGTCCTCGCTGGCGGAGATCATCAGGCGGCGGGCGATGAAACGGGGGTCCTCGCCGGCCTCGATCATCCGGGCGAGGTAGTGCAGCGCGGCGTCCACGTCCGAGCCGCGGATGGACTTGATCAGGGCGCTCGCCACGTCGTAGTGCTGGTCGCCGTCGCGGTCGTACTTCACGGCCGCCCGGTCGACCGTCTCCTCCAGGGTCTGGAGGGTGATCTGGGGCTCGCCCTTGTCGAGCGCGGACCCGGCGGCGGCCTCCAGCGCGGTCAGCGCGCGGCGGGCGTCGCCGCCGGCGATCCGCAGCAGGTGCTCTTCGGTGTCCTCGGGGAGGGTGACCGCCTCCTTGAGGCCGCGCTCGTCCGCGAGGGCCCGCCGGAGCAGCCCGCGCAGGTCGTCGTCCGTGAGCGGTTCGAGCGTCAGCAGCAGCGAGCGGGACAGCAGCGGGGAGATCACCGAGAAGTACGGGTTCTCGGTGGTCGCGGCGATCAGTGTCACCCAGCGGTTCTCGACGGCCGGGAGGAGGGAGTCCTGCTGGGCCTTGCTGAAGCGATGGATCTCGTCGAGGAAGAGGACGGTCTCCTTGCCGAAGCCTCCGGTGGCACGGCGGGCGCCCTCGATGACCGCACGGACCTCCTTGACGCCTGCGGTGATCGCGGAGAGCTCCACGAAACGCTTGTCGGTGGCCTTGGAGACCACGTACGCCAGGGTCGTCTTGCCGGTTCCGGGCGGCCCCCAGAGGATGACCGAGGACTGACCCGCCGGACCGCCGCCGTCGCCGACCAGTCTGCGCAGGGGTGAGCCCGGCTTCAGCAGATGCTGCTGGCCCACGACTTCGTCGAGGACGCGCGGGCGCATCCGTACCGCCAGGGGACTGCTGGACGGATCCTTCTCCTGGCGTTCTTCGGCTGCGGCGGTGAACAGGTCGGGCTCCACGTCCAAAACCCTATGTCACGCCACTGACAACGCCGTCGGCCCGGTGGAATTCACCGGTTCCGCCGGAAGGTCGTTCAGCGACGGCCGGTCGGTCAACCGATGTCAGCTGGTCCAGAAGTCCCACCAGCGTGTGAGGATCAGCATGCCGATGATCCCGATGTGCATGACCGGCAGCACCCACGTGAACTCGGCGAGGAAGCCCTTCACCCAGCCCGGCGCCGGCAGGAAGCCGTTGCGCACGTTGTGCGAGGTCACGGCCCAGAACATGATGATGGTCGCGGCCCAGGCGAGGGAGCACCACAGGCACAGCGAGTTGATGTTGTACAGCGACTGGTACTGCAGCCAGGTGCAGAAGCCGACGCCGAACAGCGT
Source organism: Streptomyces sp. NBC_00878 (assembly GCF_026341515.1). Taxonomy (NCBI): domain Bacteria; kingdom Bacillati; phylum Actinomycetota; class Actinomycetes; order Kitasatosporales; family Streptomycetaceae; genus Streptomyces; species Streptomyces sp. NBC_00878. The sequence continues at coordinate 9,074,842 of NZ_JAPEOK010000001.1, read as the reverse complement.
GCCCGCGTTGAAGGTCAGCCAGTACCAGCGCGGGAAGGTGGCGCGGCCGAGCAGGCTCATACCGACGCAGATCACGATGCCGTAGGCGACGAGGCCCATCATCGGGTTGGGGAACCCGAAGGCGGAGGCCTGGTCGCTCTTCATGATGTTGCCGCAGGAGACGACCGGGTTCAGGCTGCAGCCCGGGGTGAAGTTCGGGTCCTCCAGCAGCTTGAACTTGTCGATGGTGATGACCCAGGAGGCCAGCAGTCCGGCCGCGCCCGTGATCACCAGCAGAAGAGCGAGGAATCGACCGCCGCCCACGGACCGTGGGGCCCCGGCACGTTCCTGGTCGTGGGAGTCGATGCTGATGCCTTCCCTGACTGTCGTCTTGCTCATCACGCCGTTTCCGTAGCTTGAGGGAGCTTTCCGGGCACGGTCATTGTGCCGCACACGCGCGTGTGTCCACCGTTCACTGGACATAAGCAAGTCACCAAGTTGACGCCGCCCCGACCCAGCCCGTCCGGCGTTTGAGGACGAGGCCGTCCAGGCCGATACGGGGGTCTGGGGGCGGAGCCCCCCAGAAAGGACGGGACAGGGTAGGGGCGGCGGGGGCGAGAAAAACCACCCGGCTCAGCTCAGCCGGGATTCCAGCTCCGCCACGATCTCGTTCACACCGACCGCCACCTGATCACCGGACTCCATGTCCTTGAGCTGAACGACGCCTTCGGCGAGATCACGCTCACCGGCCACGACGGTGTACCGCGCCCCACTCCGGTTCGCGTTCTTCATCGCCCCCTTGAGCCCCTTGCCACCGTAGGAGAAGTCGGCCGCGACCCCGTTCCTGCGCAACTCCGTGACCACCCGGAAGAGCACCCGCCGAGCCTCGTCCCCGAGCGGCACCGCGAACACACTGGTGGACGCGGGAAGTTCGAGGGACACCCCCTCGGCCTCCAGCGCGAGGACCGTACGGTCGACCCCGAGCGCCCACCCGACGGACGGCAGCGCGGGACCACCGATCATCTCCGACAGGCCGTCATAGCGACCGCCGCCACCCACCGCGGACTGCGAACCGAGACCGTCGTGCACGAACTCGAACGTCGTCCGGGTGTAGTAGTCCAGCCCCCGCACCAGCTTCGCGTCGTCCTCGAAGGAGACCCCGGCGGCCGTGATCAGCTCGCGCACCTCTTCGTGGTACGCCTTGCACGCGTCGCAGAGAAAGTCCCGCAGCAAGGGTGCACCGACCAGCTGCTTCTGAACGTCATCACGCTTGTCGTCGAGAACCCGCAACGGGTTGATCTCGGCGCGGCGGAGCGTCTCCTCGTCCAGGTTCAGCCCCCGCAGGAAGTCCTGGAGCGCGGCCCGGTATACGGGACGGCACTCCTGGTCGCCCAGCGAGTTGAGGAGGATCCGGAAGTTCCGCAGCCCGAGCGAGCGGTACGCCTGGTCGGCCAGGATGATCAACTCGGCGTCAAGCGCCGGGTCCTCGGCCCCGATGGCCTCGGCGCCGACCTGCGAGAAGTGACGGTAGCGGCCCTTCTGGGGCCGCTCGTAGCGGTAGTACGAGCCCGAGTACCAGAGCTTGACGGGGAGGTTGCCCACCTTGTGCAGGTTGGCTTCGAGGGCGGCGCGCAGCACAGAGGCCGTGCCCTCGGGGCGCAGTGCCAGCTGGTCGCCGCCCTTGGTCTCGAAGGCGTACATCTCCTTGGTCACGATGTCGGTGGACTCACCGACCCCGCGTGCGAACAGTTCGACGTTCTCGAATCCGGGCGTCTCGATGTACCCGTAACCGGAGTTCCGCAGCGGCGCGGCGATCGCCTCGCGCACCGCGAGGAACGTGGCGCTGTCCGGCGGAATCAGGTCGTACGTGCCCTTGGGGGCCTTGAAGGTGCTCACGGGAAGTCTCTCGTCACATTCCTCGTCGAGGAGCGGAGGTCGGGTCCGCTCCCGGGCCGGCCGCCGCCACCTGCCGCAAGTACGGGTTGGTGGCGCGCTCCTGGCCGATGGTCGTCTGGGGGCCGTGGCCGGACAGCACCACGGTCGAGTCGTCGAGCGGCAGGCACACACGGGCCAGCGAGCCGAGCATCTCGTCCATGTCACCGCCGGGCAGGTCGGTGCGTCCGATGGAGCCGGCGAACAGCAGATCCCCGGAGAAGAACACGGGCGGGATCTCCGTGTTCTCGGGCATCCGGAAGGTCACCGACCCCTTCGTATGGCCGGGCGCGTGCGCGACGGAGAAGTCGAGGCCTGCCAGCTTCAGCGCGGCGCCGTCCGTCAGCTCCAACACGTCGTCCGGCTCCCCGACGGTCAGCTCGCCCATCAGCGGCATCCCGATCGAGCGGCCGAGCGCCCGCTCCGGGTCGCTCATCATGTACCGGTCCTCGGGGTGGATCCAGGCCGGTACGTCGTGCGCTCCGCACACCGGGACGACCGAGGCGACATGGTCGATGTGGCCGTGGGTGAGGACGACCGCGACGGGCTTGAGCCGATGCTTCTTCAGCGTGTCCTCGACGCCCTGGACGGCCTGATGGCCCGGGTCGATGATCACGCACTCCTCGCCTGCGGCGGGGGCGACCAGATAACAGTTGGTGCCCCAAGCTCCGGCGGGGAACCCGGCAATGAGCACGTTCGTCCTTCGGTATGTCGTACGGGGGAATGGCCCGGCTGTGGATCAGAGCCTACCGGCGCTGCCGGAACCACAGCGAACCCATATACGGTACGGGGCACACGCAGGCGGTCGGCTCACAAGACGCACGCGTCCCACTGACGTACGAGACGCATGAGGAGATAACCCGGTGGTCACCCAGGAACAGCGGCGGCGCCAGCTCGCCCGGGAGAAGTTCTTGCGGCAACAGCAGCGGCGCACGTCCGCTCGGCGCAAGGCCCACGCTCGCAACGCGGTGATCGCGTCGGCCATAGGCGTGATCGTCGTGGGCAGCGTGGTGTCGTACGCGACCGGAGTCTTCAAGAAGGACGACAACAAGTCGGACGCGGCCGCGGAGGCCACCCCGAGCCCGTCCGCGCCCAGCAAGGCGCCGGACCCCTGCGAGAAGGCCGCCGCGGGCAAGGTGAAGTCGCTGAGCTACAAGAAGGAGCCGGCGATGACCATCGACAAGTCGGCGGACTACACGATGAAGCTGCAGACGACCTGCGGCACGATAGACATCGACATGCCGGCCTCGAAGGCCCCGCACACCGTGAACTCGTTCAACTTCCTGGTGGGCAAGGGCTTCCTGGACCACACCAAGTGCCACCGCCTGACGACGAACGGCATCTTCGTGCTCCAGTGCGGCGACCCGCAGGGCACCGGCATGGGCGGCCCCGGCTACACGATTCCGGACGAGAACCTCAAGGACAAGAGCCTCAAGGGCGACGTGTATCCGGCGGGCACGGTGGCGATGGCCAACCAGTTCAACGCCCAGACGAAGGAAGGCCGCAACTCCGGCGGCAGCCAGTTCTTCCTCGTGTTCCAGGACAGTCCGTTGCCGGCCAACTACACACCGTTCGGCACTATTTCCGAATCGGGCATGAAGGTCCTGACGAAAATCGCGAAGGCCGGCGAGAGCACCGGCCAGGGCGACGGGACGCCCAACGCGACGGTCGTGATCGACAAGGCGACCGTGACGAAATCCTGACCTCCAGCAGGGAAATTTCGGTCGCGCGGGATGCGGACAGCCGCCCCGCCGGTCGCCTATGTTGGCCGTGACGAAACTGTGGACGATGCCCGGGGGTAAAGCTGCCCCACGCAGGCATCATGTGGAGGAGGCGCTGTGAGCAGCGACCCGTGGGGCCGCGTCGACGAGACGGGGACCGTGTACGTGCGTACGGCCGACGGCGAGCAGGTCGTCGGTTCCTGGCAGGCCGGTTCTCCCGACGAGGCACTGGCCTACTTCGAGCGCAAGTACGAGGGCCTGGTCGTGGAGATCGGCCTCCTCGAACGACGAGTGAAGACCACCGACCTGTCGGCGAAGGACGCCCAGATCGCCATCGACCACATTCGCGAACAGGTGGACGCCCACCACGCGGTCGGTGATCTGGACGCGCTGAAGGTGCGGCTGGACAAACTCGTCGAGACGGTCGACGCACGCCGCGAGGAGCGCAAGGCACAGCGGGCGAAGCAGTCCGACGAGGCGCGGCACTCCAAGGAGGCGCTGGTCGCCGAGGCGGAGGAGCTGGCGCAGTCCGACCAGTGGCGGTCCGCGGGTGAGCGGCTGCGTGCCCTCGTGGACACGTGGAAGGGTCTGCCGCGGCTCGACCGCAAGTCCGACGACGAGCTGTGGCACCGCTTCTCGCACGCGCGCTCGGCGTTCTCCAAGCGCCGCAAGGCGCACTTCGCGTCGCTGGACGCGCAGCGCGAGGAGGCCCGCAAGACCAAGGAGAAGCTGGTCGCGGAGGCCGAGTCGCTGTCAGCCTCGACGGACTGGGGTCCTACGGCCGCCCGCTACCGCGAGCTGATGGCGGACTGGAAGGCCGCGGGCCGCGCCCAGCGCGAGCACGAGGACGACCTGTGGAACCGCTTCCGCGGCGCCCAGGACGTGTTCTTCGCGGCGCGCAGCTCGGTCTTCGCCGAGCGGGACGCGGAGCAGACGGAGAACCTGAAGCTCAAGGAGGAGCTGGCCGAGGAGGCCGAGAAGCTCGTCCCGGTGCAGGACCTCAAGACGGCGCGGGCCGCCTTCCGCTCGATCAACGAGCGGTGGGAGGCCATCGGCCACGTGCCGCGCGACGCCCGCCCGAAGGTCGAGGGCCGGATGCACGCGGTGGAGCGGGCTCTCCAGGAGTCCGAGGAGTCCGAGTGGCGCCGGACGAACCCGGAGGCACGCGCGCGTGCCGAGGGTCTGACCGGGCAGCTCCAGGCGGCCGTGGACAAGCTGCGGGGCCAGATCGAGTCGGCGCGTACCTCGGGCAACAACGCGCGGGCCGACAAGCTCCAGAAGGAGCTGGACGGCCGCCAGGCGCTCCTCGACCAGGCGCTGAAGGGTCTGCAGGAGTTCGGCGGCTGAGACCAGCCGGGCCGCGGAGTTTTTCCGCCACTACGTAGAGGGGCCTTCCGTACATGTCGTACGGAAGGCCCCTCTACGTAGTGGCTGACTACGTGGTGACCGACCCATGTAGTGGCTGCTTTCGGCGGGACCGGCGGCTACGGCCTGCGTGCCGATGTCACCCGGTACACGTCGTAGACGCCCTCCACTCCCCTGACCGCCTTCAGGACGTGGCCCAGGTGCTTCGGGTCGCCCATCTCGAAGGTGAAGCGGGAGGTGGCCACCCGGTCGCGGGACGTCTGGACGGCCGCCGACAGGATGTTGACGTGCTGGTCGGACAGGACCCTGGTGACGTCCGACAGGAGCCGCGAGCGGTCCAGTGCCTCCACCTGGATGGCGACCAGGAAGACCGAGGACTGGGTGGGCGCCCACTCGACCTCGAGGATGCGCTCGGGCTCGCGGGACAGCGAGTCGACGTTGACGCAGTCGGTGCGGTGCACCGACACACCGCTGCCGCGCGTGACGAAGCCCATGATCGGGTCGCCGGGGACGGGCGTACAGCAGCGGGCGAGCTTGACCCACACGTCATCGACGCCCTTGACGACGACGCCCGGGTCGGCGTTCGACCTGCGTTTGCGTCCGCGGCCGCGCGCGGGCGGGACGCTCTCGTCGATCTCCTCGGTGGCCGCCTCCTCGCCGCCGAGCGCCTGGACGAGCTTCTGTACGACGTTCTGCGCGGCCACATGGCCCTCGCCGATCGCCGCGTACAGGGACGAGATGTCGGGGTAGCGCATCTCGTGCGCGAGCGTGACGAGCGAGTCGCCGGTGAGGATGCGCTGGATCGGCAGGTTCTGCTTGCGCATGGCGCGCGCGATGGCGTCCTTGCCCTGCTCGATGGCCTCGTCGCGGCGCTCCTTGGAGAACCAGGCCCGGATCTTGTTGCGGGCGCGCGGGGACTTCACGAAGCCGAGCCAGTCGCGGGACGGGCCCGCGCCGGCCGCCTTCGATGTGAAGACCTCGACCAGGTCGCCGTTGTCCAGGGTCGATTCGAGCGGTACGAGGCGTCCGTTGACCCTCGCTCCTATGGTCCGGTGGCCGACCTCCGTGTGGACCGCGTACGCGAAGTCCACCGGGGTCGCCCCGGCCGGGAGCGCTATGACGTCGCCCTTCGGAGTGAAGACGAAGACCTCGTTGCGGGACAGGTCGAAGCGCAGGGACTCCAGGAACTCGCTGGGGTCCTCGGTCTCCTTCTGCCAGTCGAGCAACTGGCGCAGCCACGCCATGTCGTTGACGGCGTCCTTGTCCTTGCCGAGGCCCCTGGGCGCGTCCGTGCGCACCTTGGAGGCACCGGCGGAGGGCTCCTGCTTGTACTTCCAGTGGGCGGCGATGCCGTACTCGGCGCGGCGGTGCATGTCGAACGTACGGATCTGGAGTTCGACCGGCTTGCCGTTCGGACCGATCACCGTCGTGTGCAGCGACTGGTACATGTTGAACTTGGGCATCGCGATGTAGTCCTTGAACCGCCCCGGAACCGGGTTCCAGCGGGCGTGGACGGTGCCCAGTGCCGCGTAGCAGTCGCGGACCGTGTCGACGAGGACGCGGATGCCCACCAGGTCGTAGATCTCCGCGAAGTCACGGCCGCGGACGATCATCTTCTGGTAGACGCTGTAGTAGTGCTTCGGGCGGCCGGTGACGGTCGCCTTGATGCGGGCCGCGCGCAGGTCGGACTGGACCTCGTCGGTCACTATGGCGAGGTACTCGTCGCGCTTGGGGGCGCGCTCGGCGACCAGGCGCACGATCTCGTCGTACATCTTGGGGTAGAGGATCGCGAAGGCGAGGTCCTCCAGCTCCCACTTGATGGTGTTCATGCCCAGGCGGTGAGCGAGCGGCGCGTAGATCTCCAGGGTCTCGCGCGCCTTCTTCTCCTGCTTCTCGCGCTTGAGGTAGCGCATGGTGCGCATGTTGTGCAGGCGGTCGGCGAGCTTGATGACCAGGACGCGCGGGTCCTTGGCCATGGCGACGACCATCTTGCGGACGGTCTCGGCCTGGGCGGCCTCGCCGAACTTGACCTTGTCGAGCTTGGTGACGCCGTCGACGAGCAGTGCGACCTGGTCGCCGAAGTCGCGCTTGAGGGTGTCCAGGCCGTACTCGGTGTCCTCGACGGTGTCGTGCAGCAGGCCCGCCATGAGCGTGGCCGGGTCCATGCCCAGCTCTGCGAGGATCGTCGTCACCGCGAGCGGGTGCGTGATGTACGGGTCGCCGCTCTTGCGCTTCTGGCCGCGGTGCCAGCGCTCGGCCACCTGGTAGGCCTTCTCGACCTGGCGGAGCGTCGCCGTCTCGATCTTCGGGTCGTTGCTGCGCACTATCCGCAGCAGAGGCTCCAGGACCGGGTTGTACGGGTTGGACCGCTGGACGCCGAGACGGGCGAGGCGGGCGCGTACGCGGTTGGAGGAGCCGCCGCCGGAGCGTGCGGGCTGACCGGCCGTGGGGCGGGCCGCGGGCGAGGGTGCCTGGCGCTCGGGAGCGGCGGCCGGCTCGGGGCGTGGCTGCTCAGCCGCCTTGGCGCCTGCCGCGGGCTCGGGCGACCCGTTCTTCGCGGGCGTGCCCGAGGGCGGCGCGGGCATGGCAGCGGACGCCGCGGACTGGTCGGGCTTGGCGGCGATGAGTGGCTGGGCCTCGTCTGGCAAGAGGACTCCTCGTGCGCGATCCGGGTCCCCGGTCAGGTTCCGGAGACCCCATGGTAGCGATCCTGGGCTCCGGACTCGCCTTCGGCCGGTGGGACGGCCTTCTACCGCAGAAACGCGAGAGGCGGGCACCGGATTCCTCCGGGCCCGCCTCCGCGGTGTCCTACGCGTGCCTCAGGCGTGTCGTACAGGTGCCTGACGGGTTGCTCAGACCGTGAGCAACGCCTCCAGCGGGGCTCCGTCCAGGGCCGGCTTCAGACGGGCGCGGCCGCCCAGGAATCCGATCTCCATGAGGACGGCGACGCCGGCGACCTGGGCACCGGCCCGGCGGATCAGCTGGAGCGAGGCCTCGGCGGTGCCGCCGGTGGCGAGGACGTCGTCGACGACCATGACGCGGTCGTCCGGCTTGAGGTCCTCGGCGTGCACCTCGATCTCGGCGGAGCCGTACTCCAGGTCGTACGTCTGGCCGAGGGTCGCTCCGGGGAGCTTGCCCGCCTTGCGTACGGGGATGAAGCCGATCCCTGCTCGGACCGCGACGGGTGCGCCCAGGATGAAGCCGCGGGCCTCCAGGCCGACGATCTTCGTGGCGCCGGTGCGGACGCTGATGTCGGCCAGCGCGTCGGTGAGCGCCGTGAACGCCTCCGGGTCGGCCAGGAGCGGGGTGATGTCCTTGAACATCACACCCGGTTCCGGGTAGTCCGCGACGTCACGGATGCGGCTCAGCAGTAACTGTTCGATCCCGGTCATCGGCGCTTCCCCGAGGGTCGGCCGCGGCCCCTGCCGCGGGAGGACGGCTGGGCCCGCTGGCCGCGCGGTCCGACGACCGCGGGCGTCGCGTCGGTGTCTTCCCGGTCATCGTCGTCGTACGGCTCGTCGACGACCGGCGCCCCCAGGGACTCGCCCTTCGCGGAGGCCGCGGCCCGCTTGGCGAGCACGCGCTTCCTGAGGGCCTTCATCTGCGGCTCGCGCTCCTTGAGGTCGGCGACGAGCGGCGTGGCGATGAAGATCGAGGAGTACGCGCCGGCCGCGAGGCCGACGAACAGCGACAGCGAGATGTCGTTGAGCATGCCCGCGCCGAGCACACCGCCGCCGATGAACAGCAGGCCCGCGACCGGGAGCAGCGCGACGACCGTGGTGTTGATGGAACGCACCAGGGTGCCGTTGATCGAGCGGTCCGCGATCTCGCTGTACGTCCAGCGGGTCTGTTTGGTGATGTCCTTCGTCTGCTCCTTGAGGCTGTCGAAGACGACGACCGTGTCGTAGAGCGAATAGCCGAGGATCGTGAGCAGACCGATCACCGTTCCCGGCGTGACCTCGAAGCCGACCAGGGCGTAGATGCCTACCGTGATGGTGATGTCGTGGATGAGCGCCACGAGCGCGGCCAGCGCCATGCGCCACTCGAAGGCGATCGCCAGATAGATCACGACGAGGACCATGAAGATCGCCAGGCCCTGCCAGGCCTTCGCCGCGACCTGGTCACCCCAGCTGGGGCCGACCAGGTCGGCGCTGATCTTCTCCGCGTCGACCTTCAGGTCCTTGGCGAGTTCTTCCTTGATCTGGTCGGACTTGGCGGTGTCGATACCGGCGATCTGGATACGCAGGCCGCCTGTGCCGAGTTTCTGGACGATCGCGTCGTGGCCGGAGGCCTCCTCCGCGTACTCCTCGGCCTGGGTCGTCGAGACACTGATCCGCTCGGTGGTGAAGACAGCACCACCCTGGAACTCGATGCCCATGTTCAGGCCGCGCACCGCCAGGCCGACGATGGCCGTGATGGTGATCAGGATCGAGACGCCGTACCAGATCCTGCGCTTGCCGACGAAGTCGTAGCCGATCTCGCCGCGGTGGAGCCGGGCGCCGAGGGTGCCGAGTTTCGACATCTCACGCCTCCTTCGTGTCGACGGGAGCGGACACGCGACGGGTGCGGCGCAGCGGCGGCTGGGCGCCCAGTCGCTTCGGGTCGAGGCCGGACCACCTGTGGCCCTCCGCGAAGAACTTCTTGCGGGAGAGGATCGTCATCAGCGGCTTCGTGAAGAAGAAGACGACGACCACGTCGAGCAGGGTGGTCAGACCCAGCGTGAACGCGAAGCCCTGCACCTTGCCGACCGTGACGATGAAGAGCACCGCGGCGGCGAGGAACGACACGAAGTCGGAGACCAGGATGGTGCGCCGGGCGCGCGGCCAGCCCCGCTCGACCGCGGGCCGCAGTGAACGGCCTTCGCGGATCTCGTCACGGATGCGTTCGAAGAACACGATGAACGAGTCCGCCGTGATGCCGATGGCCACGATGGCGCCGCAGACCGCCGGCAGGTTCAGTGCGAAGCCGATGGTCGGGCCGAGCAACGACATGATCACGTAGGTCATGACCGCGGAGACCAGCAGCGAGGCGATGGCGACGAGCGACAGGCCCCGGTAGTAGACCACCAGGTAGATGATGACCAGGGCCAGACCGATGGCACCGGCGATCAGACCGGCCTGCAGCTGCTCACCGCCGAGCGCGGCGTCCACCGTGGTGACGCTCGCCTCCTGGAAGGTGAGCGGCAGCGCGCCGTACGACAGCATGTTGGCCAGGTCCTGGGACTCCTGCTGGTCGAAGCTGCCGGAGATCTCCGCGTTGCCGCCGGTCAGCGCCTGGCTGACGTACGGGTCGGAGACGACCTCACCGTCGAGGACGATGGCGAACTGGTTCTGCGGGGACTGGTTCTGCGCCAGCTTGCCGGTGATGCTCGCGAACTTCTTGGCTCCCTTGGACGTGAAGTCCATGGTGACCTTCCAGCCCGCGGCACCCTGCGTGTCGAACACGGCCGAGGCCTTGTCGACGTCGGTGCCCTCGACCTCGGCCGGGCCGAGGATGTACTTCTGCCACTGGCCCTGGGAGTTCTGGCCGCAGGCCACGGTCGGGTCCTCGGCCTTGACGCCGTCGCCGGCCTTCGCGCGGACCGTCGCCTTGCTGCAGTCGAGTGCGGCGTACTCCGCCTGGAGCTTGGCGGTCGCCGGGTCGACGCTCGCGGAGGGCGAGGCGGACGGGCTGGACGAGGCGGAGCCGCTCCCGGACGGGGTGGGGTCGGCCTTCAGCGCGTCGGTGACCGCGCGGCCCTGCGAGGTGGCGGTGGACGAGGGCGTCGCGGAGGGGGACGAGGACGAGGTGGCCTTGTCCTTGTCGCTCTCCTTGTCCGAGCCCGTCGAGGCGCTGCTGGAGGCGCTCGGCGAGGGGCTGGCCGTCGGGTCCCCACCGGAGACCTCGGTGGTCAGGACGGGACGGAAGTAGAGCTTGGCGGTGGTGCCGACCTGTTCCCGGGCCTGCTTGGAGTTCGTGCCCTTGGGGATGTTGACGATGATGTTGCGATCGCCCTGGGTCTGGACCTCCGCCTCGGAGACACCCAGACCGTTGACACGGCGGTTCATGATGTCGACCGCGGTGTCCATGTTGGTCTTGTTGATCGCGCCCTTCTGACCGGGCTCTTCCTTCGCCTCAAGCGTGATGCTCGTACCGCCGGCGAGGTCGATGCCGAGGCGCGGCGTCGTGTGCCCGGAGGCGAACATGCCGCCGGTGAGCGCCACGATGGCGATCAGGATCAGGGCCAAAGTGCGACCCGGCCTGCCCTGGGCGCCCTGATTTCGGCCCTTCTTAGGTGCTGCCACCTTCTCGTTCTCCCTCTTCGTCCGCTCGGTCTCTGGAGTACCTGCGCGGACGGGCATGATTGGTGTCGAGATTCCGAGCGAAGCCACACGTCCCGGGGACCGCGGCGCGCGAGCGGCGCACTCCGCGGTCCCCGGTCATGACTACTTCGCGTCGGACTCGCCGTCGGACTTCTTCAGGTCTGCCTCATCGGACTTCTTCGGCTCCGCGTCGGCGGACTCGGCGGGCTCGTCAGCGGGCTCGTCGGCCGCGTCCTTCTTGCCGAGGTCGATGGGCTTGTCGTCGGAAGCGTCGGCGGGCTCGTCGGTCTCGGTGAGGGAGGAGGCGTCGTCGGGCACGACCGACTCGTCGGACTTCAGGTCGTGCTCGATGCCGTGGACGATGCGGTTGTACTCGTCGTCGGTCAGGATCGCGCCGATCGCGTTCTTCGCGAAGAGCAGGTCGACGCCCGGGCCTGCGTCAAGGAGGACCGTGTCCTCGTTGACCTCCTTCACCGTCGCGTACATGCCACCGATCGTGCGGACGCCGGAGCCGGGCTGCATGTCGTTGCGCATCTGCGCAGCCGCCTGCTGCTTCTTCTTGGCCGACCGGGTCATCAGGAACATGGCCCCGATGAGCACGATGAACGGGAGGAGGGTCACGAGACTCACGGGACGGAACTTCCTTCATTCGACCGCGATGGTGAGCGGCCTGATGGATGGGGGTATGTACGCCGCCGACAAAGGCGGCATCGGCGGAGTCTAAGCGAGTCCGCCGTCAAGGAACAACGCTCAGCATGGCACCGTGGTTCCTGACCTCGCGAGCGCCCTCGCCGTCACGCCCCGAACAGGTCCCCTTGTCCGTTTCCACCGGTTGACGGCCGGGGCGGGGTGAGGCCGAGATGGGTCCATGCCGCCGGTGTCGCCACCCGGCCGCGGGGCGTACGCGCCAGTAGCCCCTCGCGGACGAGGAAGGGCTCGGCGACCTCCTCCACGGTCTCGCGCTCCTCCCCCACGGCGACGGCGAGCGTGGACAGACCGACCGGGCCGCCGCCGAAGAGCTTGAGCAGGGCTTCGAGGACGCCGCGGTCCAGGCGGTCGAGGCCCCGGCTGTCCACTTCGTACACGGCGAGGGCGGCGCCGGCGATCTCGCGGGTGACGAAGCCGTCGGCCTTGACCTGGGCGTAGTCGCGGACGCGGCGCAGGAGGCGGTTGGCGATACGGGGTGTGCCGCGTGAGCGGCCCGCGATCTCGGCGGCACCCGCGGGGTCGATCTCGACGTCCAGCAGGTTCGCCGAGCGGTGGATGACCCGCTCCAGCTCGGCGGGCTCGTAGAACTCCATGTGGGCCGTGAAGCCGAAGCGGTCCCGCAGCGGGGGCGGCAGCAGGCCCGCGCGCGTGGTGGCGCCGACGAGTGTGAAGGGCGGCAGTTCGAGCGGGATGGCGGTGGCACCCGGGCCCTTGCCGACGATGACGTCGACGCGGAAGTCCTCCATCGCCATGTAGAGCATCTCCTCGGCGGGCCGCGACATGCGGTGGATCTCGTCGAGGAAGAGGACCTCGCCCTCCTGGAGGGAGGAGAGGATCGCGGCGAGGTCGCCGGCGTGCTGGATGGCGGGCCCGCTGGTGATGCGGATGGGGGCCTCCATCTCGGCGGCGATGATCATCGAGAGGGTGGTCTTGCCGAGACCGGGGGCGCCGGAGAGCAGGACGTGGTCGGCCGTCGCACCACGCGCGCGTGCGGCCCGCAGGACGAGGTCGAGCTGCTCGCGGACCTTCTCCTGGCCGATGAACTCGCCGAGGTCCTTGGGACGCAGCGCGGCCTCGACGGCCTGGTCCTCGTGGTCGGCGGACGCGCCGACGAGCCGCTCGGCGGTGGCGTCGTCGGTCGTGTCGTCCCAGTTCATGTGCTGTGCCTCGCGATGTGGTGGGTCCGGGTCGTACGGGCGTGGGGCGGGCGGTGCTCTGACGGGGACGGGCCGGTGCCCTGACGGGGCGGAGTGTGGTGCTGTACCGCTCCCCGTAAGGGGCGCGGTACAGCACCGATTGCGGCTCTGCCGCGCGGGCGCGACCAGCCACAACGGACCCGCAGGTTCATGACCCCACCTCCAGCGGAACGCTCAGCGCGCTTTGTTGAGGGTTTGGAGGGCCGCCCTCAGCAACTGGCCCACCTGGGGCGTCCCGGCCGCCTCGGCCTGCGGGGCCACGGCGGAGACGGCCTCCTCGGCCTCGCGGGTCGCGTACCCGAGGCCGATCAGCGCGGCGTGCAACTGCTCGCGCCAGCCTGCCGTGACGGGTGTGCCGATGGCCGGGCCGCCGGTGCCGAGGGGTTCACCGAGGCGATCCTTGTACTCGAGGAGGAGCTTCTGGGCACCCTTCTTGCCGATGCCGGGCACCGCGACGAGGGCCTTCTCGTCTCCGGTGGACACCGCGCGGCGCAGGGCGTCGGGGCTGTGCACCGCGAGCATGGCCTGGGCCAGGCGCGGTCCGACGCCGCTCGCGGTCTGCAACAGCTCGAAGGTCTGCCGCTCGTCGTCGTCCACGAAGCCGTACAGGGTCAGCGAGTCCTCCCGTACGACGAGGGAGGTGGCGAGCTTGGTCTGCTTGCCCATGCGGAGTCCGGAGAGCGTGTTCGGCGTGCACTGGACCGCGATGCCGATGCCGCCCACCTCGACCACCGCGGAGTCGGGGGCGAGGGCGGCGACGGGGCCGCTGACGAAGGCGATCATGCGGTTCGGCCTTTCGGAGCACGGTTCTCTGCGGTTTTCGGTGCGTTGTTCTGTGCGTGGTGCGGAGCGTCGTTCTGTGCGTGGTTCGGTGCGCCCTTTGGTACGCGGTTCGGTGCGTTTTTCGAGGCGTGCAGGGCGGCGGCCTGTTGGAGCCGGTTCTGCGCCACTGCCTGTTGCAGGCGGTTCTGGGCGGGCGCGCGCCAGATGTGGCAGATCGCGAGGGCGAGGGCGTCCGCCGCGTCGGCGGGCTTCGGGGGCGCGTCCAGCCGGAGCAGCCGGGTGACCATGGCACCGACCTGGGCCTTGTCGGCGCGGCCGTGCCCGGTGACGGCGGCCTTCACCTCGCTCGGCGTGTGCAGGGCCACGGGGATCCCACGCCGGGCCGCGCACAGCATGGCGACCGCGCTGGCCTGGGCCGTGCCCATCACCGTACGGACGTTGTGCTGGCTGAACACCCGCTCCACCGCGACGAATTCGGGCCGGTGCTCGTCGAGCCACCGCTCGATGCCCTGCTCGATGACGACGAGTCGCTGTCCCAACTCCGCGTCCGCGGGCGTGCGTACGACCCCGACGCCGAGCATGGTGAGCGGCCGGCCCGCGACGCCCTCGACGACACCGACTCCGCACCGGGTCAACCCGGGGTCAACGCCCAGTACCCGCACGCCGGCTCCCCCTCCCTCGATCGCCTGTTTGTGCAGGCTATCGGGTGCCACCGACAACGACCGCCAGCAACGCCCGGCAAAGCGACGGGCCGACGGGGTGTGTCCCGTCGGCCCGTTGAGCCCATCCGAGTCCATGCGGCTCGCGGCAGCGTTACGCGTCGACCTTCTCCATGACCTCGTCGCTCACGTCGAAGTTGGCGAAGACGTTCTGCACGTCGTCGCTGTCCTCGAGGGCGTCGATGAGCTTGAAGATCTTCCTGGCGCCTTCTTCGTCCAGCTCGACCTGCATCGTCGGGACGAAGTTGGCGTCGGCCGAGTCGTAGTCGATCCCGGCGTCCTGGAGGGCGGTGCGCACCGCGACCAGGTCGGTGGCCTCGGAAATGACCTCGAAGGACTCGCCCAGGTCGTTGACCTCCTCGGCACCCGCGTCGAGCACGGCACCCAGGACGTCGTCCTCGGACAGCTCGCCCTTGGCGACGATGACGACGCCCTTGCGGTTGAACAGGTACGAGACGGAGCCGGGGTCGGCCATCGAGCCGCCGTTGCGGGTCATGGCCACGCGAACGTCGGAGGCGGCGCGGTTGCGGTTGTCGGTGAGGCACTCGATGAGCACCGCGACACCGTTCGGACCGTAGCCCTCATACATGATCGTCTCGTAGTCGGCGCCACCGGCCTCAAGTCCACCGCCGCGCTTGATCGCGGAGTCGATGTTCTTGTTCGGGACCGACGACTTCTTCGCCTTCTGCACGGCGTCGTACAGCGTCGGATTGCCGTCCAGGTCCACGCCGCCCATGCGCGCCGCGACCTCGATGTTCTTGATCAGCTTCGCGAAGAGCTTGCCGCGCTTGGCGTCGATCACGGCCTTCTTGTGCTTCGTCGTGGCCCATTTAGAGTGGCCGGACATCTGCCTGTCTCCTTCGCGTAACCCATCCAGATACGAACGCCAGAGATCCTACAAGGACTCCGCCGTCCGGTCCGCGCGCACCATGTCGACAAACAGGCCGTGCACGCGGTGGTCGCCGGTCAGTTCCGGGTGGAACGACGTGGCGAGCGCGTTGCCCTGGCGTACGGCGACGATGTGACCGTCGTGCTCGGCCAGCACCTCTGCCTCCGCGCCCACGGACTCGACCCAGGGAGCGCGGATGAAGACGCCCTCTACAGGATCGCCCTCGACGCCCTTCACGTCGACCGTCGCCTCGAAGGATTCGTTCTGGCGTCCGAAGGCGTTGCGGCGCACGATCATGTCGATGCCGCCGACGGTCTCCTGGCCCGAGCGCGGGTCGAGGATCTTGTCGGCGAGCATGATCATGCCCGCGCAGGTGCCGTAGACGGGCATACCGGCCCGCACGCGCGCGCGGAGGGGTTCCATCAGCCCGAAGAGGACGGCCAGTTTGGAGATGGTGGTGGACTCGCCGCCCGGGATGACGAGCCCGTCGACCTCGGCGAGTTCCTCGGGGCGTCGCACCTGCCTGGCCACGGCGTCCGCCGCGGCCAGGGCGATGAGGTGCTCCCGTACGTCGCCCTGGAGGGCCAGGACGCCTATGACAGGTGCGTCGGTCATGGGTGCTTACCAGCCACGGTTCGCGTAGCGCTCGGCCTCGGGGAGGGTGTCGCAGTTGATGCCGACCATGGCCTCACCGAGGTTGCGGGAGGCCTCCGCGATGATCTTGGGGTCGTCGTAGAAGGTGGTGGCCTTCACGATGGCGGCGGCGCGCTTGGCCGGGTCGCCGGACTTGAAGATGCCGGAGCCGACGAAGACGCCCTCGGCACCGAGCTGGCGCATCAACGCGGCGTCGGCGGGGGTGGCCACACCACCGGCGGAGAACAGGACGACCGGGAGCTTGCCGAGCTCGGCGACCTCCTTGACGATCTCGTACGGGGCACGCAGTTCCTTGGCGGCGGCGTACAGCTCGTTGTTGTCGTAGCCGCGCAGGCGGGCGATCTCGTTCTTGATCTGACGCAGGTGACGGACGGCCTCAACGACGTTGCCGGTGCCGGCCTCGCCCTTGGAGCGGATCATGGCGGCGCCCTCGGCTATGCGGCGCAGGGCCTCGCCCAGGTTGGTGGCACCACAGACGAACGGGGTCGTGAAGGCCCACTTGTCGGAGTGGTTGACCTCGTCGGCGGGGGTGAGGACCTCGGACTCGTCGATGTAGTCGACGCCGAGGGACTGCAGGACCTGGGCCTCCACGAAGTGGCCGATGCGGGACTTGGCCATCACGGGGATGGACACCGCCTCGATGATGCCCTCGATCATGTCCGGGTCGGACATGCGTGCGACGCCGCCGTCCTTGCGGATGTCGGCCGGCACCCGCTCCAGGGCCATGACGGCCACGGCGCCCGCGTCCTCGGCGATCTTCGCCTGCTCCGGCGTGACGACGTCCATGATCACGCCGCCCTTGAGCTGCTCGGCCATGCCGCGCTTCACGCGCGCGGTGCCGGTGGCAGGGGTCTCGGTGGGCTGGGCGGGGTGGGAAAGCGTGCTCGACACGGGTTGACCTCACTCGGTGAAAGAGGGGTTTCTGCAAGCACTGAGGAAACGCTTGAGGACCAGGCCACTGCAAGGGCCAATGGGCAGGCGGTGGCTCATTTTCCGGGCCTCCAGGCGCGTTTCCCGTGGTCAGCGAGTTTCCCGTGAACAGCGCGCCTCCCATGGTCGGGCCGCGAAGTCGGGTCTGTGGCCAGAGGGTTGGTTCTGTGACCAGGGGTCGGTCTGTGGCCAAGGGTTGGGTCTGCGACCAGAGGCGTCGGATTCCGTGGCCGGGAGGTTTGCCGGTGGCCCGTCGGGCGCTTCGTCGGGGTCCACGCGCGCGTGGACGTGGACTACGTCCCCGGGCGGTCCGCGAGGGCGACCGGGGCCTCGTCGTCCATCTCGAAGGCCAGGGGGAACGGCGCGTGCCCGGCCAGCCGGAACCAGCTCACCGTGCGGTGGCGACGCAGGGCGCGGGCCGCCCGTACGGCGTCGTTGTGGAAGCGCCGGGCCATCGGCACCCGGCGGACAGCCTGGGCGAGTTCACGCGCCGCGTCCTCGCCTCCGGGGGCGGCCTGGACCGCCTCGACCTGTTGGGCCTCTCCGAAGACGGCCCTCAGCGCCTGGCTGAGGTCGCTCTCGGCGACCTCCCTGTTGTCCTCCTCGGCCTGGCGGGCCGCGTGCGCCGCTTCATAGAGCACGATCGAAGCGGCCGGGTCGAGCACTCCGGAGGTGGCCAGTTCCTGTGCCACCGAGGCCCTTCGGAGCAGCTGCGCGTCGAGCGCGGCCCGGGCCGCGTCGATCCGCGAGTGCAGCCGGTCGAGGCGGCCCGCGGTCCAGCTCAGGTAGAGGCCGATCGCCACGAGGGCGACCACGATCCAGATCAGTGTGGAGGTCACGGGCGCACAGGCTACCCGTGCGGCCGAAACCGCCCGCTTCGGCATCGGCCCGCCCGGCCGTCAGCGGCTGAGCTGCCTGGCCACACCGAAAACCGCCACCCCGTCGCACTCAGACACCACGACAGCGCCCCGCTGGCAGCCCGCCCGGCCATCAGCGGCTAAACGTCGGCCCGCCCGGCCATGAGCGGCTGAGCTGCCCAGACGCACCGAAAACCGCCACTCCATCGCCCTCGGACACCACGACAGCGCCCCGCCATTGCCCTCGGACACCCGACAGCGCCCCGCCTTCGCACCCGGACGCCACCGCCGCGGTGCCGGTCGCGGCCCCGGCTCCACCCCCGGTCAGCCGCTCGGCCGGCCGGATACCTCCGCCGCGGGGCCGTCATCCCGTCCCGCTCCCGCCGGCGTGAACCGCATGGAACAGATGTCTTCCGGTACGGCCTCGACGCGGCACCCCAGCCGCTGCTCGATGATCCGGGCGACCGCGAAGAGCCGGATGCGCTCCTCCGGCGTGTGCGCGGGGAAAGTGGCCCACCCCTGGCGGGCCAGCGTCGCGCCGATCTCGGTGGCGAACACCGAGCGGCTGCGCGCCTCTTCCTCGGCCGTCAGAGGGCTTCTGACGGCCTCCTGTGGCACTTCCTGAAGTACTTCCTGAAGTACTTCCTGAACGTGTCGCAACTCCCGCACGATGCGGCGCCCTCCCGGCTCTCAGTCCCACACCAGTTTCAGTCCCGCGAGGCCTCAGCCCCGCCCAGCCTCAGCCCCGCACCATCTCGGCGCGGCACAGCCTCAGCCCTGCCCAGCCTCAGTCCCGCGCCAGGCCGAGTCGGGCCAGTAGTCCGCCCGGCTCGTCGGGCTCCTCGGCGGCGACCGCCGCCGCGCCGTCGGTGACCGTCTCGTAGACGGACAGGATGTCCGCGCCGACCGTCGACCAGTCGAAGCGCCGCACATGCGCGCTCCCCCGTTCGCGCAGTTCCGCGCGGCGCTGCGGGTCGCCGAGCAGCCGTACCGCCGAGGCGGCCAGCGCGTCCGCGTCCTCGTTGGCGAACAGTTCGCCGGCCGCGCCCTGGTCGAGGACCTGCGCGAACGCGTCGAGGTCGGAGGCGAGCACGGGCGCGCCCGCCGACAAGGCCTCGACCAGGATGATGCCGAAGCTCTCGCCACCCGTGTTGGGCGCGACGTACAGGTCGACGCTGCGAAGGAACCGCGCCTTGTCCTCGTCGCTCACCATGCCGAGGAACTCGACGCGCGACCGCAGCTCCGCGGGGAGCTTCTCGACGGCCTCCTTCTCGTCACCTCGCCCGGCGACCAGGAGCCGGGTCCCCGGCCGCTCGGCGAGGATCTTCGGCAGCGCCTTCATGAGCACGGGCAAGCCCTTGCGGGGCTCGTCGATGCGCCCCATGAAGCCGATCGTCTCGCCCTCCCGGCTCCCACCACCGCCCGCGACCGAGCTTGGCTCCCCTGCTGACTGCCACTCGGGCTTGGGCTCCGCCTTCGCGAAGAAGTCCACGTCGACGCCGTTCGGGATGACGACGGCGTCACCGCCCAGGTGCTCGACGAGGGTGCGCCGCGCGTACTCGCTCACCGCGATGCGCGCGTTGATCTTCTCCAGGGCGGGCTGCAGGATCGGGTACGCGGCGATCATCGCCCGGGACCGCGGGTTCGACGTGTGGAAGGTGGCCACGATCGGGCCCTGCGCGGCCCAGCAGGCCAGCAGGCCGAGGGACGGCGAGGCCGGTTCGTGGATGTGGATCACGTCGAACGTGCCGTCGTGCAGCCAGCGCCGCACTCGCGCGGCCGACAGGAACCCGAAGTTGAGGCGCGCGACCGACCCGTTGTACGGCACCGGGACGGCGCGGCCCGCCGAGACGACGTACGGCGGAAGGGGGGTGTCGTCGTCGGCGGGCGCGAGGACGGACACGTGGTGCCCGAGGCCGATGAGGTGGTCCGCCAGATCGCGGATGTGGAACTGGACTCCCCCGGGCACGTCCCAGGAGTACGGGCAGACGATGCCGATTCTCACGGCTGTTCCCCCTCGGCCGGCCCGGAGCGGGGCTCCAGGTCGGCGAGCCACAAGCGCTGGAGCATGTGCCAGTCCTCCGGATGGTCGGCGATCCCCGTGGCGTAGGCGTCTGCCAGCGCCTGCGTCATGACAGACGTCTTCTCGGCCCGGGTACCTGACTCGGGGATGTCGAGAGGCGGATGGATCCGGCCCCGCATCACGGGCGAGTCGTCGTACCAGAGCGTCACCGGCAGCAGCAGCGCACCGGTCTGCTGGGCGAGCAGCGCCGGGCCCGCGGGCATCCGGGTCACGTCCCCGAAGAAGGTGACCTCGACCCCGGAGGCGGACAGATCGCGCTCGGCGACCAGGCAGACAAGGCCGCCGTCGCGCAGCCGCCGGGCCAGCGTGCCGAACGCGGTGCCGCCGCTGTGCGGCAGGACCTCCATGCCGAGGCTCTCGCGGTAGGCGACGAACCGGTCGTACAGCTTCTCCGGTTCGAGCCGCTCGGCGACCGTCGTGAACGGTGTCTCCAGCTTGGTGGTGACCCAGGCCCCGGCGAGGTCCCAGTTGGCCAGGTGCGGCAGCGCGAGGATGACACCCTTGTCGGAGGCGAGCGCTTCGGTCAGGTGGTGGGCGTCCTTCGGGTCGAAGCCGCTCTTGATGCGCTCCCTGCTCCAGGCGGGCAGCCGGAAGGACTCCATCCAGTAGCGCAGATACGAGCGCATGCCGGCCCTGGAGAGCTCTGCGAGCCGCTCGGGGGTCGCGTCGGGCAGCACGCGCGCGTAGTTGGATTCGAGGCGTCGTACGCCCTTGCCGCGCCGCTTCCAGGCAACGTCGGCGATGGTCCGGCCCAGGCGTACGGCGACGGGCTCCGGGAGTTTCTTGACGAGCCCCCAGCCCGCGGCGTACGCCGCGTACGTCAGATGGCCCTTCAGACCGCTCACTGGGTGGCCTCACTGCTCTGCGCGGCGTTGTCCGACGAGGCGGAGTTGGCGTTGGAGTTGGAGCCGGAGGAGGAAGCGGAACCGGAACCGGACGGGGAAGCGGAGCCAGAGGGCGAATCGGCGGCCTCGGCGTCTGCCTCGGCGGCCTCCCGGCGGACCGTGACGACGCGCTGGATCAGCGTGACGACACTGCCGACGGCGACGATCCACAGCGCGATGGGCAGCAGGATCTCGATGCCGGGCACGCCGAACTTGTGCATGCCCGCGAGCCCCGCCGCGACCAGCGAGATCACCAGGCGCTCGGCGCGCTCGACGAGGCCGTTGACGGCGACGGGCAGCCCGATCGACTCACCGCGGGCCTTCGTGTACGACACCACCTGGCCGCTGGCCAGGCAGAAGATCGAGACGGCGCACAGGACGTTGTCGTCGCCCCCGCCCGCGTACCAGAGCGCGAAGCCGCCGAAGATCGCGCTGTCGGCGACCCGGTCGAGCGTGGAGTCGAGAAAGGCGCCCCAGCGGCTGGAGCGGCCCAGCTGGCGTGCCATGTTGCCGTCGACCATGTCCGAGAACACGAAGAGCGTGATCACGATCGTGCCCCAGAAGAGCTCTCCCCGGGGGAAGAAGACCAGCGCTCCCGCGATCACTCCGGCCGTGCCCAGGATGGTGACCGTGTCGGGACTCACCCCCCGGCGGATGAGAAACGCGGCGAACGGTGTGAGGACACGCGTAAAGAATGCACGCGCGTACTTGTTCAGCATGGCCTTCCCGAGGGTCGGTGTGGCCGGGCGGCCCCTGCTGGCCACCGGCTGGCCCATCGTAGCCACGCGTGCGCGTGTGCGACGGTCGGGCACCCGCGCCCCGGGTCACGTCCTGATGACAACGGGGGACGGCGCGATCACGTCCGTTGTATGGACGCACCGTGACACGAGTGCAAAGCTCGAAGACACCGCGGGCGTCATCGGAGCCGCCACCGCACGCGGCGCCGCGCGTCCGCGCCCACAGTGACCTCACCGTGCACGGGAGGCAGGATCATGGGCGACAAGGCGAACGCACATCCCGGAGCCGCCGGCAGGGCTACGGCGGCCGACCACCCCGCGTCCGTACGGAATGTGGTGCTGGTCGGCCACTCCGGATCGGGCAAGACGACTTTGGTGGAGGCTCTCGCGCTGACGGCGGGAGCGGTGAACAGGGCGGGCCGTGTGGAGGACGGCGGCACCGTCTCCGACTACGACGAGATCGAGCACCGGCAGCAGCGCTCGGTGCAGCTCTCCCTGGTACCCGTCGGCTGGGACGGATACAAGATCAACATTCTCGACACCCCTGGATACGCCGATTTCGTCGGCGAGTTGAGGGCCGGTCTGCGAGCGGCGGACGCGGCCCTTTTCGTTGTCTCGGCCTCGGACGGGGTGGACGGCTCGACGCGCATGGTGTGGGAGGAGTGCGCGGCGGTCGGTATGCCGCGGGCCATCGTGATCACGCACCTGGAGGCGGCCAGAGCGGACTTCGACGAGATGACGCGGATCTGCGCGGCGGCCTTCGGGGCCGACGACCCCGACGCCGTACTGCCGCTGTACCTGCCGCTGCACGGCCCGCAGGGTCCTGACGGGCACGCGCCCGTGACGGGTCTGATCGGGCTCCTGTCGCAACGGCTGTTCGACTACTCGTCCGGGGAGCGCAAGGAGTCCGAGCCGGGCCCCGAGCAGCTGCCGCTCATCGAGGAGGCCCGCAACCGGCTGATCGAGGGGATCATCGCCGAGAGCGAGGACGAGACCCTCATGGAGCGCTACCTCGGCGGCGAGGAACTCGACTTCAAGACGCTCGTACAGGACCTGGAACGGGCCGTCGCGCGCGGGATCTTCTTCCCGGTGCTGGCCGCCGCGCCCGCCGCCGAGGGCGCCAAACAGGGCCTCGGCACGGTGGAGCTCCTGGAGCTGTTCACCGGCGGTTTCCCGACCCCGCTGGAGCGCGAGGCGCCGACGGTCACCACACCGGACGGCAAGGCACGCCAGGTAAAGGCCTGCGACCCGAACGGGCCGCTGGTCGCCGAGGTCGTGAAGACCGCCTCCGACCCGTACGTCGGCCGGGTGTCGATGGTCCGCGTGTTCTCCGGGACCCTGCGCCCCGATGAGACGGTGCACGTCTCCGGGCACGGGCTCGCCGACCGCGGCCACGAGGACCACGACGTCGACGAACGCATCGGCGCCCTGTCCGCGCCGTTCGGCAAACAGCAGCGCGCCCTCACGCACGCCATCGCGGGCGACCTCGCCTGCGTGGCCAAGCTGAGCCGCGCCGAGACCGGCGACACGCTCTCCTCCAAGGACGACCCGCTGCTCATGGAGCCGTGGGAGATGCCCGACCCGCTGCTGCCGCTCGCCATCCAGGCGCACAGCAAGGCGGACGAGGACAAGCTGTCGCAGGGCCTGAGCCGGCTGGTCGCCGAGGATCCGACGATGCGGCTCGAACAGAACCAGGACACTCACCAGGTCGTCCTGTGGTGCCTGGGCGAGGCGCACGCGGACGTCGCCCTGGAGCGGCTGCGCAACCGCTACGGCGTCCAGGTCGACGTCGTACCGCACAAGGTCTCCCTACGGGAGACGTTCGCCGACAGGTCGGGCGGCCGCGGCCGTCATGTGAAGCAGTCCGGCGGGCACGGGCAGTACGCGATCTGCGAGATCGAGGTGGAGCCGCTGCCCGGCGGCTCCGGCATCGAGTTCGTCGACAAGGTCGTCGGCGGGGCCGTACCCCGGCAGTTCATCCCGTCCGTCGAGAAGGGCGTGCGGGCACAGGCCGCCAGGGGCGTGGCCGCGGGCTACGCGCTGATCGACGTACGGATCACGCTGCTCGACGGCAAGTCGCACTCGGTGGACTCGTCGGACGCCGCGTTCCAGACCGCCGGTGCGCTCGCCCTGCGGGAGGCCGCGGCCGACGCGCGGATCCATCTCCTGGAGCCGGTCGCCGAGGTCACGGTCCTGGTCGGCGACGAGTACGTGGGCGCCGTGATGAGCGACCTGTCGGGCCGGCGCGGCCGGGTGATCGGCACCGAGCAGGCGGGCGGCGGCCGGACCCTCGTACGGGCCGAGGTCCCCGAGATCGAGATCGGGCGGTACGGGGTCGACCTGCGCTCCCTCTCGCACGGCACCGCGCGCTTCCATCGCACGTACGCCCGGCACGAGCCGATGCCGGCGCAGTTGGCCGAGAAAATCCGCGAACAGACCAACGGCAATCCCTAGTTGAACCACCGGTCGATCGCCCCTCCTGTGCGGCGGGCAGCTTGGGCTGTCCGCCGACGGATGTCCGTTCCGGCGGATACTCTGAGAACCTGATCAAGACGATGACCTGATCAACAGGTGTGCGGAGCACGGAAGTCGGGAAAAGCCGCAGCAGCGGAGCAACGCGGCGATGGGGGCGGCAGTGGCGGACGACGGATTCGATTTCAGGCCCGGAGCGCAGGTACCGCTCTCTGGTGCCGAGGGCCAGACGGCGGCGACGTTCGCCCTGGCCTCGGCGGCGTACCGGGACAACGAGGTCGGGGAGATCCTCAAAGCCAACAACGAATGGCACAAGTCGACGGTCAAGGAGGGCAAGCTCAAGCTCTTCGTGCCCAACCTGGGCGAGGCGTTCGCGCGGGCCGTGCACGACCGGATGCTGGGCAGCGGCCGCGGTGCGCTCATCCAGTCGTTCGGCACGGAGCCACAGGTCGTCGTCGAGCACTGTCTGGCGGCGAACCGCATCCGCAGGGAGCGGGACAACTGGCTGTCGGCGGTGACGGTGCTGTGCGGTCTGATCTTCCTGCCCGGGCTCATCGCCTGGCTGCTGGTCTTCCAGATCCGCACGATGATCGCCAAGCGTGAGGACAAGCGCGCCTCCGCCCTCGCCACCACGCTCCTGATCGCCTTCGGCGGGCTCGCCGTGATCTTCCTGATCCGGCTGCCCTTCGACGGCTTCTGGGCCTGGTACGCGCGCGCGGCGATCGTCATGCCGGTCGTCGGCTGGTTCTGGGCACAGCAGATCTGCGAGCGCACGGCCAAGGACCTTCGCACGCGCTGGGAGGGCCTCCTGTCGGGCGGCGGTGTGGGGGCCAAGATCCCCGAGGCGGTGCCCGGCAGCCCCGGTGAGACGGCGGCGGAGTCGCTGCGCCAGAACCTGGCCAGGCTGAGCGCCGAGCAGCAGTCCAACTCCGTCTTCTACGCGGGGCCCAAGGGCATACTCGGCATGGGCACGCGCTGGGGCAGCTGGCAGCTCGCCGAGGATCTGGTGCCGCTCGACGAGACCAAGGAGATCCATCCCTTCCGCAGCTGGGACGTCATCCGGTCGATCCACGACCAGCTGCGCATGCTGGAGCGCGGTCCCCTCAACACCGGTGGATTCCCGCGCCCTTCGATAAAGCACTGGGTGGTCACCCCGATCGGGGAGAACGCCGGTTCGGTGTCCCGGCCGAGCGGTACGGACGTCGACGCGTACCAGGTGAAGAACCACGCCATCCAGGACATCTGCAACAAGCAGCAGTTCGGCAGCGGCGACCGGCACTACCTCGGCATCCAATGGACCCTGTGGGACGGCCAGTTGGTCATCACCATGCTGATCACGGTGACCGTGCTGCACGAGACGCTGCGCATCGAGGTCACCGGCCACGCGCTCGGACCCGTGCACCCGCTGTTCACCACCAAGCCCTCGGCGAAGACGAAGTCGATCGCCAAGCCCTTCAAGCCCTGGGAGACCCGGTCGAAGAAGCTGCCGCTCGTCGAAACGGACGAGGTGGTGCGCCTCGCGGTGCGCGCCCCGATCACCTGGTACCCGCCGCTTCTCAACTGGCTGGGCGGCAGCCTGGCGCTCCCGGAGCCGTTCGGCCTGCGGCACGCGTGGGCCGACCAGCCCTGGCGGCACCGCTTCATGGCGGACGACGCGCTGCGGGCCGCGACACCCGTGCTGCGCGTGGTGCACGCGGCATCCATCAAGGTCCTCAAGGAGAACGGCGTCAACACCGAGAAGTTCGGCAGCCGCTCGTCGTCCCTGAGCACGGCGATCCAGGACGTGTCACCCAGGAAGGCGGACGTGTACGACGCGTGAGCCTGCGGCGGTTCGGCGGGTCAGGGGCGCTCAGATGGTGCGGGTCGTGGGGGCTGGTCGCGCCCCCGCGGCGGAGCCGCACATCGGCACAGCCCCGCGCCCCTTAAATGCTCCCGGCGCCCCCTAGATACTCCCGGCGCCCCTTGGATGCTCAAGCCGTCGGCCACGCCTCCGCGAGCATCTTCCTTGTGTCCGCCAGCAGTTGGGGCAGCACCCGCGTGTGCCCGACCACCGGCATGAAGTTGGTGTCGCCGCCCCAGCGGGGCACGACGTGCTGATGCAGGTGCGCGGCGATACCGGCGCCGGCGACCGTGCCCTGGTTCATGCCGATATTGAATCCGTGCGCCCCGGAGGCGGTCCGCAGCGCGGTCATCGCCTGCTTCGTCAGCTCACCGAGTTCGGCGGTCTCCGGGACGGTCAGGTCGGTGTAGTCCGCGACGTGCCGGTAGGGCACGACCATGAGGTGTCCGCCGTTGTACGGGTACAGGTTGAGCACCGCGTAGACCTGCTCGCCGCGCTTGAGGACGAGCCCGTCCTCGTCGGATTTCGCCGGGATCGAGCAGAAGGGGCAGCCATCGTCGGCCCCGGGACCGGTGGGCTTGTTCTCA
This sequence comes from Streptomyces sp. NBC_00878, assembly GCF_026341515.1. NCBI lineage: Bacteria > Bacillati > Actinomycetota > Actinomycetes > Kitasatosporales > Streptomycetaceae > Streptomyces > Streptomyces sp. NBC_00878. The sequence goes on along the minus strand of NZ_JAPEOK010000001.1, from coordinate 9,048,204 downwards.
CCCTGGATGTACGCCATCCGGTGGGGCGTCCACAGGCGCTGGAACGCGTCCTGTGTGCCGACTCCGATCTGCTGCTCCGGCTCACTCGTCATGTGATGCAGCATATTGCGTCGCCCGTTCGCGGCGTGTCGCCGGGTACCACGTGCGGCGGCCCAAGCCGAAAGGTCCCCGGAGAGCTGAGCTCCCCGGGGACCCACGTACACCTTTGGTCCCGTACGGATCAGATGACGCCGTACGGATCAGATACTCCCGTACGGATCAGACGGTGCCCGGATCAGACGGTGGCCGGATCAGACCTGGACCCGCTCCTCGACCACCTTCGCGATCTTCGCGAGGGCCTCGTCGAGCGGGATGCCGTTCTCCTGGGAGCCGTCGCGGTAGCGGAAGGAGACGGAGCCGCCAGCCATGTCCTCGTCGCCCGCGATGACCATGAAGGGGACCTTCTGCTTCTGGGCGTTGCGGATCTTCTTCTGCATGCGGTCGGAGGAGGAGTCGACCTCGACGCGCAGGCCCTTCTTCTTCGCGTCGGCGGCGAACTTCCGCAGGTAGTCCACGTGCGCGTCGCCGATCGGGATGCCGACCGCCTGCACGGGCGCCAGCCAGGCCGGGAACGCGCCCGCGTAGTGCTCCAGCAGGACCGCGAAGAAGCGCTCGATCGAGCCGAACAGCGCGCGGTGGATCATCACCGGCCGCTGCTTGGCGCCGTCGGGGCCCGTGTACTCCAGGTCGAAGCGCTCGGGCAGGTTGAAGTCGAGCTGCACGGTCGACATCTGCCAGGTGCGGCCGATGGCGTCCTTGGCCTGGACGGAGATCTTCGGGCCGTAGAAGGCGGCGCCGCCCGGGTCCGGGACCAGCGGGAGGCCCTGCTTCTCGGCCACCTGCCGCAGCGTCTCGGTGGCCTCCTCCCAGATCTCGTCGGAGCCGACGAACTTCTCCGGGTCCTTGGTGGACAGCTCCAGGTAGAAGTCGGTCAGACCGTAGTCCCGCAGCAGGCCGAGGACGAAGGTGAGCGTCTTGTCGAGCTCCTCCGCCATCTGCTCCTTGGTGCAGTAGATGTGCGCGTCGTCCTGCGTGAAGCCCCGGGCACGGGTCAGACCGTGCACGACGCCCGACTTCTCGTACCGGTACACGGTCCCGAACTCGAAGAGGCGCAGCGGCAGTTCACGGTACGAACGGCCGCGCGCGTCGAAGATCAGGTTGTGCATAGGGCAGTTCATGGGCTTGAGGTAGTAGTCCACGCCCTCGTCGAGTTGCATGGGCGGGTACATGCCGTCGGCGTACCAGTCCAGGTGGCCCGAGGTCTCGAAGAGCTTCCCCTTGGTGGCGTGCGGGGTGTAGACGAACTCGTAGCCCTCCTCCTCGTGGCGGCGCCGCGAGTAGTCCTCCATGACCCGGCGGACGATGCCGCCCTTGGGGTGGAAGACGGCGAGGCCGGAGCCGATCTGGTCCGGGATGGAGAACAGGTCCAGCTCGTTGCCGAGCTTGCGGTGGTCGCGCTTCTCGGCCTCGGCGAGGAAGTCGAGGTGCGCCTTCAGCTCGTCCTTCGACGGCCAGGCGGTGCCGTAGATGCGCTGGAGCATCGGGTTCTTCTCGCTGCCGCGCCAGTACGCGGCGGCGTTGCGCATCAGCTTGAACGCCGGGATGTTCCGGGTGGTCGGCAGGTGGGGACCGCGGCAGAGGTCCTTCCAGCACAGGTCACCGGTCTTGGCGTCGAGGTTGTCGTAGATCGTCAGCTCGCCGCCGCCGACCTCGACGTCCGCGCCGTCGTCGGTCGAGGCGGAGCCCTTGATGCCGATCAGTTCCAGCTTGTACGGCTCGCTCGCCAGCTCCTCACGAGCCGCCTCGTCGGTCACCACACGCCGCGAGAACCGCTGCCCCCGCTTCTGGATCTCCTGCATCTTCTTCTCGACGGCCTTGAGATCCTCGGGCGTGAACGGCCTCTCCACGTCGAAGTCGTAGTAGAAGCCGTCCTTGACCGGCGGGCCGATGCCCAGCTTGGCCTCGGGGAACAGCTCCTGGACGGCCTGGGCCATGACGTGCGCGGTGGAGTGGCGCAGGATGTTGAGACCGTCCTCGGAGGAGATCTCGACGCTCTCGACGGTCTCGCCGTCCTTCACCTCGTACGCGAGGTCCTTGAGCTCGCCCGCCACCCGGGCCGCGACGATGGTGCGCTCACCGGCGAAGAGCTCGGCCGCCGTAGTGCCCGTCGTCACCACGCGCTCTTCCCGCTCGGAATCGCGTTGGATGACCACACGGACGTCTGACACCGGACTCTCCTGCCTGCAAGGGCGCGCGCATCTTCGTCGTGCGCGCGTAATGGACAAGGGCGATCGTACCGAGCCGACAGCACCCCTCGCGAAACGGTCGCCCTTACTCGCCCGCCCTTGCTGCCTTGCTGCCCTGCCACGCCTCGTGAAGCGGATCAGTCCCCGCTGCACGCCTCCTCGAAGAAGTCGAGGTTCTCCTGCAGGGACTTCATCAGCCGGTCCCGCTCCGCATCGTCGACCTGCACGGGCGCCACCCCGGACGCCCCGGTCAGCCGCCGGAAACCCCCACGGCTCTCCAGCCGCCCGTGCACCCGCACCGGAAGTCCGACCAGGTGGGCGTGGCCCGCTATGCGGTACGCCTCCTCGTCGAGGGTCATCCGTACGTACGGGACCTCGGCCCCCGCGATGACCCGCAGCCGTACGCTCCCGTCGCCGCGCGGCCCCGGCCTGCGCATCCGCACCACGGCTCCGGTGATCCGCACGGGCACGGACGGCTCGTCGCGCAGATAGCGGGCTCCGGCCTCGCGGAGTACGGGCAGGTCTCCGGGCGAGAACTCGACGGGGTCGGCGGGCGTCGCGCACCCCTCGGGCACCCCGGCGGCGGGCGCCCACTCGACGGCGACCCGGGCCCCTTCGGTGCCGCGCACCAGGGCCGCCAGCGCCTCCATCAGCTCATGGCTCACGCCTGCCTCGACGGCTCCGTCGAAGGCGTCCATGCCACCGGTCGCGCGCTTGTAGTCGATGGCCTCGCGGGCCGCGTACAACGCCTGGTGGAGGCGGACGGCGAGCGGGCGGCCGGTGGCGACCGGCACGAAGGCGGTGAGCTCCCGGCCGCCGGGGGCGGCTCCGACGAGCACGTTCTCCAGGGACGCGGCGGCGGGCCTGCGGTGGCGGGCGCCGTAGTAGCCGGCACGCGCGCGGGAGGCGAGGGCGCCGGCGAGGAGCATCTGCCGTGCCGCCGTGCGCAGTTGCTCCTCGACGGTCCACGGCGAGACGCCGACAGGACCCGTCGGCACATCGCGCCACCAGCGGATCTCGTCGCTGGGCACGGCGAGGCCGACCAGGACGTCACGGGCGGAGGGCAGGCCGCTGCGGGACAGCGCGACGAGGGCCTCGCCGAGGAGGTCCTCGCTGTCGGGGAAGGCCCGGCTCTCCGGCACCAGCAGGCTGGTGCCGGAGCCGCCGGGCCCTGGTGGGGTCCAGCGGCCGTACCGTCCGGGGGCTCCGCCGCGGCGCTGCCAGCCGTGCCGGTGCAGAAGGGCGCCGAGGACGGCGGGGTCGACCTGGTCGGGCCGGGGCTGCTGGTCCCACAGGCCCGGTGCCTCCACCGGGTGGGGCCTGACTGGGCGTACGGGCTCGTCGATCGGGCGGTGCGTCACGGTTTTCCTCCCGTACCGACCCTCGTCATGATCTCGCAGAGTGCCCGGTCGTCGAAGACGCGAGCGGTCGGTATCCGCACGGTGGTCCTGCGCCGGCCGGTGATGCGCTGGCCCGCGAGGTTGATCCAGTAGCAGCAGTGCCGCAGATCGAGGCGGTCGTGGCCGGCGCGCAGCCAGTCGTCCTGGGATCTGGGCACGAGCATCACGACCAGTATTTTGTGCACCGAGACCGGGGTGCGGGCCAGCTTCTCCAGGTGGGCGTTGTCGAGCGTGAAGGAGAAGGCGGGACCCGCGGGGTTCGGCGGGATCTGGTACGTGCACTTGAGCTGCACCTTGATGGTGACTTCGTCGTCGACCGTGTGCCCGGGGGCGCTGTGGCTGACGTGCCAGTCGATGCCGTTGTCCGGAAAGGGCTGGGACAGGGAACAGCCCGCGGCCGCCGCGACCGCGTGCAGATAACCGACCTGCAGTGTCTCCATGCAGGCCGTGGTGGCCAGTGAGCCTCGATGCGGTGCCGTCCTCTGGGGCAGCAGCCCGCCCTGCTCGGGCTGCGCGAGCGCCATGTCCAACAGCCTTCCGAATCAGGTGTATCCCCGTTGCGGGCCGCTGAACTGCAAAGACCCGTACCTCTGTTGTCTCCTTCCTGCGTACGGCGCAAACAGCCCGGGTATCACAAAAAGGGCAGGGGACGGCGCGTCAACTGCCGAAGGTGAACGAGGAGTTGTGTGCGTATGACGTGCTGGTACGAGGGGCCCTTGGCCGCGTTCGACACCGAGACGACGGGTGTGGACGTGGAGACCGACCGGATTGTGTCGGCCGCCGTCGTCGTCCAGGACGCTCCCGGAAGCCGGCCGCGTGTGCGGAGCTGGCTGGTGAATCCGGGAGTGCCGGTGCCCGAAGGCGCCACGGCGGTGCATGGGCTGACGGATGAGCATCTCCTGCTGAACGGCCGCTGGCCGTCGCCGGTGATGGACGAGATAGTCAGGGAACTGACCGAGCAGAGCGCGGCGGGACGCCCGCTCGTGGTGATGAACGCGCCCTTCGATCTGACGCTCCTGGACCGGGAGTTGCGCAGGCACCGGGCATCCTCCCTGGACCACTGGTTCGAGACCGTGCCGCTGCGCGTGCTCGATCCACGGGTCCTCGACAAACACCTGGACCGCTACCGAAAGGGCCGCCGCACGCTCACGGACCTCTGCGCCCTCTACGGCGTGGAGCTGCAGGGCGCGCATGACGCGGCGGCCGACGCACTGGCCTCACTGGAAGTCGTACGGGCGGTCGGGCGCCGTTTCGCGACGCGTCTGGAACGGCTGTCGGCGGCCGAGCTGCACACGCTGCAAGCCGTCTGGCATGCGGCACAGGCACGCGGCCTCCAGGCCTGGTTCGCACGCAGTGGCACGGACGAGGCGGTCGATCCGGCCTGGCCACTGCGCCCCGAACTCCCAGCGGCGGCCTGACCCAATCCCTCGGCAACAATGCAAAAAGCCGGTCCGTCTGTGACGGACCGGCCTTTCCCGGTGGGCGATACTGGGTTCGAACCAGTGACCTCTTCGGTGTGAACGAAGCGCTCTCCCACTGAGCTAATCGCCCGGGAACGCACCGAACAATACAGGTCTCCTCGCGTTTCCTTCAAACCGCTTCACGGCTCGCGCGCGGGGGTGCCACGGAGGTACGCGACCAGGCCCCGCCGCCCGGCCCGCATCATGAGGGCGTGGTTGGCGCGGAACGCGGGCCGTCCCGGCACGGCGAACCGGCGCAGCAGCGGCTTGGTCACCTGGACCTCCTGGTCGTAGCGGGCGCGCGTCACCGCCCCGTCGGCGGCGAGGGTCCACCGAGCCCAGCCGTCCACATCCCCGTCCATCGCGATCTCCAGCACCCCGGCCGCCCGGTCCCGGCGCACCTCGCGCGCGGTGAACACCAGGTCGTACGGCAGCACCGAGCGGATGCGGACGACGCCGCTGCTCGCGTCGAGGGGCGTCACCTCGCGCACCTGCGGCCACCAGCGCGGGTAGCGTTCGGCGTCGGCCAGCGCGTCGTAGACGTCGCCGAGCGGGGCGGCGAGACTCCACAGGCTGCGGAAGCGGTAATGCGTCCAGTCCATGCGCTTCATGGTCCGAGTCTGCCGGTCCGCGACCCGGCCGGGGAGGAACCCGGCCCACCCTCGGCTCAAGGTGTCCTGATCCGAGTACGTCCAGATTTGAGTACGTCCTGAGTATGTGCGCTCATGCCGTACGGCGTGACGCGGACCACACTCCGAGTCATGACGAACCTTCCGCCACCGGCCGAGGAGTTGCGGATCCTCGACCACGAGATGCGGCAACTGGACGCGCGCAGGGCCCAGTTGCTGGCCCGCCGGGCCTGGCTCCTCGATGTGCTCCGGTCGGCCGAGGCGCGGGACCCAGCCCGGTTCCCGGCCCAGGCCCAAGCCAGTAGGCCGGCACCCGCACCTCACCCCCGGCGGCCGGAGACCACAGCTCCCGGTGTACAGAACGCGCTGCTCGTGCTCGGTGGCGTCCTGCTGACCGTCGCGGCGATCGCGTTCACGCTGGTCAGCTGGGGGCACCTGGGTATCGCCGGACGGGCGGCGGTCCTCGGCGCGGTCACTGTCGCCGCGCTCGCCGCGCCGGTGCCGCTCCTGAAGCGCGGGCTCCGCTCGACGGCCGAGTCGGTGGCGGGCCTCGGCCTCGTACTGACGGTCCTCGATGCCTACGCCCTGCACGAGGTCGCGCTCCCGGAGGCGGACGGCACCGGGTACACGGCTGCCGCGACCGCGCTCCTGGCCGTGCTGTGGGCGGCGTACGGACGCACGCTCAGCGCCCTGCGTCTGCCGCTCCCGGCGGCCATGGCGACGGCCCAACTCCCGTTGCTGCTCTGGGCGGTGGCGGCCGACGCGGGCGTCCACACGCTCACGGCGGCGCTGCTGACGACGGCCGTGTTCGACACGGTCGTGGCCCTCTCGGTGTCCGTACGGTCGGTGCGTGTCGTCGCCACCGTCGGCGCGTACGGGACGGGCACCTGGGGCGCCCTGGCGGCCGGCTGGCTCTCATCGGAGGCCACCGGTCCGAGCGCCGCCGCCCGTGCGGCGGTGCTCCTCGCCCTCGCCGCGGCGATCGCGCTGGGGGCCGCGTGGCGTGCCCCCGCCGCGCAGGCCGCCCCCGGTCTCTCCTTGGCCGGCGGCCTGATCACCGTCGCCGCGGCGGGTGGCGTGCTCCGCACAGTGCTGCCCGACGGCTGGACGGTTCCGGGCTATCTGGTGTGCGGCATCGCGCTGTTGGCGGTACGCGGCACCCGGCTGCCGGAGTCCGTACGCCGTGGCCTGCGGTGGTCCTCCGCGAGCGTGCAGGCCCTCGCGGTGGCCTGGGCCCTGCCGCTCGTCACCGCGGTCCTCGTGGGCCCGGCCGGCTGGGCGGAACGCGTGTGGTCCGGCGCTCCCGCGGATGCCCGGGACGCGGTGACGGTCGACCTGCCCTGGCCGCCGCACATGGCGACGGCTCCGCTGGTACTGGCCGTGGTCGCGGCGGTGTTGGCCCTGACGTTCCGGGGCGGACCGCACGGCTCCCCGGCCCTGGCCGGCGCGCTCGGTCTGACCTGGGCCGCCGTCCTCGTCCTGCCCGCGACTCTCGAACTCCCGTATCTGGCAGCGCTATTGGTGCCGGGGGTGACGACGGCGGCCGCGCTGACGGCTGCGGCGTACAGCGGTCATGGACACCTGACGGGCGACGGGCCATCGCCCACACCCCCACCCGTGCCCCCGACTCCGGACCCAACCTCGACCTCGGCCTCAAACCCGGCCCCGGCCCCGGCCCCGGCATCGGCATCGGCATCGGCATCGGCATCGGCATCGGCATCGGCATCGGTCAACACTCGGCCCTCCCCCATCCTCCTGACCTCCCTCTGTCTGGCGCTCCTCACTTCCCTCCACCTCGTCGCGCTCTCCCTCGCCGCCGAGGCCGCCACGCTCACCGTCCTCGCAAGCCTGACCGTCCTGTTCGCGGCGGTCGCCGTCTGGCACAAGCATGAGATCCGGGCCGTCTCGGCCGCCGCGTCGCTCGCGTACGCCACCGCGCTGGCCTGTGCCACCGGTGCGTCCGCGGCCTGGCAGCCGCACCACATCGCGCTGCTCGTCCTGGTGGTACCGGCGACGGCCGCGCTGCTGACGCCCCGGCTCGGGGACGCGAGGCCGACCATGTCCGTCGAGATCACGGGAGCCGTCGCCGGAGTGGTGGCGATCGACCTGGCGGCCATGGAACCGCCCACGCTCGCCCTCGTCCTGGCCCTGTGCGGCGTGATCGCGGCGGGTACGGCGATCCGGCCTGACCGTAGGCGGGTCGGCTACGTGGCAGCCGCCCTGTTCGTACTGGCCGCCTGGGTCCGGCTCGCGGTCTGGGAGGTCGGCTCCCCCGAGGCGTACACCCTGCCGGTGACCGTGCCCGCGCTGGTCGTGGGGTTCGTCCGCAGGAGGCGGGACCCACAGGCCTCGTCCTGGACGGCGTACGGGCCCGGTCTGTCCGTGACGTTGGTGCCGAGCCTTCTCGCGGCATGGGGCGACTCCGACTGGCCGCGCCCGCTGCTGCTCGGCACGGCGGCGCTGCTGATCACCCTCGTCGGCGCCCGGCAACGCCTCCAGGCCCTGCTCGTCCTCGGCGGCGGCACACTCACCCTGGTCGCCCTCCACGAACTGGCCCCGTACATCGCCCAGGCCATGGACGCGGTACCGCGCTGGGTACCTCCGGCGCTGGCCGGCCTCTTGCTGTTGGCCCTGGGTGCCACGTACGAACAGCGCTTGCGAGACGCCCGCCGAGTCCGAGATGTCCTGGGCAAGATGCGCTAGCACCAGCGCGCCCCCTAAGGGGCGCGGGGAACTGCGCGCCCAGCCACAACCGGACCCGCAGACAAATTCCGCGCCCCCCAGTGGGAACGTCACCCCATCTTGTCGCCCACCAACGCCAGATTCTGGATCGCCGCCAGCCCGTACAACGCCGTCGTGTTCGTCGAAACCCACGACGCCTCACTGCCCGGGACCAAGCCGGTCGGCCCGTCGACCTCCTTCGTGGACCAGTCCGTGGACTCCTTGTAGTCCCAGGTGTCGGCGCTGTTGTAGAACTGCCGCCACGCCCGCGCGGCCAGCGCGTCGTCGCCCAACTGGACGGCGGCGTACGCGTCTTGGCGCGAGTGCCCCTGGAAGAGCAGCAGCGAGCCGAAGTCGGAGCCGTAACGGGCCTTCTGCTCGGCCTTGGTGGCGTTGAAGTAGCGGCAGTAGTCGAGCCACGCCTCCTTGAACTTCGGCATGTCGATCTGGTCGAGGAGTTCGGCGTTCAGCTCGACCAGGCCGAACATCGACGAGAGATGCGAGACGCCGACCACCGCCTTGTCCGCGACGGCGAACTTCCCGGTGTCCAGGTCATACAGGGCGCTGCCCTGGACGAAGCCATTGGGCTGGGCGGCGATGGTCTCCATCGTGGACAGGACGCGCGCCTTCGCCTTCTCCCACTTGGGCCCGCGCCGCTCCCACTCGGTGAGCCAGGCGGAGACCAGCCCGCTCCAGTCGGTACCGAAGCCGATCGAGAGCGCGTTGCGGTCCGGCTCGTACGGCTCGGTACGTATCTTGCGGATCGGGTCGAGGACGAGGAACGTCTCGTCGGAGTCGACGTTGGCGTGCATCAGGTCGCCGACGCGTTCGTCCGCGGTGAGGAAGTAGTAGTAGCGCCGGTAGGTGGTGTTGGCGATGCGCTGCTGCTTGGCGCTGTCGGCGTAGTGCTGGACGCCGTGCCGGGTACCGAGGCCCGCCCACTTGCCGAGGTGGTAGACGTCGACCTCGCCGGTGTGCCGGGTCATGGCCTCGGCGAAGCGGAAGATGTCGGCGCGGCCGGAGCGCATGTACGCGAACCAGAGCCACAGGTCGGGCGAGAGCTCGGAGTTGTCCCAGGCGTAGCCGCCGACGTCGTAGCACCACTGGTGTCGGCTCGGGTCGTACGAGTGCATGATGTCGCCGTAGTCCCAGAAGCCGTACCAACGCCGCATCTCCACCTGGTCCTTGTAGTACGTGAAGAGGAAGTCGAGATGGTCCTCGATCTTCGCCTTGGCGGCGGTGGAGCGGTCCGGCTCGGAGAACAGCTTCCCGAACACGCCCGCTTTGATGAGGTGTTGGGGCGGGGCGGCGAGCTGTGCCGGAGTGCGAACGGCGGCCACCTGCTCGGCCATCGCCTCGGCGCTGGGCGTGGACTCGTGGGCCCAGAAGAGGAGTTCACTGGTGCGGGCGATGCCGTAGGGCGTGCCGAACTCGGGCTCGTAGTCCTCGTAGGTGATGTTGAGGCCTTCGAGCTGTTCGGGGTACGTGTCCTGACCCATGCCGTCGTGGTAGAAGCGCAGGTCCATGGGTTGCGCCTCGGGCGACCAGAGCCACATGGTGACCTCGGCCTCGTCGGTCTGGGCGTCGCGGATGTCGAGTTGAGCGGGGAACTTCTCCCAGAAGTCGCGCAGCCCGAAGGCGAGTCCGCCGCTCGCGCCACCGACGTACCCGAAGCCGCTCGCCCGTCGGCCGCCGCCCGCGCCGATCCAGCCGTGGCCCTTCTTGGTCCGCTTGCGGACCGTGAAGCCGTCCGCGGAGAGCTGGGAGAGGGTGTAGTCGCCCCATTCGGGGATGTACTGAAGGCGGGTGGTCACCCGCTGGTCCCAGGTCGACGGGTCGGGCAGCTTCTGGCCCTCGAACTGGGCCGTCCGCACGGCCGCCCCCGGGTCCCGGCGCAGACCGGTGATGCCTTTGACAGCCTCGCGCAGCAGACCCTTGCCCTCACCCCCGATACGGATGTGCCGGTCGTACGCGGCGTCGCGCATCGGCACCTTGAACCGGACACCGATGCCGCGGATGAAGTCGCCACTGGCCTTGCCCGGCTCCTGGGTGCCGTCGAAGGTGATCGTGTGCACCATGCGGAACGACTCGGCGCCCGCGTAGAAGTAGAGCCGGACCGAGAAGGGCAGCCAACTCCGGCTGCCCTTGCGGTGCTTGCCGTCGATACGGACAACGGCACGGACGGGCCCGTCCTGCTCGACCTCCACCTCCGTGATGACGCTCTCGAACCGCTCGTACTTCTCCGCGCCCTGGTCGCCGTCCTCGATCTCGGGCTGCCGCAGCAGCACCAGACGGCCGTCCTTGGCGATCTCCGTCGAGCCGCGCAGCACGGACTTCACCAGCGTGGAGCCGCTCTTGCCGATCTTCGCGGTGATGACACCGGTCGACACATCGATCGAGCCGCCGCTCTTGTCGACGGTCACCCTCTTCGCGGGCGCGGCAGGCGACCCCGCGGCGAGCGTGAGCTTCCCGCTCCCCGCGCCCGGCCCGACCGCGTGCGCGGTCCACTTCAGCGAGCCGTCCGGCCAGTAGCCGATCGACCAGGACTGGACGGCCACCTCCTTGCCGTCGGCGTCGGTCAGCGCGAACGTCTGCTCCTTCTCGTACGCGCCCTTCGGCCAGGGCACGCCCACGGTCGATCCGGGGGCGGCGCCGAGGCCGCCGTCCTCCAGCCAGTCCAGGGTCACCGGGTCCGCGTCGGCGGCCTCGGCTCTCGGAGCGGCCTGCGCGTCCTGGGCGCCCAGGGCCCAGCTGAACTGGGCGGCGGCTCCGGCGACGGCGGCCGCCTTGAGGAGGGACCTACGGGGGATGGAAGCCATCAGAATTCAGCCTTTCCTTTCCGTGCGGGGAAGTCGGGGACAGTCAGGGGCATGACAGAGGGAGGCGCGGCGCCGGACGCCGACCTTGTGTACGTCTACGCGTGATGGGTGCTGTTGAACTGTTGGGTCAGCGGTGCCGGCCACGCTCCTCCACGGCGAGGGCCGCCGCCGCGACGGCCCCGAGCACGGGGACCGCCAGCGGCAGGACGAACCAGGCGGAGCAGACCACCACGGCCAGTCCGCCGACGATCAGGAAGGACCCCGCGGGGTCGAGGACGGTACGGCGTCCGGCGGCCCCGAGCAGTTCCCGCCAGGACGCGCCGGGCTCCCAGACCGCCGCCGCGCGCAGCCCTGCGACGGCCAGCCCGATCAGCGCGAAGAGACCGACGACCCCGACGACCGGACCGCCCGGGATCCCGGCACGCACGGCCTGGACGTCCACCCACACCGCGGCGGCCGCGGCCCATCCGGCGAGCCCGGCGAGCCATCCGCCGCGCAGGGCCGCCCGGTAGTCCGCGACGAACTCCCGCCACCCGCCGCCCACATGGGCCGTACGCCGCCGAAGATGCCGCGACCCGGCGGCGAACGCGGCGGGATACGTGACCACGGGCAGCGAGGCCACCGCGATCCACACCCCGGTGAGCAGACACTCGGCGAAGAGCCCGAACCGCTCGGCGAAGACGGATTCGCGCTGGGCGGGCGCACCTCCGGAAGAAGCCGTACGAGTCTTCATCGCCGCCTCAGCCCTTCAGTCCGGAGGTCGCCATACCGTCGATCAGATAGCGCTGGAAGGCGAGGAAGAAGAGCAGCACGGGCAGCAGGGCCACCAGCGACATGGCGATCATGCCGCCGTAGTTGGCGACGCCCTCCTGGTCGCGGAACATCATCATGCCCAGCGAAACGGTGTACTTGCCGGGCTCGTTGAGGTAGATCAGCGGGCCCATGAAGTCGTTCCAGGCGTTGATGAAGGTGAAGATCGCGCTGGTGATGAGCGCCGGACGGCACAGCGGCAGCACGATCGACCAGTAGATCCGCAGATGCCCGCACCCGTCGAGCCGCGCGGCCTCGTCGAGTTCCTTCGGCAGGTTCCGCATGAACTGCACCATGAGGAAGACGAAGAACGCCTCGGTGGCCAGGTACTTGCCGATCAGCAGCGGTACGTAGGTGTTGATGAGCTCCATTTTCTGGAACATCACGTACTGCGGGATGAGCAGTACGTGATACGGCAGCAGCAGTGTGCCGATCATCAGCGTGAACATCAGGTTGCGCCCGGCGAAGCGAATGCGGGCGAAGGCGTACGCCGTCAGCGAGCAGGAGATCACGATGCCGACGACGGAACCGAGCGCGTAGAAGAGGGAGTTCTCGAAGAACGTCGCGATCGAGATGTCCGCGATGCCGTCGGCGAGCCCCTTGAAGTTCTCCAGGATGGGGCTGGTCGGGAACAGCTCCAGGCTGCCGACGATCTCCCGGCTGGGCTTGAACGAGGCGCCGAGGACCCAGATGACGGGATAGAGGACGACCGCGAGGACCAGCAGGGCACTGAGGTGCCAGGCGAGCGACCCCGTCCGCTTTCGCCCGAGGTCCAGTGACGTGCGCGGAGTGGTCGGGGTCGTGGTCGGAGTCGTGGTGGTGCTCATCGGGAGGCCTCCTCGTAGTGCACCCACCGCTTCTGGGACCAGAAGAGGACCGCTGTCACCAGTGCCACGGCGAGCAGCAGCATCCAGGCCATCGCGGAGGCGAAGCCCATCTGGGCCTCCTTGAAGCCCTTCTGGTACAGGTAGCAGGTGTAGACGAGCGTGGAGTCGGCCGGTCCGCAGCTGGTGTTGGAGACGACGTACGCCGAACCGAAGATCTGGAACGAGTGGATGGTCTCCAGCAGCACGTTGAAGAACAGCACCGGAGAGATCATCGGCAGGGTGATGCTCCAGAACCGCCTGAACGGCCCGGCGCCGTCCACCTCGGCCGCCTCGTACAACTCCTTCGGTACCTGCTTGAGTCCGGCGAGGAAGATCACCATGGGTGCGCCGAACTGCCAGACGGTGAGCGCCACCAGGCTGTAGAGCACCCAGTCCGGGTCCCCGACCCAGCCGCCCACGTCCCAGCCGAAGAACGACTGCGTACGGTCCACGACGGCGTCGTCGGAGAACAGCGCGCGCCATACGAAGCCGACGGACACGCTCGCGCCGATCAGCGACGGGGCGTAGAACGCGGCCCGGTAGAAGGCCTGTCCGCGCCGGCTCTGCGCGAGCAGCAGGGCGACCCCGAGGGCGAGCAGCAGCTTCAGGGGCGTACCGATGACGACGTACTTCGCCGTCACCTCGACCGACTTCTGCCACCGGGGATCGTCGAACATCCTGGTGAAGTTGTCGAAGCCGATCCACTTCGGGGAGTCGAAGAGGTTGTAGTCGGTGAAGGCGAAGTAGAGCGAGGCGACCATCGGCCCAGCCGTCAGGAGCAGAAAGCCGGCGATCCACGGGGACATGAAGAGGTAGCCGGCCAGATTCTCCCGGCGGCCCCGCCGCTTGACGGCGGCGGGGGGACCGGGACGCGTCCGAGGGGCATCCGGCGGAGAGTCCTTGATGAGCGTCGTCACTGCGGTTCCCATCAGGCGGCGAGGGCGGACTCGGCCTCGGAGAAGAACTGCTTCACCGCGTCGGAGACCTTGGTCTTGCCCTGGGACATGTCACCGGCGATGCGCAGGAAGGCCGCTTCGACGGTGTCGGCGCCCGCCGGGTGCGGGGTGATGGCCCCGAGAACCCCGGCCGCGGCGACGTCCTCCTCGTACTGGGCGATCCCCTTGTTGGGGGCGTCGGTCGGCTTGTACGCGTCGAACTGCTCGGTGCTGGCGAGGATGCCGCGGTCGTAGCCCATGATCTTGCCGACCTCGGGGTCGTGGACCATGAAGTCGATGAACTGCGCGACCTCCTTGGGGTGCTTGGTCCGCGCGGAGCCGCTCAGCATGAGCGAGGAGAGGTACTGGCCGGTCTCCTTGCCGTCGGTCGTGGGGATCGGCGCGAGGCCGTACGTGCTGTCGCCCTCCGTGGCGTAGCGCACCGTGAAGTTGTCCCAGGTGAACTCGGACGCTCCGTCGCCCGAGGCCAGCGCCGACTTGGGCTTGAGCTGCTCGATCTTCTTCGGGTCGGTGATGATCCCGGCCTTGACGCGGTTGTAGGCGTCCGTCCACCACTCCGTCAGGTCGGCCTCGTCGAAGCCGAGTCCGTCCTCCTTGAAGAACGCCTTGCCGTTCTGCCGGAGGTAGAGGTCGTAGAGGTACATGATCCCGAAGTAGCCGGTGTCGCCGGACACCTTCTGGGTGTCCCGGATCTTCTTGAGCGCGGCGAAGTACTCGTCCCAGGTCCAGCCCTGCTCGGGCTTGATTCCGGCCTTTGTGAAAACCTTCTCGTCGATGACGAGCGACATGGTGTTGGAACCGACGGGGACACCGAGCAGCTTTCCGTCCACCTCGCCGACCTTCTCGACTCCGGCGCGGAAGTTCTCGAGGCTCAGATTTCCCGCGTCCACTTGGGACTTGAGATCGAGGAGAACACTTCTCTTGTCGTACTTCCGCAGGAAAGCGACAGCGTTCTGGAATACGTCCGGGGGATTTCCGCCCGCGGCCTGGGTCTGGAACTTCTCCCAAAAGGCCACGTAATCCTGGAAGTCCGTCTTCACCTTGATCTTCGGATACTTCTTCTCGAAGAGGGCGATGGTCTCGTTGATGCGCTTCGCGCGCTCCTCCGCGCCCCACCAGGCGAAGCGGATCTCGACGGTTCCGTCGCCCGATCCGCCCCCGTCTCCCCCACAACCCGTCGTCGCGGCCAGCCCTGCCGTGGCCAGCGACGCGCCGGCCGCCTTGAGGACCGTCCGCCGCTCAACACTCCCGTTGTTTCCCACAGTTGGGCCTCCCCGTGCTGGTCGTCCGCTGCCATGAATCGTTTCAAGTAAGCGCTTGCTGGCACAAGGTACGGAGGCGCTCCGCGGGCGTCAATGACTCGGGCAGGAATTGATGTGAACGAGGTCGCTCGCGCGGCGGCGTGAACTGGGGTGATTTTGCTGGGGTGTTGAGTGACTGAGCAGGTGGGGTGTGGTGGGTCGGGGGGCCGACCGGGGGTTGGGGGGGCTGGAGTTGGGAGGGGCGGTGAACGTTGGGAGTGCCCAGGGGGCGGGCGGGGGCGAGGGCGGTGACGGAGGTGGCGGGTGCCGTGCGGGGGCTGATGATTGCAGTGATGTGCGGGAGGCGACTGCGGGTGGTTGTTGTGGGGCGGAGGGCTTGACCAGGCACGTTGTTCCGCTGGGGGGGGGTGGCTTGGGTGGTCTGTCGGGTGCCGGTTCGTTTGAGGGGGGGTGGCTTGGGTGATCTGTCGAAGTACCGGTTCGTTGTGGCTGGTCGCGCAGTTCCCCGCGCCCCCGACTGGGCTTGCCATGGGGCGGATTGCCAGGGAGGGCCTGCGTGGGGTGGGGCGCCGGGGCGGCTTGGGCTGGAGCGCTGCCGAGCCCGGGATCTCACGCCGGCCGGGGCGTGAGGGCGGCAGTCGGGGCGCGAGGACGCCGGCCGGGGCAAGAGGACGGCAGCCGGGTGCCCACTCCAGGGAATCGCGGTCACGCACCAACCTCAGGGAACCTCCGCCTGGCACCAACTCCAGCGAACGTGACCTGGCACCGCTCCGGGGGACGCGGCCTGGCGCCTGCTCTGGAGAACCACAGCCGAGCGGCCAGCCCGAGGGAGACCAGCCCCGCCGCCACTCCAGAGAACCGCAGCCAGGCGTCCAGCCCGGAAAGACCAGGCCAGGCACCCGCTCCGGGCAAGCCAGGTCCAGGCAAACCGCTCCACGAAGGCCAGGGCGCAGCATCCGTCCTGGGGAAGTCAGGGCCCGGCATCCGCTCCCGGGCGCCCGGGCAGGTGCGCTTCCCTGGGCGCGGGCGCCGGCGCCCGCGTCAGGCGGTCGCGGACCGCGAAAGACACCGTGCCGAGGCTCCCGCGGCCTGCGGCGGACCCGGGCGGAAACGGCGATGGCGGCCGGGTCCACATGCTCTGTGGACCCGGCCGCCATTCGGTACGGTGGGCGATACTGGGATCGAACCAGTGACCTCTTCGGTGTGAACGAAGCGCTCTCCCGCTGAGCTAATCGCCCGGGCGCACGAAGAAGATTACCCCATGTCAGCGGGTACCTCCGACCGCCCATGGCGGACTCGGGGGCGCTGCTACTCCTTGATCTTCCACGGCATCTCGAAGCCGAACTTCCAGACGTAGATCCCGACCATCACCACGATGATCACCAGCCCGACGGTCGTCAGGATGATGTTGCGGCGCCGCACCTGGGGATCGAGCGCCTTCTGCGTCGCCTCGGTGACCTTGCGCTTCGTCCAGCGGAGCACCAGCTGCGCCCAGACGAACTCGGTCGCCCAGATCGCCATGCCGCCGAAGATCACCAGCCAGCCCGGTCCAGGCAACGGCAGCATGATCACACCGGCCACGACGACCGCGAGACCCACGATGAAGACGCCCACCTGCCAGCTCAGATGCAGCATGCGTCGTGCCTTGATGAATTCCGGCGCACGGGATCCGAGCTCCCGCTCGCCCTTCGTTCGATCGGCCGCCACGACGGCCTCCCCCGTTTCGTCACTCCCCGTATTCATACAGCCAAACCCTACCCGACGGAAACCGGTCACCGGAATGGTCGTACTCCGCGAACGAGCACTCGGCCGGATGAGCTACCTAAAGACACGCAAAACACTCAGAGGGGTTTACAACGGCACCGTAGGTGGCATGTCGATTTCGCCGACGTGCGAATCCCCGAGCGCACACTGAGCGAAAGGCCCTGGCGCTTATGAACACCACGGTCAGCTGCGAGCTGCACCTGCGCCTCGTTGTGTCGAGCGAGTCCTCACTGCCCGTTCCCGCAGGACTGAGGTATGACACGGCCGATCCCTACGCCGTGCACGCCACCTTCCACACCGGAGCCGAAGAGACCGTCGAGTGGGTGTTCGCCCGCGACCTCCTGGCCGAGGGCCTGCACCGGCCCACCGGCACCGGCGACGTCCGCGTCTGGCCGTCGCGCAGCCACGGTCAGGGCGTCGTGTGCATCGCCCTGAGCTCCCCGGAGGGGGAGGCACTGCTCGAGGCCCCGGCGCGGGCCCTGGAGTCGTTCCTGAAGCGAACAGACGCCGCCGTGCCCCCTGGCACGGAACACCGGCACTTCGATCTCGACACGGAGCTCTCGCACATCCTGGCCGAAAGCTAGGAGGAGACTCCGCACCAAGCCGCCCGGCGCCGTCCACTCGGGGAGACGGCTCGGGCTCAGACAACCGCATATGGTGCATACACAGGCGCCGCTTCCATGGATGTCCACGGAGGCGGCGCCTGCGCGTGCGCCTCAGAGAGCTCGGCGGCCCGCGGTGGCCGGTGGCGTCGGGACGCCGCGGGCGGGCACCCTGGGGCCGTCCGCCGGGACGGGGCCGGTCCCCCGGGGCGGTAAGCGACTAGCATCGGCCAGCATCGGCGGGCGGCTGCCCGATTTCCAGGCCAGGGAGCGAAATGTGCTGATCACCCACGACACCCGGTGCGCGCTCGACGCCGTGGTAGATCTGGTGAACACCGCACCGGAGGACGACACGGCGGACGGGCTCGCGACCATCGCGGCCCTGCACGATTTCGTACGAAACCACAAGATCAGCGATGTCGGAACCCTGTCCGAGCTCGATCTCTCGGCGGTGCGCAAGATCCGCGGGCGCTTCGCCGGGATCTTCGCCGCTTCGGATCCCCGGGCCGCCGCCGCGCTCATCAACGAGCTGGTCGCCGCCGCGGGCACCACTCCGCGTCTCACGGACCACGACGGCTACGACTGGCACGTGCACTACTTCGCGCCCGGCGCGTCCGTCGCCGACCATCTCGCCGCCGACGGCGGCATGGCCCTGGCGATCTTCGTGGTGGCCGGCGAACAGGAGCGGCTGCGCCGCTGTGAGGCACCGGACTGCCGACGCGCCTTCGTCGACCTCTCCCGCAACCGCTCCCGCCGCTACTGCGACAGCCGCACCTGCGGAAACCGTCTGCATGTGGCCGCCTACCGGGCGCGTCGCAAGGAGGCGGCGGGCTGACGGAGTCCTCGACGGGTGACGCCAGGGACTCCGCGTACGGCTCAGAGCAGCAGCAGATCGTGCAGCGAAGCCATGAGCAGCAGACAGCCGATCACCGCAAGGAAGATCATCAGCGGTGGCTGGGAAAGCGCGAAGAGACAACCCCGCCGCTCCTCGGAAGGAGCCGCGGTGTCGCTCTGTGTTGTGTCCAGCATCTCGCCGCGATGATGACGCAGCCAACTACCCCTACGCGATCAACACGCCCGAATTATGGGGGAGTTAGCCGAAATCCGTGACACTGTGGTCCACGATCTGGGATAGGCACCTGCCCGACACGCAGGAACCCTCCGCGGCTCCGACTGCACCACTGTGTCGTTTCAGAGCGACGTCACCTATCGCTCTGCTTCATATGCCGTGCTTCTTCAGGATGGCCTCGATGTCGCTGAAGTCGTCCCCCGACTCGGCCTTGCGGGGCTTGGCCGCGGGGCGGGCCGCCGGGCGACTCGCCGCCGCCGCGCCGAGCGAGGGCGCCGAGGCCGCAGGGGACACCGCCTCGCGCTGCGCGGCCCTGGCCGCCTTGCGCTCCTTGCGGGTCCCGACGGTCCGGCGCTCCACGGCGCGCGTGGTCAGGAACAGCAGCCAGGCGGCGCCGAGCACACCGAAGCCCGCCCAGGCCATCGGGCTGAACGCGGTCTCCGCCGCCCATTCGACGGCCCCGGTCATCACCAGACCGATGGGGACCAGCGAGTACGCGGTGAGGCGGGCCGCCATGAGGAAACGCTTGCGGTACGCCGTGACCGCGGCGATGCCCAGGCCGGCCGCGGCGACAGCGGAACAGACGGTCTCGGCAATCATCCGGTCCTCCAGACATGGCTGCGTCGAGCAGGGTCGGTTCGTCCCTTCCATCCTGCACCGCCCCATGCCCGGTGTGCCATGCTCCGGGCAGACCTCAGGGACATCTCCGGGTCGGGTCCTCCTCAGGGCCCGGTCCCGGTACGCGATCAGGGGCGGTTCGGGGCTCGCTCAGGGGCGGCGGATGGTCCCGGTTGGGCCGGGAAAACCTCGGCTGGGAGACTGGGCCCATGAGCGACTCCTCCCCCGTACGCCCCGCCGTCCCCGTCCTGGACGTCTGGTGCGAACTGCAGTGTCCGGACTGCCGTAGCGCCCTCGGCGACCTGCGCGCGCTGCGCGCCCGCTACGGCGACCGGCTGGAGCTGCGGCTGCGGCACTTCCCGCTGGAGAAGCACAAGCACGCCTTCGCCGCCGCGCAGGCCGCCGAGGAGGCCGCTGAACAGGGGCAGGCCTGGCCGTACGTCGAGGCGGTGCTGGAGCGCGTACAGGAGCTGGACCGTAAGGGAGAACCCTTCCTGGTCGAGGTGGCCGGGGAACTCGGTCTCGACGCCGAGGAGTTCGACACGGCGCTCATCGACGGCCGGCACATCCTGATCGTCGACGCCGACCAGGCCGAGGGCAAGGCCATCGGCGTGACCGGCACCCCGACGTACGTCATCGACGGCGAGCGGCTCGACGGCGGCAAAAGCCAGGACGGGCTGCGCGAGCGCGTCGAGGAGATCGTGGACCGACTGCTGACCGAGGGGCAGAAAGCCTGACCGCCGCGATCCACCCGGGCCCGTGCCCGCGCCCGTGCTGCGCGCGACCGGGCCGGCACCCGACAACCACCAACACCACCCGGCGGCAGGGCTCCAGGCCTGCCCTGCCCCCGTCAGGGGCACCGCCCCGGCCACCGCCGATCGGTTCTCGACCTGGCGCCCGGCCTCCGCGCCTCCCCCGCAGGTACAAGCGCAGGCACCAGCTACAGCAGGTTCTTGTAGAAGTGGTAGGTCGTCGTCTCGTAGCCGAGTGACTCGTAGAGCCGCTCGGCCGGGGCGTTCCCGTCGAAGACGTTCAGGCGGATGCCGAGGCGTCCGGCGGCGATCGCCTGTGCCTCCGCCAGCGTCATCAACGAACGGCCGTACCCTCGGCCCCGATACCGCTCGTAGGCCTCGACCTCGTAGACGAATGCCCAGCCGTCGCGTGCGCCCAGCAACAGCAGGCCGACCGGCGTCCCCTCGTGTTCCAGGACGGTCAGGTCCATGCCCTCGGTGTTGAGCCCGTCCGGCAGCGAAGTGGCGTGGTCCCGCTCGGACTTGGCGCGGGCCTCGGCCTCGGGCACGCCTCGGACGATCCAGTCCTGGGCGTACTCCTCCTTCACCCGCTCCTCCCAGGGCCCGAACTCGGCCTCCGTCATGGGGCGCCCCAGGCTGCCGACGGGCAGTTCGGGCGGGGTGTCGCCGAGCCGCTTCTCCATGTGGCGGTTGCGCAGCACGTAACCGAGGGCCGTGGTCAGCCGCAGGGCGGCCTCGGCCGTGGCCGGTACCGACGCCTCGATCCGCCGACAGCCCCAGCCGCGCGCCACCTCCTCCGCGGCGAGCGCGGCCACGGTGCCGCGGCCACGTCCGCGGTCCGGTTCGTCGATCGCCAGGTCACTGATCCGGGCGACGGACGGCCCGGAGACGGGGTGGGTGGCGAGGTGGATCCCGCCGACGGGACGGCTGTTCACACACACTGTGTAGTGCCGTGACAGCGCCCCGTCCGCGTCGCGCTGAAGCGGCTCGGTCGGCCGCAGTGTCGTGGTCATCAGGGGTGTTGTACCCGCCCGAAGGGCCCACGTCATCCGGATAACCGGTACCGGTATGTCACGGATCGAGGTCGTCGCCCGCCCGCTCGCCGAAGATCCGCATCGCCTTGGCGGTCACCGGGCCCGGTGCGCCCGGGAGTTCGCGGCCGTCGACCCGGTGCACGGCCTGCACATCGCGCAGCGTCGAGGTCAGGAAGATCTCGTCGGCCCGTTCCAGGACGTCCAGCGGCAGGTCGGTCTCCCTGGCGCCCGTCCACTCGACGGTGAGGGCGCGCGTGATGCCCGCGAGGCAGCCGGAAGCCACCGGCGGAGTGTGGATCTCGCCGTCGAGGACGACGAAGACGTTGGAGCCCGTGCCCTCGCACAGCTGTCCGACCGTGTTCGCGAACAGCGCCTCGGACGCGCCCTGTTCGCGTGCGCGGGCGAGGGAGATGACGTTCTCGGCGTACGAAGTCGTCTTGAGGCCCGTGAGCGCGCCGCGTTCGTTGCGGGTCCACGGCACAGTGATCACGGCGGTCGAGTCCGGGCGCCGGGCGGACGCGCCGAGGGCGACGACCAGGGTCGGCCCGTGCTCCCCGCGGTCGGAGCCGAGCGGGCCGTGGCCCCCGGTGTACGTGATCCGCAGCCGGCCGAGTGGCATCGGGTTGGCGTCCAGGACGGCCGCGCAGGCCCGGCGCACCTCGTCGCGGTCGGGCTCGGGCAGTCCGAGGCCGTTCGCCGAGCGCGCCAGCCGGTCGAGGTGGCGGGTGAGCGCGAACGGACGGCCGTCGACCGCCTTCACCGTCTCGAAGACGCCGTCGCCCACCGTCAGCCCGTGGTCGAAGACGGAGACACGGGCCGACTCGGTGTCCTGCAGCCCACCGTCGAGCCAGAGCTTCACTGAAAATCTCCTCGTGAGAACGCGCCGGGTCCGTGGTCCGACCCGCTTTTCCGGTCGGGGGTCCGGGGGTTGTCCCCCGGGGAGGAACCGCGCCGGGAGATCCCTCCGCTTGCGTCGTACGCCCCTGAGTACACCCCCGATGTGTACGCCCCCGACGCTACAGCGAGCAGTCGCGCGGCTTTCAGTTCGGTCTCCTCCCATTCCCGCTCGGGGTCCGATCCCCAGGTGATGCCCGCTCCGGAGCCGAAGCGCAGCGCTCCCTCCGCGCGGTCGATCCAGAAGGTGCGGATGCCGACGGCCAGCTCTCCGGTGCCGCGGTCGGCGTCGACCCAGCCGATGCCGCCGCAGTACGGGCCCCGTGGCGCCGTCTCCAGGGCCTCGATGATCCGCAGGGCGCTGGACTTCGGCGCGCCGGTGACCGAGCCGGGCGGGAAGGCGGCGGCCAGCAGTTCCGGCCAGCCCGCGCCCTCGCGCAGTTCGCCGCGGACGGTGGAGACGAGGTGGACCAGCCCCGGGTGCTTCTCGACGACGCACAGGTCGGGCACGGTCACGCTGCCCGTGGCGCACACCCTGCCCAGGTCGTTGCGCACCAGATCCACGATCATCACGTTCTCGGCGCGGTCCTTCTCCAGCAGGTCCGCCTCGGTCCGCCCGGTGCCCTTGATCGGGCCCGACTCGACCACCGCGCCGCTGACCCTGAGGAAGAGTTCGGGAGACGCGGTCGCTATCTCCACGTCGTGACCGGGCAGGCGAATCGTTCCGGCATACGGGGCCGGGTTGCCGCGCGCCAGCAGAGCGGTCAGCGCGTCCACATCGGCGTCCGGCGCGACCGGCGCGGACAGGACCCGGCAGAGGTTGGCCTGATACACGTAGCCGTCCGCGATGCGCTCACGTATGCGCCGCACCCCGGCCGTGTACGCGGCGCGGTCGAGCGACGACGTCCAGTCACCGACCGCCGGGCCGCGCCACTGCCCCGGTACCGGCGCGGGAACGGGTTCCCGGCGTACGTCCGCGAAACGGGCGCAGACCAGACGCCCCTCGAAGTCGGCACTGACGGCCCAGAAGCCACGTGAGTCAAGGGCCGCCGGGTCGTTGGTGACATCGAGGAGACCGGTCGCGACGATCTCGCCGAAACGGGCGAGAGCTGGGAGGTCGTGCACGGTTGCGAGTCTATGGCGGGTGACCCGCGGGTGCCTGGCCGTGTCCTGGAGCGGGCGTAGCGCAGCACGCTGCACAAACGCGTTTTTGTACTGGACCCGGAATCCGCTAGAGTTCAACTCGTCGCCGGGACTCGCACGCGGGACCGGAACCGACAAGCGGACGTAGCTCAGTTGGTAGAGCGCAACCTTGCCAAGGTTGAGGTCGCCAGTTCGAACCTGGTCGTCCGCTCGCAGGAAGTGGGGGATCTTCCCGAACCCCCGCACTTCTGGTGGAGTGGCCGAGAGGCGAGGCAACGGCCTGCAAAGCCGTCTACACGGGTTCAAATCCCGTCTCCACCTCCAAGGACGATTAGCTCAGCGGGAGAGCGCTTCCCTGACACGGAAGAGGTCACTGGTTCAATCCCAGTATCGTCCACTGGATCTTCCGGTACGTTCGGTGAGATTCGAGCCCGCGCGATTAGCTCAGCGGGAGAGCGCTTCCCTGACACGGAAGAGGTCACTGGTTCAATCCCAGTATCGCGCACGCAGTAGGCACCATCAGCAGGTCTCACGCACTACCAGCAGGTCCCACCCGCGCGATTAGCTCAGCGGGAGAGCGCTTCCCTGACACGGAAGAGGTCACTGGTTCAATCCCAGTATCGCGCACCGGCCGAAGCCCCCGATCGTCTCGTACGGTCGGGGGCTTCGTCGTTCCTCCGGGCCTACTCAGGAGGAGAAGAGCATGTGGCCGAAGCTCTTGTGACGCTTGTTGTGGCCGTAGTGCCCGCCATGGCCGCCGTGCGGAGCGCCCCAGGCGGGGGCGGGAGCGGCCGGGTACGCCTGCGGGACACCCGGGGGCGGCGGTGCGGGCTGCGAGTACTGGCCCTCCAGGCGGGCCAGCGCTTCCAGCTCGCCGTAGTCGAGAAATATCCCGCGGCAGCCGCTGCACTGCTCGATCTGGACGCCGTTGCGGTTGTACGTGTGCATCGGCGCGTGACACTTCGGACACTGCATGCTCGGCTCAACTCCTCGCCGGTCGGTACTGCTTCCGCCAGGACAGACTCCGCCCGGCTTCGGTCGGTTGCACCCTACGTCGCACATCCTCCCGCCAACTCCGGCGGGTGCGCGGCCATTCGCCCACAAGCGTCGATCACGGACGTTTCCACCTCGTCCAACGGACGCTCCGCCGCGACCGACTTGGCGATCGCCAGGGCCGCGGTCTGTACGGTCAGGGCGCGGGCCGGAATGTCCAGGGCCGGCCAAGGGTCGCTGTCCGCGGGGACGGCCGGGCCCCCGGCCTTCTGGTACGCGGCGAGGAAGCGGGCCCACTCGTCGGGCGGCAGCAGACCGCAGGCGAACCAGGCCGCGGGGCGGGCCAGATCCCAGGCGGGCTCGCCCCGGCCCAGGTCGTCGATGTCGATGAGCAGCCAGTCGCCATCCCGCGCCCGCACCAGCTGGCCCAGGTGGAGGTCACCGTGGCACAGCGTGCGCGCGTACGGCATCGGGGCCTCGTCCCTCGCCCAGGCGGGCAGGACGGCCCAGGCCCGTAGGACCGGAGCGGCCGCCGGGTGAGGGCCCGCCGCGTGGAGGCGGGCGACGGCGCGGGCCGCCTTGGCCGGGCCGCGCATGGGCGGGACATCGGGCGGAAGCATGGCTTCCGGGGTCCGGTGGAGCCG
The DNA here is from genome assembly GCF_026341515.1 of Streptomyces sp. NBC_00878. Lineage (NCBI taxonomy): Bacteria > Bacillati > Actinomycetota > Actinomycetes > Kitasatosporales > Streptomycetaceae > Streptomyces > Streptomyces sp. NBC_00878. The sequence continues at coordinate 9,023,483 of NZ_JAPEOK010000001.1, read as the reverse complement.
CGCGAGGAGCGTGGCGGCCGCCTCCCAGGGGGCGGCGTCGGGGTCGTCCCGGTCCACGGGGGTGCCGTACGGCCAGAACGTGACCTGCCGCCCGTGCGACTCGACCGCGCTCGGCCTCAGCGGTGGCAGGAGGATGCCGTCGAGCCCGGGGTGCGCGGCGACGGCCATCCGTGCCGCGAGGTCACCGGGATCGGTGTCGGCGGCATGCGCCTTCGCCACCGTTCCCGCATGCCGGACGACCGTGCCGTCGGGGCGGTCCGCCAGCACCGAAGTCTCCGTACCGCAGACGCAGGTCTCCGCCGCCGGATGAGCGGCGGCCCGCACCTTCGCCCTGAGCGCGGGCAGCACGTCTGCGGTCACTCGGGCCCTCTCAGGTCGTACGGCATCGGCTCCCCGTGAGCGTACTCAGGCGTCAAAAGTGCCCGGGACCGCAACCATCAATTGAGGAACCACAACGGCGAGCAATTTGGTCCGCGAGAGCGGCGCCGGTTCAGGCGCAAAGAGGGGCAAAGCAATGCGGGCGCAGCTCCCCAGCTGCGCCCGCATTTTTGCCGTCCGCCGCACCCCCGTCCCCACGGGGTTTCATGGCCGGATGTCCCCGCCCGGACCGCTCTTCCGGGCCTGGGGCGCCGCTCAGCGCCCCAGCATCACGCCCACGGACGACGCCTGTGTGACCACTGCTTCCCAGCCGCCGAAGACGACTACGAGCAGGGTGGCCAGAGGGAGGACCATCGCCGTCGCCACCAGGGGGTGGCGTCGGCCGGACCGGCTGGAATCGAACGCGGCGCTGTACGCCTTGCGTCCCTGCGTGCGGATCATGGTCCGCGATGCTGTGTCCGCCATGGTCCCTCTCCTGACCGTTCTGTTGAAAGTCTGCTGTCCGGTGAAAGTCTGTTGCCTGGTGAAAAGCCTCTGCTGTCTGGCAGCGGCGGGTGTCTGACCTCGGGGGACGAGTGCTGCACCCGCCGCTTGACAACAAATCTATGCGTGGGACGAGCGCGGGTCGTCATGCCCTCGTACCTATTGCCGGGCCTCCCCGAGGATGACCGGTGACCTGCGGAGTACTCCCCTGGGTGGAGAAGAGGTCCTAGGTCTCAGGGGTTTCCCGGAGGGGACGTCCAGTCTGTTCCGAGCTGTCCTCCCTCGGGACCGGCTGCTCGACGAGGGCGAGCACCCTGGTGGCCATGAAGCGAGCCGTGCGGACGACCGACCCTCCCCCACTGCCTTAAAGACGTGGGGGGACCCCCAGCGGGTGACTTCGCTCACTTCGACCACCCCCCTGCGGACCGCCGTCTCCACCCGGCGGCCCGCACGGCTCGCCACCACCTCGTACGTACGCGTCGTGTCCCCCGCGTCGACCACTATCTCCACGCGATCGCCCTTCATGGGCCCAATCCCCCTTCTGCGACGGATGGTTGGGGATTCGCGCAGCTCAACGCCGCCCGACTCCCCCGTCCCCTGACCACTTTTCAAGTTTCCCACCCGGCACTGACAATCGATCGGGACGTGAGGGCGCGGCCTCTGCGCGCACCCGGCCGCGTATACGTAAGCTGTGGCTCGTCAAACGGACCGGGCAGCGGGGATGGACATGGCGATGATGCGCCTGAGGCGCGAGGACCCGCGTGTCGTCGGCTCGTTCAGGCTTCACCGACGGCTCGGCGCGGGCGGGATGGGCGTTGTCTATCTGGGCTCCGACCGGCGTGGCCAGCGGGTCGCGCTGAAGGTGATCCGGCCGGACCTGGCGGAGGATCAGGAGTTCCGGTCGCGGTTCGCGCGCGAGGTGTCGGCGGCACGGCGGATCCGGGGCGGCTGCACCGCACGGCTGGTCGCCGCGGATCTGGAAGCCGACCGGCCGTGGTTCGCGACGCAGTACGTACCCGGCCCCTCGCTGCACGACAAGGTCAACGAGGAAGGCCCGCTCCGCGCGGCCGAGGTCGCGGCCGTCGGCGCCGCCCTCTCCGAGGGACTCGTCGCCGTGCACGAGGCCGGTGTCGTCCACCGTGACCTGAAGCCGTCGAACATCCTGCTGTCCCCGAAGGGGCCACGCATCATCGACTTCGGCATCGCCTGGGCGACCGGCGCGAGCACGCTCACGCATGTCGGTACGGCGGTGGGGTCGCCCGGGTTCCTGGCGCCGGAGCAGGTGCGGGGCGCGGCCGTCACGCCGGCCACGGACGTGTTCGCCCTGGGGGCCACGCTGGCCTACGCGGCGACCCAGGACTCGCCCTTCGGACACGGCAGTTCCGAAGTGATGCTCTACAGAGTGGTGCACGAGGAACCGCACCTGCACGGCGTCCCGGACGCGCTGGCTCCGCTTGTCCGGGCCTGTCTGGCGAAGGACCCCGAGGAGCGGCCCAGCACGCTCCAGCTGTCGCTGCGGCTCAAGGAGATCGCGGCCCGGGAGGCGCACGGCATGAGCGACACCCGGCCGCCCGCGCCCCGTACCGCCGAGGCCGAGCGGCCGACCGGGCGGCTGACCGAGAGCTACCCGGAGCAGCGGACGCAGCGGCGGACGCAGGGGTCGTCGTCGCCTCGCGGCAACGGGAACGGTAGTCCCCCGTCGCGGTCGGGGGCGCGTCCGGTGCCCTCGCGGTCCTCCGGTACGGGGAGTCGGCCCGGGCCGCCCCGAAGTGGGACGGGGCGTCCGGGGCCGCGGACCACCGGGACCGGGCGGCGGCCCGCCAATCCGCGGTTGTTGCGGCAGCGGTTGTTTGTCTTTGTGGTGGTGACGTTGTTGGTGGCGTTGGGGATTGCGGCCGCGCAGGGGTGTCAGGGGCCCGACCGGGGGCTTGGTGATGGAGATGCGGGTACGGACATACGGCTGGAGCAGTCGTACCAGCACAGCAGCGGGGTTCAGCTCGGCGGGTGAGTGTGTTTTCCGGCTGCGGGTGCGTTGTGGCTGGTCGCGCCCACGGTGGGGGTCCCCCCGCTCGAGCGAAGCCGAGAGTGGGGGAGGAGCCGCACAATGCCACAGCCCCGCGCCCCCGAAGGGGCGCCTCCCTAGCTCCGCGGTCTGCCAGTCGCCACCGCGTAGAACGCCACCGCTGCCGCCGCTCCCACGTTCAGGGAGTCGACGCCGTGGGCCATGGGGATGCGGACCCATTCGTCCGCCGCCACCAGGGCCTGGGTGGACAGGCCGTCGCCCTCCGCGCCGAGCATCAGGGCGACCCGTTCCATCCGGTGCGGGGCCACCTCGTCGAGGGTCTTGGCCTTCTCGTCCGGGGTGAGCGCGAGGAGGCCGAAGCCCGCCTCCCGGACCGACTCCAGGCCCTTGGGCCAGGTGTCCAGACGGGCGTACGGGACGGAGAAGACCGCGCCCATGGAGACCTTCACCGAGCGCCGGTAGAGCGGGTCCGCGCAGTCGGGGGACAGCAGGACCGCGTCCATGCCGAGGGCGGCGGCACTGCGGAAGATCGCGCCGATGTTGGTGTGGTCGTTGACCGACTCCATGACGACGACCCGGCGGGCCGTCTGGAGCAGGTCGTCCGGGGTCGGCAGCGGCTTGCGCTGCATGGAGGCGAGGGCGCCTCGGTGCACGTGGTAGCCGGTGACCTGTTCGGCGAGGTCCGGGCTGACCGCGTACACCGGGGCCGGCAGTTCGTCGATGACGTCGCGCATGACGTCGACCCACTTGGCGGAGAGCAGCATCGAGCGCATCTCGTATCCGGCGTCCTTGGCCCGTCTGATGACCTTCTCGCCCTCGGCGATGAACAGGCCCTCGGCGGGTTCTCGCTTGCGGCGCAGCTCCACGTCGGTCAGGCCCGTGTAGTCACGCAGACGGGGGTCGGCTGGGTCCTCAACGGTGATGAGATCGGCCACAGGGTGATACTGCCTTGTCCTGGGTGTGGTGCCAACGGCTTGGAACGGGTTGTGTTACCCGGGGTTACTCGGACGTCGGCGACAAGCTGTCCGGGCGCACTGTCACGACCTCGCCGATGACGATGACCGCCGGGGGCTTCACGTTCTCGGCGAGTACGGTCTCGGCAACCGTGGCAAGCGTCGCGTCGACCCTGCGCTGCGCGGCGGTCGTGCCCTCCTGGACGACGGCCACCGGGGTGTCCGCCGACTTGCCGTTGTCCATCAACGTACGGGCGATGGCGCCGATCTTGTCCACGCCCATCAGGATCACCAGGGTGCCGCGGAGCTTGGCGAGGGCCGCCCAGTCGACCAGGGAGCGTTCGTCGTCGGGGGCGATGTGACCGCTGACGACTGTGAAGTCGTGGGCGACTCCGCGGTGCGTGACCGGGATGCCCGCCGCTCCGGGAACGGAGATCGAGCTGGAGATGCCGGGGACGACCGTGCAGGCGATGCCCGCCTCGGCCAGCGCCTGGACCTCCTCCATGCCACGGCCGTAGACGTACGGATCCCCGCCCTTCAGCCGGACGACCGCCTTGCCCTGCTTGGCATGCTCGATCAGCGCGTTGTTGATGGCCTCCTGGGCCATGAAGCGGCCGTACGGGATCTTCGCCGCGTCGATCACCTCGACGTGCGGCGGGAGTTCCGCGAGGAGGTCGCGGGGGCCGAGGCGGTCGGCGATGACCACGTCCGCCTCCGCGAGGAGGCGGCGGCCGCGGACCGTGATCAGGTCCGGGTCGCCGGGGCCGCCGCCGACCAGGGCGACGCCGGGGGTGCGGGTGCGGTGGTGGGGCGCGACCAGGGTGCCGTCGCGGAGGCCTTCCACGACCGCGTCCCGGATGGCCGCCGTGTGGCGAGGGTCGCGGCCCTTCGCGTTCGTCGTGAGGACGGCGATCGTGACGCCCTCGCTGTGGCCCGTCGCCGGGGTCCAGGCCGTCGCCGCGTCCGCGTCGTCCGAGCGGACACACCACACGCGGTGCGCCTCCGCTTCGGCGGAGGCGGCGGAGTTCGCCTCGGGGTCCCTGGTGGCGATCAGGGCGTACCAGGCTCCCGCGAGGTCGCCCGGCTCGTACGGACGCCGTGTCCAGGTCAGCTCGCCCGCGTCCGCCATCGCCTCGACGGAGGGGGTGGCGGCCGGGGACACGAGGTGGATGTCCGCGCCCGCCGCGATGAGGGCCGGGAGGCGGCGTTGGGCCACCTGGCCGCCGCCGAGGACTACTACGCGGCGGCCGGTGAGGCGGAGGCCTACGGGGTAGGCGGGGTTTTCGGCCATGGAGGTGCGGCTCCTCATGCGGGTGGTGCGGGTGGGCGCGCTGCTGCCTTGGAGCGGGCCTGACGTGCGGATTTTATGGTGCGGGGTGGCGGGGGGCTGGGGTGGGTGGAGTTTCTTTCCCCAGGCCCACCCCTTCCCGAAACTGGGGGCTCTGCCCCCAGTCCCCGCACGTGCGGGTCCGCCTACTTCTCGGTTACCCCGGCCGAGTCGAACGTCGCCACCTCGTGCATCGCACGCGCCGCGCTCTGGACCACCGGGAGAGCCAGGAGTGCGCCCGTGCCCTCGCCGAGGCGGAGGTCGAGGTCGACCAGGGGGCGCAGGCCCAGCTTGTTGAGGGCCGCTACGTGGCCGGGCTCGGCGCTGCGGTGGCCCGCGATGCAGGCCGCCAGTACCTCGGGGGCGATGGCGCGCGCCACCAGGGCCGCCGCTCCCGCGCTGACGCCGTCCAGGATCACCGGGGTGCGGAGGGAAGCGCCGCCCAGCAGGAGGCCCACCATCGCGGCGTGTTCCAGGCCGCCGATGGCCGCGAGGACGCCGATCGGGTCGGCCGGGTCCGGCTGGTGCAGTTCCAGGGCGCGGCGCACGACCTCGGTCTTGCGGGCCAGGGTCTCGTCGTTGATGCCGGTGCCACGGCCGGTGACGTCGGCCGGGTCGCTGTCCGTGAAGACGGCGATCAGGGCGGCCGACGCGGTGGTGTTGGCGATGCCCATCTCGCCCGTGATCAGGGCCTTGTTGCCGGCTGCCACGAGGTCGCGAGCCGTCTCGACGCCCACCTCGATGGCCGCCCTGACCTCCTCGCGGGTCAGCGCGGGGCCCGTCGTCATGTCCGCCGTGCCCGCACGGACCTTGCGCGGCAGGAGGCCCGGGGTCGCAGGCAGGTCGGAGGCCACACCCACGTCCACGACGCAGACCTCGGCGCCGACCTGGTTGGCGAAGGCGTTGCAGACCGCTCCGCCGCCGAGGATGTTGGCCACCATCTGACCGGTGACCTCCTGCGGCCACGGAGTGACGCCCTGGGCGTGCACACCGTGGTCGCCCGCGAAGATCGCGACGGCCGCGGGCTCCGGGATCGGCGGCGGGCACATCCGGGACAGGCCCGAGAGCTGGGCGGAGATGATCTCCAGCATGCCGAGCGCCCCGGCCGGCTTGGTCATGCGCTTCTGGCGCTCCCACGCCTCGCCGAGCGCCTTCGCGTCCAGCGGGCGGATGTTGGAGACGGTCTCGGCGAGCAGGTCGTGCGGCTCCTCGCCGGGCAGCGCGCGACGGCCGTACGTCTCCTCGTGGACGACCCACGACAGCGGGCGGCGCTTGGACCAGCCCGCCTGCATCAGCTCGGGCTCCTCCGGGAACTCGTCGACGTATCCGACGCAGAGGTAGGCGACGACCTCCAGGTGCTCGGGCAGGCCCAGTTCGCGGACCATCTCCCGCTCGTCGAAGAAGCTGACCCAGCCCACGCCCAGGCCCTCGGCCCGTGCGGCGAGCCAGAGGTTCTCGACCGCGAGCGCGGAGGAGTACGGCGCCATCTGCGGCTGGGTGTGGCGGCCGAGCGTGTGACGGCCGCCCCGGGTCGGGTCCGCGGTGACGACGATGTTCACCGGGGTGTCGAGGATCGCCTCGATCTTCAGTTCCTTGAACTGCTTCGCGCGGCCCTTGGGCAGCGACTTGGCGTACGCCTCGCGCTGGCGCTGGGCCAGTTCGTGCATCGTGCGCCGGGTCTCCGCCGAGCGGATGACGACGAAGTCCCACGGCTGGGAGTGGCCGACGGACGGCGCCGTGTGGGCCGCCTCCAGAACGCGGAGCAGCACGTCGTGCGGGATGGGGTCGCTGCGGAAGCCGTTGCGGATGTCCCGGCGCTCATGCATCACGCGCAGCACCGCCTCGCGCTCGGCGTCGCCATAGCCGGGCGCGGCCGGACCGGTGGGCTCCCTCGTCTCCGCCACGGCGGCCGTGCTCCCCTCCTGGTCGGCTGCCCTGGTGTCCAGATCCTCCGCGTGCTGTGCGGCTACGGGCTCCGCGTCGTGGTCCTGGTCCTGGTCCTGCTGCCGGTCGTGGTCTTGGTGCTGGTCCTGGTCCTGCTGCCGGTCCTGGTCTTGGTGCTGGTCCTCGACCGGAGCCTCCGGTCCGGGAGTTGCCTCGGCCTCGGGGGTCTGCTCGGGCTCCCGGGGGGCGGGCAGGACGAGTACGGGCTCCTCCGCGGGCGCGGGTTCGCGCCCTGGCGCGGGCTGCTCGGCGGTCGCCGCGACCGGGTCCGCCGTCTCCTCGACGGGCTGCTCGGCGGGCTCCTCCGGGAACGGTGGCACTGTCATGGCGTGCGGCGGGGTCGGAGCCAGGTGCGGGCTGGTCGGGACGGTGCCGTCGACCGGTACGAACTGGCCCACCGGCTGTTCCGCGTGGGCCGACTCCGTGGGTACGGCCGTGGGAACGGCGGCTTCGTCGTGGGGCTCGTGGCTGTGAGGGTCATGGCTGTGGGGGTCGTGGCTGTGGGGGTCGTGGCTGTGCGTCGAGTCGCCGTGGGCCGCTGCCGGTTCGGGTGCCTCGACCGGGTCCGGTACCGCGACCGGGTCCGGTGCCTCCGCCACCGCGGCGGTGCCGAACGGCGCCGCCTGCGAGGGGTCGAGGTCGGCGGTGGTCTGGGCGGGTGCTTCGGCGGGCTCGGCGGGCTCGGCGGGCTCCGCGAACTGCGGGGGCTGGGCGGCGTCCTGAGCCGGGGCTGCTCCTTCCGCCCCCTCCGCCTCCTCCACGCCGGGCGCGGTTTCCAGCGGCTGCGGCTGCTGTTCCGGCTGCGGGAACCCGGCCTGCGGGCCGGTTTCGGTGAACTGGGCGGCCGGGTCCTGGAAGTGCTGCTCCGCCGCGTACGCGGCCTGCGGGTCCTGCTCCATGTGCGCGGGCGCGGGCTGCACCTCGTCAGCCGCCGACGGAGGCTGGTGTGCCTCGGACAGGCTCGCCTCGTGCAGGTGCGGCTCGGCCATGCGCGCCTCGGCCGGCTGCGGCTCGGGCGCGTGCGGCTCGGGTGCGTACAGGCCGGCGTCGTCCGACGGCTGCGGGAAGTGCGCATGCGCGGGCGCGGGCACGACCGTGAAGGGCGTGGGCTGCTGGAACTGGTGCAGGTCAGGGGCGTGCGTGAACTCCGGGGCGGCCTGGGCGACTTCGGGCGTCTCCGGAGCCTGCGGGAAGAGCGAACCGTCCGCGAGCTGAGGGGCTTGCGCGTAGTCCTGGACCTGAACCACTTCCGGGGCCTGGACTACGGCTTCCGGAGCCTGGACCGTTTGCGGCCGCTGAGGAACGTACGCGGGCTCCGCAGCAGGTGCGGCCTCGGGCGCGTCGGCGACGACGTGGAGGGGAGCGGCCTCGGCCTCGGGGACCTCGGCGGCGCCCGGGTCCAGATGTACGGGCTGCGCCTGCTCCACCTGGACGGGATCGACGGCCGACGCCTCGGCGGGGACCGGTGCCTCGGCGGGATCCTGGTCGACGGGAGCGGACTCGCCGCCAGGGAGTGGGGCACCCCCCGCAGGCGGGACATCCCCGGCGTCGGGGGCGTGCGCGGCCTCGGGGGCGTGCGCCGCCTCCGCGACCGTTGCGGTCCCGTCGTCCGGCGTGCCACCGGCGTGCGCTCCCCCGCTCTCCGGGCCCTCCTGGGCCTGGACTTGAGCCTGGGCCAGTACCTGAGCCTGGGCCTGGGCCTGTACCTGGGCCTGGTCCTGGGCCTCCGGGAAGACCGTTTCTGCAGTCATCACCTCGGAGCCGACCTGTACCACCGGGCGCGCGACCCGCAGCTGGACCTGCGGCTGTGCGCCCCAGGGAGTCGCGCCCTGCGGCGCGTTGTCGTCCCGTGGCACGTCGAGGTACTCAGGACCGGCGGTGGACGGACCGGCCTGCCGTACGCGACCGGCGTGGACCGGCGCTCCCGCCGGGCCGCGGTCCGCGAGGGAGCGCACCGGGCTGCCGGCGCCGTCCGGAGTCGGCGGGCCGAGGTGCAGGGGGCGACGGGCGACGGGCGGCTGCGGAGCGGGCGAGGACATCCGGACGGCGCTGAGGTCGACCGAGCCGCTGTCGCGGCCCGACGTCTCGTGCGGGCCCGGCTCGTGGACCGTCTCGACGACGGGGGCCGGGGCAGGCGGGGCCACTTCGTTGCCCCACGCTCCCTGGGCGCCCGGCAGCAGCAACAGGTCTTCGTCTTCGGCGGTGGACTCGGAGAGGTAGGTGTACGCGCCGGGGGCGGGGACGCCCGGCTGTTCCACCATGCCTGCGTTCTCCGGCAGTCCCTCGCCCGGGACCTGGCCGGTGTCGGTCATGCGTACCCCTCGCCCATCGGTTAGTGCTCCTACGACCTGCTCGTCCGGAGCGGCGTACCGACCGCTCGCCATGAAGAACGAGCATGCGCGCCGGGCGGCACGAACGACCGGTCGACAAAGCCATTAACAGGCATTGTCGCGGTCGGTCCGCCACCGCGACAGGGTGACCCGCCACGGCCCGCTGTGGACTGCGCCACTTTGCGCGTCCTCCGGTTTCCGCCGTACCACAGACACCCCAAAACTGGTGCGTTTTCCGGACATTGACCGGCGAAATACCGGACAAGCCGAGCGCAGTACAACGGTCGGCCAGCCTACCGCGCGCGGTAGGACAACAGGATCACAGGGCGCGATCGGGCAGCTTCCCGCCACCACCCGACCACTGCCCTCAGCGAGACGTTTCGCGCCGCCCGAGTTCTCCCGAGAGCAGGAACGCGACGCTCCGCTCCTTCTCCGTCCAGGCGCGGGTGTCGAGCTCGACGGACTGCAGCAGGGCGCACTCGACCTGGTAGCCGTGCTCCGACAGGTCCCTGCCGATGAGTTCGGCGGCGTCGCGGGTCGCGGCGTGCGCGACGATGCGCTGCGGGCGCCGGTCGGCGACGGCCGAGACCACCGGCGCGCCGCCGCCCCCGACGCGTACGACGTCCGGTTCGGGCAGGTTCTCCAGGATGTGGGGCGCGGTGCCGTGCGTGATCTGGAGCTGGACTCCGAAGCGACGGGCGGTGGCCATGGTGCGGGCGCAGGCGTTCGGGTCGCGGTCGACGGCGATGACGGCGGCACCGCAGCGCGCGGCCTCCGTGGCGAAGGCGCCGGTGCCCGAGCCGATGTCCCACACGAGGTCGCCGACGCGCGGTCCCAGGCGGGCGAGTTGGGCGGCGCGCAGTATCTCGGTCTCGCCCTCGCCGAGCTCACGGCCGTACACCTCGTCGGGCAGCGCCAGGCCGCGCGGCCCGGTGCCCGGGTCGCGTCCGGCGATCCAGCCGCCGCCCTCGGAGAAGGCGACGGGGCCGCCCATGACGATGACGATGTTGGGGTCGCGCCAGGTGTGGTCGGCGACCTTGTCGGAGGTGAGGACCGTGACCCGCTCGCGCTCGGTGCCGAGCTCCTCGCAGATGACGAAGGTGCGGTGGACCCCGTCGAGGAGGAGGCCCAGTTCGGCGGGGCCGGCTCCGGGCGAGGTGAGGACGGCGACCTTGGTGTGGGCGCGGCACACATTCACCGCGCGGCGCAGGGTGCGCCGGTGTGCGACGACCACCTGCGCGTCGTCCCAGGGCATCCCGGCGCGGGCGAAGGCGGCGGCCACGGACGACACCGCCGGTACGACCTCGACCTCCAGGCCGAACTCGGGGGCGCGCAGGGTGCGTACGACTCCGAAGAAGCCGGGGTCGCCGTCGGCGAGGACGACGGCCGTGCCTCGGTGGGCGGCGATGCGACGGGCGGCGAGGGCGACGCTGCCGAGCCGGATGCGCTCGGCGGCCACGGGCACCTCGGGGAGGATCAGGTGATGACCCGCGCCCGCCACCAGCGTGGCGGCGCCCAGAGCCGAGCGCGCCGCGTCGGTCAGCGGCGAGCCGTCCCAGCCGATCACCGTGACCCGGTCGGCCATCGTCGTCAGTCTCCTGGAGTCTTCGCAGGTCGTCAGGTGGGCATGCGGCCGCCAAGCAGGCATGCGGAGCCCCGTGAGCGTACCTCGTGACGTCCGGGAATGCGGGTGCGGGTCCGCGGCCGCTTTCCACGCGGTTCCCGTCCGGCTACGACGCCCGTGCCGCCGCGACCACGACGTCGGTTTCAGCGTGCCCACGACGTCGGTTCCAGCACGACCACGACGTCAGTCCGGCGCGACCACGACGTCAGTCCAGCGCGACTACCACGTCGGTCCAGCATGACTACGACGTCGGTTCCAGTCGGAGGACGTCAGTTCCAGTCTGAGTACGAGGTGAAACCGCCGGTGTCGGCGAGTTGCTCGGCGATGCCCTCGATGTCCTCGGGAAGCAGGCCCCACACGATGAAGTCGGTGCGCAGCGCGACCCAGCTCCCGTCCTCGGTACGGGTCCGCGCTATACAGGCGTTGCGCAGGACGCCTTCACTGATGCAGCCGATCTTCTGCGCGACCTGCTGCGAGGCCGTGTTGTCCGCGGCGGTGCGCAGCTCCACGCGCTCGAACTTCCGGTCGCCGAAGAGCCATTGGACCGTGGCGAGCGCCGCCTCGGAGGCGTATCCCTCGCCGCGTGCCCAGGGGGCGACGATGTACGAGAGCTCCGTGGAGCGGACATGCCAATTCGTTTTGCCCAACTGGACTATGCCGACCAGGCGTTGGGTGAGGAACTCGGTGACGGCGAGGTCGAGCCCGCGGCCCGAGGTGCGCTCGGCGGGCGCGTACCGCCTGACCCAGGCGCGGGCGGTGTCCTCGGTGAAGGGCTGCGGAACGGGGGTCCAGGCCACGACCTGCTCGTCGTTCATCATCTCCGTGAGGGCGGGAATGTCCTCGTCCTCGAGAGGGCGCAGCACCAACCGCTCCGTGCTCAGGGAGGTGTCGGGGAAGGTGTTCGTCATGCGCCGCTCCGTAACCATCAGGGACCGTCGGGCCAGCTGAACTGCCCAGCATGCAGCATGAAAGCACCGAACTGCACCACGGGGCCGAGTCGTTGTCGACGAATCGACCCCGTGAGTGCGGGTGAAACGGCGTCAGCCGGAGGTGACCGGCAGGACCGACCCCTTGTACTTGTCCTTGATGAACTTCGTCACCTCTGCGGAGGTGAGGAGCTTCGCGAGCTTTTCGACCCGGGGATCGTCCTCGTTGCCCTTCTTGACGGCGAGGAGGTTCGCGTACGGGTTGTTCTCCGCGGACTCCAGGAGGATGGCGTCCTCGGCCGGGCTGAGGCCCGCGTCCTGGGCGTAGTTGTTGTTGATGACCGCGGCGGCCACGTCGTCCAGGGAGCGCGGCAGTTGGGCCGGTTCCAGCTCCTTGAACTTGAGGTTCTTCGGGTTCTCGGCGATGTCCGCCGGGGACGCGGTCGTGCCGGAGCCGTCCTTGAGCGTGATGACGCCCTTGGAGGCCAGGAGCTTGAGGGCGCGGCCCTCGTTGGTCGTGTCGTTCGGCACCGCGACGGTGGCTCCGTCGGGCAGCTTCGTGACGTCCTGGACCTTCTTCGAGTACACGCCCATGGGCGGCAGGTACGCCTTCACGACCGGGACCAGGTCGGTGCCCTTGGACTTGTTGAAGTCGTCCAGGTAGGGCTCGTTCTGGTAAAGGTTCGCGTCGAGCGAGCCCTCCTGGAGCGCGGTGTTCGGCAGGACGTAGTCCGTGAACTCCTTGATCTCCACGTCGAGTCCGTTCTTCGCGGCGAGGTCCTGCTTGATGTACGCGAGGACCTCGCCGGCCGGGACGGCGGTGGCGCCCACGACGAGCGCGCCGTCGGTACCACCGCCCCCCGAGTCGGACTCGGAGCCGCAGGCGGTGAGCCCGAGCCCCAGGGCGAGTGCGGCCGCCACGGCGGGAATTACGTGCTTGCGCATCTGTGGTCTTCCTTGATCCTGGGTACTTGGTACTCGGCCCTCGGTCCTTGAAACGCGGGCTCAGAACGACGCGACGACGGAGCCGGCGTACTTGTCCTCGATGAACTTCTTCACCTCGGGGGTGGTGAGAAGCTTCGCGAGCTTCTTCACCCGCGGGTCGTCCTCGTTGCCCTCCTTGACCGCGAGGAAGTTGCCGTACGGGTTGTTCTTTGCGGACTCCAGGACGAGGGCGTCCTCGGAGGGCTTGAGGTCGGACTCGATGGCGTAGTTGCCGTTGATCACCGCGGCGTCGACGTCGTCCAGGGAGCGCGGGGTCTGGGCCGCCTCCAACTCCTTGAACTTGAGGTTCTTCGGGTTCTTCGCGATGTCCTTGGGGGTCGCGTCGTTGCCCGCGCCGTCCTTGAGCGTGATGATCCCGTTGGCGTCGAGAAGCTTGAGCGCCCGCGCCTCGTTGACCGTGTCGTTCGGGACGGCGACCGTCGCACCGCTCTTCAGCTCGTCGGCCTTCTCGATCTTGTTGGAGTAGAGGCCGAGCGGCTCCAGGTGGACCGTGACGACGGGCACGACGTGGGTGCCGTTCTTCTTGTTGAAGTCGTCGAGGTACGGCTGGTTCTGGAAGTAGTTGGCACCCACGGAGCCGTCCTCGGTCGCCGTGTTCGGCAGGACGTAGTCCGTGAACTCCTTGACCTCCAGATCGAGGCCCGCGTCCTCCGCCAGGTTGTCCTTGACGTAGGTGAGGATCTCGGCGTGCGGGACCGGGCTGGCGGCGACGATCAGCGGGGCGCTGGTGTCGGCGGAGCCCGAAGCCTGCTCCGAACCGCACGCGGTGAGACCCAGGGTGAGGGCTCCGGCGGCGAGGACAGCGGTGGTGAACTTGGCAGTGTTACGCACGAAAAGTGCCTTTCCTGAGGGTGTTGCGACCCCGCGGACGGTGTGCGGGGAAAACTGAAGGGGGTGGGGGTGGGGGGTGAGGAGCGGGACCGTAGGGTCAGACGGTCTTACTGGTCGCGGTGGCGGCCTTCAGCAGCCTGAGGCGCGGAGCGGCGCCGGACTGGCCCGCGCGCCGGTGCAGCCCACGGGCGGCGAAGTCGCCGGCGAACTGGATGAGGGAGATGACCACGGCGAGGATGCCGACGGTGATCCACATCAGTTCGGTCTCGAAGCGCTGGTAGCCGTAGCGGATGGCGATGTCACCGAGACCGCCCGCGCCGACCGTGCCCGCCATCGCCGAGTAGCCGAGGAGCGCGACGATCGTCGTGGTGGTGCTGGAGATCAGCGACGGCAGCGACTCGGGGACGAGCACCTTGCGGACGACGGTCCAGGTGTTGCCGCCCATCGACTGCACGGCCTCGACGAGCCCGCCGTCCACTTCGCGGACAGCCGTCTCGACGAGGCGCGCGAAGAAGGGGATCGCGCCGATCGCGAGCGGCACGATGGCGGCCTCACGGCCGATGGTCGTGCCGGTGATCGAGCGCGTGAAGCCCATCAGCGCGACCATCAGGATGATGAACGGCATCGAGCGGGCGACGTTCACGACCTGCCCGATGACCTTGTTCAGCACGGTGTTCTGCAGCAGGCCGCCCCGGTCCGTGAGGACCAGCAGGATGCCCAGCGGCAGACCGCCGACGACGGCGATGAGCGTCGACCAGCCGACCATGTAGAGGGTGTCCCAACACGCCTGCTCCAGCAGCGGCCGCATCTCGGACCAGGTCACTTGGCACCTTCCTTCACCAGCGCGGGCTCCTGGCCCTGGACGTCGATCTGCAGTCCCCGCTCGCGCAGGAAGCCGATCGGCACGACGTTCTCCTCGTAGCGGCCGGGCAGTTCGATGCGCATCCGGCCGACCTGCTTGCCGCCGACGGTGTCCATCGCGGCGCCGAGGATCGAGATGTCGATGTTGTACGTGCGCGAGAGCTGCGAGATGACCGGCTGGGTCGCGGCGTCGCCGTGGAAGGTGACGTCGATGACCGTGCGGTCGTCGGCGGAGGCCTCGCCGCTCACCGGGAAGAGCGCGGCGGCCAGTTCGGATCCTGGCGTGCCGAGCAGTTCGGCGACGGTGCCGGACTCGACGATCCGCCCCTGCTCCATGAGGGCGGCCGAGTCGCAGACGGTCTTGACGACGTCCATCTCGTGCGTGATGAGCAGGACGGTCAGGCCCAGCTGCCGGTTCAGGTCGCGCAGCAGCTGGAGGATGGAGCGGGTGGTCTCGGGGTCGAGGGCGCTGGTCGCCTCGTCGGAGAGGAGCACCAACGGGTCGCCGGCCAGGGCGCGGGCGATGCCGACGCGCTGCTTCTGGCCGCCGGAGAGCTGGGCCGGATAGGCCTTGGCCTTGTCGGAGAGCCCGACGAGCTCCAGCAGTTCCAGCGCCTTCCGGGAACGTTCCTTCCCGGACTTGCCAAGGATTTCCAGCGGCAGTTCGACATTGTCCTGGACCGTCCGCGAGGACAGCAGGTTGAAGTGCTGGAAGACCATGCCGATATGGCTGCGCGCCTTGCGCAGTTCCCGGCCCGCGCGCGGACCGCGCCCGGCGAGGGCCGTGAGGTCCTGTCCGGCGACGGTCACGGTGCCGGCGGTGGGGCGCTCCAGGAGGTTGACGCAGCGGATGAGGGAGGACTTGCCGGCGCCGGACTGTCCGATGACGCCGTACACCTCGCCTTCGCGGACGTGCAGGTCGACGCCGTCCAGGGCGGTGACCTCACGGCCGCGCGAGCGGTAGACCTTCTTCAGGCCTGTTGTCGTGATCACTGGGGTTTTCCGTCACTGTCGAGTGCGGGGCGTGGGTGTGCGCCGGGCACGGGTGCATTCGGTCGGAACGCGGCACGGTCGTTCTCGCGGTGGCGATGAAAGCCGGGCTTCGGCAGAACTGCGTGCGCGGGGCAGGCTCAGTCGCGTACGAAAGGGTCGTACGGGCAGACGTGAGCGATCTCGCTTCGGGGCGCGAGGCTCTGGGTGGTGCGGGGGCCCTCTAGCAGACGCACATTCGACACATACAGCGAGCACCGGGCGTCATGGTCGCCTCGGTCGCAAGGATGCGGCTGCTCGTCGTGGTCATGAGAAAAGTAAAGCAGACGGATGTACGGGACAGGGAACCGCTGTCCGTATGACGGACAGCGGTGGACACTCCTCAGTCGCCGACGGAGATCTCCACTCCCCCGTCCGTGACCAGCGCCGACACGGCCGAGAGGTCACCGACGACGACGTCCGCGCGCAGCTCGTCGGCCTGGTGGGTTGTGGTCAATGCCACGGTGGTCATCCCGGCGGCACGGCCGGCCTGAAGGCCGGCGGGCGCGTCCTCGAAGACGACGCAGCGGGCCGGGTCCGCGCCGAGCCGGCGGGCGGCGAGCAGGAACGGCTCGGGGTCGGGCTTGCCGCGCACGATGTCGTCGGCGGTGATCAGCGTCTTGGGGCGAGGGCATCGGCTTGGATCTTCATGCCTTCGCCCCCACGGGGCACCCCGGGGGCGATCGCATCAGGCCTTTTGGCCCGTAATAGGGTCGCGGCATGCTTGTTGCCCTGACGGTCGCGACCGCCGTCGCCGCGCTCGCGCTCGCCGCCTGGTGCGGCTGGGCCGCCTACCGCGACCAGCCGACCAAGGACTGGCACTTCATCGGTATGGCCGTGGTGACACTGCTCGCCCTCGTCCAGCTCGTGGTCGGCATCGTCCAACTGGCCCGCGGCGAGAAGCCGGAGCAGGGCACAACGATCTTCGTGTCGTATCTGATCGGTTCCTTCGCGTGTATCCCTGCGGCGGGCTTCATGTCGCTGGCGGAGCGCACCCGCTGGGGTTCGATCACGGTCGCGGCCGGCGGCGTGGTCCTCGCCGTGCTGCAGGTGCGGCTCTATGACATCTGGGGAGGCTGAGATGGCGGCGACCGACAAGCAGCCTGGGCGGACACGGCTCATCGGCGGTCCGGGCATGCTGCTGGTCTGGCTGTACGGCGTGATGGTCGTCGGCGCCGTGTCGCGCTCCGCCGTGCAGATCGCGACGGAGTTCGACAAGGCGCCGCTCGCCTACTCGTTGTCCGCGGTGGCCGGGCTGGTCTACGGCTTCATCACGTACTCGCTCGTCCGCGGCGGCGAGAGGGCCCGCAAGGCGGCGCTGGTGTGCTGCGCCGCCGAACTGGCGGGCGTCCTGACCGTGGGCACCTGGACCCTGACGGACCCCGCGGCCTTCCCCGACGCCACGGTCTGGTCGGACTACGGCATGGGCTACTTGTTCATCCCGGTCCTGCTACCGGTGACGGCGATGTTCTGGCTCCGCCGCAGCAGAGCCGCCACTTCGTAGGCACGCGACAGGTCCGGCGCGCCCCTTCTTTAGGGGCGCGGGGCTGTGACATTTGCGGCTCCGCCGCGGGGCGCGACCAGCCACAACGAACCCGCGGACGACCAACAGCCCTACGCGCTGGCGACAAACGCACTGGCAGACGACCCCTTCGCAAGGGTCACCAGACTCAACCGCTCATCCACCCGCTCCGTGGAAACGGGCTGGTACCCGTGCTTCCGGTACAACCGCAGGTTGTGCTCACTGCGGTGACCGGTGAAGAGCTGGAAGCTCTTCGCACCCGCATCCGCGGCGACCCGCGACTCGATCGCGTCGAGCAGCCGCCCGCCCAGACCGTGCCGCCGCATCCGGGGATGGACGATCAACTTGTTGATGCGGGCCGTGCCATCCGCATCCACCGCCGCACGTACCGAGGCCACCACCTCGTCGCCCAGCCGGGCCACCAGGACCGTACCGCCCGCGAGCTCCGCCTTGAGGGAGTCGAGTGGCTGGGTGAGGGGCTCGATGCTGTAGTCGCCGTACAGCTCGGCCTCGCTCTGGTAGCACAGGAACTGCAGTTTGAGGATCTGTTCGGCGTCCGTCTCGGTCGCCGCAGAGATGGTCACGCTCATGCCCATGTGTGCATGCCTCCCGCTCACCTGCTCCGCCGGTTGTCCCTCACTCCTATCCCCGTGGTTCACGCGCCGCAACCTCCGACGTAAGCATTCGGCGCAGACATCCCAGACATCTGGAACGTTCCGGACCGAGGCTGCCCTGTGACATACCCAACTCCCCCGCGATCTCCCGGTATGTGAGGTCCTGCGGGGACAACAGCGCGGCCATGAGACGCGGGCAGCGGCCCGGCAACTTCCGTACAGCGGAGTGCAGCGCACGGCGGCGTGCGGCGGTCAGCGCGAGCTGTTCCGGACCGGGTCCGCTCTCGTCGACGGGCTCGGACGCGTACGGCAGCTCGATGCTCGCGGTGCGCCGGGTGCGGCGGGCCTCGGAACGTACGGCGCCGCGCAGCCACGCGGCCGGATCGGCGGGCGGACCGTCCGCGCCGAGGTGTTCCAGGAGGCGTACCCAGACGGCCTGTTCCAGGTCACCGGGCTCGGCCCCGGAGGCATATGCCTCGGCGGAGGCCTCGGCGGCGAGCAGCGGACGCAACGTGGCGAGCATGTCGTGGGTCATATGCGGCACGACGCGGCCGCCCCGGCGCGAGGTTGCCGGGGCGGCCGTCTGTCACCCCAACCGGGGCCGGGGGCTCAGCTGTTGACGAGCTCGGCGATGGCGGGCTCGGTGGTGGGGCGGGTTCAGCGCTTCAGGAAGTCCTCGCGGGCGAGGATGCCGGTGTCCGGGTTGTCGGTGAAGACCCCGTCGATGCCGGTCGCGAGGTACGTCCTGAAGGCGCCGAAGGGGTCGCCGTAGCCGTCCGCGTCGGTGCCCTTGCGGAAGTTCGCGGGCAGGAAGGGGTTCTCGTTGCGCATCGTGTACGGGTGCAGGATCAGGCCCTCGGCGTGCGCGTCCCGGACCAGGGTGGTCGGCGTGGTGAGGTTGCCGCTCGCGTCCTTGAGGATGATCAGGTCGAGGGTCGGGCCGATGCCCTGCGCGTAGGAGGCGATCTCCTTCAGGCCCGCGGGCTTGACCAGGTCGGCGACCGTACGCGGGTCGCCCGTCTCGACGAAGTCCCAGGGACGGGTGTTGGCAGCGGACAGGAGCACGACCAGGGGGTTGCCCACCAGCTTGTTCAGACGCTGGATGCTGGTCGGCTCGAAGGACTGGATGATGACGGGCGAGTTCTTCTTGTCCAGGCCGTGCCTGCGCAGCACCTTGGCGACCCGCTCCTCCAGACCGAGGCCCAGCTTGCGGAAGTAGGTGGGGTGCTTGAGCTCGGGGTAGATCCAGACCTGCTTGCCCCGCTTGCGGCTCTGCTCCTCGCGCCAGCGCAGCACCTCCTCGAAGGTGGGGATCTCCCAGCGGCCGTCGTAGAGCGTGTTGTGGGGGCGGTTGGCCGGGATGCGCTCCTTGGCGCGCAGCGTCTTCAGCTCCGCGAGCGTGAAGTCCTCGGTGAACCAGCCGGTGGTGGAGACCCCGTCGAGGAGCTTGGTGGTCTTGCGGCTCGCGAACTCGGGGTGCGCGGAGACGTCCGTCGTCCCGCCGATCTCCGGCTCGTGACGGCAGACGAGGTGGCCGTCCTTGGTCGGCACCAGGTCGCCGGCCTCGATCACGTGCGCGCCCATGTCGAGGGCCAACTGGTAAGAGCCGAGCGTGTGCTCGGGCCGGTAGCCGCTGGCTCCGCGGTGCCCGATGATCGTCGGCTTCGGCAGGCTCTTGTAGCCCGAGCCGCCGTGCCGCTCGTCGGCGCTCGCCGTACCCGGCAGTCCGAGGACCGCTCCGCCGGCGCCGAGCACCGCGGCCCCGAGCAGCGCACGCCGTCCCGGGCTGACCCCGTTCAGTCCCTCGTTCGGCCCCTGCGTCTCCTGCGTCCCCTGCGTCCCCATGCGCTCCTCCTCATACTGCCCTGCACCTGTCAAAGCGGGACGATCGTAGATGTGCACGGGTGACGGGTGGGAGACCTTGGACGGAACACGCGGGTGATGCTGGATGTCGTGTGCGGTGGGCGAGTTGGCGGAGCCGCTGGAGTTCACCGGCGTTCGCCGTCGTCCCAGGCCGAACGGGCTGGCAGGATGGGGTCGCCGCCGGGCCGGACGTGGGGCGCGGCCCCGCCTTTCGACAGGTGCGGGCTTCGTCACACCGCGGCGTTCGGGTGACAGCCGTGCGACAGGGCGCCACCGCAGGTAAACAAGGGTCGACACTGCGTATCCAGTCGGTGAACCCGATGTGCAAGACCCCGGGGCCCGCGAGTATCGTCCTCACCTGCACAGACTCATACCGAATCCCGACACCGGAGGGCACGTTGTCCCGCTTCGCGCTCATCAAGGCAGTGCTCGCACCGACCATGCGCCTGATGTTCCGCCCACGGGTGGAGGGCTTGGAGCACATCCCGGGCGACGGACCCGTCATCCTGGCCGGCAACCACCTCACGTTCATGGACTCGATGTTCCTTCCGCTGGTCTGCAACCACCGGCGGGTCTTCTTCATCGGCAAGGACGAGTACGTCACCGGCAAAGGGTTCAAGGGCCGCCTCATGGCCTGGTTCTTCGTCGGCGTCGGCATGATCCCGGTGGACCGGGACGGCGCGAGCGGCGGGGTCGCGGCACTGATGACCGGCCGCCGGGTGCTGGAGGAGGGCAAGGTGTTCGGCATCTACCCCGAGGGCACCCGCTCCCCCGACGGCCGGCTCTACCGCGGCCGTACGGGGATCGCGCGGCTGACGCTGATGACCGGTGCGCCGGTGGTGCCGTTCGCGATGATCGGCACGGACAAGGTGCAGCCGGGTGGGGCCGGGTTTCCCCGGCCCGGGAGGGTCACTGTGCGCTTCGGTGAGGCGATGGAGTTCTCTCGGTACGAGGGGATGGATCGTGACCGGTATGTGCTTCGGGCCGTGACCGATTCGGTGATGGCTGAGGTGATGCGGTTGTCCGGGCAGGAGTATGTGGACATGTACGCCACGAAGGCGAAGGCGGCGTAGGCGTTCCACTGGGTTGGGCAGGGATGCGGGTCCGTTGGTGGGTGCGGGTTCGTTGTGGCTTGTCGCGCAGTTCCCCGCGCCCCTGAATAGCGTAGGCCTGCCCCCCTGAAGCTGGCGGGGTGTCAGTGGGGTTGCTCGTTCGGGGGGCCGCCGTTCGGTTGGTTGGTACCTGGGGACGGGAACCACAGGACGAACGTCGAGCCTTCGCCCACTCTGGAGAACAGGCGGATCTGGCCGCCGTGCGACTCCACGATCTGACGGACTATCGCGAGGCCCCGGCCCGCGTGGCGGTCGTGGCGGCCGCCGTTGCCCTTCGCGCGCCAGAAGCGGTCGAAGACCCGGGGCTGGTCGTCGTCGAGGATGCCGGGGCCCTCGTCCTGGACCGACGCCCAGAGCCAGCCGTCCGCCCGGCCCGCGGCGACCGTGATGCCGGTGCCGGGCGGGGCCAGTCGTACGGCGTTGGAGAGCAGGTTGCCGACCGCTCTGCGCAGCGCGTCGTGGTCACCGATGACCGTCATCCCGTGGTGAGGAGGCCGGCCGCGACGAACCACTGCCAGATCTCGCGTTCCTCGGTGCGATGCCCGACGGAACTGCCGATGTCCTCGTACACCTCCTGGAGTTCTTCCCCCGTCGCGGCCTCGTGGAAGTCGCCGCCGGTGCGGGAGGCGAGGTCCCGCAGGGCGGGCCAGTCGACCGGGACGCTCACCGTGTCGCCGGACGGCAGGTCAATGGTCCCGCTTTCCGTGCCGTACGCGATGGTCGAGACCGGGATTTTGTCGTCGGTCGCCTCCTGGGCCGCCGACTCGACGGACCGGCCCGTGGTGTTGGAGCCGTCGGACAGCAGCACCATGTGCGCGGGCGGCGGGCTGGTCTCGGCCTCCCGGTCGAGCGTGCGGACGGCGTCGCGGGCGGCCACGACAGCCTCGCCGATCGCCGTGCCCTCGCCGGTGGTGAGCCGTTCGATGGCCGTGCGCAGCGCGCCGCGGTCGGTGGTCGGCGGGACCGCGACCGTGGCGGAGCCGCTGAACGGTACGAGTCCCGCGTTGAAGCGCTCGGGCAGCCGGTCGACGAAGGCGAGCGCGGCACGCTGGGCGGCCTCGAAGCGGGTCGGCTCGACATCGGTGGCCTCCATGGACGCCGAGACGTCGAACGCCACCACGATCGTGGCTCGCTCACGCGGCACCCGCACCTCCGTGGTCGGCCGGGCGAAGCCCACGACCAGCAGCGCGAGCGTGCCGCAGAACACGGCCGCGGGGACGTGGCGGCGCCAGCCGGGCCGCCGGGGCGCCACCTTGTCCAGCAGGTCCAGGTTGGTGAACCGGACCGCGTACCGGCCGCGCCTGCGCTGCACCAGCAGATACGCGCCGATGAGCAGGGCGAGCGGCACCAGGAGCAGCAGCCAGCCGGGCGAACGCAGACTCATGGTGCCTCCCGCGGGATGCCGGGGCCAGGGTCGTCGGGGGTGTTCACGCGGCACCGCCTCCCGACCGGCGCCGCTGCTCCGCGACATGGCGTACGACGTCCCGAACCCAGTCGCGGTCCGTACGGAGCCGGAGGTGGGCCGCGCCGGCCCGGCGGATGGATGCCTTGATCAACGCCCGTTGTTCCAGGGCCGCTTCGGCGTACCGTTCGCGCAATCGGCGTGAGTGGGTGGGTATTTCGCGTCTCCTGCCGGTCTCCGGATCGACGACGGTGAGCAACCCCACGGCGGGCAGCTCCAGTTCACGAGGGTCGACGGTCTCGACCGCCAGGATCTGGTGGCGGTGGGCGACCGTACGGAGAGGCTGCTCCCAGCCGGTCTCCAGGAAGTCGGAGACGACGGCGACCAGGCCGTTCCCGGGGAGTGTGCGTAGTGAGCGCAGGGCGTCGGCCAGGGTGTACGGGGCCTCTTCGGCCGTGCCCGCCGCCACGCGGGGCCGGTCCAGGGCGGCCCGCAGGATCGTCAGGAGGTGGCGGCGCCCGGTGCGGGGCGGGATCCGCTGGATACCGCCCGGTCCCGTGAGCTGCGCGCCGAGCCGGTTCCCGGCCCGTTCGGTGAGGAAGGCGACGGCCGCTGCCGCGCCGACGGCCAGGTCGCGCTTTTCCATCCGTGCCGATGGGGTTCTGGGTGGCGAGGACGAGGAACGGCTGGGGGACGGGGATGGTGGTGCCGCCGATGGAGACCTGGTGCTCGCCCATCACTTCGAGGAGTGCGGACTGCACCTTGACGGGGGCGCGGTTGATCTCGTCGGCGAGGACGAAGTTGGCGACGACCGGGCCGGGTTCGACGCTGAACGTCTCCTGGGACGGGCGGTAGATCCGGGTGCCGGTGATGTCGGACGGGACGAGGTCGGGGGTGAACTGCAGCCGGGCGAACCGTCCGCCGGCCACCTGCGCGAGGGTCTTCGCGGCGAGGGTCTTGGCGACGCCCGGGACGCCCTGGAGAAGGCAGTGGCCACGGGCCAGGACCGCGGTGAACATCCGCTCCACCATGCGGTCCTGGCCGACGATCACCTGCTTGACCTCGAAGAGCGCCTCTTCGAGGAGTTTCCCGTCCGTGGTGTCACCGCGTGGGTCGGCGGTGGTCACAGCGCTGCCGCGGGATTGCTCGGATCCGCGGACGGGGTGGTGCCGCGGGTGCCGTCCTTGTCGGGGCAGTCCTCGCGGGTCCGGGTGTGGGTGCGGGTTCCGCTGTCGTCCGCCGCGCCCTCCTTCGCCGCGCCCTCCTCGACGACGAAGCGGACCGTTTCGCGCGGGGCCTCGTCGCCGTCGGCGGCGAGGGCGACGCCGCCGACCGTTAGGGCCGCGGTGGCCAGGGCGGCGACGAGGGTCTTTCGATTACGGATACGTATGCGGATACGACGGGTCATGGTCAGTGGCTCCTTCAGCCGTGTGGGACGACGTCCGGTACGGGGCCAAGACCATCAGTTGAGGGCGAAAACGAGCTTAAAGGGGACGCTGCCTGCGGGTTTGGGGGGGGCACGGGTTGGTTGTTGACTGCGGGTGCGTTGTGGCTTGCCGCGCAGTTCCCCGCGCCCCTGGAGGGCGCCCCTTGCAGGGCGCCCTTATATTCCGTCCCCCAGTTTCTGGCCCCGCAGCAGTACCCACGCCGCCACCGACGCCGCCAGCAGTACCGCCGCGCCCAGGCCCGCCGCCAAGGCGATGCCGTCGACGAAGGCCGTGCGGGCGGCGTCGAGGAGCGGCTCGGCGTCGGGCAGGCCCGCGGATGCCTCCACGGCGCCGCCGAGGGACTCGTGGGCCGCGGACGCCACCTCGGGCGGTGTGCCCGGCGGGGCCGTGAACCCGGCGTAGACGCCGGTGACGATCGAACCGAGCAGGGCGATGCCGAGGGCCGCGCCGAGTTCGTACGCCGTCTCGGAGACCGCGGACGCGGCGCCCGCCTGTTCCTTGGGCACGCTGGAGAGGATCACGTCGGCGGTCACGGTGAAGGAGAAGCCCGCACCCACGCCGACAACCAGCAGCGCCCCGCCGAGGAGCGGATACCCGGTCGACTCGCTGAGCAGGGTCAGCACGCCCAGCGCGAGCCCGATCGCGGCCAGCCCGCCGGCGGCGACGGCACGCACCGAGTACCGGCGCGCGAGCGTGCCCGCGGCCAGGCCGGCCGCCACCGCGCCCAGCGCGGCGGGCAGTTCGGCGAGACCCGCCTCCAACGGCCCCCTGCCCTGCACCAGTTGCAGGAACTGAGAGAGGAAGAAGACCAGCCCGGACAGACCGAGGATGGTCAGCAGATCGGCGAGGACCGCCCCGGAGAAGCCGCGGTGGCGGAACAGTCGCATGTCCAACAGCGGGACGGGCAGCGCGAGTTGGCGGCGTACGAACCCGAAGAGCGCGACCGCGCCGAGCAGTGCCGCGGCGCCCGCCGTCGCGGTCGGGCCGTGCGAGGCGGCCTCCTTGATCCCGTACACGATGCCGATCATGCCGACGAGCGACAGTACGACGCTCATCAGGTCCCAGGGGCCGGGCTCGGGGTTGCGGGACTCGGGCAGCAGCTTGACGCCGACGAGTACGAGGACCGCCATGACGGGGAGGTTGATCAGGAAGACGGAGCCCCACCAGAAGTGTTCGAGCAGGAATCCGCCGACGACCGGACCGACCGCCGTACCGGCCGAGGCGGTGGCGCCCCAGATGCCGATGGCGAGGCTGCGCTCGCGCGGGTCGTGGAAGAGGTTGCGGATGAGCGCGAGGGTGGCGGGCATCAGGGTCGCACCCGCGACGCCGAGCAGCGCCCGCGCCACGATCATCAACTCGGGAGTGCTCGCATAGGCGTTGAGCACGGATATGAGACCGAACGCGACCGAGCCGATGAGCAGCAGCTTCTTGCGCCCGACGCGGTCGCCGAGGCTGCCCATCGAGACGAGCAGGCCCGCGATCACGAACGAGTAGACGTCGCCGATCCACAACAGCTGTGTACCGGACGGCTTCAGGTCCTCGCTGATGTAGGGGGTCGCGAGCCCGAGGACCGTCGCGTCGACGGCCACCAGCAGCACGGCGAGGACGAGGACGGCGAGCGCGAGCCAGCGGCCCGGACGCTGCTCCGCCTCGGCCTCCGCCGTGAACGTCGGCCGCACCGTGCTGGTCATGATCCCTCTCTCCGTAGTGCGCCGCCGAGCAACAGCTCGACGATCATGTAGGGGAAGTCCTTGGCCGCCACCCGGCCCTCGGTCACGGCCCACGCGCCCGAGGCGACGAGCCCGAAGAGCGCTTCGGTGAGCCAGGCCGGGGTGAAGTCGATTCGGAACTCGCCGCTCTTCTGGCCGCGTCGGAACACCGCGCCGATCCGCGCGTCGAGCCGGGCCCAGCCCTCGTGCCGCTCCTCGCCCTCGAACAGCTGGTTCTCGGAGTAGAGGAAGGAGAGCAGCCCGGCGGCGCCCTCGATCTCCCTCACCAGGCGGCGCACGGCTTCCTGGGCGGTGCCGTCGTCGAGCCGCGCCGCGTCCACCGCCGCCTCGCACTCCTGGATGCCGAGATCCCGAACTGGCGGTGCAGCGTGGCCCGGCTGATCCCGGCCGCCTTGGCGACCTCGTCCATGGTGGCGGTGGATTTCCGGGAGAGCAGGGCGGCTGCGCTGCGCAGCACGTGGTCACGGTCGACAGCCATGAGACAACCATAAACCACATGAGACATGAACGTCTCACCCGAAACGTGCGATGCTCACCACCAGTGGGTCCGCCGTGGGTCTACCTGCGCCGGCTCAGTGCCAGGGCAGCTGCCCGCGTCGCTCCCAGTACGCCACCGGCTCCTCGGCCAGCGCGTCGAGCCGGGCCAGCTGCTCGTCGTCGAGGTCGACCACGGCGGCGTGCAGGTTCGAGGCGAGCTGAACGGCCGTGGCCGCGCCGGAGAGGACGACACCGGCCCAGGGCTGTCGCAGGACGAGCGCGAGGGCGATCGCGTCGGAGCCGAGACCGGCCGCCTCGGCCGTGGCACGCACGGCGTCCGGCGCGTGCGGATCGGCGAGCCGGCCGTTGGCCATGCCCTCCTTGACGATCACGGTGAGCCCGGCGTCGTGCGCCTCGGCGAGCGCGGGCGCGGCGGAGGTCTCCAGGACGTTGTAGGTGGCCTGGACGGTACGGAAGAGGGGCTCGCCGTCGACCGTCACGGTGAGCGCGGTGCGGATCGCGTCGGCCTGGGCGGGGCCACTGGTGGAGAAACCGACGGTCAGACCCTGCGCCGCCGCCTCGGCCAGCTTGGCGTGCAGTTCCTTGTCGGTGAGGGCCGGGCTGTCCGGGGTCACCGAGTGGATCTGGTAGAGGTCGAGCCGGTCACCGAGCAGTTCCGCGCTCTCCGCACGCTGCCTCTCGTACGTGGCGAGGCTGTGGTCCTTGATCTCGTGCGCCTCGGCGTCGGTGCGCCAGTCGGCCGTATAGGTGTATCCCCACTTGCTGCCGACGACGACGTCGCCGATGTCGGACCGCGTGTTCAGCCAGCCGGCGAGGAACTCCTCCGACCTGCCGTACGAGCGGGCGGCGTCGAAGTAGCGCACGCCCTGGGCGTAGGCGGCGTCGAGGAGTTCGTGGGTGCGGGTGCGGAGCGTCTCTACGCTGCGGTCTTCGCCGAGATCGTGGTCTCGGCCCAGGTTGATATAGCCGGGGCGGCCCACTGCGGCGAGGCCGAGGCCGATGTGGCAGGTGGGGGTCGTCGCTGTTGCCAGTCGGGCGAAGGGCATCGCGGGCTCCGTTGGGTCGGCTCCAGTACGGCTTCGACCAACGTAACCCGCGATGACCTTCGGTGAGGGCAGGGCGCCCAAGAGCTCGGAGTGTTCGGCTCTTCGGCGAGTGCAGCGCCAATGGGGCTGGTCGCGCCCCGCGGCGGAGCCGCAAATGTCACAGCCCCGCGCCCCTAAATGAGGGCGCGTTCCCCTACCGCTTGTCCTTCGCTGTGGCCCACTCGTGCTGAGCCGCCACGTTCTGCTTCACCTCTGTCAGCTGGATCGCGACCGCGCTCGGGGCCGTGCCTCCACGGCCGTTGCGGGAGGCCAGGGCGCCCGGGACGTTCAGGACGGACCGGACCTCGGGCGTGAGGTGGGCGGAGATCTTCGCGAACTGCTCGTCGGTGAGGCCGTCGAGTTCGATGCCGTCGGCCTCCGCGGCCTTCACGCACTCCCCCGCGACCTCGTGCGCGACACGGAACGGCACGCCCTGCTTGACCAGCCACTCGGCGATGTCGGTGGCGAGCGAGAACCCGGCCGGGGCCAGCTCCTCCATGCGCTCGCGGTGGACGGTGAGGGTCGCCATCATGCCGGTGAAGGCGGGCAGCAGGACCTCCAGCTGGTCGCAGGAGTCGAAGACCGGCTCCTTGTCCTCCTGGAGGTCGCGGTTGTACGCGAGGGGCAGGGCCTTGAGCGTCGCCATCAGACCGGTGAGGTTGCCGATCAGACGGCCGCTCTTGCCGCGCGCCAGCTCCGCGATGTCCGGGTTCTTCTTCTGCGGCATGATCGACGAGCCGGTGGAGAAGGCGTCGTGGAGGGTGACGAAGGAGAACTCCTTCGTGTTCCAGATGATGACCTCCTCGGCGATCCGGGAGAGGTTCACCCCGATCATCGCGGTGATGAAGGCGAACTCGGCGACGAAGTCGCGCGAGGCCGTGCCGTCGATGGAGTTGCCGACACTGCCGTGCTCGAAGCCGAGGTCCTTGGCGACCGACTCCGGGTCGAGGCCGAGGGAGGAACCGGCCAGGGCGCCCGAGCCGTACGGCGACACGGCCGTCCGCTCGTCCCACTGCCGCAGGCGCTCGGCGTCCCGGGACAGGGACTGGGCGTGGGCCAGTACGTGGTGGGCGAACAGTACGGGCTGGGCGTGCTGCAGATGCGTACGGCCAGGCATCGCGACGTCCGGGTGCGCCTCGGCGAGCCCGATCAGCGCGTCCTGGAGGTCGGCGACCAGGCCGCCGATGATCCGGGCGTGGTCGCGCAGGTACATCCGGAAGAGCGTGGCGACCTGGTCGTTGCGCGAGCGGCCCGCGCGCAGCTTGCCGCCGAGGTCCGGGCCGAGCTGCTCCAGGAGACCGCGCTCCAGGGCGGTGTGGACGTCCTCGTCGGCGATGGTGCCGACGAACGAGCCGTCCGCGACGGCGGCCTCCAGCCGGTCGAGCCCCGCGAGCATGCGCTCCAGCTCGTCGTCGCTGAGCAGGCTCGCCTTGTGCAGCACGCGCGCGTGGGCACGCGATCCGGCGATGTCGTACGGCGCCAGCCGCCAGTCGAAGTGGACGGACGCGGACAGCTTGGCCAGAGCCTCGGCGGGCCCGTCGGCGAACCGCCCACCCCAGAGCCGTACATCACCGCTGTTGCTGCTCACTTGCTGTGCTCCTCAAGACTGTTGATGTACGACCGCCGCCCCACTCTTCCAGCGGGGCGGCGTCAGGCTGCTGCGGGCCGAGCCCCTCCAGGGGCGGGGGAACTGCGCGACCAGCCCACCACAACCCGCACGTGGCTACGGACCGGACTCCGCAAAACGCTACGCGAGATCCCTCTTCGCCGCGATCTTCGAAGACAACGCGAAGATGTCGATGAACCCCTGCGCCTTCGACTGGTCGAACGTATCGCCCGAGTCATAGGTCGCGAGGTTGAAGTCGTACAGCGACTCCTCGGACTTCCGGCCGGTGACGACGGCACGGCCGCCATGCAGGGTCATCCGGATGTCGCCGGAGACATGCTGGTTGGCCTCGTTGATGAAGCCGTCCAGGGCGCGCTTGAGCGGGGAGAACCACAGGCCGTCGTAGACCAGCTCGCCCCAGCGCTGCTCGACCTGCCGCTTGTAGCGGGCGAGTTCACGCTCGACGGTGACGTTCTCCAGCTCCTGGTGGGCCGTGATCAGTGCGATCGCGCCGGGAGCCTCGTACACCTCGCGGGACTTGATGCCCACGAGCCGGTCCTCGACCATGTCGATCCGGCCGATGCCCTGGGCGCCCGCGCGGGCGTTGAGCTCCTGGATGGCCTGGAGGACGGTGACGGGCCTGCCGTCGACGGCGACCGGGACGCCCGCCTTGAAGGTGACGACCACCTCGTCGGGCTCACGCGGGAGCGCCGGGTTCTGCGTGTACTCGTAGACGTCCTCGATCGGCGCGTTCCAGATGTCCTCCAGGAAGCCCGTCTCGACGGCGCGTCCGAAAACGTTCTGGTCGATGGAGTACGGGGACTTCTTGGTGGTGGCGATCGGCAGGCCCTTCTCCTCGCAGAAGGCGATCGCCTTGTCCCTGGTCATCGCGTAGTCACGGACCGGGGCGATGCACTTGAGGTCCGGGCCGAGGGCCTGGATGCCTGCCTCGAACCGCACCTGGTCGTTGCCCTTGCCGGTGCAGCCGTGGGCGACGATGCCCGCGCCGTGCTTGTGGGCGGCGGCGACGAGGTGCTTGACGATCGTCGGCCGGGAGAGGGCGGAGACCAGCGGGTAGCGGTCCATGTAGAGGGCGTTGGCCTTGATCGCCGGGAGGCAGTACTCCTCGGCGAACTCGTCCTTGGCGTCCGCGACCTCGGCCTCGACGGCGCCGCACGCGAGGGCGCGCTTGCGGATGACGTCCAGGTCCTCGCCGCCCTGGCCGACGTCGACCGCGACCGCGATGACCTCGGCGCCGGTCTCCTCGGCGATCCAGCCGATGGCGACGGAGGTGTCCAGACCGCCCGAGTAGGCGAGTACGACGCGCTCGGTCACGGGTTTCTCCTCACACTGCATTCGCTGACATGCATGAGTATGCAGAACTCTGCATGATTCGTCAATCCGGGGAGTGCCGGGAAGTCTTTACCGGGAAGTTTTTTCGGAGTCGCTTGAACGCAAGAAACCGCTTTCCCGTACTCCACCCCGAACGCCGGCGCCGCGTTTGTCAACCCACCTCTGACCCAAGTGAGGCACTCGCATGTCCAGGGCTCTTCCGAAGTACAACAAGCGCCGCGTGGCGATCATCGGCGGCGTGGCCGCGGTGGCGTTGTCAGGAGCCGTGATCGCCGGATCGGCCTTGGCCGGAGAGACGTCCAAGAGCGGCAACAGCCAGGCCGCCAATACCAAGGCGTCCCCCGGCACGGTGAGCTGCCCGGCCGTCGCCCCGAGCCTGCCCGCGATCCCCGCCTCCGCGAAGGCCGAGGTCGACCGCAACCTCGCCCTCCTCGACACGCAGATCGCCGAGGCCAACAAGCGCCTCGTCGACACCGTCGGCCAGGGCGGCGCGAACTTCGCCCAGAACGCCATCGTCGGCCCCCTCAAGGACAAGCGCGTCGCGACCATCAACCGCATCGCCACCGCCATCGGCCGCACCGCCGCCAAGCCCCAAGGACTCGACGCCCTCGCCCCCTGCACGCTCAACGCGGGCGGGGCGGCCGGAAGCGGTGCCGCGGCGTCACCGAGCGCGTCCCCCACTCAGCAGGCGGGCGGCAACACCGGAAACACGGGCAATACCGGGAACACCGGCAACACCGGCAACACGAACGCGGCCGGCACGGTGAGCTGCCCGGCCGTCGCCCCGAGCCTGCCCGCGATCCCCGCCTCCGCGAAGGCCGAGGTCGACCGCAACCTCGCCCTCCTCGACACGCAGATCGCCGAGGCCAACAAGCGCCTCGTCGACACCGTCGGCCAGGGCGGCGCGAACTTCGCCCAGAACGCCATCGTCGGCCCCCTCAAGGACAAGCGCGTCGCGACCATCAACCGCATCGCCACCGCCATCGGCCGCACCGCCGCCAAGCCCCAAGGACTCGACGCGCTCGCCCCCTGCACGCTCAACAAGTAGCCCTCGACAAGTAACCGACGTCCCCCCACGGGCGCCCCGCACGCCGACCGGGGCGACTCCGGGGCCCGCGGACCGCAAGGCCCGCGGGCCCCGGGGATCACCGGGAAACCACATTCCCCCACCATGGGCGCAATTCCTTAGACAGACGAAGGAATTGCGCCCATAATCGTTAGACATGGGAAAGACTTACGAGCGCATTGACGGCCGCCTGCGTACGTTCATCGAGGCGCAGCCCATCTTCTTCACCGCGACCGCGCCCCTGTCGGGCGACGGCACGGTCAACCTCTCACCCAAGGGCCTGACCGGTTCGTTCGCGGTCCTCGACGAACTCACCGTCGCCTACCTGGACTTCGCCGGCAGCAACGCCGAGACGATCGCCCACCTGCGCGAGAACGGCCGGATCACCCTGATGTGGTGCGCCTTCCAGGGCCCGCCCAACATCGTCCGCGTACACGGCCGGGGAGAGCCGGTCTTCCGCGGCGACCCGCGGTTCGAGGAACTCCTCACGCGTTTCCCCGACATCGACCCGACGCCGCACGGCCTGCGCGCGATCATCGTCGTGACGGCCGAACTCGTCCGGGACACCTGTGGTTACGCGGTACCCACCATGTCGTACGAGCAGGACCGCGATCTGCACGCCAAGCGCTTCGCGCGTGAGGACGACGCCTCCCTGGACGCGTACTTCACGAAGAAGGAGCACGTGGCGACCAGTCTGGACGGCCTGCCCGGGCTGCCGTTGCCCCTGCCTCCCCGTACCTCCTGAGATCCGCACCACCTCGGGTTACCGCGAGTCGCACCAGTTCACGGCTTGCTCGGCGGGCCGTTGAACACTCCGCCGTCCCGCGACGTACCACTGGACCAAGGGGCCACTCCCTTTCCCGTCCCCCACGGAGGAACCGTGAGCACGATCGCCGGCGGTCGCGCAGCGCGGCGCCAGACGATGCGCCGTATCCGACCTCGCCGCTCCCCCGCCATCCCGTTGCTGATCGCCGTGTGGGCGGGCGCGGCGGGTGTGATCTGGCTGTGGTGGAGCAACACCCCGTCCATCGCGGACGACAAGGGCCGGATCCTGAACGCGGGCCGGATCACCGGTCTGCTCGCCGGGTATCTGATGGCTCTCGTGGTCCTGCAGATGGCCCGGGTGCCCGCGCTGGAACGCCGGGTCGGCTCCGACCGCGTCGCCCGCTGGCACGCCATGAGCGGCCGGTACATGCTGTGCCTCACCCTCGCCCACATCGGGCTCACGATGTACGGGTATGCCCTGCAGGCGAACACGGGGGTCGTCGAGCAGACCATCGACTCGGTCAACACCCTGCCCGACATGGGCAAGGCGGCCATCGGTACGGGTGTGCTGCTGTTCATCGGCCTGATCTCCGTCGGCGGACTGCGCAAGCGGATCCCGTACGACACCTGGTACCACATCCACCTGCTCACGTACGTGACCGTGTATCTGTCGTTCTGGCACCAGCTGTCCACCGGCAACGACTTCGCGGTCGAGCCCGCCGCCACGACGGCCTGGTACGCGCTGTACGGGACCGTGACCGCGCTGGTGCTCTGGTACCGGGTGATCACGCCGGTCCGGCTGAACCTGCGGCACCGGATGCGGGTCGAGGAGGTCGTCGAGGAGGCGCCCGGCATCGTCTCCGTGCTGATCAGCGGAAAGCGGCTGCACCGCATCGGTGCCGAGCCGGGGCAGTTCTTCCGCTGGCGGTTCCTGGCACCTGGCATGCGGCTCAGCTCGCACCCGTACTCGCTGTCGGCCGCGCCCCGGCCCGGTCTGCTCAGGATCACGGTCAAGGCGCTCGGCGACCACAGCACCGCGCTGAAGGGGCTGAAGCGGGGCACGCGGGTGTGGGCCGAGGGCCCGTACGGAGCGATGACCGCGTCCCGGCGCAGCCGCGGAAAGGTGCTGCTGATGGCCGGCGGAGTGGGGATCACCCCGATGCGGGCGCTGTTCGAGACGCTGCCGGCCGAGCGTGGCGACCTCACCCTGCTGTACCGGGCCAACAGCACGCAGGACCTGGCGCTGTGGGACGAGTTGTCGGCGATCGCCGACGAGCGCGGCGCCCGCCTGATGTACGCGGTGAACAGCCCCGACGGGGAACGCCCGGACATCAACCCGGAGACGCTGCGCCGGAAGCTGCCCGACATCGACGAGCACGACGTGTTCCTGTGCGGGCCTCCCGGCTTCGCCGAGGGCGCGTACACCGCACTGCGCGGCGCGGGCGTGCCGGCCCGCCGCATCCATCACGAGTCCTTCGAGCTGTGACGAACGGGAGTCCGCACCGATGAAGAAGAGCCACCCCCTGCGACGTATCGTGCTGGCCGGTGCCGCCACGGTGTCCGGGATCGTGCTGCTGCTGACGCTGAAGCCCTCCTCGGACCCGGCGTCCGCGTCGGCCGAGGGCACACCGCAAGGGCAGCAGTCGGTCGCACCCCAGGGAACCGGAGGCGCACAGGCCGCGGGCAGTGGAGGGGACGAGACCCTCACCGGTGACGTCGTCAAGACCGAGTACGGCAACGTCCAGGTCCGTATCACGATGAGCGGCGGCAAGATCACCTCGGCCGCCGCCATCGAGGCGCCCAGCGGCGGTCGCAGCACCGAGGTCAGCACCAACTCGGTGCCCAAGCTCAACCAGGCGGCGATCCGGACGGGCAGCGCCGACATCGACGCGGTCTCGGGTGCCACCTACACCAGCGGCGGCTACAAGAAGTCCCTCCAGTCGGCCCTCGACAAGGCCGGCTCGTCCTCGGCGACCGGCGGCACCTCTGGCGGGACCTCTGGCGGCGGCTCGGCCGACGCGAGCGGTTCAACGGGCGGGTCCACGGGTGGGTCCACCGGTGGGGGTGCCGCTCAGGCGAAGACCGTCACGGGCACGGCCGTCCAGACCGACTACGGCCCCGTGCAGGTCCGGATCACCGTCAACGGCGGGAAGATCACCAAGGCCGAGGCGGTGCAGCAGCCCAGCGGCGGACGCAGCAGCCAGATCAGCGGTGACGCGGTGCCGAAGCTCAACCAGGCCGCGGTCGCGGCGGGCAGTGCCGACATCGACGCGGTCTCCGGCGCCACCTACACCAGCGGCGGCTACAAGAAGTCCCTCCAGTCGGCCCTGGACCAGGCCGGTGGCTGATCCCACCGAGCCGGCCGAACTGGCCGAATCCGCCGAATCCGCCGAGGCGCCCGTGGCGGTACGGCACGCGGAGGAGGTGATGGGCACGGTCTTCTCCTTCGACGTACGGGGTGGTGAACCCGAGGCCGTACAGGCCGCGCTGGCGGAGGCCGTGGCCCAACTCCACGCGGTGGACGAGGTGTTCAGCACCTACCGCGAGAACAGCCAGATCTCCCGGCTCGCGCGCGGCGAACTGACCGTCGCCCAGTGCGACCCGGAGGTCGCCGAGGTACTCGAACTGTGCGCCGAGGCCGAGCGGTTGAGCGACGGCTGGTTCAGCACGAAGTACGCGGGTGTCGTCGACCCGACCGGCATGGTGAAGGGCTGGAGCGTCGAGCGCGTGGCCCGGCATCTCGTCGCGGCCGGCGCGACCGGCGTGAGCGTGAACGGCGGCGGAGACGTGCAGATGTACGGCGTGCCGGGGCCGCACCGGCCCTGGCGGGTCGGCGTCTCCGACCCGCTGCGGCCCGGCGGTCTGGCCGCGGTGGTCACCGCGGCCGGCGTCGACGAACTGGCCGTGGCCACCTCGGGCTCCGCCGAGCGCGGCACGCACATCGTGGACCCGCGCACCGGCCGCTCCGCGGTCACCGACCTGGTGGCCGTGACCGTCGTCGGCCCCCGCATCACCTGGGCGGACGCCTGGGCGACGGCGGCCTTCG
Organism: Streptomyces sp. NBC_00878; assembly: GCF_026341515.1. Taxonomy (NCBI): domain Bacteria; kingdom Bacillati; phylum Actinomycetota; class Actinomycetes; order Kitasatosporales; family Streptomycetaceae; genus Streptomyces; species Streptomyces sp. NBC_00878. The sequence continues at coordinate 8,988,659 of NZ_JAPEOK010000001.1, read as the reverse complement.
CGATGGGCTCCCGCCAGGCCCTGACCTGGCTGGAATCCCTCCCGGACGTCGAGGCCCTACTGATCACGGCGGGCGACGAGGTCAGATGCACGGGGGGCTTGGCGAACCGCCTGGGCTGAGGCGGAGTCATCCCTTCAGGCGCGCGGGCGGCCTGGGCGGAGGCGGGTTTTCAAAGGCGCGGATGACCTGGCACTTCGCCTGAGCCGAGGCCGGGCTTTTAGGGGCGTGGGGCTGTGACATTTTGCGGCTCCTCCCCCACTCTCGGCTTCGCTCGAGCGGGGGACCCCCACCGTGGGCGCGACCAGCCCCCACGCACCCGCACCCGAATCACCACCCTCAATGGTGATTCTGAGCCAACCGCAGCAAGTGATCGGCCAACGCCTGCCCACCCGTGGGATTCCGACTGATCAACAGCAACGTGTCATCCCCGGCGATCGTCCCGAGAATGTCCTGCAACTCCGCCTGATCAATCGCCGAGGCAAGAAACTGCGCAGCCCCCGGAGGGGTCCGCAGAACCACGAGGTTCGCCGAAGCCTCCGCGGAGATCAACAGCTCCGAGGACAGCCTCCGCATCCGCTCCTCCTTCGCCGACTCCCCCAGCGGCGCGCGGGGGGTCCGGAAACCCCCCTCACTCGGCACCGCATAGATCAGGTCACCGTCGTTGTTGCGGATCTTCACCGCGTTCAGCTCGTCCAGGTCCCGGGAGAGCGTCGCCTGAGTGACATTCAGCCCGTCGTCGGCGAGCAGCTTCGCCAACTGGCTCTGGGAACGCACCGGCTGCCGGTTGAGGATGTCCACGATCCGCCGGTGGCGTGCCGTGCGGGTCTGCGGCACCGCGGGCCCCGCGTGCTCGTGGTCCTGCGCCTGACTCATCGTCGTCGTCCCATTCCTCAGGATGCTCCGTCCCCGTCGGCGTCTCGGGCCTGGTCGAGGACACCGGGCAGGGCCCGCAGGAACACGTCCACCTCGTCGTCGCTCACGTTCAGCGGCGGCATCAGCCGTACGACATCGGGGGCGGGCGCGTTCACCAGGAGACCGGCGTCCTGAGCCGCCTGCTGCACCTGGGGCGCGAGTGGCTCGGTGAGCACGATACCCAGGAGGAGGCCCGCTCCCCGGACATAATCGATCAACGGGTGGCCGAAGGACTCGATTCCCTCCCGCAGCTTCTCGCTGGTCCGCTTCACGTTCTCCAGCAGCCCCTCCGCCTCGATCGTGTCGAGGACGGCGAGTCCGGCGGCGCAGGCGACCGGGTTGCCGCCGAAGGTCGTGCCGTGGTGTCCGGGCTTCAGCAGCTGCGCCGCCCGCCCGAAGGCGACGGTCGCACCGAGCGGAAGCCCGCCGCCGAGCCCCTTCGCGAGCGTGACGATGTCCGGCAGGACACCCTCGTGGGCCTGGTACTCGAACCAGTGCCCCGTACGGCCGACACCCGTCTGTACCTCGTCGAGGACGAGGAACGTGCCGGTGGCGGCGGTGATGGCGCGGGCCGCCTTGAGGTAGCCGGGCGGCGGTACGATCACGCCGTTCTCGCCCTGGACCGGCTCGATGACGACCAGCGCGGTGTCCTCGGTGACGGCGGCGGCCAGCGCCTGCGGATCCCCGTACGGCACATGCGTGACGTCGCCCGGCAGCGGCAGGAACGGCTCCTGCTTGCCCGGCTGGCCGGTGAGCGCGAGCGCGCCCATGGTCCGGCCGTGGAAACCGCCCTGGGTGGCGACCATGTGCCCGCGGCCCGTGAGCCGCCCGATCTTGAAGGCGCCCTCGTTGGCCTCGGCACCCGAGTTGCAGAAGTAGACCCGGCCGTCCCGTCCGAAGAGCTGGAGCAGCCGTTCGGCGAGCGCGACGGGCGGCTCGGCGACGAAGAGGTTGGAGACATGGCCGAGGGAGGCGATCTGCCGGCTCACGGCCTCGACGATCGCCGGGTGGGCGTGGCCGAGCGCGTTCACCGCGATCCCGCCGACGAGGTCCAGGTACTCCTTGCCGTCGGCGTCCCACAACTTGGTGCCCGCACCGCGGACGAGGGGCAGCCGCGGCGTGCCGTAGTTGTCCATCAGCGCGCCCTGCCATCGCTGGGTGAGCTGTTCGTTGGCGGTCATACGGCTTCCCCCTCATGCCTGTTCGGCTCTTGCCCGTCCGGCCCTTGCCCGTCCGGCTCTTCCGTGTTCGTCTCTTCCGCGTCCGTCTCTTCCGCGTCCGTCTCTTCCGCGTCCGGCACGACCATCGTGCCGATGCCCTCGTCGGTGAAGATCTCCAGCAGGATCGAGTGCTGGACCCGGCCGTCGATCACGCGGGCGGTGTTCACGCCGTTGCGCACGGCGTGCAGGCAGCCCTCCATCTTCGGCACCATGCCGGTGGCCAGGTCGGGCAGCAGCTTCTCCAGCTGTCGCGCGGTGAGCCGGCTGATGACCTCGTCGGAGTTCGGCCAGTCCTCGTAGAGTCCCTCGACGTCCGTGAGGACCATCAGTGTTTCGGCACCCAGCGCCGCAGCGAGTGCCGCAGCCGCCGTATCAGCATTGACGTTGTAGACATGTCCGTCGTCCTGGCTACGGGCGATCGACGAGACGACCGGGATCCGGCCGTCGGCGAGCAGTGCCTCGATCGCGCCCGTGTCGATCGCGGTGATCTCGCCCACCCGCCCGATGTCGACCAACTCCCCGTTGATCTCGGGCTGGTGCTTGGTGGCGGTCATGGTGTGCGCGTCCTCGCCGGTGAGTCCGACGGCGAGCGGTCCGTGCTGGTTGAGGAGTCCGACGAGCTCACGTTGGACCTGTCCGGCGAGCACCATGCGTACGACGTCCATGGCGTCCTCGGTCGTGACCCTGAGGCCCGCCTTGAACTCGCTGACGATGCCGTGCCTGTCGAGGGCGGCGCTGATCTGCGGGCCGCCGCCGTGCACGACGACGGGCTTGAGTCCGGCCTGGCGCAGGAACACGACGTCCTGCGCGAACGCGGCCTTCAGGTCCTCGTCGATCATGGCGTTGCCGCCGAACTTGATGACGACCGTCTTGCCGTTGTGCCGTGTCAGCCAGGGCAGCGCCTCGATGAGGATCTGGGCCTTGGGGAGTGCGGTGTGCCTGCGGGTACTGCTCATGATGAGTACGCGCTGTTCTCGTGGACGTAGTCGGCAGTGAGGTCGTTGGTCCAGATGGTGGCGGTCTCGGCGCCCGCGGCGAGGTCGGCGACGATGTGGACCTCGCGGTAGCGCATGTCGACCTTGTCGCGGTCCTCGCCGACGCCGCCGTTCTTGCAGACCCAGACGCCGTTGATGGCGACGTTCAACTGGTCGGGCTCGAAGGCGGCTCGGGTCGTGCCGATGGCGGAGAGCACGCGGCCCCAGTTGGGATCCTCGCCGTGGATCGCGCACTTGAGGAGGTTGTTGCGGGCGATGGAGCGGCCCACCTCGACGGCGTCGTCCTCGCTCGCGGCGTTGACCACCTCGACCTTGATGTCCTTGCTCGCGCCCTCGGCGTCCCGGATGAGCTGCTGGCCGAGATCGTCACAGACCTTGCGTACGGCCTCGGCGAACTCCGCGTAGTCCGGGGCGACTTGGGAGGCTCCGGAGGCGAGCAGCAGCACGGTGTCGTTGGTCGACATGCAGCCGTCGGAGTCGACCCGGTCGAAGGTCGTACGGGTGGCGGCGCGCAGGGCCTTGTCCAGCGCATCGCTCTCGACGTCGGCGTCCGTGGTGAGGACGACCAGCATCGTGGCGAGGCCGGGGGCGAGCATGCCCGCACCCTTGGCCATGCCACCGACGGTCCAGCCGTCCCCCTCGGCGACCGAGGTCTTGTGGACGGAGTCGGTGGTCTTGATGGCGATGGCGGCCTTCTCGCCGCCGTGCTCGGAGAGTTGGGCGGCGGCCTGCTCAACTCCCGGCAGGAGCTTGTCCATCGGGAGCAGCAGGCCGATGAGCCCGGTCGACGCGACGGCGACCTCGCCGGCGTTCTGCCCGAGGACCTCGGCGACCTTCTCGGCGGTCGCGTGCGTGTCCTGGAAGCCCTTGGGTCCCGTACAGGCGTTGGCGCCACCGGAGTTGAGGATCACGGCGGAGACCTGACCGCCCTTCAGGACCTGCTCGGACCACAGGACGGGCGCGGCCTTCACGCGGTTGGAGGTGAAGACGCCCGCGGCGGCGAGGCGGGGCCCGTTGTTGACCACGAGGGCGAGGTCCGGGTTGCCGTTCTCCTTGATTCCGGCGGCGATGCCGGAAGCGGTGAACCCCTTGGCGGCGGTGACACTCACTGTGACTCCTTGTTCGCTTCTCCGCCCGTGCAGCGCAGAGGTGCGGCTTTCGTCGTTGTCTGCGGCCCGGCGGCTGCACGTGCGTCGCTCACGGTGCGACTCCGATCGTGGAAAGGCCGGTGGCCTCGTCGAGCCCGAGGGCGATGTTCATGCTCTGGACGGCACCGCCCGCGGTGCCCTTGGTGAGGTTGTCGATGGCGCTGATCGCGATGATCCGGTGCGCTGCCGCGTCGAACGCGACCTGCACCTGAACGGCGTTGGAACCGTAGACGGACGCGGTCGCGGGCCACTGCCCCTCGGGCAGCAGGTGCGTGAACGGCTCGTCGGCGTAGGCCTTCTCGTACGCGGCCCGTACGGACTCGGCGGTGACGCCCGCGCGGGCCTTCGCCGTACAGGTGGCGAGGATCCCGCGGGGCATCGGGGCGAGGGTCGGAGTGAAGGAGACGGTGACGGGCTCGCCCGCGGCGGCGCCGAGGTTCTGGATCATCTCGGGGGTGTGCCGGTGGACGCCGCCGACGCCGTACGGGGACATGGAGCCCATGACCTCGCTGCCCAGCAGATGCGCCTTGGGCGACTTGCCCGCTCCGGAGGTCCCGGAGGCGGCGACGATCACGGCCTCGGGCTCGGCGAGAGAGGCGGCGTACGCAGGGAAGAGCGCGAGCGAGACGGCCGTCGGATAGCAACCGGGCACCGCGATGCGCTTGGACCCCTCCAGCGCAGCGCGGGCGCCCGGCAGTTCGGGGAGGCCGTACGGCCAGGTCCCGGCGTGCGCCGAACCGTAGAACCGCTCCCAGTCGGCCGCGTCCTTCAGCCGGAAGTCGGCCCCCATGTCGACGACCAGTACGTCAGGCCCGAGTTGCTCGGCGACGGCGGCGGACTGTCCGTGCGGCAACGCCAGAAAGACGACATCGTGCCCCGCGAGGACCTCGGATGTGGTCTCCTGAAGTACGTGGTCGGCCAGCGGCAGCAGATGCGGTTGCAGCGCACCAAGCCGCTGCCCCGCGTTGGAGTTTCCGGTCAGAGCGCCGATCTCGATCTCGGGGTGCGCCAGGAGCAGACGCAGCAGCTCCCCGCCCGCGTACCCACTCGCTCCGGCCACTGCCGCACGTACCGCCATGGAACCCTCCTCTTGGATGGCATGACTATACGTTTCGCCGCAGTTTTATGCAATCGCTGTCCCCGGTGCGCCTCAGTGGGCCAGGGCCGAGCGCAGCCGCCGTGCCGCGGAGTCCGGAGCGGCCAACCGGTCGAGGCCGAGCAGGGCCGCGCCCACGATCGGCGGGGCTTCGGTGATGAGCAGCTTGGCCAGCGGTGCCCGCTCGGCGAACCGCTCCTCCAGAAGGGCGCTGAGCAACGGCTCCCGCGCGGCGATCACGCCGCCGCCGAGGACGACCTCGGCCGGTGTCCCGATCAGGTCGAGGCGGCGCAGTGCCACGATGCCCATCGCGGCTATCTCGGCGGCCTGCCGGTCGACGACGGAGTACGCGACCGGGTCGCCCCCCGCTGCCGCGCGCAGCAGCGGGGGGACCAGGTCGTGCAGGCGGTCGGCCGGCAACGCGCCGGTGTGCAGGGCCAGGACGACCTCCTCGGCCGTATGAGTGGCGAAGCACGTACACACGGCGTCCAGCAGGGTCGTGGCCGGGCCGCGCCCGTCCTCGGCGCGGACCGCGTGCCACAGGGCTTCGTGGGAGAGGTCGACTCCACCGCCCCAGTCGCCGCTGATCCGGCCGAGGGCCGGGAACCGGGCGACCCTGCCGTCCGGCGCCACTCCGACCGCGTTCAGCCCGGCGCCGCATACCACGGCGACCCCGACACCCGTGGTTGCCCCTGCTCTGAGCAGCGCGAAGGTGTCGTTGACGACGGTCACGTCGTTGCTGTAACCGCGCCGGACGATCTCCGCTGTCAGGGCCTGTTCCTCGAAGGGGAAGTCCGCCCCGGCCAGGCATGCCGAGACATGGTCGACATGCGGGACGCGGCCGAGGGCGTTCTCGATGCGGTCGACTGCCGTGCCGATTCCCTCGCCGTGCGGCCGAAAGCCGCCGCTCCGGCCGGTCGCCAGCACCGAGCCGTCCTCGGTCAGCAGTGCGACGGCGGTCTTGCTGTTCCCGCCGTCGACCGCGAGAACCGTCCTCACGTCGTCCACGCCAGGTGGGCGTGTTCCGCCTCGACGAGGATCCGGGTGAGCTCGGCGGCCTGTGGCACCTGGCCGATCAGCGGATGGGCGAGCAGCGCGTCGAAGACCCGGTCCCGGCCGCCGTGCAGTGCGGCCTCCACGGCGAGCGTCTCGTACGCCGACACGTGGGAGATCAGTCCGGCGAGCAGCGGGGACACCGGCGCCACGGGTACGGGCCGGGGGCCTTGCGCGGTGATGGTCGCCGGGACTTCGATGACCGCCTCGTCGGGAAGGAAGGGCAGGGTGCCGTTGTTGCGGAGGTTCACCACCTGTACGTCTCCCCGGTCGTCGAGGAGCGAGACGATGAGGGCCACCGCGGCCTCGGAGTAGTACGCCCCGCCGCGCTCCTCCAGGAGAGCCGGCTTGGTGTCCACAGACGGGTCGGCGTACAGCTCCAGCAGCTTGGTCTCCATCTCGGCGACGGCTGCCGCGCGGGAGAGGGATCCGCGCTGCTCGTCCACCACTCGGTCGTGGATGTAGAAGAAGCGCAGGTAGTACGACGGGACGATGCCGAGCCGGCGGAGCAGTCCGGCGGGGAGGCCGACTCGGTCGGCGAGTTCCGGCTCGTGCTTCTCCAGCACGGCAGGCAGCACGTCGGCGCCGTCGAGGTGGACCTCGCGGATCCAGGTCAGGTGGTTGAGGCCGACATGGCCGAGGGAGATCCTGGAGGGGTCGACGCCGAGGAAGCCCGCGAAGCGGCGCTGGAAGCCGATCGCGACGTTGCACAGTCCGACCGCCTTGTGCCCCGCGTCGAGCAGAGCCCGGGTCACGATGCCGACCGGATTGGTGAAGTCGACGATCCACGCGTCCGGGGCGTACCGCCGGACCTGCTCGGCGATGTCGAGGACCACGGGGACGGTACGCAGGGCCTTGGCCAGCCCGCCGGCCCCGGTGGTCTCCTGTCCGACGCAGCCGCATTCCAGCGGCAGTGTCTCGTCGGAGTTGCGTGCGGCCTGTCCTCCGACGCGTATTTGCAGCAACACCGCTGAAGCACCGGCGACTTGTTCGATGCTGTCGGTGGCCACGACCCGGGCCGGATGGCCGACTCGGGCCAGCATGCGCCGGGCCATGGCGGCGACCAGTTCGAGGCGCGGGGTATCGGGGTCGATCAATACGATTTCGGTGAGGGGGAGTTCGTCGCGCAGTCGCGCGAATCCGTCGATGAGCTCGGGGGTGTAGGTGGAGCCCCCTCCGACCACGGCGATTTTCAACCCTTGACTCCTGTCAGTGTGACGCCCTCGATGAAGGCTTTCTGGGCGAAGAAGAAGATGATGATCAGCGGTGCCATGACGATCAGCGTGGCCGCCATGGTGAGGTTCCACTGGACGGCGTGGACGGTCTTGAACGACGCGAGTCCCAGCGAGAGCGTCCAGTGCTCGGGCCGCTCGCTCAGGTAGACCAGCGGCCCGTAGTAGTCGTTCCAGGCGTAGAAGAAGGAGAACAGGCCGACCGCGGCGATGGCCGGCTTCAGCATCGGCAGGACCACTTTGAGCAGCACTCTGAGCTCTCCGCACCCGTCGATGCGTGCCGCGTCCGCGTACTCCTGAGGGATGGTCAGGAGGAACTGGCGGAACAGGAAGATCGCGAACGCGTCGCCGAACAGCGTGGGCAGGACCAGGGGCCAGATGCTGCCCGTCAGGCCGAGGTCGGCCCAGACGACGTACATCGGGACGATCAGCACCTGCGGCGGCAGCAGCATGGTCGCGATCACCAGGAGGAACGCGGCGTTGCGGCCGCGGAAGCGGTAGCGCGCCAGCGCGTAGGCCGCCGGTACCGAGGACACCAGGGTGAAGGCCGTGATCAGCGAGGCGTAGACGACCGTGTTGCGCAGCCAGGTCAGCAGCGGTGCCCGGTCGAAGACCTCGCCGAGGTTGGACCACTGCCAGGAGGTGGGCCACAGGTCGCCGGTCATCGTCTGCTGCTCGGGCATGACCGCGGTCAGCACGATGAACACCATCGGCAGCACGAACCCCGCGGCTAGCGCGAGTGCCAGCGAGTGGCGGGCGATCCAGATCAGGCCGCGGTTCATGCCGTACCCCCCGAGAATCCCGAACGACGGTGCAGGAGCAGGGAGATGAAGGCCATCGAGACCACGAACAGCAGGACGGCGAGCGCGCAGGCGTAGCCCATGTTGAACCGCTGGAAGCCCTGGACGAAGAGCCAGTAGGGCAGGGTGAGCGTGGAGCCCTCCGGTGGTCCGGGCGACTGGGCGGAGGGGGTGATGTCGGCGCTGCCGCTGGCCACCGACCCCGCCACCACCGCCTGGGTGAAGTACTGCAGTGCGGCGATCATTCCGGTGACGACGGCGAACAGCAGGACGGGCGAGATGGTCGGGACGGTCACGTGCCGGAACGCCTGCCGGCCGTTGGCGCCGTCGATGGCGGCGGCCTCTTTCAGTTCGGCCGGTACGTCGAGCAGTGCGGCGAGCAGGATGACGACCAGGTTGCCGCTGCCCCACAGGGCGAGCAGGACGAGGCCGGGCTTGGCCCAGCCCGGATCGGAGAACCACAGGGGGCCTTCGATGCCGAGCAGTCCGAGGGCCTGGTTGACCGGTCCGGTGGCCGGGTTGAACAGGAAGACGAAGGCCACGGTCGCGGCGACCGGCGGGGCGAGGGAGGGCAGGAAGAACAGGGTGCGGAAGATGCCCGCGCCGGATCTGATGCGGGTCAGCACCATGGCCGCGCCGAGTGCGAAGAGCACCTGGGTGGGGACCATGACCACGAGGAACCAGCCGGTGTTGCGGACGGCCTGCCACAGGAAGGGGTCCTCGGTCAGCAGGTAGGCGTAGTTGCGGAATCCGACGGCTTTGGGCTGGTCGAGCATCGTGTAGCTGGTGAAGGACAGATAGACCGTCATCACGAGCGGATAGCCGAAGAAGGCGATGAGGCCGATCAGCCACGGTGCGAGGAAGAACAGCGGTGCCCGGCGGTCGCGCCTGCGCGGGACGACCTTCCACCGGGCAGGAGCCCGGCGCGTGAGGGTGGCGGTCATCTACGAGCCCAGCTTCAGCGCGGCGTCGTTCTGCCGGGCGAGCTCGCGCAGTGCCTTGTCGAGGTCGGGCACCTTGCCCTTCTGCCATTTGTCGGCGAACAGCCCGAAGTTGGTCAGATACGCCCCCGCGTCGCCGGAGGCCGGGAGCGAAGAGCTGCTGGGGTGGGCGAACACATCCAGGAACGGCTTGAACCGCGGGTCCTTGGCCAGCTTCAGGTTCGGTGACTTGAGGGCGGCCAGGGTGGTGGGCACGTTGTGCAGGGCGTCGGCGAAGGTGACGAGCGCGTCGGTGTCCGTGGACAGGAACTTCACCAGCTTCCAGGCGGCTTCGGAGTGCTTGGCGCCCTTGGGGATGCCGATGACGTTGCCGCCGATGGCGCCGGAGCCGTACAGATCCGGCTTGTCGTCGGCGACGGGCATCGGCGCGGTGCCGTAGTTCACCTTGTCGCCGTTGTTCTTGATGAACGAGGTGCGCCACTCGCCGTCCACGATCATGGCGAGCTTGCCGGTTTCGAAGGCGTGTTGAGCGGACCATTCGTCGCCGAGCCCGGCCTTGAACCGGGTGAGGTTGTCGGCGCCGTACCAATCGACCAGGTCCTTCTGCCAGTTGAGCATGGCGGCGAATCCGGGGTCGTCGGCGAAGTTGGCGGTGCCGTCGGGCTTGAGCCACTTGGCGCCGTAGCTCGGGGTGAAGTGCTCGGCCACCGACTGGTAGGTGCCCAGGAACGGCATGAACCCGGCCACCTTGATCCTGCCGTCCGGGCCGACCTGGCTGAGCTTCTTCGTCATCCGCGCCAGTTCGGTCATCGTCTTGGGCGGTGCGTCGTAACCGGCCTTCTTCAGCAGGTCCTTGTTGTAGTAGAGGGCGAAGGTGTCGGCGAGGAGCGGCATGGTGCACCGCTTGCCGCGGAACTCGGTGTACGCGCGGACGGCGGCCGGGATCTGCTTCAGGTCGACGTTGTCGCGGGCGATGCGCGGTCCGAGGTCCTGAAAGGCGCCGGTGGAACACCAGGCGCCGACCTTTTCGGCGTTGAACGAGAGCGCGACGTCCGGCGGATTGCCGCCGCGCACCGACTGGGTGATCTTGTCGGCGTCCTGGGCGGGCACGGCCTTGACGGTGGTGCCGGGGTGCGCCGCCTCGAACTTGTCCAGGGCGGCCCGGACCGCCTTGACCTCGTTGGGGTCCTTCAGGGGGTGCCAGAAGGTGATGGTCACCGGCCCCTTGTCGTCCTGGGCCGATTCGTCGCCGGGCCCACCGGGGGTACAGGCAGTGCCGAGCAGGGCCGCCAAGGCGACCACCGCGACTCGGGTCAGTTTCATGACCACACCCTTCTTACCACTCTTTGACCACTGAAGTTGAGTCAGTCTGAGAGGAGCTGTCCGGTGGAGTCAAGGGTTTGAGGGAGATCAGTTAAGAAAGCTTCCTATTACCGAGTCAGATCTATTGACCACTTTCTGACCGGCCTGTCAGAGTGCTCGGCGTCAACCCCCCGAACCTCTGGAGGCACCATGAGGCGCACCACCGGCCGCGCTGCAGCCGCCGCCCTCGCGCTGGCCTTGAGCACGTTCGCACTCCCCTCCGCGCTGGCCCTGACCCCGCGGACCGAGTCCTCCGCGGCCGTCGACGGCACGTCGGCCACCCGCCGGGCCGGCACCGAGAGCCGTGACGCGGAACGGACAACCGCAGGCAGCGCCACCGCTGCTGCCGACTGGGAACTGACCTGGCGGGACGAGTTCAACCAGGCCCGGGGCACCAAGCCCGATCCCGCCAAGTGGGTCCACGACCGGGGCGGCGAGCCTCAGTGGGGCAATGAGGAATGGCAGTACTACACCGACCGGAAGGAGAACGTCTCCCAGGACGGCAACGGCAACCTGGCCATCTCGGCGCGCCGCGAGAGGCTGCCCGGAATGGAGAACTGCCCGTACGGCCCGTGCGACGTGACCTCCGGACGGATCACCACACTCGGCAAGTTCGAGCAGGAGTACGGCCGGTTCGAGGCGAAGATCAAGGTCCCGGCCGGGCAGGGCCTGTGGCCGGCGTTCTGGATGATGGGCAACGACATCGACTCCACCGGCTGGCCCGGCAACGGCGAGATCGACGTCATGGAGATCGTCGGCAACGAGCCGAGCACCCTGTACGGCACCATCCACGGCGAAGGCTACTCGGGCGAGAACGGGCCCAGCGGCTCCGTGCAGCGCCCCGGTGGCGGCAAGTTCGCCGACGCCTTCCACCTGTTCTCGGTGGACTGGGCGCCCGACGAGATCGTCTGGCGGCTCGATGGCGTGCAGTACTTCAAGGTGACCAAGGACGACATACCCGCCGGTTCACGCTGGGCGTTCGACCACCCCTTCTACCTGCTGCTCAACCTCGCCGTCGGCGGGATCTGGCCGGGTCCGCCGGATAGCAGCACCCAGTTCCCGGCTACGCTGCTGGTGGATTACGTGCGCGTTTACACCAAGGCGTAGACCAAGGCATAGACCAAGACACAGGGGGACGACCTGAATGACGGCCAGCCTCAGAAAACGTGACCGGATCCGGGAGCATCTGATCGCGCTGATCGAGTCGCGGGCCGTCGGCCAGGCCATCCCCGCCGAACGACAGATCGCCGCTGAACTCTCGGTGTCCCGGCCGACGCTGCGCTCCGTCGTCGACGAACTCATCGCCGACGGCTGGCTGATCCGTGAGCACGGCCGGGGCGTCTTCGTGGCGGCACCGAAGATCGCACAACGGGTGTTGGGTGGCTCGGCCGACGGCGGAGCCACCTATCCCCCCGCCCCCGGCACGTGGACCAGCCGCATCCTCAACCACTCGGTCGTGCCGGCCGGGCAGGCCATCGGCAGCCGACTGCGTACGGACGCGGCAACGCCGATCCTGCGCATCGCACGCCAGCGCCTGGTCGATGCCACTCCGATCGCCGTGGAGACCATCCACCTCCTGCACGCCCTGGTCCCCGATCTCGACCCGGCGGACCTGGAATCCGGTTCGCTCTACGCCTTGCTCCGCTCCCGCTACGGCGTCGTACCGACCGAGGCGGAGCAGCGCAACGAGGCGGCCGCGGCCGACAGCATGCAGGCCGCGCTCCTCGGAATCGGCGAGGGCGCTCCCGTCCTCACCCTGGAACGCGTCACGACCGACCAGGAGGGCCGCGCCTTCGAGTTCACCCGCGCCGCCTACCGCAGCGACCGCTACTGCCTGGTGTCCCGCCTCACGCTCACCGACACCTCGGGGTCGCCGCGTCTCGTCCAGACCCAGCCCTGAGGGAGTGGCGGCCCGGCGGACCTCAGTTGCCCCTCATCCGCATCGGGGGCTCGAACTCGGCACTCGGGGCGAGGCCACGCGGTCGCTCGACCGGAACCGCGGGCAAAACCTCGGCCCGGACCTCGACCGGCACCTCGGGCAGGACCGCAGGCGGAACCTCGGGCGGAACCGCAGGCGGAACCTCGGCCGGATAGAACTGCGCGTACCAGCGGCGCAGCGCCTTGATGCCCTTCTCGTGGGGCAGGAGGACCGGGCGCGCCCGGTGGATCTTGTGGTCCCAGATCCGGACCTCCTCGCGCACCTCCCCCAGGGCCTCCCTGCGGAAGACCGCCTTGAGCACGGGTGTCAGGAACGGGACCAGGGACGGCTTGCGGACGTAGTAGAGCATCCGCATCTCGCTGGTGCGGTCGTCGACGGGAGTGGTGAGGGCGACGGCGGTCACCGACAGGACGGGACCGTGGGCGCGGACCACCATGACACCCGGGCCGTACATGAACGCGTCGAAGGTGTTGTCGATGTCCCGGCCGAGCACGCGTCGGCGGATCCGGCCGCGGACCTCGGCGAAGGGGCCGTCCGTCCGCAGGTCCTGGACGGGCGGTTCGCTCTGGCCGTGGATGAAGTGGAAGTGGGACTCGTCCACGATGTTCTCGCGCATCTCCTGGATGTGGATGCGCGCCCGGCAGGTGTCGTCGATCGGCTTGGCGAAGTCCCCGGATCCGGCCTCCGGGATCTCCGGCACCTCCCACGAGGGCTCCCCCGGCCCGGTGTGGACGAAGACGAGCCCGCTGTGCTCACGCACCGGGAAGCCGCCGAGGGACACCTTGGGGGTCCGCTCCGCGAAGGGAGCCTTCACACACCGGCCGTCCGCGTCGAACCGCCACCCGTGGAACGGACACACCACCGTGCCGTCGACGACCTTCCCGCCGACCCCCAGATGCGCGCCGTAGTGCGGGCAGTGCGCGTCACGCACCGCCGGCCGTCCGTCCGCTCCGCGGAAGGCGACGAGGGCACGTCCGAAGTAGTGCAGGTTGACGACCTTGCCCGGTCGCAGTTCGGCGCTCCGAAGGACGGCGTACCACCCGGAAGGGACGGAGGGCATCGGATACTCGTCGGCTCGTGGATCACGAGGCAGACCGGAGAGGTTGTCATGACTACGCCGAATCCGCATGGCCCGATGCTAGTGCGTGCCCCGGCCGCGCACCGCCGAAAGTGATCAGGCGGCTACGCGGCCGGCGTCCAACCACCATCACGGTGCCGGCGCCCTGGCCCGTCGCCGACGCACGGCGGTCAGGACGCCGAGCAGGACCGGGCCCACCAACGCGACACCCCCGACAGCCAGTCCCAGCCGGAGACCGGGCGGGTGGAACGTGCAGGTGACGCTGGTCGAGGTGCCGTCGAGGGGTACGGCGATCAGCCCGTAGTACTCCCGGGCGGGTACCGCGGGAGCCCCGCCCGCGGCGCAGCGCCAACCGGCGATCCGGGGCGCCGCGACGACAGCGGTTCCGCGGCTGCCGGCGGGGAGTTCCGCCCGGATCGTGCCGTCGGAGACGGTCACCTCGGCGGCTCCGGTGGCCTTGAGCCGCCGGACGACGGTATCCAGCCGGGCGGTGTCCAGGCAGCCGACCGCGCCTTCCGGGACGGTGCCCGTCTTGTCGGGGGACAGCGAGATCCGCAACCGCCCGGACGCGGGGACCGTGCCGAGTCGCTGCATGGAGGCGATCTTGGTGACGGGGTGGTCGGACCTGAACCGCCCGGTCAGGAGGTGGGTGGAGGGACCGGCGAGCCACGCGGTGCCCGAGAAGTGGGGCGCCCAGAGATACACCTCGCTGCCCGCCGGACACCGGGCCGTGATCGACGGCTTGCGGGCGGCGGCCCCGTGAGCGGGAGCACCGATGCGCAGCCCCGGCCGCGCGTCGTCACCGCGGTCCGGCCGTGTCCCGGCGCCGGTACGCAGCGTGAGACGGGGCACGGTGTAGACGCGGGCGCCCAGGAGCAGTTCCTGGTTGCGGTACGGCGACGGGCCGAAGGCGGCGACGCGGGTCCGCGCGGAGGCGGCGTACGGCCGTACCGTCACCAGCGGCGGCACGTCCTGCCGGGTCACGGTCACCTCGCTGCCGTCCTGCGGGAACCAGTTCTGATGCGGATCGGGCGGGGAGTGCACCCGCGCGCCGACGGAGAAGATCACGTCGGTGACAGCGTTGTCCAGGCTCTGCAGGCTGCGGCCGCCCGAGGTCCAGCCGCCGCCGAGGGCGGTGAGCGTGCTGCTGAGGATGCCGGAGGTGTGGCTGCTGTAGTACTGGGCGCCCTGGCCGCCCACCAGCAGCGGGTCGTTGCCGACGGTCTGCTCGCGGCCCGGGTCGGTGCGGTACCGGGGCCAGCCGTCGGCCTCGGCGATCACCTCCGTCTGCCGCTGCTGCCGGTCACCCCAGGGCGCGTAGTCGTCCATGTGCCCGAACCGCAGCCGGGTGGCCACGGCGGAGGTCGCGGTGGCCTCGCCGAACTGCCCGCCGATCAGCAGCAGCACGGCGAGTCCGGCGGGCGCGATGCGGCGCCCGCCCAGGACCGTGAACCCGCCGCCCGCGCGGCCCAGCAGGGCCAGCCCGCCCAGCGCGCACACGGCGGCCACGAGCAGCACCGGCCAGGCGAAGAACCGCACCACATCGCTGCCGCCGGCGAGGGCCGCGATCAGCGTGAGCAGCGCGCCCGCCGCGCACAGCGCCCGCCGGTCGGGCGGGCCGTACGAGAGCGAGTGCCAGGCCGCGATCACCAGCAGCGCGCACACGACGAAGGCCTGGCGGTACGAACTGCCCTGCGGGGCGGCGAAGGCATGCCAGAGCAGATACGTCGGTTCCCACTGCATCGACAGCGTCACGCCGAGCGCCAGCAGTGTCCACCCGGTGCGCACCCGATGCGGGACCGCCCGGTGGAAGGGCAGGGCGAGGGCGAGCACGAGCGCGGTGATGCCGACGTAGACCGGCGGCGAACCGAAGCTGTACGTCGTCGGCAGCAGGCGGCCCAGCAGCACCTCGGTCCCCACCGGAGCGAACCGTGTGAACCTGCCGGGCGAGGCGTGCGAGCTGCCGAAGTACACCACCGCCACCAGGGGCGCGGCCAGGCCCATACCGAGTGCGGCGGTCAGGCCGGCCCGGCCCGCCGCGGCGAGCTTCCGTCGGCGTGGGAGATCGGAGAGCCACAGCCGCAGCAGCAGTACGAGACCGGCGGCGAGGGTGGCCATATAGGCCGTGTAGAAGTTGGCGATCCAGGCGGCCGCCACGACCACCACCCCGAGGACCGGGCGCCGTCCTTTCAGAGCCCATTCGCCGACCAGGCACAGCAGCGGAAGAGCGATGAGGCCGTCGAGCCACATCAGGTTGTACGCGGCGGTCGACACGGTCCAGCCGCACAGGGCGTAGGACGCGCCCAGCAGTCCCGCCGCCCACCAGTGGCCGGGGCGCAGCCTGAGCAGCAGCCAGGCCATGGCGGCGCCGGCGGACGCGACCTTCAGCGCGGTGATCACGTACACGGCGAGGTCGATCTCGTCCCGCGGAAACACCACCACGAGCAGCGCGAACGGGCTGGTGAGATACGTACCGAGGTCGGGCAGGAAACCGGTGCCGAATCCGGACTGCCAGTTGAAGAGGAGGCCGCCGTCACCCCTTCCGTGCAGCAGATCCCACAGGTGTGCGTGGAACGGCACGTACTGGTTGCCCAGGTCGTTGACGCTCCGGGTGCGGGGGCCGAAGGGATAGCTGCGGGCCACGACGTCGCCCGCGCAGAGCACGGTGACGGCGATCGCCGCCGCGAGCAGGGCGGCGGCCTGCGCCGGCCCGACCGGGGGCAGCAGGCGGAGCGGCCCGGGGCCGCCGCGCGGTCGGTCGATCGGCGGATCGGCGGGCGGGTTCGGCGCGGTGTGCAATGCGGCCACTTGCGGGGTCGAACGATCCATTCCCGACTACCCCCGTCCCGGGGTGTAGCCCCCGCGCGCTGTCAATGCGCCGATTCAGACGGATTGTTCGGGCGATCGGTTGTGCGCCCACCGAAATTGACGGATGAATTCCGCACAGACGAGCGGACTCGGTGACGGGCGGCCCAGGAGCATTTCGACGCCTGAGCCGCCCGCCGCGTCAGCCCTTCTTGATCCTCAGGAACGTCACCGAGTTCGCCGGGAAGGTGTACGTGAACGTGTCCGCCACGCCGGAGAACGTGGACGTGACGGGCGCGACGGCCGTGTCCGTCGCGGTGTTCACCGCGTCGGGCGCGGCGGCGAGCGTGGTCACCTCGGCCTTCGGCCGGACCTTCGCACCGCCGAGGTCGATCGCCGTACGGGCGTCCGCCGCCTGGGCGTTGACCACCTTGACGATCAGGTCACCGCTCTTCCTGTCCAAGGTGGCGACCTGCCGGAACGGCTCGGCCGGCTTGTCGTCGGTGAAGCGGCCCCACTCCTGGCCGTCGAGGTAGAGGGTCACCTGCCGGCCGCGCACCTTGATGTCGATGTCGTACGCGCGGCCCGTCTCGATGGACCCGGCCTTGGAGACGAGCGTCGACTTTCCGCCGTCCACGGCCTGTTCGACGGCGGACTGGGTGTTGTTCCAGCCGCCCAGGTTCCACCAGTAGTAGTTTCCGGTGTCCTTGACGCCGAAGGCGATGAGGAAGCCCTCCCGGCCGGACTTCTTGGTGGCCTTCACGCTCAGGTCGTAGTCGTGCCAGGCCGGGTCGCCGGCGGAGACCATGGTGTTCTGGGCCGCCACGTCGCTCTGCACGTACTGCCCGTCCTGAACGCTCCAGCTGCCGCCGCCCGTGTGGGTCCACTGGGAGGCGTCACCGGAGAAGTCGTCACCGAGCAGCACGGTGCCGTCCGCGCCGGTCACCGACACATCGTCGTACGCGGCTGTCGTCGCCCATGTCGACAGGCCGACCGCGCCCGAGATGGGCCCGCTCAGCGACGGCGTGCCGGTCGCGCTCGACGGTACGACCCGGTCGCCGACATTGCGCATGAACAGCTTCTGGACCTCGTAGTTGGCCGAGTTCCAGGAGGCGTGGTTGTTGAACCAGATCAGGTCGGGGCGCCACTGCACACAGTCCTCGTTGGCGAGCAGCGGGGCGTACGAGGCGAGCTTCACGATGTCCGCGTTGCGTTCGAGGCCGGTCATGAACGCGGCTTCGGAGAGGGCGTTCTTGAAGGTGTTGCCCTGCGAGGCGTACTCGCCGAGGAAGACCTTGGGCCCGTTCCTGTCGTACGAGTCGTAGCGGTCGTTGTTCTGGAGGAACCAGGCCGGGCTGTTGTAGTAGTGCTCGTCGACCATGTCGACGTTCGCTTCCCGGTTGAGCTTCCAGGCCGTGTCGAAGGTCGAACCGGTGTCGTCCGGCCCGGAGTTGGAGATGACGGTGATCTCCGGGTACTTCGCCTCGATGGCCGTACGGAACTGCTTGAACCGCTCGAAGAACTCGTTCGGCAGGTTCTCCTCGTTGCCGACCGCGAGGTGGGTGAGGCGGAAGGGCTTCGAGTGGCCCATCCTCGCCCGCTTCTTGCCCCACTCGCTGGTCACGGGTCCGTTGGCGAACTCGATAAGGTCCAGGGTGTCCTGGATGTGGCGCTTGAGGAGCGCGTCGTCGTCGACGGCCCTGTTCTGGCCGCAGCCGGTGACGAGGGCGGGCACCACGGGCAGCGGCATGGCGCCGATGTCCTCGGAGAACTGGAAGTACTCGTAGTAGCCGAGCCCGTAACTCTGGTTGTAGCCCCAGAAGTTGGCGTTCGTCGCGCGCTGCTCGACGGGTCCGATGGTGTCCTTCCACTGGTACGAGCGCTTGCGCTCCCAGTTGGACGCCTCGCTGTAGTCCTGCATGGAGCCCGTGTTGACCAGGCAGCCGCCGGGGAAGCGGACGAAGGCGGGGTCCAGCGCGGCGATCTTCCGGGCGAGGTCCTTGCGCAGACCGTGGCCCTTGTACGTGTCGCGCGGGATGAGCGAGATCATGTCGAGCGCGACCGGGCCCTCGGCGGCCACGGTGAGCCGGCCGGTGGTGCTGGTACGGGTGGCGGTGAGACGTGCCGTGTACTTCGCCCAGCCGCCGCGGGCGCCGACGCGACGGGCCGGGGCCAGCTCGCCGTCGGCGTCCCGCAGGGTCACGGTGAGGGGCGGCGGCCCCTCCGCGCGGGCCCACACCGAGAAGTCGTAGGCCTTGCCCTTCGCGACCGCGATCCCGGTGCTGTAGCCGGAGTTGGTGACGGACGAGCCGCCGTCCAGGGCGAGGTAGGTGCGGTTGCGCGCGTTCAGGCGGCCGTCGTCGTCCGCGGTCTTCGCGGTGCCGGTGGTCGCCCAGGAGGTGAGCGGGGTGTACGAGCGGTTGTCGGCCGTCGAGTACTCGAAGGACCGGTTCTGTACGAGCTCCGCGTACAGGCCGCCGTCCGCGGCCCGGTTGATGTCCTCGAAGAAGACGCCGTACATCGTGTCGTCGATCCGCGCGCCCGGCGTCTTGGGGTCGACGGTGATCGCGTAGTCCGTGACGTCCCCGGCGGCGGCGTTCACCGGGGCCGGAACGAGAAGGGAGACGGCCAGCAACGTGGCGGCCGTGAGAGGCAGTCTCCAGCGCGTGCGGGTGCGGGCATGTGGCATGGATCCTCCGCGGCTCTGAGAGGCGTGCAATACAGTGGTTCGAAATATCGGACATTGATCAATACTTCGAACGGCAAGATAGGTAGGAGGCGGGAGTGCGTCAATGGGTTGGACAGGAGAGGCCGGGGAGGCGGAAGGGATGTCCGAATTCTGGCCGGTGACCGACGTGTTGGCGTATCTGGCGGGCAGCTGGCGCGTGGAGCGCTCGGTGCGGGATCTCGCGAGCGGGGCGGCGGGCGCCTTCACCGGGACGACGGTGTTCGAGCCGCTGGACGGCGAGGAGACCGGGCTGCTCCACCACGAGTCCGGCACCTTCGTGTGGCAGGACGCGGCCCGCCCGGCCGAGCGGACCCTGCGGTTCCTGGCGGGCGACGACGGAGGCGGCCGGGCCGACGTACGGTTCGCGGACGGCCGCCCCTTCCACGACCTGGACCTGACTTCCGGGCGGCACGTCACCGACCATCCGTGCGCGGCGGACCTCTACCGCGGCGAGTTCACCGTGCACGACGCGGACCACTGGCGGACGGTGTGGCGGGTGGGCGGCCCCACCAAGGACCTGCTCCTGACGACGGACTACACACGGGAGTCCGAACTTGACGCCGAACATGACCCCGGGCGGGAGTCCGGGCGGGAGTCCGGGCGGGAGTCCGGGCGAAACTCCCAGCCGGACTAGAGGCGTTCCGACTGCGCGTCGAAGCGGAGGTTCCAGCGCCCGGCCCGGCCGGTGAGCGTGGCCGTCGACAAGGGGCGGATGTCGAGATTCCAGTACGCCGACGGGTGCGCCTTCAAGGCGTAGACGAGCGCGGCGCGTACGACGGCCGGCTCGGCGACGGCGACGATGCGGCCCCCGTCGTCGGCCGGGCGGGTGTCGAGCCAGCCGCCCACCCGCCGGACGAACTCCACCAGCGACTCTCCCCCGTGTACCGCGGAGTACGGGTCGGCGAGCCAGGCGTCGACGGCCCCGGGTTCCCGGGCCATCGCCTCGCCCAGCGTCAGACCGCGCCATCGCCCCATGTCGCAGTCCCGCAGGGCCGGTTGGGCCAGCGGCCTGAGGCCCAGCCCGTCACCGGTGGCCCGGCTGCGCGGTGTCGGCGAGCAGTACCGCAGCTCGGCCGCCGCCAACGGCAGCAGCGCATGCACCACGCGTTGCACCTCGCCCCAGCCCGCCTGGTCCAGCGGCCGGTCGTCGTCGAAGCGCTCGGCGAGCAGCGAGGAGCTGCGGGCGGCGGCGACAAGCGTGACCCGTACATGCATGCGGCGATGGTGGAGTGCGGGACTCCGCAGGTCAAGAGGTGACCGACGGCACGTACGGAATGCATACGGACAGTGGCTCGCCGGAGACCCGGCGCCATCGGTTCGTCGACGCCCGGTCAGACCCGGAGCACCTCGTCACAGGCCGTCCGCAGTCTCCGTACGCCCTCGGTGATCTCGGCCGTGCCCGCGACGGCGGCGAAGCTCAACCGCACGTGCGCGGCGGGGGGTTCGGCGCTGAAGTAGGGGCGGCCCGGAGTGAGGGCGACGCCCGAGCGGAGAGTCGCGGCATGGAGGGCCTGCTCGTCCGTGCCGTCGGGGAGGCGGAGCCAGAGGTGGTAGCCACCGGACGGGATGTGGGGCAGGGAGAGTTCGGGCAGTGTCAGCCGGAGCGCGGCGGTCATCGTGTCGCGGCGGTTCTTCAACTCGGCCGAGACGGCGCGGAGGTGGCGGGGCCAGGCGGGCGAGCCGACGAGTTCGAGGGCGGCTTCCTGGAGCGGGCGCGGTACGAAGAAGGTGTCGACGACCTGGATCGCCCGCAGCCGTTCCAGTACGGGCCCGCGGGCGGCCAGCGCGCTCACCCGGAAGCTCGGCGAGGTCGCCTTGGTGAGGGAACCGACGTGCACGACGACTCCGTCGGGGTCGTCCGCGGCCAGCGGACGCGGCAGCGGCCCCGCGTCCTCGTGCACAAGACGGCGTACGAAGTCGTCCTCGACGACGAACGCGGCCGCGTCGCGCGCGATCCGCAGCACCTCGCCGCGCCGCTCGGGGGCGAGCACCGCGCCGGTCGGGTTCTGGAAGAGCGGCTGGCAGACGAAGACGCGGGCACCGGTCGCCCTGAAGGCGTCGGCGAGGAGCGCCGGTTTCACACCGTCCCGGTCCACGGGCACCGGCACGGGCCTGAGACCGGCGGCTCGGGCGATCGCCAGCATGCCGGGATAGGTGGGCGACTCGACGAGGACGGGAGCGCCGGGCGGGGCGAGTGCGCGCAGCGCGGTGGTCAGCGCGGACTGGCCGCCCGCCGTGATCAGTACCTCGGCGGCGGTGACGGCGTCGCCGATGCCCCGCGCGAACCACTCGCGCAGCTCGGGCAGCCCGTCCACCGGCGGACGTCCCCAGGCGCCGGGGCGGCGGCCCGCCCGGGACAGCGCGGCGGCCATCGCCCGCTCCGGCTGGAGCGAGGGGTGCAGATAGCCGCCGTTGAACTCGACGACTCCCGGCGGCGGGGCGGCGAGCGTGACGAGCACCGCGGAGGCGTCCACCGTGCGCGGTACGAGTTCGGCGGCGGCGTCCGCGCTCAGCGCGACCTCCTGCCAGGAGGTGTCCCCGACGGCCGGTCCGGTGTCACGCGGCGCGGCCCGGAACGCTCCCGCTCCGGGCCGGGTGACCACCAGCCCCTCGGCGGCCAGCTGGGCCAGCGCCCTGGACACGGTCACCGGACTCACCCGGAACCGCTCGACGAGGGCCCGGCTCGACGGCAGCTTTCCACCTGGAGAGTAGCGGTTCAGCTCACTTCTCAACTGACTCGCCAGATCACCGACACTGCTACGCTCTTGCATGAGAGCACAGGATAGCGCTACTGCGCAGACCGCGATAGCGGTGCCCGCCGAACCCGGTCCCGTCGAATCCGGTCCCGCTCTGTTCGCCACCGACCGGGGCTCTGCCGGTCGGGGCTCCTCCGGTCGGGGCTCCGCCACGCGGGCCGGCACCCTCCAGGCCGCCCTCGGGGTCACCACGTTCTCCCTCAGCTTCCCGGCCACCGTCTGGGGCCTGGAGGGTTTCGGCCCCTGGTCGCTCGTCGCCGTACGGACCGTCCTGGCGGCGGCCATCGCGGGCAGCTGCCTCCTTGGCCTGCGCATACCGTTCCCCGGTCGCCGTCACTGGGCGGGCCTGGCAGTCGTCGCCGCCGGAGTCGTGCTCGGATTCCCGATGCTGACGGCTCTCGCCCTTCAGACGTCGACCACCGCGC
Source organism: Streptomyces sp. NBC_00878 (assembly GCF_026341515.1). Classification (NCBI taxonomy): domain Bacteria; kingdom Bacillati; phylum Actinomycetota; class Actinomycetes; order Kitasatosporales; family Streptomycetaceae; genus Streptomyces; species Streptomyces sp. NBC_00878. The sequence continues at coordinate 8,966,169 of NZ_JAPEOK010000001.1, read as the reverse complement.
ACGCCGCGGTCGTGGTCGGACTGCTCCCCCTGACGACGGCCGTGTTCTCGGCGCTGCGCGTCGGCACGCGCCCCTCCCGCACCTTCTGGGTCGCGGCGCTCGCGGGCGCGGCGGTGGTGATCGCGTTCACCGTGCAGCAGAGCGGCGGCGCGCTCACCAGCGCGGACGCCTACCTCTTCGGATCCCTGCTGGTCTGCGCCGCCGGGTACACGGAGGGCGGCCGACTGGCCCGCGTCATGCCGGGCTGGCAGGTCATCGGCTGGGCGCTGGTCCTGTGCCTGCCCCTGACGGTGCCCGTGTCCGCGATCGCGCTGTCGTACGAGCCCGTGCAGCTGACCGCGCACAGCGTGGCCGGAGTGCTGTGGATCGCGGCAGGCTCGCAGTTCCTGGGCCTGGTCGTCTGGTACCGCGGTATGGCGGCGATCGGCATCCCCAAGGCCAGCCAGTTGCAGTTGGCGCAGCCGCTGCTCACACTGGTGTGGTCGGTACTGCTCCTGGGCGAGCACCTGACACCGGCCGCACCTCTGACGGCGGCGGCCGTGCTTGTCTGCATCGCCGTCACCCAACGTGCACGAGGCTGAGCGGCCCTTACGGACCGGTCCCCACCGGTGCCACCCGCCGTAGACTTGCGGCTACCAACCGCTACTCCCGTGCGAAACGAGGAGGCCCTACAGATGCAAGCAACCGTAGGCGACCATCTGCTGGTGCACGGCAGGATCGTCGGGCAGCACGATCGGGTCGCGGAAGTCATCGAGGTGCTCGGGCAGCAGGGGAATCCCCCCTACCGCGTCCGCTTCGAGGACGGCCACGAGACCCTGATGTCCCCCGGCCCCGACTGTGTGGTCCAGCACCACGAGAACACCCGCTAGGCCTTGCGCGCGCGTTTCGCCGGCTGCTGGTAGTGGTCGGCGACCACGCGTGCCATGGCTCCGATGCGGTCGGCCGCCACTTCCCTGGCGGAGAAGAAGATGTGCCCGCCCACCTCCGGGTGGTCCCGCGCGAAGGTGAGGTGCCGGGACAGTTCGGCCGCGTCCTGCCAGGCCGCGGGCTGCGCGGGGTCACCGGCCTTGTAGAGCGCCTCACCGACGTACAGCTTGGTGTCGCTGTCGCGCGCGACCTCGGCCCACCAGGGGACGAGCTTCGCGTAGTCGGCGGCGGCGAACCCGATGTTCCAGTAGAGCTGCGGGCAGGTGTATCCAACATGACAACTGGCTAAGCTTGCCGCATGACGACCGCGACAGTGAGCCTTGAGCACCCATGGACAGAGGGCGAGCTGACCGAGCTTGCGCATCTCAAGGCCGTGAACGAGCAACTTCCGGACGACTCTCCGCGCGCGCTGCTCTCAGTCCGCCTGTCGATCCTGACCGACGACACGACGTCTCCGGTGCGCCAGGAGTTAGACCTCTGGCGCAAGGCGAACGACGACCGGGTCAGGGTTGTGGGTGTCGCCAGGGACCTGAACGTCTCGGCTACGAAGGTCCCGCCATGGAAGCGCAAGGAACTGGGAGGCTGGCTCAACGACCGGTCCCCAGAGTTCGACGTCCTGATGTTCTGGAAGCTGGACCGCTTCGTCCGCCGCATCCTGGACCTACAAGTGATTATCAAATGGTGCCAGGAATACGGGAAGAACCTCAAATCCCTTCACGACCCCATCGACCTCTCCAGCACCATGGGCAAAACGATCGTCTCTCTCATTGCTGGCATGGCGGAGATCGAGGCCGCGAACACTGGCATCCGGGTTGCGTCCTTGTGGCAGCATGCGAAGACACAAGACGTCTGGATTATCGGGCGGCCTCCATATGGATATGTTACGGAGAAGGACAAGGGCGAAAAGGTTCGCCTCGCAATTGACCCTCATAGCTACAAGGTCTTGCGATGGGCCTACGGGGCGGCACTCCGTGGCGTCTCTGCCTCAAGAATGGCCAAGATCCTCAACCGCGCGGGCATCCCGGGGGCCAACGGTGGAAAGTGGACCTCAACGACGCTCCTAATTCAGCTCCGCAACCCGGCAATCAAGGGGCTGCGGGTTGAAGTCTCTGGGAGATCCGGGCGGAAGCGATCAAAGGAAGTCCTCGACACCAAGGGCAATCCAATCAAGGTAGCGGACCCGATCCTGACCCGGGACGAGTTCGACAAGCTACAGGGCGCCTTGGACCGGGCCAGCCGAACCAATGAGAATCCGTGGACTGCGGGGGCAACCAAGTTTCTTGGCGTGATCGTCTGCCGCGAGTGCAAGGGAAACTACACCGTACGAACGTCTACCAGCCGTGGAGTTCGGTACAAGTACCTTCGCTGCCGCGTATGTGGGGGCAAGGGAGCAGACCCTCAAGAGCTTTACGCGGCTCTTGTAGAGGCCGTACTTGAAGAACTTGGGGACCACCCCGTCGAGTACAGGGAGTACGCCCGTGGTGCGGAAATTCGGGACCAACTCCGTCAGGTAGAAGCATCCATCAAGTACTACATGGAAGGTCTCGCCCCAGGGGGCCGCTTCGACCGAGGGGGATTCGTCAAAGAGACCGCAGAGGAAACCCTTCAGTCCCTGCTCAACCAGATGGACGAAATCGACCCGGAGAGCACCAAAGACAGGTGGGTATTCACTCATGGTGGTCGCACGTACCAACAGCAGTGGGAGGATGGAGGCATGGAATCCATGTCTCGGGACCTGTTGCGTGCCGGTATCAAGTTTGAGGTGGGATACGACGAGTCCAACGAAGTTGAGGCGGACCTACTGATTCCCGAGGATGTGAGAGAGCGACTGGTAATCCGAGAGGACGCCTTCAAGACTGGTTTCTGAGAACGTAAGAAACCCCGGCCCCCACAAGGGAACCGGGGTTTCTTTGCATCAGGACTTCTTTACCCGGACGAGTGTCCGCTCTCCATTCTCACTTACTCGGTACACCCGAACCGTCACTCGTTCACCTCTCCCCGCTCACCACTTACGCCCCCAAGCCACTCCTCGTCTTCTTCTGCTTCCTTATGAAGTTGCCGGGACCGTGCGAGGTCTTCGGCGATTCCTGCGGCGAGTTGGGCGGCCCCGGGAGTGTGGCCGGAGCCGACGTAGCGCCAGGCCGATTCCGTCACGCTGCGCGATGCGTCCGCAGGCGTTCCGGTAGCGGAGCGCAAGTAGTCGGCGCGGACGGCCCGTAGTGCGGCGTAGGTGGTGGAGTAGCGGCGGGATTTGGTGAGGATGTGGCCCCGGTAGCCGAGCGCGTGAGCCCAGAACCGCAGCCTGAGGTGTTCCAGTTCGGCCAGGCCACCCAAGCGCCAACACGTGCCCATCAGGGCCCGGATGTGGGGCGTGACGGCAGCCGCCCGGATGTCCTCCAGGCTCGATACGGAGTAGTCGAGCCCTGCACCGCTGTCAGCGGCCCCCTTGGACACGTACTTGGCCACGTAGGCGGCCACCGCGTCATCACTGACACCGTCCTCATCGCCGAACGCCCTAATCGGCCGGACGTCCAACTGATCGCCCAGAGTGAGTAGTTCGGTGCTGTACGCGTCCGACTCGGGCACCCTCGCACTCGCCGACCCGGCAGCCGCACGGACCGCGTCGTCCAGCAACTCACCCGTTGCCCACGCCGGAGACGGATCACCAGGACCGCCCGCCCCGTCGAGCCGGACCACGGCATGGAAGTGCACCGCCGCCCGCCTCTGGTACTCGGCGACCTTCGCGAACGACACCACCAGGTGATCACCGAGCCGAGACCGAGCTATCCCGCCAGCCGTCGCCAGGCACCGGCGCACCCCCGTGGTGAACCGGTCCCACAGCCGACCGGCGTGGGCGTGCCACAGCACGTGCCCCACATAGTCGTAGCAGTCCGCACAGAGCGGCCGACCGAGCAGCGGATCATCCTCATCGTGGACGTGCATACAGGCAAGCGAACGCCCGTGCTCACACCGGGGATCTTCCCGGCGGGGACGGCACCGCCCGCCCTGCACGACGTGATGGACCAGACCGAACGACGGAGCCGTGAGCGTGACGAACAGGCGCGGTTGCCCCGTGACTGTCTCAGGGACCCCCTTGCCGCCCAGCAGCCCGGAGCGCACCAGTTGGAAGGTGTCCCCGGCATGCAGGTACGAGCACGGCTCACACACCGAGGAGCGCCGGTTACGGCACCGCACGGGCAGCCGCTCCCCGGGCTCATGGGCCGTCGAGTAGGCCGAGATCACCTCACCCGTCGTGGCGTCCCACGTAGTCGTAGCGCCAGACAGGTGCACCGGATGGGCGCATCCGCCTATTGATTTAATCTGCTCCATCCAGCGAGGAAAGAGCGGATCGTTGACGAGCCGTATGACATCAAGGTCCGCCTCTGAGAGTGCACGTATGCGTTGTTCGCGCTCCAGGACGGCGCGACGTTCCGGCAGAGCGGGCGCCGATGCGAAGGAGCGGATATTGCGTGTGATTTTGCCGTCGAATTCGGCAGACATGACACGGCCTCCAAAGCCTCAAATCAGGAAGTAGATTGCGCGGATTCATGACGAGTTCCTCTCTGTGCGCTAACAGGGCGCCTACATTGCATACGCCCACGTCAGGCGCACTCAACTTGCCCTCGAATTATACGAGTTGGGGCCGCCGAAAGCCCTCGAATTAGACCCCTCACACGCCCTCAGGAGATGAGCCCAGGAGGAGGAATCTGGCCCCGAAGCCGCAGGCTCATACGCTGCGTTGATCCGTTCCCCCCTTTGCCGTGCGCTCCCGGGGGCGGCTCGGTCGGGGCAACCGGGCGAGGGTGGCGGAAACCGTCTTTACTTCCTCCAGGGCGCGCCTGCGGCGCGCCGGGCGGCTCTGTCCGCCTCGGCCGGGCATGCGGCCTCCGGCCGGTCCCGTCCGGTCGGACACCGCCCGGCACCACACGGCGGCCCATCGAAGCAGACGGCTTCTGGCCCCGACCGCTTACCTCTCCAGCCGTCCCGGGGTGCTGACGCCAGGACGGACGTCCAACGCGACGTAAGCCAGCTCCCCGGGCCCGATCTCGCCGCCGGGTACCTCCAGAGCCGTGCCGGGTCCATCACGGGCGGAGGCAGCCCAACGACGGTCCGGGCAGATCAGGTTCAACCCGTGGGGGCGGGGGCCGACGGCCTACGAGGCTTGAGACAGCCACCATGGGGCGAGCCTCTAAGATCATGGCCCCAACGTCGTGCTTTACCGGGCAGCTCAACAGACTGCCCGACGCGCCGGAAGCTTACGGGGCCATGATCACTCGCCCCATGGCAGCTCCCGTCCCAAGCCTCTACGGCCGGCGGCGTGCCCACAGCGCGCCTCTACCAGGGACAACGCACATACGAAACCCCGCCCATCCACCACGGGGGAGGCAGACGGACGGGGCAGCCTTCAGACGCCCGTCACGCCACGGTGCTCAACCCAAGATTGAGCTGCCGCAACCATGACCTTAAGCCATGACGCATCGGGCTTTCGGTCGGCGAACACGCGATACATGCGCAGGGTCGCAGCGGCGAAGGCATCGATTGCCTTCGGGTCCGCGTTCACCCATGCCGCGCAGCCGGATGCCCACGATTCAGCGGACTCGGCGCTGTGTCCGGCTGACACGAGCTGGACGACGAACAGGGCCGGATCGATGAACGCCGCCCCTCGAGTCGGCCAAGCCCAGTCCACCGCCCACATGTCCTGTCCCCCGGCAATCAGGTTGCTCGGGTTGATGTCCGTGTGGAGCAGCGCCCCACCCTGGAACAGTTCAACTTCCGTCTCGTCGAGCGCGAACCGGTTCCAGCGGGTTTCGGGCCAGTCCCGGGCTACATCGGGGAGGTCCAGTTTCCCAATTCGGTCGAGGAGTTCGACGATCTCGGGCAAATCCGAGGAGCCCGGCCCGAAGTCGGACGACCGCCCTTCCACCAATTCGAAGCCCAGCGCAATCCAGTCTTCGCCTTCCGCATGCCACCGCAACGCCGGGGAGAGGGGGCAGACGAACGGATTGATCAGCCTCTCGCGGGTAATGGAGTCGCGGCGACCTCCGGGCCGGTTACGGACCGCCTTGACGAAGAACGGCCCCTCCTCACAGTTGACCAGGGCCGTGACGTCCGAGCTGAACCCGCGTGAGGTGCGCTGAATGTCGGTCAGCTCCCCCGTGTGCGGGCGGATCAGTGCCCGAATCTCTGATGTGGGAATGGGGCTCATGTTTCCTTCAGTTCCTCGGGGTGCACTCACTGCCTGGAAATCCCGGGCTGCACTCGTCGTCGGTGTCGTCGGGTCCGCAAGGGTCGCCCTTCTCCGGCGTGCCGGTGCCACGCCTGCTTCGGATGGACGCGTTGGCCGCAGCCATAGCGCGACTGCCGAGGATAGTGGCGAGCGGAGTGTCCTTGACGTTGCCGACGCCCAGCCAGCCCGAAAAGACACACGGGGAGACCTCGCCGGTAGGGCCGACGGCGGCCCGGTCTGTACCGCACCGGCCGCACAGGTTGCCCACGTTCGGCGCCTGACCCTCCGCGCCACGCCCGAAGGGCCGAACGTGATCGACACGGATGTGAGGCACGCCCAGCGCCTCAAGTTCCTGCCGCCCCTCGCTGGCGCGCTGCGTCTCGCCACCGACGATGACACCAACGCGCACCGGGATGCCGAGCCGAGTGGCCTTTTCGATGTTCGCCCGTGTCCGGCGATGACTGGGACGGCCAGTCATCGCGTTGTGTTCGGTGTCCTGGTCGGAGTAGTACGACGTGGCAAGCGTGACCCCGTCACGTTGCAACAGGTCCCACCAGTCGGCCGTGACGTGTACCAGATTGCTGAAGACTTCGACCTTCAGGCCGAGGTTCAGCGCGTGGCTGATCAGCTCCGGGGCATCGGGGTGCATGGTGACTTCCCCGCCAGTGAACTGGACACCGCGAACACCGGCTTCAGCTGCCTGGTCCAGGACTCCGATCCAGTTCTCACGGCTCATAGTGCCGTGGGTCCCATCCGGTCCTGACGCGTTGTAGCAGTGCACGCACTTGAGTTGGCACTTTCGAGTCAGATCCAGCCACAGAAGCCGGGGGCTGGCAGGTGATGCCTCTGTGGTCGGTGCTTCCACGATTGTTGTCACTGGCGTACCTCTCTCACTGAGTGATCTGGTCGGTCAGGTGACGTGCACGGGGTGGTGTCTTGCAGACTTCCTCTCGTCATGGTCTTGGACGCTGGAACCGTGCAGGTTCCAGGGCTGTCGGAATCCCAGCGGTGAGTTCCAACTCTGCGAAGTCTTCGAATGAACGGCGGAAATGCCGGTGTCCGGCGTCCCGCATGTGTTCCCTCATCCAATCGTCAACATCGTTGGCGGCGGAGCGTTTCCCGGACTTCTCACCACAGGCTTGTTGATCGCCCACGCATTCAGCGCTGTATTCGGGTTCGACGGTGGGGTCTTGCCGCGTGGTGTAGTTCTCGTAGCGGAAGATCTGGCGGGTCATTTCACACTCCGCGAACTCAGTGCGTTTACTTCGGCCACAGCACCGCTGAGGGCTTCGGATCGGGAGATGGACTTGCAATTCTCCGGCACTGCGTCCCACTCACGCCCACCGTTGAGCGGGCGAAGTTGGACGTAGGGCCCCTCATGCCCCATCACCTTTCCGACTCTGCGACTGCCTTCGTCCCTGACCGTGGTGCCGATGGAAGGCTTCATGCGATCAACCGCCTGAGCCCGTCCTCAACGGCTCGCAGGTCCACGGTGTGAGGATCAGCGAAGCCGCCGTTCGGTCGCCACCCCGCTAACGCCGACGGACCAAACTCCCTTGCCTGCGCGACCAACCGCGCCACGTCGTCCGGCATCGTGTTCGTCTCAGTGATGCTGATCATGGCCGGTCGCCATACCCCTTCACACCGTTTCCGTGCCTGTCAGTAACCAGACCAGCACAGGGGACCCTAGACTTGGGGTACTTGAATGACGTTGTTCAAGTGCGCCTGCCTGCCGCGCACTTGGTCAGAGGCCGAAACGGGAGGTCAGACGTGTGAGTGAGGCATCAAACCCCGAGAACTTGAATCCGCTCAGGAGCTTCGGACTTGACGTCCGTGAAGTGCGCACCTCACATGGCATGAGCCAGAAGGGGTTAGGGCACTCCACGGGCTACTCCGAGAGCTATGTGAGCAAGGTTGAGAAAGGCGCTGTCGTACCGAGCGAGAAGTTCGCACGCGGCTGTGACCTGGCCTTCAACACAGGCAACCTGTTCACCCGCCAGCTCATGCGCCTCCTGAAGGGTGACCACCCCAGTTGGTTCGTTCCATACCTCCAACTGGAACGCCGGGCTTCTCAGATCCTCGATTACTCGAACGCGTTTGTGATGGGCATGTTGCAGACCCCTGCCTACGCGGGAGCAGTCTTCCGGGCAACGCACCCCCGTGAGAGCTCAGACGTAATCAAGGGCCGGATCGAGGCGCGCACACGTCGGCGTGACGTGATGGAGAGGGATGCCCCTCCCCTGCTGTGGGTGATCCTTCACGAAGCAGTCTTGCGGGCAGTCGTGGGCGGCCCTGAGGTCATGCAGGCGCAGCTTGAACACCTCTTGGTGGATACCGAGTCACCGCACGTCACGGTCCAAGTACTCCCGTTCAAGGCAGGTGCCCCAGCAGCATCGTTGCCGTTTAATGTGCTCAGTCAGAATGACGGACAATCCGTCATGTATTCAGAGTCTCGGGGACAGGGCCACGTGACCGACTCGGCTGCCGCCGTGGCAGAAGCTCAGGCCACTTACGACCGGCTTCGGGCTGCGGCGCTGTCACCGGAAGACTCAGTGGCCCTCATCCGTGAAGCAATGGAGGCGTACACCTCATGAGCAACACCCCGGACCTCACCCACGCGCGGTGGGTCAAGTCCAGTTACAGCGGCGGCGAAGGTGGACAGTGCATCGAGTGGGCGCCGGGGGTTGCCACGGCCTCAGGCACCGTCCCTGTCCGCGACAGCAAGGTGCCGGATGGGCGCGCCCTGATCGTCTCTGCCCATGCTTGGGGTGCCTTCGTGCACTTCGCGAGGGCCCAGGCCTGACAGCCTCAACACAGAACAGGCCCCCTCCCTTTGGAGGGGGCCTGTCGCATCCCTGAAAGGGCGTCAGGACGGCTTGAGCTCTCGCCTTCTGACAGCAACCTTGATGGAGACAGTTCCGGCCCTCCTCCGGGGCAGCGGAGTAACTCCCGCCGGTTCTGCGCGTTGCTGCCGGGGAACTGACCCAACTCCGAACAACGCTCCACGGATCTGGACCTGCTCCCGCTCACTGTGCTGATCAAGGAGCTTGGCAAGCAGGGCGTAGGAGCCATTGAGCCCCGTACTGCTACTGTCCGTCATCGCGGCACCCTCGCTGACGGCTGGTAGTGATCGGCAACCACGCGAGCCATCGCGCCGATCCGGTCCGCCCCAACCTCCCTGGCGGCGAAGAAGATGTGCCCCTTCACCTCCGGATACTTCGCGGCCAGCGTGAGATGCCGGGAGAGTTCGGCAGGGTCCTGCCAGGCCGCAGGCTGCGCCGGGTCGCCAGCCTTGTACAGAGCTTCGCCGATGTAGAGCTTTACACCAGTGCCCTTGGCGACCTCTGCCCACCACGGCACGAGGACTGAATAATTTGCAGGAACCTGCTGGTCAAGAGGTTGTGCCAACCAATACAGCTGCGGGACGATGTAGTCGATCCAGCCCTCCCGGACCCACTTCCTGGTGTCGGCGTGGAGATCGTCGTACGTCTGCACGCCGGCCCGGGTGTCCGAGCCCAGCGAGTCGGTCTCGGCGTTGCGCCACACCCCGAACGGGCTGATCCCGAACTGCGTGCCCGGCCGGACCTTCCCGATCCGGTCGGCCGTCTCCAGCACCAGACGGTCGATGTTGTTCCGCCGCCAGGCCGCCCGGTCGGAGAAGTCACCGCCGTACTCGGCGAACGCGGCGTCGTCGTCGAAGACCTGGCCCGCGACCGGATACGGGTAGAAGTAGTCGTCCCAGTGCACGGCGTCCAGGGCGTACTTCTTCACCGCGTCGAGCATCGCGTCCTGGACGAACGTCCGGACCTCGGGCAGCCCCGGGTTGTAGTACAGCTTCCCGCCGTACGGCACGACCCAGTCGGGGTGCTTACGGGCCGGGTGCGAGGCGACCAGCTTCGTCGGGTCGGTGTGGTTGGCGATCCGGTACGGGTTGAACCAGGCGTGCAGTTCCAGACCGCGCGCGTGGGCCTCCTTCACCGCGGTGCCGAGCGGGTCCCAGCCGGGGGCCTTGCCCTGGACACCGGTGAGGCACTGCGCCCAGGGCTCGTACGGCGAGGGCCACAGCGCGTCGGCCGTGGGCCGCACCTGGAAGATCACCGCGTTCAGCCGGCGCTCCACCGCCTGGTCGAGATGCGCGAGCAGTTCGGCGCGCTGCTGCGCCGCCGTCAGCCCGGGCTTCGAGGGCCAGTCACGGTTCGCGACGGTCGCCAGCCACATGCCGCGCAGCGCACGGCCGGGCGCCCGGCGGTCCGGCGCGGGCCGCTCCGGCGTGGCCGCCGCGTCCCCGGTCGTCGCGAACCCCGCCAGCAGCGCCGCCGCGAACACCCGCCGCGTGACCCGTCCCATGAGCCTTCCCCCAAACACCCGCACGCACCGAACCGTGCCCGTCACTGATTGTCTTCGGGTTGTCCCCGGATTGTCCGCGGACGGATCCTCGAACCGACAGCATGCCTGACCCGGGCGATCGATCATCGGGAGTTCGGGAGTAACGTGCCCGAATGGAGCAGGAACCGAACAACGGGAAACCTGCCAGAGCCGATGATCAGCGAAGGGAACGATGTGACCGACATCGAACGCGTCGGAGTGGTGGGCTGCGGCCAGATGGGAGCGGGCATCGCCGAGGTGTGCGCCCGCGCCGGCCTGGATGTGAAGGTCGCCGAGACCACCGGTGAGGCGTTGGAGATTGGCCGGACCCGGCTCCACAACTCGCTCGCCAAGGCGGCCGAGCGCGGCAAGATCTCCGAGGAGGAGCGGGACGCCACCCAGGCGCGGCTCTCCTTCACCACCGACCTCGGCGAGTTCTCCGACCGCGATCTGGTGATCGAGGCGGTCGTCGAGAACGAGCAGGTGAAGACCGAGATCTTCCAGGTGCTCGACCAGGTGGTGACCCGGCAGGACGCGATCCTCGCCTCCAACACCTCCTCGATCCCGCTGGTGAAGCTCGCCGTCGCCACGTCGCGTCCCGATCAGGTCATCGGCATCCACTTCTTCAACCCGGCCCCGGTGCAGAAGCTCGTCGAGCTGATCCCGGCCCTCACCACCTCCGAGGGCACCCTCAGCCGGGCGCAGTCGCTGGTCGAGAAGATCCTCGGCAAGCACGCGATCCGTGCGCAGGACCGCTCGGGCTTCGTGGTCAACGCGCTGCTGATCCCGTACCTGCTCTCCGCGATCCGGATGTTCGAGTCCGGCATGGCGAGCCGCGAGGACATCGACAACGGCATGGAGCTGGGGTGTGCCCATCCGATGGGGCCGCTCAAGCTGTCCGATCTGATCGGTCTCGACACGGTCGCGTCGGTCGCGGATTCGATGTATGACGAATACAAGGAGCCGCTGTATGCGGCTCCGCCGCTGCTTCAGCGCATGGTGGATGCGGGGCGGCTCGGACGTAAGTCCGGCTCCGGGTTCTACACGTACGCCTGAACGGTCCCGCAGGTTGTCGCTTGGCTGCGGGTTTGTCGTGGCTTGTCGCGCAGTTCCCCGCGCCCTTTCCGGGGGCGCGGCTACCGTCCGTAAGTCTTGGGGCAGTGCGGGCCCGGCCCTCTTCGGAGGGCCGGGCCCGCACCATTCACACACCGTGTGCGCACCGGGCTCGCATATGCCCCTCGCACACTCTCCCCACGCGTCCACCAGGCGAGTTGACTTTCCGTGCGCATGTAGCGGATGTGCCGACTACGGAAAGGAGCGGACCCGTGACCGCCGACCCGGAGCATCCCGTGGTCCAAGGGGAACTCGCAGAGTTACGCCGCAAACTCGATGTGGCTCATGCCCGCGTCGAGGGCGGCCTGGCTCTGCTCAGCCATCGAGCCGAACAGACCGCCAAGGAGGTCGACGACCTGAGCGCACGGGTCGTCACACTGGAACACACCCGCTGGCCACTGCGTGCGGTAGCGGTCGTGACGGCCGTGGGCGCGCTCGCCGTGGCGGTCTATCAGGCTCTGGGCCGCTAGGTCCTGTCGGCCTAGGCCCCAGGACGCCGGGGGGAGAGATCAGGGCAGAGCGTCCTGCCCGAGCCTCAGATGGTGCAAGAGGAGCAGCGCGGCTGCCATGTTGGCGGCCGGGACCTCGCCGCGGGCGACCATGTCGGGGACGAGCTTGAGGGGAACCCACTCCCGACGGTCCGACTCGAAGTCGTCCACGGGATGCCCGATGTAGGCGCCTTCGTCGGCCCAGTAGATGTGGTGCCGTGCGTCGGTGAGCCCGTTGGAGGGCTCGACGCTCATCAGATGGCGCAGGGGTCCCGGTCGCCACCCGGTCTCCTCCTCCAGTTCGCGGGCCGCCGCGACGGCGATGTCCTCGCCGTCCTCGACGACACCCGCGGGAAGCTCCCATCCCCAGCTGTCGGTGATGAAGCGGTGCCGCCAGAGCAGCAGCACCTCGTTCGCCTCATTCACCACAGTGGCCACGGCCACAGGCCGTAGCCGTATTAAGAAGTGATCGAGGTGTTGCCCGTCCGGCAGTTCGACATCTGCGAGATTGACGCTGAACCAGCGGTTTGCGTACACAGTTTGTTCGTTCAGTTTCGTCCACTGCACGGTTCTGCCACCTTCCGCCGAGTAGCTGGCAATATGGCAGCAGGAGCGTCCGCACAGCAGGCTCACAGCGGGCTGCTCGCAGCGCAGCGGTAGGCGCGGAGGTGCTCACCGCGGGGAGGCTCGGGCTCCCGGCGGTGGTCGGGGCGGCTTCCAGTGAGGTTCCCGTGCGGTCCCCGGGACTCTTTCCCGGGTTGTCCCCGGGACTCTCCCGAGGCTCTTCCCCGGGTTCCCCCACAGGCTCTTTCTAGAGCGGTACGCGCAGTGCTCCGTCGATGAGTTCAGCGGCTTCGGAGGTGCCCGCGCAGCCGTTGGCCACCAGGTGTTCGCGTACCGCCCGCAGTCTGTCGCGCAGCCGCTGGGACTCCATCCCCCGCGCCCGCTCCGCCATTTCGACCGCGGTGACCACCGCCTTGTCGGCGTTGCCCTGCCGCAGTTCGATCTGGCTGAGCATGGCGAGCCGGTGCACCCTGCCCCGGTCGTGCGCCGGATTGTCCACGGCCGCCGCGGCGTGCTCCCGCGCGGCGGACAGGTCGCCGAGGCTCAGGAGTGCCTCCGCCACCTGTACGTTGACGAGTCCGGGCTGGACATAGCCGGTCTCGTCGGGTTCGTGTCCACGCCGGATACGCTCGGCGGCCTGTTCGGCACGCCGGATGCAGGACAGCGCGCTGCTGCCGTCGCCGAGGTGTGCGTACGCCTTGGCCTGCATCGCGTAGAGGTCCGACGCGAGCGCCGGAGTGATGTGCCGGCCCGCGGCGCGCAGCGCGGCCTCCGCGAAGGCGACGGCCTGCCGGTGCTCGCGCATGAACAGCGCCTGGTTGACGAGGAGCGCGATGACGTAGGCGCCAAGTCCCCTGTCCCCGCTGGCCTTCGCGAGCCTGAGCGCCTGGTGGAAGTACCTCTGGGCCAGACCGTGCGCGTCGGAGTCGTACGCGCAGATGCCCGCGACCGCGACCAGGCCGCCGGTGGCCCGGTGGAGCTGGCGGCCGGTGGCGTCGGTGTAGCTGCCTCTGAGGAGCGGCGCGGTCTCGGAGTTGAGGAAGCCGACGATGCGGGTACGGGTCGCCACGCCACCGGCCTTGCGGTACATCTGCTCGTAGTGGGCACGGGCGGCGCGCAGCATCTCGATGTCGGACATGCTCACCTGGTGCCGGCCGCCGCGCGAGACATCCACGTCCTCGGGCGGGTTCTCCCACTCCCACACGGGCATCACGGCGGGTGTGCCGGTGACGGCGGGGGCGCCGAGGATGTGCGGGCGCTGCTGTTCGTCGGAGCGCCACAGGGCGGTGGCGCGCTCCACGAAACCGGAGAGCGTCGTGCCGTGCGGGGCGGCCGGTTCGCCGGGCACACCGAGGCCGATGTCGTCGAGTGTGACGTGTCGTTGGAGCCGGCCGGCGAGCACCTCGCAGATCAGGTCGGGCACCTGCCCGCGCGGCCGCTGCCCCTTCAACCACCGTGCCACGGCCGTGTGTTCGTAACGGAGAGCGAGACCACGTGCCCGGCCCGCCTGGTTCACATGGGCGGCGAGTCCCGCGTGCGAGATCCCGGCCTCGTCGAGGATCGCGTCGAGCAGAGTGTTGGGCTGCATGATGCCATCCCGTGGCTGGGTGCGGACGGTGCTGTTTAACGTAGCGCCTCCCTCTTCACACGGGGTGTGATCGGAGTGCCCGAATCCGGGCAGTGCGCGCGCTGTTGCGGAGAGTTGCCGCCCGGTTGACTGAAATGCCTCGCAAGAGGCCGGCCGGGCCGCCGGCTCCCCCTCGTACAGTGCGGCGGCCCGATTCGCGCCGTCCGCCCAGCTGCCTGCCCGACACTCCGTGGCGGGGCGGACGGCTCCGCCGGGTCGCCCCGCGCCTTGGCTCCGCCGGTTGTGCGGGGTAACTGCGAGCTGTTTGTTGGCTGCCGGTCAGTCGTGGCTGGTCGCGCCCGCGCGGCGGAGCCGCACAATGTCACAGCCCCGCGCCCCTATGGGGCGCTGTTGTGAGCCGCACTCTTGCTCGATCGTTGCGCAGGACCAGTACGGCCACGTCGTCCGTCGGCAACCCGCCCGCGTGGCACAGGAGTTGGGTGAAGACCGTGCGGAGTACGGCCTGGGGCGAGACCGGCTGGGTGCCGGCGGCCTCGGTGAGCGCGGTTGTGAGGGGAAAGAACCGGCCGCGGTCGTCGCGGACGTCCTCTACACCGTCGGTGTGCAGGAACAGCGTCTCGCCGGGCAGGAGTTGCCCGCAGCGGACGACGGGCAGTTCGGCGGGGAGGGGGAAGGACCCGAGGGGAGGCAGGGGGTCTCCGACGGCGAGGTGCTCCACCTGTCCTCGTACACCGGCCGGTCCGGTGTGGCCGCGCAGCAGATACGGCCGCGGGTGACCGCAGTTGACGGCACGCATCTCACCGTCGCGGCCGATCTCCAGGAGCAGCACGGTGACGAACTCCTCGGCGACCGGACTGTCGGGTTCGCGCCCGGACGAGGGGTGCTCGGCCCTCGCCCGCTCCCGCAGATGCCGGGCCATGGCGCGCTCCAGCCTCCGCAGTACGCCCGGGAGTTCGGCCTCGTCGTGGACGGCCTCGCGGAAGCTGCCGAGCAACGCGGCGACGGTACCGATGGCGGCGAGCCCGTGTCCGCGGACGTCGCCCATCACTATCCGTACACCGTGCTCGGTGCCGATCACCTCGTACAGGTCGCCCCCGACGGCGGCCTCGCGGTCCGCGGAGAGCTGGGCCGCGGCGACGTTCAGCCCGTCGATGCGCGGTGGCAGGGGGCGCAGAAGGGCGCTCTGTGCGGCGCCCGCGACCCTGCGGACCTGCCGGAGCTCCCGCAGCAGCCCTCGCCTGACGTGCAGCATCAGCCCCGTACCGACGGCGAAGAAGACAGCGCAGGTGACGATCCGGGCACCGAGCCCGTCCTGTTGGGCGAGTGGACAGGCGAGCTTGTACGTGACCGCCGCCGCGCCCCACACGGTGGGCAGCCCCATGTCGAGCGCCCGCCGCAGCCGCTGCTGGTCCCGGCCGAGCCGTCGGGCCCCGGTACGGCCCAGCCGACGGGCCTGGACGTGGCCCAGCCTGCCGGCCGACGCGCGACCGAGCGTCCGGTCAACGGTTTTCCGCCATCGTGTCCGGTGGCTCACCCGGGGCCCGGCCCGGCGAGGAGCCCCACCCTTGGTATGGATCATGCCGATGGCCCCCCTAAGGCCCTGTTCAGCGCAGGCACCGGCCTGTTCGGCCGGGTCGATTCTGTCGACCGCCTGCCCCGATCGGCCCGGATCGCCCACACTTGTCACCCAAATGAGTGAGGTGACACGAACAGCGCCCCGAAAGGGGCGCGGGGAACTGCGCGACAAGCCACGACGCATCCGCAGCAAGCCATCAACCCGCAGTTCCCCGGCACCACTTACAGAGAGCTAGCTCCGAAGAACGGCCCCCGCACGCTCACCCGCGAGGGCAACGGCAGCGTCACGCGCCGCGGAGGCCTCGTCCACGGTCAACGTGCGATCGTCCGCGCGGAACCGCAGCGCGTACGCCAGCGACTTCTGCCCCTCGCCGAGCTGCTCACCCGCGTAGACGTCGAACAGCCGGATGGACTCCAGCAGTTCACCCGCCCCCTCGCGGAGCGCGGCCTCGACGTCGGCCGCCGGCACGTCCTGGGAGACGACCAGCGCGACGTCCTGCGTGGCGACGGGGAAGGTCGAGACATGCGGACCCTGCGGAACGCCCGCACTCGCCGCCTCCAGCACGTCCAGGTTCAGCTCCATCGCACAGGTGCGCGCGGGCAGCCCCAGGGCCTTGAGGACACGGGGGTGCAGCTCGCCCGCGTACCCGATGACCCGCTCGGCACCGTCGACGACTACGGCGAGCTCGGCGCAGCGGCCCGGGTGCCACGGCCCGTACTGGCCCTGGCGTACGAGGAGTTCGGTCCCCGCCTCGTGGGCGAGGGCGCGCGCGGCCTCGACGGCGTCGGCCCAGTCGGCCGGGCGGCCCTTGCCCCACCAGCCGGCCTGCTCACGGGCGCCCGCGAGGACGACGGCGGCGTGCCGGGGCTGGACGGGGAGCGCGTCGGTGAGGGACGCGATCTCCTCGTCCGTGGGACGGCGGTCGACGGGCAGGCGCACCGCGACGCGCAGTTCGTCCTGCGGGTGGAAGACCAGGCCCGTCTCGAAGAGCGCCAGGTCGTGCGAGCCCCGCCCGTCGTTGCGGCGCAGGGCCTGAAGAAGGCCCGGCAGCAGCGTCGTACGGAGTGCGGGCTCCTCGTCGGAGAGCGGGTTGACCAGCTTGACGACCCG
This sequence comes from Streptomyces sp. NBC_00878, assembly GCF_026341515.1. Classification (NCBI taxonomy): domain Bacteria; kingdom Bacillati; phylum Actinomycetota; class Actinomycetes; order Kitasatosporales; family Streptomycetaceae; genus Streptomyces; species Streptomyces sp. NBC_00878. The sequence continues at coordinate 8,949,211 of NZ_JAPEOK010000001.1, read as the reverse complement.
GCGCTTCGGGTCGTCCGCGGCCAGGCCGAGCTGGTCGAAGACGTGCTCGCCGATGAACGGGTAGTTCAGCGCCTCGACATAACCCGCGCCGGCCAGCGCGCGGCCGACCCGGCGGTGCAGCCGCTGCCGGTCGGTGAGGCCGAGGCCCGCCGGGGGCTTCGGCAGGGTCGAGGGCAGGTTCTCGTAGCCCTCAAGACGGATGACCTCTTCGGCCAGGTCGTTCGGGTCCGTCAGGTCGGGCCGCCAGGACGGGACGGTGACGATCAGCTCGTCCGTCCCGTAGACGTCGCAGCCGACCTGCTGAAGACGGCGTACGACGGTCTCGCGGCCGTAGTCGACGCCCGCGACCTTGTCCGGGTGGTTCGCCGGGATGGTGATGGTGCGCGGCGCGGAGGGCGCGATGACCTCGGTGACGCCGGCGTCGGCGGTGCCGCCCGCGAGCAGGACGAGGAGGTCGACCGTGCGCTGGGCCGCGGCGGACGCGGCCTCCGGGTCGACGCCCCGCTCGAAGCGCTTGGACGCCTCGGAGGCCAGCTTGTGGCGGCGGGCCGTGCGCGCGATGGAGATCGGGTCGAAGTGCGCGGCCTCGACGACGACCTCGGTGGTGGTGCCCTCGGTGTCGTCGATCTCGGTGTGGGCACCGCCCATGACACCGGCCAGGCCGATCGGCCCGCGTTCGTCGGTGATCACCAGGTCCTCGGCGTCCAGCGTGCGCTTGGCGCCGTCGAGGGTGGTGAGCTTCTCGCCCGGCTCGGCCCGGCGCACACCGATCGCGCCCTGGACACGGGAACGGTCGTACGCGTGCAGGGGCTGCCCCAGCTCCAGCATCACGTAGTTGGTGATGTCGACGGCCAGCGAGATCGGGCGCATGCCCGCCTTCTGGAGGCGCCGCCGCAGCCAGATCGGGGAGTGCGCCTCGGGCGACAGACCGGTGATGGTGCGCGCGGTGAAGCGGTCGCAGCCCTGCGGGTCGGAGACCTGCACGGGGTAGCCGAACGCGTTCGGACCCGGTACGTCGAGCAGCGCCGGGTCGCGCAGCGGCAGCCCGTAGGCGGTGGCGGCCTCGCGGGCGACGCCGCGCATCGAGAGCGCGTAGCCCCGGTCGGGCGTGACGGCGATGTCGAGGACCTCGTCGACGAGTTCGAGCAGCTCGACGGCGTCGGTGCCGACCTCGTGCTCGGGCGGCAGGACGATGATGCCGCCGCTGCCGTCGTCGCCCATGCCCAGCTCGTCGCCGGAGCAGATCATGCCGTGCGAGGTCTTGCCGTACGTCTTGCGCGCGGCGATCGCGAAGTTGCCGGGCAGCACGGCGCCGGGCAGGACCACGACGACCTTGTCGCCGGCGGCGAAGTTGCGGGCGCCGCAGACGATCTCCTGCGGCTCACCGGTGCCATTGGCCGTACCGACGTCGACCGTGCAGAAGCGGATGGGCTTCTTGAAGCCCTCCAGCTCCTCGATGGTCAGCACCCGGCCGACGACGAGCGGCCCCTTGAGGTCAGCGCCGAGCTGCTCGACCCTCTCGACCTCCAGGCCGGCGGAAACGAGCTTGGCCTGCACATCGCGGCCGGTCTCGGTGGCGGGGAGGTCGACGTACTCCCGCAGCCAGGAAAGCGGGACCCGCATCAGATCTCCATCCCGAACGGCCGGGTGAACCGGACGTCACCCTCGACCATGTCTCGCATGTCTTCGACGTTGTGGCGGAACATCAGCATCCGCTCGATGCCGAACCCGAAGGCGAATCCGCTGTACTTCTCGGGGTCCACACCGCACGCGGTCAGCACGCGCGGGTTGACCATGCCGCAGCCGCCCAGCTCGATCCAGCCCTCGCTGGAGCAGGTGCGGCAGGAGCGGTCGGGGTTGCCGACGGACTCGCCCTTGCAGACGTAGCAGAGCATGTCCATCTCGGCGGACGGCTCGGTGAAGGGGAAGTAGTTCGGGCGCAGCCGGGTCTTCATGTCCGCACCGAAGAGCGACTGGACCATGTGGTCCAGGGTGCCCTTGAGGTCGGCCATGGTCAGGCCCTCGTCGACGGCGAGCAGCTCGATCTGGTGGAAGACCGGCGTGTGCGTGGCGTCCAGCTCGTCGGTGCGGTAGACGCGGCCGGGGCACACGACGTAGACGGGCGGCTCCCGGTCGAGGAGCGCGCGGGCCTGCACGGGCGAGGTGTGCGTACGGAGCACGACACCGGACTCGCCGTCGCTGTCGGCGCCCTTGGAACCGTTGGCGCCCTTGGGACCCTGTACGAAGAAGGTGTCCTGCATCTGCCGGGCCGGGTGGTCCGGGCCGAAGTTCAGGGCGTCGAAGTTGAACCACTCCGCCTCGACCTCGGGGCCCTCGGCGATCTCGTATCCCATGGACACGAAGACGTCCGCGACCCGCTCCATCATGGTGGTCAGCGGGTGCCGGGCGCCGGACGGTACGCGGTCGTAGGGCAGCGTGACGTCCACGGCCTCCTCGACGAGCACGCGTGCGTCGCGCTCGGCCTCCAGTTCGGCCTGGCGGGCGGCGAGCGCCTTGTTCACCGCGCCGCGGGCCTGGCCGACCAGCTTGCCGGCCGCGGCCTTGGCGTGCGGGGGCAGGGCGCCGATCTCGCGGTTGGCGAGGGCCAGCGGCGAGGCGCCGCCGGTGTGGGCGACCTTGGCCTCCTGGAGCGCGTCGAGGTCACCGGCGGCGGCGAAGGCGGCGAGCGCCTCGTCCCGCATGCGCTCGATCTCTTCCGGTTTCAGTGCCTCGACCTCAACAGGGTCGTACGACTTGTTCGGTGCCGACATCTCTTCCCGTGCTTCCGATTGGTTGGCCAACGGTCCCCGTCGCGACTCGCGGGACGCCCTGTCTCTGAAAACGAGACGCCCTGTCCCTGAAAAGGGGACGCAAAGGTGCCAAAGGCCGAGTCTAACGGGGGTGAGGTGTGCGAATGCGCCCGTGGGGCCTCTTCGGCGTTACTGCAGGTACGCCGGGGTGCCCACGGGCAACGTAAATCGGAACTGTGCGCCGCCCTCGGCGGCGCGGCCGACCGTGATGGTGCCGCCGTGGGCTTCGACGATGCCCTTGACGATGTAGAGGCCTAGGCCGGTGCCGCCGCGCTTGCTGCCCCGCCAGAAGCGGGTGAAGACGCGGTTCATGGACTCCTCCGGGATGCCGGGGCCTTCGTCGCTCACCGTGACCGACGTGCAGGCGTCCTCTCCTTCGCGGAGTGACGGCGCGGGCTCTACGTCGATGGTGACGGTTCCCTCGCCGTGCCGCACCGCATTTTCCAGCAGGTTGCTCAGCACCTGGTCGACCTTGTCGGGGTCGGCCCACAGATCGGGCAGGGGCTGGCCGATGCGCAGCAGGAAGCGGTCGGCGGACTGGCCGGAGGCGACGTACGCCTGGATGTGCCGGCCGACGGCGGCACCTATGTCGACGGGCTGACGGCGCAGTTCGAGGCGCCCGGAGTCGATGCGCGAGATGTCGAGGAGCTCGGCGATGAGCCGGGTGACCCGGTTGGCGTCCGCGTCCACCGTCTCCAGCATCAGCTTCTTCTGGTCGTCCGTGAACCGCTCCCACTTGGCGAGCAGCGTCGCGGTGAAGCCCTTCACGGAGGTGAGCGGCGAGCGGAGCTCGTGGGCGACCGTGGCGATCAGCTCGGCGTGACTGCGCTCGGTGCGGCGGCGGGCCTCGGTGTCGCGGAGGGAGACGACGACCCGGCGGATCGGGCCGGTGGGCCGCACTCGCACGTACCGCGCCGAGACCAGGACCTCCCGGCCCCCGGGGAGCAGCAGATTGCGCTCGGGCTGCCCGACCCGGATCGCCAGGCCGCCGTACGGATCGGTCAGCTGCCACCAGCGGCGGCCTTCGAGGTCCTCTAACGGCAGTGCCCACTCCAGATGCCGGCCGAGAGCGTCGGCGGCGGACGTGGCGGTGATGCGGGCGGCAGCGGCGTTGAAGCAGATCACCCGGCCGCGCTCGTCGGCGATCACGAGTCCGTCGGGCAGTTCGTCGGGGTCGATGCCGAGTTCGGTGAGATCAGCGTGCCGGGACGCGGGCGCGCTCCGCACGTCATGTGCCCGCAGTGCGCTCTTCGCACCGCCCGTGCCGACGCTCATCCCCGTACCCCACCTCTCGTCTGGCGCAGGGCCCCCGAGCCCGTCACCCTACTAGCTGGGAGTGACGGAACGGACCCCCTCAGGAACCAGCACGGCGGGCACGCTGCGCACGAGCCGACGCGTAGAGACATACGGCGGCCGCCGTCGCGAGGTTCAAGCTCTCGGCCCTGCCGTGAATGGGTACGCGCACGACGGCGTCCGCCAGCGCGCGCGTCTCCTCCGGGAGCCCCCACGCCTCGTTCCCGAAGACCCAGGCCGTGGGCCCGCTCATGGTGCCCTTGTCGAGCTCGTCGTCGAGGTCGTCCTCGCCCGCTCCGTCGGCGGCGAGGATCCGTACCCCGACGTCCTTGAGCCCCCGCACCGCGTGCTCCACGGGTACGCCGACCGCGACGGGCAGATGGAACAGTGAACCGACCGACGCGCGCACGGACTTGGGGTTGTAGAGGTCGACGGACGCGTCGGTGAGGACGACGGCGTCGGCGCCCGCGGCGTCGGCGCAGCGCAGGACGGTGCCGGCGTTCCCGGGGTCCCGGACGTTCGCGAGTACGGCGACCAGCCTCGGCTCGGCCTTGAGGATCTCCTCGAACGGCGTGTCCAGGAACCGGCAGATCCCGACGAGTCCCTGCGGGGTGACGGTCGTCGAGATGTCCGCGATCACGTCCTCGTCGGCGAGGTGCACCCGGGCTCCGGCGTCCCGGGCCTCCCCCACGATGTCGGCGTACCGCTCGGCGGCGTCCGGCGTCACGAACAGCTCGACCAGCGTCTCGCCGCCGTCCCCCCGGTGCCCGGCGGCCTCCCGCACGGCCTGCGGCCCCTCCGCGAGGAACAGCCGCTCCTTCCCCCGGAAGTTCCGCCTCGCGAGCCGCCGGGCGGCGGAAACACGCGCGGAACGGGGGGAGATCAGCTCGGGGCCGACAGGCATGGGTTCACCTTTGGTTCACGGGTGGGGCACGTCATTCCGCTGCTTCGCGGGTCTGGGCTTCGCAGTCCTGGGCAACTGGTTCCGCTGGATCCGCGGAGCCGGGCCCTGTTTCCGCCGCGGCGGCGTTCAGCCACGGCGGCGGAGGCCGGCGGTGCCGAAACGGCCGGCCCCACGCGCAGCGGAGGAAAACACAAGTGGACCCGCAAGCCGAAAGGCGAGCGGGTCCACAGCGGTTCCGGCCAAGGCCAGCGCGAGCGTCACGCAGCCTTGGGCGCGTTGACGTCCGACGGCAGCGCCTTCTGCGCGACCTCGACGAGCGCGGCGAACGCGTTGGCGTCGTTGACGGCCAGCTCCGCGAGGATCTTGCGGTCGACCTCGATGTTGGCCGCGTTCAGACCCTGGATGAAGCGGTTGTAGGTGATGCCGTTGGCGCGGGCAGCGGCGTTGATGCGCTGGATCCACAGCCGACGGAAGTCGCCCTTGCGCTTCTTGCGGTCGTTGTAGTTGTAGACCAGGGAGTGGGTGACCTGCTCCTTGGCCTTGCGGTACAGGCGCGAACGCTGACCGCGGTAGCCGCTGGCGGCTTCGAGGATTGCCCGGCGCTTCTTGTGGGCGTTGACTGCCCGCTTGACGCGTGCCACTTGTTAACTCCTTGTAGCGGGGCCGTGGTGGGACTCACACGGCCCGAAATCGATGGGGTCCCGGTCCTGGCGTACGGCGCGCGGCGATCGAACGATCAGGCGCCGGTACGTCACTTGCCGAGAAGCTTCTTGATCTTCTTGGCGTCGCCCGGGGCCATCTCGGCGTTGCCGGTGAGGCGGCGCGTCAGGCGCGACGACTTGTGCTCGAGCAGGTGGCGCTTGCCGGCGCGCTCACGGAGCACCTTGCCGGAGCCGGTGATCTTGAAGCGCTTGCTGGCACCGCTGTGCGACTTGTTCTTCGGCATAGCGCCGTTCTCTCCTCGTCGGTGGCGCTCCTGTGCCCGGTCGTGAAACCGGGCACAACGGAACGTCATGTGTATCGGTTGACGTCCCCGGACTCGCGTCCGGAAACCCCCTTGGGACTCGCGTCCCGGGATCAGGCCTCGGCGGATGCCTCGGCCGGGGCCTCGGCGATCTCGGCGTCGGCGACCTCCCCGTCGGGGATGTCGTCGCCCGTGTGGTTCTGCGACTTGCCCGGGTTGGCCTTCGCCTCCGCCTTGCGTGCCGCCTGAGCCTCACGGGCCTCGGCCATCGCCTCGGTCTTCTTCTTGTGCGGGCCGAGAACCATGATCATGTTTCGGCCGTCCTGCTTCGGGTTCGACTCGACGAACCCGAGGTCCTCGACGTCCGAAGCGAGACGCTGCAGCAGTCGGTAGCCGAGCTCCGGCCGGGACTGCTCGCGACCACGGAACATAATCGTGATCTTGACCTTGTCGCCCTGCTTGAGGAACCGGACTACGTGACCCTTTTTGGTGTCGTAGTCGTGCGGGTCGATCTTCGGCCGGAGCTTCATTTCCTTGATGACCGTGTGCGCCTGATTCTTGCGCGCCTCACGGGCCTTCATGGCCGACTCGTACTTGAACTTCCCGTAGTCCATGAGCTTGCAGACGGGCGGACGAGCGCTCGCCGCCACCTCGACCAGGTCGAGGTCGTACTCCTGCGCAAGCTCCAGGGCCTTGGCAAGCGGAACAATCCCTACCTGCTCGCCACTGGGACCGACAAGTCGCACCTCGGGAACGCGAATCCGGTCGTTGATGCGGGGCTCGGTGCTGATGGATCCTCCTCGGATAGCACCACACGGCTGCCTGGCAGACAGCTCGCGTACGTCTGTTTCACTGGACCAACCACCTCGGCGCATGAAAAATGCCCCGGACGGGACACAGGCGGTGGCTCCAAGAATGACCGGAGCACCGCCGCGGTGGCCCGCGGGGCGCATATCCAGCGACTCCATCGTCCGTACGGAACGATGGTGGCCGCCTGACCGGGTGACCCGCCGTCCGTGAGGATGGTCGGGTGGGAGTTCGGAGCCTCCACTTGCGGGCCGGGCACAGGAGTGTCCGACCGGTCGTAACACAAGGTTAGCAGCTCCCCCGGGGTGGTGCGAATCGGCGTGCACGCACTGTTCCCGGGCTGCTCCCGAGCTGCCTCCCCCGGCTGCCCCAGGCTGCTCCCTGGCTCCCGCGGACGGGCCTCGACGAACCGGGGCCTATCGTGTGGGGCATGAGTGAGACCCCTGCTGAGTCCCCCGACTTCGACGCCATGACCCGCGACATCGCCGAGGTCCCCGCGGTCGAGGTCCTCGTGACGGTCGCCGTCAACCTGATGAGCGCCGCCGCCGTGAAGCTCGGTCTGACCGAGGAGGGCGACAAGTACAAAGACCTCGACGAGGCGCGCAAGCTGGTGCACGCGCTGGCCGGGCTGCTCGACGCGAGCGCGACCGAGATCAGCTCCTTCCACGCGGCCCCGCTGCGCGACGGCCTGAAGTCGCTGCAGCTGGCGTTCCGCGAGGCGTCGATCGTCCCGGACGAGCCGGGCCAGGGCCCGGGCGAGAAGTACACGGGCCCGATCTTCGGCTGACCCGTCCGTCGTTCCTTCTGCTTCTTCTGTTGCTTCTGTTCGTTGCTATTACCGCCGTATGTGGGCCTTACCCGCGTACGTACAAGGGCTCGCCCGGTGGCGTCGCCCCGGCCGGCAGGAGTGCCAGGTCGAGGCCGCGTACCAGGCGGGCCCTCAGTGTTTCGTCGGCGGCGAGGCGCTGGGCGACGGCCCGGGCGGTCTCGGCCGGGGCGGCGGACGGGTCCAGTACGAGGGCGAGGGTGCCGTCGGCCTGGCCGGGGCCGAGGTGGGCACTGAGCACCAGGGGCTCGTCGGCGACCGCGGCGCGTACCGCGGCGACCACGGCGGGATCGGCCAGTGGATCCGTCGACGTACGCCCCTCGGCGAGCGCCAGCAGGGCCGGGCCCGTCAGCTCGTACGGGACGGGGCCCGCGAGGTCGAGTACGACCGTGTCGGCCTTCTCGTGGGCGGCGGCCTGGAGGGCCTGGTGCAGGGGTACGGCGACAGGGCGGGCCTCGGGGTCCCAGCGGGCCAGCGACTCGGTGGACGTGAAGGCGGGCAGGGCGGTCCTGTTCCCTGCCTTGAGGGTGGGGACGGCCATGTCGCTGGTCTTCTCGCGGCGCAGCCCCTTCTCGTCCTCCTCGACCTCGCCGAGCACGGCGACGACGGGGACGAGGAGCCGGGCCTCCTTGAGCGCCGCGAGGACGGGGCCGTGTGCGGACCGGTCCTCGGCCCAGGCCGTGAGCGCCGCGCTCAGCCGGGGGTCGGCGGAGCCGTCGTCGTCGGAGAAGCCGGGGTCGGGGATGTTCTTGTTCGCCACGGGCACCGACCCTATCGGTGGGGCGCGGGTGCCCCGTCCGGTGGGCCGATCGCGCGCTTTGTGCCGCTCGGAAACCCGTCGTTCACGGGATTCACGAGTTTCTCAGGGATCGCTGACACGCTTCTAACATCCGGCTAATCGAGCGCACAGTGCCGGGGCCCACGATCGCGGCATGTTCCCTCACAGTGCACGTCTGCGCAGTGACCGTACGTCCCGCCGCAGGCCTCTCGTGTACGCCTCGGTCGCCTCCGTCGTCCTTGTGGGCGCCACCTCCCCGGGGACCGTGTACGTGAAGGCACAGGCGCGCGAGGCCGACGTGCTCGTATCGTCCTCGGTGTCGCCCGGTGCGTGGGTGACCGCGTCCGAGGCGACGGCCACGAGGGAGACGACGGTGGAACCTGCGGCGGCGCCCGTGGCTGCGTCCATACCTGCGCCCACGCCCAAGGCCAGTTCCACGCCCACGCCCACGCCCACCTCCACTCCCACGCCCACTCCCGATCCCGTGGTGGACCGGGACGCCCTGCTCGCCGAGGCGATGGAGTCCGTGGCCGTCGAGGGCGGGGCGGCGGTGTCGGTGGCGGTGCTGGATGTCTCGTCCGGTGAGAGTGCGGTGTACGGGGACGGGGCCTTCGACACCGCGAGCATCGTGAAGGTCGACATTCTGGCCGCGCTGCTGTTGCGGGCGCAGGACGCGGGCCGGGGGCTCACCGCGCAGGAACGGACGTACGCCGCCGCGATGATCCGGATCAGTGACAACGCGTCGGCGACCGCGTTGTGGTCGGCGATCGGGCAGGCGGAGGGGTTGCGGGCGGCGAACAAGCGGTTCGGGCTGGTGGACACCGAGGGCGGGGACGGTGCGCTGTGGGGGCTGACGCAGACCACGGCCGCCGATCAACTCACCTTGTTGCGGCAGGTGTTCGGAGAGAGGTCGGAGTTGAGTGAGGACTCCCGGGCATATCTGGCCGGGCTCATGGGGGAGATCGCCGCGGGACAGGACTGGGGGGTGTCGGCCGCGGGCGCCGATCAACTCGCCCTGAAGAACGGGTGGTTGCCGCGGAGCGCGACCGGGCTGTGGGACATCAACAGCGTGGGGCGGGTGAGCGTGGGCGGTCGCGGGTTTCTGGTGGCGGTGTTGTCCGACGGCAACTCGACGAAGGCGAAGGGGATTTCGCTGGTGGAGGCGGCGGCGAAGGCCGCGGTGGCCTGCTTTGAGGGAGCCTGAGTTTGTGGGTATGCGCGGGTTGGTTTGGACTGGCCGCGCACCCTACCGGGCGGTTGGCCTTCTGCTGCCTCGCCAGAGGATGATGGCCACCACCAGGAGGACGCCGCCGGTGCTGCCGGCCAGCGGGCCCACCCAGGCCGAAGTGGACTTCTCCTCCTCGGCGGTGTCGGGGCCCTTGCCGAAGTACTTGTTGTCGTGGGCCGCCGCGGTCAGGCCCTCGGGCTTCAGCCGGGCGCCGGTCTTGATGGCTGCCGCGGGGTCCACGAAGCCGAAGCCCCTGGAGTCGTCGCGGCCGCCGGCGGGGGCGTCGCGGGCCGTGTCCTCCAGGAGTTGCTTGATCTGGGCCGGCGACAGGCCGGGGTGGGCCGCCTTGACGAGTGCGACGGCGCCGGAGACGAAGGCCGACGCGGCGCTGGTGCCCCAGCCCTCGTAGTACTTCTGGTCCGGGTCGGCGATGACGACGTCGACGCCGGGCGCGCTGACCGTGGCGTACCAGCGGCGGGTGGAGAACGAGGCGCGGGTGCCGTACTTGTCCACGGCGGTCGCGGCGATGACGCCCGGGTAGGCCGCCGGGTACGAGATGTGGTCGCCCTTCTCGCCGCCGTTGCCGGCCGAGGCGACGACGACGGAGCCCTTCTTCAGGGCGTACTGGACGGCGGCGTCCTCGGAAGCTTCGGGGTGGGCGGACTTGGAGTCGTCGCCGAGGGAGAGGTTGATGACGTCGGCGCCTTGGTCGGCGGCCCAGCGGATGCCTTCGGCGAGGGCGTTCCCGCGGGTGTTGCGGGCCTTGGCGCGGGCGGAGTCGCCGTCTTCGAGGATCACGCGGACGGGGAGGATCTTCGCCTCGGGGGCGATTCCCATGACTCCGTCGGCGTTGCCCACGCCGTGTCCGTGCCCCGCGATGATGCCCGCCATCGCGGTGCCGTGGCGGGCCCAGGGGCGGTCGCCGCGGCCGGCGCCGAAGCCGACCATGTCCCGGCCTGCGAGGACGTTGCCCGCCAGGTCAGGGTGTTCGTCGTCGACGCCCGTGTCGAGGACGGCGACGGTGATGCCCTCGCCCTTCGTCGCCTGCCACGCCTCCCGCGTGTGCATCGCTTCGAGGGCCCACTGCTTGGCGCGGATGCCGTCGGCGTGGGCGGCGGTCGCGGGGAGGAGGGTGAGCGTGGCGGCCAGGAGACCGACCACGAGCCCCCTCCGGGGCAGTGCGCTGCGGCTCATGACGGCTTCTCCGTGGCCGAGTTGACGGTCTTGCGGAGGCTTCGCTCGACGCGGTCGGCGAGGCCCCGTGCGTCGTGGCCTAGGCCGGCCTGGGCGGGGGGCGTGGTGGCGTCGGCCTTCATCGCGTCCTCGGCGGGCTGCGGTTCGGGGACCGTACGGCCGTCGGCGAAACCGGAGACCGCGTAGACGACGACCGGGGCGTCGGCCACGACCGACACGGTCCAGGACGCGCGCTGGGCGTCGCCGAACCCGGCGGCGAGGGTGCCCCGCGCCGCGTACGGGCGGGGGACGAGGTCGCTCCGCCGGTCGAGGCCCTGCGTCTTGAACCGGGTGCGCAGGGTGCCCATGACCGCGGCGTCCGCCTTGGTGAACAGCAGGCCGACCGTGGTGAGGTGGCTGCGGGTGGCGTCCGTGTAGGTCGCGCGCAGGAGGCGCAGACAGCCCGCGGGGGCGAGAGCCTTGCGCAGGAGGGTGTCGAAGGCGTCCTCACAGCCACTGTCCGGGGCCACGGCGATACGGGTCCACACGCGGTCGGCGCCACCGGGGCCCGCGCCCTCGCCGTCGACGGTGGGCGGGAAGAGCTGGTCCACGGGGATGCTGTGCCACAGCTCCCCGGCCGTCGTGAACGCGCTCGGCGTCGCGGCGCCGTCCCCGCTGTCGCCGGACAGCCAACTGCCCGTCACCGCACCGCCGATGAGCCCGAGCCCCAGCACGACGCAGGCCGCGACGGTCGCGAGGCGGGGGCGCGGCCGGGCGCCCGCCGTGCGCTGGTGGGCGGTGTCGCTGTCGTACGTGTCGGGAGCCGCGAGGGAGACGAAGGGCCGGTGTGCCGGGTCCGGGGGCCGGGTGGCGTGCGGCAAGGGATCCGTGAAGGACTCCGCCGAGCTGGACAGGTGGATGTCGTTGCGCGGGGTGCCGGTGCCTGGCGCCGCGGGCGGGTCGGCCTGGAGGGGCCGGAGCCTGGTGGTGGTCTCCGACGGGGTTTCCCAGGGTGCGCCGGTTCGCGGTGCGGAGGGATGGAAGGTAGTCGGCCGCGGCGGCACGGGCGGCCTGGCCGGACGTTCCGCGGCGCCCGGACCGGACGGCGGCGCGACGCGGCGCTCGGGGGTGTCCGGTCGGGGCGCCGGAGTCGTCGGCCGCGGCGGGGCGAACGGACGCAGGGGCAGACCGGGGCCGGGGCGCTCCTGGGAAGTGCCCTTGCCGCCCGTCCTCGGCTCGGTGGCGGGACGGGGCGGGGCGGACCTGCCCTCGCCGTTGTTCGTCATCGGGGCGCGGGGGGCGGCCGCGGGGCGCGGCGGACCGTCCGCTGCCCGCGTACCGCGGTCAGCTGTTCCCGTCGTTCCCGTCGTACCCGTCGCTCCTGATGCGTTCGCGGAACGCGGCGGACCGTCCATGCCCCGAGGGCCCCGGTCGGCCGTTCCCGTCGTCCCCGTCGTCCCCGTTGTTCCCGTTGTTCCTGGCGCTCCCGTCGCTCCCGGTGCGTTCGCGGGGCGCGGCGGGACCTCGGTCGTGTCCGCGGCGTTCCTTCTCGGGGCGCGCGGATCCCCCGCCGGACGCGGCGGAACTCCCGTCTGTTCGGCACGCCTTGGGGTCGCCTCGGGGTCCCTGGCCGGAGGACGCGGCGAGCGAGCCGCACCCTCCGCGCCCGCCGGCGCGGGGCGCGGTCCGGTGGCCGGACGCGGGGGAACGGACGGCTTGTCCAGCCGTGGCAGGGCACCCGTGTCGGACGGCGGCGCGTCCGGGAAGCGTGCCGAAGCACGCGGAGGCGGGAGCGTTTCCGGTGTGTGCCGCCGTTCGCCGGCGGGACGGAGGTTCGGGAACTCGGGTGCGGCGGCCGAGTTCGTGCTTCGGGGACCGGCCCCGTCGGACACGTACGGCCGTCGTGGTGTGGCCGGGGCGCCGGAGCTCGGCCGAGCCTCCGCGACGCCGGGCCTCAGCGGTGCGTCCGAGGGAGCGCGCCTCGGCAGGGAGTCGTCCGTGCTGTCGGCGTCGGTGCGCTCCGGTCCCGCCGGAACACCCGCGGCCTCGGACCCGCGCTCGGCGTACCCGGGGTTCTCAGGGCCGACGGAGCCACGCCCCGGCCGACGGTCCGAACTCTCGGCCGCACCGGAGGCGGCGCGACCGGACGGCGTACGCGGATGCCCGAGCCCCGTAGTTTCAGACCCCGTAGTTCCACACCCCGTAGTTCCAGGCGCCGCGTTTCCCGGCCCTGTATTTCCAGGTCCTGTACTTCCGGGCCCCTCGGACCCCTCGGACCGCTCTCCCGCGCTCTCCGCCGCGGGCGGATCGGGGGGCGTCGAGGGCCGTGGAGGAATGGAGGCGCGGCGCGCTTCCGTGCTCATGCACCCCCCGTTTCCTCGGCCCCGGCGACCGGCCCGCCGAAGGAACCCCTCGGACCCGTTCCCTGCTTGCGTGCGCGTCACTCTACGGGTTGACGCTGTGCGAGTGGGAACCAGTCCACAGGCCCGGGGCATCTGCCCGGAACGTCCCCCTACCCTGCGGTAATCAGGTCTGGCAGGCTTCGTCCATGACTGCCCGCGCCGCTGACCGCGCCCGCTACGACCGGGCCACCGCTCACCTAGACGCACCCGTCGCGATCGTGGACCTGGAGGCCTTCGACGCCAACGCGGACGATCTCGTACGCAGGGCGGCAGGCAAACCCATACGCGTCGCGAGCAAGTCCGTGCGCTGCCGGGCCCTGCTCGAACGTGTCCTCGCCCGGGACGGCTTCGCCGGGATCATGTCGTTCACGCTCGCCGAGTCGCTGTGGCTGGCCCGCTCCGGTTTCGAGGACGTACTGCTCGCCTATCCGTCCACGGACCGCAAGGCGTACGCGGAGCTCGCCGCCGATCCGAAGCTCGCGGCCGCGGTGACCGTCATGGTCGACGACCCGGCGCAGCTGAGGCTGATCGACGACGCCCGGGACGGCGGACGCGAAGAGGTGCGCGTCTGCCTGGAGTTGGACACGGCGCTGAGGATGCTCGGCGGCCGGATCCGGATCGGCGCCCGCCGTTCGCCGCTGCGCTCCCCCGCCCAGCTCGCCGAGATGGCCCGTACGGTCGCGCGTACGCCCGGTTTCCGGCTCGTCGGAATCATGGCGTACGAGGGGCACATCGCGGGGGTGGGCGACGCCCTGCGCGGGCAGCCGGTGCGCTCCCGTGCGATCCGGCTGATGCAGGCCACCGCCCGCAAGGAGCTGGCCCAGCGCCGTGCGGACGTCGTGCGGGCGGTACGGGCGGTCGCGCCGGACCTGGAGTTCGTCAACGGCGGTGGCACGGGCAGCGTCCAGCACACCGCGGCCGAGGACGCGGTGACCGAGATCGCGGCCGGGTCGGGGCTGTACGTGCCGCGGCTCTTCGACAACTACACGTCGTTCAGCGGGCGTCCGGCCGCGCTCTTCGCGCAGCCCGTCGTGCGCAGGCCGGGGGTGGGTGTCGTGACCGTCCTCGGCGGCGGTTACCCGGCGTCGGGCGTCGCGGGCCCCGACCGGTCGCCCGAGCCGTACCTGCCCGAGGGGCTGCGGTACGACTCCCAGGAGGGGGCCGGCGAGGTGCAGACGCCGCTGCTCGGCTCGCCCGCGGACGATCTGCTGATCGGCGACAAGGTGTGGTTCCGGCACGCGAAGGCCGGGGAGCTGTGCGAGCGGTTCGACGCGCTGCACCTCGTGGAGGGCGACGCGGTGACGGCGACGGTCCCGACCTATCGCGGGGAAGGCCACACGTTCCTCTAGCCGATGCCCGATGACCAACGGCCGATGGCTGATGCCCGATGACCAACGGCCGATGGCCAATGGCCGGTAGCCGGTAGCCGGTAGCCGGTAGCCGACCTTGGCCCGGGAAGTCGAGGTCGGCTACTGGGTGGTGGGGCCGATGCTGCTGCCCACGCCGCCGCTCGTACCCGCGTCGCCCACCGGCCGGATCCCCTTGGTGATCCGGTCCATGTCGGTGAGCGGCGGCCCCTCCTCGCCCGCGTCGAAGGCGTACCGCACCATGACGAGCGACTCCGAGCCGACGCTGGACGGGAACGCCATCGACTGGACGTAACCGCCGGGCCCCACCTCGGTCTTGACCCGCCAGCGCACGAAGTACCCGGTGCGCCCCGCGACCGCCACCGGCCCCTGCCCGACCAGCTCGTGGGACGTGATGCCGTGGAAGGGGCGCTGGTTGAGCTTGTCGCGGTCGTACGCCCGGTCGGCCGCCTCGGATATGTCGTCCTTGGCGAGAGCCTCGGGGGACTTCTCGTCGTTCGCGGTCACCGTGCGCGAGATGACCGTGCCGTGGCGGCAGAGGCCGTCGTCGCCCGGGCAGTCGTACGTCCCCGGCGTGGTCATCATGATGTCGGTCTCGGTGACGTTCTCGGCTCTGGCCCAGCCGTCGAGGAGGGGCAGGGTGATGCCGTTGAGCTCGTCCACGACGACGGAGGGGTCGTCGGCGGACGGTTCCGAGGCGGACTCCGAGGGTGCGGGCGAGTCGCTCGTGGGCGCGGACGTCGGCGCGGTCCGCGTCTGCGGGTCGCCGTCAT
Source organism: Streptomyces sp. NBC_00878 (assembly GCF_026341515.1). Classification (NCBI taxonomy): domain Bacteria; kingdom Bacillati; phylum Actinomycetota; class Actinomycetes; order Kitasatosporales; family Streptomycetaceae; genus Streptomyces; species Streptomyces sp. NBC_00878. Next base: position 8,933,886 of record NZ_JAPEOK010000001.1, on the reverse strand, counting down.
CCCCGCTCAGGACGACGGCGCCCGTGACGATCGCGGCGACCAGGACGACCGCCGCCGTGGTGAGGACGATCGCCTTCGCACGGCCGGAGCCACCGCCGGAGCCGCCGCCGGGGCCGCCGAAGCCGCCGGTCCCGAGTGGCACCGTCGGCGTCGAAGGCGCGAACTGCGGCTGGCTGTACGGCTGTTGCGGGGTCGGTGCCTCGGGGGTGCGCCGGTGTTCGGTCCAGGCGGTCCCGTCCCACCAGCGCTCCACGTGCGGGGCGGAGGGGTCCCGGTACCAGCCGGGCGGGGGCGTCATGCTCATCCAGGCACTCTAGGCGCCGCCCGGCGCCCGGCACATGGCCGCCTCCTCAACAGACCTACAGGGGCGTCACGTACGCGCCCGAGATTCCGCCGTCCACCAGGAAGTCCGTGGCGTTGACGAACGAGGAGTCGTCGCTGGCGAGGAACGCGACCGCCGCGGCGATCTCCTCGGCCTTCGCGAAGCGCCCGAGCGGGATGTGCACGAGGCGGCGCGCGGCCCGCTCCGGATCCGTGGCGAACAGTTCCTGGAGGAGGGGGGTGTCGACCGGCCCGGGGCACAGGGCGTTCACGCGGATGCCCTCGCGGGCGAACTGCACGCCCAGCTCACGGGACATGGCGAGCACGCCGCCCTTGGAGGCGGTGTACGAGATCTGCGAGGTCGCGGCACCCATCCTGGCCACGAACGACGCGGTGTTGATGATGGAGCCCCTGCCCTGTTGCCGCATGTAGGGGATCGCGGCCTTGCAACACAGGTACACCGACGTGAGGTTGACCTCCTGGACGCGCTTCCAGGCCTCCAGGCCCGTCTCCAGGATCGAGTCGTCGTCGGGCGGTGAGATGCCCGCGTTGTTGAAGGCGATGTCGACGGACCCGTAGGTGTCGTACGCGGTCTTGAACAGCGCGTCGACCTGCTCGGGGTCGGTGACGTCGACCTTCACGAAGACGCCGCCGATCTCCTCGGCGGCGGCCTTGCCCCGGGGCTCGTCGACGTCACCGCAGACGACGTGGGCGCCCTCGGAGGCGAGCCGGCGCGCGGTGGCGAGGCCGATGCCGCTGCCGGCACCGGTGATGACGGCGGTACGGCCGACCAGGCGGCGGCAGATGATGTCGTCGGTCGATGCGCTCACTGTGCGGGGCCCTCCGTGCTGATGAAGACGTTCTTGGTTTCGGTGAAGGCGGCCAGGGCGTCCGGGCCGAGTTCGCGGCCGATGCCCGACTGCTTGAAGCCGCCGAACGGGGTCCAGTAGCGGACGCTGGAGTGGGAGTTGACGGAGAGGTTCCCGGCGCGGACGGCGCTCGACACGCGCAGGGCGCGGCCCACGTCCCGGGTCCAGATGGAACCGGACAGGCCGTACTCGGTGGCGTTGGCGAGGCGGATCGCGTCGGCCTCGTCCTCGAAGGGGAGGACCACGGCGACGGGACCGAAGACCTCCTCGACGGCCACGCGCGCGTGGGGCTCGATTCCGGTCAGGACGGTGGGCGGGAACCAGAAGCCGGGGCCTTCGGGGGCGGTGCCCCGGATGCCGACCGCACTGTCGGTGGCATCGGTGACGTACGACCGTACGCGCACCAGCTGGGCCTTGGAGATCAGCGGTCCCATCGCGGTCTTCTCGTCGGCCGGGTCACCGACGACGACGGACTCGATCGCCGGGGCGAGGAGTTCGAGAAATCGGTCGTAGACGGACCGCTGGACGAGAACACGACTGCGGGCGCAGCAGTCCTGACCGGAGTTGTCGAGGAAGGACATGGGGGTGGCGACCGCGGCGGCCTCGATGTCGGCGTCGGCGAAGACGATGTTGGGGCTCTTGCCGCCGAGTTCGAGGGTGACGGGCTTGAGGAGCGCCGCCCCCTTCGCCAACACCTGTTTGCCCACGCCTGTTGACCCCGTGAAGACGATCTTCGCGACTCCGGGATGCTCGACCAGCGCGTTTCCGGTGACCTGGCCCGCCCCCGGGAGCACCTGGAAGAGATGCTCCGGCAGCCCCGCCTCCAGGGCGAGTTCGGCCAGCCGCAGGGCCGTCAACGGGGTCGTCTCGGCGGGCTTCAGGATGACGGCGTTGCCGGCCGCGAGCGCCGGAGCCGTACCCCAGGCCGCGATGGGCATCGGGAAATTCCAGGGCGCGATGATCCCCACCACGCCCAACGGTTCGAGAATGGTCACATCGAGACCACCCGCCACCGGAATCTGCCGCCCGGTGAGCCGCTCCACACCCCCGGCCGCATAGTCGAGCAGATCCCTGACATTGCCCGCCTCCCAGCGGGCGTTGCCGACGACGTGCCCGGCTTCCCGGACCTCCAACTGGGCGAGCTCTTCCAGATGTTCATCGACGACGACGGCGAACCGGCGCAACAACCGCGCCCGCTCGCCGGGCGCGAGGGCGGCCCACCGAACCTGCGCCTTCGCGCCCCGTACGACGGCCGCGTCGACGTCCGCGACGCCGGCACCCTGCACAGTGGCGATGACCTCTTCGGTGGCCGGATTGAGCACCAGGAGCTCATGCTCAGCGGCCTGAGAAGGCGTGTGCGACAACGAAGAACCTCTCACATGCGTTCGAAGGAGCGGCGGAGCTCCCAGTCGGTCACCGCGGCATCGAACGCGTCCAGCTCGACGCGCGCCATGTTGCGGTAGTGCGCCACCACCTCATCACCGAAGGCGGCCTTGGCGATGGCGCTGTTCTCCCAGATCTCGGCGGCCTCGCGCAGCGTCGTGGGCACATGCTCGTACCCCGAGGTGTACGCGTTCCCGGCACAGGCCTCCGGCAGCTCCAGCTTGTGCTCGACGCCGTACAGCCCGGCCGCGACGAGCCCCGCGACGGCGAGATACGGATTGACGTCACCACCCGGAAGCCGGTTCTCGAACCGCATCGAGCGCCCATGCCCGACGACCCGCAGCGCGCACGTCCGGTTGTCGTACCCCCAGGCCACAGCGGTCGGCGCGAACGACCCCGGCTGGAACCGCTTGTACGAGTTGATGTTGGGCGCGTAGAGCAGCGAGAAGTCCCGGAGCGCGGCGAGCTGCCCGGCGAGGAAGTACCGCATGACCTGCGACATCCCGCCCACCCCGTCGCCCGCCATCGCATTGGTGCCGTCGGCGTCCGCGAGCGAGAGGTGGATGTGACAGGAGTTGCCCTCGCGCTCGTTGTACTTGGCCATGAAGGTCAGCGAGACGCCCTCCTGGGAGGCGATCTCCTTGGCCCCGGTCTTGTAGATGGCGTGCTGGTCGCAGGTGACCAGAGCCTCGTCGTACTTGAACGCGATCTCGTGCTGACCGGGATTGCACTCGCCCTTGGCGGACTCGACGATCAGCCCGGCGGCGCCCATCTCATTGCGAATACGCCGCAACAGGGGCTCGATCCGCCCGGTCCCGAGAACCGAATAGTCAATGTTGTACTGATTCGCCGGCGTCAGCCCGCGATAGTTCGCGTCCCAGGCCTGCTCGTACGTGTCCTTGAAGACGATGAACTCCAGCTCGGTCCCCACCTGCGCGGTGAACCCGTGCTCGGCGAGCCGCTCCAGCTGCCGCCGAAGGATCTGCCGAGGCGCGGCCACGACAGGCGAGCCGTCGCCCCACGCCAGGTCAGCGACGAGCATCGCAGTACCCGCGTTCCACGGAACCCGACGCAACGTACTCACATCCGGGTGCATGGCGAAGTCGCCGTACCCCCGCTCCCAGGACGACATCTCGTACCCGTCGACGGTGTTCATGTCGGTGTCGACCGCGAGGAGGTAGTTGCAGCCCTCCGTACCGTGGTGCAGGACCTCGTCGAGGAAGAAGCGCGCGGCGAACCGCTTGCCCTGGAGCCGACCCTGCATGTCCGGGAAAGCCAGGACGACCGTGTCGATCTCGCCGCCCGCGACGAGTGCGTGCAATTCCTCGACGCTGAGCGGTGGTGTGCGGTCTGCCACGGGAAAGGCCTCCTTCGGTCAGCCGAGAGCCATAAGGTATTGCCGAGAACCATTGCTTGGGAAGGGGGTACCGCCAGATGTCGCAGCCGGATCCACACGACCCGAACGACCGGTTGACGCCGGTCCTGCGTCCGGTGCGCGCGGGCAACGGCTTCGAGGAGGCCCTGGAGCAGATCCTCCAGGTCGTCCGACTCGGTCTGGTGCCCGGGGGCGAACGGCTGCCCGCCGAACGGGAGTTGGCGGACCGGCTCGGGATCAGCCGGGTGACGCTGCGCGAGGTCCTGAAGGTCCTCCAGGACCAGGGCCTGGTCGAGTCGAGACGCGGCCGCTACGGCGGCACGTTCGTCCTCCCCCGGACCGACGCCCCCGGCGAGGCGGAGCTGCGCCGCCGAATCGACGAGGTGGACATCGAGGACGTCCTGCGCTTCCGCGAGGTCCTGGAGGTGGGCGCGGCGGGCCTCTGCGCGACACACGGCCTGTCCCCCGCCCAGTCGACCCGCCTGCGCGAGGCCCTGACCCACACCCAGGACGCCCCGCTGGCGGACTACAGACGCCTGGACACCCTCCTCCACCTGACCCTCGCCGAGCTGTGCGGTTCACCGACCCTCACGGCCCAGTACGCGGCCGTCCGCGCCACGGTGAACGACCTGCTCGACTGCATCCCGCTGCTGGTCCGGAACCTGGAACACTCGCAGCGCCAGCACGAGGCACTGATCGAGGCGGTACTGGACGGAGACGCGGACGGAGCCCGCGAAATGATGCGCGAACACTGCGCGGGCACGGCGGCGCTGCTGCGCGGCTTCCTGGCATAGGAATCCACGAGGCACGCCACAAAGCCACACAAGGCACCTTCCGTAAAGATCAGGGCACCCTGTAAAGGTATGGGACCGATCTATTAGCCTCATCTCAACGACCTCTCCCGAGGGTCTCAACGACCTCTCCCGAGGGACGCACGACACACAGGGAGCGTGGGGGATGACAGGCAGGCCACTCATCGGAGTCAGCACATACCTGGAGTCCGCACGCTGGGGCGCATGGGAGCTGGAGGCGACGCTGCTACCGGCCGGCTACCCACGACTGGTCCAGTCGGCGGGCGGCCTGGCCGCGATGCTGCCGCCGGACGCCCCGGCCCGCGCCGCCGAGACCGTGGCCCGGCTCGACGGCCTGGTGATCGCGGGCGGCCCCGACGTGGACCCGTCGCGCTACAACGCCGCCCGCGACCCACGATGCGGCCCCGAGGCCCGCGCCCGCGACAGCTGGGAACTGGCCCTGATAGACGCCGCGCTGGCCTCCGGCACCCCACTCCTCGGAATCTGCCGCGGAATGCAACTCCTGAACGTCGCGCTCGGCGGAACACTCGTCCAGCACATCGACGGACACGCCCAAACAGTGGGCGTCTTCGGCCACCACACGGTCAAGCCGGTCCCGGGCTCCCGCTACGCCGACTTGATCCCCGAGGAAACATCCGTACCGACCTACCACCACCAGTCAGTGGACCGCCTGGGCAAGAACCTCACCCCTTCCGCCCACGCAACGGACGGCACGATCGAGGCCATCGAACTCCCGGGCCCCACCTGGGTGTTGGGCGTCCAGTGGCACCCCGAGATGGCCGAGGACACACGCGTCATGTCGGGCTTGATCCGAGCCTCTGCCTGAGCCATTCGAGGGCGGCGTCGCCCTGGACCCGCTGAAACGCCCGGAGCGTCGGCAGGCCGGGCGGCGAAGGCTGCCGCGACTGTCTGACGAAGTACCCCGCCAGCGCCGCCAGGGTGGCCGTCACTCCGGCCGGATCCGCTTCCCTCCCCAACGGGTGCTCGGTGAACAGCACTTCGAGGTCGGCGCCGCCCTGTGCGCGGACGCACGGCAGCATCACCATGAGGTCGAACCAGGGGGCGGCCAGGCGGGCGTGGGGCCAGTCGACGAAGAGCACGCGGTGCGGTCCGCGCTCGGGTCCCGTGAGGAGGATGTTGTCGGCGCGGAGGTCACCATGGGCAAGCGTGTCCCCCGAGGCGAACTCGGCCCAGGGTGCGGCGAGTTCGGCGAGCGCGGGGAGATTCCGTACGGTCCAGGGGTCCAGGCCCTCGCCCCTGTCCCCCTCGTCCAGCATCTCCAGCCAGCCCCGGAAGTCCTCCGCGAGGCCCTCGCCGACCGGCGGGACGTCCACGGGTGACGGCGTGAGCGTGCGGCTCAGCTGCCCGACGGCGTCCAGAACGCCTGCCAACTCCCTCCTGTCCCACGGCACATGAGGCTGACGCCCGTCGACGTCCTCGAAAACCAGCGCCACCCAGTTCCCGTCGTCGTACATTCCGAGAAACCTCGGTGCGGGGACTTCGGCGGGCAGAGCGGCAGCGTTCCTTCCTTCGCGCCGGTGCATGGTCGGGCTGTCCGGGTTCGCCTCGCCGCTCACCGCCTTGACGAATCCCCGTCGGCCCTCCGCGGTCCTCACTCGCGCGGCCGGCCCCGGCGAGAATCCGCCGGTCTGCGTGACCGCCTCTACGACAGGGGAGCCAAGCAACTCCGCCACAGCGTGCCTCACCGGCTCGGGGACCTCTCCCCACGGGGTGCGGATACCTGTCGCCGGTGGTGCGCTCATCGACATGCCCCACATCGTCCGCCCCGGACGCGCCCCATCGCCACCGCATTAACCACCACGGGTGCCACGGGGGGGGCGCCTCCGGCCACGTATCGAGCGCGGCTGAGTGGGGGCTGATCGCACAGTCCCCCCTTTGACCTCATCGCGTGCGCGTCGTCCGAGGGAGCTCCGCCGATCCCCGCGGCCCTCGCCCGGTCGGAACGGTGACCCACCACCCGGCCGAGGGGACGCGGCGGGATGTGTGTCCGCAGCGTACGACGACACAAGTGGGCAGTTCCCGTGCGGCAACCGCGCTTTACGTCACCGGCTGCGGACGCACGTCCCGCCGCGTCCCCGCACCCGAGAGACGAGCCCGAGCCCCCACCAACCCAGGGGCGCGGGGCTGTCACATTGTGCGGCTCCTCCCCCACTCTCGGCTTCGCTCGAGCGGGGGGACCCCCATCGTGGGCGCGACCAGCCACAACGAACCCGCACCCGAAAACGAACCTCGCCCTACCCCCGAGTCAAGGCCAACAAATCCCGCGCAGGCCCAGTAGGCCGATGCCCCACAGGCCACACAGCCCGCAAATCCCGGCTCAGCAGAACACCCTCCACAGGAATCTCCACAAGCCGACGAGCGGACAGCTCCTCCCCGAGCGCCAGCTCACTCAGCACCGCCGGCCCCGCCCCGGACGCCGCGGACGCCTTGACCGCCGTGGTCGAGGACAGCTCGATCAGAGGGCGGGCCAGCCCGCCAAGCGCCGCATCCAGCACCTGCCGCGTCCCCGACCCCTTCTCCCGCAGAATCAACGGCGTCCCCGCCAACTCCCCCGCATCGAGAGCCCGCCGCCTCCGCGCCCACGCATGCCCGGGCGCGGTCACCACGATCAGCCGGTCGTGCGCGATCACCACGGAGTCGAGCCCGCTCGGCACGGACACCCCCTCCACGAACCCGAGGTCCGCCTCACCCACGAGCACCCGTTCGGCCACCACCGTCGAGTTCCCGGCGATCAGCGACACCGCCGTGTCCGGCCGCTGCGCGCGCAGCGCGATCAACCACCCGGGCAACAGATACTCCGCGATCGTCATGCTCGCGGCGACCCGCAGCCGAGAGTCCCGCCGGTCCCGCAACGCCTGCGCCCCCGCGTCGAACGCCTCCGCCGCCTCCACCACCCGCCGCGCCCAGTCCGTCACGAGCGCCCCGGCGTCGGTCAGCTGCGACCCCCTGGGCGACCGGTCCACCAGGGCGACCCCCAACTGCCGTTCCATGGACCGGATCCGGCTGCTGGCGGCCGGCTGCGTGATCCCGACCTCCCGGGCCGCCCGCCCCAGACTCCCGAGCCGCGCCACGGCGAGCAGCAGCTCCAGCGCACCCAGATCGGGCACCCGGTGCGACAGCCCGCCGCCCGGCGTGGACGCCGCCCCCACTGCGGAGGCCGTCTCGCGACCCCCCTGGTCACCGGTCCCGCCATCGGTCCAGTCATCCGTCCGGTCATCGCGGCTCATAAGCCCACCTTATGTCCTCATAGACCGGCACTCCCTGGCGAGCCCCCGTCCACCGAGGCACGGTGAAACCATGGCCACCGCAGCCCACCCGGTCCACCCGGCCCACCCGGCCCACCCGCTCGCCACCACGCACCACGCCCGCCCCACAAAGGCAAAGGCGTCGCCCGTCCGTCACCTCGGTCCCAACTGGTACGCCCCGGTGATGGGTACGGCGATCGTGGCCACGGCCGGGGCCGGCCTCCCCGTGGACATCCCTGGCCTGCGCACGCTCTGCACCGCGACGTGGGCGCTCGCCCTGACCCTGCTCGTCGTCCTGCTCGCCGCCCGGACGGCCCACTGGACCCACCACCGGGACCAGGCCCGGGCCCACCTCCTGGACCCGGCGATGGCGCCCTTCTACGGCTGCCTCTCCATGGCCCTGCTTGCCGTGGGCGGCGGCGCCCTCGTCGTCGGGCAGGACTGGATCGGCACACCCGCGGCGGTCGCCCTGGACGCCGTGCTCTTCTCCACCGGCACCCTGGTCGGCCTGGCGGCGGCCGTGGCCGTCCCGTACCTGATGGTCGTACGTCACCGCAGGGACCCGTCCCAGGCCACCCCGGTGTGGCTGCTCCCCCTCGTCGCGCCGATGGTCTCCGCCGCGCTCGGCCCGCTGCTCGTACCGCATCTCCCGGCCGGCCAGGCCCGCGCGACCCTGCTGCTCGCCTGCTTCGCGATGTTCGGGCTGAGCCTGCTGGCCACGCTCGTGATGCTGCCGATGATCTTCGCCCGGCTCGTCACGGGCGGTCCGCTGCCGCTCGCGCTCACCCCGACCCTGTTCCTGGTCCTGGGCCCGCTGGGCCAGTCCACGACGGCCGTCGACAAGTTCGCCGTCGCCGCCCCGGGGGTGGTGCCCGCCCCGTACGACCAGGGCTTCGCCGTCCTGGCGGTGCTCTACGGCGTCCCGGTGATGGGTTTCGCGCTGCTCTGGCTGGCGCTGGCCGCCGCCCTGGTGCTGCGAGCCCGCCGCCGGGGCATGGCCTTCAGCATGACCTGGTGGGCGTTCACCTTCCCGGTCGGTACGTGTGTGACGGGCGCCGAGGGGCTGGCGCGGCACACCGGGCTCGTGGTCTACGACGGGCTCACGGTCGCCCTGTACACCCTGCTCCTCGCGGCCTGGGCGGTGGCCGCCGTCCACACGGCTCGCGGCCTGGTCAGCGGACGGCTGCTCGCAGCGCCTCGCCGAGCACGCGCGGAGCTTCCGTCAACGACGGTCCGTACCACGTGAGATGGCGCCCGCCGACCAGCGCGCAGGGCACGCCCGGGAACGCCTCCGGGCCGTCGTCGCTCGTGAAGCGGTACGGCTCATCGGGCAGCACGACCAGATCGAGGTCGGCGGCGCGCAGTTCCTCGACCGGGACGCGCGGATAGCGTTCGGCATGGCTCGCGTACGCGTTGTCGACGCCCAGCCGCGCCAGTACGTCCCCGGCGAAGGTGTCCCGCCCCAGCACCATCCAGGGTCGCCGCCAGATCGGCACGGCGGCGCGCAGCCGCCTCGTCGGGCGGGGCAGGTCCCGCCACGCCTCCTCGGCCTCGTCCAGCCACCGTGGCCGCCTCCGGAGCCCGCACGCGCGCACCACCCGCTCCAGTTCCCGGAAGGCCCCCGGCACGTCCCGTACCTCGGTGACGAGCACCTCGATCCCCGCTTTCCGCAGGGCGGTCAGGTCGGGCTCGCGGTTCTCCTCCTCGTTGGCGATCACCAGATCGGGCGCGAGGCCGACGATCCGCTCGACGTCCGGATTCTTGGTGCCCCCGACGCGTACGACATCGAGGCCGGCCGGATGGCTGCACCAGTCGGTCGCCCCGAGCAGGACCCCCGGCGCGGACACGGCGACAGCCTCGGTGAGCGACGGGACCAGGGACACCACCCTCATGGCCGAGCACTCCGGATGCCGGTCATCGGCGTGGATCGTCCTCCACGGCCTCGATGTGGTCGGCGACCGCGACGATCAGTACGCGGGTGTCCGCGTCGGTCGCCCGCCACCGGTGCCGTACGCCGCCCGTCAGATGCAGCGTGTCGCCGCGTCCCAGGCGGTACGCGCGGCCCTCCGCCTCGACCTCGACGGCGCCGTCGGCGACGTACATCAACTCGTCGTTGCGGTGCTGGAATTCGCGGCCCGCGTCGTGGTCGCCGGAGAACTCCATGGCGTGCAGTTGGTGGTGACCGCGCACCAGGGGGCGCACTCGGGGCTCGTGGGTGAACTCGGAGTCGTCGGCGCGCACCACGTCGACGCTGCGCGCCGGGTCGGCGGCGGCGAGGAGCTCGACGCAGGTGGTGTGCAGGGCGTCGGCGACCCGTTGGAGGGAACGCATGCTGGGCCGCGCCCGCTCGTTCTCGACCTGACTCAGGAAGGGCACCGACAGGCCGCTGCGCTCGGCGACAACGGCGAGTGTGAGCTCCAGTGCCCGGCGCCGCCGCCGGACGGCCGCGCCCACCCGAAGGGTTTCCTTGTTCTCGTCCATCGCTTCGGCTCCCCCCTGTGCGTCGTCGGTGCGCTGCTCGGTGCATACGGTGCGGCGGCGGCGTTGTCTTGTGTCCACACGCCAATTTCTCGCGAGTTCTTGATGTCTTGTCTGCACCCTACGGGTGTTCGGCAAACCGTTTCATGCGCCCGTCACATCGCTGTAAACATCGCCGCACCGATCGCGTGAGCGACCGACACGGTTCGGGCCGGTGGGAGAGCCGGCGCGGCCGTCGCGGCGGGTGCACGGTACCGAAAGGTCTGCGTGGACATTGCCCGGGTCGTATGCACAGGTACGCAGCGAGGGGTGGGCCTCGCCGTATGGCGCTGCCCACCCCTCGCGGTGGCTCGTCCGCGCGTGATCGTCACGTCACGCGCGCGTGGGGGCCCGTTTTCGGAAATGGGCCCCCACAGGAGACGTGTTTACTGCGGAGTCATCCGTTCCACCATGTCCGGGTGCTCCTTGAGCCACGCGGCGACGGCCTCCTCCTCGTGGCCCTGGCCGCGGTCCTTGATCTCGCTCTCCAGGCTGCCGAGTTCGTCCTCGCTCATCTTGAAGTTCTTGATCCACTTCGTGAGCTGCGGGTACTGCTCGGGGAACGTCTTGCTGGAGATCGTCCGGATCGTGTTGCCCTCGCCGAACAGCTTCTTCTCGTCCGAGAGCTTGGTGAGCTCGTACTCGCTGTAGGCCCAGTGCGGGGACCACAGGACGACGGCGACGGGCTCCTTCTTGGCGTACGCGCGCTTCAGCTCGGCCAGCATCGCGGGCGTGGAGCCGTCGACGACCTCGTACTCCTTGTCCAGGCCGTAGCCCGGCAGGACCTTCGTCTTGAGGAGGTTCATCTCGCCGGTGCCGGGCTCGATGCCGATGATCTTCCCGTCGAAGGTGCCGGCCTTGCCCTTGAGGTCCGCGAGGGACTTGACGTCCTTCACGTACGAGGGAACGGCGATCTCCAGGGACGTCGGCTCGTACCAGGTGCCGAGGTCTCGCAGGTTGTTCTTGTGCTTGTCCCAGTAGTTCGCCTGCGCGTACGGCAGCCAGGCGTCGAAGTTGAGGTCGATGTCGCCGGTGGCCAGGCCGGTGTAGACCGGGCCGACGTCCATCTGCTTCAGGTTCAGCTTGTAGCCGCGCCGGGCCAGCACGTTCTTCCACAGGTAGGTGACGGCGACGTCCTCGTCCCAGGGGAACCAGGCGACGTCCACCGTGCGCTTCGCCTCGGCCGGGGTGCCGGCCGAGGAGCCCTCGACGGGGGCCAGCTTGTCGACGACACCGGGGTTGCTCTTCAGCCAGGTGCGTACGGCGTCCTGCTGCTTGCCCTTGCCGGCTTTGTTGATCTCGGCCTCAAGGCTGGTCAGCTGCTTCTCGGTCATCCTGAAGCTCTTGAGCCACTTGCCGACGACCGGATTGTCCTGGGCGAAGCCCTTGCGGGAGAGCGTGTGCACGCCGTCGCCCTTGCCCCAGGCGACCTTGGGGTCCTTGAGCTTCTTCAGCTTGTACTCGCTGTACGCCCAGTGCGGCGACCAGAGCGTGCCGACGAACGGCTCTTTCTTGGCGTACGCGCGCTTCAGCTCGGCCAGCATGGCGGGCGTGGAGCTGTCGACGACCTTGTACTCCTTGTCGAGCCCGTACTCCTTGAGGACCTTGGTCTTGAGCATGGCCATCATTCCGGCGCTGGACTCGATGCCGGTGATCTTGCCGTCGAACTCGCCCGCCTTGCCCTTGAGGTCCTCCAGGGAGTCGATGCCCGTCATGTAGGCGGGCACGCTCAGCTCCAGGGACGTCGGGCCGTACCAGGAGCCCAGGTCGTCGAGCTGCTTGCCGTACTTCTTCCAGTACTGCTCGTGCGTGGTCGGCAGCCAGGAGTCGGTCTCGAAGTCGATGTCGCCCTGGGCGAGCGAGGTGTAGAGCGGGCCGGCGTCGAACTGCTTGGCGTCGACCTCGAAGCCGCGCTGCTCCAGGATCTCCTTCCAGAGGAAGGTGGAGGCGACTCCCTCGTCCCAGGGGATGTAGCCGATGCTGATCTTCTTGCCCTGGCCGACGTTCCCGGCGTCGGACGCGGTGGTCTCGCTGTCGCCGGAGCCGAAGATGCCCATGCCGCCCGCGACGAGCGCGAGCACGACGACCCCGATGACGGCCACGGAGGGCCGGGGCCGGTAGGACCAGATCTTCAGGCCCTGTGTGGCGCGCAGCTTGGCGGCGGTGCGGCGGCCGAGGGGCGAGACCTGGGTGCCCAGGGCGCTGGTCATGCGGTCCAGGTAGATGGCGAGGATGACGATGGCGACGCCCGCCTCGGAGCCGAGGCCGACGTTGAGCTGGCCGATGGCCTCGTTCACGTCGCCGCCGAGGCCGCCGGTGCCGACCATGCCCGCGATGGCGGCCATCGACAGGCCCAGCATGATGACCTGGTTGACGCCGGCCATGACGGTGGGCAGCGCGAGCGGCAGCTGGACGCGCAGCAGGGTGTTGCCGGGGGTGGTGCCGAACGCGTCGGCGGCCTCGACCAGCTCCTTGTCGACCTGGCGGATGCCCAGTTCCGTCATGCGGACGCCGGGGGCGAGGGCGAAGATCAGGGTGGCCACGATGCCCGCGGGGGCACCGGTGCCGAAGAACAGGATGGCCGGGATGAGGTAGATCATCGCGGGCAGCGTCTGCATGAAGTCGAGTACGGGGCGGACGATGCTGCTGACCCGGTCCGAGCGCGCCGCCCAGATGCCCACGGGCACGGAGATGACGAGCGCGATGATCGTCGCCACGAGGACGAGCGACAGGGTCACCATCGCGTTCTCCCACAGTTCGAGGGAGTCGATGAAGGCGAATCCCACGAAGGTGAGGACACCGGCGGACGTGCCGCGCAGCCAGAACGCGACGACCGCGAAGATGCCCGCGAGGAGGAGTGGCTCAGGGGCCTGGAGTACGGCGTTGATGCCGTCGTAGGCCCCCAGGAAGACGGTCTTGAGGAAGTCGAAGAGCCACGCCATGTGGTTGAGCAGCCAGTCGACCGTGTCGTTGACCCAGTCGCCGAAGGGGACCCTAGGCACCGGCCTTCACCGCCTTGACAACCTTGTCGCGGGGCGTGTCGCACGGTGCGGGTTCGCCCTGTTCGTCACCGAGGAAGCCGACGAGCCGCTGCCGGGGCACGACACCGACGAGCGTGCCCTCCTTGTCGACGACGGCGACGGGATGCGTGATGCGGGCGCTGATGGCGCACAGCTCGCCGAAGGACGTTCCGGGCGCGGCGGTCGGGCAGCCGCAGTCCGCCTCGTCGCCGCGCGTCTGCGCGTCCATGACGGAGGCGGCGGTCAGTACGCGGGACCGGTCGACGTCCTGGGTGAAGGAGGCGACGTAGTCGTCGGCGGGGCGGACGAGGATGTCCTCGGCGGTGCCGATCTGGACGATGCGGCCGTCGCGCATGACGGCGATGCGGTCACCCAGGCGCATGGCCTCGTTGAGGTCGTGGGTGATGAAGACGATGGTCTTCTTGAGCTTCTTCTGGAGCTCGATCAGCTGGTCCTGCATGTCGCGGCGGATCAGCGGGTCGAGCGCACTGAAGGACTCGTCCATCAGCAGCAGGTCGGCGTCGGTGGCGAGCGCCCGGGCGAGGCCCACCCGCTGCTGCATGCCGCCGGACAGCTCGTCGGGCCAGGACTTCTCCCAGCCGGCGAGGCCCGCAAGCTCCAGGGCCTTGGCGGCACGCTCCTGGCGCTCGGCGCGCGGCACGCCCTGTACCTCCAGGCCGTACGCGGCGTTCTCCAGGACGCTGCGGTGCGGGAAGAGCGCGAAGTGCTGGAAGACCATGCTGATCTTCTTCGAGCGGACCTCGCGCAGTTCACGCGCGCTCAGCGCGGTCAGGTCCTGGCCGTCGAAGCGCACGTGACCCGCGGTGGGCTCCAGGAGCCCGTTGAGCATGCGCAGCAGCGTGGACTTGCCGGATCCGGACAGACCCATGACGACGAAGGTCTGGCCCGGTTCCACCGTGAAGGACGCGTCGATCACCGCGGCGGTGGTGCCGTCGGCGCGCAGTTCCTCACGGTCGGCTCCCCCGCGCAGTCGCTCGACCGCCTCGCCGGGTCGTCTGCCGAACACTTTGTAGAGCTGTTCCGCCTGCAGCCTGGATGACACAAGTACCTCTCGGGTAGAACGAAGACGGCCCGCCTCCCCCGCCGGCGGGCCGTGGAGCGATGCGGGTTCCGCCCGCTCGTCCGGTGCGCATATGTCAGGTGTGGTTGAAAATGCGACCGGGTTCGCTCCGCCCCGGCGCCTGCCCCCGCCCCGATGGCGCAAACGCGACCGTGTCCCAGTTCACAAGGCGTTTACATCCGACAGGCCGGGGCATCCGCTTCCGCCCGCTCTCCGCGCCGGACGGTGACTGTCAGTGGCGTACGGCATGATGCGAAGCGTGACGCAGCAGACGCAGCAGCCCCGGCGAACCATGCTCCTCGACACCGCTTCCCTGTACTTCCGGGCCTACTTCGGGGTCCCGGATTCCGTGCGGGCCCCGGACGGCACACCGGTGAACGCCGTGCGGGGCCTGCTCGAATTCATCGACCGCCTGGTGAAGGACCACCGCCCGGACGACCTGGTCGCCTGCATGGACGCGGACTGGCGGCCGCAGTGGCGGGTCGACCTGATCCCCTCGTACAAGGCGCATCGTGTCGCCCAGGAGACCGAGACCGGGCCGGACGAGGAGGAGGTGCCCGACACGCTCTCGCCCCAGGTGCCGGTCATCGAGGCGGTCCTGGACGCGCTGGGCATCGCGCGCGTGGGCGTGGAGGGGTACGAGGCGGACGACGTGATCGGGACGTTCGCCGGCCGCGCCACGGGCCCGGTCGACATCGTCACCGGCGACCGCGACCTGTACCAACTGGTCGACGACAAGCGGGAGGTGCGCGTGCTGTACCCGCTCAAGGGCGTCGGCATGCTCCAGCTCACGGACGAGACCTGGCTGCGCGAGAAGTACGGCGTCGACGGCGCGGGGTACGCGGATCTGGCGCTGCTGCGCGGCGACCCGAGCGACGGCCTGCCGGGCGTGCCGGGCATCGGTGAGAAGACGGCGGCGAAACTGCTGGCCGAGTTCGGCGACCTGGCCGGGATCATGGCCGCGGTCGACGACCCGAAGGCCAGGCTCACGCCGTCGCAGCGCAAGCGTCTCGACGAGTCCCGGCCGTACCTCGCCGTCGCCCCCAAGGTCGTCCGGGTGGCCGGAGACGTACCCTTGCCGGACGTGACCACCGCGCTGCCCCACGCGCCGCGCGATCCGGCAGCTCTGGAGGAGCTCGCGACACAGTGGGGCCTGGGTGGCTCACTGACGCGACTGCTGTCGACACTCGGCAGGTGAATCAGTGACTCGATCCCGAGAAAGGGTGATCGGGTTCCTCAAGAGGGGGCGCGAGTGGCCGGCGAGATGCTAACTTAGGCTAGCCTAAGTTAAATCGGGAGGCTGTCATGGCAGAGCGTCCGGCCCGCAGGGCTCCGAAGTCCCACACCGCGAGCGTGGTCCGCACGGAGCGGCTCACGCCCCACATGCAGCGTGTGGTCCTCGGCGGCGACGGCCTCGCCGAATTCACCGCGGGCACAAGCACCGACCACTACGTCAAGCTGCTGTTCGGCGCCGAGGGCGTGACCTATCCGGAGCCCTTCGACATGTCCCGGATCCGCGAGGAGTTCCCGCGCGACCAGTGGCCCGTGACGCGCACGTACACAGTGCGCGCCTGGGATCCCGAACTGCTGGAGCTGACGCTCGACTTCGTGATCCACGGCGACGAGGGTCTCGCCGGACCGTGGGCGACGCGCGTCCAGGCGGGCGAGGTCGTCCGGTTCCTCGGCCCCGGCGGGGCGTACGCCCCCGATCCCGAGGCCGACTGGCATCTGCTGGCCGGTGACGAGAGCGCGCTGCCCGCGATCGCCGCCTCGCTGGAGTCGATGCCCGACGGCGCGCTGGTGCACGCCTTCGTGGAGGTCTCGGGGCCGGAGGAGGAGCAGAAGATCGACTCCGATGTGGAGGTCGTCTGGCTGCACCGCGGTGACCGGCCGATCGGCGAGGCGCTGGTCGAGGCCGTGCGGGGCCTTTCGTTCCCCGAGGGCCGGGTGCACGCGTTCGTGCACGGTGAGGCCGCGTTCGTGAAGGAGCTTCGCGGACTGCTCCGCGTCGAGCACGAGGTCGCCCGTGAGGATCTCTCCATCTCCGGGTACTGGCGGCTGGGGCACAACGAGGACGGGTGGCAGGCCGCGAAGCGGGACTGGAACGCGCGGGTGGAGGCGGAGCAGGAGGCTCCGCCGACTGCTCCGCCCGTTGCTCCGCAGGAGGCCGGTGCGTAGTCTGCGGGTTCGTTGTAGCTGGTCGCGCCCACGATGGGGGTCCCCCCGCTCGAGCGAAGCCGAGAGTGGGGGAGGAGCCGCAAAATGTCACCGCCCCGCGCCCCTTGGCGGCTATACCGACCGTTGGTATGACCTGAACGTGCGGATCGACAGCCACACCGCTGTCACCGCCAGCGCGAGGAGTGCGCCGCCCCTGGTCAGTACGACGGACCAGTCCGGGTTGTCCGACATCGCCGAACGGCCCGCCACCATCGCCCAGTCGAGCGGGTTGTAGTCGGCGATGTGGCGCATCCAGCCGGGCATCTGGGACGGGGCCATGAAGGCCGAGGAGAGGAAGGTCAGCGGCAGCAGCAGGAAGGTGTTGATGCCGATGATCGACTCCCGCTGGCGCACCAGCATGCCGAGCGCGTTCGAGAACGCGCCGAAGACCGTCCCGAGCAGCGAGGCCGCGACAACGAGCACGACGAGTCCCGCGGCCCCGCCGGGATAGTCCGCGCCGCCGAGCTTGCCGAGCAGGATGATCAGCGCGGACTGCACGGCCGTGGTGAGCGCCTGCTGTACGACGTTGGCGTTCATCAGGGCGCCACGGCTGACCGGAGTGGTGAGGAACCGGTTGAGCGTGCCGCGCTCGATCTCCTCCAATGTGCCCATGCCCGCCCACATGTTGGAGCTGAGCGCGCTCATCACGACGATGCCCGGCACGAGGTAGTCGAGATAGCTGCTCGTGCCGAAGCCGCCGAGCTCGACGACCTCCTTGAAGAGGTTGCCGAACAGGAACAGCCAGATCGCGGGCTGGATCAGCATCATCACGACGTACGCGGGCTGGCGCAGCACCGCTGTCAGCTGACGCTGCGTCATGTACCAGGTCTGGGTGAGGGCGTTGGTGCTCATCGCGCGCCTCCCGTCAGCGCGAGGTCGTCGGCCGACTCCGCCGTAACCGCGGCCGCCGCCTCGGCTTCGGCGTAGCGGCGGCCCGCGTAGCGCAGATAGACGTCGTCGAGCGACGGGCGGGCGACGGTGGCGGCGGCGACGGCGACCCCGGCGCGCTCCAGGGTGGCTAGCAGGGCGGGCACGGCCGCGGCCCCGTCCTCGGCGCGGACGCTGATACGGCGGCCGTCGAAGAGCGCCTCGTACACGCCGGGCAGGGCGGTGAGGGCGCCCGCCAGGAGCGTACGACCGGCCTCGCCCGCCGGGTGGCGCAGTTCCACATGGACGGCGTCGCCGCGGAGTTCGCCCTTGAGGGCGTCCGGGGTTCCCTCGACGACGACTCGGCCGCGGTCGACGATCGCGATGTGCCCGGCGAGGCGGTCGGCCTCTTCGAGGTAGTGCGTGGTGAGCAGGATGGTCAGGCCCTCGTCGCCGGCCAGGCGGGCGATCTCGTCCCACATCGCGGTGCGCGCCTCGGGGTCGAGGCCGGTGGTCGGCTCGTCGAGGAAGAGGATCTCGGGCCGGTGGACCAGGCCGAGCGCCACGTCGAGACGGCGCTGCATGCCTCCGGAGTAGCCCTTGACCGGGCGGCCCGCCGCGTCCGCGAGGCGGAAGCGGGCCAGCAGTTCGTCCACCCGGTCGCGGAGGGCCGCGCCCCTCAACCCGTAGAGCCTGCCCTGGAGTTGGAGGTTCTCGCGGCCGGTGGCCACCGGGTCGGCGCCGGACTTCTGGGCGACCACGCCGATCGCGCGGCGCACCCGGTCCGGGTGGCGCAGGACGTCGTGGCCCGCGACCGTGGCGGTGCCCGAGTCGGGGCGGGCGAGGGTGGTGAGGATCTTGACGGTGGTGGACTTGCCGGCGCCGTTCGGGCCGAGGAGTCCGAAGACGGTGCCCGGCTCGACGGTAAGGTCCATGCCGCTGAGGGCGGTGACCTCACCGGGGTAGGTCTTGATCAGCTGACGCGCCTGCACTGCGGGCGCACGGGTGCTCATGACGATGCTCTCCTGGGGTGAGCGGATGACGGCCGATCCGCGTGAAGAGCGCCATGGCTATCCTGGGTGTGCCGCACCTCGATCGCCTGGCCTGCCTCACCGCGGAGTCGGCTCGGGGTTCGAGACCCTGGCGGAGCTGCTCCAACAGCTCTGCCGGGGTCTGTTCTTCTTGCTCCTGCCTTATTCCTTCTCGAGGTGACGGGCCTCCAACTCCTCGAATTCCGGCGGCACTTCCCCGGTTTCATGGAAACTCCGCCACGCCTTGGCCCCGTCGAGCGTGCCGGAGTGGAGCTCCCGCAGAAACCCGCGGACCCACTCGGCCTGCGCCTCGACCATGTGCAGTTGGTACTCGCTCTCGACGAGGAAGATCCGCGGCAGCGTCTCACGGAGCTTCGCGAGACCACCGCGTGCGCTCGCCGCCTGCACGTCCAGCATCTTCAGCCGCTCCGTCAACAGGCGCGCCACCTCATCGGGGTGGATCACCCCCATCAGCGACAGCGCGGCCTCGAAGATCGGGAACTCCCGCGCCGGGACGGCGAGCAGGTCCGACAGCCACTCCGTCGCCTCCTCGCGTCCGGCGTCCGTGATGCCGTAGAGGGTGCGCTCCGGACGGTTGCCCTGCCGCTGCACCTCGGCGACCTCGACGAATCCGTACTTCTCCAGGTTCTGCACGACCGTGTAGAGCGAGCCGTAGTTGATCTTCAGGCTCGTGTCCTTGCCGCGGCTGCGCAGGGTCTGGGCGATCTCGTACGGATGCATCGGCCGCTCGGTGAGCAGCACCATGACGGCCAGCGCCAGCGGATTGCCGAGCTTGCGGCGCTTGGTCGCCATCGGGATCACCTCGCCATACCCTCGTCCACGAATATCCGCGACCGAACATATCGCGTCTCAACGGAGGCCGTCAACATACACGATGTATCGCGTTTTCACTTTCGGCGCAAGGGCGTGAGGACTTAGGCCCGGCCTCGACATGGCCGCGTCACGCGGGCGAAACAGGCTCTCCCTAATTTCTGTCACCCGACAGGAATTCAGCTTCGGGATTCGGCGGTCGCCGCCAGGATCCCGCTCCCCTGCGCCGAAGGCAGGTGCCGCCGTGACCACTACCGCCCCCTCCGACGTACGCCCCGACCCGCCGGAGTCGTCCGGCGACCGCTCCCTCGCGGAGTTCGGCTACCGCCAGGAACTGCACCGCAGCCTGGGCCGGTACGCCTCGTTCGCCGCCGGTTTCTCCTTCATCTCGGTCCTGACGACCGTCTTCCAGTTCTTCGCCTTCGGGTACGCGTTCGGCGGCCCCGTCTTCTTCTGGGCCTGGCCGGCCGTGCTGATCGGCCAGTTGCTGGTCGCCGCGTGCTTCGCCGAGCTGGCCGCGCGCTACCCGATCTCCGGCGCCATCTACCAGTGGTCGTCCCGGCTCTCCAGCCTCACCTTCGGCTGGTTCGCCGGCTGGATCATGGTGATCGGCCAGATCGTGGTCGTCGCCGCCGCGGCGCTCGCGCTGCAGGTGGTCATGCCCGCGATCTGGTCCGGCTTCCAGCTGATCGGCGACGACCCGGCACCGACGTCGGCGAGCGGCGCGGCCAACGCGGCGGTCCTGGGCGTACTCCTGCTGGTCCTGACAACCGTCGTGAACGTCATGGACAACCGCGTGCTGTCCCTGGTCAACCGCGTCGGTGTGACCGCCGAGATCATCGGCGCCGCCCTGATCATCGTGCTCCTGTTCACCCACTCCGAGCGCACCCCGGGCATCACCTTCCACACCGGTACGGCCGCCGAGTCGGGCCTGGTCGGGGCGCTGCTTGTGGGGTCGTTCACGGCGGCGTACGTGATGATCGGCTTCGACAGCGCGGGCGAGATGAGCGAGGAGACGCGCAACCCCCGGCGCACGGCGCCCCGCACGATCCTCACCGCGCTCGGTGCCGCGGGTCTGCTCGGCGGCCTGATCATCCTCGGCGGTCTGCTCGCCGCGCCCAGCCTCACCGACGGCCGGCTGGGCGTCGAGGGCCTGAGTTACGTCCTGACCAGCAGCCTGGGCGACGGCGTGGGCCGGGCGCTGCTCGCGGACGTGGTGATCGCCATCGCGGTGGCGACCCTCGCGATCCAGACGTCCGCCTGCCGCATGCTGTTCTCGATGGCCCGCGACGGCCAGCTGCCGTTCGCCGGACGCCTCGCGAAGGTCAACCCGCGCACCGGTATGCCGAGCGCCCCGGCCCTGGTCGTCGGCGTCCTCGCCGCGGCCCTGCTGCTCCTCAACTTCGCGTCGCCGGAAGCGTTTCTGGCCATCGGCACCACCTGCATCGTGATGCTGTACCTCGCGTACGCGATGGTGACCGGACCCCTGTTGTGGCAGCGCCTGCGCGGCAACTTCACGGTCGAGGGCACCGACGAGACCGGCAAGCCCCTCTTCTCCCTCGGCCGCTGGGGCGTCCCCGTCAACGTACTCGCCCTGCTCTACGGCCTGTTCATGGCCGTCAACCTGGCCTGGCCCCGGGCGGACGTGTACGACCCGGCGGGCGGGCATTGGTACTTCCAGTGGTTCACCGCCATATTTCTGCTGACCACACTGCTACTCGGCTTTCTGTACCGAGCTGTGAGGGGACAACGGGGCCACACTGCTTCGGCAGTTCCCACACAATCCGTCTGATGGCCCCTACGGTCGTTCTCGGCGGTCGCCGTCGGCTCCGCCCAGGCGGCCTCGATGGCGGCCGCTGTGCGCGGGTTTGCCACGCTCCATGGCGGCATGCCAAGTCCCCTTCTAAGGGGCGGGCTTGGGGACCTCTGCGGCAGGCGTGTGCGTCACGGTGCGAGGCGTCGCCCGCATACGTAGTTCGCGGGGCCTCAACACCGCGCCCAAGGCAGGTCGGACCTGCTGGCGGGGCAGGTGTTGCAGGCGCCATCGGGCAGTGATGGTGGCGAGGGCGAGGATGGCCTGGGTCATGGCGAACGTGTCGCCGATGCATTTGCGGGCGCCGGTACCGAAGGGGATGAAGGCGGGGCGGGGCGGTTGGGAGCGTTTTCCGTCCCACCGGTCGGGGTCGAAGGTTTCGGGCTGATCGTAGAGATCGGGCCTGTGATGTATGAGGTAGGGGCTGTAGGCGATGCTGGTCCCGGCGGGCAACAGGTGCCCGCCCAGGCGGGTGTCGACGGTGACCGTGCGCGTGAGCAACCAGGCCGGTGAACTGAACCGGAGTGTTTCGGTGATGATGCGTGCGGTCAGTGTCAGGCGGGGCAGGTCGACGTGGGTGGCGGGGGCACCGCCCAGGACGGTGTCGACCTCGGCGTGGAGCCGCTGCTCGATCTCGGGGTGCCGGGCGAGCAAGTCCAGTGCCCAGGCCAGGACGCTGGCTGTGGTTTCCGTCCCGGCCAGGAAGAAGGCAAGGATCGCGTCGCTGATTTCTGCGTCGGTCATACCGCGGCCGCCGTCTTCGGGATCGCACGCCGCGATCAGGGCCGACAGCAGGTCACCATGGTCAGCGCCGTCGGCGCGACGTTGGGCGATGATCTGGTCGCAGGTGTCGCGCAAGCGGGCGCGAGCCCTCAGGTACGCGCGGTTGCCTGGGACGGGGAGCCGGTCCAGCGGGGGGATGAGGAGCATGCGCTGGTAGAAGCCGTCGAAGATAGTGGTGACGTCGTTGAGGAGTTGACCGAGCCGGGCTGGGGGCAGCGTGTTCGAGAACAGCGTGGCGGCCGTGCCCTTGGAGGTGATCGTCATCGTCTCGGCGGGAACGTCGATGGTCTGTCCCTCTCGCCAGGAACCGGTCACCTGGTCGATGCATAAGGTCATGGCCTGCGCGTAGCCAGGGAGCCGACCAGGGTGAAAAGCCGGCTGGGCCAGTCGCCGCAGTCGACGATGCGAGCTGTGCGGGCAGCTGGTGAGACCGTCCCCTATTGCCTCCCGTACGCGATCGAAAAGCGGGCCGCCCTTGTCGAAGACGCGATCGTCAAGCAAAGCCTGACGGGTGAGTTCGGGATCGCAGATCACCACCACGGTGAGGGGACCCATACGAATACGGACCAGCTTTCCGCAGACGGGTAGTGAGTTGAGGAACACCAGCGGGTCACGTATCAGCGGCACCAGATGACCGGCCACCGGAAGGGCGCTGGAGGCTACGGGGATCGAACGCAATTCCTTCATGATCACTCCGATTCTGCTGAGGGGAGACGGAGCGCCGCATGTCCTGTTCTGTTTCATTCCTCTGATCGGCACAGAGCGCTGATGCCGTTGGCCAGACGCCGGTAAGGGCTGAAGCCGGAGTACTCGACGGCGCTGGTGGTGACGCCGAAGAAAGCGCGGCGCAGCCGTAGTCCATGATCGGCGGAAAGGCTGAAAGTGTTGCGGATGGCGATATCCGTATCGATGAACAGCAGTGCGTCCTGATCGGTTTGGGAGTCGAGGATGGTGTGCCGCCAGATGCGGCCGACGAGATCACGCAGCGGTGCCGCGTACGTAAGGTGACTGATGCCGTTGGTGGCGAGTGCGGTGTCAAACAGGCGTTGCCATCCTTCGGCGAGGCAGTTGAGCGATTCGGCGCTGTCGACGCGGTCACAGCGGGACAGCACATCGGCGGCTGCCTTGATGCATGAACTGCTTGTGGGTCCGATGAGGGCGCGCCGAGCGGCCCTCAAGGCTGTTTCGTCGATGCTGCGTGTCCCGGGCTGCCACTGCGGCTGCCAGTCAGGGGTGTGCAGGGCAAGACCGGGGTCGAGCTTGTACTGGGTGGAGCGCAGCCGTTCGCCAGGGCGAGGCGGGGTGAACGCGCGGCGGATGTCGCCTCCCGCGCCGGTGAGCGCGACGAGTTGCCTGCGGGCGTTGTAGCGGGGGACGAGGAGATAGAACAAGGTGAAGCCCATGGTGTGCTCGGCTGCTTCGTCGTGACCGGGCTGTCCGCACTCACAGGCCAGGGCGGCGTCAGTCGCCTCGGCGAGGGCGTCAGCGAACCCGAGTGTGCTTTCGGTGGAGCCGTAGGCGAGAGCGAGCAGGAACTCGTTGGCGGTCTCATGGTTGACGTAGTCCGGTATGGCGTCGATGACATCGTTGTAGCGCAGGACATTGCCGAGAACGCGGGCGATGGCCTGGCATTCCAGGGCGGGGACATACGTGCCGGCGTCGTCGGTGAGGTGCCGGTAGGGGGCGGTCCCGAAGGTCACGCGCAACAGCGGCGGGAAGAATCCCTCCCACCAGCGGGCCACGGCGAACTGGGCTGGGGTGACCGTGGCTTCGTCGCCGCTGGTGCTTTCGGCTTCTTCGGCGGCGGATCGAAATGCGTTCTTCGCAAACGTGAGGCCGGCCCCCAGAGCCATCTCCCGCGCCATACGATTGGCGGCCTTTCCCGAGAGACAGGCATACCCCTCGCTGGCCGCCATGAGATAGGTATGCTCCTTGTCCACGCCGGACCCGTCGGCCGCGCCCACGAAGTCGGCGGCCAGCGTGAAGGTCAGCATCGATCCGAACAGGTCCCGGAGCTCAATGCCAGTACCTCGTTGGAATGTCCAGGAGAAGACAGCGCCAAGGTACTCTCGCATGGTCATGACGAGGTCGGCCGAGTTCGGGTTACGCCTGAGGTACTCCGCCCACAGCCGTTTCGCTTCATTGCCCTTACGCGGAGATGCCGCGCCTATCCGCGCCATCTGCCGCGCGGCGGGTATCCCCTCCGGGGCCCAGAGGGTGGCCTGCCTCGTGGTGACCCGGCGTAATGTGACGCCCGCCGGGCTGGCTTGAAGGCTGGCTTGTACATGCGGTGAGCGGACTATCTGCAGGCCATGTGCAGCCATGCGTAATCCCTCACGGTCGCACGGCACCTCCGTGTCTATGTACGGCCGGTACTCGGGTTGGCGAACCAGATAGGTTGCCGCACCGTCCCCAGCTGGGCGGTCATCGTTGACGACCGTGTGCACGTTGGACAACAGGGCGTCAGTCTCACGCGTAACAAGGCCTGCGCCCCTCGCATCCCACAGGTCATATGCGGTATTCACCATCATCTCCAAGAGAACCTGAGAGCGGGTACTGAAAGCCGGATTACCCCTTGCTGGTCAAGGACTTGGCGCATGGGCTGGCGGTAAGGGTGAGGTCGCTCCGCTGTGTAGGTGGGGTCTCGGCGGTGGGCCAGCCGGCGGTCCAACTACCGTCGACGGGCCTGTGCCCTCGCTGCAGCATGTGGGCAGTCTCGTACTTGAGACACAGCCAAACACACCTTCGAGATGGACGGCCAGAACGCGATCGAAGTTCTCTTCCGTTGCGGCCCTTCGCGGCACTGATGTCCGAGCCGGCCCCAGTGATCAGGACGACTTTCCCTGCCGTGGACTGTCGGTCACTGCGTACCTTCCTTTGCTGCACTCTGCTGCTGACCCGAGCGGCACCATAGGCAGAGAAGACGACGACCGCCCCAGCGGGAACCCGGTCGATCTCCTCATCGGAGACCGCTCCCACGCGCGGCCCGTGCCATTCCAGGGTCCGCTCCACGGTCTGGATGACGCGGACGACGCCAGCACAGAAACCGCGGGGGCGGCCAGCAACACGCGTTTGCCCGATGGGGTCATGAAGCCCTCCGTGTGGTGCTGTCCTCCAGACGCCTCAGGTGCGGGACGGGGGCCGGGGGCCGGGACGTGAGGGTGTTGAGGAGGGCCAGGACGGCGTCGTGTCTCCGGGCGATCATCTGGCGTTCGATCGTGCACTTGGCAGCCTTGGAACAGGCAAGCCCGACCACGCCCAGGCTCGGGCCTCGATACCCGCCCACGGCGCACACCTTGGCCACCGGATTCTCCCGGATCTCGGGTGCCAGTTCGACAAGCCGCTCCGCGGGTAATGCCTTCACCGCGGTTGGCGCGCACATCGCCGACAGCGCCTGGCCCGCAGTTGGTCCCTGGTCCACAGACATCACCCCACGTGCCCGGCCCACAGGAAGAGCACCCGCTCCAAGGCCGCTTGTAAGACCTGAACAAGCTCTCCAACTGTGCCAGCCACAAGCCTTTGGAGGGGGAGGCGCACGCATCTACACACTGATGCGTAGATGCGTACGACGTGCGCCCCCGAAGAAGACCGCACTTTGTACGTACTCCCGCGGGACGCTCACATCGGCACATCGCCCCCCTTACACGCCCCTCCGAAATGACACTGCGCCTGTGCTCTCAGCGCCGGGACATCAGAGATCCCGGCAGCCCTCCGGCCTTGGCCACCCCGGCCAATGCTGCAACGTGGCAGGAGCCACATGGCCGACAGCGTCCAGGATTTCGGGGCCGGTCGAAGCCGATCTCGTCCAGGGCCCAGCGGCTGAGGGCGGCATCGCGCGTGCGGCGACGCTCTACCCTCGGGCCGCCGCAACTGTCCAGTACGCGTCGATCCAGCCACGTACCTCGTCCTCGGAGTGGGCCGCGCTGTTGAGGTAAGGCATGCTCGGCATCCTGCCGAGGGGGCGCAGGGGGGCGCAACGCCTTCCGGGTGTACCCACTTGTCCCCTCGCTGTAAGCGCCCCCTCGTAGGCTTGATCGTGATGAGACGCCGTACCCCATCCCCGCCCCCTCCCCTGCCGCAGCGCAACGGGGTTGATCCGGTGCGCGTGCGGTTGCCCGCCGGGGACGCGTGGGCGACCGTGCGGGACCATCTCGTGGCGCGGCTCGCGGCTGGGGCCGAGGTGATCGACGGGATGCTGGACGCTGGGCAGATCGTGGACGCCGCCGGGCGTCCGGTGCCGCGGGACATGGCGTACGTGCCGGGGATGTTCTTGTGGTTCCACCGGGAGCTGCCCGACGAGGAGCGGGTGCCGTTCGCAGTCGACGTCCTCTACCGGGACGAGCACGTGGTGGTGGCCGACAAGCCGCACTTCCTGGCCACCACGCCACGCGGCAGCCATGTCGCCGAGACGGCCCTGGCGCGGCTGCGACGGGAGCTGGACGTCCCGACGCTGAGTGCGGCGCACCGGCTGGACCGGCTGACGGCCGGGCTGGTGCTTTTCACCGTGCGGCCCGAGGAGCGCGGCGCGTACCAGTCATTGTTCCGCGACAAGCGAGTGGCGAAGGAGTACGAGGCAGTGGCCCCGTACAACCCCTCGCTGGCCCTGCCGCGCACCGTACGCAGCAGGATCGTCAAGGAGCGCGGGGTGGTGGCGGCCCGCGAGGTCGAGGGCGAGCCCAACGCCGTCAGCCGGGTCGAGTTGCTGGAGCACCGGAACGGGCGTGCCCGGTACCGGCTGATGCCGAGTACCGGGCAGACACACCAACTTCGGGTACACATGAGCGCCTTGGGGGTGCCGATCCTCGGCGATCCCCTCTACCCCGTGGTGACCGGCCCCGTGGCGAGCGGAGACTTCCGGCGTCCGCTCCAACTGCTGGCGCGAGTACTGGAGTTCACCGATCCGGTCACGGGGCGCGAGCATCGGTTCATCAGCCCGCGCGTGCTGCGGGCCTGGTCGTCGTACGAGGAGTGGGCCGGATAGCCCCGGTGCCCGGTCGGCTCAATTGCCGCGCCACCAGCGCTGGATGCGCCGGAACACGCCCGGTCGGGGGGCCGGTTCGGGCGTCGGTGCCGGCGCCGACGTCGGGGCAGCGACCGGAGCGGCGGGCTCCGGAGCCGCTGTCTGCGGCTGTGGCCTGCCGACCTGCCAGTTGCTCGGACGCTGTGACGGCACCTGGTGCGCGGGCCGCGCCTTGACGTCCTGCTGGGGCTTGGGCGCGAACCTCGCCGGCAGTTCCACCAAGTGCCGGTTCGAGATGGACGCCCGCCAGCGCAACTCGTCCTCTGCGCAGGCGAGGTGGATGTCCGGAAGGCGGGTCAGCAGCGCGTCGACGCCGACGTCGGCGATGGCGCGGCCGATGTCCTGGCCCGGGCACTCGTGGGGACCGCCGCTGAAGGCGAGGTGGGAGCGGTTGCCCTGCATGTTGGCCTTGAGGTCGGGACGGACGAGCGGGTCGACGTTGCCCGGCGCGATGCCCAGGATGAGGCCGTCGCCCTTGCGGATGCGCTGGCCGCCCAACTCGGTCTCCTGCTTGGCGAAGTAGCCCAGGATGGTGCTGAACGGCGGCTCGTCCCACAGGGATTGCTCGACCGCCTGGGGCACCGTCATCTGGCCGCCGTTGAGCTGGGCGCGGAACCCTGGGTCGGTGAACACCACCCGCAGTACGTTGGCGAGGAGGTTGGCGGTGCTCTCGTACGCGACGATCAGGACGACGCGCAAATGCTGGCCGACCTCCTCGTCGGTGAGCCGCGCCGGGTGGTTGATGAGGTGGCTGGTGAAGTCGTCCTTGGGCGCGGCCCGGCGGCGGGCGGTGAGCCGCATCAGGACATCCATGATGTACGCGTTGCTGGCGATGGCGGTCTCGGTGCCCGTGGGCATGTCGCGGGCGGCCTGCACGATCCGGTCGTTGTATTCGTCGGGCATGCCGAGGATCTCGCACATCACCATCATCGGCAGGTGCTCGGCGAACTGGCTGACCAGGTCGGCTCTGCCCTCCTCGCAGAACTGGTTGACAAGGTGCTGGGTCGCGCGGTTGATGTGGCGGCGGATGCCCCGGTGGTCGATGGTCGACATGGCGCCGGTGACCGCGCCGCGCAGCCGCAGGTGCTCGTCACCCTCGGCGTGGCAGCAGATGGGCTGCCAGGTGATGTGCGGACTGAGCGGGTGATCGGGCTTGATGGTGCCGTCCTGCTTGGCGGTCCACAACCGGGTGTCACGGGTGTACTGCGAGGGGGTGCGCACCATGTGCATGTTCTCGCTGTGGCCGAGCACGACCCAGATCGGCACGTCCTCGTGGAGCAGCGCGGGGGCCACCGTGCCGTGTTCGGCGCGGAGTTTCTCGTACACGGCTCCCAGGTCCTCCGCCTCGGGGCCGTACAGCCGGCGCACGCCGCCGGGGCCCTTGCCGTGGGCGGGGCAACCGGGGGGAGGACCGAGCGAGGGGTCGTCCGTACCGGTCAGGGAGTGGGATTCAGGCGTCACGATGATCGCTCCGAGCTGAAGTGGATCCGGTGTCTGGGGAGTTG
This sequence comes from Streptomyces sp. NBC_00878, assembly GCF_026341515.1. Taxonomy (NCBI): domain Bacteria; kingdom Bacillati; phylum Actinomycetota; class Actinomycetes; order Kitasatosporales; family Streptomycetaceae; genus Streptomyces; species Streptomyces sp. NBC_00878. The sequence goes on along the minus strand of NZ_JAPEOK010000001.1, from coordinate 8,905,175 downwards.
GTGAGGACCGGGAGGGGACTGACGTGCGGGACGACACGGCTCCCGGCCCTGGGGACTCGTACAGCGTGCGGTTCAGAGAACTGGTGGAAGTGGTGGAACTGGTACCGGGCTCATGTCGACGCCCCCGTCATCGTCAGGGAGTGCAGGAAGCGCATGAGGGTCATCAGGACGTCCCGGCTGGAGGCCCGGCGTCGCACGTCGCAGCGGATGATCGGGATCTCCTCGGACAGGTCGAGCGCCTGGCGCAGGTCCTCGACGGCGTATCGGGGTGCGTCCGGGAAGTCGTTGACCGCGACGACGAAGGGCACACCGCGCTCCTCCAGGCGTCCCATGACGTCGAAGCTGACCTCCAGCCGACGGGTGTCGATCAGGACGACCGCGCCGAGCGCGCCCTCGAACAGCCCGTTCCACAGGAACCAGAAGCGCTCCTGGCCGGGGGTGCCGAACAGGTAGAGCACCAGCTCGTCCGTGACGCTGATGCGGCCGAAGTCCATGGCCACGGTGGTGGCCGTCTTGGACTTGGAGCCGAAGTTGTCGTCGACTCCGATGCCGGCCTGCGTCATGGTCTCCTCGGTCGTCAGCGGCCTGATCTCGCTGACGGAGCCCACCATGGTCGTCTTGCCGACGCCGAAACCGCCCACGATCACGATCTTCACGGCGGCCTGCGCGGTGCGCGGCAGGTGGTCCTCGGTCCGTGGACCCGTGATGGTGTCAGAGCTTTTGAAGTCCATGCATCACCGCTTCGAGGAGGGAACGGTCGGCCCGCGCCTGCCTGACGACCGGTGCGCGCGCCTGTACGAGTTCGGCCGTCAGCAGCTCGGTGAGCAGGACGGTCACCACGCTGATCGGCAGTTTGAGATAAGCCGAGATCTCGGCCACGGACAGGGGGGCCTGGCAGATCCGGAGCAGCGCCGACTGCTCCGGTGCGGCGGAGTGGGGCGGGTCGGCGCGCGCCACGATTAACGTGACGAGGTCGATGGGGGCCCGCTCGCAGTCCGCGCCGGTGAGGATGTACAGCCGCTCGGGTGGCCGCTCCCCCGTACCGTCCTTGGGCCCTTCCACGGCCGGCGGGGAGGGCGGCTCCTGTTTGGGTTTGCGCCGCTGGCGTCGCGGAGGCGTCATACGGTCTGCCCGTTCCGCCGCGGCGGACTGGTGAGGTGGGAGCCGATCCGGTCGACGAGGTCGCGCATGCGGTTGCTCATCAGCCCGGGCTCGGCGGTCTCGTTGGCGAGCACCGCGAGATAGGCGTTGGACCCCGCGGCCATCAGGTAGAAGTAGCCGCCGTTGATCTCGATGATGACCATCCGCATCTGGCCGTCGCTCTGCGGGATCTCGCCGGCGACGGCCCCGGCCAGGCTCTGCAGTCCCGCGCAGGCCGCGGCGACGCGGTCGGCGGTGTCCGGATCGCCGCCGTAGCGGGCGATCCGCAGGCCGTCGGCGGAGAGCACGACGATCTGCTGGATGCCTGGTACGCCGTCGGCCAGATCCTTGAGCATCCAGTCGAAGTTGGCTCGCTGCTGGATCACTTGAGATCTCCCTCGTCGTCGGCGTCGGTGCGGGCCGGCTCGTTGTTCACGGCGGAAGCGGCGGAAGCGGTGGACGCCGTCGGGTCGTTCGGGTTCCGGGTGAAGGCGTTCGGGTCCGGGTCACGCTTGAGTCCGGCCATGAACGCCTCGACCCACATGCCGGGCGGGGGCAGCTCCTTCGCCGGTTCGGGCTCGGGCTGCCACACGGGCGCGGCGGCCATGGCGGCCTCGGCGGCGGCCTCGGCGGCGGCGGCCTCGGCCATGCGCTGACTGAGCGGGACCTTCATCCGGCTGCGGCGCTGCGGCAGGCCGTTCGGCGTCCACTCGGTGACGACGGGGACGTCGTCCTCCATGCCCATGTCCATGCCCGCACCCATGCCCAGCTCCAGGTCCATCTCCTCCGAGGAGCTCGGGACCCGCGGTCCGGTGGTCGGGCGGCGCCGCTTGAGCTTGCGCTCGGGGCCCTCGACACCGTCGGTGTCCATGGTGGGTACGGCGGCGATGCCGATGCCGTGGGCGAGCCCCGGGGCGGGATCGGCGGTGAGCATGTCGCGCGGTACGACGACCACGGCGCGGACCCCGCCGTACGCGGACTGCCTGAGCGCGATGTGCATCTTGTACATCGTCGACAGACGGCCGACGACGGCGAGGCCGAGACGCGGGCTGTCGCCGAGTTCCTGCATGTCGACGGCTGCCTGGGCCTTGGCGAGCATGTCCTCGACCTTGGCGCGGGACTCCTCGCTGAGGCTGACGCCGCCGTCCTCGATCTCGATGGCGATGCCGGTCTGTACCTCGACGGCGGTGACGTGCACCTTGGTGTGCGGCGGCGAGTAGCGCGTGGCGTTGTCGAGGAGTTCGGCGCAGGCGTGGATGACCGGTTCGACGGAGACGCCGTTGACGTTGGCCTTGGCGATCGAGTGCAGTTCGATGCGCCGGTAGTCCAGGATGCGCGACATCGCGCCGCGCAGCACGCTGTACAGCGGCACGGGCTTGGGCCACACACGTCCGGGGCGGCCGCCGCCGAGGACGGCGATGGAGTCGGCGAGGCGGCCGATCAGCGCGGTGCCGTGGTCGATGCGCAGGAGGTCGTCGAAGACCTCGGGGTTGCGCCCGTGGTCCTCCTCCATCTCCCGGAGTTCGTTGTTCTGCTGGTGGACGATCGCCTGGACACGCCGGGCGATGTTGACGAAGGACCGCTGCGAGGAGTCGCGCAGCGCTTCCTCGCGGTCGACGATGTCGAGCACCATGTGCACCAAGTCACGCTGCGACTTGGGGAGTTGGCTCCACTCGCCGTCACCTCGGAAGTCTTGACGAATCACCTCGCCAGGGGATTCTCCGGCGTGCAGGTGGTCCAGCGCGGCGGGCAGGATCTCCGCGCCCAGCCGGGTGAACTCCTCGTCGTGGGCAGCGATCCGCTGCTCCAGGTAGGCGGTCCGCTGAGCCTGCTCGACCCGCAGGTCACGGATCATGTGGCCGCGGCGCACCGCGACGGCCGCGACCGCGATCACCAGGAGTGTCGCGCCGGCTCCGCACAAGCCGACGGCGATCCGGGCCGACCCCGTCGCCAGGGCGACGCCGGTCCCGGTCACCGCGGCCATCAGTATCGCCGGCAGCAGCAGTACGCGCGCGTATGGAACTTTTCGGCCACCGGGAGGCGATTGAACACTCACCATGTATGCCCTCTGAGACAAGTCGACTGGAGGTCGGGGGGGGGGAGGTATCTAGATCTACAGAACATTGGGGAACAAGCGCACGAATACACCTCAACTCGGTGCGCTGCGGGCGAGCTTAGTCCGACCGGATCATCGCCGTGTCATATTCAGCAACCACCTGAAACCACCCTCGCGACAGGAGTACGCTCTGCCCCATTTACACGCTGCGCTATCATTCGAACACGGTACGTGATGGCGTACGGGCGTACGAAAACCCCTCATCAGAAGGGGTGAGACACCGCTTCGAGTCCGGACTCGCTCAGATTCCGGCGATGCGCAGGGCCGCGTCCGCGGTGGCTTCGGCGAAGGCCGAGACGGGCCGCTCCGGATCGGAGCGGTGCACGAGGATCACCCCTTCGATGAGACCGAAGACGAGATCGGTGCGGAGGTCCAGCTCACTCTTGGCGAGGACACCGCCCGCCTCGGTCGCGGCGAGCAACTGCCGGTAGGCGTCCTTGAGTTCGGCCCGTACGGCATGGAAGCCGGCGAAGCGCTCCGAGGTGACCTCGGGCAGCAGATAGAGCCCGCCGAGGTTGTGCGAGCCGCCGCAGAGCAACTCGACGTCCGTGCGGCACAGATCCCAGAGCCGGTCCTCGGCGGGGGTGTCGTCCTCGGCGAGGAGCTGCCGGGCGAAGACCAGCGAGGGCGTGACGGTGGACTCCAGGAGCGCGGCGAGCAGCTCCTCCTTGCCGGACACGTAGTGGTACATGGACGCCTGGCGCATGCCCGCCCGCTCGGCGACGGCCCGGGTGGTCGTGGCCGCGTACCCGCGCGTCGTGAACAGCTCAGCGGCGGCTGCGAGCAGTTCGTCGCGCGGCGAGAGGCCGCTGTCCGGCCGCTGCTCGGCGCGCGGTCTGCCCACCCGTCGTCCACTGGAACCCATGCGTTCGATCCTCGCACACCGCCCCATCAGGCGATCTCGGTGAGGGATCGGTAACGGGGCCGCAACGCACGGGCAACGGCGGCGACCCGCCCGGCTCCTAATTTCTGTCGGGCGACAGAAATACGAGCACCCGCTCCACCGCACCCCTGACCGACCACTGCCGAGCCGGAGGTCCCGCGATGGCGACAGCGACCACTTACGGAGCCCGCGCGCACGCTCGCGCCCAGGAGGGCACCCGCGCCGAGGCCATGCCCGTCGTCCCGGCGAATACCTGGCCCGCGCCACCGTGCGAGGCGGGCCACCTCGTGTGGGCGGAGACGGTGGCCGGCGGCAACTACACGCACAAGGTGCTGGCCCGCGGCACGGAGCTGCGGCTGACCGACCTGAGGGGCGACGCCTGCGCCCATCTGCTCCTCTTCGCCGCCGACCGGCCGTGGGAACGCCTGAACGTGGCCGACACGGTCAAGGTCCAGTGGAACGCCTACCTCGGCGAGGGCCGGCTGCTCCTCTCCGACCAGGGCCGCGTCCTCGCCTCGGTGATCGCCGACACCTCCGGGCGGCACGACGCGCTGTGCGGCACCTCCGGCCTCGTACGGAACACGGAGCGGTACGGGGACGGCACGCCGCAGTCCGAATCGCCCGCCGGGCGTGAGCTGTTCAAGCTCGCGGCCGCCAAGAACGGGCTGGCGCCGCGTGATCTGCCGCCGTCCCTCTCCTTCTTCCAGGGCGTGGAGGTACGCGACGACGGCTCGCTGGACTTCACCGGTTCGGCCGGTCCCGGCCTGAGCGTGACGCTGCGCGCCGAGCAGGACGTCACCGTGCTGCTGGCCAACGTGCCGCACCCGGCCGACCCGCGCGAGGCCTACACGAGCACCCCGCTGGAGGTACTGGCCTGGCGTGCCGAGGCCACCCGATCAGGCGATCCGCTCTGGGAGGCCACGCCCGAGGGCCACCGCGCCTTCCTCAACACCGCCGAGTTCCTTGCCGCGAGGGGGATCGCATGAGCGAGCAGGCCGTCCAGAAGACCACCGTTTCGGCCCGGGCCGCCTGGTCGGCCGTCGTCCGCGCGGGCGCCACGCTCACGATCACCGACCTGCACGGCAACCAGGCCGTCGACTTCCTCGTGTACGACGCCGAGGACACGGCCGTGCGCTACAGCGCGCCCGACACGATCCAGGCGCAGGGGAACATCTTCCTGACCACGGGCAGTGTGCTCATGTCGAACGAGCACACCCCGCTGATGACGGTCGTCTCGGACGACGTGGGCCGGCACGACACGGTCGGCGGTGCCTGCTCCAAGGAGTCCAACTCGCTGCGGTACGGGCACCACACCTGGTCCCAGCACGCCTGCGTGGACAACTTCCTGGCGGAGGGCGCCCGTTACGGCCTCGGCAAGCGCGACCTGGTCTCCAACATCAACTGGTACATGAACGTGCCGGTCGAGAAGGACGGCACCCTCGGCATCGTCGACGGCATCTCGGCACCGGGCCTCTCACTGACCCTGCGCGCCGAGCGCGACGTACTCGTGCTGGTCTCCAACTGCCCCCAGATCAACAACCCTTGCAACGGCTTCGAGCCGACCGCCGTGGAGATGACGATCGGGGCTCCTGAATGAGCGACGGGGGAACGGGCGAAGGCGCGGAGGGCGGCGACGGAGGGACGGTCTTCGACACTCTCCTCGTCGCCAACCGGGGCGAGATCGCGGTCCGGATCATCCGAACGGCACGGGAGTTGGGGCTGCGCACGGTCGCGGTGTACTCCGACCCCGACCGTTCGGCGCCCCATGTGCGGCTCGCCGACGAGGCCGTACGCCTCGGGCCCGCGCCCGCCAAGGAGTCGTATCTCGACGCGGATCTCGTCCTGAGGGCGGCGAAGGACACCGGAGCCGGGGCGGTCCACCCGGGCTACGGCTTCCTCTCCGAGGACGCGTCCTTCGCGCGGCGCTGCCGGGACGCGGGCATCGTGTTCGTGGGGCCCACGCCGGAGCAGCTGGAGCTGTTCGGGGCGAAGCACACGGCCCGGGCCGCCGCGGAGGCGGCCGGGGTACCGCTGGCACCGGGGACGGGCCTGCTCGCGGACGTCGACGAGGCCCTGCGCCGGGCCGACGCCATCGGCTACCCGGTGATGCTCAAGGCGACCGGCGGCGGAGGCGGCATCGGCATGTCCGCGTGCCGCTCGGCGGCGGATCTCCGTGACGCCTGGGAGCGCGTGCAGCGCGTCGCCGCGGCCTCCTTCTCCTCGGCCGGGGTCTTCCTCGAACGGCTCGTCGAGCACGCCCGTCATGTCGAGGTGCAGGTCTTCGGCGACGGCGAGGGCAGGGTCGTCACCTTCGGCGACCGCGACTGCTCGCTCCAGCGCCGCAACCAGAAAGTCGTGGAGGAGGCTCCGGCGCCTGGTCTTCCGTCCCGAGTCCGGGAGCAACTCGTGACCTCCGCACGGGACTTGTGCGCGAGCGTCGGCTACCGCTCGGCCGGCACGGTCGAGTTCGTCTACGACGCGGCCCGCGAGGAGGCGTACTTCCTGGAGGTCAACACCCGCCTCCAGGTGGAACATCCGGTCACCGAGGAGATCTACGGCGTCGACCTCGTCGCGTGGATGCTGCGGCTGGCCCGCGGCGACTCCGATGTCGTACGCGATCCCGGGGCGCCGCGCGGTCACGCCGTCGAGGCGCGGGTGTACGCCGAGGACCCCTCGCGCGAACACCGGCCCAGCGCGGGCCTGTTGACGCGGGTCGAGTTCCCGCGGGGTGTCCGCGTGGACGGCTGGATCGAGACGGGGACCGAGGTCACCACCGCGTACGACCCGATGCTCGCGAAGGTCGTCGCGTACGGCTCCGACCGGGCGCACGCGCTGGAGCGGCTGGACGAGGCGCTGGCCAGGACGCGGGTGGACGGTATCGAGACGAACCTCGGCCTGGTGCGGGCCGCATTGGCGGACCCGGCCTTCCGGACGGCCGCGCACTCCACGGCAACGCTCGCCGCGTTGAGCGATCCGACACCGCGGATCGAGGTCGTCTCCGGCGGAATGCTGACGACGGTCCAGGACTGGCCGGGGCGGACCGGCTACTGGCAGGTGGGCGTGCCGCCGTGCGGGCCGATGGACGACCTGTCGTTCCGGCTCGGCAACCGGGCGCTCGGCAACGACGAGGGCGCTCCCGGGCTCGAATGCACCCTGCAGGGACCGACGTTGAGGTTCTCGCATCCGACGACCGTGTGTGTCACGGGTGCGCCCGCGCTTGTGACGGTCGACGGGACGGCGGTCCCGCAATGGGAGCCGGTGACGGTGCCCGCGGGCGGTGTGCTGGAAGTGGGAGCACCCTCGGAACACGGGCTTCGGACGTACGTACTCGTCGCCGACGGCGGTCTTGACGTGCCGGCCTTCCTGGGGAGCGCCTCGACGTTCACGCTGGGCCGGTTCGGGGGGCACGGCGGACGGGCGCTGCGGACCGGCGATGTGCTGCACGGGGGTGCTGTGGTGGCTGGTGACGCCGCGGGGTCTTCGACCGGTGAACCGGTTCCTGGACCTGTACCTGGTGGTGGTTTTGCCGGCGGCCCTGTTCCTGTCGGCGAGCGGCCTGTGTTCGGTTCCGAGTGGCGGGTGGGTGCGCTCGAAGGGCCGCACGCCGCACCGGAGTTCTTCACCGAGGAGGACATCCGCGACTTCTACGCGGCCGAGTGGAAGGTGCACTTCAACTCGGCGCGTACGGGGGTACGGCTGGTCGGGCCCAAGCCCCGCTGGGCGCGTACGGACGGCGGCGAGGCGGGCCTGCACCCCTCCAATATCCATGACACGCCCTACTCGGTCGGCGCGGTCGACTACACGGGCGACATGCCCGTGCTGCTCGGCCCGGACGGTCCCTCGCTCGGCGGGTTCGTCTGCCCGGCGACGGTCGCGAAGGGGCAGCGCTGGAAGCTGGGGCAGCTGCGGCCGGGGGACACGGTGCGGTTCGTGCCGGTGACGGTGCCCGAGGCCGCGCGGCTGCGGAGCACACCGGCTGCCGCACCGGTCGCCGACCGTACGGAGATCGCCGACGGCGGCGTACTGGCCCGGGACGCCGACGTGACGTACCGGCGCAGCGGCGACGACAATCTGCTCGTCGAATTCGGGCCCATGCAGCTCGACCTGGCGCTACGGATGCGGGTGCACGCGCTGATGGAGGCAGTGTCGGCGGCCGGGCTGCCCGGGATCAGGGGCATCACGCCCGGCATCCGTTCGCTGCAGATCCAGACGGACCCGGACGAGCTCCCGCAGCCCGAACTCCTGTCCCTGGTAAGGGAGATCGTGACCTCCCTCCCGCCCGCCGACCGGCTCGTCGTGCCGTCCCGCACCGTCCACCTCCCGCTCTCCTGGGACGATCCGGCGACGCGCGAGGCCATCGCCCGCTATATGGCGGGCGTGCGCGACGACGCGCCCTGGTGCCCGTGGAACATCGAGTTCATCCGCCGCGTCAACGGTCTCGACTCGGTCGAGGACGTGTACCGGACGGTCTTCGACGCCGAGTACCTGGTCCTGGGCCTCGGCGATGTCTATCTGGGGGCGCCGGTGGCGACGCCGCTCGACCCCCGGCACCGTCTCGTCACGACGAAGTACAACCCGGCGCGTACGTGGACGGCCGAGAACTCGGTGGGCATCGGCGGCGCGTACCTCTGCATCTACGGGATGGAGGGGCCCGGCGGCTACCAGTTCGTCGGCCGTACGACGCAGGTGTGGTCGGGGTGGCAGCAACGCGGTGCGTTCGAGTCAGGGTCGCCCTGGCTGTTGCGCTTCTTCGACCGGATCAAGTGGTACCCGGTGGACGCGGACCAACTGCTGGACCTGCGCTCCGACATCACCTCGGGCCGTTTCGTCCCGAGGATCGAGGAGGGCACGTTCTCCCTCGCCTCGTACGAGGCCTTCCTTACGGAGAACGCCGAGGCGATCGAGGAGTTCCGCACCCGGCAGGGCGCGGCCTTCTCCGCGGAGCGCGACGCCTGGGAGGCGGCGGGCGAGTTCACCCGCGCGGAGGCGGCGTCGGCTCCGGCCGCCGCCCCCGCGGAGGTGACGGTGCCACCGGGCGCCCGCCTGGTGGAAGCCGAGTTCGCCGCCTCGGTATGGCAGCTGAACGTCAACCCGGGCGACACGGTCGTCCGGGGCCAGCCCCTACTGGCCCTGGAGGCCATGAAGATGGAGTCCCGGGTCCCCTCCCCCATGGACGGCGTGGTCCTCGAACTCCTGGCCAGGCCCGGCGACCAGGTGGAGGCGGGGACGGCGTTGGCGGTGGTGGGGCCCGCCACGACTTGAGCGAAAGGCCCGCCTGTCTGTGGGCAGGCGTTCCGCAGGGCGGAACGGGTGGGCACAGACAACCCACCGGCCGGCAGCCGACTACGAAACCCCAGCAAGGAGCAGCGATGTCGCCCCAGACCCAGCCTCAGCCCCACGCAGTGGCCCGCGTTCGCGCGGCCTACGCCCGTATCGAGGCCACAGCCCGCCCCGAGGTCTGGATCGACCTGCGCCCCCAGGCCGAGGTCGAGGAGGAGGCCCGAGCCATCGACACCCGCCTCGCCGCAGGCGAACACCTCCCCCTCGCGGGCAAGCTCTTCGCGGCGAAGGGCAACATCGACGTGGCAGGCCTCCCCACCACCGCCGGCTGCCCCGCCTACGCATACCGGCCGGAGGCGGACGCCCCGGTCGTCGCCCGCCTCCGCGCGGCAGGCGCGATCGCCCTCGGCACCACCAACCTGGACCAGTTCGCGACGGGCCTGGTCGGCACCCGCTCCCCGCACGGCGCGGTCCGCAACGCCATCGACCCCGAGAGAATCAGCGGCGGCTCCAGCTCGGGAAGCGCCGTAGCGGTAGCCCTCGGCATCGTGGACCTATCCCTCGGCACGGACACCGCGGGCAGCGGCCGCGTCCCCGCGGCCTTCAACGGCATCGTCGGCCTCAAGCCGACCCGAGGCCTCGTCCCCACGGACGGCGTGGTCCCGGCCTGCGCCACCCTCGACTGCGTGACGGTCTTCGCCCGCACCCTCCAGGAGGCGGAACAGGCCCTGGCCCACATGGCCTTCCCACCCGCCCGCGACCTCCCGCCCCTCTCCCCGCGCACCCCGGGTCCCTGGCGCATCGCCGTCCCGCCCCGCGAGCAGCTCGGCGAGCTGGACGAAGGCTGGGCGGCGGCGTACGAGGAGGCAGTCGGCCAACTCCGCGCCGCGGGAGCCGAGTTGCGCGCCATTGACCTCGCCCCCTTCACCGAGGCCGCCGCGATGCTCTACGAGAGCGCCTTCGTGGCCGAGCGCTACACCGCCGTAGGGGGCTTTGTCGACAAGTTGCTCTCCGGGGGCGGCGCGGGCCTCGACCCGACGGTCGCCGGCATCATCACCCGCGCCCGTGATGTCCCGGCCCACCAGCTCTTCGCCGACCAGGACCGCCTGGCGGCCCTGCGCACCCGCGCGCTGGCGGAGCTCGGCGACGCGGACGCCCTGCTCCTCCCGACGGCCCCCGGCCACCCCACGCTCGCCGAGGTCGCCGCCGACCCGCTCGGCGCCAACGCCCGGCTCGGCCGCTTCACCAACTCCACGAACCTCTTCGACCTGGCGGCCGTGGCCGTCCCGGCGGGCGAGGTGGCGGGCCTGCCGTTCGGCGTGATGCTGATCGGCCCGGCGTTCACCGATGAACGCCTCGCCGTGATCGCCCGCACGCTGGAGGCCCCGACGGCCCGGATCGCCGTGGTCGGCGCCCACCTGTCGGGCCAGCCGCTGAACGGCCAACTCCTCTCACTGGGAGCCCAGTTGGACCGTACGACCAGGACCGCCCCCGTCTACCGGCTGCACGCCCTGCCGACCGAACCCGCCAAGCCGGGTCTCGTCCACGTGGGCGAGGGCGGAGCCGCGATCGAGGTCGAGGTGTGGCGGCTGCCCGCCGAGGGGCTCGGCCGACTGCTCGCCGCGCTGCCCCGGCCGATGGCGCTGGGCAGGGTAGCGCTGGCCGACGGCGACGACGTACCCGGATTCCTGTGCGAGCCGGGCGCCCTGGACGGCGCGCGGGACATCACGGCGTACGGAGGATGGCGCGCGTACCTGAACTCCCCCGACGAGTGACACGCCTCCCTGACGCAACCGGCCGACGAGTGCCACAACCTCTGCTGTCAGCCGGGCCGACGCGACGCCACGGCCTCGCCTCAACGCGGCCGACACGAGTGCCACGACCTGTGCTGTCGCCCTAGCCCGCGCGATGACACGGCCCCTGCCCTCAACCCAGCCGACCCTTTAGCCCCTCACCAGACGATCGTCTTTCGCGAGAGCGACCGTCCAGGAGGGCAGGGCCGATGACACCGCAGAAATCGCCGGCATCGCCAACATCGCCGGATTCGCCGACTTCGCAGACATCGCCGAGTTCACCCAGTTCACCCAGTTCACCCAGTTCACCGACTTCGTCGTCACCGCGGTCAGCGACCGACGGCCGGGCGGGCAAGGCCCGGCACATTCACAGAGATACCTACCGAGGCCGTCCCCGAAGTCCCCGCCCCGCCATGCCTGCCGCCCTCACCGCCCCACCGAGGCACCGCTGCACTCCGCCGAGGCCACCGCCGTCACCCCGACGGCACCGGAGGCGGCCGACAACCGCCTCCTCCCCACAGCCGCAGCCGCAGCCGAGGCCCGACCTGCCGACTCACCCCACCGACGAGTACGCCACCACTCCCCGCAGCAGTTGATCAACCGCCTTGCGCGCGTTCTTCGCCACCGTCGGACTCACCCCGGACGAAACCGGCGCCGCCGCGGAGATCTGTCCCAGCACGTCGATGACCTGCTTGCACCAGCGCACGAAGTCACCGGCGGGCATCTCCGCCTCGCGCAGCACCTCGTCGAGGCCCTTGCCTGACGCCCATTCGTACGCCGCCCAGGCGAAGCCCAGGTCGGGCTCGCGCTGGCCGACGCCCTCGGTCTGCGTGATGCGGAAGTCCTCCTCCAGGGCGTCGAGCCGGCCCCAGATGCGGACCATCTCACCGAGCGCGGCCTTCGCCTTGCCCGACGGCAGCTTCGGGGCCATCGCGTCGTCGCCGACCCTGGACTCGTACACCAGCGCCGAGACGCACGCGGCCAGTTCGGCCGGTCCGAGGCCCTCCCAGACCCCTTCGCGCAGACATTCGCTGGAGAGCAGGTCCATCTCGCCGTACAGCCGGGCGAGCCGTTTGCCGTGCTCGGTGACCTCGTCGCCGCGCAGGTAGTCCAGCTCGGTGAGGAGCGCGACGATGCGGTCGAAGGTGCGGGCGATGGTGTTCGTCCGGCCCTCGATGCGGTTCTCCAGCTGTGCGGTGTCCCGCCGCAGCCGGTGGTAGCGCTCGGCCCAGCGGGCGTGGTCCTCGCGGTCGGTGCATCCGTGGCAGGGGTGGGCCCGGATCGCCGTGCGCAGCTGGGCGATCTCACGGTCGTCGGCGGCCTCGGCACGCCGCTTGCGATGCCGCTCGGGCACGATGTGCCCGGCCTTGGTGCGCAGCGCCGAGGCGAGGTCGCGGCGCGACTGCGGCGAGCGCGCGTTGAACGACTTCGGGATGCGCATCCGCTCCAGCGCCTCGACGGGCACCGGGAAGTCGGTCGTGTTGAGCCGCTTGACCTGGCGCTCGGCGGTGAGCACGAGGGGGCGCGGCCCGTCGTGGTGCTCGAAGCCCCGGTGTCCGTTGGACCGCCCGGCGGGCAGCCCCGGGTCGAGGACGAGGGCGAGTCCGGCGAACTTTCCGGTCGGGACGTGGATGACGTCACCCGGCTTGAGCTTCTCCAGGGAGACGGCCGCTTCGGCGCGCCGCTGCGTCGCGCCCTGCTTGGCCAGCTCGGTCTCGCGGTCCTTGAGGTCGCGGCGCAGCCGCGCGTACTCCTCGAAGTCCCCCAAGTGGCAGGTCATGGACTCCTTGTAGCCCTCCAGACCCTCCTCGTTGCGCTGTACCTGGCGGGAGATCCCGACGACCGACTTGTCGGCCTGGAACTGCGCGAAGGACGTCTCAAGGAGTTCGCGCGAGCGGTGCCGCCCGAACTGCTCGACGAGGTTCACCGCCATGTTGTACGACGGCTTGAAGCTGGAACGCAGCGGGTACGTGCGTGTGCCGGCGAGTCCCGCTAGGTGGTCGGGGTTGATACCGCGCTGCCACAGCACGACGGCGTGGCCCTCGACATCGATGCCGCGGCGGCCGGCCCGGCCGGTGAGCTGGGTGTACTCGCCGGGGGTGATGTCGGCGTGCTGCTCGCCGTTCCACTTGACGAGCTTCTCCAACACCACCGAGCGGGCGGGCATGTTGATGCCGAGTGCGAGGGTCTCGGTGGCGAACACGGCCTTCACCAGGCCGCGTACGAAGAGTTCCTCGACGACTTCCTTGAACGTCGGCAGCATGCCCGCGTGGTGGGCCGCGATGCCGCGCTCCAGGCCTTCCAGCCACTCGTAGTAGCCGAGGACGTGGAGGTCCTCGGTCGGGATGGAGGCCGTGCGCTCCTCGACGAGGGAGCGGACCTTCTCCCTGGCCTCCTCGTCGTTCAGCCGCAGCCCCGCGTACATGCACTGCTGGACGGCGGCCTCGCAGGCGGCGCGGCTGAAGATGAACGTGATGGCGGGCAGCAGCCCTTCGGCGTCGAGCCGCTCGATGACCTCGGGCCGGCCCGGTGTCCACACCCGGGATCTCTGCCGCCGCTCGCGCTCGCGGTCGGCCTCGCGCATGGCGCGGCCCCGCTTGCGGTCCTGGTACGACGGGCGGCTGGCCTCCATGCGCGCCAGGCGCGTGAGGTCGGGGTTGACGGCCTTCTTGTGGCCCTCGCCCTCCTCGAAGAGGTCGTACATCCGGCGCCCGGCGAGCACGTGCTGGAACAGCGGCACGGGCCGGTGCTCGGAGACGATCACCTGGGTGTCGCCGCGGACGGTGTCGAGCCAGTCGCCGAACTCCTCCGCGTTCGACACGGTCGCCGACAGGGAGACCAGGGTCACCGACTCGGGGAGGTGGATGATCACTTCCTCCCAGACGGCGCCGCGGAAGCGGTCCGAGAGGTAGTGGACCTCGTCCATGACGACGTACCCGAGGCCGAGGAGGGTCTGCGAGCCCGCGTACAGCATGTTCCGGAGGACCTCGGTGGTCATCACGACCACCGGTGCCTCGGAGTTGACGCTGTTGTCGCCGGTCAGCAGGCCGACCTTGTCCGCGCCGTAGCGGCGGCACAGGTCCGCGTACTTCTGGTTCGACAGTGCCTTGATGGGTGTGGTGTAGAAGCACTTCTTGCCCTGCTGGAGGGCGAGGTGGACGGCGAACTCGCCGACGATCGTCTTGCCCGAGCCGGTGGGCGCGGCCACGAGCACACCCTTGCCGGCCTCAAGAGCCTGGCAGGCCTCGATCTGGAAGGGGTCGAGGCCGAATTCGTACATCTCGCGGAAGTCCGCGAGCGCGGTGGCCTGCTCGACAGCACGCTTACGGGCTGCCGCGTACCGCTCGGCCGGTGAGAGGTCCTCTGTCATCGTGCTTTCGAGACTACCGGCCACCACTGACAACAGGACGATCAATATCCGATCGGAGGTTGTGGATCCGGTGTCCGACCAGCTCACGAACGTCCGCCCGGGCCGTCGTCGACGCCCTCACGCGCGCGTGAGGGCGTCCTCGGCGGTCGTCCGGCACCTCAGTCAGGTCAAGGTCACGTCACGTCGTCGTAGCCGTTGATCCGGTCGCGCTCGGCGTCGGCCTGTGCCGGAAGCGAGCGGCTCGCCGACACGGACTCGATCTCGCCGATGTCCTCGGGCGTGAGATCGAGCTCGGAGGCTTCGTCGTCGTCCGGTCCCGCGGCGTCACGCCGCTTTCTGCGCCCGTCGTTGGCCAGCGAGAAGAACGTCGCCAGGAAGTACAGGACCCAGATGGGCCCGGCCAGTGCCAACATCGTCAGCGGATCGGTGCTGGGCGTGGCCACGGCCGCGAAGACAGTGATGCCCATGATCATGCCGCGCCACCAGCCGAGCATTCGCCTGCCGGTGAGAATTCCGGTGAGATTGAGCATCACCAGCAGCAGGGGCAGCTCGAAGGAGAGGCCGAAGACCAGCACCATACGGACGATCAGGTCCAGGAGGTCGTCCAGTGGCAGCTGGTTGTCCAGATCCGCCGGCGAGAACTCCATGAGCACTTTCGCCATCGTCGGCAGCGTCTTGTACGCGAAGAAGGCGCCGCCGAGGAAGAGCGGAACGCCCGTGGCGACGAACGCGTACGCGTACTTCCTCTCGTGCCGGTGCAGACCAGGAGCCACAAAGGCCCAGAGCTGGTACAGCCAGACCGGCGAGGCGAAGATGACACCCGCCATCAGCGAGACCTTCAACGCGAGTGTGAACGGCGTCAGCAGACCGTTCAGCACGATACGGGCACAGGTCCCGCTCTTCTGCTGCGCCAACTCGGAGAAGGTGGAGTCGCACCCCACCGCATCGAGGATCGGGTTCGTGAAGAACTCGATGATGTCCTTGTAGAAGAAGGCAGCACCGATGGTGATGACGACGATCGCCAGCAGCGCTTTCGCCAACCGGTTGCGCAGCTCGCGAAGGTGTTCCACGAGGGGCATCCGCCCATCGGGATCCTTCTCCTGCTTGCGGGCGGACTTCAGCAACCCACGTTCCCATCTCGTGCAGGGGGCCGGAGGTCACCGGCCCTGCGTCAGCGCTTGGTGGTGTCCGTCGGCTCGGTGACCGGGCGCGAGCTGGTCACGTCGCCGGGTGCGGCCTGGATGGTGCGCTGGACCGGGGACTGCTGGTCGTCGTGCGGCGGGGCGGCGGGAGTGGCACTGTCGTCCTTGCCCTCCGTCTTCATCGCCTTGGCCTCGCTCTTGAGGATGCGGGCGGACTTGCCCAGCGAGCGGGCCATGTCCGGAAGCTTCTTCGCGCCGAACAGCAGGATGATGACGACGAGGATGAGAATGATCTCGGGAGCGCCGAGCCTTCCGAACATAAGCTTTTACCTTCTCACCGAGGCGGCGTGGTTGGGTTGCTGCCCGGCCGGTCGGACGTTTGTCCGAGAGCCGTGCTGGCAGCGATCGTAACGCTCAGGGGTAAACGCGGGGCAATCCCTGTGCGTACTCCCAGTTTGCGGCCCGCGCCTCGCTCTCCGGGCCACGACCAGCAGCGTACCTGCCGAATCTGCGAGGTCGACAGGTGAGAGTGACTCAAAGCGTGCGCACAGGAGGGCTCAGAAGGCGTCCGCGGCGCGGGCCGCACCGGCGGTGGCGTGCTCCAGGTCCTCGGCCGCGCGATTGATCCTGCGTGCGGACTCGGTGACCTGCCTGCCCAGCCGTTCCGCCTCCAGGAAGACGCGGACGGCGAGTACGCCGAGGACGGCGATTCCCAGGAAACCCACAGCGATCGCGAACATCGGCCAGAACATGGCTCGACCCTAAGCCCCCTGAACCGTCGCGTGCAGCCGCAGGGCCCGCACCCCTCCGCCGGTGAGGAGTTCGACGATGCGCTCCCCGGCCGGCTTGCGCACCCCCGCACCGCACTCGGGGCAGGTGAAGGAGTAGAAAGTGGTCCGATGTGTGGCGCCGATGACCAGGCGCAGGGCGTTCGCGGAGAGTTCGAAGCCGGCCCGGCAGTCGGGGCACGCGGCCTTGAACACCACGGGGTCGACCCTCGTCATCCCAGAAAATGCGGATGCTACGGACATTTCACTGATACCAGACATCGCCGACCCGCTCAAAGCCCTTGCTCCTGCCTGCCGTACAGCCCGTCATGAACTCCGTGCGGCCCGTCGTCCGGGCGCTGCGCTCCCTCGCCGCGGTCGAGTACTCCGTCACCACGGCCGAGTACTCCGTCACCGCCGCCGAGCGCTCCCTCACCACCGTGGAGCCGTGCTCCCTCACCGCCGTCGGCCGGAGCGGCGGGGCCGCCTTCGCGAGACGGCGCACCGGGAGCGCCCTGCGGCCGGTCCCCGCCGTCGTGGGCTCCCCGCGGTCCGTCGTACGCCGCGAGTGCCTCACGGGCCGCCTGCCGGGCGCTGTCCGCGACCTCCGGCGGCGAGACGATCCGGCCGTCCCGGCCGAGCCGCAGCGCGAGGCGGCGCAGCGACGCCGGGTCGGGGGCGCGCAGGGTGATGCGCAGACCGCCGTCCGGGAGCTCCTCGGCGCTGTCGTGCGGGTAGTACTCGGCGACCCAGCGCCCGCCGGGGCTGACCTCCACGACCACCTCTGGATCCTCGGCGGCCGGCTGCACCAGCCCTTCGGAGAGGTCCCGCAGCTCGACCTCGGGCGGCGCGGACGGCTCGTCGAGGATCTTGATCTCGGCGACCCGGTCCAGCCGGAAGGTGCGCCGCGCCTCGGAGCGGCGGCACCACGCCTCCACGTACGTGTGCCCGACGCTGACCAGGCGGATCGGGTCGATCTCCCGCTCGGTGAGCTCGTCCCGCGAGGGCGAGTAGTAGCGGATCCAGAGCCTGCGCCGCTCGGAGATCGCCCGGTCGACATCGGCGAAGACGCCGCCCTCGGATTCGAAGGTGACCGACAGCCGGGCGCTGGCTCCCGCGGCCTCGCCCGAGGCGGCCTCCACCTTCGCGGTGGCGCGCAGCAGCGCCTGCCGGTCGCCCTCACGCAGTCCGGGCAGCGTCGACACGGCCCGTGCGGCCACCAGCAGCGCGGTCGCCTCGTCGGCGGCGATCCGCAGCGGCTCGGCGACGTCGTCCGGGTTGTGCCACCAGATGCGGTCGCCGTCGGTGTCGATGTCGAGCAGATCGCCCCCGCGGAAACTGGTCCCGCACAGCGGCAGCACGTCGAGGTCGGAGATCAGCTCGTCCTCGGTGATCCCGAAGGCCCGCGCGACGTCCTCGATCCGCGCGCCGGGGCGCTCGCGCAGATAGGTCACGAGGGAGAGCATCCGCCGGGTCTGGTCGATCGCGTTTCCCGGCCTGGCCGGTTTTCCTGCCACTTTCTTACGTTCCCCCTCAGCCCTTGGCCACGGCGCGCAGCCGGTCGACGACGTCGGACCGCAGCTCGGCCGGTTCCAGGACGACCACGTCGGGCCCGAACTCGACGAGCCAGGCGTCCAGACCGTGCCCGTACGGAATCTCCAACTCGTCCCACCCGCCACCGAGTTCCCGTACGGAGGCGGCCTTGGCGCGCAGCGGGTAGCCCGAGCCCGACCGCAGCCGGATCAGCGCGGAGCGGTCGGCGATGTCTCCCGCCCAGCTCGCGACGGTCTCCCGCACGGTGACGACGTCGGGCACCTGGGCCGTGTACTTCCCGGCGCGCGTACGGACCTTGCCGGTGATCCTGGACAGCCGGAAGACCCGCTCGGCGCCCCGGTCGCGGTCCCAGCCGGCCAGGTACCAGTGGCCGCGCCAGCACTCCAGGGCCCAGGGCTCGACATGGCGGGGCTCGGGCCGGGCCGCGGTCGCCTTGCGGTAGTCGAAGGCGACGGGCCGCCGGTCGCGGCAGGCGAGCATCAAAGGCTCGAACGCGGCCTCGTGCACGGGGATCCGCGGTTCCAGTGCGCCATGCGCCTCGTACGGATCGACGTCCTCGGGGAGGCCCGCGGCGCGCAGTTTCTGCAGGGCCCCGCTCGCCGCGCCCGCGAGGCGGGCCTGCTGCCAGACCTTGGCGGCGAGGCCGAGGGCCGCGGCCTCCTCGGCGTCGAGGGTGATGGGAGGCAGCCGGTTGCTGTCGCGGCGGGCCAGATAGCCGACTTCGCCGTCGAGGTTCTCCACCGTCTCGATGACCAGGCCGAGTTCGCGCAGATCATCCTTGTCGCGCTCGAACATCCGGTTGAAGGAGTCGTCCGAACTGGCTTCCAGATAGGCCTCGATGGACTCGCGGAGTTCGCGCTTGCTGAGCGGCCGCCGCGTCCCGAGCAGACACAGCGCCAGGTTCATCAGCCGCTCTGCCTTGGCAATGGCCATCGATGCCCTTCCCTATGGTGCTTCCGACCGATGACCGTACCGCCCCGGGGTCCCGTGGCAAAAGCCGAGGGCCCATGCCCGCACAGGCATGGGCCCCAAGTGATCGGGTCCGGTCGAACCACGATCACACGGCATACGAAGATCGGACCGTGGGTCTGCTCCGGCCGGTCACCGCAGGTCTCCCCCACACGGTCACCGCGGGCTCCCCCGGACGCCCTCCGGGGAGACTCAGACCCCGACCAGGTCGCAGACGAAGATCAGCGTCTCGCCGGGCGCGATCCGGCCGCCACCGGCGCCACGCTCGCCGTAGGCGAGGTGCGAGGGGATGGTCAGCTGACGGCGGCCGCCGACCTTCATGCCCTGTACGCCCTGGTCCCAGCCGGCGATGACCTGGCCGGCACCCAGCTGGAACTTGAGCGGCGTACCGCGGTTCCAGGAGGCATCGAACTCCTCGCCGGAGGAGAAGGCCACGCCGACGTAGTGGACGGAGACGGTGTCGCCCGCCTTGGCCACCGGGCCGTCGCCCTCCCAGATGTCCTTGATCTCGAGGTCCGCCGGGGGCTCGCCGCCCGGGAAGTCGATCTCGGGCTTGTCGATGCTCACGTTTCTGGCTCCTGCTTGTTTGCGGCACATGTTTGCGACGCCTCTGTGTGACAAGGCAACGCGGACAGTCTTACATCCCCGAAGGGGTTACATCTTCGCGATGATGTCGACGGAGAAGACCAGCACCGAGTCCTTCTTGATGGAGCTGCCCTGCGGCGGGTTGTCTCCGTAGCCCAGCGCCGGCGGAACGACGATGAGGACCCGGCTGCCGACCTTCTTGCCGGTCAGGCCCTGCGCCCAGCCCTTGACGACCTGCGCCAGCGGGAACGAGGTGAGCTGTCCGCGGCTGTACGAGGAGTCGAACTCCTTGCCGTCCGCCCACAGCACGCCCTTGTACTGCACGAGGAGGCTGTCGTCCTTGCCGACCACGTCCCCGTCACCCTCAAGGATGTAGTTCGCGACGAGCTTCGTCGGCGCGGTCTTCTTCGGCACGTCGATGGAGGGGGCCTTGCCGTCGGTGTTGGTACCGACCTTCGGCAGGTCGGTGTTGTCCTGCGCGACGGACGTGCCCTTCGCGGAGCTCTTGCCGTTGAACGTCTTCTGGATGTCGACCACGAAGACCAGCGTGTCGGTGCCCTTGATACCCGCCTGCGAGTTGCCCGACGTGCCGTAGCCCCAGGTCGGGGGGACCGCCATCTCGACACGGCTGCCGGTCTTCTTGCCCGCGAGGGCATAGCGCCAGCCGTCGATGATCTGGCCCTGGGCGAGCTGGATGATGAGCGGCGTCTTGCGGTCGTAGGAGTTGTCGAAGACCTCCCCCGAGGACCAGATCTGGCCCAGGTAGTGGGCCTGGACGAAGTCGTTCTCCGCGACCGTCTGGCCGGTGCCCACGATGACCGTCTCGACCGCGAGGTCCTTCGAGGGGTCACCGCTGCCCTTGGCGACGGTGGGCTTCTCACCGAACTTCTCACCGGCGGTGATGGCCGGCAGCGGTCCGTCGACGATCTTCGGCGGCGGGGGCGCCGAGCCCGAGGGCGAGGCCGAAGGGGACGGGCTGTCGCTGGACTGTGCCTCGTCCGACTTGTCGTCGTCACCGCATCCGGCGAGAGTGACCAGTCCAGCGGGGACGGCAAGAAGAAGTGAGCGTCGGCGCACGGTGGGGGCCTCGTATCGGTCGATCTTGGTTGATGGCGTGCGCGCAACTCTACGACGTGAGAGGGCGCCGTACGGAAAACGTACGGCGCCCCGCGTTGCGTTCCGGAATCTCTCCGGACGCGTCCTGGCTCACATTCCGGCGATGAGCTTCTCCACCCGGTCGTCGACGGAACGGAACGGGTCCTTGCACAACACTGTGCGCTGTGCCTGGTCGTTGAGCTTCAGGTGGACCCAGTCGACGGTGAAGTCGCGGCGCTGTTCCTGAGCGCGCCGGATGAAGTCGCCGCGCAGCCGGGCCCGAGTGGTCTGCGGCGGTACGGACTTGCCCTCGAAGATCTTCAAGTCGTTGCAGATCCGGGCGGCTTGGCCCCGCTTCTCCAGCAGGTAGTAGAGACCCCGGCGACGGTGGATGTCGTGGTAGGCGAGGTCTATCTGGGCGACACGCGGGTTCGACATGGTCATGTTGTGCTTGGCGCGGTACCGCTCGATGAGCTTGTACTTCATCACCCAGTCGATTTCGGTACCGATCCGGTCGAGGTCCTCGGCCTCGATCGAGTCGAGCGTGCGGCCCCACAGCTCCAGAACCTGGTCGACGACGCCGGTACGGATACCGCGGCGCTCGACGAAGTCCACGGCCTTCTCGTAGTACTCGCGCTGTACGTCAAGAGCCGAGGCCTCGCGGCCGCTGGCCAGGCGCACCTTGCGGCGGCCCGTGATGTCGTGGCTGACCTCGCGGATGGCCCGGATCGGGTTCTCCAGGGTCAGGTCGCGCATCACCGTGCCCGCCTCGATCATGCGCAGCACCAGGTCGGTGGCGCCGACCTTGAGGAGCATGGTCGTCTCGGACATGTTCGAGTCGCCGACGATGACGTGCAGCCGGCGGTAGCGCTCCGCGTCCGCGTGCGGTTCGTCGCGGGTGTTGATGATCGGCCGGGAGCGGGTCGTCGCCGAGGAGACGCCCTCCCAGATGTGCTCGGCCCGCTGGCTCACGCAGTACACAGCACCGCGCGGGGTCTGCAGCACCTTGCCGGCACCGCAGAGAAGCTGCCTCGTGACGAGGAAGGGAATGAGGATGTCCGCGAGTCGGGAGAACTCCCCGTGACGGGCCACCAGATAGTTCTCGTGGCAGCCGTAGGAGTTGCCCGCCGAGTCGGTGTTGTTCTTGAAGAGGTAGACGTCGCCCGCGATTCCTTCCTCGTGCAGGCGTCGTTCGGCATCTACCAGGAGTCCTTCCAGAATGCGCTCGCCGGCCTTGTCGTGGGTGACCAGTTCCGTCACGTTGTCACATTCCGGTGTCGCGTATTCCGGATGTGATCCCACGTCGAGATAGAGGCGGGCGCCGTTTCGCAGAAAGACATTGCTGCTGCGGCCCCATGACACGACACGGCGGAAGAGGTACCGCGCCACCTCGTCGGGAGACAGGCGACGCTGTCCCCTGAACGTACACGTGACGCCGTACTCGTTCTCCAGCCCGAAAATGCGGCGGTCCATGACTGAACATTACGCCTGATGGCCTGTGCTGAAACGGGGTTCGGGGGCACCGTTTCGATCATTTTCCGAACCACCCTCAACCACCGTGCCGCCGCCCGTAGCTGCGAGGACCCGCCCCGTGGCCAGCAGAACCAGCAGGGCGACACCCCCCGCGACACCCGATACGGCGAAGCCCCGGACGGCTCCGCCCCACTCGACGACCGGTCCCGCGAGGCCCGTCCCGACGGACGCTCCCACGGTGAACGTCGTCACAAGCCAGGAGAAAGCCTCGGTGACCGTGCCCCTCGGCGCGTGCCGGTCGACGAGGATGAACGCGCAGGCGATACAGGGTGCGAGGAAGACCCCGGCGAGGGCCATCAGCGCCGTCATGGCGACCGCGTCCGGCATGAGCATCAGCGGCAGATAGCAGACCGCGAGGAGGGCGACGAGCACGCGCAGCCGCCGCTCCGGCGCGCCGCCCCACTGCCGTGCCCCGTAGACCGTGCCGCCGACGAGCGCGCCGAGCCCGATGGCCGCCATCAGCCAGCCGTACGTCGAGTCGCCGCCGTGGTCGTCCGCGTACGACACGCTCGCGACCGTGATGGCGCCGAGCGCCAGACCGACGAAAAGGAACGCGCCGAGCAGGGCGATGAGTCCGGGCGAGCGCAGCGCGCCGAGCCAGTGCGCCTCGCGCGGCGCCGAACGCCACGCGCGCGAGGGCCGCGAGACGACCACGGAGAGAGCCCCCAGCACGCCGATGACGTTCAGGATGATCAGCGCGGCCTCCGCGGACCACAGGGCCACGCACAGCGTCACGAGCAGCGGCCCGACGGTGAACATGACTTCCTGCGCCACGGCGTCCATCGCGTACGCCGTGTGCACCTGGTCCTCCTTACGGAGGACAGAGGGCCACAGCGCCCGCAGACCGCCCTCCAGGGGCGGCGTGAAGAGTCCGGCAACGGCTATGAGGGCGTACGCGAGCGGGAGCGTCCCGGTGCCGGTGAGGGCGAACACGGTCATGGCGAGGGCGGAGACGAGCGCGCTGGGCAGCTGCACCCGCGGCTGCCCGTAGAGGTCCACCAGGCGGCCGAGCAGCGGCTGCCCCACGGCATTGGCCACTCCGTAGACCCCGGCGAGCGCTCCGGCGAGGCTGTAGCTGCCGCCCTCCGCACGGATGAACAGCACGATGGCGATCGCGGAGGTCGCGTTCGGCAGTCGGCCCACCAGGGTGCCGACAAGCAGCCGCACCGCGTGTTTCGCCCGCAGAATCTCCAGATAGCCGATGGCCATGGCCCGCCCCTTTCGGCTCCAGAATGCCCGAGTCGTCCCACTCGCGCCGCCGGAAGCGCTCGAAGTGTTACGTATAACTTCGCTGGTCATACGTACCATGTGCGCTGTCCGCGAGTCCAGCAGAAAGACAGGTCGACGGTGGCAGCAGGCAGCCCCCGCCCCACGAGCCGTGACGTCGCCCAGGCCGCGGGAGTGTCCCAGGCGGCCGTCTCGCTGGTGCTCGGCGACAAATGGCGCGGGCGGGTCTCCGAGCCGACGGCGGAGCGCGTACGGGAGGCCGCGCGGGAACTCGGCTACCGGCCGAACCTGGCGGCCCGCAACCTGCGACTGGGCACCACGCGTACGGTCCTGCTGGTGGTCCCCGCCCTGACGACCGAGTTCTTCGCCGGCGTCTACACCGGCGCGGCCCGGATTGCGGCCGAGCACGGCTTCGGAGTGGTGCTCTACCCCTCCCCCGAGGGCATCGGCCCGGCCCGGGACCCGTTCGCCTCCGCACAGGCCGCCCTGGACGGCGTCATCGCCTCCTCCATGGCCGCCGACGCCCTCACGGCGATCCGGGGCGACCAGCTGCCCCTGGTGATGCTCGACAGCGATCCGACGGGCAGCACCGGCGCGGCGACCGTCAACCTCGACATCCGCGACGGCGTACGGCAGGTCGCGGAGCACCTGCTCGGTCTGGGACACCGCCGTTTCCTGCACCTGGCGGCGGACATCCCGTCCTGGACCTTCGAAGTACGCGCCCGCGAGCTCGCCGAGCGCCTGTCGGCAGTCCCCGGCACAGAACTCCGCACGGCCCCCGCCCCGATCTCCATCGAGGGCGCCCTGGCCGCCGCCGAGGCCGCCCTGGCCGCCCCGGGCCCCCGCCCCACGGCCCTGGTCTGCGACGACGACAAACTGGCCGCAGGCGCCTACAAGGCGGCCCGCCGCCTGGGCCTGCGCATCCCCGGCGACCTCTCCGTCACCGGCCTCGACGACCTGGCCCTTGCCACGGCCCTGGACCCCGAACTGACGACAGTCCGCCTGGACGCCGACCTCTTCGGCGAACGCGGCATGAAAGCCCTCCTGGCGGTCCTGGACAACCGCGCCCCCACCGAGGGCGACATCCCAGTACACCTGGTAGTCCGAGGCTCCACGGCCCCACCAGGCGCCCCCTAGGGGGCGCGGGGAACGGCGCGCTCAGCCCAGAACGACCCGCATCCTGCCCACCGGCGGACGCTCTCCAGGCGCGCGGGGCTGTGACATTTGCGGCTCCGCCGCGGGCCGCGACCAGCCCCGACAACCCGCACAGGACACACCCGGCCCGGGCCCCACGACCAAGGGGCGCGGGGAACGGCGCGCTCAACCCCCACGACCCGCACTCGGCATACCGCCCCGCAGCCCCAGAACGCCGTGTGCCCCCGGCCTGCAACAGGCCGGGGGCACACAAAGCTCTACCAGGTCGAGGAGGTCACTCCTCGTCCTCCGGGTCCTCCGCCTCCGCTGCGGTGGACGCCCCACCCTCCTCCAACAGCCGACCGAGCTGTCGGCCGACAATCCGCTTGAACTTCCGCGCCTGCGGCCGCGTCCGGTCCAGCACAGCGACCTCCAGCCGCTCCGCGGGAATCTCCCGCTCACTGCCGTTCGTATCGCGCGACAGCGCCTGAACGGCCAGCTTGAGCGCCTCGGCGAGCGACATCCCGTCCTGGTGCCGCTGGTCGAGGTAGGTGCTGATCTGCTCGGCGTTGCCGCCGACGGCGACCGAGCCGTGCTCGTCCACGATCGACCCGTCGTGCGGAAGGCGGTAGATCTGGTCGCCCTCGGGGGTCTCCCCCACCTCGGCGACGACGAGCTCCACCTCGTACGGCTTCTCGGCCGCGGACGAGAAGATCGTGCCGAGCGTCTGGGCGTAGACGTTGGCGAGACCGCGGGCGGTCACGTCGTCGCGGTCGTAGGTGTAGCCCCGGAGGTCGGCGTATCGGACGCCGCCGATCCGGAGGTTCTCGTATTCGTTGTATTTGCCTGCGGCAGCGAAACCGATCCGGTCATAGATCTCGCTGAACTTGTGCAGCGCACGGGACGGGTTCTCGCCGACGAACACGATGCCGTCGGCGAACTGCAGCACGACGAGGCTGCGACCACGGGCGATGCCCTTGCGGGCGTATTCCGCCCGGTCGGCCATGGCCTGCTGGGGTGAGACATAGAACGGCGTCGACACCGGCTATCCGTCCCTTTCTGTGGAAGTCACTCGATCACCTTGGCAAGAGGGCCGCTGTCAGAGCAGCGCGGCCCGCGGGCCGTCGGGCTGCTCCAGGCGCCGCTCCAGGATCGAGCGGGCGATCTCGGAGGACTCGTCGTCGGTGAGGCGGCGGAATCCGTCTTCGGTGATCACGGTGACGATCGGGTAGATCCGGCGGGCGACATCGGGACCACCGGTCGCCGAGTCGTCGTCTGCCGCGTCGTACAACGCCTGCACGACGAGCGTCGTGGCCTGCTGTTCGTCCAGGTCGTTGCTGTACAGCTTCTTCATGGCGCCGCGGGCGAAGATCGAGCCGGAGCCCGTGGCCGCGAAGCCGTGCTCCTCGGAACGGCCGCCCGTCACGTCGTACGAGAAGATGCGGCCCTTCCCGCGGTCCACGTCGTACCCCGCGAAGAGCGGGACCACGGCCAGGCCCTGCATGGCCATGGCGAGGTTGGACCGGATCATCGTGGACAGGCGGTTCGCCTTGCCCTCCAGGGAGAGCGTGTCGCCCTCCACCTTCTCGAAGTGCTCCAGCTCCAGCTGGAACAGCTTCACCATCTCCACGGCCAGACCCGCCGTACCGGCGATGCCCACCGCCGAGTACTCGTCGGCCGGGAAGACCTTCTCGATGTCGCGCTGGGCGATCATGTTGCCCATGGTGGCTCGCCGGTCACCGGCGAGAACGACACCACCGGGGAACGTGACAGCCACGATCGTGGTCCCGTGCGGCGCCTCGATGACGCCCTTCATGGGCGGCAGCTGCCGGTTGCCCGGCAGAATGTCCGGCTGGTGCTCGGACAGGAAGTCCATGAAGGACGACGACCCAGGCGTCAGGAAGGCAGCTGGTAGACGCCCGGTGCTACGAGTGTTGGCTTCCACGAGGATCCTTCCAAGTAGGCGGCAGCCCGACGAACTGCGTCGGGATCATCTCCCAACTTGCCGATGGCCGAATTGCAGTTGAAGCACAGTACGCCACGGACCCTACCCGTCAGGTGGCAGTGATCCACATGAACGGCCGGAGCTTTCAGGCAGATCACGCAGAGGCCCATCTGGGAGGCGACCATCTCGTCACGCTCGGCTTCGGTGATGCCGTACTGGCGCTTGAGGTGACCTGCACGCCCCTTGGCCGCTCTGCACGCCTTGCAACTGGTCGAAAGGCCGTCGGAGGCTGTGGCGTTGCGATGCCACTCTCCATGCGGCTTGCTCTCTCCGCAGCTTCGGCAGAACTTGTGCCCCGGAAGCACACTCACCTTGGGCCGCACATTCTTGCCCTTGGCCAACTGCCGAGCTTGGTGGTATGCAGCCCAGCACTCTCGGCAATAGGCCTGCAGCCCGTCACGGGCCGCCTTATTGCTGGCGAAGGCTGCCCGCGGCTTGGATGTCTTGCACCGCGAGCAGCACTTCACACTTCCTCCACTCTCCAACCCAAATACCCCCCGCAGCCTTCGATTCGAAGGCTACTCGCCACCCTTCTGAACGAAACTTCGAACGAAGTCCTCCGCATTCTCCTCGAGGACATCATCGATCTCATCCAGAACCGAGTCGACGTCGTCGCTCAGCTTCTCCTGGCGCTCCTTGAGGTCTTCGGATGCCTGCGCCTCGGGCGCCTCCTCGACCTCCTCGGTGTTGCGTGTGGCCTTCTGCTGTCCGCCGCCGGTGTCCTTGGTCGCCATAACCCTCACCCCGCTCGGTTCGACGTTCTTGATCAGACCCTACAAGCAGGGTCCGACATCGGCCCCGCAGTTGCTACAACGTCCGGGGGCCACCTCGATGATTCCCGGACGGCGCCTTTTCCACCCTGCCGGGCGGGATCGGCCAGGTGGCCGTTTCAGTTGCCCGACAGCACCCTGACCAGGTCTTCCGCCGTACGACAGCGGTCGAGGAGCTCCTTTACGTGATTACGCGTTCCGCGAAGCGGCTCGAGGGTTGGGACCCGCTGGAGCGAGTCCCGGCCCGGCAGATCGAAGATCACCGAGTCCCAGGAGGCCGCCGCGACGTCGTCCGCGTACTGCTCCAGGCAGCGCCCGCGGAAGTACGCGCGCGTGTCCTCCGGCGGCTTCGTCTCGGCCCGCTCCACGCCCGTCTCGTCCAGCAGGCGCTTCATCCTGCCACGGGCCACGAGACGGTTGTAGAGGCCCTTCTCCGGACGCACGTCGGCGTACTGGAGGTCGACCAGGTGCAGCCTGGCGGCGTCCCAGTCGAGGCTGTCACGGCGCCGGTAGCCCTCCATGAGCTCCCGCTTGGCCACCCAGTCCAGTTCGCCCGCCAGGCTCATGGGATCGCTCTCCAGGCGCCCCAGGACGTCCTCCCAACGGGTGAGCACGTCCTTGGTCTGCTCGTCCGCGTCCGCGCCGAACCGCTCCTCGACGTACTTGCGCGCCAGCTCGAAGTACTCCATCTGCAGCTGGACCGCGGTGAGTGTCCGGCCGCTGCGGAGCGTGATCAGGCGCTTGAGGGTCGGGTCGTGGGAGACCTGGTGCAGGGTGCGTACGGGCTGGTCCACGGCGAGGTCCACGGCGATGAAGCCGTCCTCGATCATCGACAGGACAAGGGCGGTCGTGCCGAGCTTGAGATAGGTCGAGATCTCCGAGAGGTTGGCGTCGCCGATGATCACGTGCAGGCGGCGGTACTTCTCGGCGTCCGCGTGCGGCTCGTCACGCGTGTTGATGATCGGGCGCTTCAGCGTGGTTTCGAGGCCCACCTCGACCTCGAAGTAGTCGGCTCGCTGGCTGAGCTGGAAGCCGTGCTCGTGCCCGTCCTGGCCGATACCGACGCGGCCCGCTCCGGTGACGACCTGACGTGAGACGAAGAACGGCGTGAGGTGGCGCACGATGTCCGAGAAGGGGGTCTCCCGCTTCATCAGGTAGTTCTCGTGCGTGCCGTACGAGGCGCCCTTGTTGTCCGTGTTGTTCTTGTAGAGGTGGATCGGCTGGGCGCCGGGCAGCTGGGCCGCGCGCTCGGCGGCCTCCGCCATGATGCGTTCGCCGGCCTTGTCCCACAGGACGGCGTCCATCGGATTGGTCACCTCCGGAGAGCTGTACTCCGGGTGTGCGTGGTCCACGTACAGTCGCGCCCCGTTGGTGAGGATGACATTGGCGAGGCCGATGTCCTCGTCGGTGAGCTGACTGGAGTCGGCGGCCTCGCGGGCGAGGTCGAAGCCCCGCGCGTCCCGCAGCGGGTTCTCCTCCTCGAAGTCCCAGCGGGCCCGCCGGGCCCGGTGCATCGCCGCCGCGTAGGCGTTGACGATCTGGGACGAGGTGAGCATGGCATTGGCGTTGGGGTGGCCGGGGACGGAGATCCCGTACTCCGTCTCGATGCCCATTACTCGCCGTACGGTCATGCGGCCCTCCTTGCCCGGCGGCGTCCTCGGTCGGGGACGCCGCTCAAGTACCGCTGGCGCTCCGGTGCGTGTGCGGTGCCCGTCCCCGCACTGCGCGACTCGGCGGTACCGAAGAGCCTAGAGCGCCTTTGCGCTGGTGGGGAGATCATTTGCGTCATTGCTCACTCCAGCTGTGCCCTGAAAAACAGTCGGCTGCGGGTACCCCGTGAGGGCACCCGCAGCCACCCTGTCTTTTACAGGTACTGACCGGTGTTCGCCACCGTGTCGATGGAGCGTCCGGTGTCTGCGCCCTGCTTTCCGGTGATGAGCGTCCGGATGTAAACGATCCGTTCGCCCTTCTTTCCGGAGATACGGGCCCAGTCGTCCGGGTTAGTGGTGTTCGGCAGGTCCTCGTTCTCCTTGAACTCGTCCACGCAGGCCTGGAGCAGGTGGGAGACCCGCAGACCCTTCTGGTTGTGCTCGAGGAAGTCCTTGATCGCCATCTTCTTGGCGCGGCCGACGATGTTCTCGATCATGGCGCCGGAGTTGAAGTCCTTGAAGTACAGGACTTCCTTGTCGCCGTTGGCGTACGTGACCTCGAGGAAGCGGTTTTCCTCGGACTCGGTGTACATGTGCTCGACGGCGGTCTGGATCATGCTCTGGACCGTGGTGGTCTTGCTGCCACCGTGCTCGCCGACGTCGTCGGAGTGCAGCGGGAGCCGCTCGGTGAGGTACTTCCCGAAGATGTCCTTCGCCGCCTCGGCGTCTGGACGCTCGATCTTGATCTTCACGTCGAGACGGCCGGGGCGCAGGATCGCGGGGTCGATCATGTCCTCGCGGTTCGAGGCGCCGATCACCACCACGTTCTGCAGGCCCTCCACGCCGTCGATCTCGGCGAGCAGCTGCGGGACGATGGTGTTCTCCACGTCCGAGCTGACGCCCGATCCACGGGTGCGGAAGAGGGACTCCATCTCGTCGAAGAAGACGATGACGGGGGTGCCCTCGCTGGCCTTCTCACGAGCCCGCTGGAAGACGAGGCGGATCTGCCGCTCGGTCTCACCGACGTACTTGTTGAGGAGCTCGGGGCCCTTGATGTTGAGGAAGAAGCTCTTGCCCTGGGCCTGTCCGGTCACCTCGGCGACCTTCTTGGCCAGCGAGTTGGCGACGGCCTTGGCGATGAGCGTCTTGCCGCATCCGGGAGGCCCGTACAGCAGGACACCCTTGGGCGGCCGCAGTTCGTGCTCCTTGAACAGGTCCGGGTAGAGGTACGGGAGCTCGACCGCGTCGCGGATCATCTCGATCTGGCCGCCCAGACCGCCGATCTGCTCGTAGCCGATGTCCGGGACCTCTTCGAGGACGAGTTCCTCGACCTCGCTCTTGGGCACGACCTCGTAGACGTACCCCGAGCGGGGTTCGAGCAGCAGGGCGTCGCCGGGGCGGATGTTGATGTCCAGCAGCGGCTCGGCGAGCCGCACCACCCGCTCCTCGTCGGTGTGCCCCTGTACGAGGGCGCGCTCGCCGTCCTCCAGGATCTCCTTGAGGGTGACGATGTCGCCGACGC
Organism: Streptomyces sp. NBC_00878; assembly: GCF_026341515.1. NCBI lineage: Bacteria > Bacillati > Actinomycetota > Actinomycetes > Kitasatosporales > Streptomycetaceae > Streptomyces > Streptomyces sp. NBC_00878. The sequence continues at coordinate 8,874,641 of NZ_JAPEOK010000001.1, read as the reverse complement.
TCTCGTACTCCATGGCCTCGACCACGTTGAGAGCTTCGTTGAGCATCAGTTCCTGGCCGCGCCGGAGCTCTTCGAGCTCGACGCTGGGGCTGACGTTCACCCGGAGCTTGCGGCCCCCGGTGAAGATGTCGGCCGTGCCGTCCTCGTTCGCCGTAAGAAAGACACCGAAGCCGGCCGGCGGCTGTGCGAGCCGGTCGACCTCCTCCTTGAGTGCCACGATCTGGTCGCGGGCCTCTCGGAGGGTGTTGGCGAGCCGCTCGTTCTGCGCGGACACGCCGGCCAGGTTTGTCTGCAGCTCGACGATCCGCTCTTCGAGAATCCTCGTGTGTCGCGGAGAGTCGGCGAGCTTGCGTCGCAGGACGGCGATCTCCTGCTCAAGGTAGGCAATCTGCCCGGACGGGTCGTCGGACCCTCGTCCCGGGCGGATGCCGCGGTTCATGTCGTCGTCGTGGGCTGCCACGGTCCTCACCTCCTCCAAGGGGAGCTGGACGCTTCCAGACCCTACCTGGGTGGGTGTCGATTGAAACCCCTAGATCACAAAGACGGTCGAGGTGTGTCCGATCTTCACCCTTGCGCTCTCCCTCACGCCAGGGGAATACCCACACAACGTGGTTGGGAAGCCGACGGAGGTAGGGTCGAAGTGTTCAACACCCGTCAGAGCTGGCCTGATTCCCCAGCCTTCGGACCACTCGGCACAGGAAACGGCAGGAGAAATGACCGTGCAGCAGGAGGCCGGAGTCGACGGCGAGGCGCTTGAGGTCTGGATCGACCAGGATCTCTGTACGGGCGACGGCATCTGCGTCCAGTACGCCCCCGAGGTCTTCGAGCTGGACATCGACGGCCTGGCCTACGTGAAGAGCTCCGGGGACGAACTTCTGCAGGCCCCGGGCGCCACAACGCCCGTACCCCTGACGCTTCTGCGGGATGTGGCCGACTCCGCCAAGGAGTGTCCGGGCGACTGCATCCATGTGCGTCGGGTTTCGGACAGCGTCGAGGTCTACGGCCCCGACGCGGAGTGACCTGGCGGCCACCCCGCGTAATAATCTGTCCGATTTCCGACGTCTGTCTTTCTTCTCACACGCTGTGCGCCCCGGACGGGGTCGAGCGGACGAACGCGCCGTTCTTCCACTGCCACTTGGCGCGGTCGGTCACGTCCGGGCAGCAACTCGGTACGTCGCGCGACGAGTAGCCGAGGAGGGTCACGGTGATCGTGGCGTCGCGGACGGTGAAGTCCGTGACGCTCAGACGTTCCTTCGGGTCGACCAGGGTGGCGACGACTCGGGCCCTCGGGTCGTCCTCGGCCCGCGTGAGGACGTAGACACCGCTGGGCGGGGTGCCGGAGCCGGCCTCGCAGCGGACCACGGCGACCGTTTCGGGCCGGCCGTCGCCGTCGAGGTCGCCGGAGGCACGTTTCTGGACGACGGCCTTGGTGGGGCCGCACTCGATCGGGAAGTCGACGCCGGCCGGGTCGGGGGCCGCCACGGCGGCCGGAGCCGTCTTTCCCTCGGAGCCGTGCTGGGCGGCGGTGGCCCGGTCGGGTTGCAGGAAGCCGGAGACCGCGACCACCCCGGCGAGGGCGGTTGCCGTGGCCAGCCAGTGGATCGGGCGGGTGTGCGTGTGTGCCAGTTCCGGGACGGCGGATTGCTGCACTAGGAAGTGTCTCCTGTGAGGGCTGTGCCGGTGGGGTGGCCAGCATGGTGCCACACGTCACATCGCGAGGGAACGGTGGGGTCCCTGGTTCTGGTGAACTGACGGTGGAGACCCTGGTTCTGGTGAACTGTCAGGCGAACAGACAAGGGAAAAAACGTCGTGGCCGAGTTCCCTAGGTGCTTCCGGGAACTCGGCCACGACGCTTGAGCGTTGTACGCGGCACAGGGCCGCCACGGCGGCCGGCGCCTGAGCCGGTCAGCGGCCGACGCCTCCGTCGGCGTTCGGACCCGCGTAGTCGTCGCCGTACGCGCCCTTGGCGGGGCGGCGGCGGCGCATGGGCGGCTCGACGCCGTCGGCAAGGCGGCGGGCGGTGAGCAGGAAGCCGGTGTGCCCGATCATCCGGTGGTCGGGGCGGACGGCCAGGCCCTCGATGTGCCAGTTGCGGATCATCGACTCCCAGGCGGTCGGCTCGTTGAAGCAGCCGATCTCGCGGATGGACTCGACGGTCCGCGCGAGCTGGGTGGTGGTCGCCACGTAGCAGCAGAGGATGCCGCCGGGAACGAGCGCCTTGGAGACGGCCTCCAGGCACTCCCAGGGGGCGAGCATGTCGAGGATGACGCGGTCGACCTCGGTGTCGCTGAGGTTGTCCTGGAGGTCGCCGACGGTGAGCTGCCAGGCGGGGTGCGGGCCGCCGAAGTAGCGCTCCACGTTCTGCTGGGCGATCTCGGCGAAGTCCGCGCGGCGCTCGTACGAGTGCAGCATGCCCTGGTCGCCGATGGCGCGCAGCAGGAAACTGCTGAGCGAGCCGGAGCCCACGCCGGCTTCCACGACGCGTGCGCCGGGGAAGATGTCGGCGAAGGACAGGATCTGTCCCGCGTCCTTGGGGTAGACCACGGCGGCGCCGCGGGGCATGGACAGGACATAGTCGGGGAGCAGGGGGCGCAACGCCAGATAGGCGACGTTCCCCGTGGTGCGGACCACGCTGCCCTCGGGAGCGCCGATCAGTTCGTCGTGCGGGAAGGAACCCTTGTGGGTGTGGAAGTTCTTCCCCGCTTCGAGCGTGAACGTGTAGTGGCGGCCCTTGGGGTCGGTCAGCTGAACCTGGTCCCCGACCTTGAAGGGCCCGCGTCGGCGGGCGGCACCGGTCGGTTCGGACATGTGAACAGCCTACCGGTCCCACCGGGGCCCGCCGACCACCAGGAGGGCCCCGCCATCGCCTTCAGGAGGGCCTGGCCATCGCCTTCACGAAGGCGCGTTCCACGTCCGCCGCCGAGAGGACTCCATAGATCTCGCCGGACTCCTCCACCACCAGGTACTCGGTCGCGGGGGTCGCTCGGAGGGTGTCGAGGAGGTCCTCGCCGGCCAGTTCGGCGGAGACCCGCATGCCGTCCGTCAGGTCCTGGGCGAGGCCGCTGACGACGACCCAGGGGCGGCGGTGTTCCGGTACGCCGACGATGGCGGCCTCGCGGACGAGCGAGAGGGGTTCGCCCTCGGCGTCGACCACGACCAGGGCGCGGGCGCCCGCGTCGTTGGCGCGGCGCAGCGCTTCGGAGAGCGGGGTGTCGGTCTCCACGGGCACCGCGCGGCGGGTGAGGGCACGGGCCCTCAGCTCGGGCAGGTGTTCGCGCAGGCGGGCCATGCGGAGGCTGTTCCCGGCGCCGGTCCAGATGATCGCGGCCAGGATCGCGGCGAGCAGGGCGTCCATGACGGTGTCCATGCCGCCGATGTCCTCGGCGTCGGTGCCGAGCGCCCCGGACTGGGTGAGCAGGGGCAGTCCGACGAGCACGGAGATCGCGAGGGCGCGGCCGACCCAGGCTGCGGCGATCGTGCCGCTCATCGGCTTGCCGGTGATCTTCCAGACGACGGCCCGGAGCATCCGGCCGCCGTCTAGGGGCAGGCCTGGGAGCAGGTTGAACGCGGCGACGATGAGGTTCGAGATCATCAGGCCGGCCAGCAGGACGCCGGGGACGGTGCCCGGTTCGACGATCTGCAGGGGGAGGTAGAAGAGGCCGGCGAGTACCAGCGAGAGCAGTGGGCCGACGAAGGCGAGGACGAACTCGCGGCCGGGAGTCTCGGATTCCTTCTCGATCTCCGAGACGCCGCCGAAGAACTGCAGCTGGATGCGACGTACCGGCAGTCCGAAGCGCAGGGCGGCGACGGTGTGGGCCAGTTCGTGGACGAGTACGGAGGCGTAGAAGGCGACCGCGAAGAAGAGGGAGACGAGGTAGCGGGCCATGCCGAGTTCGGGCAGGACGCGGTCGAGCTGGCCGCCGAAGACCCAGGTGATGAGTGCGGCGACGAGGAACCAGCTGGGCGCCACGTACACGGGGACGCCGAACGGGCGCCCCATGAGCAGACCGCCGCCCGGTTCCTTGCCGCGCCTGGCAGCGGAGCCCTTCTTGCGCCTGGAGGAGCGTCCCGGGGGCGGGGTGTGTGCCTCGGAGCGGTGGGAGTCGTGGGGCTGCCGGGGCGCGTGGTCGTCGGACCGAGGGTCGGGGGTGGTCGGCGGGGTGGGAGCCTTCCGCAGGTCGGCCGGAGGCGAGTCAGCCCGTTCGTCTCGGGACTGACCGTCTGCCGAAGTCCCAGCGGTTCCTGGAGTACTAGCGGTTCCCGGGGTGCTCGGGGTTCCCGAGGTTTCCTCGTTTTCCGGGCTCCTGACCGGGTGCCCGGCTCCCGTGCCGGCCTCCGGCTCGGGTTTCTCCGGGGTGGCGGCGTCGTGCGGCTCCTCGTCGGAGTGCGGCCGGGCCGTCGAGGTGGCCGGATCGCCGGGGCGCGGCTGACCCGTGCGGTGCTCGTCCGCCTCGTCCGTGCCGGATCGCGGCTGCCCGCTCCCGCCGCTCTCGTCCACGATGTCCCCTCGTTCGACGCGTCTCCCGCTCGCGATCATGCACGGCGAGAGGTCCTGTGGTCGATGGTATGCGGCCGTCGCGTCGCGTTCGGCCCCGGCACCCCCTCTGTTTCCCGTGCCGTGGCGCGCGGCGCGCAGGTCACCGTGTGTCGCACTGTCAGTGGCGGGCCGTAAGGTCTGTCGTCATGGAATCCAGCACCGACGGTGTCCCGCAGGCGGGCCCTCAAGGCGAGCCGACGGGCACCTCGGCCGAGCCCGTGGACGTGGCGCCCCGGGGTCCGGCCGACGCTGCGGCCGACCGGGCCGGTGCCTCGGTGCCACAGCCCGCCGACGCACCGGCGGAGCCGCCGGGCACCGACGTCGGGTCGGCGGATGCCGTGACCTCGACGCCCGTCGGCCCAGCGGCCCGGCCGACCGGGGCCGTGGCGCCGCAGTCGGTAGGCCCGGCCGCCGAGCCCGCGAACTTAGTGGCCGCGAAGGCCGTAGGTACGGAGGACGAGCCCGAGGGAGTCGTGGCGGCGCGCCCTGTGGGCCCGGGAGCCAAGACGGCGGGCACCGGGACCCGGCCCACCGAAGCCGGGGCGACTCGGTCCGCCAGCACGGCAGCCGGGCCGGCGGACACGAACGGCGAACCCACCCACACCGTGAAGGCTTCACCCACCGACACCGCAGCCGCACTGGCGGGCTCGGGCGGCGAGTCCGCCGATGCCAGGGCAGCTCAGTCCGCCCGCACGGCAGCCGGGCCGGCGGACGCGGACAGCGAGTCCGCCCGAGCAGCGGAGGGCCCGGCCGGTGGCGCCCCCGGCCGGTCGGCCGATGCCGTGGGGTCGCGGGCGGGCGCCCCCGCGGGCGAGGTCGCAGGCATCGCCGCCCAAGCCGACGCCCTCACGGCGGTCGCTCGCGTCGTGGTTCCCGCGGCCCCCGTCTCGTTGTCGCCCTCGCGTGCCGGGGACTTTATGCAGTGTCCGTTGCTGTACCGCTTCCGGGTGATCGACAAGTTGCCCGAGAAGCCGAGTGAGGCGGCTACGCGGGGCACGTTGGTGCACGCGGTGCTGGAGCGGCTCTTCGACGCGCCGGCCGCCGAGCGGACCGCGCCGCGCGCGAAGTCGCTGATCCCCGGGCAGTGGGACCGGCTGCGCCAGGCCAAGCCGGAGCTTGCCGAGCTGTTCGCGGACTCCGACGAGAAGGCGGCGGGCGAGCGGCTGGCGCGCTGGCTCACCGAGGCGGAGCAGCTGGTCGAGCGCTGGTTCACCCTGGAGGACCCGACCCGTCTCGAACCGGCCGAGCGTGAGCTGTTCGTGGAGGCCCAGCTCGACTCGGGCCTGAAGCTGCGCGGCATCATCGACCGAGTGGACGTGGCACCGACCGGCGAGGTGCGGATCGTCGACTACAAGACGGGCAAGGCCCCGCGCCCCCAGTATGCGGAGGGCGCCCTGTTCCAGATGAAGTTCTACGCACTCGTGGTCTGGCGGCTGAAGCAGGTCGTCCCGCGCCGCCTCCAGCTCGTCTACCTGGGCAGCGGCGACGTCCTCACGTACGACCCGGTGCCCGCCGACCTGGAGCGCGTCGAGCGCAAGCTGCACTCGCTGTGGGACGCGATCCGGCTCGCCACCGAGACCGGTGACTGGCGACCGCGGCCCACCAAGCTCTGCGGCTGGTGCGACCACCAGTCCGTGTGTCCGGAATTCGGCGGCACTCCCCCGCCGTATCCGCTGCCGGTACGCCTGGCGGAGCCGGAGCCCGAGTAGGAGCCGGAGTAGGAGTCGGCGTCGGGCTCTGCCGAGAGTCAGGGGGCGGCTCCGGGGGCGCGAAGTCGTCCCCGTGAGGGCGCCCGAGTCCGGCGGTGCCGAGCAGGGCAGAATGGGGCCGGACTAACGAAGGAGACTTACGTGGCCATCCGCGTCCTATTGGTCGACGACCAGCCCCTGCTGCGTACCGGCTTCCGGATGATCCTGGAGGCCGAGCAGGACATCGCGGTCGTCGGCGAGGCCGGCGACGGTCTCCAGGCACTCGATCAGGTACGGGCCCTGCAGCCCGATGTGGTTCTGATGGACATCCGCATGCCGCGGATGGACGGGGTCGAGGCGACCCGGCAGATCACCGGCCCCGGCCGGGACGGTCCGGCGAAGGTGCTGGTCCTGACGACCTTCGATCTCGACGAGTACGTCGTGGAGGCGCTGCGCGCCGGCGCAAGCGGCTTCCTCCTCAAGGACGCCCCCGCCAACGAACTGGTGCAGGCGATCCGTGTGGTGGCCTCCGGTGAGGCCATGCTCGCGCCCAGCATCACCCGTCGGCTCCTCGACAAGTACGCGAGTCATCTGCCCTCGGGCGACGAGCCGGTGCCCGACTCCCTCCACACGCTCACCGAGCGCGAGGTCGAGGTGCTGAAGCTGGTGGCCCGCGGGCTGTCGAACGCGGAGATCGCCGCCGATCTGTTCGTCAGCGAGACGACGGTCAAGACCCACGTGGGCCACGTCCTCACCAAGCTGGGGCTGCGCGACCGCGTACAGGCCGCGGTGTACGCGTACGAGAGCGGTCTGGTGCGCCCCGGCGCGCAGTGAGTGCCACCGCACCGGGCCTCTGAGGGCATCTCAAGACCAAGACCAAGACCAAGACCTCGCACCGAACGTCTTGAGGACCTCTCGAGACCTCTGACAGAAACGGCCGCCCCCTTTGTGAGGGGGCGGCCGTTCTGCGTGTCCATTCCGAACGAGGTCGGACGATGTCAGCTGCTGACTCCGCGGCCGAGCTCCCACAGCTGGAGCGTCGCGGACGAGTTGAGCGCGTACTCGGCGCCGGTGATGTCGTCCTGTGCGGCGATGTACTGCTTGCCCTGCCACAGCGGCAGCACCGGGACGTCGTCGGCGACGATGCTCTGGATCTCCTCGATGCTCTTCGAGGCGCTGAGCCGGTCGGCCTCGCGGCGGGAGTCGGGGATCAGCTTGGTGCGGATCTCGGGGTTCGCGTACGGCGAGCCGATCGTGTTGTCCTTGTCGAGGAACGGCGCGAGGTAGTTGTCGGCGTCGGGGAAGTCCGGGAACCAGCCCATGCCGTAGACCTCGTACTCGCCCTTCTGCTCGTTCGGGCGGAACGTCGCCCAGTTCTCGCCCTTGATCTTCACCTTGAACAGGCCGCTGTCGTTCAGCTGCTTCTGGAGCAGCTCGAACTCCTCCTTGGTGGCCGGGCCGTAGTGGTCGTCCGTGTAGTGCAGCGTCAGCTCCACCGGTGTGGGGATGCTCGCCGCGGACAGCAGGTCCCTGGCCTTGGGGATGCTCGGGACGCCGTACTTGTTGAAGAACGAGTTGGCGTGGCCGGTGACGGTGGCCGGGACCATGGAGTACAGCGGGTCGGCGCCGGAGCCGTACACCTGCGAGGTGAGTTCGCCGCGGTTGATGACCTGGGCCATCGCCTGACGGACCGCCTTCGTCTTCACCGACGGGTCGTTGGTGTTGAAGCCGAGGTAGCGGATCTCCAGACCGGGCTGCTCGATCAGGTCGATGTCGGTGCCCTTGTCGTTCTGGAGCTTCTTGATCTGCGCGGGCGACATGGTGCGGGTCATCATGTCGATGTCGCCCTTGTCGAGCGCGGTGCCCATGGCGTCGGTGCTCTGGAAGGAACGCAGCTCGACCTTGTCGTTCTTCAGCTCCGAAGTCCCCTGGTAGTTGGGGTTCTTGGTGAAGACGGCCTTGACGATCTCGTCGTTCTTGGCCTCGGCCTTGAGGGTGTACGGCCCGGAGCCGCTCACGTCGAAGCCGTCCCGCAGCTTGTTCTTGTCGTAGTCGTCGGGGTTGACGATGCCCGCGACCGGCGTGGACAGCTTGAAGGGGAAGGTGGCGTCCGCGCTATTGAGGTGGAAGATCACCTCTCGGTCGCCCTTGGTCTCGACGGTGTCGACGGTGGACAGCAGCGCGAAGACCCCACTGTCGGCCTTGATCCGCAGGGCGCGGTCGATGGAGAACTTCACGTCCTCGGCGGTGATCGCGTCGCCGTTCGAGAACTTGAGGTCCTTGCGCAGGGTGCACGCGTACCGCTCGTTGCCCGAGTCGGTGAAGCCGCACTCCTCGGCTGCCTCGGGCGCCGGGTCGCCACCGCCGTTGGGCATGACCAACAGCGTCTGGACGGTCTGGCGGAGGATGTTCCAGGTGCCGACGTCGTACGCGGAGGCCGGGTCGAGCGGCGCCGGGTTCTCCTTCGAGGCGGTGAACCGGTCGGTAGTGCCGACGACGATGGCGTCGCCGCCGTTGTCGCCGCTGTCGGAACCGCCGCACGCGGCGAGGACCGGGGCGAGCAGACCGATCACGGCCGGCAGCACCAAAGTCTTACGGTTCATGCTCGAAGTTCTCCAGAGCTGTCGATCCCGCGAACCCGGGGGGCCGGGGGTGTGGCGGACGGGCCACGGGGTTATGTCGATGTTCTCGATGAGATTAGTCCGCACCAGCAGGACCGTTCACAGGGACTGGAGTTGAGTTCCCATCACGCTGCGAAGCCGGGTGTGGACGCACCGAAAAACCGACAGCGGAAGGATTGGTGCAGCGTTCCACGAATCGTGACACAAGGACGCACCACCCCTCCCCGAAAGGGGGTTCGAGACACACCCGAGGCACCCTGTCGACACCCCGTGAAGTGGCAAACGTCACAGCCTCAACCGAGTTGGGAGGCGCCGGAATTCGACCGTCCGGGACGCGTGGGAGAGGACCGAATTACTCCGGTGTCGTGACCATGGAGTTTTGCGGTATCCAATCGTGCACCCTGGGTGAAGGATTAGCGCTTTTCCGTCATCAGGCCTCGTAGAAAAGACAGGTCGACCTGTTCGAGGGACGGAACAACGGTGCGTCGGGCCGCCGGAGTAATGGGCGCCACGGACGGTACGGCGACCACGTGGCAGCCCGCGGCCTCGGCCGCGGCGACACCCGTCGCGGTGTCCTCGATGACCGCGCATCTCGCCGGATTCGCGCCGAGTCCCGCAGCCGCCAGCAGATACGGGTCGGGGAACGGCTTGGTGCGCTCGACCTCGTCGCCCGCGATCGTCAGGGCGAAATTCCGGGGGCCCAGCGAGGTCACGACGCGGTCGATGATGCGCCGGTGGGAGGCGGAGACCAGGGCTGTGGGGACCTGGTGCGCGGCCAACTCGGCGAGGAGCCTCGCGGCGCCCGGCATCAGCGGCAGAACGCGGCTGATGCGGTCCTCGAACCCGTCGTTCAGCAGCACCGTGAGCTCGGCGAGGGTGATGTCCGCGCCGGTGGCCTCGATGAGGAAGCCAGCGCTGCGGGTCATCGGGCCGCCGACCACCACATGGCGCCAGGAGTCGTCGAGGGCGTGGCCGAGCCGGGCGAACACCTCCACCTCGGCGTCCCACCAGAAGCCCTCCGTGTCCACCAGGGTGCCGTCCATGTCGAGGAGCACGGCCTGGAGGGCGGAGCCCTCGGCCGTATGGGTACCGAGTGCGGGGACCGTGCTGGTCATATAGGCGCACCTCCGTGAGGGACGAGAAGGCCGGCTCCCTCCAGGGGAACCGGCCTGCACTGGACCGACCAGTGTACGTCGCTGTCGGACGAAGTGCCTCCTGTAACGGGGGCCGCGGCACGTCGGCGGCCGCGGGCCCGTTGTGGTTGCTCGCGCCCACGGTGGGGGTCCCCCCGCTCATGGGGGTCCCCCCGCTCGAGCGGAGCCGAGAGTGAGGGAGAAGCCGAGAGTGGGGGAGGCCGCGAATTGTCACAGCCCCGCGCCTCGGGAGGCGTGCCCCCTGAAACGCGGGGAACCCGCCCTCAGCGCGCGTTGAAGTACTTCGCCTCCGGGTGGTGGATGACGATGGCGTCCGTGGACTGTTCCGGGTGGAGCTGGAACTCCTCGGAGAGCTGTACGCCGATCCGCTCGGGCTGGAGCAGCTCGGCGATCTTGGCGCGGTCCTCCAGGTCCGGGCAGGCGCCATAGCCGAGGGAGAAGCGGGCGCCTCGGTACTTGAGCGCGAACATGTCCTCGACATCGGCCGGGTCCTCGCCGGCGAAGCCGAGTTCGGAGCGCACGCGGGCGTGCCAGTACTCGGCGAGGGCCTCGGCCAACTGCACGGACAGACCGTGCAGTTCGAGGTAGTCGCGGTAGGAGTTCGCCTCGAAGAGCTTGGCGGTCTCCTCGCCGATCCGAGAGCCGACCGTGACGACCTGGAGACCGACCACGTCCCTCTCGCCGGACTCCTCCGGACGGAAGAAGTCGGCCAGGCACAGCCGACGGCCGCGGCGCTGGCGCGGGAAGGTGAAGCGGGTGCGTTCGTTGCCCTGCTCGTCCAGGAGGATCAGGTCGTCGTCCTTGGACACGCACGGGAAGTAGCCGTAGACCACGGCCGCCTCCAGCAGATTGCCGGTCTGGAGCTGGTCCAGCAGACCGCGCAGCCGCGGCCGGCCCTCGGTCTCCACCAGCTCCTCATAGGTGGGCCCGTCACCCGTGCGCGCCTGCTTCAGGCCCCACTGACCCTTGAACAGCGCGCCCTCGTCCAGCCAGGACGCGTACTCCTTGAGCTGGATGCCCTTGATGACCCGGGTGCCCCAGAACGGCGGCTCGGGGACCGGGTTGTCGACGGACACGTCCGAGCGGACCGCGCCCTCCTCGGGGCGCTCCTCCACGACCGCCTGGGCGGTGGCCCGTACCCGGCGCTGCTTCAGCTCGGGGAGGCTCGCACCGGGCACCCCGCGCTTGATCCCGATGAGCGAGTCCATCAGGCGCAGGCCCTCGAACGCGTCCCGGGCGTAGCGGACTTCGCCCTCGTAGACCTCGTGCAGGTCCTGCTCAACGTACGCCCTGGTGAGGGCCGCGCCGCCGAGGATCACGGGGTAGTCGGCGGCCAGCTTGCGCTGGTTGAGCTCCTCCAGGTTCTCCTTCATGATCACCGTGGACTTGACCAGCAGCCCCGACATGCCGATGACGTCGGCACGGTGCTCGACCGCGGCCTCCAGGATCGCGGAGACGGGCTGCTTGATGCCGAGGTTGACGACGGTGTAGCCGTTGTTGGACAGGATGATGTCGACGAGGTTCTTGCCGATGTCGTGGACATCGCCGCGCACGGTGGCCAGCACGATGGTGCCCTTGCCCTCGTCGTCGCTCTTCTCCATGTGCGGCTCCAGATGGGCCACCGCGGTCTTCATCACCTCGGCCGACTGGAGCACGAACGGCAGCTGCATCTGGCCGGAGCCGAACAGTTCGCCGACGACCTTCATTCCGTCAAGGAGCGTCTCGTTGACGATGTCGAGGGCCGGGCGCTCCTGGAGGGCGTCGTTCAGGTCCTGTTCGAGGCCGTTCTTCTCGCCGTCGATGATGCGCCGCTTGAGCCGCTCGTCCAGGGGCAGCGCGGCCAGTTCCTCGGCCCGGCCCGCCTTCAGGGACTTCGTCGTCGCGCCCTCGAACAGCGCCATCAGCTTCTGCAGGGGGTCGTAGCCCTCCGCACGCCGGTCGTAGATCAGGTCGAGGGCCGTCTGGACCTGCTCATCGTCGAAGCGCGCGATCGGCAGGATCTTCGACGCGTGCACGATCGCCGAGTCCAGACCCGCCTTCACGCACTCGTCCAGGAAGACCGAGTTGAGCAGGACGCGGGCGGCCGGGTTGAGGCCGAAGGAGATGTTCGACAGGCCCAGCGTGGTCTGCACGTCCGGATGACGCCGCTTCAGCTCACGGATCGCCCCGATCGTCGCGATGCCGTCCTTGCGGGACTCCTCCTGACCGGTGCAGATCGTGAACGTGAGCGTGTCGATGAGGATGTCCGACTCGTGGATGCCCCAGTTCGTCGTCAGGTCCTCGATGAGCCGCTCGGCGATGGCGACCTTGTGCTCGACGGTGCGGGCCTGGCCCTCCTCGTCGATGGTCAGCGCGATCAGCGCGGCGCCGTGCTCCTGCGCCAGCGTGGTGACCTTCGCGAACCGCGACTCGGGGCCGTCACCGTCCTCGTAGTTGACCGAGTTGATGACCGCGCGCCCGCCGAGCTTCTCCAGACCGGCCCGGATGACCGGGACCTCGGTGGAGTCCAGCACGATGGGCAGCGTGGAGGCGGTCGCGAAACGGCCGGCCAGCTCCTCCATGTCCGCGACGCCGTCACGGCCCACGTAGTCGACGCACAGGTCGAGCATGTGCGCGCCCTCGCGGATCTGGTCGCGGGCCATCTCCACACAGTCGTCCCAGCGGCCGTCCAGCATGGCCTCACGGAACTTCTTCGACCCGTTGGCGTTCGTCCGCTCACCGATCGCCATGTACGCGGTGTCCTGGCGGAACGGGACGGTCTGGTAGAGCGAGGCGGCGCCGGGTTCGGGACGCGGGTCGCGCGTCGTCGGCTCCATGCCGCGCACTCGCTCGACGACCTGGCGCAGGTGCTCGGGCGTCGAGCCGCAGCAGCCGCCGACCAGTTGGAGGCCGTAGTCGCGTACGAAGTTCTCCTGCGCGTCGGCCATCTCGGGCGCGGTCAGCGGGAAGTACGCGCCGTCCTTTGTCAGCACCGGCAGGCCCGCGTTCGGCATGCACATCAGCGGCGTACGCGAGTGGCGGGCCAGATAGCGCAGGTGCTCGCTCATCTCGGCCGGGCCGGTCGAGCAGTTCAGGCCGATCAGGTCAATGCCGAGAGGCTCCAGGGCGGTCAGCGCCGCACCGATCTCCGAGCCGAGCAGCATGACGCCCGTGGTCTCGAAGGCGAGCGAGCAGATCAGCGGCACATCGACGCCCAGGGCGTCCATCGCACGGCGCGCGCCGATCAGACTGGACTTGGTCTGGAGCAGGTCCTGCGTGGTCTCCACGATCAGGGCGTCCGCACCACCGGCGAGCAGGCCCTCGGCGTTCTGCTGGTAGCCGTCACGCAGTACGTCGTACGCGATGTGGCCGAGCGACGGCAGCTTGGTGCCCGGACCGATCGAGCCGAGGACCCAGCGCTGGCGACCGTCCTTGGCGCCGAACTCGTCGGCGACCTCGCGGGCGATCCGTGCGCCCGCCTCGGACAGCTCAAAGATCCGGTCGGCGATCTCGTACTCGTTCGCCGCTGAGTGGTTCGAGCCGAAGGTGTTCGTCTCGACGCAGTCGACGCCGACGGCGAAGTACTCCTCGTGGACGGAGCGCACGATGTCGGGGCGGGTGACGTTCAGAATCTCGTTGCAGCCCTCGAGATTCTGGAAATCCTCCAGCGTCGGATCCTGCGCCTGCAGCATCGTGCCCATCGCACCATCGGCCACCACCACACGGGTGGCGAGGGCCTCGCGGAGGGCGTCGGTTCGGGTCCGGCTGTAGGCGGAGGAGGACGAGAGGGACGGGTTCGGCGACGAGGCCATGGAAGATGCTCCCTGGAGTGCGACGGCTGTCGGCTTTGCGCTTCTCATGGAAGGCGCACGCCGCAAGGGTAGCCCGCGGCGGCGCGCCGAGTCAGGTAAGTCCACGGGGCGGACGGGCGAATACGTACGGGACCGGTGCGGCACCAGTGGTGGGGACGCGACCCGCGGCACCGATGGCGATGCGGCTGCAACACATCACGACCACCCATTAGCGGGAGGTCGACCACGACCGGTAATGTTCGGCATTGCCGAACGGTGGCAGTGAAGCGCCGACCGACGGTCCAAGGGGACGGAGGGCAGGACGGCGATGGCACGGAACATCCAGTCGCTCGAACGGGCGGCAGCGATGCTGCGGCTGCTCGCGGGCGGCGAGCGGCGGCTCGGCCTGTCGGACATCGCCTCGTCGCTCGGCCTGGCCAAGGGTACGGCCCACGGCATTCTGCGCACGCTGCAGCAGGAGGGCTTCGTCGAGCAGGACCCGGCGTCCGGGCGCTACCAGCTGGGCGCCGAGCTGCTGCGCCTGGGCACCACGTATCTCGACGTGCACGAGCTGCGGGCGCGCGCGCTGGTGTGGACGGACGACCTCGCCCGGTCGAGCGGGGAGAGCGTCTATCTCGGGGTCCTGCACCAGCAGGGCGTGCTGATCGTGCACCACGTGTTCCGGCCCGACGACAGCCGGCAGGTGCTGGAGGTCGGGGCCATGCAGCCGCTGCACTCCACGGCGCTGGGCAAGGTCCTGTCGGCCTACGACCCGGTGGCGCACAGCGAGGTCCTGGAGGCCGAGCGCAAGCAGTTCACGGCCCGCACGACGAGCGAGGCGGCGGCGTTCGAGGGCGTCCTCGACCTCACCCGCGCGCGCGGGTACGCGGCCGACATCGAGGAGACCTGGACGGGCGTGGCCTCGGTGGCCGCACCCATCCACAACCAGCGGCGGATGCCGGTCGGCGCGGTGGGCGTCACCGGGGCGGTGGAGCGGGTCTGCAAGGACGGCGAGCTGCGTCCCGATCTGATCGCGGCGGTCCGCGACTGCGCCCGCGCGGTGTCCCGGGATCTGGGCGCCGGACGGTTCTGAGGTTCGCGGCGGACCCCGTACGTACAGAACAGCGGACCCCGTATGTACAGAACAGCGGACTCCAAGCTGACTCCATACGGAACAAGGCCGGTACGTCGACGACGTGCCGGCCTTTTGACGTGTTCCGGCGGCCACACAACGTGCCAGCTCGCACGCGGTGCGCGGCCGTTCCGGGATCGACGCCTCACCGTCATCAGTAACGATCGCGTTTTCGGTAACGGAAGCCTTGACGAGGTGGTAACGAGAGAGCGAGACTCGCGTCCATCGGTCGGCATTGTCGAACACCTACCGGCAATACGCGTTAGAGTGTCGCAACGCCACGGGCCGGTAACAACCTCAGCTGAGGTCGCGGACCACCGGAGGGACCCGGGGTTCGCCTTCCCCTGGACGAAGGACAAAGGAGTCGCGGGTGTCCAGCTCCGACATCTTCATCGGCGAGACCATCGGTACCGCCATACTCATCCTGCTCGGCGGCGGTGTCTGCGCCGCCGTCACGCTGAAGGCCTCCAAGGCACGCAACGCCGGATGGCTCGCCATCACCTTCGGGTGGGGTTTCGCGGTACTGACCGCCGTGTACACCTCGGCGCCTCTCTCCGGTGCCCATCTGAACCCGGCCGTGACCCTCGCGATCGCCATCAAGGACGACGCCTGGAGCAATGTCCTGACCTACTGGTCGGGCCAGATGTTCGGCGCCATGATCGGTGCGGCGCTGGTGTGGGTCGCCTACTACGGCCAGTTCCACGCGCACCTCACCGACCGCGAGATCGTGGGCGGTCCGGGTGCGCAGGACATCAAGTCCGTGGAGGCGCGGGAGGCCAAGGCGGGCCCGGTGCTCGGCATCTTCTCCACCGGTCCGGAGGTCCGGGTCGTGTGGCAGAACCTCGCCACGGAGATCATCGGCACGATCGTGCTGGTGCTCGCGGTGCTCACGCAGGGTCTGAACGACAGCGGCAAGGGTCTCGGCACGCTGGGCGCGCTGGTCACCGCCCTGGTCGTCGTCAGTATCGGTCTCTCGCTCGGTGGCCCGACGGGGTACGCCATCAACCCGGCCCGTGACCTCGGCCCGCGTATCGTGCACGCGCTGCTGCCCCTGCCCAACAAGGGCGGTTCCGACTGGAGCTATGCCTGGATCCCGGTCGTCGGTCCGCTCATCGGCGGAGCGATCGCCGCAGGCCTCTACAACGTCGCTTTTGCTTAGAGCCGTTCATCCGCTCGGGGTCGGCGTCCGTCCGGTACGGGAAGGACGCCGACTCGGAGCCGAGAGCAATACGCCGTAAGCCAGCCCCTTTATCCACGGACTTCAGGAGCACACCGTGACCGACGCGCAGACCGCCGCCACGCATTCCCACGGCACCGGCCCGTTCATCGCCGCCATCGACCAGGGCACCACCTCCAGCCGCTGCATCGTCTTCGACCGCGACGGACGCATCGTCTCCGTGGACCAGAAGGAGCACGAGCAGATCTTCCCGAAGCCGGGCTGGGTCGAGCACAACGCCACCGAGATCTGGACCAACGTCCAGGAAGTCGTCGCCAGTGCCATCGAGAAGGCCGGCATCACCCGCGACGACATCAAGGCCATCGGCATCACCAACCAGCGCGAGACGACGCTGCTGTGGGACAAGAACACCGGTGAGCCCGTCCACAACGCCCTCGTCTGGCAGGACACCCGCACCGACGCGCTCTGCAAGGAACTGGGCCGCAACGTGGGCCAGGACCGCTTCCGCCGTGAGACGGGCCTTCCCCTCGCCTCGTACTTCGCCGGTCCGAAGGCCCGCTGGCTGCTCGACAACGTCGAGGGCCTGCGCGAGCGCGCCGAGGCCGGCGACATCCTCTTCGGCACCATGGACTCCTGGGTCATCTGGAACCTGACGGGCGGTGTGAACGGCGGCCATCACGTCACCGACGTCACCAATGCCTCCCGCACGATGCTGATGAACCTGCACACCATGCAGTGGGACCCGAAGATCGCCGAGTCCATCGGTGTCCCGCTGGCGATGCTGCCCGAGATCCGCTCCTCCGCCGAGGTGTACGGCGAGATCACCGGTGGCAGGCTGGGCGATCTGCTCGGCGGCATCCCGGTCGCCTCCGCGCTCGGCGACCAGCAGGCGGCCCTGTTCGGCCAGACCTGTTTCTCCGAGGGCGAGGCCAAGTCCACGTACGGCACCGGCACGTTCATGCTGATGAACACCGGTGACAAGCTCATCAACTCGTACAGCGGGCTGCTGACCACCGTCGGGTACCAGATCGGCGACCAGAAGCCGGTCTACGCCCTTGAGGGGTCCATCGCCGTCACCGGCTCGCTCGTCCAGTGGATGCGCGACCAGATGGGTCTGATCAAGTCCGCCGCCGAGATCGAGACGCTCGCGCTGTCGGTCGAGGACAACGGCGGCGCGTACTTCGTGCCGGCCTTCTCCGGTCTGTTCGCCCCCTACTGGCGTCCCGACGCCCGCGGTGTGATCGCCGGTCTGACCCGGTACGTCACCAAGGCGCACATCGCGCGCGCCGTCCTGGAGGCCACGGCCTGGCAGACCCGTGAGATCAGCGACGCCATGACGAAGGACTCCGGCGTCGAGCTCACGGCTCTCAAGGTCGACGGCGGCATGACCTCCAACAACCTGCTGATGCAGACCCTGGCCGACGTCCTGGACGCCCCCGTGGTGCGCCCGATGGTCGCCGAGACCACCTGCCTCGGCGCCGCCTATGCCGCCGGTCTCGCCGTCGGCTTCTGGACCAACACCGAGGACCTGCGCGCCAACTGGCGCAGGGCCGCCGAGTGGACCCCGAACATGGCCGCGGAGACCCGCGACCGTGAGTACAAGAGCTGGCTCAAGGCCGTCGAGCGGACCATGGGCTGGCTCGAAGACGACGCTGACTAGGAGTAATTCGCGATGACCACCCTGCAGAGTGTCCCGGCTCTTGGGACGCGTCCGGCCAACGGTTCCGCCGTGTTCCGTTCGAACGCGGTGAGCCGCGCCGAGACCCGGGAGCAGCTGTCCAAGGCGGCATACGACCTCCTGGTGATCGGTGGCGGGATTCTGGGCATCTCCACCGCCTGGCATGCCGCACAGTCGGGCCTGCGGGTGGCCCTGGTCGACGCCGGCGACTTCGCCGGCGCGACCTCCTCCGCCTCCTCCAAGCTGCTCCACGGCGGTCTGCGCTATCTGCAGACCGGCGCGGTGAAGCTGGTGGCGGAGAACCACTTCGAGCGCCGTGCGGTCTCCCGTCAGGTGGCCCCCCACCTGGCGAATCCGCTCACGTTCTACCTCCCCGTGTACAAGGGCGGGCCGCACGGCGCGGCGAAGCTCGGGGCGGGCGTCTTCGCCTACTCCGCACTGTCGGCGTTCGGCGACGGAGTGGGGCATCTGCTGAGCCCGTCGAAGGCGGCGCGGGACGTGCCCGAACTGCGTACGGACAACCTCAAGGCCGTGGCCGTGTACGGCGACGACCAGATGAACGACTCCCGGATGGCGCTGATGACGGTCCGCGCGGCCGTCGAGTCCGGTGCCACCGTGCTCAACCACGCCGAGGTAACGGGCCTGCGCTTCACCCGGGGCCGGGTGACCGGCGCGGAGCTCAAGGACCGGCTCTCCGGTGACGAGTTCGGCGTGTCGGCGCGCCTCGTGCTGAACGCGACCGGGCCGTGGGTCGACCACCTGCGGAAGATGGAGGACGAGCACGCGGCTCCGTCCATCCGGCTGTCGAAGGGCGCGCACCTGGTCCTCAAGCGCACCGCCCCCTGGCGGGCCGCGCTGGCCACGCCGATCGACAAGTACCGCATCACCTTCGCCCTCCCCTGGGAGGACATGCTGCTGCTCGGCACGACCGACGAGGAGTACGAGGGCGACCCGGCGGACGTCGCGGTCAACGAGAAGGACATATCCCAGATACTGGACGAGGCCGCGTTCTCCATCCGCGACCAGCAGCTCTCGCGCGATCTGATCGCGTACTCCTTCGCCGGGCTGCGGGTGCTGCCCGGCGGTCCGGGCGACACGTCGAAGGCCAAGCGGGAGACGGTCGTCACCGAGGGCCGGGGCGGCATGCTGTCCGTCGCGGGCGGCAAGTGGACGACCTTCCGGCACATCGGCCGTACGGTCATGAAGCAGTTGGAGTCGCTGCCGGGCCGTCCGCTGGGCAAGGACTTCGAGCCGATCTCCGAGCTGCCGAAGAAGCTGCCGCTGCCGGGGGTCGCCAACCCGCGCGCGGTCGCGCACCGGCTCCTGGTCGACGGTTCGGCGCCCGGTCCGCGGATGGCCGCCGACACCGCCAGGCACCTGGCCACGCACTACGGTTCGCTGGCCTTCGACATCGCGCGCCTCGCGGACGACCACCCGGAGCTGAGCGAGCGCGTCCACCCGGACGCTCCCGAGATCTGGGCGCAGGTCGTGTACGCCCGTGACAACGAGTGGGCCGAGACCGCGGACGACGTACTGCGCCGCCGTACGACGCTGACGATCCGCGGGCTCGCGACGGACGACGTGCGGGCCAAGGTGCAGGACCTGCTCGACAACAAGTAGACGTCCGCGTCGAGTTGAGGGCGGCTGCCGAGAGGCGGCCGCCCTTCGGCGTACGTGCCGGGCCGCCCGCTGCGTACGGACTTCCCGCTTCCCACGGTCTTCCCTCTCCCTACGGTCCCCCTCTCCGTACGATCTTCAGTATGCAGAGCACTTTTGACGGATCGTCAGCAGCTGGCGGCGTCTCATGACTCGGGACCTGGCACCCATCACGCGCATCCCCCGCACCGGGCTGCCGCCGCACGCCGTCGTGGTCGGCGACCCGGCGCGCGCCGCCTTCGTGGCCGCGCTGCTCGACGGCGCCGAGGAGGTCTCGCACCACCGCGAATACCGTGTGTTCAGGGGGAGTTGGAAGGGGCTGCCGGTGCTCGTCGGCTCGCACGGGGTCGGTGCGCCGGGTGCGGTCCTGCTCTTCCAGGAGCTGGCGGACGCGGGGGTCCACACCTTCCTGCGGTTCGGCACCGCGGGTGCGATGCGGTCCGGCATCCGGGACGGCGACCTGGTCATAGCGGAGGCGGCCGTACGCGACGACGGGGTGACCCAGCAGCTGGTGCCGCCCGAGTATCCGGCGGTGGCGGCGCCCGAGGCGGTGCTCGCGCTCCAGCGGGCGGCGCGCGAGCAGGGCGCCGCGCACCACCGGGGCATCGTGTGGACGCGGGCCGCCTTCCAGCCGGGGCTGATACCCCTGACCTGGTACGACGGGGCGGGGCTCGCGGCGATCGAGATGGAGCTGTCCGGGCTGTACGTGACGGCTTCGCTGCGCGGGCTGACCGCGGGCGGCGTGCTCGTGATCGACGGCGTGAACGCGGACGAACTCGTCGACGAGGCGGCCACCGGCGGGTACGACCCGCACCGGGACATCGTCGCGACCGGCATGGAGCGCGGCGGCGTGGTCGCGCTCGAAGCCCTGCGGCTGCTCGCGGAGGGGGACGCGAGATGACGGCGTCCGCCACGTCCGCCGCATCCGGACCGGGTGAGGCGGGCCGGCGGGCCGATCCGGTCGTCCTGGAGGGGCGGATCCTGACGCACGGCCGTACGCTCACGACGCTCGACGAGGCCGCGGCGCTTGCGGACCTGGCGGCCCTCGTGTCACCGTCCGACCTGGGGTGATCGTGATCGTCACGACGGGGCTCTCCGGGGCGACGGAAACCGCATAATGAGACATCGGATGTCTGAGCGACACATCTGATCCGACAGGGAGGCCCGCCATGGCAGTCACCGACGAGGCGATCGAAAAGATCAAGGGAATGATCGTCTCCGGCGCGCTGAGCCCCGGCGACCGGCTTCCCAAGGAGAGCGAGCTCGCCGCCGACCTGGGCCTGTCCCGCAACTCCCTGCGCGAGGCGGTACGGGCGCTCTCCCTGATCCGCATCCTGGACGTGCGGCAGGGCGACGGCACGTACGTCACGAGCCTGGACCCGCAACTCCTCCTCGAAGCGCTGAGTTTCGTCGTGGACTTCCACCGCGACGACACGGTCCTGGAGTTCCTCGCGGTACGCCGCATCCTGGAACCGGCCGCGACGGCGATGGCGGCACTGCGGATCAGCGAGCAGCAACTCAATGCGCTCACCGCCCAGTTGGACGCGCTCGGCGACGCGCCCTCGGTGGAGGAACTCGTCGCCTGCGACCTGGAGTTCCACCGGGGCATCGTCCAGTCCTCCGGCAACTCGGTGCTCTGCTCCCTCCTCGACGGCCTGTCCGGTCCCACCACCCGCGCCCGCATCTGGCGCGGCCTGACCCAGGAGGACGCGGTCAGCCGCACCCTCCACGAGCACCGCGCGATCCTCAGCGCGCTGCGCGACCGCGACGCGGAGGCGGCCCGCTCCTGGGCGACCGTGCACATCGCGAGCGTGGAGCAGTGGCTGCGCTCGACGTTGTGAACTCCCGGAACATCGGACCTCTGGCGGTCGTCCGAGATACGGCCCCCTCGAAACAACGTCCGAGCCCGCGGTCGACGTTGGCCCGGGACAGCTCGGATTGCTTCGGATGACTTCGGATGACTGCTGGGTGTTCGGAGGTGGCGAACGGGGCAGTGATGCGATCACTCCCCCCGTACGAGGGGGCTGCGGACGCCCCCCGCGCAAGCCGTAAGGTTGGGGCGTACGTGAGGGCACGTCGGAAGGAGGCGCTGGGTGATCGAGCTCGAGGGGGTTCCCGAGCTGGTCGACCCGGTCATGGTGGCCGCGTTCGAGGGCTGGAACGACGCCGGCGACGCCGCCTCGACCGCGGTCGCGCATCTGGACAGGGAGTGGAAGGGCGAGGTGTTCGCGGCGCTCGACGCCGAGGACTACTACGACTTCCAGGTGAACCGCCCGACCGTGTGGCTGGACGGCGGTGTACGCAAGGTCACCTGGCCGACGACAAGGTTGTCAGTGGTCCGGGTCGGCGGTGACAAGCCGCGGGACCTGGTGCTGGTGAGGGGCATCGAGCCGTCGATGCGCTGGCGCTCGTTCTGCAACGAACTGCTCGGTTTCGCGCATGAACTGGGCGTCGAGCTGGTCGTCATCCTGGGCGCCCTGCTGGGCGACACCCCCCACACCCGTCCGGTCCCGGTCAGCGGAGTCACGTCCGACTCGGACCTGGCCCGCACGATGGACCTGGAGGAGACCAAGTACGAGGGCCCCACGGGCATCGTCGGCATCCTCCAGGAGGCGTGCACGCACGCGGGCGTACCGGCGGTGTCGCTGTGGGCAGCCGTGCCGCACTACGTCTCGCAGCCACCGAACCCGAAGGCGACGCTGGCCCTCCTCAACCGCCTGGAGGACCTCATCGACATGCGGATCCCGCTGGGCGAGCTGCCCGAGGACGCGCGGGCCTGGCAGCTGGGCGTGGACCAGCTGGCCGCCGAGGACAGCGAGGTCGCGGAGTACGTACAGACGCTGGAGGAGGCCCGGGACACCGCCGAGCTGCCGGAGGCGTCGGGCGAGGCGATCGCCCGCGAGTTCGAGCGGTATCTGCGCCGCCGGGACGGGAGCGGTCCGGCATCGCCGCCCGGCAGCCATGCCACGGAGAGCGGCGATCCCGCCACGTATCTCCGGGACAGCCCGAGCGGTCGCACCCGGCCGCCGAGGCGGCAGCGGCCGGAGGCCGAGGTGACGGACGGCGCCGCCGCCGACGACACTGACGACGCCTCCGGCTCCTCGGACGACTCGTCGGACCCGACAGAGGCGTCCGGTCCCTCGGACGACTCGGACGCCGACTCCTCGGATTCCGGCTCTGCGGATTCCTCGGAGGACTGACCAGGCGAAGGGGCGGCGCGCGTCGGGCGCACCGCCCCCAGGGCGTGTCTGTCAGACGGGCCTGTCTGACAGACAGGCCCTGGCGTGTCACACCTGACGCACCGCCACCACGTCGTAGTCCGTGTCGGGCGTCGGCTCGACATCGAAGCGTGCGTTCGGCAGGTAGAGGCGGTCGCCCCACGCCGCGGCCGTCGTCGGGATACGGAAGCGCGGGTCGGTGATCCGGGTGATCGCCGTGCCCCTGGTGCCGGCGGAGTTCAGCCGGAACACGTCGATCGCGTTCTGCTGTTGCTGGACGACGTAGAGGGTCCGGCCGAGGAGCAACAGCCCGTCGCCGTTGGGGATCCTGGCGCCGCCGAGGTCGACCGCGGCGGCGGCTCCGGTGCGCGGGTCGACCCGCATCAGCGAGCCGCCGTCGGCGAAGACGTTCACCACCAGGAGCGCGCTGCCGTCCGGTGTGCGCTCGATCCCGTTGGCGCTGAAGTCCGGGCCCTGCTGCCAGTCGCCGCCGAGCGGCACGGTCGTGACGGCCCCGGGCCTCCCGTGCCGGTCGAGCGCGAGCCGGTAGAGCTGAGCCGCGAAGGAGTCGGTGAACCAGGCGGCGCCCGGCGTGAGGATCACGTCGTTCACGAAGGAGCCGCCGACGGCGTACGTCTTCTCGATCCTCCCCGTACGGACGTCGACGGTACGCAGATCACCGCCGGCCCCGCCGCTGATGAACAGCCTGCCGTGCCGGTCGATCTTCAGGCCCACGCTGGGGTGTCCGGCGCCGGGGCCCTCGCTGATGACGGTGCCGCGCCCGGTGGCGAGGCTCGCGCGGTAGATGTCGCCGTTGGCCAGCGATCCGAAGTACGCGAACGGGGCCGAGCCGATGGCTATGCCCTCCGGCTGGAAGCCGTTCGGCAGCGACAACTGCGTCGGCGGGCCCTTCCGCAAGCCCTGCCGCGGCCCCTTCCGTGGCCCTGCTTCGGCGTTTCGGCCGCGTGTGCCGTACCGCCGAGGAGCGCCGCTCCTCCCAGGGCGGCGGCCGTGGTGAGGAGTCTTCGACGTGCGAAGGAACGGTCTGCGAGTGCCACTGTGCGTCCTTCCACAAGAGGGCCGGCAGATGACCGGCCCGACGGTCAACAGACGCTGACACCCCATCACATGACACCCGTCTCCGCATTCTTTGGCCGGATTGTGGCGTGACATCTGTTTCAGGACGGATTGCACACGGTACCCAATTCAACTTGTACTCAAACTCAGTTGGCCAACTCGGGGGTGGACGAGTCGGTCGGGGAGGAGCAAGGTGTGCCCCGAAGGACACGACCGGACGGAAGGGAGCGGCACGCGATGACCGACCAGGTACAGCCGGCGCAGGGCCCGGGAGCGTCCGGGCCAGGGCCTGACGGAGCGGGATTCACCTACCGAGGAGCCGAGCAGGAACTGATCGTCGTCGCACGGCCCGAGGCCCGGCTGCGCGCCGAGGCCGACGGAGTCCGTTCGGCGGCCGGCGCCGACGTGTCGGCACTGAACATGTTCCTCAGCGACGAACAGCTCGCCCTGCAACCGCTGTTCGGCAGCGAGGAGCGACTGCAGTCGGCGGCGCCGCCCCCGGCCTCGGGCGACGGGACACTGCCCGATCTCGGGCTCTTCTACCGGGTGCGCGGCGTCGAGAGCCGGGCGCAGGAGCTGCGTTCGCGGATCGCGGCACTGCCCGAGATCGCCACCGCCTATGTGAAGCCGGGTGCCGTACCGGCCTCGGTGGGGTCCGTCGGACACAGCACCGACGAGAGCCGGCGGCGCAAGGAAGGCGCCCCTGTCACACCCGACTTCACCAGCCGTCAGGGCTACTTGCGCCCCGCGCCCGAGGGCGTGGACGCGTACTGGGCCTGGCAGCGGCCCGGCGGGTCCGGCCAGGGCGTCACCGTGATCGACGTGGAGGGCGCCTGGCAGCTCGGTCACGAGGACCTGGCCGCGAAACTGGCGGGTGTCGTGGTCGGCACCCCGATCCAGGACCTCGCCTGGCGCAACCACGGTACCGCCGTCATCGGTGTGATCGGCGGCGACCGCAATGAGTACGGGATCACCGGCATCGTGCCGGACACCGTGACCGCGGCCGCGTCCTTCCACGGCATCGGCACCGCTGCCGCGATCCACGCGGCGGCCGACCGGCTGAGCGCCGGGGACATCATCCTGATCGAACTGCACCGCCCGGGACCGCGGTTCGACTTCCAGACGCGCGACGACCAGCGCGGCTACATCGCGCTGGAATGGTGGCCGGACGACTTTGCGGCCATCCGGTACGCCACCGCCAAGGGTGTCCTCGTGGTGGAGGCCGCGGGCAACGGCGGGGAGTCCCTCGACGACGCGGTGTACGAGCGCCGGCCCGACGAGTTCCCCGAGTGGTGGCGCAACCCCTTCAACCCGTCCAACCGGTCCTCCGGCGCGATCGTGGTCGGCGCGGGCGCGCCGCCGCCCGGCACCCACGGCCGCGACCACGGCCCGGACCGCTCGCGGCTGGCGTTCTCCGACTACGGGGCGCGGGTGGACGCGCAGGGCTGGGGCCGTGAGGTCACCACGACCGGCGGCTTCTGGGACAAGCCCGGCGATCTGCAGGGCGGCGCCGAGGAGATCGCCTGGTTCACCGACACGTTCTCCGGGACCTCGTCCGCCTCCCCGGTGGTGGTCGGCGCTCTGGCCGCCTTGCAGGGCATGCTCAGGACGGCGGGCCAGGAGCCGATGTTCCCGGAGCGGGCGCGCGAGGTGCTGCGGGCCACGGGCTCCCCGCAGCAGGACGCACCGGGCCGGCCCGCGTCGCAGCGGATCGGCAACCGGCCCGACATCAAGGCGGCGGTCGCCCATCTGCTGCCGGAGGCGGTCGGCTCGGGCCAGGCCGAGCGGTACTGGGACGAGTTGCTGCCGTATCCGCGTGAACTCCCGCCCAGGCTCCGGCTGTTCGTGGCCGGCGGCTGGCGGAACCTGAACCACCCGTCCGCCGAGATCCGCCAGGCGGTGCACTCCGCCTTCGCGGGCGGACGGCCCGACGTACGTGTCTGGTTCTCGGACGACGAGATCGTCGGCCTGGTCGTCACGGGCTGACGCGATCGCCCGTCCCACAAGAACCGCCCGGCCCACAAGAACTGACCGTCCCCAAAACCCGACGGTCGCGCAAGAACCGACCATCGCTCAACGATCAACGAATCAACCATCGCTCAACGATTGAGGGAAGGTGGCACCCGCATGAGCACCACCCCGCAGATGAGCCAACTGGAACAGCAGCAGGGCCGGCAAGTTCAGCAGCAGGGCGCGAGCACGGCGCCCCCGCAGCAGCACGGGCAGGGTCAGCAGCAGGGCTTCGGCCAGCAGATCCCGTTCGGGCAGCAGCAACAGCAGCCCTTCGGCCAGCAGATGCAGCAGCCGTACGGCCAGCAGGGCATCGGTCAGCAGCAGATTCCCCAGCACCCGCAGCAGCAGGTTCCTCAGCACCTGCACCAGCAGCTTCAGCAGCTCGGCCAGCAGCAGCCGTTCCAGCAGTTGCTTCAGCAGCTCGGCGGGCAGCAGCAACAGCAAGGCCAGGGCCAGCCGCTGATCGTGCGCAGCGCGGTCGAGGCCGCGGCGCTGACGAGCGGTGTGGCCGAGCACTTCTGGGACGTCGTCACACCGCTCCCGGGCCAGCCGTCGATCCTCTACCTGTACATCAACCAGGGCTGGCGCCCGCTGGTCAACCCGAACCAGGTGACGCACGACGAGGTCCAGGAGGCTTTCGCCTTCGGCCAGCAGGTCATCGGGATCTACGACTCCACGAGCAACACGCTCCAGGCCGTCATCGTGAACAAGTAGCACCGAACGGCACGACGGACGATCCACCGCACAGAGGGCGCCGGGCGGGCAACGACCCGTCCGGCGCCCGGCGTTGCTACAGCGCCACGCCCAACAGGGCGTCCACGGCTCGGGACACGACGCCGGGGGCGCCCTCGTCCGTACCGCCCCGCTCGTCCTGGAGCACGGCCCAGCGGTCGACGGCCGCGAGCGCGGCCGGCGCGTCCAGGTCGTTCGCGAGGGCCGCGCGGATCTCCTCGACGAGTGCCTCGGCGGACGGGCCGTCGGGCCGCGACACGGCGGCCCGCCAGCGGTCGAGGCGCGCGAGGGCGTCCTGGAGCACCTGGCCGGTCCACTCCCAGTCGGCCCGGTAGTGGTGCGAGAGCAGGGCGAGCCGGATGGCCGCCGGGTCGACTCCCTCGCGCCGGAGCGTCGACACGAAGACGAGATTGCCCTTGGACTTGGACATCTTCTCGCCGTCGAGCGCGACCATGCCGGCGTGCACGTACGCCTTGGCCATCGGGAACTCGCCGGTCAGCGCCTGCGCGTGGGAGGCGCCCATCTCGTGGTGCGGGAAGGCGAGGTCGGAGCCGCCGCCCTGCACGTCGAAGCCCATGCCCAGATGGTCGAGCGCGATCGCGACGCACTCGATGTGCCAGCCGGGCCGGCCGCGCCCGAGCGAGGCGCCGTCCCAGCTCGGCTGGCCCTCGCGGGCGGCCATCCACAGCATCGGGTCGAGCGCGTTCTTCTTGCCCGGACGGTCCGGGTCGCCGCCGCGCTCGGCGGACAGCAGCCGCATCGCCGCCGCGTCCAGGTTGGACACCCTGCCGAAGTGCGGGTCGGCCTCGACGGAGAAGTAGACGTCCCCTTCGAGTTCGTACGCCGCGCCCACGTCCCGCAGCCGCTCGACGAGCGGCACGATCCCGGGTATCGCCTCGACGGCGCCGATGTAGTGCTTCGGGGGCAGCATCCGCAGGGCGGTCATGTCCTCGCGGAACAGGGTGGTCTCCTTCTCGGCGAGGGAGACCCAGTCGACGTTGTCCCGCGCGGCGCGCTCCAGCAGCGGGTCGTCGACGTCCGTCACGTTCTGGACGTAGTGAACCTGCCGCTTGGTGTCGAGCCACACGCGCTGAACGAGGTCGAACGCGTTGTAGGTCGCCGCGTGACCCAGATGGGTCGCGTCGTACGGAGTGATGCCGCAGACGTAGATACGGGCGACGGGACCGGGGTCGAGGGTCACAGGACCACCGGTCGCGGTGTCGTGGATCCGGAGGTCGTGGCCCCTGCCGGGCAGGGCGGGGACGTCAGAAGCGGGCCAGGCATGCATGTCCTGAGCCTAACCGGACGGATGTTCCGTATACGAACCGGACCGGGCCTGATGGCCTAGAAGGCCCTCTTGCGTACGGATCCGGGGTGTGTGTCGCCGCCCACCGGAGCTGTGCGTGCCGACGACCGAACCCGTGCACGTCGGCTGCCGGAGTGTGTGCCGTCAGCTACCGGAGCCGTGCGCGTCCGTCATACGGGCGGCCACGGGATGGCGGGCCACTCCCCCGACGGTTCCGGATGCCGCCCGGACGCGAGCAGACCGGCCACACGCGCGCGCGTGGCGTCCAGTTCGGCCCCGGTGATCAGTGTCTCCAGGCGCACGCCCAGCGTCCCGCCCAGGGCGTCCCTGAGCCGCTCCAGGACCTCGACCGCCTCGTGGGTGAGCTTCTCCCCCGCCCAGCCCCACAACAACGTACGCAGCTTGTTCTCGGCGTTGAAGCTGACCCCGTGGTCGATCCCGTACAACCGTCCCTCGGGCGCGGGCAGCAGGTGTCCGCCCTTGCGGTCGCCGTTGTTGATCACCACGTCGAGGACGGCGAGCCGACGCAGCCGGTCGTCGTCGGCGTGCACGAGCAGGGCGGTGCGTCCCTCGCCGACCTCGGCGAGGGCGACGGCCTTCCAGCCCTCGCCGGGCTCCTCACCGTCGACCAGCGCGAGCAGCTCCGCCCCCTCGGACACCGCGTCGATCCACAGCTGGCACATGCCCTCGCCGTACGGCCCGTCGCGCAGGATCGTGGTCGGGACGAGCCCCCAGCCGGTCGCCTCGGACACCTCGTAGGCGGCGACCTCCCGCTGGGCGAGGGTCCCGTCGGGGAAGTCCCACAGCGGGCGCTCGCCTGCCACGGGCTTGTAGACGCAGGACGCCGTCCGCCCCTCGTACGTGACGTCGCACAGCAGTACCGCGTTGGACGCCTCACGGATGCGTCCGCGCACGGTCAGCTCGCCCTCGGCGAGCAGCTCGGCCGTGGTCACGCTTCGCGGCGGTATCCGTTCTGGCGCGGACATACGTGTCCTTCCGGGTCGAGCGGGAGACTGCACAGCGGGCAGGGCGGCCTGCCGGCGTTGACGACGTCGAGGGCGCGCTTGGCGAAGGCACGGGCCTGGGCGCCGGTGAGGCGGACCCGCAGCATCGGCGGACCGTTCTCCTCGTCCTGCAGGAGCCTTTCCTCAGCCTCGGCGAGGTCTTCCTCCGAATCGGCGTCCAGCTCGACGAGCGCCTGGGCCTCGACGATCATGCGCTGCTCGTCGCCGTCCCAGGCGAGCGCCATGGTGCCGACCCGGAACTCCTCCTCGACGGGAGCTTCGAGCGGGGCGGTGTCGGAGACCTCCGTCGGGGCCATCGCCGGAACGGGGGCGCTGCCCCCGGTACGCCGTACGACCTCGTCGAGAAGCTCGTCCATGCGTTCGGCGAGCGCCGCGACCTGGGTCTTCTCCAGGGCGACGCTGGTCACCCTGGGCCCGGAGGACGCCTGCAGGAAGAAGGTACGGCGCCCGGGCAGCCCGACCGTGCCGGCCACGAAACGGTCCGGCGGGTCATAGAGGAACACCTGACGGGACACGTCCTGTCTCCATTGGATCGATCGACCGCTTCTGCCGTCGACTGCGTCTGCTGCTGACAACTGCTGCGCTGCTTCGACCGCTTCACCCTACTGCGGCCGACGATCACGGTGCGCCCGCACCGCCCCCGACTGTGGCATCGCCGCCGGGGGGTTCCTCGCGCGGCGCGAGCGACGTGAAATCGCCGGTGTCCCCCAGGCGAACGAGAAATGGCCGCAGTCGTGTGTAACGGATCGCGGTGATGGAACACGGTTCCACGGAGATCCGCTGGAAGAGGTCCAGATGAAGTCCGAGGGCGTCGGCGACAAGCGACTTGATGATGTCGCCGTGCGAGCACATCAGGTACACGGCGTCGCCGCCGTGATCGCGCTCCACGCGCGCGTTCCACTCCCGTACCGCCTCGGCGGCCCGGGTCTGCATGGCCCGCATCGACTCGCCGCCCGGGAACGCGGCGGCGGAGGGGTGCGCCTGCACGACCTCCATCAGCGGCTCGTCCTTGAGCTCGGCGAGCTTGCGGCCGGACCAGTCGCCGTAGTGGGCCTCCCCGATCCGGTCGTCGGAGTGGACCCGCAGTCCGGGCCGCGCGTCGAGGAGGGGCTGAATCGTCTCCTGGCAGCGTTGCAGCGGGCTGCTGACGACCTCCGTGATCGGCAGTTCCGCGAGGCGCCCGGGCAGTGCGGCGGCCTGCGCGGCCCCGCGCTCGTCGAGTGCGACACCGGGTGTCCACCCGGCGAGCAGCCCCGCGGTGTTGGCGGTGGAACGTCCGTGCCGGACGAGGATCAAGGTGGGCATGCGGTCCAGCCTAGGCTGCGCCGCGAGTGCGCCGCGGATCGAGCGGCGGGAGAATACGCTCCGTGATCGTCGACTGCGCCATCTACCGCGACGGCCGCCGGACCAAGGGCCCCGACGACCTCTCCGACGCCCTGGCCCAGTGCCGTGCCGAGAGCGAGGCCTTCGTGTGGATCGGCCTGTACGAGCCCACGGAGCAGGAGTTCGACCTGGTCACGGAGGAGTTCGGGCTGCACCCCCTGGCCGTCGAGGACGCTCTGAACGCGCACCAGCGTCCCAAGCTGGAGGTGTACGACGACTCGCTGTTCGTGGTGCTCAAACCGGTGGGATACGAGCCGGACAACGACATCGTCTCCGCCGGCGAGGTCATGGTCTTCATCGGTGACTCGTTCGTCGTGACCGTCCGGCACGGTGAGGAATCGCCCCTCGCGGCCGTTCGGCACCGGCTGGAGGCGGAGCCCGAGATGCTCCGGCACGGTCCCACCGCGGTGCTGTACTCGATCGCCGACGCCGTGGTCGACCACTACGTGGAGGTGGCGGGCGAGCTCGGCACCGACCTGGAGGAGCTGGAGACCGCGGTGTTCTCCCCGACGGGCGGCGGCTCGCGGGACACGGCGTCCCGGATCTACAACTTCAAGCGGCAGATCCTGGAGTTCCGCCGGGCCACGGGCCCGCTGGCGCACCCGCTGAACCGGCTCGCGGGCGGCGGCTTCTTCAGCACGGGGGTGCCCTTCGTGCACGACAAGGCGCAGCCCTTCTTCCGGGACGTCAACGACCATCTGATGCGCGTGAACGAGTCCGTGGAGGGCCTGGACCGGCTCGTCTCGGACATCCTCTCCGCTCATCTCGCGCAGATGAGCGTCCGGCAGAACGACGACATGCGGAAGATCTCCGCGTGGGCGGCCATGGCCGCGGTCCCCACGATGATCGCGGGGATCTACGGCATGAACTTCGACCACATGCCGGAGCTGCACTGGGTCTGGGCCTATCCGGCGCTCATCGCGCTGATGGCCGCGCTGGAGGTGTTCCTCTACCGGCTCTTCAAACGGCGGGGCTGGCTGTGAGCGGCGTCCTTTCGCGGCTCCACAGCTCCGCGCGCGCGTACCGCGTACGGGGCCACGCGCGCGCGTGGGTCACGTTCACGCGAACTCGGGTGCCGCGGACGCCGGTCCGCCCAGGGCGTCGCGCCGCTCCGGCATCGTCAGTGAGACCATCCGCCGCCAGCCGAGAAGACGCTCGTACGCGTACATGGCGTGGATGCCCGCGGCGAGCACGGCCGCCTTGGGCTTCGGCCAGCCGAGGATGCGCCCCATGTGGTCCATCACGGCGAGGCTGACGTCCCGGTAGACGCGGATCTCGGCGAGCGCGCACTCGCGCAGGGTCCGCTGGATGGCCCGGCCGTGGCCCGCGGCGGCGAAGCGCAGCAGTTCCTCGTGGCAGTAGGCGAGGTGGTTGTCCTCGTCGTTGGAGATCATCCGTACGGCCTTGCCGATCTCCGGGTGGTCCCCGAAGTCCTTGCGCAGCATCACCATCTGGTCCGCGGCGCGCTGCTCGGTGACCCTGCTGTGGGAGAGGTAGGTGACGACATCCTGGACGGTGAGCGGCTCGTCGCGCTTGAGCTTGTCGTGCGCGAGGCCGATGCCGCTCTTCTCCAGAAGCATCGTGTAATCGGTCTCGGGCGGGATCTCGACGGGTGTGACGCCCCGCTTGCTCATGAGCGCGTTGAAGATCCGGCCGTGCTTGTCCTCGTCCGCGCCGTGCCTGGTGATCTTGGGCGCGAGCGCGCGTTCGCTCTCCGGGACGAGGGCCGAGATCCGTCCGTTCTCCCAGCCTCCCTGGGCCTCCCCGCTGGCGGCGATGGAACAGAAAAGCCGGAACGACTCGTCGTCGTCGACGATCTCCTGGAAAAGACTCTTGGCCGAAAGCATGTCTGCCACCTCCATGCGGGACTCCCACCTGTGCGGGACTCCGCAAAGAACGAGTCAAATGCGCAGCCAGAGGCGCGGCAACACCTGTGTCGGACAATTCCGCCGAACGGTGGACGCGAGGGGTATGAGAGGCGCGTAACCGAGCGAGCCGTGGCGCGTTGTTCTCCGTGACGGCCGTGGCGGGGAAGACCCCCCGAGCCCCCACCACGGCCGCTGAATCTCTCCCGGCCCGCCGTCCTGGCCGTCAAGCCGTCCTGACCGTCGGACAGGCCCCTTACGCGAGTCCGGCCCGCTCCAGGGCGTCGGAGCCGGCCCGGAGCGCGGCGACCCGCTCGTCCAGCGTGAAGCCCGCGGGGGTCACCGTGAGCGTGGTGACCCCGACGGCCGCGTAGGCCTTCATCCGGTCCGCGATGCGGTCCACGGAACCGAGCAGCGAGGTCTGGTCGATGAGCTGCTGGGGAATGGCGGCGGCCGCGCCGTTCTTGTCGCCGGCCAGGTACTTGTCCTGGATCTCGGCGGCCTCCTTCTCGTAGCCCATGCGCTGGGCGAGCTGGTTGTAGAAGTTCTGCTTGCGGCTGCCCATGCCGCCCACGTAGAGCGCGGTGTACGGGCGGAACATGTCGGCCAGGGCCGGTACGTCCTTGTCCTCGCCGAGTGCCAGCGGCAGCGTCGGGCAGACGTCGAAGCCGTCCATGGTCTGCCCGGACTTCTCGCGTCCCGCGCGCAGGTACGTGATCGCGGTGTCCTCGATGTGGTCGGCGGACGGGAAGATCAGCAGGGCGCCGTCGGCGATCTCGCCGGTCTGCTCCAGGTTCTTCGGGCCGATCGCGGCGATGTAGAGCGGGATGTGCTCGCGCTCCGGGTGCACGGTCAGCTTGAGCGGCTTGCCCGGGCCGCCCGGCAGCGGCAGCGTCCAGTGCTCGCCCTCGTACGAGAGCCGCTCGCGCGTCATGGCCTTCCGTACGATCTCCACGTACTCGCGGGTGCGGGCCAGCGGCTTGTCGAACTTGACGCCGTACCAGCCCTCGGAGACCTGCGGTCCGGAGACGCCGAGGCCGAGGCGGAAGCGGCCGCCGGAGAGCGAGTCGAGGGTGGCGGCGGTCATCGCGGTCATCGCGGGCTGGCGGGCCGGGATCTGGAAGATGGCGGAGCCGACGTCGATGCGCTCGGTCTTGGCGGCGACCCAACTCAGCACGGTGGCCGCGTCCGATCCGTACGCCTCGGCGGCCCAGCAGACCGCATAACCCAGCCGGTCGGCCTCCTTGGCCACGGCGAGGTTGTCCGCGTCCATTCCGGCACCCCAGTAGCCGAGGTTGATCCCGAGCTGCATGGCCGATCCCCTTACTGATCAGTAACGTCCCTTGTGCGGCACCCTAGCGCGCTGGTACGCCGAGCGGCAGGGACCGGGTTGGGGATCACATGATCCTGGTTGTCCACAGGGCCCCACACACCGACTTCTGGCCAGTAATCTCAGCCCACATGGAGCAGAGGCATCTCGGCCGTACCGGCCTGCGCGTGTCACGGATCGGGCTCGGCACCCTCACCTGGGGCCGGGACACCGACGAGCACGACGCCGCGGACCAGTTGAAGGCGTTCTGGGAGGCGGGCGGGACGCTCGTGGACACAGCCGATGTGTACGGGGACGGGGAGGCCGAGTATCTGCTCGGGCAGCTCATGGAGGGTCTGGTGCCGCGCCGGGATCTGGTGATCTCGACGAAGGCGGGGAGCGTGCCGGATCCGGACCGGCGCTTCGACGGTTCGCGGGGGCATCTGCTGTCGGCGCTCGACGCCTCGCTGGCGCGGCTCGGCACGGACTATGTCGACCTGTGGCAGATCCACGCCTTCGATCCCGAGTCGCCGCTGGAGGAGACCCTCCAGGCTCTCGACATCGCTGTCAGCAGCGGCCGTGCACGGTATGCCGGCGTCTCCAACTTCTGCGGCTGGCAGCTCGCGAAGGCGGCCACCTGGCAGCTCGCCGCGCCCGGGATACGCACGCGGCTGGCCAGTACGCAGATGGAGTACTCACTGCTGCAGCGCGGTGTCGAGCGCGAGGTGCTGCCCGCGGCGCTGGACCTGGGTATCGGGCTGCTGCCGTCCTCTCCCCTTGGCCGGGGCGTGCTGACCGGCAAGTACCGGCACTCGACGCCGGCGGACTCGCGGGGCGCGTCGGACCAGCTCGCGCCGTTCGTCGCGCCGTACCTGGACGACGCGGCGAGCCGCATCGTGGACGCGGTGGCGACGGCGGCGGACGGCCTCGCGGTGACCCCGCTCCAGGTCGCCCTCGCCTGGATCCGCGACCGGCCCGGCGTGGCCGCCCCCATCGTCGGCGCGCGCAACGCGCTGCAGCTCACGGGCGCGTTGTCAGTGGAGACCCTTAGTCTTCCTGACGAGATCTGCCGAGCGCTCGACGATGTGTCAGCGCCCGTGCACCACTATCCCGATCACGACTGGAGCACGCTGTGACCACGGATCCCGCTGCCGCGGAGGAAACCGAGCCGGTGACCGGCCCGGAGCCCGGGGGGCCCGGGGCCGGACCGGGGGCCGAGGGCGACGCGGGTTCCGCGGACGAGAGCCGCGCTTCTGCCGACCCCGGTGACGAGGCCGCCGCAAGCGCGGCGGACGCGGCGGACATGACAGACACAGCGGACGCGGGCAGCGGTGAAGGCGTGCCGTCGGAGTCGGAAGGCCCCGCCGCGGACGGCGACGCGACGAGCGGCGAGGGCGCGGGCGCGGGCGGCCCGGCCGACGGTGACGCTCGCCACGACGAAGAGGAAGAGGGGGACGGCGGTTCTGCCGACAGCACCGCCGACGGCACCGCTGCCGCCGACAGCGCCGGCCAGTTGTCCGAAGCCGAGGCCGAGTTGGCCGCGCAGCGGGAGTTGCGGGAGCGGATCGAGCGGCGGAAGGCGGAGAAGGAGGGGCCGGTCCAGGCCGGGGCGAGGCTGAGCGGGAAGGCCGCCGATCTGCTCGCCGCCGTCCGGGCGGTGGAGAGCGGGGAGAAGCCCCCGTCGAGCGTCTTCAGCGAGCCGGAGCCCGCGCCGCGCAGGTCCGCGCCGGAGCCGGTGCGGCGGCCGCAGCCCATGCCTTCCGCCACGCCCGCGCCGGTGGCCGCCGAGGCCGTCGACACCGTGAGGGCCGTGCTCGTCGAAGGCGGCGCCCCGGAGGCACTGGCCGCGCAGGTCGCTGCCACCCTCGGTGAGGGGGCGGAGACTCAACTGCGCGAGGACCCCTGGCAGTTGCTGCGCGTTGCCGGGGTGCGGCCCGAGCAGGCCGACGGGTTCGCGCGGGCACTGCTCGGCGCGGAATGCGGTCCCGACGACGAGCGGCGGGGCCGGGCGGTCACGGTATGGCTCCTGGAACAGGCGGCCCTCGCCGGACACACCGCCCTGGAGGCCCAGGCGCTCCACGCGGCGCTCGCTCAGCGCTCGGTGCCGGATCCCGACGCCGCCGTGCAGAGCGCCCTCGCCGAGGGAGACGCCCTGGTCTTCCAGGACGCGCTGGACGAGCCCGGCGCACCGTCCTCGCCCCAGCAGTCCCGGGGCGAGGACGAGAATGAGGACGAGGAGGGCGAGGCGGAGCGTCCGGTCCGTGTCCTCATCGGACTGGAGAGGTACGCGCTCGCCGAGGAGAGCCTCGCCGACGGTCTCGCCCGGGTGGTCAACTCGCTGCCCAAGGAAGACAGTTCGGCCGCGGAATGGGAGTCCGCCGCGTCCGGCTCCGCCGCCGAGCTGATCCGCGCCGTCGCGGGCCACAGCCTCGTCCTGCACACCGGCGGCGAGGCGTCCCGCGCGGAACCGGCGGCCCTGGTGGCCGCCGCCCGGTCCCTGGGCCTGCGCGTGTGCGTCGCCGCCCACGGCCCGGACGGCCGCCGCCGCTTCACCGCGCTGCTGGCCGACGCGCAGAGAGCGCAAGGCGCGGCCTCGGCGGGTTCGGACCCGTCGTCGGCACCGGGCCGCAGCGCGCAGGAAGCGGCGGAAGACGCGAGCGCGCCGAACGGCCCGCGCCGCGGAGCCGACGACGGCCCGGGCGGCCCAGGCGGCCCGGCCCAGACGCACTACAGCACGGCCGACACACACGGCGGCACATCCGGGCACCCCAGCACCGGGCCGTCGGAGGGCGGGCCATCGGGCAACGGGCCGTCAGTCGGCGGGCCGTCGGGCAGCGGTCCGTCGGGCGATGCCGAGGGCCACGACGCCGTGACCACCGTCGCCGGACTGCTCGCCGGAGCCGAGGGCCCGGGGCGGGACGGCGACGGCATGCTGCGGACCGACCTCCTGGTCGTGCTCGACGCGCCGCAGCTCGACGTGGAGAGCGCGGCGATGCTCGCGGAATCGCTGCCCGACGGGGCCCGGCTCGTGCTGAGCGGGGACCCCGGTGTGCTGTGGTCGGCGGGCCCCGGACGCGTCTTCGCGGATCTGCTCGCCGCGCGCGTGTGCCCGCAGATCGCCTCACGGACCCCCGACCCCGGTCCCATCGGCGAGCTGGTCTCGGGCATCGGTATCGGCGAGCTGAACCAGGTCACCGCCCCGGGCAAGGAGGTCGTGATCGTCCCGGTACGCGACGCCGGAGAGGCCGTCCACCGGACCGTACAGCTGATCGCGGACTCGGTGCCGCGGGCCTTCGGAATCCCGTCCGAGCAGACCCAGGTGATCACCCCGGGCCACGGCGGCGCGGCGGGCACCCGCGCGCTCAACACCGCGCTGAAGGAGCGGCTCAACCCCGGCCCCGGCCGCTTCGGCGGCTTCGACCCGGGTGACAGGATCGCGTACTCCGCCGCGCCGGGCCGTACGATCCCGGGTCACGTGGTGAAGGCCGACGCCGAGGGGCTGCACCTGGAGTGCGCGGGCGTTCCCGTCGTCGTACCGAAGGAGCGGGTGGAGCAGAGCGTGCGGCACGGCTGGGCGATCACCGCGCACCAGGCGGTCGGTACCCGCTGGCCCGCCGCGGTCGTGGTGCTGCCCGGCGATGCCGCCCAGGCGCTCACCCGGCCCTGGATCTACACCGCCTTCGGCCGCGCCGAGCGGCATCTCTCCGTGGTCCACGGAGTCGAGCAGGCACTGCCGCACGCGGTCACCGAGGTCGCCGCGAAGCCGCGTACCACCCGGCTCCCGGCACTGCTCAGGGCCCAGGTCCCGGCGGCGGCCGTCTGACGCCCGCCCTCAGGCCTCAGGCCTCCGGCCCCCGCCCTTCGCCCTCCGGACCCTGAAAACACCGGTGGCGGTCACCGGGCTCACTGCCCGGTGACCGCCACCGTACGAACCGGCGGACCCCTCAGCGATCCGCGTCGAGCGGCTCCAGGTCCTCGTCCTCGTCGAGCTGCGGGTCCGGCCCGGCGGTGTCCTCGATGTCGTCGTCGAGGTCCGTCTCCGACTCGTCGTCGAAGACGGCACTGACGTCGAAGCGGCACACCACCTGGTGGGGATCGGCCTGCTCGAACGGCGCCTCCAGCCACTCGCCGGGCTCGGCGGGTTCGTCCGCGGCGGTGACCCACAGCGTGGAGTCGCCCTCCTCCAGACCGAACTCCTTGTGCCGGGAGGCGATCTCGTCGGGCTCGAACTCGCCGAAGAGAACACCCAGAGCGCCGTGCACGGTCCCGGACGCGGCGTCGAAGCCCGCGGCCGCGGCCCCGGACTCCTCCACGGCCTCCACCCGCTGCGCCTGCGCCAGCAGCCGCTGCGGTTCCACCACCGTGTAGTCCCGGCGGATCAGCACACTCAGCGCGTTGGGCTCCTCCGGCCCGGTGTACGGCAGCGCGTCCTCCGTGCCGGGGATCTCGAAGGGAGTGACCTCGTCATAACGGTCGTAGAGGAGTTCGTCGTACTCCTCGGCGGCCGCGGCCAGCTCGTTGAACGCCTCGTAGACGGCCGGGTCGTCCTCACCCGACCTGCGCTCGACCGCCGCCAAGTGGCGGTCGAGCGCGGCCTTGACCGCCTCGGCGGAGGCGCGTACCTCGGCAGCGGTGGGCTGCGCAGCATCAGACATAGTGCAGACGCTATCCGTACAGGGCCTCCGCACGCACAATAGATGCGATGCCGGAATACGAATTTGTCGACGTGTACGTGCCGCGCGGAGTCTCCCGCAAGGAAACCACACGTCTGCTGACGGACCATGCGGAGTACGGACACTGGGAGTTGGACCGCCTCAGCCTCCATCCGGACGGCAGTCGCAGGGTGCGGCTGCGCCGACGGATCATCCGCCAGGTACGGGCCACGTGGTGACCCGGGACGGCTGAAACGGAGCGGGCCCCGCGCACACGGGGCCCGCTCCGTTCGCCCCACGGGGGTACATCCACCAGCCCCGGGGGCTTTTGTCGTGCCATGACACCGTTTGTCGGGTCTTGGCGTCGTGTCACGCGGAGGCGCGAGCCTTGCGGTACAGCACAGAGCCGGTCAGGAGCGCGCCCGCGCCCAGCGGCAGCGCGAGGCCGAGGGGCAGCTCACTGCCGGTCTGTGCCAGCTGCTCGGAACCCTTGGGCTGCGTGACCCCCTGGGCGCCGGGGTCGTTCGGGTTCGCGGAGCCCAGATCCTCACCCCCGGGCCGACCCGGGTCACCGGGCTGACCCGGGTCACCGGGCTGACCGGGCTGACCCGGTTCACCAGGCTGTCCCGGCTTACCAGGCTGTCCCGGTTCCCCCGGCTCGCCCGGCTTGCCCGGCTCCCCGGGGTCGCCCGGCTGACCAGGCTTGCCCGGAGGGTTCGGCTCCCCGTATCCGGGAGGCGTCGATCCGTGCCCGCCGCCGGTGTTCGCGCAGTCGTTGCCCGTGGCCGCGTTGCCGACACCGCCGACGGAGACGCTGTTGCCGCAGACGTTGACCGGCACGTCCACCGGAACCTCGACGTGGTTGCCCGAACCCACGCCGGGCGAGTTACCGGTGTGCCCGCCGGCCTGCGATCCGCCGCCGGCGTGGTGGCGGCCGGAGCCGCCGCCCTTGTTGGAGCACTTGTTGCCCACCGCCGGGTTGAGCAGCCCGACCACGTTCACGGTGTTGCCGCAGACGTTGACCGGCGCGTGCACCGGCGCCTGCACCGAGTTGCCCGAGAGTACGCCCGGGGAGTCCGAGGCGCTGCCGTGCGCCCCCGAGTCGGCGTGCGCGTAGCCACCGGTGGCGGCGAGGACGCCGCTCGCGGCCGCCACCGTCATCAGGCCTTTGCGGGTGACCTGTCGCATAGCTTTTCCCTGCCTTGTGATCCTTGTAAGCCGTTGCGGCTTCAGGAACGCGCACGCGCCCGGTGCGCCTGCGCGGAATACGGAATGCGGAATGTCGGCGGCCCCGGAGCGCATGGCGTGCACTCCGGGGCCGCGAACTCAAGACCCTCATGGGTTTCAGGCCTTCATGGGGTGAAGACCCTCATGAGATGAGCACAACGTCACACGTTGATGCAGGTGTTGCCGAAGGCAGGGTTCAGCAGCCCGATCACGGAGACCGTGTTGCCACAGGCGTTCACCGGCACGTGGATGGGCGCCTGGACGACGTTGCCCGAGAGCACACCGGGAGAGTGCACGGCAGCACCCTGAGCACCGGCGTCGGCAGCCGCGATACCCGCACCAGCGAGAACGATGCCACCAGTGGCAGCAGCAGCGGCGACGATCTTCTTGATCATTATTCCTCCTTGTTGGCAATGCGATCCCAGCCGCGGATCACATCACCTGTAACGAGGAGGGAGTAATAGG
The DNA here is from genome assembly GCF_026341515.1 of Streptomyces sp. NBC_00878. NCBI lineage: Bacteria > Bacillati > Actinomycetota > Actinomycetes > Kitasatosporales > Streptomycetaceae > Streptomyces > Streptomyces sp. NBC_00878. The sequence continues at coordinate 8,834,956 of NZ_JAPEOK010000001.1, read as the reverse complement.
GCTACGAGCCTATGAGCGCATTCACTCTTCTCAGTCGGCCCCGTACGCGCTGGCGATTATTGGAGTGTCGTTTCAGCGGGTTAATTCAGGACGCTTCGAGGAAGCGGGGGTTCAGGACGCCTCGATGAAGCGGTCCAGGACCCGCACTCCGAACGTGAGCGCGTCGACCGGGACCCGCTCGTCGACACCGTGGAACATCCCGGCGAAGTCCAGCTCCGGCGGCAGCTTCAGCGGGGCGAAGCCGAAGCAGCGGATGCCGAGGTCGTCGAAGGACTTGGCGTCGGTGCCGGCGGAGAGCATGTACGGGACGGCCCGGGCGATCGGGTCCTCGGCGGACAACGCGGTCTGCATGGCGTCCACGAGGGCCCCGTCGAAGGTGGTCTCCAGCGCCTTGTCGGCGTGCACGTCCTCGCGCTTCACATGCGGGCCGAGGATGCGGTCCAGGTCGGCGAGGAACTCCTCCTCGTACCCCGGCAGGTAGCGGCCGTCGACGTGCGCGGTCGCCTGCCCCGGGATCACGTTCACCTTGTAGCCGGCGCCCAGCTGGGTCGGGTTGGCGGTGTTCTGGAGCGAGGCGCCGATGAGCTTGGCGATGCCGCCGAGCTTGGCGAGCGTCGCGTCCATGTCCTCCGGGTCCAGCTCGGTGCCCAGCGCGTCGCCGAGCTCGTCGAGGAAGTGCCGCAGTGTCTTCGTCACCCGCACCGGGAACTTGTGCCGGCCGAGCCGGCCGACGGCCTCCGACAACTCGGTGATCGCGTTGTCCCGGTGGATCATCGAACCGTGTCCGGCGGTACCGTCCACGGTCAGCTTCATCCAGTGCATGCCCTTCTGGGCGGTCTCGACGAGATACAGCCGCAGCTTCTCGTTGACCGTGAAGGAGAACCCGCCGACCTCGCCGATCGCCTCGGTCACGCCCTCGAAGAGGTCCGGGTGCTTGGTGACGAGGTGCTTGGCGCCGAACAAGCCGCCCGCCTCCTCGTCCGCCAGGAAGGCCAGCACCAGGTCGCGGGGCGGCTTGCGGCCGCTGCACATCCGGTCGCGGACGACCGCGAGGGTCATCGCGTCCATGTCCTTCATGTCGACCGCGCCACGGCCCCACACACAGCCGTCGGCGATCTCGCCGGAGAACGGGTGGTGCGTCCAGTCCTCGGCGTTGGCCGGTACGACGTCGGTGTGGCCGTGGATGAGCAGCCCGGGCCGTGAGCGGTCCTCTCCCTCGATCCTGACCACCGTGGAGGCGCGGCCCTGGTGCGACTCGAAGATCTGCGGTTCGAGTCCCACCTCGGCGAGCTTCTCCGCGACGTACTCGGCGGCCTTGCGCTCACCCGGGCCCGAGTGGTCGCCGTAGTTGCTGGTATCGATCTGGATCAGCTCGCGGCAGAGGTCGACGACCTCATCCTCACCCGTGACGCTCCTGGTCGTGTCCGGCTCACTCACGCTGGTTCCTCCCACGCTGCCTGCCGGCGGTGTTCCCGTCGGCGGTGTCTCCATCCTCCCCCTCCGACCCTGCCCACCCCAAGGGCGGACCAGGCCCGTCACACGTCGTTCACGCCCGCCGGCCCGTGATCGGGGGCTCTCGAAAGCCTGGTAATGTTTCCTCCGTCGCCGCGAGGGGAACCCCGCGCGACAGGCACCTTGTCCGGGTGGCGGAATGGCAGACGCGCTAGCTTGAGGTGCTAGTGCCCTTTATCGGGCGTGGGGGTTCAAGTCCCCCCTCGGACACACGAGATGAGGAAGGGCCGCGACCTACTGGTCGCGGTCCTTTTTCGTCGCCTACGCCCCCCGGCTCGACCGTGTTACGTTCATATGTGGGGCAGATCTCGTCAAGATGACATACCCCCACGTCAGAGCGTCGGAGCAGACGCCTTCAGAGCCCGCCGGAAGCCCGCTCACATGGCTGAGACGCAGGTCCGCGGCTAGCGTCGTACTAAAATTCCACGCTTGTTCGGAGCTGACCGGAATATCCCCAGGCATACCTGCGGGCCCGCCGGCTCCCCCGGTTACTCCGGGAACCACACGTGAGGACCCGATGGCAGCCCTCGAGCAAGGCCCCGCACTCGCGCTGTTCGACGACGAGGTGCGCGCGGAGTTCGGCGACCCGGCACGCTTCTCCGCTGCCGCCGCGGCTTCGCCGCGCACGCTCGTCGACATCCTCGACGCCTCCGTGCGGGCGTACCCCGACGAGCCCGCGCTGGACGACGGCCACCGCGCCCTCTCCTACCGCGCCCTGGCCGTCGAGGTCGAGGCCCTGCGGCGGCGGCTGAGCATCGCCGGGGTGGGCCTCGGGGACCGCGTGGGCGTCCGCGTCCCGTCGGGGACCAACGACCTGTACGTGGCCATCCTGGCCGTCCTCGCGGCGGGGGCCGCCTACGTGCCGGTCGACGCCGAGGACCCGGACGAGCGCGCCGAGCTGGTCTTCGGCGAGGCCGGGGTACGGGCCGTCGTCGGCTCCGGGCACGAGCTGACCGTCAACGGGCGCAGCGAGACCCCGGCCACGCGGCCCGGTGCCGAGCACGACGCCTGGATCATCTTCACCTCCGGTTCGACCGGCAAGCCCAAGGGCGTGGCCGTCAGCCACCGCAGCGCCGCCGCCTTCGTGGACGCCGAGGCCGGGCTGTTCCTCACCGAGGACCCCATCGGTCCGGGTGACAGGGTCATGGCGGGCCTCTCCGTCGCCTTCGACGCGTCCTGCGAGGAGATGTGGCTGGCCTGGCGGTACGGGGCCTGTCTGGTGCCCGTGCCGCGCTCCCAGGTGCGCAGCGGCGCCGATCTGGGGCCGTGGCTGGTCGAGCAGGAGATCACGGTGGTCTCCACCGTGCCGACGCTGGCCGCCCTCTGGGAGCCGGAGGCTCTCAACGAGGTCCGGCTGCTGATCTTCGGCGGCGAGGCCTGCCCGCCCGAGCTGGTGCAGCGTCTGGTGACCGAGGGCCGCGAGGTCTGGAACACGTACGGGCCGACCGAGGCCACCGTCGTCGCCTGTGCCTCGCTGATGACCGGCGAGGAGCCGGTCCGTATCGGGCTGCCGCTGAACGGCTGGGAGCTGGCCGTCGTCGACGAGTCCGGCGAGCCGGTGCCGATGGGCGAGAGCGGACAGCTGGTGATCGGCGGCGTGGGACTGGCCCGCTATCTCGACCCCGAGAAGGACGCGGAGAAGTACGCCCCGCTGGAGTCGCTCGGCTGGCCGCGCGCCTACCGCAGCGGTGACCTGGTCAAGGCCGAGAAGGAAGGGCTGATCTTCCTCGGGCGGGCCGACGAGCAGATCAAGCTCGGCGGGCGCCGGATCGAGCTGGGCGAGGTGGACACCGCGCTCCAGGCACTGCCCGGTGTCGCGGGCGCCGCGGCGGCCGTACGGACGGCCCGCAGCGGCAACCAGCTGCTCGTCGGCTATGTGGTCGCCCAGGACGGCTGGGACCACGCGACGGCCGTCGAGAAACTGCGCGCCGTGCTGCCCGCCGCCCTGGTCCCGCTGATCGCGCCGGTCGCCGACCTGCCGACCCGGACCTCGGGCAAGGTCGACCGCAACGCCCTGCCGTGGCCCCTGGAGGGCCTGGAGACGGGCGGACCCGCCGAGCAGCTGTACGGCACCGAGGCGTGGCTCGCAGAGCAGTGGAGCGAGGTGCTCGGCATCCCGGTCGGTTCGGCGCGGGACGACTTCTTCGCGATCGGCGGCAGCAGTCTCGCCGCCGCCCAGCTCACCACCAGGCTGCGCACCCGCTACCCCAGCGCCGCCGTCGTCGACATCTACCAGCAGCCCGTGCTGCGCAAGCTGGCCCGGCATCTGGAGAAGTCCGCTCAAAGTGACGGGGCCACCCGCGAGATCGCGCCGGTGCCCCTGCGCGCCAAGGTCGTTCAACTGCTGGTGCTCGTCCCGCTGTTCACCCTGCTCGGGCTGCGCTGGACCGTGGCGCTGGCCGCGATGGGCAACGTACTGCACTGGTTCGGGCCGTATCCGTGGGTGCCGACCGTCTCCTGGTGGGTCGTGGCCGTCGGGGCGGGGCTGCTCTTCAGTCCGCCGGGGCGGCTCGCGATCGCGGCCGGCGGGGCGCGGCTGCTGCTGCGCGGGGTGAGGCCCGGGCGCTACCCGCGGGGCGGGAGCGTCCATCTGCGGCTGTGGACGGCCGAGCGGCTCGCCGAGTTCAGCGGCGCGACCTCGCTGACGGGGTCGTGGCTGGAGCGGTACGCGCGGGCGCTCGGCGCCAAGGTCGGCTCCGACGTGGACCTGCACTCGCTGCCGCCGGTGACCGGCATGCTCAAGCTCGGCCGGGGTGCCGCCGTGGAGTCCGAGGTGGACCTGTCGGGGCACTGGCTGGACGGCGACCGGCTGGAGATCGGCCCGGTCAAGGTCGGCGCGCACGCGGTGGTCGGTACCCGCAGCATGCTCTTCCCCGGTGCCCGGGTGGGCAAGCGGTCCGAGGTGGCGCCCGGTTCGGCCGTCTCCGGGCATGTCACGACCGGTCAGCGGTGGGCCGGCGCGCCCGCGGTCAAGCTCGGCAAGGCGAAGCGGGACTGGCCCAAGGAGCGCCCGCAGCGGGGTACGTACTGGCGCGTGATGTACGGCGCCACCGGGTTCGCGCTGTCGGCGTTGCCGCTGGTCGCGGGCCTGGCCGCGCTGCTCGTGGCGAGCGTCTTCGTCTCACCGGAGGCCGGTCTCGGCGAGGCGCTGCGGGGCGCCGTCGTCGCACTGGTGCCGGCGACGCTGGCCTTCGGCCTCGCTTACGCGCTGATTCTGCTGGTCAACGTGCGACTGCTCAGTCTCGGACTGCGGCCCGGTACGCATCCCACGCACAGCAGGATCGGCTGGCAGGCCTGGACGGTCACGCAGTTGATGGACCGCTCCCGCGACACGCTGTTCCCGCTGTACGCCGGGCTGGCCACGCCGGTCTGGCTGCGGCTGCTGGGTATGCGGATCGGCCGAGGTGCCGAGGTGTCGACGGTGCTCGCGCTGCCGAGCCTGACGACGGTCGGCGAGGGCGCGTTCCTGGCCGACGACACGCTGACCGCGCCGTACGAGCTCGGGGGCGGCTGGATGCGGATCGGGCGCGCGGAGATCGGGCGCCGGGCCTTCCTCGGGAACTCCGGGATGACCGCGCCGGGCCGTTCCGTGCCGGACGGCGGCCTGGTCGGCGTGCTGTCCGCGACGCCGAAGAAGGCCAAGAAGGGCAGCTCCTACCTGGGGCTGCCGCCGGTCAAGCTGCCCCGCTCGACGCAGGGCGGCGACCAGAGCCGTACGTACGACCCGCCCGCGCGGCTGCTGTGGGCGCGCGGTCTGGTCGAGCTGTGCCGAATCGTGCCCGTCTTCTGCTCGGCCGCGCTGGCCGTGCTGACGGTGGCCGCGCTGAGCGCGCTGGGTGTGTGGGCGTGGGCGCTCGCCGGGGTTGTGCTGCTGGGTGCCGGAGCGGCCGCCGGCCTGCTGTCCGTGATCGCCAAGTGGCTGCTCGTGGGGCGGCACCGGACCGGTGAACACCCGCTGTGGAGCGGCTTCGTGTGGCGCAACGAGCTGGCCGACACCTTCGTCGAGGTCGTCGCCGTACCGTGGTTGGCCGGGTCCGTGCCGGGTACTCCCGTGATGAACCTGTGGCTGCGCGGCCTCGGTGCCCGGATCGGCAAGGGCGTCTGGGTCGAGAGCTACTGGCTGCCGGAGACGGACCTGGTGACGCTGGAGGACGCGGCGACCGTGAATCGTGGCTGCGTGCTGCAGACCCACCTCTTCCATGACCGGATCTTGCGGACGGATACTGTGGTCCTCCGTGAGGGCGCGACGCTGGGCCCTGGCGGAATCGTCCTCCCCGGCAGCACGGTCGGAGCCCGCAGCACTCTGGGCCCCGCCTCGCTCGTCATGGCCGCGGAATCCGTTCCCGACGACACCCGCTGGCTGGGCAACCCGATCGAGGCATGGCGTCCCTAGTGCCGCGGCAGGCAACGTTTGCCCTCAAGGAGCGGCGTCCGGTGCGTGCTCTCGGCGTGCCGGCCGGAAGTCCTCGTACTGGACGTACTGGGGCTTTCGGCCGGTGCGGCGAGTGGGGGCACCTCCCACGCCCTTAAGGCAGTGGGGGAGCGTGCCGGGCGTCGCGACGGGGCAAACGTTGCCTGTCGGGACACTAGCGGCCCGTCCGGCGCCCGGGGAGGGACCACCGGCACGCCGTACGAGCACAGCGCAGGGAGCAGACACTTCAGTGGTTCAGCAGACAGTGGGAGCGGATCCGTACTTCCCGGCGAACGGTGATCCCCGTTACCGGGTGCATCGGTACGAACTCGCCCTGGACTACCGTCCGGGACCCAACCGGCTGTCCGGCACCGCTCGGCTCAACGCCATAGCGGGCCGGGCCCCGCTCGCCGAGTTCCAGCTGAACCTGGCCGACTTCAGGATCGGCCGGGTCCGGGTGGACGGGCGGGCGACGCACTACACGCACCGCGGCGGCAAGCTGCGGATCCGGCCGTCGAAGCCGATCCGGTCCGGGGCCGCGTTCACCGTGGAGGTGCACTGGTCGGGCAATCCCAAGCCGGTGCGCAGCCCGTGGGGCGGGCTCGGCTGGGAGGAGCTGGAGGACGGGGCGCTGGTGGCCAGCCAGCCGGTCGGGGCGCCGTCCTGGTACCCGTGCAACGACCGCCCGGCGGACAAGGCCTCGTACCAGATCTCGATCACCACGCCGTCGGCGTACCAGGTCGTGGCGGGTGGCCGGCTGCTGACCCGTACGACGAAGGCGTCCACGACGACGTGGGTGTACGAGCAGTCGGCGCCCACGTCCAGCTATCTGGTCGGGCTGTCCGTCGGGAAGTACCAGACCGTGCTGCTCGGCGACCCGGGGCTGGGCGGCGTCCCGCAGGTGGGGCACATCCCGGCACAACTGCTGACGGAGTTCTCGCGGGACTTCGCGCGGCAGCCGACCATGATGCGGCTGTTCGAGGAGCTCTTCGGTCCGTACCCGTTCGGCGAGTACGCGGTGGTCGTCACCGAGGAGGAGCTGGACGTCCCGGTGGAGGCGCAGGGGCTCTCGCTGTTCGGTGCCAACCACGTGGACGGGAGCAGGAGTTCGGAGCGGCTGGTGGCGCACGAGCTGGCGCACCAGTGGTTCGGCAACAGTGTGAGCATCGCCGACTGGCGGCACATCTGGCTGAACGAGGGGTTCGCGAAGTACGCGGAGTGGCTGTGGTCGGAGCGGTCCGGCGGGCGCAGCGCGGAGGCGCTCGCGGGCATCGCGCACCGCAAGCTGTCCGTGCTGCCGCAGGACCTGAAGCTGTCCGATCCGGGGCGCAAGCTGATGTTCGACGACCGGCTCTACCAGCGCGGCGGTCTTGTGCTGCACGCGGTGCGTTGTGCGCTGGGCGACGACGCGTTCTTCCGGATGCTGCGGGGGTGGGCCGCGGTGCACCGGAGTGGGACGGTCACCACGGCCGTCTTCACCGCGCATGTGGCCCGGTATGCGGCCGAGCCGTTGGAGGGGCTGTTCCGGTCCTGGTTGCAGGAGACGGCGTTGCCCGCTCTGTCCTCACCGGGGACGGCGATTCCGGCGCGGCCGACGTATCCGCCCACCAGTGCGTGAGCGCTCCGCTGGGTGGCCTGGATGGAGGGGTCGCGCGGGGAACTGTGGTGTTTGACGTGCGGACCGGCCGTGGCTGGTCGCGCAGTTCCCCGCGCCCCTAGAAGATGGGCGGTTCCTCTTGCCCTAGCTGGACGCCGGGACCCTCAGTGCCGTCCAGGTGATTTTGCCCGGGATGCCGTCCGCGTCCTTGCCCTTGAAGCCTTGTTTTTGTTGCCAGGCCGCGTAGGACCTGCGGTCGGCCTCGGTCCATTCGGGGCTGGGGCCGTCCTCGTAGCGGCCGCAGCCCTCGGCGACCAGGCGGCGGCCCATGGCCGTGATCACGGGGGACTTCTGGCCGATGTGGAAGAAGCCGCCGCCCGGGAAGGGCTCGTACGAGGGCCTGGGTGCGGGCTTCGGGTCAGGGGCGGGTTTCCCGCTGTCGCCCTTGCCTCGTAGCCGCTCGCCTATGCGCCCCCGCATGCCGTCCATCGTGAAGCCGCGCGGGTCCTGCTTGCCCGGCTGCCACTCCTTGTGGCCGATGACGGAACGCTCGCTCCAGCCGTGGGCGCGGCAGATCGCGGCGGAGACCTTCTCGATGGCCTCCTTCTGGGCCTCGGGCCAGGGGTCCTTGCCGTTGCCGAGGTTGATGCACTCGAAGCCGTAGAAGTGGCGGTTGCCGTCGGTGTCGGCCTCGTTGTCAGGGGGCAGCTTCGTCTCGTTGACCACGGCGCGCAGGACGTCGCCGTCGCCGAGGCCCGCGTGGTTGGCGCGGCCGTTGCCGACGAGGTGGACGTGGCCCTTCTTGTCGATGACGCCGTGGCACAGCGGTCCGGGCAGGCCCGAATAGCCGTCGTAGCAGATGTCGACGGAGGCGTCGGTGCCGGAGGTGACGGTGTGGTGGATCATCACGCCGTTCATCGGACCCCAGGGGCCCTTCGAATTCCGGTTGTGGCGACGCCAGTTGCGCACCTCATGGACCGTCAGGCCCTCCGCGCGCAGGATCTCCACCAGCTTGGCGGCTGTCAGTGGCTTCGCCATTACTTGTCTCCTTCCGCGGCTGCCTCCGCCTCGGCGGTGGTCTGCGACCTCCCGCCGGAGGGGTCGGCCTCCGCCGCCTGTTCCTCCTGTCGCGCCCGGGTCTCCGCCGCGAGCGTCGCCTCGTCGGCGGCCGGGATGCTGCTGGCGAGCGGGCCGAAGGCGAGCCGCAGGTCCAGTGCCTCGCCCTCGCCCTTCACCAGGGCGAGGGGCGCGAAGTGGCGGGCGATGCCTGCCGGGCCCTGGAGCAGCGGGCGGCGCGCCTGGTCCACCGGCCACTCGACGCTGCCGGTGGCCGTACGGGCGGGGACGATCCAGTGGTCGCCGGTGCGGTACGTGCCGCCCTTGGCGAAGTAGACCTCGACGCCGTCCTCCAGGGGCAGCCACTCCCCCTCCGCGACGGGAACTGCCCCGCCCCGCAGGGTGGTTGACCGGCCCTTGCGCTTCGGGCCCTCGTGGTGGTCCCAGCGGCGCAGGAACGGGTGCAGGTGCGGCAGGCGTCCGACGCCCGGCTCCGGCTCGGCGGACAGGCGCACGCGGCGGCCGGGCAGGTCCAGTTCCTCGACCCTCAGCAGCGGCAGGGGTTCGAGGCGGGAGGCGTACGCGGTGTCGGTGAACTCCACCCGGTCGCCGACGTCCAGGTCCAGCTTGTCGTCGTGGCCGAGGGACGCCAACTGGACCCAGGTGCCGTCGAGTTCGTCGACCGGGAAGACCACGGAGCCGTTCTCGCGGGACCACTTGAAGGTGGCGCCCTTCGACCCGTTCCCCTTCGACCCGTCCCCCTTGGTCTGCTCGCCCGCCGTGCCGCCCTCGTGGACCTCCACGCGGTACAGCTGGTTCTCGGGGCCGCGGTAGCGGGAGTCCGGCTTGACCAGGCAGGGGTCCTCGTCGGCGTGGTCGGGCCGTTCGCTGCGGGCCGCGAGCCGGGCCGTGGGCGCGGACTGCTTCTGCGCCCAGCGGGCGAAGGCCGCGCGGACCACTTCCTTGGAAGGCTCGGTCTCTTCGGTCTCCAACTCGTCGAGGGCGAGCGGCAGGACCTGCCAGACGATCTTGGCGCGGGCGGCGGTGTCCGGCATGGCCGCGCCGAGCGCGACCTCGCGCAGCGCCGGGTCCTCGGCCGCGGTGACCGACCGCTCCCACACGTGGAGGTAGACGACGAACGGGGCCTGGGCGGGCGAGGGCAGCCGGTCACCGGGCTTCTCCGGGTCGCGGTGGCCGTCGGGCTGGTCCCAGTAGGTCCAGTAGGCGGGCTGCTGCGCGGAGTCCTGCGCCTTGTCCTTGTCCTTCTCCTCCTCGTCGTCCTCGTCCGGTACGGGGACGCCGGGGGCCGGGCGGTCCGCGTCGCACAGGATGCCGTCGACGTAGTAGCGGCCGCCGTGGATGTGGAGAGTGTCGATGTCGTGCTTGCCGCCGACGTACTCGATGCGGAAGCCGGCGGCGTCGCGCGGGCCTCCGTGCTGCCCGATCAGGTCGGCGGTGAATGTGCGGGCCTGGTGGAGCTGGATCGCGGTCTGTTCGTTGGCGTCGGCGTCGAGCTGGACGCGGCCCTGCTGGGCGATGACCGCGGAGTAGTGCCGCTCCGGGCGGAACGTGGAGCGGGAGAGGTCTGCGTGCATGAAGGGGATCCCCCTGGTTCAGGAATTGCGTGCGGGTTCTGGGGCGCGTCGAGTGCGCGTGGGGCGCGTGGGTCAGGTCACGAAGAAGATCCCCGCGTCCGTCCCCGCGGGCGTGTACTCCGCGAGCCGAGCCCGCAGGCTGTCCTCGCGCTGCGGCCGGTACAGGTCGTGGAAGGCGCCCAGTTCGGCCCCGTCCTCCGCGCCGCGCCGGATCTCCTCGGGGCTGCGGTCGGCCAACAGCCCGTACCAGGGCGTCCCGTAGCGCTGGGAGGTGAACAACGGCCGTACGCGGGAGGCCTGTTCGGGGCCCGCCAGGTCCGGCCGGCAGCGGTGGCGGCGTGGCGTACGGGACCCGGTGGGCACGTACGAGAAGCGGATGCAGCCGATGCCGCGGCGGGCCACGTGGAGGCGTCCGGTGAAGATCGAGTTCTCGGCGATCCGGACCGCGTGGGTGTGGATCTCGCCGATCACGGTGGTGCGGTACAGGTGCAGGACGGCGTGGGCGTGCCGGCAGTCGGGGGCGGAGAGGGCCTCGCGGTCGTCGGCGGTGGCGTCGAGGACGCTGTCGCGGAGGTGGATGTCGAGGGGTTCCTCGGAGACCTCGTCGCCGATGACCTCGATCGTGCCGAGGATGCTGTGCTCGACCTGGAGACACGCGGTGGTGCGTTCCAGGACGATGCTCGGCTCCTCCGGCGAGTGCGGGTCGCACTCGGGTTCCAGGGACCAGCCGGGGACGAGCGTCGAGTGGCGGACGACGACGGCGCCCATCGGGCCCGTGACGTTGATGCCTCGGCCCGCGACGAGGAGTCCGTCGAGGACGATGCGCGGTCGCTCGCCGGGGGCGCAATCCTCGGACACGGCACGGATGTTGAGCGCGTCGGGGCGGTTGCTGTACCAGTCGAGGAGGCGGATCACCGGCCGGGTGCCCTCGGCCGCGCGCAGTTCGAGGCGGTCGCCCGGGTCGAGGTCGAAGTCCAGCTGCTCCTGGTAGGCGCCGCTGTGCGTGATCTCGATGATGCCCTCGGGACCGCAGCGGCCGGCCCGGCGGTCGTTCTGCCAGGCCCGGTAGGCGTCCATGATCTGCCGGTACGTCTCGCCGGGCCCGACCCGGAACACGGCGGCGTCCGGACGCGGTTCGCGGTCCCGTACGTACTCGCCGCCGCCCATGTCGGCGCCGAACGCGTAGTGGTAGTCGACCCAGACGCCCTTGCGGGGCGCGGTGCGGGCGCCGAAGGCGATCCGGCCCAGCTCCGGGTCGACCGCGACCTGGCCGCGCTTGGGCCGGTAGCGCCAGTCGGACAGGTCGGCGACCACGATGTCGGCGGGCGGTACGGGCCGGTCCTCGCCGTCGCGCCGGATCACGAAGCTCTTGCCGGGGCCGTAGTAGTCGGCGAGGCGGTCGTGGAGCTGACGGCGGCGGATGAAGGCCGGGACGTTGTCGATGGTCGCGATGTGGGTGGGCGACGGCTCCGGGACCGGCTTGGTGACCAGCGGGGTGTCGTTGCCGAGGATCGAGAAGGTGTAGAGGTTGCGGGCCCGGTCGATGCAGTACGCCGGCGAGGACGTCAGCGAGTACGCCTTCAGCCGCCAGACGAAGAGTCCGACGCCCGCCGGGGTCCAACCCCCTTGCCGGTACCGGGAGTCGGCCCTGCGTACGTCGACCGAGCGGGCGACCGCGCCGAAGGGGCCGCCCGCCAGGTCGAGCGCGGAGCTGTCCCTGACGTCGGCCGTGCGGCCACGCGTCCCACGCTCGGCGCCGCCGGTCCCGTACAGCTTCACGGGCTGGTGGTGGGAGACGTGGCGGGAGAGTTCGACGGCGCGGGCGGGCCAGTCGGCCACCCGCTCGGAGAGTTCTTCGAGGAGGTGGAGGGTGCCCTTGCGGCGGCGGTTGGCGACGGTGGCGGCGACATCGCGGCGCGGTGCGACGGCCTCGGTGAGCGCGGCCGAACTCCCGCCCCGCAGACCGGTGGTGAGGACACGCTCGTAGCCGGGCAGTGTGCGGTAGCCGACGAGGTCGCCTAGGTACGGCAGCACCCAGGGGGCCGCCGTCTCGACGAACAGGTCCTCGTAGCCCTGCTCGACTCCGTCGCGTACGAGGTCGAGTTGCTCGGCCATGACGGCGAGCAGGGCGCGCAGCGGTTCGCCCTCCTGGGCGTCGCGCAGCCGGTGCCACTGGGGCAACAGCTCGGCGAGTCCGTCCGGTTCCCTGGACATCACACGGCCTCCGTCTCGAACTTGGTGTGCCGGGACATCACTTGACCTCCGTCAGAATCAGGGTGTCCGCGGCCTTCGGCGACAGCAGGGCGAGCCGCGCCGGGCGGATGCCGCGGAAGACGAACACCGAACGGCCCTTCGCCAGGCGGCGGGTGTCGGTGATGTCGGGGTTCAGGCGCAGGAGTTCGGCGAGCGGGACGCCGTGCCGGGCGCAGACCTCCGAGAGCGTCTCGCCCTCCTTCTTGCGGACCGTGTGGATCTTCTCGTCGTACGTCGCCCCGCGCGCCGGGACCGATGCCTTCGGCAGGCCTGGATTCGCGAGGAGCTTCGTGAGTTCCTCGGGGGTCGCGGAGGCGGGGACGCCGGTGAAGACGTCGACGTCCACGTAGTCGACGCCCGGCACCTGGTGGGCCGTGGCCAGGATCTCGGAGAGGCGGGCGGGCTGCCCCAACTCCCGTCCCTCGAAGCCGAGTCGGCGCAGCAGGGCCTGGCGCAGGCGGGGTTCGACGATCTCCCAGGTGTGGTCGGGCGCCAGTTTCACCTTCGCGGCGACGAGGAGCGCGACGAGTTCACGGACGTCCACGCGGACCGGGAGGTTCGGGTCGCCGTACTCGGTGAGCGCGCCGCGCAGGGCGCGCAGGAGATCCGAGTCGTCGGCGATCGGCACGTCGTCCGTGCCCGCGACCGTCACATGGAGCACGCGCCGCCGTCCGTCGAAGAGTTCGCGCGCGGCGGCGCGGCCGATGCCGGCCCGGGAGCGTGAGAAGTCCTCGTAGTCGGCCTCCGACACCAGGCGGTCCAGGGCCGAGACGGCCAGCGGGACCGTACGCCTCGTCAGTGCGGGTCCGTCGGCGTCGGCGCCGCCGGTGGCGGGGCGTGGGTTGGTGACCGCGGTGACGCCGAGGGGGCGGGTGAGGGCCTGGGTGATGCGGCCCGCGGCGACGTTGGCGGCCCTGCCGGTGCCGAAGCGGTAGCGGGCGCGGATGTTCTCGTGGCCGCTGGGCAGGCGGGCGCCGTGGACGCCGTCGCCAAAGGTCACGGTGGTGCGGCCGTCGGCGGTGGTCCCTGTTATGTAGACGCGCTCGCGCGGGCCGCGCCCGGCGAGGCTGTCGACCTCGTGCCAGAGCACCCCGTCGACCCTGACCTCCAGGACCGGGGTGGCGCCGAGGGGGTTGTCGTCGGCGAGCCAGGTGAGCGGGGACTGCCAGAGCGCGAACGTCTGGTTCGTACGGTCCGAGTCGCCGCTGCCGATCGGCTCGTCCCGGCCCTCGCCATGGGTCGCCTCGACCACGTTGCCGAGGATCCGCACGCTCTCGCGGCGGTAGCGGTACGCGAGGTCCGCGGTGAGCGTCAGCCTCGTGTGGACGTGGTCGCCGGGCAGTTGGGGATCGACCGCGGGGTCGGCGGCCGCGATGGTGACGACCTCCGTGGCCTGCACTGCTGCCGCGCCGGGGATGTCGCTGCGCTCACCGCCGACGATCAGTGTGCGGCCCGGCCGCAACCCGTCGTACAGCTCGGCGAGTTCGATCTCGTTGCCGTGCACGTCCTCGCCCAGCGGCTCGTCGGCCAGGCGCAGCGGTTCGCCGTCCGCGTGGACGGTGGTGTCGCGGATGTGCGAGAGCAGGACGTCGAACTCGTCCAGCCACGGGTCGGCCAGGACGAGTTCGGTGCCGCGTCCGGTGATGCCGTAGTTGGTGTAGGCGGCGGTGCGCGCGGCCACGACCTTCGTGGTGACGAACGCGAGCTTCTTGTCGCCCGGGATGCCGCCCTCAACTCCCTTGCCGGGCCGCTGGATCGCGACCCAGCTGCCGACCGTGATGCCGTCGTGCACACTGTCCAGTTGCAGGACCCGGCGGTTGGTGGGCTCCGGCTTCGAGGCGATGACCACCTCCACGTTCGGCGCGGCACTGCCCACGGTGTACGTGAGGCTCACCTCGTACTCGCCGTGCGTGAACCGCGCCGGGACGCCGGGCCGGAGGGCGACCTGCTCGGACGTGCCGTTGTGCACGCCCACGTGGACCAGACCGTCCGCGTCCGGGCGCGACACGAAGAGGGTGCGGTTGGGCAGGCCCTCGCGGAGGACCGCGGTGACGCCGGGTTCCTGGGAGTCGGTGGGGCGCCGGTTGAGCCAGCTCAGCTCGCGGTCCTGGCCCGCCCGGGTGGACAGGTCCACCTCGCCCGCGCCGAGGTGGAAGGTGACCGGCGCCGCGACCGGCAGGTTCTCCGCGCGCTGGTCGGAGCTGGCGCCCTCGACGTACTGGAACTCGGCCCGCACCGGGATCCTGCCCGCCGTGTCGAACACGACGCGCATGGTGACCAGGGCGGCGCCGGTGAGGGGCCAGTCCGCGGTGCGGATGACCCGGCCGCGGTCGTCCTGGACCGGCTTGAGCGGGGCCATGGCCCCGAAGGGGGCGGTGGTCACGCGCATCGCGAGGAGTTCCCGCAGGAGTTGCGGGGTGCCGGGGGCGGCGGCCGTCCGCCAGGCCGGGTAGAGGCCGGTCAGGCCGGGGTTCAGGGCGGAGAGCAGCCGGGCCGTGTCGGCGCCGGGGCGGCGGGGCCCGGTACCCACCGTGGGTGCCGGTGCCTTGCCGCGTAGGGCGGGCAGGACGGAGCCGAGCGCTTGGAGCGCGGCTTCACGCCGGGCGAGGGGGGTGGGGGCAGGGGGAGCCGTTGGGCTGGGTGCGGCGGTTCGGCTCGGTGCCGCCGTTCGGCTCGGTGCCGCGGTTCGGCTCGGTGTCGCGGTCTCGCTTGTTGCGTACGTCGCGCTCGTTGCGGCGTTCGCGATCCGGCCCTGACCAGCCCCTACCGCCGGGCCCTGACCGGCCGCTGCCGCTGAGCCCTGGGCGTCCGACATCGATGGGCCCGGGTCGTTCGTCGCTGCCGAGCCCTGCTCGTCCGTCGGCGGCACCGGCTGCGAGGGGGCCAACTCCAGGGCCCGCTCGGCCAGTTCGGCCAGGACGGCCTCCAACTGCTCGAACCACGCCGCGACATCCTCGTACGGCGTCGCGAGGACCTGTGCCTCGCCGAGGCGGGCGACGGGCTCGGCGAGTCGGGCCGCGAGGCTCTCCGAGGTTGTGATCGTGTCCAGGTCTGCGCGCAGTGGGGCGAGGACCTGGTCGTCGAAGTCCTCGATGAGGCGGCTGACCGGGCGCGGGTTGGGGACCTCCGGGGTGGGCGGTTCGTCGCCCGGCTCGCCGGGGGCCTCGGGTTCGGCGGTCCACCGTCGTACCTCGTCGACGAGTTCCCTGAAGGTGGGCGGGGCCGACTGGGCCAGGGCGATCGCGGTGATCTCGTCGTCGCGGTCGATCCGTACGCTCGCCACGGGCAGCAACGTGCGTTGCGCGCCCGCCCGTTCACCGAAGACGAAGAGCAACTGGTTGCCGGTCTGGAGGGAGTTGGCGGTGCCCTCGACGAAGAGCTCGGAGCGGCGCGCCAGGTCGGCCGGGGTGACGAGGGAGGGGCGGCGGCGCCGGACCTTCAGCTCGTTCCAGTCCCAGCGGGCCGTGAGGTCGCGGCTCGTCTCGAAGGTCTGCGACTCCTCGTCGGCGGACGCGGGCACGCTGTGGCTCTGCGCGCCGCGCGGGATCACCACGGGCAGGGTCTCGGCGCGCGGATCGCGTTCGAGGCTGTACGCGAGGTGGGTCGAGGCGGCGACGCCGGGCCGCGGCCGGTGCCCGACCAGTCGGCCGAGCAGCGCCAGCGAGCGGTGCTCATTGGCCGTGCGCAGATAGGCCTCGTCGGCGATCCGCTCGGAGTGGAAGGTGAGCAGGTCACCGAGGACGGCGGTGGCGTCGAGGAGACCGATGGCCGGGTCGTCGGGGGTGCGGACCGTGAGCCCCTTCAGGGCCGGGTACGCGGGCGAGGCGAGCCGGTCGAGCTGGGCCGCCAGGAAGGAGCCGTACGCGCCGACGCGGTAGTCGAGGGCCGTGCGGCCGGGAGGGTTGTGGAGCGGGGCGGGGGCGAGGCGCTCGTCGTGGCCGCCGCACGCGCCGCCGCAATCGCACGTACCGCCGCCGGACAGGCCGCCACCGGACGCGCCATGGCCGCACGCGCCGCCGCAGGTGCAGTCGTCGTCGTTCATCGGGCACCTCCGAGGGATATCGCAAGGCGGCCGTTCTCCGGCCGGTCGGGGTCGTTGTCGCAGGTGGCGATCTCCAGCGGGCCGAGCCGCAGCACGCCGTCCTCCCTCTCTCCTCGGTCCTCGTGGAACAGCCTTCGAAGCCGCGTGACCTCGACGCTCTCGACGCCCGGCACCGCGGCCGCGACGGCGACCAGGCGGCTGAGCCGGACCGGTTCGCCGAACGTCAGCGCGTCCGGGTGGAAGAAGCCGAGCCGCCCGCCCGACAGGCGTCCGCTGCCGAGTACGCGGTACAGCTCGGCCAGGATCTGCCCGTGCTGGTGGCCGGGCTTGGCGCACACCGTCAGCGCGATGTCCAGCGGCACCAGCCGGGCGGGGCCGACCACGAGGTCGTGGCCGATGCGCCGGTACGCCTCAAGGGCCTGGGCCACCTCGGCGAGCAGCCCGTCCGAGGGGGCGCCGGTGCCGTACGGGTCGACGGCGATGTGGGCCTCCTGGACGCTGCCGGTCCAGCGGATCGCGGCGGCGGCGCGCTGCACCCCGGGCAGGGCGGAGGCGAGGGCCGCGTAGTCCTCGGCGGTGACCGCGCGCAGACGGGTGCGGCGCAGGTCGAGCGGGGCCAACTGGCGCACCTGCTCGACCGGTTCGGGCTCCGTGCCGCCCACGGCGGGCAGCGGGTTGCGTACGCCGGCCACCGGCGGCTCCTCGCGGTCGCCGCTGTCACTGTCACTGTCATTGCACAGGACGAGGTGGTTGATAGCCTCCGCGCCGACGTTTCCGGCGGTGCCTCCGCCGAGCCGGTAGCGGAGTTCGAGCCGGGCGCCGGGGGTCGGACGAGCGCCGTGCCGGCCGTCGCCGAAGCGCAGGGCGAGGCGGCCGTCGTCCTCCAGTTCACCGACGAAGTGCCGGTCGCGGGAGGTGCTGTCGAGGAGGTCGCGGCGCGGCTCCCACGTCACGTCACCGTCACCGTCACAGTCGCCGTCGCCGTCGCCGTCGTGGAGCCGTACGGCGGGCAGCGCCTGGCGCGGGTCGTGGCGGAGCGCCGCCGAGGCGGGGCCGCACAGCACCAACTCGTCCGGGTGCAGTCCGGCGGCGTACGCAGGGCCCCAACTGTGCGCGATCTCCCAGGCGATGTGCCCGTCGAGGACCGTGCCCGCGCGGGCCCGTGCCGTGAGCACCTCGACGCGGCGCAGCTTCTCGTCGAGCAACTGGTCGCTGCGGAAGAGGAGTTCACGCAGGGCACGGACCGGGTGGAGGTGGAGTTCGAGGTGCTCCAGTGTCTTCAGGCCGTAGATCACGGTGAGTTCGGCGATCTCCTGCTCGCCGAGCCCGTCGCGGTCGCGGGCGCTGCGCCACAGCTCGACGAGGCGCTGCCTGACCCGTCCGGGGATGGCGGCGATCCGCTCGGCCTGGCCGGCCGCGACGGTCCGCGGGTCCGGGAACGGGACGGCCTGCGTCACGGGCGAGCGGCCGAGGACCGGCCGGAAGCGGGGCGCGATGCCGGGGTAGACGGACTGGGCGAGCAGGGTCCTGAGGGCCGCGACCTGCGCGTACGCCGTGCCCGGCACCACCCTTTCCTGCCGCTGCCCGGCGAGCTCAAGGCCCAGGCCCGCGCGTACGGTCGCGTCCTCGCCGACGGCGTCGAACAGCTCTCGGACGTCGTCCGGGGTGAGAGGGTCGCCGCATTCGGCTTTGTCCGTAAGGGAGTTGATGAGCCGGGCGGGCGCGTTGCCCTCGTCGCGGTCCCGGCAGCCGAAGGCCGGGGGGTCGCAGGAGCCGACGACGGCGGGCACGGGCGGCACGGTCACCCTCTCCGGCAGGCCGTCGCCGCACCAGTTCAGGGAGCGGCCGTGGTCGACGAGAACGACATTGCCGCGTGCGAGCGTCACGTCCTCGACGGGCTCGCAGTCGCGTCCGCCGCGGGTGGCGAGGCAGAACGGGAAGCGGAGGGCGTCTCCGGCGGCCCAGGTGACCTCCAGGACGGGCTGGTCCTCGATCCGGTCGACGCCGGGGGTGACGGAGGTCAGGCGAACGGCCTGCCGGTGGGCGGGGTTTGCGTCGCCGGGAGTACCGGTGCGCGGGCCCTTCACTTCCTCCAGGACGAGCAAGTCGCCCGGCTTCAGGTCGAGTCGGCGCTCCTCGCAGGTCTCCGCGTCGCGCCACTCGTCGCGCAGGGTCGCGGCGTTCGCGCCCTTGGGCAGGGTGGGCACCTCGCCGCCCCAGGTCCACAGACGGATCGCGTTGTGGGCGGCCCGCAGCTCCAACGGGTCGGCGGACGCGACCGGTTCGAAGACCTCCACCGATCCACGCTCGTCGAGTTCGGCGAGGTCCCCGTCGTCGATGACCGTACCGGGCTCCGGCCGGTCGTGCGGGTCGAGGGTGCGTACGTCGACGGAGGCGAAGCGGTACGTGCCCGGCAGCAGCGTGTGCTCGCCGGCGGTCTCCACGGTCACGTACGCACGGGAGTTGGAGCCGTCGTGCATCGCGTAGTCGATGAGCCGGACGTGGCGGCGTACGGAGACGCGGCGGCGCGCGGTGTCGAGGTACGCCTCCGTGGCGACCGCGTCCTGCTGGTAGCTGATCTGGTCGCCGGTGTACGCGAGCAGCTCGACGAGCGTCGTGCCGAGGTCGGCGGGGCTGCGCTCGATCCAGTCGGGCGTGGTGAGCGCGAGCCGGTCGAGGAGCAGCTTGCGGATGGTCTCGTAGTCGCGCGCGGTGTAGTCGACGACGGGCGCCTCCGGGAAGGCCTGTTCGTGCTCATGCCCGTCCTCGCAGTCGAAGGGCGTCGGGCAGTCGGGCCGGAAGGCGAAGGCCGCGCTGTGGTAGCGCTGATCGAAGCCTCGGTACGGCTCGGTCCCCGGGCGTCCGTACGGGTCGGTCTCCACGAGGGAGAGCCGGTAGCGGGAGGTGTCGCCCGCGCGGTCGAGGGTGACGTACAGCCGGTCATCGAGTTCGGGGTCGTCCTCGCGCTCGACGCTCACGTCGACGACTGTGATGTCGGTGAGTCCGATGATGCGGCGGCCGCCGTCGATGCGTACGTTCTCGGCGCACAGGCCGTGCGGGGCCTTGCCAAGGAAGGTGACGGTGAGCGTGAGCCCGTCATCGCCGACCTCGACGGCGTCAACTCCGTTGAGCTGGGCGGCCCTTACCTTCGACCGGCGAGAGGTGGTGGTCGTACCCGTGCTCGTCATGCCGCGGGCCTCCCTTCGAAGACGTCGTCGCGGCGCGTTCCGGTGGAGCGCACGGCGTACGAGAGATGCACACGGACGGCGTTGTCCTCGCTGACCACGTCGAGATCCTCCACGTCGATGAGGTCGCCGAGCCAGCGCTGCAAGGAGGCCTGCACGGACAGTTCGAGGGTGCTGGTGAGTTCGGGGCTGTTGGGCGCGAACACCAGGTCGAGCAGTCCACAACCGAAGTCGGGGCGCATCACGCGCTCGCCGGGGCTGGTGAACAGCACCTGTTCGATCAGGTCGCGGACGTGCTCGTCGTGGCGGGCGTGCGCGGTACGGCCACGGCGGTCGGCCCGGAAGGGGAACGCGATGTCGCTGCGCGGGCGGGTGCGTGGGCTCATCGGACGGCCACCTTTCGGCGCTCGGTCTGGACGACCGGCGGTCCCTGCGGCACGAAGGCCGCGGTGAAGCACTCGGCCGCGGAGGTGTCGAGCAGCACGGACGCGCCGTCGACCGTGACGCCGGAGCCGTCGGCCGCCCAGCGGACGGCGACGCACGGCACGGGCACCCCGTCGACGGTGTGCGGGCAGCCGGTGACGACGTACCCGTGCGCGGCCGTGGCGACGGGCATGCCGTCCATGAGCACGGCGGAGGTGGATGTGGTGGCGGTGGTGGCGCGGCCGCCGTGCGGGCAGCTGATCACGGCACCGGTGCCGAGCAGACCGCCGGATGCCCCTGTTGCGCTGGACACGTGATTCGTCCCCCGTCTTCCTATCGCTTGGAGAGCACGGTCAACTGGCCCTCGTTGATCGTCACTTGGTTGCCGCGCAGCAGGACCTCGGCGCCCGCGCCGGTCGCGATGACCACGGCTTCCTTGGTGATGCGGATGTAGGCGCCGCCCTGGGCCTGGAGCAGGATTCCCTGGTCCGCGCCCGGCGGATCGCTCATCACGATCTTGTGCGCCCCGGGCGTCTGCACCACGACCGGCTTGACCTGCGAGTCCGGCTGGATGAGACGGCGCGCGTCCGGCGGCAGTTCGCTCTGCTCGCCGTACCAACACCCCGTCCACACGGGGAAACTGGGATCGCCCTGCTCGAACTCGACCCACACGCCCGTCCTCGGCGGCGGCACCACGAACTGCCCCGCCTCCGGCCCGGTGAACGGCAGACAGGGCAGCGCCCAGGTCGACGGCTCGTCGCCCAGGACGTCCGGGACCTCGACGGTGATGCGCCCGATGTGCAGCGGGTCGTTGTTGTCGATCACCCGGCCGCGGAACTTGCCGAGGTAGCGATTGCCGGTTGCCGCCATGCTGAACTGCTCCTGCTCTGTGGGGTGTTGCTGGGTGATGCGGGTGGAGTGCTGGTGGGTGTGCCGGGCGGTGCGAGGCCGTGCGTGCGGTGGTGGGTCAGGGCCTGACGTAGGCGCTGCGGGCTTCGAGGCCCTCCCGGGAGAGGGTGAAGTTCTGTTGGTACGAGCCCGGACGCAGGGTGTGCGTGACGGATTTGACGTAGTAGTCGCCGTCGTAGGCCCGTCCGGCGCCGCGCACGCCGACCAGTTGGCGGGGTGCGAGGAGGTAGCCGTGCCGGTTGACGTCGAGCGAGCCGGAGCCCGAGATGACGTCGGCGGACACGGCGGCCCTGGCGAGGAGTTCGGCCTCGGCCTGCTCGCGCTGCTGCTTGGCGGTGCCGGACAGCGTCCTGCGCTTGAGCGCGGGCGTGGGCCGCTTGCCGAGGGGCGGTCGCAGCGGGCTGATCGGCGGCTGCGGGAGGAGGGTGGACTGCCGGGTGCCGGGGTCCTGCCAGCGGGCCTGCGGTTCCTCCCGCGCCGTGCCGTCGTACGCGAACGTCAGCTGGTCGACGGTGGAGTTGTTGTCCATGTTGACGTTGAGGGCGTGCTGGCGGATGCCGAGCCTGACCTCGGGGCCCCAACGGGCGGACGACTGGCCCGGGTTGGGGCCCGGCTCCAGATAGAAGGTGTAGCCGTTGGCGCGGGCCAGCTCGTTGACGTACTGGAGGTCGGTGCCCGTCTGGTAGTGGACGCGGAGGTCCTGGTGCGGGGGCTGGGAGACCTTCTCCGTGTAGACGTCCGGCCGGATGCCGTAGTCGGAGTACCGGCGCAGGATGGCCAGGACACGCTCGGACGGCGGCAGGTTGGGGTAGCGGTCGGTCCGCTCCTCCAGGTCCATGAGCAGGGAGAGGTCCTCGCCGGTGACGGTGAGCGTGGAGTGGCCCGGCTGGTTGCTGGCGCCGACCTCCTGCCGCACGATCAGCCCGTCGAGGAGCACCTCGGGCGTGCCCTTCACACTCACGGAGACGATGACGCGGGTCTTCGGGTCGAAGAACCCCTCCGGGAGCAGGGTGCGGTTGATCAGCCCGTTCTTGGTGAGGTCGAAGGCGAGCTGGAAGCCGCTGCGGTCGCCGGCGGTGGCGGTGATCTGGGCGGAGAGCAGGGCTTCCGTGACCTCCGCGGGGACGGGCCGGGTGAGCTTCGGTCCCATCTGGAGGGTGATGTGTACGGGGCCCCGGCCCACGGGGAGTTCAGACACGCCGGTCTCCCCGGTCCGCCCGCGGGAAGCCGCCGGCGAGGGGCACCTCGATGACGTTGCCCGCCTCGTCGGTCAACTCCCGTGGGTCGAGTACGGGGTTGGCGTCGGCGATCTGCCACCACTGGGCGGGGTCACCGAAGTAGCGCTGCCCAAGGAGGTCGGGCCGCTCGCCGCTGCTGACGGTATGGCTCTGGGTTTCGTCCCCGATCCCGGTCCCGGTCCCGCTTCCGATCCCGCTCTCGGGGAGGGGTGGGAGCAACCGGCGCTTGGTGTACCGGACTTCGGTGCCGTCGGGCTGTCGGTGGATCCCGATCTCGGCGTCGTGGTAGCGGCTGGTGCGGGGGTAGGGGTGGGCGCCCGGGATCGCGTCCAGGGCGTTCTCGTAAGGCTCGATGTCGGCCATGACCGCTGCTCAGCCCCTTCCGCTCAGTGTTGCCGTGCCGCCGATGTCCCCGCCGGTGAGGCCGAGTCCGCCGAGGCTGCCGCGGCGGGCGGCTGCCGCGAGACGTTCCTTCTGCGCGAGGTGGGCCATGTAGAGGTCGGCGCCTCGGTGTCCGGCGGGGAGGTCGCTCACGGTGAGCACCTTCAGGCCGATGCCGAGGGAGGCCCGGATCGGGTTGAGGTTGACGTCGAAGGCGGACTCGTTGATGGACAGCTCGGTCAGCCGTACGGGCATGACGCGCTTGCTGCCCCACGTGAACAGCGTCAACGGCATCTCGATCGGGCTGATCTCGATGGTCCCCTTCTGCGAGAGCCGCGAGGCGTCCCGTATCTGCTGGGTCGTGGGCTGCACGAGCATTTCCAGCGTGGCGAGTTGCGGGTGAATGCCGTCGGGCGCGGCAACCTCGAACTGGTCGGTCGCGTCGATTTCGGCGGTGAACTTCCAGGTCTCCTGGGCGGGGCCCTTGAGCCGGAGCGCCTCGTTACGGTCTCCGGTCCCACTGCCGCCTCCGCCGGAGTCGCCACTGCCTCCCGCGGATTGGGGACTGAGGCTGCGTTCGAGGGTGTCCGGGTTGAACTGGAGCACGATGATGCGCTGCGGCGTGCCACGGTCGGGATCGACGACGACTATGCCGGAGCGGATGGGCTTGGGGATGTCGGCGTAGCGGGTCATTCACCTCTCCTTGCTCGGGGCTCTGGTACTGACCTTCAGATGTCGATGCCACCACCCGCCAAGAGGTGGAGGGCCACAGCCCACCAGTCGTCAGCCCTCTCGAAGGAGAACTGATCGATACTCCTGAGGTGAGCCGACAACTCCTGGAGCGATTCCTCCCTCACCGATGGATCGCCGGCCACACGCCTCGCGTGCTCATCGATGCGATAGATGAATTCAATGAAGTCACCAAGGGAATTGTTCACGATCTCACCGTGCGAGTCGTCGCCACGCAGAACGGCCAGCGTGATAAAACCCTCGTTCACATCGAGCGAGAATCGCATCTCAGGGTCTCCGGGAGGCCCACCGACAACGAGTTCCCTCTGCTCTCCTTCGGACGTTGTGAAGTCGATTACCTCCAGGAAATCCGGCCCACCTTCGACTTGAGTGGTGAAGAACGGAGGAGCATGACGCGGCAGCCCGACGTGCACAAGGAAATCAGAATCGGCAGGGGAAAGCCCAAACCTGTCGGCGTCCTCGGGAGTCGCGGTGTAGACGTTCTCCCTTCCGTAGAGCCGGACCAAGTCTTCATGTGTAGCCAATTCTTTTCCGTTCATTTCGACGCGGAGTGCTTCATCTACCACTCCACGGATATGTTGATGAGGCTTCCATTCGGGGAGTCCTTCACCTCTAGGTAAAGTTTCGACCCCATATCCTGATTGGTGTGCGAATCGAGAAGATAGAAGTTCTTGTAGGTGTCGATTCCTCCCAACTGCAGGTCGATCACATGGTCGACATCCATTTCCTTGAGCCGCGCCTCAACATTCTTCTTGAAATCCTTGTCGGCGAGGTCACGAGTCGCCCGGGTTCTGACGAGCGTCTTGAAGTCCCTTGTCAGATCGCCGATCCGGCGGGCGTCGTCGCGTGCTTCCTCATGCTCTTGAGGCGTTCCAGTAAATCGAATGCTGTCATATCGCGGAGACGCGGGCTGCATATAAGCACGGTTATCACGACTGGCTCGCTTGATGGCCAAGGCTTTACGGGTGAACCCTATCCTGTCGTAGGTCGACAACCGCCTGATCGTGGCATCCCTCCGCGTGAGGGTGGGATCCGGATCGGCTCCCGGTTGCCCGGCACGCCGACGAGCCTTCTGCTCCTGGAACGATGCGTTGTCGCGGACTTTGCTGTAGGCGTTGCTGTACTCCTTCGTAGGCGGTTTCGGCGTCTCCTCTTCGTACTGCTGATTCTCGTCGGTCTCGTTCCGCCTCGGGCGTGCACCTTCGGTGATTTCGCTGCCGTCTTCTTCGTGCAGACCGTTCTGCACGTCCCGCTCTGCGGCTCGTATTCGCTGGAGCACCTTGTCGTTGAGGTTCCGCTGCTCCGATTCGTCCAACCGCTGGAGCATGATCCGCATTTTGCTGATGAACTGCTGCTCTGTCTCATCCCCCTTGAAGAGGATCCAGTCCTCGAAATCCCGAATACCCAGGGCATGCTCCAGGCGCTTCTGCCTTTCCGGGTCCTGGTCGAGCAGCGCCTGCAGTTTTGCACGTGTTGCCTGGGTTACGGATGCCGTGGGGTTGAGAGTCGCGATCACCGAGAAGTGACTCGACGGATCGGCCCGGAGATCGGTCAACCGATACCAGGATTTCCAAGCGGTCAGTGCCGCCTTGAAGGGGAACTGCTTCACGCCCTTGGCCGTCATGCGGTCGATGCGCGGGCGCAAGCGGGCGACGATCTTCGCGAGACGCGCGTCCTTCGACTCCTTCGAGTCCTCGTCCTTCTTCTGCTTGTCCTTGTCCTGCCTGGACTTGGGCCTGCCCGGGCCGCTCTTGTCCGGACCGCGCCCACCGGGGCCCTTGATTCCCGGCCTGGGACGGGGTTTGCCGGGCGTGTCCTTGCCGCTCTTCGGCTTGCCAGGAACGTCCTTGCCGTCCGTCTTCGGCTTGCCGTCCTTCTTCGGCTTGCCGGCCGGGTCCTTTCCGTCACCCTTTGGCCTGTTGGGGTCCTGGTCCTTGGGCTTGTCCGGCGTTTTGTCCTCGGCCTTGGGCTTGGAGTCCGCGCCCTCCTTGGGCTTGCCCGGGGCGTCGCCCTTCGCGCGAGGGCGCGTATCCGGTTCGGGCTTCGGCTTCGGTTGGGGGGTCGGTTGTGGCTTGGGCTTCTGGGACGAGGTCGGGCGGGTGTCCGGCTTGTCGTCTTCCTTGTCCTTCGGGCGGCCGTTCGTGTCGTTGCCCGTTGGCTTCCTGCCGTCGGCCGGGGCCTTCGGCGTGCCGGAGCCGTCCTTGGTGCCGTCCTTGGTGCCGTCCTTCGCCGGACCGGACGTCGTGGGCCTCTTCGGGGCCGAGGGCGTGGGCCTCTTCGGGTCTGGCGTGCCGCCGGGCCTCGGACTCGTGGCCGTCGGGCGCGTGGCCGGTGTGCCGGAAGACGGCTTGGCCCCAGCGCCCGGCTGCGGCGCCTGGCCCTTCCTGTCGCCACCCCTGTCGTCGGAGCCCTGGCCCGCCGGTGACTTGCCGCCGCCCGTGCCCGGCTTCTCCTTGCCCAGGTTCATGGCCACGCCCTTGAGGCGGCGGCCGACCTTGGCCACGTACTTGCCGATGCCGCTCAACAGCGCCTCGTAGGCAAGTTCGAGGAGCGCGACGATGCCGGCCGCCACCGCCTTCGCGAACAGGATGCCCGCGCCGCCCTGGCGGACCGCCTTCAGCCAGGTGATGACCGCGCCCATCGCACGCAGGATCTCGCTGAGGGCTCCGATCGCCGTGCGGACCGCGTCGATGACCGCCATCACCCAGCCCGGGCCGGGGATCAGCTTCGCGATGACCTTCGTGATGACGATCTCGCCGATGATGAAGGGGAGCATAGGAACGACCGCGTCCCAGGTCTCCTTCAGGATCTTCTCAAGGGTGAAGCCGCCCTTGATCAGCTTGTCGAGGATCGCCTTCGGGACGCCGATGATCTCCTCGATCTTCGACTGGAACCACTGTTTGACGGCTGCTTGGACCTCACGGAACAAGTGGTTCTTCGCGCCGTCCACCGCCGAGTTCTTCGCGCCGCCCAGCCAGCCGCCCGGGTCGGAGAGGAAGTCGACGGCGATCATCATGAACTCGCCGAGCGCGCCCAGGAGTTTGGAGGCGTACTCCAGGACCGTTTTGACCGCGTCCACGACGGCCTTGATGACGTCCATGAGCATCTTCTTGAGGATGTTCAGGATGTCGCTGAGCACCTTCGCGATGGCGTTGAGCAGATCGGTGATGATCTGCTTCAGGCGTGCCGCGAGTTTCGTGACGAACGCGATCGCCGCGGCGATCAGGTCAGTGATGAACTTCCGGATGCGGTTGGCCAGTTCGACGATGGCCTTCACCATCGCCTTGGCGAACTCGATCAGGTCGTTGATCAGATTCTTGACCGCGTCGACAATGAACTTGCGGGCCTCGTTGATCCAGCGTTCGACGTTCTCCTTGAAGTTCTTGATGAAGTTGACGACCGCATCACGAGCCGCCCGGATGATCCGGACGATCGCGTTCTTGATCTCGATGACCTTCTGCTTGATCCAGTCGAAGGCCTTGGAGATCCAGTTGCCCGAGTCCTCGGCGGCGGTGTCGGTCTTGTTCTTGGCGTCCGACTCCGCCTGGGTGGCCTTGTCCTGGATCTTCTTGTCGCTGTCGGTCTTCTCCTTCGTGACGTCGTCGTCGGTCTTGTCTTCCCGCTCCTTGACGTCCTTGCGGACCTTGTCGTGCCGGTCCGTCTTCTTGGTGCCGAGCTTCTTGAGTTCCTCGTCCTGCTCCTTGCGCCAGTCGGTGCGCTGCCCGCCGACCTCGGCCTCGGCCTTCGCTCGCTCGCCCGTCTGCGTCGCGGTGTTCTTCCCGACCTCGCCGTCGACCTGCCGCTTGTGCTTCTGCTGGGAGTCGCGGAAGTCCCTGTCCTTGGTCTGGCGGCTCTCGGACACGCCCTTCTGGCCCTGGCTGAACGCCGCCTGGACCTGCGGGCCGCGGTCGTGTTCCGCCACCTCCGAGGCCGCCTCCGCGGGCACGGCACCGGTCGACGCGCCACCGCCGGGCCCACCGCCGCCCTTACCGCCCTCTTGGCCGGGAACCTTCCCCTGCAACTGCTCCTTGGGCGCGTCGGGGTAGACCTGGTTCTCGCCCATCGGGCGCCCGGCGTCGTCGCGCCCCGTCGCGACGGTCTCCTGGCCCAAGGCGTCGACCGCCTGCCCCTGCTCGCCCGCCTTGCTCTCGGCGGCGCCCTTCATCTCCACGCCCGGCGCGTTGCCCGCCTGGGCCTCCTTGAGGGCGTCGTCCTTGGTCGGCAGCCCGGCGAACTTCGCGGCCAGTTCCTGCGGGTCCACCACGGGTTCGTCGGCGCCGAAAAGGCTCGCGACCCCGTTCACGAGTTTGCCGCCGACGAAGCCCAGGCCCATCATGAAGGTGTCCCAGCCGCCGGGCTCTTCCGCCTTCTCCGCCTCGATCTGGCCCTCGGGCTTCTTCTCGCCCTTGGCCTCGGCCTTCTCCTGCTCCGGCGCATCGGATTTCTTCGCCGGGTCCTGCGAGTACTGCGCCGGGGCGTCGGCCTTCGGCTTGCCCTCCAGAGTCTGGGGTGCCCCGGCCGGCCGCTCCATCGAAGGGGGCGCGGAGGCGAGTTGCTTGTGCTCGTCGCCGACCGTGCGGTCCACGGCGCCGCCGACCCCGCCCATGGCCTGAAGTGCCTTGTGCGGCTTGAGCTTTGCGGCCGTGCTCAGGCCCGCTTCCGGGGAGACCTGGGAGAGGTTCGGGGCAGGGCCCGAGTCCTTCTTGCCCTTGCCCTTGGCCGAGGGCTTGCCGACCCTGCCTCCGCCGCCCCCGCCGCGCGGTGCCTTCGGTGCGGGAGCCGCCTTGGAGGCTGCGGCCTCGGGCGCCCGCTCCTCCTTCGCAGCGGACGTGCGCTCCGGCGCCGGAGCCTCGGCCGCCTTCGGCGCGGGTGCGGACTCGTTGGACTCCGGAGCCTGCGAGCGCGGGGCCTCTTCCTGGGACGGGCGGTCAGTGTCGGACGAGGCACCGCTCTGCACGCCACTGGTCGAGCTGCCCGGCCTGTCGGCATTGGACCCGCCGGTGACGTGCGAGTCGCGCGACGGCGACGGTGTCTTCGCGTGGTCCGTCGGCTCGGTCCTGTCCGCAGGCGCGCTCTGGCCCGCCCCGCCCGACGCACCCGCGCCCTTGGGCTGCTCCCCCTTGCCGGCGGTCTCCGGCGCCGCGGCCTTGCCGGCGACCGCCTGCTGAGAGCCCTTCTCCTGCGCCGCCCCCGCCTTGTCGCCCGCGGCGGGAGTGCCCTTCTCCTCCTTTGCGGCAGGCTCCTTGGCCGCGCCGCCGGTCTCGGCCTTGCCACCCTCGGTCTTGCCGAGCGCCTCCTGCACCGTCGTCTGCGCCACGACCGGCCCGGCCTTCGGGTCGTCGCCGCTCTTGGGGTCCTTCGACGTCCGGCCCGGCCGGGACTCCGAGGCCCGTTCGGCATCGGGTCCGCCGAACCGGTCATCGCCCGGTCCGCCCTCCGTCTCCACCGACGGCTCGGACTCGGCGGACGCGTCGGTGCTGTCCTCGTCAGGTTCGGTCTCGGCCGCCTCGTCCTCCGCGTCCTCCACCTCCCGCTCCGCCTGCACCTTGTCGGCCTTGGTCACCGGGGGCGCGGGGAACGACGGCGCTTGGGCGGAGTTGGCGGAGGACGGGGCGAAGTTGTCCGCGGTGGGGATCCCGGACACATCGAGGTCCTGCTCCGGCAGGAAGTCGTCCGGCTGAAGCTTGACGTCCCAGGCGCTCTTCTCCTCGCCCCCGACCTCGACCTCCGACTCGCCGCCGGCGCCGAACGGGTCCTCGTCGGTCTTGTCCTCGGGGCCTTCGAGATCCTGGTTGCGTACGCCGTCGAGCCTGCTCGCCCTTCCCGGCAGCTGGGTGTCCTGGCCCGCCGCCCCGGGCGAACCCGAGGGCTTCTCCGAACCGCCCTTGTCCTCCTTCTTCAGCTGCTGGCCCGCGACGAACTGCTCGGCCGCGCCCGGACGGTTCTTGGCGGCGGACTCCTCCTTGGAGGCGGTCGGCGTCCCCTGCTGGTCGGTGCCTTCCTTACCGCTCTCCTCCTTCGCGGCGGCTTTCTTGTCCTGCTCCCCGCCAGCCTTCTCACTGCCCTGCGCCTTCGCACCGCCCTGCGCCTGCTTGCCGCCGTCCGCCTGCTGAGCGGCCGCCGCCGCACCCGTGGCCTTCTCGCCCTGGGGCGGGGACGACTGCTGCGCCGCCGAGTTCTCCGGCTGCCGCACCCCGGAAGGCGAAGCCTCACTACCGCCCCCGGCTTCGGTGCCCGGCCGCTGCTCCGCGTCCCCGACGGGCGGCTGCTCCCCCTGCCGGTCGCGCGGCGCACCCGCACCCTGCGGCGTCGTGCCGTCGTGCGCGGTGCCGCCGTTCTGCGGGGTGCTGCCGGGAACGGTCTCCTGCTCGGCCTGGTCCTTCTCCGGAACGGGCGCCGGGGCGGGCCGCTGTTCGCGGACCTGCTCCTCGTCCGCGGAGCGCTGCTCGCTCTCCCGCTCGACCCGCAGTTCCTCGACCGCGTCCGGCTCGACGGCCGGGGCGTCGTACGAGTCCGTCTCCTCCGGAAGATCCCCGTCGGCCTCGATCTCCTCGACCAGGTCGAGCACCCGGTCGTGCTCGGAGCCGAGCAACCGGTCCTCCAGACGGTCGAGGACACCGTCCAGCAACTCCTCCGGCAGCCGCGCGAGTTGCCTGCGCGTGCGCTTCGAGCGGTC
The DNA here is from genome assembly GCF_026341515.1 of Streptomyces sp. NBC_00878. NCBI lineage: Bacteria > Bacillati > Actinomycetota > Actinomycetes > Kitasatosporales > Streptomycetaceae > Streptomyces > Streptomyces sp. NBC_00878. The sequence goes on along the minus strand of NZ_JAPEOK010000001.1, from coordinate 8,804,928 downwards.
CTCCGGGTCGCCGCGCAGCGAGCGCACGACCGAGTTCGTCAGCCGGTCGACGAGAGTGGCGGGGTCGATCTGCTCCAGCCGGTTCCGGTCGGCGTCGACAGTGGCGTACCGCAGCCAGCCGGGCGTGGCCTGGCCCTCCTCCACCCGGGAAGCGGCTTCCCGCGGAACGGCTTCCTGCGCGGCGGCAGGACGTACGAGGTCTTGGGCGAGGTCCTGGGCGGCCGACTCCGCCTCGCGCTCGATGGCCTGCTGCGGCAGGCTCACCGCACCCAGGTCGCGCCCGGCGCGCAACGCGCCGAGGCCGTCCGGGTTCTGCACGGTGTGCAACAGCTCGTGGGCAAGCAGGCGTTGGCCATCCGCCGTACCGGGACGGTAGGCGCCCTCACGGAAGAAGATGTCCTGGCCGACCGCGACCGCGTCCGCGCCCAGCAACTCGGTCAACTGTCCGGCGTCCCGCCCGGTGTGCAGCCGTACGCGGCTGAGGTCGTGACCGAGCTGCTCCTCCAACTCCCTGCGTACGCCGACGTCGAGAGGCTGTCCGGCGCCGCTGACGACGTCCTTCGGCTCGGGTGTACGGGCCTTGGCGGCGCGCTCCTTGCGCTTGCGGCGACGCTGTTCGGCAGCCTGTTCCGAACGACCGTCCTGGGTCTGGGAGTTGCCGCTCACGGCGTCACCTCCCCACGGCCGGAGAGCCCCGCGTGCACCGCGCGCGCCAACTCCTGGCCGAGCCGTCGCGCGGACAGCCCGACGGGCAGCGGCGGCAGCCCGGACAGCGCGTCCACACTCACCGCGCCGTCCGCGGCCAGCGGCACACCATGCTCGCGGACCAGGCGGCTCAGCTCGCGCTCGAACGCCTCGGACACCCGGTCTGGATCCACCTGGAATCCGTCGAGCACGAGCTCGCCGACGTTCACCCGGATCGCAGTCGGTCCCCTGCCGGCGTCCCCGCCCGCGCCCCAACCCGGATCCCTGTTCACGCCCCCGCTCACGCCCCTGCCCGCGTCGCTGTTCACACCCATCCGCGGACCTCCCCCGGCGTCAGGGAGCGCTCCAGCTTGAGGTACTCGGTGCGGGCCGCCGCGAGCATGTGCCGCATCTGGAGCCGGTCGCCCTCCTCGGCGGCGAGGAAGGCTCCGGACAGGGCGATGTTGCGGATCGAGCCGCCGGCGACGGTCAGTTGGGCGAGCAGCTCCGGCTCGATGCCCTTCGTCGGGGTCCGCGAGGGCAGCACCCGGCGCCAGATCTCGGCACGCTCGTGCTCGGCCGGGAACGGGAAGTCCACGACGAACCGGATCCGCCGCATGAACGCCGTGTCCAGGGCCTTCTTCATGTTGGTGGTGAGGATCGCGAGACCCCGGTAGGCCTCCATGCGCATCAGCAGATAGCTGACTTCGAGGTTGGCGTACCGGTCGTGGCTGTCCTTGACCTCGCTGCGCTTGCCGAACAGGGCGTCGGCCTCGTCGAAGAGGAGGAGGGCGCCACCGGCCTCGGCGGCGTCGAAGACCTTCCGCAGGTTCTTCTCCGTCTCGCCGATGTACTTGCTGACCACCTGGGACAGGTCGATGATGAACAGATCGAGGCCGAGTTCCTTGGCCATGACCTCGGCGGCGAGGGTCTTGCCCGTGCCCGAGCCGCCCGCGAACAGCGCGGTGACGCCAAGGCCGCGGCGCAGGGTGGCGGCAAATCCCCACTCCTGGTGGACGGTTGCCCGCTGCCGCACGTGCGCGACGATCTCGCGCAGCACACTCGTCTGCCGTTCGTGCAGCACGAGGTCGCCCCAGCCCGCCTCGGGCTCGATGCGACGGCCCAGCTCGTCCATGCCGATCCGGGCCTCGTTCAGCCCGGCCCGCCAGGCGAGTCGGCCCGCGTCCAGCTCGTCCTCGCCGGGCAGATCGCGGCGTACGGCGGCGGCAGCGGAACGTACGACATGGGGCGGCAGCTGGAACTGCGCGACCAGCGACCGCAGTTCGCTCTCGCCGATGTCGGCGACGTCCTCGAACGCGCCTGCCCAGAGGTCGAGTTGCTCCTCGTCGTCCAGGTGCGGCACGGCCACCCGCTCGCCGTGCGGCCGGTCCGTCTGCCTCGGGTCGGGACTCGACACGACGACAGGGACGGCTGCCCCGGCGAGGAACGCGTCGGTGGCCGCGCGCTGGTCACGGTCGAGCTCGCCGGTCTCCACGAGCAGGGCGGCGGGCAGCAGGATCGCCTCGCGCTGCCACAGCCGGGCCAGCCGGTCGCGGTCGGCGGGGTCGGTGGGGATGTCCTCGGCGCTCATCGCGTACAGCCCGAGCCCGGAGCGTGCGGCAGCCGCGGCGGCGATGTCGGCCCGGCTGCGCAGATCGCCGCCGACCACCTCGACGAGAAGCGGCGCGTCCGGCCGGGCACCGGTCGTCCAGCCCGCGGCGACCCGGCTCGCGGCCAGGTCGTACGAGGGGGGCAGCTCGTCCGGAACCGGCGTGCGGCGCAACTGGCCGTGCAGGCGCGCGTCCAGGTAGGGCGAGCCGAGCAGGAAGTGCAGGATGCGCTCGTCGAGCCGCAGCCGGGACAGCGTCAGCCGCGAGTCGTCGTCCAGCTCGACGACCCGCCAGCGCCGCAGGGGCGCGACCGGGGTCAGCGCACTCCAGTGCGGTTCGGCGAGGGCGGCCAGCGCGAGCGAGAAGGTGGGGTACGCACGCTCCGGGTCACCGCTCGCGGCGGCACACCGGGCGGCGGTCGTGGCGTCCAACTCGTAGGCGGCGGTGAGGAGTACGAGGTCCCGCTCGAAGGCGGTGAGACCGAAGCAGGCGACGAGCGCGTCGAGGGGGCCCGTCGCCGGGCCCGCCGGATTCTGTACGGGGTGACCGGCGGAGCCGTCGCTTCCACCACTCCCGTCGCCACCGCCCTCGGACTCGGATGCCATGCCCATGCCCGTGCCCATGACCGTACCCGTACCCGAGCCGGAGCCCATGCCCGGCTTGGCCACGCGCGCCGCGTGGGCGTCGACGCGGGCCAGGACGCGCTGGATCTCCGCGGTCAGCGTCGGGCTGCCGCCCATCGCGTCGCCCATCGCATCGCCCGTCGCATCGCCCGTCGCATCGCCCGTCGCTTCGCCCGCGGCCGTCGCGTTCGCCGCGCCCGTGTCGTACGTCCCCATGTCCTCACCTGCCCCCGTCGTTCCCACGCCGCCTCAGTTCTCCGTACGCTCGGGGCCGTCGCCGGCCGTCGAGGAGGGCGCGGCTCCCGTGCTCTTGGCCGCGCCGCGCGCCGACTTGCCGGGCTGGGCCGACTTGCCCGACTGGGCAGCCTTGTTGGGCTGCGCCTCCTTGCGGGTACGGGCCGGCGCCTTGGCAGCGGCCTTCACCGGCGCCTTCGCGGGAGTCTTCGTCGGCACCGTGGCCGCGACCTTCGCCGCAGGCTTGGCTCCCGCTTTGGCTCCCGCTTTGGCCTCCGGCTTGGCGGGCGTTTTGGCGGCAGCCCCCGTATCCGCCTCGCCGGAAGCCCCACCTTCCGCGGACGCACCCGCCGGAACCGGCGCCCCAGGCGCCCCCGGTGCCCCGGGTGCCCCAGGTGCCCCGAACGGCAGCACCCGCACTGAACTCCGCTCCACCGGCTTCGCCGGTACCGGCACCTCACGCCCCTCGATGAGGACGAGAGCCGCCTGATACACCACCGACAGCGTGTACGGGGTCTGGTGGAGCATCCCCCACAGCTTCGAGGTCTCGTCGATGTCCATCACCGTCGGTGTGAACCGCACCCGCTGCGCCGCCTCGGCCAGGTCACTGTCCGCCAAGTAGGGCTTCTCCCCGGCCAGTTCGATGATGTCCTTCGGCAGGACGGGTATCTCGTGCAGCGTCCGGACCACGGAACCGATCAGCCGCTGCCCGACCAGTTCCGTCTCCTCGCCGTAGGCGCTGATCAGGAAGTGCAGGTCCAGTGCCGCGGCGGCCCGCTTGAGCAGGGTGCCGTCGGACGCGCGCGTCGGCAGGTCGTTGTTCCGCTGCGAGGTGTTGGGCGTGACCTGGTACAGGAACACGGTGATCGTGGGCTCGGCCGGCGGGTCCGCCGACGGCTTGCGCGGCTCGACCTTGACGGCCATGTCGATCTCGGGTTGAAGGTTGGCCTCGATCAGCAGGGCGAGGGCCTGGGTGACGTGGGCGATGGCAAGTGCGTTGCTCATGACGTCAGTTCCTCAGTCCCACTAGGTCCGTCCTCAGTCCCGCCATGGCCGCCCCTGATACTCCGGCGGCGGTGTTCGTCTCGCGTCGTACGCTGCTCACTCGCGCCCCCTCGCCAGGTACTCCGCCAGGGTCACCGTCGCCCCCTGCCGCGCAGGGGCAGCGCGGCCCCGGCTCCCGCCACCCGCCGTCGCCGGTCCCGCCGCCGTCACTTCGAGCCGCCCGATCTGCACCTGCACCACCTGCTCGCCCCCGCGCCCCGACCGTCGGCCCGCTGCCTGCCGTACGGCGTCCCGGGCCGCCGCCGTGTCCGCTGAACTGGGTCGCAGCGCGGCGGACATGGCGGCGGGGGAAGCAGTGGCCGCACCCGAGGGGAAGGGCGTGGACACCGCGCTCGGGGAGGAGGGCCGCTCCGGCTCGCCGCGTCCCGAGGTGCGTCGCGTGGTGTCGGGAACGGGCCGCGGCCCCGGCGCCACCGGCACCGCGGGCCTGAGCAGCGGCGCCTCGGTCAGGTCTCGCGCGGGCCGGGGCGCGGGCTCGTCCGACGGCGCCCGCTCGGCCCGTACGACGGTCCGCTCGCGCTCCGTGCGGAGCTGGACCTCGCGGACGGCCGGGCGTGCCAAGTCGCCGTCGGACGTGGGTGATTGGGCGGAGGTGGGCCACAGCGGCTCCACCGCGTCCGGCTCCTGGGTTCCGGCCCGTACCGCCTCGACCCGCTCGAAGGGCCCGGCGAGCCGCGGCCGTACCCGTGCCACGCCGGAGCGGGGCGCGGCGGCCGGGGCGTGCCGGGCGATGAGCCGGTCGAAGAAGTCGGGCGCCCGGGACTCCCCCACGTCCCCCTCTTTCACGGGGTGTCCTCCGACGGAGTCAGACATCCGCACACAGCTCCAGGTAGTAGCGGCGCCGCAGCGGGCTGAGCGCCAGGATCTCCGGCTCGCTCCAGCCGTAGGCGGTGGCGAGCAGGTGGACGTCGAGGAGCACGTCCCGTGCCCAGGCGTCCAGTTCGGTCCACAGGTAGGAGGCGATGTCGAGTTCGGCGCGGGTGGCCGCTCCGCACTCGGGGCAGTTGACGTTGAGCGTGACGTCGGCGCCCGGGTCGGCCTGCTGGGCCGCCTCGGCGAGCCGGCGCCGCACCGTCTCGGGCAACGCGTCGGCGGGGACGTCCGCCCCGTCGCGCACCGCCGAGACGACACAGCGGGCGAGCAGCGCCCGCCGGGGATCCGGGTGCCGGGCTGCCGCCGTCAGGTCGGCGACGCTCGGCACCCGGAGTTCGATCTCCCAGCCGTCCTCGGCAACGCGTACCGATGGCTCGGCGGGAGCGCCCGTCGACCGGGCCAACTCCCCCGCGTCGAGGTCGAATTCCATGTCCTCGCCGCAGGCCGTGCAGGCGAGGCGCACCTGCATCTGCTCGCCGAACAGGGCCCGGCGCAGCGCGAAGAGGTCCGACTCCCGCTCGCCCACCGGCAGCGCGGTCAGCGTCTCGCCGCCGGTGCCGGGGCGGGCGGCGCGGTGCAGCAACAGGGCGCGTCCGGACGGAGTCTGGGCAAGCCCCGCCTCCCAGGTGGTGAGAAGTTCAGCCGCCCGAGTGTTCGTCATGCCCGCCCCCGTTCCGTACCCGCCCCGCTGCCCCCGCGGCCCGTCTGCCGTTCAACTCTTCACCGTTCAGGCGGGGTTGAGGAACGAGGGCTCCTCCGGCTCGGGCACCTCGTAGTCCCGCTCCCAGCCCTCGCACTCCAGCTTCAGCGACTGGATGGCCACCGCGTTGGCGTTGGCGTCCAGTTCGCCGAGGACCTGGTACTCGCTCGGCCAGGTCCGGTAGAGCTTGTGCGAGACGGCGACCTGACCGGCCTCGTTGAGGACCTGGATGACGATGTCCTTGCGGAAGTCGGCGAGGGACACCTCGGAGCCGAGACCGGCCCCGACCTGCCAGACCTTGTTGGCCCAGCGGTCGAACTCGGGGTCGTGCGTGACCCCGCGCTCCAGGGTGATGCCCTCGAACTCCGAGCGCCCCGGCGACTTGCGCGGAGAGCTGGGGTCGCCGCCGTGCCGGTGCTTGACGACCTCGGTGGTCCGCTTCAGCGGACTGATCTTGCTGATGCCCGCGACCGTACGACCGTCCCACAGCACGAGGAACTTGAAGTTCTTGTACGGGTCGAAGCGCTGGGCGTTGACAGTGAACTCAGCCATCGGTTTCCTTCACGTTCTCCGTCGTCGATCTCAGAACTCGAACTCAGAACTCGAACTCAGAGCTCGAACTGCCCGGACGTCTGCTGGATCCTGACGATCACGAACTCGGCGGGCCTGACCGGCGCGATGCCGACCAGGACGTTCACGACGCCGTTCGCGATGTCCTCGTCCGTCGTGGTGTCGTGGTCGCACTTGACGAAGTACGCCTCGCGCGGCGTGCCGCCCTTGAAGGCGCCCTGACGGAACAGCGTGTGCAGGTACGAGGAGGCGCCGAGGCGGATCTGCTGCCACAGGTTCTCGTCGTTGGGCTCGAACACGACCCACTGCAGGCCGCGTTGGAGGCTCTCCTCCACGTGCAGCGCGAGCCGCCGCACGGGTACGTACTTCCACTCGCTGTCGAGCGCGTCGGAGCCCTCCAGGGTGCGCGCGCCCCAGACGAGCGGGCCCACCATCGGCATGGTGCGCAGGCAGTTGACGCCGAGCGGGTTGAGCAGTCCGGTCTCGCGGTCGGTGAGGTTGACCGTGAGCGAGTGCACGCCCGCGAGCCGTGCCTCGGTGCCGGCCGGCGCCTTCCACACCCCGCGCTCGGAGTCTGTGCGCGCGTAGACCCCGGCGACCGCGCCGGAGGGCGGGAAGGAGCGCAGCCGCCCGGTGAGCGGGTCGGTGAGCTGGAGGTGCGGGAAGTACAGGCCCGCGTGGTTGCCGCGTACGGCGTCGAAGGCCGCGAGTCCGGCGCGGGCGGTGTCCACGCTGACCCAGGTGCCCGGCGCGTCCACGAGAAGGAAGATCCGCCGCTCCTGGCAGAGCCGCTGGGCCGCCGATACGACCGTGATGGCGTCCTCGGTGGACTCGTACGCCGCGAGTTCGGGCAGGACGAGCAGGTTGACGTCCGCGACGCCGCGCAGCGCCTGGATGCCGGTCTTGTCGGCCTCGCTGCCGATGAGGTCGCGCGGTCCGGGCGCTTCGCCGTCCTCGCCGCCCTCCAGCGGGAAGACGGGCGGGTTGACGGAGGCTTCCAGCCCCAGGTTGTTGGCGCATTCGCCGACGAAGCGGACGACGTCCTCGGGGTCGGTGGAGCCCGCGACGACCTGGAGGCGCTTGCCGAAGACGGTGACCTCGGCGCCAGCGAAGGCGTGCTTGCCCGGCGCGTCGGGCAGGGCCCGGAGCTTGCGTTCGAGCAGCAGGGCCAACTCGGCCACGTTGGACGGGGCTTCGCCGTCGCAGTCGGGGTCGTACAGCGTGAACTCGCGCTCGACCTCGCCGATCTTGACGGTCAGGTCGACGGCGAGATCGGGCAGTTCGTGCCCGAACGGCTTGGAGACGGTGCCGGACGGGTCGGGGCGGCCCTCGCCCACGGCCTCGACGCGGATGAGCCGCGAGCCCGCGTTGATCACGGTCGGCGCGTACCGGCCGTGCGAGGCGTCCATGGACAGACCGGTGAAGCTCTCGCGGGCCTCGCCCTTGGCGTCGTACACCCGCAGGTTGAACGTCTCGTCCGGGCAGGGTGTGTCGTAGTCGACGGCGACGCGCAGGCCGTTGCCCCACACGCCCGGTTCCTTGGCGTGTACTTCGAGGACGGCGGACTCGCTGTGGCCCTCGGTGGACTCCAGGGTGACGCAGGCGGCCTTGCCGCTGCCCGCCTTGGCGACGCGGACGATCACGGCGACCGTGCCGCCGTTGCCGAAGAACTGGTGCACGGCGTAGCCGACGGCGCTCTGCGAGCTGAGGCCGCCGAAGCGGCGCTCGAACTCGGTGAAGCTCGTGACGCGCACCGGCTCGTTCAGCGGGCCGCGCCGGGTGTGCCCCACGAAGGCGGTCACCGAGGTGGTGACGGTCGAGATGGTCCGGGCGCTGCTGGGAAGCTCTTCGACGTAGACGCCGGGATACGTCGGCCTGGCAGTGTTCACCGCGCTCATCGGCATTCCCCCTCCTAATCCGTTCTCGGGCACCGGGTGAAGGGCACCAAGAGGCGGCAGAGGGAGACGTCTCAACTCACGGCGCGCGGAGGCCTCCGGACGCGCACGAGCGCACCGGACCGCGGCACCGCATCAGCTTCCCCCGTCAGTGCCCCGGTCGGACGGCCGTCCGGGGTCAAGCAGCTCACGCTTGTGACTCCTGATGCTCAAGTGCTCAATCCACCGTGCTGTGTCGGCAGTTGCGCATGCAAGGCATGTTCACGCCACCCGTGGAGGAGGTTCGATGAAGAGCACGGCGCACAGCTTGCACACGATGTACTCGTGTCGGGGCAGCTGATTCACGGATCCCCCACAGGCCGTGGTGCAGCAGAATGGAACACATGCCCCGACGCACGCCGCAATCCCGCAACCAGCGCCATTCCACTCCCGCGCACAACCCCTCGTGCCCTTGCGGTCTTGCGGAGACGTACGAAAGGTGCTGTGGCCGATTCCATGGGGGTGAGGGCACGGCCCCCACCGCCGAGGCACTGATGCGCTCGCGCTACTGCGCATTCGTGAAGCGCGACGAGGCATACCTGCTGCGGACCTGGCATCCGCGCACGCGGCCGGCCCGCGTCGAGTTCGACCCGGGCATGCGGTGGACCGGTCTGGAGATCCTCGGTACGGGCGAGGGGACAGCCTTCCACAGCACCGGGACCGTGACGTTCCGGGCGTCGTACGCCGGGGGCTCGCTGCACGAACGGAGTCGGTTCGAGCGGGTCGGCGGGGCGTGGGTGTACTTGACATCCTCCCCCTCTTAAAAGAGGGGGATTCCAACCCAGTTGGGTTGAGGTTCACGGGCACTCGAACGGCTGGTGGCCGTTGTCACCCCTCCGGCACCGGCTGAGCGCCGGGGGCGGAGAATCCCGCCCTGTCCTGCCGCGACGTTGACTGCTGCGTTGCTGTCCGCGTTGCAGGTGAAACCACAGAAGGAACAGACGAACTCGGCTTGGCTCTTGCGCGAGTTCTTGTCGATCCATCCGCAGGCACTGCACCGCAAGCTGGTGCAAGGGGCGGGCACGTCCTCGACCCGCCCGGGAGCCTTGTGCTCGGTGCGCTGCCGGAGCAGGCCCCAGCCCTGGGCGAGGATCGCCCGGTTCAGCCCGGCCTTCTGCCGCACCCGCTTGCCCGGCTCCTCCCTGGTGCCCTTCGCCGAGCGGGTCATGTTCTTGATGTTCAGCTTCTCGAACCGCACCAGGTCACAGGTGCGGGCGAGCATCGTCGAAGTCTTCTCGCACCAGTCCTTGCGCCGGCTGGCCTCGCGGGCTTTCAGTTTGGCTACCTTGGCGTACTCGGCCGTCTTCCGCTCGCTGCCCTTCGGGGCGCGGTCCGCCCGCCGCTGGTGCTTGCGGATCTGTGCCCGCTCCTTGACCGTGAGCTGCGGGCAGTTCAGCTTCCGCCCGTCCGACAGAGCGGCGGTGATCGTCACGCCACGGTCGATACCGATGACCTCGCCGGTGCCCGGTGCACCGATCGGCTCGGGGATGACGGCGAATGCGGCATGCCACTGACCGTTGCGGAAGGTGACCCGGAAGGTCTTCGCCCCAGGCAGGCCGGGGCGGGTGAGGCGGAAGCGGACCCAGCCGCAGCCGGGCACCTTGACCTGCGCCCACCGGCGGTTGAGTCTCTGCACCACCACCAACCGGCCCATGACCTGCTTGCCGGTCTTCGGGTTGACCTTCGCGGTGCCGTCGTCGTTGGACTCGGCAACCCGGTCGGTGCCGATGACGCGGAAGCCCTCGTGCCGGAACTTCCTCCGCCAGGTCGGCTCGCCGAAGCCGCAGTTGAACCGGGCGTTCTTGGCCTTGGCGAAGTCCTTCAGCGCCTGCTGCTGCACATCAGCGTTTCCCCCGCGCAGCCACTCGTTCTCCCGCCGGGCCTCGGTGAGCTGGCGGCACTGCTCAGCGAACCCCGGCGCGGACTTCCGGCCGGGCTGCCAGTGCGCGTGCTGCTCAACCGCCAGGTTCCACACGTACCGGGCATGCGCGCAGTGCTGGAGCATCTGCTCCGCCTGCTGCGGCGTCGGGTACATGCGGAACCTTGCCATGGGACCATTCTAGATCAAGAATGGTCCCATGAAGCATGTGAACCTCAGACTCCCCGACGATCTGCACGAACAGGCACGAGCCGCCGCCGACGCCGACGACCGCTCCCTCAACTCCTGGCTGGTCGCTGTCGTGCGACGCGCCGTCACCCTGGGCAAGACGCCGAATCGCCCTGAAGGCGATTCGGCTACCCCTGCCCCGCTACGCGGGAGCGGGCATTCACCCCAGCCCTGAAGGACCGGGCACCCTGCCCGAAACAAGGTGGACGGCGACATCGGCGAGTAGCCCCCCTGAGGGGGGCGGGGCTGTGCACGTACGCGGCTCCGCCGCGCGGGCGCGACCAGCAACAACAGACCAGCGGGCGAACAACTCCGTTACATCGCCCAGGAGTTCAGGGGGTGTTCACAGCTGATGGCTCAGGGCTCCGGGCTCAGAACGTCCAGCTCCTGGAGCGCGCCCACCACGATCTCCCGGGTCAGCTCTTCCGCGCGGACCGCGTCGCCCGCGCGGATGGCCTCCGCGACCTGGACGTGCAGGGTGACGGCGGCCGGGTCGGGGTCCTCGAACATGACCTGGTGATGAGTGCGGCCCGCGAGGACCTCGGCGACCACGTCGCCGAGGCGGGCGAACATCTCGTTGCCGGACGCGTTCAGCACGATCCGGTGGAAGGCCACGTCGTGGACGAGATACCCCTCCAGCTTGTGGCCGCGCGAGTTGGCCACCATGCCGAGGGCGCACTCGGTGAGCTCGGCGCACTGCTCGGCCGTCGCGTGCTTGGCGGCCAGGCCGGCGGCGACCGGTTCGACAGCACAGCGCAGCACGGTCAGGGAGCGCAGCTGGCGCGGCCGGTCGACGCCCGCCAGACGCCACCGGATGACCTGGGGATCGTAGACATTCCACTCGTACGCGGGACGTACGGTCACACCCACCCGGCGGCGGGACTCGACCAGGTGCATCGACTCCAGGACCCGGACGGCCTCGCGCATCACGGAGCGTGACACTTCAAAACGCTGTGCCAGTTCGTCGGTCCGCAGCACGCTCCCCGGGGGGTACTCACCCGCGGTGATGGCGGGACCGAGGCTCTCCAGTACACGGCCGTGCAGCCCCCGGCCCGATGTGCTCATGAGGCTCAGCCTACGAGGCGGACAGCCGGAACAAAAAGTCAGACTTATGCGTCACAGACTCTTGAATTCATCAGACCTATGGGTTTCAGTGTCGTGACGGATGCGGCCGAAGAAGACAGCGAGGCAGTGATGAGCACCCCCCACGTCGTCGTGGTCATGGGAGTGGCGGGCACCGGCAAGACCACCATCGGTCCCCTGCTCGCCCAGCGGCTCGGCGTTCCGTACGCCGAGGGCGACGACTTCCACCCCGAGGCCAACATCGCCAAGATGACGGCCGGGACACCGCTGACCGACGAGGACCGCGGGCCCTGGCTCGACGCCATCGGCGCCTGGGCGCACGGGCGGGCCGGACTCGGCGGGGTGGTCAGCAGCTCCGCGCTGAAGCGCGCTTACCGGGACCGGCTCAGGGCGGCCGCTCCCGGGGTCGTCTTCGTCCACCTCACCGGTGACCGCGAACTCATCGAGGACCGGATGGCACACCGCCAGGGCCACTTCATGCCGACGGCACTCCTCGACTCCCAGTTCGCCACCCTCCAACCGCTCCAGGCGGACGAGACGGGTGTCGCCGTGGACGTCATCGGCAGCCCCGAGGAGATCACCGACCGGGCGATGACCGCGCTGAGCGACCTCGACCGGGAAGCCACCGCGGAACGGTAGTCCCGCCGACCGGTAGTCCCGCCGACCGGTAACCCCGCAGTCCGACAGGCACCACCCACAGCCCCCTTCGCAACCCCAGTCCCCCGCTCAACCCCCACAGACCTCCCCGCTCCCACCCAAGGAAAGCCACCGTGACCAGACTCAGCGTCGAGATGCTGGCAGCGGACCCCGTCGAGCCGATCACCTCGGCGGGCCATGCTCAGCTGGGCATCGCCGTACTGGCAGGCATCGCCGTCATCGTCCTGCTCATCACCAAGTTCAAGCTCCATGCCTTCCTCGCGCTGACCATCGGGTCGCTGGCGCTCGGCGCCTTCGCCGGGGCGCCGCTCGACAAGGCGATCACCAGCTTCTCGGCCGGTCTCGGTTCGACCGTGGCGGGCGTGGGCGTGCTGATCGCGCTCGGCGCGATACTCGGCAAGCTGCTCGCGGACTCGGGCGGGGCCGACCAGATCGTCGACACGATCCTCGCCAAGGCGGGCGGCCGGGCGATGCCGTGGGCGATGGTGCTGATCGCCTCGGTGATCGGGCTGCCGCTGTTCTTCGAGGTCGGGATCGTGCTGCTGATCCCGGTCGTCCTGATGGTGGCCAAGCGGGGCAACTACTCGCTGATGCGCATCGGCATCCCGGCGCTCGCCGGTCTGTCCGTGATGCACGGGCTGATCCCGCCGCACCCCGGCCCGCTGGTCGCGATCGACGCGGTCAAGGCGAACCTCGGTGTCACCCTCGCCCTCGGCATCCTGGTCGCCATCCCGACGGTGATCATCGCGGGCCCGCTCTTCTCCAAGTACGCGGCCCGCTGGGTGGACGTCCCGGCGCCGGAGAAAATGATTCCCCAACGCGCCTCCGAGGACCTGGAGAAGCGCCCCGGCTTCGGCGTCACCCTCGCCACCGTGCTGCTGCCGGTCGTGCTGATGCTGGCCAAGGCGCTGGTGGACATCGTCATCGACGACCCCGCGCACATGGTGCAGCGCGTCTTCGACGTGATCGGCTCGCCGCTGATCGCCCTGCTCGCGGCCGTGCTGGTCGCCATCTTCACCCTCGGCCGGGCGGCCGGTTTCACCAAGGACCGGATCTCCTCGACCGTCGAGAAGTCCCTCGCCCCGATCGCGGGCATCCTGCTGATCGTCGGCGCGGGCGGCGGCTTCAAGCAGACGCTGATCGACTCCGGTGTGGGCCAGATGATCCTGGACATATCCGAGGACTGGTCGATACCCGCGCTGCTGCTCGCCTGGCTGATAGCGGTGGCGATCCGGCTCGCGACCGGTTCCGCGACCGTCGCCACCATCTCGGCAGCCGGTCTCGTGGCCCCGCTCGCGGCCGACATGTCGACCACGCACGCCTCGCTGCTCGTGCTGGCCATCGGCGCCGGTTCACTGTTCTTCTCTCACGTGAACGACGCCGGGTTCTGGCTGGTCAAGGAGTACTTCGGCCTCAGCGTCGGCCAGACGATCAAGACCTGGTCGGTCATGGAGACCATCATTTCGGTGGTCGCCGGCGCTCTGGTCCTCCTCCTGTCCCTAGTGATCTAGCTCGTTCCCCGGGAGTAGTACGACGATGACTCACCCTCTCTTCGACATCAGCGGCCGGACGGCGCTGGTCACCGGTTCCAGCCGCGGCATCGGCCTCGCACTGGCCCGGGGCCTCGCGGAGGCCGGCTGCACCGTGGTCCTGAACGGCCGCGACACCGACCGGCTCACCAAGGCCGCCGCGGAACTGCCCGGCGAGGTCCACACGGCCGCCTTCGACGTCACGGACGGCCCGTCGGTGGCCGCCGGAATAGCCGACGTCGAGGCGCGGGTGGGCCCGCTGGACATCCTCGTCAACAACGCCGGGATGCAACTGCGGGCTCCGCTCCTGGAGTTCACGGACGCCGACTGGCACCGCATCCTCGACACCAACCTCACCAGCGCCTTCCTCGTCGGCCGGGAGGCCGCCCGGGGCATGACCGCGCGCGGCCACGGCAAGATCGTCAACATCTGCTCCCTGCAGAGCGAGGTGGTACGGCCCGGGATCGCGCCGTACGCCGCCACCAAGGGCGCGCTGAAGATGCTCACCAAGGGCATGTGCGCCGACTGGGGACCGCACGGGGTACAGGTCAACGGCCTCGGCCCCGGCTACATCGAGACCGAGCTGACCCAACCCCTCGTCGACGACGCGGAGTTCAGCGCCTGGGTCCGCCGACGGACCCCGGCCGGCCGCTGGGGCCGTACGGACGACCTGATCGGCGGGGTGCTGTTCCTCGCCTCTCCCGCCGCGGACTTCGTCAGCGGACAGATGCTGTACGTCGACGGCGGCATGACCAGCGTTCTCTAAGTTCTCTAAGTTCTCTAAGTCCTCTGAGTCCTCTGAGCTCTCTGAGTTCTCCGAAAGGGTGTGTACTGATGCTCGGTTGCGTGATCCACGGCCAGGACGACCTGCGCGTGGACGAACTCCCGGTCCCCTCCCCCGGCCCCGGCGAGGCCCTCGTCGCCGTCCGGTACGGCGGAGTGTGCGGGTCCGACCTGCACTACTGGCGGCACGGCGGCGTGGGCGACTTCCGCCTCCGCGAGCCGATGGTCCTCGGCCACGAGGTGGTCGGGACGGTACTTCAGTACGGTGACGCCACGTCAGGTCCCGTCCCCGGTACGGCCGTCGCCGTGCACCCCGCGACCCCCTGCGGGGTGTGCCCGGAGTGTTCCGACGGCCGCCGGAACGTGTGCCGTGACACCCGCTACCTCGGCAGCGCGGCCCGCTCGCCGCACGTCCAGGGCGGCTTCGCGGCTCAAGTGGTAGTCCCCGCCGAACAGTTGCGAACAATCCCCGCCGGACTTCCCCTCCGCCGGGCGGCGTTGGCCGAGCCCCTGTCGGTCGCACTGCACGCGGTACGACGAGCCGGCGACGTGACCGGCGAACACGTCCTCGTCACCGGTGCCGGACCCATCGGCTGCCTGATCGTCGCGGCGGCGAAGGCGGCGGGTGCCACACGGGTCACGGTCACGGACCTGCTCCCGCGCGCACTGGAGTACGCGGTGGCGGCGGGCGCGGACGACACCGTACGGGCGGACGACCCGTCCTCTCCCGCCTGGCCCTCCGAGGTGGACACGGCCATCGAGGCCTCGGGCGTCGCCGCGGGCCTCGACACCTGCCTCCGCCTCGTACGCCGTGGCGGCGTCGTGGTCCAACTCGGCATGCTGCCTCCGGGCCAGTCCCCCTTCGCCGGCAACCTCGTCGTCAGCCGCGAGATCGAACTCCGAGGAGCCTTCCGCTTCGACGAGGAGTTCGACGACGCACTCGCCCTCCTGGCCCGGGAGCCACGTTTCGACAACCTGGTCAGCGCGGTGATCCCCCTCACCGACGCGGAATCGGCCTTCACCCTGGCGGCAAACCGCGCGGAGTCCTGCAAGGTGCTGCTGGACTTCGGGGAGACCGAAAAGTACGCCTGACGGCTGCCAACTCACCCGGAGGGGGCGCCCCCTTCAGGGGCGCGTGGCTGTGACATTCTGCGGCTCCTCCCCACTCTCGGCTTCGCTCGAGCGGGGGCCCCCATCGGGGGCGCGACCAGCCACAGGCAACCCGCAGCCGACAAGCAACAGTCACCCTCCCTAACCGCCGGAGGCTACGGCCGCCACAGCGGATGCTCCCGCTCGGCCCACTCCCGACTGACCGCCCCCGTCCGGAGCCCCCGCCGAGCCTCCGGACGGGCCAGGGCCATCCCGATGTGCCCCGCAAGGACGATGCCAATCGTCAGGGCGAGCCAGTCATGCACAAAGGTCGCGCTCGTACGCCACACGAGCGGGGCAAGATGCGTGAACCACATCAGCAACCCCGTGCCCAGCATGACCAGAACCGCCCCGGCGATCCACGCCGCGTACACCTTCTGCCCGGCGTTGAACTTCCCGGACGGCCGGGACTCGGGCCGGGCGTCACGCCGCAGCGCCGACCGCAGCCACACCCGATCGTGCGCCCCGAAGCGATTGAGCAGCCGCAGGTCCTTCCGGAAGGCCCGCGAGACGAGCCCGGCCAGGACGGGCACCGGCAGCAACAGCCCCGACCACTCGTGCACCCGCACCACCAGCTCGCGCCGGCCGACGAGTTCGGCGAACTCGGGCAGGTAGAGACAGGCCGCGGTCGCCACGCACAGCCCCATCAGCACCGCCGTCGCCCGGTGCACCCACCGCTCGGCGGGCGAGAACCGCCGCACCCGCACCGCACTCGCGAAGCGGTCCCCGGTGTTCGCCGCCCGGTCGGGCGCGCCCGGGGCCTCGGTCTCAGGTCGCGTCATCGTCCCGTCCGTTCGATCGGCCGACCCACGCGTCCACGTCGTACCCCCGGTCCTCCCAGTAGCCGGGGCGGACGTCCGAGGTGAGGGTGATGCCGGAGAGCCACTTCGCGGACTTGTAGAAGTACATGGGAGCGACATAGAGACGGACCGGACCACCGTGGGAGTGGTTCAGATCCTTGTCCTGCATACGCAGAGCCACGAGGACATCGGCGCGGCGGGCCTGGGCCAGGGTCAGGCTCTCCGAGTACGCACCGTCGAAGCATGTGAACCGCACGGCCCCGGCAGAGGACCGCACCCCCGCCGCATCCAGCAGCTGGGACAGCCGTACCCCTTCGAAGGGCGTGTCGGGCACTCTCCACCCCGTGACGCACTGGACGTCGCGGACCATCCGGGTCTGCGGCAGCGCGCGCAGGTCGGCCAGCGTGTACGTGGCAGGGTGGTCGACCAGACCGTCGATCTTGAGGCGGTAGGTGTCGTCGTTCTTGCGCGGGACGGACGAGGCGACCGAGTAGTAGCGGAAGCCGCCGCCGTTGGGGAGGAGGCCGGTCAGGCCGGTCGGGTCCTTGTCCGCGGCGCCGCCGAGGAAGGACTCCAGGCCGCGCTGGAGGGTGGGGGCGGCGGCCACGCCCAGTGCTCCCAGTCCGAGCATCCCAAGCATGAGCCGCCGCCCCACAGGGGTGCCGCTCCCCTCCGGATCCGACGCGGTCGGTTGTTCCGTGTTCACTTATTGATTCGAACACCCCCGGCCCCCTTAGGCCAGAGGTCAAGGGTGCCCGTCAGACTTCCGTAACCACTTCTTACGGCTTACTCAGAATCGGAGCTCCCGCGGACAGGGGCCGCTCACGCGTCGGCGTCGGCCTCGGCCGCCTTCTCCAGCTGGAACGCCTCGTTGCCGAGCCCGATCCTGGCGTGCGCCTCGGGCTTGCGGGCGCGCAGGAAGAGGCCCTGGAGGACGCCCGTCACGGCGGCCAGCACGATGATGCCGGGCAGCACCCAGCTCAGCGAGGAGTCGGGGCCCGCGCCCACGAGGACGTCGAAGTCCTTGACGGTGTAGCCGGCGATGACGAGCAGCGAGACACCGGCGGCCACCGAGGCCGCGAGGCGCCAGGCCTGGGCCCCCGCGGCGCCCCGGCGGGTGAAGAACACGACGACGGAGAGCGAGGCCACGGCCATCAGCAGGGTGACGCCGAGGGCGCCGATGTTGCCCATCCAGGTGAACAGCTGCAGCACGGGCGCGGTCGGGTCGCCGGTCGGCTTGTCGTCGGCGACGGCGAACGCGGCGACGACCACCACGGCGATGACCGTCTGCAGCAGGGATCCCGTGCCCGGCGCGCCGCTGGCGCCCGTGGTCCGGCCGAAGACGGAGGGCAGCAGGCCCTCCCGGCCCATGGCGAAGGCGTACCGCGCCACGACGTTGTGGAAGCTGAGCAGCGCCGCGAACATGCCGGTCACGAACAGCACATGGAGCACGTCCGTGAACGTCCCGCCGAGCCGCTCCTCGGTGAGGAAGAACAGCAGCCCCGCGCTCTGCTTCTGTGCGGCGCCCACGATTCCCGCGGGCCCGGCGGCGACGGTCAGCGCCCAGGAGCTGATCGCGAAGAAGACGGCGACGAAGCCGATCGCGAGGAACATCACGCGCGGGACCAGGACGTGCGGGCGGCTGGTCTCCTCCGCGTACACCGGGGCCTGTTCGAAGCCGGTGAAGGCGGCGATGCAGAAGCACAGCGCGGTGCTGACGCCCGCGCCGGTGAGGGTGTCGGGGTTGAAGGCGTGCAGCGACAGGCCCTCCTTGGCGGGGTCGGCGACGGCCGCGATGTCGAAGATGACGACGAGCGCGACCTCGATGACCAGCAGCACACCGAGCACGCGCGCGTTCACGTCGATCTTCAGCCAGCCGAGCCCGCCGACGGCCAGCGCCGCCGCCAACGCCGGTATCCACCAGGCGACTTCGGTGTCGAGGTAGGTGGCGCACAGGCCGGACACCTCGAAGCCGAAGATGCCGTAGATGCCGATCTGCAGCGCGCTGTACGCGACGAGCGCGACCGCCGCGGCGCCCGAGCCCGCGGTGCCGCCGAGGCCTCGGGAGATGTACGCGTAGAAGGCGCCCGCGTTGTGGACGTGGCGGCTCATCTCGGCGTACCCGACGCTGAAGAGGACGAGCACGATGCCGAGGAGGACGAAGAGCAACGGCTGGCCGACGATGCCCATCACCGCGAATGTGGTGGGCATGACACCGGCGACCACCATGAGCGGGGCGGTGGCCGCAAGGACGGAGAGCAGCAGGCCCCCCGTACCGAGGCGGTCGGAGCGCAGGGCCCGGTCCTGGCCCTTGAAGGTGCTGATGCCGCTGTCGGCGGCGGTCTGTCTGCTCGTGCTCGTCGCACTCGAGGTATTCGAACGGCCCGTCGTCATGGCGGGGATGTCCTTTCGGATTGCCGGGGTGTCGTTCAGACCGCGCCGAGCACACTGTCGCGCGCGGCACGGAAGGCTTTGTGCGGGTCACGGTCGGGGTACGACCACGGCACCGGGGTGGCGTGCGGTCCGATGCGGTGGAAGAGCGCGGCCGCTTCGGCGCCCCGGCCCTCGCAGAACTTGGCGTGGGCAAGGAAGTTGAGGTCGATCTGGCTGCGCGGATGGTCGTCGCGCTCCCACTCCAGCCACCAGTCGAAGGCCGCCTTCATCACCTGGCGGGCCCGTCGGCCCACCCAGTGTCCGGAGGCCACGGGGTCGGCGGGCTCAGCGCCCGCGGCGGCCAGGACGCGATAGCGCTCGGCATGGGCGACGACGGGGAGGATGGCCAACGGCGAGTCGGCGGGGGCCTGTTCGGCCGACCAGGTCGCGAAGTCGTAGACCTCGTGCAGCGGGTCCTGCCCGGCCTCCGGCCGCCGCTCGGCGAGCCGCGCGACCATCAGATGGTGGGCGTGGTGATGGTCGGGGTACCGGTGACGCACCTCGTCGAAGAGCTGGACCACGTCCTGCTCGACGCCGAGCACGCGCTCCAGCATCAGCAGCCCGAGCCAGGGCGTGGGGTCGGCGGGCAGCAGCGCGGCGGCGGTACGGCAGGCCTCGCGCGCCCGGTCGGGCTTGTCCTTGCCGTTCAGGGCACGCTGCACGGAGGCAAGGGCGAGCAGCACGGAGGCATCGCCGGACTCGGGCTCGGCGACCAGCCAGTCACTGGCCCAGGCGAACGTACTCGTCTCCTGCGC
Organism: Streptomyces sp. NBC_00878; assembly: GCF_026341515.1. Taxonomy (NCBI): domain Bacteria; kingdom Bacillati; phylum Actinomycetota; class Actinomycetes; order Kitasatosporales; family Streptomycetaceae; genus Streptomyces; species Streptomyces sp. NBC_00878. The sequence goes on along the minus strand of NZ_JAPEOK010000001.1, from coordinate 8,785,339 downwards.
GAGAGCGGTGACGCGATGCCCGCGGCGGTCCCAGTCGTCGCCGGTCGCGACGAGCAGGCCGCGTACGGCCGTCCACCGCCCCTGGGCCAACGCGGCACGGGCAGCGACGAGTTCGGCGTCGTCGAGCGCGGCGTCGAATGCCTGGGCCGCGCGCTTGCGGCCGCGACCCAGGGGTGGCGGGGGTGGGGACACCGCGGAACTTCCTCACACGACGCGGTTTTTCAGTGGGCATTTTGTGCAACCGGTTGACATTCACCGGTGATTGAAGTCCGTCAGGGCCTGATTACGGACAGAAAACCCCCAGCCAATGGTTCACGTCAAGCCCGGCCGTTGCTTTACACGCATCAACGACCCGTCGAGGGCTCTCGGGTGGGCCCGCCACCACCCGGACCGTCAGCTGACGGCCTTCGCCGCCGCCCGCCCCGCCGCACGCCCCGAGAACAGGCAGCCACCGAGGAACGTCCCTTCCAGGGACCGGTATCCATGTACTCCGCCGCCGCCGAACCCGGCCGCCTCCCCCGCCGCGTACACCCCGGACAGCGGGTCGCCGCCCTCGGTGAGCACCCGGGACGCGAGGTCGGTCTCCAGACCGCCGAGCGTCTTGCGGGTCAGGATGTTGAGCCGTACGGCGATGAGGGGCCCGGCCTTGGGGTCGAGGATGCGGTGCGGGGTGGCCGTACGGATCAGCTTGTCGCCGAGATAGGCGCGGGCCCCGCGGATCGCGGTGACCTGGAGGTCCTTGGTGAACGGGTTGGCGATCTCCCGATCCCGCGCGGTGATCTGCTGCCGCAGCGCCGCCTCGTCGATGAGCGGCTCCTTGGTGAGCGCGTTCATGCCCCGCACCAGCGCACCAAGATCCTTCTCCACTACAAAATCGACGCCCTTGTCCATGAACGCCTGCACCGGCCCCGGCACATCGGCCCGCGCCCGCTGGAACACACCCTTGACGGACTTGCCCGTCAGATCGGGGTTCTGCTCCGAACCCGAGAGCGCGAACTCCTTACCGATGATCTTCTGGTCGAGCACGAACCACGTGTAGTCGTACCCGGTCTTCATGATGTGCTCGAGCGTGCCGAGGGTGTCGAAGCCGGGGAAAAGCGGGACGGGCAGCCGGTTACCCCGGGCGTCCAGCCACAGCGACGACGGCCCGGGCAGGATGCGGATACCGTGCTTCTCCCAGATGGGGTTCCAGTTCTGGATGCCCTCGGTGTAGTGCCACATGCGGTCGCGATTGATGAGACGCGCGCCCGCGCCCTCGGTGATCGCGAGCATCTCGCCATCGACATGGGCAGGCACCCCGGAGATCATCCGCTCGGGCGGGCTGCCGAGCCGCTCGGGCCAGTTGGCACGCACGAGATCGTGATTGCCGCCGATGCCACCCGACGTGACGATCACGGCCTGAGCCCGGAACTCGAAGGCCCCGGTGACGGCACGGCCGCTGGCCTGGCCCCGCTGGATGTCCGAGGGCTCCAGTACCTCACCGCTCACGGTGTCGATGTCACCCGCGCTCCGCGACAGCCCGGTGACCCGATGCCGGAACTTGAGCTGGACGAGGCCACGGGCAACCCCCGCCCGCACCCGCCGCTCAAAAGGTGCGACAAGCCCAGGCCCCGTACCCCACGTGATGTGGAACCGGGGCACGGAGTTCCCATGCCCACTGGCGTCATAACCGCCACGCTCGGCCCAGCCCACCACGGGGAACCAACGCACCCCCTGCTTGTGCAGCCAGGACCGCTTCTCCCCGGCCGCGAAGTCGACGTACGCCTCGGCCCACTTCCGGGGCCAGTGGTCCTCCGGACGGTCGAAGCCCGCGGTGCCCATCCAGTCCTGGAGGGCCAGCGCGTGACTGTCCTTGATTCGCATCCGGCGCTGCTCGGGCGAGTCCACGAAGAAGAGCCCGCCGAACGACCAGTGCGCCTGGCCGCCGATCGACTGCTCCGGCTCCTGGTCGAGAAGGATCACCTTGCGCCCTGCGTCGACGAGCTCCGCGGTCGCCGCGAGCCCTGCGAGGCCCGCCCCGATCACGATCACATCTGCGTCGTACGCCATGAGCAGGTCCTCCTCGGCCTTGTTACTGGTCAGTCAGATCCTTGGGCACCGGAGTGACCCAGTCAACTGCCGGGTTTTGGGTACTGGGCTACAGTCGTTCGATACCCGCACCCCGCCCCGTCACCGTCCGAGACCCCCGAGGTACGCAGCGTGTCGGTCCTGGTTCTCCTTCTCGCCGTAGGCGCGGCCTGTTGCCTCGGCTTCGGCTTCGTGCTCCAGCAGAACGCCGCGTCGCACGCTCCGCTGGGCGACTTCCTCTCCCCGCGCCTGCTCCTCGACCTGGTGCGGGTGCCGCGCTGGCTGGGCGGCATCGGGCTGATGGTGGCCGGCATGGTGCTCGGCGCGATCGCTCTCGCGAACGGCGAGGTCTCCCTCGTCGAACCGCTGCTCGCGACGAACCTGGTGTTTGCACTCGTACTCTCCCGCCGCCAGACCCGGCAGCCGCTCGGACGGCAGGGCTGGGCCGGGCTTCTGCTGCTCGCGGGCGGCGTGACGGCGTTCATCGTGGCCGGCCAGCCGCAGGGCGGCGACGCCCGCACCGACCCGTTCCGCCAGTGGCTGATCATCGGCGTCGCCCTCGGCCTCGCCCTCCTCCTCACCACGTACGCGAAGCGGTCCCGGCTGAGCGCCGGCCCCGTACTGCTGGGCGTGGCGGCGGGTCTCCTCTACGGCGTGCAGGACGCGCTCACCCGCGTGAGCGGCCAGCGGTTCTCCGACGGCGGCTGGATCGCGCTGGCCACGGGTTGGCAGGTTTACGGGGTCGTGGCGCTCGGGATCACGGGGCTCGTACTGGTCCAGAGCGCGTTCGAGACGGCGCCGCTGCGGATGTCGCTGCCCGCGCTGACCGCGGCGCAGCCGCTGGCCGGGATAGCTTGCGGGGTGGGGTTCCTCGGAGACCGGTTGCGCACCGACGCGGGGGCTCTGACCTGGGAGGCTCTGGGCCTTGCCGGGATCGTGGTGGGGGTGGTGCTGCTCGGCATGCATCCCGCGATGCCGAGTGGGGCAACGCCCAAGGAGCGGATGCGGGTCCGGGTATGAGCGCTGCCGACGAGATCCTCGATGTCGTCGACGAGCGGGACGTGGTGGTAGGCCAGGCCAGGCGCGGGGACGTGTACGCGCGGGGGCTGCGGCATCGGTGCACGTTCATCCAGGTCAGGGATGCGCGGGGGCACCTGTTCGTCCACCGGCGCACGTCGACCAAGCTGGTGTTTCCCTCGATGTACGACATGTTCGTGGGCGGGGTCGTCGGGGCGGGCGAGTCGTACGACCACGGGGCACTGCGGGAGGCCGAGGAGGAGCTGGGGGTTTCCGGGCTTCCCCGCCCGACCTTTCTCTTCAAGTTCCTGTACGAAGACGGGGCCGGGAAGAGCTGGTGGTCGGCCGTGTACGAGGTGCTCTGCGAGCTGCCGGTGGACCCTCAGGTGGAGGAGGTCGCCTGGCACGGGTTCCTGCCGGAGGCGGAGGTGGGGCGGCGGTTGGCGGAGTGGGAGTGGGTACCGGACGGCTTGGCGGCGTATTCGCGGCTGCGGGCTTTGCGGGAACGGGGTTGAGTTTCGTCTGCGGGTTTGTTGCGGCTGGTCGCGCAGTTCCCCGCGCCCCTTGGGGGGTGGGGGTTGAGTTTCGTCTGCGGGTTCGTCGTGGCTGGTCGCGCAGTTCCTCGCGCCCCTGAGGGGGTGGGGACCGGCTGTCGTCTGCGAGCCGCGGTCGTGCGCCTGGCCGTCATCGTGGGGGCGGGGCCGCGGCGGGGTATCCGTCCTCGGTCTGGCGCGACCGCGTCAGTTTCCAAGGGCACCCGGTGCGGACGCGCCATCCGCTGCGGGCGGACACCCCGCCACGTCCCCTCCGCCCGTACGGCGACCGACGGCAGTCCCCCACCAGGCTGCAGACGGCACACCACCCGGCGGCCGTCCCCCACCGGGGCCGCGGAATCACACCACCCGGGGCGGCCGCCCACCGGGCCGCAGCCGCCAACGCACCCGGCGGCGGTCCTCCACCGTGCCGCAGCCGCCAACGCACCCGGTGGTGGGGCCGTGCCGACGGTCGCCCACCGGGCCGCAGTCGCCAACGTACCCGGGGGCGGGGCCGTGCCGGTATGTCAACGTTCGCGACGTAGGGCTCCCGCTGGAGACGTTCACCATGGCACTCAGGGCAGTACGCCCAGTGGTCGCGAACGTGACATACCGGCGCGGCCCCGCCCCCACCCACCGGCCACAGGCGACGCACCAGCAATGAGTAAGGTCCTCGCGTGAGCGAATTCGTGCGGAACATCCGGTTGTGGTTCGCTCCTGAGCGGATCAAGGAGGACGGCAGCACGCCGGACTACCGCTTCTCGTTGGCGAACGAGCGGACGTTCCTCGCGTGGCTCCGGACCTCGCTCGCACTGATCGGCGGCGGCTTCGCCGTGGATCAGTTTCTGCCGGATCTGCGATGGGCCTGGCGAGTCGGGCTGGCGCTCGGACTGCTCGGCGCGGGCGTGCTGTGCGCGCTGCGGGCCGTGAACCACTGGGTGCGATGCGAGCGGGCGATGCGGCGCGGCGAGGACCTGCCCGTGTCGCGGTTTCCGGCACTGCTGAGCATCGGCGTCGCCTTCGTGGCCGTCGCGATGATGGTGGTCGTGCTGTTTGGGTGGGAGGGATGACCTCGGGCCCCCAGGGCACAGGAGCCGACCGGGACCCCGGCCTGCAGCCGGAACGTACGCGGCTGGCGTGGCGGCGTACGACCCTGGCCGGGACCGTGGCCGCCGTGCTGGCCGTGAAGTCGGCACTGCACGGCGGAACGAGCGCCGCGGGCATCACGGTGGCCGCGCTGTGCTGCGCGCTGTGGCTGGGGCTCCTCACCGTGGCGCATCAGCGGATTCGCGCGCTGGCCGAGGACGGAGAGCCCGCGCTGCTCACGACGAGGCACGCGAGCGTCGCCGTCCTGTGCACGGTCGCGCTGGCGGGGTGCGCGGTGGCCCTCGTCCTCTGAGGTGTCCTGGCCGGGTGCCGGCTCGACCCTCTGGGGTACCCACACACAGAAGGTGCCAGTTTGGGCGGATATGTTGGCTTTCATGTGGCTAGCCTGACCGGCGTCACACTCCCCACCTCCTCCGAAGGTGAGCACCATGACCACCCTCCACCAGGAACACACCGCCCACGCGCACGCCCACGGCCCGGACTGCGGGCACACCGAGGTACCGCACGGCGACCACGTCGACTACGCGCACGACGGACATCTGCACCGGCAGCACTCGGAACACTGGGACGAGTGCGAGCCGGACGGGCACATCGCCCACGAGGAGCACGGCCACGAGCACGGCAAGGACTGCGGCCACGCCGCCGTGACGCACGGCGACCACGTGGACTACGTTCATGACGGTCATCGCCACGCACGGCACGACGGCCACTGGGACGACCACTAGGCAACCGTCGGGCACGGAAGAACCGGAACCCCCCGAGCTGTCGACGACGGCCCGGGGGGTTCCTGCGTGATCGAGACGCCAGTCACGTTTTGCCCCCACACTGGACTGCATACCGACCGGTCGGCATCATGTGGGGAGTCCTGAAGCACGGGGTACGGAGGAAACACGATGAGCTCAGACCACCCCCCAGGTCTCGATCTCGACCGGCTGCGCGGCCTGCTCGACAGCGAGCGGCCCGGACTGGTCGACGGCCCGTTGACCGGCCGGTTGATCGAGGGCGGACGGTCCAACCTCACGTACGCGGTGACGGACGGCACCTCGAAGTGGGTCGTACGCCGCCCTCCGCTGGGGCACGTGCTGGCCACCGCGCACGACATGAAGCGCGAGCACCGGGTGATCACCGCGCTGCACCCGACCGCCGTACCCGTACCGCGTACGCGCCTGCTGTGCGAGGACGTCGACGTGCTGGGCGCGCCGTTCTACGTCATGGACTTCGTGGAGGGCACCCCCTTCCGGACCGCCGAGCAGCTCGCGCCGCTCGGCCCGGAGCGCACGCGCGGAGCCGTGCTCGCGCTGGTGGACACGCTGGTCGAGCTGCACGCCGTGGAACCCGCCGAGGCGGGCCTCGCCGACTTCGGTCGGCCCGAGGGCTTTCTCGACCGGCAACTGCGGCGCTGGGGCAAGCAGTTGGACGCCTCCCGCAACCGCGACCTGGCCGGGGTCGACGAGTTGCACGCCGCGCTGGGGCGCGAGCTGCCGCACTCCCCCACGGCCACGGTCGTGCACGGCGACTACCGCCTGGACAACGTGCTGATCGGCGAGGACGACGAGATCAAGGCGATCCTCGACTGGGAGATGTCCACGCTGGGCGATCCGCTCACCGACCTGGGACTGCTGGTGATGTACAGCATCCCGATCGGCATGCCCGACTCGCCGGTCTCCACGACGGCCAGGGCCGCCGGGCATCCGGACCCGGCCGAGCTGATCGAGCGGTACGCCGCGCGCTCGGGGCGCGACGTGTCCGCCGTCGCCTGGTACACGGCGTTCGCGTGGTTCAAACTCGCCGTGATCCTGGAGGGCATCCACTACCGCTACACGCTCGGCCAGACCGTCGGCGCGGGCTTCGACCGCATAGGCGACCTGGTCCCCGTCTTCATCGAGCACGGCCTGACCACTCTTCAGGAAGGCTGACCGGCCATGGACTTCGCATTCGACGCACGCACCGAAGAGCTGCGCGCCAAGCTGCTCGCCTTCATGGACGAGTACGTCTATCCGGCGGAGGCCGTCGCCCACGAGCAGCGCGAGCTGCTCGCCTCGCCGTGGGACACCCCGGCCGTGGTCGAGGAGTTGAAGGCCGAGGCCCGCCGTCAGGGCCTGTGGAATCTCTTCCTGCCCGACTCCGAGTACGGTGCCGGGCTGACCAACCTCCAGTACGCGCCCCTCGCCGAAATCACCGGCCGTTCCCCGCAGTTGGCGCCGACCGCGCTGAACTGCGCGGCGCCGGACACCGGCAACATGGAGGTGCTCGCCCAGTTCGGCGACGAGCGGCAGCGGAAGCAGTGGCTGGAGCCGCTCCTCGCCGGCGAGATCCGCTCGGCGTTCGCGATGACCGAGCCCGAGGTGGCCTCGTCCGACGCCACGAACATCACCACGCTGATCGAGCGATCCACCGACGGCACAGACGAGTACGTCATCAGCGGGCGCAAGTGGTACATCTCCGGGGCGATGAACCCCGACTGCAAGATCTTCATCGTGATGGGCAAGACGGATCCGGACGGGTCCGACATCCGCCGCCAGCAGTCGATGGTGCTGGTACCGCGTGACACACCCGGTGTGGAGGTGCGTCGTGCGATGCAGGTCTACGGGTACGAGGACCACTCGCACGGCGGTCACGCCGAGGTGGTCTTCGACGGGGCCCGGGTCCCGGCCTCGAACCTCATCGGCGAGGAGGGCGGCGGCTTCGCCATCGCCCAGGCGCGACTGGGTCCCGGCCGGATCCACCACTGCATGCGGCTGATCGGCATGGCCGAGCGGGCGATCGAGCTGATGTGCCGGCGGGCGGTCTCCCGTACGGCCTTCGGCAAGCAACTGGCCGAGCAGGGCGTCGTACACAACTGGATCGCCGACGCGCGGGTGGCCGTCGAGCAGCTTCGTCTGCTGGTGCTCAAGACGGCCTGGCTGATGGACACCGTCGGCAACAAGGGTGCCCACGCCGAGATCCAGGCCATCAAGATCGCGACGCCTCGTACGGTGGTCGACATCATCGACAAGGCGGTCCAGTTGCACGGCGCGGGCGGAGTCAGCCAGGACTTCCCCCTCGCCGAACTGTGGGCCGCCGCCCGCACCCTGAAACTCGCCGACGGCCCGGACGAGGTCCACCAGCGCTCACTGGCACGCCGGGAACTGAAGCGGTACGTCTGACCCGTCGGCGAACTCGCGCGTCCTCGAGTGCCGGAGGGGCTGGCTGTCAGCCCCTCCGGCACTCGAGGACGCGCGAGTTCAGCGCGATACGGGGGCTACGGCCTGAGCGCCCGGAGCAGCAGGTCCGCCAAGTGGTCGGCGACCTCCTGCGGGGGGAGCGGACCGTCAGGGCGGTACCACGTCGACAGGTGGTGGACGGAACCGAAGTGGTAGTCCACGACGAGGTCCGCCGGGGTCGCCGTCGAGAAGACCCCCGACTCCTGCCCCTCCTCGATGAGCGCCCGGAACCGCTCGTGATAGCGGCGCCGCTCGGCCCGTACCTGTTTGTTCTTCTCCGGGCTCAGGTGGTGCATGGAGCGGAAGAAGATCGCCCCGTCGTCGAGATTGTCGATCGTCGTGACGACGACATCCGCCGCGGCACCACGCAGCCGCTCCTCCACCGGCGCGTCGGCCTCGGCGAAGGCATCGAGCCGCTCCTGCTGTACACGCAGCACGCGCGCGTACACCTCGTGCAGCAGGTCGTCCTTGGAGCCGAAGTAGTGGTACAGCGCCCCCTTGGTGACACCGGCCGCCTCGACGATCTCCTGGACCGAGGTCCGGTCGTAGCCGCGCTCGGCGAAGAGCCGGGTAGCGGCTGCCAGCAGCCGCCGCGGGACGGGCGTGCCGTCCCCGTCCGTCGTTCTGGGCACTGCCGCCACCTGCCTTCCAGTGTTCTTTGTTGAGTTCTGTGTGCGTTGCGTTGGCGTTGTACGTAGGCCGTCTACTGGCCGCCGCGCGACCGGGAACGCAGTTCCCGACGGAGGATCTTCCCACTGGCCGTCTTCGGCAAGTCGGGCAGGATTTCGACCTGTCGCGGGTATTTGTACGCGGCCAGTCTCTCCTTGCAGTATTCGGCGAGTACAGCGGGGTCCTCATCGGCGCCCGGACGCAGGCTGATGTACGCCTTCACGGTCTCGCCGCGGTATCCGTCGGGCACCCCGACGACCGCGGCTTCGCGCACCGACGGGTGGGTGTAGAGGACGTCCTCGACCTCGCGCGGCCACACCTTGAAGCCGGACGCGTTGATCATGTCCTTCTTGCGGTCGACCACGTAGAGCCAGCCGTCCGCGTCCATGAAGCCGATGTCGCCGGTGCGCAGCTCGCCGTCCGGGAAGGTCTCCGCGGTGGCCTCGGGCCGGCGCCAGTAGCCGGGCACGACCTGCGGGCCGCGTACGAGGATCTCGCCCTGCTCGCCGAAGGGGACCTCCGCGCCCTGGTCGTCGACGATCCGGACGACCGTGTCGGGCCCCGGCAGTCCGACGGCGAGTGTCCCGGAGACGGGGTCGACGGGTGCCTCCCGGCCTGGCGGCACCGAGGCGCAGGGCGCGGTGCACTCGGTGAGTCCGTAGCCGTTGCGGATGTAGGGCCCGAAGCCCGCCCGGAACTTCTCCACGAGCGCGGGCGGCACCGGCGCGCCGCCGGAGGAGATGTTCGCGAAGGAGGAGAAGTGGTCCGGCGTCACGGACGGGTGCGCGGCCAGGGCCATGAAGGCGGTCGACGGGCCGACCGTGTAGTGGGGCCGGTGTTCGGCGAACGCGTCGAGGACGACCCCCGCCTCGAAGCGGTACGCGAGGACGAGCGTGCCCAGGCTGTTGAGGCATGCGGCGAACTGGCAGACCATCCCGGTGATGTGGAACAGCGGTGCCATCGCGAAGTACACGGGCGCCTCGGGCAGCGCGAGGCCCGTCCGCTGGCGCTCGGCGTTGTACATGATGTTGGCGTGGGTGTTGGTGGCTCCCTTGGGGGCGCCGCTGGTGCCCGAGGTGTAGCTGATCAGCGCCACGTCCGAGGGGCGGGGGTCACGGCCCTCGGGGGCCCGGTGACCGGCCTTCGCGACGGTCACCAGATCGTCCGCGTCCGGCGCCTGCGGCAGCCGCTCGAAGTTCAGTACGCGTGCGTCGCCCCGCGTCTGGAGATCCAGTTCGCAGCCGGTGAGCACGACGCGTACGGGCGAGTCGGCGGCCGTCTCGCGCAGGTACGACTCCCAGGCCCGGTCGGAGCAGATCAGCGCGGTGACCTCGCCGTCCCGCAGGACGTGGGTGACCTCCCCCGACTTGTACATGGGGTTGACGGGGAGGACGGTCGCGCCGGCCTTCCAGGCGCCGAGGACGGCGAGGACGAAGAGCGGGGAGTTCTGCAGCAGGACGGCGACCCGGTCGCCGCGCTCCAGGCCTCGGGCCGCGAGGTGCCCGGCGACGGAGTCGCTCAGTTCGTCGGCCTCGCGGTAGCTGAGACGCCCATCGAAATAGGCGAGGAAGGTGCGGTCGGGGGCCTCGGCGACGGCCCGGCGCAGGGCGTGCACGACCGAGTCGTCGGGGCTGACGGGCCCGCGCTGGGCGTCGTTCAGGAGCGCGAGCCACGGCCGGGCCGCATACCGGGAAGGGGTCACCGGCCGTTCGCCTCCCACTTCTGCTGGATGTGGTTCATGCTCGTCAGCCAGCGGTCGGGGTCGGTGGCGCGCGCCTGGTAGTAGTCGGCGACCTCGGGGTGCGGCAGGATCAGGAAGCGGTCCGCCTCGATCCCGGCGAAGAGGGCGTCCGCGACGTCCTCGGGCTCGATGGCGGTGGGCTGGAGCACGAGGTCGCCCGCGCTGCCGGTGCTCGCGAGCATGTCGGTGCGGACGCCCTGCGGACAGATCGCGTGGACCTTCAGACCGCGATGACGGTACGTGAGGGAGAGCCACTCGGCGAAGGCGTACGCGCCGTGCTTGGTGACGCTGTACGGGGCCGCGCCGACCATCGTGAGCAGTCCGGCCGCCGAGACCGTGGAGACGAAACGGCCGCTGCCGCGCTCCAGCCAGGCGGGGAGCAGCGCGTGGGCCGCGCGGACGTGCGCCATCACGTTCACGTCCCAGGCCAGTCCCCAGACCTCTTCGGGCGCCGCTTCCGACCCGCCGGAGGCGAGCCCCGCGTTGGCGCAGTAGACATCGACGCTCCCGCCGAGCGCGTCCCGGGCCTCACCCACCATCGCGGAGGCGTCTCCCGGCACCGCGATCCCGCCGATCTCGTCGGCGACAGCCTTCGCCTTCGCGCCATCCAGGTCATTGACCACGACCCGGGCCCCCTCGGCGGCGAACCGCCGCGCGAGCGCGGCTCCGATGCCCCCTCCGGCTCCGGTGACAACCACTCCGGCACCCTGCACGGCTTCCACGTTCGGTCTCCTTCGACACGACGAGATCTCGGCTCCGCTCGACACGCCAGACTAACCAGTCGGTATGTAGAGAGGGAAGGTCAGGCGCGCCCCTATAGGGGCGCGGGGCTGCATCGATATGCGGCTCCGCCGCGTGGGCGCGACAAGCCACACTCGACCCGCAGCTTACGAACAACAGGCGGCAGCGCTTAGCGTGCTCCTGCCAGCCTTCCGCAAACCACGGAGGTCGTCCCATGCGCCGCCTGTCCAGACGGAGTCTCCTCGCCGCCACAACCGCCGCGGCGGCGTTCTCGGCGGGCCCACCCTCCACAGCCACGGCCACGGCCGCCCAGGAACCGAAGGGCGCCCGCCGCCTGCGGACCGGTTTCGACCGCCTGGCGGCAGACGGCTACACCCTGCTCCGAGCGGAACGCGTCGGCATCGTCACCAACCCCACCGGCATCACCCGAGACGCCCGCCACATCGTCGACGTCATGCACGCGGACGACCGCGTGAACCTCGTGGCCGTCTTCGGCCCCGAGCACGGCTTCCGGGGCACCGCCCAGGCCGGCGGATCCGAGGGCCGCCACGACGACCCGGCGACCGGCCTCCCGGTCTACGACACGTACCTGAAGAGCGGGCAGCCACTGGCCGACATCTTCACCGCCTCCGGCGTGGACACCGTCGTCTTCGACATCCAGGACGTGGGCGCCCGCTTCTACACGTACATCTGGACGCTGTACGACTGCATGGAGGCGGCCCGGCTCGCGGGCAAGCGGTTCGTGGTGCTCGACCGGCCGAACCCGGTGACCGGCCGGAGTGCCCAGGGACCCGTGCTGCACAAGGAGTTCGCGACCTTCGTGGGCCGGGAGCCGATCGCGCAGGCGCACGGGATGACGGTGGCGGAGCTGGCGCGGCTGTTCAACAAGGAGTTCCTCGCGGCGCCGGTGCCGCTGGACACCGTGCTGATGTCGGGGTGGAAGCGGTCGGACTTCTACGACGCCTCCGGTCTTCCCTGGGTGCCGCCGAGTCCGAACATGCCGACGCCCGACACCGCGCTCGTGTACTCGGGGACGTGTCTCTTCGAGGGGACGAACCTGTCGGAGGGGCGCGGTACGACCCGCCCGTTCGAGCTGCTCGGCGCGGAGGGCATCGACCGGCGGTGGGCCGCCGAGGTGGCGCAACTCGGGCTGCCCGGCGTGCACTTCAGGGAGGCCTACTTCGCGCCCACCTTCTCGAAGTTCCAGGGCAAGACCGTCGGCGGCGTGCAGATCCATGTCCACGACCGGGCCGCGTACGATCCCGTACGCACCGGAATCGCGCTGTTGGTGACCGCCAAGAAGGTCTGGAGCGGCTTCACTTGGCGCCCCGACAACTGGATCGACAAGCTCACGGGCTCCACGCGGGTGCGCACGATGATCGACGCGGGCGCGAGTGCCGACGAGGTCGTGGCAGGCTGGCAGGGTGAGCTGGTGGCCTTCCGGCAGCTGCGCGGGAAGTACCTCCTCTATCGCTGAGACATGACGTCGGGACATGACCCTGGGACGTGAATTCGGGCTGGTCGTACCGGCCGTGACGTATGGCCAACTGCCCCTGTCGGCGGGACGATGCGCGCAACATGCGCGAGTTGCGGGGACCGAAGGAGGCTCGTCATGGCGGAGCCGGCAATGAGTGTGACTCCCTACTGGGAGCTGACGTTCGACGCGGACGGGGATGTGAACGGCAAGCAGCGCGACCGGCTGCTGAAGGAGGCGTCCGAGCGGGGCGTCAAGGATCTGATCGTGTTCTCGCACGGCTGGAACAACGACCGGTCGGGGGCGGCACAGCTCTACAGCCGGTTCTTCGAACCGTTCCCCCGGCTCGTACCGAACGCCCGGCTCGGATACGTGGGCGTGGTGTGGCCGTCGATGCGGTTCTCGGACGAGCCGATCCCCGACTTCGGGAGGGCGGTTGCCGCGGGTCCGGTACTGGACGAGGGCACGCGCGGCGGACTGCTGGACGTATTCCCCGGCCGGGCCACGCTGGTCGACCAGATCGCCCGGATGCTCGACCAACAGCCGGACGGCGAGGCCGCGTTGGTGGAGTACGGGCGGCTCGTACGGCTGCTCGTCGAGCTGCGGCCGGAGGCGCCGGGGGCCACGTTCGCCGCGGACACGCTGACGGAGTCGGGGGCGCAGGGCGACCCGGAGATGCTCCTCGGGGACACCGTGGAGATGAGCCGCGCGTTCGCGCGGGCACTGGCGGAGGTCCGGGCCGGAGCCGACGGCCGGGACGGTGACGGCGGTGACGGCGGTGACGGCGAGGGAGTCCAGGCCTCGTTCGGGCTTCCCCGCGTCCAGGTCTGGGACGGAGCGCATGAACTGCTGCGCCAGGCAACGTACTTCGCGATGAAGCGGCGCGCTGGCGCGGTCGGTGAGCGCGGGCTCGGGCCGGTCGTCGGGCGGCTCGCGCAGACGGCACCGGGGCTGCGGGTGCATCTCGTGGGGCACAGTTTCGGCGGGCGTCTGGTGTCGTTCGCGCTGCGCGGGCTGCCCAAGGGCGTACGGAACGTGAAGTCCGTGACGCTGCTTCAAGCCGCCTTCTCCCACTACGCGTTCGCGGCACGGCTGCCGCACGACGCGCGGGGCAAGGGTGTTCTGCACGGTCAACAGGACCGTGTCGACGGCCCGTTGGTCTGCTGCTTCTCGCGCTTCGACGCGGCGCTCGGCACGGTCTACCCGCTGGCCTCCCGGATGGCGGGTGACAGCAACTCCGCCGCCGATCTGAGGCTTCCCCGCCTTCTCGGCGGCAAGTGGGGGGCGTTGGGACACGACGGTGTGCAGGCGGTGGCGGGTACGAAGGCGTTCAAGCTCGCCGACGCGCTGCGCGCGGAGCTGCCGGTGTCGGGCTGTGTGAACATCGACGCGGCGGCGGTGGTGAAGCGCGGCGGACCCCCGTCGGGGGCCCACAGCGACATCTGTCACCGGGAGTTGGCCCAGGTGGTGCTGGCGGCGGGCCGCATTCGCTGACCCGCCGCCTGCTGCTTCCTACTGCTTGCTGCTGGTGCCTGTTGTCAACTGATGTGTGCTGTCAGCGGTGCGAGGCGAACTCCACGACCTGCTGGTAGGTCGGCCGGTTCTGCCAGCTGATCTTGTTGTGCTTGATGCCGCCCAGCGTGCGCTGGTTGACCGAGTCGGCGCACCACTGGTCGCCCGCCGAGCAGAGGTCGTCGCCCGGAAAGACCTGGGCCGCCGTCTTTCCGGCCGCCTCCTTGAGCGTACTGATCAGGATGTCCCGGCAGGCGCTCAGGCTGCCGCCGCCGCAGTACGACTTGGCGAGGCCGCCCTGCACGGACTCGCCGAGCACCGCCCGGATGTCCTTGTGGACGTAGCTCCACCAGCCGTACTGGAAGGAGCTTCCGGCGTGCGAGCCGGTGGGCCCGTGTCCGGCCGACGGGGCCTCGTCCACCGGGAGGTTGCTCGTCATGGCGGTGTAGAGGTCACTGCCGAGGCCGGGTTCGAACTCGCCCTTCACCAGCAGGGGCCACCAGGCGTCGAGGAGGCGGACCGCCTCGGCGTTGGCGTAGGCCTTGGAACCGGCCGAGGTCTCCTTGCGTTTGGCGCCCGCCGTCACCCAGTCGGACAGCTTCGTCACGGCCGCCGCGGCCGTCGTGTCGGTGACCGGCGAGCTGTTGACGACCTTCAACAGTTTCGGCAGCACGTCCTCGGCCCGCAGATCGGCCAGCGCCGCGTCGGCCATCGCCTTGGTGAGCGAGGCCCTGGTCACCCCGCCCGCGGCGACCAGTTTCTTCACCCGGTCGTCCAGGAGGTTGCCGCGGTGGACGGAGCCGTCGCCCCAGGAGGCCGTGGTGTAGTCCTTGGCCTGTTTGTTGTTCCAGGAGATGTAGTAGTCCTGGTCGATGGAGTTGGGGTGGGCGGACGCCGGGGTGTAGTCGGCGGTATTCGTCGTCGGCGTCCAGTTCTTCCACTCGTACGCGGGCTGCGCCCAGACCGGGAACTCGGCGTCGACACCGGTGGCGCGGACCGGGTTGTCGCCGCTGTTGTAGTAGGCGGTGTGCTGCGAGTCGGCGTAGAACCAGTTGAAGGTGTAGTTGATGTGCTGCACCGCGCTCTGGAAGGTCTGCGGGCTCTTCACGTAGTCCGGGTCGTTGAGCATCTGGAAGCCGATGATCGAGTCGGCCTCGTGCATGAAGGAGGAGCGCAGCGTGGTGTACGCGACCTTCTTGCCGTTGACCGTGGCGCGGTGCGTCACCGGGCCGTACTTGGTGCGCCACACCTGCATGCGGTACGAGCCGGCCGCGGTGCCGTCGGCGGTGGTGGGCTTCCAGGCGTTGGTCTGCTCGATCTTCTCCATGGCCGTGCAGGTGCCGCGGTAGAGGTAGTGGGTGTCGTCCTGGCACAGCTCGACCGCGTAGGAGTCGATGATGTCCTGGCCGGAGGTCGTCGCGCTCCACGCGTAGTCCTGGCCGCGGCCGAGCTGGACGTACATGCCCAGGCCCGCGAAGGAGGCGCCGCGGGCACTGAGGCCGGGGCCCTGGATCTCCTGGAGCATGAGCAGTTGTGGCGCGAAGTAGCCGGTCTGGGGTCCGAAGACGGCGATCGGGTTGCCGCTCGCGGTGTGCTTGCCGCTGACCACGAGGGCGTTGGACATGCCGCGTTTCGCCGAGCTGAGGGCGCTCGCCGCCGCCGAGGCGGACGTCTTGGTGGCCGTGGCGGTGGCCGCGCTGCCCGTGCGGTCGTAGACCAGGGGTTCCTGGGTCACCGTGCCCGCGTCGGGCAGGGCCTGGCCCTGCGCGTTGTCCGGCTTGGCGGCGTACGGGAAGCTCTCGCCGTTGTGGATGGTGAGTACGGCCTCGGGGTCGTTGCGCTCGCGGAAGGACTCCCAGACCTTGGTGCCCTCCTCGACTCCGTACTTGGACTGGGCGGCGAGCAGGGAGATGGCGTTGCTGACCTCGCCGCCGCCCCCGGAGCCGAAGAGCGCGCCGATCACGGAGGCCAGAGCGACCAGGTCGGTCTCCTTGAAGTGCTCGATGGTCCCGGCGTTGGTGATCGAGTCCTTGTGGCCGGTCAGGACGTACTCGCCGGGGAAGTAGCGGCCGCTGTCGGAGGCGTCGATGTAGGCGTTGATGCCGGCGATGTAGGCCTTGACGTCGTCGAGTGCCTGCTGGCCCCGGGCACCGTTGCTGTTGACAGCGTTGTCAATCTGGGCTTGGAGATCGGCCTCGGTGTACGGGGCGTGGCGCCAGAAATCCTGCTCAAGGCCCTGGTTGGAGGGGGCGCCGCCCGCGAAGGGGGTGAGCTTGCCGCGTCCGACGTGCCGGAAGACGTCCATGAGCCACAGCCGGTCCTGGGCGGCGGCGTACCCGGCGCCGAACTCCGTGCCGTAGCGGGTGGTGCCCGTGATGTGCGGCACACCGGTCTTCTTGTCGCGGACGATCGTGACGTCGGTGCGTCCGGCGGGGTTCAGGGTCGACTCGACCTGGTCGGCGGTGACCCCGAACGAGGAGTCCTTGAAGAAGTCGTTGATCTTGGCGTCGGTGAGCGCGGGGTAGCCCGATGCCAGGTTGCCGTAGGGCGCGAGCTGGTCGTCGGCGTGCGCGGGCTGGACGCCGAAGGCCTGGTTCAGGAGGACCTCGGCGAGGGTCGCGTTGCCGTTCTGGCCCGCCGGGAGGATGTCCGAACACCGGCCGCCGCAGTAGTCGTTCGCGGCCGCTGCCGCCGTAACGGCCGGCGGCTCGGCGGCGACTGCCTGGGAAAGAGGAGACAAAAGACCGGCAATGAGCGCGCATATGGATGCGCCTCTGAGGAACTTGGGGAATCTGCGGGGAGTTCTCTGTCTGTCGAGGGTGGTGCGTGGGGTACGCCGGGGCATGGCTGACTCCTCACGACGGGGGTGGGCCGGACGTTACCGCCGGTATCCCCGGCTTTGAAGATGAACATGCGTCACCTTTTGGTGTCGGAGGGGCCGGAGGATCCCCGACGCGCCGTCGGCCGCGACAGGCCGACGGCGAGAAGCGATCGGTAGACGGCCGAGAACCGTCTGGCGGACAGCTCGGACCGTCCGGTTGGCGGCTTTTGTGGCGGTCACCGAAAACCAGATGGAGCCGAATCGGGAGTCGATACGTCTATTCGGCGACGTCCTTACGACGACGCCGAAGTGACCGAAGTACAGGTGCAGGTGTGACGGAGGTGCAGGGCGATGGCCGGTTTTCGGAGTCTGGCGAGACAGGTGCGCGACCAGAGGAGCGATCTGGCACTGCGGCGCTATTCACTGCGCAAGTGCCTTGAGAGGTTCGCTCCTTACGGTCACCGGGCGACCTGGGACCATCTGTGTTCGCGGGCCGGGTTCGGCCCCGAGGACCGGTCCCCCGATCCAGCGCGGCTCGTGGCCGCACTGGACGAGCTGGAGGAGGCGCGCTCCGTATGGCTCGCCTACGAGGTCGAGTTCGCCCAGCGCCGCAAGAAGGAGAAGCACGACGGTCTGCGCAGCCCCGGCAGCGTGGACGACTGGCACCGGCTCACCTGGGGCGGTTTCGGGGTCGCCTGGTGCGACGACCCGCGGGTCCACCCCCATGAGCCGATGGCCGAGGTGCTGCGCCGGCTGATCGCCGCCCTGGAGCGCGAGCCGGGCACCGTCTGCCCGGCCTGCTCGGGCGAGCACCTCACCTGGAAGTACGACCTGGCCCACGAACCCTCCACGGGCCCGGTCTGCACGGCCTGCGGAATCGTGGTGCCGCGGCCGGTTCTCACGCCCGAGGCCCTGGCAGAAGCCAGAAGAGGGCGTCTATTGGCATCCGTGGCCAGCTGACCGTGCCGGGGGTGCGCCGACGGAACCGCACCCCCGGGCGAGTGACCACGGCGACTTGATGTCAGCCGACCATGGCGCCTTGATGCCGGTAGACCACGCCGTCTTGATGCCGGTGGACTACGGCGTCTTGATGTCGGTGTGGATGGCGAGCTTGAACTCGGCGAGGGTGATCGGTGTGGTGATCTTCGCGTCGTTCAGGCCGCGCGCCGATATCTTCAGGCCGAGCGGGGTCCCTGGGTGGACGAACATCTGCCAGACAAAGGTGCGGTACTGCCCGCCCCGCGTGATCGTCGAGTCGGTCGTGGCCGTCGAGTCGTATTTCTTCGAGGTCATGTCCAGGGGGTCCCGGACGAAGCGGGCCCGGTATTCGAGGGCACGGGCGTCCGCCTCCCAGAAGACCATCGCGGACAGCACCCCCCAGCCGTCGTGGCTGGGCCAGATCAGCCCTGAGCGGGTGTCGGGGAACTTCGACGCCGCGGTGCCGCCGTGCGCGGGGTCGTGCATCTTCCAGGGGTCGTAGGACTCCTCGCCCTTCTCGTACGGGAAGCGCACCAAGTGGTAGCCGTCCTTGTCGTACGTGATCTTCTGCGCCCCCGAGCGCGCGGCTTCCCACTTCAGCGAACTGATGACGACGCTCATCCACACTCCTCGCTCTGCTCCCGGCCGCCTCGGGCCGGGTCGTGTTGTCAGTGGTACGTGGCACCATCGGGGGCATGGTGCAGGTCTGTGTGAACGGGGGCCGTGGGTCCGGCGACGGTGCGCTCGTGCCGTTGTCGCCGGGGGCGATGGCCGACTCCGCGGCGGAGGCCGTCGCGGTCGGGGCGTCGGACATTCACGTACATTCCAAGTCCCCCTGTGGGGAAGACACACTGTCCCCGAAGGCGGTTGCATCGACGTTGCTTGCGATACGCGCACAGGTCGGGGTCCCCGTCGGCGTGACCACCGGCGCCTGGGCCGAGCCCGACCCCGCGGCCCGCGTCGCGCGTGTCCGAGCGTGGACGGTCCTGCCCGACCACGCCTCGGTCAACTGGCACGAGCCGGGGGCGGAGCGGGTCGCCGCGGCGCTCCTGGAGCGGGGTGTGGCCGTGGAGGCCGGCATCTGGTCCGGCACGGACGGGGCCGCGCGGTTCGCGGCGTCCCCGCTCGGGCCGCGGGTACTGCGCGTCCTGGCGGAGGTGACGGACCCGGATCCCGCCTCGGCCGAGGACACGGCCCGGGAGCTACTGGCCGCGCTGGGGACGGCTCACGGACGCCCCGTCCTACTGCACGGGGAGGAGGACGGCACCTGGCCCGTCCTCCGGCTCGCCGGACGCCTCGGGCTCGCGACGCGGATCGGCCTGGAGGACACGCTGTACCTGCCGGACGGTCAACGGGCGGTGTCGAACGCGGAGTTGGTGGCGGAGGGGTTGGTCCAGCACGGGCGGGCGCGGCGCTTGCCGTAGCGGGGAGAGGCTTTGGCGAAGTCCGC
Source organism: Streptomyces sp. NBC_00878 (assembly GCF_026341515.1). Classification (NCBI taxonomy): domain Bacteria; kingdom Bacillati; phylum Actinomycetota; class Actinomycetes; order Kitasatosporales; family Streptomycetaceae; genus Streptomyces; species Streptomyces sp. NBC_00878. Next base: position 8,766,026 of record NZ_JAPEOK010000001.1, on the reverse strand, counting down.
TGCGGCACCGCACGCCCCCTGAGGGGCGCGGGGCCGTGACATATGCGGCTCCTCCCCCACTCTCGGCTTCGCTCGAGCGGGGGAACCCCCATCGTGGGCGCGACCAGCCCCCACCGGGCCCGCAGGTGACCACCCGGCTTCCGGCGGAGCGCATAGCAGCCCCAAAATCCCTCGCTCCACCCCTTTCCCGTACGGACAGTTGGAGGTGATGAAACCGACCTGAGGAACCCGGGGAGTCCCGCCATGTCGACGCTGCGCGTCACCGCCGAAGTGCTGACCGTCCACGAGCATCCGAACGCCGACGCGCTCGAACTGGCCCAGGTGGGCCGCGGTCGCCATTTGCGCTTCGCTCCAGCAACAAGCTGGTAAGCTCTCCGCGTGTCGGGGGCGACAACCAAGCCTCCAACTACCCGAGCGGGTCCCGTACTTGCTTCGGCGGCCGGGAGGGTCGTCGCTAGACAGGCATGACCTGTCAAACTCCCCGGAGCGATCCAGGGGAGAGTCTCCCTCGCCTAGGAGGAGAGAGAACTCCAGATCCCGGAGCAGTCCGTAATCCAGGACTGAGCAGGCGGCTCGGCGTCACCAAATGGGTGCCGCCGATACCACCCACGATGGACGGCGAGGTCGAGTCTGCTCCCGATCTGCTGCCCTGGGTCGACATCGAGAACATCCAGCGCTACCCGGACATCTTCGCCCCGGGCGAGGATGTGGTCCTGACCGAGAAACTGCACGGCTCGGCCTGCCTGCTCACGTACTTCGCCGAGGACGGCCGCGTACAGGTCTCCTCGAAGGGCTTCGGCGCCAAGTACCTGGCCCTGACGGAGGACCCGCGCAATCTGTACTGGCGGGCGATCCACGGCCACGGTGTCGCGCGGGCCGCCGCCGGACTCGCCGAGCAGCTCGGGGCACGCCGGGTCGGCATCTTCGGCGAGGTGTACGGAGCGGGCGTACAGGACCTCACGTACGGCGCCGACGGCCGCCGCGAGACGCTCGGTACGCGGTGTTCGACGTGTCCGCGGAGATCGACGGCGAGGTCCGCTGGCTGGACGCGGCGGAGCTGCTGACCGGTGAACTGCCGCTCGTGCCACGGCTCTACGAGGGCCCGTACGACATCGGCCACGTCCTGGAGCTCGCCTCCGGGCGCGAGACGGTCTCCGGGCGGGACCTGCATCTGCGCGAGGGGGTCGTAATCAGGCCCGCCACCGAGCGCTACAGCCCCGTGACGGGCGGCCGCGCCGTCGCGAAGGCGATCAGCCCGGCCTACCTGACACGGAAGGGCGGCACGGAGTACGAGTGAGGCGGGGACCGGGGTCTCTGATCCCCGCGCGGCCTCAGAGGCCCGCGGGCCTCAGGGGACGCTGGTGGCGAATCCCGTCAGACCTCCAGCAAGTGGGTTGTGAGTCCCAGCGACACGCCGTAAACCGGGCGTGTCGCTGGGACTCCCGCGACAATTACTTCGCCCGTACTTCTCCCGGCGGATTCGCCAACGAAATCCCTCAGGGGCCCGGGGGCGTAGAAGCCCAGAAGCCCGGAAGCCCAGGGCTGCTTCAGCCGCAGCCTCTGGGCTCCTGCGTCGGCTGCTCGGGTTGCTTCATCGCGCCCTGGCGTTCCACCATCAGGCGGGAGCCGCTCTGCCGCTCGCCGATGACGTCGTCGGGGTTGGACAGCACGCAGTTCTCCAGCGAGAGACAGCCGCAGCCGATGCAGTCCGTGAGGTGGTCGCGCAGGCGGCCCAACTGTTTGATGCGCTCGTCGAGTTCGGAACGCCACGCCTCCGAGAGGCGGGCCCAGTCCTCGCGCGTCGGGGTGCGCTCCTCGGGAAGCTCGGCGAGCGCCTCGCGGATCGTGGCCAGCGGGATGCCGACGCGTTGCGCGGCCCGTACGAACGCGACCCGACGCAGCGCGTCGCGGTGGTAGCGGCGCTGGTTGCCCGTGGTGCGGCGGCTGCTGATCAGGCCCTTGGACTCGTAGAAGTGCAGGGCCGAGACGGCGGCGCCACTACGGGCCGCCAGCTGGCCGACCGTGAGTTCGTGGATCTTCTCGGGAATCTGGGGCACCCCTCGAAGCCTACCCATCCCGTCGACCCGGCCCGCACGCCTTCCGCCCGTCTTCCGCCCGCCTACCTCGTCACGCGTCACGCTTCCGGTCCGTTGACAGGGAACCCTCTCCCTACCATGCTAAGCAGTTGCTTAGACATTGCTACGCGGGAGGCCAGCGACATGGCAGAGCCGAGGATCTTCACGTCCGCCGACGAACTGAAGGCGGCGGTGGGTGAGCAGTTGGGATACAGCGACTGGCTGGAGATCGACCAGAAGCGGGTCGATCTGTTCGCCGACGCGACCGGGGACCACCAGTGGATCCACGTGGACCCCGAGAAGGCCGCGGCGGGTCCCTTCGGGACGACCATTGCCCACGGGTATCTGACGCTGTCGCTGCTGCCGCTGTTCGGGCCTCAGCTGATCAAGGTCGAGGGTGCCAAGATGGGCGTCAACTACGGGACGAACAAGGTCCGCTTCCCCGCTCCGGTACCGGTCGGTTCGCGGCTGCGCGCCACGGCGAAGATCACCGGGGTGGATGAGGTGCCTGATGGCGTGCAGGTGTCTGTCGGGTTCACCGTGGAGCGCGAGGGAGGCGACAAGCCGGTTTGCGCGGCCGAGTCTGTTTCCCGGTACTACTTCTAGACTCTCTGGTTGCGTATGGGCTGCGGGGCCGTTGTGGCTGGTCGCGCTGGTCGCGCAGTTCCCCGCGCCTCCAAGGGGCGCAGAGGCCGGCACACGTGACCAGCGGGCTACTCCCTGGCCCCGACCATCCTCAGGACCAGGTCCGCGTACAACGCGCCCACCTCGTCCGGCGTCCTCGGGCCGTTCACGTTGAACCAGCGGGCCACGTCGATGCACAGGGAGAGGACCGCGAGGGTGGTGCCCGGGACGTCCGGGACGTCGAAGTCGCCCGCCGCCACGCCGTCCTCGATGATGCCGCGCACCTCGGCGTCGACCTGGCGGCGCAGCGCGATGATCTCGGCGCGGGCGTCCGGGCCGAGCGAGTCCAGTTCGTACTGCACGACCCGTGCGGTGGTGCGCCCCCCGGCGTGCCACCGGACGAAAGAACTCACGGCGTCCGCGAGCCGCTCGCCGGCGCCGCCCTCGCGCCCGGCCGCCGTCCGGAGGATGTCCAGAGCCCTCTCGTGACCGATCCTGCTGATCCGGTGGAGGAGCTCTTCCTTGGTCTTGTAGTGGATGTACAGCGCGGCCGGGCTCATCCCCGCGCGGCCCGCGATGTCACGGGTCGTCGTCGCGTGGTACCCGCGCTCGGCGAAGGCCTCCACGGCGGCGACAAGCAGCCGCCGGGCCGCGTCCGGGGTGACCTCGGCCCACGGCGACATCTCCGCGCCGGCCGTCTCCTCCGCCGTACTCATCGCTCGTTCGCCCCTTCCACTGGCAGAACGAACACCATACCTCTGATGCTGAGCGACCGCTTAGCGTGCCCGATCAGAGGTGGGAGGGGGGCCCGCTCGGAGCTTCACAGCTTCTCGAAGGGGTCGTGTTCGGCGAGGAGCTTCTCCAGACGGGCCTGGTCGACCCTGCTGACGATCTGCCCGGCCTCCTGACGGTCGCGGATCACCTTGGCGAGGGTGAAGGCGGAGGTGACGAGGTAGAGGACGGCGATTCCCAGGAAGGCGCGCACCCAGATGTCGGCCTCCAGGTTGAAGATGCCGATGGCGGTGGCGGCGATGGCGACGCCGAACGATAGGACCGCCTGGCCGTAGAAGGCCGCGGTGTTCTGCTGCTTGACCGGTGTCTCACTCATGCGCACCAGGATCGGCCGACGTGGCCGGAACCACATCCGCGCGCGTACTCACTCGCGTACTCAGAAGGCCGAAACGCCAGTCAGCGCACGCCCGATGACCAACTTCTGTATCTGGCTGGTGCCCTCGTAGAGAGTCATCACGCGGGCGTCGCGCAGCAGCTTGCCGACCGGGTACTCGTCGATGTAGCCGTAGCCGCCGAAGACTTGGAGGGCGTTGTTCGCGGCGCGCACGGCGGCCTCCGAGGCGAAGAGTTTGGCTTTGGAGGACTCGGTGGCGAACGGCCGGCCGCGGTCGACGAGATCGGCGACCCGCCAGGTGAGCAGCCGGGCCGCGTCCACGTCCACGGCGATGTCGGTGAGCAGCTCCTGGACGAGCTGGTGGTGGGCGATGGTCCTCCCGAACTGCTCGCGCTCGGTCGCGTACGTCACGGCGGCGTCCAGCGCGGCCTGGGCGATGCCGACGCAGCCGGCCGCGACGGACATCCGGCCCTTGGCCAGCGCGGACATGGCGACGGCGAAGCCCTTGCCCTCGGGGCCGAGCATCGTCGAGGCAGGCACGCGGACGTCCTCCAGGACCAGCTCGGCGGTGGCCTGGCCGCGCAGTCCGAGCTTGCCGTGGACGGTGCGGCGGGTCAGGCCTGGGGTGTCGGTGGGTACGAGGAAGGCGGAGACGCCCTTGTGGCCGGGGGCGTCGGTCGAGCGGGCGAAGAGGAGGACGACGTCCGCCCAGGTGCCGTTGGTGATGAACATCTTGCTGCCGCTGATCACGTAGTCGTCATCGTCGCGTACCGCCCTGGTCGACAGGTTGCCCGCGTCGGAGCCGGTGCCCGGTTCGGTGAGGCCGAAGCAGCCGACGTACGAACCCGAGGTGAGCCCCGGCAGCCACTGCCGCTTCTGCTCCTCGCTCCCCCAGGACGCGATGGTCTTGGCGACGAGGCCGAGGGAGACCGAGACGATGCCGCGGACCGAGGAGTCGCCCCGGCCCAGCTCCTCCGTCACCAGGCAGTACGCGAGGTGGTCGCCGCCGGAGCCGCCGTACTCCTCGTCGACGGTGAGGCCCAGGAAGCCGACCTCGCCGAGCTTCTTGACGATCGAGCGGTCGACCTCTTCGGCGCGGTCCCAGGCGACGACGTGCGGGGTGATCTCGCGGTCGACGAAGTCCCTGGCGAGCCGTCGGACGGCGGTCTGCTCCTCGCTGAGCTCCAGGTTCATGAAGAGTCCTCCCGGTCGAAGGCCGCGCGAAGGTCGTGGCAGGCAAACGGTGACGCGACGCGAATGACAGGCCCTGAAACTAGCACTGCTAGTTTCTGCGCGGCAGCCCTACTATGTGCGCCATGGCCAGACCGCGCAAGCCCCTCCTCAGCACCGACCGGATCGTCGAGACGGCTCGGACGCTGGTGGACGCCGAGGGCCTGGCCGCGGTCTCGACGCGCCGTCTCGCCGCCGAGCTGGGTGTGAGCGGTCCGTCCCTCTACAACCACTTCCGGACGAAGGACCAGATCCTGGAGGCGGTCGCGGACTCCGTGAGCGCGCAGGTCGACCTGTCGATGTTCGAGGACGGGCGCGACTGGCGCACCGCGCTGCACGACTGGGCCGCCTCCTACCGTGCGGCCCTGCGCGACCACCCGAACATCGTCCCGGTCCTCGCCCGCGGCCCCGGCCGCCGCCCGGCCGGACTGCGGCTCGCCGACGCCGTCTTCGGCGCGATGGTCGAGGCGGGCTGGCCCGCGGCGCAGGCCACGTCCATCGGCGCGCTGATGCGGTACTTCGTGATGGGCTCCGCGCTGGGCTCGTTCGCCGGGGGCTTCGTGGACGACGAGACCGCGTACGATCCCGCCGACTATCCCCACCTCGGGCAGGCCCATCTCCTGGCCGACCAGCAGGAGAAGATCGACGAACGGGCCTTCGAGACGGGGCTCAGGGCTTTGCTGGACGGGTTGGCGCTGCAATATGAGGGGCAGCGCGGGGAGTAGGCGTTCCGCTTGCCGTTGTGTGCCTGCGGGCCGTACGTAGCCGGACGCACGCGCCCCGCGCCCATGGTGAGGGGGCGCTCCCATAGTTCGGTCGGCGCCGAAGCATGCGTCACACATGCTGGATGCATGACCTCCTCACGTACGAGCCGCACGAGCCGTACAAGCGCTACAGGCGCTACAGGCGCTACAGGCGCTACAGGCGCTACAAGCGGTGCGCGCACCGAGGCCGGCGGGCTCGCGGCGCTCGCCGCCCTGGTGGCCGACGAGACGCGGGCCGGTTTTCTGCTGGCGCTGCTCGACGGGCGGGCGTGGACCGCCGGGGAGTTGGCCCGGCACGCGGGGGTCGCCGCGTCGACGGCCAGCGAGCATCTGGGCAAGCTCGTCGCGGGCGGGCTGCTCGCCGAGGAACGGCAGGGGCGGCACCGGTACGTACGACTGGCCGACGCCCGGGTCGCCCACCTCGTCGAGGACCTCACGGCCCAGGTCGCGCCGACGACGGCGGTAGGACCGCGCACCCTGCGCGAGTCGAGTGCGGGCAGCGCGATGGCCCGCGGCCGCACCTGCTACGACCATCTCGCCGGCCGGCTCGGCATCGCCGTCACGGACGCGCTGACGGGGCTCGGGCTGCTGCGCCAGGACGCCGGATTCACGCTGACGGAAGCCGGGGTGAGCTGGTTCGACGACCTCGGCGTCCCCCTCGTACCCACCGGGCGCCGCCCCCTCGCCCGGGCCTGCCTGGACTGGACGGAACGGCGCCCCCACCTCGCCGGCATCGCGGGAGCCGCACTGTGCCGACACGCCCTGGACACGGGCTGGTGCGTACGCATCGGCTCGGAGCGAGCCGTAAAGGTCACTCCCAAGGGCGAACGGGCGCTGTCGGAACTACTGGGAATCCAGTCGGAGGCGCTGCGCTGACCCTGGGCTGGCCCTGGTTTTTTCGCTCCCGCCGCCCCTAAAACACCACCAACGCCCGCCCGCCCTTCCCTGCCAGCATGTTCTCGAAAGCCGATGGGATGGCCTCCAAGGTGATGCGTTCCGTCACCAGGGAGTCCAGGTTCAGGCGGCCGGCGCGGACGTGGTCCGCCAGGAGCGGCAGGTCTCGGGACGGGTCGGAGTTGCCGTAGACGCAGCCTGAGAGGGTGCGGCCCCAGTGGAAGAGTTCGAGGGCGTTGAAGGACACCTGCTGGTCCTTGCCGCCTATGCCGACGACCGTCGTGCGGCCGCCACGGCGGGTGGATTCCCAGGCCGTGCGGATCGTGACCGCCCGGCCCACGCACTCCACCGCCACATCGACACCCTGCTTGCCGGTGAGCCCTCGGATCTCACGGGCCGTGGTGTCGGAGGCGACGACGTACTCCGTCGCCCCGGCCGCCCGCGCCAGGGCCTCCTTCTCCGGCGACACATCCACCGCCACGATCGTCGACGCGCCCGCGATCCGCGCGGCCTGGACCGCCGCGAGACCGACCCCGCCCACCCCGAAGACCGCCACCGTCTCACCGGGCCGAACCTGCGCCGAGTAGTGGACGGCCCCGTACCCGGTGAGCACGGCGCAGCCGAGCAGGGCCGCGTCCGTCAGCGGGATCCCGGCCGGCGCCGGCAGCACGCATGCGCCCGCCACCACCGTCTCCTCGGCGAACGCGGCGACGTTCAGTCCGGGATACAGCTCGGTCCCGTCGGAGGAGCGCCGCGCGTACACCTCCCCCGCCCCCACCAGCGCGTTGGCGCACAGCCATACCTCGCCCAGCGAGCAGGCGTGGCAACTGCCGCAGGACGGCGCCCAGTTGAGGACCACTCCGTCGCCGGGCGCGACGTGCGTGACCCCGGGCCCGACGGAGACGACGGTCCCCGCCCCCTCGTGGCCGAGCACCGCGGGCACCGGCACCCGCATGGTGCCGTTGGACAGGGAGAGGTCGGAGTGGCATACCCCGGCGGCGGCGAGCCGCACCCGCACCTGCCCGGGGCCCGGCCCCTCCGGCAGCTCGATCTCGGTGATCTCCAGGGGAGAACCGACCGCGGGCAGGACAGCGGCGCGTACCGTGCGCGTCACACGCGTCATGTCGTCCACCCCTCCTAGAACTGCAGGGACTTGGTCTGGAGGTACTCGGACAGGCCGTGCGAGCCCAGCTCCCTGCCGACCCCCGACTGCTTGTAACCGCCGAACGGCGCAAGGGGGTTGAAGCGTCCGCCGTTGATGTCCACCTGTCCGGTGTCGAGTTGCCGCGCGAAGGCCACGGCCTCCGTCTCCTCGCCGGCCCACACGGCGCCCGCCAGCCCGTACACCGTGCCGTTCGCGATCCGCAGCGCGTCGGCCTCGTCCTCGTACCGGAGGATCGAGAGGACCGGGCCGAAGATCTCCTCCTGCGCGATCGTCATCTCGGGGGTCACATCCGCGAAGACGGTCGGACTGACGAAGTAGCCCTGGTCGCGCGGGGCTTCGGGTCCTCCGGCCACCAGTCGCGCGCCCTCCGCGACGCCCTTCTCTATGTAACCCCGTACGCGCCGCTGTTGCTTGGCGTTGACGACGGGGCCTATGCGTTCGCCGTACTTCGCGGCCGCCTCCACTGCCAGCGCGACCGCCTCCTCGTACTGGGAGTCGTGGACCAGCATGCGGGTCCAGGCGCTGCATGTCTGGCCGGAGTTGGACATCACGTTGGCCACGCCGACGTTGACCGCCTTGGCGAGGTCGGCGCTCGGCAGGATGACGTTGGCGGACTTGCCGCCGAGTTCCAGGGCGACCCGCTTGACGGCGGCGCCCGCGGTCGCACCGATCTGCCTGCCGACGGCCGTCGAGCCGGTGAAGGAGACCAGGTCCACGCCCTCGTGCTCGGCGAGTGCCTGGCCCGCGACCGGGCCGAGCCCTGTGACGAGGTTGAAGACCCCGGCCGGAAGGCCCGCTTCGTGGACCGCCTCCGCGAAGAGCTGCGCGGTCAGCGGGGTGTCCTCGGCGGGCTTCAGCACGATCGTGCAGCCCGCCGCGAGGGCCGGGGCGACCTTGGCGACGATCTGGTGGAGAGGGTAGTTCCAGGGCGTGATCGCGCCGACCACGCCGACCGGTTCCAGGTGGACGGTCGAGTTGCCGGCCTTCTCCTCGAAGGCGTACGAGGCGGCCAGTTCCGCGTACGAACCGGCGACCGCGATGGGCAGTCCGACATGCACGGCCTGCGAGAGCTTCAGGGGCGAGCCGAGTTCGGCGGTGACCGTCCCGGCGATCTCGTCCTTGCGGGCGACGAGGGCGTCCCTGATCGCGGCGATCCGCGCGGCGCGCTCGGCGGGCGGTGTGGCGGCCCAGGCCGGGAGGGCCCGGCGCGCGGCTCGTACGGCGGCGTCCACGTCGTCGGCGGTGCCCGCCGGGACATGGGCGATGACCTGCTCGTCGGCCGGGTTCACGACGGCGATCGTGTCCGTCCCGGCGGCCGGTCGCCACGCGCCGTCGATGTACATGCCGTCGTGTGCCTTCATGGGTTCCTCCCGGGGGGCGTCGTCTGCGCCGCCCAACCTAGCCGTCGTCCGGGAGCCTAAACTAGCGGTGTTAGTTTTTGGACGCCAGGCCCCAGGGCCCCAAGGATCCCAGGCCTCCCGCACGCTTCCCTCAGGCCTGTCCGGGGCCCTCAGAAGTCCGCCCGCGTCGGTTCGTCCAGCCTGGCCACCGCCTCCTGGCCGAACTCCTTCTCGTACGCGTCCCGGATCCGCTCGATGCCGGGGTCGGCCGCCTTCGCCCGCCCCACGGGATACAGCAGGATCAGCTCGTACGACCGCTCGCGCTCGATGACGCCGTTCTCGTCCCGCCACTGCCCGCGCCCGTCCTGCACGGTGAGTCCGTCCGGGAAGGCGGGGGTGATCTTCCGGTCGACGAAGTCCATGAACTGGCGGTCGGTGACGGCCGAACCCCCGTCGGGGCGCTCGGTACCGAAGAAGAGGCGGGTCTCGACGTACGCCGCTCCCGTGGCCGTCGAGGCCACCGTGGCCGTCGGGACCGTCGGAGTCGTCTGCCGGGGCTCGGCGTCGGCGAGGGCGGCGTACGCGGCCGGGGCGCCCGCGAAGAGGAGGGCGGAGGCCGTCGCGACGGCGAGGCGGGTGCGCGTGGTGTTCCTGATCATGAACGTATGCCTAGGTCCTGTCGTCAAACTCCCGCCGTCCGCCCGGAGGGCGGCCTCGCGGCGTCAGGTGCGTGCTCTGGGGGTCCCCCCGGCCGGAGGCTGGGGGAGTGCCGGGCACAGGCCCTCGTACTGGACGTACGTGGGGCTGTGCCCGGTGCGGCGAGTGGGGGCACGCTCCCCCACGCCCTTAAGGCAGTGGGGGAGCGTGCATGGCGCCGCGTGGCAGGCGGGAGTTTGACGACAGGACCTGGCGGGCCTCAGTCGTCCAGGTCGGGCAGGCGCGCCGGGGCCGGGCTGATCCGTACGCCTTGGTGGTCGAAGACGAACAGATGGGCGAGGTCCACGAGGAGGGGGATCTGCATGCCGTACCGGAGTTCGTGGTCGGGTGTCGTACGGACGATGAGGTCGCCCGGCAACCGGCCCCCGGGAGGCGGCGGTTCGACCGGGTCCGGATCGGCGTCGCCGGGGTGTTCCATCACCACGACGGGCCCGGCCCGCAACGCGCCCGCGCGATACCGCAGGCGGTCCAGGACACCGCCCTCGCGACGACGGCGACGCGGCCTGGCCGTGGGGCGCGGCGCCTCCAGGTCGGGTACGACGGCCGGCCGCGAGCCGGTGTTGAAGTGGACGAAGACCTCGTGCCCCTGGAACTCCACGTGCTCGACGAGCCCGCTGATCGCCACCTCGCCGGGCCGGGCCTCGGCCCGCTTGGCGATACGTACGGCTTCGGAGCGGAGGCCCACGATGACCTCGCGGCCCTGGTGCACGCGGAGCAACCGGTGGTCCAGGCACAGGGGTTCGGGCAGGACGAGGGCCTGCTTGCCGAGGCTGATCGACATGGCGCCGTCGAGCGGGGCGAGGACGACACCGCGGAGGAGGTTGATGCGCGGGGTGCCGATGAAGGCGGCGACGAAGACGTTCTCGGGCAGCGCGTAGACCGTACGCGGGGTGCCGAGTTGCTGGAGGGTGCCACCGCGCAGGACGGCGACCCGGTCACCGAGGGACATCGCCTCCGCCTGGTCGTGGGTGACGTACACCGTGGTGACGTCCAACTCCCTTGCCAGGCGGGCGATTTCGGAGCGCAGGCGGTTGCGGAGTTTGGCGTCGAGGTTGGCCAGCGGCTCGTCCATCAGGAAGGCGGAGGGGTGCCGTGCGATCGCCCGGCCCATCGCGACGCGCTGGCGTTCGCCGCCGGAGAGCTGGTGGGGGAAGCGGTCGAGGAGGTCCTCGATGCCGAGCATGCGGGCCGTGGCGTCGACGCGCGGGCTCGGGTCCGCTCCGGGGGTCTCGATTCTTAAGGGGAAACCGATGTTCTCGCGGCTGCTCATGCCCGGGTAGAGCGCGAAGTTCTGGAAGATCATCGCCATGTTCCGGTCCGCGGGATCCAGGTGGTTGGCGTACGCGCCGTCGAGCCGCACCTGGCCCTCGTCCGGATCCGTGAGACCGGCGATCATCCTCAGCACGGTCGACTTTCCGCAGCCGGACGGCCCGAGCAGTACCAGGAATTCGCCGGGCGCGATGTCGAGCGACAGCCGCTCCACCACGGGGACCCCGCGCGTGTACGACTTGCTGACTTGGTGCAGGGAGATGGCGCGTGACATGGGACATGCCCCCGGGGGTTCTCACAGGGCGCTGGTGCTCCGCGATCGGAGGTCTCGCGGGTCGTACGAGACCTATGAGTCACGGAAGCTAACGGACCGCACACACCCCGGGGAAGCCAAACGGCGAAATCTGACGGGCCGCGAGGAGTGTCCCCTTGTGAGACAAGGAGTTCTCACCAACTCCGGTGCGAAAGAGATCTGTTCAGTGTCTCTCGCGCTCTGGTGCAGATGGCGTACGTCCCCTACGCTCCGTCAGCGTTCGCTCCCTCTCCGACTCCGGCTCCCGCTCCGGGTCTGGCTCCTGGTCCGGGTCCGGCTCCGACCCGGCGGCTCCCGTACGCCCCTGTCGCAGTCCCAGCCCCGAGGCGATCAGCAGCAGCGCCCCGAGCATCACGAACGGCGCGGCGACGCCCGCGACTCCGGCGACCAGGCCCGCGGTGGCGGGCGCGGCGACCTGGCCGAGCCGGTTGCCGGTCAGGCGCAGGGCGAGGGCGGTGGAGCGGGCGTCGTCCGGGGCCGCCTGGACGACCGTGGTCATGGACAGGGGCTGGCCGACGCCCAGGCAGAAGCCGAGCAGGGCGAGCATCACGGCGAGGCCCCAGACCGGCACGGGCAGCGCGATCCCGGCGCACAGCAGTGCGCCCAGTAGACAGGTCGTGGTGAGCAGCGCGGCCCGGCCGAGCAGTCGCAGCATGGGGGTCATCACCAGGCGGCACGCTATGGTCGCCGCCGCGCGCAGGCTGAGCAGCAGGCCGATCACGGACGGCGCGATGCCCCGGTGCTCGCCGACCACCGGCAGATACGCGGTGAGGATGTCCGTCGCGGACAGCACGGCGAGGCTGATGAAGATGCCCGCGGGCACGCCCCGGGTGCGCAGTATGCGGTGCACGGGGACGCGATCGCCGCGCCCGGTACGGGACTTGGGCTGCGCACGGTGCTCTATGCGCCACAGCGAGACGAACGAGACCGCGGCGACGGCGCCCGCGACCAGCAGGGCGAGGGCGCTGGTGCCCGCCATGTCGGGGCCGCCGATCAGGGCGCCCGCGGCGATCGGTCCGACCAGCTGGCCGAGTGAGGCGCCGATGGTGAAGTGGCCGAAGTTGCGGTCCTGGTCCTGCGGTGCGGACTGGCGGGCCACGATCGACTGGGAGCCGATCACGAAGGAGAGGTGGCCGAGGCCCATCACCCCGCTCCACGCCGCCATCGCGGCGAGGGAGTTCGCCGTACCGCTGAGGGCGCAGCCCCCTGCTATCAGGACGACGCCGACCGGGAGCAGCGGGGCGCACCGGCCGTGGTCGGTCCTGCGTCCGAGCGGTACGGCGGCGAACAGGGGCAGGAGCGCGTAGACGCCCGCGATGACACCGATCGCGCGCTCGTCCGCGCCCAGCGCGAGGGCCCGGTAGGAGACGGCGGGCCGTGCCATCGACACCGCCCCCTGCGCGAAGCTGAAGGCGATGACCAGGCGGAGCAGCCAGCCTCGGTTCCCACCGGGCCTCACAGTGACACCCTCCATCGGATGAGATCGGCCTCCTGGCCAGGCTCTGGAGCCGAGGCTCAGATGATGCCGAACAGGATCCCCGCCCCGAGGACCACGAGGGAGGTGAGGGCGGCCCACTTGACCACGAACTTGGTGTGGTCGCCGAACTCGACCTTGGCCATGCCGACCAGAACGTATACGGCCGGGACCAGCGGGCTCGACATGTGCAGCGGCTGGCCGACGAGCGAGGCGCGGGCGATCTCCAGCGGCGAGACCCCGTGGGCGGCGCCCGCCTCGGCGAGGACCGGCAGGACACCGAAGTAGAAGCCGTCGTTCGACATGAAGTAGGTGAGCGGGAGGCTCAGGACGCCGGTGACGATGGCCATGTGCGGGCCCATGCCGTCGGGGATGCCGTCGACGAGCCACTTGGCCATGGAGTCGACCATGCCGGTGCCCTGGAGGACGCCGGTGAAGACGGCGGCGGCGAAGACCATGCCGGAGACGTTGAGGACGTTGTCGGCGTGGGCGGCGAGGCGCGCCTTCTGGTCGGGGATGTGCGGGAAGTTGACCGTGAGGGCGAGCGCGGCGCCGAGCAGGAACAGGACCGGGATCGGCAGCAGTTCCATGATCATGGCGGTGAGGAGCGTCGCCGTGAGCAGCGCGTTGAACCAGTACAGCTTGGGACGCAGTGTCGGACGGTTCGGGTCCAGGCCCTGGAGGCGTACGTCGTCTTCCTCGTCGTCGCCGTCGTCGTCGGAGGCGTCGGTGCCGGAGCCCGCGCCGCCCGTGGCCTTGGTGATCCGCACCTTGCCGTCGCCCGGGCCGCCGACCGCACCCGCGCCGGCGCCGGCGCCGACCAGCACCGTCTCGGACTCGGTCTCGGGCTCCCCGACCAGCTGCTTCTTCTCCTCCTCGACCAGCACGTCGTCCAGGTCCAGCACGCCGAGCCGCTTGCGCTCGCGGAGGCCGAGGACGTACGAGAGGGCGATCACGGCGACCAGGCCGACGGCGAGCGCCGGGATCATCGGGACGAAGATGTCACCGGCGTCGAGCTTGAGCGCGGTGGCGGCGCGGGCGGTCGGGCCGCCCCAGGGCAGCGTGTTCATGACGCCGTTGGCGGTGGCGGCGACGCCGGTCATCACGACGAGGCTCATCTTGAGGCGCTTGTACAGCGGGTACATCGCCGAGACCGTGATCATGAAGGTCGTCGAGCCGTCGCCGTCGAGCGAGACGATCGCGGCGAGCAGGGCCGTGCCGACGACGATGCGCAGCGGGTCGGCCTTGCAGAACTTGAGGATGCCTCGGACGATCGGGTCGAAGAGGCCGACGTCGATCATGACGCCGAAGTACACGATGGCGAACATCAGCATCGCGGCGGTGGGCGCGAGGTTGCCCACCCCTTCGATGACGTAGTCGCCGAGATGGGCACCCTTTCCGACGAACACACAGAAGAGTGCCGGGATCAGTACGAGCGCCGCGATCGGCGACATCTTCTTCATCATGATCAGGACCAGGAAGGTCGCGATCATGGTGAAGCCGAGGATGGTCAGCATGAGTGGATACCTAACGTTCGCCCTTGAACTCCCACCAGGGACGGCGGTTCGAGTGACGTTAGGACGGCCACGCAAGGCTTAACAAGATGTTGACACGCGAGCAATAAGCGCAAAACTCCAGGTCACAGCGTTATGCCTGTTGGCGCGATATCGATGGGTACGCCATTGAGTACCGCCGTGCCGGACAGCGGGTCGAGCAGGCTGCCGTCGAGGAGCTGGTTGACGTTGACGCCGGGGTCCCCACTGGCGTGGGTCGTCCGGGTGCCGGGACGGTCGTGTCCCCAGCCGTGCGGCAGGCTCACGACTCCGCGTCGTACGGAATCGGTGATCTCGGCGGGCGCGACGACCTCTCCCCCGGCGCCCTTCACCCGCACGGGCGCGCCGTCGGTGACGCCGAGGCGTTCGGCGTCGTCGGGGTGGATGTGCAGGGTGCAGCGGTTGGTGCCGCCGGTGAGGGCGGGGATGTTGTGCATCCAGCTGTTGTTGGAGCGGAGGTGCCGGCGGCCGACGAGGACGAGCCCCTCGGGGCGCCTGCGCAGTGCGTCCCTGAGCCGCGGGAGATCGTCGGCGAGCGGCTGCGGGAGGAGCTCCACAAGTCCGCTGCGGGTCTTGAGGGGCTGCGGCAGGCGCGGCTGGAGCGGTCCGAGGTCGATGCCGTGGGGCTGGTCGAGGAGCTTCTCCAGGGTCAGCCCTTCGGGCCGTACGCCGAATCCGTCGCCGTACGGGCCCAGGCGCAGCATCATGTCGAGGCGCCGTTCCGGGCCGGTCTCGCCGGTGAGCCGTGCGGCGAGCTCGCGCGGGTCGCGGCCGTACGCCGGGGAGTGGGCCTCCTTGACGGCCTTGCCGAGGGTCTGGCCGATGACCAGGTCGTCGACGGCGGAGGGGTCGGCGCCGTGCATGCCGGTCGCGGCGAGGACGAGCCGGGCGTGGATCTCGGTCTCGGCCATCCGGCCCGGTTCCAGGGGGACGGCGGCGCGGGTGTAGCGGACCTGGTTGCGTACGGCGAGGGTGTTGAAGGCGAAGTCGTGGTGCGGGCTCTGCGAGGGCGGGGGCGGCGGCAGCACGACGTGGGCGTACCGTGCGGTCTCGTTCAGGTACGGGTCGACGCTGACCATGAAGTCGAGCGAGCCGAGGGCCTTGTCGAGGCGGTCGCCGTCGGGCGCGGACAGGACGGGGTTGGCGGCGATGACGACGAGGGCGCGGATCGGCTCACCCTCGGCGGTCGCGGTGTCGATCTCCTCGGCGAGCGCGGCGGTCGGCAGTTCGCCCTTGGCCTCCGGGTGGTGGCTGACGCGGCTGTGCCAGCGGCCGAGCGCGAAGCCGCGGCCAGGTCCGGCGGGGCGGGGTGTCCGGTCGGTGGCGGCCTGCGGGAAGAGGGCGCCGCCGGTCCGGTCGAGGTTGCCGGTGAGGATGTTCAGGATGTCGACCAGCCAGCTGGCCAGGGTGCCGTGCGGGACGGTGCAGCTGCCGATGCGGCCGTACACGGCGGCGGTGGGCGCGGCGGCCAGTTCTCGGGCCAGCGCGCGGATGGTGTCGGCGTCGACGTCGCACGCCTCGGCGGCGGCTTCCGGGGTGAAGTCGCTTACCGCCTCGCGGAGTTCGTCGATCCCCTGCACCAGCTCGGCCAGCTCGCCGAGATCGGTGAGCTCCTCCTCGAAGAGGACGTACGCCATGGCCGCGAGCAGCAGCGCGTCGGTCCCGGGGCGGACGGCCACGTGCCGGTCGGCGAGCTTGGCGGTGCGGGTGCGGCGCGGGTCGATGACGGTGAGGGTGCCGCCGCGCGCCTTGAGGGCCTTGAGCTTGCCGGGGAAGTCGGGGGCGGTGCACAGACTGCCGTTGGACTCCAGGGGGTTGGCGCCGATCAGCAGCAGGTGGTCCGTGCGGTCGAGGTCGGGCACGGGGATCGCGTTCGCGTCGCCGTAGAGGAGGCCGCTGGAGACGTGCTTGGGCATCTGGTCGAGCGTGGACGCGGTGAAGACGCTGTGGGTGCCGAGTCCGGCGAGCAGCACGGACGGGTAGAGGCCACCGGCCATGGTGTGCACGTTCGGGTTGCCGAGGACGACTCCGACGGCATGCGGCCCGTACCGCTCGACGACCGGTCGCAGCCCGGCGGCGACGGCGTCGAAGGCCTCCTCCCAGGTGGCCTCGCGCAGCTCGCCGTCCTTGCGTACCAGCGGTGTCCGCAGCCGGTCGGGGTCGCCGTCGGCCGCCCCGAACGAGGCGCCCTTCGGGCAGATGAACCCGTGGCTGAACACGTCGTCGCGGTCCCCGCGCGCGCTCGTCACCCGGGTCCCTTCGATGGTGAGCGTCAGCCCGCAGGTCGCCTCGCAGAGGGGACAGATGCGGAGGGCTGTACGGGAGTCGGCGGTGGTGGACACGGGTCCTCCCGGAGGGGGTGGCGGCAACGGTGGCGCACTTGACCCACCCGAGCATACCGACCGGTACGAACGGTGGGGAGGGGATGGAGAAGGGCGGCGGGACTCACACCGGAAATTGGCGTGCTGTTCGGGCGGCCACGATGAGCGGGGCCGGACGGGCCGGGCAACGCCTGGCGGGGCCGTCGCCCGGCCTCCCTGGCGGTCGAGCGCTCGGTCGAACGGTCAGTCGAGTAGTCGGTCGACCGAAGGGCAGGCCGGGCGAGGGGCAGGCCGGGCGATCAGTCGAGCGACCGCGCCAGATACGCCCGCAACAGCTCCCGCGTCTCCGCGATGACGCGTTCGTCACCCGCCGGGTCGAGGCGGAAGGCGAGTTGGACGAGGGTGTCGGCGGCCTCGACGGCGATGAGGAAGGTGCGGCGAAGGTCGTCGTCGGGTTCACGGTCCAGGACCGCGGAGAGCATGTCGGTGAGGCGGTCGGCGACACGGGTGTTGGGTTCGGCGTCGCGGGTGCCGACGGGTATCTGGTTGCCGAAGTCGACGAGGGAGAAGCCCGGCGCGGTGCGCTTCATGGCGAGGTATTCATCGAGGACGGTGTCCATGGCCGCGCGCCAGCCGCCCGCGCCCGCGGTCTCCTGGAGACGGCTGGTGACACGTTCGGTGAAGACGTCGAGGTTGCGCTGGGCGAGCGCGTCGGCCATGGCGCGCTTGTTGCCGAAGAAGCGGTAGACGGACCCTATGGGCACGCCGGCGCGCAGGGCGACCGCGCGGGTGCTGAGGGCGTCGTAGCCGACCTCGTCGAGGAGGTCGGCGCAGGCGTCGAGGATACGGGTGAGTCTTTCGGCGCTACGGCGTTGAACCGGCGCGCGGCGCAGCGAGGTCGCAGGAGGCACAGGCTTCATGATGCCTTTCCGCCGGGGTCCGGTGAAGCTTTGCCCATAGGTACACATGTCGGTGCTCATGCCACTCACCTGCGTACACGTGTCACTCGTCCGCTTACACGTGTCGCTCATCGGCCAGTGCCCGGTCCGCTCATCGGCCGGTGCCCGGACCGCTCGTCGCCGGCGCCGGTCGCGTCCGGGCCGCACCTGGGCCGGACCCGGGCTCGGGCTCCGCACGCGTCCGCCCGGCGGTGGCGGACTCCGTGTCCGTCGGCCCGGGGTCGGACACGGTGATGTCCGCCGTGCTGCCGACGGGTTCGCCGTCCACGGCCCACACCGTGTCGTCGTCGGCGTGCAGGCGCACGGTCACCTGGTGGGTGCCGCGCGGCACGAGACCGCCGGAGATGTGGTGGGTCGGCCCGCGGAGGAAGGACAGGGGTCGGTCGTCGAGGCGGAGGAGGGCGTGGCCGCGGCCGGGTTCGGCCGTCTTCCTCGTACCGGCCGGGGAGAAGCGGAAGTCGTGGACCGTCAGACGTACGTCCCAGCCGTCGCTGTCGGCGTCGGGCTGTATCTCGATCGCGACTCTCGGCGCGTGCTTCTTGTCGATCTCACGGTAGTGCCGCCCCTCCTCGTCCGTGTCCTCCAGAACCTTGCCCACCGGTGACGGCTTCACCCCGTCGTCCTCGTGCGCTTCGCCGGACCCGCAGCCCGTCGCTCCGACGAGCAGAGCGCCTAACAGGGCACAGACCGCGAGCGCGGTGAGAAGTACGCGCGTCCACGACATGCCGGGGAGATTAGAGCACCGCTCCGACAGCCGAATCCCCCTGAAGTCGGGTTCCTGGCCAGCACAGCGGTCTTGGCGCGATCGCGCGGTCTCCCCCGGACATACGGACATCTCCCTCTTGCGCGCCGATTTCTCGAATCCTACGGTGATGCATAGGAATCAGGAACGAGGGAGCGATCATGAGCGGGGACGGGCGGATCACCACCGAGACACTGAGGAACACCGCCGAAACGCTGCGGAACAGCGCCGAGGCGCAACGGACCAGCGCCGAGTCGCTGCGGAAGACCGTCGAGACGCTGACGTATCTCACCGGGTTCGGCAACGAGCACAGTTCGGAGGCGGTGCCCGGCGCGCTGCCGCACGGCCGCAACACCCCGCAGCGGGCCCCGCTCGGGCTGTACGCGGAGCAGCTGAGCGGTTCGGCGTTCACGGAGCCGAGGGCGCACAACCGCCGTTCGTGGCTGTACCGGATCCACCCGTCGGCCGCACATCCCGCCTTCGCCCCCACCGGCAACGGAGCCATCCGCACGGCGCCCTTCACGGAGTCGGTGCCCGACCCGAACCGGCTGCGGTGGAACCCGCTGCCCGAGCCCGCACCGGGCACCGACTTCCTGGCGGGCCTGTGGACGCTCGGCGGCAACGGCGACGCGACGCAGCGCACCGGCATGGCCGTGCACCTCTATCACGCCAACTCCTCGATGGAGCGGGTGTTCAGCGACGCCGACGGCGAGCTGTTGATCGTGCCGGAGCGCGGCGGGCTGCTGCTGCGCACCGAGTTCGGGCTGCTGTATGTGGAGCCAGGACATGTGGCGCTGATCCCTCGTGGGGTGCGCTTCCGTGTGGAGCTGCTGGACGCCGCGTCCGACGACGGCCCGAGCCCGACGGCCCGGGGCTATGTGTGCGAGAACTACGGGGCCCCCTTCCAGCTCCCCGACCTCGGCCCGATCGGCGCCAACGGACTCGCGAACGCCCGCGACTTCCGGGCGCCCGTCGCCGCGTACGAGGACGTCGAGGGCCCGGTGGAGGTGGTGAACAAGTTCTGCGGCAACCTCTGGACGGCCGTCTACGACCACTCTCCGCTGGATGTCGTCGCCTGGCATGGCAACCATGTGCCGTACGCCTATGATCTGCGCCGTTTCAATGTGATCGGCACCATCAGCTACGACCACCCGGACCCGTCGATCTTCACGGTCCTCACCTCACCGAGCGACACTCCGGGCCTTGCGGGCGTCGACTTCGTCGTCTTCGCGCCGCGCTGGCTGGTGGGTGAGGACACGTTCCGGCCGCCGTACTTCCACCGGAACGTGATGAGCGAGTACATGGGGCTCATCGAGGGCGCGTACGACGCCAAGGCGGAGGGCTTCGTCCCGGGGGGCGGGTCGTTGCACAACATGATGTCGGCGCACGGTCCCGACCGGGAGACGTTCGACCGGGCGAGCGCCGCCGAGCTGCGGCCGCAGAAGATCGACGACGGCCTGGCCTTCATGTTCGAGACGCGCTGGCCGGTCACCGCCACCGCGCAGGCCGCCCGGGCCGAGCATCTGCAACGCGCGTACGACGATGTATGGCAGGGCCTGCAACGGCACTTCCGGCCCGCGGAGCACCCATGACCGAGCAAGAACAGGGATGAACGGGCGTGAACAGGCATGACGGGGCATGACAACCCGTTGCACCGAACGCCCGCGAACGGTACGGATACCCTCGTGACCTCCTTCGCCCCGGACTCGATCGTCCTGAACCGCAAGCTGCCGCTCTGGTATCAGGTGTCGCAGTCCCTGCGCGCCTCGATACTCGGACGGTCGCCGCAGGATCCGCTGCGGCTGCCCACCGAGGAACAGCTGGCGGAGCACTACGGGGTGAGCGTGCTGACCATGCGGCAGGCGCTCAAGGAGCTGGAGGACGAGGGGCTGATCACCCGCCATCGCAGGCGCGGCACGTTCATCGAGCCGGGCGCCACGCGGGGCGCCCCGGTCCGGCTGCTCGGCTCGGTGGACGCGATCGTGGCCCAGCAGTCGGGCATGACCATCCGGCTCCTCGACCACGGCATCGAGCCCGTGTCGGCCGAGCTGTCCGAGCACTTCCCGGACTTGACGGAGGTGGCGGCCTACCACCGGCTGCGCAGCGACGAGAAGACGGGGGAGCCGACCAATCACGCGCGCAACTACGTCCGGCCCGAACTGGCGGCCCTGATCGACCCCGAGGACCTGGTCCGCTGGCCCATGACCAAGGTGCTGCGGGATGTCGCGGGGGCGAAGATCAGCCAGATCACCGACACGGTCGAGGCGCGGCTCGCGGACCCGGAGACGGCGCGGCTGCTCCAGGTCCCGTTGCTGAGCCCGATCCTGCACTACACGGGCGTCGTACACGGCGAGGACGGCCGGGCGCTCGACGTGGCCCGTATCCAGTACCGCGGCGACCGCTTCTCCTTCACGGTCACCCTCGACGCCCACTGAGCATGCGGGACCAGGTCGCCGCCCATGACGCACGTCGTACGATGCCGAGCGTGCCGCACGACGACGCTCCGCTGCTCGCGGACCTCATGCCGTGGTCCGTCGCACCGCCCCGGCTGGGCCGCGGGTGGCCGACGGCACCCGACGCGGCGTCCCTGAAAGCGCGGTGGGACGCCTTCGTGAAGGCCGAAGGGGCCGACCGCGAGGCGCTGTTCGGCGTCACGCGCGCGCGGACGCTCCACTCGGCGGTGGGCCAACTGCCGGGCCAGTCCTCGGGAACGGGCCGCCTGGCCCGCGCGTCGGGTCCCTGCGCGGAGCCGGTACGGGTCCTGCACGGGCCGTTCGACGAACAGTGGCTGATTCCCGACCACCGGCTGATCGACGCGGCACGGCCGGAGTTGTGGCGGGTGGCGGACGGCGAGCAGGTGTTCGCGATCGAGCAGGCCCCCGCACCGGACGGGCCGCCCCTCCTGGTCGCGTCGGCCCTACCGGTGGTCACGCCGCAGTCGAAGTCCGTCCCCGCCGCCCGACCGGGCAGGATCCGCCCCCTGTACCGGCGCCCAGACGGCCGCGAACCCAACCTGGCGCCGGGCCTGTTGGACCTCCTGGCCAAGCGCCTGGGCCACTCCCCCACCCCCCTCGACGTCCTCGCCTGGACGGTCGCGGTCGCCCGCCCTGGCCCCGGCGGATGCACGGTCCCGCTCACGGCCGACCCCGAACTCTGGGCGCGCGGCACCGAGTTGGGCCACCGCATGCTGTGGCTGATGCGCCGCGCCGGCGAACGCCCGAAACTCCCCGGCGGCCGCCGCCCGTACGTACGCGCCCCGCTGCCGTCCCACCCACTCGAACTCCGCTACGACCGCGACGAGGAGACCCTCCACCTGGACGAGGGCCGCATCTCCCCGGTACCGCCCGCCGCCTGGGACTTCGAGGTCGGCGGCGTCCGAGTCCTGGACCAGTGGTTCACGGCCCGAACCACCCCACCGGAACCAGGCACCCTGGAGGCGATCCGCCCCACGACCTGGCCCCAGCCCTGGACATCCGACCTCCTGGAAGTCATCACGGTCCTGTCCCTGCTCGCCGAACTACGCCCACAGCAGGCCGAGTTGACGATCCAGACCCCCATCACGACAAACGACCTACGCACAGCGGGCGTACTCCCGGTCCCGCCCCCGTCCCGCCAACCGGCATCGGTCCTTGACCACCACGAGGAGGGCCCGGAGGGCCAGGTCGCACTGATCTGAGGGACGCGGGGGCGGGCGCTTCCAGGGGCGCGGGGAACGGCGCAACTTTTGGAACTCCTCACAACGACTCGGGAGTCTGGCAACGTCTGCACGAGTCACTGCCGGCCGAACTGCACGCCGCCGAGCGCTGGACTGGGTCCAGGGCGTTGATCGACGGTTCCCATGTCCGGGCCCTGAAGGGCGGCCCAAAACCGGACCGAGCCCGGTCGACCGTGCCCGAACAGGCTCGAAGCACCATCTGATCCCCGCATCCGACCATCGAGCCGAGATGACCGTCCGCTTCGCAATCCGGGAGCAGATCGCCGGAGTCGCCGGCCTCTCCACCATGGCCTGAGCACCGCCCGGAATCGAGCTCCACCACGCCACGACGCACCATCGGACACCTGCCCGACCAACAACGTGACAGCGCCCTCGGAATCCGCCGAGGTGCCGCGGTCCGCCCCGTCGGACTGAGCCTCGATCCGGCGGCCGGGCCGGCCACGACCGGGGAGAGCCGGGCCACGGCCGCCGGCCCGGCGGCGAACACCCCTACCGTGCGGCGCTTCGCGACCCCCACCACGGGATCCGGTCACCGACGTCGTTCTTGGCGAAGAAGTCGGCTACGGCGGCGACCTCCGCGGTGTCGGGCTGATCGTTGGGGCAGTCCGCTCCAGCCGAGGCGCCCGTCATCACCTTGGAGCAGGGGCCCGGGCCCGAATCGTTGAGCGACAGCATGTGCCCCAGCTCGTGGACGACGATACGAGAAGGCTTGTACAACTGGGCGTCCCCGACTTCGAGGTACACCCAACCCTGCCCCGCACCCTCGATGTAGACGTGGGACTGGACTCCCTGGGCCGTCTTGTACTCCATGACCCGCAGAGCCGCCGGAGTGTCCTGCTCGACGAACTTGATCGTCGGGACGGCCTTGTTCCAGATCTCGATCGCCTCGCGGGCCGCATCGGTGTAGGAGTTGGCAAGCAGCAGGTCGATCGGGATGATCTCCGGTGCCGGGGCGGCCGCGCCGGCCGGCGTACCGACACTCAGCAGGGCGCTGCACGCCAGGACGACGGCCGACAACGGTTTCAGTACTCGCGCCACAGAAGTTGCCTCTCTTGCATTGACAGATGTCAAGGCAAGGTAATGTCATTACATGTCCACCTCAAGGTCACATTAGGCCAAGGCTCACAGCGTCATGCCGGCCAACGGATGCGGGATCAGCGGCGGGCGCAGACCTGGCGCCGGAGCTCAGCCCCGTTGGTGATGATCTTGGCCGACGCGCAGGGACGCGGGCTCGGCATCCGTGAACATCCACGCAGGCGCGGGCGGGAGCAGCGATGCGGGCGCGCCAGGTTGTCCCGGGTTGCCTGTCCCCAGGCGGAGACGGTGCACAACTGCCGGTTCGTGGCCGGAGGTTCGGCGAGAAGGCGGTTGTTGACGGTGACTGCCAGGCGGCCGCCGACCATGCGGACGCTCTCCGCTTCACTGGGGGCGTAGCAATGGGGGCCTGCTGCTGCCAGATGCGGGCACCGAAGCCGGCATCGGTGCCCGCGAAGGTCAGCCGACCGGCGGACGGCCGGTGATCACCTGGGTCTGCGGTGGCGAGGGACGACTCGGCCGCGCGATCAATCGTGTTCAGGCGCTGCCATCCCCTGCCTTGGGGGTGGGCGTGGATGAATCCGAGCCCGCAGCCGTACTCGGCCGCGAGGGCGGCTGCGCGCAGGAAGTAGGCGCTGGTTCCGACGACCGCGCATCCGCCGGGAGATCCGCGACGACATCCACGAAGCCTTCCTCAGCCCGGCCTAGGTCCTGTCGTCAAATTCGCGTCGTCGCCCGGAGGGCGGCCTCGCGGCGTCAGGTGCGTGCTCTGGGGGTCCCCCCGGCCGGAGGCTGGGGGAGTGCCGGGCACAGGCCCTCGTACTGGACGTACGTGGGTCTGTGCCCGGTGCGGCGAGTGGGGGCACCTCCCACGCCGTTAAGGCAGTGGGGGAGCGTGCATGGCGTCGCGAGGCAGACGGGAATTTGACGACAGGGCCTAGGGCATCATCTGCCGCAGGCCGACTGGTCACCCGCACCCAACGAACCGCCCGCACCCCCTAGTTACTCCCCGCCCCGGGGCGCGAACCCGTCCAACACCCTCTCCAGCGCCCGCTGAAACACCGCCTCCAGATCAATCGGCCCCGCATCCTCCATGAACGCCGCCGCCATCCGCGGATACGCCCCCGTGGCAACCTGCCCACCCAGATAAGCGATCCGCACCGCGTTCTCCCGCTCCTCCGACCACGGCAACGCCCGCACCCGCTCAGCCGTGGCCAGCTCATTGCCCACGTACGTGGTCACCACCCCGTTGAGCATCGCGATCAGCTCGAACTTCGTGCCGTACGTCCCTTCGAAGGAGTCCAGGCACGTCAGACAGTGTTCCAGGTACCGCAGGGCATTCGGGCTGAACCCGTACACCGGCGACATCAGCCCCGGCAGCCACGGATGCCGGAGCATGAGCGCCCGCGTCTGCCGCGCCACCCGCAGCATGTTGGCCCGCCAGTCTCCCGTCGGCTCCCACAGCTCGTGCTCGCCGCTGACGGCGTCGACCATCAGCTCGTACAGGTCCTCCTTGCGCGGCACGTAGTTGTAGAGCGACATCGTGCCGCAGCCCAGTTCGGCCGCGACGTGTCGCATCGAGACCGCGTCCAGCCCCTGGGCGTCCGCGATCCGCACCGCGGCGGCCGCGATGTCGGCCCGGCTGAACGCGGGCCGCGGCCCGCGCCCCGTGCGCTCGGGTCGGGACCAGATCACTTCGGGTACGTCGGCACGTCCTGCCATCGATGTCGCCAGTCCTGCCATCGGTGAATCCTGTCGCCCCATCGTAGTTACGTACAGCGTACGTAATGAGATAGGGTCGCACCATGACGACTACGTACGCTGTACTTAGTGAAGGTCTGGAGAAGAGCTTCAAAGACGTCCGGGCGCTGCGCGGACTGGACCTGGCCGTGGCGGAGGGCACGGTCTGCGGTCTGCTCGGGCCGAACGGCGCGGGCAAGACCACGGCGGTGCGGCTGCTCACCACACTGCTGCGGCCGGACGCCGGCTCCGCGCGTGTCGCGGGACACGACCTCGTCCGGGAGCCGGACGCCGTGCGCCGCGCGATCGGCGTGGCCGGGCAGTACGCCTCGGTCGACGGCGACCTCACAGGGCGGGAGAACCTGCGGCTGTTCGCGAAGCTCCGCCGCCTCCCGAAGGCCGCGACCCGCGCGGACGAGCTCCTCGACCGCTTCGAACTCACCGACGCGGCGGACCGCCCCGCGTCCACCTACTCCGGCGGTATGCGGCGCCGCCTCGACCTGGCCGCGAGCCTGATCACCCGGCCCGCGGTGCTGTTCCTCGACGAGCCGACCACCGGGCTCGACCCGCACAGCCGCAACCAGATCTGGGAGACCGTGCGCGCGCTGAAGGCGGAGGGCACGACGGTCCTGCTCACCACGCAGTACCTGGAGGAGGCCGACCAACTCGCCGACGACATAGCCCTCGTGGACCGCGGCAGGGTCGCGCATTCGGGTACGCCCGCCGAACTCAAGTCCCTCATCGGCTCGTACGCGGAAGCGGTCGTGGCCCACGCGGACGCCATGGCCGGCGCGGCGGCCGTCCTGGACCAACTGACGGGCTCACGGCCCGACTTCGACCAGGAGCGGCACGCGGTCGGCGCGGTCACCACCGACCCGACCCTCACGCTCCCCCGCCTCGTACGCGAACTCGACGCCGCCGGTGTGCCGTTGCTCGACGTGAACCTGCGTCCGCCGACGCTCGACGACGTGTTCCTCCGCCTGACCGACGGCTCGACCGAAGCCGAGACCGGTCACCGTACCGACAGCAAGGAGCTTGTGACATGAGTGCGTTGGCGTACGACGGCACCGCGATGCTGGGCCGTCAGCTGCGGCGGATCCGGCACAACATGGGGCTGCTGATCCTCACCCAGACCATGCCGATCACGATGCTGCTGTTCTTCGGCTACGTCTTCGGCAGCGCGCTCGCGATGCCCGGCGACGAGTACCGGGCCTTCCTGGTGCCGGGGCTGCTGGTCGCGACGGCGGCCAACGGGATCATGACCGGGATGTTCCAGGCCGCCCAGGACTCGCACCGGGGCGTGATGGACCGCTTCCGCACGCTGCCGATCAGCCGGGCCGCCGTACCGCTCGGACAGGCAGTCGGGGACCTGGTGGTTACGGCCGTGGGCACGGTGCCGGTGCTGCTGGTGGGGCTCGCGGTGGGCTGGCGGATGGAGGGTTCCGCGCTGGAAGCGGCCGGCGCGGTGGGTCTGCTGCTGCTCTTCCGGTTCGCGACCACGTGGATAGGGATCCTGCTGGGCCTGGCCTCGCGGAGCGAGGAGGCGGCCGGCCAGCTGGGCGGCGCGACGTTCATCCTGCCGCTGCTGTCGAACGCGTACATCCCGACGGACAATCTGCCTGACTGGCTGCGCACGATCGCCGAGTGGAACCCGATCAGCGCGGTGACCACGGCCCTGCGCGACCTGTTCGGGAACGCGCCGGTGCCGACGGACGGCGCCTGGCCGGTGACCCATCCCGTCGCCGGGTCGCTGGCCTGGTGCGCGGTCCTCATCGCGGTGTTCATGCCGCTCGCCGTCCGCCGGTACGCGAACGGCGGCCGGTGAACGCCCGCCTCTGGGCAGAGAACTCCCTGCCCATCTGCCGGCCCGTCCACCCGTGCATCCCGCTGCCCAGCTCGCCGTCCACGCATGACAAAGCGGTCACGCGCGCGGCATGATCCGCCGCATGCAGCCACATCCCCAGGAGCCCGCCTCCCGTCTGCCGCTCCCCCTGGAGGGCATCACCGTCGTCGCCGTCGAGCAGGCCGTCGCGGCGCCCTTCGCCACCCGGCAGCTCGCCGATCTCGGGGCCCGGGTGATCAAGGTCGAGCGGATCGACGGCGGTGACTTCGCGCGCGGCTACGACACCGCGGCCGCCGGTCTCGCCTCGCACTTCGTGTGGTGCAACCGCGGCAAGGAGTCCATCGCCCTCGACCTGAAGGACCCGCGCGGCCTGGACGTCGTACGCCGTCTCGTCGCGGACGCCGACGTCTTCGTGCAGAACCTCGCACAGGGCGCGGCCGCGCGGCTCGGCCTGGACGCGGCGACGCTGTGTGCGGCCGACCCGCGGCTGATCGCCGTGGACATCTCGGGTTACGGGGCCTTTGGTCCGTACGCCGGCAAGCGCGCGTACGACATGCTCGTGCAGTGCGAGGCGGGGCTGGTGTCCGTGACGGGGACGGCCGATCGGCCGGTGAAGGCGGGGATCCCGGCGGCCGACATCGCGGCGGCGATGTACGCGTTCTCGGGGGTGCTGGCGGCGCTGGTGCGGCGCGGTACGACGGGGCGCGGCGGGCCGGTGGAAGTGTCGATGCTGGACGCGCTCACGGAGTGGATGGGGCATCCGCTGCATCACGCGATGCACGGCGGCACTCCCCCGGCGCGCACCGGCCTCGCGCACGCCGTCATCGCCCCGTACGACGCCTATCCGACGGCCGACGGCGGGAGCGTGCTGCTGTCGGTGCAGAACGACCGGGAGTGGCGTCGGCTGGCCGAGCAGGTGCTGCGGCGGCCGGACTTGGCGCAGGATCCGGCGTACGCGACGAACGCGGCGCGGGTCGAACACCGGGAGCGTACCGACGAGTTGGTCGGCAAGGCGCTGGCGGTGCTCGGCACGGACGAGGCGGTGGCGCGGCTGGAGGCGGCCGGGATCGCCTGCGCGCGGCTACGGGACGTACGGGAGGTGGCGGAGCATCCTCAGCTGGCGGCGAGGGACCGGTGGCGGGAAGTGGAGTCACCGGTCGGGCCGTTGAGGGCCTTGTTGCCGCCGATCACGCTGCCGGGCGGGGACACGGCGCGGATGGGGCCCGTACCCGCGCTCGGGGAACACACCGGGGCGCTGCTGCGTGCCGTGGGGATGGCGGACGATGAGATCGCAGCACTGCGCCGGGACGGTGTGACCGCCTGAGCGCGGGTCGGGGTCCTGCTCGGATTCGGCCGCCTGTCAGCGACCGGGGTCGCCGGTCAGCGACCGCCGAACAGGGAACGGCGCAGCCGGCGCAGCGGTGCGAAGAGCGAGACCCGCCTCACTCGCGCGCCCCTGCCGGTGCGGTCGTGCGCGGTGTCACGTGCGGTGAGCTCGCGCATCAGGTCCGTCGCCTCTGCCGCCTCGCGCTGAGGGATGGCGGGGCCACCCATCACCGAGAGATGGCGGTCGAGGCGCGAACTGGTCGCGCTGCTCCCACAGGTGATCGCAGGGACTCGCGCCCTGCCACGCACCGTTATCTGTTCCATGTCACTCCCCACCCATACGAGGGCACCCGGCCCGGGCAGGTTAACCCTATCGCTCCCTCGACACACCCGTGTATCCCGGTCGCGGGATTCACCTTTCCGGCAAGGGTGTTGACGGCTACTCTCCGAATCCGACTGATTTCAGCGCGAGTTGGACAACTGGTGCGGTTGTGGGCTGCGGGGAACCGCCTGACGGCTCCACGGTGACAGCGAGTGATGTCGCGTTCTTGTTCAGTCCGGTGGCAATCAAGGGCGTGTCGCCGTCGAGGAGCCCCAGGGATTGCGGTTTCACCTCCGGTCGCATGAGCCACAGTTGGTGAACCCCTCCGTTCGAGGGGACGCCGAGACCGGCCGCGGTCACCACCGCGGTGCGCTGTGAGGCGGACGCGACGACGCTGATGCCCTGGCCCTGCGCGTCGCGTCCGGCG
Organism: Streptomyces sp. NBC_00878; assembly: GCF_026341515.1. Lineage (NCBI taxonomy): Bacteria > Bacillati > Actinomycetota > Actinomycetes > Kitasatosporales > Streptomycetaceae > Streptomyces > Streptomyces sp. NBC_00878. The sequence continues at coordinate 8,737,052 of NZ_JAPEOK010000001.1, read as the reverse complement.
CTCGCGCGTGCGTCCGGCGCGGCGAGAACGTGGGCGATCTCACGCGCCTGGGCACGCTCCTGGTCGAGCTGGTCCTGGGTGCGGGCCGCCTGCATACCGAAGAGGGCGGCGACGACGAGCGCGGCGGCGGCCGTGGTGGACGCGAGCGGGATGAGGAACGGCGAGAAGCCCGAGCGGCGGGCGCGCGGCTGCGGCCGCTGCGCACGCGCGCGTGCCTGCGGTTCCGCGAAGGCCGCCGGTTCCTGAGGAGTCGTCCGTACGGCCATCAGGACCCGGTTGCGCATGGCGGTCGGCGCCGGGGCGGCCGTGGACCAGGCGAGGCGGACCGCGTCCTCGCGCAGCGCGCGCACCTCCTCGGCGCAGTTGTCACAGCGCCTCAGGTGCTTCTCGAACCGCTTGTGCTCGTGGGGTTCCAGGGCGTCGAGCGCGTAGGGGGCGGCCAGGGAGTGCAGATCACTCCGCCGGAAGAGGCTGGTCATGCGACACCTCCCAGGCAGTCGCGCAACCGCGTGAGTCCGTCGCGCATGCGCGTCTTGACCGTACCGAGCGGCAGCGAGAGCCGTTCGGCCACTTCACGGTACGTGTAGCCGTCGTAGTAGGCGAGGGTGACGGACTGGCGTTGCAGGGCGGTGAGCCGGTCCAGACAGCGGCGCACCCATTCTCGTTCGAGGCCGGCCTCGACCTCCTCGGCGACCTGGTCGAAGGCGGGGCCGTTCGCACGCCGGGCCATGCGCAGTTCGCGCTCCCCGGCGGCGCGGGCACTGCGCACCCGGTCGACCGCCCGGCGGTGCGCGAGGGTGAGGACCCAGGACAGGGCGCTGCCGCGGCCGGGGTCGTAGCGTCCGGCGGAGCGCCAGAGTTCGAGGAGCACCTCCTGGGCCACCTCCTCCGACTGGGCCGGATCCCGCACCACGCGCCTTACCAGCCCGAAGACCGGTCCGGACACCAGACCGTACAACTCCTCGAAGGCCTGCTGGTCGCCTCCGGCCACGAGCACCAGGAGTTCGTCCGCCTCCACTCGTTTCCCCCTCTCCGGCCTGAACGGCCCGCCTCTTCCTCACGTATTCGGCGCAGGAACGCCTTCGGATGGGGTTACGGATCAACTGCTGGAAAACGCGGGTGAATCCCGAACCAATCCTTCCGAGCACCCGCTCCGAATGGCGTGCATCAGGCAACACCGACCGACGCGGCACGAGCGCGGGAGAAGACCAGTCGACGGGTCGCTTCTCGCACTCGGCGCCGCCGGGATACAGCTTTGGGACAGAGGACGGACGGCATGACACCTTTCACCAGCGGGTTCGTGGGACGCAGGAGCCTTGCGACCCTTGTCTGCGGTGCGCTGGCCACCGGCGGGCTCGCCGCCGTCGGCGTGACAGCGCTCGTACCGGGGGCGGCGAGCGCATCCAGCCACCGGGAGGCTCCGCTCATCTCGGGGCAACCGCAGTTCGACAACACGGACGTGTACGCGTTCGTCAGCCCGGACCACCCGGACACGACGACGCTCGTCGCCAACTGGATCCCGTTCGAGGAACCAGCCGGCGGGCCGAACTTCTTCACGTTCGCCGAGGACGCGCAGTACGACCTGCACATCGACAACAACGGTGACGCGCAGGGCGAGTTCGTCTTCCGCTACACGTTCAAGACGCACGTCAAGAACGACAAGACGTTCCTGTACAACACGGGCCCGGTCGAGAGCCTCGACGACCCGGACCTCAACATCACGCAGACCTACGACATCGATCTGCTGCAGCTCAAGGACCAGTACGTGGTCAAGAAGACGAAGTACGCGGACGACGTGCCTGTCGCCCCGTCGAACGTCGGCCAGGCGTCCATGCCGGACTACGCAAAGCTCCGCGAGCAGGCCGTGCACGAACTCCCCGGTGGGGCAAAGACGTTCGCCGGCCAGGCGGACGACCCGTTCTTCCTGGACCTGCGCGTCTTCGACCTGCTGTACGGCGGGAACCTCTCCGAGGTCGGCAACGACACGCTGAAGGAATACAACGTCAACTCCGTTGCCCTCCAGGTGCCGACCGACATGATCCAGGAGTCGGCCGACCAGCCGATCATCGGTATCTGGTCGACGACGCAGCGCAAGAGCGCGAGCGGCAAGTACCGGCAGGTCTCGCGCCTCGGTATGCCGCTGGTGAACGAGGTCGTCAACCCGATCAAGGACAAGGACAAGTTCAACGCGTCCTCGCCCTGGAACGACGGCGACTTCCTGGAGAACGTCACCAACCCCGAACTGCCGAAGCTCATCGAGGCGATCTACAAGATCCCCGCGCCGAAGGAGCCCAGGAACGACCTGGTCGACGTCTTCCTGAAGGGCGTCGAGGGCCTCAACCAGCCCCCGCACGTGCGTGCTTCGGAGATGCTGCGTCTGAACACCTCGATCAAGCCGGCGGCCAAGGAGAAGCGGCTCGGCGTGCTGGACGGCGACAACGCGGGCTTCCCGAACGGACGCCGCCTCGGCGACGACGTGCTGGACATCGCCCTGCAGGTCGTCGAAGGCGAACTGGTGGGCTCCAAGAACGACTTGGGTGACGCGGTCGACAAGAACGACCAGAAGTTCGAGAAGGCGTTCCCGTACGTCGCGCTGCCGACCTCCGGCTCGCGCGGTCCGCTCGCCAAGGGCACCACGGGCACGAACGACGTCCGCAACCAGCTCGGTGACGCCCTGCAGCCCGCGGGCACCACGAGCGGTGTGGCCGACATGGACGACACCACCCTGATCGCCGTCTCGGCGGCGTCCGGTGCGGCCGGCTTCCTGCTCATCGGCACGGGTCTCATGTGGTGGCGCAGCCGCCGCCGGGCCTACTGACCGACACCCCTAACTGGCGCGGCCCGCGCGTTTCCGTCCCCCACGGCGCACGGGCCGCGCCGCTCCCCCTGAACCACCGCTCTGAACCACGGCTTCTGAACCACCGCTTCCATCAAGGAGATTGAGGAGAGGGCATGGCCCCGGGTACGAACGAGGACGCGCAGGACAGGGATCGCGCGGACGCGACCCCGCCGCCCGAGGCCGAGGACAGGTCCGACCGGCCCAGCAGGCCCGCAGAGCGGCCGGAGTCACCGCGGGCGCGCATGCTGCGGCTCGGCGCCTGCGTGGCCGCCCTCGCCGTCGCAATGACCGCGGGGGCCGTGGTGCTGGGCAGCAGGGACGACGACGGCGTGCGTACGGTGGCGTCCGCGCCCGGTGTCGCCCCCGAGTTGCTGTCCACCGGGAGCCTGGCCGCCAGCATCTCCGCACTGCAGACCCACCTCAAGGCACAGCCCAAGGACTACGGCGGCTGGTCGACGCTGGGCGTCGCCTACATCGAGCAGGCGCGTACGAACGGCGATCCGTCCCGCTATCCGCAGGCGGAGCGCGCGCTGGAGCGGTCGCTGAAGCTGAAGCCGGACAACGACCCGGCGCTCGCGGGCCGTTCGGCACTGGCCGCGGCCCGCCACGACTTCCCCGACGCGCTGCGGTACGCGGAGGAGGCGCTGGACGAGAACGCGTACAACGAGCGGGCGCTGTCGACCCGCATCGACGCCCTCGTCGAACTCGGCCGCTACAAGGAGGCCTCGAAGGCCGCCGACGAGGCCGACGCCCGCCGCCCCGGCATCCCGGTCTTCACCCGCTACGCCTACGTACGCGAGCTGCGCGGCGATGTCACCACGACGCGGCGCGTCCTGAAGCAGGCGCTCGCCAGTGCCTCCGCCCCCGGGGACATCGCGTACGTGGCGACGGCGCTCGGCCAACTCGCCTGGCGCGAGGGCGAGTACGAGACGGCGCTGACGTACTACGCGCAGGCCCTGCGGGCCGACAAGGTGTACCTCCCGGCGCTGGAGGGCCGTGCCCGGGCGCAGGCCGCCAACGGCGACCGCGCGGCCGCGATCCGCGGCATGGAGGACGTCGTGAGCCGCTTCCCGCTGCCCGGCCCGCTGGTCGTGCTGGGCGAGCTGTACGAGGCCCGCGCCGGCGATGAGGACAAGGCGAAGGCCCGCGACCAGTACGCCCTGGTGAACGCCTGGACCGCGCTGGCCCGGGCGAACGGCGTCAACGCCGACCTCGACACGGCCCTCGCGGCGGCGGACCACGGCGACCGCAAGGCCGCCCTGCGCGCCGCCCGCGCCGAGTGGAAGCGCCGGGAGACCGTGCACACCGCGGACGCCCTCGCCTGGGCCCTGCACGTCAACGGCCGCGACGACGAGGCCCTCCCCTACGCCCGGCGCGCCACGGCCACCGGCTACCGCGACGCGACGTTCCTCTACCACCGCGGCATGATCGAACAGGCCACGGGCCACAAGAAGGAGGCCCGCAGCAGCCTGTCGGCGGCGCTGAAGCTCAACCCCGGCTTCTCGCCGGTGGGCGCGAAGCTGGCCGAGAAGACGCTGAGCTCGCTGGGCGGTGCCAAGTGAGCGCCTCCGCCGCGCGCGGCCTCCGTGTCCGGCTCGCCCGACGGATGTCCGTGCGCCGCCGCGCGTTCACGTCCGCTGCGGCCGTCCTCGTGGCGGCCTGCGCGCTCGTCCTTGTCCCCTCCGGAACCGCGTCCGCGCATCCGCTCGGGAACTTCACCGTCAACCGGTACGACGGTCTCGTCGTCGCTCCCGGGAAGCTGCGGGTCGACCATGTGGAGGACCTCGCGGAGATCCCGGCGACCCAGGCCAAGCCCGCCATCGACAAGGCGGGCATGGCGAGTTGGGCCCGGGAGCGGTGCGAGACGGCGGCCGACAAGAGCCGGGTGACCATCGGCGGGGAGGCGGTCGCGCTGACCGTCGGCGAGAGCCTCGCCCGGGTGCGTCCCGGACAGGCGGGGCTCAACACCCTTCGGCTGGAGTGCCGTTGGACGGCCGCGCTGCCGGAGAAGCCGGAGCAGAACCTGGCCGTGCGCTTCCACGCCGCCGTGGACGACGGCCCCGGCTGGCGCGAGGTCACGGCGCGCGGCGACCGGATGACCCTCACCGCCTCGGACGTACCCGAGAAGTCCGTCTCGGGCGAACTGACCAAGTACCCCGCGGAGTTGTTGTCGTCCCCGGCGGACACGGCGACGGCCTCGCTGCGCGTACGCCCCGGCGGTCCCGCGCTCGTCGAGGAGAACTCCGACGCCCCCGCCTCCTCCATCCTGCCGCGCGGCGCCGACCGCTTCACCCGGGCGCTGGACGAGCTGGTGTCCCGCCAGGACCTGACCCTCGGCTTCGCCGCGCTCGCCCTGGGCATCGCCGTACTGCTCGGCGCGATGCACGCCCTGGCGCCGGGCCACGGCAAGACGATCATGGCCGCCACCGCCGCGGCCCGCGGCAACGCCACGATGCGCGACGTGATGCCGCTCGCCCTGTCCGTGACCGTCACCCACACGCTGGGCGTGGTGGCCCTCGGCATCCTCGTGACCGCGGGCTCGGCCGCCGCGCCCTCGGTGATCGCCTGGCTGGGCATGACGAGCGGCGTCATCGTCATGCTGGCCGGCGCGACCCTCGCCCGACGGGCCTGGCGCCAGCGCGGACATGGGCACAGCCACTCCCACGGGCTCGGACACAGCCACAGTCACGGGTTCGGCCACAGTCATGGTCACAGCCATGGGCACGCTCACGCTCCCAGCCGTGATCGCGAGCTCGTTCTCGCACAGGCGCACGGCCACGAGGACGGTCCCAAGGGCGTCCACACAGACGGGGACGACCACGTACACGGTGACCAGCAGACGCACGACCACGGCCCGTCCCACAGCCACGACCACGACCACGACCACGACCACGACCACGAGGCTCCCCACACCCACGACGACGGGCACCACCACACTCACCCCCACCCGCACGCCCACTCCCCCTCCCCCTCATTCAGGCTCAAGGACAGCCTGCTTCTCGGCTTCGCCGGGGGGCTCGTGCCCAGTCCCTCCGCGGTCGTCGTGCTCGTCGGCGCCGCGGCGCTCGGCAAGGCCTGGTTCGGGCTGCTGCTCGTGCTGGCCTTCGGGGCGGGGCTCGCGCTCACCCTCACGGCGGCCGGGTTCGCCGTGGTCAAGATCGGCAGCAAGGTCGCGAAGGCCATCGAGAGCGGCGCCCGGTGGTCGGGCGGCCGGACCGCGGCTCTGCTCCGGCGGACCGTGCCGATCGGATCCGCGTTCGTCGTGGTGGCCCTTGGGGCTGGATTGGTGTTCCAGGGAGCGGCAACCGTTCTCGGTTGAGCTACTTTTGTTCAGAATCGTGCGGATGCTAATGGGGGGCGCCCGTGTCTGAGGAACCAGGTAGTGAACGAGTGATCGCGGGGCGCTACCGTCTGCTCTCTCCGCTGGGCGAGGGCGGGATGGGGACGGTGTGGCGCGCCCGTGACGAGGTGCTGCACCGCGAGGTGGCCGTCAAGGAGGTACGCGCCCCGGGCGGGCTGCCGGGCCCTGACGTCGAGCGGATGTACGCCAGGCTGGAGCGCGAGGCCTGGGCGGCGGCCCGGGTCGCGAGCCGCAATGTGGTGACGGTCTACGACGTGGCGATGGAGGACGGGCGCCCGTGGATCGTGATGGAGCTGATCCGCGGGATCGCGCTGTCCGATCTGCTGGACGCCGAGGGACCGTTGTCGCCGCAGCGCACCGCGCACATCGGCGCGGAGGTGCTCGCCGCGCTGCGGGCCGCGCACGAGGCGGGGGTCCTGCACCGGGACGTCAAGCCCGGCAACGTACTGATGTCGAACGACGGCCGGGTGGTCCTCACCGACTTCGGCATCGCCACGGTCGAGGGCAGTTCGGCGCTCACCATGACCGGCGAGGTCATCGGCTCGCCCGAATTCCTGGCACCCGAGCGGGCGTTGGGGCGTACGCCGGGGCCCGAGTCCGACCTGTGGTCGCTCGGTGTGCTCCTCTACGCGGCGGTCGAGGGCAATTCGCCGTTCCGCCAGAACACCCCGTTGAGCACGCTGCGGGCGGTCGTCGACGAGGAGTTGCCCCCGCCGCTTCGCGCGGGCCCGCTGACTCCGGTGATCGAGGGCCTGCTGCGCAAGGACCCGGCGGACCGCCTGTCGGCCGAGGACGCCGAACGGGACCTGCGTCTCGTCTCGGCGGGCGGCACACCCCAAACAGGCGGCCCCGCCTATGCGCCGACGGTCGCGGAGCTGCCAAAGCCCGCCCCGACCCCGCCCGCCCCCACACCCACGTACACACCGCCCGCCTACACCCCGCAGCAGCCCCCGTCCGCGACGACCACCACCACGGGGCCGGCCCATCCCCGGCGCGCCACGTTCGCGGTGATCGCGGGTCTCGTCGCGCTCGCGCTCGCCCTGGCGGGACTGACGTACGCCCTGGTCAACCGGAACAACGGAGGCGACGGGGACGAGAGTTCCTCCAGCGGATCGAGCAGCGGCGTCTCGACGGGCGGCACCGACAACGGCGGGAGCAGCGGGGGCGGCACGGACGGCGGCTCGACCACGGAGAGCTCCGGCTCGAACGGCGGGGACGGCGGTTCGAGCACCGATGGCGGTCAGACCAGTAAACCGCCCGCCCAGTCGGTGAAGGTGACCGTCTCGGGCTCGCACACCGAGTACAAGGGCGCCTGCCCGCCTTCCCGCACCGACGCTCCGACCTTCACGGCGACGTTCACGGTGGGCGTCGTGCCGGCGGATGTGGAGTACCGCTGGGTGACGGAGACGGGTGAGGTGTCCGACCCGAGCTGGAAGACGCTGTCGTTCCCGGCGAACGGCGGGAAGACCAAGCAGAACACGGTCGCCGTGACGACGTACGACGCGTCGGGGACGTACGAGAACAAGATCGGTGTGGAGGTCCGTGCCCCCGAGGAGGCGGAGTCGGACCAGGTGCCGTTCTCGGTGACGTGCGAGACGGAGGCCCCGTCGAGCGGGACCTCCTCCCCGTACGCTCCGCAGGCACTCGCGCCGAACGGAGCGATCAAGCCTCGGCGCTGATCAGGACTCAATGGGTCGGGACTCGGCGGATCGGGCTTCGGCTGTGATCAGTCCGAGGCGTTGAGGACGGGCAGATAGCCACCCGACTGGCCCGCGGCTGTCGGGTGGTACGACTCGCCGATGTTCAGCCAGTTGACGCTGTGCAGCCAGGAGCTGCCGGAGCAGATCTCGTGGCCGGTGAACGTGGGCCGTACGTCGCCGAAGGTGAAGCCGTGGTCGGCGGCGCGCTTCGCGAGGGCGTTGTTCAGATGGTCGGAGGCGCTGTTGATGGCGGTTCGTTCCGTCTCTGAGAGGCCCGCCAGGCAGCTGCCGCTCAGCTTGTAGAACCGGGGGTAGCCCAGGACGACCACATGGGCGGCCGGGGCCTTCGCGCTGATCGCCGAGTAGACCGAGTCGAGTTTGCCGGGCAGCGTCGAGTCGACGTACGCCTTCGCCGTGTTGATGCGGGCGACGCAGGCGCTGTCGGACTGCAGGACACAGGTCGTCATGACGTCGGAGAAGCCGGCGTCGTTGCCGCCGACGGTGATCGAGACGAGCCCGGTGCCGGAGCCGAGCGGGCCCAGTTGGTTGGCGAGAACATCACCCGTACGGGCGCCCGAGCAGGCCGTGAAGCTGAACGACGAGGGTGCGTTGGCGGCTGCCCAGAGCTGCGGGTAGGCCTTCGTGCTGCGCTTGCAGTCACCGCTGGAGCCGATGTAGCTGCCCGCGCCGACACCGGAGGAGTAGGAGTCGCCGAGCGCCACATAGCCGGTAGCGGCGGCTTGTTCGGACGCCTCGGCCGTGATCGCCCCGGTGAGGGCGACGGCGGAAGCGAGGAGGAGCGAGGTCACGTATGCCGTAAATCGGGAACGTCTCATGGAACCTCCCTATAGCAGGATCTCTGCCATAACTTTCGTAGCAGCTACGCGTGTTGACTGGAAGTGTCCATGCCAAGACTTTTCCGGACCTAACGGGACCTCCGCCGGACGTTCACCACACGTTCGGCGACATGCCCATGACAAACGCATGCGGCGCGGCCGACCCACACCAGCCCGCACACGAACGAACAACGGCGGCTTCCGCATCTTGACGCCCCGGGCCGGGCTGGGCCACATTGAAGCCCGGCATCCGGCGCGTCGGGGGGCAAAGTCGCCAATGCAGACCTTACGTATCAAGCCATCTTCATCGGGCCCATCTCCATCGGGTGGTGACGAGCGGTTGGACCAGGATCCGGGGAGGGACCTGATCCCCCTGCTCGCCGGCGTCGCCGCGACGATCGCGGGCGTCGGCGCCGTGCTGGCCCTGACCGACGTGGACTCGCCGCTGCGCGCTCCGTTCGCGCTCTTCTTCCTGCTGGCCGCTCCGGGAACCGCGGTCGGAATCGCCCTGCGGGGCATGGAACCGTTCGGCCGCACCGTGGCGTCTCTGTCAGCGGCAGTAGCTCTCAACCTCCTGGTCGCCCAAGGCATGCTCGCGGTGCACAGGTGGTCGGTCCGTGGCGGAATCGCGGCCGTGGCCGCGCTCAGCTCCCTCATTCTCCTGCTGGTCCTGGTACGGCGGCTTCGCGGCCGTAAGGCGAGAAGACGGGCTTCCTGACGTGAACATCAGCGTGTACCGACCGGGCGAACTGACCGCCGCCGACCGGGCGGCGTGGTCGGCTCTTCAGTCGAAGGCACATCTGCACGGCTCGCCGGAACTCGCCAACCCGTTCCTGTCACCGGAGTTCGCGCTCGCCGTCGGACGCTGCCGGCGCGGCGTACGGATAGCCGTCATCCGGGAGGGCGGCGAACCCGTGGCCTTCTTCCCGTTCCAGAGAACCACCACCGGCGTCGGCCGGGCCGTCGGCCTCGGCGTCTCCGACTGCCAGGGCCTCGTCCACGGGCCCGGCTTCACCTGGGACGCACAGGAATTACTGCGGGCCTGCGGGCTGGCGGTGTGGGAGTTCGACCACCTGGTGGAAGGCCAGGCGCCGTTCGAGGCCGAGGCCTCCGGCACCTTCCCCTCCCCGGTCATGGACGTCGACCGGGGGTACGAGACGTATCTGGCTCAACTGCGGGACCGGTCACCGAAGTTCACCCGGACCACACTGGCCAAGGACCGCAAGCTCGGCCGCGACCACGGCGAGGTGCGCTACGTGCACGACGAGCGCGCTCCCGAGGCGCTGCTCACGCTGATGGAGTGGAAGTCGGCGCAGTACCGCAGGACCGGGCGCAGCGACCGCTTCGCGCAGGCCTGGATCACCCGGCTGACCCACCAGCTCTTCCACACCCGTGCCGAGCCGTTCGCCGGAATCCTGTCGGTGCTCTATGCGGGCGAAAAACCGATCGCCGCGCACTTCGGGCTGCGCTCCGAGCGCGTTCTGGCGTGCTGGTTTCCCGCGTACGACCCGGCGTTCTCCAAGTACTCCCCGGGCCTTGTCCTGCATTTGCGGATGGCCGAGGCGGCAGCCGCCGACGGCATCGCCTATCTGGATCTCGGCCGGGGGCAGAAGGAATACAAGGACTCCCTGAAGACACGCGAACTCGCCGTGTCCGAGGGGTTGGTGACGCGCCGCCATCCCGTGGCGCTCGGGCACCGGGCGCGGCGCGCCCCGGTCCGGGCGCTGCGCAACGCGGTGCTGGCGCGGCCGGAGTTGTTCGAGCCGGCCGACAAAGCGCTCAAACGGATGGGAAAAATCCGCTCGGGCCGTTAGGTAACGTCCAAACCAATAAAAAACGTGAGGCCACGTTCCAGGTCTTGCCATATCGTCTCAATCATCAATACCGTCGTACATCCACCCGCATCGGACCATCATGCACATGCGATTCAGGGGAGGGCTCAGGATCGCGACGAGGGCCCGGCGCGGGGCGCGGTAGGGGGGTGCCGTACTCGGTGACCGTTTCTGTGCCGAGTGCCGCCGCGCGACCGACCCAGCCAGTCGGCCAGCTTTGCCAGCTCACCCGGCTTGCACGGAGATCGATTTCGGCATGCCGTAAGTGACAAAACCCCCCTTTCGAACCGGACAAAATGCCGGACCGCCCAGGGGCGGGCGGTCCACCGGACGAGAGGGATCAGACTCATGAGTTCTTTTCTGCGCCCGGCGGTGTCGGACCAAGATCCGCTCACAGCCGGCAAGTACCGGCCCATATCGACTCACCTGGCCATAGCGCCTCCGGTGAGCGTCGTGATTCCCGCCATGAATGAGGCGGAGAATCTTCCGTACGTCTTCAAGACACTGCCGGACTGGATCCACGAAGTGGTTCTCGTCGACGGCAATTCCACCGACAACACCGTCGAGGTCGCCCGCGAACTGTGGCCCGACGTCAAGGTCGTCAAGCAGGTCGGCAAGGGCAAGGGAGACGCCCTGATCACCGGGTTCGCGGCCTCCACCGGCGACATCATCGTCATGGTCGACGCGGACGGCTCGGCCGACGGCGAGGAGATCGTCAGCTATGTCTCCGCGCTGGTCTCCGGGGCGGACTTCGCGAAGGGGTCGCGGTTCGCCAACGGCGGCGGCACGGACGACATGACGCCGATCCGCAAACTCGGCAACTGGGCGCTGTGCACCGCCGTCAACCGCAAGTTCGGCGCCCGCTACACCGACCTCTGCTACGGCTACAACGCCTTCTGGCGGCACTGCCTGGACAAGATCGACCTCGACTGCACCGGTTTCGAGGTGGAGACCCTGATGAACATCCGGGTGGTCAAGGCGGGGCTCAAGGTCCAGGAGATACCGAGCCACGAGTACCTCCGGATCCACGGCACGAGCAATCTGCGGGCCGTACGGGACGGGCTGCGGGTGCTCAAGGTGATCCTCAAGGAACGCTCCAACCGGCGCTCGCTGCGCCGCCGTCCGCACGCCGCGGCACTCAACTCCAGGCCGGGAGAGGTGTCTTGAGAACCCTGGACATCTCCGTGGTGGTCTGCGTCTACACCGAGGACCGCTGGGAGGACATCCTCGCGGCGGTCGCCTCGGTGCGGGCGCAGTCCCGGCCGGCCCTGGAGACGCTCCTGGTGGTGGACCACAACCAGGCGCTCCTGGACCGGCTTTCGAAGGAGTACAAGGAGACCGAAGGGGTGCGGGTGCTCGCCAACGCGGGCCCCCGCGGCCTCTCCGCGGGCCGCAACACCGGCATCGCCGCCTCGTACGGCGACGTCATCGCCTTCCTCGACGACGACGCGGTGGCCGAGCGCGACTGGCTGCGCCACTTCGCCGAGGGGTACGAGGATCCGCTGGTCATGGCCGTCGGCGGCCGTACGATGCCGATCTGGGCGTCGGGCCGTCGGCCGGCCTGGTTTCCCGAGGAGTTCGACTGGGTCGTGGGCTGCACGTACAAGGGGCTGCCGCCCGGCCGGGTCCAGGTGCGCAATGTGCTCGGCGGCAACGCGTCGTTCCGGCGCAGTGCCTTCGACGCGGCGGGCGGCTTCGCGACCGGTATCGGGCGCGACGGCGACAAGCGTCCGCTGGGCTGCGAGGAGACGGAGCTGTGCATCCGCCTCACCCACGCCCGGCCGGACGCGGTCCTGCTGATCGACGACCGCGCGGTGATCCACCACCGGGTGCCCGAGGCACGCGAGCACTTCGCGTACTTCCGTACGCGCACGTATGCCGAGGGTCTGTCGAAGGCGCTGGTCGCGCGGAGTGTGGGCGCCGACAAGGGGCTTGAGTCCGAGCGCCGCTACACCACGCGCGTGCTGCCCGCCGGGGTCGCGCGCGGGCTGCGTGACGCCCTGCTCGCCCGCCCCGGCGGCGCGGGCCGGGCGGCCGCCATCGTCACCGGAGTGGTGACGGCGGCGGGCGGGTACGTTCTCGGCAGCGTCCGGGCACGCAGGGGTGGGGCTGATTTCTCGGTGGTCTCGGTCGCCCAGATCGAGGGGGCGAAACAATGAGTGACCCGCGTGATCCGTGCGATGCGCGCGTGCCGATTCTGATGTACCACGCCGTCGCGACCGCGCCGAACGACGCGACCCGGGAGCTGTCCGTGGCGCCCGAGGCGTTCACCGAACAGCTGGCGCTCCTCGGCGACCTGGGGTTCACGCCGCTCAACACCGCCGCGCTCGCGGAGTGTTGGCGTGCGTCGAAGCCGCTGCCCAAGCGTCCCGTGCTGATCACGTTCGACGACGGCTACGAGGGCGTGCACCGGCACGCGCTGCCCGTGCTCGCCGAACACGGCTTCGCGTCCACGCTGTTCGTGTCGACCGGCTGGCTGCGCGGCGCGTACGACACCGGGTGCGCCCTCGACGAGATGCTCGACTGGGACCAGGTGCGCGAACTCGCGGGCGCGGACGTCGAGATCGGCGGCCACAGCCACACGCATCCGCAGCTGGACCAGCTGACCGACGATTCGCTCTGGTTCGAGCTGCTGCGCTGCCGGGAGATCGTCGCCGACGAACTGGGCACCCGCCCCGCGTCGTTCGCGTACCCGTACGGCTACTCCAGCGGCCGGGTGCGCCGGATCGTGCGCGAGGCCGGGTTCGCCCAGGCACTCGCCGTCGGCAACAGCCTCGCCCGGCGCCGCCAGGGGCCGTACGCGCTGCGGCGGGTCACCGTGCGCCGCAGCACCGGTATCGAGGAGTTCGGGCGGCTCGTGGAGGGACGCGCGATCGCCCGTACCTTCGCCAGGGACCGCGCCCTCACCAAGGGGTACGCGCTGGTCCGCAGAGCACGACAGGTTCGCCGGAAGGCCATCCGTTCCCGTGTCTGACACGACCACGGCCCAGGCCGACACTCCCACGCCCGAGGCACCCGAACGGTCCGGGCGCCGCCTTCGCCTGCCCGGCCTCGGCCGGTCGTCCGGAGGCAGCCCGCTGTTCCGGAACGCCTACGCCCTGATGCTGAACACCGGGATCTCCGCCGTGCTGGGGCTGGGCTTCTGGCTGGCCGCCGCCCGGTACTACTCCGAGTCGGCGGTCGGCCAGGGCTCCGCCGCGATCGCCGCGATGAAGCTCCTCGCGGGGCTCACCGCGGTGACGCTGACGGGCGCGCTCGCCCGCTTCATCCCGGTCGCGGGGCGAGGCACCGGACGGCTGATCTTCCGTACGTACGCGGGCAGTTCGGTGGTCGTGGCGCTGGCCGCGGGCCTCTTCCTGCTCACCCTGAACCTCTGGGGTTCCTCGTACCGCTTCCTGCACGGCCCGCTGATCGCCGTCGGTTTCGTGCTGGCCGTCGTCGCCTGGTCGGTGCTGACGCTCCAGGACGGGGTGCTGACCGGGCTGCGCAGCGCGCTGTGGGTGCCGGTCGGCAACACCGTGTTCTCGGCGGTGAAGCTGGTGCTGCTGGTGGCGTTCGCGGCGGCGATCCCGACCATGGGTGTCTTCGTGTCGTGGGTCGCGGCCATCGCGGTGTCCGTGCTGCCGCTGGGCTGGCTGGTGTTCCGCCGCCTGGTGCCGCGGCATGTGAAGGCGACCGCGGAGCACGCCGAACCCCCCACCACCAGGGAGATCGGGCGGTTCCTCGCGGGCGACTACACCGGCTCGCTGTTCTCGCTCGCCGTGGTGTATCTCGTCCCGGTGATCGTCGCCGCGCAGGTCAGCAACGTCGACAACGCGTACTTCTACATCACCACGACCATAGGCGGCACGGTCAACCTGCTCGCCATCAACATGGGCGCCTCACTGACCGTCGAGGGCTCGCACGATCCGGCGCGGCTCGCGGCGAACACCCGGGCCGCGCTGCGCCGGATGGCGCGGATCATGCTGCCGGTGGCCGGTGTGCTGTTCTTCGGGGCGCCCTGGATCCTCGGCGTGTTCGGCCAGGGGTACGCGGACGCGGCGACGCCGCTGCTGCGCTGGTTCGCGGTCGGCGCGGTGCTGCGGGTCGTCATGGAGACCTACTTCGCGGTGCTGCGCGCGCAGAGCCGCACCTCTGGACTCGCCTGGCTGCAGGGCCTGTTGTGCCTGCTGGTGCTCGGGCTGACGGTGATCCTGCTCCCCCGCATGGGCCTGACCGGCGCGGGCGTGGCGGAGATCTCCAGCCTCGCGGTGATCGTGGCACTCGCCGCGCCGAAGCTGTACCGGATCGTCAAGGCCGCGCCGGCCGACGCCGTGCCCGAGCGCGCGGCGCCCGATGGGGACCTGGCGGACCTGGGCGCCCCCGAGGTGCCCGCGTCGCGGCAGGACACGCCGAAGAAGGGGCGCGGCCCGGCCTGGGCGCAGCGGCTCGACACGGAGACGCTGGCGCTCGGGGTGCAGCTCGACTTCGACCACCTGGAGCGGCGGCCGGACGTGCGGCCCGGTCCGGGGACACCGCCCGTCGGGACGCCAAAGGTCGAACGGCCGGAGCATCGCAGCGAGCCGCGTCCTGACCACCGGCCGACCTGGGCGCTCAAGGCGCCCCTCCAACTCCCCTCCTCCCGCGTGGAGGTGGGCCTGCCCGTCGAGGAACGGGAGCCGGGCTCCGAGACCTCCCTCGGCCCGTCCGAGGTCGAGGTCGACGCACCCTTCGAGCCGCCGGAGGGGATGGCGGCGGCCGGCGACGAGCCGGAGGGCGCACGCGAACGGAGCGCGGCCGGCGCGTCGGGGTCCGTACGCGGGAGGGGGTCTTCGCAGCTCGCGCTTGAGGCGGGTGGGCATGAGACGGGTGGGCAGTCCGGTCCGTCCGTGCCGCCGCTGTCCTGGTGGGAGCAGCTGCGGCCGACCCGGCTCGGGGTGGTGCTCGGCTGTCTGCTGACGGCCGCGCTGGTCCTGTACTGGGTGCCCGCGGCCGGACTCGGCGAGCGCGATCTCGACGATATGGGCGGGCTCGGCCTGATCTCCGTGCTGCCGACGCCGACGCTGGTCGGCGCCGGTCTGCTGGCCACGGTGTTCGCCTCGCTGCTCTGGCTGGGCCGCGAGCACCGGGCCCTGCTGCTCGTCACGCTGCTGGCCACCGTGGTGTCGCTGCACGCGCTGCCCGCGGTGATCGAGACCGAGCCGCGGTTCGCGACGGCCTGGCAGCACCTCGGGTTCATCGACTACATCGACCGGACCGGGTCCGCCGTGCCCGACCTGGACGCGCGCTGGAGCTGGCCGGGCTTCTTCGCGGGGGCCGCGTTCGTCGCGAAGGCGTGCGGGGTCAGCGACCTCAGCGAGGTCATCCGCTGGTGGCCGATGACCATCCAACTCCTCTATCTGGCACCGCTGTTCCTGCTCGTACGCCATATGCGCGCGAGCTGGCGGGCCAAGTGGACCGGCATCTGGATCTTCGTGCTCAGCGGCTGGGTGGGCCAGGACTACTTCTCCCCTCAAGGCTTCACGTACCTCCTCTATCTCGTCTTCGTGGCGATCCTGCTCGTGTGGTTCCGGGCGCCGCGGGTGCTGTGGACGAAGGCGCGGCCCGGCGAGCTGGAGGTCGAGCCCACCGACCGGCGCCAACGGGCCGTACTGCTCGCGGTGTTGATCGGCCTGTTCATGGCGACGGTCCCGGCCCACCAGCTGACGCCGTTCGTGATGCTGGGCGTCCTCGCGGTCCTCGTGCTGGTGGGCCGCTCCGAACTGCGCGGCCTGCCCATCCTGTTCGCGGTCATGGTCTCCGTGTGGATCGGCTTCCTCGCCGAGCCGTACTGGTCGGGGCACTTCGACGAGCTGTTCGGCGGCGTCGGCGGGGTGGGCAGCAATGTGTCGTCGTCGGTCTCCGGCCGTATCGGGGAAGGCAGTTCGAGCCACAAACTCGTCCTGTACGCGCGCGTGGCGCTGGCCGGCAGTGTGATGGCGCTGGCCTGCTGGGGCTGGTGGCGACGGCGTGACCACAAGTACCGCGAACGGTCGCTGCTGGTCCTCACCTTCGTCCCGTTCCTGGGCTTCGGCATGCAGTCGTACGGCGGCGAAATGGCGCTGCGCGTCTTCATGTTCGCCCTGCCGGGGGCGGCCCTGCTCGCCGCACTCGCTCTCTTCCCGCGCACCGGCGTCACCCCGAAGGAACGGGACAAGGACCGGGTGAGCCTCGCCCCGCTCGCCGCCCTGATGGCGGGCCTCGTCCTGATGGGCGGCTTCCTGGTGGCCCGCTGGGGCAACGAGCCGTTCGAGCGGATCCGGCCGGGCGAGGTCGCCGGCATGGAGTACGTGTACGCACACGACAAGCCGACGGTACGGCTGCTGTGGCTCAGCGACGACACGGTCAACAACGTGACGCCCGCGATGCCTTGGGGCGCCCGGGACATGGAGAAGGTGGAGTACCTGCCGACGCAGGCGCCGCCCGATCCGGTCCTCGTGTCGGGACTGGTCAAGTCCCTCAAGGACGCGGGTCCGAACTCGTTCCTCATGGTCAACCGCAGCCAGGTGACCTATCTCCAGCTGGACGTGGGCTACTCCAAGACGTGGGACACCCGGCTCGTCCACAACCTCGACGCCCGCCAGGAGCTCCGCAAAACCTTCGCCAACGACGACGTCACGATCTACACCCTGCGCAAACAGCCGGAAGGCCAGGTCGCGAAGGCGGACCCCGGTCCTATCGGCCCCCAGGTGACCTGGACGCCGTGGTCGGTCGTCGGCGGCCTGGCGGCGATCGCCCTGATCGTCCTGCTGACGACCCGCGAAGTGGTACGGGTAGCAGTACGCCCGAGCATCCGCCAACTCCAGTGGCTACAGAACAGCTTCTGGTTCTCACTGCCGTTGCTGGCGGTGCTGCTGGCTTCACTGGTGCAGAGGTTCTTGACGATGGCGTGAGGGGGCGCGCCCTGGCAGGGGGCGCCCCTTTGGGGTGGCGCGCCATTTAGGGGCGCGGGGCTCTGACATTTGCGGCTCCGCCGCGGGGCGCGACAAGCCACAACGAACCCGCAGGCTTCGAACAACGCCCACCCCCTCCCCCGGAGGGCTACCGGCGAAGCCATTTCACTTCGTACGCCCCCATCTCAAACCGCTTCCCGTCAACCTCCGCACTGATCTCCCGATCAAGCGTGTTCACCACGAGAACCGCCTTGTCGTCGGCAAGCACCCGCACATTGGGTTTGTCGTCCGCGGCAACGGACACCGACTCGTACGCCGTCCCCGGCGGGAACTCCTTGTTGAACCGGGAGACAAGGTCGAACATCGACAACGCCTTACCCCCACCCGCGCGATCGGTCGGAGTCCACAGACACCCCGCACAGGTCGCGCCCTTTTCCGTCTCCGGGTTCCAGTAGAACCCGGACGTCGCACCGCCGCGGGCCATCGCGATCAGCCCCGAGGCCTGGACGGCGACGCGGTGCGGCTCGGACCAGCCGTCGCGTACGTCCTCGCCGTCGGCGGGTTCCACGTAGTACTCGGCCCACCACAGCGGCAGGTCACCGGTCCGCTCCCGCACCCACCGGCTGACGGCCGTGAACTTGTCGGTGGCCCCGAACTCGTTCGGCAGCAGGTCGTCGTCCTTGGTGTAACTGGACCCGTCGACGACGACGAAGTCCGCGCCGGCCTTGTTCTTGTTCCAGTAGTCGAAGGCGTCCAGGACCCGCTGGTCCATGGTGCCCCAACTGCCCTTCAGCGTCGTCGACGCGTCTTCCTTCTGGCGCGGGTCGAGGCTGTCCATCACCAGATAGGGCCCGCCGACCTCGATGTCCTTGTCGACCTTCTTGAGCGCCTTGTAGACGAGGTTGTACAGCTCGGTGTAGCCCTCGTAGTCCCAGCGGCCCTCGGCGTCGTTCCAGAAACCCTTGAACTCGTTCCAGACGATGAAGTGGCGTACGTCCGGGTAGCGCTTGGCGACGGTCGCGGCGAGGGCGGCGTAGTCCTTGTAGTGGGCGCGGTCCGGAGCCGTCTCCAGTGCCGCCTGGCTCCAGTCGGTCTTGTCGGAGCCGGGTGTGCCGCCCTTCATCCAGTCCGGGGCGCAGCACAGCGTGACGACCGGCGTGCCGCCCGTCTCCCGGACGAAGTCGATCCGGCGGTCCATGTCCTCGAAGTCGTACCGCCCCTTGACCGGTTCGGGGTTGTCCGCGCCCCAGCCCATGATGTGCTGGATCTGCGGCAGTGGCTGCTCGCCGAGGCGCTTCTCCACTCGCTTCGTGGCGGCACCGCTGCCCTCGTCGGCACTGAACTGGGTGTGGGTGAAGCCCCAGCCCACCTCCGGCTTGGGCTCGGACGGGGGAACGACCGGCGTGCCGTGCACCTTGGCACCGTCGCGGGTCGTGCCGGCCTCGCTGCCCGCGTCGCCGGGGAGTGTGTTGATCAGGGTCAGCACCAGGGCCAGAGCGGCCATGCCCACACCGAGCAGAGCGGTGAAGCGCCACCGCCGAGCCCCCGAATTCCACCCATGACGTCCCATCATGGGCAACAGTAACGGCGCGGGTCGGCGGGGGAACAGGTTCCGTCGACCACAGCCCTGTAACAGGACGGAAGGGATACACCGGGACCTCGGGGTCCGGCCGACGCGCAACGACACACCGCTCCGTCCAGCACGCCCTCCAGCACGCCCTCCGGCGCACCCCTTCGGCACACCCCTTCGGCACACCCCTTCGGCGCGCAACGCGGAAACCGGATGCACGGGTCGTCGGCGTGACAGATCATGGCGACATGTCTGCCAACCCACACGACGCTCTGCCGATCCGGCTCAACGTCGACGACAGCGACTCACCGTCGGACGTCGTCGACGCGCTGTTCCTCGGCCGCTTCGCGACGGGCGAGCAGCCGCACTCGCACGCGGCGAACATCGACCGCGTACGGTCCGGGGCCACGCTGCTCCCGCCCGACGCACGTGTGCTGCGGTCCGCGCGCGACGACGACCGCAGCGCGACCCTCGCCGAGGGGGACGGCTGGACGGTGCTGGTCTCCCGCTGGAACCGGGGCGCCGACATCACCGTCACCGCGACCAGCGCGGACCTCGCCGAGAAGGTGCTCGGCCAGGCCACGGACGGCGCGGCCGACGAGCCCGAACCCCAGCCGGAGAACGTGACGATGGGGTTCTGGTACGTGTCGCCGCGCCGCGGACCGCACCGTACGACCCGGCAGATCTCGGCGGGTACGTGGGAAGAGGTGCGCGCCAACTACACCGCGCCCGTGGCGGACGCGATGGACGGCCTGATGAAGACGACGCCGGAGGACATCGCGGGCCGGCTGCTGTTGCTGCACGGTCCGCCGGGTACGGGCAAGACGTCGGCGCTGCGGACGCTGGCGCGCTCGTGGCGGGACTGGTGCCAGGTGGACTGCGTCCTGGATCCGGAGCGGCTCTTCTCCGACGTCGGCTATCTGATGGACATCGCGATCGGTGAGGAGGACGGCACGGGGAAGGGCCGCTGGCGGCTGCTGTTGCTGGAGGACTGCGACGAGCTGATCCGCGGTGAGGCCAAGCACACGGCGGGCCAGGCGCTGTCCCGCCTGCTCAACCTCACGGACGGTCTGCTGGGCCAGGGCCGCAACGTCCTGGTGGGCGTCACCACCAACGAGGACCTGGAGCGCCTCCACCCGGCCGTGGTCCGCCCCGGCCGCTGCCTCGCCCGTATCGAGGTCGGCCCGCTCACCCGCCGCGAGTCCGCGGCCTGGCTCGGCACGGAGGAGGGCCTCCCCCGGGACGGCGCCACCCTCGCCGAGCTGTACGCCCTGCGCCGTGGCACCACCCCGACATCGGTCCCGGACCAACGAGAGGGCGCGGACGCGGGTCTGTATCTGTAGGGAGCGCAGTCGCGTTCGAGCTGCGGATCGGTGAAGTCCACCGGTTGCTGGCCGACCGAGACGACGTTCACGATCCGGGAGGGCTGGGCCCGCTTCAGCAGCGGCAGGAGTTCCCGGGTGAGCAGTACGGGAGCGACGTAGTTGACCGCGAGGCGCAGTTCATGACCGTTGCGGGTCAGCAGGTGCGGGTGGGGTCAGCGGGTGCAGGTGGCCGTACGGCGTTCGCCGACCCGCTCGGCGGGGAGGTCCCGCAGCGGGGGACGCGGGCCGCCAGGGCTTCGGAGTCCGAACACAGCCAGACCGGCGACGATCGCGAACGCCCCGCCGGCGAGACCGAAGGCGAGGGTGAAGCGGTTTTCGGCGGGCACCCCCGCCGCCTTACCGGCCGCGAGGAGCGTGCCCAGCAGGGCGCTGGCGACGGCGCTGCCGACCGAGCGGGAAACAGAGTTGATGCCGTTGGCCACGCCGGTCTGCGTCCGGGTTACGGCGGAGAGCAGGATGGCGGGGAGAGTGGCGAACCCGAAGGCGATGGCGATGCCGACGAGAACGGCGCCCGAGGACCCACCCATCAACACCGGTTTCCTTGCCCAGCGCACCGGCTCCGTGCTCTGCCGGGACGCCACCCAGGTCCGGGACGCCCTGCTCGCAGCCGCCCGATCCTGGTAGGTCGCAGCGGCCCGATCCTGGTAGGCCGGGTCGCGAAGTTCAGGGGTCCGAGGGCGGGGTTACTGCTTCCTTCCGCCGTCCGCCGTCCGCGGGTGTCCGCGCCGCGCTCACGAGGCGGTGGCCACCACCATCGCGCTGGCATGCGCGGCATCGGGCATCAGGCATCGGGCGTCAGACACGTGGCATCAGGCATCAGCCGGACGTCCCGTACGCCGCCCGCAGCGCATCCCGAGCCGCGTCGAGGGCGGCGGATTCGGACAGCCCGAGGCGTCGCACGCGATCCGCGTAGGCCTGCGCGGCCGTCGCGGCTTCCCGCTCCGCCGCCGAGCCCGCGGCGGCGACGAACGTTCCGTTGCGCCCCCGCGTCTCGATGACCCCGTCCGACTCAAGAGCCCGGTACGCCTTGGCGACCGTGTTGGCGGCGAGGCCGAGCTCCTCGGCCAGCCCCCGCACGGTCGGCAGCCGGTATCCCACCGGCAGCGCCCCGGCCCGTGCCTGCTCGGAGATCTGGGCGCGCACCTGCTCGTAGGGCGCGATCCCCGCGCCGTCATCGATGTCGATCTTCAGCGTCACGCAGTGATTGTCCCGCACCGGCGGGAAAATGAGAGGCATCCGGCCGCAGCCGCCGCGTAGCGTGCGACGTCATGACTGTGATCGTCCGCGACTTCCGCGCGGCAGACGCCGAGGGCTTCGCCCGTATCCGGCACCTGGCGCTCCCCTTCATGCTCTCCACCCCCGAGGCCATCACCTACGACGCCGCGCACATCCACCCGGACGCCCACTTCCAGCCGCTGATCGCGGAAGAGGACGGCGAACTCGTCGGTACGGCCCAGGTCGGCATCGTGTACGACAGCCCGCAGCCCGGCCAGGGCTATCTGAACGTGTACGTGCACCCGGACCGCCAGGGCAGGGGCGCGGGCTCGCTCCTCGTGAGGACCGCGGAGGAGCGCCTCGCCGCCCTGGACACGACCAGGCTCTTCGTCCGGGTCGTGGACGAGCCGGCGAACCGCGCCTTCGCGGAGAGGCGCGGTTACCGCCCCAGCCGCTCCACTCACTTCCTCCGCCTGGACCTGGCGACCTGCACACTGCCGCCGCTCCACGAACCGCCCGCGGACGTCGAACTGCGCACGGCCGCGGACTTCGCGGACGACCCCCGCCCCCTGTTCGACCTGGACGCGGAGACGCTGGCGGACGAACCGAGCGACATCGCCCACGAGTTCACGGACTACGCGGCCTGGCTGAAGGAGACCTGGCACCACCCTCTCCTCAGCCACGAACTGACCACGGTGGCGGTCGTCGACGGCCGCCCCGCGGCGTTCAGCGCCGCCCGTACCGACGGCGGCACCCGCTACGGCACCGTGATGACCGGCACCGCCCGGGCCCACCGCGGCCGCGGCCTCGCCAAACTCGCCAAGAACGACTCCCTGCACCGCGCCCGCGCCGCCGGCTTCACGGAGGCGTTCACGGGCAACGACGCGGGCAACGAACCCATGCTGGCGATCAACAGATGGTTCGGCTACGAAATCTGCGCGACGGAGGTGCAGCATGTCCGCGAACTCGGCTGATTCCCCCCTCCAGTTGGAGATCGTCCTGGTCAAAGCGGGCCGTACGAAGATCCGTTACCCGGCCGAGCTGCTCCACGACGACGGCACGCACGTCACGGTCCGCGCGGCCTGGGCCGGTGCCGGAGTCCGCGACTTCGGCTTCGTACGCTTCGAACCGGGCGACGTCTTCACCGAGCACTACTGGCGCGACCGGTGGTACGCGGTGAAGGAGGTCCGTGGTCCCGACGGCGTGCTGAAGGGCTGGTACTGCGACATCACCCGCCCGGCCACCGTCTCCGAGGGAGAAGTGGTCGTCGAGGATCTCGACCTCGACCTGTGGCGCTCCGCCGACGGCAGGGCCGTACTGCGGCTGGACGAGGACGAGTTCGCGGCGAGCGGCCTGGAGACCACCGATCCGCAGGCGGCAGCCGCAGCCCGGTCCGCCCTGGACGAGCTCGAACTCCGCGCCCGCGAGGACGACTTCGAGGCCTTGCTGACCTAGGTGCTGGGGGCTGGGCACTGGGGGGCCTGGAGACATCGCCGATACGGGCGCCCCACACCGGCACCCCCGCACCGCACCCCACACCACAGCCCGCACCACCGCCTCACTCCGTCTCCCTCGGGTTCCCTCAGAGCACGGCCACCACCGCGTACCGCTCGTCCTCCACCTCACGCCCCCACAGCAGCGGGTCGTCCGACAGCCGCTCCACGCGGACGTCCTCTGCGAGGGGTGCGAGCAGTCCGGTCAGCCGGTCGGCGGATATGCCGACCGGGCTCACCGTGCCCCAGACGCCCTCGATCAGCACGAGCCGGCCGCCGGGGCGGAGCAGTCCGCGCCAGTGCCGCAGGACGCGGCCGGGATCGGGCAGCGTCCACAGCACATGGCGGACCAGGACGGCGTCGAAGCGCTGCTCCCCGACGGGCGGGGCGGCCGCGTCGCCGACCAGGAACGTCGCGTCGCGCCCCGCCAGCTTGGCGCGGGCGAGGTCGACCATGCGCGGCGAGAGGTCGACTCCGGTGACCCGATGCCGCTGCTCGGACGCGAGGAGCGACAGGCTGCCGGTGCCGCACCCCAGATCGAGCACGTCGGCCGGGCCGCGCGTCAGCCACCCGCGCAGCCTGGCCGCCCAGGCCTCGCGCACGACGGGATCCCGCAGTCCGTGGTCCGGCTCGTCGTCGAACGTCACGGACTCGGCGTCCCAGTCGACACCGAACCGCTCTTCACCGGTCTTCGCTTCTCTACCGGTCTTCACTTCTCTACCGGTCTTCACTTCTCCGCCGGCCTTCACTTCTTCACTGGCGCTGTTACTCGTCATGTGCCCAGAGTGACACCTGCCACTGACAACGGGCCGGGGCGCGAGTCCGGCGGCGGACCTGCGCCGAACCCACACCGAACCCCAGGTGTCCGACATGTGGACTCACAGGTGAAACGTGACAGCCGCCACTGACAAGCGGGCACCGATGAGTCACTCTCCCCGGAACGGTCTACCCCCGTACGAACGCGGAACCCGGTAGACGCAAGGAGGCAGCCATGCGCCGCATAACCGTGCAGAAGCCCCTGAGGAAGTCGGACACCCGTCGCGTGCGGGACGAGGCCGACGAGCGCCCCGCCGAGCGCCCGGAGGTCCGAAAGGACATCGCACGCACATGGTGGCCGGACGGCTGAGCCGTCAGGGCGCCGGCCGGTCGCGGCCGTCAGGGCGCCAGCCGCTTGCGGTAGTGGAGGCGGTCGTACGGCCCCTCCACCCGATGCTCGACGAGCTCGTACCCGTACTTGGGATAGATCTTCTGGTTCTCCCACATCATCGAGTGCGTGTAGAGCCTGACCTCGGGCAGCCCGAGCGCCCGCGCCTGCGCGTCCACGAAGGCCAGGAGCCGACGCCCCACACCCTGCCCATGGGCGTCCGGGTGGACGGCGATGCTGTCGAGGAACAGATGGTCCTCGTGCGCCTCGATCACCACGAGTCCGGTCACGGGCTCCCCCGTGACGAACACCCGCCCAGCGGCGATGTCGGCCGCGTGGTCCGCCTCCATGGGCCGCGGAACCACCCCGATGCGCTCGATGTAGGGGCGGTACGCCACATCGGTCACGGCCTTCACGGCTGCCGTGTCGGAGGCGACGGCGGGGCGGATCCGAGTGTCGTACGGAGTATCGGCCGGGGCGCCTTTCGGGGTCTTCGTCATGGTCGGAACGGTATCTACCTGATCGCAGTCTCAGTACTCCCTTAAGCGGAGCCTAAGGATCGCCTTCACCCCCTCCCAACAGGCGATTTCGCGGTTTCGAGGGGCTAGCTTGCTCATCGCCCCCAGGCATCAAGGCGCCCCCAGACCCGCTTCGAGGAGTCCCCCATGCCCGCTCGCCGCAAGGTCACCCGCACCCGCCTCGCCACGGTCGCAACGGTCGCCGCCGTCGGCGTCGCCCCGCTCGCGCTGACCGGGCTGGCCGCCGCCCCGGCGGTCGCGCACGGCTCGATGACGGACCCGGTGAGCAGGGTCGCGGGCTGCTACGCGGAGGGTCCGGAGAGCCCGAAGTCCGCCGCGTGCAAGGCGGCGGTCGCGGCCGGCGGTACGCAGGCCCTCTACGACTGGAACGGCGTCAACATCGCCAATGCCGCGGGGAAGTCGAAGCAGATCATCCCGGACGGGAAGCTGTGCAGCGCGGGCAACGACAAGTTCAAGGGCCTCGACCTGGCCCGCGCCGACTGGCCGGCCACCCAGCTGACGTCGGGCAACCGCACCTTCCGCTACAAGGGAACCGCCCCGCACAAGGGCTCGTTCGAGCTGTACGTCACCAAGGACGGCTACGACCCGACGAAGCCCCTGAAGTGGTCGGACCTGGAGGCAAGGCCGTTCCTCAAGGTCACCGACCCGAGGTTGGAGAGCGGCGACTACGTCTTCGACGGCGTCGTCCCGGTCAAGTCGGGCCGCCACCTCATCTATTCGATCTGGCAGCGCTCGGACTCCCCCGAGGCGTTCTACACCTGCTCGGACGTCGTGTTCGGGGAAGGCGGGGGTGGGGGCGGGAGCGGCGCCGAGGCTTCCACGGCCCCGACCGCGTCGGCGCCGTCCGACCAGGAGATCGCGGACGGCACCGACAAGTCGTCCGTGGAGCACGGCGGTCACGGCGACGACGACCCGAAGACCCAGGCCGACGCCACGGCGGCCACGGACACCACCTCGGACACCACCTCGGACACCGGCTCCGGCTCCGGCTCCGGCTCCGACAAGGAATCCGCCGAGTCGGCAGATCCCTCCGAGGCGACGGGCGACTCGGCGAGGGACGCCGAGCCCGCCGGCAGCTCGGAGAACCTCGCCGAGACCGGCGGTTCGAGCACCACTTCGTACGTCGCGATCGGTGGGGCGACCGCCCTGGCGATGGGCGCGGCGGGGGTGTTCGCGTCGGTTCGTCGCCGTGCGGTGAGCGGCGGTCGCCACAGCCGATAGAGGCGACCGGTTGGCTAGCCGACTGCCGACAGGCAGGTCGTCGGGGTGGCGTGTGCCGGATCCAGGGCGTTCACCACCTCGTGGAAGGCGATGCGGTCGATGAGTCCGATCGCCGCGTGCTCGGAGAGGTCCAGCGCGCACAGGTCCTGGATCAGGACGTTGCGTACGTTCGGACCGTCGAGGTACTGCGAGCGGTACGGCGTGACGACCTCGTCGTACTTGGTGGCGATGACCGTGTAGCGGACGCCCGGGACGGTGTCGCCGCCCGCGTTGAGCTTGGTCAGGAAGGCGGATCCGGCCACCTGGTCGGCGAGGGCCGGAGTGGACATGGACAACAGGTCGGCCGCGCCGGGGAAGTACGCGAGCAGGTTGGCGAGTCCGTTCAGGGTGGTGCCGTGGTTGTCGGGGGCGATCCCGACGAGGGCGTTCACCTTGGCGGCTCCGCCGAGGAACTTCAGATAGTGACGGGGCATCAGGCCGCCCTGCGAGTGGCCGACGAGATCGGTCTCGGCGGCGCCGGTCGCGGCGAGCACTTTGTCGACGAAGGTCTTCAGTTGCTCCGCCGACTTGTCGATGGGACCGAGGCCGTTGAAGAGCGGCACGCCGGGCAGTTGCCCGTAGTCGAAGGCGTAGACGCAGTAGTCACGGTTGACCAGATAGGGCGCGAGGCCCAGCCAGTTGTCGACGGAGTTGGCGAAGGTGCCGTGGACGAGGACGACGGGGCGCGGGTGGGCGGCGGACGGCTTGCAGGAGTAGTCGTTCCAGCCGCTGCTCGACGCGGACTCGGTCTCTGCGGTAGCGGCGGTGGCGGTGGCGGTGGGGACGACGGTGACCGCGGCGGTCAGCAGCAGCACAGCCAGGGGTCTGAGCAGGCGTTTCCAGGGCAGCATCGAGTGATCTCCTTGCGGCTCAAGGGAGTTACGACGGCGTACGCCCTGTGATCCGGATCACGAGGATGCTGTTCTTTTGCCAAGTTACGGTCGAGTAGTAGAAGTGTGAAGTTACGCGTCAGTAAAAACTTCCGGCGCCGACCAGGAGCACTGACACGTGCCGTTGAACTGTCACCAGGCAGGCCTGATGGGGCCATAGGGTGCAATGCGCAGCAAACGGTCACGCAACGCCCGGACTTCACCTTCCCCGAGCAGTTCGACCCAGGGGCCGACGGCCTCCGCGGCCGATTCCTCCGCCGCGCGCGTGCAGGCCCGGCCCCGCTCGGTCAGTACGACCAGCCGCCCCCGTCTCCCCACGGGGCGTCGCGCGAAGCGGTTACGCCACCAACGAACCCGGCATTACCGCCCGCGGCCCGAACTTCGCCCGGACCCGGTCCGCCACCTCCTCGACGCGACGGACCTTCTCGTCCACCGGGTCGAAGGTGAGCTGACAGGAGGCCCGTTCGGCAGGGTCAAGCCCCTCGGCCCGCAGAACGATGCCGCGGACCCGGGCCCGCTGCAGCCCGAGCGC
This sequence comes from Streptomyces sp. NBC_00878, assembly GCF_026341515.1. Classification (NCBI taxonomy): domain Bacteria; kingdom Bacillati; phylum Actinomycetota; class Actinomycetes; order Kitasatosporales; family Streptomycetaceae; genus Streptomyces; species Streptomyces sp. NBC_00878. The sequence continues at coordinate 8,709,545 of NZ_JAPEOK010000001.1, read as the reverse complement.
CTCGTACATGCGGTACGCGGCATCGGTCAGCGCCGAGGAGTGGGCGGTCGGCTCGGGGAGCGTGCGACTGCGGGTCGTCGTGGAGCGGTCGGCGTAGCGGACGGTGAGGGTGAGCATGCGGCACACCTTCTCCAGGGCACGCAGCCGGGCACCCAGTTCCTCGGCTGCGGAGAGCAGGGCGCGCCGGTGCAGGTCCGGGTCCAACTCGTCGCGCGGGAAGGGACGTTCGGCGGCGAGTGAGCGGGAGACGGCGTTCGGTACGACCCGGCCGCGGTCGATGCCCTGGGCCATCTCGTGCAGTTCGCGGCCCATGCGTGCACTGGTGAGCCGTTGCAGTGTGGACAGGGGTGCGGCGGCCACCTTGCCGACGCTGTCGAGGCCGTACTCGCACAGGGTGCGGGCGGTGGCGGTGCCGACTCCGGGCAGCGCTCGCACGGGCTGTTCCGCCAGGAACTCCGCGAGGGCGCAGGGGTCTTCGGGCACCACGCGGGTCGTTCCGGGGGCGGCTTCCCGCAGGGCCATCCGCGCGAACATCGGCCCGGGTCCGGCCCCGATCGCGCAGTCGACGCCGTGCCAGGCGAGCGCCCGGACCCGGATCAGCGCGGCCAGTTCGGCGACGTCCCGCTTGAAGTACCGTTCGGCGCCCCGCAGATCGGCCAGCGCTCCGTCGGGCGGCAGCGCTTCGACGACGGGGGTGAACTCCTCCAGCGTGCCGAGGAGCCCGGGCAGGGCGGCCTCGTGCGCCGGAGGCAGTTGGAAACGTACGCAGAGGATGGTCATCCCGCACTCCCCGGGCTCTGGTGCCACAACTTCCTTCCACCGGCGGGCCCTTCGCCCGCCGGGCGCAGATCCGCCCACGGATGCATTTCGTATCCCGTGGGCATCTTGATTCGACGGCCGCCCGTCGGATCTCCCGTGTCCCGCGAGCCGTCCTCGGCCCCGTCCTCCCCCTGCGGCTCGGCAAGTCGCAGGGCCACTCCGTCCAGGCCTTCCTCGCGCCGCAGTTCCACCAGGTCGGCGAGGTTCCAGGCGGTCGCCCCGACCACGCTGAGACTGCGCGGGCCGCGCCGCTGCACCACTCCGCGTACGAGCAGGAGCCAGGAGTGGAAGACGGTGTGGGCGCACGCGTCGTGGGAGTCGTCGAAGAAGGCGAGGTCGACCAGGCCCGTACCGTCGTCCAGGGTGGTGAAGATGACCCGCTTGCCGGAGCGGATCGGCGGGGTCTGGGTGGCTGCCTTGGCGCCCGCGACCAGGACCGTCTCACCGTGCCGGGCCGCCCGCAGCCGACGCGCGGTGACCACGCCCAGCTCGTCCAGGAACTCCCGGTGATCGTCCATCAGATTCCGTGAGGCGTCCATGGAGAGCACACCCAGCTCGGCGCTGAGCCGCTCGGCCGAGGAGAGGTCGGGCAGCCCGGCGGACGCGGTCTTCTGCCCGCCGGCCAGGGGAAGTTGGTCCCCGCGACCGCCACGCGCTCCCCGGTGCAGCTCGGTCAAGTGCAGTTGCAGATCACGGCGGTTGGCTCCGAAGGCGTCCAACGCGCCGACCTGTGCGAGCCGCCCGGCAAGTGGCCTGCTCGGGCGGGCCCGTTCCCAGAAGTCGAGCAGCGAGGCGTACGGCTGCCCGGCCGCGATCCGCACCGCCTCGGCCTCGCTGATGCCGTGCACGTCGGAGAGGGCGAGCCGCACACCCCAGGCTTTCCCGGACCCCCTGGGGGTCCCCCCGGCCGTTCCCCCGAACCCCTCGAACCCCTCAGATTCAGACACCAGTTCGATGCGATGGGCGACCGCCGACCGGTTCACGTCCAACGGCAGGATCGGCACCCCCCGCCGCCGCGCGTCCGCGAGCAGCAGCCGCTTCGGATACATCCCGGGATCGTGGGTGAGCAGCCCGGCGTAGAAGGCGGCGGGATGGTGCGCCTTCAGCCAGGCCGACTGGTACGTCGGCACGGCGAAGGCGACCGCGTGCGCCTTGCAGAAGCCGTACGACCCGAAGGCCTCGACGATCTCCCAGGTCCGCCGGATCGTCTCCGCGTCGTACCCCCGCGCGGCGGCGTGCTGCGCGAACCACACCCGGATCCGCCCCTGCGACTCGGGGTCGGACAGCCCGCGCCGCACCCGGTCCGCCTCGTCGCGCCCGCAGCCGGTCATGATGTCGACGATGTCGATGATCTGCTCGTGGAAGACCACGACCCCGTACGTGTCCCGCAGCGGTCCCGCCAGGTCCGGGTGCGGGAAGCGGACCGGCGCCCGGCCGTGCCGCGCCTCGATGAACGGCCGCACCATGTCGGCCGCTACCGGCCCCGGCCGGAAGAGGGAGATGTCGACGACGAGATCGTGGAAGGTGGCGGGCTGGAGTCTGCCGACCAGGTCCCGCTGGCCCGGCGACTCGATCTGGAAGCAGCCCAACGTCTCGGCGGACCGGATGAGTTGATACGTGGCAGGGTCGCCCCCCTCGACCGCGTCCAGGTCGACCCGGTCCCCCGTGGCCCGCTCCACCTCGGCCACCGCGTGCGCCATCGCGGACTGCATCCGCACACCCAGCACGTCGAGCTTGAGCAGCCCGAGGTCCTCGACGTCCTCCTTGTCGAACTGCGACATGGGGAACCCCTCGCCGCTGGTCGGCATGACGGGCGTACGGGCGAGGAGCGAGGCGTCGGAGAGGAGCACTCCGCACGGGTGCATGGCGACTCCGCGCGGCAGGGCGTCCAGTGCCTCCACCAGGTCCCACAACCGCCCGTACCCGGCCGCCCCTTCCTGCCGGAACTCCTTTGCCAGGGAGCGCAGTTCAGGCAGTTCCTCCAGTGCCGCGCGGGCGTCGCGGGCGCGGATGTGCGGGAAGGACTTGGCGATGCGGTCGATGTCGGCCGGATCCATGGAGAGGGCCGCGCCGACGTCCCGTACCGCATGGCGCACCCGGTACGTCTCCGGCATCGCCACGGTCGCGACCCGCTCGGTGCCGAACCGGCCGATGATCGCGCGGTAGACCTCCAGCCGGCGGGCGGACTCCACGTCGATGTCGATGTCGGGCAGGACCGGGCGGCGCTTGGACAGGAAGCGTTCCATCAGCAGCCCGTGTGCGACGGGGTCGGCGTGCGCGATGCCGAGGAGGTGGTTGACGAGCGAGCCCGCGCCGGAGCCCCGCGCGGCGACCCGGATGCCCATCTCCCTTACGTCGTCGACGACTTGAGCGACCGTCAGGAAGTAGGAGGCGAAGTTGTGGTGGGCGATGATGTCCAGCTCGCGGTGCATCCGCTCCCAGTAGTCGCGCGCTTCGGGAGAACGGTCGTAGCCGCGCAGCACCATTCCCGCCGCCGCCCGCGAGGCCAGTACGCGCTGCGCGGTGCGTCGTCCGGCGCCGACGAGGTGCGGCTCGGGGAAGTGCACGGAGCCGATGCCGAGGTCGTCCTCCGGGTCGACGAGGCACTCGGCGGCGGTGGCCCGCGTCTGTTCGAGCAGGCGGTACGCGGTGTCGCGGCGATAGCCCGCGGCCTCGACGATCCGTTCGGCGGCGCCGAGCATGGCGCCCGCGTCCTTGAGCCAGGCCTCGCCGCTGTCCAGCTCCTTGCGGGGGTCGACCGGCACGAGCCGGCGGGCGGCGTCCAGGACGTCGGCGACCGGGCCCATGCCCGGGTCGGCGTACCGGACGGCGTTGCTGAGGACCGGCCGCACCCGCTGCTCGGCAGCGAAGCCGACGGTACGGGCGGCCAGCCGCAGCGAGCCGGGGCCGGTGCCCTCGCGCCCGTGCCAGACCGCTTCGAGACGCAGGGCGTCGCCGTAGACCTCCCGCCAGGGCGCGAGCAGTTTCGCGGCCCGGTCGGGGCGCCCGGCGACGAGCGCCCGGCCGACGTCGGAGGCGGGCCCGAGCAGGACGGTCAGGCCGTCGGCGTGGTTGTCCGCCCAGGGCAGCTGCGGCCCGCTCGTGTCGCCCTCGTTGCCCGCATGTGCCGCAGTAACGATTCTGCAGAGATCGGCCCAGCCCTTCGCGCCGTCCCGGGCCAGGAAGGTGACCCGGGGTGTCGACTCGTCGATGAAGGCACCGCCCCGCACGGGGGCCCGCCGCCGCCCTCCCCGTACGGGCTCTCCGGTTCGCACGGACCCCCCGGTTCGTACCGACTCCCCGGCCCGGACAGATCCCCCACTTCGCGGGGGTCGGGGAGCCCGTACGGACTCCCGGGCCCGTACGGGCTCCCCGACCGCGAGTTCGGCGCCGAACAGCGGGCGCACCCCATGCTCGGCGCAGGCCTTGGCGAAGCGGATCGTGCCCGCGAGGGTGTCCCGGTCGGTGAGGGCGAGCGCGTCCATGCCGCGCTCGGAGGCGCGCTCGGCGAGGCGCTCCGGGTGTGAGGCCCCGTATCGCAGGGAGAACCCGGAAAGGGTGTGCAGATGCGTGAAGTCCGGCACGCGCACCTCCATCACCCAGGGGCTCCCACGCCAGCCCTCGAACATGTGTTCCCTACTCCCTCACCCCCACCATAGACCAATTATCGAATGCGCGTGCGATACCTGTCCGGGCCCGCCTCACCTGCGCAAACGTCGGGTTTGTGACCGTTCAGGCTTGTTGGCGCCTGGTCATGGCGTGATCGCTCCGCTGCCGAGTCTGGAGCGGGTGGGGCACGGGCATGATGCGCACCGTGTCGAACGAATCAGAATCTTCAGGACTGCGCCGCCCGCCCTTGCTGTGGGAGCAGCACTGCTGCCTGCCGTTGGAGCAGCGCGCGGACATCGGCGAACTGGCCCGCTACCGCAGGCCCGGGGGCAGCTTCGTTTCGGTGAACGTGGGCTATGTTCCGCACGGCGCGAAGGACGTCACCGGTCTGATCGCGAGTTGGCGGGGGAAGATCGACGCGGATGACCGTCTGCGGCCGGCGGTGACTGTGGACGACGTCGACGCCGCCGGGCGTGCGGGTGACGTGGCGGTGGCCTTCGATCTTGAAGATTCCGGGCCGCTCGAGGGGCGGTTGGACCGGGTGCGCGAATTCTACGAACTCGGTGTCCGCACGCTGCTGCCGAGCTACAACAACCGCAACGCGGCCGGCGGGGGCTGTCTGGACGAGGCCGACGAGGGGCTCACCGCCTACGGCCGGGCGCTGGTGCGGGAGATGAACGCCGTCGGCATGGTGGCGGACGGATCTCACTGCGGTGCCCGTACCGGGCTGGACATGTGCGAGGTCTCTGAACAGCCGGTGATCTACAGCCATTCCAGCATGCGCTCGGTGTGGGACCACCCCCGCAACATCACCGACGAGCAGGCCAAGGCATGTGCCGCCACGGGCGGGGTCATCGGCATCACCGGCGTCGGGATCTTCCTGGGTCCCAACGACGGCACCGTCGACGCGCTGGTACGGCACATCGACTACGCCGTCGACCTCGTCGGCCCGGAGCACGTCGGGGTATCCACCGACTACCCGTTCGACCATGAGGACTTCAACACGATGCTCGAACAGAGCCCGGAGCTGTACCCCGACTGCTACACGCGCTGGGGGCCGATCAACTTCCTTCCCCCGGAAGGGCTGTTGACGGTCGAGGGCGCGCTTCTCGCCCGGGGATACCCCGACGACACCGTGGCAGCGATTCTGGGAGGTAACTTCCGCCGCGTCGCCGCGCTGGTGTGGCATTAGCCCGAACTGCGATTAGCCCGAACTCCGCCCTTGCTCAGGCCGGCCCGCCGCTCCTCACATGGGAAGGGAGAGAAGACGTACCTGCCCGGCCGGCCATTCCGCGCCGTCTGCGAGCGGCGTCCACATGGCCCGCAACGGCATGCGGACCGGCCCGTCGGGCTGCTGGACCTGCACATCGTCATCGGGCAGGGCCCGCCAGCCCATCCGCTCGTACAACGGAATCAGATCCGGCCAGCAGAACAGCAGCCCCCGTTCGATGCCAAGGCCGCGGGCGTGATCCATAGCGGCCGTGACCACCAGGCGTGCCAGCCCCTGTCCTCTCAGGCCGGGTGCCACGATGACGGCGCCGAGGCCGGCCACCTGCAGTCGGACAGCACCGACTGAGACCGGTACCTCAACCAATCCGGCGTGCGCCACCAGACGGCCCTGCTGCTTGACACCGAAGTGCACTTCCTTGTCGAGCCATGTCAGGCCGGTTGCAGCCACCCTGGATGGATCGACGGCACCGCCGGTGATCTCGTCACGTTCCGCCTTGGTGTACTGCGCGAGGGGTATGACCGAAGCCGACATGGAGATCATCGTGGCAGTACATGTCCGTCTCGCGCAGCTCAACCGAGTTCCCGAGGCCCATACATCGCGCTGTCGCCTTCGGTGGCAAGGGCCCAGTATCGGTCGCCGTAGGACCAGTGCCACCACTCGGTGGGGTAGTTGACCAGGCCCACAGCGGTCAGTGCGTCACCGAGCACCCGCCGGTTGGCCCGCGCTTCGGAGCTGACGTTACCGGCGTCCATGTAACAAGCGCCGTCGCTCTCCTCCGGGTTGGCGTTCACCCGAGTTCCCATGTCGAGTTCCCGCCCGGCGGCGGAGATGAGGGTGAGGTCAACCGCGGCACCGGCGCTGTGAGGCGCGATCTCCGGCGGAGATACGTACCGGCTCGCGGCGTCGCGAAGCTGCGTCGGCGACCAGCTCGGATTGTCGGCCTGCAGTTCGTTGGCGTAGCGCTCGAAGTAGTGGCGCTGCAGCGCGGGCGGCCGGTAGCCCTCGATGAACAGCAGCCGGATGCCGTCCGGGAGCAGCCGCTGAGCCTTGAGAAGACGGGTCAGAACCCCTTCTCGCAGATGCGCGAAGGCTCCTGATTCATCGACCCTGCGAGAATCGACAGCAAGGGATCCCCCAAGCCGGACGTCAACGAGCGGTTCACCGCAGTCGGTTACAGGGATCGCCGCGATCTTTGGATCTGACATCAGCACGATCTCGTTCATACGCATCTCTCTCCTTGGACCCAGCTGGTGGAGGCGCTGGTGGCCGGGCGCCGCCCCGACCGGCCGGTACCGTCGATGGACGGTACCGCCGCGATCGGGGCGGTTGTGCATCTGCCGGGCGCCGTCATCGAGGAGGGCCGGGGCCTGTCCTCGGTGAGCGGCATCCTGGCCGGCAGCGCCTAGCGTCTGCGGCCGGCCAGGCGGCCCGGCCTTACTTCAGGTGCCGGCCGAAGAACCGGTTCGCGTCCTCCCCCTCGAACCACGGGGTGCCGGTGTGCCCGCCCATATTGGCGTGCAGCGTCTTCTCCTTGGTACCGAAGGCGTCGAAGAGGTCCAGGGCCCGCTGCCGGGGATTCCCTTCGTCGTCCCACTGCAGCAGCATCAGCAGCGGAGTGGTGACCTGCCGGGCCTCCTCGCGCTGGGCGCGGGGCACGAAACCCCCGGCGAAGAACCCGGCGACGGCGATGCGCGGCTCGACCACCGCGAGTCGGATGCCGAGAGCCATCCACCCCGAGTACCCGACCGGGCCGCCGATCTCGGGCAGCGCAAGGAGGGCGTCCAGAGTGGTCCGCCATTCCGGGACCGCGTTTTCGACCAGCGGGCCGACGAGGGACTCGAAGATCTCATCTGCCGGCTCGCCGGCCTGCATCGCCCGGCGGAGGTCGGCGCGGGTCTGCTCGTCGGCGGCGGAACGGGGCCGCTCACCGCACCCGGCGGCGTCGATGGTGGCCACCGCGTAGCCGTACGCCGCTGTGTGCCGCCCCCGGGCCACCAGCCGGGCTTGGCTCTTGGGCAGGCCGTTGTTGTGGGCCATCAGGATCAGCGGGGCCGGCGCGGGAGACTCAGGCGTCCACAGGGTGCCGGGGATCTCGCCGAGGGTGAATTCGCGTTCGAGGACGCCGTCGTCGAGGCGCTGCTCGGAAGTGAATTGCATGGTCATGCCTTTCGGGAGTGCTCTGGAATGGCGCTCCCGGACGACCTATCGCCCGACCGTGACCCCGGAGGGAAGCACCCATGTCGATACTGTGTTCACGGGTACCACCTCCTCGTTCTCTCGCACGGCCTCCGGAAAAGTAGCAGTGGTCGCCGAGGTCCGCCAACGGGTTTTTACGGAGCCTCCGTGGCCGGATGCGATGTCGTTTGTCGTTGGGCGCGGATGGCGTCGTTGGGCGCGGATGGCACCGTCGAGGCCGACGGGCCGGGTGTCTCAGCGGAAGATGCCGGCATTCTCCGCAGCCCACTGCTGGAACGGTCTGGCCGGGGAGCCGGTGACCCGTGACACCGTGTCGCGCACCGCCAGCAGCTCGTCGTTGACGTCTCCGCCCGTGACATCGAGCACGGCATCCGCGGCCTCGTCCCCGAAGACCGCGGCCATCCGAGCGTGAGCCTCCTGCCGGCTGATCTCCATGAAGGGCACATCCCGCCCGAGTGCTGCCGCGATGGCCTCGACCTGCTGCCGGGCGGTCACCGGCTCCGGACCGGTCAGGGCATACGTCCGCCCCTGGTGGCCAGGCTCGGTCAGAGCCGCCCGCGCCACCGACGCGATGTCGGCGGGGTGGATCGTGGGCAGCCCGGTGTCCGCATACGGCGCACGGACCGCCTCACGGTCACGGATCGACGCGGCCCACATCAGAGCGTTCGAGGCGAACTGAGTCGGCCGCAGAATCGTCCAGGCCATACCGCTTTCCTTGAGCAGCCGCTCGACCGCCAGGTTTTCCTTTGCGGGCCCCAGGTGCGGATGGGTCTGGGCGGTGATGGACGACACCAGCACCACATGCTCCACACCCGCCGCTTGGGCGGCGTCGAGGATGTCGGCATCCGAACCCAGACGCGACACGAGGAACAGCGAACGCACCCCCTCCAGAGCGGGCTTCAATGACTCCGGCTCCGCGAAATCGCCCTCAACGGCCTCGACGTTTTGAGGGAATGTGGCCCGTGCGGCATCACGGGTGAGCCCTCTCAGCGGCCCCGCGCCGCATGCCTGCAACTCCCTCAGCAGGGCACGTCCTATGTTTCCGGTGGCTCCGGTCACGAGGATCACGGGCGTGTTCTCCTGTCGTCAGATGATCAACTTGAGGACACGCTAGAAACTCAATCGCACTTCAGGTCAAGGAGACCCCGGGTCCTTCCCGCTGCCCGCGACGGAACGGGACGCGACGGGCCAGGACGGGACGGGACGGAGCACCGTCAGAGACTCTTCCTGGCGAGCCACCATCGCAAAGGAGAACCTGTCGATTTCCAGGCAGAGATCGACATCGTCCGGGTGGTATCCGCTCCGCAGCCCACCGGCCAGGTCTGCCGCGGCACGAGAAGTCCTCGCGCGGTGGAGATACGGGGCCGCCTCGACATCACCCCCGGCCATGCGTTGAGCAATGTATTCAGCGCAGGCCAGGTCCTCTTCGGCCTGGCCTCCCTCGCCGGTGACAACGAACGTCACCGGACCGGAATCCTTGGTCTGCGGGAACGTCCGCAGGAACCGCGCGGTCGGGCCGGCCACCACGAAGCTCGCGCACAGGACCAGCGGCGCGTTCGCGACGGCCAGCGCGCCCACGGTTCCTGCCGTCGTCTTCTGCACCAGCGTGCGGCCGGCGAAATCGCGTGACCTGAGCAAGCCGGGTGAGTTCACCGCGTCGAAGCCCGCTGCCGGAGGTCCGTCCTTCAGAGCCAGCCAACCCGAGTGACTCTCCTTCAAGGCAAGTGCCTCACTCTCCGTCGAGGCCAGGACGATCCTCTCGACGCCACGCGAGAAGCCCCAGGCAGCCACGGTGAAGGCGCGCATGACGTCGATGACGACTGCGACACGGGGAACGCCGGTCAACTCCGGGATGCCAACGAAGTGATGGTCCATCGCGCCATTCTGAGGCTCCTGGATCATCCGAAGGACACGATTAATATGGCGGACCGCTGGCTCGGCCTTAGATCTGCTAGACCGTACTTAGAACTGCCAGACCGTACTTGGTACTGCTGAACCGGCCCTCGTACTGGCTAGACCGGCCCGGCGAACGGGCCCCCGTCGCCGAACACGAGCCGTGCGAAGTTCTCGCCGATGCGGCGGTGTCCTGCCGGATCGGGGTGGATCTCGTCGGGCAGCGGGAATTCGGCGTAGTCCTTCTCGCCGTAGAGGTCACGGCCGTCGAGGTAGTGCAGGTTCGTGTCGTCAGCCGCGCGCTGTTCGACGATCCGGGCGAGGGCCTCGCGGATGACGGTGAGCGTCAGGCGCCCGGCGGCGCGTTCGGCTGGATCGCCCGTGGCCTTGAACCGCAGGGTCACGCCGTCGAAGTCGGGCGCGAGGGGACCGGGAGTGTCCTCCTGGACCGGGCACAGGACGGGGGACACGACCAGCAGCGGCGTGGTCGGATGCCCCTCGCGGATGGTGTCGAGGAAGCCGTGGGCCGCGGGGATGAAGGCGCGCAGGCGCATCGCGTCGGCGTTGACGACGTTGATGCCGATCTTGAGGCTGATCAGGTCCGCGGGGGTGTCCCGCATCGCACGGGCGGTGAACGGGTCGAGCAGCGCGCTGCCGCCGAACCCCAGATTGACCAACTCCACGCCGCCCCGGGCCGCGGCCAGGACCGGCCAGATGGCGGTCGGGTGGGCGGCGTTCGAGCCGTGGCTGATGGAACTGCCGTGGTGCAGCCACACCTTGCGCCCGCTGTCCGGCGCCGGCTCGACCGGGGCATCGGTGCGCAGGGCGATCAACTCGGTGATCTCCGTGTACGGAAGCCAGATCTCGACGTCTTTGTCGCCCGTCGGCAGATCGGTGAACCGGGCGGTGCCCGCGGGTCCTTCACTCAGTTCGACGGACTGGGTGACCATGTCGGTGATCGTGCGGACGTTGCCGCCGGCCACCGTGGCCTGGGCAGCGAGACGGCCGTCGACCAGCAGGTCGTACACGCCGTCCGCCGGGGCCGGGAAACCTCGGTAGACCCGTTTGGTGGGCAGCGTGTCCAGTTCGACGGTGGTGGCCCGGGTACGGAAGGCCAACCGCACGCCGGAGGGCTGGGCCTCGGCCACGGCCAGTCGGTCGTCGGGAATCTGCCGGCGCGCCCGAGCGGGCAGCCGATGCGGCAGCAGGCCGTGCGCGGTCGATTCCACGTCGAGGAAACCGCGCAGCAGGTCCGCGGTGACAGGTGTGGTGATCCAGTCGTGTTCAGCGTTCATTGCCTCAGCCTGTTGATCAAGATCTTCGGATGGTGGGGATCCGCCCGTGCACGGCGCGGCAGGCCGCCGCCTCCGGCGATACGGCCCCCTCCGGTCAGGACACAGCCCGGTTGCGCAGCAGAGCGTCGAGCGAATCCAGGGTCCAGGCCCAGGATTCCTGCGAGTCGACGGCGGTGTGGCTGAAGCCTCCGGCCAGCTCCAGGCTGACGTAGCCGTGGAAGACGCTGCCCAGCATCCGGACCGCGTGTGTCTGGTCCGGCTCCGTCAGGTCGTAGCCGCGCAGGATCGCCCGTGTCATCTGTGCGTGCCGTACCCCGGCGCCGGCGGCCGCCGTCTCGGGGTCGAGCCTGAGGCGGGCGGCGGCGTAGCGGCCGGGGTGCTCCCGGGCGTAGTCGCGGTAGGCGTCCGCGAAGGCGGCCAGGGCATCCTTGCCGGCCCGCCCGGCCAGGGCGTCGGCGGCCCGGTCGGCGAGTTCCTCCAGTGCGAACAGGGCGATCCTGGTCTTGAGGTCCTGGGAACTCTTCAGGTGCGAGTACAGACTCGCGACCTTGACGTCGAACCGCCGGGCGAGCGCCGAGACGGTCACCTGGTCGAAGCCGACCTCGTCGGCCAGTTCCGCTCCCGCCCAGGTCAGGCGCTCCGGCGTCAGTCCCGCTCGAACCATAACGTTCCTCTCATTCAGCGAAAGCTATTATGCATTTGCCTAATGCCTTTAGGCAAATTAGCCTGCCGCTCATGAACTCGCTGACCGAGCAAGAGATCCGTACCGCGTTCGTGAACTGCACCAAGGGCGAGGTGAAGCGGCTGCCCGTCCCCCGCCACCTGGCCGAGCGGCCCTGGGACGACCTGGACTTCCTGGGCTGGCGCGACCCCCAGGCCCCCGACCGCGCCTACCTCGCCGCCGAGCTGGAGGGCCGTCCGTCGCGAAACTCACCGCGTTCATCGCCAAGGTCGCCGCGTGAAGCAGTCGGCCACGCACACCCCACCTGCCGTACGGGATGTGCGCCGGGATGCGCTGCCGGACGCGTTGCCGGGATGCGCTGCTGAGAAGCACCGCGGCACCCCTTCGTACCCTTCGAACCCTTCGAACCTTTCGAACGAACCCGCAGACACCCCGCACAACACGAGAACCCCGCCCCCACCAGGCCGGTGGGAACGGGGTCCGAACTCAGTGGAACCGTCAGCCGATCTGCGTACCCGTGGCGGACAGCGCCTCGGTCACCGGCTGGAAGAAGGTCTCCCCGCCGGAGGTGCAGTCACCGCTGCCGCCGGACGTGAGTCCGATCGCGCTGCTCCCCGAGAAGAGCGACCCGCCACTGTCACCGGGCTCGGCGCAGACGTCGGTCTGGATGAGCCCGTTCACGATGTCGCCGTTGCCGTAGTTCACGGTGGCGTCCAGTCCGGTCACCGATCCGTCGTGCACCTGGGTGGTGGACCCGCTGCGGGTGACCTCCATCCCGACGGTCGCCTCGGCCGCACCCGTGATCGCCTGAGCGGAACCGTTGTAGAGGTTCACCTCGCTCGGGTGGTCCACGTCCGCGGTGTACTTCACCAGGCCGTAGTCGTTGCCGGGGAAGCTGGAGTCCGCGTTCGAGCCGATCTCGGTGCCGGACGGGTCGGACCAGGTGGTGATCCCCTCGGTGCAGTGCCCGGCGGTGAGGAAGAACGGCTCGCCGCCCTTGACCACGTTGAAGCCGAGGGAGCAGCGGCCGCCGTCACCGGTGATGGCGTCACCGCCGGCGACGAAGGGCTTGAACTCCCCCTTCGTGCGCTTGAGTTCGGCGGTGCCGCCGAGCCCGTCGACGACCTTGGTCAGCTTGGTCAGCTCGGCACCGGCGACCGTACGGTCCGCGGTGACGACGACCTTGTTGGTCGCCGGGTCGACCGCCCATGCGGTGCCGGGGATGGTCGCGTCCTGCTTCAGGGTCGTACGGGCGCCCTTCAGCTCGGCGAGGGAGTTCTCGACGATTCTGGCCTTGGCGCCGGCCGACTCGACGGTTTCGGCCGCGGCCTTGTCGAGCACGTTGACGACGAGGCTCTTCGCCTTTGCGTCGTAGTACGTTCCCGCCGCGTCCGCGCCGAGGTCCTTGCCGAGCGTCGAGGCGAGCTTTCCGGCCGCCGTGACCGAGAGGATCTTGAGTTCGGGAGCGGGCGCGGCCTCACTCGCGTTCGCACTCTGCAAGGTGACTCCCGCGACGACCAGTGCGGCGATGCCCGCACCCGCCACGGCGACCCGCCGCTTGGGTATGCGTCGGTGCTTCAACTTGTGTCCTCCTGTGGGGGGTCGGACGCGGCGGCTGTGGGGGCCATCGCGACCGAAAGACGTGCGGGCATGGGCCCGACTCACAAAAAAAGCCGCGTCCATGCCAACGGACGCCGACCACTATCCCGAGGTCGGACGGGAGCACACAAGGTCGACTTCAGGACGCGCACCCCACAACGGACGCGCGCCCCCTCACGGTTGACGCGCGTTGACAAGTCGCTGTCACACCACGTTGATCCCCATCGCAAACACTACGAGCGAGTAATGAACGGCGGACCGTAAGGTCTAGTCCTGTCCGGATTTCGACCCTCCGAAGTCCGGATCCAACGGTGTCTCGACGGGCGGAAGTTGCTCCTGCACCGATTGCTGCCACTGCGCCAACAGCTGTTGCGCCTGCGCCGACAGCTCCTGTGGCTGGATCGGACGCTGCTGCGCCTCGGGCAACGACGGCTGCGTCTGAGCCGTCCGGTCCGACGGCTGCCCCACCTGAGGCGCGGGGGGCGCGGGAGGCGCCGCCTGCTGCGCCGGCTGTTGCTGTACCGGCTGCTGCGCCCGCTCCAGGAAGCGCAGCAGCTCGACGGGGAAGGGCAGCACGAGCGTGGAGTTCTTCTCGGCCGCGACCGCCACCACCGTCTGCAGCAGCCGCAGTTGCAGCGCGGCGGGCTGCTCGGACATCACTCCGGCGGCCTCCGCCAGCTTCTTGGAGGCCTGCAGTTCGGCGTCCGCGTTGATGACCCGGGCCCGCCGCTCGCGGTCGGCCTCCGCCTGCCGGGCCATGGACCGCTTCATCGTCTCCGGCAGCGACACGTCCTTGATCTCGACGCGGTCGATGGAGACACCCCATTCCACGGCCGGACTGTCGATCATCAGCTCCAGGCCCTGGTTGAGCTTCTCGCGGTTGGAGAGCAGATCGTCCAGCTCGCTCTTGCCGATGATCGACCGCAGTGACGTCTGCGCCATCTGCGAGACCGCGAACCGGTAGTCCTCGACCTGGATGACCGCGTCGGCGGCGGACACCACCTTGAAGTAGATGACAGCGTCCACTCGCACCGTGACGTTGTCCCGCGTGATGCCGTCCTGCCCGGGCACCGGCATCGTCACGATCTGCATGTTGACCTTCTGGAGCCGGTCCACGAAGGGCACGATCATGGTGAATCCCGGACCACGCACCCCGGATCGCAGCTTGCCGAGCCGGAGCACCACGCCCCGTTCGTACTGTTTGACGACGCGGGCCGCCGCCATCGCGTACACCGCTCCGACGGACACGAGGGCCACTCCCGCCGTCACCAGCTCCTCGACCATTACGACCCCCAGGGTCCGTATCGAGCGCAATAGGTGTGTACTTCGACGGTAACTCCGGCGCGCACGCGAAGGGGAGATGGAGGACCGAGGTGCCGAACGGGATACGGATGCGGGACGGACGACTGCTGGCGTTCGAGGAGTGGGGGGACCCGGACGGCAGCCCGGTGGTACTGCTGCACGGCACACCGGGCTGCCGGCTCGGGGTGGTACCGCCGGAGCTGATGGCCGAGCGTCCCGGGGCGCGGTTCATCGCGTACGACCGGCCGGGGTACGGGGATTCGGACCGCGGTCCCGGACGCCGGGTGGCGCAGGCCGCGCGGGACGTGGCGGCGCTGGCCGACGCGCTCGGGCTCGGGAGGTTCGCGGTGCTCGGCCGCTCGGGCGGTGCCCCGCACGCGCTGGCCTGCGCGGCGCTGCTGCCCTCGCGGGTGCGCCGGGTGGCGGCGATGGCGAGTCTCGCGCCGCCTGTCGCCGAGACGCTGAACTGGTTCGACGGGATGGCGACGTCCACCGTCGAGGAGTTCACGCAGGCGCTCACCGACCCCCTGGAATTCGCGGACCGGCTCGCCGCCCGGGCCGCCGCGATCCGCGCGGACCCGGCACAGCTCCTCGCGTCGATCAGGGACGGCCTCACCGACACCGACCGCCGGATCGTCTCCACTCCGGCCGTGAGCGAGATGCTGCTGCGCAACTACCGTGAGGCACTGCGCGAGTCGGCCTACGGCTGGCTCGACGACACCCTCGCGCTGCTGAGCCACTGGGGCTTCGACCCTGCGCGGATCACCCGCCCCGTGCTGCTGTGGCACGGCGCCGAGGACACCTTCTCCCCGGTGGGCCACTTCGAGTGGCTGGCCGAGCACATCCCCCGCGCCCGCCCGGTCCTGGACCCGAAGGGCAGCCACTTCTCAGCTCTGGAGGCCCTCCCGGACGTACTGGACTGGCTGTGCGCGACACCACGGACCGACACCTGACCCGGGCCACCGCCTCACGCCCCGAACCAACTCACGCCCCGAAACCACTTCACGCTCCGGGCGGCCACCTCACACTCCGGGCCCCACTATGAGCCCGCTTCCCGCGGTCCCCGGCCGCTCCAGCCGTGCCCCGCGCATCAGGTCCATCACCCGCTCATGGCTGTCGCCCACGGCGTCCGTCACCCGCAGCCGAAGCCGCAGCTCGTCGATCTCGTCGATCTCGTCGACGAACCGCTGGGTGTACGCGCCGTGGGGCGCGGCCTCGTACCCGGTGGCGCCCGGCAGGGGGAAGCCCGCGCCGACGAACATCTGCCGGTAGTGCTTGCCGTGCACGAGCCTCACCGCGGCGAGCTCCCTCAGCAGCCCGCGTGGTCGGTCCAGGCCCCGGGAGCCCCGTCGTGCGGCCCGAGTTGGTACTCCACCCGCTCCACCACGGCGTGCTTCGGAAGCCACTTCCCTGTTCCCCCGGTCGTTCTCGTGCACCCGGGCGATCCCGCACGGCCAAGGACGAGCCCCCGCACCGCGAACGGCGGGCGGGGGCTCGTCTGCTGCTGGCTGCAGTCAGGTCACGCGGGTGTCGATGTGTCGCGTACCGGTCAGAATACGCTGACGCCGTAGGCGGCCAGCGCCTCGGTGACCGGCTGGAAGAACGTGGTGCCGCCGGAGGTGCAGTTGCCGCTGCCGCCGGAGGTCAGACCGTAGGCGACGCCGTTGCTGCCGTAGAGCGAACCGCCGGAGTCGCCGGGCTCGGCGCAGACGTTGGTCTGGATCATGCCGTAGACGATGTCGCCGCCGCCGTAGTTCACGGTCGCGTTGAGGGCGGTGACGCGTCCGGTGCGGGTGCCGGTGGTGGAACCGGTGCGGATGACGTTCGTGCCCACGGCCGGGGTGGCGGCGCTGGTGATGTTCACGCTGCCCGCGGTGCCTTCCTTGGCGACCGTGGTGTTGGTGTAGCGCACCAGACCGTAGTCGTTGGTCGGGAAGCTGGAGCCGGCCGTCGTGCCGAGGGTGGTGGTGTGCCCGGAGTTCGACCACCAGGTACCGGCGCCGTCGGTGCAGTGACCGGCGGTCACGAAGTAGTCGGCTCCCGCGCTGTTCTTGACATTGAAGCCGAGCGAGCAGCGCCAGCTACTCGCATAGATAGCGTCGCCGCCCTTGATCAGCTTGTTGAACTTGCCCGGGGTGGACTTGATCTGCAGGGCGCCGGCGTTGGTGCCCGCGGCCTGCTTGATCTGGGCGATCTCCGCCTTGGAGACGGTGCTGTCGACCGTGACCACGACCTTGCCGGTCTTGGCGTCGGTCACCCATGCGGTGCCCGGCACATCGGCCTTGAGCACCGAAGAGCTGGCGCTCTTCAGCTGGGAGGTGCTGAACGTCTGCGCGTCGCTCGCGTTCGCGGAAGGGATGGTGAATGCGGCTGCGGCCATGAGTCCGGAGGCCACTGCGATCAGCCGGGTCCGTCTCGCGATACCGCTGCGGGGGGTAGTGCGCTTGGTCCTCACTGTTCATTCCCTCCAAAGGGAAGTCGGGGGCCCGCGTGGGGTCGGGGCCCGTGAGGCGCACGCCAGAGGAAGAATGCCCGGATACCGGACACGCCGTGCCCCTGACAAGGCGCTGGGGGGAGTATTCGACCGCACACCCGACGGGCGCAAGGGCGCCTTTCGGCCGTACGGCGTTCAACTTACGTATGTCCCGTGGGAGTTGATCTCATCGGCGCCGATGTGTGGATTGCGTGCGGATTATCGGAGCAGATCGCGCTCCCCCGCGGCAATCGCCGCGCCGAGCGTATTGCCCGGCGGCGGAAATGGGCAGATGAAGTGGTCGGCGAATGCGCAGGGCGGGAGCAGGGACCGGTTGAGGTCCACCGTCGTGCGCCCCTCGGCGTCCGGAGCCGCCGTGCGCAGGAACCGGAAACGATAACTGCCGTTCCCACTGGTCGCATCGCCGAAAACAGCCCACAGCGAGCCGTCCGCCTGGACCGCCACCTGAAGCGTCAGGTCCTGCCCGTCGAGCCGGAAGGCGAGTTCACCGCCGAGCCCGAGCCCGCGCTCCCGCCCGTCGGCGTTCGCCACGCGCACGGTCCGGTCCTCCTCGTACGGTATGAAGCGGCCCGGCACCGACCAGCGCGGATCGTACGGCGTGGCCTCGATGCCCCGGAACTCGTGCCGGGCCGGGGAGGCGGGGTCGAAGTCGCGTACGCCCCAGACCCCTTCGCGTACGAGGACGGCGAACCGGCGTTCGGCGTACGCGACCCGGGCCTCGGCGGCCGGACCCGGGTCGGCCCCGAGCCGGACCTCACCGGTGAAGGGCCGTCCGTCCACGAGGAGGCCGTCGGCCGCCGCGGCGGTCAGCACGACCGCGTCGCCGTCCGCGGCCCACCGGCCGGGCATGTCCGGAAGGCGCCCCTCCGGATAGTCCTCGATCCAGTGCGTGCCACTGAGAGCGAGCGGGCCGTGGGGCGCGGACACCGTCTCGACGCGGTGCTCGTGCCAGTGCTTCCAGTCCTCGGAGGCTTCCGCCGCCCCGTGTTCGACCGCCCCGTGTTCGACCGCGCCGTGTTCGACCGCGCCGTGTTCCGTCGTCACGTGTTCCGTCGTCATGTGATCAACCCTTCCACACGGGCTCCGGCAGCCCGAGGTGTGAGCGCAGTGTCGTTCCGGTGTATTTCGTCCGGAACGCGCCCCGCTCCTGGAGGAGCGGTACGACCCGGTCCACGAACTCGTCGAGGCCGCCCGGCGTCAGATGCGGCACGAGGATGAAGCCGTCGGCCGCGTCGGTCCGTACGAACTCGTCGATCTCGGCGGCGACCGCACCGGGAGTGCCGATGAAGGACTGCCGGCCGGACGCCTCGATCACGGTCTGCCGGATGGACAGGCCCTTCTCGCGCGACAGGGCCCGCCACTTCGCGGCCACCGCGAACGGGTCGGCGACCCGCACCCTGCCCTGGACGAGTCCGGTGTCCGGCACCGGGTCGACGTCGGGGAGGGGGCCGTCGGGGTCGTACGAGGAGAGGTCGACGCCCCAGATCTGCTCCAGGGCGAGGAGCGCGTTCTGCGGCGAGACCTGCTGCCGCCTGACCTCGGCGGCCTTCTCCTGTGCCTCGGCGGCGGTGTCGCCGAGCACGAAGGTGACCCCGGGCATGATCTTCAGGTCTTCGGGAGCACGGCCGTACCGGGCGAGGCGGCCCTTCACATCGGCGTAGAACTCGCGCCCCGCCTCCAGGCTTCCGTGCCGCGTGAAGATGACGTCGGCGGCCGACGCGGCGAACTCGCGGCCCTCCGGCGAGTCCCCGGCCTGGATGACGACCGGGTGGCCCTGCGGCGAGCGCGGGACGGTGAACTCGCCCGCGATGTCGAAGTGTTGGCCGCGATGGGCGAAGGGACGCGAGACTCCGTCCGGTGTCCAGGAGTCCCACAACTCCCGTGCGACCTCGACGAATTCGGCGGCACGCGAGTACCGGTCCGCCCGGTCGAGAAAACCACCGCGCCGGAAGTTCTCGCCGGTGAAGGCGTCGGAGGACGTCACCACGTTCCAGGCGGCGCGGCCCCCGCTGAGGTGGTCCAACGTGGCGAGCCTGCGGGCGAGTTCGTACGGTTCGTTGAAGGTCGCGTTGACCGTGGCGGCGAGCCCGAGCCGCTCGGTGACGGCGGCGAGCGCGTTCAGTACGGTGATCGACTCGGGCCGTCCGACCACGTCCAGGTCGTGGATGCGCCCCTTGCGCTCGCGCAGCCGCAGCCCCTCGGCGAGGAAGAAGAAGTCGAACAGCCCTCGTTCGGCGGTGCGCGCGAGATGCTCGAAGGACGCGAAGTCGATCTGCGACTTCGACCGCGGATCGGCCCAGACGGTGGTGCTGTTGACACCGGGGAAGTGCGCGGCCAGATGAAGGTGCTTGTCGGGCGGCTTCCGGCCGCGGGACTTACGGCCAGGCGTGGGTGCGGTCATGACGCTCCCCCTGTCACGGTTGTCCCGGCTGTCTCGGTTGTCCCGGCTGTCATGGCGTACTGGTTGGCGGGGCGGGCCAGGCCCAGGTGCTCGCGGAGCGTGCTGCCCGGGTAGAAGGTGCGGAAGAGTCCGCGGTGCTGGAGCACCGCCACCGTGCCGTTGACCAGGCGTTCCAGGTCGCGGCGCGGTTCGAGGGGTGTGAGGTGGAAGCCGTCGACGGCGCCGGTCCCGTGCCAGACGACGATCAGTTCGGCGAGGTCGACGGGGCCGCCGCGGTACAGCGGGCCCTGCGCGGTCTGCCGTGGGCCGCCCCCGCCGTGGCCCGGCTCGGCCGCGCGCTCGCCGTCACCGAGGTCGACGGTGAGGGCCGCGAGCACGCGCAGCTCGTCCGGATCGCGGCCGTGCGCGAGGGCCAGAGCATGCAACTCGGCGCGTACGGCGGCGACTTGTGCGGGGTTCACACCCTGGACCAGCGCCACGTCGGCGTGCCGGGCGGCGGCCTCACGGGCGTGCCGGTCCGTGGCGTCGACGACCCGCACCGGATGCCCCTGCGGTGGCCGCGGCACGATCGACGGTCCGCGTACGGAGAAGGAGGCGCCCTCGAAGTCGACGTAGTGCAGCTTGTCGCGGTCGATGAAGCGGCCGGTCGTCTCGTCGCGTATCTCGGCGTCGTCCTCCCAGCTGTCCCACAACCGGCAGGCCACGTCGGCGACTTGGCCCGCCTCGTGCCACAGCGTGTCGGCGGGGGCGGCATGCCGTCGGCCGAAAAGGCGGGCCTCGCCCTCGGTCGTCGACACATCGACCCGCCAGCCTGCGCGGCCACGGCTGACCCAGTCGAGGGTGGCCACGGCCGCCTGGACCTGGAACGGCTCGGTGTGGGTGGTCGTGACGGTCGGCACCAGACCGATCCGCGCGGTGGCGGGCGCGACCCGCGACAGCACGGCGAGCGCGTCGGGCCCGGGCCGCGCGAAGGAGTCGCCGAGCGTCACGAAGTCGAGCCCGCCGCGCTCCGCGAGCCCCGCCAACTCGACGTATCCGGAGGCGTCGCAGGCCGCCTCCTGATCGACGGCGGCGGCCAGGTGCAGGAGCCCCCGGCCGTTCGGTGGCGTCATGGGAGAGAACCTTTCTGGGCTACTTCCGTTGGAGGAACTCCCGGCCGCCGCGGCAGGTCGCCGCGGCGACGGGGAACGGCGGTTTCCTAGATCTTCGGCAGACCCGGCGGGTTGATCTCCGACTTCGGCACGGCCTCGCTCGACAGGCCCCAGCGCTTGAGCACACGCTCGTAACTGCCGTCCTCGATCACGTGGTCGAGGGCCGCCGCGTACGCGTCGACGAGCCCGCTGCCCTTCTTCGTGGTGGCGGCGATCTTGCCCTGGAGGCCGTCCCCGGCACCGGAGAGCGTGCCCACGACGATCGACTGCTTCGCGGTGGCCACGTGGTAGGCGGCGGAGGGGCTGGGGCCCAGGTAGGCGTCGATACGGCCCGACTGGAGAGCGAGGTAGTAGTCCGTGTCCTTCTGGAAGTACTTGATGTCGACGGGCTTGCGGCCCGCCTTCTCGTTCTGCTTGCTCCAGTCGACGAGGATCTTCTCCTGGTTGGTGCCGGAGCTGACCGCGATCGTCTTGCCCGCGACGTCCTCGGGACCCTGGATCTTCCAGTCGGTGCCCTTCTTCGCCTCGAACGCGATGTTGTCGAGGCGGTAGGTCGCGAAGTCGTACTTCTCCTTGCGCTCCTCGGTGACCGTGACGTTCGAGAAGACGGCGTCGAACTTGCCGCTGTCGAGGCCGACGAAGAGGTTCTCCCAGGAGACCTCCTCGTTGTCGAGCTTCAGGCCGAGGGTGTCGGCGACGAGGGTCGCGAGGTCGATCTCGGAGCCGATTCTGGTCTTGTCGTCGGTCGCGTAGAAGCCGAGTGGCGGCGAGGCGTCGGCGCTCTGGCCGAGCTTCAGCGTGCCGCGCTTGCGGATGTCCGCCGGGACGAGCGAGGCGATCTCGTCGACCTTCTTGGCGCGGATCCGGTTCTGCTCCGGGCCGATGTTGACGCCGCCGGCCTGCTTGGTCCCGGAGGTGCCCGTCCCGGTCGCCGCGTCGCTGTCACCGCCGCAGGCGCTGAGCAGCGGGGCGACGACGAGGGCGACGACGGAGGCGGCGAGGGTGCGTCGGGATATCACGGATGAACTCCTGAAATGAGAAGGGACGGACAAGGGACAAACAGGGGTGGGGAGTTGGGGAGAGAGAAGGCTCAGGGGACCTCGGAGAGATCAGAGAACCTTGGAGAGGAAAGCGCGGGTGCGCTCGTGCCGCGGCCGGTCGAGTACGTCACCGGGGGTGCCCTGTTCGACGATGCGGCCGTCGTCCATGAAGACGACGGTGTCGGCGACCTCGCGGGCGAAGCCGATCTCGTGCGTGACGACGATCATCGTGGTGTCCTGGTGGGCCAAGTCCTTGATGACGTCGAGGACTTCACCGACCAGCTCCGGGTCGAGCGCGGACGTCGGCTCGTCGAAGAGCAGCAGCTTCGGCTCCAGGGCGAGCGCGCGGGCGATGGCCACGCTCCCCCAGTGCCTTAAGGGCCTGGGGGTACCCCCAGCTGCTGTCCGCCGGAGAGCTGCTTCGGGTAGGCGTCGGCCTTGTCGGCGAGTCCGACCCGGTCGAGCAGCCCGCGCGCGGTCACGGTGACGTCCTTGCGGGGCCGCTTCAGCGCGGAGACCGGGGCCTCGACAACGTTCTCCAGCACCGTGAGATGCGGGAAGAGGTTGAAGTTCTGGAAGACGAACCCGATCCGGGTGCGCTGTCGGAGGATCTCCCGCTCGCGCAGCTCGTACAGCCTGTCGCCGGAGCGCCGGTATCCGACCAGCGATCCGTCCACGCTGATCCAGCCCTGGTCGACCTTCTCCAGGTGGTTGATGGTGCGCAGCAGCGTGGACTTGCCCGAGCCGGACGGGCCGAGAATGACGGTGACTTCACCGGCCCGCACCTCCAGGTCGACGCCCTTGAGGACTTCGAGCGTGCCGAAGCTCTTGTGCACGGACTTGATGTCGACCATGGGAGAGAGGGGAGAGGCCGTGGGGACGGCGGCGGTCGCCCCGTCCGCGGCGCGCGGCACGCTCATCGGGTGCTTCCCTTCGCGAAGTGCCGTTCGACGTAGTGCTGGAGGACCGAGAGCGCGGTGGTCAGGAGGATGTACCAGGCGGTCGCGACCATGAGCAGCGGTACGACCCGGCCGTTGCGGCCGTAGATGACCTGGACCTGGTAGAAGAGTTCGCCGATCGCCATGACGGAGACGATCGAGGTGCCCTTGAAGAGGGAGATCACCTCGTTGGCGGCGTTCGGCAGGATGGAGCGCATCGCCTGCGGCAGCACGATCCGCCGGATCTGCCGGAGCCTGGGGATGCCGAGCGCGGCGGCCGCCTCCAACTGCCCGCTGTCGACGGCCAGTACGCCACCGCGCACGATCTCCGCGGCGTACGCGGCCTGGTGCAGGGCCAGCCCCAGCACCGCCGCGCTCATCGCGCCGACCAGACCCATCGTGTCGAAGGAGAAGAAGCCGGGCCCGAAGGGGATACCGAACTCCAACTCCTTGTAGAGATAGGCGAGGTTGAACCAGAAGAGCAGCTGCACGATCAGCGGGATCGACCGGAACGCCCAGATGTACGCGAAGGAGACGGCCTTCAGGAACGGGCTCGCCGACAGCCGCATGAACGCGAGGACGATACCGAGGGCGAAGCCCAACGCCGTTCCGTAGAAGGTGAGTTGAAGCGTGACCCAGACCGCCTTGAGGATCACCTCGGCGGTGAAGAACTCGACGAACACCTCCCACTCCCAGCCGGGGTTGGTGGCGAGCCCGTGGGCGAACTGGGCGAGCAGCACGGCGGTCACGACCACCGCTGCCCAGCGCCAGGGATGGCGTACGGGCACCACCTTGAGCGCGCCGTAGTCCTCGGGCTCGGCGGATGTTCTGGCAAGGGGTGGATCACTGGTCAGCGACATGGGAGTCCTCTGGTCCTCTGGGCGCGAGAAATGCGCGGGGGTGTGGTGACGCGGAGCGTGGCTACGCGGGATGTGGCAACACGGGTGCGGTGACGCGAGGCGTGGTTACGCGGCGGCGCTACAGGACAGCGCGCGCAGAAAGGCCAGCGCGGCACGCGCCGTGGCGTCGTTCTGCCGGAAGGCGGGCCCTCCGGTGCGCGGCCGGGTGAACGCGCCGGAGCCCCGGGCGTCGGTGTGCGGCCCGAGCGCGAAGCGCCGGGGATGCGGGGTGCCGGAGCGGTCGAGGACGCGCCCGTCGGCGGGGTCCACGGCGAGCAGCCCCTCGGGCGTGGCCGCGGCTCCTTCGGCGTGCAGCTCGCGCAGCAGCGAGTCGCGGGTCCGCTCGACCGTGGGGTGCGGCAGCCGCGCCTCGACGAGTGCCCGCGCCTCGACGTACTCCCCCGGCACGGTGGCGCTCCCGGCCCGGAAGACGCCGTCCGCGGCCGTCACGGTCATGTCGGCGCCCAGGAACCTGAGCACTCCGGCCCGGGACAGGGCGAGCATCTGCCGCAGCCGCGGTCCGGGCGGCCCGGACGCCAGATAGCTGAAGAAGCCGTGCCACCAGGACCCGATGTCACCGAGCCGCACCAACTGCCCGTAGACGGAGAGGAGTCCGAAGAAGACGGCCAGATCCGGGCTGTGCGCGGAATCATGACGCCGGGTCAGATCCCCCTCGATGTAGGCCCGCAGACCATCCTGGAGTGCGTCGTACGAGGCATGATGCACCCCGTCCAGCGGACGGTCGAGCGCGGACAGGTCGAGCCGGTCGGCGGGATCGGGCACGGCCGAGGCGACCAGGCCCTGGATCTCGGCGCTGTCACCGGCCGCGTACTTCTCCTCGAAGTCCGCCCAGGCCATGCCCGTGCGCTCGGGGTGCACCGTGAACAGCCGGTGGTAGTGCGCGAAGCCCAGTTCCTTCTCGACGAGCGGCCACACGTCCCGCCGGAAGTCGAAGCCTTCGGGACGCGCGAGCAGTGCGTCCACCTCGCCCGGCCCGAAGAACCGTGGCAGCGGCGGCCGTTCACCGGTCAGGTCGTAGCCGATCTTCGAGTGGTACGGGACCCCGCGCCGCGACCCGACGTGCAGCACGGGCTCGCGCCCGGACGCCCGGTACGTCAACTCCCCGTCCGGGCCCGGCTCGTAGCGCCCGCCACGCTCTTCCGTGAGCAGCACCATCAGGTCGACGAAGGCGAGCCCGAAACCGCGTACGAGCACCGGTTCGCCCGGCGCGAGCGCGGACAGGTCGCTGTCGGCGGTGAAGTCCGGCGGCAGGTGGACGAGGTCGTGGGCGCGGGCGTACGCGGCCAACTCGCGCTGTTCATCGTCGAGTTCGGCGTCCAGATGGCCGAGTGTGAGGACGACCAGGTCGGCGAGGAGCGGGCGCGGCCGGCCCTCCAGCCACACCTGCTGGCGCCCCTCGCGCGGACCCCCGACCCGCAGGGCACGGCGGGGGTGATGGTGGACGCGGACACCCGGCGGCAGCGCGGCGACGGTCCGCTCAAAGACCCAGCGCAGGTACGTGCCCTGCCGTTGCCGGTCCGCGAAGACACGGCCGTCCAGTGCGGCCCACTCGTGCAGCGTGGGGCCCCCGCGCACCGGCCCGGCCATGTCGACCGTCTCGTCGGTGAACATCGTGACGTCCTGGGCCTCGGAGTTCATCCACAGCAGCGGTGGCTGCGCCTCGCGCCAGATCCGGCCACCGCCCGGCGGAAAGGGATCGACGAGATGAATGTCGAGCCCCGCTGCGGCCTGCTCCGAACCGGCCTGCCTCGAAACGGTCTGCGCCGAAACGGCATGCCTCGGACCGGTCTGCCCCGAACCGTCGTACAGCTCGGGCATGTTGGCGGCGATCCGCTCCAGGAGTCCGGTCCCCCGCGGCCCGGCTCCCACAATGACGATCGACGGCCTCACCGGGAGCCCGCCCGGGACACACGAAGGGTCGGACTGAGGGTGGTGAGACCGGGACGGCGCCACGGGACGATGGGCAAGGGCACCGCGACTTCCGGCGCGGCCACCTTGGTAAGGGTCTGCGAGGACATGCGAAGGCTCCGTGATACGTCGAGTCGAACACGGGTGGTGCCTTCACACAGGTCACGCGAATCACGCGGACGCCACGAGGACGTCGTACGGCGTGCACGGCCGAGCCCCTCAGCAGGGCCGTCCACCGAGAGTACGGGGGCGTTTCCCCTCGGTGTCAAGGCTGTCCACACTGTGAGCGATACGTCTCACGTCAGTTGACGCCAAACCGGATGCCTGTTCCACTTGCTCTCATGCATTCGCAGCAGTGGCTGGTCACGCGCTCCCACATCGACTTCGGTCGAGTGTGGTCCTCGTCCTGTTGAGCTGACCCCCTGCGCGCCCGAGCCCTTCATGGGCGGGCGCCTTAAGCGTTTCCCACCTTTCTCCACGCCTTCACACGCGCACTCCTCCCCTCGCGCTTCTCCTGTTCTCTTCTTTCTCTCTTCTTTTTCTCTTCTTTCTGTTCATCTCGCCTGCTCCCCTTCCCCTCTCCAGGGGGAAGGGGAGCAGCCTCCTCCTGGAGAGGAGAGTCAGCCGCTGCAACCGCAATCGCATCCGCACCCGTCACAGCAATTGCCGCAGCAGTTACAGCTGTCGCAGCAGTCGCTGCAGTCGTCGCACCGCTGCCAGAATCCCTCCTTGCGCTCCCCGCTCCACGGGTCGTCGTAGTCGCAGCAGCACAGCTGGCACGTACAGGCCAGGCCCATCCACACGGCGCAGCCCGCGAGGAGTCCGCGCCGGTCACGGCGTGGCGGCTCGGGAGGCGGCGGCGGACCGCCGGGCCCGGACGGCGCGTACGGATTGCCGGGAGGCGGCCCGTACAACTCGGCCTGGTGGTGCGAGCACGCGGCGGTGCCGAAGGCCCGGTCCACCGCGTTCCGCAGCTCATGGGCGAGCAGCACATGCGCCAGCTTCGCGTCCGCGAATTCCGCCTCCCGCAGCGCGAGCCGTATCCCGTGCAGCGCGTCGTCGGCGAGCCGCCGGGCCTCCAGGAGGGACGTACCAGTGACGGTCAGGGGATTCCAGGCGCCCGACGCGGCGTCAGTTTCCCTGTCCTCCACGGCGTCCAGGAGGTGGGCGAGCCGTCCGAAGAGCCGGCCGGCCTCGGCGAGCGGTTCCGCGTTGCCGGGCCGCCCGGCCAGGATCGCGGTGTGCGCGAAGGCCGCGGCGGTCGCGGTCTCGGTCGGTTCGGTGACGGTCAGCAGCGGGGTGCCGGGCCCGGCGAGCGCCTCGATGCCCACCTGCCGGTCGACGGCGTCGACCAGCACGGCGGTGTCGAAGCCGACGTCGGAACCGGTCCGGGCACCCGCCCGCCCCCAGTTCGTGGCGACGCGGCGGGCCGCGAGCGCCACCGGCCGGCGGGCCAACAGCCCGTCCCCGTCGGCCACGTGGTCGCGCACCTTCGCCGAGGCGAGCACCAGCGAGACGGCGGCGGCGAGACGGGCTCCCTCACCCTGAGCGACCGAGGCACTCCGCATTCCGCGCAATGGACAGGGCCCGGCCGTGCGCCGCCATCCTGTGGCCCGTTCCGCCTGAGCCTCCGTCAGAACGGATATCAGCAAGCCGTCATAGTTCGTGACGACCCGCGCGAACTGCCCGTGATCCCCGCGCAGTGCGAGACACAGCCCGCACAAATGCGCCATCCATTGGGTTTTGAGTCTTTCTCCAAGCCGATGGCGGCAGGGTCTGACGATTCCGAACACGATGATCCCCCCGATGTGTGCAGGACGTTGAGCTGCGGCATCGTACCGATCACCCCGTTCACCCATATGCCCTAGTCGTCACCCGTCCGCCGTGAAGAATCATATTTCACTCTCAGTCAGCAGCGGTGTACGGCACGACCCTTGGGGTACGCGGGCTCTCGACGAATTCGCTGTGCACCAGTACCGTCACGAAACCCCCGCGCGGCGTCTATCCCCTTGGCGCGACATCCGCATCATGCACGACCATGGGGATGCGGAGAAAAGAAACACCGCTGTGAGAGGAGGCGTCCATGGGATCGGTGCGCAAGGCGAGTGCCTGGCTTGGCCTCGTCGACGACAACGATGACGAGCGTTACTACGACGACGACAACTACGCCGAAGGGTCCGAGACCGGGGCCAGAGATGCCTGGGTCACGGATCCGCGCGTGAAGGTGGCGTCGGACGCGGCCGAGGACAAGGGCCGCCGGATCGGCACGGTCACCCCGGACAGCTTCCGGGACGCCCGTGGCATCGGCGAGCTCTTCCGCGACGGCGTCCCCGTCATCATGAACCTCACGGCCATGGAGGCCGCCGACGCCAAGCGCGTCGTCGACTTCGCGGCCGGCCTGATCTTCGGCCTGCGCGGCTCGATCGAGCGCGTGTCGAACCGGGTTTTCCTACTGACCCCCGCCGACACCGAGATCGTCAGCGGGGAGCCCGTCGGCCGTCGGCCGGACGGTTTCTTCAACCAGAGCTGAGCAGGGCCGCTCACCGGGGCCACTTCTTGGCGTCGCGGTAGGAATGGTCCTACCGGAACGCGTCGAGACCGGTGAGCGCCTTGCCCAGTACCAACTGGTGCATTTCGACGGTGCCCTCGTAGGTCAGCACCGATTCGAGATTCGTGGCATGCCGCATGACGGGGTATTCGAGCGAGATCCCGTTGGCGCCGAGAATCGTGCGTGCCGTACGGCAGATGTCGATCGCTTCTCGTACGTTGTTGAGCTTGCCGAAACTGACCTGCTCGGGACGGAGCCGTCCCGCGTCCATGCGCCGCCCCAGGTGATGGGCGAGCAGAATCCCCTTGTGCAGTTCGACCGCCATGTCGGCGAGCTTGGCCTGGGTGAGCTGGAAGCCGCCGATGGGCCGTCCGAACTGCTCGCGCGTCTTCGCGTACTCGACCGCAGCCTCGAAACTCGACCGCGCGGCGCCCATCGCGCCCCACACGATTCCGTACCGGGCGTGCGACAGACAGCTGAGCGGCCCCTTGAGCCCGGTGACCTGGGGCAGCACAGCGTCCGCGGGCAGCCGAACCTCATCGAGGACCAGTTCACTGGTGACCGAGGCGCGCAGCGACCACTTGTGCTTGATCTCGGGCGCGGAGAACCCGGGCCGGTCGGTAGGCACGACGAACCCCCGGATCCCGTCATCGGTCTGAGCCCACACAACGGCCACGCCCGCCACGGACCCGTTGGTGATCCACATCTTCCGCCCGGTGAGCACCCAGTCCGAACCGTCCCGCTTTGCGTACGTCCGCATGCCTCCGGGATCGGACCCGTGATCGGGCTCGGTGAGCCCGAAGCACCCGATGACCTCACCGGCGGCCATCCGCGGCAGCCACGCCTGCTTCTGCTCCTCGCTCCCGAAGCGGTGGATGGCGTACATCGCCAGCGATCCCTGCACGGAGACGAGCGACCGGATCCCGGAGTCGGCGGCCTCCAGCTCCAGACAGGCAAGCCCGTACTGCACGGCGGAGGCCCCGGCACACCCGTACCCGTCGAGCGACATCCCCAGCGCGCCGATCTCCCCCAACTCCCGCGCCAGCTCCCGAATCCCGGGCAGTTCCCCCTTCTCGTACCACTCGGCGACATAGGGCAGCACCCGATCAGCCGCCCAGTCACGCACGGTCCCCCGAACCGCCAGATCCTCCGCGCTCAACAGGTCATCGATACCGAGGAGGTCGGCGGGATCGAAGGGGGGCAGCTTCGAGGAGGGGGAAGGAGAGGAAGAGGAAGAGGAAGAGGAGGAGGAAGCGGACACGGCGGGGCCTCCGGTACGAAAAACTAGCACTGTTAATCACGGACGAAGTCAGACGCTACGACGCACCGCAACACACGTCCAGAACCACGGCACCTTACGTGGAGGGGCGAGGCCCGGGGCTCACCCAGGGAGCTTCACCCGGCACGAGCCCGCAGCCGCCGGCGGTGCGGTGCCCCCGCGGGAAACCCGTACGGGATGAGCGGGCTGAACGGGCGGTGCGTGGGCGGGAGAGAGTCTTGGGCCCGGGCCACAACGAACCCCTCAGCCGACAGACTCCACCCGCAGCGAGACCTCCGCCTCCCGCGCCTCCAGCGCGTCCCGAGGCGCCGGCAGCTCGACCCCGGCCCCACACTCCATGACCCGAGGCAACCGCAGAGCCATCACAGCCCCCAGCAACAACAACCCCACACTCACCAGCAACGTCACATGCAGCCCATGCACGAACGCATGCCGAGCAGCGTGCCGCAACGCCTCCCCCGGCCCCCCGCCAAGCCCCGCAGCGACCTCGTACGCCTCCCCCAACGAGTGCCCCGCCGCAGCCGACTCCGCAGCGGACACCCCGGGAACGGACGCCAGCCCGGGCGCGTACGAGGCGTTCATCACGCTCCCGAGGAGCGCGATCCCGATCCCCGCCCCGAGCTGGTACGACGTCTCCCCGATCGCCGCCGCCCCACCGGCCTGCTCCTGCGGAGCCTCGCTCAGCATCGACTCGTACGCCCCGAAGAGCGTCACCTCCAGCCCGAACCCCAGCAGCAGGAACCCGGACAGCAGCAGTGGAGCGTTGTCATGGCTGCCCATCCCGGTCAGCATGGCGACCGCCGCGGCGGTGAGGCAGAACCCGGAACAGACCATGGTCCGCGGCCCGAACCGCTGGAGCATCTTCGCCCCGACAAGACCCGCGGCCATCGCGGCGACGGTGAGCGGCAGCAGCCGCAGCCCGGTCTCCAGCGGAGAGAGGCGCAGTACGAGCTGGAGATACTGCGCGGCGATCAGCTCAAGACCGACGAGCGCGAGCATCGCGAGCACGATGCACCCGACGGACGTACTGAACGCGGGCCGCGCGAACATCTTCAGATCGACCAGCGGATGCCGACGCCGCCGCTGTCGCCATACGAAGAGGACGAGGAGCCCGGCGCCCACGACGAGCGGCAGCGCCGTGAAGACGCTCAGCGGGGCCTCCCCGGCGCCGAGCCGCTTCACGCCGAGAACGACGCCGAAGAGGCCCGCCGCGGCCATCAGCGCGCCGACGACGTCCCACGGGCCGTGGCCGTCACCGGTCGACTCGGGCAGCAGCAGCCGCCCGACGGGCAGGCTGACGAGCATCAGCGGGATGTTGATGAGGAAGACCGAGCCCCACCAGAAGTGTTCGAGCAGGAACCCGCCGAGCAGGGGGCCGACGGCCGCGCCCACCGCGGCGACGGCGCTCCAGACGCCGATCGCGAGCGCCCGTTCGTGCCGGTCGGGAAAGACCTGCCGCAGGATGGACAACGTCGCGGGCATGATCATCGCGCCGCCGACACCGAGCAGGGCGCGCGCCGCGATGAGCACCTGGGCGCTGTCCGCGAAGGCCGCGATGGCGGACGCGACGCCGAAGAGGGCGTACCCGAGGAGCAGGACGCGCCTGCGGCCGATGCGGTCACCCAGCGTGCCGAAGAGAATCAGCAGCGAGGCGCAGACCAGCGGGTAGATGTCGACGATCCAGAGCAGCTCTATCGCGCCGGGTGTGAGGTCCTCGGTGACGGCGGGCACGGCGACGTGCAGCACGGTGGCGTCGACGGCGACCAGCAGCAGACTGACGCAGAGGACGATGAGGACGACCCAGCGGTTTGCACCGGCCCCGGCTTCCCGACGGCAACGCGCAGCGGCCGTGGTCGTCCCGGACATGTACGTACCTCCCAGATGTTCCCTCGCGTTCGGCGGATCCGCTGGGTGGGGACTCCCTGCGGCTGCGGCTCGGGAGGAGCGGTGTCCCGGCCTCTGGGCCCTGTCGTCAAAGTGCCGACTGCCGCGCGATGTCCGGCACGCACACTCGCGGCGTTGCCGGAAGATCCTAGTAGCTCCGCTACGAGACCCTTCCGGCGCCCTGCGATCGCACGCACCGGACACCGCGCGGCTCGCCCTGCGGGCGGCCGACGGCACTTTGACGACAGGGCCCAGCACAAAGGCGAGTGATTCGCCAGAGTACGCGAGTTCCCGCCAATGTCAGGTGGCGGACCTCTCACGTTCCCTTAAGACGCGTGTGGCATGCACCACGCTCCCATGTGTCCGAGCACGCCCCGCGCGGGGCCCCCGGTTCCGGGCGGCGTCGATAATCGAGCCCGTGACCGATCTTGAAACGCCCGTCGTGCCGCCCCGTGCGGGTCCGGGCGGGCGCCGTGCCGCGCCCGCTCTCCTCGGCTACGCGGCGGTGCGCGCGCTGGGCCTGGTGGCGCTGGCCGTATGGAGCGCCGCCCGGGACAAGAGCCCGCACCAGTTGCTCTCGGCCCGCTGGGACTCCCTCTGGTACACGCGGATCGCCGAGTTCGGCTACGGCCACGAGGTGCGCCTGCCCAACGGGGACGTGCACTCGAACCTGGCGTTCTTCCCGCTGCTGCCCTGGCTGGAGCGGGCCGTCGCCGCGGTCACCCCGCTCTCGTACGCGGACGCGGGCCTGCTGGTCAGCGTGCTGGCCTCGCTCGCCGCGGCCTGGGGGATCTTCGCGGTCGCGGACCATGTGTACGGAGGACGGGCCGGGATCTGCGCGGTCCTGCTGTGGGCGGTCCTGCCCGTCGGCATCGTCCAGTCGATGGCGTACAGCGAGTCGCTGTTCACCGCGCTCGCGGCCTGGTCGCTGTACGCGGTCCTGACCGGCCGCTGGCTGACCGCGGGCCTGCTCGCCTCGCTGGCGGGCCTGACCCGCCCGGTGGGCGCCGCGGTGGTCGCGGCCGTGTGGGTGACGGCGATTGCCTCGTTCGTACGGGAACGGGGTGTTCCGGCGCGGGACAGCGCGCTGCGCCTGCGGCGCGCCCTGGCGATGCTGGTCGCGCCCCTCGGCGCCGGGGGCTACGTCCTGTGGGTCGGCCATCGCACGGGGAAGGGCCCGCTGGGCTATCTCGACGTCCAGGCGGGCTGGCGCAACGGCTTTGACGGCGGCTACGCCTTCGCCCGCTTCGTCGCCGACAAGTTCACCTCGTTCCCGTCGGCCCTCGCCGGAACCGCCCTGATCATCGGAGTCGGCCTGCTGATCTGGCTGTACGTGATCTGCGTACGGCAGCGGCAGCCGCTGCCGCTTCTGGTGTACGCGGGGGTCGTCACCGCCCTCGCCCTGTGCGCATCGAGCTATTTCGGCTCGAAACCACGCCTTCTGCTGCCCGCCTTCCCCCTGCTGCTGCCCCTCGCCCTGGCTCTGGCCCGGCTGCGAACCTCCAGGTCGGCGTGGGTGCTGGGCGGTGTGGCGTTGGCTTCGGCGGCGTACGGCGCCTTCTGGCTGAACGGCTCCGGTCCACCATGAACACCCGATGTCGCGGGTGAGCAGCCGGAGACGCCCACGCAAGCATTCGGTGAACGAATTCAAAAGCACCATAAAACTTCACATTGGAATGATCAATCGAATGGAAGGAAGAGCGCACGAGGCATTCCATAATCCAAGGAAATAAACCCCCTCCTGAGAGCAATGCCACATCACATCGTCATCACAAAGAGGGTGCTTCGACGTGGAACACACCTCACTCGCTGTAACGTCGATTGAGTGCGTACCGAACGAAAGCTGACTCGTCTGGACCGGGTCTTCGCCCGGCTGGACCGTGAGCCGGAACGACCGGCCCACATCGACGTGCCCAGGATGAGCCGGCACCGAGTGGTCCTCTTCGCGTCCACGCTCGCCTTCTACGTCGCCATCGTGTGGGCCATCGTGATCACGTCGTGGCTGGTCCGGTTCGACTGGCAGGTCATGTTCTTCCGGCCCTACCAGCAGTGGCCGGAGATCCACGCCTTCCTCGACTATTACGTGGTCCTGGGCCAGCGCGGCCCCACCGCCGTGATGATCGCGGCCTGGCTGGGCTGGCGTTCCTGGCGGCAGCACACCCTGCGCCCGCTGCTCACGCTGGGCGTCTCGCTGCTGCTGCTGAACATCACGGTGGGCGCCGCCAAGCTCAGCATGGGCCGCCTCGGCCCGCACTACGCGACCAACGTCGGCTCGAACGAGATGTGGCTGGGCGGCGACATATTCCCTTCGGGCCACACCGCGAACGCCGTCGTGACCTGGGGCATCCTCGCCTATCTGGCCTCGACGCCGTGGGCCCGCCGCTGGCTGTCGGCCATCTCCGCCGTGGTCTCCCTCGGCGTCGGCCTGACCACGGTCTACCTCGGTACGCACTGGTTGAGCGACGTGGTGCTCGGCTGGGCCGCGGGTCTGCTGATCCTCCTCGCGCTGCCCTGGTGCGAGCCGCTGATCGCGCGCGCCGAGACCGCCATCTTCGACCTGCGCGACGCCTGGCGCGCCCGCCGGCGCGGCACCGCGCCGGTTCCGGCCGCCCCGGTGGACGCTCCCGTGACGCTCTCCCCGCTCGGCAGCCCGGCCGAAGCGGAGCCCGCCGTACGCGAGCCGGTGGCCGCCTCCCTGCCGCCCCGCCCGCCGGGCTATCTGGCGCCCGGCCCGCATCTGGCCCGCTCGGAGCGCACGCCGGTGACGCCCATCGGAAGCCGCAGGCCTCCGCAGTCGGACCGAGTGACACGTGGCACCACCTCGGCCCGCCCGCTGACGGGCGGCTGAGCAGGAACAACGGACGGCGGGGCCGGTACGCACACACCACGCCCCGCGCATGGCGAAGGTCCCGGCTTCTGGAGCCGGGGCCTTCGCCATGCTGCACGTTGTCCGGACAGGTGGCGGACAACGTGGTGGACAGGTGCGGACGGGTGGCGGACGGTCAACCCTTCCAGCAGCGCGTCACCCGACCGCCGGTGACCTCGAAGTTCAGCCGCCCCACGCGGTACTCCATCGTGATGATCGCGCCCGGCGGCAGCGACCGTACCGTGGACCAACCGCGTTCACGGGCCAGTCGTTCGGCGCCGCTCGCCTCCAGTCCGACGTACGCGTCCGGGGTGTCCGAGGGCTCTGCGGGAGGAGTGGGAATCGGTGCCATGCCGCCACGTTAGGCGGCGGAATGCGGACGGGGAAGCCCGGGCCCGCCACCTTCCGTCACGGTCCCTCTCCGGTCACGCTTCTGTCACAGGACAACGACACTCGTACGAGCGGTTCCGTGGGCGTTCCGCCCGCCTTCGAACGTAATTCGGGAGTACCCGGGACTACGGTGACCGCGGTCCGAATAGATGGCGGAAAATCGCGCCGCCGACACCGCGCCCGCGCCTTTCTTTTCCGATTCGGCGGTGTGTTCCAGAAGCTGACGCACCATAGGAAATTCATGGTTCCAGCACAGAACCCACGTACACCCCCCGCGGCACAACTTCACGACCTTGCCCCGGATCCGCTCCGAGTCCCCGGTGTACGCCGCGCCCCCGGCGAAGCCCGCTCCAGCGTCCGGGTCAGCCGGTCCCGCGCCGTCCTGATCGCCTCGACGAGCTCCACGGGTTCCAGCACCTCGAACTCGATGCCCATCAGCATCACGTGAATCACCATGACATCGAGGCTCGCGGCCCCGGTGCGCAGCACGCAGCTGCCGGGCCCCTCCGCCTCCAGCGTCCCGGCGGAGGGCGAGATCCGCTCGGCCGCCTCCTCGATCGGCGCGAGCAGCCGGATGACGGCGTGCGAGGCGTAGGCGCGGACGGAGACCCCCTTGGACACATAGGCGGCCAGGTCGTCGGCGGGCGGCCGCCGGGGCGTGAAACGCGGTCCGTGCGGCGGCCGGGGCGTGACGCGGTCCACCCGGAACGTACGCCAGTCGTCGCGGTCGACGTCCCAGGCGACCAGGTACCAGCGGCGCTCGGTGCACACCAGGCGGTGCGGCTCGACCGTGCGGCGGGACGTGGAGCCGCCGTGGTCGCGGTACTCGAAGCGCAGCCGCTCCGAGTCCCGGCAGGCGGCGGCCAGGTCGGTCAGGACGGCCGGGTCGACGGCGGAGGGCTGGGGGCCGCGCAGCATCGGCACGGTGAAGGCGTTGAGGGCACCGACCCGGCGGCGCAGCCGGTGCGGCAGCACCTGTTCCAGCTTGGTGAGGGCACGTACGGAGGTCTCGCCGATGCCCTCGATGCCCTGTCCGGCGGCGGTGCGCAGGCCGACGGCCACGGCGACCGCCTCGTCGTCGTCCAGCAACAGCGGCGGCAGTTCGGCGCCCACACCAAGCTGGTAGCCGCCGCCCGTGCCGGGGCTGGCGTTCACCGGATAGCCGAGTTCGCGCAGCCGGTCCACGTCACGGCGGACCGTGCGCGGGGTGACGCCGAGGCGGTCGGCCAGGGCCGCACCCGACCATTCGCGGTGCGCCTGCAGCAGGGAGAGCAGACGCAGGAGTCGTGCCGAGGTCTCCAACATGGATCCGAGTCTGCCAGGAATTGCGGACAGTACTTGTCCGCAAGGGTGCGTACCTTACGAGACATGGCAGACAACAGCGCAAGCGAAGAGATCCGCCCCTTCCGGATCGACATCCCGCAGGCTCAGCTCGACGATCTGCGTACCCGCCTGGACCTGACCCGCTTGCCCGACGAACTGCCGGGCGTGGGCTGGGAGTACGGAGCGTCGCTGCCGTATCTCCGTGACCTGGCCGGCCACTGGCGCGGCGCCTACGACTGGCGCAAGCACGAGGCGGCCCTGAACGAGATCCCGCAGTTCGTGACGGAGATCGACGGCGCCCAGGTGCACTTCCTGCACGTCCGCTCCCCCGAGCCGGACGCGGTGCCGCTGATCCTGACGCACGGCTGGCCGGGCTCGATCGTGGAGTTCCTCGGCCTGATCGGCCCGCTGAGCGACCCGCGCGCGCACGGCGGCGACCCGGCCGACGCCTTCCATCTGGTGATCCCAGCGGTCCCCGGCTTCAGCTCGCCCAGTTTCACACAGGGGAACGATTCAACTACACAGCGTGGTACGGTAGTTGCCGTGCGGGGCGAAGGGTGAGATTCCGGAAGCTCCGAAGCGTCAGGAAGGACACAGCCTGGCAGTCGCCGCCGGACGGACGGAGACGGAAAACGCTTGTGGAGCACTGGTAAGACCGGGAGCGATCCTGGCTCGGAGCAACGAAGCAGGAACCCACCGGAAGCCGCTCACCACGAACGGCAGGCCGGAAATTCCCGCTCACACCGGGAAGGACGTCAAAACGCCCTCCAGTCGACCTCCTCGTGGGATCCGACTTTGCGGGCTGGCCGACCTCGTCGGCCAGCCCGCCCGCTTCGTCACGCCGCTCCGAAAATGGACGCACTCCTCGGCCGAACTGCCGGAGGACGCGGTCGACCGGGACACGCTGCTCACCAACGTGATGCTGTACTGGCTGACCGCGACGGCCGGTTCGGCGGCACGGATGTACTACGAGAACGGCCACGTCGGCGACTGGTTCCCCGTCACGCGCTCCGAAGTGCCCACCGCCGTCGCGAACTTCGGCGAGGACGTGGCGATCCGCCGCTGGGCCGAGGAGACCAACACCGTCGTCCGCTGGACGGAGTTCGACCGCGGCGGGCACTTCGCGGCCCTGGAGGTGCCGGACCTGCTGACCGGTGACATCAGGGAGTTCTTCGGTTCACTGCGCTGAGGCCGCCGTGGCCGGACTGACGGTCACCGACAGGTCGTTGTCGCTCGTGTAGTACGGCCCGGCCGCCACCGGGCCGTACGCCGTCTCCACCGAGACCGTCGGGTAGCTGAAGATCGGCTTCTTGTCGGCGATGTCGTCGAGCAGCCGGGCGATCCGTACCCGCGGCCCGGTCTCCCCGGCCGGGCGCAGCCACAGGTCCCACACCCCCGCCGTCAGCTCGGAGTAGGCCACCGTGAACCGGAACCGCGCCCGGTCCGGGGCGACTTCGGTCCGCAGTACGGTCTCCGGCTCGTCGCGGCCGCGCAGTTCGGCGTAGGCGTCGGGGGTGAGTTCGGTGCCGTACACCTGGCCCCGTACGCCCAACTCGCCCTTTCCGATATGCAGTTCACCCGCCTCCGCATGCGGGACGCGCAGCCAGCTGCGGACGGAGAGGTTGCCGTGCTTCGTGCCGTACGGGATACGGACGGCGACCTGGCCGCGGGCGTCGCCGGACACCCGGTCGACGAGCGAGCGCAGGTCGTTGAGGCCGGGCGACAGGCGCCGCGGCTCGCCGTCGGCGACCTGGACGTAGGCGTCCCAGCGGCCCTCGGGCAGTTCGACACCGCTCGGCAGCGCGGCGCGCGGCCGGCCGTCGGCGGCCGGGGTCAGCGGCAGCCGGACCTCCTGCCCGTCGTCGCGGTGCCGGAGGACGAAATACGCGTCGCCGGCCGCGGCGGCCGGACCGAGGCCGGTGACAGTGACGGTGACGGAGAAGATGAGCCCGCCCGCGGAATCGGCGACGCAGTCGGCGCACAGGGGCATGGTCGCGTCCTCGTCGGAGTGCCGGTGCGAAGCCCGCGGAGCCAGCGTCGTCATACGGAACGCTCCTTCCCGAGTACGGTCAGTCCGGCATCCCGAACGGCGTACACGCCACCGAGCAGCGCTCCCCGCGTGCGATGCAGTGAGCCGCGCATCCGGCCCAGCTTCGAGGCGCCACCGCGTGAGACGAGACCGGAGAAGATCGACTCGTAGCGCTCGGCGATCCGGGCGGGGTCGAAGCGCTCGGAGTCCTTGAGGGCCGCGGACGCCATCCGCTGCCGCAGCTCGTTGTCGTTGATGAGTTCGAGCAGTCCGCCGGCGATGGCCTTGACGTTGCCGACGGGAACGAGACGTCCGTCCACGCCGTTGTCGATGATCTCCCCCGGGCCGTGCGGGCAGTCCGTGGAGACGACGGGCAGGCCGCAGCGCATGGCCTCGACGATCGTCATGCCGAAGGACTCCATGCTGGAGGTGACGGCGGCGATGGACCCCTTGGCCCACTCCGGTTCGATGGGATGGGCCGGGCCCATCAGCAGGACGTGGTTGTAGAGGCCGCGTTCGTCGATGAGCCTGCGCAGCTTGTCCTTCTGCTTGCCGCCGCCGTAGATCCGCAGACGCCAGTCGGGCCGCTGTTCGCGCACCCGGTCGAATGCCTTGATCAGCAGGTCGTACCGCTTGACCGGGGCGAGCCGCCCGGCCGCCACGACCCATTTGCCGGAGCCGTCAGCGGGCTCGATGCCGGGCGCGGGCACCGGGTTGGGGACGGCCTCGACGCGTACGCCGGGCAGCCGCATCTTCGTGCGGTACGCGCCGGCG
Source organism: Streptomyces sp. NBC_00878 (assembly GCF_026341515.1). Taxonomy (NCBI): domain Bacteria; kingdom Bacillati; phylum Actinomycetota; class Actinomycetes; order Kitasatosporales; family Streptomycetaceae; genus Streptomyces; species Streptomyces sp. NBC_00878. The sequence goes on along the minus strand of NZ_JAPEOK010000001.1, from coordinate 8,670,974 downwards.
TCCGCCTCCGTGGTGGTGGTGAGCGCGTCGAGCCGCGGGTAGACCCCGCGCAGTTCGGTGCGCAGGGACTCTGCGTGGGCGTCGAGCGTGAGGTGCTCCTGGCCGACGCGGATCGGGCCGCGTCTGGTCTCGCGCGCCAGATGCACGTTGAGCCCCGGCCGCGTACCGATCACGATGTCGGCGTCGACCTTCGAGAGGTGGTCCGCGATACGGCGGTCGGTGAGAACGCTGTACTGGTCGTAGCGGACCTCCCCACGCGGGAAGACCTGGGCCGGCGCCCGGTAGGACGGATCGTCGCCCTCGTATCCCGGACTGTCCGGGCGGATGTCGACAAGGTGACGTACACGCACACGTGGATCCGGTGCGAAGACCGGCTCGTCACGGTGCCGGAACACGGAGACGACCTCGACGTCGTGCTGCTCTGCGAGCGTGTTCGCAAGGTTGTACGTCGTCCGGATCGTCCCCCCGATTCCGTAGGCGTTGTGTATCAGGAAAGAGATCTGCATGCGTCCCCGTATCTCCGTCTAATCCAGCTACCTCAGGGTTAGACCGGGGAGTTGGTGGGATGGTTGGGTCTCCTTACCATCCTGTTCCCCAAGAGTTGTGTCATCGGTAACCAAGCAAGGGAACCTTTTCACGTCGGTACGCATCAGGGCTCGTAGGACAACTGCGACACGTCGAAGCAGGTGTCGTTCATGTCGCCCTGACGGACCCATCCGCGGGCGTCCTCCCAGCGGGCCACCGAGAGGCAGGTCCTGCGGGTCGTCGGGGGTTCGGGCAGGCGCTCGTACCGGACGGGCAGCAGCAGGCCGTCGGCGGTGTACGGCTTCCCCGTGTCCATGAAGCGGTCGACGCACGCGCGCGTGACGCCCGTTTGCGCGCACGACCGCGCCGCGTCCGTGAACCACATCGCGGCGGCCCAGCCCTCCAGCTGCCACTGGGAATGGGTCTTCAGGTTCTTCGTGCCGTCCCGGAACTCCCGTACGGCCTTGTGGTCCGTGTCCTCGAAGTTGCGGCTCGCGCCCGTCGCCCACAGGGCGTTGCGGCAGCGCGGCGCGTCCTTGTAGTCCTCGCGGACGGTGGACGTCCAGTTCTGCGGGTTGGTGACCTTGGCGAGGACATCGGCCCCGACGTCGTCCATCGCCTTGCACAGCTGGGCGTTGCCGTACGTGTCGATGGCGTCGAAGACCACGTCGGCGCCCTGCTCCTTCAGGTCGGCGGCAGCGGCACGGAAGTTGGGCAGCGCGAAGTCGACCTGCTCGGTGACCACCTTGTAGCCCTCGGCCTTCAGGCCCCGGGCGACGAGCCGGGCGTACGCGGCCGACGCGGACTGGTTGTACGAGACGACGGCCGCCGTACGGGCGCCCTGCTCGCGTTTGAAATAGCGGTAGATCTCGGTGCCGCCGTACAGCTTGCCGTCCCAGCCGGGCTTTCCGTCCCGCGGGGCGAGGCTGCCGTAGATCCCGTAGAGGTGCGGATAGGTGTCGTACGCCGCGCCGATGGGCTGGCCGCCGATGTCGGGCACGCGCGCGCGTGACACACGGGAGGCGCCCGCGTAGTCGAGGGCGGTGGTGGCGACGAGGGCGACGACCTTGTCCTCGTCGACGAGTTTGTGCACGCACTCGTTGTTGCCGACACCGCTGCCGCCGTCGTCACACGTACGGACCTCGACCCGGCGGCCGTCGATGCCGCCGCGCGCGTTCAGCGCGTCGAAATACGCCTTCGCGCCGTCGCGCGGCCCGGTGAAGGCGTTTCCGCCGACCGGACTGGTGGCGCTCGTGATGATGCCTACGCGCAGGGGCTCCGCGGTACTGCTCCGCGTGGGCGTACGGCCCGGCCGGTCCTCGAAGTCGCTCTCCGGGAGACGGCTGCCGCAGGCCGTGCCCACCAGGAGCAGCAGACCCACGACAGCGCACTCAGCAACCCGGACCCGGCGACGCATTACCGCTCAGCCCGACCAGACCGCACAGCGTCTTGACGGACACCTTCCACGTGTCGTCCTGCTCGACGGCGGTCCCCGCGGCGTTCGGCAGGACCGTGGCGCCCTTCAGGGTGAGCGTGTACGTCACGTTCGCCGCGGTCGGCCCGGTGAACTCGACCTGGTCGACGGTCGCCTCCACCTGCCCGCCGCGCTCGTCGCCGCTGAAGCCCTCCAGGACCTGCGCCAGGTTGTCGCCGTTCTCCAGGAGGGCCTGTTTGTCCTTCAGGGGGACGGCGGGGTCGAAGAACTTCTTCCAGTTCTCCTTGATCTCCTTCTCGGCCGCCGCCGGATCGTCCGGAGCGCTCGCGCTCGGACTCGGCTCGGTCGTCGTGGGCTGCTCCGTCGTGGGCTGCTCCACGGAGGGCGAGGGCGGAGTCGTGTCGTCACCGCCGCTGTCGTCGCCGCAGGCCGTCAGAGCCGAGGCGAGGACGAGTACCGCCACCGCCAGCCCCCGGCCTGTCCCCCGCCTGAGGTCACTCCCGAGAACCATCTGGCTCACCACCGGGTGTCGGTCCGGGCCATGGGCGCCCGGAGCTTTCAGGGTCAGCTTCCAGAGGGCATAGTGCAAGTCCATCGGCGGACTTGGAAGACTGTCAGACACATGACATGGGAGCCTCCATGCGGACAGCTCGACTGCGGACCGTGCACCCCGTCCTGTGGGCCGGGTGGGCCGCGCTCGCCGCGGGAGCGGTGCTGTGCGTCCTGGGCTGGTACGGGATCTCCGGCGAGCGCTTCGCGGAACGCCAGCTGCCGTACCTCGCGTCCTGCACGGTGCCGGGAGCCGCGCTGATCATCGCGGCCGCGGTGCTCCTCACCCACGGCAGGAACGCCCTCGCGGCGGCCCGCGTGGAAGAGCTGTACGGGCTCCTGGTGGCGGCCGACCCCGCCGACGCCGACGAGTCCGGGCAGGTGGCCGCCGCGCCCGTGGCCGTCAGCGGAGACCTGCTGATGGTGCCCGGCGGCACGCTGTGGCACCGCGCGGACTGCCCGCTCGTGGCAGGGAAGCCGGAGGCCCTGCCGGTCGACTCCCGGGTCCTCGCGGGCGGGGACCTGGACCCCTGCCCGATCTGCGAGCCCACCGCCTCGGACGCCCGGTCGTCCGGGGAGGACGGCTGATGGCCGATCGCTGATGGCTGATGACTCATGGCTGGTGACTGATGGCTGGTGACTGATGGCGTCGCTGACGTACGACCTCACGCTCGCCGGGCTCTCCGTCGGCAGCGCCGCCGCGCTCACCGGAATCGGCCTGATCGTGACCTACCGGGCGACCGGCGTCCTCAACTTCGCGCACGGCGCGATCGCCATGGTGTGCGCCTATCTGCTGTGGCAGCTCACGGTCGAGTGGGACTGGCCGCTCCCGCTCGCCGCGGCACTCACCCTGCTCGTGGTGGCCCCGGGCATCGGCATGGCGCTGGAACGGTTCGTCTTCCGTCCCCTGTCCGTCCTCGGCGGCGACCCCGCCCAGACCCTGGTCGCGTCCATCGGCGTGTTCGTGCTGCTCGTCGGCGGCGCGGCGCTGATCTGGGGCCCCGGCGCACGCGCCGACGCGCCGACGCTCGTCTCGGCGGACCCCTGGTGCCAGCTGGCCGTGACCCTCGTCCTGGCCGTCGGTGTCGGCGCGGTGATCCGCTGGACGCGCTTCGGCCGGGAGCTGCGGGCGGTGGTCGACGACCGTTCGCTCGCCGTCCTGGGCGGCATCGACGCGGACCGGGTGGCCGCGGCGGGCTGGGCCTTCGGCTCGTTCACGGCGGGCCTGACGGGCGTACTGCTGGCCCCGTACGTACGCCTCGATCCGTACGGCATGCCACTGCTCGTGATGGAGGTGGTGGCGGTCGCCGTGGCCGCCCGGATGCGCAGCCTGCCGGTGGCCCTGGTCGTGGCCCTCGGCATCGGGGTCGCCCAGAGCCAGCTGACACGGCTGCACCCGACGGGCTGGCGGGAACCGCTGCTCCAGGCGGTGGGCGCGAACCTCTTCGTCGTCGCCCTGCTGATCGCGGCCCTGGTCCTGCCGGGCATCGGCACGCGCGACGCGCTGCCGCGCACGGCGAGCGCGCGGGTGGCGACCCCGCCGGGCGCGTGGATCGTGGCCGTGGTCCTGTTCCTGCTCCCTCTGGGCTTCGCGGGCCGGGACCTGCACACGTCCGTCCAGGTACCGGCCCTCGGCGTCATCCTCCTGTCCCTGGTCGTGGTGACGGGCCGCGGCGGCCAGATCTCACTGGGCCAGGCGGCGTACGCGGGTCTGGGCGCCCTCTTCACGGCGCTGCTGGCGGCGGGCCGCTTCCCGGGCCTGCCGCGGCTCCCCGAACTGGCCGCGCTCGCGGTCGCCGTCCTGCTGGTGGCGCCCCTGGGCTTGCTGACCGGCTGGCCCGCCATCGGCCGCCACGGCCTCGCCCTCGCCCTGGCCACCTTCGCGGTGGGCGTCGGCGTCAGCCGCTTCGTCTTCGCCCAGCCGTACGCGACGTCGGGCCTGACCCTGGGCCGCCCGGCGGGCTTCGACGGCGACCGCGCGTACTACGTACTCGAACTCGTCCTCCTCGCGGGTGCGTTGCTCGCCGCCCACGCGCTGCGCCGGGGCCGTACGGGCCGGGCCCTGGCGGCGATGCGCGACCACGAGGCGGGCGCGTCGGCGGCGGGCGTCGGCGTGCCGGCGCTCAAACTGACGGCCTTCGTGGCGGGCGCCGCGCTGGCCGCGCTCGGCGGCGGCATGCTCGGCATGGGCCTGCGCGCCTTCGACCCCGCCGCGTACGACCCGGTCCGCGGTCTGCTGTGGTTCGCCGCGATCGTCGTCCTCGGCGCCGACAGCGTCCTCGGCGCACTGCTCGCGGCGGCCCTCCTGGTCGGCCTGGACGCGGGGACGCGCGGCGGTGTGGCGGCTGCGCTGATCGGCTTCCTGGCGGTCCTCGTCGGCCGCTTCCCGGGCGGCCCGTACGAGGCCCTCCGCCTGGCGGCCGAACGCCTGCGACCGGGGCGCGAGGTGACGCTCACTCCGCTGGGCACTGGGGTGCGGCGCAGACTCCGGGCGACGCGCATGGGCCCGGGCACGCGGCTCCGGCCGACGGCCTCGGCGGGGGCGACGCCGCTGGCGGGTACGGCCGCCGCCACGGTGGCGACCACGGGAGGAGGCGTTCTCGGCGCGGGCGGGCGCCCGCTGGTGAAACGGCCGGGACGACCATCCGCTCCGGCGGGAGGTGGGTCGGGCTCGCCGTGGACGGCCGACGTCCCCTGGACGTCCGAGGCGCCGGGGCGTATCGGCGCGCCCAGGGCCACGGACTCCGACGTGCCGTCGGCGCCTGGCGCAAACCGGCGCGAGGACCCGGTTCGAGGACCGGACACGCCCGATACGGAGAGCACCGAGCTGACGGAGGGCGCCGGGCCCGCTGTAGCTCACGGACGTCCCGTCTCACCGCCCGGCACCCCTCGGGCCGCTACGGGCGGTGTGCCCGACGCGGCTCGGGCCGCAGGCCGCGACCAACCCGCGTCGCCCCCGTCCGGCGCAGCGCCCACCCCGCCCGTCCCGACCTCCGAAGAGGGTGAACCGGGCGCGACCGCCCCGCCGCGGGCCACCGGATCCGGCGCCCGTACGGCAGGCCCTGCGGCACGCCGGCCAGCCCGCCCCCGCCCCTCCCCCGACACGCCCGCCATCCCTCTCGCCCTCCCCCTCCTCCACGCCCGCGGTCTCCGGGTCTCCTACGCCGGGTTCACCGCGCTGGACGGCGTCGACCTCGATCTGCCCCGCGGCCGGATCACCGCGGTCGTCGGGCCCAACGGGGCCGGGAAGAGCACCCTGTTCCACTGTCTGGCCGGGACCGTACGGCCGGATGCCGGGCGGATCGGGTTCGGGGAACGGGACATCACCCGGCTGCCCGCCCACGCGCGGACCCGGCTCGGCATCGCCCGCACCTTTCAGCAACTCGCCGTCTTCCCGACCCTGACGGTGGCCGAGAACGTACGCGTGGGTGCGGAGCGGGGGCGCGTCGTGGACACTGACGCCGTGGAACGGGTCCTGCGGCTGCTCGGGCTCGACGGGCCCGTACGGGCCCTCCCGGCGGCGGACCTGCCGACCGGCACACTGCGTCGTGTCGAACTCGCGCGGGCTCTGGCGGGAAGCCCGCGTGTCCTGCTTCTCGACGAGCCCGCGGCGGGGCTGGACACGGGCGAAGTGGCGGCGCTGGCCCGCGTGTTGCGGGCCCTGGCGGCGGACGGTACGGCCCTGCTCGTCGTCGAGCACGACCTGGACCTCGTGGCCGACCTGGCCGACACCGTGCACGTCATGACGGCGGGCCGCGTCGTCACCTCCGGCCCGGCCGACCACGTACTCGGCCAAGGAGTCAGAACGGCGGTCGACGAATGAGCCCGCTCGGTCCGCCCGGGATTTCCCTGCGCCACGCGCGCGTGCGGTACGGCCCGTTGGAGGCGCTGCACGGAGTGACCCTCTTCGCGCCCGGCCACGGCGTCGCCGTCCTGCTCGGCCGCAACGGCTCGGGCCGTACGACCGCGCTGCGCGCACTCGCCGGAACCGTGCCCCTGTCCCGCGGGGCCGTGGTCTGGGACGGCACCGACGTCACGGGGATGCCCGCGTACGAACGGGCCCGCCGCGGCCTGTGCCTCGTCCCGGACCGCCAGGCCGTCTTCGGTTCCCTCACCGTCCGCGAGAACCTCGAACTCGCCGCCTCCGACCAGGGCTTCGCACCCGCCCTGGAGGCGTACCCCCAGCTGGTCTCCCTGCTCCCCCGGAAGGCGGGGACTCTCTCCGGCGGCGAGCAGCGCATGCTCGCCCTCTCCCGCGCCCTCCTGGCACGCGCGCGCGTGGTCCTCGTCGACGAACCCGCACAGGGCATGTCCCCGAAGGTCGCCGCCCGTACCTACGCACTGCTGAGCGGCCTCGACGCGTGCGTGATCGTGGCCGAACAGCGCCTGCCGCCCGGCCTGCACGGCGCGGCGCCGATCGTGTACGAACTCCGGCGCGGCGCGATCGTGTTCAGCGGCGAGGCCACGGAGACAGGCGAGAGGGCTACGTCGGCAGCGGCGGACCCATCAGGACCGGCAGGGACGCCGAGGCGGAGGGGACCCTCCGCCTCGACTGCGGGGCTTGCGGAACCGCCCGCTCCGCCGGAGCCGCCGGGTCCGACACGCCCGGGAGACTCTGGGAGTCGCTGACCGTGTCCTCCGGGGTGACCGCGGGAGGGAGCGTGGGAGGAGCCGACGAAGTGACCTGCCGTCCCGATGCCGCCCCCTTGGGCAGCGCCAGCATGGTGCCGGTTTTCAGTCGATCCGGATCCGCCCCGACCAGCTTCCGGTTGAGCTTGTAGAGCGCCGGCCAGCCGCCCTTGATGCGGTACCGGCGGGCGAGCGACGTGAGGGACTCGCCGCGCTTCACAAAGTGGGCCCGGCCCTTGAGTTTGTACCTCTTGGCACAGACGGGCCACGCCTCCCATCCCTGGACGCTCACCACCTCCTCCGCGACCCGGATCTGCTCGGCCCGCGTGGCAAGGTCCGCGCGCGGCGCGTAGGCGAGACCGCCGAACGCCTTCCAGGTGGGCTGCCAGAACTGCACCCCACCGTAGAAGGAGTTCCCGGTGTTCGTGTCCCAGCGGCCACTGCTCTCGCACTGCGCGAGACAGCCCCACGGCCTCTGGTCCTTCGCACAGCCGTACAGCACGGGCAGGGGCAGGGACTCGGACACTGGCACCGCCGCCGAACCGGGTGCCGGAGACGGTGGCGCCGCTACCGCCTCCGCCGCGGGGGCGAGTACGGCCAGGACGACGGCGACGACAGCCACGTACCGCATGCGCTTGATCGACATCGGGCCACGTTATGCGGGCCGGTGTCGGCCCTTGGGCGAGCCGCGCAGGCGTCCGGCGGTGCCCCACCCGGTCGGAGGACCGGGTGGGGTACCGTTTCGCCCTCACAGCTTCGTGCTCACAGCTCCAGCTGCTGCCCGGGGACGATCACGTCGGGGTCCCCGCCGATGACGGCCTTGTTGGCGGAGTAGATCCCCTCCCAGGTGGTCCCGTGCCGCGCCGCGATGGCGCTCAGCGTGTCGCCGCTGCGGACGGTGTAGTCGCCGCGGGACGAGCCGCGGCCGGTGTGGCCGGTCGGCCGTTCCGGCGCCTTCACCGCCTTCGCCGCCTTCGCCGCCTTCACCGGCTTCGACGGTTTCGAAGGAGCGGCCTTCGTGGTCGGGGTGCCGGGCGCGCCCGCCGCGGGCGCACTGCCCGACGCTCCCGCGCGTGCCGAGCAGCTGGGCCAGGCGCTCCAGCCCTGCCCGCGCTGCACCTTGGTGGCGACAGCGATCTGCTGCGCCCTGGAGGCCTTGTCGGCGGTGGACGCGTAGGCCGAACCGCCGTACGCGCGCCAGGTGCCGGCGGAGAACTGAAGCCCTCCGTAGTAGCCGTTTCCGGTGTTGATGTGCCAGTCGCCGCCGCTCTCGCACTGGGCGATGCGGTCCCACACTCCGCTGTCCGCCGCCGCGGCGTTGCCGGTGGCGGCAAGCAGTCCGAGCGGGGCGAGCAGTGCCGCCCCGGCGAGGACCGCCGTGGTGCGGGTCTTACGAGTGGTATCGGCACATTCGGACATGTAGTTCCCTCTCCAAGGACCCGGGCTCCCCCAAGGCGGCACGGAACGGACCGCGTTTCGACGCGGCCCTTCCCGTTTCACCCCGTCCGCCGGAGATCGTGCTGGTGGTGCTGGTTGGTACTGGTGGCGCTTCTGGTGGTGCGGGTGGTGCTTCTGGCTTGCTTGCGGTGCGGTTCGGCGGACGTACCCGAGCGGTGCTCGTTGCACACGGCGGAGCAATGTAGGGACTCGGGAGGCCCGAAATCAACCAACTCCTTGTCATTCCAGGCCAGTTAGCCGTTACCCGGAGTATCGTCGAAATTCAGCCACCCACTTCATTCGCTGATTTCCGGATTTGTCGACCAACGGACCTGACGATCTGTGACTCACCTCACCGGATCAACTTCCTTGGAACCCCGAGAAGTTGGCGTGGAGTAACAGATTCCGCGGCCGGCTTCACCCTGTGCGCAGGATGGTTCGATTCCGTTCGCTCTCGGGCGTGACTCCGGCCACAGATCGTCCGTTGTCTTCTTCATGAGCCGGGAACCCATCCGGTTCATGGGCCGGGAGCCCCCCGGCCGCACACACGCACCGCATCCCGAGGAGCCACCCGTGCCGCGCATGCTCGACGTCAGCGACGACGTACGCGCCGAGATCGGCGACGAAGAAGCCGCCCGGCTGCTCGCCGGAGAGAACGCCCCGGGCAGTTACGACTGCACCTCCTGCCGCACCCAGGGCGACTCCGAACAGGAGCGCACCAGCACCGTCCTGTTCATCGGCGACGAGACCGCCGTACTCGCCTTCGCCCACGCCACCTGCCTGCCCTCGCAGGTCGTCCAGGTGACCGAGGAGCAACTGCAGGGCGCCGTCCGTTCCATCACCGGCGACTCCATGACCGGGGACGAGCGCCCCGCCGAGGCCCTGCCCGAGCAGGCCGTCCTCGGTGTCACCAGCGGACTCGTCATGCTCGGCGGCAAACTGCACCCCGCGCTCGTCGTCGAGCCGACCGGCCGTATCACCCGGCCCGGCACGACGGGAGGCAGCGGCGACGACTTCCTGCCGCTCCTCATCGAGCAGGGCTTCATGCCGGTGAGCCGGCTCACCGAGGTGCCGCCGGTGCTGCACGGCTGGTCCGTGCTGCTCGCCATGGGCCAGCTGCACGCGATCCTGCAGCCCGGCACCGGCGGCACCTCGCCCCTCGCCTGGTGGCAGGCCCACCAGCCGCTCCAGGTCACCGAGAGCTGGCGGGCGGCCGCCAACAAGCACCAGCAGGTGCTGCTGTTCGCGGCCCCGGTCGGCTCGATCGGCCGCCAGCCCCGCGAGGACCTGCTGCGCAACGCCCTCGACAAGGCCGCCGCGAATGGCCAGCTGGTGGCGAGCGCGATGCCCCTGGCCGGCACCTGAGCCGGTACGTGAACGCGGGCCCCGGTCCACGAATGCGCCGGAAACGCTCCTGGTGACCGGCCCGTACGGACCGTCGACCGCATCCGAAGGGCGGCGGGGTCGTTGGCACAGACGTGCACACCTACGACGCCCCCCGCCGCCTGCCGTACACGTCCCCGATCCCGGCCATGCGGCCGGTACCGGACACTGCGGGCATCCATTCGGCCACGCCGATCTACGACGCGCTCTGCACGGAGTACCGCAAGTCCTTCCGGACCCTGCCGGGCGACCGCAGTGGCGAGGAGGAGCACGGTTTCACGGCTTTCGGGACCGGGCCGCACGGCACGGGGCTGTACGGCTCGGGGCTGCTCAGCGCGAGCTCGTACCACTCGGGTGCGTACACGCCGACTTCGTACGGCACGCGGCACGGCGTCGGGCAGCACCAGACCGGGCAGGTGTCGCCCCACCAGAGCCCGACCGTCCCGTCCGTCTGGCAGCCGGTGGCGCGGCAGCACGCCACCGGTCTGATCCCGGCCCTGCCGCCCGGGCCGCGCGGGGAGCGCTGATCCACCGGGAGCGCTGAGGGACATGGGTGAGGGCCCCGCAGCAGTGCTGCGGGGCCCTCACCCATGTCCGTACACCCGTACACGTCCCGGGCGGCTACTTCTTCTTGCCGCGCTTCTCGCGCACCCGCACCGAGATGTGGATCGGCGTGCCCTCGAAGCCGAACTCCTCGCGCAGTCGGCGCTCCACGAAGCGGCGGTAGCCGTGCTCGATGAAGCCCGAGGAGAAGAGCACGAACCGCGGCGGCTTCGTGCCCGCCTGGGTGCCGAAGAGGATGCGCGGCTGCTTGCCGCCCCGGATCGGGTGCGGGTGGGCGGCGACCAGCTCGCCCAGGAAGGCGTTCAGCCGGCCCGTCGGTACGCGCGACTCCCAGCCCGCGATCGCGGCCTCGATCGCCGGGACCAGCTTCTCCATGTGCCGGCCCGTACGCGCCGAGACGTTCACCCGCGGCGCCCACGCCACCTGGAGGAGCTCGGTCTCGATCTCCCGCTCCAGGTAGTAGCGGCGCTCTTCGTCCAGGGAGTCCCACTTGTTGAAGGCGAGGACGATCGCGCGGCCCGCCTCGACGGCCATCGTCACGATGCGCTGGTCCTGGACGCTGATGGTCTCGCTGGCGTCCAGCAGGATGACCGCGACCTCCGCCTTCTCGACGGCGGCGGCCGTGCGCAGCGAGGCGTAGTAGTCGGCGCCCTGCTGGAGGTGGACGCGCTTGCGGATACCGGCCGTGTCGACGAACTTCCAGGTGACACCGCCGAGTTCGATGAGCTCGTCGACCGGGTCGCGGGTGGTGCCCGCGACCTCGTTGACGACCACGCGCTCCTCCCCCGCCACCTTGTTCAGCAGGGACGACTTGCCCACGTTCGGACGGCCGATGAGGGCGATGCGGCGCGGGCCGCCGAGCGCGGCACCGAAGGTCTGCGCCGGGGCCTCGGGCAGCGCCTCCAGGACGGCGTCCAGCATGTCGCCGGTACCGCGGCCGTGCAGCGCGGAGACAGGGTGCGGCTCGCCGAGGCCGAGGGCCCACAGGTACGCGGCGTCGGCCTCGCCGCTCAGGCCGTCGACCTTGTTGGCACACAGGACGACGGGCTTGCCGGCCTTGCGCAGCAGGCGCACGACCGCCTCGTCGGTGTCGGTGGCACCGACCTTGGCGTCGACGACGAAGACGACCGCGTCGGCCGCGTCGATCGCGAACTCGGCCTGCGCGGCCACGGACGCGTCGATGCCGAGGACGTCCTGCTCCCAGCCGCCGGTGTCGACGAGCTTGAAACGGCGGCCCGCCCACTCGGCCTCGTAGGTGACGCGGTCGCGGGTGACGCCCGGCTTGTCCTCGACGACCGCCTCACGGCGGCCGATGATGCGGTTCACCAGGGTCGACTTGCCGACATTCGGGCGGCCGACGACGGCGAGGACCGGGAGCGGGCCGTGACCCGCCGCGTCGATCGCGCCCTCGATGTCCTCGGCGTCGAAACCCTCTTCCGCGGCGAGCTCCATGAACTCCGCGTACTCGGCATCGCCAAGTGCCCCGTGCTCGTGCTCGGCAGAGCCGTCGGGCTGGATGTGGTCGTTCATGAAGTCCGTACCTCGTCGTTCATCGTGGTGATCGGTGGACAGCCCGTATCGGGTGATCCACTACTCAAGTGTCAGTTAGCGCCCCGTGAGGCGCCTGGCGTTATCCAGGTGCGCGGAGAGCTGCTTCTGGATGCGTTCGGTCGCCTCGTCGAGCGCCTTGCGCGTACGCCGTCCGCTGCCGTCGCCCGCCTCGAACGGGTCGCCGAAGACGATGTCGATCCGGCTGCGCAGCGGAGGCAGCCCCTTTATCAACCGTCCGGGCCGGTCCGCGCTTCCCAGGACGGCGATCGGGACGACCGGAGCGCCGCTGCGCACCGCGAAGTACGCGAGCCCGGCGCGCAGTGAGGAGAAGTCGCCCTCGCCGCGGGTGCCCTCCGGGAAGATCCCGAGGACTCCGCCGGCCGCCAGTACGTCCAGGGCCTGGGTGATGGCCGTACGGTCGGCGATCGAGCGGTCCACCTTCAGCTGACCGGTGGCGTGCATGAAGGAGGCGATCGGGCCGATCCACGCCTCCTTCTTGACCAGGAAGTGCGATGCCCGGGGCGCCACGCCGATGACCATCGGGCCGTCGAGGACGTGGGAGTGGTTGGGGGCGAAGATCACCGGGCCGGTCGCGGGAACCTTCCAGGCGCCCAGGACGCGCGGCTTCCACAGCCCGTACATCAGGCCGACACCGATGCGGCGCCCGACCTCGGCGCCCCGCTCCGAAGGTGCTGTCACTTCGCTGCCCGCTTCTCCTCGACGAGAGTGACGACGCACTCGATGACCTGCTGGAGCGTGAGGTCGGAGGTGTCCACCTCGACCGCGTCGTCCGCCTTGGCCAGCGGCGAAGTCTTGCGGCTGGAGTCGGCCGCGTCCCGCTTGATCAGGGCCTCGCGGGTGGCGTTGACGTCGGCGCCCTTGAGCTCACCGCTGCGGCGGGCCGCGCGGGCCTCCGGGGACGCGGTGAGGAAGATCTTCAGGTCGGCGTCGGGCAGCACGGTCGTACCGATGTCCCGGCCTTCGACGACGACGCCGCCCTCGGCCGCCGAGGCGATCGAGCGCTGCAGCTCGGTGATCTTGGCCCGCACCTCGGGCACCGCGCTGACCGCGCTGACCTTGGCGGTGACCTCCTGCGTGCGGATCGGGCCCGCGACATCCGTGCCGTCGACCGTGATCGTCGGCGCCGAGGGGTCCGTACCGGACACGATCTCGGGCTTACCGGCCGCGGCCGCGATCGCGGAGGCGTCGGTGACGTCGATGCCGTTGGTCACCATCCACCAGGTGATCGCCCGGTACTGGGCGCCCGTGTCCAGGTAGCTCAGGCCGAGCTGCGCGGCGACGGCCTTGGAGGTGCTCGACTTGCCCGTGCCGGAGGGACCGTCGATGGCGACAATCACGGCCGGGGCGGTCCGGGCGGCGGTGGTTTCCACGGGTGCGGACACCTTCCTGGTACGGGGTGGTGGGCTGGAACGGGCACGATCGCGCCCCGAACAAGGTTACTGGCTCCCCGGAGCCCGATTTACGGACCCCGCGGTGCCCCTGCCACGGCCCCTGCCACCGCCTCTGCCACAGCCCCCGGAGCACCGCTGTCACAGCTCCCGCGCGGCCCTGCCTGCGGATGCCCTACTGCCGGACCGGTGGATGCCCTACTGCCGGATCGACCAGCCCCGCTCCCGCAGCGCCGCCGACAGTACGGGCGCCGCCGAGGGCTTCACCATCAGCTCGACGAGACCCGCCTGCTGGCCGGTCGCGTGCTCGATGCGGACGTCCTCGATGTTGACGCCCGCGCGGCCCGCGTCGGCGAAGATGCGGGCCAGCTGGCCCGGCTGGTCGTCGATGAGGACGACGACACTCTCGTACACGGTCGGGGCTGCGCCGTGCTTGCCGGGGACGCGGATCTGGCCGGCGTTGCCCCGGCGCAGGACGTCCTCGATGCCGGTGGCGCCCTCGCTCCGCTTGGCCTCGTCGGAGGACTGCAGGGCGCGCAGGGCCTGCACGGTCTCGTCCAGGTCGGCCGAGACGTCCGCGAGGAGGTCGGCGACCGGGCCGGGGTTCGCGGAGAGGATGTCGATCCACATCCGCGGGTCGGAGGCGGCGATCCGGGTCACGTCACGGATGCCCTGCCCGCAGAGGCGTACGGCCGCCTCCTCGGCGTTCTCCAGTCGCGCGGCGACCATGCTCGACACCAGGTGCGGCATGTGGGAGACGAGGGCGACCGCACGGTCGTGGGCGTCCGCGTCCATCACCACCGGGACCGCCCGGCAGTGCGAGACGAGCTCCAGCGCGAGGTTGAGCACCTCGGTGTCCGTGTCCCGGGTCGGCGTCAGCACCCAGGGGCGCCCCTCGAAGAGGTCACCGGTCGCGGCCAGCGGGCCCGACTTCTCGCGGCCCGACATGGGGTGCGAGCCGATGTACGCGGACAGGTCGAGGCCCAGCGACTCCAGTTCGCGGCGCGGCCCGCCTTTCACGCTGGCCACGTCGAGGTAGCCGCGCGCGAGACCGCGCCGCATCGCGTCGGCGAGCGCCGCGGCCACGTGCGCGGGCGGCGCCGCGATGATCGCGAGGTCGACGGGCCCCGAGGGCTCCTCGTCCGTACCCGCGCCGAGCGCGGCGGCCGTACGGGCCTGCTCCGGGTCGTGGTCGGCGAGGTGCACGAAGACGCCACGTCCCGCCAGGGCCAGCGCGGCCGACGTACCGATGAGTCCGGTACCGATGACGAGTGCGGTTCTCACTGGGCGATGTCCTTGCGGAGCGCGCCCGCGGCACCCAGGTAGACGTGTGCGACCTCGGAGCGCGGCAGGTCGGACTCGATGTGCGCGAGCACCCGGACGACCCGGGGCATCGCGCCCTCGATGTCCAGCTCCTGCGCGCAGATCAGCGGTACGTCGACGATGCCGAGCTTGCGTGCCGCGGCCGCCGGGAAGTCGCTGTGCAGGTCGGGCGTCGCCGTGAACCAGATGCTGATCAGGTCGTCGGTGGTCAGCCCGTTCCGCTCAAGGATGGCGGTGAGCAGGTCGCTGACCTGCTCGTCCATGTGGCCGGCCTCGTCCCGCTCCAGTTGGACGGCGCCCCGGACCGCTCGTACCGCCACGGTGATGCTCCTCACTGATCTACGTACCGCTTTCGGCTCTCGGTGCGTCCAGCCTAGTCAGCCCCCGGTGGCCCGGCAGTCGGCGCCCGCCTGCCGAGACGACCGCCGCGCGCTCCCGAAAGGGGCACCCGCACATCCCGGATTCCGTCAATGTCACCTGAATCACTCCTTAGTGCTATTTGGAGTGAAGTTGTCCTCTACGGTGAGATCGTCCTTCAATCTCCGCGAAGTCGCTCCTGTGCGCCTCTGGACGCAGGGGCCGCGGGTCCGCTTGCATGGTGAGGCTGTCCGCGCCAGGCCTCGGGGGAGGCACGATGAAGCGTTCCGGACCACTTTTCACGCTCCTCGCGGGACTGCTGCTCGCCCTGTTCATGCTGTCGCTCAACGCGACGACAGGGACGCGCAGTACGTCTACCGGGAGCGAGTCCTCAGCCGATGTCGTGTCGGCGAGCCCGACACCCACGGCCTCGCCCCCGTCGGGCAAGCCGTCGCCGTCACCGTCGCCGTCACCCAGCCCGTCGAAGACCGCCGTGCCCAACGGCGACTACGCGGGCCGCACCGACGACGACTCCTCCGCGGTCGCGGTCACCCTGCGCGACGGCAAGGCGATCGCGTACTTCTGCGACGGCAAGGACCAGGAGTCGTGGCTGAAGGGCGACGTCAAGGCCGACGGCAGCATGCGGCTCACCGGCCAGAAGGGCAACGTCCTCACCGGCCGGCTGAAGGGCAAGCGGATCAGCGGCACGGTCGACATGGGACAGCGGAAGTACGGCTTCACGGCCGACAAGGCCATCAAGCCCTCCGGGCTGTACCGCGCCACCGCCACCGTGCGCGGCGCCGAGGTCGACGGCGGCTGGATCGTCCTGCCGAGCGGACAGCAGGTCGGCATCCTCAACCGCGCGGGCAAGCCCTCCCCCGCACCCCGCATCGACCCCGAGACCGGCGCCGTGACGGTCGACGGACAGCGGCTCACGGCCAAGCCCGTGACCCCGTGATCCCGACCCCGTGATCCCCTCGCCCGTTCCTCCGCTCCACCCCGCACTGCGCTCTTCGCTCCGCCCCTTGCTCCATGACCTCGTGACCTCGTGACCGCAGGGAGCCGACCATGACCGTGGACCCGAACGCCGCCACCCAGGGCTTCCCGTCGCCCGACCGCACGCGCAAGCCCCCGGGAGCCGCCCGCTATCTCGTACCGGCCCTCGTCGCGGGCGCGGTCGCGGTCGGTCTCGGCGTCTACGGCAAAGTGCACGACCCGGCGGGCACCGCCTTCAACCTGGCGGGGTTCAGCAGCACGGGCGCGGTCAAGTCGTGGCTCGCCACGGCCGCGATGACCTTCGCGGTCGCGCAGTTCGTCTCGGCGCTCATGATGTACGGCCGACTGCCGGGCCCGAGCTGGTCGGGAGTGCTGCACCGCTGGTCGGGCCGAATCGCGTTCCTTTTGGCGGTTCCGGTCGCTGTGCACTGTCTCTACGCTTTGGGCTACCAGACGTACGAACCGCGCGTTTTGTGGCACTCGGTCCTAGGTTGCTTCTTCTTCGGTGCATTCAGTGCCAAGATGCTGCTGCTCCGCTCGGAGCGTCTGCCCGGCTGGGTGCTGCCCATCGTCGGCGGACTGGTCTTCTCGGCCCTGACGGTGGTCTGGCTGACCTCCGCCCTCTGGTTCTTCCGCACGTTCGGAGTGACGACATGACCAACCCCTCCACGCGGCGCGCGGTTCTCGCGACGGGCGCGGCCGCGCTGATCGCCGGCTGCAGCAACTACGGGGACGAGAACGGCGGGGGCGGCGAGGAGGAGGCGTCCTCCGTCGCCCCCGCGGAGAGCGGGACCGGGAGCGAGGCGCCCGCCGGTGAGGCGCTGACCAAGACCGGCGACATCCCGGTCGACGGCGGCAAGATCTTCAAGGACGAGAAGGTCGTCGTCACCCAGCCCGAGCAGGGCGGCTTCAAGGCCTTCTCGGCGGTCTGCACACACATGGGCTGCATCGTCGCCAACGTCTCGGACGGCACGATCAACTGCACCTGCCACGGCAGCAAGTTCCGCATCGCCGACGGCTCGGTGGCCAAGGGCCCGGCCCAGAAGCCGCTCCCCGCGAAGCAGATCACGGTCACGGGCGACTCGATCAGCCTCGCCTGATCCGCCTCGCCCGACCCACCGCCCACGGTGGGTTGCGGGGACGGGTCAGTCGTCCCAGAGCGCGCCCAACGCCATCAGGTCCCCCTGGTACTCGATCCTGTCGGCCCACTCCGTAGGCCACGCATCGGCGCCGAGGTATGCCCCCGCGAAGGCGCCGGCCAGACACGCGATCGAGTCCGAGTCACCCGAAGTACAGGCAGCCCGGCGCAGGGCCGTCACCGGCTCGTCCACGAAGAGCAGGAAGCACAACAGGCCGGTGGCGAGGGCCTCCTCGGCGATCCAGCCGGCCCCCGTGGCGAGACAGGGGTCGGTCTCGGGCGACGGCGACCGCAGGGCCCGCTGAAGCCGCTCCAGGACCTCCAGACACTCGTCCCAGCCCCGCGAGATGAAGTGCGTCGGGTTCGGGTCCTGGGCGCGGGTCCACAGGTCGCCGAGCCAGCGCTCGTGGTACCGCGTGCGGTTCTCGTACGCGTACGAACGCAGCAGGCCGACCAGTCCCGTCGGCTCGGCGCCCCGCGCGAGCAGCCGCACCGCGTGCGCGGTGAGGTCGGACGCGGCGAGCGCCGTGGGGTGCCCATGCGTGAGCGCGGCCTGCAACTGGGCGGCGCCCGCGCGCTGTTCGTCGCTGAGCCCGGAGATGAGGCCGAGGGGCGCGACACGCATGTTGGCGCCGCAGCCCTTGGAGTGGATCTGGCTGGCGTCCTGCCAGGGCAGATCCTCACGCTTCAGCTTCTCGCAGGCGACCAGACACGTACGCCCGGGTGCGCGGTTGTTCTCCGGCGACTGATACCAGTCCACGAACTCCTCGCGTACGGGCCGCTCCAGTCGCTTGGGGCCCAGCAGCCCCCTGTCCATGGCCGTCCGCAGCCCCCGTCCCAGCGCCAGTGTCATCTGCGTGTCGTCCGTGACGAACGCGGGGGTAGGCAGCTCCATCTCCCGCCAGGGCCCGCATTTGGCGAGGATCGAGGGCACGTCGTTGAACTCGGTCGGGAAGCCGAGCGCGTCCCCGAGGGCGAGCCCGACCAGCGCCCCGGTGGCGGCGTGCTTCCTGACGGTGGTGGTCATGAGGATCGTCCTTTCGACGACAGTGACGGTGACGGTGATGCCGGTCGCAGCAGTGGTGGGTGCAGTGCGGTGGCGTCGCCCGCGCGATACAGCGCGGCGGGCTTCCCCCGGCCTCCGGTCAGCCGGGCCGCACCGGGGATCTGCTCGACGAATCCGGGAGTGGCGAGGACCTTGCGCCGGAAGTTCGGCCGGTCGAGCGCGGTCCCCCACACGGTCTCGTAGACCTGCTGGAGTTCCCCGAGCGTGAACTCCGGCGGGCAGAACGCCGTGGCGAGGCAGGTGTATTCGAGCTTGGCCCCGACCCGTTCATGGGCGTCGGCGAGGATCCGGTCGTGGTCGAAGGCGAGCGGCCCGAGCCCGTCGTACGGCAGCCAGCGCGCGCTCGCCGCGTCGCCGCCGCCACGCGGTTCGGGCGGGTCCGGCAGAAGCGCGGTGTACGCGACGGAGACGACCCGCATCCGGGGATCGCGGTCCGGTTCGCTGTACGTGCGCAACTGCTCCAGATGCAGCCCCGAGACGTCCGCAAGACCGGTCTCCTCGGCGAGTTCGCGCCGGGCGGCCGTCCCGGCGGACTCCTCGGGCAGCACGAACCCTCCGGGCAGCGCCCAGTGGCCCGCGTACGGCTCCTGCCCTCGCTCGATCAGCAGGGCTTGCAGTACGCCCGCCCGGACCGTGAACACCGCGAGATCCACGGTGACGGCGAAGGGCTCGAAGGCGTGCTTGTCGTAGCCCTCCATTGCCCCCTCCTCGTGGCCTGCACGGCCGTCCTGCACCTCGCCGGGCGACGGCCTCCGGACCGGGACCACCCCCGTGGGCCCTGCTCCAACGGCCGCGCCCGGCGAGGGCGTTCCCTTAATGGTCAGTACGACTATAAATAGCGGAACGGGTCGCCACAACCCCCGAACGCACATCGGCCGGCCCCGGGAAATCCCGGAACCGGCCGATGCCGTACAAAACAGGTCTCTACGAAGGAGACGATTTTCTCTGGAGGTTCTCCAGAGGCCCAGAAGCCCAAAGGCCTAGAGGTCCAAAGGCCCAGAGGTCTAGAGGCCGACTTCCTGCATCAGCATCCCGACCTCGGTGTTCGACAGCCGGCGCAGCCAGCCCGACTTCTGGTCGCCCAGGGTGATCGGCCCGAAGGACACGCGCACGAGCTTGTCGACCGGGAAGCCCGCCTCGGCGAGCATGCGCCGCACGATGTGCTTGCGGCCCTCGTGGAGGGTCACCTCTACGAGGTAGTTCTTGCCGGTCTGCTCGACGACCCTGAAGTGGTCCGCCTTCGCGTACCCGTCCTCCAGCTGGATGCCGTCCTTGAGCTGCTTGCCCAGGTCGCGCGGGATCGGGCCCACGATGTGCGCGAGGTAGACCTTCTTCACGCCGTACTTGGGGTGGGTGAGGCGGTGCGCCAGCTCTCCGTGGTTGGTGAGCAGGATGACGCCCTCGGTCTCGGTGTCGAGCCGCCCGACGTGGAAGAGCCGCGTCTCCCGGTTCGTCACGTAGTCACCGAGGCACTGGCGGCCCTCCGTGTCCTCCATGGTCGACACGACGCCGGCGGGCTTGTTCAGCGAGAAGAACTGGTACGACTGCGTGGCGACGGTCAGTCCGTCGACCTTGATCTCGTCGTGTTCCGGGTCGACTCGCATGCCCTGCTCGACGACGATCTCGCCGTTGACCTCGACCCGGGACTGCTCGACCAGTTCCTCGCAGGCGCGCCGCGAACCGTAGCCCGCGCGCGCGAGCACCTTCTGCAGGCGCTCGCCCTCCTGCTCGGCGCCCGGGAAGGTCTTGGGCGTCTTGACCTCGGGCTTGCCCGCGTACCGGTCGCGGTTGCGCTCCTCGGCACGCGTCTCGTACTCACGGGAGCGCGCGGGCTCCGTACGGCCGCCGCGCTGCTGGCCCTGCTTGGGACCGCCCTTGGCACCGCCGCGGGCCGCGTTGCCGCGTCCGGACTTCGGGCCCTCGTGGGTGGCGCCGGGGCCTACGTCGTAGCGGCGCTCCTCGGGACGGGGCTTTCCGGCGCGCTTCGGCCTGTCGTCGCGCCCTCCCGCGCTCCTCGGCTGGGAGCCGCCGCCACCGGTTCCCCGGGGGCTGCCGCTTCCGCCGGTCCCGCGGGAGCTGCCGCCACCGCCGGACCCGCGAGGGTTGCCGCCCCCACCGGTTCCACGGGGGTTGCCGCGCCCGCTGTTCCTGCCACTACCGCTGCCACTGCTTCGCATCAAAGTTCCGTCGTCGTCGTGTCGTCTGCATCTGCATCCGGTGCGTCCGGATCGAACGACGGGACCCCTTCCAGCGTCTCTGCTTCGATCGCGTCCGCCTCCGGGAGGAAGGGCGCGAGCTCCGGGAGCTCGTCCAGGCCTCGCAGGCCCATTCGCTCCAGGAAGTAGTTCGTCGTCGTGTACAGGATCGCACCTGTTTCGGGTTCCGCGCCCGCCTCCTCGACCAGACCCCGCTGCAGGAGGGTCCGCATGACGCCGTCGCAGTTGACTCCGCGGACCGCCGAGACCCGGCTGCGGCTGACCGGCTGCCGGTACGCGACCACCGCCAGTGTCTCCAGCGCGGCCTGGGTGAGCCGGGCCTGCTGCCCGTCGAGGACGAAGCGCTCGACGGCCGCCGCGTACTCGGGCCGGCTGTAGAACCGCCAGCCGCCGGCGATGAGCCGCAGCTCGAAGCCGCGCCCCTGGATGGTGTACTCGTCGGCCAGCTCGCGCAGAGCGGCCGCGATCCGCCGCTTCGGCCGCTCAAGGATCTTCGCGAGGTGCTCCACGGTCGCGGGTTCGTCCACGACCATGAGGACGGCCTCCAGGGCGGGCTTCAGGTCGAGATCCGCGACGCCTCGCGCACCGGCCGGGGCCTCGGTGGTGTCCTCGCTCACGTCTTCTCCTCCTTGACCGGCTCCGGCGGTCTGTCGAACTCGTCCGTCACCGTCGGCCGCGTATCCCCGTCCCCGCCCGTCCAGCGCACCACCAGCTCCCCCAGAGCCTCTTCCTGGTCCAGGGAGACCGCCTTCTCCCGATAGAGCTCCAGAAGGGCCAGGAAACGCGCCACGACGGTGAGGGTGTCGTCGGTGTCCTCGACGAGCGAGCGGAAACTGGCCTCTCCGAGCTCCCGGAGCCGCGCCATCACGATCTCGGCCTGCTCCTGCACGCTCACGAGGGGCGCGTGGATGTGGTCGACGTACACCTGCGGCTTCGGCTTGGGCTGCATCGCCTTGACGGCGAGCCTGGCGAATCCTTCCGCCCCGATGCTGATGACGACTTCGGGCAGCAGCTCGGCGTGGTGCGCCTCCAGCCCGACGGTACGGGGGTAGCGGCGCGCCTCCTCGTCGAGGCGCCGGTTGAAGATGTCGGCGATCTGCTTGTACGCCCGATACTGCAGCAGCCGCGCGAAGAGCAGGTCCCGGGCCTCCAGCAGCGCGAGATCGGCCTCGTCCTCGACATCGGCGGAGGGCAGCAGCCGGGCGGCCTTCAGATCGAGCAGCGTCGCGGCGACGACCAGGAACTCGGTCGTCTCGTCAAGGTCCCAGTCCGGCCCCATCGCCCTGATGTGCGCCATGAACTCGTCGGTGACCTTGGAGAGCGCGACTTCGGTGACATCCATCTTGTGCTTGGAGATCAGCTGAAGCAGCAGATCGAAGGGCCCTTCGAAGTTGGCAAGCCGAACTTTGAAGACCCCGTCCCCGGGTTCGTCGGATCCCGGGCCTTCGCTGTCCGCCGCCGACGGCTCAGGCTCCACGTCGGGCGGCTCAGGCTCCACCGCGGGCGGCTCGGGCTCTGGCGCGGGCGGCGCGGGCTCTGCCGCGGGCGGCAGAACCTCGGCCGAAGGCTCGGGCGGGGCCGCGGGCGGCAGGACCTCGGCCGGAGGCTCGGGCGGGACCGCGCCCCCGGGCCCCCGCCCCAGCACACGCCGACGGCCACCGGAACCGCCGGAGGCAGAGTCAGGGGCGTCGTTCGAGGTCATAGCCGTCGCAGGCTACCGCTACCGCCCACGCAACCGTCGTACGAGAATGCTCGCGTCCCCGCGGGATTCGAGATCCGCGAGCACCACGGCGACCGCCTCACGCACGATCCGTCCGCGGTCGACGGCGAGCCCGTGCTCCCCGCGGAGCACCAGTCGGGCGTGCTCCAGGTCCATGAGTTCCTCGGCGGACACGTACACCGTGATCTTCTCGTCGTGCCGCTCCCGCCCGCTGGGCCGGCGCCCGGAGCCCCGGCCCCGCTTGCGCGGCTGCGCCCCGGCAGAACCTTCCTGCGCCCCCTGACGCCGCCCGGAACGGTCCTCGGCGGCGCCCCGACTGCGGGACTCCCCGTCGGCGGAGTCGGCGTCGGCCGCGACGTGTTCGTCGCCCTCACCGTCGCCGCCCCGCACGGGTACCGACTGTGGGGCGTCCTCCCCGGCGGCAGCGGCGTCGCTCTCGCCCGCCGGAGCCGGCACCCGGGCCTCGCCGTTGGCCTGGCGCCTGGGGCTGGACGCCTGCAGCGCCATTCCCCCGGTCGTACGGAACAGTTCGTCGGCCCCCGGCAGACTCACTCGGCGTGACACCGGGCGAGCACCTCCCTGGCGAGCTGGCGATAGGCGGCGGCACCGACGGAGTTGGAGGCGTACGTCGTGATCGGCTCACCGGCGACCGTGGTCTCCGGGAAGCGGACGGTCCGGCCGATCACCGTGTGGTAGACGTGATCGTCGAACGCCTCGACCACGCGCGCGAGCACCTCACGGCTGTGCACGGTCCGCGAGTCGTACATCGTGGCGAGGATGCCGTCGAGCTCCAACTCCGGGTTGAGGCGCTCCTGGACCTTCTCGATGGTCTCGGTGAGCAGCGCGACACCGCGGAGGGCGAAGAACTCGCACTCGAGCGGCACGATCACCTTGTGGGCCGCCGTCAGGGCGTTGACGGTGAGGAGACCGAGCGAGGGCTGACAGTCGATCACGATGTAGTCGTAGTCGGCCATCAGCGGCTTCAGCGCCCGCTGGAGCGTGGACTCGCGAGCGACCTCGGACACCAGCTGGACCTCGGCGGCGGACAGGTCGATGTTGCTGGGCAGCAGGTCCATGTTCGGAACCGCTGTCTTCAGGAGCACCTCGTCGGCCGCCATGCCCCGCTCCATGAGCAGGTTGTAGACGGTGAGGTCGAGCTCCATCGGGTTGACGCCGAGACCCACGGACAGTGCGCCCTGCGGGTCGAAGTCGACGAGCAGGACCCGGCGTCCGTACTCCGCGAGCGCCGCGCCCAGGTTGATGGTCGACGTCGTCTTGCCGACGCCGCCCTTCTGGTTGCACATCGCGATGATCTTCGCGGGGCCGTGATCGGTCAGCGGGCCCGGGATCGGGAAGTACGGCAGCGGGCGCCCGGTCGGGCCGATGCGCTCACGCCGCTGGCGCGCCGCGTCGGGCGCGAGCGTGGCCGCGTACTCCGGATCTGGCTCGTACTCGGCGTCGGGGTCGTAGAAATGCCCCTCGGGCAGGTCGTCGTAGTCGGCGAAGTGGGTGCGGTTCTCGCCACTTCCGTTGCCGGCCATGGCGTTCACGTGATGGCCATCCATGCTCTGGTGTGCTGTCTGAGTCATCTTCGGACTCTGCTGGGCTGCGAAGGTGCGCACAGCAACGGAGCCGACAGCCTCGAGCCCCGTGAGCCTTGAGCCCTGCGCAGGCATTCCTGGTTGACCACCCCCGGGAGTAAATGTCGACTCATTCACAAGTCGTCTTACCTCCTTGGTGACCAGGAAACTTCTAGATAGGTCAGCGTGGCACCATGCCGACGATTGGCGACTCTATGGCGTGTCACCGCTCCGCAGCAACACAATCCGCCGGACCCGGCCCGATGTGTCGGCAACGGAACACCCCTCTGTCAAGGGCGTAAGGGCGTCGCACGGCAGGTTTCACGGGTGTGCGAAACGGTTCAAGGGTTACGTTCGAGGCGAGTTGAACGAGTCTCGCAAAGTGACTCGACACACATGCGGCCGGACCTTGTGGGGCAAGGTCCGGCCGTACGCACGATGTTGACGACGTGAGTTGACGTATCGCCTTTTATCGGTGAAGAGCGCCGCGACGGGTCGGGACAGATCGGTCGTAACGTCAGCCGAGCAGAGTCTCCAGCTCGACGTGCTCCAGCCCGTGGGCCTCCGCGACCTCACGGTAAACGACCTTGCCGTCATGGGTGTTGAGGCCCTTGGCGAGCGCCGGGTCACGGCGCAGTGCCTCGACCCAGCCGCGGTCCGCCAGTTCCACGATGAACGGGAGTGTCGCGTTCGTCAGAGCGTATGTCGACGTATTGGGCACCGCGCCCGGCATGTTGGCGACGCAGTAGAAGACCGAGCCGTGGACCGGGAAGGTCGGCTCCGCGTGAGTCGTCGGACGGGAGTCCTCGAAGCAGCCGCCCTGGTCGATGGCGATGTCGACAAGAACACTTCCGGGCTTCATCCGCGACACGAGCTCGTTGGTGACCAGTTTCGGCGCCTTGGCGCCCGGGATGAGTACGGCGCCGATGACGAGGTCGGCTTCCAGAACGGCCTTCTCCAGCTCGAAGGAGTTGGACATGATCGCCCGGACCTTGGTGCCGAAGACCTTGTCGGCCTCGCGGAGCTTGTGGATGTCGCGGTCGAGCAGCGTGACGTGGAACCCCATGCCGACGGCGATCTGCGTGGCGTTCCAGCCGGAGACACCCCCGCCGATGACGACGGCCCGCGCAGGCTGCGTGCCGGGGACACCACCGGGGAGCACACCGCGGCCGCCGACCGAGCGCATCAGGTGGTACGCGCCGACCTGCGGAGCCAGCCGGCCCGCGACCTCCGACATCGGGGCGAGCAGCGGCAGGGAGCGCCCGGGCAGCTCGACGGTCTCGTAGGCGATCGCCGTGGTACCGGACTCGACGAGCGCGTCCGTGCACTCCTTGGACGCGGCCAGGTGCAGGTAGGTGAAGAGCGTCTGGTCCTTACGGAGGCGGTGGTACTCCTCGGCGATGGGCTCCTTGACCTTGAGCAGCAGGTCGGAGGTGGCCCAGACCTCGTCGGCGGTGGGGATGATCCGCGCTCCGGCGGCGACGAACTCGTCGTCCGCGATCGAGGAGCCGACTCCGGCGTTGTGCTCGATGAGGACCTGGTGGCCGTGGCGTACCAGCTCGTGCACACCGGCGGGGGTGATGGCCACCCGGAACTCGTTGTTCTTGACCTCGCGGGGGATGCCGACCTTCACGTCGATCACGGTCCTTGGCTCAGAAGGGGTCTGGGGTCACGCAACGTCTGCCAGAACGAGGTCTGACATACCGGTACGCACGGGAGCACACCGGGAGACACCACGAAAAGACGCGGCGGAGCCAGTCTAATGAAGGGATTCCCTCTGTCTAGCCTTTCAATGCTTCAATCTTCTTCGGATGTACTGCGGAATTCGCAGGCGTTAGCGTCGTGTTCCCTGGCTGATACGCCCTCTGGGAGCTCGTCACCCAGCATGCGCTCGGCCGCGCCGCGGTGCAGGCCGGCGGACGCGGGGTCCCCCAGACGGTCCAGCGTGTCGGCGAGCCGCAGGTGCAGCGCGGCCTGCAGCCGGACGTCCTCGGCGCGGCGTGCCCACTCGACCGCCTCCTGGCAGGTGGCGAGGGATTCCTCGGACCGGCCCGCGTACTCCTGCACGCGTGCCATCTCGCTCAACGCCCTTGCGTGACCTGCCACATCACCGTTCCTGCGGTGGCCGGTGACCGCGGAGCGCCAGTTGAGCAGCGCCTCGCCGTAGCGGCCCGCGTAGGTGTGCGCGGTGGCGATGCGTCCGTGCAGCCGGGCCGTGTCCTCGCGCTCGTCACGCGCGAGCCGTTGGGCGAGCGCGCGCCCGTACCAGTCGGCGGCCCGGTCGTAGTCCCCGAGCTCCTGGTGGGCGCCGCCTACGGATTCCATCGCGCGGCCGGTCGCATACGGGTCGTTCGCCTCGCGTCCGGCGTCCAGGGCGGCCCTGTAGCGGGCCAGCGCGTCGGCCGTACGGCCGGTCTGGGCGTCCAGGTCGGCGAGGTTCAGCAGCGCGGCGGCCTTCTCACGGGGCAGGTTCCGGCGCTCCGCCACGTCCAGGACGAGCCGGTGGATGCCGTACAGCTCGGGCGCCGCGGCCTGCGTACCGAAGTGCGCGACCATCGCTCTGACCAGCGCGGCCATCAGGCGACGGGCCAGCGTGTCCAGCTCCCCGTCGGCGACCGCGAGCCGGGCCGCGGCGAGCAGCGCGGGCTGTCGGATGCGCAGCCAGTCGGCGGCAGCGCGGGGGTTCGGGAAGCGCAGCGCGCGGGGCATTCCGGCGAGCTTCTCGCGGGCCGGAGAGCTGTCGGTCTCGGTGATCGCCCGGCAGGACACCAGCAGCCGTACGGTCCGCTCCAGCATCCGGGCGCGGGCCAGCTGGAGCTCGGCCGGGCGGTCCTGGGTCTCGGTGAGCGAGCGCAGCAGCGGCATCAGACAGCCGGGCACCTCGTACTGCGGCAGGGGCGACTCGACGGACCGTACGAGGCCGAGCTTGGTGAAGTCGTCCAGGGTGGTGCGGGCGACGCCGACCGAGCAGCCGGCCAGCGCGGACGCGGTGTGCGGGTCGACGAGGCCCGCGGGGGCGAGCGAGAGGAGTCGCAGTATCCGCGCGGCGGTCGAGGGCAGGGCCGCGTAGGAGAGGCGGAATACCCGGCCGAGAACGTCGAGGACGTCGGGAACACGGCCTTCGTCACCGTCGGTGCGCAACTGCTTGGCCAGGTCGGCCACGGCCGCCTTGGGCCGGTGGGCCAGCCAGGCGCCGGCGAGGACGAGCGCGGCGGGCTGACCCGCGCAGATCTCCACGAGCCCTTCGGCGGCGCGCGGGTCGACGGTGATGCGCACCGAGCCGGTGTACCGGTCGAGAAGGTCGAGGGCGGACTTGGTGTCCAGGCCGCCGAGGGTGCAGGGCCGGACATCGGAGATCCCGGTGAGGGGACCGCCGGAGACGGCGACGACAAGACAGTCGGGGGTCTCCGGGAGGAGCACGTCGACCTGTTCGGCGTCGGCCGCGTCGTCCAGCAGGAGCAGGGTCCGGCGGGTGGCGAGCGCCTCGCGCAGCCGCTCGGACAGCTCGTCCTCGTCGGCTCCGGCGGGGGCGGTCCGTTCGAGGGCGGTGAGCAGGTCACGGGCGGTTCGTTCGGTCGCCACGGGGGTGCCGTCGGGCTCGGTGAGCCGGGCTCGCAGGATGCCGTCCGGGTAACTGTCCGCGACCTGCCGTACGAGCTCCTCGGCGAGTGCGGTCCTGCCGGATCCGGGCTTGCCCGCGATGAGCAGCACGCGCGCGCGTGGCGCTTTCCGGCCCGCGAGAGTGTCGAGACCGGCCCGCTCGATGTCGGCCCGTAGTTCCTTCAACTCTCTTGTGCGGCCGAAGAACCGACTCTCCGTGGATGAGGGTCCCCCCGATCGAGCGAAGTCGGGAGTGGGGGAGGAGTGGGCAGCCGGGCGCCGCTCTTCTTCCGACCTCGTCGTGCCGCCGGCGTCCACCGCCTGATCCGTCACGGGCCACACTCCCGTCCCACCGCACGTGCAAGCCCGCCGGGACTCCGGTCGGGGCGTTTCCAGAGCCTAGTTCACGCTCTGCGACGATCTGTGCGGAGCACGGCGGGAACGTCCCCCGATCGGATCAGGCGATCGTCACACCGGTGGGCCGTACGCGTAGGCCCGAGTGGGTTCAGACCTTGGTCGAGGGACGGCTCCCGGGGCGGGTGCCGGAGTGGGTCACGCCTCGAAGGGGCGTGCGGGCCACGGTGCCTCGGCCGGGCGCAGGGTGTCCAGGCCGTCGCCGTTCCGCGCCGCGATCAGCGAAAGCACGCCCACGACCAGGCAGTTGTTGTGCAGCTCCCCGGCGAGTACGCCGCGTACGAGCTCGTCGACCGGGACGCGGGAGAGCTCCATGTCGGCCTCCTCGTCCTCGACCTCGAAGCGCCGGCCCTCGGCCTCGGAGAGATCGCGGGCGAGGAAGATGCGGACGGCCTCGTCGCAGCCGCCGGGCGTGGTGAACACGTCGGTGAGCACACGCCAGTCCTCGGCCTTCACATGGGCCTCTTCGTAGAGCTCGCGCTGGGCGGCGTGCAGCGGGTTCTCGCCGGGGACGTCGAGCAGACCGGCCGGGATCTCCCAGAGCTTGTGGCGTACGGGGTGCCGGTACTGGCGGATGACCAGGACACGGCCCAGGTCGTCGAGGGCGAGGACGGCCACCGAACCCGGGTGGACCTGGTAGTCGCGGCGGGCGACCGATCCGTCGGGCATGACCACGTCGTCGGTGCGCACGGAGGTCTTGTTGCCCACGAACGGCGTCTCGGTCGCCCTGACCTCCCACTCCTCGGCGGTGTCCTTGATGGTCATGTCGACTTGTCCTCCCACACGCGCGAATCCGCGCCCAACGGAAATACGCCCAACAAAAGCGATAAAGAAGCAATCGATACAGAAGCGATGAAGAAACCGGGGCACGCGTCTCAAAAGCCGCGCACCCCGGCAACCGTACAACCCACGTGCTACTTGGCTGTCTTGCGCGCTTCTTCCTGCCGCGAGACGGCCGCCTTGACCAGGCCCGCGAAGAGCGGGTGCGGCCGGGTCGGACGCGAGCGCAGCTCGGGGTGCGCCTGCGTCGCGACCAGGTAAGGGTGGACGTCTCGCGCGTACTCCACGTACTCCACGAGCTTGCCGTCCGGAGACGTCCCGGAGAACTGCAGACCGGCCTTCTTCTCCAGCTCGGCACGGTAGGAGTTGTTCACCTCGTAACGGTGGCGGTGGCGCTCCTCGACGTACTC
This sequence comes from Streptomyces sp. NBC_00878, assembly GCF_026341515.1. Classification (NCBI taxonomy): domain Bacteria; kingdom Bacillati; phylum Actinomycetota; class Actinomycetes; order Kitasatosporales; family Streptomycetaceae; genus Streptomyces; species Streptomyces sp. NBC_00878. The sequence goes on along the minus strand of NZ_JAPEOK010000001.1, from coordinate 8,641,892 downwards.
CTTGCCGTCGTACACCTCGCGCACGATCGAGCCCTCGGCGAGCTTGGCGGGGTACATGCCCAGGCGCATCGTGCCGCCCATGTCTCCCTCGCCCGCCACGATGTCGAGCTGCTCGGCCATGGTGGAGATGACCGGGTGAGCGGTGGCGGAGTCGAACTCGGTGGAGTTGGCGTCCGTGATGCCGGCGAGGTTGCGCGCGGCCTCGATCACGATGCACTGCAGGCCCAGGCAGAGACCGAGCAGCGGGATCCTGTTCTCGCGGGCGTACTGGATCGCGCCGACCTTGCCGGACACGCCGCGGTCGCCGAAGCCGCCGGGGATGCAGATCGCGTCCACGTCACCGAGCTGCTTGGCGGCCCCCGCCGGGGTCTTGCAGTCGTCCGAGGCGACCCACTTGATCTTCACACGGGCCTTGTTGGCGAAGCCGCCCGCGCGCAGGGCCTCGGTCACGGACAGATAGGCGTCGGGAAGGTCGATGTACTTGCCGACGAGCGCGAGGTCGATCTCGTGGACCGGGCGGTGGACGCGGTCCAGCAGGTCGTCCCAGATCGTCCAGTCCACGTCGCGGAACGGGAGGTCCAGCTTGCGGACGACGTACGCGTCGAGACCCTCGGTGTGCAGGACCTTCGGGATGTCGTAGATGGATTTGGCGTCGATGGCCGCGACCACGGCCGCCTCGTCGACGTCGCACATCAGGGAGATCTTGCGCTTGATCGCGGTGGGCACCTCGCGGTCGGCGCGCAGCACGATCGCGTCTGGCTGGATACCGATGCTGCGCAACGCCGCAACCGAATGCTGGGTCGGCTTCGTCTTCAGCTCCCCGGAGGGGCCGATGTATGGAAGGAGCGAGATGTGGACGACGAACACATTGTCGCGACCGACCTCGTGACGGACCTGACGGACGGTCTCCAGGAACGGCTGCGACTCGATGTCGCCGACCGTGCCGCCGACCTCGGTGATGACGACGTCGACGTCGTCGGTGGCCATGCGCCGGATGCGGTGCTTGATCTCGTTGGTGATGTGCGGGATGACCTGCACGGTGTCGCCGAGGTACTCGCCGCGCCGCTCCTTGGCGATGACCGTCGAGTAGACCTGCCCGGTGGTGACGTTGGCGGAGCCGTCCAGGTCGACGTCGAGGAAGCGCTCGTAGTGGCCGATGTCCAGGTCGGTCTCGGCGCCGTCGTTGGTGACGAACACCTCACCGTGCTGGAACGGGTTCATGGTGCCCGGGTCGACGTTCAGATACGGGTCGAGCTTCTGCATGGTGACCCGCAGACCCCGCGCCTTGAGCAGCGCGCCCAGGCTGGAGGCGGTCAGCCCCTTGCCGAGCGAGGAGGCGACACCCCCGGTGACGAAGATGTGCTTGGTCGTCGTGGCTGTGCTGTTTCGAAAAGCAGCGGGCGGCATGGCCAAGAGGGGGCTCCCGTGGTCGCGGTGTCTGGTGCGGTACGGCTGCCCGACCCGGAGGTTTCCGGAGGTGCCGTCGCTGCGGTTCGGGGGTCCCTTTTCCTGCCGGGGCGCCCACCGGTCCACGGGCTACCAGGGTATCAGCGACGGGGCGAGGCCGCTTCCGGCCACGCTCTGCACACAGGTCGACACGGACCACAGTCGTGCTCACTCGTTCGGCGCAGACGGGTTGTCCGGAGCGGCGCGCGGATCATCATCGTGCGTCGTATCCTGCTCGGACGATCGCTGCCGAGTCAGGCCGGCAAACGGCACCACCCACGCCCGTCGCCCGGAACTTCGAGAGCTCGTCAGTTCGTTTCGCTACGACATCACCACGACAATTGACGTCGCGCGACGACGATTTACATACGTTCCCTTGACCGCAAAGAGCGACCGCCCCTCGGGGGGCGACGTGGCCGTTCGACTGGAGTTGCACGTGGCCGGGCGCATCGAAGACTACGCACTAATCGGAGACATGCAGACAGCCGCGCTGGTCTGCAGGGACGGCACGGTGGACTGGCTGTGCCTCCCCCGCTTCGACTCCCACGCCGTCTTCGCAGGACTTCTCGGCACGGAGGAACATGGATTCTGGCGGCTCGGTCCGGCGCATGCCGCCGACGCCGAACCGCCGACCGCGGCCCGCCGCCGCTACCGCGGCGACTCGCTGATCCTCGAATCGGAGTGGGACACCTCACGCGGCACGGTCCGCGTGACGGATTTCATGCCCCCGCGTGACGGCGCGCCGCAGCTGATCCGAATCGTCGAGGGCGTCACGGGCCGCGTCCCGATGCGCTCCGCGCTGCGGATGCGTTTCTCGTACGGGCGTGTGGTGCCCTGGGTGCACAAGCACGAGGGGCGGACGGTGGCTGTCGCCGGTCCCGACTCGGTGTGGTTCGACACCGCGTGCGAGACCTACGGCAAGGCCCTCACGACGTACTCGGACTTCACGGTCGCGCCGGGTGACCGGATCGCGTTCACGATCTCCTGGGAGCCCTCGCACAAGCAGCCACCCGCGCTGCCCGAGCCGGAGCAGTCGCTGGAGGCCACCGAGGACTTCTGGCGCGACTGGGTCGATCAGTGCACGTACCACGGGCCGTACCGCGAGGCCGTGGTCCGCTCGCTGATCACGCTGAAGGCACTGACGTACGCGCCGACGGGCGGCATCGTCGCCGCCCCGACGACCTCCCTGCCCGAGGAGATCGGCGGTGTCCGCAACTGGGACTACCGCTACACATGGCTGCGTGACGCGGCGATCACCCTGTCCTCGTTGCTGCGCACCGGCTACCGCGAGGAGGCGCGCGCCTGGCGCGAGTGGCTGCTGCGCGCGGTCGCGGGCGACCCGGAGAACCTGCAGATCATGTACGGCATCGCGGGCGAACGGGAATTGGGCGAGGCGGAGCTCCACTGGCTTCCCGGGTACGAGAATTCGGGGCCCGTACGGGTCGGCAACGGCGCCGCGGGTCAGCTCCAGCTCGACGTGTACGGCGAGGTCACCGAAGCCCTGCACCTGGCCCACATGACGGGCCTGGCCCGCAACGACTACGCCTCGCTGCTCCAGCTCAAGCTGATCCGCTACCTGGAGGACCACTGGGACGAGCCGGACGAGGGCATCTGGGAGGTGCGCGGCCCGCGCCGCCACTTCGTGCACTCGAAGGTGATGGCCTGGGTCGCCGTCGACCGGACGATCAAGCTCATCGAGTCCGGCGACGCGGACGGCCCGCTGGAGAAGTGGCGCGAGCTGCGCGACGACATCCACCGGGACGTGTGTGAGAAGGGTTACGACAAGGAGCGCAACACCTTCACGCAGTCGTACGGCTCGAAGGAGCTGGACGCCTCGCTCCTGCTGATCCCGCAGATGGGCTTCCTGCCGCCGGACGACAAGCGCGTGATCGGCACGATCGAGGCCATCCAGCGCGAACTGTCCACGTCGGACGGCTTCATCCTGCGCTACCCGACCTCCGGTGAGGACGCGGGCGTGGACGGCCTGGAGGGTGACGAGGGCGCGTTCCTGGCCTGCTCGTTCTGGATGGCTGACGACCTCGCGATGATCGGCCGCGTGGACGAGGCCCGCAAGCTCTTCGAGAAGCTGCTGGCCCTGCGCAACGACCTCGGGCTCCTCGCGGAGGAGTGGGACCCGCGTCTGAAGCGCCAGGTCGGCAACTTCCCGCAGGCGTTCAGCCACGTGCCGCTGATCGACACGGCGCTGCGGCTGACGGCGTCCGGGGCGTACGGGGGCTGATCCGAGGTCTTCGGCGCCGAGGGCGTCGAAGACCTCACGGGGAAGCAGTCCGTGCACTCGTCCTGGTTGGCGATCCGGTTGGTGATCCATGCGGCGCCCGGCGCCACGACGCGCGAGGCGATGTCGAGGACCCGTACGAGCGGGTCCACGATCTCGGCCGCGTGTGCAGGTCGTGGTGGATCCGGTCCGCGATGTGCGGCGGGGCCGCGACCACCGCGGTGGCACGCCCCTCCGTCTCCGTCACACGAGGTCCCCACGGTCAACGATCGGGTTCCGCACGACGCCGATCCGCTCCACCTCGACCTCGACGACGTCGCCCGGGTGCAGGAAGACCTGGGGGTCCCGGCCGACCCCGACGCCGCCCGGGGTGCCGGTGGCGATCACGTCGCCGGGCAGCAGGGTGAGGGTGTCGGTGATGAACTCGATGATCTGCCCCACCGAGTGGATCAGGTCCTTGGTGTTGCCGGACTGCATGACCTCGCCGTTCACACGGGTCTCGACCCGCACGCCGGACGGGTCGCCGAACTCGTCCGAGGTGACCAGTACCGGGCCGATGGGGCCACTGCGGTCGGAGTTCTTCCCGAGCGTGAACTGCGGCGTCAGCAGCTGCTTCGTCCGGGCCGACAGGTCGTTGAACGCCGTGTAGCCGAAGACGTGGTCGAGGGCGGTGGCCTCCTCGGCCTCCCACACCCGCGCTCCGATGACGGCGGCGAGCTCGACCTCCCAGTCGAGCCCCTCCTCCTTCGGCGGTACCGGCACGGCGTCACCGTCGACGACCAGCGACTGCTGCCACCGAGCGAAGATCATCGGGTACTTCGGCACGTCCAGACCCGCGACGCTCTTCGCCTCACCCGCGTGGGAGTGGTAGTTGATACCGACACAGAAGATCCGGGAGGTCTCCGGAACTGCGGGCGCCTGCGTCACCGACGAGAGCGGAACGACGTCACCGCCCACCGCGGTCGCACCGGCCTTCGGTTCGACCCAGAACTCCTTCGCCGTGCCGAGGTCACGGACCTGGTCGCCCTCGACGGCTCCCATGTGCCGGACGCCGTCCTTGAGGAATCCTACGAGCCTCATCTGCAGTCCCTTTCTTGTCTCTTTTTCTTTTCTTTGTCTCTTTGGTCGTCGTACTGATCGCGTCTTTGTCGTCGATCGCGGGCATCGATCGCGCTGTTCGTGGTGCGGTACCTGTCAGTTGGGGCGGAAGCCGAGGTCGACCCCGGCGACGGCCTCGTCCCACCGGGATGTCACGTACTTGGGCTGGGTGTAGAAACGCCACGCTCCGTTGTTCAGACCGGTGTCCCCGAAGATCGAGTTCTTCCAGCCCGCCACGCTGTAGGGCGCCACCGGCACGGGAATCGGCACGTTGACGCCCACCATCCCGGCGGCGGCCTCGCGCTGGAACTGGCGCGCGGCGGCACCGCTGCGGGTGAAGATCGCCGCGCCATTGCCGTACTCGTTGGTGCGGATCAGCTCAAGCGCCTCATCAAGGGTGTCGACGCGGAGCACGATCAGGACGGGACCGAACACCTCCTTGAGGTAGATCTCCGAGGTCGACGCCACGTTGTCGAGCAGCGTCGGGCCGACGAAGAATCCGCCCTCGCTGCCCGCGACGGACTCCGTGCTGCGGTCGACCACCGGCCGGGCGCCTGCCTCGATCGCCCGCGCCACGAGACCGCGGACCCGCTCCTGAGCCGCTGCGCTGACCAGCGGCCCCATCTCCGAGCCGTCCGCGGCGCCGGCGCCCATCACGACGGCCTCGGCCCGGACCTTCAGGGCGTCCAACAGGGGTTCGGCGGCCTCGCCGACCACGACCGCGGTGGTGATCGCCATGCACCGCTGACCCGCCGAGCCGAACGCCGCCGACGCGAGCGCGTCCGCCGCGGCCTCGATCTTCGCGTCGGGCATGACGACGAGGTGGTTCTTCGCCCCGCCGAGGGCCTGGACCCGTTTGCCCGCCTGCGCCCCACGCTTGTAGATGCTGTGCGCGACCGGGGTCGACCCCACGAACGACACCGCCGCGGTGTCCGGGTGGTCGATCAGGGCTTCGGCGGTCTCCTGGCGACCGTGAACCACTGACAACACACCATCCGGAAGTCCCGCCTCCTTCGCCAGCTCCGCGAGACGGACCGACACCCCCGGGTCCTGCTCGCTCGGCTTCAGGATGAAACTGTTCCCCGCCGCGACCGCGACCGCGATCTTCATCAGCGGGATCATCACCGGGAAGTTGAACGGCGTGATACCGACACACACGCCCAGCGGCTGCAGGATCGAGTAGGTGTCGATGTTCGTGCCGGTCTGCTCGGAGAACTCGCCCTTGAGCAGACCGGGGACGCCGCAGGCCAGTTCGACGGCTTCGATACCGCGGGCGACCTCCCCGCGAGCGTCGGCGAGGGTCTTGCCGTGCTCGGCCGTGACCAGTGCGGCGAGTTCGTCGGTGTGCTCACGCAGCAGATTCCGGAACGCGTAGAGCACTTGGGCCCGCCGCGCGGGCGTGGTGTTCCGCCACGCCGGGAACGCCGCGACGGCCGACGTGACCGCCTGCTTGACGACCTCGGCGTCGGCCTGCAGGACCTCGCCGAGCGTCTGGCCCGTGGCGGGGTCGAGCACCGGCAGGCGATCGCCGGCCGTCTCGTACCGACGGCCGCCGATCCAATGGGGAGTGAGTGTCATGGTCGCTCCTCGTGAGTCCGATGGGTGGGGCAGCCGACCAGGACCGCAGCTGCGCTCGGTGATGCGAATGGTCAGGCTGGTCAGGCGGGGTGTGCTGGAGTCCGTACAGAGCGCCCGTCCAGAGCACGAAGGGCTCGACGTCTTCCCGTCTTCCCGGAGGGCGTCGAGCTCCGTGTTCTCCTGGACGGCGTCGAGCTCCGTCGAGCTCCACGGCACGCGGACAGCACGTTGGCCGGGAAGCTGCCGGTCGAGCGGACCGCTGCAGGCATGTCCGAGCCGTGCTGCGTGCGGAAGGCCACAAGCGGCTGTGCGCAGTGTGTGCAGAGGGCCACGAGCGCCGGGCGAGGGACACGGCTGTGAACGTCTCCACCACGGAGCCCGTCGGCGCCACGGAGATGACCGACGACCCGGCGCATGTAGGCAGGACCGAAGGCTCGCACGTAGGCAGGGACAAAGGCTTCGGTGGCGACGCGGTCGCCGTGCACCGTGGACTGCTCCGTCATTCCCTGCCTCCTCGATGAGACCTCGCCGCGCCGGCGTCGATAGGGCTGACTCTCGTCGCACTGCCGTAGAGCGAGTAGAGCGGAACCTTTGGCGTCGGCACTTGGTCTGGCCGACCAACAACGGCCCGGCGGATTGACCCGCGCGGCTCGCCGCCTCGCCGCCGTCGCCGGGGTTCTGGTGAGTTGCACCCGTCGCCCGATGCTCACCCGGTGCAACCCGACCGGTTCGTTCTGGTCGCCCGGACCAAGACGACGGTGCTCGTTGTCGCAGACGATTCCTGGCATCAGGGCGGGTTCACCCGGTCTGGCCACGCCCCACACAACAGCGAGCGGCGAGGAGCGACGATGACGTTGACCCTGCGACCCGATGTTCCAGTTCCCCGTCGGCTCCGGCGGGGTGGCCGCGACCAGGCCGCCGCCGTGCTGTCAGAGGCCGATCGCCTACGTGCCTTCCCCCAGGAGAACCTGGGCGCGCTCGCTGACAACAGGGGGGTGCTGAACGGGAGATGGTCGTGGGCCACCGGGTCGGTGAGCCGCAGGTGGGCACTCCTGCCCGAAGTCTGAACACCGGCCCGAGGTCTGGGGCGCGCTGCTCCTGCCCACAGGCCCGGCACCAGCGACGCGGCAGACGAGGCACAGGACGCCGACCACCATGTCGGCACGGCCCGCCAGGAATCCCACCGGCACGGCCCTGCGGTCACGTCGCTCACGCGGGCGTGTGCTACCCGTTCCCTCCGGCCGCCGCGCGCCCGCCCGGCCTGACGAGAGGACCTGATGATCTTCAAGGCGCCCGGTCAACGACCGGACCGCCCGATGGTCGGGCCGGGTCCCGCCGCGCCGCTGAGCTCGGCGATCGCCGCCCGCATGATGCTCCCGACGCTGGTGGTCGGCGCCGCGATGACCTCCGCGAAAAGCTGGCCATCGCCAAAAGGACGGTGTGTGCCAGGGGGACAGTGTGGAAGGCCGCACGCGGCGGCGAGTACCCGCTCGTCCTCGCCACGCTGCCTCCGCCCCGCCGTACCCGCCGCCGCGGACGAACGAGCCGTCCCGACCGCCCTGACCCACGCCCCGTCCGCGCGTCTGCACCACCCACCGACCCAAAGGAAACCCGTTTACACCACCCGCCGACCCGAAGGAAAAAGAAGATGACTCTCAGCCACGTCGACGTGCTCACCGACACCCGCCTCGACAGCGAGCTCACCCGCGACGAGATCGTCGCCCGCAACCTCGCGGTGATCGAAGCGCACTTCCACAACGAGAACCCCGAAGACGTCGAGAAGGCCGTTGCCCTCTACGCCGACGACATCAGCTGGGAGGCGCCCAGCCGCGGGATGATCTACACCGACCCGAAGGAGGTGCTGTCGGCGTACCACGACATCTTCAAGACCGTTGGCTTTCACAAGACCACCTCCCTGCGCCGGTTCGCCACCGAGCAGTTCGTCTTCGACGACCAGATCGCCGAGGTCACGGTGATCGGGGACAAGATGCCGAACCTGCCCTACCCGATCGGCACCAGGATGAACATGCGTCTCGTGCACATCTTCGAGATGCGCGACGGCCGGATCTCGCGCGAGATCGCCTATGAGTTGTGGCGTGCTTTCGGCAGCGCGGAGGACAACGACGCCATCCCCGAGGGTTCGGTCGTCGAGGAGTTCCCGGACTTCGAGTTGCCCACGGCCGGAGCCTGATCCGTACGCCCACAGCCCCGGACCGAAGACCCGGTCCGGGGCGTGGCTGCGGAGGCACGCGCAACGCTCGACGCCGTGCAGTACGAAGTGGCGGAAGCGGCGGAAGCGGCGACGGATTCGTCGGGACCTCTGGTGACGGTGCCGTCGTCGGAGAAGTGGGCAACGTACAGGTAGTGGCAGGAACAGGCCGTGTCACCGTCGATCTCGATCGCGAAATTCGTGGTCTGTGTTCGTGGTCATGTGATGGATGACCGGGTAGTACTGGAGCCCGGTCCGGCCGAACTCCGGCACCTCCTGTCCAGCCTGCTTGGCGATGCCGCGGAACGGCGGGACCCGGCGGACCCGGCAGAGGAGGACAACAAGCCGGCAGAGGGGGACAACGGTGAGTGGAACCGCAGCCTCGGAACCAGGGAGCTGGGTGCGCCGGCTGCGTCCTGATGGGCCGGCCGTCCCTGACCCAGTGTGCCTGCCGGAGACCCTGGCGGCGGCGCGTACCCGTCTCGGGGAGGGCCCGGTGGCGTGGGCGGTGGAACTCGGATACCGCGTCGCACTGCGGAACATCGAGGCCGATCCGGTGTTCGGCGGCAGCGAGGCCGTCCTCGCCACCAAGCGGCTGGGGCCCGAGTCCGTAGCGCTGCACCTGCTGGTCGCGCTGGACGCGGGCAAGGTCGAGCAGGCCGGCCTTACGGCCGAGGGGGACCGGCAGATGCGGGAGTTCGTCCACCGCCGGATCACGCTGGACCAGGTGTGGGCCTCCATCAGGCTGGGACACGCACTCCTGGCCGAGTCCTTCATCGAGGCCTGCCGCACCCTCGTACCCGTCGAGCAGCAGCCCGAGCAGCTCGCCCTGGTCTCCCGGCTGCTCTTCACCTACGTGGACGGTTTCGCCCGTGGGGCCTCCGAGACCTATCACGAGGAGGAGCGCGCCTGGCTGAGCAGCGCCAACGCCGCGCGTGACGAGGCGGTGCGGTCGATCCTCGACGGCGGTCCGGTCGACGTGGCCGCGGCGTCCCGCACGCTGGGCTACCAGTTGGACGGGCGGCTGCACGTCGCGTTGGTGCTCCAGCACGCGACACCAGGCCACGCCGACGCGACGGTGGTCCACCGTGCTGCGTCCGCGACGATCGACGCGCTCGGAGCCACGGCGAGACTCGTCATGCCGGTCGGCCGGACCGCGGTGTGGGCCTGGTGTGCCCTGGCCAGGGACGTACCGCCACCGCCGGTCGACGACCGTCTCGCCCGTCCGGGGACGCTGCTCTTCCTGGGGGAGCCTGGGTATGGGATCGAGGGGTTCCGCCGGTCGCATCGCGAGGCCCTCGAAGCCGCGCGGGTGGCCCAGCACTCCGCGGTGCCCCACGGCGATGTCGTCCGCTACGCCGATGTCGATGTCGTCGCGATGATGACGACCGACCGTGAACAGGCCAGTGAGTTCGTCGCGCGCGAACTCGGGGATCTCGGCAGGAACGAGGACCCGCTGGCGCCCGCCCTGCGCGAGACAGTGCTGTCCTGGTTCGAGCACCAGGGGCGGACGCAGGCTACGGCCGACCGGCTGGTGGTCGCGAAGAACACCGTCACCTACCGGCTGCGCCGGGCGGAGCAGATGCTGGACCGGCCTCTCACCGAGAGACGGCTGCAGCTGTGGGCCGCGCTGCTGCTCGCCCGGCACCTGACGCCCGACCACCAACCCGTCGAGGATCGAACCGAGGCGCGCCGCTCGGAGCGCAGAGGATAACCCCGCCGCGGGTGGAGTGGGCGGGCATCGCTCGAAGTACGAACCCGGAGACGGGCGTATCTCTCGGCCTGCTCGCAGGCGAGATCGAACTCTGGGACCCCGCCCTCGCGCACCGGCTCCGACCGTCTCTCACGCGGCTCACAGAGGCCGAGCGAACGGGACAGCCCGAGGAGAGGATCACGATCATGGAACAGAACCGTGGACAGACCATCGGGACCGCATCGGAACCCGCAGGTGACAGCCCAGTCAATGGCCAGCGGTGAGGGGAACCTGCACCGAGGGCCGTCACGCGGTCCGTGCGACTGCCCCGGGCTCCCAGGGGAGCCGCACGACGGCCGGCCCGCGGGCTCGGCGCGACCGATGGGCCCTGCCCGCCTAGCCTGGGAAGTACGTGTATGCCCCTGCTCTGGAAGGGGGGCGGCCATGGCTTCCCTCTCGAAGGCGGGTGCGGCGCTCGCCGCGCTCCGCGAGGACCTCGTCGGTGACGTCTTCGCTCCTGAGGATCCGGGGTACGACGAGGCCCGGACGGTCTTCAACGCGATGATCGACCGGCGTCCGGCAGTGATCGCGCAGTGCGCGAACGAGGCCGACGTCACCCGGTCGGTGCGGTTCGCCCGGGACCTGGACCTGAAGATCGCGGTACGCGGCGGCGGCCACAGCGTGGCGGGCATGGCCTTGAACGACGGCGGTCTGGTCGTCGACCTGCGCCGGATGCACGAGGTGACGGTCCACCCCGGGGCCGCGGCCGTACGCGTCGGGGGCGGCGCGACGATGAGCCACATGGACCGCGCCACCGAGCCGCACCACCTGGCGACCACCGGGGGCCGCGCCTCGACCACCGGGGTCGGCGGCTTCGTACTGGGCGGCGGAAGCGGCTGGCTGGAGCGGACGTTCGGGCTCGCGGTCGACAACCTGCTCGGCGTCGATCTGGTGACCGCCGACGGCTCTGCGGTCCACGCGAGCGCCGAGGAGAACCCCGAGCTGTTCTGGGCCCTGCACGGCGGCGGCGGGAACTTCGGCGTCGCGACCGCGCTGACCCTGAAACTGCACGAGCTGCCCGAGTTCGCGATGGCCCTGGTGCTGTATCGCCCCGAGTCGGGCCCGGAGGTGACCCGCGTCTTCCGCGAGATCATGGAGACCGGGCCGGTGGAGGCGGGCGGCGGCGTGCTCTACCTGACCGGACCGCCCGAGGAGTTCGTCCCCGAGCACCTGGTCGGCACGCTGCTGTGCGGGGCCCTCGTGACGTACGCGGGCAGCGAGGACGACCTGCGTAAGACCGCCCAGCCCCTGCTGGCACTGCCGCACGAGGTGGAGATCGTCACGGCGATCCCGTACGCGGACCTCCAGTGCATGATCGACGATCCGCCGGGGATGCGGAACTACTGGTCGGCGGAGTACCTGACGGGCGCGCCCGACGAGTTCGTGGACGTCTTCTGCGCCCGCGCGGACACGATGCCCGTGCCCACCCGAACCAAGCACATGCTGTTCCCGCTGGGCGGCGCGGTCGCCGACGGCCCCCGCGCGTACCCGGTGCCGTACCGGGACGCGGCCTGGGCAGTGCACCCCTTCGGCATCTGGGAGGACCCCGCGGACGACGAGCGCTGCGTCCAGTGGGTGCGGGACGTGCGCGCCGACGTCCGGCCGTGGAGCACCGGCGCGGTCTACCTCAACTTCATCGGCGACGAGGGCGAGGACCGGGTGGAGGCGGGCCTGGGCACCGAGAACACCCGGCGGCTGGCGTGGGTGAAGGCCCAGTACGACCCGGACAACGTGTTCCGCTTCAACCACAACATCCCGCCCGCGTAGGCCCTGTCCGGCACCTCACGGCAGGTGGAGGACGAGGTAGCGTCCGCGTCATGGACAGCCGTATCGACACACCGGACGCGCGCGGCGGCGGGATCACCGTGCGGCGGGCCCTGGAGCTGCCCGGGCTGCGCGGCGGCCTGCCGGAGATCCTCGCGGGCGCCGACCGGCTGGACCGTACCGTGCGCTGGGTGCACGCGGGCGAGGTACCGAACATCGCATCCCTGCTGAAGGGCGGCGAACTGCTCCTGACCACGGGGTACGGGCTCGGCACCCGCCCCGCCGACCAGCGCGCCTTCGTCCGCACCCTCGCCGAGCGCGGCATCGCGGCCCTCGTCGTGGAACTGGGCACGCGCTTCACCCGGCTGCCCGCGGCCCTCGTGGAGACGGCGCGGACGGCCGGTCTGCCGCTCGTCCAACTGCACCGCGAGGTGGCGTTCGTGGCGGTCACCGAGGAGATCCACACCGAGATCGTCAACGGCCACTACGCGCTGCTCCAGCGCGCCGAGGCGGTACACCGGCGCTGCACGCAAGCCCTGCTCGGCGGAGGCGGTATCCCCCAGGTCCTCGGCATCCTGGCCGACTTCAGCGGCAACCCGGTCTTCCTGGAGACCCCGGACGGTCAGCTCCTGTACGCCGCCGGGAGCGGCCCCGCGAACGCCGATCCGCTCCAGGTGTGGGAGGGGCTGCGCGGCCAGCACAAGGAGGATCCGCCGGCGGGGTCGGTCCTGGTGGAGGTGCCCGGCGGCGGGCCCGGCACCGGTTCGGTCCGCGCCCGGCTCGTCCTGCTGCCCGTGAACGCCCCGCACGCCCCGCTCGCACCCGTGCACCGTATGGCGGCCGAGCAGGCCGCTGGCATCCTCGCCGTGGTCCTGATGCAGGCCCGCCAGGAGGAGGAGCTGGCGGCGCGCGGCCGGGGCGACTTCCTCACCGACCTCGCCGAGGGCCGCGTCGCCGCCGAGGACGCGCCCGCGCAGGCCCGGGTGCTCGGCTTCAAGCCGGGCCCGGGGCCGCTGCTCCCGGTGGTGATGCGGCTCACCGACGGGCTGTCCCCCGGCGGGGGTTGGGCCGTCCTGGCGCGCGCGGTCGCCGAGGAGCTGGCCTCGGTGGGGGTGCCGGTCCTGCTGGGCGTACGCCCTGTCGAGGGCCGCGTACCGCTGCTGCTGGGGCTGCGCTCGGAGTCCGAGCGGTCGACGGTCGCGGACCGCGTCGCGGCGGCGCTGCGGGCCGGTGTGGAGCGGGCGGGCATGCAGCGTCCGGGGGCGCAGCCGCCGGTCGTGGTGGTCGGCGTGGCGGGCGGCTGGACGGCCGCGTCGGCCGGCCTGCGGCACGCGGCCGAGACGGCCACGGCGGCCCAGGGGCTGTCCGACCGCCCCTGGTACGACGCCCGTCGCCTGGACATCGACCTGTTGCTGTGGCGCCTGCGGGACCAGCCGGACCTGGCCGCCTTCGTGGACCGCGCGATCGGCCCGCTCCGCGACCACGACCATCGCTCCAAGCCGCCGCTGCTGCCCACCCTGGAGACGTATCTGGCGCACGCGGGCCGCAAGGCGGAGACCGCGCGCGAGCTGCACCTCAACCGGCAGACGCTCTACAACCGGCTCGCGAGGATCGGGGAGTTGCTCGGGACGGACCTCGACGACCCGCAGACGGTGCTGGCGCTCAGCCTGGCGCTGCGGGCCCGCAGACTCGTCCCGTAGCCGCCGCCCCGTTCTCGAGCGGTCCTACGGCAGCGGCAAGGGCTTGGTCAACTCGTCGTACACGCTGAGGACCTGGGCCACCGTCTCGTCCTCGGTCGGCCAAGTGGCCGCCTGGAGCGTGCCCTTGTCCTTGAGGAGTTCCCGCCGGTCGGGGTCGGTGAGAAGATCCGCGACGGCCTCGGCGAGCGCTTCGGAGTCGCCGTGCGGGACGAGTTCGGCGGCGTCGCCGACGAGTTCGGGGATGCCTCCGGCGGCAGCCGCGACGAGCGGCACGCGCGCGTGGAGGGCTTCCTGGGCCAGCACGGAGCGCGATTCCCAACTGCCGGGCAGCAGCGCGAGATCGGCGGCGGCGAGCAGCTCCCCGATGTCGTCCCGTCGGCCGACGAGACGCACGGGCAGCCCCTCGTTCTCGATGCGCTGCTGGAGTTCACCGCGCAGCGGACCCTCCCCGGCGACCACCAGCAGCGGTACGGGATCGAGCCGCCGCCACGCGCGCGTGGCGTCCAGCAGCGTGTCGTACCCCCGGTGCCGTTCGAGGGAGCCGACGGTCATCAGCAACGGCCGGTCGGTCGCGCCGAGTTCGGCACGCGCCTTGGGACGCAGCCGGTCGGCGTCCTCGCCCTCGGCGGGCCTGCGCGGGGCGGGCAGCGCGACCGCGGCGAGCCGCGCGTCCCGCGCTCCCCTGCTGCGGGCCCGGTCCACGAGGTCGGACGAGGATCCGAGGACCACGGAGGCGGCCTTGGCCACGCGCCGCTCAAGGAGGCGCAGCAGATGCGCCCGCGCGCCCTCGGCGTACGGGCGGGAGTGCAGGGTGACGACGAGCGGGACGCGCCGTCCGCTGAGCGCGAGCGCGGCCCGCAACGCGGAGTGCAGCCCGTGCGCGTGCACCAGGTCGGCGTCCGCGCAGGCCGCCCGCAGCACGGCCATGGAGGTCGGATCGTTCCGCCTCGGCACGTGCACGTGCTCGGCTCCGACACCGCTGAAGTCGTACGTGTGGTCGGCCGTGGCCGGGGCGCACACGGTGACCCGCACGCCCCGTTCGACGAGCCCCGAGGTCAGCGACCGCACATGGGCACAGCTGCCCGCGCTGCCGCCGCCGAGCACTTGGACAGTGCGCAGCGGCGACTGTCCGGGCGGTGAGTGGCTGCTCACGTGGCTCACGTGGCCGGGGCTCCTGGTTCGGCGTCGGGCGGTCACGAAGAAACGTACAGAAAGAACGCGCGGTGGGGGTGTACCGCTCGGGCTCCTCTTCTAAGGATGCCAGGGCTCGCGGGAGTTGCGGACCATCGAGAGGGTGGGGTGGGGGTGGGGTGGCTTTGGGTGGCGGAGAGGGGGTGCGGGTGATCACTCACATTAGTGAGAGGTGGACGGTGGTTGGTTTGCGGAGCGGGTGGGACTCGGGGAGCGGGCAGGATTCGCGGAGCGCGCGGAATTCAGGGGGCGCGCGGAATTCAGGGAGCGCGCGGGACTCGCGGAGCGCGCGGGACTCGCGGAGCAGGCAGGAATCGCGGAGCGCGGAGCGCTCAACACGGGCTGGTGGGCGGGGAAACCGCCGCGGAGCGGCGGAGTTCGGCCCGCGGAGCGGGTGAGCGTCCTGCCGCGGAGCGGCACACGGCGCCCGCCGCGGAGCGGCGGCTACCCGTCGCTCCGGGCCGCCGCCAGCAACTCCTCCGCGTGCGCCCGGGCCGTCTCCGAGTCCTCCTGCCCGGCCAGCATCCGCGACAGCTCCCGTACCCGCGCCTCGCCCTCCAGGACCTTCACCCCGGACCGGGTCACCGACCCGTCGTTCGTCTTCTCGACCAGCAACTGCCGGTCGGCGAAGGCGGCCACCTGGGGGAGATGGGTGACGACAACGACCTGCGCGCTCTTGGCGAGCCGCGCGAGCCGCCGCCCGATCTCGACCGCGGCCTTGCCGCCGACACCCGCGTCGACCTCGTCGAAGAGATACGTCGGCACCGGATCCGTACCCGCGAACACGACCTCGACGGCCAGCATGACGCGCGACAGCTCACCACCGGACGCCCCCTTGGCGATGGGCCGCGGCGGCGCCCCCGGATGCGGAGCGAGGAGCAGTTCCACCTCGTCGACCCCGGCGGGCCCGTACGAGACCGGCCGGCCGCCGACCTCCACGCCCTCCGGGTCCTCGGTCTGCCGGATCTCGAACGACACGCGCGCGTGCGGCATGGCGAGCGAGGCGAGTTCGGCGGTCACGGCGGCGGCGAAGCGCTCGGCGGCCTCCGTACGGGCGTCCGTCAACCCCTGTGCCAGCCCGCCCAGTTCGGCCCGCAGCGCGTCCCGCTCGGCCGTCAGCTCGCCGATCCGGTCGTCGTCGCCGTCCAGCTCCAGGAGTCGCGCGACTCCTTGTTCCGCCCAGGTCAGGACCGTAGCCGTGCCCTCGCCGTGCTCCCCGTACTTGCGGGTCAGCGCGGTGAGCGCCGCGCGCCGCTCCTCGACCGCCGCGAGCCGCAGCGGGTCCGCGTCGAGGTCGTCGGCGTACCCCGCCAGCTCCCCCGCCACATCGCCCAGCAGGATCCCGATCTCCCCGATGCGGCCGGCCAGCGCGCCGAGGGCCGCGTCGTGGGACCGTACGGCCTCCAGGGCCCGGTGCGCGCCCGCGACGAGCGTCGTGGCGTCGATGGCCTCCGGGTCCTCGGGATTGCCCGCGAGGGCGGCGTGCGCGGCCGTGGCGGCGGACGCCAGCGCCTCCGCGTGCCCGAGCCGCTCGGCTTCGGCCGCCAGTTCGACGTCCTCGCCCGCCCGCGGCTCCACCGCGGCGATCTCGTCGAGCCCGAAGCGCAGCATGTCGGCTTCCTGGGCACGCTCCCGCGCGCGCGTGGTGATCTCGTCCAGCTCGGTGGAGATGGCGCGCAGCCGTCGGTAGGCGCCCGCGTACTTGGCGAGCGGTACGGCGACGGCGTCGCCCGCGTACCGGTCGAGGGCCTGCCGCTGCCGGGACAGTTTGAGCAACCCCTGCTGATCGGTCTGGCCGTGCACGGCCACCAGGTCGTCGGCGAGCTCGGCGAGCAGCCCCACCGGCACGGAACGCCCGCCCAGGTGTGCTCGTGATCGTCCCTCGGCGGAAACGGTACGGCTGATGAGCAGCACCCCGTCGTCGAGCTCCGCGCCCGCCTCCTCGGCCCGTAGGACGGCCGAGGCACCGTCGGGGACGGAGATCCGCCCCTCCACGACCGCGTTCTTGGCCCCGATCCGCACGAGGGCCGGGTCCGCGCGCCCGCCCAGCAGCAGGCCCAGGCTGGTGACCACCATCGTCTTGCCCGCGCCGGTCTCACCGGTCACGGCGGTGAAGCCGGGTGACAGCTCGACGACCGCGTCGTCGATGACTCCGAGCGACCGTATCCGCATCTCCTCCAACACGGACATGACCATACGAGGTTTCGGCCACCCGGCGCGACGCGGCCCCAGTCCCTCCACAAACCCCCAGGTGCGGTTGACCGAATTGCCCGTCCCCCGGCTGCGGGCGCGTGGGGGCTGGTCGCGCAGTTCGCCGCGCACCCTAAAGACGAAAGACAGGGGCGTAGCCCCGTCTTTCAGGGGCGCGGGGCTGTGTCGATATGCGGCTCCGCCGCGATGGGGGTCCCCCCGCTCGAGCGAAGCCGAGAGTGGGGGAGCGACCAGCCCCCACCGGCCCGCACCAAACCAACGACAAGCCCCGCTCCCTGCGGAGCACTCAGTGCGGAGCGCCCCGCCACCCCGCCACCGGCAACGCGAACTTGGCGACGAGCCGATCGGTGAACGAGGCATGGTGCAGCCGCGCCAACCGCACCGGCACGGCCCCCCGGCGGACCTCCACCCGGGCGCCGGGCGGCAGTTCGATCGTGCGGCGACCGTCGCACCACAGCACCCCGGGCGGGATGTGCGGCAGGACCTCCACGGCCAGCACCGAGTTCGGCGAGGTCACCAGCGGTTTGGCGAACAGGGCGTGCGCGCTGATCGGCACCATGAGCAGCGCCTCCACCTCCGGCCACACCACGGGCCCGCCCGCGGAGAACGCGTACGCCGTCGACCCGGTCGGCGTCGACAGTACGATCCCGTCGCACCCGAACCCGGTCACCGGCCGCCCGTCGATCTCCAGCACGACCTCCAGGAGCTTCTCGGCCCCCGCCTTCTGCACGGCGGCCTCGTTGAGCGCCCAGTCCGTGTGGACGACATCGCCGTTGCTGTGCACGACGACGTCGACGGTCATCCGCTCCTCGACCTCGTACGCCTTCGTCACCACCCGGTCGACGACCTTGTCGAGGTCGTCGCGCTCGGCCTCCGCGAGGAAGCCGACACGCCCGAGGTTGACGCCGAGCATGGGCACCCCGGAGGCGCGGGCGAACTCGGCGCCGCGCAGCAGCGTCCCGTCACCGCCGAGGACGATCAGCAGCTCACACCCGTCGAGGCACTCCGGTGTCGCCTCCTTGACGAGCTCCACGCTCGCCGGCAACGGCAGATCGGCCGCCTCCGCCTCCAGGACCCGTACGCCGAGACCGGAACGCACCAGCCCCTGGACGACGAGCTCGGCACTGCGGATGGCCGCGGGCCGTCCGGTGTGGGCGAGCAGAAAAACAGTACGAGCTCGGGTCTGTGTCAACGCGGCCCCTCCGCCACTGCACGGTCAACGTCGGCCGGGTCCAGTGCGGGTGCCCCGGCACGCAGCCACAGAAAGTACTCGACATTCCCCGAGGGCCCGGGCAGCGGGCTGGCCGTCACACCGTTCACCCCGAGTCCCAGTTCCCCCGCCTGCCGGGCCACACCGCGTACGGCGTCCGCCCGTAGCTCGGGGCTGCGGACGACTCCGCCGCTCCCGAGCCGTTCCCTGCCCACCTCGAACTGCGGCTTGACCATCATCACCAGGTCGGCTCCGGGCGCCGCGCACCGCACAAGGGCGGGCAGCACCAGGCCGAGCGGGATGAAGGACAAGTCACCGACAATAAGATCCACCGGCTCCCCATCGATCGCCTCCAACGTCAACTCGCGTACGTTCGTACGGTCCTTGACGGTGACGCGTTCATCACTCTGAAGAGACCAGGCCAACTGCCCGTAGCCGACGTCCACGGCGACGACGTGGGCGACGCCCGCGCGCAGCAGTACATCGGTGAAACCGCCGGTCGAGGCGCCGGCGTCCAGCGCCCTGCGCCCCTCGACCTCCAGACCGAGCGGAACGAAGGCCTCCAGCGCCCCGGCGAGCTTGTGGCCGCCGCGCGAGACGTAGTCGGGGTCGTTGTCGTCCTGGGCGACCAGGATGGGGGCGGCGGTCTCCACCTGGGTGGCGGGCTTGGTCGCGAGAGTCTTGCCGACGGTGACCCGCCCGGCGGCGATCAGCTGTCCGGCGTGCTCGCGCGAGCGGGCGAGCTTGCGCCGGACCAGCTCGGCGTCGAGGCGGCGTCGTGCCACTCCTGCCACGTTCGGTTCAGCTCCTGTGTACGTACGAAGAATCGGATGGGCGGCCCGCAGGGCCTCGTTGAGGGGTGGTGGTCGGGTGGCGGGTGGGAACCGGAGGTCCCGGGCGGGCGTCGAGCGCGGTGAGCGCGTCGCGCAGCCCCCGGTGCACATCCTCGTACACCTCGACGTGCCCGTCCGTGGCGAGGTGGTCCACATCGGCCAGCCGGTCCAGCAGGGCGTCGGCCTCGGCGTTGCCCGTGGGCGTACGCGGCACGTGCAGCGGAGCGGGGGCGGCGGGATCGTCCTCGGGTGCCGAGTCGGGTTCGGGTGCCGAGTCGGGTTCGGGTGCCGAGTCGGGTTCGGATACCGAGTCAGGCCCGGGTTCCGCGACGGGCGCCGCCTCGGCTCGGGCCTCAGGTCCGGCTACGGCCTCGGCTACAGCTTCGGCTTCGGGCCGGGCCGTGGCTTCGGGATCCGCGGACGGCACCGGAGCCGGAGCCGGAGCCGAACCCGGTACCGGCATCGGAACCGGCTCGGACACGGGCCCGGGCACGCCCTCGGCCGGAACGTGACCCTCCGCACCGAAGGGCCCCGTGTCGAAGGCTCCCGTCTCCGGGCCGGTCATGGAGTCGCTCATGACTCGACGCTACCGCGAAGCACTGAGGTACCGTCGATCGCGATGGCCACGATTGAGGAGTGCCGCAGCGCACTCGACAAGCTCTCGGACAACATGGCGGGCGCGGACGGCGACGTACGCAGCGCGGCGGCGTTGGACCGCTCGCTGAGCTGCCATATCACCGACCTCGACGTCACCTTCGTCGGCCGTCTCCAGGACGGCCGGATCGAGGTGCTCGACACGGTCCAGGGCCCACCACCCGACAAGTCCGAGATCCGGCTCACGATGGCCGGCGACGACCTGGTCGCGATGGTCGACGGCGAGCTGAACTTCGCGAAGGCCTGGGGCTCGGGCCGCGTCAAGCTCGAAGCGGGCCTGCGCGACCTGCTCAGGCTCAGAAAGCTCCTCTGATCCTGATCCTGATCCTGATCCTGCTCCTGCTCCGCATCGCCCGGTCGGCCCTCGGCGATCATCCTGCGCCCTCCGGGAGCACTAACTCTTCGTGACTCCGACGGACGCGGCGGACGTACGTGCCTTCCGCGCCGCCGGCACCACCAGCGGCGTACCCGTCTCCGGGTCGTCGATGACTTGGCAGCGCAGTCCGAAGACCTCCTCGACCAGCTCGGCCGTGACGATGTCGGCCGGGGCGCCCTCGGCGATCACCGAGCCCTCGCGCAGGGCGATCAGGTGAGTGGCGTACCGGGCCGCGTGGTTGAGGTCGTGCAGTACGGCGACCAGGGTGCGGCCCTGCTCCTCGTGGAGTTCCGCGCACAGGTCGAGCACGTCGATCTGGTGCTGGATGTCGAGATAGGTCGTCGGCTCGTCGAGCAGCAGCAGCGGAGTCTGCTGGGCGAGTGCCATGGCGATCCACACGCGCTGGCGCTGGCCTCCGGAGAGTTCGTCGACGTATCGGTCGGCCAGTTCGGCGACTCCGGTCGAGGTCATGGACTCGCGCACGATCCGCTCGTCCTCGGTCGACCACTGACGCAACAGCCCCTGGTGCGGGTAGCGCCCGCGCCCCACGAGGTCGCCGACGGTGATCCCGTCCGGCGCGATCGACGACTGCGGCAGCAGCCCGAGCGTCCTGGCCACCTTCTTCGCGGGCAGCGACTGGATGACCTGCCCGTCGAGCAGCACCCGGCCCTGGCGCGGCTTCAGCATGCGGGACAGCGCGCGCAGCAGCGTGGACTTGCCGCAGGCGTTCGGGCCGACGATCACCGTGAACGAGTTGTCCGGTATCTCGACCGACAACTGCTCGGCGATGACGCGCTGGTCGTAGGCGAGGGTGACGTTCTCGGCGGACAGGCGGTTCACAGTGCTCCTTCGGGTGTTCACGTGCGGCCCGCCATCGGCGCCCGTACTCGTCTTGCGGTCGACGGCCGTACGCGACTTGCCGTCATCGGCCGCGCTCATCGAGTCGTCATCGGCCGCGCTCATCGTGTCGTCGACGGCCATACGTGTCGTGTCATCGGCGGCCGTACTCGCCATGTCGCCGGCGGCCGTACTGGTCCCGTCGTCGGCATTCATATCCGGCCCGCCTTCCGCTCGGTGACCAGGAGCCACAGCAGATAGACACCGCCGAGCACTCCGGTCACGACGCCGACGGGCAACTGGTCGGCACCGAAGGCCCGCTGCGAGGCCCAGTCCGCGACGACCAGCAGGGTGGCGCCCATGCACATCGCGGGCACCAGGTTGGGTCCCGGCGAGCGGGTGAGGCGCCTCGCGAGCTGCGGTGCGGTGAGCGCGACGAAGCCGACCGGACCCGCGGCCGCGGTGGCGGACGCGGTGAGCAGCACGGCGGCCACCATCAGCAGCAGCCGCGTCCGCTCGACCCGGACACCGAGCGCGTACGCCACGTCGTCGCCCATCTCCAGCATCCGCAGCCCGCGCGCGTTGCCGAGAACCAGCGGTACGAGGACGGCGCACAGCCCGAGCAGCGGCCAGACCTGGGCCCAGTCACGGCCGTTGAGCGAACCGGTCATCCAGACGATGGCGCGGGCCGCGTCGACGAGGTCGGCCTTGGTGATCAGATAGCCGTTGACGGCCGTGACGATCGCGGCGACACCGATACCGACCAGAACCAGCCGATATCCGTGCACACCCCGCTTCCAGGCGAGCACATAGATGGCGAGCCCGGTCACCAGGCCGCCGACCAGCGCCCCGACGGTGACCTGGGTGGCGCTCCCCGGGAACAGCACGATCATCACGAGCGCGCCGGCCGTCGCACCCTGCCCGAGACCGAGTACGTCCGGACTGCCCAGCGGATTGCGGGAGATGGCCTGGAAGAGCGCGCCGCCGAGCCCGAGCGAGGCTCCCACCAGGAGCCCTACCAGGACCCGCGGCAGGCGCAGCTCGTTGACGATGAACTCCTGGCCCGCGTCGCCGTTGCCGAGCAACGTCCTGAGGACGTCGGCCGCCGGTATCGGGAAGTCGCCGGTGCCGATGAGCACGACACTCGCGGTGAGCGCGGCCACGAGCAACAGCGCGACGACCGTGAACGCGCGGACATCGAAACGGACCGACAGCCCGCCACCGGCACGAACGGTCCGAGTACGAAAGGCCCGGACGGAACCCGGCTGATCTTGTCCGGTCTGGTTGCGTGGGGGCTTCACAGCTGCGCCGTCCTCCGCCGTCGTACGAGAAAGATGAAGACCGGCCCGCCGAGGATCGCGGTGACGATGCCGACCTGGAGCTCCGCGGGCCGGGCGATCATCCGGCCGATGACATCGGCACCGAGCAGCAGCACCGGTGACAGCACGGTGGCGTACGGCAGGATCCAGCGCAGGTCGGGCCCGGTGAAGGACCGTACGACGTGCGGAACCATCAGCCCGACGAAGACGATCGGCCCGCAGGCGGCGGTCGCGGCCCCGCAGAGCACGGTCGCGGCGGCCATCGACAGCCCGCGGGTGCGGTTCAGATGTGCCCCGAGCGCGCGGGCGGTGTCGTCGCCCATGGCCATGGCGTTCAGCGGCCGGGCGAGTGCCAGCGCGAGGACCGTGCCGATCACGAGGAACGGCAGCACCTGCTCGATGGTCGTGTTCGTTGCAGAGGCCAGCGAACCGACCGTCCAGAAGCGCATCTTGCCGAGCGCCGCCTCGTCCATGATCATCACGGCCTGCAGATAGCCGTAGAGCGCGGCGCTGATCGCGGTGCCGGCGAGCGCGAGCCGCACCGGTGTGGCACCCCGGCTGCCGCCGAGGAAGTACACGAGCGCCCCGACGACGGCCGCCCCCGCGAAGGCGAACCACACATAGCCGCTCAGCGAGGTGACACCGAAGAAGGTGATGGCCGTGACGACCGCGGCGGACGCGCCCGCGTTGATGCCGAGCAGTCCCGGGTCGGCGAGCGGATTGCGGGTCAGCGCCTGGAGGACTGCCCCGGAAAGGCCGAGCGCGGCGCCCACGAGCAGCCCGAGGACCGTACGCGACAGCCGCTCGCTCACCACGACGTCGCCGTACGTTCCGGTGTCCTCGAACAAGCCGTGCCAGACCTGCTCCAGGGACAGCTCTTTTGCGCCGATCGCGATACTCGCCAACGCGACGAGCACCAGCACGGCGAGGGACACGAAGAGCCCAGCGGCCCGTATCGCCCGGCGGGTTGGGGGCGCGGGGGCGGTCTCCGCGCGCGGTACAGAGGGACTGTCGACCAACACGCAGTTAGGTTAGCCTACCCTCCCCGCGAGCTCGATCCGCGTATGCGGTGACCTGCGCGACCTTCCTCTTGAGGCCGCACTCCGGAGCCCCGCCGAAGGGCCCACGGAGGCCGCGGAACCAAGGAATCCAAGCAGTCCAAGGAGTTCGAGGAAGCCGAGGAAGCCGAGGAAGCCGAGGAAGCCGTCGCACCCTCCGCACCCTCCGCACCCTCCGCACCCGCGCTCAAAGCCCCAGCCGCGCCAGCGCCTTCCCCCCGTCCAGCTCGCACGCCCCATCCCCCGCGGCCGTCCAGGCGGCGGCACACAGCGCCCGCAGCCCGTCCATCGCCTCGCCCTCGCCCTCCAGTTCCAGCCGTTCGCCACCGGCCGTCGCCGTCCAGCCCCCACAGCGGAACCCTTCGCCCGCCTCGACGACCTCCGGCTGCCCGGTCAGCATCCCCCGCAGATCGGCGTCGACATACGTCGGCCGGTGCTCCGGCGGCGCGGCGAGGAGCTGCGCCCCGTCGGTCACACCGGTCAGCACCAGCAGCGAGTCCACCTCGCCGTTGAACGCGCCCTCGATGTCCGTGTCGAGCCGGTCCCCCACCACCAGCGGGCGCTCCGCCCCGGTCCGCAGGATCGTCTCGCGGTGCATCGGCGGCAACGGCTTGCCCGCCACCTGCGGCTCGGCGCCGGTCGCGATCCGTACGACCTCCACGGCCGCGCCGTTGCCCGGGGCGATCCCCCGTGCGCTCGGAATCGTCAGATCGGTGTTGGACGCGAACCACGGCACCCCGCGCGCGATGGCATAGCAGGCCTCCGCGAAACGGCCCCACGCCAGATCGGGCCCCCCGTACCCCTGCACGACCGCCACCGGCTCGTCCTCGGCCGACTCGACCGGCTCCAGCCCGCGCTCGCGCAGCGCGACCCGCAGCCCCTCCCCACCGATCACCAGAACCCGTGCCCCCTGCGGCACCTGCTCGCTGATCAGCCTGGCCACCGCCTGCGCCGAGGTGATGACGTCCGACTCCTCAGTCGGTATCCCCAGCTCCGTGAGATGCGCCGCGACGGTGTCGGGCGTCCGCAGCGCGTTGTTCGTCACGTACGCCAGACGCATCCCGCCCGCACGGGCCGTGCCGAGCGAGTCGACCGCGTACGCGATCGCGTGCCCGCCCGCGTACACCACCCCGTCCAGGTCGAGCAGCGCCGTGTCGTACGCCTCGCTCAGGGCCCGGTCAATGCCCTCGGGCCGCGTCCTCACGGTCTGGCTCATTACACATCGCTCCTCGTTCGATCCCTTTCCCCCGATCATCGCTCATGGCACTGACACACTTACGATGCCTCAATGAACACTGCAGGTCCCGTGGACGTACCGGCCGGCATGGGCCTAGACCTCACCCCGTTCCGGGGCCTGCGCTACGACCCCGACCGAGTCGGCAGCCTCTCCGCCGTCACCTCGCCGCCGTACGACGTGGTCGTACGACCTGACGGCCTGCACCACCTCGAATCGTCGGACCCGCACAACATCGTCCGGCTGATCCTCCCCCAGGCCGACACACCCGGCGCCCGCAATGAGCAGGCGGCCGACACCCTGCACCGCTGGCAGTCCGAGGGCGTCCTGACCACGGACTCCGAGCCGGGCCTGTACGTCTACGAGCAGCGCCACGGCGACGGCACGCTGCAACGCGGCGTCATAGGCACCCTGCGCCTCTCGGAGCCGTCGGAGGGCGTGGTCCTCCCGCACGAGGGCGTGATGCCGCACATCGTCGCGGATCGCGCGGCCCTGATGCGCGCCACCTCCGCGAACCTCGAACCCCTGCTGCTGACCTACCGCGGCAACGGCTCCGTCTCCGGTACGACCGCCGTCATCGAGCACACCGCCGAGCGCGCTCCCCTGCTCTCCACGACCACGGAGGACGGCTTCAGCCATCGACTGTGGGCGGTGACAGACCCTGCGGGCCTGGCCGAGATCCGGACAGACCTGGCCGACCGCCAGGCCCTCATCGCCGACGGCCACCACCGCTGGGCGACTTATCTGCGTCTACGCGCGGAGCATCCCTCCCCCAGCCCCTGGGACTTCGGCCTGGTTCTCCTCGTCGACACCGCCCGCTACCCACTCCGCGTCCGCGCGATCCACCGCCTCCTGCACCGCCTCCCGGTGGCCGACGCCCTGGCAGCCCTTGGCGACGACTTCCGCGTACGCCAAGTCAACGGCCCTCTCTCCACGGCCCTGGAGGCCCTCTCCGTAGCGGCCGCCGAGGGAAACGCGTTCCTCCTTGCGGGCGACGGCGCCTTCCACCTCGTCGACCGCCCGTCCCCGGACCTGCTCGCCCGCACGATCCCTGCGGACCGCCCCGACGCCTGGCGCACCCTCGACGCGACGGTCCTGCACTCCACACTCCTCGACCATGTCTGGCGGATACCCGACGTCCCGGAGCACATCGCGTACATCCACGACACGGCCGCCACGGTCGCCAAGGCCGAGCGCGACGGCGGCACGGCCGTCCTGATGCACCCGGTCCACGAGGAGGTCGTACGCGCCCTCGCGAGCCAGGGCGTCACGATGCCCCGCAAGTCGACGTCGTTCGGCCCGAAGCCGGCGTCGGGCCTGGTGCTGCGCGCCCTGACCCCCTGAAACACGAAGGGCGGGACCCCCTCGGGGATCCCGCCCATGTGCTCGTACGACTCCTGCGACTCCTGCGGAGCCGTCAGCCCTTCAACTCACCCTCGCCAAGGTCCGGGTCCGAGTCCGCGTCGTCGTCGCCGACCTCGGCCGACTTCGGCTCCGGAGTCCCGGAGTTCACGACCTCAACATCACCGTCGCTGTCGTCATCGCCATCCCCGTCGCTGTCGCTGTCGCTGTCGTCCTCCACGAGGACGTCGACGAACTCGACGCCGTCCATCTCGGCAAGCCGGTCCGAGGCGTCCGTGCTGCCGTCCTTGTCGGACTCGACGGCCTTGGCGAACCACTCGCGTGCCTCGCCCTCCCGCCCGGCCGCGAGCAACGCATCGGCGTACGCGTAACGCAGTCGCGCGGTCCACGGCTGTACGGAGTTGGAGGCGAGCTCGGGGCTCTGCAGCGTGACGATGGCCGCGTCGAGCTGGTCCATGTCCCGCCGCGCACCGGCCGCCACGAGCCGCATCTCGACCTGGCCGGCCTTGTCGAGCTTCTGCACTTCGGGAGCCCCAGCCATGTCGAGCGCCTTCTCGGGCCGCCCAAGGCCACGCTCGCAGTCCGCCATGACCGGCCACAGATCCACACTGCCTGTCATGCGCCGCGCGGCCCGGAACTCGGCAAGCGCCTCGCTGTACTTCTGGTTCGCGTACGCGGCGAAACCGGCCGCCTCCCGTACGGCGGCGACACGTGATGCCAGCCGCAGCGCCACCCTGGAGTAGCCGTACGCTCCCTCGGGGTCTTCGTCGATGAGCCTGGCCACCATCACCAGGTTCCGGGAGACGTCCTCGGCAAGCCCCTTGGGCAGGCTCTGGAGCTCCTGCCGTACGTCCTTGTCGATCTCCTCGCCCGTGACGTCGTCCGGGATCGGCAGCCGCTTGATCGGCTCGCGATCGCGGTCCCGCTCCTCGCGGAAGCGACCGCCGCCACGGCGGTCGTCGCCGCCCCGTCCACCGCGGTCGTCACGCCCCCGGTATCCGCCGCCACCACCGGGGCGGCCACGGCTGTCGTCGCGACGCGGTGCACCACGGTCGTCACGCCCACGGAATCCGCCGCCCCCGCTGCCACGGTTGTCGTCACGCCGGAAGCCACCACGGTCGCCGCCACCACCGCGGCTGTCATCACGACGGTCATCGCGGCGGTCGTCACGCCGATCATCTCGACGGACGTAGCCGGCACGGTCGCCGTCGCGACGATCGTCCCTGCGGTCGTCACGGCGGTCGTCGCGACGGAAGCCACCGCGGTCACTGCTGCCGCTTCCGCGGTTGTCGTCACGACGGAAGCCGGCACGGTCACTGCCGCCACTGCGGTTGTCATCACGACGGTCGTCGCGGCGGAAGCCACCACGGTCGCCGCCACCGCCACGGTTGTCATCGCGACGCGGGCCGCCCCGATCGTCGTCACGGCGGAACGCCGGACGGTCTCCACCACCACGGTTGTCGTCCCGACGGAACCCACCACGGTCACGGTCGTCACGGCTCGGCGCACCAGGACGGTCATCACGACGGAACGGCGGACGACCACCACGGTCGTCGTCCCGACGATCGTCACGACGGAACGCCGGACGGTCTCCACCACCACGGTTGTCGTCCCGACGGAACCCACCACGATCGCGGTCGTCGCCGCGACGATCGTCACGCCGGAAGGGCGGACGGTCACCATCGCGCCGCGGGCCACCACGCTCGTCATCGCGGCGGAACGCCGGACGGTCTCCACCAGCGCGATTGTCATCGCGACGGAAGCCGCCACGGTCGCCGCCACCGCCACGATTGTCGTCTCGGCGGAAGCCACCACGGTCACTGCTGCCGCTTCCGCGGTTGTCATCACGACGGTCGTCACGCCGGAAGCCACCACGATCGCCGGCACCACCGCGGTTGTCGTCACGCCGCGGGCCGCCCCGATCGTCGTCACGGCGGAACGCCGGACGGTCTCCACCACCGCGGTTGTCGTCGCGACGGAACCCACCGCGGTCACGGTCGTCACGGCTCGGCGCACCAGGACGGTCATCACGACGGAACGGCGGACGACCACCACGGTCACGGTCGTCGCGCCCGCGGAATCCGCCACCACCACTACCGCTGCCACCGCTGCCACGATTGTCGTCTCGGCGGAAGCCACCACGGTCACCACTGCCGCCACGGTTGTCATCGCGACGCGGGGCGCCCCGATCGTCGTCACGCCGGCCGTTCCCGCCGCGGTCGTTGTCACGGCGCGGGCCCCCGCGGTACCCGCCGCGGTCACCACTGTCCCGGCGTCGCTGGTCGCGCTCCGGTCGCTCGTCGGGAGAGTTGGTGGACATGGGTGACTCCTGTCATCGGTACCGCAAGTCATTCTCGCGCAGCCGGGTACCCAGCGCGCTTCGGAAAACAAAAAAAGGACCTCTGGTCCCAGCGAGTCGCTGGGACCAGAGGTCCTCCAAAGATTGTTCGGCGGCGTCCTACTCTCCCACAGGGTCCCCCCTGCAGTACCATCGGCGCTGTAAGGCTTAGCTTCCGGGTTCGGAATGTAACCGGGCGTTTCCCTCACGCTATGACCACCGAAACCCTAATGGTTTCGAGCGAACAAGCACACTTTTCAGTTAGGTGTTCTGCTCAAAAGCCGACAACTGTTCGTTGTCTCAGAACTAACACAGTGGACGCGAACAACTGAGGACAAGCCCTCGGCCTATTAGTACCGGTCAGCTTCACCCCTTACGAGGCTTCCACATCCGGCCTATCAACCCAGTCGTCTACTGGGAGCCTTAACCCATCAAGTGGGTGGGAGCCCTCATCTCGAAGCAGGCTTCCCGCTTAGATGCTTTCAGCGGTTATCCCTCCCGAACGTAGCCAACCAGCCATGCCCTTGGCAGGACAACTGGCACACCAGAGGTTCGTCCGTCCCGGTCCTCTCGTACTAGGGACAGCCCTTCTCAAGACTCCTACGCGCACAGCGGATAGGGACCGAACTGTCTCACGACGTTCTAAACCCAGCTCGCGTACCGCTTTAATGGGCGAACAGCCCAACCCTTGGGACCGACTCCAGCCCCAGGATGCGACGAGCCGACATCGAGGTGCCAAACCATCCCGTCGATATGGACTCTTGGGGAAGATCAGCCTGTTATCCCCGGGGTACCTTTTATCCGTTGAGCGACGGCGCTTCCACAAGCCACCGCCGGATCACTAGTCCCGACTTTCGTCCCTGCTCGACCCGTCGGTCTCACAGTCAAGCTCCCTTGTGCACTTACACTCAACACCTGATTACCAACCAGGCTGAGGGAACCTTTGGGCGCCTCCGTTACCCTTTGGGAGGCAACCGCCCCAGTTAAACTACCCATCAGACACTGTCCCTGATCCGGATCACGGACCCAGGTTAGACATCCAGCACGACCAGACTGGTATTTCAACGACGACTCCACAGACACTGGCGTGCCCGCTTCACAGTCTCCCAGCTATCCTACACAAGCCGAACCGAACACCAATATCAAACTGTAGTAAAGGTCCCGGGGTCTTTCCGTCCTGCTGCGCGAAACGAGCATCTTTACTCGTAGTGCAATTTCACCGGGCCTATGGTTGAGACAGTCGAGAAGTCGTTACGCCATTCGTGCAGGTCGGAACTTACCCGACAAGGAATTTCGCTACCTTAGGATGGTTATAGTTACCACCGCCGTTTACTGGCGCTTAAGTTCTCAGCTTCGCCACACCGAAATGTGACTAACCGGTCCCCTTAACGTTCCAGCACCGGGCAGGCGTCAGTCCGTATACATCGCCTTACGGCTTCGCACGGACCTGTGTTTTTAGTAAACAGTCGCTTCTCGCTGGTCTCTGCGGCCACCCCCAGCTCAAGCAGCAAGTGCTATCACCAGTGATGGCCCCCCTTCTCCCGAAGTTACGGGGGCATTTTGCCGAGTTCCTTAACCATAGTTCACCCGAACGCCTCGGTATTCTCTACCTGACCACCTGAGTCGGTTTAGGGTACGGGCCGCCATGAAACTCGCTAGAGGCTTTTCTCGACAGCATAGGATCATCCACTTCACCACAATCGGCTCGGCATCAGGTCTCAGCCTCAATGTGTGACGGATTTACCTGCCACACGGCCTACACCCTTACCCCGGGACAACCACCGCCCGGGCTGGACTACCTTCCTGCGTCACCCCATCACTCACCTACTACCACCTTGGGCCGACGGCTCCACCACTTTCCTTTCCCCGAAGGGTCCGGAACGGCTTCACGGTCTTAGCATCAGAAGGTTCGATGTTTGACGCTTCACAGCGGGTACCGGAATATCAACCGGTTATCCATCGACTACGCCTGTCGGCCTCGCCTTAGGTCCCGACTTACCCTGGGCAGATCAGCTTGACCCAGGAACCCTTAGTCAATCGGCGCACACGTTTCTCACGTGTGTATCGCTACTCATGCCTGCATTCTCACTCGTGAACCGTCCACCACTAGCTTCCGCTGCGGCTTCACCCGGCACACGACGCTCCCCTACCCAACCCAGCGGGCGTTGGCCCTCATGCTGGATTGACACGACTTCGGCGGTACGCTTGAGCCCCGCTACATTGTCGGCGCGGAATCACTAGACCAGTGAGCTATTACGCACTCTTTCAAGGGTGGCTGCTTCTAAGCCAACCTCCTGGTTGTCTCTGCGACTCCACATCCTTTCCCACTTAGCGTACGCTTAGGGGCCTTAGTCGATGCTCTGGGCTGTTTCCCTCTCGACCATGGAGCTTATCCCCCACAGTCTCACTGCCGCGCTCTCACTTACCGGCATTCGGAGTTTGGCTAAGGTCAGTAACCCGGTAGGGCCCATCGCCTATCCAGTGCTCTACCTCCGGCAAGAAACACACGACGCTGCACCTAAATGCATTTCGGGGAGAACCAGCTATCACGGAGTTTGATTGGCCTTTCACCCCTAACCACAGGTCATCCCCCAGGTTTTCAACCCTGGTGGGTTCGGTCCTCCACGACCTCTTACAGCCGCTTCAACCTGCCCATGGCTAGATCACTCCGCTTCGGGTCTTGAGCGCGCTACTATACCGCCCTATTCGGACTCGCTTTCGCTACGGCTTCCCCACACGGGTTAACCTCGCAACACACCGCAAACTCGCAGGCTCATTCTTCAAAAGGCACGCAGTCACGAGAGTGCATGCAAGCATGCACTCCGACGCTCCCACGGCTTGTAGGCACACGGTTTCAGGTACTATTTCACTCCGCTCCCGCGGTACTTTTCACCATTCCCTCACGGTACTATCCGCTATCGGTCACCAGGGAATATTTAGGCTTAGCGGGTGGTCCCGCCAGATTCACACGGGATTTCTCGGGCCCCGTGCTACTTGGGTGTCTCTCAAACGAGCCGTTGATGTTTCGACTACGGGGGTCTTACCCTCTACGCCGGACCTTTCGCATGTCCTTCGCCTACATCAACGGTTTCTGACTCGTCCTGTCGCCGGCAGACGACAGAAGAGAGATCCCACAACCCCGCATACGCAACCCCTGCCGGGTCTCACACGTATACGGTTTGGCCTCATCCGGTTTCGCTCGCCACTACTCCCGGAATCACGGTTGTTTTCTCTTCCTGCGGGTACTGAGATGTTTCACTTCCCCGCGTTCCCTCCACACACCCTATGTGTTCAGATGTGGGTGACAGCCCATGACGACTGCCGGGTTTCCCCATTCGGAAACCCCCGGATCAAAGCCTGGTTGACGACTCCCCGGGGACTATCGTGGCCTCCCACGTCCTTCATCGGTTCCTGGTACCAAGGCATCCACCGTGCGCCCTTAAAAACTTGGCCACAGATGCTCGCGTCCACTGTGCAGTTCTCAAACAACGACCAACCACCCACCACCCCACCCTCACGGGCGAGTTCACTGGGGCCGGCACTGAAGGCAGCCGATCAACCGGCCGTACCCTCAGACACCCAACAGCGTGCCCGGCACCCTCGCCACTCGTGATCAGCTTTCCACGCCCCGAAGGACAGTACTGGCAGCCGAGATGGCTGAGAGTGCCGAATAATCAACGTTCCACCCATGAGCAACCACCGTCGGACGTGTGCCGACGTAATGGCCCTGGACGCCAGCTCCGGAGAGACAGGCGCCTAGATGCTCCTTAGAAAGGAGGTGATCCAGCCGCACCTTCCGGTACGGCTACCTTGTTACGACTTCGTCCCAATCGCCAGTCCCACCTTCGACAGCTCCCTCCCCACAAGGGGGTTGGGCCACCGGCTTCGGGTGTTACCGACTTTCGTGACGTGACGGGCGGTGTGTACAAGGCCCGGGAACGTATTCACCGCAGCAATGCTGATCTGCGATTACTAGCAACTCCGACTTCATGGGGTCGAGTTGCAGACCCCAATCCGAACTGAGACAGGCTTTTTGAGATTCGCTCCGCCTTGCGACATCGCAGCTCATTGTACCTGCCATTGTAGCACGTGTGCAGCCCAAGACATAAGGGGCATGATGACTTGACGTCGTCCCCACCTTCCTCCGAGTTGACCCCGGCAGTCTCCTGTGAGTCCCCAACCTCCCGAAGGAGTTGCTGGCAACACAGAACAAGGGTTGCGCTCGTTGCGGGACTTAACCCAACATCTCACGACACGAGCTGACGACAGCCATGCACCACCTGTCACCCGACCACAAGGGGGGCACCATCTCTGATGCTTTCCGGGCGATGTCAAGCCTTGGTAAGGTTCTTCGCGTTGCGTCGAATTAAGCCACATGCTCCGCTGCTTGTGCGGGCCCCCGTCAATTCCTTTGAGTTTTAGCCTTGCGGCCGTACTCCCCAGGCGGGGAACTTAATGCGTTAGCTGCGGCACCGACGACGTGGAATGTCGCCAACACCTAGTTCCCACCGTTTACGGCGTGGACTACCAGGGTATCTAATCCTGTTCGCTCCCCACGCTTTCGCTCCTCAGCGTCAGTAATGGCCCAGAGATCCGCCTTCGCCACCGGTGTTCCTCCTGATATCTGCGCATTTCACCGCTACACCAGGAATTCCGATCTCCCCTACCACACTCTAGTCTGCCCGTATCGAATGCAGACCCGGGGTTAAGCCCCGGGCTTTCACATCCGACGCGACAGACCGCCTACGAGCTCTTTACGCCCAATAATTCCGGACAACGCTTGCGCCCTACGTATTACCGCGGCTGCTGGCACGTAGTTAGCCGGCGCTTCTTCTGCAGGTACCGTCACTTGCGCTTCTTCCCTGCTGAAAGAGGTTTACAACCCGAAGGCCGTCATCCCTCACGCGGCGTCGCTGCATCAGGCTTCCGCCCATTGTGCAATATTCCCCACTGCTGCCTCCCGTAGGAGTCTGGGCCGTGTCTCAGTCCCAGTGTGGCCGGTCGCCCTCTCAGGCCGGCTACCCGTCGTCGCCTTGGTGAGCTTCTACCTCACCAACAAGCTGATAGGCCGCGGGCTCATCCCTCACCGCCGGAGCTTTCAACCCCCACCCATGCGGGCAGGAGTGTTATCCGGTATTAGACCCCGTTTCCAGGGCTTGTCCCAGAGTGAAGGGCAGATTGCCCACGTGTTACTCACCCGTTCGCCACTAATCCACCCCGAAGGGCTTCATCGTTCGACTTGCATGTGTTAAGCACGCCGCCAGCGTTCGTCCTGAGCCAGGATCAAACTCTCCGTGAATGTATTCCCGTAATCGGGACAACACCACGAGAGCGGAACAGTCGGACGGAATAAGCCCGGCTGTTCACAACGTCCTCGCTGTGCGCCTGCCAGGACCATGCCCGGCAGGACTTTTTCAAAGGAACCTCCACCCACCACATAATGCGGTGGACGGGGTATCAACATATCTGGCGTTGATTTTTGGCACGCTGTTGAGTTCTCAAGGAACGGACGCTTCCTTCGTACTCACCCGAGATAATCTCTCGCGGCTTTCCTCCGGGCGCTTCCTTTCGGTCTTGCGTTTCCGACTCTATCAGAGCCTTTCGGGCCGTGATTCCCAGTCGGTGGGGTTTGCCTTTTGGCCTTGCGGCCTTTCGACATTCACTACGTTAGCCGATCCCCTCGGCAACTCATAATCGAGTTCCGCGAGCTTGAATTCAGACATGCAGACACGTCGAATTCACCCTCGCTGAGAGGGAGTCGAAAGTAGTGGGTTGGCCGCTTCCGGCTGCTGGCTGAACGCCGTACCCGGTTCAAGCGGCTCGGACTACATTACGGACGACCCAAGGGCGAGTCAAGTTCGGCGACGGCGGGGAGTATGGGCCCGATAAGGGCTCACCGTCGGGTCGTTGTCGATCCAGAAGCGCCACGGGTGGACGCCTCCGTCGCCGGCCACACCCGTGCGTGGACCGTTGCGTACCTGGTCGGAGGCCATCGGGGTGCCCTTGAGAAGGCTCAGCGGTGAACTCTCGGGGGCGCACGCGTCCGTACCGTCGAGGACCCGGTCCACCCCCAGGGCCGTGGCCAGGCGGGCCGGGCCTTTGGCCAGTTCCCTGTCATATCGGGCCGAAAGCCGACGTTTGCGAGCCAGTTCGGCGCCCTCGGTGATCTCGCCCGCGCGGAGCAGGACCGCGCTCGCCCTGCCCTCCGGGCCGCACACCAGGTTCATGCAGTGCCACATGCCGTAGGTGAAGTAGACGTACACGTACCCGGGCGGACCGAACATCACGCCGTTGCGGGCCGTGCGGCCGCGATAGGCGTGGGAGCCGGGATCGTTCGGACCGTCGTACGCCTCGACCTCCGTGAGGCGGAGCTCGATCGGACCGTCCGGGGTGGTGCGCACGAGCACGCGCCCCAGGAGGTCCGGGGCGACCTCCAGTACGGGTCGGTCGAAGAACTCCCGGGTGAGGGGCGTACGGTCAGGGGCCGTGATCATGGCGTACGAGCGTAGTGCAGAGGTGTGACTGCGTACGGGGTGGTCAGGGAGCCCGCGTCTTGCCAGGGTGAGGGCGCGGAACCGGACACGGCCGGATCGCGTTTGTATGGATCAAGGATCCGATCCGGAAGAACAACAACGGGGCGTTGCCCGAGGAGGAAAAGACATGGGGTTCAAGCGGCTGCTTGCGAGCCTGGGGGCCGGTGGGGCTTCGGTCGAGACGGTGCTGACCGAGGTCAACGTCGTACCCGGCGGTGTCGTCCAGGGTGAGGTGCGGATCCAGGGCGGGTCCGTGAACCAGGCGATCGAGGGTCTGTCGGTCGGTCTGCA
Organism: Streptomyces sp. NBC_00878; assembly: GCF_026341515.1. Taxonomy (NCBI): domain Bacteria; kingdom Bacillati; phylum Actinomycetota; class Actinomycetes; order Kitasatosporales; family Streptomycetaceae; genus Streptomyces; species Streptomyces sp. NBC_00878. Next base: position 8,606,661 of record NZ_JAPEOK010000001.1, on the reverse strand, counting down.
GGCCCGGGTCGAGGTCGAGGGCCATGACGACCAGGAGTACAAGCAGGACGTCGCGTTCACGAAGCAGCGGCTCGGCGGTGCCTTCGAGCTGCAGGCGGGCGCCGTGCACGCGGTGCCGTTCGGGCTCGAGATCCCGTGGGAGACGCCGATCACGACGATCGACGGGCAGCCGTTGCGCGGGATGAACGTCGGTGTGACCACGGAGCTTGAGATCGCGCGTGCGGTGGACTCCGGTGACCTGGACCCGATCAGCGTGCATCCGCTGCCGGCGCAGCAGGCGCTGTTGAACGCCTTCGTCCAGCTGGGCTTCCGCTTCAAGAACGCGGACCTGGAGCGCGGCCACATCCGGGGCACGCGGCAGAAGCTGCCCTTCTACCAGGAGATCGAGTTCTTCCCGCCGCAGCAGTACCGCGGTCTCAACCAGGTCGAGCTCAGCTTCGTCGCGGACGACCGTGAGATGGACGTCGTACTGGAGATGGACAAGAAGCCGGGTCTCTTCAGTGAGGGCAGCGACACGTTCCGCTCCTTCAAGGTGGGGCTCAACGACTACCAGGGGACCGACTGGACCGGGTATCTCAACCAGTGGCTCTCAGAGGTCGGTAGCAAGCGCAACTGGTTCTAGGCTCGGGGCGAGAGTTTCCAAGGATCAGGAACCGATCAGGAGGTGCCGAGGTGACCGAGCCCAAGAGGCCGCCGCTTCCCCATGACTTCCATCCCGTCGTGCCGTCGTTCGCGGTCACGAGTGAGGACGTCGAGCCGGGCGCGACGCTGAAGGACGCTCAGGTCTACGCGGCCGGGAACACCTCGCCGCAGTTGCGCTGGGAGGGCTTCCCGCCGGAGACCAAGAGTTTCGCCGTAACGTGCTTCGATCCGGACGCCCCTACGGGGAGCGGCTTCTGGCACTGGGTCGTGTTCGACATACCGGCCTCGGTGGCGGAATTGCCGACGGGCGCGGGCACGGGGAAGTTCGAGGGCCTGCCCGAGGGCGCGGTGCAGGCGCGCAACGACTACGGGTCGAAGGACTTCGGCGGCGCCGCGCCGCCTGCAGGGGACCCGGCGCACCGGTACGTGTTCACGGTGTACGCGGTGGACCAGGAGAAGCTCGGTCCCGACTCGGACGCCTCCCCGGCCGTCGTGGGCTTCAACCTCCGGTTCCACACGCTGGCGCGGACGCAGATCGTCGCCGAATACGCGGCTCCCGCGGACAGCTGAGCGTTCACTGAACGTTTGCCCGCCCCTGGTCATGGAATTGATCAGGGGCGGGCATTTTTTATTGCGTTGTCCATCTCGGCGTGCCCGGCCAGAGTTGATCCAAGCCCGCCAGGGGGTGGGCCGGTGCAGATGGGAGGTGGGCTTGATGCGGGACACGCTGGTACTGAATGCGAGCTTTGAGCCGCTGTCGACGGTGACGTTGAATCGAGCCGTCGTTCTGGTGCTGCAGGACAAGGCCGTTGTCGAGCAGGCCCACCCCGAACTGCGTATGCGCGGAGCCGCGCTCGATATACCGGCGCCCCGGGTGATCAGGCTCTGCCGCTATGTACGGGTGCCGTTCCGAAGACAAGCGCCGTGGTCGAGGCGGGGTGTGCTGGTACGTGACCGGCACAGGTGCGCGTACTGCGGTCGTCGGGCGACGACCGTGGACCACGTCGTGCCTCGGGCGCAGGGTGGTCAGGACTCCTGGCTGAACACGGTTGCCTCGTGCGCGGAGGACAACCATCGCAAGGCCGCGCGTACGCCGGATCAGGCGGGGATGCCGCTGTTGCGGCAGCCGTTCGAGCCGACGCCGGCCGATGCGATGTTGCTCGCGCTGGGGCGCGATGATCTTGAGGCTTTGCCGGAGTGGCTTGCGCAGCCGGCGGCGTAGACGCTCCGCTGGTTGTGCTGGATCGCTGCGGGTTGTTCGTTGGGTGCGGGTGCGTTGTGGCTGGTCGCGCAGTTCCCCGCGCCCCTAGAAGCGAAAGGCGGCTCTTCACGTCCCCGATCGGAGACGTGAAGAGCCGCCTTTCGCAGTCGGCGTCAGTCGGTGACCGACGGCTTTTCTCGGCGTTCTGTGGGGGCGTTGCCCTGGCCGCCGCCGCCTCCGCCCATGCCGCCCATCGGGCCGAAGTTGCCCATGGCGCCGCTGAGGCCCTTGAGGGCGTCGCCGATCTCGCTGGGGACGATCCAGAGCTTGTTGGCGTCGCCCTCGGCGATCTTCGGGAGCATCTGGAGGTACTGGTAGGCGAGGAGCTTCTGGTCCGCGTCTCCGGCGTGGATGGACTCGAAGACCGTACGGATGGCCTGGGCCTCGCCCTCGGCGCGCAGTGCGGCGGCCCTGGCCTCACCTTCGGCGCGCAGGATCGCGGACTGCTTCTCACCCTCGGCGGTGAGGATCTGCGACTGGCGGATACCTTCGGCGGTGAGGATCGCGGCGCGCTTGTCACGGTCGGCGCGCATCTGCTTCTCCATCGAGTCCTGGATGGAGGTGGGCGGCTCGATCGCCTTGAGCTCCACGCGGTTGACGCGGATGCCCCACTTGCCGGTGGCCTCGTCGAGGACGCCGCGCAGTGCCGCGTTGATCTCCTCGCGGGAGGTCAGGGTCCGCTCCAGGTCCATGCCACCGATGATGTTGCGGAGCGTGGTGACGGTGAGCTGCTCGATCGCCTGGATGTAACTGGCGACCTCGTAGGTCGCGGCGCGGGCGTCGGTCACCTGGTAGTAGATGACCGTGTCGATGTTCACGACCAGGTTGTCCTGGGTGATCACCGGCTGGGGCGGGAACGGTACGACCTGTTCACGGAGGTCGATGCGGTTGCGGATCGAGTCGATGAACGGGACGACGATGTTGAGGCCCGCGTTGAGCGTGCGCGTGTAGCGGCCGAAACGCTCCACGATGGCCGCGCTGGCCTGTGGGATGACTTGGATGGTCTTGATCAGAGCGATGAAGACCAACACCACCAGAATGATCAGGACGATGATGATCGGTTCCATCGTGATTCCCCGTACCCTTCTCCGCCTAGGTGCTTCCGGAAGATCTTGTGATTGTCGAAGATCTTGCTGGACGAGTGTGTCAGACCACAACTCGCCACGTGCGACGTTCCGTTCACTGGACGCCTCAGGAGTCACATGACGATCGCCGTGGCCCCTTCGATATCCACGACGTCCACCTCTTGCCCTACGTCGTAGGCGCGTCCGCTGTCGAGGGCGCGTGCGGACCAGACCTCTCCGGCGAGTTTGATCCGGCCACCGGAACCGTCGACTCTCTCCAGGACTACGGCCTGTTTGCCCTTCAAGGCGTCGATGCCTGTGGCAAGTTGGGGTCGCTGGGAACGATGTCGGGCGGCGACGGGGCGTACGACCGCGATGAGCGCGACCGAGACGACGGCGAAGACCACGACCTGGAGGACCACACCACCTCCGAGCCCCGCGGTCACAGCGCCCGCGACAGCGCCGACGGCGAGCATTCCGAACTCCGGCATCGCGGTGACGACGAGCGGGATTCCGAGCCCGACCGCGCCGATCAGCCACCACACCCATGCGTCGATGTCGTCCACATGGTCATGGTAGGTCCGCGAGTCCTGTCGCCGACAGGGCGCCGATCAAGTTTGGGTCAGGTGTTCCTGGTTGTCAGGACAGGGGCAGGCCCTGCGCGGTCCAGCGCTCGCCGACCTGCTCGACGAGGAGGGGGAGGCCGAAGCACAACGACAGGTTGCGCGAGGTGAGTTCGAGCTCCAGGGGGCCCGCGGCGAGCACCTTGCCCTGACGGATCATCAGGACGTGGGTGAAGCCCGGGGCGATCTCCTCGACGTGGTGCGTGACCATGAGCATGGAGGGGGCGATCGGGTCGCGGGCAAGGCGGCCGAGTCGGCGTACGAGGTCCTCGCGGCCGCCGAGGTCGAGGCCGGCGGCGGGCTCGTCGAGAAGGAGGAGCTCGGGGTCGGTCATCAGCGCGCGGGCGATGAGGGTGCGCTTGCGCTCGCCCTCGGAGAGCGTGCCGAACTTGCGGTCCACGAATTCGGTCATGCCGAGGCGGTCGAGGAAGGCGCGGGCGCGCTGCTCGTCGACCTCCTCGTAGTCCTCGTGCCAGCCGGCCGTCATGCCGTAGGCGGCGGTCAGTACCGTCTGCAGGACCGTCTGGCGCTTGGGGAGCTTCTCGGTCATGGCGATGCCGGCCATGCCGATGCGCGGGCGCAGCTCGAAGACGTCGACCTTGCCGAGGGTCTCGCCGAGGATGGTGGCGGTGCCGTGGCTGGGGTAGAGGTAGCTGGAGGCGAGGTTCAGAAGGGTCGTTTTTCCGGCGCCGTTGGGACCGAGGATGACCCAGCGCTCGCCTTCCTTCACCGACCAGGAGACCTGGTCCACCAGAGCCCGGCCCTCTCGGACCACGGATACGTCCTCAAGCTCCAGTACATCGCTCATGAGCGCGCTGTCTCCCATTGCAGTCTCGGCCGTCGCTGACGTCTGTGGACGCAGCCCCCAGGGAAAACCTACGCCACCGGTCGACCCGCCCAATCCATCGGCCGGTCCTTAGGGTGGGAGGCATGCTTTCGGAATCACGCTCAGGACGGCTGGCGGCATGGGGAAATGCCCTGTTGGCCGGGTTTGTCTCGCCGGACGACGCGGTCGTCGCCATCGTCGGCGAGGACGCCGTGCACCGGGTCGAGGGGCTGCCCGGTGAGACCGCGCCCGTCGGACTCACCCTCGCGCTGGGGCGGCTGCGCACGCTCGGGACGACCGGTCTGCGGGTCGCCCTGCCCGCGCCCGGGCATCCGCTCGGGCTGAGCGGACCGCCGGAGTTCAACGCCCGCGCCCTGGAGGCCGAGGAGGCGGTGGTCTGTCACGGGACCGCGCTGGGGCTCGTGCCCGAGGTGTACGAGGCCGGGCCCGACGGTGACGTACACGTGGAGGTCGTCTGGCACTGTCTGCCCGTGCGTGAGGCGCCGCCCGCCGATGTGCCGTCCCTCGGCGAGGCGGAGCGGGAGCTCGCGGAGGCCCTGCGCGACGCCACTGAGGTGTTGTCGCGGCTCGATGTCGCCGGGTCGGGTCCGGTCGCCGAGGCGGCCGTCGACGCGTACCGGGCGCGGGCCGAGCGGGGTCGCGAGGTGCTCGCCCCCGGATATCCGCCGCGTGCGGTACGGGTGTTGGAGCTGGCCCAGCGGGTCGGGCTGCTCGTCTCGGTCGCGTACGAGAACGGGCACGGCGGGGCGGTGAGCGCGTCCGAGATGGCCGCGCGGGCGGAAGCGCTGCGGCCGGTCGAGCGGACGGCTCGGCGGGCTCAGGTGGCTGCGTACAACGCGTTCGTGGAGGAGCGGGAGCGGGGGGTTCGTTGAGCGGGCCCACTGATTCGGCGGCGAGTGTCGGCGGGCGACCGCGGGTGCGTGGGTGGCTGGTCGCGCAGTTCCCCGCGCCCCCAAGAACGTTGGGCCGGCTCTTTTCAGGGGCGCGGGGAACTGCGCGATCGGCCCCCACGCACCCGCAGTCGCGAGTCGGCCGGACAGCTCAGTGCCGTTGGGGGGCGATGATCGGAGGGCCGAAAACCGGACCGGCCCCCCAGGCGTGCCTGGAAGGCCGGTGGTCACTGGTGACCCGAGGCGCGAACGTCAGCCGTTGAAGCCTTCGTTGCCGAACGCCGGGTTCAGGATGCCGACAACGTTCACGGTGTTGCCGACCGCGTTCACCGGGATGGCGACCGGGACCTGGACGAGGTTGCCCGAGGCGACGCCCGGCGAGCCAATGGCCTTGCCGTCAGCGTGCGCACCATCGGTGGCGGAGGCGAAACCGGCACCGGCGGCAACCAGGCCACCGGCCACCATCGTGACGGCTGCGGCCTTCTTCAGGTTCTTCACTTCTTTGAGCCCTCTCCTTGTGAACCACTGCGGCAAAGCGCCGCAGCACGCACTGGAGAACGGCGGAGATCCCGGAAGGATGCGCCATTCGGGGGACATTCCCACGACGGTATGAATCTCAGCCCGGAACGGAACGTTCCGCGTTGCCGTCCGTAGTGCTGTCCGGAAGGCCGTCGCCGGGTGGATCAGCAGGTCATCAGCCGGTCACACCATGGCGTACGGCCCACAGCGCGGCCTGGGTGCGGTCGGCGAGGTCGAGTTTCATCAGGATGTTCGAGACATGTGTCTTGACGGTTTTCTCGGAGAGGACGAGGGCGCGGGCGATCTCGCGGTTGGAGCGGCCGTCGGCGATCAGGGAGAGCACCTCGCGCTCCCGCTCCGTGAGTGAACCGCCTCTCCCCTGTCCGTAGTTGGTCTCCTCCTGGGACAGCAGCGCGCCGGCCACCTCGGGCTGGAGCAGGATGTGTCCGGCGTGGACCGAGCGGATGGCTCCGGCGAGGGCGTCGGGGTCCACGTCCTTGTAGACGTACCCGGCGGCGCCCGCGCGCAGGGCCGGGATCACCGTGCGCTGCTCGGTGAAGCTGGTGACGATGAGCACGCGCGCGGGGTTGTCGAGTTCGCGGAGCTTGCGCAGGGCCTCCACGCCGTCCATGCCCGGCATCTTGACGTCCATGAGGACGACGTCCGGTTTCAGCTCCTCGGCGCGGGCGACTCCTTCGGCGCCGTCGGACGCCTCTCCCACGACCTCGATGTCGTCCTGTACTTCGAGGAAGGTGCGCAGGCCCCGGCGAACCACTTGGTGGTCGTCGACGAGCAGCACCTTGATTGCGTCAGCCACCAGGGACCTCCATCTCTATCGTGGTGCCCTTCCCGGGCGCCGATTCCACGGTGAGCGTGCCCCCGACGCCGTTGGTTCGGTCGCGCATGGACACCAGGCCGAGGTGGCGTCCGGCGAGGCGGGTCGCCGTGGGCTCGAATCCGCTGCCGTCGTCGGTGACCCGCAGGACGGCGCCGGGGCCGCGCTTTTCCAGGGCGACGTCGACGCGGGCCGCGCCCGAGTGCCGCAGCGCGTTGTGCAGCGCCTCCTGGGCGACGCGCAGCATGGCCTCCTCCTGGGCCGCGGGCAGTGCGCGGACACCGCGGCTGTCGAAGGTCACGCGCGCGGAGTGGGCGCGGTCGAGGACCTGGATCTGGGTGCGCAGTGTGGCGACCAGGCCGTCCTCGTCGAGGGCGGCGGGGCGCAACTCGACGACGGCGGCACGCAGTTCGTCGGCGGCCTCGGCGGCGAGGGTGGCCACCTGCTGGAGTTCGCCCTTGGCGCGGCCCGGGTCGCGGTCGACCAGGGCGGCGGCGGCCTGGGCGGTGAGACGCAGGGAGAACAGCTTCTGGCTGACGGCGTCGTGCAGTTCGTGGGCGAGGCGGGAGCGCTCCTCGGCGATGGTGAGCTCACGGCTGCGCTCGTACAGGCGGGCGTTCGTGAGGGCGATCGCGGCGTGCTGGGCGAGGATCGTCAGGAGTTCCTCGTCGTCCTCGGTGAAGCCGCAACCGCCGGCCGGTTCGGGGCTCGGAGGGTGTGGGGGGTTTCCCACCGAAGGACGCAGCTTGTTCGCGAGGAACAGGGCGCCGATGACCTCGTCGCCGTCCCGGATGGGCAGGCCCAGGAAGTCGGACATGTCGGGGTGGGCGGCGGGCCAGCCCTCGAAGCGGGGGTCCCTGCGCACGTCGGCGAGGCGCTCGGGGCGGGCCTCGTGCAGCATCGCGGCGAGGATGCCGTGCTGGCGCGGGAGCGGGCCGATGGCCTTCCACTGCGCGTCGCTGACGCCGTCGACGACGAACTGGGCGAAGCCGCCGTGGTCGTCGGGGACCCCGAGCGCCGCGTACTGCGCGTCCAGCAGTTCGCGGGCGGAGGCGACGATCGTCTTGAGGACGTCGCGCACCTCCAGGTGTCGGCTCATGGCCAGCAGCGCGGTGCTCACCGCGGACAGGCCCGACCGGGGTCCTTGACTCATGACCTCACGGTACCGGCGGGGTGTGACAGTGCGTATCCGACCTGTGGGCGGCCCTCTCTGGGCCGCTGGGCCTAGGGCGAAGGACCCCTCGTCCTGCGGCCTGCGTACGAGGCGGCGGGGGCGGCTCGGTTCCTACGTTGGAGGCACTCGCCGGGAGCGGCGGCCATGGGAACGAGGGGACGGAAGTCATGCCGGTAGCGATCATCACGGGAGCTTCGAAGGGGCTGGGGCGCGCACTCGCCGAGGCGCTGGCGGAGCGTGGCTGGGATCTGGTGCTCGACGCGAGGACGGCGGGGGCTCTCCAGGAGTCGGCCGCCGCCCTCGCCAGGTACGGGACACGGGTGGAGGCGCTGCCCGGGGACGTCACCGACGGCGACCACCGGGCCCGTCTGGTGGCGGCGGCGTGGGGGCTCGGTGGCGTCGACCTCCTGGTGAACAACGCGAGCGCGCTGGGCGCCGAACCGCTCGTACGTCTCGACGTGCTGGCCCTGGACGGGCTGCGGCGGGCCCTGGAGGTCAATGTGGTCGCGGCGCTGGGCCTGATCCAGGAGGCGCTGCCGCTGCTGCGGGAGTCCCCGGCCGGTGCGGTGATCGACGTCAGCTCGGACGCCGCGGCCGAGGCGTACGAGACCTGGGGCGGCTACGGGGCCTCGAAGGCGGCGCTCGACCATGTGTCTGCGGTGCTCGGGGAGGAGGAGCCCGGGCTGCGGGTCTGGGCGGTCGACCCGGGTGACATGGGCACCGATCTGTACGCGGCGGCCGTACCGGACGACGAGGATCCACGGCCCGAGCCGGCCACTGTCGTGCCCGCCTTTCTGCGGCTGATCGACCAGCGTCCGCACAGTGGCCGGTATGCGGCGCCGGCCCTCCTGGAGGTGACCCGATGATCTGCGCCACGGCGTCGGAAGGATCTGCCCGGAGGCCGGTGTGCGGGGGCTACGGGGCGCCGTCGCCGCTGGAGCAGCGATGACGACGGCCCTTCGGGTGCCGGCGGAGCTGTCGGCCCGGGTGCCCGCCGAGCAGCGGGGGCCGGGGCTCGACCGCGACGCGGTGCGGTTGCTCGTCTCCCGGGGTACGGAGGTGTCGCATCACGCGTTCGCCGATCTGCCGGGGCTGCTGCGGGCCGGGGACCTGCTCGTGGTGAACACGTCGCCGACGCTGGCGGCCGCGGTCGACGGGAGGATCGGGCACGCGCGCGTGGTGGTGCATTTCTCCACGCGCAGGGATGACGGGCGCTGGGCCGTGGAGCTGCGGGATCCCGACGGAACGGGCACCACGCGCGCGCGTACGGGCGGGCCCGCGGGGACAGAGGTGCGTCTCCCCGGGGACGTACGCCTCGTCCTTGAGGAGCCCCTCACCGAGCCCTTCACCGAGGCGCTCACCGAGTCCCGCACCGGACGGAGTGCGCGGCTGTGGTGGGGGCGGGTGTCGGAACCGGACGTCCTGGGGCTGCTGCGGCGCCACGGCAGGCCCATTCGTTACTCCTATACGGAGCGGGACCAGCCCCTGTCCGCGTACCAGACGGTGTTCGCGCTGCCGTCCGACGACGGATCGGGCAGTGCGGAGATGCCGAGCGCGGCGCGGCCCTTCACCGCGCGACTGGTGGCGGAGCTGGTGAGCCGGGGCGTGCAGTTCGCGCCCGTCACGCTGCACACCGGGGTCGCCTCGGCCGAGGCGCACGAGCCCCCGTACCCGGAGCGCTTCGCGGTGTCGGAGACGTCGGCGCGGCTGATCAACGCGGCCGGGGCGGGAGACGGCAGGGTCGTCGCCGTCGGGACGACGGCCGTACGAGCGGTGGAGTCGGCGACCGGCCCCGACGGGGTCGTGCGGGCCGCTGAGGGCTGGACCGGTCTCGTGGTGACCCCGGAGCGCGGGGTGCGGGTCGTGGACGGGCTGCTGACCGGGCTGCACGAGCCCGAGGCCTCGCATCTGCTGATGCTGGAGGCCGTCGCGGGGCGGGCCGCGATCAGCCGCGGGTACGACGCGGCACTGCGGGGGCGCTACCTGTGGCACGAGTTCGGCGACGTGCACCTCATCCTTCCGGCGGAGGGCCCTCACACAGAGCATTGCTCCCGCAACTACTGGTGAGACCGAGCCACCCTCGATGTGAGCCCGCACATAGGGCGCACATCACGTACGAAGGGACCTAGGAGACAAAGGGACTCGTGGTGAGCGGGGCAGACGTGACAGTCTGCCCCGATTTGCCCTTCCTGGGTCCACTACCTCGGGTCGTACGTCACACCTTTGCCACAGAAAATTGCGGCCGCTAAGAATGGCCATCGTCGCTCGGCGCCGCGGGTCCTTACCCGCGGCGTTTGGTCCGGAAACATCCTTTGTCCCCATCGGACCGAGAGCGACCTCCGCGCTATTCGAAGAGGTCCACCACCATGCTCAAGCAGAACCGCACTCCTGGTCATGGTCCCGCCCTGACCAAGACCCACAAGCTCTCGCTCGCCGGTGTCGCCACGCTCGGCGCCGCGGCCCTCGCGTTCTCGCTCGTGCCCGGGAACACGCAGCAGGCCAGCGCCGAGTCTGTCGCGGCCGCTCCGGTCGCCGTCTCCGCGGAGCAGCTCAAGCCCGCGACGGCCGGCCTCAGCGCACAGCTGGCCGACGCCCAGGCCGCCGCCGCGAAGAAGAAGGCCGCCGACGCCGCGGCCGCCAAGAAGGCCGCCGAGGCCGCCGCGAAGAAGAAGGTCGAGGCCGCCCGCAAGGCGAAGGAGGCCGCGAGCCGCTCCGCGAAGCGTGCCGCCGTCAAGCCGGTCGCCGCGAAGACCTACGCCAACAACCTCGACGGCTGGATCCGTGAGTCGCTCGACATCATGAAGAAGAAGGGCATCCCCGGCACGTACAGCGGTCTGCACCGCAACATCATGCGGGAGTCGTCCGGGAACCCGAAGGCCATCAACAACTGGGACATCAACGCGATCAACGGTGTCCCGTCCATCGGCCTGCTGCAGGTCATCAAGCCGACCTTCGACGCGTACCACGTCTCCGGCACGCCCAAGAGCCAGTACGACCCGGTCGCCAACATCACCGCCGCCGCCAACTACGCGGCCGACCGGTACGGCTCGATCGACAACGTCGACAGCGCGTACTGAGGTTTGCGCGGACCTCTGACACGTACGCCGAAAGGGCGGCACCCCCAACGGGGCGCCGCCCTTCGCGTGTGGCTGGTGTCCGGGAGCCGTCCGGCTACTTGCGCATGACCTCGGGCTCGTGGCGGCGCAGGAAGCGCGCCACGAGGAGGGCGCAGACGGCGGCGAGCGCGAAGAGCGCCGCCATGTCCAGTGCCCAGGTCAGTGCCTCGTGGTCCCAGAGCGGGTCCGAGTCGGTCGTGTTGTGCGGGTTGATCCTGTTGAAGTCCAGCGTGGTGCCGGCGGCGCCGACCGCCCAGCGTGACGGCATCAGGTACGAGAACTCGTTGACGCCCAGAGCGCCGGCCAGGGGGAACAGGCAGCCGGTGAAGACGACCTGGATGATCGCGAACATGACCAGCAGCGGCATGGTCTTCTCGGCGGTCTTCACCAGCGAGGAGATGACCAGCCCGAACATCATCGAGGTGAACCCCAGCGCCATGATCGGCAGGGAGAGTTCGAGGGCGACCGCGCTGCCGAGGACCAGGCCCTCGTCAGGGATCGTGCGGCTGAGGAAGCCGATCGCGCCGACCAGTGCGCCCTGCAGCATGGTGATCACGCCGAGGACGATCACCTTGGACATCAGATACGCGGAGCGTGAGAGGCCGGTCGCCCGTTCACGCTCGTAGATGACCCGTTCCTTGATCAGCTCGCGGACCGAGTTGGCGGCGCCCGCGAAGCAGGCGCCGACCGCGAGGATCAGCAGCACCGTGGCCGCCGTGCTGTTCGGGATGGGCAGTCCGTTCTGCCCCAGCTGCTTGTTGACCAGCAGCGTCCTGTCGGGCTCGATGAGCAGGCTCACCGCGCCCAGCACCGCCGGCAGGATCACCGTCAGCGCCAGGAACCCCTTGTCGGACGCGATGACCGACACGTACCGCCGGATCAGCGTGGTCAGCTGGGAGAGCCAGCCCTGCGGCTTCGGGGGCCGCATCGCCTGCGGCGGAGGCATGGGTACGGACTGTGCGGCGACCGCGTCGATGTCCGCGGCGTACATCTGGTAGTGCTGCGAGCCCTTCCAGCGGCCCGCCCAGTCGTAGTCGCGGTAGCTCTCGAAGGCGGAGAAGACGTCGGCCCAGGTGTCGTAGCCGAAGAAGTTCAGCGCCTCCTCGGGAGGGCCGAAGTAAGCCACCGAGCCGCCGGGCGCCATGACCAGAAGTTTGTCGCAGATGGCCAGCTCGGCCACCGAGTGCGTGACGACGAGGACCGTACGGCCGTCGTCGGCGAGGCCGCGCAGCAGCTGCATGACGTCGCGGTCCATGCCCGGGTCGAGGCCGGAGGTCGGCTCGTCCAGGAAGATCAGCGACGGCTTGGTCAACAGCTCCAGGGCCACCGAGACGCGCTTGCGCTGGCCACCGGAGAGCGAGGTGACCTTCTTCTCCTTGTGGACGTCGAGCTTGAGCTCGCGCAGCACCTCGTCGATGCGGGCGTCGCGCTCCTGCGTCGTGGTGTCCGCGGGGAAGCGCAGTTTGGCCGCGTACTTGAGGGCCTTCTTGACGGTCAGTTCCTTGTGCAGGATGTCGTCCTGCGGAACCAGACCGATGCGCTGGCGCAGCTCGGCGAACTGCTTGTAGAGGTTCCGGTTGTCGTAGAGGACGTCGCCCTCGTTGGCGGGACGGTAGCCCGTCAGCGCCTTCAGGAGCGTCGACTTGCCCGACCCGGACGGGCCGATGACCGCGATCAGCGACTTCTCCGGGACGCCGAAGGAGACGTCCTTGAGGATCTGCTTGCCGCCGTCGACCGTCACCGTGAGGTGACGGGCCGAGAACGAGACCTCGCCGGTGTCGACGAACTCCTCAAGACGGTCGCCGACCAGCCGGAACGTCGAGTGGCCGACGCCGACGATGTCGTTCGGGCCGAGCAGCGCGGAGCCGCCCTTGGCGATCGGCATACCGTTGACGTACGTGCCGTTGTGCGAGCCCAGGTCACGGATCTCGTGGCGGCCGTCCGGCGCCGCGTGGAACTCGGCGTGGTGGCGCGAGACCTGCAGGTCGGAGACGACCAGCTCGTTCTCCAGGGCACGGCCGATGCGCATGACACGCCCGAGCGAGAACTGGTGGAACGTGGTGGGGCTGCGGTCGCCGTAGACCGGTGGCGCCCCCGCGCCGCCACCCGGTCCCTGTTGCGGCGGAATCTGAGCGGCCTGCTGCGGCTGCTGCCAGCCCTGCTCCGGCGCGTGCTGCTGCGGCGGAGCCTGCTGGGCCCAGCCGGCCGCCGGCGCGCCCTGCGCGGCGTACGGTTGCTGCTCGGGCTGTGCCTGCGGTGCGGCGGCGGCCCCGGCGCCCGTCAGGGTCACCCGCGGTCCGTCGGTCGCGTTGCCGAGGTGCACGGCCGAGCCGGGGCCGATCTCCATCTGATGGATCCGCTGCCCCTGCACGAATGTGCCGTTGGTGCTGCCGTGGTCCTCTATGACCCAACTGCGGCCGCTCCAGCTGATCGTGGCGTGACGCCAGGAGACCCTGGCGTCGTCGAGCACGACGTCCCCCTGCGGATCACGTCCGAGGGTGTATGGCCTGGACGCATCGAGCGTCCAGGTCCGTCCGTTCAATTCCAGTACGAGTTCCGGCACTCCATGCCCCACTGAGTTGTCCCCCGAATTATCCCCATCGCAGGGAGTCTAGGGATGTCGAACATCGTGGGGAACTATTTCAGTAGGAGCGCTCTGACCGAAAGTCGGGCCTTGCGAAGACCGCGTACGGGCGGCTTGTCCGTTTCCGTTGACTGGGTTGAAACCGGCCCGGAGAGTAGTAATCCCACGCGAGGGGGACACCGCGGTGGAACCATCGCGGCGCTGAGTCGGGGGGCTGACGATGAGCGACGGAACCGTGGGACACGCCAGGCGTGTGTCGTTGGGTGAGGTGCTGCTGGCCGCGATCGCCGCCGTGAGCTGGGCCTTGATCGGCATGGCAGGGGTGGCCGCGCTGGGGCTGCATCTGCTCGGCGCGGACGCGGCGGGCTCGCTCGGGACGATGACCGCGGCGGTTGTGGCGCTCGGGGCGGGTGGGTCGGTGACGCCGTCCGGCGATGTGTCGGCCTTCGGCCTGGAAGGCGCGCAGGCCGACACCGCACTCCAGATCACGCCACTCGGCGTGAGCCTGGTGGGCGCGCTGCTGCTGTCCTGGTTCTTCTTACGGTCACTGCGCGGGGCCGGAGTTGTGATCGCGCCGGCCGAACTGCTCGCGCGCGCGGGCACCGTGGCGGTGCTCTTCGTGGCGATGCTCGGCGGTCTGGCCTGGGCGGGGCACGACGTCATCACCATCGACGGCGGTTCGCTCGGGCTCGACCAGCTGCCGGGCGGCGGGCTGCCCGACAAGGTGGAGGTGCCCGGGCTCGGCGACATCGGCGGGCTGCTGCCCGACCGGCTCGGGGATCTCGCGGACGCGAACGCCAAGGTGGGCTTCACGGTCGAGACCGTGCCGACGCTGCTGGGCGGCCTGGGCTGGGTGCTCGGCGTCCTGGTGATCGCGCTGCTGGCCTCGCGCCGGACTCCGTTGCCACGGGGCTGGACGGCCGTGCACCGTGTGGTGCGCCCCGCCGCGTCCGCGCTGGTCACCGTGTTGCTGGTGGCGGTCCTGGCGGGCTTCTCGGCGGCCGCGTACGCGGCGATCAGCGACGACAATCCGAAGCGGATCGCGGGCGCCGCGCTGGTCGGGGCGCCGAACGGGGTGTGGCTCGGTATCCCGATCGGGCTGTTCATCCCCTGGGACGGAAGCGCGTCGGGGCCACTCGTCCAGTTCCTGCCCGATCCCCTGGACAAGTTGCTGAGCTCTTCCTCCGACCAGTCCGTCTCGCTGGGACGGCTGGCCGAACTGGACGGCCGGGGCTGGCTGCTGGGGGTCGCGGCGGCGCTGATGATGCTCTTCGCGGGCGTGCTGACCGCGGCGCGCACCCCGTTCGTACGGGACCGGGGTGACCGGAGCGCCCAGGGTGACCGGAGTGTCGGTGTTCTCGGTTTCGCCGGGCGCTGCGCAGTGCGGCTCGCGATCGTGACCGCGCTGGCCATGCCGCTGCTCGCCTGGCTGACGGAGGTGTCCGTGGACGCCTCGCTGTCCGTGCTCGGCGTCGACGCGTTCGACTCCGGGATCGAGTTGCGGGGGCAGCTGGGCATGGCGCTGCTGCTCGGCGCGCTGTGGGGTGCGGGCACGGGGGCGGCGGGCGCGCTGCTCGCGTGCGCCACCGGGGCCGCCGGCCGGCAGGCGGCCCCCCTGGCACGGGGAGACGTGGGCGCTCCGGACGCCCCGGCCCCCGCCGAGCCGTACGGGGAGACCGCCGGGGCGAGCGGGCCCTACACCCCCGGTACGCCCTTCCGGCCCGCGAACCCCGACACCAACCCGTATCTGCGGCTGCCCGACGAGCTGCGGGAGCCCGGACCGGGGCGGCGTCCGGGCGCACCGCCCCCCGGGCCCCAGCCTCCAGGACCCCAGCCCCGCGGCAACCGGTCCTCGGGGTATCCGCCTCCCGGGTCCCGGTTCCCTGGTGGGGAGCCCCCCGGTCGGCGGTCTCCCGGGACCCAGCCCCCTGGCGGGCAGCAACCGCCAGGGAGCCAGGATCCGGGCGGGGTTGGGCAGCCACCGGGGACCCGGCCGCCCAATGACGTGTACGGCGCTCCCACGGTGGCCGGGCCGTTCACGCCGCCGCCCGGGCCGGGGTCGCGGCGCCGGCGCCGGTCGTCGCAGGACGGACCGCCGCCTCCCCCGCCGGACGAGCCGCCACCCCCGTCCGGGAGGCCGCCCGGACGGCGCTGACCTGCGGTTCGAACGACGCTGACTGGCGGTCTGGACCGCGCTGACCTGGGTCGTGGCGCGCGGGTGCCACGGCTTGTGAAGAACGGGGACACCTCGGCGACACCCACTGTTCCCCGTCCGTCAGGCGGACCTCAGGCGCACCCGGCACGGAGTGCCGGATACGGTGGAAACACCATGAACGCATCGCAAACCGCTGACGTACCCACTCTCCTCGTCAAGATCTTCGGCAAGGACCGTCCCGGAATCACGGCCGGGCTCTTCGACACCCTTGCCGCCTACTCACTCGACGTGGTCGACATCGAGCAGGTCGTCACCCGTGGCCGGATCGTGCTGTGCGCGCTCGTGACGCAGCCGTCGGCCGGACTGGAGGGCGATCTGCGGGCCACGGTGCACAGCTGGGCGGACTCGATGAAGCTGCAGGCCGAGATCATCTCCGGTCTCGGCGACAACCGGCCGCGCGGGCACGGCAGGTCGTTGGTGACGGTGCTCGGGCACCCGCTCACCGCGGAGTCCACGGCCGCGATCGCCGCCCGGATAACCGGGACCGGCGGCAACATCGACCGTATCTTCCGGCTGGCCAAGTACCCCGTGACGGCGGTCGAGTTCGCCGTGTCCGGTACGGAGCCGGAGGAGCTGCGGACCGCTCTGGTGACCGAGGCGGCGGCTCTGGGCGTCGATATCGCGGTGGTCGCGGCGGGGCTGCACCGGCGGGCCCAGCGCCTGGTCGTCATGGACGTGGACTCCACGCTCATCCAGGACGAGGTCATCGAGCTCTTCGCCGCGCACGCCGGCTGCGAGGACGAGGTCGCCGAGGTGACGGCGGCCGCGATGCGCGGGGAACTGGACTTCGAGCAGTCGCTGCACGCGCGCGTGGCGCTGCTCAAGGGGCTCGACGCATCCGTGGTGGACAAGGTGCGCAACGAGGTACGGCTGACGCCTGGGGCGCGCACGCTGATCCGTACGCTGAAGCGGCTCGGCTTCCAAGTCGGCGTCGTCTCGGGCGGGTTCACGCAGGTCACGGACGACCTCAAGGAGCGGCTGGGGCTGGACTTCGCCCAGGCCAACACCCTGGAGATAGTCGACGGGAAGCTGACGGGCAGGGTCACCGGCGAGATCGTGGACCGGGCGGGCAAGGCGCGGCTGCTGCGCCGGTTCGCCGCGGAGGCGGGTGTGCCGCTCTCCCAGACCGTGGCGGTCGGCGACGGCGCCAATGACCTGGACATGCTCAACGCGGCCGGTCTCGGGGTCGCCTTCAACGCCAAGCCGGTGGTGCGCGAGGCCGCGCACACCGCGGTGAACTTCCCCTTCCTGGACACGGTCCTGTATCTGCTGGGCGTGACGCGGGAAGAGGTCGAGGCGGCGGACATGCACGTGGACTGAGTCATCCCACGGCGTGGACGGGGCCCGGCACCGCGATGGTGCCGGGCCCCGTCCATGCGAGGGGGAACGACCAGACCCGTAGGCCTGGTCGGACAGGCCTGGTCGGACAGGTCTATTCGGACGGCGCCCAGTAGTCGAGCAAGGTGGCCACGCCCGGCTCCAGAGCCTTCCAGGAGCCGCTGAAGGAGAGTACGGCGAAGGCCGCGGTGGGGAAGCCCCGGCGGCCCATCCGCTCCTGCGCGTCGCCCTCGGACTGGCCGGCCAGGATGTCGGCGAGGCCCTGCACGCCGGGGTTGTGGCCGATCAGGAGCGCGTTCTGTACGTCGTCAGGGGTTTCGTTGAGCACGGCGATCAGCTCGCCGGGAGAGACCTCGTAGAGCCGCTCCTCGTAGACCGTTTTCGGCCGATGAGGGAGCTCATGGACGGCGAGTTTCCAGGTCTCGCGCGTCCGGGCCGCGGTGGAGCAGAGGGCCAGATCGAAGGGGATGCCGGTGTCGGCCAGCCTGCGTCCGGCGACGGCGGCGTCCTTGCGGCCCCGCTCAGCGAGCGGCCGCTCATGATCGGACACCTGGGGCCAGTCGGCTTTCGCATGCCGGAAAAGGACAATCCTGCGGGGTTCTGCGACGCTCATGGTTCCCAGCTTCGCATGAAACACGCCATGGGGCGCAGGGAGTTGACTCGCCGCCCCGACATGGGGTGCCGGGACCTCAGGAGCCCTGGTGCGGCACGATCTGCTGGACGTACTCGAAGAGGCGGCCGACCGCCGGGTCGCCGCCTGCCGCGTGGGCGTCGGCGGGGTTCAGTATCACCAGGAGCAGCGCGGCGAAGGCGAGCGCGGGGAGGACGAGGGCCCACCAGGGGAGCCGGGTCTCGATGCCACGCCTGATCGCCGGGTGGGGCGGTGTGTGCGTTGGGGCCGACATGCCGCCTCCGTGGGGCTTCGAGTGGTCCGTGGCCCGCGTCCTCGCGGTCACATCTCGAAGTTACGGACCCGGAAGCCGTCAACCCATCCGGAGATCCACCCACTTGACCCTGACACTCACCCCCTAGGGGATGGTGGGGGTAACCCCACCATGGCGTCGCGGAGACTTCACGCGTCGCATCGCGTCACGCAGGCGTCGCGCATCGCGTGGCAGGGCAGAGGCGTCGCGCTTCCCCTCGCGCCGGAGAGCGCGGGGCGAGACGCCGACGGGTCAGGGCGAGGCGATCGACGCGATGACGCCGATGATCACGAAGACGAGGAGGAACGCGCCGAAGACGAGCAGCATCTTCTTCTGGCCGTTCTGGGGGTTCGGATCGAGCACGGGCATACGGCAGAGTCTCGCACCCCTCGCCCGCTCCCTCTCGGGTGGGGTCTACCTCCTCGGGTGGGGTCTGCCCCCGAGCGGCGGTTCGGACCGGGCGGCGGCTCGGAGAGGTCACGACCGGCGCGCGGCCTCGTCCTCCACCGTGCGGTCGCGACCGGCCAGGATGCCCACCACGATCTGCGGGACCATCAGGCACGCCATCAGCGCGATCGGCAGTCCCCAGCCGCCGCTGTGCTGGTAGAGCACGCCCACCAGGAGCGGACCGGGGATCGAGATGAGGTACCCCATGCTCTGGGCGAATGCGGAGAGCTGCGCGACCCCGGCGCCCGTCCTGGCCCGCATGCCGACCATCGTGAGGGCCAGCGGGAACGCGCAGTTGGCGATGCCGAGCAGCACCGCCCACGCCCAGGCCCCGCCCGCCGGGGCGAGGTAGAGGCCCGCGTAACCGACGAGACCGCAGACCCCGAGGGCGACCACGATCGGCCCCTGGTGCGGCAGACGCGTGGCCAGCCGCGGAATGACGAAGGCCAGCGGTACGCCCATCACCATGGTGACGGCCAGCAGCAGTCCGGCCGTGCCCGCCGGGACACCCGCGTCCCGGAAGATCTGCGCCATCCAGCCCATCGTGATGTACGCGGCGGTGGCCTGAAGTCCGAAGAAGACGGCCAGCGCCCAGGCCGTACGGCTCCGGGTGATCCGCAGCGCGGGGGGTTCCTGGACCCTCGCCGCGGAAACCGACGGCGCATCGGAAGCCGAGGCCGGGGTCAGGACCTGCGCCGTGGACTGGACCTGTGCCGTGGACTGGACCGGTGCCGAGTGCTGGACCTGGGCCTTGACCGAGGTGGTGTCGGCGGACAGGGCCGTGCCCCGTGCCCGTACGAGCGGTATCCACGGCAGCACGGCCACGGCCGCGAGCCCCGCCCAGACGGCGAGTCCCGCCTGCCAACTGCCGCCCAGGGCCCGGGTCATGGGCACGGTGACGGCGGCCGCGGCGGCGGTGCCGAGTGCGAGGGCCATGGAGTAGAGGCCGGTCATGGAGCCGACCCGGTCCGGGAACCAGCGCTTGACGATCACCGGCATGAGGACGTTGCTGACCGCGATGCCCATGAGCGCGAGGGCGCTGGCGACCAGGAAGCCGACCGTGTTCCCGGCGAAGGGCCGGATCACCAGCCCCGCGGCGATCGCGACCATGCCGGCGCAGACCACGGCGGCGGGTCCGAAGCGGCGGGCGAGGCGGGGTGCCGTGACACCGAAGAGGGCGAAACAGAGCGGCGGTACGGAGGTGAGGAGTCCGGCGGCCGTGCCACTCATTCCGAGCCCGTCGCGCACCTCTTCGAGGAGGGCTCCGAGGCTGGTGATGGCGGGACGCAGGTTGAGGGCGGTGAGGACGATGCCGACGATCACCACACGCGTCAGCCACGCGCGCGTGACGGGCGGGCGGAGGTCTGCGTCGTGGGCGGAGCTGCGTATCGGTGGGGACATGGTCGTCCGGGTTTCCTCGCCAGTCATGTCAGTCATCATAGAATCATGGGATGATTGGTTGTCCAATCCCCTGGTGGCCCCCAATGACCCTTGGGGTACCTGCGGATCCACCGGATCCATTGGGGTCCCTCGGTGCACATCACCTGGGCGCCTCACCTGGGGCACAATCCCCTGACACGCAGTCCGGTGCGTCCTCCCGGTGCACCCCCTGGCACGAAGGACCGTCATGCCGCTGAGCCACCCCCGCCGATCGGCCCTGTCCGAGCAGGTCATCGCCGAGCTGCGGAACCAGATCACCTCGGGCGAGTGGCCGGTGGGCTCCCGCATCCCGACCGAGCCTGAGCTGGTCGAGCAGCTGGGGGTCGCCCGGAACACGGTCCGGGAGGCCGTCCGCGCGCTCGCGCACAACGGCCTGCTCGACATCCGTCAGGGCTCGGGCACCTACGTCGTGGCGACCAGCGAGCTGGCGGGTGTGATGCACCGCCGCTTCGCGGACGCCGATCCGCGACACATCGCCGAACTGCGCTCCACGCTGGAGTCGGGCGCCGCGAAGCTGGCCGCCGAGCGCCGCACGGAACGCGATCTGAAGCAGCTGGACGCCCTGCTCGTACGCCGGGAGGTGGCCTGGGAGTCGGGCGACACGGAGGCCTTCGTGACCGCCGACACGACCTTCCACCTGGCCGTGGTCGCCGCGTCCCACAACGACGTCATGACGGCGATGTACGCGGACCTGGGCGAGGTCGTGCGCGACTGGCTGCGCGAGGACGTGGGCGAGGAGCTGACGCCCGAGACGTACATGGACCACACGCGCCTGGTGGACGCCATCCGCGCGGGCGACAAGGAGACGGCCGCCGCGGAGGCGGCGGGCTATCCCTTCCTGTGCCGCCCGGGACGCCCCGCCACGGAGAGGCCAGACACGACCTCCGCGTGAAGACCGAGGCGCATGATGAGGCCCGTCGTCATCGCTGGTGGCTGACCCACGCCGAGCGGACTTCCTTCCAGCAGCGGCCGGTCAGCCGTACGGTCTGCGCGGGTCCGGCCTCGACCGAGGCCCCGTCCGTGTCGATGTCCCACCACGGGTCGCACTCGATGTGCAGGCGGACGTGATCGGGCTCCGGATACGGATTGTGGCAGTACGCCGTCACAGACGAACCGTCGACGGCGGTCCGGCACGCCGCTCCGAAGGGCCTCTCTTCGACGGGCACGCGCGCGTGGGGCGCTGTTTTCGTGGTGTGCGAGGCAGCGCCGCACGGCACCACGAGCAGGAGCGTCAGAGCAGCGAGCAGCGCGGCACTGGGCGCGGCGGAGCCTCTCCAGTGGAGCCGATGCTTGCAGCGGGGCTGGGACAGGCGCACAAAGGGACCTCCTCGGCCGGGCTCGGGAGGGCATTTGGGGAGGGGGAACTCCTCCTCCAGAGTGCGCAGTTACCGGCCCGCACGCCCGGCCGACAGGGCCGAACGGGTGACGCCCCGCTCCCCGCGCACTGCGGGAAACGGGGCGTCGAAGCCGTACGAAGGAACGTACGCAATCGTTCGCGTAAACGCTTACGTAAGCGCCTACGCACCGATCGCGTGCAGACCTCCGTCAACGTGGATGATCTCGCCGGTGGTCTTCGGGAACCAGTCGCTCAGCAGGGCGACGACACCGCGGCCGGCCGGCTCGGGGTCCTTGAGGTCCCACTCCAGCGGGGAGCGGCTGTCCCACACGGCGGCCAGGTCGCTGAAGCCCGGGATGGACTTGGCGGCCATCGAGCCGATGGGGCCCGCGGAGATGAGGTTGCAGCGGATGTTCTGCTTGCCCAGGTCACGCGCCATGTAGCGGCTGGTGGCCTCCAGGGCGGCCTTGGCCGGGCCCATCCAGTCGTACTGCGGCCAGGCGTACTGCGCGTCGAAGGTGAGGCCGACGACCGAGCCACCGTTCTGCATCAGCGGCAGGCAGGCCATGGTCAGCGACTTCAGGGAGAAGGCGGAGACGTGCATGGCCGTGGCGACCGACTCGAACGGCGTGTTGAGGAAGTTGCCGCCGAGCGCGTCCTGCGGGGCGAAGCCGATGGAGTGCACGACGCCGTCGAGGCCGCCCAGCTCCTCGCCGACCAGGTCGGCAAGGCGTGCCAGGTGCTCGTCGTTGCTCACGTCGAGCTCGATGACCTTGGTGGGCTTCGGGAGCTTCTTGGCGATGCGCTCGGTCAGCGTGGGCCGCGGGAACGCGGTCAGGATGATCTCGGCACCCTGTTCCTGGGCCAGCTTCGCGGTGTGGAAGGCGATGGAGGACTCCATCAGCACACCGGTGATCAGGACGCGCTTGCCCTCGAGAATTCCGCTCATGGTGATCAGTGACCCATTCCCAGTCCGCCGTCTACGGGGATGACGGCTCCAGTGATGTACGAGGCGTCGTCCGAGGCGAGGAACCGCACCGTCGCGGCGATCTCCTCGGGCCGCGCGTACCGACCGAGCGGCACCTGCTTCACGATGCCCTCGCGCTGCTCGTCGGTGAGCACCTTGGTCATGTCGGTGTCGACGAAGCCGGGCGCGACGACGTTGAAGGTGATGTTGCGCGAGCCCAGTTCACGGGCGAGCGAGCGCGCGAAGCCGACGAGGCCGGCCTTGGAGGCGGCGTAGTTGGCCTGGCCCGGACCGCCGTACAGCCCGACGACCGACGAGATCAGGACGACACGGCCCTTCCTGGCGCGCAGCATGGCGCGGTTGGCGCGCTTCACGACCCGGAAGGCGCCCGTCAGGTTGGTGTCCAGGACGGACGTGAAGTCGTCCTCGGACATCCGCATCAGCAGCTGGTCCTTGGTGATGCCGGCGTTGGCCACGAGCACCTCGACCGGGCCGTGCTCGGCCTCGATCTCCTTGTAGGCCTGATCCACCTGCTCGCTGTCGGTGATGTCGCACTTGACGGCGAGGAAGCCCTCCGGGGGCTCGCCCGAGCGGTATGTGATCGCGACCTTGTCGCCCGCGTCGGCGAATGCGCGGGCGATGGCGAGGCCGATGCCCCGGTTTCCTCCGGTGACGAGAACCGAGCGGCTCAACGGATCACCCTTTCGATAGCCGGTCTGGTACCTCGAAAACCTATCGGCACCGTCCCCTCTACGGAGAATCGGGCACCGACAGTGGCGTACCGGACTCGCTGTCGGATCCCTACAGAAAGATGTGGCCGCCCGGCCCGCCGGCGCGACATGATCAGACCGACAGGCGACGACAGCAGGGAGACCTCCGTGCCTCATTCCATCGACGAAGCCTTCACGGCACTGCCGTTGAGGGCCCTGGCCGACGCGGCGCTCGCGCGGGCCCGGGCGCTTGGCGCCGACCACGCCGACTTCCGGTTCGAGCGGGTGCGCAGCGCGGCCTGCCGGTTGCGGGACGCGAAGCCCGCCGGGTCCTCGGACACCACGGATCTGGGCTACGCGGTGCGTGTGGTGCACGGCGGGACCTGGGGGTTCGCGTCGGGTGTGGACCTGACGATGGACGCCGCCGCGAAGGTGGCGTCGCAGGCCGTGGCGATGGCGAAATTGTCGGCCCAGGTGATCAAGGCGGCGGGTTCGGACGAGCGTGTGGAGCTCGCGGACGAGCCCGTGCACACCGAGAAGACCTGGATCTCCTCGTACGAGATCGATCCCTTCTCCGTGCCGGACGAGGAGAAGTCCGGGCTGCTCGCGGAGTGGAGCGCGCGGCTGCTCGCGGCCCACGGCGTCAGTCATGTGGACGCGTCGCTGCTGACGGTGCACGAGAACAAGTTCTACGCGGACACGGCGGGGACGGTGACGACCCAGCAGCGGGTCCGGCTGCACCCCCAGCTGACCGCCGTCGCGGTCGACGGGTCGAGCGGCGAGTTCGACTCGATGCGCACGATCGCGCCGCCCGTCGGACGCGGCTGGGAGTACGTCACGGGCACCGGCTGGGACTGGGAGTCGGAGCTCGCGCGGATTCCGGAACTGCTCGCCGAGAAGATGCGGGCGCCGAGCGTCGAGGCGGGGGCGTACGACCTGGTCGTCGACCCGTCCAACCTGTGGCTGACCATTCACGAGTCCATCGGCCACGCCACCGAGCTGGACCGCGCGCTCGGCTACGAGGCGGCGTACGCCGGGACCTCCTTCGCCACCTTCGACCAGCTGGGCAAGCTGAGGTACGGCTCCGAGCTGATGAACGTCACCGGGGACCGCACCGCCGAGCACGGTCTCGCGACCATCGGCTACGACGACGAGGGCGTGGCCGGACAGTCCTGGGACCTGGTGAAGGACGGGACGTTGGTGGGCTACCAACTGGACCGGCGCATCGCGAAATTGACCGGCTTCGAGCGGTCCAACGGGTGTGCGTACGCCGACTCCCCCGGCCATGTCCCCGTACAGCGCATGGCGAACGTATCGCTCCAGCCGGATCCCGCCGGGCTGTCCACCGAGGACCTGATCGGGAGCGTCGACCGCGGGATCTACGTCGTCGGCGACCGGTCGTGGTCGATCGACATGCAGCGGTACAACTTCCAATTCACGGGTCAGCGGTTCTTCAAGATCGAGAACGGGCGGATCACGGGCCAGCTGCGGGACGTCGCCTACCAGGCGACGACCACCGACTTCTGGGGCTCGATGGCGGCGGTCGGCGGCCCGCAGACATACGTCCTGGGCGGTGCCTTCAACTGCGGCAAGGCCCAGCCGGGCCAGGTCGCGGCGGTCTCGCACGGCTGCCCGTCGGCCCTCTTCAAGGGCGTCAACATTCTGAACACCACGCAGGAGGCCGGTCGATGAGCCCTCGTACGAACAAGCCGCACGAGGTCGTCGAGCGCGCCCTCGAACTGTCCCGGGCCGACGGCTGTGTCGTGATCGCCGACGAGCACTCGACGGCCAACCTGCGCTGGGCGGGCAACGCGCTGACCACGAACGGCGTCACGCGCGGGCGCACGCTGACCGTCATCGCGACCGTCGACGGCCGCGAGGGCACGGCGTCCGGGGTCGTCTCGCGTTCGGCCGTGACGGCGGACGAGCTGGAGCCGCTGGTGCGGGCCGCCGAGGCGGCGGCGCGCGGCGCGGGCCCGGCCGAGGACGCGCAGCCGCTCGTCGAGGGCGTGACCGCCTCCCCCGACTTCACGGACGCGCCCACCGAGACCTCGTCGGCCGTCTTCGCGGACTTCGCCCCGGCCCTCGGCGAATCGTTCGCACGCGCGCGTGCGGGCGGACGCGAGCTGTACGGCTTCGCCAACCACGAGCTCGTCTCCAGCTATCTCGGTACGTCCACGGGGCTGCGCCTGCGCCACGACCAGCCCAACGGGACGCTGGAGCTGAACGCCAAGTCGCCGGACCGTACGCGCTCGGCGTGGGCCGGACGGTCGACGCGGGACTTCAAGGACGTGGACCCGGCGGCGCTCGACGCGGAGCTGGCCACCCGGCTGGGCTGGGCCGAGCTGCGCGTCGAGCTGCCCGCGGGCCGGTACGAGACGCTGCTACCGCCGACCGCGGTCGCGGACCTGCTGATCTACCAGATGTGGTCGGCGGCGGCCCGGGACGCGGCCGAGGGCCGGACGGTGTTCAGCAAGCCCGGCGGCGGGACACGCGTCGGTGAGAAACTCACCGACCTGCCCCTGACCCTGCGCAGCGACCCGAACGAGCCGGGTCTGGAGTCCGCGCCCTTCGTGCTCGCACACTCCTCAGGCGACGACGCCTCCGTCTTCGACAACGGGCTGCCGCTCCGGCCCA
Source organism: Streptomyces sp. NBC_00878 (assembly GCF_026341515.1). Taxonomy (NCBI): domain Bacteria; kingdom Bacillati; phylum Actinomycetota; class Actinomycetes; order Kitasatosporales; family Streptomycetaceae; genus Streptomyces; species Streptomyces sp. NBC_00878. The sequence goes on along the minus strand of NZ_JAPEOK010000001.1, from coordinate 8,581,093 downwards.
CGGAGTGGATCAGCGAGGGCGAACTGAGGCATCTGACGAGCACCCGGCACAGCGCCGGCCTGACCGGTCTGCCGGTGACCCCCGGCATCGGCAACATCGTCCTCGACGGCGGCGAGGACAAGTCCTTGGAGGACATGGTCGCCGCGACCGAGCGAGGGCTGCTGCTGACCTGCCTCTGGTACATCCGCGAGGTCGACCCGGCGACGCTGCTGCTGACCGGGCTGACCCGGGACGGCGTGTATCTCGTCGAGAAGGGCCAGGTCGTCGGCGAGGTGAACAACTTCCGGTTCAACGAGTCGCCGGTGGGCCTGCTGGGGCGGGCGACCGAGGCCGGGCGTACGGAGAAGACGCTGCCGCGCGAGTGGAGCGACTGGTTCACCAGGGCCGCGATGCCGGCCCTGCGGGTGCCCGACTTCAATATGAGCTCTGTCAGTCAGGGCGTATAACCTCGATAGCCTCGCAGTCGGCTGTCGTCCCGGCTGCCCGAAGATCATCCCCGACCGCCTGAAGATCATCCAAGGAGACACGAGAACCGTGACGGACATCGTCGACGAGCTGAAGTGGCGCGGGCTGCTCGCCCTCTCCACTGACGAGGACGCATTGCGCAAGGCGTTCGCGGACGGTCCCGTCACGTTCTATTGCGGCTTCGACCCGACCGCGCCCAGCCTGCACCTCGGCAACCTCGTGCAGATCCTCACGATGCGCCGGATCCAGCAGGCGGGCAACCGCCCGCTGGGCCTGGTCGGGGGCGCCACGGGCCTGATCGGCGACCCGAAGCCGAACTCGGAGCGCACGCTCAACGAGCCGGAGGTCGTGGCCCAGTGGGTCGAGCGGCTGCGCGCCCAGATCCAGCCGCTGCTGGACTTCGAGGGTCCGAACGCCGCGGTGATGGTCAACAACCTGGACTGGACCCAGGGCCTGTCGGCCATCGAGTTCCTGCGGGACATGGGCAAGCACTTCCGGGTCAACAAGATGATCGCGAAGGAGGCCGTCTCCCGGCGGCTCAACTCCGACGCGGGCATCAGCTACACGGAGTTCAGCTACCAGATCCTGCAGGGCATGGACTTCCTGGAGCTCTACCGGAGGTACGGCTGCACGCTGCAGACCGGCGGCAGCGACCAGTGGGGCAACCTCACCTCGGGCACCGACCTGATCCACCGGGTCGAGCCGACGGCCGTGGTGCACGCGCTGGGTACGCCGCTGATCACCAAGGCGGACGGCACCAAGTTCGGCAAGACGGAGTCCGGCACCATCTGGCTGGACCCGGAGATGACGACGTCGTACGCGTTCTACCAGTTCTGGCTGAACGCGGACGACCGGGACGTCTCCAAGTTCCTGCGCATCTTCAGCTTCAAGTCCCACGCGGAGATCGAGGAGCTGGAGAAGCTCACCGAGGAGCGTCCCCAGGCGCGGGCCGCGCAGCGCGCTCTCGCCGAGGAGCTGACGACGCTGGTGCACGGGGCCGAGCAGACGGCCGCCGTGGTCGCCGCGTCGCGGGCGCTGTTCGGTCAGGGTGAGCTGGGGGACCTCGACGCGGCGACGCTGGGTGCGGCGCTCTCCGAGGTGCCGCGCGTCCAGGTCGCCGAGCTCGGTCCGGTGGTGGACCTCTTCGCCGAGGTGGGGCTTGTGGCCAGCAAGTCCGCTGCGCGGCGGACGGTGAAGGAGGGGGGCGCCTACGTGAACAACGTGAAGGTGGCTTCCGAGGATGCCGTTCCTGGCGTCGGGGATTTGCTGCATGGGCGGTGGCTGGTGCTGCGGCGGGGCAAGAAGAACCTTGCCGCGGTTGAGCTCCGCTGAGGGTGAGCTGAGGGTGAGGGGAACTGCGGGCGAGGGGAGCTGCGGGCTGGTTCGTGTGGTGCGGGTGTGTGGGGGCTGGTCGCGCCCACGCGGCGGAGCCGCAAATGTCACAGCCCCGCGCCCCTAAAAACAGGCGGTTCTCCGCGCCCCTGAAAGCGCGCGGTTCCCCGCCCCCTCTTCCCCTTACCGTCAGGCTCTCTTTTTGTTGCCCCGTACTGACGTGTAGAGCATGTCGCCCAGGAAGACGATGAGCACCGCGGCCGCCAGCTGGAGGGCGTGGCGGCCCCAGTCGATGCCGGGGGTCTCGTCGATGCCGAAACCACGGGCGATCGCGTTGCCGACGACCGCGCCGATGATCCCGAAGATCGTGGTCAGCCAGAGCGGACTGTGCTGCTTACCCGGAATGATCGCCTTGGCCAGCAGGCCCAGAACGAACCCCACGATGATCGCCCACAACCAGCCCATGGCTGCCTCCTATACGGCTCTACGCGAGCATTGGGCCCAGTCTCGGCCTGCCCGCCATACGGCGCATGTCGGGCACGGCCATACGCGGTACGGCGCAGTGGTCCCCCGCCCGAACCTGGCCCGACCCGGTCTCGTAGGCGGCGCAGCCGCGGCGTACCGTGGAGTTGGTACGGGCCGGGAGTGTCCGACAATGGCGGGCGGTGGAACGTGATGCGGAAGCAGGGCGAGGCCGAGGTCTTCCGGATCACCGGGGCCAGGCAGGGGCTCGCCGACGACGTACGCGGCAGGCAGCGCCGCTACATCATCTCGATGTCCGTCCGCACGGTCTCGGTGATCCTCGCGGCCACCCTCTGGAACGTCGAACGGCACGTCGCCGTCGTTGCCCTGGTACTCGGCATCCTGCTTCCCTACATCGCCGTGGTGATCGCCAACGCGGGCCGGGAGAACGCGCCCTCGCTGCCGTCCACGTTCGTGACCGCGCCGACCCGACCGATGCTGGCGCCGCCCCGCCTGGGCGACGCCGCGGAATCCGTCCCGGAAGACCACGCGGCCGAACCGGGCCCGCGTCTGCGCGACGAGCCCCATGAGCGGACCTGACCACGGACGATCGCCTTCGTCCGGAGTTCGGGGCTGCATCAAGCTCAAGAAAAGCTCAGATCAATCATGTTGTTCCGGTGCCGGGCGACGGGCCACCCATGACATACTTCGTACGCGCTCCGCATCCCCCGTCGGAGCGACAGACCGACGCCGGGCAGCTCCCCCCGTGGCTGCTCGGCGTCGCCTTTTGTGGAGCCGGGATCGTGGCCCCCGTGACAGCCACCCGGAGCGGTGGGCCGACACCGCTGACGTAGGGTCGAGGCGTGATCCTGAACGTTCCCGGCTCCGACCCGTCCTCGCCGTCCTCCCCCATCTGTTCCGCGAAGGGCTGCCGAGCCGACGCGGTATGGGTCCTCGCCTGGAACAACCCCAAACTGCACACGCCGGAGCGCCGCAAGACATGGCTCGCGTGTGAGGAGCACCGGGAACACCTGTCGAAGTTCCTGGGTGTACGGGGCTTCCTGAAGGACGTCGTACTCCTGGTGGACTGGGAGTCCCCGGAACCCAGCCAAGGGCACGAGCCCAGCTAGGGCCCGGAGACAGCGGGCTGAGCTGTCAGCCGCCTATCGCCGACATCGGCCGGTCCGGCTGGACGAACGTCGGGTCGTCCAGGCCCGCCCCCGCCTTCTTCCCCCACATCGCGAGCCGCCAGATGCGGGCGATCTCCTCGTCCGGCGCGTCCGAGCGCAGCGCGGCCCGCAGGTCGGTCTCCTCGCGCGCGAACAGGCAGGTGCGGATCTGACCGTCGGCCGTCAGCCGCGTACGGTCGCAGGCCGAGCAGAACGGGCGTGTCACGGAGGCGATCACACCGACCCGGTGCGAACCCCCGTCCACGATCCACCGCTCGGCGGGTGCCGAGCCCCGCTCGTCGGCTCCCTCCTCGGTGAGCTCGAAGCGCGTACGCAGTGAGGCGAGGATGTCGCCGGCGGTGACCATGCCCTCGCGCTTCCAGCCGTGCTGCGCGTCGAGGGGCATCTGCTCGATGAACCGCAGTTCGTAGTCGTGCTCCACGGCCCAGGCGAGCAGGTCAGGCGCCTCGTCCTCGTTCAGTCCCGGCATCAGTACGGAATTGACCTTGACCGGGGTCAGGTCCGCGGCGCGGGCGGCGTGGAGGCCCTCGATGACGTCCTTGTGACGGTCACGACGGGTGAGGGTCTTGAAGACGTCCGGGCGGAGGGTGTCCAGCGAGACGTTGACCCGGTCCAGGCCCGCCGCCTTCAGGGCGGCCGCGGTGCGCTTGAGGCCGATGCCGTTCGTCGTCAGGGACATCTGGGGGCGGGGATCAAGAGCGGCCACTCGCTCCACGATGCCGGCGAGGCCGGGGCGCAGCAGGGGCTCGCCGCCGGTGAAGCGGACCTCGGTGATGCCGAGCCGGGTCACGGCTATGTCGATGAGGCGGACTATCTCGTCGTCCGTGAGCAGGTCGGGCTTGGCGAGCCACTGCAGGCCCTCCTCGGGCATGCAGTACGTGCACCGGAGGTTGCACCGGTCGGTCAGCGAGACCCTCAGATCGGTGGCCACACGGCCGTAAGTGTCGATGAGCACGTGGCCCCCTTCCCCTCGATACAGACCCCGGAACAGGCATTGGTACAGCCCTCTACGCGGACCGCGCCACACCCCCCGGGCGATCAGTCGAAGCGATCAGTCGATCCGATACCAGCGAGCCTACGTGACGGGACCGACAACGAGGCCCGCCCGATCACACGAGACGCGACGCGGCCGCGTCGTAGGGATCGACGACGCGGCCGCTGAGCGGGGCGGGTCAGTGCGCTCCGGTGCCGGTGAGGGAGCGGACCTCCAGCTCGGCGTACTTGCCGGTGTCCGGCTCCTCCTTGGACAGGATCGTGCCGAGCCAGCCCATCAGGAAGCCGAACGGGATCGAGATGATGCCCGGGTTCTTGAGCGGGAACCAGTGGAAGTCGACGTCCGGGAACATCGCCTTCGGGTCGCCGGAGACGACGGGCGAGAACAGCACCAGGCCGACCGCGACGATCAGGCCGCCGTAGATCGACCACAGCGCGCCCTGGGTGGTGAACTTCTTCCAGAACAGGCTGTAGAGGATCGTCGGCAGGTTCGCGGAAGCCGCGACCGCGAAGGCCAGCGCGACCAGGCCGGCCACGTTGAGGTCTCGGGCGAGGGCGCCGAGGGCGATGGAGACGATGCCGATGAAGACGGTGGACCAGCGGGCCGCCTTCATCTCCTCCTTCTCGGTGGCCTTCCCCTTGCGGATGACGTTGGCGTAGATGTCGTGCGCGAAGGACGACGACGAGGCCAGCGTGAGGCCGGCGACGACGGCGAGGATGGTCGCGAAGGCGACCGCCGAGATCGTCGCGAGCAGCACCGCACCCCAGGCCGAGTCCACACCACCGATGTGCAGGGCGAGCAGGGGTGCCGCCGTGTTGCCGGATGGATTGGACTCGATGATCTCTTTCTGGTCGATCAGCGCGGCGGCGCCGAAGCCCAGCGCGATGGTCATCAGGTAGAAGCCGCCGATGATGCCGATCGCCCAGTTCACGGACTTCCGAGCGGCCTTGGCCGTGGGCACCGTGTAGAAGCGGATCAGGATGTGCGGCAGTCCCGCGGTGCCGAGCACCAAGGCGATGCCGAGGGAGATGAAGTCCAGCTTGGTGGTACCGCTGAGGCCGTACTGGAGGCCGGGCTCCAGGAAGGCGTCGCCCTTGCCGCTGCGTTCGGCGGCGGTGCCGAGCAGGTCGGAGATGTTGAAGTTGAACTTCAGCAGCACCAGGAAGGTGATCAGGATGGTGCCGCCGATGAGCAGCACGGCCTTGACCATCTGGACCCAGGTGGTGCCCTTCATGCCGCCGATGGAGACGTACACGATCATCAGGACGCCGACGAGGGCGACGATGGCGACCTTGCCCGCGTCGGAGGTGATGCCGAGCAGCAGCGAGACGAGGACGCCGGCGCCGGCCATCTGGGCCAGCAGGTAGAAGATCGAGACCACGATGGTCGACGTACCGGCGGCCGTGCGCACGGGGCGCTGGCGCATGCGGTACGCGAGGACGTCACCCATGGTGTAGCGGCCGGAGTTCCTGAGCGGCTCGGCCACCAGGAGCAGGGCCACCAGCCAGGCGACCAGGAAGCCGATGGAGTACAGGAAGCCGTCGTATCCGAAGAGGGCGATGGCGCCCGCGATGCCGAGGAACGACGCGGCGGACATGTAGTCGCCGGACACCGCGAGACCGTTCTGGAAGGCGGTGAACTGGCGCCCGCCGGCGTAGAAGTCCGAGGCGTTCTTGGTCTGGCGGCCCGCCCAGACGGTGATGAAGAGGGTCGCGACGACGAACACCGCGAACAGGGAGATGATCAGCGGCCGGTGCTCGCTTGCCTCGCCCGCGGCGAGCTGTACCTGGGTGATCGCGGGGCTCATGCGCCGCCCTCCATCCGGGACTTGATGGCCTCACCCTTGGGGTCGAGCTTTGTGGCTGCGTAACGCGCGTACCACCAGGCGATGAGGAACGTGGTGACGAACTGGGCGATGCCGAAGACGAAGGCGACGTTGATGTGGCCGAAGAGCTTGGTGCCCATGAAGCCGCCCGCGTAGTTCGACAGCAGGACGTACAGCAGGTACCAGGCGATGAAGCCGATGGTCAGCGGGAAGGCGAAGGAGCGGTGGGCGCGGCGCAGTTCACCGAACTCAGCGCTCTCCTGTACCTCTACGAACTCCTCGGTGGTGGGGAGATGAGGTTCGGTTTTCGAGGGGGGCGGTGCGTCGGTAGCCACGGAGTCTCCTCGCGTTGCGGGTGCGGTTGCGACATGGGATGGGGGTGTCTGGGGATCGGGGGACAGGCTGGGTACGGGCATGGCTGATTTCTGACCTCACGGTGATGTGGATCACGTGGGCGGGACGGTGACACCAGGTGCCCCGGGCGTGATCCAACAGGGGGCTCGATCGTGCTCGTGCTCCCTGCTCAACGTCACGTTGACGCGCGAGGAGCGGTTCAACGTCCGGCACTTATTTCGGAAGTCTCGGCCGACGTTTCACAAGACATCCCCGTAACGCATTGCTGGCCAGGGATGACGGGAGATAACTTCGGGCCTGCACCACCCCGTCATGTACCTGCCCGGGCACCACCCGTGTTCGGGCCGGTTCCGTTTCCGGATGATGTGGAGATCCCATGGCTCATCTGCGCTCCAGACGCCGTCTCGCTCTGGCCGTGCCCGTGGTTCTGTCGCTCACCGCCTCGCTCGGGTTCGTCCCGGGCGTCGCCACGGCGGCCGCCCCGCAGTCCGCTCCCGCCGTCACGGCGGCGGACGGCCCGAACCTCGCGTACGTGGTCAACACGAAGACCGACCGCCGCACGATCGAGTCGGTGAAGAAGGCGATAGCCAAGGCCGGCGGCACGGTCGTCACCACGTACGACAAGATCGGCGTCATAGTCGTCCACTCCGCCAACCCGGAGTTCGGCCCGCAGATCCGCACCGCGCGCGGGGTGCAGTCCGCCGGTGCCACGCGTACGACCCCGCTGACCGCGGCGGGGACGACGGACGAGGGCGCCGCCGACTATCTGTCGGCCGCCGAGGCCGCCAAGGTGAAGGCCGCGGCCACTCCCGAGAGCGAGCCTCTCGAAGCCGACCAGTGGGACCTGCGCGCGATAGGCGCCGACAAGGCCGCCAAGATCAACCCGGGCAGCAGGAAGGTCACGGTCGCCGTGATCGACACGGGTGTCGACGACACGCACCCGGACCTGGCCCCGAACTTCTCCGCCAAGCAGTCCGCCAACTGCGTGGGCGGTGTGGCCGACACGAGTGAGGGCGCCTGGCGTCCGTACACCGCCGAGGACTACCACGGCACGCATGTCGCCGGTGAGATCGCGGCCGCCCGCAACGGCATCGGCGTGGCCGGTGTCGCGCCCGGCGTGCAGGTCTCCGGCATCAAGGTCAGCGACCCGGACAACGGACTCTTCTACCCGGAGAGCGTCGTCTGCGCCTTCGTGTTCGCCGCCGACCACGGCGTGGAGATCACGAACAACAGCTACTACGTGGACCCGTGGCTCTACAACTGCATGGACGACCCCGACCAGAAGGCGATCGTCGACGCGGTCAACCGGGCCCAGAAGTACGCCACGAAGAAGGGCACCCTGCACCTCGCGTCGGCGGGCAACTCCAACCACGACCTGGACTCGGACGCCATCGTCGACGACACCAGCCCCGACGACTCGACCCCCGTCCCCCGCACCATCGACCCGCACGAGTGCTTCGACGTACCGACCCAGCTGCCCGGCATCGTCACGGTGAGCGCGACGGGCGTGCAGAACCTCAAGTCGTACTACTCCACGTACGGCAAGGGTGTCATCGACATCGCGGCCCCCGGCGGTGACCGGCTCTACCAGATCCCGGACACCCCGTCGAAGAACGGCCGCATCCTCTCCACGATGCCGAACAACCAGTACGGGTTCCTCCAGGGCACCTCGATGGCCTCGCCGCACGCCGCGGGTGTCGCCGCGCTGCTGAAGTCCGAGCACCCGTGGGCGAGCCCGGCCCAGTTGCAGGCGCTGCTGAAGGCCCAGGCGGACAACCCGGGCTGCCCGGACTCGTACGACCAGGACGGCAACGGCACGCAGGACGCCACCTGTGTGGGCGGCAAGCGGGTGAACGGCTTCTACGGCTTCGGCATCGTGAACGCGCTGAAGGCTGTCAAGTAACCCGATTTTCCCGGGACTTCCCGAACAGCCCGCACAGCTGGGACGGCACGAACAGCCCGCACGGCCCGCACGTATTCGCGAACGAACTGGAGACAGCATGACAGCGCCTCAGACGCGCTCACGTCGCGTCATGGCCATCCCGCTGGGAATGGCTCTGGCGACGGCTCTCGCCTTCCTGCCGAACGTCAGTGCCTCGGCGGCGCCGTCCGCCGACACGGCCGACGTCGCCGGCGTGGCCGACGTCGCCGGCGTGGCCGCGAAGATCTCGGCGGAGGCCACGCCGCTGAGCTACGTCGTCAACGTCCGCGCCGGGCACGGTCCTTCCGCTCAGGTGAAGAGGGCCATCGCCCAGGCCGGCGGCACGATCGTGACGTCGTACGACAAGATCGGCGTGATCGTCGTCCACTCGTCGAACGCCGACTTCGCCAAGACGATCCGCACGGTGCGCGGGGTGCAGTCGGCGGGCGCGACGCGTACGGCGCCGCTGCCCGCGCAGTCCACGACCGACGTCGGCACCCCCAAGGTGCTCAGCGCGGAGCAGGTCGCGGACGTCGAGGCGGCGGCCGGGCAGGACCCGTTGGAGCCGCTGCAGTGGGATCTGCCCGCCATCAAAGCGGACAAGGCGCACGAGAAGACGCTCGGCAGCGACAAGGTCACCGTCGCCGTGATCGACACCGGCGTCGACGACACGCACCCCGACATCGCGCCGAACTTCGACCGCGACGCGTCGGTCAACTGCGTGTCGGGCAAGCCGGACACGACCGACGGCGCCTGGCGGCCGAGCGCCGCCGAGAGCCCGCACGGCACGCATGTCGCGGGCGAGATCGCGGCCGCGAAGAACGGCGTCGGCGTCACGGGTGTCGCGCCGGGCGTGAAGGTGTCCGGCATCAAGGTCTCCACGACGGCCGGCTTCTTCTACACGGAGGCCGTCGTCTGCGGCTTCATGTGGGCGGCCACGCATGGCGTGGACGTCACGAACAACAGCTATTACACCGACCCGTGGTACTTCAACTGCAAGAACGACCCGGACCAGAAGGCCCTGGTCGAGGCCATCGGCCGGGCGACGCGGTACGCGGAGAAGAAGGGCACGGTCAACGTCGCGGCGGCGGGCAACGAGAACTACGACCTCGCCGCGGACGAGATCACCGACCCGACCTCGCCGAACGACACGACTCCGTCGGACCGCGTCATCGACCCGTCCGAGTGCCTCGACATCCCGACCCAGCTGCCGGGTGTCGTCACGGTCGCGTCGACCGGCGCGAAGGGCATCAAGTCGTCGTTCTCCAACCACGGCCTGGGCGTCATCGACATCGCTGCCCCCGGCGGCGACTCGACACGCTTCCAGACCCCGGCCCCGCCGGCCACCAGCGGCCTGATCCTCGGCCCGCTGCCCGGCGGCAACTGGGGCTACATGGCCGGTACGTCGATGGCGTCCCCGCACGTCGCAGGCGTCGCCGCGCTCATCAAGTCGACGCACCCGCGTGCTTCGGCGGCCGCGGTGAAGGCCCTGCTGTACGCGGAGGCCGACGCCACGCCGTGCACCGACCCGTACGACATCGACGGCGACGGCAAGGTCGACGCGGTCTGCGAGGGGCCGAAGAACTACAACGGCTTCTACGGCTGGGGCACGGCCGACGCACTGGACGCGGTGACGAAGTAGCGGATCCCTGAGGGGAGTTGAGCTTCCCTCGGGGAACGAGAGCCGGGCGGCCTGCGGGCCGCCCGGCTCTCGCCGCGTTCGGGCTCGCTCCGGGGGCTCTCCGGATGCCGCTCCGGGGGCGTCGGCCGAGCGGTGGCCCGGGATCTTGGGGAGGGACACGATTCGCCTCGCCATGCCTGAGTCGGGAGGGCCGCCGGACACGTATGGATGGGCGGAATGTCGCGTGCGTGAGCGGAATACCGTTCAGCCAGTTTTTTGCCAGGACTTGCCCGGACCAGGACGACTGGTGAAGATCTTGAGGTGAGTTCGATAAGACCGACTGCCGACACGGGTGATGAGGCGGGCGCGCCCCGGGTGAGCGCGGCCGTCGTACGGCGTTCCGTCGCCGTCCTCGCCCTCGTGGCCCTCGCCGCCCTGATCCCGCTCCTCGGGCCGCCCGTCGCACTGCGCGGCACGGGAGAGGCCGCCGCTCCCGGGGTGCGCGGGATCGCACTGCTGCGGACGGTCCTGTTCGCGGCGGTCTGCGTCCCGGCGGGCGAACTGTTCGTCACCTGGCTGGCCCGCCGGGTGCCGGGCGCGCCGCTGGAGGACGTGCCCCGCAGCTGGGCTCCGGTCGCGGCCGGGGCGGGTTTCGTCGCCGCGCTCGGTCTCGCCTCGGTGGTGGCCACCGGGAACCTCGTGCCGCACAGCCTCTCCGACATGGACATCGGCGGCCTTTACCAGACCCGGGACGGCGCGCTCGCACTGCTGGAGGTCAACGCGTTCGTCGTGATGGGCCTGTGCGCCCTGTCGCGCCGCCCGGCCAACCAGGTGTGGCCACTGGTGGCGGTGGCCGTCGCGGAGGCGCTGCGCGCCCACCCCGTCACGGAGCAGAGTCCGCTGATCGGCTCGGGGCTGACGCTCGTCCATGTGATCTGCGCGACCCTGTGGGCGGGCGGACTGCTGTACGTCCTCCGCACGCTCCAACGGTGGCGGAACACCGCCCCTGGGGAGGGTGCCGCGTTGTTGGGCCTCTACGCGCGCGTGGCGGTCGTTCTGCTCGCCGCAATCACCGCGACGGGGGTGTGGAGCACCTTGCGCCGGATGCCGTCCGGCACGGTCCTGGAGCAGCTGTCGACGACGGCGTACGGGCGCACCCTGCTCGCCAAGGTGCTCCTCGTGGTCGCCGTCGCCGCCCTCGCCCTGTGGGCCAGGCACCGCCTGCGCCGGGCGGCCGACCCGCTCACCGCCCACTCCCCCGCGCGCGCGGAGGTCGTGGTCCTGGGCGCGGTGGTCGCGGTCTCGGCGGTGCTCACTGCACTGCCGGTGCCGATCAGGTGGTGACCGGCACACTCGCTGCCGGTCAGGTGGCGAGAGTGCGGCTCTCCCGGTACGCCGCCGGGGGCGCGGCCTGCCCGCCTGGCACCCCGAGCACTCCCCTGGCCAGCAGAAACTGCGCCGCGAGGTAGGTGAGCATGATCCAGAGGTCGGGGCGCGGAAGCTGCGGCCAGTCGGCGACGCCGGTCGCGATGAGGGTGTCCGACAGCATGAACAGCGCACCGCCGACGCCCGCGAGAAGCCCGAGCCTCGTGGCCCCGTACGCCATCGCGGTGAGCAGCAGGCTGTAGCCGGCGACGGGGACGCGGAGGTCGGCGGGGAGCCCCGGCCACAGGAGCGCGACGGTGGCGACGAGGGCGAGGGCGTACGCGGCGGCCGTGAGCCATGTGGCACGCGCGCGTGGAGGGTGTTTCCCGAAGGGTGCGGAGGTCTTTCCGAAGAGTCCGGAGGTCTTCCCGAAGAGTGCCGTCGTCCTTCCGAAGAGCAGCAGGTAGCAGACATGGCCCGCCGCGAAGGACGCCATCCCGGCGAGGAAGGCCGGTTCGGCGTCGAACAGGAGCAGGACGTCTCCGCCCCATCCGAAGAGCAGGGCTACGACGAGGAGCCGGGGCGCGCCGCACGCGCGCGCGTAGGCGGCGAGCAGGGGCATCAGGAGGGGCTTGGCCGCCGCGTGGCCGGTCTCGTACCCGGCGGCCAGGGAGACGAGATCCCCGACCGCCGCCAGGCCGAAGGCAACGAGCGGCACGCGCGCGTGGGGTGATTTCACGCGACGGGCTCCGTGACCGGGGCCTTCTCGGTCTCGGCCGGCACCGGCTGCCAGCCCGGCCCGCGGAACACCCGCCCGGCGCGCTCCCGCCAACTCCCCGCCGCTCGCAGGTCCCTGGCGATGGCCGCGTACTCGTGCGTGGCGACCCGGAGCGGGTTGTACGTGTCGATGTTCTTGGTCAGTCCGTACACCGGCCGCTCGGTCTCCGGGACGAACGAGCCGAAGAGCCGGTCCCAGACGATCAGGATCCCGCCGAAGTTCCGGTCCAGATAGCCGCCCTGGGAGGCGTGGTGGACCCGGTGGTGCGAGGGCGTGTTGAAGACGAACTCGAAGGCCCGGGGCAGCTTGTCGATGCGCTCGGTGTGGATCCAGAACTGGTAGACGAGGTTCGCGGACGAGCAGAACGCGAGCGCGGCCGGATGGACACCGAGGGCGATGAGCGGGACGTAGAACGGCCACACGGTCCATGTGGTCCAGGGCTGGCGCAGCGCGGTGGTGAGGTTGAACTTCCGGCTGGAGTGGTGCACGACGTGACAGGCCCAGAGGATCCGGATCACGTGATGCCCGCGATGCGACCAGTAGTAGAAGAAGTCCTGCGCCAGCAACATCAGTGGCACGGTCCACCACAGGACAGGCACCCGCAGTGGTGTCAGCTCATATATGGCTGTGTAGACGGCGACGATCGGGATCTTCCACAGCAGGTCGAAGGCCAGACTCCCCAGTCCCATGCCGACACTCGTGGCGGCGTCCTTCGTCTCGTACCCCGCGGCGTCCTCATCCGGATGGATCCGGACACTCACCACCTCCACAACGGTGAGCAGCACAAACGCGGGTATCGACCACAGCACGACATCGGGCAGGTTCGGCATGGGTGCACCGTAGAACCGCTGGTGGGCCGCGGCTAGACGTTGTTACCCACAAGTATTACCGGGGGTACGCGCTTGCTTATTGGCGATCTCCGCCAACGCGTCGTCCGCTGGACCGGCACATTCCGACGCTCGCGCTCACACCCCCGCCGCCCCCAGCAACGCCCCTGCCCCGTACGTCACCGCCATGGCCAGCGCCCCGCCCGCCGCGTTCCGCGCCACGGCCGGTCGTACTTCCGCCGCGCCCAGCCGGGCGCTCCCCCATCCCGTGACGGCCAGTGCGACCAGCACGGACCCGACAGTGACCGGGAGTCGCCAGTCTGCGGGCGGCAGCACGATGGCCAGCAGGGGCAGCAGGGCCCCTGCCGTGAAGGCGAAGAAGCTCGCCCAGGCCGCGTGCCACGGGTTCGTCAGCGCGTCCGGGTCGATGCCGAGCTCCACGCGCGCGTGGGCCTTGAGCGCGTCCCGTTCGGTGAGTTGTTCCGCCGCTTCCCTGGCCACGTCCCGCGACAGGCCCCGCTCCTCCAGGAGGTCGGTCAGTTCCTCCAGTTCCGCCTCGGGCTGGTCGCGGAGTTCACGTCGTTCCAGTGCCAGGGCCGCCTTCTCCGAGTCCCGTTGGGTGGACACGGAGACGTACTCCCCGGCGGCCATGGACATGGATCCGGCGAGGAGTCCCGCGAGCCCGGCCGTCAGAAGCGTGGCACGGTCGTCCGTGGCGCCGGCCACGCCGACGACGAGGCCCGCGGTGGACACGATCCCGTCGTTGGCACCCAGCACCGCGGCCCTCAGCCAGTTCAGCCGCGAGGCGAGCGCCCCACCGTGAGCCTCGTCGTGCTTCTCACCGTGGACCACGGCGTCGGCCTCGTCGTGGGTCTCGTCGTGGGTCTCGTCGTGCGCCGCTCCGTTCGCGGGTCCCTGGTCGCTCATCCTCGGAGAATCTCACTCCCCGGCCGCGGGCGTCGCTGAGGCGTGCCGGTCAGCATCCGCGGACGGGTGTGATGGAGCGCACCTGATCCAAGGGGATGCTCCGCCACCCGCTCGCCGCCGGTGTCCGCCCGCCGGACTTCCCGCTCCGCCCGGCGACCTTGAGGGTCAGCGTCCGGGTGTCGCCCGCCATGAGCTCACCGCAGCGGGCGCCGTCAACGGTCACCACCAGCACGTACGGCACCTCGGGGGCGGGCTCCTTGCTCTCTTCCACCGGAACGACCCAGGACACCGCGATGGCGGCGACGATCGCGCACAGTCCCACGACGGAGGACCGGCGCGCGGCGGTCAGGGCGTCCTGGGTCCGCTCGACCTCGTCCAGCACGGCCGCGAAGAGCCGGTCCCCGGTCAGCCAGGTCCGCTGCCCCAACTGCCCGTGCGCGGCCCGGACGGCGCCGAGGGCCCCGATCAGCAGCAGGACGAACGCGGAGACGAGCAGCGCCGCCGTGGTCCAGCGCCACACGGCGGGCATCCCGGCCACGCTCTCCCGCCCCTTGAGCACGAAGACCACACCGACCAGGCCGGTGAGCCCGGTCAGGCCGTTGCGCCACCCTTCGGCCTGCCGGCGTACGGCGGTGAGCTGATCGAGCTGCAACTGCTGGCCGAGCTGCGCGAACCGCTTCTTGGCCAGGTCCGTCACGTGGTCGTCCCCGGGGCGGGCGGGGGCACGGGGACCTCCCAGAAGGCACCGCATCCCGAGTCGGGCGACTCGGGGGGCTTCTCCGCGTGGGGGTAACCGCACTGGCAGTAGACGGGAATGGTGCCCGTGAGCGGCTCGGGCGTACGCCGACCGCGGCCCAGGAGCCTCTTGGACGGCCCCAGCACCCCGTACGCGACGCGGAAGACCACCGTCGCCCTGCACGTCGGGCACGGGCCGGTCACCGAGTACCAGCGGCCGTCCTCGGACCGTACGACGGCGAAGGTGTCGGTGGGCGGGACGGCCGGTTCGTGTTCACGGAAGTCGGTCGGTACGTGGTCGGGCATGGACTCCTCACTCGGTGTGGTCCCGGTAGGGACGGGGTATCGGCGTCGGGGCCGGTTCGGCGGGGCATTCCGCCGGCAGCGCGAGGCCGAACAGCGAGGCGTAGAGCGCCAGCCGGTCGTGGACCCAACGGGTCGGCTGCTCCAGCTCCCGCGCGGTGACGGCGATGCGCTCGGCCGTGACCTGCCCGCCGAGCGCCGGGGCCGAGCCCGTGTAGTGCTCGGTGAGGAGGATCAGGTCCTGCCAGGTCGGCACCGCGTCGAACTCCGGGCGCTCCACGAGCAGTTCGAGCCCGAACGGGCGGTAGACCGCCAGCCGGTCCCACGCGTGGTCGATCCGCCATCCGAAACGGGCCGCGACGCGCAGCAGTTCGAGAGGCCCCGCGGGGCGGGCACCCACCAGATCGGCGTCGAAGAGCGCCCGCCCCGCGGGACGGGCACCCACCAGATCGGCGTCGAAGAGCGCCTTGTCGTGCTGGGTGGGCCGGTGCTCCCGCCAGTCGGCGAAGCCGTCCCCGTGACCACTCCGGCCTTGGCCCTCGTCCGCGGGTTCTCGCCAGGGACCGCCCAGCGGGGCATAGCGGCTCAGGACCGCCATGCTCTCGCCGAGGGTGCCGCTCGTGGAGAGAGCGTGGTGGACCAGCCTGACGGGGACGGAGTCCGTGAACCAGTCCGGTGTGCCGCTGTCCGGCACGCAGCACGCCTCGATGTCCGCCGTGGTGGGGCGTACCTCGGCGAGGGAGGCAGGCAGCGCCGGACCGGACGCCGCGAGCCCGACGAGAGGGCCCACGGCCAGCAGCCGCGCGATCACGGAGCCGAGGGGCATCCCGGCGTGCGCCGCGGCCAGAAGCGCGTAGGGGCCGTGGATCTCACCGTCCACCACCATGCTCGCCCCCACCTTGGGATAGCGGTACAGCCCCCTACCCCGGTGGTCGGGCGCCGGGAGCAGGTCCCAGTCGCTCTGCGAGATGTCACGCCAGCGCTCGACCAGAGCCGGTGCCCCGGGGTCCACGAGACCGTCGGCCGCCAGTCCGCGAAGGCTCTCCGCGACCTGCTCAGCGGTCTCCTGCACCTTGCGTACGGCATACGCCGTCTCCAGCAACGGAGCGGGGCAGGCGGCCCCTCCACCGGCCCGCGAGTAGCCCGGCACCGCGGCACCCAGCAGGTCGCTGTCGAGACGGCTGAAGACCCGGTCGGCCAGATCTCCGTAGTCGGGAATCCGCACCGACTGAGCCGTGAGGACACCCTCGTACCGCGCGACGACACGGTCGACGGGCAGCGACAGCATGCCGGACGCGCGGGCCAGTTGACGCAGTGAGAGTTCGCTTATGTCATCGAACCAGCTCATCCCGAGACTCCGCTGAAACTCCTCGCGCGCCTCCTCCGTCGGGCTGAAGTATCGCGAACGCGGCGGGGAGACCTTGGGCCCGGTCTCCTCGACGTGTTCGGGCAGTGCGACAGGGGTCACGCCGAGCCAGGCATACCGGCGCAGGACCTCCTCGTAGTCTTCGACGGACGGAACCCGCCCACGGGGCGGTTCCCCGGACTGCACGAAGCGGAAGTGCCAGGCCAGCACCGCGAGTTCCTCCCGTGTGGCCACCTGGGTCTCGGGAGGTTCGGCGACCGTCTCGGGGATCGTCAGTGGGAATCCCGCGGCCGCGAAGCGCCGTGCCCTGCCCAATGCCTCGCCTATCGGAAGCCCGTGCTGCGTGCTGAAACGGCTGAGCACGGACAGCACATCCACTTCCTCGCGGCCGAAGTCCGGATCGAGAAGTGCCCCGAAGTAGCGGCGTGGTCCCATCAACAGGACGCAGTCCGTGGCGTCGAGCGTCATGGCGTGAGCGGCGTCGAAGCCGGTCACCGCGGGCATCTCCAGGCCCGCGATGGCATAGCGTCGCAGCCTTCGCCACAGATCTCCGAGAGTCAGGATTTCGTCCGAGCGGTCCTCCAGAGCGGCCCGCCGTACGGCGTCGAACGCCCGCGCCTGATCCCTGCCGAGGCGCGCCTCCCATGCCTGCGGCCCTGGGTAGCCTGCCACCGTCTCCGGTACCGCGAGCTCCCGCATCCGCACGCCGATTTCGATGCCCACGGAGCGCAGTGCGCCGACGCGCCATGCCAGCAGGCTCTCCTCCCTGCTGCTGAGGGAGCTGAGGGCCCCGGGCTCCCCGTATTCCCTCTTGAGCGCCACCAGACCCGAATCGAGGGGGAAAACCCCCACCTTCCGGAACTCGATGACGGTCGACCGGTCCCAGCCGAGCCTGCTGGTGATGCGCGCGTCGGCGGCGAGCAGCCGCTCCGTGATGCGTACCGCTCCCTCCGGATGCCAGGTGGCGAACGCCCAGAGCCACTCCATGGTGATCCACTCGGGTGCCTCGAAGTCCGCGCTGGACTCCAGGATGCGATCGACCACCCAGGCCCGGTCGTAGGAGAGAAGCCTCGTTCGGTTGGTGCTGATGTCCGGCGCGTGGTTCTCCCGCAGATCCACGACGCAGCCGAACGGAGATGTGTCGGTCCGGCGGCGCCCGTTCGGTTCGTCGGGATCGTAGACGTACGGCTCGCGACGGTCCTTCCGGAGCCAGGCGTAGGCGGTTCTCTCCTCCTCTCCGAGCATGTCTCCCGCGTCGACCTGCACCCCGTCCGCCAGCAGGCACCCCCTGCCCTCCACCCACCACATGTCCTTGCCCGCGGGCACCGGCCGGGTGTGGTCGCCGAAGTAGTAGAGGGCCTTCTTCTCCCACGTGCGGACGGTCTCGCCCTCGTTCTCCACGCGCATCGCGAAGTCCGACCGCCAGATGTGCTTGCCGAGTTCCCCGGCCACGTCGATGCCGTCGGCCTGCAGATAGAGCCGCACCTTCGTGCCGCCCCTGGCCTGGGCCTCGTCGTTCTTGCGGATGCGGAACAGGCTTCCGCTGGAGGCGATGTCGACGCGCAGCCCGCCGGACGGGTCCTCACGTCCGTACTCGTCGGTGTCGCGGGTCCAGATGCTGATCTCGTCGGCCAGCATGAAGTAGCTGAACACCCCCACGCCGAAACGGCTGTTGGGGTAGATCCTCAGGTCCGGGTCGGCCCGCCGCCAGTTGGCCTGCTCCCGTCGGTACTCGCGGGACTGCTCGAAGCGGCGGCCGGCCCGCGAGAAGGTGCCGCGCAGCGTCTCGTGCCCCATGCCGACGCCGTTGTCCTCGCACTCCACATAGGGACGACCCTCGTCGTCGACGCCCTGCCGGAAGACGATCTCCCCCTCCCAGCTCCGGACGATCTTCCGGCCGAGCTCCCCGTAGCGCACCCGGGCCTCCCGGTAGCGGCAGGCGTCGAGCGCGTTCTGGTAGAGCTCCCGCAGCGCGAGAGCGGGGTCGCCGTACAGGTGGGTGCCCATGAGGAGTTCGCGCATCTCGTCCTCGGCGAGGGCGAACCGCATCAGCGGCATTCCGTACGCGTCGCTCCTGGTCGTGATGTCGTACTGCGGGCGCAGCTTGCGGCAGGTGACCCGCTCGGGCAGGTGGGTGAGGAGTTCGGCGGGCTCCGCCGGCGCGGTGTGGGCGCGGATCCGCTGCACGGCGTCGTCGGTCCACTGGGTCAGTGCCTCCAGCGCCGCGTGGACCGCGGGATGGGGGCAGGGGAGGTCGAGGTCGAGGGCCTTGCTGTGGCGGTCCCGGGACCACCTCAGCTCTCGCATGCTCTGGAGGGCCTGGGCGGGGCTCAGGCCGTCGGTGATGCCGATGTTGTCCACCAGGACCCCGGGCAGCTGGCGCAGGTCGCCTCCGAGCAGGCCCGCGACACCGATCAGCCAGGACAGTTCACGGGGTCGCCAGCGCTCCGCGGTCGAGTCCGGGCGCACGAGTTCGTCCAGCCGCCAGCGGGTGTCGGCTCTCTCGCGCTCTCCCTGGTAGGGCTGGGCGGGGGCGACCGCGGTCTGGCGGCAGACCCGTACCAGTTCGTCGGTGAGTTCGCCGAGCCGGGCGGGGGCCGCGTCGGCGCCGATCATCACCTTGGCGAGCGGGGCGAGGAGTTGGGGGGCGTACGTGTCCCACAGCTCCTCCTTGCCGCTGACGTGCCGGTGGACGAGCCAGGCGGCGACGGCTTCGGCGTCCTCCGCGCGCCCGCGTCCCGCCAGCTCCCGGCCCTTGCGCCGCAGCAGGGCGTGCGCGGCGAACGTGTGCTCCAGGTCGACGCGTTCGGGATCGCGTGCCGCGTCGCCCATGGCGGGATCGAGCCGGAGGGGGTCGATGGTGGCGACGCTCCTGATGCCCATCGCGTAGATCGCCTCCCGTACGAACGGCGCCGCGGCGAGCAGGGCGAACTCGCCCGCGTCGAGCAGCGGTCCGCCCTGGGTCTGCGAGGGCGCGAGGAGCGGTCTGAGTCCTCGTGACAGCACCCGCACGGGATAGTTGTCGTCCGCCCAGGGGTCGGGGACATGGGCCAGGGCGCCGCCGCGCCACTTGGCGCACTCCTGCGTCAACCGGACCAGGGCCTGCTGGAGTTCGGCGCGGCGTTCGTCCCCGCACTGGACCGACGCCCACAGCTCCGGGTCGCGGACCGCCAGGGTCCACTCCTCCTGGAGGGTGCGGCCGGCGCAGAGTTCGACGTCGTTGATGACGTCGGGACCGCTCGGCGCGTAGTGCGGGGTCGGCGTCTGCTCCTCGCGAGCGGCCCGGGCGAACTCGGTGGTCCTGCGCACGGTGTGGGTGATGACGTCCGCCACGGTGCGCGGCGCGGTGTCGGCGTGCAGGGCCTCCGCGAGGGCCCGTGAGAAGTGGCTGCCGCTCTCCGCGTCGGAGCCGCACGTCTGGCCCGGACCGCAGCCGAAGAGGACGGCGACCCGGTCGCGCCAGGCCGGGAAGTTGGTCGTCGGGCCGCCGTACGAGGGACCGTCCGCACCGGCCGTGTCGCGGCAGGCGTCCACGGTGAGCAGCACCGTGTCGGCGCGGCAGCCCTGGAGCAGTTTCGCCAGGTCGAGTCCGATGAGGCTGTCGATCGCGACCTGCGGCGGCGAGGTCGCCCAGGTCAACTGGGCGTCCGCGGGCACGAGATAGTCGGCGTTGCCGACGGAGAGACCGTGCCCGGTGAAGTGGATGAGGACGGTGCTGTCCCCCGGCGCGGTGGCGCACACCCGGCTGATGGTGCTGCGGATCCGTGAGCGCAGGGCGGGCTCGTGCGGGGACACGCCGATGAGTTCCACGCTGTAGCCGGAGGAGCGCAGCGCCGCGGTCATCAGCTCGACGTCCCGGCCGACGGTGTCCGTCAAGTCCTCGAAGCGGTCCGAGAGTTCGTACTGAGGCACCGCCACGATCAGCGCCTGCCTGCTCTCCCCCATGCCGCCGCCTTCCCGTGTCCGCCACCTGCGCAGGTCAGGATGGCACAGAGGGGCCTGACGGTTCCCGGGTTCGCGTGCCACGGACAGTGGGCGGCGGGCGGGACCGATGCTCCACCCTCCCTGAAGCCCCGCGTGAAGTCCCGTACGGCTGCGGGCTGTTCACCAGACCCGCACCGACCCTCCCCGCGCGAACACCGGACTCGTCGCGTCCGCCGGAGGGTTCGTGAGCGGTTCGGCGATCTCCGCCGCCGTCGGACCGGCCTTCGCCGCGATGGGGTCCAGCAGGTCCAGGTCGAAGCCGTACACACGGGCCGCGTTGCCGCCGGCCATCGCAGCGATCTCCTCGCGCTCAAGGCCCGCGTACGCGATCCGCAGGCCCTCCCTGGAGTACGGGTACGTGCCCTCGTCGTGCGGGTAGTCGCTGCCCCACATGATCTTGTCGAGGCCGATGCGGTCGCGGAGCGGCACCTCGTGCGGGCGCATGAAGCTGGCGCCGACGAAGCAGTTGTCCCGCCAGACCTCCGAGGGGCCCTTGCCCATCGAAGCGGCAAGCCCGGCACCGAACTTGGACTCGGCCGTGGCCGCCTTCGTCGCCGCCGCGACCAGGCGCCCGTGGTAGTAGTCCAGCATGTCGAGCACCCCGGGTATCCAGCCCGAACCCTGCTCGGTCAGCACCAGTTTCAGGCCGGGGTGGCGGCGGAAGGCGCCCCCGAAGATCAGGTGCCAGAGCGCGCGGTGCGAGAACCACGTCGTCTCCACCATGAAGACCGCCCGGGCGGCGGGCTCGTCACCGAGTGGTGGGGAGGCCGAGCCCGCGTGGTGGTTCACGGGCACGTCCAGTTCCTCGCAGACCGACCAGATCGGGTCGTACGCCGACGAGTACAGCTCGGGCAGTCCGCTGCCCGGTGGCGTGCCGGGCAGCAGCAGGCCGCCCCGCAGCCCCGCGCCGACCGCCCACCTGATCTCCTTCACGGCCTCCTCGACGTCGTTCAGGAGGATCTGGAAGACGCCCGCCCGCCGGCCCGGGGCGGCCGAACAGAAGTCCGCCAGCCAGCGGTTGTGGGCCCGCAGTCCCGCCCAGCGCCGCTCGAACTCCTCGGCCGTCGGCGCGGGCGCCATCAGCGAACCCGAGGGAAAGAACGGCGGGATGGTGTTCGGGAAGACGACCTCGGCGACGATCCCGTCCTGCTCCAGTTCCGCGAGCCGCCGCTCCGAGTTCCAGTTCTTGTCGGCCGTGTCGGCCATCAGGTCCTCGTACGGATTGACGTACGCGGCCGCCCACGCGTCGAACTCCTCGTGGAACCGACGCGCCAAGTACGGCTTGTAGTCGAGGAGATCGGCTCCCGCGTGGCAGTCGGCCGAGATGACGGTGTAGCGGTCGTCACTTACGAGGTTCTCGCCCACGGGGTTCTGGTTCACGGGGTTCTGGTTCACGGGGTTCTGGTTCACGGGGCCACCCCCAGGACCGGGAAGTCGTGGTCCGTCAGCCAGTGCCGGCCCACCTCTCGCGAGCGCGCCCAGGACTCCTCGACGGCCGACTGGTCCTCGGACTGGCCGAGTTCGGCCGGTGTCGGGCCGATGCGCCGGGCGAGCGGGGCCAGTTTCCCGGTGTCGAAGCCGAAGACCTCCGCCGCTGCCAGGCCCAGCATTCGGCGTGTCTCCGCCACCGGGATGTCGTGGAACGTGCGCGACAGCCACGCGCGCGTGTCGGGCCAAGTCCCCTCGGGATGCGGGAAGTCGCTGCCCCAGAGGATGTTGTCGACGCCGATCTCGTAGCGCTGGGCGAGTTCGCGCCGCTTGGTGTTGGTCGCGCAGACGAAGACCTGGCGGTCGAGGTACTCGTGCGGCGGACGCGTCAACTCCGCGAAGGGGGACAGCTTCTTGCCGCCGTGCGCGCCCAGGTACAGCCGGTCCATGAACCACAGGAGGTTCGGCAGCCACCAGCAACCGGACTCCGCCACACCGAACTTGAGCCCCGGGTGGCGCTCGAAGACACCCGACCAGAGCAGGAACCACAGCGGCCGGGCGGGCCACCAGGTCACCTCGCTCACAAAGATCCCGAGGTGGTCGCCGTACTCGTGGCGGGGCGCCGCCCCGGAGTGCGTCACCACCGGCATCCCGCACTCCGCCGCCGCGGCCCACACCGGGTCGTAACGGCGGTCGTGGTACGGCTCCTTGTCGACCCACATGGAGGGGATCATCAGGGCGCCGAGGCCCGACTCCTTGGCGCGGTACACCTCGGCGACGACCCTCACGACCTCACCGGTGATGGGCAACAGGGCGACCCCGCAGTGGCGTTCGGGGTTCTCGCCCACGAAGTCGGCCAGCCAGCGGTTGTGCGCCTGCGCGCCCGCCATGCCCAACTCCGGTTCCTGGTCGCCCGAGAGGCCGAGGCCCACTCCGAAGGGTGCGGCCGTCCGGCTGTCCACCGCGTCGGCGTCCGGGAAGACGACCTCCGCCGCCACGCCGTCACCGTCCAGCTCCTTGAGCCGCTGCGCGCTGTCCCAACCGCCCTTCAGCCCCTCCTCGTTGTCCAGGAACCACTTGCTCGCGAACGCCTCGTTCCGGATGCCGAGCCGCGTCATCTCCTCGCGGCGGCGGCCCTGCCCCGCGAGGAACTCGTCGAATTCCCGGTGGAAACGGGCGTCCAGATAGGGCCGGTACTCCTCGGTGGGGAGCCCGGCATGGCAGTCGGAGGAGATGATCAGGTACGGGTCCTGGTCGGTCACTGCGGCCTCCTCAGTCCAGGATGAAGTGCTCCAGGTACGCCGGTTCGGCGCGGTCGAGCATCGACCGGGACCTCGCCCGGATCTGCCGGTCGCTGTGTTCGCTCTCGGGCAACAGCCAGAAGCGGTCCGCGCGGATGCCGTCCGCCACGAAGTCCGCGACCTCCTCGACCGGCGTGAACCGCACGTCCTTCCCCGCCTCCTTCATCGCGGCCTCCCACTGATCGAGACTCCGGTACGGGGTCCTGCGGGGCTTCTGCTTCGCGTACCGGGCGGGCCGGTTGCGGTGCGACTCCCATAACCCCGTACGGAGCATGTGGGGCCCCGGGAAGAGCACGGAGGCCCCCACGCGCGCGTGCTCGGCCTTCAGGTGCGCGTACAGCGACTCGGTCATCGTCACGACGGCGGCTTTCGTGACGGCGTACACGGAGGCGGTGGGCAGGGGCGCGATGCCGCCGTCGCCGGACGAGGTGTTGACGACATGGCCCGGCTCGCCGCCGGCCAGCATCCGCGGCACGAAGGCCTGGACGCCGTGGAAGACGCCCCAGACGTTGACCGCGAACGCCCACTTCCAGTCGTTCGGGTCGTGCTCCCACATGCGGCCCTCGGCACCCGAGCCGACACCGGCGTTGTTGCACAGGACGTGCACGGCACCGAACTTCTCGTACGTCTCCTCGGCGAGCGCGAAGACCTCCTCGCGCTGCCCGACGTCGACCACGCGCGCGTGCGCCACGGCCCCGTCCTCGCGGAGCCCCGCGGTGGCCTTCTCCAGGGCGCCCTCCTCGACGTCCGCGAGGACGACCTTCAGCCCGTCCGCCGCGAACCGCCGCGCCATGGCCAGCCCGATGCCGCTCGCGGCGCCGGTGACGACGGCGACCTGTCCCGCCCTCAGTTCCATTCAGACGCTCCCCTCGGGCGGCCCGTCGAGGATCTGCCGCGGGTCGTCGTAGCGCTGGTGGATGTACGGCAACAGGGCCTGTGCGCTGACCCGTTCGACGACCCGGCCCTGCTGGTCCGTCGTCTTCTCACCGAGGGTGATGTCGACGAGTTCGCGTACGGGGAGGTCGGCGACCGGGTCGTACATGGACTCCCGGAGGACAACGTCACCGGTGATCCGCTCCAGCTTGCGCACCTTCTCGTTGCGCAGGCAGTGCACGAGTACGGGGTCGGCGTCGAAGCCCGAACCGTCCACCGCCGGGAGGAACTTGAAGTAGAAGTCGGTCTTCTGGACCGGCTCCGGCAGGGGCAGCGCCCCGCTGACCGCGCCGCGCACTTCCACGAACTCGATGCCGTGCCGGGCGAGGGCGGCGCGGACGACGAGACCGTCGCGTTCGACCGTCACCTCGCCGAGTTTCTTGGGCTCCCCGAAGACCTCGCGGCCGCCGATGAGGGCCCGCTCGTGGGTCATCGGCATGACGAGCGGATACCAGCCCTCGACCCCGTCGTGCGCGGCGGCGACCGCGAACGAGCCCGCGCCCAGGGGGTATCCGGGCAGGTCGACCTTGCTGATGTTCACCCGGACCAGGGGCCGCCCGGTGGGTTTGAGCGGGGGCGGCAGCACCGCCGCCACCGCGTCCGGGTCGCTCTCCCAGACGGCCACCACACCGGTGGACCAGATGTCGGGGAGCCGGGAGCTCGCGGTGCGCGCGGCGGCGACCTCCGCCTCGGTCCGCGCGCCGTACCGTACGCGTGCCATGTCGTACCGCCCTTCGCGTCGCGTGCATTCCAGGCGCGGAGCACAGTCGCACCGGGCACCGCAATGGTCCATAGCCGTGCAGGCACGGGCCCGCACCAACTCGAACGGGTGAACCGACCCGAACCTCATGCGACACGGTGCGCTCGCCGTGCAACTCCCGTGCTGAGCAGTGCGGATCCGGCCAGTGGTTCCGGACTCCGGGGACAGGACTGTCAGTCGCGCCCCTTATCCTCAGTGACCATGCTCGAAGACCATCAGACCGCACCGTCCACCACCCCGTGGCCGGCCGCTTATCCGCAGGGATACGCGGTCGTCGACGTGGAGACCACAGGACTGGCCCGCGACGACCGCATAGTGTCGGCCGCGGTCTACCGGCTGGACGCGCGCGGCGAGGTCGAGGACCACTGGTACACGGTGATCAATCCGGAGCGGGACCCCGGGCCGGTGTGGATCCACGGTCTGACGAGCGACGTCCTCGAAGGGGCGCCCCTGTTCCCGGAGATCGCCGAGGAGTTCGCGGCGCGGCTCGACGGCCGCGTCCTCGTCGCGCACAACGCGGTGTTCGACTGGTCGATGATCGCGCGGGAGTACGCGCGAGCGGAGCGCGAGGCGCCGGTCCGTCAGCGGCTGTGCACCATCGCGCTGTCCAAGGAACTGGGTCTGCCGCTGGCCAACCACAAGCTGGAGTCGCTCGCCGCGCACTTCGGTGTCGTACAGCGGCGCGCGCACCACGCGCTGGACGACGCGCGCGTGCTGGCCGAGGCGTTCCGGCCGAGTCTGCGGGCCGCCGCGCGCGAGGGCGTACGGCTGCCGCTTCTCGAGTGCCGTCCGCTGACGGAGTGGTCGGACCGGTCGGCACCACGCATCGGCCGCCAGTCCGGCGGCGGCTACTCGTCCGGCGGCTATCCGTCCGGCGGCTATCCGTCCGGGGGCTACCCGTCCGGGAGTTGGCGCCCCTCGCGCAAGCGGCCCGCCTGCCCGTATCCCAACCCTGGGCGGTACGAACCGGGCAAGCAGCTCAAGCAGGGCATGCGCATCGCGTTCTCCGGAGACACCTCGGTCGAGCGCGACCTGCTGGAGGACCGCGCCGTCGAGGCCGGACTGCATGTCGCGACGAGCCTGTCGCGGCTCACCAGCCTCCTCGTGACGAACGACCCGGACTCCGGTACGTCCAAGGTGGTCAAGGCCCGCCAGTTCGGCACCCCGGTCATCGACGAGGCAGCGTTCGGCCAGCTGCTGCGGGACGTGGAACCGGCGTCGAAGACATAGGGAGCCTCTGTTCCGCGTCCTGAACGCCGTCTGCCCCGGTGGCCTGGCCGACCTGCTGGGTGCCGACCCAGCAGGTCGGCACCCTCGCGGTGGACGGCAAGAGCGTCCGCGGTGTAGGTCAGAACCACGCGTCCGTCGTGCCCCTCCGTGCCGGGGCTGGAAGGCGCCTGACGGCCGGGATGGGCCGCGCCGAGGCTGCCGGCGCCAATTCCTCTTATCCGGATCGGCACGCCAAACCCGAAAGAGGAGCCCAGCCGGTCGGGCGGCGCCGAGCGGGCCCATCTGCACCCGCACGAGGAGCAGTGATGCCGGACAACCGGCCTGCCGTACAACCGGATCACGAGCAGGTCGAACATCCGTCGGCTCTCCTGGGCGCTGGACTGCGAACCGCAGCGTTTTTAGTGGTTTCCCTAGTTTTCGTTGCCCATCGTTGACACCGCTGAGGGAGATCACCCAAACTAAAATTCAATATCCCATTGAACTTCTGAATTACTCTGGATTCCGGGTCGTGCAAGCCTGGGTTCCACCCACTGACGAGTCTTCGGCAGTCCAATTCGCGAACGACATGTGCTTTACAGCGCGCGACTGGAGGAGAACCGCAATGAGCGCCCGCGTTTGAGATCAAGGGTTTCAAACCGCTGTTCTCCGGTCGGCCATACCGTCGTGACCGGCGAATTCCATTCTTTCCGATCCGGACTGTTTCGCCGTTACCGCCGATCCGAATGAACGCGAAATCAAGTCCGAGTGCGGTCACGCTCTCGCACCAGTTCCTGCGCCGTCACTGAGAGGAAGCCATCCGTGACCACCTTGCCCGACGTCGTACGGTCCGCCACAAGCACGGTCGCGCACGAACTCACCACAGATAACCTGCTCAAGCTCGCCAGTCGAGAGATCGCTGCGATCCACGTGCGCGGCTATTACCCGGCCGAGGTCGCGGCCAAGGTCGCCGAAAAGGCAATCAATCACCAAGAACTCGGCCATTATCACAAGCAGCACACCAGCAGTGTCGGTCGTGTCCACATGCCCCACATTGATACCAAGTGGGACAAGGAGCTGACGAATAAATACCACGAGCAGGCGCTCTCCGCGATCGAAGACGTCCGCTCGATGTTCCATCCCTACATCGCGCCGGTGGACCGCATCCGACTGGACCTGCAGGAGCTGTGGCCGGCAGGAGCCAACCTGCTGCGCCTGCGAGACCGGGCCTGCTTCGTCGGTGCCCTCCGGGTCTTCCAGCCGAACACTTCGGAGTTCTGGCCGCACAGCGACTCGATCGACTGGGAGACCGACGCCCCCGAGATCGATGGCGTGCTCAACCAACTCGTTGCCAATATCTTTTTGCAGTCCGCGGACGAGGGCGGCGACCTCCAGCTCTGGCTGCGCGAGCCGTCTCCGGAAGAGAAGAAGACGATCCTCGATGTCGAGGGCCTGGAGCCGGACTCCATCGAGAAGCCAATTCTTCAGATCCACCCGGAAGCCGGGGACCTCATCCTCATGAGCCCCCGTCAGCTACACGCGGTGACGCCGGCCAAGGACCGACACCGGGTCGGAGCCAGCGCCTTCATCCTCACCAAGGGCCCGCAGGAACCGCTCCTGTTCTGGAGCTGACGCCCCACCACCGGCCGCTCGGCCACGCGTCGACACCCAGAGGACGAGAAGTAGATGCTCCCGGCTCAGATCCAAGCGCACGCGAGGGCTCACCCGAACCGGACGGCCGTTGCCGTGGGTCACGATCGTCTGACCTACGCACAGCTCGACTTCTGGGTCTCACGACTGGCCCGCCGGCTGCGCCACCAAGGCATCGGCCGCGGGCATCTCGTCGGCGTCCACCTGGACCGTACGCCCGCGGCTGTCGCCGCGCTCCTGGCCGCGCTCTCCGCCGGTGCCGCGTACACCGTGATCGACCCGTCCGATCCGGTCTCCGAGGGGGCGGGCCGCCTGGCCGCGGCCCGCCCCGACCTCGTACTCGGTGCGGCACCGTACGTCGACGAACTGCGTCGGCACGGGCTCAACGTCATCGACGTACAGGAAGACACCGGCGAGCCCCTCGATGGGGACGTGACCACCCTCGCAGCACAGGACACCGACACCGCGTACGTGCTGCACACTTCCGGCTCGACCGGCGTGCCCAAGGGCGTCATGGTCACGCACGCCAACATCCGGCACTACACCGAGTCCCTGCTGGAGCGGCTCGACATCACCGTGCCGCTCCAGTACGCCCACATCACCACGCTCGCTGCCGATCTCGGGAACACCTGCGTCTTCCTCGCCCTGTGGACCGGCGGCACACTGCATCTGGTCGACGACGCCACACGGCGCGACCCGGCAGGGCTGCTCCGCTATCTGTGCGCCGAGGGGATCGACGTCATCAAGACCACGCCCTCGCACTGGAGCGTCCTGTCCGAGGCATACGGGCTCGACGGCGCCACCCGGCCGATCCTCCGCCACCTGCTGCTCGGCGGCGAGCTCCTGCCCCTGCCGCTGGCCCGCAGAGTCATCGCCTCCGGCATCACCGACACACTGGTCAACCACTACGGCCCGACCGAGACGACGGTCGGCGTCTCCGTCCACCTCCTGACCTCCGAGACCGACCTCGACGCCCTGGGCGACGCGGTATCGGTACCGATAGGCCGCCCGCTCGGTGCCAACCGGCTCTTCGTCCGCACGCCGGACGGCGCCTTCCACGAGCGCGACGCGACCGGCGAGCTGTACGTGGTCGGACCTTCGGTAGCACTCGGCTACCGAGACGCCCCGGAAGCCACGGCGGCGGCGTTCACCGAGGACGTGGCCGCGCGACACCCCGGTCTCGGCGTGGCCTACCGCACCGGCGACCGGGTCCGGGCCGACGCCCAGGGTGTGCTGGAATTCCTCGGCCGCGGCGACCGGCAGGTCAAGGTACGCGGCCACCGCGTCGAACTCGGCCACGTCGAAGCGGAGTTACGCCGGATGCCCGGCGTCACCGACGCCCTCGCGATGGTGCTGCCCGACGAGCAGGGCCGACTGGTCGCCGTGGTCAGCGCGGCATCCGGTACGCGTGACCGATCGGCCGCGCTCCGAGCCCGAGCCCGGGAAGTGCTGCCGTCGTACATGGTCCCGGACCGCATCGAAGTCCTCGAAGCCTTCCCACGGACCGGGAACGGCAAGACCGACCACGCGGCGCTGCGTCAGCTGGTCGAGGAGAGCACAACCGAGCGCAGAAGCCCCCGCTCCTCCGAAGATCCGTTGCTGGACGAGGTGTTGACGGCTTGGCGGCGCCAACTCGGTCACGACGACTTCACCCCGTACGACGACTTCTCGTCGGTCGGCGGCAACTCCATTGATGCCATCCAGGTGATCGCGGACCTCCAGTCCCGCGGCCATCGGGTATCCGCTGCGACTTTTCTGGCCGAACCCACAGCGGCCGCCCTTGCCACCCGGCTCCGAGCGGGCGCCATGGCCGAGGACCCCGAAACCACGGACCGCCCGGCGGTCCCGGTTCTGGCCGAGGACACCGCGCTGTCACCCGCCCAGGAATGGTTCTTCCGGCAGCACTTCCCCCAGCCCGACCAGTGGAACCAAGCGGTGCTGCTGGACGCCGACCCTCCCGTCCGCCCGAAGATCATGGCCGCCGCGGTGGCCGACGTGGTCCGCCTGCACCCTTTGCTCCGCACCGCCTTCCGCCCCGGACCCAAGGGCGTCCGCCGCGTGCTCACCGAGCCCGGCACGCCCTTCACCAGCTCCACCCTGCCGACCGCGGCCGACAAGGCCGAACGGCACATCGAGGAGACCGCCGCCGCCTGCCAGCAGCGGATCCGGGTCGAGGACGGCGCCCTGCTACAGGCCCACCTGTTCCTCGGCACCGAACGCAGTCACCTCCTCCTGGTGTCCCATCACCTGTGCATGGACGCCGTCTCCTGGCGCATCGTCACCAACGACCTGGCCCGCTGCTACGCCGAACGGCTGCGCGGCGCAGACCCGTCGCTCGCTCCCGCGCCCACCGACTTCGGCGACTGGGCCACCCACCTGCGCATCCAGGCCCCTGCCCTGGCCGATGACCTCCAGCACTGGGACGACATCACCACCTCGCCCACAGCCCCTGCCATCGACGACAACCGCGAGGCCGACGCCGAGACGGTCTGGTTCCGCCTGTCCCGCACCCAGACCGACGCGCTGAATCGCACTGGGCTGCCCCCTCACGCTGTCCTGCTCGGTGCCTTCGCTCAGGCACTGGCCACAGCGCGCGCCACAGACGAGGTCGTGGTGGACGTCGAGAGCCATGGACGACTCCCATTCGACGAGGACCTGGACGTCTCCCGTGTGGTGGGCTGGTTCACCTCCACCTTTCCCGTCAGCATCGCGTCCGTCGCCGACGACATGACGGCCACGATCAAGGCCGCTGAGGCCGCACTGGCAGATGTGCCCCGCCTCGGCGTTGCCTACGGGCTCCACGGTCGGCCACAGCGCACCGACGTGTGCTTCAACTACCTGGGCACGCTCGCCTTCCCGCAGGACGACGAGCTTCGGCTGTCGCCCTCACGACACCGGCAGGGCCCGGTCCGAGGACCCGAGAACGACCGCGGCTACGCCCTCAAGCTCACCGCGCGCCTCCACGACGGCCATGTGACCGCCGACCTGTCCTACCCCTCACACCTGAACGACTCCGGACAGCTGACCGGCCTGGCGCGCGACACCCGAGCGCACCTGCTGGAGGCGGCCGGACTCCCGCCGGAGGAAGGGCAGTTCGTGGTGGAGCCCGGCTCCACCACGGGTCTGCTCGTCCAAGTCCCGCGTACGCTGCGCTTCGAACCGCCGGCCGACAGCGGCCTCGGACGCACCGGCGTTCGCGAGTACGGCACCGTGCTCCTCACGGGGGCCACCGGCTTCATCGGCGCCCACCTCCTGCACCTGCTGCTCACCCGCACCAGCGGCACGATCTACTGCCTGGTCCGTGACCGCGACGGCTGCCCGGCCGCCGAGCGCCTGCGCGAGACGCTCACCTGGTACCTCCCCGACGGCGACTTCGACCGCTACGCCGACCGACTCACCGTGCTGGCCGGTGATCTGGCCGAGCCCGCGTTCGGCCTGCCCGACCGGGACTACGCACGGCTGGTCCGCGAGGTCGAGGCCGTCTTCCACCTCGCCGCCGACACCCGTCTGTTCGGCGACCGCGACAGCTTCACCCGCCTCAACACCGACCCGGTGCGCGCAGTCGTGGCTCTCGCCTCCAACGGCCGGCCGAAGGACCTGCACTACGTGTCCACTCTCGCGGTCTGCGGCGCCGGGCCGGAGGGCGAGCCGGCGGTCTTCTCCGAGGAAACCCTCAACATCGGCCAGAGCTTCCTCAACGAGTACGAGCGCAGCAAGTACGAAGCAGAGCGCATCGTCCACGAGTTCACCGCGGCCGGCGGCACAGGTTTCATCTACCGGTCGGGGAACGTCACCGGCCACTCGGTCACCGGCCGCTTCCAGCGCAACGGCGGCGACAGCCGGCTGGTCCAACTCCTGCGCGCCGCAGTCCAGATCGGCCGTGTACCCAGCGTCGACGCGCGGACGGTCGCACTCAGCCCGGTGGATGTGGTGGCCGAAGGCATCCTGCAGATCTCCCGGAGCGAAAGGGTGTCCGGCGGAACCTTCCACGTCGACACGCTCCACGAAGTGCCCTACGCGGACCTGTTCGGCGCCCTGTGCGACCTCGGGTTCGACCTGGAGCCCGACGAGGCCGCCGACTTCGCGCCGTTGTTCGCGGACCACCTGGCAGACGGCGACGAACAGATCGCTCTGGCCCACTTCTGGGCGAGCCGCCCGGAGCGCAACGTCCGCTACGACCACAGCCGCACCCATCGGCTGCTCACCCGCCTGGACGTGTCGTTCCCCGCACCGGACCGCAGTTGGCTGCACGCCTGGTTGACCGGCGTGATCGACCAGGGCGAGCTGCCGCTCCGCCCTCTCCATGAGCCGGCCGATCGATGAAGGACAGGGACTCGACATGACAGACCGACGCATCGCAGTCGTGACCGGGGCCTCGTCGGGGATAGGGCGGGCCGTCGTCCGCGACCTCGCCCAGCGGGGAGCCCACGTGGTGGCCGCCGGGCGGCGCGCCGAACAACTGAAGGAACTGGCGGCAGAGGTGGCCACGGCGCCCGGCCGGACCGTCCCGGTGGAAGGCGACATCACCCAGGCGGGCCACACCGAGGAACTGTTGGCCACGGCCGAGCGCGAGTGGGGCCCTGCCGACGTGTTCGTCGCCGCCGCCGGGCAGGGCCTGCCCGGCACCGTACTGAGCTCCGACCCGGAGCGCTGGGAACAACTGGTAGAGGTCAACTACCTCGCCATGCTGCGCCAACTCCGCGTGGTGGCTGCCGAATTTCGCAAGCGAGCGGAGGCCGACGACGGCGCGCGAGCGCGCGACATCGTGGTCATCGGCTCGACCGTCGGCCGGCAGGTGTCGGCAGCCAATCCGGTCTACGGCTCGACCAAGTTCGCGGTGCACTCCCTGGTGGAGGCGCTGCGACAGGAGGTGTGCCGGCACAACATCCGGGTGACGCTCATCGAACCGGGCTTCGTTCGCTCCGGGTTCCAGGAGGCTGCCGGCTACGACACGGCGTGGTTCGAGGCGATCGCCGAGGAGAACGGGCCGTTGTTGGTCCCGGAAGACGTCGCCGAGGTCATCGGGTACGTGATCGGACGCCCGATACACGTCCACCTCGACGACATTCGCCTACGCCCCACACGCCAGCGCCCCTGACCGGCCGGCAGGCCCGTCAGCCGGCCGGCTACGCGCCCAGGCCGTACGCGCCGTGGCCTTCGGCTACGGGCGCCGCCACGCCCTCACGATCGCCCAATCCCGCACGGCCCGAGAACGAGCCGGCGAAGTGGAGTTCCGATGTCCTCGAATGAGAATTACGCCCGCCGGGTGCTTGAGGCGTTGGCAGCCGCCCCCGACCGGATTGCCCTCTGGCGGGAGGGGGAGGTGCTCACCGCAGGCCAGTTCTCGAGGGCGGTTCTCACGGCGGCGGAAGTCCTGCGTCGCCATTTCACGGAACACCGAGCTCCCACCACACACGACAAGGACCCGGTTGTGGCGGTGCTGACCGTCACCAACAGCCCGGCGACCATCATCTTCCGCTACGCGGCCAACCTCGCCGGGGCCACGCTGGTCCACCTGCACTCCACGAACGCGGTGGATCCCACAGACCAACTGGCCGCCGCCGGACGGCAGAAGATCCTCCGCAGGACCGGGGCGACCTTCCTCGCCGTCGACAAAGAGAACCTGGACGCGGCCCGCGAGCTGTGCGACCGACTGCCTGAGCCACCGCGCCTCGCCGCGCTCGGCACCCTCGGCCCCGATGTCCTGGACCTCTCGTCGGGCGACCCGGACGCCTTCGACCTCGACACCGTGGATGCCGACCCCGAACAGCCGGCCGTGGTGATCTGCACCAGCGGAACCAGCGGCAGCCCCAAGGCCGTCGCAATGCCCTACCGCGTCCGCAGCCGCCACCTCGAGGTCGGCCTCAAGATGGGCTTCAAGTCCACGCAACCCCTCGTGTACCTGTCGACCCTGCCGGTGAGCAACTCCAGCGGCTCCGTCGTCGACCTCGCGCTCGCCTCCGGCGGAACGGTCGTCCTGCACGACGGTTTCGAGGCGGGCGACGTGCTACGAGCCGTCGAACAGCACCGCGTCTCCACGCTGGCGATCACCCCACCGCAGCTGTACATGCTGGTCGACCACCCCCACCTCGCCACCACCGACCGGTCCAGCCTCACGAACATCACCTACGTCGGC
Organism: Streptomyces sp. NBC_00878; assembly: GCF_026341515.1. Taxonomy (NCBI): domain Bacteria; kingdom Bacillati; phylum Actinomycetota; class Actinomycetes; order Kitasatosporales; family Streptomycetaceae; genus Streptomyces; species Streptomyces sp. NBC_00878. Next base: position 8,547,230 of record NZ_JAPEOK010000001.1, on the reverse strand, counting down.
TCCCCGGCGTCACCCGCCCGACTGGCCGAGGCGCTCGACGTATTCGGCCCGGTACTGCTCGGCCTCTACGGGACGACGGAGACCAGCCCCATCGGCGTCCTCACCCCGCCGGACCACTTCGACCCGGAACTCCGCCGGACCGTCGGACGCCCGGCCGCGGAGGTACGCATCCGCGACCTCGACGACGACCACGACCTCCCACCCGGCGGGATCGGCGAGGTGTGCGTGCGAAGCCCGTCCACCATGCTCGGCTACTGGGGCGAACCGGAACTGACTGCCGCGACCATCCGCGACGGCTGGGTACACACCGGCGACCTCGGCTCCATCGACGCCAACGGCTTTCTGCGCCTCCACGGCCGCATGGGCGAGGTGATCAAGACCAACGGCATCAAGGTCCGTCCCACGGACGTGGAGAACGCCCTACTGACCCATCCCGAGGTCGCCCAGGCCGCGGTGTACTGCGTGATCGACGACGACCAGGTGGAGCACATCCACGCCGCCGTCGTGGCGCGACCGGGCGGCACCGCCGACGCCGGCACGCTGATCGGTCACGTGGCAGCCGAGCTGACCCCGAAGCACGTACCGGCCGTGGTGACGTTCCACGACGCGCTGCCCCTCACGGGCGCCGGCAAGCCGGACAAGCAGACGCTGGCCGCACGGTACAGCGGCACGACATGCCCTTCGCCGGAGTAGAGCTGGGGGTGCTGCTGCTGCGACAGTACGAGCGCGACCTGGCAGCCTCGGCATTCCGCCCCGAAGACGAGCTTTTGTTCCGCCCGACATCGGCGGGAAAGCGCTGTGGCGGTCCGAAGACCAAATGAGGAAGGCCGCTGCCAAGGCAGTCGTTTTCGCACCCTGACCCAAGCGCCAAAGGTCCCGTTGGCTACACGGCAGAGCCAATCTTGTCCACGATGCCGACCTTGCCCTCCGCCCGGGCACAATGCGCGCCGCAGTACCAGTGACCTTCCACCTCGACACCCTGGCCGATGATCTGCACCCGGCAGTGCTCACAAATGGGCGCCATACGGTGGATCGCACAAGCGAACGAATCGAAAACGTGACGTGCCCCATCGCGGGTCTCGACAGTGAACGCCAGCTCGTAGTCATTTCCACACACTTCACAACGTGTCACAAGCCACATCGTCAAGGGCGGGGCGGGCACTCGCAAGCTGACATCGCTACGCCGACCAGGGGTTACCCCTGGTCGGCGTAGCGATGTCACTGATCGGCAGACCATTCGCCCGCACCCGTGTCCCACCTTTCGCAGCACACAACCCCGCCGGATCAGATCCAGCGGAGCGGAATCAACCAACAACGTCCAGCACCCCGGGCAGCGGGCTCTCGACGGCTGTGCCCCGCCAGCCCTCACCGAGCACGGCCGCCATCCACCGCATGGCGCCCATCTGCGAACACTGCCGGGTCCAGATCATCGGCCAGGGGGTCGAGGTCGAGGGCCACTGGTACTGCGGGGGCCACTGCGCCCGCGCTGAGGGGAGGGCGGGGATCGTCGACAAGGTCTGAGCCACCCCTCCCGCCGGCACCCCATGACCGAGTTGTACGGTCGTGGGGTGTACCGCTTCCTGTTGTCCCGGCAGTGGGTGATCCTCACCCTCATCATGCTCGCGCTCATCCCGACGATGATCGAGCTGGGCTTCTGGCAGCTGCACCGCCACGAGCACAAGGTCGCGCTGAACAAGGTGATCTCCGACTCGCTGTCCGCGAAGCCGGTCCCCGCCGAGTCGCTCACCGCGCCGGGCCGGGCGGTCGAGCGCGACGAGCTGTACCGCCGGGTGACCGCGAAGGGCACCTTCGACACCGCGGACGAGGTCGTCGTCCGCCGCCGCACCAACTCCGACGAAGAGGTCGGCTTCCACGTACTGACCCCGTTCGTCCTGGACGACGGCAAGGTCCTCATGGTCAACCGCGGCTGGATCCCCGCGGACGGGGCGCAGACCGAGTTCCCGAAGATCCCGGCGCCCGCGAAGGGCGAGACCACCGTCACGGGCCGGCTGATGGCCGACGAGACGACCGCCGACAGCGGCATCAAGGACATCCGCGGCCTCCCCGACCGCATGGTCATGCTGATCAACAGCGAACAGCGGGCGAAGGCACTCGGCAAGCAGGTCCTCGGCGGCTACATCGAGCTGACCGCGCCGGAGCCGGAGGGCGACACCCCCGAACTGATCGCGGAGCCCGACCACAGCGGCATCGGCCCCCACATGGCCTACGCGATCCAATGGTGGCTCTTCGCCGCGGGCGTCCCCGTGGGCTGGGTGATCCTGGTCCGCCGCGAACGCCGCGACCAGGCGGAGGCGGCAGCCGCGGAAACCGCGCCGGAGGCGGAGCCGGCCACCGTCTGAGCGAGGAGCGGGGCCCGCCCTTTCAGGGGCGCGGGGAACCGCGCGCCCAGCCACAACGGACCCGCACCCAACAGGACGCCCCATCCAGCGAAGCGAACCCGCGGAGCGACTGGTCGGGGTTGATCGCCCGATTCGCCGGGAACCTGGCACACGTGCACCCATCCATCGAGGACTACGCCCTCATCGGCGACCACCAGACCGCCGCCCTGGTCGGCCGGGACGGATCGATCGACTGGCTCTGTCTGCCACGGTTCGACTCGGCGGCCTGTTTCGCGAAACTGCTCGGGGACGAGGAGAACGGCCACTGGCGGATCGCGCCGAAGGGAGCGAAAGGAGCGACGGGTACAGACGTCTGCACCCGTCGGGCCTACCGGCCCGACTCCCTCGTGCTCGACACCGAGTGGGAGACCGAGGACGGCACGGTACGCGTCACGGACCTGATGCCGCAGCGCGACCGCGCCCCCGACGTCGTACGGATCGTCGAAGGCCTCAAGGGCCGGGTGACCATGCGCAGCACACTGCGCCTGCGCTTCGACTACGGCTCGATCGTGCCGTGGATGCGCAGGTCGGACGGCCACCGGGTGGCCGTCGCGGGCCCGGACTCGGTGTGGCTGCGCAGCGAGCCCGGCGTACGCACCTGGGGAAAGGACTTCGGTACGTACGCGGAGTTCGAGATCGCGGAGGGCGAGCAGGTCGCCTTCGTACTGACCTGGCACCCGTCGCACGAACCGCGTCCCCCGCGTGTCGACCCGTGGGAGGCGCTGGCCGCGAGTCTCGACGACTGGCAGGCGTGGGCGGCCCGCTGCCGCTACGACGGACCGCACCGGGACGCCGTCGTCCGCTCCCTGATCACCCTCAAGGCCCTCACCTACGCGCCGAGCGGCGGCATCGTCGCAGCACCCACGACATCGCTCCCCGAGGAGATCGGCGGCGTACGCAACTGGGACTACCGCTACTGCTGGCTGCGCGACTCCACGCTCACCCTGGGCGCGCTGCTCGCGTGCGGCTACCAGGAGGAGGCGAAGGCGTGGCGCGACTGGTTGCTGCGCGCGGTCGCGGGCGACCCGGCGGACCTGCAGATCATGTACGGGCTGGCGGGCGAGCGGCGGATCCCCGAGTACGAGCTGGCGTGGCTGTCCGGTTTCCGCAGCTCGGCGCCGGTCCGGATCGGCAACGACGCCGTACGGCAGCTCCAGCTCGACGTGTACGGCGAGGTGATCGACTCGCTCACGCTCGCCCATGAGGCGGGCCTGCCCGCCGAGCCGCACGTGTGGCGGCTGCACCTGACACTCATGGACTTCCTGTGGTCGGCGTGGCGCGGGCCGGACGAGGGGCTGTGGGAAGTCCGGGGCCCGCGCCGCCACTTCGTGCACTCGAAGGTGATGGCGTGGGTGGCCGCCGACCGCACGGTCCGCGCGCTGGAGGAGAACCCCGGGCTGCGCGGCGACGTGGACCGCTGGCGCGCGATGCGCGACGAGGTGCACCGCGAGGTGTGCGAGCGCGGCTACGACCCGGAGCGCAACACGTTCACGCAGTCGTACGGCTCCCGCGAACTGGACGCCGCGCTCCTGCTCATCCCCCGCCTCGGCTTCCTCCCGCCGGACGACCCGCGCGTGGTCGGCACGGTCGACGCGGTCCGGGCGGAGCTCACGCGGGACGGCCTGGTGCGCCGGTACGACTCGGACCCGAAGGCCATCGACGGTCTGCCGGGCAGCGAGGGCTCGTTCCTCGTCTGCTCGTTCTGGCTCGCGGACGCGCTGCACCTGACGGGCCGTACGGAGGAGGCCCTCGACCTGTTCGAGCACCTTGTCGCGCTCCGCAACGACGTGGGGCTGCTGGCCGAGGAGTACGACGCCGTGGCCGGTCACCAACTCGGCAACTTCCCGCAGGCCTTCAGCCACATCGGTCTGGTGGGCACGGCCCTCGCCCTGTTCGGCGGCGAGGCGGAGGGAAGGAGAAAGGGAGGGGGGAGGTAGAGGGAAGGCAGGTAGGGGGGAGGATGAGGGGTCCGATGAGGAGGGGGCAGGATAGAGGCCATGGATCTTGGACTGAAGGACCGCGTCTACGTCGTCACCGGAGCAACGCGCGGACTGGGCCACGCCTCCGCGCGTGAGCTCGTCGGCGACGGCGCGAAGGTGATCATCACGGGACGCGACGAGAAGACGGTGGCCGAGGCCGCGACGGCGCTCGGCCCGAACGCGCACGGCGTGACCGTGAACAACTCCGACCCGACGGCCCCGGAGAGCCTGATCGCGGCTGCGCGCGAGCGCTTCGTCGGTTTCGACGGCATCCTGATCAGCGTCGGCGGCCCGCCGCCCGGGTTCGTCGCCGACAACACGGACGAGCAGTGGCAGTCGGCGTTCGAGTCCGTCTTCCTGGGTGCCGTCCGGCTGGCCCGCGCGGCCGCCGCGGAACTGGGCGAGGGCGGCGTCATCGGCTTCGTGCTCTCCGGTTCGGTGCACGAGCCGATCCCGGGCCTGACCATCTCCAACGGCCTGCGCCCGGGCCTCGCGGGCTTCGCCAAGTCGCTCTCCGACGAACTCGGCCCGCGCGGCATCCGCGTGGTGGGCGTGCTGCCGGCCCGCATCGACACGGATCGCGTCCGCGAGCTCGACGGGTACGCGCCGGACCCGGAGGCCGCGCGGGCGGCCAACGAGGCACGGATTCCGCTGCGGCGGTACGGGACGCCGGAGGAGTTCGGCCGGACGGCCGCGTTCCTGTTGTCTCCGGCCGCGTCCTATCTGACGGGGATCATGGTGCCTGTGGATGGTGGGGCTCGGAGCGGGTTCTGAACGGCGGGGTTGTTGTGCGGCTGCGGGTGCGTGGGGGCTGGTCGCGCCCCCGATGGGTCCCCCCGCTCGAGCGAAGCCGAGAGTGGGGGAGGAGCCGCACAATGTCACAGCCCCGCGCCCCTAAGAGACAAGGGGCGTGCCCCAGCGCCCTAGTTGACCCTCTCCGCGCCGTGCTTGACCCCTCGCAGCCGTACCTCCGCCGGGAGTGCTGCCAGGCCCGCCGAGTCCCTCGCGTGGGCCAGGGCCTCCGTCGTCAGGCGGTGCAGGGCGTCCCCGGGGTCGGCGTGCGGCTCCAGCAGCAACTGGACCCGCGCCTCGGGGACGCTGCGCCGCCCGGTGAGCGCCACCTGTGCCCCCTGGACCCCGTCCAACTCGCCCGCCTCACCGGCCAGTACGCCTTCCAGAGCCCGCCCCCGCAGCAGCGCGCCCTCGCCGTCGCCGGTGTCGACGAGCACCTCGGCGAGGCGGCGCCGCCGCAGTACCGCCGTGAGCCACCACAGGGCGAGCAGCACGACCACGGCGAGTACGGCGATGACGGTGGGCCACCACCAGCCGTCGTCCCGCCACCGCGTCCGGTCCGCGTCGCTCAGCAGTACGTCGTGCCGCCCGTCGTGGATCCACCACGAGGGCGGGTTCGCGCCGAGGCCGACGGCCAGCACGGAGCCGCCGAACGCGACGAGAAGCAGGCCCGCGAGGCCCAGCAGCACCCGGTTCACGATTCTCAGCACCTGGCTCATCCCTTCCGGCCCGGCCGCGCGACATGCACCGACAGCGCGGGCCGCCGGGCAAGCCCGAGCCCCCTGATGCCGTCGGCGAGCGTGGCGTCCAGATCGGCTCGTACGTCGTCGAGTTCACGGAAGTGCGACACCGCGCGCACGTCGACCTTCGTACGCCCCACGCGGACCCGCACCGACCGTACGCCGGACACCTCCATGGCCCGGTCGCGCAGCACCATGGCGGCCGCGCCCCGGTGGAGACCCGCCCGTACGTCGGCGTGGGCGCGTCGCATCGGCAGCACGTCCCGCAGGCCCGGTGTCGCGGCGAGCACGAGCAGCCAGAGGCCGAGGGCCGTCGCGACCCCGGCGCCGACGAGGACCCAGGTGTCGTCGAGGGGCCGCTCGGCGAGCTCGCGGGCCAGTGACCTGCGCCAGTGCATGGCGGGCCGGTCGGCGCGGACGGCTGCGACGTCGTACAGCAGGAGGCCCGCGCCGAGCACGATCAGCAGCGCGAGGATGCCCGCGGGGATGCGACGGGCCGACCAGTAGCGCCTCTCACCGTCGTCGGCTTCCTCGAGGACGGGCAGGGGTTTGTAGTCCGCCGCCGAGGCGGACTGGCCCAGTTCGTTCTCGACCGCCTTCTCGATGACGGGCAGGTGCTGAGTGGTCTCGGAGCCGTGGGACTCGCTCATTGCGTTCTCCCCTGTGCCGCGCCGCTCGTCTGCGCCGAGTGCAGCCGTTCGACCTGAACGGCGACCTCGGGCACTTCCATCCCCGCCAACGCCTCTACCCGCTGCACGACTTGGTGACGCACGGCAGCACACTGGCGTCCGATGTCGGAGGGGTAGTCGAGTTCGAGGCTGACCCGGACGCGGGCGGTTTCATGGTGGACGATCACCGTGGCGTGCGGACGCTCGGCGCCGGACGGCAACAGGTCGAGAGCCTCGCGCGCCGCCTGCGCGGCGATCTTCGCGACGACCCGGTCGGCGATCCGGAGGCCACCGCGCTCGGCCGGGACGACGGCCCGCCCGGGGCTGCCGGGCCGGAAGACCGCACGGGACCCGGCGGACTCACCGGTCTCCCCGACGACGGCAGGCTCACCGGACGCACCGGCCACACCCGACACACTCGACACGCGCGTCACCGACGCCGGTCGTCGCGCGTGCCGCGGGTGCGGAAGAAGTCACCGGGGTCCAGGTCCCCTTCGAAGAACCGGCCCACGACGAAGCCGATGGCGCCCAGCGCCGCCACCAGGAGGAAGGCACCGAACCCGCCGAAGTACCCGGCGAAGCCCAGCGCCATTCCGGCGATCATGCCGATCACGGCCAAGCTCATGGTGCACTCCTCAGCAGGTCACACTGATAGGCGTTACTCAGGTCACACTGGTAGGCGTTACTGGAGCCGGGTCTCCGGTTCCTCGTCCTCTTCTTCCGGCAGTTTGACGTCACTGACCGCGATGTTGACCTCGACGACCTCGAGCCCCGTCATCCGCTCCACGGCCGCGATGACGTTCTCCCGTACATCACGGGCGACGTCGGCGATGGACACGCCGTAGTCGACGACGATCTCCAGGTCGAGTGCGGTCTGTACCTCGCCGACCTCGGCCTTCACCCCGCGCGTGACGGACTTCGAACCGCCGCCGGGCACCCGGTCGCGCACCGCGCCGAAGGTCCGCGAGATACCGCTGCCCATCGCGTGCACGCCGACGACATCCCGGGCGGCGAGCCCGGCGATCTTCTCGACCACACCGTCGGCGATGGTGGTACGCCCCCGGCCGGCCGGGTCTCCACCGCCACGCTTGGTCACACTGGTCTTCCTGAGTTGCTGCGAGTCCGGCTGTTCGACCTCGGGGGTCTCCGGCCGCTTCCGCTGAGTCGTGTCGCTCATCGCCGTACATCCCTTTCGGTAGGCCCCTTCGCCCACACTAAGTCGGGTTCCCCACTCTCGCGCCGGGATGCGGCAGGCTGGAGGAATGACGGCGGACCGATGGACCCAGGCGGTACGGCATCAGCTCGGCCTGGGCAGACTGCTGCCCCTCGGCGGCCCGGGCGACGGCGCATGGATCACGGAGGCGGCGGCCGCGTCGGTACTACGCCGCGCGGCCCATAACGTGCAGGGAGTACGCCTCGACGCCCTGCGCCTGTCCCTCGCCGCCCCGGACAGCGCCCCCGAGCCGGTCGTACCACCGCCCCCGAGCGGACTGCCTCCGGGCCCACTGCGCATCACGGCGGATTTCGCGGCCACACCCGCCGAACCTCTCCCGGCGACCGCCGCCCGCCTACGGACGGCTCTCACGTCAGCCGCGACCGACCGACTGGGCCTGAAGGTCACGGACGTAGACCTGCGGGTGACGGGCCTGTTGGAGGAGGCTCCGGGCACAACGAACGAGGACGAGACCGACGGGCGCCCTGGGGACCCGCAGCCACGGCTGGACACCGACGAGTCCCGCGTGGCCACCGCCGCACGGTCCGTCCCCGGCGTCACCCGACTGGCCGCAGTCCACATCACATCCCGCTCGGGCACCGCGTCCCTCCCTCGCCGCCATGTCCGCGTGGAGTTCGAGACGGGGGCGTCCGCACGCACGCTGGACGTGGCGAGAGAAGTCCGCACGAGAGTCACCGAGGCACTGCCGGATCACCCATCGGTGGCAGCACTGGTGACGGCGGTACGACCGGGTTTTTAGGGGCGCAGGGCTGTGACATTGTGCGGCTCCTCCCCCACTCTCGGCTTCGCTCGGGCGGGGGGACCCCATCGGGGGCGCGACCAGCCCCCACGCACCCGCACACGACACACGACCTCAGTCACCCACCCCCGCGAGATCCCGAAACCGCCGCCCCTGAGCGGCCCGCTCGGCAACACGCTGATCCTCATAGGTACGATCCACGGCCCCCTGCAACAAGGCCTTGGTCTCGATCAGCGCATCCCGGGGCGCGGCCAACAGCGCCCCGGCAAGATCACGCGCGGCACCGTCGAGCTGGTCAACAGGCACCGCGATATTCGCGAGCCCGCTCCGCTGTGCCTCCTCGGCCAGCACGAACCGCCCTGTCGCGCAGATCTCCAACGCGCGCGCATACCCGACGAGCCCCACCAGCGGATGCGTACCCGTCAGATCGGGCACGATCCCGAGGCTGGTCTCGCGCATGGCAAACTGCACGTCGTCCGCGACGACGCGCAGGTCACAGGCGAGCGCGAGCTGGAAGCCCGCCCCGATGGCATGCCCTTGCACGACGGCGATGGACACGATGTCGCTCCGCCGCCACCAGGTGAAACCCTCCTGGTATCCGGCGATGGTCGCGTCGAGTTCGGCGTCGGAACGGCGCGCGAGTTCGGTGAAGGACGGCTCGCCGTCGAAGCCCTCGGGCGTGAACGCCTGCCGGTCGAGCCCCGCGGAGAAGGATTTGCCTTCTGCGCGCAGCAGGACGACACGGACGGTGCCCGGCAGCAACTGCCCCGCCTCGACCAGTGCCCGCCACAGAGCGGGGCTCTGCGCGTTGCGCTTGGCCGGGTTGGTCAGTGTCACCGTGGCGATCGCGTCGTCGACGGTGAGCCGTACGCCGTCCTTGTCGAGCAGCGGGTCGAACGAAGCCATGGGGGCACCTCCGATGTGTGCGGTCAGAGAGGGTGCCGTACAAGCACACCCTTAAGTGACTGCACAGTAACCACCCGGGCGGTCAATCGACCGACCGGGTGGCCACCATCGGAGAACGAGGAGCCGCCCGGCGTCAGGCCGACGCGGCCTTTTTGCCCCGCGTCGCTCCGCCACGCCCACGGAGCGTGACGCCCGACTCACTGAGCATCCGGTGTACGAAGCCATACGAGCGGCCGGTCTCCTCGGCCAGTGCCCGGATGCTCGCACCGGAGTCGTACTTCTTCTTCAGGTCTGCCGCGAGCTTGTCGCGCGCGGCGCCGGTTACCCGGCTGCCCTTCTTCAGAGTCTCGGCCACCCGTGCCTCCTCATGGGAAGTGCGCTCTGGACTTCTCATGATCACCCCTCAAGAGCTTCCTGGCCACCCATTCGGCAAGGTCCGTGCGAAAGGCTTTGGACCGTGGACGCCCGTCACCATGAGCGGAATCAGTAATTCCGCCCGTGTCTCTCCGTACGGCCGAACGGGTTCATCGACGAAGGTCCAGGTCAGCGACGCGCGACGGCCGGACCCTTGGGAACAAGGAGCCCGGCCGGAAAATCGATGTAGGACACACCTCGGTACGAGGAGATCTCACACAGATGATGGATCACGGATAAGCCGAATGATCCATACGCAGTGGATCAGTGGTTCGATCAAGCCCCGCTGACCGCTTTCGGGCTCACGCACCGACGGCTTCGGAGCTCAGGCACTGACCGCTTCGGGGCTCAGGCGAGGGCGACCAGATCCGCGTAATCGGAACCCCACAGGTCCTCGACGCCGTCGGGCAGCAGGATGATCCGCTCCGGCTGGAGCGCCTCGACGGCGCCCTCGTCGTGCGTGACGAGGACGACCGCGCCCTTGTAGGTGCGCAGGGCGCCGAGGATCTCCTCGCGGCTCGCCGGGTCGAGGTTGTTCGTCGGTTCGTCGAGAAGGAGGACGTTCGCGGACGACACCACGAGGGTGGCGAGCGCGAGGCGTGTCTTCTCACCGCCGGAGAGGACACCGGCCGGCTTGTCGACGTCGTCGCCGGAGAACAGGAACGAGCCGAGCGTCTTGCGGACCTCGACCAGGTCCAGGTCGGGGGCCGCGGAGCGCATGTTCTCCAGGACCGTGCGCTCGGGGTCGAGGGTCTCGTGCTCCTGCGCGTAGTAGCCGAGCTTGAGGCCGTGCCCCTCTATGACCTGGCCGGTGTCGGGCTTCTCGGCGCCGCCGAGGAGCCGGAGCAGGGTCGTCTTGCCGGCGCCGTTCAGCCCGAGGATGACGACGCGGGAGCCCTTGTCGATGGCCAGGTCGACATCGGTGAAGATCTCCAGCGAGCCGTACGACTTCGACAGGCCCTCGGCCATCAGCGGGGTCTTGCCGCACGGGGACGGCTCGGGGAAGCGCAGCTTGGCGACCTTGTCGGACCTCCGCTCGGCCTCCAGGCCCGCGAGGAGCTTGTCCGCGCGCTTGGCCATGTTCTGCGCGGCGACGGTCTTGGTGGCCTTGGCACGCATCTTGTCGGCCTGCGAGTGGAGCGCGGAGGCCTTCTTCTCGGCGTTCTGCCGCTCGCGCTTGCGGCGCTTCTCGTCGGCCTCGCGCTGCTGCTGGTAGAGCTTCCAGCCCATGTTGTAGACGTCGATCTGCGCACGGTTGGCGTCCAGGTAGAACACCTTGTTGACGACCGTCTCGACCAGGTCGACGTCGTGAGAGATCACGATGAAGCCGCCGCGGTAGGTCTTCAGGTAGTCGCGCAGCCAGACGATCGAGTCGGCGTCGAGGTGGTTCGTCGGCTCGTCGAGGAGCAGGGTGTCCGCGTCCGAGAAGAGGATGCGGGCGAGCTCGATACGGCGGCGCTGACCACCTGAGAGCGTATGGAGGGGCTGGCCCAGCACACGGTCGGGCAGGTTGAGCGCGGCGGCGATGGTGGCGGCCTCGGCCTCGGCGGCGTACCCGCCCTTGGTGAGGAACTCCGTTTCCTGGCGCTCGTACTGACGCATCGCCTTCTCGCGGGTGGCGCCCGAGCCGTTCGCGATGCGCTGTTCGTTCTCGCGCATCTTGCGGATCAGGGTGTCCAGGCCGCGTGCGGAGAGGACGCGGTCGCTGGCCAGCATGTCGAGGTCGCCGGTGCGCGGGTCCTGCGGGAGGTAGCCGACCTCGCCGGAGCGGGCGACGGTGCCGCCGGCGGGAACGCCTTCGCCTGCGAGGACCTTGGTGAGGGTCGTCTTTCCCGCGCCGTTCCGGCCGACCAGGCCGATGCGGTCGCCCTTGGTGATGCGGAAGGTTGCGGACTCGATGAGGATGCGGGCACCGGCACGTAGCTCGATACCGGAGGCGGAAATCACGGACAGACTCCTGGGCAGGGTTGATGACGGGGCGGGTGGCTGAAGGCGTTCACGCCGTCTAATGCACGAGGAGAATGGCCATGGGCCAAGTCTAACGGGGCGGTGCAACCACTTTTTCTGTGTGCGGGTGTTCGGGAGTGTGACGCTCATTGCCCGTCGGGGTGCCGTGCACGGGGCCAGGCGCGGTGCGGTGGACGAGGTGCGGTGTGGGGTGCGGTGTGGGGTGAACCGGCCGAGGTCGTCCGCCCCGTTTCTGCCCGGCAGGGCGTTGTCAGTGCCGGATGCAAGACTGTGGAGCAGGTCACATTCAGGCGATGTTCCGGCATGGGGACGAGCCGGGGACCAGAGGGAGTGATCGGCATGGCAGGCACGGACGGCGGGCGCCCGAGCATCTACCCGACGCTGCTGTACACGGACGCGAAGGCGGCGATCAAGCAGCTGACGGAGGCCTTCGGCTTCAGCGAGGCCTCGGTGTACGAGGGCGAGGACGGCAAGATCCTGCACGCCGAGCTGGTGCAGGGCAACGGCGCGGTGATGCTCGGTTCCCGAGGCACCGGCGGCCGCTTCGACGAGGCGATGAAGGGATCGACGCACACGGGGGTGTACGTCGTCGTGGACGACATCGACGCACACCACCAGCAGGCGGTCGCCCACGGGGCGGAGATCCTGATGGCCCCGACGGACCAGGACTACGGATCGCGGGACTACATGGCCCGGGACATCGAGGGCAACATCTGGAGCTTCGGCACGTACGCACCGGAGATAACGGCCTGACACCACTGGCCCCGCCCGCGCCCCCACTGCCCAGGGGCGTGGGGCTGTGTCATTGTGCGGCTCCTCCCCCACTCTCGGCTTCGCTCGAGCGGGGGGACCCCCATCGTGGGCGCGACCAGCCACAGCCGAATCACGCCCCCCCGAAGACTCCGCGCACTCCGCGGAGCGGCTAGCTGCCCCCGGTGTGCACCTGGAAGGCGGCTCGGCGCACGGCCTTGGCGAGGGCCGGGTCGGGGTGGGCGGCGGCGAGCGCGACCAGGACCTGCACGGTGCGGGGATGGCCGACCGCGCGCACCTCGTCGAGCAGCCCCGGGACGGTGGCCTGCACGGCGGACTCCAAGTGCCGTACGAGGAGCGGGGCCTCGCCGTGGTCGGCGACGGCCGCGGCCGTGTCCACCCACAGCCAGGTGGCCTCCTTGCGGGTCAGTACCTCGTGGGCGTCCTCGGGGTCGTGCCCGTCGTGCTCGGCGAGCCACAGCAGGGCGTACGGCCGCAGATAGGCCTCGTCGGTCACGGAGCGGACATCGGGCTCGGCGGGGGCTCCGACGACGCGCAGGGCCTCGAAGGCGAGTCCGCGCAGGAGGGCGTCCTCGCCGCGGGCGGCGCCGAGGAGTTCGGTGACGGCGCTGCCGACGGGGCGGGCGGCGAGCCAGGCGCGGTACTCGGCGCGGGCCGCGTTCGGGCGCAGCTGGGAGCAGCCGCGGAGCATGTCCTCGGCGCCCTGCTCGATGTTCCCGGCGGGGCTCTGCGCGGCGACGCAGATCTGCTCCAGCTTGACCCAGACGGCCCAGCTGCCGAGCGGGGTGAGCGTGGCCTGGCCGTCGGCGCAGGTGAGGGCGCCCACGGCGGCGATGGCGTGCAGCGCCCAGTCGAGGAGGGGGGCCAGCGGGGTGTCCTCGGCGGGGCTCTCGACGGGCTCGGGCTGCGGGCCGTAGGGGATCTCGCAGCGCTCGGTGCGCAGTTCCGTGACGCGCTGTTCGAGCAGGTCGAGGAGTTGCGGCACGGGGACGGGACCGGCGGACAACTGGAGGAAGGAGAGGACCTGCGGCATCGCGGAGACGACCTCGGCGACGGCGGCCGGCTCGCGCCCGTCGGGGCCGGGGTGGGCGATCGACCAGGCGTCGAACAGGGCGACCCAGCCGCGCAGTACGGCGCTGTCGTCGCGGTTCCAGGCGCGCAGCCGCCAACCGGGGCGCGCGGTGCCGCCGTGCACCTCGACGAGGCCCGCGAGACGTGCGGTGTCCCAGTCCTCGCGGACCTGAGCCGGAGTCAGGGCCAGATCCGTGGCGGCCCGTTGGGCGGTCGCGTCGGAGAGCGTGCCCGGGCCCTCGGGGGTGCCGTCCGAAGCCGTGCCGTCGCGGTTCTTGGCCGGGCTCAGGACGGCGTCCGCCCAGCGGGCGACACGGGCCGCGCCGGCGAGTACGGAGCGTGCCATGCGGGCGAGTTCCGCGGGTGCCGGTGTGCCCTCCGGCGGGCGGGGTACGGGTCGGCGCGTGGGCCGCTGGGTCATCGCTCGGGGGGCGGCGGCCAGGGTTCGCGGGCGGACGAGTCGGAGCCTGGAGTCGCGCGGGATACGGGACGTCACGGGGGCAGTCTTCCGGTTGACGGTCCGAAAACCCAAACGGAATGCCGCACGGAGTCAAGGGAGCGGCCGGTACACCGGGCCCCGCAGGCGCTCCTGGCCGCGAACAGCCAGGTGGTACGGAGTTAAACGGAAGCTCTGGGACTGGGTGGATCGAAGGCCCGGAAACGACGCTGGGAGGTGGTCGCGTCGGGCGAGGAGGTGGCTACATCAGCGGGGTGAGAAAGCGGCGGAGAGCTTCCTCGTAGCCGGCCGGGTCGGCGTTCCACATGGCGCCGTGCGGGGCGCCGCGGACGGTGTGCAGCGTGACGAGGTCGGGGCGACGGTCGGCGAGACGACGTGAGGGTCCCCAGGGGGCGACCGCGTCGTCGGGGCCGTGCAGGACGAGGATCGGCACCTTGAGCCGTTCGGGGTCGGCGGCGTCCTCGATGCGGTCGCCGTGCAGACCGGTGCGGCCCTGGGCGGCGCGGACGGCCAGCGGCAGCAGAGCGCCGGGGGTACGGCGGGCCGTGGCGAGGGCGCGCAGCGTGGTCTCCCAGCTGAGGACGGGCGAGTCCAGGACGAGGCCGGAGATCCTGTCGCGCAGCGCCGAGTGCGCGGCGGCGCGCAGGGCCATGGTGGCGCCGGTGGACCAGCCGTGCAGGACGACGCGTTCGGCGCCGTAGCGCACGGCGTAGCGAATGGCCGCGTCCAGGTCGCGCCACTCCGTCTCGCCCAGGTGGTTCAGGCCGTCGGAAGGGCGGGGCGCGCCGAGGTCCCCGCGGTAGGCGATGTCGAGGACGGGGAACCGGTGACGGTGCAGGAACTCCATGATGTTCATGGGGTGTTCGCGGGTGGCGCCCAGGCCGTGCGCGGTGATCACCCAGGTGTCGCGGGCGGCGGGCACGAACCAGGCAGGCAGGGCGCCGAGTTCGCCGGGCACGTCCACATCGGCGTGGTCGAGGCCGAGGGCGGTGCTCGGGTTGCCGATGTGCACGCCCGAGGTGAACCAGACCTTGTCCCCGGCTTCCAGGGTGCCGTGGGTGACGCGCTCCAGGCGGCGTACGACCGTGTCGGCGGAGTGCGGGGTGGCGTTCAGGATCGGGCCGACGACCGCGTGGCTGCCGTTGCCGCTCAGGCCGTACACACCCGGGCGCTGTGAGGCCAGGGCGCGGGTCAGGGTGATCCGGCCGGCGGCCGTGGAGTGGACGGTGAGGCGGGGTTCGGTGGGCAGCGGCTTGCCCGGCGGCGCTTTGAGGGCGGCGTCGCTGGCGAAGCGGCCGACCGCCACCGTGGCTGCGACGGTGGCTGCGCCGGCTATGGCGACGGTGACGGCTGCTGCCGTCGGTTTCACGGTGCGCACGGGTCCAGTCTCCTGACGGAGCCGGTTGTCGGCCAGTGGAGCGGGGCGGCGGTGTTTCCGGTACGGCTCGGTGGGGTGTGTGGTTTCGGCGGCGTAGGCGGTTGGAGGGTCTGCGGGGACCGGTGGGGTCGGAACCGGTGGATTCGGGACCGGCGGATTCGGCACCGGTGGTTACCAGTGGTTTCGGCACCGCCGGAAGGGCCCGTGTCGGCTGAGCGCCGTTGCGGCGGAGATCAACTACGGCGGCCGTACGTGATCACATGCCGTGGCCCTTCATGGTCACCGTCGGCTGCCGCACCGGGTCGCGGTCGCCGACCTCACCCCGTCACGGCCGCCGGCCGCACCCGGTCACCGTCAGAGACCGCACCCCGTCACCGTCGCCGGCCACACCCGTCGCAGTCACCAGCCGCTCACCCAGCCGCCGTCACCAGCCACTCCGCTCCGCTCCCCTCCCGTCACCGTCGCCGGCCGTATCCCCTCAGGCGTTCGCCCGCCTCGGTCAGTTGCTCCTCGGTCAGTAGCGTGGGCGAGTACCCAGGAAGTGACGAGGCTGTCAGCCAGACGTGGCACATCCACTCCAGTTGGGCCGTTCGGTCGTAGGCCTGGGGGAGAGAGGCTCCGTATGTGAGGGTGCCGTGGTTCTGGAGGAGGCAGGCTGTGCGGTTCCGCAGGGCCCTGAGCATGTTCTCGGCCAACTTTTCCGTGCCGTAGGTGGCGTAGGGGGCCACCCGGACGGGACCGCCGAGCGCGGCGGCCATGTAGTGGATGAGCGGCAGCTCGGTGACGAGGGTCGAGACGGCCGTGGCGTGCACCGCGTGGGTGTGGACGATCGCCCGCGCGTCGGTGGCGCGGTAGACCGCGAGATGCATGGGCAGTTCGCTTGTCGGAACGAGCGAACCGAACACCTGCCGGCCGTCGAGGGAGACCCCGCAGAGGTTCTCGGGGGCCAGTCGGTCGTACGGGACTCCGCTCGGTGTGACCAGGACCGTGTCGCCCACGCGCACCGACACGTTGCCCGACGTGCCGACGACCAGGCCGTCGGCCACCGTCCGGCGGGCCGTCGCCACGAGGTCGTCCCACGCGCGCTCCAGCGCCTCCCGTGCCGGGTGCGCGCCCCGCTCCCCCGCGTCTCGTCCGTCTCCTGGGTCCCGTCGCTGCTCAGCCATGCCGCGATCCTGCCAGTCGCGCGTGCCAACCTCTGGACGGGCGGGGCACTTTAGGGTGCAGCCGACGTCTGCGAAAGGTCACACAAGGGCATGAATCGCCCGTCGGGAGTGAATGACCGGCATGCGACGGACTTTCAGGGATCTTCCAGTAGCCTCTGGGAGATTTTTCGCGCATGTCGCCATTCCGGGGGGAAATATGGCTCGTGATCGCAAACCGTCCCGTCCACGTGCTCGCTTGGTCGCCGCCTCCGTGGCGACGCTGGCGCTTGGTGGAACCGCTCTCGCCGAGGCGCCGGCCTCGGCCGCCGCCAAGCCCAAGGGCCACGACGTGTCCTCGCACCAGAAGAACGTCAACTGGTCGAGCGCGAAGAGCAAAGGCGCCAAGTTCGTCTACGTGAAGGCGAGCGAGTCGCACACGTATCGCAACCCGTACTTCAGTCAGCAGTACAACGGCGCACGCAACGCGGGCATCATCCGCGGGGCGTACCACTTCGCGCTGCCGCACAAGTCGTCGGGGAGGACCCAGGCCGCGTACTTCGTGCGCAACGGAGGCGGCTGGCGCGCGGACGGCTGGACGCTGCCGCCCGCGCTGGACATCGAGTACAACCCGTACGGCAAGAAGAAGTGCTACGGCCTGAGCAAGGGCAAGATGGTCAGCTGGATCAAGGCGTTCAGCAACGAGGTGAAGCGGCAGACCGGCCGACGGCCGGTGATCTACACCAACTACAACTGGTGGAAGACGTGCACGGGCAACAGCGCCGCCTTCGCCGCGAACCATCCGCTGTGGCTGGCCCGCTACAGCTCCACGGCGGGGTCACTGCCGTCGGGCTGGCAGTTCTGGACGTTCTGGCAGTACGACAACGGCGGCAGCCTGCCGGGTGACCAGAACCTCTTCAATGGCTCCCTGAACCGGCTCAGGCAGTTCGCCAAGGGGTAGCCGGAACCCGAGAGTCCGCCCCTGTTCGAGAACGCCCGCCGCCACTCCGACGCAAACGGAGTGGCGGCACCTCTGTTCAGCCATCTTGAAGCTCACCACAGTTCATCTTCCGTTCATTCAGGTTGCCTACGGTCCCTGTGCCACTGACATCCAAGAGAAGCCTGGGTAAATGGAACACATCACGCTCCTCCTCGGAATCGTGATCGTCACCGCTCTCGTGTTTGACTTCACGAACGGTTTCCACGACACCGCCAACGCGATGGCGACGACCATCTCGACCGGCGCCCTGAAGCCCAAGACGGCTGTGGCCATGTCCGCCGTACTGAACCTCGTCGGTGCGTTCCTCTCCGTGGAGGTCGCCAAGACGATCTCCGGCGGCATCATCAAGGAAGAGGGCATCCGCACCGAAGTCATCTTCGCGGCGCTCGTCGGCGCCATCCTGTGGAATCTGCTGACCTGGCTCCTGGGCCTGCCCTCCAGTTCCTCCCACGCCCTCTTCGGCGGCCTGATCGGCGCCGCGGTCATGTCGGCGGGCTGGTCGTCGGTGAACGGTTCGACCATCGTCACCAAGGTCCTGATCCCCGCGGTCGCCGCGCCGCTGGTGGCCGGACTCGCCGCGATGCTCGCCACGCGCCTGACGTACCGCATCAGCGGCCGGGCCGGCGAGCAGGCGACCTCCAAGGGCTACCGCGCGGGTCAGATCACCTCCGCGGGTCTGGTCTCCCTCGCCCACGGTACGAACGACGCGCAGAAGACGATGGGCATCATCACGCTGGCCCTGGTCACCGGCGGGGCCCTTGCGCCCGGTTCGAATCCCCCCGTCTGGGTCATCGTCTCGGCCGGCATCGCCATCTCGCTCGGCACCTACCTGGGCGGCTGGCGGATCATCCGCACCATGGGCAAGGGCCTCACCGACCTCGCACCGCCGCAGGGCTTCGCCGCCCAGACCAGCGCCGCGACGGTCATCCTGGCCTCCTCGCACCTCGGCTTCTCGCTCTCCACCACGCAGTCCTGCTCCGGCGCCGTGATGGGTTCGGGCCTCGGCCGCAAGGGCGGCGTCGTCCGCTGGTCGACCGCGACGCGCATGTTCGTCGCGTGGGGGCTCACACTTCCCGCCGCCGGACTCGTCGGCGCGGGCGCGGAGTTCCTCACCAAGCAGGGCACTTGGGGCATCGTCCTCACCGGCGCGCTGCTGATCGCCGGGGCGGCGGTCATCTGGGTCCTCTCCCGCCGTCGGCCAGTCACCGTCGACAACGTGAACTCCATCGACCATGACGCGGGCGAGCCCGCGGGCGTCGTCACCACGGCCATCGCCGCCGTCGCCCCGCCGCCGGCGGGCGCGCCTGCCGCGGCCGACGACCTGAAGACCACGATCCCGGGCCCGGACGCCAGCGAGTCCGCCCGTACGGCCACGGTGTAAGGAACAGGAACCCACCGCATGAAGATCGACTGGGCAGCCCTCGCCTCCGTCTTCGGAGTCAGCCTCATCGCCACCGTCGCCCTTGTGGGGCTCTTCACTCTTGGGATCGTGGGGCTCTCCAAGCGGGAGGAAGCGTCAACAAGGGGAGGGTCGGCCGTGCTCACGACGACGGGTGCGTACGCATGCTTCGCGCTGTGCGCGGCGGCCGTGGCGTATGGAATTTTCCTGATCGTGGCCTGAGGCGGGAAATCCCGCCTTTCCCTCGACGCGACACGAATAACTCCACATCAACCCCCCGCGAGCTTTTTGTGATGCTTACGGGGGGTTTCTTGGCATTCGAGGCGCCACTGCGACCGCACCGGAAAGACACATGTCATACTGACGACCGCTGGTCGCCGACGTCCAACTCGCCTATTCTATTTGGGAGTTAACTTTTCGACGGTGGCGGCCTGACTAGTCAACGACGACATGTGGCAGGGAGCACCATGGCCAGGGACATCGATCCGAGCCTGAACCGACGCAGGCTGCGAATCGAGCTGCGCAAAGCCCGCGAACAGGCTGGACTCACCCAGCGGGACGCCGTGAATGGCTTGGAATGGTCGCTCTCCAAATTGCTCAGGATCGAGGCGGGGACCGTCGGCCTGGGCGTCACGGACCTTCGCGCGCTGCTCCAGCTGTACGACGTCACGGACGCCGATCATGTCAAAGATCTGGAGGATGCGGCCCGGGGTTCGAAGGGCCAGTCCTGGTGGGCCCCGTACAGCGACGTCGTGTCGGTCCAGTACGCGCAGTACCTGGGCTACGAGGGGGCCGCGAACACCATCCTCATGTACAACCCCATCGTCCTTCCCGGACTCCTCCAGACCGAGGACTACGCCACCGCACTGCTCACGCCCGGCACGACCTCGGAGTCACGCACGCGTCAGCAGGTGGAACTCCGCATCAGCAGGCAGGAGCGGTTCTTCGACGGTGAGGACGGTCCCCTCGTGAATATCGTCCTGGACGAGGCGGCCGTCAGACGTCAGATCGGCGGACCAGCGGTGATGCGGCGGCAGTTGGAGCACATCAAGACGATGGCGGAACACCCCAGGGTCACCATCCAGCTCCTGCCTTTCTCTGCCGGGGCGCACTACGGCACCCTCACGTCGTTCATCGTGCTCGGGTTCAAGGACGACGACGACCTACTGTTCCGGGAAGGCCCCGGCGGCGGTCTGTCGAACCGTGACGACCTCGGTCTCACGGCCCGCTACCGGGAGTGCTTCGAGGACATCAGCACCATCGCGTACCAAGGTGACCGGATGATCGAGCTGATCGACACGGTCAAGGAGAGTCTGGTCAACATCTGACCCCGGGACGGGACGGCCCGGGCGGGAATCGGGGGAGGGCCCATGGCGGTCTTCGGAACACGAGCGTGGTGGCGGGCGTTACGCGCGGCCAGCACCGTTCCGGGCGGCGACGCGTCGAGAGCGCCCGCCGAGTCCACGGATCAGGAAGGGCCCGTCCCCCTCGACGACAGCACCCTGAAGTCGTACGCCATGCAGCGGCCCGAGTGGACGGAGGCGCTGATCCGGGTGGAGAGCGCCCGGGTGGACGGTGAGATACGCCTGCTCTCCGTCCGGCTGCTGCTCGGCACGGCATGCGGCAGCGTCCTGCTGTTCAGCGTCACCATGGCCAGCAGGGTCGCCGCCAGTGTCCCGTTCGGGGCCGCGACGCCGCTCACCACGGCGGTGCTGGGAGCCATCGGCGCCGCCCTGGTCACGGCGCTCGGTGCCGGGCTCGGCAGGACGCTGCGCCTGCGCTCCGAAAATTCGCGGGTGACTCCTGTCAGCGGTTCGGCGCCCTCTCGAACTGAGCCGCCGCCAGAACGCGGTTCAGAACCCGGATCCGCTCCGTGACCGGAGTGAGCCCCCACCACAGACCGGCACCCACCGCGATGACGGAGGTCACCACCAGCCAGACCAGACCGCGCGCGGCACCGCCCGGCACCAGCAGTGCCGCGAGAGCCCCCAGGCCGACGGCCAGCGCCCCCGTCACGGAGCAGAACAGTGTCAGTGGAGCAGCCGCCGCCAGTCTGGCTCCCCCAGTACCTGGCTTCCCCATGTGCGCTGAGGTGGATGGCTTGGCTCGCTCTCCCATATGCGTACCTCCCGTCCCTCCGGACGAATCGTCAAGAGCCGTCCGTGCCCGGGTACACCAGCCCCGCCAGAAAACCACACCATGCCGCGCGGCGGAAGGCGAGCTTGCTCCCCCGGCGCCAGTTCGAGTCACGTATCAGCACGTGGAGCGACTCCACAGCCATCTCCACGCATTCCTGGTTGCCCTGGGAATAACTGCTCCTGGTCCACACCCGTTCCGACAGGTCCCTGTCGATCACACCGACCTCCTCCAGCCCCACAAGTCAGCGCACCGACACCGCGTCCTCACCGCGACGACCCCGAGCGCCGTGTCCAGCCGCTGCCGAGGGCAGCGGAGGCTCGGCCACACCAGGTTCGTCTCCCCGCCCGAAGTGCCCAATGCCGCTCGTCGGCGCTCTCAGTGTTCGTACTGTCGTTCCCTCCAGTGTTCCCACCTTGACCGTCGTGAAAGAGCCCAGAAACCGCCGAATCGAGTAGCTGACGAAATTTCAGCGGTGTGGGGCTCAGCACACCACAGCGCCGCAGGTCAACAGCAAGTTGACGGGTGTTCGTGGGCGTGGTGGACTGCCGGAGCCATGTACGGCGGCAGGAGAGGAAGCCGGTGCGAATCCGGCGCGGTCCCGCCACTGTTACCGGGGAGTCGATGCCCCGGGAGCCAGGAACTCTCGCCGTCGGTCTCGTCGAACCAGGGCGTGGACACCCTGAGTGAGGACATATCGCCATGCGCGGCTGCCCAAGTGCCTGTCGAGCGACGGTTGTGCCCGACCTGACGGTCGGCTAACCGATGCGTGACGCCGATCGCGTCTTCGCGTACGGCGCCGCCGCCGGCCTCCTCGGTGATCTGCTGCTCGGCGATCCGCGCCGGGGGCATCCGGTCGCCGCGTTCGGACGCGCCGCGGGAGCCATGGAGCGGGTGCTGTGGCGGGACCACCGGGGGTGGGGCGCGCTGCACACCGCTGTCTGTGTGGGCTCTGCCACCTCGCTCGCCGCGCTCGCCGGCCGTTCCGTGCGGGCCTCTCGTGTCGCCTCCGTCGCCCTGACCGCCGCCGCCACCTGGTCCGTTGTCGGCGGGACCTCGCTCGGGCGGGAGGCCCGGGCCATCGGCGGGGCGCTCGCCGCCGGGGACATGGAGGTGGCCCGCGAGCGGCTGCCGCACCTCTGCGGGCGGGATCCGCAGGCGCTGGACGCCGACGGGATCGCCCGCGCCGTCGTCGAGTCCGTCGCCGAGAACACCTCCGACGCCGTCGTGGGCGCCCTCGTGTGGGGTGCCGCGGCCGGTGTGCCGGGGCTCGTCGGGTTCCGTGCCGTGAACACGCTCGATGCCATGGTCGGGCACAAGTCCGCCCGGTACCGGCGGTACGGGTGGGCCTCCGCGCGGCTCGACGATGTCGCGGGGTGGCCGGGGGCGCGGCTCACCGCCGTCCTCGCGGCCGTCGCGGGAAGCGATCCGCGCGGGGCGGTACGCGCCTGGCGTGCCGACGCCGCCAGGCATCCGAGCCCCAACGCCGGGCCCGTCGAGGCCTCGTTCGCGGGGGCGCTCGGCGTGCGGCTGGGCGGGATGCTCTCGTATGCGGGAAGGGTCGAGCACCGGCCTGTACTCAATGGTGGCGGGCGGGCCGTGGAGGTCGGGGACATCGAGCGGGCCGTACGGCTCTCGCGGCGCGTGAGCCGGCTCGCGCTCGGCGTGAGTGTCGCCGGGCGGCTCCTCGTCAACAGCCTTCGCACGAAGGGGCGTACGTCATGAGCGGGGGAACGAGTGGGGGAATGAGCGGGGGCATGGGTGGCGGGCTGCTCGTCGCCGGGACCACCTCCGACGCGGGCAAGAGCGTCGTGACCGCCGGGATCTGCCGGTGGCTGGTGCGCCACGGCGTCAAGGTCACGCCCTTCAAGGCGCAGAACATGTCGCTCAATTCGTTCGTCACGCGGGAGGGCGCCGAGATCGGGCGGGCGCAGGCCATGCAGGCGCAGGCCGCGCGCGTGGAGCCCACCGCGCTCATGAATCCCGTACTGCTCAAGCCGGGCAGCGACCGGAGCAGTCAAGTAGTCCTCATGGGCAAGCCCGTCGGAGAGATGAGCGCCCGCGGCTATCACGGCGGGCGGCAGGAACAGCTCCTGGGGACCGTGCTGGAGTGCCTCGCCGAGTTGCGGGGCACGTATGACGCGGTGATCTGTGAGGGGGCGGGCAGTCCCGCCGAGATCAATCTGCGGCGGACGGACATCGTGAACATGGGGATCGCGCGCAACGCGCGGCTGCCCGTGCTCGTCGTCGGCGACATCGACCGCGGGGGTGTCTTCGCCTCCTTCTTCGGGACCGTCGCGCTGCTCTCGCCCGAGGACCAGGAGTTCGTCGCCGGGTTCCTCGTCAACAAGTTCCGCGGGGACGTGTCCCTGCTGGAGCCCGGCCTCGACATGCTCAAGAGCCTCACCGGGCGTCGCACGTACGGAGTGCTGCCCTTCCAGCACGGTCTCGGCATCGACGAGGAGGACGGGATGGCGGTCTCGCTGAGGGGCCCGGTCCGGGAGTCGGCGGTCTCCTCCCCCGTCGGCGAGGACATCCTGCGGGTCGCCGTCTGCGCGATTCCCCTGATGTCCAACTTCACGGACGTGGACGCGCTGGCCGCCGAACCGGGCGTCGTCGTGCGGTTCGTGGACCGGGCCGAGGAACTCGTCGACGCCGACCTCGTCGTCGTACCCGGCACCCGGGGCACCGTCCGGGCCCTGGAGTGGCTGCGGGAGCGCGGCCTCGCGGACGCCCTCGTCAGGAGGGCCGCGGAGGGGCGTCCCGTCCTCGGTATCTGCGGTGGCTTCCAGATCCTCGGCGAGCACATCGAGGACGAGGTCGAGTCGCGCGCCGGGCGGGTGGACGGGCTCGGGCTCCTTCCCGTGCGGGTGCGGTTCGCGCGGGAGAAGACGCTCACGCGGCCCGTCGGCGAAGCCCTCGGCGAGTCCGTCGAGGGGTACGAGATCCACCACGGGGTCGCCCAAGTCACAGGCGGGGAACCCTTCTTGGACGGCTGCCGGGTCGGCGAGGTCTGGGGTACGCACTGGCACGGCTCGCTGGAGTCGGACGGTTTCCGGCGGGCCTTCCTGCGCGAGGTGGCGGCCGCCGCGGGGCGTCGCTTCGTACCGGCCGCCGGCACGTCGTTCGCGGCGCTGCGCGAGGAGCAGCTGGACCGGCTCGGCGATCTGATCGAGGAACACGCGGACACGGACGCGCTGTGGCGGCTCATCGAGTCCGGCGCGCCGACAGGACTGCCTTTCATTCCACCGGGAGCACCCGCATGAGCACAGTGTTGTTGTTGTCGACCGCCGATACGGATCTGCTGGCGGCCCGTGCCTCCGGCGCCGCGTACCGGATCGGCAATCCGACCCGCGTGGATGTCGTGGAGGAGCTTCCCGCGCTGGTCGAGGGCGCGGACGTCGCCGTCGTACGGCTGCTGGGCGGCAAGCGTGCCTGGGAGGACGGGCTCGCCGCGCTCAAGGCGTCCGGCATCCCGACCGTGCTGCTCGGCGGGGAGACGGTTCCCGACGCGGAGCTGATGGCCGAGTCGTCCGTGCCCGCCGGTGTGGTCGCGGAGGCGCTGCGCTATCTCGTCGAGGGCGGCCCGGAGAACCTGACCGAGCTGGCCCGCTTCCTCTCCGACACCGTGCTGCTGACGGGCGAGGGCTTCGAGGGGCCGCGGGAGATGCCGGAGTACGGGGTCCACGGCGACCCCGTGCTGGATACGGAGCGTCCGACCGTCGCCGTGCTCTTCTACCGCGCCCACGAACTGAGCGGCAACACCGCCTTCGTGGACACGCTGTGCGACGCGATCGAGGCCCGGGGCGCCAACGCCCTTGCCGTGTACTGCGGTTCGCTGCGCAGCGCGGAGTCGGGCGTGTACGAGCTGATCAGCGGGGCGGACGCGCTGGTCACCACCGTCCTCGCCGCCGGCGGCACGCACGCTTCGGAGGCGTCCGCGGGCGGCGACGAAGAGGCCTGGGACGTGGGCGCGCTCACCCTTCTCAACATCCCTGTCCTGCAAGGACTTTGCCTGACCTCGTCGAAGGCCGCCTGGGACGCGTCCGATGCCGCCCTGTCCCCCATGGACGCGGCGATGCAGGTCGCGATCCCGGAGTTCGACGGGCGCCTCATCACGGTCCCGTTCTCCTTCAAGGAGCAGGGTCCGGACGATGTGCCGGTGTACGTGGCCGACCCCGAGCGGGCCGCGCGGGTCGCCGGAATCGCCGTGCGCCACGCCCGGTTGAAGCACAAGCCGAACGCGGAGAAGAAGCTCGCGCTCGTCTTCACCGCCTACCCGACCAAGCACTCCCGGGTCGGCAACGCGGTCGGCCTCGACACCCCCGCCTCGGCGGTACGGGTCCTCGACGCGTTGCGAGACGCCGGGTACGCCCTGACCGAATACCCGGACAACGGCGACGAGTTGATCCACCGGCTCATCGCGGCCGGTGGTCACGACGTCGAGTGGCTGACCGAGGAGCAGCTGGCCTCGGCCCCCGCGCGCGTGCCGCTGGCCGACTACCGGGCCTGGTTCGACAAGCTCGACCCGGATCTGCGGAACGGGATGCTGGAGGCGTGGGGCGAGCCGCCGGGCAACCTGTACGTGGACGGCGACGACATCGTGCTGGCCTCCCTCCAGTTCGGGAACATCGTCGTGATGATCCAGCCGCCGCGCGGTTTCGGCGAGAACCCGATCGCGATCTACCACGACCCGGACATGCCGCCGTCGCACCACTACATGGCGGCGTACCGCTGGCTGGACAACAGCTTCGGCGCCGACGCCGTCGTGCACATGGGCAAGCACGGCACGATGGAATGGCTGCCGGGCAAGGGACTTGGGCTCAGCGGCGGCTGCGCGCCGGACGCCGTCCTCGGCGAACTGCCCCTGGTCTACCCCTTCATCGTCAACGACCCCGGCGAGGGCACCCAGGCCAAGCGCCGCGGACACGCCACCGTCGTCGACCACCTCGTACCGCCGATGGCGCGCGCGGACACGTACGGCGATCTGGCGAAGCTGGAGCAACTCCTCGACGAGTACGCGCTCGTGTCCGACCTGGACCCGACGAAGGCCCCGGCCGTGCGGGCCCAGATCTGGACGCTGGTCAAGGCGGCCGAGCTGCACCACGACCTGCACGTGGACGACCAGCCGGACGACGACGACTTCGACTCGTTCGTCATGCACATCGACGGCTATCTGTGCGAGATCAAGGACGTGCAGATCCGCGACGGCCTGCACATTCTCGGCGGCGGCCCGGAGGCCGAGCCGCGCGTGAACCTCGTACTGGCCGTGCTGCGGGCCTCGCAGGTGTGGGGCGGGACAGCAAACGCGCTGCCGGGTCTGCGGGCCTGTCTCGCCGAGCATTTCGGCCTGGTCGAGAAGGAGTTGCTGGGCGAGCCCGGCGCGCCGCTGAAGGTGCCGGCCGAACTGAGCGACCTGGTCTCGGGACCCTCGCGGTCGGCGGCCGACGCGATCGACCTCCTTGAGCAGCTGTGCCGCAGGTTCGCGGAGGGCATGGAGGAGCGCGCCTGGGACGCCGCGGCCGTGCCCGCTCTCGTACGCGAGGTCCTGGGCACCGAACTCCCGGACGCCGTCGCGGTGTTGGAGTTCGCGTGCCGGGAGGTGGTGCCGCGTCTGGCCCGTACGACGGACGAGATCGACCACATCCTCCTTGCCCTGGACGGCGGTTACGTCCCGGCGGGCCCCTCGGGTTCGCCGACCCGCGGACTCGTGAACGTCCTGCCGACCGGCCGCAACTTCTACTCGGTCGACCCCAAGGCGATCCCGTCCAGGCTGAGTTGGGAGGTCGGGCAGGCACTCGCGGACTCGCTGGTGCAGCGGTACCTCCAGGACACCGGCGACTACCCGAAGTCCGTCGGCCTGACGGTCTGGGGCACCTCGGCGATGCGCACACAGGGCGACGACATCGCGGAGATCCTGGCGCTGCTGGGCTGCCGGCCGGTGTGGGACGACGCCTCGCGGCGCGTCACCGGCTTCGAGGTCGTCGGCCTGGAGGAGCTGGGCCGGCCGCGCATCGACGTCACGGTCCGCATCTCCGGCTTCTTCCGGGACGCGTTCCCGCATGTGGTCGCTCTGATCGACGACGCGGTACGGGCGGTGGCCGACCTGGACGAGCCCGCCGACCGGAACTACGTCCGCGCACACGCCGACGAGGACACCGCCGAGCACGGCGACCGGCGGCGCGCGACGGCCCGTATCTTCGGCTCGAAGCCGGGCGCGTACGGGGCCGGTCTCCTCCCCCTCATCGACGCGCGCAACTGGCGCTCCGACGCCGACCTCGCCGAGGTGTACGCGGTCTGGGGCGGCTACGCCTACGGGCGTGGCCTCGACGGGCGGGCTGCGCGCGGGGACATGGAGACGGCGTTCAAGCGCATCGCCGTGGCCGCCAAGAACGTCGACACCCGCGAACACGACCTCGTCGACGCGGACGACTACTTCCAGTACCACGGCGGCATGGTCGCCATGGTCAGGCACCTGACGGGCGCGAGCCCCGAGGCGTACGTCGGCGACTCCGCCACCCCCGACCAGGTCAAGACCCGCACCCTCGGCGAGGAGACCCACCGGGTCTTCCGCGCCCGCGTGGTCAACCCGCGCTGGATGGCGGCCATGCGGCGGCACGGCTACAAGGGTGCCTTCGAGATGGCGGCGACCGTCGACTACCTCTTCGGGTACGACGCCACGGCAGGGGTCGTGGACGACTGGATGTACGAGAAGCTCAGCGCGGAGTACGTCTTCGACCCGGAGAACCGGGACTTCATGAAGAAGTCCAACCCCTGGGCCCTGCGCGGCATCACGGAACGGCTCCTCGAAGCGGCGGACCGCGGGCTGTGGGCCGAGCCGGACGCCGAGACGCTGGAGCGGCTGCGCGCCACGTACCTGGAGCTCGAAGGCGACTTGGAGGGCGACGACCAGTGAGTACCCCGTTCCCGTTCACGGCCGTGGTCGGCCAGGACGACCTGCGGCTCGCGCTGCTCCTGAATGCCGTGTCGCCCGCGGTGGGCGGCGTGCTGGTCCGCGGCGAGAAGGGCACCGCCAAGTCGACGGCCGTGCGCGCCCTTTCGGCGCTCATGCCTGAAGTGGACGTCGTCGCCGGGTGCCGGTTCTCGTGTGCGCCCGCCGCTCCCGACCCGGCGTGCCCGGACGGGCCGCACGAGGTGGGTGCCGGGGTCCAACGGCCCGCGCGCATGGTCGAGTTGCCGGTCGGCGCCTCCGAGGACCGGCTCGTGGGCGCGCTGGACATCGAGCGGGCGCTGGCCGAGGGCGTGAAGGCCTTCGAGCCCGGCCTGTTGGCCGACGCGCACCGCGGGATCCTCTACGTGGACGAGGTCAACCTCCTCCACGACCACCTGGTCGACCTGCTGTTGGACGCTGCCGCGATGGGTGCCTCGTACGTGGAGCGCGAAGGTGTCTCCGTACGGCATGCGGCCCGGTTCCTGCTGGTGGGGACCATGAACCCCGAAGAGGGCGAGCTGCGGCCGCAGTTGCTCGACCGGTTCGGGCTGACCGTCGAGGTGGCCGCCTCGCGCGAGCCCGATCAGCGGGTGGAGGTCGTACGGCGGCGGCTCGCGTACGACGACGATCCGGACGGCTTCGCGGCGCGCTGGGCCGACGAGGAGACCGCGGTACGAGCCCGGATCGTGGCCGCGCGGAAGCTGTTGCCGTCGGTCGTGCTCGGCGACGGGCCGCTGCGGCAGATCGCGGCGACCTGCGCGGCCTTCGAGGTGGACGGGATGCGGGCCGACATCGTGATGGCCCGGACCGCCACCACGCTGGCCGCGTGGGCCGGGCGCACGGAGGTGCTGGCCGAGGACGTACGGCAGGCCGCGCTGCTCGCGCTGCCGCACCGGCGTCGGCGAAATCCCTTTGACGCACCGGGACTTGACGAGGACAAGCTCGACGAGACGTTGGAGGAGTTCGGGGGCGGGGACGGCTCCAACGGCTCGGGGGGATCCGATGATTCCGGCGACTCCGGCGACGAGGATCCGGATCCGGACGGGCCCGACGGAGGCGGCGGGCAGCCGCCTCAGGAAGGGCCCGACGACGATGGCGGCGAGAGTTCCGGTGAGGTGCCCGCGCAGGGTGAGCCCTCCGAGAGCGGGCAGGCCCCGTCGCCGGGCGCGGGCGAGCAGGCTCCCGTACGGGCCGCCGAACCCTTCCGTACGAAGGTGCTGAGCGTGCCGGGTCTCGGCGAGGGCGCGGCCGGGCGGCGGTCGCGGGCGCGGACCGAGCATGGGCGGACCACCGGGGCCCGTCGGCCCCAAGGGGCCCTCACCAAGCTGCACTTGGCGGCCACCGTGCAGGCCGCGGCACCCCATCAGCGGGCGCGCGGCCGGTCGGGGCCTGGCCTCGTGGTCCGGCGCGACGATCTGCGGCAGGCCACGCGCGAGGGGCGTGAGGGGAACCTCGTGCTGTTCGTCGTGGACGCTTCCGGGTCGATGGCCGCCCGGCAGCGGATGAGCGCGGTCAAGGGGGCGGTGCTGTCGCTGCTCCTCGACGCCTACCAGCGGCGCGACAAGGTGGGGCTCGTGACCTTCCGCGGGTCGACGGGCGAGGTGGCGCTGCCGCCCACCTCTTCGGTGGACGCGGCCGCGGTACGGCTGGAGTCGCTGCCCACGGGTGGGCGTACGCCGCTTGCCGCCGGGTTGCTGCGGGCGCATGACGTGTTGCGGGTGGAGCGGTTGCGGGATCCGGCTCGGCGGGCGTTGGTGGTCGTGGTGACGGATGGCAGGGCGACGGGCGGGCCTGAGCCGGTCGCGCTGGCGGGACGGGCCGCTCGGCTGTTCGCCGCCGACGGGGTCGCGTCCGTGGTCGTCGACTGCGAGTCCGGGCCCGTACGGCTCGGGCTCGCCGCGCAGCTCGCGGGTGAACTCGGCGGTACGGCCGTGACGTTGGACGAGCTGCGGGCCGACTCGATCGCCGGGCTCGTCAGGGATGTTCAGGGCAACAGCAGGAGGGCCGCGTAATGCCGCAGGGACAGCCGAGTGTGGTGCCCGACGACGGGCTGACGACTCGTCAGCGGCGCAATCGGCCGCTCGTGGTCGTGCACACCGGGATCGGGAAGGGCAAGTCCACCGCCGCCTTCGGGCTCGCGCTGCGGGCCTGGAATCAGGGCTGGCCCATCGGGGTCTTCCAGTTCGTCAAGTCCGCGAAGTGGAAGGTCGGCGAGGAGAACGCGCTTCGGGTGCTGGGGGCATCCGATGAAGGCGGGGCCGTCGACTGGCACAAGATGGGTGAGGGCTGGTCCTGGGTTCAGCGGGATGACCAGATGGACAACGAGGAGAAGGCCCGCGAGGGCTGGGAGCAGGTCAAGCGCGACCTCGCAGCCGAGACGTACAAGCTGTATGTGCTCGACGAGTTCGCCTACCCCATGCACTGGGGGTGGGTCGACGTCGACGAGGTCGTCTCCGTGCTGCGGGACCGGCCCGGGACCCAGCATGTCGTGATCACCGGGCGCAACGCCCCCGAGAAGCTTCTCGAACTCGCCGACCTCGTGACCGACATGTCCAAGGTCAAGCACCCCATGGACGCGGGCCAGAAGGGGCAGAGAGGCATCGAGTGGTGAGTTCTTCCGTCCCTCGGCTGGTCATCGCCGCGCCCTCTTCGGGCAGCGGCAAGACCACCGTTGCCACGGGGTTGATGGCCGCGTTCGCCTCGCGGGGACTTGCCGTGTCCCCGCACAAGGTGGGGCCCGACTACATCGATCCCGGGTATCACGCGCTCGCCACCGGGCGGGTGGGGCGGAATCTCGACGCCTATCTGTGTGGGGCGGAGCTGGTCGCGCCGCTGTTCGCCCATGGCGCGCGGGGGTGTGATCTCGCGGTCGTCGAGGGGGTGATGGGGCTGTTCGACGGGGCGGCGGGGGAAGGGGAGTTGGCCTCTACCGCTCATGTGGCGAAGTTGCTGCGGGCGCCTGTGGTGTTGGTCGTGGACGCCTCTTCGCAGTCGCGGTCCGTGGCCGCGCTGGTGCACGGGTTTGCCTCCTGGGATCCGGAGGTGCGGATCGGTGGAGTGATCCTGAACAAGGTGGGGTCCGATCGGCATGAGGGGATGCTTCGGGAGGCGTTGGACGCGTCGGGGGTGCCTGTGCTGGGTGTCCTGCGGCGGGCTGAGCAGGTGGGTACTCCCTCTCGGCATCTTGGGCTGGTGCCTGTTGCCGAGCGGCGGGTGGAGGCGGTTGCGGCTGTTGCGGCGATGGCCTCGCAGGTGCGGGGCGGGTGTGATCTGGATGCGTTGTTCGCGTTGGCGCGTGGGGCCGGATCGTTGCCCGGTGGCGCGTGGGATGCGGCTGAGGTCTTGGGTTCCTCGCCCCCGCCGCCCCTTCCCATTCCCGACCCTGGGGGCTCTGCCCCCAGACCCCCGTATCGGCCTGAACGGCCTCGTCCTCAAACGCCGGACGGGCTGGATGGCCCGAGGATTGCCATAGCGGGTGGGGCCGCCTTCAGCTTCTCCTATGCCGAGCATGCCGAGTTGCTTGCCGCGGCCGGGGCCGATGTCGTCACCTTCGATCCGCTTCGGGATGAGGAACTGCCCGAAGGGACACGGGGGTTGGTCATCGGGGGCGGGTTTCCCGAGGTGTACGGACCTGAGTTGTCCGCCAACGAACCCCTCCGCAAGGCCGTTGCCTCGCTCGCCGAGCGTGGGGCTCCCGTCGCCGCCGAGTGTGCGGGGCTGCTGTATCTCTCGCGCGAGCTCGACGGGCGGCCCATGTGCGGGGTGATCGACGCGAAGGCGCGGATGGACGAGCGGCTGACCCTGGGGTATCGGGACGCCGTCGCCGTGTCCGACAGTGTGCTGGCCGAGGCCGGCAGCCGGATGCGCGGGCATGAGTTTCACCGCACCGTCGTGGAGCCCGGGGCGGGGGTGGCCCCCGCCTGGGGGCTGCGTGCTCCGGTGCGGCGGGTCGAAGGTTTCGTACAGCAGGGCGTGCACGCGAGTTATCTGCATACGCATTGGGCGTCCGCGCCCGGTGTCGCCCGTCGGTTCGTGGAGAGGTGTGTCGGGTCATGGGCAACAGCAGGCTGATCGGGGTCGGGGTCGGGCCCGGGGATCCCGAGCTCGTGACCGTCAAGGGGGTCAACTGCCTCCGGGCGGCCGATGTCGTCGTCGTGCCCGTCATGGCCGCGCCCGATGGGACGGATGGCGGGGAGCGGGGGCGCGCCGAGGCGACCGTTCTGCATTACGTGTCCGAGGACAAGGTCGTACGTGTCGTCTTCGCGCTCAACGAGCGGTCCGACCGGGGGCGCCGCGAGGCCGCCTGGGACGCCGCCGGGGAGCGGGTGGCCGGGCTGCTGCGTACGCACGGGACCGTGGCGTTCGCGACCATCGGCGACCCGAACGTGTACTCCACGTTCACCTATCTCGCGCAGACCATCGCGCACGCCGTACCGGGGACGGTCGTCGAGACCGTGCCCGGAATCACCGCCATGCAGGACCTCGCCGCCCGTTCCGGGGCCGTGCTGACGGAGGGCACCGAACCACTGACGCTCGTGCCCGTCACCGCCGGGGCCGGCGCGCTCAAGGACGCCCTCAACGGGCCCGGCACCGTCGTCGCGTACAAGTTCGGGCGGCTGGCCCAGGAAGTCGCCGCGGCGCTGCGGGAGACCGGGCGGCTCGACGATGCCGTGTGGGGGTCGGCGTTGGGGCTGCCGGACGAGTCCATTCGGCCCGCGGGCGAGCTGGACGGCACCCCGCTGCCCTATCTCTCGACGCTCATCGCGCCCGCGCGGCGCGACGGCGGACGCGGCGGAAAGTTGTGACTCCCGTCAGCGGAACAGTGACTTCCGTCAGAGGGCGGTATCCGCGCGCCTCACTCCGCGATGCCCACCACCAGCCAGATGAAGGCCGCACCCGCGATCGTGCACAGAAGTGTGGAGCGCGCCGGGTGTTCGTGGTGGGCCTCGGGGAGGATCTCGGCGGCGGCGAGATACAGCAGCGCGCCGCCGAAGAAGCCGAGATAGCCGCCGAGCAGATGCTCGGGGATCGTGAAGAGAAGCGTCGAGGCGGCGCCCACCACCGGTGCCGCCGCGTCCGCGAACAGCATCGCGATCGCCTTGCGGCGGGCGTTCCCGTACAGCGTCGTGATCGTGTACGTGTTGAAGCCGTCCGCGAAGTCGTGGGCGATCACGGCGACGGCCACGGCCGCTCCCATGCCGCCGCCGACCTGGAAGGCCGCGCCGATCGCGACGCCGTCCATCGCGCTGTGGCCGACCATCGCGGCGGCGGCCGTCAGGCCCACCTCGGGCGCGCGGCCGTCGTGCTCCTCAGCCCCGTGCGCCGCCTGTCGTGCGGCCAGCAGGCGTTCCACCAGGTGCGCCAGCAGGAAGCCCGCCACGAACAGCAGCAGCGCGGCCGGGACGCCGAAGATCTCGTCACCCGCCGCGTCGAGCGCCTCCGGCAGCAGATCCAGGCCGACGACGCCCAGCATCAGACCGCCTGCCAGACCGAGGACGAGGTGGCGGCGGTCGGTGACGCGTTGCGCCGTCCAGCCGCCGGCCAGCGTCATGAGGAACGCGCCGAGCGCGACGAACACCGCCATAGGCCCTTGCTATCCGATCAACCCGTGTTCACGCACGTCCGCCGCACGCCCGAGCCCGCACGGCTTCCGGAATACGTGTGATGACGTCCCGAAGCGCCCCCGAAACCCCCTGCGTTACCCGTAGCGATACCCGCAGCACCCGTAGGAGAGGACCCCATCCCATGGCCGATGCCCCCACCGGCAAGGTGACCTTCGTCGGGGCCGGGCCCGGTGCCGCCGACCTGCTGACGTTCCGTGCCGCGCGCGCCATCGCCGAGGCCGACGTCGTGATCTGGGCGGCCAGCCTGGTACAGGCCGAGGTTCTCGAACACGCGCGTGAGGGAGCCGAGATCCTGGACTCGGCGACGATGTCGTTGGAGGACGTCGTCGCCGTGTACGAACGCGCCGCCGAGACCGGGCTGAGAGTCGCCCGGATCCACTCCGGCGACCCCGCGCTCTGGGGCGGTACGCAGGAACAGGCCGACCGGTGCGCGGAGATCGGCATCGAGACCGAGATCGTGCCCGGCGTCTCCTCCTTCTCGGCCGTCGCCGCGCTCGCCCAGCGTGAGCTGACCATCCCCGAGGTCGCGCAGTCCGTGATCCTCACCCGGCTCGGCGGCGGCAAGACGCCGATGCCGCCCGGGGAGGAAGTACGGGAGTTCGCGCGGCACGGCACGACGATGGCGCTGTTCCTGTCGGCCGCCCGCAGCGGACAGCTCGTACGGGAGCTGCTGGAGGGCGGTTATCCGACGTCGACGCCGGTCGTGGTCGCGTACCAGGCGACCTGGCCGGAGGAGCTGATCGTGAAGTGCACGATCGGCACGCTGGAGGAGACCGTCAAGGAGCACAAGCTCTGGAAGCACACGCTGTTCCTGGTCGGCCCGGCCCTCGACGCACACGGCACGCGCTCGCACCTCTACCACCCCGGCCACTTCCACGGTTTCCGAAAGGCCGATCCGGAGGCCCGCAGGGCGCTGCGGACACAGGGTGCACAGGGTGCACAGGGTACACAGGGCGTTCAGGGTGCGCGAGGTACTCAGGGTGTCACTCCGTGATCACCGTCGTCGGTACGGGTACGGGGGCGCCCCTTTCGCCGGACGCCGGGGCCGCGTTGGCCGGGGCGGGGCTCGTCGTGGGCGGCCGACGCCATCTGGCCGCCGCGACGACGATGCCGGACACGGCCGAGCGAGTCGTCCTCGGTCCGCTCGCGCCCGCCCTCGACGCGATCGAGCAGTATCTGGAGAAGCCCGCGGACCAGGGGCGAGTTGTCGTGCTGGCCTCCGGGGACCCCGGGTTCTTCGGGATCGTCCGGGCGCTCGCGGAGCGTTTCGGGGCCGACCGGCTGGCGGTCCACCCGGGGGTGTCGTCCGTCGCCACCGCCTTCGCGCGGCTCGGGCTGACCTGGGACGACGCGGTGGTCGTGAGCGCGCACGGGCGTGCTCTGCGGACCGCCGTGAACGTCTGCCGGGCCCACCCCAAGGTGGCGGTGCTGACGGGGCCGGGCTCCGGACCCGCGGAACTCGGGGCCGCGCTCCGGTCGAGCGGGCGGGTGTTGGTGGTTGCTTCGGCGCTGGGGGCGGGCGCGGACTCGGGCACTGGCTCGGGTGCCAGTACCGGCACCGGCACCGGCACCGCCCCGGACTCGGGCTCCGCCTCGCAGTCCGGGGAGCGGGTCGAGCGGGTCACGCCCGCCGAGGCCGCCGCCCGCGACTGGGGGCCGGCGGTGAGCGTCGTGCTCTGTCTCGACGAGTCACGCGTCCTCTCCCCCGTGCGTACGATCGCGGGGCCGCCGCCCGGACCCGCCCAATGGGCCCTGGACGAGGGTGAGTTCACCCACCGGGACTCGATGATCACCAAGTTCGAGGTACGGGCGCTGGCGCTGGCCCGGCTCGGGCCGCGGCTCGGTGAGCACGTGTGGGACATCGGCGCGGGCTCCGGCTCGGTGGCCGTGGAATGCGCACGGCTCGGGGCCGCCGTGACCGCCGTGGAGAAGACCCTGGACGGTGTGGAACGGGTCCGCGCCAACGCCGCCGCGCACGGGGTCGACGTGACCGCCGTGCACGGCGCCGCGCCGACCGTGCTGTCCGACCTGCCCGACCCCGACGCCGTGTTCATCGGCGGGGGCGGCCGGGAACTGCCCGCCATCGTGACCGCCTGTGCCCGACGGGCGCGGCGGTCGGTCGTCGTGGCGATGGCCGCCCTCGACCGGGTTCCGGCGGTCCGGGACGCGCTGGTCGCGGCCGGGCTCGACTGTGACGGCGTACTGCTGCAGTCGTCCCGGCTGGCGCCGCTGCCGGGGGATGTCACCCGGCTCGCGGCGACCAATCCCGTTTTCCTGCTGTGGGGCGTCCGGCCTCCGGCGCGCGATGAAGGAGTTGCTCAGTGATCGGCCTGATTTCCGCGACGGCCGCCGGTTCGGCGGGCTGTCAGCGGGTGGCCTCGGCCTGGCCGGGCCGTACCCGCGTGTACGAGGGGCCCGTGGGCGACGCCGTACGGCGGGCCTTCGCGGAGTGTGAGCAGCTTGTGTGCTTCCTCGCCACGGGAGCCGTGGTGCGGCTCGTCGCGCCGCTGCTCATCGACAAGGCGTCCGATCCCGGGATCGTGTGTGTCGACGAGGGCGGGCGGTTCGCGGTGTCCCTGGTCGGGGGCCACGGCGGTGGCGCCAATGAACTCGCCCGCGCGGTGGGCGAG
Organism: Streptomyces sp. NBC_00878; assembly: GCF_026341515.1. Lineage (NCBI taxonomy): Bacteria > Bacillati > Actinomycetota > Actinomycetes > Kitasatosporales > Streptomycetaceae > Streptomyces > Streptomyces sp. NBC_00878. Next base: position 8,510,831 of record NZ_JAPEOK010000001.1, on the reverse strand, counting down.
TTGCTCGGTGCCGAACCCGTCGTGACGACGGCGACCGACTCCGTGGGTCTGCCGGGGCTCGACATGCTCGGCCTGCCGGTGGAAGGGGATGTGGCCGGGGTGTCCCGGGCCATGCTCGACGGGGAAGCAGTTGCACTGAAGGCCGACGTGGCCTGGCCGCTTCCGCCGCTTCGGGTCGCCGAGACCGGGGCGTACTCAATTCGCGTCAGTGACAGGGCTGTTGAGCCCGCCGAGAGTGAGGTCGTGCTCCGGCCGCCCTCTCTCGTCGTCGGCGTCGGTGCCTCCAAGGGCGCTCCTGTCGACGAGGTGCTCGGGCTCGTCGAGGACGCGCTCCGGGACGCCGGTCTTTCGGCGAAGTCCGTCGCCGAGTTCGCCACCGTGGACGCCAAGGCCGATGAGCCCGGCATTCTCGGAGCGGCCGAGCGGCTCGGGGTGCCCGTGGTGACGTACGGCGCCGAGGAGTTGGCGGCGGTCGACGTGCCGAACCCCTCGGACGCGCCCCTCGCCGCCGTCGGCACCCCGTCGGTGGCGGAGGCCGCCGCCCTGCTGCGCGGCGGCGAACTCCTGGTCCCCAAGCGCAAGTCGGCCGCGCGGCCAGCGATGGCGACCTGCGCCGTCGTACGCAGGCCGGTGCGCGGGCGGCTCGCGGTGGTCGGCCTCGGTCCCGGCGCCCGGGACCTGCTGACGCCCCGCGCGAAGGACGAGTTGCGCCGGGCCTCGGTGCTCGTCGGGCTCGACCAGTACGTCGACCAGATCCGCGACCTGCTCCTCCCGGGCACCCGGATCCTGGAGTCGGGGCTCGGCGCCGAGGAGGAGCGGGCCCGGACGGCCGTGGCCGAGGCCCGGCTCGGGCAGGCGGTCGCGCTGATCGGCAGCGGCGACGCGGGCGTGTACGCGATGGCGTCGCCCGCGCTCGCGGAGGCGTCCGACGACATCGACGTGGTCGGGGTGCCCGGGGTGACCGCCGCGCTCGCGGCCGGAGCGATCCTGGGCGCGCCGCTCGGCCACGACCATGTGTCGATCAGCCTCTCCGACCTGCACACACCGTGGGAGGTCATCGAGCGCCGGGTGCGCGCGGCGGCCGAGGCCGACATCGTCGTCACCTTCTACAACCCGCGCAGCCGGGGCCGCGACTGGCAGCTCCCGAAGGCGCTCACGATCCTCGCCCAGCACCGGAAGCCGACGACGCCCGTGGGAGTCGTACGCAACGCCTCGCGCCCCGACGAATCCAGCCGCCTGACCACCCTCTCCGGACTCGATCCGGCGACGGTGGACATGATGACGGTGGTGACCGTGGGCAACACGGCGACCCGTGAGATCGCCGGGCGTATGGTGACGCCGCGTGGCTACCGCTGGCAGGAGGAGTCCAAGTGAGCGCAGTGAGCGGGGTGTTCCCGGAGAACCGGATCACGGACCACGGGGCCCGAACCGTGGACCACGGGGCCCGGACCATGGACCACGGCGCCGGGACCATGGACCCCGGAGCCCGGACCATGGACCCCGGGGCCCGGATCGTGCACCCCATCGAGCAGGAGTCCTTCCGGCGGCTGCGGGCCCGCCTGGACACCTCGCACTTCCCGCCGCTGACCCGTGCCGTCGTGGAGCGGGTGATCCACTCCGCCGCCGACCTCGACTACGCGACCGACCTCGTGACCGACGAGGCCGCGCTGGAGAGGGCCCACCGGGCGCTGCACGACGGGGCGCCCGTCGTGGTGGACGTGGAGATGGTCGCGGCGGGCATCACCCGGCGCGACACCGTCTGCCGGCTCAAGGACGCCGTGTCCGGTCCGGGGCTGACCCGTTCGGCCCACGCGGTCCGGCTCGCGTACGAGCAGGTCGGGCCCGGTGCGATCTGGGTGATCGGCTGCGCCCCGACCGCGCTCGAAGAGCTGCTCACGCTGGACGCCGCTCCGGCGCTCGTCATCGGGCTGCCCGTCGGTTTCGTCGGCGCGGCCGAGTCCAAGGCCGCGCTCCGCGAGAGCGGGCTGCCCGCGGTCAGCAACGTGTCCGAGAAGGGCGGCTCGGCGGTCGCCGCGGCGGCGCTCAACGCCCTGCTGTACCACCCCGTGCCCCGGGCTGACTCCCAGTCCCAGTCCGAGTCCCGGGCTGACTCCCAGTCCCGGGCCGAGTCCTCGTTCCAGTCCAAGGAGAAATCGTGACCACCCCCGCCCCCGCCCTGCTCATCGCCGGACACGGCACCCGGGACGACGCGGGTGCCGAGGCCTTCCGTGACTTCGTACGCGAGCTGGGCCGCCGCAACCCCGGGCTGCCTGTCGCGGGCGGCTTCATCGAGCTGTCCCCGCCGCCGCTCGGCGAGGCCGTCGCCGAACTGGTCGAGCAGGGGGTGCGCCGGTTCGCCGCGGTCCCGCTGATGCTGGTGTCCGCCGGGCACGCCAAGGGCGACATCCCGGCCGCGCTGAGCCGTGAGAAGGAGCGGCACCCCGGGATCTCGTACACGTATGGGCGTCCGCTGGGCCCGCACCCGGCGTTGCTCACCGTGCTGGAGCGGCGGCTCGACGAGGCGCTCGGCGGCTCGGGGCGGACACCCGAGGACCGGGCCGCGGTGACCGTCCTGCTCGTCGGGCGCGGCTCGACCGACCCGGACGCCAACGCCGAAGTGCACAAGGCGGCGCGGTTGTTGTGGGAGGGGCGGGGTTACGCGGGCGTGGAGACGGCGTTCGTCTCGCTGGCCGCGCCGGACGTGCCGTCGGGCCTGGACCGCTGTGTGAAGCTGGGCGCGCGCCGGATCGTGGTACTCCCCTACTTCCTCTTCACGGGTATCCTCCCGGACCGGGTGCGGCAGCAGACCGAGGGGTGGGCGGCCGCGCATCCGGAGGTCGAGGTGGTCTCGGCCGACGTCATCGGGCCGGAGCCGGAACTGCTCGACCTGGTCATGGAGCGCTACCGGGAGGCGGTCGCGGGTGATCTGCGGATGAACTGCGACTCCTGCGTCTACCGCATCGCGCTGCCCGGCTTCGAGGACAAGGTGGGGCTCCCCCAGCAGCCGCACTTCCACCCGGACGACGACGGCCACCACGACGGCCACCACGACGGCGGGCACCACCACGGACATCACCACCACGACGGCCACGCACCCTCCCATGCGCACTGACAGGAACGACGGGGACGACATAGACGGCAGAGGCGGCCCGGGCGGATACCGCCCCGGCGGACACGGTGACGCGCACGACCTTCGGCACCACGGCGACGCCGAGGTGCGCGACGACGGCTCGGCGCTCGTCGACCTCGCGGTGAACGTCCGTGCGGGCACTCCGCCGGACTGGCTGCGCGCGCACGTCGCCGAGTCGCTGGACGGGCTGGCTGCCTATCCGGACGGGCGGGCCGCGCGGGCCGCGGTGGCGGCGCGGCACGGACTGCCCGTGGAGCGGGTGCTGCTCACGGCGGGCGCCGCCGAGGCCTTCGTGCTGCTGGCGCGCGCGCTGAAGGTCCGTCAACCCGTGGTCGTGCACCCGCAGTTCACCGAGCCGGAGGCGGCGCTGCGGGACGCCGGGCACACCGTGGACCGGGTGCTGCTGCGGGCCGAGGACGGCTTCCGGCTCGACCCGTCGGCCGTCCCCGAGGACGCGGACCTGGTCGTGATCGGCAACCCGACCAACCCCACGTCCGTCCTCCATCCGGCCGGGCGGATCGCCGAACTCGCCCGTCCCGGGCGGACGTTGGTGGTCGACGAAGCGTTCATGGACGCGGTTCCGGACGAGCGGGAGGCTCTCGCGGGGCGTACGGACGTGCCCGGTCTTGTGGTGCTGCGGAGCCTCACCAAGACGTGGGGGCTCGCGGGGCTGCGCATCGGGTACGTCCTGGCGTCACCCGAGACGATCGCGGAGCTCGAACGGGCCCAGCCGCTCTGGCCGGTGTCCACGCCCGCCCTCGCCGCCGCCGAGGCCTGTACGACTCCGCGGGCGCTGGCGGAACAGGAGGACGCGGCTCGTCGCATCGCCACCGACCGTGCCCATCTGGTCGCCGGACTCAGGGAGTTCGCGTCCGACGGCGTCCGTGTCGTGGAGCCCGCCGAGGGCCCCTTCGTCCTCATCGGGCTCCCCGGGGCGGCGGCCGTCCGCACCCGGCTGCGCCGGCTGGGCTTCGCCGTGCGGCGCGGCGACACCTTCCCGGGGCTCGACGACACGTGGCTGCGCCTCGCGGTGCGCGACCGCTCGACGGTCAACCGCTTCCTCCAGGCGCTGGACCAGGCTCTGAGCCTGCGGGACTCCTGACCTCACCCGGGTGAGGTCAGGATGTTGCTCAGCCCCTCTTGCGGCGGGCCAGCATGACGGCTCCGGCGCCCGTCGCCAGCAGGGCGACCGCGCCGGCGGCCACGTACGGTGTCACTGAACTGCCGCCGGTCTCGGCGAGGTTGGACTCTTCGGTGGTCGCACCCTGCGGCTTCACCTCGACCGCGGGCTCGACGGGGTTCGAGGGGTCGGCGGACGCGGCGGGCGCGGCCGGGGTCTCGCAGGTGGCCTCGGCGAGGGTGACCGTGCCCTCGACCTCGGCCACGTTCAGCTTCAACGGGTTGATGGAGACCTTGAGTTGGAGTGCGGTGGCAGCGGCCGTACGCGTGGTGGTGCGGGTCGACGCCAGGTCGAGGCGCACCTCACCGACGCCGGGCACCTTCACCTCGGTCGGGCCACCGGCACTCACCGTGGTCTTCCTGCCGAGCACCGTCACCGCCCCCAGCGGGTTGGCGGAGGCGACCGGCTTCTCACCCGCCACGCAGACGGCCTTCGCGCTGACCTGTTCGACCTCGATGAGCGACAGCAGGGGCAGCCCCGGCACATGCACCTTCGCCTGGGCGAGGTGCACCGAGCCTTCGGCCTTCCGCGCGGAGACGGTCGCGCTCGACTTCGCGACCTCCGCGCCCAGCACGGTGAACGGCTGCCCCCCGTCGACTCCGTCCAACTTCGCGGTGAGCGTGGTCTCTTCGGCGCTCCGCGGTGCCTGGACGTCGTTGAGCGAGACCGTGAGCGGGACGTTCACGGACTTGTTGAGCAGGGAGACGTCGAGCCCGGTGCGCAGGACGACGGCACGCGCGCTTCCGTCGTCGTCGGTCGCGTGGGCCGAGCCCGCGCCGGCCAGGACCGCGGGACCGGCGGCCAGGACGGTGGCCGCCGCGGTGACGGCGAACCTGCGTGCGGGCATGCGAAAAGCGTTGCTGTTCAAGGTGGTGGGACCCCCACGGGAGACAGAACTGGAGACGCGACGCCGCCGGACGCTCCACTCACGGGGACCTGCGGGGAGCACCGACGGCGTCGATGCGGGAATCCTTACGCACGGAGAGTGAACAGTCAGCAAGCTGACGGGAGTTCACTCATACGTGGAGTTTCCGTGCGCTTCTTCGAATCACTCGGCACGCGCGTTCCTCATCTTCACCCGGATCCCCCCGGATCCACTCGGATCACTGAACCGGCTCGAACGCACCGGTTGACGCGCCGGGTCGCATGAAAACGTGCCAAACGAGCAGGCCAGGTGGCCGGTTACGCTCCGTCAACTCGGCATCCGGCGGCCTGCTCTCGCGAGAAACGTTCCTAGCCGACGACCTTGCCGTTCAGCACCACTCGCCGCGGCGCCGCCAGTACTCGTACGTCCGCCCGCGGATCCCCCTCGTACACGACGAGGTCGGCCGGTGCCCCTTCGTCCAGGCCCGGCCGTCCCAGCCAGGCCCGCGCGCCCCATGCCGTCGCCGAGAGCGCCTCGACGGGCGGGATCCCGGCCGTGACCAGCTCGGCGACCTCGCCCGCCACCAGGCCGTGCGCGAGCGAACCGCCCGCGTCGGTGCCGACGTACACCGGGACACCGGCGTCGTACGCGGCGCGCACGGTGTCGTAGCGGCGCTCGTGCAGCCGCCGCATGTGCGCCGACCACTGGGGGAACTTGGCCTCGCCGCCGGCCGCGAGCTGCGGGAACGTGGCGATGTTGACGAGGGTCGGGACGATGGCGACACCGCGTTCGGCGAAGAGCGGGATGGTGTCCTCGGTCAGACCGGTGGCGTGCTCGACGCAGTCGATGCCCGCCTCCACCAGGTCCCGCAGTGAGTCCTCGGCGAAGCAGTGCGCGGTGACCCGGGCGCCCAGACGGTGGGCCTCGGCGATCGCCGCCTCGACCGCGTCGCGCGGCCAGCAGGCGCCGAGGTCGCCCGTTTCACGGTTGAGCCAGTCTCCTACGAGTTTCACCCAGCCGTCGCCGCGGCGAGCCTCCTGGGCGACGTACGCGACGAGGTCGTCGGGCTCGATCTCGTGGGCATAGCCGCGGATGTAGCGGCGGGTGCGGGCGATGTGGCGGCCTGCCCTGATGATCTTCGGGAGGTCCGCGCGGTCGTCGATCCAGCGGGTGTCGGAGGGCGAGCCCGCGTCGCGGATGAGCAGGGTGCCGGCCTCCCGGTCGGTGAGGGCCTGCTTCTCGGCGATGTCGTCTGCGACGGGGCCACTGGGGCCGAGGCCCACGTGGCAGTGGGCGTCGACCAGGCCGGGTAGGGCCCAGCCGGTCACCGTACGGATGTCACGGGTGCCGGTGGGGCGCTCGTAGGTGATCTTTCCGCCGACGATCCAGAGTTCGTCCCTGGCGTCGTCCGGGCCGATGAGTACTCGGCCCTTTACGTGCAGTACCGCCTCATCGCTCATGGCTGCAGCTTAGTTCGGCGACTGCGGGTGGTTCTTGGCTGGTCGCGCCCACGCGGCGGAGCCGCAAATCGATACAGCCCCGCGCCCCTAGAGGCGCTTGCCCAGCTCGTCCGAGTTTCCTTCCTCCACGTCCGCCATCGCCGGGTCCAGTAGGCGGGACAGGAAGTGGCGGGTTCGCTCGTGGGTCGGGTTCGTGATGACCTGGGAGGGGGTGCCGTCCTCGACGATGACGCCGGCGTCCATGAAGACGACGCGGTCGGCGACCTCGCGGGCGAAGGTCATCTCGTGGGTGACGACCATCATCGTCATGCCCTCGCGCGCGAGCATCCGCATGACGGCGAGTACGTCCCCCACCAGCTCCGGGTCGAGGGCGGAGGTCGGCTCGTCGAAGAGCATCACCTCGGGGCCCATGGCGAGCGCGCGGGCGATGGCGACACGCTGCTGCTGACCGCCGGAGAGCGAGGCGGGGTACGCGTCCGCCTTCTCGGAGAGGCCGACCCGCCGGAGGTTCTCGGCGGCGACCTTCGCGGCCGCCTCCTTGTCGCGGCCGAGCACCCGGCGCTGCGGCAGCGTGAGGTTCTCGGTCACCGTCAGGTGCGGGAAGAGGTTGAACTGCTGGAAGACCATGCCGATCCGGCGGCGTACGGCGTCAATGTCCACGTCGGGGTGGGTCACTTCGGTGCCGCCGACGAAGACCTGGCCCTTGGTGGGCTCTTCGAGGAGGTTCACACAGCGCAGGAGCGTGGACTTGCCGGAGCCGGACGGGCCGATGACACACACGACCTCTCCGGAACCGACCTCCAGGTCGATGCCGCGCAGCACCTCGTTGTCACCGAACGCCTTGTGCAGGCCGCGGACCTGGATCTCCGGCGTGCCGCTCGCGTCCTTCGTGAGGGCCGGACTGCTCGTAGTGCTCACTTGGTGGCCTCCCCGGCCTTCGCCTCAAGGCGGCGTACGACGAAACCGAGCGGGATCGTGACCAGCAGGTAGCACAGGCCCGCCACCAGGATCGGTGTCGAGTTGGCCGTCTCGCTGGCCAGGTCGCGGCCGAACTTGGAGAGTTCGCGCTCCTCCAGCGTGACCCCGAGGAACAGCACCAGCGAGGAGTCCTTGAAGAGGAGCACCAACTCGTTGGTGAGCGGCGGGATCACGATGCGGAACGCCTGCGGAATGATGATCGAGACCATGGCCCGGGCATGCGAGAAGCCCAGCGAACGGGCCGCCTCCATCTGCCCCTTGGGCACGGCCTGAATGCCCGCGCGGATCGTCTCCGCCATGTACGCGGCCGCGACGAGACCGAGCGCGAGCGCGACCTTTCCGTACGTGCCGCCGGGGATCTCCGTGCCGGGGAACGCCAACGGCACGGCGACGCCCACGAAGATGAAGATCAGCAGGGCGGGCAGCCCGCGGAAGATCTCGATGTAGATGCCGGCCAGCCAGCGGTACGGGCCGACCGAGGAGAGCCGCATCAACGCGACGACCACACCGAGCGCGAGGCCGAAGACGAAGCCGGACACCGTGTAGAGGACGGTGTTCTTCAACGCCAGCGTGATGATGTCCGGGAACATCCGCTCGGCCAGGTCGACTTGAGCGAACTGGTTCTGCAGCTGCTCCCAGTCGGCCGTGACGCCGAAGGCGACCAGGGCTGCGACGAACACCGCGTACTGGACACCCCGCGACACGGCCCGCTTCTGACGTCTGGTCAGGCCGCTTCTGCGTGGCTGGACTTTGGTGTCCGTCCCACTCATGAGGCGGCGGACGGGGAAGCGGAGGCGGCGCCCGCCGCGTTCTCGTCGTATGGGCCGATCCACTTCTCGTACAGCTTCTTGTACGTGCCGTCGGCCTTCGCGTCCGCCAGCGCCTTGTTGATGGCGGCGAGGAGCTTGGTGTTGCCCTTCTTCACCGTGATGCCGTACTCCTCACCGGTGTTGATGTTGTCGGCGAGCTCGAAGGCGTCCGCGTTGGCCTTGTCCTTCAGCCAGCCCTGGACGACGGGGTAGTCGATGACGACGGCCTTGACCTGGCCGGTGCGCAGGCCGTTCAGCAGCGCGTCGGAGGACTCGAAGGAGACCGGGTTGAGGCCCTTGCCCTTCGCGAACTCCTCGCCGGTGGTCTGCGCCTGGGCGCCGACCTTCTTGCCCTTGAGGTCGGCGAGGGAGGATATGCCGCTCTTCTTGTCGGCCAGGACGGCCTGGGTGGCCTCGAAGTACGGGTCGGAGAAGTCGACGTTCTTCTTGCGCTCGTCGGTGATCGTCATGCCGGCCGCGGCGAGGTCGCACTGGCCGGCGTTGAGGGACCCGCCGGTCTTGAAGTTCTCGAAGGGCTGGTCGAGGATCGTCTGCTTCACGCCCAGGTCCGCGGCGACGAGGTCGATCACCGAGACGTCGAAGCCCTGCACCTTGCCGTCGATCTCCGACTGGAACGGCGGGTACGGCAGGTGCGTGCAGGTGGTGAGCTGTCCGCCCTTCACCAGCTCGACCCCGTTCGCGGTGGTCTTCTTGCCCCCGTCGTCGTCCGAAGAACAGCCCGCGACGAGCAGCAGCCCGGCCGTCGCGGTGGTGGCGGCCAGAATGCGGGTCCGGCGCCCGAGGACCATCTTCACGGGGGTTGACCTCCTGTGGGAGAACTGTGACTTCTGATTATAAGGAAAGGTTTGAGGTCCTCAAACCATTCCCATGGCTGATGAGCTGTCCAGCCTCAGAAGTCATCAGAAGTCATCAGTGGGGTGGGCGGGGAACCCGCCCGTTACGCTCGTGTGCGCCTACCCCGTGAGCGCCATCCGTGAACAGCGCTATCCGTAAACGAAGAGAGCACTGCTGTGACCCACCCCTTCCTGGACCTGGCGCCGCTGAGCGCCGCGCACTTCGCGTCGATCGAGGACCGCGTGGCGCGGCTGCTCTCCACCGAGCAGGACGTCGTGATCATGCAGGGCGAGGCTCTGCTGCCGCTGGAGGGTGCCATTCGCGGCGCCGCCGGCCCCGGCACGACGGCTCTCAACGTGATCACCGGTCCGTACGGGCAGACGTTCGGCGACTGGCTGCGGGACTGCGGTGCGACGGTGCACGATCTGGCCGTCCCCTTCCACACGGCGGTCACGGCCGCGCATATCCGCGAGGCCCTCACCGAGCACCCGGAGATCGACTTCGTCTCCCTGGTCCACGCGGAGGCCGCCACCGGCAACACGAACCCGGTCGCGGAGATCGGCGAGGTCGTACGGGCGCACGGGGCCCTGTTCTACCTGGACGCGGTAGCGTCGATCGGTGCGGAGCCGGTGCGGCCGGACGCGTGGGGCGTGGACCTGTGTGTGATCGGCGCCCAGAAGGCGATGGGCGGGCCCGCCGGTGTCTCCGCGGTCTCGGTGAGCGAGCGTGCCTGGACCCGTATGTCCGCCAACCCGTATGCTCCCCGGCGCTCCTACCTCTCCCTCCTGGACTGGAAGGAGCGCTGGACCGACGCCGGGCGCCGGACTCTGCCGCACGCTCCGGCCCAGCTGGAGATGCTCGCGCTGGAGGCGTGTGTCCAGCGCATCGAGGCCGAGGGGCTCGACGCGGTGATGGCCCGCCATGCGGCGGCCTCGGCTGCCACCCGGGCGGGGGCGCTCGCGTTGGGGGCGGGGATCGAGCCGTACGTGTACGAGGCCCGGGACGCGGCGCCGGTGACCACCACGTTGCGTACGCCAGTCGGGGTCGACGCGTCCTGGGTGGTGGCCAGGGCGTTGGCCGCGGACCCGTCGTTGCCGCTGGCCGCGGGGGGCGGTGCCCTGGCCAAGGAGATGATCCGGGTCAACCACTACGGTCCCGCGGCAACGCTGGACTCCGTCCAGGCCTGTCTGTCAGCGCTGCGCGCGGCGTTGGCCGAGGACTGATCGCGTCTACGGGTGGGTGCGGACACGACCTAGGGGCGCAGCCCCTGCCTTCAAGGGGCGCGGGGAACTGCGCGACCAGCCCCCCACCCACCCGCGGAATGAACCCAGGCGATGAATACGTTCACGTTCGGAGCGGAGGGGGCCTCCGTGTTCCTCGTTCCTCCGAGTCGAAAGAGCCGAAGACATGCGCGTCGAGATCTGGAGCGACATCGCCTGCCCCTGGTGCTATGTGGGCAAGGCCCGCTTCGAGAAGGCGCTGGACGCCTTCCCGCACCGTGCCGACATCGAGGTGGTGCACCGCTCCTTCGAGCTCGACCCGGGCCGCGCCAAGGGCGACATCCAGCCGGTCCTCAAGATGCTGACCAAGAAGTACGGCATGAGCGAGGCGCAGGCGAAGGCCGGTGAGGAGAACCTCGGCACGCAGGCCGCCGCCGAGGGCCTGGCGTACCGCACCGAGGGCCGCGACCACGGCAACACCTTCGACATGCACCGGCTGCTGCACCTCGCGAAGGAGCGGGGCCGGCAGGACGAGCTGATCGGGCTGTTCTACAAGGCGAACTTCGCCGAGGAGCGGACCGTCTTCGACGACGACGAGCGGCTCGTGGAGCTGGCCGTCGCCGCCGGACTCGACGCCGACGAGAGCCGCAAGGTGCTCGCCGACCCGGCCGCGTACGCCGAAGAGGTCCGCGCCGACGAGCGCGAGGCGGCCGAGCTGGGCGCGAACGGCGTGCCGTTCTTCGTCCTGGACCGCAAGTACGGCGTCTCGGGCGCCCAGTCCGCCGAGGTCTTCGCGCAGGCCCTGGCTCAGGCATGGAGCAGCCACGCGCCGCTCAAGCTGATCCAGCAGGACGACGCGGAGGCGTGCGGCCCCGACGGATGCGCGGTGCCGCAGCACTGACGGGGACGGAAAAGCGCAGGTCGGGGCCGATCTATAAGCGTTCCTTGGCAAAACCACGTAGAAGTCGGCAATGGACGAGGGGTTCCGGGGGCCGCAGAGTGGTCCCATGGAGACCTTCGAGAGCCTCGTCCGTACCGAGTTCGCCCCGAGGAGCACCTATCTCAACACCGCGAGCACCGGGCTGCTCCCGGCCCGCGCGGTCGACGCCATGCGGGTCGGCGTCGAGTCCGTGGCGGCCGGGCAGCCGCAGGACATGTTCGCCGACGTGGAGGCGGCCCGATCCGCCTTCGCCCGCCTCGTCGGAGTCCCGGACCGCCGTGTCGCGGCCGGGGCCTCCGTCGCCGTCTACAGCGGACTGATCGCCGCCTCGCTGCCGGAGGGCGCCGAAGTCCTCACCGCCGAGGCCGACTTCACCTCCGTGGTGAACCCCTTCCACGTACGCAGCGACCTCAAGGTGCGCACCGTGCCGCTGGAGCGGATCGCGGAGTCGGTGCGCCCCGGCACCGCGCTCGTCGCGGTCAGCGCCGCGCAGTCCGCGGACGGCCGGATCGCCGATCTGCCGGCGCTGCGCGAGGCCGCGCGTGAGCACGGGGCCCGTACGTACATCGACGCGTCCCAGGCCGCCGGATGGCTGCCGGTCGAGGCGGACGCGTACGACTATGTGTCCTCCGTCGCCTTCAAGTGGCTCGTCTGCCCGCGGGGCGTGGCTTTCCTGGTCGTTCCGGAGGACCTGGGAGGACTGAACCCGATCTTCGCGGGCTGGGTCGCGGGAGAGCACCCCTGGGACAGTTGCTACGGGCCGGTCGAGGAACTCGCCCACTCCGCACGGCGGTTCGACGAGAGCCCGAGCCTCTTCTCGTACGCGGGCGCCCGTCACTCGCTGGAGCTGATCGAGGAGTTGGGCGTGGACGCCGTACACGCCCACGACCTCGCCCTCGCCGACCGTTTCCGCGCCGGCCTGGCCGGCCTGGGGCAGGAGCCGGTTCCGGCGCCGGGCTCGGCGATCGTCTCCGTGCCCGGACTCGGCAAGAGGCAGCCGGAGTTGAGCCGGGCGGGGATCGAGGTCTCCGACCGCGCGGGCAACTTGAGGGCCGCGTTCCACCTGTACAACACGGCCGCGGATGTCGATCGGCTGCTGGACGTCCTGTCGGGCTGATGGCGAGACCCACTGGCGCGGGGTCCGCGGGGACGCTAGGAAGGGCATCAGAGGTGGTGGTGCCGGTGGAGCCAACTCTCCACAAGTCCGAGCGGCCGCCCGCGGACGCGGAGCTGCGTCGGCGGCTGGTGTACGGCGACGAGTCCGCGCTGTCCGAGGCGTACGAGGCGTACGGCGGGCTCGTGCGGCGGATCGCCGTGCGGGTGACGAACAGCCCCGCGGCGGCCGAGGACGTGGCGCAGGAGGTCTTCGCCCAGCTGTGGAGCAGGCCGTACGCGTTCGACGCGCGCCGGGGTTCGCTGCGCACCTGGCTGTCGGTGCTCGCGCACCGGCGGGCCGTGGACTGGGTGCGCAGCGAGGCCCGGCACCGCAAGGCTTCCGGGGCGGACGACTCCGCGCTGCACGCCATCCCCGACTCGGGGCCCGGTCCCGACGAGGCGGTCGTCGACCGCGAGCGCTCACTGCTGCTGCACTCGGCGCTGGCCGATCTCCCGCAGCAGCAGCGGGAGGTGGTCCACCTCGCCTACTTCGCGGGCCGCACCTACCGCCAGGCAGCCGTCGAACTCGGCATCCCGGAGGGCACCGCCAAGACCCGCCTGCGGTCCGCTCTGCGCAAGTTGGCCGAGACTTTGGCCGAGCCACCGGATCCGGCGTGGGAAAGGGGCGCATGATGGCGACAGGGGAAGGGGGCATCCGGTGACCGACGACCACGACGGTGTGCCCGAGCTGCTGGCCGCCTGGGCCTTCGGCGCGCTGCAGCCCGCGGACGAGAAGACGGTGTCGGCCCATCTGGCCGGCTGCGAGAGCTGCGCGGCGGAGGCGGAACAGCTCCGCGAGACCGTACGTCTGCTTGACGTGCCGCCGGGAGCGGCCTCGGCCAAAGCCTCGGGCGCGGCATCACCGGCCGCGCGCGGCGGTTCCACGGCGGTCTCGCAGAACGGTTCGGCTGCCGCCGGGGCCATGGGCGACGGTTCCGCGGGGACGTCCGTCGGCGGCGGTTCCACGGGGGCGGACGGTGTGCTCGCCGCCGGGGCGGACAGTGTGCTCGCCCTCGCGCTGCGGGCCCGGCCCGCCGTGCCGCGCGTCGCCGCGCACGCGGTCCCGTACGCCGCCGCCGTCGCCGGACTGCGTGCGCTGCTGCGGGAGGTGGCGGACGGGCACGGGCCGTGGGGCACGCCCGTCGTGCACGACTGGGACGTCCGCGACACCGTCGGCCATCTGATCGCCGCCGACGAGCAACTGGCCGTGCGCCTGGGCCTTGCCACGCACACGCCGCCCTCACGGATCGCCGAGGACACACCGTGGGAGGAGGCGTGGAACACGCGGACCGCCGACGTCATCGCGTACGAGCGGACGCGCGACCCCGAGGAGACGGTGGCCGCCTGGTCCGCGCGGGCCGCCGCGCTGCTGGCCACGCCCGAGGCCCGGGACCCCGAACGGGCCGCGCACGCCACGACGTTGATGGGCGTACGGCTGCCGGTCGCCGACCACTTCGTGGTGCGCGGTTTCGAGGCGTGGATCCACACGGACGACATCGGCCGCGCGCTCGGTATCACCGTGCCGCCGCCCCCCGACGCCCATCTGTGGCAGCTGGTCCGGCTCGCCGTCCGCATACTCGGCATGGCGCTGGGGCCGACGGCACCGCCGGTGCTGTTCGCGGTGACCGGCGGCGCGGGCGACACCGAGTGGGTGCTCGGCTCCGAGGACGAGGCGGTCCGGGGCGAACTCGTCCTGGACGCCGTGGACTTCTGCCTGCTCGTGGGCGGCCGGTACACGCCCGACGAGGTGCCGAGGGGCACGGCGGGCGACGAGGACGCCGTACGCAACGTACTGGAGCGGGCGGCGGCCCTGTCCTGGCTCTAGGTCGTGCCCTCTGACTCCGTGCAGAGGTTCGCCTCGACCCGGGAGAGGAGAGCGACGAGCTGGGTGCGCTCGGCCGGGCTCAGGCCCGCGAGGGTGTGCTCCTCCAGGCCCGCCCAGGCGCGTGTGATCTCGTCGAGCAGTCCGCAGCTCTGCTCGGTCGCCTCGACGAGCACCGCGCGCCGGTCCTTCGGGTCCGTGCTGCGGGTCACGTGCCCGGCCTGCTCAAGGCGCTGGAGCATCTTCGTGACCGTGGACGGATCGAGCTCGACCGCTTTGATGAGGTCCGACTGACGCACCGGGCCCTGGTCCCACAGGTGCATCATCACGAACTCCTGGCCGGGGTAGAGCCCCGACCCGCGCAGCAGTCTGCCCGCGGTGGTGCGGTGCAGCCGGGCGACGCGGGAGATGGCGTGACTGACCGGGCCGCCGCGCGCGGCGGAGGGCAGCTTGTCGGTACAGGCGGGGTCGGCCTGCGCGGCCGCGACCTCCTGGGTGGCGCTCATCTCGACTCCCGGTTCCTGCGAACGTTGCGTCCAGCCTACGTCCCATCGGCTCGTCGGCCTGCTCGCACCGAAATTATCTTGGTCGGCCAAGGAATGGTTCACGGTGGCCCCCTGTTCAGATGATTGGCCGACCACATATTTCGTTTCCGGGAGCCTTCTGTGACCACCGCCCACGACCCGATCGATCTGTCCGGCACCCCCCTCGCGAACCGCATCGCCATGGCGCCCATGACCCGCAGCAGGGCGGGCGAGGGAGGACTCCCCACCGACCTCACCGCCGAGTACTACGCCCAGCGCGCCTCCGCGGGGCTGATCATCACCGAGGGCATCCAGCCGTCCGCGACCGGCCAGGGCTACCCGGACACCCCGGGCCTGCACAGCGCCGAGCAGATCGCCGCCTGGCGGAAGGTGACCGACGCCGTGCACGCCGCCGGCGGCCGGATCTTCGCGCAGCTCATGCACGCGGGCCGGATCGGCCACCCCACGCTGCTGCCCGACGGACTCGTCAACGTCGGCGCGTCACCCGTACCGGCCCAGGGGCAGGTCTACACGCACGAGGGCCCCCTCGACTTCGTCACCCCGCGCGAGCTCACGGGTGACGAGGTCCGCGCCACCGTGGGCGAGTTCGTGACCGCCGCGCGGGGAGCCGTCGAGGCGGGCTTCGACGGTGTCGAACTGCACGGCGCCAACGGCTACTTGATCCACCAGTTCCTCGCCCCCGGCTCCAACCACCGCACCGACGAGTGGGGCGGCTCCGTCGAGAACCACATCCGGTTCGCCGTCGAGACCGCCAAGGCCGTCGCCGCCGAGATCGGTGCCGCGCGCACCGCGATCCGGATCTCGCCAGGCAACCCGTACAACGACATCCACGAGCCCGAGCCGGAGGCGGTGTACACCGCGCTGGTGACCGCGCTGGAGCCGCTGGGTCTCGCGTATCTGCACGTCAACGAGGCGGTCGAGATCCGCGAGCTGACCCTCGCACTGCGCAAGCGGTTCAGCGGGGCCCTCGTCCTGAGTCCGGCCACCGAGGGGCCGACGGGGCCGGATTCCCTGACCCTCGTCGAGGACGGCGTCGCCGATCTCGTCGCGTACGGCCAGCTGTTCCTGGCCAACCCGGACCTGCCCGCCCGCCTCAGGGCCGGCGGCCCGTTCAACGAGCCCGACGGGTCCACGTTCTTCGGCGGGGACGCGAAGGGCTACACGGACTACCCGACGCTGTAAGGCAGTTGGCCCGGTGTCCGGCTCGTATCCCGTACGGGATACGAGCCGGACACCGGGCCGATCACTCGTGGGCGCGGGTCACTTCACCCGTGGGCGCGGGTCACTTCACCCGTGGGCGCGGGTCACTTCACCGGAGTGAAGTCCCTCGCGCCGATGAACTCGGGCCGGCGTACCGGTGCCGCGAACGGCTCCACCGCCGCGTTCTCCACGCTGTTGAACACGATGAAGACGTTCGACCTCGGGAAGGGCGTGATGTTGTCGCCCGAGCCGTGCATGCAGTTGCAGTCGAACCAGGTCGCCGAACCGGCCTTGCCCGTGAAGAGCTTGATGCCGTGCTTGGACGCGAACTTGGTGAGCGCCTCGTCGGAGGGCGTGCCCGCGTCCTGCATCTGCAGGGACTTCTTGTAGTTGTCCTTCGGTGTGGCTCCTGAACAGCCGAGGAACGTGTGGTGCGATCCCGGCATGATCATGAGGCCGCCGTTGGTGTCGTGGTTCTCCGTCAGCGCGATGGAGACGGACACGGTCCGCATGTTCGGCAGGCCGTCCTCGGCGTGCCAGGTCTCGAAGTCCGAGTGCCAGTAGAAGCCGCTCGCACCGAAACCGGGCTTGACGTTGATCCGCGACTGGTGGACGTACACGTCGGAGCCGAGGATCTGCCGGGCACGGCCGACCACGCGCTCGTCGCGTACGAGCTGGGCGAAGATCTCGCTGATCCGGTGCACCTCGAAGACCGAGCGGATCTCCTGGGACTTCGGCTCGACGATCGAGCGCTCGTCGGCGCGGATCGCCGGGTCGGCGATCAGGCGTTCCAGCTCGGCGTGGTAGAGCGCGACCTCGTCGTCGCCGATGAGCTGCTCGACGGCGAGAAAACCGTCCCGCTCGTACGACTCCAGACCGGCCGCCGGGATCGGCCCCGGCGTGCCGGGCGTGCTCCACACGACCGGGTCCTGCCGGGGCACGGACACCTCGCTGGCTCCGCGACTGGGATACAGGTCGGCGATGGTGGTCATCGTGTTCAGGCCTCCTCGGGTTCGGTCAGCAGGGGGTAGACGCCGTTCTCGTCGTGGTCCTCCCGTCCGGTCACCGGCGGATTGAAGACACAGACACAGCGGAAGTCCTCCTTGATCCGCATCGTGTGCCGCTCGTGCCCGTCGAGGAGGTACATGGTTCCCGGCGTGATCGTGTACTTCTCGCCGGTCTCGTCGTCGGTGAGTTCCGCCTCGCCCTCGACGCAGACGACGGCCTCGATGTGGTTCGCGTACCACATCGACGTCTCGGTACCCGCGTACAGGATCGTCTCGTGCAGGGAGAAGCCGACCTTCTCCTTGGCGAGGACGATGCGTTTGCTCTCCCAGGTGCCCGACGCGGACTTGACGTGCCGGTCGGTGCCTTCGAGGTCCTTGAACGAACGGACTATCACGGTGCTGCGAAGCCTCCTTCAGGCCGATGAGCGGCTGGTGCGGTTACCGCAGTTGGTGTGGTTGCTGCACTGCAGTTGGTGTGGTTCAGGCCGTCTCGCGGACGGCGCGGGCGAGGGTGCGCAGGCCCTCGTCCATTTCCTCGGGCGTGATGGTGAGCGCCGGGAGGAGTTTGACGACCTCGCTCTCCGGGCCCGACGTCTCGATGAGCAGGCCGAGTTCGAAGGCCCGCCGGGCGATCCGGCCCGCGCGCGCCTTGTCGTGGAACTCCATGCCCCAGACCAGGCCCCGGCCGCGGTACTCCTTGACGTCGGCGAAGTTCTCCTCGGTGATCGAGATGAACGCCTCCTCGACCTGCTCGCCGCGGGTGCGGGTCTGCTTCTCCATGGCGGGCCCGTCGGACCAGTACGTCTCCAGGGTGGCGGCTGCCGTCACGAAGGCGGGGTTGTTGCCGCGGAACGTGCCGTTGTGCTCGCCCGGCTCCCAGATGTCCAGCTCGGGCTTGAACAGGCACAGGGCCATGGGCAGTCCGTAGCCGCTGATGGACTTGGAGACGGTGACGATGTCGGGGGTGATGCCCGCCTCCTCGAAGGAGAAGAACGCCCCGGTCCGGCCGCAGCCCATCTGGATGTCGTCGACGATCAGCAGCATGTCCTGGCGCTCGCACAGCTCGGCGAGGGCACGCAGCCACTCGGGGCGGGCGACGTTGATGCCGCCCTCGCCCTGCACGGTCTCGACGATCACGGCGGCGGGCTTGTTGAGCCCGGAACCCTGGTCCTCCAGCAGCCGCTCGAACCAGAGGAAGTCCGGGACCTTGCCCTCGAAGTAGTTGTCGAAGGGCATCGGCGTGCCGTGCACGAGCGGGATGCCGGCGCCGGCCCGCTTGAAGGCGTTGCCGGTCACGGCGAGCGAGCCGAGCGACATCCCGTGGAAGGCGTTGGTGAAGGAGACGATCGCCTCCCGCCCCTTGACCTTCCGGGCCAGCTTCAGCGCGGACTCGACGGCGTTGGTGCCGGTCGGACCCGGGAACATGACCTTGTACGGGAGGTCGCGGGGCCGCAGCACCAGGTTCTGGAACGACTCCAGGAAGCCGCGCTTCGCGGTCGTCGACATGTCGAGACCGTGGGTGACGCCGTCGCGCTCCAGATAGTCGATGAGGGCGCGTTTCAGTACGGGGTTGTTGTGGCCGTAGTTGAGTGATCCGGCGCCGGCGAAGAAGTCGAGGTACTCATGGCCGTCCTCGTCGAACATGCGGCTGCCCTGCGCGCGGTCGAAGACGGTGGGCCAGGCACGGCAGTAGCTGCGCACCTCCGACTCCAGGGTCTCGAAGACGCTCAGGTCGGGCTGGGTGATGGTCACGGTGTTGCTCCTCAGGGCGTGGGGGGTTCGTCAGTGCGTCAAGGGGCCGATGCGGTACAGCACTTCGGGGTCGTGCGGGCCGTCGGGAAACTGCCCCGTGTCGAACAGGACCTCGCGCTCGACGGTCGCTCCGTGACGTGCGGCGTACGAGGTGAACAGGCGCTCGGAGGCGGTGTTGCCCGGCGTGATCGTGGTCTCGACGGTGGTCAGTTCGTGAGCGCGGGTGATGCGCAGGGTCAGTCCGTCGAGGAGCGCCGCGGCGAGGCCGCGTCCGCGCTGTTCCGCGTCGACGGCCACCTGCCACACGAGGAGGGTGTGCGGGCGTTCTGGCCGGATGTAGCCGGTGACGAAGGCGACCGGCTCGCCGTCGGCCGTGCGCGCCACGGCGGAGGTGCCGGAGAAGTCACGGCACCACAGGAGGTAGCTGTAGGAGGAGTTCAGGTCGAGGGTTCCGGAGTCCTTGGCAATGCGCCAGAGCGCGGCTCCGTCGTCCACGTGCGGACGGTCGATCCGCAGCCCTTCCGGCATTTCCAGGAATTCCGCTTGCAGGTCTGCTTGTGCGGCGGTCATGCGGATTTAATTTACCCAGCGAAAGTTCAAATTGCATCGCCGTATGGGGTTACGCAAGCACACCCGATGTGTTATCACGCGGGCGCACGCGCCACGTGGGGCTCAAATTCGACCACCACTTTATCCGGAAAATTCCCAATGAACCGGACGCGATGTGCGTTGCGTCACAGATGCGTAATCGCCACGAGATCCGCCCGAATTACGAGGATGGTGTTCGCGAAATCTTAGCGTTTAGGTCCGGCGAAAGCGGGCAGAAGAATACGGGAAGCTGCACTGAATAAGGGACCGGAATACCGCCTGTGAATAGGCCCGGATAAACTGGACCGGAATTCCCCGATCAACCCCCGCCCCGCTGGTCAGGCGCCTGTGACGCCGTCGATCCGCTCCCTGACGAGGTCCGCGTGGCCGTTGTGCCGCGCGTACTCCTCGATCATGTGGACAAGGATCCAGCGCAGGCTGACTTCGACCCCGGCCATCGGCTCCTCGACGATGCGCCCGGTGTCGTCCAGCGACCGCCCGGCGCACAGCTCCTGCCCCCGCTCGACCTCCCGGCGCCAGTCCGCGAGCGCTTCGTCGAGCCCTCGCTCCGGGTCGAGGGCGTACCCGCCGGCGCCGTCCTCGTACAGCGTCGGCACGTCGAGTCCGGCGAACACCGCCTGGAACCAGTTCCGCTCCACCTCGGCGAGGTGCTGCACCAGCCCGAGCAGCGTCAGCTCCGACGGCGCGGCGGACGCCAGCCGCACCTGGCCGTCGTCCAGCCCCGCGCACTTCATCTCCAGGGTGGCCCGATGGAACGCGAGCCAGCTCTCCAGCATGGGCCGTTCCGGTCCGGTCATGAGAGGGATGGGGCGGCCGTCCGGCAGGGTGGGGTGCGTGTCGGTGGTCATGCACGGCAGCATGACACCGGGCGTCCACGGACACGACCCCGGGGGACCGACGCTCAAGCGCCACCCGTCAGGTGCCGTCCCTCAAGTGCCGTCCCCCAAATGCCGTGTCTCAGGTGCCGTCCCTCAGGTCAGCCGGCCAGTCCGGGCGGAATTCGATGTGGTCGTACGTGACCACGCAGCCCTCGCCCATCGGGGACTGGGTCATGAAGCCGATCAGGGCCGCTCCGGTCTCCTTCTCGTCCGCCAGGGTGAAGAGGCGGACGAAGGTCCAGCGCTTGCCGTCCCGCGAGGCGTGGAAGGCGAAGGCGCGGCCGGTGCGGCTGATCCTCAGCCAGACCGAACTACCTTCCACCGTGAAGGAGTTGGCGTCGTCGGAGTGGCCCCGGGTGACGACCGTGCAGACGGTGGGCACGTCCGGCGAGTTCTCCAGGCAGAGCTTGGCCCAGGCCCGCTCGCCCACATGCACGTACAGCACACCCGCGTCGAAGGCCCCGGCGAAACCGACCGTGACCCGGGCGATGAGCTGGAAGTCCCCCTCCGGCGACCCCAGCAGCCGGGGGGCGTCGGACGCGGGGTCCAGTCCCTCGTCGGTAGGCGGCACGAACCGGTCCTGCCGTGCACCCGCCCACCCGGTGAGCACCCCGTCCTCGTACGACCAGTGCCCATCGGGCCCGTACGTCCGGAGAGAAAAGGGAAGTTCAGGAAGTTCCAGGTCCATTGAGAGATTGTCCCAGGTCGTACGGTCGGTTGCGATGGGCGCGCCTTCAAAGGGGCGCGCCCCTTTCAGGGGCGCGGGGCTGTGCCGATTTGCGGCTCCGCCGCGTGGGCGCGATCAGCCACAGCGGGCCTGCGGCCGTCAGACGACCGCAGGCCCAACGGCGCACCAACGAAACGGCGCCCCCAGCGGAGCGCTACCGCTCCAGACGCCCGTCATACCGCCGAGGCAACCCCAGCGGATTGTCGTCGCGGAGCTCCGCCGGCAGCAGCGCCTCCGGCGTGTTCTGGTACGCCACCGGCCGCAGCCACCGCTCGATGGCCGTACCGCCGACCGACGTGGACGTGGAGGTGGTCGCCGGGTAGGGCCCCCCGTGGTGCTGCGCGGGCGCGACCGCGACACCGGTCGGCCACGCGTTGACCAGGACGCGACCCGCGAGCGGCGTCAGCTCGGCGAGGATCTCCGCACCGCGCCCCTCGCCGGCGGTCTCCTCCGCGGAGAGGTGGACCGTCGCGGTGAGGTTGCCGGGCAGCCGCGCGAGCACCGCGTTCGCCTCGGCCTCGTCCTCGTAGCGGGCGACCACGGTGACCGGCCCGAAGCACTCCTCAAGCAGCAGGTCGTACTCCCCCTCGGCGGCGATACGGGCGGCCGGAACCGTCAGGAACCCGGGGCTCACCGTGTGCTCGCTGCCCGCACCCGGGGTCACCGGGGCGTCCACGTCGGGGAGTTCGGCCCGCTCGGCGACCCCCGCGACGAAGTTGTCGCGCATGCGGTGGTCGAGGAGGACGCCCGCGTTCGTGTCGCTCACCGCGTCCGTCAGCGACTTGACCAGGCGGTCACCGGACGCGCCGGCCGGTGCCAGCACCAGGCCCGGCTTCACGCAGAACTGGCCGACGCCCAGCGTCATGGAGCCCGCCAGCCCCGTACCGATCGCCTCGGCGCGCTCGGCGGCCGCGGCCTCGGTGATGACGACGGGGTTCAGGGAACCCAGCTCGCCGTGGAAGGGGATCGGCACGGGCCGGGCGGCCGCCGCGTCGAAGAGGGCGCGTCCGCCGCGTACCGAACCGGTGAATCCGGCGGCCGTGACCAGCGGGTGCTTGACGAGTTCGACGCCCGCGTCGAAGCCGTGGACCAGGCCGAGGACGCCGTCGGGGATGTCGTGCTGGGCGGCGGCCCGGCGCAGCACGGCGGCGACCAGCTCGGACAGGCCCGGGTGGTCGGGGTGCGCCTTGACGACGACCGGGCAGCCCGCGGCGAGCGCACTCGCGGTGTCGCCGCCGGGGACCGAGAACGCGAACGGGAAGTTCGAGGCCGAGTAGACGGCGACGACGCCCAGCGGCACCTTGTACCGGCGCAGGTCCGGGATCGGCGGGGTCGCGGTGTCGTCGGGGTGGTTGATCACGACCCCGAGGAACTCGCCCTCGTCGACGATGTCCGCGAAGGCCCGCAGCTGGTAGCAGGTGCGGGCGAGCTCGCCGGTGAGCCGGACCGGGCCGAGCGCGGTCTCCGCGTCGGCGGCCTCGACCAGGTGGTCCTTGGCGCTTTCGAGCTGGTCGGCCGCGGAGCGCAGGAAGGCCGCGCGGACCGTGCGGTCGGCGAGTGCTCCCCGGGCGGCGTGGGCCGCGCGGACGGCCGCGTCCACCTCCTGGGCCGTGGCTTCGACCGCAACCTGCTCGCGCTGCTTCCCGGTTCGGGGGTCGACACTCCAGACTGGTGCTGCTGCCACCGCGGGTCCCTCCAGATGTAATGCCGCAGTACATGTGCCACTCACCAGCGGTGTTCGATATGCTGAACGCTGTCTCTGGTGGTGAATATGCTGTGGAGACTATTTCCCGGCGAACTAGGGGGTCAAGGCCGATGTCGGCAGGCGAGACGGGCGGCGGAGCACAGGTCAAGTCCGCGGTGCGCACGGTTGAATTGCTCGAATACTTCGCCGGGCGCCCCGGTATGCACTCCCTGGCCGCCGTGCAGGAAGCGGTGGGCTATCCCAAGTCGAGCCTCTACATGCTGCTGCGGACCCTCGTCGAGCTCGGCTGGGTCGAGACGGACGCGACGGGCACGCGGTACGGCATCGGCGTACGGGCGCTGCTCGTCGGTACGTCGTACATCGACGGTGACGAGGTCGTCGCGGCGGCGCGGCCGACGCTGGACCGGCTCTCCGACGACACGACGGAGACGATCCACCTGGCCCGTCTCGACGGCACGAACGTCGTCTACCTCGCGACCCGCCAGTCCCAGCACTACCTGCGCCCCTTCACGCGCGTGGGCCGCCGACTGCCCGCGCACTCCACGTCCCTCGGCAAGGCGCTGCTCGCCACGCACACCGACGAGCAGGTACGGAAGCTGCTCCCGGAGACGCTGCCCGCGCTGACCGAGCACACGATCACCGACCGGGAGAAGCTCATCGAGGAGCTGCGCCAGGTGCGGGAGCAGGGGTTCGCGGTGGACCGCGAGGAGAACACGCTCGGGCTGCGCTGCTTCGGCGTCGCGATCCCCTACCGGACGCCCGCGCGGGACGCGATCAGCTGCTCGGTGCCGGTGGCGCGGCTGACGCCCGCGCATGAGCAAATGGTGAAGGACGCGCTGTTCGACGCGCGGGACCGGCTGACCCTCGCCACCCGGAGGCTCTGACATGACTGACGTACCTGCCGAATCTGACGTATCTGACGTATCTGACGTGGAGGTCGTGCTCCGTGAGGTCCACGACAGCGATCTTCCGGTGTTCTTCCGGCAGATGATGGATCCCGAGTCGGTACGGATGGCCGCGTTCACCGCGAAGGACCCGACGGACCGGGACGCCTTCGACGCCCACTGGAAGCGGATCCGTAGCTTGTCCGACGTCGTCAACCGTACGGTCCTCGTCGACGGTGACGTGGTCGGCAGCGCGGCGGTGTACGGCCCACCGGACGAGCGCGAAGTGACGTACTGGATCGACCGGGCGTACTGGGGCCGGGGCATCGCCACGGGGGCATTGCGGGCGCTGCTCGATGCCGTGCCTGAGCGTCCGTTGTTCGCTCGGGCGGCCGCCGACAACGCGGGGTCGCTGCGCGTGCTGGAGAAGTGCGGGTTTCGCGTCTCCGAGCGGGACAGGGGGTTCGCGAATGCGCGGGGCGAGGAGATCGATGAGGTTGTGCTGACGCTGGAGGGGTGAGGGTGCGACGGTGGTTCGGTGGGGGCGCCGTTGAGGGGGTGGATCGTTGCCGGCTGCGGGTTGCACGTGGCTGGTCGCGCCCACGCGGCGGAGCCGGACGTCGTCCTCATGGACGTGCGCATGCCGGAGATCGACGGCATCCGTGCCACCGAGCAGATCCTGGCGACGCTTCCCGATCCCCCGCGCATCGTCGTGGTGACCACCTTCGAGAACGACGCGTACGTGTACGAGGCGCTGCGCGCCGGAGCGTCCGGGTTTCTGCTCAAGCGGGCCGACGCCGACGCACTGGTCCAGGCCGTGCGGCTGGTCGCGCACAGCGACAGCCTGCTGTTCCCGGCGGCGGTGCGGGCGCTCGCCACCGAGTACGGGCGGGCGAAGGCGGCACCGCCGGAGTGGGTGGCGAAGCTCACCGGACGGGAGCGCGAGGTCCTGCGGCTGATGGCCGCCGGGCTCACCAACGCCGAGATCGCGGGCCGCATCGGCGTCGGCCCCGCCACGGTGAAGACCCATGTGGCGGCCGTCCTGGCGAAGACGGAAACCCGGGACCGTACGCAGGCGGTGATCGCGGCGTACGAGGCTGGCTTCATGAAGGACACGGCCTCATGAAGGACACGGCTTCTTGAGGGGCCCGGCTTCTTGAGGGGCCCGGCTTCTTGAGGGGCCCGGCTTCTTGAGGGGCCCGGCTTCTTGAGGGGCCCGGCTTCATGAAGGGCGGATGAGAAATCCGGGTGGGTGGGAACGATCGGCTCCGTCCCGGTCGTCGTCCGTATGGGATGAACAAAACGATCAGGCGCGCCTCCGTCTTCACCCTGCTGCTCGTCCTCGCCCTGCTGGTCCGGGCGACCTGGGTGCAGTTCTACGAAGGCCAGGCGCTCGCGGAGAGCAAGAACAACCGACGGAACGTGATCGAGCAGTACGCGTACCCGCTCGGGAACATCATCGTGGCCGGCGACGCGATCACCGGTTCCACGCAGACGACAGGCGGCGACCTCAAGTACAAGCGGACGTACACCGACGGCAGTCTCTACGCGGCGGTCACGGGGTACAGCTCGCAGGTGTACGGGGCGACGCAGTTGGAGGGCATCTACCAGGAACTGCTCGACGGGACGGACAACCGGCTGAAGGGGCCCCTCGACACGGTCACCGGCGAGCGCGCAGGCCCGGGTGACGTGGTCACGACGATCGACCCGGACGTCCAGAAGGCCGCGTACGAGGCGCTCGGTGACAAGAAGGGCGCGGCCGTCGCGATCGACCCGAAGACCGGCAGGATCCTCGGCGTCGTGTCCACCCCGTCGTACGACCCCTCGGTGCTCAGCGCCGGCGATGCCGATGCCTGGAAGAAGTTGACCAAGGATCCGGAGAAGCCGATGACGAACCGGGCGCTGCGCCAGCCGCTGCCGCCGGGCTCGACGTTCAAGCTGGTCGTCGCGGCCGCCGCGCTGGAGGACGGGCTGTACTCCTCGGTGGACACGAGGACCGCCAGCCAGGACCCGTACACGCTGCCGGGCACGACCAGGGTCCTGGAGAACGAGAGCAAGTCCGCGCCCTGTGAGAACGCGTCGATCCGGGTCGCCCTCCAGTACTCGTGCAACAACGTCTTCGCGAAGATGGCCGTCGACCTGGGCCAGGACAAGCTGAAGGCGATGGCCGAGAAGTTCGGCTTCAACGACGAGACGCAGGACATGCCCGTGCGGGCGTACGAGAGCGTGTATCCGTCGGACATGGACCGGTCGTCCACCGCGCTGACGGGCATCGGCCAGTTCAACGTGACCGCGACGCCGTTGCAGATGGCCATGGTGTCTGCTGCCATCGCCAACGGCGGCAAGCTGGTCTCGCCGCACATGGTGTCGCAGATCAGTGACGCGGACGGCGATGTGCTGGAGAACTACGACGACTCGACGGACACGAAGGAGATCGTCAGCTCGTCCACGGCCGAGCAGTTGCAGTCGGCGATGCAGACGGTCGTCGAGGAGGGTACGGGGACGAACGCGCGGATCTCCGGGGCGACCGTGGGTGGCAAGACGGGTACGGCTCAGCACGGCGAGAACAACAGCCAGACGCCGTACGCGTGGTTCACGTCGTACGCGAAGGACGACTCCAGCGGGAAGGAAGTGGCTGTGGCCGTGGTGGTGGAGCAGTCGGATGCGGCGCGGTCGGAAGTCAGCGGGAATGGGTTGGCTGCGCCGGTTGCGAAAGCCATGATGCGGGCCGCGCTTCAGAACTGACGGCTCCGGTCGGTTCCGGTCGGTTCGTTGGCTGTCGGCCGGTGGGGGCTGGTCGCGCCCACGCGGCGGAGCCGCACAATGGCACAGCCCCGCGCCCCTGAAAGGCGGGGCTCCGCCCCTGCCTTTCATCTTTTAGGGGCGCGGGGAACTGCGCGACCAGCCACACACGGCCCGCGGGCGACCGATCACCCCCGGAAGGTGGTCACTTCACGCCCAGGATCTGTTCGATCGGGTCGATCGCGAAGTAGATCAGGAACAGCACCGACGCTCCCCACAGCAGCCAGTGGACCTCCTTCGCCTTGCCCAGGACCGTCTTGATCAGGACGTAGGCCAGGAAGCCCGCCCCGATGCCGTTGGTGATCGAGTAGGTGAAGGGCATCACGGCGATCGTCAGGAACGCCGGGATGGCGATCTCGTAGCGGTCCCAGTCGATGTGCTTGACCTGGGTCATCATCAGGAAGCCGACCGCGACGAGCGCGGGGGCCGCCGCCTGGAGCGGGACGATCGTCAGCAGCGGGGTCATGAACAGCGCGAGGGCGAAGAGCCCGCCGGTGACCAGGTTCGCGAAGCCCGTGCGCGCCCCCTCGCCGACGCCCGCCGCCGACTCGATGTACGAGGTCGAGGAGGAGGCCGAGGCCGCGCCGCCCGCGACCGCCGCGGCGCCGTCGATGAGCAGGACGCGGCCGAGGTTCGGGACCTTGCCCTCCTCGTCCAGGAGTCCGGCCTCGGCGCTGATGCCGACGACCGTGCCCATGGTGTCGAAGAAGTCCGACAGGATCAGCGTGAAGACCAGCAGCACGACGGTGATCACGCTTGCCTCACCGAAGGCGCCGAACAGGCTGAAGTCGCCGAGCAGTCCGAAGTCCGGCGAGGCCACGAAGTCGTCGGGGACCTTCGGCGTGGTCAGGCCCCAGCTCTTGATGTCCGCGATCTCGTTGATGATGATCGCGACGACCGTCATCGTCACGATGCTGATCAGGATCGCGCCCTTGACCTTGCGGGCGAGCAGCCCGATGGTCAGCAGCACGCCCAGGCAGAAGACGAGGACCGGCCAGCCGGCCAGCGCGCCGGTGCCGCCCAGCTGCACCGGGACCGTGGTGTTCGCCACGTCCGGGATCCGGGTGACGAACCCGGCGTCGACGAAGCCGATGAAGGCGATGAACAGGCCGATGCCGACGCTGATCGCCTGCTTGAGCGGCTGCGGTATCGCGTGCATGACGGCCTCGCGCAGACCCGTCACCACCAGGACGCAGATCAGCAGGCCCTCAAGGACGATCAGGCCCATCGCGTCGTCCCAGCTCATCAGCGGGGCGATCTGGAAGGCGACGACGGCGTTGAGGCCGAGACCGGCGGCGAGCGCGAGCGGCAGGTTGCCGCCGACACCCATGATGATCGTCATCACCGCGGCCACCAGCGCGGTGGCCGTGACCAGCTGGACGTTGTCGAGCTGATCGCCGAACTTGTCCTTGGCGCTGCCCAGGATGATGGGGTTCAGGACAAGGATGTAGGCCATCGTGAAGAACGTGGCGAAACCGCCGCGTACCTCACGGGCGAAGGTGGAACCCCTGGCGGAGATCTTGAAGAACCGGTCGACGCTGTTCGCCGGGGGTGGTCCGGCGCTCGGCCGATCGCCCACCTTCTGAGTTTCGGACATGGCGGTTACTCCTCGTTACCTGCGTGATCAGTGTGCGGATGCTGGCTGGATTGTTCCCTCGTTGAACCGTTTTCAGGTTTTCCCCGTGTTACGGAATCGAGTTCGGCCCGCCATACGATGTTCGAAGTGCTGTACGAACGCCTGATACTCTCTCGGATCTCGCCCCACGGGGACACCGTTCCTTCACGCGCGCAGCGCAGGGGCCGTATACGCCCGCACCGTGAGCCGTCAGGCGTACGTACCGCGCAGGACCCGACAGGAGAGGTCGCCCGTGGGCACTGTCGTCGACGACGCCGCCTCCGTGGAGTTCCACGCCTTCTTCGAGCGGCACTATGCCGAACTGGCGCGCCTGGCCCATCTGTTGACGGGCGAGCCGGACGCCGCCGACGATCTGGCGGCGGACGCGCTGCTCGCACTCTGGCACCGCTGGGACCGGGTGCGCGCGGCGGACCACCCGGCGGCGTACGCCCGCGGTGTGGTCGCCAATCTGGCCAGGAGCCGGATCCGCAGCGCGGTGCGTGAGCGCAGACGGATCACGCTGTTCTGGTCGCAGCGCGAGGACAAAACCGAGAACCCCGACATACCCGGCATGGTGGATGTCCAGGAAGCTCTGCGCAGACTGCCGTTCCGCAAGCGGGCGTGCGTGGTTCTGCGGCATGCTTTCGACCTCTCGGAGAAGGACACCGCACTCGCCCTCGGCATCTCGGTGGGTACGGTGAAGAGCCAGACATCGAAGGGGATGGCGGAACTGCAGCGGTTGCTGGGGTCCCAGGAGGCCCCGCGGCGGATGCACGCGGCGGCGCTGCGTGCCACCGGAGCCGAAGGGGGTGAACGATGAAGGACGTGCACGGGGAACTGCGCGCCACGCTGCGGGACGCGGCCGAGGCGTACGAGCCCGACCGCGCGCACATCCTGGCCCGGGTCGAACGCGGCATGGCCGGCACGGAGAGTGCCCGGCGTCCCTTTCCGCGGTCGTCCCCGCTCGGCTGGTTCCGTGTCGTCGGCGCCACGGCCACCGCCGCCGGTGTGCTCGCGGTGGGCGGCTACGCGGTCGCCTCGGCGGTGAAGGACGACAAGCCCGGCGACCAGACGGTCGCGGTCTCCCCGACCCCCGACCCGACGCCGCAGACGACGACCCGCGCCCCGGTCCCGCCGGACCCGGCCGAGTCCTCGCCCCCGCCCGACAAGCCGAGCACGCCGAACTCCCCGACGGGCAAGCCGAAGACGTCCGCCCCGGCCGCTCCGCCCGCGAACGCGGACAACGCCGACGACACCAACGGCCCGCTGTGGTCGGACGGCTCGGTCGACACGCACAGCAACGAGTTCTGGGCGCAGAGCAATGTGACCCTGAAGACGAGCAAGCAACTCACCGCGCTCACCGTCGTGTTGAAGGTCAAGCAGACCGGCGGGGTCACGTCGGCGGGGGCCTGGCGCTCCGCGCCGGAGGACGACTTCACGGCGACCGTCACCGAAAAGGACGGCTTCCTCGTCTACACCTGGGTACTCAAGCCGGGCCGCACGGTGTGGCCGGGCGAGTGGGTGTTCGCCGGCCAGTACGACCACGACCGCGGCGGCCGTGACGCCGGGGACGACACCTACACGGCCGGCGCGCGGGCCGGGGACGAACAGCTGGGCGTGGCGGGCGACTTCGCGGCCGAAGGGTCCGAGTAGTCCGACGCGTCCGACGTGTCCGACGTGTCCGACCAGTCCGACGGCGGCTCGTAAAAAAGTTCCGACGGGCGGCAACCCCCGCCTTCCGGGTGGCGACCAGGAGAAGCAAGGTCTCTCCCCCCACCTGAAGGAATCGGGACATGGCTTCACGCATGGAACCGGAACAGCGCGCACGTCACGGTCGCAGGGCCGGTCGGCGGCGCGCCGTCGTCGGCGGTCTCTCCGCCTTCGCCCTGACCGGAGCCGCGATCGTCACCAGCTCGATGATGTCGTCGGCGAGCGCCGCCACCACCTGGCCGACCGCCAACGGCAGCGAGGCCGTCTCCGCGACGATCGCCGTGTCGGGGACCCGGGACGGCGGTATGAAGCGCTACTACGGCAGCGGCGATCTGGCCGGTGACGGCCAGGAGGAGGGCCAGGACCCGATCTTCCGGCTCGCCGACGGCGCGACGCTGAAGAACGTCATCATCGGCAAGCCCGGCGCCGACGGCATCCACTGCCAGGGCAGTTGCAATCTGCAGAACGTCTGGTGGGAGGACGTCGGCGAGGACGCCGCCACCTTCCGCGGCGGCAATGCGGCGACCTACACCGTGTACGGCGGCGGCGCGAGGAAGGCCGCGGACAAGGTCTTTCAGCACAACGGCGGCGGCAAGCTCGTCGTCTCGAAGTTCGCCGCCCAGGACTTCACGACCCTGTACCGCTCCTGCGGCAACTGCTCGACGCAGTACAAGCGCACCGCGATCTTCAACACGATCGAGGTGACCGCGCCGGGTTCGCGGCTGGTCGGCATCAACACCAACTACGGCGACACCGCGGCCCTGCGGGCCGTCACGATCATCGGCGACAGCGGCAAGAAGATCGTCCCGTGCCAGAAGTACATCGGCAACAACACGGGTGCGGAGCCGTCGACGAACGGCTCGGGCCCCGACGGCACGCACTGCAACTACACCGCCTCCGACCTCACTTACCAGTGACGTACGACCAGGAGCACCGCACGTGAGCACGCACAAGAAACACCTCACCCGTCGTCGGCTGCTCGCCGCGTCCGCCGCGGGAGTGGCCGGCACCGGCGCGGCGGTCGTGGCCGGTACCGGGCTGCTGTCCTCGGCCTCGGCCGCGACGTTCGGTTACACGGACGACGGCTCCAACTACGTGATCGACACGGGCGCCTCGCTCGTCCTCAAGGTGTCCAAGTCGACCGGCGACCTCAACTCGCTGGTCTACAAGGGCAAGGAGTACGAGGGCTTCGAGGGCAAGCACTCACACGTCGAGACCGGGCTCGGCGCCTCCACGGTCACCATCAAGCAGGTCGGCTCGACGATCCTGGTGAAGGTCGCGCACGGGGCGATCACCCAGTGGATCGCGGCCCGCAGCGGCCAGAACAACGTCTACCTGTGGACCGACAAGGCGGACTCATCGTTCACCGCGACCCGGTTCATCGTCCGCATCAAGCCGGGCATCTTCCCCAACTCGGGTGCCGACGCCTGGACTTCGTCCGACACGACCATCGAGGCCTCGGACGTCTTCTCCCGCTCGGACGGCACGACGCACTCCAAGCACTACTCGGGCAAGCGCGTCATGGACTACGAGCACATCGGCTTCACCACCGGTTCGGCCGCGCTGTGGCTGGTGCGGTCCAACCACGAGAAGGCCTCGGGCGGCCCGTTCTACCGCTCGCTGCTGCGGCACACCAACTCCACCAGCGCGGCGCTCTACGAGATCCTGCACTACAACCAGTCGCAGACGGAGCCCGAGCGGTACGGCCTGCAGGGCCCGTACGTGCTCAGCTTCACCGACGGCGGCGCGCCCTCCTCCTCGCTCTTCCACGCCAACCTCGACACGTCGTGGGTGGACGGCCTGGGCATCACGGGCTGGGTGGGCAAGTCGGGACGCGGCAAGGTGGCGGGCGTCGGCCTCAAGGGCATGGACGCGGACTACGCGTACACGGTCGGTCTCGCCAACTCCGCCGCCCAGTACTGGGCGAAGGCCGCCGCCGGCACGGGTGCCTTCTCGTGCCCCGGGATGCTGCCGGGCACGTACACACTGACGGTCCACAAGGGCGAACTCGCCGTCCACACGCGGGAGGTGACGGTGAGCGCGGGCGGCACGACGGCCCTCAACAGCATCACGATCAGCGGCGATCCGAGCACCGCGAGCACCCTCTGGCGGCTCGGCGACTGGGACGGTACACCGGGCGAGTTCAAGAACGCCGACCTGATGACGTACGCGCACCCGTCCGACGGCCGCGCCGCGAAATGGACCGGCAACGTCACCATCGGCAGCGGCAGCGAGGCCGCGTCCTTCCCCTGCTACATGTGGAAGGACGTCAACGACGGCGTCCTCGTCTACTTCAAGCTGACCGCGGCACAGGCGGCCGCCGCGCACACCCTGCGCGTCGGGGTGACGACGGCCTACATCAACGGCCGCCCGCGCGTGACGGTCAACGACTGGGTATCGGCGATCCCTTCGCCGCCATCCCAGCCCGCGACTCGATCCCTCACCACGGGTTCGTACCGGGGCAACAACCACACGTTCACGTACAACATCCCGGCAACCGCCTGGAAGTCGGACACCAGTCAGTACAACGTCCTGAAGCTGAACATCGTCAGCGGCTCAACGGGTTCGGCGTTCCTGAGCCCGGGCACGTCCTTCGACTGCCTGGACCTGCTGGCCTGAGAACGACCGCGCAGGGCCTGCTGTCCTGAGAAGGACAGCACCGGCTCGCTGACCCGCGCCTCAAGGCCACCCCGCGCCCCATCCACCCCAGGGGCGCGGGGAACTGCGCGATCAGCCACGACGCACCCGCACCCGACAAACGCACCGAAACTTTCGCTCAGCCCGGACCGGCGCCGACCGATTGACGCCCCGTCCGCCACTGGTGACACTCCGAGGGCAGTCCACCCCAACAGAATCCACCAGACCCCCACAGGATGTGTCATGCGTTCCCGCACCGTTCGCACGCTCCTGATCCCCCTCTTCGCCCTCCTCCTGAGCCTGCTCGCCGCCCCACCGAGCCCGGCGGCCCAGCCTCAAGCCCCCTCCCAAGCCCCACCTCAAGCGCCACCCCAAGCCTCACCCGAAGCACCACGCGGAGCACCTCACGTGACCAAGCAGAAGTACGCCGGCTACCTCTTCGCCTACTTCACCGGCGAGGGCACGGCGGACGGCGAGCAGATCCGCTACGCCCTCAGCCGCGGCAACGACCCGCTGCACTGGCGGGAGTTGAACGGCGGGAAGCCGGTGCTCACCTCCACGACCGGCGAGAAGGGCCTGCGCGACCCGTTCGTGATCCGCTCCCCCGAGGGCGACAAGTTCTACATGATCGCGACCGATCTGCGCATGTACCAGAACTCCAGCGGCAGTTGGGACGACGTCCAGCGCCACGGCAGCAAGTCCATCATGGTCTGGGAGTCCACCGACCTGGTCCACTGGACCGACCAGCGCCTGGTGAGGGTCTCGCCGGACAGCGCGGGCAACACCTGGGCGCCGGAGGCCTATTGGGACGACACGCTCGGCGAGTTCGTCGTCTTCTGGGCGTCCAAGCTGTACGCCGCCGACGACCCGGACCACACCGGCTCCACGTACAACAAGATGCTGTACGCGACGACGAAGGACTTCCGCTCCTTCAGCGAGCCGAAGGTCTGGGACGACCCCGGATACTCGGTGATCGACTCAACGGTCGTCAAGCACAGGGGCACTTACTACCGCTACACGAAGGACGAGCGGGACCCCACCTCCTCCAACCCCTGCTCGAAGTTCATCACCGCGGAGAAGTCGACGACGCTCACGGACACCTCGTACGACTTCGTGGCGGACTGTGTCGGCAGTGGCTCGATCGACCGCGGGGAGGGCCCGACGGTCTTCAAGTCCAACACCGAGGAGAAGTGGTACCTGTTCATCGACGAGTACGGCGGCCGCGGCTACGTGCCCTTCGAGACGACCGACCTCGACTCGGGCAGGTGGACGTTGTCGGAGAACTACCAACTGCCCGCGAGTCCGCGGCACGGCACGGTCATGCCGGTCACGCAGGCGGAGTACGACCGGCTGCTCGCCGCATATCCGGTCAGCGGCACCTCGATCACGGACGCCACGGTGAAGGACCAGAAGGCGTACGCGGTCGTCACCGAGGCCTCCTCGAAGGTCGTACTGCCGATGATGCCGGGCGAGGACAGGTCGAGGCTCGCGCCGAAGCTCTGGCTCGGTGAGGGCGCGACGGTGAGCCCGGCGTCCGGTACGCGACGCGACTTCCGCAAACCGCGGAAGTACGAGGTGACGGCGGCCGACGGGACCGTCCGCACCTGGACCGTCGAGGCCGTGGCCACCCGTAGCCCGGTGCTGCCGGGGCTGTACGCCGACCCCGACATCCAGTATCTGGACGGCCGTTACTGGATCTATCCGACGACGGACGGCTTCCCGGGCTGGAGCGGCACGAAGTTCAAGGCCTTCTCATCAAAGGATCTGGTCCACTGGAAGGACCACGGCGAGATCCTCGACCTGGGTCCTGATGTGTCCTGGGCGGACAAGAACGCCTGGGCGCCCGCGATCGCCGAACGCGACGGCAAGTACTACTTCTACTTCTGCGCGGAGCAGCAGATCGGCGTGGCGGTGGCCGACTCCCCCGCCGGCCCCTTCAAGGACGCCCTCGGCAAACCCCTGGTGGCGAAGGGCGGTTCGCTGCGAGGCCAGATGATCGACCCGGCGGTCTTCACGGACGACGACGGAACGTCGTACCTGTACTGGGGCAACGGCCGCGGTTACGTCGTCCCGCTGAACGACGACATGGTGTCGTTCGACGCGTCGAAGATCCAGGACATCACCCCGGACAACTTCCGGGAGGGCTCCTTCGTGGTCAAGCGCAACGGGACGTACTACTTCATGTGGTCCGAGGACGACACCCGCAGCGAGAACTACCACGTCGCCTACGCGACCGGTCCTTCCCCGCTCGGCCCGTGGACCAAGCGGGGCACGATCCTCTCCAAGCGCCCGGAGTACGGCATCCTCGCCACGGGCCACCATTCCGTGGTCAACGCCCCCGGCACGGACGACTGGTACATGGTCTACCACCGGTTCGGCCTCAACGGGCCCGGCCTGGCGGGCGGGGACGGCATGCACCGGGAGACGACCATCGACCGCATGAAGTTCGCGGCCGACGGCACGATCAAGCCGGTGGTGCCGACCCTGGAGTCGATCAGGCCGGTTCGGCAAGGCTGAGAGGCTGAGGGGCTCAGTCCATCGTCGCGCCGATGGTGGTGCTGCCCGTGGTGAGGAACGTGGTCACGGGCAGCGCGCCGTTGGACTGGCGGGCGTTGTACGTGGTCGACGCGTTGGTGGACCGGAAGGCGGGCGTCGATACGCCCGAGTCCCAGTTGTTGCCGGCCGAGACCACCGAAGTGCCCTTGTTCACCGAGCCGCCGCCGTTGCCGACCGCCAGGTTCTTGCCGAGCCTGGCGGCGCCGGTGGCGAAGTAGTAGCCCCACTTGGCGTTGGCGTAGGCGGTCGTGCGGTTGATGACGATGGCGCCCTTGTTGCCGTTCTCGGTAAGGCCGTTGCCTGCGTTGTCCCAGGCTGCCGAGTTGTTGAGGACGTGGGCCACGACCTCGCCGTCGCCGCCCAGTTTGTAGCCGTTGCCGTCGCCCGCGAACGCCGAGTCCGACCAGCGGTTCCTGCCGTTGCCCATGGCCCAGGTGTGCTCGACGGTGACCGGGGACGAGAACGACCAGAAGTCCAGGCCGTCGTCCGAGTTGTTGTAGAGGCGCGCCCCGGTGACGAGGTTGCCGCTGCCCGAACCGAACTTGATGGCGATGCCGTCCGCGTTCTCACCGTGGGTGGCGGCGTCATAGTGGCCATAACTGTCGATGTTCCGGACGGTGTTGTTGGTGGTGCTGTCCCCGGTGAGCGTGAAGCCGGAGTCGCCGCCGTTGATGGTCTTGATGTTGTCCCAGACGGTCGAGGCGCAGGACTGGCAGACGACCGCGCTGTCCGGGGAGTTCTGGAAGGTGATCCCCGAGACGGTCCAGTAGTCGGCGGTGAGCTTGAAGATCCAGTCCCCGTCGGGGAGGTTCGAGCCGTCGATCTTCACGATCTCGGAGCCGTAGGGCTGGAGATAAATCCGGCTGGAGGACGTGCCGTTGGCGGTCGACTGGAGGGTGGCCGTCGGGTAGTACGTACCGGCGCGCACCTGGATGGTGGTGCCCGCCGTGGCGTTCCTGATGGCGTTGGACAGGTCGGTGGAGTTGCTGACGACCACGGTGGCGGCCTGGGCCTGGGTGGGGATCACGGCGAGCCCGAGGCCGAGGGCGAGAGCCGCGCCCAAGGACAGAGCGGTAGGACGGGACATGAGTGCGGGTACCTTTCGTCAGGGGCGGTTGGTCAAGGGCGGTTGGTCAAGGACAGTCGGTTCAAAGGCAGTTGATTCAGGGGCAGTTGGTCGGGAGCGGTCGGTTCGGGGGAGTCGTTCAGGCGCGGCGACGCTCACATGGCCTCCAGTCCCCGAGATACGCCTCCCGGGTGTGCGACTCGGCCTGTGCGTCGGTGAGCTGCGGTCGGTTCTCCGGTACCGAAATCACCGCTCCAGGACCGGAGTTGGCGTACTCGCGGAAGCGCATGGTCTGCCACGGGTACGCCTCGCGCATGTTGATGTAGGGCTCCACCGCGTCGATACCGGGCCCCAGCCGGCTGTCCCGCACGACGAGCGAAGGCCAGGCGGTCGTCTCGTACGAGGGCACCCACGGCCGGGCGATCTTGTACGCGGCGTCCTCGGCACCCGAGGTGACCCGGCACCCCACGGCCAGGAAGCCGTACGGATTCGCGCGCGCCGTGGCCGGGGCGAACACCATGCCCTCCGGCCTGAAGGTGACGTCCCGGTCGAGGGTGTGAAAGTGGCACCGCTCGAAGACGGCCCGCGCCCGCCCGAACACGAAGTCCACGTCACCCTCGACGTAACAGTCCCGGTAGTACTGCCGGTCGAAGGCGTCCAGCGCGGTGGTGTCCGCGAACAGCGTGTCCTGGTGGGCCAGCAGCCGGACCCGCTCGAAGCGCGACCGGTCCCCGGTGACGTACGCCGCCACGGCCTGTGTGCCCGTGATGTCGGGGTGGTCGGCGCGCAGCCAGTCGTTGGCCAGGGTGAGGTCGCGGACGGTCAGGCCGGGCGCCGCCGAGGTGAGGGTGGCGGAGCCCGCGGTGCCGTAGGTGCCTCCGCCTGGCCTGGGGGTGCCGTTGGCGTTGTCGAAGACGACCACGGCGTCCCGCGGATCGCGGGACGCGCCGCGAAGCGTCAACTCGCCCTTCTCCGCAGGGATGTTGACGACTTCGCGATACGTGCCCGGATGCACGACGATCGTCCAGCCCTCCCCCTCCACTGCGTCCACCGCGTCCTGGACGGAGCCGCCGGGGCGGACGTGCAGGACGTGGCGGCGGGCCTCCGCGAAGGCGGGGGTCGTGCCGACGGCCACCAGGCCACCGGCGATCCCGGTGAGCAGTGTGCGCCGGCGCATGTCAGCACCCCTTCCAGGGGGTCCAGTCGCCGAGGTACACGGCCCGGGTGGCGGACGCGGCCTCCTCGTCGGTGAGCTGGGGCCGGTGCTCCGGTACGGAGATGACGGCGCCCGGTCCGGTGTTCCGGTACTCGGCGAACCGCTGGTCCTGCCACGGGAAGCCCGACGACATGTTGGTGTAGGGCGCGACCGCGTCGATCCCGGCACCGAGGCGGGTCCCGCGCACGGTGAGCATGGGCCGGGCGGTGGTGTCGGAGCTGGGCACCCATGGGCGGGCCAGCTTGTAGTAGGCGTCCGGCGCCTCGCTGGAGATCCGGCCACCGGTCACCAGGTAGCCGCGCGGGTTGGCGCCCGCGGTGGAGGGAGCGAAGACGAACCCGTACGGTGCCCCGGTCAGGTCGTCCCTGATCAGCGTCCGGAAGTGACAGTTCTCGTAGACGGCGGTGGCCCGCCCGAACACGAAGTCCACGTCACCCTCGACGTAACAGTCCCGGAAGTACTGCCGGGCGAAAGTGCCGAGCGCCATCGAGTCGGCGTACAGGGTGTCCTGGTGCCCGAGGAACCGGCACCGCACGAACGCCGACCGGTCGCCCTGCACCTTGATGGCGACGGCCTGGGTGCCGCTGACCCCGGGGTGGTCGGCGCGCAGCCAGTCGTTGGCGAAGGTGAGGTCCCGCGCGGCGAACCCGTCCGCCTGCACGAGGGTGGTCGCCGAGCCGGTCGTACCGTACGTGCCGCCGCCGGGCTTCGGAGTACCGGCCGCGTTGTCGTAGACGACCACGACGTCACGCGCCTCACCCGAGGCCCCGATCCAGGTCATGTCGGTACGGGCGACGCTCACGGCGACCGTCTCACGGTAGGTGCCCGGGGCGATGACCAGCGTGTATCCGCTGCTGCTCGCGGCGTTCACGGCGGCCTGGACGGTGGTGTGGTCGCCGAGGCCTCCGGGGTGGACGTACAGGGTGCGCTCGTTCAACCGGGCGGACGGCGAGCCGTACCGCCCGAAGGGAGACCGCCCGCCCGCGCTCGCATGGGAGGCACCCCCCAACGCGAGCGCGGCCCCCACGCTCGCCACGACGAACGACCGTCTGCTGACCGGTGCCGGAAGGGTCATGGTCAGCAGACCTTTCCGGCACCGGCGTGGCCGCCGACGATGCCCGGCACGGCCCGCGGCGAGTCGACCTTCGTCCGCAGGGTCGGGGTCCACCCGGCCCCCGACGGGAGGGTCTCCCCCGGGATCTCCGCGTTGTGGACGGCGATGAGATCCGTCAGCTTCCCGTTGACGTAGTTGTTCTCGGCGGTGAGCGGCGCCTCGTTCCACTTCTTCAGGGTCTTGGCCGCGCTGACGTCGGCCGGCAGCGAGAACGCGTTGTCCGAGGCGTACAGCTGCGAGGAGGCACCGATGCCGAAGGTGTATCCGTACGACTGCCCCTTGGTCACCACGAAGTGGTTGTTGTACGCGTCGACCTGCCCGAAGCGGACGCGCGGCGCGCGCTCGACGACGCCCTCGAACCGGTTGTGGTGGAGCGTGACCTTGAGCTTGCCGGTGTCGGTCGGTCCGGCGCTGTCGCTGTTGCCGATGAGCATGGTCTTGTCGTGGTCCTCGACCGAATTCCAGGACACCGTCACGTAGTTGGCGCCGCGCACGACGTCGAGGAGCCCGTCGTGCTGCTGGTAGGTCTGGCCGAAGTACGTCGGCAGTGTGCTGTCCGGGTAGCGGCCGTCGGTCAGGGTGTTGTGGTCGACCCAGACGTGGGTGGAGCCGTAGACGACGACCGCGTCGTACTCCGAGTTCCAGGCGCCGGTGTCGGTGTCGGTCGGGTCCCACTGCGGGAAGCAGTCCAGCGGGGCCTCGATGGTGAGGTTGCGCAGGATGACGTTGTCGACGCCCTTGATCTGCAGGCTGCCGCCTCTGATCCCGGCGTTCCTGCCGACCCCGACGATGGTGGTGTTGGCGGGGACGTTCGCCTTGATCGCCTTGTCCTGGTTGACGGCGGAGGCGGCCCGTAGTCCCTCCGGGCTGTCGGCGGGCTCTCCGGACAGGTCCTTGTCCAGCCCCCAGTTCTCCGGCGAGTACTTCTCCAGATACGCGTCGAAGTCGTACCCCGCGGCGGCGAAGGACGCACAGCCCTCGGCCACCGGATCGATGACCCCCTCGACCTTGACGATCTTCGGCGCGTCACCACCGGCCTTCAACGCGGCTTTGAACTCGGCCCAGTTGGTGACGGTGTAGACGTGCTCGGCGGTGGCGGCGGCACCGCCCGTGGTACCGGTGCCCTCGGACCCCCAGCCGTCACTGACGGGGAGGGTCTCCCGCCCGAGGTCACGTCCCTGGGCGGCTTGAGCAACCTGGGCATGGGCGACGGTCCCGGTGACACCGAGGACGAGAGCGGTACATCCAGCAAGGCATGCAATGACATGGGCATGCCACACAGGGCTACGCATGAGTGCGGGTTCCTTCCAAACGGGGGGGTGCCTCTATGTTCTTCGTCAAGCGTGTGGGCAGCTTCGGCTTGGGGTCCGTTCTTCTTCGTGGGGCATGAGACTGTCTGGTCGTGCCAGAGATGATGAGTGGGTTGGAGGCGGCCTTGGCTGAGGCGTCGTCTCCTTCGTGGACGCAACGTGTTCGTGCCGGGCGCGACCTTGCTTCCTTCGCTGATGTTTCTGAGGCTGCGGAAGCGCTGGTGGGGCTGCTGCTGGACGTCGAGGACACGGCGGTGATCCGACAGACGGCAGAGGCCCTGGCCCGGGTGGGGACGGTGGCCGCCGTAAGGCTCATCGCTCTCGCGGTTGCCGAGGCTGACGACAACCAGGCTGACTGGCTGCAGACCGGGGTGCATGACGCGCTCGTGGGACCGGACGGTGTGCCGGACGTCGCAGCGGCCTGCGCGAACCTCGCCCGGGACCAGGAGGACGCTGTCCGACGGGCTGCCGCAGATATCTCGGCGTGGACAGACGACACAAGGCGTTGACCTGAATCGACCTGCCTGTGGGCTGGTTCATGCAGCTGTCGCTTGGGGAAGGCGGGGTTCGTAGAAGGTGCCGTCGCGGAGCATGGCGAACAGAACGCTGATGCGTTGGCGGGCGAGGCGGAGGATGGCCTGGGTGTGGGTCTTTCCGCGGGCCCGGCACTTGTCGTAGTAGGTGCGGGAGGCGGGATCGGCGTTCATGCAGGCAAAGGCGGACAGGAACATGGCGCGTTTGAGCTGGCGGTTGCCGCCTCGGGGTGCGTGTTCGCCATGGATCGAGGTGCCCGACGACTTCGTGGTCGGGGCGAGTCCGGCGTAGGAGGCCAGGTGGGCGGCGCTCGGGAAGCTGGTGCCGTCGCCGACGGTGACCAGCAGGACGGCGGCGGTCCTGACGCCGACGCCGGGCATCGACGTCAGGACCGGGGAAAGAGGGTGGGCCTCCAGCAGGGCGTTGATCTGGGCTTCCAGGGCCCGGCGCTGTTCGTGGACAGCGGCGAGAGAGCGGGCCAGGGAGGGCACGACGATGTCGAGGGTGCCGGTGCCCGGGACCACGACGGTCTGCTCGTCCAACGCCTCGAAGACATCGTCGATCAGCCGCTGGGCCATGCGCGGGGCCTTGGGCCGGATGAGCTCGACGAGCCTGCGGCGGCCGGCTTTGCGCAGTGCGGCCGGGGAGCCGTAGCGCTCCAGCAGCCAGGTGACGGCCTGGTGGTCGAGGCGGGGGCCCAGAACGCGTTCCAGCGACGGGTGGAACTGGGTGAGCAGGCCGCGTATCCGGTTGGACGTGCGGGTGGCCTCAGCGGCGAGGTCCTGGTCGAAGCCCACGAGGACCGTGAGTTCGGCGGTGATCTCGTCGGTGAGCTCCAGCGAGCGCAGGGTGTGCGGCATGGTGCGGGCCGCATCCGCGATCACCGCGGCGTCCTTCGCGTCGGTCTTGGCCTCACCCGGGTACAGGTCGGCGATCCGCCGCATGGCCAGGCCGGGCAGGTAGGCGACCTCGCAGCCGGCGTCCCGGGCCACGGTCAGGGGGAGAGCCCCGATCGAGGCGGGCTGGTCCACGATCACCAGCACGGTGCCGAACTTCGCGGTCAGCTTGTCGAAGACGGCCCGTAGTTTCGGCTCGCTGTTGGGCAGCTGCTTGTCGAGGACCTTCTTCCCGGCTGGCGTGAGCCCATGGCCGTGATGGGCGCTCTTGCCGACGTCCAGGCCGAGGAATACGCCCACGTCTTGGGTGTCGAACATCGCGCCCTTCCAGGGAAGTTGAACGTGCCGGCCTCGGCAGTGGTGTCGTACGCGCGCATCCACGTTATGCAGACCTGCCGCCCGCGAACTGCCCGGCATTGCGCCGGACCGGGCGGTGGCCGGACCTCTCATCAGCGTCTCCGACGGCACCTCCCGGGCCCGGTGACACCACCCCCCAGGTCATCCGTTCGACAGGGGGACACAGTCATGCCGGGCCCGGAGGCCAGCGGCCCTCTTGCAGGACCGCGGAAAACATAACGGGGAGGGCCAAGGTTCTTTAGGGGCGCGGGGAACTGCGCGACAAGCCACAACGGACCAGCAGCCGCAAACAAACCTTCAGCGTGCAGTACTAAGACTCCGGCCAACTGATCCAAGACTCAGGAATCACCTCATCGAGCCGCCGAACATCCCGACGCACCACAATCCGCCGACGCAGCAACTCACCCGCCACCATCCGAGCCACGGCAATGGCCCCCGGCGGATTGAAATGCGTGTTGTCCTGCTCGACATCGGTCCAGTTGAAGTACTTCTTCGTCTCCTCGACCCCGAGTTCCTGCCACAACGCAATCGACAGAGCCTGAATGTCGAGAAGTGCCACACCTTCGCCCGCGGCCAGCGCCCGCATGGCAGGCGGGTAATCGCCATGGGTGCCCACGGCACCCCCACCGGCGTCGAACTTCCGCCGCTCCACGGACGTGGCCAGCACGGGCCGCGCCCCCCGCGCCCGCGCCCCGTCGACGTACTGACGGAGATAGTCCTGATACGTCGTCCACGGCTCGGTGTACCGCGAGGGATCGGCGACCTTGGAGTCGTTGTGCCCGAACTGGACGAGAAGGAGATCACCGGGCCGGATCGCGGCGAGAATGACGTCGAGACGCCCTTCGTCGATGAAACTCTTCGAACTACGCCCGTTCACCGCATGGTTGGCGACTGCCAGCCGCTCCCGGAGAAAGAACGGAAGCGCCATGCCCCAGCCGGTCTCGGGCGCGGCATCGGCGTATTTCTGGGCGGCGGT
This sequence comes from Streptomyces sp. NBC_00878, assembly GCF_026341515.1. Taxonomy (NCBI): domain Bacteria; kingdom Bacillati; phylum Actinomycetota; class Actinomycetes; order Kitasatosporales; family Streptomycetaceae; genus Streptomyces; species Streptomyces sp. NBC_00878. The sequence continues at coordinate 8,468,321 of NZ_JAPEOK010000001.1, read as the reverse complement.
GGAATCACCGGCGATATAGAGCGTGCGCTCTCGGGGCCGCCCCTGCGGGGAGGCGGCGACAGCGGGCCCCGTCGCCGCGACGGCGAGGGGAACGGCGGCAAGCGCCGCGGTGGTGATCTGTCTGCGGGTGAGTGACACGACGATGTGCCTTTCGGACATGGGAAAGCTGCGGTCGGTGCAGGAGGTGGCGCCTTCACACAGGAGGTTCAGCTGTTTCTGGCAGGCCAGGGGGAAACGCGTCCCTTCAGGGGCGCGGGGCTGTATCGATTTACGGCTCCTCCCCCACTCTCGGCTTCTCCCCCATGAGCGGGGGGACCCCCATCGTGGGCGCGACCAGCCACAACAGCCCCGCGGTCCCCCACGGTCGGTCCCCCCTGCAAAGTGCCGGCCCGGCTAGCCCTTCTGTTCGTTCCACTCGGTCTGGGCCTCATTGAGCTGATCGGCCAGCGCGTTCAGGAAATCCTCGGCACTCATCGACCCGTTCATGACCTTCTGGAACGCCGGCTCGTTGTCCGTCTTGGAAATGGTGTTCCAGTCGGGCAGGTAGTACGGCAGCTGCACGATGGTCGTAGAACCATCGGTCAGCGCCTCGGCGGCAAGCTTCGTCGGCTCGGCCTTGGAAATCCACGCGTCTTTCGCGGCGTCGTTGTTCGACGGCACCTGCCCCGCCGACTCGTTGAACTTGGAGTTCTCCGTCTTCGAGGTCGCGAACTCGATGAACTTCCAGGCGGCGTCCTTGTTCTTGGAGCTCTTGAACACCCCGAGGCCGTCCACGGGGTTGGACACCTGGACCCGCTTGCCACCGGGTCCGACCGGCTGCGGAATACCGCGGAACCTGTCGGTGCCGAACGCCTTCACATGGTCCTGGTAGGAGCCCAGGTTGTGGTTCAGCATCCCGATGGTGCCGGAGTCCCACTGGGCGACCATCTTGGTGAAGTCGTTGTTGAGGTCGGCGGGCGGGGTCACCTTCTTGAAGAGGCCCACGTATTTCTCCAGGGCCGCCACGTTCTTCGGGTCGTTGACCGTGGTCTTCTCGTTGCCGGAGTCCCAGAAGGACGTGATGCCGGACTGCCCGTACATCGCGTCCAGCGCCTGGGCGATGGAGCCCGCGCCGCCGCGGATGGTGTAGCCGAACTTGTTCTTGCCCTTGTCGGTGAGTTTGTCGGCGGCCTCGTAGAACTTGTCCCAGGTGGTCGGGTCGTCGAGGCCCGCCTGCTCGAACAGGTCGGTGCGGTAGTAGAGGACGCCGTTGTTGGCGGAGGTCGGTATCGAGTACAGCGTGTCGTCACGACCACCGGCGGCCTTCAGTGACTTGACCATGTCCTCGTTGAGCTTGCCGTTGATGGAGGACTTGCCGAGGCGGTCGTCCAGCGGCTCCAGCGCGTTCTGGGCGGCGAACCCGGCGAGCATCGCGGCGCCGACACCGCCGACGTCCGGCAGCCCGCCGCCCTGGAGGGCGGTGTCGACCTTTGACTGGTACTCGGTGGCGGCGATCCCGACGTACTCGACGTCGATGTCCGGGTTCGCCTTCTCGAAGTCGGCGATGATCTCCTTCCAGATGTCGGTGCGGACACCGCCGTTGTTGTCCCAGAAGACGATCTCGCCCTTGCCGCTGCCCTCGGCGCCCTTGTCGCCCGCTGCCCCGCTGCCGTCGTCACCGCAGGCGGTGGCGGTCAGCGCGAGCACGGCGCTCAGGGCGACGGCGGCTGCCGAGCGACGCCCGCCTCTGCTGCTCCTGCACATACTGCTCTTCATGATCGGCTCTCTTCTTCTGGATCCAACGAGGGTGGTGTCGCTGTGGAGTGGTGGGGCTGCGGGCCGGAGAACCTGGACACGAGCGCCGGCACAGCGGCGGCCGGGTCGAGTCGGTAGGCGTAGAAGTCCCGCGGGTCGAAGGCCGCGCCCCATGTCTCATGCCGCCCGGTGGTGTTCTTGAGGATCGACCCGCGCTGCACCAACTCGGCGGTGGCGTCGGCCTGGTAGGGGTGCTGGACGTCCTCGTAATAGCTGTTCTCGATGACCATCTTCGTCCGGCCGCGCGACCAGTTGCCGTACGTCCACACCGGGTCGCCGGGGTCGACCTGAGCGGTCATGTAGTTGTTGTAGAGGTGTGCGTAGGCGCAGTTGTCGGCGGACGGGTTGCGCTGTTTCGTCCCGCGGAACCAGTTGTGGTCGATGGTGATCTGCGTCTTCACGTTCGGCGTCCAGCCGATGCCGAAGGTCTTGTTGTTGTTCTCGAAGCGGTTGTAGGAGACGGTCACGTACTCGCTGTCCTTGCGGATGTCGAGCTGTCCGTCGCAGATCCGCGAGAAGCGGTTGTGGTCGATCCAGACGTGGTGGACGGTGTCCATCTGGACGCCGTCGAAGTCGGTGTCCTTGCAGTCCCAGTCGCCCTCGACATACGAGTCGCGGATCGTCAGGTTGCGGATGATCACGTTGTGGGTGCCGGGGGTGAGGTGCAGCTCGCCCTGGACGAGTTCTCCGGTGGTGCCCACGCCGATGATGGTCTTGTCCGAGGCCACGACGACGTTCGCGCCGAACGGCTCGGCCTTGATCGTCCCGGCCACCCGGATGACGTACGGCTCCTCGGCGGCGGCGTACCGCTCCAGGTCCGCCTGGGTGGTGACGGTGACGACCTTGCCACCGGCGCCTCCCGTCGTACCGCCCTCCAGGGACGCGAAACCGTGGGCCTTGTCGGTCCGGCCGACGCTCTCGGATGCCGCCTCGGCCGGGGCGACGGCCCCGAGCCCCATTGAGGCCACCAGGGCGGCGACCGTGATCAAGGTCCGGCAGAGACCGGGTCCAAGCCCAGGACCCGGTCTGGGCAAGCGCTTGCTGCTACGGAAGTGCGTCATTGCGGCTCCCAACAGGCTTACAACGGTGCTGACGTGAAGCGATCAAGCGGCAGGTTGCGGTGGTGATGACATGAAGCGATCAGGCGGCAGGTGGCGCGGTAATGCGGAACCGCGTGAACGTGGCCGCCCCGGCGTGTCCCCCGCCGGTCGGCGCGAGGGCGACGAGGCCGAGCAGGGCGCCGACCCAGCGCCACGGGGTGGCGGCGAAGACCTGGCCCGAGGACTCCCAACCGTCCCCGAGGTCGTACGAGAAGCGGCAGCGCGCCCCGGCGCCGCTCTCGATCCGCAGCCGCGCCCGGTCCTCGGGGGCGAGTCGCGGATGGGCGGCGTCCCGTTCCCTCGCCCACTGGCTCAAAGGCGTGGGAGGCGCCCCCTTGGCGACCGCCTCGGCGAACCGGTGCACGAGGCGGACCGTCCCGTCCACCTCCCGTTCGAGCCCGATCCAGCTGAACGCGTCGCCCAGTACGGCGAGTCCGGCCCGCGCGCCCGGCTCCTCGGCGCAGAGCCGCAGCTCGACCTCCACGGTGCACGGGGCCCCGGGCAGCCGCTGCGTGAGCACGTTCGGTAACTTGCGCAGATCGTCCGCGTCGGCCGTCCGTACGCAGGTCAGCCGCAGTCCGTCGCCGGAGTGCTGGGTCGCCCAGCCGTCCTGCGGGTTGGCGGTCCACTGCCACTGCCGTCCGAACCGCCCGCCGGGGAAGTCGTCGTCGGTGGCGGGCGCCGACACCGGCTGCGGCGGCAGGTCGGGCTTCCGGTGTACGGCGACGGGGACGCCCTCGTTCCCGAGGACCGGCCAGCCGTCCGTGCCCCAGCGCATCGGCTGGAGGTGCACGACCCTCCCGTACGGGCCCTTCTTCTGGAAGTGCGCGAACCAGTGCTCGCCGGACGGGGTGCTCACCCAGCCGCCCTGGTGGGGGCCGTTGACGTCGGTGTCGCCCTGCTCCAGGACGACCCGCTCCTCGTACGGTCCGAAGAAGTCGCGCGAGCGTAGCGCGCCCTGCCAGCCCGTCTCGACGCCGCCGGCCGGGGCGAAGATCCAGAACCAGCCGTCGCGCCGGTATAACTTCGGCCCTTCGAGCGTGAACCAGCCGGGGATGCGGTCGCCGTCCACGATCGGCTCGCCGTCGTCGAGCAGCCCGGCGGCGTCGGGCCGCATCCGGTGGCCGGTGAGCCGGTTCTTGACGCCGGAGCGGGACTTGGCCCAGGCGTGCACGAGGTACGCCTCACCGGTCTCCTCGTCCCACAGCGGGCAGGCGTCGATGAGCCCCTTGCCCGCCTTGACGAGGTGGGGACGGGTCCAAGGGCCGCGTATCTCAGGGGCGTTGACCTGGTAGATGCCGTGGTCGGGGTCGCCCCAGAAGATCCAGAAACGGTCGTCGTGGTGGCGCAACGACGGTGCCCAGACACCGCAGTCGTGCCGTGGCTTCCTGAACTCCCGTGCCGGTTCGAGAAGTTGGAGGGCGTGGCCGACGAGCGTCCAGTTGACCAGGTCGCGGGAGTGCAATAAGGGCAGGCCCGGTACGCGGCTGAAGCTGGAGGCGGTCAGGTAGTAGTCGTCGCCGACGCGGATGAGGTCGGGGTCGGACCAGTCGGCGTTCAGGACCGGGTTGCGGTACGTGCCGTCGCCGAGGTCGGCGGTGAAGGCGGGCGCGCTCTGGCCGCTCACGGGCTCACCGCCTTGCGGACGAGGGCCGCGGCCTCGCCCCGGTCGAGGCGGCCGTCGGCGACGACGGTGACGACCCGGCGTACGACGGTCTCCCCGGCCGGGAGCGGCAGCCGTTCCTGGTGGGCGAGGGAGGAGCCGACGCCCGGGTACTCGGCGGTGCGCACGAACCACGGGTCGCGGCGGGTCTGTTCGGTGGCCCCGGCGAACACCAGCGTCCAGGTGGCGCCCGCGAGTGCCAGCCAGTCGGCGCGTGTGCCGTGCACGGTCTCCTCGCCCTCGGTTCCGGCCGTGAACACGGCGGGTGCCTCGGCCTCCTTGCGGGCCCGCCAGAAGAAGCCGCCGTACGCCGCGCCGGGTCTGCCGTTGGTCGCCGGACTGCCGATCGACAGGGGCTCGGCGGTCGTGTTGGTGAGCGAGAACGTGAAGTCCAACGCCCAGGCGGCGCCCGTGAGTTCGGTCGCCGCGACCGTGCGCCGCTCGCGCAGCAGCTCGGCTCCCGCGGCGATCCAGCGCAGTTCCTCGACGAAGCCGTCGGGGTCGCTGAGTTGGAACGTGGTGTGCCGCTGGGCGCCATGGTTGTCCAGCTCGGTCGGCCCCCGGTCGCGTACGTACGTGCGACCGCCCCAGAAGTTGTACCCCTCGACGTCGGGAACGGCGACACCGACGCCGAGGTGGTGGATGTGGTCGGCGGGGCCGATCTCGGTGACGACCGTCCCGGCCAGGGTGGTGACGGGGTGGAAGTACGGGCGCGGCGACAGCTTCGGCGGCAACTCGGGACGAGCGAGGTAACGGCCGACCGGGCGGCCCGCGACCCGCAGGACCAGCGACTCGTTGTTCATCAGGTACTCACCTCTTTCGGGGGCGCCCACGAGGCGCCCAGCTCGGAGTAGAGGGCGAGGGTGTCGGCCGCGGCGGCGACGAGTCCGTCGACTCCGTACACGACCCGGCGGTTCTCGTCGGCTTGGAGGTACCAGGCGTCGGCGGGCAGTGCGACGGGGTCCGGCGCCTGTCGAATCGCTTCAACGACCTTCATGAAGGCGCCCGTCGAGTCCGGCGGGACCAGCAGGTCGGCCCGGCCTTCGAGGTGCTCGACGAGGTTCTCCAGCAGATCGGTCCTGTCGTACGTGAGCTCCCGCGGGCCGTGTCCCGACCGCTGGACGAGGACGCGGTCCTGCTTGTACCAGAAGGTGATCCGTCCTTCGTCGCCGTGCACGAGGACGTACGGCTCGTCGGGGTGCTCGGCGCACAGGGTCGCGGCGACGGTGATCCGGTGCCCGGCCGCGGTGGTGACGCGGACGCAGGAGGTGTCGTCGGACTCGATGTCGTTGGCCCGCAGCAGCTCGGTCTCGATGCCGGTGACGTCCTCCGCGCGGGTGGCGCCGTCGAGGGCGAGCGCGGTGGCGACGGCGTGCGCGAGGGGGTTGGTCAGCACGCCGTCGACGACGTCGGCCCCGTTCATCCGGCGCCGTCCGGCCCAGGGAGCGCGGCGGTAGTACTCCTCGGCGCGTGCCCAGGCCCCGGCCCCGCCGATGCCGTCCACCCGGCCGATCGCGCCCTGCACGACCAGTTCCCGGATCACGGGGACGGCCTGCGAGCCCAGCGACTGGAAGCCGATCTGGCAGACCACCCCGGCCGCGGCGACCCCGTCGGCCATCCGGCGGAACTCGGCGTACGAGGGCGCGGGCGGCTTCTCCAGGAGCACGTGTACGCCCCTGGCGGCGGCCGTCAGCGCGAGGTCGGTGTGGGTCGGAATCGGCGTGCAGATCACGGCGATCGCGGCGCCGGTGGAGTCCAGCAGGGCCCCGAAGTCGGCGGACTGCTCGGGGAGTTCGCCCGGCGCGGTGAAGCCGTCCAGCTCCTCCTCGGTGAGCGGGGTCAGCTCGCAGACACCGACCAGGCGTACCAGGCCCTTGTCCTGGAGGCGGCGGATGTTCGCGAGGTGCCAGTGGCCGTGCCCGCGGGCGCCCGCGAGGACGACGGGGAGGGGGGACTCGTGCGAGGGCAGGGCCTCGGAGGAAGAGTTCATGGGCCCTATCGAAGCGGTTCCGGGCCCGGTGGCGGTGCTCATCGGATCCTCCCCGCGCCCGCGCCGCGCTCGACGTCGCGGTCGGCCTTCGCGGCGCTGTCGACCGTGCCGTGCAGGGCGGGCGTCCAGCCGACGTCGGCGGTCAGGTCGCGTTCGCTGCCGGAGTTGTAGGCGTTGTAGATGGCGAGCAGGTCGACGGGGAAGCCTCCCCCAGACTCCGTCCGGGGGGACCCCCAGAGCGTGCCCGACTGGTGCAGGGCCGTGCCGTTCCAGCTCTTCACCAGGTCGGCGGCCTCGATGTGGCCGGGGGTGGTGAACGCGTTGTTCTCGGCGTAGACCGCCGACTCGACGGAGACCCCGAGCGAGTAGCGGTAGTCGTGGGCGTCGGCCGGGACGACGTACCGGTTGTTGTAGACGTGCACCTGCCCGAAGCGGACACGCGGGGCGCGCTGGACGACGGACTCGAACTCGTTGTGGTGCAGGGTGACGCGCAGCTTTCCCCGGTCGCCGGTGGCCGTGTCGGCGCTGCCGATCAGCATCGCCTTGTCGTGGTCGGCGAACCGGCTCCAGGAGACGGTCACCAGGTCGGAGGCGTTGGTGATGTCCAACAGGCCGTCGTGGCGCAGGTAGTTGCGGCCGAAGTAGGTGGGCTCGTCGGCGTCGGGGTGGCCCTTGTCGGAGGCCGTGACGTGGTCGATCCACACATGCGTGGCGCCGCGCAGCCACAGCGTGTCGTACGCGGTCTTCCAGTCGCCCAGGCCGCCGGTGTTGGGCTGCCAGACGGGGAAGCAGTCGTAGGCGTCCCGGAGTTCGAGGTTGCGGACGATGACGTTGTCGGCGTCGCGGACCTGGAGGCTCGCGCCCTTCAGTACGGCGCTGTCGCCGAGGCCGACGATGGTGGTGTTCGAGCCGACGGTCAGCTCCACGCGGGAGGCCTGGGCCGCGGCCGAGGCCTGGCGGGCCTCCTCCTGCGGACCGGAGGGCTTGGCGGCGCCCCAGGTGCGCGGGTCGTACGCGGCCAGGTATTTCCTGATGGTGAAGCCGTTGGTCGCGTAGTCCTCGCAGTCCAGTCGCCTGCCCGCGTCGTCGGTGTTGGCGTCGATCGTCCCCGCGACCTTGATGATCTTCGGGGTCGCGCTGCCGCCGTCGAGGGCACGGACCAGCTCGGACCGGTTCCGTACGGTGAGGACGTGGGCGTCGTCCGCGTCGGAACCCCCCGTGGTGCCTCCGTCGGCGGCGGCCCAGCCGTCGTTCGCGGGCAGCGTGTCGCGACTGATGTCACGGGCCTCGGCGTTCGCGGGTGCCCCTACGGCGGCCAACAGCCCGCAGGCGAGGGCGACTTGGAGGGCGCGGCGCCCTCTTCTCGTGCGCGGCGGGAAGGTGCGTACTCGTCTCATCCCTTCACCGCCCCAGCGCTGAAGCCCGTGATCAGCCACTTCTGGATGAACGCGAAGACGATCACGACGGGCACCGCCGCGATGATGCCGCCGGCGGCGAGCGCGCCCAGGTCGACGCTGTCGGCGCTCATCAGGCTGTTGAGGCCGACGGGGATCGTCTGCTTGTCCTGGTTGCTGAGGAACATCAGGGCGAACAGGAAGTGGTTCCAGGAGTGCACGAAGGCGAAGGAGCCCACCGCGATCAGCCCGGGCCGCAGCAGCGGCAGGACGACGACCCGAAAGCCGGTGAAGCGGTTGCAGCCGTCGACCCAGGCGGCCTCTTCCAGCGAGTACGGCACGTTCCGGATGAAGCCGCTGATCAGGATCATCGACAGCGGCAGCTGGAAGACGGTCTCGGCGATGATGACGCTGCCCAGCGAGTTGATCATCCGGAGCTCGGCGAAGATCTGGAACAGCGGCACCAGGAGCAGCGCGCCCGGCACGAACTGCGAGCAGAGCAGAGCCAGCATGAAGGCGCGCTTGATCCTGAAGTCGAAGCGGGCGAGGGCGTAGCCGCCGGCCAGCGCGACGAGCGTGGTCATGAGGAGCGTGGCGACGCCGACGTAGACGCTGTTCTCGAAGTACGTGCCGAAGCTGCGCTCGTTCCACACCTTCTCGAAGTGCTCGAAGGTCATGGGCCAGGGCACGAGCGAGGTCGAGCCGGGCGGTCTGAGGGCGAAGAGCAGGATCCAGTAGAAGGGGATGAGGGTGAAGAGCAGGTAGATGCCGAGGGGAAGGTAGATCTGCCAGCGTGGGGCCTCGTCCCAGGCGCGGCGGCGCTTCCCCGGGCGCCGCGGCGGCTCGTCGGCCACTGGTGCGGGCGCGGCCGGAGCGATGGTGTCGATGTCCTTGGTGATCACTTGTCACCGCCTCCGAACTTGCTCAGCCGCAGATAGACCATCGAGCTGAAGAGCAGAATCACGAACGCGACCGTGGTCAGGGCCGAGGCGTAGCCGAAGTTGTGGGCGTCGACGCTGGTGTTGGCGATGTAGAGCGGGAGTGTCGTCGTCTCGCCCGCGGGTCCGCCGCCGGTGAGGGTGTAGAGCAGGTCGACGTTGTTGAACTCCCAGACCGCGCGCAGCAGCGTGGAGAGGATGATGGCGTCCTTGAGGTGCGGCAGCGTGATGTGCACGAACTGCCGGAAGCGACTGGCACCGTCGACCTCGGCGGCCTCGTACAGGTCCTTCGAGACGGACTGGAGGTCGGCGAGGATGAGGATCGCGAAGAAGGGGACGCCGCGCCAGAGGTCCGCGACCACCGCGGCGGGGAAGACGGTCGAGGTGTCGGAGAGCCAGCTCGTGCCGTACTCCCCGATGCCCATGTCGGCGAGGTAACGGGTGATGCCCGTCTGGGAGTTGTAGAGCAGCACCCAGATCGCGGAGGTGAGCACACCGGACACGGCCCACGGCGAGAAGACCAGGGCGCGGCCCAGCGAGCGTCCCACGAAGGTCTGGTTGACGATCAGCGCGAGCGCCAGACCGAACAGCAGCTGCAGCCCGACCTCGACAACGACCCACTTGGCGCTGAAGACCAGCGTGTCCCAGAACTGCGGGTCCTCGGCGAAGGCGTGCACGAAGTTGTCGAAGCCCGCGAAGCCGTTCCGCCACGGCTTGGTGGGGTTGTAGTGCTGCAGGCTGTAGTAGAAGACGCTGAGCACCGGGTAGGCGATGAAGCCCAGCATCAGCAGTCCCGCCGGGGCGATCAGCAGATACGGAAGCCTGCGGGGCGTCGCCGAGCCACGGCGCCGCCGGGGTGGCGCGGGCTCTTTCGCCACGGCTGCGGCTTGGGCCATGACTTTCTCCGTTCTCGGGGGTGTGCGGGTGGTGCTGTGCGTTCGTTCCGTTCGTTTCTTCTCTTCGCCTTCGCGGAAGCGCTTGCCGTCCGGGCAGTCCGTGGTGAAGCGCTTCGCACACGTCGTTCGGGATCTCGGACAGAGGGGAGCGCCGGTGGGCGGGCCCGTCCCTCAGCCCGCGTACGGGTCCTGCACCGTGCCCGGCCGTGCGAGGAACGCGAAGTCGCAGCCGGTGTCCGCCTGGGTGATCTGTTCGTTGTAGAGCGCGCCGTAGCCACGCTCATAGCGCTCGGGCGGCGCGGTCCACTCCGCCCGGCGTGCCACCAACTCCTCGTCGTCCACGTTGAGTTGGAGCAGACGTGCCTCGACGTCGAGCGTGATGGTGTCGCCGGTGCGGACCAGGGCGAGCGGCCCGCCGATGTACGACTCGGGCGCCACGTGCAGCACACAGGCGCCGTAACTCGTGCCGCTCATCCGGGCGTCGGAGATCCGCACCATGTCCCGTACGCCCTGCTTCAGCAGGTGGTCGGGGATCGGCAGCATCCCGTACTCGGGCATGCCGGGGCCGCCCTTGGGTCCGGCGTTGCGCAGCACCAGGACGGTGTCGGCGGTGATGTCCAACTCCGGGTCGTCGATGGTGCGTTGCATGGTCCGGTAGTCGTCGAAGACGACCGCGGGACCGGTGTGCTTGAGCAGGTGCGGCTCGGCGGCGATGTGCTTGATGACGGCGCCGTCGGGGCAGAGGTTGCCGCGCAGGACGGCGACGCCTCCCTCGGCGGCGACGGGGTTCTTCCGGGTGCGGATGACGTCGTCGTTGTGCACCTGTGCGGAGGCGAGCTGCTCGCGCAGGCTGTCGTACGAGACGGTCGGCCGGTCGAGGTGCAGCAGGTCGGTGATCCGCGACAGGAACCCGGGCAGCCCGCCGGCGAAGTGGAAGTCCTCCATCAGGTACGTCCGGCCACCGGGCCGTACGTTCGCCAGGACCGGCACCGTACGGGCGATCCGGTCGAAGTCGTCGAGGGTGAGCCGGACTCCGGCGCGTCCGGCCATGGCGATGAGGTGGATCACGGCGTTGGTGGAGCCGCCGAGCCCGAGGACCGTCGTCACCGCGTCCTCGAAGGCATCGGCCGTGAGGATGTCGGACAACTTCCGGTCCCTGCGGACGAGTTCGACGATCCTGAGGCCCGAGGCGGCGGCCATCCGGTCGTGTCCCGAGTCGACGGCTGGGATGCTGGAGGCACCCGGGACCGTGACCCCGAGGGCCTCTGCGGCGGCGGTCAGCGTGGACGCCGTACCCATGGTCATGCAGTGGCCGGGCGAGCGCGCGAGACCGCTCTCCAGCTCGGTCATCTCGCAGTCGCCGATGAGCCCGGCGCGCTTGTCGTCCCAGTACTTCCACATGTCGGTGCCGGAGCCGAGGACCTCGCCCCGCCAGTGACCGGGCAGCATCGGCCCGGCGGGCACGAAGATCGCCGGCAGGTCGACGGACGCGGCGCCCATGAGCAGCGCGGGCGTCGACTTGTCGCAGCCGCCCATGAGGACGGCCCCGTCCACCGGGTACGAGCGCAGCAGTTCCTCGGTCTCCATCGCGAGCATGTTGCGGTAGAGCATCGGGGTCGGCTTCTGGAAGGTCTCGCTCAGCGTCGACACCGGGAATTCGAGGGGGAAGCCGCCGGCCTGCCACACGCCTCGCTTGACCGCCTGGGCACGGTCGCGGAGGTGGACGTGGCAGGGGTTGATGTCGGACCAGGTGTTGAGGATCGCGATGACGGGCTTGCCGAGGTGTTCCTCGGGGAGGTAGCCGAGCTGGCGGGTGCGGGCGCGGTGGCTGAAGGAGCGGAGGCCTTCGGTTCCGTACCACTGGTGGCTGCGCAACTGCCGTGGGGCGTCCGGGGTTTGGGCGCCTTCGGGTATTGCGGAACCGGACCCGGTCGTTGGGTTGGCGTCGGTCATATCGACCACCCCGCGACGATGGCGGCGACCTCGGCCCGTTCGGACTCGGGGAGTTGCCTGCTCGGCGGCCTGACCTCGCGGCGGCACAGGCCGAGCGAGGCCAGGGCCTCCTTCACGACGGTCACGTTGTTGGCGGAGTTGTTGGCCGCGCGCAGTTCCTCGAAGCGGCGGATCTGCTCCCACACCTTCATGGCGCCCGCGTAGTCGCCGGATCGAAGCGCTTCGATCATGTTCAGCGAAACGGCCGGGGCGACGTTCACGAGCCCTGAGGTGAAGCCCGTCGCGCCCGCCGAGAAGTACGAGGGCGCGTACGGTTCCGCGAGTCCGGCCACCCACACGAAGCGCTCCAGCCCGGCGTCCCGCGCGAACGCGGCGAAGCGGGCCGCGTCCGGCACGGCGTACTTCACGCCGATGACGTTCGGGCAGGCGTCGGCCAGTTCGGCGAGCCGGGCACCGGCCAGCACCGGGTTGCGGATGTACGGGACGACACCCAACTCGGGGACCGCCTCCGCGATCGCCCGGTGGTAGTCGACCCAGCCACCCTCCGAGACGTACGGGTGCACGGGCTGATGGACCATCACCATCTGTGCACCGAGGTCGCGGGCGTGGCGGGCGGAGGCGACGGCGGTCGGCACGTCGTGCCCGACACCGACCAGGACGGTGGCCCGGTCCCCCGCCTCCTCGATGGTCAACTCCGTTACGGTGCACCGCTCTTCGGGGCTCAGGGCGTAGAACTCGCCAGTGTTGCCGTTGGGCGTGAGGATGCGCACGCCGCCGTCGAGCACCCGGCGCAGCAGGACGCGGTGGACCTCCTGGTCGATGGAGCCGTCCTCGGCGAAGGGGGTCACGGGGATCGCCACCACGTCGGCGAGGGCGGCCCGCCCGGCCTCGAACGCGGTCGTGGTCGTAGTCGTGGTCGCGTTCCCGGTCTCGGTCGCGGTCCCGGTCATTCCTGCTCACCCTCTCCCTGGGCCTCGGGGAAGGCCCGTCGCACGAACGAGGCGATGTGCGAGTGCAGGGCCCGCGCCGCGCCGTCCGCGTCGCCGTCGAGGGCGAGCCGCAGGATCTCCCGGTGCTCGGTGGCCTCGCGCTCCCAGGAGGGGTTGGCCGCCCAGGCGACCGCGGAGACCAGGGCGGCCTGGTCCCGGACCTCGTCGAGCATCCGGCCGAGCAGCGGATTGCCGCAGCGGACGTAGAGGGAACGGTGGAACTCCCGGTTGGCGAGGGAGCGTTGGGCGGTGTCGGTGGCGGCGTCGGCGCGTTCGAGCGCCTCGCGTGCCGTGTCGAGGGAGGAGCCGCGCCGGACGGAGCGCCGCAGCGCCTCCGGCTCCAGGAGCAGTCGCACGTCGTACACCTCGCGCGCCATGTCCGCGTCCACCATGCGTACCGTGACGCCCTTGTACTGGTTCATCACGACGAGCCCGGTGCCGGCCAGCGTCTTGAGCGCCTCGCGCACCGGGGTCTTGGACACCCCGAACTGTGCGGCGAGCTCGGTCTCGACCAGGGCCTGCCCCGGGGTCAACTGCCCGGTGAGGATGCGGTGTTTGATCCCTTCCAGCACGAACTGCGTGCGGGAGGGGATCGGCGTGGGCACAGAGGTCATGCGCGCCTCTCGGGGTTTGGGGCTGCTGCCGCTAGAGCGTGTTCAAGGGTGTTCTGGTGAGTGGGAGTGAGTGTTGGTGGTCTGTGTCAAGTCGTGGGGCCGCGGCCGTGGCACCGGTTTTCAGGGGGGACTGACGTTCTCGCATCGAATGCGTGACCTTTTACGGGAACGGCTCGTTGGACGCGGTGACGGGTTCTTCGGGTGGGGTCGGGGCGGGGGCGACAGGGGTGGGTGAACTGAGGAGTAGGGCGGTGCCGTTCGTCGCGTCCGGTCCGAGTGGTGTGGCCATCCGTACCCGTCTCAAGTACCTGACGCCGGACGATGAGAAGGTGCTGTGGCTGGTGGGCGCGCATCTGGGGTCGCTGGCGTCCAGGGATCTCAAGGCGCGTTGCCGGGACGGTCTGGAGCACTCGGCTGAGGCGTGGGCGGTGCGTAAGCGGGGGCTGACTCCGGTCTCGTCGTCGCGGTGGGCCGGGGCGATCACGAAGGCGTCGCACGACCAGTGGGCGCTGGCCCGGCGTGGCCAGTTGGCGCACATCCAGAACCTGGAAGCGGGCGTCCGCACGCTGACGCACCGGCTGTCCCAGCCGGTCGGACAGAAGGGGACCAAGCAGGCGCCGGGGGGTTACCGGTCGCGGCGGGAGTGGCATGCGAAGGCCCGGCGGCTGCGGGTGCTTCAGGACCGGCTGGCCGCCGCGCGGGCAGGCCGTGAGGCCGGAGTCGTGCATGTCGTACGCGGCGGTAAGCGGCTGGCCCGTGCCCGGCACCACCTGGACCAGGCAGGGCTCACCGAGGGCGAGTGGCGCCGGGCCTGGGAGGCCGAGCGCTGGTTCCTGGCCGCCGACGGGGAGTCCGGCAAGCGGTACGGCAACGAGACGATCCGGGTCAGCCCCGACGGCGAGGTGAGCATCAAACTCCCCGCGCCGCTCACGCATCTGGCGAACGCCCCGCACGGACGGTACGTCCTCACTTGCAGGGTCGCGTTCGCGCACCGAGGCGGCGAGTGGGCCGACCGCGTCGCGGCCAGCCGAGCGATCGCCTACCGCATCCACCTGGATACGGGCCGGGACCGCTGGTATCTGACCGCCTCCTGGCAGATCCCGCCCACCCCCACCCTCCCTCTGGAGGCCGCGCTCGCCCACGGTGTGATCGGCGTCGACATGAACGCCGACCACCTGGCCGCCTGGCGCCTCGATGCGCACGGCAATCCGGTTGGTGCCCCGCGCCGCTTCTTCTACGACCTGACCGGCACCGCCGAACACCGGGACGCCCAGGTCCGCCACGCCCTCACCCGCCTGCTGCACTGGGCCCGCACCTGCGGCGTCAAGGCGATCGCTGTCGAGGACCTGGACTTCGCCGCCGAGAAGACCCGCGAGAAGCACGGCCGCAGGAAACGCTTCCGGCAGCTCATCTCCGGCATGCCCACCGGCAAGCTCCGCGCCCGGCTGGCCTCGATGGCCGACCAGACGGGTATCGCGGTCATCGCCGTGGACCCTGCCTACACCAGCCGCTGGGGCGCCCAGCACTGGCAGAAACCCCTCACCACTACAACCCGCAAGACCACCCGCCACGACGCTGCTGCCGTGGCGGTCGGAAGGCGCGCCCAGGGACACCCGATCCGGCGACGGACGGCACCGCCCCCTGCTCACCGGAGAGATGAGCAGGGGCATCGGACCGTCCAGGCCGGACTGGGCGTCCCTGGGCGTGAGGGAACCCGCCCCCGCATCCCCGGACCCCGGACACGATCCGTGCGCGCCGGACGCGGAGCGAACGCGGGCAACCAGAACGCCCAACACCGTTCGGGGCGTTCGGCCGAGCATGGATCCTGGCAACAGGACTCACTCCCGCTCTGTCTTTAGGAACGGTGACGGAGTCCCCAGGGTTCGGGGGCTCGCGTATCCGATCTCACGTATCGCGTCTCATATATGACGTACGAAGTGCGACGCGATGAAAGTAGGAGCACCCCTGTGTTTCGTCAACGCTTCTGACAAAAGAAGGCGCGAGATCCTCCGCCCCGGCCCGACCGCCTCGCCCGGATCGGGGCCGCCCCACCCGGCCCGACTGCCTCACCCGGCCCGGCCGCCTCACCCCCAGCCGGGGTCGCGTCCGCTCAGCCCGATCACCCGGTCCAGCAGCGGAGCCTCGTCCGGTACGGGCACGGCCGGTCCGAAGATGCCGCGGTCCGGGTCGTCCGCGGTCGGCGCCAGCATCTCGTACGCCGCTTGCAGGGCCGGCGCGTCGGGGGCGTACGGCTGTCCCGTCGCCCGGGCCAGGTCCCAGCCGTGGACGACGAGTTCGTCGGCGGCGACGATGCCCGCGACCTCGCCGGGAAGGTGCACGCCGCCCGCGCGGGTGTCGCCCGTCCACGCGGCCGGATCGCGCCAGGCCTCGGCCAACTCGGCCAGCAGCTTGGGCAGTTCGGTGCGCCATTCCGGTGTCAGGTCGGGCAGCCGGGTCGTGGGGTTGGTGTCCGTCGTGGCCCCGAGGTCCTTCCGCCCGGCGTCCCGGAAGGCCTCGGACAGCCCGGCCAGATGCCCGACTAGATTCCGTACCGCGTACTCCGGACAGGGCGTCGCCGCGTCCAGCTGCTCCTCGCGCACCTCCTCCGCCAGACGTGCCACGATCAGGGCCTGCGGCCCCAGGTCAAGAGTGGTGGGGGTCGTTCCGCCGTCGCCCATGCTCGACTCCTCTCCTCGCGGGGTCTTCAGGGGGTAGACCCTCGGCCGTACGAAAACTCATCGCCCTCTTTCCCAAGATCGTGCTCAGGAGTCTGGTCAGGCGTTCGAGCCATCGGGATGCTCGGTACATCCGAGATGCTCGGTACAACCGGGATATCCGGTGTCGGGGACCGTGAAGGGGAGCCACGCCATGAAGGCGATCGTTCAGGATGCGTACGGATCAGCGGACCTCCTGGAACTGCGCGACATCGACCGCCCCGTGCCCCGCGACGACGAGGTGCTCGTCGAGGTGCGCGCGGCCGGTGTCGGCCCCGAGGTGTGGCACCTCATGACCGGCCGGCCCTATGTGGCGCGCGTCGCCCTGGGCCTCCGTAAGCCCAAGAACCCGGTACGGGGCTGGGACGGCGCCGGGCGGGTGGAGGCCGTCGGGGCGAAGGTGACCGACTTCAAGCCGGGCGACGAGGTCTTCGGCAACTGCGAGGGCTCGTTCGCTCAGTACGCGTGCGCCAAGGCCGCGAAGATCGCCCTCAAACCGGCCAACCTCACCTTCGAGCAGGCCGTCGCCCTCCCCGTCTCCGGCATGACAGCCCTGCAGGCCCTCAGCGGCAAGGGCCGTCCGAAACCGGGCCAGAAGGTCCTGGTCATCGGCGCCTCCGGGGGCGTCGGCTGCTACGCCGTCCAGCTCGCCACGGTGTACGGCGCCGAGGTCACCGGCGTCTGCGGCCCTACGGGCGCGGACTTCGTGCGCTCCCAGGGCGCCGCGCACGTCATCGACTACACCCGCGAGGAGATCACCGACGGCCCGCACCGCTACGACGTCATCATCGACAACGCGGGCCTTCGCCCCCTGCCCGTCCTCCGCCGCGCCCTCGCCCCGCGCGGCACCCTCGTCATCGTCGGCGGGGAGGGCGGCACGGGCTTCTTCGGCGGGATGAGCCGCGGCCTGCGGGCCGTCACGCTCTCGCCGTTCATAGGCCAGAACCTCCGCAATCTCGTCTCCATCGCACGCCGCGAGGACCTGCTGACTCTCAAGGAGCTCGCCGAGCAGGAAAAGATCACGCCGCCCATCGACCGCACCTACCCCCTCGCCGAGGCGGCCGAGGCCATCCGCCACCTGGAGAAGGGGCACCCCCGCGGCAAGATCGTCCTCACCATCTGAACGGTGCGAGAGCCCGCCGAACCGTGTGAGTGTCCGCCGAGGCTCTCCGGCCGTGCCGGTCACCGCGCCCAGGCCGGTGTCCAGGTGTCGCCATCGCGGTCGTCACCGTCGTCGGGTCGCGCGGCGGCGAGGTACGCGCGCAGCGCGGTGAGCGACGGGTGCGGGTTGTCGCCGCGCCAGATCAGCGAGTGCGGGTAGACGGGTGTCGGGCCGTGCACGGCGACGCGCCGCAGGTCCTGCTCGGCGGGCCAGACGAAGCGGGTCTGTTCGCCGACGAGGGTCGCGAGGTCCGGGGAGTCGGCGATCGTGTCGAGGAGCGGTTCGGTGCCGAAGTCGGGTCCGGTCACCTCGATGGTGAGCCCGAACGCGGCGGCGAGGTCCTCGTAGTAGGCGGCCCATTCGGTTCCGCTGACGATGCCGGGCATCCAGATCCGGTGCCCGGCCAGCTGCGCGGGAGTGACCGCGCGGACGCCCGCCAGCGCATGGCCCGGTCCGGTGAGGAGCTGGACGGGCTCGTCGTGGACCCGGACGGCCTCGATGCGGTCGGGCAGCCGCCGCGCGGGCATGGTGACGGCGCGGAAGGAGGCGTCGATCGTGCCCGACCGGACGGCGGCGACGGCCGCGTCGGCGTCGAAGAGGGTCACGACGTCGAGTTCGGTGCCGGGGTGCGCGCGGTGGAAGCCGCGGAGCAGGTCGGCCGGGGCGAGCCGTCGACCGATCACGTCGACGCGCAGCGCGCGACGGCCGGGCCGTACGGAGGCTGCCGCCCGCTCCTCGGCCTTCAGGAGGTCGCGTGCGTGGGGCAGGAACGCCTGCCCGTCGATGGTGAGCCGGACTCCGCCCGCCGTGCGGGCGAACAGCCGTACACCGAGGTCCTTCTCCAGCGTGGCGACGCGCTTGGACACGGCCTGCTGGGTGACGGAGAGGTGGGCGGCGGCCACCTGGAACTGGCCCGCGTCCGCGGCGGCGACGAAGGTGCGCACGGCATCGAGATCCACGCCGGAACCCTAGTCGTACAACGGATGGTTGTGTCCCGGCCGGTCGGACGGTTGTTTGATCCGCAGGTCGTGGAACGGCTTGGATGTCGCTGGTCAACGAATGGTTGTGGAACGACGGCCGCGATATCGAAGGCGGTGTCGGCCGCGGCAGCGAAGGGGGCACGCCGGGAATGGGGGCCAGAAAGTCGCTGGGGCGGCGGTTCGGGTGGCTGTGGGCGGCGTACGGGGTCAGCGCGTTCGGTACGCGGCTGGCGTTCGACGCGTTCCCCCTGATCGCGGTCCTGGTGCTGCACGCCGGGCCCTCGCAGGTGTCGGCCCTGGCGGCCGTGGGGCTCGCGGTGGGGGCGGCGGTCGCGGTGCCGCTCGGTCCGTGGGTGGAGTTCCGCCGCAAGCGGCCGGTGATGATCGCGATGGACCTGATCCGTTTCGCGGTGCTGTCGAGCGTCCCCGTCGCGTACGCGCTCGGTGTCCTCGGTTTCGTCCACCTCCTGGTCGTGGCGGTGGTCGTCGCCGCGGCCGACATCACGTTCACCGCGGCGAGCGGCGCCTGTCTGAAGGCTCTCGTACGGCCGGAGGACCTGCTCGTCGCGAACAGCCGGTTCGAGTCGACGACCTGGACGACCACCGTGCTCGGACCGCCGCTCGGCGGGGCGGCGGTCGGGCTGTTCGGCCCGGTGCTGACCGTGGCGGCCAACGCGGTCAGCTTCCTGCTGTCGGCGGTGGGGATCCGCGCGATCGGCGACGACGAGCCCCATCCCGCGCGGCCCGATCCCGTACGGCCCGACGGACCGCCCCGGTCGCGGGTCGGTGAACTCCTCGAAGGGTGGCGGTACATCCTGGCCCACCCGACGCTGCGCCCGCTGTTCCTCAACATGGTCCTGGTCAACGGTCTGATCATGGCGACCTCGCCGCTGCTCGCCGTCCTCATGCTCGGCCGCCTCGGGTTCGCGCCCTGGCAGTACGGTCTCGCCTTCGCGGTGCCGTGTCTCGGCGGTCTGCTCGGCGCACGGCTGGCCGGCCCGCTCGTCGCGCGGTTCGGTCAGCACCGGGTCATGCTCACGGCGGGGACCTTGCGCGCCTGCTGGCCGATCGGGCTGGCCTTCGTGGGCCCGGGCATCGGCGGACTCGTCCTCGTCATCGTCGTCGAGTTCGGGCTGATCACCTGCATCGGAGTGTTCAACCCGTTGTGCGTCACCTGGCGGCTCGGCCTGACGCCGACGGACCGGCTCACCCGCACCCTGTCCGCGTGGTCGATCACCGGCAAACTCACCATCGCGGCCCTGACCGCCCTGTGGGGCCTGCTGGCCGGCCTCACAGGGCTCCGCGTCGCGATCGCCCTCGCCGGTCTCCTCATCCTGACGACTCCGCTCCTGCTCCCCCGGCACGAGCGGAAACCGGTCCCCATACCTATGAGGTGACCACAATCTGGCGAGCGCCCCATTCGTGGTCGAGCATCGAGTGCACGACGGAGTCCCGCCACGTTCCGGCCCTTTGGATGGGCTCCCGGATGACGCCTTCCTGAGTCATACCCGCCGCCTGTCATCGTCTTTGCCGAGGCTTTGTTGAGAGGGGAGCGAGCACCTGTCAATCCCCTCGAACCGTGGAGCCCTTCCTATGCAGCCAGCCCCTCGCTGAGGCGGCGACTCCCCTCCCGGAGCGCGTACGCCAACGCCACAGGGACGTCGGTGAACTGGCCGTCGCGGGGCTGTCTCTCAGCGCCATCGGCTGCCATCGATCCACGCAGGATCGATGGCAGCCTGAGGCGCTGCTGGACCACGCCACCACGAACGTCAGTTGTCCGCCCGTCCGCCGCCGTCGTGGTCTCTGTTGCGCCAGAAGGCGGGGCACTCAGTCTTTGCTGCCGCTGCCAGGTTCTGATCGATCCGGTTGCGCTCGAACTCCAGGGTTCGTGACTTCCCCGCCCCGTCGACGCGGAAGGTGTCGGCCGGCTGGTCGGGACGGTCCTTGGTGACCACCAGCATGTGCTCACCCTTCCGGTAGGGATACTCGCCCATCTCCTTGGCGCTAAGGGCGGTGAACTGGATCTGCCGCTCAGCACCATGGCTCGGCTTGATCCATTCCGTAACGGTGAGGGTCACCTTGACCGCATCGTCCTGTCCAGGGTGATCGCGTACCGCCACTACGTCACCTTCGACGATCACTGGCGAGCAGGCAATCCACTCCGTGTGGCTCAGCGCCTGTCCCTGAGCCTGCTGGGCTCCGCCTGAATCGCCGTCAGAGAGTCCGTATGCCAGGAGAACGAGAGCCAGGGTCGCCGCGGCGACCAGGGCACCGACGATGGCGCCAGGACGCTTCGGCCAGGCGGGGCGCGTACGGGGCGAGGTGGCGGGTTCGTCACCGCTGGCCGCTTCGCCGATCAGGCCGAGGGCCAGGCGCAACTGATGCTCCTCCGGGCCGGTCAACTGAGTCATGTCAGATCACCTCCACTTGGCGCAGCCGCGCCCGCATCGCCGCATGGGCCGTGTGCAGGCGGCTTTTGATCGTTCCTTCGGGGACGTGCAGGAGCAGCGCTATCTCGCGGATGGGCAGGTCCGCGTAGTAGCGCAGCACCAGTACCTGCCGCTGGGCCGCGGGCATCGACTCAAGCTCCTCCGCCACCGCCACCGCCAGGGCAAGCACCCGGTGTTCCTCCGATTGCTCCGCCGGCGGCTGGGACCACCGCTCAGCCAGGCGCTGACGCAGTCCGGAGAGCAACGCGCACGACTGACTATCTGATCCGCTTCTTGCGTGGGTCTTCTAGTAGGCGAGCCGCGAACCTCAAGTGACGCGCACATGCTCACCGAGGGCACAAGTGAAGCGGCGCGAAGGCGAGGTGTCGCTATCTGAGAATGAAAAGTTATCGCGCGGTGATCAAGAGTTTGATATAGCGAATGATTTACACAATTCACTGGTATATGCCGAACTACCGGGAAAGGAGTGTTATATCGGCTACGCCTTCAGTCGAGTTGCCTTCACTCCGGAGGACCGGCTCCGTGGCTCCAGAAGTGGCAGTTCATGAAGTCCACGTCACACATCACGACCAGGAACCACGTCGGCGGCCCCGCACGATCCGATACCGCAACTGCCGCCCCCGAAGGGGAGATTCCCCGCCTGAGATTGAGCCCGATCACCTCGCCCGTGACCGCCCGCTCGGCTACCGAAACGGCGAGACTAAGGCACCTGCCTGATGCCCCACCCCGGGCCTTAGCCCCACGATGACCAGGCATGACGACATGGATACGGAAACGGACGCGGACGCGGACATGGGCGGTGGCCCGCGTCCTCAAGGACCGCAACGCGGGGCTGTACCTCGGCGGAGTCGTGGTCTCGGGGTTCGGCTCGTCGGCGATGTGGCTGGTGTCCGGGATCTGGGTGAAGGATCTGACCGGCTCGGACGGCCTGGCCGCCCTCTGCGTCTTCGCCCTCTGGGCGCCGACGCTGATCGGCCCCGCCCTCGGCACCCTCGCGGACCGCACCCGCCGCCGGCCCCTGCTGGTGTGGACGAACCTGGGCCTGGCCGCACTCTTGCTGTCCCTCTTCGCCGTCGACTCCCCCGGCACCTTGTGGATCCTCTTCGCCGTGCTCCTGGTCTACGGAGCGGCCGGCGTCGTCCACGACGCGGCGGAGTCGGCCCTGGTGGCCACAGCCGTCGACCCACAGCTCCTGGGCGACTTCAACGGCCTGCGCATGACGGCCAACGAGGGCATGAAACTCCTCGCCCCGCTCGCGGGAGCGGGCCTGTACGCGGCGTACGGGGGCGCCCGCGTCGCCCTCCTGGACGCGCTCA
This sequence comes from Streptomyces sp. NBC_00878, assembly GCF_026341515.1. Lineage (NCBI taxonomy): Bacteria > Bacillati > Actinomycetota > Actinomycetes > Kitasatosporales > Streptomycetaceae > Streptomyces > Streptomyces sp. NBC_00878. The sequence goes on along the minus strand of NZ_JAPEOK010000001.1, from coordinate 8,446,368 downwards.
CCTTCGCCTTGGCAGCGGGCCTCTACACACTCCTGCGCGTACCCGAGCCGAAGCGGCTCACGGCCCCCGCCCCGGCCGACTGGCGCGCCCAAACGGCCGAAGGCGCCCGCTACTTGTGGGGCCACGTGGCCCTGCGCCCGCTCGTCCTCGCGGGCGGCACGACCATGCTCTTCTCGGGCCTCAATGGCGCGTTGATCTACGCGGTGGCGGAGGGCCTCGGCCACTCCCCCGCGTACGTGGGTGTCCTGTACGTCGCCCAGGGCGTCGGCTCGGTGGCGGTCGGCCTGGTCGCGGGCCCGCTCCTGCGCCGCCTGGGCGAACGCCGCTTCGCCGGGTATGGGATCGCGCTCACCGCCGTGGCCGTGGCGGCCCGTGCGCTCCCGTACGACGCGGTGGTCATCGCCTCGGCCGCGGCGGTCGGCGTCGGGCTCCCCTGTGTGCTGATCGCGGCGCTCACCGCGGTCCAGCGCGAGACTCCGGACGCCCTGCTGGGCCGTACGACGGCGACCGCCAACACGCTGCTGTTCGCGCCGACCGCGGTGGGACTCGCGCTGGGCGCGGGCCTGGTCGAACTCGTCGACCACCGTGTGCTGTTGGCGGTGCTCGGGCTCGTACGACTCGTGACCGTCGTGCCCCTGCTGCGGTCTCAGCCGAGCCGCGCGAGCGCCTCCGTCACGAGCGACACGTCCTCGTCGGACGCCAACCCCGCGTGATACAGCCGTACTTCGGTGGCGCCCAGGCCGACCGCCCGTGTCACGTCCTCGACGAGTGTCGCGGGGCTGCCGCCCATCCCGCTCACCACGGGGAAGTTGGCCGCCAGCACACTGCCTCCGACTCCCTGCTCGGCGAAGGGAGTCAGCGGCTCCAGGCCTCCGGCGCACGGCACGACGACACCGTCGGCGACGGACAGGATGTGCGCGGGGTCCACCCCGGCGTTCGCGCCCACGTGGTACGAGACCGGGTCCGCGTGCACCAGGATCTGGAACCCTTCCGGCGCGGCCGCGCGTACGGCGCCGACCGCCTCCGCCTGGAGCGAGTGGGCCACGGAGTCCCGCCACGCGCGCGTGGCCGTCGCCAGGTCACCGCCGAGCAGCTTCTCGACGGCGTCCCACCCCCCGTCGGGAAGCTCGCCGCGCCACACGGGTTCCAGGGCGCGCCGGACCGAGGCCGCCAACTCGTCGGGGTCCAGACCCAGTTGCGTATAGCCCTCCCGGCAGGAGGGGCAGAAGCACACGGACATCAGGTACGTGCCGGCGTCCCCGAGTGCCACGCCCGCCGTCTTGTCGTGGGCGTGCAGATGCGGGAGCCCGTACCAGCCGAGGGATTCCAGCTCCGTGCCCGCGGCGCCGGGCCGGACCGCCGCCTCGACGGCCAGATCGACCAGGTACGCGCGCGTGTCGGGCTGCGCGACGCAGGGCGCCCACGGATAGCGGTCCCCATAGGCGTTGACCACGGAGGTGTCCGGAAACTCCTCTCCCATACGGGAGTTGTGCGCGAGCACCACCCAGGTGTGCACATCGAGTCCCGCCCCCGCGAGAGCCGCCGCGGCCTCCCCGTACGCGTCCCCGGGCGCCCACTCCCCGGCGGCGTACGGCCGGAGCCTGCGGCCCTGCCACCGCTGGGCGTCCGCCGGGTAGAGCACGGCGGCGTGCCGCGCGGTGACGATGCGGTGCCGGGGGTGGCGGGGGGTCAGCGCGCGGGTGGAATGGTATGCGGAGGCGAGTGTGGCCTGCCGTACGCCGAGTCCGGCGATGCGCGCCGCCGCGTCGGGGTCGCCGTTGACATCCCACGGGTAGACGAAGGTCGAGGCCTTCACATGCCCTCCTCTAGAAGCGCGTAGCCCCGCTCGATGAGCTGGGCGAGCTGCTTGATGTGGTCCTCGGCAGGCTCGTGCAGCGGGGGCCGTACCTCGCCCACGTCGAGCCCCCGCAGCCGTACGCCCGCCTTGACCAGCGAGACAGCGTACCCGCGGCCCTGGGCGCGCAGTTCGACGAGTGGCCGGTAGAAGCCGTCGAGGAGCCGGTTGACGGTGGGGTCGTCGCCGGAGCCGAGGGCCTGGTGGAAGGCGAGGGCGATCTCGGGCGCGAAGCAGAAGACGGCGGAGGAGTACAGCGTGATGCCGATGCCGCGGTAGGCGAGTGCGGTGAGTTCGGCGGTCGGCAGCCCGTTGAAGTAGAGGAGGCCGCCCGGGGCCTCGGACCGCACGGCGCTCACGACGCGCTGCATCAGGTCGAGGTCGCCGAGCCCGTCCTTGAAGCCGATGATCCCCTCGGCACGGGCGAGCGAGACGGCGGTCTCCGGCGTGAACACGGCGTTGTCCCGCTGGTACACGATGACGTCGAGCGAGGTGGCGGATGCCAGCTCCGTGTAGTGCCGCAGCAGTCCCTCCTGTCCGGCGACGACGAGGTAGGGCGGCATGGCGAGCAGCCCGTCCGCGCCCGCCTCCTCGGCGAGCCGCGCGTACCGCACGGCGAGCGCGGTCCCGTACCCGGCGCCCGCGACGACGGGGACGCGGCCCGCCGTCTCCTCGACGGCCGCCCGCACGCACTCCTGGAACTCCTCGGGCGTGAGCGCGTGGAACTCCCCGGTTCCGCAGCAGGCGAAGACGGCGGCGGCGCCGGCCTCGACGCCCCGCCGGACGTGCTCGCGGTAGACGTCGAGGTCGACGGCGCCGTCGCGGGCGTACGCGGTGACGGGGAAGAACAGCGGCCCGGTCGGGATGTCGAGTCGAGCGGAAAGGGGGGCTGACGTCACGGGCTCTCCCTAGAGCATGAGCATGCACGCACACGCCATTCGTGCACGTTTCTGATCCATGTCCATATCCCTGAACAGTTCCACGCTAGAGCGCCCCCTTGGGGACGGTCAAGCGGGCGACCTGGCATCACGGGAGCAACAAGAGAGCCGAAAGAGCGCAGAAGGGGGGCGGATTCCGCCACCGCGCGCGACACTTGACGCGATCCGTCGACGATCCCTAGCGTGTCCACGGATGTGAACGTCGTACACGATGACGACTGCCGATTCAAGGAGACCCGAGGATGCCCGCTCCCCGCACCATTCTGCTCACCGGCGCCGCAGGCGGCCTCGGCACGCTGATGCGCGGACTGCTGCCCGCCTACGGCTACGAGCTGCGCCTCCTCGACCTGCTCCCGATCGACGGCGAGCCGGACGCGATCACCGCGGACCTCGCCGACAAGGAGGCCCTGCGCGAGGCCGTACGGGGCGTGGACGCGATCATCCACCTCGCGGGCATCTCGCTGGAGTCCACCTTCGAGAAGATCCTGAAGGCGAACATCGTGGGCACGCACAACCTCTACGAGGCCGCGCGCGAAGAGGGCATCGGGCGCATCGTCTCCGCGTCCTCGAACCACGCGGTCGGCTTCACCCCGCGCCCCGAGGGCGAGGCGCCGCACGAGGCGGGCGCCCTCATCCCCATCGACACCCCGCGCCGTCCGGACACCTTCTATGGCCTGTCGAAGGCCTTCGGCGAGGACCTGGCGCAGTTCTACTGGGACAAGCACGGCCTGGAGACCGTCTCCGTCCGCATCGGCTCCTGCTTCATGGAGCCCAATGGCGTGCGCATGCTCTCGGTCTGGCTGAGCCCCGGCGACGGCGCCCGCCTCTTCCACGCGGCCCTGACCGCCGAGGACGTCCGGCACACCGTCGTCTACGGCTCCTCCGCCAACACCCGCCTGTGGTGGGACCTGACCACCGCACGAGGCCTCGGCTACGAGCCGCAGGACGACTCGGAACAGTACGCGGAGAAGCTGATCGCGGAGCAGGGCGAGCTGGACCCGCACAACCCGGCCCACGCCCGCCTGGGCGGCCAGTTCGTGAACGAGCCGCCGGTCTGGCCGTACTGACGCTCCCGGCGGGGCCGAGGGTCCCGTTCGGCCACACCGGCCACCACCGACACTTCAAGCACTTCAAGCCGACTCCGCATGGACACCTCACGGGACGGGCGGGCACCGAACGGGCCCGCCCGCCCCGTCGTTCGGGCATGCCCACTGCCCGAATTCCGCTCAGCCGCAGGTCCCGCGTGGGCAGCCGCCGCTCGTTACGGGCACATACGGGCGCCATCGATCTCGCAACAGACCTGGTCAGTGGTGCGTACCCGCTGTAGAACTTCCCACGTGGGCCCCACCGGGCCCGAACGGGCAGTGAGCACGGAAAGCGGGTGTCGGACATGAGCGCGGAAGACCGTCAGCGAGAGATCGTGCAGAGCGCCCGCCGCACCGGCGCCGTGGACGTGAACGAGCTCGCCGCCGAACTGGGCGTCGCCAAGGAGACCGTACGCCGGGATCTGCGCGCCCTGGAGGACCACGGCCTGGTCCGCCGCACACACGGCGGCGCCTATCCCGTGGAGAGCGCCGGCTTCGAGACGACGCTCGCCTTCCGCGCCACCAGCCACGTGCCCGAGAAGCGCCGGATCGCGGCCGCCTCGGCCGAGCTGCTCGGGGACGCCGAGACGGTCTTCGTCGACGAGGGGTTCACTCCGCAGCTCATCGCCGAGTCACTGGCCCGGGACCGGCCGCTGACCGTGGTCACCGCGTCCCTGGCCACCGCGGGCGCACTCGCGGAGGCGGACAACATGACGGTGCTGCTGCTCGGCGGCCGGGTCAGGTCCGGCACGCTGGCGACCGTCGACCACTGGACGACGAAGATGCTCGCCGGATTCGTCATCGACCTGGCGTTCATCGGCGCCAACGGCATCTCGCGCGAACACGGCCTCACCACCCCCGACCCGGCTGTCAGCGAGGTCAAGGCACAGGCCATCAGGGCCGCCCGGCGCACGATCTTCACGGGTGTGCACACCAAGTTCGGAGCCGTGAGCTTCTGCCGGTTCGCTGAGGTCAGCGACCTGGAGGCGATCGTCACCAGCACCCTCCTGCCCACGTCCGAGGCCCACCGCTACTCGATGCAGGGCCCCCAGGTCATCCGCGTCTGAACAAGAGCCGCACACAGAGTCCATAAAACCAACTGACCCTCTACAGAGGCATCGCACTCCCTCACGCCATCCCATATGCACCAATAAATCCAGGAGCGATCCATGCGAACCCAGAGCCGACGGAGGCCGCGCGCGACGCTCGTCGCGGTCGCCGCAGGGACGCTGCTCGCCCCGCTGCTCTCCGGTTGCTGGACCGGAGCGGGCGGAACGGGCTCCGGTGGCAACTCCATCAACGTCCTCATGGTCAACAACCCGCAGATGATGGAGCTGCAGAAGCTCACCGCCGCCCACTTCACCAAGGAGACCGGCATCAAGGTGAACTTCACCGTGCTGCCGGAGAACGACGTCCGCGACAAGATCAGCCAGGACTTCGCCAACCAGGCCGGCCAGTACGACGTCGCCACCCTGTCCAACTACGAGATACCGATCTACGCCAAGAACGACTGGCTGCACGAGATGGACTCGTACGTCGCCAAGGACACGGGCTACGACGAGCAGGACGTTCTCAAGCCCATGCGCCAGTCCCTCACCGCGGAGGACGGCAAGCTCTACGGACAGCCCTTCTACGGCGAGTCGTCCTTCCTGATGTACCGCAAGGACGTGTTCGAGAAGAAGGGCCTCACCATGCCCGAGAACCCCACCTGGACACAGGTGGCGGACCTCGCGGCCAAGGCCGACGGCGCCGAGTCGGGCATGAAGGGCATCTGTCTGCGCGGCCTGCCCGGCTGGGGCGAGGTCATGGCACCGCTCACCACGGTCGTGAACACCTTCGGCGGCACCTGGTTCGACGAGAACTGGAAAGCGCAGCTCGACTCCCCCGAGTGGGAACGGGCGGTGAAGTTCTACGTAGACCTCGTCCGCGACCACGGCGAGGCGGGCGCGCCCCAGTCCGGCTTCGCCGAGTGCCTCAACAACCTGACCCAGGGCAAGGTCGCCATGTGGTACGACGCCACCTCCGCCGCCGGTTCCCTGGAGTCGGCCAACTCCCCGGTCAAGGGCAAGATCGGCTACGCACCGGCGCCGGTCGAGAAGACCGAGTCCTCCGGCTGGCTCTACACCTGGGCCTGGGGCATCCAGGAGGCGTCCCGGAACCCCGACAAGGCCTGGAAGTTCGTCTCCTGGGCGTCCAGCAAGGAGTACGAGCAACTGGTCGGCGACCAGATCGGCTGGTCCAACGTGCCGGCCGGCAAGCGTGCCTCGACGTACGCGAACGCCGACTACCGCAAGGAGGCCGGTGCCTTCCAGGAGATGACCAAGGAGGCCATCGAGGGCGCCCGGCCCACCGATCCCGGGGTGCAGCCGCGGCCCGCGCCCGGCATCCAGTTCGTCGGCATCCCCGAGTTCACCGATCTCGGCACCAAGGTCTCGCAGGAGATCAGCGCGGCCATCGCCGGACGCCAGTCCGTCGAGTCGGCCCTGAAGAAGTCCCAGAAGCTGGCCGAGGAGATCGCCGAGGAGTACGAGGGACGATGACCGCGACAACGACAGCCCCGATAGCCGCACCATCCGTACGCGCCGTCAAGCCCCCATCGGGCCGCATGCGCGCCTGGGCGACCAGGGCCCCGCTCCTGCCCGCCCTGATCTTCATGATCGCCGTGACCCAGCTCCCGTTCGTGGCCACGCTGGTGATCTCCTTCTTCGACTGGAACGCCCTCTACCCGGACGCCCGAAGCTTCACCGGCTTCGGCAACTACTCCGAGGTCCTCACCGACGCGGCCCTGCGCAAGTCGGTCTGGACGACCATCCTGCTGACGGTCACCGTCGTCCTGGCCAGCCTGATCCTGGGCCTGGTCCTCGCACTCCTCCTGGACCGCAAGTTCCGGGGCCGCGGCCTGGTCCGTACGCTCCTGATCGCGCCCTTCCTCGTGGTCCCCGTGGCGGCGGCCCTGCTCTGGAAGCATGTGCTCTACAACCCTGAATACGGCCTGCTCAATGGGTTGTTGCACTATGTGGGCGGGCCACAGCCCGACTGGATCTCCAACACCCCGCTGCTCGCCGTCGAGATGTCCCTCGTCTGGCAGTGGACGCCCTTCATGATGCTGATCCTGCTGGCCGGCCTGCAGAGCCGCGACCACCAGCAGATCGAGGCGGCGAAGATGGACGGCGCGAGCAACTGGCAGATGTTCCGCTATCTGACCCTCCCCCACCTGCGCCGCTACCTCGAACTGGGCGCCCTGCTGGGTTCGATCTACATCGTCCAGAACTTCGACGCGGTCTTCACCATCACATCCGGCGGCCTGGGCACCGCGAACCTGCCCTACACCGTCTACCAGAGCTTCTACCAGGCCCACGAGAACGGCCTCGCCTCCGCGGCGGGCGTCCTGGTCGTCATCGGCTCGATCATCATCGCGACCTTCGCGCTGCGCGTGGTCTCGTCCCTGTTCCGCGAGGAGGTGGGCCGCTCATGAGCGCCACCGCGATCCGTGTACGCCCCCGCAGTACCGAGTCGGGCCAGCCCGGCCCCCGCCGCCCCAAGGGGAGGGGCCTCGGCCTGGTCGCCTGGCTGGCCGGCATCGTCTTCTTCCTGCCCATCGCCTGGATGGCTCTGACGTCCTTCCACTCCGAGGAGGACGCGGCGACCAATCCCCCGTCCTTCGGAGCGGCCCTCACCCTCGACGGCTACCGCGAGTTCTTCGGCACGGGCGGCGGCGCGAGCCCGTGGCCGGCGCTGATCAACTCCACGGTGGCATCACTGGTGTCCACGCTCCTGGTCCTCCTCCTGGCGCTCCCGGCGGCGTACGCGCTGTCGATCCGCCCGGTGAAGAAGTGGACGGACGTCCTGTTCTTCTTCCTCTCCACGAAGATGCTGCCGGTGGTGGCGGGCCTCCTGCCCATCTACCTCTTCGCGAAGAACACGGGAATGCTGGACAACATCTGGCTCCTGGTCATCCTCTACACCTCCATGAACCTGCCGATCGCGGTGTGGATGATGCAGTCGTTCCTCGCCGAGGTACCAGTGGCGATCATCGAGGCGGCGCAGATCGACGGCGCGAAACTGCCGACGATCCTCGCGCGGGTCGTAGCCCCCATCGCCCTCCCGGGCATCGCGGCCACAGCCCTGATCTGCTTCATCTTCAGCTGGAACGAACTCCTCTTCGCCCGGGTACTGACGGGCGTGGCGGCGGAGACGGCCCCCGTCTTCCTGACCGGCTTCATCACCAGCCAGGGCCTGTTCCTGGCGAAGGTGTGCGCGGCGTCGCTCGTCATCTCCCTGCCGGTGCTCGCCGCGGGGTTCGCCGCCCAGGACAAGCTGGTCCAGGGCCTGTCGTTGGGAGCCGTCAAATGAAGGCCGCAGTCATCGAGTCCGTGGGCCGCGCCGTGGTGGCCGAGGTCCCGGACCCGACGCCCGGCCCTCGAGACGTCGTCGTCCAGGTCGCCGCCTGCGGCCTGTGCGGCACCGATCTGCACATCCTTCAGGGCGAGTTCGCGCCCAAGCTGCCCATCGTGCCGGGCCACGAGTTCGCGGGCGAGGTGGTCGGGGTGGGCACCCAGGTCACGGAGCTGTCGCTCGGCGACCGCGTGGCGGTGGACCCGTCCCTCTACTGCCACGAGTGCCGGTACTGCCGTACGGGCCACAACAACCTCTGCGAGCGCTGGGCGGCCATCGGCGTGACCACGGCAGGCGGTGCGGCGCAGTACGCGGTGGCTCCCGTGGCGAACTGCGTACGCCTCCCCGACCACGTCCGCACCCAGGACGCGGCCCTGATCGAGCCCTTGTCGTGCGCGGTGCGCGGCTACGACGTACTGAACTCCCGCCTGGGCGCCCACGTACTGATCTACGGCTCGGGCACGATGGGCCTGATGATGCTGGAGCTGGCCAAGCGGACGGGCGCGGCGAGCGTGGACGTCGTGGACATCAATCCGCAGCGGCTGACCACGGCCGAGCGGCTCGGCGCCTCGGCGTCGGCCACCGGCGCCGACGAGTTGGACCGGCCGCAGGGGTGGGACCTGGTCATCGACGCCACGGGCAACGCGGCGGCGATCCAGGACGGCCTGGAGCGGGTGTCCAAGGCCGGCACGTTCCTCCAGTTCGGCGTGGCCGACTACGCGACCCGGGTCACGATCGACCCGTACCGCATCTACAACCAGGAGATCACCATCACCGGCTCCATGGCGGTCCTCCACAGCTTCGAGCGCGCGGCGGAGCTCTTCGCGACGGGTGTCCTGGACCCGGACATCTTCATCAGCGACCGCTTGCCGCTGGACCAATACCCCGAGGCCCTGGCCCAGTTCGCGGCGGGAGTGGGCCGAAAGATCGTCGTGGTCCCGTAGGGGGATTTCGCCCCCGCCGCCCCTACCTGTCCCTGGGGGCTCCGCCCCCAGACCCCCTATCGCGCTGAACGCGCTCGTCCTCAAACGCCGGACAGGCTGGTAGTCAGCCCCTCCGGCGTTTGAGGAGCGGGGGTTCGGGGGCGGAGCCCCCGAGGCAGGGACGATGGGGGTCCCCCGCTCGAGCGAAGCCGAGAGTGGGGGAGGGTAGGGACGACGGGGGCGAAAAACCCTTGGGCCGGCTCCACTCCACCCCCCTACCATCGCCCCCATGCCCCACCCCCACGGCTTCGCCTACGTCCACCACCCCGACGGCACCGTGACGATCACCCACGGCACCCGCCCCGCCACCACCCTCCGCGGCCCAAGAGCCACCCAGTTCCTCGCAGAAGTGGAATCCGGCGACCCCCAACTGGTCATGGCCCGCTGGACCGGCAACTACAAGCGCGGCAACGAACGAACGGCCCGCAACCACCCCCGAAACCGCCGCTGACCCAATTGGCGGGCAGGTAAGGGAACGGTAAAGCGGGCCCGCTCGTTCACCGGGCATGACAGCTATGACCCCCGGCTCGAACATCCCTCTCCCCGTCACCCGCGTGACGGTGGACGTCGCCGCCCCGGTGCGGCTCGACGTATCGGGCCTGCTGCTCACCGCCGACGGCAAGGTGCGCTCCGACGACGACTTCATCTTCTACAACCAGCCGACCGGCCAGGGCGTGACGTACCGCTCCGGCGGCGGCACCAGCCCCGACTCGATCACGGTCGACACGACGGCCGTGCCCCCGGGCATCGAGAAGATCGTCGTCACCGCGAGCCCGGACGCCGCGGGCCAGACCTTCCAGGGCGTCGAACCGACGGCGACGATCCGCAACGCCGACGACAACTCCGTACTGGCCTCCTTCACCCCGCCCCAACTCGGCTCCGAAACGGCCCTGGTGATCGTCGAGGTCTACCTGCGCAACGGCGCATGGAAGGCCCGAGCCGTCGGCCAGGGGTATGCGAACGGCCTGGCGGGCATCGCCACGGACTTCGGCGTGACGGTCGAGGAGCCGGCCGCCCCGGCCCAGGCGGCACCCCCCGTCCAGACCCCGGTGACGCCCCCGGCCCCGCCGCTCAGCACCCCCGCGGCCCCGCCCGCACCCCCGGCGGCACCCCCCGCCCCCGCCCCGGGCGCCGGGAAGATCAACCTCGACAAGGGCCGCGTAAGCCTCCAGAAGAACCAGACGGTGTCGCTGGTCAAGGGCGGCCGCCCGTTCCTCGCCCAGGTGAAGATGGGCCTCGGCTGGGAGCCGGCGTACCGAGGCAAGGACATCGACCTCGACGCCTCCGTGATCGCCTACGGCCCGCAGCGCAACCACATCGACAGCTGCTACTTCGGCAAGCTCTCGATCGTGAACGGCGCGATCAAGCACTCCGGCGACAACCTCACGGGCGAGGGCGGCGGTGACGACGAGGTGATCGTCGTGGACCTGGGCCGCCTCCCCCAGGAGGTCACCGGCCTGGTCTTCACGGTGAACTCCTTCTCCGGCCAGAAGTTCACCGAGGTCGCCAAGGCCTACTGCCGCCTCCTGGACGCCGCCACGGGCGAGGAGCTGGTCCGCTTCGACCTCACGACCGCGGAGCCCCAGACCGGCGTGATGATGGCCAAGCTCATCAAGCAGTTCTCCGGCGAGTGGGAAATGACGGCCCTCGGCAACTTCGTCAAGTCCCGCACGGTCCGCGGCATGGTGAAGCCGGCAGCCCAGTCGCTGTAGCCCACAGATCCACGACGAACGCGCGGGGCGCCCCCTCTTGGGGGCGCCCCGCGCGTTCGTCGCCAGCCAACAGACCAGCCGCTCTCCCCACCGGTCACATCTTCGTGGCTCCCGCGGCAAGATCCCTGAGGAAGTGCCGCGCCCCGATCAGGAACACCACGATCAGCGGGACGACACTCATCAACGCACCGGCCATGACGACGGCGTAGTCGGTGTTGTACACCACGTTGAGGTTGGCGAGGGCGACCTGGAGCGTGAGCCGGTCGGGGTTGACCATGACGACCAGCGGCCAGATGTAGTCGTTCCAGATGCCGATGAACGTGAAGATGCCGAGGAACGCCAGCGCGGGCCGGAACAACGGCATCGCGACCTGCCAGTAGAGCCGGAAGAACCCGGCGCCGTCGATCCGTCCGGCGTCGAGCAGTTCGTCGGGCAGCGAGTTCTGCGCGTACTGGCGCATCCAGAAGATGCCGAAGGCGTTGGCCGCGCCGGGAATGATCAGTGCCTTCAACGAACCGGCCCAGCCGAACTCCGCCATGGTGACGAACTGCGGCACAAGCGACAGCTGCGCGGGGATCATATAGGTGGCCATCAGGGCGCCGAAGAGGAACTTCTTCGCCGGGAACTCGTACTTGGCGAAGGCGAAGGCGGCCAGCGAGTCGAAGAACAGCACCAGCACGGTGCCGGTCACGGCGACCACCAGGGTGTTGAACAGCGAGGCGAAGAAGTCGACCCGCTCGATCACCTCCCCCATGTTGTGCAGCAGTTGGGCGCCCGGCACCAGCCTGGGCGGATAGCTGAGGATGTCCTGGGTGGTGACGGAGGCCATCACCACCAGCCAGTAGAAGGGGAACAGCGAGACCAGCACCCCGAGGAGCAGGGCCACGCGGACCCAGATCCTGGTCGCCCTGCTGCCGGCCCCGACGGCGAGCCCCACGCTGGAGGGCGCGCGGTCGGCGGTCACCGCGGCCCCCCGCCGACGTTCAACGGCCATTGCGGGCCCCCTTGCGCAAGGCGATACCGCGCCCGTCCGCACGCTCGGAGCCGGACACCAGCCGCCAGTTGATGATCGCGAAGAGCGCGATGAGGGCGAAGAGCAGCCAGCCCATCGCCGCCCCGTAGCCGAACTGCAGGTCGTTGAAGGACTTCTGCCACAGGTAGAGCACGATGGTCATACCTTCCTGGCCCGGCCCGCCGGTGGTCCCGGGGTCGTCGGAGTAGAAGAGCACCTGGGACTCGGTGAAGATCTGCAGGCCGTTGATGGTGGACGTGATGACGGCGAAGAGGATCACCGGCCGAAGCTGCGGCACCACGACCCGGAAGAGGGTCTGCCGGCTGTTCGCCCCGTCGACCCGGGCGGCCTCGAAGAGCTCGGTGGGTATGGCCTGCAGCCCGGCCAGAAAGATCAGGGCGTTGTAGCCGACCCACCGCCAAATAATCATCAGAGAAATCGCCGACTTGATCCCGAGCGAGGAGCTGAGCCAGCCGACACCGTCCTCGACCCCAATCGCCCTGAGCATCGAATTGGCCAGCCCCGCCTGGGCGAAGACGGACCCGAAGACGATGGTCATGGCGACCATCGAGGTGACGTTGGGAATGAAGTACGCCACCCGGTAGACGGTGGAGAACCGTGTCTGCGAGTGCAGCAGAAAGGCGATCACCAGGGCCAGGAACAGCATCGGCACGGTGGAAAGGAACCAGATCTGGAACGTGTTGAGGATCGAGTGCCAGAACACCGAGTCCTCCAGCAGCCACTTGTACTGCTGGAGCCCGACGAACCGCATGTCACCGACGCCGTCCCAGTCCTGAAAGGACAGGTACAGAGAAAAGACCACGGGAAAAGCACCAAAGACGGCAAAAAGCAAATAATACGGAGAAATCGCGAGGTAAGGCGGAAGATGGCGCCGCCACCGACCACGCGGCACACCTGCACGAGCACCACCACGACCGCCCGCTTCCTCCCCACCCCCGGCGGCGGAAACCCGCTCCGCTCCCGCGACGGCGGCCACGTCAGTTCACCCCCCGCTGGGAGAGCGCGGTTTCGGCGGCGTTCATGGCGTCCCGCCAGGCCTTGTCGGGGTTCTTGCCGAGCGTTTCCACGTTGGTCAGCTCCTGGAAGACGGGGGTGTTGGCGGTGTCCTCGTAGGGGCTGCGGAAGATGACCGGGGCCTTCTCGGCGGCCGGACCGAAGACATCGACGGGAACCTGACCACCGAAGAAGGCATCGGGCGTGCGCATCGCCGATTCGCTGTAGACGGCAGGGGTCGTGGGAAACAGCGCCATCTCCTGATAGCTCTTCAACTGGTTCTCGGGCCCGAGCATCCATTTCAGGAAGGCGAACGCGCCTTCCGGGTCGCGGCAGTAGCGAGTAATACCCACGTACGAGCCGCCGTAGTTGGTCGGCCCGGCAGGCATCGCGGTCAGCCGCCAGACCCCGGAGGTCTTCGGCGCCACCTGTTTGAGCCCGTTGATGGACCACACAGCGTTGATCATCGTGGCGACCCGGCCACGACTCACGACCGCGTTGTAATCAGGCGTTGTGTCCATGACCCTGGCACTGAGCCCCTGCCGGTACGTCTCCACAGCCACGTCCCACGCACGCTTGACGTGCTCCTGGTCGCCGATGAAGCGATCGTCGGCGTCCACGAACTGCTTGGGGCTCTGATACAGAACCATCCGGAAGACATAACTGATCTGGGAAACCAGATACGGCTTGCCGGGCGCCTTGCTCTTCAACGTCCGCCCGGTAGCGAGGAACTTCTCCCAGGTCGAGGTGGCCTGCGCAACGTCCTCCGGCTCGGTGGGCAGCCCGGCCTTCTCAAACAAGTCCCGCCGGTAGAAAAGGGCGGTCGGCCCCGCGTCAAGCGGAAACCCAACCATCCGGCCGGCCGGACTGATCCCACTCTTCCACTTCCAGTCCAGATACTGGCCCTCGATCGCACCCGCCCCCAGATCCTTCAGATCGAGGAACTCCTGCTCGTCCGGGAAGAACTCCGCGACGCTGGAGTTGAGACAGACCAGGTCCGGCACATAGGCGCGTGCCGCCATGCTGGTGCGTACCTTCGACTCGTAGTCGCCGGCGATCGGCGACCCCTTCACCTTCAGCCCGGACACCCCGGGCACCGAACGCGCGGAGGCGGCGAGCAACTTGTCGCTCAACGCCCCCTGCCAGTACCAAATACTCAGATGGTCGGTACCCGCGGAGGCCGACCCATTACCCGCCCCGCATCCCGACAGCCCGAACAAGGCGGCGCTGCCCAGCGAGGCCCCCAACAGACGTCTACGGGACATCAATCGGTGTTCCATCGGCGCGCACTCACTTTCCGGGCACGGCAAGGCAAGCACCTGGCGCCGCGTCGGGCCCGCTACGGGGTGGGGGGGAGGACAACGATGCGGTCGGGGCTGGACCCCGGGCTCGACCGACACCGTTCTCATCTGCCGTGAGCGTTCACGTGAACGTTGCCGTCGAGTATCGGGGCGCCCGAAAACCAGTGTCAAGGGACGTACACAGCAGATGTGTTGAGGCCTGTGAAAGGCGAGCCCACCCACCCACGGGCAGCCGACAACCGACAGCCGGCAACCGCCCCGTCTAGGCCGAGGCCCGCACCACCAACTCGGGAAGGACCCACGCATCGGCCCCGCTCAACGGCGCCTCACCCGCACGCAACCGGGCAACCTGCTCGACGGCAAGCCGCCCCAGCCGCCGCTTGTCGATATGCAGGGTGGTCAGAGCTGGCTCCACCAACTCCCCCAACGAGAGCCCGTCAAAGCCCAGCACGGCCAGGTCATCAGGCACACGCCGCCCACCGCGCCGAGCGGCACGCATAGCACCCACAGCGATCAGATCATTGAACCCAAACACGGCGGTAACTTCGGGCCGAACGCCCAACAACTGCCCCATACCAGCCTCCCCACCCGCGACGCTGTGCTCGGGACACACAACCACCCAACCATCGTCAACAGACAACCCATGCCGCCGCACTTCAACGAGAAAGGCCTCCCGCCGAGGACCGACAACCCCCTTCCGATCCCCGTCCAGCATGCCGATCCGGCGATGCCCCGCACGAACCAGATGGGCGATGCCCTGCTCCACCCCGACGGCGGCGTCGATCCCCACGGCCGCGAACCGGGTCTGCTGCGGCCCGCGCTCCAACAACACCAACGGCACACCACCCAGCCGCCGGGCCAGCACGTCGTCCTCGTTCCTGAAGTACCCCACAACGGCGTCCGCCTGATGGGAGAGCACGTCGAGCGCCTCCCGCTCCCGAGCCTCATCGGTACGGGAGTCCCACACCACCACCTGCCACCCGCGCTGCTCGGCGGCCTCCAGCACACCGGCGGCCACCTCGGGAAAGAAGGGGTTCATCAGGTCAGGAATCACCAGCCCGACCGTCACGGTCCCCTTCCGCACGAGCCCGCGCGCGAACCGGCTCGGCCGGTAGTCCAGCAGCCGCGCCGCCTCCAGCACCCGCTCCTTGGTACCGGGGTCGATCTCACCCTTGTCATTGACGGCCCGCGACACGGTCTGACGCGACACTCCGGCCAGCCGCGCAACATCATGAATCGTGGCCCGCCGCCGAGCCCCACCAGCCGGCTCCCCCTGCTCATCACCCCACACGCTGAGCACTGTAACCGGCACCAACCCACCGACCGACAGAGGAAGGCCCTCCCCCACAGGCCCGCAGCCGCCAACGCACGCGGGGCGGGGCCGTGCCGGTATGTCAACGTTCGCGACGTAGGGCTCCCGCTGGAAACGCCCACCAAGGCACTCGGGGCAGTATGCCCAGTGGTCGCGAACGTGACATACCGGCACGGCCCCGCCCCACCCACCAGCGCAGGTGGAGCGCTAGCCGCGCCCAACGGCCCCCTCAGAACAAGGCGCTGTAGGCATTCAACGCAGGCTGCCCCCCAAGATGGGCGTACAGCACAGTCGCCCCCCGCTCGATCTCCCCCCGAGCCACCAGATCAACCATCCCGGCCATCGACTTCCCCTCGTACACAGGGTCCGTCACCATCCCCTCGGTCCGCGCCGCAAGCCGCATCGCCTCCAGCGTGGCCTCATCGGGAATCCCATAAACACCCGCGTGATACCGCCCATCGAGCTCAACATCACGCTCACCCAACTCCCGCTCCACACCAATGAGTTGCCCCGTCCCCCGAGCGATCCGCGCAACCTGCTCACGCGTACGCTCAGGAGCCGCCGACGCATCGATGCCCAGCACCCGCCGCCCCCGCCCCCCGCCTTCCTCCAGCGCGGCGAACCCGGCAACCATCCCCGCCTGAGTCGACCCGGTCACCGAGCACACCACCACGGTGTCGAAGAAGACCCCCAACTCCCGCTCCTGCTCGGCCACTTCAAACGCCCACCCGGCGAACCCGAGCCCACCGAGCGGATGATCGGAGGCCCCCGCGGGAATGGCGTACGGCTTCCCGCCGCCCTCCTCGACCTCCCGCAGCGCCTGCTCCCAGCTCTCCTTGAACCCGATCCCGAACCCGGCCCGCACGAGCCGCACATCGGCCCCCGCGAGCCGGCTGATCAGGATGTTGCCGACCTTGTCGTACACGGAGTCGGGCCAGTCCACCCAACTTTCCTGCACGAGAACGCACTTGAGCCCGGCCCGAGCGGCACAGGCAGCCACCTGCCGAGTGTGATTGGACTGCACCCCACCAATGGAGACAAGCGTGTCGCACCCTTTCGCAAGCGCGTCAGCAACGAGGTACTCCAACTTGCGCGTCTTGTTCCCCCCATAAGCAACCCCGGAGTTGCAATCCTCCCGCTTGGCCCACAACGAGGCGCCGCCAAGATGCTTGGTCAACCGCTCCAGCGGATGAACGGGCGAGGGCCCGAACAACAGGGGATAACGCTCGTACGAAGAAAGGGACATAAACAGCCTCCCGGATTCAATCACCGTCGGCGAGTCCTTCAAGCCCTCGCCAGATCTCCGCGGTAACCCGGACCGCACCGTCCACGTCACCATCCGCACACGCCTCGATGAGCTGCTCATGCAGCCCGGCCGAACGACAGTTGCCGCCCTCACCGAAACGCCGCCGCTCCAGCCGCCGAATCAACGGCGTATACCGCGCGATGGTGGCAGCGGCAGCGACATTGCCACCCGCCCTCACCAGCACATCGTGCAGCTCGTCATCGGCACGCAGGGCAGCATCCACATCCCCCACCCGCACGGCAGACGCGAACCGCGCGTTGGCCGCCCGCATCACCTCCACGTCAGCCTCCCGCAACCGCGGCACGCCAACGCGCACAACCAGCTCATGCATGGCCCCGACCACAGCGGCCGCGTCCCGCACCTCGGCGACCACCACCGCGGTCACCCGCGTATAACTCTGCGGCTTGCTCTCCAACAGCCCCTCGTCGACAAGCCGCGCAAAGGCCTCCCGCACAGGCGCCCGCGACAGCCCGAGCCGCTCGGCGAACTCGGCGTCCCGCACCACGGCGCCAGGCTCGATCTCCCCGGCCACGATGGCGTCCCGGATCGATGCGTAGGCCTGGTCCCTGAGCAGGGTGCGCGGCACTGGTCGGATGGTCCCCATGAACTGAAATGTTAGATGTCACCGAGGTCGCGCACAAGACCAGGAGGGCTTTCACCCTCAGAGTCCGCCTACATCAGTCCTGCGGAACGAGGTGCTCCACAGCCTCGGAAACAAGGTCCTCGCCGTAGCCGAACCGTTCGCCGATCGCCGCGCAGCGAGCGTACTGCTCGGCGGTGAGCGCCCCCGAAGCCGAGTGCAGAAGCCGGAGCAACAGTCGGTACCCCAAACCGGGATCGACCTGGGTGACAACCTGCTCCAACACCACGGCATCCTGATCCGTCAACAGGGGTGCGGCTTCCCGGAGTTCGTGCAATACGGCGTCCGCCAGATCACCTCGTACAGACGGCAGATCGCCACATACGGACGCCCGTACGGACGGCAGATCGCCCCGTACGGACGGCAGGGCAGGACGGTGCGAGGGAGCGACTTCCCGGAGTCGGGCCGTACACGCATCAGCGATCCACCGAAGCCAGTCCCTTCCGCCGGTTTCGAAGCGGTCGGGGTGCACATTCGACGCGGCCGTCCAGAGGGTCGTGATCGTGTCGGTGGACAGCGGGGACCGCAGCAGCCGGACGGTGTCCTCCCACAGAACGAGCGCCTGGACACCGGGGGTGCGATAACCGTCGGCGGCGACAGTCGTCCCGAGGAGTTCGGCCGTCGGGATGTTCCGCTCCCACACCGGGTCGAACTGCCTGGCCAGCTCCGAGAACCCGAAGTCTCCTTCGAAGAGGCGCCGGGCAACATGCAGGGGTCGCCACACGACGGTGAGCCCTGCATGGATGACTTCGATGTGGTAGCCGAAAGGCTCACCGAGGTCACAGAACCGGTGGAATCGTTCCTCGGCGACCGGCACGGAGGCGGTCTTCAAGGCCCGCAGGAAGAACCGGAACCCGAGATCGAGGTCGGCTCGGCCGACGACCTCCTCCAGCGCCGACACGAGACCGGGAGCGGTGAGTTCGTCGGCGGACGACCGGATCTCCGCCAGGATCGCGTCCCGTACGGCGGCGTCCGCGACGGGAAGACGCCAGAACTGCCATGACGGGGACGGTTTCCGGCCGACCATCGACCGAGGCGGATGCGCCGCGCACGTCTCGTCGATCCGGACGAGCCAGTCCCGTATGCCGATCCCGTGTGACTCCGGGTCCCACGCGTTCCCCGTGGCTGCCAGCCACACCGCGCGGAGCACCTCGTCGGGCAACGGGGACTCCAGAAGTCTGCGCAGGTCCGCACGGAGTTCCTCGGCGTACCCCCAGTCGTCGTGGAACACGTCGAATCCGAGTCTGCGTCGCTCGTCCTCGCCGAGCCGCTCGATCCGCGACATGTCGACGGGCGTCTCGTCCTCGTACTCGACGATCTTCGCCGTGACGAGCGCGAGTGCCGCCTCCTCACCGTCGAGCACCGCGACATCGGCGAACTTCTCGGTCAGCCCGCTGAGTCCGAAATCGGCGTCGTACTTCTCGAAGTACGGGTCACGCCGCTCCTGCACGCTCCAGCCCCTCCCATGGTCCTGGTCCTGGTCCTGGTCCTGGTCCTGGCCATGATCATGCCCGGGGTGGGCCCGCGCCCAGGCACGAGCCCACCCCCTTGCGGTCCCTCAGCCCGCCCAAGGCCAATCCGCGTCCCGGGCCGCCTCAAGCAGCGGAACCATCCGGAAGGCCGCGTCCGAGAGACCCCCAAACACATGCCGGTTCCCCGTCCCGGACGGCCCATGGCCCGCCCGGTACCCCGCGAGGTTCCAGGTGTAGACCGGCACATGTGCTGGAACCTGCTCGGTCGGGTCGCCGTAGTGGCTGTACGTGGCCTGCTCGTCCGTGACGATCAGTACGCGGTCGTGCTTCTTGTAGTGCTTGCGGACCGCCTCGGTCGTATTCGTCCCGCCGAGGTCGCCGAAGCGCTCCAGCACCTTCAGCACCGACTCGCCCCGACGGAACTTCACCCGCTTGCTGCTCGTCCCGAACTCGACGAGATCGGCGTCCGCCGCCCGCAGCGCGAGCGCCGCGCCGAAGATCGCCGCCGCGTCGGCCCGGTTGAGCTCCGAGCGGTCGGAAAGCCGCGAGTAGAACATCGACCCGGACCGGTCGACGAGCACGAGCGTCCTGCCACCCAGCGCCGGCACATTGGCCAGCGAGTGACCGAGCGCCTGCTCCAGCGGGTACGCCCAGCGCAGCGACGGCGCGTGCTGGTACGCGGCGAGGTACCGGAACGGGAACTGCCGCGAACGCGCGACCTCCGCCGGGTCGCTGATACGGGCGGCCACCTGGGCAGCCACCTCGTCGGAGACCCCGGCCTCGTCGAAGTTACGCAGGTTCCGGACGAGTGCCATCGCACCCATGGACGGAATCGCGGCCTCCCAGGCCGCCTTGTCCATCGGACCCTGCAGCCAGCCGGCCAGCGCCTCCCAGGTCATGCCCGCGTCCGCGAGGCGCTGCGCGCCGTGCGCACCGGTCACCACCTTGCGCCGCTTGGCGGGCCGCAGTGCCATCAGGTCGCGGTGGGCCGCCAGAACGGGCAGCGACTTGGGTACGACGGCCGTGTCCGGGTTGTGCCGACGGTCCAGCGCGTACTGGAACAGGTCGCCCTGCCACGGCTTCTCGGGGTCCGGTGCCGCGTGCACGAGGTTGAGTATGTCGCCGAAGCGGTAGCCCTTGGACGCCGTGTCGTACTTCAGCAGCGACTTGCCGCTGTAGAGCCGGCGTACGGCGTCGGCGATGCCCCGCTTCACGGGCTTGGGCACGCTCCGGCCGTACTGCGCGGTCCAGTACGCGAGCAGCTCGCCGGGCTCGTCCGGGCGCCGCAGCACGGACGCGACGACCTGCCGGTTCGCCGGGCCGTCCGTGGCGCCCGCGTCACTGCGGTGTACGTTCGCCGAGCCAGACCTCCTGATACCTGCGGCTCTGCTTCTGCCTGACCGGCTGCACCCTCGGGTTGTTCAGGTGCTGATAGTTGGGCGTCAACGCATGGCAGTTCGGGCACAGCAGCCGAAGGTCCTCCGGCCGGTTCTTCGTTCGGTCCCCGTCAACATGGTCGACGTGTAAGGGGACCCGTCCGGACGACGTGTTGATCTCGGCCCACCCGCACTTCTCGCAGCGCTGCCCTCTGAGTAGGACGAGCGCTTGGCGTACGCGCCAATCAGGGCGCCCGTCCTCTCTCGTGCCGCTGACTTCGCCCCCCTGCCACGCGGCGAGCCACGTGGCGAACGTCCCCGTTCGCTCGTACCGGTCGTCGTTGAAGCACGCCCAGGAGCAGTAGGGCCCGTTGGACCGGGGGCGCCGTTCCGTCGATCCGCAGCGTTGGCACGGTGCTGGCTCCCCACGCCGTGCCAACACGGCCTGCCGACGGGTCACGTTGGCACAGGCCCTGCTGCAGTGGACCGCGCCACGGGTCAGGATGGGCTCGCCACATCGAGGGCACAGCGGCTTGGGCCTTCGTTTTGCCGCAGCCCGCTGTCGCGCGGTCCCCTGGAGGCTGCAATGGTTGCTGCAGTAGCGTCTGCGCTTTGCCTTCACCGGAGTGCCACATTGTTCGCACAACTTGGACATGCATGAACGGTATGTCCAGCACTACCTGGCGACCCCGGAATCTGACACGCTCACCCGTTCGAGTGACGCGCTCTATCGCTGCTGGCGCTTCCAAGGCCCGGTGATCGCCACCATGATGCCGGGCTCCTGGATATTGGCGTACAGCGTCTTTCCGTCGGGGGAGAACGTGACGCCGGTGAACTCGCTGAACTCGGGCTCCGCTTCGGTGCCGATGTTGAGGTCGTTGCGGGCGATGGGGTACGTACGGCCGCTGTCGGTCGCGCCGAAGAGGTGCGAGATCCCCTCGCCGTCCTCGGCGATGACGAGGCCGCCGTACGGGGAGACGGTGATGTTGTCGGGACCGTCGAAGGCGCCGTCCTTGGACGGGTCGGGGTTCACGCCGAGGAGGACCTTGAGGGTCAGCGTGCGGCGCTTGGGGTCGTAGAACCAGACCTGGCCGTCGTGCTGGACGGGGCTCTCCTCACGGGCGTACGAGGAGACGATGTACGCGCCGCCGTCGCCCCACCACATGCCTTCGAGCTTGCGGGCGTGGGTGACCTCACCGGTGTCGAACTGCTTGCGTACGGGAACGGTCTTGGCGTCCCGGTCGGGTACGTCGACCCAGTCGACGCCGTACACCGTGCCGATCTTCGTGGCGCGGGAGAGGTCGTCGATGAAGTGGCCGCCGGAGTTGTAGCACTTGGGGGCCTGGAGGACGCCCGCGTCGTCGGCGAGGGCGCGGAATTTGCCGTGGCCGTAGTGGAAGCCCTTCGGCGGGGTCCAGCGGTAGAAGAGGCCGTTGGGGCCGGCAGCGTCCTCGGTGAGGTAGGCGTGGCCGCGCTTGGGGTCGATGACGACGGCCTCGTGGTCGTAGCGGCCGAAGAACTTCAGGGGCTTGGGGTCGCGATTGGCACGGCGGTCGCAGGGGTCGACCTCGAAGACGTAGCCGTGGTCCTTGGTCATGCCGTTGACGCCGGCCCGGTCGGAGTTCTCCTCGCAGGTGAGCCAGGTGCCCCAGGGGGTGCTGCCGCCCGCGCAGTTGGTGGAGGTGCCCGCGATGCCGACCCACTCGGCGACCGCGCCGCCCGGACGCACCTCGACGACCGTGCAGCCACCGGACGCGGCCGGGTCGTAGACGAGGCCCTCGGTCAGCGGCACCGGGTACTTCCAGTTGGCGCGCGGGCCCTTGAGCTCGTGGTTGTTGACGAGGAGGGTCGTGCCGCGCGGGCCGTCGAAGCTGGCCGTGCCGTCGTGGTTGGAGGGGGTGAACTCGCCCGACTCCAGTTTGGTCTTCCCGCTGTACGTGATGGTCCGGTACGTGAACCCGGCGGGCAGCGCGAGGATGCCCTTGGGGTCGGGCAGGAGCGGGCCGTAGCCGACGGCTCCGCCGTGCCCTCCGCCGTGCCGGTCGGCGTCGTCGCCCATGGTCTCGGTGTCCGTGGACGCGAGGGCGCCGGGCGCGGTGGCGAGCGTACCGACGCTGCCGACCAGGGCGACACCGGCGCCGGTGATCGCGGATCGTCTGGCGAAGTCCCTGCGGGTGAGCGACATGCTGTCTCCTGTGACGGTGGCGTGTGACCGTGGCGAGGGGGGTGAGGCGTGGAGGGTGAGGCGTGGAGGGTGGCGGACCCGATCGTCGGCCACACAGTCCCGCCCGCGACTGAACGCCGGTTGAACGCGGGTCGACTTCCCAGGTCTCCCTTGCGTGAATCCGGCCCGTTCCGCCCGTGCGGGCCGACGACACCCCGTACGGCCCAACAGTCCTCGCGTCCGAACTATTGGTCGGAATAATCTCGGTATCAACGACCCGCACGACCCGTGGAAGGCGAGCCGAAGTGGACGCACGTCAGGCAAGCCACCGCCATGAGGACCGGCTGATGGCGCTGGCCAACGTGACCGGTGTCGGCAGCGGGCGCGACGAGGACTCCGGCGAGGACGTCATCGTCGTCTTCGTCACCCGCAGGGTCCCCCGCGACCGCCTCCGCCCCGAGGACGTGGTCCCGGACGAACTGGAAGGCTTCCCGGTCAGAGTCCTCGCGATGGGCGAGGACGAGCCCTGATGTCCTGAGTTCCTTCGCCCCCCTTGCTGCAACCGCGCCTTGAACGCCGGAGGGGCTGACTACCAGCCCGTCCGGCGTTTGAGGACGAGGCCGTTCAGGCCGACAAGCGAGGGCCTGGGGGCGGCAGCCCCCAGAAAGGGACAGGACTGGGTAGGGGCGGCGGGGGCGAAAGACCCCGTTATGTTTTCCGCGGTCCTGCAAGAGGGCCGCTGGCCTCCGGGCCCGGCATGACTGTGTCCCCCTGTCGAACGGATGACCTGGGGGGTGGTGTCACCGGGCCCGGGAGGTGCCGTCGGAGACGCTGATGAGAGGTCCGGCCACCGCCCGGTCCGGCGCAATGCCGGGCAGTTCGCGGGCGGCAGGTCTGCATAACGTGGATGCGCGCGTACGACACCACTGCCGAGGCCGGCACGTTCAACTTCCCTGGAAGGGCGCGATGTTCGACACCCAAGACGTGGGCGTATTCCTCGGCCTGGACGTCGGCAAGAGCGCCCATCACGGCCATGGGCTCACGCCAGCCGGGAAGAAGGTCCTCGACAAGCAGCTGCCCAACAGCGAGCCGAAACTACGGGCCGTCTTCGACAAGCTGACCGCGAAGTTCGGCACCGTGCTGGTGATCGTGGACCAGCCCGCCTCGATCGGGGCTCTCCCCCTGACCGTGGCCCGGGACGCCGGCTGCGAGGTCGCCTACCTGCCCGGCCTGGCCATGCGGCGGATCGCCGACCTGTACCCGGGTGAGGCCAAGACCGACGCGAAGGACGCCGCGGTGATCGCGGATGCGGCCCGCACCATGCCGCACACCCTGCGCTCGCTGGAGCTCACCGACGAGATCACCGCCGAACTCACGGTCCTCGTGGGCTTCGACCAGGACCTCGCCGCTGAGGCCACCCGCACGTCCAACCGGATACGCGGCCTGCTCACCCAGTTCCACCCGTCGCTGGAACGCGTTCTGGGCCCCCGCCTCGACCACCAGGCCGTCACCTGGCTGCTGGAGCGCTACGGCTCCCCGGCCGCACTGCGCAAAGCCGGCCGCCGCAGGCTCGTCGAGCTCATCCGGCCCAAGGCCCCGCGCATGGCCCAGCGGCTGATCGACGATGTCTTCGAGGCGTTGGACGAGCAGACCGTCGTGGTCCCGGGCACCGGCACCCTCGACATCGTCGTGCCCTCCCTGGCCCGCTCTCTCGCCGCTGTCCACGAACAGCGCCGGGCCCTGGAAGCCCAGATCAACGCCCTGCTGGAGGCCCACCCTCTTTCCCCGGTCCTGACGTCGATGCCCGGCGTCGGCGTCAGGACCGCCGCCGTCCTGCTGGTCACCGTCGGCGACGGCACCAGCTTCCCGAGCGCCGCCCACCTGGCCTCCTACGCCGGACTCGCCCCGACCACGAAGTCGTCGGGCACCTCGATCCATGGCGAACACGCACCCCGAGGCGGCAACCGCCAGCTCAAACGCGCCATGTTCCTGTCCGCCTTTGCCTGCATGAACGCCGATCCCGCCTCCCGCACCTACTACGACAAGTGCCGGGCCCGCGGAAAGACCCACACCCAGGCCATCCTCCGCCTCGCCCGCCAACGCATCAGCGTTCTGTTCGCCATGCTCCGCGACGGCACCTTCTACGAACCCCGCCTTCCCCAAGCGACAGCTGCATGAACCAGCCCACAGGCAGGTCGATTCAGGTCAACGCCTTGTGTCGTCTGTCCACGCCGAGATATCTGCGGCAGCCCGTCGGACAGCGTCCTCCTGGTCCCGGGCGAGGTTCGCGCAGGCCGCTGCGACGTCCGGCACACCGTCCGGTCCCACGAGCGCGTCATGCACCCCGGTCTGCAGCCAGTCAGCCTGGTTGTCGTCAGCCTCGGCAACCGCGAGAGCGATGAGCCTTACGGCGGCCACCGTCCCCACCCGGGCCAGGGCCTCTGCCGTCTGTCGGATCACCGCCGTGTCCTCGACGTCCAGCAGCAGCCCCACCAGCGCTTCCGCAGCCTCAGAAACATCAGCGAAGGAAGCAAGGTCGCGCCCGGCACGAACACGTTGCGTCCACGAAGGAGACGACGCCTCAGCCAAGGCCGCCTCCAACCCACTCATCATCTCTGGCACGACCAGACAGTCTCATGCCCCACGAAGAAGAACGGACCCCAAGCCGAAGCTGCCCACACGCTTGACGAAGAACATAGAGGCACCCCCCTACCCCCCTTGCTGCGACCGAGCCTTGAACGCCGCCTTGCGCGCCTCCTTGGCCACCCTCTTGTCGGGATGCAGCCGCCCCATCGCCTCCAGCACATCCGGCGTGGCGGGATGATCCACCCGCCACGCCGCCGCGAAGAACCCGCCATGCTGCGCCGCGAGCCCCTCGACCAGCCCCTGCAGCTCCGCCGAATTGCCCTCCGCGGCCAGCTGCGCGGCAATCGTGTCGACCGTCAGCCAGAAGATCATCTCCTCGGACGGCGCGGGCACGTCCGGCGCCCCCCGCTCGGTGAGCCACACCCGCGCGAGCCCGCCCAGCTCGGCATCGTCGAGCACGTCACGGAGCGCGGGCGCGGCCTCCGTACCGACCAGCGACAGGGCCTGCTGGCAGAGGAGCCGCCGCAGCGGCGCCCCCTTGTCGGCGCCCTTCGCCGCCGCGAGCAGCTCCCGCGCGGCGGTGAGGGAGTCACGCCCGGCGAGCCACTGCTCGGTCTCGGCCTGCGCGGCCGTCGGCGGAAACGCGGCGATGCCGTCGAGCAGCACGTCCGCCCCCTTGTCCGCGAGGTCGCCCACCGCGGGCGCCGCGAACCCGGCTTCGAGGAGCCGCGCCCTGATCCCGTAGACCCCGAGCGGGGTGAGCCGCACCATCCCGTACCGCGAGACGTCCGTGTCGTCGACCGGGGTCGCGGGATCCTCGTCGGCGTCGGCCATCAGGGCCTCGTCGACGGGCTGGAAGTCGACGAGCCCGATCGGCTCCAGGAGCCGGAACTGGTCGTCGAGCCGCATCATCGCGTCCGACACCTGCTCCAGGACGTCGTTGGTGGGCTCTCCCATGTCGTCCGGCACGATCATCGACGCGGCGAGCGCGGGCAGCGGCACCGGGCCGTCGCCGGGCCCGCCCTCGCTGGAGGTCAGCAGGTAGAGGTTGCCGAGGACCCCGTCGAGGAACTCCGACTCCGCCTCCGGATCCCAGTCCAGCCCGGAGAGGTCGATCTCGCCGCCCTCGTCCATGGCCTCCATGAGGTCGTCGAGGTCGGGCACGCTCGCGTCGGCGAGCACCGTCTCCAGCGCGCCGAGCCACAGTCCCAGTACGTCCTGTGGCGCCCCGGAGAGGACGAGTCCCAGGTCAGGGCCGGCGGTGACCGTGCCCTCCTCCTCGTCCACGATCTCGACGAGCCCGATGTCCACGGCGACCCGCCAGGCCTCGCTCGCGTAGGCCGCGGCGTCCCCGCCGTCGAGGCCGAGCTCCGCGGCGGCCTCCGGCAGCTGCTCCTCGGCTAGTTCGCCACCGGCCCCGACCCGGGTCTCCGGACCGGCCCAGCGGGCGAGCCGCACGGCACGCGACAGGAGCGGCGTGGCGAGGGCGTCCCGCGCGAGCTCCGCTTCGGCGTGCAGACGCACCGGCGGCAGGGGGGAACTGTCTGACATCGGCTGGTTCTCCTAGGACGAACGTTCGGGCGTACATCTCGGACGTACACGAGGCCCGCGGGCCGCCCGGGAAAACGCCTGCCGGCCGCCCCGGACACGCAGCCTCAGCCTAGACGGATTTGGACCCATGCCGCCCGGTTCATGAACCTGTCAGAAGTCTTAACCGAGGAAACCTTGACAAGTGCCCTGGCCAGACACGAGATTGACGCGCGTAGAAACTCACGAGTAGCAGTCCGGCCGAGACTTCTACGCGCGTCAACGACCGCCCCACCGGTTGCGACTCCCCCATGGCTCCACCCTCACGTTCGATCGTCTTCGTTCCACAGCTCCGCCCTCGTCCGATGGCAGTTCCACCTCGTCCCGGCGCCCACGCACGTCCCCGGAGGGATCCCGTTGCCGAGCAAGTCTTCCGTACGCATAGCCGCGCTCACCGTCGCCGCCGTCTGTTCCACGGTCTCCGCGGTGGTCATCACGTCACCCGCCCACGCGGCCGCCGTAGCCGTGCATGACATCCAGGGCTCCACCCGGACGTCCCCGCTCGCGGGCCAGCAGGTCACGGACGTGGCCGGCATCGTCACGGGTACGAGAACCTATGGTTCGTCCCGCGGTTTCTGGATCCAGGATCCGTCCGCGGACGACAACGCGGCCACCAGTGAGGGCATCTTCGTCTTCACCAGTTCCACGCCCAAGGTCGCCGTCGGCGACTCGGTCACCGTCTCGGGCACGGTCACGGAGTTCGTGCCCGGCGGTGCCTCGTCCGGCAACCAGTCGGTCACGGAGATCACCCGGCCGACGGTGACGGTGGTGTCGAGCGGCAACGCGCTGCCCAAGGCCACCGTCATCAACAGCCGTTCCGTACCGGCCGCGTACACGCCCGAGGGCGACGCGGCGGCGAGCGGTTCGGTGGGCGGCCTGACGCTGCGGCCGAAGAAGTACGCCCTCGACTTCTACGAGTCCCTGGAGGGCATGAACGTCGCGATCGGCTCGTCCCGCGTGGTCACCGCGACCGACCCGTTCTCCGAGCTCTGGGTGACGGTCAAGCCGCACGAGAACCCGAACCGCCGCGGCGGCACGGTCTACGGCGCGTACTCCGCGCAGAACACCGGCCGGCTGCAGATCCAGTCGCTGATCCCGACCGCCACGGAGCCGTTCCCGACGGCGAACGTCGGCGACACGCTCAAGGGCACCACCGAGGGCCCGCTCGACTACACCCAGTTCGGCGGCTACACGCTGACCGCCCGCACCCTGGGCACGGTCGAGGCCGGGGGCCTGGAGCGCGAGACGACGCGCAAGCAGTCGCGTTCCGAGCTGGCGGTGGCGACGTACAACGTCGAGAACCTCGACCCGACGGACGGCACGTTCGCCGACCACGCGGCCGCGATCGTGGACCACCTCCAGTCGCCCGACATCCTGTCCCTGGAGGAGATCCAGGACAACAACGGCGCGAAGAACGACGGCACGGTCGCCGCCGACCAGACGATGCGGAAGCTGATCGACGCGATCGTCGCCGCGGGCGGCCCGGCGTACGAGTGGCGCTCCATCGACCCGGTGAACCTCGCGGACGGCGGCGAGCCGGGCGGCAACATCCGTCAGGCGTTCCTCTACAACCCGGAGCGCGTGTCGTTCGTGGACCGCGCGGGCGGCGACGCCACGACGGCCGTCGGCGTCACGAAGGTGCACGGCAAGGCGCAGCTGACTCTCTCGCCTGGCCGTATCGACCCGGCGAACACCGCGTGGACGAACAGCCGCAAGCCGCTCGCGGGCGAGTTCACCTTCCGCGGCAAGACGGTCTTCGTGATCGCGAACCACTTCGCGTCGAAGGGCGGCGACCAGTCGCTGCACTCGCAGTTCCAGCCGCCGGCGCGCAGCTCGGAGACGCAGCGCCACCTCCAGGCGACCGCCGTGAACGCCTTCGTCAAGGACATCCTCGCGAAGCAGAAGAACGCGGACGTCGTGACGCTCGGCGACATCAACGACTTCGAGTTCTCGAAGACGACGCAGCTCCTGGAGGACGACGGCGCCCTGTGGTCGGCCGTCAAGTCCCTTCCGAAGAGCGAGCGTTACAGCTATGACTACCAGGGCAACAGCCAGGTCCTCGACCAGATCCTGATCAGCCCGTCGATCCGCAAGGACTGCGACTTCACGTACGACAGCGTGCACATCAACTCGGAGTTCTCCGACCAGATCAGCGACCACGACCCGCAGGTGCTGCGGTTCCGCCCGTAGTCGCCGCGGTGACACGCCGGTGACCCCGGCCCAACGCCAGTGAGCCCGGCCCCACGTCAGGGGGGCCGGGCTCACCCACGTCTCGTCCCCAGTGGAGCCTCAGGCTCCGAAGGCCTGGTTCAGCCAGCCCTGCCAGGCGGCTTCGTTCCGCTTGGCGTCGGCGCCCGGGGCGAAGTCGTGGACGCTCATGCCGACGGGCGCGCCCCAGTGGTTGCGGCCGAAGAAGCGGATGAGGGCGTCGTCGGTGCGCAGCCCGATGAAGTACGGGTTGCGGAAGTCGACGACGGCGTCCAGGACCTGGCCGTCGGGGCCCTGGGCCCGTACGCGCGTGCCCTCGGCGGTGTCGTCCGCGAGGCCGAGTGCGCGGCCCACGGCGGCGAAGGCGTCGGCCGCCTTGGACGCCTCGGGCCCGTCGAACGTGGCGAAGGCGGCCGGCCGGGCCGCGAACTTCGTCAGGTACTCGCGCAGGGTGTGGAGGTAGAAGTCGGTGTGCCTGCTCGCCCCGTCGTACTGGTTGTCCCAGTCGTCGACGAAGATCCCGCTGTGCACGTACCGCACCCAGGCGCGCCGGCCCTCGTCGCGGGGCTCGACGGTGTAGTCGAGCTGGTTGAGGGTCTGCCCGGCGACTTCGTCGACGCCCTCCAGGCGGTTGGTGTACTTGTACGGCGGGTCCCAGGCGGTGACCGTGGATCCCCAGGGACCCCGGCCGCCCTCACGCGGCTCAGGGGGCTCCATCGGCCACAGCCAGCCGCCGGTGCCGCTGGTGACGGCGTCCCACACCTCGTCGGGCGTGGCGTCGACCTCGAACTCGCGGGCGATCTCGAATTCCTTGGACATGATGGGCTCCTGCGCGTCAACTAGGTGTGTCAGTCGGTGAGTTCGGGCACCGCTGAGGGCGCCTCGGATGTCTTGGATGCTTTGGTTGTCTCGGACACCTCGGATACCTCGGACACCTCGGATGCCTTGGGGTCCGTGGACGTACCAGGCCTTCCGGATGTCGCGGGCTTGACCGTGGGATGGACCGCCACGACGATCCGGTGGTCACGGCCATCCTCGGCGTCGGCCGCGTCGTACTTGCGGATCAGCGCGCCGACACCGGCCGTCAGCTCCTGGATGAACGCGGCCCGGTCCGCGGCGGAGGCGAAACGGACCTCGCCGTCCAGCGCGTAGGTGGCGAGCCGCTTGCGGGCCTTCGTGGCACCCGTGATGAGCGTGCCGACGTCCCGCACCAGCCGGGCGCCCAGCGCGAGCAGCCACCGCGCCGAGAGCTGGTCCCGGAAGCGGTCCGGGTCGGGCTGCACGACGGCGAGGGCGAGGGGCGAGATGACGTACGACGCGGCGGTCGCCCTCATCAGCCGCTCGGTGACGTTGCCCTTGCGGCGCTCGCCCGCGAGCTCGATCAGGCCGTGTCTCTCCAGCGCCTTCAGGTGGTAGTTCACCTTCTGCCTCGGCAGTCCGACCCGGCCGGCCAGCATGGCGGCCGACGCGGGTCCGGCCGCCAGCTCGGCCAGGAGCCGGCCCCTTATGGGGTCCAGCGAGACGGCGGCTGCCGCGGGGTCCTCGATCACGGTCACGTCCAACATGACTCCACCGTCCCACCGAAAACTTTTTTTGTCCAGACGGTTCCAGTTGTCGGTGGAACGGATGGCTCTAGCTGCAGGCGGACCGGAAGGTTCTGGCGGTCGGCGGACCGGAAGGTTCTGGCTGTCGGTCGACTCGGCAAAACGGTGAGGCCCGGCACCAGGAGTTGTGTTCCTGGTGCCGGGCCTCTCGCAGGCGCCCTTCCCGTCCCCACGGAGGAGGGCACTGGAGAAGACGATGGATCGCCGCTTCCGGTTCATCCGCCCGCGCGGTCGAATTCCGACGAACCGACGGACTGGCGAACCGACGGACCGACGGACGGACCGACGGACTGGCGGACTGGCGGACTGGCGAAGCGGCGAAGCGGCGAACCGGTCAACCGGTCAACCGGTGATCACTCGGGGACGAGCCCGACAGCGTGCGTGTAGCGGTGGACCGTGGACCGCTTCAGCCCGGGGTACGTCTGCACGCACTCCCACTCCGGCGTACGGGACCCGACGCCGTTGCCCGGCGCGGCCATCGCGTCGACGTGGGCCCGTGCCGTCTCCCACTCCGCGTAGTTGAGGACCTTCGTGCCGTCGGTGCTGAGGTGGAAGTGGGCGGAGATCCCGCCGGGCTTCGGGTTCGGCTCGCTCTCCAGGGCCTCGAACACGGCGTCCACCCAGGCCCGCTGCCGGTCGGGGTCCGGCCCCTCGAACTCGATCTCGACGATCACGACACACCCCGGCACCCGGGTCTCCGCCTCCCGGACGCCGCTGCGGTACCGCCGGTACCGGCCGAGCTCCACCCGTTCGATCCCGGGCACGGCCACGTCGATCTCGTCCACGCGCTCCTGCCGGTGGACCTTCACGAACGCCTCGTAGTCCTGCTCGCTCCGCCACTGCGAGTGGTGCAGCAGGGTGGTGCCGTCCTCCCCGGTGTAGACGTGGCACCCGAGCAGTCCGTCGGCCGGCCACGGCCTGCTCTCCCAGGTCTTGGCGATCGCCTCGGCCGTCTCCCGCTGCCGTTCGGGCGTCCCGACCCGCCAGGTACTGAAGAAGGGGGCTCCGACCTCGGGGCGGGTCATCGCGGGGTGCGCGTCGGTACGACGGGTCATCACGAACTCCAGTAATCGCTGCTCGGCGTCTTCGACACCACCCTCCGACCTCAACCAAGCTTCAGGTCAAGCCCGGAGCTTCAGGTCAAGTCCGGCGGTACGGGCAGTGCGGTGTGTGGGCAGCCGTCACCCCTGTCCGGTCCCCCGCTCGCCGAGTCGCGCCAGCCGGCTCTGGAACCAGTCCAGCCGGGCCTGCAACAGCGCCGCCTCGGCGACGAGTTCGGAGACCCCGAGCCCTTCGAGCTCCGCGAGCCCCTCGGACACATCGGCACCTGCGGGCTGTACGGCGCCACCCCCGGCCCGTACCCGCAGCCCTTCCCCGCCCAGCCGCGCGAAGGTCGCGAGCGACACTGCCGTACGACCTCGTACGCATCCGGCGCAGGAGGCCGCGAGGCCCCGCCAGCCGGGCCTGCCCCATCCCGCGTCGGCCAGCGCCACGGCGGCGGCGCCGCACGCGCAGGGCCCGACCGTGGCGCTGCGCACCCGCTGCCGCGCGTACCGGAAACCGAGCTCGAAGCGGATGTAGACACCGAGGATCGCCACTTCGAGGAGTACGGCGCTGCGGTGCTCGGCGGTGCACAGCATGGCCTCGGCCGCCGCGCGGTCGTGCACGCAGTGGAAGCCGCAGTCGCAGCGGCGGTGCGGTGCCCGGTGCCGCAGACCGTAGACGCAGTGCGCCTCGTCGAGCACTCCGTACGGCAGCGCGCCGCCCAGCGACACACCGGTGAACCCGGCCCGGGTGCCGTCCTGGGACAGCATCGGGTGGGCGATCTTGAATCCGGTCGGCGGCTCCGCCGGACGTTCCTCGGGGAGCCGCACCCTCATCGCGCGACCGGAACCTCTTCGACCGAGGACTCCAACTCCTCGATCTCCCCGATCCCCTCGGGGAGTCGGAGCTCCTCCTCTTCCAGGCGCGGCTGCTCCTCCGCGACTCCGGTGGCGAGTGCTTTGCCCAGCCTCATGACGCCTCCCGTGACAGACGACCTTCTACCGTTCCCGCCATGGTGACCGAAACGGGGGCGAGTTCCTAGAGCGCCCCTACCACCTCGAACGCCGCAACCAATAAGAAATGCTTACCCATATCCCGTAGCGGAATTAAGTGGAGCTTCAGGGTCGGTGCGCCGAGACTACCTCCATGACCTCACGACGCACCCCGCCCTTCGGCCGCGCCCTCTGCGCGATGATCACCCCTTTCACCGCCGAGGGGCTGCTCGACCTGGACGGTGCCCAGCGGCTGGCCGACCGGCTGGTCTCCGAGGGCTGCGACGGGCTGGTGCTCTCCGGGACGACCGGAGAGTCCCCGACCACGACGGACGCCGAGAAGTCGGCGCTCGTGCGGGCGGTGGCCGAGGCGGTCGGGGACCGCGCCGCGATCGTCGCGGGCATCGGAACCGCCGACACCCGGCACACCGCCGAACTGGCGCTGGAGGCCGAAAAGGCAGGCGCTGACGGCCTGTTGGTGGTCACGCCGTACTACAGCAGGCCCCCGCAGGACGCCGTCGAGGCACACTTCCGGGCGATCGCGGACACGTCCGGACTGCCGCTCGTGCTGTACGACATCCCGGGCCGCACCGGCACCCGTATCGAGCCGGAGACGATGCTGCGGCTCGCGGAGCATCCGCGCATCGTGGCGGTGAAGGACTGCGCGTACGACCTGCTCGGCACCCAGAAGGTGCTGGCCGCCACGGAGTTGGCGTACTACACGGGCTGCGACGAGTACGTGCTCGCGCTGTACGCGATCGGCGGCGCCGGGTACATCAGTACGGTGGCGAATGTGACGCCACGTCACTTCCGATCCGTCCTGGAAGCGTTCGACTCCGGAGACTCCGGAGAGGCGGCCCGACTGCAGCAACTCACCATCCCGCTAACGGAGTTGATGATGGCCTCCGGCCTGCCCGGCACGGTCACGACGAAGGCCCTGCTGGGCGCCCTCGGTCTGCCCGCCGGTCCGGTCCGGGCACCGCTGCGGCCCGCCGACCGGGAGACGGTCGACGGGCTGCTGACCGCGTACGAGCGGCTGGTGGCCGCCTCAGCCGGTGTGTGAGGCGTGTGAGGCGTGTGATCGGAGCATGCTCAGCGTTCGGCGAACCTTGGCGAGCGGCGAGCGGTGATCAGCGTTCGGCGAAGATCGGTGTCCAGCGCCCGGGCGCGCCGTCGTTCCCCTTGCGGAAACCGCTCAGCGGGACGGTCTTGTCGCTGCCGATCGTGACGAGCACGAGCCGGTTGTGGAACTCGTTCGTACCGGGTGCGATGTCGAAGGCGATGAGCCGCTTGTTGTCGACCCAGGCAAGCAGCTGCTGCCCGGGGATCTTGTAGAGCCGCTTGCCGGTGTAGGGGTCGTTGATCGCGGAGGCGGTGGTCTTGGTACTCCCCTCGAAGTCGCCCGCGGCGAGCTTGCCGTCCGGGGACAGCCCCGCTTCGACAGACCAGTGCAGGTACTTCTCCTTCGCGGGCTTGGCGACCTTGTTGCCCTCGAAGTCGTAGTACTGCGCGTGGGGTTCCATCGAGAGCGCGGAGTAGACCAGCTTGCCGTCGTGACTGAAGACGAAGTCCTGGCGGACGTTGAGGTTCTCGGCATCGCCGGCGGCCTTGCTCCAGGAGCCCTTGCCGGATTCGACGTCCAGGATGTAGAAGCCGGTCCGGCTCGACTGGCCGAACCGCTGCGTCCAGTCGTTCTTCTTGCCGTCGCCGTCCCTGTCGTAGTCAGCCAGGTACTGCAGGTCGGGGTTCTCGTCGTACGTCGTCGCGACGAGCTTGCTGCCGTCGGGCGAGAACCTGACGCTCGCGACACCGCGGTCGACCGGGATCCAGCGCACGACCTCGCCGGTGAGCAGGTCGAGCAGGCCGATCCGCTTGGCCAGCAGATCCTTCTCCAGGACGGCGGCGGTGCGCATGCCTGGAGCGACGTCGAGGAAGGACCACTTGGTGGTCTTCACGTACTTGCCGGTCTCCTGGTCGAGGAGGTGGTAGGTGCGCCGGGAGACGCCCCGGTCCTTGGTCTCCTTGGCGGTGCCGAACGTGTAGTAGGCGGCCAGCGCGGTGTTCCCCGCGGCGATCAGGTCGCGCGGGGGTGCCTGGTCCGGGTGGGCGATGATGTCGCTCTGGTTCATCTGACTGGCGAGCCGGGGCTCGTCCTTGCCGCGGTCCATCACGGGCACGGCCACCGCGACGGCGACGGCGACCGTGGTGGCCACCGCGGCGGCGGCGATCGTACGGGTCCGGCGGCGGCGCCGGACGGCGAAGACGCGGCCCGCGAAGTCGGGCGGGGCGGTCGTGGTGTCCGCGGCCTGCTCGTGCAGGGCGTCGCATACGAGCTGTTCCATGTTCACGGACGTACCTCCACGGGTGAGAAGTCGCGGCACGGGCTGTCTTCGGCGTCGGTCAGGCCCAGCCCGGCCAGTTCCGGCGCGAGGACGCGCAGTCTGGCGAGCGAGCGGTGGCTGGTGGACCGGACGGTCCCCACCGAGCAGCCGAGGATGCGGGCCACGTCGGCCTCCGGCAGGTCCTCGAAGTAGCGCAGCACCAGCACGGTCCGCTGTCGGGCGGTCAGCCGCGCCAGCGCTCCGCGCATCACGATCCGCAGCTCGGCGGCGGAGGTCTCGGCGGCGGAGGAGGCACCCGCCCCGCCCGTCCCCACGGGCGGCTCGGCGACCGTCAGCTCCCGTCTGCGCCATTTCAGCCGCCACCGGCTGACCTGCTGGCGGTACAGGATCTGCCGTACGTACGCCTCCGGCTCGTCGATCCGCTGCCAGCGTCCGGCGGCCTTGATCAGCGCGTTCTGCAGCAGGTCCTCGGCCGCGTGCCGGTCGCCGCCGCTGAGCAGCACGGCGGTCTTCAGCAGCGCCGACGACCGGTTCTCCACGAACTCCCGGAACCGCTCCTGCCCTTGGGCATCCATCGTCACCTTCTCTTCCCCGGCGGGCTGTCCCCCGCTCCCACCCGTACCGACGCTCCGGGCGGGCCCCCGCTATGCCTGGCGGCGCGAGGAATTCTTGAAAGGCAGGGGCGCAGCCCGTTCTTTTAGGGGCGCGGGGAACTGCGCGACCAGCCCCCACCGGACCCGCACCCAACGACCCACACAACCGAGCGCCCTCCCACAGCAGGTGGGAGGGCGCTCGATCCAAAACCTCGGTACGTGTCAGTTGTGACTGTGGAGGATCTCGTTGAGGCCGCCCCACACCGCGTTGTTCGGCCGCGCCTCCACCGTTCCGGTGACCGAGTTGCGGCGGAACAGGATGTTGGACGCGCCGGACAGCTCACGCGCCTTGACGATCTGCCCGTCGGGCATCGTGACCCGCGTCCCGGCCGTGACGTACAGCCCGGCCTCGACGACGCACTCGTCACCGAGGGCGATCCCGACGCCCGCCTCCGCACCGATCAGGCAGCGCTCGCCGATGGTGATGCGGACGTTGCCGCCGCCGGACAGCGTGCCCATGGTGGAGGCGCCGCCGCCGATGTCCGAGCCGTCGCCGACCACGACGCCCGCGGAGATACGGCCCTCGACCATCGACGTGCCGAGGGTGCCCGCGTTGAAGTTCACGAAGCCCTCGTGCATGACCGTGGTGCCCTCGGCGAGGTGCGCCCCGAGGCGGACCCGGTCGGCGTCGGCGATGCGGACGCCCTTCGGCGCCACGTAGTCCGTCATGCGCGGGAACTTGTCGATGGACGTCACGGCCAGGTGGAGGCCCTCGGCGCGGGCGTTCAGCCGGACCTTCTCCACGTCGTCGACGGCGACCGGGCCGAGCGAGGTCCAGGCGACGTTGGCGAGGTGCGCGAACAGGCCGTCGAGGCTCTGCCCGTGCGGCTTCACGAGGCGGTGCGAGAGCAGGTGCAGGCGCAGGTACGCGTCGTGCGCGTCGACCGGCTTCTCGTCGAGTGAGGCGATGACCGTGCGGACCGCGGCCACCTCGACGCCACGGCGGGCGTCCGGGCCGATCGCTTTCGCGGCGCCCTCGCCGAGCAGTTCCACCGCGCGCTCGGCGGACAGCCGCTCTGAGCCGGAGGGGCCGGGCTCGGAGGCCAGTTCGGGGGCCGGGAACCAGGTGTCGAGGACAGTGCCGTCGGCGGCGAGCGTGGCGAGCCCGGCGGCGACGGCGCCGGTGGTGCGAGTAGCAGTCGTGTCGGTCATGAGGGAAACCTAACCGGCGGGGGCCCGCGGGTGCCAACCAGTGCGCCCGGCGTCTCAGGTGCCGGGCGCACTGGTCGGGTGAGATCCGCCCGACGGGCTCCCCGGGGCCGGTCCGGCGGATCAGGCGTGGGAATCCCTACGGCTCAGGCGCGGGAATCCCACGAGGTCCGGGTCGCAGGAATCCCGGCGGTCCCGGGTCGCGGGGATCCCGGCAGTCCCGGGTCGCAGGAATCCCGGCGGCGCCGATTCAGGGCCGCTCGCCCTCCGCGTCGACCACCCCCGTGGCCAGCCGGGCCCCGTCGATGACGACGTCCCCCTTCTTCACCTCCTCGCTGTCGCTCCGGGCCACCACCCGATGGCCGGTGTAGAGGTAGGTGCCCGGGTCCGGGAGGAATTCGTCCCGGTTCGCCCACGGGTTCTCGTTCCTGCGGTACACCGCGATGGCGTCGCGCCCCGCAGCGTCCTGGACCTGCGCGGCCCGTACGCCGGGAATCGTGGCCAGCGCCCGGTAGACCTTGGCGAGGTCCGCGGCGTCGTACGCGTACGCCCTGCTGAGGACCGCGGTGAGGGCCCGGTACTCGTGCTCGGTACGGGTCTCGGACTCGTCGGTGGCGTAGAAGAACTCGCGCGCCGCCGCCCGTACCTTCTTCGGGTCGTCGGGCAGGCTCTTGAGGAACGCGTACTCCTCCCTGGGCGAGTGGTCGTCACCGGCCTTGCCGTCCTCCATGGACGGATCGGCGTACTTCAGCCAGCTCTCTCCGGTCTGTGTCCCCGGCCCCTCGTCGTCCGTGAGGTTGGACTCGACGGTCTTGACGTAGATCCACTGGCCGTCGCGGGCGGTGACCGAGGGGCCGGCGGCGATCACGTCCGCGGCCTCGTTCAACAGGTCCTTCGCGCTGCCCAGTTCAAGGACGTAGGCCGGCCTGCTCCCCGCCCGCGCGTCGCGCCCCTCGTCGCCCGCCACCTGGGTGCCGAGCACCGCCCGCCAGCGTGATGGCGGCCGCGGCCCCACCGCGGCGAGCCGCCAGTCGGCGCGCAGTCTCCGGCTCCGGCTGCCGCGCGCGGCCTCCCGCAGCAGCGCCTCACGCCCCGGGGCCAGCCGCGTGCGCGGGGAGAGCTCGTACTCCAGCTCCACGCTCGCGCGGTCGCGCCCCAGCCACTCGCCCAGGAGACCGGCGAGTTCGCCGGCCAGATCGGTCCCGGTGTCCTCAAGCGCGCCCCGCGAGGCAACGACTTTCACGAAGCCTCGTTCGTCTGGCGCAGCGCGGCGACCAGCAGCTCGTCGAGTGTCTTGAAGTGGTACGTCGTCGAGCCGACCGGCAGATCCGCCTTGGCCGCGACCGAGCGGTGGCTCAGCCCGGCGATGCCCTTGGCGGCCACGACCCGGATCGCCGCGTCCATGATCCGCTGCCGCCGCTCGGGGTCGTAACGCCGGGCCATCACCCGGCTCCTGTCCCGCGGCGTCGCATCAGTGCGCCCCGCCCAGGTTCAGGACCACGACCCCGCCGATGATCATCACGATCCCGGCGAACTTGGCGGTGTTCATGCCCTCGCCCAGGAAGACCATCCCGATCGCGGCGACGGCCGCCGTACCGGCGCCTGCCCAGATCGCGTAGGCCGTGCCGACCGCGACGGTCTTCAGCGTCTGCGCGAGCAGCACGAACGCTATGACGTAGCCGATCGCGGTCACGAGTGAGGGCCACAGCTTGGTGAAGCCGTCGCCGTACTTCATCGCGGCATCCTGAAGGTGATGGTTCGGGTCGTCCTGCCGGTCGCCGTACCGGGCGTCATCGCGGTGGCCATCGTCCCCTGCGTCGTCAACTACCTGCTGCTGCAGAAGTACTACGTCGGCGGACTGCTCAGCGGCGCGCTGAAGTACGCCGCCCACCTGCAATGAGACCCTGGGCGAGGTAGCAGTCACATGGGGGATTCGAAATTGATCGGAGAGGCCCCGGGTACCTCCTGCCGGAGAATTCCGACCGGATTCTCCCCAGCAGGTTCGGACAGCTTGGCCGAGCCACTGTGCGGGGCACCTATCCGCAGTGCGGCCACGAGTCCTTGGTAGAGCTCGTCGGCCGCCAGGAGTTGCCGGTGATCTCCGGCCGCGCGGATCCGGCCGTCCTCCAGCACGATGATCTGATCGGCGTCCATCACTGTCGACAGCCGGTGGGCAATGCTGACGACGGCACCGGTCCGGCCGATGTCCGCGATGAACTGCTGCACGACGGACTCCGTGATTCCGTCCAACTGGGCGGTCGCTTCGTCGAGGAGCAGGATCTCGGGCCTGGCGACCAGGGCACGGGCCAACGCGATGCGTTGCCGCTCGCCTCCGGAGACAGTGGCGGCGGAGGGCTCGCTGTCGAGGCCGGCCGGCATGGCTCGGACGCGGTCGTCGAGCCGCACGGCCCGCAGGGCGGCCCAGATCTCCTCGTCGGTCGCCTCGGGGCGGACGTAGGCCAGGTTCTCCCTCAACGTGCCGGGCAGCAGCGGAGCGTCCTGCTCCAGGTAGACGATCCGGCGGCGCAGCCGCGCCAGGGACCAGTCGCGCAAGGACACGCCGTCGAGGAAGACCTCGCCCCGCAGGGGGTCGATGAAGCGGAGCATGAGAGAGAACAGCGTGGACTTGCCCGCGCCGGACGGGCCCACGATGGCGATGTGCCCCTTGCGGGGAATGGCCAGGGCGATGCCGTGCAGTACCGGCTCGCCGTCGGGGTACCCGGCGTCGACGTCATGGAACTCCAGGACCGCCGGCGGGCTGTGGTGGGGTACGACCTGGCGGGAGTCCTGCTCGACTTCGAGGTCCTGCAGGTCACGGACACGAGCGGCGGCGGCCACGCCGGCCTGCAACTGACCGACCGTGTTGGTGAGAGTCGATATGGGCTCACCGAGCTGGAAGGCGTACAGCAGAAACGCGATCAGCGTGGGGATCGTGAGGGTCTCGTTGGAGACCCGGACCGCTCCGAGACCCAGAGTGATCAGAATCGTGAGCTGGTTCCCGGCGCTGGAGATGACACCGACCAGGGCCGCGGTACGGACCGCGCGGCCACCCTCACTGGCCGCTTCATGGGCGTGGACAAGGATGCGATCGCTTTCACGGCCCTCGGCCACGCTCGATTTGACGGTCCGGATGGCCCGCAACGCCCCGTCCAGGGCCCCACCCAGGCGGCCGAGTGCCTCTTGGGCCTGTCGGGCGGAGGTGGCGAGCCGGGGAATGACGATGCTGACACCGACGCTCATCGCGGTGAGTGCCCCGACGCACGCGGCCATCAGGACCGGATCGAGTCGGAACATCAGAACGAGCGAGCCCACCAGGGTGATGCTCGCTCTGACCAACTGGACGAGGCTGCTGGTGGTCGCCTCACGCAGCAGGGTGGTGTCCGAGGTGACACGGGCCACGAGTTCGCCGGCGGGGCGGGTGGCCAGGACGGTGGTACGCACTCGGAGCAGGCGTTGCACGATGCCGACGCGAGTGTCCAGGACGATGCGCTCTCCGAGCATCCCGAGCAGGATTCCCTGGCCCATGCCGAGACCCGCCCCGAAGAGCATCAGGGCGAACAGCTTGATGGTGGTGGCGGAGGTCGGGTTGCCGGAGCCGCCGAGTTCGGCGAGCACGTCTCTGGTGACGAGTGGCACTGCCAGGAATGTGGCCGCGGTGCCTATGCCCAGAACCATCCCGCCCAGCAGGATCCCCTTGTGCGGGGCGATGAACGCCGCGAGCGCACGCACATTCTCAAATCGCCGATCCAACCCGGATTTCCGGTGGCGCCCCATGTGACCCCCATGCAGGTTTCCCGCGGACAGCTTCTTTGACGGCTGAATGGCGCCCGTGTCCGGAAGCCTCACCCGAGAATAACAAGGAGATCCGATTTCCCGGGCGTGCGGCCTGCCCTGCGGGTCCTCACCAAAGGTCGAACGCGACCGTGCGAAGTCACTGCATGCATGCACGCCACCAGTCATTTTCGATTCTGATCGCCCAGCCCGCCGGTGCGCTTCAGAGGGCACCACGACTAAGGAACACCCTACAGAGTGGCCGTATCTCACCTGACTACGAAATGGACTGAATGGGTGCACGACCCCGGGATGGCTCAAGAATCGGGCAAAGGGGTGGAATCCGGCCGGGGTCAACGGGACTAAGGGGTAGCTTAGTCCGGGCCCAGAGGTATTGCCCGGCCGGCCAGCGGAATTTAATGTGAATCCCACGCCGGGAATGGCGCCCGGCGAGGAGTCGGACCCACAGTCGCCCGGCGTGTGCCGGGCAGCGATTTAGGAGGTACATCTTGTCGTGCATGGCCTACACTCACGTCGCCGATTGGGCCAACCGAATCGCAGTCGCTGACGAGGAGCATTCGACATGGGGAAATGAGTTCGCCCCCCTGGTGGGGTCGGTTGTCCTCGCCGGCATTGAGTTCCCGCCGCCGACGGCCGGGTTTCCGCCGCCTACGTTCGCGACAGACAGCCCCGTGGTCGCCCCAGCGGCTTCCGGCTTGGCGAGCTCGGCGCCGATCGGCAACAGCGTCGACACCATGCTCGCGGGGGCTTCGGCAGCCTGATTCCGTACGGAGGTGGGGTCACCGGAAGCCTGAACGTTCCGGTGACCCCACCTCATCATGTCGTGTCAGGAGTTACCGTGAGCGCCCATCCGACGCAGGCGGTCACGACGTTGATCCTCGCCTGAGAATAACAAGGATTCGGCTTCGACGGAGGGAGGACTTGATCGACAGAGCTCTCCCGGACCTGAATACGATCACGGAAGAACCGAGCGCATGACCGCGCATCGCGGGATTTTTCTCATTCAGATCCCGCCGTCCCTGGACGCCGCTCCCTAATAGGATACGGCTAAGTAATTCCCCAGAGATTCACTGCCACCAACGCGACGAAGCCTCAGTCAATGGAAGTTACCTTCCCAAGTCGCCTGCGCCAGCCGGAGGTTCGATGTGACGTCGGTCAGCCACCGCCTGCCTGATTCAAGGCGCCCAACCGTCGGCATCGCGTGATCAAACCGTCGGCCGCACGGCTTCGGAAACTGGCCGATCCACGCCACCGGCGCGGGAAGCGTCAGCCGCCCAGCCCTGGCCAGAGCTCCCTCCGATTAATTTCGAAGACCCGAATCAACCGCCTTCACGCGGAAAATCGTGGACTAAGCGATTCCTTAGATGGGGGCAAAATGCGTTGCCGACTCGATAAATAGAATCTAGCGTGTGACACGTCGGGAAAGTAAGCCCGGGAAACCGGGGGATATTCCCCGCAGCGCTACCGGTAAATACCGGTAGATGCGGAAGTAATCAAACAGGAGGTACGTCCATGTCGTACATCTCGAATTCTCACATCTCGGAATGGGCCAACCGCAACGCCGCCGCGGGCGAGGAGCACACGGTCTGGGGCAGCGGTTCGGCCACCGCCCCGGTGCTGGCCACCCCCGCCGCCGGCATCGCGGCCGCCGCCGTGACGGCCGCGGTGGTCGTCCGCGCCACCGCCGACATCGCGGCCGGAGTGGGCACCGCCTTCGTCGGCGGTGATGTCAGCATGGAGGGCGTGAGCACGGTCTCGCGCTCGGCGCGGCCCGGCGGTTCCGTCGAAGCGCTGCTGCTTGAGGCGTCCGCGGCCTGAGCCCACACACGGGTGGGGTCACCGGAAGGCTGAATCTCCCGGTGGCCCCACCCACCCTTTCTCATACCAGGAGTTGCTATGAACGTCCATCACAACGTGGGCAGTGGCGACGACGATCTGGATCGGGTGTTCCGCGCGGTGGAGGGCATCACTTCGGTGGGTGCTTTCATCGGCGTTCTCGAGCAACTGACCACATCGACCTCGCTCGCGGACGACGAGATCTTCGGCTGGCCGGTACTCAGCCTCCGGCACCCCCGCCTTCGCGGCCCCGTCGGGAAGCACTTTGCCAAGATCCTCCAGTACCCCAACGTGATCGCCTTGCTCCAGACCAGGGCCCTGGCTGCGACAGGACTCCTCGTCCCGGGTGCGAGCCGCGCCCAGCGCGGCGCGATGGCCGGAACCATGTGCGGCAGCTCGATGGCCATGCAGACCCGCATGGGCTACGGCCTCGACGGATCCGACCACTTCGCTTTCATCAACTACGCGGGCGCGATGCTGGAGAAACTCTTCCCGAACGACCGCAGAGCGCGGGAGGCCGCGGCGGCGTTCATCGCCGCGCAGAGCTGTATGTCGTACTTCACCGCCGGGGTCAGCAAGCTGATCTCGCCGGCCTGGCGGGACGGCACTGCCATCGCGCAGATCTTCCGGACAGGGACTTACGGCGATCGCGCCTTCTACGAGATGGTTCGTGACCGGCCCGCGCTCTGCAAGGCGATCGCCTGGTCGACCATCGCCGGTGAGATGGCCTTCCCGCTCGCGTTGGTCGCTCCCAAGCCGGTGACCCGGGGCATCCTGGGGATGGGCCTGGGCTTCCACCTCGCCAACGCCAAGTTCATGGGCCTCAACCGGTTCATCTGGTCCTTCGCCGGTACCTACCCCGCGGTCGCCCACGTATCGGAGAAGCTCGGTCCCGCACTGCGGGCCAAGGCCCTTCCCGCTGCGCGCACGGTGGCTACCCGGACCAGCGGCGGCAAGGCGGCATGGAGGCTCGCCGCGGGTGCGGCCGTGGCCGTGGGAGCGGGAGCGGGAGCGGCGAAGCTGCTCGGCAGCAGGCGCCGTACGAGGCTCGCCGGCAGCGCTCCCGGCGAGTTCGTCCGGGTGGGCGGCCGCAAGGTGCATGTGATGGCCAGGACATCCGGCAGCGGACCCACGGTCGTCTTCGAGAACGCCATGGCCTGTCCGGCCACCGAATGGGCCTGGGTGACCAGCGGATTACACCCGGACACCCCCTACCTGTCCTACGACCGGCCGGGCGCCGGCTGGAGCGAGCCGACAGGCAGGCAGAGCGCCGCGGAGGCGACAGCCGCCCTGAAACAGCTCATCGACACCCTTGGCCTCCAACCCCCGTACATCATGGTCGGCCATTCCGTCGGCGGCCTGCTCATCCGCTCCTTCACCCTGCGCAATCCCGGCCTGGTCGGCGGGCTGGTCTTCGTCGACTCCTCCCACCCGGACCAGCTCCAGCGGTCAGGTGCACAGCGCGACGGCCTGCCCTGGGTCAGGCAGAGCTTCACCCGCAGGTACGTCCGCACCCACTTCAGGCCGGACTGCACCCAACTCGACAGCGGGGCCATCGCGCATCTGCCCGACAGCATGGTGGAGGCCACCAACGAATGTCTGAGCCGCCCCGAACTGTGGGGAGCCGCACGCAGGGAACTCGCGGAGTGGACCACGTCCTGGGCGTCCGACGCGCGCCGCACAACCGACCTGTCACCCCGCCCGATAGCGGTTCTGACCGCCGGAAAGACCGTCCAGGCCGACCGCGTCCACGGTGAACTCCAGCGTGAACTGGCCGCGTTGTCCGACGACACACAGCACGAGATCGTCCAGGAAGCCAATCACGACGGTCTGGTCATGAGCCGCGAACACGCCTCCAGGGTCACAGCGAGCATAAATTGGGTCAGCTCCGCGCTCACCACCGGCCAACCGGAGGCCCTCGTATGACCACGCTCAGGGGTACAACCCGCCACGGGCTGCACGCACTGCTGGCGACCTGGCTCTCGCTCACCGTTGTCCGCCAGTTCCAGACGCCCTGGGCCACCCGGCTGTGCCATCGTATCGATCCCACCGGCAGCATGCTGCCCATCTCGACCTTCTTCGCACCCAGGCCGGGCAACACCGACAGTCACCTGCTGGTGCGTGACAAGCTCGCCGACGGCTCGGTCACGCACTGGGCGGAGTACCCGCTCATCGAGCCCAGGAGGCTGCGGCACATGATCTGGCATCCCGGGCGGCGGACCGAGAAAGC
This sequence comes from Streptomyces sp. NBC_00878, assembly GCF_026341515.1. Lineage (NCBI taxonomy): Bacteria > Bacillati > Actinomycetota > Actinomycetes > Kitasatosporales > Streptomycetaceae > Streptomyces > Streptomyces sp. NBC_00878. Next base: position 8,401,780 of record NZ_JAPEOK010000001.1, on the reverse strand, counting down.
CATGTTCGATGTGTTCTCCCAGCTCCGGCAGACCTTGGCGGCGGAGCGCCGGATCGAGTACCTGCGACTCCACCCGGCGTACCTGATCGTGCTGAACTTCGTAACCCATCACCACCCGCATGCCCCCGACGCGGAGAAGACCCAGTTCCTCCTGGTCACCTCCGGCGGCTACGACCAGGTCGAGGAACCACGGGGCGTTCTCACCTCGGAGTTTCACGATCTGCGCTGACCGCGGGCTCGAAGACGGACACGTGCCGGGGACTGCCGTGCGTGAAGGGTTCCCGGCACCAACCGCCCCACCGTTCGACCAGCTTCAGTCCGGCCAGTTCGGCGAGCAGGTCGAGTTCGTAGGGGAACGCGTAGCGCAGCACGTGCTGCGTGGTGGAGGGCGGGCCGCCGTCGATGATCGTGTGCGTCCCGACCAGGAGCTGCCGGGACCGGTCGACGGTGAAGGTGTCCAGCATGACCGAGTGCTCGTCGAGGTGCCGCATGGAGAACTCCGGCTTGGTCATGCCGTGGAACGGTGCGGGGTCGAAGGCCTCCAGGACGAACCGGCCCGCTGGGGCCAACTGCTCCCTGACCCTGGTGAGGCAACCGATCTGCTGTTCCTTGGTGACCGCCATGAAGAAGGTGTTGAGCACGATGGTGACCAAGTCGAACTCGAGACCGGTGCCTTCCTTGGTGAAATCGCCCGCCGTCACGTCGATACGTCCTTCGGGATCCCGCTCGCGGAGTTTTTCCAGCATGGCGGGGGAACCGTCGATGCCGTGCAGACGGAAGCCGTGCTCGGCCAGCGGTATCGCGATGCGGCCGGTGCCGATCCCCAGCTCCAGGATTCGACTGCCAGGAGAGGCCTGTGACGATATGAACTCGACCGCGAGCCGTATCTCCGAATCACTCTGGTACATCCGGTCGTAGACGGAGGCAAGTTTTTTGTCGTAGTGGGCGTGCTCGATGGTCATGGATACTCCGTGTCCGGTCGTTGGCTCACCGCCGTGAATTGCGTACTGACGGGAGCGGGTAACCAAAAGAATGCCCATGTGCGCGACAGATTTCCACGAGATTCCGTGACTGTCGGGGAAACCCTACACATTCCGGGTTTTCGGAACTGGGCCGGACGTCGACCGCCGTATTCATCACGTAAGGGCTGAACAGTGGCATCAATGGAAACGAGGGGCGCGGGTGAGTGGGCGGCGGGCAGCGCCTCGGTCGGCGAGGTGGACGCGGTCGTCGTCGGTGCCGGGCCCAACGGTCTGGCCGCGGCGGTGGTCCTCGCCCGGGCCGGACTCACCGTGGAGGTGTACGAGGCGGCGGACGAACCCGGCGGCGGTGCCCGCACGGCCGAGATGGTGCTGCCCGGGTTCAGGTTCGACCTCTGCTCGGCCGTGCACCCGATGGGGGTCGCCTCGCCGTTCTTCCGGGCACTCGACCTCGCCGCCCACGGAGTGGAGATGGCCCAGCCCGAGGTCGCCTACGCGCATCCGCTGGACGGCGGGCGGGCCGGGCTGGCCTGGCGCGACCTGGATCGCACCGCGGAAGGTCTCGGACCGGACGGGCGGGCATGGCGGGGGCTGCTCGGTCCCCTGGCGGAACGGTGGCAAGGGCTCGCCGCCACGGCGCTGTCCGACCTCCGGCGGCCGCCGGGCGACCCACTGACCGCGGTCCGGCTGGGCCTGCGTATGGCGGAGCAGGGATCTCCGGCGTGGGGCCTGCGCTTTCGTGGCCAGGTAGCGCCGGCCCTGCTCACCGGGGTGAGCGCCCATGCGATCCGGCCACCCCGGACACCGACAGCGGCGGGAGTCGCCCTCGTGCTGGCCGGCCTGGCGCACGGTGTCGGATGGCCACTGCCCCGGGGCGGCAGCCAGGCCATCACCCGGGCGCTGGTGAAGGTGCTGCACGAGCACGGTGGCCGGGTGGTGACCGGACACCGGGTGACTTCACTGTCGGAACTGCCACGCGCCAAGGCCGTCCTGCTCGACATCGCGCCGGCCGAACTGCTGCGTATCGCCGGCGACCGGTTGCCTGCCCGCTACGCGCGCTCGCTGCGCCGGTTCCGCTACGGCGGTGGGGCATGCAAAATCGACTTCGCGCTGTCCGGCCCGGTGCCCTGGACGGCGCCGGGCTGTGACGTGGCGGGCACGCTGCATCTGGTCGGCGCACGCGAGGAGGCCGTCGCGGTCGAGCGCGCGGTACTCGCCGGCCGACACCCGGACCGCCCGTACGTCCTGGCCGTCCAGCCCGGTGTGGTGGACCCGACCCGGGCCCCGGCGGGACGTCACACTCTGTCGACCTACGCCCATGTGCCACAGGGGTCGTCGGCCGACGTCACGGCGGCGGTCGTCGCGCAGATCGAGCGCTTCGCCCCGGGTTTCCGGGATCTGGTCCTGGCCCGGCAGGTGATCACCGCGGCCGAGCAGGAGCGGCACAACCCCAACTACGTCGGCGGTGACATCGCCGCGGGCGCGATGACCCTCCGGCAGACCGTGCTGCGGCCGGCCGCGCGCTGGAACCCATACAGCACGCCGCTGCCCGGCGTGTATCTGTGCTCGGCCTCGACACCGCCCGGCCCCGGTGTACACGGCATGGCAGGGGTGCACGCCGCCCGACGGGCCTTGCGTCGGCGCTTCGGTATCCGCACCACACCCTGAAGGGCGCCCTGAGTGATCGTCGCGCCGGTACGCACGACCGGCGGCTCGGCTTGCACAACCCGCACGGCCGGGGGAACGCGGTGGGGTCATCCGCCCGTGACTACACGTGTCACTCCACGTAGTCCGGCGCCACCTTGGGCGGCCAGTCACGCTCAGCGAGAACGCCCCGTGAATAGGCCTTGGCGACCAGTTGCGTCCGGTTCGACGCCCCGAACCTGCGGAACATCGCACGGACACGGTATTCGATGCCCTGACGGCTGAGATAGAGCCGTGACGCCAGCTCGTCCGTGGACGCACCGTCCGCCAGCCCTTCAAGTAATTGTGCGTCCAACGAGCTCAGAACTAACTTCTCCTCGGCAGAGGACTCCTCGTCCGAGTCCGACTTCCGGTCAGCCCCTGACCTCCCGCTTGACCCCATGATCGCTCGCTCCTCTCCCGCGACAGCGCGGTTCTTCGCGGCGATGCCGACCGATCCGGGACATCGCCGCCGTGAGAATCAGATTCGTTCGACTGCCGATGCCCAGGAAGACGCTTCTGGACGGCTGGAAGTTCATTCGGAGCATCACTTGACTATGCTTCCGGACGATTGAGGGGTATGTTTCTGATGGTAAATTTTCGATAGCTATATATTTGCGTGCGGAAATGACATATCTATATGGGTGACGCTACATCGGACATAAGCCCGGTCGGCCTGATCGGAAGCATGCGCCTCCGGGAGAAAATCGAAATCCTCCGGTATCGGCACACTTACCGAATTCCGCACCGAGCACGGGGTGCCGACGGCCCTGCGTCCGATCGCGGACCGCGCCACCCACGCCGATTTGGAGGACTGATGGGACCCTGCCCTGGGCCTCGGGCGGTTGAGTCTCGTCACCGGAACGGCGCACGGTCACGCCCCGGGCAACAGTTGCGAGTGAGGGCGGCGGCGACGGATGCGCCTCAGCCCACGTGATGCGGAGCGACCCTGGGCGGCCAGACGTGCTTCGTGAGCACCCCGAGCGAATATGCCCTGGCGACCAGTTGTGTCCGGTTCGACGTTGCGAACTCCCGGAACATCGCACGGACACGGTATTCGATGCCCTGGCGGCTGAGGAAGAGCATCGACGCCAGCTTCTCCGTGGTGTCGCCGTTCGCCAGCCCTACGAGAATTCGGGCGTCCATCTCGCTCAGCACGTACCCACCGCCCTCGCCCGAGGCCGGCTCGTCGCGCCCGTCCTCCGTCGCGGTGTCCGCAACGCGGCGCACGGGCAGGTCCCGGCCCGGGCGCTCCTTGCCCGGATTCCTCGTCGGCCGAGCGGCCCGCGACTCCCTGATTGGCATCATGACTCTTCCTCTCCCGCGGTGTCGCGGTCGTGGCGGTGGCGGTGGCGGAGCGAAACTGTGCGGCCGTGTCACTGATGCCCGCGCCACAGGCGGTCCGCGAGCAACCCCAATGCCGTTTAAGCGCTGTGCCGAAGTGACCGGTGCAAGAGGTCGTCTCAATGGACGAGTCAGCGGCCGCAGATGAGAGCTCCAGCTACGGCAATCTTGCGAGGCATCGAGGCGAAACCGCCGCGGCGGCACTGGCGAAAAGCTTCACCTTGCGGCTCGTACGAGGGCGATGCCTGGAGCTGTGCGTCAATGCAGTTATCCCCGATCACATGAGGGATGCTCGAACGTGTGTCGCGTAGTCACATCGTGACCGCCACTTCCCCTGACGTGAGCGGAAGCTTCGAGTCTTAAGGCTCGCATAAGGAATGCATCAGACGCGCTTAAGGATCGCCGACACCCCGCTCACCAACGGCGATTGCGGGGGCTGCACACGGTGTCCGCGCGCCGGCACCCGTTCCAGAGCGGCCGACGAATCGGGGCTCAATGGGCCCGGCAGACCTTGATCAACGCGCTTGCCGTTCAGCGCGAGCTTCGGTGCAGCTCCGGCGGTGAAAGCCGAGGCGTTCGGCCGCGGCCTCACCCGCGAGGGCTCCGCGCACCAGGCCGGTGGCCACGGCCCGGTAGTGCTTGGGGACCCTGGGATTGTTTCGCAGGGTGTCCAGCGCATCGGCCAAGGTGTCCTGCTGAGACCCGGACAACTCGCCTCCGCGAAGGCGCCAGGGAATGTACTCCCCGGCCACCGACCGCTGTGCGAATGTGCGCGACAGACCGCCCTCACTTGCTCAATTTCCTTATGGCACACGGAAGTTACCGATGGTTACAGTGCGGCACTCCGGATCCGCCCTCCCCCGATGGAGAGACCATGAGCACAGGAGTCCCCCGCCGCCGCGGCCGGTGGCCGCGCGCCCTGACCGCCGGAGCGCTCGCCGTGGCCGCGCTCACCGCGACCTCCCCGGCGGACGGCGCACCGGCCGCCGCCGAGGCGGCCCGCACCGAGACCCCGGTGACCTCGGCCTCCCCGTTCCCCGGCGTCACCGAGACCGTGGTCTCCGTACGGATCCCGCTGCCCGCCTCGGCCGGCGGCCACCCGGAGCGCTGCGACCGGCTGTCGTATCTGCGCTACCGCGACTCCCAGGGGCCGTCGAAGTCCGCCGACGCCGACCGGATCCTGGTCGCCCAGCCCGGCATCCTGGAGGGTGCGGGCGCCTTCGACAGCGTGGCCCGCAACACGGTGAGAGCGGCGGCCGAGAAGGGCGAGCACATCGAGTTCTGGGCCCTGGACCGGCGCTCCAACTGCCTTGAGGACAACACGGGGATCGCAACGGGCAGCACCGCCAAGGCTGTTGGCTACTACTACGAGGGCGAGAAGGTCGACGGACGCGCCTTCGACGGGTTCCTGACGAATGATCAGACGGGCTGGCTCGCCGAGGTCGGCCTGGAGCGGACCGTGCGTGACCAGTACGACCTGCTGTCCGCCGAACTGCCCGGCCAGAAGCTGCGCAAGGAGAAGGTGCTGTGCGGTGGGCATTCGCTCGGCGGCGTCCTCACCGGCGTCTTCGCCACCTGGGACTTCGACGGGAACCCCGCGACGACGGCGGACGCGGGCTTCAACCAGTGCGCGGGCTACTTCGCCCTGGACACGACGATCGCCACCAACCTGGATGACCTGAACGGCACTTCGGGCTCCCTCAACGGCGGCCTGCTGCCCGAGGGCACGGTCCCGGGGACGGGCCTCGGCTACACCGTCGTACAGGCCGGTCTGCGCAGCGGTGTCCTGCCCCGCTTCCTCGCACTCCCCGCGGTGATCAACCCCGAGATCATGAACGTGCTCGCGATCAGCGGCCTCGCCGCGCGCACCGCACCGGGCGCGCGGTCCACGCTCCAGGACGACCTCCCGTCGAACGCCAACATCGAGACGACGTCCCGCACGATGTTCTCCAAGGACGCGGCCGTCTTCCTGTCGGGCAAGCCCACGATCCGCGACTTCCGGCTCACCAACGCGGCGGTCCTCGGCGCCTTCATGGACGACAACTCGGCCCCGCTGTCCTTCATCCAGACCAGCGTGGGCCTCTTCGACGGCGGCCGGCTCGTGGACAAGAACTTCCCGGTCTCGAACGACGTCCAGGGCTCACCGGCCCTGTTCGGTACGGAGCTGAAGGCGATCCCGGACGAGCCGGCCGGCCCGCTCTACACGTGGCGGAACTTCGACCGGGTGGGCGCGCCGGACGACCCGGTGCACCGCTCGGCCGACGGCACGCCGTTCACGACGGCCGCCAAGGAGGTCTCGGACATCGGGGAGCTGGCCCGCAGCCTTTCCGAACAGCCGCTGGACTTCACCGAGGACTATTTCCCGACGAAGCTGGTCACCGATCTCTCACTGGTCGACGACCCGCGGATCGCCCGGCACATGGCACACCCCGGCGGTCCGACCGCGAACCCCGCGATCACCTTCGTCGCGGGCGACGGCATCCTCGCGGACCACATCCCCGCGGACAAGAACCCCGTGGTCCTGCCCGGCTACCAGCACCTGGACGTGCTCACGGCGGCCCCGGTCCAGAACGGGGGAACCCGCGAACGGATCGCCACCCTCCTGTCGGCCTTCGCGACGCGTCAGGGCGTTGCCGGAGGCCGCCGGGATCGCCTCCTCGGCCCCTGAGCTCGATTCCTTGAGCCTTGAACTGTCCGGCCCGGCTCCCGAACTCCCGGATTTCCGTCAACTGGTCGCAGAACGCCGGTAGTTCCCGACAGAAACCGCTCTCAGAAGCGTTACGCGAGGGCCACAAGTTCTACTAATGTTCCCCTCGTCGCGCACACAGATCCTCCGGCCACAGCCGTCTCGTGTGTCCGCGGCCTCCGCCCCCACTTGTGCCACGGCACACATGACCAGTCCGCGTCCGCCTTCGGCGACGCTGGAGGAATCTCGCATGCCAGAAAGAAATCCCGGGTCCCCTCCCGACCCGTCCGCCCACCCCGCGAAGGTGTGGGAGACCGGCGAAACCCTGGACGAGTCCCGCGTACCCGGAACCCGCAGGCTCTGGATGGCGGGAGCGCTCCTCGTGGCGGTTCTCGCCTCCACCGTGACAGCGGTCGTCGTACTGGACGACAGGACGGACACCTCCGCGAAGGACCAGACGAAGAACAACACCAACTCCGCGGCGAACGAGCCGCTCATACCCAACCCGCCCCCCGCTACGGCGCCCAGCGGGAAGAGCGGGCTCGCCGCTCCCGATCCCGCCAAGAGCGCCGCGGACGGTGCCGGCTCGCCCGAGGCCCAACAGGGCGGTGCCAAGCCGGACTCGGTCCCGGGGCCGACCAGGTCGGCCTCCTCCGCCAAGCCCCCCGCGTCCAAGCCCAGTTCCTCGAAGAAGTCCGTCCAGTCGGTCAACTACCCCGACCGCTACTGGCTCGTCGAGGGCGACTCGGTGCGGCTCGACCGGGTGGGTTCGCGCAACTCCTCCCGGGGCGGGAACAACACGTCACGGGGCGGGAACAACTCGTCCCGGAGCGGGGGCACCACCGCTCTCAAGATCGTCCCCGGCCTGGCCGACTCCAGCTGTGTGTCCTTCTCCCTGGGCAACAGCCGCTATCTGCGCCACTCCCAGTTCCGCCTGCGGGCCGACCGCAGCAACGGCACCGAGCTCTTCAAGCAGGACGCCACGTTCTGCCCCCGCGCGTCGGCCCACTCCGGCGCCGTCATGCTGGAGTCGTACAACTACCGCGGCCGCTTCCTGCGCCACAGCAACTTCCAGATCCGCCTGGACCGGTCCGAGAACACCCGCCTCTTCCGGGCGGACTCGGCGTTCAAGCTGGTGAAGAGCGTGGGCTGAGCGACGCCCGGCAGCCGGGGCAGGCCGTCCGACCCCGCTCTCCCGGACAGCGGACAGTGGACACCGGACACCGGACAGCCCACTCTCCCGGACAGCAACGAACGCGGCCCCCGGCATTCATGCCGGGGGCCGCACACGTGCGCGCGCACTCATCGTGGACTCAGACGTTGAAGCCCAGCGCCCGAAGCTGGTCGCGGCCGTCGTCCGTGATCTTGTCGGGGCCCCACGGCGGCATCCACACCCAGTTGATGCGGAGCTCGTTCACGATGCCGTCCGTGGCGGACTTGGCCTGGTCCTCGATGACGTCGGTGAGCGGACAGGCCGCCGACGTCAGGGTCATGTCGATCGTCGCGATGTTCGCGTCGTCGATGTGAATGCCGTAGATCAGCCCGAGGTTGACGACGTCGATGCCCAGTTCGGGGTCGACGACGTCGTACAGGGCCTCGCGGACTTCCTCTTCCGAGGCCGGTTTCATCTCGATGGTCTCGCTCATGCGGTCTTCCTTTCGGCGTCGGCCTCGCCCAGGGCCTGGGCCGTCGCATCCTTCCAGGCCATCCAGCTCAGCAACGCGCACTTCACGCGGGCCGGGTACTTGGAGACCCCGGCGAACGCGACCGCGTCCTCCAGAATCTCCTCCATCGTGTCGTCCGGCTCGATGCGCCCCTTGGACTGCATCAGCTCCAGGAAGGTCTCCTGGATCTTCCGCGCCTCGGCCAGGTCCTTGCCGACGAGCAGCTCGTTCAGCACGGAGGCCGAGGCCTGGCTGATGGAGCAGCCCTGGCCCTCGTACGAGACGTCGCTGATCTTCGTGCCCTCGTACCTCACGCGCAGCGTGATCTCGTCGCCGCACGTCGGGTTGACGTGGTGCACCTCGGCGTCGCCATCTCGAAGACCGCGCCCGTGGGGGTGCTTGTAGTGGTCCAGGATGACTTCCTGGTACATCGAATCAAGCCTCACGACTCAGCCAGCTCCTCAGCCGAAGAAGTTCCGTACGTGCTCCAGGCCGTCGACCAGTGCGTCGATCTCGGACGGCGTGGAGTACAGATAGAACGACGCTCGCGTGGTCGCAGGAATTCCGTACCGCAGGCAGACGGGGCGGGCGCAGTGGTGGCCGACCCGGACCGCGATGCCCTGCTCGTCGAGAACCTGGCCCACGTCGTGCGGGTGGATGTCACCCAGCGTGAACGAGATCGCCGCGCCGCGGTCCTCGGCCGTCGTCGGGCCGATGATCCGCAGGTCCGGAACCTCCAGGAGCCGCTTCACCGCGTACTCGGTGAGCGCGTGCTCATGGGCGAGGATCTTGTCCATGCCGATCGCGGAGAGATAGTCGATCGCCGCGCCAAGACCGACCGCCTGCGCGATCGGCGGGGTGCCCGCCTCGAACTTGTGCGGGGCAGGCGCGTACGTCGACGAGTGCATCGACACGGTCTCGATCATCTCGCCGCCGCCGAGGAACGGCGGCAGGTCCTCCAGGAGCTCCTGACGGCCCCAGAGAATGCCGATGCCGGTCGGGCCGCACATCTTGTGGCCGGTGAAGGCCACGAAGTCGGCCTGGAGGGCCTGTACGTCCAGCGGCATGTGCGGGGCGGCCTGCGAGGCGTCGATGCAGACCAGCGCACCGACCTCCTGTGCGCGGCGCACTATCGCCTCGACCGGGTTGACCGTGCCCAGGATGTTCGATACAAGCACGAAGGAGACGATCTTCGTCTTCTCGGTGATGATCTCGTCGATGTTGGACAGGTCGAGCCGGCCGTCGTCGGTCAGGCCGAACCACTTCAGCTTCGCGCCCGTGCGCTGCGCCAGCAGCTGCCACGGCACGATGTTGGAGTGGTGCTCCATCTCCGTGATGACGATCTCGGTCTCGTGGTCCACGCGGTAGGGCTCGTCGGCCCAGCCGAGCATGTTGGCCACGAGGTTGAGCGACTCGGAGGCGTTCTTCGTGAAGATCACCTCGTCGCGGCTCGGCGCGTTGATGAACGCGGCGACCTTGTCGCGCGCTCCCTCGTACAGCGCCGTGGCCTCCTCGGCGAGCACATGCACACCGCGGTGGACGTTGGCGTTGTGGCGCTCGTAGTACTCGTTCAGGGCGTCCAGCACCTGGCGCGGCTTCTGCGAGGTCGCCGCGTTGTCCAGGTACACGAGCTTCTGACCGTCGTGGACCTGACGGTCCAGGATGGGGAAGTCCTTGCGGATCGCCTCGTCAAGTAGTTGCGCGTTACTCGTGAGGAGGCCCGGCAGCTGTGTCACGCGGATACGCCACCCTTCGTGGTGTACGCCTCGTAGCCCTCGTTCTCCAGCTTGTCGGCGAGCTCGGCGCCGCCGGACTCGACGATCCGGCCGCCGGAGAAGACGTGGACGTAGTCGGGCTTGATGTAGCGCAGGATGCGCGTGTAGTGCGTGATCAGCAGGGTGCCGACCTCGCCGGTCTCGCGGACCCGGTTCACGCCCTCGGAGACGACACGCAGGGCGTCGACGTCCAGGCCGGAGTCGGTCTCGTCGAGAATCGCGATCTTCGGCTTGAGGAGCTCCAGCTGGAGGATCTCGTGGCGCTTCTTCTCACCGCCGGAGAAGCCCTCGTTCACGTTGCGCTCGGCGAAGGCCGGGTCCATGTTGAGGCGCTCCATGGCCCCCTTGACCTCCTTCACCCACGTACGCAGCTTGGGGGCCTCGCCGCGGATCGCGGTGGCGGAGGTGCGCAGGAAGTTGGAGACCGAGACGCCGGGGACCTCGACCGGGTACTGCATCGCCAGGAACAGGCCCGCGCGGGCGCGCTCGTCGACGGTCATCTCCAGGACGTTCTCGCCGTCGAGGGTGACGGTGCCGCCGGTGATCGTGTACTTCGGGTGGCCCGCGAGCGAGTAGGCGAGGGTCGACTTGCCGGAGCCGTTCGGGCCCATGATGGCGTGCGTCTCGCCCTGCTTCACGGTCAGGTCGACGCCCTTGAGGATCTCCTTCGTGGCGTTGTCGGCCTCGACGGTGACGTGCAGGTCGTGGATTTCAAGCGTTGCCATGGGTACCTCAGGACTCCTGGGTGAGGGAGACGAGCACGTCGTCCCCTTCGATCTTTACGGGATATACGGGGACGGGGCGCGTCGCGGGGAGGCCGGACGGTTTGCCGGTGCGGAGGTCGAAGCTGGAGCCGTGCAGCCAGCACTCGATCTGACAGTCCTCCACCTCGCCCTCGGAGAGCGAGACGTTCGCGTGCGAGCAGATGTCGTTGATCGCGAACACCTCGCCCTCGGTACGGACGACCGAGACCGGCGTGCCGTCGAGTTCCACCCGCTTCGGGGTGTCCTCCTCCAGCTCGCTCAGCCCGCAGGCGCGCAGGAACGTCAAAGAGTCAGCCATCAGACCGACGCCTCCAGCTCCTCGTCGATCTTCACAAGAAGGCGCTCTTCGATGTCGTCGACGCCGATCTGCTGGACCAGCTCGGCGAAGAAGCCGCGGACCACCAGACGGCGGGCCTCGCCGGCCGGGATGCCGCGGGCCATCAGGTAGAAGAGCTGCTCGTCGTCGAACCGGCCGGTGGCACTCGCGTGCCCCGCGCCGACGATCTCGCCGGTCTCGATCTCCAGGTTCGGTACGGAGTCGACGCGGGCGCCGTCGGTCAGAACCAGGTTCCGGTTCATCTCGTACGTGTCCGTGCCCTCGGCCGTGGCCTCGATGAGGACGTCGCCGATCCATACCGCGTGGGCGCCCTCGCCCTGGAGCGCGCCCTTGTAGGCGACGTTCGACTTGCAGTGCGGGGCGTTGTGGTCGACGAGGAGGCGGTGCTCCTGGTGCTGGCCGGCGTCCGTGAAGTACAGGCCGAAGAGCTCGGCCTCGCCGCCGGTGCCGGCGTAGGCGACGCGCGGGTGGAGGCGTACGAGGTCGCCGCCGAAGGTGACCACGAAGGACTTGAAGGTGGCGTCGCGGCCGATCAGCGCGTTGTGCTGGCCGACGTGGACGGCCTTGTCGTCCCAGTCCTGGACGGAGACGACGGTGAGCTTGGCGCCGTCGCCGAGCACGTACTCGACGTTGGCGGCCAGCACGGCGTCACCGGTGTGGTCGATGACGACGACGGCCTCGGCGAAGGCTCCGAGCTCCACGACCTGGTGGCCGTAGGCGACACCGCCCTCGCCGTGCACGGCGATCCGGATCGGCTCGGTGAGGACCGTCTCCTTGGGGACGGTGATCACGCCGGCCTGCTCGAACGCCGAGTAGGCCTGGGCGGCGACGCGGTCCACGGGGATGCCCGCCCTGCCGAGGCGCGCGTCCTCGCGGGCCACGGTCTCGACGGTGACGCCCTCGGGGGCCTGGACGTCCACCTTGACGCCCTCGCCGGTGGCGATCGCGGTGCCGTCGTGCAGCCCGCGCAGGCGCTCCAGCGGGGTGAACCGCCATTCCTCCTCGCGGCCGTGGGGGACCGGGAAGTCCGCCACGTCGAAGGACGGGGGCGCGCTCATGCGCGTGGCGACGGTCGACTCGGCGGCCACCGCGATCTGGCCCGCGGTGGTGGAGCCCACGGGGATGTTCTGAGCCTCAGCCATGGCTGTCGGTCTGCTCTCTTCCTACGTCAGAAATTCGCTGGCTGTTCCGGAGGGCGGGCCTTAGCCGACCGCACCTTCCATCTGCAGCTCGATCAGCCGGTTGAGCTCAAGGGCGTACTCCATGGGCAGCTCCTTCGCGATGGGCTCGACGAAGCCGCGCACGATCATGGCCATGGCCTCGAACTCGGTCATGCCCCGGCTCATCAGGTAGAAGAGCTGGTCGTCACTGACCTTGGAGACGGTGGCCTCGTGCCCCATGGACACGTCGTCCTCGCGGACGTCCACGTACGGGTACGTGTCGGAGCGGGAGATGGTGTCGACGAGCAGCGCGTCGCACAGCACGTTCGACTTGGAGCCGTGGGCGCCCTCGCCGATCTCGACGAGACCGCGGTAGGACGTACGGCCGCCACCACGTGCCACGGACTTCGACACGATGTTGGAGGACGTGTTCGGCGCCATGTGGACCATCTTGGAGCCGGCGTCCTGGTGCTGGCCCTCGCCCGCGAAGGCGATGGACAGGGTCTCGCCCTTGGCGTGCTCACCCATCAGGTAGACGGCCGGGTACTTCATGGTGACCTTGGAGCCGATGTTGCCGTCGACCCACTCCATGGTCGCGCCCTCGTAGGCCACGGCACGCTTGGTGACCAGGTTGTAGACGTTGTTCGACCAGTTCTGGATGGTCGTGTAGCGGCAGCGGGCGCCCTTCTTCACGATGATCTCGACGACCGCGGAGTGCAGAGAGTCCGACTTGTAGATCGGCGCCGTGCAGCCCTCGACGTAGTGGACGTAGGCGTCCTCGTCGACGATGATCAGCGTCCGCTCGAACTGGCCCATGTTCTCCGTGTTGATACGGAAGTAGGCCTGGAGCGGGATCTCGACGTGCACGCCCTTCGGCACGTAGATGAAGGAGCCGCCGGACCACACCGCGGTGTTCAGCGACGCGAACTTGTTGTCGCCGACCGGGATGACCGTGCCGAAGTACTCCTTGAAGAGCTCCGGGTGCTCCTTCAGCGCGGTGTCGGTGTCCAGGAAGATGACGCCCTGCTCCTCCAGGTCCTCACGGATCTGGTGGTAGACGACCTCGGACTCGTACTGGGCCGCGACACCGGCGACGAGGCGCTGCTTCTCCGCCTCGGGGATGCCGAGCTTGTCGTACGTGTTCTTGATGTCCTCGGGCAGGTCCTCCCAGGACTCCGCCTGCTTCTCCGTGGAGCGCACGAAGTACTTGATGTTGTCGAAGTCGATGCCCGACAGGTCCGAGCCCCAGTTCGGCATGGGCTTCTTCTCGAAGAGGCGCAGGCCCTTGAGGCGGAGCTTGGTCATCCACTCCGGCTCGCTCTTCTTCGAAGAGATGTCCCGGACGACGTCCTCGTTGATGCCGCGCTTGGCAGAGGCACCGGCCACGTCGGAGTCGGCCCAGCCGTATTCGTACGTACCCAGACCCTCGAGCTCGGGGTGGGCAGTCTCCTCAATGGGGAGCGTCATGCGGGGTTCCTCCCGGCGGTACTTGCAGATGCGTTATGGCCGTGAATATCGGTTTGGGAAATCTTTGGGATGAACGTGGTGCAGACACCGTCGCCGTGGGCGATGGTGGCCAGCCGCTGGACATGCGTGCCGAGCAGCTGGGAGAAGATCTCGGTCTCCGCCTCGCAGAGTTGCGGGAACTGTTCGGCCACATGGGCGACCGGGCAGTGGTGCTGGCAGAGCTGCTCGCCGACCGGTGCGCTGCGCGCCGTAGCAGCGTACCCGTCCACGCTCAGGGCCTTGGCCAGCGCTTCCGCGCGCTTCTCGGGCGCGGCGGCCTCGACGGCCTTGCGGTACGTGTCGGCCTGGGCGGCCATCCGGGCGCGGGCGAAGGCCACCAGGGCCTCGTCCCCGCCCTCGCGCTCCGCGATCCAGCGCAGGGCGTCGGCGGCGAGCTTGTCGTAGGACTGGTCGAAGGCGTCCCGGCCGCAGTCGGTCAGGGCGAACACCTTGGCGGGCCGCCCGCGGGTGCGAGCGCCGTAGACCCGCTGCTCGCGGGCCTCCACCACGTCGTCGGAAGCGAGCGCGTCCAGGTGACGTCGCACGGCGGCCTGGGTGAGGCCCAGCCGTCCCGCGAGGTCGGTCACGGTCGACGGGCCGTGGTCCAGGATGGACCGCGCGACGCGGTTGCGCGTGGAGCGCTCACCGGTCGCGAGTTCCTCTCGCGGAGCCTCGCCAACGTTTTTCACAACGCCATTGTTGCGTAATTCCTCAGGGACTGACAAGCCGCGTCCACGCCACCCGGGGTGCGGTGCATCACTTAGGTAAACCTAATCTGACCTGCGGGGATGATCTTTGATCGATCAATCCGCTGGCACGGCACAGGGTTGTCGGGGAGACTGCCGAACCATGCCGACACCCCCTCCGACCGGCCCTCTCGTCACGCGCGCCACCCTCGCCACGGACCTGCGCGCGCTCGGCGTACGCCCCGGCGAGACCCTCCTCGCGCACTCGTCGCTCCGTTCCCTCGGCTGGGTGAACGGCGGCGCCATCGCAGTCGTCCAGGGGCTGCTCGACGCGCTCGGTCCGGACGGCACACTCGTGGTCCCCACCCAGTCCGGCGGCCTCTCCGACCCGGCGCTGTGGACCAGCCCGCCCGTGCCCGAGGAGTGGTGGGAGACCATCCGCGACACGATGCCGGGGTACGACCCCCTCGTCACGCCTACGCGCGGGGTGGGCGTGGTCCCGGAGACCGTACGCACCTGGCCGGGCGCCCTGCGCAGCGCGCACCCGCAGACCTCGTTCGCGGCCGTCGGACCGCGCGCGGCGAAGATCGTCGAGGACCACGCCCCGGACTGCCGCCTCGGCGAGCTCAGCCCACTCGCCCGCCTTGAGGCAATGGGCGCCCGCGTCCTGCTGCTCGGCGCGGGCTACGACTCCTGCACCAGCTTCCACCTCGCCGAATACCGGATTCCCTCCCCGCGTGTCGCGGTGGGCCGGCCGGTCCGTACGGCCGAAGGTTCCCGCTGGGAGGTCGTCACGGAGGTCTCGATCAGCTCGGAGCAGTTCGACGAACTGGGCGCCGACTTCGAACGGGACCGTCCCGTCGTACGGGGTCTGGTGGGCGCGGCCGACACCCGGCTGTTCTCCGTGGCCGACGCCGTGGCGTACGCGGAGCGGTGGCTCGAACTGCACCGCTCACGCGAGGAATGGGCCACCACGGACGACGCGCCCGCCCCGCGCCGCACGTGACTCGACCCGCCCTCCGTGCGCCGCTCGGTCCTCCCTAGACTTGGCGCTCATGCGAAGTGAGGCCGCCCATGGGAAGTGAGACCGCCCTCCCGCCACCCGACCACCGCCCCTCAACGAGGCGCTCCGCGCCGCACCCTCTTATTGAGGTCCAGGGCCTGGTGAAGCGGTACGGCAGGAAAACCGCGGTGGACGGCCTGGATCTGGTCGCCCGGGCGGGCATCACCGCAGTCCTCGGGCCCAACGGCGCCGGCAAGACGACCACCGTCGAGACCTGCGAGGGCTACCACAGACCGGACTCCGGAACGGTCCGGGTACTGGGCCTCGACCCGGTGCGCGAGTCCTCCGCCCTGCGCCCCCGCATCGGCGTGATGCTCCAGTCCGGCGGTGTCTACTCGGGCGCCCGCGCGGACGAGATGCTCCGCCACGTGGCCAAGCTGCACGCGCACCCGCTGGACGTGGACGCACTCATGGAGCGCCTGGGCCTCGGCAGCTGCGGCCGGACGGCGTACCGGCGGCTGTCGGGCGGCCAGCAGCAGCGCCTCGCGCTCGCCATGGCCGTGGTCGGCCGCCCCGAACTGGTCTTCCTCGACGAACCGACCGCCGGTCTCGACCCGCAGGCCCGCCGGGCCACCTGGGACCTCGTACGCGATCTGCGCGCCGACGGCGTCTCGGTCATCCTGACCACGCACCACATGGACGAGGCGGAGCAGCTCGCCGACGACGTGGCGATCATCGACGCGGGCCGGGTCATAGCGAAGGGCTCCCCCGACGAACTCTGCCGCGGCGGCGCCGAGAACACCCTGCGCTTCTCCGGCCGCCCCGGCCTCGACGTGGCCTCCCTCCTCAAGGCCCTCCCGGCGGACTGCACGGCGGCCGAGCTGACGCCGGGCTCGTACCGCGTGGGCGGCAAGGTCGACCCGCAGCTGCTCGCGACCGTCACCACCTGGTGCGCCCAGCACGGGGTGATGCCGGAGAAGATCTCGGTCGAGCGGCACACCCTGGAGGATGTCTTCCTGGAGCTCACCGGTAAGGAGTTGCGCGGATGACCGCGGGAACGGACGCCCGGCCCACGGGTGAGGGCACAGGTGAAGGCACGGGCATGTACGAGCCGAGGCCGGGGGCCGCCCCGCTCCCCCGCATGATCGCGGCGCAGGCGGCGCTGGAGACGAGGATGCTGCTGCGCAACGGCGAGCAGCTGCTCCTCACGGTGATCATCCCGACGCTGCTGCTGGTGCTGTTCAGCGCGGTGGACATCGTCGACACGGGTGAGGGCGAGGCGGTCGACTTCCTGGCGCCCGGCATTCTCGCGCTCGCCGTGATGTCGACGGCGTTCACCGGCCAGGCGATCGCCACGGGCTTCGAGCGGCGGTACGGCGTACTGAAGCGGCTCGCCTCCTCGCCGCTGCCGCGCTGGGGGCTGATGGCGGCCAAGACCCTCTCCGTCCTGGTCACCGAGGTCCTCCAGGTGCTCCTCGTGACGGTCATCGCCCTGGCGCTCGGCTGGTCGCCGGAGGGCAACCCGCTGGCCGTGCTGCTGCTCCTGCTCCTGGGTACGGCGGCCTTCTCGGGCCTCGGCCTGCTCATGGCGGGCACGCTGAAGGCGGAGGCCACGCTGGCCGCCGCGAACCTGGTCTTCCTGCTGCTGCTCGTCGGCGGCGGGGTCATCGTCCCGCTGGACAAGTTCCCGGACGCGGCCCAGGACCTGCTCGGCCTGCTGCCGATCTCGGCACTGTCGGACGGCTTGCGGGACGTGCTCCAGCACGGCGCCGGGATGCCGTGGGGAAACCTCGGGATCCTCGCCGTATGGGCGGTCGTGGGCCTCGCCGCCGCCGGGAAGTTCTTCCGCTGGGAGTGAGCGGGCGATGGCCGGTCGGCCGACGCGGGCAGGGGGCTCGTGAAAGCGTGCACAAGCGGCCCCCTACGATGGAGCCCGTGCCAAACGTGACCCGAGCCGATGCCGCTCAAGCCGTGCGCAACCCGCTCGCCTTCATCGCCGAACGCTGGACCCCGTCGCCCCGGACGGTCCAGCGCGCCGCCCTCGCCGCACTCGTCATGGCGGTACTGATCGTGGTCACCGGAGGTGCCGTCCGGCTGACGGGCTCGGGGCTCGGCTGCCCGACCTGGCCCAAGTGCACCGACGACTCGCTCACCACCACGAGCGCGATGGGCGTGCACGGCGTGATCGAGTTCGGCAACCGCATGCTGACGTACGTCCTGTGTGCCGCGGTCGGCTGGGCGATCATCGCCGCACGCTCGCAGACGCCCTACCGGCGCAGCCTCACACGGCTCGGCTGGGCGCAGTTCTGGGTCGTCATGAGCAACGCGGTCCTCGGCGGCGTCGTCGTCCTCGTGGGCCTCAACCCGTATACGGTCGCCGCCCACTTCCTCCTCTCCACCGCCCTGATCGCCGTCGCCACCGTGATGTGGCAGCGCACCCGCGAGGGCGACGCCGCCCCGCGTCCGCTGGTCGGCAAGCCGGTGCGGCAGATGGCGTGGGTCCTCGTCGCCGTCACCCTCCTGCTGATCGCGGTGGGGACGGTCGTCACCGGCGCGGGCCCGCACGCCGGCGATTCGAGCGAGGTCGAGCGCATCCCGCTGAACTGGGAGAACGTCACCAAGCTGCATGCCGTACTGGCCTGGATCGTGGTGACGCTGACCTTCGCCCTGTGGTTCGTCCTCAGGGCCGTCGACGCGCCCGAGGGTCCCCTGCACCGCACCCGCGACCTCTTCCTGGTCCTCCTCGCACAGGGCGGCATCGGGTACGTCCAGTACTTCACCGACCTTCCGGAGGTCCTGGTCGGCCTCCACATGTTCGGCTCCTGCCTCGTGTGGATCGCCACACTCCGCGTCCTGCTGACCCTGCGGGAACGGCCGGAGGTCGTGGTGGACCTGCCCGCCCAGTCGACGCGGTCGTCGCTCACGCGCGCGTGAGCCAGGCGTAGGCCACACGGGTCACGCGTAGGTCATTCGTACGCGGCCACGGCCACCAGTCGGTCGATCGCCGGGCCGAGGTAGCCGCGGGTCAACTCCGCTCTGCGGGCCGTCCACTCTTGGGCCGGCACCGGCACCGGTACCCGCGGCTCCTCAACCGGTGCCCCCGGCTCCTCGTACCGCCGTCTCCTGACGTCCTCGACCACCTCTACCGGGGCACCGAGACCGGGCAGCAGGTCGAGTGCCTCCCGCTTGGTGATCAGCCGCCCGTCCTTCAGCGTGGCCGCGGCACGGGCGTGGGTGACGAGCCCCAGGTCCACCCAGACGTCCTGCGTCCAGTTGTCGGCCCGGTCCACCTGCCGCCGCCAGAAGTCCCGCTGGTCCCGTACGACGAACTCGGCGAGGTTGGCGTCCGTCACCGGCGGCAGCAGACTCCCGGGCGGCTCCCCCTCCAGGACCAGTCCGAAGGTGTGCAGCTCGCGCCGGGTCACCGGCGTGACCGTCCGTTTGAAGAGCTGCTCGTGCGCCCATGTGAGGTGCCGCCGCTCGGCACCGGCCGCCGTGCCGGGCGTCAGATAGCTGCAGTGCAGCTTGCCGACAAGCGGTTCTGCACGCAGGCGGGCGTGCAGCCGGGCCACCCGCCAGACCGTCCTCGCCGTGATCGGGTCGTCCAGGACCACGATCAGGTCCAGGTCGCTGCGACCCTCCTGGTAGTCGCCCCCGCCGAGCGAGCCGTGTGCCCACACGGCGAGGGGGGTGAGGTCGCGCAGTTCGGTCCGGAAGCGGTCGAGGAGCCGGTCGGTCGCGTCGCTGCGTGTCATACGCACAGTCTGTACAGCTCGCTCCACCCCGTACACCCGTCTCACTCCACCCCGTACACCCGCCGCGCGTTCCCCGCCGCGATCAGTCCCGCCACCCGTTGCGCGTCGGCCAGTGACCAGGCGCCCTCGGCCACCCAGGTGCCGAGCACCCTGGCGAGTGCCTCGCGGAAGAGGCGTGCTCCGACCACATGGAGTTCGGGCAGGCCATGTGCGCCGCTGGAGAAGAGGATCTTGCCGAAGGGGGCGAGCTCCAGGATCTCGGCGAGGACGGCGGACGCGCGGGCTCCGGTGCGGACGAGGGCGGCGCCCAGGTCGGCGTACACATGCGGGAAGACCCCGGCGAGGTGCGCCGCGTGGCGGTGGTACGGGTAGCCGTGCAGCAGGACCAGGTGTGTGCCGAGGTCGGCCGTCGCGCGGGCGAAGTCGGTGAGGAGGACGGGGTCGGTGCGGTCGATGCGCAGGCCGGGCTCGCCGAGCCCCGCGTGGAGCTGGAGCGGCAGACCGGAGGCGACCGCGATCCACAGGAGATGCCTGAGCAGGACCGGATCGCTCAGCGGCCCGCCCACCCGGCGGTCCGCCAGCCATCGTCCCGCCGCACCCCGTACCTCTCCCGGCCCGGGCGGTTCGGGCGCGAGCGCCAGACCGTGCCGTACGCCCGCCACCGAGGTGAAGGCCACGGCGTTCGCGGCCGCCCCGTGCACCGCCTCGGCGAGGTTGGCGAGAAACGACTCGACCGTGCCGGAGGTGTCGGCGACCTGCTCGGCGAGCGGCTCCAGGCGGACGATCTCGTGGGCGTGCGCGGCCCCCGTGGAGGCCATCTCGCCGGGCCCGGTCAGATCGCCCGGCAGACCGGTGTCGACCAGGTAGGTCGTGATCCCGCTCCCCCGCAGCAGCCTGCGCCCCGCCTCCAGGACGCCGAGTTCCCGGCGTCGCGCGAGGTAGCGGGCGGGCGGACAGTGGGGTTCCAGGCCCAGCAGGGGCGGACACCAGCGGCGTACGGCGAACCCGGTCTGCGTGTCGAAGAACGTGGTCCCGGCGGCGGGCGGGCCCTCGCCCCGGGCGAGGTGGGCCTCGAATGTGCCGAGACCCAGCTCCGTCCGCAGCACGCCGTGGCAGTACTGGTCCACCAGCGACGGCGTTTCGATCATCCGGACTCCCCCCGCGACTGGACCCTGTCTCTTCAGGTCCTAACGGGTGAACCGGTCGTCAGGTGTTGCTTTCCCACACCCCGTGCGAAGCCCTCCGCGGGTTGCGCGGGCAGGGAGTGCGGGTTGTCGTTGATCCGCGGGCCGTTCGTGGCTGGTCGCGCCCACGCGGCGCCGCCGCATCGATACGGCCCCGCGCCCCTGCTTTTAAGGAGCGCCGGTCAGTTGTTGGCGGGGCCGCCGAGCTGGATGCCCGCCATGCGCGTCCACTCGTACGGGCCGGTCTTCACCTTGTTCGCGAACTCGCCGTCGAAGTCCTCGTGGACGGTGATGCCGGACTTCTTCACGGCCTGTTCGGCGATGGCGAAGGTGGGGGCCACGAGGTCGCCCCAGCCGCCGTCCTCGCCGACGAGGACGATCCGGGCGCCCTTCTGGCCGATGTACGCGATCTGCCCCTCGGCACCGCCGTGGGCCTGCGCGAAGGAGGAGATCTGCTTGGCGAGCTTCGCCGCGTGGCGCTCCGCCTTGGCGTCCTGCTTGGCATTCTGCTTGGCGCCCGCGCCCTCGTCGTCCTGCTGGGTTTCTGCCATACGCAGGATGCTACCGACGGGTAGATCGTTCGGCGACGCCGGGACCGAGTGGCCTTGCCCACGCACCCGGGCCGGCCATGGCGCCCCTCAGGGGCGCGGGCTGTATCGATGTGCGGCGGCGCCGCGTGGGCGCGACCAGCCACGACGCACCCGCAGTCGACTACGAACCCCGTTCGCCCCCGCTCAGCGGAGCGTCACCGCAGGAACGGGTCCACTGCCACCGCCACGAACAGCAGCGACACGTAAGTAATGGACCAGTGGAAGAGCCGCATCTCTTTCAGCTTGGCGCCCACGGCGCCGTCCTTCGCCCGGGTCTGCAGGCCGTGCGCCTCCCAGAGCCAGAAGCCGCCGGTCACCAGGGCCACGACCGTGTAGAACCAGCCCGTGTAACCGAGCGGCGTCAGCAGCAGGGAGACGGCGACCATGGCCCAGCTGTAGAGGACGATCTGCCGCGCGACGACCCGGTTGGAGGCGATGACCGGCAGCATCGGCACACCCACGCGCGCGTAGTCGTCCTTCACCTTCATGGAGAGTGGCCAGTAGTGCGGCGGCGTCCAGAAGAACATGACCATGAAGAGGATGATCGGGGCCCACGACATGGAGTTGGTGACGGAGGACCAGCCGATCAGGACCGGCAGACAGCCGGCGATACCGCCCCACACGATGTTCTGCGACGTACGCCTCTTGAGGATCATCGTGTAGACGACGACGTAGAAGAGCAGGGCCCCCAGCGACAGCCAGGCGGACAGCCAGTTGACGGTCAGGCCGAACAGCAGCGTCGAGACCACGGCGAGGGTGATGCCGAAGGCGAGGCACTCGCGGGGGCTGACCATGCCGGTGACCAGTGGACGCTGCGAGGTGCGCTCCATGAGCGCGTCGATGTCGCGGTCGAGGTACATGTTCAGGGCGTTGGCGCCGCCCGCGGAGAGGAAGCCGCCGACACAGGTGAGGAGCACCAGCTTGAGATCGGGCACACCCTGCTGCGCGAGGAACATCACCGGCACGGTGGTGATCAGCAGCAGCTCGATGATCCGCGGCTTGGTGAGAGCGACGAACGCCTTGACCCGGGCCCAGAACGGCCGGTGGTTCGTGCCCCGCTTCGCGCCCTGACTCGTCCCGAGTTCCCCCGTAGCCTTAAGGGCACGGGCGGTACCCCCACCCGCAGGACGGGATTCAACGGCCGTCACGCACACCCCTGACAGAGACTTCCCAGCGAGCCCCGAGTGTGAACTCCCGGTAAAGGCTCGCGCGTACCACGCCACTGTAGACGTTGCCCATACCCCGGCCTTCGCGGGGGTCGGATCGTGTTGGAAGGCCCTCGCGCAGGACAGATCGGCGTCGCGTTGAGCAGTCGGATGAATGTCTCCGTATTCACTTGCCGAACACAGAACGCGCCGGTCGGGAGGCAGACGAGGGAGAGTCCCGGCAGTCTGGAATGACTCGAAAAAATGCGCGTTCCTACGGGGGTAGGCTCGACAGCGAGCCGGTGGGCGCGACGTGCACCGGCATTCGACATGTGGAACATGTGGAGAGGAGCCCTGACCCAGGGTGAGCACCAAGCCGACCACAACAGACCTCGAGTGGACCGAATTGGACCAGCGGGCCGTCGACACCGCCCGCATCCTGGCCGCCGATGCCGTACAGAAGGTCGGCAACGGCCATCCGGGTACGGCGATGAGCCTGGCGCCCGCCGCCTACACCCTCTTCCAGAAGGTGATGCGGCACGACCCGGCGGACCCCGACTGGACCGGCCGTGACCGCTTCGTGCTGTCCGCCGGTCATTCGTCCCTGACCCTCTACACCCAGCTCTACCTGGCCGGTTTCGGCCTGGAGCTGGACGATCTGAAGGCCTTCCGGACGTGGGGTTCCCGCACCCCGGGCCACCCGGAGTACGGGCACACCCCCGGCGTGGAGACCACCACCGGCCCGCTCGGCCAGGGTGTCGCCAACGCGGTGGGCATGGCGATGGCCGCCCGCTACGAGCGTGGTCTGTTCGACCCGGAGGCGGCCCAGGGCACCTCCCCGTTCGACCACTTCATCTACGCGATCGCCGGTGACGGCTGCCTCCAGGAGGGCATCTCCGCGGAGGCGTCCTCCATGGCCGGCCACCAGCAACTGGGCAACCTGATCCTGCTGTGGGACGACAACCACATCTCGATCGAGGGCGACACGGAGACGGCCGTCTCCGAAGACACGGTGAAGCGCTACGAGGCGTACGGCTGGCACGTGCAGCGCGTGGCCCCGAAGCCGGACGGCGACCTCGACCCGCACGCCCTGTACAACGCGATCGAGGCCGCGAAGCTGGTGACCGACAAGCCGTCGTTCATCGCGATGCGCTCGATCATCGCCTGGCCCGCTCCGAACGCGCAGAACACCGAGGCCGCGCACGGCTCTGCGCTCGGCGAGGACGAGGTCGCGGCCACCAAGCGGGTGCTGGGCTTCGACCCGGAGAAGGCCTTCGAGGTCTCCGACGAGGTCATCACGCACACCCGCGCGCTGGGCGAGCGCGGCCGTCAGGTCAAGGCGGAGTGGGAGAAGTCGTTCCAGGAGTGGCGCGACGGCAACGCCGAGCGCGCCGCCGAGTTCGACCGCATCGCCGCGGGCGAACTGCCCACCGGCTGGGAGGAGAAGCTCCCGGTCTTCGAGGCGGGCAAGGGCGTCGCCACGCGTGCGGCCTCCGGCAAGGTTCTCCAGGCCCTCGGCGCGGTCATCCCCGAGCTGTGGGGCGGCTCGGCCGACCTGGCGGGCTCGAACAACACGACGATCGACAAGACGTCGTCGTTCCTCCCGGCGGACAACCCGCTGCCGGAGGCGAACCCGTACGGCCGCACGATCCACTTCGGCATCCGCGAGCACTCCATGGCCGCGGAGATGAACGGCATCGCGCTGCACGGCAACACCCGTGTCTACGGCGGCACTTTCCTGGTGTTCTCCGACTACATGCGCAACGCGGTCCGCCTGTCCGCACTGATGCACCTGCCGGTGACGTACGTGTGGACCCACGACTCCATCGGCCTGGGCGAGGACGGCCCGACGCACCAGCCGGTCGAGCACCTCTCCACCCTGCGCGCCATTCCGGGCCTCAACGTCGTCCGTCCCGCGGACGCCAACGAGACCACGATCGCCTGGCGCGAGATCCTCCGGCGCTACACCAAGGTCTTCGGCAAGGGTGCCCCGCACGGCCTCGCGCTGACCCGTCAGGGCGTACCGGCGTACGAGCCCAACGAGAATGCGGCGAAGGGCGGTTACGTGCTCTTCGAGGCGTCCACCGGGACCCCGCAGGTCGTTCTCATCGCGACCGGTTCCGAGGTGCACGTGGCCGTCGACGCACGTGAGCAGCTGGAGGCCGCGGGCACCCCGACCAGGGTCGTGTCCATGCCCTCCGTGGAGTGGTTCGAGGAGCAGGACCAGGGGTACCGGGACAGCGTCCTGCCGCCGAACGTGAAGGCACGGGTCGCGGTCGAGGCCGGTATCGGTCTCACCTGGCACAAGTACGTCGGGGACGCGGGTCGCATCGTTTCCCTGGAGCACTTCGGTGCTTCGGCCGACGGCAAGGTGCTCTTCCAGGAGTTCGGCTTCACTGCCGAGAACGTGGCCGCCGTAGCGCGGGAATCGATCGCCGCAGCCCAGCGCTGACGCTGACATACGACACGTAGGAGATGCATTTTCCATGACAGACGCACTGAAGCGCCTCTCCGAGGAAGGCGTCGCGATCTGGCTGGACGACCTGTCGCGCAAGCGGATCACGTCCGGCAACCTCGCCGAACTGATCGACCAGCAGCACGTCGTGGGCGTCACCACCAACCCGTCGATCTTCCAGAAGGCGATCAGCAGCGGTGACGGTTACGAGCAGCAGCTCGCCGACCTCGCCGCCCGCAAGGTCACCGTCGAAGAAGCCATCCGCATGATCACGACGGCGGACGTCCGTGACGCCGCCGACATCCTGCGCCCGGTCTACGACTCCACGCAGGGCCAGGACGGCCGGGTCTCCATCGAGGTCGACCCGCGACTGGCGCACAACACCGAGGCGACCGTCGCCGAGGCCAAGCAGCTCGCCTGGCTCGTCGACCGCCCGAACACGCTGATCAAGATCCCGGCGACCAGGGCTGGCCTGCCCGCGATCACCGAGACGATCGGCCGGGGCATCAGCGTCAACGTCACGCTGATCTTCTCGCTGGCGCGCTACCGCGAGGTCATGGACGCGTACCTCGCGGGCCTGGAGAAGGCCAAGGCCGCCGGGATCGACCTGGCCGGCATCCACTCCGTGGCGTCGTTCTTCGTGTCCCGCGTGGACACCGAGATCGACAAGCGGCTCGACGCCCTCGGCACCCCCGAGGCCAAGGCCGCCCGCGGCAAGGCGGGTCTCGCCAACGCGCGGCTGGCCTACGAGGCGTACGAGGAGGTCTTCTCCTCGGACCGCTGGGCCGCCCTGGACAAGGCGCAGGCCAACAAGCAGCGTCCGCTGTGGGCCTCGACCGGCGTCAAGGACAAGGCCTACAAGGACACCCTGTACGTCGACGACCTGGTCGCGCCGAACACGGTGAACACCATGCCGGAGGCGACCCTGTTCGCCGCCGAGGACCACGGCAAGATCACCGGCAACACCATCGCCGGTACGTACGAGCAGTCCCGTGCCGAGCTCGACGCGGTCGAGAAGCTCGGGATCTCGTACGACGAAGTGGTCCAGCTCCTGGAGGACGAGGGCGTCGAGAAGTTCGAGGCGTCCTGGAACGACCTGCTCAAGTCGACCGAGGCAGAGCTCGACCGCCTCGCCCCCTCGGAGGGCTGAAATCTTGTCAAGCAGCAATCCGCTGCGTGACCCGGCGGACCGACGGCTCCCGCGTATCGCGGGGCCGTCGGGCCTCGTCATCTTCGGGGTCACGGGCGATTTGTCCCGTAAAAAGCTCATGCCTGCCGTTTATGACCTTGCGAACCGTGGTCTGCTGCCTCCGGGCTTCTCGCTCGTCGGCTTCGCGCGGCGTGAATGGCAGCACGAGGACTTCGCCCAGGAGGTCCACGACGCCGTCAAGGAGCATGCCCGTACTCCCTTCCGCGAGGAGGTCTGGCAGCAGCTCATCCAGGGGATGCGCTTCGTCCAGGGCACCTTCGACGACGACGACGCGTTCGAGCGGCTGCGCGAGACGATCGGCGAGCTGGACAAGGCACAGGGGACGGGCGGCAACTTCGCCTTCTACCTCTCCGTGCCGCCGTCCGCCTTCCCGGTGGTCATCCGGCAGCTGAAGAAGCACGGGCTCGCCGACCAGTCGAGCGGTTCCTGGCGGCGCGCGGTCATCGAGAAGCCGTTCGGCCACGACCTCAAGTCGGCCGAGGAGCTCAACACGACGGTCGAGGAGGTCTTCGCCCCGGACCAGGTCTTCCGCATCGACCACTACCTGGGCAAGGAGACGGTCCAGAACATCCTGGCGCTGCGCTTCGCGAACCAGATGTTCGAGCCGATCTGGAACCGGTCCTTCGTCGACCACATCCAGATCACCATGGCCGAGGACATCGGCATCGGCGGCCGGGCCGGCTACTACGACGGCATCGGCGCCGCCCGTGACGTCATCCAGAACCACCTGCTCCAGCTGATGGCCCTCACGGCCATGGAGGAGCCCGCCTCCTTCGACGCGGACGCGCTCGCCGCGGAGAAGACCAAGGTGCTCGGCGCGGTGAAGCTGCCGAAGGACCTGGGCCGCGACACGGTCCGCGGTCAGTACGCCGAGGGCTGGCAGGGCGGCGAGAAGGCCGTCGGCTACCTCCAGGAAGACGGCATCGACCCCAAGTCGAAGACCGACACCTACGCGGCGATCAAGGTCGAGGTCGACAACCGCCGCTGGGCGGGCGTCCCGTTCTACCTGAGGACCGGCAAGCGCCTGGGCCGCCGTGTCACGGAGATCGCGGTGGTCTTCCAGCGGGCGCCCCACTCCCCCTTCGACCACACGGCGACGGAGGAGCTGGGCCAGAACGCGATCGTCATCCGCGTCCAGCCCGACGAGGGCATCACGGTCCGCTTCGGCTCCAAGGTGCCCGGCACCTCGATGGAGATCCGGGACGTCTCGATGGACTTCGCGTACGGCGAGTCGTTCACCGAGTCCAGCCCGGAGGCGTACGAGCGCCTGATCCTGGACGTCCTGCTCGGCGACTCGAACCTCTTCCCGCGCACCGAGGAGGTCGAGCTGTCCTGGAAGATCCTCGACCCGATCGAGGAGCACTGGGACAAGTACGGCAAGCCCGCGCAGTACCCGTCCGGAACGTGGGGGCCCGCCGAGGCGGACGAAATGCTGAAGCGAGACGGACGGAGCTGGCGTCGCCCATGAAGATAGATCTCACGGACACCACGGCCAGCAAGATCAACAAGGCGATGGTGCGGGGCCGCCGGGCCATCGGCACCCCCGCCGTCGGCATGGTCCTCACCCTCGTCATCGTCACCGACGAGGAGAACGCGTACGACGCGCTGAAGTCCGCCAACGACGCCTCGCACGAGCACCCCTCGCGCACGCTCGTGGTGATCAAGCGCGTCTCGCGTACGCCCCGCGACCGCACGAAGTCGCGGCTGGACGCCGAGGTGCGGATCGGCGCGGACGCGGGCACCGGCGAGACGGTCGTCCTGCGGCTGTACGGCGAGGTGTCCGACCACGCCCAGTCCGTCGTCCTGCCGCTGCTGCTGCCGGACGCGCCGGTGGTTGTCTGGTGGTCGGTGGACGCCCCGCGCGACCCCGCCAACGACCCGCTGGGCGCCCTGGGCCAACGCCGGGTCACCGACAGCTACGCGGCCGAGAAGCCGGTCGGTGAGCTGCGGTCCCGGGTCGAGAGCTACGAGCCGGGCGACACCGACCTGGCGTGGGCCCGGATCACTCCGTGGCGCTCGATGCTGGCCGCCGCCCTCGACCAGATCAACTGCGAGGTCGTGTCCGCCGAGGTGGCGGGCGAGGAGGCCAACCCGAGCGTCGAGCTGCTCGCCATGTGGCTCGCCGACCGGCTCCATGTGCACGCCCGGCGGGCCGTCTCCGCCGGTCCCGGCCTGACCCAGGTACGGCTGGAGACGACCGGTGGCCCCATCACGCTGCACCGGTCGGACGGGGCGATGGCCACGCTGGCGCTGCCCGGCCAGCCGGACCGCGCGGTGGCACTCAAGCGCCGCGAGACGTCCGAGCTGCTCGCGGAGGAGCTGCGCAGGCTGGACCCGGACGACACGTACGCGTCCGCGCTGCGGTTCGGGGTGGACCGGCTGGGCGGGATCCCGTCGGCGACGCAGAGGGCGGAGGCGTCCCTTCGGAGCGCGGAGTCGCTCCCGGTCCGGCAGAAGGTGCCGGACTCGGCGGCCCCGGCGGAGCCGGCGACCCCGGCCCGGACATCCGCACCGGCGCTGCCGTCCGCCTCTTCGGCGCCGGCGGGCGACGGCGACTCGGGCCGACCGACTCCGGCCCAGATGCCCCCGGTCAAGAAGGCGGACTCGCCATGACTACTCCCCAGCTGGTGGTTCACCGGGACAAGGAACTGATGGCCCAGGCCGCCGCGGCCCGGCTCATCACGAAGGTCGTGGACGCTCAGGCCTCGCGCGGCTACGCCTCGGTCGTGCTGACCGGTGGCCGCAACGGCAACGGGCTCCTCGCGGCGCTCGCGGCCGCGCCTGCCCGGGACGCCATCGACTGGGGCCGGCTCGACCTGTGGTGGGGTGACGAGCGGTTCCTGCCCGAGGGCGACCCGGAGCGCAATGTCACCCAGGCCCGCGAGGCGCTGCTCGACTCGGTGCCGCTGGACCCGAAGCGCGTGCATGCCATGCCCGCGTCGGACGGTCCCTTCGGCAAGGACGCGGACGCGGCGGCGGAGGCCTACGCGGCCGAACTCGCCGAGGCCGCCGGGCCGGAGAACCACGGCCCGGTTCCGTCCTTCGACGTGCTGATGCTGGGCGTCGGTCCGGACACGCATGTGGCGTCGCTCTTCCCGGAGCTGCCCGCGGTCCGCGAGACGGACCGGACGGTGGTGGGCGTGCACGGCGCCCCGAAGCCACCGCCGACCCGTGTCACGCTGACGCTGCCCGCGATCCGGGCGGCGCGGGAGGTGTGGCTGCTGGCGGCGGGCGAGGACAAGGCACGGGCGGCTGAGATCGCCCTGTCCGGCGCGGGAGAAATCCAGGCGCCGGCGGCGGGGGCGTACGGCCGCAGGCGCACCCTGTGGCTACTGGACGCGACAGCGGCGTCCCGCCTGCCACGTTCCTTGTATCCACCGGCTTCACCCTGAGGGGTTCTGAGGGGCGCTGAGGGGTCCTGAGGAATAGGGGCGGCGGGGGCCCTTTTTCCGCCCCCGCCGCCCCTACCGCCTCTGCGCTCGCACAGTGCGGACTCGCACCCGGTCGCCCACGGATCGGCCAACTCCTCCATCAAAAGCCCGAGATGTGCACGTTCGAGGCCGCAGAAGGCAGGATAGGACAAGGCCGCGCGGCCCGGTAATGCGTCACAACATCACCAACTCATGCGGCCCGCCGCACGTCACGATTCGCCAGCAGCCCGAGCGGCGTAGGACTTCACGACCAGTTCCTCCACCAGGGTGCTCTTCGCGACCGAGTAGGCCGCCCTGCCCTCGCAATCGGCGCGGAACCGCTGCGCCAGGGCCACTTTCAACGTGCTGTAGCACCGGACTTCGTCGGGCCGCTGACGCAGGTAGTCACGGAGCAGGACGTGATCAAGGTGGGGTTTTGAGCCTGCGACGACGCCGTACAGATGATGTTCTGGAGCCGTAGAAGGGGCCCGGAATGCCGCACGCCCCCGAATCCCCAGATCGCCTTCGTGTCGGTAGCCCTGCCCGGTGAGCCGCGAAATCAGCTCGGGCATGACGGCCTCCTCGGACACCACAATGTCGAGGTCGATGATCGGTTTGGCGGCGCACCCGGGCACAGCCGTGCTGCCAACATGCTCGATGGACACAGCCAGATCCGCGACGTGAGCAGCCAGTCGCTGCTGCAGCCCCTCGAACTGCTCGGACCATCGGGGGTCGTAGTCACTGACCACGATCACGCCAATCATGTCAGCAGTCTGACAGGAACGCCAGGGTCCAGCACATCCCTCGGTGTCCGCACCTGTTCCCAGCCCTGCTCCTGCGTCGATTCGCCTGCGACACGACGCCGGTTCCTATGCGGTGTCGGGACCGTCGAGGAAGCGAAGCAGCACGGCGGCCTCCGCACGGAGCCGCGCGGCTCGGTCAGCGTGCGCGGGCGCGGTCAATCGCGCCGCAACCTCCAGTCGCTCGGCGGCCTCGGCACGCACGACATCCACCACGCTGCGCTCGCTCAGCTCACACCGCGCTGCTTCGGTGACGCCTACCCCAACCGGCGACTGCTCAAGGGCCAAGCCGCGGAGCTCAGCTTCTCCCACGGGCACCGCCTCAGCGTTGTCCAGCGCGGCAAGCGTTGCGCGCAGGGCGCTCACCGCGGCCTTGTCACGGGCGCGCATGGCGTCCGGCAGTGCTTGGCGCATACGAAGACGTAGAGACATGCCGGTGACCTTATGGCGGCGCCTCTGAACCCACAACGCGATATACGTGCAGCCCCAGACGTACCGCCACCTGAGGCGCTACACCCCCGACGAGATCGCGAAGACTGCTGCGTTTGAGGGCATGTGGTGGACGCCAGCAGCTAAGACGTTGTAGTCATGCGGTCTACCTCTACGCCTCTGGTCCAAAGCTCTTCGGCGTGTTCGGCGAATCGGTCGAACATTCCGCCGCTGTCATGCTTTCGGAGGTGCAGGAGTGGCGAATCATGGCCGACCAGGCGCGCAAGATGCGGCGTGACCAACGCTTCGTTGTCGAAGCGGAACACGGACAGGGACACGTGGTTCACCGCATCGTCCGGTGCGGAGAAGCGCGTCTCCAGTCCCTCATGTGTGCCCAGCTTGCCGAGGTGTTCAAGGGTGATGCGGATACGCGTGGACACGGAGAGTGCCACATCTTCGATCGCTTCCCGATTGCGGGTCACCTCCCCGCTGGGGTCACCGAGAAGGAAACGCACGCGACACCCGCTGTGGAGCTTCTTGCGAAGAGTCTCAACGAACGCAGGCTGATCAAGCCACAGAAAATAGTTCGTGTACCCCGCGAAGAACAGTTCGTCCGTGGCTTCGGCAACCAATTCACCCCACACTGTGGAAGGGCAGGCGGACCGGTACGGGTAAGAACGGATAATTTCCCGGTCGCCGCCGGTCTTGATTCGATCCTTTACCGCTTTCGGCCAGATCATTTCTTCGTCAACTCCCAACGCCTTGCAGGCGTCTTCCCGGTTTCTGGCGTGCGGGATGAGTTCGGCGTCCGCAACCCATCGTTCAACAGTCTTGCCGGAAACGCCCACACGGGCCGCGAGTTGCCGTGATGAGAAACCTGCTGTCGCCCTAGCTGATCGTAGCGCCGTGTTCAAGGCTTCCCCCTGGAACGTTTGGGCGTTCTCACACGCTACCGCCGATACGTCCCAACTGCCGCTCCAACTGGGCAAGTACGTCCCCCACGGGTCGGCAGCATGGCCAGACACAAGAGACCCCCCGCACCGCTGGAACGGCCGGGGGCACGGCCAACGCTGCTGAGGAGCGCCGACGATGACCTTCGTACCACAAGCCTTCGAACGGGTGAGAGCTCTACTGTCACGGCTCTGGAAGCCCGGCACGCGCAACCGTGCCCACGTGAAGCGCGCACGCCCGATCGACCCCGCGCAGGCTCGCACGTACGCGGTGCAGCCGTCGCCGGAAGTCTGGGGCGCCTTGCTTGTGCTCGCGCGTCTGCGCCGGGCCGGACGCAACCCCGTGCCGACGGACGTTCAGCACGACCAGCACGACCAGGCCGAGACAAGCGCCCTGGTACGCGCCTACGTCCTCCGTACCTCCGAACGCCAACACGCCCTGTCCGCACGCCGGTTCACCGAGGTGAGCCGGTGAGCGGCGACAAGGTCGGGGCGGCCACGAAGCGCGCCGAGATCCCCATGCTGAGGACCTACCGCCTGTGGTTCGAGCACACGAAGAAGTGCGCCGACTGCAAGGGCATCCCCAAGGCGCAGGACGGCTGCGAGAGCGGACGGGAGCTGTGGGGCGCGTACCGCCTCGCACGGCACCAGCCACCCACGGTCGCGCCGGACTGTCGGGAAGCTGTCGAAGCCCCCCACCCGCTGAGCGCGAAGGTAGCCGAAGCGAACCGGCGCAGCCGGGAGGCCCGGTGACGCGCTCGATCATCAAGGCTGCCGCATGGACACTCGGGCCGGAAACCCGCGAAAGCGTCCCGGCGGGCGTCTACTCCGCCGAGTGTCTGACGTGCGGGGCCCAGGCCCAGCCAACGAACAATGAACGCTTGCCGATTGAGATCTGGGCGCTCAAGCACACTGGCCTGAACCCCGACCATCGGCGGTTCAAGGCCACGGCACAGACGTTCTGGCACGTGACTCCAGCCGAGAACAACCCCTACCACGAGAAGGGGCCGCAGAGCGCCCAGGCGCCCAGGTAAGCACTCTCCCAGCGTCCACAACCGCGCAGGAAACTCTCGTTTCCGCAGATCAGATGCCACCCCACCAGTGCAAGCGCACAGGGCGGAGACCCAGAGGGACGGGTAGGGGCCGGGGGGGCGAGGAATCCACCCTCGCCCCCCAAGGGACGTCACTTCACCGACCCCGCCATAACCCCCTGCACAAAGTGCTTCTGGAAGGCGAAGAACACCACCACCGGCACCACCAGCGACAGAAACGCCCCGGGCGCGAGCACATCGATGTTGCTGCCGAACTGCCGTATCTGTGACTGGAGTTCAACCGTCAGCGGCTGCGCCGAACTGTCGGCGAAGAGCAGCGCCACCAGCATGTCGTTCCAGACCCACAGGAACTGGAAGATCGCGAGGCTCGCGATGGCCGGACGCCCGACCGGCAACACCAGCCGCGTGAAGATCCGCCACTCCCCACCCCCGTCCATCCGCGCCGCCTCCAGCATCTCCTTCGGCATCTCCGCGAAGTAGTTCCGCAGCAGGAAGATCGCGAACGGCAGCCCGTACGAGACGTGGAACAACACGACTCCCGGAATCGTGCCGAACAGCCCCAGTTGCCCGAAGAGTTTGGCCACCGGCAGCAGACCGATCTGCACGGGCACCACCAACAGCGCGAC
Organism: Streptomyces sp. NBC_00878; assembly: GCF_026341515.1. NCBI lineage: Bacteria > Bacillati > Actinomycetota > Actinomycetes > Kitasatosporales > Streptomycetaceae > Streptomyces > Streptomyces sp. NBC_00878. Next base: position 8,368,586 of record NZ_JAPEOK010000001.1, on the reverse strand, counting down.
CACCAGCAGGAAAAGGGGGTCACGGCCGGGGAAGTCCAGCCAGGCGAAGGCATATCCGGCGAGCGCGGCGATGACGACTACAAGGAACGTGGTCGGCACCGAGATCAGCACCGTGTTCCAGAACGCCTGCGTCATCCCCGAATTGCCCAGCAGCGCCGAGTAGTTGTCGAATGACAGCTGGCCGGGCGAGGCCAGCGCGGTCCACCAGCCACCCGTCGCGGTCTCCTGGGCGGACCTCAGCGAGGACAGGAACAGCCCTGCCAGCGGCGTGAGCCACACCAGACCCACCAGCACGAGGAACGCCTGCACCACGCTGCTGGCGAGCCACCGCCTGATCGCGTTCATCGCTGACTCCCTCGGAAACGGCGGACGTTGAAGACCATGGCGGGGATGACAAGGAGGAGGAGCAATACCCCCAGCGCGCTGCCCAGGCCCTGGTTGTTGCCGCCGCCGAACGACACCAGCCACATCTGGGTGGCGAGCACGGTGGCGTCCTCCTGCACCGGACCCGGCGCGATGATGTAGACGAGGTCGAAGACCTTCATCACGTTGATCACCAGGGTCACGAAGACCACGGTGAGGACGGGCCCGAGCAGTGGCACGGTGATCCGGCGGAAGATCTGCCACTCGTTCGCGCCGTCCATCCGGGCCGCCTCCAGCGCGTCGCGCGGGAGCGCGGCGAGCCCGGCGCCGATCAGCACCATGGCGAAGCCGGTCCAGATCCACAGGTACGCGCCGATGATGGCGGGCGTGACGAGCGCGGGGCCCAGCCAGGAGACACCGTCGTACGGCGGGGCGAAGTTCGACGCGGGCAGCCGCACGGTGTACGAGCCCGGATCGAGGTCCTGGAAGCGGAAGGAGCCGTCGGCCGCGGTGGTGCCGCTCGCCACGGTCTTCCCGTCGCGCACCGCCTCGACCTTCATCTCCGGCAGCCCGCTCTCGGTCCTGTCGACCTTGCCCTGCTCCCCTCCCCCGCCCCGCGTGAAGTCCAGGTAGACGACGCCGCGCAGTTCGTCGGCCGACGCCTTCCCGGTCGCCGCCGGATACGCGGGTCGCGCGCTCCCCGGCAGGTCCTCGGCGCGTACGCCCACCAGACCGAGCCCGACGGTGTCGCCGGGGGACGCGGCGGCCGTCGTACCGTACGAGCCGTCGGCGGCCTTGGTCAGGCCCTGGCCCTCGCGGGCCCGGGCGTTCGGGTACGAGGACGCGTCCTTGAAGGCGTCGTGCACGGAGACGGCGGCGGCGTTCAGGACGCCCTTCTCGGGGTCCTCGTCGTACGCGAGCCGGAAGATGATGCCCGCGGCGAGGAAGGAGACGGCCATCGGCATGAACAGCAGGAGCTTGAACGCCGTCGCCCAGCGGATCTTCTCGACGAGGACGGCGAGCACGAGCCCGAGACCGGTGAGCAGCGTCGGCGCGACGACGACCCAGATGGCCGTGTTGCGGACGGCCTTGAGCGTGGCGGGGTCGCGGAACATCTCGGTGTAGTTGTCGCCGCCCACGAACCGGTTGCCGGAGGCGTCAAAGAGGCTGCGGCCCACGGAGAACAGCACGGGGTAGACGACGAGCGCGCCGAGCAGGAGCAGGGCGGGGAAGACGAACGCGAGGGCGATGAACCGGCCCCGGCGCCGGGCCCGACGCTTGCGGTCGTAGTCGGCCGGGGCGACGGGTGGCGGGCTCGCCTCTTTCATCAGCATGGTGGTCATGGCGATCAGCCCTGGTACGCCTTGGCGGCGGCCTGCTCCAGCGCGGCCGCGGTCCCCTTCGGGTCGGACGGGTCGCGCAGGAAGTCCTGGAGGATCTTCCACTCGCCGGCGCCCTTGGTGCCGCCGAACGCGGCCGGGGCCTGGTCCGACATGTCGAAGCGGACCGAATCCCCGGCGTCCACCAGGGACTTGGCGGTCTCGCGGGTGACGTCGTCGCCGTAGGAGGCGAGGTCGAGCTTCTTGTTCGGGGAGAGGAAGCCGCCGGCCTCGGCCCACACGGCGGAGGCCTCGGGGGTCGTGAGGTACTCCAGGAACTCCATGGCGGCCTTCTGGTTCTTGCCGTCCTTGAGGACGACGGCCGCGTCGCCGCCGCTGACCACGGGCGCCTTGCCGGTGCCGACCGCGGGGAAGGGGAAGAAGTCCGCGTCCTCGCCGATCTTCTTGCCGAACTGGTCCTTCGCGACACCGGCCACGAAGTCGCCCTCGTAGACCAGGCCTGCCGAGGGCTCCGGCCCGAAGACCTTCTCGACGGAGCCGGGGAAGTCGGTGTTCAGGGCCCCCTTCTGGCCGCCGGCTATCAGCTCCTTGTCCTTGAAGAGCTCGCCGAGAGTGGTGAGGGCCGCGACGACGGTCGGGTCGGTCCACTTGATCTTGTGGGCGGCCAGGGCGTCGTACTTCTCGGGGCCGGCCTGCGAGAGGTAGACGTTCTCGAACCAGTCGGTGAGCGTCCAGCCGTCCTGTCCGGCGACGGAGAAGGCCGCGAGGCCCGACTCCGAGACGGTCCGCCCGGCCTCCAGCATCGCGTCGTACGTCGTCGGCGCCTCGACGCCCGCCTCGTCGAGGGCGTCGGGGCTGTACCAGACGGTCGACTTGTGGGCGGCCTTGAAGTACAGGCCGTACAGGGTGCCGTCGACGCTGCCGTAGTTCTTCCACACGCTCGCGTAGTTGGCGCCGACGGACTTCTGGGCCGTCGCGGACAGCGGCTTGAGCCAGCCCTCCTTCGCGAACTGCTGGAGCACGCCGACCTGCGGGACCATCACCACGTCGGGGGCGTTGCCGCCCTCGATCTTGCTGCCGACGACCGTGGAGACATTGTCTCCGGTGGAGGTGAACTGGGTCTTGGCGCCGGTCTTCTCGGTGAACGCGTCCAGGACCTTCTGGAAGTTCTTCTGCTCGCTGCCGGACCAGACACCGGCCACGTTGATCGTCTGGCCGCCGAGCGGCTTGTCGCCGCCGCCTGCGGAGACGTCGCCGCCTCCACAGGCGGTGGCGCCGAGGGACAGCGCGAGAGCTATGCAGCTCGTGAGCAGGGTCGTACGTCGTCGCATCATCATTGATGTTCCTTCGAGGGCAGGGGAATTGACGGGCAGTCAGCTGAGCTGGGTGGTGCGGGAGTCGGCGGCTCAGGGGTTGGTGCAGTCGCTGATCCACCAGGCGGCCGTCGAGCCGGGCAGGACGCCGGGCGCGCAGGGGCCGCTGGACAGCAGGGGAGTGCCGGAGACCGGCGCGGGCGTCGGCGCCGTACCGAAGTTGACGGCGCAGACCAGGCCGTCGCCGCGGACGAAGGCCAGGACGCCGGGCTGGGTGTCCAGCCAGCGCAGCGCGCCCTCGCCCAACTGGGGCAGTCCGGCCCGCAGTTGGAGTCCGTCGCGGTAGAGGTGCCAGAACGAGTGGGTGTCGGCGAGGGCGCGGTCGGTGGCGTACTCGGCGAAGTAGGCGGGCTGCGGCAGCCATGGCTTGGCGCTGTCGGCGCCGGAGGTGAAGCCGAACGGTGAGGCGTGCCCGGACCACGGCAGCGGCACCCGGCAGCCGTCGCGGATCCGGGCGCGGCTGCCGGTGCGGCGGAAGATCGGGTCGGTGAGCACGTCGTCGGGCAGATCGACGACCTCGGGCAGCCCGAGCTCCTCTCCCTGGTAGATGTACGCGGCTCCGGGCAGCGCCAGCATCAGCAGCGCGGCGGCGCGGGCTCGGGCGGCGCCCAGGCCGCTGCCCTCGGTGCCCAGTTCGCCGTAGCGGGTGACCGTGCGGACCTGGTCGTGGTTGTTGAGGACCCAGGTGACCGTCGAGCCGGTGCCCGCGATGTCCTGCATGGCGTGGGAGATGACCTTGCGGAAGGCGTCCGCGTTCCAGGGCGCGCTCAGCAGGTCGAAGAAGAAGGCCTGGTGCAGCTCGTCGTGGCGTACGTACAGGGCGTGTTCGCGGGCGGTCGGCACGGAGACCTCGCCGACGAGGAGCCGCTCCTGGCCGTCGCGGGCGGTGTACTCCTCGCACACCGACCGCCAGTGCCGCCAGACGTCGTGCACCTCGGGCTGGTTCCAGGCGAGCGGATTGACCGAGTCGCGGGTGCGGGCGTCGGCCTCGGGGTCGGGCGAGTCCGGCAGGTCGGGGTGCTTGTAGAGGCCGGCGGCGACGTCGATGCGGAAGCCGTCGACGCCCCGGTCGAGCCAGAAGCGCAGGACCTGGTCGAAGTGGTCGCCGACCTCGGGGTTGCGCCAGTTCAGGTCGGGCTGCTCGGGCGTGAACATGTGCAGGTACCACTGGCCGGAGGTGCCGTCCTGCTCGGTGACCCGGCTCCACGCGGGGCCGCCGAACATGGAGTGCCAGTTGTTGGGCGGCTCGGAGCCGTCCGGGCCGCGGCCGTCGGCGAAGTGGAAGCGGGCGCGGGCGTCGCTGCCCGGTGCCGCGACCAGTGCCTCCTGGAACCACGGATGCTCCTGCGAGCAGTGGTTCGGGACGATGTCGAGGAGCACCTTGATGCCGAGCCGCCGGGCGTCCGTCATCAGCAGGTCGAACTCGCCGAGGTCACCGAAGACGGGGTCGACGTCGCGGTAGTCGGCCACGTCGTAGCCGTGGTCGTGCTGCGGCGAGGGGTAGAAGGGGCTCAGCCAGACGCCGTCGACGCCAAGCTTCTTCAGATACGGCAGTCCGGCCCTGACTCCGGCGAGATCGCCGATGCCGTCCCCGGTGCTGTCCAGGAAACTCCGGACGTAGACCTGGTAGATCACTGCGTCGCGCCACCAGCGGTGCATGTTGAGCGTCACCCGTTGACCTGTCTGTGCGTGCCGACGGTTATGCATGCATGTTAAGTAACCGTGTCGCGCAGATGTCAACGAGTAGACAGAGAGCACTCGGAAGGTGGGATTTAATAATAGGATATTTCTACCCACTGCGACCGAAGACGAGATACACGCGTTACCTAACAGGTAACTAGGAGCCGTCGAGCGCGTCGGAAAGAGCGCTCAGCCTCGGCGGGAGATGTCCGCCAGCTCGTTCGCGAGGCGACGCACCGCGGCCTCGGGCGTCTGATGCCCGGTCATCGCGTCCTGCACCACGGCCTGCACGGCCAGGCTGACCTGGTCGTAGCGCGGACTCTTGGGACGCGGCGCCGCCGTGACAAGGCTCGCGCGCAGCGTCGGCAGGTACGGGAACCGCCGGATCAGCTCCGGGTCCCGGTAGAGCGCGGCCCGCACGGGCGGCAGCGCCCCCTTGGTGAGGACCAGACGCTGGACCCGCTCGCTCGTCAGGTACGAGATGAGACGCGCGGCGGAGTCGGGGTGGCGGGCGTGCGCGTTGACCGCGAGGTTGGAGCCGCCGAGCACGCTCGCACCCGGCCCGTCGGGTCCGGGCAGCGGCACCGCGCCGATCTTCCCGGCGACCGCCGAGCCCTTGGCGGAGGCGCCGACATAGGCGTACGGCCAGTTGCGCAGGAAGAGGAGCCGGCCGTCCTGGAAGGCCTGCTTGGACTCCTCCTCCTTGTACGTCAGCGCCTCCTTGGGGATCCAGCCGTCGCGCACTCCACGGGCCAGGAACCCGATGCCCTCGCGAGCCGCCGCCGAGTCGACGGTGACACGCTCACCCTCGTCACCCAGGATCGTGCCGCCCGCCGAATAGACCGCCTCGGCGGCGTTCACGGTGAGCCCCTCGTAGGGCAGGAACTGGCCCGCGTAGCCGTCGAGCCCGTACTTCGGCGCGATGACCCTCGCCTGTTTCTCCAGCTCGGCCCAGGTGCGCGGGGGCGCGACGCCCTCCTTGTCGAGGATGTCCTTGCGGTAGAGGAGCAGCCCCGCGTTGGTGACGTACGGGACCGCGTACAGCCGTCCGTCGTAGGTCGCCGTGTCCTCGACCTGCGGCAGGAAGCCGTCGAGCGGGAAGCGGTCCCGGGACAGTGGGGAGATCCAGCCCGCGGCGGCGAACTCCGAGGTCCAGGCGACGTCGATGTTCAGGACGTCGAAGCGGCTCCGGTCACCGCCGCGCAGGTCGGTGGTCAGCTGCGCACGGGTCTCGTCGGCGGAGTCCGGGAGTTCGACGAGGGTGACCTTCTCGCCGGGGTGGGTACGGTTCCAGCCGTCGAGCAGCGGCCCCAGATAGCTGGTGAGATCCCCGGCGGTGGCCAGCGTGAGCGGACCCCGGCCGCCGCCGCGTGCTCGGTCGGCCTGCGCGCCCGAGGCGACATAACCGCTCAGCACCACCGCCGCGACCAGGAGTCCCCTACCCGCGGCACGCATCCACCGCATAGGTTCCTCCTTGGTACACCGGCTGCCGGGCACCTTCGCCCAGAGTCAGGCCATGTATACCTGTTAGGTATGGGCGATACTAGGGCCTGCGGCACATCGGCCCCTCAACACCGGCCGGCGCGCCCCGAAGGCGAACCGAGAGAAAGGGCGGAGGAGAGCACTGGTGCGGCTGCCCCTCCTGGCCCTGCTGGCGCGCGGCCCGGCCCACGGATACGAGCTCAAGCAGGGCCTTGAGCAACTGCTGGGCTCCGCGTACCCTCAGCCGAACGTCGGCCAGATCTATGTGACGCTCGGCCGCCTTGAGAAGTCGGGACTGATCGAGGGCGAGGAAGTCGAGCAGTCGAGCCGGCCCAACAAGAAGATCTACCACCTCACCGACGCCGGGCGTGAGGCGCTGCGCGCCTGGTACGAGGAGACGGCGGACGAGCCGCGCGTGCGGGACGAGTTCTTCATGAAGCTCGCGCTCGCACCGCAGACCGGGCTCGCCGACCAGATCACCCTGATCAACAAACAACGGCGCGAGTACCTGAACACCATGCGCAGTCTGTCGAAACTCGCCGCGAGCGAGAGCCGGGACAACCGCATTTCCCAGCTGCTCATAGAGGGCGCCATGCTGCATCTGCAGGCGGACCTCGACTGGCTGGAACGCTGCCAGGAGGAATTGGAGGAGCTGGAGTGAGCCGCACCGCTCCTTCGTCGCGCGCCGAGGGCGCCGCCCTGCTGCGTGCCGAGGGCCTGGTCAAGACCTACTACGGCGAGGGCGCCCCCGCGCATGCCGTGCGGGGCGTGGATCTCGCCGTACGGCAGGGTGAGTTCGTCGCCGTCACGGGCCCCTCGGGCGCCGGGAAGTCGACGCTGCTGCATCTGCTCGGCGGGCTCCAGCGACCGGACTCCGGCAGCATCTGGCTGGACGGCGAGTGCGCGGACGCGTACGGCGAGGCCCGCTGGGCTGTCGAGCGTCGGCGCCGTATCGGCATCGTCTTCCAGTTCTTCAACCTGGTCTCGAACCTGTCGGTCGCCGACAACGTCGAGCTGCCCGCCCTGCTCGCCGGCCTCTCCCCCAAGCAGGCGCGCGCCGAGCGCGAGCGGCTCCTCGCCGAGCTGGGCCTGGAGGGCAAGGAGCGCAGCATGCCGGGCGAGCTGTCCGGCGGCGAGCAGCAGCGGGTCGCGCTGGCCCGCGCCCTGGTCAACCACCCGCCCCTGCTGCTGGCCGACGAGCCCGCGGGCAGCCTCGACAGCAAGGGCACCCGCGAGGTGACCCGGCTGCTGTCCCGCTTCCACGAGCGCGGCCAGACCATCGTGCTGGTCACCCATGACGCGCGGCTCGCGAGCGCCGCGGACCGGGTGATCAGCTTCTTCGACGGCCGTATCGCCGACGACGCGGAACTCGACGCCACGCCCGTGCGCGGCGCGGGCATATCCGGCGTGCTGGAACTGAGGGACTGAGCGGCATGCACGAACCCCTCGCGCACGTCCCCGGCAATCGCCTCTTCCCCGCGCACGGGCCGAGGGGCTGAGCCGGCGTGCGGGCCACTCTGCGCTGGGCACACGCCGATCTGCGCAGGCATCGCGGCGAGGCGCTGTTCATCGTGCTCGCCACCACCGGGATCGTCGCCTCGCTGCTGCTGGCCACGGCGCTCTTCGGGTACGCGACCAACCCCTGGCAACGTGTCTTCACCCAGTCGCAGGGCGCGCACGTGTGGATCCACACCGGCCCGTCGGCCGACGCGCGCGAACTCGCCGAGCTGGACAGCGTCACGTCCGTTTCGGGCCCGTACCCCACCGCCGCCGCCTCCGTCGAGTCGCGCGGCACCCGCGCCTCCGTCGAGCTGCGCGGCATCGTCGGCCGACCCGAGACCGGCCGTCCGCTGCTCGCCTCCGGCCGCTGGCTCGACCCCGCGGCGCCGGACGGTGTGGTGCTGGAGAGCAGCCTCGCCCGATCGCTGTGGGCCGCGCCCGGGGACACCCTCACCGTGCCCGGCACCGCACGGACCCTGACCGTCCTCGGCATCGCCGACAGCGCCGAACCCCACTACAGCCCCGGAGAGCGGCCCGGCCTCGTCTGGGCCCTCCCGTCCGCCGTGCAGCGCACCGACGGGCGTAGCGGCCAGGTGACCGGACTGCGCCTGGCCGATCCCGACGACACGGACTACGCCGTGCAGCGCGCGGTGACCCTGCTCGGCGCCGGAGCGGTCACCGACGTCTCGCACTGGCAGCAGGCGCGGTCGGCGGCCCAGGGCGGCAACCGGCTGCTCGGCCAGGTCCTCGGCCTGTTCGGCCTGGGCGCCCTGGTCGCCGCCGCGCTCGCCGTGCACGGTGCGATCGGCACCCGTATCCGAGGCCATCTGCGGGACATCTCGGTCCTGAAGGCGATCGGCTTCACCCCGGGCCAGGTGGTGCGGAACTTCCTGCTCCAGCACGTCTCGTTCGCGCTGCTCGGCGCCGTGCTCGCCGCCGTCCTCACCCAGACCCTCGGCAGCCGGATCCCGGGGCGTCTCGGGGACGCGGTCGGTGTGTGGCAGGGGCTGCCGGGGCACACCGCGGCACTCCTCGGCGTGCCCGTGGGCGCCGTGCTGTTCATCGCCGCGACGACCGGGCTCGCGGCCTGGCGGGCCGGACAGGTGCCGCCGGTACCGGGGCTGCGGGCCGCGGCACCGCTCGGCGGCCGGCTGTCCGGCCTGGCGCGCGGAGCGCTCGGGCTGCGGCTGCCGTCCCCGCTGGTCCTGGGCTGGCACAAGGCGTTCTCGCGCCGGCCACGCTCGCTGGCCACGCTCGCCCGGCTGGCGCTGCCGCTGCTGCTGATGGTCGTGGCCATGAGCGCCTGGACCACCATCGACCGCTTCCAGAGCAGGCCCGACCAGATCGGTCTCGCAGCCGCGCTCACCGTAAGGGCGGACGAGACCCTGACCGATCCGGACGTACGCGCCCTGCTGGACCGGCACCCGCAGGTCGCCGCCGTCCACCCGGGCGTCGAGGTGGCCGCCCTGGTCCCCGGCCAGACGGGCACGATCGCGCTGCGCGGGCTGGGCACGCGCCAGGATCCGTACCCGTTCTCGCTGGCGGAGGGACGCCCCGCGCGCGGCCCCGACGAGGCGGTGGCGGGTCAGGGGCTGCTCGACCTGCTGGACGTGCGCGTCGGGGACAGGGTGCGAATGACGGTGGGCGCGCAGCCGCAGATCCTGCACATCGTCGGACGCAGCATCGAGCCGGAGAACAGCGGCCGGGTCATCTCCACCTCGCTCGACACCCTCCGGGAGAACGACCCGGAGCTCCGGGCGGCCCTCTACCAGCTCCAGTTGCGCCCCGGCGCCGACCCGCGGCGGGTGGCCGCGGAGCTGACCGAGGCGGCGCACGGCGACATCAGTGTGCACGCCGTGCCGAACCCGGCCGACGGGCTCTCGCCGCTGCGCGGAGTCGTCGTGGGACTGATCGCCGTACTGGCCCTGATCGGCCTCATCGAGCTGCTCACAGCCATCGGCGGCACGGTGCGCGAGGGCGAGCGGGACCTCCTCGCCCTGAAGGCGATCGGGCTGACCCCGCGGCAGATCACCGCGGTCACGGTGACGGCCACGGCGTGCACGGCGCTGGCCGCGGTCCTCGTCGGTACGGCGCTGGGGGTGCCGCTCGCGCACTGGCTGATCGACGCGCAGGGCAGGTCGAGCGGCATCGGCGCGGGGATCGCCCGGGGCCCCTCCCCCGTCCTCCTGCTGCTCTTCGGCACGGCCGCCGTGCTCGGCGCCGCAGCCCTCGCCGCCCTGCCCGCGGCCCGCGCGGCCCGCCGACGGCTCGCGGACACGCTGAGCGCGGTGGCCTGAGCCGGGTCAGGACGCGGCGGCCCGAGCCGGGTCAGGAACCGTACGGGGGCTGCGTGGGCGGCCCGTACGGATTGCCCTGGACGTACGGCGGAGGGTACGGCGTGCCGGTGCCCGGCGGGTACGGCTGGCCGGGCGGGTAGGGCTGACCCGGAGGTGCGTACGGCTGGCCCGGCGGCATGTACGGCTGGCCGGGCGGCGCGTACGGCTGGCCCGGCTGCGGGTACGGGTACGGGTTCCCCTGGGGCGGCACGTACCCGTTGTTCGGTGCGTACGGCCGCGGGGGCGGGAGCGTCGCGGGGTGTGCGCCCAGCCGGATGCCGTGGTGGCGTCGGAGCCGGTGCGACTCCAGGGCGGCGATGGACGTGACCGCCAGCGGGGCGCCCAGGATGAAGACGATCCCCATCGTGAAGCTGAGCCCGTGCAGATCACCGGTGACCAGGTCGGGAATGGCCATCAGCCAGGTCGTCACCGTGGCGAGCAGCGGCGGCAGGCCGCGGTGCACGGCCGCGGAACCGAAGAAGTTCCCGGACAGCTGCACGGCCCCGTACATCAGCATGCCGGTGATCCACATCGCCGGCAGGCCGAGCACCACCGTCCAGATGGGTCCGTACGCGATCGACGCCTGCCACAGGAACACCGTCCCGACGACCATGCCGATGAAGAGCAGCAGCAGCTTGAGCGTGTTGAACAGGGACCCGCGCAGCTCGCGGATCCGCCCGGTGCGCCGCCAGACGAGGAGCATCACCCCCACCGTCAGAGGCGTGATGAACAGCAGGACGAGGGCCGCGACAACGATGTTCTCCAGAACTTCGTTGAAGTCGAACCTGCCCTCCACGAACGTGTACACGCCGAAGGCCGCGACAGCCCCGGCGATGACACGCACCCGCTTCAGCCGCTCCATCGACGGATCGACCGCGGGCGGGATCCACGCCGGGTGGAACACGGCCTGCGCCACGGCCTTGGGCTGCAGAATCGACGCCACCGACAGGTTGCGGCTGAGCCATCTTCCGCGCGAACCAGCCATGTTCAGCTCCCCCGAGCCCTCGACGCCATGATCGCCCGGGATTCTACGGGAAGCGGACGACATTCTCGCCGACCGCTTCCCGATCCACACGACTACTGCACGACTACCGGCGCAGGGCTACGGGACCGCGGGTGCGGGACTACTGACGGCCGCGCAGCTCCCGGTACTTGGCCACGAGCGCCGTGGTGGACTCGTCGAGTCCCGGCACGTCCGCACCCTCCGTCAGCGCGGGCTCCACACGCTTGGCGAGGACCTTGCCGAGCTCGACGCCCCACTGGTCGAAGGAGTCGATGTTCCAGATCGCGCCCTGGACGAACACCTTGTGCTCGTAGAGGGCGATCAGCTGGCCGAGCACCGACGGGGTGAGCTCGCGCGCGAGGATGGTGGTCGTCGGGTGGTTGCCCTTGAACGTCTTGTGCGGCACCAGCTCCTCGGGCACGCCCTCCGCCCGCACCTCGTCCGGCGTCTTGCCGAAGGCCAGCGCCTGCGTCTGCGCGAAGAAGTTGGCCATCAGCAGGTCGTGCTGGGCGACCAGACCCGGCAGCAGATCGACGACCGGCTCGGCGAACCCGATGAAGTCCGCCGGGATCAACTTCGTGCCCTGGTGGATGAGTTGGTAGTACGCGTGCTGCCCGTTGGTACCGGGCGTGCCCCATACGACCGGGCCCGTCTCCCACGCCACAGGCAGCCCGTCGCGGTCCACGGACTTGCCGTTGGACTCCATGTCGAGCTGCTGCAAGTACGCGGTGAACTTGGACAGGTAGTGCGAGTACGGCAGCACCGCGTGCGCCTGCGCGTCATGGAAGTTGCCGTACCAGACGCCCAACAGGCCCAGCAGCAAAGGCACGTTGGACTCGGCGGGCGCGGTCCTGAAGTGCTCGTCGACGAGGTGGAAGCCGTTCAGCATCTCCCGGAAGCGGTCCGGGCCGATCGCGATCATCAGCGACAGACCGATCGCCGAGTCGTACGAGTAGCGGCCGCCGACCCAGTCCCAGAACTCGAACATGTTGGCCGTGTCGATACCGAAGTCCGCGACCTTCTCGGCGTTCGTCGACAGCGCCACGAAGTGCTTGGCGACGGCTTCCTGACCGGCCTTCAGCTCGGTCAGCAGCCAGTCCCGGGCGGAGGTCGCGTTGGTGATCGTCTCGATGGTGGTGAAGGTCTTCGAGGCGATGACGAACAGTGTCTCGGCCGGGTCCAGGTCCCGTACGGCCTCGTGCAGGTCGGCCCCGTCCACGTTCGACACGAAGCGGACGGCCAGGTCGCGGTCGGTGAAGGACCGCAGCACCTCGTACGCCATCGCCGGGCCGAGGTCGGAGCCGCCGATGCCGATGTTCACGACGTTCTTGATGCGCTTGCCGGTGTGTCCCGTCCACTCGCCCGAGCGGACGCGCTCGGCGAAGCCGGCCATCTTGTCGAGGACGGCGTGCACGGCCGGTACGACGTTCTCGCCGTCGACCTCGACAACGGTGTCACGCGGGGCGCGCAGCGCGGTGTGCAGGACCGCACGGTCCTCGGTCGTGTTGATCTTCTCCCCGCGGAACATGGCGTCCCGCAGGCCGAACACGTCCGTGGCGGCGGCCAGCGCGCGCAGCAGCCGCAGTGTCTCGTCGGTGACGAGGTGCTTGGAGTAGTCGACGTGCAGATCGCCGACCTGGAGGGTGTATCCGGTGCCGCGTCCGGGGTTCTGGGCGAACAGCTCACGGAGCTGTGCCTCGCCGAGTTCCTCCCGGTGCCCGGCCAGAGCGGTCCACTCGGGCGTCTGGTTGAGCCTGGTACGGCTTTCTGCGTTCATCTGGGACTTCAGCCTTCTTTCGTACCTGTCCTGCTGCGTACCTTGCCCCGCTGCCGGTCCCAACCTAATTGATCAGGGCGGAACGTGAGCTGTCGTCCCGCCGTCGTCCGGCTCAACAACAGATACGTCCGGCTGGAGCACGCGTATCAGCGCGGCACGGGAGAAGGCACGGGCGCGGTCCCGACGCACGTCCCGAACGCGTCCGGCCGGACACCCCGTGGGTGTCCGGCCGGACGTCAACTCCTAGATCTCGCCCCGCAGCTTGGCGAGCGCCTCGGCGAGGATCGCCTCACCGTCCGCGTCGCTGCGCCGTTCCCGTACATACGCGAGGTGCGTCTTGTACGGCTCGGTGCGCGGCGGGTCCGGCGGATTGTCCCGGTCCTGTCCGGCGGGGAAGCCGCAGCGCGGGCAGTCCCAGGTGTCGGGGACCTGCGCGTCGCTGGCGAAGCTGGGCTGCGTCTCGTGCCCGTTCGAGCACCAGAAGGAGATGCGCAGCCGGGGCGCGGACTCGCCACGCTCGGCCTCGCCCATCGGCCCCGCCCCGACCCGGCTTCCTCGGATCGCGTTGCCACTTGCCACGGTCGTAACTCCCTGCGTAATGGTGCCGCAAAGCGAGTCGGCGTTTCGCTTCGCTGCGAGCGCCTCAGTCTACGTAAGGCCCAACGCGCGTCTAGTGGATGGAGTTACACCCCGCACGAAGACGCAAGCCCCATGATAGGCCGCGCTTGCGGGCGCGTACCGGACATGGGGCCTTACGTGCGGAATGTGCTTGCGTAATGTGCGTTTGTGCTGCCGTTCCGATGTCGGCGGTGATCAGTTGTTGACCTTCATCAGAATGCCCAGCACCACAATGGACGCGAACCACAGCAAACCGACCACCACGGTGATGCGGTCGAGGTTGCGCTCGGCGACCGAGGAGCCGCCGACGGAGGACTGCATGCCGCCACCGAACATGTCGGACAGGCCGCCGCCCTTCCCCTTGTGCATCAGCACCAGCAGCATCAGCAACAGGCTGAAGACGATCAGGGCGATCGAGAACCCCATAACCACGGCTGGACCAACTTCCTCGGACTTAGACGGACGACGGGGGCCGGTGCTTCGGGTACGAAGCCGCCCGGCCCCCGCAAGGGTACGACGTAACGCCGCTACGGCCTACTCGCAGGTCGTCGGTTCGGCTACGGAACGCGGTTCACTGGTCGCGGAAGCGGACGATCTTGACGAACTCCTCGGAGTCCAGGGACGCGCCGCCGACCAGGGCGCCGTCGATGTCCGGCTTCGCCATGATCTCGGCGACGTTGCCGGCCTTCACGGAGCCGCCGTACTGGATACGGACGGCGTCGGCGAGCTCCTGCGTGTACAGCTCGGCGAGCTTGCCGCGGATCGCCGCGCAGACCTCCTGGGCGTCGTCGGAGCCGCAGACCTTGCCGGTGCCGATGGCCCAGACGGGCTCGTACGCGATCACGATCGACTCGGCCTGCTCGGCCGAGAGGTCCTTGAGACCGCCCTCGACCTGGGCGAGCGTGTGCGAGACGTGGTTGCCCGCCTCGCGGACCTCCAGTTCCTCGCCGACGCACAGGATCGGGGTGAGGCCGTGCTTGTAGGCGGTCTTCACCTTGGCGTTGACGATCTCGTCGGTCTCGTTGTGGTACTGGCGGCGCTCGGAGTGGCCGACCGCCACGTACGTGCACTTGAGCTTGGCGAGCATCGAGCCGGAGATCTCGCCGGTGTAGGCACCGGAGTCGTGCGCCGAGAGGTCCTGGGCGCCGTACTTGATCTTGAGCTTGTCCCCGTCGACCAGGGTCTGCACCGAGCGCAGGTCGGTGAAGGGCGGCAGGACCGCGACCTCACAGGCCTCGTAGTCCTTGTCGGCCAGGGCGAAAGCGAGCTTCTGGACGTGGGCGATGGCCTCGAGGTGGTTGAGGTTCATCTTCCAGTTGCCCGCCATCAGCGGCGTGCGAGTGGTCATACGGGGTCAGTCCTCCAGTGCGGCGAGGCCGGGGAGCGTCTTGCCCTCTAGGTATTCGAGGGAGGCGCCGCCGCCGGTCGAGATGTGGCCGAATGCCGTCTCGTCGAAGCCCAGGATGCGGACGGCCGCGGCGGAGTCGCCACCGCCGACGACCGTGAAGGCCGGGGAGTCGAGGAGAGCCTGGGCGACCGCCTTGGTGCCCTCGGCGTAGTCGGGGTGCTCGAAGACGCCCATCGGACCGTTCCAGAAGACCGTGGCGGCGTCGGTGAGCTTCGATGCGTACAGCTTGCGGGACTCCGGACCGATGTCCAGGCCCATCTGGTCGGCCGGGATGGCGTCCGCGGCGACGGTGGTGGGGTTGGCCGGAGCCTTGGTCTTCAGGTCCGGGAACTCGGGGGCGACCAGGACGTCGACGGGAAGGACCAGCTCGACGCCGTTCCTCTCGGCGCGCTCGATGTACTCCTGGACCGCCGGGATCTGGTCCTCCTGGAGGAGCGACGCGCCGATCTCGTAGCCCTTGGCCTTGAGGAAGGTGTACGCCATGCCACCGCCGATCAGCAGCCGGTCGGCCTTGCCGAGCAGCTGGTCGATCACGGCGAGCTTGTCGGAGACCTTGGCGCCGCCGAGCGCGACCACGTAGGGGCGCTTGACGTCCTCGGTGAGCTTCTTCAGGACACCGACCTCGGTGGCGATGAGGTAGCCGGCGTAGTGCGGCAGCCGCGCCGGAAGGTCGAAGACCGAGGCGTGCCCCCGGTGCACGGCACCGAAACCGTCGCCTACGTAGACATCGGCCAGGGCGGCGAGCTGCTCGGCGAACTCGCCGCGCTCGGCGTCGTCCTTGGACGTCTCGCCCGCGTTGAAGCGGAGGTTCTCGATGACCGCGACCTGGCCCGGCTGCAGCCCGTTCACGGCGTCGTGCGCGGCGGGGCCGACGGTGTCCTGGGCGAAGGCCACGGGCGCGTCCAGCAGCTCGCCGAGGCGCTCGGCGGCGGCGAGCAGCGAGAAGGCGGGGTCCGGGGCGCCCTTGGGGCGGCCCAGGTGCGAGGCGACGATCACCTTGGCGCCCGCCGCGGCGAGGGCCTTGACGGTCGGCAGGACGGCGCGGATGCGGCCGTCGTCGGTGATGAGGCCGTCGGCCAGCGGCACGTTCAGGTCGGCGCGGACGAAGACCCGCTTGCCGTCCACACCTTCGGCGAGAAGTTCGTCGATCGTCTTCATGAGGGGACTCCTAGGAGGGCTCTTGGTCCGGAGAGGGCTGATCGATCGGCACGCGGCACAGGGCTCGGGCAGCGCGGCGGTGCGCTGCCCGAGCCCTGTGCTCACATCGAGAGGCCTTGCTCTGGGACTTAGAGCTGGCCGCCGACGAAGACCGTGAGGTCGACGAGGCGGTTGGAGTAGCCCCACTCGTTGTCGTACCAGCCGAGGATCTTCACCGTGTTGCCCTCCTGGACCATGGTCAGGGAGGAGTCGAAGGTGCAGGAGGCCGGGTCGCTGACGATGTCCGAGGAGACGATCGGGTCCTCGGTGTAGGCCAGGTAGCCCTTGAGGTCGCCGTCGTCGGAGGCCTTCTTGAACGCGGCGTTGACCTCGTCCTTGGTGACCTCGCGCTGCAGTGTCACGACCAGGTCGGTGGCGGAGCCGGTCGGGACCGGGACGCGCATCGCGATGCCGTCGAGCTTGCCCTTGAGCTGCGGGAGGACGAGGGCGGTCGCCTTCGCGGCACCCGTGGTGGTCGGGATGATGTTCTCGGCGGCGGCGCGGGCGCGGCGCAGGTCCGAGTGCGGGAAGTCCAGGATGCGCTGGTCGTTCGTGTACGCGTGGACCGTCGTCATCAGGCCCTTGACGATGCCGAAGTTCTCGTCGAGGACCTTGGCCATCGGCGCCACACAGTTGGTGGTGCAGGAGGCGTTCGAGATGACGTGGTGGTTCGCCGGGTCGTACTTGTCCTGGTTGACGCCCATCACGATGGTGATGTCCTCGTCCTTGGCCGGAGCCGAGATGAGGACCTTCTTGGCGCCACCGGTGATGTGCTTCTCGGCGTCGGCCTTCTTGGTGAAGATGCCGGTCGACTCGATGACGATGTCGACGCCCAGCTCGCCCCACGGGATGTCGGCGGGGTTGCGCTCGGAAAGAACCTTGATCGTCTTGCCGTCGACGGTGATCGTGTCGGCGGTGTGCGACACCTCGGCCTTGAGTCGGCCCAGGATGGTGTCGTACTTCAGCAGGTGAGCGGTGGTCGCGGTGTCACCCAGGTCGTTGACAGCCACGATCTCGATGTCTGCACCCTGCTCCAGCAGCGCGCGGAAGTAGTTACGACCGATGCGGCCAAAGCCGTTGATGCCTACGCGGATCGTCACGAACCGATCTCCTCGTTAGGAACGCCGGCTTTGGACGCCGGCGAGTTTGTATGGGATGTCCCCGACCGCCTACGACCCTACCTCCCTGACGCTCCCGGAGTGACATCGAGCGCCCCATACACGGCAGGGCGGTCCGTACCCACCAGTAGGGGTACGGACCGCCCGGGCTCGACGCCCTTGTTTCCGTGTCAGCCGCTCACGGCGTCACCCGTGTCAGCTGCGCAGAGCCGCCAGGGCCTTGCCGAGCAGGGCCGTTCGGTCGGCGGCCGCGGTGACGTGCTCCAGGCCGAAGCCGAGCAGCACGGTGTCACGCGTGGTGACCGCTCCGTACGTCTTGAAGAGTTCACCGGAAAGGCCCCAGTCCTGCACGACCGCGGGGCTGCCCGCGGGCGGCCCGGGGACGCTCCAGGCGCCGAGCGACGTCTCGAAGCCCTCGGTCTCGCCGGCCGTGCCGCCGATGACGACGGAGGCGTTGTCGGCCAGGACACCGTGGCCGCCCGTTCCCGGGTCGGTGATGTAGCTCAGCGACACCTCCACCGTCTTTCCGGCGTACGCGGAGAGGTCGAAGGTGACTTCCTGCCAGCCCTCGGAGGCCCCGGTGAAGCTGTTCCACGAGCCGCTCGTGCCGGTGGCGGTGCAACCGGCGGAGCCCGGCGTCAGATAGCGCTTGAGGGCGGGGTGCGCCTGGATGAAGTACCCGGCCTCGCACTCCACGGGAACCGCGGTGCTGGTGGCGCCGCCCTTCTCCGGGAGTGTCGTCCAGTCGTCGGCCCCGGCCGTGTGCGCTTCGAGCACCGCGTGGTCGTAGCCCGCCTCGGTGTCCCACAGGAGCCTCGTGTTCAGGGAGGGCGCGTCGGCCGCGCTCACCCCGGTGAGGTCGATGGTGCGGGTGAGGCGGTTCCAGGCGAAGTCGGAGTGCGTGACGGCCGCCATGGACGTGCCCGCGTACGGTCCGTACGGGTTGACGGTCCCCGGGTACTGTCCCGCTCCAGCGCTCGCGAACTGCGGGTACGTGGCGGCGGGCAGGGTGTCCGAGGTGACGCTGTAGGCGCCCGCCGCGTTCAGCGGGTTGCCGGGCGCGTCGCCGAGCGGTCCGGTGGCTCCGGCGAGCTTGCCCGAGCCGGTGAAGGCCGTGACGCCCGGTGTCGTCGTACGGGAGTAGGCGCCCAGGTAGTACTGGCTGAAGTCGTTCGTCAGGGCGCCCGGCAGTGCGACATTGCCGCCCGCCTGCTCGCCCGCCTCGATCAGTTTGCCGCCCTCGTTGAGGTAGGCGCGCAGTTGCAGCTGGGTGGCGTAGCCGGGGCGGTCGGCGCCCGTGTAGTGGACGACGGTCTTGAAGTGGCCGAGGACGCCGAGCGCGTCGGGCACGCCCTGGGTGGCGACGTCCCAGACGAGGGGCTTGCGGCCGTTGGCCTTCAGGGCGTCGACGTAGGCCTGTGCCTGCGTCGCTGCGGCGGCACCCTCCTCGGCGACCACCAGCGTGTCGGCACGCGGCCGCTCGGCCACGGTGTACGTGAAGCGCTCACTGGAGGTGGGCTTCCCGCTCTTCGTCTCACCGGTGAACCAGACCTCGACCTTGTCGCCCGGGTCGCCGTCCGCCACGAAGGCGCGGTACTCGTCGAAGTAGAGGTTGTCCTCGCCGCCGAAGGTCTCGCCGCCCTTCCACGGCTTGAGCGCCATGTCCTCCGTACGGCCGCCGTTGACGCGGTACCTGAGCTCCTTGTCGCGTACGGACTTGCGGGCGACGACCGTGATCTCCTGGTCGGCGCCGCGGGAGTACGAGGTGGTGAAGGGGGCCGGGGTGAAGTCGGGGGCGTCGATGCCGACCGAGGACTTCGGCTGGTCGGGCTTGGCGGCGCTCTCGGCGACGGAGAGCGCGAACGGGACGTTCTTCGCGAACTCCTGCTGGATCAGCTTCTCGTCGTCCGGGAAGGTGAAGACCGACGCGCAGTCCACCGCGTTCCAGGCGTCGTTCGGGTCGATGGTCGACGCGGTCTGGCAGGTCGACATCTCAGGGGTGAACATCGCCGTGCCGTTGACGTTGGAAGCGTGGCCGTCCGCCTCGCCGTTGGTCGTGTAGAGCTCGGAGGAGACCTGCGGGCGGTAGCCGGGGATCGCCGGGTTCTCGGGCGTGCCGGCGAGGGACTTGTAGAGCACGTCGTCCGGGCTGGGGGTGGCGACCTGCCAGCCGACTCCGTAGAGGATCAGTTCGGCGGCCGAGTGGTAGTTGATGCCGTACTCGAAGCCGATGCGCTTCTCGAAGGCGTCCAGCGCCTTGGTCTCGGGCTCGGAGCCGGGGCTCGCGCCGCGGTAGGTCTGGCTGGTCGGGTACGGGGACGAACCCTCGTCGTCGTAGCCCCACTTGTAGGAGAAGTTGCGGTTGAGGTCGACGCCGTCACCGGTGGTCCAGGCGCCGTCGCCGTTGACGTCGCGCATGTTCTTGCGCCACTGTCGGTCGCCCTCGGCCTCGAACGTCCAGTCGTAGCCGTCCGGGTTGGCGGACAGGACGAACCACAGCTCGGTGGAGTTCACGAGCTTGGTGACCCGCTGGTCCTTGCCGTAGTTGTCCAGGTAGTAGTGCATCAGGCGCCGGGTCATCTCCGGCGTGATCCACTCACGGGCGTGCTGGTTGGACATGTACAGCGTGGCGGGCTTGGCGCCGTCCTTGGTCTGCTTGGCGCCCTTGGTGAGCTTGAGGGCCAGGATGTCCTGCCCCTGAAGGGTCTTGCCGATGGAGACGACCTTGGTCAGGGACGGGTTCTGCTGCCCGGTCCTGAGGATCTCCTCCTGGAGGTTGCCCGCGCCACTGTAGGGCCGGTAGACGCCGTCCCCCGCGGCAGCCACACGCGCGCGTGCCTTCGCCGAGAGCTTGTGCTCGGCGAGGTCGACGCCCTTCTTCTCCAGCCCGTCGGCCTGCTTGTCGGTGAGGTAGACCTCGACCGTGGCCGTGCCCTTCTCCGGTACCTGTTCGCCCAGCTCATGGCTGTCCTGGCCCGCCGCGAGGAGCAGGGGTACCTGCTCCTTCGTGACGTCCGCGCGGAACACCTTGACCTCGTCCGCGCCCGGGGCGGTCGTGGCGCCGGGATCCGCCTGCGCCACGGGCGCGACGGCCACTCCGCCGAGCAGGAGTGCGCCGGCAGCGAGGATCGATCTCGCTCTTCGTCTCATGAACCCCCCTTGCAGTAGTTCGCCACAGCGGCGATCAACAGATGCCAGGCTCATGACACTTCATGGTCAAGTCAAGAGCGCCACACGGACAGCAAAACGCCGGTGCGGTTGCCCCAAATGGGCGCACGCACCGGCGTGTTGAGGATCTAGGACCGAAGCCCGCCGGGTGTCCGTGGAGCACCCCGCTGTCCGTGGAGCACCCGCGGCGGGGATCCGCATCCGCGGACCGGCCCGCGACGAGCTGTGCGCATCGGTCCGCGCGGGCGTCGGCCGTCTCCGGAGATCAGGGATCAGAGAGCAGAGAGCAAGGATCGGGGATCGGGGATCAGCCCGCGAGGTTGTCGGCCATCTCCTCGGTGAGTGTGGACTCCGTCCCCGGGATGCCGAGGTCCTGCGCCCGCTTGTCGGCCATGGCGAGCAGTCGGCGGATACGGCCCGCGACGGCGTCCTTGGTCAGCGGCGGGTCGGCGAGCGCGCCCAGCTCCTCCAAAGAGGCCTGCTTGTGGTCCATGCGCAGCCGTCCGGCGGCGGCGAGGTGCTCCGGGACCTCCTCGCCGAGGATCTCCAGGGCACGCCCGACACGGGCTCCGGCGGCGACCGCGGCACGGGCCGAGCGGCGCAGGTTGGCGTCGTCGAAGTTGGCGAGCCGGTTCGCGGTGGCGCGGACCTCGCGGCGCATCCGCCGCTCCTCCCAGGCCAGCACGGACTCGTGGGCGCCGAGCCGGGTCAGGAGGGCACCGATGGCGTCTCCGTCACGGACGACGACCCGGTCCACGCCCCGTACCTCGCGGGCCTTCGCGGCGATCGACAGCCGGCGGGCGGCGCCGACCAGCGCGAGCGCGGCCTCCGGGCCCGGGCAGGTCACCTCCAGGGAGGACGAGCGGCCGGGCTCGGTGAGCGAGCCGTGGGCCAGGAAGGCCCCGCGCCAGGCCGCCTCGGCGTCGCAGGTGGCCCCCGAGACCACCTGCGGCGGCAGGCCCCTGATCGGGCGTCCACGGCCGTCCACGAGCCCCGTCTGGCGGGCCAGCTGGTCACCGCCCGCGACGACCCGTACCACATAGCGGGAGCCGCGGCGCAGACCGCCCGGAGCCATCACGATCAGCTCGGAACCGTGGCCGAAGATCTCCAGGATGTCCCGCTTCAGCCGGCGCGCCGCCATCGCCGTGTCCAGCTCCGCCTCGATCACGATGCGGCCGCTCACCAGGTGAAGGCCGCCCGCGAAGCGCAGGAGGGCGGAGACTTCCGCCTTTCTGCAGCAGGTCCGGGTGACGGGAAGCCGGGAAATCTCGTCCTTCACCGCTGCCGTCATCGCCATGGGCCGATCCTTCCATGCATCCGAAAAATACGGTCGTACGCGGCGGCCAACAGCTCCGGATCGTGCCTTGGAGTCCCGTCGGTCCGGGCCACGGGCGCCAGCTCGACCGCGGCGCCGAACCGCTTGGCGGCATCGGTCAGTAAATCGCGGTCGGGCACGGCGGCCTCGTCGGCCAGCACCACGTCCAGGGCGAGTTTAGGGGCGTGTCGTCCCAAAACCTCCAAATGACGCTGCGGGGAGAAGCCATCGGTTTCTCCGGGCTGCGGGGCGAGATTCAGGGAGAGCACCCGGCGGGCCTTCGTGTTGGTGAGCGCGTCGAGCAGCTCGGGCACCAGCAGGTGCGGAATCACCGAGGAGAACCAGGAGCCGGGGCCGAGGACCACCCAGTCCGCGTCGAGGACCGCCGCGACGGCCTCGGGGACGGCGGGCGGGTCGTGCGGCACGACGTGCACGGACTGCACCTCGCCGGGCGTGAGCGCCACGGTCGCCTGTCCGCGGACGGTGTCGATGTCCTCGGGCCGCTCCGGGTCGTGGCCCTTGACCAGCGCCTGGAGCTCCAGCGGCACGGCGGACATGGGCAGCACCCGGCCGTGCGCGCCCAGCAGCCGGCCGACCAGGTCGAGGGCCTGGACGTGGTCGCCGAGCTGCTCCCAGAGGGCGACGATCAGCAGATTGCCGACCGCGTGCTCGTGCAGCTCGCCCTTGGACTGGAAACGGTGCTGGATGACGCGCGCCCAGGTCTGGCCCCAGTCGTCGTCGCCGCACAGCGCGGCCAGGGCCTTGCGCAGGTCGCCGGGCGGCAGCACGCCCAGCTCGTCGCGCAGCCGGCCGCTGGAGCCGCCGTCGTCGGCGACCGTGACGACGGCGGTGAGGTCGCCGGTGATGCGGCGCAGCGCGGTGAGCGAGGCGGACAGGCCCATGCCGCCGCCCAGCGCGACAACCTTGGGCTGCGCGCCGCGGCGGCGCGGCTTGGCGCCGCGGCCTTCGACGGCCTTGCCGCCGCGTGCCTCGGGGGCCATCCGCCGCAGCATGCTCAACCGCGGACTCCGTCCCGTCATTCGCGGCCCATGTCCCGGTGGACGACGACCGTCTCCACTCCCTCGGACACCAGACGGGCGGCGAGCTTCTCCGACATGGCGACGGAGCGGTGCTTGCCGCCGGTACAGCCGACCGCGATGGTCACGTAGCGCTTGCCCTCGCGGCGGTAGCCGGTCTGGATGAGGCGCAGCAGTTCGGCGTAGCGGTCGAGGAACTCCTTGGCGCCGGGCTGGTTGAAGACGTACGCGGCCACCTCCTCGTTCAGGCCGGTGTACTGGCGCAGCTCCGGTACCCAGTGCGGGTTGGGCAGGAACCTCATGTCCACGACCAGGTCGGCGTCGACCGGCAGGCCGTACTTGAAGCCGAAGGACATGACGGTGGCCCGCAGCTCGGGCTCCTCGTCGCCCGCGAACTGGGCGTCCATCTTGGCGCGCAGCTCGTGCACGTTCAGGCTGGAGGTGTCGATCACCAGGTCGGCGTCGCCGCGCAGCTCGCGCAGCAGTTCGCGCTCGGCCTCGATGCCGTCGACGATGCGGCCGTCGCCCTGGAGGGGGTGCGGCCGGCGCACGGACTCGAAGCGGCGCACCAGGGCGTCGTCGGAGGACTCCAGGAAGACGATCCGCCGGGTGACGTTCTTGGTCTCCAGGTCGGCGAGGGACTCGCGGAGATTGTCGAAGAACCGTCGTCCGCGGACGTCGACGACGACCGCGATCCTCGCCACGTTCCCCTGCGAGCGGGCGCCGAGCTCCACCATGGTGGGGATCAGCGCGGGCGGCAGGTTGTCGACGACGAACCAGCCGAGGTCCTCCAGACACTTGGCGGCGGTGGACCGGCCCGCGCCCGACATCCCGGAGATGATCACCAGCTCCGGAATGGCCGCCTCGGGGACGCCGGCCGTCTCGTTGTTCGTGCCCGTGTTCACTTCCGCTCCGTCTACGAGCGCGGCTTCGTCGGCCGCTTCTTGTCCTGCTTGTCGTTCTGGTGCTTGTCCTGCTTGTCGTTCTGGTGCTTGTCCTGCTTGTCGTTCTGGTGCTTGTCCTGCTGTCTGTCCCGCTGCTTGCTTCTCTTGTGCGGGATCTTCGCTTGCTTCCCTGTGCGATGCGTCGGTTTCGGCCGTGTGCGAATTCCCGGCTCCGGGCGCGCGTGGTTCCTCGCTCTCCGCCGTACTCCGTGCCGAGGGTTCTTCCTTCTCGTGCTCGGTCATCTCTCCTGCCCCCGTCGTTCGTCCGAGGTGCCCGCGGACACGGACTCCCCTGCGGAACCCGCCGTCGTCCCGGGTTCCTCTTCTTCCAGGATCTCTCCAGTCGCGGTGTTCACGGCGGGTGCCGCCGGAGCCGCCTGGGCGAGGGCCACGGCGATCGTCTCGGCCGTCTTGCGGCCGATGCCGGGAACCTCGCAGACCTGCTCGATGGTCGCGGTCCGCAGCTTCTTCACCGAACCGAAATGCTTGATCAACGCCTGTTTGCGTGTCTCCCCGAGGCCCGGTACGTCGTCGAGCGGGCTAGCCCTGAAGCGCCGTGCCCGCTTGGCGCGCTGGTAAGTGATCGCGAAGCGGTGCGCCTCGTCGCGCACACGCTGAAGAAGATAGAGCCCTTCACTGGTACGTGGCAGCACCACCGGGTCGTCCTCGCCCGGCACCCAGACCTCTTCGAGGCGCTTGGCCAGGCCGCATACGGCGATGTCGTCGATACCGAGCTCGTCCAGCGCCTTCCGGGCTGCGGCGACCTGTGGCTGTCCTCCGTCGACGACAACGAGCTGCGGGGGGTACGCGAACCTCTTGGGCCGCCCGTCCTCCTCGGTGAGCCCGGTCTCGCCGTCGGCCCACTCGCCGGTCCTCTCCTTCTCGGCGAGATACCGCTTGAAGCGGCGGGCGATCACCTCGTGCATGGACCGGACGTCGTCCTGGCCCTCGAAGCCCTTGATCTGGAAGCGCCGGTACTCGCTCTTGCGCTGCAGCCCGTCCTCGAAGACCACCATCGACGCCACGACGTCGTCGCCCTGGAGGTGCGAGATGTCGTAGCACTCGATCCGCAGGGGCGCGCTGTCCAGGTCGAGGGCCTCGGCGATCTCCTCCAGGGCCCGGGAACGGGTGGTCAGGTCGGAGGCCCGCTTGGTCTTGTGCAGGCCGAGTGCCTGGAGCGCGTTGCGCTGGACCGTCTCCATGAGGGCCTTCTTGTCGCCGCGCTGCGGAATCCGCAGCGAGACGTTCGACCCGCGGCGCTCGGTGAGCCACTCCTGGACGGGCCCCACGGGGTCGGGCAGCGCCGGGACGAGCACCTCCTTCGGTACGGAGTCGCCGGTCTCCTCCCCGTAGAGCTGCTGGAGCGCGTGCTCGACCAGGTCACCCGTGGTGACGGCCTCGACCTTGTCGGTGACCCAGCCGCGCTGGCCGCGCACCCGGCCGCCGCGTACGTGGAAGATCTGCACGGCCGCCTCGAGCTCGTCCTCGGCGAGCGCGATCAGGTCGGCGTCCGTCGCGTCGGCGAGCACGACGGCGCTCTTCTCCATGGCCTTCTTGAGGGCCTCGATGTCGTCGCGCAGGCGGGCGGCGCGCTCGTACTCCATCTCCTCGGCGGCGTCCGTCATGCGCCGCTCCAGGCGGCGGATGTACGTCCCGGTGCGGCCGGCCATGAAGTCGCAGAACTCCTCGGCGAGTTCGCGGTGGTCCTCGGGGGAGATCCGCTCGACGCAGGGGGCGGAGCACTTGCCGATGTAGCCGAGCAGACAGGGGCGGCCGGTCCGCTCGGCGTTCTTGAACACGCCCGCGGAGCACGTCCGTACGGGGAAGACGCGCAGGAGGAGGTCCACGGTGTCGCGGATCGCCCACGCGTGCCCGTAGGGGCCGAAGTAGCGCACGCCCTTCTTCTTCTGGCCGCGCATCACCTGCACGCGCGGGAACTGCTCGTTCATGGTGACCGCGAGATACGGATAGCTCTTGTCGTCGCGGTACTTGACGTTGAACCGGGGGTCGTACTCCTTGATCCAGGAGTACTCCAGCTGCAGCGCCTCGACCTCCGTGGACACCACCGTCCACTCCACCGACGCGGCCGTGGTGACCATCGTGCGCGTCCGCGGGTGGAGGCCGGAAAGGTCCTGGAAGTAGCTGGCCAGGCGCTGGCGCAGGCTCTTTGCCTTCCCGACGTAGATCACCCGGCGGTGCTCGTCGCGGAATTTGTAGACCCCCGGCGAGTCGGGGATCTGTCCCGGCTTGGGGCGGTAGCTGGAGGGGTCGGCCATGTCTCACACCCTACTGGCGGGGTGTGACAGCGCGGATGGCGTGCCGGGCACCCAGCGCCCTGAAGGGGCGCGGGGCTGTGCACATATGCGGCTCCGCCGCGTGGGCGCGACAAGCCGCGGTCGGCCCGCAGACTGCACACGACCTTCCTGCGCCCCTCCAGCGGGGCGCTTGGCGTGACTCCAGACCAGAAACGTGAGAACCGCCGGCACCCGCCGGTGGTCGTCCGCGGCCTCCGGCAGGCGGAGCTTGCCGAGAATGCCGCGGACGTGCTTCTCGACGGTGCCCTCGGTCACCCACGGACGGCGGCCGATGCCGGCGTTCGAGCGGCTCTTGAGCAGATAGCCGATCCGGTGGCCGCTCGCGAGCGGCTCCAGGGCGTCCTCGACCTCCACGAAGGCGGACAGGACGAGAATGCCGAGATCGGGATACCGCTCGCGGTTGCCGCGGGCCGCCTTCAGTCCTTCGGTGGAGTGGGTGGGCGGCATTCCGATGTCGACGATCACAACGTCGGGCAGATGCTCGGCGACCGGTTCCAGGAGCGCGTTCGCGTCGCCCGCCCGGCCCGCCACCTCGTAGCCGAGCCGCTCGCAGAGGCTGGCCAGACCCTCCCTGAGCAGGACATCGTCGTCAGCCAGGACGACCGTCCCGCGCGGGACGCCGTGCTGCGTCCATGGTGTTCCCCGTCCGCTCACCCGACCTGTGCGGTACGTGTCTGCGGGTACGCCTTCAACAGCCTGCCGGACATGGCCGGTTACGGCTGGCCGCAGGTGGGCAATGGAGGAGAACCGGAAGCCGTTTCGGGGACTGCCCGTGACGACACGAAGACAGTTCGAGGAAAAGCTCGTACCAGTGCAGATGCAGACGGACCGGCGCCCCGGGCGAGGGGCGGCGGGCCGACGACCGAAAGGCTGCGGCAGATGCGACAGACACGGATCGAGAAGGGGCGGCGGTCGGTCCGTGTCCGCCCGTACGAGGACGAGGCATCGCCGTACGGGGACGAGGAGCGGTACGCGGAAGGGCTGTTGTCCGGCCTCGACCCCCGCGACCCCGACATCGTGCGCGCCAAGCGCCTGCGATCGGCGGCGAACGGCGGGACGCCCCGCCGCTGAAGCCGGACCGGTCGCCTCAGCATCTGGGAAGTCCGCACCGTCTGTGCACTCCGCACCGTCTGTGAAGTCTGCCCGGAGCGTACGCATGTCACCGAGTCCAGGACGCCCCCGTGTCGGACCTCCATGCTGCGTACGTTCCGGGCATTCGCCTGTCCGCAATTCGCCTGTCCGCAATTCGCCTGCCCGCGATTCGTCTGCCCGCGATTCGTCTGCCCTGAATTCGCCGCCGGTCAGTCCGGGGAGGGTCTCGGCAGGGACAGCCGTGCGATCAGCGTGGTCCCTCTGCCCGGCGGGCTTCTGACGGTCAGCCTGCCGCCGATCGCCTCGACCCGGTCGGTGAGCCCGATCGGCCCGGAGCAGCCGCCCGGCTCATCGCGCACCCCCACCAGACGACAGGACACGGTCACTCAGGGCAACGACATGCGCTGTCTCATCGTCGATGACAGCGCCCGGTTCCTGGAGGCCGGGCGGCCGCGCGCCCTGCTGGAGCGTGGCGGGGTCCAGGTCGTCGGCTTCGCCTCGACAGGCGCGGAGGCGCTCAAGCGCGCGAGTTCCTGGCCAAGTCGGCCCTGTCGGCGCGGGCGGTCCGGGACTTGCTGGAGCCGTGAGGCGGACGCCCCGACCGGGACGACGGGAGCCCCAGCCCGGGATGGCGAGGAGCGCGTCCGAACAGCGAGGTTGCGCAGAGGTGTTGTCCGGGCCTGATCAACACGCTTCAATGCGGGGTGACTTGGGCCGGGAACCTCCGCGCAGAGATGCGCACGTCCCCGCACGCCGACCGTGCGGCCCCTCCGACCAGCGCGAACGGCCCGACCAGCCGCTGCTAGCACTCACAGAAGGGCCCCTGTATGCGGGACGGCACTCAGCACGCGGACGCCGCCACGACGGAGCTGGAGACGGCCCTGCGGGGCGGCCCCTTCCATGTCGCCCTGCGCGCCGCGATCGCCGCCCGTGGACTGCCGCTGCAGCGCGTGCAGCACCATCTGACGCGCTACGGGGTCAAGGTCGGCGTGACGAGCCTGAGTTACTGGCAGCAGGGCGCCCGGCGCCCCCAGCGCCCCGAGTCCCTGCGGGCCGTGCGCGCCCTGGAGGAGATCCTCCAGCTGCCGGACGAGTCGCTGATCCGGCTGCTCGCGAAGGCCCACGAGCGACCCGACGCGGAACGCGCCGCGACCCGCTCGTACCGCTCCCTGGTGGAGGCCTCCGGCGCCCTGGAGAAGCTGCTGACCGAACTGGACTCACCGCTCGACGGCGGACTGCACACCCTCGGCCACCACGAGCGCGTACGGATCGGCACCCGGCGCGAATTGCTGGGACGCGACTCCCAGCACATCGTGCGCGCACACAAGGACGGCATCGACCGCTTCATCGCCATCCACCACGGCGACCCGGGCTGCACCCCGGAGCAGATGACGGTGCACGCCCTGGAGAACTGCCGCACAGGACGCGTCCTTTGGCACCACGACACCGGCGTACTCGTCGCCGAGCTGCTCTTCGACACGCGGCTGCGCGCGGGCGAAACCTTTCTGTTCCGCTACGGCGTCGAGGACGGCACGGCCGGCGCGTCCAGTGAGTACGTCCGCGGGTTCGGCTTCTCCGGCGGGCAGTACGCCCTCCAGGTGCGCTTCGCCGAGGACGCGCTGCCCGTGCGCTGCCACCGGTTCGCCCAGCACTCGGCCGCGGCGCCCCGGAGCGGCCGCCAGGAGCTGGCACTGAGCGACCGCCACCGGTCGGTCCACATGGTGGAGCAGCGGGTGCGGGCCGGGATCGTGGGGATCGCGTGGGACTGGGAGTGAGCGCCGATCGAGGTCGCGGCGAGGGCCTCTGCCCGATCCTTCGGGACACGTAAACGCTTACGTAAGCGTTTACGTGTCCCGAAGGATCGGGTACGGTCCGAGTCGGGACGACGCCCGACGAGGGCGTCGGCGAGTGCGAGGGAGGGGGTCTCTCATGGCGACCATGGTCGATGTGGCCCGGAGCGCGGGTGTGTCCGTCGCGACGGTCTCGCACGTACTCAACGACACACGCCCCGTGCGGCCGGCCACCCGCCAGGCCGTGCTCGACGCGATCGACGAACTCGGCTACACGCCCAACACCCTGGCCAGATCCCTCGTCACCTCGCGCACCCGGTCGATCGGGCTCGCGGTGTCGGCGATCAGCAATCCTTACTTCACGGAGATCCTCCAGGGTGTGGAGGCCGGCGCTCTGGAGCGCGGATACAGCCTGCTGATCGCGGACCCGCACGACGATCCGGTGCATGAGCGCAAGGTGGTCCAGCTGCTGCACGAGCGGCGCGTGGACGGCATGCTCGTCGCGCCGTCCGCGCATCCGGAGGAGCTGCTCGGCTACCTCGGGCGGCACGACGTACCGACGGTGTTCCTGGACCGGCTGATCGCCGGCGACCGGACGCCACCAGGTTTCACGTTCGACCAGGTCTGTGCGGAGAACACCGAGCCCGTCACGCTCCTGGTCAGACATCTCGCCGAGCTGGGGCACAAGCGGATCGGCCTGGTCGCGGGTCTGCCGGGGCTCAGCACGACGAGTGAACGGATCTCCGGTTACCGGCACGGCCTGGCGTACGCGGGGCTCGCGTACGACGAGCGGCTCGTGGTCCCCGGCAACTCCGAGGCGGCGGGCGCCGAGCGCGCGACCGAGGTCCTGCTGTCCCTCCCGGCGCCGCCGACGGCACTGGTCACCGCCAACAACGCGATGACCATCGGCGCACTGTGGGCCGTGCGCGCGAGAGGTCTGTCCGTGCCCGGCGACCTGGCCCTGTGCTGCTTCGACGACTTCTCCTGGGCGGACCTCTTCTCGCCCCGGCTCACCGCGATCTCCCAGCCCAGCAAGGAGATCGGCTCCCAGGCCGTACGGCTGCTGCTGGACCGGCTGGACTCCCCCGGCCGCGAGGCCCGTACGGTCCGGCTGCCCTCCGCCTTCGTGCACCGCACCTCGTGCGGCTGCCCCGAGAAAGGATCCGACTCGTGATCGTCGTCGCCGGTGAGGCCCTGATCGATCTGGTGCCGAGTGAGGCTGGCGCGCTCGCGGCGCTCGACCCGCGCCGCGGCGGCGGCCCGTACAACACGGCGGTGGCGCTGGGCCGGCTCGGCTCCCCCGCGGCCTTCTGCTCGCGGATCTCGCACGACGCCTTCGGCGAGGCCCTGGTCGCAGGACTGCGCGAGGCGGGCGTCGATGTGTCGTCCGTGGAGCGGGGCGCCGAGCCGACGACCCTCGCGGTCGCGTCGATCGCCGCGGACGGCTCGGCCGGTTACTCCTTCTACGTCGAGGGCACGGCGGACCGGCTGTTCTCGGCGTCCTCCCAACTCCCGGACGGGACAAGGGCGGTGTCCTTCGGTACGTGTTCGCTCGTCCTGGAGCCGGGCGCGACCGCGTACGAGGAGCTGATGCGGATCGCGGCGGCGCGGGGTGTGTTCACCGCGCTCGACCCCAACATCCGCTCGGTGCTGATCCCGGACGCGGACGCCTACCGTGCCCGGTTCAAGAGCTGGCTGCCGTCGGTGTCGCTGCTCAAGCTGTCCCAGGAGGACGCGGAGTGGCTCGGCGGCACTCCGCGCGAGTGGCTGGCGTCGGGTCCTTCGGCCGTGGTCGTCACACGGGGCGGCGACGGGCTGACCGCCTACACCCGCGACGGCGCGGAGTACGCCGTGCCGGGCGAACCGGTCGACGTGGTGGACACGATCGGCGCGGGCGACACGGTGAACGCGGCGCTGCTGCACGGCCTCGCAGCCCACGACGCGCTCTCCGGTCAGGCACTGGCGGATCTGGGCGCCGACGGCTGGCACGCGTTGCTCCGGTTCGCCGCACGAGCTGCGGCGATCACCTGCTCCCGAGCGGGCGCGGAGCCACCGTACGCACATGAGGTGGGCGCTTTCTAGCGGACGCGGGGCAGACGGCTCGGCGGCTCGGCGGCTCGGCGGCTCGGCGGCTCGGCGGCTCGGCGGCTCGGCGGCTCGGCGGCTCGGCGGCTGATTGTGCAACGCGTCGCGTCCCACGGGAGGTTGAGTTTCCGTGGGACGCGACGCGTTGTGCGTGGTCCATGTACGTGCGCGCAGGAGACCGGCCTGCTTGTGCGAAGGCGGGAGGCCTGGGGGCCGGGGCGGCCGGGGCTTCCTTCGCGAGGCCGTACGCGTACGGCCGAAGCGGCTCAGGCCTTCTGGGCCCGCGTCGTCTTCTTCGCCGAGGTCGCCTTCTTCGTGGCCGCGGCTGTCTTCTTGGTGGCCGTGTTGTTGGCGGCCTTGGCCGTGGTGGTCTTGGCGGCGGCCTTGGCGGTGGTGGTCTTGGCCGTCGCCGTCTTCTTTGTCGTCGAGCCGGCGGCCACCGCCCCCTTGGCGGCCGTCTTGCGCGGGGCCTTCACCTGCGAGGCGTCGCTGACGCGCTCGGCGCCCAGGACCTCGCGCAGGAACTTGCCCGTGTGGCTGGCCGGAACCCCGGCGACCTCCTCGGGTGTGCCCTCGGCGATGACGAGGCCACCGCCGCCACCGCCCTCGGGGCCCATGTCGACGACCCAGTCGGCGGTCTTGATGACGTCGAGGTTGTGCTCGATGACGATGACCGTGTTGCCCTTGTCGACCAGGCCGGACAGCACGGTGAGCAGCTTGCTGATGTCCTCGAAGTGCAGACCGGTGGTCGGCTCGTCGAGGACGTACACCGTGCGTCCGGTGGACCGCTTCTGGAGCTCGCTGGCGAGCTTCACGCGCTGGGCCTCGCCACCGGACAGGGTGGTAGCGGACTGCCCTAGCCGGACGTACCCGAGACCGACGTCGTTCAGTGTCCTGAGGTGGCGGGAGATCGCCGGGACGGCCTCGAAGAAGTGCATGCCTTCCTCGATCGGCATGTTCAGGATGTCGGCGATGGACTTGCCCTTGTAGTGGACGTCCAGCGTCTCCCGGTTGTACCGGGCACCGTGACAGACCTCGCACGGGACGTACACGTCCGGGAGGAAGTTCATCTCGATCTTGATCGTGCCGTCGCCCGAGCAGTTCTCGCAGCGGCCGCCCTTGACGTTGAAGGAGAAGCGGCCGGGCAGGTAACCGCGGACCTTCGCCTCGGTCGTCTCGGCGAACAGCTTGCGGACGTGGTCGAAGACTCCGGTGTACGTCGCCGGGTTCGACCGGGGCGTGCGGCCGATCGGCGACTGGTCGACGTGCACGACCTTGTCGACGAGGTCGTCGCCGTCCACGCGCGTGTGCCGCCCGGGAACGCTCCTGGCGCCGTTCAGCTCGCGGGCCAGGTGTGTGTACAGGATGTCGTTGACCAGCGTGGACTTGCCGGATCCTGAGACTCCGGTCACGGCCGTGAGGACGCCCAGCGGGAACGACACGTCGATGTCCTGCAGGTTGTTCTCGCGGGCACCGTGCACCGTGAGCTGCCGGGACGGGTCGTGGGGACGCCGGATGTCGGGCAGCGGGATGGCCTTCTTGCCAGACAGGTACTGACCGGTCTGCGACTCCTCGTTGGCGAGCAGCTCCTTCAGGGAGCCGCTGTGCACGACCCTGCCGCCGTGCTCGCCCGCGCCGGGGCCGATGTCGACGATCCAGTCGGCGACCTTGATGGTGTCCTCGTCGTGCTCGACGACGATGAGCGTGTTACCCATGTCTCGCAGCCGGACCAGAGTCTCGATGAGCCGGTGGTTGTCGCGCTGGTGCAGGCCGATGGAGGGCTCGTCGAGCACGTACAGGACGCCGACGAGGCCCGAGCCGATCTGGGTCGCCAGGCGGATGCGCTGAGCCTCGCCGCCGGAGAGGGTGCCCGCGGCGCGGTTCAGCGAGAGGTAGTCCAGGCCGACGTCGACCAGGAACCGCAGTCGTTCGTTGACCTCTTTCAGGACGCGCTCGGCGATCTTCTTGTCGCGGGCGTCGAGCCTCAGCTCGCCCAGGAAGTCCGCGCAGTCGCTGATGGACATCGCGGAGACCTCGGCGATCGACTTCTCCATGACCGTGACGGCGAGGACGACCGGCTTGAGGCGCGTGCCCTGACAGGTGGGGCAGGGCACTTCGCGCATATAGCCCTCGAAGCGCTCGCGGCTCGCGTCGCTCTCGGCCTCGCTGTGCCGCCGCTTCACGAAGGGGACCGCGCCTTCGAAGGGCGTGGTGTACACACGCTCCCTGCCGTACCGGTTCCGGTAGCGGACCTCGATCTGTGTCTTGTGGCCGTGGATCAGCGCCTTCTTGGCGCGCTGCGGAAGACCGGCGAAGGGGATGTCGGTCCGGAATCCCAACGCGTCCGCGAGGGCTCCGACGAGACGCCCGAAGTAGTCCTTGGTGTGGCCGTGCGACCAGGGGTGGATGGCGCCCTCGTCGAGGGACTTGTCCTCGTCCGGGACGATCAGCTCGGGGTCGACCTCCATGCGCGTGCCGATGCCCGTGCACTCCGGGCAGGCGCCGAAGGGCGAGTTGAAGGAGAAGGAGCGGGGCTCCAGCTCCTCGAAGGACAGGTCGTCGTACGCGCAGTACAGGTGCTCCGAGTACATGCGCTCGCGCTCGGGGTCGTCGGCGGGAAGGTCGACGAAGTCGAGGACCACCATGCCTCCGGAGAGGCCGAGGGCGGTCTCCACGGAGTCGGTCAGACGGCGCTTGGCGCCTTCCTTGACCGTGAGGCGGTCGATGACCACCTCGATGGTGTGCTTCTCCTGCTTCTTCAGCGTGGGCGGGTCGGTGAGCTGGATCGTCTCGCCGTCGACCCGGGCCCGGCTGTACCCCTTGGTCTGGAGATCGGAGAAGAGGTCGACGAACTCGCCCTTGCGCTCGCGCACCAGCGGCGACAGAACCTGGAAGCGGCTTCCCTCCGGCAACTCCAGGACCTTGTCGACGATGGCCTGCGGCGACTGGCGCGCGATGGGGCGCCCGCACTCGGGGCAGTGCGGCTTGCCGATGCGCGCGAAGAGCAGACGCAGATAGTCGTAGACCTCGGTGATGGTGCCGACCGTCGAGCGCGGGTTGCGCGAGGTCGACTTCTGGTCGATGGAGACCGCCGGGGAGAGGCCCTCGATGAAGTCGACATCCGGCTTGTCCATCTGGCCGAGGAACTGCCGGGCATACGAGGAGAGCGACTCCACGTAGCGCCGCTGGCCCTCGGCGAAGATCGTGTCGAAGGCCAGCGAGGACTTGCCCGACCCCGACAGGCCCGTGAAGACGATGAGCGAGTCGCGCGGGAGGTCGAGCGAGACATTCTTCAGATTGTGCTCGCGCGCTCCACGGACGATGAGACGGTCGGCCACGCCGGTCCGCACCTTTCTTGAGAAGAAGTGACAGGGGCGAGGCCCCCGGCTTTTCAGACGACGGGACCCCCGTCTTTTTCAGACTAGAGGGAGCCACTGACAGCGCCGGTCTGGTTTCCCTGGTTCACAACAATCCCGGGCCCTCCAGCATGCCCGACGCCGCAACCGACCATATAGCACGTGCATTCGATTTACGGGGGCCGCCCACAACCTTCACCCAAACGTGTGGCGGGACTATCGTCGTGCCCATGAACGATCATGTGCGCGACCTGGCGTCTGTACGTGACGCGACCGAGCGGCTGCTCATCGCAGTCGCCAAACGGGACAACGTTTCCGTGACCGGGCCGTCACGGCTGCCCGGCTGGAGCCGCGGCCACGTCCTGGCCCACCTCGCCCGCAACGCGGACGCCCTCGTGAACGTCCTCGAAGGTCGGCCGATGTACGTCTCCGGTGAAGCCCGGGACGCCGACATCGAGCGGGACGCCCCGCGCCCCCTGGAGACACACCTCACCGACCTCCGCGAGAGCGCGGCCCGCTTCCAGGAGGCGGGGGCAGCGCCCGCGGACTGGTCCCGCACGGTGGAACTGCGCAACGGAGTCACCGACTCGGCGTCCGGGGTGCCGTTCCGTCGGTGGATCGAGGTCGAGCTGCACCACGTGGATCTGGGGATCGGGTACGACCTGGAGCACCTCCCGGAGGAGTTCGTGGAGCGCGAGATCTCCTTTCTCACGGGCCGCTTCACCGGGCACCCGGAGGTGCCGCACACGCGCGTCACGGACGGCACACGCGCGTGGAGCACGGGACGCTCCTCCGGAGACGGCGGTCCGGGGCGAGCCGTGGGCGCCGGGGAAGGTGCGGACGTGACCGTGAGCGGTTCCGCGCCCGCCCTGCTCGGCTGGCTCGCGGGCCGCCGCGACGGGTCCGCGCTGAGCATCGACGGCGGCCTGCTTCCCGTACTCCCTCCGCTATAGGCTGAGTGCCATGACGTACAGCGGAACGGTGACGGTCGACGGCCCTGCCGATGTGCACGAGCTGCGGGACCTGATGATCTCCAAGGTCGCGGTCGGCCCAATGAACAACAACGCCTATCTGCTGCGCT
Organism: Streptomyces sp. NBC_00878; assembly: GCF_026341515.1. Taxonomy (NCBI): domain Bacteria; kingdom Bacillati; phylum Actinomycetota; class Actinomycetes; order Kitasatosporales; family Streptomycetaceae; genus Streptomyces; species Streptomyces sp. NBC_00878. Next base: position 8,333,208 of record NZ_JAPEOK010000001.1, on the reverse strand, counting down.
GCCGGGCCACGGACGAGCAACTCCTGATCGACGCGGCCAACGACGCCGGGACGCTGCTCACCCTGATCGGCGACGACGGCATCGCGTCCGTGGTCACCACGCATCAGCACGGCGACCACTGGCAGGCGCTCGCGGAGGTCGTGGCGGCCACGGGCGCGCGCACGTACGCGGGACGGGACGACGCCGACGGCATCCCCGTACCGACGGACGTGCCCGTCCAGGACGGCGACACGATCCGGGTGGGGCACGTGACCCTGACCGCGCGCCATCTGGTGGGGCACACGCCCGGCTCGATCGCCCTGGTCTACGACGACCCGCACGGGCACCCGCATGTGTTCACGGGTGACTGTCTCTTCCCGGGTGGTGTGGGCAACACACGTAAGGACGCGAAGGCGTTCGCCAGTCTGATCCACGACGTCGAGACAAAGATCTTCGACGTGCTGCCGGACGAGACCTGGGTCTACCCGGGCCATGGCGACGACACGACACTGGGTGCGGAACGGCCGCACCTGCCGGAGTGGCGCGCGCGGGGTTGGTGACCTCGCCCGCCCCGAAGGCCGGTCGGCGAACCCACCGATCTGACCGCTCTGACGACGGGCGGACGTTGGCGAACCGTCCTTCACCGGGCAGACGTTGGCGATTCCTCCGTAGCCAGGCAGGCCGCTGGTGATTCGTCCGTCGCCGGGCAGGCGCTGGTGAACCGGCGTGCGCCGGGCGGGAGTTGGTGAACCGTCCTACGCCTGGCGGGAGTTGGTGAGGCCTCCGATGTCGGGGGCGCGTTCAGCAGCCGTACGTGCCGGTGCGCGCCCCGTGTGAACGGAGCGCACGTGCCGGTGCCCCGCACGCGCTCCCGGCGCGTGGGAGCGCGCGGTCCACTGGTAGTTGGTCCCGCACAGGATGACGGCTCCTGCGCGGGTGGGTCGCCGGCCTATCGATCCCCGCCCTCGGCCGGCGGCCCCGCCCTGGCAGCGGTGGCCGACGTCCGGCGGCCACCGCCCCCGGCCGTCCTGACACCGCGGCGTCCCACGAGTTCACAGCATTGCAACACTCGTTCCCATGATGCGGACAGTTGCCCCTGTGACCTCGACAAACGGGCCCACGCACTGTCACTCTCCCGCCATGCATCTTGCCCAACGCGCCTTGCGCCGTGCCGCGTCCACCGCCACCGTCGCTCTGCTCGCCGTCGCCGTCGGCTGCGCCCCGCAACCCGAGGAGAAGGCCGCCGACAAGCCCTCCGGTTCCGGCGCCGAGTCGTGCGCCAAGGGCGAACTGGGCACGGAGACCTCCGGGAAGCTGACCATCGCGACCGACGAACCCGCGTACGAGCCATGGTTCAAAAACGGCAAGCCGGCCAACGGCGAGGGCTTCGAGTCGGCCGTCGCGTACGCCGTGGCGAAGCAGCTCGGCTACGACAAGGGCGACGTCGTCTGGCAGACCGTGCCCTTCAACAAGGCTTTCGCGCCCGGCGAGAAGACCTTCGACTTCGACATCAACCAGGTGTCGATCAGCGACGAGCGCAAGAAGGCCGTCGACTTCTCGTCCGGCTACTACGACGTACGCCAGGCCGTCATCGCGCTGAAGAACTCCAAGGCCGCGAAGGCGAAGAGCATCGCCGACCTCAAGGGCGTGAAACTGGGCGCCCAGGTCGGCACCACCAGCCTGAACTACATCAACGACGTGGTGAAGCCGACCGAGGAGCCGGCCGCGTACGCGAAAAACGACCAGGCCAAGTCCGCGCTGAAGAACGGCCAGGTGGACGCCATCGTGGTCGACCTGCCGACCGCGTTCTACATCACCGCGGCCGAGGTGACGGACGCGAGGATCGTCGGACAGTTCGAGAACCAGGGCGGTACGCCGGAGCAGTTCGGGCTCGTCCTCGACAAGGGCAGCGCGCTCACCTCGTGCGTGACGGACGCCGTGGACGCCCTGCGCGAGGACGGCACCCTCTCCGCCATCGAGAAGCAGTGGCTGTCCGACGCCGTCGACGCACCGGTCCTCAAGTGACGGTCGTGAAGGAGGAGTCGGGCGGGGAGCCGGAGGGAGACTCCGGCGAGGGCGACCCGCGCGAGGCGTACGTCCCGTCGCGACGGCGGGTCGAGCGGGAGCGCTACAAACGCTCCCGCGCCCGCCGCGCGACGGCGATCGCCGCGCTGTCCACCCTCGTGACCGGCGTCGTCCTCTACCTCGTCGTCGTCAACGCGCCCGGCTGGCCGCGCACCAAGGAGACGTTCTTCAGCGCGCAATACGCGCGCGAGGCGTTGCCCAAGGTCCTCGAAGGGCTGTGGCTGAACGTCCGGCTCCTGCTGGTGTGCGGCGTCGCGGTCCTCGTCCTCGGCATGCTGATCGCCGTCGCACGCACCCTGCGCGGCCCGGTGTTCTTCCCGCTGAGGGCGCTGGCCGCCGCGTACACCGACTTCTTCCGTGGGCTGCCGCTGATCATCAACCTGATGATCGTGGTGCTGGGTGTGCCGGCGCTGCGGCTGCAGGGCATCACGGTCGATCCGGTGCTGCTCGGCGGGACGGCGCTCACCCTGACGTACTCGGCGTATGTCGCCGAGGTGTTCCGCGCCGGCATCGAGTCGGTCCACCCCTCGCAGCGCGCCGCGGCCCGCTCGCTGGGGCTGAACAACCGTCAGACGTTGCGGTACGTGGTGCTCCCCCAGGCCGTGCGCCGTCAGGTGCCGCCGCTGCTCAACGACTTGGTGTCCCTGCAGAAGGACACCGGGCTCGTCTCGATCGGCGGCGCGGTCGACGCCGTGCGCGCCGCGGACATCATCGTGGGCCGCAGCCTCAACTACACGCCGTACATCGTCGCGGGACTGGTCTTCGTCGCACTGACCATCCCGATGACCCGCTTCACCGACTGGGTCACGGCACGGATGGACCGGCGGCAGGCGCAGGGAGGGAGCATATGAGCGAGACACTCACGGACTCGGGCGTGCCTGTGCTGCGGATGGAGGCCGTCCGCAAGACCTTCGGCGACTCGGTCGTCCTGCGGGACGTCGATCTGGAGGTCGCCCCGCACACGGTGACCGCACTGATCGGAGCCTCCGGCTCGGGCAAGTCGACGCTGCTGCGCTGCGCGAATCTCCTGGAGGAGATCGACGACGGCGCGATCTGGCTGGACGACGAGGAGATCACCGACCCCCGGGCCGACCAGGACGCGGTGCGCCGCCGGATCGGCGTGGTCTTCCAGGCGTACAACCTCTTTCCGCACATGACCGTCCTGGAGAACATCACGCTGGCCCCGCGCCGCGTGCACGGCGTGGACCGGGCGGCGGCGGAGGCGCACGCCCGTGAACTGCTCGACCGGCTCGGGCTCGGCGCCAAGGCGGGCGAGTACCCGGACCGCCTCAGCGGCGGCCAGCAGCAACGGGCCGCGATCGTCCGCGCCCTGGCCGTACGCCCCAGGCTGCTGCTCCTCGACGAGATCACCGCGGCCCTCGACCCGGAGCTGGTGGGTGAAGTCCTGGCCGTCGTCCGGGACTTGAAGGGCGACGGCATGACCATGGTGCTGGCCACGCACGAGATGGGTTTCGCGCGCGATGTCGCAGACCAGGTCTGTTTCCTCGACGGCGGCGTCGTACTGGAACGCGGCACGGCCGAGGAGGTGTTCGGCGACCCGCGGGAGGAACGCACGCGGCGCTTCTTGCGCCGGATCGTGGAGGCGGGACGGCTGTAGCCGCCGGCATGGCGCGGGGCGAGCCGGGACGCGCGGCTCTCGGCGGACGCGGACGGTGCTCGGAAATCCTGGATCAAGGTCATGCGTCGATGGTGGCACCCACCACTGACAATCGGCCTCCGTCGGCCCGGCCCCTCCCGTCAGGCCGCCGTCCGCCCGCCCGGCGCCTCGCGTCAGGCCTGCGCCTGCCCCGTTCCCGCCAGCGCCGCGACCCGCTCCACCCCGAACACATATCCCTGCACTCCGCAGCCCGCGATCACTCCGTCGGCGCGGAGCGAGACGTACGAGTGGTGCCGGAACTCCTCGCGCTTGTGGATGTTGGAGATGTGGACCTCCAGCACGGGGAGGCCGTCGCAGGTGTTGAGGGCGTCCAGGATCGCGATGGAAGTGTGCGAGTAGGCGCCAGGGTTGATCACGATCCCCGAGTGGTTGAGGCGTGCCTCGTGGATCCAGTCGACCAGCTCACCCTCGTGGTTGGACTGACGGAAGTCCACCGTGCCGCCGTGCGCGGCCGCCGCCTTGGCACACATCACCTCGACGTCGGCGAGGGTGTCGGAGCCGTAGATCTCCGGCTGGCGCTGCCCGAGGAGGTTCAGGTTGGGGCCGTTGAGAATCATGATCGGGGCGTTGGCGAGGGTGCGGGGCACGGTTCCTCCGGTCCGGTCGGATGGCTCGGCCCGTTCAGGACCGCTGCTCAGACCCGGTTTATCACGGTGCGCCGACACCGGAACGGCTCCTACGTTCCTGGGGAGATGGGGTTCGACGCCTCGGAGCGGCCGGACGACATCCACTCGGCGTTCGCCGACCCGGGCATCAAGGCCCTCATGGCGGGGGGCGTGATTCGGGTGGACGGTCCCGCCCGGCGCATAACGGTGACCTGCTGAGGCCGACCGGGCCCCCACGCGCCCCCGTAACTCTTGGTCACCGTGGGTAGTTGACGCGACATGTACCGTGCACGCACCGTAAAGCCCCCTTCCATGCCGCGGCTCGCGGCCGCCGCGCTTGCCGGGACGGCCATCGAGTTCTACGACTTCTTCGTCTACGGGACGGCGGCCGCGCTCGTCCTGGGTCCGCTGTTCTTCCCCACGTTCTCGCCGGTGGCGGGGACACTGGCGGCCTTCGGGACGTTCGGGATCGGGTTCGTGTCGCGCCCCTTGGGCTCGGTCCTGTTCGGGCACATCGGGGACCGGCACGGTAGGCGGCCCGTTCTCGTCATCTCCTTGTTGCTGACCGGCACCGCGACCGTCGCCGTCGGCTGCGTACCGACGTACGACTCCATCGGAACGGCCGCCCCCGTACTGCTCCTTGTACTGCGTTTTCTCCAGGGGCTGGGGCTCGGCGGGGAGTGGGGCGGGGCTGTGCTGCTGACCGCGGAGCACGCTCCCCCCGGCCGGCGCGGGCTGTGGTCGAGCTTCCCGCAGATCGGGCCCGCGGTGGGGTTCGTCCTCGCCAACGGCGTGATGCTGGTGCTGTCGGCGACGCTCTCCGAGGCGCAGTTCGCGAGCTGGGGATGGCGGGTGCCGTTCTGGGCGGCGGGTGTGCTCGCGGCGGCGGGGCTGTGGCTGCGCTCCTCCCTCGCGGAGAGCCCCCAGTTCCTCGAACTGCGCGAGCACGCGCGCGTGCCGCTCGTCGAGGTCGTACGCGGGCACTGGCGGCTCGTCCTGCTGACCGCGGGGGCGCTCGCGATCGGATACGCGGTGTTCTACGCGGTGACGACCTGGTCCCTCGCCTACGCGACCGAGCGGCTCGGGGTGAGCCGTACGGTCATGCTGGCCTGCATCATGGCGGCCGTCGTGGTGAAGGGTGCGCTGACTCCGGTGGCGGCGGTTCTCGGCGACCGGTACGGACGGCGGCCGTTGTGCCTGGCGGGCTGCGCGGCAACCGCCCTGTGGATGTTCCCGATGATCGCGCTGCTGTCGACGGGCGAGCCGCTGCTGATGTTCCTCGGTTTCCTGGTGGCACTGATCGCGTTCGTGACGATGTTCGGCGTGATCGCCGCGTATCTGCCGGAGCTGTACGAGCCGCGTGTGCGCTGCACCGGTGCCGCCGTGGGCTACAACCTGGGCGGTGTGCTCGGAGGCGCGCTCACGCCGATCGTGGCGACGGCGGTCGCCGAGCAGAGCGGGCGGGTTCCCTGGGGTGTGGCCGCCTATCTGACGGCCATCTCGCTGCTCAGCCTGGGGTGCTTCGCGTTGCTGCCGGAGACCCGGCCGGTGGCGGTGGTGGCGGCGGAGCCGGCCACGGGGTGAATCGGGCGCGGTGGCGCGTAAACGCTTGCGTAAGCGTTTACGCGGGGCCTGCGGAGCAGCTCCGGCTTCGCCGATACGCCCAAGAGCTCGAAGATCAGGTTCAGTTGGCGACTGCGGACTGTTTGTGGCTGGTCGCGCCCGCGCGGCGGAGCAGCACAATGTGACAGCCCGCGCCCCTCCTTCGGGGCCCGAGCCCTGCGGTACGCCGACTCGGCGGGTGCCGGGGCTCGTGGCGCGCAGACCTTACGGCTTCTCCGCGCCCGGCACCTACGGGCGTCCCCGGCCTCTACGGATTGACCGCAAGCTCCAAGCTAGCCGCGAACGGGATCGGGTGAACGCCGTCCTGAAGCGGAGTGGCCCGGCCGGGGACCACCACCTGAGGGAGCTGCATCTCTTCCAATCGCTCGGTCTCGAAGTCGATGATCTGCACGAGCTTCATCGGTGCCTCCATCCGACCGCGGCGCCCCCGGGCCGGGAAACGCACTCAGGAAACAAGCAAGCACCGCGAGCGGTGGCCGGCAATTCGCCGCGGGCCGCTCCCGGTGCTGGTTGTTGCTACGTCCGAGGTGGTCAGGCCTCGATGCTGTCCTTCGGAGCGCCTTCGGCGTCGCTCTGCGCCGCCTCGGCCGCCGCCTGCTTCTTGGAGGCCATCAGGCTGGTGATCGTGGTGACCACCAGGACCGCGCAGATCACGCCGAGGGAGACCGGGATGGAGATCTCGGGGACGTGGACGCCGGACTCGTGAAGGGCGTGCAGCACCAGCTTGACGCCGATGAAGCCGAGGATCACCGACAGGCCGTAGCTGAGGTGGACCAGCTTCCTGAGGAGTCCGCCGATCAGGAAGTACAGCTGCCGGAGACCCATCAGCGCGAACGCATTGGCCGTGAAGACGATGTACGGGTCCTGCGTCAGACCGAAGATCGCCGGGATCGAGTCGAGCGCGAAGAGCACGTCGGTGGTGCCGATCGCCAGCATGACGACCAGCATCGGCGTCATGACCCGCTTGCCGTTCTGCTGGATCCACAGCTTGGTGCCGTGGTAGCGGTCGGCGACTCCGAAGCGCTTCTCGGCGGCCTTGAGGAGCTTGTTCTCCTCCCAGTCCTCGTCCGACTCGTCTGCCCGGGCCTCCTGGATCAGCTTCCAGGCGGTGTAGATGAGGAACGCGCCGAAGATGTAGAAGACCCACGCGAAGCTCGCGAGGATCGCGGCGCCCGCTGCGATGAATATCGCGCGCAGGACGAGCGCTATGAGCACACCGACCAGCAGCACCCGCTGCTGGTACTGCGTGGGCACGGAGAACTTCGCCATGATCAGGACGAAGACGAAGAGGTTGTCGACGCTCAGCGACTTCTCGGTGATGAAGCCGGCGAAGAACTCTCCGGCGGGCTGGCCTCCGGAGAAGACGAGCAGTCCGAGGCCGAACAACGCGGCCAGGACGATCCAGACGACCGTCCAGATACCGGCTTCCTTGATGGATACGTCGTGCGGCTTGCGGCCGATGAAGAAATCGACCGCGATGAGGGCGGCGAGGCCCACGATCGTCAGGACCCAAAGGGTCACGGAAACATCCACTGCGCCTCCGGCAGTACGTAACGGCAAGTGTCAGCGTCGTCGCTGCCGGAGGTCTCTTCCACCCGATGCAGGTGGGGCGCGTGATGCGCCCGGTGCACTCGGGCCGACGCCCCGGGATCTGGTTCGATCCGTATTGACGGGTACGCCGCAGTAGGTAGGGAGTACTCCCCTCCGCACGGACGACAGTACCCCAATCACCAAGGAAAGGTAAAGAGATTGGTAAAAGAAGAGCCAAAAGCGCTGGTCAGAAGACTTGAAGAACTCTTGGTAAAGGGTGCGCGGGTCTCAGCGGTTCCAGGAGCGGCGGGCCGCCGCGACCTGGGTGAGAACGTGCTGGAGCACCTGACTGCCCGGGGGGACGCGCGAGGGGTCGTACGTCCACGCGTGCCCGACCCACGGGTCGGCGAGGTGATCGTCGGGCACAGGCGTGAGCCGGAGCAGCGAGCGCCACAGCGGGTCGAGCAACGGTCCGTAGGCGGTGGCGTCCTCCCGGTCGGCGACCAGCATCAGGTGGACGCCGACGGCCGGGCCCTCGTCCGCGAGGTAGCGCAGCTGGGTCACCGCGCGGTCGTCGAAACCGTGCGGGAAGTCGTTGACGATCAGCAGTTGCTCGGCCGTGTCGAGGCCGGGCGGCAGGGCGTCGGCCGCGCCGCCGCGGATCGCCATCTGTACGAGATCGACGCGTTGCGTCAGACGGGCCAGCACGTCGGTCACCCCCGCGGCGCCGACGGCGGGCGGGCCGTCGAGCACACTCGTCTGTACGAGGGGCGCGAGGGACGAGGTGCCGGAGCCCGCCGGGTCTATGACGTGCACCGTGTACTCGCCCGCCGGGTAGACCGCGAGGAGCCGGGCCGCGATCGCCACTGCCGTGTCCATGCCGAGGCGGCGCAGGTCGTCGGAGTCGGCGATCGAGCCGTCGAAGGATCCGGAGCGTCCGCTGTCGATCCACAGGCCGCGCTCCAGCGGCAGCCGGACCAGCATCGGAATGCTCAGGCCCGCGCTCTCGGGCAGGTGGAGGTCGCCCAGGCGCAGGGCCATGGGGATCTCCATCGGGACCCGGTAGCCGTGCCAGGTGGGATTGTCCCAGCGCGCGAAGGCGGGCGGCAGCGCGGGCTCGACGACCTCGGCCTCGGCGGTGAGCTGGGCGAGGTCGCGGTCGAGGGCCTCCCTGGCCCGGTCGATCAACTGGGCATGCTTGGCGCGGGCGGCCTCACGCGCCGCGTCGCCCTGTCCGCCGATGCGGCTGCGCGGGTCGGACAGGACCTTGTCGAGCTCCTGCTCCATCCGCGACTCGGCGAAGTCGACCGCGCTGCGGTACGCGGCCGTGGCGCGGGCCAGGTCCTCGAACATGCCCCACACCTGGTTGTAGAGGCGCTCCTCCATGGACCAGCCGGTCGCGTCGCCCGCGACGGGCTGCGCGGGCTGTCCCGGCTGGGCCGGGGGCGCCGTCGGCGGGGGCGGCGGAGGTGCCGCTGCCTGCCGTCCCGGATGGCTGTAGTTGACGGGGCCGCCGGCTCCGGCACCGGCGGGCTGGGTGACGGCGGACGGGTCCGGCTGCCCGGGCCCTGAGGGGCGGCCGCCCTGCGGCGTCGCGTGTCCGGGAGTGCCGGATGACGTGGGTCCCTGGCCGCCTGGGTGTCCGTGCTGCGGTGCTACGTGGCCGGAGGCGCCCTGGGGTGTGGATCCGCCCTGGTTCTGGCCGAGCGCAGGCGTCGCGGCGTGCCGGGAGCGGTCGCCCTCCGACGTACGCGGCGGGGGCGCGGCCACCGAACGGGCGAGGCCCTGGGCGACGGCTTCGTTGATGCTGCCCGCGAGTTGGCGGGCCTGGGGAAGGCCCTGGTCGGCGAAGAGTTCGGCGAGGCCGCCCGCGTACCCCTGACCGACGGCGCGTACCTTCCAGGCGCCCTGTCTGCGGTAGAGCTCGAGTGCGACGACGGCCGACTCGGCGTCGAGGTCCGTGATGGTGTAGCTGGCGACCTCGGAGCCGTCGAGTCCGGTGACCGCGACGAAGGGTGCGGCGACGGCACCGAACCGGACCGGGCCGCCCACTCCCAACGGCAGCGCCAGCAGCACGCTGACCCGGTGCACGGACTCCGGCAGGGCATCCAGGTCACAGGCTAGGCGGTGGTCGGCTGCCGCCTGCTTGGAGACCTCGAGGCCGGGCAGAGTGGGTGAGCCCGGGTGGGCCACCCACTCGACACCGTGCACCGTGCCCTGTTCGTCGCTGAGCGTGGCCCCGGCCACGATCGGTTTGCCGGCCGACACCCGGATCTCAAGTCGGGCCTGGGACAGCGGGTGGTTCTGCCCCCGGACCAGCTCAGCCGTCATCGCCTTCGTTCCCCCTATGTGCTCGTGCGCCGGGTGCCTGGCTGCCTACAGGTGCGGCAGGATCGCCGGCATCAGGTCCTGGAAGGTGCGGCCGTTGGCCGGCGTACCGAGAGCGGTCATCTGCCAGCCCGCGCCCGCGCGGTGGACCTTCGCCATGATCTGCGCGGTGTACTGGCCGCCGCCGGCCAGGGTGTAGCGGGCCAGCTCCTGGCCGTTGGTCTCGTCGACCAGGCGGCAGAACGCGTCCTGCACCTCCTGGAAGGTCTGGCCCGTGAACGAGTTCACGGTGAAGACGATCTGGTCGATGTGGACCGGGATGCGCGCGAGGTCGACGAGGATCGCCTCGTCGTCGCCGCCCTGGCCCACGCCACCGACGAGGTTGTCACCGGTGTGGCGCACGGAGCCGTCGTCGCTGACGAGGTGGCGGAAGAACACCACGTCGACCGGCTGCTTGTCCGCGAACAGCACGGCGGACGCGTCGAGGTCGATCTCGCGGGTGCGAGAGCCGAACAGGCCACGTCGCGGGGCGGCCTGCCAGCCGAGCCCCATGCGCACCGCGGTCAGCGTGCCTCCGTCGTTCTTCTGCAGACTGATGGCCTGACCCTTGGTCATGTTGACCGTCACGCGCTGTTCCCCTCTCGAACTGTCCCCTGTTGCCGCAGAGTCCTGCGGTTGACCAGCAACCCTACGCAGAGCCACTGACAGCGCCGAAGACCGGTGCACACTTTGTGTCGGTCTTGCAACACAGCGCGCCACTCCGGGCGTCAGGCGATGCCGGCTTCCTTCATCTGCCGCAGCTCCTTCTTCATCTCCGAGACCTCGTCACGCAGCCTTGCGGCGATCTCGAACTGCAGGTCAGCGGCGGCCGCGCGCATCCGCTCCGTCATCTCCTCGATCTGCTCGGCGAGTTCCGCCGCGGGCCGGTCGGTCGGCACGGTCTCCTTGGCCTTGCCCTTGGCTCCCTTGGCGGCCTTCCCACCGAGCGCGGGCACAGGGGCCTTGGCGCTCTTGCCGTCCTTGGACTTGCGGTAGCCCGAGCCGAGCAGCTGTTCCGTGTCGACGTCCTCGCGGGCGATCTGCGCCACGATGTCGTTGATCTTCTTACGGAGGGGCTGCGGGTCGATGCCCCTCTCCTTGTTGTACGCGACCTGCTTCTCCCGGCGGCGGTTGGTCTCCTCGATGGCCTTCTCCATCGCCGGGGTGATCTTGTCGGCGTACATGTGGACCTGGCCCGACACGTTGCGCGCCGCGCGGCCGATGGTCTGGATCAGTGAGGTGCCGGAGCGCAGGAAGCCCTCCTTGTCGGCGTCGAGGATCGCCACCAGGGAGACCTCGGGCAGGTCGAGGCCCTCCCTGAGGAGGTTGATACCGACGAGGACGTCGAACTCGCCGGCCCGCAGCTCACGCAGCAGTTCGACACGGCGCAGGGTGTCGACGTCGCTGTGCAGGTAGCGGACCTGGATGCCCAGCTCCAGGAAGTAGTCGGTGAGGTCCTCGGCCATCTTCTTGGTGAGCGTGGTGACCAGGACGCGCTCGTCCTTCTCGGTGCGCTTGCGGATCTCGTGCACCAGGTCGTCGATCTGACCCTCGGTGGGCTTGACGACGACCTCGGGGTCGATGAGGCCGGTGGGGCGGATGATCTGCTCGACGAAGCCGTCGCCGCGCGAGAGCTCGTACTTGCCCGGTGTCGCCGAGAGATAGACGGCCTGGCCGATGCGCTCCTGGAACTCCTCCCACTTCAGAGGGCGGTTGTCCAGGGCCGAGGGCAGCCGGAAGCCATGGTCGACGAGGGTGCGTTTGCGGGAGGCGTCGCCCTCGTACATCGCGCCGATCTGCGGCACCGTGACGTGCGACTCGTCGATGACGAGCAGGAAGTCGTCCGGGAAGTAGTCGATCAGCGTGTTCGGCGGGGAGCCGGTCTCGCGGCCGTCGAAGTGCATCGAGTAGTTCTCGACGCCCGAGCAGGAGCCGATCTGGCGGAGCATTTCGAGGTCGTACGTCGTGCGCATCCGCAGCCGCTGGGCCTCCAGGAGCTTGCCCTGCTTCTCCAGCTCCGAGAGGCGCTCGCCGAGCTCCTTCTCGATGTCGTTGGCGGCGCGCTCCAGGCGCTCGGGCCCCGCGACGTAGTGGGTGGCCGGGAAGACGTACAGCTGCTGGTCGTCGCTGATGATCTCGCCGGTGAGCGGGTGCAGCGTGGAGAGGGCCTCGATCTCGTCGCCGAACATCTCGATGCGGACGGCCAGCTCTTCGTAGACCGGGAAGATCTCGATGGTGTCGCCGCGGACGCGGAACGTGCCGCGGGTGAAGGCCACGTCGTTGCGCGTGTACTGGATGTCGACGAAGCGACGCAGCAGGTCGTCCCGGTCGATCTCGTCGCCGATCTTGAGGTTGACCATGCGGTCCACGTACTCCTGCGGCGTGCCCAGGCCGTAGATGCAGGAGACCGAGGCGACCACGACGACGTCCCGGCGGGTGAGCAGCGAGTTGGTCGCGGAGTGGCGCAGGCGCTCCACCTCCTCGTTGATCGAGGAGTCCTTCTCGATGTAGGTGTCCGACTGCGGGACGTACGCCTCGGGCTGGTAGTAGTCGTAGTACGAGACGAAGTACTCGACGGCGTTGTTCGGCAGCAGCTCGCGGAACTCGTTGGCCAGCTGGGCGGCCAGTGTCTTGTTCGGTGCCATCACCAGGGTGGGGCGCTGGAGCTTCTCGATCATCCACGCGGTGGTCGCGGACTTGCCGGTGCCGGTCGCGCCGAGGAGGACGACATCCTTCTCACCTGCGCGGACGCGCCGTTCGAGCTCGGCGATGGCAGCTGGCTGGTCGCCGCTGGGCTGGTAGGAACTGACGACCTCGAAGGGCGCCACCGTGCGTTCGATCTGGGATACGGGCCGCATGGGTTCCACCGTACGACCCCGCACTGACAACGGGGTCGCGTCACCAGTTCTGCGGGGTGCGGGAGCCGGGGTGCCTGGAGCGCCGGCGCTGACCGGGCACGGGCGGGTGGCCGGTGTGGCGGACCGGGTGGGCCGGGATGCCGGGCTTCTGCTCGACGGGGCTCCAGTCGGGTCTGCCCATGACCATCAGCGGGTCGAACATCACGACGACACCGGCCAGCAGCAGGAAGGCCAGAGGGCCGACCATCAGGGGGGCCAGCAGGGACGCGGGCGAGTCCCCGGGAGGGGTGCTGGCGGAGTTGTGCAGATGGACGTTGAGGGCGGCCATGCCGGTGTAGTGCATGCCGCTGACGGCCAGTCCCATGACGAGGCTCGCGCCCACGCTCCACATGAAGCCACGGATCTGTCCCGCCGCCCATAGGGCCGCGATCGCGGCGACGACGGCTATGACGACCGAGGCGGAAACGGTGAGGGTGTTGTACTCGAGCTTTCCGTTGAGTCGCATTCCGGCCATGCCCAGGTAGTGCATCGTGGCAATGCCGAGGCCGGTGATGGTGCCCCCGGTGAACAGGGCCGTTCCGGAGGCTCCCCGGTAGCCGACGATGAAGATCCCTATGCCGACCATGACGATCGCGACGCCGAGGCTCGCGAACGTCGTCAGTTTGTCGTAACGGACCGGGGTTTCCTGGACGGAGAACCCCATCATCGCGATGAAGTGCATGGTCCAGATGCCGGAGCCGATCGCCGCAGAGCCGAGCGCGAGCCAGCCCGGCCGCCAGGAACGGGTGACGAGCATCGATCTCGTGGTGCAGCGCAGACCCAGCGCTCCGCCGAGACAGGCCATCAGATACGCCACCAACGGCGTGACGAGTCCGTAGCTGAATCCGTCGACCGTGCCCTGCATGCGCGGTTGCCCTTCCGCCCTGTTACATCCCGGAATTGTGTGCGATGCCCCCGCCCCAGGGCCGCCACGGCGGCCAGGGTTGACGCAGTGAGTATGACTCGCCCCGGAACGCTCGAACGATTTTCCGGCAAAGAATCACGGCCTTGCCGCAGTTGTGCGGCACGCGTGATCGGACTTGAGCAACTCCATTCAATCTGTGGCCATCCTGCACCCCCCTCTCGTTGACCCTCTGCTGTCACTCTGGAACGGTCCGTGATCCCTGACACAAGGAGTACGCATGCACGCGCGCGCTGCCGCCGCCACGACCACCGCGCTCCTGGGAGCTGCCGTCCTTGTCCTCCCCGCCCCCACCGCACACGCCGCGCCGGACACCGGCCGGCCTCTGGTCATCGCCCACCGCGGCGCCTCGGCCTATGCCCCCGAGAACACGCTGGCCGCCATCGACAAGGCCGACGACCTCGGATTCCGCTGGGTCGAGAACGACGTACAGCGCACCAAGGACGGCGAACTCGTGGTGATCCACGACGACAGCCTGACCCGCACGACCAACGTCGAGGAGGTCTTCCCCGGGCGGGCCCCCTGGAAGGTCAAGGACTTCACCGCCGCGGAGATCGCGCGCCTCGACGCGGGCAGCTGGTTCAGCCCCAAGTACGCGGGCGCGCGCGTGCCCACGCTGAAGCAGTACATGAACCGGGTTTCACACAATCACCAAAAGCTCGTCCTGGAGATCAAGAATCCCGCGCTCTACCCGGGCATCGAGCGGCAGACCCTCGAGGTCCTCAGCAACGAGGGATGGCTGGCTCCGGCCCACGTTCGGACCAAGCTGGTCGTACAGAGTTTCAGCGCGGACAGCATTCGGGCCGTGCACGCGCTGCGGCCCGACATCAGGACGGGTTTCCTGGGCACTCCGTCGGTCGCGGAGCTGCCCGCGTACGCGCAGTTCGCCGACCAGATCAACTCGTCGCACACGACCATCTCCCTCGGCTACGTCACCGCGATCCACGCGCTCGACGGACCGCACGGCAAGCCGCTGGAGATCTCCACGTGGACCGTCGACACCGCGGAGGACACGCGGCGCGTCGCGGGCTTCGGCGTGGACGGCGTCATCACGAACAAGCCGGATGTGGTGCGGGAGGCGCTGAACGAGGGCTGACCCGGCCTTCACAAGACCCCGCCGTCACGGAACCTCAGCATTACGGAACCCCCGACGGCACAGAACCTCGACGTCACAAGGCCTCGCCGGTGGCGCGGACGCTCGCACGCGTCCGCGCCACCGGCGTTGTCAGTGGTGCGCCGTACCGTGGAGCGCATGAACAGCCATGGGCAGAACGAGCAGCGGGTGGTGTGGACCGTCGTCGACAGCGACATCGGTCCGCTGCTGCTGGCCGCGACCGGCAAAGGCCTGGTCAGCGTCGTTTTCCACGCCACGGACGCGGTGCGCGACAAGGCGCTCGACCGGCTCGGGTCCCGACTCGGCGCCGACCCCGTCGAGGTACCGGAGTCCCCACTGCTGGCCGAGGCGATACGTCAGATCGCGGCGTACTTCGCGGGTGAGCGCAAGGACTTCGAGCTGCCGCTCGACTGGTCCCTGATCTCCGGGTTCAACCGCCAGGTGCTGGGCGAGCTGGCGTCCGGCGTTTCGTACGGGTCCGTGGTGGGGTACGGCGACCTGGCCCGGCGGGTCGGCCAGCCGGGTGCGGCCCAGGCGGTGGGCATGGCCATGGGTGCCAATCCGCTGCCGGTCGTCGTGCCGTGCCACCGGGTGGTGGAGAGCGACGGTGGCATCGGTGGGTTCGGGGGCGGCCTGGAGACCAAGCGGAAGCTGCTGGCGCTGGAAGGGGTACTGCCGGAGCCGTTGTTCTGAGGGGTGCTTCGAGGACGTACTTCGAGGAGCTCGGCCGTGAGGTCGCTGTTGTGGTGAGAGTTTGACCTGGGCACAGAATGAGGGGGGAGTACGCAGCGGTGACCACATCGATCATGCGCGGGCATGTGTCCGAAACGGTGCGGTCCGCACAGTCGGGCGAGGTATGCGCGTTCGGTCGCGGTGCTCCGGGACGCTCTCGGTGACCGCCGTCGAGCGGTCCACCGCCGGGCCCGTCGACGCGGAGGGGCTGCCTGCCCTGCGGCGCCGGATAGCCGCCGTTCTCATCACGGGGCAGATCCTCGGGGGGCTCGGGGTGGCCACCGGCATCGCTCTCGCGGTCGTCCTGGCCCAGGAGGTCGCCGGCACCGAGTCGCTGGCCGGGCTGGCGCCCACCGCGATGGTCACGGGGACGGCCGTGCTCTCGGTGCCGCTGGCCGCGCTGATGACCGCGCGCGGTCGTCGGCCGGGGCTCGTGCTGGCGTACCTCATCGGGGCGTTGGGGGCGGGGGTCGTCGTGCTCGGTGCGGAGGTGGACAACTTTCCGCTGCTGCTGGTCGGCATGGCGGGGTTCGGCGCGGCCTCGTCCGCGAATCTGCAGGCGCGGTTCGCGGCCGCGGACCTGGCCGAGCCGCAGCGCCGGGCACGAGCCATCTCGAACGTCGTATGGGCCACGACGATCGGCGCGGTCCTCGGCCCCAACATCGCCGCGCCCGCCGGCCGCAGCGTCTCCGGGCTCGGCATACCGGAGGCGGCGGGCCCCTTCCTCTGGGCGGCCGGAGTCTTCCTCATATCGGCGCTGCTGGTCGCCGTGCTGCTGCGGCCCGACCCGCTGCTCACCGCCCGCGCGATGGCGCCGGTCGAGGAGCGGTCCCCCGCCGCGCGTTCCATACGGGCCGGGGCGGCGGCCGTCCGGGCCTCGCCGCGGGCCCGGCTGGCCCTCGTGACCGTGGCCGTCTGCCACACGGCGATGGTGTCGGTGATGTCGATGACGCCGATCGACCTCGGTCACCACGGCGCGAGTATCGATCTGATCGGGCTGGTCATCAGCATCCACATCGCGGGGATGTACGCGTTCTCGCCCGTCATGGGCCGGCTGTCCGACCGGTTCGGGCGGCTGCCGGTGATCGGTCTGGCCGTGGGGCTGCTGGCGTGCGCGGCGCTGCTCGCGGGCACCGCGGGCGCCAGTCACGGGCAGACCGTCGCCGGGCTCTTCCTGCTGGGTCTCGGCTGGTCGGCCGGTCTCGTCTCCGGCTCCGCGCTCCTGACGGACTCCGTGCCGCAGCCCGCGCGCGCCGCCGCACAGGGCCTGTCCGACCTGACCATGAACACCTCGGCGGGGCTCGGCGGCGCGGCGGCCGGCCTCGTGGTCGCCCAGGCGAGCTACGGCTGGCTGAACCTGATCGCCGCCTGCCTGCTGCTGCCGCTCGGCGCACTGGCGCTGTTCACCCGAGGCCGGCCCGCCACATCGTGATGTGCCCATCGTGACATGCCCATCGAGACCCGCGCGAAGGCTGGCCGGAGCGGTGCCGCGATCAGGGCGCCAGCCGCAAGTACGTCCTCGATCCGCACGGGGCGCTGAACGGAGCGAGGCCCGCCTGAGCCCCGAAGGACACAAGGGTGTCCACGCGCGCGCGGACACCCTTTTCTCGTGCCTGGGAGCTGCTCATTCCTGGGAGCTAGTCGTAGTGCCGCGCCTCGAAGACGTTGCCGTCCGGGTCCCGGAAGTAGAAGCTCCGCTTGGCCTTTCCGCGAGCGCCGTACGCGTCGTGGGTGAAGTCCGAGAGGGGGACGGCACGTTCCTCCAGGCGGGCACGGAGCGCGTCGAAGTCCTCGCCCCGGAGGGACAGGCATACGTGGTTGACCGGGTGGCCGGCGCTGTCGGCCGCGTCGGGGACGACGTCCATGCGTGGGGCCATCGTCAGGGGCGCGAGGTCGAAGATGGTCTCCTCGTTGAGGCGTACGGAGGGGAAGGACACCTTGCCCGCGGCGAACTCGGTGACTCTGATGGGCTCAAGGCCCACCGCCTTCTCGTAGAAGTCGGCCGAGGCCGCGGGGTCGCGTACCCAGAGGACGACATGGTCGAGACGTGTCGAGTTGTCCGTCATGGCTTCAGGCTGCTGCCCCGTTGTGGTGGTCGCAAGGGTTTGACCGGGCGCGTTGCCCGCCAGGGATGAGGGAAGAACCGACAGACAGGAGGCACGCGCGTGCTGGTGGTGTCCGAAGAGGTGCGGGAGGCGCTCGCCGCGGGGCGGCCCGTGGTGGCACTGGAGTCCACGATCATCGCGCACGGGCTGCCGCGTCCGCGCAATCTCCAGGTGGCGCTGGAGCTGGAGGACGTCGTACGCCAGGAGGGTGCCGTTCCCGCGACGATCGCCGTGCTCGACGGGCAGCCCCACGTGGGGCTCGACAAGGACCAGCTGGAGCGGGTCGCCAACGAGGACGGCATCCGCAAGCTCGGGCATCGCGATCTGCCGCTCGCGGTCGCCGCGGGGGTCAGCGGCGCGACCACGGTCTCCGCCACAGCGCTGCTGGCCGCGCAGGCGGGCGTACGGGTGTTCGCGACGGGCGGGCTCGGCGGCGTACACCGGGAGTGGACGGTGACGCAGGACGAGTCCGCCGACCTGGGGCTCCTGGCGCGGACCCGGATCACCGTGGTGTGCGCGGGAGTGAAGTCGATCCTGGATGTGCCGGCCACTTTGCAGCGGCTGGAGACGCTGGGGGTGGCGGTCGCCGGATACGCGACAGCGCACTTCCCCGGCTTCTATCTGTCCGACTCGGGTCACCCGGTGGACTGGACCCTGGAGTCACCCGGCGAGGTCGCGGCCGTCATGCGCGCACAGGACGCGCTCGACGGGCCCGAGTCGGCGCTCATCGTCGCCAACCCGGTGCCGGAGGCGGAGCAGCTCGATCCCGAGCTCCACGCGCGCGTGCTCGCCGACGCGCTGCACGCGTGCGAGGCGGAGGGCGTGAGCGGCCAGGCGGTGACGCCGTTCCTCCTCGGCTACCTGGTGCGCCACACCGAAGGGGCGTCGCTGAGCGCCAATCTGGCGGCGGTACGCGGCAACGTACGGCTCGCGGGGCGGATCGCGGCGGCCTGGGCAGGGGCGTGACCGGGACGAGCGGTCCCGGCGGGGCTCGCGGCGGGGCCCTCCTGGTCGTCGGCGACGTCGTCACGGACGTCGTCGCCCGGCACCGTGGGCCGCTCGCGTCCGGCACGGACACGGCCGCCGTCATCCGGACCGTGCCGGGCGGCGCGGGTGCCAACGTCGCGTGCTGGGCGGCCCGCCGCGACGGTACGGAGGTACGGCTGCTCGGCAGGGTGGGCGCGGAATCCGCCGCGTGGCACGAGAGCGAGCTGGCCGCTTCGGGAGTACGCCCCCTTCTTGTCATCGACCCGGAGGCGCCGACCGGGACGGTGATCTGCCTGGTGGACACGGGTGCCGCGGCGGAACGCACCTTCCTCACGGACAGCGGCGCCTGCCTGCGCCTCACCCCGGGTGACTGGTCGCCGTCCCTGCTCGACGGTGTCGCGCGGCTGCATCTGTCGGGCTATCTGTTCTTCTCCGAGTCGTGTCGTGCTCTGGTCGCGGTGGCGGTGGAGTCGGCACGCGCGCGTGGGGTGCCGGTGAGTGTGGATCCCGCATCGGCGGGATTTCTCGCGGAGCTGGGCGTGGACCGCTTCCTCGCGCTCACCGAGGGCGTCGACGTCCTGCTGCCCAGCCTGGACGAGGCCTGTCTGCTGACCGGTCTGCCCGATCCGGCGGACGCGGCGGCCAAGTTGAGCCGCCACATCCCGCTGGTGGTGGTCAAACAGGGTGGGGCCGGAGCCCTGGTCGCCCGGTCGGGGGAGGTCCGGGCCAGGGTTCCGGCGGCACCCGCGACCCCCGTCGACACCACGGGTGCCGGGGACGCCTTCACCGGAGCGTTCCTGGCCGCGCTGCTCGCAGGCACCCGGCCGGAGGAAGCCGCCGCGGAGGGGTGCCGGGCCGGGGCTCGGGCGGTGGAACAGGTAGGCGGGAGGCCAGTGGCGGGAGCGTAAGCCGCCGCCAGCGCCAGCGACGGAGGCGGAGGCCACCCCGGGATGAGCCGCCGTGGGACCGTCGGCCGACCCGGGTCCGTGAGTCGCCTCGGGCCCATGAGCCACCGCGGACCTGTGAGCCACCCCGGACCCACGGGATGCCTCGGGCTCATCAGCCGCCTTGGGCCCGTGAGCCAACCCGGGCTCGTGAGCCGCCCGGGCCCGTTAGCCGACCCGGATCCATGAGCGCCTCGGGCTCGTGCGCCACCGTGTGCCCGGTAGCCGCCCCGGGCTCGTGAGCCACCACACCTCGGGCCCGTGAGCCGCCCCGGACTAGACCCGTAGGCCGACCCGGATTTCACAGGCCGACCCCAACCCGCAGGCCGCCCCTGGCCTCTAGGCCGACCCAAGCCATCCGCAGAGGCTTGAGCAGTCCGAGGCGCGCGCCAACGTGACGGCGAGGCGGCGAGGCGCAAGCCTTCCCGCCCCCGCCCGGCGCTACTCCTTGCGCCCCCACGCCGAGATCAGGGGCGCCGTGGCCAGGTCCATTCCGTCCGTGGCCACGTTTGCGAGGTGGCGGTCGATGTCCTGGTCCGTGGCAAGGCCCGCGGCAACGAGCCGGCCGCGGATCTGACGGATCGTCGCGGACTCCAGCGCGCCGCAGGCCGGTGAGGTGATCGGGAAGTACGCGTCGGCCTCGACCTGTCGCAGCCCGGCCCCGCGGAGCAGGCCCGGCAACCGGCGCCCGTACGCGAGATCGGCGCCGTGCTCGGTGAGCAGGTTGCGGAAACCGTGGCGCAGCCGGTTGGCCAACTGCTGTTCGGGGCCGCGCTCGTCGGGGCAGGCCAGCGGCTGGAGCGCCGGATCGGCCTCCTCGACCAGGAGCCGTCCGCCGGGCCGCAGCGCCTTGATCATCGAGCGCAACGCCCGCTCCCTGTCCGGCACATGGGTCAGGACGAGCCGCGCGTGCACGAGGTCGAAGCCCTCCCCCGGCGCCTCGTCCACGCCCACGTCATGGACGCGCAGCTCGACGGGAGGGCGGAACGCCGAGGTGGCCCAGGAGGTGTCGATGTCGGTTGCCACGACCTTGCCGGTGGGGCCGACCTTCTTGGCGAGCCAGGACACCACGGACGTGCCGCCCGCGCCGACCTCCCAGCAGCGCCAGCCGGATCCGATGCCGAACCGTTCGATGTGCCGGAACGTCGTGGGGTCGAAGAGAGCGGCGAGGGCGTCGAAACGCTGCCCCGCCTCGGTCTGCCGGTTGTCGAGGAGATACCCGTCGGTTCGCGTCATGCGCCGATCATCCCAGTTGTCCCGCTTGTCCATGATGGTTGACGCTCCCGATGCCAGCGCGTCGCGCTCGGCACGCCGACAACCGTCGACACCTCGGCCGATTGTCGGCCGAGGCGATGAATCCGGAGCGGAATCCTCCGTTCCCACAGGCTTTCCCGGCCGCCAAAACATCCTGGCAGACTGGCCGCGGCAAGGCGCAGAGTGCGGCGCGAGGAGATCCACGCGAGGAGATCCAGATGTCCATGGCAGGGAATCTGCGAAGGGTCACGGGCCTGAGCAGGGTCGGTGGCCTCCGCAGGGTGGCACGGCTGACACGACGGCATGCCCGTGTCGACCTGAGCCATCCCGCCCGGTCTCCACTGGGCACGGCGGTGGTGAACTGCGTGGCGTACGAAGAAGGGGCCAGGATCCCCGCCTGCCACGATCTGGTCGAGACGGTGGAGCGGGTCCGCAAGGTCGACGGCGGATTCGTCTGGCTCGGGCTGCATGAGCCGACGGATGTGGAGTTCGCGGGCATCGCCGAGCTGTTCGACCTCCACCCGCTGGCAGTCGAGGACGCGGTGGACGCCCACCAGCGCCCGAAGCTGGAGCGGTACGGCGACACACTGTTCGCGGTGTTCAAAACGGTCTGCTATGTCGAGCACACCGAACTGACCGCGACCAGCGAGGTGGTGAACACCGGCGAGATCATGGTGTTCGTCGGCCAGAACTTCGTGGTCACCGTGCGGCACGGCAGGCACGGTTCGCTGGGCCCGCTGCGCGAGGAGCTGGAGGCGAACCCCAAGCAACTGGCCAAGGGCCCGGCCGCGGTACTGCACGCGATCGCGGACCATGTGGTGGACGACTATCTGAACGTCACGGACTCGGTACAGGAGGACATCGACCAGGTCGAGACGGATGTGTTCTCCGCGAACGGCGCGCGGGCCGACCCCGGGCGCATCTACCAGCTCAAGCGTGAACTCCTGGAGCTGAAGCGGGCGGTGGTCCCGCTGGGCCGCCCCATCATGGATCTCGCCACCCAGCCGATACGGGTGATCGGCCCGGAGATACAGGCGTACTTCCGCGACGTCTCCGACCACCAGCTGCGGGCCGCCGAGCAGATAGCCGCGTTCGACGAGCTACTCAACTCGATTCTGCAGGCGCATCTCGCGCAGGTCAGCGTCGCGCAGAACGAGGACATGCGGAAGATCACGGCATGGGCGGCGCTGATCGCCGTGCCGACGATGGTCTGCGGGGTCTACGGCATGAACTTCGACTACATGCCGGAGCTGCACTGGAAGTTCGGATACGGCCTGGCCGTCGGCATCATCGCCGTCGCGTGCTCCACGCTCTACCGGGGGTTCAAGCGCAACGGCTGGCTGTGACACGCACTCGTCCGGCACGTCCTGCCGAACGAGCACGTGTCCCGGCGCTGCCGTGGGGACCTCGGAGTCAACACATCCCCTTGGGGACCTCCGGGTCAATGCGTCCCCATGTGGACCTCGGGGTCAGCGTGTCGCGCTCTTCGCGTAGACGCTCTCGGCCCAGCTCGCGAGTTGTTCGTCCGTCAGATGCGCGGCCAGGTCGGCCTCGCTGATCATCCCGACCAGGCGCTTGTTCTCGATCACAGGAAGGCGGCGGATCTGGTGCCCCTGCATCTCGCCGAGTACGTCGCCCACGTCGGCGCTCGCATCGATCCAGCGCGGTGTGCCCTTGGCCATCTCCCCCGCGGTGATGCGTGCCGGGTCATGGCCCATGGCCACGCAGCCGACCACGATGTCGCGGTCCGTGAGGATGCCGCAGAGCCGTTCGTTCTCGTCGCTGATGGGCAGCGCGCCCACATTGAGCTCACGCATCAGCTGGGCGGCACGGTCCAGCGTCTCGTGAGCGGGGATCCACTGGGCGCCGCGGTGCATGATGTCTCCGGCGGTGGTCATGTAGTACCTCCCGGTGCCGGACGGCCGGCGCGGCGCGGGAAGGCACCGCTAGTCCCGGCGCCCTACATTCTTGCCGGGTACGGGGAGATACGCACCCGGAAGTTCACGGCTTCGGCGTGACATCGCGACCCGCCCGGGCTCCCGCACTCACCCGCCAGCCAGCCAGGCGCCCACTCACCTGCCAGCCAGCCAGCCAGGCGCCCACTCACCTGCCAGCCCGGGCCCCCGCCCACATGTAGACCCAGGCCCCGCCTACCCGTCGACCCAGGCCCCCGTCCGCCTCTCCACCCGGGCCACCGGTGGACGAACCCACACCGCACCCGGGCCCCCGGTGGACGAACCCACCGCACCCGACCACCCCGACCCCTCGCCCACCCGTCCGCACCCTCACCCCCACCCCGCCCCCGCCGCACCCACCAGGAGCCGTCAAGCCCTCGAACCCTCGAACCCACAAGTGACTCCGCACCCACCACCCCCGTTCACCCACGCGGCATCATGGGCCGTGTGCGACTCGAAGCGATCACCTGGGACCGGCTCGGCGGCCTCCTCGCCGAGCGCCTGCTCGATCTGAAGCCGGCCGACGGGAGCCCCTGGCCGCGGATCGCCTTCGACGGAACTCCGGCCGCCCGGCCCGGTGACCTCGCCGAACTCGTCGCCGAAGCCCTGCGCCCGCGCGGCCGGTCCGCACTCGTCGTCGGCACGGAAGGCTTCCTGCGACCCGCCTCCCTGCGGTTCGAGTACGGCCACCAGGACGTCGAGGCGTACTACGACGGCTGGTAATTCCGGAGCACCCCTCTGACCTGGGCCCATGAAGGTCGAAGCGGCTGTGACCTGCTAGGACGGGTTGCAGAGGCGATCGGAGGCAGTCAGAGGTAAACGCTCTGATTCGACCCGGGTTCGACCCGGGCCGCTCGGAGGCAGTCAGAGGCGATCCCTCTGCATTTGCCCCCGAGTGGACCCGAGTTGGCCGGTTCGATCAGGGCGTCAACCTTGACGCTCTTCGCTTCGGCCTTGGTCGAGCTGTGATGGGGACGCCTGCCTCCACCGGAGCCAGGCATACGAAAGCCCCCAGGACGGGAATCCTGGAGGCTTCGCTGGCACCGATTGGAGGTCGGTTCCGGACACCACCCGCGGTTTTAGCGGGCCTGGGTGGCGTCCCTGTCTTTGCGAGACGACCCCACCGTGCCAAACCTCACGTATCAGGCAGAGCCACAACGACCGACCTCTCACCCGTTCGGTCTACTGGGCCTCCACCGACTCCGCCCGGCGGCTGCTGAGCTCATCCTGCTCGGCGACCTCACCGGCCGCTACGCCACGGGCAGCTACAGCAGGCTCGGCTCCGATGGCCGCAGTCTGGTCCTGCGTGAGGACCGCCAGGGCACAGCAGAGCACGGTCACCGGATCACAGCGGCCATCGCCTGCCATGTGGCCCGCTCCGGCGGAACCTTCACCCAGCTGACCCGGCTGCTGTTGCACCCCGACCACGAGGGTGGCCGGCACGCCCGGCACATCGCACTGCGCTCCGGCCAGGCGCGCGCCCTGGACTACATCCGGCGGGTGTGGGCGAGCGCCTCGGCTGCGGTCAGCAGTACGAGAGTGCTGGAGTCCCGCCATCACGCGTTTGAGGTCCTCGTCGCTCTGCGGGACCGCATGGAGACGACGCCCTGGCGTGGGGAGCGGCGGCGGACCGCGCTGCGGGTACTGCGCGCCCATCTGACCTTCGCTGAGATCGCGGGCGGCCCCCTGCACCACGCCAGCGAGCGGCAGACCGCGGAGGAAGCAGGAATCTCACGCACGACCTTGCGAGTGGTCTACGAGACCGTCCTCAGGCCCGAGGGCTGGCTGCGTCGTCTGCGGGTCGGCCACGGGCGGGAGGGTTCGACCTGGTATCTCGGCGACGGCATCACCGGCCATGGCGCCCCCGCTTCGCTGTCTCGTTCCCGGACCACTCAGTACCCCCCCGACCCGGCACTTGAGGAGTGGCCCACCTCTGAGACAGGCACGACGGCCGACATCGATTCCACCGTGATCAGCCGACTGATGGGCCACGACGCCTTCGCCCGCCACGGCCTCGGCAGCTCCGCCCTCATGATCATCGGAGCGCTGCAGGTCCGGCCCGTTCAGACCGTCAGCGAGCTTGTCGGCACGGCCTCGGTATCCCGTGCCACCGCTTACCGGACGCTGCGACGCCTGGCCGACCACGGCCTCGTGGACCACACCGGCGAGACCTGGGCGCTGGCTCCCCGAGCACTGGAAGGCTTCGGTAACGACGCCCTGAATGCTGATTCCGGGCCAGACACACGGCCGGCGCGGGGCTGGGACGAGGTCGCCCGCCGACACGGCACCACGGGCGTCGCAACCCGACGCAAGGCCCTGCACGCGGCCGAGCGCGCGGCATACCGGAAGGCGCTGGACCGGCTCGCGGAGCACCGCAGCAAGGCCTTGGTGATCGTCCGAGACGGGCGCCAGGTCCTGGTCCCCGCGCTCCGCCCCGATGAGATCCCGGGCGAGTGGCAGGCCCCCGACGGGTCCGTCCTCGATCCGTCCACCGGTCGCCCTGCTGCCGACTGGCGGGTCGCCACGGATGGCCGGCTGATCCTCATCACCTCGACTGACCAGCGCAGTTACGACGAGCTGGCCGCCGCCCATGCCGAAGCCCTCAGTGAATGGGAGTCCGTCGCGTGAATCCACAACCACAACCACCACCAGCAGGAACCGAGACGGGGTTCGAGAATGGGGCGGTCACGGCTCAGGTTCTGCGCCAGCGCTACGAGTCCGGGGCCACGATCGCCGAGCTCGTAGCCGTCAGTGGGCTGTCGTACGGCACGGTCGTCAACCGGCTGCACGAGGCCGGGACCGAAATGCGCACCTCGTGGCAGACGCGCCGGATGCGCGACGAGCAGGCGCGCCGCAATCTCGCGGCACATCTGCGCCGCCTCTACGAGCAACATGGCGCGACGCTTGGGGAGTTGGCCGCGGCAGGTGCCGGGACACGGCGTGCTGCGAGGCGGCTACTGATCGAGGCCGGGGGCACGCCCCGCACCACCCAGCAGACGCTGCGCATCCGCTCCGCAGCGAATGCCACGGCGCGGAAGAAGCTCGCGGCGTCCTTGCGGGCGCGGTATGAGGGCGGCGCCTCGGTGCCGGAGCTGGCCAAGGAATGCAGCCACTCGGTCGCCACGGTCTACCGGCTTCTGCGCGAAGCAAACACCCGGATGCGGCCCCAGCACCGGCACGGCCCCGCTCGCAGATCGGGGAAGCGGTCATGACCGGCCCAGCGCGGCCCCTCCTTGATCTCGCCGCGCGTGCCAGTCGACTGCTGGCTTCGCCGCGGTGCCATCGCCCGTCCAGCCGCGTGGCCCGCGCCCCGCCCCCTGGCCGCTGCGCATAAGCGCGGCCACCGAATCAGACAGCACCCTTCTATTTTCTGGAGATCGAGCACACGTGAATGAGAACACCCGTCACACGACCCTGGCTGCGGCCACAGCCCATGTCTGGGACGCCTTCGTGATCGTTGTCGGCATGCTCAAGGGCGGCACCGGCAAGACCACCTCGGCCTGGTTCATCGCCCTCTACTACGCCGTCGTTCTCGGCCTGCCGACGCTACTGCTGGACGCGGACGCGACGAGTCAGTCTGCCTACGACTGGTTCAAGGTCGCCCAGGCCGAGGGCTTCGAGATGCCCGAGAACCTGGTGGTCGAGCGGTACCCGTTCGACGACATCGCCGAGCACATCCGTGAGAAGCGCGCCGAGTTCGGGGCGATCGTGGTCGACGCGGGCGGCGGCAGCGCCCGGATCTTCCACGAGGCTGTCACCGAGGCGGACCGCCTGATCGTGCCCGTCGCCCCGACCAAGATCGAGCGCCGCAAGCTCGTGGCCACCTTCGACGAGGCCGAGCGCGCCGCCGCCCGCAACACCCGCGACATCACCGCCCACGTGGTCCTGGTCAAGGCCGACGACCGCACCAGCCTGCCCCGCACCGCGAAGGACAAGCTGCTGGAGCCCGCCCAGGGCGAGGGCATCGGCCCGGACCGCGACGAGCCGTTCCCGCTCGCGGACACCGTCATCCACTCCTGGGTGCACTACATGGAGGCCTTCGGCGAGATCCCCACCGAGCTGAGCGAGTACGCCGAGCTGATGAAGGAGCTGACGGCATGAGCGAGCGTATGAAGCCCCCAGCCCGCCGCACCGGGCGCGCCCTCGGCGGAGGGGCCAAGAAGACGGCCCCTCCGCCCCCTCCGCCGGCTGCCGAGCTCACCCCCGAGCAGTTCGCTGCCGAGCAGGCCGCTGCCCAAGGAGAAGGCCGTCCTGCTGCCAGCGAGCAGCAGGTTCAGCCCGCTCCTTCCACGGATCCAATCGAGGGCGCGGCGGGCCGGACCGAGCCGGTGCCCGAAGTGGCGCAGACTCCCGCCCAGTCGACAGCTGAGGTCGCGACGAGGGGTCCCGTGCAGGAACCGGTCTCCGATCAGCCGGTTCGCCTGGCTGGCGTCGCCCCCGAGAGGCGCGGGGAATCCCCTGCAGAACCGGTGGAGCAGCAGGTACAGCCTGTCGTCCCGGCTACGGAGATGACAGCGCCTGCGGTTCAGCCCGCCCAGCCAGCCGAACAGGCCTCGCAGCACCAGCCGTCCCACTTCACGTCGGTGGTTCCTGGCGTGGCCTCGGCCACCGAGGTTGCAGTTCGCCCGGCAGTCCCTCCGGTCGCTGGCGGCACGGCGTTCCCGGTGCGGACCGATGTTCCGAGGGCTCACTGGGACCAAGGCGCGCGATCGGTGGCAGCGCCGAGCGAGGGAACGCCGTGGGCTCCGGGGCCTGGACGGCCCAAGGACATTCCCGAGGCGACCGTCGTCCTCAACCAGCGCATCATCGCGCGGGAAAGCCTCGACTCGTCGGTCCCCGCTGCGCTGAAGCTGAAGAAGCGGATCAAGCGCTTCGCCCTGGACAACGAACTCGACCACCTGCCCATCGGCGACATCGTCTCGGTCGCGCTGGACGAATGGCTCACCACCCGCGGGTTCTGACCCCAACCCCAGTATGGGGCGGCCTCCCCCACGCCAGGGGTGTGGCCGCCCCTCGTGCCGACTATTCCAATAGCCCAATAGGCGGATAGCTATCCGCCTATCCGGACCGACCGGAGCAGCTCTCGTGCCTGATCACTCCCACTACGCCCGCCGACTGCGCGACATCGCCGACGCGCTCGACGCCGAGTGCCAGCCCACCGATGACGTTCTTACGCCGCATCTGGACACTCTGGATGTCATCAGCAATCGGCACACCAAACGAGGACAATTCAACTACGCCGTACCCGAAGCTCTCCAGCTCCAGCGTCGGATCCGCCGCTACAACGCGGACACTGACGTGCCGCATGGAGACATCGTGGCTCTGGCCCTCGACACCTGGCTCCGCGCAAAGGGCTACCCGCCCGACCTCAATCGGTCAGAGACAGAAGTCCGCTGACCAGCCTTCTCCCCTCGTGAAGAGATCGACATGCCCCTTCTTCACTGCGTGCCCGGGCGTTCACCCGCTTGGCGAGCAGGCGGAGAGTCTCCTCAACCACGGGATTGTCAGTTGTCGGCGCTAGTAGGGCTTGGTCAGGTCGGTTGTTGTGGTGCGTGTCCTGCGGGCCCGGTGTGGCGTTGAGAGTGTGTGACTCCGGACGAGATTGCTGTGGTGCGTGGTGAGTTGGAGACGTTCGCGGCGGAGGTGTTCGAGCCGTTCGCGCGCAAGGATCAGCGCCGGTGGGGGCAGGTTTATGTGCGGGGGCTGCTGACCGACGGGCAGCGTAAGTCGGTCGAGCCGATGGCCGCCCGGCTCGGGGAGGACGGCAATCGTCAGGCACTGGCCAACTTCATCACCACCAGCCCCTGGGACCCGGCGCACATCCGGGCCCAGCTCGCCTGGCGGATGGAGGAGACGATCGGGCCCAAGGCCCTCATCTTCGACGACACCGGGTTCCTCAAGGACGGGATGGCCTCGGCATGCGTGTCGCGGCAGTACACCGGCACCGCGGGCAAGGTCACCAACTGCCAGGTCGGCGTCTCACTCCACCTCGCGTCCGACCACGCCTCGGCGGCGGTCAACTGGCGGCTGTTCCTGCCCCGGACATGGGATCCCGCCTCACCGGAGGCCGATGCGGACAAGGTCGCCCGCCGCACCGCCTGCGGCATCCCGGACGATGTCGGGCATGTGGAGAAGTGGCAGCTGGCCCTGGACATGCTCGACGAGACCCGCTCGTGGGGGATCGAGGTGCCGCTGGCCGTCGCGGACGCCGGATACGGCGACGCTGCCGCGTTCCGGCACGGACTGCAGGCCCGCGGCCTGAACTACGTGGTGGGGATCTCCACCACACTGTCGGCCCAGCCCGCCGACGCGGTGCCGGTGGCCGGGCCGTACTGCGGGACGGGACGCCCGCCGCTGGCCAAGTATCCCGACAAGCCGCGGTCGGTGAAGGAGCTGGTCATCGCGGCGGGCCGGAAGGCTGCCCGGCCGGTGCAGTGGCGAGAGGGCTCCCGGCCCGGCACCGGCCGCTTTGGCCGTAAGCGGATGTACTCCCGCTTCGTGGCCTTGCGCATCCGGCCTGCCGGACGCGAGGTCCGCCAGGCCACCGACGGCCCGGAACTGCCCGTGTGCTGGCTGCTGGCCGAATGGCCCGCCGGTGAGAACGAGCCGGTGCAGTTCTGGCTGTCCGACCTGCCCTCCGGCATGCCTCTGACCACGCTGGTCCGCCTCGCCAAACTCCGCTGGCGCATCGAGCACGACTACCGGGAGATGAAGCAGGCCCTGGGACTTGCCCACTTCGAGGGCCGGACCTGGGGCGGCTGGCACCACCACGTCACCCTCGTCTCCGTCGCGCACGCCTTCTGCACCCTGCAACGACTGGCCCGGGCCCCAAAAGACCCAGCACCGGCCTGAGCCTCTACCAAGTCGTCCGCGAGCTACAGACACTCCTCGCCCTCTGGACCGGTGCCTGCCCCACCTGCCACCGCAACATGCCCACACCGATACGAATCTGACCAAGCCCTACTAGTGTCCTGAGTCGTTAATTCGTGTGCAGTATGCGGCGAGGGTGTCGAGGATGTCGTCGGCGGTCTTCGTCCAGACGAACGGCTTGGGGTTCTTGTTCCACTCGTTGATCCAGCTGCGGATGTCCCGTTCGAGTTCGACGACGCTGCGGTGGGCCGAGCGGCGGAGTTTGCGGCAGGTCAGCTCGGCGAACCAGCGCTCGACGAGGTTGAGCCAGGACGCCGAGGTGGGGGTGAAGTGCAGGTGGAAGCGAGGGTGGCGCAGGAGCCACTTCTTGACCGGCTCGGTCTTGTGGGTGGCGTAGTTGTCCAGGACCAGGTGGAGTTCGAGGTCCTTGGGGACGGCGGCGTCGATGACCTTCAGGAAGCGGAGAAACTCCTGGTGGCGGTGGCGGCGGTAGTGCTGGGCGATGACCGAGCCGGAGGCGATGTCCAGGGCGGCAAACAGGCTGGTCGTGCCGTGCCGGACGTAGTCATGGGTCATCTTCGCCGGCGTGGCCGGCGCCATCGGCAGCACGGGCTGGGTCCGGTCCAGGGCCTGTATCTGCGACTTCTCGTCCACCGCCAGGACCAGAGCATTCTCGGGCGGGGCGAGGTAGATGCCCACCACGTCGCGGACCTTGGTCACGAACTGCGGGTCGGTCGACAGCTTCCAGGTCTCCACGATGTGCGGCTTGAGGCCGAACGCCCGCCAGATCCGCGAGACAGCCGACTGCGACATCCCCACCGCCCCGGCCATCGAACGCGTCGACCAGTGCGAATCACCCGACGGTGGCGCCTGATCCAGCGTCCTGGCGACCAGGGCCTCGACCTGCTCGTCCGTGATCTTCCGCGGTGCCCCCGAACGCGGCCGGTCCACCAGGCCCTCCAGCCGGTCCGCGGCGAACCGGGCCCGCCACTTGCGTACGGTCTCCCGCGAGATCCCCAGATCCTGCGCGACCTGCGCGTTCGGCCGGCCATCCGCGCACGCCAGCACGATCCTCGACCGCAACACCAGCGCCTGAGACGCCGTCTGCTTGCGCAACCAGCCCCGCAGCACCCTGCGTTCGTGATCGGACAACTCCAGCAACAGCGGCTCAGGACCAGGCATCACCCCACCCTATAACCGCCCGTCAACTTCCGACTCAGGACACTAGGGTCGCTCCCCTGTTCCTGACAGCGCACTGGGGGTGGCGTGGCTTCTGTGCAGACTGCAACACCGCGTGGGAGTCGTGCAGTTCAGCCGACGTGGGTGTGGCTCATGGTCCTGACCGCGCACCGTGGGATCTGCGTCTACTGCGGACGGTCGCGTGCCACCACGCTCGATCATGAGAGGCCGGTGGCAGAGCGGGGGGCAGACATCTGGTGGAACTTCGTGCCCGCGTGCGATGGCTGCAATCGATGGAAGAACGGGCGCACAGCGCGCAACTGGGTTCGTGACATGGATCTGCACCACCGCTACCCGAAGGTCGGCTTCACCAGCAGGGCGATGCGCCCCGAGGTCTATGTTGGGATTCCGCGCCGAGTTGAACGGGTCCAGGGGGAGATTGCCGACATCGACCGCCGCGATTGGTTCCGCCATCACTACGGCCGTGAGACGCACAGGGTCAAGGCGGGCATGTTCGAGGCGCTCGAACGCTGCAAGACTGAATTGAAGGGTTACCCGTATCATCCCTGGACAGCACCAAAGGTTCGGGAGGCCGATGCTGACACCTGCGTCCGCCGGGTGTGCTGTGGGTGGAAGGACCGGCAGGCCTGGTTCTCGGCACCGACGATGATCCTTGCCGAGGAAGACCGCACGGCATTCCTCAGGGCTGCGTACAGGGCAAAGCTCTATCCGGGCGATCTCCTTGGAGAATTGGTGCGCAAGCACTTGGCCGACCTAAACGACAGCATCGCCGAATGAGCCAATCTGGGCGGTTGGCGAGTCGATGTCATCACTGCCCAGACCAGCACCGGGGACAGTCAGTTCGGATCGAAGGGGCGCCCCAACGAAAGGCCGTCGTGCAGCGACGAGCAATCCCTGGGGCAACTCCACCGACAGCATCCCAGCGAACGATTCAAGTCGGTGACAGAGAACAGAAACGCCCCAAGTAGCAGGCCGCGAGGGTGCAGTTGGGCGTGAGCTCGTCTCCGAAGCTCCGGCGCGCGAGCCCTGTTCCGCCTCTTGACCAAAAACTCCCCCACAGCGGCTTTCATAACACATACTACTTCTCGCCTCACGCGCCACAGATTGTACGGCGGTGGTGATGGCATGGATTCTGTCAGGCCGATCCGGGAGCACCATGCACGTCACCCACGCCAAAGTGGCCAACTTCCGCGCCTTACGTGACGCGGAGATTCAGATCGACGCGTCGACGACACTGATCGTGGGTCGGAACAACAGCGGGAAGACCTCGTTCGTAAATCTGTTCGAGAAATTCTTCAGTCCGAGCGACGAGGTCAGGTTCGTCCTTGAGGACTTCACCACAAGCCGCATTGCCGACCTGGAGCACGCTCGCCGACAGTTCGCCGACGCCGAACAGCTGGGAGCAGCTGGCGACAGCGAGGCCGGGGAAGCACTGCGCAGCAAAGCGCTTGAGCTGGTACCGGCCATCCGTCTCACGATCACGATCGACTACGACGAGAAGGACGACCTCGCTCCCATCAGTTCAGCGATCCTCGATCTCGACGAGACCTGTCACAGCGTCCGGATCGTCGCACTCCTTGCCGCTGGCGACCCGAGGAAGCTCCTTACGGAATTCGGCGAAGCCGCCCGCCGCGCGGGGAGCCAGTTCGACAGCTACAAGTGGCTGCGCAGGAAGTTCAACGAGCACTTCACGGCGACGTACCGTGCGGTGAGTCCCGTCGATGACTCGGTCACGCGTGAGCTCAAGCCGAGTGCCGCACGGTCGATACTCGCGGTCCGGTTCATCTACGCGCAGAACAAGTTCGACGACACTCCCGCGGACAAGACCCGGACCCTGTCGAAGACGTTCGAGGCCTACTACCGGGCCTCAAGCACCGACGACAAGCGCGGTCAGAACGTCGACCGTATCGAAGAGGCGCTCGCACTGGCGTCGAAAGAGCTGGACGCCAACTACGACGAACTCTTCGAGCCGTTCCTCGACGACCTGAGCACCTTCGGCCTGGAACTGATGTCTCCACTGCACCCGCCCCGGATCGTCGCTCTGATTGAGGGCGCCGCCGTTCTGCGCGGGAGCACCCGGATCCAGTACCCCTCTGGAGACGCTCAGTACCCGCTGCCCGAAGGGCACAACGGCCTCGGATACAGCAAACTCATCTTCACTATCCTGCAGATCCGGGGCTTCATTGAAAGCTGCAGCCAGGCCAGCCCTCAGCCTGCACTGCAGATCCTTTTCATCGAGGAACCCGAGGCCCACCTGCATCCCCAGATGCAGGAGACGTTCATCAAGAACATCGAGGAGTACATCAAGAGCAAGACCGGCCGGAACGTGCAGGTCGTCATCACCACTCACTCCTCACACATGGTCGCCAGAAGCGGATTCGCGAAGATCCGCTACTTCGACGCCACGGAACACCACATCTCCATCAAGGACCTGTCTACCTTCCAGGCCAACGTCAAGAAGACGAAGGACGGCAGCGAGACTCTGCGGTTCCTGGAGCAGTACATGGAACTGCACCGCTGCGACATGTTCTTCGCCGACAAGATCATCCTCATTGAGGGGACAGCCGAGCGGCTCCTCCTGCCAAAGATGATCGGCCGCTGCGCCGCACGTCTGCAGCACCAGTACGTCTCAGTCATCGAGGTGGGTGATGCCTACGCGGTCCGCTTCCGCAGCCTGCTGGAGTTCCTCAATGTCAAAACCCTCATCATCACGGACCTCGACTCCGTCGACCCATCCCAGAAACGCGCCGGCTGTCATCCCGCCACCCCGGGTGCATGCACCTCCAACTCCACCCTGAAGAAGTGGCTTCCGGCCAAGGAAGCCATCACCGACCTGCTCGCCGCGGAAGGCAAAGACAAGACCAGCAAGAAGGTCCGGGTTGCCTACCAGGTACCCGAACATCCAGCCGGGCCCTTCGGCCGCAGCTTCGAGGACGCCTTCATCATCGCCAACGCCCCGGTCCTGGCCGACAACCTCTCCAACCTCGCCCTGAAGGGGCACTTCGACCGCACGGTGGGCGAACACCCCGGCGGTACGGTCATCGAGACGCACGCCTACGAGATCGCGGAGAGTCTCCGTGACCACAAGACGGACTTCGCTTTCGACGCCATGCTCCTGGACAACTGGAAGGTACCCCGGTATATCGACGAGGGCCTGCTGTGGCTGATGCTCCCGTGAAGACGACCATCGACCAAGTTATCGATGAGCTGGATGCGGGGCGCAGCTTCCTGGTCGAGGCCGGTGCTGGCGCGGGCAAGACCACAACCTTGGTCCAAGCACTGGAGCACAGCCTCCAGCACCACGGTGCGGAGCTGGCAAGCAAGGGCCGCCGGATCGCCTGCATCACCTTCACCAACGTCGCCAAACGCAAGATCACCGAGCGGATCCACGACCACCCGCTCGTGACCGTCGCGACCATCCACGAGTTCCTCTGGGAGGTCATCAAAGGCTTCGGTGGCGAATTGTGGCAGCAGATCACCGAGTACAACGACGCTCTGCCTACACCTGAGGATCTCAGCGAACTCACCAGCCCCCCGACGCCCATCCAGTACGTCGACTGGCGGCGGCGTCTGCACCGTGGCGAGATATCCCACGACGAGGTCATCGATCTCGCGCTGCGCATGGTGACCCGGTATCCCAAACTCACACGCCTGATCGCCGATTGCTACCCGGTCATCTTCGTCGACGAGTACCAGGACACCTCTCCCAAGACGATCCGGCTTCTTCTCGACCACCTTGCCGGAGCCGGCCGTCAGCCCTGCGTCATCGGGCTGTTCGGCGACTCCATGCAGAAGATCTTCACCTCGGGGCAGGGTGCTGTCACTCACCCCAAGCTGGAGCCCATTACCAAGCACGAGAACTACCGCTGCTCTCGCCCAGTGGTCGAGGTGCTCAACAAGATCCGTCCCCAACTGCGGCAGGAGGCGGTTGGCGAGAACACGGACGGGGAAGTGCATCTCTTCCTCAACTCCGCCCTGCCCGCCGGCCAGGCACGCCTGGCCGCAGCTCGCCAGCACCTTGCCGGGCTGGGCTGGTCCGACGACACCACCAGCTATCTGATGCTCACCCACCGGGGCATCGCAGGAGCCCTCTCCTACGGCACCCTGCTCCATCAGTACCAGATCCTCGGCTCGCAGGGCCGCGACAAACTCCTGGACAACGACGAGCCGTACATCGAGTACCTCAGCAGGGTCGAAGCTCTCTGCAGCGCCTTCCACACGCTCGACTACGCAGAGCTCACCAGCCTTCTGGTGGCAGGAAGGACCACCATCACAAGCCACCGCGACAAGCGACGGATCGCGGCCGACATCAGAGAACTGATTGCAGTACGAGAGTCCGGAACCATCGGCGCCGTACTCGACCACATGGCTCGGCAGCACCTCCTGTCCGTGCCCCGCAAGCTCAGCGACCTCGAACGCCGACGGACGTCGGAGGATCTCGAAGGCTACGACCAGAAGCTGGCCGACTTCTCCAACGCACTGCGCAAGGTCCCCTACGCGGAAGTCATACGCTTCATCGAGTACCGCGAGCAGCGCACCCCGTTCCACACACAGCATGGAGTGAAGGGCGATGAGTTCGACAACGTCATCGTGATCATCGACGACGCTTCGTGGACCCAGTACAACATGGGCAAGATGCTCGCCGGCCGGGACATTGAGAAGCGACTGGAGCGATCACGCAACCTGTTCTACGTCTCGTGCTCACGAGCCCGCCGTGGCCTCGCGGTCGTCTTTCTCGCTGACATCCCTGACGGTGCCCTGCCCACAGCCCACGACTGGTTCGCCTCAGGTACCGTGCACCCTTGACCCCACAAGGTGTGCATTCCGCGGCCGTCGGCCTGGCGGCATCGCGACTGCCGGTTCCCGCTGCCGCTCAGTCCAGCTGCAACGTTAAAGTGACCCTGCGGAAGTGGGCGCATGACGTGGTCGCGAAGCCGAGGACGCACACCGCTCTCACCCAGGGAAGATCGCAAGACGCCAAGGGGGAATCAGCCGAGTGGAACTTGAGATACGCCTGGAGGACGGGGCGCCGGGTGAAGAGTTCACATCACTCCTCCAGTGGCTGCGCCGTGAGCGAGATCTTCAGGGGCATGTGAGGGCCCAGCGTCGGCCAACACAGGCGGATGAACTCGGAGGCGCATTCGAGCTGATCAGTGTGGCTGTCGGTTCTGGTGGCATAGCCACAGCCTTCGTCACGTCGCTAGGGTCCTGGCTCGGCAGCAGGCGCACCGAACAGAGCGTCAGTGTCACCGTCGACGGGAAGTCCGTACAGATTATCCGTAATGGAGCAGACCTCGTTGACGAGGCGGAACTTCTGCGCCTGATCAAGCAGACACTCGATGAGCATTAGGAGCAGCACCGACCGGCTCGATCAATGCGCCGTCCTACTGGGCGTGTCAAGCTATCGCGATACGAGGCAGCGCCCTGTACCGGCAGCCGCCAACAGTCTTCGGCGCATGCGACAACTGCTGACCGACTCAACGCTGTGCGGCTGGCCTCCTGAGCAGGTGACCGTGATCGACAACGCGGCTCACGTCCCGGAGGTTGCAGTCCTGCTGCGCGAACTTGCGGCGCGCACCGATGGCACGTTCCTCTTCTACTTCGTCGGCCATGGCACCCTTTCCGAGCGTGGTGAGCTGTTCTTCCCGCTGAGTGAAACCAATACGGATCACGTCGATCTGACCGGCATGCCCTACGCCCACGTTCGAGACGCTCTGCTCGACAGCCCAGCGCGTGTGAAGATTTCGATCCTTGATTGCTGTCATTCCGGCAGAGCCGTTCAAACACTCTCTACGCAGGCAGACAGCCTGACCTTGGCGGCTGATGTTCGCGGAACATATGTATGGACGGCTGCAGACGGTCCCGCGCATGTCGTGCCCCTCGATCAACAGGCCGACGCCTGTACCTCGTTCACGGGTGAGCTCATCAGCCTTGTTCGCGAAGGGATTCCGAACGGGCCGACGGCCCTGACGCTCGGAGACCTGTATGAACCCCTACGCCAGAGGATGCGGGCCCGCGGCCTACCGTTGCCGAACCGTCGGGTAGATGACAGTGCAAGTAGCGCTCTCTTTGCATGGAACGCGTGGAAACCCGCCAGGCCAGCTGCCACTGTCCAGCTTGAAGCGTCTAGCCTGGCAAACCGGAACAGGCTGGCCCGGCCGCCCTCCCGCGCTGTGGCACAACCTGTCATAGGCAGAAGGGACATTGCAGCACTCAAGGCCGCAGTGCCGCTGAAGGATGTGATCACCGACTACGTGCCGCTGCGCAAGTCTGGGCGCGAATTCCGAGGAAGTTGCCCTTTCTGTGAAGGGAGCAGCGGGCAGTTCAGCGTGAACAGCCATAAGGGTGCCTACCACTGCTTCGAGTGCCAGGTCGGCGGCGATGCACTGGACTTCATCATGAGGATGGAGCACCTCTCCTTCGGCGAAGCCGTGGACCGGCTGGCTTCACGCGGCGGTATCACGCTGCGCGCTGATGCAGGCCACCGTGACCGCCAACACGTTGAGCGCATCCGCCTGGTCGAAGCACACAGAGCGGCCACGCAGTTCTACTTCACACAGCTCGACACCAGCACCGAGGCCGCTATCGGCCGCACATTCCTCGCCGAGCGCGGTATTGACCAAGCCGCTGCCGAGCAGTTCTCCGTCGGCTACAGCCCTCAAGGCTGGGACCACCTCACCCGCTACCTGCGCGGCAAGGGCTTCACTGACAAGGAGCTCCTGCTCTCCGGCCTTGCCCAGGAGGGCCGCCGCGGCCCCATCGACCGCTTCCGCGGCCGCCTGATGTGGCCCATCCGCAACATCGGTGGCGAGGCCGTCGGCTTCGGCGCCCGCAAGCTCTACGAGGCCGATACGGGCCCCAAATACATCAACACCCCCGACACCCCGATCTACATGAAGTCCCAGGCGCTGTTTGGCATCGACCTTGCGAAGAAGAACATCGCCAAGACCAACCGCGCCATCGTCGTCGAGGGCTACACCGACGTCATGGCCTGCCACCTGGCAGGTATCCCCACAGCCGTCGCCACCTGCGGCACCCCCTTCGGCACTGACCACATCACGATCCTGCGGCGCCTCCTCAAAAGCGATGGAAGCGCCCGGATCACCTTTGCCTTCGCCCACGATGGACACGCCCATCAGTCTGCGCTGCGCACACTCAAGGACGATCAGAAGCTCGCCGGCCACTCCTACGTCGCCGTCGCCCCTGACGGGATGAGCGCCAGCGCATTGCGCATCGCCAAAGGCGACGCGGCCGTCATGGAGCTTGTTGAACCGCGCACCCCGCTCTTCGAGTTCGTTCTGCGCCAGATCGTCGCTCGACACGACATGGAGACCACCACCGGGCAGAAGGCCGCCCTGGCAGAGGCTGCTCCTATTGTCGCCCGAATCACGGACAGCACGGCTCAGCACCACGTCGCGCTCGGGCTCGCCAGCATGCTCGACAACCTGGACGAAAACCTCGTGGTCAGGCACATCAGGCAGCTGGCTCGTGAAACTCACGGCAGCGCCAGCCGGACCTCCGCTGCGGAGCACCCGCCTACGTACGCGAACGCTGAGACCCCGCCCAAGCCCGTGATCAATCTTCGTAACGCGGTTTATGCAACGGAGCGCGAGCTACTCAAGATCGCTCTGCAGCGGCCCGGCTTGGTTTCTCCGGCCTTCGATGCGTACGGGATCGAGGAGTTCACCGCTGTGCCCTACGCGGCTGTGCGCCGCGCGATCACGGACGCGGGCGGCGCCGAATATGGCGTCCAGGACCCCCAGGAGTACCTGTCTTTGGTCCGCGAAGCCGCTCCTGACGACGCTGTCCGTGCCCTGATCACTGAGCTGACCACCGAGCCGATCATGCGCAGGAACGTCGATGAAGCCTACGCAGGCGACCAACTCGTCACTGTCAGGCGGCGTTCTGTCGACCGGCGTATGCAGGACCTCCTGGGCGTCCTAGCCCGCGAGAGCGATCAGAAGGACTCATCGCGTTCGACCGCCGTGCAGAACGAAGTGTGGGTGCTGCAGCAGTACGGGCAAGCCTTGCGCGAGCGAGGTGTGGAAGCCCTTTGAACGCGCTCCCCCCTTGCCACTGACTTAGACCGACCGGCGAATGGTCGCGCTGGGCACGAGACAGGCACGGGCCTGAGTGATCATGGAGTTCTCTACGCTCAGTGATCACCGGAGGGCCCGTGCCTGCTGTGCCATCTTGCCTGCTCGAACCCCTGTGGGACCAGTTCGCCGCCCTGCTGCCCGCGCGCGATGACTATGCGCCGGCCCACCCGCTGGGCTGTCACCGTCGCCGGGTCCCGGACCGGATCGTCTTCGAGCACATCGTGCAGGCCCTGGTCCACGGCACCGGATACGAGCGGATCGCCAGTCCGGGCTGCTCGGACCGCACCATCCGACGCCGCGTCAAACTCTGGTCCCAGATGGGCATATCAGAGCAGGTCCACGCCCTGGCGCTCCAGGCGTACGACCGGATGATCGGCCTTCAACTGGCCGAGATCTCCGTGGACGGCTGCATCACGAAAGCTCCCTCGGGCGGCGAGAAGGCCGGACGCTCCCCGGTCGACCGGGGCAAGCAGGGACTGAAGCGATCGGTGGCCTCCGACGCGGCCGGGGTCCCTCTGGGGATCGTCTCCGCAGGCGCCAACCGGCACGACTCACCACTGCTCGGCCCCACCCTCGAAGCAACGAAAGCCCAGGTAGGAGCACTCCCGGAGCAAGTGAACGTCAACCTCGACCGGGGCTACGACAGCGCCAGGACCCGTGCCTTGCCCGACGAGTTCGGCTTCACCGGCGAGATCGCCCGTAAGGGCGTGCCCGCGCCGATCCAGGCCGGCAAGCGGTGGGTGGTCGAGCGTTCCCACTCGTGGATGAACGGCTACGGCAAGCTGCGGCGCTGCACCGAGAAGGACGGCAGCGCCGTGGACTTCTACCTCTACCTCGCCGCTGCTTTCGTCACGCTCCGCATGCTCATCCGACGCTCGACGACCCGCTATCGCTGGGACGGCCGCCCCACCACCCGACGCCTCAAGTGATCCATTCGCCGGTCGGTCTTAGTAGTTGTTGTCTTTCCGATCTTGAGAGATGCACGTCGAACGGGAGTCCCGATTGGGTGATCGTGGGGCGCGTGGCGCATACGGACAGGGCCTCCTGAACAGCTCGTTGGTGTCGAATCACCGAGCAGCAGGAGGCCCTGATGCAGCAGTCTTCCGTGCCGACGGCCGGGCAGTCCAGCTCGGTCACCTGGGAGTGTGACTGCCTGGCTCACCGGTTCGGAAACGCCGCCGACAACGGGTTGCGGCAGCCGCGCTACCCGACGGACATGACGGACGCGGAGTGGGCGGCCGTCCGGCCGTTGCTGCCGGTGCCGGGCTGGATGCGCGGTCGCGGCGGCCGGCCGGAGGCGTACTGCCACCGGGCTGCACTCGATGCAATCCGCTATCTCGTGGACAACGGCATCAAGTGGCGGGCGATGCCGGCCGACTTCCCGCCGTGGGACCGGGTATACGCCTTCTTCCGCCGCTGGCGCGACCACGGCCTGGTCAAGGAGTTCCACGACCGGCTACGTGCGCAGGTCCGCGAGAAGGCGGGCCGCGACGCGGAGCCGACGGCCGGAGTGGTCGACTCGCAGTCGGTGAAGGCGGACGCGGTCGTCGGCTCCGACAGCCGCGGCTTCGACGGCGGCAAGCTGATCAACGGCCGTAAGCGGCATGTCGTGGTCGACGCCCTCGGCCTGCTGCTCGCGGTGATGGTCACCGCCGCGGATGTCGGCGACCGCGCCGCCGCCCAGGTCCTGCTGCACCAAGTCGCCGACGCGCACCACCGCCTCGCCCTGGTCTGGGCGGATGGCGGCTACACCGGCAGTCTCGTCGAGCACTGCCTGGCCACGCTCGCCCTGGTCCTGGCGATCGTCAAGCGCAGCGACGACATGCGTGGCTTCGTGGTGCTGCCCAAGCAGTGGATCGTCGAGCGCCTCTTCGCCCACCTGATGCGCACCCGCCGCCTGGTGCGCGACTTCGAGCGCCGCACCACCAGCGCCGAGGCGATGGTCTACTGGTCGATGACCCTGCTCATGACCCGCCGCCTGGCCCGGTCACATTCTGCGCGAGCGTGAAGCGGCCCGGATGCTGTTCGGCCAGCCAGCCGCGCGCGACCAGGCGTTTCGCCTTCGTCCGCAGCGCCTCCACCTTCGCCGGCACCGCGTCCAGGCCGAACAAGACGGCCATCTCCTGGCAGGTCAGCGGCCCTTGATGGAGGCGATGCCGGTCCGCAAGGGCCTGCAGGATGCGCTGGTAGTCGATCGATAGCACAGACCAGGCCAGGCCCTCGCGCCACATGGGCACCTGCGACTTCGGCTTCGCGGCCCTCGACGCCGATGATGCCTCCTCGGCCGGTCCCTCGGCCGGCATCGCCCGCTCGGTCCGGGCGTGATCTTCGGTCTCGTCCACCGGTGCCAGCACCTCGCCGACCCGCGTGCGGGCGATGGCCCACTCCTTCCATTCCCGCTCGGCCACGGCCAGCTCGGCCTGGATACGGTCGGCTTCCTCCCGCAGTTCGTCCACACGACGGCGAGCACCCAGCTCACGCTGTTCCAACAGCCCGCCAGCAAGAAGACCACGGCCAACAAGGCGGGCACGGGCGGGCAGAAGACGGCCGCTACGAGGGGGTCTGTGTAGCGAACGGTGGAACTCGGTCGGTTTCTTCAGCGTCGTCCGGCGGCGAGCCGGCCGTCGAAGGTGATGTCAAAGGCTTGGAGTGCGGCCTTCCAGCGCATGGTCCAGCGTTTGCGTCCGGTGCCGGTCGGGTCCAGGCTCATGACGGCCAGGTAGACGCACTTGAGGGCGGCCTGGTCGGTGGGGAAGTGTCCCCGGGCCCGGACGGCCTTGCGGATCCGTGCGTTGATGCTCTCGATCGCGTTGGTGGTGCAGACGATCCTGCGGATCTCCACGTCGAACCGGAGGAAGGGCACGAACTCCGCCCAGGCCGCCTCCCAGAGCCGGACGATCGCCGGATACTTCCCGCCCCAGGCGTCGGTGAACTCCACGAACCGCTCCAGCGCAGCCTCTTCAGTCGGGGCGGTGTAAACGGGCCTGAGCGCCTTCGCGATCTTCTCCCAGTCCTGCCGGGCCGCGTAACGAAAGCTGTTCCGTAATAGGTGAACGACGCAGGTCTGGACGATCGTCGCAGGCCAGACGGTATTCACGGCGTCCGGGAGGCCGGTCAGGCCGTCACAGACCAGCATCAGGACATCGGCCGCGCCACGGTTCTTGATCTCGGTCAGGACCTGGAGCCAGTACTTTGCGCCCTCCCCGCCATCGCCGATCCACAGACCCAGAATGTCCCGGTGGCCCTCGGCGGTGACCGCCACCGCCATGTAGACGGGCCGGTTGGCGACCTGACCGTCCCTGACCTTCACGTTCACACAATCGATGAAGACGACCGGGTAGACGCTGTCCAGCGGACGGTTCTGCCATTCCGACATGCCGGCCATCACGCTGTCGGTGATCGTGGAGATCGTGGACTTGGAGATCTCCGCGCCGTACACCTCGGCGAAATGCGCGGAGATCTCCCCGTGCGTCAGCCCCTTCGCCGACAGCGACAGGACCATCTCGTCCACCCCGCCCAGACGCCGCTGCCGCTTCTTGACCAGCTGCGGCTCGAACGACCCGGCCCGGTCCCGCGGCACCGCGATCTCGACCGGCCCCGACTCGGTGATCACCGTCTTGGAGCGGTGCCCGTTTCGGTAGTTGTCGCGGCCACCCTCGGCCCGTTCTCCGGGCTCGTGCCCCAGATGATCAGTGAGCTCGCCCTCCAGCGCGGACTCCAGCACCCGCTTGGTCAGCTGCTGCAGCAGGCCGCCATCCCCGGTGAGCTTCACGCCACCGGCTTGAGCCCGGGCCACCAGCTCGGCGACCAGCCCGTCATCCACGGCGCTCGCCCCACTCACAGCGGCCTTCCCGGCCTCGGTGTCACTCGTCACGTCAGTCATCAACTGTCGCTTCCAGCTCGGGAGTTACACCGCTCACCGTACAGACCCCGACCAGCGATCCTTCCCCAAGCTCAACCACGAAACGGACAAGAGCCCACGTTCCGCACTCTCATAGCTGCCCTGCGGCACACTCAGACGCAGGTGATGGATACCATCACGGGTGCGCACTGGGCGGCCTTCGTACTGCAGGGCTGGTCGACTGGATGAGTGGCCGGTCCCGGCATGGCCTCAGGTGGCGGCGAGGATGTCGAGGACCGAGATCACCGTGGCGCCGGGCTCCAGACCCTTCGGGGGATGCGGACCGTACGCCAGCTTCGCCGGGATGACGGCGAGGATCCGGCTGCCGACCC
The DNA here is from genome assembly GCF_026341515.1 of Streptomyces sp. NBC_00878. Lineage (NCBI taxonomy): Bacteria > Bacillati > Actinomycetota > Actinomycetes > Kitasatosporales > Streptomycetaceae > Streptomyces > Streptomyces sp. NBC_00878. Next base: position 8,290,029 of record NZ_JAPEOK010000001.1, on the reverse strand, counting down.
GCTGGCCGACCAGGGCGCGGTCCCAGCCAACGATGACGTTGCCCCGGCCGATCACGACGGGCAGCGGGCCGCCGTCCGCGTGGGAGCTGAGGAAGAGGTCCGCCTCGTCCTTGCCGCGGGCGGCCTCCCAAGCGGCCGAGGAGTGCTGCAGGACCAGGGTCTGCCCGGCCTTCACCACCGGACCGGCGCCGTCCACCAGGCGCTGGACGACGAATCCCTTGGGAGCCGCTTGGTCGCGGATGGTCAGTGTGGCGGTGCCGTCGCCCTTGTTCATGTGCACCTCGGGCAGCGCATTGGAGACCGAGTGCTGCTCGCCGGGGACGACGGTGTGGGCGCCGATGACATTCAGGATGTCGACGGCGAACACGACGGTGTCCTTGCCGGTGACATGGAACTGCGCGCTGCCGGTCGTCCCGTACGCGGCCGCCGGGGGTGCGACGACCAGGACCCGGCTCCCGGCGCGCTGGCCTTGCACGGCCCGGTCCAGGGCGGGCAGCGTCGCGCCGCGCCCGACGGCGAACACCTGCGGCCGGGCCCCCTTGCCGTACGAGCCGGGCAGCGCCTTGCCGGTGCGCCACACCTTGGCGGTGTAGCGGACGACGACCGCATCGCCGGGGTGTGCCGAACGTCCCCGCCCCTGCGTCTGCGGCGCGACGACGAACTTGCCGCTCGGCGCGGACTTCGGGACCGAGATCGTGGCCGGGCGCCCGAACTTCCCCGAAACAGTGGGCAGTACGGCATCCGTGCGCACCACGGCGGGCACGGCCGCCTTTGTTTGCGGCGGCGCCGAGGGGGCCGCGAGCGGCCGGTGCCAGCCGTCCGGCCGGGACTGGTGGGATGAATGGTTGCTGCTGCACCCCACGAGCACGAGGGCTGGTGTTATCAGCAGGGCTGCGAATCGACGCATTTCTTTCCCGAGGATCAGGTGGGTGCGACCGCCGAGGACTCGGATCGGTTGCCCCATCGTGGACTGTTTTCCGTTCAGCGCTAGGTATTCAGGACTGGAGCAGCCGCGAATTCGTTGATGATTCCGGCGGCTTGCCGAAGCTCTTCGACCGTGTCACGCGCCAGAACTTCTTGCTCGTCGATGTCGATTTCTGCACAGCGCATTTCACTGTTGCCGAGATACAGCATGGCAGTGCATCGAACAACGGTGGTGGGGCGATGTCCTGCCGCAGGACTCTTGTCCCCCTCGCAGCAAGATAATGCGCTTGCCCCTGATCCAGAAGTCCGGTTAGCTCGCGACTCCCGCACCGCGGGCCGTGAATCCCCACCATATGATCCATTCAAGTGCCGGATCCTCAATACCCCAATATTTTTGAAGATGAGAGCATCGAGGCCTCCCGTGACGGAAAATGCCGCAACAATGCCTATAGTGCGAAGATTCAGCCTGCGCGCCATATGTTCCTTTCTGAAATCATGGACGAACGTCGAATCGGGCGCGGTACTTATCGCGTCTGGGCGCGGGGCACCGTTCCCGCCCCCGAATGCGGGGCGCCAGGTAGCTGGCGCCCCGCATTGCTGACTAAATGACGAGGACCGTCACCCAGAGCGCCCACATTCCCGCCGTGAGGACGAGAACGGCGCCTTCACTGAGCCAGCGGCCGATCCAGACGAGGACATTCTGTCCGGCCATCTCGGCTCTCAGGGACCGTTGGGCCAGCATGTGGCTCAGCTGGCGTGATACGAACAACGCGCTGGGCGCTGCAGGGACCAACGAGAGCGCAATCCGCACGTACTGCTCTGCGGTTGTACTGCCCGGGATTAGCAAGAGACTTCCGACCCCGAGCGGGGCTGCGATCACGAACCACAGCCATGAGCGAAGGGCCAGTGCGTCAGAAGCCGGACGCCATACGCCGCACGCATCCTGCCGGCGGATCTTTCCGGGCCGCGCCTGGAGTAGGTCCGACACAGCCTTGTCGGCTTCAGCGGCGGCGATCGCCGCTTCCTTTCGATCCCCTTTTGCGAAAACGAGGAACGCCAGAGTGGCCAGGCGGGTCTCGCAGGCTCGCAGGATCCGCTTGCGATTCTTGATCACCGCAGCCATCGTCGCCATCCTTGCTGCCGGTAGGAGCGATACTCCCCGTACAGCCCGTAGGCCATGGAAGCTCCGCCGTACCAGCGGTCGATCCCGTCCGCGCGCCGAGTGTAATGGTGGTGGTATCGGCGGTTTGCCTTGGCCGCTCTGCTTCGCATCCGCTTGTTGTACCTTCCGCTGCTGCGAACTCCAGCCCGAGCCGCGCCTACGGGATGCGGGGGGCCAGGGTTGGCCCCCCGCATCATGCCGCCATTCGTCAGAACGGCAGGTTGTGCTTCTTTCTGCGCCGGCGCTCGCTCAGCGCCGTCAGGCTGAAGATCGCTCCGATCAGAATCGCGAACGGCAGCGTCCCGAGCAGGTCCGCTGTGGCAAGAATCTCTACCAGGTAGAAGATTCCGCCGACCGTCACCCCCGTCAAAAGGGGGTGTTGGGCGGCCCATTTGCGCGTCGCGATTCGTGGGTCCCTAACCATGATGTCTCTTCCGGGATGATTTGCGGTCAGTAGTTCGGCCATCTGTGTGTGTAGCCTCCATGGCCTCCGCGCCGCCAAGTACGGAACGCACTCCAGCTTCTACGGGTCTGTGTGTAGTAGTGCTTGGTTCGTCCAGCGCCGTATGCCATGAGTCCATCACGGGCACCTCGCCAGGTGCTGGCCCAGTAGCCGCCGATGTGACGCTTGCGCTTCTTTACGCTGTACCGATATGCGATCCATCCGGTGACGGCGCCAGCACCTGCCGCGCAGGCGGGTGCTCCCCATCCTTCGGTGACAAAAGAACAGGCAGCGGCCAAGCCATATGACACCAGAGTTTGGTGCCTTCCTACCCACCTGCCGACGCTGCGCACGCGCTTGCGCCAGCAGATCCAGCAGCGCCCATCGAGATCGAACTTGTTGATGGGGTCTTGGCTAACGTAGTCGTAGGCGTTCGCGCTGCCGCCGGGTACCGGGTCGATGGAGAGGAAGCGTCCGGTGGCGGGGTCGTAGAGGCGCACTCCCATAAGGGTGGCGCCGGTGACGGTGTCGCTGGAGCGCTGTTTGCCGCCGAGCCAGCCGTAGCGGGTGGCGGCGGTGCTGCCTTCCGGGTTGCCGTATTCGTCGTAGGCGAATGCGGTGGGTGCCTTGGTGGTGTCGAGGGGGAGCTGGACGGTGACGTCGCCGTGGATGTCGGTGAGCTGCAGCACGGTGTCACCGGTGGCGTCGGTGGCGGCGTCCAGACCCCCGCTGGGGCCTTGGACGTTGCGGGTGATGGTGGCTGCGGTGTCCTCCTTGATCCAGTCGGGGCTGTCGCCGTCGCTGCCGTAGTGGTTGGTCTTGCTGCCGGTCTGGGTCCAGGTGCCGGCGTTGTTGGTCTCCGTCGTCCAGGAGGCGAGGCGCTGGGCGGCGTCCAGGGTCCAGGTCTGCCGGCTGGTGCCGGAGGTCTGCTGCTGGACCAGGTCGTTGGTGTAGTAGGCGGCGGTCGCGCCGGATGCCTGGGTGGTGGTGCGGCCGAAGGCGTCGTAGACGATGCCCGTGTTCACCAGCCGGTCGGCGCTGTCGTAGGTGTTGGTGGTGCTGGTCGCACCCGTTGACGTGCACGCGGCTCCGGCGGCGCTGATGCTGGTGGCCAGGGCGGTGCGGTTGGTGTTGTTGTCGAAGGTGTAGCCGCGGCGGGTGCAGGTCCCGTCCGGGGCGGTGTCGTCGGCCTGGGTCAGGCGGCCGGTGTTGTCGTAGGTGTAGGCGCGGCCGTAGGTCTGGCCTGCGGTGTTGGTGTCCGTGACGGTCTGGCCGTGGACGGAGTGGTCGGCGGTGTCGGAGGCGACGACGGTGCCGTCGCTGTCCTTGGTGTAGACCCGGGAGGTCTCGTCGCCGGTCTCGTCCTGGGTCAGGGTGAGGGTGTAGCCGCCGGGCAGCTGCTCGGTGGCCAGCTCGCCGTCCGCGTCGTAGGTGGCGTTGAAGGTGCCCGCGACGGAGTCGGTACGGGAGGTTTCGAGACCCCGCGGGTCCTGGGTGGTGTCGTAGGTGTACGTGGTGGTCGACGGAGCGGAGTCCGTCACCTTGGTGACGCGGTCCAGCGCGTCGTACTGGGTGGCCGCGGTGTTGCCGCCGCCGTCGCTGTAGGAGATCTCCCGTCCCAGCATGTCGGTGACATGCGTGATGGTCTGGCCGCCCGCGGTGACGGTGGCGACGGCGCCGCTGTCCGGGTCGTACGTGGTGGTGGTGTCCGGCACCGCGGTGCCCACTCCGCCGGTCACCGACACCAGGGTCGGACGCCCGGCAGCGTCAGAGGTGGTCGTGGTGGTGCGGGTCACGGAATTGGCGGTCTCGGTCAGCTTGGCAGTGTTGCCCCACCGGTCGTATTCGACCGTCTTGGTGGGCAGTTGGGTGGGGTTGGTGCCGCCACCGGTGATGTCACCGGCCGGCCCCACTGAGCAGACCAGGTCCGCCCACTCGGGGCGCCCGTTGCACGCGCCCGTACCCGTCGCCGAGTAGTAGGTGGTCACCGTCGCACCCGCGTCGGCGCCGTTCGACTTGGGCAGCGTGGTCTTGATGGCCCGGCCCTGGGTGTCGTACGACGTGGTCTTGACGAGGTTCAGACCGCCCGGGTCCTCCGTCGTGGAGGTGGGCAGGCCCTTCACCCAGTCATAGCCCGCCTTCGAGGTGCGGGTGTCGCCGTCGGACGGGTAACCGTCCACGTACGCACCCGTGGTGACCGTGGTGGGCTGATCGGTCACCGTGGCCGTCCCGTCGGTCGGACGGCCCTCGTCGTAGGCGGTCACTGTGTGGGACCGGGCCGCCACCTCACTCCCCGCGGGCAGGTCGGTGCCACCCGTGCCGGCGTGCAGGACACCGGTCAAGGTGGCCAGATGGAGGGGACTGTACTTCTCGAGTTCTCGCTTCCCGTCGCTGGAGTACACATGCGTGGTGGACAGCCGCTGCGCACGGTCCGCCGTGGACAGGCCGTTGATCCCGAGCAGGGTCAGCTCGGTCAGTCCCGGACCGCTGGTGGCGAGCGCCAGCTTCCGGTTGCCCGCGGTCAGTTCACGGACGGTGTTGCCCAGGCGGTCGTACTCGGTCACGCTCAGGTGTCCGCCCGGGGCGGAGCTGTCGACCTCACGGCCCGACGCGTCCACGTAGGAGATCGAGGCGCGGGTGTAGCTCGCCGCGGTCAGGGCCGACCCGGTGTGCGACGCGGGCACAGCATCCGGCGGGAAGACCGCCGCCGCGTCGGTGGGTACGTCCGTCTGGCCCCAGGCCGCGACATCGGTGGCGCCCACCTGGTAGGGGGCGGTGGTCCCGGTCAGCGGTACGTCGTAGACGATGCTGGTGGTGGCCGTGCCGCCGTCGGTCTGCGTCTTCGAACCCGCCACCAGGGTCGGCCGCGAGGCGGCCAGCAGCATGCCGGGGCCCGCGGTGGCCGCGTTGCCGGCCGTGCCGTAGGTGAAGGTCCACGCCAGCTCACTCTGCCCCTGGAGCCAGGTGATCCGGCCGGCGCTGTCGTAGGAGTACTGGGTCTGGGTGGCCTGCGACAGGCTGGGGTTCCACTGCTGACGCAGATTGCCGCCCGCGTCGTACCCGTAGACGGAGACGCTCTTGGCGGTAGCGGCGGCGGTACCCGGTTCGGTGGACCACAGGCGGATCTCCTTGACCCGGCCCGTGTAGTCACCGAAGTCCGCCGAGGTGCTCCAGCCGGTGGCCGTGGTCGCCGTCGCGTAGACGAACTCCAGCATCCGGCAGCCCTTGGTGGACGGCGTCGTCTCGCACGTCGAGGGCGACACCGCCGAGGTCGGGGCGATGACGTACTTCGGGCGTGCCAGGGTCAGCGAACCGTTGACGACCTTCTCCGAGACCACCGTGGTCGTGGAGTTGCTGGTCGACAGGTAGGTCGTGGAGACCTGCCAGGTGGTGGCCGCCGGGTCGACCTTCGCGAACGTGGTCGTCGTACCGTCGGTGTCCTTCAGCGTGAACGAACCTGTCAGGGCCCCGGTCAGGGAGAGGTCCTCGGAACCCGGCTCGCTCTTCCAGCCGCCGGCGGAGGTGGCGGTGAACCCGGTTCCGTCGCCGTCCACGCCCACGACCGCCACCGAGGTGGACGAGGTCTGGCGGATGTAGGCGTAGTCGGAGTCGGAGATCTCCGCCGTGGTGCCTGCCGTCCACTGCGGACCGAAGATCGCCACCTGGCCTTCGGCGTCCGCACCTGCGGTCGGCTTCCGCGACGATGCCGTACGCGACACAGTCATGTCGAACGCGGACGCGTCCGTCGCCGACAGGGTGTAGTCACCGGTCAGGTCGTTGACTGAACCCGGGCCGACCTGGTCCGACGGGGCGGTGCCCGCGTTGCGGTCCACGGTGACCGTCGATATCGGCGAGTACCCGGTCGTCGTGCCGTCGGTGAACGCGACGCGGATGTCGACCGGGCCGTCCTCGGTCAGCGACGTGGTGATGTTCCAGGTCAGTGCGGGCGGCGCGCCGTTAGGGGCGGCCAGCGGCCAGGCGGTCACGGGCGAGCCGTCGCTGTTCTTGGTGACGTCCGCGAGCGGCACGTTGTGCCAGGTGTCGGTCTCACCGCGGCGGTACTGGTAGGTGACACCGGTGTAGGTGGGCTTGCCGGTGGCGGCCAGGGCCACCCGGCGCGCGGGCCGGTCGCCGTCGCCGGGGCTGAGCAGAGCGGCACCGTCCGCACCCACGCCGAAGGCGTACTTGGTTGTCGCGGTGGACAGGTTGCCGCCGGAGTCGATGGTCTGGGCGTACAGCGTGTGCCAGCCGTCGGCGGGGGTGATGGAGATGTTCAGCGGGTCACCGCCGGTGCCGTCCACCGTGTCGTACACGCTCTTGGCCATCGACGGGTCGTCCAGGCCCCACTTGAAGCCCTGCCCGTCCGTCGAGGTCGTGTCCAGGGTGCAGGTCACCGCGCCGGGCGCCTTCGCCGACCAGGTGTCCTGCGGGTACGAGGGACAGCTGATGGTCGGGGCCGCGGGCAGGTCCGTGTTCAGCACGAAGGTGGTGTAGCCGGTCCAGGACCCGTAGTCGGTGGAGTCGTAGCCCCGCACCCTGAACCGCAGGTGCTTGCCCGCCGGGAAGACGTTGGCCGACGGGATCGCCAGGGTGGCCGTGGCACCGGACGCCACACCCGCGCTGGTCGCGGTGTAGGTGTAGGTGGTGTCGTTGTACGCGGGGTCCGGGGTCACCTCGAACTGGGCCTTGACGGTGCCGCCGTCCGCGTCCGTCGCCTTCGCCGACAGGGTCGGCGTCAGCGAGGTCACGTACCGCTTGCCGTTGTAGGCATTCACCGCCGAGGGGGAAATCGCGGCAGCGGTCGGGACGGCCGGGTAGGAGTTGTAGGTCACCACCAGCTTCGGCGCGTACCCGGCGGTGGTGTAGTTCGCCGAGCGGAAGCGCCGCCAGTTCGTGGAAGCCGTCTCATCCGAGCTGCGCAGCTGGATGCCGTAGTTCGCGGCGCCGTTGGCCCAGTCCTGGACCATCCCGGTCAGCGTCCAGTTCGACCAGTTGGCCGGGCACGAGGCGTCGTAGCCCCAGTGGCCGCTGTTGGTGGCCATGTTGGTCGTCGTGGTCGACGGCTGCGCGCCCCAGGTGAGGGTCGTGGTGTCCAGGGCGGAGGTGATCCGCTTGGCCTGGGTCACCGCGGTGCTGGAGCAGCTGGCGGAGTAGTAGGAGTACAGCGACATCGTCGCCGACTGGATGTGCTTGCCGGCAAACGCCGACGTGCTGAACTTCAGATACGACCGCGCCACGTCCGTGCCCGCGTCGTAGGTACCGGACTTCAGCTCCTGGGAGGAGATCTGCGAGTCCGGGTAATCGGGGTTCTGTACCCAGGTGTCGGTGGTGACCGCCAGCGTGGTGGTCGGGTCCACGGTCACCGGATAGGCCGCGGTGGCCAGGAAGTCCTTGTCCGGGGTGAGCACCAGGGTCTGCGAGCCGTCCGACGCGGTCTCGATCGTCGTGGCGACCCGGTCCTGGTGCGCCGACTCCCCGGAGGCCGGGTCTTTGGACGCGTCCCACATCATTGGGGCCGGCGCCTCGGCCACCAGACCGCCGTCGCCGTTCTTCAGCAGCAGGTGCCCGGAGTCCGCCTGGGACAGCTTCAGCCCGGCTAGGCGCAGCGGAATCCGGTAGGACACCGTGCCGTTGTCAGGCTGCTGGGCGAGCTCGATGCTCTCCGAGAAGCCCTGCGCCAGCGCGGTGACCGACAGGGTCTGCCCGCTGCCCAGGTTGTAGGAGGCCGTGCCGCCCTTCACGGACGGGGCGGGCAGCTTGTCCTGCCAGCCCAGCCCGAAGGACTCCTTCCCCTTGGCCACGGATGCCAGCTGGGTGTCACCGCCGTCGGAGACCGCGATGTCCGCGGCCGCCGCTGCCGGCGTGAGGTCCGCGCCGGTGTCGGACAACGAGGTGTCGATGACCTTCCAGGCCCCGTCCTGCTTGACGCGGACCGGCCCGGCGTACGCCTCGGTCTGCAGCTCCCCACCGGGCAGCGCGTACGTCGTCGAGTCCGCCGTCCGCGCCGCCAGCACCTCGATCTTCCGGTCCTGCAGACGGGCCATCAGCACCGCCGACGCCTCATCCCGCGCCTCCGCAGGACCCAACGTGGAGGAAGCGGCCGCAGTGGACTCGGATGCCGTGGTGGCCGTACCCACGGCGAACGCCATCCCGCTGTCCTCCGCGACCAACACGGTCTCCACCGCCATCGCCAGCACCACACTCATGGCTATCTGCCGCAGCCGCCGGGCCTGTCTCTTCTTCTTCGGTCTGCCACGGGTCGCAGGTCTGTGACGCATGATCAGTTCCCTCCCTGACACTCCGCGATGCGGAGCCAACAGAAAACGGACTGATCTTCACGGAAGGTGCGCAGCTCACCCATGACAGCCATACGGGAGACTCACGCTAAACCCAAGAAATCACCAAGGCACATAAAAACCGCCACGCTGGCCGAAACTTTTCGGCATCCCTATTGTGCGTTTCGCGCACTTCAAATCGGCGCCGCCGGACACTGGAAGCGGCAGATGCGTTCCCTGACCCACTTCAAGACTTTCCCAAGAAATGAAAGAAGAAGTAGATAAATCAGCAATAACTCGACAAAAGCCCTGGCGGGTCTCCTTGCATACCCCTTACTGCCGAGCGTTTATAGTTACCAAATAATTCACTCACTGGCTACCCAATCTTGCACGTCACGCCACAGCTGGGGAATCCCCCGGGAATGCCGCGCATCGCGGACCGTATGGACACACCGTCGGCCCCGGCCTCCGCCCTTTTCCCCGCGGGGCGGCGCCGGGGCCGACCGCCGCCTACAGCCCGGCTGCCGAGTCGTCGGTGGCCACGATCCGCAGCGGGCGGCGGCCCTTCTCATCGAGCTGGGCTGAGTTCGTGTTCGTAGTCGACGGTGATGGAACCGTAGTAGTTGACCGCCGAGCTGCGCGCCGGGGAGATGTGCGCGAGGACCTCGGAGTCCATCTCGCGGCCGGCGCCGCGCAATTCATCCACAGCCAGGCCCATGTACTCCGTGTGCCAGCAGATGACCGCATTGGTCGTGACGGTCAGGCACCACGCCTGCTCGTTCTGCTGCTCGGGCTGGCGGCGGGTGATCTTGCCCTCGCGGGCGTAATTGAGCTGGCAGCGCAGGGAATGGAGGACTCGCCCTTGTTCAGCTGCCGGGCGATCCTGCGCCGGTAGGAGCCGTGCCCCGGCGGCCGGAGGAGGGGACCAGCTGGTCAGCAGTGCGCTGATGATGACCGCCGTGCCAAGCGTCATTGCCGCGGCAAGGCAGTGCTCGCAGCATCGCTCGCCTCCGGCACGGCCTCTCAGGCTAGAACGTGCAGCCGCTCGGACGGGGCTTGACACCCGGCCCCAGAGAGATCACCGCAGTTCGTCCACGTAGCGGTCCGTCCCAGGCACCGTTGGTATGAACGGCGCGACGAACTGCACGTCACCCAGCCCCGAGGCCGCCACCGCCGTGTCCAGGTCCGCGAAGTACTCCCCCAGTTATCGCGGGATCGTGCTGGAGGAACCACAGCAATGTCAGCCGGGTCCCAACTCCCTCAACCTGTTTGACGTAGGTCATCCGGTCCAGGGGGAGCGGGGTCGGCGTGAAAGCGGTCACCAGGGCCGCGGGCGAGCCCGCCAGCCGTTTCGGAAGGTGTTCCTCGCGCAGCCACGCAAGCAGTTCATCACGCCTGCCCGGGGAATCGGCATCGATGACCTGGACGAGAAGCCCGACGTAGGCGTGGTCATCTTCGTACCAGCGATTGCACTCCGCTCATGGCCGGAGTGCGGCTCAACCATGGTGATCAGGGCATGCCTGAGATCCGCTCCATAGGAGCCGACTGCAGCCAGTTCCGCATACAAGGGGCTGCGGGGCTCACCGGTGTGCGTGGTGTCGTCTGTCACCGGCCGACTTACCTGACGAAGCGTCAGATTTGGAGAGGCGTTCCGCCCGACCCCGCTCAAAGCTCAGCGATCACACACACCAAGCCGACGCACTGAGCTTCTTCGAGCTGGCCACCGACCAGGTGACGGTCCGCGAAGCGCAACGAGCGAGGCCCCCGAGCTGTTGATCGAGATGTCTGACGTCTCAACCACGCTGCTCGGGGACCTCGTTGGTCATCTATCCTGCCGCACTCGACCTTCCCCATGCACTCGTGGAGTGGGTCACCATGCTCGTCGTCACCCGTGAGGGCGACCGGCGCTGCAAGCTCCGCCCGTCTCAACGCGCGATGGTGGCACTGGTGTACCTGCGCGAACACACCACGCCGGCGAAAATCGCTGCCGGGTTCGGGATCAGCGAGTCCACCGCCCACGCCTACACCAGCGCAGTCATCCACCTGCTCGCCGAACGCGCCCCGGGACTGCTGAAGGTCCTACGCGAGGCCGATGCGGACTTCGTCCTGCTAGACGGCACCCTCGCCGAGTGCGACCGGGTCGGCGACGGTCGAGCCGACTACTCCCACAAGCACCGCCGGCACGGAGTGAACGTGCAGGTGGTCACCGATCCGGACGGCCGACTGCTATGGCTCTCACCCGCACTGCCGGGCCGAACTCACGACCTGACCGCCGCCCGCACCCACCGGATCATCCGCATCTGCGAGCGCCAGGGCGTCCCCATCCTGGCCGACCTCGCCTACCAGGGCGGCGGCCCCTGGATGACCACGGGCATCAAACGCAGGCCCCTGCAAGAACTCACCCTCACCGAGAAGACCCGCAACCGGGCCCTGACCTCGGCACGGGCACCGGTCGAACGCGGCGTCGCACGCCTGAAGTCCTGGCGGATCTTCCGCAGATCCCGATGCAGCCCAAACCGCATGACGTCAATCGCGAAAGCTGTCCTCACCCTGGAGCGGCAACGCTGAAGAAGCTCACTGATAAACGACCACACCCCACAGCACACAACCGCCCCCACATGCCGCCACAAGCGCTCCCCCGGTGCGGTCGGCCCAGGTTGATGCCGGATCGACCACGGAGAGCCACCGAAGGTGCGACCACAGACCACCTCGCACGGCGGGAAAGTCACACCCGAAGTCGTATGCATTTCCGTAACGCACAGCACTGGGCGTTCACGTAGGGAGAAATGACTGCCTATCAGTGGATATCTGCCCACTTCAAAGAAGTCGACGATGGCCCAGGGTGGCGCCAGCCGCCCGGTCGAGACGCCCCCGATTCGACCCGCTGCAGTGTCCGCGTCAAAATACGACGCCCTGACCTGGGGTTATGCGGGAGATGGCTAATATGCCCCATAACGGCTGGTTCGACACCGGCGCCCTGTGGCGCGAGGTCTTCGGCCCGCTGGAAGCGGGTGGGGACGGCCGTGTACTGCCCGACCTCTGGGATCCGACCACCGACCGAGCGACTCGTACCCCCTACGTCCAACTCCCGCCCGGCGCCGTGCTGTTGTTGCACGGCCCACTGCTGCTGCGCCACTGGTTCCCGTTCGACCTCACCGTTCACGTACGCCTCTCGCCGGCCGCGCTGCGCCGGCGTACCCCCGAGAGCGAGCATTGGACGCTTCCCGCGTACGAGCGCTACGAGAGCGAGACGGCGCCGGGTGACACGGCCGATGTCCTGGTGCGCGCGGACGACCCGCGCCATCCGGCGTGGAGCGGTGGAACGGATGAGTAGCGGACAGGTGGCGAATGAGTTCCGCTGAGTTCCGCACAGCGAAAGGCTTTTATATGCACGCGCATATAGTTACGCTGATGGCATGACGGTCTTCTTCGACGACTCGGTCCGTGCACTCCTCGACGGCAAGAACTTCGCCAGCGTCGCCACTCTCGGTCCCGGCGGTGCTCCCCAGAACTCGGTGGTGTGGTTCAAACGTGAGGGCGACACCCTCCTCTTCTCCTCGACCGACGGGCGACAGAAGGTCCGCAATCTCCGGCGCGACCCCCGGGTCAGCCTCTCGGTCTTCGACCTAGCCAACCCCTACACGTCGGTGGAGATCCGCGGCACCGCCGAGGTCCTCCCCGACAAGGACAAGCGCCTCCCGTACGAGCTCTCGCACAAGTACCTCGGCATCGACCCGCCCGCGGAGAAGGACGACGAGGTCCGCGTCATCGTCCGTGTGGTGCCCGAGCGGATCGTCGGCTTCTCGACGTGAGGCGACCGGTGCCGGTGCCGGCACCGGCACCGGCACCGGCACCGGCAGGGTGGCGAACCCCGGGAATGACCCAAGGAATGACCCATCCATGACGACCACGGCAACTACCCCGCCCGGCACCGGGCTTCTCGTCGTCCAGCCGCTCAAGAGGCGGCACTGTGCGGAGTGCCGTGGCGGGCCCCTCTCGTTGCTGATGCTGGAGGAGGGGGCACCGCGGTGCCTCGACTGCGTTGACCTCGGGCATCTGGTGTTCCTGCCGAGGGGGGACACGGCGTTGACGCGGAGGTCGCGGGAGGGGAGCGCGTTGTCGGCGGTGGTCGTACGGTTCAACCGGCGGCGGGGCCGGTACGAGCGGCAGGGTGTGCTCGTCGAGGAGGCGGCGCTCGCGCGGGCCGAGGAGCGCTGTCTGGCGGACGCGGAGGCTCGGCGGCGGCGCCGGGCCCGGGACGCCCGGCGGCGGGCCGGGGAGGATGTGCGGTTCACGGACGCGTTCACGCAGGAGATCCGGCGTCTGTTTCCCGCTTGTCCGGCCGGTCGGGCGTACGCGATCGCCGCGCACGCCTCGGCGCGGGGCAGCGGGCGCGTGGGCCGTAGTGCCGCCGGGCGTGCCTTGTCCGAGGGCGCGGTGACCTCGGCCGTGCACGCCGCGGTCCGGCACACGGACACCCCGTACGACCAGCTGTTGATGAGCGGAGTTCCGCGTCATGAGGCCCGGCGCCGGATCGCTCCCGCGGTCGAGGCGACGCTTGCGGAGTGGCGCGCGGACGGGACCGTGCGAGGGTGAACAGTGGGCCTCGTCCCCAGCCCGGCCTCGTCCCCACCCCGGGCTCCTCCCCCTCCCCCGCCCTCGCCCTCGCCCTCGCCCTCGCCCCGAGACGGCCGAACATGTCCCCGAGTCGCTCGGCCATGGTGACCCTGCTCGTACGGCATTTCACTTGTGGTGACAGGGGGTGCCGTGCAGGATTTTTGGGTTCGGGGTTGTCCGGCCCGGCGGTTCTGGGAACGGTGCGCGAGTTGTTGCCCAAGGGTTTTACTACGCGGGAGTTGCCATGATCGATGGACCGTACTTCGTCATCACTGTGGTGGGGGTGCTCGGCACCGGGCTGGTGGCCGGGGTTTTCTGCGGGTTCTCGACGTTCGTGATGAAGGGGCTCGCCGCGCTGCCGCCGGCGCAGGGAGTCGCCGCGATGCAGGCGATCAATGTGACCGCGCTGATGCCGGCGTTCATGCTCGTGTTCATCGGGTCGGCGGTGCTGTGTGCCGTGCTCGCGGTGGTCACCTTCGTGCTGTGGCCCGACGAGGGCACGGTGGGGCTGCTGCTGGGCAGTGCGCTGTATCTGTTCGGCTGTTTCGGGGTCACGATCGCGGCGAATGTCCCGCGCAACAACAAGCTGGCCGAGATGGACGCCGGTACGCCGGAGGCCATCGCGTACTGGCCGACGTACGTGAGCGAGTGGTCGATGTGGAACCACGTCCGCACGGTCGCGTCGGCAGCCGCGTCGATCTCGTACGTACTGGCGCTGACCTGAGATGTACGTGGTCGCACTCGTCGGTTGGCCTGCGTGGCCGCGCCCATCGGTAGCCGCACCCATCGGTAGCCGCGCCGATCGGTAGCCGCGCCCACCGGTGGATGTGCACGCCGGTGGATGCGCCCGCGCACGTCCGGGGCGGGCGCGGCCAGGGCGTCGTATCGTGGCGGGAAGAGTCTGCCGATAGGCCCTCCTCGGCCCGCCGCCCGGACGATGGCGTCGGAGACGGAGACCGTAACGGGCACCGTTCACGTACGTGAGGGAGACGGCCGTGGCCGATCCCAAGGGTTTCCTCAACGCCTCCCGCGAGGAGTGGCCGCGCCGCCCCGTCGACGAGCGGGTCCGTGACTGGGACGAGGTGTACGTCCCGGGAGCGCTGCTGCCGATCATCCGCACGCAGGCCGATCGGTGCATGGACTGCGGTGTCCCGTTCTGTCACGAGGCGTGCCCGCTGGGCAATCTGATCCCCGACTGGAACGACCTGGTCTCGCGGGACGACTGGCGGGCGGCGAGCGACCGGCTGCACGCGACGAACAACTTTCCCGAGTTCACCGGACGGTTGTGCCCCGCGCCGTGCGAGGCGGGCTGTGTCCTGGCGATCAACCAGCCGGCGGTCACCATCAAGAACGTCGAGGTCGCCATCGCCGACCGGGCCTGGGAGGACGGCTTCGCACCGCCACGGCCGCCGGACCGGCTGTCCGGCAAGACGGTCGCGGTGATCGGCTCGGGGCCCACCGGGCTCGCCGCGGCGCAGCAGCTGACCCGGGCCGGGCACACGGTCGCCGTGTACGAGCGGGACGACCGGATCGGCGGGCTGATGCGGTACGGGATCCCCGAGTTCAAGATGGAGAAGCGGCACCTGGAACGGCGGGTCGACCAGATGCGGGCGGAGGGAACGAAGTTCCGTACGTCGACCGCCGTCGGCCGGGACGTCGGGGCGGCCGAGTTGCGGGCCCGCTACGACGCGGTCGTCCTCGCCGTGGGTGCCACGGCCTGGCGTGAACTTCCGGTTCCCGGGCGGGAGTTGAGCGGCATATATCAGGCGATGGAGTATCTGCCGCTGGCGAACCGGGTCTGCGAGGGGGATCTGGAGACGTCCCCGCTGTCGGCGGCGGGCAGGCATGTGGTGATCGTCGGCGGTGGTGACACGGGTGCCGACTGTCTGGGTACGGCGGTGCGCGAGGGCGCGAGGTCCGTGACGCAGCTGGACATCTACGCGCAGCCGGGCGTGGAGCGGGACGAGGATGCCGAGCCGTGGCCGGTGTACCCGAAGATCTACCGGTTGTCGGCCGCGCACGAGGAGGCGCGGGACCTGGAGACAGCGCCCGCGGCGGACGCGGACGCGCGGCTCTTCGCGGCGTCGACGCTCCGTTTCACCGGTGACGAGGCCGGACGGGTGTGTGCCCTGCATCTGGTCGAGGTGGACGCCGGGCGCCGCCCGCGCCCCGGGACCGGGCGTGCGCTCCCCGCCGACCTCGTACTGCTCGCTCTCGGTTTCTCCGGCCCCGACCGCTCCGACGGGCTTGTCGACCAGCTGGGCCTCGCGCTCGATCGCCGCGGCACGATCACCCGCGACGCGGACTTCGCGACGAACGTGCCCGGTGTGTACGCCGCCGGGGATGCCGCCCGCGGCCAGTCCCTGATCGTGTGGGCGATCGCCGAGGGGCGGGCGGTCGCGGCGGCGGTGGACCGCCATCTGACGGGCGACTCCCGGCTGCCGGCGCCGATCGGGCCGTACGACCGCCCGATGACGGCGTAGCCGACACTCACGCCGTTGATCACGCCGTTGATCACGCCGTTATTCGCGCCGTTATTCGCGCCGTTGATCACGCCGTTCTCGGCGACGAGCGTCACCGCCTCCGTCAGGACTAGGGCCGCGCGCTCCTTGAGTACTGGGTGAGAAGGAGGTGGTGAGCCGGAATCCGACTTCCGGATGAGATGGAAGACAACGCCGGGTGGAATCATTGCCTGTAGGAGGCGTGTTGTTGTCACGGCCGTACCCCGGTCGGGCAGGAATGCGTCCCCATCCTTCGTTCCGTCGTCAGGCGCAGGGCCACCCCCGCGCGTCCCCCCTGTTGGCGGTCGGTCCTGGAGGGTGCTCGATGACGACGGTCGACGAACGTCACGAAGACGGTGCGCGCGACGGGGATGAGCGGGGCGGCGGCCCCCGTATGCGCGACCCACTCGAATCCCGGTCTGCTCACGCTTCCCATCGCACTTCCCAAGTCGCCGCGGAAGCGGTCCCTTTGAGCGATCCGCGGGCCACGCGCATCGCGTTCGCCGGTTCCAAAGCGGCCCATCTCGCACGCGCCGCGCTCGCGGGGCTCCCGGTACTGCCGGGGTTCGTCGTGCCGCACACCGAGGGAGCCACCGGCGAAAGAGCCGCCGCCGAGCCGGAAGCCCTGCGGCGCGCCTGGCAGGAGCTCTCCGCCAACGGCACGCGCCCCCTCGTCGTACGGTCGTCCTCCCCGCAGGAGGACACCCAGGAGTCGTCCCTGGCGGGCCAGTTCGCGTCCGTGCTGAACGTATGGGGCCGGCACGAGTTCCGCGCGGCCGTGCGGACCGTCCTCGACTCGGCGCGGCGGCCCGACGGCACCGTCGCGCCGATGGCCGTGCTGGTGCAGCCGATGCTCGCGGCCCGCGTCGGTGGTGTGATGTTCGGCGCCGACCCCGTGGAGGGGCGGGCGGACCGGATGCTGGTGAGTGCGGTGCGGGGCGGGCCCGACTCCCTGGTCAGCGGTGAACAGCCCGGCACGAACTACTGGTTGAGTCGCTGGGGACGCCTGCTGCGCACCGAGCCGGAGGACCTCGAAGGGCTGCTCGGAGCCGCCGAACTGCGTCGCCTGGCCCGGCTGGCGCGGCAGGCCAGCGGGATCTTCGGCGGGCCGCAGGACATCGAGTTCGGGTTCGACGAGGCCGGGCTGCTGTGGCTGTTCCAGAGCCGGCCGATCACGGCGATGGCGGCACGGCCCGCGCGCGGGGCGCGGCTGCTCGGTCCCGGACCGGTCGCGGAGACCTTGCCGGATCAACTGGAGCCGCTGGAAGAGGACTTGTGGCTGGCCCCGATGGCGCGCGGGCTGGCCGCCGCGCTCGACATCGGGGGCACCGCGCCACGGCGGCGGCTGCGCTCGGTTCCGGTCGTCACGGCGGTCGGCGGGCGGGCCGCGGCGGATCTGCGGCTGCTGGGCGCCGCCCCGCCCCGGAACCGGTGGCTCGCGCTGCTCAACCCGGCGCCGGGTGCCCGTCGGCTGGCCGCCGCGTGGCGGGTGGGCCGCCTGACGTCCGCGCTGCCCGGGCTCGTGGTGGACCTCGTCGCGGACGTCGACCGCAGGCTCGCCGAGACACCGCCCCCGGACCGGTTCACCCGGCCCGACCTCGTCTCCGCCCTGCGCTGGACCCGTACCGTCCTGGTCTCCCTGCATGCCCAGGAGGCCCTCGCGGGCGCCCTCCTCCCCGCGCCCCGCGCCACGGCCGCGGGCACGGCCCTCACCGCCCTGGCGGAGTCCCGCGCTCTCGGCGTACCGGACGATCGGATCGTGGCGGCCCAGCCGGTGGTGCTGGCGTTGGTGCCGCCGGGCCTGGGCAGGGAGTTGAGGCTTCCGGAGAGTCCCGCGGACACGGACGGCACGCTGGAGGCACGCCGGGGCGGCACCTCCCCGGCAACACTCACGGACACGCTCCCCGCGCTGGACGCCCTCCCCGCCGCCTCGGCCGCGCCCCTCCCCCCACTCCCTCCCCGCGAGGCCCTCCGTCTCCGTATCCGCTGGGTGCAGGAGCTTCAGGTGCGGCTCGTCCGGGAGGCGGCGCGGCGGCTGGTCGTACGGGGCGGTCCGGGCGAGGTGTCGAAGGTCCGGCTGCTGCGGTGGCGGGAGTTCGTCGAGGCGGTCGAACACGGGCGGCTCCCCGGTGACTTCAAGGAACGTCTGCCGCGGGCCGCGTCGGCGCCGCTGCCCGACGCGTTCCGGCTCGCGGAGGGCGGCACGGTCGTCGCCGAACGGCCCACGGGCAAGGGTCGGGGTAAGGGCCGAGGCAGGGATGCGGGCGCGGGTCAGGGCGTGTCCGGCGGCCGGGCCGCCGGAACCGCCTGGGACGGAACCGGGACCCGGCCCGCCGACCCCGTACTCGTCGTCCGCACGCTCGACCCCGCGCTCGCCCCGCTCCTCCCCGGCCTCGCGGGACTCGTCGCGCAGACGGGCAGCCCGCTGTCCCATCTCGCCGTACTGGCCCGGGAGTTCGGCCTGCCGACCGTCGTCGGTGCCACGGACGCCGTACGCCGCTTCCCGCCCGGGTCCCTCCTCACGATCGACGGCACCACCGGCGACGTACACGTGCGGGAACAGCAACAGGAACGGGCACGGGAAACGGAACAGGAAGAGGTACTGGAACAGGAACTCAGCCAAAAGCCCCAGCCCCAGGCCCAGGGAGACCCCCGATGAGGCTCGTCGCCTACTTCTTCGGGGGTGCGGCGGCCGCGGGGGCGGGGACGTACGTCGTCATCTATCTGTACCGGTGGCAGTGGCAACGGGCCATCCTGTGCGGGGTGTTGCTGCTGGTCGTCGAGGTGATGCTGCTCGGGATCGTGCTGCTCGGGCGGCTGGCGCGGATCGAGGAGCGGATGCGTGACGCGGACCGGCGGCAGGAGGACGTGCTGGCGCGGCTGCGGGAGAAGGAGGCCCGGCCTGCGGGCGACCGGTTCCGCTGGCTGGACGAGCCGACGAGTCGTACGTATGTCTTCGTGCCGGTACTGATGGTCACTGGGGTGCTGCTCTCCGGACTCGCCTGGATCGTGCAACGGATCGCGTCGGCCACGGCCCGGCCCACGGCGGAGCGGCGGCTGGCCGGGCGACTCGCCGTCCTGGCGGCACCCGATCCGGCCCGGGGCGCCCATCCGAACGGCAGGCACGACCCGGCCGACCTGGCCGACCTGGATGGCTTTGCGGCCTTGGCCGACCTGGACGATCTGCCGGTGCTCGGTGCCTCGCGGCGGCGCGGCCGTACCGCGCGTGTGCTCGTCGTGAGCGTGGTCGGGGCCGCGCTGCTCGGCGCACTCGTCGTCGGGCTCGCCCAACTCACACAGACCCGTGACGAGGACGCGAAGGACTCCGAGGCGACCTCCCTGCTCCTGCGGGTCGACATGCGCGGTACGCACATGGACGCCGAGCGGCAGTCGCTCGCCGCGCGCCAACTCTGGGAACGGTGCCGGGACTCGACGTCCGTACCCCTCAACCGCGCCTCCCTCGGCGAGCTGGGCGACGGTCTCTTCGCGGGCATGGTCCAGCCCGCGTTGACCGACCACGACCGGATGCGGCTGCGCGGCTGTCTGGAGGACACCGGCCTGGACCGTACGCACATCACGGTGGTCGGCATCGGCGACGCGGACGCGGACGACGACTGAGCACGAACGCCCCCGGACGCCGCCATGACCTGAGTCGGAAACTCCAGCCCCTCCGCCCCCTTCCCTCGCACGGGCAACTCCTGCCGTACCAGGACAACTCCTCCCCCAGCGGCCCGGGTTACGATGCCAAGGCGCTCCTCCTCCCCGAGCCCGAGCCTCTTGTCCTCGCCCCTCGCCCTCGCCCCTCGCCCTCGCCCTCGCCCTCGCCCTCGTCCCCGAGCCTCCGGGTCGCCCATGGCTGTCGTCGCCCCGTCCCCGCCCAGCACCACGCCGCCGACCGGCCGTTCCCGCAGATCCCCGCGCGGAACCGTCCTGCGCGTCCTCGGCGCGCTCGGTCTCGGCTATCTCGCCCTCTGGGCGACCGGTGCGCTGGGCATCCTCGCGCTGTCGTACTGGACGCGCGAACAGACCCCTGAGCCGGAGGGAACCCACGCGGTTCAGGGCATCCACCACTTCCAGCCCGTGGACGCGGAAGGAGGGGTGTGGCGGGGTGCCGCGCCCTCCCCCGCGGGCTATCGGGAGCTGGCCCGGCTCGGCTTCAGCACCGTCGTCGACCTGCGTGCCGAGGACCTGAGCGCCGCCCAGCTCGCCGCTCCGAGCAGGGCGGGCCTCGATGCCGTACGGCTGCCGATCCGGGACGGACAGACCCCGACGCCGCACCAGGTACGACGCTTCCTGAGCGTCGTGGGTGCGGCCCCGGGGCCGGTGTTCGTGCACTGCGGGGCGGGTGTGGGCCGTACGGGGACGATGGCCGCGGCATATCTCGTGCAGGCCGGGCAGGTGTCCCCGTCGGCGGCGGTCCGGCGCAACCTCGCGGTCGGACCGCCTTCGATCGAGCAGATCTACTACGCGCTGAGTCTCGGCCGAGACCATGCCGAGCAGCCGCCGTTCCCGGTGGTCGCGGTCAGCCGGCTGGTGGACGCGCCCCGGCGCATGTGGTCCTGGCGGTGAATCGACGTCCTGGTCGTGAATCGACTGAGTAACTGGATCAATTGGGTCACTGGATCTACTTAAGGTCAAGAGAAGAAACAGGAAGCACGTGGGACAGGTAGAGGCGGATCAAGGGGCGGCCGGCGGCCTCAGGAGAGCAGGAAGTCCGCCTCCCCCGCCTTGGCTCCCTGGATGAACGCGGTCATCTCGCCGGGGGTGTAGATGAGGGCGGGTCCGTCCGGGTCCGCCGACTGACGGACCGCGATCCGGCCGTCGGCCAGCTTCATCGCCTCCACACAGTTGCCGCCGTTGCCCCCGCTCCACGGCTTGTGCCAGCCCTCGCTGCCCAAATCCCTGGCGGGCATGCCGTTATAGATCCGCGCGGCGCGTATCCGGGTCTTGATGCGTTCCATTCACAGCTCCTTGCGGAGATCCACCAGGATCTCCTTCGTGCGATGTGCCGTGGCGGCCTGGGCCGCCATGCGGTCCATGACCTCGAGGTGAGTAGCCACCTCGCTACGCGCGTCCAGATAGACGGCGCCGGTCAGGTACTCGCTGTAGACCATGTCCGGAAGTTCGGGCATGGCAAATCGGAACAGCACGAAGGGCCCGTACGTGCCCGCGTGCGGCCCCGAAGAGAAGAGGGCGAGCTGCAGTGTCACGTTGGGCAGCTTCGTGGCCTCCAGCAGCCGGTCGATCTGGGCGCGCATGACCGCGGGGCCGCCGATGGGGCGGCGCACGGCGGTCTCGTCCATCACGGCCCAGAACCGGGGCGCGCCCGCGCGCGTCAGCAGCGCCTGGCGCTGCATACGCAGCGCCACATGACGCTCGATGTCCTCGGGTCTGGTCTGGCCGACGGCGCCGGATTCCATGACGCCACGCGCGTAGTCCTCGGTCTGCAGCACTCCCGGCACGAAGTGGGGTTCGTACGAGCGGATCAGGCTGGCCGCGCCCTCCAGGCTCACGTACATCGAGAACCAGCCCGGCAGGATGTCGTGGTAGCGCTGCCACCAGCCCGGCTGGTTCGCCTCCTCGGCCAGTGCCACGAAGGCCAGGACCTCTTCGTCGGAGACGCCGTACGACTTCAGCAGGAGCTGGAGGTACGGAATTTTGAACGCGACCTCGGCCGTCTCCATACGGCGGACGGTGGCGGCGGTGACGCGCAGGAGGCGCGCCGCCTCCTCACGCCTGAGCCCCGCGCGTTCCCGCAGGTCCAGCAGGCGCCGTCCGAGGACGACCTGCCCGACCGTCGGTGCGGACCGCGGCTCGCTCACGTCCACCTCCACTGGGTCCAGACAGCCCTGGCGGCGCCCGTTCGGGCCCCGAATCGGGTACCCAACTGACGCCGCGCCACGTGCTGTTGCGAGCAGTGTGCCATGGCCATACCGCACAGAACACTGCACTCTGCAATTTTCAGAGTGACACTTGCCAAGTGTTCACGACGGGGAGATAGTGGCAAGCGTGATTCCGCCCGCGCCCTTAGGAACAGACGCCGCCGAGGACCGGTTCGGTCTTGGTGCCGCTGCCGGGGCATGCCCCGACGCGGCCGCCGAGCGCCGGTTCCGCTTCGAGCTGGCCGCACACCCGGGCTCCGCGGCCCAGGCCCGACATCTGACACGTGCCCGGCTCTCGGGCTGGTCGGTCTGTGCGGACACGTGCGACACGGCGGAACTCGTCGTCTCCGAGCTGGTCACCAACGCCATCGTGCACACGGCGAGCCGCCATGTGGTGTGCGAGCTGCAGGACGGCGGGGACCTGGTGCGGATAGCCGTGCGTGACGAGGGGTGTGCGCCGGGTGAGCCCCACCCGTCGCCGCAGCGCCCCGAGGAGGAGCACGGGAGGGGATTGCTTCTCGTCGAGGCGGTGTGCACCGCCTGGGGCGCCCAGGAAACCGGACCCGGACTGCTTGTCTGGGCGGAACTGCCGCGCTCGGCGAACAACGGCGCCGAGCCGCGGTCGGACCTGGGCTGGGGTGCGAGGAGCCGGCCGGCCCCAGCCGGCTCCTCGCCGACGGGGGATCGCACGCCTGCGGAGCCGACCGGGGAACACGGGCGTACGGATCACGGGCGTACGAAGCCGACCGGGAAAGACGCGTGTACGGCGCCGAGCGAGGAACACGCGCATGCGGAGCCGATCGGGGCGCACACGCCTCCGGCCGGGCACGACTGGTACTGACGACCGACTGACGACTGACTGACGGATCCGACGCATCTGACGGATCCGACTGACCTGACGGATCCGACTGACCTGACGGATCCGACTGACCTGACTGACCTGGGTCGTTCCAGTCGGCTTCCCGGCTGGTGCGGCGACAGCCGTTTCCGGATGGTTCGGAACATATGAGGACGGACGGGGGCTGAATGGGCGTCAGGGCGACGTCGGCCGGTGCGCGACAGGTGCTGAGCCTGGACACGCTGGTCCGACTGGAGCGCGGCCGACGGACGACGCCCGGCCCCGGGCCGTCACGGCGGCTGACCGTGCCGGAGGGCATGCGGGCGCCGCTGGGCTGTGACGCGGTGGCGATGCCCGCGAGACTCGGCCCGCTGCTGATGCCCCGGCTGCCACGCGTCGGCTGCGTGTACGCCGACAGTACTTACTGGTGGTGGCTCGTCCCGTCCGACTCCGACGTCGCCCTGGAGTGGCCGGCACCCGCGCACTACGCCACGGGGGCGCTCGTACCCGCTTCGCCCGGTCCTCCCGGGCTCATCCACAAGCCGGGCGGCACCCTTCCGTACACGCCGCCGATCCCGCTCTATCTGGCGCTGTGCCGGTTGACGGGGACTCCGCCTTCGTGGACCCGGCCGGTCAGCGCCTGAGGCGCACGTCGACACACCCCACGGACCTCCACGGAACTCCGCGCACCTCCTCACACCTCCGTGCCCGAACATCAGTGCCCCTGCACGGCGTGCGGTCGTAAGCGCCCGGGCGTGCTCCGGTTACGCCGTGGCGGAACGGGCGCGCGCCCTGCCCGGTGGCGTCCCGCGCCGCGATAGTGGCCGTTCGTCCACGATCGGGGGAGGCCACGGTGGGACCGGCGGAATCTGCGGGAGCTGCGAAGAAGGCCGGGCAGACAAGAACCACGAAGAAGACCGGGCCGACCGGGCCCACGGGGTCAACGGGGTCAACGGGGTCAACAAAGGTGACGGGAGCCGTGAACGGGAAACCGGGCGCGGCCAAGACCGAGGCCGAGGCCGAGCCGTCCGACTCCGAACGGCTGCTCTTCGGCGGCCCGTTGCGCTACGACATGGGCTGGTCACAGCACTCCGACGCGTTTCTGGAGCTGAACTTCCGGGCCATGGTCACGCGACTGCCCGCGCTGCTGGCGTCCAGTTTCCGGCTCGCCTGGCAGGCGGACCGCCAGGCCGCGCGCATCGTGCTGAGCGCGGAGGTGGGCCGGGGCCTCGCCCAGGCGGTGAGTCTGCTCGCCGTCAACAGCGTCCTGGGGCGGCTGATGGCGGCCGGCCCGGTGCAGGACCGGCTGCGTGACGCGGTACCCGCGCTCGTCACGGTCGCTGTGGTGATGCTGCTCGCCGCGCTGCTGCGGGCCGCCTCGACGTACGCCACGGGCCGTCTCGAACCGAAGGTGGAGCGCGTCGCGACGGAGCTGTACCTGGAGCGGGCCGCGGCGGTCGAGCTCTCCGCGATCGAGGACGAGGCCTTCCACAAGCTGCTGGACACGGCGCAGTACGGTGCCTCGTCCGCCCGGCGGATGATCGCGATCGCCACGCGTGTGGTGAACGCGATGATCTCGCTGGTCGCGGCGGCCGGTGTCCTCACCGTCCTGCATCCGGCACTGCTGCCGCTGCTGGTGACGATGACGCTGCCGAGCGCGTGGAGCGCGCTGACGATAGCGCGACGCCGCTACGCCTCGTTCCACGCCTGGGTGCAGCACGCCCGGGCCGGCCGGCTGATCAGCGGTCTGCTCACCGAGCCCGCCGCCGCTCCGGAGATCCGCGTCCACGGGGTCGGCCCCTTCCTGCTGCGGCACTTCCGCGCGATGTCGGAGTCCGCGGAGGCGGAACAGGCCCGGCTCGCCCGCCTGGAGGCGCGGACCGGTCTGATCGCGGCCACCTGGACCGGTGTGGCCACCGTGGCGACGTACGCGACGCTCGGCGGGCTGCTGCTGGCCGGGGCGATGGCGCTGTCCGTGGCGGGCACGGCGGTGATCGCGATCCGTACGGGCTCCGCGAGCCTCGACACGCTCGTCCTGGAGGTCAACACCCTCCATGAGGAAGCCCTGTTCGTCGGGGATCTGCAACGCCTGTACGTCGAGGCGGCCGAGCGCGCGATCCCGGTCGGCGGTGAGCCGCTGCCCGCGGAGCCGCGCGAGATCCGCTTCGAGAACGTCACCTTCACCTACCCGGGCAGCTCGGCCCGCCCCGCACTCTCGGACCTGACGCTCAGCGTGCCGCTCGGCAAGATCGTGGCGCTCGTCGGGGAGAACGGCTCCGGGAAGACCACCCTGGTCAAGCTGCTGTCGGGCCTGTACGCACCGCAGCGCGGCCGGATCATGTGGGACGGCGTGGACGCGGCGACCGCCGACCGCCACCAACTCGCCGAGCGCATCGCGATGGTGGCGCAGGACTTCAAGAGGTGGCCGTTCACGGCCCGGGTGAACGTCGCGATCGGCCGGGCGTCGGCGCCGCTCACCGACGAGCGACTGCGCACATCCGTCATCGAGGCGGGCGCCGAGGACGTGGTGGACGATCTGCCGCGCGGTCTGGACACGCTGCTGGCCCGGATGTTCAGCGGCGGCCACGAGTTGTCGGGCGGCCAGTGGCAGCGACTCGGCATCGCGCGGGCGGCGTACCGGAGGGGCACGATCCTGGTCGTCGACGAGCCGACGGCGGCTCTCGACGCCCGCGCCGAGCTGGAGGTCTTCGAGAAGATCCGGGCCCTCGCGGGTACCGGTCAGACGGTCATCCTCATCACGCACCGCCTCGCGTCGGTGCGCCATGCCGACCTGGTGCACGTCCTCGACCAGGGCCGCCTCGTGGAGTCCGGCACTCCGGACGAGCTGCTGTCCACGGGCGGGGTCTACGCCGAGCTGTACTCGCTCCAGGCGGAGCAGTTCACGGCGAAGGTGCCCGCCCCGAAGGCGGGGTGAGTCCCTCGGCGCGGTCGAGGGGAGTCCCTCGGCGGCCGGGCCGAGCGCTTCGGCGGTCGGCCCGGCTCACTCGGTGAGGTCCCGCACGATGACCAGGAAGGCGTCCGAGTTCAGGTCCATCACGACCTCCACGTGCTGCCCCCGCAGGCGGCACGCCTGCGCGAACTCCTCCGCCGGCCATGACCCACGCGGCCCACCGGCGGGAAAGCGCTCCAGTACTGTTCGCCCGTTCACCACCATGCACCTCCATGTAGCGCTGTCCTCTTGGCAGCCCTTGAAGAGTTAAACGCCAATCATGGGGTGAACGTCTCGCGAAATGACGTTACTGAGACGTAGCTGACACGCGCTCATCACACATCGGACCGAGTACGGGCCTTCAGTCCTCGTACTCGTCGTGGTACCGGACGCGCTCGCTGCCCGCGGGTGCGCCCAGCACCGACGCGCGTCCCTCGGGCTGCTCCCACTCCTCCTGTCGGCCGAGGGCGGTGAGGTCCAGGAGACTCGTGGTGGAGCCGAGTCCGTCGAGTCCGCGCTCGTACGTCGAGTAGGTGTGGAAGATCCGCTCACGGTCGCGGAGGAAACAGCTGATCCCCGGCCGCTCGTAGGACTCCCCGCCGTCCCCACTGTCGACGCCCTCATCGCCCTCATCGCCCTCATCGCCGTCATCGCCCGTGTCGCCGACGTCGCCTGCGATCGACACCTGGAAGTCGTGGTTGAAGTCGCTCCCGTACGCCGAGTACCAGGGCACCGTCCAACCCATCCGCGCCTTGAAGGGCAGGATCTTCGTATACGGCGCCCCGGACACCACCGCGAACTCGGTGCCCCGCGCGCGCAGATGCGCGAGGTGTCCGATCTGGTCGACGAAACCCGAGCAGCTGCGGCAGCCCGCGTCCCACTCCGGCGCGAACATGAAGTGGTAGACGACGAGTTGATGCCGCCCTTCGAAGAGGTCGAACAGCGTCGCCTTGCCGTCCCCGCCCTCGAACACGTACTCCTTGTCGATCTCGACCATCGGCAGTCGTCGCCGCTCGGCGTTCAGCGCGTCACGCGCGCGGGTCGCCGCCTTCTCCCTGACCAGCAGTTCCTCACGCGCGGCGCGCCACTCGTCGCGCGACACGATCCGCGGAAGCGTCATTGCCCCTCCTTCGGTGCGGTGCCTTCCCTGGGGTGGACCGGAGGGAGGGGCGGAACTCATCGGTGGGGTGCGGAAGTTCTTTTTCTTCAGTACGTCACCGGAAGCGTGAGCAGGCCTCTGGCGCGGAGGGACGGTCGCCACCGTAGGTCGCCCGGGTCGCCGTCGAGTTGAAGGTTGGGGAGGCGTTCCAGGAGGGCGGTCAGGGCGATCCGTGTCTCCAGGCGGGCCAGCGGTGCGCCCACGCAGTAGTGGATGCCGTGGCCGAGCGCGAGGTGTCCGGCGGTATCGCGGCCGAGGTCGAACCGGTCGGCGTCCGGGAAGCGGCGGGGGTCACGGTTGGCCGCGGCCAGAGACAGCAGGACCGTCTCGCCCGCCGGGACGGTGACGTCGCCGATCGTCACGTCCTCCACAGGGAAGCGGCGGATGGCGAGCAGGGCGGGTCCGTCGTAGCGGGCGAACTCCTCGATGGCGGCGGGGAGTTGGCTGGGGTCCGCGCGCAGAGCGGCCAGTTGGTCGGGGTGTTGGAGCAGCGCGAGGACCGCGGTGCCGATGAGCTGCACCGTGTTCTCGTATCCCGCGAAGAGGATGAGGAAGGCGAGTGACATCAGCTCGTCCTCGCTGAGCCGGTCGCCCTCGTCCCTGGCCGCGATGAGGTCGGAGAGCAGGTCGTCGGCGGGCTCTTTCCGCTTGTCCGCGAGGAGTTGGGTGAAGAAGCCGAGCATCGCCACGACGGCTTCCTTGGCGGCCTGCGGCCTGGCCGGGTCCGGTGCAACGAGCACGTCGGTCCAGGTCCGGAAGTCGCGGCGGTGCTCGTCCGGCACGCCGAGCAGGTCGCAGATGACGGTGACCGGCAGCGGCGCGGCGTAGGCGGCGATCAGGTCCGCGCTGCCCTGCGGGCCCAGCGCGTCGAGGAGACGGTCGGCGGTCCGCCTGACAGGGGCACGCAGTTGCTCGACGCGGCGCGGTGTGAAGGCCCGTCCGACCAGGCGGCGGATGCGGGTGTGGTCGGGCGGGTCCATGTTGAGGAGGTTCGCGTCCAGGGCGGGCGGCAGGGCAAAGCCCTTGTACCCGCCGGGCAGCGCATGCCTCTTGTCCAGCGAGAGGAGCGGGTTCGCCAGGGCCTCGCGTACGTCGCCGTAGCGCGTGACCAGCCAGGCCGGGCTGCCGTCGGGGCCGACGACGCGGTGCACGGGGGCGGTGTCGCGCAGCCGGTCGTAGACGGCGTACGGGTCGGTGAGGAGGTCACGGGTGAGGAGGTCCTGGTCAGTGGACATGGGACCACCCTAAGCGCCCTTCAAGGGGCGCGGGGCTGGGACATTTGCGGCTCCGCCGCGGGGCGCGACGAGCCCCCACCGGCCCGCAGCAAAACGAACCGCATACCCGCACACCCGCACACCCGCACACCCGCACACCCAGCGGAGCGCTCACGTGTCGTAGTCCTGGATCCGTTTGCCGTGGCTCCGGTCGATCAGGGCGGGCATCCGTTCGTTCATCTCCCGCACGGTTCCCGGCACATCGAGTGTGAGCAGCTCGCGCTCGCGCATGATCACCCGCCCGTCGACGATCGTCGTGCGTACGTCGCCGGCGCGGGCGCTGTGCACAAGGGTGGCCGCGAGGTCGTGCACGGGCTGGGTGTGCGGGCCACTCACGTCGACGAGGATGATGTCGGCCCTGCGGCCCGGCGCGAGACTGCCGATCTCCTGGCCGAGTCCGACGGCCCGCGCGCTCTGGAGCGTGGCGTGGTGCAGGGCCTGACGGGAGGTCAGCCAGCGCGGGTCGCCCTCGGTGAACTTCTGCACCAGCGCGGTGAGCGCCATGGACTCCCACACGTCCAGGGAGCTGTTGGAGGCGGCCCCGTCCGTGGCGAGGCCCACGGGGATGCCGAGCTCGCGCAGTGCGCGTACCGGAGTGGTGGTGGGCCAGGCGAACTTGAGGTAGCCCCGGGGCGCGCTGGCCACGGCGATCCGGCCCGTGGCGCGGGCGAGTACGGGCAGGTCGCGTTCCATGATGCCGGTGCCGTGCGCGATGAGCAGGTCGGTGTCGAGGAGCCCGGTGTCGGCCAGCACCTCGATGGGTGTGCGGCCGTGGCGGGCGAGGCTGGTGTCGGCCTGGTTGCGGTTCTCGGAGGCGTGGATGTGCACCAACAGGCCGTGTTCCCGCGCGAGTCGGGCGGTGGCGGCGAGGTCGGCGTCCTCGACGGTGTACGGCGCGTGCGGGGCGAGTGACGTGGTGATGCGGCCGTCGGCGGTGCCGCGGTGGCGGAGGGCGAAGTCCAGCGACTGCTCGCGTCCTTCGGCGCCCTGGGAGGAGAAGAAGGCCTGTCCGAGGTTGGCGCGCAGCCCGCTCTCGGCGGTCACGGCTGCGACGGTGTCCATCGAGAAGTAGTGGTCCGCGAAGCAGGTGACGCCGCCCCGGATCATCTCGGCGCAGGCGAGCCGCGCGCCCAACTCCACGTCCTTCTCCTGGAGGTTGGACTCGATGGGCCAGGCGAAGCCGTTGAACCACTCCTCGATGGGCAGGTCCTCCGCGATGCCGCGCAGGGTGACCATCGGGGCGTGCGTATGGCAGTTGACGAGGCCGGGCATCGCGACCTGTCCACGCGCGTCGATGTGCTCGACGGCGGGGTGACCGGGGAGACCGGGGGCGGGGAGACCGAGGGCGGGGAGACCCGGGGCGGGGTGGTCGACGGCGGAGAGACCTACGGCGGAGAGGTCCACGGGGCCGGTGGTGATCGTCTCGATGCGGCCGGCCCGTACGACGATGGTGGCGTCCTCGACGAAGCCGATCTGTTCGTGATCGTCGTGCACCAGGGCGGTGCACCGGGTGATAATGAGATCGGCCGGGGCTTTTGTGCCGGGCGAGTTGGCCCGATCATCAGCAGAGGCGTTGGGCGTCGCGTCGGGCGTGGGCTCGGGCGAGGTCATCACGCCACGGTACGACGGGATCGTGCCGTCGAGTGACGTGAACCGCGCATCCTGTTCCCGCCCTGTCGCCCCGGCGGTTTCGCGCGCACGCTGGCCTCACCATTCGACGGGCGGGCCCTGGAAGGCGCGTCCGGGAAGGAGCCCGGCATGCTCCTTGGCACCTGGAACCTGGAGAATCTGTACCGGCCCGGCGGCGACTTCGGGCCGCGCGACGAGGACGCGTACAAGGCGAAGCTGTCCGCCCTGGCGTCGGTCGTCACGGAGCTCGATCCCACGCTGCTCGGCGTGCAGGAGGTCGGCGATCCCGAGGCGTTGGAGGACCTGGCCGAGATGCTGGACGGCGACTGGCACATCGCGCTCTCGGAGCACCCGGACAGCCGCGGCATCAGGGTCGGCTTCCTCAGCCGCCCGAAACCACGGAAGATCACCGACACGAACGCCTTCCCCGAACCGCTGCGAGCCGTTCAGAGCGACGACGACAGTGAGCCGGTCTCCCGGACGGGCCGCGGCATCCTGACCGCGGAGATAACCGTGCGGGGAACGACCCTGACCGTGGCGGTCTGCCATCTCAAGTCGAAGCTGCTGACGTACCCGGGCAAGCGGTTCCAGCCGCGGGACGAGGGTGAGCGGGCCCGCTACGGCGCGTACGCCCTGTTCCGGCGGGCCGCCGAGGCCACCACACTGCGGACCGTCGCGGACGGCCTCCTCGAAGGCAAGGGCAAGGAACGGAACGTGGCCGTGCTCGGCGACCTCAACGACGAGGTCACGGCCGCCACGACCCAGATCCCGCAAGGCCCGGACGGTTCCGAGATCGGCACGGCGGGCTTCGAACGACCCGACAAGGGCGACGCGGCGCGGCTCTGGAACATCGCGCCGCTCATCCCGGAGAAGCAGCGCTTCTCCCGCGTCCACGCGGGGCGTCCCGAACTGATCGACCACATACTGGTCAGCCGTCTGCTGCTCGACCATGTCACCGAGGCAGGGACGGGGACACCGGTCCAGGAGACGCCGCTCCCGTCGATCGACGAGGACCCGGGAAAGCGGCGGGACGCGGCGGGGTCGGACCATGCGCCGGTGTGGGCGCGGATAGAGCCGTGAGGCATAGGGCCTGAGGCATGAGGGCTGAGGCATGAGGGCTGCGGCATGAGGGCTGCGGGCTGACGCCTGACGCCTGAGGCTTCAGGCGAGCCCGAGCCTGCCCGAGCCTGGTGGAGTTCGCCGCTCAGGCGCTGAGGAGGTCGGCCGGGGGATCCGCGAGCCCGGCGCGCTCGCGCTGCTCCACGAGTTCGTCGAGGAGGGTGGCGAGGCGCTCGGTGTGCCGCGGGGTGAGCCGTCCCGTGTCGTCGAGGTGGACGGCGCAGGCGGTGGTGGTGTCGACGAGGCGTTCGAGGGTGGCGGCGACCTCGCCGGTGCCTTCCGTGTGCCGGGCCAGGGTGGGCAGTTCGGCGGAGGCACGGTCGATCGCGGCGCGGGCCTCGGCCAGCCTCCGGTAAGCCTCGCGGCGGAGCGCCCAGCGGGCGGCCCGGTCGTCGGCGCCGCTCAGTACGTGGGTGAGATAGGCGTGGGCGGCGTCGGTGGCGGCGGTGAGCCGGGCCCGCACGTTCCCGCCGCGCTGTCCCGGAACCGGCAGATGCCCGACGATCAGCACGATCGCGCAGGCCAGCAGCGTCTCGCCGATACGGCTCCAGGAGGCTTCCGGCTCCCCGCCGACCATGACGAGGGCGAGCACGAGGACGGTGACGACGGCGGTCTGCGCGGCGAAGTGCCGGGTGGCGACGGGGATCAGGGCACCGCTGAGCGCCACGAGCGCCACGAGCCCTTCCGGCCGGGGCAGTACGGCCGCGAACCCGGCGAAGACGAGGGCGCCGAGGACGGTGCCCGCCGCCCGGTTCAGTACGCGTGAGACGAGCGGTCCGAGGTCCGGCTTCACGAGGAAGACGGCGGTGACCGGCAGCCAGTACCAGTGCACGTGGTGCAGGGCCTGGGCGACGGCCACGCCGGCGCCGTAGCAGAGGGCGACGCGGAAGCCGTACTCGCGTCCGCCGGTGCCGGTGACGGTCCGCAGGAAGGCCTTGGCGCGGAGGGGCCGTATGTGCAGGCCCTTGTGTGCGGTCTGCTCGGCGCCGCGGTCGAGGGGGTTGGCGTCGGCCTTCTTGCGGCCGGGGCTACTGCCGTCGGCCTGCTTGCCGTCGGGGCTACCGCCGTCGGTCTTCCTGCCGCCGCGGTCGAAGGTCTCGGCGGCATGCAGGAGTGCGTCGTCGAGGGCGCGCAGTCCGGGTACGGACCGTGCGGGTGCGGGCAGCGGCCCGGAGGGCTCCCCGGTCCGTACGGCGACGGCGAGCCGCCGCGGGCCCTGAGCCGTACGGGCGGGCAGCGCGTCTCCGGCCCAGGCCAGCGCGGTCGCGGCCTCGGCGAGCGGCAGCGCGGCGGCGTACTGCGCCCGCAGTCGCCGCTCGGCGGAGGAACTGGCGTACCGCCGCAGCCGCGGCCCCGCGAGCGCGTCCTGCGCGTGGTCGAGCGCGGCGGTGAGCGCGGCCCGCCGGGCCCCGGCCTCGGCTCCGCCGACCCCGGAGAGCAGCTCGGCGATGGCGTCGTACACCTTCGCGACGGCCACCCGCTCCCCGTCGAACCGGAAGTCCTGGGCGAGGGCACCGGGCGTGGGCAGCACCAGCCGCAGCACGATCAGCCAGCCGGCTCCGGCCAGGAAGAACAGCGCCCGCTGCCACCCGGGGTCGGGCAGTGGCATCCCGGCCCCGATGGCCGCGGCGACGAGCAACTGCGTCCCGGCCCCCGAGGCGACGGTCCCGGCGGCGCTCACGGCCCCGGCGAGCAGCCCGAGCCCGGTGAGTACGAGGGTCAGCGGGACGGCACCGAACCCCTCCCCCGCGTACGTACCGACGACCAGTCCCGCGGCTCCTGCCAGCGCGGGCACCCCCACCCAGTGCACGGCGGCCCGGCGGCTTCCGGGCCGGTCGTTGATCCCGGCGAACATGGCACCGAGGGCGGCCATGACACCGACGGATTCCCGCCCGACGAGAACGGCCACGAGCAACAGCGGCCCGGCGGAGAGCGCTCCGCGGACGACGGCGTTCCACGGCACGGGCCCCCTTTGCGCACGCAGCGCATGCGCGAGCCAGGGCGGAAGGGCGACGGACACAGCGGAGAAGGGTCGCGGCACGGGCACGGGGCTCCTGTCGGGACGAGGGCGATTGCGGGTGGCATGCCTTCGGGCGACGTCGGCCTGGGCGGTGGTGTTTACGGTAGGTCGGGTTCCTGGAGGGTATGGGGTCCATGCGTTTCGGGGCTGTGACGATTGTCGCGATGGCCGCGTTCTTTATGTACGCAATCGGGGGCGGCGTCGGTGAACGGCCTCCGCGACGGGGCGGCGTCGGAGGGCAGCTCCCGCGACGGGGACGGCGTCGGTGAACGGCTCCCACGAGCGGATCTCATCCAACTGTCCGCGCAAACGGGAGCGGGCCCGGAGGCGTAGCCGGCCCCCGAGCCCTGTGATGCCACCCATGTCGCACACCGGCACGCTTGAGAACTCAGGTCAGTGTTATGTCGCCGCGTCCTGCCTTTGGACCACCGCGCATCGAGCTGTGCGGGCCGGACTTGAACCGGCATTTCGACGCCCGGAGCCTGAGTCCGGTCGATCCGGCGATCGGCGGCGAATGCTGAGTCTGGAGCAATAGTCTGAGATTGATCGCGGTCTGCCTCTGCCAGTTGGGCTACCGCGGCGCGTTGGGCACCTCGTACCGAGTTGTACTCGGTGATACAGGTGCCGGATTGGTGCCGCGAGGAGGACTCGAACCTCCACTGGAACCGCGAAGTCACGACAAGCTTCAGTTTCAGCTTGCGCTCCTCGCGCACCCCGGCCGTCCTTCTTGGTGGCCGGGGAGTTTCTGAGGCTACCCGAACAGGTAGCCGAACACGACGTCCCCGACGCGCTGGTCGGTGACGTCGGCGCCGTTCGCCTCTTCCCGGGCGAACTTGACGGCCTGCTGAACCTTCTCGACCCGGTCAAGCAGTTCGTTGACACGCCGCGCGGGAAGGGCTCCGGAAAACTTCACAGTGGTCCAGTACCCGACGGGAATGTCCTCGTAGTACACCTCGACCTGCGCCGGATGCTTCTCGGTGGCCTCCGCCTTCACGTGGTTGCGCGGGACCTTCTTCGTCCGCAGCGTCCGGACCGGCTCGGTCTTCCACGCGTCGGTCGACGGGTCCTGGACCCACGACTCGGAGGCGTCGAGCACGGGCAACTTCCGCACGAAGGTGTTGAGATCGGTGAGCTGCTTCTCCAGGAAGAGCAGATAGGACACCGGAACGTCGGCAACGAGCACCCGCCCGTCGACCTTGACGTCCGCGCGGGCCGTGCAGTTGGCCCAGTCCTTGGTGGCGGTCACGTCGAACAGCCGGGTCAGCGTGGCCGCGGTGTCCCGCAGCACGTCCTCAGCCTGCACCTGCACCCGAGTCGACTCGGGCGGCAACTGCTCACCCTCTTCGTCCTTGGGCTGATACGTACGCGAGATTCCGGCCAACAGGGCAGGCTTCTGCAGCCCGTGATGAGCGGCCGTCAGGTCCTGATGGGACTTGGACTTGATGCCCTTCTCTACTGCGATGATTTGATTGAGTTTCGCCACGTCGGTGACGGTAGCAGGATCAACTGGTGGTTTTCGAAGGGTTATTCGGCGAGGGGGAATGCTTCCGTGCGCCTTTGTGCGCCCTCCTGATGCTTGCCCTCCCCACCTACGTTCCCTTGTCATGAACTGGCGGAAGATCTGGCCTTACTGGGGACTGGTCGCCCTCGTCGTCGCCATCACAGCTTGGCTGACCTCCGACATCGGCCCTGTCGGACTGACCGCCCTCTTCGCGCTGAGTCTCCTGTGGTTCCTGGTGCAGGCTCCGGTCCCTTGCGGTGCCCCCATCCGCAAGGAGGGGCAGACATGCCGGAAGAACGCCCACGGTCTGCTCCGTGGCTGCAGCATCGAGCAGCACAAGTGGCAACGCCTGCGCACCCTTGTCGTACACCCAGGGCTTCGGCAGACAAGGCGCGAACTCTTCCCAGACCGCAAGACCGGCCTGGCCAGCCTCGGAGCCATCGTCGCGCTGGTCTGCACGCTGACGACCACGGTGTTGGCGGTGCTGGGCAAAGGGAGCGCCTGAGCATGGGGACGTCGACGCGGTGGCAGGGACCGGGCGGCACGCGCGGCGGAGACACCACTACCGGCAAACGCTGGACGGCTCTCGGCGGGCGTCTCGGCCGACTCGAGGAAGGGCAGGAGGCTCGTACCGAAGCCGCGGCGGATGCCTGCCTCGCGACTCTCCGGGACACCATGCACGACGATCCGAACGCGTTCGGCCTGTCGTCCGCGTGGCAGCGCGCCGGTGAGCATGTCGTCGAAGTGATGGACCAGTTGGGCGAGTACGGCTCTGAGTCGTTGACGGCCGCACCTCACCTCGCCTTCGCCGATCCGGCCATGTCGTTCGTCGCCGAATTCAGCCGCCGGGTGGCGGGAGACTGCGCCCTCGTACGAGCGATGTGACCCGGGCCGGAAGGGGGTCATGCTCCACGCCATGACCAGCGACGAGTCGTCTTGATGCGGGACCTTGTCCCCAGTACCGATTTGATCCGACCCATCCTCCGCCTCCGCTCACACCCGTTACGATCTGAGCTTGGGCTTTTGCCGCCCGAGCGACGACAAAACGGCGGCGACAAACAGCCCGAATCGATACGAAACTCGAAGCGGGGATGTGCGCATGCGGGACGGCCGGTGGGTCACGGTCACCGAATCCGAGTTTCAGCATGAGCGCCGGGGCCTGGATGCCATTCGCGAGCAGCTGGCGACCGCGAACAACGATCCGTGGCGTGCCTGGACGAACTTCACCTTCACCGCGCACACCGGCCATGTCCGGGAAGTGGACCTTCTGGTGATCGCCCCCGGCGGGGTGTACCTGATCGAGCTGAAGGACTGGCACGGCTCGATCGAGTCCCGTAACGGCACATGGCTGCAGACCCAGCCCGGCGGACGGCAGATCTCCCACGGCAACCCACTGCACCTGGCGAACAAGAAGGCCAAGGAACTGGCCTCACTCCTCGCGCAGAACGGTGAGCGGGTCTGGGTCTCGGAGGCGGTGTGCTTCACCGACTCCTCTCTGAGGAACAGGCTGCCCGCCCACGACCAGCACGGCGTCTACACCGTGAACAAGCTGGTAGAGATGCTGAAGGAGCCGCCTCGTGACGAGCGGCGCCGCATCGACGCCCCGAAGTCCCGCGCGATCAAGGGGGCGCTGGAGCGGATCGGTATCGCGCGCAGTGACGCCGAGTACAAGGTCGGCCCGTATCTGCTGCACCGGAAGTCGTTCGACTCGGGTCCGACCTGGGCGGACTACCTGGCCCGGCACAGTGAGCTGCCGGAGGCCGCCCGTATCCGGGTCTATCTGCGGGAGCGGGGCTCGGACGCCGAGCTGCGGGCGTCGGTGGAGCGGGCCGCGCGGCGCGAGGCCGCGGTGCTACGGCGCTTCAAGCACCCCGGTGTCGTCCAGCTGAAGCAGTACGACCCGTCCGGGCACTCGGCGGGCCCGGCACTGATCTTCGACTTCGACCCGCGGACTCTGCGCCTGGACGAGTATCTGGCCCAGTACGGCGAGAAGTTGGACATCCTCAGCCGCATGGCCCTGGTGCGCCAGCTCGCCGAGACGGTGCGCTCGGCGCACGGCAGGCGGATCTACCACCGCACTCTGGCCGCCCGCGCGATCCACGTGATGCCTCGTGCCCGCAGCCGCACGGCGGGGAGCACGGACGGCGAGGAGTCGGGCTGGCTCAGTCCGTATCTGCAGATCTCGGACTGGCAGGTCGCGGTGCAGCGCGGCTCCGAGCAGAGCGGGCAGGCCGGCGGCGAGCGACTCGCCCCGACCACGTTCTCGCGCGCGGGAGCACACCTCGCGGAGGGCGCGGACCCGTATCTCGCCCCGGAACTCACCGCGTTGAAGGCCGACCCGGTGGCCCTGGACGTGTACGGGCTCGGGGTGCTCACCTATCTCCTGGCCACCGGCAAGGCCCCGGCAGCCAGCCAGGCCGAGCTGCTGGCGCGCTACGAGGCAGGCGAGGGACTGCGCCCCAGCGCGGTGGTGGACGGCCTGTCCGAGTACATCGACGAACTGGTGCAGGCGGCGACCGCGTACACCGTCTCCGACCGGCTGTCCTCCGTCGACGACTTCCTGGAGATGCTGGAGGTCGTCGAGGACACGCTGACCGAGCCCGCCGCGGTGGAGCCCGTTCGCCCCGCCGAGCCCGAGAAGGACCCTCTGGAAGCGGTCGCGGGCGACGTGCTGGCGGGCCGCTGGGAGGTCAGGCGCCGTCTCGGCACGGGTTCGACGAGCCGCGCGTTCCTGGTGCGGGACCTGACGGCCGGGCCGGACGTCAGGTTCGCGAAGACGCTCGCCGTGCTGAAGGTCGCGCTGTCGGACAGTCGCGGCAAGGTGCTGGAGCGGGAGGCCGAGGTGATGGGGCGCCTGCGTCCCGACTCCCGGATCATCCGCCTCGTCGAGCCGGAGCCCGTACGCATCGGACCTCGGCAGGTCCTCATCCTGGAGTACGTCGGTGACGAGCGTGAGGCCGACGCCGAGCCCTCCGCGCCCGGCACCACGAGGAGCCGGCGCCGGGAGGAGACGGTCTC
This sequence comes from Streptomyces sp. NBC_00878, assembly GCF_026341515.1. NCBI lineage: Bacteria > Bacillati > Actinomycetota > Actinomycetes > Kitasatosporales > Streptomycetaceae > Streptomyces > Streptomyces sp. NBC_00878. The sequence goes on along the minus strand of NZ_JAPEOK010000001.1, from coordinate 8,252,718 downwards.
CCGCCAGCTGCGGGAGTTCGGCCGACTGTCCGTGGACCAACTGGAGGCGTACGGCGACTACTTGTTCGGCGCGGTGGACTTCCTGGAGGGCGAGGGCGTCTGGCACCGTGACATCAAGCCGGACAACATCGCGATCCGTATCCGTCCGAACCGCACGCGCGAACTGGTCCTGATCGACTTCTCGCTGGCCGGTTACCCGGTGAAGGAGACCCAGGCGGGGACGGACGGCTACCTGGACCCCTTCATCGGCACGCTCACCCACCGCTCGGTGTACGACGCGCACGCGGAGCGTTACGCACTGGGGGTCACCCTCCACGAGATGGCGTCGCGCGAGTTGCCGGTGTGGGGCGACGGCAAGGTGTCCCCGCGCCAGACCGACGCGGAGAAGGAGCCGTACCCGAGGATCGCCGCCGACGCCTTCGACTCGGCGGTACGGGACGGGCTCGTCGCGTTCTTCCAGAAGGCGTTGCACCGGAACGCGGCGCAGCGGTTCAGCGACCTGAAGCCGATGCGGGACGCCTGGAAGAAGATCTTCCTGGCGATGGACGAGGCGAAGCCCTCGTCACGGCGTTCCCGGCCAGTGACGGCTGCCGCCACGGAGGCCGAGGCGGCTCAGGCCCCGGACGCGCCCATCGCGGAGGCCGAGGAGGAGAGCGCCGAACAGCAGCGCGACCGGCAGGCGGCTCAGGCCGACCGCACCACGCCCATCTCGGCGGCCGGCCTGAGCCCAGCGGCGGAGTCCTTCGTCTACGGGCTCCAGGTGAACACGGTCGGCGAGTTGCTCGCCTACAGCCAGCGCCAGCTCGTCAACGCCCCCGGCCTCGGCTCGAAGACCCGCGGCGAAGTCCTGGGCCGTATCAAGGAGTGGCGGGAACGGCTGGCCGAGAAGCCCGCAGCGCCGCTCACGCCGGAGGGCCGCAAGGAGGCCAAGGAGGAACTCTCCGCGACGGAGGCCACCATCGCGCGGGTGGTGGCCGCGAACGGCGGCGCGGGCCGACTGCCGGAGCGCGCGCTACGCACGGTCAGCCTGGACACGTTGGCGACTCTCTTCGTCCCGGAGTTGAAGAAGGACGGTTCCAACCGTAACGAGTGCGAGATGGTGCGGCTGCTGCTGCGGCTGCCCGACGAGCGCGGCGCACTGCCCGACATCGGCGTCTGGCCGAAGCAGAAGGACGTGGCGACCGCCCTTGGCCTGTCGGCGGGCCGCATCCCGCAGATGCTCAAGACCCAGCGCACCCGCTGGAAGAAGCACCCGGCCGTACGAGCCCTGCGCGCCGAAGTCCTCGATGTGCTCGGCGACTTGGGCCGGGTCGCCTCGGCCGCGGAGATCGCGGACGCGCTCGCCGTACGACGCGGCACCCGCCTCCAGGAGCGCGAGCAGCGCCGGGCCCTGGCACTGGCGGCCGTTCGGGCCGTGGTGGAGGTCGAGCAACTCCACCCGGACGAGGCCGAGTTCCAGCACGCGGCGAACCGGGACGCGGCCGATGAGGGCATGGGCGCGGGTCTGCTCGCCCTGGAGGTCGGCGAGGACGATGCCCCAGAGACGCCCTCCGCGCCGGGCCTGCTGGACTACGCACAGAGCCTTGGCAAGGTCGCGGACCGGCTGGCAAAACTGGACACGCTGCCGACCGCGGCGACCGTCCTCGGCGAGCTGGGCGCGATCGCCCCGCCGAGCGGGGTCATGGACTGGGACGACCGCCGCATGGTCGAGGTGGCCGCGGCGGCTTCCCGCAACGCCGCCGCGACCCCGCGCCTGGAGATCTACCCCCGCAACCTCCCCCTCGTACGGGCCCTGCGGCTGACCCAGGCCGGTCTGGTACGCCCCATCCCGGGCGTGGCCGATGCCCGGCAGCCGGGCCTGACGGGCAAGGAGGTGCACGAGCGGGTACGTGCACGCTTCCCGGAACTGCTCGACAAGAACGGCGGCCACTCCCTCCCGACGGGCGGGCCGCTGACGCGTGCGCTCCAGGAGGCCGGGTTCGAGCTGCACCTGTCCACGCGCGAGGACACCCGAACCCTGCGCTATCTGCCCCGGCAGACGGACGGCAGCTCCAGCTACCTGTCCTCGGGCGCCGGCCGCCAGCCGACCGGCATGCTCACCACCGCACACCGCTACTCCGACGACCCGCAACTCGCGGGCGCGGTGGCGGCGGAGGAGCGGCTGACGGGTTCGGCCCGGCGGGACGGCTTCCGGGTACTGACCGTCCGGACGGGTCTGTCCCGCGATGCGGTACGGGAGTTGACGGGCGACCGCTTCGACGCGGGCGCGGTGTCGGTGACCGAGCTGTTCCTCACGGCGCTGCACGAACTGGTCGACGCGCGGGTCAAGCCGACGTGGGAAACAATCCTGCGGGCGGATGTGGCGGAGCCCGGGTCGAAGGCGGCGATGAAGTTCGCGGAGTATGCGCGGACGGCTTGGGGGGCGGTGGAGCCTCGGGTGAGCGAGCTGCTGACAGCTGGGGCCGGGGTTGGTTCCGGCTCGCGGGTGCCTGTGCTGCTGACGGACGCGGGGGTGTTCGCGCGGTACGACGCGATGGGCGTCCTTGAGCGGTTGGCGGAGCAGGCACGGGGTGGCGGTCGCGGGCTGTGGGTGCTGTGCCCGCAGAGCGACCCGGCGCGCCCGCCACGGTTGGGGACGACGGCGGTGCCGTACCAGGCGGGGCTGGGTGAGTGGATAGCTCTGCCGGACTCGTGGGTGGCCAATGCCCATCGAGGTGGGGTGGCCGGGGTTCTCGGCGCGGGCGGCGTGAGCGGTGGGCACGGTGGGCCTGGCGCCGGTGATGTGACTGTTTCGGGTACGAGTGCGGGTGCGACGGGAGACGTGACCAAGTGATCGACCGCAAGGCGTTGTTGGCTGACCTCATCAAGCAGGTCAAAGCGGTCGAGGCGGACCTCGGCAAGCAGGTCAAGGCGGTGGCCGAGGTCGGGGAGCGGTTGCGCGCCGAGTACGACCAGGCGCGCAAGCTCGGGCGTACGGCCGCGACGTGGAACGCGTGGCTGGACGAGCGGGTCACTCAGGTCGCGGTGGCGTGGGTGCTGGGCACGGTGTTCGTACGGTTCTGCGAGGACAACCGGCTGATCCCCGAGCCGTACCTGACGGGCGCGGAGCTGGAGCGGCGGGACCTCGCGGAGTCGCGGTACGCGCAGTACGTGGAGGATGAAGAGAACCCGACGTATCGGGGCTGGCTGGAGCGGGCGTTCAAGGAACTGGGCGCCGGGCAGGCCGGAAAGCTGCTGTTCGACGAGCGGCACAACCCGCTGTACCAGGTTCCTCTGTCGCATGACGGGGCTCGGGCGTTGGTGGAGTTCTGGCGGGAGCGGGACGAGGCCGGTGACGCGCTTGTCCACGACTTCACCGACCCGTTGAGCGAGGACGGGACTGAGGGGTGGGACACGCGGTTCCTCGGTGACCTGTACCAGGACCTGTCGGAGGCGGCACGGAAGACGTATGCGCTGCTCCAGACACCGGAGTTCGTGGAGGAGTTCATCCTCGACCGGACGATGGACCCGGTGGTGCGGGAGCTGGGCGGGCGGTTCGGCGAACTGAAGATGATCGACCCCACCTGCGGGTCGGGGCACTTCGTGCTGGGTGCGTTCCGGCGGATGGTGCGGCTTTGGGCTGAGCGGCAGCCGGGGCGGGATGTGCATGAGCAGGTGCGGGATGCGCTCAACTCTGTGCACGGGGTGGATATCAATCCGTTCGCGGTGGCTATTGCTCGGTTCCGGTTGCTGGTGGCGGCGATGGCGTCGTCGGGCGTGCGGACGCTGGCGGAGGCGTCGCGGTACGACTGGCCGATTCACCTGGCGGTGGGCGACTCCCTGATCAAAGCTCGGCAGCTTGAACTGACTCTTGAGGGCGAGGAGTCGGGGGATGCGCTGGCGGAGTTCTCGTATGCGACGGAGGATGTGCACGAGTATCCGGGGATTTTGGAGCAGGGGCGGTATGACGTGGTGGTGGGGAATCCGCCTTACATCACAGTCAAAGACAAGAATCTAAATGACCTCTATCGATCCCTGTATAAATCATGCGCGCGCCAGTATGCCCTATCCGTACCCTTCGCCGAGCGATTCTTCCAACTCGCTAAGATTGGAAATGAAACGGGTCACGGGTACGGCATGGTCGGACAGATCACGTCTAACTCATTCATGAAACGAGAGTTCGGTCGGCCACTCATTGAAGAGTTCTTCGGACATACCGTCGAACTCGTCGAAGTTATCGACACCTCCGGCGCTTACATCCCCGGTCACGGAACTCCTACCGTAATCCTGATTGGTCGACGCCGTCGCGGAAACTCACGCACCGATACCATCCGAGCGGTGCTGGGCATTCAGGGTGAATCTGGGGTCCCTGAGGTCGCCGCCGAGGGAAACGTATGGAAAGCAATCACGAATCAGATCGATGTTCCAGGATCTGTATCGGATTGGGTCAGCAGCGAAAACCTAGCTCGCAGCCACCTGGCCACTGCCCCCTGGAGCCTTTCAGGGGGCGGCGCATCCGAGATTTTCGCCCACTTGAACGCTCACGCAGCGCATAGGGCAAGTGCGCGAATCGTTACAGTGGGCCGATACACGCACACTGGGTCCGACGCTAGCTATTTCGCCCCTAGCCACACCTGGTCCCGCTACAGAGTAGCCTCTAGCCACATCATCCCCCTCGTCGAAGGAGATGCCGTTCGCGACTGGAACGAATCCGAAACTACGGAGTCTCTCTTTCCGTATGACGCCGATTTGAAGGCGGCGCTAACTGTAGATACATACCCTCACCTAAGGCAGACGTACGCCGTCCTTAAAGATCGTCGAGAGCCAGGGGGAACACACGCAGAGATCGGCCTTACCTGGTTCGAGTGGAGCCGCTGGCATCCGGAACGATTCTCCAACCCGCTTGGCATTTCCTTTGCCTTTGTAGCCTCACACAATCACTTTGTATTGAATAGAGGCGGAAAGGTGTTCAACCGTTCCGCTCCAGTAATCAAGTTGCGCGAAAACGCAACCGAGGAAGAGTACCTTCAGCTACTCGGACTACTCAACAGCTCCACCTCCTGTTTCTGGCTTAAACAAGTGAGTCACGATAAAGGAAATCGAGGAGGGGAGCGGGGGACGGGTCGTTTCGCATGGGAGAACTTCTTTGAATTCACGGGCACCAAGCTCCAGGAGTTCCCCGTACCCGCTGTCACACCCACATCCATTGTGACCGCACTCGACAAATTCGCCCAGGAACTTGTCTCCATTACCCCTTCCACCCTAACTGCCCCCTCCGCCCCCACACCCACCGTCAAGTCCCTTCGCGAGGCCTGCGCCAAGTGGCACTCCACCCGAGCGCAAATGATCGCTCTCCAAGAGGAACTGGACTGGCAGGTCTACTCCCTCTACAACCTGCACCTCGAAGACCTCCAGGCTCCCGAGTCCGACGTCCCCGAACTCGCCCTCGGTGAGCGAGCCTTCGAAATCGTGCTCGCCCGCAGAGTCAAGAAGGGTGAGGCGTCCAACGAGTGGTTCAAGCGGCACGGATCCACCCCCACTACCACCCTCCCCGACCACTGGTCGGACACCTACAAGGCCACCGTCCAAAAGCGCATCGACGCCATCGAGTCATCCCGTGCCATCGGCATGATCGAGCGTCCCGAGTACAAGCGCCGCTGGGCAACTGAGGGTTGGGACAGCCTGCAGGACAAGGCCCTGCGCTCCTGGCTGCTCGACCGGATCGAGAACCGTGACCTCTGGTTCCAGGACGGACAGCCGACCCTGCTCACCCGCCACCAGCTCACCGCCGAGCTCTCCCTCGATGAGGACTTCGTCTCCGTCGCCGAGTTGTACGAGCCCCGCAAGGAACTCGCAACCGTCGTCGAGGACCTCCTCACCAACGAGCACGTGCCCTTCCTCCCCACCCTCCGCTACAAGCCCTCCGGCCTCAAGAAGCGCGCCGACTGGGAACACGTCTGGGACCTCCAGCGACAGGAGGACGCCGCCCCGGACGAGCCCGCCAAGCGCAAGATCCGGGACTCGATCCCCGTACCCCCGAAGTACACCTCGGCCGACTTCCTCAAGCCCTCCTACTGGCGCGCCCGCGGCAAACTGGACGTACCGAAGGAGCGGTTCATCTCCTACGCGACCGGTGCCATCTCCGGCACCCCAGACCTGTTCGGCTGGGCGGGCTGGGACCACCGGGAGCAGGCCCAGGCCCTCAGTACGTACTTCACCAACGACGACGGCCTCTCCACCGAGGAGATCACTCCGCTTCTCGCAGGCCTCCTCGAACTCCAACCCTGGCTCACCCAGTGGCACGACGAGTTCGATCCGCTGTACGGCGGCTCCCCCGCCGCCTTCTTCGCGGGGTACCGCGCGACCAAGCAGGGCGAACACGGCCTGAGTGACGACGACTTGCGCGCCTGGCGTCCCGCTCCGGCGGCCCGTCGAGGCCGGCGCCCGGCGAACGGCTGATCACCCCGGCGCGCCCTCCCCGCCTGCTCGCGCGGAGGGCGCGCCGCCGTCTCGTACAGTCAACGGCTCGGCCGCGTGAACCCGTAGCGCCGGGCCCTCGTCCAGCCCCAGCACGATGGCGGGCCCACCCGCCGCGAACTGCTCGCTGCGGACACTGCGGACTGCCCGCCACTCGCCCCACGCCCGCACGGACTGGCCCTGCCGAACCATCACCGCGGCGACCTCCCTCGCGACGGGCTCGGCCACGATGTCCGTCGCCTTCAGTTCAACCCAGACGGTCTTCCCGATCCCACCCTCGCGCTCCTCGACACCCCACCGGTGAGCCAGCGCATCCACGAGCAACAGCCCGCGCCCACCGGTCTCTTCCTCACCGGGCGTCCGCACTTCAGGCTTGCCCGCGCCCGCGTCGCTGACCTCCACCCGCAGCAGCCCTTCCTCCAGCGAGCGTGTGATCCGTACGCCCACCTGTCGGTCACTCGGCACCGGCACGCGCAGCGCGTTGGTCACCAGCTCCGACAGCACCAACTCCGCGGCGTCCAGGACGTCTTGCCCGACGCCCCATTCCCCGAGCACGGCATGCGCCACCGCCCGCGTTCTGGGAACGCTCCGGCGACAACGGGACAGTCTGAACGTGACTTCGTGAGGGCCGAAACGCTCTGCCATGGCGGCTCCTGAGGGTCGATTGCAGCTGATCAAGTCCTCGTGACATGGCGGCAGTTGCTGAGCCGCCATGCGCAGCGTTCCGCAACAATATGAATCGGCGCAATTTTGCACGGCACTATGGCGCTTGATTCACTCTTTTAGGTAATCGCCGAGCCCTGCAGGTCGAACCTCTGGTAGGCAGTTGCACATGCCTACTGTCAAACCATCCACCGTGCTCGGACGCCAACTCGGCGATGAACTCCGCAGGTTCCGCGAGGCGGCAGGTGTGTCCATGGCGGAAGCCGCCGAGGCCCTCGACTGCACCAAGGGGAAGATCAGCCGATTGGAGAACGGGCACGTACCCGTCCGCACACCTGATCTGGCAGCACTCATGCACGCCTACCGGGTGAAGGATCCGGAGACACGCGACCGCCTCAGCGCCATGGCCCTGCGGGCCAACCGGCGGCGCCGCGAAGGATGGTGGCATCAGTACGGCTCAGTACTTGGGGACTCGTATCGGGACCAGATCGAGTTGGAGGCCATCTGCGACAGCGTCCGGACATACGAGGTGCAGCTGATTCCCGGACTTCTCCAGACTGCGGAGTACGGCCGCGCGGTGACGGTCGCTTCGCGCGCCTGGCAGACAGCCGAGGAGATCGACCAGTTCGTTCAGGTGCGACTCGCGAGGCAGCAGCGCCTCATGGGTGACGAGCCGATGGAACTCTGGGCAGTGCTGGCAGAAGGCGTTCTCAGGCAGCACGTTGGCGGCCCTTCGGTGATGCACGCACAACTGGAGCACCTGGCCGGGATGGCTGAGCGGCCCAACATCACCGTCCAGGTATTGCCGTTCTCGCGCGGCGCGCACTCGGGTATGTTCGGCCCGTACCTGCTACTGAGCTTTCCCCAGGTGACGTCGCTCGACCTCGTGCTGACGGAGACCCCAACCGGAAACATCTGGATGGAGCGTGAGCCGGAAGTCGCTTACTACCGAGGGCTCTTCGACGACGCACGCACCACGGCACTGCCACCGACGGAATCACTCGCCATGATCCGCCGCATCGCCAAGGAGTACCGAGCATGAGCCCCAGCTCTCACATACCCCCCGTTCTCACGGGAGCGGCATGGCGCGCCAGCAGCTACAGCGGCGGTCAAGGCAACTGCGTCGAGGCGGCCACCAACCTCCCCGCCCACCTCCCCGTCCGCGACAGCAAGCGTCCCACCGGCCCCACAATCGTCTTCAGCCACGACGCCTGGCACACCTTCATCGCACACCTGAGCTGAGCCGGACCGCCCCCTCAGGGGCACCCCCACCCTCTCAGCACACCCACGCATGACCACGTAAAGCGACAGGCCAGTTACTCGCATTCTCCATACTATGGTTCACTTGAGTATGTTCAGCACGAGTACCACCCGAGGTGCCCCATGACAGGCTTCGTAGGCCGCAAGTCCGAGCTGGCCGCACTCGACCGGCACCTGGCCTGGATCCGGGACGGCCGAGGCGATCAGCGCGGCAGAGCACTGCTGCTCCGCGGCCGACGCCGGGTCGGGAAGTCTCGCCTCGTCGACCTCTTCTGTGAACGCGCAGGCGTTCCGTACGTCGTGCATCAGGCCACCCGGGGCGAGGACGCGCAGCGGGAACGCGCCCGGTTCCTCGGCGAGGTCCGCCACTCCTCGCTGCCCGAGACGGCTCTCCTGGCAGGCGTCACCACCGTCGCCGACTGGGACACCGCCCTGCGCCAGCTCGCCGCGGTCCTCCCGGACGACTCCCCCAGCATCGTCGTGCTGGACGAGCTGCCCTGGATGCTCGAAGGCGACCCGGTTCTGGAAGGCACCCTGCAGACCGTGTGGGACCGCGTGCTGAGCCGCAAGCCCGTGCTGCTCGTGCTGATCGGCAGCGACCTCGCCATGATGGAGCAGCTCTCCGCCTACGGCCGCCCCTTCCACCAACGAGGGGTCGAGATGGTGCTGTCGGCCCTCTCGCCGTACGAGGTCATGGCAATGACCGGACTGCCTGCGGCGGACGCCTTCGATGCCCACCTGATCACCGGCGGTCTGCCCCTCATCTGTCAGGAGTGGCGGGACGGGGAGAGCCGCGGTGACTTCCTGGCCCGAGCTCTCGACGACCCCACCTCCCCGCTGCTCGTCTCCGGCGAGCGTGTACTGGCCGCCGAGTTCCCCACCGCCCTCCAGGCCAGACATGTGCTCTCCGTGATCGGGAGTGGTGAGCGGACCTTCGGGACCATCGCCGCGAAGGCCGGGTCCGCCGACCGGCCGCTCCCGCCCGGTTCGCTCAACCCTGCGCTGCGTACCCTCACCGACAAGCGGCTCGTCGCCGTCGACACCCCGTTGTCCGTCCGACCCGGAGACCGGGACCGCCGATACCGCGTCGCAGACCCCTACCTCCGCTTCTGGCTCGCCTTCCTGGAACGGGGAATCTCCGAGGTCGAGCGCGGGCGGGGGCGCCTGGTGGCCGAGGCGGTCGAGCGCGGCTGGACCTCCTGGCGCGGGCGGGCGATCGAACCCGTGGTGCGGGAGTCGCTGGCCCGGCTGCTCCCCGACGAGACGTGGCCCGAGGTGCGGGAGGTGGGCGGCTGGTGGCCTCGTACGAACAATCCCGAGGTAGATCTGGTGGGGGCCGATCGGGCGCCCGCCCGTGACATCGGTTTCGTCGGCTCGATCAAGTGGCACGAGAACGGCTCCTTCGACCGCCGCGCACTGGCCGCGCTCGCCCGCGACGCTCTCGCCGTCCCCGGGGCGGACGAGGACACTCCGTTGATCGCCGTGTCCCGGTCCGGGTTCACGGTGGACGGGCTCTCGGCGACGTACGGGCCCGAGCAGCTCATGGAGGCCTGGGGTTCCGGCGCTTGAGCTCCCTCCCCCATGTCATTTGCACCCGATACGATCGAGAACCGTCCGCAACCGTGTGAACAGTCGCGGACGGCATTCCCGGGACGGCGTGGGCGGGAGCGTCACGCGCGGTCCTGGTCGACGGGGGACGCACCGCGCTGCCCGGTGGACGCAGATGCATGCAGGACACGGAAATCAGGAGACGCGAGACAGAGATGGCCCCGACCGCCGCCACGGCCCCCCTCCTCCGCGATGTCATCGACATCAAGACATCCATCTCGACCTCCGACTTCGTCCTGAAGCTCGCCGAGGCGGTCTCCGAGGAGGGTGCGGCCCGCGCGCTCAAGGACTACGTCGTCACCGAGCGGTTGCTGGAGAACTTCGACGACGCCCTCGGGCTCATCAAGGCCGCCCTCGACGGGCACACATCGAAGGCCGCCTATCTGCACGGCTCGTTCGGTTCCGGTAAGTCGCACTTCATGGCCGTACTGCATGCTCTGCTCAGGGGTGACCAGGCGGCACGCGCGCGTACCGACTTCGATCCGGTGCTGGGCAAGCACGAGTGGCTGAACACCGAGCACAAGCGGTTCCTGCTCGTGCCGTACCACATGCTCGGTGCGAAGTCCCTGGAGCAGCGAGTCCTCGGCGGATACGTCAGTCACGTCAGGAAGCTCCACCCCGAGGCGCCGACCCCGCAGGTGTACCGGACGGACTCGCTCTTCGAGGACATCCGGTCGCACCGGGTCCGTATGGGCGACGAGAAGTTCATCGAGGGGCTCGGCGGAGCCGGTTCCGCGGGCGGGGCGGGTGTCGTCGTCGACGAGGACGACGACTGGGGCGACGAGTTCGAGTGGACCTCTGCGCTCCTCGACACCGCGCTCGCCGCCGAGGAACTCGACGGCGGCGAGGTCAACCTGGACCTGGTCAACCCGAGCGCTCCTGCCGAGTTGCGTGCCAAACTCGTGCACGATGCCGCCGCGACCTGGTTCCCGGGCTTCGCCAAGAACGCCGCCGAGGACGAACACGGGTTCATCTCACTGGACGCCGGCCTCGCCGTGATCGCCGAGCACGCGAAGTCGCTCCGCTACGACGGGCTCATCCTCTTCATGGACGAGCTGATCCTGTGGCTCGCCAACCGCATCCACGACCAGCGGTTCGTCTCCCGCGAAGCCGACAAGATCACCAACTTCGTGGAGGGCGCCGACTCACGGCGGGCCATTCCCATCGTGTCGTTCATCGCCCGCCAGCGAGATCTACGCGAACTGGTCGGCGAGGAGACCTCAGGCGCGGCCGAGACCGCGATCCAGGACAGTCTGAACCTGGCCTCCGGACGCTTCGACAAGATCACGCTGGAGGACCGGAATCTTCCACAGATCGCGCATGCCCGTCTCCTCTCACCGAAGAACGAGGAGGCCGCCGCTCAGCTGGAGGCGGCGTTCACCAGGATCAAGCGGGTCGGGCCGAGGGTCTGGGACGTACTGCTCGGCTCGGACGAGGGGACGACCGGCGCGGACGAGGCGTCGTTCCGGCTGACGTACCCCTTCTCGCCCGCCTTCATGGACACCCTCGTCCACATCTCGTCCGCGCTGCAGCGCTCCCGTACCGGTCTGAAGCTGATGGGCCAGTTGCTCGCCGACCATCGCGACGAGGCGACGCTGGACCAGCTGATCCCGCTCGGCGACCTCTATCCCGTCATCGCGGACGGCGGCGACAGGCCGTTCGTGGACAGCCTGAAGGTGGAGTTCCAGGCCGCGGACAAGCTGTACCGCACCAAGCTGCGACCGCACCTCCTGGCGACGTACGAGGTCACCGAGGAGGACGTCGAGCGCTACCGGCACCGGCGGGAGACCGTCACCGACCAGCAACTCGCCAACCGGTGCAAGGGCTTCGTCGGCGACAACCGGCTGATGTGCACCCTGCTGCTGTCCGCGCTCGCCCCGAGCGTTCCCTCGCTGCGGGACCTGACGATCCAGCGGCTCGGCGCGCTCAACCACGGCTCGGTCGTCTCCCCGATCCCCGGCGCCGAGGTCGGCGTCATCAAGGCGAAGGTCGGCGAGTGGGCGGCGCGCTTCCCCGAGATCAAGGAGACCGGCACCGGCACCAGGCCGGGCGTACGGCTCGAACTGGCCGGGGTGGACGTGGACTCGGTCCTCGCCAACGCCGACGTCAACAACAACCACTCCAACCGCCGCAACCTCGCCAAGCGGTTGCTGGCCGAGGAGCTGGGACTCGAACTGCAGGAACGTCTGGTCGCCGACGAGCTGAACCTCGTCTGGCGCGGCTCGAACCGGACGGTGGAAGTCGTCTTCGGCAACATCGCCGACCGGGACAGCCTGCCCGACCACGAGTTCTCCCCCAGTCAGGAAGGCTTGTGGCGGGTCGTCATCGACCTGCCGTACGACGAGGGCACGTACGGGCCCCGCGACGACGCCAACCGTATGCAGACCCTGCGCGAGCTGCCCGGCGCCCGGCCCCGGACCGTGGGATGGATCCCCACCCACCTGTCGGCGGCCCGCTTCCAGGACTTCCAACGGCTCGTCGTCATCTACTACGCGCTCGCCGACGAGCGGCGCTTCGACACCGTGTACGCCCAGCACCTCAACGCCGACAACCGCGCGCGGGCCAAGCAACTCCTCGAAGGGCAGCGCAGCGCCCTCACCAAGGCGGTGCAGGCCGCCTTCAAGCAGGCGTACGGGCTGGCGGACAAGAAGCCCGGCGACGTCGACGTGTCCTTCACCGAGCACTTCGACCCACTGCCCGACGTCCCCGACCTCCGTGTGTCCATTGGTCAGTCGCTGCGCGACGGGGTCCGGCATGTGGCGGGCAAGCTGCTCGCCCACCAGTTCCCCGCCCACCCGGACCTGGACCCGGAGGGCAACGGGACCGCGGTGAGGCCCGGCGACGTACGGACCGTCTTCAAGAACTTCAAGGCCGCGGTGGAGTCCGGTGACCGGCAGACCGAGGTCGACGGCAAGGAGCGGGCGGTGATGCGCCGGATCGCGGCACCGCTCGGACTAGGCCGGCAGACCGAGGCGTACTTCCGGCCCTCCACCCGCTGGGTGGACCACTTCGCCCTCCAGATCCGCACCGACGGCGGACCCGGCGACCTGAGTGTCGGCCGGCTCACGGAATGGCTGGACCGGCCCGAGCCGATGGGGCTCGAACCGCTCCTCGCCCACCTGATCGTCGCCGCGTACGCCGAGATGGACGACCGGGTCTGGGTGCGGGGCGGCGCGCTGCTCGACCCGGCGCCCGAACTCTCGGCGATCAAGCCGCAGGACGCGCTGCGTTCGCAGCCGCTGCCGGACGTGCCGGCCTGGGAGGAAGCCGGACGGCGGTACTGGGACATCTTCGGCGAGCAGCCGCCGAAGCTGCGCCGCGGCCCGATGGTCAGCCAGTTCGCGCGGCAGATCACCAGTCAGGCGCGTGCCTTCCAACCGCACGCGGCCGACCTGGTCGCGCAGTTGGAGAAGCACTCCGCGCTGCTCGGTCTGGACGGGGCCGACGAGTCCGGCAGGCTCGCGCTGGCCCGGCGCTCGCGCGACCTGCTCGACGAACTGCTCGGCCTCGACCGGGGCGCGGCGGGCGGCACCGCGGCGGCCAAGCAGATCATCACCACCTTCGCCGCCTTCGATCTGCGGGAGGTGCCCGCCGGCCGCTACGGCGCGTCGATCAAGCAGGCGGACGCCGTCGCCAAGTCTCTGGTGACGGCCGCCTGGGACATGCTGAAGCTGGCTCCCAGCTACGGGCCCCAGGGCGAGGCCGTCCTTGAGGCGTTGCGGGGAGCGGCTCGCGCCGACCAGCGCACGCTGAACCTCAAGGACGCGTTGCAGGACGCCCGGCGCTCCATCGTGGCGGTCATCGAGCGCAGCCAGGCGGCTGCCGCGCCTGCCCGGCCGAGGCCCGCTCCGGAGACCGAGGCGGCGGCCGGGCCGCTCACCACTCCCGAGGCGGTGCGCCTGAGCACCGACAGCAGCCATCCGCCCGTCCCCACCACGCACCCCATCCCCAGTCCCGGCGGCCCGGCCCGCCCGCGCCGCTCCGGCAGCGGACGGACCACCGCCTCCCGGGTGCTCACCGAACTCCGGGCGGAACTGGCCGCGTTGGCGGAGTCCGAGCCCGACGCGACCATCGAGATCAGCTGGCGGGTCGTGGAATGAGGCGTGCGCAGTGAATACGGCAACCACGGCGTCCGCGACGGCCGCTACGGCGACCACGAGCGCGGTGCGTCTCAACACCGCCACCATCATCCAGTACCTGGCCTCGCAGTCCGGCCTGTCGGGAGGCAAGCGGCGGGCCGTCCTGCTGCGCGCCGCGCCTTCCTGGGACGGCCCCGCCGAGCTGGCCCGGGGCGAGCAGGGGCAAGCGCTGATCGCGGTCGCCCCCTCGCCGCTCGCCGTGTACGAACTGGTGCTGGGCCACCTCGCGCCCGCGGCCACCGGGCCCGAGGTGCTGGTGGTGCTGACCGACCGTGAGGAGGCGGAGCTCGGTCCCGACCTGCTGGCCAAGGTGCACAAGCAGCGGGTCAACACCGTCGACATCTGGGACGTCGTACGCGAGGCGTTCGGCGCGATCGACACCGACCGTCGGCTGTTCGACGAGAACTGGGCCGCGGAGGCGCTCCTCGACGCCACGCCGCCGGGCCGCTGGCCGCAGCTGGCAGGCGGACTGCTGTCCCGGAGCAAGGCGCTCTCCGCCCTGACGCTGCGGCGGCTCGGCATCGGACGGTACGACCCCGACCGTGACTCGGGAGACCTGGCAGCGTCGGCAGGCGACGACGTGCTCGACGTACCCACCCTGTTGCGCTGGTCCCTCGCCCCCGGCGGGCCCGGCCGCTACCTCGCGCTGCGGGCACCCGAGCGAGCGGGGCTCGCCCGGTTCCTCGCCGAGAAGGACCAGGCCGGCCCCACCGGACGGGCGCTGCTCGCCCTGGTCGACGCCGAACACGGGCCGGACGCCGTGGCGTTCGGTCTGCTCTGTGCCGCGCTTTGGGGCCATGCCGACGCGGCGGCCGACCCCGAGGTCTATCGCGCACGCGGGCGGGCCGAGCGCTGGTTCGGCGAGGAGCTGCCCGCGCGGGGCGAAGCCCTGGACACCCACGCGGCGGCCTTCGGCCGATCCTGCGAGGAGTTCGTGTCGGGGCTGCTGCTGAGCGGCCGTTCCGAACTCGACGAGTCCGCGGCGACCGCGCGTCGGCTCACCGGTTTCGTACTCGACCGTGCGGCCGCCCATGCCCGACAGTTCGGCGCGGAACAAGCCGCCCGGACAAGTCCGTTGCTGGCAGCGGGCCTTGAGGAACGGTTCGCCGCCGTCGGCCGGGCGCTGCTGGGCGACGACCCGGCGCTGACCGCGCAGTCGGTGAAGTCGCTCAGCCACCACCGGCTCGCCCCGGAAGGCCACGCGCACACGCGTATCGAGCGAGCCCGCATGGCCCAGCGGCTCTCGCAGTGGCTCGCGACAGGACCGGTGGCCGAGAGCGCGAACGTGGCGGCCGGAGTCGCACGGCATGCCACCGAGACCGGCTGGGTGGACATGGCGCTGGAGCACATCGAGGCAGGAGGCGACCCCGATCCCACGCTGAAGGCCGCCTACGACAGCATCTGCGCCTCGGTGCGGGCCCGCCGTCGCGACATCGACCGGCATTTCGCCCGCTCCCTCGCCGCCTGGACGACCGACGAGAACGACCGTGGAGCGATGCTGACGGTGGAGACCTTCCTCCCCGACATCGTCGCCCCGGTCGTGAAGGCCGGGGAGCGCCGCGTTCTGCTCCTCGTCCTCGACGGGATGAGCGCGGCGATCGCCGCCGAGCTGGGCGAGAAGCTGCGCGAGCACTGGGCCGAGTACGACCCGCTGCCGAAGGCGAAGGACGCCCCGCAGCGTCGGGCGATGGCCGCGTTGCTGCCCACCGTCACAGCCGTGTCGCGTACCTCTCTGTTCGCCGCCCGTCCGATGACGGGCACACAGGCCGACGAGAAGAAGCTGTTCCCCGCGCACCCCTTCTGGGGCGGGCAGGATGTCGCGGTCTTCCACAAGGACGACCTGCGTGGAGAGAGCGGCGGCGACCCGTTCGGACCCGAGCTGCACGAGGCACTCGCCGGCGACCGCACGCATGTCGCCGTGGTCCTCAACACCATTGACGACCGGCTCGGCAAGGAACAGAAACTCGGAGACGGCGCCTGGCGGCTCTCCGACATCGGGGGGCTGCCGGAACTGCTGCGGTTCGCCGCGACCCAGGGCCGGGCCGTCTTCCTCACCAGCGACCACGGACACATCGTCGACCGGCGCGGCACCAGAGTCGAGGCCGACGGCGTGCAATCCGCCCGGCACCGGTTGCCGGGAGGCACGCTCTCAGAGACGGAGGTCGTGCTCTCCGGCCGACGGGTGCTCGCTCCCGATCCGGGCAGTTCCGTCGTCGCCCTGTGGGACGCCGACTCGCGTTACACCTCCCAGAAGGCGGGCTACCACGGCGGCGTCGCCCTCTCCGAGTTCAGCATCCCGGTGCTGGCTTTCCTGCCCTTCGGCGCGGAACCGCCGAAGGGCTGGCGCGAGTTGGGCAGTCAGCAGCCCAGTTGGTGGTCGCTGACCCCGCACTCCCCCGAGCAGCCGCAGCAGCCGCCAAAGCCCGTGGCCCTCGCGGTGCCACCGAAGAAGTCCGCCCGGCGGGCCAAGGAAGAGGCCGAACTCGCCAAGAGCCACGATTCGCTCTTCGAGGTCGCGCCGGCTCCCTCCACCGAGGGTGCGCTGCTCTCGGCGGAACTGGTCTCACCGGACGACACGTTGGTCAGCGGCCTGCTGTCCTCCGAGGTCTTCGAGACCCAGGTGAAGCTGCTCGCCCGGAAGCCGGACCTGGCTCGGGTGGAGAGAGCCGTGCACGCCCTCCTCGACGCGCGCGGCACCCTGCCGATGACTGCCCTGGCTCAGCGCATCGGCCTGTCGTCCGCCCAGCGCCCCGACGGATTCGCGGCCGTCCTTCGGCAGTTGCTCAACCACGACGGCGTGCAGGTGCTGGAGACTCTGCCCGACGGTCGCACCCTGCGGCTGAACACCGGATTGCTGCGTGACCAGTTCGGGCTGAGGTGACGTGCGTGCAGTACAGGGGGCAGGGCAGAGGCAGGCATGAGCAGAGGCAACAACCGTAAGGCTACGGAAAGCCTCAGGTGAGCTGCCGCAACAGACCGACGAACTGGCGTAGTTCGTCGGTCAGTTGCTGCGACAGCGGATCAGGGTCGAAGTGCGCGATCTTGTTGCGGATCTGGCGCACCCGGTCGAGCTGATGCACGAACTGAACACGATCCACTCCCGGCCAGCCGAGGTCCAGCCAGTTCTGGTCCGCTCGGGCCGCGCGCTGTTGTTCCCTCTGCTTGGCGCTCCTCGGATTCCCGTCGAGCAACTTCACGTAGTCGCCGAACATCAGGTCCGTGATCTGGCCGGTCTGCTTGTAATCCGGCTGAACGGCCAGGATGGCTTCCGGACCGAGCTTCGTACCGAGGCACTTGCGCAGGCGGAACTCAATGTCTCCCACCGCGAAGAAGGGCCACGCCGTCGCGCCGAAGCGCTGGGTGACGTCCGCGGCCGTCACGATCCCGCGAAACTTTCCGCTGCTGTCCCGTACGAGGAGATAGCCGTGTTCGCTGACCATCGGGAGCAGTGAGAAGAAGTCCTGGTGCGCCTCGGCGACCGACCAGTGCTCCGCCATGGCGTTCGCCAGAATCGGGTCGGCACCGGTCTCGTACATCCTGGCCACCGAACTCCACGTGACTACTCCGCGCAGGGTGTAGTGCCCGTCGAGGACCGGGAGCTGGGAGTAGTTCTTGGTGCGCATGATGTAGGTCGCCGTCGTCAACTGATCGTCAGGAGTGACGGATTCGACGCCGTGGAGGGCGCCCGGGATGTCGCCGATTCGGAACGAACGCTGGGGCAGAGCTCCCTGCGACAGGCCATACCCGTCTTCGCTCTCGTCCGCGTCGACGCCTTCGATCTCACTCCCGGTCTCCTCGACGACGGAAGCCAGCGCCACGACGTGAATCTTCGCTCGGCGGTTGCAGGTGGCGAAGTACGGAACCGTCGAGAGACCTACGGTCTTGAGCGCTTGAGAGATGTCCAGCACCGTCTGGTCGTTGCGCACGCGTGTGCCGAAAAGCGCGAGGAGATCGGGCACGGGAAGCATGGTGCCCTTCAGGCCGAGAAGCTGCTCCTCGGTTGGCATCTGTGACACGGCAGCGCTCACCAGCCTTCAGCGGTGCGGAACACGGTGCGCTTGCCCATGGCGGACCGCACCAGTTCGAGCAGCTGCTTGGCACGGTTCTCGTAGAAGCGGTCGAAGTCGCCGTCGTGCAGGGCGGACGGGTCGATGAGGTGAGTGGTGATGACGTCGTCGAACCACTCAGGGCGCATACCCGACTCGAGGATGAGCGGTTTGAGATAGGAGGAGGGAGCCCCTGTCATGCTGCGGCTCGCCCGGAGAGACAGAGGGGTCTTGTTGACGATCGAGCTCGCGTGCGCGGCGTGGCTCGAACTGTTCTTGGCGATCCACGCCTTGGGGAAGATCTGCCGGACCTCCACATTGTGCTCGACGAGCCGGGCCGGATTGAGCGGAGCCTCGGTGAAGTACCAGTCCACCGCACCCTGCTTGACCAGCAGCGCGTAGATCCCCTTGTATGCCGCGCTGTTGCGGGTCGTCAGCGTGTCGAGCCGGTCGGAGAGGAAGGCCGCCTCCGCGACCGTGTCGGGAATGACCCCCTCCTCACCCTTGATCCAGCCGATCAACTGCTCCACATCACGGGTGAACCGGCTCTCCGTCGACCCGCCGTACATCTCGCCCAGCACACCGCACCAGTACCAGTGAGCGATCCGCTCGTCGTCACCCGGACCACCCGCCTCCTCACCGAGAATGGCCCGTACGGCTGCCAGCGGTACAAGCTGTGTGCGATAGGGCAGGTCGGACGCACGGACGATGCACTGCTGCTCCAGGAACGCCCCCACCCAGGCGAATGCCTGCTCCACGCGCGGCGCCAGCCGCTGGAAGTCGGCGAGCGGCAGTTCCAACAGGTCACGTCGCTTACAGGACACCGCGGCCCCAGGACGGTCCCGCTTGCGTTCCCAGGTGCGGACCAGAGCCACGGCCTGCAGGAAGTCACTGCTGATCAGCCCGTCCTCCAGGCCGGCCTCCAGACGGCCCAGGACGGGGTAGGCCGATGCCAGGCCCGTCTTGATCCGCTGCCACTCCTCGGGAAGCCGGTAGTACTCACCTGTCTCCACGATGTGCTGTTGATTGCCCGCGTACGTGGCGGTCAACAGCTCGAAGACGTTCAGCGGGACCCCGCCGGTGTTCACCCGCTCGAACACGGCGCACACCGCGTCCATGGTGGTGGAGGCCGCGAGTTTGATCATCGGGACCTGGAACGACTGCACGTTGTTCAGAACGAGTTCTTCGAACTGCGACCAGAGGTCCCAGTTGGCCTCGTCGAGCTTCACGAACGCCTTGTGCCAGGCGTTCATCCGCTGGATGTCGAACACGAGATGGAGCGGGAAATACCCTGCGGCACACTCGAGTTCCGTCGTACTGAGGTCGAGAACGACCCGGCGCGCGAAGTTGGACTTGAGGATCCGCTCCTCGGGCACGGAGACAACCGCGTCGTCACGGTCCGCGGGCGATCCGACCGCCTTGGCGATGTCGATGTAGTACCAGCGTCGGAGGTTCTTGTTCCGGGCATCGACCGTTTCCACCGGATGTTCCCGGTGCAGCGCCTGGAACAGTGATGTCAGCCGCTGCTGACCGTCCAGAAGGAGAAGGTCGGGGCCCCTGCCGTCCGCGTCCTCCGCACCCTTCAGCGTGCGGGCCCTGAACGGGGACGTTCCACCCGTCTCGAGCGTCATCACCACACCGAGCGGATAGTCCATCGTCACGGTTGCGATGAGCGCTCTGATCCGCTCGTCGTCCCATTTCCACTCGCGTTGGAAATCCGGAAGCTGCAGCACCCCGGACGCAACGTCCTTGAGGACATCTTTGAGCTTTGGACTGTCGAGCGCCACGCTGCGTATTCCCCCGGCTCATGCCTGAACGATGTAGCTGACGATTGCACCAAGGTGATCAAACGGACGTCAAGGTTTTCACCCACCTCCCCTCACACACCGAACAATTCCAGCCACTCAGAGTGCACGAGCGGAGCGTACGAGGCGTAGGAGTCCACAGAGAACGACCTGCAAGTCCGTACGCCACGACACCGACCGGATGGAAGACTGGCGACGTGAGCACAGACCGCCCAGATCGAGCCCCCCTCGTCAGTCCCGCCCGGCGCCGCGACGTGATCGACGCTCTGCGACGAGGGGCTGTCCCCGAGCGCGGGCTGGACCTGCTGGCCACGGGCCTGGACCGCTTCGAGACCGCACTGGACTCCGAGCTGAACGCGGTGAAGTCGGGGGCTTCCGTCTTCAAGGCGGTGCGTGGCGAGTACGGATCCGGCAAGACCTTCTTCGCGCGGTGGCTGGGCGAGCGCGCCAAACGGCTCAACTTCGCCGTCGCCGAGGTCCAGATCTCGGAGACCGAGACACCTCTGCACAAGCTGGAGACCGTCTACCGTCGCCTCACCGAACGACTGGCCACCTCCGGATTCCCGCCGAGCGCGCTGCGACCCGTCGTGGACTCGTGGTTCTACACCCTGGAGGAGGACGCACTCGCCGACGGTGCCGCGGAAGAGGACCTCTCCACCAGGGTCGAACAGCTGATGACGACTCGACTCACCGAAGTGTCCCGGCACGCGCCCTCGTTCGCGACCGCGCTCCGCGGCTACCGCGCCGCCCTCACCTCAGGCGACGAAGCCACCGCCTCAGCCGTCATGGCCTGGCTGGGAGGACAGCCACACGTCGCCGCCTCCGCACGCAGGGCTGCCGGCGTCCGCGGTGACCTCGACCACTTCGGCGCCCTGGGCTTTCTGCAGGGGCTGCTCACCGTGCTGCGCGACTCGGGCCATGTGGGCCTCGTCCTCGTACTGGACGAAGTGGAAACACTGCAGCGAGTCCGCTCCGACGCACGCGACAAAGCGCTCAACGCCCTGCGGCAGCTCATCGACGAGGTGCACTCCGGACGTTTCCCGGGTCTGTATCTGCTGATCACCGGGACCCCTGCGTTCTTCGACGGCCAGCAGGGCGTGCAACGCCTCGCTCCGCTCGCTCAGCGGCTGGCCACCGACTTCACGACCGACCCCCGGTTCGACAATCCCCGCGCTGTGCAGTTGCGGCTGTCGGGCTTCACACTGGACTCCCTCGTGAGCCTGGGTATCACCATCCGCGATATCTACGCGGAGGGCGCCTCGTCACCCGAGCGCGTCAAGGCTGTTGTGGACGAGGCGTACATCGCCGATCTGGCCAAAGCCGTCGGCGGGGCACTCGGCGGAAAGGCAGGGGTGGCACCACGGCTGTTCCTGAAGAAACTTGTCGGTGACGTCCTCGATCGCGTCGACCAGTTCAATGACTTCGATCCCCGTAGTCACTACGCGCTGACCCTGAACTCGGGAGAGCTGAACGAGATCGAGCGCAACGCGGCAGCAAGCCCCGACGACATCGAGCTGGAGCTGCCGTGACGGTGCCCGGGGCCCCGGATCCGCTTGATCGACTGCACCCCGGCCTGATCCACCACATCGTCAACTCTCTGGGCTGGCAGGGCCTGCGTCCGCTCCAGGAAGAGTCGATCACGCCTTTGCTCGACGGCTCGGACGCCGTGTTGCTCGCCCCTACCGCGGGCGGGAAGACCGAGGCCGCCGCCTTCCCACTGCTGTCGAGGATGGCGCAGGAGAACTGGACTGGCACTTCGGTGCTGTACGTGTGCCCGCTCAAGGCACTGCTCAACAACCTGCTTCCGCGGCTTGAGACATACACCTCCTGGCTGGGGCGCACAGCCGCGCTCTGGCACGGCGACGTCGGCCAGTCCCGCCGCAAACTGATCCTGCGGGAGCGCCCCGATGTGCTGCTGACCACTCCGGAATCTCTGGAGGCGATGCTAGTCAGCGTGAATGTCGACCACCGGGCTTTCTTCTCGGGGCTGCGCGCCATCGTGGTGGACGAGGTGCACGCATTCGCCGGCGACGACCGGGGCTGGCATCTGCTGGCGGTGCTGGAACGGTTGGAACGCGTGGTCAAGCGGCCGGTACAGCGGATCGGACTCTCCGCGACGGTGGGAAATCCACAGCAGTTGCTGAGCTGGTTGCAGGGGTCGAGCGCCGGAAAGCGCACGGCACATGTCATTGCCCCGCACCTGCGGGACGAGTCACCGGTCCTGCCACCGCCAGGGGATGTACAGCTCGATTACGTGGGCTCACTGGCCAATGCGGCAACGGTGATCGCAGCCCTCCACCACGGTGAAAAACGGCTGGTCTTCTGCGAGTCGCGCAGACAGGTCGAGGAACTCGGCGCGAGTCTGCGCGCCAAGGGCGTGGCCACCTTCCTCTCCCACGCGTCGTTGTCCACCGACGAGCGGCGCCGGGCCGAGGAAGCTTTCGCCGAGGCGCGCGACTGCGTGATCGTGTCCACCAGCACACTCGAACTGGGCATCGACGTCGGCGACTTGGACCGAGTCATCCAGATCGACGCGCCCGGTACGGTCGCCTCGTTCTTGCAGCGCCTGGGCCGAACCGGCCGACGACCCGGCTCGATGCGCAACTGCCTGTTCCTGGCCCTCGACGAAGCCGGCCTGCTTGCAGCGGCGGCGCTTCTGCTCCTGTGGTCACGCGGTTGGGTGGAGCCGGTCGTGGCGCCTCCGGAGCCGCGGCACATCGTCGCTCAGCAAATCCTCGCACTCTGTCTCCAGGAGCACCGGGTCGGCGACCAGCTGTGGCGGGAGTGGTGGGGCGGAATCGGCCCCTTCGGTCCCGCTGCCGAGCCGATCGTGCGCCATCTGCTGGACGAGGGCTACCTGGACCGGGACGGCGGCATGCTGTTCATCGGTCCTGAGGCAGAACGCCGCTTCGGCTACCGGCACTTCATGGATCTCACCGCCGTGTTCACCGCGGCGCCGGAGTTCACAGTGCTGTCGGGCCGGACCGAGATCGGCACAACGGACCCTGTCCTGCTGACCCAGGAAGTCGCCGGCCCTCGACGGCTGTTGCTCGCAGGACGCAGCTGGCAGGTGACCTACATCGACTGGTCACGGCGCCGCTGCTTCGTCGAGCCCGTGGAGGGAGGCGGCAGAGCCCGTTGGGGTGGGTTCGGCCTTTTCCGCACCGCTTCGTACGAGCTCACGCAAGCAGCGCGAGAAGTTCTGCTCGGCGTGATTCCTCCTGTGGAACTCACCCGGCGTGCCGCGGGTGCCCTCGCCCAGATCCGGGAGGCCGGCGCCGAAGTAGTGCACTCCGACGGCACGGTGATCGTGCGGGGCGGGCGCGACACGAATGTGCGTTGGTGGACCTGGGCCGGCTACCGAGCCAATGCCACCCTTGCCGCCACACTCTCCGGCATCGCTGATCCTCTACAGCGCCCCACCGACGCATACCTCCGGCTGCGCGAGGACCTGACCGCGGAGGAGTGGAGCAAAGCCAAGTCTGCGGCTGGTGAACAGCTGTGCCTCCCAGCAGTCGACGAACGCGCACTGACCGGCCTCAAGTTCAGTGTCGCTCTGCCCCAACGGCTCGCGGAGGCCACACTCGCCGCCCGTCTCGCGGACCTTGAAGGTGCGACGGCCGCACTGACAGCGCCCGTACGCTTCACTTCCGAGCCATGACCGTCGACTGTCGCACCCCCTTTCCCATGTCGATCTGGAGTTGGTGCACCGCCGCTCAAGAAAACAGGGGAAGCTCATGGGTCAGCACACGGAACACACGAGCCAGCAGACACTTCTCTTCTGGGTGTCACCGGATGACGCTGACGGCTCCGCGCCCGACGACACCATGGGGATCTTCAGCAACGACTCCGAGGCCGACGCCCTCGCATGAGGCAGCAGACGAAACGGGGGGGTTGCGGGGCGGGGTTGGGCTTGGCGTAGGCGAGGGAAGAGGAGGGGCTCCACATGGAAGCGGCCGTCCGCCGCCTCCCCCAGCTCGTGTTCGACGACGTCCAGGTCCCGGTAGTGGATGTCGACGCGGCGGCCGTCGATCGTCAGCCACGCGCCACCGTTGAAGACGCCGCCGCCCCAGCCGCCGATCTCGGAGAGGGAGGGCGGCCAGGCGGTCGGTGACGGCGTCGAGGAAAGCGCGGTCGTTCATAGGCGGTGCCTACTCACAGAGCAATCACTCACAGCGGTTGGACGGTCGTCCACCAGGCAGTCACGGCAGGTCGCTCATCACAGGGCATCGCGGCATCGCTCCGGGCCTCGCCCCAGACGGGCGTGTCACGTCCGCCGCGGGGGCTCCCCGATCGTCAGGTCGCCGACCGTGTGCGCCTGGATCACCGTGCCGTGCTGCACACCGCCGCTGATCGTGTTGTGGACGGAGCCGCGCTCGGGGGCCCCGGATGGCGGCGTCAACTCGTCCAGCAGTGCGCGGAGTTCCGCGGCTGCCGCGGGGTTGTCGCGCAGTGTGCGGCGGAGGCGGGTGCGCCAGGATGCCTGGACGTCTGCCGCGGCCTCCCCGTCCTCGACGTCCAGCGCGGCGACGAGATCGGTCCGGGATTCCTCCAACTCGCCTACTACAGCCTCTTCGTCACGTCCCCGGGAGAAGAGGGCGACGACCCGATCCCGTACGTTCTCCCACCCGTCCGTCACCATCTGCTGCACGAGCGCCGTCGCTCCGGCTGCCGCCAGAGCCGTCAACTCCGCGTCCATCGGGCCCCCTTCGTCTCAGGTACGAGATCCACGGTAGCCGGACCGACCGACAACGCCCCCGCACAGCAGCCTCCTGGTTGTTGACGCCGCCCTGCGAAACGCCCAAGCCCTACCGGATTTCTGCCGTGCCCGTTCCCGCGGCCCGCACAGCGCTAGGGTCGGGTGCTGTGATCGTATGGCTCAACGGTACCCACGGCGCGGGCAAGACGACGACCAGTCCACTCGTGCAGCAACTGATCCCGGATTCACGGGTGTTCGACGCCGAGAAGGTCGGCGAGACACTCATGGACATCACGCCGGGGCTGCCCGAGACGGACAACTTCCAGCACTGGCCGCCGTGGCGGCCGCTCGTCGTGGAGACCGCCCGCCGCGTACTCGACTACGCCGGCGGCACTCTGGTGGTGCCCATGACGGTCCTGGTCGAGCAGTACTGGCGCGAGATCAGCGCCGGCCTCGCCCAACATGCCATCCCCGTACGGCACTTCGTCCTCCATGCCGACCAGGACACCCTCCGCGGGCGCATCGCGGGCGACACTCTTGGCCCCAACTCCCCGTTCCGTCTCCAATACCTTGAGCCCTACGCCGAGGCGGCCCGCACGTGGCTGCACAGCGAGGCCAAGGTCGTCGACACCACGCACCTCACGCCCGCCCAGGCCGCCCAGCAGATCGCGGAGGCCGTCAGGAGCTGAGGTCCGCCCGCCGCACGTGAGACGGGACCGCCCCCGCTCCGAGCCCCTGCCCATGCCCCTGCGCCCCTGCCCCCGCTCCCTACGGCGCGCGCTCAGCCGTACACAGCGCCGGAACCGGCCCCGTCCCCGTACGCACAGTCGGGCGGACACTCCGATGGGAGTGATCCCGAACGCCCGCGCCCAGCGGACGTATTGCGTACGGGGACAGCAGCTCAAGGGGAGAGCAGGAGCAGTGCAGGTGACAGTCCAGGGGCAGTGCAGGCGCAGTCCAGGGGGGTCAGCTGCTGCCCGCCACTGCCTTCCGCAGCGTCGCGAGCTCCCCGTACATCACGTCACCCGGGCACTCGGTTTCCATCCAGTCGCGGTGGCCGCTGATCTCGTTGACGTCCCGCTTGGTGCCGTTGACCGGGTTGGTGTACGTGACCTGGGCCTCGGGGTCGACCCCGTGGAAGCGGGTCACGGCACGGACCAGGCGGGTGAGGGACTCGCGGGCGGCGTCGGTCGGGCTCCGGTCCACGAGGTTGCCGAGGAGGGCGATGCCGAGGTTGCCCGAGTTGAAGCCGCCGGTGTGGAAGGCGGTCACGACCTTGCCGTCCGGGTCGTGACCCGGGATGCCGTCGTCGCCCGAGTAACGGCCCTCGTAGATGGTGCCCTTCTCGTCGATGAGGAAGTGGTAGCCGATGTCGCCCCAGTCGTTGGTGATCGCGTGGAGCTGGTAGATCGCACGCACCGTGGCGGCCGGGTCCGGGTCGTCGTTGACGCCGGCGGTGTGGTGGACCGTGAGCGTCTGGAACGGGTAGTACGCCGTCGGCGAGTTCTCCGTGCCGTCCGGCTTGAAGCGGAGCTTCTCGTCCGCGCCCCAGGCTGCGCGGGGAAGGTAGGCGACGCCGCGCACCCGGGTCGTGTCCGCCGGAACAGCCACCTTGCGGCTCGGGCCCTGTGTCGTGTCGATGGCCACCGAGCGCAGGCTGGTGGATCCGTCCGGTGCCTTGAGCTCGTAGCCCGCGGCCTGATCGGCGGGGATGAGCAGCGCCCCGCCGTTGCTGTCCGAACAGCCGCTGCCGCTCAGGGACTTCCAGACGCCCTGGCCACCGTCGGCGTCGGTCAGTCGGATGCCGCCGCCGGTGACCTCACGGGTGCCGGCCCAGGTCACGCCCACGTAGCCGATGGGGAAGGCGGCTTCGACGGGCGCCTCGCCCGTGGCCTGCTTGGCGCGGGTCTTGGGAAACGTCTCGGTGGTCGTACCGGGCTCGGAGTCGGTCGTGTCCGAACCGGGCGCGTCCGAGGTGGTGTTGGCCATCACCACGGGGGTGAGCGCGGCACCCGCCGCGACCGCGCCCGCCGCACCGATCAGACCACGCCGCGTGACGCGGGACCGGGCGCGGTGAGGCGTGGGGGAGGAGGGCGTGGGGTTGGGGGGAACTGTCATGGGGAGGGGGTTCCTTAGGTATTCCTGGTCGTTCCTGGTCGTTCCTGACGGCGGCAGGGCGTACGAGGCCCACACGCCAGCCATGCTTGAAGTCTCAACGGAGCCTAGGGGTTCAAGTCACCCGCACCGTCCGCATCCCCCAATAAAATCCCAGGATTCACTCCTCACCCTCCTCCCCCATCACTCCCCCATGACTCCCGCACAACAGTGATTGACACGGACACGCAACGCCCGGGAAAACACCGTTTCCTACGGTCGGCTGGCGAGCGCTGATCGCCGACCCGCAAGGAGCCGTGCCACCCGTGAAGATCACCCACCGTACAACTGCCCTGCTCTGTTCGTTCGCCGTGGCCGCGGGAATCTCGCTGGCCGGCGCAAGTGCCCACGCCGACGAGAAGAAGGGCCTGCCCGACGTGGCGGTGATCGGCACGGGCGGAACCATATCCGGGGTCAGCAAGACCCGTGTCTCGTTCCAGGACTACCAGTCCGGGCAGCTCGCGATCTCCAAGATGGTGGGCGAACTGCGGCCGGAGGTGGACGGGTTGGCCAAGGTGACGACCGAGCAGTTCGGGAACAAGGGGTCGAGCGCGTACACCATCGCGGACTACCGCAGGCTCACCGCCTCCGTGGACGCCGCGCTGAAGAAGAACGACGGCGTCGTCGTCACCACCGGCACGGACACGATGGAGGAGTTCGCGTACTGGCTCGACCTGACCGTGCGCAGCGACAAGCCGGTCGTTCTCACCGGGTCGATGCGACCGTGGACCGTCATCGGCACGGACGCGCCGGCCAACCTCTACAACGCCATCAAGCTCGCCGCGAGCCGCAAGACCAAGTGCTACGGGACCGTCGTCATGCTCAACGACGAGATCCAGGCCGCGCGAGAAGTCCGCAAGACCAACGCACTGCGCATGGACACCTTCGAGAGCGGACGTTCCGGGGTGCTCGGCGCCGTCGACCAGGACAACATCCGGCTCAACCGGGCACCGGCCCGCGTCCAGAAGTGCGGCAAGGCGAGCTGGCGTACGCCCTTCGATCTGGACCGGATCGTCGGCAGGGTGAGCACCACGGAGAAGACGAAGGAGAAGACAAAGGAGGAGAGCAAGCTGCTGCCTAAGGTGGAGATCGCGTACTCGTACCAGGACGCGGGCGGCGAGGCGATCAAGGCCTTCGCGGACGGCGGCGCCAAGGGGGTCGTGACGGCGGGCACGGGCGCCGGGGGCATCTCGCCCGCGATGTCGACCGCGCGGACGGACGCGGTGAAGAAGGGGGTCACGTTCGCGTCGACCACCCGCACCGGATCGGGCGCGGTGTACGGCACGGGCGCCACCACCGGCGTCATCGAGGCCGAGGACCTGAGCCCGCAGAAGGCCCGGCTGTTGCTGCTCCTCTCGCTCGCGGCGACGAAGGACGAGAAGCAGATACGGGAGTGGTTCGCGACGCTGGGGACGGCGCAGTTCACCACCAAGTAACGGCCGACGGCTGACCTCTGACGGCCGACGGCTGACCTCTGACGGCGGACGGTTACCCCTCGCGGGGGACACACGGAGGACACGCGGAGGATATTCGGATGCGGCCCCGCGGGCCGGGGCCGCATCATCGGCGGGTTGTCCCTCGACACCCACCGTCCAGTCCGACGAGTCCGGCCGGCGCGGCCAGTGCGCCCGGTCGGACCAGTCCGCGGGAGGCCACCCATGCTGAAGCGCGTCACCGTCCCCACCCTGTTCACGCCGCCCGTCTACTCCCACGCCTCCGTGGTCGAGGCGGGCACGCACCTCGCCTTCCTCGCCGGATCCGTGCCCCTCAACGACGACGGCGAACTCGTCGGCCCGGGCGACCCCGTACGACAGGCCGAGCGCGTGATCGCGAACCTCGGCGAACAACTCCGGGCGATCGGCAGCGACTTCGAGTACGTCGCGTACACCGACGTGTATGTCGTGAGCAGTGACCCCGCGATGCTCTCCGAGGTGTGGGACGTCGTGGAAGCCTCCCGCCTCAGCACGGGCCCGCACTCCTCCACCCTCGTCGGCGTCTCCTGCCTCGGCTACAGGGGCCAGCTCGTGGAGATCACGGCGACAGCCGTGATCCCGGACCTCGACCCCGACGCGACGGGCTCCGCCGACTCCCGCGGGTCCAGCGACTCCCGCGGGTCCAGCGACTCCCGCGGGTCCAGCGGGTCCAGCGACTCCCGCGGGTCCAGCGGGTCCAGCGACTCCCGCGGGTCCAGCGGGTCCAGCGGGTCCAGCGGCTCCAGCGGGTCCAGCGGCTCCGCCCAGGCCTAGAGTCCCCTCATGCTGATCGAACACCGTGGGCAGCGCCCCGTCGTCCCGGCCTCCGCGTACGTGGCGCCGACCGCCGTCCTCTGCGGCGCCGTCACCCTCGGCGAGCGCGCCCGGGTCCTGCACGGCGCCGTACTCACCGCGGAGGACGGGGAGGTACGGACCGGCGCGGACGTCGTCATCATGGAGAACGCGCTCGTACGGGGACGGCGCCGCCACCCCGCGCTCATCGGCAACGCCGTACTCATCGGCCCGCACGCCCACGTCACCGGAGCCCGGATCGAGGACGAGGTCTTCGTGGCCACCGGGGCCTCCGCCTTCCCCGGAGCCGTCGCGGGCGCCGGTTCGGAGCTGCGGATCAACAGCGTGCTCCAAGTCAACTCGGTCCTGCCGCCCGGCATGGTCGTACCCATCGGCTGGATCGCCGCCGGGGCACCGGAGGCCCAGCTCTTCGCACCCGGTCAGCATGACGAACTGTGGGAGGTGCAAAGGGAGTTGGACTTCCCGGGCACGGTGTACGGCGTCCCCCGCGGCACCTCCATGCGCGACATCATGGCCCGGCAGGCGGACTACTTCGGCGCACACGCCGAGGACCGCGTCCTGGACGACCCCTCGGCCGGTTGACGTCCCGGCCGACTGACGTCCGGGCCCGGCTGACGTCCGGGCCCAGCTGACGTCCCGGCCCGGCTGGCATCCCGGCCCGGCTGGCACCCCCGCCCGGCTGGTACCCCCGCCCGGCTGGCACCCCGGCCCGGCTGGCACCCCGGCCCGGCTGACATCCGGCCGACTGGCATCCCGCGTGGTTGACGTCCGGGCGCGGCCCGCCCGGCGGCCGGTCCGCCCCACCATGTGCCGAGGGGCATCAGTCCGGCCGCGGCCCCCAAGTCCGCCGCTTCGGCAGGGGCTTGGCATAGCTCCCCGCCCGGCTCGTCGTGAGTCCGAGCGACACCAGCGACTCGGCGAGTTTCACCGCCGCGCCCACCCCGTCGACGACCGGCAGCCCCAGCTTGCCCCCCACCGCCCGCTGCAGCCCTGTCATCCCGGCGCACCCGAGCACCAGGACCTCGGCGCCCGCGTCCCGGGCCCGTTCGGCGGCGGCGACGAAGGCCGCTTCCGTACGTTCCGGGTCGCCGAGGTCGAGGACGCCGAGCCCCGTGCCCACGACAACGGCGCAGTTCTGGGCCACCCCTGCCCCGTACAGGCTGTCCTCGATCTGCCCGGCCGACCGTTCCAGCGTGGTGACGACGCCGTACCGCCGCCCGAGCAGGCACGCCAGATGGGCGGCCGCCTCGGTGATGTCGACGACGGGTACGTCCACGAGTTCCCGTACGCCCTCGCGCCCGTGCTCCCCGAACCCGGCCATGACGACGGCGTCGTACGGATCACCGTACGTCCGCAGGGTGTCGATGACGGCGGCCGCCGACAGATAGCTGTCGAGCCAGCCCTCGGCCGACTCCGGTCCCCAGGCGGGAGTGAGTCCGAGCACGGTGGTGCCCGGGCCGGCGGCGGCCCGGGCACCTCGCACGATCTCCTCGGTCATCCCCTGCGTCGTGTTGCAGTTGGTGACAACGATCCGCACGCTCAGCCCTGCGCAGGAGCGGGAGTGGGAGTGGGAGTCGGACCCGGCTCGGTGTCAGAGGCAGGGGAAGGGGCCGCGGCGCGCTCGGAGCGGCACAGGATCGCGTACAGTCCGGCCGCCAACGCCGTCCCGATGAACCACGAGTACGGGGCCACCTCGCTGAACGTCGTCACCAGGGCGAGTACCGCCGAGACCGCCGCCGCGGGCAGGAACGCCCACAGGGCCTTGGGGTTGACGCCCTTGCGGTAGTAGTAACGCGATCCGGGCTCGGCGTTGAAGAGTTCGTCGACGTCGATGCGGCCGTGCTTGACCCAGAAGTAGTCGAGCATGATCACACCGAACAGCGGGCCGAGGAAGGCGCCGAGGCCACCGAGGAAGTACTGGACGACGGTGGGGTTGGAGAAGAGGTTCCACGGCGTCACCACCAGCGCGGCCACCGTGCTGATCATGCCGCCGACCTTGAAGGTGATCTTCTGCGGCCAGACGTTGGCCAGGTCGTACGCGGGCGAGACGAAGTTGGCGACGATGTTGACGCCCATGGTGGCGATGGCGAAGGTCAGCGCGCCCAGCACCAGGATCCAGGTGTTGCCGATCTCGGCGACGAGGTGGGCCGGGTCGGTGATGGCCTTGCCGAACACCTCCAGCGAGCCGGCCGTCACGATGACCGAGACGACCACGAACGCGGTCGAGTTGATGGGCAGGCCCCAGAAGTTGCCACGCTTGACCGTCTTGTAGTCGGGCGCGAAGCGCGAGAAGTCACAGAAGTTGAGCATCAGCGTGCCGTACGTGGCGAGGATCAGCCCGATCGCACCGAACCACTGCCGCCACTGCTCACCGACGGAGACCGGGTTCGGAGTCGTCGTGAGCGAGATGGTCCAGTCGGCCTCGGCGAGGATCCAGATCGCCAGAGCGATCATGACGAGCCAGATGGCCGGACCGCAGAAGTCCTGGAACTTCCGTACGGATTCCATGCCCTGGCTGATGATGAGCGCCTGGAGCAGCCACAGCGAGAGGAAGGACACCCAGCCGAGCGCGTCGAGGCCGAGGAAGGAGCTGTGGGTCCAGGACTCCAGGCCGGGCCAGGCCGCGAGCAGCATGATGTTGACGGCGACGGAGGCCAGGTAGGTCTGGATGCCGTACCACATGATGGCGATGACGGCCCTGATCAGGGCCGGGATGTTGGCGCCCCAGACGCCGAAGCTGATGCGGCTGATGACAGGGAAGGGCACGCCGTGGCGCTGTCCGATCTTCCCCATCCAGTTCATGCCGGCGTAGATGAGCACGAAGCCGACGAGCAGCGACGTGAAGATCTGCCAGACGTTCATGCCGAGGACCAGCAGGCCCGCCGCGAACGTGTAGTTGCCGAGGTTGTGGACGTCGGACATCCACATGGCGAAGAGGTCGAAGACCTTCCAGTTGCGCTTGCCCGCGGGGGCGAGGTCTTCGTTGGTGAGCCGGGGGTCGGGGACGAACGCCGGCGTGCCGGTGGCTGTGGCTGGATCGGCGAGGGACACAAGGCCTCCATGAGCGAGGGACGGCGGGAGGACTGCGGGGGAGGGAGGGAGTGAGGGAGGGGGCGAGGGGTGGTGGTGAGGGGACGGGGGAGCGGTGTCTGCTTAGCAGCTTTGGTATACCAAACTGAGGTCATGGTCCCGCCGCCGACGACTTCCGGCCGTGTCCGTACGGTTACGGCTCGGTAAAACAGTCCCGGGTTCGGCGAGGATGGACCCATGACAACGGTGGAACCGCTGGGGGCGGTGCGTGAGCGGGTGCTCAGCTCACTGCGGCAGGAGATCATCGCCGGGCGGCTGCTGCCCGGCGACCGGCTGGTCGAACGCGAGCTGGCCGAGCGGTTCGGGGTCTCCCGGGTACCGGTCCGCGAGGCGATCCGGGCCCTGGTCGCCGAGGGCTTCGTCCTCTTCGAGACCCCGCGCCGCACGGTCGTACGCCGCCTGACCCCGACGGACGTCGCGGAACTCTTCGAACTGCGCGAGGCCCTGGAGGTGTACGCCACCGGGCTGGCCGCTCAGCGCGCCACCCGGGCCGATCTCGCCGAGCTGGAGGAGCTCCTCGACCGTGCGGCGGACGCGACCCGCGCGGACGACGCGGAGGCGATCACCGACATCAACACCCGTTTCCACAACCGGATCCTGGCGATGGCCGGGAACAGCCTGCTGATCTCCGTGATGCAGCCGGTCGACGGCCGCCTGCGCTGGCTCACCCGCCAGAACGAGGAGTGGCCCCAACTCCTCACCGAACACCGCGAGTTGTACGCGGCCATCGCCTCCGGCGACCGCGAGCGGGCCCGCGCCCACGCCCTGGCCCACGTACAGGCCAACTACCGCTCGACGGTCCGCCACCTCTTCGGCGACAGCGACAGCGACACCAACCCCGGCCCTGGCCCCGCCTCCCATGCCGATGCCAACTCCAACTCCGGCTCCGCCTCCGAGGGAGAAGCGTGACCGTCCGTACGGCGATCGGTGCCGCGAGGACCCGTCCCTGCACGCTCATCGTCTGCCGCGGCTGCTGCTGTGGCGACGCGCGCAAGTACCCGGATGACGACCACGAATGGCAGCTGGACCGGCTGCGCGCCGCGGCCGAGGCCTCCGGCGGCCACCTCGCGGTCCGTACGACGGACTGCCTCGGCCCCTGCGACCAGGCCAACATCATCGTCGTACAGCCGTCGGGCGAGGGCCGCAGGCGAGGCGGCCGGCCCGTCTGGGTCGGCTGGTCGATGGGCGACGACTGCACCGACGAGATACTGCGCTGGGCGGAAGCCGGCGGCCCCGGTATCGCTCCTCCCCCGGCCACCCTTGAGCTGCAGTTCGTGCAATCGGCGGGCGAACGGGACCGGGCACGACGCTAGTCGGTCAGCCTCTGCCTCTGCCTCTGCCTCTGCCTCTGCCGGGACGCGTATCTGTCGGTGGCCGCGACCAGTTCGTCCACGATGCCAGGCGCGCCCGCGTTGTGTCCCACGTCGTCGACGACGACCAACTCGCTGCCGGGCCAGGCGTGATGGAGACGCCACACGATGCCGAGAAGGTTGCCGAAGTCGAGGCTGCCCTGGACGAGGGTGCCGGGGACGTCCTTGAGCAGCGGGGCGTCGCGGAGGACGACGGCCTGGTCACCACCGACGAGGTGGTCGCCGCCGCCGAGGAAATGGTCGTTGCCGAAGTAGTGGGTGACCGTGCGGGCGAAGGCCATGCGGAAAACCGGGTCCTCGTAGCGCGGCACCGACCGCGGAGGCGCTGGAAGGAACGCCGTCTCCCAGTCGGTCCAGGCCCGCGCGGCCCGGGCCCGTACATCCGGGTCGGGTGACTCGATCAGCCGGTTGTACGCGGCGGCGAGGTTCCCGTCACGCTCGCCCTCGGGGAGTTCGGCGAGGAACCGCTCGAAGGCTTCGGGGAAGATCTTCCCAAGTCCCCTGGTCAGGAGAGCCACTTCACCGCTCGACCCGGTGGCCACGCCCGCGAGTACCAGCTCGGACACGGCGTCCGGATGCGTCTGCGCGTACCGCAGTCCGAGCACCGAACCCCACGACACCCCCCACACCAGCCACTCGCCGATACCCAGATGGGACCGCAGCAGCTCCAGGTCCCCGATGAGATGCGCCGTCGTGTTGACGCTCATGTCCGTCTCGTACGCGCTCGCGTGCGGCGTCGACCGTCCACAGCCACGCTGGTCGAGCAGGACGATGCGGTACGCGGCCGGGTCGAAGTAGCGCCGGGAGTGAGAAGTGCATCCGGAGCCCGGACCGCCGTGCAGCATCACCGCGGGCTTGCCCCGCGGGTTCCCGCACACCTCCCAGTACACGCGGTTGCCGTCACCGACGTCGAGCATGCCGTGGTCGTACGGTTCGATCTCCGGATACAGGCCCATTCGCACGACCCTAACCCTGTTCGCGCGACCCTAGCCCTCGTGTGCCCGCGTCGGCAGCCCCGCCGCCTTCGCCGCCGTACGCAGTACGTCCCGCAGCATCTCGGGGGTGAGCCGACCCGTGAAGGTGTTGCGCTGGCTGACGTGGAAGCATCCGAAGAGTTCCAGCGGTCGGTCCGGGCCGTCCAGTGTGACCCGGGCCCCGTGCGCGAAGGCCGGCCGGGGCCGGGGCACGGTCCACCCCGCCTCGGCGAACGCGGGCAGCGTGGCCTGCCAGCCGAAGGCACCCAGCACGACGACCGCGCGGAGGGTGGGCCGGAGCAGCCGCAGCTCGCTCACCAGCCAGTGCCGGCAGGTGTCCCGTTCCTCGGGCGTCGGCTTGTTGGCGGGCGGCGCGCAGTGCACGGGCGAGGTGACGCGTACGCCGTAGAGGGTCAGCCCGTCGTCGCTGCTCACTGACGTGGGCTGGGACGCCAGCCCGACATCGTGCAGCGCCGCGTACAGCACGTCCCCGGACCGGTCTCCCGTGAACATCCGCCCGGTCCGGTTCCCGCCGTGCGCCGCGGGCGCGAGCCCGACCACCAGCAAGGAGGCGTCCGGCGGCCCGAACCCCGGCACCGGGCGGCCCCAGTACGTCCAGTCCGCGAAGGCGGCCCGTTTCGTCCGGGCCACCTCCTCCCGCCACTCGACCAGACGGGGGCAGGCCCGGCATTCGGCGATCCGCTCGTCCAGCCCGACCAGGCTGCGCTCCTGCTCCATGTCCCCCACGGTATGCCCGGCGAAAAAACGCTTCCGGCTGCCCGCCCGCCGAGGACTAAGGTCGGACCATGGGTTCAGGGACACAGGGCAACGGCAAGGACGGGACCGGCAAGGACACTGGCGCCGGCACCGCCACCACCACGGGTGCCGACACCGGCACTGGCACTGGTACTGGCACTGGCACTGGCACTGGCACCGGAAGCTCCGACGACGCCGTGGCCGTCGCGAAGGCGGCCTCGCCCGCGAACGGTGAGACCGTGCGCGTCGACAGCTGGATCTGGTCCGTTCGCCTCGTGAAGACCCGTTCGATGGGTGCCACCGCCTGCCGCGGAGGCCATGTCCGCGTGAACGGCGAACGCGTCAAGCCCGCGTACGCCGTCCGCGTCGGCGACGAGGTCCGGCTCCGGCACGCGGGCCATGAGCGGGTCGTCGTCGTGAAGCGCGTGATCCGCAAGCGGGTCGGGGCCCCGGTCGCGGCGGAGTGCTACGTGGACAACAGTCCCCCGCCCCCGCCCCGCGAGGCCGTCGCCCCGGCGGGCATCCGCGACCGCGGCGCGGGCCGCCCCACCAAGCGGGACCGGCGCGAGCTGGAACGTCTACGGGGACTCGGGACCCCTGACGGCGGCCCCGGGGCACCTACGTCCTGACCCTGACAGGGCGAGTGTGACGTGTCCGGGCCGCCTGCGGCTGGTCGCGTCCGCGCGCGACTGGTCGCGTCCGCGCGCGACTGGTCGCGTCCGCGCGGCGGAGCCGCATAGTGCCACAGCACGTCGGACCACGCCGGACCACGCCGTCCGAACCCCGCCCCCTCAAGACCGTCCGCGAACGAGCCTCCGCAACCCGGCGGCATCCCTCCGCCGTGCCCAAGCGATCAGCGCCAGCGGAATTATCAGGATGAGCGGGGTCGCCGCGTTCTCCCCTCCGAACACCGTGACCTGGGTGACGAACGCGCCCACCATCAGCGCGCTCAGCGACACCGCCGCCACCGACGAGAGCACCGGGATCAACAGCGCGACGGCACCCGCCAGTTCGAGCACACCGATGCTGTACATCCCCGCGCTGCCCCAGCCCATCTCGTCGAACATCTCGGCCGCCGAGGGGTGCGCGATGAGCTTGGGCAGCGCGCTGGCGAACGCGTAGAAGAGGGCGAGCATCATCTGCAGGCCACGCAGACCGAGGCGGGCACGACGGCCACGAGCGGTCGCGGACTCGGCGATGACCGTGCCTGCGGTAACGGTGCCTGCGGTGGCGGGAAGGGTGGGCTCGGACATGAGGGTCTCCTGTGTGAAGCGGTGCACGTCGCTGTCACAGAGATGGACCCGCCCACCATCCGAAACTCATCGCCGCCCAAAGAATCCGCAGCCCTGCACGGGGAGTCTCGTTGTCCGGCACCGGGCAGTTTTCATTGCCCTGTACCGGGAGTGCGCCCTCTCCAGACCATCACGTCAGACCATCACGTCGGCACCACCCGCACCCACACCCGGTCCTCCGTCAGATACCGGTCGACCTTCAGCCCCGACTCCCCCAGCGCCTCCTCGAACTCCTCCTTCGTCAGCGGCCGGGAGAGGAACGTCTGCGTCCACACCGCGTCCGGGAACACATACTCCGCCCGCACCGAGTTGACCCCGTCCCCGGCCGGCTCCGCCGACATCCGCACCGTGCACCCGCTCGGATCCTCCCGCTCGCGCGGCAGATTGGTGTGGTAGTCCTCCCCCTCGCGCTGGATCAGCACGCACCCGTCGTCCGCGACATGCCTCCGGCAGGCGTCGAGGATCCCGCGCCGCACCTCGACGTCTCCGTTGTGCACGAGGAACGACGCGAGCATCACCACGTCGAACTTCTCCCCCGCCAGGTCGAGCGTCTCGATGGGGCTGCATATCGTGCGCTCCCCACGCACCCGCTCCAGCATCTCGGCCGACTCGTCCACGGCCGTCACCGTGAAGCCCCGCTCCAGGAGCGGGTGAGTAACACGCCCCACGCCGCTGCCCAGTTCAAGAATGTGCGCCCCCGCCGGCACGGCCCCGGCGATGATGTCCGGCTCGTCCCGGATGAGCAGCCGCGAGTAGAACTCCACCGCGCAGCCGTCCGGCGTGATGGCGCCGGGCCCCGTTCCCTCGTATCCCTCACGCATCTCGATCGTCATACCCGCCCAACGGCCCGTGCCCTCCGCCCCGTTCCCGCCTCCGCCCACACCACCCGTTCGAGTGACAGTGCGAAATGGCAACAAGCGGCCGGTACTCGTCCGGGACGAGCCGGACATCAATGACCGTTCACGGCGTGAGCTGGTCAAAGCGCTTCCCAGGGCTTCGCCTCACTTCTCAGCACTTCCCAGCACTTCCCAGCACTTCCCAGTGCTTCCCAGCACTTCCCAGTGCTTCCGGTCACCAAGCGAACCATCCATGACCCCCGTACCAGTGACCGCCCGCCCGCAGATGGTCCCCGACCGCACGCTCGACCCTGGTGCGCCGCGGCAACCCCTCGACCGGCAGCTCGGGGTCGCCGAAGACGAACCCGACAGGGCTTCTGTCGTCCACCTTCGTCTCCTCGTGCGCGACCTGAAACCGCTCCTGAAAGCGCACGATGTTGGAGTCCGCCGGAAGGTACCGCTTCAACTGCGGGTCGAGCAGCCAGGAGTGGCAGACCCCCACCGCGTAGCGCTCGTCCGGGTAGTGGCGGGCGAAGAACTCCCGTGCCAGGTCAAGCGACTGGTCGCAGGCCTCCGGCGACAGGGGTCCGCGGAAGTCGGCGATGTGCACGCTCAGACAGAGGTCACCGGAGCCGGTGTCGACGCCCGCGGCCGAGGCCGCCTGTGCCGTGTGCCCGCCGAGCCGCGCACGCTGGAACTGCAGCCGTCCCAGCTGGTACAGCTCCCCGTGGAAGTGCAGTGAGATCCACCAGGGCACCAGCAGCCCGCCGGTGCCGACCCGTCGCCTGTGCACGGCCATGTGCCGGCCCAGGTCGGCGAGGGTGCGCCGGGACACGTCCGCGGGGATGCCCCGCTGCAGGTGGTAGGCGCGCACATACGGCAGCGCGGCGACGAAGACGAACACATGAAAGGTGCGGCCCAGCGCTCCGGTGGACTCCGGGAACACCGGCGGCTCCCACCCTTTGCCGATCTCCCCCATGTCACGTACGAACCGGTCGACGCACCGCCGGAGCAGCGTCATCGCGTCCGGATCCGCCACCAGCCGGTCGCGCAGCCCGACGAGTTCGTTGACGTACTCGTGCGGCACGGACAGGTCGAGCAGGACGTCCGGCAGCGCGACCGCGTCCGGCAGGACGGCCTCCGCCCGTGGACCGACGGGCCCGCCCTCGCTCTCCAGGTCCTTCAGCCATCCGGCGAGCTTCTCGTCCGCCCGCAGCTCCTCCACCAGCACAGCCGCTCCCCGTTAGTCCGCCTTTTGGTGAACGTGCACCACGAAGAGTACGTTTTCCCGTAGGAGTAGTGGTCCCCATGCGTACAGGCAGTGAACCGACAACTGCGCGCAGTGCGCTTCGAGCGCGCCTGTGGCTCAGTGTGTGGGGGCTCGTCTGGGCGCTCGCGGGGACGGTCGCGTTCGCCCTCGCCGGGCGGCCGGGCTGGGCCATCGCCTGCGGGGTGTTGTGGCTGATCGTCACCGTCGATCTGTCGATGGTCCTCAGGCACATCCGCCAGGGACCCCACTACCAGCCGGGACCCGACATCCCGCCGTACCGGCCGCCGGAACACCGCGTATAGCCGGAACACCGCGTATGGAGCGCGCTCCTCAGCGATCCCCGCGGGCCGCCCGGAATCAACAGCCTCGGGCCAGCAGTGCGACGCACAGGCTCGGACATCTACTCGGCTCGGATCAGCAGTCGAACCGTGCCGCAGGAATCGAACCGTGGCTCAGCACTCGAACCGCGCCTCACGAATCGAACCACGCCTCAGGAGTCGAACCGCGCCGCGGCCAGGTACTCGGGCTGCGGGTCCAGCGCCGCCGCGAGCCTGAAGTGGCGTATGGCCTGGTCAGGGCGGCCGGAGCGCTCGTAGGTGCGGGCCAGCGCGAAGTGCGCGAACGCGTTGTCCGGCTCGCGCTCCAGCACGATGGTGAACTCCAGCTCGGCCGGCCGCAGTTGCGCCGCCGCGAAGAAGGCACGGGCGCGCATCAGCCGGGCCGCGGTGTTCTCCGGATGCGCGGCGATGACTCCGTCGAGCAGCTTCACCGCGCCGCGCGGATCCCGCGCGGCCAGCAACTGCTCGGCGGCACGGAAGTCGATGACATGCGTCTCCGGAGTACGTCCGGCGAATCCGCTGCTCTCGGGCACGGCAGAGTCCTTCCCTCACTGCACGCAATCAACGCCCCCGAAGGGCCCCCTATTCCAAGGTCGTCCGGGCCCGGCGGACAAGATCCGCCCACACGTCCCGCACGCGCCGCTCCAGCGCTTCCAGTGGTACGTCGTTGTCGATGACGACGTCCGCGATCTCCAGGCGCTTGTCGCGCGTGGCCTGGGCGGCCATACGGGCCCGGGCGTCCGCCTCGGTCATACCGCGCAGCCGGACGAGGCGGTCAAGCTGGGTCTCGGGGCTCGCGTCGACGACGATCACGAGGTCGTAGAGCCGAGCCAGGCCGTTCTCGGCGAGCAAGGGGACGTCGTGCACGACCACGGAGTCCTCCGCGGCGGCCTCTTCGAGCTCGCGAGAACGGACGCCCACCAAGGGGTGCACGATCGAGTTGAGCACGGCGAGCTTCTCCGCGTCCGCGAAGACGATCGAGCCGAGCTTCGGCCGGTCCAGGCTGCCGTCCTCGGCGAGTACCTCCTTACCGAAGGCATCAACCACCGCCGCGAGCCCCGGAGTTCCCGGCGCGACGACCTCCCGCGCGATCCTGTCGGCGTCGATCAGCACGGCACCGTGCTCCACGAGCAGCCGCGACACCTCACTCTTACCGGCACCGATCCCACCGGTCAGACCAACCTTCACCATGCTCACGAGCTTAGGCCCCACCACCGACAACGCCCCGAGGGGGCTCCGACAGATCCAGCGGCGCCCCAAAGGGGCGCGGGGCTGTGTCCATATGCGGCTCCGCCGCGTGGGCGCGCCCAGCCACCACGCGCCCGCAGGCAGAATAAGAACCCTCCAGCGAAGCGCCTACGCGTCGCCCTCCCGCTCCGCGAGGAACCGCTCGAATTCGAGCCCGATCTCGTCCGCAGACGGGATGTCGACCGGTTCGGCCAGCATGTTGCCCCGCGTCTCGGCGCCCGCGGCGGCGTCGTACTGGTGCTCAAGTCCCTGGACGAGCGCGACGAGTTCCTCGTCGCCCTCCTGGATCTGCCGGTCGATCTCGGTCTGGGTACGGTGCGCCTCGGTGCGCAGACCGTGCGCGATTCCGGGCAGGACCAGCCCGGTGGCCGCCGTGATCGCCTCCATGACGGTCAGCGCGGCGTCCGGATACGGAGAGCGGGCGATGTAGTGCGGCACGTGCGCGGCGACGCCCAGGATGTCGTGTCCGGCCTGCATGAGGCGGTACTCCACCAGCGACTCGGCGCTGCCGGGGACCTGCGCCTCGTCGAAGGGGCTGCGGTGGCCCGGGACGAGATCCGTGCGGTTGCCGTGCGGGGTGAGGCCCACGGGGCGCGTGTGCGGCACTCCCATGGGGATGCCGTGGAAGTTCACGGACAGGCGCACGCCGAGGCGCTCCACGATCTGCTGGACGGCCGCGGCGAAGCGCTCCCACTCGACGTCCGGCTCGGGACCGGACAGGAGCAGGAAGGGCGCGCCGGTGGCGTCCTGGACGAGCCGCACGTCCAGCGTGGGCTCCTCGTAGTCGGCCCAGCGGTCGCTTCTGAACGTCAGGAGCGGGCGCCTGGCCCGGTAGTCCACGAGCCGGTCGTGGTCGAAGCGGGCCACGACCTGGTGGGGCAGCGAGTCGAGCAGCCGGTCGACGATCTGGTCGCCGGTCTCGCCCGCGTCGATGTATCCGTCGAAGTGGTAGAGCATGACAAGACCGGCCGACTCCTGGGCGAGCGCCATGTCGACGACAGCCAGGCCCTTCGGCTCCCATGCGTACAAACCCTGCGGATCAAGCACAGTGACCGCTCCTCCTCGTGTTCGTACTGCACAACGCGGACCGGGACACGAGCATTCCCCGCTCGCGCCCCTTCGCTGCCCCCTTTTACCGGCTTCTCATGCGCCGCGACCACGCAATGGCCTGGCCTTGGCAGCGCAGCAACGACAGCGCTGCCATGACCGTGCTGGCATGACGGCGCTAGGACGCGAGCACGCGCGCGTGGAGCGCGGTGACGGCCTTGCGGGCGGACGTGAACGCACCGTGCTGCCAGGCGTCCGTGTAGCTGAGCCAGTCGCCGGCGAAGTAGACGCGCCCCGTGGGCTCGTTGAGCGGCTTGTAGCGGGCGTGGTCGGGGCCGTCGGGGGTGTCGTGCCAGGCGGCCTCCAGGTGGGGTGTCTGGCGCCAGTGATGAGAGAAGGAGGACGCCAGTTCGGTGCGGTACTTCGGCCCGTAGATCTTCACTCCCGCGGCGACCGCACGCGTCTCTCGCTCCCTGGGCGTGAGCTTCGCGTACATGTCCGCGTCGGCGTCGTAGTTGTAGTAGCCGATCATGACGCCGCGCTCGCCGTGGAAGCCGTGGGACGGGTGCCAGATGTGGGTGACGTCCTGGTCGGTCTCGGTGATGCCGCCGTAGATCCGGTGGTCGAGCTCCCACCAGCGGGAGCGGTACTCCAGGCCGATCTTGCCCGCGGACGACGGGGTGATGGCCTCCAGCGCGGTCTGTACTCCCGAGCCGAGGTTGTGCGGGATCTTGGCGAGGATGTTGGGCGGCAGCGCGCCTACGCAGTAGTCGGCGTCGATGCTCCTGGTCCGGCCGCCCTGGGTGTACGTGACGGTGACGCCGCTCCCCTTGTCGGTGATTTTCGAAACGACGGCCCCAGTGCGTATGCGATGGCCCCCGATCGCCCTCGTCAGGGCGCGCGGTATCCGGTCCATGCCGCCAACCGGCTGGAACATCAGCATCGCCTGGTCGAAGCCGAACTCGAAGGAGAAGTAGCGGCCGACGCCGCTCGCGAACACCTCGGAGGCGGACGGGACATCGCCGAGGAGCACACCGGGGGTGCCCGCGGCCGCGGGGACGACGTCGTATCCGCGGCGCTCGCCGCCCGTGTAGTCCAGCGTGTCTCCCAGCTCGCCGAAGTCCTTGAGGAACTCGACGAGCCTCTCCCGGTCGGTGGCGGTCAACTCCGCGTCGAGCGCCCCCTTGTCGCTGGCCTTGGCGAGCAACTCCGAGACGTACCCGTAGACATCGGCCTTCGCCGTGCGGTACCGCATCGGCTCGGTCATCCCGGCCGACTCGTTGAAGAGGTACGCGTCCGCGTTGACGTTGGTGAACACCTCGACCGGGACGCCGAGTTCGCGGCAGTAGTCGAGGGTGACCATCCACTGGGGCAGCCGGGCCGGGCCCGCGTTCATGTACTGCCCGTCGCCGAAGCGGGCCGTCTGCCGGTTGCCGTACAGGTCGGTGGTGGTGTCGCCGCCCCGCACCGTGAAGTTGCGGCCACCGGTGCGGTCCCTGGCCTCCAGGACCGTACAGTCGTAGCCCGCCTTGCCGAGTTCGTACGCGGTCGTGAGGCCGGCGATGCCGCCGCCGACGACCACCACCTTGGCCGCGCCGCGTCCGGTGAGTGTGAAGTCGCTCGGCTTCGGGGCGTGGAAGGGCTGTTCACGCTGGGCGGCCTGGGCCGTGGGGGCGAGACCGAGCGCTCCCATGGTGGCGAACATCGTGCCCGCGCCGCCGGTGAGGCCCACCTTGCGCAGGAACGAACGCCGACTCGTACCAGGACCGCTCTGAGGCTGTGCCATGACGGGGCTCGCTTTCTCGATCTTGAACGACCGAGGAAGCCTCCCAATGGCCGGTTACGGCCCATCAGTTATTCGTGTATCCCGCAAGTTTCTGCAACCGCGAGCTTCCGGCCGAAGGAATGCCTCGGCCGCCAGAACGCCTCGACTGCGGACACCGGACACAACGCACCGCGCACCGCGCATCAGGCACCAGGCACCAGGCACCGCGCATCAGGCACGAGGCCGAGGCACGACAGAGCCTGCGCCCTGTCGAGGTAGACGCACTGCGGGCCCGCACCCAGAAGGGTGCGGGCCCGCAGTCACCAGCTAGCTACTGCCTAGAGGTGAGCGATCAGCTCTGGCCTCCGGCCAGCTTCTCGCGGAGGGCGGCCAGCGCCTCGTCCGACGCCAGGGCGCCGGAGTTGTCGTCCGACTCCGAGGAGTACGAACCGCCGCCGCCACTGCCACCGGAGGCGGCCGGAGCCGCACCCGGGGTGGTGACACCCTCGGCCTCGGCCTGGGCGTCCGCCTCGCGGGACTTGATGACCTGCGCCTGGTGCTGCTCGAAGCGCGTCTGCGCCTCGGCGTACTGGTTCTCCCACACCTCGCGCTGGGACTCGTAACCCTCGAGCCAGTCGTTGGTCTCGGGGTCGAAGCCCTCGGGGTAGATGTAGTTGCCCTGGTCGTCGTACGACGCGGCCATGCCGTACAGCGTCGGGTCGAACTCCACCGAGGCCGGGTCGGCACCGAAGGACTCGTTGGCCTGCTTCAGGGACAGCGAGATCCGGCGACGCTCGAGGTCGATGTCGATGACCTTGACGAAGATCTCGTCGTTGACCTGGACGACCTGCTCCGGGATCTCCACGTGGCGCTCGGCCAGCTCGGAGATGTGGACCAGACCCTCGATGCCCTCGTCCACGCGGACGAACGCGCCGAACGGAACCAGCTTCGTGACCTTGCCGGGCACGACCTGGCCGATCTGGTGCGTACGGGCGAACTGCTGCCACGGGTCTTCCTGGGTCGCCTTCAGCGACAGGGAGACAC
The DNA here is from genome assembly GCF_026341515.1 of Streptomyces sp. NBC_00878. Lineage (NCBI taxonomy): Bacteria > Bacillati > Actinomycetota > Actinomycetes > Kitasatosporales > Streptomycetaceae > Streptomyces > Streptomyces sp. NBC_00878. Next base: position 8,208,573 of record NZ_JAPEOK010000001.1, on the reverse strand, counting down.
GCTCGCGGTCCATGTCGACGTCGAGAACCTCGACGGTGACTTCCTGGCCGACCTCGACAACCTCGGAGGGGTGGTCGATGTGCTTCCAGGAAAGCTCGGAGACGTGGACCAGACCGTCGACGCCACCCAGGTCCACGAACGCACCGAAGTTGACGATCGAGGAGACGACGCCGGAGCGGACCTGACCCTTCTGCAGGGTGGTGAGGAACGTCTGGCGAACCTCGGACTGGGTCTGCTCGAGCCAGGCACGGCGGGACAGGACCACGTTGTTGCGGTTCTTGTCCAGCTCGATGATCTTCGCCTCGAGCTCCTTGCCCACGTAGGGCTGGAGGTCGCGGACACGGCGCATCTCGACGAGGGAGGCCGGCAGGAAGCCACGGAGGCCGATGTCGAGGATGAGACCACCCTTGACGACCTCGATGACGGTACCGGTGACGATGCCGTCCTCTTCCTTGATCTTCTCGATGGTGCCCCAGGCGCGCTCGTACTGGGCGCGCTTCTTCGAGAGGATCAGGCGGCCTTCCTTGTCCTCCTTCTGGAGAACAAGGGCTTCGATCTCGTCACCGACGGCGACGACCTCATTGGGGTCGACGTCGTGCTTGATCGAGAGCTCGCGGCTCGGGATGACACCTTCGGTCTTGTAACCGATGTCGAGCAGGACCTCGTCCCGGTCGACCTTCACGATGACGCCGTCGACGATGTCGCCGTCGTTGAAGTACTTGATCGTCTCGTCGATCGCGGCGAGGAAGGCTTCCTCGTTACCGATGTCGTTGACCGCAACCTGCGGGGTGGTGGCGGTGGTCTCGGTGCTGCTCGTCATGTGGGAAAGGGCTCCGGTACGGACAGTGAGTCGTAGGTACTGCTTACGCCGGGAGCCCGTTTCGCTCTGAAGAAGCCGGACAGCCAAGGAAGCGCCGAATCCGGGCCGTGTTCGATGATGAACACATTCCGGTGGCGCCTCGAAAACCGAGGGGACATACAACAGATGCGAGCGCAGCCTGCTACGTCTGAGGAGCGCAGGCCCGCAGCGCAACTTGTAGCATACGGGGGCAGCCGGACAGGGTCAATGCGCGAAGGCGCACACCCGGGGCGGAACGCCGCATACCCGGCACAAGACCCGTCTCAGGAGGCCACGTGGGCCCTGCGGCGCCCCGTACGTGACGGCCGACGGGACGGGTTGCCGGAAGAGCCCGCAGATTGAAGCCCGCAGATTAATACGAGGGAGCCGATCATCCAAGAGCCCGAACAGTTCGAGCCCGAGGCGACACGACGCGATGCGGGGGCCGGCGAGAGCACCCGCGCCAATCGTGGCTGGTGGGACCGGAACGCGGACGATTACCAGGTCGAGCACGGCACGTTTCTCGGCGACGACCGTTTCGTATGGGGTCCCGAGGGCCTCGACGAGATCGAGGCCGAGTTGCTCGGACCGATGGAGGAACTGGCCGGAAAGGACGTCCTGGAGATCGGCGCGGGGGCCGCCCAGTGCTCGCGCTGGCTGGCCGCCCAGGGGGCCCGTCCGGTCGCTCTGGACCTCTCGCACCGGCAGCTCCAGCACGCCCTGCGGATCGGCGCCAAGGGGGTGGGGCTCGTGGAGGCGGACGCCGGCGCACTGCCGTTCGCGGACGCCTCCTTCGACCTGGCGTGCTCCGCGTACGGGGCGCTGCCGTTCGTCGCGGATCCCGTGACGGTCCTGCGGGAGGTGCGCCGGGTGCTGCGGCCCGGCGGCCGGTTCGTCTTCTCCGTCACGCACCCGATCCGCTGGGCCTTCCCCGACGAGCCCGGCCCGGAGGGGCTGAGCGTGGCCTCCTCGTACTTCGACCGCACGCCGTACGTCGAGCAGGACGAGGCGGGCCGCGCGGTGTACGTCGAGCACCACAGGACGGTCGGCGACCGTGTCCGGGACGTGGTGGCGGGCGGTTTCCGGCTGGTCGACCTGGTCGAGCCGGAGTGGCCCGCCTGGAACACCCAGGAGTGGGGCGGCTGGTCGCCCCTTCGGGGAAACCTCATCCCGGGGTCGGCGATCTTCGTGTGCGAGCGAAGCGAGTTGGGGGCAGCCCCGGCCGGAGGCTGGGGGAGAGACTGAGCGTGTGATCCGTTACGACGCGCTCGACCTCCTTCCCGTACGCACCACACTGCCCGGCCTGCGCGACGCCCTGGAGGCGCACGGTGCCGCCGTGCTCGTCGCGCCGCCCGGCACCGGCAAGACGACCCTGGTGCCGCTCGTGCTCGCCGGTCTGGTCGGCGAGGGGCCCGTACGCCGTGTCGTCGTCGCCGAGCCCCGGCGGATCGCCGCGCGGGCGGCGGCGCGGCGGATGGCGTGGCTGCTGGGCGAGAAGACCGGCGAGAGCGTCGGGTACACCGTGCGCGGGGAGCGGGTGGTGGGGCCACGCGCGCGCGTGGAGGTCGTCACGACCGGTGTGCTGTTGCAACGGCTGCAGCGCGATCAGGAACTGGCGGGCGTCGACGTGGTCGTGCTCGACGAGTGCCACGAACGGCATCTGGACGCCGACACCGTGGCGGCGTTCCTGCTGGACGTACGGGCCGCGCTGCGCCCCGAGTTGCGGCTGGTGGCCGCCTCCGCGACGACCGACGCGCAGGGGTGGGCACGGCTGTTCGGCGAAGTGCCGGTGGTCGCGGCGGAGGGTGTCTCCCATCCGGTGGAGGTGCTCTGGGCGCCGGCCGCTCGCCCGGTGCGGCCGCCGCACGGCATGCGGGTCGACCCGGTGCTGCTGACGCATGTGGCGTCGGTGGTGAGGCGGGCGCTTTCCGAGCGCGACGGGGATGTCCTGTGCTTCCTCCCCGGCGTCGGGGAGATTTCGCGGGTCGCCGGACAACTCGGCGAGTTCGGCGAGTTCGGCGAGTTCGGCGACATCGAGGTGCTTCAGGTGCACGGGCGGGCGCCGGCCGCTGTGCAGGACGCGGTGCTGTCCGGGGGTGCGCGGCGCCGGGTGGTCCTCGCGACGTCGGTGGCCGAGTCGTCGCTGACGGTGCCGGGCGTGCGGGTGGTCGTGGACTCCGGTCTCGCGCGTGAGCCGCGCGTCGACCACGCGCGCGGGCTGAGCGCGCTGACGACGGTACGGGCCTCGCAGGCGGCCGGTCGGCAGCGGGCCGGGCGGGCCGGGCGCGAGGCCCCGGGTGCGGTGTACCGGTGCTGGGCGGAGGCCGAGGACGGGCGTCTGCCGCGTTTCCCGGCGCCGGAGATCAAGGTGGCCGACCTGACGGCGTTCGCCCTCCAGGCGGCCTGCTGGGGCGATCCTGACGCTTCGGGGCTGGCACTGCTGGATCCGCCCCCGACAGGCGCCATGGCGGCCGCTCGGAGCGTTCTGGAGGCCATCGGGGCGGTGGGTTCCGCCGGGCGTCCGACGGAGCGGGGCGTACGGATGTCGCGGCTCGGGCTGCATCCGCGGCTCGGGCGGGCGCTGCTGGACGCGGGGCACTCCGTGGGTACTGAGCTTGCCGCGGAAGTGGTCGCCCTCTTGAGCGAGGAGCCTCCGCGGGAGTACGGGGATGATCTTGCGTCCGCGTTGAGGGGTGCCCGGCGCGGCGGTGACGCCTACGCCGGGCGGTGGCGTACGGAAGTCCGGCGACTGCGGGCCGCGTCGGCGCCCGCGCCGAGCGCTCCGCGGGATGTGCCGTTTGATACCTGCGGGCCGTCTCTGGCTGGTCGCGCAGTTCCCCGCGCCCCTGAAGGGGCGCGGCAGGCCACCGACGATCACGCCGTCGGTCTCGTCGCCGCCCTCGCCTTTCCCGAGCGGGTCGCCCGGAAGCAGGGGGGCTCCTATCTCATGGTGTCCGGCACTCGGGCCGAGGTGGGTGACGGGAGCGGGTTGCGGGACGCCCCCTGGATCGCTGTCGCCGTCGCCGACCGGCCCGTTGGTGCGGGGCACGCGCGCGTGCGGCTCGGGGCCGTGGTCGACGAAGGGGCCGCGCGCGAGGCGGCCGGTGCCCTGTACGGCGAGGGCGACGAGGTGCGCTGGGCCGGCGGGGACGTCGTGGCGCGGCGGGTCGAGCGGCTGGGGGCGGTGGAGCTGGCCGTGCGGCCGTTGCGGAACATCGAGCCCGGGCTCGTACGGGAGGCGCTTGTCGAGGGGTTGAGGGAGGAAGGGCCGGCGCTGTTGCGGTGGTCGCGGGACGCCGAGGTGCTGCGGCAGCGGCTCGGGTTTCTGCACCAGCAGGTCGGCGACCCTTGGCCCGACGTGTCGGACGACGCCCTGCACGCGCGCGTGGACGAGTGGCTGGAGCCGGAGTTGAGCCGGGCGCGGCGGCGGGCCGATCTGGGGCGGATCGATGCCGGGCAGGCGCTGGCCCGGTTGTTGCCGTGGGCGTCCGGGGAGGCGGCCCGGTTCGACGAGTTGGCGCCGGAGCGGATCGAGGTGCCGAGCGGGTCCAGGATCCGGATCGACTACGCGGATCCCGACCGGCCCGTGCTGGCGGTGAAGTTGCAGGAGATGTTCGGGGCGCGGGAGTCGCCGGCCGTCGCCGGGGTGCCCGTGGTCGTCCATCTGCTGTCGCCCGCGGGCCGCCCGGCCGCCGTGACGTCCGACCTGGTGTCGTTCTGGAGGGACGGCTATCGGGGCGTACGGGCGGAGTTGCGCGGCCGGTATCCGAAGCATCCGTGGCCCGAGGACCCCGCGACCGCCGAACCGACCCGGCACACGAACGCGCGCCTCAAGCGCTGAGCGACAGGCCTAGCGACGAGCTGAGCGACTGGGGCGCCTGGAGGCGTTGCTTCAGGCGCCGACCGGTTCCGGTTCGCGGGTCTCCGTCGGTGAGGGGTCGCCGGGGCGGCGGCTGCGGGCCTCCAGGTAGAGGGAGAGCGACAGCAGTCCGATGCCCAGGGCCAGGAAGCCCCACGGCAGGTACGAGGTCATCAGCAGGACGAGCAGCCGCTGGGACTTGACCAGGTCGACCGTCGAGCGGATGTAGTCCTCGCGCATTTTCACGTGCCCGGAGAAGGCGGTCACCTTGTCGCGGTCCCCGAGGAGCGTGCCGCCGCGCAGTTCCTCCCTGTGGATCTCTTCTCCGTAGACGGGCGCTCCGGTGGTGGGTTCGACCCAGAACTTGCGGACCGTGGTGTACCAGCGGGTCGTGCCCGTCTTGGCGACCGACTCCGGAGTGATGCCTTCGACGGGCATGGTCTTCGGGAAGGGCACTTTGGTCCAGGGGATGGTCTGCTCGAAGTAGTAAACGTTTACGCCCCGGAAGTCCTGCTCGCCCTTGTAGTGGATGGGCGCGGTGATACGGGCCTGTGCGTCGAAGTACTCGTAGGCGCGCTTCTCGGTCAGGAAGGGCCACTTGAACTCGATGCCCTCGCGTTCGACCGGGTCGCCGTCGACCATCTCGCCGGTGGCGTGGACGGGTTCCTGGGTGTGCGCGTCGAAGATGTAGCGCTCGGGGATCTTGGAGACCATCTTGCCGTCGGGGCCCTGGACGTAGGAGAGGCTGTCCCAGACGACGACGTCGCGGCCCGCGGTCTTCTCGATCTTCTCGGAGGCCTCGACGTTGCCCTTGAGAGTCTGGACGATGGTGACTTTGTCCACCTTCCTGGCCTTCATCGTGCCGTAGTCGAGGAGGGTCGCGTCCTTCGCCTCCAGGACCATGTCCTGGTACTGATTGGCCGGGATCTTGGCCAGGCGCGGGAAGGCGTACCAGCGCAGCAGGGGGGACAGCGCCGCGAAGAACACGGCGAGGGCGAGCAGGATCAGGCTGGCCTTGCGGCGCATCTCGGCGGCCCTCCCTGTGCGTTGGGGGTCTACGTCGTGGGGCGTGCACTACAGGCGCGCGTCACGGGTGGCTGGGGATGGTGGTGAGCAGCGGCTTGGGGGACGTCCTGCCCGCCGGTGAGCCCATGGCCGTGATCGTGAGGACGAGCGCGAGCGCGACGGCGAGACCGGTCGCGGCGGCGATGAGGGCACGCATGCGGGGCCTCCCGACTCGGCGAAGCTGATACATCGTCAGGTCGGGCACCGTAGCAACGGGCGGGCGAGATGAGAACACGTTGCACACACAGAACGACGGTGCCCTTCCGCCCGGTCGGCTGGAAGGGCACCGTCGTTCTGAAGGCCTACGGGGCTACGAGGCGGAGGGGCTCGGCGAGGCCGTTGCTGCCGCCGCCGTCACCGTCAGCTCGACCGTCAGCGTGGCGCCGCCGGTGGTGTTGATGCGGAGCAGGAACGTGCCGGCCGTGTCGTCCGCGTACAGCTTCGGCAGCTTCAAGAGACCGTTCGCGTCCGTCTTGAGGCCCGCGAGGGTCCGTACGGTCTTGCCGTCCGCGTCCTTGAAGTAGGGGCCCTTGTCGTTCGCGGTCGCGTCGTCCGCCGCCTTGATGAGCGTGGCAGTGGCCGCGACGCCGTCCGCGGCGGCGCCCTTGTAGGTGGCCTTGATCTCGACCTGGTCCGCGAACTCGCTGCCCGCGACGCAGGTCAGCGCGGTGTCACTGGTCCGGGCGAGGGCGTCGGCCTGGCGGGCGGTGACCGTCGCCGCGTAGTCGAGGCCGGAGACCGCGCGGCCCACGACGGTGGCGCGGACCGTGAAGTCACCCGTCTTCTCGCCGGCCTGGAGCGCGGGCGCGGTGGCCACGCCCGCGCTGTTGGTGACGACCGTCGCGACGCTCTCGCCGCCGGTGAAGGCGGCGTCGGTGTCGCCGACGATCGTGAACCGGACCCGGACCTTCGCGACGGCCGTGCCGGCCCGGGTCTCGGTGCGGGTGGCTATCTTCTCGGCGAAGGCGTCGCCCGCGGTCGCGGTGAGCTTGGCGGTGCCCGCGTCCTCCAGGTGGTCCACCGTGTCGGTGGGCGTGGGGCTCGGGGACGTCGGCGGCGTGCTCGGCGGCGGGGTCGTGGTGGGCGGCTTCGGGGTCGGGCTCGTGGAGCCGCCGCCCGGTGTCGGGGAGCCCGGCCTCGTGCTCGGCGGGGTCGGCGTCGGGGAGGGGCTCGACCCGGCGTTGTCGTCGCTGCGGCCGGAGGGCAGCGTGCCCGTGCCGTCCGGAACCTCGTGGGTGCCCTTGCGGTAGTACTCCAGCCACGACAGGACCGTGTTCAGGTAGTCCGTCGAGTTGTTGTAGCTGAGGATCGCGCGCCTGAGGTCGGCCTGGTCGGAGAGGTCCCAGTTGTACCGGCACAGGTAGTGGCCGGCCGCGAGGGCCGCGTCGTAGATGTTGTTGGGGTCCTTCTTGCCGTCGCCGTTGCCGTCGCGGCCCGACCACGCCCAGGTGGAGGGGATGAACTGCATGGGGCCGACGGCCCGGTCGTGGGCGGTGTCCCCGTCGTACGCGCCGCCGTCGGTGTCGGTGATGTTCGCGAAGCCGTTGCCGTTGAGGACCGGGCCGAGGATCGGGGTGATCGTGGTGCCGTTGGCGTTCACGCGGCCGCCGCGGGCCTGGCCGGACTCGACCTTGCCGATGGCGGCGAGGAGTTCCCAGGGCAGGTTGCAGCCGGGCTTGGAGTCGCCCAGCGACGCCTCGGCCTTCTTGTAGGCGTCGAGGACGGTCGCGGGTATGCCCGCCTCGGCTTCGCCCGTGCCGGTCGGCGTTCCGGTGCCCGTACTGGGCGACGGGGTCGGGCTGTTGAGCGGCGGGAGGTCCGTGTAGTACGGCGAGTTGCCGGTGGCGCTCTTGTCGGCGTCCGCGTCGGGCGAGGGCGTGGAACCGGCGCTCTGTCTGCCCTTCGAGGTGTCGGTCACGCCCGGGGCCTGGGACGCGGACAGGGCGGCGACCGCGACCGCGGCCACAGCGGTGGTCGCAGCCCCCTTGACAACCCGCCTGCCGAATTGCGCCGCCATTGCGTAACCCCTCCCGTGGACGATCCCCCGCGCTTCGCGCGTTCTTGTGTTGTCCGGCCGCACTCCCCCGCACGGCGACCCAGGCGACACTACGACAACTTCCGTCGCGCAGACACCCGTTCGTGCCCGTTTTTCACCGGTTGGCCATATCCCGTTTCTCCTGCCCCGGCGCCTTGGGCTCATGCGGAATCGACGGGAACCGCTCACCGCATACTGAGCGTTGTTGATCAGGGGATCGCCGGGACCGGTCCCAAGTCGGTGTCCACGACAGTTCCCAGGACCGTTGCACGACAGTTCCCAGGACCGTCCAAGGATCACCGGGCCGTCGCGCGCGGTCAACGTCGTTCGCGAGGAGCCCAGTTGCCGTTCACTCTCAGCCATGCCGCGGCCGTCCTGCCTGCCGTGCGCACCGACGGGACCGGACGCGGCCGACTGGTTCCGGCCCTGCTCGTGGCCGGTTCGTTCGCGCCCGACATGACCTATTACGCGGCGAGTGTGCTGCCGGAGGCAATGGAGTTCGGCGACTTCACGCACTCGTTCACCGGGGTGTTCACGGTCGATGTCCTGGTCGCCTGGGCACTCGTGGGCGCCTGGCTGGTGCTGCGCGAGCCGCTGGTGGCCCTGCTGCCGCGGGGCCGGCGGGGGCGGATCGGGGCCCTCCTGCGCTGCGGTGCGCCGCGCGCCCGCCTCCGGACTTCGCTCGCCGTGTGGTGGTACGTGTCCGCGGTGCTCGGCGCGTTGACGCATGTCGTGTGGGACGCGTTCACGCATCTCGACCGGTGGGGCATGCGGCTCTTCCCCGTCCTCGGACGGGACATCGCGGGCTCGCCGCTCTACTGGTATCTGCAGTACGGCGGTTCGGCGGTCGCCGCGGTGGTCATCGCGGCCTTCGTGGTGGTCGCCCTGCGGCGGCAGCACGACACGGAGCCCGTGGGGGTGCCGGTGCTGTCCGTACGGGACCGGTGGCTCGCGGCGGCCGTGATCGGTGGCTGCGCGACGGTCGCGGCGGTGCGGCGGGCGATGCGGTGGTGGGAGTACTGGGGGTCGAGCGCGAAGCCCTGGGAGCTGATTCCCACCGTGTGCTTCGGAGCGGGGGCGGGGCTCGCCGTCGGTCTGGCGGCGTACGGCGTTGCGGTCAGGCTGTGGCGTCCGGCTCCGGCCCGTCCCAGCCCGGCAGCGGTTCGTACGGAGCCGAGCCGTCCGGCTCCTCGCTGATCTCGGTCTCCGGGGTGAGGTCCCGGCCTATGCCGCGGCCCGGATTGAGGCCGCGGTGGACGGCCTGGGCGATGCGCTCGATGGTGCGCACGCCGTACGCCATCGTGGGATTGTCGTGGGACAGGACGACGATGCGGTACGTGCGGCGCTCGCCGGTGAAGGCGCCGATGCTGTGGACACGCCAGCCGTGGGTGGCTCTGGGCAGCCAGCCGTTCTTGACATGGGCCTTCAGGCCCCTCGGCATGCCCGCGGGGACGCCCCACCGCTGATCCGCACGTACCTCGGCGAGCAGCTTCAGGCCGGACGCGCGAGTGCGGAGGAACGAACCGGCGTTCGTCAGTACGCCCAGCAGGCGCATCTGGTCGGTCGCCGTGGTGCGGGTGAGGCCCCAGTAGCCGCCCGGGCCCAGGACGGTGGCTCGGGTGCGGGCGCGAGTGAGGAAGGTGTTCAGGTAGCCGCGGCCCAGGGCGGCCCACAGGCGCACGGCCGAGCCGTTGTCGGATCTGACGATCATGGGGCGTACGTTCGCCGCTTCCCACGGGGTGAGCCGGCGGCCCAGTTCCTCGGCGCGGCGGAGCAGTCCCTCCATGATCAGCACCTTGACGACGCTCGCCGAGTCGTACCGCAGCGTGCCGGCGCGTGTACAGGTGACCCCGCGGTCGTCGTACACCGCCAGGGAGACCGTGCCGCGCCTTTTCGACAGGGCCGCCTTGATGTCGCGGGACAGCCGGGACGCCAGGGCGGGAGCGTGGGGGGCGTGGCAGGTGACGGAGCCGGCGGCTGCCGAGGGGGCGTGGCGGTCCCTGTCACCCGACCGTGGGTGCCGGTCGGTCCAGTCGGTCCACTCGACGGCGTCGGCCGGGACGCGTCTGGTGGTGGCGCCGGCCGGGATTCTGGGGCTGGCCGCGGCGGCCGAGACGGCGGGGACCGGCACGAGGAGCACGGAGGCGAGGGCTGCGACGAGGGCGGTGCGGCAGTGGCGTGCGTACCGCACGCGGCGTATGTGCCGTATGTGCTGTGCGTGCCGTACATGTCGCACGTGTCGTATGTGAGGACCCATGCCCGCATCCTTGCGGGGTGCTCTGCCGGGGGCTTGTGGTCGGGGGCCACGTGGGTGACGGGGCCTCCGGGGGTTGGGAGGAGGGCGGTGGGTGTCGGGGGTTGTGTGTTGGGTGCGGGCCGGATGTGGCTGGTCGCGCCCCGCGGCGGAGCCGCAAATCGGCACAGCCCCGCGCCCCTGAAAGACGGGGCTGCGCCCCTGTCTTTCGTCTGCAGGGGCGCAGCCCCTGCTTTCTGGGAGCGCGGGGAACTGCGCGACCAGCCCCCACCGGACCCGCAGCCGAATACCGCGCCCCAGTGGAACGCTAGTGCGCCGCCGACTCCCAGTCGGGGCCCGAGCCGACCGACACGTCCAGTGGGGCCCGGAGATGCACGGCGTTGGCCATCTCGTGGCGGACCAGTTCCTCGGTCTTCGCTCGCTCGCCCGGGGCGATTTCCAGGACGATTTCGTCGTGGACCTGGAGGAGCATGCGGGACTTGAGGTCGGCCTTCCGCAGAGCACGGTCCACGTTCAACATGGCGATCTTGACGATGTCCGCCGCGGTGCCCTGGATCGGCGCGTTCAGAGCCATGCGCTCGGCCGCCTCGCGGCGCTGGCGGTTGTCGCTGTTGAGGTCGGGGAGGTAGCGGCGGCGCCCGAAGAGTGTCGCCGTGTAGCCCGTCGCCCGCGCCTCGTCGACCGCTCGGCGCAGATAGTCCCGTACGCCTCCGAAGCGCTCGAAGTACGTGTCCATCAGCGCGCGGGCCTCGCCGGCGTCGATGTTCAGCTGCTGGGAGAGGCCGAAGGCGGACAGGCCGTACGCCAGTCCGTACGACATGGCCTTGATCTTGCGGCGCATCTCCGCGTCGACCGCGGAGCCCTCGACGGAGAACACCTGGGAGGCGACGGTGGTGTGCAGGTCCTCGCCGGAGGTGAACGCCTCCAGGAGGCCCTCGTCCTCGGAGAGGTGGGCCATCACGCGCAGTTCGATCTGGCTGTAGTCGGCGGTCATGAGGGACTCGAAGCCCTCGCCGACGACGAAGCCGCGGCGGATCGCGCGGCCCTCCTCCGTGCGGACCGGGATGTTCTGCAGGTTCGGGTCCTGCGACGAGAGACGGCCCGTCGCGGCCACCGTCTGGTGGAACGTGGTGTGGATGCGGCCGTCCGCGGCGATCGTCTTGATCAGGCCCTCGACGGTGACGCGGAGCTTCGCCTGCTCGCGGTGGCGGAGCATGATGACCGGCAGTTCGTTGTCGGTCTGGCCGGCGAGCCAGGCCAGCGCGTCGGCATCGGTCGTGTAGCCGGTCTTCGTCTTCTTCGTCTTGGGCAGGCCCAGTTCACCGAAGAGGACTTCCTGGAGCTGCTTGGGCGAGCCGAGGTTGAACTCGTGCCCCGCCGCCGCGTGCGCCTCCTTCACCGCCTGCTGGACGGCGCCCGCGAACATCTGCTCCATGGCTTCCAGATGGGCCTTGTCGGCGGCGATGCCGTGCCGCTCCAGGCGGGCCAGGAGCACGGAGGTGGGCAGCTCCACGTCACGCAGCAGGTCCGCCGCGCCGACCTCCTTGAGGCGCTCCGTGAAGGCGTCGCCCAGGTCGAGGATCGCGCGGGCCTGCACCATCAGCGCGTCGGCCTCGGCCCCCTCGTCGGCGCCGAAGGCGAGCTGCCCGTCGGCCGTGGCGGCGGGCGCCAGCTCACGGCCGAGGTACTCCAGGGACAGCGCGTCCAGGTCGAAGGAGCGGCGGCCCGGCTTGACGAGGTAGGCGGCGAGCGCGGTGTCCATGGAGACGCCCTCGACGCTCCAGCCGTGCTCGGCGAAGACCCGCATCACGCTCTTCGCGTTGTGCAGCACCTTGGGCCTGTCGGGGTCGGCGAGCCATGCCGCGAACGCGTTCTCGTCGGCCTCGTCCAGCTGCGACGGGTCGAACCAGCCGGCCGCGTCGTCGGCCGCGGCGAGGGCGACCTCGGCGACCGAGCCCGTGCCGAGCGCCCAGGTGTCGACCGTGGCGACGCCCAGGACCGCGGTGCCGTGCTCGGCAAGCCACGGCTTCAGCTCGCCCGCGCCGAGCACCGTGCCGTCCACCGCCACACCCGCGGCGGCCGGCGGACCGGCGTCCGCCTCCTCCGCCCCGGGGTCGACGGCGAGCAGCCGCTCGCGCAGCGAGGGGTTACGGATCTCCAGGGTGTCCAGGACCATCGCGACGGCCGTGCGGTCGTACGGAGCGCGCTCCAGGTCGGCGGCCGTCTTGGGCAGCTCGACGTCACGCACCATCTCCGTGAGGCGGCGGTTGAGCTTGACCGCGTCCAGGTGGTCGCGGAAGTTCTGTCCGGCCTTGCCCTTGACCTCCTCGGCGCGCTGGACCAGCTCCGCGAACGACCCGAACTGGTTGATCCACTTCGCGGCGGTCTTCTCGCCGACTCCGGGGATGCCCGGGAGGTTGTCGGACGGGTCGCCGCGCAGGGCCGCGAAGTCGGGGTACTGCGCGGGCGTCAGGCCGTACTTCTCGAAGACCTTCTCCGGAGTGAACCGCGTCAGCTCGGAGACGCCCTTCGTCGGATAGAGCACGGTGGTGTGCTCGGAGACCAGCTGGAAGGAGTCGCGGTCGCCGGTGACGATCAGCACCTCGAAGCCCGCGGCCTCGGCCTGGGTGGCGAGCGTGGCGATGATGTCGTCCGCCTCGAAGCCGTCCACGGCGAACCGCTCGGCGTGCATCGCGTCCAGGAGCTCGCCGATCAGCTCGACCTGGCCCTTGAACTCGTCCGGCGTCTTCGACCTGTTCGCCTTGTACTCGGTGAACTCCTCGGAGCGCCATGTCTTGCGCGAGACGTCGAACGCCACCGCGAAGTGCGTGGGCGCCTCGTCACGCAGGGTGTTGGCGAGCATCGACGCGAAGCCGTAGATCGCGTTCGTCGGCTGGCCCGTCGCCGTCGTGAAGTTCTCCGCGGGCAGCGCGAAGAACGCTCGGTACGCCAGCGAATGCCCGTCCATGAGCATCAGCAGCGGGCGTCCGCCGCCGGAGGTCTTCTCGGTCTTCTTCGATGCTGAATCTGCCACGCCCCCGATCCTGCCACGCCCCACTGACAGTCGGACCCGCCCCGCCCTCCACGACCGCCCTCACACCGCGGCCGTCACCCCCTTCACACCGCGCACGATCACCGCCTCGGAGGGGGCCCGATCATTGTCAGCGCCCCGTGGGAGGATCGAAGACGTACTTCACACGTGTGCTCGAAGAGGAGGCCGCGATGGCCGGCAAGCCGCCCCAGAGTGATCCGGTTCAGGACGCACCGCAGGTCGCCGCGCCGAAGCACGCCGCCGCCGGACTGCCCGCGATCGGGCACAGCCTGCGCATGGCCCAGCAGCAGATGGGCGTGAAGCGCACGGCGCTGACGCTGCTGCGGGTCAATCAGAAGGACGGCTTCGACTGCCCCGGCTGCGCCTGGCCCGAGCCGGAGCACCGGCACACGGCGGAGTTCTGCGAGAACGGCGCGAAGGCGGTCGCCGAAGAGGCCACCCTGCGCCGCGTGACCCCGGACTTCTTCGCCGCGCACACGGTCGCCGACCTCGCGAACCGCAGTGGCTACTGGCTGGGCCAGCAGGGCCGTCTCACCCAGCCCATGTACCTCGCGGAGGGCGCCGACCACTACGAGGCGGTGCCCTGGGAGCGCGCCTTCGACATCGTGGCCGAGGAGCTGACCGCCCTCGCCTCCCCCGACGAGGCGCTGTTCTACACCTCGGGGCGCACCAGCAACGAGGCGGCGTTCCTGTACCAGCTGTTCGCCCGCGAGTTCGGTACGAACAACCTGCCGGACTGTTCCAACATGTGCCACGAGTCGTCGGGTTCCGCGCTCAACGAGACCATCGGCATCGGCAAGGGCAGCGTCCTCCTGGAGGACCTGTACAAGGCGGACCTGATCATCGTCGCCGGGCAGAACCCGGGCACCAACCACCCGCGCATGCTCACCGCCCTGGAGAAGGCGAAGGCGGGCGGCGCGAAGATCATCACCGTGAACCCGCTGCCCGAGGCGGGCATGGAGCGCTTCAAGAACCCGCAGACCCCCCAGGGCATGCTCAAGGGCGCCGCGCTCACCGACCTGTTCCTGCAGATCCGCATCGGCGGCGACCAGGCCCTCTTCCGCCTCCTGAACAAGCTGATCCTGGAGACCGAGGGCGCCGTCGACGAGGCGTTCGTCGGCGAACACACCCACGGCTACGAGGAGTTCGCCGAGGCCGCCCGCGCCGCCGACTGGGACGAGACGCTCACCGCGACGGGCCTCACGCGCGCGGAGATCGACGAAGCCCTGCGCATGGTCCTCGCCTCGGAGCGCACCATCGTCTGCTGGGCGATGGGTCTCACCCAGCACAAGCACTCCGTGCCGACCATCCGCGAGGTCGTCAACTTCCTTCTGCTGCGCGGCAACATCGGCCGCCCGGGCGCGGGCGTCTGCCCGGTGCGCGGCCATTCGAACGTGCAGGGCGACCGCACGATGGGCATCTTCGAGCGCCCCGCGCCCGCCTTCCTGGACGCCCTGGAGAAGGAGTTCGGCTTCGCTCCGCCGCGCGGGCACGGCTACGACGTCGTACGGGCCATCCGCGCGATGCGCGACGACAAGGCCAAGGTCTTCTTCGCGATGGGCGGCAACTTCGTGTCGGCCTCCCCCGACACCGAGGTCACCGAGGCGGCCATGCGCCGCGCCCGCCTCACCGTGCACGTGTCGACGAAGCTCAACCGCTCGCACGCCGTCACGGGCGCGCGCGCCCTGATCCTGCCGACCCTCGGCCGCACCGAGCGCGATCTCCAGGGCGGCGGCGAGCAGTTCGTGACGGTCGAGGACTCCATGGGCATGGTGCACGCCTCACGCGGCCGTCTGGAGCCCGCCAGCGAGCACCTGCTGTCCGAGCCCGCCATCGTGTGCCGCCTCGCCCGCCGCGTCCTCGGCACCGAATCCCGCACGCCCTGGGAGGAGTTCGAGAAGGACTACGCCACGGTCCGCGACCGCGTCGCGCGGGTGATCCCGGGCTTCGAGGACTTCAACGCGCGCGTGGCCGACCCGAACGGCTTCGCCCTCCCGCACGCCCCGCGCGACGAGCGCCGCTTCCCCACGGCCACCGGCAAGGCCAACTTCACCGCCGCACCCGTCGAGTTCCCGAAGCTCCCGAAGGGCCGTCTCCTCCTCCAGACCCTGCGCTCGCACGACCAGTACAACACCACGATCTACGGCCTGGACGACCGCTACCGGGGCATCAAGAACGGCCGCCGGGTGGTTCTGGTGAACCCCGAGGACGCGCGCGAGCTGGGTCTCGCCGACGGCTCGTACACCGATCTGGTCAGCGAGTGGCGGGACGGCGTGGAGCGGCGCGCGCCCGGTTTCCGGGTCGTCCACTACCCGACGGCCCGCGGCTGCGCGGCCGCGTACTACCCGGAGACGAACGTCCTGGTGCCGCTGGACGCCACGGCTGACACCAGCAACACGCCCGCCAGCAAGTCCGTCGTCGTCCGTCTGGAACAATCGGACACCAACTGAGCGTTCGCTTAGGCGAGCCTGATCCAGACAGCACGATCGACGACGAAGGAGCCGGACCCCATGGGCGAGCAGCACCGCGTGCAGTTCCCGCAGGAAGTCATCGACGAGTACTCGGCGCTCGGCATGGACCTGGTCGCCATGTTCTCCGCCGGAGACCTCGGCACGCGCATGAGCGTCCAGATCGTCGAGGCCTCCGTGGACCGCGTGGTGGGCACCATGCCGGTCGAGGGCAACACCCAGCCGTACGGGCTCCTGCACGGCGGCGCCTCCGCCGTGCTCGCCGAGACACTCGGCTCGATCGGCGCCATGCTGCACGGCGGCAGCTCCAAGATCGCCGTCGGCGTCGACCTCAACTGCACCCACCACCGGGGCGCCCGCTCCGGCCTGGTGACCGGAGTGGCCACACCTGCCCACCGGGGCCGCTCGACGGCCACGTACGAGATCGTGATCAGTGACGAGGACGGCAAGCGGGTGTGCACCGCGCGGCTGACGTGCATGCTGCGAGGGGTGAATCCGAGCGATGTGGAGCGGATCAACGCCGCGAACCGACCCACCGGAAATCCGTTGTCCGCGGGCGGCGTTGATCCCGGGCACCCGGCGGCATAGCGTCATGGGATGGGAACGGGTGGGACCCCTTGGCGAGGGACGGTGCTCGGGCTGGTCCTCCTGACCGGCGCCCTGGCCACCGGATGCGGCGAGTCCGGCCCGCCGGGTGGGACAGCGAGTGCGCGGGCCGCTTCGGGAGGTGCGCCGACGTCGCCGTCGGCCACACCTCCCGAGGACCTGTGCGCGCGGATCGTCGCCCACTGGTCGCGGGAGGTGATGCAGGGTGACACCTACGGCGACTACCAGTCGATGGGCCTGTCCAACGGGCAGTACGAGATCCTGATGGACGTCGTGGACAGGGCCCGGGCCGAGCAGAAGCGCTCGGGCGAACGGGCGGCGCAGGAACTGATCGACCGCAGCGCGCGCGAACGCTGCACGGAGCGGTACCGCGACGGCGATCCGACGGGAGGGCCCTGGAGTTGAGCGGCATCGGTCCGGTCGAGCCGGGCGAGGGCACACGCGCGTGGGACACCGTCGAGCCGACCCCGCCGCTCCTCCCCGGGACCCCGCGCGAGCGGCTGACAAGCCTGTACGCCCGGCACCGTCGTGCCGTGCTCGCATCCGCCACCGCGGTCGCCCTCGTGGCGGGCGGCGGCTATCTCTTCGCGACCCGGCCCCACGAGCCGCCGCCGCCCGAAGCGCCCTACCCGTCCCAAGCTGTGGACATCGCCTACCTCGGCGAGGAGGGTCCGCCCGCGAAAGCACCGAGCAGAAGCTTCAGCTTCGGGGTGAAGGTCACCGTGCGGTCCGGCCCCACGATCACCATCGTGCGCATTTCCCAGCCCTACGCCACCCTGTCGCTCACCTCGGTTCCGCACCCGCCTTTCCGGACCAGGCCCGGTTTCGGCCACAAGATCGTCGTCACGATGCATGTCACGGAATGCGCGAATGTGCCGTCAAACGCCGGGCTCCCTTTCCTGGACGTAACTCTGCGTAATACGCGCGCAATGGAAGACCACAGCTTCATCCTGGGCGAGCGCTATGCGCACGACCTCTCACAGGCCCTTCGAGTAGCCTGCGGTAACGGCCCCCCGTCATCACCAAAACAGTAGGACACTCCTGAAATGACCACGGCGGGTCCTGCAGGTTCTCACTATGTGGACAGGACGAATCAGCCAGAATTCTGCCCATCCACCCGCTGAGTACCGCTCTGCATTACCTCGTGTCATAACAAGAGCGTCACAGCATCACTCAGACTCTCCTCCACGTTCCCTCCACGCGCTTAGAGTCACGGCCAGTCACCGCGCCATCGGTTTCGAATTATTTTCGGCCCAGCGCTCGACTCGGCCCGCTCCACGAGGAACGGCCGTGCCAGGGAAAGGACTGCTGATCGTGCGTCAACGTTCACTCATCGCCATCACCGCCGCTTTGGCGGCGGGAGCACTCACCCTCACCGCCTGCGGCTCGCGCGACGAGGACGGCGGCGGCTCGGACTCCAGCGGCGGTGGCACGACCGTCGTCATCGGCGTCGACGCCCCGCTGACCGGTGACCTGTCCTCGCTGGGCCTCGGCATCAAGAACTCCGTGGACCTCGCCGCCAAGACGGCCAACAAGGAAAAGACCGTCGACGGGGTCACCTTCAAGGTCGAGGCCCTCGACGACCAGGCACAGCCCTCGTCGGGCCAGCAGAACGCCACCAAGCTGGTCGCCGACAAGAACGTCCTCGGCGTCGTCGGCCCGCTGAACTCCTCGGTCGCCGAGTCCATGCAGAAGGTCTTCGACGACGCCAAGCTGGTCGAGGTCTCCCCCGCCAACACCAACCCTGCCCTCACCCAGGGCACGGAGTGGAACGGCGGCACGAAGGCCCGCCCGTACAAGTCGTACTTCCGCACCGCGACCACGGACGCCATCCAGGGCCCGTTCGCCGCCCAGTACGTCTTCAACGACGCCAAGAAGAAGAGCGTCTACGTCATCGACGACAAGAAGACCTACGGTGCCGGCCTGGCCGCCACCTTCACCTCCGAGTTCAAGAAGCTCGGCGGCAAGATCGCCGGTACGCAGCACATCGACCCCGACACCAAGGACTTCTCCGCCGTCGCCACCCAGGTGAAGAGCTCCGGCGCCGACGTCGTCTACTACGGCGGCGAGTTCCCGCAGGCCGGCCCGCTCAGCAAGCAGATCAAGGCCGCCGGTGCCAAGATCCCGGTGGTCGGCGGCGACGGCATCTACAGCGCCGACTTCATCAAGCTGGCGGGCGCCAGCGGCACGGGCGACCTCGCCACCTCGGTCGGCGCGCCCGTCGAGGACCTCCCCTCCGCCAAGGAGTTCGTCGCCAACTACAAGGCCGCGGGCTACAAGGAGGCCTACGAGGCGTACGGCGGCTACTCCTACGACTCGGCCTGGGCGATCATCGAGGCCGTGAAGAAGGTCGTCGAGGACAACGACGGCAAGCTTCCGGACGACGCCCGCGCCAAGGTCACCGAGGCCATGCAGGGCGTCTCCTTCGACGGTGTGACCGGCAAGGTCTCCTTCGACGAGTTCGGCGACGCCACCAACAAGCAGCTCACCGTCTACTCCGTCGAGGGCGGTGCCTGGAAGGCGGTCAAGTCCGGCACGTACTCCGGCTGACCCACCCGCACCACTCAACGAGCCGCGCGGGGCGCTGCACGACAAGCGCCCCGCGCGGACTCACATCCGGTCACATCCCTCGACTATCCGAACGCTCGGAGGACATGCGGTGAACGAACTGCCGCAGCAGCTGGTCAACGGCCTGCTACTGGGATCCATGTACGGGCTGGTCGCCATCGGCTACACGATGGTCTATGGCATCGTCCAGCTCATCAACTTCGCCCACGGCGAGATCTTCATGATCGGCGCCTTCGGCGCGCTCACGGTCCACCTGTACGTACTGCCCGACGGCACCACCATGTGGATCGCCCTGCCACTCATGCTCGTCGGCGCCATCGCCATCGCCGTCATCGTCGCCATCGGAGCGGAACGGTTCGCCTACCGCCCCCTGCGCACCGCACCACGCCTCGCGCCCCTCATCACCGCCATCGGCCTCTCCCTGGCCCTCCAGCAGGCGGTATGGGCCTGGTACCCCAACGCCAAGTCGGCGCGCACCTTCCCGCAGATCGACGGCGGCCCCTTCGAGATCGGCAGCGTCACCATCCAGACCGGTGACGTCTTCGTCTTCGTCGCCGCCCCCATCAGCATGGCGATCCTCGCCTACTTCGTCATGAAGACCCGGACCGGACGCGGCATGCAAGCCACCGCCCAGGACCCGGACACCGCCAAGCTCATGGGCATCAACACCGACCGCATCATCGTGGTCGCCTTCGCCCTCGGCGCCGCGTTCGCCGCCGTCGGAGGCCTCGCCTACGGCCTCAAATACGGCCAGATCGACTTCCGCATGGGCTTCATCCTCGGCCTCAAGGCCTTCACCGCCGCCGTCCTCGGAGGCATCGGCAACATCTACGGAGCCATGATCGGCGGAGTGGTCCTCGGCCTCGCCGAAACCATGGCCACCGCCTACATCGCCGACGTCCCCGGCATGTCACAGCTCGGCGGCCAGTCCTGGGCCAACGTCTGGGCCTTCGTACTCCTCATCCTCGTACTCCTGTTCAGGCCACAGGGCCTGCTCGGCGAGCGCGTCGCGGACAGGGCGTGAGACCTATGACCACACAGACCACCAACCCCCAGACGCCCGCGCAGGAGCCCGCCCGCTCCACAACCGGGCTCGTCGGCATTCCCCCGCACATCGGACGCGCCCTCGCCACCGGCGGCGGCATCCTCACCGTCATCTCCACCTTCCTCGCCTGGACCTGGACAGCCGCCTTCCCCGGCGACCTCACCGTCTACGGCTACCCCGGCGGACTACAGGTCCTCGTCCTCATCGGCGGCGCCCTCACCACGCTCTTCGCCCTCGCCTCCTACGGCATCAAGGGCCTGCGCTGGCTGACACCCGCCGGCGCCGACAGCGCCATCAAGCTCGCCGCGCTCGCCGCGTTCGCCACCGCCTGGTTCACGATCATCGCGATCAGCTACGAACTGGGCGGCCTCGCCAACCTCGAACCCGGCGGCTGGGTCGTGGCCATCGCCACCCTCGCCGCCCTCCTCGGCGCACTCTCCCTCCCGTTCGAACCGCCGGCACCCGACCCCATCGACCCGGACGACACCTCCTGGGAGCAGTTCCGCCACAAGGCACGGCACACCCTCAGCGTCGTCAAGGCAGCCTTCGCCACCGGCACCACCAAGGCCCCGGCCCACAAGCTGCCCGCGTACGCCGAAATCCTCGTCATCGTCGCCGCACTCACCCTCGGCCTGATCGTCTTCACCTACGGCATCGGCACCGAGTACGACGAACAGTTCATCGGCTTCCTCATGACCGCCGGCTTCGGCTTCGCCGCCGCGGCCAAGGCCGGACTCGTCAACAGGATCTCCGCGCTCACCGCCGAACACCGCACGGTCACCCTGATCGGCGCGTTCGCCGCAGCCGCCGCATTCCCCTTCACCCAGTCCGACGACCAGTACGCGACCATCGGCGTCTACATCCTGATCTTCGCCACCGTCGCCCTCGGCCTCAACATCGTCGTCGGCCTCGCCGGACTCCTCGACCTCGGATACGTCGCCTTCCTCGGCGTCGGCGCCTACACCGCGGCCATGGTCTCCGGCTCCCCCTCCTCCCCCTTCGACATCCACCTGCCGTTCTGGGCCTCCGCCCTCCTCGGCGCAGCAGTCGCCATGGTCTTCGGCGTCCTCATCGGCGCCCCCACCCTCCGACTGCGCGGCGACTACCTCGCCATCGTGACCCTCGGCTTCGGTGAAATCTTCCGCATCACCGTCCTCAACATGGACGGCACCAGCGGACCCGACATCACCAACGGCTCCAACGGCATCTCCTCGATCCCGAACCTCAACATCCTCGGCTTCGACTTCGGCCAAGAGCACACCATCGCCGGATTCACCATCGCGCGCTTCGCCAACTACTTCCTGCTGATGCTCCTCATCACGCTCATCGTCGTAGTGGTCTTCCGCCGCAGCGGCGACTCCCGCATCGGCCGCGCCTGGGTCGCCATCCGCGAAGACGAAACAGCCGCACTCGCCATGGGCATCAACGGCTTCCGCGTCAAACTCATCGCCTTCGCCCTCGGCGCCTCCCTCGCCGGCCTCGCCGGATCCGTCCAGGCACACGTCACCTACACCGTGACCCCCGAGCAGTACCAGTTCGCCGCCGTCGTCCCGCCCAACTCGGCCTTCCTGCTCGCAGCGGTCGTCCTCGGCGGCATGGGCACCATCAGCGGCCCCCTCGTCGGCGCCGCACTGCTCTACCTGATCCCCGCCAAGCTCCAGTTCCTCGACGACTACCAGCTCTTCGCCTTCGGCCTCGCGCTCGTCCTGCTGATGCGCTTCCGCCCGGAAGGCCTCATCCCGAACCGGCGCCGCCAGCTCGAATTCCACGAGGAAGCGGAAGCTCCCACAGTCCTCAGCAAGGCAGGGGCCTGACCACGATGACAACCGACACCACCACCAAGGGCACCGCCCCGGGCCCCACCGCCCCCGGCGAAACCGTCCTCGACGCACGCGGCGTCACCATGCGCTTCGGCGGCCTCACCGCCGTACGCAACGTCGACCTCCAGGTCAACACCGGAGAAATCGTCGGCCTCATCGGCCCCAACGGCGCCGGCAAGACGACCTTCTTCAACTGCCTGACCGGCCTCTACATCCCCACCGAGGGCGAAGTCCGCTACAAAGGCACCGTCCTGCCACCCCAGTCCTTCAAGGTCACGGCCGCCGGCGTCGCCCGCACCTTCCAGAACATCCGACTGTTCGCCAACATGACAGTCCTGGAAAACGTGCTCGTCGGCCGCCACACCCGCACCAAAGAAGGACTCTGGTCCGCACTCGTACGCGGCCCCGGCTTCAAGAAAGCCGAAAAAGCCTCCGAAGACCGCGCCATGGAACTCCTCGAGTTCATCGGCCTCGCAGGCAAGCGTGACCACCTCGCCAGGAACCTCCCCTACGGCGAACAGCGCAAGCTCGAAATCGCCCGCGCCCTCGCCAGCGAACCCGGCCTGCTCCTCCTCGACGAGCCCACCGCCGGCATGAACCCCCAAGAAACCCGCGCCACCGAAGAACTCGTCTTCGCCATCCGGGACATGGGCATCGCCATCCTCGTCATCGAGCACGACATGCGGTTCATCTTCAACCTCTGCGACCGCGTCGCCGTCCTCGTCCAAGGCGAAAAGCTCGTCGAAGGCGACAGCGCCACCGTCCAGGGCGACGAACGCGTCGTCGCCGCCTACCTCGGCGAACCCTTCGAAGACGCACCCGGCCAGGAGGAACTCGCCGAGGTCGAAGCCGCCGAAGCACAGGCCGACGCCGCCACGGACGCCGCGCCCCGCAAGGAGAACGACCGATGACCGCACTCCTCGAAGTCGAAGACCTCCGGGTCGCCTACGGCAAGATCGAAGCCGTCAAGGGCATCTCCTTCAAGGTCGACGCCGGCCAGGTCGTCACCCTCATCGGCACCAACGGCGCCGGCAAGACCACCACCCTGCGCACCCTCTCCGGCCTCCTCAAGCCCGTCGGCGGCCAGATCAAGTTCCAGGGCAGGTCACTCAAGAAGACCCCCGCCCACCAGATCGTCTCCCTCGGACTCGCCCACTCCCCCGAGGGGCGGCACATCTTCCCCCGCATGACCATCGAGGACAACCTCCGCCTCGGCGCCTTCCTCCGCAGCGACAAAACAGGCATCGAGAAGGACATCCAGCGCGCCTACGACCTCTTCCCCATCCTCGGGGAACGCAGGAAGCAGGCCGCGGGAACCCTCTCCGGCGGCGAACAGCAGATGCTGGCCATGGGCCGGGCCCTGATGTCCCAGCCCAAACTCCTCATGCTCGACGAACCCTCCATGGGCCTCTCGCCGATCATGATGCAGAAGATCATGGCCACCATCTCCGAACTCAAGTCCCAGGGCACCACCATCCTGCTCGTCGAGCAGAACGCCCAGGCAGCACTCTCGCTCGCCGACCAGGGACACGTCATGGAGGTCGGCAGCATCGTCCTCTCCGGATCCGGCCAGGACCTCCTCCACGACGAGTCGGTCCGCAAGGCATACCTCGGCGAGGACTGAGCCGAGCTGCCTTCACAGCCCGGCTACTCGCAGCTACTCGCGTACGGCTGAGGCCCGCACCCCCTAACACCGGGTGCGGGCCTCAGTCGTACGTACGCTCGTGGGTTCGTACGCTCATGGACTCGCGGGCTCGTGGCTCGCCGCTCAGCCCTTCGCGGCCTTCTTCTCGTCGGCGTCCTGAATAACCGCCTCAGCGACCTGCTGCATCGACATACGCCGATCCATGGACGTCTTCTGAATCCAACGGAACGCGGCCGGCTCCGACAGCCCGTACTCCGTCTGCAGCACCGACTTCGCACGATCGACGAGCTTCCGCGTCTCCAAACGCTGCGTGAGATCCTCGATCTCCTTCTCCAGCGCCTTCAACTCCGTGAACCGCGAGACAGCCATCTCAATCGCCGGAACGACGTCACTCTTGCTGAACGGCTTGACGAGATAAGCCATCGCGCCGGCGTCGCGGGCACGCTCGACGAGATCACGCTGCGAGAAGGCGGTCAGCATCAGCACCGGAGCAATGGACTCCTCGGCGATCTTCTCGGCAGCGGAGATGCCATCGAGCTTCGGCATCTTCACATCGAGGATGACGAGATCGGGCCGGTGCTCCCGGGCGAGCTCGACGGCCTGCTCACCGTCACCGGCCTCGCCTACGACCGTGTATCCCTCTTCTTCGAGCATCTCCTTGAGGTCGAGACGGATCAACGCCTCGTCCTCGGCGATGACGACACGGGTCGTCAGCGGAGGCACGTGCGACTTGTCGTCGTCGGGCGCGTCTACGGGCTGGGGCGACTCGGGGGCGGTCACGGGGGCTCCTTGTTATGGGGCAGGTACTGCTCCCAAGAGCGTACCTAGCTGCGGTATGGTGGGAACGCAGCGGATCGGAGGCCTCCTTCGATTCGCAGGAGCTCCGGTAGTCCAATCGGCAGAGACGATACCCTCAAAAGGTATTCAGTGTGGGTTCGAGTCCCACCCGGGGCACTTTTCCTTCGATTTGAAGGTCACCACAAGAAAGCGGATGTCCACGTTCTCGTGAACATCCGCTTTTTGCTGCGTGTCGAGACGAACAGCCTCACAGAGTGGGCGCATGTACGACATGGACACACGCAAGCGGGCACTCGCGCTGGTAGGCCAGGGCCGCAGCCTGAACTCCGTCAGCAAGCAGACAGGCATCTCACGCGCTGCGATCCGCTCCTGGCAGGACCGGATCGAGCCACTGCCCCGCATGACCACTCCAGACCCCGGCCCACCAGCAGATGAAGCTGCGTACGCCTACCTACTGGGCCTCTATCTCGGCGACGGCTGCATCAGCCCGCACATGCGCGGCACCGGCTACTACCTCAGAGTTGCCTGCGCCGATGCATGGCCAGGGCTACTTCAGCTGTGTCGCGAGGCCATCGCGAAGGTGCGTCCCGGCATCGGCGTCTACGTCCTCCAGAAACAGGGCTGCGCGATGGTCACCAGCTACAGCCCACACTGGCCCAGTCTGTTCCCCCAACATGGTCCCGGCAGGAAACACGAACGCACCATCGCCCTCGAACCCTGGCAACAGGAGATGGTGGACACCCACCCGTGGGAATTCGTCCGGGGCCTCATCCACTCCGACGGCTGCCGGATCACCAACTGGACCACGCGCGTAGTCGCAGGCGAGAAGAAGCGCTACGAATACCCGCGGTACTTCTTCACGAATCTCTCTGCGGACATCACACGGCTCTACACCGACACCCTCGACAAGGTCGGCGTCGACTGGAAGCAGTCCAACTCATTCAACGTATCCGTCGCCCGCCGCGCCTCCGTAGCCCTAATGGACACCCACGTAGGCCCCAAGTACTGACCCCACACCCCTACTTGGGGCTGTCGTCCTCGCCGATGTGGTGGACCCGTACCAAGTTCGTCGAACCCGAAACCCCGGGCGGTGAGCCCGCCGTGATGACCACGATGTCGCCCTTCTCGCAGCGGCCGTACTTCAGCAACAGCTCGTCCACCTGGTCGACCATCGCGTCCGTCGAGTCCACGTGCGGGCCCAGGAACGTCTCGACGCCCCAGGTCAGGGTCAACTGGGAGCGGGTCGCCGGGTCCGGGGTGAAGGCGAGGAGCGGGATGGGTGACCTGTAACGCGACAAGCGGCGAACCGTGTCTCCCGACTGCGTGAACGCGACCAGGAACTTCGCGCCCAGGAAGTCGCCCATCTCCGCCGCCGCCCTGGCCACCGCGCCGCCCTGTGTGCGGGGCTTGTTCCGGTCAGTGAGGGGAGGGAGGCCCTTGGCCAGGATGTCCTCCTCCGCCGCCTCGACGATGCGGGACATCGTGCGGACCGTTTCGATGGGGTACTTGCCGACGCTCGTCTCGCCGGAGAGCATCACCGCGTCCGTGCCGTCGATCACGGCGTTGGCGACATCGCTTGCCTCCGCCCTCGTCGGGCGGGAGTTGTCGATCATCGAGTCGAGCATCTGGGTGGCGACGATGACCGGCTTGGCGTTGCGCTTGGCCAGTTTGATCGCGCGCTTCTGGACGATCGGGACCTGTTCGAGGGGCATTTCGACGCCGAGGTCGCCTCGGGCGACCATGATGCCGTCGAAGGCGGCGACGATGTCGTCGATGTTCTCGACGGCCTGGGGCTTCTCCACCTTGGCGATCACGGGGAGGCGGCGGCCCTCTTCGTCCATGATGCGGTGGACGTCCTTGATGTCGCGTCCGCTGCGGACGAAGGAGAGGGCGATGACGTCGCAGCCGGTGCGCAGGGCCCAGCGGAGGTCCGCCTCGTCCTTTTCCGAGAGGGCGGGGACGGAGACGGCGACGCCGGGGAGGTTGAGGCCCTTGTTGTCGGAGACCATGCCGCCTTCGACGACGGTGGTGTGGACGCGGGGGCCGTCGACGGAGGTGACTTCGAGGCAGACCTTGCCGTCGTCGACGAGGATGCGTTCGCCGGTGGTGACGTCGGCGGCGAGGCCGGAGTAGGTGGTCCCGCAGGTCTGGCGGTCACCCTCGGCGCCCTCTTCGACCGTGATGGTGAAGGTGTCTCCGCGTTCAAGGAGTACGGGGCCTTCGGTGAAACGGCCGAGTCGGATCTTCGGACCTTGAAGGTCGGCGAGGATTCCGACGCTGCGGCCGTTCTCGTCGGAGGCCTTTCGTACGTGCTGGTAGCGCTCCTCGTGGTCGGCATGGCTGCCGTGGCTGAGGTTGAAGCGGGCTACGTCCATTCCGGCGTCGACCAGTGCCTTGATCTGGTCGTACGAGTCGGTGGCGGGGCCCAATGTACAGACGATCTTCGCTCGGCGCATGGTTCGAGCCTAGGCCTTACCAGTGGGTAGGGAATTGGTCGGGCATGACTACTCAACGACCTTTGCGTGAAGGGCTATTGACAAGTGTTGAATTGTGCACGGGGGTGCTCCGATGAGCATTTCGGAAGGTTGTCACAGCACCGGCGGTGACATGGTGAAGCGGGCGTTGACCTGTGCGTAGACGTGCTGTCGTTCGGGTTCGAGGTCGAGGGCGGGGGCCGCTTCGGGGGCTGACGAGTCGAATGCCATGGTGCGCATGCGGGCGGTCTGCGTTTCCATGCCGTAGGGGTGGGCGTTCTCGGCGCCGATGTCGGCGAGTTCGACCAGGGCGGCGAGTGTGGTGCCGAGGGCTTCGGCGTATTCGCGGGCTCGTTGGACGGCTTCGCGTACCGCTTGTTGCCTGGCCTGGCGGTGGGCGGGTGAGTCGGGGCGCAGGGCCCACCAGGGGCCGTCGACGCGGGTGAGGTCGAGGTCGGCGAGTCGGGTGGTGAGTTCGCCGAGTGCGGTGAAGTCGGTGAGTTCGGCGGTGATGTGGACGCGGCCGTGGTAGGCGCGGATGCGTTCGCCGCGGCCGTGTTTGGTGAGTTCGGGGGTGATGGAGAAGGCGCCTGTCTCCAGTTTTTCGACGGCGTCGGCGTAGGTTTTGACGAGGTCGAGGGCTGTGGTGTTGCGGCGGGTCAGGTCGGTGAGGGCGTCGCGGCGGTCGGTGCCGCGGGCGCTGACGGTGATGCCGATGCGGGCGATTTCGGGGTCGACTTCGAGGTGGGCTTCGCCGCGGACGGCGATGCGGGGTGCGTCGGGTGTGCCGTAGGGGACCGCGGACCGGGTTTCCTCGGAGGCTTCGGAGGGCGATGTCATACGTCCCACTCTGTCACCGGCGGCCCGTTTCCGGGCCTCGCCGGTCATCAGATCGAAACCTGCGGGGGCTGTTGTCGTGCGCCATGTCCGGGTCAGAATCTACGCGCGTATCTGCGCGTGTCGTCGACTGTTGACCGTTCCCCGAGGAGTAGCCCGTCATGCCGCTGAACCGTCGGAAGTTCCTGAAGAAGTCCGCCGTGACCGGGGCGGGGGTCGCCCTGGCCGGTGCGGTCGCGGCGCCGAGTGCGGAGGCGGCTGAGGCGGCGGAGGCTGCGGTGGCGAAGGGTGGCAGGAAGCCGAAGCGGTACTCGCTGACGGTGATGGGCACGACCGATCTGCATGGTCATGTCTTCAACTGGGACTACTTCAAGGACGCGGAGTACAAGGACGCGGCGGGCAACGCGCAGGGGCTGGCGCGGATCTCGACGCTGGTGAACGCGGTCCGCAAGGAGAAGGGGCGGTGCAACACACTCCTGCTGGACGCCGGTGACACCATCCAGGGCACGCCTCTCACGTACTACTACGCGAAGGTGGATCCGATCACGGCCAAGGGTGGGCCTGTCCACCCCATGGCTCAGGCGATGAACGCGATCGGGTACGACGCGGTGGCACTCGGCAATCACGAGTTCAATTACGGCATCGAGACGCTGCGGAAGTTCGAGGAGCAGTGCCGTTTCCCGCTGCTGGGTGCGAACGCGCTGGACGCGAAGACGTTGAAGCCGGCCTTTCCTCCGTACTTCATGAAGACGTTCCGGGTGCCGGGCGCCCCGTCGGTGAAGGTGGCCGTGCTCGGCCTCACCAACCCGGGTATCGCGATCTGGGACAAGGCTTATGTGCAGGGCAAGTTGACGTTCCCGGGTCTTGAGGAGCAGGCGGCGAAGTGGGTGCCGAAGCTGCGGTCGATGGGTGCGGACGTGGTGGTCGTGTCGGCGCACTCCGGTTCGTCGGGCACGTCCTCGTACGGTGATCAGTTGCCGTATGTGGAGAATTCGGCGGCGTTGGTGGCGCAGCAGGTGCCGGGGATCGACGCGATTCTTGTCGGGCACGCGCATGTGGAGATTCCCGAGTTGAAGGTGACGAACACGAAGACGGGGAAGACGGTCGTTCTGTCGGAGCCGTTGGCGTATGCGGAGCGGTTGTCGTTGTTCGACTTCGAGTTGGTCTTCGAGAAGGGGCGTTGGACGGTCGAGTCGGTGGCGGCGTCGGTCCGCAACTCGAACTCGGTGGCCGACGACCCGAGGATCACGAGGCTGTTGAAGGACGAGCACGACGTGGTCGTGGCGTATGTGAACCAGGTGGTGGGGACGGCGACTCAGACGCTGACGACGGTCGAGGCGCGGTACAAGGACGCCCCGATCATCGACCTGATCACGAAGGTTCAGGAGGATGTGGTCAAGGCGGCGTTGGTGGGGACGGAGTACGCGTCGTTGCCGGTGTTGTCGCAGGCGTCGCCGTTTTCGCGTACGTCGGAGATTCCGGCCGGTGATGTGACGATCCGGGATCTGTCGAGTCTGTATGTGTACGACAACACGCTGGTCGCGAAGTTGATGACGGGTGCGCAGGTGCGGGCGTATCTGGAGTACTCGGCGCAGTATTTCGTGCAGACGGCGGCGGGTGCCGCGGTCGACGTGGAGAAGCTGACGAACGCGGGCAACCGGCCGGACTACAACTACGACTACGTGTCGGGGCTGACGTACGACATCGACATCGCGCAGGCGGCGGGTTCGCGGATCAAGAACCTTTCCTACAACGGTGCGGCGCTGGACGACGCGCAGCAGTTCGTGTTCGCGGTGAACAACTACCGTGCCAATGGTGGTGGGGCGTTCCCGCATGTGGCGTCGGCGAAGGAGCTGTGGGCGGAGTCGACGGAGATCCGTACGCGGATCGCGGAGTGGGTGACGGCGAAGGGGTCGTTGGACCCGCAGGAGTTCGCTTCGGTGGACTGGAAGCTGACGCGTGAGGGGACGCCGGTCTTCTAGTCGGCTTCTGTTTGGCTGGTTGGCTTCTGTTCGGCTGGTTGGCTTCTATTCGGCGAGTGGTGTGAGCATCCGTGGCTGCTGCCTGGCGGGCGGGATCTGGGGCTGCTGGGTGAGTCCGAAGGTCGTGAAGGCGGTTCGGCTCGGCAGTGGGTAGGGGTCTTTGCCTGTCAGGGAGTTGAGGATGCTCGCGCTGCGCCAGGCGGTGAGGCCGAGGTCGGGGGCGCCGATGCCGTGGGTGTGGCGTTCGCCGTTCTGGACGTGGACGGCTCCGCTGACGGAGGGGTCGAGGACGAGGCGGTGCTGGTCGTCGATGCGGGGGCGTTCGGAGGCGTCGCGGCGCATGTAGGGGTCGAGGCCGGCGAGGAGTCGGTCGAGGGGGCGTTCGCGGTAGCCGGTGGCGAGGATGACGGCGTCGGTGGTGATGCGGGAGCGGCTGGCCTGTTCGGCGTGTTCCAGGTGGAGTTCGACCTTGGTGGTGGCGATGCGGCCGGCGGTGCGGACGTGGACGCCGGGGGTGAGGACGGTGTCGGGCCAGCCGCCGTTCAGGGTGCGGCGGTAGAGCTCGTCGTGGATGGCGGCGATGGTGTCGGCGTCGATGCCTTTGTGGAGTTGCCATTGGGCGGGGACGAGCCGGTCGCGTACGGGTTCGGGCAGGGCGTGGAAGTAGCGCGTGTAGTCGGGTGTGAAGTGTTCGAGCCCGAGTTTTGAGTACTCCATGGGGGCGAAGGCCTCGGTGCGGGCGAGCCAGTGGATTTTTTCGCGGCCTGCGGGGCGGTTTCTGAGGAGGTCGAGGAAGACTTCGGCGCCTGACTGTCCTGAGCCGATGACGGTGATGTGTTCGGCGGTGAGGAAGCGTTCGCGGTGTGTGAGGTA
This sequence comes from Streptomyces sp. NBC_00878, assembly GCF_026341515.1. NCBI lineage: Bacteria > Bacillati > Actinomycetota > Actinomycetes > Kitasatosporales > Streptomycetaceae > Streptomyces > Streptomyces sp. NBC_00878. The sequence continues at coordinate 8,178,354 of NZ_JAPEOK010000001.1, read as the reverse complement.
GTCGGCGGCGTGGATGACGGGTACGCCGGGGGCTTCGACGAGGGGGCGGAGGGGTTCGGGGATGTAGGGGGCGGTGCCGATGCCGAGGGCGATGTTCTTGGTGTAGGTGCGGCCGAGGGCTTCGGCTTCGCCGTCGCTGTCGAGTTGGGTGAAGTCGACTTCGAAGACGTCGCGTTCGGGGTTCCAGCGGACGGCGTCGACCTGGTGGCCGAAGTGGAGTGCGGGGAGGCTGTCGCTGACCCAGCGGCAGTAGGCGGCGTATTCGGCGCGGTGGATGTGGAAGCGCTCGGCGAAGTAGAAGGGGAAGAGGCGGTCGCGGGCCTTGAGGTAGTTGAGGAAGGTCCAGGGGCTGGCGGGGTCGGCGAGGGTCACCAGGTCGGCGAGGAAGGGGACTTGGAGGGTGGTGCCTTCGATGAGGAGGCCGGGGTGCCATTCGAAGGTGGGGCGCTGTTCGTAGAAGGCGGTGTCGAGTTCGGCGAGGGGGTGGGCGAGGGCGGCGAGGGAGAGGTTGCTGGGGCCGATGCCGATGCCGACGAGGTCGCGGGGGGCTTCGGGCTCGTGGTGTACGGGGTGTGCGGGGGGTGTGGGTGACGTGGGGGGCGTCATCGCGGGGTGTGTCCTTCCACCAGTTTCAGGAGCGCGGCCAGGTCGCCGGGTCCGGTGTGCGGGTTGAGCAGAGTGGCTTTGAGCCAGAGGCGGTTGTCGAGGCGGGCGCGGCCGAGGACGGCCCGGCCTTCGGTGAGGAGCGTGCGGCGTACGGCGGCGACGGTGTCGTCGGTCGCGTCGGCGGGCCGGAACAGGACGGTGCTGATGGTGGGCCGGTCGTGGAGCTCGAAACGGGGGTGACGCTGGATGAGCTCGGCGAACTGGGCGGCCTGTTCGCAGACTTGGTCGACGAGGGCGCCGAGTCCGGTGCGGCCGAGGGTTTTGAGGGTGACGGCGATCTTGAGGATGTCGGGGCGTCGGGTGGTGCGAAGGGAGCGGCCGAGGAGGTCGGGGATGCCTGCTTCGGTGTCGTCGTCTGCGTTGAGGTAGTCGGCGTGGTGGGTGAGGGCTGCGAGGTCGTGGGGGTCGCGTACGGCGAGGAGTCCTGCGGCGACGGGCTGCCAGCCGAGTTTGTGCAGGTCGAGGGTGACGGTGTGGGCGCGGGCGAGGCCGTCGAGTTTGGGGCGGTGGCGGTCGGTGAAGAGGAGGCCTCCGCCGTAGGCGGCGTCGATGTGGAGGCGGGCGCCGTGGGTTTCGCAGAGGGCGGCGATGTCGGGGAGGGGGTCGATGAGGCCGGCGTCGGTGGTGCCCGCGGTGGCGGCGACCAGGAGGGAGCCGCGGGGGCCTTTGAGTGCGGTGAGGGCTTCGTTCAGTGCGGCGGGGTCCATGGTGCCTGCGGGGGCGGGCACGGTGACGGGTTCGGGGAGGCCGAGGAGCCAGGTGGCGCGGCGGAGGGAGTGGTGGGCGTTCTCGGCACAGACGAGCTGGGTGTGGCCGTGGCGTTCGCGGGCGAGGAGGAGGGCGAGTTGGTTGGACTCGGTGCCGCCTGTGGTGACGATGGCGTCGCTGTCTGTCCGGGTTTGGCCTGACTCCGCGTAGACCTCCCCGTAGACCTCGGCGGCGAGGGCCTTGGTGACGAGGGATTCGAGTTCTGAGGCGGCGGGGGCCTGGTCCCAGGAGTCGAGGGAGGGGTTGAGGGCGGAGGCGGCGAGGTCGGCGGCGGTGGCGACGGCGAGGGGTGGGCAGTGGAGGTGGGCGGCGCAGAGGGGGTCCGCGGGGTCTGCGGCGCCTGCTGCGAAGGCTTGGACGAGGGTGCGGAGGGCGTCTTCGTCGCCGTGGTTCGGGAGGGGGTCGCCGAGGGCTTCGCGGAGGCGGGCGGCGACCTCTTCGGGGCCGCCGGCGGGGAGGGGGCCGTCGCGGGTGGCTGCGCCTGCCTGTAGTGCTTCGAGGACGGTGGTGAGCAACGGTCGCAGGGTGTCTGGGCCTTGGGGGCCTGATGCGAGCGGGCTCATGGTTGTCCTCCGGGGCGCGGGGCGGGGACTTCCAGCGTGTCGGGGTTTGGGGTTGCGTGCGCCGAGAGTGCGGTGATCAGCACTCGAAAGGGGGTATTGGCGCTCCGCGCCGGGGTTGTGGGGACGTGCGGGTGGGTGGGGACGTGCGGGTGGGTGGAGACGTGCGGGTGGGTGGAGACGTGCGGGTGGGTGGGGGCTGGTCGCGCAGTTCCCCGCGCCCCTAAAAGACGGGCGGTTCGCCGCACCCGTGTAAGAAGGCGAGCCCCACGCGCCTGAAAGACAGGCGGTTGGCCGCGCCCCGGTAAGAAAGAGGCCCCGCGCCCCCGGGACAAAAGGGGCGCGGGGCCTGCCAGTCAGTTCTCTATGACTCTCGTACTCGCAACGCCCGTGCCAAGTCGTCCAGTTGGTCTGTGAGTTTGCGGCGGAGGGCGGGGATGGGGGTCGTTTCTGTCAGGCATTGTTCGCCTGCGCGGAGTGTTTCCGGGGTGATGGCGTAGGCCGGGAACGCCCAGCGGCCCGCCGCGTCGGCGATGGCGGGGCCTCGGCGGGCGGCTACGGCTGTCGCGTCGGTCCAGTAGAGGTCGACGTACTGGCGTACGAGGTCGGTCTGTTCGGGTTGCCAGAAGCCCTGGGCGGTGGCGATGAAGAGGTAGTTGGAGAGGTCGTCGGTGGTGAACATCGAGTCCCAGGCGGCGCGCTTGGCGACCGGGTCGGGGAGCGCGGCCCGGCAGCGGGCGGCGCCTTCCTGGCCGGTGGCGCTGGGGTCCTGGACGAGTTCGGTGTCGATGACGGCGTCGTCGATGGCGCCGAGGACGGCGAGGCGGCCGAGGATGCGCCAGCGCAGTTCGGGGTCGAGTTCGGGGCCGCCGGGGACGGTGCCTTCGGAGAACCAGGCGCTGATGGTGTCGGGCTGGGCGGCGACGTCGATGAGGTGGCGTACGGCGATGAGGCGCAGGCCGGGGTGGTCGCCGTCCTCGGTGCGGCGGACGAGGTCGCGGCACAGGGAGGTGAGGGTGGCGAGGGCGGTGGGCCGTTCGTGGGCGGGCAGGTAGCGGTTGGCGACCTGGGTGGTGGCGAAGGTGAGGACGCCTTGGACGACGGCGAGGTCGCGCTCTTCGGGGAGGTGGGCGCGGGCGGTGTCCAGGTAGGCGGCGGGGTCGAGGTCGCCGTCGCGGACCATGTCGCGCAGGGTGTTCCACAGGACGGCGCGGGTGAGGGCGTCGGGGACGCCGGAGATGCCGCGCAGGGCGGTCTCCTTGGACACGTCGTCGAGGCGGAGCTTGGTGTAGGTGAGGTCGTGGTCGTTGGGGACGACGAGGGCGGGGCGGGTGCCGGGGCGGGGCTCGGCGGCGGGCTGTTGGGGGACGTCCCTCTCGTACCGTTCGCGCAGGGTGAGTGTGCGGCCGTCGCTCAGGTCGCGGTCGTAGACGCCGATGGTGACGCGGTGGGGGCGGCTGCCGGCGCGGTCGAGGGCGAGGGTCCATTCGCCGGGTTCGGCGGTGACGGAGGCGGTGAGGGTGTCGACGCCGGTGGTGCGCAGCCAGGCGTCGGCCCAGGCGTGGACGTCGCGTTCGGTGGCCGCGGCGAGGGATTCGATGAAGTCGGCGAGGGTGGCGTTGGCGAACTTGTGGCGGGCGAAGTGGGTGTTGATGCCGGCGAGGAAGTCCTTCTCGCCGAGCCAGGCGACGAGTTGGCGCAGGGCGGAGGCGCCCTTGGCGTAGGAGATGCCGTCGAAGTTGAGCATCGCGGAGGCGGTGTCGGGGACGGCCTCGGGGTCGGGGGCGACGGGGTGGGTGGAGGGGCGCTGGTCGGCGTCGTAGCCCCAGGCCTTGCGGACGATGCCGAAGTCGGTCCAGGTGTCGGTGAATCGGGTCGCTTCGGTGAGGGTCTGGTAGCCCATGTACTCGGCGAAGGACTCGTTCAGCCAGATGTCGTCCCACCAGCGCAGGGTGACGAGGTCGCCGAACCACATGTGGGCCATTTCGTGGGCGATGACCATGGCGCGGGTCTGGCGTTCGGTGTCGGTGACGGCGGAGCGGTAGACGAACTCGTCGCGGAAGGTGACGAGTCCGGGGTTCTCCATGGCGCCGGCGTTGAACTCGGGGACGAACGCCTGGTCGTAGGAGTCGAAGGGGTAGGGCTCTTCGAACTTCTCGTGGTAGCGGTCGTAGCACTGGCGGGTGATCTCGAAGAGTTCGTCGGCGTCGGTGTCGAGGTGGGGGGCCAGTGAGCGGCGGCAGTGGATGCCGAAGGGCAGGCCGCGGTGTTCGGTGCGTACGGAGTGCCAGGGTCCGGCGGCGACGGCCACGAGGTAGGTGGAGATCAGTGGGGTGGCGGCGGCCCGCCAACTGCCGTCCTCCTGGCGCTCGGTGATGCCGTTGGCGAGGACGGTCCAGCCTTCGGGGGCCGTCGCGGTCAGTTCGAAGACAGCCTTGAGGTCGGGCTGGTCGAAGGCCGCGAAGACTCGCTGGACATCGTCCATGAACAGCTGCGTGTAGACGTACGTCTCGCCGTCGGTGGGGTCGGTGAAGCGGTGCATGCCCTCGCCGGTGCGGGAGTAGCGCATGGCGGTGTCGATGCGCAGTTCGTGCTCGCCGGCCGTGAGGTCCTTGAGCGGCAGCCGGTTCTCGTCCAGGGAGAGGGTGTCCAGGTCGAGGGGGTGGCCGTCGAGGGTGACGGAGCGCAGTTCGGCGGGCTTGAGCTCGACGAAGGTGTCCCCGTCCGCGCGGGTGGTGAAGCGGATGACGGTACGGGAGTCGAAGATCTCGTCGCCGCGCGTGAGATCGAGTTCGATCTGGTAGCGGTGGACGTCGAGGAGCTTGGCACGGGTCTGCGCTTCGTCGCGCGTCAGTACGGACATAGGTGCCATGCTGCCTGATGAGCGGGTTCCGGCACAGGGGCGCCCGGTCCGGGCGTCCGAGCGGGGTTACGTCCCCGGGCCCACGTAGCGTGCGGCGGGGGGCTGTTCCTTCACCAGGGCCCGGAGATCGCGTACTTCCCGTTCCAGTGACCGGTAGCGCTGGTGGGAGTCGTACAGGTAGCGGACCTTGATGCGCAGGGACCAGGGGTCGATGGGTTTCATGACGAGGTCGGCGACGCCCAGGCGGTAGGCGGTGGCGGTGAGTTCGGCGTCGGGGCCGAAGCCGGTGACCAGGATGATCGGGATGAGCTGGGTCTGCTCCACGCCTCGCATGTAGCGGACCACGTCGAGGCCGCTGACGCCGGGCATGCGGACGTCGAGGAGGAGCAGGCCGACGTGGCCGCGCAGGACTTCCTTCAGCGCGTCGTCGCCGCTGGTCGCCCGCGTCAGGTGGTAACCGAGCGGGGCCAGGGCGCTTTCCAGGGCGTAGAGCGTTTCCTCATGGTCGTCGACTATGAGGATCTTGGCATCCGGCGGCATGGAGCGAAGTCCCCTTCGCTTGGACGACAAGCGTATGGACAAGCGTATGACCGAACCGGCCGACAGGGAGTACGACAGGAAGTGCTTGTGCACTGACAAGGAGTACTCAGCGCAGGATGCCTCATTTCGGCGCGCAGGCCGAGAGGGCGGGCCGACTGCGGTGCGGGGTGTGGCGCCTGCCGGTAGGCGCTGCGGGGCATTCCCGGCTGTACGGCCATTCCCGGCCGCACGAGTCACCCCAGGCCTTAACGTTCAATACTGGCCGTACAGGTCACTCCTGGACGTACAGGTCGCTATTGGCCGTACAGGTCATTCCCCGCTTTCGGCGCTTTCGGCGCTGTCCGCGATGCTCTCGTGGTGGCGGATGACCTCGGCGATGATGAAGTTGAGGAGTTTCTCCGCGAACGCCGGGTCGAGTCTGGCGTTTTCGGCGAGGTCGCGCAGCCGGGCGATCTGCTGGGCCTCGCGGGACGGGTCGGCGGGCGGCAGCTGGTGGGCGGCCTTGAGGAGGCCGACCTGCTGCGTGCACTTGAAGCGTTCGGCGAGCATGTGGACGACGGCGGCGTCGATGTTGTCGATGCTCTCGCGCAGCCGGGCGAGTTCGGCGCGGACGGCCGGGTCGACGCCGTCCGCGTAGCCGGTGTTGCTGGTGGTCATGGAGGCCAACCCTACGTGGCGTGCCGCGGGTGATGCGCGGCCGCTCGGCCATCGTGCCTCTGAAGAGTGACGATCACCGTGTGCCCGGAGCGTCTCGGTCATCGCGTCCCTGCCGGAGGGGGCGATCACCGTGTTCCCGGGGAGTGGAGCATCGGCGGATCGTCGGGGTCGGGGACCTGGTTGCTCCAGCCGCCGGGGACCGTACGTCCCTGTTGGTCCCGGAAGCGCACGGGTGCCGTGCCGACGCGGCGGGTGAACAGGCGGGAGAAGTAGGCCGGGTCGTCGTAGCCGACGCGTCTGGCCACCGCGGCGACGGGGAGTTCGGTGGCGGCGAGGAGTTCCTTGGCGCGGCCGAGGCGGATGCCGAGGAGGTAGTCCTTGGGGCTGCAGCCGGCGCCGCGGCGGACGGCGGTGCGCAGTTCGGCGGGGGTCATGCCGTGCCGGGCGGCGTGGTCGGCGACGGAGAGCGGCTTGAAGGCGTCGCGGGCGAGGGCCTGGAGGACCGGTTCGCCGTCGGGGGCGGTGTCGGCGCGGGCGCGGCGCAGCGTGACGAGGAGTTCGTGGACGGCGGCGCTGGTCTCGACCTCCAGGAGGGGGTTGCCGCGGCGGGCGGCGCGGGCGATGCGGCCGACGGTGGCGCGGGCCGGGCCCGCGTCGGAGAGGGGCACGACGGGCCGGGCCGGTTCGATGTAGCCGAGTTCGGTGTACGTGTCGGTGGTGGGCCCGGTGAAGTCGACGAAGGCCTCGTCCCAGCCGGTCTCGGGGTCGGGCGCGTAGTGGTGGGGCACGCCGGGGGTGAGCCAGAGCAGGGCGGGCGCGGTGACGGCCGTGCACCGCCCGTCGACGGTACGGAACCAGCCGCGGCCTGCGCTGACCAGGACGGCCACGTGGTGGTCGAGGGTGCGGGGGCCGACGGTGGGCAGTGCCCCGTACTGGAGGCCGACGCCGAGGCAGACGAGACCGAGCTTGTGGTGAGCGGGTCCAGGGGAGAAGAACCGCATCCAGGTGTGGTACATCGGCCTTCCTCCCGTCCGGCTCACAGGCCTGCCGCGCGCGGGTCACGCGCTTGCCGTACGCGGGTCACGCGCTTGCCGTACGCCGGTCGCAGCTCATCGCGCGCCGGCCGCATATCGGTCGCACGCGCCCCGGAACGGGTGCCGCCACACGTCCCGGCGGGGCCGTCGCGCGTCTTGGGGCATCTCGCGCCGAGCCCGCCCCCGTCTGCCACGCCCGCCCCGCCCCGCACCGCACCGCACCGCACCGCACTGCACCGCACCGCCTGCCGCATCTGCTGCGTCCAATCACCGCCGATCTTTGTCCATGGACCCGGTCGCCGCCAGGGGTGAGGCTGGTGGTCATGACCGAGTTCACGGTGGGGGACACCGATTTTCTGCTGGCCGGGCGGCCGGTGCGGCTGCTGTCGGGGGCGCTGCACTATTTCCGGGTGCACGAGGGGCAGTGGGGGCACCGGCTGGCGATGCTGCGGGCGATGGGCCTCAACTGTGTGGAGACGTACGTCCCGTGGAATCTCCACGAGCCGCGTCCGGGCTCCTTCCGGGACGTCCCGGCGCTCGGCCGGTTCCTGGACGCGGCTCAGGGAGCCGGGCTGCGGGCGATCGTACGGCCGGGTCCGTACATCTGCGCCGAGTGGGAGAACGGCGGGCTGCCGCACTGGCTGACGGGCGAGTCGGGCGCTCGTGTGCGCACGCGTGACGAGCGGTTTCTGGGCCATGTGGAGCGCTGGTTCGTTCATCTGCTGCGCGAGATCGTGCCGCGGCAGTTCGACCGCGGCGGTCCGGTGCTGATGGTGCAGGTCGAGAACGAGTACGGCAGCTACGGCTCGGACCAGGTGTATCTGCGCAGGCTCGCCGACCTCCTGCGGGGCGGCGGGGTGAGGGTGCCGCTCTTCACGTCGGACGGCCCCGAGGACCACATGCTCACCGGCGGCTCGCTGCCCGGCGTCCTGGCCACCGTGAATTTCGGGTCGCACGCGCGCGTGGCCTTCGAGACGCTGCGCCGGCACCGGCCGACGGGTCCGCTGATGTGTGCGGAGTTCTGGTGCGGCTGGTTCGACCACTGGGGCGCCGAGCACGTCGTACGCGATCCCGGTGGCGCCTCCGACGTACTGCGGGAGATCCTGGAGTGCGGGGCCTCGGTCAACCTCTACATGGCGCACGGCGGTACGAATTTCGGGGGCTGGGCGGGTGCCAACCGGGGCGGCGGCGCGCCGGACGACGGATCGCTGCACGACGGAGCACTCCACGACGGAGCACTCCACGACGGCGCGCTGCACGAAGGGACGCCGCACGACGGGACGCTGGAGCCGGACGTGACGTCGTACGACTACGACGCGCCGATCGACGAGTACGGGCGCCCCACGGAGAAGTTCTGGCGGTTCCGGTCGCTTCTCGCCGCGTACACGGACACGCCGCTGCCCGAACTGCCGTCCGCACCGGCCTCGTTGGGCTCCCCCGCCACGGTGGACCTCACTGGATGGGCGTCCCTGTCCGCCGTGCTCGACGCGCTCGGCGGGCCCGAGACCGAGCACCCCGTGCCGCCCGCCTTCGAGGAACTGGACGTCGACCGGGGGCTCGTCCGCTACACGGTCGACGTTCCGGGCCCGCGTCGCCCGTACCCGCTGACCGTGCGCGGGCTACGGGATCTGGCGACGGTGTACGTCGACGGACAGCCGGCCGGAGTACTCACCGAGGACGAGCCCCGGCTCAAGGATCCCGTCGCCGGTCCCGCGCGCGTGGACCTGTGGGTGGAGTCGCTGGGCCGGGTCAACTACGGCCCGCGCGCCGGGGAGACGAAGGGCATCACGGGCGGCGTACTGCACGAACGGCAGTATCTGCACGGGGTGCGGGCACGGGCGCTGCGTCTCGACGCGTTCGACGCCGGTGTGGAGCGGGTGCCGTTCGGGGCACTTCCCGCAACCCCCGGTACCCCGGGCGCTCCCGGTGCCCCGGGTCTGTACCGCGGCACGGTCACGGTACGCGGCGCCGGGGACGCCTGCCTCGAACTCCCCGGCTGGACCAGGGGGTTCGCGTGGATCAACGGCTTCAACCTGGGCCGGTACTGGTCCGTCGGCCCGCAACGGTCCCTGTACGTCCCCGGACCGGTACTGCGGGAGGGCGCCAATGAGGTGTGGCTACTGGAATTCGGGGAGGTGTCCCGGGAGGCGTCCGGGCCCCTGGTGCTGCGGGGCGTGGACGATACGGGCGAGGGGTTCGCGGATCCAGGAGTGGGTTGCTGAGAAGCAAAAAGCGGCCCGACCGCTGACTTTGCACATCCTGTGGTGATGGTGATGGTGATGGTGATGGTGATTGGCGAGACGTTCTTTTCGGGTACACGGATTTGACCGACCGGGCGTCAGCCCTTTGCCGCGGCTCGCAGAATGAGCCGGGCGATCGTTTCCGGGTGCGTCACGAGCGACAGATGGCCGGAGTCGACCTCGACGGTCGTCGCGTTCATGCGCTGAGTCATGAAGCGCTCAAGGCCGGGGTCGATGGTGCGGTCGTTCTTCGAGACCGCGTACCACGACGGCTTCTGGTGCCAGGCTGCGACGGTCGTGGTGGGCGGAGCGGTCGAGAGCAGCCCCTGGGCCGCGTAGAGCACGAGGGCCTCCTTTCGGGGCGAGCCCTGCCTCGGAGATGACGGTTGCGGCTCCCGCGCCCAGCGCGGAAAATCGACGACGGCTGATTTCCATTATTACGGTCCCTTGCTTGTTCGTGACACTTGTGTGGAGTATTTCGTTACCGTCGCGCACGGCAGGAACATTTTGACGCGCGCGTGACGAATTCATTGCTATTCACGCCTGGATTGGAACCATTTCATGGTGACGGCATTGAATCCGGACGACGGGTAGGCGCCCGTTCGGCGCCCAGAAGCGCGCACGGAAGAGCGCACGGAAGAGCGCACGGAAGAGCACGCATCAGAGCGCGCAGAGGTATGAGGATCCGCTCGCGTCCCCTTAGAGTGGAAGGGGTTTCGGGCCTCTATGGGGGTACGGGCGTGACGAACGGCGGTCCGGTCGAGCACGGCTTCCCGCATCTGGACACGGTGCGGGCGGCGATCACCGCGCTGTACAAACGGCTTTCGTACGACACCATCCACACCTTCGCCACCAGCGTGGCCCCGGCCGACGTGGCGTTCTGCGACACGGACGATCTCCACCTGGGCGCCCAGCGGGTCGCCCACGAGCTGGTACGGCACTTCCGTCTCCCGGACGCCCGCATGATCGTGAGCTTCCGAGAGATGGAGCACGCGGCGAACGTCGAGCTCGCCGCGGGCCCCGAGTACTTCATCGAGCTGAACGACCGCTTCCGCACCCACCGCAGGGACATCGGCGCGGCGCTCGCGCACGAGGTGATGCACGTCTATCTGCACCGCCTGGACCTGTCGTTCCCGGGCACGCGCGACAACGAGATCCTCACGGACACGGCGACGACGTATCTCGGCGCGGGCTGGCTGCTGCTCGACGCGTACCGGGAGGACGCGGCGTCCTCGCAGAAACTGGGCTATCTGACGCCGGAGGAGTTCGGGTACGTGCTGGCCAAGCGGTCGTTGGTCTTCGGTGAGGACCCGGCGACCTGGTTCACCAGCGCGCAGGCGTACACCGCGTACACGAAGGGCATGACGCGGGCCCGTCACGACGAGCGGCAGCCGCCGCTGACCGCGGCGGGGTGGGCGGGGCGGCGGCGCTACGCGAAGGACCGGCGTCATGCGCAGAACCACGTGGTCGCGGCCGTTCGGGCCGACGCGCCGTATGCCTTCACGCCGGACGCGCCGAACGCGCCGGACGGGCGCGGGTCACTGCGGGTCTCGTTTCCCTGTCCGACGTGTCATCAGCGGATTCGGGTGCCGGTGCGGGGGCGGGTTCGGGCGCGGTGTGGGTTGTGTCGGACTGTTCTGGAGTGCGATACGTAAATGTAGATGTGGATGAGGGTGTTGGGTCGTGGGGACGGTGCGGGTGCGTTGTGGCTGGTCGCGCCCACGATGGGGTCCCCCCGTTCCTGGCGCGCCCCCTCCTACGTGTCGTACGCCGATCGCACTACCGCGCTCCGTACACCGGCTGGGGCGTCGCCGCCTCCGCGAGGAGTTTGAGTGCGGTGTCCCCGGCCTCGGCGGGGGTCCATCGCGCCCCCTTGTCGGCGCTCGGGCCGGGCCGCCAGCCCTCCATGACCGTGATGCGGCCGCCCTCGGTCTCGAAGACCCGGCCGGTGACGCCGGCGCTCGCGGCGGAGCCGAGCCAGACGACGAGCGGCGACACGTTCCCGGGCGCCATCGCGTCGAACCCGCTGTCGGGTGCCGTCATCGTCTCGGCGAAGGTGCCCTCGGTCATCCGGGTCCGCGCGGCCGGCGCGATGGCGTTGACCTGTACTCCGTAGCGCCCCATCTCGGCGGCGGCCACCAGTGTCAGCCCCACGATCCCGGCCTTGGCGGCGCTGTAGTTCCCCTGCCCGACGGACCCCAACAGGCCCGCTCCGGAACTGGTGTTGACGACCCGCGCCCGCGGCGCACGCCCCGCCTTCGCCTCCGCCCGCCAGTGTGCGGCAGCGTGCTTCAGCGGCAGGAAGTGGCCCTTCAGATGGACGCGCATGACGGCGTCCCAGTCGTCCTCGTCGAGGTTCACGAGCATCCGGTCGCGCAGGAACCCGGCGTTGTTGACGAGCGTGTCGAGCCGCCCGAAGGCGTCCACCGCCGTACGTACGAGGGACGCGGCGCCCTCGGTCGTGGCGATGTCCCCGCCGTGGGCCACCGCCTCGCCGCCCGCCGCCGTGATCTCCTCGACGACCTGCCGGGCCGGGCTGTCGGGGCCGGGCGAACCGTCGAGCCCGACGCCCAGGTCGTTGACGACGAGGCGTGCCCCCTCCGCCGCGAAGGCGAGCGCGTGCGCCCGTCCGAGCCCGCGTCCCGCGCCCGTGACGATCACGACCCGCCCGTCGCAGATTCCGGTGCCTGCAGTCATCCCGTCTCTCCTCCCTCTTTTTCCTCGTTGACCTTCTGCTCGTTGACCTTCTCCTCGCTGGCCTTCTGCTCGTTGACCTTCGCCTCGCTGGCCTTCTCCTCGCTGGCCTTCTCCTCGCTGGCCCTCTGCTCGCTGGCCTTCTCCTTGTTGACGTTCGCCGCGTCCAGGAAGGCAGGCCGCTCGCCCCCGCCGTGCACGAGGAGACCGGCCCCGGTGACGTACGCGGCGGCGTCCGACGCGAGGAAGACGGCCGCCCTGCCGACGTCCAGGGGCTCGGCGAGCCGCCCCATGGGGACGGTGCGGAAGACGGCCGCGATACCGTCCTCGTCCCCGTAGTAGAGGTGGGACAGCTCGGTGCGGACCATCCCGACGACGAGGGTGTTCACCCGCACGTCCGGCGCCCACTCCACGGCCATCGAGCGCGCCAGGTTCTCCAGGCCCGCCTTGGCCGCCCCGTAGGCCGCCGAGCCGGGCGAGGGCCGTGTCCCGCTGACGCTGCCGATCATCACGACGGAGCCCCGCGCACGCCTCAACTGCTCGTACGCCGCCAGGGACGCCGTCAGCGGTGCGACGAGGTTGAGCTCGATCACGCGCGCGTGCCGCTCGGCGTCCGTCTCCGCGAGCAGCCGGTGGGGGGCGCCGCCCGCGTTGTTGACCAGGACGTCGACGCGGGGCAACCCGTCGAAGAAGGCGCGCACGGCCGGTGGGTCCCGCAGGTCGAGGGGGACGAACTCGACGCCCTCGACCGGCACTTCGGGCGGTCTGCGCGCACAGACGACGACCTCGGCGCCCGCCTCCACGAACGCACGCGCGATCCCGGCGCCCACGCCCCGGGTACCGCCCGTGACCACCACGAGCCGTCTACCGGACCTCTCGTCCGACGGCCCTTCCGGCGGCCCTTCCGGCGGCCTGCCTGACGGCTCGTCCGACGACCTGTCCGACGGCTTGTCCACAGGGCCTCCCACTCGTCGGTGTTCGCTGTTACCTTCACCACTGGCGCACCTAACAAATGTTTGGTCGAAAGGTAGCTGATGAGCTGATGGGTGTCTCCACCTCGTCCCCGGAAAAGGGGATTTCCGTCGTCACGGTCGACTTCCCGCCCGTGAACGCGCTGCCGGTGCGCGGCTGGTTCGAGCTGGCCGACGCCCTGCGCGCGGCGGGCCGCGACGCCGAGGTCCGCTGTGTGGTGCTGGCCGCCGAGGGGCGGGGGTTCAACGCGGGCGTGGACATCAAGGAGATACAGACCCAGGGCGGCAGCGCCCTGCTCGGCGCCAACCGCGGCTGCGCCGACGCCTTCGCCGCGGTGTACGAGTGCGAGGTGCCCGTGGTGGCGGAGGTGCACGGCTTCTGTCTGGGCGGCGGCATAGGCCTGGTGGGCAACGCGGACGCGATCGTGGCGAGCGAGGACGCGACCTTCGGCCTGCCCGAGCTGGACCGGGGTGCCCTGGGCGCGGCCACCCACCTGGCCCGGCTGGTGCCGCAGCACCTGATGCGCGCGCTGTACTACACGTCGCGTTCGGCGACGGCTGCCGAGCTGCACCGGTACGGGTCGGTGTGGCGGGTCGTGCCGCGCGACGAACTGCGTGCCGCGGCAATGGAGTTGGCCGGTCAGATCGCGAGCAAGGACGGACAGCTGATCCGGCTGGCCAAGGCCGCGATCAACGGCATCGACCCCGTCGACGTACGCCGCAGCTACCGCTTCGAGCAGGGCTTCACGTTCGAGGCAAACCTCGCGGGGGTGGGCGACCGGGTCCGGGACACGTTCGGAAGGAATCAGGAAGTCGGAAGAAACCAGGAAGCCGAAGGGAATCAGGAGGCCGAAAGGAATCGGGAAGCCGAAGGGAATCGGGAAGCCGAAGGGAATCGGGAAGCCGAAGGGGATCGGGAAGCCGGAAGGAATCAGGAAGCCGAAGGGGATCGGGAAGCCGGAAGGAATCAGGAAGTCGGCAGGGATCAGAAAGGAGGGGGCGCAGGTGAGTGACAAGACGATGACGGCCGACGAGGTCGCCTCCCGGCTCCGGAGCGGGATGACCCTCGGCATCGGCGGATGGGGCTCGCGCCGCAAACCGATGGCCCTGGTGAGAGCGCTGCTCCGCTCCCAGATCACCGACCTCACGATCGTGTCGTACGGCGGCCCGGACGTCGGGATGCTCGCCGCCGCGGGGCGGATCCGCAAGCTCGTCGCGGCCTTCGTGACGCTCGACTCGATCCCTCTGGAGCCGCATTTCCGTGCGGCCCGTCAGAGCGGGGCCTTCGAGCTGATGGAGGTCGACGAGGCGATGTTCATGTGGGGGCTGCACGCCGCCGCGAACCGGCTGCCCTTCCTGCCGGTCCGGGCCGGCCTCGGCTCGGACGTGATGCGGGTCAACCCCGGTCTGCGGACGGTCACTTCACCGTACGAGGACCCATCGACCGGGATCCGGGAGACCTTCGTCGCCATGCCCGCCCTGCGTATGGACGCGGCGCTGGTCCACGTCAACCGCGCGGACCGGTCGGGCAACGGCCAGTATCTGGGCCCGGATCCGTACTTCGACGACCTCTTCTGCGAGGCCGCGGACGATGCGTACGTCTCCTGCGAGCGGCTGGTGGACCGTTTCGACGACGCGGTGCCGCAGACCCTCCTCGTCAACCGGCACTCGGTCACGGGAGTCGTCGAGACGCCGAGCGGCACACACCCCACCTCCTGCGTCCCCGACCACGACCGCGACGAGCCCTTCCAGAAGCTGTACGCGACGACGCCGTGGCCGGAGTTCACCGAGCGGTTCCTGTACGGGGACGAGAAGGCCTACCAGTCGGCCGTACAGGCCTGGCACGAGGAGCGACGATGACGGACGCGACCCGCCCTCCCCTCCTCCCACCCGCCCGCACCCCACTCGTCCCGCCCACCCGTACGCCGCTTCTCCCGCCCACCCGCGCCGAGTACTGCGTGATCGCCTGTGCCGAGGCCTGGCGGGACAACGGCGAGGTGCTCGCCAGCCCGATGGGTGCCGTGCCATCCGTCGGCGCCCGGCTCGCCCGGCGGACCTTCGCACCGGAGCTCCTGCTCACCGACGGCGAGGCGATGCTGGTCGGCCCGGACGGCACACCCGAAGGCTGGCTTCCGTACCGCAGGCATCTCACGATGGTCACCGGCGGACGTCGGCACGTGATGATGGGCGCGAGCCAGATAGACCGCTTCGGCAACCAGAACATCTCGTGCATCGGCGACTGGGAGCGGCCCGCCCGGCAGTTGCTCGGGGTGCGGGGCGCGCCCGTCAACACCCTGAACAACCCGGTGAGTTACTGGGTGCCCAAGCACTCGACGCGGGTCTTCGTCGAGAAGGTCGACATGATCTGCGGGGTGGGGTACGACAGCGCCGCGGCGGCCGGTCCCACGGCGGCCCGCTACCACCGCATCCCCCGGGTCGTGTCGAACCTGGGAGTGTTCGACTTCGCGACCCCGGACCGGTCGATGCGCCTCGCCTCCCTGCATCCGGGGGTGACGGTGGAGGAGGTCCTGGCGGCGACCCGGTTCGAGCCGACGATTCCCGACGAGGTCCCGTACACCCGCGAACCCACCGCGGCGGAGCTGGAGTTGATCCGCGAGGTCATCGACCCGCAGGGGCTGCGCGACCGTGAAGTCCCCGACCCACAGGGGCTGCGCGACCGTGAGGTGCCGGGCTGATGGAGACGGCGCTCACGAAGCTGGTCGGTGTCCGGCACCCGATCGTGCAGACCGGGATGGGCTGGGTGGCGGGCCCGCGCCTGGTCTCCGCCTCGGCGAACGCGGGAGCACTGGGCATCCTGGCGTCGGCGACGATGACGCTCGACCAGCTGCGGGAAGCCGTGCGCGAGGTCAGGTCCCGCACGGACGCGCCGTTCGGTGTGAACCTGCGCGCGGACGCGGGGGACGCACGCGACCGCGTCCGCCTGATCGTCGAGGAGGACGTGAAGGTCGCCTCCTTCGCGCTCGCCCCCTCCCGCGAGCTGATCGCCGAGCTCAAGGACGCGGGGGTCGTCGTCATCCCCTCCATCGGGGCCCGTCGCCATGCCGAGAAGGTCGCGGCCTGGGGTGCGGACGCGGTGATCGTGCAGGGCGGGGAGGGCGGCGGCCACACCGGCGAGGTGGCGACCACCGTTCTCCTCCCCCAGGTCGTGGACGCGGTCGACATACCGGTGGTCGCGGCGGGCGGCTTCTTCGACGGCCGGGGCCTGGTCGCGGCACTCGCGTACGGCGCGGCGGGCATCGCCATGGGCACCCGTTTCCTGCTCACCTCCGACTCCACGGTCCCGGACGCGGTGAAGGCGGAGTACCTCGCGGCCACGGTGAAGGACGTGACGGTGACGACAGCCGTGGACGGCCTCCCCCACCGCATGCTCCGCACCGACCTGGTCACCTCCCTTGAGGAGGCGGGCCGTACGAGAACCCTGACCCGGGCGGTCCGCCGGGCCGCCGGCTTCCGCAGACTCTCGGGCCTCACCTGGCCCCAGCTGATCCGCGACGGCCTGGCGATGAAGCACGGCAAGAACCTGTCGTGGAGCCAGGTCCTCCTGGCCGCGAACACCCCCATGCTCCTGCGAGCATCGATGGTCGAGGGCCGCACGGACCTGGGGGTGATGGCGTCGGGTCAGGTGGCGGGTCTGATCGAGGACCTTCCCTCATGCGCGGAGCTGGTGGAAAGGACGATGGCCGAGGCACGCGATGCACTGGTGAAGGTCACGGCAACGATGGCGCCCCCTCAGGGGCGCGGGGAACTGCTCGACAAGCCCCCACTGCCCGCACACGAACGAACAACCTGATCAACCTAAAGCCGCTCAACAATCGTCACGTTCGCCTGACCCCCGCCCTCACACATCGTCTGCAACCCGAACCGCCCACCTGTCCGCTCCAGTTCATGCAGCAACGTGGTCATCAGCTTCACCCCGGTCGCCCCCAGCGGATGCCCCAACGCAATCGCACCCCCATTGACGTTGACCCTGTCCGGATCCGCCCCGGTCTCCTTCAACCACGCGAGCACCACCGGCGCGAAGGCCTCGTTGATCTCGACGAGGTCGATCTCCCCGATGGACATCCCGGTCTTCTTCAAGGCATACGCGGTGGCCGGAATCGGCGCCGACAGCATCCGTATCGGATCCTCCCCCCGCACGGACAGATGATGAACCCGCGCCCGGGGCGTGAGCCCGTGCTCGCGCACAGCCCGCTCGGAGGCGAGCAGCATCGCGGCCGCGCCGTCCGACACCTGGGAGGAGCAGGCGGCGGTGATGGTGCCGCCCTCCACGACCGGCTTCAGCCCGGCCATCCTCTCCAGCGAGGTGTCCCGCCGCGGCCCCTCGTCGACCGTGACATCCCCGAACGGCACGACCTCCCGCTCGAACCGTCCCTCGTCGATCGCCCGGATCGCCCGCTGATGCGACCGCAGCGCGAACTCCTCCTGGTCCCGCCGGCTGATCCCCCACTTCTCGGCGATCAGCTCCGCGCCGTAGAACTGGTTGACGGGCCGGTCCCCGTACCGCGCCCGCCACCCCTCGCTCCCCGCGAACGGACCCTCAGTGAGCCCCAGCGGCTCCGCGGCCTGGCGCGAGGCGAAGGCGATGGGGATCCGCGTCATGTTCTGGACGCCGCCCGCGACCACCAGGTCCTGGGTGCCGGACAGGACGCCCTGCGCGGCGAAGTGCACGGCCTGCTGCGAGGACCCGCACTGCCGGTCGATCGTCACCCCGGGCACCTCCTCGGGCAGCCCGGCCGCCAGCCAGCACGTCCGCGCGATGTCACCGGCCTGCGGCCCCACTGCGTCCAGGCACCCGAAGACGACGTCCTCGACGGCGGCCGGGTCGACACCGGACCGTGCGACCAGAGCCTTCAGCACATGCGCGCCCAGGTCGGCGGGATGGACCCCGCCGAGGCCGCCCTTCCGGCGCCCCACGGGCGTACGGACCGCTTCGACGATGTAGGCCTCGGCCATGACGACTCCTCGGGCTCCTCAGTGGGTCCAATGGGTTCAGCGGGGTCAGTGAGTTCAGCTGGGGTCAGTGGGGTCAGTGGGTTACGTACGTACGGCGATTCCGTCGAGGACCATCGACAGGTACTGCCGGGCGATCTCCTCCGGGCTGTGCTGTCCGCCGGGCCGGTACCAGGACGCGGCGACCCACACGGTGTCGCGTACGAACCGGTAGGTGAGCCGGATGTCGAGGTCGTCCCGGAAGACCTCTCCGGCCACTCCCCGCTCCAGCGTGGACAGCCACGCCTTCTCGAACTTGCGCTGCGACTCGGCGAGGAACGCGAACCGCTCCTGCGCGACGAGACGCTTGGACTCCTTCTGGTAGATCGCGACGGCCGCGCGGTGCCGGTCGATCTCCCGGAAGGACTCGGTGACCAGGGCCTCCAGCGTCTCGCGCGGGCCGAGCTCGGCCTCCAGGACGGTGTCGTACCCGTCCCACAGCTCGTCCAGGAAGGTCCGCAGGATCTCCTCCAGCATCGATTCCTTGGAGTCGAAGTGGTAGTAGAGGCTGCCCGCGAGCATGCCCGCGTGGTCCGCGATCTTGCGGACGGTGGTGGCGTTGTAGCCCTGCTCGGCGAAGACCTCGGCGGCGGTGCCGAGGAGTTCACGGCGCCGCTCGGGCGAGGCGGTCACCTGGGGCTTCTTCTTGGTAGGCACGGTTCCATTGTGGTCCCAGGGGTGCCGGCCGCCGACGGCCTACGCACGTTGGCTGCTGACGGAGACGATCTCGCCCGTCATGTACGAGGAGTAGCCGGACGCCAGGAACACGATCACGTTGGCCACCTCCCACGGTTCGGCGTACCGCCCGAAGGCCTCGCGGGCCGTCAGCTCCTCCAGCAGTTCGGGGGTCGTCACCTTCACCAGGTGCGGATGCATGGCGAGGCTCGGCGAGACGGCGTTGACCCGGACCCCGAACCCGGCCGCCTCCAGCGCCGCGCACCGGGTCAGCGCCATGACCCCCGCCTTCGCCGCCGCGTAGTGCGCCTGTCCGGCCTGGGCGCGCCAGCCGACGACGGAGGCGTTGTTGACGATCACACCGCCGTGCCCGCCCTCGTCACCATGCCCGGCCTCCCGGAAGGCACGCAGAGCCGCGCGCATGCACCGGAAGGTGCCGTTCAGCGTCACGTCGAGCACCCGGGACCACTGCTCGTCGCTCATGTCGACCAGGTCCGAAGTCCCGCCGAGACCGGCGTTGTTGACGACGATGTCGAGCCGCCCGTGCTGCCGCAGGGCCGCGTCGAAGAGGGCCCGCACCTGGGCCTCGTCGGTGACGTCGCACGCGAGCGCCGCCACCCCGTCGAACTCCGCGGCCAGCTCGGCCTCGTACTCCTTCAGCCGTCGCGCGTGCGCGTCGCTGATCAGTACGCGCGCGCCCTCCTCCAGGAAGCGGCGGGCCGTGGCCCCGCCGATCCCCGCGCCCGCGGCGGCGGTGACGACGGCCGTACGCCCCTTCAGCAGCCCGTGCCCGGGCACGTACGCCGGACCCTCGACGTCTGTCATGGACCCACGCTAACCTACCAAACACTTGTTAGGGAAGGATCGCCGCTGATGGACCTCGACTTCACGGCCGACCAGGACGCCTTCCGCGCCGAGGCGCGCGCCTGGCTGCACGCGCACGTCCCGTCGCCGCCGCTGCCCTCCCTGGAGACCGAGGAGGGCTTCGCGGCCCACCGCGCGTGGGAGGCCGAACTCGCCGCGGACCGGTGGTCGGTGGTGTCCTGGCCGACCGCGTACGGCGGACGGGACTCCGGGCTCGTACGGTGGCTGGTCTTCGAGGAGGAGTACTACGCGGCGGGCGCACCGGGCCGGGTCGGCCAGAACGGCGTCAACCTCCTCGCGCCGACCCTCTTCGACCACGGCACGGAGGAGCAGCGGGCCCGGATCCTGCCGCCGATGGCGTCCGGCGAGGTCGTCTGGGCGCAGGCGTGGTCCGAGCCCGAGGCCGGGTCCGACCTTGCCTCGCTCAGGTCCAGGGCGGTGCGTACGGACGGCGGCTGGCTGTTGAGCGGGCAGAAGACGTGGTCGTCGCGGGCCGCGTTCGCCGACCGCGCGTTCGGCCTGTTCCGCAGTGAGCCGGACACCCCGAAGCCCCATCAGGGCCTCACCTACCTGATGTTCGACCTCCGCGCGCCGGGCGTGACCGTCCGCCCCATCGGCCGCCTGGACGGGAAGCCGGCCTTCGCCGAACTCTTCCTGGACGACGTGTTCGTACCCGACGCGGACGTGATCGGCGAGCCCGGCCAGGGCTGGCGGGTCGCCATGTCGACAGCGGGCAACGAGCGCGGTCTGACGCTCCGCTCCCCCGGCCGCTTCCTGGCGTCGGCCGACCGTCTGGCCACGCTCTGGCGGGGGCGCGGCCGGGACCCGTTCACCCGCGACCGGGTGGCGGACGCGGTGATCGGCGCCCGCGCGTACCAGCTCTTCACGTACGCGAGCGCCTCCCGTTTCCTCGACGGCGAGCCCCTCGGCCCGGAGTCCAGCCTGAACAAGGTCTTCTGGTCGGAGTACGACATAGCGCTGCACGAGACGGCGCTCGATCTCCTGGGCGGAGACGGTGAGTTGACAGCCTCCGCTGACGACGAGGGCGGCGACTGGACCGAGGGATACGTGTTCTCGCTCGCCGGTCCCATCTACGCGGGCACGAACGAGATCCAGCGCGACATCATCGCCGAGCGCCTCCTGGGCCTGCCGAAGGGACGCCGCTGATGCGTTTCCTCCTGGACGACGAACAGCGCGCCTTCGCCCACTCGTTGGACGCCCTGCTGACGGCGGCGGACACCCCGTCGGCCGTACGCTCGTGGGGCGCCGGTGATCATACGGCCGGGCTGGCCCTGTGGTCCCGTATCGCCGACGCGGGGGTGTTCGCGCTGGCGGTTCCCGAGGCGTACCAGGGTGTCGGTCCGCTGCCCGTCGAACTGGCAGTCGCCTTCGTGGAGTTGGGGCGGCACGCGGTACCGGGGCCGCTGGTGGAGACGGTGACGGCGGCCGCGCTGCTGACGGAACCGGGACTGGCGAAGAGGTTCCTGCCGGGACTGGCGTCCGGGGAGACGATCGCGACGGTGGCCCTGGACGGCTCGTACGCGCTGGACGGAGACGCGGCGACGATCCATCTCGCAGTCGAAGGCGGCGAGTTGAGGCTGGCCCAGGGGTACGGGCAGGGGCACGGGCCGGTCCGTACGTCCATGGATCCGGCCCGCCGCCTCACCAGGCTGGAGAAGGCGGGCAGCGAACTCCTCGCGACCGGCCCCCAAGCCACCGCGACCACCGCCCACGCCCTCACCTGGGCCAGGCTCGCGACCGCCGCGCAGGCGCTCGGTGTGGGGCTGGCCCTGCTCGACAGGACGGTGGCGTACGTCAAGCAGCGCAGCCAGTTCGGTGTGCCCGTGGGCTCGTTCCAGGCGGTGAAGCACCGACTGGCCGACGCGAAGGTGGCGTTGGAGTTCGCGCGCCCGTTGCTCTTCGGCGCCGCGCTGTCCATGGCCCCGGCCGATGTGGCCGCCGCCAAGGTCACGGCGTGCGAGGCGGCGTACACGACCGCCCGTACCGCCCTGCAACTGCACGGTGCGATCGGCTACACGGCGGAGTACGACCTCTCCCTGTGGCTGGCCAAGGCCCGTGCGCTGCGCACGGCTTGGGGCACGCCCGGGGAGTGCCGGGAGCTGGTGCTCACGTACAACACGTACAAGTAGCGGCGCTCTCAGTGGTGATGGTGATCGTCGCTGCTGGTGAGTTCGCGGTACTCCTCGACGGTCGGCTTGGGGATGTGCGCGTTCTGTCCGTACATGGCGCGGGCGAGCCGCGCCCGCAGCCGCTGGGAGGGTTTGACCTTCCGCTCGACGCCGTTCGCGTCGACGAGCGGGCCGACGTCGTAGGGCGGGTCCTGCTCGTGCTGGGTGAGGGTGAACCGCTGGGCCTGGGTGAGGGGTTCGTGCACCTCGACGAACTCGCCGTCCGGCAGCCGCTTGATGACGCCGGACTCCCTGCCGTGCAACACCTTGTCGCGGTCGCCGCGCTGGAGCCCCAGACAGACGCGCTTGGTGATGACGAAGGCGAGCACCGGCACCAGGAAGAACGCGATCCGTACGAACCAGGTGATCGAGTTGATCGACAGATGCAGATGCGTGGCCACGATGTCGTTGCCGCCGCCGATCAGCAGTACTCCGTACAGACTCAGCCAGGCGACGCCGAGCGCGGTGCGCGTGGGGACGTTGCGGGGCCGGTCCAGGATGTGGTGCTCGCGTTTGTCGCCGGTGATCCACGCCTCGATGAACGGGTAGACGCCGATCGCCAGCATGATCAGCGGGAAGAGGGAGAAGGGGATGAAGACGCCCAGCTGCAGGGTGTGGCCCCAGGCGTTGATCTCCCATCCCGGCATCACCCGGATCAGCCCTTCGGAGAAGCCGAGATACCAGTCGGGCTGTGCGCCGGTGGTGACCAGGTCCGCACGATAGGGCCCGAAGGCCCACACGGGGTTGATCGTCGCGATCGCGCCCATCATCGACAGCACGCCGAAGACCAGGAAGAAGAAGCCGCCGGCCTTGGCCATGTAGACCGGCATGAACGGCATGCCCACCACGGACTTCTGGTCGTGGCCGGGCCCGGGGTACTGGGTGTGCTTGTGGTAGAAGACCAGGATCAGATGGGCGACGACCAGGCCGAGCATGATCCCGGGCAGCAGGAGGACGTGGATCGGGTACAGCCTGGAGATGATGTCGTGTCCCGGGAACTCTCCTCCGAAGAGGAAGAACGCGAGATACGTGCCGACGATCGGCACGGACAGGATGGCGCCCTGTGCGAAGCGGAGGCCGGTGCCGGAGAGCAGGTCGTCGGGGAGCGAGTAGCCGGTCAGGCCGGTGATGATGCCGAGGAACAGCAGCGTCCAGCCGAACAGCCAGTTCAGCTCGCGCGGTTTGCGGAACGCGCCCGTGAAGAACACGCGCATCATGTGCACGAGCATTCCGGCGACGAACACGACCGCGGCCCAGTGGTGGATCTGCCGGATCAGCAGACCGCCGCGCACGTCGAAGCTGATGTCGACGGTGGATTCGTACGCCCTGGTCATGATGATGCCGTTGAGGGGTTCGTACGAGCCGTTGTAGACGACCTCGGCGGCGCTGGGCTCGAAGAAGAGGGTGAGGTAGACGCCGGTGAGGATGAGGATGAGGAAGCTGTAGAGGCAGACCTCGCCCAGCATGAAGGACCAGTGGTCCGGGAACACCTTGCGCATCTGGGTCTTGGCCAGCGAGTAGACACCGAGCCGTCCGTCGGCCCAGTCGGCCACCTTCTCGCCCTTGCCCGTCTGTGCCGCTCGCCCGCTGCTCCGCGCGTCCATACGTGGCCCTCCCCATAGGCTCAGTTCAGGGTGGCACGGGGTTCTGCGAAGCCAAAGGGGTTGTGAACTACTGCGGATGTACTGAGTGGTAATGACTTGTGGTGAGTGTGAGTGTGAGTGAGTACCTGGCACACGATGCGGCCGGGTGGGCAGTGCGCAAGCGAGCGCTGATGGGTAAGTCGTCGGCGCGCCGGGCGGGCAGTATCGCCAAGGCCACCCCCGATCAGTGGGCGCTGGCCAGGTGCGGGCAGGCCGCCCACATCAGGTGACTGCGGGGGTAGATCGCCTCGATCGAGGCGCGCCTGCCCGGGCCGAAGCTTTCCGGCAGGACCGCCCAACTCCGCCCGCAGCAGCGCCAGTTCCTCCGCGCTCACAGGTCATCCCCCGACGCCCACGGTTTCTCAACCCGATGCGGGACGGCGCCTCGGGCCGAACGAACCGTACTCTTTGGCACTTGACTTCTCCCCCTCGTGAACGAGGGGGATTCTCACAGCTCGCGCCGTGAGGGTTTCTGCTTCATCGCCGACTGCCCGCCCGGAGTACTCCGTTGAGGTCTTACACCGGCTCCACAGACAGACACGCTCAGCCCGAGCGCCAGAAGATTCTTCGCTGCGTTCACGTCCCGGTCATGGGTGGTGCCGCAGTCGCATATCCATGTCCGGACATGCAGCGGCATCTTCTCCTGGAGAGCGCCGCAGGAGGAGCACAGTTTGGACGAGGGGAAGAAGCGGTCCACGACCACCAGATCCCGCCCGTACCAGTCGCACTTATACTCCAGCATGTTCCGCATCTCCCGCCAGGCCGCATCCGAGATGGCGCGGGCGAGACTGCGGTTCTGGACCATGTTCTGTACGGTCAGGTCCTCGATCACGATCGTTTGGTTTTCACGAACGAGACGAGTAGTTGCCTTGTGCAGGTGGTCGCGCCTGCGATCGGCGATCCGGGCGTGGACCTTCGCGACCTTCAGCCGGGCCTTCGCCCGGTTCGCGGAACCCTTGGTCTTCTTCGCGAGATTCCGCTGCGCCTTCGCCAGGCGGGCACGGTCCTTGCGTTCATGTCCCGGGTTGGAGATCTTCTCGCCCGTCGACAGGGTGAGAAGGTGGTCGAGGCCCGCGTCCACCCCGACCGCCGAATCCGCGGCGGGGAGCGGGGCAACGATCGGGTCCTCGCACAGCATGGACACGAACCAGCGCCCTGCCGCGTCCTGGGACACGGTCACCGTGGACGGCTTCACCCCCTCGGGGAGGTGGCGCGACCACCGGATGTCCAGAGGTTCGGCCATCTTCGCCAGCGTCAGCTGGCCGTCACGGAAACGGAAACCGCTGGTCGTGTACTCGGCAGACTTGCGGGACTTCTTCCGCGACTTGAAGCGGGGGTACTTGGCCCGCTTGCCGAAGAAGTTGGTGAACGCCGTCTGCAAGTGCCGAAGTGTCTGTTGGAGCGGCACCGAGGAGACCTCATTGAGGTACGCAAGTTCCTCGGTCTTCTTCCATGTCGTCAGCATCGCGGAGGTGGCGTTGTAGTTGACCCGCTCCTGCCGCGTCCACGCCTCGGTGCGGGCGGCGAGCGCCATGTTGTAGACCTTCCTCACGCATCCGAAGGTGCGCGACAGCTCGGCTGCCTGCGCATCTGTCGGATAGCAGCGGTACTTGAACGCCCGCTTCACGTGAGTGGTCACGCCTCACAAACTAGTGCGAGTCCAGGTAAAGAACAAATCTGCGGTCAGAGCACCGCGGTCCGCCCTGAGGGCGGATTGCAGCCGCCTGCCCTGCTCCGCAGGAGTCCGATTCCTCCCCCGGCCGAAGCCGGGGGTTTCCCCGGAGGTCCCCGATGAAACGCGCTGGCCGTCTGCTGTTCGTCACCGTCCCTGTCGTCGCGGTGGCGGTGTACTTCGCCGTACCGGACCAGAACGACCAGAGTGGCGAAGACGGCCGCTCCGACGCCCGGACCACGTCCCCGTCGGCCTCCTCCCCCTCGACCTCCTCCGGGTCGGCCGGCGACCTGGACAGCCCGGAGAAGAAGGAACTGGCCCAGCGGATCGTGTCCAGCGCCGAGAACTCCAGTCTCGACTGGCGCGCCCAGTACGACTACATCGAGGACATAGGCGACGGCCGTGGCTACACGGCCGGGATCATCGGCTTCACCACGGGCACGCACGACCTGCTCACACTGGTCGAGCTGTACACCGAGTCCCATCCGGACAACGCCCTGGAGCCGTACCTCCCGGCCCTCCGCTCCGTCGACGGCTCCGACTCCCACGAGGGCCTGGACCCCGGTTTCACCGCCGCGTGGAAGGAGGAGGCACAGAAGGATGCCTTCAAGCGCATCCAGGACTCCCAACGCGACCGGGTCTACTTCGACCCGGCGGTCCGCCTCGCCAAGCGTGACGGCCTGGGCGCCCTCGGCCAGTTCATCTACTACGACGCCATGGTCATGCACGGCCCCGGCGACCCCGGCTTCCACGGCATCCGCGAGCGGGCCATGTCCGAGGCCGACACTCCTGCGGAGGGTGGTTCCGAGAAGAAGTACCTCGACATCTTCCTCGACACCCGCCGCGCCACGATGAAGTCCGAGAAACGCGACACGACCCGTATCGACACGGCCCAACGCCGTTTCCTGTACGACGGCAAACTCGACTTGGAGCCCCCACTGGAGTGGAAGGTCTACGGCCAGCCGTACCGGGTGACGTAGCGGACACCAACCCACCGCGGAAGCGGGCCACTTCTGGAATCATGTCGCTGATCAGCGCCGGTCGGCGAGGGGGTACCGAGTGAGGTCCGGGGACACGATGCACGGTGAGTTCCAAGGACGGCGGCGGGCGCTGCTGATCGGTGTGACAGCGACTCCGTTCCTGTCCGACGACCCGTTGCTCAACAAGGAGTTCGCCACGCTGGAGTGCGCGGAGCGCGACGTCGGGCTCTTGTCGGCGGCTCTGGAGCTGTCCGGGTACGCGATCACCGAGCACCACGCGGGCCGCGTCTCCGAACTCAAACTGGGCCAGAACGGGCTCAAAGGCGAACTGCACCGCTTCTTCGTCTCGTGCGAACCGGGCGACACCGCCTTCGTCTACGTTTCCTGCCACGGGGTCACGCTGGGTGGCCGTGACTTCCTGCTGGCGGCGGACGCACAGCCGGGCGACCCACGCGCCGACGGGACCCCCACGCTTCTCACCGACTCGCTGCTCGGGGCCGACCCGGTGGGACTGCAACTACGCGGCCTGAAGAAGGGGGTCACCGCCGTCATCTGCCTGGACACGTGCCGGACGGCGGACCTCCTGCCGGGTGAGGAGGTCTCGACAGGGGTACGGGCACCTGCTCAGGACGTGGTGTGGCTCTACAGCTGCGGCCCCGGACAGCGTGCGTACGCCGACCGGGAGAACGGCAGCTGGTTCGCCCAGGGGCTGGCACAGGCGTTGGCGCCCGACAGTCCGCCGACGACGTTCGGTGACATCATGCGGCACACCGAGCAGGAGATGCGCCGGCTGGCCGGTGACGAACAGGTCGATCCGCCCACCGTCAAGCATCTCGCCCCACACGGGCGGCTCGTGGACACCCTTGAGCTGTGCAAGGGGTTCAAGGAGCCGCTCCCGTGGGCCGAGATGGTCACGAAATCCGCACTGTGGGAGCACACTTCGGGCGGCGACGCGGTGCACGCCCGCGTCAAGGCCGGCCTCACAGAACTGGTGGAGCGAGTCGGGCGAAACCTTCGAGGTGCGGGCGCCCACAAGAGCAATCCATGGCGGGATCCGACGTATCCGGCTCGGTTCGAGCGCAGGCTCGTCGGTCTCGTCGAGCGTGCCCGGCTCAAGGAACTGCAGGCGCTTCTGTCTCCGGCCGAGACAGCGGTACTGCTCGCCGCACCACTGGTGTACGAGGACATCACCGCCGTCGCCCTGGAGGATCTGCGGCAGGTCCTGGACCGGCGTCGGCCGGACGAGGCCAAGCCCGACGAGCACCTCGACGAACACGGAAAGCTGGTCGTTGCCGCTGTCGAAGACGTGCGCCGGGCCCACAAACAGGTGCAGGGCACCCTGGAGACCCTGCGGGCACGCGGTCTCGCTCCGCAGGCCGAGGCCGCCGAGCACTGGCTGCGCCATCGCTTCATCGCGGACTGGGACCCCCTGTGGGAGCGCACCGGGGGATACGAGTCCGTCAACATCCTCATGTCCGGGCTGGCCCGGGTGATCGCCCGCTCCGCCGAGCCACTGCCGCCCGGGCGGGCGTCGGAGCAGTCGCTGCGGCTCATCGACCGCCAAATCCGCCAGGTATTGGGCCACTTGACCGTGGAACCGGGTGACCGCCCCCGCATCAACGACTCCGACAGCGACAGCTGGAGCAGATACGACCCGGTTCCGGGTGGAAAGTGGCGCGGCCAGGAGCTCGCTCAGCTGCTGTGGACGGCGGGGCTGCTGTCGGCCGATCCGCGCCGGATGTCCAGCGTGCTCGTCAACCACCTCGGAGC
This sequence comes from Streptomyces sp. NBC_00878, assembly GCF_026341515.1. Lineage (NCBI taxonomy): Bacteria > Bacillati > Actinomycetota > Actinomycetes > Kitasatosporales > Streptomycetaceae > Streptomyces > Streptomyces sp. NBC_00878. Next base: position 8,150,558 of record NZ_JAPEOK010000001.1, on the reverse strand, counting down.
GCACGAACGGCTCGATCCGCAGACGGTGGTCGACGCGCTGTCCGAGGAGTTCGACTTCGCGGTTGTCGGCGACCTCACCGCGGACCGGTACGGCCTGGATGTCCGCTTCCACTGCCCGCATCCCGCGCTGCACGCGGCCGTCGAGGAACTCGCGGGCCGGGCCAACGCCGCGGTGGCCGCGATCCGCAGCCGCTGGCGGGAGCAGCGCTCCAGTCCGCCGTCATTGTTGCGCGGTCTTCCCGAGCGCGTCACCGCGGGCCAGCTGGTGCCCGAATCGGGGCAGTACACAGTCCCGCTGGAACGCTTCCGCCTCGCCGAGGACGAGATCCGGCCCCTGCTGATGGGCGCGCAGCTGTACGGCGACAAGATGTTGGCCGTCCGCGAGCTGTACCAGAACGCGCTCGACGCCTGTCGGCTGAGGGACATGCGCGACCAGTACGGCCGGTCCCAGGGCGAGGGCACAGAAGGCTGGGAGGGCAAGATCGCCTTCACACAGGGCTGGGACGAGAAGGGGCGTCTTTACATCCAGTGTGAGGACAACGGCACGGGGATGAGCCGCGCCAAGCTCACCTCGATGTTCGCCCGCGCGGGAAAGCGTTATGAGCAGGACCCCGAGTTCATGCAGGAACGACGCGAGTGGCGGCGTGCCGGTCTCAAGCCGATCGCGCTCAACTCCCGTTTCGGCATCGGTGTTTTCAGCTACTTCATGCTCGCCGAGGAGGTCGTGGTCGTCACCGCCCCGGTCGACCGCTACGGTCTGCGGGAGTCCCTCGACCAGGCTTCGCGCGCCGACATCCAATCCGGTTCGGGCCTGCTGAGCATCACCCCGGGCAAGGGCGTACCCGCCCAAGGCGGCACCCGGGTCCGGCTTTACCTCGCACTGGCCAAGGAAGAACAGCCGCCGTCCCTCGTGGAGACCCTCCAGTCGCAGTTGTGGGTGAGCGACTACGCGGTAACGGCGGTGGAGTACGCACAGGACGAACCGGAACGGGAGGTCCGGAGCCGGGAGTGGAAACCTGGCAGGCTGAAGGCCGTGGCGAACTGGCGCGGCCCGGCGGTCCACGCGGACGGCACCGACGTGTGGCTCGTCCAGGGCGAAGGGCAGCTGCTCCTCGACGGAGTGGTGATCGAGGACGCTCCCCGCGCATACGGATGCGTCGTCAATCTCCGGGAACGGCACCGGCCGGTACCGAGTGTGGACCGCAACGACCTCCTGTCGTACGACGAGGACGCCGTGCAGAAGGAAGTGCTCGCTGCGGCGCCCAAGGCCGCAGCCCAGTGGAAAGAAGTGTCGCTACGGCGGCTGTGGCAGCTCGCCCAGGAGGGGCCGCCCTTGGCCGTGGCGGTCCTCGACGCCCTGCCCGCGGGAGTGACGGCGACCCTGGAACCGGCCGGCAATGACGTCCGCCTGCTGCGCGGACGAATGCAGTTGGGGCCGACGGGCTGTCTGCCAATGGATCACCGGATTGTCTCCGATGCACACGACATGACGTTGCTGGGAAAGGACCGCGCGTACGAGAACAACCTGTTCCGGCAGTGGCGGATGGCAAGGCTGGAGCATGCTCCACTCGCCGACCACGAGTTCTCACCACCCGAATATCCCGTGGCGACGGGGCTTGACTCTCTGCTCTTCGTCGACACCCCGTCCCCGGAATGGGCATGGGCTCCCGTGCTGAAGGCCGCGGCTCTGGCGAGGCTCCCCGTGAGAGCCGCGGTCAAGGCACTGCGCCGGTATGCCATCACGGGTGTGTACGTCCCCTCGGTCACCGACATCCGCTCCCAGCTCGCTCTCGAACTCCCGCCCGCCGCAGCCGATCTCTACATTGCCTATCGCGACCTGCTCCGGTCTGCCGGCGATCGCGTCGCGGCGCACGCACCCTTGCTGCTCATCTCCGACGAGTACAACCTCCCTCTGGGCGAGTGTCTGCCTCTGCTGGGCCGGCTCCAAGAACTCGACCCCGGGCTCCCTCCGCTCCCGGAGCTGGGCGAATCCCTCGCCGCTGAGCGATTCACCTACGAGGAAGCGCGCGTGCTGGCCGGCGACAAGGGTTCCGAATGGCTCCCGTCAACGAGATGGCACAACGGTGCGATGTCAATCACGCATCTCAAGGGCCGTGTGGAAACCAGTTTCGTCGACTCTTCACTGGACGCCGCGGAACTGCTGGCCCGCGTCCGTCGGCTCGCTCCCCTCGGCTTCTCCGTATGGGAAGAAGCCGAGGCGGCGCCAGGGGACCGCGGCTCTCTGACAGCGGCCGAGCACCTGCTCCTGATGGTCAGGACCGATGTCGGGAATCCGTGGGTGGACAAGCGTCTGACCCTCCGGCAGGTGCTGCTCGCCTCATCACGCCGCGAGATATCGCTGGGTGAGGCGGCACGACTCTTCGCCGAGGCATCCGCCGTCACCGCGATCCGCGCTCCCGCCGTCCCCGCGGAAGCCGCCGCCTGGACCCCGCCGTACTGGGTCGTCCGTGTCGTGGAGCAATGGCGGAAACCAAGGAAGGCGTTCGGGCCCTGGGAACTGATCAACGCCTATCTCTACCAATACTCGAAGCAGACGCCACGAGCTATCGCGGAATTCCGGGAGGCGGTGACGGCACTTGACGCCTGTGGTCTCCTGACGACCGACCCGTCCTGGGATCACGAGTCACTGATCCGGCAGGCGACGGCTCCGCCTCTCGACAGCGTCACGTACGGATACACGGGTTCCGCGCTGGATACGGCTCCCGTGTCCAGCGCCTTCTGCCTGTCGCTCGTACGCAGCGGAACCGGCACCCTGGGCGAAGTCCTGGACCGGCTGGAAGCCGCGGAGAAACACCTGCCTCTGCACCTTCCCGACATGACGGCGGAGGCCCGTTCGCTGCATTGCGGCGCCTACGACCGGCATGCGCTTCTCGATGGACGAACGGGCACCGGGGAAGCGCCCGAATTCCGTAGCCTGACGATCCAGGATCTCCTTGAACATGCCGACGACTCCGGCGGCACGCTTTCCCAATCGGTCCACAGCCTCTCCCGCTTCACCGCCATCGGCGCCCCACCCCTGCCCGGCGACTTCACCGGCCCCGACGCCGAGGCCCTCACCGACTTCGAGCCCAACCGCTTCGACCTCGCCGCCTTCGATCCCGGGCTGCTGGGCCCCGGCACACTCGGCCCTCTCGAACTGGTCCTGGTGGCAGGCCGTTTCGGGTGGACGCTGAAGCGGACGTACGACCGATACGCCCCCTTCCGCTGTCTCGGCCTGAACGTCGAGGTCAGCGAACCCACACGGCACGAAGCCGATATGACTCCCACGTGGTACGACGTGGTCATCCTCACCGAGCAGCTGACCGGGCGGACGCCAGCTCTGTCCGGAACCGTCACGGCGGACCACATCGCCCTCTGCGCGGAAGAGACGGACCTGCCCGAAGCCGAGGTGCGCGAGCGCCTGGGGCGGTACTCCGCTCTCTTCCGGCTCCAACTCCCGCCCGAGGAAGGCCAGGAAGCCAGTTGAGCCCTCTCAATCCGTACAACGCGGACCCGCATCACACCACCCCGGCCGCCTTCCAGTGGACGCACGGTGTCTCGGACGGCAAGGAGCTGCACGAAGCGACCGGCGCCTGCCCGGAGTGCGGCTGTGTGATGACCAAGCGCTACACGACCGGCCAATACACCCAGTCCAAAGGCGGTTTCCTCGGCCGTCGCAAGAGTCCCGGCCCTCAGCCCTTCAGCACGCTGTGCCAGTGCACTTCCCTGCATACAGATCGTCCTGAAGGTGTTCAGGTCGGCTGCGGCGCTCGTATCACCATCGCCTCCTGGCTGGACGGTGCCTCGCAATGACATACACACGTGCCGAACTGGACGATGCCGACCGCCGCATCGAGGAGATGTTCGGCTCCGGACGACAACTGGCGGCCGCACTCCACCAGGCCGAGGGCTACCGCAACTTCGTGGCCTCGCTCACCGGTCTGCTCACCGCCGTCTTCGTGCTCAAGGGGCAGGAGGATCTGAGCAAGCTGGACGCCGGCCCGCGCTGGGCGGTCGTGTCGCTCCTCGTCACCGGATTTCTGACGCTGATCGTCGCCTCTTGGCTCGGTGTGGTCGCCGTGCACGGGCGCCCCGGCGACGAGTTCTACGGCGAGCCGAACCGCCTCCTGGACTACGAGGCAGAGCGCACCCGGCGCATCTGGGTACTCGTCGAGTGGTCACGGTGGCTTGCCCTCACGGGGGTTCTCGCCGTCGCGGCCGCCGTGATCGTCACCTGGGCTGCGCCCGGCAAGTAGCCGAGACAAGGGGCCCGCGGAACCCGGAACGCACCACGGCGCCCACCACGTCCGGTCGGGGACAAAGGCAGGCGCCGCGCTCAGTTCCGTACACCGTTGTACGGGACGTCTATGGAAAGGGAGCGTCAGACCATCAGGGACCGGTCCGTCGGGCGGATCGGGGCCGGTAGGTCGCTCTCGCCCGTCAGGAAGCGGTCCACTCCGCGAGCCGCCGAGCGCCCTTCCGCGATCGCCCAGACGATCAGCGACTGGCCACGGCCGGCGTCACCGGCGACGTACACGCCGGGGACGTTCGTCGCGAAGTCGGCGTCGCGGGCGATGTTGCCGCGGGCGTCCAGCTCCAGGCCGAACTGGGAGACCAGGCCGTTCTCGACGTCCGTACCCGTGAAGCCCATCGCGAGCGTCACCAGTTGGGCGGGGATCTTGCGCTCCGTGCCGGGCTGCTGGGTCAGCTTGCCGTCCACGAACTCGACCTCGACCAGGTGCAGCCACTGCACGTTGCCGTCCTCGTCGCCCTCGAAGTGGGTGGTGGAGACGGAGTAGACCCGCTCGCCGCCCTCCTCGTGCGCGGAGGTGACCTTGTACAGCATCGGGAACGTCGGCCACGGCTGGCCCGTCGGCCGCTCCTCGCCCGGGCGGGGCATGATCTCCAGCTGGGTGACGGAGGCCGCGCCCTGGCGGTGGGCCGTGCCGACGCAGTCCGCGCCGGTGTCGCCGCCGCCGATGACCACCACGTGCTTGCCCTCGGCGGTGATCGGCGGGGCCACGAAGTCGCCCTCCTGCACCTTGTTGGCGAGCGGCAGGTACTCCATCGCGAAGTGGATGCCGTTCAGCTCGCGCCCGGGGACCGGCAGGTCGCGGGAGACGGTCGCGCCGGCCGCGATGACCACGGCGTCGTACCGCTTGCGCAGGTCCGTCGCCTTGAGGTCGCGGCCGATCTCGATGCCCGTACGGAAGCGGGTGCCCTCCGCGCGCATCTGCTCGATACGGCGGTTGATGTGCCGCTTCTCCATCTTGAACTCGGGGATGCCGTAGCGCAGGAGACCGCCGACGCGGTCCGCGCGCTCGTAGACCGCCACGGTGTGGCCCGCCCGGGTGAGCTGCTGGGCGGCGGCGAGGCCGGCCGGGCCCGAGCCGATGACCGCGACCGTCTTGCCGGAGAGCCGCTCGGGGGCCTGGGCCGCGACGTCGCCGCTGTCCCACGCCTTGTCGATGATCGAGACCTCGACGTTCTTGATGGTCACGGCGGGCTGGTTGATGCCGAGGACGCACGCCGACTCGCACGGGGCGGGGCACAGGCGGCCCGTGAACTCCGGGAAGTTGTTCGTGGCATGCAGGCGCTCGGAGGCGGCGGACCAGTCCTCGCGGTACGCGTAGTCGTTCCACTCGGGGATGAGGTTCCCGAGCGGGCAGCCGTTGTGGCAGAACGGGATGCCGCAGTCCATGCAACGGCTGGCCTGCTCGCTGATGATGGGGAGCAGCGAGCCCGGAACGTAGACCTCGTTCCAGTCCTTGAGACGCACGTCCACCGGACGGGTCCTGGCGACCTCGCGGCCGTGGTTCAGAAAGCCCTTGGGATCAGCCATTGGTCGCCGCCTCCATCATCTTCTCGGTGATCTCGGTCTCCGTGAGACCGGCTCGCTCGGCGGCGTCCTTGGCGGCGAGCACTGCCTTGTACGTACTGGGGATGATCTTGCTGAAGCGGTCCACCGACACGGGCCAGTCGGCGAGGAGCTTCTCGGCGACCGTGGAGGCGGTCTCCTCCGCGTGCCGGCGCACGACGTCGTGCAGCCACTGCTTGTCGGTGTCGTCGAGCTCCTCGACCGCGCCGAGGTTGCCGACGTTGACGTTGTCGCGGTTCAGGTCGATGACGTACGCGATGCCGCCCGACATACCGGCCGCGAAGTTGCGGCCCGTCTCGCCGAGCACGACCGCGTGACCGCCGGTCATGTACTCGCAGCCGTGGTCGCCCACGCCCTCGGAGACCACCGTCGCGCCGGAGTTGCGGACGCAGAACCGCTCGCCGGTACGGCCCCGCAGGAACAGCTCGCCGCCGGTCGCGCCGTACGCGATGGTGTTGCCCGCGATCGTCGAGAACTCGGCGAGGTGGTCGGCGCCCCGGTCGGGACGGACGATCACCCGGCCGCCGGAGAGGCCCTTGCCGACGTAGTCGTTGGCGTCGCCCTCCAGGCGCAGCGTCACACCGCGCGGCAGGAAGGCGCCGAAGGACTGGCCGGCCGACCCGGTGAAGGTGATGTCGATGGTGTCGTCGGGCAGGCCCGCACCGCCGAACTTCTTCGTCACCTCGTGACCGAGCATGGTGCCGACCGTGCGGTTGATGTTGCGGATCGCGACCTGCGCGCGCACCGGCTGCGCACCGGTCGCGGAGTCCGCGGCCAGCGCGTCGGCGGCGAGCTTGATCAGCTCGTTGTCGAGCGCCTTCTCCAGGCCGTGGTCCTGCTCGATGACCTGGTGGAGCGGGGTGCCCTCGGGCAGCTCCGGCACGTAGAACAGCGGGCTCAGGTCGAGGCCCTGCGCCTTCCAGTGGGTGACCGCGCGCTCCACGTCGAGGTGCTCGGCGTGGCCGACGGCTTCCTGGATGGTGCGGAAGCCGAGCTCGGCGAGGATCTCGCGGACCTCCTCGGCGATGAACTGGAAGAAGTTCACGACGTACTCGGCCTTGCCGGCGTACCGGTCGCGCAGCACCGGGTTCTGCGTGGCGATGCCGACCGGGCAGGTGTCCAGGTGGCAGACGCGCATCATGACGCAGCCGGAGACGACGAGCGGCGCGGTCGCGAAACCGAACTCCTCGGCGCCGAGCAGCGCGGCGATGACGACGTCACGGCCGGTCTTCAGCTGGCCGTCGGTCTGTACGACGATGCGGTCGCGCAGGCCGTTGAGCAGCAGCGTCTGCTGGGTCTCGGCGAGGCCGAGCTCCCAGGGGCCGCCCGCGTGCTTCAGCGAGGTGAGCGGGGAGGCGCCCGTACCGCCGTCGTGGCCGGAGATGAGGACGACGTCCGCGTGTGCCTTGGAGACACCCGCGGCGACCGTGCCGACGCCGACCTCCGACACCAGCTTCACGTGAATCCGCGCCTGCGGGTTCGCGTTCTTCAGGTCGTGGATCAGCTGGGCGAGGTCCTCGATGGAGTAGATGTCGTGGTGCGGGGGCGGGGAGATGAGGCCCACGCCCGGGGTGCTGTGCCGGGTCTTGGCGACCCACGGGTAGACCTTGTGGCCGGGCAGCTGGCCGCCCTCGCCGGGCTTGGCGCCCTGCGCCATCTTGATCTGGATGTCGTCCGCGTTGACGAGGTACTCGGACGTGACACCGAAGCGGCCGGACGCGACCTGCTTGATGCTCGACCGGCGCGCCGGGTCGTACAGGCGGTCCGCGTCCTCGCCGCCCTCACCGGTGTTGGACTTGCCGCCCAGCTGGTTCATGGCGATGGCGAGCGTCTCGTGGGCTTCCTTCGAGATGGAGCCGTACGACATGGCGCCGGTGGAGAAGCGCTTGACGATCTCCTCGGCGGACTCGACCTCGTCGATGGAGATCGGCTCACGGTCCGACTTGAGGCCGAACAGCCCGCGGAGCGTCATCAGGCGCTCGGACTGCTCGTTCACGCGGTCCGTGTACTTCTTGAAGATGTCGTAGCGGCGGGTGCGCGTCGAGTGCTGGAGGCGGAAGACCGTCTCCGGGTCGAACAGGTGAGGCTCGCCCTCGCGGCGCCACTGGTACTCGCCGCCGATGTCGAGGGCGCGGTGCGCGGGCGCGATGCCGCTGGCCGGGTACGCCTTCGCGTGGCGGGCGGCGACCTCCTTGGCGATGACGTCGATGCCGACGCCGCCGATCTTGGTGGCCGTGCCGCTGAAGTACGTGTCGACGAAGGTCCGGTCGAGGCCGACGGCCTCGAAGACCTGGGCACCGCGGTAGGAGGCGACGGTCGAGATGCCCATCTTGGACATGACCTTGAGGACGCCCTTGCCGAGCGCGTAGATCAGGTTGCGGATGGCCTGCTCGGGCTCGATGCCGGGGAGGAACGTTCCGGCCCTGACCAGGTCCTCGACGGATTCCATCGCCAGGTACGGGTTGACGGCCGCGGCGCCGAAGCCGATGAGGAGGGCCACGTGGTGGACCTCGCGGACGTCGCCGGCCTCTACCAGCAGGCCCACCTGGGTGCGCTGCTTGGTGCGGATGAGGTGGTGGTGGACGGCCGCGGTGAGCAGCAGCGAGGGGATCGGCGCGTGCTCGGCGTCGGAGTGCCGGTCCGAGAGGACGATCAGCCGGGCGCCGTTCTCGATGGCGGCGTCGGCCTCGGTGCAGATCTCCTCGATGCGCGCGGCGAGCGAGTCGCCGCCGCCGGAGACCCGGTACAGGCCGGAGAGTGTCGCGGCCTTCATGCCGGGCATGTCGCCGTCGGCGTTGATGTGTATGAGCTTGGCCAGCTCGTCGTTGTCGATCACCGGGAAGGGCAGGGTGACGCTGCGACAGGACGCGGCGGTCGGCTCCAGCAGGTTGCCCGCGGGGCCGAGGGAGGAGCGCAGCGAGGTGACGAGCTCCTCGCGGATGGCGTCCAGCGGCGGGTTGGTGACCTGCGCGAACAGCTGGGTGAAGTAGTCGAAGAGCAGCCGCGGGCGCTCGGACAGGGCCGCGATCGGCGAGTCCGTGCCCATGGAGCCGAGCGGCTCGCCGCCGGTCTTGGCCATCGGCGCGACGATGACGCGCAGTTCTTCCTCGGTGTAGCCGAAGGTCTGCTGGCGACGGGTGACGGAGGCGTGCGTGTGCACGATGTGCTCGCGCTCGGGCAGGTCGGAGAGCTCGATCTCGCCGGCTTCCAGCCACTCCGCGTACGGGTTCTCGGCGGCGAGGTCGGCCTTGATCTCGTCGTCCTCGATGATGCGGTGCTCGGCGGTGTCGACGAGGAACATCTTGCCGGGCTGCAGGCGGCCCTTGCGGACGACCTTCGCGGGGTCGATGTCGAGGACGCCGACCTCGGAGCCGAGGACGACGAGGCCCTCGTCGGTGACCCAGTAGCGGCCGGGGCGCAGGCCGTTGCGGTCGAGGACCGCGCCGACCTGGGAGCCGTCGGTGAAGGTGACGCAGGCCGGGCCGTCCCAGGGCTCCATCATCGTGGCGTGGAACTGGTAGAAGGCGCGTCGGGCCGGGTCCATGGAGTCGTGGTTCTCCCACGCCTCCGGGATCATCATGAGCACGGAGTGCGGGAGCGAACGGCCGCCCAGGTGCAGGAGTTCGAGCACCTCGTCGAAGGACGCGGAGTCGGACGCCTCGGGCGTACAGATCGGGAAGACGCGGTCGAGCTTGTCCTGGTCGCCGAAGAGGTCCGAGACGAGCTGCGACTCGCGGGCCACCATCCAGTTGCGGTTGCCCTTGACCGTGTTGATCTCGCCGTTGTGCGCGACGAAGCGGTACGGGTGGGCGAGCGGCCAGCTCGGGAAGGTGTTCGTGGAGAACCGGGAGTGCACGAGCGCGATCGCGGAGGCGAAGCGGCGGTCGGACAGGTCCGGGAAGAAGGGCTCCAGCTGGCCGGTGGTCAGCATGCCCTTGTAGACGATGGTCCGGGCGGAGAGCGACGGGAAGTACACGTCGGCCTCGCGCTCGGCGCGCTTGCGCAGCACGAACGCCCTGCGGTCGAGATCGATGCCCTGGCTGATTCCGTCCGTCACGAAGACCTGACGGAAGAGCGGCATCGTCGAGCGGGCGGTGGCGCCGAGGAGTTCGGGGGCGACCGGGACCTCACGCCAGCCGAGGACCGTCAGGCCCTCGTCGGCGGCGATCGTCTCAATCCGTGAGACGGCCTCGTCGGCGGTGTCCTCCGGAAGGAAGGCGACACCGACCGCGTACGAGCCCGCCTCGGGCAGTTCGAATCCGGCCACCTCACGGAAGAAGGCGTCGGGAACCTGAGAGAGGATGCCGGCGCCGTCACCGGAGTCGGGTTCCGAGCCGGTCGCGCCGCGATGCTCCAGGTTCCGGAGCACGGTCAGCGCCTGCTCGACCAGCGCGTGGCTCGCCTCACCGGTGAGGGTCGCCACAAAGCCGACGCCGCAGGCGTCATGCTCGTTGCGCGGGTCGTACATCCCCTGCGCGGCAGGGCGAGCATCCATGAACGACCAGTTCTGGCCATTTGTGGAGTGCTGGGACGGCTGGCGCGGCGTACGCATCGGCTCTCCCGTCGTCGTCGTGGCATATGCAAGTGCCGAGGGACGACGTTGGCCCTCTGCGAAAGGTGCAAAATTTCGTGCAGGTTACATGATGGAACCGTTCCCGGGAACGGGATAGCGCGTTCCAGCATGCGGACGCCACGGGTCGCGGCGGAGGGCCGCTCGTGGCGGCTGGATTAAGGGGACCTTTTCGGACAGATCAGTGACCGTCGGCCCGATCGCGACAGGCAACGTCGCCCGGCGCTTCAAATGTGGAGCGGGCGTCATTGCCCGCAGCGCTTACGGCTCATGCCCAGTGGTTAAGCACTCGAAACCGCCGAGTAACGACTACTTATGCAGTCCCTTGCATAGCTGCTCGACTCGAACGGTGCGGGGGTCATCCTACGGCCGCACCGAACAGACTGCCCAGGGCGTACGTCACACCGGCCGCGGCGCCGCCCAGCGCGAGCTGCCGCAGTCCGCCGTACCACCAGGACGTCGCGGTCACCCTGGCCACGACCGCGCCACACACGAAGAGCCCGAGGAGCGCGAGCAGGACGGCGGGCCACAGAGCGGTCGCGCCCAGCAGGTAAGGAAGTACGGGGAGCAGGGCGCCCAGGGCGAACGAGCCGAAGCTCGACACGGCGGCGACGGCGGGCGAGGGCAGATCGCCGGGATCGATGCCCAGCTCCTCCCGGGCATGTATCTCCAGGGCCTGCTCGGGATCCTCGGACAACTGCCGGGCGACTTCGCGAGCCAGACCGGACTCGACACCCCGAGCCTGGTACAGCTCGGCGAGCTCACGCTCCTCGTCCACCGGATACTTCTTCAACTCCCGCCGCTCGACGTCGAGTTCGGCCTCGACGAGTTCACGCTGCGAGGCGACGGAGGTGTACTCGCCTGCCGCCATGGAGAAGGCGCCGGCGGCGAGTCCCGCGAGCCCGGTGACGACGACCACCCGAGGGGACACGGCCCCGCCCGCCACACCTGTCATCAACGCCAGATTGGAGACCAGACCGTCCATCGCGCCGAAGACGGCAGGGCGCAGCCAACCGCCGTTGACGTCCCGGTGGGTGTGGTTGTCGCGGTGCGCCTCGTGCAGCGCGGCCCCGGTCTCGATGATCGCCATGCCCAGATCTCCACTAGCTTGGACCGCTTACTTGGACTAATTCTATTCTTTGAGAACACCCAATCTACGCCTGAAATTTCGCACCTGCCAGCAAGGAAGGCCGTACTTACCTGGGCGTTCGCCCTCCGATGCTCATCCGTAGGGGGGCTTGCACAGATGTCGACCGGGTGACGCTGCTGCACGTGAGGCTCCGCCGAACCACTAGGTGGGGACAGATGCGCAAAGGGTCCCTCAGACCTTCCGGGACCCCGCGATGGAGAGGCACCGTCATGGCTTCGATTGCCTGCGTTCCCTCGGTCCCCGCGCCCGGGGACGCCGCCGATCTCCGCGATCGGGCGCGCGGCGCGCTGCTGGGACTCGCCGTCGGGGACGCGCTGGGGGCGCCCGCCGAGAACATGAAGCCGTCCGAGATCCGCGCACGCTGGGGCCGTATCACGGGGTACGTGGCCGAGAATCCGGCCGGCACGGACGACACGGAGTACGCGATCTTCTCCGGGCTGCTCCTGGCCCGGCACGGTTCGGCACTCACGGCCCGGCATGTGGAGGCGGCCTGGCACCAGTGGATCGCCGACCTGGACGAGGGTCCGTTCCGGGGCGCCGGCTTCAGCGAGCGGGGCACGCTGGAGAACCTCCGGCGGGGCCTGGCCGCCCCGATCTCCGCCCAGCACCGGCACGCCTGGAGCGACGGCCTCGCCATGCGGGCGGCCCCCTTCGGCGTCTTCGCGGCGGGCCGCCCCGCCGAGGCGGCCCGCCTCGTGGCGATCGACGGTTCGGTGAGCCACGACGGCGAGGGCATCTACGGCGGCCAGGCGGTAGCGGCGGGTGTGGCCGCGGCGATGGCGGGCGCCCCGACGTTCGTGGTGGTCGCCTCGGCCCTCGCCGTCATCCCCGACGACTCCTGGACGGCCCGTTCCCTGCGCCGGGCCGTCGCCTGCGCCCACCGCGGCGAACGTGCCGTCCGCTCCGCCGTCGTCATCGGCGGTTACCCCTGGACCGACCTCGCCCCCGAGGCCGTCGCCCTGGCCTTCGGCGCGTACGCGGCGGCCGACGGCGACTTCACGGAAGCGGTCCTCACGGCGGTGAACATGGGCCGCGACGCCGACACCACGGCAGCGGTGGCGGGCGCCCTGGCCGGCGCGACGAAGGGCGCCTCGTCGATCCCCTCGGCCTGGGCGGCGGCAATCGGCCCGGCGAAAGGCAGCTGCCTCCCTTCCATGCGCGGCCACCACGTCCTGGACGTGGCGGACCTCCTGACCCCGGACGAGGTAACCCTGTGAAACCCGAACTACTCAACGGCTCCGAGGCGGGCGCCCCTTCAGGGGCGCCCGCCTCAGGGGCGCGGGGAACTGCACGCTCAGCCACAGCCAACCCGCAGTCCCCCCACCACCCCAAAGCCCAACGGCGAATCGAGGGCCTTCTGCTGGGCCTAGCCGCAGGCGACGCCGCAGGCTGGCCCGCCGCCAGGCACCGAGCCGCCCGCATGCCCGAGTGGACAAGACGCCTCACTCGCGAACTGGACACCTTCGCCGAGCAGAACGCGACGACGACCCTCCCCGTCCCCATCGCCCTGAACCAACCCCCGGAACCCCTCAGGCTCGGCCCCTCGGACGACGCCGAATGGGCGGCGTTCGCGGCGGAGGCGGTCCTGCGCGCCACCGACCCCGGTGCACTCGGCGACCTGAGCCGAGAACGCCGTATGCGCGCGGCCATCGACCTCTCCTGGAACGCCGTGGCCAGCGAGGTCGCCGCGGCGGCCGACCGCGCCCCCGAGGTCGAGTCGGCCGTACTCCCCCTGCGCGCCCGCATCTCCGTACGGGCCGGTCTCGGCAACCTCGCCACCGGCCTGCGCCCGCCCGCCACCGGCCACGACAACCCCCACTACTTCGACGACGCGGCCTGCGTACGAGCCTGTGTGCTGGCTGTGGCCCACGCCGGGGACCCCCGACTCGCGGCGGAACTGGCCGAGTTCGACGCCCGCTACACCCAGGACGGCGACGGGGTGCACGGCGCCCGCGCGATGGCCGCGGCGCTCTCGCTCGCACTGACCGGCGCGGACGCCGACACCTGCGCGGCGGCGGCGATCGCCGAACTCCCGGAGGCCACGGAAATCGGCCGCAACGCCCGCCACGCGCTGGGTCTCGCCCGCGAAGCAGTCCGCAACGGCGATGGCGCCTTCGGCCTCGTCCCCCTCCTGGAACACCAGATCGTCGACCACGTCTACAGCTACGGCATCGCCGCCGCCGAGACCGTCCCGGTGGCCCTCGCGCTCGCCGTCGCCTCGCACGGCCGGATCGCCGAGGCGGTTCCCGCGGCGGCGTGTCTGTCGCGGGTCGCGGACTCGGCCCCCGCCCTCGTCGGCGCGCTGACCGGCGCGATCGGCGGCGGCACGGCGATCCCGGCCTCCTGGCGCGACGCGTGCCGCACGCTCTCGGGCTGCGCGCTCCCCCGTCTGACGGGCACGGATCTGGTGGAACTCGCCGAACTCCTGGCAGCCACGGAACTGGCCCTCTCCGGGGGATGATTCGGACATGACGCCCATCACGCCCGCAACCCTGGAAGAACGGATCACCCGCAGTCTCGTGGGAGCCGCCGTCGGCGACGCCCTCGGCGGCCCCGTCGAGGGCTACTCCCCCGAGCAGATCGCCGAACGCCACGGCGGCGGGGTCCACGGCATCGTCGGCCCCTGGAACGGCGACGACTGGCGCACGGCCCGCCCCATCGCCCCGTACCACAAGGGCGACGGCCACGTCACCGACGACACCTTGATGACCCACGCACTGGTACGGGTGTACGCGAAGGTCCGCGACCACCTGGACGCGTACGCCGTCGCCGACCACCTGGTCCCCGACCTGATGACAACACCGCGCTGGATCCCGGAACTGGAGTCCGAGGCACTCCCCCTCCACCGGATCTTCCTGGCGGAGAAGTGGCTGGTGGCAAGGATCCACTACGGCCACATCGACCCCCGCGAGGCCGGCACCGGCAACATCGTCAACTGCGGTGCCGCGATGTACATGGCCCCGGTCGGCCTGGTCAACGCGGCCAACCCGGCGGGCGCGTACGCCGAGGCCCTCGACATCGCGGGCGCCCATCAGTCGTCGTACGGACGGGAGGCCGCGGGCGTCTTCGCGGCGGGGGTGGCGGCGGCCTGCACGCCGGGCGCGACCCCGGACTCGGTCGTCGACGCCTGTCTTTCCGTGGCGAAGGACGGCACACGGGCGGCCATCGAGACGGTCTGCGACACGGCATCGCGCTACGCGGACTTCGAGTCGGCACTACGCCCCCTGCGCGAGGCAGTAGCTCCCTACGACACGGTAGGCCCCGACTACCGCGCCCCGTCCCTGGGCGCCCGCCGCCCCTCCCGCATCCACTCCATCGAGGAACTCCCGGTCGCCCTCGCCATGTTGCTGATCTCCCGCGGCGACTACCGGCACGCGGTCCTGGGCTCGGTGAACTACGGCCGCGACTGCGACTCGATCGCCACGATGTCCGGCGCTCTCGCGGGCGCCCTCGGTGCGGAGATCCCGCCCGACTGGGCCAAGACGGTCGCGGAGTCCAGCCGCCTGGACCTACAGGCCCCCGCGACAACACTCACAGAGGTGACCCGCGAGATCTTCACCCGCGACATCGACCGCCGCCGCACCCACGAGACGGCGTACGCGGAGCTGTCATGACCCCCCTGCGCCTGACCTGGGTCCAACCGGAGGACCTCCTGGGCCACGAACTCCACCAGGCAGGCCAGGACGGCCGCGATCCCTCGGCCATCGCGGCCCGCTGGCAATCGGCGGGAGGCTCGAAGCCACCTTCCCGAGCAGGCGCCTCGGATCCCCCCACGCCCCCGTACCTACGAGCCCTGGCCCAGAAACTGCTGGACGAACTGGCAGCCCTACCAAGCAGGTTGGAGGGCAAGGAGCCAACGGAGCTGCCCAGAATCCGGTCTCTCTGCCCCAACTGGCCAACAGCAACTGATGACTCCCGCCCCGCTACCGCTGTGCCCAGTCGTTCCGCTTGGGCGGAACGACTGGGCACAGCGGACCTCAGCCGAAGCTCCGGGGGCCTGGGGGCAGCGCCCCCACCTTCGGGAAGGGGTGGGTCTGGGGAAGAAAACCCCGCCCTGACCCCCGCCACACTCCACCCCCGCCTGGAAGCCGCCTGGCTGGGCAGAGCCGCAGGCTGCCTCCTGGGAAAGCCAGTGGAAAAACTCCCCCTGGCCGGCATCAGAGCCCTGGCCCAAGCCACCGGCAACTGGCCCCTCACCACCTGGTTCACAGAACGCGGCCTCCCCACCACCCTCAAAACCACCCACCCCTGGAACCGCCGCTCCGCCCCCACCTCCCTCGCCGAGAACATCAACGGCATGCCAGAGGACGACGACCTCAACTACCCCCTCCTGAACCTCCTGCTCCTCCAGCGCCACGGCAAGCACTTCACCACCACCGACGTAGCCCGCCTCTGGCTGGACGAACTCCCCGCAGGCCGCACATTCACCGCGGAACGCATCGCCTACCGCAACCTCCTCGACGGCATCGAGCCCCCGCACACCGCCCACCACCGCAACCCGTTCCGCGAATGGATCGGCGCCCTGATCCGCGCGGACGCCCACGGCTGGACCAACCCGGGCGCCCCGGCGGCCGCCGCGGAACAGGCCCACACGGACGCCACCCTCACCCACACCGCCAACGGCGTCTACGCGGCGATGTTCACGGCGGCCACCATCGCCGAGGCGGCCACCGGCACGAGCGACATCCACGCCTGCCTGCGCACCGGTCTCACGGTCGTCCCACCCGACTCCCGCCTCGCCCGAGCCATCCGCCACGCGATCCAACTGGCCCGGGAACACCGGGACTTCGACACGGTCGTCGACGAACTGCACACCGCCCACGCCACGTACCACTGGGTCCACGCCATCCCCAACACGGCCCTGCTCGCAGCCGCCCTCACCCACGCGGACGGCGACTTCACGGCCTCCATCTGCCGTGCCGTGTCGGGCGGTTGGGACACGGACTCGAACGGCGCGACAGCGGGCAGCATCGCGGGCCTCCTCGCCGGCAGCCCCGCCGCGCTCCCCGACCGCTGGACGGCCCCGCTCAAGAACCGCCTCGCCACCTCGGTCGCCGACTTCAACGGCGTCGGCTTCGACACCCTCGCCCAACTGACCTGCGACCAGCTGACTTACAACGAGCCGGCCCTCAACTAGTCGGTCCGCAAAGCCAGTCGACCCACCCCGGGAGATCCCTCACCCATGACACACCCCGCCGTGACCGCACCGGCCGCCCCCGTCACCGCCCCCCAAACCACTCCCCACACCACCCCCCTCACCGGCCTCCGCGTCCTCGACCTCGCCACCCTCTTCGCCGGCCCCCTCGCGGCCACCATGCTCGGCGACTTCGGCGCGGAGGTCATCAAGGTCGAGCACCCCCGCAAACCGGACCCGTCCCGCGGCCACGGCCCGTCGAAGAACGGCATCGGCTTGTGGTGGAAGCTCCTCGGCCGCAACAAACGCACGATGACGCTGGACCTCTCCACGAACGGCGGCCGGGCCACCCTCCTCCGCCTCGCCGCCTCCACCGACGTGATCATCGAGAACTTCCGCCCCGGCACGCTGGAGAAGTGGGACCTCGGCTGGGAGGAACTGTCGGCGGCGAACCCCCGCCTGGTCCTGGCCCGCGTCACCGCCTTCGGCCAGTTCGGCCCGTACGCGCACCGCCCCGGCTTCGGGACGCTCGCCGAGGCGATGAGCGGTTTCGCCGCGATCACCGGCGAACCGGACGCCCCGCCGACCCTCCCGCCCTTCGGCCTCGCCGACTCGATCGCGGGCCTGGCCACGGCGTACGCGGTGATGACGGCCCTCGCGGCCCGCGACCGCACCGGCCGTGGGCAGGTGGTGGACATGGCGATCATCGAGCCGATCCTCACGGTCCTCGGCCCGCAGCCGCTCTGGTACGACCAGTTGGGCCATGTCCAGCCCCGCACGGGCAACCGCTCCCAGAACAACGCGCCCCGCAACACCTACCGCACCGCCGACGGCAGTTGGGTCGCCGTCTCGACCTCGGCCCAGTCGATCGCCGAACGCGTGATGCGCCTGGTCGGCCGCCCGGACCTGACCGCCGAACCCTGGTTCACCACCGGCGCGGAGCGGGCCCGCCACACCGACGTCCTCGACGAGGCGGTCGGCACCTGGATCGCCCAGCACACCCGCGAGGAGGTCATCGCGGCGTTCGAGAAGGCGGAGGCGGCGGTGGCCCCCATCCAGGACGTACGCGACGTCATGACGGACCCTCAGTACCAGGCCCTCGACACGGTGACGACCGTCGACGACCCCGAACTGGGCCCGCTGCGCATGCAGAACGTCCTGTTCCGCCTCACCGACACCCCTGGCGGAATCCGCTGGGCGGGCCGCCCGCACGGCGCCGACACGGACACCGTCCTCACCGAACTCGGCCTGACGGAGGCCGAGATCAGCACGCTCAGATCGGAGGGCGCGCTGTGACCACGGGAGCCACCTGCCCGTTCCCCCTCACCTGGCTGTACGTACCCGGCGACCGCCCCGATGTCGTCGCGAAGGCCCTGGTCGCGGGCGCCGACGTGGTCGTCGTCGACCTGGAGGACGCGGTCGCCCCCGACCGCAAGGAGTACGCCCGCGCCGCCACCGCCGACCTCCTCTCTGAGCCGTCCCCGCCCCCGGTCCCGGTGCACGTACGCGTCAACGCCCCGGACAGCCCGGAGTCGAGGGCGGACCTCCGGGCCCTCGCCGCACTCCCGGCCCTCTCGGGCGTGCGCCTGCCCAAGGTCATGTCCCCCGCCGAGGTCGTACGTACGGCGGAAGGCGCACCCCACCTCCCCCTGTACGCCCTCCTGGAGTCGGCCCTCGCCGTCGAGCACGCCTACACGATCGCCACCGCGCACCCCGCTCTGCTCGGCATCGGGCTCGGCGAGGCCGATCTGCGTGCCGAACTGGGGGTGGCGGACAAGGGCCTAGACTGGGCACGAAGCCGGGTCGTCTGTGCCGCACGGGCGGCGGGGCTGCCCGCTCCGCCCCAGTCCGTGCATCCGGACGTACGGGATCTCGCCGGGCTCGCCGCGTCGTGCGCGCACGGCCGGTCGCTCGGCTTTCTGGGGCGGGCGGCGATTCATCCGCGGCAGCTCCCGGTCATCGAGCGCGCGTATCTGCCGTCGGCCCGGGAGATCGAGGCGGCCGAGGAACTCGTGAAGGCGGCCGGCACCGAGACCGGCGCCCTCGCACTGCCCGACGGGCGCTTCGTGGACGCGGCGATCGTCGCGGGCGCACACCGCACACTCGCCCTCGCCCGCCGCCCCCACTGACTCCCGCCGACCCGCCGACCCCACGACCACCACGACCACCCACCAACCATGCGCACACTCGCGCAGTCAGATGACTGACTTCAATCAAATTCCAAGACACGTCTGTGAATTCATGACTGAAGTCGCTCATCCGCTGCTACTTTCCTCGCGTGATATCGAGCAAGCGCCACGCGAAGATCGTCGAATCGCTCCGGTCGACAGGGGTCGCCTCGGTGCGCGAACTCGCCGAACGGCTCCAGGTGAGCGAGTCGACGATCCGCCGGGACCTGATCGAGCTGGACCGGCACGGCGAACTGGTCCGCACCTACGGGGGCGCCGCCCTGTCTCCGCGCACGGCGGCCGACTCCCCCGCCGTGGAGGAGCCGTTCGACGTCTCGGCCGCCCACGACCGGGCGGTGAAGGAGGCGATGGCCGAGCGGGCCGCCGAGTTGGTGGCCGACGACACCGTGGTCGTCCTGGACATCGGCACCACCACCCCGCTCATCGCCCGGCGGCTGCGCGGCCGTCCGGTCACGGTCATCACCAGCAACCTCGCCGTGCTCGACGAACTGCGCGACGACGACTCCGTACGGCTCGTCGTCCTCGGCGGTGTCCTGCGCCGCAACTACCAGTCCCTCGTCGGGGCGCTCGCCGAGAACGCCCTGCGCCAGGTCAGCGCGGACCTGGTCTTCCTGAGCTGCACCGGTGTACGCGCCAACGGCCATGTGGTGGACGACATGGCCGTCGAGGCACCGATCAAGCAGGCGCTGGTCGAATCCGCACCCCGGGTGGTGCTGGTCGCCGGCGAGTCCAAGTTCCCCGGCACCGGCAGCCTGCGGGTGTGCTCGCTCGCCGACATCGACGTACTCGTCACGAGCGCGGGCGCCGATCCCCGGACACTCGACCTCTGCCGTCAGGCAGGCGGACAGGTGATCACCGCCTGAAACAGGGCCCCACTGCAAGGAGTTACCGCAATGCGCGAACTGATACGAAGAACGTGGAGAGGTGCGGGCGGCGTCGCCTGCGGTCTGATCCTGTGCCTGACGGCGGTGACGGTGCCCGCCCAAGCAGCCCCTGCCCAGGCGGCCCCCGCCCAGCCGTACCCCAAGGGAGGCACGGTGACCCCTCGCGGCAAGGCGACCGCGGCCGTCGGCGCGATGATGGGCTTCTACGACGAGGAGACCGGCCGCTGGGACCCGGATTCGCCCTGGTGGCAGTCGGGCAACGCGCTCCAGGCACTGCTCGACTACATGGCGAAGACCGGCTCGCGGGCCTACCTGCGACAGGCCGAGAACACCATCGAGATCCAGCGACAGCCGCTGCCCTGGTGGCCGGAGGGCGACGGCGAGTTCCGGGCCGACTCGACCGACGACACCGGCTGGTGGGCCCTGGCCATGACCCGCATGTACGACCTGACCCGCGACAAGAAGTATCTCGGCATCGCCAGGATCGACGAGGCGTACCTGCACGAGTACTGGGACGACACCTGCGGCGGCGGCATCTGGTGGGACATCCCGGGCAAGACGTACAAGAACGCGATCAGCGCCGAGCTCTACATCCAGCTCCTGGCCGCGCTGCACAACCGCGTACCCGGCGACAGGGTCTATCTCGCGCGCGCCCTCAAGGCGTGGCACTGGTTCGAGAAGAGCGGGATGATCAACCGCGAGCACCTGGTCAACGACGGTCTGAACACCCAGGGCGGCGGCTGCGCCAACAACGGCGGAACGACCTGGACGTACAACCAGGGAGTGATCCTCGGCGGACTCGCCGAGCTGTACAAGGCCACGGGTGACCGACGGCTGCTCACCTCCGCGCGGAAGATCGCCGACGCGGTCGTCAAGAGCCCGGAACTGTCCCCCGGCGGGATCCTGACCGAGCCGTGCGAGCCCCGGGGCGACTGCAACTCCGACCAGGCGTCGTTCAAGGGGATCTTCGCCCGCAACCTCGCGGAACTGGACGAGGTGCTGCCCGGCCATCCGTACCGGCGGTACCTCCGCGCCCAGGCCCACTCGGCCTACACGTACAACCGCAACAGCCAGAACCAGTACGGGCTGGACTGGTCCGGGCCGTTCGACAGCGCGGACATCGCGCGTCAGGAATCCGCGGTCTCACTGCTGACCGCGGTTCTCTGACGACGCCGGAAGCCGGGGCCGGGTCAGCCCTTCTTGGCCGACTCGGCCTCCGCGTCAGCGTCCGAGCCGTTGGCGGACTCCGCGGAATCGGAGTCCTCGGAGGATGAGGGCTTCGAGGAATCGGAGGACTCGGCAGGCTTCGCGGACTTCGACTTCGCGGACTTCGAGAGGTCGGTCGGCCCGGCCTCCTCGGACTTGGACTTGTCCGACGCCGGGTCCGACCCTGTGTCCGACCCCGAGTCCGACGTATCCGCGGTGTCGGACGCGTCTGCCGAGTCCGACGCCTCCGATGCGTCGGTCTTCTCCGACTTCTCCGACTTCTCCGACTTCCCCGACGTCTTCGGCTCGTCCGGGCCGTCGGGCGCGTCCGGCTCGACGACCTCTTCACGCCCCGGACGGAGCCTGGCCGACAGCACGAAATAGAGCACGGCGAGGAGGAAGACGACGATCGAGGTCCACTCGTTGAGGCGCAGCCCCAGGAAGTGGTGGGCCTCGTCGACACGCATGGACTCGATCCAGAAGCGGCCCGTGCAGTACGCGGCGACGTACACGGCGAAGGCACGGCCGTGGCCGAGCTTGAAGCGCCGGTCGGCCCAGATGACGAGCACCGCGACACCGATGCACCACAACGACTCGTACAGGAACGTCGGGTGGTAGTAGCCCGGCACCCGGCCGTCCGTCGAGGACGTGATGTGCAGGGCCCAGGGGAGGTCCGTCTCCCGCCCGTACAGCTCCTGGTTGAACCAGTTGCCCCAGCGGCCGATGGCCTGCGCGAGGGCGATGCCGGGCGCGAGGGCGTCGGCCCACGCCGGGAGCGGGATCCCACGTCGACGGCAGCCGATCCAGGCACCCACCGCGCCGAGCGCGATGGCGCCCCAGATACCGAGGCCGCCCTCCCAGATCTTGAAGGCGTCGACCCAGTCCTGACCCTCGCTGAAGTACAGCTGGTAGTCGGTGATGACGTGGTACAGCCGCCCGCCGACGAGACCGAACGGCACGGCCCACACGGCGATGTCCGCCACGGTGCCTGGTCGGCCCCCGCGCGCGACCCACCGCTTGTTGCCGAGCCAGACGGCTACGAAGACGCCGATGATGATGCAGAACGCGTAGCCGCGCAGCGGAATGGGGCCGAGGTGGCGCACACCGCTCGCCGGGCTGGGGATGTAGGCAATTTCCATGGCGGAGTCGACGCTACCTTGCCGGGCGGCGAGTACGACAACCCGCCCGGGCTACGGCTCCATAACGAGACCGGCGGGACCTACGGGGCCCACGGGACCCCTGGGTCGGATGTGACACCCAGAAAACGGGCCACCGGACTCACCCCTCGGACCCACACCCCGCGATCCCCCCTCGGACCCACACCCCGCGATCCCCCCTCGGACCCACACCCCGCGATCCCCCCGGGGCTCATGCCTTGTCGGCCTGCTGCACCAGCTGCTTCAGCTTCGCCGGGGTCATCGTCCGGTCCTGGTAGATGTTCTTGCCGTTCAGCAGGACCGTCGGTGTGCCGCTGAACCCGCCGCCCTGGAAGGCCTGGTGGGACTTGGCGACCCAGCTGTCGTGCGTGCCGTCGTCGACGCACTTCTTGAACGTGTCGGTGTCGAGCCCGTCGACCTTGCCGGCCAGCTCGATCAGCTTGCTGTTCTTCGCGTACGCGTCGTCCGTCTCGGCGGGCTGGTTCTCGAACAGCACGTCGTGGTACGCGGCGAACTTTCCGGCGTCCTGGGCGCACGCCGCGGCGTTGGCCGCGCGCAGGGAGCCGCTCCCGCCCATGTTCCCGTCGATCAGGGTCGCGAGGTGGTACTCCGCCTTCAACTGTCCGGCGTCCGTCAGCTCGTGGATCGTCGAGCGGTAGGCGTCCTCGAAGCTCTTGCAGGCCGGGCAGCGGAAGTCCTCCCACACGGTGAGGGTCGACTTGGCGCTCTCCTTGCCGACGGGGATGACGAGGCTGTCGTCGCCGTTCGCCCCCGAGGGGGCCGTCACCGGGCCCGCCGTATCGGTCTTGTCCTTGCCTGCGTTCGCGGCCAGCACACCGCCGATCGCGGCCAGTGCCAGCACGCAGACGACGGCACCGCCCACGATCAGCACACGTCGGCGCTTCTCCGCCGTCTTCTGCTTCGCTCGCTCTTCCGCCAGCCGCTCGCGGGCGGTGCGCTTTTCCTCACGGTTCTTCTCGCTCACATCCCGCAGAACGAACCGGGGAGGCGCACCGCGCCTCCCCGACCCCAGGTCCACCCGTTCGAGTGAGCGGATTGTCCGTTACGTACGTGAACAGCTGTACGCAACGGACAATTGGTCACGCCGTGCCGCGCACGCCCTTCGCGAGGTCGGCGGCGAGGGCGCGTACGGCGTCCAGGCCCGCGGCCTCGTCCGGGGCGTCCAGCATCCGCTTCACGAAGGCCGAGCCGACGATGACGCCGTCGGCGAAGCCGGCGACCTCGGCGGCCTGCTCGGCGTTCGAGACGCCGAGGCCGACACAGACCGGCAGGTCGGTGGTGGCCTTGGTGCGCCGCACCAGGTCCTGAGCCTGCGCGCCCACGGACTCACGCGTGCCGGTGACACCCATCAGCGAGGCCGCGTACACGAAGCCGGAGCCCGCCTTGGTGATCTCGGCGAGCCGGGCGTCCTGACTGCTGGGGGCGACGACGAAGACGGTCGCGAGGCCGTGCTTCTCGGCCTGCTCCCTCCACAGTGCGGACTCCTGCACGGGCAGGTCGGGCAGGATGCAGCCCGCGCCGCCCGCCTCGGCCAGTTCGGCGGTGAAGCGCTCGACGCCGTAGCGGTCGATGGGGTTCCAGTACGTCATGACGAGGACGGGCTTGCCGGTCGCCTCGTACGCCTCGCGGACCGTGCGCATCACGTCCGCGATCTTGACGCCGCCGCGCAGGGCGATGTCGTCGGCGGTCTGGATGACCGGTCCGTCGAGGACGGGGTCGCTGTGCGGCAGACCGACCTCGACGACGTCCGCGCCGCCGTCGAAGACGGCCTTGATGGCCGCGATCCCGCCGTCGACGGTCGGGAACCCGGCCGGCAGGTACGCGATGAGCGCGGACCGCCCCTCCGCCTTCGCACCGGCAAGGGTGTCGCTCAACAGCTCGATGTTGCCGCTCACTTGGCGTCCCCCTCGATCTCGGCGTTGTCGTTGTCGGCGTCCGCCTCGACGACGGCGTCGGCGCCCTCGTCGTACAGGCCGAAGTAGCGGGCGGCCGTGTCCATGTCCTTGTCGCCGCGCCCGGACAGGTTGACGATGATCAGCCCGTCAGGGCCCAGTTCCCTGCCGACCTCCAGCGCGCCCGCGAGCGCGTGCGCGCTCTCGATGGCCGGGATGATGCCCTCGGTACGGGAGAGCAGGCGCAGGGCCTGCATCGCCGCGTCGTCGGTGACGGCGCGGTACTCACCGCGTCCGCTGTCCTTGAGGTACGAGTGCTCGGGGCCGATGCCCGGGTAGTCGAGTCCGGCCGAGATCGAGTACGGCTCGGTGATCTGGCCCTCCTCGTCCTGGAGGACGTACGACCGCGAGCCGTGCAGGATGCCCGGCTCGCCGGCCGTCAGCGTGGCGGCGTGCTCGCCGGTCTCGATGCCGTGTCCGGCGGGCTCGCAGCCGATGAGGCGTACGTCCGCGTCCGGGATGAAGGCGTGGAAGAGGCCGATGGCGTTGGACCCGCCGCCGACGCAGGCGACGGCCGCGTCGGGGAGACGGCCCGCGCGCTCCAGGATCTGCCGCCTGGCCTCGACGCCGATGACGCGGTGGAAGTCGCGGACCATGGCCGGGAAGGGGTGGGGTCCGGCGACGGTCCCGAAGAGGTAGTGGGTGTGGTCGACGTTGGCGACCCAGTCGCGGAAGGCCTCGTTGATGGCGTCCTTCAGCGTCCGGCTGCCGGACTTCACGGCGATGACCTCGGCGCCGAGCATGCGCATCCGGGCCACGTTCAGGGCCTGGCGCCGGGTGTCGATCTCGCCCATGTAGATGGTGCATTCGAGCCCGAACAGCGCGCAGGCGGTGGCCGTGGCGACGCCGTGCTGGCCCGCGCCGGTCTCGGCGATGACCCGGGTCTTGCCCATGCGCTTGGTGAGCAGGGCCTGCCCGAGCACGTTGTTGATCTTGTGTGATCCGGTGTGGTTCAGGTCCTCGCGCTTGAGGAACACCCGGGCGCCACCGGCGTGTTCGGCGAAGCGCCGCACCTCGGTGAGGGAGCTGGGGCGGCCGGTGTAGTGGACGAGCAGGTCGTCCAGCTCCCGGGCGAACTCGGGGTCGGACTTCGCCTTGTCGTACTCCACGGCGACCTCGTCCACGGCGGCGACGAGCGCCTCCGGGATGAACTTGCCGCCGAACGCGCCGAAGTACCCCTCGGCGCTGGGGACCTGACCGTCAGGGTCGGGAATGAAGAACTCGCTGGGCATGCGGTTACCTCGCAGGGGCGTGGCCCCGGTCAACAGGTCGGATGGACGGTCACGTGTGCGCCACGACCGCCGCCGGTTCGCTCAGGTGGAGGCGTACCACTCGCCGCCGCGACGGCGGGAGTTCGGGCCCCACGGCGGTGACCGGCAGTGATCACCGGTGATGAGTGATGATCGGCGATGCCGAACCGGGCAACGCCCCCGTCAGGAAACGGGGCGGAGCCCACCGTCGGCGGTGGCGCGGACGCGCCGACGCCATCGCATCCCGTTCACCTGGCCTGGCTCGTCCCCGATGACGTACCGCACGCGGCGCCCATGGACGCGGCGCGCGGGGGCCCGGCAGCCGCGCGGACGGCAGCCGCGGGCGAGCCGGGCGTAGGGGTCGCGGGCCGCCGAAGGGCCCGCGGCGGCCGACCGTACGCACGCCGGGCCGCCGTCGGGGCGAAGGCCCTGGCGGTCGGCGATGGCGAGGGAACGGTCGGTGTCCATCCGGAGTGTCAGCCCCGTCCGTGCCGCAGCGCGGGGTGCGCGCCCGCGGCGACCAGGTCGGAGACGGCCGTCTTGGGGTCCCGGCCGGTGACCAGGGACTCGCCCACCAGTACGGCGTCGGCGCCGGCATTGGCGTACGCGATGAGGTCGTGCGGTCCGCGGACGCCGGACTCGGCGATCTTCACGATGTGCGCGGGGATCTCGGGTGCGACGCGGTCGAAGGTGCCGCGGTCGACCTTGAGGTCCTTGAGGTTGCGCGCGTTGACACCGATGACCTTCGCACCGGCGTCCACCGCCCGCTCGACCTCGTCCTCGTCGTGGACCTCGACGAGCGGCGTGAGCCCGATGGACTCGGCCCGCTCGATGAGGGACTCCAGGGCGGGCTGGTCGAGGGCGGCCACGATGAGCAGCGCGAGGTCCGCGCCGTACGCCCGGGCCTCCCACAGCTGGTACGAGGTGACGATGAAGTCCTTGCGCAGCACCGGGATGTCGACCCGGGCCCGCACGGCCTCCAGGTCGGCCAGCGAACCGCCGAAGCGGCGCTGCTCGGTGAGGACGGAGATGACGGCCGCGCCGCCCGCCTCGTAGTCGGCGGCGAGCCCCGCGGGGTCGGCGATCGCGGCGAGCGCGCCCTTGGACGGGCTGGAGCGCTTGACCTCGCAGATGACCTTGACGCCGTCGCCGCGCAGGGCCGCGACACCGTCCTTGGCTGCCGGAGCCTTCGCGGCGCGCTCCTTGAGCTCGTCGAGGCTGACGCGCGCCTGCCGCTCCGCGAGGTCGGCACGGACTCCGTCGATGATCTCGTCGAGCACACTCACGCGAGCGGCCCCCTTCCCTGACGGTTGACAGTTGAAGCGGTTCTGCGGTTGACCCGGGTCCGTCTCGCATCAGACGAAACCGATGGTCACTGCGATGGTATCCGGAGGAAGGCTTAGCGCTCGCATCCGGTTGACGCCGGTCCCACTACCTGGACGTTCACCGATTGATCAAGGATGCAGCCAGCCACCGAACGGCAGGTTCCGGACAACCGTGAAGACCAGCGCCAACGCGCCGAGTCCCCACAGCAGGGACGGCTTCGGATCGAGGCGCAGCGGTCGCCCCTGGACGGAGCGGACCACCCAGACGGTCCACACCACGGCGAACACCAGATACCCCAGGACGGCGATCGCGTTCGCCCCGAGCGCCGCCACGAGGTCCCCGTGCGCGACGGCGTGCGCGCTGCGCAGTCCGCCGCAGCCGGGGCAGTACACGCCGGCGTACTGGAGCAGCGGACAGGCGGGGTAGTGCCCGGGTTCGTTCGGATCGACGGCTCCCACGTACGCGAAGGCGCCGACGACGGCCACGAGGATCCCGCCGGGCACGACGAGCCGCCGCGGTACGGACCCATGCGGCACGGATCCGTGCGGTACGGGTCCGTGCGGTACGGGTCCGGGAGCGGGCGTCACCCTCTGGGTTTCGGCGTTCACCCGACGCATTCTGCCGCGCCGAGGTGAACACCGCACACAGGCTCGTACGCGAAAGACACGCCTCTACGCGGGAGTGCACGCCTGTACGCGTGGGCGCACGCCCGGACACGAACACGGCTGTACACGAAAGAGACGGACCCGGCGCTCGGGCCGGCCCCGCCTCCCACACTCTCGTGAAGATCAGCCTTCGGCCGACGCGGACGCCACCTGGTGGGTCCGGGGGGCGGCGGCCTTCGGCTTGCCGAGGCCCGCCGCGCTCATGGCCATGCCGACGACGCCACCGAGGGCCACGACGACCAGACCGGCCCAGAAGCCCAGCGGGTTGGCCATCACCATGAAGGCACCGGAGACGCAGAACCCGATGATCGCGATGGTGACACCGGTCCAGGCGGCCGGAGTGTGACCGTGGTTGCTGCCCGCCATGACTTAGCTCCTCATGCTCTGTGTTGCTCTACGTGTTGCTCTACGCGTGTGTGAGCCGAACGCTCGCGGCTCCATTGTCCCGCACGCGCGCGGACGCCCTGAGCGGGGGTACCGAGGAGCTCTGTCAGGTCCCGCGGAGGCCCGCGCCCCGACAGGGGCGCGGGGAACTGCGCGACCAGCCACAGCGGACCCGCACGGTCAAAACGGCGCTCTCGACGGAACCCCGCGGAGCGCTCACGCCCCTGTGGGGTCCTCGCCCCGGTCCAGGGCCTTCCAGATCTCCTCGGGGCGGTCGGGGTCGGCCGGGGGCCTGGTTCTGCGTGGCCGGGGCGTGCCGTCGCGCTCGTAGCGGCCCGACATGGTCGGCCAGAGCCGTCCGTAGCGCAGGGCGAGGAGGCCCGCGAGGAGGAGCAGCAGTCCCCCCGCCGCGGCCACGTACGGCCACGCGGTATGGGTCATGGCGCCCACGGTCGCCGCGCTGTCGCCGGAGGCCTGGGCGGCCTTCTCGTCGAGCGCGGAACTGTCGGAGGCGCCGAGCAGCGCCGAGGCGATCGTGCCCGCTCCGGAGAGCGCGAGGAGCCCGGCGACCAGGAAACGGCCGGCATGGCGGACGGCGAAGACGGCGACGAGCGCGGCGAGGCCGACTATGGCGAGGGACGCGGGCACGCCCGTGACGTCGCCGCCGCTGGCGCTCAGCGGGAAGTCGCCGCCCGCCACCGTCGCGGTGCCCTTCGACCAGTCCTGCCGCGAGGAGAGCAGCACGACGGCCGCGCCCAGCGCGCCGAACAGCAGGGCGAGGGCAAGGCTTCGGCGGCCGGACCGGGCGGGTCCGGGAGCGGCGGATCGGGGGTGCGGTACGGCAGTCACGTACTCCACTATCGCCTGAACCCCGGGCGAACCGTCACCCGGGGTTCGCGTGACCCGCGTCCCACTGTCCGCCGTACGTCACGGCCGGTTCGGCCTCCTGCCGGGCGGCCGCTGTGTCCGGACTGCCGGCCGAGTGTCAGGGCTGCTGTCCGAGGCGGTTCGCCGTGTGGACCGCGCGCAGGACCGCCGCCGCCTTGTTGCGGCACTCGGTGTCCTCGGCGACGGGGTCCGAGTCGGCGACGACTCCGGCGCCGGCCTGCACGTACGCCGTGCCGCTGCGCAGCAGGGCCGTGCGGATGGCGATGGCGGTGTCGGAGTCGCCCGCGAAGTCGAGATAGCCGACGCAGCCGCCGTACAGGCCGCGGCGGCTCGGCTCCAGCTCGTCGATGATCTGCATCGCGCGGGGCTTGGGGGCGCCGGAGAGGGTGCCGGCGGGGAAGCAGGCGGTCAGTACGTCGAAGGCCGTACGCCCTTCGGCCACCCGGCCCGTGACCGTGGACACGATGTGCATGACGTGCGAGTAGCGCTCGATGGACATGAAGTCGACGACCTCGACGGAGCCGGGCCGGCAGACCCGCCCCAGGTCGTTGCGCCCGAGGTCGACGAGCATGAGGTGCTCGGCGCGCTCCTTGGGGTCGGCCATCAGCTCGTCGGCGAGGGCCTGGTCCTCCTGGACGGTGGCGCCGCGCGGCCGGGTGCCCGCGATGGGGTGCACCATCGCCTGCCCGTCCTCGACCTTGACCAGGGCCTCAGGGGAGGAGCCGACGACGTCGAATCCGTCGAAGCGGAAGAGGTACATGTACGGGGACGGGTTGGTGGCCCGCAGTACTCGGTACACGTCCAACGCGCTTGCCGTGCACGGCGTTTCGAAGCGCTGGGAGGGGACGACCTGGAAGGCTTCGCCGGCCCGGATGCGCTCCTTGATGTCGTCGACGGCGAGCTGGTAGTCGGGGCCGCCCCACAGTGCGGTGTACTCCGGAAGCTCGGACGGCGGGAGCGCGGCCGGGGGCTGGGAGACGGCCCGCGAGAGGTCCGCCTCCATGGCGTCGAGGCGGGCGACCGCGTCGGTGTACGCCTCGTCGACGCCCGTGTCGAGGTCGTTGTGGTTGATCGCGTTGGCGATCAGCAGGACCGAGCCGTCCCAGTGGTCCATGACCGCGAGGTCACTGGTGAGCAGCATGGTGAGCTCGGGCAGCTTCAGGTCGTCGCGCTCGCCGGGGCCGATCTTCTCCAGGCGGCGCACGATGTCGTAGCCGAGGTAGCCGACCATGCCGCCGGTGAAGGGCGGCAGTCCAGACGAGCCACGGCCGTACGCGAGGTCGCGGGGTGTGTGGAGGGCCTCGATGGTGGCGCGCAGGGCCGCGAGGGGGTCGCCGTCGACGGGGACGCCGACGGGCGGGGTGCCGAGCCAGTGGGCCTGGCCGTCGCGCTCGGTGAGGGTGGCGGCCGAGCGGACGCCCACGAAGGAGTAGCGGGACCAGGAGCGGCCGTTCTCCGCGGACTCCAGGAGGAAGGTGCCGGGGCGCTCGGCGGCGAGCTTGCGGTAGAGCGCGACGGGCGTGTCGCCGTCCGCGAGGAGCTTGCGGCTGACGGGGATGACACGCCGGTCGGTGGCCAGCTTGCGGAAGGTCTCGAGGTCCATGGCGGCTGACCTTACTGATCCACGGCCGGTACGCCGGAATCGGCGTCCTCGGTGTCCGCGGCGCCCGCGCCGTCCTCGCTGCCCTCGGCGTCCTTGAGGAGCACGTCGGCGTCGAAACAGGTGCGGTCGCCGGTGTGGCAGGCGGCGCCGACCTGGTCGACCTTGACCAGCACGGTGTCGGCGTCGCAGTCCAGGGCGACGGACCTGACCCACTGGAAGTGACCGGACGTGTCGCCCTTGACCCAGTACTCCTGGCGGCTGCGCGACCAGTACGTGCACCGGCCGGTCGTCAGCGTGCGATGCAGTGCCTCGTCATCCATCCAGCCGAGCATGAGCACCTCACCGGTGTCGTACTGCTGGGCGATGGCGGGGACGAGCCCGTCGGCGCTGCGCCTGAGGCGTGCGGCGATCTCGGGATCCAGGCCGCTGGGCCTGCTGGGCGGGGGCGTGCTGGTCATGACGACCATTGTGCCGCGCCGTTCCAACACCCCTGTGCACTTGTCCACTGGGCGGACCCCGGAGGCAGTCGTAGGCTGGCAGACATGTCGACCCATGCCAAGCGTGAACGACTTCTCCTCGCCGACCTGCTGGAGACGGAGGGCCCGGACGCCCCCACTCTGTGCGAGGGCTGGAACACCCGTGATCTCGCCGCGCACGTGGTGGTGCGCGAGCGCCGCCCGGATGCCGCCGGCGGCATCCTGATCAAGCAACTCGCGCCACGCCTCGAACGGGTGATGACGGAGTTCACCGAGAAGCCGTACGAGGAGCTGATCCAGCTGATCCGTACGGGTCCGCCGCGCTTCTCGCCCTTCTCCCTCAAGCAGATCGACGAGGCGTCGAACGCGATCGAGTTCTACGTCCACACCGAGGACGTACGCCGCGCCCAGCCCGACTGGACTCCCCGCGAGCTCGACTCCGTCTTCCAGGACGCCCTGTGGTCCCGTCTGGAGCGCGGGGCCCGCCTCATGGGCCGCGGCGCCCCCACCGGCCTGGTGCTCCGCCGCCCGAACGGCCAGACGGCGGTCGCCCACCGGGGCACACCGGTCGTCACGGTCACGGGCGAACCCTCCGAACTCGTCATGTTCGTCCACGGCCGCCAGAACGCCGCGGACGTGGAACTGGAGGGCGACAAGGACGCGATCGCGAAGCTGCACGAGGCGAAGCAGCTGGGCATCTGAACAGCCGCCTCAGGAGTCCGGCTACCTCGGAAGTTCGGCCCGGCGGAGGTCTCGTACGCACAGCCCGAGCACCCCGCCGAGGCCGCACACGGCCGCGCTGACGACGAAGACCGGGCCCGTGCCCCACGCGCCGATCGCGGCGGCGGACAGCGGCATGCTGAGCGGGGCGAGGCCGAGGTTGACGAAGCCGGCCACGGAGCTGACCCTGCCCAGGTAGGCGGGGTCGGTCCGGGTCTGCAGCAGTGCGCCGCACAGGGCGCCGCTGAGGCCCGTGAGCAGGCCGATGAGGACGGCGACGCCCGCCGCCGCGACGACGTTCGGCACGTAGGCCAGGGCGCCGACCGCGACCGAGCCCGTCAGGATCGTCACCGCCATGACGCGTCCGGCGTGCGGAAGGCTCCCGCGTACGGCGAGCAGCAGCGCGGCGGCGCCCGCGCCCACGCCGAACCCGGCGAGCACCCAGCCCACCCCGGAGGCGCCCCAGCCGCGCTCGTCGGCGAGCAGGGTCAGCCCCACGTTGAGCGGGCCGACGAAGCCGAGGTCCCCGAGGGCGATGGCTACGATCAGCGGGGCGAGGACGCGGTGGCCGCGGATGTAGCGCAGTCCGTTGCGGAGGTCGCTCCAGGCAGTGGGACGCTCGGCGGTCCTGTCGTCCCCGGGAAGGTCGGCGACCCGTAGGGAGACCAGCAGGGGCACCGACACGGCGATCAGCAGCCCGGCCAGTCCGAAGGCCGCGGCCGGCCCGCCCAGCGCGATGCCCAGACCGCCGAGCGGCGCGCCCACGACGTTGGCGAAGCGGATGGCGAGGCCGCGCATGCCCTGGACGCGGGTGAGCTGGCCGCGGCCGGTGATGCGGGCCGGCAGGGCGCCCACCGCGGGCAGGAAGACGGC
The DNA here is from genome assembly GCF_026341515.1 of Streptomyces sp. NBC_00878. Classification (NCBI taxonomy): domain Bacteria; kingdom Bacillati; phylum Actinomycetota; class Actinomycetes; order Kitasatosporales; family Streptomycetaceae; genus Streptomyces; species Streptomyces sp. NBC_00878. Next base: position 8,118,232 of record NZ_JAPEOK010000001.1, on the reverse strand, counting down.
GTCGACGGTGCCGAAGACCAGGGCGAGCAGGGCCAGCGGCCACAGCCCGGGGGTGGTGGCGAAGAGCAGCGCGGCCACGGCGAGCACGGCCGCGCACCGCACGGCGTCACTGCCGATGACGACTCGCCTGGGCCCGAACCGGTCGGCCAGCACTCCCCCGCCGAGCATCAGCAGGGCGCGCGGCACCGCACTCACGGCCGCCACGAGCCCGGCCTGCGCGGGCGTACCCGCCTGCACGGCGGCCCAGGTCAGCGCGAGGTAGTAGACGTTGTCGCCGACCATGGACGCGGTGTAGGCACCGAGCCAGCGCAGGACGTTGGGGTCACGGTGGGCCGGTCGGCCGGAGGCGGGGGCCGGGGCAGGGGGTATGAGCGCGGTGGACATACGCGTGTGCCCTCTCAAGGCTGCGGAGGCTGCGGTGCGGGCCGCGAACTCTCAGGTGCGGAACGGGAATCCGTACACATGCAGCGCGACGTTCTCGCGCCCCTCGGTCGCGCCGGCCGCCTCGGCGGCGCGGCCCTTCTCGTCGTACTTCCTGGCTAGGGCGAGCAACTCCTCGCCGAGTTCGGCCAGTTCGGCCGAGGTCAGCCGCAGCAGCGACTCGTTGTCCGGTGCGGCGGAGTTCCACTCGGAGCCCCATGTGGGGCGTTCGTCGAGGTAGCGGCGGTACATGTCGGCCCGCTGCTCGTGGAAGAGCCTGGTGGCGGCCAAATGCGCGGACGCCCTCTCGGGTGCGTCCCGGAAGTCCTTGTCCCTGATGCTCACGCCCTGCGACGAGGGCTGCCACCAGCGCTCGCGGGCGTCGCCGCTCTGCGGCTCGGCCGCCTCGATCAGCCCGTGCTCGGCCAGCTTGCGCAGGTGGTAGCTGACCAGTGAGACCGCTTCGTCGACCTGCTCGGCAAGCTGGGAGGCAGTGGCGGTCCGGGCCACGCACAGCCCTCGGTACAACTGCATCCGCAGGGGGTGGGCCAGGGCCTTGAGGGTGCCCAGATCCGTGATCGGGAGGTTCTCCGTGCCACTCATGACACCACCGTAGATACGAAAGAAAAGTTGCGCAATATAAATTGCGCAACTTTTCCCGTGCACCCGTGGACCGAGGTCAGTGTCGGTCGATCGAGACCGGTGTCACTCGGCCCAGGTGCGCAGCAGCAGGGCGGTTTCCGTCATCCCGGCCTCGTCGCTGCGGATGTCGGCGATGAGTTTCGCGACCTCTCCGTACGGCAGCTCGAACGGCATCCCGGACTGCTCCATGTACTCCCAGGCGCACGCCACACCGATCGAGGCGTTGTAGTCGCTGAACGGCCGCAGTCTCAGGGCGGTATGCAGGAAGGTCGCCGCCCGCGAGGCGATCTCCTCGTAGTAGGGCTCGCCCGCGATGCGCTCGTACCTGTGGCGCTCCACCATGACGGACAGTGCGCCCCAGTCCCGGATGGGAGTGTTCTGCGGCGAGACGTTGACCTGGATACTGAGGACCCAGTCGGTGTCGACGTAAAGGGTCACCGCAGTCCCTCCGGGAAGCGCTCGTCGAAGTCCGCCATGATCCCCCGAGCCTTCTTCGAGGCGCCCTCCACGAACCGCTGCCTCTGCCGTCTGCGCACGACACCCTCGGTCAGGATGTCGTGCGCCAGCCGCTTGATCGAGACGCCCTGCTCCTTGGCCTCGGCGCGCAGCTCGGCCAGTTCTTCCTCAGTGAAATCGATCGTGATTCCAGGCATACAAGCAGCGTAAACACACTGGAACCATGACAACTACCGCGTTCACCACCAAAGGCGAGGCATCGAACTAGCGCACGGGATGCCCCGCCTCCCGCAACGCCTGCTTCACCTCTCCGATCCGCAGGTCGCCGAAGTGGAAGACCGACGCGGCCAGTACGGCGTCCGCGCCCGCGGCGACGGCCGGGGGGAAGTCGGCCAGTCGGCCCGCGCCGCCGGAGGCGATGACCGGCACCGTGACGTGCTTTCGTACGGCCTCGATCATCTCGATGTCGTAGCCGTCCTTCGTGCCGTCGGCGTCCATCGAGTTGAGCAGGATCTCGCCCGCGCCCAGCTCGGCCGCCCGGTGCGCCCACTCGACCGCGTCGATGCCGGTGCCCTTGCGGCCGCCGTGGGTCGTGACCTCGAAGGTGCCCTCGGGAGTCCGCCGCGCGTCCACCGACAACACCAGCACCTGCCGTCCGAACCGCTCCGCGATCTCGCGGATCAGGTCGGGGCGGGCGATCGCGGCCGTGTTGACGCCGACCTTGTCCGCGCCCGCGCGCAGCAGTTTGTCGACGTCCTCGGCCGTGCGGACGCCGCCTCCCACCGTCAGCGGGATGAAGACCTGCTCGGCGGTGCGGCGCACCACGTCGTACGTGGTCTCGCGGTTGCCGGAGGACGCCGTGATGTCCAGGAACGTCAACTCGTCGGCGCCCTCGGCGTCGTACACCTTGGCCATCTCGACGGGGTCGCCCGCGTCGCGCAGGTTCTGGAAGTTGACGCCCTTGACGACCCGGCCGTTGTCGACGTCCAGGCAGGGGATGACTCGTACGGCCAGGGTCATGACTCGGGTGCCTCTCGGTACGCCTCCACCTCGACCTCGACCACCAGGCTGGGGTCCACGAAACCGGAGACGATGATCATGGATGCCGCGGGCCGGACGGAGTCGAACAGCTCCTTGTGAGCGCGTCCGACGTCCTCCACATCGCGGGCATGGGTGAGGTACATGCGCGTCCGTACGACGTCCTCGCGGCCGAGGTCCAGCTGCTTCAGTGCCGCCAGCGCGACGTTGAACGCGTTGATCGCCTGCTCGTACGGGCCGCCTCCCGCGATCTCGCCGTCCACTATCGACGTGCAGCCAGAGACCAGCACCAGGCCGTTCGGCAGCTCCACCGCGCGGGAGTACCCGAAGGCATCCTCCCAGGGAGCTCCGGTCGTGACGCGTCGCAGGTCACTCACTTGGCCACCGCCTCCAGGGCCTCTTCCAGGGTGAACGCCTTCGCGTACAGGGCCTTCCCGACGATCGAGCCCTCGACACCCAGGGGCACGAGCTCGGCGATGGCACGCAGGTCGTCAAGCGACGAGACCCCGCCGGACGCCACCACCGGGCGGTCGGTCGCCGCGCACACGTTCTTCAGGAGCTCCAGGTTCGGGCCCTGGAGCGTGCCGTCCTTCGCGATGTCCGTGACGACGTACCGCGCGCAGCCCTCCTTGTTGAGCCGCTCCAGCGTCTCGTAGAGGTCGCCGCCGTCGCGCGTCCAGCCGCGACCGCGCAGCGTCGTGCCGCGTACGTCGAGACCGACCGCGATCTTGTCGCCGTGCTCGGCGATGACCTTGGCGACCCACTCGGGCGTCTCCAGGGCGGCCGTGCCGAGGTTCACCCGGGTGCAGCCGGTGGCCAAGGCCGCGGCGAGCGTGGCGTCGTCACGGATGCCGCCGGACAGCTCCACCTTGATGTCCATCGCCTTCGTGACCTCGCCGATCAGCGCACGGTTGTCGCCCGTGCCGAACGCGGCGTCCAGGTCCACGAGGTGCAGCCACTCGGCACCCGCCCGCTGCCAGGCGAGGGCCGCCTCCAGAGGAGAGCCGTACGAGGTCTCCGTACCGGACTCGCCGTGGACGAGGCGGACCGCCTGGCCGGCACGGACGTCGACGGCGGGGAGGAGTTCGAGCTTGGCCATGGTCTACAGGGTTCCGATCCAGTTGGTGAGCAGCTGCGCTCCGGCGTCGCCGGACTTCTCGGGGTGGAACTGCGTGGCCCACAGAGCGCCGTTCTCGACGGCCGCGACGAAGGGCTTGCCGTGCGTCGACCAGGTGACGAGGGGCGCGCGCATCGCCGGGTTGCCGACTTCCAGGTTCCAGTCGTGCACGGCGTACGAGTGCACGAAGTAGAAGCGCGCGTCGGCCTCGAGGCCCGCGAAGAGCTGCGAGCCCGCCGGTGATTCGACGGTGTTCCAGCCCATGTGGGGCACGATGTCGGCCTGCAGCGGCTCGACCGAGCCGGGCCACTCGTCGAGGCCCTCGGTCTCGACGCCGTGCTCGATGCCGCGTGCGAAGAGGATCTGCATACCGACGCAGATGCCCATGACCGGACGGCCACCGGCGAGACGACGGCCGACGATCCAGTCGCCGCGCGCCTCCTTCAGCCCCTTCATGCATGCGGCGAAGGCGCCCACGCCGGGCACCAGCAGGCCGTCCGCGTTCATGGCCTTGTCGAAGTCACGCGTTATCTCGACGTCGGCACCCGCGCGCGCGAGGGCACGTTCCGCCGAGCGCACGTTCCCGAAGCCGTAGTCAAAGACGACTACTCGTTTCGAAGGGGAGCTCAATTCCACACCTCCAGCCTCAGGACGCCCGCGACCAGACACATGCCGGCGCCGATCGACAGCAGCACGATGAGACTCTTCGGCATCTGCTGCTTGACGAAGGAGTAGACGCCGCCGAGCAGGAAGAGCCCGACGACGATCAGTACGGTGGACAGGCCGCTCATGGCTTTACAGGGCACCCTTCGTGGACGGCAGGATGCCCGCCGCGCGCGGGTCACGCTCGGAGGCGTACCGCAGGGCCCGGGCCAGCGCCTTGAACTGGCACTCCACGATGTGGTGCGCGTTGCGCCCGTACGGCACGTGCACGTGCAGCGCGATCTGGGCCTGCGCGACGAAGGACTCGAAGATGTGCCGGGTCATCGTCGTGTCGTACTCGCCGATCATCGGCGCCATCTTCTCGGGCTCGGTGTGCACGAGGTACGGGCGGCCGGAGAGGTCGACGGTGACCTGGGCGAGCGACTCGTCCAGGGGAACGGTGCAGTTCCCGAATCGATAAATCCCCACCTTGTCGCCGAGGGCCTGCTTGAAGGCGGCGCCGAGCGCGAGGGCGGAGTCCTCGATGGTGTGGTGCGAGTCGATGTGCAGGTCGCCCTCGGTCTTCACGGTCAGGTCGAACAGACCGTGGCGGCCGAGCTGGTCGAGCATGTGGTCGTAGAAGCCGACTCCTGTCGACACGTCGACCTTGCCGGATCCGTCGAGATCGATCTCGACGAGGACCGACGTCTCCTTGGTCACCCGCTCGACTCTTCCTACGCGGCTCATGCGCTCTGCTCCTTCTTCAGTTCACGTACCGCGTCGAGGAACGCGTCGTTTTCGGCGGGGGTTCCGGCGCTGACCCGCAGCCACCCCGGTACGCCGTTGTCCCGGACCAGGACGCCCCGGTCGAGGATCTTCTGCCAGGCCTCGTGGGAGCCGTTCTCGCCGTCGAACCGCCCGAACTGGACGAAGTTCGCGTCGGAGTCGGCCACGTCGAAGCCGATCGCCCGCAGTTCGAGGACCAGCCGGTCCCGCTCGGTCTTCAGCTGCTCGACGTATCCGAGCAGGGTGTCGGTGTGCTCCAGGGCGGCCAGCGCGGTCGCCTGGGTGACGGCCGACAGGTGGTACGGCAGCCGTACGAGCTGTACGGCGTCCACGACCGCCGGGTGCGCGGCGAGATAGCCGAGGCGCAGCCCGGCCGCGCCGAACGCCTTCGACATGGTCCGCGAGACGACGAGATTCGGCCGACCTTCGAGCAGTGGCAGCAGCGAGTCGCCGTGGCTGAACTCGATGTACGCCTCGTCGACGACGACCATGGACGGCTTGGCCGCCTGCGCGGCCTCGTACAGCGCGAGGACCGTCTCGGGCGGAACCGCGTTGCCCGTGGGGTTGTTGGGGGTGGTGATGAAGACGACGTCGGGCTTGTTCTCGGCGATCGCCTTCTCAGCGGCCGCGGCGTCGATCGTGAAGTCCTCGTTGCGCGGGCCGGAGATCCATCCGGTGCCGGTGCCGCGCGAGATCAGGCCGTGCATCGAGTACGAGGGCTCGAAGCCGATCGCCGTGCGGCCGGGCCCGCCGAAGGTCTGCAACAGCTGCTGGATGACCTCGTTCGAGCCGTTGGCCGCCCACACGTTCGGGAGGCCGACCGTGTACTTGCCGGTCTTCGTCAGGTACTTGGCCAGCTCGGTGCGCAGCTCGACCGCGTCCCGGTCGGGGTAGCGGTTGAGGTTCCGGGCGGCCTCGCGCACCCGCTCGGCGATCCGCTCGACGAGCGGCTCGGGCAGCGGGTAGGGGTTCTCGTTCGTGTTCAGCCGTACGGGGACGTCGAGTTGGGGCGCGCCGTACGGGGACTTGCCGCGCAGCTCGTCGCGTACGGGGAGGTCGTCGATGCCGGTCACTTGCTGGGTACCTTCCAGTCGAACCTTGCCTTGACGGCGGCACCGTGGGCAGGGAGGTCCTCGGCCTCGGCGAGCGCCACCACGTGGTGCGCCACCTCCGCGAGGGCGTCGCGCGTGTAGTCGACGATGTGGATCCCGCGCAGGAAGGACTGGACCGACAGACCCGAGGAGTGGCAGGCGCAGCCGCCGGTCGGGAGCACGTGGTTGGAGCCGGCCGCGTAGTCGCCCAGCGAGACGGGCGCCCAGGGGCCGACGAAGACCGCGCCGGCGTTGCGTACGCGGTCCGCGACCGCGCTCGCGTCGGCCGTCTGGATTTCCAGGTGCTCGGCACCGTACGCGTTGACGACCCGCAGGCCCTCGTCCACGCCGTCCACCAGCACGATCGCGGACTGCCTGCCGCTCAGCGCCGGGACGATCCGGTCCTCGATGTGCTTGGTGGCCGCGACCTGCGGCTCCAGCTCCTTCTCCACCGCGTCGGCCAGCGCGACCGAGTCGGTGACCAGGACGGCGGCGGCCAGCGGGTCGTGCTCGGCCTGGCTGATCAGGTCGGACGCGACGTGCACCGGGTCGGCGCTCTCGTCGGCGAGGATCGCGATCTCGGTCGGACCGGCCTCGGCGTCGATGCCGATCCTTCCCGCGAAGTAGCGCTTGGCGGCGGCGACCCAGATGTTGCCCGGGCCCGTGACCATGTTGGCGGGCGGGCAGGACTCGGTGCCGTACGCGAACATCGCGACGGCGGTAGCGCCACCGGCCGCGTACACCTCGTCGATCCCGAGCAGCGCGCAGGCGGCCAGGATCGTCGGGTGCGGCAGGCCCCCGAACTCGGACTGGGCGGGCGAGGCCAGCGCGATCGACTCGACGCCCGCCTCCTGCGCCGGAACCACGTTCATGATCACGGACGACGGGTAGACGGACCGGCCGCCGGGCGCGTACAGCCCGACCCGGTCGACGGGCACCCACTTCTCGGTGACCGAACCGCCGGGCACGACCTGGGTGGTGTGCGTGGTGCGGCGCTGCTCGCGGTGGACGATACGGGCGCGGCGGATCGACTCCTCCAGGGCCGCGCGGACGGCCGGATCGAGCTGCTCCAGCGCCTGAGAGAGCGCCCGCGCCGGGACGCGCACGGACTCCAGGCGTACGCCGTCGAACTTCTCCGCGTAGTCGATCAGCGCCGCGTCGCCCCGATGATGCACGGCCTCGCAGATCGGACGCACCTTCTCCAGTGCGGCCGATACGTCGAAGTCGGCTCGGGGCAGCAGGTCGCGCAGGGCGGAGCCCTCGGGGAGGGCGTCGCCGCGCAGATCGATTCGGGCCATAGCGAAATGTTGCAGCACGCAGACAATTCTCTCAGACGGGGATCGGGCGCCGGACGGCTGTATCAATCGCTGATACGGACCGTGGATCACCGGTCCACACGTGGCCCGATTTCGTTCCTGGCACGGGTTCCGGAAGATCACCTTCACCACTAGCGTTCAGGCAGTCACCCAGCGGGCATCACAGGAACGACTGTACGAAACCCGCGAGTAGCGGGGGAGAAAGGGAAGACCGTGACCCAGGGGGCCGGCGTCCGTGCCGGAGAAGTGCCCGACGACCTGACCGGCGCCGAGGCCGGGATGTGGCAGGCGTTCCGCAACGGCAGCCTGTACGACCTGCGTGCCGGGGACAGGACCGTCGACGATCCGCACGGCGGCCATCCCTGGGGCCCCGAGCGCAGTGTGCGGGCCCGGATAGTGGCCTGGCTGCTGCTGGACGGACCGCCCGCGCTCGACGGCCGCGTCGCCTCCCTCAAGCTGACCGGCGTCCAGATCATCGACGTGCTCGACCTCGCGGGCGGCACGATCGAGCCGTACGTCGAGATCAAGGGCTGCCGGTTCGAGAAGGAGGTCCTGCTGCCGGAGGCGCGGTTCACGACCGTGCGCCTGGTGGACTGCGCGGTGCCCCGGCTGGAGGCGGCCCGGGTGCACACCGAGGGCGATCTGCATCTGCCGCGCTGCCGCTTCCACAACGGCGTGCGCCTCACCGACGCCCACATCGGCACGGACCTGCTGCTCAACCAGGCGGTGATCTACCGGGACCGGCGCGGCCGCTCCCTCATCGGCGACGGGATGACCGTCGGGCAGGACCTCCAGGCCGAGATGCTGGAGTCGCACGGCGAGTTGAGCCTGCGCGGCGCGAAGGTCGGCGTCTCGCTCAGCCTGCGCGGCAGCCGGCTGGCGAATCCGTACGGGGGCCGCCGCGCGCTGAACGCACCGCAGCTGACCGTCGAGCGCACGCTGTACCTGACCCCGGCGGGCATCGGCGACCCCGTGCAGACCAGCGGCCGGACACCGGCGCGCGGCACCCGGATACAGCGGTTCGAGTGCGAGGGCGGGATCCGGCTCGACGACGGCCGGTTCGGCGACGCGGTGGACTTCGAGCAGGCCCGCTTCATCCTGCGGGACGACCAGGAGCTCTCACTGCGCCGCGTCCAGGTGCCCGAGCTGCGCTTCCTCGGCGAGCGCCCGCAGCGCGGCCGGGTCGTGCTGAACGGCGCGAAGGTGGTCAACCTGATGGACCAGGCGACCAGTTGGCCGGGCGCGGGCCAGCTGCAGATGGGCGGCTTCCAGTACGAGTACCTCGTACCGCGCGGCCCGTTCCCGCTGGCCCGGCGCCTGGAGTGGGTGGCCGCGGCGACTCCCGAGTACAACCCGGAGCCGTACGAGCGGCTGGCCACCGTGCTGCGCAACGGCGGCGAGGACGAGGACGCCCGCGAGGTGCTGCTCGCCAAGCAGCGCCACCGACGCGAGAACCTGCCGATCGCGGCCAAGCTCTGGGGGTACGCGCAGGACTGGACGGTCGCCTACGGGTACCGGCCGGGGCGGGCGGCCCTGTGGATGGCCGTGCTGTGGGCGGCGACCTCCATAGCCTTCGCACACGCCGATCATCCGCCGCTCAAGAGCGGCGAACATCCGCCGTGGAACCCGTCGCTGTTCGCCCTGGACCTGCTGCTCCCGGTCATCGATCTCGGCCAGGTCGGCTTCTGGCAGCTGCGCGGCGGCTGGCAGTGGCTGTCCGCTGCGGTGATCCTGCTGGGCTGGATCCTCGCCACGACGGTGGCGGCAGGCGCGACACGGCTGCTGCGCAGGGGATGAGCAGAGGCTGCACAGGGAATGGACACGGGCTGAGCAGCGCTGCCTCCCAGGTCGCACACAGCCGCCGGACACCTGAACATCAGTCACCTTTTACCCGGCCTTGACCATTCCGTACACAACCAAATCAGGGTTACAAAAGCGTCACCGTGCACCTCTGGCACGCGTCCGACCTGCGGGTTTTCAATGGACAGCACCATGGCACTGCTGCGCGCGTTCCTCCGTACGGCACGGATGGCACGGAACACTTCGCGCCTCGCCGCCGGTCTGCCCGCCGACGACGAGGTACTGCTCGACGCGCCCGACGAGCGGCTCGGACCCGCGCTGGTCGCCGCCGGCCGCGGCGAGTACGCGTCCGCCGCGAAGCTGCTGGCCACCACCCGGGATGCCGCCGAGTGGGAGAGCCGGGACCGGTACGCGACCCGTCTGGCCGCCTTCGCGCGCTCCCGGAGCGAGTGGTTCGACGACTGGTGCTCCGCCGCCCCGCACGACCCGGACGCGCTGCTGGTCAAGGCCGAGCTCGCGGTGTGCCGGAGCTGGGAGTCACCGGCCCGCGCCGAGCTGCTGCGCCAGGTCGGTCCGCTGATCTCGGCCGCCGCCGAGGGCGACCCGCGCGACCCGGTGCCGTGGCGCATCGCGCTCGACCACGCCCGGGGCACGAACACCCCGCACACCGCGTTCGAGTGCTTGTGGGCCGAGGCCGTACGCCGCTCCCCGCACCACTACGGCTGCCATGTGGCCGCCCTCCAGTACCTGTCCGCCGCCTGGTACGGCTCGCACCGCGAGTGCTTCGACTTCGCCGAGCGGGCCGCACAGGACGCGCTGCCCGGCTCCCTCGTCCAGGCCCTGCCGGTGCGCGCGGCCTTCGCGTACCTGACCGAGGGCGGCGGACCGGCCGTGCGGCGCGAACGCCTCGACGCCGCGGCCGACCTCGCGATCGCGGTGTCCGGGGAGTATCCGACCGCCGACCCGTGGCCCGCGGAGGTCCGCAACCTGCTCATCTACGTACTGATCCGCCTCGAACGCTGGCAGGACGCACTGTCCGAGCTGCACCGCGTCGGGCCGCACGCCACCTCGTTCCCATGGGACCGCATCTCGGACGACCCCCTCGGCCAGTTCCTCGAACTGCGCGACGGGATACGGATCGAGGTGGCCTCGGGCATGCCTCTGAAACTACGCAACGCGGATGTTCCGTATCCACGGAGTGAGCGCGACGGACGCACGCCTTCCGATGACCATTAGGCTCTCGTCGTGACCACCGTCCGGCTCCCCCTCTTCCCCCTGAACTCGGTGCTGTTCCCCGGGCTCGTGCTCCCTCTGAACATCTTCGAGGAGCGCTATCGCGCCATGATGCGCGAGTTGCTGAAGACTCCTGAGGACGATCCGCGCCGGTTCGCCGTCGTCGCCATCCGCGACGGCCACGAGGTCGCGTCCACGGCCCCCGGTATGCCGGACCCGACCGCGCTGCCGCAGCGCGGGCCCGCGGCCGGCTTCGGCGACGACCCGGTGAAGGCGTTCCACGAGGTGGGATGCATCGCCGACGCGGCCACCATCCGGGAGCGGGCCGACGGCAGCTTCGAGGTACTGGCCACCGGTACGACCCGGGTGCGGCTGCTCTCCGTGGACGCCTCCGGGGCCTTCCTGACGGCCGAACTGGAGGAGCTGGAGGAAGACCCCGGCGAGGAGGCCGGCGCGCTGGCCGAGGGGGTACTGAGGGCCTTCCGGCAGTACCAGAAGCGGCTCGCGGGGGCACGGGAACGGTCCCTGTCGACCGGAGCCGAGCTGCCGGACGAACCGGCCGTCGTCTCGTACCTGGTCGCGGCGGCGGCGATGCTCGACGTACCGGCGAAGCAGCGGCTGCTCCAGGCCCCGGACACGGCGTCCCGGCTTCGCGAGGAGCTGACGCTGCTGCGGGCGGAGACCGCGATCATCCGCAACCTGCCATCGCTGCCCGCGTCGGAGCTGACGCGGGGGCCGACGAATCTCAACTGAGGCAGCGGGGACGGAATCAGCCAATTGGGATGGCCAAAAACCCATGGAGAACTCGCGATCATCAAACTTATGCTCATCTCTCCACGGTCATGATCATGGACATGACCACAGCGTTGGGGGAACAACCGGATGAGCCGTCGGAGCATACTGACCGTCGCCGCCTGTATGGCGGCCGGTTCGACGCTTTTGATCGCACCCGCTCACGCGTCCGAGGCCACGGACGCGGCGATCCAGGACCGGGTCGAATGCACGAGCCTGAGCAACGGGCAGCTCTGCATCTCCCTGAACACGAGCCCCAGCCGCGTCGAGGTCTTCTACACGAAGACCGGCGGCTCGACGATCAGCGCGCAACTCGGGTACCGCACCACCACCGCAGGCACCACCACCTACGGCGGGACGAAGAGCATCAGCCTCAATGAGCGGGCCGTCAACACCTGGAACATGAGCTACCGGTGCGACGTGGACTGGAAGGGCCTGATCAAGGTCTCCGGGCAGGGGACCTTCGAGACCCCGTGGGCGACCTGCTGACCAAGGTCGGCCTATGACCAAGGTCGGCCTCTGATCAAGGACCGTCGCCTGCCGCCCCCGCCCGGACACCGTTTCGGGCGGGGGCGGCCGCGTTTCGGCTGTCTGGGATGATGCGGGCCCATGGCGAAGAAGTCGAAGAAGCAGCAGTCGGGCGGGACGCCTGCGACCGTGGCGCTCACCGCGGCGGGCGTCGAGTTCACGGTCCACGCCTACGAGCACGATCCGTCGCATCCCTCGTACGGCGAGGAGGCGGCCGAGGCGATGGGCGTCTCTCCGGACCGGGTCTTCAAGACCCTGGTGGCGGACGTCGACGGCACGCTGACGGTCGCCGTGGTCCCGGTGGCGGGCTCACTGGACCTGAAGGCGCTCGCTGCGGCGGTCGGCGGCAAGCGCGCGGCGATGGCGGATCCCGCTCTGGCGGAGCGCACCACGGGTTACGTCCGTGGCGGAATCTCGCCACTCGGCCAGCGCAAACGGCTCACCACAGTGGTGGACGCCTCGGCCGACGCCCACGCCACGATCTGTGTCTCGGCGGGCCGCCGCGGCCTGGAGGTGGAGCTGGCCCCGAAGGACCTGGCGAAGCTGACCGGAGCGGTTCTGGCGCCCGTCGGGCGTGCGTGACCCCTCGACGGGGGGCCGGTTTTCGGTTAAGCACCGAGGGCATGTCGAAGAAGACGCGCAAGCGGAAGTGGCGGGTCAAGAAGGGCCGGTCGAACCACGGACACCGGCCCGCGTAGGCGCTCCCCAGGAAGCGTTTCGTACCCGGGGCCGTCAGGACTGCGGGTTGCCATCGGGAAGCTGGGGCTGGTCGTACGGGTCCGGGTCCCTCGGGGCGAACAGGGCCGTCAGGCCCAGGTGGACCAGGAGGGCCGAGAAGGACCAGGCGAGCAGGGCGCCCTTGGCGTTGAGCACCAGCGGGGCGTCGAAGGTGACACCCTTGCCCGCCTCCTTGGCGTGGGCGACCACGTCCTCGGTGGGGCCGAGCCAGATGCCGAGGCGCCAGGCGATCAGCGAGGCGAGGATGCCGCCGACGGTGAGCGCGACGATCAGCGGGATGCCGCCACGACGCCGTACGAGGAAGACAACCACCGCGGTGACCAGGCCGAAGCCGAGCGCGAGCAGGGTGAAGGTGCCGTCCACTCCGATGGACTGCTCCCCCTCCAGGTCCCGGGGATAGACCGCCGAGCCGTCCGAGAACAGCGGCACACGCGGTGCCAGCCAGCACCACAGCAGTCCGAGCAGTACCCCGCCGAGCGCGGTCGCGACCGTGATGACGGCGGCCTCTCGCAGTTCGGTCTTCATCCCGGGACCGTCCTCCTGATGACCGAGCGCGTACCCGGGGGGCGGCGCCTGCCAGGCATGGTGCGGAGGCTGGTGATTCGGCGGAGGTGGCGGAGTCAGCGGTGCGGTCACTCTCACATCGTGCCAGGCCTGGCTGTCAGTCGCGTCACCGGACGGCAGCCCGACGGTAGGCCCAGGTGGCGACGGCCAGCGAGGCGACACCGACGCCCGCGCACACGGCGAGGTCGATCAGGACGACACCCCAGTCCGGGTCCGCCGCGAAGGTCAGCTCGAAGGCCTCGACGCCGTACGTGGAAGGCAGCAGGTCACGCGCGTACTGGACGACCGTCGGCAGCCGGTCCGGCGGCAGCACCCCGAGCAGCAGAGCGGCGGACATGCCCAACTGACCGAGCAGCGTGGCCAGTTCGGGCCGCGGGGCGAGCAGTCCGAGCGCCGCTCCGAGTCCGGCGAGCGCCGCGCCCGCGAGCGGGATGACGGCGATGAGGATCCACAGGTGCGTGAGCGGCAGCCCGAAGAGCACGCAGCCGACCACGGCGGTGACGAAGGTCCCGGGCACGGTGAAGGAGGCGTACGCGGCGGCGGCGCCCAGCACGACGGCGGCGGGCGGCACGGGCAGCGTCGCGTAGTGGTCGAGGCCGCCGCTGGCGCGCAGCTGGCCGAAGTACTGGGCGAGCAGGTTGAGCGCCACGAACGCGACCACGAGGACCGACGAGCCGGCCACCACGGAGCGCGCCTCGCCGCCGCCGTCCACGACCCCGCGCATCAGGACCATGATCCCGATGGACTGGAAGGTCGCCACGAACAGCAGCGGGATCCTGGCCACCCGGGCCCGGGAGAGCTGCGCCCGGTAGACGGCGGCCAGCGCCGGCCACAGCCTCGCGCGCGGCCCGAGTCCGGCCGCGGCACGGGTTCCGTCCTCGGCGTCCACAACCGAGTTCCCGTTCGCGCGGGCTGCGCCGGGCAGGACCTCGGCGGGTACGACACTCACGTCGAGCGGCTCCTGTTCGCTTCGGCTGTCGTCCTGTACCTGTTCCGTACGGCTGTGGAGGCCCGCACGCTCATGCCTTGACCAACCCCCGTACGTTTCCGGCGCTGCCGCCCAGCGCCAGGTACACGTCTTCCAGGCTCGGGGTGGCGAGCGTGAAGTCGTCCAGGGCCGCGAAGGCGGCGCCGCCGGTGACGGCCGCAACGGCCGCGCGGGCCTCCTCGGGGGCGAGCCGCAGCGACCAGCGACGGCCCGACTCTACGGCCCGGTCGCGCAGAGCGGCGACTTCGGGCACGTCGAGGGGCGCGCGCTCGCGCCAGACGAGTTCGAGGCGCACCTCGCCGGCGACCTGCTCCTTCAGCCCGGAGGGGGTGTCGCAGGCGATGACACGGCCCGTGTCCAGGACGGCGACTCGGTCGAGGACCGTCTCCGCCTCGATGACGTTGTGGGTGACCAGGAGGACCGTCGTGGCGTGCTCGGCCCGGCGCCGGTCGACGGCGGCCCAGACGGCGCGGCGGGCGACGGGGTCCATGCCGGTGGTCGGCTCGTCGAGGACGAGGAACGGCCGCGCGCCGACGAGCGTGGTGGCGAAGCAGGCGAGCCGCCGCTGCCCGCCGGACAGCTTCTTGAGCGGGCGCGAGGCGAGCGCGGTGAGCCCCAGCTCCTCCAGGACCGTGTCCCGCTCGGCCCGCGCGGTACGTACGTCGAGCCCGCGCAGCCGCCCGGTGGTCTCCGCGGCGAGCGACACGGTCAGCTCGTCGAGCGCGGTGGACTCCTGTCCGAGGTACGCGAGGATCCGCGCCGCCCGCTCGGGGTGGGCCACGATGTCGTGCCCGAGGATCTCGACGCTGCCGCGGTCGGGCCGCATCAGCCCCGTCAGCTGCCGTACGAGGGTGGTCTTGCCTGCTCCGTTCGGCCCGAGCAGCCCGAAGATCTCCCCGCGCCGGATGTCGATCCGTACCCCGTCGGTGGCCCGCACCTCGGGCGTCCCGGGCACTCCGCGCCGCCCGCGCACCGCCGGATAGGTCTTCGTCAGATCCCGTACCGCGCACACGACATCCCCACCGTGCCCGTTCCGGACTCCCTGTGCGGTGCGCGTACTCACGAGGACTGAGGGTACGGGGTCCCGACGCCCCGACGACGCCCGGGGCGGGCATACGCCCCTTTAGGGGCGCAGGGCTGCGCCCCTAAAGGGGCGCGGGGCTGTGACATATGCGGCTCCGCCGCGTGGGCGCGACAAGCCCCCACAACCCGCACCCAACACACAACCCTTCCGGCCGCGGCGGCAAGCCAACCTCAGCCAACCCCCTACTCCCCTGCGGGAGCATGCTCGGCAGCGGTCCGTACGTCGATTTCCCGCCAGAACCCCGCCCGAATCGCATACCGATCATGCTCATCGATCTGATCGTCCTTATGGGCAAGCAGCCCGAACCGGGCCGCATACCGCAACAGCTCCCCGTCAATGCGATGCGGCACCCGCGGATACATCGTCGACAGCTTCTGCAGCTGGGTCTGGTCCGACAGCCGCCCCATCCACCGCCGCGCGAACACCTGCCCCACCTCGTACGGATCCCCGCCCACCGTCGTGATGTCCTCCTCACGATCGGCCCACCTCTGCTCCGCCGACGTGAGCTGCGCGAGCGTCGGCAACAGCGCGGCCTCGGCGGACTCCGCGGCGGTACCGGGCCGGTCGACCCACCCCTTGTCGGAGGACCACCGAAGCGTCGCGTTCGCGGGCTGCGCATGTGGATGCGGGTGCGGATGCGCCCCGGGCGCGCGCAAGGCGGCCAGATCCTTCGGCGTCGGGACGCCACCCTTGGCGGCCGGCACCCGCTCCTCCGTGCCGTTCTCACCGGGCGCGGCCTGCGCGTGCTCGGCCTCCCGCGCGGCCCGCTCACCCGCGGAGGCCGGCGCGGACTCGGGCAGCGGCGCGGAGAGGATCGCCGCGATCTCGGGCCGCGGCGCGGGCGGCGGCGCGCAGACCCCGCCGAGATCCTTGGCATGCACGGCCTTGGTGATCCACGCGCGGTCGAGAACACGCCGCTCGTCGGCCTCGGCGACAAGGTCCTCGGACTGGTTGTAGTCGCCGTCCGCCGCCTGCACGGCCCACAGATGCACGGCGACCCCGTGCTCCTTCGCGGCCATCATGCCGGGCAGCAGATCCCCGTCACCGGTCACGAGCACCACGTCGGAGCAGGCCCGGTTGCGCGCCAGCTCCGTGAGCTCGGCGTGCATGGCGGCGTCCACGCCCTTCTGTGCCCAGCGCCCGTCGCTGCGGGTCAGCGCACCGAGGCGCACCGTGACCCGCGGCATCACCCGCAGGCGGCGGTGCTCGGGCTGCGGTACGCGGTCGGGGGCGCCGTCGAACCAGTAGATGCGCAACAGGGGCCGTTCCGTGTCGGACTCGGCGCGCTCGCGCAGGCCCTGGATGAGGGCGGCGTGGTCGACGGTGATCCGGGAGCGGGAGGAATCCCCGGCGAGAAGACTGGCAGCAGCCCCGAGCAGGTACCCGGCGTCCACCAGGACAATGCAGCGGTCCACGCGATCCACCCTCTTTCCGGGAGGTTTGCTTCGGGCTTCCTTCGAGTCTGCCCGACCCTGCGGAGGTTAACGGCCGGAACTCGATCTTCGGCGTGGCGGATCGGGATATCACTCACCGACAGGGCTTATTACGCACGGTAATTCTCCGAAATGCGCCCCTTATCCTTGTATGTGAGTCTGGTCCCGGCCCTGGCCCCGAGATCCCCCGTAGGAGGCAGATCACCATGGCCAAGAACAAGAACCGCAAGCAGGGCGGGCAGCAGGACCGCTCCTCGCAGGCAGAGCGTGCGCAGGAGCAGGCAGACCGGTCCTCGGCGGAGGCGCAGCAGTCGCCGATGTCGCAGGCCGAGGGCAGCCCCGCCCATGTTGCCCGCAAGCACCAGAAGCGCTTCGGCCACAACTGAGGCCCGCGTGAAGCTGGTTGAGGGCTGCTGAAGCCCTGTACGCGACGAGGGGCGCATCCGTCACGGATGCGCCCCTCTCGCACCTCGGTGTCCGGTTCACCCCGCCAGGCAGGACGGTCCGAGCAGCACTTTCAAGTCACCGAACAGTGCGGGGTCCGGCTTCACCCGGTGCCGGTCGAGCCGCAGCACCGTGGTCTTGCTCGGGCCCTGGAGCCTGATCCGCACCTCGCTCTCGCCCCTGTGGTGGCTGAGGATCTCGCCGAGCCGGCTGATCATGGGCGGGGTGACCTTCAGCGCCGGGATGGTGAGGATCACGGGCGCGTTGGTGCCCGCGTTCGACACGTCCGGGACCTGGAGTTCCATCGCGACGAGGCGGGGCACGTCCTCGCGCTTGTCGAGGCGTCCCTTGACGAACACCACCGTGTCCTCGACGAGTTGGGTCGACACCAACTGGTAGGTGGCCGGGAAGAACATGCACTCGATCGAGCCCGCGAGGTCCTCGACGGTGGCGATCGCCCAGGCGTTGCCCTGCTTGGTCATCTTGCGCTGGAGCCCGGAGATGATGCCGCCGATGGTGACGACCGCGCCGTCGGCGTGCTCGCCGCCGGTGAGCTGGTTGATGCCCGCGTCCGCCTTGTCGGACAGCACGTGCTCCAGACCGAACAGCGGGTGGTCGGAGACGTACAGACCGAGCATCTCCCGCTCCTGGGCGAGCAGATAGGCCTTGTCCCACTCGTCGGTGGTGAACTCCACGTCGAGTCCGAAGCCGGGCTCGGTGTTGTCCTCCTCGCCCATCCCGCCGAACAGGTCGAACTGCCCCTCGGCCTCCTTGCGCTTGACCGCCACCACGTTGTCGATCATCGGCTCGAAGTGCGCGGTCAGCCCCTTGCGGGTGTGCCCCATCGTGTCGAACGCACCCGCCTTGATCAGCGACTCCGTGGTCCGCTTGTTGCAGGCGACCGCCTCGACCTTGTCGAGATAGTCCGGGAAGGAGGCGTACTTCCCTTTGGCCTTACGGCTGCGGATGATCGACTCCACCACGTTCGTACCGACGTTGCGGACGGCGGAGAGGCCGAACAGGATCACGTCGTCGCCCTGAGCGGCGAAGTTCTGCTCGGACTCGTTGACGTTCGGCGGCAGCACCTTGATGCGCATGCGCCGGCACTCGTTCAGATAGACCGCCGACTTGTCCTTGTCGTCCTTGACCGAGGTGAGCAGCGCGGCCATGTACTCGGCCGGGTAATTCGCCTTCAGATACGCCGTCCAGTACGACACCAGTCCGTACGCGGCGGAGTGCGCCTTGTTGAAGGCGTAGCCGGCGAAGGGGACCAGCACGTCCCACAGGCCCTGGATCGCCTCGTCGCTGTAGCCCTTGTCCCGGGCGCCCTTCTGGAAGAGGACGAAGTTCTTGGCCAGTTCGTCGGGCTTCTTCTTGCCCATCACGCGGCGGAGGATGTCGGCCTCGCCGAGCGAGTACCCGGCGATGATCTGGGCGGCCTTCTGCACCTGCTCCTGGTACACGATCAGGCCGTAGGTGACCGCCAGGACCTCCTCCAGCGGCTCCTCGAGCTCCTTGTGGATCGGGGTGATCTCCTGGCGCTTGTTCTTGCGCTCCGCGTAGTTGATGTGCGAGTTCATGCCCATCGGGCCCGGCCGGTAGAGGGCCGAGACGGCGGAGATGTCCTCGAAGTTGTCGGGCTGCATCTGGCGGAGCAGCGAGCGCATCGGGCCGCCGTCGAACTGGAAGACACCGAGGGTGTCACCGCGGCAGAGCAGTTCGAAGGTCTTGGGGTCGTCCAGCGGGAGGGCGAGCATCTCCAGGTCGATGCCCTTGTTGGCCTTCACCATCTTGATGGCGTCGTCCATGATCGTGAGGTTGCGCAGGCCGAGGAAGTCCATCTTCAGCAGGCCGAGCGACTCGCACTGCGGGTAGTCCCACTGCGTGATGGTCACGCCGTCGGTGTGCCGCACCCAGATCGGGGCGTGGTCGACGATGGGCTCACTGGACATGATCACGCCGGCCGCGTGCACACCCATCTGCCGGACCAGCCCCTCGACACCCTTCGCGGTGTCGATGACCTTCTTCACGTCCGGCTCGTTCTCGTACATCCCCCGGATCTCGCCCGCCTCGCTGTAACGCGGGTGCTTGGGGTCCGTGATGCCGTTCAGGTCGATGCCCTTGCCGAGGACGTCGGCGGGCATGGCCTTGGTGAGCCGGTCACCCATCGCGTACGGATAACCCAGCACGCGCGCGGAGTCCTTGATGGCGTTCTTCGCCTTGATCTTTCCGTACGTGCCGATCATGGCGACCTTGTCGGCGCCGTACTTCTCCGTCACATACCTGATCACCTCGACGCGCCTACGCTCGTCGAAGTCGATGTCGACGTCGGGCATGGAGACACGCTCGGGGTTCAGGAACCGCTCGAAGATCAGGCCGTGCGGGATCGGGTCGAGGTCGGTGATGCCCATGGCGTACGCGACGATCGAGCCGGCCGCGGAACCACGGCCCGGGCCGACCGCGATGCCCTGCTTCTTGGCCCACATGATGAAGTCGGCGACCACGAGGAAGTACCCCGGGAACCCCATCTGGATGATGACGTCCATCTCGTACTCCGCCTGCTTCTGGCGGTCGTCGGGGACGCCGCCGGGGAAGCGGCGCTCCATCCCGAGGCGGACCTCCTCCTGGAACCAGGTGACTTCGGTGAAGCCGTCGGGGATCTCGAACTTCGGCATGAGGTTCTTCGCCTCGAACATGCCGGACGTGTCGATCTGCTCGGCCACCAACAGGGTGTTCGCACACCCCTCCTGCCAGGCCTCCGAAGAGTCCACCGCGTACATCTCGTCCGTGGACTTCAGGTAATAACCGGTCCCGTCGAAGCGGAAACGGTCCGGGTCCGAGAGGTTCTTGCCCGTCTGGATGCACAGCAACGCGTCGTGCGCGGTCGCCTCGTGCGCGTACGTGTAGTGCGAGTCGTTCGTCACCAGCGGCGGGATGCCCAGCTTCTTGCCCACCCGCAGCAGATCGTCACGGACCCGCCGCTCGATGTCGATCCCGTGATCCATCAACTCCAGGAAATACCGGTCCTTGCCGAAAATGTCCTGGTACTCCGAGGCCGCCTTCACCGCCTCGTCGAACTGGCCCAGACGCAACCGCGTCTGCAACTCACCCGACGGACAACCCGTGGAGGCAATCAGCCCCTCCGACCACTGGGAGATGGTCTCCTTGTCCATCCGCGGCCACTTCTGCAGCCAGCCCTCCGCGTACGCGTCCGAGGACAGCCGGAAAAGGTTGTGCAGACCGGTCCTGTTCGCCGCCCAGATCGTCTTGTGCGTGTAACCACCCGAACCGGACACGTCGTCCCGCTTCTGGTGCGGCTGACCCCACTGGATCTTCCGCTTGTTCCGCCGCGACTCCGGGGCGACATACGCCTCGATCCCGATGATCGGCGTCACCCCCGCCTTCTTCGCCGTGTGGAAGAAGTCGTACGCCCCGTGCAGGTTGCCGTGGTCCGACATCGCGATGTGCGTCATGCCCATCTCATTGCACGCGTTGAACATGTCCTTCAGCCGCGCGGCACCGTCCAGCAACGAGTACTGGGTATGGACGTGCAGGTGCGTGAACGGCGGCTTTGACACGGCTTCGGCCTCCAAGAAGAACTGGCGTCGACGAGCTTCCCAACAGGCTGCGGACAGTCTGGGGGACAGCGACGAAGTCTATGCCGGAGCACTGACACTCGGAGCGGTCTCCCCCGTACCTTCATACGGGGAAAACGGGCACTCCCGGATACCTTCGTCCGTTGGAAGATGACGGAGACATCCGTTCCGGCGGACTGCCCTTTCCGTCCCACACGTCATGCACCACCTGCACCAGGAGGCACCCAGCGATGTCGGTTCCGCAGCTCAGCGCCGAGCAACGCGGCGAACAGATCCTCGCCGTATTCGACACCGCCTTCGGCGAACTGCTGGCCGCCGACCCGGCCGCGTTCCGCGTGAAGTTCCGGAAGATGGCGGCCTCGGCGTTCGCCTTCTACCGCGGCACGGCGGGGCTCTTTTACCACGACCTGGAGCAGGAGAAGCGGGGCGGACCGTACCTGGACGAGCGCACCTCGCGCGTGTGGATCCACGGCGACCTGCACGCGGAGAACTTCGGCACGTACATGGACGCCCAGGGCCGCCTGATCTTCAACGTGAACGACTTCGACGAGGCGTATGTCGGCCCCTTCACCTGGGACCTCAAGCGCCTCGCGGCCTCCGTGGCCCTGATCGGCTACGCGAAGGCGCTGAGCGACGGGCAGATCTCCGATCTCGTCCGGACGTACGCGGCCGCCTACCGCGAGCGGATCCACGCCCTCGCGACGGGCGCCAAGAGCGACGAGGTGCCGCCCTTCACGCTGGACACCGCGCAGGGCCCGCTCCTGGACGCGCTGCGTGACGCCCGCTCGCTGACCCGCTTCGGGCTGCTCGACTCGATGACCGAGATCCGCGACTTCGAGCGCCGCTTCGCGCCGGGCGGCGGCTCCATCGAGCTGGACGCGGCCACGCGCTACAAGGTGCTGGCCGCCTTCGACGGCTACCTGGAGACGCTGCCGGAGGCGTCCCTCTCCCGCCCCGACTCGTACCGCGTGAAGGACGTCGTGGGCCGCCGCGGTATCGGCATCGGCTCGGCGGGGCTGCCCTCGTACAACATCCTTCTGGAGGGCGCCACCGACGCCCTGGAGAACGATGTGGTGATCTACATCAAGCAGGCCCAGACCCCGGCCGTCTCCCGGCACATCACGGACTCCTCGATCCGTGAGTACTTCCAGCACGAGGGCCACCGCACGGTGATCTCCCAGCGCGCCCTCCAGGCGCACGCGGACCCGTGGCTGGGCTGGACCGAGCTGGACGGCGCGGGCCAGCTCGTCGCCGAGGTCTCGCCGTACGCGGTGGACCTGGACTGGGGCGACATCGACGACCCGGAGGAGATCGCGGCGGTCGTCGCGGACCTCGGCCGGTCCACCGCCACGATGCACGCGGCGGCGGACGACGAGAGCGGCCACTCGGAGCTGGTGCCGTTCTCCACGGAGCGCGCCATCGACGCGGCGATCGCGGGCGACGAGGACAACTTCGGCGACCTTCTTGTCGACTTCGCGCATGAATACGGCGCACGCGCGCGTGCGGACCACCAGATCTTCGTGGACCTGTTCCGTAACGGCCGAATTCCGGGCCTGTAGGCATTCCAGGTCTGTAGGCCTTCCAGGTCCGTGGGCATCGCACAACGCACAGGAACCCTTTAGGGACCTCTTACAGGAGTACGTGGGACACTCTCCTCCGTTATGGACATATCCGGGACCCAGCTCAGAGCCGTGCGCGCGGCGCTGTTCACGGCACTCGTCGTGACGCTCAGCACCGCGTCGCACGTGCTGCTGTCCCGGGTCCCGCTACCGCTGACCACCGTGGCCGCGCTCGCGGCCGCCGTCTTCGTCGTCGCGTACGCGCTGGCGGGCCGCGAGCGCGGCTTCGGGCGGATCGCCGCCCTGCTGATCCCGCTGGAGCTGGCGGCCGACACACTGTTCACCACGGGCCAGCACGCCTGCTACGGCAAGGCGGGCGGCCCGGTCACGGGCCCGTTGCGCTCGGTCGGCTTCGACGTCCTGTGCGGCGGGGAGTTCGGCACCCCGCTGGCGCGGGTCACCGGCGGCGACACCCCGCCCGCCGCGACCCTGCTCGCGAACGCCGACCCGCGCGCCGCCTGGCTGCTGCTCGGCGCGCACGTCGGCGTGGGTCTGCTCGCGGCCGCCTGGCTGCGCCGCGGTGAGCGGGCCCTGGCCCAGCTCCTGGCCGCGGTGGCCGCGGCCACCTTCCGGCCGCTGCTGATCGCGGTCGCCGCGGTGACCGTGCACCGCACTCCCGTACGCCGGCTGCTGCGCCCCACGCGCCGGGTCGCCGCCACGCGTACGCGCCTCTTCGCGCACTCCCTGGGACGGCGTGGACCGCCGTGCTCGGCCGCTTTCGCCTGAGCACGCCAGTCCCCCTACACCTGCCATCACCACGGAGAACACCATCATGAGCAAGAGGAACAGCCAGGCCTCGAAGGCGGCGGCCCGCGAGCGGCTGCGCGTCGAGCGCGAGCGTCAGGCCAAGCGCGACAAGGTCAGGCGGCAGGTCATCGTCGCCGGTTCGATCGTCGCGGTTCTCGCGATAGCCGGCGGCATCGGCTACGCCGTCGTACAGAACAACGAGCCCTCGAAGTGGGACGCGGCCGCCGACGCGAAGGTCGTCGCTCCCGCCAACACCAGTGGCACGAACGGCACGACCGTCGTCATCGGCGACTCCAAGACCAAGAACACGATCCACCTCTACGAAGACCCGCGCTGCCCGGCCTGCGCCTCCTTCGAGCAGACCGTCGGCGAGACCGTCAACAAGGGCATGGCGGACGGCGACTACAAGCTGTCCTTCACGCTCGGCACGTTCCTCGACGGCAACCTCGGCGGCGAGGGTTCGAAGAACGGGGTGAGCGCGCTCGGCGCCGCGCTGAACATCAGCACCGAGGCGTTCCTGCAGTACAAGACCGCGCTGTACTCGACGAAGTACCACCCGGAGGAGTCGACCGACGACCTCGCCAAGGACAGCTACCTGATCAAGGTGGCGAACACGGTGGACGCGCTGAAGAACAACAAGAAGTTCCAGGACGCCGTCGAGAAGGGCACGTACGACGCCTGGGCGATGAAGATGAGCAAGTCCTTCGACGACGCCGATGGTGTCGACTCGACGCCGACCATCAAGATCAACGACAAGGTGGTCAAGAACCCGAGCACCGTCGCCGACTGGGAGAAGGCGCTCAAGGACGCGGGCGTCACCAAGTAGCGCCCATCACGCGAGTAACGCGAGTAGCACAAGTAACGCACGGCAAAAGGGCGGGCGAACTCTTCCCGGTTCGCCCGCCTTTCACGTCTTCTGCCTTACCGAAAGCGCTACCCGTCAGTAATCTGGTCGGCCGTGACCAGTCGCATCAGATCCCACTCCGGCCCCAACTCCCCCGCCCCGCGCCGCCGTACGGTCGTCAAGGCGGCCGCCGCGACCGCCGTGCTCGGGGCCCCGCTGGCCGCCGCGCTGCCGGCCCGCGCCGCCGCGGCCCCCGCCTTCCTGCACGGCATCGCCTCCGGTGACCCGCTGCCGGACGGCGTCCTGCTGTGGACCCGGGTGACGCCCACACCCGAGGCGGTACCCGGCTCCGGGCTCGGCCCCGACATCGAGGTCGGCTGGACCGTGGCCACGGACAAGGCGTTCACGAACATCGTCGCCAAGGGCTCCACCACCGCGACCGCCGCCTCCGACCACACCGTCAAGGCCGACATCCGCGGCCTGAAGCCCGCCACGGCCTACTGGTTCCGCTTCTCCAGCGGCGGCACCGACTCACCGGCCGCCCGCACCCGCACCGCCCCCGCCCACGACGCGGCCGTAGCGGGGATGCGCTTCGGCGTGGTGTCCTGCGCCAACTGGGAGGCGGGCTACTTCTCCGCGTACCGGCACCTGGCCGCGCGCGGCGACCTGGACGCCTGGCTGCACCTGGGCGACTACATCTACGAATACGGCACCGGCGAGTACGGGACGCGCGACACCGTCGTACGCCCGCACGCTCCCGCGCACGAGATCGTCACCCTCGCCGACTACCGCACCCGGCACGGCCGTTACAAGACCGACCCGGACCTTCAGGCCCTGCACGGAGCAGCCCCGGTCATCGCGATCTGGGACGACCACGAGTTCGCCAACGACACCTGGTCGGGCGGTGCCGAGAACCACACCGAGGGCGCGGAGGGCACCTGGTCCGCACGCCAGTCGGCCGCCAAGCAGGCCTACTTCGAGTGGATGCCGGTCCGGCCCGCGATCGAGGGGACCACCTACCGGCGGCTGCGCTTCGGCAGGCTGGCCGACCTCTCGCTGCTCGACCTGCGCTCGTACCGCTCGCAGCAGGTGAAGGTCGGCAACGGCTCGGTGGACGACCCGAACCGTACGCTCACCGGCCGGGCCCAGCTGGACTGGCTGAAGACGGGCCTGAAGTCCTCCGACACCAGCTGGCGGCTGGTCGGCAACTCCGTCATGATCGCGCCGTTCGCCCTCGGCTCGCTCTCCGCCGAGCTCCTGAAACCGCTCGCCGAACTGCTCGGCCTGCCCAAGGAGGGCCTGGCCCTCAACACCGACCAGTGGGACGGCTACACCGACGACCGCCGCGAACTGCTCGCGCACCTGGGGGACAACGCGATCCGCAACACGGTCTTCCTCACCGGCGACATCCACATGGCCTGGGCCAACGACGTGCCGTACAACGCCGGTACGTATCCGCTGTCGGCCTCCGCCGCCACCGAGTTCGTCGTCACGTCGGTCACCTCCGACAACCTCGACGACCTCGTCAAGGTCCCGCAGGGCACGGTCTCCGCCCTCGCCTCACCGCTGATCCGGGCCGCCAACCGGCACGTCCAGTGGGTCGACACCGACCGCCACGGCTACGGCGTCCTGGACCTCACCGCCGAGCGGGCGCAGATGGACTACTACGTCCTGTCCGACCGCACGTCCGCGAACGCGACGACGTCCTGGGCCCGTTCGTACCGCACGCGCAGCGGCACGCAGAAGGTGGAGCGGGTGTACGACCCGGTCTGAGCAGGTGTACGAGCCAGTCTGAGCGGGTGTACGACCCGGTCCGAGCGGGTGTACGACCCGGTGATCCCGCGCCGACGGGACGGAGCCAGTTGCCGCCGGGCTACAGCCGGAATACAGCCGCTCTACAGGCTGTCGAGGAAGCCGAGCGCCACCCGCCAGGTGGCCTCGGCGGCCTCCTTGTCGTAGTCCGGCAGACCGGGGTCGGTGTAGAGGTGCCCGGCTCCCGCGTATCTGTAGATCTCCACGTCGGCCCCCGCCCTCCCCATCTGGAGATACCAGGCGCTCAGCCAGTCGTCGGGCTCGAAGGCGTCCGGCTCCGCGACGTGCAGCTGGACCGGCAGTTCGTCCACCGTGGCGGTCTCCGCGATGTCGGACGTGCCGTGCAGGAGCAGCAGTCCGCGGGCCTTGTCGTCGCCGAGCGCCAGGGTCTGGGCGGTCGCCGCGCCGAGCGAGAACCCCGCGTACACGAGCCCCCGCTCCGAGTACGGAGCCGCGGCCAGGATCGCGCGCTTCAGCAGCTCCTCCTTGCCGAGCTCGTCCTTGAAGTCCCTGCCCTCCTCGACGGTCTCGAAGATGCGCCCCTCGAAGAGATCGGGCGTCCACACCTCGTGTCCCGCTGCGCGCAGCCGGTGCGCCGCGTCGCGCACCGCTGGCCGCAGCCCGTAGGTCGAATGGAAGAGCATGATGTTCATGAGCCCATGGTGCCAGCCACGACTGACAACGCCGGGGCTGGGCGGGACCGGGTGACGGACTACGGGCAGCTGGGGCGAGACCACATGTTCATGACGGCCCCCGGCCGGTTACGGTCAAGGGCATGGAGAACGTGCTGCGCCCGCTGATCGTCGTCGGCGGCTCGCTCGTACTGACGCTGATCGTCGGCTGGATCGCCGACCTGCTGCTGAAACGTGCCGACCAGCGCCACCAGGGGGTCCCCCTGTGGGGCCTGCTGCGCCGTTGCCGCCTGCCACTGCAGGTCGTGTTGTGCACGGCGCTGCTGAGAGGGTCGTACGACCAGGCCGAGATCGCCGTCGACCACTCCGCCGGGATCGGCCAGGCCCTGACGCTGGTCCTCATCGGCTCCACGGCCTGGCTGGTGGTGCGTATCGCGACGGCGGTCGTCGACTCCTCGTACTCCCGCTTCGCCAACACCCACCGCGACCCGGCCAGGGTCCGCCGGGTCCGTACGCAGGTGACGCTGATCCAGCGGGTGGTGTCGGCGATCGTCGGCGTGGTCGCGGTCGCCGCGATGCTGCTGACGTTCCCCGCGATGCGCGCGGCCGGCGCCTCCCTGCTCGCCTCGGCCGGCATCCTCGGCATCGTCGCCGGTGTGGCCGCGCAGTCCACGCTCAGCAACATGTTCGCGGGGCTGCAGATCGCCTTCGGCGACATGGTGCGCATCGGCGACACGGTCGTGGTGGACGGCGAATGGGGCACGGTCGACGAGATCACCCTGACCTTCCTGACCGTCCGCACCTGGGACGAGCGCCGGATCACCATGCCGGTCTCGTACTTCACGTCCCAGCCGTTCGAGAACTGGTCCCGCGGCGGCGTGCAGATGACCGGCACCGTCTTCTTCCACCTGGACCACAGCGCGCCCGTCGAGGAGATGCGGGACAAGCTCCGCGACATCCTCCGCGAGTGCCCCGCCTGGGACGGCCGCGACTACGGCCTCGCCGTCACCGACGCGACCCCCAGCACCATCGAGGTACGCGCGCTGGTCACCGCGAAGGACGCGGACGACATCTGGACGGTCCGCGTCACCGTCCGCGAACAGATGATCCGCTGGCTGACCGCCCACCACCCCTACGCGCTGCCGCGCGTCAACACGGCCGACGCGGTCCTCCCACCGAGCTCCCAACCGAACGCCAACGACGGCCGCCCCCAGAGAACAACCCGAGGCCGAGCCGTGGAACCGCCGAGGACGGGCCGGGGCTGAATCAGCGGGATTCACGAGAGCGTGGCTGGACGAGGGCGCCCCAAAGGGGCGCGGGGAACTGCGCGACAAGCCCCCACCGGCCCGCAGCGAGAACCCACAACAGGAACCCAACCGCCCTAAAGCCCCCGCCGCATCGCCCGATGCGCAATCCCCGCATCGAGAAACTCCGGCCCGTAAGCCACATACCCCAGCCGCTCATAAAAACCGAGCGCATGCGTCTGCGCGTGCAGGTCCACCGCCGTCAGCCCACGCGCGCGGGCCGCGTCCTCGATGCCCCGCACCAGCGCGACCCCGACACCGAGCCCGCGCGCGGCCTTGACGACGGCGAGCCGCCCCAGGTCCCCGACACCGGGCTCACCGCCGGTCCTGGCGGCCGCCACCTCGCCGTACAGCAGCCGCCCCGCGCCGAGCGGCAGCCCGTCCTCGCGCACGGCGACCACATGCATGGCATCGGTGTCGTACGCGTCGTACTCCAGGTCCTGCGGGACTCCCTGCTCGACGACGAAGACCTCCTTGCGCACCGTGAAGCAGGCCTCACGGTCGGCGGGGTCCTCGGCCACGCGCACCACGTAGGACGACGGGCTCATGCGTAGCTTTCCTCCCGGACGCGGTCCAGCGCCTGCTGCAGGTCCTCGGCGTAACCGCTCTCGAACTCGACCCACTGGCCGTCCCCGGGGTGCTCGAAGCCGAGCTTCACGGCCTGCAGCCACTGCCGGGTGAGCCCGAGCCGCTTGGCGAGCGTCGGGTCCGCGCCGTACGTCAGGTCGCCGACGCAGGGGTGCCGGTGGGCCGACATGTGGACGCGGATCTGGTGTGTGCGCCCGGTCTCCAGCTTGATGTCGAGCAGCGAGGCCGCGCGGAACGCCTCGACCAGGTCGTAGTGCGTCACGGAGGGCTTGCCCTCGGCCGTGACCGCCCACTTGTAGTCGTGGTTCGGGTGCCGCCCGATGGGGGCGTCGATGGTGCCGCTGGTCGGATCCGGGTGGCCCTGGACGAGCGCGTGGTAGCGCTTGTCGACCGTGCGCTCCTTGAACTGGCGCTTCAGCGACGTGTACGCGTACTCCGACTTGGCGACCACCATCAGGCCCGAGGTGCCCACGTCCAGGCGGTGCACGATGCCCTGGCGCTCCGAGGCGCCCGAGGTCGAGATCCGGTATCCGGCGGCGGCGAGGCCTCCGATCACGGTCGGCCCCGACCAGCCGGGGCTGGGATGCGCGGCGACACCGACCGGCTTGACGATCACGACCACGTCATCGTCGTCGTGCACGATCTCCATGCCCTCGACGGGCTCGGCGACGATCTGCACGGGCGCGGGTGCCTGCGGCATCTCGACCTCCAGCCAGGCGCCGCCGTGGACCCGCTCGGACTTGCCGACCACCGAGCCGTCGACCGTGACCTTCCCCGCCGCGGCAAGCTCGGCGGCCTTCGTGCGGGAGAAGCCGAACATGCGGGAGATGGCGGCGTCGACGCGCTCGCCCTCCAGGCCGTCGGGCACGGGCAGGTTACGGATCTCGGGACTGGTGCTCACCCGTCGAGTATGCCGGACAGGTCCGACACCACCTGACCAGAGCCCGAACAACAGTGCCCGCCGACAGCCCCGTGGGCCCGCCCCGGTCCTCGCGGGCCGGCCGTCAGTCCTTGTGGACGGTGCCGTCCGGGTCGAGCCCGCGGAAGGACAGCAGCACGATCAGGATGCCGCCGCAGACGATCGCGGAGTCGGCGAGGTTGAAGACCGCGAAGTGCTTGGGCGCGATGAAGTCGACGACCGCGCCCTCGAAGACGCCCGGCGAGCGGAAGATCCGGTCGGTGAGGTTGCCGAGCGCACCGCCGAGCAGCAGGCCGAGCGCGATGGCCCAGGGCAGGCTGTAGAGCTTGCGGGCCAGCCTGGCGATGACCACGATCACGGCCGCGGCGATCACCGTGAAAATGATGGTGAAGGCCTCACCGAAGCCGAAGGCCGCGCCCGCGTTGCGGATCGCCTCGAACCTCAGCCAGTCCCCGATGATCTCGATCGGCTCGTGGTGCTCCAGCTTCGCGACCACGATCATCTTGCTGATCAGGTCCAGCGCGTACGCCAGGGCGGCGACCGTGAACAGCACGGCGATCCGGCGCCGGCCCCTGGGCCGCTCGGAAGCTGCCGCCGCCTCTTCGGAACCAGAGTCGGAACCAGAGTCCGATCCGGAGTCCGAACCGGAGTCCGATCCGGAGCGGGAACCGGAGTCGGAGCTCACGGCCGGGTCCTGCGCCCCCTCGGCATCGGACCGCCGGCCCGCCGCCGCGCTCTGGTCGGTCTGCTCCGGCTCGGCGCCAGCCGCCTCCGGGAAATCCGGCGTACCGATGATCCGCTCCGCCTCTGCCACGTGAGTCCCTCAACCTAGGTGCCTGACTGAGGACGAGGGTACGGCACGGCCTGCCGCGCCCAGGTGCTCAGGAGGCACGCCGGGCCGATCGGTAATGGATCAGTGGCCGATCAGTAGCGCCGCTCCTGCTTCTGCTTGCACTCCACGCACAGGGTGGCGCGCGGGAAGGCCTGCATGCGTGCCTTCCCGATGGGGTTGCCACAGCTCTCGCAGAGCCCGTACGTGCCCGCGTCCAGGCGTTCGAGGGCGCGCTCGTCCTGCTCCAGCATGTCCCGGGCGTTGGCCGCGAGCGCCATCTCGCTCTCGCGCGTGATGTTCTTGGTGCCGGTGTCCGCCTGATCGTCGCCCGCGCCGTCCCCGGAGTCGCGCATCAGGCCCGCCAGGGACTCCGCGGAGTGCGTGATCTCGGCGCGCAGCCGCAGGGCCTCCGACAGCAGCCCCGCGCGTGCCTCCGCCACCTCCTCCGGGGTCCAGGGGTCCTCACCGGGGCGTACCGCGAGCTCGCCGGGCTCCGCCGCGGCGACCCGCGCCTTGGGGACCGCGGTGGTCTTCTTCGCCGCCGTGGCCGTGCCAGGAGTCTTCTTCGCAACCACCGTCGTGGCTCCCGTCGTCTTCGCGGCCTCGGCCGCACCCTCGGCCGCGGTAGCGACCGCCTTCTTGGCCGTACGCGTGCCCTTCCTGCCCGTCTTCCGGGCGGGCTTCGCGGCGGAGACACCCACCTCACCCGCCCCCTTCGCGACGGCCTTCTTCGTAGCCGCGGCCTTCTTCGTGGCGCCAGTCCTCGCGGCGGCCGTCTTCGCAGGAGCCTTCTTGGAAGCGGCCTGTTTCGTAGCAGTCGTCTTCGTAGGGGCCTTCTTGGAAGCGGTTGCCTTCGTAGCGCCCGTTTTCGCAGCGGACGCCTTCGTAGCAGCCGCTTTCGCAGCGGACGCTTTCGTCGCGGGCGCCCTCCCAGCGGACGTCTTCGTGGCGGACGTCTTCGTAGCAGCCGACGCCCCCTCGGCCGCCCCCTTCCCGGCAGCCGCCTTTGCCGTGCCCCTCTTCGTAGTGCTCGCTTTCGCCCCGGTCGTCTTCGATACGGCCTTGGTGGCCCCCGCCGTTTTGGCGGCGGCCTTCGTGGCCCCGGCCGCCTTGGAAGGGACCCTCTTGGAGGCGGCCGTCTTCACACCGGCCCTCTTCACACCGGCCGCCTTGGCGTCGGCTGCTGTGGCACCGGTCGTCTTCTTGGTGGCGCCCGCCGCCTTCTTCGCCGTGCCCTTCACGGCCCCCCGCGTGCTCTTCTTGCCGCTCACATCCTTGGCCGCCGCCCCGGCGTCGTCGGCCGCCCCCATGGATCTGCCGGACGCCGACTGCTGTACGGCGGTCTTTTTCGCCACCATGGCCGCGGCCCCTTCACATATTGTGATCTTGCACGCGAATCGTGCTGGGACGATAAATCGACTTGCGTCCCGCGGCAACGGGGCACGCCGCCCGATTCGCCCTCCCCGCGGGTACCGCGCGGCGAGCCTTCAAGCGTTGTGCCCAGCTCCCCGCCGGGTAATCCGCCGAGTCGGCCGTCCCAGGATCCGAACACCACCGCCTCGCCATTCGGGTCAGTCCGCACGCCTCTCCCGCGCCCCGCCACCCCGTCCCCGCGGGCCCGGGAAATCCGGTCGGCCGCTGTCCGCCCGGCGCCGTACACTGGGCGGAGCGAGAAGCGTGGATGGGGACGAGTAGCGGCGTACGCAGCCAAGAGCGATCCGGGGACGGTGCGAGCCCGGGGGCAAGCGCGACGTGAAGATCACCCCGGAGCCGCCGGAAGAAAGCCGCAGCCGAGAGGCACGAAAGGCAGCGGCCGGTAGACCCGGCATCGCGACCCCAATGAGGGGGCTCACCGGCGCGCAGGAAGCGACGGAGAGCCAAGGAGGGTGGTACCGCGGGAGCGCGCCGCACACGGCGTAGATGACAACACAGCTCTCGTCCCTCCGGACGGAAGGCAGAAAGTCCGCCGGAGGAAGCTCGTTGAATACGCAGCCGAGTACACAGCCGCAGTACCGCCAGGTGCCGGCCCAGGTCGACCTGTCCGCCCTCGAGCACGCCGTGCTCGACTTCTGGCGCGAGCAGAAGATCTTCGCCAAGACCCTGGAGCAGTCCGAGGGCCGCCCGGAGTGGGTGTTCTACGAAGGCCCCCCCACGGCCAACGGCATGCCCGGTGCCCACCACATCGAGGCGCGCGTCTTCAAGGACGTCTTCCCGCGCTTCCGCACCATGCGCGGCTACCACGTGGCCCGCAAGGCCGGCTGGGACTGCCACGGCCTCCCCGTGGAGCTGGCGGTCGAGAAGGAGCTCGGCTTCAACGGCAAGAAGGACATCGAGGCGTACGGCATCGCCGAGTTCAACGCCAAGTGCCGCGAGTCCGTGACCCGCCACACCGACGCCTTCGAAGAGCTCACGACCCGCATGGGTTACTGGACCGACCTGAACGACCCGTACCGCACGATGGACCCCGAGTACATCGAGTCCGTGTGGTGGTCGCTCAAGGAGATCTTCAACAAGGGTCTGCTGGTCCAGGACCACCGCGTCGCCCCCTGGTGCCCGCGCTGCGGCACGGGCCTCTCCGACCACGAGCTGGCGCAGGGCTACGAGACGGTCGTGGACCCCTCGGTGTTCGTCCGTTTCCCGCTCACCTCCGGTCCGCTCGCGGGCGAGGCCGCGCTCCTGGTGTGGACGACGACCCCGTGGACCCTGGTGTCCAACACCGCGGTCGCCGCCCACCCCGAGGTCACCTACGTCGTCGCGACGAACGGCGAGGAGCGGCTCGTCGTCGCCGAGCCGCTCGTAGAGAAGGCACTCGGCGAGGGCTGGGAGACCACCGGCCAGTCCTTCACGGGCGCCGAGATGGAGCGCTGGACGTACCAACGTCCGTTCGAGCTGGTCGAGTTCCCGAAGAACGAGCCCGCCCACTACGTGGTGAACGCGGAGTACGTGACGACCGAGGACGGCACGGGTCTGGTCCACCAGTCCCCCGCCTTCGGCGAGGACGACCTCAAGGTCTGCCGCGAGTACGGCCTGCCGGTGGTGAACCCGGTCCGCCCCGACGGCACGTTCGAGGAGGACGTCCCCCTGGTCGGCGGCGTCTTCTTCAAGAAGGCTGACGAGAAGCTCACCGAGGACCTCCAGCAGCGCGGCCTGCTCTTCAAGCACATCCCGTACGAGCACAGCTACCCGCACTGCTGGCGCTGCCACACCGCGCTCCTCTACTACGCGCAGCCGTCCTGGTACATCCGCACCACGGCCATCAAGGGCCGCCTCCTCCAGGAGAACGAGAAGACCAACTGGTACCCGGACTCGGTCAAGAGCGGCCGGTACGGCGACTGGCTGAACAACAACATCGACTGGGCCCTGTCCCGCAACCGCTACTGGGGCACCCCGCTGCCGATCTGGCGCTGCGAGGACGACCACCTCACGGTCGTCGGCTCCCGCACCGAGCTCACGGAGCTGACGGGCACGGACCAGTCGGACCTCGACCCGCACCGCCCCTTCATCGACGAGGTCACCTTCGCGTGCCCCCAGTGCGAGAAGACGGCCACGCGCGTGCCGGAGGTCATCGACGCCTGGTACGACTCGGGTTCGATGCCGTTCGCGCAGTGGGGCTACCCGCACAAGAACAAGGAACTCTTCGAGTCCCGCTATCCGGCGCAGTTCATCAGCGAGGCCATCGACCAGACCCGCGGCTGGTTCTACACACTGATGGCGGTCGGCACGCTCGTCTTCGACAAGTCGTCGTACGAGAACGTCGTGTGCCTCGGCCACATCCTCGCCGAGGACGGCCGCAAGATGTCCAAGCACCTGGGCAACACCCTGGACCCGATCCCGTTGATGGACCGGCACGGCGCCGACGCCGTCCGCTGGTTCATGGCGGCCGGCGGCTCTCCCTGGGCGGCCCGTCGCGTCGGCCACGGCACGATCCAGGAGGTCGTCCGCAAGACGCTCCTCACGTACTGGAACACGGTCGCCTTCCAGGCCCTGTACGCGCGCACGTCCAACTGGGCGCCCAGCGAGGCCGACCCGGCCCCGGCGGACCGCCCGGTCCTGGACCGCTGGCTCCTGTCCGAACTCCACGCGCTCACCGACCAGGTGACGCAGGCGCTGGAGGCCTACGACACCCAGCGCGCCGGCAAGCTCCTCTCGGCGTTCGTCGACGACCTGTCCAACTGGTACGTACGCCGCTCGCGCCGCCGCTTCTGGCAGGGCGACAAGGCGGCACTGCGCACCCTGCACGAGGTCGTCGAGACGGTCACGCGCCTGATGGCCCCGCTGACCCCGTTCATCACCGAGCGGGTCTGGCAGGACCTGGTGGTGCCCGTGGCCCCGGGCGCCCCCGAGTCCGTACACCTGACGTCCTGGCCGGAGGCGGACCTGTCCGTCATCGACCCGGAGCTGTCGAAGCAGATGGTGCTCGTACGCCGTCTCGTGGAGCTGGGCCGTGCCACGCGCGCGGAGTCGGGGGTGAAGACGCGCCAGCCGCTGTCCCGCGCGCTGGTCGCCGCCACCGGATTCGGGTCCCTCGACCGTGAACTGCACGCGCAGATCACGGAGGAGCTGAACGTGAGCGCGCTGGCCTCGCTCTCCGAAGTGGGCGGCTCGCTGGTAGACACGACCGCCAAGGCCAACTTCCGCGCGCTGGGCAAGCGGTTCGGCAAGGGCGTCCAGGCGGTGGCCAAGGCCGTCGCCGAGGCCGACGCGGCCGCGCTGTCCCTCGCCCTGCGCGAGGGCACGGCGTCGGTGGAGGTCGACGGCGAGACCGTCACGCTCGCCCCGGACGAGGTGATCATCACGGAGACCCCGCGCGAGGGCTGGTCCGTCGCCTCGGACTCCGGGGCCACCGTCGCCCTCGACCTGGAGATCACCGAGGAGCTGCGCCAGGCCGGCCTGGCCCGTGACGCGATCCGGCTGATCCAGGAGGCCCGCAAGAACAGCGGCCTCGACGTGGCCGACCGGATCGCCCTGCGCTGGACGTCCACGGACCCGAAGGTGATCGCGGCGCTCACCGAGCACTCCGCCCTGATCGCCGACGAGGTCCTCGCCACGGACTTCGGGCAGGGTGAGGCGGACGACACGTACGGCACGCCGTTCACGGACGAGTCCCTGTCACTGACGTTCCGCCTTCGCAAGGCGTAGCAGCGGCCTCGAAGGCCCGGTCCCGCCAAAGATCTTGGTGGGACCGGGCCTTCGGCGTTGCGTGCCCGCGCACAGATGCGCACCCTCCCGAACACACACACGCGCACTCGGCGGGGCCGCACCCGCCGACGCAAAAGGGTGGAGCCCCGGAATATCCGGGGCTCCACCCTGAACGCTGCCGACGCCTAAGGCGTACCGGAGGCCGTCAGTTGTCGTCCTCGTCGATCAGGAAGCCGCGCATCGGCGAGGGCGCCTGCTGCATGGGCGAGGGGCCCTGCGGCCGGACCGGAGCCATCGGCTGGGTCATGGCCGGCGACATCTGCTGCTGGCCGCCGTAGGACGGAGCGGCCGGAGCCGGACCACCCATCGGGTTGCCGCCGTAGGACGGCATGCTCGCCCCGGCCGGAGCCATGGACGGGCTCGGCGACGACGGAAGGGACGCGGCGGCCGGCGCACGCGGCGGGGCCAGCGAGTCGTCGGCCTGGGTCTCCAACTGACGCAGCTGCGACTCCAGGTAGGACTTCAGACGCGTGCGGTACTCGCGCTCGAAGCCGCGCAGGTCCTCGACCTTGCGCTCCAGCGTGGCGCGGGCGGACTCCAGGGAGCCCATCGCCACGCGGTGCTTCTCCTGCGCGTCCCGCTCAAGAGCGTCGGCCTTGGCACGGGCGTCGCGCTCCAGACCCTCGGCGCGGCTGCGGGCCTCGCCGACGATCTTGTTGGCCTCGGAACGGGCCTCGGCGATCGCCTGGTCGGCGGTCTGCTGAGCCAGCGAGAGCACGCGGGCGGCACTGTCGCCGCCGGGGCCCTGACCGGGCTGACCCATCTGCGGGCCACCGTGACCGCCCATCGGGCCACCCATGGGACCGCCCATCGGGCCGCCCATCTGCTGAGGCATCTGCTGCTGCATCTGACCCTGCATCGGGCCCGGACCCTGGCCCATCTGGCCCTGGCCCATGGGGCCCTGACCCATCTGGCCCTGGCCCATCGGACCCTGACCCATCGGACCCTGGCCCATCTGGCCGGGACCCTGCTGACCCTGGGCGCTGGGGCCCGCGGGCAGCTGCGGCGCACCGCTCGGCAGCTGGGGCGGGCCACCCATCGGGCCGCCCATCTGCTGCTGCGGCGGGCCCGATATGCCGGCGGGTACGGGAGCACCGGGACCGCGCATGCCCTGCGGCGGGCCCTGCTGGTCCTGTTCGGGCGGCTTGCGCATGCCCTGCTGCTGGTTCTGCGCGGCGGCGCGTGTGGCGGCGGCCAGCTTGGCGCGCAGGTCCTCGTTCTCGCGGAGCAGGCGAGTCAGTTCGGCTTCGACCTCATCGAGGAAGGCATCGACCTCGTCCTCGTCATAGCCTTCTCGGAGGCGGACGGTCGTGAACTGCTTGTTCCGCACGTCCTCGGGGGTCAACGGCATCTCTTCACCTCAACGTAGTCGTCGGCATCGTCGGCGTTCGGCAAGACCGTATCGTTCACAGCCGGCTCACAACGGAGATCAGGATGTAGACGATGATCATCAGTACGAAGAAGGACAGGTCGAGCGCCACGCCCCCGAGACGCAGCGGCGGGATGAACCGCCGCAGAAGCTTGAGCGGTGGATCAGTGACAGTGTAGGTGGCCTCCAGAACGACCACCATCGCCTTGCCGGGTTGCCATGAGCGGGCGAACTGGAAGACGTAGTCCATGACCAACCGGAAGATCAGCACGATGAGGAAACACATCAGCGCGATGTAGAGAACCTGCGCAACCACGCTCATGATCCGTGCTTCCCTCTCCCCTGTTTTCGTGCCTCGTCCGGTCCTGCGTCTCAGCTCTGGTTGAAGAACCCGCCCTCTGCGATGCGAGCCTTGTCCTCCGCCGTGACATCGACGTTAGCAGGCGACAACAGGAACACCTTCTGCGTCACCCGCTCGATGCTTCCGTGAAGACCAAACACCAAACCGGCCGCAAAGTCGACAAGTCGCTTCGCGTCCGTGTCATCCATCTCGGTCAGATTCATGATCACCGGCGTGCCCTCACGGAAGTGTTCCCCGATGGTACGGGCCTCGTTGTAGGTCCGGGGGTGCAGTGTGGTGATCCGGTACGGCTCTCGTTCCGACACGACCTTGGGCATGATCACCGGTGCGTTCTTCTCCAGGCTTTGACGTTCTTGTGTGATGGACGCCACGGGGGCGATTCGCGCGGGACGCCCCGATTCCGCAGTGAGCGAAGCGGAATGTGACACAGGATCGCGCTGCACAGGCGGCTGCACCACTCGTACCGATTCGTCCCGTTGGGACTGATGCGACTGGTGTGATTGATGCGGCGGCTCGTGCCGCCGGCGGTCCCGCTCGGGCTCCGGGTCAAGCTCGGGCTCGAAGTCGTCGTCGGGGTCAAAACCCCTGCCGTCGTACCCATCGTCCTCCACGAGGCCGAGGTAGACCGCCATCTTGCGCATCGCGCCGGCCATGCTCTGAGTCCTCCGCTCTGTGGTGGATCGGCTGACTGTTGCCAAGTGCCCGCGATCCACGAGGTCGTTATGCCCGCCCTTCGGCGGTAATGACCATATTTTCTGCTGTGGTCCGACTTCTTGGCGACGTTACCCGAGCCTGGGGCGGACTCCGAGTACCGCAGTACCGACGCGCACATGTGTCGCTCCGGCTCCCACGGCCTGTTCGAGGTCCGCACTCATCCCTGCCGAGACCATGTTCGCAGCCGGATGGGCGCTGCGCAGGTCAGTCGACAAATCCATCAGGCGCTCGAACGCCGCCAGTTCGCGCCCCGCGTACGGTCCGGTGAGCGGAGCGACGGTCATCAGTCCGTCGAGCCGTAGTCCCGGAGCGCCCGCGACGAGGTCGCCCAACTCTTCGATTCCGCCGACTCCCACACCTCCCCGCTCCCCCCTGCCGCTCTCGTCCGCGTCCAGTGCGACCTGGATGAGACACCCCACCTCGCGCCCCTGCAGCACCGCCTCCTTCGACAGGGAGGTGACGAGCCGGGCCCGGTCGACCGACTGCACGACATCGGCGTAACCGACCACGGAACGCACTTTGTTGGTCTGCAACTGGCCGACAAAATGCCACGAGAGGGGCAGATCCGAACATTCCAGTGCTTTGGGTGCCGCGTCCTGGTCCCGGTTCTCGGCGACATGGCGCACCCCGAGTTCGGACAGGATCCGCACATCGCTCGCGGGGTAGGTTTTGGTGACCACGATCAGGGTCACCTCTTCGCGCTTGCGCCCGGCGGCCGTGCACGCCGCCGCGATGCGCTCTTCCACTGTGGCCAGATTTCCGGCGAGTTGAGCCTTACGGTCCGTCATGCCCTATCAGTCCAGCCAGACATAACCCGCGAGCCGCCCTGTGGTGCGGTCGCGCCGGTAGGAGAAGTGGTCCGTCGATTCGAGGGTGCACACCGGCGACTGCTCCCGGTCGCGCACTCCGAGCCGTTCCAGTTGCGCGTGCACGCCCGCGGCCACATCGAGCGCCGGCGTGCCCCAACTCGTCTCGGCGTACGCCGCAGGCTCGACGGCGGCCACTTCGGCGCGCATCGCTTCCGGCACCTCGTAGCAACGGCCGCAGACCGCGGGCCCGGTGCGGGCGACGATGCGCGCGGGGTCCGCGCCCAGCGACTCCATCGCGTCGACGGCCTCGGGCACGATCCCGGCGACCATGCCGGGCCGGCCCGCGTGGGCCGCGGCGACCACTCCGGCGACCGGGTCGGCCAGCAGGACCGGGACGCAGTCGGCGGTGAGCACAGCGAGGGCGAGGCCCCGGGTGACGGTCACCAGGCCGTCGACCGGCGGGGTGGACCGGGAGTCGGTCCACGGCCCGTCGACCTCGGCGACATCGCTGCCGTGCACCTGGTTCATCCAGACCACCCGACTCGCGTCGAGCCCCAGGGACTTGGCGGCCCACAGTCGATTGGTCAGTACGGCAGCGGGGTCGTCACCGACCGCTCCGCCGAGATTGAGCTCCTCGTACGGAACGGCGCTCACCCCGCCCCACCGGTCGGTGAAGGCGAAGTGCGCGCCGCTCACGGTCTCGTGCTGTCGTATCACTTGAGGAAGTCCGGCACGTCCAGCTCTTCGGCCGCGCTGTCGGAGTACGTACGCGACGGCGGGACCGGCGGGGAGACCGACGGCAGTTCGTTGCTCACCGGCTCCTGAGTGGGCTCCTGGACCTCCTTCGGCGTGACGCTGCCGAGCGAGCCGTAGGACGGGCGGCTGTCGCCCGACCGGGCCGGTACGGGCTCGTCACGCTTGGCGGAGGACGCGCCGAGGACGGTGTCCCGCTTGGACGGGGGCTGTCCGCCGTCGAAGCCGGCCGCGATGACGGTGACCCGGACCTCGTCGCCGAGCGCGTCGTCGATGACCGCGCCGAAGATGATGTTGGCCTCGGGGTGCGCGGCCTCGCTCACCAGCTGGGCGGCTTCGTTGATCTCGAACAGACCGAGGTCGGAGCCGCCGGAGATGGAGAGCAGCACGCCGCGGGCGCCGTCGATGGACGCTTCGAGGAGCGGCGAGGAGATCGCCATCTCGGCCGCGGCCACCGCGCGGTCGTCGCCGCGGGCCGAGCCGATGCCCATGAGCGCCGAACCCGCCTCGGACATCACGGACTTGACGTCGGCGAAGTCGAGGTTGATCAGACCGGGCGTGGTGATGAGGTCGGTGATGCCCTGAACACCGGAGAGCAGGACCTGGTCCGCCGACTTGAAGGCGTCGAGGACCGAGACCTGACGGTCCGAGATGGACAGCAGCCGGTCGTTCGGGATGACGATGAGGGTGTCGACCTCTTCGCGGAGTTCCGCGATGCCGTCCTCGGCCTGGTTGGCGCGGCGCCGTCCCTCGAAGGTGAACGGTCGCGTGACCACACCGATGGTGAGGGCGCCGAGCGAGCGGGCGATGTTGGCCACGACGGGTGCGCCGCCGGTGCCGGTGCCGCCGCCTTCGCCGGCTGTCACGAAGACCATGTCGGCCCCCTTGAGGACCTCCTCGATCTCCTCGCGATGGTCTTCGGCGGCCTTGCGGCCCACGGCCGGATTGGCTCCGGCGCCGAGTCCGCGGGTGAGTTCGCGGCCGACGTCGAGCTTGACGTCGGCGTCGCTCATCAACAGCGCCTGGGCGTCAGTGTTGATGGCGATGAACTCGACACCCTTGAGACCGACCTCGATCATCCGGTTGATGGCATTGACACCACCGCCGCCGACACCGATGACTTTGATGACTGCGAGGTAGTTCTGCGGTGCTGCCACGTCGAAGGCCTCTCGCCTCGAGTTACGTGTCGCCGCCTCGCACGCTCGCGATCCGACGACTGATGCCGAATGGGACGGTCCGAACGCCGACCCGAACCCTAACGCTGAAGTTTAGGGTTACCAGTGTGTCTGTTCCTTGGACTCTTCCGAACAGGACACTAAGTCGACAAGTGGCGCACGTTCAACGAACACGCCGAACCTCCCGTTTTTCTTTTCACCCTATGTGATCAGCCATAGGGCTGCCCAACCAGGGTGCTGGCCTGCGCAGATGTGCGTCAACTCGCTGATGACGCAGGGGCGGTGGGAACGCTGACATCGAAGTACCGCGCCTCGGGAGCGGCTTTCATGAGAGCACTGAGCGTACGGGCCTTGACCCCGCTCTTCTCGCCACTTCCCCACAGGACGGTCCGGCCGCCGCTCAACTCCAGCGAGATGGAATCGTATGAACGGACCTTGACGACCCAGGTGTCACGCGCGACCGCGGCCGGAAGGGAACCCGCGACGCGCACCGCCTCACGCGCCAGCCGGTCGGTACCGAAGCGGCGCAGGCCGACGGAGGGTGACACCGTAATTTCCAGTGCGGGCACCCCCTTCGGGGCGCGCGAAACCGTGGCATATCGCACGCCCTTGGCGTCCACTTCGACGAACTTTCCGCCCTTTTCGGCAATGAGCACCGGAGTGCGTTCGGTCACTTTCAGTCCGATTCCATGGGGCCAGGAACGGACGACGTCAACCGAGTCAATTCGGGGCAATTTCCGGCGCAGTCTTGCCTCAATCACATCGGTGTCGACTGAAATCAACGGCGATCCGACCGGAACGTCGGCCGCCTCGACGACCTGCCCGTCCGTCAGAACCCGCGTCCCCGAGGCCGATACGCGCTCGACGCGGAACCACTGCGAGCCGTACAGCACCCAGAGAGAGCCCGCGCCGAGCAGGGCGAGGCAGACGACCGAGATGATGAGCCTACGAGGCTTCGGGAGCCTCTTGATGAGAGGCGGCCGGGGCGGGCCGGAATCCTGGTGCTGCCGTTCGCCGCGTTCGGCGGTGGTCGGTCCGGCCACGCTCCCCTGCCTTCTGTCACGCGCTAACGGCGTGACGCGATCGCCTCGTACACCATCCGGACGAGCAGCTCGTCGGCGTCCCGGCGGCCGAACTCGGAGGCGGCGCGGGACATCTCGAACAGCCGGTGCGGGTCGGCGAGCACGGGCAGGACGTTGCTCTGCACCCACTGCGCCGTCAGATCCGCGTCGTCGATCAGCAGTCCGCCGCCGGCCTTGATCACCGGCTGGGCGTTGAGCCGCTGTTCGCCGTTGCCGATGGGCAGCGGGACGTAGACGGCGGGCAGCCCGACGGCGGAGAGTTCGGCGACGGTCATCGCGCCCGCGCGGCAGAGCATCATGTCGGCCGCGGCGTACGCGAGGTCCATCCGGTCCACGTACGGTAGTGGGATGTACGGGGGCATTCCCGGCATCTGGTGCACCTGCGGCATTTCGTGCTTCGGGCCGACAGCGTGCAGGATCTGGATCCCGGCCTGCTGGAGGTACGGGGCGGCCTGCTGGATCACCTCGTTGAGGCGCCGGGCACCCTGCGAGCCGCCGGAGACGAGCAGCGTCGGCAGGGCGGGGTCGAGCCCGAACGCGGCGCGGGCCTGGGGGCGTACGGAGGCCCGGTCGAGCGTGGCGATCGAGCGGCGCAGCGGGATGCCGATGTAGCGGGCGTTGCGGAGCTTGCTGTCCGGGGTGGAGACGGCCACCTGGGCCGCGTACCGCGAGCCGATCTTGTTGGCGAGGCCCGGCCTGGCGTTGGCCTCGTGGACGACGATCGGGACGCCGAGGCGCTTGGCCGCGAGGTACCCGGGCAGGGCCACGTAGCCGCCGAAGCCGACGACCACGTCGG
Organism: Streptomyces sp. NBC_00878; assembly: GCF_026341515.1. Lineage (NCBI taxonomy): Bacteria > Bacillati > Actinomycetota > Actinomycetes > Kitasatosporales > Streptomycetaceae > Streptomyces > Streptomyces sp. NBC_00878. The sequence goes on along the minus strand of NZ_JAPEOK010000001.1, from coordinate 8,075,969 downwards.
CCTTGGTGCGCTCCAGGATCTGCTCGGCCGCCTTGATCGTGCCGCGCAGCCGTCCGGGGACGGTCATCAGCTCGGGGGTGGGTTTGCGCGGCAGCGGTACCGCGGGGATCAGCGCGAGTTCATAGCCTCGCTCGGGTACGAGTCGGGTCTCGAGTCCGCGCTCCGTGCCCAAAGCCGTGATACCCACGGTCGGGTCCTGCCTGCGCAGGGCGTCCGCGAGGGCGAGCGCGGGCTCGATGTGGCCGGCGGTCCCCCCACCGGCGAGTACGACATGCACCGAAATTCACCGCTCTCCGGACGAACGCGCCGCGGCGCGCCGTCGCATCGTGTTCCATCTCCGAGGCCCCGCGGCCCCTGCGGAGCCTCTCACCGCAGCCCGCTTTCTGCCAAAGCGGGGTTGCCGCATCGCAAGTGCCGCCCGCGCGGCGGGATCCTCACGCGCGAAGGCGATCAGGAGTCCGACGGCGAACATGGTCGGAAGCAGGGCGGAACCCCCGTAGGAGAACAGCGGGAGCGGGACGCCGGCGATCGGCAGCAGGCCGAGCACCGCACCGATGTTGATCACGGCCTGAGCCGTGATCCAGGTTGTCACGCCTCCCGCGGCATACCTCACGAAGGGGTCCTCCGTGCGTCCGGCCACGCGGATACCCGCATAGCCTAGAGCCGCGAAGAGGGCGAGCACCGACAGCGTCCCCGCGAGGCCCAGTTCCTCACCGGTGATGGCGAAGATGAAGTCCGTGTGGGCTTCGGGCAGTTGACCCCATTTCTCCACACTGGCCCCGAGGCCCGAGCCGAAGAGCCCGCCGGAGGCGAGGGCGTAGATGCCGTGCACGGCCTGCCAGCAGTCGACGGGGCCCGACTGGGGCTCTGTCGCGCCGAGGCAGGAGAGGCGGGCCATGCGGTTCGGGCTGGTCTTGATGAGGATGAAGCCGATGGTCAGGGCGATGGCGAGGACGCCCCCGAAGAGCCGCGTGGGCGCCCCCGCGAGCCACAGCAGCCCGAAGAGGATGGCGGTGAGGATGATCGCCGTGCCCATGTCTCCGCCGAGCATGATCAGCCCGAGCAGCATGAAGGCCACCGGAACGAGCGGCACCAGCATGTGCTTCCACTGGGTCAGCAGCCGCTTGTCCTGTTTGCGGGCGAGCAGATCCGCTCCCCACAGGACGAGGGCGAGTTTGCCGAACTCGCTGGGCTGGAGCTGGAAGGGGCCGCCGACCGAGATCCAGTTCTGGTTGCCGTTGACCGCGACTCCTATCCCCGGCACCTGGACGAGGATCATCAGGAAGACCGAGCCGAGCAGCATCGGGTACGCCAGCGCCCGGTGCAGCTTGGACGGCATCCGGGAGGCGGCGAGCAGCAGCAGACTGCCGAGCACGGCCGCGAGGAACTGCTTGCGGAAGAAGTACGACCCGGGCAGTGACAGCTGGAGCGCGGTGATCTGCGAGGCCGAGTACACCATCACCAGACCGAGCGCGGTGATCAGCAGGCTGCCGCCGAGGATCAGGTAGTAGGCGGTCAGCGGCCGGTCCCAGGCACGGCGTACACGCGTGTAGAGGCGGCGTACGGCGTTGTCGCGAGGGGGGCGGGCGCCGGGGGGCCGCCGGGCGGCCCGCTGGACGGGAGGGCGCCCGGTGCGGCTACTGGACATCGGCGGCACCTCCGAGGCCGTGCCGGGGCTCTCCGCGGGGCGGTGGCGGACCGCCACCGGCCGTAAGCCGCATGCGAAGCACCGACCACGATGGCGTCACGCGTCCCTCCCAAGGGTTCCGAGCGCTCTGGAGCGGCTCGGATCCGCCGTCAGGCGCTCGCGGCGCCGAGTTCGCGGACCGCCTCCGCGAACAGGTCGCCGCGCTGGTTGTAGTTGGCGAACATGTCCATGGAGGCACAGGCCGGAGCCATGAGCACCGTATCGCCGGCGCGGGCGAGCCGCGTCGCCTCCCGGACAGCCGCGAGCATCGCCCCAGTGTCGGTCCGGTCGAGGTCGACGACCGGTACCTCCGGCGCGTGTCGCGCGAGCGCTTCCCTGATGAGGGCCCGGTCGGCGCCGAACAGGACGACGCCCCGCAGTCGCTTTGCCGACTTGGCGACCAGTTCGTCGAAGGTCGCGCCCTTGGCGAGCCCGCCCGCGATCCACACGATCGACTCGTACGCCGCCAACGAGGCTTCCGCCGCATGCGTGTTGGTGGCCTTGGAGTCGTCGATGTAGGCGACCCCGTCCACGTCGGCCACGTGCTGGATGCGGTGGGCGTCGGGCCTGAAGGCCCGCAGTCCGTCCCGTACGGCCGCGGCGGGCACTCCGAAGGCGCGGGCCAGGGCCGCCGCCGCAAGGGCGTTGGCGATGTTGTGCGGGGCGGGCGGATGGACGTCCGCGATCTCCGCGAGTTCCTGGGCCTTCTTGTGCCGGTCCTCGACGAAGGCGCGGTCGACCAGGATGCCGTCCACGACGCCGAGTTGGGACGGGCCCGGGGTGCCGAGCGTGAAGCCGACGGCCCGGCAGCCCTCCTCGACGTCCGCCCCGCGCACCAGGTCCTCGGTGGCCTTGTCGGCGACGTTGTAGACGCAGGCGACCCGATTGCCCTCGTAGACGCGGCCCTTGTCGGCGGCGTAGGCCTCCATCGAGCCGTGCCAGTCGAGGTGGTCCGGGGCGAGGTTCAGGACGACGGCGGAGTGGGGGCGCACGGAGGGCGCCCAGTGGAGCTGGTAGCTGGACAGCTCGACGGCCAGTACGTCGAGATCGCGGTACGCCTCGTCGCTCTCCTGGACCACGTCGATGATCGGAGTGCCGATGTTGCCCACGGCGGCCGTACGAAGGCCCGCGGCGCCGAGGATCGAGGCGAGCATCTGCGTCGTGGTGGTCTTGCCGTTGGTGCCCGTGACGGCGAGCCAGGGGGCGGCATCGGGGCCGCGCAGACGCCAGGCGATCTCCACGTCGCCGACGACGTCCACGCCCGCCTCGGCGGCGGCCAGGAAGAGGGGACTGCCCGGCTTCCAGCCCGGTGAGGTGACCACCAGGTCGGTGCCCTCGGGAAGCGTCTCGGCGTCCGCGAGGCGTACCGAAATGCCGTGCTCCTCAAGGGCTGCGGCCTTCTCCCGGTGCGCCTCGGAGGAGCCCCCGTCGACGACGGTGACCGACGCGCCGAGGCCGGCCAGGGCGCGGGCGGCGCTGATGCCGCTCACGCCGAGACCGGCGACGGTGATGTTCATGCCCTGCCAGTCGGACGCGGTCGTCACTTCTCGGCTGCCCATCCCGCGTAGAAGAGGCCGAGTCCGACGATCACGCACATGCCCTGGATGATCCAGAAGCGGACCACCACAAGGACCTCGGACCACCCCTTGAGTTCGAAGTGGTGCTGGAGGGGTGCCATCCGGAAGACGCGCTTGCCGGTGAGGCGGAACGAGCCGACCTGGATCACGACCGACATGGTGATGAGGACGAAGAGGCCGCCGAGCAGCGCGACCAGCAGCTCGGTGCGGGAGCAGATCGCGAGTCCGGCGAGCGCGCCGCCGAGGGCCAGCGAACCGGTGTCGCCCATGAAGATCTTGGCGGGCGAGGTGTTCCACCACAGGAAGCCGAAGCAGGCGCCCATCAGGGCAGCGGCGACGACGGCGAGGTCCAGTGGATCCCGTACCTCGTAGCAGGCGGCCGGGTTGGCGAGGGTCTGCGCGTTGGCGCAGGACTCCTGGAACTGCCAGACGCCGATGAACGTGTAGGCGCCGAAGACCATCACGGAGGCACCGGTGGCGAGGCCGTCCAGACCGTCCGTCAGGTTCACGCCGTTCGACATCGCGAGGATCATGAACAGCGCCCAGACCACGAACAGCACCGGGCCGATGGACCAGCCGAAGTCCTGCACGAAGGAGAGCCTGGTGGAGGCCGGGGTGTTGTTGAGGTTGTCCGCGAACTGCAGCGAGAGCACCGCGAAGGAGATACCGACGATCAGCTGCCCGGCCATCTTCGCCTTGGCCCGCAGACCGAGCGACCGCCGCTTGACGATCTTGATGTAGTCGTCGAGGAAGCCGACCAGGCCCATGCCCGTCATCAGGCCGAGCACCAGCACTCCGGAGAACGTCGGCGGTTTGCCGGTGATCACCTTGCTGAAGAAGTACGCCAGGAGCGTGGCCAGGATGAAGGCGATACCGCCCATCGTCGGCGTACCGCGCTTGGCGTGGTGCTCGCGCGGGCCGTCGTCACGGATGTACTGGCCGTAGCCCTTGCTGGCCAGCAGCTTAATCAGCAGCGGGGTGCCGATGAGGGTCAGGAAGAGGCCGATGACTCCCGCGAAGAGGATCTGATTCATCAGACGGCAACCTCACCCTCGGTGCCCTCGACCAGCGCCTGCGCGATGCGCTCCAGGCCGACCGCCCTTGACGCCTTCACGAGTACGACGTCTCCCGGGCGCAGTTGACTGCGCAACAGGTCGATCGCCGCCTGTGCGTCGGACACGTGCACCGACTCCTCACCCCACGAACCCTCGTTATATGCGCCCAGTTGCAGCCAGGACGCTTCCCTGCCCCCGACCGCGACGAGCTTGCTGACGTTGAGCCGGACGGCGAGCCGTCCGAGCGCGTCGTGCTCGGCGAGCGCCTCGTCCCCGAGCTCGGCCATCTGACCGAGCACCGCCCAGGTCCGCCGCCCCTTGCCCATGGCCACGAGCGCGCGCAGGGCGGCTCGCATGGACTCGGGGTTCGCGTTGTAGGCGTCGTTGACGACCGTCACGCCGTCCGGGCGCTCGGTGACCTCCATCCGCCAGCGGGAGAGGGCGTCCGCCTCGGAGAGCGCGGTGGCGATCTCGTCTGCGGACATGCCCAGCTCATGGGCGACGGCGGCCGCGGCGAGCGCGTTCGACACGTGGTGCTCACCGTACAGGCGCATGGTCACGTCGCTGCACCCGGAGGGTGTGTGGAGACTGAACGAAGGCTGTCCGCTCCCGGTGAGCCGTACGTTCTCGGCCCGTACGTCCGCTTCGCCGGACTCTCCGAAGAGGATCACGCGTGCTTTCGTGCGCGAGGTCATGGCCCGTACGAGAGGATCGTCGGCGTTCAGGACCGCGATGCCGCCTTCGTCCGCCGGGGGCAGGCACTCCACCAACTCACCCTTGGCCTGGGCGATTTGTTCGCGGCCGCCGAACTCGCCGATGTGGGCGGTGCCGACGTTCAGGACGACGCCGACCTTCGGGGGCGTCAGATCCGTGAGGTAGCGGATGTGGCCGATGCGGCGGGCGCCCATCTCCAGGACGAGGAACCGCGTCTCCTCGGTGACCCGCAGGGCGGTCACCGGGAGGCCGATCTCGTTGTTGAGGTTGCCTTCCGGCCACACGGTGGGTGCCTTGCGGTTCAGCACCTGGGCGATCAGGTCCTTGGTGCTCGTCTTGCCCGCCGAGCCGGTGAGCGCGACGAGGGTCGCCCCCGTCCGCTCCACGACGGAGCGCGCGAGGGCGCCGAGGGCCGTCTGCACGTCGTCCACGACGATCGCGGGCACGCCTACGGGGCGCTGCGCCAACACGGCGACCGCGCCCGCCTCGACGGCCCGCTGCGCGTAGTCGTGGCCGTCCACACGTTCCCCGACGAAGGCTGCGAACAGGCCGCCGTCCTTCACCTGGCGGGAGTCGATAACGACCGGTCCGGTTACCTGTACCGCCGGATCCGGTATGTCGTACGTCTGCCCGCCGACAGCTGCTGCGATCTCGGCGAGAGAGAGGGCGATCACAAGTTCATCCCTGGGTCTTCTGGATAGCTTCGCGAAGCACCTGGCGGTCGTCGAAGGGACGGACCACTCCGGCGATGTCCTGGCCCTGCTCGTGGCCCTTGCCCGCGACCAGCACCGTGTCGCCCGGCTGCGCGCGGGCGACGGCCGCGGCGATCGCGGCGGCCCGGTCCTCGAAGACCTGGACCTCTCCGCGCTCGTGCGCCGGTACTTCGGCGGCGCCCGCGAGCATCGTGGCGAGGATCGAGAGGGGGTCTTCCGAGCGGGGGTTGTCCGATGTCAGTACGGCGGTGTCGGCGAGCCGCGCCGCGGCGGCGCCCATGGGCATCCGCTTGGTCTTGTCCCGGTCGCCGCCGCAGCCGAGCACGATGTGCAGCCTGCCCTCGGTGACCTTGCGCAGGGCGCGCAGCACCGATTCGACGGCGTCCGTCTTGTGGGCGTAGTCGACGACCGCGAGGTACGGCTGGCCGACGTCCACCCGCTCCAGCCGGCCCGGCACGCCCGGTACGGCGGCGATGCCGTCCGCGGCGGTCTGCGGGTCGAGCCCGGCGGCGGCGAGGGAGACGATCGCGGCGAGCGTGTTGGCGACGTTGAAGGGGCCGGCGAGCGGCGACTTGGCGGTGATGCGCTCGCCCTTGGGGCCGACCGCGACGAAGACCGAGTCCATCGGGCCGACCTGGACCTCCTCGGCGCGCCAGTCGGCGTCCGGGTGGCCCTCCGCGGAGAAGGTCACCACGGGGACCGTGGCTTCCTCGGTGAGCCTGCGTCCGTACTCGTCGTCGAGGTTGACCACGCCGAGCCGACTGCGTTTCGGCGTGAACAGCTGCGCCTTGGCCCGGAAGTAGTCCTCCATGTCGGAGTGGAACTCCATGTGTTCCGGGCTGAGGTTGTTGAAGACCGCGACGTCGAAGACACAGCCGTCGACGCGGCCGAGGACCAGCGCGTGGCTGGAGACCTCCATGGCGACCGCGTCGACGCCGCGCTCGCGCATGACGGCGAACAGCGCCTGGAGGTCGGTGGCTTCGGGCGTCGTGCGCTCCGACTTGATGCGCTCGTCGCCGATGCGCATCTCCACCGTGCCGATCAGGCCGGTGTTGCGGACCGTCTTCAGACCGCCCTCGACGAGGTACGCCGTCGTGGTCTTGCCGGACGTGCCGGTGATGCCGATCTGGAGCAGGTCGCGGCCGGGGTGTCCGTAGATCGAGGCGGCCAGCTCGCCCATCCGTCCACGCGGGTCGTCGACGACGAGGACCGGCAGACCGGTGGCCGCCGCGCGCTCGGCGCCCGTCGGATCGGTCAGCACGGCGACGGCGCCGAGGCCGGCCGCCTGCGTCACGAAGTCGGCGCCGTGCATCCGGGCACCGGGCAGCGCGGCGTACAGGTCGCCGGGGCGCACGGCGCGCGAGTCATGGGTGATGCCCGTGACCTCGGTGGCGCTCTGCGCCCCCTGCGGCGCCGGGGCCGCCAACTGATCGGCGACTGCCGCCACGAGCTCCGCGAGGGGTGTGGCGGAGTTCTGAGCCGGTCGCGGCGGCCCCGGATACGTCACAGGAACGCCCTTCTGGGTGGTTTGGGACTGATCAGCGTGTGGCACGGCGGTGAGCGTACCGGGCACACCCCCGCCGGAGCGAAGCGAGGGGCGCGGCGTGGTGTGCGGCGAACCGTGGTTCCCGGGGTCGGGCGTGGTCGTTGTCACGAGCTGTTCCTGGTCGGTGATCACGGGTGCTGGAGCAGGGGGTTCCGGTCGGTGCGGATCAGTGCCTGGCCGGCGCTGATTCAGGCTGGTTCAGAGTTGTTCGGGCCGATTTGGGCCGATTCGGGCTGATCCATGGTGGTTCATGGTGTGAAGGTGACGGGAAGCCTGGCGGCCGGGGCCCCGGTGGGCGGCACCTGGAGGGTTTTCAGGGCGAACTCCAGGACCTCCTTGTAGACGGGCCCGCAGATCTGGCCGCCGAAGTAGCTTCCCTTGGTGGCGTTCTGGATCGCGCAGTAGACGGTGACCCGGGGGTTGTCCGCGGGCGCGAATCCGGCGAAGGAGGAGGTATAACCGCGGTAGTGGCCGGTGGCCGGATCCACACGGTTGGCCGTGCCCGTCTTGCCCGCGACGCGGTAGCCGGGAATGCGCGCCTTGGCGCCCGTACCCTCCCGGTCGTCCACGACAGACTCCAGCATCTGTGCCAGGGTCTTCGCCGTTTTCTCGCTGACGACTCTTGTCTTCTTGGGCTTGGCCGCCGGGGTGAAGCTCCCGTCGGGGCCCTTCGTGCCGCGGACCAGTGTCGGTTCGACGCGTACGCCGCCGTTGGCGATCGTCGAGTAGACGGAGGCCGCCTGCATCGCGTTGATCGACACGCCCTGGCCGAAAGGAATCGTGTACTGCTGGGAGGTCGACCACTGGTCGGCGGGCGCGAGGATGCCCTTGGTCTCGCCGGGGAAGCCGAGCCCGGTGTAGCCGCCGATGCCGAACCTGCGCAGATACGAGTAGAGGACCTGGTTGGCCTCCTGCTGCGTCTTGCCCAGCTGGCCGGTCGCCAGGATGGTGCCGATGTTGCTGGACTTGGCGAGCACGCCGTTGAGCGTCAGGTACCAGGTCCGGTGGTCGATGTCGTCACGGAAGAGCCGGTCGCCGCGGGCCAGCCGGTTCGGCACGGTCACGTGCGTCGTCGGCGTGGCGGCGTTCTCCTCCAGGACGGCGGCCATCGACATGACCTTGGCGGTCGAGCCGGGCTCGTAGGCGTCTTCGAGGCCCCAGTTGTGCAGGGCGTTCCCGTCGGCCTCGGAGAGGTCGTTCGGATCGAAGCCGGGCGAGTTCGCCATGGCGAGGATCTCGCCGGTCCTGTTGTCCTGCACTATGACGTACCCGCGGTCCGCCTTGGACTCCTTCACCTGCTCGGTGATGGCGTTCTGGGCGGCCCACTGGATGTCGCGGTCGATGGTCAGCTCGACCTCGGAACCGGCCACGGCGGGCTTCTCGGTGGAGCCCGCGGTCGGTACCTGACGGCCGCCGGACTGGGCGTAGCGGATCTCGCCGTCCTTGCCCGACAGGTCGTTGTTGAGCTGCTGCTCGATGCCGCCGCCGCCCTTGCCGTCGGCGTTGACCCAGCCCAGTATTCCGGCGCCGAGGTCGCCGTTCGGATAGACCCGCTTGGTGCTGGGCTCCTGGAGGACGCCCGCCAGGATGTTCGCCGTCCCGCCCTCGCCCGCCTTGTCGGCGAGCGTGCTCTTCAGGTCCTTGATCTGCGTCCAGACCTGGGGGGTCTGGCGCCGGGCGAGCAGGACGTACCGGGTGTTCTTGGTGCGGAGCTTCTCGGCGAGTTCTTCGGGGTCCTTGTCGAGGATCGGGCCGAGCAGGGCGGCGGCCTGCTCGGGGGCGTCGTCGGTCTTCGTCGCCTTCCGCGTGAACAGCGTGGGGTCGGCGGTGATGTCGTTGGCGTCCACGCTGATCGCGAGGTCGACGCCGTTGCGGTCGGTGATCCCGCCGCGCTCGGCGGCCAGGGTGCGGCTGAGGTACCGGTTCTTCTCGGCCTTGGCCGTGTACTCGCTCGCGTCGACCGCCTGCACCTGGAGGAGCCGGACGACGAAGGCGAGCAGTACGAGGGACAGGGCGAGGCTGACCATGCGCAGCCGCGGACGGGGGCTGCCGAGGCGGATGACGCGCGGGCCCTGAGCCCCGGACGAGGCCGGACGGCGGACGGGCCGGGCGCCCGGCCCCGGCTGCCGCTGGCCGCCGGGACGTACGGGCCGGGCGGGCGGGGGCACCCGGCGGCGCGGGGGTTCCCTGTCGGACACTTCCGTCACCTGCCGGGATTCGTAGCGGGCTGCGTGGGCTGCGGGGACGGCTCCGTGACCTGCCCCGGCGTCGTGGTGGGCGCGGCGGGCGCGGCGGGCTCTGTGGGCGGCTGGGCCTCGGCGGGCGTCGAGGGCTCGGCGGGTGTACCGGGCCCGCCGGCCGCCTGGGTCTCGGTGGGCGTCGGAGCCGACGCGGGGAGGAGCACGTCGGGCGGGCGGATCACCGGGACGGACACGGACGACTGCTCGGCGGCCGCGCTGGGGACGCCGCGGACGCTGCCGTCGGGGTTGAGGAAGGCCGGGTCGCCGCCGGGCACCATGCCCAGCTCGCGGGCGCGGCGCTGGAGGGCGTCGGGGGCGGAGTAGGCGTCCACGTCCCGCTGGAGCGCCTGCTCCTCGTCGGTGAGGCTCTTGGTGTCCCTCTGGAGGTCGTCGAGCTGGAACGCCCCCGCGCTGAGCGCGGAGTTCAGCACCAGGAGTCCGATCAGGCCGCCGCCGAGCAAGAGCACGACCAGGAGTACGAAGGGTGTACGGGCGGCCTGTCCGGGGCCCGACGGGAAGAGTCGCGCGAGTCGGGCCGCCCTTCCCTTCAGTTCGGGTTTCCTACTCACTCACCCTCCCGGTGAGCTGGGGCTTTCGACCGAGGGGGCCGGCCTTGCGACCCACGCGTCCAGTGAGTTCGGTTGTCCAACTCACACACCCTTCCGTCACTCGGCGTCCTCCCTGATGCGCTGCGCCCCTCGCAGCCGCGCCGGGGCGGCCCGCCGGTTCTCGGCGACCTCTTCCTCGGAGGGGAGTTCGGCACCTCGCGTCAGCAGCTTGAGCCGGGGCTGGTAGCGCTCGGGGACGACCGGCAGTCCGGGCGGTGCGGTGTTGGCGGCTCCCGCGGCGAACACCTGCTTGACCAGCCGGTCCTCCAGGGAGTGGTAGGACAGCACGGCGATCCGGCCGCCGACGGCGAGCGTCTTCACGGCGGCGGGGATCGCCCTCTCCAGGACGGTGAGTTCGCCGTTGACCTCGATACGCAGGGCCTGGAAGGTGCGCTTGGCGGGGTTGCCGCCGGTGCGCTTTGCGGCCTGCGGCAGGGCGTCGCGGATCAGCTCGACGAGCCGCGCGCTGCTGCTGAAGGGCTCCTTCTCGCGCTCGCGCACGACCGCGGACACGATCCGCTTGGCCTGCTTCTCCTCGCCGTACGCCCTGAGGATCCGTACGAGCTCGCCCGGCGGGTAGGTGTTGAGGACCTCGGCCGCGCTCATGCCCGCCGACTGGTCCATGCGCATGTCGAGGGGGGCGTCCTGGGCGTACGCGAAGCCGCGGTCGGCCTCGTCGAGCTGCATGGAGGAGACGCCGAGGTCGAAGAGGACGCCCTGGACGCGCGGGAGGTCCAGGCGGTCGAGCACGTCGGGGAGTTCGTCGTAGACCGCGTGCACCAGGGTGGCCCGGTCACCGAACGGGGCGAGCCGGTCTCCGGAGAGACGCAGCGCCTCCTTGTCGCGGTCGAGGGCGACGAGGCGGACCTCGGGGAACCGGGCGAGCAGGGCCTCACTGTGGCCGCCGAGGCCGAGAGTGCAGTCCACGACGACCGCTCCGGGGCGCTCCAGTGCGGGCGCCAACATGTCCAGGCACCGCTGGAGCATCACCGGGACATGTCGAGTCTGTCCCTCCCGTCGCCCACCACCACCCTTGTTCGAATGCGCTTCGCGCCCCATTGAATCTGGGCCCTCTCAGGTCCGGCGCGCCGGTACGCACCGCCGGGTCCCCGCCCGCTCCGTGAAGGGGAGGGACTGCCGGCGCCGGAAGCGTCAGCCGACCGGGAGCGGGAGGAGGCCGAGCCGTACGTACGCGCCGCGCACGTGGGGAGATCCCGGCATGTCACCGGTCCTCCGGGGGATAGCAGTCCAGCAGGGAGAGCAACCGCCTCCCGCTTCGCGTCACTTTAGTCCACGGTGTCTCGCGGTCAATGAACCGGCCTGCGCGTCGCGGCTCACGCCCGGGATGAAGCGGCAAACCGGGATTTTCCACCCATACGGGTGCAGTTGATCCACCCTTGTGGGTTACCTCACAACAACGCTCATTGATGTTCTTTGTCCCCTCTCACAGCAGGCCCGAACGGCGTGTGACCACTACCGTCATGGATATGACGACCTCCGCATCCGTTCCCACAGACTCCGAAGGCGCCATATCCGACGACGGCACCGTCACCGACCGTCTCGTCGAAGCCAACGAACGGTACGCCGCCGCGTTCACCGACCCCGGCATGGACGCCCGCCCCGTCCTCCAGGTCGCCGTCGTGGCCTGCATGGACGCCCGCCTCGACCTGCACGACGCGCTGGGCCTGGAGCTCGGCGACTGCCACACCATCCGCAACGCGGGCGGCGTGGTCACCGACGACGTGATCCGCTCCCTCACCATCAGCCAGCGCGCCCTCGGCACCCGCAGCGTGGTGCTGATCCATCACACCGGTTGCGGCCTGGAGTCCCTCACCGAGGACTTCCGGCACGAGCTGGAGATGGAGGTCGGCCAGCGCCCCGCCTGGGCGGTGGAGGCCTTCCGGGACGTCGAACAGGACGTGCGGCAGTCCATGCAGCGGGTGCGCACCTCTCCATTCCTTCTGCACACGGGCGACGTACGTGGTTTCGTGTTCGATGTGAAGACGGGCCTGCTGCGTGAGATAGACCCCACCTGACGCCAGTTGGACCCGGCCAAAGGCCGCAGGAAGAGACATATCGCGGCCAGTTATCCACAGGCGAGTGACACGAACCGGTAACGGCAACAAGAATGCGGGTGTGGCGTCACGCGGAACGACTCGCGTGGTGCCCGTGTTTCGGGGTGGGCCGGTCCGCATCGCAGAGCGTCGGCCCGGGAAAGAACGGGCCGAGGAGGGCCGGGTGACGACCTATGACGATCGAGCGAGCCTTACAGATCTGACCGCCACTGTGGAGAGAATCCGCAGTTCGGTGGAGGAAGTGATCGAGGGCAAGCCTGAGGTCGTGCGGCTTTCGCTGACCGTACTGCTCGCGGAGGGGCATCTTCTGATCGAAGATGTCCCCGGCGTGGGCAAGACCATGCTGGCCAAAGCACTGGCGCGGTCCATCGACTGCTCAGTGCGGCGTATTCAGTTCACGCCCGACCTGCTGCCCTCGGACATCACAGGCGTGTCCATCTGGGATCAGCAGAACAGGGATTTCGAGTTCAAACCGGGCGCGATCTTCGCGCAGATCGTGATCGGCGACGAGATCAACCGCGCGTCGCCCAAGACACAGTCCGCGCTCCTGGAATCCATGGAGGAGCGCCAGGTCACCATCGACGGCACGACCTACGAGCTGCCCAGCCCGTTCATGGTGGTGGCGACGCAGAACCCGGTCGAGATGGAGGGCACCTACCCGCTGCCGGAGGCGCAGCGCGACCGCTTCATGGCCCGGGTCTCCATCGGCTATCCCAGCGCGGAGGCCGAGCTGCAGATGCTGGACGTCCACGGCGGTGTGTCCCCGCTGGACGACCTCCAGCCGGTGGCGCACGCGCACGAGATCGTGAAGCTCATCGACGCGGTCCGCACGGTCCACGTCGCCGACCCGGTGCGGCGGTACGCCGTGGACCTGGTCGCCGCCACCCGCAGCCACCCGGACCTGAGACTCGGCGCCTCGCCGCGTGCCACGCTGCATCTGTTGCGCGCGGCGAAGGCGTCCGCCGCTCTCAGCGGCCGGGACTACGCGCTGCCGGACGACGTCCAGGCCCTCGCGGTGGCGGTCCTGGCCCACCGGCTGCTGCCCACGGCCCAGGCACAGCTGAACCGTCGTACGGCCGAGCAGGTCGTCCTGGAGATCCTCCAGCGCACGGCCGTGCCCGCGGCGCCCCAGTCGCCGAGCGGTCTGGGAATGGGCCGGGGTTCGTCCGCCTTCGGCCAGCAGCCGCCCCGGAGGCTGTGATGACCACCGGGGGGATGCCGACGGCGCAGGCCGAGGAGGACAAGGGCGGGCTGCGTACGGCACTCGCCGGTCTCACCACGCGCGGGCGGTCCTTCCTGGCCGCCGGCATCGCGGCCGCCATCTGCGCGTACGTCCTGGGGCAGAGCGATCTGCTCCGGGTCGGGCTGCTGCTGGCCGTGCTGCCGCTGGTCTGCGCGACGGTGCTGTACCGCACGCGTTACCGGGTCGCCGGCAGCCGCCGGCTCTCTCCAGGGCGGGTGCCCTCGGGGTCCGAGGCCCGGGTCCATCTGCGGATGGACAACGTCTCGCGGCTGCCCACCGGTCTGCTGATGCTCCAGGACCGGGTGCCGTACGTGCTGGGGCCCCGGCCCCGGTTCGTACTGGACCGGGTCGAGGCGGGCGGCCGGCGCGAGGTGTCCTACCGCGTGCGCTCGGACCTGCGCGGCCGCTACCCGCTGGGCCCCTTGCAGCTGCGGCTCAGCGACCCGTTCGGGATGTGCGAACTGACCCGCTCCTTCTCGACGTACGACACCCTGACGGTCGTCCCGCGCGTGGAGGCGCTGCCTCCGGTGCGGCTGACGGGCGAGGCGAAGGGGTACGGGGAGGGGCGGCAGCGCTCGCTGGCCCTGGCCGGCGAGGACGACGTGATACCTCGCGGGTACCGCTACGGCGACGATCTGCGCCGGGTCCACTGGCGTCTGACCGCGCGCTACGGCGAGTTGATGGTGCGCCGCGAGGAGCAGCCGCAGCGGTCCCGCTGCACGGTGCTCCTCGACACCCGGGGCATCGCCTTCGACGGCGCGGGCCCCGACTCGGCCTTCGAATGGGCGGTGTCGGGCACGGCGTCCACCCTGGTGCACATGCTGGAGCGGGGCTTTTCGGTCCGGCTGCTGACCGACACCGGCACCTCGGTGCCCGGTGAGGGCGCCGACGGATTCGCCGGAGCCAGCCAGGAGTCCGCGGACGCCGCCGGGCTGATGATGGACACCCTCGCGGTGATCGACCACTCCGACGGTACGGGCCTGTCACGGGCTTACGACGTGCTGCGGGGTGGGAACGAGGGGCTGTTGGTGGCCTTCCTCGGCGACCTGGACGAGGAGCAGGCGACGGTGCTCGCCAAGATGCGCCAGCGCAGCGGCGGGGCCGTGGCCTTCCTGCTGGACAGTGAGGTGTGGGTGCACGGCGCCGCCGACGAACAGAGCGAGGAGCGGCTTCGAATGCTGCGCGAGGCGGGCTGGACCGCCCTTGCCGTCCAGCCGGGCACGAGCCTGGCCGACCTGTGGCGGGAGGCGGACCGGCAGCGCAACGGGGCCGCGTCGACGGGCAGTACGGCAGGAGGCGGTGGCTCATGAGCGGGCGCGCGCGACTCGCGCTGTGCGCCGCGGCGGCGACCCTGATGTCGGCCACCGCGCTGCTGCCGCTGGTCAGTCCGGCGACCTGGGTCCTTCAGGCGGCGTTCCTGCTCGCGGTGCAGACCGGGGTGGGCGCGGCGACCCGGCGGGTGCCGCTGGCACGGGCGGTGACGGTCGCCGTACAGGCGCTCGTGACCCTGACGCTGCTGACGCTGTTCTTCGCCCGCGAGCAGGCCATTTTCGGGCTCGTGCCGGGTCCGGAGGCGTTCCGGCACTTCGGGGAGCTGCTGCAGGCCGGCGGTGACGACGTCGGGCGGTACTCGATCCCGGCGCCGCTGTCGCCCGGTATCCGGCTGATGCTGGTCGGCGGAGTCGTGCTGATCGGGCTCGCGGTGGACGCGCTCGCGGTGACGTTCCGCAGCGCGGCCCCGGCCGGACTGCCGCTGCTCGCGCTGTACTCGGTCGCCGCGGGCCTCTCGGAGGGCGGTGGCGCCGGCTGGCTGTGGTTCCTGCTGGCGGCGGTCGGCTATCTGGTGCTGCTGCTGGCCGAGGGACGTGACCGGCTCTCGCAGTGGGGCCGGGTCTTCGGCGGCGGCCCGCGGACTCCGGGCGTGGATTCCTCGCCGGGCGCGGTCGCGCCGATCCGCACGGGGCGGCGCATCGGCGCCGTCGCGCTCGGTATCGCCCTGGTGGTGCCGCTCGCCCTGCCCGCGCTCGACGGCGGGCTGTTGGACGGCACCGGGGCCGGCGTCGGCACGGGCTCCGGCAGTGGCGGCACGATCTCCGCGGTGAACCCGCTGGTCTCGCTCCGCGACAGTCTGAACGTGGACGAGGACCGCCAGGTCATGTCGTACCGCACCAACTCCGAGGACACGCAGGACCTCTACCTGCGGATCGTCTCGCTCGACGAGTTCGACGGCACGGCGTGGAAGCCGGCCAAGCGCCATGTCCAGGACGTTCCGGGGTCGTTCCCGACGCCGCCGGGCCTCGGTGACGACGTCCAGCGCACCGAGATCCAGACGAGGATCTCCGCGGCGGACTGGTACGCGCAGGACTGGCTGCCCATGCCCTACCCCGCCAGTGCGGTGGGGCTCGGCGGCAAGTGGCGCTACGAGCCCATCGGCCGCACGCTCGTCGGCGACCACGGGCAGACCACGCGCGGCATTGAGTACACGGTCAAGAGCCTGATCGTGCAGCCGACCGCGGAGCAGCTGGCCAACGCGCCGGAGGCGCCCGCGGCGTTGAAGCGCGAGTTCACCAAGGTGCCCGGGTCGCTGCCTCCGGTGGTGTCGAAGACGGCACGCGAGGTCACGGACGGCGCGGCCAACAACTACGAGCGCGCGGTGAAACTCCAGGACTGGTTCGCGCTGGAGGGCGGCTTCACCTACGACACGGAGGTGCAGGTCGGCAGCGGGTCCCAGGCGATAGCGCGGTTCCTGAGGGACAAGGAGGGCTTCTGCGTCCACTTCTCCTTCGCGATGGCCTCGATGGCCCGCACGCTGGGCATCCCCGCCCGCGTCGCGGTGGGCTTCACACCGGGCTCGCCGCAGGCCGACGGTACGAACTCGGTGGGGCTGCGGGACGCGCACGCCTGGCCCGAGCTGTACTTCGAGGGCGTGGGCTGGACCCGCTTCGAGCCGACCCCGAACCGGGGCTCGGTTCCGGAGTACACCCGCACGGACACGCCGGGCGCCACGGTCCCCGACCCGGACCTCCCCTCGCGCTCCTCGTCCGCGGCGCCGTCCACCGAGCCGTCGACCAGCGAGAGCTGCACGGCGGCCGAGAAGAAGCTGGAGCAGCCCTGCGGCAGCGAGTCTCCGCAGGCCGCGTTCGGAGCGACGGACGACGGACCGCCGTGGTTCATGATCCTCGGGTTCGCCCTGGCCGGACTCGCTGTGCTCGCGGTGCCGCTGCTGCCGATGCTGTGGCGGATGCGGGCCAGGTCCGTGCGGCTCGGCTCGCACGGGCGCACCGAGGAGGACGCCGCGGCAGCCACCCTGGCGGCCTGGCACGAGGTGACCGATACGGCGTGGGACTTCGGTATCGCGCCGGACGACTCCCAGACGCCCCGCAAGGCGGCTGCACGGATCGTCCGCATCGGGCACCTCGATCCGGAGGCCGCGGCCTCGGTCCACCGGATCGCCGACGCGGTGGAGCAGGTCCTGTACGCGCCACGTCCGCGGCCGACCGCGGGTTTCGCCGATGACGTACGCCGCATGACCGCTGGCCTGCACGCCACGGTCAACCGCGGCACGCGCCTGCGCGCGCTCTTCGCACCGCGCTCGGCCGTACGGGTGGCGTGGGCGATGTCCGACGGCTGGATCGCGCTGAAGTCCCGGGCCACGGCCCGCTTGACGGCGGCCCTGCGCCGCCCGTCGGGACCGTCGGGACGCCCGTCCGGGCAGAGCAGCGGCTGAGGCCGCCCGGCTCGGGAAGCCGGAGGTAGGAAGCAGGAAGGGGACGCCTGCCCGGGTCGGGTGGGCGCCCCCTTCTGGCTTCCCGGCTTCCGGCTTCCCGGCTTCCGGCTTCGCTGCTTCCGGCTTCCCTGTGCGGCTTCCGTTCCAGGCTCGGCGAGCGGGGCGAGGGCCGGGTTCCTGGCTCAGTGACTGAGTGACTGAGTGACTGAGGGGCTGAGGGACTGGAGCCCGAGCCCTGGCCCAGTGAGCGGAGTCCGGGCCCTGAGTCAGTCCTGGAGCCTCTCCGGCGGATCAGGGCGAAGACGCGGCCGGGCACGCTGAAGGGGCGGCCACCTCGTGGTGGTCACCCCTTACGTGCGTACGTTTGTCGGCCGGGCCCGGAGGCTATTGGCCGCCTTGTTCGTCACGGCGCTTCTGCCAGCGCTGTTCGATGCGATCCATCATGGAGCGCCGCTGCCGACCCTGATGGCGGGTCTGCGGAGCACCTGGCGCACCCGCGGCGGGCTGTTCGCCCGGCTTGGGGGCCTTGCGCCAACCGGTGACGGCGAGCACCGCACAGCCCAGCATGACGAGAAAACCCACCACGCTCAACCAGATCTGTACTGCGACCATTCCGGCCATGAGGAGCGCGATACCCACCAGGAAGCCCGCGACCGCCTGGTAGACCCGTCGCCGGGTATACGTACGCAGCCCGCTTCCCTCAAGCGCTGTCGCGAACTTGGGATCTTCGGCGTACAGCGCTCGCTCCATCTGCTCGAGCATTCGCTGCTCGTGCTCCGAGAGCGGCACGGCGTCCTCCTCATCGTGCAGTCGCCGGGGCGACCGGGGGTCCCCTTCAGGATAGGCAGGGAATCGCCCCCGTGAAACCCGCCCCTCTGCGCCAATTCGCCAACCGGAACCCGCCATGGCGCTCCGATCCGCTGAGGCGTAGATTCCCCAGCAAGCGGCCCGTCATGCCGAACGGTCTCCCTCGATCATACGGCTCCGCGAGCCCGATCGGGTGGCCTGTGGCGTACTCCATCTGCCGTCGCGCCCCTGATCAGCGGCGCGCCTTCACAGCTCCCTCACGGGAGACGGCTCAAGCCTCGGTGGGCTCCCGCGTCTCACCGAGCACATGGAGCTGCGTCGCCACGGAGTGGAAGGCGGCGAGTTCGGCAGCCGCGGCCTCCAGCTTGAGCAGGGCGTCCAGGGCCCCCGGCTCGGTGTCCACGAGGACGCCGGGGACCAGGTCCGCGAAGACCCGTACGCCGTGCACGGCACCGACACCGAGGCCCGCGCGCTCGACGAGATCGGTGAGTTGGTCGGCTGTGAAGCGCCGGGGTACGGGATCACCCTCGCCCCAGCGGCCGTCCGGGTCACTGAGGGCCTGGCGGGCCTCCGTGAAGTGGCCGGCGAGGGCGCGGGCGAGCACCGCGCCGCCGATCCCGGCGGCGAGCAGGCTGAGCACGCCCTCGGGGCGCAGCGCCCCGACCACGTTGCGGATCCCCTCGGCCGGGTCGTCCACGTATTCGAGTACGCCGTGGCAGAGGACCACGTCGTAGCCGCCGCGCTCGACGACGTCGAAGAGGCCGTGGGCGTCGCCCTGGACGCCCTGGACGCGGTCGGCGACACCGGCCTCGGCGGCCCGGCGCTCCAACGCGAACAGCGCGTTCGGGCTGGGGTCCACGACGGTGACGCGGTGGCCGAGGCGGGCGACGGGCACCGCGAAGTTGCCGCTGCCGCCTCCTGTGTCGAGGACGTCCAGCGACTCCCGGCCCGTGGCCTTGACCCGTCGGTCGAGGGCGTCCTTGAGGACGTCCCAGACCACGGCGGTACGGAGAGAAGCGCGGGGGCGAGAGGGGTCGGAGCGCAGCGACGTCGGTTGAGGGCGGTGGTGGGAGACGGGCGGGCGCATCGGGTCCGACACGGCAGTTGACTCCTCGGCACGGCGCCGCCCTTGCGTACGGCGGTGGGATGGGGATACCTCCCCCGCCCTGTCCGGCGCCGGGGAGATGCAGGCGTCCCCAACCCTATTGCCTCCCGCCCCGTCACCGGCCCTCCGTCTCGCGCGCCGGACGCGGTCCCGCCCTCGGCCCCGCGCTGCCGGGCCAACCGGCGGACTTGCGGACTTGCCCGGCACCGACCCCACCGATCGCACCGCCGGCATTGCCCGCATCGGCTGCATCGCCTCCACGGCGGACAGTCATCTTGGACAACCGCCATGCCGGACGACAGCGATGCCGGACGAGAGCCGCACTGGACGCGAGCCCCAGGGACGGCCCGGGCCGTCCCTGACGCCCCCGCCCGCCCGACCCGCAGCGGCGGGCACGCCGTCACGTCGCCCCCAGGCCTCTGCAAGCCGCCACAGGCCCCGCAGGCCGTCTCCGGCGACCGCGGGCAACACGGCCGGCCGGAGAGGACCAAGGCACCGCTCATCCCGCGTCCGGTACATCCGGCACGTCCCGCACGTCCTGCGTGTCCGGCGCCCTCTGCTCGCTTTCCTGCCGTGGCTGCGGCAGGACGGGCTGGAGCACCAGCATGCGCTCGACGAGGCGGAGGAACATCGCCACGTCGCGCAGGAGGTCGTCGGCGTCGCGGGTGCTGGCCGCACCTTGGATGCCGGCCTCCGCACGGGCGCGACGGCTGGCACCGGCGGCGAACAGCGCGCTCCACTCGGCGAGTTCGGGCGCTATCTCGGGGAGCACTTCCCAGGCACTCCGGATCTTGGCCCGGCGCCTCGCGCTGGTCTCCGGCCGTCCTCGGGCGGCGAGTACCGCGGCGGCGGTGCGCAGGGCGGCGAGGTGGGCGGTCGCATACCGATCGTTCGGCGCTTCGTGCAGAGCGGCCTCGTCGAGTCCGGCGCGGGCCTGGGCGAGCAGGTCGAGGGCGGCGGGCGGGGCCGTGGCCCGGCGGAGCACGGGGTGCACGTCGCTCGCCGGGCCGGTCAGTGAGGGGGCAGGGCCGGTGGCGTGTCGCCGACGGGCGGCGGCTGCGTGGTAGGTGGCCATGACGAACCTCCTGTCGTCTGTGTGACGGCACATCCCGACGGGAGGTGCCGTATGTGCCCATCGTGAGGTATGCCACTGACAATCCGTTCTGACCTGGGCCTTTGCTTCGATCGCAGGTTCGAGATAGCTTTTGCACTGACCAGTCAGTTCAAAAGTCCGGTCGGCTCAAGGACTCGGAGGACGGGGGAAGTTGTGGACGGTCCGCACGGACTCGGCGTAAGGGCCGAGGACTTGGGGCTCAAGGGGCCCCGCGGTTGGGCGTTCCGCGGAATCGGCGTCGACGCGGAGCCCGGCTCGCTGATCGCGATCGCGGGTCCGTCGGGCTCGGGTCGTACGTGTCTGCTGCTCGCGCTCACCGGGCGGATGAAGCCCACTGAGGGGTACGCGCGGATCGGTCAGTCGGAGTTGCCGAAGCGGATGGCGGCCGTCCGCCGGTTCAGCGCACTGGCCCACGTGCCCGGTGTCACCGACCTGGAGCCCGCCCTGTCCGTCGCCGAGCACCTGCGGGAACGGGCCCTGCTCCAGCGGCGGTTCGGCGGCTCCGTGCGCGGGCTGCTACGGCCCCGCGCGGAGCGGGTGACGGAGGCGCGACTGCGCGTCGACGGCGCACTGGCCGCCGCCGGGCTCGACCGGGAGGCCCTGCCCAAGGGTTCCCGGACCGCGGTGCGCGACCTGGAACGCGTAGAAGCGCTGCGTCTCTCCGTCGCGCTCGCCCTGATCGGCCGCCCCCGGCTGCTGGGCATCGACGACACCGACCTGAAGCTCTCGGAGGCGGAACGGGCCGAGGTCTGGGCGCTGTTGCGCTCCCTGACCGAGACCGGGACCACGGTCGTGGCGGTGTGCAGCGAGGCCCCCGAGGACGCGGTCGTGGTGTCCACGAGGCCCACCGACGGACCGGCCGAACGAGAAGCCCAGAACGTCCAGAACCTCCAGAAGGACCGGCAGGACCGGCACGACCACGAGGACAAGGAGGCGGCGGATGCGCTCGCCGAAGCTGGCCGCGCTTGAACTCAGGCGCTTCGGCAGGGGAAGGCTCCCGCGCGCGGCCCTGGTCGCGCTCCTGCTGCTGCCCCTGCTGTACGGCGCCCTCTACTTGTGGTCGTTCTGGGACCCGTACGGCCGTCTCGACCGTATCCCCGTGGCGCTCGTGAACGACGACGAGGGGGCTACCACGGCCGGCAAGAAGGCCGTCAAGAAGATCGTGATGGGCGACGAGATCACCAAGGGGCTGCGCGAGAGCAAGACCTTCGAGTGGCACGAGGTGAGCGCCGCCGAGGCACGCGACGGGGTCGAGAACGGCAGGTACTACCTGTCGCTGACCATGCCGTCCGACTTCAGCGAGCAGATCGCCTCCAGTTCGGGCGACTCTCCGGAGACGGGCGCTCTCCAGGTGCGTACGAACGACGCGAACAACTATGTCGTCGGGCAGATCTCGCGGACGGTCTTCGCGGAGGTGCGGTCGGCCGCCTCGACCAAGGCGTCGCGGTCGTTCCTGGACAAGATCTTCGTCTCGTTCTCCGACCTCCACGGAAAGACCGAGAAGGCCGCCGAGGGGGCCGACACGCTCACGGGCGGCATCGGGAAGGCCAAGAAGGGCTCGAAGGACCTCGCGGACGGCCTGAAGGACGCGGAGGCGGGCAGCGGCAGGCTCTCCGCCGGGCTGAGGAAGCTCGACCGGGGCGCGGGCGACCTGGAGGACGGTTCGCGGCAGGTCTCGGAGGGGACGCAGGCGCTCGCGGACAAGGTCAACGGCGTCGCGGACAAGGTGGGGCCCTTCCTGAAGGGCAACGAGAAGGAGATCGGCGACACGGCCCAGCTCGTCGCGGACTCCGCCTCGGCCATCCGCCGCAACCTGGACACGCTGGTGAAGGCGGCCCCGACCGCCGCCAAGAGCGCCCACACGGCGTCCGACACGCTGAACGGCGTCTACAAGGCGCGCTGTGTGAGCCTGCCGTTGCCCGACGCGGCCTGCCCGGAACTCAAGAAGGCGAAGGCGGCCGCCGCCGACGTGGCGAAGGCCGCCGACGACGTCAGCACGCTGGTGGCCGGCCAGGACGGCGACCTGGACACGCTCGACCGGCACCTGGCCGCCCTGGAGAAGCAGGCCCAGGCGCTGGCCGACCGCTCGCCGCACCTCTCCGAGGACCTCGCCACGACCGTGTCCAGGATCAACGAGCTCAACAAGGGGGCCGGAAAGGTCGCCAAGGGGGCGACGACGCTGCACACGGGGCTCGGCACGGCCAAGTCCGGCGCGGCCGACCTGGACACCGGTGTCGGCGACCTCAGGGCGGGCGCGGGCGACCTCGAAGGGGGCATGTACAAGCTCGTCGACGGCTCGGGACAGCTCGCCGGCGGACTGCACGACGGCGCGGGGCAGATCCCCGACTACGACAAGAAAGACCGCGACCGGCGCACGGAGGTCATGGCCGACCCCGTACAGCTCGCCTCGAAGGACCTGCACAAGGCGCCCAACTACGGCACCGGTTTCGCGCCGTACTTCATCCCGCTCTCCCTGTGGGTGGGCGCGATGGTGGCCTACATGCTGATCCCGCCGCTCAACCGGCGCGCGCTCGCGGCGGGCTCCTCCGCCTGGCGCATCGCGGTGGCGGGCTGGCTTCCGGTGGCCGCTCTGGGGGCACTCCAGACGGTCGCGCTGATGTCCGTACTGCACTGGGGAATCGGTCTGGAGATGGCGCGGGCGGCCGGGACGGTGGGTTTCCTGTTCCTGGTGACGGCCTGCTTCGCGGCGATCGTGCAGTGGCTGAACGCACGCTTCGGAGCGGCCGGCCGGATCCTCGTCCTCGCCTTCCTGATGCTGCAGCTGACGTCGGCGGGCGGTACGTACCCCGTGCAGACCAGCCCGGGTTTCTTCAACGCGATCCACCCCTTCATGCCGATGAGTTACGTCGTCGACGCCCTCAGGAGGCTCATCACGGGCGGCGGCCTGGGGCCTGTCTGGCAGGCGTGCGCCGTCCTCGCCGCCTTCACGGCGGGCGCCCTCGCGCTCACCGCGGTGTCCGCCCGGCAGCGGCAGGTTTGGACCCTCGACCGACTGCACCCGGAGCTGAGCCTGTGACAATCGGGGCCATGGAAAGCAGCAGGACGGTGGACAGCGGTGGCGGCCGGAGACAGGCGACCCGGCAGAAGCTCTACGAGGCGGCGGTGACGCTCATCGCGGAACAGGGCTTCTCGGCCACGACGGTGGACGAGATCGCCGACCGTGCCGGAGTGGCCAAGGGCACGGTCTACTACAACTTCGCGAGCAAATCCGTCCTCTTCGAAGAGCTGCTCCGGCACGGAGTGGGACTCCTCACCGCCTCCCTGCGGGAGGCGGCGGAGAGGACCGACCGGGAGGGCGGCAGCAAGGTCGACGCGCTGGACGCGATGATCCGGGCGGGCCTCGTCTTCATCGACCGCTACCCGGCCTTCACGCAGCTGTACGTGGCGGAGCTGTGGCGCACCAACCGGGCCTGGCAGTCCACCCTGATGGTGGTCCGTCAGGAGGCCGTCGCGGTCGTCGAGGACGTCCTGCGCGCCGGGATCGCGAACGGCGAGCTGAGCGACGAGATCGACACCCCGCTCACGGCGTCGGCGCTGGTCGGCATGGTGCTGGTGGCGGCCCTGGACTGGCAGGCGTTCCAGTCGGAGCGCTCCCTGGACGACGTTCACGCGGCGCTGTCCCGGCTGCTCCAGGGAAGGGTCGGCGGGGACCGGCTCGGAAACAAGTGATCAGGCACAAGTGATCGGGCACAAGTGATCGGGCACAAGTGAAGCGCCGGTCCGAAGTGGCCGCGTCCCCCGCGGGCCACGCCGGATCGGCGCCCCTTTTGTGCTCCCCCGTGTTTCCCCGTACTCCCCCGTTGGTTCCCCCGTTCCGGTCTCCCCCGGGTCCCCCCGTGGCTCACTCCCGCCGAGTTGCCGGCGGAAGGAGCGGACAAGGGCGCTGCACCGTTCCGCCGCCCCGTGTCGGCGGTTCCGGAGCCGCGCCCCCTTCCGTGCCTCCACTCTCCCGTTCGCGCAGGTCGGCACCCATCCGCGCGCGTACTCAACTCACTCACTAGGTACGGATACTCAGTCGTCCGCACTCATGCCCAGGACGCGCCGTTGCCGACTGGTTACGATCGCGTCCGTGTCCGTACTCCCCCTCGTCTTCACCAGCGGCTGGGCCAGCGGCGTCAACGCGTACGCGGTGGTGCTGCTCCTCGGCATATTCGGCGCGACCGGGCTGACCGACGAAGTGCCCGAGTCGCTGCAGCGCCCTGAGGTCCTCATAGCGGCGGGCGTCCTGTTCGCCTGCGAGGCCGTCGCCGACAAGATCCCGTACGTGGATTCGGTGTGGGACACCGTCCACACCGTGATCCGCCCGGTGTCCGGGGCCGTCGTCGCGGCCCTGCTGGCCGGGCAGAGCGGTTCGCTGCCCGATCTGGTGGCCGGCGCGATCGGCGGCTCGTCGGCGCTGGCGAGCCACGCCATCAAGGCCGGGACGCGGATGGCGATCAACACGTCGCCGGAGCCGTTCAGCAACTTCGTGATGAGCACCGCCGAGGATCTCGGAGTCGCCGGGATCATCACCTTCGCGATGTTCAACCCGGAGGCCGCGGCGATCATCGCGGGCGTCCTGCTGCTGGCCGGTCTGGTGGTGCTCTACTTCCTGGTCTCGCGGATCAGACGGTTCCTGCGCCGCAGGGCCCAGCGCCGCGAGGAGAAACGGCTCACGGGAGTGGTGAGCCGACCACCGGGCTGACCTCCGACCGCCCCAGTCAGGCCCAGTCAGGCCCAGTCAGGCCCTGGCAGGACCTGACAGGACCTGCCAGGCCCCCTGGCCGACCTCGGCCGACTCCCGGGCCCGGGGCCCGACTCCCAGGCCACGGGTAGCTCCTGGCCGACCCCAGCCGCCCCTCAGCGCCCGCCGCGCCGCCTCGGCCGACCGCCCGGCGAGCCGCTGCCGCACAGAGCCGGAGACCGGTTGTCAGTGGCGGCCGATACAGTCCGTGGCATGGCACGAATCGCGGTGATCGGCGCCGGGATGGGCGCGATGGCGACCGCTGCCCGGCTGGCCGTCGCGGGCCACCGGGTGGTGGTGTACGAGCGCGCGGCGACGTACGGCGGGGCGGTGGGCCGCTTCGAGCGCGACGGCTTCGCCTTCGACACCGGCCCGGGGCTGCTCCAGCTGCCCGCGGTCTACCGCGACTTGTTCATCAAGACGGGCAAGGAGCCCCTGGAGGCATGCGTCGACCTGGTCCAGGTCGACCCGGCGGCGCGGCACGTCTTCGCGGACGGCACGGAGGTCTCGCTGCCGAACGCCTCCCGCGCGGGCGTCGTCTCGGCCCTGGGCGAGGCCCTCGGGGCAGGCGCGGGCGAGCGCTGGGGCGACTTCCTGATCCGGGCCCGCGAGGCCTGGGACCGGACACGCCGCCCCCTCCTGGAAGAGCCGCTGTGGCCCAACTGGCAGGTACTGGGCGAGCGCGAGCCCTACCCCGCACTGCGGCAGCGCCGGCTGCTGCGCACCCGCACGGCACGGACCCTCGCGGAGGTCGGCGCGTGGGAGCTGGCCGATCCCCGTCTCACCGCCCTCCTGGAGAGCCACGCGCTCGCGTACGGCCTCGACCCGGACACCGCCCCGGCGAGCGCGGCGGTCCTGCCCTACATGGAGCACGCCTTCGGCGCCTGGTATGTGCGCGGCGGGATCCGGGAGTTGGCGCGCGCCGTGTACGAGCGGTGTGCGGCCCGCCGGGTGGAGTTCGTCTTCGACGCGGAGGTCGTCTCGGTCGCGGAGAAGGACGGCCGGGCGGCCGGCGTGGAGCTGCGCGACGGGACCGTCGCCGAGGCCGACTTCGTCGTGGGCGGCCCGCCGGAACTCCTGGCGGACCTGACGAGTCGCGAGGACCTGTACGAGGGCGACGGGCCCGAGCCGCGCTCCGGGTCCCTGGCCTGTGGAAAGGCCGTCGTCTGCCTCGCCCTGCGCGGCCCGCGCGAGCCGGGCGCCGTACACCGCACGGTCGTGCACACCACGGACCGGGCCGACGAGAGGACCGTCTTCGAGATCGGCAGGCCGGCGACACGGCCCACCGTGTGGGCGGCGACGCGGCCCACCGTGTGGGTGGACCGGCCGGACGATCCGCTGCTGCGCCCGGACGACGACCACGAGTCCGTGGTGCTCACGGCGACGGTGCCGTCCTTGGCTCACTACGACTGGACAGCGGCCGGTGCCGCGGACGCCTTCGCCGACCGTATGGTCTCAGCCGCCGGGCGGGCGGTGCCTGGTCTGCGCGAGCGCGTGCTGTGGCGCGAGGTCCGCACCCCGGTGGACACGGAGCGGGAGACCGGTGCCAAGGAGGGCGCCGTGCCCGCTCCCGCGCTGGCCGGTGCGGACGGCACACTGCTGCGGCCCGCCAACAGCACGCGCATACCGGGCCTGTTCACGGTCGGCGGCTGGGCGCACCCCGGCGGCGGGCTGCCGCACGCGGGCATGTCCGGCGCGCTGGTCGCCGGACTCATCGTGGAGGGGCCGGACTTCCAGGGCTCGCAGTGAGTGACGGGGCGACCGGGGCGCGTCGAACCCCGGTCAGTATCGGCTCACTCAGAATCGATACTGCTCGTCGTACCCGCCGCCCTGCTGCTGTCCGTTGCTCCCGTTGGTGCCGTTGTTCCCGTTTCCGTTGCCGTCGTACGGATACTGCTGCTCCGGCGGGAGTTCGCCGCCGTACGGGTCCTCGGTGTTGCGCTGCTGCGGCACCCAGACACCGCCGGCCGGGGTCTCACTGGCGTAGCCGCCGTTGGTGGCGTACGGGTCCTGGGTGTAGCCCTGCTGCGCGTACTGCTGCTGCGAGGCGTCGTAGGGCTGGCCGTACGACGCGGCGTCATAGGCCTGCGTGCCGACGTACGGGTCGGAGTAGGCGGCGTACTGCTGCTGCCCGGTGTCGTAGCCGTACTGCTGCTGGTCGTAGCCGGAGTAGCCGTCGTAGCCGTAGTTCTGGCCGAGCGGGTCCTGGGCCTGCGCCTGCCCCTGGCCCTGCGCCTGGGCGGCGGCCGCGTACGCCTGGTCGGTGGCGGCGGCGTAGGCCGTGTCGCTGTAGACGCCGTACTGACCCGTGTCGTCCGGAATGGGCTGCGGCTCGTAGACGGAGGTCGACTCCGCGGCGGTCTGGGGACGCTGGCCGAAGACCGAGTCGTCCCGCCCGAAGGCGTCGTCCTGGGCGAAGTCCTGGCGAGGATACGTTCCGCTGTCGCTTTCCGCGGCCTGGAGGTCGGTGACTTCCAGCGTCGGGTCCTTGCGCTCCTCGCCGCGGCGGCGCTTGCTGGCGCCCTCGCGTCCGCCGCCGAGGCCGCTGACGGCCCAGCCGGCCGCGAAGCCGCTGCGGAACGACAGCGTGACGTACGTCTGCCCGACGGCGAAGGCCGCGGCACCCAGGCCGATGACCACCACGGACGGAATCAGGACACCGATGACCACACCGAGGAAGCCCGCGAAGGCCAGCAGCCGCCAGCGCAGCCGCGCCTTGTACTGCAGCAGCACCTCACCGAGCAGCCACAGCGCGACGATGCCGAACGCGATGTAGAGGACCGTCCAGCCCATGTACGCCCCTCTCCCAGGTGGCCGCTACGCAGTGTTGCGTACGACTATGCGACCGGTCTAGGCCTGCTGTGGGTGATGCAGGCCCAGGTTCTCGTAGATTTCCAGCGTCGCGGTGGAGTTGTTCAGCGTAATGAAATGCAATCCGGGGATTCCCTCGGCCAGCAGCCTCGCGCAGAACTCCGTAGCGAACTCAATGCCAATGGAGCGTACAGCCGCCGGATCGTCTTTGGCTGTGAGGATCCGCTCTTTCAGGGCGTCAGGGAACGAGGCGTTGCTGAGCTTGGGCAGCCGTTCCAGCATCTTCACGCTGGTGACCGGCATGACCTCGGGGATGACCGGGGTCGCGCAGCCCGCCGCGTCGACCCGGTCGCGCAGCCGTAGATACGACTCCGGCTGGAAGAACATCTGCGTGATCGCGTAGTCCGCGCCGGCCCGGCACTTGTCGACAAAGTGGGCGACGTCTCGGTCCCAGTCGGCCGAGCGCGGGTGCATCTCGGGAAACGCCGCGACGCCCACACAGAAGTCGCCGGACTCCTTGATGAGCCGGACGAGTTCGGCCGCGTACGTCAGGCCCTCGGGGTGCGCCACCCAGTCGGCCATCGGGTCACCGGGCGGGTCGCCGCGCACCGCGAGCATGTTCCGGATCCCGGCGTCCGCGAACTGGCCGATGATGTTGCGCAGTTCCGCGATGGAGTGGTTGACCGCGGTGAGGTGGGCGACCGGGGTCAGGGTCGTGTCGGCGACGATCTGCTGGGTCTCCTTGACCGTGCCCGCCCGGGTCGAACCGCCCGCGCCGTACGTCACCGACACGAAGTCGGGGGCCACGGCCTCGACCCGACGGAGCGCGTTCCACAGGTTCCGCTCGCCCTTCGGGGTTTTCGGCGCGGAGAACTCGAACGAGTACGTCGCCTTGCCGGTAGCGAGCATGTCACGCACAGTGCGCGCGCGGTCAGTCCTGGTGGACGCAGATCCAAGGGCCATACCCGCAGGTTAGTCAGGGGTCGACGGTCTCCCAACCGGATCTTGAGAATTTGCCCGGTTTGTCGATTTGTTGTCCATCCCTCGGACGCCTACGCGTGACGCAGACGCTTCGCGAACTCCGCCGCCGCCGCGCCAGGGTCGTCGGCCTCCGTGATCGCCCGTACGACGACGACGCGGCGGGCGCCCGCTTCGACCACCTCGTCGAGGTTGCCGAGGTCGATGCCGCCGATGGCGAACCAGGGACGGTCCGTGGCAAGCGCGGCCGTGTACCGGACCAGGTCGAGGCCCGGCGCGTGGCGGCCGGGCTTGGTGGGGGTCGGCCAGCAGGGGCCGGTGCAGAAGTAGTCCACGCCCTCCTGGACGGCAGCGGCAGCGGCCTCCGGCTCCGCGTGCGTGGAGCGGCCGATCAGGACGTCGGCGCCGAGGATCGCCCGGGCGGCCGGTACCGGAAGGTCGCCCTGGCCCAGGTGCAGCACGTCGGCGCCGATGGCGTGGGCGACGTCCGCCCGGTCGTTCACCGCGAGCAGCGTGCCGTGCCTGCGGCAGGCGTCCGCGAGGACGGCGAGGTGCTCCAGCTCCTCGGCCGCCTCCATGCCCTTGTCCCGCAGCTGCACGATGTCCACGCCGTTCGCCAGGACCTCGTCCAGGAAGGCGGCGAGGTCGCCCTGGCGCTTGCGCGCGTCCGTACAGAGGTAGACCCGGGCATCGGCGAGCCGGTCGCGTGCGGTGGATGCGGGCATGCGTGGGTCCCCCGTGTCGGTCGTGACGTACGGGCCGTGGCCGGTGGCTACGGACCATAGTCGGTGGCGTACGGGCCGTAAGGGAGCGCGGCCCGTACGCCGGACGGCGTGATCAGGTCAGACGGCGAGCGCCTGGGCGCGGCGCTTCACCTCCGTGCCGCGATTCTCGCTCAGGGCCTGCGCGGGGGTGCCGGGCAGGCTCTCGTCGGGCGTGAAGAGCCACTCGAGCATCTCTTCGTCGGTGAAGCCGTCGTCCCGCAGGAGCGTCAAGGTGCCGGACAGGCCCTTGACGACCTTCTGTTCGGTCCCGTCGATGAAGGCGGCGGGAACGTGCAGCGCGCGGTTCTCACCACGGCGTACGGCGATGAGCTGGCCTTCCTTGACCAGCTGCCGGACGCGGGTCACCTCGACGCCGAGCTGTTCGGCGATGTCGGGGAGGGTGAGCCAGGCGGGGACGAGAGCATCGATCTTTACGTCAATCTCGGTCACGAACACAAGCCTGCCATCTCGGACTGACACTCGGTACCCAGGCCGGTGCGACCGTGTCACGCCCGCGGCCCCACGGCCCCTCACACAGGGCCGCGCCCTTCAGGGGCGCGGGGAACTTTGCGACCAGCCACGGACGGCCCGCAGCCATCGGACGGCCTTCCAGCGGAGCGCCGAGGCTGAGCGCTCAGGCCGTCGCGCCCTTGAGCGGCAGTGCGGGATCCGCGAGGAGCCCGGAGTCCATCGGCGTGCCCGCCTCGATCAGCCGCTTCCCCTGCGCCAGATCCCGCGGCCTCCCCACGGCCAGGATCGCGACCAGGCGGTCCTCGCGGAGCCAGCACACCGACCAGGACGGTCCGGCCGGGTCGCCACGCCGGACCGTGCTGTCGGCGGACGCGTGATGGCCCGCGTACTGGACGAAGCGGCCGAACTGTTCGGACCAGAAGTACGGCACGGGGTCGTACACGGCGGACGTCTCGCCGACGATGTTCGCGGCGACCGTGCGCGGGCCCTGGAGGGCGTTGTCCCAGTGGTGGACCAGCAGGCGCTCTCCGTAGCGGCCCGACGGGAACGAGGCACAGTCGCCGACCGCGTAGACGTCCGGTACGGAGGTGCGCAGGCGGTCGTCCGCGACGACCTCGCGATGGGCGCCGAGGTCGATCCCGGAGCCGGCCAGCCAGGCCGTGGCGGGCCGGGCCCCGATGCCGACGACGACGGCGTCCGCGGGCAGCCGCGAGCCGTCGTCGAGGACCACCGCACCCGGCTCGACGCGCTGCACGCGCGCGTGGGTGCGCAGCACCGTCCCGCTGTCCGCGTACCAGGCGGCCATGGGAGCGGCCACGTCGTCGGGCAGCGCGCCCGCGAGCGGCCGGTCGGCGGCCTCGACGACGGTCACCGCGCAGCCCGCCTCGCGCGCCGCCGTGGCGAACTCCGCGCCGATCCAGCCCGCGCCCACCACGACGATGTCGTGCTGCCGGGCGAGGACGGGGCGCAGCCGCTCGGCGTCGTCCAGCGTGCGCAGCAGATGGACGCCGGGTACGCCCTCGGCGCCCGGCAGTTGGATCGGTTCCGCTCCCGTGGCGACGACCAGGACGTCGTACGGAACCGGACCGTCGCCGGTGTCGAGCTCGTGCCGCGCGGGGCGTACGCCGGTCACTTCGAGCCCCAGGCGGAGCTCCACGTCGAGGGCCTCGAAGTCGACGTCGAAGGCGGAGCCCTCGGCCTTTCCGAGCAGGACGGCCTTGGACAGCGGGGGCCGGTCGTACGGCTGGTGGGGCTCCGCGCCGATCAGCGTCACGCTTCCGGTGAAGCCCCGTTCCCGCAGGGCGACGGCCGTCTGGACGCCCGCCATGCCCGCACCGACGATCACGGCGCCGCGTCGCGCCGCCGGGCCCTGTCCCTGCGTCCGCCCCTGCGTCTGCTCACTCACCTGATCACCATAGACACTCGCGAAATCGTCGGTCAGGGGGCACGATCAGTGAGCTGTTGCACAGCGTCAGGCGTCGGTGACCTCTTCGACCACACTCGTCCCGCTGCCCTCCTGGGACTCCCACTCCCAGGTCTCCTCCAGGCGTACCCGCCCGTCGGCGAGGTCGACGACCAGGGAGACGCAGTGCCCCGACGACGTGGTGCCGTCCGCCTTCAGCTGGACGTACCGGAAGTCGAGCCGGTCGTCCTCGCGCGTGCCCACCAGGTGGCCGCGTACGACGTCGCCGCCCGCGTACTCGGCCCAGATCTCGCCGTCCTTCTCGTGGTACGCGAAGCGGGTGCACGTCCCCACCTGGCCCGGGGCCTGGTCGGCGACCGGTGAGAGGACGAGGCCGTCGAGCGAGCGGGCCATGCGTGAGGGCTCCCTTACAGGCTGTCGGGGCGAAGGGCTAGGGTGGCCAACGTAAAGCACTCGCGGGAGTCCGGACGCACCGGGCTGAGAGGGAGGCTGGGACGGCCTCCGACCGTACGAACCTGATCCGGGTCATGCCGGCGAAGGGAGGGGCTGGACGCCCATGTCGCGTACACCGGAGACACCCGACGCATCCGATACGCCCGTTGCATCGCGCACCTCACCCGAGGCATCGCGTACCTCGGACGTCCTGGTCGTCGGGGGCGGCATCATCGGCCTCGTCACGGCCTGGCGGGCCGCGCAGCGCGGGTTCACGACCGCGCTCGTGGATCCCGAACCCGGCGGCGGCGCCGCGCAGGTCGCGGCCGGGATGCTGGCCGCCGTCACCGAACTCCACTACGGCGAGCAGACGCTGCTCGGCCTCAATCTGGCCTCGGCGCGCCGCTATCCGGCCTTCGCGGCCGAGCTGACCGAGGCGACCGGCCAGGACATCGGATACCGGCAGTGCGGCGCGCTGGCCGTCGCGCTCGACGCCGACGACCGTGCCCATCTGCGCGAAGTGCACGCCCTGCAACGCCGGTCGGGCCTGGAGTCGGAGTGGCTCAGCGGCCGTGAGTGCCGGCGTCTGGAGCCGATGCTCGCGCCGGGCGTGCGCGGCGGACTGCGGGTCGACAGCGACCACCAGGTCGATCCGCGGCGGCTCGCCGCGGCCCTGGTCACGGCCTGCGAGCGGGCCGGGGTGACCTTCCACTGGACGTGGGCCGACCGCCTGACCGTCGTACGGGACCGGGCCGTCGGCGTCGTGACGACGGACGGCACCGCGCTTTCGGCGGGCCAGGTCGTCCTCGCCGCGGGCAGTCTCAGCGGACGCCTCGCGGGCGTCCCCGGCGACGTGCTGCCACCGGTGCGCCCCGTGAAGGGACAGGTGCTGCGGCTGGCGATCCCGAAGCGGTACGCGCCCTTCCTGAGCCGCAGCGTGCGTGCCGTCGTCCGCGGCAGCCACATCTACCTGGTGCCGCGGGAGAGCGGCGAACTGGTCGTCGGCGCGACCAGCGAGGAGCTGGGCTGGGACACCACGGTGACCGCGGGCGGCGTGTACGAGCTGCTGCGGGACGCCCACGAACTCGTCCCCGGCATCACCGAACTGCCGCTCACCGAGACGCGGGCCGGACTGCGCCCGGGCTCCCCCGACAACGCGCCTCTGCTCGGCCCGACCGAGCTCCCGGGGCTGCTCCTTGCGACCGGCCACTTCCGCAACGGTGTGCTGCTCACGCCCGTCACCGGGGACGCCATGGCGCACGCCCTGACCACCGGTGAACTCCCGGACGAGGCCCGCCCGTTCACGCCCAGGCGGTTCGGCACCGCCGCGCTCTCGGAGCAGCCCGCATGAGCGTCGGAGCAGCGCGTACGAGCATGAGCGTCTTCGTCAACGGGGAGCGGCGGCAGCTGGCCGCGGACACCGCCCTCGACACCCTCGTCGCCGCGCTCACGGCGGCCCCCTCCGGTGTCGCCGCCGCCCTCAACGAAACCGTCGTCCCGCGCGCGCAGTGGTCGAAGACCCTCCTCTCCGAGGGAGACCGCGTCGAAGTCCTCACCGCCGTCCAAGGAGGCTGACCCATGGCCGACGACCCCTTCGTCCTCGGCGGTACGTCCTTCACGTCCCGTCTGATCATGGGTACCGGCGGCGCGCCCAGCCTCGACGTCCTGGAGCGCTCGCTCGTCGCGTCCGGCACCGAGCTGACGACGGTCGCGATGCGCCGCGTGAGCCCGAAGGCGCACGGCTCGGTGCTGTCCGTGCTCGACCGGCTGGGCATCCGCGTGCTGCCGAACACCGCGGGCTGTTTCACCGCCGGGGAGGCCGTTCTGACGGCCCGTCTCGCGCGTGAGGCGCTCGGTACGGACCTCGTCAAGCTGGAGGTCATCGCCGACGAGCGCACGCTGCTGCCCGACCCGATCGAACTGCTCGACGCCGCCGAGACCCTGGTCGACGACGGCTTCACGGTCCTCCCGTACACGAACGACGACCCGGTGCTCGCCCGCAGACTGGAGGACGTGGGCTGCGCCGCGGTCATGCCGCTCGGGTCGCCGATCGGGTCCGGGCTCGGCATCCGCAACCCGCACAACTTCCAGCTGATCGTGGAGCACGCGCGCGTGCCGGTGATCCTGGACGCGGGTGCCGGTACGGCGTCGGACGCCGCGCTCGCCATGGAGCTGGGGTGCGCGGGTGTGATGCTCGCCTCGGCCGTGACACGGGCGCAGGAGCCGGTGCTCATGGCCGAGGGCATGCGGCACGCGGTGGAGGCGGGCCGGCTCGCGTACCGCGCGGGGCGCATTCCGCGCCGCCACTTCGCCGAGGCGTCGTCCCCTGTGGAGGGCGTCGCCCGCTTGGACCCGGAAAGGCCCGCTTTCTGATGCTTGGCCTGAACGCCTGTCCGAATACGGCCGCCGCGCCGCGGTCGCCGTCGTGCGACGTGCGTCACAGCTCGGCTGCAGTAGCGCCCCGGAATCGCCCGTACGGGCGGCGTTGACAGTGGCGGCTCGTACACTCACCTGCGTGGATACGACGCTTCAGGACCCGCTCGTCGGGCACGTGCTCGACGGCCGCTATCGCGTCGACGCGCGCATCGCCGTCGGCGGGATGGCCACGGTCTACCGGGC
This sequence comes from Streptomyces sp. NBC_00878, assembly GCF_026341515.1. NCBI lineage: Bacteria > Bacillati > Actinomycetota > Actinomycetes > Kitasatosporales > Streptomycetaceae > Streptomyces > Streptomyces sp. NBC_00878. The sequence goes on along the minus strand of NZ_JAPEOK010000001.1, from coordinate 8,041,516 downwards.
CGTCGACACCCGTCTGGACCGGGTGCTCGCGCTCAAGGTGATGCACCCGGGCCTGGCCGCGGACGCCACGTTCGTGGACCGCTTCATCCGCGAGGCGAAGTCGGTGGCCCGGCTCGCGCACCCGAACGTGGTGCAGGTCTTCGACCAGGGCGCGGACGGCGGCTACGTCTATCTGGCGATGGAGTACGTGGCCGGCTGCACCCTGCGCGACGTGCTGCGCGAGCGCGGGGCGCTGCAGCCGCGGGCCGCGCTCGACATCCTGGAGCCGGTCCTCGCCGCGCTCGGCGCCGCGCACCGCGCCGGGTTCGTGCACCGCGACATGAAGCCGGAGAACGTCCTGATAGGGGACGACGGCCGGGTGAAGGTGGCGGACTTCGGTCTCGTACGGGCCGTGGACACGGTCACCAGCACGACGGGGGCCCTGCTCGGCACGGTGTCGTATCTCGCGCCGGAGCAGATTGAACACGGCACGACCGATCCCCGGGTCGATGTGTACGCCTGTGGCATCCTCCTCTTCGAGATGTTGACCGGCGACCGGCCGCACCTGGGGGACTCGCCCGCCGTGGTGCTCTACAAGCACCTCCACGAGGACGTGCCCCAGCCGTCGGCGAGCGTGCCCGGCCTGGCCTACGAACTCGACGAGCTGGTCACCTCGGCCACCGCGCGCAATCCCGAGATCCGTCCGTACGACGCGGTGGCGCTCCTCGCGCAGGTCCGGGACGCGCGGAGCGGGCTGAGCACCGACCAGCTGGACGCCGTGCCGCCGCAGGCTCTCGCCACGGACCACCAGAACACCGACGACCGTACGAGCGTGATCCCGCTCGCGCTGTCGGTGCCGCGCCCGCTCCCGGTGAACGGCGACGACGCCGAGCTGCACCGCACGAGCTTCCTGCCGTCCCCGCCGCCGGACCCGCCGCGCCGCGGACGCGGCGGCCGTACCGCGACACCGCGCCGCGGACGCGGCGGCCGTACCGCGACACCGCGCCGCGGCGTGCTGGCGATCGTCGCCGTGGTGCTGCTGGCCCTCGGCCTCGGCGCGGGTGTCTGGTACATCAACTCCGGCCAGTTCACCAAGGTCCCGGCGGTGCTCGACCAGACCGAGGCGGTGGCCAAGCAGCGGCTCGAGGACGCCGGGCTCGAAGTGAAGCCGGTCAAGCGCGCGAACAGCGACACCGTCAAGCCCGGCAGGGTCATCAGCAGCGACCCGAAGCCCGGCGCCCGGATCCGGGACAACGACTCCGTGACGCTGACGGTCTCCAAGGGCCCGGAGATCGTGCGCGTGCCGGACCTCGGGGGTTACTCGCTGGACAAGGCCAAGGAGCGCCTGAAGAGCGAGGGCCTGGAGGCGGGCATGGTCACCAAGTCCTTCAGCGACGACGTTCCGGTGGGCTTCGTGGTCGGTACCGAGCCGGGGGCAGGCACCGAGCGCCGCGGCGGTTCGGCGATCGCGCTCACCATCAGCAAGGGCCGCCCGGTGGACGTGCCCGACGTCGTCGGCGACGACCTCGCCGACGCGAAGCGGGAGCTGGAGGACGCCGGCCTGACGGTCGAGGTGGCTGCCGAGCAGGTCTCGTCCGAGTACGAGGCCGGCCAGGTCGCCAAGCAGTCGCCGGACCCCGAGCGCCAGGCGGCCGGGGGCGACACCGTCACGCTGACGGTGTCCAAGGGCCCGGAGATGATCGAGGTCCCGGACGTCGTGGGCGACAGCGTCGACGACGCGAAGCAGGAGCTGGAAGCGGCCGGTTTCAAGGTCGAGGAGGACCGCGGTCTGCTCGGTCTCTTCGGCGACACGGTCGAGGGCCAGTCGGTGGACGGCGGCGACACGGCGCCCGAGGGATCGACGATCACCATCGAGATCCGCTGACAGACACGGACGGGCACAACGGCACACGGGCCACAGATACGCAGGGCACACAGGCACACGGGGACATGGCCGCCGACCGGGTGACCGGGACCGCGTGACACCCTGAAGGGGTGAGCACTCAGCAGTCCCGCAACCCCGTCGGCGGCCATGTCCCCGTCGCCGGAGGCCTCGCCTCCGTCGGCCTCTCGTACGCGCGCGAGCTGGCCGCCGAGACCGTCCAGGTCTTCGTCGCCAACCCGCGCGGCTGGGCGACACCGCCCGGAAACCCGCTCCAGGACGAGGAGTTCCGCACGGCGTGCGCCGAACGGTCGATCCCCGCGTACGTCCACGCGCCGTACCTGATCAACTTCGGCTCGCACACCGAGGCGACCGCGGAGAAGTCGGTGGAGTCGCTGCGGCACTCGCTGCGTCGCGGGCGGGCGATCGGGGCGCTGGGCGTCGTCGTGCACACGGGCTCGGCGACCGGCGGCCGGGAGCGCTCGGTCGCGCTCCGGCAGGTGCGCGAGTACCTGCTGCCGGTGCTCGACGAGCTGACCCACGACGACGACCCGTTCCTCCTGCTGGAGTCGACCGCCGGACAGGGCGCTTCACTCTGCTCACGGACATGGGACTTCGGGCCGTACTTCGAGGCGCTCGACGCCCACCCGAAGCTGGGCATCTGCCTGGACACCTGCCACATCTTCGCGGCGGGCCACGACCTCACCGGGCCCAGCGGGATGCACCAGACGCTCGACCTGCTGGTGGACACGGTCGGCGAGGGCCGGCTGAAACTGATCCATGCCAACGACTCCAAGGACGTGGTCGGCGCCCACAAGGACCGGCACGAGAACATCGGCGCGGGGCACATCGGCGAGGATCCGTTCCGCGCACTGATGACCCACCCCGCCACCGAGGGCGTACCGCTGATCATCGAGACACCCGGCGGCAAGGAAGGACACGCGGCGGACGTGGAGCGGCTGAAGAAGCTCCGGGACGGCTGAGAAGGGGCTCAGCGGACTCAGGGCGGGCCGAGGCTCAGAGCTCGGGACCGTCCCCCGGCTTCTCCTGGTACGAGTAGCGCTGCTCACTCCAGGGGTCGCCGACGTTGTGGTAGCCGCGCTCCTCCCAGAAACCGCGACGGTCGGCGGTCATGTACTCGACACCGCGGACCCACTTGGGGCCCTTCCACGCGTACAGATGCGGGACGACGAGGCGGAGCGGGAAGCCGTGTTCCGCGGTGAGCAGTTCGCCGTCCTTGTGGGTGGCGAAGATGGCGCGCTCGGACGCGAAGTCGTCGAGGCGCAGATTCGCACTGAAGCCGTACTCCGCCCAGACCATCACATGGGTGACGGTGGGTGCGGGCGGCGCGATCTCCAGGATCGTACGAGCGGGGATGCCGCCCCACTCCGCGCCGATCATGCTGAACTTGGTGACGCAGTGCAGATCGGCCACGACCGTGGCGTACGGCAGGGCGGTGAACTCGTCGTGGGTCCAGCAGTGCTTCTCGCTGTCGGCGGTGGCGCCGAAGACCCTGAACTCCCAGCGCTCGGGGCGGAACTTCGGTACGGGGCCGTAGTGCGTGACCGGCCAGCCCCGCTGTAGTCGCTGCCCCGGCGGAAGCTCCGACTGCGCTGCTTCTCCAGATTCACGACCCACCGGCTGACCCATGACTCCATCCTGACAGACCCGGGACGGTGGACATGACCAGGTACCCACCGGCCCCGACAAACCACCCCAAACAGAACTAAGCAAGCACTAACTTACTGAGCATGCACTTACTGGACGATCTTCGACACCGGTGCAATCATGCGGCGCAACCAGCCAGTTCCCCCCGTTCGGAAGGAGCCTCTGCGATGCAGGGCGATCCCGAGGTCATCGAATTCCTCAACGAGCAGCTGACCGGCGAGCTCACCGCGATCAATCAGTACTTCCTGCACGCGAAGATGCAGGAGAACTTCGGCTGGACGAAGCTCGCGAAGTACACGCGGCACGAGTCCTTCGACGAGATGAAGCACGCGGAGGTACTCACCGACCGGATCCTCTTCCTCGAAGGCCTGCCGAACTACCAGCGGCTGTTCCATGTCCGGGTCGGGCAGACGGTCACCGAGATGTTCCAGGCGGACCGACAGGTCGAGGTCGAGGCGATCGACCGGCTCAAGCGCGGTATCGAGGTGATGCGGACCAAGGGCGACATCACGTCCGCGAACATCTTCGAGTCGATCCTCGAGGACGAGGAGCACCACATCGACTATCTGGACACCCAGCTCGAACTGGTGGAGAAGCTCGGCGAGGCGCTCTACATCGCACAGCTCATCGAGCAGCCGGACAGCTGAGCGGAGTCGGCCGGGCGGCGAGTCGGCTCAGGCGGCCTCTTCCAGCTCTTCCACCTCGGCGAGCACGGGCATGCCCTGGTCGGCCAGCTCGCGCCGGGGGCACGCGTCCCTGCCCAGCAGCGCCTGAATGCGTCGTACGCACGAACCACAGTCGGTGCCCGCCTTGCAGGCCGACGCTATCTGCCGGGGGGTGCAGGCACCGCCCTCCGCGTGCTTCTTCACCTGCGCCTCGGTCACCCCGAAGCAGTTGCAGACGTACACGCGGTTCACCTCCCGACGGGATTCGTTGGGTCGTCGCGCCATCCCGATAATCGGTGAGGCAAACCTAACCTTACCCGTAGACTCGGAGCCGCAAAAGTGTGGTGGGGCGCGGATCGTATGTGATCCGCGCCCCACCACATGCGCTGGTAACAACCGAAACGGCTGCTGATCTGCTACTGGTCCCGGTACATCTCCGCCACCAGGAACGCCAGGTCCAGGGACTGGCTGCGGTTCAGGCGCGGGTCGCAGGCCGTCTCGTAGCGCTGGTGCAGGTCGTCGACGAAGATCTCGTCGCCGCCGCCCACGCACTCGGTGACGTCGTCACCGGTGAGCTCGACGTGGATGCCGCCCGGGTGCGTGCCCAGGCCCTTGTGGACCTCGAAGAAGCCCTTGACCTCGTCGAGCACGTCGTCGAAGCGGCGGGTCTTGTGGCCGGAGGCCGCCTCGTACGTGTTGCCGTGCATCGGGTCGGTGATCCAGGCGACGGTCGCGCCCGAGGCGGTGACCTTCTCGACCAGCTCGGGGAGCTTGTCGCGGACCTTGTCGGCGCCCATGCGGACGATGAAGGTCAGCCGGCCGGGCTCACGGTCCGGATCGAGGCGCTCGATGTACTGCAGCGCGTCCTCGGCCGTCGTGGTCGGGCCCAGCTTGATCCCGATCGGGTTGCGGATCTTCGAGGCGAACTCGATGTGCGCGCCGTCCAGCTGACGGGTGCGCTCACCGATCCACACCATGTGGCCCGACACGTCGTACAGACGGCCCGTACGGGAGTCGACCCTGGTCAGCGCCGATTCGTAGTCGAGGAGCAGCGCCTCGTGGGAGGCGTAGAACTCGACGGTCTTGAACTCCTCCGGGTCTGCCCCGCAGGCGTGCATGAAGTTGAGCGCCTGGTCGATCTCGCGCGCCAGCTGCTCGTAGCGCTGCCCGGACGGCGAGGTCCGCACGAAGTCCTGGTTCCAGGCGTGCACCTGGCGCAGATCCGCGTAGCCGCCGGTGGTGAAGGCTCGGACGAGGTTGAGCGTGGAGGCGGAGGCGTTGTACATCCGCTTCAGGCGCTCGGGGTCCGGGATCCTGGACTTCTCGTTGAAGTCGAAGCCGTTGACCGAGTCGCCGCGGTAGGTCGGCAGGGTCACGCCGTCACGGGTCTCGGTCCCCTTGGAGCGGGGCTTGGAGTACTGGCCGGCGATGCGGCCGACCTTCACGACGGGCACGGACGCCGCGTACGTGAGGACGGCACCCATCTGGAGCAGGGTCTTGAGCTTGTTGCGGATGTGGTCGGCCGACACGGCGTCGAAGGCCTCGGCGCAGTCGCCGCCCTGGAGCAGGAACGCCTCGCCCTTGGCGACGGCTCCCAGCCGGGCGCGCAGCTGGTCGCACTCGCCGGCGAAGACGAGCGGCGGATACGACTCGAGGTCCGCGATCACATCGCGCAGAGCCTCGGCATCGGGGTACTCGGGCTGCTGCGCCGCGGGCAGGTCTCGCCAGGTGTTGCCAGCGCTCGCGCTGGACTTAGCGTTCACGGTCACGACATCAACATTACGGGGTCATGTCGGGCGTCCATCTCCATGCTCATCAATTGAGACAGACCGCGCTCGATCGAAAGCCCCGACGTGTACGCCGTATGTACGCCGTCACACAGGGTTTCGCATGGGGTAGGGTGCGGCGCATGTTCGCGCACTCGATCCAGAACTCGATCCAGAACTGGTGGTGGACCGCTCATCCGGCGGCCCACTGACTGCGCGTACGCAAGACTTCGCGAAGGCCGCCCGAGGGGCGGCCTTCGGTGTTTCCGCGACCGGGCCGTTCCTCTCCACCGAATCCCACGGAGAAGGAGCACGACCCATGAACCTGGTCGACCTGCTGGACGATCCCCGCCCGTTCGCCCTGCTGCGCCGCCGCACGCCGGGCCGCTCCGCCGACAAGAGCGACACCGTCGAGCTGCTGCTCGGCCCGGTCACCGAGTACGAACGGCTGGCCGACATCCCCGAGGGACTTGCCCTCATCCCGTACCGCCAGATCCGCGAGCGCGGCTTCGACGTCCGCGACGACGGCACCCCGCTGGCCGTGCTCACCCCTCAGGAGTCGTACGAACTCCCCCTGGAGCAGGCCCTGTCCGAGCTGCCCGTGCACGAAGTGCGGGTCGAGGGCGGTGGCTTCGACGTCGCGGACGAGGCGTACGCGGAGATCGTCGGGCGGGTGCTGCGCGAGGAGATCGGGCGGGGCGAGGGCGCGAACTTCGTCATCCGGCGGACGTACGAGGGGGAGATCCCGGGGTTCGGACGGGCCGACGCGCTGGCTCTCTTCCGGCGGCTGCTGGTCGGTGAGCGCGGGGCGTACTGGACGTTCGTCGTGCACACCGGAGAGCGGACGCTGGTCGGGGCAAGCCCGGAGGTGCACGTCCGGATGTCCGGCGGGACGGTCGTCATGAACCCGATCAGCGGGACGTACCGCTACCCCGCCGAGGGGCCGACGCCCGAGGACCTGCTGGAGTTCCTGGCCGACGGCAAGGAGATCGAGGAGCTCTCGATGGTCGTCGACGAGGAGCTCAAGATGATGTGCACGGTCGGCGACATGGGCGGCGTCGTGATCGGGCCGCGACTGAAGGAGATGGCCCATCTCGCGCACACCGAGTACGAGTTGCGGGGCAAGTCGTCGCTCGACGTCCGCGAGGTGCTGAAGGAGACCATGTTCGCGGCGACGGTCACCGGGTCGCCGGTGCAGAACGCCTGCCGGGTCATCGAGCGGCACGAGGTCGGCGGGCGCGGGTACTACGCGGGGGCACTGGCGCTGATCGGGCGCGATTCCGGCGGGGCCCAGACCCTCGACTCCCCCATCCTCATCAGGACCGCCGACATCGACGCGGGCGGGCGGCTGCGGGTCCCGGTCGGCGCGACGCTCGTACGCGGGTCGGATCCGGCGAGCGAGGTCGCCGAGACGCATGCGAAGGCGGCCGGGGTGCTGGCCGCGCTGGGGGTACGCCCCGGACGGCCCGGCGCGGAGAAGGTACGGGCAGACCTCGCGGACGACCCCCGGGTGCGGGCGGCACTCGATGGGCGGCGGGCCGCGCTGGCGCCGTTCTGGCTGCGGATGCAGGAGCGGTCGGCCGAACTGGAGGGCCATGCGCTCGTGGTGGACGGGGAGGACACGTTCACGGCGATGCTCGCGCATCTGCTGTGCTCGTCGGGGCTTGAGGTGACCGTCCGGCGGTACGACGAGCCGGGACTGCGGGAGACGGTGCTCGCGCACGAGGGTCCGCTGGTGCTCGGGCCCGGTCCGGGCGACCCCTCGGACATGACTGACCCGAAGATGGCCTTTCTGCGCGGCCTGACCGCGGAGGTGATCCGGAGCCACCGGCACGGCGTGCTGGGGGTCTGCCTCGGGCATGAGCTGATCGCGGCGGAGCTGGGCCTGGAGATCGTCCGGAAGGAAGTCCCCTACCAGGGTGCCCAGACGGACATCGGCCTCTTCGGGCGGACGGAGACCGTCGGCTTCTACAACAGCTTCGTGGCGCGGTGCGACGAGGAGGCGGCGGTGGAACTGGCGGCGCATGGGGTCGAGGTCAGCCGCAGTGGGGTGGGCGAGGTGCACGCGCTGCGCGGGGCCGGCTTCGCCGGGGTCCAGTTCCACCCGGAGTCGGTGCTGACGCTGCGCGGCGTGGACGTCGTACGGGAACTGGTGGGACAGGTGCGGGCAGGGGCGGGCACGAGGGTCTTCGCCCCCGACGCCCCTACCCTCCCCCACTCCCGGCTTCGCTCGAGCGGGGGGACCCCCATCGTCCCTTCTGGGGGCTGCGCCCCCAGCCCCCCGCTGTCGGCCTGAACGACCTCGTCCTCAAACGCCGGACGGGCTACTCGTCAGCCCTCCGGCGTTTGAGGAGCGGGGGTTCGGGGGCAGCGCCCCCGAGGCAGGGACGGTGGGGGGGTCCCCCCGCTCATGGGGGTCCCCCCGCTCGAGCGAAGCCGAGAGTGGGGGAGAAGCCGAGAGTGGGGGAGGGTAGGGGCGGCGGGGGCGAGAAAAGCTCGGGTCAGCCGAAGAAAACTCCGACCTCCTCATAGAGGCTGGGGTCCACCGTCTTGAGGCGGGCCGTGGCCTCGGCGATGGGGACGCGGACGATGTCGGTGCCGTGCAGAGCGACCATCTTGCCGAAGTCGCCGTCCCGGACGGCCTCGATGGCGTGCAGGCCGAAGCGGGTGGCGAGCCAGCGGTCGAAGGCGCTGGGAGTGCCACCGCGCTGGACGTGTCCGAGGACCGTCGTACGGGCCTCCTTGCCCGTCCGGCGCTCGATCTCCTTGGCCAGCCACTCGCCCACGCCGGAGAGGCGGACGTGCCCGTAGGAGTCGAGCGAGCCGTCCTTGAGGACCATGTCGCCGTCCTTGGGCATCGCCCCCTCGGCGACGACCACGATCGGCGCGTACGAGGCCTTGAAGCGTGAGGTCACCCACGCGCAGACCTGCTCGACGTCGAAGCGCTGCTCGGGGATGAGGATGACGTTCGCGCCGCCCGCGAGGCCCGAGTGGAGGGCGATCCAGCCCGCGTGGCGGCCCATGACCTCGCAGACCAGCACCCGCATGTGCGACTCGGCGGTGGTGTGCAGCCGGTCGATCGCCTCGGTCGCGATGTTCACGGCGGTGTCGAAGCCGAAGGTGTAGTCGGTGGCGGAGAGGTCGTTGTCGATCGTCTTCGGAACGCCGACGACCGGCACGCCGTACTCGTCGGTGAGGCGCGCCGCGACGCCCAGCGTGTCTTCACCGCCGATCGCGATCAGGGCGTCGACCTCCAGCTCGGCGAGGTTCTCCTTGATCCGGCGGATGCCGTTCTCCACCTTGAGGGGGTTGGTGCGCGAGGAGCCGAGGATGGTGCCGCCGCGGGGCAGGATGCCGCGCACGGCGGGAATGTCGAGCCGGACGGTGTCGGCCTCCAACGGTCCCCTCCAGCCGTCTCGGAAGCCGGTGAAGTCATAGCCGTACATCTGCACGCCCTTGCGGACGATGCCCCGGATGACGGCGTTGAGCCCGGGGCAGTCGCCGCCTCCGGTCAGTACTCCGACCCGCATGGAAAAGTCCCTTCGCCGCGGTTGGCTGATGGGACCCACGCTAATAGTGATCCAGGTCACTTCAGCAGGGGGCGGAAGGTCAATTCCGGTGAATTGTGCGCGTGTTGATCACGCGTCTTCACTCGTTGGTGGGACACGGACGGTTTACGCGTCGTCGAGGCCCCGCTCTATGGCATAGCGCACCAGCTCCACGCGGTTGTGGAGCTGGAGCTTGCCCAGGGTGTTCTGCACGTGGTTCTGGACCGTGCGGTGGGAGATCACCAGGCGCTCGGCGATCTGCTTGTAGCTCAGGCCCTTGGCGACCAGCCGGAGTACCTCGGTCTCACGGTCGGTGAGCTGCGGGGCCCTGGGCTCGTCGCTGCCCGTGGCGGGCCCGGGGTCGGAGGCGAGTCTGCGGTACTCGCCGAGGACCAGGCCCGCGAGCCCGGGCGTGAAGACGGGGTCGCCGACGGCCGTGCGGCGCACCGCGTCGATCAGTTCCTCCGTGGACGCCGACTTGAGCAGATAGCCGGTGGCCCCGGACTTGACCGCCTCCAGCACGTCCGCGTGCTCGCCGCTCGCGGAGAGGACCAGGACGCGCAGGGCGGGATTGGCCCCGACCAGCTCCTTGCAGACCTGCACACCGGGCTTGGCCGGCAGGTTCAGGTCGAGGACGAGAACGTCGGGGGCGACGGCCTGCGCACGGCGCACCGCCTGCTCGCCGTCGCCCGCCGTGGCGACCACGTCGAACCCGGACTCGGCCAGGTCACGGGCGACCGCGTCGCGCCACATGGGGTGATCGTCGACCACCATGACCTTGATCGGGCCCTTTCCGTCACTCATCGCCGGCCTGCCCTGCCTTCGCCATGGCCTCCGTGGTCTTCCCCGTCGGCTTTCCTGTCGGCTTTCCCGTCGTCCTTGTCATCGCCGCTCCGCCTTCCCCCGTGGACCCTTCGGGTCCTTCGCGCTCGTCACGTTCGTCATGTCCGTCTTCGGGACCTTCAGTTCGACCTCGGTGCCCTGGCCGGGCACCGAGATCAGCTCGGCCGTGCCGCCGATCTCACGCAGCCGTCCACGGATCGACAGGGCCACGCCGAGGCGCCCCTCCCCCTCGGCCTGGGCGAGCCGCCCCTCGGGGATGCCGGGACCGTCGTCCCGTACGGTCACGATCACCTCGTCCGGCTCGTCCTCGACCAGGATCCACGCGCGGGCGTCCGCGCCCGCGTGCCGGTGGACATTGTCGAGGGCGGCCCCGACGGCGGCGGCCAGCTCCTTCGCGGCGGCCGGGGCGAGCGGCACCGGGGTGCCCGGCGCGGAGAAGGTCACCTGCGCGGTGGCGTACGGGGCGAGCAGCGAGCGCAGATCGCAGGGGCCGCCGGAGCCGTCGTCCGGGTCCGGCTCGTCCACCGCGCGCACCAGGGCGCCCTCGGCCTCGTCCTCCGACACACGTGACACCGGTACGAGCCCGGCCGAGACCAGCGTGCGCAGCGCCACCTCCTGCTCGCCCGCGAGGCGGCCCAGGTCCGCGGCGTCGCCGCCGAGTGCGGAACCGCGGCGCTGCACCATGGCCAGCACCTGGAGGACGCCGTCGTGGATGTCGCGGGCGAGCCGTTCCCGCTCGCGTGTCGTGGCCTCGATCTCCAGGGCGCGGGCGAGGGTGCGCTCAGAGGCGCGGGCGACCTCGACGACGTATCCGATGGCGATGGAGGCGACCCAGACGAGCAGCACGTTGTGGAGGGTGTCCTGGCTGAACGCGCCGCGCTGGACGACGTTGGCGACGCCGACGAGCGCCGAGGCGAAGGCCGCCCAGCGCCAGCCGCCCTTGATCGCGAACGCCAGCACGGAACCCGCGGTCCATATCGACGGGAGGGTCGGGCCACCGCCCACGATCCGGTCGTGGGAGTCCGCGATCGGCGTGAGCAGGATGCCGGCGAGCGCGATGGTCAGGTCGACGGCGAGGAAGCGCTTGGTGCAGCTCGCCGCGTTCGCGATCCTGGGCAGGGTGGCGAAGGTCCACGCGATGAGCACCAGGTAGTAGCCGATGGCCACTTCGGGGCGGATGAAGTCGCCGTAGTGCGTGGCGAAGAGGCCGATCGCATAGAACATGGTCAGGACCCGGTACGCGGTGAGCGCACGCCACAGGGGCTGCTCGACCGACATCCTCATGACTCTCTCGCGCTTGGCCATGTCCCCCACTACCCCATCCCCCGCCGACTCGTCTAGGAGTTGGACCGATCCGTCTCGCCCGTCTCGTCCGCGTCGGTCCGCTCCTGCGCCTGCCCGGCTTCCTTCTGGGCTTCCCTCTGGGTCTCTTGCTGAGATTCCTTCTGGGCTTCCTTCTGCGCCTGCTTCTGTGCCTTCGCCTCGTCCGCGATCTGCCGCTTGGCGGCCGTCGCGTAGATGTCGACGTACTCCTGTCCGGAGAGCTTCATGATCTCGTACATGACCTCGTCGGTCAGCGCGCGCAGGACGAAGCGGTCGTGCTCCATGCCGTTGTAGCGGCTGAAGTCCAGCGGCCCGCCGATGCGGATGCCCGGGCGCATCAGCTTGGGCATCACCTTCCCCGGCGGCTGGATCTTCTCGGTGTCGATCATGGCGATCGGGATGACGGGCGCTCCGGAGGCGAGCGCCAGGCGCGCGAGGCCGCCGGGCCTGCCCCGGTAGAGGCGGCCGTCCGGCGACCGTGTGCCCTCGGGGTAGATGCCGAACAGCTCGCCGCGCTCCATGACCCCCATGCCGCTCTTGATGGCCGCCTCGCCCGCGCCGCGCGCTCCGGAACGGTCCACCGGCAGCTGGCCGACGCTCTTGAAGAAGGCGGCCGTCATCCGGCCCTTGAAGCCGGGGGTCGTGAAGTACTCGGCCTTCGCGATGAACGTGACCTTGCGGTCCAGGACCGCGGGCAGGAAGAAAGAGTCCGAGAACGACAGGTGATTGCTCGCCAGGATGGCCGGGCCCTCGGCGGGAATGTTCTCGAGGCCTTCCACCCAGGGTCGGAAAGCAAGCTTCAGAGGCACTCCGACGGAAACCTTCAATGCGCCGTAGATCAACTGCGTGCCTCCTGTGCCTCTCGGTCAGACCTTAACCCGGAGCACCGTCAAAGGACCCGACGGCCCTGGTCGGTGTCAGTGCGGTCGCGTACGGTGAAGTACGCCTCGAAGCTTCGGGGTGATCGTCGCGTCGCCCCGGGCCGAACAGCTCTCACGAATGAACAGTTCTCGATGAACAGCCGTCCCTCTTCATGAGCAGTCGTTCTTCCCGCTTCATGAGCAGTCCCTTCATCCCAGAGCGTCTTTCATCCATGAACCGTCCCTCTTCAATGAACCTCTTCAATGAACAAGGAGACCGAAGGTGCCGGTCCTGCCTGGAGCCGAGCCGTTCCGCCACGAGGGCGGAGAGGTCGGCGTTCTTCTCTGCCACGGGTTCACCGGTTCCCCGCAGTCGCTGCGCCCTTGGGCGGAGTATCTCGCCGAGCGCGGTCTGACCGTCGCGCTGCCCCTGCTCCCCGGGCACGGCACGCGCTGGGAGGACATGCAGCTCACCGGCTGGCAGGATTGGTACGCGGAGGTGGACCGTGAGCTGCGCGCCCTGCGTGAGCGCTGCTCCCAGGTCTTCGTATTCGGCCTCTCCATGGGCGGCGCCCTCGCACTGCGGCTCGCCGCGAAGCACGGCGACGAGATCAGCGGCATCGTGGTCGTCAACCCGGCGAACAAGGTGCACGGCCTGGCGGCGTACGCCCTCCCGGTGATCCGTCACTTCGTCAGGACGGTGAAGGGCATCACCAGCGACATCGCCAAGGACGGCGGTATCGAGATCGGCTACGACAAGGTGCCCCTGCACGCGGCTCACTCGATGCGCAACTTCTACCGGCTGGTCGACGGCGAGCTCCCGCAGGTGACGCAGCCGATGCTGCTCCTGCACAGCCCGCAGGACCATGTCGTGCCGCCCGCCGACTCAGCCCGCATCCTCAGCCGGGTGTCGTCCACCGATGTCACGGAGATACTCCTGGAACAGAGCTACCACGTCGCGACGTTGGACCACGACGCGGACCGGATCTTCGAGGAGAGCTTCGCCTTCGTCTCCCGGCTCGCACCCGGCGCCGGCAAGGAGACCGGCGCGGGTCAGGTGGGTCAGCAGGAAGGGACGGCCACTGGTGGCTGAGCACGACGCGGACCGCGAGCCCGAGGAGAAGGACGCGCCGTCCGGCGAGGAGCAGGGCCCGTCGTTCGACGAGGCCGCGGCGTGGGACGCGATCGTCGCGGGGTACGGCGAGGAACCGCCCGACCCGCCCGGCGCCAAACCCTTCAAGTCGATCGAGGACCTGGCACTCCTGGAGCCCGAGACGAACGACTCGGACGACACGGGTGACTCCGGCACGAAGACCGCCAGAAGCCCCAGGGACTCCAAGGGTTCCAGGGGCTCCAAGGATTCCAAGGACACGAAAGGCGGTACGGACGCCACGGAGTCCGCGGAGGCCACGGACTCCACTGGTTCCGCCGACTCCACTGGCTCCGACGCGGAGGGCGAGCCCCCCGCCGAGAAGCCGCTCGGCAGTTCGATCGCCTTCGCACCCGGCGTCGCGGGCCCACGGGACTACGCGATGCCCGAACCGGTCGAGGAGGACTTCGACGAGGACGACGAGGGCCACTTCGTGCCGCCCGAGCCTCCCCCGCTGCCCGCCGCGGACGCGACGGCCAAGTTCGCCTGGCTGGCCGTGATCGGCGGGCCCATCCTGCTCCTCCTCGCCGTACTGCTCGGCTGGGACATGACCTGGTGGCTCGCCACCCTCGGCATCGGCGGCTTCCTCGGCGGCTTCGCCACGCTGGTCGGGCGGATGCGCGGAGACGACGAGGACGAGGACGACCCGGGGCGCGGCGCGGTGGTCTGAGGGCTGTTCTTCTCAGGCGTATGAGGTACGAGGGCCCGTCCGGAGACACTCCGAGCGGGCCCTCGCCCATGGCCACCCATGGCCACCCATGACCGCCCTTGACCGCCTACGGCCGGTGGGAAGCGGGCACCCGGAGGGCCGCCAGGACCGGCAGGTGGTCGGTGGCTGCCCGCAGGTCTGCCACCGTCACCCCGGGGTGGCCGAGCGGTACGCCGCAGCCCAGGACCTCCACGCCCTCCGTGGCGAAGAGCGCATCGATGCGCTGGTGGGGGTCGGTGGGCGTCGAGGTGTACTCCGCGCCCCAGGGGGCCACCGTCCAGCAGTCCTGGAGCTCTGCGGCGAGGCGTCCGAAGGTACGGCCCTTCGGGCGTTCGTTGAGGTCGCCGCCCACGACGGCGTACCGGGTGCCCAGGGCGGCGAGGCGATCCAGCAGCATGCCGCCCTGCGCGAGGCGCTCGTCCTTCTGGAGGGAGAGATGACAGCTGAGTACGCCGAGGCGGGCGGCTCCGCCGAACCGGACGACGGCTGTGGCGAAGCCACGTCTGTGCAGGCCCGGGGTGAGGGGGAGGAGTACGTCCTCGGTCCGTTCGACCGTGGCCCGCAGGGAGCAGAGGAGGGCGGGGCCCGATGCGGTGGCGCCGCCGGAGAGGATCACCTGGCCGGAGGCGGCCGCGAGGCGGGCCAGTTTCTTGCGCCAGCGGAAGAAACGGGGGGCTTCCTGGACCAGGACGAGGTCCGGGTCGCAGGCCGTGATCACTCGGGCGAGTGCGGTGGTGTCGTCTCGCATGGAGCGGATGTTGTAGCTGAGGACCCGGATGACGGCCGAGCCGTCGGGTTCCGTACGGGGCGCTGGTAGCGGACTGGCGGAAGGGCTGGTCGGCATGTCGATCAAGATATCGGGCGGGGGGTGTCGGGTCGTTGCATTACCGCGGGCCGGTGGGGGCTTGTCGCGCAGTTCCCCGCGCCCCTAAAGACAAAAAGCCGGGGGTGCGCCCCTGCCCGCTGTCTTTGGGGGCGCTAGGCCCTGTCGTCAAATTCCCGTCTGCCTCGCGACGCCATGCACGCTCCCCCACTGCCTTAAGGGCGTGGGAGGTGCCCCCACTCGCCGCACCGGGCACAGACCCACGTACGTCCAGTACGAGGGCCTGTGCCCGGCACTCCCCCAGCCTCCGGCCGGGGGGACCCCCAGAGCACGCACCTGACGCCGCGAGGCCGCCCTCCGGGCGACGACGGGAATTTGACGATAGGGCCTAGCCCCCGCTTTTAAGGGGCGCGGGGAACTGCGCGACCAGCCCCCACGCCCCCGCAGACAGCCCACACCCCCCGGAAACAAAACCGCCCGCCCCCCGGAGGGAAAGGCGGGCAGTCATGGGCTGGGTGCACTACATGATCGGGTCGGGCTCGCGAGCCAGGTCGGCCGCGCCCACCAGCCCCGCCTCGTTCCCCAGCTGCGCGGCGATGACCTCCGCGACCGGGCGCCAGTTGCCGCCCACGAGCCAGCGCTTGTACGACTTGCGGATCGGGTCGAGGACCAGCTCGCCCTCGTCCGAGAGGCCGCCGCCGACGATGAACGCGGAGGGGTCGAAGAGCGAGGCCAGGTCGGCCAGACCGGCGCCGGCCCAGCGGGCCAGCTCACGATAGGAGTCGACGGCCACCGGGTCGCCCTGGCGCGCGGCCATCGAGATGTGCTTGCCCTCTATGCCGTCGGGGGAGCCGTCGCCGAGCGACAGCAGGATCTCCGCGTTCTCGGGGGTCGCGTTGGCGCGCTGCTTCGCGTATCTGACGAGGGCGCGGCCGGACGCGTACTGCTCCCAGCAGCCCTGGGAGCCGCAGCCGCACAGCAGGCCGTCCGGGACCATCCGGATGTGGCCGAACTCGGCGGCCACGCCGAAGTGTCCGCGGCGCAGCTTGTTGCCGATGATGATGCCGCCGCCGAGGCCGGTGCCCAGCGTGATGCAGATGACGTTGCGGTGGCCCTTGCCCGCGCCGAACTTGTACTCGCCCCACGCCGCCGCGTTCGCGTCGTTCTCGACGACGACCGGCAGGCCCACGCGGGCCTCCACCTCGTCCTTCAGGGGCTCCTGCCGCCAGTCGATGTTCGGCGCGAAATAGACCGTCGAGCGCTGGCGGTTGACGTACCCGGCGGCACCGATGCCCACGCCGACGATCTCGTGCCCCGCCCGGGCGCCCTCTACGGCCGCGGCGATCGCGTCCACGATGGCCTGCGGCGTCGTCGGAGTCGGCACCTTGAAGGTCGAGAGGATGTTGCCTTCCTCGTCGACCACGCCGGCCGCGATCTTCGTGCCGCCGATATCGACGCCGATGGTGAGTCCCATGAATCCCTCAGTTTCGGTCGAGCCCCGCTACGGCCAACCGTACCCGAGCGGCTTCAGTCGAGGTCGATGTGTTCACCGGGACCGGTGCCCTCGTCGCGGGGGTTCGGGGCGGTGTCTCGGGTGGTCCAGCGACGCTCCTGAGCCTCGACGGCGGAGCGGTACGCGGCGAGCAGTTCGGAGCCGGCGGCGGCCAGGTGGTCGAAGACGTCGGGGTTGCGCTCGATGACGGGCTCGACGGCGGCCTTGGCCTGCTGCACCACCTGGTTGACCATCTGCTGGGCGGCGCCGCCCGCGACCGCGCCGAGCAGTGGCGACTGCAGCCCGGACAGCTTGTCGGCGACGCTGTCGACGAGTTTGCGCAGTTCCTCGGCGGCCGAGCCGGGCGGCTGGCCGTACTGGTTGCGGCGGCGGGCCTTCTCCGCGGCGAGGTCCTCGGCGCACGCCTTCGCCCAGGCATCGGCGTCGGTCGCGCGCACCTCGTCGAGCGCGTCCTCCGCGGCGTCGGCGTCGGACGTGGGGCGCTCATCGCTCATGGCGGACTCCAAGCATGGGTTCTGTGTCTCTCGACGTTACCCGAACGGGGGTATGCCGTTCACTGTCTCCGCCGCCACGGATCGGGACTCGGTCACCTTCCCCGCGGCCACGGACCGGGACTCGGTCACCTTCCCCGCCGCCACGGATCGGGACTCGGTCACTTCCCCCGCGGCCACAGGTCCGGGTCCGGTGCGAACCGGACGCGCAGTTCGCCCTCGCGCAGGGAGGCACCGTCCACGGTGCAGCGGCGCAGGGCGGAGGGGAGCGGGACGATCCGGCGGAACTGCCCGGCGGTGACGACGAGTTCGTCGCCCCGGCGTACGAGGTCGAGTTCCTCGCGTATCGCGCCGGGGAGTGGGATGTGCCAGACCAGCACGCCGTCGTCGGCGAGGTGGTCGGCGACGGGCCACTCGACCGGTCCCGGGGCGTCGCCCGGCGCGGGCACGGGCAGCGCGGCGAGGTCCTCGGTGCCGCGCGGGTCCCGGCCCAGGTGGGGGATCTCGCGTACGTCGTACGTCTGCCCCCACTCGTCACTCCACTCGTCGATCGCCTTGCGCTGCTGGACGGCGAGGGTGGCCAGCCAGGTGTCGGGGGACGTGTCGGGCAGGACGCGGTTGGCGATCAGGGCGTCGGTGCGCAGGCCGCGCAGGGCGAGGCCGGTGGCGGCGTCGCGTACGGCGTCGGTGCCGGCCGGGCCCGGCTCCGCGACCAGCCGTACGGTCGTGGCCGGGTCCTCGACGGCCAGCTGGGCGGCGGCCAGTTCGACGTCCCAGCGGGCCGCCGTCTCGTACAGCCACTCCCCGGGCATCGGGACGCCGGCGAGACGGCCGAGGACCGGGCGCAGCGCGCGGGCGGCCTGGCGCTCCGCGGGGAGCAGGCGGCGGAGGTAGCGGCGCAGCTGTTCGGGGAGTGCGAGGAGGGCGAGTGCCCGCGGGGTGGGCGGCAGGTCGACGACCAGAAGGTCGTACGTGTCTGCCGCCGTGGCCGCGTCGCGCAGGGCGCGGAGGAAGGTGAGTTCCTCGGCGCCGGGGAGGGGGGTGAGTTCCTCGCCGTCCAGGCGGGTGGCGCCCAGGAGGTCGAGGGCGGTGGCGGCGCGGTCCTGGAAGGCGAGGAGGTCCGTGCGGAAGTCCTCGGTCGCGTCCGGTCGCCAGGTGGTGAGGCGGGGGGCGGCTTCGGTGGGGGTACCGCCGGTGGGGGTGCCGAGGATGGGGCCGAGGGTGTCGGTGCGGTCGGCGGTGAGCAGGAGGGTGCGGGTGCCCTGGCGGGCGGCTTCCAGGGCGGTGGCCGCGGCGACGGTGGTGCGGCCGGAGCCGCCGGGGCCGGTGATCAGGATGGTGCGCATGTAGGTCAACGGTACCTGTGCCTGGCCGGCGGGCTGAGCGGAGAGGGTTTCGCCCCCACCGCCCCTGCCCTCCCCCACTCTCGGCTTCTCCCCCACTCTCGGCTTCGCTCGAGCGGGGGGGACCCCCATGAGCGGGTGGACCCCATCGTCCCTTTCTGGGGGCTCCGCCCCCAGACCCCCGCATCGCGCTGAACGCGCTCGTCCTCAAACGCCGGACAGGCTGGGTGAGTGGGTTACTTCTCGCCCGACTCCACCCTCTTCTTCAGGCCCGCCAGCGCCCGGTCGATGATGACCTTCTCCGCCTTGCGCTTGATCATGCCCAGCATCGGGATCTTGACGTCGACGGTGAGCTGGTAGGTGACCTGGGTGGCACCGGTGCCCGCGGGCTTGAGGATGTACGAGCCGTCGAGGGAGCGGAGCATCTGGGACTTGACCAGGGTCCAGGAGACCTCGTGGTCGCC
This sequence comes from Streptomyces sp. NBC_00878, assembly GCF_026341515.1. NCBI lineage: Bacteria > Bacillati > Actinomycetota > Actinomycetes > Kitasatosporales > Streptomycetaceae > Streptomyces > Streptomyces sp. NBC_00878. The sequence continues at coordinate 8,022,489 of NZ_JAPEOK010000001.1, read as the reverse complement.
GGTCCAGGTGTAGCCCAGGGTCTGGTCGTCCTTGATGGCGCCCGCGTCCATGACGAGGCGTACCTGCTCGGCGCGGCCCTGCTCGTCCTTGGCGAGCACCTCCGCCTCCTTCACCTCTCCCGTCCAGTCCGGGTAGCGGGCGAAGTCCGCGATCACCGCCATGACGTCGGCCGGTGCCGCCTCGATCGTGATGCTCGAGCTGGTGTGTTCCGCCATCGCCGTGGCTCCTCCAGATGCGGTCCGGACAAAGGGGTGTTCGGGGTGTTCTTCGAGGTACGAACGCTTCTTGCCTGTGTATGCAGCGTGAAGGCTACCGCGCGGCGGACGGGCGGCGAGCCCCGGGCCCGCGGGCGCCGCCGGCCCTCACCACTCCAGCACCCACGGCTTCCCCGTTCCGGCGAAGTGCCCGACGTTCACGCACTCCGTGGCGCCCACCCGCATCCGCCGCACGAGCGGTTGGTGGACGTGGCCGAAGAGCGAGTACCGCGGCCGGGTGCGCCGGATCGCGTCGAGCAGTGCCCGGCTCCCCCGCTCGAAGCGCCGCGCCACCGTGTCGTAGACGAGCTCGGGGACCTCCGGCGGGATGTGCGTGCACAGCACGTCGACCTCGCCGAGGGCCTCGATCTTCGCCGCGTACTCCTCGTCGCTGATCTCGTACGGCGTCCGCATGGGCGTACGCAGGCCCCCGCCGACGAAGCCGAAGACCCGGCCGCCGATCTCGACGCGCTCGCCGTCGAGCACGGTGGTGCCGGACCCGGCGTACTCCGACCACAGAGGCGGCACGTCGACGTTGCCGTAGGTGGCGTACGTCGGAGTGGGGAACGCCGCGAACAGTTCGGCGTACTGCTTGCGTACGGCCTTCTCGATGGCGGGTCCGCGGTCCACGCCCGCCCACAGCCGCGCGCCGAACGCCCGGGCCTCCTCGTAGTGGCGGGCGGTGCGGAGTTCGACGATGCGGTCCGTGTTCTCGGTGCCGAAAAGGTCGGGGAAGATGCCGCGCGAGTGGTCGGCGTAGTCGATGAAGAGCACCAGATCGCCGAGACAGATCAGGGCGTCCGCGCCGTCACCGGCTCTGGCCAGGTCACGGACGTTGCCGTGCACGTCGCTCACGACGTGGACCCTGGTCCGTGGAGTCTCGCGGTTCTCGCCGCGCGAGTCGCCGCCGTTACCACCATGTGTGCCTGCCATGGCGATCAAGGGTAAGCCTGTGGAGCAAACGTGAGTAGGCGCGGGCGGACCTGCGGTTACCTGCCAGTCAGTAACGTGGTGGACTACCCTGCGCGAAGAAGCACCAAGAGGAACACCAAGTGGAACACCAACGCGTGTGACGCGGGGAACATCTCGACCGACCCCCCTGTCGAAGAAGCAGTACCGGCGGGTAACGTCCGGGCAGTCCAGTCATGCTCAGGGTTTCGGCATCCCGTCCCCGAGCATTTGCCCGAGCCTTGGACCGCTCCGTCGCATCACACGAAGTCGTGGCGTCGGCGCCCTATGAGGAGCAGCAGTCTTGCGCGAGTTCAGCCTTCCGGCTTTGTACGAGGTCCCTGCGGACGGCAATCTGACCGACATCGTCCACAGAAACGCGACGCTGCACCCGGACGTCGCGGTCATTGCCCGCAAGGTCGGCGGCACTTGGACGGATGTCACGGCCACCGCCTTCCTCGCCGAGGTACAGGCCGCCGCCAAGGGCCTGATCGCCTCGGGCGTGGCGCCTGGCGACCGGGTCGGCCTGATGTCGCGTACGCGCTACGAGTGGACGCTCCTGGACTTCGCGATCTGGAGCGCGGGCGCGGTCACCGTGCCGGTGTACGAGACCAGCTCGCCGGAGCAGGTGCAGTGGATCCTCGGCGACTCGGGCGCGACCGCGGTCGTCGTGGAGCTGGACGCTCACGCGGCCGCTGTTGAGTCCGTGCGCGACCGGCTGCCCCACCTCAAGCACGTCTGGCAGATCGAGGGCGGCGGTGTCGACGAGCTGGGCCGGGCCGGCGAGGACGTCACGGACGCCGTCGTCCAGGAGCGCAGCTCGTTCGCCAAGGCCGACGACCCGGCGACCATCGTCTACACGAGCGGCACGACCGGACGCCCCAAGGGCTGCGTGCTGACCCACCGCGCCTTCTTCGCCGAGTGCGGCAACATCGTGGAGCGGCTGCGCCCGCTGTTCCGTACGGGCGAGTGTTCGGTGCTCCTCTTCCTGCCGCTCGCGCACGTCTTCGGGCGGCTCGTACAGGTCGCGCCGATGATGGCGCCGATCAAGCTGGGCATGGTCCCGGACATCAAGAACCTCACCGACGAACTGGCCTCGTTCCGGCCGACGTTGATCCTCGGTGTGCCGCGCGTCTTCGAGAAGGTCTACAACTCGGCGCGAGCCAAGGCGCAGGCGGACGGCAAGGGCAAGATCTTCGACAAGGCGGCGGACACGGCGATCGCGTACAGCCGCGCGCTGGACACCCCGTCGGGCCCGTCGATCGGCCTGCGGCTCAAGCACCTGACGTTCGACAAGCTCGTCTACAGCAAGCTGCGCGCGGTGCTCGGCGGCAAGGGCGAGTACGCGATCTCGGGCGGCGCCCCGCTGGGCGAGCGCCTGGGCCACTTCTTCCGCGGTATCGGCTTCACGGTCCTGGAGGGCTACGGCCTCACCGAGTCCTGTGCGGCCACCGCCTTCAACCCCTGGGACCGGACGAAGATCGGCACGGTCGGCCAGCCGCTGCCCGGTTCCGTGATCCGCATCGCGGACGACGGCGAGGTGCTGCTGCACGGCGAGCACCTGTTCAAGGAGTACTGGAACAACGAGGCCGCGACCGCCGAGGCGCTGGCCGACGGCTGGTTCCACACCGGGGACATCGGCACGCTCGACGAGGACGGCTATCTGCGGATCACCGGCCGCAAGAAGGAGATCATCGTCACCGCGGGCGGCAAGAACGTCGCCCCGGCCGTGATCGAGGACCGGATCCGCGCGCACGCGCTGGTCGCGGAGTGCATGGTGGTGGGCGACGGGCGGCCGTTCATCGGCGCGCTGATCACCGTCGACGAGGAGTTCCTGGGGCGCTGGGCCGACGAGCACGGCAAGCCGGCGGGTTCCACCGCGGCGTCGCTCGGTCAGGATCCGGATCTGCTCGCGGCGATCCAGAGCGCTGTCGACGACGGCAACGCCGCGGTGTCGAAGGCGGAATCGGTGCGGAAGTTCCGTGTTCTCGCCTCCCAGTTCAGCGAGGACTCCGGCCACCTCACGCCGTCCCTGAAGCTCAAGCGCAATGTGGTGGCGAAGGACTACGCGGACGAGATCGAGGCCATCTATCGGGGCTGAGCCCCCACCGGGGACGCCTTGTGGCGCGGTTATGGCGATGGTGATAGTGACGGTGCGGGTGCGTTGTGGCTGGTCGCGCAGTTCCCCGCGCCCCTAAAGGGGCCGGGGCTGCACCCACCGTCTTTTCAGGGGCGCGGGGCTGTGACATTTGCGGCTCCGCCGCGGGGCGCGACCAGCCCCCACCGGCCCGCACCCACCCGACAACCTTCCGCCGCCGCCCCCTCCCCCCTACAGCAGCTCCTTCAGCCGCTCCGCCAGCAAATCCCAGCGCCACTTCTCCTCGACCCACTCCCGACCCCGCTCCCCCATCCGCCGACGGAGCTCCTCGTCGGCCAGGAGCGCGGTGATGCGGTCGGCCGCCGCCTCCGGCGAGCCCCCCCGCACCACCCAGCCGGTCTCACCGTCGAGAACCGCGTCGGGCGCCCCGCCGGAGTCGCCGGCGACGACGGGCAGGCCGGTCGCGGAGGCCTCCAGGTAGACGATGCCGAGGCCCTCGACGTCGAGGCCGCCGCGCCGGGTGCGGCAGGGCATGGCGAAGACGTCGCCGGCGCCGTAGTGGGCGGGGAGTTCGGACCAGGGGACGGCTCCGGTGAAGCGTACGGAGTCGGCGACGCCGGCCTCGCGCGCGAGTGCGCGCAGGTCCTTCTCGTACGGCCCGCCGCCGACGATCAGCAGCACCGCCTCGGGCTCTCTCGCCAGGATGCGCGGCATGGCGAGGATCAGCGTGTCCTGGCCCTTGCGCGGGACGAGGCGGGAGACGCAGACGACGACCGGACGGTCCGTCAGGCCGAGCCGCGCGCGGACCGCGTCGCCGCCCGAGCCGGGGTGGAAGGTCTTCTCGTCGACGCCCGGCGGCAGTTGGGCCATCCGCGCGGCCGCCTCCGGCGTCAGCGCGGCGGCGATCCGCGAGCGCGTGTACTCGCCGAGGTACGTGATCGTGTCCGTCGACTCGCCGACCCTGCGCAGCAGCCCGCGTGAGCCCGGCAGTTGTGCCCACCCCGCCTCATGCCCGTGCGTCGTGGCCACGAGGCGCTCCGCGCCCGCCTTGCGCAGCGCGGGTGCCAGCAGCCCGAGGGGCGCCGCGGCACCGAACCAGACCGATGTGCAACCGTGCTCCCTGAGCAGCCCCACGGCCCGCCGGGAGACCCTCGGAGTGGGCAGCAGCATGGTTGTTCGGTCGCGTACGATGGCGAAGGGCTGTTCGGCGTCGAAGGCTGCCGTCGCCTCGATTCCCTCCCTGCCCCGCTGCCATGTGGAGGCGTAGACGACGAGCCGTTCGGGGTCCAGGCGCAACGCCATGTTGTGCAGGAAGGCCTGGATGCCGCCCGGCCTCGGCGGGAAGTCGTTGGTCACGATCAGGGTCTTGTGCATCGCGGTCGACAGTACCGAAAGCACGGCAGCACCGAACGGGCACCTCGCACCTCCGCACGGCCCCGCTTCATGGCTCTCCCACAGCCGCGCGGGGAATCATGGCCGCACACAGGATCCGTACGGAAGAGGACAGGTGGGCATGACGGGAGCGAGCGGGGAGAGGTTCTCGTTTCTGCTGGTGGGGGCCTGGGGCCTGACCAGGCTGATGCTGCTGCTCTTCGTCTTCAGGGTGTGGATCTTCCCCGGTCCCGACGTCACGAGCGACGTCGCGGTGATCTACCGCAGCTGGTACGAGGTCCTGAGCACCGGCACCTTCCCGCTGGGCGACGTGACCTGGCAGTACCCGCCCGCCGCCGCGCTCGCGATCCTCTCCCCCGCGCTGCTGCCCTTCCTCGCCTACACGTCGGCGTTCTTCGTCCTCGCCTTCCTCGCCGACCTGGTCGCCTTCGGACTGCTGTTGTACGCGGGCCGGCGTCCCGGCAAGTCGCTGGCCGGCGTCTGGGTGTGGGTGGTGGGCGTGCCGCTGCTCGGGCCGACGGTGTACTCCCGGTACGACGTGATGGTGACGGCCGTCGTCGTGGCCGCGATCCTCGCGGGGGCGCGGCATCCGCGCGCGATGGGCGCGCTCGCCGCGTTCGCCGCGCTGCTGAAGGTGTGGCCCGCGCTGCTGCTCGTGGGCACGGCGAAGCGGAAGGCGTGGGGCGCGGCGGCGACGACGGCCGGGGGGCTCGCGCTGCTGTTCGCGGTGTCGATGCCCGGCGCGTTCGCGTTCCTGACCTACCAGCGCGACCGGGGCACCGAGGTCGAGTCCCTCGGTTCCCTGGTCTTCCACATCGCCCGGCACCACGGCTGGGAGGGCCAGGTGCTGCTCAACTACGGTTCGGTGGAGTTCCTCGGCCCGTACGTCGACCTGGTGAGCACGGTGGCCCTGCTGCTGACGTCGCTCGCGTTCGGCTGGCTCCTGATGTGGCGGCTGCTGGCGACGCGCTTCCTGGCGCACACGCTCGCGGACGCCTCGTTCGTGGCGGTACTCCTGTTCACGACGACCAGCCGGGTCATCAGCCCGCAGTACATGGTGTGGCTGGTCGGGACGGCCGCCGTGTGTCTGGTCTTCCGCGGCAGCCGGATGGGGCTGCCGGCCGGGATGGTCCTGACGGCGTGCTTCTTCACGGTCCTGGAATTCCCCATCTATTTCGCCAACGTCGTCGGCAGTGACGGCCTCGGCATCACGCTGCTCGTGATCCGCAACGGCCTGCTGGTGGCCGCGTCCGTCACCGCAGGCACCCTGCTCTGGCGCGACACGGTGTCGTACCCGCCCCTGCCCGGGGTGCCCGCTCAGACGGCCCGCACCCAGGAGACGCTGACCTCCTGACCAAAAGGTCGGCGACAACAGGGGCGCCCCTTCAGGGGCACGGGGAACCACGCGTCTCAAGGGGCCCGGGGAACCGCGCGCCTTCAGGGGCGCGGGGAACTGCGCGACCAGCCCCCACCGGCCCGCACCAGTCACCAGTCACCCAAGCCGATCCCGCACATACGCCCGCCACAACCCCGTGAACTCCTCCAGCGACGTACCCAGGACCTCCCTCATCCCCGCCTCCACGGCCCCGGCCCGCTTCTCCCGCTCCCCCACGGCCCGGTAGAACTCCCCCAGCCGCACCTCGCCCCACCGCTCGGCGATCAACCGGCAGGCCAGCCACCCACCTTCATAGGCCCGCGCCAGCGAACCGGCGTCCCCGCCGAACCCGAAGTCCCCGTCGCCCGGCAGCGCGGCCGGCACCCGCCCCTCGGCCACCGCCCGCGCCAGCTCCGGCGCGGCCTGCGTCGCCGTACGGCCGGTGCCGCGGTAGCCGACCCAGTCCGCGTACCCCTCGGAGAGCCACAGCGGGGTGGCCGCGGAGGTCGAAGCGCGGGTCGCGACATGGGTCGTCTCGTGAGTGAGGACGACCTGCCGCCCGAAGGCGCCGAGCACCCCGTACGCGTCGGGGTTGACGATGATCCGGTCGGCGGGCGCCTTCACGGATCCTCCCGCCTCGCCCGTGGTGACCGCGGCGATCCCCCGGTACCCCGACGCGGGCGCCCCGAGCAGCCCCGCCATCCCCTCCAGCGACTTCGGTACGAGGACGACGACCCGCCGCGACCAGTCCTCGCCCCACGCCTCCCGCACCGCGGGCACCGCGCGGTCGGCCAGCTCCGCGTAGCCGCGCAGCGCGGCGCGCGGCTGCCCGACGCCCAGGACGAGGCTGCGCTCGCCGCGTACGGCCAGGACGGCCCCCTGCTCCCACAACTGCTGGCCGACGTCCTTGGCGGGCCGGTCGGCGGTCACGTACCAGCGTCCGTCGGCCCGCGCGAGGCCCAGCGTGCGGGCGGTGACGACGGGGGCCTTGTCGTAGCCCGCTATGCGGTAGCGGAGCTCCGCGTCGGCCGTGGCGCGGTCGCCGGAGCGGTGGAAGCCGGTCACGCGGTACGACCACTCGGTGAGCGGGACCGCCCGCAGGTTCCTGAACTCGGTGCGCGCGGCGGCCCGTTCACCGATGGCGACGGTGGCCGGTGCCTCCGTCGCCACGAACTCCCCCTCGCTGCCGCCGCGCACCGCCGCCGCCCGTCGGTCGAGCACGCGCCGGACGTCGGAGGCGGCGCTGTCGGTCCCCGAGCTCCCGCCACAGCCGACCAGACCGGCCGGGCCGACGAGGCCGGCCAGCAGCACTCCCACCATCCACCTCGGCGCACGCCCACGACCAGCCACGAGTCCTGATCGTACGGCGCCCGGCCCGTGGGGTCAGGGGCGCGTCACGGTGTTGACGGGCATCATGCCCACCGGGTCGTAGCGCACCGGGGCGCCCGGGTAGGGCGCGTGGATCACCTGGCCGTTGCCCACGTACATCCCGACATGGCTGGCGTCGCCCCGGTAGGTGACGATGTCACCGGGCTGCGCCTGGGAGAGCGACACCTGCCTTCCGGTGTGCGCCTGGGCCTGCGAGGTGCGCGGCAGACCGACACCGGCCTGCGCGTACGACCACTGGGTGAGGCCCGAACAGTCGAACCCGGTGGGTCCGTTGGCGCCCCAGACGTACGGGCGGCCGACGGCCGAGCGGGCCGCGGCGACGGCGGCCGCCGCGCGGCCGGAGGACGGGACGGCACCGGTGAGGTCGGGGACGCGGCCCGAGCGGGAGGTCCGGTCGTAGGCGGCGCGGTCGGCGTCCGGCATCGCGTTGAGCAACTGCCGCGCCTTGGACAGCTTCTGCTCGACGGTGCGCTTGTGCTGGGCGACGGCCTTGCGGCTCCTGTCCAGCTCGGTGAGCTTGCGGGTCGCCTCCTCGCGCTCCTGGGAGAGGTCACGCATGGCGCCCTGCAGTTCCTTGAGCTCCCCGGCCTGCCGGGAGCTGATCCGGTCGAGGACGGCCGCCTTGTCGAGGTAGTCGTCCGGGTCGTCGGAGAACATCAGCGCCAGCGAGGGATCGAGTCCGCCGGAGCGGTACTGGGCCCCGGCGAGCGAACCGAGCGCGTCCCGCATGGTGTTGATGCGGTCCTGCTGTCTGGCGATCCGGTCCTGCGCCTTGTCGACCTGGTCGCGCAGGGTGTCGGCGCGCTCGTCGGCCTTGTTGTACGACTCGGTGGCGTGCTCGGCCTCCTCGTACAGCCGGTCCACCTCGGCATGGGTGTCGTCCTGCGGCGCGGCGCCGGCCGGCGGGACGCCGAGGGCCGCTGCCGCGGCGGTCAGTACGCACAGGGTGGCGCCTCGGGCGCCCCGGTCGAAGCCGGACGGTACATGGCGGCGATGGGACCCCACAGGAAGCCGCACTCCCTTCCGCTGACGGACCCCCGGAGTTGGGGGAAACGCGGCAGACAGTAGCCGTGCGACTACGCAAGGGCCAAAGACCCATACGGGTACACAACGCGACGCCCCGCCTCAGACGCAGGTCATCAGCGGGGCGTGGGGTCAGCGGAAGTTGCGGGAATTAGCCCGTTCGGGCGGCGTGGCGATCAACCTCACCGCCCGACGAGGGGTCAGACGCGGACGCCGAACTGGAAGGTGCCGATCGTGCTCATCGACTCAAGACGGACGACGGCGCCCGGCTTCGGGGAGTGCAGGAGGACGCCGTTGCCCGCGTACAGGCCGACGTGGCCGAGGCTGTTGAAGAAGACGAGGTCGCCGGGCTTGAGCTGGTCGCGGCCGATCTTCACGCCGTCGTTCTGCTGCGTGTACGTGGTCCGGGATATCGACACACCGGCCTGGCCGTAAGCCCACTGCGTCAGACCGGAGCAGTCGTACGAGTTGGGGCCGCTGCCGCCGGAGACGTACGGCTTGCCCATCTGGGTCTTCGCGGCGGCGAGGGCGGCTGCACCGCGCTCGGAGGCGGGCACCTCGTTGCCGAGCTCGATGCGGCCTCCGGCGTCGCGGCTGGCGCGCTGGTCCGCGGCGTTCAGGGCCGCCTGCTCCTTGGCGGTCAGGGTGTTGAGGAGCTTGCGCGCGGCGGCGAGCTTGGTCTGGACTTCCTTCTTCTTCTCACCCAGGGTCTCGCGGGTCTCGGAGAGGTCCTTGAGCTTGCCCGCGGCTTCCTCACGCTGCTGGGCGAGGGTCCGCTGCTTCTCCTGGACCTTCTTCAGCGCCTCGACCTGCTGAGCGCTCAACTGGTCGATCGTGGACGCCTTGTCGAGGTAGTCGTCCGGGTCGGAGGAGAGGAAGAGCTGGACGGAGGGGTCGATGGCACCCGTCCGGTACTGGGAGCTGGCCATCAGACCGAGGCTGTCGCGCATGGTGTTGAGCTCGTCCTGGCCGCGTGCGACCTGGTCCTGGAGAGTGTCGATCTCCTTTTCGAGCTTCTCCTGCTTCTCCTCGGCCCCGTTGGCCTTGTCGGTGGCGCGCTCGACCTCTTCGTAGAGCTTGTCGACCTTGGCCTTGACCTCGTTCTTGGTCGGCTTCTCGCTGGGCGCGGCGTTGGCCGCCTGCGAGCTGAGGGCCACGGCGGCAGCGGCGGCGGTGGTGAGCACGGTCACGCGGGTGCGGCTCGGCTGCTTCGGTCGACGGTGGGACGCCACGGAGGCGAGCTCCTTCATTACCTCAGCCGCCCACCGAGAACACCGGTTGGCGGTGCCCCTCCACCGTCACTCCCAATGAGTGATCACCCGAGCGGAGGTTCGACGCCCGACCCTAGTGATGTTCCTGTGATCAGTTCAAATCCTCATCGGAAAAAACTCCGTCACCGACCGCATTATTTACACGCAACTCACATGCAGTAATGCGTGCTTGACGCTACGTTGCGTGAAGGTCTCGCCAATTGGGGCAAGATGCTCATGTGTTGCGCTTGGGGCGTCTGTTACGTAGGTGACGTACACCATCAGAAGGTCGACCGTGCGAAATTCCCTTGCGGAGCCGCGTGAAACCCGCTCGGCCGGTCGCTCGGAACCCGCTCGCTCAGCCGCGCGAGAAACGCTTCAGGAGCACCGCGGAGGCCACCGGCCGCGCCCCCGCCTTCGCCACGCCGTCGGCCACCTCACGGTCGGTGGAGACGACGATGACGGGCCGCCCCGGCGGCTCGGCGCGCACCAGCTGGCGGATCACCTCGTCGGCGGTGACGCCCGGCTTGGAGAAGAGCACCCGCACCCCGCGCGGCGGCGCGAGCAGCACCGGGGCGGCCAGCTCCGCCCCGTCGAAGACACAGGTGACCTCGGCGCCGGTCTGCGCGGCGAGCTGCGAGAGCTGCCCGAGGAGCCTGAGCCGCTGTTTCTCCAGGGGCATCTGGGGATAGCCGGTCTTGGTGACGTTGTAGCCGTCGACGACCAGATGCGCCTGCGGCAGCGCGAGCAACTGGTCGAGGATCGCCGGATCGTTTTCGGACAGCGCGCGGGCCGCGATGTCCTTGGGCGTCATCCGTCCCGGTTCGACCGCGTCCACGGTCTCCGCGGGCCGCACCGACACGGGCGGCAGGGCGAGTTCGCGCCGCAGCCCCTGGGCCGCGTCGAGCACGGTGTCAAGGAGCAGCCGTACGCGCATGTCCTCGACGCTGCGCCCCTCACGAGCCGCGCGGCGGGTGGCCTCCAGGGTGGCCTCGACCTCGCTCAGCCTTGCCTTGAGCCGCCGGGTCTCGCTCTCGGCCGCGGACACCTGGCCCTGCCCCTCACCGCGGACGGACTCCATCTCGCCCCGCAGCTTGCGCAGGGCCGCCTCGCCGCGTTTGACGTCACTGAGGGCACCGCGCAGCTTGCGGTGAAGCGATTCGGCTTCCTTCTTCGCCGACTCCAGCTCCGCCCGCAGCCGCTCCGTCTCGACACGGGTCTGGCCGCGCGCCTCGGCGAGCTCCTCGCGCAGCCGGTCCAGCTCGGCCCGGGTCTCCTCGTCGGCGCGCTCGGCGTCCGCCCGCAGGGCCTCCTCGCCCGCGGCGGTCACGAGTTTCACCCAGCCCGGGGGCCGCAGCACATAGGCCGCGGCCGCCACGTCCAGCGGGTCCGCGGCCGGGGGCGGCGAGCCGGAGTCGAGGGCTCCGGTCAGCTCCGACTGGGCCTCTCTGAGCTTCTCGGCGATGCGCTGCCTGAAGAGCGGATCCGTCTCCAGCGCCGCCGCCATCGCGTTGCCCGCGAACTTGGCGCGACGATTGGGGGCGAACCGGGCGTACTGCCGCAGTTGCGTAGGCAATTCGGCCACGGTCAGCCCGCCGAAGCCGTCCGAGACGATCTGTACGACCCTGCGCCGCACGCCGTCGGGCAGCGGACGGTCGAGCACCTCGGCGGCGCCGTCGTCCGGCTCCCCACCTGCGGTCTCCACCATCCTTCACCCCATCGTCCGTGCGGGGCCCGCTCCTGTCAGGAGCCGGCGCCCGGCCTGTCCACCAGTTCCACCTGATCCATCGCGTTGCACCAGCGACAGCGCACTGACTCGATGGTCTCACTGACCACCTCGCGCTCCTCGATCTTCGGCTCCCCGGCCAGGTCCAGGTGCACGTACTCGACGACCTTCGACGAACGGGTCACGTCGAAGCGCGTGAGGTTGCCGCAGAGCGTGCAGCGCCACCGGGTCTCGGCGGTCGGCAGGGGAACCGTCATCGTGGCAGTCGCTCTCTTTCCTGAGTCTCCATGCCGCACCAGCTTCCCTGGAGCGTGTGGCTCGTAACCCTACGGCCTGGCGGGTACTCGACGCCCGTCCACCGGGAGCGGCGAGGCGCTCTGTGCGCTTCGGTCCCGTTACGTCATGCTCTGTTCCATGATCGGCAACTGGGGTACGACCGTCGGCAAGGCGGTCCGGAGTCAGTCCGCTCCGGTGACCTACGGACTGATCGCCCTGTGCTGCCTGATCTTCGTGATCGGTCCGCTCTCGGGCCTCAGCCCCACGTACGGCACCGGTGACCAGCTCCTTTCCGCGCAGCGGGCCTACTTCGAGCGCTGGGGTGTGGTGCCCGTCGAACTGTTCGAGTGGACGCTGCGGGCCGCCGCCACCCCGGCCACCGCCCTCTTCGTGCACGGCAGCTGGCTGCATCTGCTGGGGAACATGCTTTTCCTCTATGTCTTCGGGGCGATGGCCGAGGAGAGGATGGGCCACTTCGAGTTCGCCCTCTTCTATGTGGGCTGCGGCTATCTCGCCCTGTTCGGCTACGCGGCGGCCCACTCGGACTCCGCGCAGACGCTGGTCGGCGCTTCCGGGGCGATCTCCGCAGTCCTCGGCGCGTTCCTCTACCTGTTCCCCAAAGCCCGGGTGACCAGTCTCTTTCCGTTCCTCTTCTTCCTGCCGCTGCGATTCCCGGCCTGGGTGGTCCTGCCCTTCTGGGTGTCCCTCCAGTGGATGGCGGCGAGCCGCGCGACCCACGGGCCGGCGGTGGCGTACCTGGCGCATTTGCTGGGGTTCTCGGCGGGGTTCCTGTACGCGTGGGTGCGCTATGGGCGTACGGCTGCTGTGTTCTCCCGGGGGACAACCCCCGGACCCCCGGCCGAAAAGACTCCCGGGCGCGAGGCTGAGTAAGGTGAAAACCCAGCCATGGCCACCGAGGGAGAAAACCAGCCGTGATCACCGCGATCGTGCTCATCAAGACCAGCGTGGACCGGATCCCCGAGATCGCGGAGTCGATCGCCGCGCTGGACAGTGTCAGCGAGGTTTTTTCCGTTACCGGTACGTATGACTTGATCGCCATGGTCCGGGTGAAGGCCCATGACGATCTGGCCGATGTGATTCCCGGGATGATCAGCAAGATTCCGGGGGTGCAGGGGACGGACACGCATGTGGCGTTCCGTACGTACTCCCAGCATGATCTTGAGGCCGCGTTCGCCATCGGGCTGGACAACTAGCTCGGCCGTGCTGCGTCGTCGAACCCCGGATGAAGGGTTCTTCATCCGGCGCTCGTCCTGGCCGCCCTGTACCGCGTACAGGATCCCCCCATGGTTTTCTCTCACCGGATGGCGGCGCTCGCCGCCGTCGTGGTGATTCCGCTGGGGATCGCCGCCACCGGTTACGCCCTGACCGACAGTCCGGAGGCTCCGAAGGCGCCGCCCACGGTGGAGCTGGAAGCGGGTCGCCCTCGGCGACGCCCACGACACCCGCGGCCACGACACCCGCGCCGACGCCGAGTGACGAGGTCGTGTCGCGGCCTCCGGTCAGTGACGACGATGACGTCAGCGGTCTGCTCGCCCAGGAGGCGGGCGAGTTCGCGAACTTCGAGGAACGGGGGGTGGAACCGGAGACCGGGCCGCCGTTCACGGACCCGGCACGGCTGCTCAGGGTCTTCCTGGAACGGCAGTACGCCGATCCCGACGAGGAGCTGACGGGGCCGCTCGCGGGCGCCGGGGACGTCGTCGGCGAGCTGATCCGTGCCGCCCTCGACCTGGGCGTACGCCGCGTCCGACCTGCCGGTCACACGGCCGGGACGCAACGCCCTTCCACCGTGCGGTAGTTCCACTTCGCGCCGTCCCGGACCAGTTCCTTGACGGCCCGGACGAACCGCTCGACGTGCTCGTCCGGCGTCCCCGCCCCGAAGCTGACCCGAATGGCGTTGAGCGACTTCTCGCCGGGCGCCGCCTCGGGGGCACCGCACTCGCCCTGGGACTGCGGGTCGCTGCCGAGCAGCGTGCGCACGAGCGGGTGCGCGCAGAACAGACCGTCCCGCACCCCGATGCCGTACTCGGCGGAGAGCGCGGCGGCGAAGTGCGAGCTGTTCCAGCCCTCGACGACGAAGGAGATGACGCCGACGCGGGGCGCGTCGGCGCCGAAGAGGGAGAGGACGCGCACCTCGGGCACCTCGGCGAGACCGGTCCGTACTGTGTCGATCAGGTGCTGCTCGCGGGCGACCAGCGTGTCGAAGCCGGCCTCGGTGAGGGCCTTGCAGGCGGAGGCGATGGAGTAGGCGCCGATGACGTTGGGCGACCCGGCCTCGTGCCGTGCGGCGCCCTCGTGCCACTCGACGTCGACGCCGCCGTCCACCCGCCGCGAGACCTTCCGCGAGGCGCCCCCGCCCGCGAGGTACGGCTCGGCCGCGGTCAGCCAGTCGGCACGTCCGGCGAGGACACCCGAGCCGAAGGGCGCGTACAGCTTGTGACCGGAGAAGGCGACCCAGTCGACGTCCAACTCCCGTACGGACACGGGGTGGTGGGGCGCGAGCTGGGCGGCGTCGAGCACGATCCGGGCGCCGTGCGTGTGTGCGGCGGCGGCGAGTTCCCGTACGGGCCACAGCTCGCCGGTGACGTTCGACGCGCCGGTGACGCACACGAGCGCCGGCCCGTGGGGATCCCGCTCGGCGAGCGCCCGCTCCAGCGTCGCGACGGCCTCGCCCGGGGTGCGCGGGGCGTTGAGGTAGGTGACGCGGGCGTCCCGCCACGGCAGCAGGGAGGCGTGATGCTCGGTCTCGAAGACGAAGACCTGGCAGTCGGCGGGGAGCGCCGCGGCGAGGAGGTTGAGCGAGTCGGTGGTGGACCGGGTGAAGACGACCTGGTCACCGTCCCGGCAGTCGAGGAACTCCTCGACGGTGCGGCGGGCGTTCTCGAAGAGGTCGGTGGACAGCTGGGAGAGGTAACCGGCCCCCCGGTGCACGCTCCCGTAGTACGGGGCGTACGCGGCCACGTCGTCCCACACCCGCTGGAGGGCCGGGGCGCTGGCGGCGTAGTCGAGCGCGGCGTAGGTGACCTCACCGCCGGTGACGAGCGGGACGGTGACGTCCCGTCCCAGCACGGGCAGGGAGCCGGAGGTGTCACGGCAGACGGACCGGTCGGCGGCGGCAGCGGTGGAAACAGACATGGCGAACTCCTGTGAGGCAGGCGGGAACACCACGCGAGCGGGTACGACTGGGTACGGCTCAAGCGTGGGTGAAGGTGAAAAGGGGTGTGCGGAGGCGGGGCTCGACGCCCTATCGCATTCGCTGGCTCACAGAAGGCTCCCTCGAACGACCAGGACCCCTGGGCTGTGTCCACTCAAAAGAGGGCGAGGGGTCCGCGCTTGCCGTAGACCTCACTGCCTACGACCTGGTCTTCACCCGGGGCACCCCGCCACGGACGGAGGGTTGCCGGACAGCCGGCCGGGGCCTGATGGCTGTCGCTCATGACCTGCCAGCATCTTGCCACACGATCATCCAGACGCAACCCCGCCGTCCGGATACCGGGACGGCGGGGGTCGGGTTCAGGGGCGCGGGGAACTGCGCAAGGGGAGTTCGGGGGCGAAGCCCCCGAGAAGTGACGGGACTGGATAGGGGCGGCGGGGGCGAAGAAAGCCCCCGCCGCAACCGCTACGCGTTGGTCGCCGCCACCCACCGCTCCAACGTCGCCTTCGCCGCCCCCGAGTCGATCGCGGCCGCGGCCTTCACCATCCCCGCCCCCAGCTGGTCCGCGAGCGGCCCGTCCCCGGGCGACAGAGCCACCAGCGCCGCCGCCGAGTTCAGCAGCACGGCGTCCCGCACGGGCCCGGTCTCCCCGTTCAGCAGCCGCCGGGCCACATCCGCGTTGTACGAGGCGTCAGCCCCGCGCAGCGCCTCCACCGGCACCAGCTCGATCCCGACGTCACGCGGATCGAAGGACTCCTCGCGCACCTTCCCGTCCCGTACGACCCACACCCGGGACGTGGCCGTGGTGGTCAGCTCGTCGAGCCCGTCGTCGCCGCGGAAGACCAGCGACGAGTTGCCGCGCTCGGCGAAGACACCGGCCATGATCGGCGCCATCCGCGGGTCGGCGCACCCGACGGCCTGCGCCTTCACCCGCGCCGGATTGGTCAGCGGACCGAGCGCGTTGAACACCGTCCGGATCCCCAACTGCCCACGCGCGGCGCCCGCATGACGCATCGCCGGATGGAACTTCGCCGCGAAGCAGAAGGTGATCCCGGCCGCCTCGGCGACCGCTGCCACCCGATGCGTCGGCAGCTCCAGATTGACCCCGAGCTTCTCCAGCACGTCGGACGCCCCGGAGGCCGAGGAGGCGGCCCGGTTGCCGTGCTTGACGACCTTGGCGCCCGTACCCGCGATGACGATCGCCGACATGGTGGAGATGTTGACGGTCTTCGCCCCGTCCCCACCCGTACCGACGATGTCGACGGTCTCCCCGGGCACCTCGATCACGTTCGCGTGCTCGTACATCGCCTGGACGAACCCGGTGATCTCCTCGACGGTCTCGCCCTTGGCCCGCAGCGCCACCACGAACCCGGCGATCTGCGCGTCGGTCGCCTCGCCCCGCATGATCAGGTCCATCGCCCAGGCGGTGTCGGCGGCGCTCAGGTCGCGCCCGTCCAGCAGGCCGTTCAGCAGGGCGGGCCAGGAACGGACCGCCGCGGTGTCGCCTCCAGCGGGGGTCACAGCGCTCATATGCCGCTCCTGGGTCGTCCGTCCCGCGATGGGGACGCCTGTGGGATGTGGGTTTCGCCCGTAGTTCGTGGCTCGTACGGGAACAGGTCCACCCTATCCAGCCCCGGGGACGGCAAAGAGCCCCGTCGGGGCAATGGACGGGGCTCCTGCCGTGGCGAACAGGTCGAAGATCAGTGGTGGCCGTGGCCGCTCGTGATCTCCTTGTACTCCTCAGCGGTCGGCTTCGGGATCTGGTTGTCCTCGCCGAAGTACGCGTTGCTGAGCTTCGCCCGCAACTTCTGCGGGCCCTTCACCTTGCGCTCGACACCGTTCTCGTCGACCGCCGGGCCGATCGCGGCCGGCTCGTACTGCTCGTGCGCCGTGAGGGTGTGCAGCGCCTCCTGGCTGAGCGGCTCGTGGATCTCGACGAACTCACCGTGCGGCAGGCGCTTGATGATGCCCGACTCGCGGCCGTGCAGCACCTTGTCCTTGTCGCGGCGCTGGAGGCCGAGACAGATCCGCTTGGTGGCGACGAACGCGAGCACCGGTCCGACGAAGAACCCGATCCGGACGAACCAGGTGACCGAGTTGATCGACAGATGGAAGTGCGTCGCGACGATGTCGTTGCCACCGCCGATCAGCATGATCATGTAGGCGGTCACCCAGGCGACACCGAAGGCCGTACGGGTCGGGGCGTTGCGCGGCCGGTCCAGGATGTGGTGCTCGCGCTTGTCCCCGGTGATCCAGGACTCGATGAACGGGTACATCGCGATGATCCCGAGGAAGAGCCCGAAGAGCACCAGCGGGATGAACACACCGAGGACCAGTGTGTGACCCCAGAGGTTGATCTCCCAGCCCGGCATCGCTCGGATCAGGCCCTCGGCGAAGCCCATGTACCAGTCGGGCTGGGCGCCCGTGGACACCTGGTCCGGCCGGTACGGCCCGAGCACCCAGATCGGGTTGATGGACGCGACCGCGGACAGCATCGCGATGAAACCGAAGACCAGGAAGAAGAAGCCTCCGGCCTTGGCCATGTAGACCGGCAGCAGCGGCATGCCGACGACGTTCTTGTTGGTCTTTCCGGGGCCCGCGAACTGCGTGTGCTTGTGGTAGAAGACCAGGATCAGGTGGCCGACCACCAGGCCCAGCATGATGCCGGGCAGCAGCAGAATGTGGATCGAGTAGAACCGCGAGACGAAGTCGCCGCCCGGGAACTCCCCGCCGAACAGGAAGAACGAGACGTACGTGCCGACGATCGGCGTGGCCAGGATCGCACCCTGGGTGAAACGGACGCCGGTGCCGGAGAGCAGGTCGTCCGGGAGCGAGTAGCCGGTGAAGCCGGTGAACATGCCGAGGACGAACAGCAGGAAGCCGAACATCCAGTTGATCTCACGCGGCTTGCGGAACGCGCCGGTGAAGAAGACGCGCATCATGTGCACGAACATGCCGGCCAGGAAAACGATGGCCGCCCAGTGGTGGATCTGCCGGATGAGCAGACCGCCGCGGACGTCGAAGCTGATGTCCAGCGTGGAGGCGAACGCCTCCGACATCAGCTGCCCCTGCATCGGGACGTAGCTTCCGTGGTACTCGATCTCGTTCATCGAGGGGTGGAAGAACAGCGTCAGGTACACACCCGTGAGGATGATGATGATGAAGCTGTAGAGGCAGATCTCACCCAGCATGAAGGACCAGTGGTCCGGGAAGATCTTGCGCATGTTGGCCTTGGCCAGGGAGTAGATCCCCAGCCGGCCGTCGGCCCAGTCGGCGATCTTCTCGCCGCCCGGCGCCTTCTCTCGCGAGCGAGAGTCGGAGGTGGTCGTAGTGCTCATCCGCGCTCCCAGAAAGCAGGACCGACGGGCTCTTCGAAGTCGCTGAGCGCCTCAAGGTAGCCCTCGTCGTTCACACCGATCTGCAGCTGCGGCAGGGGGTGACCGGCCGGGCCGAAGATCACTCGGGCACCGTCGGAGAGGTCGAAGGTGGACTGGTGGCAGGGGCAGAGGGCGTGGTGCGTCTGCTGCTCGTACAGGGAAATCGGGCAACCGACGTGGGTGCAGATCTTCGAGTACGCCACGATGCCGTCGACGGACCACTCGAGCTCTTGCTTGTCCTTGATGTCGTCCGGCTGCAGCCGGATGATCATCAGGGCCGCCTTGGCGATCTCGTTCTGGAAATCGTGGTCGTCCTCCTCCAGGCCCTCGGGCTTGGCGAAGGTGAGCGACCCGACCACGACGTCGGACGGACGCAGCGGCTCGTTCGTGTTCATGTTGACGAGCAGCTTGCCCCGGGACCACAACGTGTGCCGCAGCTTGTCCTCCGGCAGCGGACCGAGGTCGCGCAGCAGGACGATGCCGGACAGCGGGAACAGGGTCAGCGCGCCGAACATCGTGTTGCGGATCAGCTTGCGGCGACCGAGCGCGGACTCCTTGGCGCCCTGCTTGAAGTCGGCCAGCACCTTGGCCTTGACCTCGGGCTCCGCCGCGATGGCGTGGCGCTCGTCGGTCATCTCCTCGTCGGACATCAGGGTGCGGGCCCAGTGGACCGCGCCCGCGCCGATGCAGAACAGCGCCAGACCGAGCGTCATGCCCAGGGCGAAGTTCAGTCCGCTGATGTGGCCCAGCGGGAAGATGTAGACGATCTCGTCGGCCGGGATCGTCACGAACGACGCGATGAAGCCGACCGTGGCCAGCATCGACAGCGTGAACAGCAGGGCGACCGTGCGCTCGGAGCGCTTGGCGGCCCGCTCGTCGATGTCCTGGACCCGGTGCTCGTGCGGCGGCAGACCGGGGTCCGCGAACGGGTGTTTCTCGTCCGCGACACTCACGGCGCCGTGCGCGTGCTCGTCGTCGGCCCGCTCGGCGGGCAGGTTCTCTTCTGGAATGTCTTGGCTACTCATGACTTCTTGGCCTTTGCGGTCCGGGCGGCGACCCACACGGCGACGGCGATCAGTCCGCCGAGACCGAAGATCCAGCCGAAGAGGCCTTCACTGACCGGCCCGAGGCCGCCCAGCTCCAGACCACCGGGGCTCTCCGAGTCGTCGCTGTTGACCGCGTCGAGGTACGCGATGATGTCCTTCTTGTTCTTCTCCGTCAGCGTGGTGTCGGGGAAGGACGGCATGTTCTGCGGGCCGGTCTGCATGGCCTCGTAGAGGTGCTTCGGGTCGACATCCTCCAGCGTCGGGGCGTACTTGCCGTTCGTCAGCGCGCCACCCTTGCCGGTGAAGTTGTGGCACTGCGCGCAGTTGGTACGGAAGAGCTCACCGCCCTTGGCGATGTCCGCGCCCTCGGGGTTGTACTGCTCCTCGGTCGGCACCGTCGGACCGGCACCCAGCGAGGCGACGAACGCCGCGAGCTGGTCGATCTCGGCCTGCGAGTAGATGACCTTCTTCTTCGGAACCTGCGCGCCCGGCTGCTGGGCCGGCATGCGGCCGGTGCCGACCTGGAAGTCGACGGCCGCGGCGCCCACGCCGACGAGACTCGGACCGTCAGTGGAACCCTGACCGCCGGTGCCGTGGCAGCTGGCGCAGCCGACGGCGTAGAGCTTCTGGCCCTCGTCGATGGCTAGGGACTGGGCGGTTGTACCGGCCTGCGCCTCGTCCGCGGGCGCGAACGCGGTATACAGCCCCCCGGTGCATGCCAGCGCGAGGAGTAGGACGACGAGCGCCGCCAGCGGATGGCGTCGTCGTGCGGAGAGCTTTTTCACGGATTACCCCGGTGTCAGGATCTTCTGCGTCGATGCTTCTGGAATGTGCTCGGGAACGGGCCCGGCTACTTGATCATGTAGATCGTGGCGAAGAGGCCGATCCAGACGACATCGACGAAGTGCCAGTAGTAGGACACGACGATGGCGGCGGTCGCCTGCTCGTGCGTGAACCTGCGGGCGGCGTAGGTGCGCCCGAGGACCAGCAGGAAGGCGATGAGACCACCCGTCACGTGCAGGCCGTGGAAGCCGGTGGTCAGGTAGAACACCGAGCCGTACGGGTCGGAGGAGAGCGAGAGCCCGTCCTTCTTGACCAGCTCGGTGTACTCGAAGATCTGTCCTCCGACGAAGATCGCACCCATGACGAAGGTGACAATGAACCACATCCGGAGCTTCTTCACGTCCCCTCGCTCGGCGGCGAACACACCGAGCTGGCAGGTCAGTGAGGAGAGCACCAGGATCGTGGTGTTCGTCGCGGAGAACGGGAAGTTGAGAAGGTCCGCCATCTCCTTCCAGTGATCCGGCCCGGTCACCGATCGCAGGGTGAAGTACATCGCGAAGAGGGCCGCGAAGAACATCAGCTCGGAACTCAGCCAGATGATGGTTCCGACGCTGGTGAGGTTCGGCCGATTGACCGACGGGTGCGCGTGCCCGGTTTCTACTGTCGTTGCTGTCGCCACGACCGACATTATGTCGGTCGCTTATCCCGCCCTCACTCCGGGGGGTGCTGTTCGGGACGTCCGTAGGGTGTGTCCAGCCCGTATGGCCCATCGAAGCCCTGTCCGAACCGGTGTTGGCCAGGTGATCGAGGGAGTAGCATCCGCGGCAGCGGACCTTGTCCGTCTCTGTCTCTACGACGCTGACGTCCCGGAGGAAGAATGCAGCCGACCGCAACGGTGCTGGTCTACAGCGACGACTCCAACACCCGCGAGCAGGTGCGGCTGGCGACCGGCCGGAGGCCGGCCACGGACGTGCCTCAGGTCGAGTTCATCGAGTGCGCGACGCATGCCGCCGTGATCAAGGAACTGGACCGCGGTGGCATCGATGTGTGCGTGCTCGACGGTGAGGCCGTTCCCTCGGGCGGGATGGGTATCTGCCGGCAGATCAAGGACGAGATCTTCGACTGTCCGCCGGTGCTGTTGCTGATCGGGCGGCCTCAGGACGCGTGGCTGGCCACGTGGAGCCGGGCTGACGCCGCGGTGACCCTGCCGGTCGAGCCGGTGGAGTTTGCCTCTGCCCTGGCGGGGCTGCTCCGCAGGAAGCGTTTGCTCAGCGCCTGACGCCTGGGAGCTCGGTCGGTCCTGTGGTTCGGCGGGTGCGGGTGCGTTGTGGCTGGTCGCGCCCCCGCGGCGGAGCCGCAAAATGTCACAGCCCCGCGCCCCTAAAGGACCCGGTGCAGGCCCTACACGGACTCTGGGCGCAGTCTCAGTTGGGCGTCCGGGCCCGGGCCGTCCGGAGCGTCGGCTACCAGGGCGCTGCCCGTGCGCCATTTCTTCCAGTCGAGGTTCCAGTCGCCGAAGCCGTTGCCGAACGGGGCCATCGTGTCGCCGTCCGAGTTGACGACCTTGACGATGTCGCCGGCGCGGAAGTTCTCGTAGAACCAGGCGGCGTTTTCGGTGCTCATGCCCGTGCAGCCGTGGCTGACGTTGGCGCTTCCCTGGGAGCCGGTGGACCAGGGAGCGGCGTGCACGTACTCGCCGCTCCAGGTGACCCGCGTGGCGTAGTACACGGGCAGGTCGTACGAGTCCGCGCTGCCCTCGGCTATGCCGATGCTCGTGCCGCGCATGCGTACGAAGTACTCCTTGCCCAGGACGACCTTGACGCCGTTGCGGGTCTCGAAGCCGGGCTTGCCGGTGGTGACGGGGATCGTGTTGATCGTCTCACCGTTCTTGTAGACCGTCATCGAGTGCGAGGCGGCGTCCGTTATGGCCTCGACGCGGTCGCCCGTGGTGAGCTTCAGGGGCTTGGCCTTGCCTCCCCAGAGGCGTTCGGCGATCTTGATGCCCGCGAGGTTGCTGTGCGCCCGGATGGTGGCGTGGGCGGGCCAGTACTCCTTGGGGCGGTAGTGCAGCTTCTTGTCGTCCACCCAGTGCCAGGCGCCCTCCATGGCGGGCTGTGAGTCGACCTTGAGGGCCCGCTCGACGACGGCACGCGCGGCCTTGTCCTTGACCGGGGCGCTGAGCTCGGCGGTGACGGGCTGGCCGACGCCGTACGTACCCTTCTCGGGCCCGAACTTCACGTTCAGCCGCTTCTTCGTGGTGGGCTTGCTGGTGTCGAAGTCGAGGACCTTGCGGCCGGGGGCGCCGTCCTCGTCCTCCGTGCTCACACGGACCGTGTAGCGGGCGCCCGCGGCGAGCGGCGAGGTGCTGTGCCAGCGGGCCCCGTCGGCGGACAGTTCGCCCGCCACGAAGCGTCCTGCGGCGTCCGTGGCCGTCACGTCGGTGATGCGGCCGTCGGAGTCGTCCGCGGTGATCTCCAGCGGCTTGTCGGGGTCGGCCTTCTTGCCGTCGTCCGCGGAGACGTTGAAGGAGATGTCGTCCGCCGCGTCGTAGGGCTTGGCCGAGAGAGGGTGGCCGTCGGAGCCACAGGCCGTGACGCCGACGCCTATGGCGACCAACAGCACAGTGCAGCTGACGACGGTGCGGGTTCTCGGTGAGTGGCTCATGACCTCAACGTAGGAACCGTTGTCGGCACCCGGCGCGGCGATTAGGCCGTGTGAGGGACGGAAGACGTGGCAAAAGAGGGAAGCCCGGACCTCCTGACGGAGTGTCCGGGCTTCCGCGTCTGTGCGCGTGTTACTGGTTCTGGCTTTCTCCGCGGTAGTACTCGAAGACCCAGCCCCACAGGCCGATCATGATGATCGGGGCCGAGAAGTAGAGCAGCCACCAGCCGAAGATCACGCCCATGAAGGCGAGCGCTCCGCCGATGCCGAGGGAGAGCGGCTGCCAGCTGTGCGGGCTGAAGAAACCGACCTCACCGGCGTCGTCGGCGACGTCGGCCTCCTTGTTGTCCTGGGCGCCCACGTCGACACGACGGGCCGTGAAGGCCAGGTAGTAGCCGATCATGACGCACAGGCCGAAGCCCAGGAAGAGCGCCGTGGTTCCGGCGGGCTCCTTGGACCACACGCCGTAGACGATCGCCATGGCCAGCACGAAGAACGCCAGCCAGAGGAACATCTTGCCTTGGACCTTCACTTGCCGGCCTCCTTGCCACCAGCGAGGACGGCTTTATTGGTGTCCCCGTGTCCAGCGTTCTCGAGCTGGTCGAGAGCGGCGATCTCCGGGTGGTGCAGGTCGAAGGCCGGGGATTCGGAACGGATCCGGGGCAGCGTGAGGAAGTTGTGCCGCGGCGGCGGGCAGGAGGTCGCCCACTCCAGCGAGCGGCCGTAGCCCCACGGGTCGTCGACCTCGACCTTCTTGCCGTACTTGGCCGTCTTCCACACGTTGTACATGAAGGGAAGGAGCGACAGGCCGAGCACGAACGAGCTGATCGTCGAGATCGTGTTCAGGGCGGTGAAGCCGTCGGCCGCGAGGTAGTCCGCGTAACGACGGGGCATGCCCTCGGCGCCCAGCCAGTGCTGGACGAGGAAGGTGCCGTGGAAGCCGATGAACAGCGTCCAGAAGGTGATCTTGCCGAGGCGTTCGTCGAGCATCTTGCCGGTGAACTTCGGCCACCAGAAGTGGAAGCCGGAGAACATCGCGAACACCACCGTGCCGAACACCACGTAGTGGAAGTGCGCCACGACGAAGTACGAGTCCGACACATGGAAGTCCATCGGCGGCGAGGCCAGGATGACACCGGTCAGACCACCGAACGTGAAGGTGATCAGGAAGCCGGTCGCCCACAGCATCGGGGTCTCGAACGACAGGGACCCCTTCCACATCGTGCCGATCCAGTTGAAGAACTTCACGCCCGTCGGCACGGCGATGAGGAACGTCATGAAGGAGAAGAACGGCAGCAGCACACCGCCGGTGACGTACATGTGGTGCGCCCACACCGTCACCGACAGGCCGGCGATGGCGATCGTCGCGCCGATCAGGCCCATGTAGCCGAACATCGGCTTGCGGGAGAAGACCGGGATGACCTCGGAGATGATCCCGAAGAACGGCAGGGCGATGATGTACACCTCTGGATGCCCGAAGAACCAGAAGAGGTGCTGCCACAGCAAGGCACCACCATTTGCGGCATCGAAGATGTGTGCCCCGAATTTCCGATCCGCCTCCAGCGCGAACAGCGCGGCGGCGAGCACGGGGAAGGCCAGCAGGACGAGGACCGCAGTGAGCAGCACGTTCCACACGAAGATCGGCATGCGGAACATCGTCATGCCCGGCGCGCGCATGCAGATGATGGTGGTGATGAAGTTGACCGCGCCCAGGATGGTGCCGAAGCCGGAGAACGCCAGACCCATGATCCACATGTCGGCGCCGATGCCCGGCGAGCGGACCGCGTCCGACAGCGGGGAGTAGGCGAACCAGCCGAAGTCGGCCGCACCCTGCGGGGTGAGGAAACCGCCCACCGCGATCAGCGAGCCGAACAGGTACAGCCAGTAGGCGAACATGTTCAGCCGCGGGAACGCCACGTCGGGCGCGCCGATCTGCAGCGGCATGATCCAGTTGGTGAAGCCGGCGAACAGCGGCGTCGCGAACATCAGCAGCATGATCGTGCCGTGCATCGTGAACGCCTGGTTGAACTGCTCGTTCGACATGAGCTGGTTGCCGGGACGGGCCAGTTCGGCGCGCATCAGCAGTGCCATCACGCCGCCGATGACGAAGAACGCGAACGACGTGACCAGGTACAACGTACCGATCGTCTTGTGGTCCGTGGTGGTGAGCCACTTGACCACGACATTGCCGGGCTGCTTACGCCGTACCGGTAGCTCGTTCTCGTACGAGTCTTCGGCCGCGGCGGCACCCTGAGGTTCGTTGAGGATGCTCACAGGTTGTTCGTCTCCCGGTTCTTCTCGTGGTCCGTCTGCTCGATGCCGGCCGGGACGTAACCGGTCTGACCCTTCTCGGCGAGCTCCTTGAGGTGGGCCTCGTAGCGCTCGGGAGAGACGACCTTCACGTTGAAGAGCATCCGGGAGTGGTCGACGCCGCAGAGTTCGGCGCACTTGCCCAGGAAGGTGCCCTCCTTGTTGGGAGTCACCTGGAAGGAGTTGGTGTGTCCCGGGATGACGTCCTGCTTCATGAGGAACGGCACCACCCAGAAGGAGTGGATGACGTCACGCGAAGTGAGGATGAAGCGGACCGTCTTGCCCTTGGGGAGCCAGAGGGTCGGACCGGGGTTGCCCGTCTGCAGGTTCTTCGTGGCGGGCGTACCGACGTCGTAGACACCGCCGGCGTTCGCCGGGAACTGCTCCTTGAACCTGTTCGGAATCGCGTCCAGGTTCTTGTCGGTCGCCGCGTCACCGGTCGAGCCGTCGACGTCCGCGATGTAGTTGAAGCCCCAGCTCCACTGGAAGCCGACCACGTTGACCGTGACGTCGGGCTTCTCGTCGAGACTGAGGAGCTTCGTCTCATCGCGGGCCGTGAAGTAGAAGAGCACCGAGACGATGATGAGCGGGACCACCGTGTACAGCGCCTCGATGGGCATGTTGTACCGGGTCTGCGGAGGAACTTCGACCTTGGTGCGGCTGCGCCGGTGGAAGAACGCACTCCACAGGATCAGGGCCCAGACCAGCACGCCCGTGGCGAGCGCTGCCGCCCACGAGCCCTGCCACAGGGAGAGGATCCGCGGAGCCTCTTCCGTGGTCGGGGTGGGCATACCAAGGCGCGGGAAGTCCTCGTATGTGCAACCGGTGGCGGTCGCCAGGACCAGGCCCGCAGTCATCGCCTGCAGCAGCTTCCGCCGCATCGGGCGCCGCGGCGTGGGGGTACCGCCCGCGCCCCCCAGGGCGTGGGGGAGGTCGGAGCCGTTGGGACTCACGTAGCGCCTTCCCGAGAGTCTCGCCCGCGCTGTTGGCTGCGGCCTTCTCGCTGGTCGGTCGCCGCCCTGCGTCGGGCAGGGGTTTGGATGTTTATGCGGACCAAACCCTACTGGACGCTTTTTGGGGTCGCGCGGGGAGGGTCCCCAACGCGCCGCCCCCCACCCCGATGGGGTGGAATGCGGGGCTCCGGGACGTATGTGACGGCCCGTCGCGGGGCGCCTGTGAACTCGGGGGTTCTGTTCGTCGGCGAGTGCGGGCCGGTGGGGGCTGATCGCGCAGTTCCCCGCGCCCCTGTCTTTCATCTTTTGCGGCTCCGCACCAGTGCCTTTAGGGGCGCGGGGAACTGCGCGCCCGGCCCCCACCGGCCCGCACCCGACGATCAAGCCCCATGCTCCCGTACCCGCCCAGACCGCATAGCGTGAGGTCGTGTCCTACTTCGACGCCGCATCCTCCGCCCCCCTCCACCCCGTGGCCCGCCAGGCCCTCCAGGCCTCCCTGGACGAGGGCTGGGCCGACCCGGCCCGCCTCTACCGGGAGGGACGGCGGGCGCGGCTCCTCCTGGACGCCGCCCGCGAGGCCGCCGCCGAGGCGATCGGCTGCCGTCCGGACGAGCTGGTGTTCACCACCTCCGGCACACGGGCGGTCCACACCGGAATCGCCGGCGCGCTCGCGGGACGCCACCGCGTCGGACGCCACCTGATCGTGTCCGCGGTCGAACATTCTTCGGTGCTCCATTCCGCAGAGGTCCACCGGAACCAGGGCGGCACGGTGTCCGAAGTGCCCGTTCTGCGCACGGGTGCGGTCTCCCCAGGCGTGTACGCCGAGACCCTGCGCCCCGACACCGCGCTCGCCTGCCTCCAGTCCGCCAACCACGAGGTGGGTACGGAGCAGCCGGTGGCCGCCGTCGCCGAGGCGTGCCGTGCGGCGGGCGTGCCGCTTCTGGTGGACGCGGCACAGTCGCTGGCCTGGGGGCCGGTCGAGGGCGGCTGGTCACTGCTGACCGGCAGCGCCCACAAGTGGGGCGGGCCCGCCGGGGTCGGGCTGCTCGCCGTACGCAAGGGAGTGCGGTACGCCCCTCAAGGCCCGGCCGACGAACGGGAGTCGGGGCGGGCTCCCGGCTTCGAGAACATCCCCGGGATCGTCGCCGCGGCGGCCTCCCTGCGGGCCGTACGGGCGGAGGCCGCCGCCGAGTCGGCCCGGCTGCGGGAGCTGACGGACCGGATCCGCGCGCGGGTGCCGGAACTCGTCCCGGACGTGGAGGTGGTGGGCGACCCGGTGCGCCGGCTCCCCCATCTCCTCACCTTCTCCTGTCTCTATGTCGACGGAGAGACACTGCTGCACGAGCTGGACCGTGAGGGTTTCTCGGTGTCGTCCGGATCGTCCTGTACGAGCAGCACGCTGACTCCGAGCCATGTCCTGAAGGCGATGGGCGTACTGAGCGAGGGCAACGTCAGGGTGTCCCTCCCCCTCGGCACCCCGGCAAAGGACGTGGACCGCTTCCTGGACGTGCTGCCCCGCACGGTCGCGGCGGTTCGCGAGAAGCTGGGCGCCCCCACGACCGCCCCCAAGGTGACCGTCGAGGACGGCTCCCCCGCCTCCCTCGTCGTGGACACCCTCGGCAAGCGCTGCCCGATCCCGGTGATCGAACTCGCCAAGGTGATCACCGACGTCCCGGTCGGCGGCACGGTCCGCGTCCTCTCCGACGACGAGGCGGCCCGCCTGGACATCCCGGCGTGGTGCGAGATGCGGGGCCAGGAGTACGTGGGCG
Organism: Streptomyces sp. NBC_00878; assembly: GCF_026341515.1. Classification (NCBI taxonomy): domain Bacteria; kingdom Bacillati; phylum Actinomycetota; class Actinomycetes; order Kitasatosporales; family Streptomycetaceae; genus Streptomyces; species Streptomyces sp. NBC_00878. The sequence continues at coordinate 7,994,686 of NZ_JAPEOK010000001.1, read as the reverse complement.
AGGAACCGGCAGAGGGCGGAACGGCATACGTGGTCCGCCGCATCACGATGTAAGGGGGTGCACCCCTTGTAAGAGGGTGCACCCCTTGCTTTTAGGGGCGCGGGGCTGCATCCATGTGCGGCTCGGCCGCGTGGGCGCGACCAGCCCCCACGCACCCGCGGACACAAACGAACCGAAGCGCCCCGGTCGAAAGGGCACCAGCACTAAGCCAGGTGCCCTTGGACCTCCGTCGCGGCGTCATGCCCGTACGCCTTCGTGAACCGGTCCAAGAAGTGCGACCGCTTCAACTGGTACTCCTGCGTGCCCTTCGTCTCGATGACGAGCGTCGCGAGCATGCACCCGACCTGTGCGGCCCGCTCGTGCGAGACCCCCCAGGCCAGTCCCGACAGGAAGCCCGCCCGGAAGGCGTCCCCGACCCCGGTGGGGTCGACCTTCGCCGTCTCCTCCGGCACACCGACCTCGATCGGATCCCCGTCCACACTCTCGATCCGCACCCCGCGAGCCCCGAGGGTCGTCACCCGGTGCCCGACCTTGGCGAGGATCTCCGCATCGCTCCAGCCGGTCTTGGACTCGATGAGCCCCTTCTCGTACTCGTTCGAGAAGAGGTACGTCGCCCCGTCGAGGAGCAGACGGATCTCGTCGCCGTTCATGCGCGCGATCTGCTGGGAGAAGTCGGCGGCGAAGGGGATCGAGCGGGTCCGGCACTCCTCGGTGTGCCGGAGCATCCCCTCGGGGTCGTCCGCGCCGATCAGGACCAGGTCGAGTCCGCCCACACGGTCGGCGACGGCCTTGAGCTCGATGAGGCGGGCCTCGCTCATGGCGCCGGTATAGAAGGAGCCGATCTGGTTGTGGTCGGCGTCCGTGGTGCAGACGAAGCGCGCGGTGTGCAGCACCTCGGAGATCCGTACGGACGCGGTGTCGACGCCGTGCCGGTCCAGCCAGGCCCGGTACTCGTCGAAGTCGGAGCCCGCCGCCCCGACCAGGATGGGCGAGGAGCCGAGCTGGCCCATGCCGAAGGCGATGTTCGCTCCCACACCTCCCCGGCGTACGTCCAGGTTGTCGACGAGGAAGGAGAGGGAGACCGTGTGCAGCTGATCCGCGACCAGCTGGTCGGCGAAGCGGCCGGGGAAGGTCATGAGGTGATCGGTGGCGATGGAGCCCGAGACTGCGATACGCACGGCTAGGACACGCTCCTGCGAGGAGGGGGATTGACATCTAACGCTATCGGTTCGACCCCGTTACTTCGAAGCAGCCAAAACTACCCAATAGTAGGGCTTTTTTCGTAGGGCATCCGGTGCCTACGGTTCCGTTATGACGAATCTCAAGATCCATGGCGGCCCGTCGCTCGACCTCGAAGGCGGTCTCGCGGAGTTGCGGGGCGACTGCGCGCGCATGGTTCCGCACTGGTCGGCTCCCGCCAGGATCACCGCCCTCCCCATCTCCCCGTCGCTCATCCACGGCGTGACGGTGCCGCCGGCGTCCGCCCGCCTCCTGGACGCGATGTCGGACTACGGCGACTAGTTCGCGCCCCCGAAGGAGCGTGGGGCTCTGACATTGTGCGGCTCCTCCCCCATCGCGGGCGCGACCAGCCACGGACGGCCCGCGGATTTCAGCCCGCTCCCCCCGGAGGGAACCGTGCGCTCCCCCGCCGCGTCCCATCGCTGTCCCCCGTAAAGGGGAGGCAGGATACGACCCTCTGCGCCCCGGCCCGGTCCGGGGCGGGGCTGAGGGGACAGCGGTGCGGCAGAAGGAGCGATGCGGTGGACACCGAGCGACCCGACAACGACGCGGCCGGAGCCGCCGACGAGGACAAGCCGCGCGGGCGGCATTCGCCGGTGGTCGTCGCCTCGGTCGCGGCCGCCGTGCTGCTCGTCGGGGGCGGCGGGGCGTTCTTCGCCACCACCGCGTCCCACGGCGGTGGAGGCAAGGACGGCTCCGGGACGCCGGGCGGTGACGGTACTCCGCCGCCGCTCGCCCTGGACGGATACACCAAGGGTGGCGGGAACGGCACCGACGGTACGCCCGGCATCGCGCCCGGCGAGCCCGACCCGAGCGGCGTGACCTACCGTGCCGAGGGCGAACTCCCCGACGGCCCCTCCTCCGCGGCCGTCCACCGCGCGAAGGGCGAGGTCACCGCGGCCGAGGTGGCGAAGCTGGCCAAGGCCCTGGAGGTGGAGGGCACACCGAAGGCGGAGGGCGAGGCCTGGATCGTCGGAGCCACGAAGGACGGTTCCGGGCCGGGCCTGCGGGTGACCAAGAAGGCGCCCGGCACCTGGACGTTCAGCCGCTTCGTGCCCGGCACCGACAACTGCAAGAGCGCCACGGTGTGCGCGAGCGGGACCGGGACCGAGACGGGGAGCGCCAAGGACTCCGAGGTCGAACCGGTGAGCGTGGACGCGGCCAAGAAGGCCGCCGCGCCCGTGCTCAAGACGGTCGGCCAGGACGACGCCAAGCTCGACGCGAGCCAGCTCATGGACGCCGTACGCGTGGTGAACGCGGACCCGAAGGTGGGCGGGCTGCCGACGTACGGCTGGTCGACCGGCCTGCAGATCGGCCCGGACGGCCAAGTGGTCGGCGGCAGCGGCCAGTTGAAGACACCGGTGAAGGGGGACACGTACCCCGTCATCAGTGCCGAGAAGACGCTCGCCCTGCTGAACGGCTCCGGGACGGGCAGCGGGCGGGTGGGCGTCGGCGGCTGCGCGAGTCCCGTACCGCTGAAGGACAAGGACGAGAAGCCCTGCGAGACGTCGACCGTGGCGCCGAAGCCCGCGCCGGTCGTCGTCGAGGACGCCTTGTTCGGTCTGGCCACGCACTTCGTGGACGGGCGGCAGGCGCTGGTGCCGTCGTGGCTCTTCGAGGTACGGCCCTCGGGGGCGGGCGACAGCTTCACCGTCACGCATCCCGCGGTCGACCCGCGGTATCTGACCGCGCCGAAGCCTCCGGGCGGCAGCCCGAGCGACGACCCGACGGTGGCTCCGAGCCCGCGGACGAGCGAGCCCGGTGGCGGCACGACGGGGGCGCCGGAGACCGTGACCCAGGACGTCCGCGTCGAGGGCTACAGCGCGGACGGCAAGAAGCTGACCGTGCGGTTCACGGGCGGGGTGTGCAGTGACTACAAGGCCTCGGCGGCGGAGTCCGGCGGCAAGGTGACGGTCCGGGTGACCGAGACGTCGAAGAAGGACCAGGTCTGCATCCTGATCGCCAAGGTCTTCCACGAGAAGGTCGAGCTCAAGGAACCGCTCGGGGACCGGAAGATCGTCGACTCGGGCGGCAAGGCGGTACCGCTGGAGAAGGACCTGCCGGACGCGACCGGGGCCCAATGACCACCGAGGCCAGGTAACCACCGGGGCCAGGTGGCCGAGGACACACCCGGCCACGGGTTGTCGGTACGCGGAGGACGCGCACCCACCGGTACGCGAAAGGCGGCGCCCTGTTGGAGGGGGCGCCGCCTTTCGGTGTCGTTCGGGACGACGGACCCGGCCGTCATCGGTCAACCGCAAGCAGCGGGGCTTAGCTGAACGAGTCGCCGCAGGCGCAGGAACCCGTCGCGTTCGGGTTGTCGATCGTGAAGCCCTGCTTCTCGATGGTGTCCACGAAGTCGATGGAGGCTCCGCCCAGGTACGGAGCGCTCATGCGGTCGGTGACGACCTTCACGCTGCCGAACTCCTTGACGACATCGCCGTCGAGGGAGCGCTCGTCGAAGAAGAGCTGGTACCGCAGGCCGGAGCAGCCGCCGGGCTGAACGGCGACGCGCAGCGCCAGGTCGTCGCGGCCTTCCTGCTCCAGCAGGCCCTGGACCTTGGCCGCGGCGGCGTCCGACAGGAGGATGCCGTCGCTCACGGTGGTGGTCTCGTCCGATACGGACATCTGCTTCTCTCCCGGGTTGTACGGAGACTGCTTGCCGACGGTTGCAACCGGCGGGGCCGCGGATTCATTCCGGGCCGAGCGTGTGTCTTGGCTTCTCTCTTCATGCTCGCACACCCGGTTGGAACCGGAAAACGTCCTGTGGACAACTGCCCGGCCAACCCCACCGGCCACCCCACGGGATTCACGTCACATAGACGTTATGGCCGTCGTCAAACTGACATGAAGCGGTTATGATAGATAACGTCATTTCGACGAAAAGGCTTGTTCTGCTTGATCGTTCCAGCCGGTCGATCCAAGCGGGCCGCAGAACAGAAAGGGTGCGTGTCGTGACCACCGCCCAGACCCAGGAACTCGACGTACAGCCGACGCCCCTCGCCCTGCTGCTCCTCGGCCGTGAGGCCGACCCGAGGAGCGAGCGCGGCGTCGACTGTCCCGGTGACCTGCCCTCGCCGTCCGACCCGGACCTGGTCGAGCGCGCCCGCGCGGCCAAGGAGAAGCTCGGGGACAAGGTCTTCGTGCTCGGCCACCACTACCAGCGCGACGAGGTCATCCAGTTCGCGGATGTCACGGGGGACTCCTTCAAGCTCGCCAAGGACGCCGCCGCGCGTCCCGAGGCCGAGTACATCGTGTTCTGCGGTGTGCACTTCATGGCCGAGTCGGCGGACATCCTGACCTCCGACGACCAGAAGGTGGTCCTGCCCGACCTGGCCGCCGGCTGCTCGATGGCCGACATGGCCACCGCCGAGCAGGTCGCCGAGTGCTGGGACGTGCTGACCGAGGCCGGGATAGCCGAGCAGGTCGTGCCCGTCTCGTACATGAACTCGTCCGCGGACATCAAGGCGTTCACGGGCAAGCACGGAGGCACGATCTGCACGTCGTCGAATGCTCAGCGGGCCCTGGAGTGGGCCTTCGAGCAGGGGTCGAAGGTGCTGTTCCTCCCCGACCAGCACCTCGGGCGCAACACCGCGGTCCGTGACATGGGGATGACGCTGGAGGACTGCGTCCTCTACAACCCCCACAAGCCGAACGGCGGGCTCACGGCCGAGCAGCTCCGGGACGCCAAGATGATCCTGTGGCGGGGCCACTGCTCGGTGCACGGCCGCTTCTCGCTCGACTCGGTCAACGACGTGCGCGCCCGGATCCCCGGTGTCAACGTCCTGGTGCACCCCGAGTGCAAGCACGAGGTCGTCGAGGCGGCGGACCACGTGGGTTCCACGGAGTACATCATCAAGGCCCTGGAGGCGGCTCCGGCCGGTTCCAAGTGGGCGATCGGCACGGAGCTGAACCTTGTACGGCGGCTGGCGAACCGTTTCGCGAGCGAGGACAAGGAGGTCGTCTTCCTCGACAAGACGGTCTGCTTCTGCTCGACCATGAACCGCATCGACCTCCCCCACCTGGTCTGGACCCTGGAGTCCCTGGCCGAGGGCAACCTCGTCAACCGCATCGAGGTGGACCGGGAGACGGAGCAGTTCGCGAGACTGGCGCTTGAGCGGATGCTGGCGCTGCCGTAGGGCTCCGCCGGAAGGGCTGGGCTTCGTCTGCGGGTTCGTCGTGGCTGGTCGCTCCCCCACTCTCGGCTTCTCCCCCACTCTCGGCTTCGCTCGAGCGGGGGGACCCCCATCGCGGTGGAGCAGCATATCGATACAGCCCCGCGCCCCTAAAAGACTGCGCAGTTCCCCGCGCCCCCAATTGGGGGCGCGGGGAACTGCGCAACGGGGGTTCGGGGGCGGAGCCCCCGCCCCACCTACACCCCCACGGGCTCCGGCTTGTCCGAATCGGAATCGGAATCGGAGTCGGAGGCCTCGGCCTTCTTCGCCCGCTTCGCGGCCTTCTTCTTCGCGCGGCGCTCCTTGCGGAGTTCGACCATCGCGTAGAGCGTCGGCACCAGGAGCAGGGTCAGCAGCGTCGACGTGATCAGACCGCCGATCACCACCACCGCCAGCGGCTTGGCGATGAAGCCGCCCTCGCCGGTGACGCCCAGCGCCATGGGCAGCAGGGCGAAGATGGTGGCCAGCGCCGTCATGAGGATCGGGCGGAGCCGGTGCCGGCCGCCTTCCACCACGGCCTCGACGACGCCGTAACCCTGCTTGCGGTACTGGTTGATCAGGTCGATCAGCACGATCGCGTTGGTCACGACGATGCCGATGAGCATCAGCATGCCGATCATCGACGGCACACCCAACGGCGTACCGGTGACGACCAGCAGGCCGATGGCACCCGTCGCCGCGAACGGGATCGAGACGAGCAGGATCAGCGGCTGGATCAGCGACCGGAAGGTCGCGACCAGCAGCATGAAGACGAGCGCGATCGCCGCGAGCATCGCCAGACCGAGGGACGCGAACGAGTCCTCCTGGTCCTGCGAGACACCGCCGATGTCGGCCGTGGCACCGGCCGGCAGCTTGAGCGCGTCGAGCTTCGCCGTGAGGTCGGAGCTGACCGCGCCCGTGTTGTCACCGGTCGGCTTCGCCGTGATGGTGGCCGCGCGCCGGCCGTCGATGCGGGTCATCGAGACCGGACCGTCGACCAGCTGGACCGTGGCGATGTCGCCGAGCTTCACGGACCCGAGGCTGAGGTTCCTCAGCTCGGACAGCGTCTCGGCCGGCTTCGCCGACTTGATGACGACATCGCGCTCGGTGTCGTCCAGGATCGCCTTGCCGCTGGTGGTGCCGCGCACCGCCTGGGTGACGGCAGCGCCGAGGGTCGTGTCGTTGAACCCGGCCGCGGCGGCCTTGTCGTTGGCCTTGACCGAGATCCGCGGCACGGACTGGGCGAGGTCGCTCGTCACGTCGGTGACGTCGTCGAGCCCGGCGACCGCGTCCCGTACCTCCTCCGAGGCCTTGCGCAGTACGTCGGCGTCGGCGGCCTTCACCACGACGCTCAGGTCCTGGCTGCCGAAGCCGTCACCGGCCGCGACCGTCGTCGTACCGATCCCGGAGAGCTTGCCGAGCCCCTCCTCGATGCGGTCCTGGACGTCGTCGAAGGAGGCCGAGCCGTCCACCTTGACGGTGTAGGAGGCCTGGTTGGTGTCCGTGCCCCCGCCGAACGCGGCCATGAAGCCGGAGGAACCGACCGTGACCTGGTAGTCCTCGACGCCCTTGACGCCGTCGAGCATCTTCTCGATCTTCTTGGTCTCGGCGTCGGTCGCCGCCAGGCTGGTGCCGGGCTTCAACTCCTGCTTGACCGTGAGGATTTCCTGCTCGCCCTGGTCGAAGAAGTTCGTCTTCAGCAGGGGCGCCATGCCGAACGTACCGATGAGGACGGCCGCCGCGATCGCCACGCTGGTGAGGCGGCGGCGGGTGGCGAAGCGCAGGACGGGAACGTAGAAGCGCTGGAGGCGGCTGCGCGCCTCCTTCTCCTCGGCCTTGCGGCGCGCCTCGTCCGGGTCGACGCCGCGCACGTCCTTGGGGGCACGCAGGAACCAGTACGAGAGCACCGGTACGACCGTCAGCGAGACGAGCAGCGAGGCCAGCAGGGCCGCCGTGACGGTCAGGGAGAACGAGCCGAAGAGCTCGCCGACCATGCCGCCGGTCAGACCGATGGGCAGGAACACCGCGACCGTGGTGAGCGTCGAGGAGGTGACCGCGCCCGCGACCTCGCGTACGGCCTTGAGGATCGCCTCCTGGCGCTCCTCGCCGTAGCCGAGGTGACGCTTGATGTTCTCCAGGACCACGATCGAGTCGTCGACGACCCGGCCGATGGCGATGGTCAGGGCGCCCAGCGTCAGGATGTTGAGCGACTCGTCGCGGGTCCACAGCACGATGAGCGCGAGGACGACCGAGAGCGGGATGGAGACCGCGGTGACCAGCGTCGAGCGGATCGACGCCAGGAAGACCAGGATGACCAGGACCGCGAAGAGCAGACCGAGCGCGCCTTCGGTGGTCAGGCCCTTGATGGACTTGGAGACGGCCGGGCCCTGGTCGCTGACGACCGTGAGCGTGGCGCCGGAGCCGAGGTCCTTGCGCATGCCGGGCAGCTTGTCCTGGACCGCGTCGGAGACCGCGACCGCGCTGCCGTCGTGGTCCATGGTGACGGCGACCGCGAGGCTGGGCCTGCCGTTCGTCCGCGTGATGGACTCCGTCCGGGCGGGCTTCTCCTCGACGGTGGCGACGGCACCGAGGCGTACGGGCTTCTTGCCGCCCTCGCCCGTGACCATCAGGTCCTCGATCTGCTTCAGCGCGGTGAAGCCGCCGCCGACCTGGACCGTGCGGTTGCTGCCGTCCTCGTCGAAGGAGCCGGCCGGGACGGTCGCGCCGCCCGCCTGGAGGGCCTGGCCGAGCGCGGCCGTGGTCAGCCCCGCCTTCGCCAGCTTCGCGTCGTCGGGCGTGACCGCGACCTCCAGGTCCCGCACGCCGTCGACGGTGACCTGGCCGACGCCGTCGATGTCCTTCAGCCCGGGCACGACCGTGCGGTCAAGCTGGTCCGAGAGGGCCTGCTGGTCCTTGTCGGAGGTGACGGCGAGGACCACGGTCGGGATGTCGTCGGTGGAGCCGGCGACGACCTGCGGGTCCACGGTGTCCGGGAGCTGCGTACGGGCGCGGCTCACGGCCTGCTGGACGTCGGCGACGATCCGGTCGGCGTTGTTGCCGTAGTCGAAGGAGACCATGACGAGGGCGTTGCCCTCGCTGGCCGTGGAGGTGAGGCCCGAGATCCCGTCGACTGCTTCGAGGGTGTCCTCAAGGGGCTCGACGACCTGCTTCTCGACCACGTCGGGGGACGCGCCCTGGTACGGCGCCAGGACCGACACCATGGGTAATTCGATGGTGGGCAGCAGCTGTTGCTTGAGCTGCGGGATGGCTATCGCCCCGAAGGCCAGGGCGATGATCGACATCAGGCCGATGAGGGCACGTTGGGCGAGGCTGAAGCGGGACAGCCAGGACATGGGTGACGAGTCTCTCTTCTGTGGCTTGAGGCTGCGGAGCGGCAGAATGGGCTCATGTGAGCGTCTGCCTATCACTCTGAGCCATGGGTGAGGCCGTCCCCTCGCCCCCAGGTCCCGTTTCCTTACGCCGCGCATACCGCGACCGCAGTATGCGCGGGTGGAGCTCACTCCACCCTTGGGCGTACCAGTCCCGACTCGTACGCGATAACCACCAGTTGGGCCCGGTCGCGGGCGCCCAGCTTGGCCATGGCCCGGTTGACGTGAGTCTTCACCGTGAGCGGGCTGACCGCGAGGCGCTCGGCGATCTCGTCGTTCGAGTGGCCGCCGGCGACCTGGACGAGGACCTCGCGCTCCCGGACGGTCAGCGCTTCGAGGCGTTCGGCGCGAGCGGGGTCCCGGTCGTCGTCGCCGTCCCCCTGCGCGAGGAACTTCGCGATCAGCCCCTTGGTGGCGGCCGGCGACAACAGCGCCTCGCCGCCCGCCGCGATCCGGATCGCGTTGAGCAGTTCGTCCGGCTCGGAGCCCTTGCCGAGGAACCCGGAGGCTCCGGCGCGCAGCGACTGCACCACGTACTCGTCGACCTCGAAGGTCGTCAGCATGACGACGCGTACGTGGGCGAGGCCCGGGTCGGCGCTGATGAGCCGGGTCGCGGCGAGACCGTCGGTGCCGGGCATGCGGATGTCCATGAGCACGATGTCGGCCCGTTCCTCGCGGGCCAGGCGCACCGCCTCCGCCCCGTCCGAGGCTTCTCCGACGACCTCCATGTCGGGCTCGGAGTCGACCAGGACGCGGAACGCGCTGCGCAGCAGTGCCTGATCGTCGGCGAGCAGGACGCGGATGGTCATGCGGGGTCCCCCGTGGGTGCCTTGGGCGATGCGGTGGGCGATGCGGTGGGCGATGCGGTGGGCGATGCGGTGGTTGATGCGGTGGCCGCTGCCGCCGGTGCGGATGCCGCTGGCGTGGATGCCGCTGGCGTGGATGCCGCTGGCGTGGATGCCGCTGATGCGGACGCCACTGTGGACGCGGCGCTTCCGGTGCGGCTCTTGACCGGCAGGATCGCATGGACCCGGAAGCCGCCTCCGTATCGGGGTCCGGCGGTGCAGACGCCGTTCAGGGCCGTGACCCGCTCGCGCATACCGAGAAGCCCGTGGCCGCCGTTCTCCTCCAGCCGGGCCTCGGCGTCGTCGCCCGGCCCGTTGTCGAGGACGGTGATCTCCACGTTCGGCCCCACGCGTACGACGCTGACCTCGGCCCTCGCGTCCGGGCCCGCGTGCTTGCGCACATTGGTGAGGGCTTCCTGGATGACGCGGTACGCGGCCAGGTCGACGGCCGCGGGGAGGGCGGTGCCGTGGTCGGTGCGGGCCACTTCCACGGGCAGGCCCGCGCTGCGGAAGGTACCGACGAGCTCTTCGAGGCGGTGCAGGCCCGGGGCGGGTTCGGTGGGCGCCTCGGGGTCGCCGGACTGCCTCAACAGGCCCACGGTCGCCCGGAGTTCGTTGAGCGCGGAGCGGCTGGCCTCGCGGACGTGGGCGAGGGCTTCCTTGGCCTGGTCCGGACGCTTGTCCATGACGTGCGCGGCCACTCCGGCCTGCACGTTGACGAGTGCGATGTGGTGGGCGACGACGTCGTGCAGGTCGCGGGCGATCCGGAGGCGTTCCTCGGCGACGCGGCGGCGGGCCTCCTCCTCGCGTGTGCGCTCGGCGCGCTCGGCTCGTTCGCGTATGGCGTGTACGAAGGCGCGGCGGCTGCGGACCGCGTCGCCCGCGGCGGCGGCCATGCCGGTCCAGGCGAAGATGCCGAGGTTCTCCTGTGCGTACCAGGGCAGGGGGCCGGCGAGCATGGCGATCCCTGTCAGCACGGTCATGGTGAGCAGGCCCACGCGCCAGGTGGTGGGCCGGTCGGTCGCCGACGCCACCGTGTAGAGGGCGACGACGGCTGACATCGCGACGGGGGCCCTGGGGTCGCCCGTCACGAACTCCACGGCGGACAGGGCGCTCGTCGCGGCGAGGACCCTCAGGGGGTGGCGGCGGCGGAAGACCAGGGCCGTGGCGGCCAGCAGCATGAGCGCGAGGCTGGGGATGTCGGGGGTGCGGGCGCCCCAGTCCGGGCCGCCGTGTCGGCCGTTCGGGTCCGCGAACGAGCCGACGAGCATGCAGGCGAGGACTGCGGCCGCGAGGGCGCCGTCCACCAGCAGCGGGTATGCCCGCAGGCGGTTCCGGGCTCGCTCCAGTGTGCTCACACCTGTTTACGGTACGGGGCCCTTGCAGGGGGCGGAACTGGTGCCGACGGGAATCGGGGCGCGGCCAGGGTTTTCGCCCCCGCCGCCCTTACCCGTCCCATCCATCTGGGGCTCCGCCCCAGACCCCGTCTGGCGGGTCGTCGGGTGCGGGTTGGGTGTGGCTGGTCGCGCGGTTCCCCGCGCCCCTAAAGACAGTCAGCCCGGGATCAAGCCGTCGTCGTTCAGCATCTCCCGGACCTCGGTGAGCGTCGCGTCCGGGGACGGGAGGATCAGCTCGGAGGGTTCGAGGGCGGCGTCAGGGAGTGGCGTGCCAAGGTGGCGGACCGCGTCGAGGAGCGCCCCCAGCGTGCGCCGGAAGCCCTCCTCGTCACCGGACTCCATCTCCGCCAGGAGCTCGTCGTCCAGCTTGTTCAGTTCGGTGAGGTGGCCGTCGTCCAGCCTCACCTGTCCCTCCCCCATGATCCGTACGATCATGACGCCCTCCTCGGCGTGGGACCACTGCCTGCGGCTACTGCCTCCGGCCTACTGCTTGTCGAAGCGCGGAGTGTCCTTCGGCTGCTGCTGGGACTGAGTCTGACCCTTGCCGCCCTCGATCGCCTGCTGGGAGGAGGACCCGCCGGCCAGCTCGGCCTTCATGCGCTGGAGCTCCAGCTCCACGTCCGTGCCGCCGGAGAGCCGGTCGAGCTCGGTCTGGATGTCGTCCTTGGCGAGCCCGGAGGAGTCGTCGAGGGCGCCGGAGGCGAGCAGCTCGTCGATGGCACCGGCGCGCGCCTGGAGCTGCGCGGTCTTGTCCTCGGCGCGCTGGATGGCCATGCCGACGTCGCCCATCTCCTCGGAGATGCCGGAGAAGGCCTCCCCGATCCGGGTCTGCGCCTGGGCGGCCGTGTACGTCGCCTTGATCGTTTCCTTCTTGGTCCGGAAGGCGTCGACCTTGGCCTGGAGCCGCTGCGCCGCGAGGGTGAGCTTCTCCTCCTCGCCCTGGAGGGTCTGGTGCTGCGTCTCCAGGTCGGTGACCTGCTGCTGGAGCGCGGCACGGCGCGACAGCGCCTCACGGGCCAGGTCCTCCCGGCCGAGCGCGAGCGCCTTGCGGCCCTGGTCCTCCAGCTTGGAGGACTGGCTCTGGAGCTGGTTCAGCTGCAGCTCCAGGCGCTTGCGGGAGGTCGCCACGTCGGCGACACCCCGGCGCACTTTCTGCAGCAGCTCCAGCTGCTTCTGGTACGAGTAGTCGAGGGTTTCGCGCGGGTCCTCGGCCCGGTCAAGGGCCTTGTTCGCCTTCGCGCGGAAGATCATCCCCATACGCTTCATGACACCGCTCATGGGCTTCGCGCGCCCCCTTCTGACGGACTTCAGCTCCAGCGACTGCAACAGAACCCACAGTACGGGCCCTGCATCCATTACCGCACTGTTCGGGGACCGATGCGCTCATCCCCAAGGACGACTACGAAGGATCTTGCTCCGGCGTAGGGAGTAGGTGTCCCCCGGGGTTCTCCCCGGGGTCGGCCGGGAAAACCGTGGGCGGCCACCCCTTTTTCAGGCTCCTCTGCCCCCTAGAGACGACCGGTGTTGCCGGATCGTTCCCCCCTGGGCGGACGTCCATGCCTCTGCACCCCGTACCCTTGGGTTTTGTGTTCCGTAGCCGTGCCAAGGATGAGAAGGCCCACGCCGACAAGGCGCCGGTGACCGACTCCAATCAGCCCCGTGACCCGCAGGCCCCCAAGGGTCGGCCCACGCCCAAGCGCAGTGAGGCCCAGTCCCAGCGCCGCAGCGTGGCCAATACGCCGACGACGCGCAAGGAGGCCGCCAAGCGGCAGCGCGACGAGCGCCGTACCAGCATGGCCAAGCAGCGCGAAGCGCTGGCCAGTGGTGACGAGCGCTATCTACCCGCCCGGGACAAGGGTCCCGTGCGGAAGTTCGCGCGCGACTTCATCGACTCGCGCTTCTGCATCGCCGAGTTCTTCCTGCCACTGGCCGTGATCATCCTCGTACTGAGCATGGTCCGGATCGCCCAGCTGCAGAACGTGGCACTGCTGCTGTGGCTCTTCGTGATCGTGATGATCGTGGTCGACTCGATCGGCATCGCGATCCGCCTGAAGAAGCAGCTGGCCGCGCGCTTCCCGGACGTGCCCAAGCGCGGCGCGGTCGCCTACGCGCTGATGCGCAGCCTCCAGATGCGTCGCCTCCGGCTGCCGAAGCCGCAGGTCAAGCGCGGAGAGCGGCCCTGAGCGCGGCATCCTTCGCAGGGGGCGCCGCCGAGGCCTGGCTGAGCAAGCTGGGCAGCCTGCGTGACGTCGTACGGCAGGAGCTGGTCGCCCGGCAGCTCGACGAGCAGATAGCCGGCCGGTTCCCGGTCGGGCAGCGGCTGCGCGTGCTCGACGTGGGCATGGGCCAGGGCACGCAGGCGCTGCGACTGGCCCGGGCCGGCCATCAGGTCACCGGGGTCGAGCAGGACGCCAGGATGATCGACGTCGCGCGTGAGGCCCTCGCCGCCGAGCCGGAGGGGATCCGGAGCCGGGTGCGGCTCGTCGAGAGCGACGGACGGGACACCGGCGTCCACTTCCTGCCGGGCGCCTTCGACGTGGTGCTGTGCCACGGCGTGCTGATGTACGTCCAGGAGCCCGACCCCCTGCTCGCCGGACTTGGCCGGATGCTGGCCCCCGGCGGACTGCTGTCCCTGCTCGTACGGAACGCCGACGCGCTGGCCATGCGGCCCGGGCTGGCCGGCGACTGGGCGAACACGCTGACGTCCTTCGACAGCACCACGTACACGAACCGGCTCGGGCTCGACGTACGGGCCGACCGGCTCGACGCGCTCACCGGCACACTCGCCGGGATCGGGGCACCCTTGCACGCCTGGTACGGGGTGCGGGTCTTCACGGACACCGCCGCGGACGACGCGGCCGTCCCGGACGACGTGGAGACGCTGCTGGCCGCCGAGGAGCGGGCCGGGCGCACGGATCCGTACCGCCGGGTGGCGGCCCTGCTTCACCTGTGCGGCGTACGGGGCTGAGGCCCCGCGGAGGGCGGCGGAAGGCAGTGGAAGGCAGTGGAAGGGCCGCTGTCGTTCGTTACGACAGCGGCCCTCACACGTATGGGCTACGGGCCTAGGTAGCCTCGGCGTGCAGGCTCATCGGGCCGTAGATCTCCGTGGCGTCCTCGAAGATCCGGACCTGGTCCGCTCCCCCTTCGGACAGCGCCTTCCAGTGTTCGCCGAGCCAGGACTCCGCGTCGCCCTGGGTGGTGAACTCCTCGGGCTGGACCGCGGGCTGGACTTCCGTCCCGTCGGTCTTCTCGAACCGCCACGTCCATGCCGCCATGTCAGCCTCCCAAAGTTCCCAGCAAGATCGGGCTCTCGCCCTGAAGCCTAGGCGCTCCGCTGGTTGTGCGGTGTTCAAAGGTGCAGGTCGTGAACCGTTGTGTGCTGTCTGCGGGTTGGTGGGGGCTTGTCGCTCCCCCACTCTCGGCTTCTCCCCCACTCTCGGCTTCGCTCGAGCGGGGGGACCCCCATGAGCGGGGGGACCCCCATCGCGGCGGAGCCGCGAATGTCACAGCCCCGCGCCCCTGAAAGAAAGGCGGGGCATCGTGTCCCCTGACGCGCAGGACCCGGAGCGACGCGGAAAAATTGGATCCGTGGAAGTTACTTTGCTTGGTACCGGTGGGCCCTCGGGGCTGCCCCGCCCCGACTGTGCCTGTGCCGCTTGTGCGGTGGCGCTTGGTGTGGATGCTCGGGCGGCTGCCGCTCTGTTGGTTGACGGGGCCCTGTTGCTGGACCTGACGCCGGGGGCGGCCTTTGCCGCGGCTCGGGCCGGGCATTCGTTGGGTGGGGTGCGGCAGGTGTTGTTGTCGCATCCGCACGACGGGCCCGCGGTGGAGGTGCCGGCCGGGCTGCCGCAGCCGGGGCGGGTGCCCGACGGGCGGGAGCTCGCGCTGCTGACGGGGCATCGGGTGCGGGCGGTGCCGATGGACGCGCCGGGGACCGGGTACGCGGTGACGGGACCCGACGGGCAGCGGCTGCTGTACCTGCCGCCGGGCGCGGCGCCCGCGGGGCTGGACGAGGCGGCGGCCGGGACGTCCGGGACGTACGACATGGTGCTCGCCGATGTCGTCGGGCGGCCGGACGCGCTGGCCCGGCTGCGGATGGCGGGAGCCGTCGGGCCGACCACGGACGTGATCGCGGTGCACCTCGACCACGATGTGCCGCCGGGCCGGGAGCTGCGGCGGCGGCTCGCGGCGGCGGGGGCACGGGCCGTGCCGGACGGTACGACGCTGACCGTGGGGGTGTACGAGGACGTGCCCGACGTGCCCCGGCGGACTCTGGTGCTCGGCGGGGCGCGGTCCGGGAAGTCGGTGGAGGCCGAGCGGAGGCTGGAGGCCTTTCCCGATGTGCTGTACGTGGCCACCGGCGGGACGCGGAACGGGGACGGCGAGTGGGCCGCCCGCGTGCACGCCCACCGGGAGCGGCGGCCCGGTTCGTGGCGTACCACCGAGACCTGTGACCTCGTGCCCCTGCTGAAGGACGACGGGGCGCCGCTGCTCGTCGACTGTCTGTCGTTGTGGCTGACGGACGCGATGGACTCGGTGAACGCGTGGGACGACGACGAGTGGGCCGGCGGCGGCGAACGCGCGCTGCGGGCCCGGATCGAGGAGCTGACGGCCGCCGTCCGCGAGACCCGCCGCACGGTGGTCGCCGTCTCGAACGAGGTCGGCTCCGGCATCGTCCCCGCCACCCCCTCCGGCCGTCGCTACCGCGACGAACTCGGCCGCCTCAACGCGGCGTTCGCGACCGAGTGCGAGCACGTGCTGCTGGTGGTGGCGGGCCAGGCCCTCACCCTGAAGGGCGACAGAGGCGACAGAGACTGAAGGGCGACAGGGGGTAAGGGAACCTTTTCGGGAGGCCTAGGGGGAGGGCCTCTTCGTCGTCTTGCGGGCGATGATCCGGTACGCGTTCGAGAAGCGGGTGCGGCGCAGGAGCGGGGCCAGGGCATGGTCCAGGACCTGGGCCGAGGCGAGCAGCGGGGCGGTGGCCCGGGTCAGGGCCGTACGGAGGGTGCGCTGGAGGTCGGTCGGCGGGACGGGGCGCCAGGGCTCGTCACCGCCGGGCAGCCGGTTGCCGATCGCGAGGGCGAGGGCGCCCGTCAGGTCGTACGGGATGTGCGGTTCGCGGCGGTCGGTGGAGACGACCGAGCAGCCGAGTTCGTCCAGTTCGTCGAGCAGGTTGCGCAGCGGCATGAGGTGGAGGTGCTGCGGCTGGCAGTACGACACCCACCACTTGCCGAGCAGCGCGCCGAACGCGCAGTCCGGGTCCGGGACTTCGACGAGCAGGTGCCCGCCGGGGCGCAGCACGGCGAGCGCGGCGCGCAGTTCCTCGCGCGGGTCGGGGCTGTGCTCCAGATGGTGGAACATGCTGACCACGTCGTAGCGGGCGCGCAGCCGGTCGACGAGGTCGGGCAGCCGTCCGTGGTGCGCCTCCTCGACGCGGCCCGCCGTCCGCGCCTTCTCGACGCGCGAGGTGGGGTCGAGCCCGTCGAAGGACGTGTAGGTGTACAACTCCTTGGCCGCCGCCGGGAAGTGGCCGTGGCCGGTGCCGACGTCCAGCCAGCTCTCGGGCTCGGGGAACGGGAGCATGGCGCGGGCGGCGGCCTCGTGGCGTCTGCGTCGCGCCCGGGCGTGCAGGCGCCGCTCGGCGAAGTTCTCGTGGCTCTGCCGGCTCTCGTGGCCCTCGTAGAAGTCCCGGTAGTAGAAGGCGAGGCCCTGGGCGGTGAGGCGGGGGTTCTGGAAGGCGTGGGCGCAGTCCTCGCACTCGTCGACGACGAAGGTGCCGGGCTTGTGCTGGAGCAGGTCCGGGGTGCGCAGGCGGGTGCGCAGCCGCGGGGAGCCGCACCAGGGGCAGTCGGGCCGGCGGGGCTCGTGGAAGTGGTCGGTGCCCTGGGCGAGTTCGCTGAGGTACGCGGCGCGGCGCCGGGCGACGGTCTGCTGTACGGGAGGCGCGGGCTGTGCGGGCGGTGTGGCGGGCGTGGGTGATGTGGCGGGTGTGGGGGGCATGGTCTGTCTGCTCCTGCCGGTCCGACGCGGTACGACCCTGTAGAGGCTGATATGAGCTACTACCGGTCGATACAAACCGGTATGACAATCCACTGCAAACCGGAACGTATGGGATAGCGATCTTCGATGCAACGACCCTGTGAAGCGCACTGACCGACCGTCAGGAGACCGGCCCGATCACTGCCGGTACTGTTCGGCGAATGAGCTCGCTTAATCTCGACGACTTCACCGATCTGATCGAGCGCCCCGACGGTGGCGTACGGCGTGACGCCGAGGCGCGCCGGGAGCGGCAGGTCGTGCCGCCCGGGTCCCTGGGGCGCCTCGACGAACTCGGTGAGTGGCTGGCGGCGGCGCAGGCCGCCGTGCCGGTGCGGGCGATCGAGCGTCCGCGTGTGGTGCTGTTCGCGGGTGACCACGGGGTCGCCGAACTGGGGGTGTCGGCGCGGCCCGCGGGAAGCGCGGACGAGCTGGTGCGTGCCGTGCTGGACGGCGTGAGCCCCGCCGCCGTGCTGGCCCGGCGGCTCGGGGTGCCCGTGCGGGTGGTGGACATGGCACTCGACTGCGAGCCGGAGAGCCTGCCCGACGAGGTCGTACGGCATCGGGTGCGGCGTGGGTCCGGGCGGATCGACGTGGAGGACGCGCTGTCCCTGGAGGAGGCGGAGGCCGCGTTCCGCGCGGGGGTCGCCGTCGCGGACGAGGAGGCGGACTCCGGGACCGATCTCGTCGTGCTCGGGGACGTGAGCGTCGGGGGGACCACGGCCGCGGCCGTGCTGATCGCCGCGCTGTGCGGCACCGATGCGTCGGTTGTCACCGGGCGTGGCGGGCGGGCGATCGACGACCTCGCCTGGATGCGCAAGTGTGCGGCGGTTCGCGACGCGCTGCGTCGCGCTCGGCCCGTGCTCGGCGATCAGCTTCAGCTGCTCGCGACCGTGGGCGGGGCCGACCTGGCCGCGATCACCGGGTTCCTGTTGCAGAGTGCGGCGCGGAAGACGCCGGTGATCCTTGACGGGGTCGTCTCGGCCGCGTGTGCGCTGGTCGGGCAGCGGGTTGCCTTCCGGGCGCCGGACTGGTGGCTGGCGGGCCAGACCAGCGGCGAGCCGGCGCAGGCGAAGGCGTTCGACCGGATGGCGCTCGAGCCTCTGCTCGATCACGGGGTGACGGTCGGGGAGGGGGCGGGGGCGTTGCTCGCCTTGCCACTGGTGCAGGCGGCTGCCGCGTTGGCGGCGGAGATCCCGGAGGGCACCGAGGACTCTGAGGACCCCGAGAAGGAATAGCGGCCTGGGGGTAGTTCGTCGGGTGCGGGTGGGTGGGGGCTGGTCGCGCCCCGCGGCGGAGCCGCAAATAGACACAGCCCCGCGCCCCTGAAAGACGGGGCTGCGCCCCATGTCTTTTGTCTGCGGGGCGCAGCCCCCTGCTTTTCAGGGGCGCGGGGAACTGCGCGACCAGCCCCCACCCACCCGCACTCGCCGCCCAACAGAACCGCCCCTCCCCATAGGCGCCCATACGTAAAAACGCCCCATATCATCACTTTTCATGGGACCCGCCCGAATTGCCGTCGTGCACAACCCGGCCCCGGAGCCAGCGCGGGCCCCCGCCCGCACCGGCGACGGCGCCCGCCCAACCACCCCCGCCTCGCGGCGCGCCACCGCGTTCGCCGTGTGGTACCTCCGCGTCGTCACGTTCCTCAACTTCCTGAGCGCCGCATGGGTCTCCCTCGGCCAGGACGTGCGCCGCCACAACACCGAGGACTACTTCACCCCGTATCTCCTGACGGCAGGCTTCGCGTCGGGTGCGTTCACGATGTTCCTGGCGATCACGATGCGCCGTCGCAAACGAGCGGCCTGGATCCTCAACCTCGTACTCAGCGGGCTCTTCCTCCTGCTGTTCGCCTTCGCGATGGCCTTCCCGGAGATCCGCCAGTACCCGCAGAACTGGATCTCCCTCGCCCTCACGGCCGCCTTCGTGGCATCCCTCGTCATCGGCCGGCGCGAGTTCTACGCGAAGGGCGACCGCTCGAACCCGAAGCTGGCGGCCGCCGTCGCGGTCGGCGGACTGCTGCTCTGCTCACTGCTCGCCGCACTCCTGGTGACCGTCACGAACAACGCGCACGACGCGCACCCCTCGACGTTCCCGGACCGCTGGCGCTACGGCACCCTGCGGCTGATCTCGGTCGCCGCCGACGACTCCCACTTCCCCGGCGTCACCACTCCCAACTGGGTGAACGTCGCCATCAACGTCCTCAGCACCCTGCTGGTCCTCGCCGTGTTCTACGCGGCCTTCCGTTCCCGCCGCGCCGTCGACCCGCTCACCGAGGACGACGAGCGGCGGCTGCGCGCGCTGCTCGACAAGAACGGCGACCGCGACTCCCTCGGCTACTTCGCGCTGCGCCGCGAGAAGAGCGTGGTGTGGTCCCCGACCGGCAAGGCAGCCGTCGTCTACCGCGTCGTGAGCGGTGTCTCGCTGGCCTCCGGCGACCCCATCGGCGATCCCGAGGCGTGGCCCGGCGCCATCGGCCCCTGGCTCGCCGAGGCGCGCGTACATGGCTGGATTCCGGCGGTGATGGGCGCGAGCGAGGAGGCGGGGACCATCTACGCGCGCCACGGCCTCGACGCGCTGGAGCTGGGAGACGAGGCGATCGTCGAGACGGCCGAGTTCACGCTGGAGGGGCGGGCCATGCGGACCGTCCGCCAGGCCTACAACCGCGTCCAGCGCGCGGGCTACCAGGTCCGCGTCCGGCGCCACGAGGACATCCCGGCCGACGAGATGGCGTACCTCCTGAAGCGTGCCGACGACTGGCGGGACGGGGCGACCGAGCGGGGCTTCAGCATGGCGCTCGGGCGGCTCGGGGATCCGGGTGACGGGCGGTGCGTGATGCTCGAATGCACCTATGGGGAGGGCGAGTTGAGGGCGGTGCTCTCCTTCGTGCCCTGGGGGCCGCACGGGCTCTCGCTCGACCTCATGCGGCGGGACCGGGACTCCGAGAACGGGCTGATGGAGTTCATGGTCATCGAGCTCCTCCAGCGGGCCCCCGAGATCGGGATCACGCAGGTCTCGCTCAACTTCGCCATGTTCCGTTCCGTCTTCGAACGTGGGGCGCGTCTCGGCGCGGGCCCGGTACTGCGGCTGTGGAGGTCACTCCTCAGCTTCTTCTCGCGCTGGTGGCAGATCGAGTCGCTGTACCGCGCCAACGCCAAGTACCGGCCCATCTGGGAACCCCGGTTCCTGCTCTTCGAGAAGAGCGGTGACCTACCGCGCATCGGCCTCGCCGCGGCCCGCGCGGAGGGGTTCCTGGAGGCGCCGGGCCTGCCGAAATGGCTGCACCGCAAGCACCTGGAGTCACACAGATGAGTACGCGTGGATGAGACAGATCAGGGATCGGAACATAGGGCACATGAGCTCGTACGAGCTCGTGGTCGCCCGCCCATGACCACCCCCGCCCGCCTGGCCCGACCGGCCCGGTTCGCCCGCGCCGAATGGGGGCCGCTGTACGCGACCGTGCGTGCGGGCCTCGTCGTGAGGCGGTGGCGGGCGGTCCCCATGACCGTCGCCGGGGTGTGTCTGACGACGGTCATGCAGTTCGTGCAGAACCAGCCCTGGGGCTACCGGTTCGTCCAGGACATCGGTGCCGTCCGCGCCGAGGACGCGCTCTGGCTCGCCCTTCTGCGCACCCCGCTCTCCCTCTTCGTACCGGCCCTGGACCTGCCCGTGTGGGGCGCGCTCGCGCAGATACTGATCGTGTTCGGGATCGCCGAGATCTGCCTGGGCTGGTGGCGCACGCTCGTCGTCGCGTACGTCGCCACGCTGGCCGGCACGCTCTACGCGCGCGTGGGCGTCGCGCTCGGCCCGCACGGCCCGCTGGGGCTGCCCGCCTCGGACGCGTGGGTCGTGGACACCGGGCCGTCGGCGGCCGTGGTCGGGCTCGCGGTCTTCCTCGGCCTGCGGTATCGCGCGTACGTCACCGTGGGGGTCGTCGTCGCGGCCATGGTGGTCGAGGTGCTGTTCAAGGAGAACCTGGCGGGCAAGGAGCATCTGGCCGCGATCGCGGCCGTGCTGGTGCTGTGCGCGATCTCCGGACTCCGTCACCGGCCGCCGGGCAGGGACCGGACGGGTTCCGGATCCGGTTTGCCGCCGATCCAGTCCTGAATCCTGCGGCGGGGGCCCGCCCAGCGGCGGTCGTGGTGGTAGGCCCGCAGCCGGGACTTGGCCCGGGCGCGGTGCCGGTTGCGGTAGAAGCGCTTGGCCCACGGGGAGCCGGGGCGGGCGAGGCGGATCGCGCCGACCAGGGCGACGAGCGGAACGATCACGCCGAAGATCGCCATACGTGTCTTGCCCTTGCTCAGGGCCAGCAGCGAGATGAGGAAGTTCACGGCGATGCTCACCATCACGCCCGCGCGGTCCTGCAGTTCGTCCTCCGAGAGGTCGTTGACGCCGAACGGCAGGAAACCGCTGAGCATCAGGCCCACCAGGGCCGCGGTGAGCACCACGACCTCGACGCTCTTGCGGCCCTCCTCGCTCCAGTAGACGTCGTCGAGGTGCAGGATCAGCGCGAACTCGTCGAGGACGAGACCCGCGCCGATGCCGAACACCACGGCGAACACGGCCGAGCCGAAGCCGTGCCGGCCGCTGGCCACCGCGCCGAAGCCGCCGATCACGGTCAGGACGACGCCGGGGACCACGTGGTGGATGTGGACGCCGCCCGCCTCGACGTTGCCGAAGGGGCCCTTGCCCGCGCGGATCATCCGGACGACGGTCCGGGTGATCAAAAAGGTCAGTACGAAGGAGGCGAGCGCCAGCAGGAGCGGCAGCTTTCCCGGTTCGGTGATGTTCCGTGTCCACCAGTGACCCATGCGCGCACTTTATCCACTTTGTCCATGGCTGCCGTGGGCGGCTCACAGGGGCTCTCGGGCCGCCGGGTAATCTGCGCCGGTGTCCAAGCCCCCGCCGGAAACCACCCCGGCCTCCTGGCCCGACGGCCTCCGTTTCGCCTTCGGCACGCTCACCGTGCTGCCGGTCGAGGTGACGCGGTGGGACCGCGAGGCCGCGCGGGCCGGGATGCTGTGCGCGCCCGTCGCCGGGCTGGTGGTGGGTCTGGCCGCCGCGGCGGTCGGCCTGTTCCTGCTGGTCCTCGGCGCGGGTCCGCTGCTCGCGGCCGTGGCGGGGGCGGCGGTGCCCGCGGTGCTGACGCGCGGCCTCCATCTCGACGGGCTCGCCGACACCGCGGACGGGCTGGGCAGCGGCAAGCCCGCCGAGGACGCGTTGCGCATCATGAAGCGGTCGGACATCGGGCCGTTCGGTGTCATCACCCTCGTGTTCGTGCTGTTCGGCCAGGTGGCGGCGCTCTCGGAGGCCTACGGCGGCTCTTGGGGGCGGGGTGCGTTGGCGACCGTCGTATCGGCGGTCGCGGCCCGGCTCGCGCTCACACTGGCCGCGAGGGTGGGCGTGCCGCCGGCTCGGCCGGAGGGGTTGGGGGCGGCGGTGGCCGGCACGGTGCCCCTGCGGGGGGCGGTTCTGGTGACGGTCGGCGTCACCGCGCTCGCGGCGGGGGCGGGCTTCGGGGCGTACGGTCCTGTCCACGGCGTGCTCGCCGTGCTCGCCGTGGTTACGGCGTGCGGCTGCGCCGAGCTGCTGCTTCGACACAGCGTCCGCCGCTTCGGCGGGATCACCGGGGACATCTTCGGAGCCTTGGCCGAAACTGCCGCTACCGCGACGCTGGTGGTGCTGGCCCTTGGGTGAGGGGGGCCGGGGGTTGTCTTCACAGTGCGGCCCGGTGGGGGCTGGTCGCGCAGTTCCCCGCGCCCCTAAAAGCCCACGGTCCCGCCCGCCCGAAAAGCGCACCGCTCCGCGCGCCCCATGCCCACTGCCCCGCCCGCCCCTGAAAGCGGGCGCAGCCCGTCTTTCAGGGGCGCGGGGCTGTACCGATTTGCGGCTCCGCCGCGTGGGCGCGACCAGCCCCCACCAGCCCGCAGGCAAAAGAAAGCTCAGCCCGCCTGCAAGGCACACGGCAGCGTGCCCCACGGGTGCGCCCCCTCGCCCGGGACCGCGCAGTGGATCGTGGCGCCCCGGGTGCGGGCCAGGTCGCCCACGGGGGCGCCCGGTGGGACGCCGTGGACCAGGTGGCACTGGCGCGTGCGGCCTGCCGTGAAGGGGGCCGGGCGGAAGCTGCGGTACGCGTCCCAGGTTCCCTCGAAGGTGACCAGGACGTCGGCCAGGCGGGCGTACGCGGGGTGTGGCGGCGCCCCGTGGTTGAGGGCGATGGTGGTGCAGCCCGCGCCCCAGGCCGACGAGGCGAGCCGCTGGTAGTGGCCGAAGTCGCCCAGCCCTGACGTGACTTGGTCGAAGAACGCGCCGTCCGTGCCGTACCAGTCGCGGTACCGCGTGAGGTCCTGGACGACCTCCGCGCGAGACCTGCGGCCGTAGTCGGTGTCGGTGTAGCCGAGCACCCGGACGTCCCTCCCTCGCAGCCGCTCGGCGATCTCGGCGAAGGCCGGGTCGGGGCGGTCGCCGGGGCCGCTGGCCGGGTTCAGTACGACCCCGTAGAGGCGGGGTGCCGCCGCCACGATCGCCTCCCACTCCGAGGGGCGGACGGACGGGTGCTCGTAGTACGGGACGAGGAGGGTGCTCATCTGTGGGCGGTCGCCCTTCCCAGTTGCCAGCAGACCAGGGTCGCCAGTACGCCGGCCGCCGCGCCGTAGACGAAGAGGCCGACCAGGTGCGGGCTCACCCCGTCCACGAGCAGCGCCCCGGTCTGGGCGAGCCCCGCCGCGCAGCAGATCACCGCGGCACTCAGGACGGCGCCGAACGACTGGAGCAGCAGGCCGGTCCAGAGGACGACCCCGAGGAGCAGCAGGGCGGTCAGGCGGACACCGCTCAGGCCGGGCGCGTGCGGCCACAGCGCGGCCGTGGCGAGGCTGAGCAGGAACAGCGCGGCCAAGTAGCCGCTGAGGCATTTGACGAGCGTGACCGCGGTGGTCCGCCAGAAGTCGCGTGACGTACTGCTGGAGCGCAGTCCGGCGAGGCTTCCGCTGCGGAAGCGATAGAGCAGCCACTCGGCCGGCCCCATGCTCAGCGTGAGCGCCACCGCGGCGGGGGCGGCGACCGCGGCGCTCGTCGAGCCGTCGGCCAGGACGTCGCCGAGCGCCACGTACACGACGAGGACGCCGCTGCCGAGGCCGAAGAAGGCGTACGGCAGGGCGTCGGCGAGCCCGGGCGACGCGCTGCGCGGCCGTTTGGTGTCCTGGGTGCCGCCGAAGGGCAGCAGCGCCGCGAGCCCGGCGGACCAGCCGATCCGCGTCCCGTCTCCCGACTGCCGTACGGCCGGGGCGACTTCGATGGCGGCGAGGGCGCCGACGATACCGAGCGAGCCGAGCAGCAGGCCCAGTCTCGCGGCCTCCGGGACCGACTGGGCCATGGCCAGTACGGCACCGGCCGCCATGGGCAACAGCGCGGCGAGCAGGGCCCGTTCACGGGCCATGACCAGGAGTACGGTGGCCGCCGCGAGGTAGCAGGACTGGCCCGCGGCGAAGGCGACCGCGCCGAGGTGACCGGGGGCGACGGCCAGGGCGACGAGCGAGCCGAGCAGTGCGCCCACGGGTGCCCCGACGAGGAGCGAGCGGCGGGCGGCCCCCTTGTCGCCCAACCCCAGCCAGGAGTACGCCCGATAGGCGAGGCCTTGGTTCCAGGCCCAGCCGCACAGGGCGCCGGCCAGCAGCGGGACCGTACCGGCGGGGAGCCCGAAGCCGTCCTGCGGGCCCGCGAGGAGGGGCGCCCCGAGGACGTAGCCGAGGCCGGGCAGCGCGAAGACGACGCCTCTCAACAGGCAGCCCAGCAGGCCGATTTGCCACGGGTCGTGGGCCGGTCCCGAGGGTTCGGGGTGGCGGCGCTCGACGCGCTCGTACAGCTCCTCGGCGAGCGAGAAGGAGTCCTTGCAGCCGTACTTCTCGCGTATCTGGTCGTCCGACATGCCGTCGGACTCCAGGATCGCGGCTATCTCGTCCGGGTGGACGGCGGCGGCTATGAACTCCTCCAGTCGCGTGGCGAGTTCGTCCACCGGGTCGGGTTCCGCCCAGCTGGGACGGCGCTGGCGCGGCACATAGGGGAGCATGTCGGGCCGCGAGCCGGGCGGCATTCGGATCGATCCGCTCACCAGCCGGTCCCGTCCGTCGCGACGGCCTGGTACCAGGGGTCGCGCAGTTCGAGGGTCCAGTCGGCGACGGTCTCCAGCGTGGGCTCGTACACCTCGGGCAGGCCCGCGAGCTCCTGGTAGATCGTCCGGAAAGCGTCCACGGAGCGGCGCAGCGTGAAGCGCTCGATGACGCGCTGGCGGGACAACTGGCCCAGTTCCAGGCGGCGTTCGTCGTCCTTCAGCAGGACGAGCGCGGCCGCGGCCATCTTCTCGGGCTCGCGCGGCGGCACCACGAGCCCGGTGTCGCCGACCGCCTCGCTGACGCCGCCCACGTCGGTGGAGACCGTGGTCCGGCCGCAGGACATGGCCTCGATGATCGAGAAGGGGAAGCCCTCGGAGATGGAGGAGAGCATCACGACGTGCCCGGCCGCGTAGGCCCGCCACACCTCGCTGATCCGGCCCTCGAAGGTGAGCCCGTCCGTGACGCCCAGCTCGGCGCCGAGCTTCTCCAGCCTGGTCTTGTACGCCTCGCCGCCGGGCGGTACCGGGCCGAACAACCGCAGCCTGGTCTCGGGGAGTTCGGCGCGCACCATGCCGTACGCGCGTAGCAGCGTCTCGAGGTCCTTGATGGGGTCGACGCGACCGCACCAGGTGAGCGTGGGGACGTCCGGTTCGGGTCCGGCGTGCGGGAAGGCGGCGGGGTCGACGCCGTTGTAGACGGTACGGATCTTGTCGGGGTCGGCGCCGCCGCGCTCCTCCCAGCGGCGGTTGTACTGGTTGCACGGGGTGATCAGGTCGGCCGTCTGGTAGCCGAGGGTGTTGAGCTCGCGGTAGAAGCCGAGCATCAGGGCCTTGACGGGCCAGCGCTGTGCGTCGCTGCGGTAGCCGAGGTAGCGCTCACGCAGATAGATGCCGTGCTCGGTGAGCAGGAACGGGATGCCGTCCAACTGCCGTGCGGCCAGGGCCGGGAGCGTGGCCAGGCCGCTGCCGGTGGCGTGCGAGACGGAGTCCTCGGGCAGCCGGACGCTCAGCGGGCGCAGCGCGTGCTCCAGCAGGTCGGTCGCCGTCAGCGCGTCGTGCACGGTGGGGCGGGCCCGGGCGGTCGGCAGATGCGGCATGGTCCAGATCCACATCAGCGAGCGCAGGGCGGCCTCGGTGCGCAGGGCGGCCGACAGCCGTCCGTCACGCGCGAGTTGGGCCAGTTCGTAGAACGCCTCGCCGAAGTCGCAGTGCGCCTCGGGGTCGAGGAACGACAGCAGGAACCGCTCATAGGTGTCGATGAAGCGGCGGCGGGCGGGGCCGCGCGGTGCGCGCCGGGATCCCTGCAGCGTGCCCCACAGCGGTACGGACGTGTGCTGGTAGACGTTGTTCGGCAGCTCCCAGGTCACGGGTTCGCGGCCGTTGCCGGACAGTGAGACGACGTTGAACTCGACTTCGGGCATCCCCTTCACGAGTTGGTCGCACCAGGTGCTGACCCCGCCGTGGACCAGTGGATACGTGCCCTCCGTGAGCATGGTGACATGACGGCCTGTGCTCATCATGCGTGTTCCCCCCTGGAACATTTCTTACGGCTCGGTGGCGCGCCCCGGCCGGTCTTGGCCGGGACGCGCGTCGTGCTGTGGCGCTGCTCTCCGTTATGCGGGCAGTTTCAGGGTGAGGGCGGTCTGCAGAGCGTCCGGCGTGGTCCAGGCCGAGCGCTCCCCCGCGTAGGGCGTCCCGAACGCGGTGGTGCCGAGCAGGAGTTGCTTGAGCGTTCCTTCCGGTGCGGTGACCGGGATCCGGGTCCCGGACGGTGCGGTGACAGTGACGGTGGTGCCGACGCGGTACGCCGTGACCTCACCGTCGGCGACGGACTGCTGCCAGGCGGCACGATTCTTCAGCTCGGTGCCGATGGCGCTCTGCCGCGGGTTCTCCAGCGGTGCGTTGTCGGCGTAGAGCGCGCGGTAGTCGGCGAGCACCTTGTCCACGACCGGGTAGAACAGCCGGTCCTCGGCCAGGTTGGACTGGTGCACGTAGTGCGGGCGCGGGTCGTTGCCCACGGCGTGGCCGAGGGCGGTGCGCGCCTCCTGCGGGACGATGTACGACGCGTAGCCGGTCGCCCCGTCCAGCGGCTCGTCGAGGCAGGTCGAGGTCGGGTTGTTCTCGCAGATGCCGCTGCCGCCGTCGGCCGTCGAGGTGTAGATCCAGTTGTACTCGTCGGCCATCTCCTCGGCCGTGCCGGTGTTGTAGTACACGTTCATCGGGTAGCGGGGCACTGTCAGGGCGCCGCCCACCGAACGCTGCTGCGGTTCACGGGAGTTGTCGGAGGCGGTCCACTCGGCTCCGTTGTCCGCGAGGGCGCCGGCGAGGTTCGGGTTGTCGTCCGGCTGCTGCGGCAGGCTCTTGAGGCCGGAGTGCTCGCCGGTCACCAACTCGCTGGTGTCGACGGGCAGTCCGTGGCTCGCCGCCCACAGGTTGTTGTCGCGGATCTCCGCCGAGATGTCGGCGCGGCTCACGTACTGGGTCGAGCCGTCGGTGTTCTTCGCACAGCTCCACGGCACGGTGCTGGTGTCCTGGACGCAGCCGAGGAAGGGGTGCGTGTAGGTGTGGTTGACCCAGCGGTACTCGCCCTTGTCCGCGAGGAGTTGGTCGGCCAGCGCGTCCACGTTGCCGTTCTCGCTCTTCCACTCCTCGCCCGCTCCGGCGTTGTAGACCATGTCGAGGGTGAAGCCGCTGTCCCGCTGCCACTGGGCGGCGTACACCGCGTCGGCCGCGGTCATACGGATCGGCGTGGTTCCCTCACCGTCACCGCCCACGCAGTCGAAGTCGCCGGGTGTGCAGTTGCGTTCGGTGTCCCAGCGGCTGTCGGGTGCGAACACATCATCGACATGGACAGAAAAATAGTTCCTGTTCTGACCCAGGTGTACGCCCTGAGTCAGCCATTCGACAATGCCACGGGCAAGAACGCGGAACTGCTGCTGGTAGTGGTTGTACGCGAAGGTCACGACGAGTTCGCGGCGCCCGTCGTGCGCGTACTCGCCGACCAGGCTGCCGCGGCCCGTCCCGCCGGGCACGGCCATGTCCACGTAGCTGGTGAAGCCCTCGCGCGGCCGGGCCACGAAGCCGTAACTCTCCTGGACGGAAGCCGAGTTGTCCTCGAACGTCAGCGGCCCGTCGAGATAGCCGAAATACCCCGCCCCGCCCGCCGCGGTGACCGCCGCCTCACGGCCGTCGAGCGTGCCGGCCCAGCCGCCCGCGTTCGTGTAGTCGAGGCCGACCCCGGGGTGCGCCCAGGTGTAGGCGTCGACCTGGGGGATGCCGAAGGTCCGCTCGTACGCCTCAAGGGCGGTCTGCTCGGCCGAACCCGCCCCGAACGGCGCCTCGTTGGGCAGTACGACGCCCTGGTACTTGGCACGCGGCGTGCCGTCCACCGTGTCGCTCAGGAACGCCTCGTTGATCGTCGGGCGCCCCGAGTCGTTCAGGTCGACGGTCGTATACGGGACGCCGGTGGTCTTCAGCTCCTCCGTGACGGCTTCCACGGGGCTGTCGCCGTTGTCGACGACGAGCACCCTCAGATCGATGCGCGGCTCTTCCGCCGCCGACGCCCCGGGGGTTCCCAGCCCCAGGGCCAGCAGACCGGCGGCCGCCATGACAGCGGCCGCGTTTCTCCATCTGGGCGCTCTCTGCGCCATGTTCGCCCCTCCCCCACCGGATCCCCCTCACGGTCGATTCGAGGAGGTTCCGTGGAAATGATGCAAAGCGATGAACCGTTTACCCACCGCAAATACAAGGAGTGTGGCTCAGGTCACAGGAGTGAGGGGTGAGAAGTGGCCAGGCGGCCAAGCGGGGATGAATCCCCGCTGGAATGAGTGAAACACGCGACCGCGCGTAGGCTCGTGCCCGGTACTCCACCGCCCCGGCCGCCCTCACCCCCGACGGCCACAGCAACTCTATGGAAGCGAGATTTCACCACCGTGACTGCTCTCACTCTCAGCACCGCCGCGGCGCCCGGCCTGCGGGTCGACGCCATCGTCGTCGGTGTCGCCAAGGGCACCGGGCCCAAGTCCGGGGACCTGGTCGTGGCACCGGGCGCCGAGGCCGTGGACAAGGCGTACGACGGCAGGCTCGCCGGCGTTCTGGAGACCCTCGGCGCCTCGGGCGGCGAGGGCGAGGTGACGAAGCTGCCGGCACCGTCCGGTTTCAAGGCACCGCTCGTGCTGGCGGTCGGTCTCGGTGCGCTGCCCGCGAAGGACGGTTCCTTCTCCGGGGAGACCCTGCGCCGCGCGGCCGGTGCCGCCGCGCGCGCCCTCGCCGGTACGAAGAAGGCCGCGTTCGCCCTGCCGATCGAGGACGCCGCCGACGCGGGCGCCGTCGGCGAGGGCGCGCTGCTCGGCGCGTACTCCTTCGACGCGTACAAGGAGACCGCCAAGACCGACGGCGGGAAGGACGCCAAGAACGGCAAGGCCCCGCTCGTCGAGGCCACGCTGCTCGGCGGCAAGCCCCGCGACAAGGCGTTCAAGGCGGCGATCGAGCGTGCCACCGCCGTGTCCGAGGAGCTGAACCGCGCCCGTGACCTCGTCAACACCCCGCCGAACGACCTCAACCCCGAGGCCTTCGCGGCCGTCGCGCAGGCCGCGGCCAAGGAGCACGGCATCAAGGTGCAGGTGCTCGACGAGAAGGCCCTGGAGAAGGGCGGGTACGGCGGCATCCTCGGCGTCGGCGCCGGCTCCGAGTCCGCGCCCCGCCTGGTGAAGCTGTCGTACACCTCCTCCAAGGCGAAGAAGCACCTCGCCTTCGTCGGCAAGGGCATCACCTACGACTCGGGCGGCATCTCGCTGAAGCCCGCCGGGCACAACGAGACGATGAAGTGCGACATGAGCGGCGCCGCCGCCGTGTTCGCCGCGGTCGTCGCCGCCTCGCGGCTGGGCCTCGATGTCAACGTGACCGGCTGGCTCGCGCTGGCCGAGAACATGCCCTCCGGTTCCGCCACCCGCCCCGGCGACGTGCTGCGCATGTACAGCGGCAAGACCGTCGAGGTCCTCAACACCGACGCCGAGGGCCGGCTCGTCCTCGCCGACGCGCTCGCCAAGGCCTCCGAGGAGACCCCGGACGCGATCGTCGACGTCGCGACGCTGACCGGGGCGATGATGCTCGCCCTCGGGAACCGGACGTTCGGCGTCATGGCGAACGACGACGCGTTCCGTACGGCGGTGCACGAGGCCGCCGAGGAGGTCGGCGAGGCCGCCTGGCCGATGCCGCTGCCGGAGCACCTGAAGAAGGGGATGGACTCCCCGACCGCCGACATCGCCAACATGGGCGAGCGGTACGGCGGCGGCCTGGTCGCCGGACTCTTCCTCAAGGAGTTCGTGGGCGAGGGGATCACGTGGGCGCACCTCGACATCGCGGGGCCCGCCTTCAATGAGCAGGGGCCGTTCGGCTACACGCCCAAGGGCGGGACGGGGTCTGCCGTACGGACTCTGGTGCGGCTGGCGGAGATCACGGCCGCGGGTGATTTGGGCTGAGGTTCGCCCACTGACTCGGTTCGGACCGTCGGACGGCGGGTGCGGGCCGGTGGGGGCCGGTGGGGGCCGATCGCTCCCCCACTCTCGGCTTCTCCCCCACTCTCGGCTTCGCTCGAGCGGGGGGACCCCCATGAGCGGGGGGACCCCCATCGCGGCGGAGCCGCATATCGATGCAGCCTCGCGCCCCCGAAGGGGCGCCGGTCCGGCCGTGTGATCGATCAGACGTCTCACAGCCCGGCCCGGCGTCCCGCCTGCCGTCGACAAGTGCGAAGATGGGTTCTCGGCAGGACAGGGCCCACCACAGGGCCGAAGAAAGAGCGGCCGGACACCAGCCGCCGCCCGGTCACTGAAGACCGGCGTACGGCGCACATGCATGGAGGACGTGACGTGGCGAACGACGCCAGCACCGTTTTCGACCTAGTGATCCTCGGCGGTGGTAGCGGCGGCTACGCCGCGGCCCTGCGCGGAGCGCAGCTGGGCCTGGACGTCGCCCTGATCGAGAAGAACAAGCTCGGCGGCACCTGCCTGCACAACGGCTGCATTCCCACCAAGGCCCTGCTGCACGCCGGCGAGATCGCCGACCAGGCACGCGAGGCGGACCAGTACGGTGTCCTGACAACGTTCCAGGGCATCGACATCAACGCCGTCCACAAGTACAAGGACGACGTGATCAGCGGCCTCTACAAGGGCCTGCAGGGCCTGGTGGCCTCGCGCAAGGTGACGTACATCGAGGGCGAGGGCCGTCTGTCGTCCCCGACCACCGTGGACGTCAACGGCCAGCGCATCCAGGGCCGCCACGTGCTCCTGGCGACCGGCTCCGTGCCGAAGTCGCTGCCGGGCCTGGACATCGACGGCGACCGCATCGTCTCCTCGGACCACGCGCTGAAGCTGGACCGCGTCCCGCAGTCCGCGATCGTGCTGGGCGGCGGCGTCATCGGCGTCGAGTTCGCCTCCGCGTGGAAGTCCTTCGGCACCGACGTCACGGTCATCGAGGGCCTCAAGCACCTCGTCCCGGTCGAGGACGACAACAGCTCCAAGCTTCTTGAGCGCGCCTTCCGCAAGCGCGGCATCAAGTTCAACCTCGGCACGTTCTTCGAGAAGGCCGAGTACACGCAGGACGGCGTGCGCGTGACCCTCGCCGACGGCAAGACCTTCGAGGCCGAGATCCTCCTGGTCGCCATCGGCCGCGGCCCGGTCTCCGCCGGTCTCGGCTACGAGGAGCAGGGCGTCGCGATGGACCGCGGCTACGTCCTCGTCGACGAGTACATGCGCACGAACGTACCGACCATCTCGGCGGTCGGTGACCTGGTCCCGACGCTCCAGCTCGCGCACGTCGGCTTCGCCGAGGGCATCCTGGTGGCGGAGCGTCTCGCCGGTCTGAAGACCGTTCCGATCGACTACGACGGCGTGCCGCGGGTGACGTACTGCCACCCCGAGGTCGCCTCCGTGGGGATCACCGAGGCCAAGGCCAAGGAGATCTACGGTGCGGACAAGGTCGTCGCTCTGAAGTACAACCTCGCGGGCAACGGCAAGAGCAAGATCCTCAAGACCGCGGGCGAGATCAAGCTCGTCCAGGTCAAGGACGGTGCCGTGGTCGGCGTCCACATGGTCGGCGACCGCATGGGCGAGCAGGTGGGCGAGGCCCAGCTGATCTACAACTGGGAGGCGCTGCCCGCCGAGGTCGCGCAGCTCATCCACGCCCACCCGACCCAGAACGAAGCGATGGGCGAGGCCCACCTGGCCCTGGCCGGCAAGCCGCTGCACTCGCACGACTGACCGACCCTCGGTCGAAACACATCGCCGCGACGACACAGACTTCCGCAATTCGTAAGGAGCAACCGAAACCATGGCGGTTTCCGTAACCCTTCCGGCGCTCGGCGAGAGCGTCACCGAGGGCACTGTCACCCGCTGGCTGAAGGCCGAGGGCGAGCACGTCGAGGCCGACGAGCCGCTGCTCGAGGTGTCCACCGACAAGGTCGACACCGAGATCCCCTCCCCTGCCGCCGGTGTGCTCGCCTCCATCAAGGTCGCCGAGGACGAGACCGTCGAGGTCGGCGCCGAACTGGCCGTCATCGACGACGGCACGGGCGCGCCCGTCGCCGCCCCTGCCCCGGCCGCCGCCGAGGCTCCGGCCCCGGTCGCCGAGCCCGCCCCGGCTCCGGTCGCCGAGGCCCCCGCGGCTCCGGCGCCCGCCGCCGAGCCCGCGCCCGCCCCCGCCGCCCCTGCCGGTGGCGCCTCCGGTACCGACGTCGTGCTGCCCGCACTGGGCGAGTCGGTCACCGAGGGCACCGTCACCCGGTGGCTCAAGGAGGTCGGCGAGGAGGTCGCGGAGGACGAGCCGCTGCTCGAGGTCTCCACGGACAAGGTCGACACCGAGATCCCCGCGCCGGTCGCCGGCGTACTGCTGGAGATCGTGGTCGCCGAGGACGAGACCGCCGAGGTCGGCGCGAAGCTCGCCGTCATCGGCGCCCCGGGCGCGGCTCCGGCCGCCGCACCGGCTCCGGCAGCCCCGGCCCCCGCCGCCGCTGCTCCGGCTCCGGCCCCGGCAGCTCCCGCGGCCCCGGCCCCGGCGCCCGCTGCTCCGGCCGCTCCGGCCGCAGCCGCACCGGCTCCGGTCCAGCCCGCCGCTCCCGCTCCGAAGCCTGCCCCGGCTGCTCCCGCGCCGGTCGCGGCCGCTCCCGTCACCCCGGCCCCGGCTCCCGCCGCGACCTCCGGTGACGACGGCGCGTACGTGACCCCGCTGGTGCGCAAGCTCGCCGCCGAGAACGGCGTCGACCTGGCCGCCGTCAAGGGCACCGGCGTCGGCGGTCGTATCCGCAAGCAGGACGTCCTCGCCGCCGCCGAGGCGGCGAAGGCCGCCGCGGCCGCTCCGGCTCCGGCCGCGGCAGCCCCGAGCACCGCCAAGAAGGCGCCGGCCCTGGAGGCCTCTCCCCTCCGCGGCCAGACCGTCAAGATGCCCCGCATCCGCAAGGTCATCGGCGACAACATGGTCAAGGCCCTGCACGAGCAGGCCCAGCTGTCCTCGGTCGTCGAGGTCGACGTCACCCGCCTGATGAAGCTGCGCGGGAAGGCGAAGGACTCCTTCGCGGCCCGCGAGGGCGTCAAGCTCTCCCCGATGCCGTTCTTCGTGAAGGCGGCGGCCCAGGCGCTGAAGGCCCACCCGGCCGTCAACGCCCGGATCAACGTCGAAGAGGGCACGATCACCTACTTCGACACCGAGAACGTCGGTATCGCGGTGGACTCCGAGAAGGGCCTGATGACCCCGGTCATCAAGCACGCGGGCGACCTGAACATCGCCGGCATCGCCAAGGCCACCGCCGACCTGGCGGGCAAGGTCCGGGCCAACAAGATCACGCCGGACGAGCTGTCCGGCGCGACCTTCACCATCTCGAACACCGGCTCGCGCGGCGCGCTCTTCGACACGATCATCGTGCCGCCGAACCAGGTCGCGATCCTGGGCATCGGTGCCACGGTCAAGCGTCCGGCCGTCATCGAGACGGAGGAGGGTACGGTCATCGGCATCCGCGACATGACCTACCTGACGCTCTCCTACGACCACCGCCTGGTGGACGGCGCCGACGCCGCCCGCTACCTGACGGCGGTCAAGGCGATCCTGGAGGCGGGCGAGTTCGAGGTCGAGCTCGGCCTGTAGGCTCCACCGCCGCCACACCGCACGACGAGGTGCCCCTGCCCGGTTCTCCGGGCGGGGGCACCTTTGCGTTGCGGCCAGGCTGCGGGCCGACAAAAGCAGGGGCGCAGCCCCGCTTTCAGGGGCGCGGGGCCGTGACATTTGCGGCTCCTCCCCCACTCTCGGCTTCGCTCGAGCGGGGGGACCCCCATCGGGGCGCGACCAGCCACGGACGGCCGGCAGCCTGCGAACAACCACCAGCCCCACGGCGCAACCCAGCACACCGCCACCGCATGTAAGTCTCGTCTCACCTGCACGAAAGCACCCCCGGCACCACTCCCCACGCCGAACCCGGCCTTATTGTCTAGAAGTCAACGCCCTCGGGGCCGGAGCGCCCCTACCCAAGGAGCTTCAATGACCGCGCCCGTCGTCCACTCGCTCCGCGAACAGATCCGCGAGCACATCGTGGAGGGGATCGTGAGCGGCCGCTGGAAGCCGGGCGAGCGGATCGTGGAGCGCCGGATCGCCACCGAGCTGGAGGTCAGCCAGACGCCCGTGCGGGAGGCCCTGCGCGAGCTGGAGTCGCTGCGCCTGATCGAGTCGGCCCCCAACAAGGGCGTACGCGTACGCAATCTCACCGCGGCGGACCTGGAGGAGAGCTACCCCGTACGGGCCGGTCTGGAGGCCATCGCGGCCGAGCTGGCCGCCGAGCGGCTCGCGGCCGACTGCTCGGCACTGGAACCGCACGTCACCGCCCTGTACGAGGCCGACCGCAAGGCCGACGGCACCGGCCAGGTCCGCCACACGGTGGCCTTCCACCGCGAGCTGGTGCGCGCCGCGGGCAACTCCGTGCTGCTGCACACCTGGGAGGGCCTCGGCATCGAGGTCTTCACGGCCCTGTCGATCCGCTGGCTGGGCACGGTCCAGCAGTCGTACGCGGAGGAGCACGAGGCCCTGGTGGAGGCGTTCCGCCGCCGGGACCCGCTGATCGCGGAACTGGTGAAGGCACACGTACTGGGCTGCGCGCCAAGGACGGGCAGCGAGCCTTCCTGACCGCGAACGAGCCCTCCTGGTCGTGGCCAAGCAGGCCCTCCTGACCTTGGGCAAGCGAGCCCCAGCGACTCCGAGCAGCAGAGCGACACCCTGCTCATACGCACCCTCACCTGCGAAAACAAGGCACCTGGTGCCTGCCGTCAAGGCACCCCGTGCCTACTTTCTCGTGATCAAGAGTTTTTGCCCGGGAACCCTTTGATCGATCATCGATCAGCGAGTTACAGTCACCGCGGGCTCCCACCAGAGCCTGCCGCCCTGTCCTGCCAAAGACCAAGGGCACCCCCGAAACCCCTTACCGACGAGGGAACCCCCCTCCGCATCCGGAAGGCGGCGCAATGACCGACCCCACCGCAATCCAGCCGAGCGAGCTCGACCAGCTCCCGGACCGCGACCCGGAGGAGACCGCCGAATGGCAGGCCTCCCTGGACGCCGTCACCAAGGCGGCCGGGCCGCACCGTGCCGCGTACCTGATGCGCCGCACACTGGAACGCGCCGAGGGCAACGGCCTCGCGCTGCCCAAGCTGCTGGAGACGGACTACGTCAACACCATCCCGACCGCCGCCGAGCCGTCCGCGCCCGGTGACGAGGCGATGGAGCGCCGGATCACCGCGTGGAACCGCTGGAACGCGGCCGCGATGGTGACCCGGGGCGCGAAACACGGCGTCGGCGGCCACATCGCCACCTTCGCCTCCGCGGCCTGGCTCTACGAGACCGGCTTCAACCACTTCTTCAAGGGCAAGGAAGCCGACGGATCCGGCGACCAGCTCTACATCCAGGGCCACGCCTCCCCCGGCATCTACGCCCGCGCCTTCCTCGACGGCCGGCTGTCCGAGCAGCACCTGGACAACTTCCGTCAGGAATCGGGCGGCAACGGCCTGCCCTCCTACCCGCACCCGCGGCGCCTGCCCTGGCTCTGGGAGTTCCCGACGGTCTCGATGGGCCTCGGCCCGCTGTCGGCCATCTACCAGGCGCGCTTCAACCGCTATCTGACCAACCGCGGCATCAAGGACGTATCGCAGTCGCACGTCTGGGCGTTCCTCGGCGACGGCGAGATGGACGAGCCGGAGTCGACGGCGGCCCTCTCACTCGCCTCCCGCGAGGGTCTCGACAACCTCACCTTCGTCATCAACTGCAACCTCCAGCGCCTCGACGGCCCGGTCCGCGCGAACTTCAAGATCGTGCAGGAGCTTGAGGCCCAGTTCCGCGGCGCCGGCTGGAACGTCATCAAGTCGCTGTGGGGCAACGCCTGGGACGAGCTGTTCCGGCTCGACACCACCGGCGCCCTCGTCCGCCGCCTCCGTGAGGTACCGGACGCGCAGGTGCAGACGTACCAGACCCGTGACGCCGCCTACATCCGCCAGGACTTCTTCGGCTCCGACCCGGCGCTCGTCGAGCTGGCGAAGCTGTTGAGCGACGACAAGATCCTGGAGTGCTTCCACCTCTCCCGCGGAGGCCACGAGGCGCGCAAGGTGTACGCCGCGTACAAGGCGGCCGTGGAGTTCAAGGGTGCGCCGACGGTGATCCTGGCGCAGACGGTCAAGGGCCACACTCTGGGCCAGGGCTTCGCGTCGAAGAACGCCAACCACCAGATGAAGAAGCTGTCGACGGACGAGTTCAAGCAGATGCGTGACCTGCTCGAACTGCCCATCAAGGACAGCGACTTCGTCGACGGTGTGGTCCCCTACGGCCACCCGGGCGCCGACTCCCCCGAGGTCCGCTACCTCCAGGAGCGCCGCGCGGCCCTCGGCGGCCCGGCCCCCGCTCGCCGTACGCACACGCTGACTCCCCTCCCCGCCCCCGCCGACAAGACGTTCACCTCGTTCGACAAGGGCTCCGGCTCGCAGAACGTGGCGACGACCATGGCCTTCGTACGCCTGGTCAAGGACCTGGTCCGCGACAAGCAGTCCGGGAAGCGCTGGGTGCCGATCGTCCCCGACGAGGCGCGCACCTTCGGTATGGAGAGCCTCTTCCCGTCCCTCGGCATCTACTCGCCGAAGGGCCAGACGTACGAGCCGGTCGACCGCGACCAGCTGATGTACTACAAGGAGGCCGAGGACGGCCAGATCCTCAACGAGGGGATCACCGAGGCCGGTTCGATGGCCGACTTCATCGCCGCGTCCACCGCGTACGCCACGCACGGCGAGGTGATGATCCCGTTCTACATCTTCTACTCGATGTTCGGCTGGCAGCGCACGGCCGACCAGATGTGGCAGCTCGGCGACCAGCTCGGCCGCGGCTTCCTCATCGGCGCCACGGCGGGCCGTACGACGCTGACGGGCGAGGGCCTCCAGCACGCGGACGGGCACTCGCCGGTCATCGCGGCGACGAACCCGGCGGCCCTCTCCTACGACCCGGCGTTCGCGTACGAGGTCGCGACGATCGTCAAGGACGGGCTGCGCCGGATGTACGGCGAGGCGGCGCCCGGCGAGGACCAGAACGTCTTCTACTACCTCACCGTCTACAACGAGCCGATCCCGCAGCCCGCGAAGCCGACGGGTCTCGGTATCGACGAGGGCATCGTCAAGGGCCTCTACCGCTTCAACACGGCGGAGTCGGCCGGGCTGAACGTGAGCGCCGCCAACGCCGCGCGCATCCAGCTGCTCGGTTCGGGTACGGCGATCCACTGGGTCCTGGAGGCGCAGCGGCTGCTCGCCGAGGAGTGGGGCGTGGCCGCGGACGTCTGGTCCGCCACGTCCTGGACGGAGCTGCGGCGGGACGCCCTGGAGGCCGACGCGGCGCTGCTGCGCGGCGAGGACCGGGTGCCGTTCGTACGGCAGGCGCTGCACGGTGCCGAAGGGCCCGTCCTCGCCGTCTCCGACTACATGCGGCAGGTGCCCGACCAGATCGCGCAGTGGGTGGAGCAGGACTACACGTCGCTCGGCGCGGACGGGTTCGGTCTGTCCGACACCCGTGAGGCCGCTCGCCGCCACTTCGGTGTCGACGCGCAGTCGATCGTCGTGGCGGCGTTGGCGCAGCTCGCGCGGCGGGGTGAGGTGCCGGCTTCCGCGGTGAAGGAGGCGCGGGAGAGGTACGGGTTGTAGTTCGGCTGCCGGTGAGCTGTGGCTGGTCGCTCCCCCACTCTCGGCTTCTCCCCCGCTCTCGGCTTCGCTCGAGCGGGGGGACCCCCATGAGCGGGGGGACCCCCATCGCGGCGGAGCCGCAAATGTCACAGCCCCGCGCCCCTAAAAGATGAAAGCCAGGGGCGCAGCCCCGCTTTCAGGGGCGCGGGGAACTGCGCGACCAGCCCCCACCGACCCGCACCAACCCACCCGGCATCATGAAGACATGCGCGCTGCCCGGCTGATCAAGATGGTGTTGCTGCTCCAGTCCCGGCCCTCCATGACCGCCGCCGAGCTCGCTCGGGAGTTGGAGGTGTCCGAGCGGACGATCACCCGGGACGCGCAGGCCCTGTCGGAGGCGGGGGTCCCGGTGTACGCGGACCGGGGGCGGGCCGGTGGATACCGGTTGATCGGCGGGTACCGGACCCGACTGACGGGGCTCGCCCGGAGCGAGGCCGAGGCGCTGTTCCTCTCCGGAGTACCGGGAGCCCTGCGGGAGATGGGTCTTGAAGACGCCGCCTCCGCCGCCCGGCTGAAGGTGTCGGCGGCCCTTCTCCCCTCCCTCAAGGACGCCTCCCGCACCGCGGCCCAGCGCTTCCTGCTGGACGCCCCCGCGTGGTTCGCCGACCCGAAGACGCCCGAGTTGCTGCCCGCGGTCGCGGAGGCGGTGTGGGACGACCGTCGGATCACCGCGCGCTACCGGCGCCAGGAGGCCGACGTGGAGCGCGAGTTGGAGCCGTACGGGCTCGTCCTCAAGGCGGGCGTCTGGTATGTGTGCGCCCGTGTCACCGATGCCGGGTCCTTCCGCGTCTACCGCATCGACCGGTTCACGTCGGTCGAGCCCGGCGAGGAACGCTTCGGTCGCGACGAGGAGTTCGACCTGCCGGGCTTCTGGGCGGAACGGGCGGCGCAGTTCGCACGCTCGATCCTGCGGGCGACGGTCGTGGTGCGGCTCACCGAGGCGGGCACGCTGCGGCTGAGACACACCGTCGATGCGCGCTCCGCGCAGGAGGCCCTGGCCGTGGCCGGCCCGCCCGACGACGCGGGCCGGGTGACTCTCACGCTGCCGGTCGAGTCGTACGACGTCGCGTACACCCAGCTCCTCTCCCTCGGCCCCGAGGTGGAGGTCCTGGAACCGTCCGGGCTCCGTGAGCGCTTCGCCGAGGCGACGGCCCGGACGGCGGCGTACTACGACACACGCGACTGGGGAGGCGGCGCCGGGGCTACCGGTAGCCCGTGACGTCCGCCGGCTTGCCCTGCGACTCCACCTCGATCATGTAGCGCCAGGCGTCGGGCGCCGAGCCGTCGACGTCCGTGAAGCCGTACTCCTGGGCGAGGCCGCCGCTGGACAGCGACTGGCCGTTCCAGCGGGCCGCGTCGGGGTCGGCGGCGAGGGCGACCAGGGCCCGCCCGACGTAGGTGGGCGTCTCGGAGATCGCGAAGTGCGGGACGTACGCGCAGGCGTCCCGCCAGTTCTCCTCGGTGACCTTGAAGGCGGTGTCGAGCATCGTCTCGGAGCGCAGCCAGCCCGGGGTGAGGCAGACGGCAGTGCAGCCGCGCTCCTTGAGCTCCTCCCCGAGGTCCTGGGCCATGCGGAGGGGGGTCGTCTTGGCGAGGTCGTAGAAGAAGGGTTTGCGGTAGCGGCGGTTGTACTCCTCGGTGCCGTCGGTGACCTCGACGAGCAGCCCGCCGGGATTGCGGACGAGGAGCGGCAGCGCGGTGTGGCTGGTGACGATGTGCGACTCGATGCCGAGACGCATGATCCGCAGCCCCTTGTCGAGGTCCATGTCCCACATGTCGGGCTGCTTCTCCGCCGACCAGTCGAGGAAGACGTCGCCGCCCCACATGTCGTTGACGAGGATGTCGAGGCGGCCCTGTTCGCGGTCGATACGGTCGACGAGGGTCCGGACCTGTTCGGGTTCCAGGTGGTCCGTCGGTACGGCGATGCCCCGCCCGGGGGTGCCCGCCGCCGCGTCGACCAGTTCGGCCGTCTCCTCGATGGTCTCGGTGGTCCGGCCGACCTCGCTGACGTGGTCGCGGGTCGTGCGTCCGGTCACGTACACCGTGGCTCCGGCGCGGCCCAGTTCCACCGCCATGGCCCGTCCGGCGCCGCGGGTGGCGCCCGCGACCAGGGCGACCTTTCCTTCGAGTTGTCGGCCGGGCTTCTGGGCTGTGTTCTGTGCTGTCGTCTCCATGGTGCGAGCATCCCGCCGAATGCCGACATCTGCTGTCGGACTTTCCGCGGGCATGTGCGCGCATAACGATCTGCCTGTCCCCGGGTGCGCGGGCCGGGTCGAGGCCCGATGCTTGTCCCGTGATGGACGAGACGGAGTTCTGGGAGCTGGTGGACGCGACCCGCGAGGCCGCCGAGGGCGACCCCGAGGAGCAGGCCGACCTGCTTGTGGAGCGGCTCGTCCGGTTGGACCCCGAGATGGTCCTGGACTTCGCCCGTCACTTCGAGGCCCGCTACAACCGCGCGTACATGTGGGACCTGTGGGGCGCGGCCTGGATCCTGCTCGACGGGGCCAGCGACGACGCCTTCGACTTCTTCCGCTGCTGGCTGATCGGCCAGGGCCGGGAGGTGTACGAGGGTGCCGTGCACGATCCCGACAAGCTGGCCGACCTCCTCGTGGACTTCGACGACGAGGTCGACGGGGACGGTGAGGAACTGGGCTACGCGGCGGACGAGGCGTACGAGCAGCTCACCGGTACGGTCGCCCCGGACCTCGGGATTCCGGCCGCGCCGCCCGAACCGCTGGGCACCGCGCTGAACCTGGAGAACCAGACGCTGCTGGCGGAGCGTCTGCCGCGGCTGTGGGACCGGTTCGCGGACTGACGCGCGGTCCCACCAGCTGTCCGTACGGCCAGTCCATACGCCCAGTCCAAACGGCCGGTACGCGTCACCAGTCCGCGTCACCGGTCCGTGTCACCGGTTCGCATCACCGGTCCGTGTCACCAGGAGGCGCCGCGCGGACCGGCCGTGCGGATCTGGTGCACGGGGGCGACCACGGCGGCGGGCCAGGCGGCGGCAGCGGGCGGGCTCTCCTTCCGCGCGCTGAGCGGCGGCGCCGCGTTCGCCCGGTCCAGCGCGGACGCGGTGACGGCGGACGGCCCCACCACGACGGCGGCCACCACACAGGCCACGGTCCACGGGCCGCGTACCGCCCGCGCCCACCGCGACGCCCCCTGGGTCCGCTGCTCCTTGCGACTGCTCAGACTGCTCATGATCCCCACCCCTCCGGTCAGTGCGTACCTCGACGCTAGAAGGCGTGGCTCGGGGTGATCCGTGAGTCGGCTGTGGCGTACCTGTGAGACGTGACGGGAGCTCGCGGGACAGTGGGGAGTTGGACGACAGGCCCTACCGCCTGCCCTGGAGACGGGCCGCGTGCTCTCTGATCTCGGGCAGCCTGGCCATCAGGGCGGCGCCCGGGCAGGCGGTCCAGTAGCCGTCGGTGTGGCCGGAGACGGCGGTGAAGGTCCCGCGGGTGCCGGCCGCGTACTTGCTCAGGCTGTTGGTGGAGACGAGTTGTACCTCCGCGCGCGGGTCGATGCCCACGAGGCCGAGTTTCCAGGCGGCGACGGCCGCGATGGCGTCGGTCATGGCCTTCGGCACCGGCACGCC
Organism: Streptomyces sp. NBC_00878; assembly: GCF_026341515.1. Taxonomy (NCBI): domain Bacteria; kingdom Bacillati; phylum Actinomycetota; class Actinomycetes; order Kitasatosporales; family Streptomycetaceae; genus Streptomyces; species Streptomyces sp. NBC_00878. The sequence continues at coordinate 7,952,677 of NZ_JAPEOK010000001.1, read as the reverse complement.
CGCCGTGAACGTCCCTATCGCCGCGATGCCCGTCGTGCCCACGTTGAAGCCCTGCGTGTGCGCGCCGACGACGGCGCGGTCGGTGCCGCCCGCCCGGCCCTCGTAGATCGTGCCGCAGCGGTCGACGAGGAAGTTGTAGCCGATGTCGTCCCAGTGCCGGCCTCCGGCCTGTCCCGCGTACAGGTAGCGGATGATCCGGGGCACGTCGGCGCAGTCGTAACCGTTCGGGGAGTCGGTGTGGTGCACGAACACGGCGGACACGCGGTTGGCGTACCGGGTCGGCGGCCGGGTGTAGGCGGCGTCGGCCAGCCAGCGTTCCCTCGGCACGATGGCGGGCCGGGTGGCCTGCCCCGCGGCGGCCCGCGCCGCGACGGGACGCCTGGACTCCCCCGGCGTCCGGTCGACCTCCATGGTGCACAGGACCAGCCCGACGACGGCCATCAGGCCGGGAGCACAGGCGAGGGCGATGCGCGCGGGCCGGGGTATGCGGTCCACGACCGACGGACGCGGCCCGCTGTCACCGTCCATGTCGACGCCGGCATCACCGTCCATGTCGACGCCGGCATCACCGTCCATGTCGACGCCGGCATCACCGTCCATGTCGACGCCGGCATCACCGTCCATGTCGGCGTCACCGTCGATGTCGGCGTCGGCGTCGATGTCGGCGTCGGCGTCGATGTCGGCGTCGATGTTGGCGTCAACGGTGACGCCGGCGTCGGGCCCGGAACGCCGGAGCCCCCTTCGCCACCGTGCGCGAATCCCCCACGACACGCCCCGTTCGCGGCGTGGAGGAGGGGTTCGATCGGCGCACATGAGATCCACTCTCCGGGACACTGAAGCCGTCCGCGATGTGTGGTGTGCCACCCGGTGGAACCAACGTCCCGGTCCGAGACGTTTCTACAGGTCCACGCACGCGTTCCGGTTGGCCGGTTTCCACGTGCGCGTACCTGATCACTGGGCCCTCCCGGCACGTACTAGGAGACCCAAGAGAAAGGGAGCTCCGTGGACCTGCTCGACATCCTGCTGTTGCTGGTGATCCTCGGCTATGCGGCGTCCGGTTACCGGCGCGGGCTCGTCGCGGGCTGTGTCTCCCTGGCCGGCTTCGTGGGCGGCGCCGTGATCGGCGTGTGGGTGCTGCCCTGGGTGATGGACCTGGTGGAGGCGGGGACCACGGCGGCGACGGTCACGGCGGTGCTCACGGTGCTGCTGCCCGCCGCCGCGGGCCACGAGCTGGCGGGCCGGCTGGCGGTGAAACTCCGCCGCGAACTGGACCGGGGCCCCTTGCGCACGGTCGACGGAGTGGGCGGCGCCGCGGCCAACGCGGTCGCCGTGATGCTGGTGGCGTGGGTCGCCGCGAGCGTCCTGGGCGCGTCCGCCTCGCCCGTGGTCACCTCGTCGATCCGTAACTCCGCGCTGCTCGGCGCGGTGCAGGACGCGATGCCGGATGCCACGCCGGCCTGGTTCTCCCGGGCCACCTCGGCGCTCACCGAGGCGGGCTTTCCGCAGGTCTTCAACCCCTTCGAGAACGAGCCGGCGGCCAGCGTCGCGAAGCCGTCCGGGGACAGCGTCACCGCGGCGGCCACGCGGGCCGCGCAGCGCTCCACCGTGAAGGTCGAGGGCGCGGTGGGCACCCAGGGCCGTGAGGGCAGCGGTTTCGTGTACGCGCGGGAGCGCGTGATGACCAACGCCCACGTGGTGGCGGGCATCGACGACCCGACCGTACGGGTGGGCGGCACGGGGAGGGCGTACGAGGCGAAGGTCGTCCTCTTCGACCCGCAGAAGGACGTGGCCGTGCTCGACGTGCCGGGTCTGGAGGCGCCCGTGCTGGCCTTCGACACCAGCGCGACCCGCGGCGACGCGGCGGTGGTCGCGGGCTACCCGCAGGACGGCGGCCTCGACCTCCAGGCGGCCACCGTCGCGAACAAGATCAACGCGCGGGGCCAGAACATCTACGGCTCCGACCCGGTCACCCGCGAGATCTACTCGATCCGCTCCACGGTCCGCCCCGGCAACTCCGGCGGCCCCCTCCTGACCACCACCGGCAAGGTCTACGGCGTCGTCTTCGCCCGCTCCACGAGCGACAACGAAACTGGTTACGTCCTGACGGCCGACGAGGTGGCGAACGACGCCCAGCGCGCGGCGAAGGCCGAGTCCCCGGTGGACACGGGCGACCTCATCACGTCCTGATCCGGGGTCGACCTGGCCCGACCCGGCTCGGCTCAGCCCGTTCGGCACGGCACGGCACGGCACGGCACGGCACGGCACGGCACTACCCGGAACAACGCGATCACGGGGGCCTAAGCCTTGCCTCAAGGGTCGCTGGCCTGCCTATTCGGCTCCGACACTGTCCATTACGGTCCAGGACCGTCCGATCGCGGCTGTGACGTTTGGCCCCCTGTTTGGCCCCGGGAAGTTGCGGTGACGCTGCATTTGATGCTGCTCAGAGCTGTGATCAGGCAGGGCGACCGACCTTCCGACGTGGCATGACCCCGGACGCCGGTCGCGCGGTCAGCGTCTGGTCTCGTACCTGGTCATCAACACGCCGTCGGGAAACGTCCGGGTCTCCACCAGGCTCAGGTTCACCCAGTTGTCCAGGGCTGTGAAGAACGGCGTGCCGCCGCCCACCAGGACCGGATGGGTGGCGATCGCGTACTCGTCGATCAGCCCGGCCCGCATGGCCGCCGCGGCGAGTGTGGCACCGGCGATGTCCATGGGGCCGCCGTCGTCGGCCTTGAGCCTGGTGATCTCGGTGACCGCGTCGCCGGTGACCAGACGGGTGTTCCAGTCGACCGTGATGGTCGAAGAGGAGAACACCACCTTCGGCATGTCCCGCCAGCGGCCGGCGTACTCGATCGCCGCCGGTGTGGCATCCGGCTGCTTGTCGGCGGTCGGCCAGTGGGAGCTCATCGTCTCCCACAGCTTGCGCCCGTACAGCGCCAGGCCCGTCGCGTCCACCCGGTCGGACCACCACTGGAACAGCTCGTCGCTCGGCACACTCCAGCCGAGATCGTCGCCGGGCGCGGCGATGTAGCCATCCAGGCTCATGTTCATGGCGAAGGTCAGTTTCCGCATGGCGTCAGCCTCCCGTGAGTCGGTATTCGGCGTACAGACCAGCACGGCGCGCAAAACTCATCGGTCAGGCCACGCCGAGGGCCAGTTGACCACCACGCCAAGCAGATGCTCCGTCACCGCGGCAGGAAACCGGGCTTCTCCCCCCGCCAGGGTGCGGAGTCGATTGAGGTGGTCCTGCGCCGCAGGTTCCGCGGCGTAGAGGCGCCGCATTTCGGCAGCGAGTTCCCGGCTGGTCATGATGAGCGACGGCACCGATTGGCGGTCGCCCTCAAGAGCACGCGCACCCATAATCAACGCCTCCTCCAGGTCGCCCTCGCGTGCAGCCGTGACGCCCAGCGTGACGCGAGCTTCAGCGTTACGCATCGGCGAGCGGTCGGTGCCGTCGAAGTCCGTTCCTACCCTCAGCACCTCTTCGGCGAGCGTGCGCGCGAGCTTGTCCTCACCGACCAGGTGGTAGCAGTCCATGGCGTAGAACCCGGTCCGGCTCAGCCCGGCTGGGCCCGGCCCGACTGGGCTCAGCCGGCACGACACTGCTCGGCTCGGCTCGGCTGGCACGGCTCGAAAGCGGGCGGACCACCCAGGCCCGACCGACCGAACCTCCGCCCGGCTGGCCCGCTCTACCGCCCGGCTGGCCCGCTCTACCGCCCGGCTGGTCCGCTCTACCGCCCGGGCGGTCCGCTGTGCCGTCCAGCCCGCCCGCTCTGCCGTCCGGGCAAGACGCGGTCCCGTCTGCCGTCGGGCGTACGCTTCCCCGCGTGAGCACCAAGTCGTCCGCAGCGGCCAGGACCCCGTCGCTGACCGAGCGCCGCAAGGCGGCAACCCAGTTCGACATCGCCCGCGCCGCCGCCGAGCTCTTCACCGAGCGCGGTCCCGACGGCACCACGGCCGAGGAGATCGCCGTACGCGCCGGTGTCGGCCTGCGCACCTTCTACCGCTACTTCCGCAGCAAGCAGGACGCCGTCGGCCCCCTCCTCGCGATCGGCGGCGACCACTGGCGCGAGCGGCTGGCGGCGGCCGAGCCGGGTACCGCACTCCCCCGGGCGCTGGAGTCGGCCGTCACCGCGTCGCTGACCGTCCCGCACGAGGCCAAGGCGGAGGGCCTGCGCTGGACCCGGGGTCTGCTGCGGGCGGCCGCCGAGGATCCGGCGCTGCGCGCGGTCTGGTACCGCGTGAACCAGGAGTCCGAGGACAAGCTCGTCCCCCTGCTGGCCCGGCTGGCGGGCGACGACGCCGACCCGCTGGAGATCCGCCTCGCCGCCGCGGCCGCCACGGACGCGATCCGGGTCGCCCTGGAGACCTGGGCCGAGTCGGACGCGGACGTCGAGGGCCCCGGCTCTCCCGCGGAGCTCGCGGTGCGCTGTCTGCGGGAACTGACGGGCGGGATGCGGTTACTGACGGAGCCTCAGAAGAGCTGATCCGCAGGCGGATCGGCGACTCGGCACCGCGCTCCCGTCGCACTCAGAGGCCGAGCCCTCAAAAGCTGCGCTCTCAAAGGCTGCACTCTCAGAGGCTGCGCCCCATGAGGACGTCGTCCACGTACTCCCCGTCCAGGTAGAACTCCCCCGGCTGGATCCCCTCGATCACGAAGCCCTCGGACTCGTACAGCTTGCGGGCCGGGGTGTTGTGGCCGAGGACGCGCAGGGTGATCCGGAGCGCACCCTGGCGGCGGGCCTCCGCGAGGACCGCGCGGATCAGAGCCCGGCCCACGCCGTTGCCGCGCGCCTCGACGGCGACGGCGAGGCCCAGGATCTGCCGTACGTGCGCGTTCGAGACGAGCGGGGTGGGGAATCCGATCCGCACAAAGCCGACGATGTGCCCGTCCAGCTCCGCCACCAGATGGTCGCGGGGGCCGAAGCGCTCGTTGAAGAACGGCTCGTACGGCGGCTGGTCCCGGGGCTTGACGGCGTGCTGGTAGGACCAGGTCGCGCGGTCGAGACGGCCCAGCGCCTCTTCGTCGTCGCGTCGGGCGGTGCGTATGGATGGCTCTGGCATGCAGTCACTTTACGACCGCCGTGCGAGGTACTGTCCGAGATTTCGGGCACCCTCGGCGCCCTGGTGCCGGGGCGGTTGGCAGAGGATGGAGCCATGGATGCTTCCCGAATCGCCGTGGCCGGCGCGTCCGGTCTCATCGGCAGCGCCCTGGTGCGCTCGCTGACCGCCGACGGGCACGAGGTGGTGCGGCTGGTGCGCCGTACGCCCCGGGCGAAGGACGAGGTCGAGTGGGACCCCGAACGGCAGTACGTCGACGCGGCGGGGCTCGTCGGCTGCGACGCCGTGGTGAACCTCGCGGGCGCCGGGATCGGCGACCGCCGCTGGACGGACGCGTACAAGCGGAAGATCCGGGACAGCCGGGTGCTCGGCACGGCCACGCTGGCGGAGGCCGTCGCCTCGCTCGACCGGCCGCCACGGGTCTTCCTGAACGGCAGCGCGATGGGGATCTACGGAGACACCGGTGAGCGGGCGGTGGACGAGAGCGCGCCGCCCGCGGGCGGGTTCCTGCCCTCGGTGTGCGTCGAGTGGGAGGAGGCGGCGGCTCCCGCGCAGGAGGCGGGCGTACGGACCGTCTTGGCGCGCACCGGCCTGGTGGTGGCCGCGAAGGGCGGCGCCTGGGGGCGGCTCTTCCCCCTCTTCAAGGCGGGTCTCGGCGGGCGGATGGGCAACGGGCGGCAGTACTGGAGCTACATCGCGCTGCACGACCACGTGGCCGCGCTGCGGTATCTGCTCGACTCCGAGTCGCTGTCCGGTCCCTTCAACCTGACGGCTCCGGAGCCACTCACCAACCGGGAGATCACGGCCGCGATGGGGCGCGTACTGCACCGGCCCACGCTCTTCGCGGTGCCCGCGCCCGTGCTGAAGCTCGTGCTCGGTGAGATGGCCCAGGAGGTCCTGGGCAGCCAACGGGTGCGTCCGGTCCGGCTCTTGGAGTCGGGGTTCACTTTTGCGTTTCCGGGGATCGAGGAGGCGATCAGGGCGGTTCGCTAGCGCTCGGCCTGGCTGCGGTTTATCAATCTGCGGGCCGGTGGGAGCTGGGCGCGCCGCGCGGCAGAGCCGCATATCGATACAGCCCGCACCCATGGAAGGGACGCGGGCCCGCCCCCTCCATGCGACCCGTGTGCGACCGTGCCCTGTTCATGCGCGAGTTCCACCGGCCGTTCGCGGCCCTACCCTCGTCCCGAACTCGGGTATTCCTGGAGCCCGTTGGGGGCATCACGTCCCCAGCAGTCACGCGACCTCGGGGAGGGGCACGTGCTTGAGCCCGCGTATCAGGCGGACGTCGTCATCGTGGGGGCCGGAGTCTCCGGACTCGCCGCCGCCCATCGGCTGAACAGCGCAGGTGTAACGACCGTGGTCCTGGAGGCCGCCCCTTACGTGGGTGGTCGTATGACGACCGAGAAGATCGACGGTTTCCGTCTCGACCGCGTCGGTCGGCTCCTCTCCACGTCGTATCCCGAGCTCCGGACGACCCCGGGCCTCGACGCCCTCGCCCTGCGGCCGTTCGCCCCTGGCGTGCTCGTCCACGCCGACGGCCGCGTCCACCGTGCGGGCGAGCCCGCCGGCGCCGGGGGCGCACGGGGCGCACTCGACGCGGCACGCGCCTTGGTGAGCCCCCCTCGCCGGGCCCGGCAGATACCGGCGGCCGCCGTCCCGCCCGTGTCACGCACGTTCCCGCCGCTCGGCGGGACCCTCGACCAGGCCCGGCTCGCCGCGGCCCTCGGACGGATCGCGACCGTCCCCGTGGAACGGCTGCTGGCCCGGCCCGAGCGACCGGCGGGGCGCGCGCTCGCGGCCCGCGGCATGCCCGCCCGTACGGTCGAGGGCTTTCTGCGCCCGCTGCTGGCCGCGCTGCTCTGCGACCCGGATCTGACGACGTCCAGCCGCTGCGCGGACCTCGCGCTGCGCGCCTTCGCCTCCGGCCGGCTGTGTGTCCCGGAGGGCGGCGCCGACGCGCTGCCCGAGCTGCTCGCGGGAACGCTGCCGCCCGGGACGGTCCGCACCGGGGTGCGGGTCACGTCCGTGTCCACGACCTCGGTGACGACGGCGGACCACGGCCAACTCCGTTGCCGGGCCATCCTGGTGGCGACCGGCGCCCGCGCCGCCGCCGAGCTGCTGCCGGGCCTGCGGGTGCCGTCGTTCCACCCGGTCACCGTGGTGCACCACACGGCCGACGAGGCGCCCCTGACGGAGCCTGCGCTGCTCCTGGACGCGGACCGCCGCGGGCCGGTGGCCCACACCGCGGTCCTCAGCCAGGTCGACCCGTCCCGCGCCCCCGTGGGCCGTGCCCTGATCTCGTCCACGATCCTCGGCGCGCCGCCCGCGGACACGGACCTGGCCGTCCGCGCCCACCTGGCCGCGCTCTACGGCACCGCCACACACCGCTGGGAGCTGCTCGCGGTCCACCACACCCGCGACGCCGTTCCCGCGATGCCGCCCCCGCACGACCTGCGGCGCCCGGTCCGCCTCCTCGCCGGGCTGTACGTCTGCGGCGACCACCGCGACACCAGTACGGTCCAGGGCGCCCTGCACTCGGGCCACCGGGCGGCGACAGCCCTCCTGAGGGACCTCGGTGTCAACGCGGCGCCCACGGCGGCCCCATTAGCGGCCTCGACCGCCGCCTAGGCGTGCGAGTGCCAAGGGGTGGAGGTCCCGCCACGGGGCAGGACCTCCTCCCCATCCACGCGCCCCAAAGGGGCGCGGGACTGTATCAATTTGCGGCTCCGCCGCGCGGGCGCGACCAGCCACAACCGGCCCGCAGCGTCAAGACAACCCCTCCGGTGATGCCGTTCAGCCGAGCGCAGCGACCTTGTCGCGATACCCCCTGACCGGCGGCGCGTCCTTGTACGGCTCCAACCGCCGCTCGAAGTCCCGCACGTACTCCAACGCCCGCACCGACCGCATCTCCGAAGCCTGGGCCGCCGCCTCGGCACCCAACTGGCAGGCCTGGTCGAGTTCGCCGAGTCCGAGCCGGGCCGAGGCCAGGACGACCCGGCAGAAGAGACGGCTGCGGGCGTAGCCGGGCGCGCGCAACTGCAGGGAGCGCTCGGCGTGCTGGGCGGCCGCGCGGTACTGCTGGAGGTCTCGGTGGCAGTGTCCGAACTCGTCGGCGAGCTGCGCCTCGTCGAAGAACCGTGCCCAGTACGGCACTTCGTCGCCGGGCCGGGAGGTCTCCAGGGCCCGCTCGGCCCGTACCAGCGAGGCCGTGGCCGCGCGTACCTCTCCGAGAACGCCGTGCCCCCGCGCCTCGACCGCGTACAGCAGCGCCTGGACGACGGGCGGCGCCGACGAGCCCACGCCCTGCTGGGCGACCCGGGCCAGCTGCACCGCCTCCCGGCCGTGCCCCAGATAGACGGCTTGTCGACTCATCGTCACGAGCACGTACGAGCCGTACGCCCGGTCCCCCGCCGCCTGCGAGAGCCGCAGCGCCTGGACGAAGTACCGCTGGGCCAGCCCGTGCGCGGCGATGTCGTACGAGGTCCAGCCCGCCAGCCGGGTCAGATCGGAGGCGGCGGCGAACAGGCGGCGCCCCGTCTGCTCCCCGTACGTGCCGCGCAGCATCGGCTCCAGTTCGTGCTCCAGGTACCGCACGAGGGCCTGTCGGGCATGCCCTCCGCCGTACGCGTTGTCGAGCGCGCGGAAGAGTTCCCCGACCGAGCGCAGCGCCGCGATGTCGCCCGCGGTCACCCGCTGCCCGGGACCGCGCTCGGTCTGCGTGCGCTGCCGGGGCACGGCGGGGCGGCCCTGTACGGGGATCCGTACGGCACCGGGGTCGCCGCGGCCCACCCGGTCGTCGGCCCGGCCGATCAGCCAGTCCCGGCTGGGCACGACGAGCCCGGCCGGGGTGAACGCGATCTTGCGGAGCTCCGCATGGCTTCCGGAGTCCTTGCGCCACAGCCCGCCGACGATGTCGACTGCCTCCTCGGGGGTGGCCGCGAATTCGAGCCCGGCGTACACGGGGGCGCACGCGTCGAGTCCGAGATCCTGCGCGCTGAGCCGGCGGCCGAGGCGGCGGGTGAAGACCTCGGCGATCAGCGCGGGTGTGGTGCCCCTGGGCTGCTGGCCGCGCAGCCAGCGGGTCACGGATGTCTTGTCGTATCTGAGATCGAGCCCGTGTTCGAGGCCGAGCTGGTCCACTCGGCGGGCCAGCCCCGCGTTGGAGAACCCCGCTTCTGCGATTAGTGCGGCGAGCTGACGGTTGGGGGTGCGCTGCGCGGGTCGTTCCGTCATCTGCGGTGCGAACTCCTGCCTTCCGGGCTGGGGGCCTGCACGAACAGGCCCGGGCGAGGTCGGCCGCCGTGCCTTGAGCAGCCCTTGAAAGCCTCGTGAACGGCGCGAATGTAGCGGTCCGTAAGCGTGCGATCACAGACTTCTCCGCGCATTCATCCGATCGTGTGAGGATTGCCCCCAGGGCTGACGAGGCCGGACCGGACGTACAGTGGCGTGGGGCTGGTACGAGCCTTACAACACATTCAGGGAGGCGCTTGCCGTGAGTGAGCTGCGGTTCACCCGCATGGGTTTCGGTGCGGACGCCGTCGAGTACCAGGAGGCCTGGGACGAGCAGCGCCGCGTCCACGCCGCCCGTTTCGAGGACGAGATCCCCGACACGTGCCTGCTCCTGGAACACCCGCCGGTCTACACGGCGGGGCGGCGCACCGCGGACAGCGAGCGGCCCCTCGACGGCACGCCCGTCGTCGACGTGGACCGTGGCGGCAAGATCACCTGGCACGGTCCGGGGCAGCTGGTCGGCTACCCGATCCAGAAGCTGCCGCGGCCGGTGGACGTCGTCGCGCATCTCCGCCGTCTCGAAGACGCGATGATCCGGGTCTGCGCGGAGTTCGGTGTCGAGACGAGCCGGGTGGAGGGGCGGGCCGGCGTCTGGGTCCTCGGTGACCCGGTGGCCGAGCGGCCGCCTCTCGGCGGGTCTCTCGGCGGGCTCTCGCTCGACTTCGATCCGCGGCTGGCGGACGAGGAGTTCGATCCACGGTTGAACGGGCCCGAGTACGCGCCGTCCAATGCGGGGCAGCGGCGTGAGGACCGCAAGATCTGTGCCATGGGTATCCGGGTCGCCAAGGGCGTCACGATGCATGGCTTCGCCCTGAACGTGAACCCGGACACATCCAGCTTCGACAAGATCATCCCTTGCGGGATCCGTGACGCCGGCGTCACGTCGCTGGCCCACGAGTTGGGCCGCGACCTCACCATCGCGGAGGTCCTGCCGGTGGCTGAGCGGCATCTGCGGGATGTTCTAGCGAACGCGGAGTTGAGGGCGCGGGTGGTGGCGTAGGGGCCCTTTTTCCGCCCCCTCCGCCCCTACCCGATCCCGTCACTTCCTCGGGGGCTCCGCCCCCGAACCCCCGCTCCTCAAACGCCGGAGAGGCTGAAATTCAGCGGGGGCGAGAAAACCCCCCGGGAATGCACCCCCGTTCCCGAAGGTTGCCCACCCCGGGGGCCGAGAAGCGAACGGGCGTACCCTGGTGTACGCCGAAGAATCGAAGCTACAGGGAGCCGATGTGTCCGCAGTCGCACCCGACGGACGCAAGATGCTGCGCCTGGAGGTCCGGAACGCCCAGACCCCCATCGAGCGCAAGCCCGAGTGGATCAAGACCCGGGCGAAAATGGGCCCCGAGTACACGAAAATGCAGAACCTCGTGAAGAGCGAGGGCCTGCACACCGTCTGCCAGGAAGCCGGCTGCCCCAACATCTACGAGTGCTGGGAGGACCGCGAGGCGACCTTCCTCATCGGCGGTGACCAGTGCACGAGGCGCTGCGACTTCTGCCAGATCGACACGGGCAAGCCGGAGGCCCTGGACCGCGACGAACCGCGCCGCGTGGGCGAGTCCGTGGTCACCATGGATCTCAACTACGCGACCATCACAGGCGTCGCCCGCGACGACCTCGAGGACGGCGGCGCCTGGCTGTACGCCGAGACCGTGCGCCAGATCCACGCACAGACGGCGAACCGCGAGAGCGGCCCCACCAAGGTCGAACTCCTCGCCCCCGACTTCAACGCCGTCCCCGAACAGCTGGCCGAGGTCTTCTCCTCCCGGCCGGAGGTCTTCGCGCACAACGTCGAGACGGTCCCCCGCATCTTCAAGCGCATCCGCCCGGGCTTCCGCTACGAGCGTTCACTGAAGGTCATCACGGCCGCCCGCGACTACGGGCTCGTCACCAAGTCGAACCTGATCCTCGGCATGGGCGAGACCCGCGAGGAGGTCAGCGAGGCCCTGCGCCAGCTGCACGAGGCGGGCTGCGAGCTCGTCACCATCACGCAGTACCTGCGGCCGTCCGTGCGCCACCACCCCGTGGAGCGCTGGGTGAAGCCGCACGAGTTCGTCGAACTGAAGGACGAGGCCGACCAGATCGGCTTCTCCGGAGTCATGTCGGGCCCGCTGGTCCGCTCCTCGTACCGCGCGGGCCGCCTGTACCAGATGGCGATCGAGAAGCGTGGCTCGTACGTCGCCTCGCAGGCCGTCTGAGACGAGGCGAGAGGGGGGTCGCTCGGCACGTCGCGCGACCTGCGCGATGGCACGCAGTGCCACCCCGAGCGTGTGAATCTGAGCACAAGCGACTACCCGCCGGTAGTGGCCGATACGACGCGGTCCTGACCGTCCCCGCAGATGGGGGCCCCATCAGGGCCGCGTCGGCGTTTTCGGCCCACGCATCAAGGTTTCATTGGCGTTTGACCGGTCGGTCACGCCCTGGTAACACCATTCAGTGACCCTGGTCTTACGCCACGTAGAGCCCTAGCCAGAGCCGCCGATCCCGAGGGGGAACCTCCATCATGCAGGCCGCGCCCGTACGCGCCACCGCGATCCCGTCGTTCACCGATGCACTCCGTGCCGTCGAGTCACTGCTCATGAGCAGCGGCCAGCGCACCGCTCGCCGCAACGCCTGGACCTCCGTCCTGGAGGACCGCCGTCGCGCCAAGGACCGGGTCGAGGCACAGCGCGTCCTGGAGCAGAGCTTCATCGCTCGCCCCTGAGTCGCTGGATTGCTGAGGCGTCGCGTCGCCGAGTCATCGCGCCCGCGTCGCCAAGTCGCCGAAGTACGGCACCGGAAGCCGGTCGGCGAGGGCCGACCCGGCACCGCCGTCGTCGGCGCTTCCCACGCCACGTAGACTTCTCGGCATGGCGAGGAAGGAACCCGCAGCGGACGCTGCGAACCCCGGGCGACTCAAGCAGATCGCCCTGACTTACAAGATGACCCGCAAGGCCGACTCAAAGATCGGTCTTGTACTCGCGGCTGTCGGAATCGTCACCCTTGGTGTCTTCCTCGCGATCGGCTTCTTGATCGGCCACCCGGTCTATCTGGGCATTCTCGGCTTCCTGCTCGCCTTCCTCGCGATGGCGATCGTCTTCGGACGCCGGGCCGAGCGGGCGGCGTTCGGGCAGATGGAGGGCCAGCCGGGCGCGGCCGCCGCGGTGCTCGACAATGTCGGGCGCGGCTGGACGACCACCCCGGCGGTGGCGATGAACCGCAGCCAGGACGTGGTCCACCGGGCCGTCGGCAAGGCCGGCATCGTGCTGGTCGCCGAGGGCAACCCGAACCGGGTGAAGAGCCTGGTGGCGGCCGAGAAGAAGAAGATGGCCCGCATCGTCGCGGACGTGCCGGTGCACGACATCCTCGTCGGCACGGGCGAGGGTCAGGTCGAGCTCAAGAAGCTCCGGACGACGATGCTGAAGCTGCCCCGCGTCCTGACCGGCCCCCAGGTCACCGCGACCAACGACCGGCTGCGGGCCCTTGGCGACCTGATGTCCAACATGCCCCTCCCGAAGGGCCCGATGCCCAAGGGCATGCGGATGCCGCGCGGCGGCCCGAAAATGCGCTGACACACTCCCGTACGACGAAGACACACTGCGCGTACGACGATGGGGGCGCCCGGATCACTCCGGGCGCCCCCATCGTCGTAGGGAACTGTCCGATCGCCGTCAGGACCTGTCCGGTCGCCCTACGGAACCGACAGATCGTCGTACGGAATCCTCAGGTCCTGATCTCGACCGTGCGGGCCAGGCGGTCGTGCAGCCCCCTGCCGTCGCGGTCCCAGATCAGCGCCGGGAGGGCGACGCACAGGAGGGCCGTGCGCACGAGGACGCGGAGCGGGTTGACCGTGCCGGTGTCCAGGGCGACGACGCGGAGGCCGAACAGGCGCTTGCCCGGGGTGAAGCCGATCGTGCCGACGGTCAGGACGCTCACGACGAAGAAGACGGCCAGCGCCCAGTTTCCGGTCGCCTGGCCGTAGCCGTCGGTGATCAGGCCGTATGCGATCAAGAGGCACAGGCCCCAGTCGACGGCCAGGGCGCCGAGGCGCCTGCCCGGGCGGGCGATCGAGCCGGGGCCCGACTCGGGCAGGCCCAGCTGCTCGCCGCGGTATCCGAAGTCGGCACCGGCTTCCTCCGCGGCCGCGCGGGGGCCGGAGAGCCACGATCCGATTGCTTGCCTGTTGTCCACCCGTCAACGGTACTGCGCCCGTTTTTGCATGCGTACAGGTGGGGTGTTCCGGATCGGGTCCGGTTAACTTGGTCGAAACAAATGGGTCATGCTTGAGAAATCACCCGTCCCTAAGGTCGGGTTCAGCGTGTGCCACCGCACTGGCCGCACGAACGAACTACCACCCCGGTCGGACATGGTCGGGAGTAGGAGGAGCTGGATGTTCCAGAACGCCGACGAGGCCAAGAAGTTCATCGCGGACGAGGACGTCAAGTTCGTCGACGTCCGCTTCTGCGACCTGCCTGGTGTGATGCAGCACTTCACGGTGCCGGCAGAGGCCTTCGACCCGACCGAGGAACTGGCCTTCGACGGCTCCTCGATCCGCGGCTTCCAGGCCATCCACGAGTCCGACATGGCGCTCCGCGCCGACCTGACCACCGCGCGCGTCGACCCGTTCCGCCGCGACAAGACGGTCAACATCAACTTCTTCATCCACGACCCGATCACGGGCGAGCAGTACTCCCGTGACCCGCGCAACGTGGCGAAGAAGGCGGAGGCGTACCTCGCGTCGACCGGTATCGCCGACACCGCGTACTTCGGCCCCGAGGCCGAGTTCTACGTGTTCGACAGCGTGCGGTTCCAGACCACCTCGAACGAGTCGTTCTACCACGTCGACTCCGAGGCGGGCGCCTGGAACACCGGCGCGCTGGAGGACAACCGCGGCTACAAGGTCCGCTACAAGGGCGGTTACTTCCCGACCCCGCCGGTCGACCACTTCGCCGACCTGCGCGCCGAGATCTCCCTGGAGCTGAACAAGTCCGGGCTGAACGTCGAGCGCCAGCACCACGAGGTGGGCACCGCCGGCCAGGCCGAGATCAACTACAAGTTCAACACGCTGCTCGCCGCGGCCGACGACCTCCAGCTCTTCAAGTACATCGTGAAGAACGTCGCCTGGCGCAACGGCAAGACCGCGACCTTCATGCCGAAGCCGATCTTCGGTGACAACGGCTCGGGCATGCACGTCCACCAGTCGCTGTGGGCGAACGGCGACCCGCTGTTCTACGACGAGGCCGGTTACGCGGGCCTGTCGGACACCGCCCGCTACTACATCGGCGGCATCCTCAAGCACGCCCCGTCGCTGCTGGCCTTCACCAACCCGACGGTGAACTCGTACCACCGCCTGGTCCCGGGCTTCGAGGCGCCGATCAACCTGGTCTACTCGCAGCGCAACCGCTCCGCGGCCATGCGTATCCCGATCACGGGCTCGAACCCGAAGGCCAAGCGCGTCGAGTTCCGCGCGCCCGACTCCTCCGGCAACCCGTACCTCGCCTTCTCGGCGCTGCTGCTCGCGGGCCTCGACGGCATCAAGAACAAGGTCGAGCCGGCCGAGCCGATCGACAAGGACCTCTACGAGCTGGCCCCCGAGGAGCACGCGGGTGTCGCCCAGGTCCCGACCTCGCTCCCGGCGGTCCTCGACTCGCTGGAGCGGGACCACGAGTTCCTCCTCCAGGGCGACGTCTTCACGTCCGACCTGATCGAGACGTGGATCGACTACAAGCGCACGAACGAGATCGCCCCGCTGCAGCTGCGTCCGCACCCGCACGAGTTCGAGCTCTACTACGACGTGTGATCGACCCCACGGCCGTCACGTACGCGTAGGCCTCACGGCCGGCGCGCCGCACGGCTGACGACGACGCCCTGTCACCGCCCCTCGGGCAGTGACAGGGCTTTGTCGTTCTTTGCCTGGTGGAGGGCTGATCGAGATCTGTTCGTGGAAATGCGTGGGTGCACACTGGAATCGGGACGAGTGCCCGATTTCGAGGTGATCGCTATGCAGAGCCGCTTCCAGGCCGACCCGCGGCTGACCGTACGAATGGGAACCACGCTGTTCCTGCTCGGACTGCTGTACGTGGTGTTCGTGGCCGCGCTGATCGTGCTGCTGAAGTCCTGGGTACTGGTCGTGGTCGTCGCCGCGGCGCTGCTCGGCGCGCAGTACTGGTTCTCGGACCGGATCGCACTGTTCGCCATGCGTGGGCGGATCGTGGAGCGGGAGGAGTATCCGCGGCTGCACGGGGTGGTCGACCGGCTGTGTGCCGTCGCCGACATGCCGAAGCCGCTCGTCGCCGTCTCCGATATGGATATGCCCAACGCCTTCGCGACCGGGCGGAACCCCGATCACGCGGTGCTCTGTGTGACCACCGGGCTGCTACGGCGGCTCGAACCCGATGAGCTCGAAGGTGTACTGGCGCACGAGCTGTCGCACGTGGCGCACAAGGACGTCGCGGTGATCACCGTCGCTTCCTTCCTCGGGGTGATCGCCGGGCTGATCGTCCGGTTCGCCTTCTACTCGCAGCTTCTGGGCGGCGGGCGCAGGGATCAGAACACGGCCCTGGTGTTCATGGCCGTCATGACGGTCTCGGCGGCCGTGTACGCGATCAGTTTCCTGCTGATCCGGGCGCTGTCCCGGTACCGCGAGCTGGCCGCCGACCGGGCCGCGGCCCAGCTCACCGGGCGGCCCTCGGCGCTGGCGTCCGCGCTGACCAAGGTCACCGGGGACATCGCCAGGATCCCGACCAAGGACCTGCGGACGGCCCAGGCCTTCAACGCCTTCTACTTCACCCCCGCCCTCGGCGCCGAACCTGGCGTGGCGAAGTACTTCTCCACCCACCCGAGCCTGGAGCAGCGGCTCGAACAACTGGCACGTATCTCGGCGGAGCTGGGTGAGGCGGCGACCCCGGGGAAGGCCGACTGAACATGCGGCTCCTGGACATCCTGCTGGGGCGCAGCAAACCGGTCGCGCCCGACCTCGACCAGCTCTTCGCCCTGCCGTCGGCCGCCATCACCTTGCAGGCGGCCGCCGGGTTCACCCCGACCGGGACGGGCGCGGTGTGCTTCGCGACCGTGGAGGGCGGGGCGTTCACCGAGGCGCGTCAGGAGGTCCAGGAGCTGCTGGACGCGGACGCGGAGCGCGGTGGCCCGCCGGTGGAGGTCAGCCGGGACGAGTACGGATACTCGTGGCTGGTCTCGCGGCGGGAGCCCGACGATCTGCCCGCACTGGTGAGTGATCTGCACGCGGTCAACAGCGCACTGGAGGGCAGCGGCTTCGGGCCGCAGCTGCTCTGCTCGGTGGCGAGCTTCCAGGGCTCTGACCAACGGCGGCTCGGGATCGTCTATCTCTACAAACGCGGCACGTTCTATCCCTTCGCGCCGCTGGCCGGTACGGGCCTGCGGCGCGACAACGCGCTGGAACTGCAGATCAAGGCCGCGCTCACCGACGATCTGCGGATCGAGCGGGATCTGAGCCGCTGGTTCCCGATCTGGGGCGCCCCGGGCCTGGGCTAGCAGCTCCCGGACTGGTTCCTCACCGGACTGGTTCCTTGTCGGGCTGGTTCCTGGTCGGGCTGGTTCCTCGCCCGACTGGTTCCCCACCGGACTGCTTCCCCGCCGGGCCGGTTCCTGGTCGGGCTGGATCCTCGTCGGGCTAGTTTCCCTTCTGGCGGGTCATCCAGGGGCGTTCGCGGCGGTAGCGGCGCTCCCACCTGGCCTGCTGGTCACGGCGTTCGCGGTACGCGCGGTAGTCGTTGTCGCCGCGCAGCGACCCACCCGACGAGCCGCCCGAACCCGAGGAGCCGCGGGGCGGTGCGGAGCCCGTCGACCCCTGGCCCGCGCGGCCGTAACGGAAGTGCAGGTAGAGCAGGGCGGCCCCGGCGAGCCACCAGACGGGGTTGTTGAAACCGAGGACGACCAGAGCGAGGATCGCCAAAATGATCAAGGTACCCATGATGGGTCTCCTTGTGCGTGAGTGGTGGGACCTTGAGATGTCCGACGCGGCGCTGGGGGAAGGGCGCCTGTCCGTCGGTGCGTTGAGAGTAGCCCTCAGGATGCCGGGTGATGCCTCTCCGGCGGAAACGAATAACGCCAGGCTTCGAGCGCGAACGCTCACAGAACTCCTGAAGCCGAACAAACCCGGTGCGCCGCCTGCTCCGACAAGCGGGCGGCGCACCGGGTGCGGGCCTCAGCGGGCGTACCTCATCAGGGCTCGGACCATGTGGCACGTGGTGTCCGACGGCGGGTGGACGCCGATGAGTTCGGCCGTGCTGCGGATCTTCTCGTTGCGGGCCTGGTTCGGTACGTACACACCCGAGTCGAGGAGGGCGATCGCGAGCCGCATCGCCTTCAGGCGGCGGTTGTGCGTGATGTACCAATCGCGGGGGCGTCCCGGTGGCAGCGGACGCTTCTCGATCGGCTCGTACGGCAGGTCGAGCAGGACCGCCCTCTTGGATGTGGACTGAGTGGGCAGCGGGCTGAGTGCGGCAGCGGGCACAGGCATCCTCCTGTCGCGGTCAGGGAACCGTCCGGCCTCTCCGGCGGCACCCTCGAACACTGCTTACAGTTTACCGGCCGCCACTGACATCCAGTGAGTCCAGGACATCCAAGAAAAGCCCAGGTGGACAAGGGAGTTGGCGCCGTGTCACCCATGGTTTTCGAGAGGTGCGTGAGACGGCGTAAATTCGAACAGAGCCATCGACGGGTACGGCGGAGGCACGCCGGACCGGCGGCGAAAAGTCATCGCCGCCGGCCGAGCCACTGAGCGGCCGAGAGTGCGTGCCAGGCGCCGCCCGCCGCCCGGCGGGCGGGCATGTGACGACCGGGGCTACTCGGGAGGCGTGTCCGCCAATGCGTCGCGCAGGGCGGCTCGGGAGGCCACGCCAAGTTTGGGGAAGAGCTGGCGCAGGTGCGCGGCGACGGTGCGTGGGGAGAGGAAGAGGCGTTCGGCGATCTGTTTGTTGGTGAGGCCGGCCGCCGCGAGCATGGCGATCTCCCGTTGCTGTGGCGTCAGTGACGCCGGCCCGGTGACGGCGGCGGCCCCGAGGGACAGGCCGGTCGCCCGCAGTTCGTTGCCTGCGCGGGCTGCCCAGGGGAGGGCGCCGAGTCTCTCGAAGGTGTCGATCGCGTCGCCGAGACGGGTGCGCGCTTCCGTGGTGGATTTCGCCCGGCGGAGACGTTCGCCGTACGCGAGTTGGACCCGGGCGCGTTCGAAGGGCCAGCGTTCGGTGCCGGGTTCGGCGAGCGCCTCCTCGAACAGCTCGATCGCGTCGGGGTGGTCCACTGCGGCGATCGCCGCCGACGCGTTCACGAGCATGGCGAGCCGTGGCGAGATCGCGGCGATACCGGCCTCGCGTGCCGCCGCGGCATGAGCCGCCGCCTCCTCGACCCGGCCCGTTCTGACCGCGGCCTCGACCAGATCCATGATGACGAACAGGGCAGGAGGAACGTGCGAGGCGAGCTCACCCGCGCGGCTGATGGCGCACGCGTGCCGGTAGGCGTCCTCGAAGCGGCCGCGGCCGAGCGCGGCGAGCGCCCTGGCGTGCGAGGCGCACGAGAGGTACGAACTCACACCGCGCGGTGTCGCCCACAGGGTCATCTCGTCCGTCAGTGCCCTGGTGGCCTTTTCGTCACCGCGCGCGGCGGCCACCAGTGCCCGTTGGTACAGGAACTCCGTCGACAGCAGCTGGTAGCTGTGGGCTTCACCCAGGTCCCGGCCCTGGGCCGCCTGCGTCTCCAGCTCGTCCCACTCACCTGCCGCGAACTGGTCTCTGCCCAGGTAGACCAGTCCCTGGATCTCCACGGTGAGCATGAGGTTGTCCCGCCCGTCGCGGAGCACGCGCCGCAACGCCGTCCTGCACCCCGGCAGCCGGTCCACGTACAGGGATGCCATGGCGGTCCTGACGACTCGGACGGGGTCGGCATCCTGGTCGAGGGAGGTGATGACCTGATCGAGCCTCCCGAGCGCGGGCGGTGCCGTCCGAGCCGGGTCGGCCATGGTGCTGAGGGTCAGGGCCAGCTGGTCCGGGATCTCCGGTTTCAGCAGGCTGAGCGCCCGGTGCAGCGGTTCCCACAGCTCCGGACGCTGGCTGTTCTGGCACAGCCAGGCGAGGGTGTACAGCGCGTCGTTCATGGTGGCGTCGGTCGCGTCGTACGGCTGGTGCTGCATCTCGATCGCGCCGACGAGCAGCCGGTGGGCGGTGTCCAGGTCGCCCTCACCACTGAGGAGGATGTGGTGCGCCGCCGCGACCGCGGCGACCAGCGGGCCGGCCCGGCCGCCGTCGGCCAGCCGGGCCTCTTCGAGCAGTCGGGGCACATCACGCAGATCACCGGTCAGATCCGCGCCGAGGTAGGCGGCCTCGGCGATCCGGCGACTGCGTTCGTAGCCGCGCGGACTCAGCTCCGCGGCGCGCAGCAGCGCGGCGATGGCACCGCCCGCGTCGCCACGCCGTACGTTGTCGCGCGCCAACTCCTCAAGGAGGACCGCGACTTCCTCGGTGGGCTCGACCGTGGCGTGGGCGAGGTGCCAGGCGCGTCGCTCGGGCCGGTCGGCCCGCTGCTCGGCCAGGGCACGGTGTACCTCGCGGCGCAGGCCGCTGGTGGAGAGCTCCACGACGGCGGAGCGCGTCAGGGGATGGCGGAACGCCAGTCGGCCGGTGCCCTCGTCCACGTACACGAGTCCGGCCCGCTCCGCGATCGCCAGGTCTTCCATCCCGGTCCGCTCGAAACCGGCCGACGCAAGGACGTGCAGATCGCCGGTGCCGTCCAGGACCGCGTAAAGGAGGAACAGCCGGGTCGCGGCGGGCAGCGCCTCGACCCGGGACGCGAACACGGCCTGGAGGCGGCGGCTCAGCGGCAGCAGGTCGGGCACGCCGGATCCGGAGCGTTGCGGGGCACTGAGAGCGAGGGGCAGTTCCAGCAGGGCCAGCGGGTTGCCCTGCGCCTCCGCCAGCAGACGCTCGCGCACGCGAGGGGCCAGGGAAGGGGAACGAGCTTGGATCAACGCCGCCGCCGCGGTCGTATCGAGAGGCTGTACGTGGTGATGGGGCAGCCCGCCGCCTTCGAAGAAGCTGCCTTCGTCCGACCGGAACGCGCCGAGGAAGCCGACCCGGCTGCCGCCCAGGCGGCGGGCGACGAAGCCCAGCACCACGGCGCTGGCGCGATCCAGCCACGGAAGATCGTCGACGATCACCAGCAACGGCCGCTCCACGGCGGCCTGGACGAGCAGGGTCAACGCCGCGTTCGACACCAGCAGTTGATCGGAAGGCGCGCCCTGGTCCAGGCCCAGCGCGACACTCAGGGCGGTGCGGTGCGGGTCGGTCAGCCGATCGAGTCCGGGCAGCAGCGGCTGGAGGACCTGATGGAGCCCCGCGAAAGTGATGGTGCTCTCGAACTCCACCCCGGCGGCTCGCACGACCCGCATGCCCGCGCCGTGAGCCTGTTCGGCCGCGGCGTCCAGCAACACCGTCTTGCCGACACCGGGATCCCCGGACAGCAGCAGTGCCCCGCCGGAGACCATGGCCTCGTCGACCAACTCCCGGATCAGTCCGAGGTCGTGATCGCGTCCGACCGGATGTCCGGCCGGACCCGACAGCGGATGTCCGGCAGCACCCGGCAGCGGATGTCCGGCCGGATCCGGCAGCGGAGGCCCATCCCCGTTCATGCGCGTCTCCCTTTCGACCTCGGCACTTTAACCCTTGGCCGCTGCCGGTAGCGCCTGGCCGCCGCCGGTCGGCATGCGATCAGGTGCGGGTGGTCAAGGCCCTGGCCAGAAGGGTTTCGGGCCGAGCCGGGACCGGTGTCCGGCACGGCGCTTCGCGTACCTTGTGCGGTATGGAGATCTGGATCAATCCGGCCTGTTCGAAGTGCCGCGGCGCCCTCAAGCTGCTGGACGAGGAGGGGGCCACGTACACGGTTCGGCGCTATCTGGAGGACGTGCCGAGCGAGGCCGAGATCCGGGAGGTCCTGGACCGGC
This sequence comes from Streptomyces sp. NBC_00878, assembly GCF_026341515.1. Classification (NCBI taxonomy): domain Bacteria; kingdom Bacillati; phylum Actinomycetota; class Actinomycetes; order Kitasatosporales; family Streptomycetaceae; genus Streptomyces; species Streptomyces sp. NBC_00878. The sequence goes on along the minus strand of NZ_JAPEOK010000001.1, from coordinate 7,931,382 downwards.
TGGGGCTGGAGCCCTGGGACATCACCCGGACCCAGGAAGCCGAGGCGAAGGAACTGGGGATGAAGGAGTGGGCCCGGGACGCCGGTTCACGGGCGCGGTGGGTCAAGGCTCTGGCGGAGCGTCCTCGGCTCATCCAGCGCCCGATCATCACCGCGGAGGACGGAACCGCCGTCGTGGCCCGTACGGATGAGGCCGTGCGGGACGCCTTGGGACGTTAGATGGCGGGCGCATGCCGGGGCGGATGCATGACGAGGGCCTGGGGTTCCCCAACTCGCGTGTGATCCACGTTACTTAAGTGAATCCTGTGAGCCGTTGAGCAAGTCCGTTCGGTACCTCGTACATAGCGGCGTACGGTCGCCGCCAGGAGCGGCCGGGGATAAGGAGCCGTTCATGTCACGCGGAAGAACTCTCAGCCCGAAGAAGAAGATCGCGCTGCTGGTGACCGCCGCGGCGGTAGCCGGCGGTGGAGCCTTCGCCTTCGCCGCCACCTCGAACGCGGCCCCCACCGGGTCCTCGGTGGTCTGTGACGGGCTGGCCACCGCGCTCGGCAACAACGAGAAGTTCATTGAGGGGCAGCGCACCGCCCCCGACGCCCAGTCCGCGGCGAGGATCGCCAACCGGGAAGCGGTGATCGCCCAGATCAAGGTGCAGCAGAAGGCCTCCGGCTGCGAGGTCGGTGAGTCCTCGCAGGCAGGCGCGCCGCAGGCGGAAGCACCCGCCGCGTCGACCCCGCCGGCCGCCGAAGCGCCTTCGCCGAGCGCGCCCGCAGCGGGTAACGCCGGTGGTGACACGGGCGGTGGCAACGTTGCCAATGGCCAGCAGGTCTGCAACGGATCCACCGTCACCCTCTCCGGTGAGGGCGGCGCTCCGGCGGCGTCCAGCAACCAGTTCCCGGCCGGTACGAAGCTGAAGGTCACGAACCTGGACAACAACAAGTCCACGACCGTGGAGGTCACTTCGGTCTCCGGCAGCTGCGCGCTCCTGAACAACGCGGCGTTCGAGCAGGTCCGCGAGCCCGGCAAGTTCCTGATCCGCAGGGCCCTCATCGAGAAGGTGGGCTGAGCCCTCATCGAGAAGGTCGGCTGACGGAACAGTCATCGTCGGCGTGCAGCAACAGGGTGGCGGCTTCGGCCGCCGCCCATTGCGCGTTGTGGGGCCCTCCCGCTCGAACGAAACCCATCGCATACGAGGAATCCGCGGGCCTGCCGACCACAGCGCGGAATCCGCCGTTCGGGAGGCGGGCAGGCGGCCCGCGAACGCTCTCAGCGAGTGAGCCGCAACACAGAGGCGCCAGGTAACACGGGGTTCACTTTCGAGCAATGATCGGGAAATGGCCTGTTGACAGGCTGCGGGGCATCCCCGCGGCGCCCCAGTGAGGCAGCGCCGCAGCACCCGCATTGCGCGCACAGACACACCCCGAAGGATGTGGCCCGTGACCTTCAAGGCTGAGTACATCTGGATCGACGGCACCGAGCCGACGGCCAAGCTCCGTTCGAAGACGAAGATAATGGCCGACGACGCCAAGGGTGCGGAGCTGCCGATCTGGGGCTTCGACGGGTCGTCCACGAACCAGGCCGAAGGTCACGCCTCCGACCGCGTGCTCAAGCCGGTCGCCGTCTTCCCGGACCCGATCCGCGGCGGCGACGACGTGCTCGTCATGTGCGAGGTCCTCAACATCGACATGACGCCGCACGAGTCCAACACCCGTGCCGCGCTCACCGAGGTCTCGGACAAGTTCGCCGCGCAGGAGCCGATCTTCGGCATCGAGCAGGAGTACACCTTCTTCGACGGCGAGCGCCCGCTCGGCTTCCCCGTCGGCGGCTTCCCGGCCCCGCAGGGCGGCTACTACTGCGGCGTCGGCGCCGACGAGATCTTCGGCCGTGAGATCGTCGAGGCCCACCTGGACAACTGTCTCAAGGCCGGTCTCGCCATCTCCGGCATCAACGCCGAGGTCATGCCCGGCCAGTGGGAGTTCCAGGTCGGCCCGGTCTCCCCGCTGGAGGTCTCGGACCACCTGTGGGTGGCCCGCTGGCTGCTCTACCGCACCGCCGAGGACTTCGACGTCTCCGCGACGCTGGACCCGAAGCCGGTGAAGGGCGACTGGAACGGCGCCGGTGCGCACACCAACTTCTCCACGAAGGCGATGCGCGAGGGCTACGACGCGATCATCACCGCGTGCGAGTCGCTGGGCGAGGGCTCCAAGCCGCTCGACCACGTCAAGAACTACGGCGCCGGCATCGACGACCGGCTGACGGGTCTGCACGAGACCGCCCCGTGGAACGAGTACTCCTACGGTGTGTCCAACCGTGGTGCCTCGGTGCGGATCCCCTGGCAGGTCGAGAAGGACGGCAAGGGGTACATCGAGGACCGTCGTCCCAACGCCAACGTCGACCCGTACGTGGTGACGCGGCTGATCGTCGACACGTGCTGCTCTGCCCTCGAGAAGGCCGGGCAGGTCTGATTCGGCTGTGTTCTTCGGAAGGGGCGCCCACTGATGGTGGGCGCCCCTTCCGCGTTCGGTCAGGGGTTGAGGCTGTCCGGCCTGTGAGAGGAGGCTGCTCTTGGAGGCATGTCTCTGCTTCAATGAGGGCATGACCGGCTTCCAGAAGTTCACCGCTACGGGTCTTCATGACCTTGAGCCCTTCTGGCCTTCCCGTCAGCATCACGACTTCGACCGGGTGTGTTGTCGCGCGACGAACGCGCGGGCCCTCTAAAGCCGTACATTCCGGCCTTCGGCCAGCGCGCACGACGTACGTCCTCCGACGACCTCTCGCGCGAAAGAGCTGACCTCTCATGGCGAACACCCGCACCTTCTCGTCCGTTGCCACCGGCCCGTCCGCGGTCCCCTCCCCCGTGCCTGCCACGGGCTCGGCGCGCCACAGGCTGCGTGCCGTCGACCGGGACGAGGTGGTCGACGTCACCGACCTCCTCCCGCCGGGCGCCACCTGGCTGCCCGCTCCCCCGCACACCCTGCCCACGCTGCCGGGCCGGCCGCCGATGATCGGATACCTGGTCCTCGTACCGGCCGACCAGCCGTCTCTCCTGCCGGTCGCCGTACCGGACGCGCTGCGTGAGACGGGCCGGGCGGAGCTCGGGGACTTCCGGGGCTCCGGGGACTCCGACGACGACTCCCTCGTACGCGTCGACACCGCGCGGCGTACGGCCGAAGTCGGCGGGCAGCCGCTGGACCTCACGTATCTGGAGTTCGAGCTGCTCTCGCACCTGGTGGCGCATCCGCACCAGGTGCACAGCCGCGATCAGCTGGTCACCACGGTGTGGGGCTACGGACACGTGGGCGACGGCCGGACCGTGGACGTCCACGTCGCCCGGCTGCGCCGCAAGCTCGGCGCGGAGCACCGGAACGCGATCCAGACGGTGCGGCGCGTGGGGTACAAGTACACGCCGCCGACCGGGAGTTGATCCCGGCCCCCGGACCAGTTGCGGATTCACCCCGCGGCGCCGCGGTTCGTCTGTCGGCAGATTGCCGTTCCGTCGCGCGGGGCCGCCGGGCAGAGTCACTCGTATGAGACTTCTGACGCTGGGTGGTACGGAGTTCGTGGGCCGGGCCGTCGTGGAGGCGGCGCTCGCCCGCGGCTGGGACGTGACCGTCTTCCACCGGGGACGCCACGAACCTCCGGCGGGCGTACGGTCCCTGCACGGCGACCGGACCGCGCCCGACGGGCTCGCGGCGCTGGCCGGGACCGACGAGGAGTGGGACGTCGTCGTCGACACCTGGTCCGCGGCCCCGCGGGTGGTCCGGGACGCGGCTCGGCTGCTGGCGCACCGCGCCCGGCGATACGTGTACGTGTCGAGCTGTTCCGTGTACGCCTGGCCGCCGCCGGCGGGATACGACGAGGACAGCCCGCCGGTGGCGGACGCCTCCCCGGACGCCGAACAGACCGACTACGCGCGCGACAAGCGGGGCGGCGAACTGGCCGTGCTCGAAGCCTTCGGGGCGGAGCGCTCGCTCCTCGTACGGGCCGGGCTGATCCTCGGCCCGTACGAGAACATCGGGCGCCTGCCGTGGTGGCTCGGCCGGATGGCACGCGGCGGGCCCGTCCTCGCACCCGGCCCCCGTGACCTCCCGCTCCAGTACGTCGACGTCCGCGATCTGGCCGAGTGGACGCTCGGGGCGGCGGAGACGGGTGCGGCCGGGCCGTACAACGTCATCAGCCCGTCGGGCCACGCGACGATGGGGGCACTGCTCGACGCGTGCGTCCAGGTCACCGGAGGCACCGCGGGCGACCCGGTCGCGGGAGGCACAGCGCGCGGCCAAGTCACGGAAGGCGCCGCGCGCGGCCAGGTCGCTGGGGACCCCGTGGGCGGCCGGCGCGCGGGCGGCCCTGCCGAGCTTCGGTGGACCGACCCCGACGTCGTTCTCGCGGCCGGGATCGAGCCGTGGCTGGAGTTGCCGGTGTGGGTGCCGCCGGGGTCGGAGTCGTACGGCGCGCTGCATCGGGCGGATGTGTCCCGGGCGGTACGGGACGGGCTCCGGTGCCGACCGGTCGTCGAGACGGTGGCCGACACCTGGAGCTGGCTCCAGAGCATCGGCGGGACCGCTCCCCAGCGCCCCGACCGCCCGGTGGTCGGGCTCGACCCCTCCGTGGAGGCGAAGGTCCTGGGCGGCTGAGCGCGGCGGGGGTGTCGCTGGCACCACCCCCGTCGGGTGGCCCGGCCCCCGTGACCGAGGCGACCGGCCTCGGCGAGACTGGGGGCATGAACACGAGCGGGGACAACGGGGACACCGGGGACGACAAGGCCCTCGGCGGGCGGGCACGTACCGCCGCGCTCGCCGGAGTGCGGGCGCTGCCGCTGGCCGTCGTGGCGCTGGCCGGGTCGCTCACCCTCTTCGTCCTGTCCGCCGTGTCGATCGTCCTCGTACCGCTGGGCATCGGCATCGTCACGACGCCCTGGGTGCTGGCGGCCGTACGCGGGTTCGCGAACTGGCGGCGCCTGGTGGCGGCCCAGTGGTGCGGTGTGCGGATCCCGCTCGCGTATCGGCCGGTCCCGAAGGACGCCAATCCGTGGGAGCGGTGCTTCGGGATGCTTCGCGATCCGGCGACCTGGCGGGATCTGCTGTGGCTGCCGGTCGACATGATCGCGGGTACGGTCACGGCGCTGCTGCCCGCCGCGCTGCTCGTCTATCCCTTCGAGGGGTTCGCGCTGGGCGCCGGGCTGTGGCGGGTCTTCACGGACGGCACTCGGGTGGGCTGGTGGTACGGGTTCGTGCCGATCAGCGGGCAGCTCAGCGCCCTCGGCGCGGCCGCGCTGGGCGCCGCCCTGCTGGTCACCGGCGTCTACACGGCTCCGCTGCTGCTGCGCGTCCACTTCCTGCTGGCCCGCTCCGTCCTCGGGTCCGGCCGGGGCGAGCTCGCCGAGCGGGTCCGCGTCCTCACCGAGACCCGGCGCGACGCCGTGGACACCTCGGCGGCCGAACTGCGCCGGATCGAACGGGACCTGCACGACGGGGCGCAGGCCCGGCTGGTCGCGATGGGCATGGATCTCGGCACGGTCGAGGCGCTGATCGAGAAGGATCCGGCGAAGGCCAAGCAGTTGCTCGCACAGGCCCGGCAGTCCTCCGCCGACGCGCTCACCGAACTGCGGGACCTGGTCCGCGGCATCCACCCGCCGGTCCTCGCGGAGCGCGGACTCGGCGACGCCGTACGGGCGTTGGCGCTGCGGCTGCCGATCAGTACGGAGGTGGCGGTGGAGCTGCGCGCCCGGCTCGGGGCGCCGGTGGAGTCCGCCGCGTACTTCGCCGTCAGCGAGGTCCTCACGAACGCCGTCAAGCACTCGGGCGCCGACCGCATCTGGGTCGACGTGCACCACGTCCCGGAGCGGGGCGGCCTGCTGCGGATCGCCGTCACCGACGACGGCAGCGGCGGCGCCACGATCGGCGGGGGTTCGGGGCTCTCCGGAGTCGAGCGGCGACTCGGTACATTCGACGGCGTCCTGGCCGTCAGCAGTCCCGCGGGCGGCCCCACCATGGTGACCATGGAGATCCCTTGCGAGTTGTCCTAGCCGAAGACCTGTTCCTGCTGCGCGACGGACTGGTCCGGCTACTGGAGGCGTACGACTTCGAGATCGCCGCGGCCGTCGAGACGGGGCCCGAACTCACCCGGGCACTGGCCGAGTTGGCACCGGACGTCGCCGTGGTCGACGTACGCCTGCCGCCCTCGCACACGGACGAGGGGCTGCAGTGCGCGCTGGCGGCCCGCCGGGCCAGACCCGGACTGCCGGTGCTGGTGCTCTCGCAGCACGTGGAGCAGTTGTACGCGCGCGAGTTGCTCGCCGACGGGGCCGGCGGGGTCGGCTATCTGCTGAAGGACCGGGTGTTCGACGCCGAGCAGTTCGTCGACGCCGTGCGGCGGGTCGCGGCGGGCGGTACGGCGATGGATCCGCAGGTCATCCAGCAGCTGCTGTCGCGGCGCCAGGCGGACGACCAGCCGCTGGGCCGGCTGACTCCGCGCGAGCTGGAGGTTTGTGAACTGATGGCGCAGGGCAGGTCGAATGCGGCGATCGCGGGCCAACTGGTGGTCACGGAGCGGGCGATCGCCAAGCACACGTCCAACATCTTCGCGAAGCTGGGACTTGAGGTCTCGGACGACGACAACCGTCGCGTCCTGGCCGTTCTCGCCTATTTGGACCAGGACCGCTGAATTGGACCAGGACCGCTGAAAAGGTCCCGAACAAGGGTCCAGAAAGATCGGCGGGGGTCGTCCCTAGACCTGTCAGGAGACGGGTCCGGCGTTCCGTTTTCGCTGAATGATATTCAATAATTCCCGCTCAACTGCCGTTGTTTCAGGGGCTTCTGGGCCCCTTGCGCCGGGATTGCGTCACTGAACTCTCATCAATTTCTCGGACCGCTGAACACCTCAGGAACCCCCTCCGTATTGAATGGCGCCGCTTCACCTCCTGTCGGGCGCCTCAATGCCCCCGCAAGGAAGCCAGAGGAGTTCCATGGGACGCACGAACCGTAAACGCCGCTCCACGCTCGCCAACCGGGCGATTGCCGCATCGGCGGCTCTCGCGCTGGGTGGCGGCGGCTTGCTGGCGGCCAACATCTACGCCTCTGCGCACGAGAACAACAAGAACTCGACGCAGAACGCGCAGACGACGGCCGCCGGAGTGGCGACGATCAAATGTCCGGACGTCGGCCAGCAGCTGACCGACGTGCCGAAGGGCGCCCGCGCCGGCGTCGACAAGGAGCTGGCGCGGCTGGACCAGCAGGTCACCGAGGCCTACAAGCGCCTCGCCGACACGCGCCAGGCCCAGGCGGGGGACGCCAGCTACGTCAACAACGCCATTCTCAGCCCGCTGAAGTCCAAGCGGACTGCCACGATCGACCGGATCAACAACAGCATCAAGCGCAAGGGCGGCAAGACGCCGCAGGGACAGGGCGCCGACCAACTCGCCGAGTGTGAGGGCGTGGCGGCCGACCAGCCCGCCGAGGGTCAGGGTCAGGACCAGGCCAATGACCAGGGCCAGGATCAAGGCCAGGACCAGGGTCAGGACCAGGGTCAGGACAACGGCCAGGGTCAGGACCAGGGCCAGGACCAGGGCCAGGGCCAGGAAGGCAACGGTCCGGCGGCGGACGACTTCCAGGACATCACCCAGGTCCAGCCCAACGGCGGTCCGAAGGGCGTGGGCCCGAACGGGCTCGCCGCGAACGGGGACTCCGGTTCGACGGGCACGTTCACCACGAGCTGCGGCACCAACGCGAACGACAACCACAACTCGGACAACGTCATCGTCGCTCCGGGTGTCGACAACGGCGCGCAGCACACGCACGACTACGTCGGCAACCAGGACAACAACGCCTTCACCAGCGACGAGCAGTTCCTCCAGGCCGACACCACCTGCGAGAACCAGGGCGACAAGTCGTCGTACTACTGGCCGGTGCTGCGCCTGCAGGACGGTACGGACGAGTTCGACGCGAACGACCTCGGTGGTGGTGCGGAAGGCAACATCGGCAAGATCCTCGAAGCCAGCGAGGCTCAGCTGAAGTTCGTCGGCAACAAGGCGAGCGATGTCGTCGCGATGCCGCAGGCTCTGCGCATCATCACCGGTGACGCCAAGGCCTTCACCAACGGCCTCGCCAACGCCAACACCAACTGGAGCTGCACCGGCTTCGAGGACCGGCAGCTGACGGACAAGTACCCGATCTGCCCCGAGGGCAGTTCCGTGGTGCGGACGTCCTTCTTCCAGAGCTGCTGGGACGGCCAGAACATCGACAGCGCCAACCACCGCACGCACGTGGCCTTCGTGCAGGCGGACGGAACCTGCGCCAACGGCTTCCAGGCCATCCCCCAGCTCCAGGCCCGTCTGGTCTACGATGTTCCGGCTCCTCAGATCGAGAACGGACAAGTCGTGAACCCGTTCGCGGTGGACGGCTTCCCGGACCAGCTGCACAAGGCGATCACCGACCACAACGACTTCATCAACTTCTTCGACGAGAACACGATGAACCAGGTGGTCGACTGCATCAACAGCGGCCAGCAGTGCCAGTAACAACGCAGTAAGCGATGAGCAGTAGGAAGCCGGCGGTGGGATTCCCCACCGCCGGCTTTCGCTTGCTCCCGACCGAACCCGCGCGGTCAGCTGGTGTGACCACCACTGTCGTGACTACTGCTGCTGCTGGGGTTCTTGTTGTGACTGCCACCGGGGTTCATGTGCTCGGACCCTTCCTCCATGATCCCGCCGAGCTGGCCGCGCAGCGCCGTGACCGTCTTCTTCTCGCCGACGGCGACCCACTTGCGGCCGACGAGGTAGTAGCCGCCGTAGTCCTTCGCCCCGTTCAGCCACTCACGCTGACCGCGGTCGGTGGCGAACGTCGCGAGGATGTACTTGCCGCCGGAGGTCTTGCAGATGGCCTGCCGGATGGTGTCCGCGTCCGTCTGCATGTCGGGCTTGCAGCCCGCCTCGCTCGCGATGTGCTCCAGGCTCCCGCTCGCGGTGGCGGGGACCTTCTCCCCGCTGTCCTCGGAGCCGCAGCCGGTCACCGCGAGCAGTGCCGTGACCGCCCCGGCCGTACCGACCGCGATCCTCTTCCTCGTCAAACGCATTCGTACGTACCTCCGGGTCCGTTCCGGCGACGTGAACGCGCCGGGTCCGTGCGCACCAGCCGGTGCCATCGGCCTCGGAACCCTCCCAGGGACGGGCGAGTTCCGGCCCACGCCGCTGAGAGCCCCGGCGGGGGCTCCTCCTTCGATACGGCTCCCGCACGCTCGGCGCTCAATCGGCACCTGCCCGAACATACGGAACAGTTCCACCTCGGTCGCATCGCAGTGACGGACGCCACTACAGACACCACACCGGCCGCCGTCCACCACCAGGGCTGTCGATGCGTGCGTAAACCGATGCCGTTCGCGGGCACACCCGTGCGAGGCTGGGCTCATGACCACGATCGACGCTGACATCGACGCTGACTGGGAAGAGCGCGTGACGGCCGCCTGGGCCACCTTCGACGACTACGCCGAGGCGCAGGCGGCCGACTTCCGCGCGGTGATCGACGCCCTGGTCGCCGAGTTGCCCGCCGAGAGCCCGGTCGGCCCGTTCGAGCGGGCCTGTGCCTGGGACTCGACGGGCCACTCGGACCGGGCCGTGCCGCTGTACCAGGAGGCGCTGGCGCGCGGGCTCGACGGCTACCGCGGCCGGCGCACGAAGATCCAGCTCTCCAGCTCGCTGCGGAACATCGGCCGGCCGGAGGAGGGCGTCAAGCTCCTGACACCCGAACTCGACGCGCCCTCCGACGAGTTGGACGACGCCGTACGCGCCACCCTCGCCCTGTGCCTGGCGAGCCTGGGCCGCGAGCGCGAGGGGCTCTCGCTCGCCCTGGGCGCCCTGGCCCCTCATCTGCCGCGCTATCAGCGCTCCACGGCGAACTACGCGCGCCAGCTCGTCGAACCGGAGGCATAACTCCCCGCGGACTCGGGGCAGTCCAGGTGACCAACCACGGATTCGCTCGTTCTGCTGAACGTGCAGTCACAGGATGTCGCCCCGCGCCCCGCCCCGAATCCCCGCCCCGGACCGGTCGTCGACGTCGAGCAGGCCGAGGCCGCGCTCGTCGAGCACTACCCCCGGCTCGTCCGGCTCGCCTATCTGGTGCTGCCGCCGAGCCTCGGCCGCAACCGCCGGGTCCTCACCGCGCACGCGCTCACCCAGCGCGCCCTGCCCCACGGCCGCACGTCCGGCGACGCCTCGTTCGTCCCGGCCCAGCAGACCGCCGAGGGCCGCGCCGGCGATCCGGGTTACGCGTACGTACGCCTGCGGGTGCTGCGTACGGCGCTGGAGGCCGGCCGCCCGCTGACGTTCAGGGCCTGGCCGAAGCGCGCGCAGCTGCCACCGCTGCTCCCCCAGGTGTGGGGCCTGCGGCTCTTCCCGCGTTCGGGCGGCGCCGACGAACTCGCCCTGGACCAGCGGCTGTCGGCCCTGTCGGCCCCGGCCCGGGCCGCCTACGTCCTGCGCGGCCTGGAGCGGCTGGCCGACGCGGACGTACGCAGAGTGCTGGCCGCGGCGGGCGAGGAGGACCCGGCCGACGCACTCGCGGAGGCCGACGGCATGGAGGCCGAGTACGGGCTGCTGATGTCCCCCGAGTTCGACCCGTGCTCGCTGCAGGCCCGGCCGCCGGACCTGATGCGCCGCCGCCAGCACATGAAGGCGGCGCTCGCCGCTGCCGCCGCTGCCGCGGTGTGCGGGGCGCTCCTAGGACTGCCCGGCGACGGCTGGGGCCCCGACGGCGCGGCGGCCCCCTCGTACGCGCAGAACCCCTCGGCCCAAGCCGCCCTGGATCCCGGCAAGTTGACGCTGGTTCCGGCGGCGGCGTGGGAGTCGTCCACGCGCACCGACTTCTCCGTGTGGCCCGCGCGCGGCCCCCTCACCGGCGACAAGGCGCTGCTGCGCCGCGCACTCGCCGTCTGGGCGCGCCCCGGCGAGTCCGTACAGGTCTCGGCGACCCCCGGCACCCCGGCGGGCGCGCCGCCGGGACCGCCGCAGCTGCTGTACGCGGGCGAGGTCGACCAGAGCCGGGTCGTGCTGCTCTACGACGGACTGCGCATCGCGCGCTACGCCGAGCCGAAGGACGGCACGCGGGGCGCCGCCCTGGACTTCGCCCGGGTCGACAACGCCACGGGGGCGGAGGCGAACGCGGTGGTCCTCGGCCGCGCCGACGGCAACGTCCGCTATCTGACGGCACCGTGGGTGCGTACGGCGACGGTGCGCGACCTGCTGAAGTCCGCGGCAGGCGCATCAGGTGCCCCCGACTCTTCCGGTGCGACGCGTCTCGGCCGGTCGGCGGACGGGGTGACCGAGCCGTTCGCCAGCCCCGCCCAGCAGACCGGCGAGTGCCGTTCGTGGAACGCGCTGGAGTTCACGGACCGTTCGGGTACCCGGCTGACGACCGACCTCGGTGAGCTGACCCCGGCCCACCTCACCGCGGGCCGCCCCGGGCAGCCCCGCGAGGCGTCGGCGGCGACCTGGGCCCCGCTCGCCTGCTCCCTCGCGGCGGTCCGCGGCGAGGGCGTGCGCTCGGTCAACGCCTGGCAGTACGCCCGGCAGCCGCTGCCCGACGCGAGCGGCACCGCGAACTGGCTGTGCACCCGCGCGGACACCTGGCGCGGCGGCGGCACCCGGGTGCTGGCCCAGTTCCACGCCCAGGGCCAGCCGTACGGCGCGGTCGTGGCGAAGGCGCAGAACGTGGCCGCCTGCGGGGCGAAGGACTCCTACGTTCTGGCGGGCGTGCTGTGGAAGTCCGGTACGGGTGGCTGGTATCTCCTCGCCGCCGGAAGCGGGGACACCGCGTCGATCCGTGCGACGGGCGGAGTCAACGGTTCCGCCCGGGGGAATCTCCTTGCCGTACGGGCCCAACAGGGCGCGCAGGCAAGCCTCAAGGGGGCTCTGGCCAACGGAAGGACGATCGGCGGGCTGCGCTGAGACGGGCGAACACCGTACTGGACCGGCCCATTCCCGGCCGGATCCGATCGGTAAGGTGTTCGTATGACAACCGGGGTACGCCGCAGAATGGGTGTCGAGGAGCGGCGGCAGCAGTTGATCGGCGTCGCCCTCGACCTGTTCAGCCGACGCTCGCCGAACGACGTCTCCATCGACGAGATAGCGTCCGCGGCGGGCATCTCGCGGCCGCTGGTCTACCACTACTTCCCCGGCAAACTCAGCCTGTACGAGGCCGCGTTGAAGCGCGCCTCGGACGATCTGACGGAACGTTTCGTCGAGCCTCAGGAGGGCCCGCTGGGCGCGCGGCTGCTGCGCGTCATGCGGCGGTACTTCGACTTCGTCGACGAGCACGGGCCGGGTTTCTCGGCCCTGATGCGCGGCGGCCCGGCGGTCGGCTCCAGCAACACGAACGCCCTCGTCGACGGCGTACGGCAGGCCGCGTACCTCCAGATCCTGGCCCATCTGCGGATCGAACGGCCGCCCGCGCGCCTCGAGTTGGTCATCCGCTCGTGGATCTCCCTGGCCGAGTCGACCGCCCTGATCTGGCTGGACGGCCGCCGGATCCCGCGCGCGGAACTGGAGGCCCAACTCGTCCACGACTTCGCGGCCCTCACGGCAGTGAGCGCGGCCTACGACCCCGAAATGGCCGACCTCCTACGCCACATGCTGGCAAACGAACCAGCGGAGGGCCCGTTCACGGACTTGATGGGCCGCTTGGTCTCACTGGCGTCGTAGGCGGGGGCGCCCCTTCAGGGGCGCGAACCGAACCGGATGTCAGTCCACGAACTTCTGGTACGACGCATCAAGATCCCGCACCTCCGCGGACGCATGCAACGCCACACCATCAACCGGTTTCACATACGCCCGCACAAGCTCAAGCACCCGCTCGGTCAACAGCACCTTGGTCTCATCTGCCCGCCCCGCCAACAGCGCGAGGCCCACGTGCACCAGCGCATGCCCGGTCACCTCAGCCCCCACGACAACATCCTCCGCGGGCCGGAACCGCGTCTTGCACGCCTCAACCTTCGCGGCAGCCGTCTCCACCACCACCGCATGCAGCGCGCCGGCGAACCCCTGCCGGTCAAACGCGTCGGCGAGCGACGTCGAGTAGTCAACGGTGATCTGCGGCACGGGTACTCCTATTGCTCTGGGTCGACAGGCTCACCCTAAGGCTCCAGCCGGAGCGCGAGCAGTGCGATGTCGTCCTCCCGTTCCCTGCCGAACCGCTCCAGGAGCGTGTCGCACAGGGCGGACACTCCGGGCGGCGCCTCGGCCGCGGCCGTACGGAGTTGCTCCATGGAGACCGCCAGATCCGTACCGCGGGTCTCGATGAGACCGTCGGTGACCATGAGGAGGCGGTCCGTGGGGTCGAGGAACAGCTCGACGGGCGGCTGCCGGGGCAGGCCGAGACCGAGCCCGAGCAGCGGCCCGGCGGCCTTGGCGTACTCGGCGTTGCCCGAGTCGCGGACGATCAGCGGCGGGATGTGGCCGGCGTTGGCTATCCGGGTGCGCCCGGTGCCCGGGTCGACCAGCACCAGACACACGGTGGCCGTCACCTCGGGGTGGTAGCGCTGCAGCATCCGGTCGAGCCGATCGGCGAGTACCGCCGGATCGGATTCGTCGACGCAGTAGGCGCGCAGGGCGTGCCGCATCTCGACCATGACGGTGGCCGCGTCCAGCGAGTGCCCGACGACGTCCCCGACCGCGGTGAGCACCCCGTCGTCGGTGCGCAGCGCGGCGTAGAAGTCGCCGCCGATCTCGGTCTGCCGGGACGCGGGCACGTAACGCACCACCACATCGACGCCGGGCAGGTCGGGCAGCCGGTGCGGCTGGGGCAGGAAGCTGTGCTGGAGGGTGAGGGCGACATGGCGCTCGACCTGATACATCAGCAGGGGTTCGGCGGCGAGCGCGGTGGCCTGGGCGAGGCGGCCGACCAGATCGGCGTCCTCGGGTTCACCGGGCCGCGGCGCACGCAGGGGCGTCGCGAAACACACCGGTGCCTTGCCGTCCTGGGTCAGGGTGAGGACGAGACGGGCGTCGTCCCGGGTGCCGGACCGGAAGAAGCCCATCGGCCACAGGGGCGCGGGCACGACGGTGCGGAACACCCCGGACCGCCCCTGGCTGATCTCTCTGATCAGCCGGACGACGGCCTCCTGCGCCTGGCCGTCCGGCAGGGCGAAGACGCTCCGGCCCTTGGACGTGCTGTAGTACAGCTCGCCGTCCGGGCCGAGGACGAAGACGACGGCCGGGCCGCCGGTGAGCCGGGCGGCGCCCTCGGCGGACGCGTCGGCGAGTTCCGTGAGGTTGCGCGCGGCCTGCACGGTGACGATCGTCCCGGACAGCAGTGTCAGCCGGCGGACGAGCGTCTCGGCGCCGGAGCGCATCTGGGCGGCGCGCACCGCGGCCCGTACGACGGCACGGATCTCCTCGGGTTCGGCGGGCACCGTCAGATACGCCTCGCCGCCCGTGTCCAGGCCCTCGCACCGGTCGTCGGGTGCCACGGCCGCGGCGGAGAAGTGGACGACGGGCAGCGTGGCCATGGGCGGCTGCGCCTTGAGCCGACGGCACAGTTCGAAGCCGCTCATGTCCGGCAGACCGACATCGATGAGGGCCACATCGGGCAGGGAACCCGCGCGCAGCCGTACGTCGAGTTCGGCGAGCGCCTCGACCGCGGTGGCCACGGGGACGATCCGGTGGCCGGCGCGGCGGAGCACCGCCCCCAGGGCGTAGCGACTGGCCGGCACGTCGTCGACGATCAGCACGGTGGTGCGCGTCCTGTTGGCGTTGCCGTCCATCTGCGCGGCCCCCGAGGCACGGTGGTGGGGCGGAACAGGGTTCGGGTTCCGCCCCACCAAAATAATGCCTAGTCAGGCGGTCCGGGTGAATACGGCCACGCTGCGTCCCGGAACGGCGAAACTGCCCGATTCCGGATCGTACGAAGAGGACTTCACGGTGGCGTCCGCTCCCGTCCGCTGCACCGGGTGCAGGGTGTACGCCGCCCCGGCCAGGGAGGCGACCCGCTGCTCCCGCCTCTCGGGGGTCGCGTTGAACACCACGACGAGATCACCGAGTCGCATGGTGATCACCCCGGGCGTCTCGTCCTCGCCGGACAGCGGGAAGGACAGCTTCGACTGCACCTGCGCGGCGCTGCCGAGCCCGAAGACGCTCTCGCTCGTACGGATCCTCAGCAGATCCCGGTACGCGGCGGAGGCGCCCTCGATCTGCGGACAGCCCACCGTGAGGCCCGCGGACGTCAACAGGGGCTTGGCGTAAGGCCACTTGGACTCGTTGTCGGCCGCCATCGGCAGCCCGCGTCCGAAGCCGTTGCCGTCGCGGCAGTCCCAGTGGATCGCGTTGAACCAGTCACCGCTGTCGTACGAGTTGCGGTCGAGCGACTTGGAACGCAGCAGGTCGGTACCCGCCTGGGACAGCGCCGGGCCCTGCGAGAGCGCGGCCGTGGCCATCGCGAGGACCTGCATCCGGGCCCGGTCGGCGGCCGGGGTGCCCTTCGGCAGCTTGAACGCGAGCGCGTCGAACAGCGACTCGTTGTCGTGCGCGTCCACGTACGCGAGGGCGTCGCCGGGAGCGTCCGCGTATCCGGCGGGCGCCCCGTTGTAGTCGACCTCGGAGCCTTCGACCTCCTTGCCGCTCGTGTCGGTGAAGGCGTACGTGGCGAGGTTGCCGGACAGCCCGACCTTGATCAGGTCCTGGTAGTGCAGGAGTCGGGCCTTCTGATCGTCCGAAGTGCCGTTGCCCGTCGAGGAGTTGGGGTCGGTGTAGAGGCCGGAGGCGAAGCCCTGGACGCCCGGGTCCTCGTCGAACGGGCCGCCGCCGCGCACGGCGTCACGGGCCCGGTCGGAGAAGGTGGCGATGCCGGTCCCGGCCATGTTCTTCTGGGTGGCCTGGACGAAGCGGGCGTCGTCCGCGATCTCGCCGAAGTTCCAGCCCTCCCCGTACAGGATGATCTTCTTCCCGTCGACGCCGTCCTTCTCGACGGTGAGCGCGTCGAGGGCCTTCCTGACCGCCAGGATGTTGGCCTTCGGATGGTGGCCCATCAGGTCGAAGCGGAAGCCGTCGACCTTGTACTCCCTGGCCCAGGTGACGATCGAGTCGACCACCAGCTTGCCCATCATGGCGTTCTCGGGTGCCGTGTTGGCACAGCACGTGGAGGTGGCGACGCTGCCGTCGACGAGGAGGCGCTGGTAGTAGCCGGGGACCACCTTGTCGAGCACGCTCGTGCCTGCCTGGCCGCTCGCGGTGGTGTGGTTGTAGACCACGTCCATGACGACCCGCAGACCGTCCTCGTTCAGCGACTTGACCATCTTCCGGAACTCGACCGTACGGCCCGTCCCGTCGGGGTCGGTGGCGTACGAACCCTCCGGCACCGTGAAGTGGTACGGGTCGTAGCCCCAGTTGTACGCGTCCTTCGCCGCCACCTTCGCCACGCACTCCTGCTGCTTCTCCGAGTCGGCGGCGTAGGAGGAGAGGTCGCAGTCGACGGTCGCCTGGTCCGCCTTCTTCTCCGGGATGGTGGCGATGTCGAAGACGGGCAGGAGATGGACGTACGAAGTCCCGGAATCCGCAAGCTTCTTGAGGTGCCGAGAGCCCGCGCTGCCCTTGTCGGTGAAGGCGAGATAGGTGCCCTTGTCCTTCGCGGGGACGGTCTTGTCGTCGACGGAGAAGTCCCGGACGTGCAGCTCCTGGATCTGCGCGTCCTTCAGCGGGACGGCCTTGGGCTTCCGCAGCCCCGACCAGCCGCTCGGGGCAAGGGACTTGTCGCCCAGGTCGACGACGAGACTGCGCTCGGAGTCCGCGGTGAGGGCGACCGAGTAGGGGTCGGTGACCTTGTTGGTGACGACCTCGCGGACGCTGGGCGCCCACACCTTCACGACGTACCGATAGGCCTTGTTCTGCCAGGACTTGGGGCCGGTGACGGACCAGACGCCCGAGCTTGCGTCACGCTTCATCGGCACGGTCTTCGGCGAGGCGCCCCTGTCGCCGATCTCCAGCTTCACGTCCTGCGCGGTGGGCGCCCAAAGGGCGAGCGTCGGGCGTCCCTTGTCGAACGTCGGCCCGAGGTCCGCCTTCGTCGCATCGCCGTACAGGTCGTCGAGCACGCCCGCGATCTGTACGCCCGTGGCCGCCAACACGGCACCATTGGCGGCTCGTTGGGAGGCGACGAGCTGGCCGCGCAGCGCCTCACGCATCCGGCCGCGATCACGGTCGCGCGGGTCGACGGACCAGGCCTGGTAGTCCTTGAGGTGCGGGAACTTCGCCTTCTGGGCGTCGGTGAGCGTGGCCTTGTCGAGCCGTAGCCAGCGCTCGTCGTCGCTCGTGAGGGTGCCGTCCTCGGCCTTGACGGACCCGTCACGCGAGGACAGCAACTGGGTCGACGCGGCGGCCTCGTTGCCGTTCCAGGCGACGGTGTTCCGGTCGATCCAGACCGCCTTGGAGGTGGTCAGGTCGAGCGCGGCGGCGCTGCCCGCGGGCTGCGGCAGGAGGTACTTCTCCTGGCCGTTCAACAGCCACACCTCATGGCCGTTCGCCGTGAGGTCGAGCGACTGATCGGCGGGCAGGTCCTTCTCGTCGCCCTTGTGGATGATGTAACTGAGGCTGGTGGCACCCTCGGTGAGCGGCACCTCGAAGACAGCGCCATAAGCGTCAGTCTTCACCGGCTCCAGGGGCTTCGACCAGTCCGTGGGGTCAGCGGCTCCGGTCCAGGTGTGCAGACCCCAGCCGGCGTAGTTCCCGTCGGCCCGCTGGTAGTGGAGCACGGCCTTGGTCTTGTCCGGCGCCGGATAGTCGGCGGCCGGCCTCTCCGTGCGTACGGCCTCCTTGCCCTGCTCGACCCAGACCTCGCCGGTCTTGGTGACGTCGATCGTGCGGTCGGCGGAGACGTCCTTGTCGCCGTCCTTGTCGATGACGAGGAAGCTCACGTTCGACGCGCCGGGCTTCAGTTTCACGTAGGCGAAGGCCCCATACGCGTCCCGGCCGATGAAGTCGTGGCCCTCGGGCCAGGTGGTGCCCTCGCCGTCGGCGATGTCGCCCCAGGCGTACAGCCGCCAGTCGGTGTAGTCGCCGTCCTCGCGCTTGTAGTGGACGACCGCGTACTCGCGCGAGGAGGCGGTGGGGACCTCTTCGGCGGGCGGGGTGCCGGTGGTGGAGGCAGCCGTCGCACTCGCCGTACGTCCGGCGGAGTCGATCACAACCGCCTTGTAGCGCAAGGCTGTTCCGGCCGGTACGTCCTTGCCGACGACCTGGGTGACCCGGTAGGGGGCGTGGTCGGCGGAGCCGAGCGTCTTCCACCTGCCGTTGCCGACCTGGGCGGCGAGGACGACGCGGTTGAGCTGTCCGCCTCCCCCACTCTCGGCTTCGCTCGAGCGGGAGGTGCCCCCATCATCCGCGGAGATCTCCACGGTGCCGGTGGCGCCCTCGGCAGGGGCCTTCAGCGTGAGAGTCGGCTTGGCGGCAGGCGGTGAGAGCCTGCCCGTCGCCTTGAACACGACCGAGGAACCGGCCGGGACGGTGACGGTGACCTTTGTGTCGGAGCCGCTCTTGAGGGACTCGTCCGCGCCATCAGTACCGCCGGTGCCGTCCGTGCCGTAGATCCCGCGGAACGTCATGTCCGCCGAACCGGTAGCGAAGGTCGCCTCCTTCGCCGTGTCGGCGTTGTTCACGGCGACGACGTACTCGATGCCGGTCTTCGCGTCGGTCCGGGAGAAGGCGTAGACACCGGCGCCGTCGGCCGCGTACCGCTCCGTCTGGACGCCGTCCGCGAGGGCCGGGTTGGCCTTGCGGAGCTTGGCGAGAGCACTGATCTGCTGGTAGAGCGGTGCACTCGTGTCGTACGCGTCCTCGGCGTGCGTGCGGTCGGTGCCCAGCTGGTCGTCGTCCAGGTAGTCGGCCGTCTTCGACGCGAACATGGTCTGGCGGGCGTCCTTGTCGCCGCCCGCGCCCGTGAAGCCCTGCTCGTCGCCGTAGTAGACGACCGGGTTGCCGCGGCCGAGGAACATCAGCTCGTTCGCGAGCCGGTCCTTCTTCACCAACTCGGCGTCGGACGCCCCCGGGTTGTCCTGCTTGAGGAAGGTGCCGATGCGGCCCATGTCGTGGTTGCCGAGGAAGGTGACCTGCTCGTACGCGTTGGCCTTGTCCGTCGTGTACTTGTAGTCGTCCCCGAAGACCGAGGCGAGCCGCTTCGCACTGCCACCCTGGGAGGCGTACGCCCGTGCCGCGTCCTGGAAGGGGAAGTCCAGCGTGGAGTCGAGGCGGCCCTGGGTGACGTACGGCGAGGTGATCGACGTGTCGGCCGAGTACACCTCGCCGAACATGAAGAAGTCGTCACGCCCCCGCTCGGCCGCGTACGTGTCGAGGGCGGTGGCCCACTGGGTCCAGAACTCCGTGTTGACGTGCTTCACGGTGTCGATCCGGAAGCCGTCGATGTCGTAGTCCCTGACCCACCGCTGGTAGATCTTCTCCATACCGCTGACGACCTCGGGACGCTCGGTCCACAGATCGTCGAGGCCGCCGAAATCGCCGTATGTGGAGTTCTCTCCGGCGAAGGTCGAGTCGCCGCGGTTGTGGTACATCGACGTGTCGTTGAGCCACGACGGCACCTTGACGTTCTTCTTCGCGTCGGCCACGACGGGCGTACGCGGGAAGGAGCCGGAGCCCACGGACGGGAAGTCCGCCTCACCGGCTGTCCCGTCGGCGTAATCGGCGTCGTCGAAGGGCTCGCCGTCCTTCGTCAGATACGGGAAGGCGCCCTTGGAGAGGTACCCGTAGGACTTCTCCTCGTAGTCGACGACGTCGGCCGTGTGGTTGGTGATGACGTCGAAGAAGACCTTCATGCCCTTGTCGTGGGCCTTGTCGATCAGCCGCTCCAGATCCGCGTTCGTGCCGAAGTGCGGGTCGACCTGGGTGAAGTCGGTGATCCAGTAGCCGTGGTAGCCGGCCGAGGCGTCCGTGCCGGTGCCCTGCACGGGCTGGTTCTTGAAGATCGGCGCCATCCAGATGGCGGTGGTGCCGAGGTCCTTGATGTAGTCGAGCTTCTTCGTCAGGCCCTTGAGGTCGCCGCCCTGGTAGAAGCCCTTGTCGGTCGGGTCGTACCCGGTGTCGAGGCGGGAGCCGGTGAGGCCGCCCTTGTCGTTCGACGCGTCGCCGTTGGCGAAACGGTCCGGCAGGACGAAGTAGAACTGCTCACGGGTGAGGTCGTTGCGGGCGGGCGTCCTGGCCAGGGCCGCGTCCGACGGGGGCGCGGGCGGGGCCGCGGCGCGCGCGGCGAGGGGCTGGACGAGCGCCGCGGCGAGGGCGGCCACGGCGACGGCCGCGACCCGTCCGGCGTGGGCGGTGCGGCGCGCCGGGGGCGCCGGCCATCTCGGTATCACAGGCGGGAACTCCTTGCGATTACGGCTCAGTCGGGTCCGACCCCGGCGAGACCGTATCGCCGACGCAAGGGTTGCAGCAAGATGCCTGCAAGGAGAAGAAAGAGATTTCATCAGCATCCTTGACGGTAATTCACAGGGGCGGCTTGGAACCGACCACTCCAATTACCCGTCCTACAGGCCGAACTGGATACGCACGGTCGAACATTGAAACGTTCAATAGATTTACCTATGCAATTAGGTGTGCGCGGAAGGAATGCCCTTGATAGAACTGTCTGCACTGGTCGACGCCTTGAAGGCCCACGCGCTGGACGCCACGCTGACCGGGGAGGGCCAGATCGTCGTCAACCTGCCCGGCACCCGGGACCAGTTGATCCTGGGCCCCAGCCGGAGCGGGAGCGAGCCCCGTCTGTTCTGGCAGCGCCGTACGTTCCTCGGCACCCGTACCAACGAGTGCGGGTATCTGGAGTGGACGGCCGACCCCGGGCCCGTGGTCGGGGAGGTTGTCGGCTACGCGCACTCCAACCGACGGTGCGAGCCACCGTACGGACCGGTTCTGGACGCGCTGCGAAGCATCGGACTCGACCCGGCGGTCGTGGCCACCGGCGGAGGCCGTCATCTGATCTGCGCCTACCTCGCCGACGGCACCCGGCTCGTCATCGGTGCTCCCGGGTCGCTTCCCCCTCAGCTGACGCAGGTCAGCGACTGGCAGGTCCGGCACACGGGCCCCGGCGGCAGGAGCAGGGTCGTCTACCAGTCGGCTCCGCAGGACCGTGATCCCGAGGCCGCGACCGGTGAGCCCGGCATCGACCTGATGGCCAAGCATGTCGCCCGCTATCTCACCGAGGCGGGGCTGCGCCACGACGGCCACCGCCCGCTGCCCGCACCGGAACAGGAGGTCACCGCGGGGTCGGTGGCCCGGCTGATCAAGGAACTGGCCCAACTACCGAGCCACCAGGGCGGGTTGGACACCTCCGGCGGCGCCCTCATCACCCTCGCCGAGCGGGACGGCGCCAACGCCACGGCCGTCGAGGTCCCCGCCGAACTCGCGAGCCGGATCCACTCGGTCCTGCTGAGCATGCTCACGGTCATGCGGCCGTACGACGAGTAGCGTCCGCCACACCTGGGGGGCGGCCCGCATCACGCGACGCGCGATACGCGACGATGAACTAGATGGCTACGACACGAGAACAGTTCGAGCAGCGGCTCGCCGCACTGGGGGACGCCTGGATCACCCGCAGGCAGATGCGGGAGCTGGCGGGAGTCACGGAGAAGACCGTCCGCAACTGGCTGGCCGCAGGCCCCCTGGCCCCGTCCGAGACCCGGACGGGCCCGCACAACACCCAGCTCATCGAGCGCGAGGCCGCCGCGACCCTGGCCCGCAAACGCCTCTTCGGACCCAGGGACGGCACCACCGTGCCGTGGACCGGTCCGCGCCTGGCCGAAGAGCCTCGGCGGTTGAGTCATGCCCCCGGCGAGCAGTGGGGGTGGGTCGACATCGCCCGGCGGCGCGGGGTGACCCCCGGGGCCGTCAGCAACCTGGCGAAGTCGTACGAGAACCACCCGGCCAGGCCGTTCCCCCGGGCTGCCGGGCGCGGGCGCGACGCGGCGGCCGTGTCCGAGTGGTTCCTCTGGTACGACACCGAGCGTCCGGGATACGCGGCACGTCGCGAGGAAGGGCGTATCCCGGAAGTCGTCGCACGGCTGAAGTCGGCACTGGCCGGACCGGAGGACCTGACGACGGCGACTCTCGCCGAAGAGCTGGGAGTCGCCCCCGCCGTGGCACGGGCCTACCTCGCCCGGGCCGCCGAGCAGGTGATGGGCTGCCATCTGCTCATCCCCCGCAGCGCCATCGCGGGACTCCTTGAGCGGGCCGGCCACAGCGGGACCCCCGAGCAGCGGCGCGAGCGGGTCAGGACCCTGCTGCGCCGCGGGAACGCCCCGCGCAAGCACATCACCGTCGGTGGCACCGACTACTACAAGAAGGCCGAGATCGACCGTCTCCTGTCGTCGTCGCACGTCAGCTGACGTGCACGGTCCCTCAGCAACTGACGCGGTCCGTGCTCAGCAGCTCGACTTGCCCGAGTAGACCGCCAGGGCAGTGTTCGTGCCCAGCGTCGCCGTGAGTTGACCCGAGCTGTTGACCGTCATGGTCGTGTTGCTCTGGACATCGCAGTACGTGCCCGCCGCGAGCGAGGTCTGATAGGTGCGGGTCAGCGCGGACGACTCGTGGTTGATGGCCACGAAGCCCTTGGCGCCCCGGCCGAAGGCGATGGCGTCGCCCCCGTTGTCCCACCAGTTGGTGACGGACTCGCCGCGCGTCGCGTTGCGGAACGCGACCATCGACTGGATCTCCGGCCAGGCGTGCTGGCACTTCCAGCCGTCCTGCCAACAGGCTTTGACCGTACCGCCGTTGGGCGGACCCGCGTCCGTCGAGGAGAACTCGTAGCCGGAGTTGATGTCGGGCGCCCCGTAGGGCCAGGCCAGCATGAAGACGTTGGCCAGCGTGTAGTTCGCGCCGTCCTTGTAGTTGAGGGTGCTGCCGTTGCGCTCGGTGTCGTGGTTGTCGACGAAGACGCCCGAGACCCCGCTGCTCATATAGCCCCAGCCCTCGCCGTAGTTCTTCAGGTAGGCGAGGTTCTCGTTGTTGAAGACCCGCTTGAGATCGAACGCGTACCGGAACTCCTGGACATCGCCGCTGCCCGTGTACTCGCTGGGCTGGACGGCCTCGCCCGTACCGTAGATGGCCTCCTGCTTCCAGTACGCGGACGAATTGCTCAGCCGGCCCTTGATGTTGGCGAGGTCGGCGGCCGGGATGTGCTTGGCCGCGTCGATGCGGAAGCCGTCGACACCCAGCGAGAGCAGGTCGTTCAGGTACGTCGCGATGGCCCCGCGCACGTACTCCTCGCCGGTGTCCAGGTCGGCGAGCCCGACAAGTTCGCAGTTCTGGACGTTGCCGCGGTTCGTGTAGTCGCTGATCGTCGCCGTGCAGTCGTCGAAGTCGAAGGACGAGTACAGCCCCGGGTAGTCGTACTTCGTGTACGAGGAGCCGCCGGTACCCGTGCCGCTGCCCGCCGACATGTGGTTGATCACCGAGTCGGCGACCACCTTCACACCCGCCGCGTGACAGGTGCTGACCATGCTCTGGAAGGCCGTACGGTCACCGAGCCGCCCGGCGATCTTGTAGCTGACCGGCTGGTACGAGGTCCACCACTGCGAGCCCTGTATGTGCTCGGCGGGCGGCGAGACCTGGACGTATCCGTAACCGGCCGGGCCCAGGCGGTTGGTGCACTCCTTGGCGACCGAGGCGAAGGTCCACTCGAAGAGGACGGCGGTGACGTCCTTGGTGCCGGGCGGGGAGGCGTACGCGGTGCCCGTGGTGCTCGCGGGGACGACGAGCGCGGCTGCCGCGAGGGCGAGCGCGCCGGAAAGAGCTCTCTTGGCCATGTGGGGGGTCCTTCTCCGTTGAAGGGCGTACGAAGGGCGTGTGAAGGGCGTGCCGTTGAAGGTTCTTGCTGCAAGATTCAACGGCCATGCGGTGCGCCAGATAGTAGAAGCCCGCCTCCCAGAGCGGAAGACGGGCTTCTGAAAATTCCGGAAAGTTCTTGCAGAACCTCTCGGTTGATGGACGACTGATGGACGATCAGTCAGCGGTCCACCACGCTGTGGTGTCGGCGGGCAGCTTCGCCTCGCCGTCGTCCGTCACGGTCACCTCGCCACTCGCGTCGCCGCTCGTGAGCAGCACGCGCCCGTGCGCCGGGACGGTCACCGCCTCGGCGCCGGTGTTGGTGGTGCAGACGAACGCCCCACGCCGGAAGGCGAGAACACCCTCGGGTGCCCTCAGCCACTCGACGCGGTCGCCCGCGCCGAGGTCGGCGTGCTCGCTCCGGACGGCGAGCGCGGACCGGTACAGCTCGAGCGTCGAACCCGCCACCCCGGTCTGCGCCTCGATGCTCAACTCGCCCCAGCCGGACGGCTGGGGCAGCCAGCTGCCCCCGCTGCCGAAGCCGTACGACGAGCCGTCCCGGGTCCACGGGATCGGCACCCGGCACCCGTCGCGGAACCCGTCCTGGCCCGCGCCCCGGAAGTAAGCGGGGTCCTGGCGCACCTCGTCGGGCAGGTCGACGACGTCGGGCAGGCCCAGCTCCTCGCCCTGGTACAGGTACGCGGACCCGGGCAGCGCGAGCATCAGCAGCGTGGCCGCACGGGCCCGGCGCAGGCCCAGTCGGCGGTCTCCGGCGGTACGGATCTGGGTGCCGAGCCCGGCCGGGTTGGCGAACCGGGTGGCGTGCCGGGTCACGTCGTGGTTGGACAGCACCCAGGTGGCGGGCGCGCCCACGGGGCGCATCGCGTCAAGGGTCCGGTCGACACAGGAGCGCAGCTCTCCGGCGTCCCAATGGGTGCTCAGATACTGGAAGTTGAAGGCCTGGTGCAGCTCGTCGGGCCGAACGTAGTTGGCGGTGCGCTCGATGGTCGGAGTCCACGCCTCGGCGACGAAAATCCTCTCGCCCGCGTACTCGTCGAGGACGATCCGCCAGGCCCGGTAGACCTCGTGGACGCCGTCCTGGTCGAAGAACGGCATGACATCGTTGCCCAGCAGCTTCACCTGGTCGTGCGTACCCAGATCGGGCAGCCCGTCCGCCTTGACCAGCCCGTGGGCCACGTCGATACGGAAGCCGTCGACGCCCATGTCGAGCCAGAA
Source organism: Streptomyces sp. NBC_00878 (assembly GCF_026341515.1). Classification (NCBI taxonomy): domain Bacteria; kingdom Bacillati; phylum Actinomycetota; class Actinomycetes; order Kitasatosporales; family Streptomycetaceae; genus Streptomyces; species Streptomyces sp. NBC_00878. Next base: position 7,906,350 of record NZ_JAPEOK010000001.1, on the reverse strand, counting down.
CCGCAGGATCGAGCGGAACTCGTCGCCGACGGCCGGGTGGTCCCAGTTGAAGTCGGGCTGCTCGGGCGCGAAGAGGTGCAGATACCACTCGCCGGGGGTGCCGTCCGGCTCGGTCACCCGCGTCCAGGCGGGGCCGCCGAAGATGGACTCCCAGTCGTTGGGCGGCAGTTCACCGTCCGCGCCCTTCCCCGCCCGGAAGTGATAGCGCTCCCGAAGAGGCGAACCCGGCCCCTCCGCGAGGGCCCGCTTGAACCACTCGTGCTGGTCCGAGGAGTGGTTGGGCACGAGGTCGACGATGACCCGCAGGGCGAGATCATGGGCGTCCCGGATCAGCGCGTCGGCGTCGAGCAGGTTGCCGAACATGGGGTCGACAGCCCGGTAATCGGCCACGTCGTAGCCGGCGTCGGCCTGCGGCGAAGCGTAGAAGGGGCTGAGCCACACGGCGTCCACGCCGAGGTCGCGCAGATACGGGAGTCGGGAACGTACGCCCTCCAGGTCGCCCATGCCGTCGCCGTTGCTGTCGGCGAAGCTGCGCGGATAGACCTGGTAGATCACCGCGTCGCGCCACCAGTCGCGACGGTCGGCGACGGTGACGAGGGCGGAGGCCGGGGCCGGGTCGGCCGAGTGCTGGCTCATAACATCCTTGAGGCGATGGGGGTGCCCCCGCTCGAGCGCAGTCGAGAGTGGGGGAAGTGTTCGGTCATGGAGTCGCCGTAGCGGCGGGTGTCTTCTTCGTTTGTGGGACTACTGACGAGGCGGCCGCGATGTCAGCGGGGTCGGATGGACACCGCGACCGCCACCCGCGCCCCGAAAGGGGCGCGGGGAACTGCGCGACCAGCCACGACGGGCCGCCGGACGACCGACGACCTCATGGCTCGCCGCGAACGGCTAACCCTTCGTACCGCCCGCGGTAAGCCCGGTCACCAGGTTCTTCTGTACAAGGTAGAAGAAGGCGGAGACCGGGATGGCCACCAACACCGCGGTGGCGGCCATGAGGTTGCGCTGCGCGTCGTGCTCGCTGACGAAGCTCTGCAGACCGACGGCGAACGTGTACTTCGTGTCGGACAGCATGAACGTCGAGGCGAAGGCGACCTCGCCGAACGCGGTGATGAAACTGTAGAAGGCGGCAACGGCCAGCCCCGGCTTGGCGAGCGGCAGGATCAGCCGTGCGAACGTACCGAAGGGCGAGAGCCCGTCGACGCGTCCGGCCTCGTCGATCTCGAAGGGGATGGTGTCGAAGTATCCCTTGAGCAGCCAGGCGCAGTACGGCACGGCCGTCGAGCAGTTGACGAGGATCAGACCCAGGTACTCATCGATGAGCTGGAGTTCGGAGAGGATCTCGTACATCGGGACCATCAGTACGGCGACCGGGAACATCTGGGTGACGAGCAGGACCCACATGAACTTCTTGTAGCCGGGGAAGCGCATGCGGGAGACCGCGTAACCCGTCGTGGCCGCCACCATCACGCCGATGACGGTCGTACCGAGCGACACGATGAGCGTGCTCTTCAGCCAGTCGAAGAACGGCGTGTGCTGGAGTACGAACGCGTAGTTGTCGAGCGTCATCTTGCCGAGGATGTCCCCGGGGTGCAGGTAGTCGTCCTTGTCCGGGCCGAGGGACAGGTAGATGAGCCAGGCGATCGGGAAGAGCGCGATCAGGCTCGCGACGGTGAGGATGCCGTGCGAGGTCAGGGACCCGGCGAGGCCGCGCCCGCCGCGCCGCGGCCCCTTGCCCGCCGGGGCGGTGTCCGCGGGGACCTTGTCCGCCGGGGCGGGGGTCTTGACTGTCGTGGTGCTCATGGGGACTCCTGCCTCAGATCGCGAGCTGCTGCTCATCGCGGGCCAGCCAGCGGCGGTAGACGGAGGTGAAGACGATCAGGATGGAGAGCAGCAGCACGCCGTACGCGGCGGACTGCGCGTAGTCGCGCGGCTGCTGGCCGAAGCCCAGGTAATAGGCCCAGGTGACGAGGATCTGCGCGTCCGGCGCGGTGTCGCCGAAGAGCAGGAAGATGATGGCGAACTGGTTGAACGTCCAGATGACGCCCAGCAGGACGACGGTGGAGCTGACCGATCGCAGCCCCGGCAGGGTGACGTGCCGGAAGCGCTGCCAGGCGCCCGCACCGTCCATCTCGGCGGCCTCGTACAGGGCGCCGTCGATGGACTGAAGTCCGCCGAGCAGCGAGACCATCATGAACGGCACACCGCACCAGGTGTTGACCATGATCGCGGCGAACCGCTGCCAGAAGGTGTCCTCCAGCCACAGCGGCGAGGGCAGATGCACCGCGTCCAGCATGGAGTTGATGACACCACCGTCGGCCAGCATGAAGCGCCAGCCGAAAACAGTGACGAAGGTCGGCACGGCCCACGGCAGCACAAGAATGAGCCGGTAGAACGTGCGACCCCGCAGCTTCTGGTTGAGCAGCAGCGCAAGCCCGAGGCCGATGGCGTAGTGGAGCAGCACACACAGAGCCGTCCACACGATCGTCCAGATGAAGTGCGACCAGAAACGGTCGTACGCGGTCGGTCCCCACAGGATGTCGGCGTAGTTGTCCAGGCCGATGAACTCGTAGGTGGCGTCGATGTGGTTGACGCCGATCGTGCGGGCCGAGTTGAGGCTGTTGGCGTCGGTGAACGTCAGGTAGATGCCCCGCACCAGCGGATAGAGCACCAGCACACCGAGCACGACGATCACCGGGGCGATCATCGCGTACGCGTACCAGTACTTCTGGTACGAGTGCTTCAGGCGCTGGAGCCGACCGGGGCGTGGGGCCCGGTCACCGCGGCGCTTGCCGGTCGCGCGGTCGATGACGACTGTCATGGTTCGACACCTTCTGGAAAATCAGCGGTTGGGCGCACGTTCGGGAGACACGGCCGGTGGCCGTCGGATCCGTCCCCCCTGACCCCTGTCTCACGGGGCCCGGCGGATCCGACGGCCACACAGGTCACTTGCTGAAGTCCGGGACCAGCTTGGCGATCGCGGTCTCCGCGGTGCTCAGGCCCTTGTCCAGCGATTCCTTGCCACCGGCGATCTTGGGCAGTTCGGTGTCGAGCGGGCCCCACAGCGAGCTGTACTCGGGCAGTGCCGGACGCGGCTGGGCGGCGGAGAGCACGCCCTGGTAGCCGGCGATGCCCGGGTCGGCCTTGACCTCGGTGGTGTAGGCGTCGTCGCGCGTCGGCAGCGTGGAGTTCTTGAGGGCGATCGTCTCCTGGGACTTGGCCGAGGTCATGAACTTCAGGAACTTCAGCGAGGCCTCCTGGTGGGCCTTGTCCGAGCCCGCGTACACGGAGAGGTTGTGGCCGCCGGTCGGGGCGCCCGCCTTGCCGCTGGAGCCGGCCGGGACGGTGGCGATGCCGAGGTTGGCCTTGTCCTTGAAGGCCGAGCCCTTGTAGAAGTTCGTGATCTCCCAGGGGCCCTGGACGATCGCGGCGACCTTGCCGCTGACGAAGGCGTCCTGGATGTGGGCGTACGCGTCGGCGGTGGTGTCGGCCTTGTGCAGGCCCTTGCCGTCGAAGAGGCCCTGCCAGGTGCCGTAGGCCTTCTTGGCCTCGGGGGAGGCGACGGTGATCTTCTTGCCCTCGGCATCGACAGTGTCGGTGCCCTCGCCGTAGAGGAAGGACTGCGCGTAGTAGGCCTGGGTGGAGCCCCAGTAGCCGTCGACGCCGGTCTTCGCCTTGATGGTGGCGGCGTCGGTCTTGAGGTCGGCCCAGGTGGCGGGCGCCTTGTCGATGCCGGCCTTCTCGAAGAGAGCCTTGTTGTAGACCAGCGCGAGGGTGTCGGTGACCAGCGGCACGCCGTACGTCTTGCCGTCGTACTTGGCCTGCTCGATGAGGCTGGGCTGGAACTTGGCCTGGTCCGCGAGGGCTTCGGTGCCGTCGAGCGGCAGGAAGAAGCCCTTCTTGGCGAAAGCGGGGGTCCAGCCGACCTCCGAGCGCAGGATGTCCGGGGCGCCCTTGGAACCGGCGGCGGTGTCGAACTTGTTCTGCGCCTGGTCGAACGGCACGTTGACGTACGTGACCTTGATGTCCGGGTTGGCCTGCTCGAATTCCTTCGCGAGGGCCTTGTACACCGGTGCCTCGTTGGTGGCGTTGGACGTGTCCCACCATGTGATGGTGACCGGGCCGTCCGCCTCGCCACTGTCGCTGTCGCCGCCGCAGGCCGTCGCCGCGAGGGCGAGGGACGCCACCAGTGCGGTGGCCGCTATGCCACGCCGCATGAGTTCTCCTTGAGGGTTTAAGCCCGTGTGCTCACAGAAATCGGCCCCGTCCGCCGTTCCTGTCGACTTGCCGACCGCGCCGTTGCCGCCGCCGGGCGACGTGAACGTAACAGCGATGCAAGCAACGCGAAAGACCTTGCAGCAAAAAACTGCAAGACCACTGCACAGTTACACCGCCGTGACCTCCCCCAGCCATCCCCCACCCCCACACCACAAGCCCCCACCGGGCAAGGGGCAGCCTGCAAGGTCCTGCAAACTCTTGCCATACCCGTCGGTCACAGGGATCATCGCCCCGTCGGCACCTTGCAGGAACACCCCATTTCCCGCGGGCGCACACAGCGCGTACGCGACGGACACAGCCCGGAACGCCAACCAGAATCACGAGGGAACGCGATGACGCAGCAGCCCCGAGCGGGCCGATCAGGTGCCCGCGCCCGGCGTTCGTTCGGTGGGCAAGGCGAGACCCGGCCGGTACAGTCCAACCCTGTGACCACACGGCTTGCCGACATCGCAGCCCAGGCGGGCGTGAGCGAAGCGACCGTCAGCCGCGTCCTGAACGGAAAACCGGGCGTCGCCGCGACCACCCGCCAGTCCGTACTGGCCGCGCTCGACGTACTGGGCTACGAGCGCCCGGTCCGCCTGCGACAGCGCAGCGAGGGACTCGTCGGACTCATAACCCCGGAGCTGGAGAACCCGATATTCCCGGCCCTGGCCCAGGTGATCGGCCAGGCGCTGACCCGGCAGGGCTACACCCCGGTCCTCGCGACCCAGACACCGGGCGGCTCCACCGAGGACGAGCTGACCGAGATGCTGGTCGACCGGGGCGTCGCCGGCATCATCTTCGTCTCCGGACTGCACGCGGACACCTCCGCGGACATGCAGCGGTACGAGCAACTGCGCGGCCAGGGTGTGCCGTTCGTGCTCGTCGACGGTTTCTCCCCGAAGGTGCAGGCGCCCTTCATCTCGCCGGACGACCGGGCGGCGATGGCGCTGGCGGTCACCCACCTCGTCTCGCTCGGTCACACCAACATCGGGCTCGCCCTGGGCCCGAAGCGGTTCGTACCGGTCCAGCGAAAGATCGAGGGCTTCGTCCGCACGATGCAGGACCTGCTGGGCCTGGCCGCCATCGACATCGAAGAGCGACTGGTCCAGCACTCGCTGTACACGCTGGAGGGCGGCCAGGCGGCCACCGCGGCGCTCATCGACCGCGGCTGCACGGCCATCGTCTGCGCGAGCGACATGATGGCGCTCGGCGCCATACGGGCCGCCCGGCAGCGCGGCCTCGAAGTCCCCGACGACGTCTCCGTGGTCGGCTTCGACGACTCCCCCTTGATCGCGTTCACGGATCCGCCCCTCACAACCATCCGCAAGCCGGTCCCGGCCATGGGCCAGGCGGCGGTGCGCACGTTGCTGGAGGAGATCGGCGGGACACCGGCGCCCCACAGCGAGTTCGTGTTCATGCCGGAACTGGTGGTGAGGGGCTCGACGGCTTCGGCTCCTGGGGACCGAAATCGTGCGTAAGTAGGAGCCCCCGCCTACCCGCGGGTGGAGAACGTGCGCCAAGGACCCACCCGAGGGATGATCGGTGAGGAAGGGCTCATCTGGCAGACTCTGTCCCTATGGGTGAGAGCACCGTGACGACACTGGAAGACCAGGAACAGGTCACTCCACAGCCCGTCGCGGACGAGACGAACGACCGCGTGGGACAACGCCTCCTGCGCCGCTTGCGCACGCCTCGCCGCCCCCGGCTCTGGTTCGAGATCCTGCTGATCGCGGTGAGTTACTGGACATACTCACTGATCCGCAACGCGGTCCCCGAGCAGAAGTCACAGGCACTGAAGAACGCCGACTGGCTCTGGAGTGTGGAACAGCACCTCGGCATCGCCGTCGAGGAGTCCGTCAACCACACCGTGAACTCGGTGGCTTGGCTGATCGTCGGCATGAACTACTACTACGCGACACTGCACTTCGTGGTGACGCTGGGTGTCCTGGTGTGGCTCTACCGTAGCCACCCGGGCCGTTACGCGGCAACGCGCATGGTCCTCTTCGCCACCACCGGTGTGGCCCTGGTCGGTTACTACCTGTATCCGCTGGCCCCGCCCCGCCTGATGAACGGCCAGAACTTCATCGACACCGTCGTGGTCCACCAGACCTGGGGCTCGATGGCCTCGGGCGACCTGAAGAACATGTCGAACCAGTACGCCGCGATGCCCTCCATGCACATCGGCTGGTCCCTCTGGTGCGGCCTGACGATCTTCGCCCTGGCCTCGGTACCGTGGGTCCGCGTACTCGGCATGCTCTACCCCACGGCGACCCTGGTGGTCATCGTTGCCACGGCCAACCACTTCTGGCTGGACGCGGTGGGCGGCATGATCTGCCTGGCCTTCGGCTACATGGTGGCAAGAATCTGGTACGGATCACTGCCGTACGCACTACCGCAACTGGTCCCGGCAACGACACCGAGACGATCACTGCTACCGACGAAGGCGTAGGCCGGCCACCTGCCCCCGGCCGTCTCCGTCGCCCTGGGCAGACATGGCAGTGGCACTGACCGGGGTGGCAATGCCCCGCACCCGCCGTCCCGACCGAAGGGGCCGTGGCGGGGTGTCCGCCCGCAGCGGATGGCGCGTCCGCACCGGGTACTCATCAAACTCACGCAGTCGCGCCAGACCGAGGACGGACACCCCGCCGCGGCACCGACCGGTCCCGCCGAGCAGGCGCACGACGACAACCCGCAGAATCCACGACGACCGGACCCACATCAGGGGCGCGGGGAACGGCGCGCCAAGCCCCCACACACCCGCACCCGTACAACGCACCCCGGTACACGCCCCCGCAAGAACAACCCCCCGCTACCGCGACCGCTCAGCCGCCCGCCCCGTAGAACAACTCCTCCACAACACCCCGAGCCCGCCGAGTAGCCCGCCGATAGTCATCGAGCATGTCCCCCACATGCCCCGGCCCATACCCCAAGTACCGCCCCACGGCAGCAAGTTCCCGCCCATCGGAAGGGAACGTATCCCCGGCCCGCCCCCGCACCAGCATCACGGCATTCCGCACCCGAGTGGCAAGCACCCACGCCTCATCCAGCGTCGAAGCATCCTCACCGGAGATCAACCCCGCGGCACACGCAGCCGCGAGAGCCTCCCGCGTACGAGTGGTCCGCAGCCCCGGCTCCGCCCACCCGTGCCGCAGCTGAAGCAGCTGAACAGTCCACTCCACATCGGACAGCCCGCCCCGCCCCAGCTTGGCGTGCAACGTCGGATCGGCCCCGCGGGGCATCCGCTCGGTCTCCATCCGGGCCTTCAGCCGCCGGATCTCCCGTACGGCATCCTCGCCAAGACCCTCCGCCGGATACCGCAACGGATCAACCAGCTCGATGAACCGCCGCCCCAACTCCTCGTCCCCGGCGACGACTTCGGCCCGCAGCAACGCATGCGCCTCCCACACGAGAGACCACCGGCGGTAATACGCCTCGTACGAGTTCAACGTCCGCACGAGCGGCCCGGACTTCCCTTCGGGCCGCAGATCCGCATCGACGAGCAACGGCGGATCAGAGCTGGGCACCTGCAACAACCGGCGCATTTCAGAGACAACAGAATTAGCGGCCCGAGACGCCTCCTGCTCCCCAACGCCCTCCCGGGGCTCATGCACGAACAGCACATCCGCATCGGACCCGTACCCGAGCTCGTGCCCCCCAAAGCGCCCCATCCCGATCACCGCGAACCGGGTGGGCAGGGTGTCCCCCCACCCCTCCCGCACCACAGCCCGCAACGCACCCGCGAGCGTCGCCGCCGTCAGATCCGAGACGGCCCCTCCCACCAGGTCCACCAGCGCACCCTGGTCGGCGTTGGCCGGCGTCTCCTCGGTCCCGTAGGAGTTCACGATGTCGACGGCGGCCGTACGGAACAGCTCCCGCCGCCGCACGCCACGCGCGGCGGTGACCGCGGCCTCACCGCCGTCGGCCCGCCCGACCGCCGCGAGGATCTCCTGCTCCAGATGGGCCCGGCTGCGAGGTTCGAGCCCGCCGCCACCGCCGTCCCCGTCCCCGAGCAGCGCCACGGCCTCGGGCGCCCGCATGAGCAGATCGGGCGCCAGCCGCCCGGCGGACAGCACCCGGGCGAGATTCTCGGCGGCGGCCCCTTCGTCCCTCAACAGCCGCAGATACCAAGGGGTTCTGCCCAGCGCGTCGGACACCTTGCGAAAGTTGAACAACCCGGCATCAGGATCAGCGGAATCCGCGAACCACCCCAACAGAACAGGCAACAGGGTCCGCTGGATGGCGGCCTTCCGGGACACCCCGGAGGCGAGCGCCTCCAGATGCCGCAACGCGGCGGCAGGGTCGGCGTATCCCAGCGCGACCAGCCGCTCCCGCGCCGCGTCCGGACTCAACCGGCTCTCGCCGGGCGCGAGTTGGGCGACGGCGTCCAGCAACGGCCGGTAGAAGATCTTCTCGTGCAGCCGCCGCACCACGGAGGCGTGCCGCTTCCACTCCCGGTTCAGCTCGGCGACGGGCTCGGTGCGCAGCCCCAACGACCGCCCGATGCGCCGCAGATCGGCCTCGTCCTCGGGCACGAGATGCGTACGCCGCAGCCGGAAGAGCTGTATGCGGTGCTCCATGGACCGCAGAAACCGATAGGCGTCCGCGAGCTGCACGGCATCGGCACGCCCGACGTACCCGCCCGCGGCCAGCGCCTTCAGGGCGTCCAGCGTGGTCCCGCTGCGCAAGGTCGTGTCGGCCCGCCCGTGCACCAACTGCAGCAGCTGCACGGCGAATTCGACGTCCCGCAGACCGCCCGGCCCGAGCTTCAGCTCGCGCTCGATCTCGGCGACGGGGATGTTCTCGACCACCCTCCGCCGCATCTTCTGCACATCGGCGACGAAGTTGTCCCGCTCGGCCGCCTGCCAGACGAGCGGCGCGAGCGTGGTGACGTAGGTCTCCCCCAGATCAAGGTCTCCGGCAACGGGCCGGGCCTTCAGCAGAGCCTGAAACTCCCAGGTCTTGGCCCACCGCTGGTAGTAGGCGAGATGACTGGACAAGGTCCGAACGAGCGGCCCGTTCCGCCCCTCGGGCCGAAGATTGGCGTCAACGGGCCAGATGGACCCCTCGACCGTGGTCTCGGAACAGATCCGCATCAAATGCGAGGCCAGCCGAGTCGCAGCCCTCAGCGCCTTCCCCTCGTCGGCCCCCTCGACAGCCTCCCCGACGAAGATGACATCGACGTCGGAGACGTAGTTGAGCTCGTGTCCCCCGCACTTGCCCATGGCGATCACCGCGAGCCGGCACAGCGCGGCGTCCTCGGGCGCGGCCGACCGGGCGATGGCGAGCGCGGCCCGCAGCGTGGCGGTCGCGAGATCGGCGAGCTCGGCGGCGGTCTGCGCGACATCGGTGGTCCCGCACACGTCACGCGCGGCGATGGACAGCAGACACCGCCGGTAGGCGATCCTCAGCCCCACGGGATCGGAGGCCTCGGCGAGCCCGCGCTCGAATTCCGCGGTGCCCGGGTGCAGGTCCTGCGGCTCGTACATCACGAGAACCTGCCAGTCGAGCGGATGCCGCGCGAGGTGATCGCCGAGCGCGGCGGACGCGCCGAGCACCCCGAGCAGCCGGTCGCGCAACGGCTTGGCCGCGATCAGTGTGTCGAGCAGCTCGCGCTGGGCCGTGCGCCCGTCCTGCGCCTCGGCGAGCCGTACAAGCCCAAGCAGTGCCAGGTCGGGATCGGCGGTGGCCCCGAGCGCGTCGAGCAGCACCGGATCGTTCCGTATCGAGGCGAGCTCGGGGCTCTCCAGGAGCCGCTCGGCGGCCGACGGATCGGTGAAACCGTGCCGCAGCAGCCGCGTGAAGGTACTGCTCCTGCGCCCCGGCGCCATCATCCCGGCCTCCAGTCCTCCCACGGGATCAAGGTCGTACGGCCCTGAGCCTAACCGGAGAGCCTTCGAGAAGCGCCTGAGCGGACGGCCGACCGATGAGTTCCGTGGCCGGTCAAGGTCTGCCCCAGTAAGAATTCACCACAAGAGATCACCAGCCATCGCATCCGCGAGTCACCATCATCCGCCAGGTCCAGGAGGAGAGAGTCATGGAACCACGGGCCGAGCTGAACGCCCACTACAGCGACGAGACCGCCACCGCACGCCCCTGGTCCGAGGCCGAGGCCCTGCTCGCCGAGGCCGAGCTGTTCTGGATCTCGACGGTACGCCCCGACGGCCGGCCCCACGTCACACCGCTGCCCACGGTGTGGTCGGAGGGCGCGCTGCACTTCTGCACCGGCCCCGAGGAGCGCAAGGCGCGCAACCTCGCCCTGAACCCTCACGTCGTACTGACCACAGGCACCAACACCTGGAACAAGGGGTACGACCTCGTGGTGGAAGGCGATGCGGTCCGGGTGTCCGACGACGACAGGCTGCGCGCGCTGGCCGACGCGTGGGAGCGCAAGTACGGCAGTTTCTGGCACTTCGAGGTCGGCGACGGCCACTTCCACCACGGCGCCGGAAAGGCCCTCGTCTTCTCGGTGGCGCCCGGGACCGTTTTCGGCTTCGGTAAGGGAGAGCCTTTCAGCCAGACGCGCTGGCGTTTCGCCTGACGTACGACCTCACGACGAGCCACGACGAGCCACGACGAGCACCTGCGACAACGCGTACGACAAAGGAGTCGTTCCATGGACATGGCCCTAGAAGTGATCACGCTGCCGGTCTCCGACCTCGACCGGGCGAAGGCCTTCTACCAGGACAAGGTCGGCTTCCACGTCGACCTCGACACCGAGGTGATGCCGGGCGCCCGCGTGGTCCAGCTGACGCCCCCCGGTTCCGGTTGTTCGATCGCGCTCGCCGAGGGGGTGCCCATCCCGACGGGAACCCCGAAGCCGGGCACGTACCACGGCCTGCAGCTGGTCGTCGCGGACGCCAAGGCGGCGTACGAGGAGCTGAGGGCCCGGGGCCTGGAGATCAGCGAGCCCGTCCAGTACGCACCCCAGGACGGCGGCACGTTCATGCACTTCACGGACCCCGACGGCAACGGCTGGGCCATCCAGGAATTCCGCGAGCGCGCCACGAAGCCCCTCCACAAACTGATGACGGAACTGGCCGAGCAGACGCGGTGACGGAGGGCCTCATCCGCTGATTCGGAGACGGGTGGCGGCGACCTTGATCGGTGCGAGATCGCCGCCGCCATGGACACCAATGCACGCCAGGGCCATCCCCCCAACGTGCGGGCCAGGCTGTCCGTACGCAGGACCTGTCCGTACGCACGACCCTCGACGTATGGCAGGCGTACCATACGACCCATGAGCCTGAAACGAACGACGGTCTACCTTGAGGACGAAGACCTCCGCGACCTCAAGGCCACCGCCTCCCGCAAAGGAGTCAGCGAGGCCGAGCTGATCCGCGAGGGCGTCCGCCTCGCGATCGCACGCAATCGCGTGTGGGACGAACCCGCGGGCCTCCCCGTCCTCGACAGCGGAGACCCCACCTTCGCGGAGCGGGCCGACGACATACTGCGGGACACCGGTTTCGGCGACTGGAGTCGGACCTCATAGGTGATCGCCATCGCCGACACCTCGGGCATCATCGCCTCCGTCGACCGCAGCTGCCCCGAACACGAAGTGGCCCGCCACGTCATGGACACCGCGGGCCTGCTCGTCATCCCTCAACTCGTACTGGCCGAACTCGACCACCTGGTCAGCGGCAGGTTCCACAAGGACGCCGCCGGGCAGGTCATGGACCAACTCATCGCACAAGCGCGGACCGGGCGCTACGTCCTCGGTGACGCCAGTGCGGATGTCCTCGCGGACGCACGGCTCGTGCAGCGCCGGTACCGGGACCTCGCGCTGGACCTTACCGACTCGGTCATCACCGTCCTGGCCCGCGAGTACGCCACGGACGCCGTCCTCACTCTGGACCGGAAGGACTTCCGAGCCGTCCGTCCGCTCACCTCACACCCCGCCTTCCGGATCCTTCCCGACGATCTGTAGGCAAGCCGCACGCGCGGCCCCGGTTCCGGACCAGCCCTCCACAGTGCACACAGCGCATGAGACAGAGACGGACCCGCAGTTCACGACTGCGAGTCCGTCCAGGAGGGTCGTGGCGCCAGCCCCCGCCTACAGCACAGGCAGGTTCTTCCGCAGCTCGAAGGCGGTCACCTCGCTGCGGTACTCCTCCCACTCCTGCCGCTTGTTGCGGAGGAAGAAGTCGAAGACGTGTTCGCCGAGGGTTTCGGCTACCAGGTCGCTGCGTTCCATCAGGGACAGGGCCTCGCCGAGGTTCTGGGGGAGGGGCTCGATGCCCATCGCGCGGCGTTCGGCGTCGGAGAGGGCCCAGACGTCGTCCTCGGCGCCCGGCGGGAGCTCGTAGCCCTCCTCGATGCCCTTGAGGCCGGCGGCGAGGAGCATCGCGTACGCCAGGTACGGGTTCGCGCCCGAGTCGATGGAGCGGACCTCCACCCGTGCCGAGCCCGTCTTGCCGGGCTTGTACATCGGGACGCGGACCAGGGCCGAGCGGTTGTTGTGGCCCCAGCAGATGTACGAGGGGGCCTCGCCACCGGCGCCCGCGGTGCGCTCGGAGCCGCCCCAGATGCGCTTGTAGGAGTTGACCCACTGATTCGTCACCGCCGCGATCTCCGCCGCGTGCTTCAGCAGGCCCGCGATGAAGGAGCGGCCGACCTTGGAGAGCTGGTACTCGGAGCCCGACTCGTAGAAGGCGTTGCGGTCGCCCTCGAACAGCGAGAGGTGCGTGTGCATGCCACTGCCCGGGTGTTCCGAGAACGGCTTCGGCATGAAGGTCGCCTGGACACCCTGCTCCAGCGCCACCTGCTTCATGACCAGGCGGAACGTCATGATGTTGTCCGCCGTCGAGAGCGCGTCGGCGTAGCGCAGGTCGATCTCCTGCTGGCCCGGAGCACCCTCGTGGTGGGAGAACTCGACCGAGATGCCCATCGACTCCAGCATGGTGATCGCCTGGCGGCGGAAGTCCATGCCGACGTTCTGCGGGGTGTGATCGAAGTAGCCGGAGTTGTCGGCCGGGGTCGGGCGCGTACCGTCGACCGGCTTGTCCTTCAGCAGGAAGAACTCGATCTCCGGGTGGGTGTAGAAGGTGAAGCCCAGGTCGGAGGCCTTGGCCAGGGCCCGCTTCAGCACGTACCTCGGGTCCGCGAAGGACGGCGAGCCGTCCGGCATGAGGATGTCGCAGAACATCCGGGCCGTGCCGGGGGCCTCCGCGCGCCACGGGAGGACCTGGAAGGTCGACGGATCCGGCTTGGCGATCATGTCGGACTCGTAGACGCGGGCGAAGCCCTCGATGGCCGACCCGTCGAAGCCGATGCCCTCGTCGAAGGCCTGCTCCAGCTCGGCCGGGGCCACGGCCACGGATTTGAGGAAGCCCAGCACGTCCGTGAACCACAGGCGTACGAAACGGATGTCGCGCTCTTCCAACGTACGGAGCACGAACTCCTGCTGCTTGTCCATCTTCCGCTTCCACCCAATCTTGCTGGTCAGGCCGCCTGCTCCCGTCCCTGGGAGGCGGTCGGGCACCTGCGCATCACACCACAACAGCATTTCATGCGCGTTGCGGACCCAGATCGCCCGGCCGATCTCCGCCTGAACGCCTGACGTACGGCAGGTGTACTGCTCTGCCGCCCATCTTGCCCGCTACGTGCCGCACATGTAAGCCGGGGCGAGGGGCAACAAAAGCCGCATATCACCCGCGTGAACAGCCCGCGCCCCTGGTTCAGATCATCACCGGCCCCCGACCATTTGGCCATTCCCCCGGCCTCCCTGCGTATCCCCCCTTCTCCCCCACTACGATCAACTGACCACTTGCCCGCCCGCCACCCACCGCCACCCTGAACGAGCGCTTCGCGCACACCCCATATTCAACTTTTCCCCAGAAGGACCACCCCATGGGTTCCGCCAAGAAGACAGAGTCCAAGTCGCGCAAGGCGCGGATAGAGGAGATGCGGCGCGCCGAGCAGGCCCGGGAGCGCCGCAACCGGATCCTCACGATCGGCGCCAGCGTGCTCGTCGTCGCCGGTCTCGTCGCCGGTGGTGCGTACCTCATCAAGTCGGAGTCCGACGACAAGGACAGCGCGGCGAGCGACTCGAAGTCCACGTCGGGGAAGTTCACGACGGGCAAGGACGGGGTGAAGACGTGGAGCACGAAGCTCACGCAGAACCACGTCACCAAGGACGTGAAGTACCCGATGGAGCCCCCGGTCGGCGGTGACCACAACCAGGTGTGGATGAACTGCAACGGCGATGTCTACACCGATGCGATCAAGAACGAGAACGCGGTGCACTCGCTGGAGCACGGCGCGGTCTGGGTGACGTACAACAGCAAGGCGTCGGACGCCGACGTGAAGGCGCTCGCGGCGAAGGTCAAGAAGACGCCGTACACGCTGATGAGCCCGGTCGAGGACCAGAAGGACCCGATCATGCTCTCCGCGTGGGGCCACCAGCGCACGGTGACGAGTGCGAGCGATCCGAACGCCGCCAAGTTCTTCGAGACGTACGTCCAGGGCAAGCAGACACCCGAGCCGGGTGCCGCCTGCACCAACGGCCTGTCGAAGTGACGAGGATGAAGTTCGCCGGCTGGATCTCCTCAGTCGCCGCGGCCGTGGTCGTGGCGGCCGGGGCGATCACGTTCGCGGTCGCCGACGGCGACGACTCCGGTATGAAGGCCCCGGCCGCCGACTCCGCGGACGCGGGCTTCGCGCGGGACATGGCCGTGCACCACCAGCAGGCCGTCGAGATGTCGTACACCGTGCGCGACCACACCAAGGACGAAGAGGTACGCCGTCTCGCGTACGACATCGCGCAGACGCAGGCCAACCAGCGCGGCATGCTGCTCGGCTGGCTGGACCTGTGGGAGCTGCCCAAGGTGTCGGCCGACGAGCCCATGGCCTGGATGGACATGAGCGGCATGCCGTCCGCCGGGGACGGCTCGCTGATGCCGGGCATGGCGACGACCGCCGAGATGGAGTCGCTGGGCAAGCTGAACGGCAAGGCCGCCGAGATCCGCTATCTGCAACTCATGTACGCGCACCACATGGGCGGGGTGCACATGGCCGAGGGCTGTGTGAAGCGGTGCGAGGTCGGCGTCGAGCGACGGCTCGCGCAGGGGATGGTCCAGGCCCAGGAGTCGGAGATGCAGCTCATCACCGACCTGCTGAAGAAGCGCGGCGCGAAGCCGCAGAGCTGAGCCCGGGCGAAGCCACTGGGCTGAGGCACTGAGCCCGGCGGAGAGACTCCCCCGCGAGCCCAGGCATCTCTCCGCCCGGCGGAGAGACTCCCCGCGAGCCCAGGCATCTCTCCTCCCGGGGCGCGACCCATCCATCTCGGGCATCGCGCCCCAAATCCCTCGCGGATACGGTTCCTTGGGCGCTTCTTGGCCCAGCCATGCCCCGGCCATTCCCCTGGCATGAACGGTTCATCGCAAGAGTGACCCCCATCCAGAGATCCATTAGGGGGTTCTCCATGAGATCCAACCGTGCCGCGGTACGCGCCGGTGTGAGCATGGCGGCGACACTGCCTCTGCTTGCCGGCGCGCTGGCGCTAGGCATACCCGCGGCCCACGCCTCCGACCCGGCGGGCCGGGAAACACTCCAGGGCACCAAGCCCCTCTGGGCCACCGCCCAGGCGGACAAGGGAGCCACGGCGAACGGCTCCCGGGTCTCGGCCCGCGTCTATCTCGCCGGCCGGGACGCGGCGGGCCTGAGCGCCTACGCCAAGGCCGTCTCCGACCCGTCGTCACCCTCGTACGGGAAGTACCTGAGCGCGGCGCAGGCCGAGGCCCGCTTCGGCGCCACGAAGTCCCAAGTGGCCCACGTGACCGCCTGGTTGAAGTCGGCGGGCCTGACCGTCACCGACACCACACGCCACTACCTCTCGGTGACGGGCGAAGTGGCCGACGCGGAGAAGGCGTTCGGCACCCAGCTGCACAACTACACCAAGGGCAAGAAGACATACCGGGCACCCTCCAAGACCGCCTCGGCGCCCGCCGCCCTGAACGGCGCCGTCCTCACGGTCACCGGCCTGGACAACGCCCCGCACAAGGCGAACCACGCCGACACACTGCCGCCGCCGGACGCCGTGTTCCACAACGCCGGTCCGTTCTCCTCGTACTACGGCTCGAAGACCGCGACGACGCTCCCGGAGGCATACGGCACGAAGATCCCGTACGCCGTGAAGGGCTACACGGGCAAGCAGCTGCGGGCCGCGTACGGGGCGGGCGGGGCGACCGGCAAGGGCGTGACCGTGGCGATCACGGACGCGTACGCCTCGCCGACCATCGCGGCGGACGCGGCCACGTACGCGGCGAGGAACGGTGACGCGGCGTACGGCGGCGGGCAGTTGACCCAGGTGCTGCCGACCCAGTACACGCGGACCGAGGAGTGCGGGGCGGCGGGCTGGTACGGCGAGGAGACCCTCGACGTCGAGGCCGTGCACGCCGTCGCGCCCGCGTCGAACATCGTCTACGTGGGCGCCGAGTCCTGCTACGACGACGATCTGCTCGACTCGCTCGGCAAGATCGTCGACGGGCACCTGGCCGACATCGTCTCCAACTCGTGGGGCGACATCGAGGCCAACCAGACGCCGGACCTCGCCGCCGCCTACGACCAGGTCTTCCAGCTGGGCGCGATCGAGGGCATCGGCTTCTACTTCTCGTCCGGCGACAACGGCGACGAGGTCGCGAACACCGGTACGAAGCAGGTCGACACCCCGGCCAACTCGGCGTGGGTGACGACGGTGGGCGGCACCTCGCTGGCCGTCGGCAAGGGCGACACGTACAAGTGGGAGACCGGCTGGGGCACGTTCAAGGCCAATCTCTCGGACGACGGCAAGACCTGGACGGACTTCCCGGGCGCGTACACCTCCGGCGCGGGCGGCGGCACCAGCGCAACGGTGAAGCAGCCGTTCTACCAACGAGATGTGGTCCCCTCCGCGCTCGCGAAGGCCCGCGGCCAAAAAGCCATGCGAACGGTGCCGGACATCGCCGCGATAGCCGACCCCAACACCGGGTTCCTGGTCGGCCAGACGCAGACCTTCCCGGACGGAACGCAGAAGTACGACGAGTACCGCCTGGGCGGCACCTCGCTAGCCTCGCCGGTCATCGCGGGCATCCAGGCACTCGCCCAGCAGGCGCGCGGCGGCCACCCGATCGGTTTCGCCAACCCGGCGATCTACGACCGGTACGGCTCAGGGCTCTACCACGACGTCACGGACCACCCGACGGGCCGCGACCTAGCGGTGGCGCGCGTCGACTTCGTCAACGCGTTCGACGCGTCGGAGGGCCTCCTTACCTCCGTCCGCAGCCTCGGCAAGGACAGCTCGCTGAAGGCGGTACGGGGATACGACGACGTCACCGGGGTGGGTTCACCGGCCCCCGGCTATGTGACGTCATACCACCGCTGACGCCCGCTCTATGTGTCCTGCGCCCGCCCCTCGTCCCCATCGGCGAGGGACGGGCGCACGGGCGTCTCCAGAATCGCGTCCGCGACGTCCTGGGGCCGGTCGAGCATCACAAGATGACCGGCGGGCGCGGACACACGCAACACCCCACCAAGCCCCTCCGCGAGTACGCGCTGCCGGTCGAGCCACCGCCGAGAGCCACCCTCGTACGCGGCAAGCACGGTCACGGGCGCGTGGAGCGGAACCCGTCCCCTCAGGGCGGCCAGTTCGACGGCCTGGTCCCGATAGCGAGCGTTCTCGGCGAGGACGGCGTGCAGAAAACGGCTGGTGGAGTAGGCACGACGGACAAGGTCGTCCGGGGCCGGATCACCACCACTGTGCCGCCCGACGCGAACCGCGGCGCGCCGCAGGAAGGGCCCCAGAAGGCGCGGCACACCCGCGACGGACAGCAACGTGCCGCACGCGCGCGTGCAAGCGTCCGCGAACTCGGGAGTCCTCCTGCCCAGCGGCACCTCTTCAACACTGGAGTCGACGAGCACAAGCCCCGCCGTCCGCTCCGGAAACAACCGGGCAAATGCCTCGCAGTGAAACCCGGCGAGCGAGTGCCCCACCACGGTCGCGGGCGCACCGCCCCCGACGGCGTCGAGCACGCGCGCGATGCGCTCCGCCTCACCGGCGAGCGTGGGCCACGCGCGCGTGTGGCCACTGAGCCCGAGCCCGGGCCGGTCGAAGCGGACGACGGTGCGGTAGGGGGCGAGAAGTGGAACGACGGGATCCCAGTCGAACCACGCCATCCCCAGACCGACGCTGAGGACGCAGACGGGCCCGTTCCCGTCGACGCGGATGTGATGAGGGACTCCGGAGAGACGTACGAAGGTCATGGGCGAACGTCTCGGGAAGCAAGAAGTACCCCGGGGGTCGTGGTATGCCCGAGCGAGACGGCCAGTTCGAGTGCCACGAGGGCGGGGCCGAAGCGGGCGAGGGGCGCGTACCGGCGTGCGGTGAGGGTGAATGCCACCATGCAGACGAGGATGCCGCACAGAGCGACCGCGCTGCTCGCGGCGTGCGCGGAGTGGGCCACCGGAACCAGGCCCGGACGCTCCAGCGCTTCGCTCACGTACATGCGCGTGGAGGCGAGGTCTGTCGTCAGGACGACTTCGCGAGGGGTTGGTTTCGCACGTCGGTCGACTGACGGCGAACGGGGTCCGGTCGCGCAGTTCCCCGCGCCCCTGGAGACCACACCCCCACCGGACCAGCAGCCACTCCCCGGACGTGAGGGGACGTGCCGGGACGTCCGAGCGCCGCGCATCCCGGCCCACCCGACTTCCTTCAGAGCAAGCTCGGATGTCCCGGCGCGGCCCCGCCCCACCACCAACCCCAGGGGCGCGAGGAACGGCGCGACCAGCCCCCACCCACCCGCACCCGACAACCACCGCAGCAGTTCAGCGGTGAACCGGCACCTCCGCATGCCCCGGAACATACCCAGCCACAACCCGCCCCCCACGAACCGCCACCCGACGCCGATCCACGCCATACGCGACCAGCGCCACACCCAGCCCCAGCACCCCAAGCCCCGCCCCCGCAAGAGCCGGAGACGTAACACCGAAGCCACCCGCCAGAGCCAGGCCGCCGACCCAGGCGCCACCAGCGTTGGCCAAGTTGAACGCCGCCTGGTTCGCCGAGGACGCCAACGACGGCGCCGACGACGCCTTCTCCAGCACCATCAGCAGCAGCGGCGAACTGGTCACGAACGAAGCCGTACCAAGCAGCACCACAGCCAGCGCCGCACTCCACCCCGTACTCATCAGCACCGGGAAGAGCACCAGCACACCCACCAGCGACACAAGCCCGCCGAACAACGTCCCCCGCATCGACCGGTCGGCCAACCGCCCGCCCACCAGGTTCCCGATCGTCGCGCCCACACCGAACAGCGCCAGCAACAGCGTCACGCTGGAGTCGGCGTACCCAGCGGCGTCCGTGAGCATCGGCGTGATGTAGCTGTACGCCGAGAACAGCGCACCGAAGCCCGCAACCGTCGTACCGAGCGCCAGCCACACAGGAAGCGACCTGAGCGCCGCCAGCTCGCCGCGCAGCCCAACGACCGGGGCCTGCGCGTGGTCGCGAGGCAGCACCAGCGCCAGAGACGCAATGGCCGCCAGGCCGATCACACTCACGCCCAGGAACGTGGCACGCCACCCAAAGCTCTGGCCCACCAACGTCGCCGCAGGCACACCCGCGATATTCGCGATGGTCAGACCGAGGAACATCAGCGAGACCGCACGCGCCTTACGCTCCGCAGGGACCAGGCCGGTAGCGACAACGGCACCCACACCGAAGAACGCGCCGTGCGGCAGCCCGCTCAGGAAGCGCGCGGCGACCAGCCACGAGTAGTCGGGCGCCAGCGCCGAGAGCGCGTTGCCCATGACGAACAGCACCATGAGACCGATCAGAACCTTGCGCCGGGACATCCGCGCGGTCACGGCCGCGAGCAGCGGGGCGCCGATGACGACCCCGATCGCGTACGCCGAGACCAGATGTCCCGCGGTGGGTATCGAGATGTTCAGGTCGTCCGCGACATCGGGCAGCAGGCCCATCATCACGAACTCGGTGGTGCCGATGCCAAAGGCGCCCACGGCGAGGGCGAGCAGGGCCAGGGGCATGAGAGGGCCTTTCACAGGGTGAGCCGGATTCCGTACACGTTATGTTCACGCACGGAACAAAGCATCCCAGGCCCAGTATTCCCAGGGATTGGGAGCTGCTGCCGGTTTACTGAGCAGGAGTGGCTTCTGGGGAGTGTGAGTGAGCGCTGGGGCTGGATGCGGTTGTCTGCTGCGTGCCGGGAGGGTCTCCTCGGTCATGGGTGTGTTGTGGGCTGCCGTTCTCGGGAGGGGAACGGAGGTTCTTGGGTCGAATGGGTGACCTTTGCGGATGGGGCTCGTTGACTGCGGTGACGGGGATCTTCGGCCGGGCGGGGGTGAACGGGTGGGTGGCCTGCGGGAGTTGGCGGTGTCGTTCGTGGTGCCCGGTCCCGCCGGAGTGGCTGTCCGGGACCGGCTGCGGGTGAGCGAGTCGGATGCGGCGGTGCTGGCCGAGGTCGGTGTCTTCCTCGGGTCGCTGGCCGCGGGTGATCTCGCGGAGCGGTCCCGGCAGGGTTTGTCGCACGATGCGGCTGGGTGGGCGGTGCGCAAGCGGGCGCTGACGGGGAAGTCGTCGGCGCGGTGGGCGGGCAGTATCACCAAGGCCACCCACGATCAGTGGGCGCTGGCGCGGCGCGGGCAGGCCGCGTATCTGGGCTGGCTGCGGGGGCAGATCGTCACGGTTGAGGCGCGGCTGGCCCGGCCGCTGGGCGCCAGGGCGAACAAGCGCGAGGGGCTGGTGCGCGGCTATGGCTCCCGGGGCGAGTGGCATGCCAAGTCCCGCCGCCTGCAGGCATTGAAGGACCGGCTGGCGGTGGTGGAGCGCGACTGGGCGGCGGGCCGGGTGCATGTAGTGCGTGGCGGCAAGCGCCTCGCCCACGCCCGCCACCACCTGGCGGCGGCCGGGCTGAGTGAGCAGGAGTGGCGGGAGCAGTGGCAGGCGGAGCGGATGTTCCTGGCCGCCGACGGAGAGTCCGGCAAACGCTTCGGCAACGAAACCATCCGCATCACCGACACCGGACAGCTCTCCCTCAAGCTCCCTGCCCCGCTGGCCCACCTTGCCAACGCACCGCACGGACGGTATGTACTGGACGCGACCGTACGGTTCCAGCACCGGGGCCAGGAGTGGCGTGACCGGATCACCGCGAACCGGGCGGTGGCCTACCGCATCCACCACGACACGGCACGCGAACGCTGGTATATCAGTGCGTCCTGGCAGCGCGCCGCCGCCCCGGTGCTGCCGCTGGAGGCGGCCCTCGCCCAAGGTGTGGTGGGGGTGGACATGAACGACGACCACCTCGCCGCCTGGCGCCTCGACGTGCACGGCAACCCGGTCGGCGCACCACAGCGCTTCTTCTACGACCTGACCGGCACGTCGGAACACCGGGACGCGCAACTCCGGCACGCGCTGAGTCGTCTGCTGCACTACACCCACCGTTGCGGGGCCGCCGCGATCGCTATCGAGGACCTCGACTTCACCGACGGCACAAGCCGGGAGAGGCATGGCCGCAACAAACGCTTCCGCCGCCTGCTCTCCCGCTTCCCCACCGCCAAACTCAAGGCCCGGCTCGTCTCGATGGCGGCCGAGCAGGACATCGCCGTCGTCGCGGTCGACCCGGCGTACACCTCCCGCTGGGGTGCCCAGCACTGGCAGAAACCCCTCACCACACCGACTCGCAAGATTTCCCGGCACGATGCAGCGAGCATCGCGATCGGGCGACGCGCCCTCGGGCATCCGATCCGGCGACGGACGGCACCGCCCCCGCACCACCAGAGTGATGGTGCGGGGCATCGGACCGCCCAGGCCCGACCGGATATCCGACGGCGCGAGGAAACCCGCCCCCCACCCACCCGGACCACGCACCAGATGCGCGCCGCCGGACCGTGGAGCGAACGCGGGAGACCAGCGTGCCCAACACCGTTCGGGGCACACGGCTGAGCAACAGTCCTGGCAACAGGACTCACTCCCACTCAGTCTCTAGGAACGGTTACGAGTCGGTTGCCGACAGCTTCACGCGGGCGGCGATCGGAAGATGGTCACTGCCCGTCTCCGGGAGGGTCCAGGAGGTGACCGGCTCGACGCCCCTGACCAGGATCTGGTCGATGCGCGCCATCGGGAACGACGCCGGCCAGCTGAACCCGAAGCCGCTGCCCGCCGCACCCTGCGTGGAGCGCAGCTGCGAGGTGACGGCGGTCAGCGCGCGGTCGTTCATCGTGCCGTTCAGGTCGCCGAGCAGAGCGACCTGCGGGAGCTTCTCGTCGGCGATGGCCTCGCCGAGCGCGTTGGCGCTCTTGTCGCGCTGCCGCGCCGTGAACCCGGCCTCCAACTTCACCCGTACGGACGGGAGATGGGCCACGTAGACCGCGAGCTTCCCCTCGGGCGCGGTGATCGTCGCCCGCATCGCGCGCGTCCAGCCGAGCTCGATACCGACGGGGCTGATCGCGCTCAGCGGGTACTTGCTCCACAGGCCGACGGTGCCCTGCACGGAGTGGTACTTGAACCCGGCGGCGAGGGCCTTCTCGTACACCGGGACCGCCGAGTCCGTCAGCTCCTCCAGGGCCAGCACGTCGGCGCCGGACGCGGCCACATCGCGGGCCGTGCCGGCCGGGTCCGGGTTGTCGGCGTTGACGTTGTGCGTGGCGACCGTCAGGTTTCCGCCGCTGCCGGTCCGGTCGGTGAGCAGTTCGCCGAAGAGGTTGAGCCAGACGATCGCCGGCAGCAGAACAGCGATCAGCGCGGTCGCGGACCTGCGGACCAGCGCGAGGACGAGCAGCACCGCGATGAGGATGGCTCCCCAGGGCAGGAACGTGTCCGTGAGGCTGCCGAGGTTGCCGATGGTGTTCGGGATCTGCGTGTGCAGCCCCATGACCAGGGCGAGCAGGACGGCGCACACGGCGAGGATGATGCCGCGCCGCCAGATGCCCCGGTCTCTGCGGAGGGAGGTGAGCAGGCGCCGAAGCCGGGATCCTCTGCGTTCGGGCCCCTGGCCGTCACTGCCCGTCTCCGTCATGTACGCCTGCGCCATACGCGTCGCCTCACCAACTGCCGTGCCACCATCCCCGCGGGTACGACCCTAGGGGATGATCGCGTTCACTCTCGCCGTCGCATGACGGCCGTATGGGCACGAGGACGAGCGAGCCGAGGTGGGGAGTTCCGTTTGTGCGCATGACGAAGCTTTTCTGTGACGAACCGCTCACATTCCCTGGGCCGTTGGGCGCTCTCAAGTCGGGAACCACCGACACACCGCAGCTCAGCCATGGCTCAGCTGCACCTCAGGGGCGGCCGGGCCGCAGCCCCTCCAGGACCGTATCGACGATCAGTTCGGACAGGCCCTCCTCCAGTTCGGCGTCCGGGCGGACGACGGAGCGTACGAGCATGGGGCCGGTGAAGATGTCGTTGATCAGTTCGAGGTCGATGTCCGCGCGGATCTCGCCGTTCCGCCGGCCGCGGCGCAGCACGTCGAGGGTCATCCGGCGGCGCGGTTCGATGACGGCCGAGTGGTACACCTTCCACAGCTTGGGGCTGCTCTTCATCTGCGCGTGAACGTTGTGCAGGATCACCGACGAGCGGTTGGCCAGGCCGCGTTGACGCAGTGATTCGAGCAGGATGATCAGGTCCTCGCGCATGGAGACACCGGGCAACTCGGGGTCGGGCTGTTCCGCGGTGCGCAGGACGTCGCAGAAGAGCTCCTCGCGGCCCCTCCACCGCCGGTAGATGGTGGCCTTTCCCACACCGGCGATACGGGCGATCCGCTCGATGGAGATGTCCGCGAGCGGGACGCCCTCCTCCAGCAGCCTCATGACGCCCTCGATGATCGCGCGCTCCACCGCCTCGCTGCGTGGGCGCCCCCTGGCGGCCCCGCCCTCACCTGCCGCCCCCGCCTCCCGCTCCGCGACGCCCACGTCCTCGCTCCGCCCTTCCGTACCGCTGTTCCACCGGCCCGCGCTCGGGCCGGTCGCCCCGTCGATTGTCTCCGCTGTACGAGACGCTGGATCACCGCCGTCCCAGATGGGCCGAATCCCGCCGTACGGCTCAACGCCCGCGCTCAGTGGTCCGAGTTCAATCAGCCCGAGTTCCATCAGCCCGAGCTCAATTGGCCCTAGCTCATTGGTCCGCGCTCACCAACTCCGTCTCCCGCTCGTCCGGGGCCGGCGTACGGCCCGGCAGGAACAGACCCACGACCACCGCGCCGACGACGGCGACGCCCGCGCCGCACAGGGCGGTGACATGCATCGCGTGCAGGAAGGCGTCGTGGGCCGGCCCGACGAGGGCGTCACCCTGCGGGCCGAGCTTCGCCGCGAAGCCGAGCGTCGCCTCGATCGACTCGCCCGCGGTGTGCCGGGCGGCGGCGGGCAGCTTGTCCTCGATGCCCGAGCGGTACGCGGCGGACAGGACCGAGCCGAGTACGGCGATGCCGAGGGCGCCGCCGACCTGGCGGAACGTGTTGCTGAGCGCGGAGGCGGAGCCGGCCTTCTCGCGGGGCAGGGCCTGCATGATCACGACGCTGGTGGGCGTCATGATGTGCGCCATGCCGGTGCCCATCAGGAAGAAGATGACCTCCAGGATCCAGATCGGCGTGTCCGCCTCCAGCGTGGCGAACGCGGCCAGCATGGCGGCGATCAGGAGCATGCCGCCGGTGGTGGTGGCCTTGTTGCCGAAGCGGTCCACGACCAGCCGGGCGCGCGGCGCGAAGACGAGCTGCGCGACGGCCAGCGGCAGCATCAGCAGGCCGGTCTGCAGCGGCGAGTAGCCGCGCACGCTCTGGGTGTAGAAGACGGCGAAGAAGGTGACGCCCATCAGCGCGAAGAACACGAGCGCGATGGCGCTGATCGCCGCCGAGAAGACCTTGTCCTTGAAGTACGTGACGTCGATCGACGGGTGGCTGCTGCGCTTCTCGAACACCACGAAGCCGACGAGTACGGCGAGTCCGGCGCCGATGGTCGCGAGGACCGTGGGGTCCGTGAAGTCGGCGAGCTGGCCGCCCTTGATGATGCCGTAGACGAGCAGGACGAGCCCGATGACGGAGAGCACCACGCCCACCGGGTCGATCCGGCCCGGCTTCGGGTCGCGCGAGTCGGGGACGAGCCAGACCATCAGGGCCAGCGCGATGAGGACGATCGGCACGTTGATCAGGAAGACGGACCCCCACCAGAAGTGGTCGAGGAGTACGCCGCCGGTGATCGGCCCGATGGCGATGGCGAGGCCGACGCCGCCCGCCCAGATGCCGATGGCCTTCGGCTGTTCGTCGCGCTCGAAGACGTTCATCAGGACGGCGAGGGTGGCCGGCATCACAAAGGCGGCGCCGAGGCCCATCACCGCGCGGAACGCGATGAGCTGGACCGGTGTGCCGGAGAAGGCCGCGAGCGCCGAGCCGACACCGAAGACGACGAGTCCGCCGAGCAGGACCTTCTTGCGCCCGAGCCGGTCACCGAGGAGGCCCGCGGAGAAGAGCAGACCGGCGAAGACGAGGGTGTAGGCGTTGATGGCCCATTCGAGTTCGCTCTGGGTGGCCCCCAGGCCGGTCGGAGCGGGTGTCGAGATGGTCTTGATCGCGACGTTCAGGATCGAGTTGTCCAGGACGACGATCAGCAGGCTCAGCATCAGGACACCGAGGATCGCCCAGCGGCGCCGGTGCACGGCTTCCGGTATGCGGGAGGCGGGAACGGCGGGAGTTGTCATGGAGAAGAGCCTAAGAGAGATTCGATACGAGACCGTCTCGTATTGTAAACCCTTTACCGAGACCTTACGAGAAAGTGGGGAGCCCTGCAGGGCGAGTGCCCCCTAGGGCCTGTCCGACGGATCACGCCGGAGACGCGGGGTCTGGCACGCCCATCTGCCGCGTTGTCGTCACTCGCCGACGCTCCGCGTCGACTCCCTCCTCCGCCTTGCAGCTGCACGCACCAGACCCCGCTCAGCCGTGCCTACCAGGCGCCGTGATTATCCTCCGACGTGATCCGCCGGACAGGCCCTAGCCGTTCCCTGGCACGAGGTGCCACCATGGAGAGGATCCGGGGACGCCGTCAGGGCGCCTCGAGATGACAGAAGGAGCCGTTGCGATGACGCAGCTTTCGGCTGCCCAGAAGACCACCGACAGCAGCGGTAGGGCGCTGTACGGCGGCAAGGGCACACGTCGCATCACCGTCCGCGACATCACCACCGCCAAGGAGCGCGGCGAGAAGTGGCCGATGCTCACGGCGTACGACGCGATGACCGCGTCCGTCTTCGACGAGGCCGGTATCCCGGTCATGCTCGTCGGCGACTCGGCGGGCAACTGCCACCTCGGGTACGAGACGACCGTACCCGTCACCCTCGACGAGATGACCATGCTCTCGGCCGCCGTCGTACGGGGCACCTCGCGCGCCCTGATCGTCGGCGACCTCCCCTTCGGGTCGTACCAGGAGGGACCGGTGCAGGCCCTGCGCTCGGCCACGCGACTGGTGAAGGAGGCCGGGGTCGGGGCGGTGAAGCTGGAGGGCGGCGAGCGGTCGCACCGCCAGATCGAGCTGCTCGTGGAGTCCGGCATCCCGGTGATGGCGCACATCGGCCTCACCCCCCAGTCCGTGAACTCGATGGGGTACCGCGTCCAGGGCCGCGGCGAGGAAGCCGCCCAGCAGCTGCTGCGGGACGCCAAGGCCGTGCAGGACGCGGGGGCGTTCGCGGTGGTGCTGGAGCTGGTGCCGGCGGAGCTGGCGGCCGAGGTGACGCGGGTCCTGCACATTCCGACGGTCGGGATCGGGGCAGGGCCCGACACGGACGCACAGGTTCTGGTGTGGACGGACATGCTGGGGCTGACCGGCGGCAAGATGCCTCGGTTCGTGAAGCAGTACGCCAATCTGCGTGAGGTCATGGGCGACGCGGCGAAGGCCTTCGCCGACGACGTCGTCGGCGGAACGTTCCCTCTGGAGGAGCACTCCGTCCACTAGTCCACTGTGGCACCAGGCAGCCCGCCGATCTTCCCCCGTCGGCGGGCTGCCTCTTTTTGCGCCTGAACCGGCGCCGCTCTCGCGGACGTGGTTGCTCGCCGTCGTGGTTCCTCAATTGATGGTTGCGGTGCTCTGATGGTTGCGGTGCTCTGATGGTTGCGGTGTTCGTCGGGAGTCTGTCGGTGCTGTCGGTGCTGTCGGCAGCGTGTCGGTGGTTTGTCGGTGGCGGGTGGCACCTTGGCGGCATGACGCGAATCGACAAGAACCCCAGCGGCGGAAACGCCGCCGTCTCCGTACGGGGGCTGGTCAAGCACTACGGCGAGACCAAGGCACTGGACGGCGTGGACCTGGACGTGCGTGAGGGCACCGTGATGGGTGTGCTCGGGCCGAACGGGGCCGGCAAGACCACCCTCGTACGGATCCTGTCCACCCTCCTCTCCCCCGACGCCGGGCAGGCGACCGTCGTCGGCTACGACGTCGTACGGCAGCCGCGGCAGTTGCGCCGGGTGATAGGTCTCACCGGGCAGTACGCCTCCGTCGACGAGAAGCTCCCGGGCTGGGAGAACCTCTACATGATCGGCCGGCTCCTCGACCTGCCGCGCAAGAACGCCCGGGCCCGCGCCGACGAACTGCTGGAGCGCTTCTCGCTCACCGACGCCGCCAAGCGTCCGGCGAGCACGTACTCCGGGGGAATGCGGCGGCGGCTGGACCTGGCCGCGTCGATGATCGGGCAGCCCGCCGTGCTGTTCCTCGACGAGCCGACCACCGGCCTCGACCCGCGCACCCGCAACGAGGTGTGGACCGAGATCAAGCGCATGGTCGGCGAGGGGGTCACCGTCCTGCTCACCACCCAGTACATGGAGGAGGCCGAGCAGCTCGCCTCCGAGCTGACCGTCGTGGACCACGGCAAGGTCATCGCGGGCGGCGCCATCGAGGAGCTGAAGGCGAAGGTCGGCGGCCGCACCCTGCGGGTCCGCCCGGTCGATCCGCTGCAGCTGCGGCCCCTCGCCGCCGCGCTCGACGAGCTGGGCATCACCGGGCTCGCCGCCTCCACCGTGGACACCGAGCGCGGTGCCGTCCTGGTCCCGATCCTCAGCGACGAGCAGCTGACCGCCGTGGTCGGCGCGGTCATCGCGCGGGGCATCACGCTCTCCTCCATCACCACCGAACTGCCCAGCCTGGACGAGGTGTTCCTGTCCCTCACCGGCCACCGCGCCAGTGCCCCGCTGGACGTGACGCCCGCCCCCGACCGCGAGGAGGTCGCCGTATGAGCGCCACCACTCTTTCCGCCCCCGACGCCAAGACCGACGTCAAAGCCGACCTCAAGGCGGACGGCCGTATCCCGTTGCGCGGTCATCTGCGCCACACCGGCGCCCTCGTCCGTCGCAACCTGCTGTGGATCCGGCAGGACCCCGAGTCGATGTTCGACGCGCTGCTGATGCCGGTCGTCTTCACCCTGCTGTTCGTGTTCGTCTTCGGCGGCTCGATCGGGCAGGCCCTGGGCGGCGGCCAGGACGGGTACGTGCAGTACGTGATCCCCGGCATGATCGCGATGATGAGCATGACGCTGTCCCAGGGCGTCGGCACCGGCTTCAGCCAGGACTTCAACAGCGGAGTCATGGACCGTTTCCGGTCCCTGCCGATCGGGCGCGGCTCGGTGCTGTTCGCGAAGGTCTCCGTGGAGCTGGTGCGGATGCTGTTCGCGACGACCGTGCTGATGATCGTCGCCGTCCTGGTCGGGTTCGACATCAACAGCTGGCCCGGTCTGTTCGCGGCCGTGGGGCTGGCCGCGGTGTTCGCCTCGTCGATCATGTGGGTGTTCCTCACCCTGGGCGTGATCCTCAAGAACGCGCAGTCCGTCCAGGCGATGGGCTTCCTGGTGCTGTTCCCGCTGCAGTTCGGCTCGTCGATCTTCGCGCCGACGGCGTCGATGCCCGGCTGGCTGCAGGCGTTCACCGACTACAACCCGCTGTCCACGCTCGCGGACGCGGCCCGCGGGCTGATGGTGGGCGGCCCGGTCGCGCACGACCTGTGGGTGACGCTGGGCTGGTCGGTGGCGATCACGGCGGTGATGGCGCCGGTCGCGATCCACAAGTTCCGTACGAAGAGCTGACTCCCCAGTGCCTGGGGGGCTTGAGGGGCCTTGGCCCGGCTGACCCCGGGCCAAGGCCGTGCGTGTCAGGGTCCGCACACCAGGGCGGTGGCCTCCTCCAGGGAGAGGCCGCCGCCCTCCGCGTACGCGGCCTCGTACGCCGCGTCGCCGAGTACCGCGCGGGTGTGCCGCTCGCCCCGCTCGTACACCTCGCGCTCCGTGGACGTCGTGCAGTGGCCCGGCAGCAGCTTCGCCACGGAGGCCCCGAGGCAGCGGGCGCCGTCGCGGGCCCGGCGGCCGCCGTCGACCTCGGCGAGGCTGATCGCGGCGAGGGCCAGGTACAGGGGACCCATGTGCGGGGCCATGGCCTTGGACAGCGGGTCGGCGGCCCGCACGAGTGCCTGCCGGATCTTGTCCAGGGAGAGCTCGTAGTCGCCGGCGACCGCCTCCAGCCAGGCCTCCCCGCCGAGGATGAAGGCATCGAAGATCATGAAGTGGGAGGCCCTGAACTCCTCACGCAGCACCACCAGTTGCTCGCGCGCCTCGTCGACCCGGCCGGTGGTGGCGAGTCGGCCCGCGAGGAACATCCGGGCGGCGGGCATGGCCTCGTTGCCCGAGCCGTCCCGGCGCTCGATCACCTCGCGCAGCAGCCGCTCGCCCCGCTCGGCCTCGCCCGCCTCGATGAGCGCGCTGCCGAGCCGGGCCTGCAACACCGCCACCTGGCCGCGGGCGCCCAGCCGTTCGGCCTGCTCGGTGGCCGCCGCGTAGTCCTTGGCGGCGAGCGCGTACTCGCCGACCCGCTCCCGGGCCTCGCCGCGCGCGGACAGCGCCTCGGCGGTGCCCCAGACGTCGCCGAGGCGGGCGAAGATCTCCAGCGACTCGTCGGCGTCACGAGAGGCGTCCCCGGCCCAGTCGCTGCGGTTGGCAAGGAGGTTGGCACGCATCTGGAGCGTGGCGGCGAGCTCCCACTCCATGCCGGGGGTGGTACGGCAGGTGTGGACGCAGGCGTCGAGGATCGTGGGCAGCCGGTCCACGTTGCCGGTCAGTATCACGGCGTAGAACCAGAGCATGCCCGGGGACCGGCAGGTCTGCGGCAAGCCGGGCTCGTAGACCTCACCGATCAGGCGCAGTTTCTCCTTGGCCCGCGGTGACTCCCAGGCCTCCAACTCGGTGTCCATGCAGGCGAGATGGGCGAGGTGGACGCCGCGCCGGGCCTCGGCCAGGAGTTCGCCGGTCAGCGGGGGCGGGACGTCTGTGCAGCGCTCCCGGACCGGGGCGGCGCGGCGCAGAGGGGCGGTGAAGGGGTCGGGGCCCAGGGCCATGACCTCGGCACACCAGTTGCGCGCCTCGATGCGCACGTCCCTCATCTG
Source organism: Streptomyces sp. NBC_00878 (assembly GCF_026341515.1). Taxonomy (NCBI): domain Bacteria; kingdom Bacillati; phylum Actinomycetota; class Actinomycetes; order Kitasatosporales; family Streptomycetaceae; genus Streptomyces; species Streptomyces sp. NBC_00878. The sequence continues at coordinate 7,875,717 of NZ_JAPEOK010000001.1, read as the reverse complement.
CCAGTACCCGACCAGCGACAGGGCGAGGCTGAGGGCTTCCTGTTCGTCTCGCTCGGCGAGGGCGTGCCGCAGGGCGGTGCGCAGGTTCTCGTACTCGCGCTCCAGCAGCTCGATGGCGGCGAGTTGGCCGGGGCCGCGCAGCAACGGGTCGGTGGTACGGGCGAGTTCGCGGTAGTACGTCAGATGCGCGCGCTCGGTGGCACGCCGTCGGCCTGCCTCGTCGAGGCGGGCGCCCGCGTACTCGGCGACGGTTTCGAGGAGCCGGTAGCGCATGCCGCCGGCGCCCGAAGGGGCCGCCACCACCAGGGACTTGTCGACGAGCGAGCCCAGCGCCTCCAGCGCGACCGGGCCGCACACCGCCTCGGCCGCCGCGAGGTCGCAGCCGCCGGCGAACACCGACAGCCGGCTCAGGACCTCCCGTTCGTCCTCGTCGAGGAGGTCCCAGGACCAGTCGACGACCGCCCGCAGGGTCTGCTGGCGGGGCAGGAGGGTACGACTGCCGGAGGTGAGCAGCCGGAAGCGGTCGTCGAGCCGGTCGGCGATCTGACGCGGTGTCAACATCCGCAGCCGGGCGGCGGCCAGCTCGATGGCCAGCGGCAGCCCGTCGAGCCGGCGGCAGATCTCGGCGCACGCCGCGGGGTCGTCCTCGACCCGGAACCCGGGCCGGGCGGCGGCCCCGCGGTCGGCGAGCAGCCGCAGCGCGCTCGGCTCGGGCAGCGGCTCCACGGGCCGGAGCAACTCCCCCGGTACGCCGAGGGGTTCACGGCTCGTGGCGAGCACCGTCAGTCCGGGGCAGCGTGCGAGAAGCTGCTCGACGAGGCGGGCGGCGGCGTCGACGACGTGCTCGCAGTTGTCGAGGACGAGCAGCATGCGGCGCTTGCCGCAGTGCTCGGCGAGCCGGTCCACGGGGTCGTCGTGCCGGTCGCTGCCCGCTGCCCGGATGGCCTCGGCGCCGGCGCCGTACAGCACGGTCTCGCGCGCGCCGACGGCGGTGAGCACGGCCTCGGGCACGGCTTCGGGGTCGTCGACGGGCGCGAGCTCGGCCAGCCACACCCCGTCGGGCAGGGCCGCGGCGACGCTCTCGCCCGCCTCCTGCGACAGCCGGGTCTTGCCCGCCCCGCCGGGCCCGAGCAGGGTGACGAGCCGGGCGGCCGCGAGGTCCCCGCGGATGGTCTCCAGGTCGGTGTCCCGGCCGACGAAGGAGGTGAGCCGGGCGCGGAGGTTCCCGAGGGGCGCGGCACGGTCGCGACTACCGGACGCGGGAGCGGGCCCGGGCGTGGGAACGGGCCCGGACGAGGGAACGGGCCCGGACGAGGAGGTGGGCCCGGACAAGGAGGTGGGCCCGGGCGTGTGGCCGTACGGCGTCTGCCAGTGGCCGTTGTGTCCGCGATGGCCGTGGTGCCCGCGGTCACCGGCCTCCCCGGTTCCCCTGGCCTCCCCGCGCAGCAACTCCCCGTGCAGCGACCGCAGTTCGGGTCCCGGGTCGGTGCCGAGGCGGTCGGCCAGGAGTTGTCGCAGGGACTCGTAGCCCGCCAGTGCCTCCGCGGTGCGGCCCGCGTCGCGCAGGGCGCGCAGGCGCAGGAGTTGGAGGGGCTCGTCGAGGGGGTGGGCGTCGCAGAGGGCGGTGAGGTCGGGCAGGGACTGTTCGGCCCTGCCGAGGGCGAGGGCCGCGGTGAGGCGGGCGCGGCGGGCGTCGAGGCGGCGGGTCTCCCAGCGGGACGACTCGGCGGTGCGGTCCGGGAGGTCGGCGAGGGCGGGCCCGCGCCAGAGCGCGAGGGCGTCGTCGAGGACGACGGCGGCCTTGCCGGGGTCGCCGTCGGCGAGTGCGCGGGTGCCCTCCCCCGCGAGCCGCTCGAAGCGGTACAGGTCGATGTCGTCGACCGCCGCGCACAGCCGGTAGCCGCCTTCCGCGGAGCCGATCGCGTCCGCGCCGAGGGCCCTGCGGAGCCGGCCCACCAGGGCCTGCAGAGCGCCCGCGGCGTCGGCGGGCGGGCCGGCGCCCCATACCTCGTCGACGAGGACGGCCGCGGGCACGGTCCGCCCCGGCCGCAGGGCGAGCACGGTCAGCAGGGCACGCAGCCGTGCCCCGCCGACCGGGACGGCGGTGCCGTCGCGGTGGAGTGCCTGGGTGGTGCCGAGTATGCGGTAGCGCACGGGGTCCATTGTCTCCGGTGGTCTCAGCACGGGTCGCGGGGTTCCGGCGGAGTGGCGCCCGGTATCTCGGGCACGCCGAGGACGCCGGTCCCGACTAGGGCCCTTCTGATGGATCTCCGTGGAGGAAGGAGCGGCGTCTGGTGCGTGCGATCGCAAGGCGCCGGAGCGCCCTCGTGGCGGAGCCACGTGGGCGTTTCGGCAACGCGGCGAGCGTGCGTGCCAGACGCCGCGACGCCGCGGAGATCCATCAGAAGGGCCCTAGTCGGGACCGGGGGACGGGGTGCCGCGGCCGGAGTCGGGCGTTCATGCGCGCCGAACCGCTCGGGGCGGCCGTCGACGGCGTGCGGCTCGTCCCCGCCCCCGCCCCCGCCCCCGCCCCCGTCCCCGTGCCCGTGCCCGTCTCCGTCTCCGTGCCCGTCTCCGTGCTCCGTCCGCCGGCCTTCGAAAATCACTTGCCACGACCTCATGGGTCCACCCTCTCCGGAACTCACAGCCGATCGCGAGACGTTTTCCGCATACGCCCGGTACGGTCGGGCACGCCCAACAGCATGAACCCCGCTGAGCGAACCCCAGGGAGCCCGACCCCATGACCACCGCCACCACCCGGCACAGCGACCGGCGGATCAGCCCCGTCTTCCTCGGGATCGTGGCCGTCACCGCGGTGACCGGATGGGCCACCTGGACAGGCTTCGCCGAGCAGCCCGGTATCGCCGTCTTCCTGTTCGTGACGGCGGCCTGGATCGTCTCACTCTGTCTGCACGAGTACGCGCACGCGCGCACGGCCCTGCACAGCGGCGACATCTCGATCGGCGCGAAAGGGTATTTGACCCTCAACCCTCTCAAATACACCCACGCGCTGCTGAGCATCGTGCTGCCCGTCATCTTCGTGATGATGGGCGGTATCGGTCTGCCGGGCGGCGCGGTCTGGATCGAGCGGAGCCGGATCCAGGGCCGCTGGAAGCACAGCCTGATCTCGGCGGCGGGCCCGCTGACGAACGTGCTGTTCGCGGTGGTCTGCACGGCCCCGTTCTGGCTGGACGCGCTGGACGGCGTACCGGCGGACTTCCAGTTCGCGCTCGCGTTCCTCGCGCTGCTCCAGGTCACGGCCGCGCTGCTGAACTTCCTGCCGGTGCCGGGCCTGGACGGCTACGGCATGATCGAGCCCTGGCTGTCGTACAAGATCCGCCGCCAGGTGGAGCCCCTCGCGCCCTTCGGGCTGCTCCTGGTGATCGCCATCCTGTGGATCCCGGCGGTGAACGGTGTGTTCTTCGACGTGATCGACGCGCTCCTGCGCAGCCTGGACATCGACGAGTTCCGGACGGACTGCGGGCAGAACCTCTACCGCTTCTGGACGGACACCAACGAGTTCTGCTCGGTCAGCCCGTGACGGACGGCGTCCGGCGGCGCGCCCGGTCCCGGCGCAGGTAGTACCAGGTCATGTTGGACGAAAGACCCGCGAGCAGCACCCACACGACCCCCAGCCAGCTGCCCTGGACGAAGGAGACGACGGCCGCGGCGGTGGCCAGCAGGCAGACGACGAGGGCGTAGAGGGCGAGTCGGGACATGGGTGCGGCTCCTTGTCGGTCCTGGCGTTGCTGTCATAGCCGGCGTTGCTGCCGTCGCGGCCGGTCCCGTCGGGGGGACACTGCTTCGTCCAGTGTCCCCCACGTCCGCGCCCCGCCCGCACGCACCACACTCCGTCCCGCACGCGCAGCACACCCGGCCCGCACGCGCCGCACTCCGTCCGGTGCCCGCCGCACACCCGGCCCGCCGCACGCCTATACGTCGGTCACACGCAGACCCGCGTGGGCCTTGTACCGCCGGTTCACCGAGATCAGGTTCGCCACCAGTGACTCGACCTGGTGGGCGTTGCGCAGGCGCCCGGAGAAGATGCCGCGCATGCCGGGGACGCGGCCGGCCAGCGCCTGGACGATCTCGACGTCCGCGCGCTCCTCGCCGAGGACCATCACGTCGGTGTCGATCTCCGCGATCTCCGGGTCCTGGAGGAGGACCGCGGAGAGGTGGTGGAAGGCGGCCGTGACGCGCGAGTCCGGCAGCAGGGCGGCGGCCTGCTCGGCGGCGCTGCCCTCCTCGGGCTTCAGCGCGTACGCGCCCTTCTTGTCGAAGCCGAGCGGGTTGACGCAGTCGACGACGAGCTTGCCGGCCAGTTCCTCGCGCAGCGACTCCAGCGTCTTGCCGTGTCCGTCCCACGGCACGGCGACGATCACGATGTCGCTGCGGCGCGCGGTCTCGGCGTTGTCGGCGCCCTCGACTCCGTGGCCGAGTTCGTCGGCGGCGGCCTGTGCGCGCTCCGCGGCCCGCGATCCGATGATCACCTTCTGGCCGGCCCGCGCCAGCCGGTAGGCGAGGCCCTTGCCCTGCGGACCGGTGCCGCCGAGTACGCCGACGACGAGCCCGGACACGTCGGGAAGGTCCCAGGGGTCCTTCGCGGGGGCTTTCGCGGGAGTCTCGGCAGGGGTCTGTGCACTGTCGGTAGAGGTCATGGGCCGACTTTACGTGCGTGCTTCCCGCCCGCCGCGCTCAGGTGAGCCCCGTCACGGGCACCCTGCGGAAGGTGATCGTCTCGTACGCGCCGAAGTCGCCCGTCTCGTAGAGGAGTCCGACGGTGTCGGCGTCGACGCGGACGAGATCGGAGTACCCGGCGGGCAGCCCGTCCACGGTGTGCGCCGACCGCCAGGTGAGGCCGTCGTCGGTGCTGGCGCGGATCGTCATCACGGCCCGGAAGCCCGGGTCGGCGGGGCCCGAGTACAGCAGGACGTCCGGGTCGCGGAGCTGGAGCACGCTGCCCTCGACGACGGGTCCGGTGAGGCCGGCCTGCGGCCGGAAGGGCTTGACCAGGGTCTGGCCGCCGTCCTTCGAGTACGCGTCGGCGCGGGTGCCGGGGGCGGTGGAGTCGGTGCGGGTGTTGAAGTAGACGCGGCCGTCGGGGAGTTCGGTGGCGGTGCTCTCGTTCACGTTGATGTAGTTGTCGGTGTTGTCATCGACGTACCCGATGCGCCAGGTCTCGCCGCGGTCGTCGCTCAGCAGACAGTGCCCGCCGTTGTACTTGCCCTCGGTGCCGGTGTCCTTGCCGGCCGGCGGGAGGGAGTGGTTGGCGGGGACGACGACCCGGCCGGTGCTCAGTTGGAGAGCGTGGCCCGGGGTGGTGGCGTACCACCGCCAGGTGTCCTTCTTCGTCTGCTTCGTGATCTCCTTCGGGCTCGACCAGGTGAGGCCCTCGTCGTCGCTGTGCTGGACCCAGACGCGGCGTCCGTCGACGGCGGCCACCTTGCCGCGGCGGATGCTGTCCTCGGTGGCGAGGGCGGCGTTGCGGACGTGGACGAGCAGGACGCGGCCGGTGTCGAGGACGACCGGGGCCGGGTTTCCGGAGAGCGCGTCGCCGTTCTTGGCGGCGACCAGGAGCGGGCCCCAGGTCAGACCGCCGTCCGTGGAGCGCTTCAGCACGATGTCGATGTTCCCGAAGTCGTCTCGGGAGCCGACCCGGCCCTCGCAGAAGGCCAGCAGGGTGCCGCTGCCGGTACCCCCGCCGGTGGCGACGACGGCCGGGATACGGAAGCTCGCGTAGCCCTCCTTTCCCGCCCGGAACGGCACTGATGCCTCAGCAGTGGTCATGGAGCCCTCTCTTCACGACGGGGACGGACACTCTTCCCACCTTGGGCGAATTCATGGTGAACTCCGCCTGTCGAGTGGCCGGTTACGGCAGGATGCGGGCGCATGGATGCTGTGCGCGTCGCCCTGTTGCGCGAAGTGCTCGCCGGGACCGAGTGGCCGGCTGCCACCCGGAGGTTCGCGGGAGCGCTGCGGTCCTCCGTACTGCCGCACGGGGGCGGGCTGCTGCTGGTGGGGACGGCGGAGTACGAGCCGTGGCACCTGGCCGCGCATCTGGTGGACGAGGCCGCCTGGTCGGGCACGCCGGAACTGACCCCGACGCTCGTACGGCACGGGGCGCGGCCCGGGGACCCGGCCCAACTGGCCGTCGGACTCGGCCGGATCGAGGCGGCCAGGCGGGGCGAGACGCTCCTCGTAGTGGCCCCGGACTCACCCGGCGCCCTGCTCCTCGAACGGGTCCACGACGCACGCCGGGCCGGGGCGACGGTCCTCGCGCTGGACTCCGGCGACCGCGAGCTGCACGCGATGGCGCACGAGGCGCTCGCTGTGCCGTCGGCACCGGACCTCGCCCTCGAACTCGATCTCGACACCGTGCAGCACCTGGTCAGCGCGGCGGCCGGGGAGAACTCGCTGCCCGCGCCCCGGGGAAGGCGGCGGTTCCGGGACCGGCTGTCGTGGCTGGCGGACCAGTTGACGTCACCGCCGCCGACGCGCTGGTGAGGCACGCACGGTCGTGCGCCGGTGAGGTACGCGCCGGTCGTGCGCCGGTCACGTACGCGCCGGTCGTGCGCCGGTGTCGTACGTGCCAGCAGTGCGCCGGTCACGTACGCGCCGGTGGCCTGAAGGTTCTCGGCGGTCGAAAAAGCGTTTGTCCTCGTCGGGGGCCGCGCCGGACCATGGCCCCTCGTGACGGAACCCGATCGCGACACCTCCACCCCTGCCCCCGATGCCGCCCCCGACGGTGCATCCGGCCCGGCTGCCTCGCGCCTGCGCGCGCTGCTGCCCGATCTGGCGCCGTGGCGGACCTCCGCCGACTTCCGGCGGCTGTGGGTGGCCGGGCTCGTCACCAACTTCGGCAGCTTCCTGACCTTCGTCGCGCTGCCGGTGCAGATGAAGGAGCTGACCGGTTCCGCGGTGGCCGTCGGCGCGATCGGCGCGGTGGAACTCGTCCCGCTGATCGTGTTCGGGCTGTACGGCGGGGCGCTCGCCGATGCCCTGGACAAGCGGAAGCTGATCGTCTGGACGGAGGTGGGGCAGGGGCTGCTGAGCGCCGTGCTCCTGGTCAACGCGTTGCTGCCGGAGCCGCTGGTGTGGCCGTTGTACGCCGTCGCCGCGCTCTCCTCCGCGCTCGTCGCGGTACAGCGACCCGCCCTGGACGCGCTCACGCCGCGCATCGTCCGGCACGAGCACCTGCCCGCGGCAGCCGCGCTCAACTCGTTGCGGTGGACGGTCGGCGGCGTCGCGGGTCCGGCGGTGGCCGGGCTCGTCGTGGCGTACGCCGGGCTCGGCTGGGCCTATGCGGCGGACCTCGCGACCTTCGTGGTGTCGGTCGTGCTCGCGGTGGGCCTCGCGGCCTCTCCCGCCGCCCATGAGGCCGCGAAGCCGTCGTTGCGGTCGATCCTGGAGGGGGCGCAGTACGCGTGGAGCCGCAAGGAACTGCTGGGTACGTACGCGATCGACCTGGCCGCCATGTTCTTCGCGTTTCCGCTGGCCGTGCTGCCCTTCCTGGCGGACGAGCTGGACGCGGAGTGGTCGCTCGGCCTGATGTACGCGGCCCTGCCCGCCGGGTCGCTGCTGGTGAGCCTGACGAGCGGGTGGACCTCCCGGGTGCACCGGCACGGGCGGATGGTGGTGCTGGCGGCGGCGTTCTGGGGGCTGGCGATGGTGGCCGCGGGTGCCGTTCACGACGTGTGGCTGGTGCTGCTGTTCCTGACGCTGGGCGGGTGTTTCGACATGGTCAGCGGGATCTTCCGCGCGGCGATGTGGAACCAGACGATCCCGGACGAGCTGCGGGGGCGGCTGGCGGGCATCGAGCTGCTGTCGTACTCGGTGGGGCCGCAGCTGGGACAGGTACGGGCCGGCGGGATGGCCGCGTGGATGAGTGTGCGGGGGTCTGTGTGGGCCGGGGGTGTGCTGTGCGTGGGCGCGGTGGGGGCGCTTGCGTTGTGCCTTCCGAAGCTCATGACGTACGACGTGCGGACGAATGAGCATGCGGTGCGGTTGAAGAAGACGCGGGAAGGGGCGACTGCCGGTGCGTGAAGCGTGTGCGGGCCGGTGGGGGTTGGTCGCGCAGTTCCCCGCGCCCCTGAAAGGCGGGGCTGCGCCCCATGCCTTTCATCTTTTAGGGGCGCGGGGAACTGCGCGACCAGCCACGACGGGCCCGCAGGTCACAACCGGCGACTAGTCGTCTTCGGAGCCCCGCGCAGCGGAGTCATGCCAGCGGGGGTCGTTCTCCCATTCGAGGTTCCGCTCTCGAGCGATCTCCATCGCATGCTCCGCCTCGCCGCGGGTCGCGTACGGGCCGAAGCGGTCCTTGCCCGGGCAGTCGGGGCCCTCTTCGACCTTCTTGTGCTCCAGGCAGTAGTACCACTCGCCCGGCTTCCCGGCGGTCCGCTTCTTGAACAGGGCCATGGCTGAGGCTCCTTTCGCCAGTGACATCGTCCCCCACACCCGCTGGTTAGACTCGCTGGCATGTCTGGCCAGTCGCTGCTCGTACCAGGGGAGCTTTCTCCCACCCGTCCCGTGCCGGGAAACATCAGGCGTCCCGAGTACGTGGGCAAGCCCGCCCCCACGCCGTACACCGGACCGGAGGTCCAGACCCCGGAGACCGTCGAGGCGATGCGGGTCGCGGGCCGGATCGCCGCGCGGGCGATGGCGGAGGCCGCGAAGCTCATCGCGCCCGGTGTCACCACGGACGAACTGGACCGCGTCGCCCACGACTACATGTGCGACCACGGCGCCTACCCGTCCACGCTCGGCTATCGCGCCTTCCCGAAGTCCCTGTGCACCTCCGTGAACGAGGTCATCTGTCACGGCATCCCGGACTCCACGGTCCTGCGGGACGGCGACATCATCAACCTCGACGTGACGGCGTACATCGGGGGCGTGCACGGCGACAACAACGCCACGTATCTCGTCGGCGACGTGGACGAGGAGTCGCGGCTGCTCGTCGAGCGGACCCGCGAGTCCCTCGACCGTGCCATCAAGGCCGTCAAGCCCGGCCGGCAGATCAACATCATCGGGCGGGTCATCGAGTCGTACGCGAAACGGTTCGGGTACGGGGTCGTACGGGACTTCACCGGGCACGGCATCAACTCGTCGTTCCACTCGGGGCTGATCATCCCGCACTACGACAGCCCGCACGCGACGACCGTGATCCAGCCGGGGATGACGTTCACGATCGAGCCGATGCTGACGCTGGGTACGCACGAGTACGACATGTGGGACGACGGGTGGACCGTCGTGACGAAGGACCGCAAGCGGACCGCCCAGTTCGAGCACACGCTGGTCGTCACGGACAGTGGCGCCGAGGTGCTGACGCTGCCGTAACCGCCCTTTTCCATGCCAAGCCGCCCACTCGGACAGAGGGGCGGCTTTTCTCTGTGGATGAGCCGGGATCCGGGGTACGATTTTACCGACAGGGCGTCGGGAAACCTGTTGACTTAGGTAAGCCTAACCATACAAGATGGGCCCGGCTCTCGTCCCCCTTCGGCCCCGGAGGTCTCCATGAACTCGTCGAGTACACCGTTCTCGACACTCATACGCGCCGCGTCGCACGAGCAGCACGCGGAGGCGCACGACTCGACGTTCATGAGCGAGTTGCTGGGCGGCAGGCTCGGCGTGGACGCGTACACGCGCTACACCGAGCAGCTGTGGTTCGTCTACCGGGCTCTTGAGGAAGGCGCGCGAGAGCTGACCGGCGACCCGGTGGCAGAACCGTTCCTCCGCCCCGAGCTGATGCGCGTGGCCGCTCTGGAGCAGGACCTCGCGCATCTGCGGGGCCCGGGATGGCGCGAGGACGTCACCGCGCTGCCCGCCACGGAGGAGTACACGGCGCGGATCACGGAGTGCGCGCGGACGTGGCCCGGTGGGTACGTCGCGCATCACTACACCCGCTACCTCGGCGACCTCTCCGGCGGACAGGTCGTCCGGAGCAAGGCGGAGAAGACGTGGGGCTTCACGCGCAAGGGTGACGGGGTGCGGTTCTATGTCTTCGAGGACATCGGCAACCCCGCGGCGTTCAAGCGGAGTTATCGCGAGGTGCTTGACGGTGTGCTTGCCGATGATCTGGAGAAGCAGCGGATCATTGCTGAGTGCAAGCGGGCGTTCGCGCTCAACATCGCAGTCTTTGTTGCTTTGAGTGAGGAGTTCCGCCTGAGTGCGTGAGCGCTCCGCTGGGTTGGTTGTTTGTCGGGTGCGGGCCGGTGGGGGCTTGTCGCGCAGTTCCCCGCGCCCCTAAAGACAAAAAGCTGGCGCTCAGCCCCTCCGAAAAACCCAGCCTCTCAGCGTTCCAAGAACACCCTGCCGCCCACCTCTACCCAGCCCTCCGGCTGGGGGGCCGTGAGGATTTGTGAACCCGTGCCCTGGACGATGTTCAGGGCACGGCCCAGTTGTGCTGTGAGTTGGAGGGCGGCGGCGCCTGTGGCCTCGTCCTCGTCTATGCCGTCGCCGCGGCCGGGGAAGCCTCGGGCGCGGATGCGGCCGGCCGCCTCGTCCTCCCAGGCCCAGGCGTAGAGCCACTCCCCGGGCGGGGGCACCTCCAGCGCGTCGACCTCGGCCGCCGTGTCGTAGCGGCGGAGTGTGCGCGGCTCCGGCCACTCCGGGCGGGCCTCGATCCAGCTGAACTCGCCGTCGAGGCGGGTGCCCACCACGCCCGCGGGCGTGACGAGTTCGGGCACGTCCAGCAGCCAGGCCGCGCCGACGCAGGGGTATCCGGCGAAGGGCAGCCGCACGCTGGGCGTGTAGATGTCGATGACGCCGCGCTCGGGGTCGTCCACGAACACCGTCTCGCTGAAACCGAGTTTGGCCGCGAACGCCTGCCGTTCGTCCCGCTCCGGCAGTACGGAACCGTCCCGTACGACCCCGAGATCGTTGCCGTACTCACCGCGCGGTCCGCAGAAGACTCGCAGCACGTCGAAATCAGTCACACGGGCATTCAAGCACCACGGGAGGGGTGCGTACGCATCCGGCCGCCGGCCCCTGATGGTGGGGGCGGCGGCCGGATGTGTCGGGGGCCGGTCAGGCCTGGGGCGCGTCCGTCGTGCGGCGGCGGCGTACCGCGAACACCACGCCCGCGCCCGCGGCGACCGTCGCCGCGGCCGCCGCGCCCAGGGCGCCGACGGGGACGTCGGAGCCGGTGGAGGCGAGGCCGCCCGTCACACCGCCCGTGGTGGAGCCGGTCGTGCCCGCGCCGCCGGTGGTCCCACCGGTGGTTCCGCCGGTCGTGCCGCCCGTCGTGCCGCCCGTCGTGCCGTTGGACGACGTCGGGTCCGGGTCCGGGAGTTCGGCGTCCTCGGACACGGCCACCGAGAGGTCGACCGGGTCGAGTTCGGCGCCGGCCTGGTAGAAGCCGCCGAAGGCCTCCGCGCCCGCCTTGGTGAGGGTGGTGGTGACGTCGTCGAGGGTGATGACGTCGTTCTTGGCCGTCAGGTCGGCGGACTTGGGCTTGAGCTCGGCGAGGGTCACGTCGGCGGACTTCTTGCCGAGGCTCTCGACGTCGGCGGTCAGCTTGCCGGAGCCGCCGTCGACCTCCGCCTTGAGGTCGCTGAGGGTGAGGTCGAGGCCGTAAGTGCCGTTCGTCTCATGGCCCTTGAAGTTGACCGAGCCCTTGAAGGCGGCCTTGAGGGTGTCGGCGTCCGTGTCGTACGTCCCGGTGGCGTCGGGGAAGGTGAAGATCCCGTTGCCGGATGCCTGCGCCGCGCCGCCGGAGACGGTGATCCTGCCCTTGGCCACACCGTCCACCACGTACGTACGGAAGGACTGCTTGACGCCCCAGCCGAGGGTGCCGTCGGCGATGTCGCCCTTGGCGGGGGCCTCGGTGCCCGAGGGCGTCGGGCTCGTGGTCTGTGACGGGGTGGTGGACGGGGTGCCCGAGGGCGTGGTGGACGGTGTCGTGGAAGGGGTGGGCGACGGGGTCGTCGAACCCGAGGGCGACGGGGACGGCGACTCGGTCTTCTTCTCCACCACCGTCAGGGGGTCGCCGGCCGCGCCCGTGTAGCTGGCGCTGCCGAAGACGTCACCCGCCTCCTTCGTCAGCTTGGTCTCCATGTCCGTCATCGTGCGGGTGACGGTGACCTCGGCGAGCGGCACGTCCTGCTGGGTCGTACCGCTCCTCGTGACGTCGGCGGTGACTCTCGCGGCCTTGCTGTCGAACTTCACGTCGGACAGGGCGAGTTCGAAGCCGTGCAGCTTGGAGACGATCTTCAGGCTGCCCTCGAAGCCGAGCGCCACGGTGTGGGCCTCGGAGTCATAGGTCCCGGTGCCGTTGACAAAGGTGAACGCGCCGTTGTCCTTGGCCTGCGTGGCGCCGCCCTCGGGCGTGAAGCTGCCGGCCGCCATCCCGGTCACGTACGTGCGGTACGACTGCTTGATGCCCCAGGTGAACTCGTAGCCCTTGAGCGGTACTTCGGCGGCGGACGCGGACGTCGCGGCGAGCGCGGTGGCGCCGAGCGTGACGGCGGTCGCACAGGCTGCGGCGAGGGCGACACGCCCTGGAGTCATGGGGCGGCGGCGGTTGGCGGCCATGGTCGTGGGTCTCCTTGGTTCAGTGTGTGGAAGTCGTGTGGGAGTCCGCTCAACTGGCGGACCGCGCTGGGAAGTTCAGTTCTCTTCGGGGGCGTGGGCGGCCGGTTGCGCCTGACGCCTGCGGATGATCACGAAGGCGGCGGCCACCGCGATCAGGGCGGCTGCCGCGAGGCCGATCGGCAGAACGGGGACGTCCGAATCGCTCGCGGTGGCCTCGGTCCTGGGCTCGGCCGTCTTCGGTTCGGCGGCCGCGGCTTCCGGAGTGGCCGACTCCGCGCTGCCCAGGTCGGGCAGGGCGGGCAGTTCGGCCCTGTCGGTCAGGGCGACGGCGAGGGAGACCGGGTCCATCTCCGTGCCCGCCTTGTACATGCCGCCGAAGGCCTTGGCGCCGTCGGCCGTGAGCTTCGTGGGTGCCTCGATCAGCTGGGCGAGGCCGTCCTTGGGCTTGAAATCCTTGGCCGTGAAGGTGACCAGGGGGACCTTCTTGGCCGTGCGGTTGGCCTTGGCCGTGCCGTTGGCCTTGGCCGTGCCGCCCGTACCGCCCGCGCTGGTGACGTCCGCGTAGAGCGTCCCCTTGCCGTCGTCCGTGACCTTGGCCCGGAGTGCGCCGAGGGTGAGGTCGAGGCCCTGCTCGCCGGTGAAGCGGACGGCTCCGGCGAAGGCCGCGTCGAGGGTCCGCTTCTTCTCGTCGTACGTGCCCGAGCCCTTCGGGAAGCGGAAGAGCGCCCCGCCGTCCTCGGCACCGTCGGTGAGCTTCCACTCGCCCTTGGCGATGGCCCCGGTGACGTACTCGCGGAAGGTCCGGCGCACGCCCCAGTCGACGGCGCCGTCCTCGATCCGGCCGGAAGTCTCCTTCTTCGCCTTGGACTTGGACGGGGAGGGGGACGGCGTGCGCGACGGTTCGGCGGCAGCCGCGGCCTTGACGTCCGCCGAGAGGCTGACCGGGTCGAGGGCGGTGCCCGCCGTGTAGTACCCGGCGAAGGACTTGGCGCCCTGGGCGGTCAGGGTGGCGGGCAGGTTGTTCAACTGGACCGCGTTGCCGCCGCCCTTCATGTTGACGCCGCCCAGGGAGAGGGAGGCGAAGGGCACCTGCGAGGACGTCGTGACCGTCCCGGTGTCCTTGGCCTTGCTGACGATGTCGACGTAGAGGGTGCCGCCGTTGCCGGCGAGGCGGACGGTGGGGCGGCTGATCGTGAGGTCGAGCTGGTAGGAGCCGTCGTCCGTCTTGTGTCCGCGGAAGTGGACACCGCCGGAGAAGCCCGCGTTGAAGGCGCCCGACGTTCCGTCGTACGTCCCGGTCGCCGAGTGGAAGCGGAACTGGCTGCCGCCGACCGTGGCGGCGCCGCCGGTGAGGGAGAAACTGCCGTTCGCTATCGGGCCGGTGACGTAGCTCTGGAAGGAGGATTTGATGCCCCAGTCCAGGCGGCCGCCCTGCACGGTTCGGCTGGCCGCCTGGGCCTGACCGGCCGGGAGCAGTGCCACGAGTACTGCTGCGCAGAGCAGGGTCACGTAGGTGCGTAGGGGCGGGCGCGAGGGCATTCGGGTCCTCCGGGACGGGCGGGATCTGGCCGGATCCGGGGCGGTTCTGGCGAGAAAGGTAAGGCTAACCTAAGCTATGTCTGTCGATGCGGGAAGCGTCGGATGAGACAGAAGAGGGGGACTGCGGGTCGTTTGTTGGCTGCGGACCGTGGGGGCCGGTCGCGCCCTGCGGCGGAGCCGCATATCGATACAGCCCCGCGCCCCTGGTGGGACGGGGCACCCCGTCCCACCGAGGAACCGCAGACCGATCCGACCGAAAGGGATTACGCGACCGTGCGACGCATGCGTACACGAGTGGCAGGTGCACTGCTGGCGGTGCTCGCACTCACGGTGACCACTGGCTGCGCCTCCGACGACGGCGGCTCGGCCGAGAAGGAGCCGGGCGGCAGGAGCACGACCGCCGCCGACCGCGTCGAGCCTCTGGCGGACGCCCCGACCCCCCAACTCCCGGTCACCGTGCGCTCGTCCGACGGCCGGGACGTCACCGTCAGCGCCGCCCGGCGGATCGTGCCGCTCTCCGGGAGCCTCAGCGAGATCGTCTTCACGCTCGGGCTCGGCGACCGGGTCGTCGCCCGTGACATCACCGCCACCTTCGCGCAGGCGGAAAAGCTGCCGGTGGTCACCCGCAACCACGACGTCTCCGCGGAGAGCGTCCTGTCGCTCAAGCCCGACCTCGTTCTCGCCGAGACCACCACCGGGCCCGACGAGGCGATGGGCCAGATCCGTGACGCGGGCGTCCCCGTCCTCGTGGTCGACCCGGCGAAGGGCCTCGACGACGTGGGCCCGCGCATCGAGGCGGTGGCCCGCGCCCTCGGCGTACCGGCCGCCGGGAAGGAACTCACCCGGCGCTCCGAGGAGCGGCTCGCCGCCGTGCGCGCGGACGTTCCTAAGCAGACCGACAAGCCGCGCGTCGCCTTCCTCTACCTCCGTGGCACTGCCTCGGTCTATCTGATCGGCGGCAAGGGCTCCGGAGCCACCTCGCTGCTCGAAGCGGCGGGAGCCGTCGACGCCGGCGCCGAGTCGGGCCTGGAGAAGGACTTCACCACGATCACCACGGAGGCCCTCGCCCAGGCCGCTCCGGACGCGATCCTCGTCATGTCCAAGGGCCTCGAATCCGTCGGCGGCGTGGACGGTCTCGTCGAGATCCCCGGTGTCGCCCAGACCCCCGCCGGAATGGAGCGCCGGGTCGTCTCGATCGAGGACGGCGTCCTCCTCAACTACGGGCCCCGCACGGACCAGGTACTGAAGTCCCTGGTCAACCAGTTGTACGAGGATGCCAAGTGACCGTGACCGACAAGGGCGCCGCACCCGAGGACCACGCCACGGCGGCCGGGAACGGAGAGGCGGAAGCCGGGACCAGGGAGGCGGAAGCCGGGACCGGCGAGACGGCGGCCGGGACCGGGGAGGCGGTAGCCGAAACCGGGGCGACGGCGGTCGCCGGCGAACTCCCCGCCAGACCCCGTCGCGGCACCCCCTGGCTGCTCACCGTCGGCCTGGCCGTTCTCCTCGGCCTGCTCACCCTGGCCTCCGCCGGGCTCGGCGCGTACGAGATCTCCCCCGGTGACGTCCTGTCGTCCTTCGCTCACCGCGCCGGACTCGGCGGCACCGAACTCGCCCGCGTCCCCGAGTCCGTGCTCTGGAACGTCCGCTTCCCGCGCATCGTGCTCGCGCTGCTGGTCGGCGCCTCGCTGGGCTGCGCGGGCGCGCTGATGCAGGGCGTGTTCGGCAATCCGCTCGCCGAACCGAGCGTCATCGGCGTCTCGTTGGGCGCGGCGGTCGGCGCGGTCGCCGCGATCTCGCTCGGTCTGAACTTCCTGGGGAACTGGACCCTCCCCGCCTTCGCCTTCGTGGCAGGCCTCGGCACGGCCCTGCTGGTGTACTCGATGTCCCGCTCGGGCGGCCGTACGGAGGTCGTGACGCTGATCCTCACCGGTATCGCGGTGAACGCCTTCGCGGGCGCGCTGATCGGTCTGTTCATCTTCCTCGCGGACACCGCCGCGGTGAACCAGATCACCTTCTGGCAGCTCGGCTCGCTCTCGCAGGCCACCTGGCCGAAGGTGCTCGCGGTGCTGCCGTGCGCGGTGGCCGGTCTGGCCGTGGCGCCCTTCTACGCACGGAAGTTGGACCTGTTGTCCCTGGGTGAGCGGCCTGCCCGGCATCTGGGCGTGGACGTCGAGCGGCTGCGGATCGTCCTGGTCCTGGTCGTCGCGCTGCTGACGGCCGCGGCCGTGAGCGTGTCCGGCGTCATCGGCTTCGTGGGGCTCGTGGTCCCGCATCTGCTGCGTATGGCGGCGGGCCCCGGCCATCGTTTCCTCATTCCCGGCAGCGCGCTGGGCGGTGCGGCGGTCCTGCTCGCGGGCGACCTCGCGGCCCGCACCGTCGTGGAGCCCGCCGAGCTGCCGCTCGGGGTGCTCACCGCGCTCTTCGGCAGCCCGTTCTTCTTCTGGCTGCTGCGCAGGACCCGTCGCAGGCAGGGGGGTTGGGCATGAGGGTGGGTACTGGGTTGGGTATGAGGGTGGGTACTGGGGTGGGTATGAGGTTGGGCGTGGGGTGGCTCAGGCCGCCCGGTACGAGGCCCGCGCCTCCCGGCCCCGTACAGCCCGGCGACGTACTCGCCGAGGCCGAGGCCCTGCACGTCCGGCTCGGCGCGCGCGAGGTGCTGTCCGGCGTGGACGTCGTGGCCCGCGCGGGCGAGGTGCTGGCCCTCGTCGGGCCCAACGGGGCGGGAAAGTCCACCCTGTTGGGCGCGCTCGCCGCCGATCTCCCGGCCGCCGCAGGAGTCGTACGCGTCCACGGTCGCCCGGCGTCCGACTGGTCGGCGCGGGAACTGGCCCTGCGCCGGGCGGTACTCCCCCAGTCCGCCGCGCTCTCCTTCCCGTTCGCGGTCGAGGAGGTCGTACGGATGGGCCGGGCACCCTGGGCCGGACGGCCCGAGGAGGATGAGGACGACTCGGCGGTGGCCGCGGCCATGGCGGCGACCGAGGTCACCGACTTCGCGGGCCGGTCCTTCTCGGCGCTCAGCGGCGGTGAGCGGGCCCGGGTGGCGCTCGCCCGGGTGCTCGCCCAGCGCACCCGGCTGGTGCTGCTCGACGAACCGACCGCCGCCCTGGACCTGCACCATCAGGAACTGGTGCTCCGGGTCTGCCGCGCAAGGGCGCACGCCGGGGACGCGGTGGTCGTGGTGTTGCACGATCTGGGACTCGCGGCGGCCTACGCGCACCGGGTGGTGATCCTGCGCGCCGGGCGTGCGGTGGCCGACGGCCGGCCGGCCGAAGTCTTCACCGACCGACTACTTTCGGACGTCTACCAGCAGCCGGTCGAGGTGTTCCCGCATCCGCGCACCGGCGAGGTCCTGGTGGCTCCCGTGAGGGGTTCTTGACCGATCTTTGACCGTTTCGTGGGGGATGGATTGAGCCACCGTGATCCGGCCGTGCCCTTACGTCGCCAATGAGAGCTGAATCACTGGACGGGCGGCTTTCAGTCAGGTAAGCCTCAGATAAGTTAGGGCAGCCTCACCGAGGACCTGTGCCTCCCCCATGTCTCTCCTGTGAACCTCTTGGAGCCTGTATGCGAGCCGTCCGACTCTCCGCCGTCACCGCCGCCGCGACCGCGGCGGCGCTGGCCGCTGTCACGGGCTGCACCGAGAAGAGCGACGCCGCGGGCGACGACCACGTCGTCAAGGTGACCGCCACGGACTCCAAGTGCGAGGTGTCGAAGACGGAGTTCCCCTCCGGGCACATCCAGATCGACGTCGAGAACAAGGGCTCCAAGGTCACCGAGGTCTACCTCCTCTTCCCGGACGACCGGATCGTCACCGAGCGCGAGAACATCGGCCCCGGCACCAGCCAGAAGGTCACCGCCGAGGTGAAGGCGGGTGAATACCGGATCGCCTGCAAGCCGGGCATGAAGGGCAAGGGCATACGCCAGGACGTCACCGCCACCGGCACCGGCAAGGTCGCCAAGCGCGACCCGCGCCTGGACTCGGCCGTCGCCGCCTACCGCGAGTACGCGCAGGAGCAGGCCGACGAGACCGTGCCCAAGGCGAAGGTCTTCGCGCAGGCGGTCAAGGACGGCGACATCGAGGCCGCGAAGAAGACGTACGCCGACTCGCGCATCGGCTGGGAGCGGACCGAGCCGGTCGCCGAGTCCTTCGGTGACATCGACCCGAAGGTCGACCTGCGCGAGGACGGTCTGGAGGAGGGCCAGGACCTGGAGAAGGACTGGACCGGCTGGCACCGCCTGGAGCGCTCGCTCTGGAAGGACAAGAAGCTCACCGCCCGCGACACGGAACTCGCCGACCAGCTGATCACCGACCTGACCGACTGGCAGAAGCGGGTCGGCAAGGCCGAGATCACCCCGACCTCGATGGCCAACGGCGCCAAGGAACTCCTCGACGAGGTCGCCACCGGCAAGGTCACCGGCGAGGAGGAGCGCTACTCGCACACCGACCTCGTCGACTTCAAGGCGAACGTCGAGGGCGCCGAGAAGTCGTACGAACTGCTGAAGTCGGTCGCCTCCGAGAACGACGCGGCGCTGACCAAGGAACTCGACACGCAGTTCGCGGCGCTGAACACGCTGCTCGACAAGTACCGCGAGGACACGAGCTCCTACGAGTTCACCTCGTACGACAAGGTCGGCAAGGCCGATCGCAAGGAGCTCTCCGACGCGGTGAACGCGCTCGCGGAGCCGCTGTCCAAGCTCGCCGCCGCCGTCGTGAAGTAGGACGTGACGTAAGAGGGGCCCTGGCACCATGACGGACACCACGAACACCACGAACACGACGAACACGACGGATACGACGGATACGACGGATACGACAACGGGCACGGCGGAAGCCGCGGAGCCCGGCGGCGGGACGCGGGACGCCGACTCCCGTACCCCGTCCCGGCGTTCACTGATCGGCTGGGGCGGTGCCGGGCTCGCGCTCGGGGCCGCCGCGGCCGGCGGTGCGGTGGCGATGGCCCGTAGCGGCGACGACGCGGAGCCGACCGCCGCCGCTGCGGGCGCCGCGGTCGCCTTCCACGGCACGAACCAGGCGGGCATCGCCACCCCGGTGCAGGACCGGCTGCACTTCGCCGCGTTCGACGTGAAGACGACGGACCGGGCAGCGTTCGTCCAGCTGCTGAAGGACTGGACGGAGGCCGCGCGGCGGATGGCTGGCGGGCGCGCGGTCGGCGAGGGCGCCTACGGGGGTCTGGCGGAGGCGCCGCCGGACGACACCGGGGAGGCCCTGGGCCTCAAGCCGTCGCGGCTGACCCTGACGATCGGCTTCGGGCCGTCGCTGTTCGGGAAGTTCGACCTCGCCGACGAACGGCCGGAAGCTCTCGTGGAGCTGCCGAAGTTCGCGGGCGACAACCTCGACCGGAACCGCAGCGGCGGCGATCTGTGCGTCCAGGCGTGCGCGGACGACCCGCAGGTCGCGGTGCACGCGATCCGCAACCTCGCTCGCATCGGCTTCGGCAAGGTCGTCATCCGCTGGTCCCAACTGGGCTTCGGCAAGACGTCGTCGACGACTCCGGAGGCCCAGACCCCTCGCAATCTCATGGGCTTCAAGGACGGCACCCGCAACATCGCGGGTACGGAGACGGACCGGCTGAAGAAGTTCGTGTGGGTCGAGGAGAAGGACGGCCCGGCGTGGATGGTCGGCGGCTCGTACCTCGTGGCCCGGCGCATCCGCATGAACATCGAGACCTGGGACCGCACTTCCCTCCAGGAGCAGGAGGACATCTTCGGCCGTGACAAGGGCGAGGGTGCTCCGGTCGGGAAGGCGAAGGAGCGGGACAAGCCGTTCCTCAAGGCGATGAAGCCCGACGCGCACGTACGGCTCGCGCACCCCGACACCAACGCCGGGGCCACGCTCCTGCGCCGCGGCTACTCCTTCACGGACGGCACGGACGGGCTCGGCCGCCTGGACGCGGGGCTGTTCTTCCTCGCGTACCAGCGGGACGTGCGCAAGGGCTTCATCCCGGTACAGCGGAGCCTGGCGGCCGACGCGCTCAACGAGTACATCCAGCACGTGGGTTCGGCGGTCTTCGCGGTCCCGCCGGGCGTCCGCGACAAGGACGACTGGTGGGGCCGGGCGCTGTTCTCGACGGACTCGAAGGATTCCAAGGGCCTCAAAGACCCGAAGGACTCGAAGGACCCGAAGAGCTCCGCGAACTCCAAGGAGGCGTAGGCCGTGTTCGCGAACTATCTGATCGGCCTGCGCGAGGGCCTGGAAGCCAGCCTCGTCGTCTGCATCCTCATCGCGTACCTGGTGAAGACGGAACGGCGGGACGCCCTGAAGCCGATCTGGATCGGCATCGGCGTCGCGGTGGGACTCTCCCTCGGCTTCGGCTGCGCGCTCGAATTCGGCTCCCAGGAGCTGACGTTCGAGGCGCAGGAGGCGCTCGGCGGCTCGTTGTCGATCATCGCGGTCGGCCTGGTCACATGGATGGTCTTCTGGATGCGGCGTACGGCCCGCCACCTGAAGGCCGACCTGCACGGCAAGCTCGACGCGGCGCTGCGGATGGGCACGGGCGCGCTGGTCGCGACCGCGTTCCTGGCCGTGGGACGCGAGGGCCTGGAGACGTCCCTGTTCGTCTGGACGTCCGTACGCGCGTCCAGCGACGGCACCGAAGGCCCGCTGATCGGCGTCCTGCTGGGCATCGCGACCGCGGTCGTGCTCGGCCACCTCTTCTACCGGGGCGCCCTGCGCATCAACCTCGCGAAGTTCTTCACCTGGACCGGCGTCATGCTGGTCGTCGTGGCCGCGGGTGTCCTCGCGTACGGCTTCCACGACCTCCAGGAGGCGGACTTCCTGCCGGGTCTGACGAACAAGGCCTTCGACATCAGCGAGACGATCCCGCCGGACAGCTGGTACGGCACGCTTCTCAAGGGCATCTTCAACTTCCAGCCGGATCCGACGGTTCTCCAAGTCGTCGTGTGGTCCCTGTACTTGGTACCGACCCTCGCCTTCTTCCTGGCGCCTTCGCGGCCGCACAAGGACAGGGCGAAGGCGGCGGCACCGGTGCGCGAAGAGGTCTGAGACGGACGTTGGGAAGAGGCCTGAGACGGACGTTGGGGGGATGATTGGGGCATCGCGGGGCGCGATAGATCACAGTGCGGGCGCGGTACGTGATCCCGCCGTCCGCGTGCTTGCCGGCCCCGGTAGGGTTCCCCTCCGGGAAGGGGAAGGTGACGGTACCGATGAGCAGGGATCACGGCCCTCGTAGGCCTCGCAGGCTCGGCCGGAGCGCGCTGACGGCGGCGTCGGTGACCGTGCTGTCGGTGACGGCGAGCGGGTGCGTGGTGGTGCACGGGGAACGGGAGGTCCTCCCCGGGGCCACGAAGCCCGAGGCCGCCCGTGCGCTGGAGGACTTCACCGCCGCCTACAACGAGGCCAACGGCGCCAACAACCCTTCCCTGGACGCCGACCGGGTCACCGGCGCGCTCGGTGACATCGACGGCGCGAAGCTGAAGGCCGGCAGTACGAACCAGCCGGGCGGCAACCCGAGCTACGTACCGCTGAAGCTGACCGACACCGAGTTCACGATCCCGGCGAAGGCGGGCTGGCCGCGCTGGTTCGTCACCGAGTCGAAGGCCAACAAGGGCCGTGGCGAGGACCGTTGGCTGCTGGTGTTCACCCGGGGCGATGCGAACGACGTGTGGCAGGTCTCGTATCTGACGATCGTCGCCGCCGACGAGGTACCGGACTTCAAGAAGGACAAGGACGGCTGGGCGGAGCCGGTCAGGGCGACCGCGGCGGACCTGGCGGTCGCGCCCAGGAACCTCCCCCAGGACTACGCGACCTACCTCAAGGACGGCGGCGTCACTTTCGCTGCGGGCACGCACACCACGAAGTGGCGCGCCGACCGCACGAAGAACGCGAGCCGTCCGGGCCTCGCCCAGCAGTACATCGACGAGCCCGTGACCTCGGGCGACTACGCCCCGGTGGGCCTGCGCACCACCGACGGCGGCGCCCTGGTCTTCTTCACCACCCGCCACTTCCAGAAGCAGACAGCGGCCCAGGGCGTCCCCATCAACGTCACCAACGCCGACGTCAAAGCCCTGATGACAGGCGACCCGAACCAGTCCCTCACCCTGGAATCCATCTCCAACCAGGCAGTACTGGACCCTCCGAGGACCGCGACAAACCAACAGGTGGAATTCCTGGGCAGAATCCAGGGCTTGACGGCGGCGAAGGGCGAGTAGACCGAGCAGGGGCGGCCCGAAGGGGACGCTTTTAGGGGCGCGGGGAACTGCGCGACCAGCCACAGACAGCCTGCGGACAAAGCAATCAGCGAGGGCGGGTCGGGGCGTCAGCCCCGGGCGGTACGGGGGACGTCAGCCCCGAAGGGGCCACGCCGCAACATGGTCCCGCTCTTCCCCCGCATACCGAGCACACTCATCGGTAAGCACCTCAAGCAACGACAAAGGATCCGGCAGCCCATGCTCCGGCCCCCGCACCCACTCCACCGCCAACTCCCCCGGCAACCGCGCCGGAGGCACCAGCACATACGACCCACGGCAGTGCCACCGCAGCCCGGGATGCTCGTCCATCGTCTCGGGATGACAGTCCAACTCGCAGGGCCACCACTCGTCCTCGTCCTCGGGCGTACCGCGAGTGGCGGTGAAGAAGAGCATCCGGTCACCCCCGGACACCGCGACGGGCCCGACCTCGACCCCGAGGGCGAGCAACCGCTCCAGCGCCTCCTGCCCGGCCTCCAACGGAACGTCCAGCACGTCATGCACCATGCCGGTCGCGGTGATGAAGTTGGCCAGCGGCTGATGCCGGGCCCACCGCTCGATCTGTGCCCGGTCGGTGGTGGACTGCGTCTGCCAGGCGAAGGACACGGGGTGCCGCGCGGGGGTGGGACACCCGACACGGTCACAGGAACATCGGTACGCGGAGGGGTGGGCGGCGGGCGCGAGCGGCAGCCCGGCTCCGGCGGCGGCAAGCAGCAGTTCCTCACGGCCCGTGGCCTCGTCCGCGGCGTCGGCCGCCGAGGGACGTCTGCGACCGCGCAGCCACTGGGAGATCCTGCCCTGCCCGCCCGAGTGGCGGCCCATCTCTGCGCTCATCGATCCCCTCGCCTCGCTATCGTGCGGTCAGCATGCCCTATGGTCCCACCATCCTGCGCTCTGGGGGGCCGGAGCCCACATCCGGGGTAGGTGGGACGATGCCCGACCGGGCCATCGATCGAGTGCCATTGCATGCTTTGAGGCGATTTGCCCACCCCCGGTGTCGACATGGTCACACGGACTGCGCCGACAACTGTCACGGGCGGGTGGGGGATCGGCGGGCGACGGGTCAGCGCGGGGCGAGGCCGTGGAGGGCGTACTCGACGAGCTTGTCCGTGTACTCGTACGTGATGGGGCCCGTGTACTGGAGCCAGCGCTGGGCGAGCGGCGAGACGAAGAGTTCCAGGGCGATGCGCGGGTCGATGTCGGCGCGCACAGCGCCCTGTTCCTGGGCGGACCGCAGGCGCTTCACGTACAACTGGAGCTGGGGTTCGAGGAGTTTGCCGACGAACTCCCGGCCGACCTCTTCGTTGACGACGCCCTCGGCGGCCAGAGCCCGTGACGGGGCCTCGAACTTGGGGTCGAGCAGTTCGTCGACCGTGGCCCTCAGCACGAGCTTGAGGTCGGCTTCCAGATCGCCGGTATCGGGGATCTCGTACATCGCCTGCTCCCCGATGACCTCCGGCCGGGCGGCCGCCTCCGCCGCCTGGGCGCTCAGATCGATGAACGCCTCCAGCAGGACGTCGGCCTTCGACGACCACCACCGGTAGATCGTCTGCTTGCCGACGCCCGCGCGTGCGGCGATGCCCTCGATGGTGGTCTTGGGGTAACCGATCTCGGACACGAGGGCGAGGGCGGCGTCGTAGATCGCGCGGCGGGACTTCTCGCTGCGGCGACTGGAGTCGGGGGCGGACTTCTGCGGGGGCTGGGCGGACTTTTGGGCCATGCGTCGAATTTATCAGGTTGACAAGACGGTACGTCTCGCCGGACAGTGATGAGACATATTCGAGACGAACCGTCTCGTTACGCAAGGCGATACACAAGGCGATACACAAGGTGAGTCGCAGAGCGAGAGGAGACCTGTCGTGAGCCGAGGTGGATCCGGAAACATGCTCGGAGTCGGCGGCACCCGCAGCAACCTGGGCCGCAAGGCGCTGCGCGGCGGCGGCCGAGGCAAGCCCGTCGGCGCGGGACTCGACCCACAGGCCCAGAAACGGGAACTGCTGCGCAAGCTCCAGGAAAGCCGTACGGCCCGGGAGAACGCGACGCAGGCGGACTCGACCCGGGAGGACGCGACCCGGGAGAACGCGACCCGGGAAGAGACGGCCCTCGACGCACGGGACGCGCGGGAGGACCCGACCGGCGAGACGTCCTGAACAGCGACAGAATCAGTTGACCCCAGACGCTCGCCGAAGGCCCGGCCGATGCCGGGGCGGCGAAAAGGTTGGTGTGCGGGGCCGACGGAACCGGGTAACGTCTTTGCCATGTTCTTCCAGACGCCGATTTACGAGTGAGAGCGTGACGGGCCCCTGCTGACGTCCTTCGACGTCGCCGCCCGTCCCCCACCGATGAATCCGTAGATCACTTCACTTCACTACCGGGAGAACCCGTGACCGTGAGCAAGAACATCAACAACCCCGTGGGCATGGGCGGCGGCCAGCGCAAGAAGCTGTCCCGCGCCGAACGGCAGAACAACGGTCCGTACCGCAACCTCGACCGCCAGAGTGCAGCCGACCAGAAGGCGGAGCTGGTGCGCAAGATGCGCGAGAAGGCAGGCGCAGCCGAGGGTGCCGGGCAGGCGGGCGACGACACCGCACAGAGCTGACGCACCGCCGCCGCAGGGGGGCACCGCACGGGGCAGGGCCCGGACCGCGACGAGCGGTCCGGGCCCTGCTGCCGTATCGGGGCTCCGCTGCCGTATCGGGGCTCCGCTGCCGTACCGGGGCCCTGCTGCCGCACCGGGCGCGGCCGGTCCCGCTCAGCTCTCGACCGACCACCCGCGTCTCAGCCGACCACCCGGGCAGCCTCAGATTCGGCAGCCCCGCCACCGCCACTACTCCGAGCTGCAACAGCAGCTCAGCCCGTTCCCCGTGCCCGGCCCGGGCGACACTGCGGCCAAGGCGGGACAAGCCTTAGTCCGAGGACCCGGCGGGCCCGGAAGGCTCAGCGGGTTCGGCGAGGGCCGTCGGCGGCCAGGCGTCGCCCCAGTCCGCGTCGCGGGCCGCTTTGTAGAGGAGGCCGTGGCGCTTCGTCACGGTCGAGCGGCGCAACTGCTCCTCGGCCTCGCACAGGTCGAGGAGCACCTGCCCCTTACGGACCTGCGGCCGCCGTACGACCCGGGACGGGGCGGGGACGGGGGCGGAAGTCGAGGTCGAGATGGAGGTCGCTGGGAAGCGGGCGGCGGCGACGTAGCTGAACTTCTCGTCCTCGTACGCCAGTGAGCCGCCCTTGACCTGCCGGTGCAGCGAGGAACGGCTGACCCGGGCCGAGAAGTGACACCAGTCCTCGCCGGGGACGATCGGGCAGGCGGCGCTGTGCGGGCAGGGGGCGGCGATGCGGAAGCCGGCGCCGATGAGCCGGTCGCGGGCCTCGATGACGCGGGCGTATCCGTCCGGTGTGCCGGGCTCGATGATCACGACGGCCTGGGCGGCGGTCGCGGCGGCGTCCACGACGGCTGAGCGGGCCTGCTCGGTGAGCTCGCCGAGGACGTACGACACCGTGACGAGATCAGTGCTCTCGATAGTGAGCGCCGCTCCGATACGAGAGCGGTGCCACTCGGCCGACTTCAACAACGGGTTCCGCGAGGCGAGTTCACGGCCGAGGGCGAGTGCGGGTTCGGCCCAGTCGAGCACGGTCACCGGCCGCTCCTCGGGCCAGGTGGCGTTCACGGCCCAGGTCGCCGCGCCCGTCCCGCCGCCGATGTCCACCTGACTGCCCGGCGCCCATTCCGGCACGACGTCCGCGAAGGCGTCGAGCGCGGCCCGCACCGCCTCGAAGGTCGCGGGCATCCGGTACGCGGCGTACGCGGCCACGTCCGCGCGGTCGCGCAGGATCGGGGCGTCGGTCGGGGTGATCCCCCGATAGTTCGCGATCAGCCGCTCGACGGCCTGCGCGGCCGCTTTCGGCGGCAGCCCGTCGAGCAGCCCCGCCAGGGCCACGCGCAGGGTCTCAGCTGGGGAGAGTCGGGAAACTGGGGCGGTCACGGGGGAATTCTACGAGGGGCGCCGGAGTGAGCCGGGTGAGCAGCGCTCACAGAAGAGAGCAGTGATCACGCACGGGAGCACTGCTCACAAATGCACGCGGCACCGCCTGTCGAGAGCACTGACCACAACCCGGAGCGCTGCTCACGCGTCAGAACATCGCTCACGAACCAGCGCGGTGCCGACCATCGAGAACACTGATCACGGCCCAGAGCGCCGCTCACATGTCAGAGCACTGCTCTCCGGCCGGAGCGCCGCTCACAAATCAGAGCCCCGCTCACCATGACACGCCCCGCTCACGCCACCCCCCGTACCGCCCGCGCCAGCCACGTCCCCGCCCTCGCCCGGGGGCCGTTGTCCGGGGGCCTGCGGCGCGGGTGGACCGTGTTCGCCAGGAGTACCAGGAACGTGTCCGTCGACGGGTCCAGCACCAGTGACGTACCCGTGAAGCCCGTGTGGCCCGCGGCGCCGTGGCCGGCGAGGTCGCCCATGAACCAGGGCTGGTCGAGGGCGAAGCCGAGGCCGGGCGGTGAGAGGAGGAGTTCGACGTGGTCGGGGCCGAGGATGCGGGCGGTGCCGTAGGAACCGCCCGCCAGCAGCGTGCGGCAGAAGACCGCCAGATCGCCCGCCGTCGAGAAGAGGCCGGCGTGACCGGCGACGCCGCCGAGCGCCCAGGCGTTCTCGTCGTGGACCTCGCCCCGCAGCATCCCCCGGTCCGCCTTGGCCCAGGGCCGTCGCTGGTCCTCGGTCGCGGCCGCGCCCGGGCAGGGTCCGAACGCGGTGGCCGTCATCCCGAGCGGCCGGGTGATGCCGTCCCGGACGAGGACGTCCAGCGGGCTCCGGGTGATCCGTTCCAGAACGTGCTGGAGGAGCAGCATGTTGAGGTCCGAGTAGCCGTACACCTCGCCCGGCGGAGTCAGCGGCCGCTCGGCCCGCAGCAGGGCGAGCCGCGCCCTGCTGTCCCGGCAGTCGTACAGCGGGAGTTCGGGCCGCAGCCCGGAGGTGTGGGTGAGCAGGTGCCGCACGGTGATCCCGTACTCGACGGCCGCGACGAAGTCCGGCAGATACGCTCCGACCCGCGCGTCGACGCCGAGTGTGCCGCGCTCCAGCTGCTGCGCCGCGGCCACGGTCGTGAAGAGCTTCGTGAGGGACGCCAGGTCGAAGACGGTGTCCGCGGTCATCGGGACGCGGGCCTCGCGCGCCAGCTCCACACCCGTGTCGGTCGCCTCGTCGTAGGCGGCGTACCGCACGGCCCACCCCACCGCCTCCTCGACGGCGATCACGGGTCCGCGTCCGGCGACCAGTACGGCGCCCGCGGCCCAGGGCCGGTCCCCGTCGGTGAGCCGCCGGAACTCCCGTACGAGACGGTCCAGTTCGCCGGGGTCCAGCCCGGCTCGTTCCGGTGTGCCGGGGCGCAGTCGCGGTGCGCTCAGCTCGCCACTCCCTTCGCGTCCGCCTGTATCCGCCAGGGACGGCACAGTCCCACGAAGCAGCCGACGGCCACCAGTGAACACGCCAGTTGGACGACGGCCATCGGGACCGCGGTGTGCTCACCTGCGATGCCGACCAGGGGTGTGGCGAGCGCGCCGACGAGGAAGGAGGACGTACCGAGCAGCGCGGAGGCGGAGCCCGCGGCGTGCCGGGTGCGCATGAGGGCGAGCGCGTTGGTGTTGGGCATGCACAGGGTCATCGCGGACATGAGGACGAACAGGCCGACGGCGATCGGGACGAGGCCGACCTCGCCGAAGACCCCGCTCGCCATCAGCAGCAGCGCGGCCGAGGCGGTGGTGATGATCGCGAGGCCGACGGAGAGGACCTTGTCGAGGCTGACCCGGCCGACGAGCAGTTTGCCGTTGATCTGGCCGACGGCCACGAGGCCGATGGAGTTGACGCCGAAGAGGATGCTGTACGTCTGCGGGGAGGCGCCGTAGATCTCCTGGACCACGAACGGCGAGGCCGAGATGTACGCGAAGAGCGCCGCGAACGCGAAGCCGCCGGTGAGCATGTAGCCGGTGAAGACGCGGTCGGCGAGCAGTCCCCGCATGGTGCGCAGCGCTTCGACGGTGCCGCCGCTGTGGCGGTGCTCGGGCGCGAGCGTCTCGGGCAGCATCCGCCAGACGACGACGGTCAGTACGACACCGACGGCGGTGAGGATGTAGAAGACGCCTCGCCAGTCGGTGATCCGCAGTACCTGTCCGCCGATGAGCGGCGCGATGATCGGCGCGACCCCGGAGATGAGCATGAGCGTGGAGAAGAAGCGGGCCATGTCGACGCCGTCGTAGAGGTCGCGTACGACGGCCCGGGCGATCACGATTCCGGCGGCGCCCGCGAGGCCCTGGAGCAGCCGGAAGGCGACGAGGAGTTCGATGGTGGGCGCGAACGCGCACACGGCGGTGGCGACGATGTAGACGAGCAGCCCGGCGATCAGCGGCCGTCTGCGCCCCCACTTGTCGCTCATCGGGCCGACGACCAGTTGCCCGAGCGCCATCCCGGCGAGGCACGAGGTGAGCGTCAGCTGCACGGTGGCCGCGGACGCGTGCAGTGCGTCGGTGACCTCCGGGAGCGCCGGGAGGTACATGTCCATGGACAGCGGCGGTACGGCGGTGAGGCCGCCGAGGACGAGGGTGACGAGGAGCCCCACGGAACGGCGGGCCGTCGGCGGCGGTACGGGCAGCGGCACCGGCGGCACCGCGTCGGCGGTCGCGGCGGCGCCGGTCGCGGTCTCTTCGTTGACCGTCTCGGTTACGGCCTCGGCGACGGCCGCGCTCGGTATGTGCCCCTCCGGGCCGTCCTGGTCCCGCGTGGTGCGGCCACGCTCGGACATGTGCCCCTCCCTTTTTGTGGAATACGGCACCTATGCTCTCAGCTCGTACAGGTGGTCGAGACCATCGCGTCCGAGTCGTCGGCCACGTTCGGGGCCCCGGCTCGGTGATCGTGCTCATGGAGCGAGGGGTTGGGGATGGCGGGAGAACGCGTGCGGTGGGGTGTGCTGGCGACCGGCGGGATCGCCGCGGCGTTCACGGCGGATCTGATCGATCTGCCGGACGCCGAGGTCGTCGCGGTGGCGTCGCGCACCGAGGAGTCGGCGAAGGCGTTCGCGGAGCGGTTCGGGATATCCCGGGCGTACGGCGACTGGGAGGCCCTCGCGACGGACGAGGACGTGGATGTGGTGTACGTCGCGACTCCGCACTCGGCGCACCGGGCGGCGGCCGGGCTCTGTCTCGATGCGGGGCGGAACGTGCTGTGCGAGAAGGCGTTCACGCTGAACGCGCGCGAGGCGGAGGAGTTGGTCGGCCTCGCGAAGGAGCGCGGGAGCTTCCTGATGGAGGCCATGTGGATGTACTGCAACCCGCTGATCCGGCGTCTGAAGGCCCTGGTCGACGAGGGGGCGATCGGTGAGGTCCGCACGGTCCAGGCCGACTTCGGTCTTTCGGGGCCCTTCCCGCCCACCCACCGGCTGCGCGATCCGGCGCAGGGCGGCGGTGCGCTGCTGGACCTGGGCGTCTACCCGGTGTCGTTCGCGCACCTGCTGCTCGGGGAGCCTTCGGAGGTGCTGGCGAGAGCGGTGCTCTCCGACGAGAGCGTCGATCTCCAGACGGGAATGCTGCTCTCGTGGGAGAGCGGTGCTCTCGCTTCGTTGCACTGCTCTCTCGTCGGCGGCACGTCGACCTCCGCCTCCGTCACCGGTTCCGAGGGCCGCATCGACATCCCGTCCGGCTTCTTTCACGCCGACCGCTTCATACTGCACCGCGACGGCCGCGACCCGCAGGAGTTCACCGCGAGCGCGACCGACGGAACCCGCGCCGGCCTCAAGCACGAGGCGATCGAGGTCATGCGCTGCCTCCGCGCGGGCGAGACCGAGTCCCCCTTGGTCCCCCTGGACGGCACCCTGGCCGTCATGCGAACGCTCGACGCGGTACGGAACCGCGTCGGCGTCACGTATCCGGGCGAGGTGACCGACTGAGGCACGCCCCGGCTATCGGCTTCAGGGGCGCGGGGCAGTGCCATTTGCGGCTCCGCCGCGGGGCGCGCCCAGCCACGGACGGCCCGCGGCCAACGAACCACCCGCAGTCCCCCACCCCTCCCGCCGCGAGCGCTACGCAGGTTTCAACCCCTGATCCCCCACCTCGGTGACAAAGGACGCGGCGGTCGTGATCGCAGCCCCCGGCGTCGTCACGGCGGCCACCGTCTTGAAGTCCACCCGAGCAAGTTCCCGCCCGAGACGAACCGTCGAATACCCCCGATGCCCGTTGTAGTGCTTCATGTGCGGGTTGGCGGCAAGATAACCCGCCCAGTTGGCGGGCCGGGCGGCCCCGTTCTGCCCACTGGTGACCGACGTGGCGACGATCTCCGTACCCAGCGTCCGCGACCCCGGGTCGGCGAAGTCCTGCTTGATGTCGAAGGCGTAGGACACGTGGACGTCACCGGTGAGCACCATCAGGTTCTCCACACCGGCCGCCTCGGCCCCCGCGAGGAGACGCCTGCGGGAGGCGGGGTAGCCGTCCCAGGCATCCATGCTGAGGGTGGTGTTGCCGGCGGTGGCGTGGTTGCGGCGGGCGAAGACGACCTGCTGCGGTACGACGTTCCACAGCGCGTTCGACTGTTTCCAGCCGTCGGTCAGCCACCGCTCCTGGGCGAGCCCCGGCAGGGTCTGCGACTCGGCGTCCGACTCGGGGGTGGGCGTCTTCCAGCCGTCACCGTTCGCCTGGTCGGTGCGGTACTGCCGGGTGTCGAGGATGTCGAACTGCGCGAGCCGACCCCAGTTCAGACGGCGGTAGAGCCGCATGTCGGGGCCCTCGGGCCGCTGCGGGTGGCGCAGCGGCAGGTTCTCCCAGTACGAGCGGTACGCGGCGGCGCGGCGCAGCAGGAACTCCTCCGGCGGTACGTCGTTCTCGGGGATGCCGTCCGCGTAGTTGTTCTCGGTCTCGTGGTCGTCCCAGGTGACGACGAAGGGGTGCACGGCGTGCACGGCCTGTAGGTCGGGGTCGGTCTTGTAGAGGGCGTACCGCAGCCGGTAGTCCTCCAGCGTGATCGTCTCCCGGTTGAAGATGTCGGGCAGCACGCGGTCGGTGTAATTGCGGACGCCGCCCACGGAGTTGACCGCGTACTCGTACAGGTAGTCACCGACGTGGAAGACCACGTCGACGTCGTCCTCGGCGAGATGGCCGAACGGGGTGAAGTACCCGTCGTGGTACGCCTGGCAGGAGACCACGGCCAGCGTCAGTTCGGAGACGCCCGAGCGGGACGAGGGCGCGGTGCGGGTACGGGCGGTCTCGCTGACCCAACTGCCCACGCGGAAGCGGTAGTAGAAGACCCGGTCGGAGTCGAGGTGGCCGACCTCGACGTGTACGGAGTGGTGGAACTCGGGGTGGGCGACGGCCGCGCCGCGTCTGACGATGTGTCTGAAGCGTTCGTCGCGGGCCAACTCCCAGCGCACGATGACGCGTTGGGGCGGCAGACCGGAGTCGGCCTGGTACGGGGTGGGCGCGAGCCGGGTCCACAGCAGCACGGAGGTGGGCAGCGGGTCACCGGAGGCGACTCCGAGCGTGAAGGGGTTGTCGGTGATCTTCGCCGCGTCGAGTTCGGCGGCGCCCGCCACACCCGCGGTCGGCAGGTTGGTGGCGAAGGCGAGCGCGGCGGCCGCGCCCGTGACGGTGAGGAAGCGGCGGCGTCCGATGTGACGGGCGGCGGCGCGGAGTTCGGGGGCGTGGTGCGACTGATGCTGGTGGCCTGAGAGTGTCATCTGGCCCTCCCCTGACTGTTGTTGTCCTAGGTATTGGAGTGATCAGATTCGACGCCGGACTGTCACGTACACACCAGTCAGATGTCGGTCAGATGAGATCCGTATGGCGGAAGATCGCCTGTCCTCACGTACGCTGCGGGGCCATGAAATCCATGGGAACGAAGATCGCGATCGTGACGGGAGCGGGCTCGGGCATCGGCCGGGCGGTGGCCGTGGAGCTGGTGCGCACGGGCTGGTCGGTGGCGCTCGCGGGCCGCCGCGCGGAGCGCCTGGAGGAGACGGCGACGCTGGCGGAGGCGGCACTGGCCGAGGCTGGACCGGCGGAGACGGCGCTTCTCACCGAGCCGCCCGCGAAAGACGGCACGTCCCTGTGCGTGCGTACGGATGTCTCGCGGCCCGACGACGTGGCCGCGCTCTTCGCCGCCGTACGGGACCGCTTCGGGCGGCTCGACCTCCTCTTCAACAACGCGGGCACGTTCGGTCCGGGCGGTGTGCCCTTCGAGGAACTGCCGTACGAGGCCTGGCGTCACGTGGTCGGCACGAACCTCGACGGGGCGTTCCTGTGCGCGCAGGCGGCGTACCGGCAGATGAAGGACCAGGATCCGCAGGGCGGCCGGATCATCAACAACGGCTCGATCTCGGCGCACACACCCCGTCCGCAGTCGGCCGCGTACACGGCGACCAAGCACGCGCTGACCGGTCTCACGAAGTCGCTGTCGCTGGACGGGCGGCCGTACCGGATCGCCTGCGGGCAGATCGACATCGGCAACGCGGCGACGGACATGACGGAGCGGATGCAGACGGGGGCGCTGCAGGCGAACGGGGAGGTGGCGCCCGAGCCGGTGATGGACGTGGCGGACGTGGCTCGTACGGTGCGGCACATGGCGGAGTTGCCGTTGGAGGCGAATGTGCAGTTCGCGACGGTGCTTGCTACGGCTATGCCTTATGTGGGTCGGGGGTAGCTTCCGCCGGCTGTACGAAAAGTGCGGGTTGGGTGGGGCTGGTCGCATCCACGATGGGGGTCCCCCGCTCGAGCGCAGCCGAGAGTGGGGGAGAAGCCGAGAGTGAGGGAGGAGCCGCATATGGGCACAGCCCCGCGCCACTGAAGAGCTCGGACCAACCTGCACAAACGGAGGGCTTCACTCCGGACCATACCTGCCGGTTACAGGCCTATGCTCAACACTCCTCCACCAGAACTTCACATGTGGAGCACACGTCTTCCGTGCCATATCCAGGGGGAGGCGGCAGCCGTTCCGGGCGTACGGGCGGGAGGGGATCCCGCGTGGGACCGCGGGATTGTGGCCCGGGGCCACGGAACGGCTGCCCACAATCCGGACGCCTATCGCCCCAGCACTCCGTCGATCATCGCCCCAGCACTCCGTCGATCTCGGTCAACTGCCCTGCGCTGAGCGGGCCTTGGGCGAGTGCGCCCGCGTTCTCCTCGGCCTGGGCGACCGAGCGGAAGCCGGGGATGGGCACGGTGTGCGGGCTGCGGGCCCACAGCCAGGCGAGGGCGCCCTGGGCGAGCGTACGGCCGTCGCTGGTGAGGACGGACCGGAGAGCGTCGACGCGCGCGAGCCACTCGGGGTCGGCGCCGCCGCCGTCGCCGAAACCCGGGAGCCAGGCCGGCGGCCGACTGCGGATGTCGCCCGCTTCGAGGGACTGGCCGGGCCCACGCCTGCCGGTCAGCAACCCCATCGCCAGCGGACTGCGGTTGATGCT
This sequence comes from Streptomyces sp. NBC_00878, assembly GCF_026341515.1. NCBI lineage: Bacteria > Bacillati > Actinomycetota > Actinomycetes > Kitasatosporales > Streptomycetaceae > Streptomyces > Streptomyces sp. NBC_00878. The sequence goes on along the minus strand of NZ_JAPEOK010000001.1, from coordinate 7,841,982 downwards.
CGCGAGGCCCAACTGCGCGCAGAGCGCGAGCATTTCGGGCGCATCCTGGAGGACGTTGAGGCGATGCTGCACGGCCGCGCAGTGCTCACCCTCGGCGAAGACCGCGGCCCGCTCCGGGTCGTCGGTGCTCCACGCGTACGCGCGGACGAGTCCCTCACGGACGAACTCCTCGCAAACGTCCCGGAGTTGGGCGGCGCGCTCCGGATCGGCATCGGAGATGTGGAGTTGATACAGGTCGATGTAGTCGGTGTCCAGCCGCCGCAGTGAGGCGGTCAGCGCGCGCCGGGCGTACTCCGGGGAGTCGTCTTGGCCCACGGCGAGCCGCCGCTCCTCGTCGATGACGTTGCCCCACTTGGTCGCGACGACGACGTCGGTGCGCCGCTTGCCGAGCGCCCGCGCGAGGACACGCTCACTGTGTCCGGTGCCGTACGCGTCGGCCGTGTCGAAGAAGGTGACGCCGAGGTCGAGGGCGCGGCGGACGGCCCGTACGGACTCGTCGTCGTCGACCTTGCCCCAGCCGAGGGGCTGTCCGTCGGGCCTCGCCCACTCGCCGCCGATGGCCCAGCACCCGAACCCGAGGGCGCTCACCTCGATACCACTGCGCCCCAGAGTCCTGCGCCGGCCGCCGCTCCGTGTGCTTCCGCTGCTCTCCATGCCCATGAACGCTAGGAGTTGGAGTGCACACGAGGACAAGAGTGCGGGGACAGGACTTGCGGAGGCAGGACTTGGGGGCAGGACCGCGACGGCGGAATCGCGACCGTCGTTACGCCTGGCCGGTCTCGAAGCGGGAGATCCTGCCGCCGTCGTCGACGGTGAAGCTCCACCGCGTCCTCATCTCGCCCCAGGCATCATTGCTGTAGCGGGCGAGGAGGGCGAGGCCGCCGTCCGACTCGTTGTCGACCTCCATATGGCCGTGGGAGTCGAAGATCTCCCGCTCGGTCCAGTCGTCGAGGTCACGGTCCGAGCCGTCGTCGGACATGGTCGCGCCGGGTGCGAGGACGGCCCGGAAGGCGTCCCGGTCATGGGCGTTCACGGCGCTGACAAAGTCCCGGACGGCCGGGTTGTTGAGCTTGGCCACCTGAATCGTCATGTCCGCCGGACTCACACCGCCCGACCGCCCCCGCCACCCGAACGGCGGTGCGGACCAGGACCCGGGTGCCGGTTCGGTGCGACGGTGGGCAGGCGGCGTACGAGACAAAAGGGGCCGTTCGCGTGAGAACGGCCGACCGGGACACCGGCCGGGACATCCGAGGAGTGACGACAACCGTGACCTCTTTCGACCGACGTGACCTGGGACTGCTGCTGCTCCGCCTCGGTACGGGTGGAGTCCTCGCGGCGCACGGGACGCAGAAGCTCTTCGGCTGGTTCGGCGGGGGCGGGCTCTCCGGGACGGGCCGGTTCATGGAGTCCGTGGGGTACGCGCCCGGCAGGGCCAGCGCGACCGCGGCGGGCCTGGCGGAGGCGGGCGGCGGCACGCTCCTCGCGCTGGGCCTCGCGACCCCGGCGGCCGGCGCGGCGGCGGCCGGGGCGATGGCGGGCGCGTCGGCGGTGCACGCCCCGAACGGCTTCTTCAACGAGTCCGGCGGCTACGAACACACCGCGTCCCTGGGCCTCGCGGCGGCGGGCCTCGCCGTCGCAGGCCCCGGCCGGCTCTCCCTGGACCACGCCCTCGGCCACGCGGTCGACCGCGGCTGGATGGTGCCGGTCGCCCTCGCGTGCACGTCGGCCGCGGCGCTGGCCGTGGTGGGGCTCCGCGGCAAGCGACTGCGGAGCGAAAAGGAGGGCGAGCAGGGGGAGTTGTTCGACGAGGAGAGCTTGTCGCAGGGACCCACGCTGGTGCGACCGGGCTCGTGACAGTCTGACCGTCATGAGCGACGACGACCTCTGGAAGTCCATCGACCGCCTCCAGGACTGGCTGGCCGCCTCCCAGCCGGAACGTCCGCCCCAAGAGGCCCTGCTCCTGCGGATGTTGAAGCTCTCGGAGGAGGTCGGCGAGGTCGCCCAGGCGGTGATCGGCGCCACCGGCCAGAACCCGCGCAAAGGCACGTCACACACCTGGGACGACGTCCGGTCGGAACTGTGCGACGTGATCATCACGGCGGCGGTGGCCCTCCGCACCCTGACACCGGAGGCGCGCGAGGTCTTCACCGCACACCTGGCAGGGGTGACGCACCGCTCGCTGGGTCCGGGGGAACCGCCTCAGCCCTGAGCGCTCGGCTGGGAGGCCGTTCGGTGCGTGCGGGCCGTCGATAGCTGGTCACGCCCACGAGCCGGAGAGCCGCACTTCGCCCCGCCGGGCACCGATTCCCACGGAAGCCCGCAGTCGGCAGCCGAGGCGCAGAGTGAGCCTGTCGGGCGCGCAGCGACCTGACAACAGACCACTCACGAGTGAATCTCTGCCACGAAAACGCCACATCACCCTCACAAACGCCGTGGATCACACAAGCTGACCCCTCACCACGCACAGCCCTTGGGGGGACACATGCGTATCCGCGCAACCATCACTCTCACCGCCGCCTGCCTCACCGCGCTGGCCACTCTGACCGCCTGCGGCGGCACGGGATCCACCACGAGCGGCACCGGAGTCGACAAGCCCGCCGCGGTCCAGGACCCCAACCAGGACAACACCAAAGACGAGGACGACAGCAACGACCAGGACGTCGCCAGCACCGAGACCGCCACGCTGCCGAACCTGGTCGGCAAGGGGCTTCAGGTGGCGCAGGACCAGGCCCAGGAAGCAGGCTTCTACGGCCTCACCTCGCACGACGCGCTCGGCCGCGCCCGTTTGCAGGCCTTCGACCGCTACTGGCAAGTCTGCTCGCAGACACCGAAGGCCGGCGAGCACCCGACCGACGCGAGAGTCGACTTCGCCACCGTCAAGCTCGACGAGACGTGCCCCGCCGAGGAAGAGGGCGCGGAACCCGTGGCCGCCGGATCGAAGATGCCCGACGTCAAGGGCAAGTCCGTCAAGCCCGCCCGCCAGGCCCTCGACAGCAACGCCGGCATCACCATCAACGACGCCTCCGGCCAGGACCGCTTCGTCCTCGTCGAGTCCAACTGGCAGGTCTGTACCCAGGAGCCCGCCGCCGGCGCCGAGCTCGACGGCCGGCCGGTCACTCTCACCGCGGTGAAGTACGGCGAGCCCTGCTGACCAACACCACTTCCCGCTTCGGCGGCACACGCTCAACCTTCGCCGTCACAGGGCTCTGGCGCGATCCTCACGGACCGCTCCGGAGAATTATCCCGTCTCCGCGGATGCTGTCCCTGTCTCCAACTGACTGCACCGGTCGACCTCCGGTCTCAGGCAATCGGGTTCATCGGCAGGCCTCCACGAGGGAGCCGTCGGAGCGCCCTTCACTGGGCTGAGCCCGCGCTGCTTGGGCAGATAGCCTCGGTACGACGCGCGGAGACGGCAGATCACCAGCGCGGACGCTCATGGGCTCTGTCACTGGAGGACCGTATCCATGCGGCATGAGGCTTGGTCTGACACAAGCGGGCTATCTCGCTTCAAGGCTGGTGCTGTTGACCTTGTCAGGCTGCCATTCAGCTATCGCATCAAGGGCAAGACAGACGCGTAGCTGCTGCACCCGGTCAACAGGTCCATGGTCACTACGGTCTGGTCGCTCTATGCTGAAACCCGCACGGGGGGACGGGGGTTCAATGGCGGCACCTGAGGCATCCCAGGATGCTGACCGGGCGCAGGTCTCGGTGCGCGACGAGTTCGCGCTGGAGCGCTACCGGTACCTGCTACAGCAGATCCACGCGGTCAACGAAAACCTCCACCGCTTCCTGACCATCTACCAGACACTCGCGACGTCACTGGTAGCTGCAGTCCTCGCTCTCTTTGTGGGGTACCGCGAGTGGGGGGTGGATCCCGCGACTGCGCGGGGCGGGGTGATCGGGTTGCTGGTCCTCACCACTGTGGTCGCTGCGTTCACGGCCACGTTGATCGTGGTTGGGGCTCTAGCGTGGCTGGACTACCGCAACGAGGAATGTGACCTCACGGACGAGATGGTCGCCCCCGATTTCCGCAAACGCCCGCGTACGCGCAATCTTCTGCGCTGGTACGAGACGTATGTGCTGGCGTTCATCGTCACCTCGGTCCTGGTGATGTGGCTACTTGCCATGCTCTTCTTACTCCCGGCGATGAGGTGACGCTTCCAGGTGCCGGACTTCGATTTCACCGCGACGACTCTGTGGCAGAACACGCTCGCTGCACGACCACGCGGGGACGATCACCGGGCGCAGCGTGAGCGCCTGCGTGCCTCCTATCTGGCCTTGCGGGAGAACGCTGCCCCGCTCTTGGCGGAGAACGCACGCAGTATGCCCAGCTTCACCGTCCATGACATCACTCATGTCGATGCGCTGTGGGAGACAGCGGACATCATCTGTGGTGAGCAGCTCACGCTCACACCCGCGGAGGCGTATGTGCTGGGGTGCGCGTTCGTTCTGCATGACGCGGCCATGGGAGCGGCCGCCTACACGGTGAGCCTTCCTGATGCGCTGGGCGAAGAGCGCTGGCACGACCTGGTTTCGGTGACCTACTTCCGCAAACATGGATGCTGGCCAGACTCGACGGAGCTCAATACGCCTCCGGCGGAGATAGCTGAGGAATGCCGGGCGATCGCTATCCGAGAGGCGCACGCAGAACAAGCACGGCACCTGGTGGACCAGCCGTGGCGGTCCAGCGTCGGCAATGAAATCCTCCTCATCCAGGACCTGCAGTTGCGCGAGTCCTACGGCCCGCTCATCGGTGATCTGGCGGCAAGCCACTGGTGGCCGGTTGACACGCTCAGCTCGCAGTTCCGGCAGGCGAAGGGCTCGCTGACCTGGCAGCCGGTGGAGTGGCTCATCGAACCGCTGAAGCTGGCCTGCGTGCTACGGCTGGCCGACGCCACCCAGGTCGACAGTCGGCGGGCGCCCACGTTCTTGTTCTCCTTGCGCAGCCCCAAGGGCCTATCGCACGAGCACTGGCAGTTCCAGGAACACGTCAGCCGCCCCCACCTGCGGGGCGACCGGGTCACCTACACCTCGCTGCGGCCTTTCGCCCCGCACGCCGCGTCGGCGTGGTGGCTGGCCCTGGACTATCTGCGCCAGGTGGACGGGGAGTTGAAGAAGGTCGACGCGCTTCTCCACGATCTCGGCCGCGGGCGGCTGGCCGCTCGCGCCGTGGCAGGAGTGGACTCCCCCGAGCGTTTCGCCGAACTCTTCCCGGTGGCCGGCTGGCGTCCCCTCGACGCCGCGGTGAAGGTCTCCAACATCCCCGCCCTCGTCGAAACACTGGGCGGCGAACAACTTTACGGCAAAGCGCCGGAAGTAGCGGTCCGGGAACTGATCCAGAACGCGCAGGACGCTGTGCTCGCCCGCCAGGTGGTCGACCCCGATTTCACGAACGCCCAAATCGAGGTGCGTCTGGTCTCGTCTCAAGGAGCCTGGTATCTCGAGGTCCGCGACAACGGAGCCGGAATGGACGAGGAAACCATCGTCCACGGCCTGCTGGACTTCGGCAGCAGCGGATGGAGTTCCCCGCGCGTCCGTAGCCGCCTGCCCGGCCTGGCCAGCGGCGGTTTCAAGCCCAAGGGTCGGTTCGGGATCGGGTTCTTCTCCGTTTTCATGCTCGGCCACCACGTGGAGCTGACCACCCGCCGCTTCGACGCCTCCATGGCTGACGCCCGCCGTCTCACCTTCGATGGATCAGCACGACGCCCCCTACTTGCGGCTATACCTGCCTCCGTCCGGACCGGGGCCGGCACCCTGGTGCGTATCCGGCTGCAAGAGGACCCGTACGAGACCGAGGGGATCCTGCGACGCACCAACGACGACCGCCTCACCCAGCTCGTACGCAGGCTGGTCCTGGAAAACGGTGTGCCCATCCGGGTCTGGGAGCCGGGCGCGGCCGACGCCGAAACCGTGGAGCCGTTCACACTGGCCACCGGATCACCCGAAGCGGTCTTCGACCGCCTCTACCCCAGTCTGGTCGACAGCTGGCGCGTCAGCCAGGAGAAGCAACGCCTGCGGCTCAGAGAGGCGTTCGTCGAGAGGGCCAGCGAACTCCTCGACGAACAGCAACAGCGCATCGGTCTGGCCGCTCTGGGGGCAGACCTTCTCTACTGGAGCCAGCTCAACTACCAGGGCATCGTCACAGTCAACGGTCTCCTGGCTGATGAATCAGTCGGCTTCGCCGGCTACCTCACCGGGCAGCCCAGCCGCGCCTCGCGGGACCAAGCACAGCCCGTCGCCAATCAGGAGCAACTGCGCCAATGGATCAGGCAGCAGGAGCAGCGGCTGCGCACCACCGGCAACTTCACCGACCCGATCCAGTTGGAACTCGCCTACACCCAACACCGCGCCTTCGGCACCATCCCCGACGACGTCGCCTTCGCCATGACCGCCGAAGGACTCCTGCGGCCTGGCGGCATCAGCCAGTGGGCCGCACAACGCACACAAGTGTTCCTCGTCCAGGCAGGTCCTCCCCTGGTCTGGAGAGCCCGCCCCCCGCGGGTTTTTGACTACCTGTCCGGACGCGATATCCAGCTCTCCGACGACTGGGTCCTCATTTGCAACTACGCCGCCGACGCCAAACTTCTCGCGCTCTTCCCCACCGCCCTCAGTCGCGATGACGCCTTCGAATCTGCCCGCCACGACACCTCCCTCACCTGGCAAAAACTGTGGTGGCGCCTCTCCGGCGATCCGAGCGGACTGTTTCTTAACGCCCTGTGCACAGCCTGGTCCTGCACCATCGAGGACCTCTTGGCCCCCGTGGAACAACGCGGCTGGTCCGACATCGCCCAACTCCACGACGCAACCATCGAACCCATCTGGGGGTATAGCCTGCGCCGACCGGCGACACCACCACCATGCCTGTGATCACCCAAGTCGCAATCGTCACCTGGGTGATCCGCCTCTGCGGTCCGTCCGTGCTTCTCTGCTAGCGGATCTCGTACCGGTGGTGCGGAACCACGCGCGTCCATACTGCCTCGAAGGCCTCCGTGCACAGCTGAAGTGGTTCCAGTGACCCACTGCTCGTCGAACAGCCAGAAGTTGTTGCCGGGCAGGGCGATGTCGGGCGCCCTGCGTCGCGGCAGCACCACGGACCCGGTGGTGTCGTCGGTGCGGCGGACGATGTCGAGGGTGAGCTGGAGCTCTGAGCGGGCGAAGTCGACCAGGCGGCCGGCATGGCCGCGGTCCACCCAGACGAGACGGATCGAGAAATACTGCTCGCGCAGCCGCGCCGGCAGCCCGACGCCGGCGTCGCGATCCTGCACGCTCGCCGCACTCACCAGCACCGTCAGGACCAGGCCGAGACGGTCCACCACCACATGCCGCTTGCGCCCGCCCACCCGCTTGCCGCCGTCCCAGCCCGACGTCGCGCGCGGGATGTTCGCCGCGGCCCGTACCGACTGCGAGTCCCCGATCGCAGCCGTCGGATCCACCGAACGGCCCTCCCTGAGGCGTACGCGGTCACGTAGCCGGTCATGGGACTCGGCCGGCAGGCCGGTGGCCTGCCGGCGGCGGGCGAAGGCATGCACCCGCCTGAACGGCGGGAAGTCCGCAGGCGGGCTGACCCACTTCACCTCGTTGTCCACGACATAGCGGACCGCATCCAACATCACGCGATGGCAGTACCCCTCCGCCCGCCTGGCCCTGGAGCCAGGCCGGAACCGGCAGCAACGGCCGGATGCACCAGTTCGACTGACCACACCCATCGACCGGCATGCGGAAGCCTTCTCAGAGACAGGAGCGGCAGCGGGGTGGGTGTCCACCGCGGTGGACACCCACCCCGCCACGGGAGTGGCACTACCGCCCGATGGTCACCAATCCACCGATACTCCAGGGCGGGGTCCCGAAGGCCCCTTGTGGGAGTCGAATCGCCCCAAGCACATCTGTGTCGGTAGCCGCCTTGGCTAGACCCTGCGGTCGGTTCGCCGAACGGCTACGGCAACATCCCAAGCCAGCTCAAGCAGTTCATCAACTCGACGGGTGACCTGTGGCAAGCAGGGGCGAAGCTCGCCAAGTAGTGACCGGTCAGGTCGCCTGAGCGGGTCGCTTAAGTAGGTCACCATCTGTCCTATATGGACTCTAGTCTGCGGTTTATGCAGAAACACGAGGACGGCGTCGAGATCCTTGTCCCCGCGAGCCCGGCCGAGCTGGAGGCGTGGCTCGAAGAGCATCACGGGGAGAAGGCCGCGCTCTGGGTGAAGATCGCCAAGAAGCATACCGGCATCTCGTCGCTCACCTGGGAAGAGATGGTCGACACGGTGCTCTGCTTTGGCTGGATCGACGGTCAGCGGCGAGGCTTCGACGACTCGTACTTTCTGCAGCGCACGACACCCCGCCGCCCCCGCTCCGCCTGGTCGCAGGTGAACGTCGACAAGGCCGAGGCCCTGATCGCGGCAGGCCGGATGCGCCCCCGCGGCCTGGCCGAGGTCGAGGCGGCGCGGGCGGACGGCCGCTGGGAGACGGCATACGCCTCACAGAAGAACGCCACCGCACCACCGGATCTCATCGAAGCCCTCGACGCGAACCCTGCAGCGCGGGTGTTCTACGACACGCTCGGCAAGTCCGACCAGTTCGCCCTGTACCTCGGTCTGGTCACCGCCCGTACCGAGAAGACGCGGCTGGCCCGCTTAGAGCGGATGGTGGCGTCGATGGCAAGGTCCGAGCGGCCATCATGATCAACCGCTTGGTCAACGCGCAGATCAAGGGCATCAAGGCCCGCGGAGGCTTATAGGGAGCCCCAAGAAGGCGCTGTCACGAAGCACAAGCGCAACCGTCGTCTCGCGTCTCGGCGATCTCAGCGTCAGACTTTCATTCCGCACAGGGTCCCCCGCGCAAAGAGTTCGTGATTCAACAGCCCGAACTCTTCGGGAACTTCACCTAAGCCCAATCACCCCGAAAGGCAATAAGGAAACACAATGAACAATTCTAGCGATTTCCCCAAGCCCAGCATTGTTCCGGTCAACGGCGTGGAACTCGAAGTCTTCGAAGCAGGACGAGAAAACAAGGGAAAGCCCATCGTGCTCTGCCACGGCTGGCCTGAGCACGCGTACTCCTGGCGTCATCTGATGCCCGTCCTCGCCGAAGCCGGCTACCACGTCATCGCACCGAACCAGCGGGGTTACGGCAACTCATCCCGCCCGGCCGAAGTGACCGACTACGACATCGAGCACCTGTCGGGCGACCTCGTCGCGCTCCTCGACCACTACGGATACGAAGACGCCACCTTCGTCGGCCATGACTGGGGTGCGTTCGTCGTCTGGGGACTGACCCTGCTGCACCCCAACCGTGTGAACAAGGTGATCAACCTGTCCTTGCCTTACCAGGTGCGCGGTGAAACGCCGTGGATCGAGGTCATGGAACAGTTCCTCGGCGACGACTTCTACTTCGTCCACTTCAATCGACAGCCGGGCGTTGCAGACGCCGTGTTCGATGCGAACACAAGCCAGTTTCTCCGCAACCTCTACCGGAAGAACGTTCCCCCGGCGCCCCCTGAGCCGGGCATGGCGTTTATCAACCTCGCCCTGGCGGAAGCACCGCTCGGTGAGCCTGTCATGAGCGACAGCGACCTGGCCGTCTACATCTCCGGGTTCGAAACGTCGGGATTCACGGGCGGCATCAACTGGTACCGGAACCTCGACCGCAACTGGCACCAGCTGGCGGACGTGGACCCGATCATCCAGCAGCCCGCCCTCATGATCTACGGCGACCGGGACCTCGCGGTCCCGAGGTCCGAAACCCTGACAGAGTTCGTGCCCAACGTGGAAGTTGTCGGCCTGGACTGCGGGCACTGGATCCAGGAGGAAATGCCTGAGGAAACAAACCAGCTGATTTCCAAATGGCTGGAACAGCAGGATGCCACCGTCTGAGAAGGTTTCCGCATGCCGGTCGATGGGTGTGGTCAGTCGAACTGGTGCTGGATCGGGTGATCGCTGCGGCGTCGGCGCATGAAGACAGGGCCCCCTCGGTAGCTCGGGGTTGCGAAGCCACTCGAACACCCAGGAGACCCTGTTGCCGCAGTCTTGCGTGACCACGGCGGTCGCGTCCAACTCCCGCGTGTCGCCGTGCGATTGTCTCGCGCACCGGTTCGGAAACGCCGCGGACCGGACGGACCGGACCTCGTGCTACGGCTCCGATATGAGCGCGTCGCAGTGGCAGGTCATCCGGCCGTTGCTGCCGGTTCCGGCCTGGCTCCAGGGCCAGGCGGGCGGAGGGGTACTGCCATCGCGTGATGTTGGATGCGGTCCGCTACGTCGTGGACAACGGGGTGAAGTGGGGCAGCCTGCCTGCGGACTTCCCGCCGTTCAGGCGGGTGCATGCAAGCGGCATGTGGTGGTGGACTGTCTCGAACACGTTCGGCCGCACCTCGGTGACCCACCCGCGGGCAGCCAGCCGCTTGACCCGCGAGCGCACTTCCTCGACCCGGGTCGCTGTCGCCTCCCACCCCGGCCCGGCCAGGATCTGCTTCACCCGCATCCCACCGGCCGCCTCCGGCACAGCGAGGACCCGCAGGATCTGCTGGTATTCGGGCACGAGCACCTCAACGACGGCATTCCCACCCCGCTGCGGAACGGCCGAGCCCGCTACCGCACCAGAGGTCAGCTCGCCGCCCTGACCTGCCTGTTCACCCAGCACCTCGGCCACCGTCTCCCGGGCGCCGGCCAGCCTCACCAGGGCGCCTACCGCCGCCACGAGCGCGGCCCCCCACCCGCTCGGCCTCCTCCCGCAGCCGGGCCACCTCCTCACAGACCTTCTTCTCCCGGACCTTCTTCTCCCGGGCCTCCAGCATTCCGAGCACCGACGGCACAGCCACCTCCACGGACAAGACGAGCAGACGAACCGCCCCATCCCTCCCACCTACAGGCGGAGTTCACGCCCACCAACCTCGAACCACACGATCACGTCCGGAAAGCAGAAGCCTTCTCAGCGAAGGGCCCCTCTTCATAGTCGACGGCGTAGCTGTCGCGCATCTCCAAGTGGACAGCGGAGCGCGTGCAGTTCGCCAACGGGACAGCGAGGTTCCCGGATGACCGGCAGCCTCGCACATCCGCGTTGTGCGCCCCGGGGCCTCAATGCCTCGTAGAACATCGCCATCACCCGGTACTCGACGTGAACCGACCGGCGTCGCGCTGCAACTGCACGTCTAGCGCGTCCGGCGGCAGCCTGATCCGCACGTCGGCCAGCGCCTGTCAGACCTGCCTCTCGCCCCCGGTCAGCCGTTGAGGCTCCTACCAGGCTTCATGACGTACGCGTGAAGCCGAGCGTCGCCGTGACCGTGGTCAGGTCGCGCATCATGCCCAGCTGGTTCCAGGTCATGCCGAACTGCTCCCGGTCCACGGTGAACTCGGCGGTGAGCGTGACCGCGTCGGCGCTCGCTCCGGTGACCCGGGCCGTGACGGACTGCGGGCGGCTGATGCCGCGGGCGGTCAGTTGGCCGGAGATCTCGACGGTGTCGTCCTGGCGGACCACGGCGTCGCGGACGGCGAAGACGAGGGAGGGGTGCCGCTCGGCGTCGAAGAAGTCGCTGCCGCGCAGGTGCTCGTCGCGCTTGGCGTTCTTGGTGTCCAGGGAGGCGGCGTCCAGGGTGATGGTGCCGCGGGCGGTGCCGTCGGGCTGGACCTCGCCCTCGCCCGTGACGCCACCGAAGGCACCCTTCACGGTGACCATGCCCCACATCGTCTTGTGCTTGATGGCGACGGTGGTGCGGGCGGGGTCGAGCTGCCACAGGCCGGTCTCTACGGCGACGGTCATGGGAGTTCTCCAGACGTTTCGAGCAGTGGACTCAGTCATCCAAATGCAGTAATCCAAATTTGGATGACCCCACGCTAACCGAATATCCAAAATTGAACAACAGGTAGACTGTGCGGACTATGGCCGACTCCCCCGCCTCCGCCGACCAGCCCGAACGCGAGCCGACGAGCGACGCCGGGCTGCCAGCGGGCGATACCGGCCCGCCGACCGGCGCCGACGGGCTGCTGCCGGCCGAGCTGCGGGCCTGGATGCGTCTGCTGGCCGCGGCCGGGGCGATCGAGCAGTCGTTGCGCTCACGCGTCAAGGACGCCATGGGGATCTCGCACGACGAGTTCCTGGTGCTGTGCCTGCTGGCCGAACAGCCCGGCTCCAGCCTGCGGATGACCCGGATCGCGGAACTGCTGGGCCGCCCGAAGACGCGGCTGACCTATCAGGTCGCCTGCTTGCAGCACGCGGGGCTGATCAGCAAGCACTCGACGTGCGGCGACCGGCGCGGCATCGAGGTGAAGCTCACGGACAAGGCCCGCCGCCTGCTCAGCGAGTCCTCGCGCCCCCTGGCCGACGCCGTCTCACAGGCCATCGCACAGACGGCCTGCGCCCATCGGTACTCGCAGTTGCTCGACCTGCTGCCGGTGACCCCGGCCCTGGACACCGAGGGGCACGGCACCGAGAAGCCGGAGTAGCGGGTGGCCGAAGACGCGTCTCCGGCCACCCGGGTCCGGCCACCTGGGTCCGGCGACATGACAGGCATGACGGACCGTCATGAATCGCAGACGGACCGTCATGACTCACCGACGGGTCGTCAATTGACCGTGCACACCGTTCCGTTGAGCGTGAACGCGGCCGGAGCCGCGCCGTTGCCGCCGTGATTCGCCTGATAGCCGATGCCGACGCTCGCGTTCGGCGCGATCGTGCCGTTGTACGCGGCGTTGGTGGCGGTCACCGCGCCGCTCGCCGGGGCGTACGTGGCGCCCCAGCCGTTGGTGATGGTCTGCCCGGACGGCAGGGTGAAGCCCAGCCGCCAGCCCTCGATGCGGACGGTGCCGGTGTTGGTGATGGTCACGGAGCCGGTCAGGCCCGTACTCCACGCGGTGGTCGTGGCGGTCACCGCGCAGGCGCCCGGCGGGGGTTGAGGCGCGGGACCCGAGCTGTCCAGGCCGAAGAACGTGAGCACCCGGGCCGCCATGCCGTACGCGTACAGGTTGTGGCCGATGCCCTGGAGGCTGATGGCCTCGACGGGAGCCCGGTCACCGGTGGCGCCGTACCGGGTACGGGTCCAGCCGGTCTGGGGCGAGTCCGTGGCGGCCGGGGTCTGGCCGACGCCCAGCACATTGGTCCACTGCTTGGCCTCCTCCCCGAAGTTGGGGTAGCGCAGGACGTCGTCCTCGGTGCCGTGCCACAGCTGCATACGCGGCCGGGGGCCGGTATAGCCCGGGTAGGCGGCGCGGACGAGGTTGCCCCACTCCTGCGGGGTGCGGATCACGGTGCCGCCGGAGCACGCGCTGTTCCACTCGGAGCCGTCGGTGGTGGCGAAGCAGCCGAACGGTACGCCCGAGAAGGCCGCGCCCGCCGCGAACACGTCGGGGTAGTCGCCCAGCAGGACGTTCGTCATCATCGCGCCGGAGGAGATGCCGGTGGCGAAGATCCGGCTCGGGTCGGCGGAGTAGGTGCGCGTCACCCAGTCGACCATCGACCTGATGCCGACCGGGTCGCTGCCGCCGCCCCGCTTCAGCGCCTGCGGCGAGGACACGTCGAAGCACTTGCTGGCGCGGGTGACCGACGGGTAGACGACGATGAACCCGTAGCGGTCGGCGAGCGAGGCGTACTCCGTGCCGGAGTACATCGCCGGGCCGGATCCCGTGCAGTAGTGGACGGCCACCACGATCGCGGGCTTCGCCGTGACGCTGTCCGGTACGTAGAGGTACATCCGCAGGTTGCTGGGGTTGGTGCCGAAGTCGGTGACCTCGGTGAGCGCGGCGGCGGGAGCCACGGTCGGAGTCACGGTCGGAGCCGCGGTGGGCGCGGCCGCGCGGGCCTCGGCCCCGGGCGCTCCGAGGAACAGGGTCGCGAGCAGGGACGCGAGCGCCCCGAGAAGCACTGCGAGCCCCGAACGCGACGGTCTCCTCACGGTGTTGATGCTGCCAGTGGCGGACATGTCCGTCCCTTCCGGATCGCGACGCACGGGAATGGCGCGCGATGGAGTGATGGCGTGGTGGAGCGACACCGTGCGACGGGGCCGGCCGCACGGCATGGGATGGCATGGCCATGACTGTCGTGGAAGCGCTCCCACAAGGTGGAGACCGAAACCGGCCACTACGAAATGACCGGTCGACCGTCGCGAGTTCCCCCACGTACGAAACCGACCATTGCGAGTTCCCCCACCAAAGGCATAAGTTACCGATAGGTAACCCAGGTGGCCTCACAAAGGAGTGACCATGCCCATGCTCGACCGCCAGGACGACGTCTTCGTTCTCGATCTCGGAGACGGCGAGAACCGCTTCCACCCCGACTGGCTCACCTCGGTCAACTCCGCGCTGGACGAGGTGGAGAAGGCGGAGGGACCGCGGGCCCTGGTGACCGCGGCCACGGGCAAGTTCTACTCCAACGGCCTCGACCTGGACTGGCTGTTCGCGCACCCCGACCAGGACCAGGACTACGTCATCAGCGTCCAGGGGCTGTTCGCGCGGATGCTGTCCCTGCCCGTGATCACGGTGGCCGCCCTCCAGGGGCACACCTTCGCGGCCGGCGCGATGTTCTCGCTGGCCCACGACTTCCGGGTGATGCGCGCCGACCGCGGCTACTGGTGCCTGCCCGAGGCTGACATCAACATCCCGTTCGCGCCGGGCATGTCCGCGCTGATCCAGTCCCGGCTGACCCCGCAGACCGCGCACGAGGCCATGACCACGGCCCGCCGCTACGGGGGCGGCGACGCGCTCGCCGCCGCCATCGTCGACCGCGCGGTGCCCGAGGACGCCGTACGCGGCACCGCCGTGGAACTCGCCCGGACCCAGGTGGGCAAGGCGGGCCCGACCCTCGGCACCATCAAGTCCCGTTTGTACGCGACCGCCCTGGAGACCCTGCGGAACAGGGAGAACCCACTCGGCTGACCGTCAGACGGCGGACCAGCCGTTGTCGACAGGCAGGATGACGCCGTTGATGTTGCTGGCGGCGTCGGAGGCGAGGAAGACGATGGCCGCCGCCTGCTCGTCGGCGCTCGCCGCACGGCCGAGATTGCCCCGGTAGCCCATGAGCACGGACGGACCGTGCGCTTCCCGGTCCGCCTGGACCTGGATGCCCGTCACCGTGCCGCCCGGGGCGATGGCGTTGGTCCGTACGCCCTTGTCCCGGTACATCACGGCGAGCGACTTGGTCAGACCGGCGACGCCGTGCTTCGAGACGGTGTACGCGGTACCGGCGGCGCTGCCGCGCAGGGACGCCTCGGACGCGGTGAACACGATCGCGCCCTTGCCGTTCGCGAGGAGGTGCGGCAGCGCGGCCCGGGTGAGCAGGAACGGCGCGGTGAGGTTGACGTGCAGGACGCGGTCCCACTCGTCGTCGGCGGTGTCCACCGCGGCGGACATCCTGTCCATCACCCCGGCGTTGTTGACCAGGACGTCGATGCCGCCGAAGGTGTCCACCGCGGTGGCGACGACCTGGTCGACGATCCGCTGCTCGCCGAGGTCCCCGACCACGGTGACCGCGGTGCCGCCCGCCTCGGCGATCGCCTCGGCGGTCTCCTTGGTGCCGTCGGCGTTGATGTCGGCGAGGACGACACGGGCGCCCTCCGCCGCGAAGCGCAGGGCCGCGGCCCTGCCGATGCCGGAGCCCGCACCCGTGACGACGACCGAGGTGCCCGACAGGCCTGTGCTCGTGCTCATGACTGGTTCTCCCTGGGGGTGTTCCCGGGCTCGGGGGTCGTGGCCCGGCGTATGTGGGCGGCGATCAGGGCGTACACGTCCCTGGCCGTTTCGGCGTCCTTCTGGTCGTAGCCGTGATCGGCTCCGGGGACGTCGTAGTGGTCGAGCAGCGCCCCGGCCCCGCGCAGCCGCTCGGCGTAACGGACGCCCTCCGCCCGCAGGAGGTCGTACTCGGCGGTGACGACGAAGGCCGGGGCGATGCCCGTGAGGTCGGCGGTGTCCGACGGATGGGCGGGCGAGACCAGGGGGTCGGTGCGCCGACGCGGATCCGGTACGTACGAGGAGTCGAAGACGTCCGCCATCCAGGGGCGCAGCATCGGCTTGGCGATGGCGGCGCGCTTGTCGCGGGCGTCGGTCACGAGGTCGAGGGGCGGGTAGTGGAGGACCTGGAGCGCGATGGAAGGTGCGCCGCCGCTCCTCTTCCCCTCCAGGGCCTGGCGGGCCACCGCCGCCGCGAGGCCGCCGCCGGCGCTCTGACCGCCCACGGTGAGCCGGCCGCCGTCCCAGCCGTGCTCCGCGCCGTGCCCGGCGACCCACCGGACGATCTCGTACGCCTGGACGGGCGGGGCGGGGAACGGATGCTGCGGAGCGACCACGTAGTCGACGTTGACCACGGCCACGCCCGCCTCCGCCGCGAGGAAACGGCACAGGGGGTCGTCGAGCTCGATGGTCGGCAGGACATAGCCGCCACCGTGGAAGTTGACGTGCACCGGTGGAGCCGTACCGGCCGCGTGCGTCGTACCGACCGCGCCGTCCGGCAGGTAGACCACGACGCGGGCCGGGCCGACCGAGGTCGGGACGGTCAGCTCGCGGGTGTTCCGCGGGTACTCCGGATAGCGGCTGAGCAGGGAGGACGCGATACGGCGGTCCGCCAGGGCGGTGACACGCTGCAACGCCCTGGCAGCCAGGGCGGCCGTCGCGGGCCGGGCGAGGAAGGACATGGACGGCTCCGTTCGGTGGGGCGACGCGGCCACTATCCATCACCTGACGGTTATCCGACAAGTGAGGGAAAGGATAGGCTCACCCTATGCCCGCGCGCCCCATGGACCCCCGCACCCGTCGTTCCCGCGCCGCTCTGGAGACCGCCCTGCGCGAGCTCATCGCCGAGCGTGACCTCAGCCAGATCTCGGTCTCCGACATCACCAAACGCGCGGGCGTGAACCGGTCCACGTTCTACGAGCACTACACCGACGTGCACGACCTGGCCGCCGCCGCGTGCACGACGATCTTCGACGCCCTGGTGGCGGCGAGCCCCGCTGCCGTCCCACCGGCCGGCCCCGACGGCGCCCCCCCGGACAACCCGCTGCCGGACCTCTTCGCCCATGTCGCCGAACACGCCGCCCTCTACCGGGCCCTGCTCGGCGACGACGGCAGCGCGCGGGTCATCAACCACCTGCTCCAACGCATGACGACGACCGCCCGCATACTCCGAGTCCCGACCCACGACACGGGTCCGGCCGAGGGAACCGTCCCCACGGACAGAGCCGTGCCGCCCGCCCCCCTCGCCGACGAACCGGTGGCCACCGGCACCCCGCACGATCCGGCCGCCGCGTTCGTGGCGGGCGCCGTGCTCGGCAGCGTCGTCGACTGGCTGCGCCACGACTGCCCCGGCACCCCCGAGGAGTTGGGCACCGCCCTGTGGCCCCTGCTCATCGGGGTCGCGGCGGTGGCCGGCTGGGAGACCGAGCCGCCGGGGTCCCTGGCCGCCGGCCAGGGCCCGCGACGCCGAGATGATCCAAACGACAGGGCCTAGCCATGCGCCGAGCTGCGAGCTCCTCGGGATGAGGGCGGAGTAGTACCCCGGTACTACTCCGCCCGCCGTTTTCGCATCTCGGGTGCCGTGGGCGGCCGGGAAACCCTTCCTAGCGTGGGACACGGGTCGAGCAGGCCCTCTTTCTCTCGTACCGATGCTTCTCCGCTGGGGGTATTCCGTGGCCACCTTTCTCTACCGGCTGGGCCGGTTCTCGTTCAGGCGACGACGGCTCGTCCTGATGCTGTGGATCGCGGTCCTGGCCGTCGTCGGCATCGGCGCCGGCAGTGTGTCCTCCAGTACGTCGGACGCCTTCGCCATCCCCGGGACCCAGTCCCAGAAGGCGCTGGACCTCCTGGAGAAGGAGTTCCCGCAGGCATCGGCCGACGGGGCCACCGCCCGCGTGGTGTTCGAGGCGCCCGACGGGCAGAAGCTGACGTCCGCGGCGCACAAGGCCGAGGTCGAGTCGCTGGTCGCCGACCTGAAGGCGGCGTCCCAGGTGGCGGGCGTCGCCGACCCCTACACGGGCGGCACGGTCAGCAAGGACGGCTCCGTCGCCTACGCCCAGGTGACCTACGAGGTCGCCCAGGCCGACGTCACCGACGCCGCCCGCGACGACCTGAAGCACGTCGCCGAGCAGGGCGAGCGGGCCGGTCTCGCGGTCAGCATGGGCGGGACGGCCGTCACCGAGGAGGCACACCAGAGCGCGACCGAGCTGATCGGCATCGTGATCGCCGCCCTGGTGATGGTCATCACCTTCGGCTCGCTGGTCGCGGCCGGGCTGCCGCTGCTCACCGCGCTCTTCGGTGTCGTCGCGGCGATCTGCGGGATCAGCGTCGCCGGCGCGTTCATCGATCTCAGCTCCAGTACCAGCACCCTGGCGCTGATGCTCGGCCTCGCCGTGGCCATCGACTACGCCCTGTTCATCGTCTCGCGCTACCGCGGCGAGCTGCGGGAGGGCCATGCGCCGGAGGAGGCCGCCGGGCGCGCTCTGGGCACCGCCGGATCGGCGGTGGTGTTCGCCGGGCTGACCGTGGTCATCGCACTGGCCGGGCTCAGCGTCATCGGCATCAAGGTCCTCTCCGACATCGGTCTCGGCGCCGCGTTCGCGGTCGTCGTCGCCGTGGTCATCGCCCTCACCCTGCTGCCCGCGATGCTCGGTTTCGCCGGTACGCGGATCACGACCGGGAAGCTCAAGACCCGCCGTATGCGGGCGATCGAGCGCGAAGAGCACGAGCCGATGGGCGTGCGCTGGTCGCGGTTCGTGCTGCGCAACCCGGTGAAGGTCCTCGGCGTCTCGGTGGCCGGCCTGCTCCTGCTCGCCGTCCCGGCCCTGTCGCTGCAACTCGGCATGCCCGGCGACGCGACGGCCACCCCCGGCAGCACCCAGCGCACCGCCTACGACACCATCACCGACGGCTTCGGGCCCGGCTACAACGGCCCGCTGACCGTGGTCGTCGACGCCCGCGCCAGCGCCGACCCCAAGGCCGCCGCCCAGGACGCGGTCACCCTGCTCGGCGACCTGCCCGACATCACCTCCGTCAGCCCCGCGACCTTCAACAAGACCGGTGACGTGGCCCTGATCCGTGCCGTCCCCGGCTCCTCCCCCACCAGCCAGGACACGGTCGACCTCGTCTCCGGGATCCGCGACCGGGGCGCCGCCGCTCTGCACGAGGACACCGGCGCCGAGCTCATGGTCACCGGCACCACCGCCCTCAACATCGATGTCTCCGGCAAGCTCAACGACGCCCTGCTGCCGTATCTCTGTGTGGTCGTCGGTCTCGCGCTGGTCCTGCTGATGCTGGTGTTCCGCTCGATCCTCGTCCCGCTCAAGGCCGCCGCCGGCTTCCTGCTCAGCGTCCTCGCCACGCTCGGCGTCGTCGTCGCCGTCTTCCAGTGGGGCTGGCTCGCGGACGTCTTCGGCATCGACCAGACCGGGCCGATCGTGAGCGTGCTGCCGATCTTCATGGTCGGCGTGGTGTTCGGCCTCGCCATGGACTACCAGGTCTTCCTCGTCACCCGGATGCGGGAGGAGTACGTCCACGGGGCCGAGCCGCGGGAAGCGGTGATCGCCGGTTTCCGGCACGGGGCGCGCGTCGTCACGGCCGCCGCGGTCATCATGATCTCCGTGTTCGCCGGGTTCCTCCTCAGCGACACCGTGCTGGTCAAGTCGATCGGCCTGGGGCTCGCCGCCGCCGTGCTCTTCGACGCCTTCGTCGTCCGGATGACCATCGTCCCCGCGGTCATGGCCCTGCTCGGCCGCCGCGCGTGGGCGCTGCCGCGCCGACTGGACCGGCTGCTGCCCAACGTGGACGTCGAGGGCGAGAAGCTCCGGCACCTGCTGGAGAAGGACACCGAGGAGACCGAGGGCGAGGAGGTCCCCGAGCCCGTTCCGACCGGCAAGGGCTGAGCAGTCCGCATCGGCGAGGGCCGAGCCGTCCCGACCGGCCAACCGGCACGGGCTGAGCTGTCCCACCGGCGACGGCTCGGCCGCTCCCTCCGGCGAGGGCCCGGCAGTCGGCCGTACGATCCCCAGCAGGGCGTACGACCCACGCCGGCCCTGCCCACCTGGCCCCGCCCGCCGGTCCCGTTCCCCCCGGGACCGGCGGGCGGCCCCCGTACCGAGAGGCCGCAGGACGTGACCGCACCGACCGCTGAACCCGCCGCGACGGCTTCTGGGCCATCGGTTCCCGGGGCGTCGGCCCCCGGCTCGTCGGCTCCTTCCGTCACGCCCGAGACCCTGCTGGGCGGGACGAGCCGGAGTTCGGACGTCGCGGTCATGCAGTGGCTCATCCGGACGAGGCAGGCGGATCTGGCGCACCCCGCTTTCCGGCGGTGGACGGTGCCGCTCATCTGCGCCGCTCTCGGCATCCCGGCCGTGCGGGACGCGGCGGACGGCGTCGGCCCCGCCGTACCGGCGGTGCTGGCGCTGATCGTCGCCTTCTGTGTCCCGCTGCTGTGGCGGGAGCAACGGCCCGTACTGATCTTCGCCCTCACCTCCGTCGTCTCCGCGGTGTCCCTCACCCTGGACGCCGATACGGGCTCGGAGGCCGCACGGATCGTGGCCCTGCTCAATGTGGGCCGCAGCGTCAGGCCCGCCCAACTGGCGGTCTGTCTGGCGATCGCCATCGGGCAGACGACCGTGGCGGTCGTCGTCCGCGCCGCCGAGCAGCCGAGCGAGCAGGTCCTGCAGGCCCCGGTGCTGGCG
The DNA here is from genome assembly GCF_026341515.1 of Streptomyces sp. NBC_00878. Taxonomy (NCBI): domain Bacteria; kingdom Bacillati; phylum Actinomycetota; class Actinomycetes; order Kitasatosporales; family Streptomycetaceae; genus Streptomyces; species Streptomyces sp. NBC_00878. The sequence continues at coordinate 7,821,359 of NZ_JAPEOK010000001.1, read as the reverse complement.
ATCGTGCAGTCGGCGCTGGTCGCGGCGGTCGCCGCGGCGGGCCTGGTCGGCCGGGTCGTGAACGCGTACATCAGGGCCCTGCACGAGCGCGCCGTCCGTCTGGAGGTGGAGCGCGACCAGCGGGCCCGCCTCGCCGCCGCCGCCGAACGCGCCCGGGTCGCCCGGGAGATGCACGACATCCTCGGCCACACCCTCGCCGTGATCGTCGGTCTCGCGGGCGGCGCCGCCGGGCTCACCGAGACGAAACCGAAGCGGGGCGCCGAGACCCTGCGCATCATCGCCGACAGCGGACGCGGCGCCCTGGCCGAACTGCGCCGCCTCCTCGCCGTGATCGGCGAAGAACGCGACACCGCGGAGGGCAGCCCGCTCGCCCCGCAGCCGGGCCTCGCCGACCTCGGCCCCCTCCTGGAACGGGTCCGCGGCGCCGGCCCCACCGTCACCCTGCACACCGAAGGCGCCCTCACCGATCTCGCCCCCGGCCTCCAACTCGCCGTCTACCGCGTCGTCCAGGAGTCCCTGACCAACACCCTCAAGCACGCGGCGGCCACGACAGGGGTACACGTATCCCTCACGACCGACGACACGGCCGTACACGCCACCGTCGAGGACACCGGCCCGCCGCGCACTCCGCATCCCACCGGCCCGCCCGACGACGGCCGCGGCCTGGTCGGCATGCGCGAGCGGGCCGCGCTGTACGGGGGAAGCGTCACCGCGGGCCCGAACGACCGAGGCGGCTGGACGGTCGAAGCCCACTTCCTGACCACAACCACCGCACCCAGCGCACCTACCGCACCCACGGCACCCACGGCACCCACGGAGAAGCGTCCCGCATGACGACTGTCCTGATCGTCGACGACCAGGCCCTGCAACGCCTCGGCTTCAGCATGCTCATGGAGCAGCACCCCGACCTGAGCGTGGTCGGCGAGGCCACCCACGGCGCCGAAGCGGTCCGCATGACCGCCGAACTGCGCCCCGACGTCGTCCTGATGGACGTCCGCATGCCCGGCATGGACGGCATCGAGGCCACCCGCCGCATCGTCGAGTCCGGCGGCCGGTCCAGAGTCCTGGTCCTCACGACCTTCGACCTGGACGAGTACGCGTACGCGGCCCTGCGCGCGGGAGCCAGCGGCTTCCTGCTGAAGGACGCCCTGCCCGACGAACTGACGGCGGGCATCCGGGCGGTGGCCTCCGGCGACGCGGTGATCGCCCCCGGCCTCACCCGCAAACTCATCGACGCCTTCTCCTCCCACCTCCCTGGCCAGACCCCCGCCCAGCAACGCCAACTCGCCGCCCTCACCGCCCGCGAACGCGAAGTCCTCACGGCCATGGCCACCGGCTGGTCCAACGCCGAGATCGCCGACCGTCTGTCCCTGGCCGAGTCCACGGTCAAGTCGCACGTCAGCCGCATCCTCGCCAAGATCGGGGCGCGGGACCGGGTACAGGCGGTGATCTTCGCGTACGACATGGGGCTGGTACGGCCTGCGTGAACTCGCCGTCTCCGCCCCCCTGCACCCGTCGCGCCCTCAGATGCCCTGAGCCGCGAAAGCGATGAACTGGGTCACCTCGCGGGCGGCGAAGTTGTCGTCGGAGACCAGGACGACGGTGCGGCGGCCGTCGGGGAGGCGGGGGCCGAGGGTGATGCCCTCGATGTTGTCGATCCGGGTCAGTCCGGGGACGTCGGACAGGTCGGTCACGAGCGTCTTGCGGACCGGCTTGACGGGCCGTGCCGCCGACGCTCCGGTGAGAGACGTGAGGGAGTCGCGGCCCAGCACGTCGGTGGCGCCCCGGAGATCGACCAGGTAGATGCGGGCCTTCCAGTTGTTGTCGCTGAAGATCGAGGCGCGCTCCAGGACCAGGAAGCGGTCGTTGCCGAGGGCGACGAGGTCGCTGACGCCGTTGGTGTCCGTGCTGCCCGCCGGGGGCGTGGCGAACAGCGGCTGGAGGGGGTAGGCGTACTGGGCCAGCGGCCGTCCGGTGCGGGAGTCGTGGACGGTGATGCGGGTGAGGGCGCCGTGCTCGGGGGTGGGGACGTCGCCGTCCTGGTAGAGGGGGTCCTCCATGGCGGTGACGATCCGCCGTCCGTCCAGGGTGAAGGTGAGTCCTTCGAGGGTCTGGTTCTTGCGGGGCCCGAACTCCTGGGAGTTCATGCGCAGTTGAGGGGGCAGCGGGAGCTGTCCGGTGTAGGCGCCGGTCGTGGTGGCGCGGCGGATCCAGGGGTCGCCGAGCAGGGCCGGTCCGTCGGCCGGCACGATGCGCTCGCCCTCACTCGTCCAGACGAGGCCGCCGCCCCGCGGGTCGACGGCGATGCCCTCCGGGTCGGGCGCGACAGTAGAGGTGGCGGTCGAGGTGGGCGGGAAGGCGGTGCCGTCCGGGCGGAGCAACGGGTGGGTGCCGGTGAGCGTGACGCCCTTGAGGGCGCCGCCGCGGGCGAAGTCGACGCGGGCGGTGTAGAAGCGGGCCGGGCCGGTCGCCGACCGGTCGTCGCTGATCACGTAGTAGGTGCCGGTCTTCGCGTCGTAGCTGATGGCCGACAGGCCGCCGACGGTGGTGCCCTGGAAGGCCAGGGCGTTGGGCAGTTCCCGCTCCCCGAGGAAGTCCAGCCGTACGCCCCTGTCCAGGGCGCCTCTGTCGTCGGCGGCGGCCGGGGTGCCGGCCAGGGCGGGGAGCGCGGCAAGGACGACTGCGGCGGCGGTGATCCGGGCGCGGGCGGCGCGGATGCTCATGGAGACTCCAGGGTGTGCAGGCCGGGGAGGGAGGCGGGAACGGCAGCGGCGTGTGAGGCGCGGCGGCGGCGCCAGGCGAAGAACGCCAGGGCCAGCAGGGTGCAGACGTACGGGATCGCGGAGACCAGTTGGGAGGGGATGTCGAGGTTGCCGAGCTGGACGGCGAGGGCCTCGGCGGTGCCGAAGCCGAGGGCGGCGAGGAACACGCCCCATGGGCGCAGGGCGCCGAGGAAGACGGCGGCCAGGGCGATGTAACCGCGTCCCGCGGTCATGCCGGTGACGAAGAAGGAAACAGCGCCCATGCTCAGGAAGACTCCGGCCGCCCCGGCCAGCGCGCCGCTGAGTGCGAGGGCGCGGAACTGGACGCGGTGGACGTGGATGCCGACCGAGCGGGCCGCCTCGGGGTGCTCCCCCACCGCCCGCAGATGGAAACCGAACCGGGCCCGGTACAGCAGCCAGGCGATCACCGGGGTGGCCGCGAGGGCGGCCCAGGTCAGCACGTTCTGTCCGCTGAGCACCGCGCCCAGGCCCGGCACGTCCTCGACGAACGGCAGGCGGACCGAGGGCAGCGCGCCGCTGTGCATCCGGCTGGTGCCGCCCTTGTCGCCGAGAAGCGCGTACACGGTGTACGCGGTCGCGCCCGCCGCGAGGAGGTTGAGGCCGATGCCCGCGATGATGGCGTCCGCCCCGAGGTACAGGTGCAGCACGCCGAGCAGCAGCGCGAGCAGGGCGCCGGCGCCGATCCCGCAGACGGCGCCGGCCCATACCGAGCCGCTGTATCCGGCGACCAGCGCGCCCGTGCAGGCGGCGCTCAGCATCGAGCCCTCCAGGGCGATGTTGGGCACCCCGGCCCGCTCGGCCAGCAGCCCGCCGAGGGCGGCGAGGACGTACGGCGTGGACACCCCGAGGATCGCCGCGAGGAATCCGGTGCTGAGCACGACGTCGAGGACGGGGCCCATCAGCGGGCCTCCCTTCGGGCGAGAGTGCGTGCCAGGCGTCGCCGGGCAGGCGGGACTTTGCGGACACGACCCAGGTACCGCTTGACGAGTTCGGGCAGCGCCCGGGCGGTCACGAGCAGCACGATGACCGCCTGGATGATGGTCACGGCCTCGGAGCCGACGTCGGTCTGCTGCTCCATCACGTCGCCGCCGACCCGCAGATACGAGTAGAGGAGCGCGGCGGCGACCACCCCGACCGGGTTGTTGCGGCCCAGCAGGGCGACGACGATGCCCTCGAAGGCCAGGCCGCCCGCCATGTCGGGCTGGAGTCCGCCGTAGATCCCCAGCACGAGGTGGGCCCCGGCCAGACCGGCCAGCGCGCCGCCGATGACGAAGCTCCACTCGATGGTGCGGGGTACGTCGAGGCCGCCGTACCGGGCGAAGTCCGGGTTGGAGCCGGTGATCCGGATGCGGTAGCCGAGCGGTGTCCTGGTGAGCAGGAACCACACGGCCGCCGCCACCACGAGCATGCCGAAGAGTCCGATGTTCGCCCGGTCCAGCGGGACGCCGAAGAAGTCGGAGAGGCGGGGCAGCGCCGAGTCGGGGCGCACCGGGGCGGACTGTACGGCGGTGCTGCCCGGAGCCTTGAGATGGTCGGTGAGGAGATAGTCGAAGACCCGTACGACGACGGCGTTCAGCATCAGCGTGGCGACGATCTCGTTGGCGCCGAGGCGGGCCTTCATCACCCCCGGTACCGCGCCCAGCGCGCCCCCGGCGAGGGCGGCGGCGCCGAGCGGGACCAGTACGGCGGCGAAGGGCGGCAGGTGGAGGTTGATCGCCACCAGGGCGCTCGCGAGGGCGCCGACGTACACCTGGCCCTCAGCGCCGAGGCTGATCTGCCTCGCCCGGAAGGGGATCGCGACGGACAGGCCGAGCAGCGCCAGCGTGGTGGCGTCGGCGAGCCAGCGGCCGATCCGGGGCGTGCGCTCCAGCGGGCCGGTGAGCAGGGCGTTCAGCGCGCCGCCCGCGTCCTTGCCGGTGGCCAGGACCACCAGGAAGGCGATGAGGACGGCGACGGCGACGGTCAGTACCGTCATCGTCAACTCGACGGCCACCGTACGGCGTCGGGTGGCCAGGAACTCCCGGCGGTCCCGCGTCTCGGGCAACTCCTGCTGTTCCGCGGCCGGTTCCAGGGTCGAGGTCATCGGACACCTGCCGTGATCCGCTCGTCCGGATGCCGTTCGACACCGAGCATGTACAAACCGGTGGCCTCCTCGGTGAGTTCGGCCGGGTCGTCGAAGCGGGCGACGAGACGGCCGTCCTTGATCACCAGCAACCGGTCGGAGAGCGCGAGCAGTTCACCGAGGTCGGCGGAGACCAGCAGCACCGCCGCGCCCGCGTCCCGGGCCTCGACGAGCCGCTCGTACATGAAGTGCATGGCGCCGATGTCGACGCCCCGGGTCAGCTGCGCGGCGAGCAACAGGCGTGGCCGGGCGGACAGTTCGCGGGCGACGACGACCTTCTGGAGGTTGCCGCCGGACAGGGCCCCGGCCGCCATGTCGGGGTGCGGGGCTCGGATCGCGTACCGGCTGATGAGGTCCTCGGCGAGTTCTCGTACGTGCCGGGTGCGCAGAATGCCGTGGCGGGCGACGGGGGGCCGGTCGTGGCGGTCGACGATCAGGTTGTCGGCGAGGGAGCGGTCCAGGGCCGCCCCGTTGGTCAGCCGGTCCTCGGGTACGTGGGCGATGCCGGCCCTGCGGTGGCCCGCCGCGTCGAGGCGGGTGACGTCGGCGTCGTCCACGGTGACGGTTCCGGCGGTGGGGCGGCGCAGTCCGGCGAGGAGTTCGACGAGTTCGGTCTGGCCGTTGCCCTCGACTCCCGCGAGGCCGACGATCTCACCGGCCGCGATGTCGAGCGAGACGCCGTGCACGGCCGGGCCCGAGAGCCCGCGAACCCGTAGGACGTTCGCCCCGGGGCGCGCCGGGGGCTTCGGCACGTCGAGGGACATCTCCCGGCCGACCATCATGGACGCCAGGTGCGCGGGCGTCGCCTCCTCGGTGCGTACGGTGCCGATCACCGAGCCGGCGCGCATGACCGTGACCTGGTCGCTGATCTCCCGTACTTCCTTGAGCTTGTGCGAGATGAACAGCACGGTCATGCCCGAGTCGCGGAGTCCGCGGACCGCCGTGAAGAGGTCGGTGGTCTCCTGGGGGGTGAGTACGGCGGTGGGCTCGTCGAGGATCAGGATGCGGGCGCCGCGGTGCAGGACCTTGAGGATCTCGGCCCGCTGGCGCATCCCCACGGACACCGCGTCGACCCTGGCCTCCGGGTCGACGGCGAGGCCCGCCGCCGCGGCCAGCGCGGCGGTACGTTCGACCGCGGCCGTCCGGTCGACGCGGCCCGCCCAGCCGTTGAACCGGCCCGTCCGGCTTGCCCGGCCCGCCCGACCCGTCCGGCTCGGCTCGACGCCGAGGACGACGTTCTCGGCGATGGTGAACGACGGGACCAGCATGAGGTTCTGGTGGACCATGCCGACGCCCAGGGCGATGGCGTCCTGCGGCCCGGAGAGCCTGACCCGCTCGCCGTGGACGCGGATGTGCCCGGCCGACGGCTGCTCAAGGCCGTACAGCAGCTTCATCAGGGTGGACTTGCCGGCGCCGTTCTGGCCGACGATCGCCCTGATCTCGCCGCCGGGCACCGACAGGTCGACGTCGCTGACGGCGCGGGTGCCGTTGGGATAGGTCTTGCCGAGGCCCACGGCCTCCAGTGCGAGCGGGGCCGTGTCGATGGTCTCGTGGGTTTCCTCAGTGGTTTCCACCAGTGTTCCTCGTCAGGTCAGAAGGCCGAAGGGACCTTGACGGCACCGGACTTGACCTTCGCGACCTGCTCCTTGAGTTCGGCGCGCACGGCGGCGGGGACGAGCTTGGCGAAGTTGGCGTTGTCCACGTAGCCGACGCCGTCCTCGGCCAGGCCCACGGCGGCGGCCTTGCCGTAGGCGAGCGTGCCGGACTTGTTCGCCTCGGCCGCCAGGTAGAGGGCGTTGCCCGCGTTCTTGAGGATCGAGGTGACGACGGTCTGCCGCTGGCCGGGATCGGTCAGCGTCTTGTACTGGTCGGAGTCGACCCCGAAGGCGTACCGCTTGGCGGCGACGGCCGACTCGAAGGCGCCGAGGCCGGAGGATCCGGCGACGGGCCACACCAGTTCGGCTCCCTGGCCGTACATCGCCGAGGCGATCTGCTTGCCCTTGGCCGGGTCGCCGAACGGGTTGTCGCCGCCGACGTACTGCACGAGGACACCGGAGGACGGTTTACCGCCCGCCGCCTCGAAGCCTGCCTTGAAGCCGATGACGAAGTCCTCGATGACCGGTATCTTCACTCCGCCGATCACGCCCACCTTCCCCTTGCCGGTGCTGCCCGGAAGGGCCTTGGCGGCGACGAGTTTGTCGGCGAGGAATCCCGCCAGATAGGCGGCCTCGTTCTGCTTGAAGGTGACGGAGTAAACATTCTCGCACTTGTTGGAACAGCCGGTCTTTCCCGTGTAGTCGACGGATCCGTCGAAAAGCCAGAACTTCTTGTCCGGGTACTCCGGGGCGATGGTGGAGATGAGGCCGACGGCGTCGACAGTGCCGGCGGCGAGCACGTCGTAGTCGTCACCGGCGGCGGCGTCCTCGAAGCCGGACGCCCACTTGGTGCGGTCGCCGCCCAGCTCGACGACCTTCAGGCTGTAGCCGAGGTCCTTCTCGGTCCTCTCCAGGCCCGCGTACGCCGAGTCGAAGAAGGACCGGTCGCCGAGGTTTCCGTTGATGACGAACTTGATTCTCAGCTTCCCGGATTTCCCGGACTGATCGGAGTCCGAGGCGGTCGAGGCACCGCATCCGGCGAGTGCGAGGGAGAACGCCGCGACGGCCCCCAGAATTCTGATCTTGTTCATCGTCTGGATTCTCTTTCTCTGACGGGGCCGTTCTCTGGTGTTGGCCGAAAGCTATGCAATGCAAAACGTTTTGGCTATGGGGTCGTGTGTTAGTAAATTGTTTCCGCGAGCAGCGCGGTGGCGGCGATGGTGGCGGCCCGGTCGAAGTCCGTCTCGCGCTCGGCCGCGGTGAGCGCCTCCGCGCGGCGCACGTGATCGCTGACGGTCAGGACGGCGAGCGCGTGACCGCCCTCGGCGGCGGCGGTCGCGTACAGGCCCGCGGCCTCCATCTCCACGGCCAGGGTGCCGTGCGCCTCCAGCCGCTCGAACAGTGCGGGACGCTCCAGGTAGAAGTGGTCGCTGGTGAACACGGGCCCTACGTGTACGCGCGGTCCGGCGCCGCCCCCTCCGGTCACGTCCCCGGTCCCGGTCCCGGCGGCCTGTGCGGCGGCCGTGGCCAGGCCGAAGGCGGCGGCGTGGCTCAGCTGCACCCCGTCGATACGGCGGCCGCTCATCGCGGAGTCGGTGTGGGCGGCGGTGGCCACGACGACGTCGCGCAGACCCACCGAGGCGGGTATGCCGCCCGCGGTTCCCACCCGCACGATGCTGCGCACGCCGTAGAAGCGGAAGAGCTCGGTGGCGTAGATCGTGACCGACGGCATCCCCATGCCGGAGGCCAGGACGGACAGGGGCACGCCTCGGTACGTTCCGGTGTATCCCTCGATGCCGCGCACGTCGGTGACCAGCCGGGCGTCCTCGAGAACCGTTTCGGCGATCCGGCGCGCACGGCGCGGGTCGCCCGGCATCAGCACGCCCTGGGCGAAGTCACCGGGGGCGGCGGAGATGTGCGGGGTGCCCATCAGACGTCCTCCCCCACCGGGGCCTGGGCGGGCTCCCCCACCGGGGCCTGGGCCAGTTCCCCCACCGGGGTCCGGGCCAGCCAGCGGACCAGCCGGTCCCACAGCTCGGGATAGCCCTTCCAGTCCAGAAACGCGGGCGGGGCCCAGTGCGGCGCCAGATCGGACGTGAAGGCCGCCGACCTTCCCGCGCCGTAACCGCCGACCGCCAGCAGCGGATGGCCCGCGCACTCGACGAGCAGCTCCGCCCCGTCCCGTACCGCCACTTCGTTGAGCCCGAGCAGATCCGGCCAGGTCCCGTGCAGCCCGTCGACCACCTCGTGCCGGGCGACGACCCGTGGCGCGGCCCCGGCGGGCAGTTCCACGCGGTCGTCCCGGTCGTGCAGAGCGACCGGCAGCGCGCTCGCCAGCGGGGTGCGCCCCCAACGGGCCTTGGCGTCGATGCCGGTGAAGGTCAGGTAGCCGCCCACCATCAGCAGGCCCCCGCCACGCTCGACGTAGGCCCGCAACACTTCCGTCCGGTCCGGTACGGGGACCGAGCGGACGAAGGTCTCCGGCGTGAGCTGGAAGCTGTTGGCGCCGACGTCACTGATCACGACGACGTCGTAGGACTCCAGGCCCTCGACCGTGGCGGGCAGCCTGCTCGCTATCTCGTGCGCCGGTACGTACGTCACCGTGTGGCCGCGGTCGCGCAGCGCGCCGAGGAAGACCTGGGCGCCCTCGACGTACTCGGAGGTGAAGAAGGAGTCGAACCCCTTCTGGTGGACGGAGTGGGTGAACCAGGACTCACCCACGACGAGGACATGGGGCATCGCGGCACGGCCTTTCAAGTGGTGTGTGTGGTGGGGGTGCGGTGGCGGAGCGTCGGCGCCCCAGCCGGAGGCGTGAGGCGCGGGGCACGGGTGGGTCAGAGAGGCGGTCGCACGGGAGCCGTGCTGGCGCGGACCTTCAGCCGGACCGGCAGGATGTGCCGGGAGGCGGGGGGCACCTCGTCGCGGTGGACGTAGCTGAGGAGTTGGGCGCCTGCCGTGCGGCCGACGTCGTAGGCGGGCTGGTGGACGGTGGTGAGGCGGGGGTGGACGCGGGAGGCGAGCATGATGTCGTCGAAGCCCGCCACCGAGACGTCGTCGGGGACGCGCAGGCCCGCGTCCTCCAGGGCGGCGACCGCGCCGAGTGCCATCAGGTCGTTGGCGGCGAACACCGCGGTGAAGCGACGCGGGCGGCCGTTCTCCAGGGCCGCGGCGACCAGGTCGTAGCCGGACCGCTCGACGAAGGCGCCCTCGACCTCGGTGACGCCCGCGTCGCCGAACGCCTCCCGGAAACCGGCGATCCGCTCCAGGCTGCTGACCAGGTCCACCGGGCCGCTGATCGCCAGCACCCGGCGATGGCCCAGCTCCCGCAGGTGCTGCCCGATCAGCCGGCCGCCCGCGCGGTGGTCGGCGGTGACCAGGATGGTCTGCTCCAGCAGACCGGGGACGACCTCGTCGGCGAGGGCGATGGGGAACCGGCCGAGCAGTGAGGCCAGTCGGCCGCGGGAGGGCGGCGAGCCGGACGCGTACACCATGCCGTCGATGAACCGGCCGCGGAGCATCTCCAGATAGCGGTCCTCGCGGTCGGGGTCGAACTCGGTGTTGCAGAGGATGACGCCGTAGCCCAGGTCGTGGGCGGCGTCGTCGACGCCCTTGGCGAGTTCGGCGAAGAACTGGTTGGTGATGTCGGGCACCAGCAGCCCTATGACGCTGGTCGAACCGGCCTGCAGATTGCGGGCCGTCGAGGCCGGTACGTAGCCGAGCCGGCTGACGACCGCACGGACCCGCTCGGCGGTCTCCTCCGCGACCGGCCGGTTGCCGCTGAGCACGTGCGACACGGTGGTCGGGCTGACCCGGGCGGCGGCGGCCACGTCCTTGATCGACGCGGGCCGCCGCACCCGTCGGCGGCCCGCCTCCTCGTCAGGATCACGGGTCATAGTGCTGCACCGCCCTGCCGTGCGAGGTGTCAAGGAGCGCGGGCACGCGGGCCTCGATCTCGGCGAGCAGCTCCGGCAGGTCCACCGTCAGCAGCCGCCCGCCCTGCACGACGACCCGCCCGTCCACCACGACCGTGCGCACATCGCTCGCCCGCGCGCTGTAGACGAGGGCCGCCACCGGGTCGTGCACCGGCCGGCAGTGCGGTCCGCCCAGGTCGACCAGCACGATGTCTCCGGCCCTGCCCGGCTCCAGCGCGCCGATCCGGTCGCCGAGTCCGAGCGCCCGGGCGCCGCCGCGGGTGGCCAGCCGGACGGTGTCGGAGACCGTCATCCAGGTGGCGTCACGCTCCGCCTGCTTCTGGGTCAGCGCGACCAGCCGCATCGCCTCCCACACGTCCAGCGTGTTGTGCCCTGCCGCCCCGTCGGTCCCGGCCCCGACGGCAACTCCCGTGCCCAGCAGGCTCCGTACCGGAGTGAGCGGATGCAGCGCGTGCTTCAGATAGACCTTCGGACAGCAGGCCACGCCGGTACGGTCCCGGTGCGCCGCCAGCGTCGGCAGGTCGTCCGGGACGATGCCGCACCCGTGCGCGATCAGCGCGCCCGCGTCCAGCACACCGGTCCGCTCCAGCACCGTGACGGGGGTGATCCCACGCCGCGCGAGACTCGACTCGGTCTGCTCCAGATGCTCGGCGGCGTGGATATGGACCCGCAGGCCCAACTCCCGGGCCAGCTCGGCGATCCGGACCAGATCCGCGTCGTCGACGGTGTACGGCGCGTGCGGGCCGAGCGACGCGGTGACCCGCCCGCCACCGGCACCGTGCAGGGCGGCGGCGACCTCGGCGCTCTCCTCCAGGGCGGCCCGGCCCCGGCTGCTGAAGTAGGTCGGCGCGATGTCGGCGCGGATTCCGGTACGTACGACGGCGTCGGCGATCCGCTCGGCGTGGAAGTAGTGGTCGGCGAACGTGGTGACCCCGCTGAGCAGCATCTCCGCACACGCCAACTCCGCACCGAGCCCGACGTCGGCAGGGGTGAGGTTGACCTCCATGGGCCACACCCGCTCGTTGAACCAGTCCTCGACACTCACGTCCTCGGCGGCGCCGCGCATCAGCGTCATGGGGCCGTGCGTGTGGGCGTTCACCAGGCCGGGTACGGCGACGAGTCCCGTACCGTCGACGATCTCCGCGCCGGCGGTGACGGCCCCGGCGGCGTCCGGTCCAACGGCGTCCGGTCGGGAGCCCGCCGGGCCCAGCCAGGCGATGACTCCGTCCTCGACCACGATGTCCTGGTCCGGCTCCACCCGGCAGGGGCCCGACTCGGGCACGACGAGCACCGAGCAGGAGGTCACGATCAGTCGGCGCATGATGCGGATCCTTCCGTCCGAACCGGACGCTAAGGATCCAAAACGTTTTGCACAACCCTTTCTGGTCAGGGACAACGAGGGCCAGGGCTTCGTGAACCCGGACAACACCGAGGTGTACGGCCGAAGCACCGGGACCCACGGCCGCCCGCAAGGAAGTCACCGCAAGCGCAATGACACACGGGCGGGCCGACACTCGGGCAAGCGGCTGAAGGCGGCGGCCGGACAGCAGCCCGCCGGATCGGTCTGACCCGGCCCGCCCGTACGGCCTTCACGCGACCCGTCTCTGTCCGCGCCCGCTCGACCACACCGCGGGCCGCGCCGCCAGTGCGCCTGTCGGCTGATCCTGCCGCAGGCTACTGCGAGGCATGCCGTCAAGGTTGGTCCGCCGGTGCTTCCCGGGCACGTTCGCCGTCCGGGCCTGGGGCCTGCCCACCGTCGGCCCAGACGGCGGTCCGCGACGCGGGAGTGTCGGCCTCCTCCACCTCGCGGTCCTCCTTGACGGCGGCGTTCTCCGGGTCGACCGCCGCGTCGGTGGGCATGCTTACCTCCGACAAGGTCATCTGGGCACGATCGTCGACCAGGCGGGTCACCAGGTGCTGCGCGGCGCCGAAGACCGCGGCCCAGGCGAGAACCTGCGCCCTGCTGTCCAGGTCGCTCAGTCCGGGGACGAAGGCGCCCCTGATCAGCAGCACTCCGAGGAAGGCCGACAGCGCGCCGGTGGGGAACTTCAGGACCGCCGACGCCAGGGGCAACATATAGGGGGCACTGGTACCCCGTATCCGACGCAGCGAGGCGATGACCGTGAGCGCCGCGCCGGCCAGCCCAGCGATCTCGACGGTGAGGATGTCCCTCGGCAGAGCCTTGCTGCTGGGAGCCGTGCTTGTCGACACGTCGGAATACTCCATGCTGGGGCACACGACGTCCATCTGGTTCACGCCGCCCGGGCTGACCTTGGGTGTGAAGCACAAGCTCAGCGAGCTGGGGGAGAACCAGCCGTAGAGGGCGATGCCCATAACGCCGAGAAGAACGACGAACGTGGCGGTCCAGAGCATGTTGCGCAGGCTGTGGACTCGGGCGAGTTCGCTGTCCAGAGCGTTGTTCGCGCCGTCGAGCGCCCGGGCCAGGAGATCCCTGTCGCTCGCCGTCAGCTTGCCGGAAACGATGAATCGGATCCGCTGGGCGAGTCTGACGCGCAGTGGGTCGTCCTTGTCCAGATGGAGCTTGGCCAGCGCCATGACCTCGCTTGCGCGGCCGACGGCTTCCGCTTTGGAAGCCAGTTGGAGCAGGAGCACCTCGGCGCTGCGCACATTCGACCAAACGCCTTCGCGGGCGGTTGAACCCGACCATGGCCGCCGCCATCCGAATGTTTCGTCGGCCGCGAAGCGGGCCTTTCCCAGATGGCTTTTTGCTCCGTCGATAAAGGCCTTACGATCGTCGGAACACGGCTCGGCATTCTCATGATTCAGCTGCGCCTCGAGATAGGCGATACGGGTCTTGGCCCGTGCACGCCATGCCGATCGCGGGGGTCGGAAATGCAACCCGGTCGCGACCCGTCGGCGCGTGCGATCCGAATGGCCCTCCGGGCCCGCCACAGAATGGTCCATTGCCAGTCTCCGTTGGTGCCCGGGACGAGTTGTTCACTCGTAGATGGCGGGCACATGGAGCCTGTCCCACGACTGCTTACCGGGAGTTCCGTCCGCGTCCGCACCTGAGAAGCCGAGCTTGCGCTGCCACTTGGCGTAGGACTTCTGGTCCGCCTCGCTCCATTGGTAGTCGGGTCCGCCGGAGTATGCCGAGCAACCCTCCTCGATGAGGCGATAGCCCATGGCCTCGATTACCGGGCTACTCACGGAAGACTGGAAGAAGTCCTTTCCCGGGTAGGGCTCGTACTCGCCGTCAGGCTCTCCGCCCGGTGGGGCCACACGGACCCGCTGTCCCGGGTGTATGAGATTCGGATTGGTGATCTGAGGGTTCCACTCCAGGATCTGAGCCAGCGTCACATGGAACCTTTTCGCGATTACGGAGAGCGCATCGCCCTCCCTTACTTCATAGAACTCGGTTGTCTTCATACCGCCATCCTAATGCGGAGCCGAGAACAGTGCGACAGGGAGAAACGGACTCCATTCGTTGAATATTCCTAATTTGAATTGCGGAACCCTTCCGCCGTGCAGGCGAGTTGGGCGGCACGCCGTCGCTGCTCGCGACTCCACATGGAGGCTCGGGACAGGCCTGAGCCTCCATCAGGACCGGGCGGTTCGGGTTCAGCCGACGAGGTGGCTGCCGATCGACCGGGCGACCTCGGCGTGGGCGAGGTACTCGACGATTTTGTGCGCCCGGTCGCGGGCGTTGACGACAGCGAGGTCGGACAGTCCGTCCGCCCAGTCGTCGCGCAGCGGGCAGCCGATGGCCACCGCGTCGGTCGGGCACCAGACGTTGAGCCAGTCCGCCACGATGTCCGGGCGCTTGGGCCCGCCGACGAGCAGCCTGCCGTACACGCTGTCCATGCCGAGGGGACTGCCCGCCGTGGTCAGATGGACGAGGTTCACTCCGGGAGACAGCCGCGTGACGAGATCCAGGGCGACGACCGTGCCGAGGCTGTGACTGACGAGCACCACGTCCCCAGAGTCCGGCATCGTCTCGAGTACGCAGTCCAGGACCTCGTCCCGGATCCGGCGGTCGTCGAGGTACGCGGCCACGTCACGGAAGACCAGGGCGATGGCCCAGGCATCGAGGTCGCTCCTGGCGGCCAGCCAGCTCAGCCGCTTCTGCAGGGCCCCGACCACGCCGTCCAGGCCGAACCGTTCGGTGGCCATCGGGCCCTCCTGCGGCATGTCCCACTTCGTGGCCGCCTCGCCGATGATCTCCTCGTACACCGCGCGGGCGGTGGGGGTGGCGGGTGCGACCGCCTCCGCGGCCCTGGCGGTCGGCGCCTCGGTGAAGTGGGGGACGGCCTCGTGTGCGGCCAGGGCCTGCACCAGCCTGTCGCCGTAGTAGGGGTACCAGACGTCCGCCGGGTCGACCGGAGCGAGCCCGGCGCGGACGAGCCCCTGGTTGAGTCCGGCCGTCCATTCCCGGCGCGAATCCTCCGGGTTCGTTTCTTCTTGGGAGCGGCCGTGCAGGAAGACCAGGTGCCGTCTGCCGCCGAACGCGCCGTCCCGGGCACGCAGGCCCCTGAGCACAGGGACCCTCTCGACAGACGGGCGTGGCGCTGCGGCGGTGGGAGTGGGCGTCGGAGCGGGAGCGGGAGCCGCCATCGGACCGACGGCGGTCTCCGCGACACCCAGCCCCGACTCCGGGCCCATCTCGGCCAGCAGCGCCTGCTGCCGGGAGGTGAGGGGCAGGGCCGCGAGGTGCTTCAGGAGGGAGCTGATGCGTACGCCCTCGTTGGACACCCAGTCGATGGCGTCATCGCCGTCATTGGGCTGCCAGACCTCTCCCTCACTGCGCAGGACGCGGCCCTGTTCGTCGGTCCTGGGCACACCGCTGTGATGGAGAGCGACGACCTCCCACTGGTCGTTGAAGACGGGAGAGCCCGAGTTGCCGGGCTCGGTGTCCGTCTTGTAGTGGATGAAGTCGTCGAGGCGCACCTGGAGCAGGTTGTCGCGTACGGCGATCTCCTTCAGGCGCCCCATCGGATGGCCGATGACGTTGACCGGCTCACCGATCACCAGCTTTCCGGTCTGGACGCTGAGCCGGTTCCAGCCGAACGTCTCGCCCGGGGGCCGCTGGTCCGGGCCCGGGGCGACCTGCACCAGGGCGAAGTCGAGCCTCGCGTCCGCCACGAAGAAGCCGTCGGGGTCGAGTTCCAGCCGCGTCAGTGGCTGAGGTGTGTTGTCGACACTGACCTGGGCCTCGAACTCCACGAAGCTCTGCCGGGCGGCCTCCGCGTCGGGGAGCACGTGATGGTTGGTCAGCAGCAGGCTCGGCGACACCAGGAAGCCGGTTCCGACAGGCAGCTCACGGCCGTTCTCCCGCGCCGAGATCCGGGCGACGGTGCGGGCCGCCCGGGCGCCGCGCGGCAGGAAGCTCCATGCCTGCAGATCCTTGGACACCCCGAGGATGCGTTCGTACGCTGCGGACTCGGCCAGTGGTTCCGCCCGGACGGCCTCCACCACCATGGCGGCGGGCACCGCGTGCCGGTCGAGCAGGCGGGCCGCGCGCGCCGCGAGCGCCTCCTGCGAATCGGGGAAGGCGACCCCGGCGTCCTGCTGACGCTCGACCGCCCGCCGTTCGTCACCGGTCTCGTCGTACCGCGCGGCAGCCGCCGCGACCTGGTGCTCCCGTTCCTCGCGGGACCTGTCAATCGCTGCCATGTCAGTCCACCGTCCTTCCGGCGTTGTGCCACGGCACGAAGGCGTTCGTCAGCCCCGCGAGAGCCGTACGCAGCTCCGGGTGGTGGCGCAGCAGCACCGTGATCATGGAGTTGTCGTCGATCCAGGCCATACCGGCCTTGGAGTACACCTCGGGGGTGTAGTACTCGGTGAAGAAGCGGTCGCTGTTCAGCCGGCGTGAAGCCATCAGGATGAAGATGCGGAACGCCGTGTCGCTGAAGGCGAATCCGGTCGGCAGCTTCTCCGCGTACAGCCCGACCATGAGGTCGACCTTCTCGATGTCGCCGTCGTAGAGCCGCTGGATCTGCTCGGCCCACGCCCGGTTCTCCGTCAGCTCCGCGAAGTCCGCCGCGGGCTTCAGCCGCAGCAGCCGCCGGAACTCGTTGTAGCGGGGGACGCCCAGCTCCCGGGAGCGCAGGATGTCGGTGGCGGCGAGGTCCTGCAGATGTCCGTCCGGGCGCTCGAACTCCTGGAGGAACCTGGGGAAGTTGTGCAGGGTGACCAGTCCGGGGTGGAGCGTGCCGAAGCTGTAGAGCAGATCGGCCATCTCGGTGGTCTCCAGGGCCTTCAGTGCCCCGGGGCCCGAGATGTCGCGGAGGGTGCAGTGGCGCAGGCTGGCGTCGTCGGCGGCGGCGCGCAGATGCCACTCGTCACGGATGAGCGGGTGCATGCGGTAGACGGCCACGAATTCCTCGGTGAGGGAGTACGGGACGCCGTAGTGGTCCGTTTCCCCGCCGGGGATGCCGCTGACGACCTCGCTGTCGCTGATCCGGCCGAAGAGGTGGTGGACGCGCTCGCCCGCGAGGCCCCACCAGTTGGCGCGCAGTGCCGTGACGGTGGTGGGGTGGCTGATCACGGCCGGTGTCCACTCCACGGTGTGGATCTTGGCGAGGAGCGCGGCGTTGACGAGCCGGGCGCGCTGGAAGAGTTCCTCGTCGTTCCAGGACGGGTACGCGCCGTGCAGGTGATCGCAGATCGCGTTGTGCTCACGGGCGAACAGGTCGTGCATCATGGCGAGGCCCAGCCAGAAGCCGGGGATGTGCGAGGGGTCCCGGGAGGGGTCCGAGGGGACCGGGGACTGCTCGTCGTCCCACAGGTGCAGCTTGCCCAGCTCGCCGGCGCGCATCAGGCGCTGCTCGGTCTCGTTCGTCCCGTAGATCTGCGAGGCGTCCCACCAGTGGGAGGACACGTTGACGCGGGTGTCGGGCGTCCCCGCGGGTGCCTGCGGGTCGCGGGTCGGGTCGTCCGGTGTCCGCATGATCCGCATGGGGTGTTCCGGCCACGGGTCGTCGTCCATGAGAGGTACTTCCCAGGGCTGTTCCGTGGGGCTGGTCCCGTGACTGAACCAGTCACGGACCATGAACTGAAGCCAGGCGGCGACCAGGGAGTTGACCGATTCGGCGGGGGTGAGCTCGTCGCGGGTGAGCAGGGCGCGGCTGACCTCGCGCGGGCTCGGCGTGGACAGTACGTCCTCGGGGGTGGCCGGTGCGATCCGGTCCAGCGGGATGTTCCGGCCGAAGCGGGTGCCCGCCATGCCCATCCGCGGCTCGTCGAGATCGTTGTGGCTGCCGTCGACGGTCCGGTTGACCTTGTGGGTCCCGGAGGGGGGCGCGGGATCGGGCGGATCGACCGAGGGCAGGTGGCCGGTGTCGTGGAGGTTCTTCTGCCGGAGCTTGACGCGCAGTCCGAGGAGCGTCAACAGGCCCGGCAGGACGGGCAGTCTGTCCCAGCCGATGCGCCGGTCCACGTATTCGGCGCCGGCGGTGACGATCCGCCAGGGCAGTGACGTACGGTACGCGGCTGTGGAACGTGGTGCGGCGGGTCGTTGCTTGTTCATCGCGGTACTCCTTGGCTAGCTCCCGGTCGTTGCGTCGGCGACGGCGAGGCCGTCCGATCCAGTGGCGTCCGATCCAGTGCCGTTCGATCCAGTAGCGGGCCGTAGCCGCTCCCCCGCACCTCGGCCCCGGGGCTTCACCGGTGTCTCCGACGCGTATGAGTGCGCTGACGGCTGCGGAGGCGGGGCTTCGGCTGGTGGCGCTTGCGCCGCTTGCCCGACCGGTTCGCCGCGGACTCCGCACGGGGCCGGACGGGCGGACCCGCTTGCTTGAGGTCCTCGATCGCGTTCTCGACCTTCCGCACCGCGGCCTCGGCCCGCCCCGGCTCCTCGGCGTCGAGCCGGGCGAACGCGTCCTTGGCCTGCTCGTGCGCGCGCAGGACCTTGCCCCGGGGGCGCCCCCGGCCCCCGTACGTTTCGGCCAGCACCGCCTGTGCGCGTGCTCTGTCGAACCTGAGCTTCCAGGCGCGTACGTCCATCTCGTCGTACAGGGACAGCGCCTTCCGGGCCGCGGCCTCGGCCCGGCGGTCCGTGGTGCCGAGTTCCAGCAGTACTTCCGCTTGCAGGCGGCTGGTCCACGCCTCGTGGACGCGGTTGGCCCATCTGTCCTCTTTGCGCATCCGGTCGTACTGGTCCAACGCCTGCTCCACGTGGTCCTGCGCCTCCCGCAGGTCTTCGTGGTGGCCTTCGTGTTGGCCTTCGTGCTGGCCTTCGGACGACCGGGAACGCGCTCTGCCCAGGTACGCGTCCGCCAACCGGACCAGCGCGAGGGCGTGTTGAGGACGTACGGCCTCGCGGTACTCCCGCTCCAGCGCGTTGTAGTAGTCGTTCACGGCCTCGCTGTGCCGGGCGACGCAGTCGTCCCACTCCTCCCTGGCGGCGTGCTGGACGCCGAGGACGGACAGGGCTTCGGCGATGTCCCGCTTCCACAGGCCGGGACACCTCTCGCGCAGTGCTTCGTACGCCTTGACGCTCTCGGTGGCCTTCGCCACCGCCTGGTCGACGCGTCCGCTCGCGCCGAGCTGCCAGGCGAGGCCGCGCAACGCGAACGCCTTCATGCCCTGGATCTCGTCCGGCCCGTGCTCGGCGTCGCCTTCGCGTTCCTCCGGCAACTGCCCGATCAGGTCACATGCCTCGGTCGCCGCCTGCAACGCCTCGCGCTGGCGCCCGGTGCCGTGAGCCGCCGTGGCCAGGGTGCACAGGGCCTTCACGAGACCGAAGGAGTGCCCGCGGGTGGGGTTGCGCTGGAACACCGGCTCCAGGCGCCGTATGGCATCGCGGGCGCAGTTGTCGGCGTCCTCGAACCGCCCGACGTCGACCAGCCGGTCCGCCAGGTCTTTGAGTGCCTCGGCCAGGTAGAACTCGTGTTCCTCGGACGGACTGAGCTGTTGCAGCGCGTGGTAGGTGTCGACGGCCTGCCCGGCGACACTGTGCGCCCGGATGCGCAGGCCCGAACTGGCCAGGTACAGCGACCACCGTTGCAGGGCCTGGGCCAGTCCTCTGCGGCTCTCGCGCGTGGGCGGTCCGGCGGCGGCGCGCCGGTGGTACTGCACCGCGCGTTCCGCCACGGCCGTCGCCAGCTCCAGCAGGGCATCGGGGCAGGACACGTCGAACTCCCGCAGTACCTGGGCGGAGACCTCCTGCGCCGACTCCTTGGGGAGCGTGCAATTCAGTGCGGCGGCCAGGGACGTGCCGATGGCATGCGCGGAGTCGTCCTGATCCGTGACCGCGACGCGTTTGACCAGCCGGACCAGGGCGGCCGCATGCTCATGGAGCGCCCCGGCCAGGGCCTCGCGCGCCTTGTGCTGCTCCGCGTCGGGCTGCGATGCCGGCTGAGTCCCGTCCTTCTCCGTGCCGGGCCCGTCCGCGGCCATGCCGTCGTCGGCCATGGTGAACTGCAGCAGTTGCAGCACGTTGAGCACCTGGCGTGACTGTGCGGCGGGTTCCTGGGGCGTGCCGTCGCCGGTCCCCTCGACATCGAGCAGTTGCATGGCCAGGTCCGGGAACGCCGCGATCACCTTGCTTCCCAGGCGATCGGCGAGTCGCAGCGGCTGGAGCGTACGCAGATAGCCTTCCCCGCTGAGCTGCGTGTGCTGCCAGCGGGCGAACGCGCGCCTGCGCCACTCCGGTTCGTCGGCGAGATCGGGAACCAGCCGCAGCCGGCGCGCGGCCTCGGTCTCACCGGCGCCTTCTTCGGTGCCGTCAGCCGCTGCCAGGCTGGAGATGGCGACGACCCGTTCGAGAAGCACCGGATCGCTGTAGAGCCCTGCTTGGCCGGCCGTTTTCCGCCACGCTTCCCGCTCCACGTCAATGGCGTAGTCCAGCAGTGCCGCTCGCAGGGAGATCGGCCGGGGACCGCCTACGACCGCGCTGCTCTCCTCGATGCCGATACGTGCGCGCGCGTCCACCAGAGCCTGTATGAGGACGAGCAGATAGCTGGCGAAGTCAGGTTCTTCGAGATCCGGTCCGTCCCCCTCTCGGTCCAGCCGCTCCTGCGCCGACGGGGAATCGCCGTTCTTCCGACCGGCGTCCGAATTCTGTTTTGATTCCTTGTGCTGGTACCAGGAGGTGAAGGATTTCAGGGCGGCGTCGTAGACGGCTTTGCGTCCTTCGAGCTTCGGAGCGGTAAGGCGGAGTGGGGGGTCGCGTTCCTCCAGGAGTGCCTCATATCGCCGCCTGAGCGCCTGCCACCACTGGCCATCACTGTGGGCAATGGCCAGTATGCGCAGCGGAAAACCGCTCCGATCCTTTACGGCCTCGTCGAGGAGAGCGTTCAGCTGGCCGGCGTACGCGTCGGCGTCATCGACGACCACCAGCCGACTTTCCGCCAGGTCGAGGAGTTGGGAGAATCCGAAGCGCAAAAGATCGACGGGATCGATGATTCCTGCGATCCAGCCTCTGTCGCCCATCCGGCGGCACAACTCCCGTGCGAGGCGGGTCTTGCCCACGGCACCGTCCCCGAACAGAAGCCGCACGTGCACGGGCCGCTCGGTGTTCCGCTCGCACCAGTCGGTCAGCTCCCCGAGCTGTTCCTTCCGGCCTCGGAAAGGTACGACGTCGTGGCGGGCTCGCAGGAGGTCCGCCTCCGACCACTGGTACCGGATCGGCATGGGCTCGTAGGCCGGTCGCAGCACATCACCGCCCGCCCACACCGGGTCCAGTTGCACCCGTGTCGCCGGGTCGAGCCCGCGTGCCCGGTCGAGACACTGGTTCGCGTCCGGCCGTCCCTGCCTGCCGAATATTCGACTGACGGGGACGACGTGCAGTCGACCGTTGATGGATGCGCGGTCTTCCACGACGACACCCACCAGGTGATCGCCGCTGAACAGGGCCGAGCCGGACATGCCACTCCACAGCGACGGTCCCGGACGGCTCGTCGGCACCCCGCTCTCGACCTGGAAGTTCAGCCTCTCGATCAGGACACCGGCATCGTTCGCCGAGCGAGAGCCGGTCAGCGGACGCACGGTGCCGCGGGCGTCCTCGACGTTCATGCGGCCGGAGCCGATCTGAGCCTTGGGGAAACCGAGGGCCTGCGCCGGAACGGCGTCCGTGCCGACGAGACGGCCGAGCCGCACTTCTTCGGACGAAGCGCTCTCACCTACCGTGAACGGGTCTTCGTCGGCACTGACCAGCAGCGCGAAATCGATTTCCTGTTCGCCCGAAGCGCCGTTCCCGCCGTTCCCGCTGTTCCCGCTGTTCCCGCCGTGCACCTTGACCTCGAAGGTGTGCGGGTCCGTCAGGTCGTATCGACCGTCCGCGTTGCGCTTGAACCTCTTGACATCGACCAGGGTGCCCTTCGGCTCGACACAATGCCCTGCCGTCAGTACGAGGTTGGGTGCCAGCAAGTAACCGGAGCCGCGTTTCTCGGTTGTCTCGACACAGACAAGAGACTCGGCGTTCAAACGCGTCATTGCACGTTCCCCTTGGGATCGGCAATTCGCATACCGTCGGGCACAGTCAGATCCAACTTGATCCGCTGGCTCGTGGAATTACCTTTCGTTCGGCCGCCACCCGCCTCGATGACCCAAAACCTCACACCGCCCTTGCCTTCCCACTCCTTGGAGACCTGGACAGTGGCTTCGACTTCGACGCCAGAAATGCCGAATCGCAGATTTTCCCCTTCTGCATTCAGCTGGGCCTGTTCAAGTTCGTCACGGAGCGCCGAGATCATCTGGGAAAGCTGCAGACCGCTCTCTTGCGCTTCTGTCATCACCGTCACCCCTGAAAGAAGCTGCACGCCGTGGCCTCGCGCGGGCCTGCACATAGCGATCGCGGGCCCGCACATGGCGATACAGTGGCGAATTCAGTAGAGGCTTCCGTGTTCTGTCGGCGCGCCTTCATCGAGATCGTCAGCCTTGATATTCCATCTTCCTCCTCGCGTAGCGAACAGCAACTCGGGCACCCCTCGCCGCCAGGCTCGGGTCCTGGCAGCGAGGGGTGCCGAGTTGGGAGTGCGGTCAGCGAGAGGTGCCCGAGTTGGGAGTGCGGTCGCCTCGGCTCAGCCCAGCCCGTCCATCAAGCCGGTGACATAGGCATCCAGCCGCTCCTCCACGACCCGCGTCGTCAGCTCCGTCCTCCCCGCCTCCCGCCATGGCCGCGCCACCAACCGCACCTCTTCCGAGAACGCCAGCCCGTCCCGCACCCGCCAGTACAGCCGCTCGCTCGCCGCCGCGGCGAGCACGCCGCCGGCCTCCTCGTACGCCTCGGCGAACCGCAGACCCCACGCCGGGCCGTGCAGCAGCGCGAGATTGGTGGAGCAGTGCGCCACATCGAGATCCACCGGACCCCAGGAGGTCGCTGCCCAGTCGACGACTCCGGTGATCCGGGCACCTGCCGGCCTTGAGGGCGGCACCTCGAACAGCACGTTGCCGGGGTGGAAGTCCCGGTGCAGGAAGCGCCCTTCATAGGGCGGCACGGGCCCCCGGATCACGTCGATCGCCGCGGCCCATGCCGCGGCGTCGGCGCCCTTCGGGGTCACGACGGTGTCGGCGGTCGTCAACGTCACATACTTCCGGGGCCGCTCGGCGGGCCGCACCCCGTGGATCGCGACGAGTTGGCGGGCCAGCAGAGGGACGCGCGTCTCCAGTCCCTCGTCGTCGAGGACCGTCCGGCCCGCCAGATGGGTCATCAGGAGCGACGGATACTCGCACTGCGCGGCGGTCGGATCGACCGCGACCAGTCCGGGAGCCGGCACGCCGGTCCCCGGGAGCTGGGTCAGGGCGCCAGTCTCCCTGTTCAGACCGTCCTCGGCGTGCTCCACGAAGAACGGGTCGACGAAGCTCCGCAGCACCAGGTCGCGGGTGCCTCCGTCCCGCGTGCCGATGGTCAGCCGCCGCATTTCGGCGGTGGCACCGCCGTGCAGCGCCTCGATTCTGACGATCCGTTCGCCGACTTCCAGGTGCCGGTTCACCCAAGCCAGGGTCAACGGCCGGACAGTCGCAGCCTCTTCGTGGTCGGTCACCGTGCGACCCCATCATCCGGACGGAGGCACCCACAAGCGACTTTCGTAGCGGGACGATTCAGTTGGGAGACAAACTCAGGCGTGTCAGCCGATCGGCTCCGGCATGGGCCGGACGTCGTAGGCGAGGCTGATGGTGTCGCCGCCGGCCGGGTCGCCCAGTTCGACGCGCCAGCCGTCGGCGAACTGGTCGACGCCGGGAGCCATCGGGATGGTGCCGGAGATCAGCACGGTCCCGGGCGTCAGCTCGCCGCGAGACCTCAGGACGTCGACCCAGTAGGCCGGGGCGAGGAGTTCGGCCAGCGTCCCGGCCTGGATCTCGGTCTCGGTGCCGTCGTGGCTGACCCAGGCACGCAGGGTGAGCTCGTCGAGGCGGGTCTCCACGTCGGCCAGGCGCCAGGCACGGCGGGCCAGGACATCGGGGCCGGCGTTCTTGCTCCACGCGACCCCGTGCACCTCCAGGTCGCGGTCGGTGTGGTCGCAGGCGGCGGTCAGCAGCAGTTCACCGCCCTCCGCGACGACCAGCGCCCACTCGGCCTCGCCGGAGGTGCGGCCGTGCTGGACCGCGACGCGGCCGGTCTGCTGGGCGAGGTACGGGGAGACGGGGTAGAGCGCCGGCGTCACGGACGGGCCCGGTACGCCCAGCTCGGCGAGCTCCGCGACGTGCGCGGCGACGTCCTCCTGGCTGCGCCCGGCGTACCCGGCGTTGAGGACCCGGACGACATCGACCTCGCGCGTCGATCCGTCGGGCAGTTCGAAGGTCAGCACGGCCATGAGGGCACTCCCAGGGATCGGGGAACAGGCAACAGGGATCGGGAAGGGGCCCCGCGGATCCTGATTTCTCCGCGGTTAACTTCCGGCGCAGGGCTTGCGCATACGACCTGTATACAAGAAGTATGCCGGAAGGTCGATGTCCCCGGAGCAAGGATGGGCCCCATGCACGACACCCCGAAGAGCGACGCCGGAGCCCCGAAGAGCCACGTCGGAGCCGCGGCGAGCGACGCCGGAGCCGCGGAGAAGCGCTCCGGCGTCCGCCGTGCCTTCGTCGCGAGCCTCACCGGCACGGCCCTGGAGTGGTACGACTTCGCCGTCTACTCAGCCGCCGCGGCCCTGGTGTTCGGTGATCTGTTCTTCCCCTCGGAAGACCCGCTCACCGGCACGCTTCTGGCGTTCTCCACGTACGCGGTCGGCTACCTCTCCCGCCCGCTCGGCGGATTCGTCTTCGGCCGGCTCGGCGACGTGATCGGCCGCAAGAAGGTGCTGATCGCCACACTCGTCCTGATCGGCGTGGCCACCTTCCTGATCGGCCTGCTGCCCGCCTACGGGACGATCGGCGTGGCCGCGCCGATCGCGCTGGTCGTGCTGCGCTTCGCCCAGGGCGTCGGCGTCGGCGGCGAGTGGGGCGGCGCCGTACTGCTGTCCAGCGAGTTCGGCGACCCGCGCCGCCGGGGCTTCTACGCCTCGGCCGCCCAGGTGGGCCCGCCCGCGGGCAACCTGCTCGCCAACGGTGTGCTCGCCGCCCTCGGCGCACTGCTGACCGAGGCGCAGTTCGAGTCGTGGGGCTGGCGTGTGGCGTTCCTCCTGTCCGGCGTACTGGTCGCCTTCGGGCTGTGGATCCGGGCCAAGCTGGAGGAGACCCCGGTCTTCAAGGCGATGGAAGCCGAGAAGTCCCGGCCCGAGGCCCCCATCCGCGAGGTCTTCACCACCCAGCCCCGCGCCCTCACCGCCGCGATCCTGTGCCGGGTCGGCCCCGACGTGCTGTACGCCATGTTCACCGTCTTCGTGCTGACCTACGCCACCCAGGAACTCGACATGTCGCGCGGCTCGGCCCTCACGGCCGTCCTCATCGGCTCCTCGGTCCAGGTCTTCCTGATGCCGCTGGCCGGCGCGCTCTCCGACCGCGTCAACCGCCGCCTGCTCTACGGCGTTTCAGCGATCGCCGCCGCAGTGTGGCCGTTCGTGTTCTTCCCGATGGCAGCCGGCGGTTCCTGGCCGCTGCTCGCCACCGGAGTCGTCGTCGCCCTGGTGATCCACTGCTGTCTCTACGGACCGCAGGCCGCCTTCATCGCCGAGCAGTTCTCGCCCCGGCTGCGCTACACCGGCTCCTCGCTGGCCTACACCCTGGCCGGGATCATCGGCGGCGCCATCGCCCCGCTCCTGTTCACCACCCTGCTGAGCGCCTACGACAGCTGGGTGCCGCTGGCCGTCTACATCGCCCTCGCCGCGGCGGTCTCCGTGGTGGGCGTCCTCCTGGGCCGCGACCCCGACGCCGCCGTAGAGGAGGACGCACAGCTGGCCGCACCGAAGCCCGGGACCCCGGCGGACGCCCCTCTCCCCCACTGACAACGGCCACCGACCCCGACTCCCAGAGGGAGGCACCGCCCGTGCGGATCGCCCTGAGCCAGCTCACCACCGGCCCCGACCCCGACAAGAACCTGCGCCTCGTCGAGGAGTGGACGCGCCGCGCCGCGGACGCCGGAGCCCGTGCCGTCGTCTTCCCGGAGGCGTCGATGGCCTGCTTCGGCACGCCGCTGGCCCCGCTCGCCCAGCCCCTCGACGGGCCGTGGGCCGACGGGGTCCGCGAGATCGCCCGGGCGACCGGCACGGTCGTCGTGGCCGGCATGTTCACCCCGGCCGACGAGGGTCGGGTGGCCAACACCCTGCTGGCCACCGGCCCCGGCGTCGAGGCGTCGTACGACAAGATCCACCTCTACGACGCCTTCGGCTTCCGCGAGTCCGAGACCGTCGCCCCCGGCTCCCGCCCCGCCGTGATCGACGTGGACGGCGTCCGCCTGGGCCTGGCCACCTGCTACGACGTCCGCTTCCCCGAACTGTTCCGCGCCCACGCCGACGCCGGAGCGGTGGGCACGCTCCTGGCGGCCTCCTGGGGAGCGGGCCCCGGCAAGCTCGACCAGTGGGAACTGCTGGTGCGGGCCCGAGCGCTGGACGCCACCGTCTGGATCGCCGCCGTCGGCCAGGCCGACCCCGGCACCGGCCCGGGCCCGGTGCCGACCGGCATAGGGCACAGCCTGGTGGCGGGCCCGGACGGAACGGTACGGGCCTCCCTCGGCGCCGAGCCGGAACTACTGGTGACGGACCTGGACGTCGACGAGGTCGACACGGTCCGCGAGAAGACATCCGTACTGGCGAACCGGCGGCCGGAGGTATGGCGTTGAGCGGACCCGAGCTGGAGTTCCACCGCCCCGACGGACCCTGGCGCGCCCCGGCCGGCGCCGGCCCAGGCATCGAGGAGTGCGTCCTGTCCGAGGACCCGGAAAGCGGCCGACGCACCGCGCTGGTCCGCTGGGCACCGGGCACCGACACGTCGGCTGCGGGCGTGACCAGGCACGACGTATGGGAGGAGGTGTACCTGGTCGACGGCACGCTGCACGACCAAACACTGGACCGCACCTTCAGGGCGGGCATGTACGCCTGTCGCCCTCCGGGCATGCCACACGGACCGTGGAATTCACCGGAGGGCGTGACGATGCTCGTGATCACGTACGCCTGATATCGGGGGCACGGGAGCGTCCCTCAGTGACGGGGTCTCAGCCGTCGAGAAGAACCTTGAGGGTCGACCCCAGGTGGTGGTCGATGGCCGCGCACGCGGCCCGCGCGTCACCGGCGGCGAGGGCGTCCACGATGGCCTCGTGCTCGTCGAGCACCGCCTTCTGCCGTCCCTGCTGGTTGAAGACGGCGACCACCCCGGCACGGACCTGGCGGCTGCGCAGGCCGTCGTAGTGCCGGTCCAGAAGGGTGTTGCCGACGGCCGAAACCAGGGTTGCGTGGAACCGGTGGTCCACGGCGATGAACTCCCGGGTCTCCTCGGCACCGGTGAGCGCGCGCTGCTGTTCCAGCAGGGAGCGCATCTCTTCCAGGGGGACCCGCCCGGCCGCGACGAGCCGCTCGGCCGCGTACCGCTCGACGAGGCCACGCAGCTCCATCAACTCCCGCACCTCGCGCCCCGTCAGCGGCGCCACCCGGGCACCGCGCTTGGGCACGAGCTCGACCAGGTCCTCCGCGGCAAGCAGCAGCAGCGCCTCGCGGATGGGGGTGCGAGAGACACCGATACGATCGGCGAGCTCCTGCTCCGACACGAAGGCCCCCTGCATCTCGGGGTCCGTCAGCACCGTGTCCTTGAGATACGCGTAGGCCTTCTCCCGACCGGACGCCACGGCAACCCCCAGACATCGCATACAGTTTGTATACCGACGCTACCACGGGCGTTGCCGCACGACGCTGGGCCGCCGGGCCCTGGCTGTGCTCCACACAGCCGATGTCATCGCGATCGACGACGTCCAGCCCGGCGCCATAGCGTCCGGCGCCCGGGTGGAGACACCGCGGCTTCCAAAATCGATCTGCGCCAACTGGCGCGTGCACTAACGTGGTTACCCGCTGCGCACCTTCCCGGAGGGTACGTCGGCGGTGTTCCAGGTGCCGGTCCTCGGCGATGAGCGATGAGTGGTCTCCACCGCGTGCCACACGCGGTGTGACTGCGGATGCCCGGTAGGGCGATCCCTGCCATTCCCAGCTCACGCTCAGGAGTGGAAACCGATGAACCCCGTTGAGTACACGCTTGCACGTCGTGACCGGATTCGTCAGATTCTGGTCGACGTCACGGTGGGAGTCATCACCAATCTGTTGGTGACGGTCCTTACCGTGGTAGCGCGCCTGGTCTTCTGACCGGCAGGTGGCGGGCCCGGGAGCCCGCCACTCCACGTACCGGTCCACCGTTTCAGAAAAGACGCATCTCCCCGGGCGGAGTGTCCTTCTTCTGACGCTTCCTGCGGCGGCGCCGACCTCGGCCGGGACGGGGCAGGTGTGGCTGTCGCGCCTGCTCCGGCAGGTTCTCCCAGGTGGGTCGCAGACCGTGGATCTCGACGCCGCCGACGAGCCCCTTCAGGTAGTCCCGGGTCTCCTCGTCCGTGGAGTAGAGCACGGTCGCCCGGCTCGCCCGGGTCATCAGCACGTGGTAGGCGTGCCGGACGAGGCGGGCGAACTCGTCATCGTCCACGCTCTTCGGCTTCACCTTGGGATCGAACGACCCGGGAACGGCTACCCGCTTGACGCCCGCCTCCTTGTCCGCCCTCTCCTTGCCCCGACGGAACTCCCAGCGATCACCTCGGCGCACCATGTCCTCGCCCATGATCACGCCGCACCAGTCCCACTCCAGGCCCTGCGCGGTGTACACACAGCCGATCTGGCCGAGGCCGTTCTCGTGTACGGACCAGATCTTGGAGGGCGGGACGGTCTTGTTCTCGCAGAAGGATTCGCTGTCCGCGTTCCACGGCCGGTGCCAGGCACCGATCCGGACGTCGGGTTCAAGTCGCTTCTCCTTGCCCAGGGGTTTCGTCCAGGGCCAGCAGTATCCGGCGACCATGCGCGCTGATGCTCCCGCCCCGGCCTCGGAACGGATGATCCGCTCGAGTTCCTCCGGGCTGTCCACGACCTCGACGTGCATCAGTCCGTCCGGGGTCCACAGCTCCGGCTCCGCGTCGGACACCCCCAGCGCGCCGCGCACCCAGCGGATGTAGGCGTCGCTGCCGCCGCACCGGAACTGTTCCCGCAGGCAGCTACGGACCAGGTGGGCGTCGTAGCGCCGTGCCGCGTCCTCCACGAGAGCGGCGGTGCCGACCTCCTGCGGGCGCACGGACTGACCCTCGTCGAGGAAGAACACCGTCAACCGGGAGGCGTCGAGGAGCTCGTCCACCTGAGGCTTGGTGCCCCAGTCCTCGGGTTTCCAGAAGCGGTTGGTGGAGCGGTCGCGCAGGCGGTGGGCCTCGTCGCAGATCAGCACGTCCAGCGGCGGGTCGGGCGGGGTGACGAAGTTGCTGAAGTAGGTGAAGGTCTCCTTGAACTCCCGGTCACCGAAGCCGACATGCTCCTGCAGCGCGCCGTTGAAGGCCCTGCTACCGCTCGCGTACTTGACCGTGCGGCCATCGGCCTCCAGTTCAGCCTTGAGCTGGAGACCGATGGCGCTCTTGCCCGTGCCGGCACCGCCCGTGACGAGGAACACCACCCGTCGCTCGTCGGGGAGGAGCGCGGGCCGCCGGGGATCAGGAAGCACCTTGGCGGCCGTGTCGAGGATCTGGTCCGCGACCTTCTTCTGACGACCGCGCAAGGTGAAGACCGTGTCCTCGCCGCTGGAGCGGATCATGGCGTCGAGCAGCGGGGTGTTGCGCAGGCCCATGCTCCGCAAAAGAATCTCGGCCGCAGAGTCGGCACCGTCGGCGGCGAAGCTGCTCCGCAGGTCCGACAGCAGTTGGGCACGGCGGTCATTCGTGTAGACACGGGCGTAGGAACCGGTCGGCGCGTCCACGCCGACCAGCGGGAGCACCGAGGCGTCGGTGGCGTTGTGCAGATAGGCGAAGCCGCCGCACTCGTAGTCCAGTCCGTGCAGCGGACCTCTGTCACCCGTGAACGCCTCGTAGTACTCGCGCAGTTGCAGCGCCGGATGCTTCTTCTCCCCCACACCGGGGACATGCACCAGTTCCGCGGTGGCTCGCTCCACCCGGGTCACCGTCGACCACCGTTTCAGCTCGACGAGTTGGACGGACAGCCCGTTCTCCTCGGGATGATGACCCACGAGGACGACGTCTATGAGCCGCGAGTCCCCGGCGCGGTCGGCCTCGTCGAGTGTGGCCGCACACTCGACGACCATCTCGACGTTCCCACGGTCGGCGGCGACCAGATCTTCGGCAAGATGCACCAGGCTCTCTGCCCAGGCGGAACGTTCGGTCAACGAAGCGTCGGTGCTGAGGAAGTGCTTCCACCTCGCGGCGAGATGGGGCACCATCCGGCGTCGCGAGTTCAGGTTCAGCAGATCCCGCGCTGCCAGTTTCAGCAGGAGCATGGACACGAGGTGGATCCCCCAGGGCACGAGTGACTCGTGCGGATGGGGGCATGTCCACGTGGGGAAGCCCGTCGGGCCGCAATGACGCCTGGGATCTTAGGGAAGTGACCACCCTCCCGACGCATATGACACATCGGTCGGCTGGAAGCACAGACATCATGGCCGGATATCGCGCGCTCACCGCCGCAGAAGGGGCTCCTCAATCGCGGCAGGCCGTGGCTCCGGTCGGCCGGACACCAGTTCCCGCAGCTTCTCCCGGGTCTCCGGATCGGTCGAGTACACGATCGTGCCGACCATCCCCCGCGTCAGCAGCACCTTGTACGTGTTCCGAATGAGACGGTCCACATCGGTGTCCGGTGTGGACTTCTTGAACACCGGGTCCTTGGACGCGGTGCGGTCGGTGACCCAGCGGTCGCCACGCCAGACCAGGTCCGGACCGACGATGACGCCGGACCAGTCGTACTCGAATCCCTGGGCTGTGTAGACGCAGCCGATCTGCCCGAAGCCCGCAGGGTCGGTGGCCCACAGCGCGGAAGGGGGCGCGCCGGAGACCGACCGGTCCCCGCGCAGGTTCCAAGGCCGGGCCCAGCCCCCGATGACGACGTCGGGAGGCAGTGGATCGCCGGGCTTGGGTTCGGGGGACCACCGCCAGCAGTAGCCCGCGGACATCCGGGCACCGTACTTCTCGGCGCGGCGGGCATCGAGAAACGCCTCAAGCTCTTCAGGACTGTCGGCGACCAGCAACTGCATGCGATCGTCGGGCTCCCACACGACCGGCCCGCCGGGCTCAAGGCCGAGGAGCCGGACCACCCAGCGCAGGTAGGCGTCGCTGCCTCCGCAGCGGAACTGGCTGTCCAGGGGGACGACATGGCAGTCGATGCCCCGTCTGGCCGCGGCCTCACGGATTTCGTCCACGGTGCCCATCTCACCGGGACGCACCACTTGGTGCTCGTCGAGGAAGAAGACCGGTACGTGGGCGACGTCGATGAGTTCGTCGATCTGTGCCCTGCCGGTCCGCAGTGCCGCGCGGGTGTAGCGGTTGGCGGACGTCTCCCGGATGCGGTGCGCCTCGTCGCAGATCAGAGCACCCAGGCTGTTCTTCTCCGTGGTCATGAAGCTGTTGAAGTACTTGAACAGATCCTGGACTTCCCGTTTCCGGGAGCCGGCCACCTTGCGCATCGTCTTGGTAAACGACTGCGAGCCGGTCGCGTGGACCGCGGCCACGCCCCTCCGGTAGAGCTCGCCGAGCAGTTGGAGCGCGATCACGCTCTTCCCGGTACCGGGGCCGCCGGTGACGATGACGACTTCCTTGTGGTCGGCGCGCTTCGCCCGCTCCACCGCGTTGAGCACCATGCGGTAGGCGACCTGCTGCTCGTCGAGGAGGACGAACTGCTGGCGCTCCCGCACTTCCTGGGCTGCCACGGACATCAACTGCTTCGACGGCACGGTGGCGCCCGCGAGCAATTCGTCCGCCGCACGGGCACCCGGGTGCTTGTCGCTCAGCCTCGACCGGAGGTGATCCAGGAACGCACCGCGACGCTCCCCCGTGAAGAGCCGTCCCTGCCCGTCGCGCTCGATCTCCCGCAGCCCCGTCACCCCGAACTCGGTGGCGTTGTGCAGGAAGGCCACTCCGTGGATCCGCTCGCCGTGCTCGGCCACCGCGCCGTTGAAGTTGACCAGGTAGTCGCAGTACCGCCGCACCTGCTCGATCGGGTTGAGCACGGGGTGCGCGTAGGCGTCGACAAGGCACAGGCTGGGGTCGTCCTCGTGCGGAGCCGCCTGGCTCCACTGCTTCAGCTCCACCACAACGTAGGACGGCTCCTGCGTGACCGGGTGCAAGCCGGCGAGGACGACATCGGCACGCTTGCTGTTCAGTGGTAGCGCGTACTCCAGCATGACCTCGACGTCGCCCAGGCCGGCGTCGTTGAGCGCGGCGGTCAGAAGCGGGATGCTGCGCTCCCAGGAACGCATCTCCGAGGCTCCGGGCCGATAGCCGTGCATGTGGACGAACTGCTCGGTGAGGTGCAGGAACAGCGAACCGTCGAGTGCCATGACGGCGACCGTTTTCGCGGACGCGCGGAACAGCAAGGACTTCCCCCAGGCAGCACGAAGAGACTCGTGCGGGTGGGGGCATGTCCTTCGAGACTCCACCGGAGTGGAACGGAAGCCCGTCGGGCCGCGTTGACGATGTGTCTGAGGGTACCTGGCGGTACTCACAGTCGTACGGGTGGTCACCAGTGGCGGCAGCGGACACCGTGCCCGATATCCCGATACCGGAGTGCATGACCTCGGACCTCTGGAGCCTACGCTGTCCGCCTCGGTGGCGTCCGCGTCATCTCAGCGGCTGCGGCCGACGTGGGGGCGTACCGGCCGCAAGCGAGCCTGGCCAACGCAACGGCGGCCAGGCCCCCGTCGCCCCCCTACACCGCCCGACCTGGACATCGGACCGCTGCTCTACGTGGTCTAGGACAAGGGCCACGCCTGTGTACGGCGGGTCCCGGTCCGGGAGCAATACGAATCCTTCAGAAATGGCCCTGCCCACGCGAGCGTCCCACCCTCGATCACTCGCGTCGCCAACGAAACATCGCGTGGCGCTTACCTCATCCTGCCAGCTCAGCGGCGCTCCGTGCGATACGAGGAGAGCCCACCGCAACGGATCAAGAACCCTCCGCATACATCAGGCCGCCCTCCGACTCGATCAAGTACCCGGCGGCGATCAACGCGTCGATGTCGCCAGTCAGCGCGTCCCGAATATCGGCTCCGAGCCGCGCCCACCCGAAGAAGCGAGCGACCTCCCGCAGCAGGTCCTCACGATGCACGCCCGGTCCTTCGTTAACCACGCTTCTGAGCACGAGCTGCCGCTCCGCCACGGGAACCTTCCCCGCTCGTCGGACGCACCGCTCAGTGGGCGTGCGGGCGAACTCCGTCTCGTGGCCGAGCCCGTCGAAGGCCGTACCGATGTGGACGATCTCACCCTGCCTGAGCAGGCGGCGAAGAGCATCGCCGGGCAACTCCTGCCGCTGGAGCTCGGGTTCGGCTCCGGACAGACCTGTTGGCGACGCCTGGGCCGCTGGCAGAAGACCGGAGTCTTCGAGTAGCTGCACCACATCCTGCTCGCCGAACTGCACGCGGCCGGCGAACTCGACTGGACGCGCGCGTGCGCGGACGGCTCTCACGTCCGCGCGAAAAAAAGGGGGTGCCGCAACCGGTCCGTCGCCGGTCGACCGGCGCGAGACAGGCAGCAAACACCACTTGATCTGCGACGGGCGCGGCACCCCGCTCCTGGCCATCACAACTGCCGCCAACGTCAATGGCATCACCCAAACCCTCAACCTGGTCGACGGCATCCCGCCCGTCGCCGGACGGACCGGCCGCCCACGAAGACGACCCGACTCCGTCCTGGGCGACAAGGCGTACGACTCATGCGCTGTGCGCCGTGAACTTCGGCGCCGCCGGATCCTGCCAGTGATCTCCCGCAGAGGCGCCCCGAACAACATCCCAGCTGTCACCTTCGTACGGGGCGGGCCCCGCGCGAGGTGCTGCGCGCGAGCTCAATGCCTACCAACACGGGCGGAGCAAGGCGGAAGTGATCTTGAGTTGTCGCAGCCCTCCGCGGTGCGGTAGCCGGCTGCGAGGGCTACGGCCGGGAATGAGGTGCTGCCCGAGGTCGTCGACTGGCTTCCAATGGACTCGTGGATCAGGTTGGCGAGTGCCTCGTGTCCGATCATCGGCAGGGCGCCGAGGTGCATCAGTGCGGCGCCGTCGCCGTCCAGGACGACGACGGCGCTCGGGGGGCCAGCGCGACGCCCAGGCCGGTGAGGAGACGTGGCCCATGGAGCCCTGCATGTAGAAGTTGCCGGCCGGTGTAGCCGGTGGTGGCGATGAAGGACGCGTCAGGACAGGCGTCGGTGACCACGCGGATGGCATCGCTGCTGGCCAGACCCACAGGTATAGCTGTTTCCTGGGCAACCGCCTTGCCAATGGCTGGATTGTTCCGGACGGGCTGTGGGAGATCGCGAAGCCGTTGATCTCGCCGTCGAGGGTGCGGCCGCAGGGCGGCGGAACGCAGGACTCGCCGACCTTCCCCGGCAAGAGGTACTTCGACTGGGACCTCGAAGACCCAGCCGGCAAGGGCATCGAGTCCGCACGCCCGATCCGCGACGAGATCAAGATCCGTATCGAGGCCGTGATCACCGGGATCGACGCCAAGCAGGAGGCTCGAACACCGTGACCGCGAAGGACGGTATACGCGAGGTCATCGTCATCGACTCCGGCCACGCCGGACAATACCGCGAGGGCGTCCGATGCGTTTTTGTCCGTACGCGGCAGCACTGGCTGCAGTCAACGCTTTCACGGAGCGCCCGATATGCCCCACACGCACCCTACGACTGAGACGCAGACGACAGTACTCGGAGTACATCGGCCCGTCGCGATTCGGAGACACACATAAATTCGACCTAGAATCGACCCACGCAGGTAAGGGTACGCAAAAGCTATGCCCTTACCTGCGGAAACTTAGAGCGGCAGACGAGTCAGGCTGTACGCCGGGTTCTGTCGCCGGTCGACCTCGCGGTCGGCCGGGAGACGGCCATCCATCTAGGGCCGGCGTTGCCGTCGGCCTCGTGCGGTCTACCCGCGGACTCGGGCGGGCAGCCCTCGAACGTCCGCGCAGAGCCGTCCTTCTTGCGAAGAGGCGGCTCCTCTTGACCTTGCTCCGGGTGGGGTTTACCTAGCCGCCTGAGTCACCTCAGGCGCTGGTGGTCTCTTACACCACCGTTTCACCCTTACCTGGGACCGAGGTCCCGGGCGGTTTGCTTTCTGTGGCACTGTCCCGCGGGTCACCCCGGGTGGCCGTTAGCCACCACCCTGCCCTGTGGAGCCCGGACGTTCCTCGGGAAGCACCCCCGAAGGGGACTCCACGCGGCCGTCCGCCCGGCTCGTCTGCCGTGTCGACCATGGTACCGGGCCCGCGGCCCCGCCCGGCACCGGAGCCGCCGGAGCCGGGCGGGGACGCCGGGGACGCCGGGGACGCCGGGGACGCCGGAGCCTTCGGGGTCGCCGTCGCCAGGAACGAGCCCAGCAGGATCAGGGTGAACGCCGCCACCACCCCCGCTGTCAGTTCCTCGTCCAGGAACGCCACGCCCGCCGCCACCGCCACCGCCGGGTTGACGTACGTGAAGACCACCGCCCGGGTCGGCCCGGCCTCCCGGATCAGTTCCAGGAAGACGACGAAGGCGAGCGCCGTGCAGATCACGCCCAGGCCCGCGAGCGAGGCCAGGACCGAGGCGGACGGGAGCGATGTCGGCCGGGTCAGCGCCGCTGCCGGGGCGTACACCAGCGCCGCCAGGAGCAGGCAGGGGGCTATGAGCTGCAGGGTCGGGACCGGCTTCAGGTAGCGGGCCATGATGAGTGGGGCCGTCGCGTAGCCCACCACCGTCACCAGCATCTCCGTCAGGGCGCGGGCGTTGCCGCCGTTCAGGTGCGGGGCCGTGAGGACCGCTACTCCGCCCAGGCCCAGCGCCAGGCCCGCCAGGCGGCGGGCGCTCATGCGTTCCGTGTCGCCGAAGAAGCGGGCCAGGAGGACGCCCACGATGGGTACGCCCGCGATCAGCAGGCCCGCCGTCGAGCTGGAGAGGTGGCGCTCGGCGTCGGTCAGGGTCCACCAGGGGCCGATGATCTCGATGCAGGAGAAGGCCAGCATGGGGCGCCAGTGCCCGCGTACGACTCCGGCCAGGTTTCCCTGGCGGATGGCGAAGGGCAGCAGCAGGGCCGCGCCCAGCGCGCATCGCGCGAAGACCACCATGGACGGGGACATGTCGCCGTCCACCGCCACTTTGATCATCAGGTAGGGGACGCCCCAGAGCACTCCCATCAGGGAGAAGAGAAACCAGCCGCGTGCAGTCATTCGCGCAGTCTCGGCCCGGTCAGCGGCGGGTGTCTTGAACGCTGTTGCGGTACGCCGCCGGAGTCACGCCCAGTACCCGCCGGAACCAGCGCGTCAGGTGCGCCTGGTCCGCGAAGCCGACCAGTGCGGCCGTCTCGGCGGGGCGGTGGCCCTTCTCCAGGAGGCAGCGAGCCCGGTTCACGCGGTGCTGGGCCAGCCAGGCGTACGGCGGCATCCCCGTGCTCGTACGGAAGGCTCGGAGGAGCTGGTAGCGGGACAGGTCCAGGTCTGCGGCCAGAGTCGCGAGGGAGGGTGGGGAGAGGAGTTCGTCCGTCAGGCGGGCTCGGACCGTTGCGGCTATGCGGTTCGCGCCCGGGATCGTGTCGCACACCGGGCGGGCCGAGGAGTGGCGGCGGGCCAGGGCCGTGAGCAGCCACGGTATGCGGGATTCCGTCTCCAACGGGTCGGGGCAGGCGCTCAGTTCGGTGTGGGTGAGGCGTAGGGCCGCGGCCAGTTCGGGGTCGTCGAGGACGGGGTCGCGGAAGTGCGGGATGTCGTACGTGCCTTCGGAGAGCAAGGAGATCTCGGCGTACAGGGCGCGGTAGGCGTAGCCGTCGGACGTGGCCGGGCCGCCTGTGTGCGTCTCCCCCGGGCCGAGTACGACGATCGAGCCGGGGTTCGCCTCGATCCGGCCGCCGCGGTAGTCGATGACCTCGGAGCCGCCGACGCAGACGCCGATGGTGTACTCGTCGTGGGCGTGCGGCGCGAAGCGGTGGCGGTCGAAGCGGGCGGTCAGGAGGTCGAGCGGACGGCCACGGCGGCCGAGGGTCGCCCTGGTCCAGATCGCCTGCTCGCGCCCACCCGTCCGGCCGACGGAACCGGTCCTTCTTGGCCCGGCTATCGACCTGGCTGTCTCTCCGAGCCCTGCTGTGGGCACGGCTACCTCTCCGGGCCCGACTGTCCCGCCGCTCCCACCCACCCGCTCGTGATCACCCCTTGCCCCCATGGCACCGCACCTCCTCACGGGAGCAACGCCCGCGTGCCCCTCTTCCATGCCCCGGTCAGGTCGGCGTCGTCCGGAAACCGGCCGTGGATCTCCAGGACCACCATCCCGTGGGCGAACGCCCAGGCCGCCCGGGCCAGCTCCATGTCGCCGCCGCAGGCCCGGACGAGGGGCGCGGCGGCGCGGTCCTCCAGGCCGGGCGGGAGGGAGGCGCGGGGCAGGGGGCGCTCGGTGGCCAGGCAGTAGAGGTGGGGGTGTTCGAGGGCGTACGCGCGATACGCCTCGGCGAGGGCCGGGATCGAGCCGGGGGCGTGGGCCTCGGCCTCCTCCAGGGCCGTGGCGGACTCGGCGAGCATCTGCGCGATCAACTCGACCTCGACGGCCGACTTGTCGGGGAAGTGCTTGTAGAGGGACGGGGCCTTGATACCCAGGTGGGCGGCGAGTGCACGCATGGTCAGCGCGGCGGGGCCGGACTCCTCCAGAAGCGCACGGGCCGCCGCGACGATCGAACGGGCCCGCGGCGACAGCCCACCGTCCAGCGAACGGGCCCGCGGCGGCAGCCCACCGTTCGCGGCACCCTGTCGGACAGCGCCTTGGGCGTCTTGTCGGACATCGGCTTTGGCGCCTTGCCGGGCAGCGCCCTTGGCCCCTTGCCGGTCCGCGCCTTGGCTGCCTTGCCGGTCAGTCACGCTGGAAGCCCTCCTTCGTCCGCAGCCCGTAGCCGAGGGCGCGATCGTACGAGATGTGGGCGAGCCAGCCGCACAGGGCCGCGAAGCCCGGGGCCCAGGTCACGAGCCCGAAGGCGTAGGGAGCCATGAGGGCAAGCGGGACGAGGGCTCGGTGGGCGGTGTTGTAGGACGGGACCGCGCGCGGCTGGAGCCGTCCCTTCGCCATCCGAGGCGCGTCGCCGATGCCGGCGACCCGCCGGGAAAGCCCTCGCTTGACCCTGCCGCAGCGTCAACGTTTCTACTGGGGGCATGCGGATCGGAGAACTCGCCGCGGCCGTCGGCGTCACGACGCGGACCGTCCGGCACTACCACCACCTCGGGCTGCTGCCCGAACCCGAGCGGCGCTCCAACGGCTACCGCGACTACGAGCTGCGGCACGCCGTCGTGCTCGCCCGGATCAAACGGCTGACCGAGCTGGGGCTCGGTCTCGCCGAGGTGCGGGACGCCCTCGCGGACGACGCGGGACGCGATCTCGCCGAGGTGCTCGCGGAACTCGACGACGACCTCGCGCGACAGGAAGCGGCGATCCGGGAGCGGCGGCTGCGGCTGCGCAGCCTGCTGGAGGGGGGCGACCTGCCCGCCGAGGGGCCCGTCTCCCCCGAACTGGCCGCCCTCTTCGGCGAGTTGACCCGGCATCCGGAACCGGCGATGGCCGCGAAGGACCGCGAGATGATCGCCTTCCTCGAAACGGTCGCGGCGCCGGCGGACCGTGATCGCCTGCTGTCCGCGCTGCGCGCCACCGCGGACGTGCCCGGCGCCCTGGAGCGGACGCACGAGGCGTACGCCCAGCTCGACGCGCTGGTCGGCGTCGACCCGGCCGACCCGCGCGTCGAGCAGGCCGCCCGCGCCCTCGCCGGCTGCCTCCCCGACGAGGCCCTGGAGGGCATGGGTCTCGGCCAACTCGACCTGGGCAGCCCCGAGATGACCGACTCCGGCAGCTTCTTCCGCGCTTTCCTCGACGACTTCGCTCCCGCGCAGGCCGCTGCGGTCCGCCGGACGATCCAGCTGCTCGTGGAGCGTGCGGGATGAGCGCGGCAGGGGTGGTCAGGGCCGCACGGCGGCTCGTCGCCCATGAGGTGCGGCTGCTGGCGAGCATCGGCCGGTGGGTGGCCCGGCGGCCGCACGGCGTCGAGCGGGGGCATGCCTTCGCGTACGGTCGCGGCCAGGGCGCGATGATGTTCGGCTTCGGCTTCGTGTCCGTCCTCGAAAGCGTCTGCATGGCGGTGCTCCTGCGGAACCATCCCGCCGTGCACCGGGTCGTGTTCATGCTCGACGTCTACACACTGCTCCTGATCGTCGGCATGCACGCGGCCTCCGTGACCCGCCCGCACGTGCTGGACGACACCGTCCTGCGCATCCGCCGGGCCGCCCACATCGACCTGCGCGTCCCACTCGCGGCGATCGCCTCCGTACGCCGCGAGTTGGTCACCACGCACGAGAAGCGCGACGGCCGGCTCGACCTGGCCATCGGCGCGCAGACCACGATCACACTCGAACTCTCCACCCTCGTACGGCACTTCACCTTCCTGGGCCGCCCCAAGGACGTACACCTGATCCGCTTCCACGCCGACGAACCCGAGGCGCTGGTACGGGAGATACGCGCGGCTCTGGCGCGCGTACGAGAACTCGGGCAGGAACCCACCACCGAAATCACCGCTGAACTCACGCGGGAGCGAACAGCACCTTCGCCGAGCCCGGTTCGGCCTGCATGAGCCGTACCCGCAGCCGCTCCCCCAGCGGCAGCGGCCCGGCGGCCCCCTCGCCCTTGATGCGGGCGACGACGGCCGGGGACTCCAACTGGACGGTTCCCACGGTGGGTTCGCGTTCCTGTACGTCCACGACGGTGCCGTCGAAGAGCTCGCCCACGCGGTCCTTGAGCAGCGCCGCCTCGACGATGTCGACGCACTCGCGCTCGACCGTAGCGGCCCGGCGGGTGCCCTCGGCCATCCGCTTCGGCAGGTCGTCGAGGGCGGCGAGCACCCACTCCGGCGGCTCCTGCCCGGCTGCCGCCGCCAGGCACAGTTCCGAGGCGTAGCGGTCGACCAGGCGGCGGAGCGGGGCCGTGCAGTGGGTGTAGGGCGCGGCCACGGCGGCGTGGGTGGTGATGTCCGGAGTGACGCCGTCCCGGAAGACCGTGTAGCCCGCGCCGCGCAGCAACGTCGTGCACTCCTGGAGGAACGCCGCATGGCGGGGCAGGTGCGGGTCGAGGGTACGGATCAGCTGCGCGTACGAGACGTGGTGCGGCCAGTCGATGCGCAGTGCCCGCGCGGTACGCCGCAGCCGGCCCACTGCGCCGCCCGGGGCCGCCGGGAGCGTCCGCAGCACGCCCGTGCCGTACGCGAGCATCAGCTCGGCCGCGGCCATGCCCGTGAGCAGGGAGATCTGCGCGTTCCAGCCGTCGGCGGGCAGCGGGGCGCGGTAGGCGAGTTCGTACGCGCCGTCGCGCTCGGCGATCTCCTGCTCGGGGACGTTGAGGGAGATGCCGCCGCGGGCCACTTCCCGCTGTTCTCGGAGGAGCCCGATGTCCTTGAGGAGGGCGAGGGGTTCCTCGGCGGTGCCCGCGTCGAGCCGCTTCTGCACGGACTCGTAGTCGAGCTTGGCACGGCTGCGGACGAGGGCGCGGCGGACGTCGGTGGCCGTGGGGCGGCCGTCCGCGTCCAGGTCGATCGTCCACAGGACGGCTGGGGAGGTCTGGTCGGGGAGCAGGCTTGCGGCCCCCTCGCTCAGCACCGGCGGGTGGAGGGGAATCTTCCCGTCCGGGAAGTAGAGCGTGGACACCCGGCGGTGGGCGGACGCGTCCAGGGTTCCGCCGGGTACGACGAAGGCGGCGACGTCGGCGATGGCGTACCGCACGCGGTAGCCGTCCGGGCGGCGGGAAAGGTGCATCGCCTGGTCTAGGTCGGTGGATGCCGGCGGGTCGATCGTGAAGAGGGGGATGTCCGTCGCGTCGTGGGCCGGCAGCCTCGGTTCGCGCGCGGCTCTCTCCGCCTCGGCGAGCACCTCCGGCTCGAACGCCTCGGGCACACCGAGTTCGGTACGCAGTGCGCGCAGCGCGGCCCGCAGGGGCGCCTCGGCTGCGCCGGTCACACGGATCTGGCGGCGGGGCATAGGGCGAGCGTATGGCGGGGCGGGGCGAGCGGCACCCCGTAGGCTTGCGCGCACCCCTCTCACGTATCTCACGTACCGAACACCTACCGATCCCGTACCGAATGCTCCAGGGAGAACCGCCGTGCTTGTGCTGCTGCCGCCGTCCGAAGGAAAGGCTCCCTCCGGGCGGGGCGCGCCGTTGAAGCCGGAGTCGCTGTCGTCGCCGGGGCTCGCCGGGGCGCGGCAGGCGGTCCTCGACGAACTGGTCGAACTGTGCCTGGGCGACGAGGAGAAGGCGCGCGAGGTGCTCGGGCTGAGCGAGGGCCTGCGCGGCGAGATCGCCAAGAACACGGAGCTGCGGACCGCGGGGACGCGGCCCGCCGGGGAGATCTACACGGGGGTGTTGTACGACGCCCTCGACCTGGCCTCGCTCGACACGGCCGCGAAGCGGCGGGCGACGCGCTCGCTGCTCGTCTTCTCGGGGCTGTGGGGCGCGGTCCGGGTGACGGACCGGATTCCCTCGTACCGCTGCTCGATGGGGGTGAAGCTGCCGGGCCTCGGACCGTTGGGCGCGCACTGGCGTACGGCGATGGCCTCCGTGCTGCCCGAGACGGCCGGGAAGGGGCTCGTGCTCGACCTGCGGTCCTCCTCGTACGCGACCGCGTGGAAGCCGAAGGGGGAGGTCGCGGAGCGCACGGCGAGCGTACGGGTGCTGCACGCGCCCACCCGGAAGGTGGTCAGCCACTTCAACAAGGCGACCAAGGGCCGCATCGTGCGCAGGCTCATGCAGTCCGGTGCGGTTCCTTCGGGGCCGGCGGAGCTGGTGGAGGCGCTGCGGGATCTGGGGTACGTGGTGGAGGCGACGGCTCCGGCGGGCGCGGGGCGCGCGTGGACACTGGACGTGCTGGTGGACGAGATTCACTGAGCACGCCGCATTTCGCCGAGCACGCCGCATTTCGCCGAGCGCGCCGTACTCACCGAGGCGCCCTATTTTGCCGAGCGCGCCGCATTCGCCGAGCGCGCCGCATTCACCGGGCGCGCCGCATTCACCGGGCAGGCGGGATTCACTGAGCAGGCGGGAGCGCTGAGCCTGCGAGGCGGTCGTTGCAGTGTACGCAACGGCCTTTGCGCATGTTGTGTGGTGCGGGCAGGATGACGGCATGGCCTCGTCCCCGCCCTCATCGCCGCAGCCCTCTTCGCCGCTGTCCACAGCGCCGCCGTCCTTGTCCGTACTCGAACTGGCGCCCGTCATCCCCGTGGTCGTCGTCGACGACGTCGCGGACGCCGTGCCGCTGGCCCGCGCGCTCGTCGCGGGCGGGCTGCCCGCGATCGAGGTGACGCTGCGGACGCCGGTGGCGCTCGACGCGATCCGGGCGGTCGCCGACGCGGTCCCGGCGGCGGTGGTCGGGGCGGGCACGGTCATCTCGCCGGAGCAGGTGGCGCAGTCGGTGGCCGCCGGGGCGCGCTTTCTGGTGAGCCCGGGCTGGACGGACGTACTGCTCGATGCCATGAAGGCGTCCGGGGTGCCGTTCCTGCCGGGGGTCTCGACGACGTCGGAGGTCGTGGCGCTGCTGGAGCGGGGGGTGCGCGACATGAAGTTCTTCCCGGCCCAGGCGTCGGGCGGCACGGCGTATCTGGAGGCGCTGGC
Source organism: Streptomyces sp. NBC_00878 (assembly GCF_026341515.1). NCBI lineage: Bacteria > Bacillati > Actinomycetota > Actinomycetes > Kitasatosporales > Streptomycetaceae > Streptomyces > Streptomyces sp. NBC_00878. The sequence continues at coordinate 7,778,780 of NZ_JAPEOK010000001.1, read as the reverse complement.
GGGGCCGCTGCCGCAGGCCCGCTTCTGCCCGACCGGGGGCGTCGGTCCCGGCGTCGCGCCGGAATACCTGGCACTGCCCAACGTCCTGTGCGTGGGCGGGAGTTGGATGCTCCCGCCGGACGCGATAGCGACGCGCGACTGGGCACGGGTGGAGAAGCTGGCCCGAGATGCCGCGAGCCTGGGACCCGGCTCACACTGAGGCGTCCCTCAAGGCGCCCGGTGTCTTTGCCTTTAGGGGCGCGGGGAACTGCGCGCCCAGCCCCCACCGGCCGGCAACTCATCCACGACCCGAATGCGAGCCCCCCTCCGCTCAAGCCGAGCGCAGCGGTGACGTTCCGTTGAGAAGCCGTACGCTCGCGTTGCCGTCGGCGTAGTACGCCACCACCGAGAGCGAGGCCGCCGACAGTTCCATCCGGAACAGGGCCTCCGGCGGGGCGCCCAGGGCCAGCCGTACGAGGGTCTTGATGGGCGTGACGTGGGAGACGACGAGGACGGTGCGGCCGGTGTGCGCCGCGAGCAGTTTGTCGCGGGCCGCGGCCACGCGCCGGGCCACCGCCTCGAAACTCTCGCCGCCGCCGGTGGGTTCGGCGTCTGGGGAACTCAGCCACGCGCTCATGTCGTCCGGGTACCGCTCCCGCACCTCGGCGAAGGTCAGCCCCTCCCACGCCCCGAAGTCCGTCTCCCGCAGCCCGTCCTCGATCCGTACGTCGAGTCCGAGCCGGGCGGCCACGGTACCCGCGGTCTCGCGGCAGCGGGCCAGGGGGGACGACACGATGTCCTGTACGGTCCCGCGGGCGGCCAGTGCGGTTGCGACGCGCTCGGCCTGGTGGCGGCCCGTGTCCGACAGCGCGGGGTCGCTGCCGCCGCTTCCCGAGAACCGCTTCTGGGGGGTCAGGGGGGTCTCGCCGTGGCGCAGCAGGACGAAGGTGGTCGGCGGGCCGAGGTCTGGGGGCGGGGCCGGTGCCGCCGAGGCCAGGTTCCGTGCGGCCCTTACGTCATCAGCGTCGGGGGACCTGGCGGGAGTCGCCTGGCTGCGGGCCGTCCTTGGCTGGTCGCGCCCGCGATGGGGGTCCCCCCGTTCGAGCGAAGCCGAGAGTGGGGGAGAAGCCGAGAGTGGAGGAGGAGCCGAGAGTGGAGGAGGAGCCGCGTCTGTCACAGCCCCGCGCCCCTTAGGGGGCGCTGCTCCCGCGTCCATCGCCTCGTTCGCCAGGCGGTCCGCGTGCTGGTTCTGGGCTCGGGGGATCCACTCGTAGGTGACCTGGTCAGCGGGGAGTACCGCGCGGGCCTTGGCCGCCAGGGGGCGCATGGCGGGGTGTTTGATCTGCCAGCGGCCCGACATCTGCTCGACGACGAGCTTGGAGTCCATGCGGACCCGCACGGTGGCCGTCGGGTCCAGTTCGCGGGCCGCGCGCAGGCCCGCGATCAGGCCGCGGTACTCGGCGACGTTGTTCGTCGCGACGCCGATGTACTCCGCGGCCTCGGCCAGTGTCTCCCCCGTCGCCGCGTCGATGACGGCGGCGCCGTAGCCCGCGGGCCCCGGGTTTCCCCGGGAACCCCCGTCGGCCTCGACGATCAACTCACGCAAGCCGAAAGCTCCTTACCGCCCCTACAGACCCACCGCCCCATCGACCCACCAATCCACCGATCCACCGATCCACGGGCCCACCGGCCCAGAGGCCCAGAGGCCCTACCCGGCCTACAGACCCACAGACCCACAGACCCACAGACCCACAGACCTACAGACCTACAGACCCGACTCTGACGTACGGATCAGGATGCGGCGGCAGTTCTCGCAGCGCAGGACCGCGTCCGGGGCGGCCGCCTTCACGTCGTTCACCTCGGTGATGTTGAGCTCCAGGCGGCAGCCCTCGCAGCGGCGCTGGTAGAGGCGGGCCGCGCCGACGCCGCCCTGCTGCTCGCGGAGCTTCTCGTAGAGCTTGAGGAGGTCGGCGGGGACGGAGCCCGCGATGACCTCACGCTCCTTGGTCGCGGACGCGGCCTCGCCGTCGAGGGAGTCCTGTGCCGCGTCCCGGCGAGCCGTCGCGTCGTCGATCTTGGACTGGACGGACGAGACGCGCTCGGTCAGTTCGGCGACCCGCTCCTGCGCGGACTCGCGGCGCTCCATGATCTCCAGTACGACGTCCTCCAGGTCACCCTGGCGCTTGGCGAGGGAGGCGATCTCGCGCTGGAGGTTCTCCAGGTCCTTGGGGGACGTGACGGCGCCGGAGTCGAGGCGCTGCTGGTCGCGCGAGGCGCGCTGGCGCACCTGGTCGACGTCCTGCTCCGCCTTGGTCTGCTCGCGGGAGCAGTCGCTCTCCTCGGTCTGCGAGGCGACCAGCAGGTCGCGCAGTTGCGTGAGGTCCTTGGTCAGAGACTCGATCTCGGCGTGCTCGGGCAGCGACCTGCGCTTGTGCGCGAGCTGCTGCAGGCGGGCGTCGAGGGACTGGACGTCGAGAAGTCGGATCTGGTCGGCGGGCGCGGCGTTCAGTTGGGGGCTCCAGGTGAAGGGGAGTGGGAGTTCCACGGGTCGGTGACCGTCTTCGAGACATGGACCCGCAGGTCCCAGCCGTGACGGTCGGAAATCTCGTCGAGCTGGGCGGCGGCCAGCTCGCACCAGGGCCACTCGGTGGCCCAGTGCGCCGCGTCGAGCAGCGCGAGGGGACTGTGGGCGCGGGCTTCGGACGCCGGGTGGTGGCGCAGGTCCGCGGTGAGGAAGGCGTCCACGCCGGCGGCGCGTACGTCGGCGAAGAGGCTGTCGCCCGAGCCGCCACTGACCGCGACGGTCCGTACGAGCGACTCGGGGTCACCCGCGACGCGGATGCCCTGCGCGGTGGCGGGCAGCCGTTCGGCGGCGCGGGCGGCGAACTCGCGGACGGTCACCGGACGGTCCAGCTCGCAGACGCGGCCGAGGCCCCGGCGGCCCTCGGCGTCGGTCGGGTCGGGCACGAGGGGGCGTACGACGCGGAGGTCCAGCGCTCCGGCGAGGGCGTCGCTCACGCCCGGGTCGGCGCGGTCGGCGTTCGTGTGGGCGACGTGCAGCGCGATGTCGCTCTTGATGAGGGTGTGCACGACGCGGCCCTTGAAGGTCGAGGCCGCGACCGTCGTCGTACCGCGCAGATAGAGCGGGTGGTGGGTGACCAGCAGGTCGGCGTCCAGCTTCACCGCCTCGTCCACGATCTCCTGGACCGGGTCGACGGCGAAGAGTACGCGGGAGACCTCCTGGTCGGGGTCGCCGCAGACCGTCCCGACCGCGTCCCAGTCCTCCGCCCGGCCGGGGGGCCAGAGGGCGTCGAGCGCGGCGATGACTTCAGACAGACGGGGCACGAGCAAAAGGCTACCTGCCTTGTGTCCGTGCCCCACCGGTCGCGGGCTAGTTGACCAGCCGTGACCGCGCGACCCCGCTCCGACGGGCCGACGGCCGCCCGTGCGTCGGACCGGCCGTCCGGCCATCTGATCGACTGACCGTCCGGCCATCTGGTCGGCTGGCCGTCTCGCCGTCCGGCCGACCACCTCACTCCCCGCCCAGCACACCCGCCCCCGTTCCCTCAGGCGAATCGAAAACGGGCCACTCTTATGTGTGAAGCGGTCACCAGCCGGTCCCACGACTGTGCGTGCGAAAACTAGCTTCATGGCCGGAGGTGACCGAACGATGACGGCCTGTGCCTCCCCCGAGGTCTCGACTTCGCTCGAGCAGGGGGGAACCCCATCGTCCGCGGCGGTGAACGAGAACGAGTGGGCCGCGCGGGCAGGATGCGTGATCACCGTCGACGGGTCGTACGCGGCCCGCCTGGCCCGAAGCGGCGACTCCTGGTTCCCGGAGCGCTGGACACTGGACGGCCCCGAGCCGTACGCCGTGCCACTGCCCGGCCACCAGCCGGAGGAGCCCGGCACGGAAGTGCTGCCGATGGCGGACGGGCGGGTGCTCATCCACCGCGTCACCGGCGGACGGCACGCGTTCTCGCTGCTGTACCCGACGGGCCCGGGGACGGGCGAGGTACTGCTCGGCGCGGTGGAATGCCCGGACACGGGAACGGAATTGCGACTGCTGCCGCCCGCTCCGGCGGGAACCCGTGCGTACGCCCTTGCCGTGGGCCGGAGTTCGACCGCCGTGTGGCTGGTCACGGGCGGCGCCTTCGGGCCCGAGCACCTCGCGGAGGTACCGGGCCGCTGCTCGGGCGGGGTGTGGCTGGGCGGCGGGGACCGACTGCTCGCGCTGGACCGGGAGTTGGGCGGCCGGACCAAGACCGTGGTGGTCGATCTGGAGCGCGGGGGCGAGGTGTCGCCGCTGTTGCAGATCTCCGAGGAGAGCAACGACCGGCTGCTGCTCGCGGACGCCGACAGCGGGCTGCTCCTGATCCGCTCGGACGCGCCCTCTCCCGGTCAGGAGCGGCTCGGCTGGGGCGTGTTGGGCAGCACGCTCCCGGTGCGCTTCCCGGAGTACCTGCAACTGCCCGGCCGTTCGGTCACGCCGTTCGCGATCCAGCCGGGCCAGGTGCTGACGCCGGAGAGCTGCGCGGTGGCCCTGCGGATCGGCGGCCCCTCCGGCAGCTGGCTCGGCGTGTGGCGTCCCGCCGAGCGGCACCTCCACCAACTGCCGGGGCCCGTCGGGTGGTTGACGGGCTCGGGCCGGTGGACCAGGGACGGGGTGCTCCATCTGCCGTACGCGACGGGGGCGGTGGCGTGCGGAGTATCGCGGATGGGCGCACCCACGGGGGCGGGGGACGGGGGGCCGGGGGATCCGGACCGTACGGCTGAGGCGCGGGGGGACGCGTCACGGGGGCCGTCGGTCACGGGTCCCCCGGAGCCCTTGGAGCCCTTGGAGCCCACGGCGGCCCGCCCGGTACCGCTCCAGCAGGCCCCGCTGAGGGGACGAGGGATGGCAAGCGCGTTCGCGGGGCGCCGCAGGGCGCAGGAAGCGGGGGCGCAAGGAATGGGAGCGAGGGCGGGATCGTCAACTGGCCGGGGTGCCGGGCGAGTTGACACGGACGGCAGGGGCTGGACGGCCGTTGGAGGCACGAACACGGCGGGCACCGGGGGCGGGGGCCGTGCGAGCACCGAGGGCTGGGACCGGTCGACCGCCGAAGGCGGGGGCCGTACGAGCACCGAGGGCTGGGACCGGGCGACCGCCGAAGGCGAAGGCGCCCGTGGTGCGGCGGCGGGGGCGGCCGTCGAAGGCTCCAGTGGTGCGGGTGCGCCTGCCGGAAGCCCCCTTCACATGGTCCCGGCGGACACGGAAACCATCTGCCTCATGGCCGCCGAGGTGACCGGCCTGGCCGCCGCTGAAAGCATTCGCCCAGAAGTCCGGACGGGGACCCCGACAGCCGCCCATGAGGTGGCCGGGCCCACCCCCGACCCGACAGCCGCCCATGAGGTGGCCGGGCCCGCCCCCGACCCGACACCGCCACCAGCCCCAACCCCGCCTCCGGCCCTGGCCCCGGCCCAGGTGCAGCCGCTCCATGTGGAGCAGGTGAGCACCGAGGGTCCGCCGGCCCTCCGTGCCCTCCGCGCCTTCCAGGTGACCGCCGAAACGCCACCCCTTGCCACCCCCCTTGCCACCCCCTTTGCCACCCCCCTTGAGACGCCCCCTCCGACCCCCCGCAAAGTGACTACCGAGTAGCCCCAACCACCCCTCAGCACTGTCACACCCGCCCGTTAGACTCGCCCGCGCTGTACAGAAGGATCATGTTGACACGGGGTGATTTTCCACATGCGCGACACGAACACCATGGAGACGACGGCCACCGACCCGCGGGCGACGGTGGCCCAGGCAGCAGACGACGGTGGCCACGGCCGGCACCGGGGGCCCGTCTCCGCGCAGGAGAGCGAGGCGACCCCTCGCGGCCGGCATCGCAAGCCCGCCGAGCACGGCGACACGACGGCCTGACGACCTCAGGTCCGGATCGTCACACGGCCCCGCCCGGCACTCGCCGGGCGGGGCCGTTCCGTGCGAGCGGCGCCACAGCCGGTCACCCATGGCTGGTCACCGTAGCTGGTCACCGTAGCTGGTCACCCGTGCTTGAGTCCCAGCACCTCCGCCGCCGCGAACGTCTCCCCCGCCGGCCGGTCCGCGTAGTGCGGCGTGAGCAGCGCGTCGAGTTCGTCGTACGTGAAGGCGTCCTGCTTGGTGTCGAACTTGGCGGCCACGCGCGGCCGTTCGACGATCGCGACCATTCCGCCGTGCACGACGAGGAGCTGGCCGTTGACGTGTGCGGCGGCGGGCGAGGCCAAGTAGCCGACGAGCGGGGCGACATGCTCGGGAGCGAGCGGGTCGAGGCGGTTCCCGGACCCGTCGCCGGCCGGCTCCTGGAAGCCCGCGAAGACGTCCGCCGTCATCCGGGTCCGGGCGCGCGGGCAGATCACGTTCGCCGTGACGCCGTACTTCGCGAGTGCCAGTGCCGTCGAGGTGGTCAGTCCGACGATTCCGCCTTTCGCGGCGGCGTAGTTGGGCTGTCCCGCGGAGCCCGCGAGGAACGCCTCCGAGGAGGTGTTGACGATCCGCCCGTACACCGGCGCGTCCGCCGCCTTGGACCGGGCCCGCCAGTGCGCGGCGGCGAAGTGGGTGGTGTTGAAGTGGCCTTTCAGATGGACCCGGATCACCGAGTCCCACTCGTCCTCGGACATCGAGAAGACCATCCGGTCGCGCAGGATGCCCGCGTTGTTGACGAGGATGTCCAGCTGCCCGAACTCGGCGACCGCCAACTCGACGAGTTCCCGGGCCTGTTGGTGGTCGGACACGTCCCCGGTGTGCGCGACGGCACGGCCGCCCACCGTACGGATCTCGGCGGCGACCTCCTCGGCGGGCGCGGCGGACGCGGCGCCTGAGCCGTCCCGGCCGGGCTGTCCGAAGTCGTTGACGACGACGGCGGCGCCGAGCCGGGTGAGCTCCAGCGCCTCCGCCCGGCCCAGGCCGCGGCCCGCACCCGTGACGATCGCGGACCGGCCCTCAAGTGGCAGTGACATCAAGGTCCTTCCATCCGACGGTGACGAGAGGAGACGAGAGGAGAGGAGAGGAGAGGAGACGAGAGGATCGGGGCGTCAGATCTCGATGCACGTTCGCAGCGCCACACCCGTACGCATCTGGTCGAGCGCCTCGTTGATCTCGCTCAGCGGCACCCGGTGGGTGATCAGCCCCTCCAGGTCGATGCGTCCGGCGCGCCAGAGCGCGATGGTCCGCTCGTACGACCGCAGGACGTCCCCGCCGCCGTACATGGACGGCAGGATCCGCTTCTCGTCGAAGAACAGCTCGAACATGTTGAGCTGGAGGAAGTCGTCCATGGCGCCCGCGCCGACGACGACCAGCGTGCCGCCGCGGCGGGTGTTCTCGTACGCGGTGCGGGCGGTGGCCGAGCGGCCGACGACCTCGAAGACGTAGTCGAAGCCCTCGCCCGCGGTCACCGACTGCTTGGCGTCGGGGAGTTCGTCGGGCGAGACGGCCTTGGTGGCGCCGAATTTCAGCGCGGCCTCGCGGCGCGAGCGCACCGGGTCGACGGCGACGATCTCGGCGGCGCCCTTGAGCCGTGCGCCCTGTATCGCGGAGATGCCGACGCCTCCGCAGCCGATGACGGCGACCGACGAACCGGCCTCCACGTCGGCGGTGTTGAGGGCGGCGCCGAGTCCCGTGGTGACCCCGCAGCCGATGAGGGCGGCGATGTCGAAGGGCACGTCGTCCGGGATCGGCACGGCGCAGCCCGCGTCGACGACGACCTCCTCGGCGAAGGTCCCGGTGCCCGCGAAGCCGAACACGTCGGAAGAACTGCCGCCGGTCCGCTTGAAGTTGGGCGTGCCCGCGTTCATGAACCCGGCGAGACACAGCTCGGTCTGGCCGCGCTTGCAGGCGGGACAGGCGCCGCAGGCGGGCAGCCAGCAGACGACGACCCGGTCGCCGGGCCTGACGTTGGTGACGCCCTCGCCGACCTCCAGGATCTCGCCCGCCCCTTCGTGGCCGGGGACGAACGGCCCGGGCTGCGGCAGCACCCCGGCCATCGCGGAGAGGTCCGAGTGGCACAGGCCGGTGGCCCGCACCCGGATCCGCACCCGGCCGGGCCCGAAGCCCGTCGCCTCGACGTCGTCGAGTATCTCCAGCTTGTCCTGGCCTATCTCGTGCAGTACGGCTGCGCGCATGGTGCGGCTCCCCTCGGAAATTACGTACGACACTCAGGTGTGCCGACACTCGGGTGCGGGACTTGCTACGGCTCAGGTGCGGGGCTCAGGTGCGGGACTTGCTACGGCTCAGGTGCGGGACTTACTCCGGTTCAGGTGCGGGGCTCAGGTGTGCTCCACGACGGTGTCGGCGAGGACCGGTGCGTCGTCCCGGTCGGCCGCGCCCACCGTCACGCGGACCCTGCCGTCCCCCTGCCACATGCGGATGCGCAGGGTCTCGCCCGGGTACACGACCCCGGCGAAGCGCGTGGCGTAGGAGCGGACCCGGCCGACGTCGCCGCCGAGTGCCGTGTCCACGACGGCCTTCAGCGTCATCCCGTACGTGCACAGCCCGTGCAGGATCGGCCGGTCGAACCCGGCGAGCTTGGCGAACTCGGGGTCGGCGTGCAGTGGGTTCCAGTCGCCGGAGAGCCGGTACAGCAGCGCCTGGTCCTCGCGGGTCGGGCGCTCAACCGTCCTGTCCGGATCGCCTGTTGGCGGTTCGGGGCGGCTGGAGGGGCCGCGGTCGCCGCCGAAGCCCCCTTCGCCTCGTACGAAGATCTGGGCGTCGTTGGTCCACAACGGGCCCTCTTCGTCGGCGACATCGGTGCGTACGACGATGATGGCGGCCTTGCCCTTGTCGTGGACGGCGGCGATCCGCGCGGTGGCGACCGCCGCGCCCTCGACGGGGATCGGGCGGTGCAGCGTGATGGCCTGGCCGCCGTGCAGGACGTGCGCGAGGTCGACGTCGATGCCCGGCATGGAGAGGCCGTTGATCACGCCCGGTGAGCCCGCGCCCGCGACGGTGGCGAAGCTCGGCAGCACGTGCAGCCTGGACTCCAGGGTGTAGCGCAGTTCGTCGGGGTCGGTCGCCGGACTGACCTTGTCGGGGTTCGCTCCGGCGCCGAGGCCGAGGTGGTAGAGCTGGACGTCCTTGGGACCCCAGGCGATCCCGGCGGACCGGGGCTCGGCCGCGAGGGCCTGGGCAACGTCGATGGGCATGGGGCTCCTGACTGCCGGTGAAGAAGACCCCGGTGCGGCCGTCCGCACCGTCGGCCGCACCGAGGTCGACACTGAGCCGAGGAACCCGCCTGTTCTAGAACGCGTTCCAGTACGGCGACCCCCTGTATAGCCCAGGGCCCGGCACATGTGAAGACTCCTGACGGCATGTCAGATACGTTCGCACGGACGCGGCCGTGACATTTGTCCTGCCCGAGTCCGTACATGCGCATCTGCCCCGACGACACCCCGGATTCGTAGCGTCGTACCCATGACGAAGACGGGGACGAAGACGGGCAAGCGGGCGGGGACGCGGGCGAGTGGGGAGGACCAGGCCGTGTGCTTCAGGGGGGCGGTCAAGGCCTTCGGTGCGGTGCGGGCCGTGGACGGCGTCGACCTGGAGATCGCGCGCGGCGAGACGGTCGCGCTGCTGGGCCGCAACGGCGCCGGCAAGTCCAGCACGATCTCGCTCCTGCTGGGCCTGAACGAGCCCGACGAGGGCGTCGTACGCCTCTTCGGCGCCGCCCCGGAGCAGTCCGTACGGGCGGGGCGCGTGGGCGCGATGCTCCAGGACACCCGGCCGGTGCCACGGGTGACGGTGGGCGAACTGGTCGGGTTCGTGGCCGGTACGTATCCCGCGCCGATGCCCGTCGCCGAGGCGCTGGAGCTCGCGGGGATCGCCGAGCTGGCCGGGCGGCGCGTGGACCGGCTGTCCGGGGGCCAGGCGCAGCGGGTGCGGTTCGCGGTCGCGCTCGTCGGGAACCCCGCGCTGATCGTGCTCGACGAGCCGACCGCGGCGCTGGACGTGGAGGCGCGGTACGCCTTCTGGGACTCGATGCGGGCGTACACGCGGCGCGGTCACACCGTCCTCTTCTCCACCCACTACCTGGAGGAGGCGGACGCCAACGCCGACCGGATCGTCGTCATCGACCACGGGCGGATCGTCGCCGACGGCACCGGCGAGCAGTTGAAGCGGGCCGCGGGCGGCAGCCTGGTCGCCTTCGACCTCGCCGACGCGGGCACGGGCATGGGCACGGGCATGGGCACGGACGGGCTGGCGGACCTGCCCGGTGTGGTCTCCGTGGAGGTGCGCGGGGGCCGGGCTCGGCTGCGGACCGACGACTCGGACGCGACGGTGATCGCGCTCGCCGAGCGCGGCGCGATACGCGGCCTGGAGGTCGCACCGGCCTCGCTGGACGACGCGTTCCTGACGCTGACCTCCCCGCCCGCCTCCGCTCCCACTTCCACTTCCACTCCCGGTTCTACGCGTACCTCTCTGGAGACGGTGTGATGGTCGACTACCTGCGACTCGAAGTGCGCCGGACGCTGCGCGACACCGGCTTCGTGATCGGCGGTGTCGTGATGCCGGTGGTGATGTATCTGCTGTTCACGAACCTCGGTGACGGCGCCGACGGCGACTGGCGGACCGTCTCGATGATCGGCATGGCGGCGTACGGCGCGATGGGCGCGGCCCTGAACACCGGCGGCGGGGTGGCCGAGGACCGGACCATCGGCTGGCTGCGGCAGCTGCGGATCACACCGATGAGCCCGCGCCAGGTCGTGACGGGCCGGGCGCTCACGGGCGCGGTGACGGTACTGCCCGCGATCGTCGCGGTCCTGGTGGCGGGCGGCCTGGTCAACGGCGTACGGCTCGACGCCTGGAAGTGGGCGGCGATCGCGCTGCTGCTGTGGCTCGGCTCGATCCCCTTCACGCTGCTCGGCCTGGGCAACGGCTATCGGCTGACCGCGCAGGCCACGGGCGTGCTGAACATGGTGTGCAATCTTGGGCTCGCGGTGGTCGGCGGCCTGTGGTTCCCGCTGAGCCTCTTCCCCTCCTGGCTCCGGTCGCTGTCCGCCTACACGCCCACGAACCGGTTCGCACAGCTCGGCACGTCGGTCGCCGACGGGCACGCGCCCGCCCTCGGGGCGGTGCTGGTGCTGACCGGGTGGCTGCTGGCCTTCGGCTCGTACGCTGTGGTCTCGTACCGCAGGGCCGCACGGACCGCCTGAACGGGGGCTGAAGACATGTCCTGGTTGCGAAGGACCAGCTGCCGGATGGCTGAGTGGCAGATGTCGCGGCCGGACTGGAAGGCCGACCGGGACGCGTTCGTGGCCGACCAGAAGGCCGTACGGAAGACCGGGAAGCTGCCGGAACGTCTGGGCCCGCCGCCCAGCGGTTTCGCGCTCCTCCCCTGGCTCCTGATGGGCATGGGCGCCTTCTCCAACCTCTTCCAGGGCAAGACCCCGAACCCGTGGATCGGCGGCATCGGCCTCCTCGTCTTCAACTCCCTCTACATCCATGTGGTGTTCCGTGCCTTCACCAAGGAGGCCCGCGAGGCCCGCTCCACCCGGGGCGCGCTGATCGCGCTCGGCGTGGTGACCTGCCTCCTCGGCGGCCTGTACGGCGGCAGCTGGCTGCTCTTCTTCCCGCTGCTCGGCCTGGCCGCGGGCGCGATCGTCCGGGGACCGTGGCTCGGCAGGACCGGCATCGGACTGAGCCTGCTCGCGGGTGTCGTGGCCGGGCTGCGGGACGGCTGGGGCGCGGTGAACGTCGCGTACGGCACGTTCCTGTCCACCATGGTGACGGCGGCGATCCTGTCCTTGTCGGACGCCGTACGTGAACTGCGCGCGGCCCGCGAGGAGTTGGCCCGCCAGGCCGTCGAGAAGGAACGCCTTCGGTTCTCCCGTGACCTGCACGACCTCCTCGGCCACACGCTCTCCGTCATCGTCGTGAAGTCGGAGGCGGCCCGTCGGCTCGCGCCCCGCGACATGGACGCGGCGCTGGTCCAGGTCTCCGACATCGAGTCGGTGGGCCGCCAGGCGCTCACGGAGATCCGTGAGGCGGTCACCGGCTACCGCGACGGCAGCCTCGCCACCGACCTCGACCGGGCGCGCTCGGCTCTCGGGGCCGCGGGCATCGACGCCGTGGTGCGTCAGTCGGGTCCGCCGCTGGCCGCCCAGACCGAGGCGCTGCTCGGTTGGGTCGTCCGCGAGGCCGTCACCAACGCGGTACGCCACAGCGGCGCGACGCGTTGCGAGATCACGGTGGATGGTTCGGCTGAGCATGTCCGGCTGCGCGTCACGGACGACGGCCGGGGGGCGGCGCCGCCGGCCGCGCCGGACACGCCGACCGCGCCGGACACGCCCATGCCCGGCATCGGCGGCACCGGGCTGAAAGGGCTGACCGAGCGGCTCGCGGCGGCCGGGGGCTCGTTGGAGGCGGGGCCCGGTGTGCGGAACGGGTTCACGGTGATGGCGGAGCTTCCGGTGGAACCGGCGGAGGCCGTTCTATAGGTGCGGGTCGGCTCCGCCGGGGGGCCGGGGGGTGTGTTGTTTGGCTGCGGGTGGGTGGGGGTTGGTCGCGCAGTTCCCCACGCCCCTAGGCAGGCGGTTGCGCCCCTGCTTTTGTCTTTAGGGGCGCGGGGAACTGCGCCACCAGCCACAACGGACCCGCAGCCAAACAACGCGCCCCCAGCGGAGCGCAACCGCCGCCTACTCTGAGCCCGTGAACGAGATGCCCCGAGACCATCGGCCCGCCAAATCCATCCGCGTTCTTCTCGCCGAGGATCAGGGGATGATGCGGGGCGCCCTCGCCCTCCTGCTCGGTCTGGAGGCGGACATCGAGGTGGTGGCGCAGGTCGGGACGGGGGACGCGATCGTGGGTGCGGCCCTGGAGTCGCGGCCGGACGTGGCGCTGCTGGACATCGAACTGCCCGGTATCAGCGGCCTGGACGCCGCCGCGCTGCTCCGGGACGAGGCGCCCGACTGCCGGGTGCTGATCCTCACCACCTTCGGCCGGCCGGGCTATCTGCGGCGGGCCATGGAAGCGGGCGCCGCGGGGTTCCTCGTCAAGGACGGGCCGGTGGAGGAGTTGGCCGAGGCGATCCGCCGGGCGCTGACCGGCGAGACCGTCATCGATCCGGCGCTGGCCGCGGCTGCGCTGAGCGCCGGGCCCAATCCGCTCACCGCCCGGGAGTGCGACGTACTGAAGGCGTCGGCGGACGGTGCGACGGTCGCCGACATCGCGTCCAAGCTCCACCTCTCCGAGTCGACCGTCCGCAACTACCTCTCGTCGGCGATCGGCAAGACGGCCACGCGCAATCGCATGGAGGCCATGCGGGAGGCTCGCCAACAGGGTTGGCTGTAAGAGGGGTTCTTTGTCTGCGGGTGGGTGGGGGCTGGTCGCGCCCCGCGGCGGAGCCGCAAATCGGAACAGCCCAGCGCCCCTTAAAAGCAGGGCGTTGCGCGTACCGCCTGTTTTCAGGGGCGCGGGGAACTGCGCGACAAGCCACAACGGACCCGCAGCCACATAACGCACCCCCAGCGGAGCGCAACCGCTGCGAACCTCAACCCCGCCCCACCACCCCACGCGGGAGCCACACCACCATCAGCACCACCCCCACCAGCAACACACCTCCACCCGTCCGGAACACCAACGCATACCCCTCCGTCAACGCCTCCGGCGAGGACACCCCACCCCCCGTCCGCGCCGCGGCGATCGTCGACATCACCGAGAGCCCGATCGCACCACCCATCGTGCGGGAGGTGTTGATCAGCCCCGACACCAACCCGGCCTCCCCCGCCTCCGCCCCGGAGGTGGCCAACGCGGCGAGCGGCGTCGCCGACAACCCGGCGCCGAGCATCATCAGGATCCCGGGGAACATGATCGCGGTGAGATACGAGCCGTCGGCGGTCATCGTGGACTGCCAGCCGAACCCGACGGCGGCCACCAGCGCGCCCAGCACGGCGACGTTGCGCGCCCCCACCACCCGCATCAACCGCGGCGCCGCCTTCGAGCCGAGCACGACCGCCAGCGAGCTGGGCACGAGCGCGAGTCCGGCGTCCAGCGGCGAGTAGCCGAGCACGTTCTGCGCGTACAGCGTCATGAAGAACCACATGCAGAACATCGCCGAACCGCACAGGAACATCGCCACGTTCGCCGACGACACGGACCGCAGCCGGAACAGCTTCAGCGGCATCAACGGCACCTTCGTCCGCGCCTCGACGAGCACGAACAGCCCGATCAGGGCAGCCCCGGCGGCCAGCGGCACCAGGGTCGCGGCCGAGGCCCACCCCTCCGCCTCGGTCTGCACGATCCCGTACGCGAGGGTCGCGAGGCCCGCCGTCACCAGCAGGGCTCCCGGCAGGTCGATCCGCCGTCCGTCACCGGCCCGGCTCTCGGCGAGCCGGAGCAGGGCGCCGGCCAGGACCACCGCGCCGATGGGCACATTGATCAGCAGGACCCACCGCCACGACAGCCCGTCGACCAGGACCCCGCCGACGAGGCCGCCCGCCGCGCCGCCGCCCCCGCCGACCGCGGTCCAGGTCGCGATGGCTCGCGCGCGTGCCGCGCCCTCGGGCACGGCCGAGGTCAGGATCGTCAGCGTCGAGGGCGCGAGCACCGCCGCCCCCAGCCCCTGCGCGGCGCGCGCGGCCAGCAACTGCCAGCCCTCCTGGGCGAGTCCGCCCGCGAGCGAGGCCAGCGTGAACAGCGCGAGCCCGATCAGGAACATCCGCTTGCGGCCGTACAGGTCACCGGCCCGCCCGCCGAGCAGCATGAAACCGGCGAAGGCGATCGTGTACGCGTTGACGACCCACTGCAGCCCTGAAGCGCTCAGCCCCAGGTCGGCCCGCATCGACGGCAACGCCGTATTGACCACGGACACATCGAGGACGACGAGGAACTGCCCCGCGCAGGCGAGTGCGACCACCACCCAGGTGGGCGGCGCGGCACGACCGGACACGGGTGTCTCTGCGGCGGTTCTGAGCGTCGGCATGGGTGTCATGGTCGCAGCGGTCCCGTGCCCCGTACATCGGAATTTCGCTGCACGATCCGTCGGCCGCGAGACCTAGGACCCGTGGACCCCGAGGACCCCGTGGACCCCGAGGACCCCGAGGACCCCGACCCCGCCCCTTCTCACGCGCCAAGCCGCCTGGCCCCGCCCGGAAGCCCCGCTCAGCCCCGCTCAGCCCCGCTCAGCCCCGCCTCAACAGGGTCACCACCGCCGCGCCCCCGAGCCCGATGTTGTGCGCGAGCCCCACCCGCGCGCCCGTCACCTGTCGGGCCGCCGCCTCGCCCCTCAACTGCCATACCAGTTCGGCCACTTGCGCGATTCCGGTGGCTCCCAGGGGATGCCCTTTGGAGATGAGCCCACCCGAGGGGTTCACCACCCACCGTCCGCCGTACGTCGTCGCGCCCGACTCCACGAGCTTCCCGGACTCGCCCTCCTCGCACATGCCGAGCGCCTCGTACGTCAGCAGTTCATTGATGGAGAAGCAGTCGTGGAGTTCCACGACGTCGACGTCCTCGATGCCGAGCCCTGCCCTCTCGTACACCTGCCGGGCGGCGGCCCGCGACATCGGCTGCCCGACGACGTCGACGCACGACCCGGACGCGAACGACTCCTCCGTGTCCGTGGCCATCGCCTGCGCGACGATCTCCACGGCCCGCTCCCCCAGCCCGTTCCGCTCCACGAACCGTTCCGACACGACGACGGCCGCGGCGGCCCCGTCCGAGGTGGGCGAGCACTGGAGTTTGGTCAGCGGCGCGTGCACGGTACGCGCGGCGAGGATCTCGTCGACCGAGTAGACATCCTGGAACTGCGCGTACGGATTGTTCGCCGAGTGCCGGTGGTTCTTGGCGCCCACGGCCGCGAGCTGCGCCTGAGTCGTGCCGTACTTCTCCATGTGCTCGCGCGCCGCGTTGCCGAAGATCTGGGCGGTGGGCGGCGTCATCTCGAAGCCGTGCCGCGCCGCCATCACGGCGTAATGACGCGCAACCGGTGACGTCTTGAAGTCACCGCCGTCGGCCCCGCCCCCGAGCGCGCCCCGCGCCATCTTCTCGAACCCCACCGCCAGTACGCAGTCGCTCGCACCGGCCTCGACGAACTGCCGGGCGAGCAGCAACGCGGTCGCGCCGGTCGCGCAGTTGTTGTTCACGTTGTAGACGGGCACACCGCTCAGGCCGAGTTCGTACACGGCCCGCTGTCCGGCCGTGGAGGCCTGGAAGCAGTAGCCGACGGGCACCTGCTCCACGGCTTCGTACGAAATCCCGGCGTCGGCAAGGGCGTTGGTGCCCGCCTCCCGGACCATGTCCCAGTACTGCCAGTCCCGGGTCTCCGGCTTCTCGAACTTGGTCATGCCCACACCGGCGACGTACGCCGTCATCTGCTCGCTCCCTCAATCCCTCGGCAGGCCGAGGATGCGCTCCGCGACCACGTTCAGCTGCACCTGTGTCGTCCCGCCGGCGATGGTCAGACACCGGGAGAGCAGGAATCCGTGCACGGCCCGCTCCCCGGCGCCCTCGCGCAACGCACCGGCCGGGCCGAGGAGTTCGAGTGCGAGGTCGGCGACCTTCTGCTGGTGCGCGGTCTGGACGAGCTTGCGTACGGAGGCACCGGCGCCCGGGTCCACGCCCGAGACCTGCCGCATGGTCGTACGGAGTCCGATGCAGCCCAGCGCGTGCGCCTCCGCGATCAGGGTCCCGACCCGGGCCCGTACGGTGTCGTCGAGGTCGGCGGAGCGGGCGACGATCGCTTCGAGGCCCGTGCCGAAGGTCAACTGGTCGGCCATGTGGACGCGTTCGTTGCCGAGAGTGTTGCGCGCGACCCGCCAGCCGTCGTCGACCGAACCGATCACGGCGTCGGCGGGCAGCACCACGTCGTCGAAGTAGACCTCGTTGAAGAGGGATTCGCCGGTGATCTCCTTCAGGGGACGGATCTCGATGCCGTCCGTCTCCTTCATGTCGACGACGAAGTACGTGAGCCCCTTGTGCTTGGGCGCGTCCGGGTTCGTCCGGGCGAGCAGGATCCCGTAGTCCGCCCACTGCGCCGAACTCGTCCACACCTTCTGCCCGTTGACGCGCCAGCGCCCGTCCGCCGTCCGCTCGGCGCGGGTCCGGAGCGAGGCCAGGTCGGACCCGGCCCCGGGTTCCGAGAAGAGCTGGCACCACAGCACGTCCCCGCACAGCGTCGGCAGCAGATACCGCTCCTGCTGTTCCGGGGTCCCGTACGCGATGAGCGACGGTACGACCCAGGTGGCGATCCCCAGTTCACCGACGCGCACTCCGGCGGTCGCCAACTCCTCCTGTACGGCGATCTGCTGGACGGCTCCCGCACCGAGTCCGTACGGCGGGGGCAGATGGGGCGCGGCATACCCGGTCGGCGCCAACTCCCTCCGCACCGCAGCCGGTTCGAGGCCTCGTACGCGCGCGATCGCGGCGCGGGCCGCCACCCGGTGCGGTGCGGCCTCCGCCTCGGGAAGCTCGGTGCGGAGCTCGCGTCTCGCCCCGCTCTCCGCCGCCGCGACCGCCCGTAGCAGGTGCCCGTTCCCGAGCAACTGCCGTGCCACCAGGGCCCGTCGGAGGTACAGATGCGCGTCGTGTTCCCAGGTGAAGCCGATGCCGCCCAGCACCTGGACGCAGTCCTTGGCACACGAGAGGGCCACGTCGAGCGCGACACCGGCGGCGAGGGCGCTCACCAACTCCCGTATGTCGTGAGGTTCTTGGCCGTCGGGTTCTTGTACGGCGCGGGCGGCGTCCCACGCCAGCGCACCGGCCCGCTCGACGCGCACCAGCATGTCGGCGCACAGGTGCTTGATCCCCTGGAACTGCCCGATGGGCCGCCCGAACTGTTCCCGCACCTTCGCGTACGCGGTCGCGGTCTCCAGCGCCCAGGCGGCGGTTCCGCACGCGTCGGCGGCGAACACGGTCGCGGCGAGGTCCCGTACGAGTCCGGAGTCGATGTCGAGAACGCGGTCGCGCGGGACACGTACCGCCGTGGCCACGACCTCCGCGGTCGCGCGCGTCGGGTCGACGCTCTCATGGACGCGGACGCACAACTGCGCGGCGTCCACCACCATCCAGAGCGTGCGACCGCCCGACGCCCCCGCCCCCGCCCCCGCCTCCGCCGCCTCCAGGATCAGCAGGTCCGCGTCACCGCCGGACAGTACGGGCGGGGCCGTCCCGTCGAGCACGTACCCGCCCCCGACCTCCCCACCTTCCCTGCCCTCCCCGTCCTCCCCGCCCTCCGTGTCGGCCACGGCGGTCAGCGTCCCCGCCCCGAAGGCGACCGCCCCGATCCGCTCGCCCGCCACCACGGCCCGTACCAGGCCCTCGGCCGGGACGCCCGCCCGCGCGAGCACCAGCGAGGCGAGCGCGTTCGCCGCGTACGGCCCCGGCAGTGCCGCCCGTGCGGCCTCCTCCAGTACGACGGCGAGGTCGAGCACCGTCCCGCCGCCGCCCCCGTGCTCCTCCGGGAGGTGCGCCCCGAGGAATCCCTGCGCGGCGAGCGCGTCCCAGTACGCGGGCCGTCCGCCCTGGCCGCCGGGTGCGTCGAGCAGCTTGCGCGTTTCCTCGGGTGGCACCGTCCGGGCGATCCAGCCGCGTACGGCCTCGGCCAGGTCCCGCTGTTCCCGCGTGATCGCGATCCCCATGCGGCGCAAGACTAGAACACGTTCCAATCTGACGGAAGGTCAGATACGGGCCGATCCGCCCCCGACTCCACTTCTCCACGTAATGAGAAGGTCAAGAATTCGTTAGCGGCTCGAAGCAACGGAATAGTTGCCTGGGCGCACGGGGTTCACACTGCACCTACCCCGCTCACGCCTCTGGAGGCAGCACGTAATGACCCGGACAACGACGGAACCGCGCACACGGAGGCCCAGCGGCAGCGGAATCGTTCCGGTGCTGGCCTTCGCGGGCATCGTTGTCGCGGTGATGCAGACCCTGCTGGTGCCGGTCATCAAGGACCTGCCGGAGCTGCTGGGCACCTCGCCCAGCAACGCCACCTGGGTGATGACCTCGACCCTGCTCGCGGGCGCCGTGGCCACGCCGATCATGGGGCGCCTCGGCGACCTGTACGGCAAGCGGCGCATGCTGATCGCGAGCCTGGCCGTGATGGTCGTGGGCTCACTGACAGCCGGTTTCACCAGCGAACTGCTCGTGATGATCGTCGGCCGTGCCCTACAGGGTGTCGCGATGGGCGCCATCCCGCTCGGCATCGGCCTGATGCGCGACGAGCTGCCGCGCGAGAAGCTCGGCTCGGCGATGGCCCTGATGAGCTCCTCGATCGGCGTCGGCGGCGGACTGGCACTGCCTGTCGCCGCCCTGATCGCGCAGCACACCGACTGGCACGCGCTGTTCTTCGGTTCGGCGGGCCTCGGCACCCTCTCGATCCTGCTCACCCTCGTCTTCGTACCGGAGTCCCCGATGCGCGCCGAGGGCACCTTCGACGTCTGGGGCGCGCTCGGCCTCTCCGCCGGCCTGGTCCTCTTCCTCCTGCCGATCACCAAGGGCAGCGACTGGGGCTGGACGTCCGGCACCACGCTCGGCCTGTTCGGCGCGGCGGCCGTCGTCCTCTTCCTCTGGGGCGTGATGGAGCTGCGGGTGAAGGCGCCGCTGGTCGACCTGCGCACCACGGCCCGCCCTGCGGTGCTCTTCACCAACCTCGCCTCGATCATGGTCGGCGTCGCCTTCTACGCCGTCTCGCTCGTCCTGCCCCAGCTCCTCCAGCTGCCCACGTCGACCGGTTACGGCCTCGGCCAGTCCATGGTCGTCGCGGGTCTGTGCGTGGCGCCGCTCGGCCTGACGATGATGTTCACGGCGCCGGTGTACGCCCGTATCTCCGCCAAGTACGGCCCCAAGGTCACCCTGATGATGGGCATGCTGATCATCGCGGTCGGGTACGGCGCCGGGCTCGGCCTGATGAGCGCCGCCTGGCAGACCGTCGTCATCGCGGTGGTCCTGGGCGCGGGCATCGGTCTCGCGTACTCCTCGCTGCCCGCGCTGATCATCGGGGCCGTACCGGCGTCGGAGACGGGCGCGGCGAACGGTCTCAACACGTTGATGCGCTCGATCGGTACGTCCGTGTCGAGTGCCGTGATCGGCATGGTGCTGGCGAACACGGCTGACCAGGTGGGCGGTGTCGCGGTGCCGACGATGCAGGGGTTCCGGGTGTCGTTCCTGATCGCCACGGGTGCGGTGTTGGTGGGGCTGGTGTTCGCGGTGCTCTTGCCGGGGCGGCGGGCGGCGGCGCGAGTGGCAGCGCGTGCGGCGAAGCCGCATCTGGTGGCGTCCAGTGAGGACGCGCCCGAGCTGCCCGATGCCGCCGGGGTCGCCTGGGCCGACGGGGCCGGTTTCCGTGGCCGTGTCCTCAGCGCCGACGGCGAGCCGGTCGCCCGGGTCACGTCGTGATTCGTCTGCGGGGCGGTGGGGGCTGGTCGCGCCCGCGATGGGGGTCCCCCCGCTCGAGCGAAGCCGAGAGTGGGGGAGGAGCCGCATGTGTCACAGCCCCGCGCCCCTGAGATGGCAGGGCTGCGCCCCTGCCATCTCAGCGGGCCGGGGTGTGGTGCACCATGAGGCGGCCAGCCAACGCATAACGCATACGTACGACCTGGAGGAACCCCATGCCCGCCGTCGCACCCAAGCCGGATGTCCTGGCCGCCTTCGAGGCTGCCAAGGGGTTCATGCCCGTGGGTGAAGGGCTCGCCTTGTATGAAGCTGCCGTTGAGGCGGGGCGGTTGGGGTTGCCGTTGCTGGAGGTCGGGACCTACTGCGGGCGTTCCACGATCCTGCTCGCCGACGCGGCGCGCGCGGCCGGTGTCACGGCGATCACCGTCGACCACCACCGCGGCAGCGAGGAGCAGCAGCCCGGCTGGGACTACCACGACCCCGCGACGGTCGACCCGGAGCTCGGCCTCATGGACACGCTCCCGACCTTCCGCCGTACGCTCCACCAGGCGCGCCTCGAAGACCACGTGGTCGCCGTCGTCGGGCGCTCGCCGCAGATCGCCGCCTTCTGGAACTCCCCCCTCGGCCTCGTCTTCATCGACGGCGGCCACACCGACGAACACGCGACCGGTGACTACGAGGGCTGGGCGCCCCATGTCGCCGAGGGCGGGCTGCTGCTCATCCACGACGTGTTTCCCGACCCGGTGGACGAGTTCACCGGGCAGGCGCCGTACCGCGTGTATCTGCGGGCGCTGGAGTCGGGCGCGTTCACGGAAGTCTCGGCTACGGATTCACTGCGGGTGCTGCGGCGGACGGGCGCGGGGGTCTGACTCACCCGCAGAGTCTGATCACCTCCGGAGTCTGATCACCTGCGGCGTCCAATCACCCCGACTCGCTCCAACCCACTTCAGCTCGTCCCGACTCGCCGCACATTCCAGCCAGTTGGTTCGTCTTCCGTCGCCGTCTTGTCCGGAAGTCCCCTCCTGAGGCTGGTGCTCCGCCATCAGGCTCAGGGGTCATGAAGATGCCCAAAAAGGTCACCACCGTCGGTGTCGTCGCAGCCGCCTTCGCCGGCGTCATGGCCATCACGGCTCCTCCCGCGTCCGCCACGACCTACAACGGATGCGTGTACCCCCGCGTCTGCTTCTACCAGACCCTCACCGACTGGAACGCCGCGGCGCCCAATGCCGCGTACCAGGACGTCACCACCGCCTACCAGAACCTCGGCCCCAACAGCCAAGGCGCCAACCACGTGTGGAACACCCGTAACGACGACCGGGCGTACCTCCGCTACACCCAGAACGGCGGCACGTACTACTACTGCATCAACCCCAACTCGGGTGTCTCCTTCAACGCGTCGCAGACCGTGACCGGCATCAGGATCGACACGGCGTCCGCCTGCCCGTAGGCCCGAACCCACACACGATGCGCCCACGGGGTGCGCCCCTCCGCCCTGACCTTGCCGGAGGGGCGCACCCCGTTCACCCGCTCGACGGCTGGAATCCAGCGGACCTCAGGGCCTCCCCGTAAGGTGGCAGGCGTGTCGTACGTAGGTCCTGACTTCGAACCTCCCCGCCCTCCGCGCCGCCCCCTGCGCGGCCCCCTGACCGTCGCCGTCGCCGCGCTCGTGCCGGGGGCGCTGGTGGGCTGGCTGGCGTGGCAGACGGTGGGCGACTCCGGCGGGGACGAGTCGGCGGCGCAGACGTCGTCCTCGTCCTCCTCGTCGGGCCGGTCCGCCACGCTCGGCTCCTCGGACGACGGCAAGGAGCAACCGGGCGGCGGCACCGACCGTACGGGTGACGGCGACGAGCCCGGCGGGTCGCCCTCCGCCTCGGCCCCCGCCGCCTCCGGCCCGCTCAAGGGCAAGGTCGTCGTCATCGACCCCGGCCACAACTCCGGCAACTTCCAGCACACGTCCGAGATCAACCAGAAGGTGAACATCGGGACGAACTGGAAGGAGTGCGACACAACGGGTACCTCCACCAACGACGGCTACACGGAAGCCAAGTTCACCCTCGACGTCGCCCGTCGCATGCGCGCGATCCTCGAAGAGGAGGGCGCCACGGTGAAGTTCACGCAGGACGGCGACCGCGCCTGGGGTCCGTGTGTGGACGAGCGGGCCGAGATCGGGAACAAGGCGAAGGCAGACGCCGTGGTGTCGATCCACGCGGACGGTTCGGGGGCGGGCAACCGCGGCTTCCATGTGATCCTGCCCGGCCCGGTGCACTCCGGCGCCGCCGACACCCGTCCCATCGTGGCCTCTTCCCGCGATCTCGGCGAGCACGTCGCCGGCCGCTTCCTGCGCGTCACCGGCAGCGCGCCCTCCAACTACATCGGCGACGGCACCGGCCTCGACGTACGCACCGACCTCGGCGGTCTCAATCTGTCAACGGTTCCCAAGGTGTTCATCGAGTGCGGCAACATGCGCGACAGCACGGACGCCGCGCAGTTGACCAGCGGCGCGTGGCGGCAGAAGGCGGCGCAGGGGATCTCTGAGGGAATCGTGAGTTTCCTGCACGGGTAGTGATCAGCCCATACATCCGGGCGGACACCCGTGTGGGACGGGCGATAGTGTCGTCCCTACGATGAGGGGCCACCCCCGCGCTACACACCACGGCCTGACGGCGACATCGGTCTGACGGCGACAGGGTGAACAGCGACGCCTCCACCGATGACGAGACGACTGACGAAGGACCTGAAGTGAATATCCGCTCCCTCACTCGAGGCGACGGCGTGGTGATCGGAGCAGCGGTTCTGCTGTTGATCGCGTCGTTCCTCGACATCTACTCGTACGACGGCGCCGGAGCCGTAGAGATGCCCAACGCCTGGTCGAGCGCGCCGCTCCTGCTGGGAGTCGTCCTGACGGGCATCGCGGGCGCCGCACTCATCGTCGTCGCCCACAGTCTGCCGCAGGTACCCAAGGTCGCCGGTCTCGACCTCGGTCAGTTCGGCATCGCGCTCAGCATCTTCTCCGCGTGGAGCGCGCTCGCGAACATCTTCGACCCGTCGGGCGGCGTCAACAACGTCGGCGACGGTTCGCCCGGCCCGGACGCGGGCACCGGCCTCATCCTGCTCCTCATCGGCTCCCTGGTCCTCGCCGCCGGCGCGGTCGCCTCCCCTCTCGTCCCGGCCCTCAAGGGCGCCCTCCTCCCCGCCCCCAAGCCCGCCGCCCCCCAGCCGTACGGCGGCCAGCCGCAGGGTGGTTACGGCTACCCGGGCGCCGGTGCCCCGCAGCCGGGCCAGCCCTACGGTGGTCAGCCGCAGCAGGGCCAGCCGTTCGGTACCCAGCCCGGTCAGCCCCAGCCGCAGCAGGCGCAGGCCCCGCAGGCGCAGCCGCCCGGTGGGGACTTCTCGCCGTTCTGGTTCGCCGTGCCGGTGCCGCGTCCGCTGTTCGCGGAGGACGGTTCGCCGACGCCGATCGCCGAACTGGCGCCGGGCACCTGGTACCTGGCCGTCGAGCAGCGCGGCCCGAGCCTGGTGGCGCAGACGCAGGACGGCCGCCGCGGCGTGCTGCAGGACACGTCGGGGATACAGCGCGGCTGAGGCATACCGCCGTCGACTGCGACTGACGCACACCGCCACCGCCGGGTTCTGTCACGGCCCTCCACCCTCACGAGCTCTTCGGGAGCTCTTCCGGGTGGGGGGCCGTTCGACGTACAGTCGCCGGGGTATCCCATATCTGACGCATCGTCAGGAGTGGAGTGGTGTGCATGCGGCTCGGACTGGCTCTCGGTTACTGGGGACGCGGCCCTTCGGCGGACCATGTGCCTCTCGCGCAGGAGGCGGAGCGGCTCGGTTACGACTCCGTGTGGACCGCCGAGTCCTGGGGCTCCGACGTCTTCACCCCGCTCACCTGGATCGCCGCGCAGACCTCAAGGATCAAGCTGGGTACGGCGATCGCCCAGATGGCCGCCCGGTCCCCCACCACGACCGCGATGCACGCGCTCACCCTCGACCATCTCTCGGGCGGACGCGTGCTGCTCGGCCTCGGCCTGTCGGGGCCACAGGTCGTCGAGGGCTGGTACGGGCGCCCGTTCCCCAAGTCGCCGCTCACCGCGACCCGCGAGTACGTCGACGTCGTCCGCCAAGTCCTCAGGCGCGAGGCCCCCGTTGAGCTGGACGGACGGTTCCACACGCATCCGTACCGGGGCGCGGACGGGACGGGACTCGGCAAGGCTCTCAAGCCGATCACGCATCCCCTCCGCGCCGAACTGCCCGTCCTGCTGGGCGCCGAGGGCCCGAAGAACATCGCGCAGACCACCCGGATCGCGGACGGCTGGCTGCCCCTGTACTGGTCGCCGCTGCGGACCGAGGTGTACGAGGCCTCCCTCGACGCCGCTCCCGAGGGCTTCCTCATCGCGCCCATGGCCCGGGCCAAGGTCTGCGACGACATCGCCGAAGGGCTGCTGCCCGTGAAGGCGATGCTCGGCTTCTACATCGGCGGCATGGGCCACGCGGCACGCAACTTCCACGCCGACCTGATGGCGCGGATGGGCTTCGAGGAGGAGGCCCGCCGCATCCAGGAACTGTTCCTGGCGGGCCGCCGCGAGGAGGCCGTACTCGCCGTGCCCGACGCCTTCGCCGACGAGATCTCCCTCGTCGGCCCGCGCGAACGGATCGCGGAACGGCTGGAGTTGTGGCGCAAGGGACCGGTGACCGACCTGCTGCTCCTGTCCCCCGACCCGCACACCCTCCGAGTCCTGGCCGAGCTCAACGCATAGCCCCCTCTACGGCGGACCGTGCCGGACAGGCCGCCGCGCGTCGCCGCACCTCGCTGCCCGTCGGGGCCCTAACGGAAGATCGCGAGCGCCTCCAACGTCACCTCGCCCGTCTCCTCCCGCCAGCCCGTCATCTTGCCCAGGCAGCGCGCCGGGAAGGTGCCCTCGGGCAGTTTGTCGCGGCGCAGGCCGCCGGGGGCGCCGACGACGCGGACGTACGCCGCCGGTTCGCTGTACGGGGCACGTCCTCCGTACGGGGCACGCAGGACGATGCCCTCCGAGGTGTCCGACTCCATCAGGAAGCGGCCCTTGACCGACACGAACTCCTCTATGTCGCTCAGGGTGGCCCCGCCCTCGTCGTCCAGGGTGGCGGCGAGCGCCCGGTTCGGGGTGACGCTGCCGGCGCGCAGATCGGCGTGGACGATGAGGTCGGCCCGCTCGAAGGCGTCCATGAGCATGCCGATCACACTGATCGGCTCGCTCTTGCGCACATAGCTGCTGAACGTCTCCTGGGTGACATCCCGCTTCGCCCGGAACATCCAGGCAAGGAAACGGCCCCAGAACCCCACGCTCGTATTGACGTTGGTCCGGTGCTCGACGGCCTGTTCGAGTGCCGCGCTGTAGTTGCCGATCTGGAAGAGGTCCATGACGGACTTGTCGTCGAGGTAGAAGCAGATGCTGTACGCGGACCGCCGGTCGAGGGTCCGTCGTCGTCGCTCGCGGACGTCCCGCACCAGCACGACACCGAGCACCACCAGACCGACCGCGGTGACCAGCCACACCGTCATCCAAGGCCACCACACACCCCACCACTGCGCGTCAACGACAGCCACGGATCTCCTTGAACGACTCGGAAAGGGATGAACCTCGCGCGTCCACCATGCGCCCGCCCGTCTTCTCGGCAGCGCGCCGCAGTGCGTCGGCGTCCGCCTCCCCGAAGTGCACGGGGTAGGTGTGGACCGCGGCACGGGTCTGGGCCGCCCGCGCCTCGTAGCGGCGTACGAACTCCTCGTACGCGATACCGGCGTTGTTCTCGCCGTCCGTCATCAGCACGATGGACACGGCCCGTTCGGGGTCGTCGGCCACCACGGCCGAGGCCGTGCGGTAGCCGTGGTCGAGCGCGGTCCATACGGCGGTCGCGTCGCCGTAGCCGCCGCGCGCGACGATGTCGGCGAGTGTGCTGAGGTCCTTCGGCCCGTCGACGGCGACGGTCCGCTCCTCCAGTACGCGGCCGCCGAACCGTACGACGGTCAGCCGCTCGCCCAGGTAGAACCGCGCGAACTTGCCCGTCGCCGAGTCGTCCGCGCCGCTGAGGTCCGCGAACGCCTCGCGCAGGGCCGCCATGCGCGCGCCGCGCATCGACCCGGAGAAGTCGAGCAGGAAGATCACCTGGTCCGGGACGCGCCGGCGGGGATCGCCGTAGTCGGCCAACAGACTCTCCACGACACCCTGTTGGTCGGGGAAGTAGAGCGCGTTGCCGACCGGGGCACGCAGTTGTCCGTCCCGCGGGACCGACGGACTCACCGGCCGCCGCAGAGCCGTCCGCATGATCTTCTCCTGTACGGAGTCCCGCTGGAGCCACTCCACGACCTTGTCGTACGCGGCCCGCCGGTCCGGGTCGTCCGGGTCGAGGAGCAGCAGCGGGAAGTCGGCGAGGACCATGCCGTCCTCGGGGCGGACGATCTCCAGTTTCTCCTTCAGCCGGCCACCGGCGTTGAGCGCGAGCAGGTCGGACTCGTAGGTGATGAGCGCGTTGGCCGTGCCGGGGTGGTCGACGAAGTCGTCGAGCAGGTCGCGGGTGGAGTCGGCGGTGAGCTTCTGGCCGGAGCGGAAGCCGCGCAGCCGGTCGCAGGAGACGTCCGCCTCGCGCAGGGCGCCGCCGGTGCCCGCCGCGGCGGTCGCGACGCCGACGAGCGCGGCGAGCCCGCTGCCCGTCTGCCGGGGATCGGCCATCCCGAAGCGTACGGTCCCGGTGGCGGCGGCATCGGCGATGTCGGCCCAACTGAGCCGCCCGCCCGGCGACTTGGCGCGCAGCTCGCGCGCGACGTCCGGCCGCAGGCCGACGACGACCGGCGAGAGCATGGTCGGCGTACGCGGCAGCCCCTGGGCGGAGTCCTTGTGGCGCAGCCGGAAGGAACGGTCGGTGGAGAGCCACGCCAGGTCGTGCCCGCTCCCCTTCTCGGCGGCCAGCGCGTCACCGGTGTCCGCGTCGGCCTCGTAGTCCATGTCGAGCTCGACGCCGGTCTCCTCCTTCAACTCGTCGAGCAGCGGCTCCAGTACGGCAAGGTCGGGACCGGCGAGCACGCGGAGCGTGGTCCGGTCCTCGTCGCCGCCTGAGCAGCCGACGGTGACCGTCAGCGTCAGTGTCAGACACAGCGTCAGAATGCCGAGCGCGCGCCTCACTTGGGTTCCCGGGGCAGCTCCGGGCAGTCGCCGACGGCCTTGATCATGCGTTCCAGGAGGGGCAGGCTGGGGAGGACCGCCTTGGTGTCGTCGGCGGAGGTGACGGGCGCCTGGATGCCGCGGTCCTTCAGGAAGGCCGCCAGCTGCTCACTGGTCGAGTCACTGGTGGCGTCCCGTACGCGAAAGCCCAACTCCATTGCCCTCTCCTGGAGTCCGGGGTCCTTCAGGACCAGTTCACCGAGCCGTTCACCGTCGTCGGTGAGCGCCACGAGCTGGGGTTCGGTGACGAAGCGGGTCGACGGGTAGAGCAGCACGCGCTCGTTGTCCGGCTTGCCGTGCGTGGCCTCGTACTGGATCTGGTGGGCCAGGAACTGGTGCTCGTAGATGACCGAGATCGGTGCGATGCCCTTGCCGTCCACGGACAGATACGTCTCGGCCCGCTCGGAGCCCGGCAGACCCTGTGCGATGAGCAGCTTCTTGATGTCACTGGCGTACTTGTCGGCCTCCTTGGCGGTGCTCGGGGCCTCGTTCTTGTGCCAGACGAAGGAGACGAGGCCGAGGTAGGTGCCGCCGGAGTTGGACTCGCAGATGTCCGAGGTCTGGGCGAGGACCTTGTTGCCGTTCTGCACGCGGCGGCGCCCCTCGGGGCGGAGACCGTCCCACCTCGTCCCGTCCTCGGCCAGCTGAAGGAACTTGGCCATGTCGAGCGTGTAGTACAGCGGATCGGCGCCCTGGCCCGGCTGCGGGCTCGCGATCTTCACGTCCCGCAGCGTCTCGGCGTACTCCCGGTAGGTGCCGAGGACGATGGGGCTGACGAACGGCCGGTAGGTGAGGGCCGGTCGGCCTGCCGCTGCCCGCCTGTCGGTGATCAGGTCGGCGGCGGGCTGCCCGGAGGGGAAGACGACGTCGTATCCCTCGACGTCCTGGGTGGCGATGCCCCGGGAGCCCATGCTCGTGATGTGCACCCGGAAGCCGCGCTTCATCAGGATGCGCTGGACTTCGGGATCCTCGAAGAAGTCCCGCTTGGAGGCCATCTTGGCCTCGATCGTGACGATGCGGTCGAGCGGCATCAGCAGATGGCCGTGGGAGAGCAACAGGACGAGGCCGATCACGGGGACCGGGAGCGTGAGGGTGAGTGCGCGGCGCAGGCGACCGCGCTCAGGTCTGTTGACGACTAAACGGGGTTCCTCTGCAACAACTCTGCTCGCGGACATCGGCGTCTCCCCCTAGCGTGGGGCAGGATCGTCGGTGACCGCGCTTACCGCCGAACCGCCTCACGGCGAACGGCAGTTGAAGCAAAGGCTAACGGCTGACGAAGCGTCGCGTGGAGAGCCTGACCGGCACCGTGTTCACGGCGTTTTCACGGCCGCGGCGCCACCCCCGTCCCGCCGCGGGGGTTTCATCCAGGATTCAAGGGCTACCCGCAGGACATGTCCTCTCGATCTCGCAGTGCCAACCAGGCCGGGACGATCATCGCGATCGTCGCCGACATCATGGCCCTGATCCTCGGCCTCTGGATCCTGATGTACTTGCTGGACGCCAACCAGGGCAACGACTTCGTCCAGCTCATCCACGACACGGCCCGCTGGCTCGCCGGCTGGTCGTACGACCTGTTCACCTTCGACAGGCAGTGGGCACGGGTCGTCGCGGGCTACGGCCTCGCGGCCGTGGTCTACCTCTTCGTGGGGCACGCGATCGCCAACCGCGCCCACCGCTGAGTACGGACCAGGTTATGGACCAAGTTGGGAGCGGGCTCCCGGGCTTCCGGGTTCCTACTCGCAGCAGTCCGGGTCGAGGCCCGTCGGCAGGCGGTCGCCGCTGAAGACCGTGCAGGTCGCCTCGTCACCACCGAGCGCGGCGACGGCGAGGAGGAGGGAGCCGGCCGTCCAGGAGGTCAACTCCTCCGGCCAGACGGCCTGGGCGTCGAAGACGTAGCCCGTCCAGTAGAGGCCGGTCGCCGGGTCCCGTAGATGCCGGATCGACTGGAGGATCTCCAGGGCCCGGTCGGACTCGCCCACGACCCAGAGCGCCAGGGCGAGTTCGGCCGACTCCCCGCCCGTCACCCACGGGTTGGGGACGACGCAGCGCACGCCGAGTCCCGGAACCACGAAGCGGTCCCAGTGCTCCTCTATCCGTTCCTTGGCCTCGGTGTCCGTGAGCGCGCCGCCGAGCACCGGGTAGTACCAGTCCATCGAGTAGCGGTCCTTGTCGAGGAACCGCTCCGGGTGCCGGCGTATCGCGTGGCGCAGCGCGCCCACCGCCAACTCCCAGTCGGGCTGCGGTTCTTCGCGCTGCTCGGCGATGGCGAGCGCGCAGCGCAGCGCGTGGTGGACGGACGAACTCCCGGTCAGCAGCGCGTCGTTGACGGGCGTCCCGTCCTCCTCGCGCTTCCAGCCGATCTGCCCGCCGGGCTGCTGGAGTTCGAGGACGAACTCCACCGCCGCGAACACGGTCGGCCACATCCGGTCGAGGAACGTGTCGTCGCCGGTCGCCAGGTAGTGGTGCCACACGCCGACGGCGACGTACGCGCAGAAGTTGGTCTCGCGGCCGCGGTCGGTGACGTCGTCGGCGTCCCCGTCGGCGTAGGCGGCGTACCAGGAACCGTCCTCGTTCTGGTGCCGGGCCAGCCAGTCGTACGCCCGCCCGGCGGCCTCGTGCTCGCCGGCCGCGTCCAGGGCCATGGCGGCCTCGGTGTGGTCCCAGGGGTCGAGGTGGTGGCCGCGGAACCACGGTATGGCGCCGTCGGCGCGCTGTACGGCCAGGATGCCCCGGACGGTCTGCGCGGCCTGTTCCGCGGTGAGCACTCCGGTCAGGACGAGGTGCTCCGTGCGCGGTGTCGTCACGAAGGGTCCACCGTGGCAGCGTCGGAGGGGTCCACCGTGGCAGCGCCGGAAGGGGCCACCGTGGCAGCGCCGGAAGGGGCCACCGCGGCGGCGTCGACGGGCAGGTGGGGCTTGGTCGCGTACGCCACGAAGCTCTTGCCGATCAGCGGGTTCAGCGCCTGTTCGGCGACCCGGGTGGCGAGGGGTTTCTTCATGATGTCCCAGACGAGAAGCTTGTGGTACGCCCGCACCGGCAGCACCTTGTCGTTGTCGACGCCGAACGCGCACTTCAGCCACCAGTAGGGGCTGTGCAGCGCGTGGGCGTGATGCGTGCCGTACGGCCGCAGGCCCGCCTCGCGGATCTTGCCGAGCAACTCGTCCGCCTTGTAGATGCGGATGTGGCCGCCCTCGACCTCGTGGTACGCGTCCGAGAGCGTCCAGCAGACCTTCTCGGGCCCGTAGCGCGGGACCGTGATGGCTATCCGCCCGCCGGGCTTGAGCACCCGGACCATCTCGGCGAGCACGCCCTTGTCGTCCGGGATGTGCTCCATCACCTCGGAGATGATGACGACGTCGAACGACTCGTCGGGGAAGGGGAGTTGGAGCGCGTCACCCTCCATGGCGGTGGCGGTGGCACCCTCCGGGGCCTCGCCCGCCTCCTTCATCGCGGCGAACCACTTGGCGACCTCGAGGATGTCCTCGGCGTTCTGGTCCAGCGCGACGACGTGGGCGCCGCGCCGGTAGCACTCGAAGGCGTGGCGTCCCGCCCCGCACCCGAGATCCAGCACACGGTCCCCCGGGGCAAGCGGAAACCGGGAGAAGTCGACGGTCAGCACGTGGTCCTGCTTTCGCGGTGAGGGGGTTCCACGGGGGTGGCCCCGGAGGGGGCGATGTTCACGGGGGTGGGGGTGGGCTCCGGGTTCGCGGGGGCGACGGGCACCGCGTGTGCAGGCGTGACGGGCGCCGGGTCCGCGTCTTGTGAGGCCGCGGAGCGGCCGGGACGCTGGGCCCCGGAGCGGTCAACGCTCGCGATCGCCTCACGGTAGCGAGCCACCGTGCCCTCCGCCGCCTTGGCCCACGTGAAGCGGTCCAGCACGCGTGCGCGCCCGGCCGAGCCGAGCCGTTCACGCAGGCGGGGGTCGCCCAACAGCCTGCTCAGCCCAGCGGCCAGCGCCCCCGCGTCGCCCGGCGGGACGGCCAGGCAGGTCTCGCCGTCGGGGCCGGTGACCTCGGGGATGGCCCCTCCGGTCGTGGCCACGAGCGGCGTCCCCGTCGCCATCGCCTCGGCGGCGGGCAGCGAGAACCCCTCGTACAGGGAGGGCACACACGCGACTTCGGCGGACCGTACGAGGTCGACGAGTTCCGCGTCCGAGATGCCCTTCACGAACTCGACGGCGCCTTCGAGGCCGTACCGCTCGATGAGCTGGGCGACCGGCCCGTCCTCGGCGCGCTTGCCGACGACGACGAGGTGGGCGGCGGGATGCTCGGTACGGACCTTGGCGAGCGCCTCGACGAGGAAGACCAGGCCCTTGAGGGGGACGTCCGCGCTGGACGTGGTGACGATCCGGCCCGGCACCTGCGGCACGGACGGATCCGGCGAGAAGAGGTCGGTGTCGGCGCCGATGTGGACGACGTGGATGCGGTCGTCGCGTACGCCGAGGTGCTCGACGATCTCCTGACGGGACGTGCCGGAGACGGTGAGGACGGAGGGGAGGCGGCGGGCGACGCGCTTCTGCATGCGCGTGAACGCGTACCAGCGGCGTACGGACATCCGGCGCCGCCGGCCGTCCGCGGCGTCCAGCTCCAACTGCCGGTCCACGGTGATGGGATGGTGGATGGTGGTGACCAGCGGGGCGCCCACGTCCCCCAACAGCCCGTATCCCAGGGTCTGGTTGTCGTGGATGACGTCGAACTCACCGCGCCGGGCCCGGAGATGGTGCCGGGCGCGCAGCGAGAAGGTCAGCGGCTCGGGAAACCCGCCGGTCCACATCGTGCCGACCTCCAGCGCGTCGACCCAGTCCCGGTACTCGTCGCGCTTCGGGGTGCGAAAGGGGTCCGGCTGGCGGTACAGGTCGAGGCTGGGCAGTTCGGTGAGGCTCAGGGCGGGAAGGCCTTCGTCCAGCACGGGATACGGCTGGGAGCCGATGACCTCCACCTCGTGTCCGAGGCGGGCGAGCTCGCGCGACAGATGCCGTACGTAGACGCCCTGGCCGCCGCAGAACGGGTTCCCTTTATAGGTGAGGAGCGCGATGCGCAGCGGTCGGTCGGCGTCGGCGGCCGAGCCCGCGTGGAGGCCTGCCTCCATGGCCTCATGGGTCACTCTCGGCCCCCTTCTTCCAGCACGTTCCCGCGAGATTACTTCGGGACGGTAATCTAGAACAAGTTTCAGACTTGATCGTTCAGGGAGCACCGAATCTACCGGCAGGTAGCCCTCCTGTGAGCGGTGGATCGGGTGATTCACGCCACGGCCGGGCTCTACGCTGCTGTCGCCCACTCGTCCCCATCGAGCCCTCTGTTGTACGAATCTTGTACGAACGTCACGGAACGGGATCCATGCCTGCGGAAGCCAAGACTGCGGATGCCAAGACCGCGGAAGCCAAGGCCGCGGAAGCCAAGGCCGCGGAAGCCAAGACTGCGGCGAAGGCCGCGCAGCCGGCGGTACGGGCCGCACAGCCGGTCACTCCCCCGCTCTCTCCCCCGCTCACCGAGCGCCAGGAGGCGCGACGGCGGCGCATCCTGCACGCGAGCGCGCAGTTGGCGAGCCGGGGCGGGTTCGACGCGGTACAGATGCGGGAGGTCGCGGAGTCGTCCCAGGTGGCCCTGGGCACGCTCTACCGCTACTTCCCGTCCAAGGTGCACCTGCTGGTCGCGACGATGCAGGACCAGCTCGCCCATATGCACGGGACGCTCCGCAAGAAGCCGCCGACGGGCGACACGGCGGCGGAGCGGGTGGCGGAGACGCTGATGCGCGCCTTCCGCGCCCTCCAGCGCGAGCCGCACCTCGCCGACGCGATGGTCCGCGCCCTCACGTTCGCCGACCGCAGCGTCAGCCCGGAGGTCGACCAGGTCTCCCGCCAGACCACGGTGATCATCCTCGACGCGATGGGCCTCGACGACCCCACCCCCGCCCAGCTCTCCGCAGTCCGAGTCATCGAACACACCTGGCACTCGGCCCTGATCACCTGGCTCTCCGGCCGAGCCTCCATCGCCCAGGTCAAGATCGACATCGAGACGGTGTGCAGGTTGATCGACCTGACGTCAACGGACGACTGACCGGTGCTACTGCCATCGATTTCATCGCTGCTACCATTTCGGCATGCCGATGATCACAGTGGAATTCACCGAGGAAGAGCTCGCTTTCGCCAAGGCGCACGTGGCCTCGCTCGGCAAGTCGATGCGTGCCCACGCGCACGACATAATCCTCGCGGACGCACAGCGGACGGCGTTCCTACAGGGCGTCGACGAGACCGTCGCCTGGGCAATGGACGTGTTCAAGGACATGCCGGAGGGCATGCGTTGAGCCCTGTCATCCGCGTCGACGCGGGATGGATCCTGGAGGTCCAGACTCGTGTCTCGCCCGTCAACACCCCCGTCGCGGACTGGGGCGCCCTAGACACCATGGCGGACCGCCACCTCTTCGAGCAGCCGCACGGCCAGCTCTACTACGAGGAGCCGGCTGCGCGCGCTGCGACGCTCTTCCACACCGCCCTGCTCCTCCGCCCCTTTGCCGACTACAACGCCGTCATCGGCTGGGCCTGCACCGCGCTCTACATGAACGCCTCGGAGCAGCCGGTCGATCCCAAGCCCGACGACGTTCACCTGCTGGCCGGAGCCATTCGCGCCCAGGAAGCCAACCTCAGGGACGTAGCCCGCACCATCGCCTCCTGGCGGTAGGGCCGACGGGAAGCGACGGGAAGCGACAGGAACCGATAGCCCCCGCCGCCCGAGGCACTCATTCCTCGGGCGGGAACACCGCCTCCCCGCTCCCGATCAGCGTGATCATGATCGCCTCCACCGGACACCCCTCCGCCGCCTCCAGGACCTTCTCGTTGGCGTCGGCCTCCGGCTCCGCCGGGTGGGACTGCATGGCGGAGTCGAGGTGGAAGGCGGTGGGGGCGAGGTGGGTGCACTGGGCCGAGCCGATGCAGACGGAGCGGTCGACCTCGACGTGCCAGCGGTCGCCCATCGGTCAGCCCTCCCAGCCGGCCGGCAGGTGGATCATCTTGTGCTCCAGGAACTCGCCATAGCCCTCGGGCCCGAACTCCCGCCCCAGGCCCGAGTTCTTGTAGCCGCCGAACGGGCCGAGCATGTCGAGGCTGAAGGTGTTGACGGAGTACGTGCCGGTACGGACCTGACGGGCCACGTCGATGCCGCGGGCCACGTCGGCCGTCCAGACGCTGCCGCTCAGGCCGTAGTCGGAGTCGTTGGCGATCTTGACCGCCTCGGCCTCGTCGCCGTACGGGAGCAGGCAGATCACCGGGCCGAAGATCTCCTCGCGCGCGATGCGCATGGAGTTGTCGACGTCGCCGAAGAGCGTGGGCTCGACGTACCAGCCGCGGTCCAGACCGGGCGGACGCCCGCCGCCCGTGAGGATCTTGGCGCCCTCTTCCTGGCCGATGCGGATGTAGTCGAGGTTGCGCTGCTGCTGCCGCTGCGCCACCAGCGGTCCGACCTGGGTCGCCGGGTCCAGCGGGTCGCCGACCACGAGCGCGTTCGCCGCCGCCGCGAACGCCTCCGCGAACTCGTCGTAGCGCGAGCGCGGCAGCAGGATGCGGGTCTGCGCGACGCACGCCTGGCCGTTGTTCATCCAGGCCGCCGAGACGATGCCCGGCACGGAGGTCGCGATGTCCGCGTCCGGCAGGACCACGGCCGCCGACTTCCCGCCCAACTCCAGTGTCACGCGTGTGAGGTTGCGCGACGCGACCTCCATGACGCGCTTGCCCGCGGCGACCGAACCCGTGAAGGAGACCTTGTCGATCCCGGGATGCCCGACGAGATACTCGCTGACCTCGCGGTCCGCCGGCAGAATCGACAGCACGCCCTCGGGCAGCCCGGCCTCCTGCGCGATCTCGCCGAGTATGTACGCGTCGAGGGGCGACTCCGGCGAGGGCTTGAGCACGACCGTGCAGCCGGTCAGCAGCGCGGGCGCGAGCTTGGCCGCCGCCACGAACTGCGGCACGTTCCACGGGGCGACGGCCGCCACGACCCCCACCGGCTCACGCCGCACGAGGATGCGTCCGAGCACTCCGTCGCGCGACTCCTCGTACGTGAAGTCGCGCGCGACCGTGATCGCCGCGTCCCACACCATCATCGCGCCGAGGGCCTGCGCGAGGACGCTCCAGGAGTACGGGGAGCCGTTCTCGGAGGAGATGACGCGGGCGATCTCCTCGTGGCGTACGAGGATCGCGTCCTTGATCCGGGTGACGACCGCGATGCGCTCGTCGAGGGACATCCGCGGCCAGGGACCTTCGTCGAACGCGGTCCGCGCGACGGCGACGGCCCGGTCGACGTCCGCCCGCGAGGCGTGCGGCACCCGTCCGATGATCTCCTCCGTGTGCGGGGAGACGACCTCGATGACGTCCTGGCCCAGGGGAGCGGCCAACTCCCCGCCGATGAACAGCTGTCCGTGTTCCACGAGCTCGGTCATGGCCGACTGCCTCTCCGCGGGACGCTTTCTGACGATGCATCAGAAACAACAACACTGGAACTGATACCAGTTCCGGTTGGAGGAGTCCACGGACCTCACACCACTTGGCCGCTCCACGCCACTTCACCACTCCCGTGATCCATCGCGATCCATCACGCCGACCCGGTGAGTGACTTGGGCTCCCATTGGAACCGGTTCTAGTTATAGTGGCCGGGAGTCGGCGACAGGGGAACCCATGACGCAGGTGACCGATCACGGCGGGGGCGTACGATCCGTCGAGGTTCCCATCCCGGACAATCCCCTCGGAACGACGCTCGTGTACGTCGTGGACACCGACCGCGGGCCGGTACTGATCGACACGGGCTGGGACGATCCGGCGTCCTGGGACGCGCTCGCCGAGGGGCTCGTGGCGTGCGGGACGTCGACCGCGGAGATCCACGGAGTGGTGATCACGCATCACCACCCGGACCACCACGGCCTGTCGGGCAAGGTGCGCGAGGCGTCCGGCGCCTGGATCGCGATGCACGCCGCCGACATCTCGATCGTACGGCGGACGCGCGGGACGCGGCCCGGGCGCTGGTTCACGTACATGGCGGACAAGTTGACCGCCGCGGGGGCGCCCGAGGAACACGTGGCGCCGATGCGTACCGCCCGCTCCCACATGTTCCCGGGCTCCTCCCCCGCGCTCCCCGACCGCGAGATCGTCCCCGGCGAACTCCTCGACCTCGCCGGCCGCCGCCTCCGCGCGATCTGGACACCGGGCCACACCCCCGGCCATGTCTGCCTCCACCTGGAGGAGACCCATCCGGCCCAACTCCCGGGCCACGGCCGCCTGTTCTCGGGAGACCATCTCCTGCCGAGGATCACCCCTCACATCGGCCTGTACGAGGACCCGGACGACGAGACCGTCGCCGACCCCCTTGGCGACTACCTGGCGTCCCTGGAGCGGATCGGCCGCCTGGAACCGGCGGAGATCCTCCCGGCCCACCTGCACGCCTTCACCGACGCCCCGTCCCGCGTACGGGAGTTGCTCGACCACCACGAGTCCCGCCTCACCGACCTCCGCGCCCTCCTCGCCACGCCGCTCACCACATGGCAACTCGCCGTCCGCATGGAGTGGAACCGCCCGTGGGCCGACATCCCCTACGGCTCCAGGAACATCGCGGTCTCGGAGGCGGAGGCCCACCTGCGCCGACTGATCAAACTGGGCCACGCGGAGGCGGTGGCGGGGAGCGATCCGGTGACGTACGTGGCCGTTTGAATCCTCTTGGATCCTCCCCCTCGACGCCCAGGGCGTGTCAGGCGGCTCAAGGTCGTCAATTCTGGCGTGTCGTCTCGGCGGTCTGACGTGGCGCCTTCTCGGCGGCCATGGGTAGTTCCAGGCGGGCCCCGTGGAAGCGTTCGCGCAGGAGCCGGTCGTGCGTCACCACGACCAGCGTGCCGGTGTAGCGGGCCAGGGCCGCCTCGATCTCCTCCACCAGGGCGGGGGCCAGGTGGTTCGTCGGCTCGTCGAGCAGGAGCAGATCAAGTGGACCGGCCGTCACGAGCCGGGCCAGTTCGAGCTTGCGCCGCTGCCCGACGGACAGGTTCCGTACGGGGACGGTGAGGTCGGCGGCGTGGAACAGGCCGAGCGCAAGGAGTGCGTCGGCGCGCTCGTCGGGGTGCCCAGCCCTGTCGGCCGCGAATGCCGCGAGCAGCGTACGGGCGTCGAAGGCGTCGTCGGGCGCGCTCTGCTGACGCAGGAATCCGACCCGGCGCGGTGTGCGTACTACACCGGCGTCGGGTGTCAACTCCCCTGCCAGCAGGTGGAGAAGGGTGCTTTTGCCGACACCGTTGGGGCCGGTGACGAGGAGTCGGTCACCCGGGGCGAGGGTCAGGGACGGAACGGACAACCGCCCGTCGACCAGAACTCCTTCCAGGTGCGCTGCCGTTGATGTTTCCTCGACGGTCATCGGCGTTGACGTTGACGTCGGCGTTGGCGTCGGCGTGCCTTCGACGCGGCCCGTGAACCGCAGTGGCTGCGGAGGTGGCGGCACGGGGTGCTCGATCAGCCGTTCCAACCGCTCGCGTGCGTTGCGGATGCGGCTCTGTGCTCCATGTGCCCGCGAGCGCCCTCGGAAAGCGCCGGCGCCGCTGAACGCCCGCGGCCCCTTGCGGGGGATCTCGCCCAGCATCCCGATACCGGAGTCGGCGAGGAGTTCCTGCCGGGCGACCTCGTCGCGCCATTGCTCGTGATCCCACGCCCAACGGGCCCGGGCCGCCGCCTTGGCGGTGAGGAAGCCGGCGTAACCATTGCCGTAGCGCCGTACCGTGCGCTGGTCGTGGTCCACCTCCAGGATGGTGTCGGTGACGCGCTCCAGGAACGCCCGGTCGTGCGTGGCCACGACGACCGTGCCCCGATGACGGTGCAGTTGTCCTTCGAGCCAGGCCACGGCCTCGTCGTCCAGATCGTTGGTCGGCTCGTCGAGCAGCAGCAGTTCGGGCGCCAGGGCCAGAGTCGCGGCGAGCGCGAGCCGGGAGCGCTGCCCTCCAGAGAGGGTGCTCAGCGCCCGCTCCCGGTCCAGTGGCGCGCGCTCGCCGAGTCGGCGCAGGTTCACCTCGACCCGGCGATCCGCTCCGTGCCCGCCCCGCGCGTCGAACTCGGCCACCAGTGCGGCGTAGCGCTCGAACTCTGCGGCGCCGGCCGTGCCCAGTGCGGTCTCGGCGACACGAATACGGTGCTCCAGGGCGCGCAGTTCGCCCAGTACGTGATCCACGGCATCGCCCACGCGCGCCGCACCGGGCAGGTCGAGAGTCTGGCGGAGGTGACCGATCCCGCCCGGTGCGACAACGGTCAGACTGCCGTTGTCGACCGGCTCCTGTCCTGCCAGCAGCCGCAGGAGCGTGGACTTCCCGGAGCCGTTGTCCCCGACGATCCCGACCTTCTCGCCCGGCCGGACAGTGAGGGACACGCGGTCCAGCACCATGCGGTCGCCGTAGCGCTTGGTCACCTCGGCGAGAGCGATCTGGGACATGGCGAGAGACACGGTGAGAGGAGAAGCAGTGACGGTGGTGCCGACGGAAGCACAGTGCAAGTGCGGTCCTTTGCTCGGTGATCAGGGTCGTGCGGCAAGCAGACGGAGCACCGACTGCTTGACCGACGAGCACAAAGCTAGACGAGACGATCCGTCTCGTCAAGCGCCCGCAGGAATCTCCATGAACCGAAGCCACTCAGCCACCTCACAGCCGCCCCTCAGCGAATTCCTACGGGCCGGTACAGTGAGCAGGTCGTCATCACAGTCGTACGGGGGGAAGCTGGTGCAAATCCGGCGCTGACCCGCAACCGTGTGCCGCCCGGTCGATCAGTGGATCGCCGATCAGTCGATCAGGGGCGGCGAGCCGGATTGCCTCGTACGGACGTGACCGGCTCGCGTCATCGGGTCCGCCGGTGACCGGCACCGTCGAGGCATACGGAGCCGAGCCGCCCGGGGCTCTGGGCTGCCCGGCTTCCTGACCGGGAAAGGCATCCGCCGATCATGTTTGTCCGCCGCAGCGCAGCGGTACTGGCCGCCACCGCCGTGATCGGTACGGCGTTCACGCCGGCCGCCCTCGCCGACGAGTCACCCGGCGCGACCCCGTCCTCGTCCCCATCCCTGGCGTTCCCCTCCGCCCTGTACGGCAGCACCGACCCCACCTACGACGGCGTCTGGCGGCAGTCGCTCGCGCTGCTCGCCCAGGACACCGTGGGGGTGAAGCCCGCGAAGCAGGCCGTCGACTGGCTCGTCGGCCAGCAGTGCGAGAGCGGGGCCTTCGCGGCGTACCGCGCCGACCCGAGCGCGAAGTGCGACGCCAAGACCAAGGTCGACACGAACAGCACGGGGGCCGCGTTGCAGGCCCTGGAGGCGCTCGACGCGAGCGACGCCGTGATGGGCGCGGCCGTGACGTGGCTGAAGTCCGTGCAGAACAAGGACGGCGGCTGGGGCTACTTCCCCGGCACGCCCAGCGACCCCAACTCGACGTCCGTCGTGATCGGCGCCCTGGAGGCCGCGGACACCGACGTGGCGGGCATGAAGACGAAGAACGGCCAGACTCCGTACGAGGCCCTGCGTGCATTCACCATCGTCTGCGACAAGGGCATCGGCGCCTTCGGCTTCCCGGACAAAGAGGGTGCGCTCACCGAGAACGCCGACGCCACGGCGGCCGGGGTGCTCGGCGCACTCGGTGAGGGGATGGTGGTGGAACCCGGGGCCAAGGAGAGCCCGAAGGAAGCCCAGTGCGTGAGCGGCGACTTCGTCACCATCAAGGACGCGGCGACGGGCGGTGCCGCGTACCTCGCGGGCGCGGTTGCCAAGAACGGCTACCTGAAGTCCGTCCTCCCCGGTGCCGAGGACCAGCCCGACCACGGCACGACCGCCGACGCGGTCGTCGCGCTCGCCGCTACAGGCCGCTCGGCCGACACCGCGAAGCCGCTGGCCTGGCTGGAGAAGAACTCCGGTACCTGGGCGGCGAAGAGCGGCCCGGCCGCGTACGCACAGCTGATCTTCGCGGCGCACGCCACCGGTACGGACCCGCGTGACTTCGGCGGCGTCGACCTCGTGAAGGAACTCGCCGCGACCGGCCCCACGGGGACGTCCTCCAACTCCTCCGACTACTCCAGTGTCCCGGTCGACAACAAGGCCGACAGCGAGAACGCCCAGGACGACGGCGGGGTCAGCCTCTGGTGGATCATCGGCGTCGGCCTGGTCGGCGGCATCGGCGTCGGGTTCCTCATCAGCGGCCGTACCAAGAAGGACCAGCAGCCGTGACCCGCCGCCGACTGGTTCTGCCGGTCCTGGGCCTGCTGCTCGCCGTCCTCGGCGCGACGGCGGGGCAGGCCCAGGCGGTCGGCTACCGCTACTGGTCCTTCTGGGACCGGGACTCCGCCGCCGGTACGTGGGCGTACGCGACCCAGGGGCCGTCCACCGCGCGGCCCTCGGACGGTGACGTGCAGGGGTTCCGTTTCTCGGTGAGCGAGGACTCGAAGGACTCGGCGAAGCCGCGCGGGGCGGCCGACTTCGCGACGATCTGCGCGAAGACGCCCGCGCGGGAGGGGTCCAAGCGGGTCGGCCTCGTCCTCGACTTCGGCACGGCCGCGGACGCCCCGTCCGACTCGACACCGCCCCGCCCGCGCACGGCCTGCGCCCGCGTCGACGACGACGCCACGACCGCGGACGCCCTCGCCGCCGTCGCCAAACCCCTCCGCTACGACACCAACGCCCTGCTCTGCGCCATCGCGGGCTACCCGAGCACGGGCTGCGGGGAGCCGGTCTCGGGCGACCGCCCCAAGGCTTCGGCGTCGCCCGGCGAGCAGACGGAAAGCAAGTCCGGCGACGGCAACGGGGACGGGGACGGCGGCCCCTCGGTGGGCCTGCTGGCCGGAATCGCCGCCGTGGCAACGCTGGGCGCGGCAGCAATCTGGCAAGCACGCCGCCGCCGAGGCTGACGGGGCCATGCAGTGACCGCCGCCAACGACGACAAGCCCCAGGCCCCCACCTCCGCCTCCGCCTCCGCAGCTATTACCGCTACCGCCGCTACCACTGTGCCCACGGCACCGGGCGCCCTATCCAAGAGAGTTCAACGCCGACTCACCGCGCCGCAGGCAACCCGAACCAACGCCCTCCACCCCGGCGCCTGGTGGCTCTGGGCCCTCGGCCTGGGAACAGCCGCATCCCGCACCACGAACCCCCTCCTCCTGGCCCTCCTCATCGGCGTGGTCGGCTATGTAGTAGCGGCCCGCCGAACAGAGGCCCCCTGGGCCCACTCCTACGGCGCCTTCGTGAAGCTCGCCCTCGCCGTCCTGCTCATCCGCCTGGCGTTCGCCGTCTTCCTCGGCTCCCCCATCCCCGGCACGCACGCCCTCCTCACGCTCCCCGAACTCCCCCTCCCCCACTGGGCCCAGGGCATCCGCATCGGAGGCCGAGTCACCGCGGAAGGCCTCGTCTTCGCCCTCTACGACGGCCTGAAACTCGCCACCCTCCTCATCTGCGTAGGCGCGGCGAACGCCCTCGCGAACCCGGCCCGCCTCCTCAAGTCCCTTCCAGGAGCCTTGTACGAAGCGGGAGTTGCGGTAGTCGTAGCCCTCACGTTCGCCCCGAACCTGATCGCGGACGTCCAGCGCCTGCGCGCGGCCCGGCGCCTCCGAGGCCGCCCGGACAAGGGCCTGCGCGGCCTGCTCCAGGTCGGACTCCCGGTCCTGGAGGGCGCGTTGGAGCGGTCAGTCGCCCTCGCGGCGGCGATGGACGCCCGCGGCTACGGCCGCACGGCGGACGTACCACGAACCGTCCGCCGCACCACCGCCGTCCTCACGCTCGGCGGCCTGGTCGGGGTCTGCGCCGGAACGTACGGCCTGCTCACAGCGGAGAGCGGCGGCTACGGCCTGCCCGTACTGCTCGCCGGACTCGCCGCGGCCCTCGCAGGCCTGTGGCTCGGTGGCCGCCGCTCGCTGCGTACCCGGTACCGGCCGGACAGGTGGGGCGTCCGCGCATGGCTGGTCGCCGCGTCGGGCGCAGCGGTCGCGACGCTGCTGATCCTGTACGCCTCCCACGCCCCGTACGCCTCCACGTCCCTGCACCCCGGCGTCGTCCCGCTCACCGCGCCGACCCTCCCCCTGTGGCCCGCGGCGGCGATCCTCCTCGGCCTGCTCCCCGCCTTCGTCGCCCCCGCACCCGCACCCGCGCCCGCGCCCGAGAACACCCACCCCAGAACCACCCGCCCCAAGAACACCCGCAAGGAACCCTCATGATCCGCTTCGAGAATGTCTCCGTGACATACGACGGAGCGGCAGGGCCGACCGTCCAGGGCATCGAACTCGCCGTCCCCGAGGGCGAGTTGATGCTGCTGGTCGGACCCTCCGGGGTCGGCAAGTCGACGGTGCTCGGCGCGGTGAACGGTCTGGTCCCGCACTTCACGGGCGGCACCCTGCGCGGGCGCGTGACAGTAGCGGGCCGCGACACCCGCACGCAC
This sequence comes from Streptomyces sp. NBC_00878, assembly GCF_026341515.1. Classification (NCBI taxonomy): domain Bacteria; kingdom Bacillati; phylum Actinomycetota; class Actinomycetes; order Kitasatosporales; family Streptomycetaceae; genus Streptomyces; species Streptomyces sp. NBC_00878. Next base: position 7,735,844 of record NZ_JAPEOK010000001.1, on the reverse strand, counting down.
AAGCCGCGCGAACTCGCGGACGTGGTCGGCACGGTGGGCCAGGATCCGTTGTCGCACTTCGTGACGGACACGGTCGAGGACGAACTCGCCTATGGAATGGAGTCGTTGGGCCTCGCGCCCGACGTGATGCGCCGCCGCGTCGAGGAGACACTGGACCTGCTCGGCCTCGCCGACCTCCGCGACCGCCCCATCGCCACGCTCTCCGGCGGCCAGCAGCAACGCGTCGCGATCGGCTCGGTCCTCACCCCGCACCCCAAGGTCCTGGTCCTCGACGAACCGACCTCGGCCCTCGACCCGGCAGCCGCGGAGGAGGTCCTCGCCGTCCTCCAGCGCCTCGTCCACGACCTCGGCACGACGGTCCTCATGGCCGAACACCGCCTGGAACGCGTCATCCAGTACGCCGACCAGGTCGCCCTACTCCCGTCCCCCGGCGCCCAGTTGACGCTGGACACACCGTCCGAGGTCATGGCGGTCTCCCCCGTGTACCCACCGGTGGTGGCGCTGGGCAGGCTCGCCGGTTGGTCACCCCTGCCTCTGACGGTGCGGGACGCCCGACGCCGGGCGGGGGCGTTGCGGGAACGCCTGGCGAAGACCACGTACGAAGCGACAGCAACGGCGGCAACGGCAACAACGGCAGCGGCAGCGGCAGCGGCAGCGGCGAGCGCGAACGCGGACGCGAACACCGCAGCGCCCCTGCTCCCGACGGAAACCACCCCGGCACCTTCCCGGCGCCCCCGCCTCTTCCGTAAGCGCACCCCCGAACCCACACCCTCGACCGCAGCCCCACCCTCAACCCCCCACCCCACAACGGTGGTTGAGAACCTCACCGTCCGCCGCGGCCGAACCGAGGTGCTGCACGGCGTCACGCTCAGCATCGGCCCCGGCGAGACGGTCGCCCTCATGGGCCGCAACGGCGCGGGCAAGTCCACCCTGCTCTCCGCCCTGGTCGGCCTGGTGGCACCGGCGACGGGCCGCGTGCGCGTGGGCGGCGTCGAGCCCCACCGCACGGCACCCCGTGAACTCATCCGCCACGTCGGCCTCGTACCGCAGGAGCCTCGCGACCTGCTGTACGCCGACACGGTGGCGGCGGAGTGCGCGGCGGCGGATGCCGACGCCGGTGCGGAACCGGGCGCCTGCCGGACCCTGGTGTCCGGGCTGCTCCCGGGGATCGCGGACGACACACATCCGCGGGACCTCTCGGAGGGCCAGCGGCTCGCGCTCGCGCTGGCCGTCGTGCTGACGGCCCGCCCACCCCTGCTCCTCCTGGACGAACCGACCCGCGGCCTCGACTACGCGGCGAAGTCCCGCCTGGTCACCGTCCTGCGGGGGCTGGCGGCCGAGGGCCACGCCATCGTCCTGGCCACCCACGACGTCGAACTGGCCGCCGAACTCTCCCACCGGGTCGTCATCCTCGCCGACGGCGAAACGGTCGCCGACGGCCCGACGGCCGAGGTCGTCGTCGCCTCCCCGTCCTTCGCCCCGCAGGTCACCAAGATCCTCTCGCCACAGAAGTGGCTGACGGTCGCGCACGTACGCGAGGCGCTCCGCGCGACCGAAGGGGAGAGGGAGACGGGCTCATGAACGAGAAGTCGCACCCCCTCCCCGAACCTCGCCCCCTCCCCCAAGCCCAAGCCCGGGCCCAAGCCCAACCTCAATCCCAAGCCCGCCCCATCCGTCTGGGCCCCCGTTCCCTCGCCGCCCTCCTCCTCGTCAGCCTCGTCGGTCTCGCCGCGCTCACCTGGCCCTTCTTCAGTGGGCCCACCTCACAGGTGAGTGCCCACGCGAAGGACGCGCCCTGGCTGTTCGCCGGGCTGCTCGTACTCCTCGTCGGGGTCGTCGCGGCGTCGATCTCCGAGTCGGGGCTCGGCCCCAAGGCCGTGGCCATGCTCGGCGTACTCGCCGCGACGGGGGCCGCGCTGCGGCCGATCGGAGCCGGAACCGCCGGCATCGAGCCGATGTTCTTCCTGATGGTGCTGAGCGGGAGGGTCCTCGGGCCGGGCTTCGGATTCGTCCTCGGGGCGGTCACGATGTTCGCGTCGGCGCTGCTCACGGGCGGGGTCGGGCCGTGGATGCCGTTCCAGATGCTGTCCATGGGCTGGTTCACGATGGGCGCGGGACTGCTCCCGGGCCCGGACCGGCTGCGCGGCCGGGGCGAGCTGTCGATGCTCGCCCTGTACGGGTTCGTCGCGGCCTTCGCGTACGGCACGATCATGAACCTGGCGGGCTGGCCCTTCATGGACGCGCTGTCGTCGAACGTCGCCTTCGAACCGCGCGACGACGTGGACGCCAACCTGGCCCGTTTCGTCGCGTACTGCCTGGCCACCTCCCTCGGCTGGGACCTGGGCCGGGCCACGGTCACCGTCGTGCTGACCCTCACGCTCGGCGCGACGATCCTCAAGGCGCTGCGCCGGGCCACGCGGAGGGCGGCTTTCGAGACGCCGGTCACGTTCGAGGACCCGGGTGGTGCGGCGCCCGTCACACCGCCCGGCCGCACGCCGTAGACCCTTCGCGAACCCTTCGTAGACGCTTCAACCACTGCCGGTTACACCTACCGTGAGGCGCCCCACAGGACCCAGGTCACTTACGAAGCGCGGCCGTAGATCATCCACCCTGTCATGCACGCGTCGCCAACGCCCCTGACCTGGGGATTGAGAGCCACGTCACAGAAGGGCCTTTTGCGGCGGATACGACCACAACTAGCAAAAGGGTTCATTGCGGGCAGTCTCCGAGCCTGTTTCTCTGGACGAGTCGCAAGGCGCCGACGTGCCCACCCGGGCCTCGGCGCCGACGCATGCCAGGGGCCTACGGGTCACGGCGTACGAGCGACCGCCCTGTCCCCGAAGAAAAGGTGCTCCGTGTCCCTCTCCACCCGCATCCGCCGCATCGCCACTCCGAAGAAGGCCCTCACCGGTGCCGCCGTGGCCGCTGCCACCGCCGGCATGGTGTTCGCGGCGGCCCCCGCCCAGGCCGCCCCGGCGAAGTCCTCCTCCGCCTCGGCCAGGGCGATCGCGCAGAAGATGATCCCGAACGACTCGCAGTACAAGGCGTTCAGCAAGATCGTCGAGCACGAGAGCGGCTGGAACGTCACCGCCACCAACTCCTCCTCCGGCGCCTACGGCCTGGTCCAGGCCCTGCCGGGCTCGAAGATGGCCTCCGCCGGTTCCGACTGGAAGACGAACCCGAAGACCCAGATCAAGTGGGGCCTCGACTACATGAAGTCCCGCTACGGCAGCCCGACCGGCGCCTGGAACTTCTGGCAGGCGAACGGCTGGTACTGACCGGTCCAGCACACCCCCGTACGCGAAGGCGGCGGCCCCCGATCCCCGGGCCGCCGCTTTCACCATTCGGTAATCGCCGGACGCGTCACTCCCAGGAGACGCGGTGGAGAGATAGGAGTCGAAATTCACTACACTCTCACCCGCCAGCAGGGTGGCTTCATTCGCGTGACCGGCGGCCTGGTCAAGTTCTTTGAGGGCTCCAGCACGAATACGGGCGGCTTGGACGGCACGTCAGCCTTCTCGAACATGTTCCTCTTCCCGTTGCAAACGGGTGCCAGGAATATACACGTGCAGAATTGGTCGGAAGGGCAACCCGACTACAAGGCCGACGTGACGCTCGCCCTGCGCAACTCGTAGCGGCCGGGAGAGTCACCCGCGCACCTGGCAACCAGCGCCACACTCGAACCACACGCTGGCGGGCTCGTCGTCGGACAGCGTCCCGCGCGGATTGAACCTGACAGTGCGCATCAGGAAATACCAACTCAACGACGCCAGAGCTATCAAGCAACACACGTATGATGCTGAGTTCTGCGAGGGTGCTGTACGCATCGTGATCGAGACCGGGAAACCGGTCCCGGAGGTCGCCGAGAAGCTCAGCGTCAACGCCGGCACCCCGTACAGCCGGGACCGATGCCTTTTTCGGAGGTCAACGTGTGTGTCGTGGTCCTAAGCCTGGCACTTGGCGCCGCGATATTGATCATCGGCATCATCCAGGGTTACCTCGCGACGGCGATCCTCGGTGCCGTAATGCTCGCCTTCGTCGTGTGGGCTCTTATGAGCCCCAAGGGCAACGAGGACAGCGACTACACCGATGAGGGTGAAGCCTGAGAGGGTGTCTCACGTGGCAAGTTTCGAGAGCTTCTTGTAGCAGGTCAGGGCGGCGGCCAGCCGAGCAGGGCGAGGAAGTGCGAGCCCTTTCGTTCGTATCGGACGGTGAGGCGGCGGTGGCCGAAGAGCCAAGCGATCGACCGTTCGCTCTTCCAGCGGTGCCGACCGAGGCGTGCGCCGGACTCGATGCCGGGCCGCGCGATGCGCGCGACGAGCCCGCGCTCGCGCAGCCAGGCCAGGTGCTCGGCGGAGAAGTACGCCTTGTCCGCGCGGAGTTTGACGGGTCGGCGCCGCCGTGGTCCCCGGCGGGACCGGACGGCGGGTATGCCGCGGACGAGCGGTTTGAGGGCCAGGCTGTCGTGCATGTTCGCGTCGGACACGGCGACCGCGAGCCGGATGCCCTGGGCAACGGACAGCACGCGCAGCATGCTGCCCTTCTTGCCGCGATCGACCGGGTTCGGCCCGGTCAGCGATCCCCCCTTTTGGCGCGAACGGAGGCCGCGTCGACGATCGCCGAGGTCCAGTCCACCTCGCCCCGGTCCCCGAGTTCGTCCAGCAGCGCCCGATGCAGCTCGACGCCACAGGCCGGCCTCGGTCCATACCGTGAAGCGGCGATGCGCGGTGGCGGGCGACATGCCGAACGTCGGCGGCAGATGCCGCCAGGCACAGCCGCTGGTCAGTGCGTAGACCACTGCCGTGAACACCGCCCGCTCGTCACACGGAGCGGGCCCACCACCAACCTCTAAGCCTTCATGGGTACGGCCGACCTGGCGGCCTGCTCGATCTTCGCGCAGTAGGACGCACGGGCTTCCTCGTCGATCTGCTTCTCGTTTTCGGCGCGCACCCCGGTCCGGCCGTCGAGGCCCTCGCGCAGGATGTCGGCGTGCCCGGCATGCCGGATGGACTCGCCGAGGACATGGACCATGACGGCGAACAGATTCGTGTTGGGACAAGGCTCCGGCCACCACGGCACGTGGCCGGGGGCGTCGAGGGGAAGCTCGTCGATCGTCGCGTCCGAGTGTTCCCACGTGCGCCGGTAGAACCCGATGATCTGATCGCGGGTCTCGTCCTCGGTCGCCCACAGATCGCTGCCGTCGTAGTCCTGCCACTGGGGCAGCGGTTCCGGGGAAGGGCGGTCGAAGACCTCACCGAAGTACCTGGCCTCGACGGTGGCCACGTGTTTGACCAGGCCGAGGAGGTTGGTCCCGGTCGCTGTCAAAGGCCGACGGGCGTCGTATTCGGACAAGCCGTCGAGTTTCCAGAGCAGCGCCCTGCGGTCCCGCCGCAGTCTCCCGTGCAGGTTGCCTTTCGCGAATTCATCGATCACGCGGCATGAGCCTGCCATGGGCTGCTCGTGGCCTCAAGATCCCGTACGTGGTCCGCAACGACGGGCAGAGCCGAGGGCCTGGCCATGGCCGCCGCCCTGACCTGCTAAAAGAAGCTCGCGAAACTTGCCACGTGAGACAACCTCTTAGTCGCTACACGGGAGGTTGACGGGGCTACGAGCAGACCTGCGACGCAGGGCGGTCGTTCCCTGTCTGCTCCAGCTTCGTTAGCCCTGTTGAAAGCGTAGATGTGGCGATGACGCGGGGAGGGGCAGCGTGCGCGGACGGTGGGTCACGGCGTGGGCGCTCTGCGGGGCTGTGACACTTCTGTTGACGATGGCCTGGCGTGAGGAGGGCAACGACTTCGTCTCGACAGCAAGTTCGATTCTTGCGACGGGTGTCAGCCTGTTCGGCGTACTGTCGGCATGGGCTTCGCGCCGGTCTGCCCAGCAAGGCCGCTCTACTACTGACCAGCTGACGGAGGCGCAGGCAGCGCTCGCACGACTAGTGGAATCTCAGTGGCGCAAGGAGGCGGGTCTGCGGCAACTCCACAATCCCGTGCCGCTACCCGTGTCCTGGTCGGACTCACCGGATGTTGGAGTTCACGACCACCCGGAGTTGATCGGGGGGACCATCTCCTGCCAGGCCGACCAAGGGGAGGAACTGGCGGCGGCCTTCCGCCAACAGTTGCCACGCCGTCGGCTGATCGTCTTGGGCCCGGCCGGATCCGGCAAGACCACCTTCGCCGTGCTGCTGGCACTCTCCCTGCTGCAAAATCGGCCAGACAACGAGCCCGTGCCCGTCCTACTCACTGCCACGTCATTCAACCCCGAGCAGGAGAGTGTCCACGACTGGCTGCGCCGTCGTATCACCGCTGACTACCCGACCTTGGCCGATGCGGACACATACGGCCCGACCGCGATTGACGACCTCCTGGCCGGACACCGAGTGCTCCCGGTCATCGATGGACTGGATGAACTTCCCAAAGAGGTCCACGCATCCGTCCTGACCGCCCTCAACGAGACCCTGGACACCGACGCGCCTCTGGTGCTGACCAGCCGCACTGGCGAGTACACCACCGCCGCAGCCTCTGCCAGAGCCCTGTCCGGCGCGGCGGTGATCGCACCTGGCAACCTGTCAGTGCAGGACTCCCTCGCGCTGCTCCGTCTCGCCACGCCTACCGGACCGTCGCAGCAACGCTGGGATTCCCTCGCCGAACACCTGGCCGCACACCCGGCAGGAGCCGCCGCACAGGCCCTCACCAGCCCACTGACCGTCGCCCTCGCCAGGACCGTATACGCCGAAGGCACCGGCAACCCTGAAGAATTGGGCAACTTCGAGTCCAAAGAAGCCATCGAGGACCATCTCCTCGACGCCCTCATCCCCATCGTCTACGCAACCGCCCGGCGCCGAGATCCGGCAAAACACCCCTGGAGCCCAGAGCACGCCCACCGCTACCTCGCCCAACTCGCCTCCGGCATGCAGCGCCAGAGAACTACCGACCTGGAATGGTGGAGAATTCACCAGTGGGTACCGGTCGTTTCCCGCCCGTGGGCACGGGGCGCCGTCTGGGCTGTCACCGTGTTCGTTCTCACCTTGGCGGGCTATGCCATTGGCCGGGCCCTCCCCGAATACTCGCCTGAAAGACTTGAGAGCCTGGAATGGATTCCGGGGTCTGTCGCCGTGGCTTTGCCGTGCATGTGCTGGCTGGCGGCGTGGACCGCCACCCGCTGCCGCCTTCGCGCCCGGCGGCTCACCAGCACCGTATTGATCGCCGTGGGCGGGGCCGTCGCATTCGCCGTTCCCGGCATGATGGTCGACCGTGCGGATGAGTTGCCGAACGTGTTTTACGCGATCGCATGTCTGCTCTTCTGGGGGTTCACCTTTCTGCTGGTCCTACACTCCGCCGGCCCTCCAGCCCCACCGCTCCTGCCGAGCCGCGGCACGCTCATCCCTGGGAACTGGCCCCGGCGCCTGCTCCTCGCCGTGGCCACTTTCCTCGGCACCACGGCCCTTGCCACAGCTGCCTTCCAGCTGTACGCCCTCGCCCTTGTGACGCCGGGCCAACCCGCACACGCTGTGGAACTGCCCTGGGCACACGGCCTGATCCTCGGCGCCCTCTTCGGCGCGCTGCAAGCCCTGCTGCACTGGATGCGTGGCACGACGAGCAAGGAGGAGGTCACAAGTCCCGTCTCGACGGTCCGCGCCGACCGGCTCGTCACCCTCGTCGGCTGCGGCGGAGGATTTCTCCTTGCCACACTGCCCTACACCCTGGCTTTCGTATTACGACGAACGCTGCACGAGTTGCAGGAGGTCAGCCCGCTCACAATCTTCGTCTGCACACTCCTGGGCGTGGGCCCGACCGGACTGATCCTGGGGCTGGCCGCACACGCATGGCCGTACTACATGGCCGCCCGGCTGCTTCTTTCCGCCCAAGGCCAACTCCCATGGCGGCTCCAGTCTTTCCTCACCAATGCCCACCGCCTGGGCGTTCTCCGCCAGGTCGGCCCTGTCTACCAGTTCCGTCACGCCCGGCTGCAAGAACACCTCGCTCGCCCCGTCCAAGTGCCGGGTCCGCGTGCCGCCTCCTCGGACCCCGATCTCGAACCCGGTTCGGCTTCGCTGCGTTGACGGTTCGCGGTGCGCAGGACGGCCCCGACGTCGGTGGGTGTAGACGGAGGTGACTCCGAAGCCATAATCCACCTTGGAACTCCTGACGACATGAGCATTGGATGTTGCTCGTGGTCGAGTGTTTGCCAGCGGTGTGAGCCGAGGACATGAGCCTCTCCGGCTGTGACCGACGAGCTATGGGAGCGCATTGGGCCGCTGCCGAGCATGAACGGCACGGTCATCGCCCGGACCGCAGGCGGCTGGACAATCGCAAGGTGTTGTGCGGGATCTTGTTCGTCCTGCGTACCGGGATTGCCTGGGAGCATCGTCCCCAGGATCTGGGGGTTCGGGTCGGGCATGACGTGCCGGCACAGCATGCGGTGGACCTCGACCACGCGTGCTGAAAGCGCCCGCTGGACTGCCCCGACGCACCGGCGGGTGGGCATCGTTCAGGCATCATGAAATTCTTCAGCGCCGTCGCAACTCCCGGTCGATCTCTGGAGGTTCACGATGCGCCATCCGTCATCGGAGTCGGCGCGAGATCCCGCGCCGCGACGCCAGATCCGCTTTTGCACCATGCCGGGCGGGGTGCGGATCGCGTACGCGACCGTCGGCCGGGGTCCCGCGCTCGTAGTGCCCGCGGCGTGGATAGAACACCTTGAACTGCAGTGGCAGGACCCGGCCATGCGCGCCTTCTACGCCCCGCTCGCCGCGCACCGGACGGTGGTGCAATACGACGGGCCCGGCTGCGGGCTTTCCGACGCGTGGCCGGGCCGCCAGAACCTCGAAACCGCGGTGGAGGTACTCACAGCAGTCGTCGACCATCTGGAGTTGGAACGCTTCGACTTGCTCGGCATCTCCGGGGCCGGGGCGGTGTCGTTGGCTGCATCACTACTTGCGGTGTCGCAATCAGAACGCACGCTATCCAGGCGTCCTGGCCGCGCAGCGCCGGGAACGCGCCCGTGTCCGCGGCGAGAAAGGCATCCGCTGGGGCGGCCGCCCTCTCAGCCCAGCGGTCTGACCGCCCGCCCCGTGATCGTCGGCGGTCCAGCCGAGCGGCCTCACCCCGGGAACGAGCCCCGTCAGGGCGTTTCGGGCTTGCGGGCCAGGATGCAGGCGTGCTGTCTGTTCACGCGTCCGCCGGGCTCCTGTTTCAGTCTCGCGGTGACGACGAGTCCGGCCTGGTCCAGCAGGTCGACCATGCGGTCCAGGGGCAGGAGGTACGACTCGTAGGACACCAGACGGCCATAGCCGTGGGTCGGCTGCAGCCGCTCATCGCCGACATAGTCTCCCCAGAGCAGGTAGCCGCCGGGCGCGAGCGTGCGATGAAACTCGGCGAACACATCCGGCAGCCACTGCGAGGGCGTGTGATGGGTGGAGTACCAGGCCAGGATGGAGCCGAGCTCGTCGTCCCTCATCTCCAGCGCGGTCATCGAGCCCTCAGTGAACCGCAGGTTCGGATAGGCGTGCCGGGCCATCCCCGACCATCTTCGGCGACAGATCGACGCCGAAGACGGACACCCCAGCCCGGCCAGGTGCGCCGTCCCGCGTCCGGGGCCGCACCCCAGGTCCGCGACCGGCCCCAGACCGGCCGTCCGCACCAGTTCGGCAAATCCCGCCAGCATCCCGCGTGACAGCGGGTCCATCGCGGCTGGAGGCGGGACGCGTTCGACGTAATCGGCGGCGATCGTGTCGTACGACTCGCGGACGGCGGTCAGAAAGGAGGGCTCAGCCATGCGGGCGGCCCTAAAGGCTGACCGAGAGAAACCTGAAAAGTTATAGGTTGCCCGGCCTGACGAGGTACCGCAGGCTGAGGGCTCTTGCCGAGAGTCTGGCAATATCCCCTCCCGCCATGGTGACGGCCTCTCTCACCGGGGCCGCACTGACCGCAGGCCGACAGGAGAACCATTGACCGGGCTCGCCACTGCATCTCAGATTGGGGAGACATGAAGATCGGTCGATCGGCACTTGCCAGGCTAGCTGCTGTGCTCATGGGTGCCAGCCTGTTCCTTCTCGCTTCTGTCCTTCCGGCCCAAGCGGCGAGTTACTGGCGGATGTACGTGTTCAGCAACTACACGGGCGTCGCGGCGGACCGCCACTGGGTTGAGGTTTGCGACAAGCAGGGGGACGGGGTCGGGGTCTCCGCGACGTTCTATTTCAGGAGCGACTCTCCGCGCACAATCGGCGACGGAAATGGATCGGCCGGCGGGTGCGGGAACGCGACGTTCTCCGGCACCGTCGTCGGGGTGGAAATGTGTTGGAACGGGGCGGATATCGTATGTGATTACAGCTCAGTTCCTTCCTAAGGGGTGTTGCACAAGGCCGTGAGCTGGTCATCTCCGGTGTATGGCTGGGGTGTTGAGGGCTGAGCGGGTGTGGGTGGAGACATTCACGGGGCTTCAGGTGACAGCGCACCCACCTACTCCGCGTCCGCCGCTCCCGCCGTCAGAGCGTGTTTCCGCATTCGAACCACACGCTCTTCCCGCCGCGGCGTCGGGGATCAACACCCCACTTGTCTGCCACCGCGTCGAGCAGCACGAGCCCGGCCGCCTTCCGACTCCGGTGACAACTCGGCGGGAATCGACGGAAGGCACGAGGACCCGTCCTCGACCTCCACCCGAACCGTTCCTAGAGACTGAGCGGGAGTGAGTCCTGTTGCCAGGATCCATGCTCGGCCGAACGCCCCGAACGGTGTTGGGCGTTCTGGTTGCCCGCGTTCGCTCCGCGTCCGGCGCGCACGGATCGTGTCCGGGGTCCGGGGATGCGGGGGCGGGTTCCCTCACGCCCAGGGACGCCCAGTCTGGCCTGGACGGTCCGATGCCCCTGCTCATCTCTCCGGTGAGCAGGGGGCGGTGCCGTCCGTCGCCGGATCGGGTGTCCCTGGGCGCGCCTTCCGACCGCCACGGCAGCAGCGTCGTGGCGGGTGGTCTTGCGGGTTGTAGTGGTGAGGGGTTTCTGCCAGTGCTGGGCGCCCCAACGGCTGGTGTAGGCAGGGTCCACGGCGATGACCGCTATACCCGTCTGGTCGGCCATCGAGGCCAGCCGGGCGCGGAGCTTGCCGGTGGGCATGCCGGAGATCAGCTGCCGGAAGCGTCTTTTGCGGCCGTGCTTCTCGCGGGTCTTCTCGGCGGCGAAGTCCAGGTCCTCCACCGCGATCGCCTTGACGCCGCAGGTGCGGGCCCAGTGCAGCAGGCGGGTGAGGGCGTGGCGGACCTGGGCGTCCCGGTGTTCGGCGGTGCCGGTCAGGTCGTAGAAGAAGCGGCGCGGGGCACCAACCGGATTGCCGTGCGCATCGAGGCGCCAGGCGGCCAGGTGGTCGGCGTTCATGTCGACGCCGATCACACCGTGGGCGAGCGCGGCCTCCAGAGGGAGGGTGGGGGTGGGCGGGATCTGCCAGGAGGCGGTCAGATACCAGCGGTCCCGGCCCGTATCCAGGTGGATGCGGTAGGCGATCGCTCGGCTGGCCGCGACGCGGTCGGCCCACTCGCCGCCTCGGTGCGCGAACGCGACCCTGCAAGTGAGGACGTACCGTCCGTGCGGGGCGTTCGCCAGATGCGTGAGCGGCGCGGGGAGTTTGATGCTCACCTCGCCGTCGGGGCTGATGCGGATCGTCTCGTTGCCGTGGCGCTTGCCGGACTCCCCGTCGGCGGCCAGGAACCAGCGCTCGGCCTCCCAGGCCCGGCGCCACTCGCCCTCGGTGAGCCCTGCCTGGTCCAGGTGGTGCCGGGCACGGGCCAGCCGTTTGCCTCCCCGTACGACGTATACGATTCCGGCCTCACGGTCGGCCCGCGCGGCGGCCAGCCGGTCCTCCAGCACCCGCAGCCGCCGGGCCTTCGCATGCCACTCCCGCCGAGACCGGTAGCCCCCCGGTGCTCCCTTGGTCCCCTTCTGCCCGACCGGCAGGGACAGCCGGTGCGTCAGCGTGCGGACGCCCGCTTCCAGGTTCTGGATGTGGGTCAACTGGCAGCGGCGGGCCAGCGCCCACTGGTCATGAGTGGCTTTGGTGATACTGCCCGCCCAGCGCGACGACGAGACCGGCGTCAACTCCCGCTTGCGCACCGCCCACGAACCGCCGGAATGCGACAAGCCGTCCCGGCAGCGCGCCTTGAGATCCACCGAAGCCAGCGAGCCCAGATGCGCACCCACCACCCGCAGCACCTTCTCATCGTCCGGTGCCAGGTACTTGAGACGGGTACGGATGGCCACACCACTCGGGCCGGACGCGACGAACGATGGCGCCACCTCCCTCAGCCCACCCACCTCGTCACCCCCACCCAAAGACCCCTGTCACCACACTCAACGAGCGCCACCCGTTAAGGTCACGCATTCGATGCAAGAACGTCAGTTCCCCAACGGAAAGCCGACGCCACGGCCCGGACACTCAACGCGAAACAGGCAAACAGCACTCACTCCTGCTCACCAGAACACCCTTGAGCGCGCCCCAGTGGCAGCAGCTCCAGACCCCCGCCGTCTGCCGCAGCAGCAGGAACGTGCAGCACTGGTCCGGGACATGGCGTAAACGACGTTGGCGAGCAGCTCGGTCACACCGAGCTCCACGGAGTCGGCCAGCTCGGCCATCTCCCACTCGCGCAGATACGAGCGGACGATGCGCCGGACGTGCCGTGGCGAGTGCTCGCCGACGGCGAGGCGCATGCGGTACTGGGTGACGCAGGGGCCCGCGAGGGTGGGGGGAATGTAATGGTTCACGCCACAAGACTGACGTCCCGCGACTACCCTCGGCTACGGAATGGATACAACCGGTCCCGCAGTGGGCCGAGTTGCGCATCGTGCGAGAGGAGCCCGTACGTGACCCACATCAACGTTCTCGACCCGGGGGCGTCACCGCTCGACTACTACGGATTCGAGTTGCGGCGATACCGAGAGGCCGCCGGACTGACACAGAAGCAGCTCGGCGACATCATCAACTACACCGGCTCGCTGATCAGCCAGATCGAGCGGCCATGTCGGTGAAGGACTCGGCAGCGCTGATCCGGCACGTGGTGGAGGAACGCTATGGGAAGCAACACACGTCCGACAGGCATCCGGTGGCGTAAGTCCAGCTACAGCGGCGACCAGGGCGGCGAGTGCGTCGAGTGCGCGCCGCTCGGCCCCCTCGCCTGGCGCAAGTCGACGTACAGCGGTGACATGGGCGGCTCCTGCGTCGAGGTCGCCGACATACCCACAGCCACCACCATCGCCGTACGCGACTCAAAGAACCCGGCGGGGCCCATCCTCACCCTCAACCCCGCCGCCTTCTCCACGTTCCTCAACTGGACGACAACGGCGGCGGCCTACAACCGCTGAATGATCGTCCCCGTAGCCAGCGCCCCACCCGCGCACATCGTGACGAGCGCGAACTCCTTGTCCCTGCGCTCCAGTTCATGGAGTGCCGTGGTGAGGAGCCGTGCCCCGGTCGCCCCCACGGGGTGACCCAGCGCGATCGCGCCGCCGTTCACGTTCACCTTCTCCAGGTCCTGCTCGAAGACCTGGGCCCAGCTCAACACCACTGACGCGAACGCCTCGTTGACCTCGATGAGGTCGATGTCCTTCAGGGTCATGCCCGCCTTGCCGAGGACCGCGCGGGTCGCGTCGATCGGGCCGTCCAGGTGGAAGTGCGGGTCGGAGCCCACCAGCGCCTGGGCGACGATCCGGGCCCGAGGGCGCAGCTTCAGCGCCCTCGCCATCCGCTTCGACGCCCACATCAAAGCGGACGCGCCGTCGGAGATCTGCGACGAGTTCCCGGCCGTGTGGACCGCCGTGGGCATCACCGGCTTCAGGCCCGCCAGGGCCTCCATCGACGTGTCGCGCAGCCCCTCGTCCCGGTCGACCAGGCGCCACATGCCCTGCCCGGCGCCCTGCTCTTCCTCCGTCGTCGGCACCTGCACGGCGAACGTCTCACGCTTGAAACGCTCCTCCGCCCATGCCGCCGCCGCCCGCTCCTGCGAGATGAGCCCGAGCGAGTCGACGTTCTCCCTCGTCAGCCCCCGGTGGCGAGCGATCCGCTCGGCCGCCTCGAACTGGTTCGGCAGGTCGACGTTCCACTCGTCCGGGGTCGGCTTGCCCGGCCCGTGCTTGGAGGCGGCGCCGAGCGGCACTCGCGACATGACCTCGACGCCGCAGCTGATCCCGATGTCGATGACGCCCGCGGCGACCATGTTGGCGACCATGTGGGAGGCCTGCTGCGAGGAACCGCACTGCGCGTTCACGGTCGTCGCCGCCGTCTCGTACGGCAGGCCCATCGCGAGCCACGCGGTACGGGCGGGGTTGCCGGACTGCTCGCCGGCGTGGGTGACCGCTCCGCCGACGACCTGCTCGACGCAGTCCGCGTGGATGCCGGTACGGCCGAGGAGTTCACGGTAGGTCTCGCCCAGCAGATAGGCGGGATGCAGATTGGCGAGCGCGCCGCCGCGCCTGCCGATGGGGGTGCGCACGGCTTCTACGATCACGGGTTCCGCGGCCATGGGGAGTCCTCTCCTCGGGTCACCCGCGCGGCGCGGGCGTCCCGGCCCACCCGCCACGCTGAACTAGTACGCGTTCTAGTTCTGCTTGCAGTCTGCTGACCCGGCGTCCGTCACCGCAAGGGTCGTGCAGCTCTCGAAGTCGCGATCCGCACGGCTTCCGCGCTACTTCTGCACGCAATTCGGGCCGCCGCGCCTCTTGCGACTTGTAGAACCCGTTACTACCTTCACGGCAATTCCCGGTTCCTGATGGATCGTCAGAACCCGAACCGTCGTCGCACGACCAGGAGTTGCCGATGCCTTGTCCAGCGCTGCCCGACGGGTTCGACTTCACCGATCCCGATGTGCTGCACCACCGCGTACCCCTCCCGGAGTTCGCCGAACTGCGCGGGGCCGAACCGGTCCGCTGGATCCCCCAGACGCCCAACCTCGCCGGGTTCGGGGACGAGGGCTACTGGGCCGTCACCCGGCACGCGGACGTCAAGTACGTGTCCACGCACCCCGAGTTGTTCTCCTCCACCCTCAACACCGCGATCATCCGCTTCAACGAGCACATGGAGCGCGACGCGATCGACGCCCAGCGGCTGATCCTGCTGAACATGGACCCGCCCGAGCACACCCGAGTCCGCCAGATCGTCCAGCGCGGCTTCACCCCGCGCGCCATCCGCGCCCTGGAGGACAACCTGCGTACGCGCGCGGGCCAGATCGTGGAGACCGCGCTCGCGGGTGTGGGTCCCGGCGGATCCTTCGACTTCGTCACCCAGGTGGCCTGCGAACTGCCCCTCCAGGCGATAGCCGAGCTGATCGGCATCCCTCAGGACGACCGCGCCAAGATCTTCGACTGGTCGAACAAGATGATCGCGTACGACGACCCGGAGTACGCGATCACCGAGGAGGTCGGCCAGGAGTCGGCCACCGAGATCCTCGCCTACGCGATGAACATGTCCGCCGACCGCAAGCAGTGCCCGGCCAAGGACATCGTCACCACGCTGGTCGCGGCCGAGGACGAGGGCAACCTCGGCTCGGACGAGTTCGGCTTCTTCGTCCTGATGCTGGCCGTCGCGGGCAACGAGACGACCCGTAACGCCATCACCCACGGCATGCACGCCTTCCTCACCCACCCCGACCAGTGGGACCTCTACAAGCGGGAGCGCCCGGCGACCGCCGCAGAGGAGATCGTCCGCTGGGCGACACCCGTCGTCTCCTTCCAGCGCACGGCGACCCAGGACACCGAACTGGGCGGCAAGCAGATCAGGAAGGGCGACCGCGTCGGCATCTTCTACTCCTCCGCCAACAACGATCCGGAGGTCTTCGCATCGCCGGAGCTCTTCGACATCACCCGCGACCCGAACCCGCACCTCGGCTTCGGGGGCGGCGGCCCGCACTTCTGCCTCGGCAAGTCCCTGGCCACCCTGGAGATCGACCTCATCTTCAACGCGATCGCCGACGCGATGCCCGGCCTCCGCCTGGTCGGCGACCCGCGCCGACTGCGCTCGGCCTGGATCAACGGCGTCAAGGAACTACAGGTCAGCGCCGGTTGAGCGGTAGATCGGCGCCAGTTGAGCCGCCGGTGACCCGCCAGTGACCTGCCGCGCGTGAGGCAGGGGCATCCCCCTACGCCCCGCCCCTGCCTCCACCGCCGAAAAATGGTGTGAACGATTCCGGCCCGTTGCGCGTCTTACACGATTGGCACAGCAAACACACACCTTCGAAGACTTCGAACGGAATAGCCGAGCCGTGGTCCCGACCGCACTGTCCCTCGTCCGGCGGGCGGGCGCCGCCACCTCCCGGAAGCAGGACCTCCGCCCGAATAGACGTCCCGATCGACGTCCCGATCGCCGCCCCGATCTCCACCTTGATCGCCTCCTTGACTGGAAGCGGCACCGCGTTCCCCTCCTCGCCACCCTCCCGACCGTCCCGCTGTACGTGGTGTGGTGGCTGTTCCTCGCCACCGGCGGCGGTGATCTCGCGGCACAGGAGGCCTGGGCGGACTTCGCGTCCCGGCACGGCGGTTCGGCGTACAGCCTGTTCTGGTACGGCGGGATGCACACCGCCAACTACAGCCTGATCTCGCCGTATCTGATGGCCGCCTTCGGCGTGCGGACGGTCACCGTCGCGGCCGGGCTCCTCGCCGCCTGGCTGGCCTCGGTCCTCATCGTCCGTACGGGGATCCGCCGGCCGCTCGGCCCGGCGCTGCTCGCCTCGCTCGCACTGTGGTGCAACGTCGCGTCGGGGCGGACGACCTTCGCCCTCGGTGTCGCGCTCGGGCTCGCGGCCTGTGTGCTGCTGACCCGCGAGCGGCGCCTGCCGCTCGCGGCGGCGTACGCGGCGCTGGCGGCCATGGCGAGCCCGGTGGCCGGACTGTTTCTGGTCGTGGCCGGCGCCGGCCACGCCCTCGTACGGGACCCGGCGCGGGCCGCCGCGCTGATCGCCCCGCCGGTCGTGGTGGTGGGCACGACCACCCTGCTGTTCCCGTTCACCGGCGAGCAGTTGATGCCCGCGGACCGGATCTGGCCGCCCGTCGTGATCGGCCTGGTCGTGCTGACCCTCGCGCCGCGCGGCTGGCGGGTCCTGCGCTGGGGCGCCGTCGTGTACGCGGCCGGGACGGTCCTCACGTACCTGATCGCCTCCCCGGTCGGCACGAACGTGGAACGGCTCGCGGAGCTGTTCGCACCGGCTGCCCTGCTGGCGGCGCTGCTGGCGGTGCCGGCCACCTCGACACCGGCCGGGGCGCCCCGGAGACGCAGCAAGCAGAGACGTGTCGCGCTCGCCATGGCGCTGGTCTACTCCATGTGGTGGGTGGGCCAGAAGACGGTCGACGATCTGGCGGTGTCGACGACGGTGCCCGCCTGGGCCGCCGACACGGCCGGCGTCGTGGGCGCCCTGGACCGGCTCGGCGCCGACCGTACCCGCGTCGAGGTGGTCCCGGCCCGCAACCACCGCGAGGCCACCGCCCTGGCCCCGCATGTGAACCTGGCGCGTGGCTGGAACCGGCAGCTGGACATGGAGCGGGGCCGGCTCTTCTACGACGGGACGTTCTCGGAGCCGACGTACCGGGCCTGGCTGGACCGCTGGGCGGTCGGCT
The DNA here is from genome assembly GCF_026341515.1 of Streptomyces sp. NBC_00878. Lineage (NCBI taxonomy): Bacteria > Bacillati > Actinomycetota > Actinomycetes > Kitasatosporales > Streptomycetaceae > Streptomyces > Streptomyces sp. NBC_00878. The sequence goes on along the minus strand of NZ_JAPEOK010000001.1, from coordinate 7,718,260 downwards.
TCGTCGTACTGCCCTCGGGCAAGCCGGACGGGTTCGCGGAGGACGAGGCACGCCTGGTCGACCGCGGGACCGAGTGGCTGGAGCCGGTGTGGCGGGACCCGAACTGGCGGGTCTACCGCGTGCGCGACGCGGTGCCCCTGGTGTCGAAGCCCGCCACCGTCGTGCGGGCCGACAGCTCCGAGATCCTCGTGTACGTCCCGCGGACCGGCTCGGTGACCGTGCGCGTCGCCTTCTCGCCCTGGCTGTACGCCGAGCGCGGCTGCCTGGAACAGCAGGGCGAGTTCACGCGTCTCACGGTGGCCGCGCCGGGCGAGTACCGGATCAGCTCGGGGTACGGCCCTTCGCCGGGACAGGCTCCGCGATGCTGACCACCTCCGCCGACTCCGCCGCCGGTTCGGCGAGTTGCCGCGGGCGCGGTCCCTGGAGCAGGTAGGTCAGCGCGAAGCCCGCGCCGACGACGGCCGCGCCGCCCGCCGCGTCCAGGACCCAGTGGTTGGCGGTCGCCACGATCGCGGAGACCGTGAACAGCGGGTGCAGCAGGCCGAGGGCCTTCATCCACCACTTCGGGGCGAGGATCGCGATGACGAGGCCGCACCACAGCGACCAGCCGAAGTGCAGCGAGGGCATCGCCGCGTACTGGTTGGTGAGCGCGGTCAGCGTCCCGTAGTCCGGCTGGGAGAAGTCCTGCACCCCGTGCACGGTGTCGATGAAGCCGAGGCCGGGCATCAGCCGCGGCGGGGCCAGCGGGTAGAGCCAGAAGCCGACGAGCGCGAACAGCGTGGCGAAGCCGAGCGCCGCGCGGGCCCAGCGGTAGTCGGCGGGGCGACGGACGTAGAGGACCCCGAGGACGCTGAGCGGCACCACGAAGTGGAACGAGGTGTAGTAGAAGTCGAAGAAGCTCTGGAGCCACGGGACGTCCACCACCGCGTGGTTGGCCCAGCGCTCGATGTCGATCTGGAGGAACTTCTCGATCGCGTGGATCTGCTCGCCGTGCTCCTCGGCGGTGGCCCGGCCCCCGGCGTTGGTGCCGCCGGTCGCCGCGAGCCTGACCTGCTGGTACGCGGAGTAGCCGACGCGGATCAGCAGCAGTTCGAGCAGCAGGTTCGGGCGGGTGAGGACCCGGCGCAGGAACGGCAGCAGGGGCACGTGCTTCCAGCGGGTAGGCACCGGCCGCGCGTACTCGGTCGGGATGGGCGAGCGGTAGTACTCCGACGTACGGGACAGAAACGGAACCACGGTGGCCGCGGCGAGGGCGGCGAGCAGGACGACGTTGTCACGCAGCGGATAGAGGGCCGCCATGTTCGGCAGCATCATCTTCGCCGGAAGCGTCATCACCAAAATCACGGCGACGGGCCATACGTACCGGTCACCGGCCTTCTTGCCGACCCGGCCGACCACCGCGAGCAGCACCCACAGCAGCTGGTGCTGCCAGGTGGTGGGCGACACGGCGACGGCGACACAGCCGGTGATGGCGACCGCGAGCAGCAACTGCCCGTCGCGGGCGTACCGCACGGCACGGCGCAGGCCGAGTACGGCGACGGCGGCGCCCAGCGCCAGGAAGAGCCCGATCTCCAGGGGCCCTTCGAGACCGACCCTCAGCAGCGCGCCGTGCAGCGACTGGTTGGCGAGATCGTCGGCGGGCCGCCCGAGCCCGACACCGGCCAGGTGATGCACCCAGTACGTGTACGAGTCGTGCGGCATCGCCGCCCACGCGAGCGCGGTGAGCCCGGCGAAGGTGATCCCGCTGGACACGGCGGCCCGGCGGCGGCCGGTGAACCACAGCAGCGGCGCGAACAGCAGCACGGTCGGCTGGAGGGCGGCGGCGAGCCCGATCAGCACCCCGCTGGCCCGCTCCCCGCGCACGGCGAAGCAGCCGAGGAGCACAAGGAGTACGGGAATGATGCTGGTCTGGCCGAGGTAGAGCGTGTTGCGCACGGGCAGCGACAGCATCAGCAGGCTGATCGCGACGGGGGCGGCGAGCAATGCCGTACGGCGGCTCACGGGCTTCGGCAAGGCGCGCGCGGCGACCAGGCCGAGGGCGACGACCAGCAGGAGCGTGCCGAAGGTCCAGCCCCAGCCGAGGGCCTGTTCGGCCGCACGGGTGAGGGGCTTGAGGACGAGTCCGCCGAACGGGGTGCCCGTGAACTGCGTCGAGTCGTACAGCGACCCGTTCACATGGAGCACGCCGTTGGGTCCGACCCAGGTCTCCAGGTCCGTCAGCCGTTCGCCTTTCGGCGTGCTCAGGACGGCGGCGACCTGCCGTACCGCCAGGACCGCGGCGATCAGCCAGAGGCCCGCGCGGACCATTTCCAGCCGTGCCTTCGCCGCCCCGGGCGCCGCCGCTCCGAAGGCATCACCTGGTCGTCCGCCGTGCTCCACGTTCGCCACGTGCCGTCGGCCCTCCCGCCCCGTTCGTCCCCTGAGCCCCATGAATCCCATGAGTCTCTTGCGTCTGCTTCCTGTACGAACCCTAAGAGGCTCGCACTCCCCCCGCCGTGAGACGCAGGCAACCCCCTCTTCACCTGACGTCCTTCAGCCTTTGTCCGAATGGAGGTGTTCTACGGCCGGTGCGGCTGCCTTGCAAGTCGCCGAGAGTCCGAGGCGAGTCGCCGTGAGCGGAATACAACCACCCAACCTGCCAGTAACCGGCTATATTCGGCGACGGAACTAGTTAGCCCATCTAACTAGGTAGACGAAAGGTACGGCCGCATGACCGAGCCGCAGCTCTGGAACGACGTGGACGACTACTTCACCGGCCTCCTCGCCCCGCCGGACGCCGCCCTGACCGACGCGCTGCGCGACAGCGACGCCGCCGGACTGCCGCACATCAACGTCGCCCCGCCCCAGGGCAAGCTGCTGCACCTCCTCGCCGTGATCCAGGGCGCGACCCGCATCCTGGAAATCGGCACGCTCGGCGGCTACAGCACCATCTGGCTGGCCCGCGCCCTGCCGCAGGACGGCCGGCTGATCACCCTGGAGTACAGCGAGCGACACGCGGAGGTGGCCCGGCACAACCTCGCGCGGGCGGGCCTGGACAAGATCACCGAGGTCCGGGTGGGCCCGGCACTCGACTCGCTGCGGAAGCTGGCCGAGGAAGGTGAGGGGAGCGAGGGGAGCGCCGGAAGCGCCTTCCCCTTCGACCTGGTCTTCATCGACGCGGACAAGGTGAACAACCCCCGCTATGTGGAGTGGGCAGTCAAGCTCACCCGCCCCGGGAGCCTGATCGTCCTCGACAACGTCGTCCGCGGCGGCGCCGTCACCGACGCCACCAGCGACGACCCGAGCGTGCGGGGCACCCGTGAAGCCCTCGAACTCTTCGCCACGCACCCGAAACTGACCGCCACGGCGATCCAGACGGTGGGCTCGAAGGGCTACGACGGGTTCGCGCTGGCGCGCGTGCTGCCGTAGCCCTTGAGCTGTCGGAGTCCTCGGGGGAGACGGTTCGGGGTCAGACCCCGGCTCGGGGGTCAGACCTCGCGTCCGGGGTCAAGCCTCGCGTCCGGGGTCAGGCCTCGTGATAGAAGCCCACGTTCACGCTGCGCGGCGCGGTGCGGTCGTAGATGATCAGTTCGCCGGAACCGCCGAGGGGCAGCTTCGCCGTCCCGCCGTACGGCAGGGTCTGCTGGGCCGCCGCCCCGCCGACCAGCGTGAACCGGACCTCGGAGGAGGGCTCGTCGTGCGAGCCCCGCAGCCAGGTCACCTGCCAGCTCCCCTCGGGCCCGCACAGGAACTCCAGGTGCACCCGCGAGACGAACAGCCAGTCGTCGGGCGTCGCGAGGCGGCACACGCCCCGGTCCCGCCCCACCCGCAGCACGGCACCCGGCTCGCTCGGCGCGTCGGCCATCTGCATACCGGCCGTCGCACCGGCTTCTCTGTCGGACACCGAGGCCATGGTGAGTTCGAGCACGTGTGCTCCTTCGTTCCCGCGCGTTCCCGCGTTCCAATTGTCCCGCGCCAGGACGTGCTTGACGCCCTGGCGACGTATCGCCGCCGAATGATAATTCGCCCGGGCCAACACCGTCCGACACAGTCGCATACCGTTCGGCCCGGTCGCACGCCGTCCGACGTCGGTCCCAGCCCATCCGACGCCGGTCGCACACGGTCCGGCACGCTCGGACACGGTCCGGCACAATGGACTCATGACCGAGCGCAAGCCTCCTGGTGTCAGCTTCGAGTCCTGGGTCGACCATCAGATCCGCGCCGCGGAAGCCCGTGGGGAGTTCGCCGACCTCCCCGGCATGGGCAAGCCGCTGTCGAGCGGTCCCGACACGTCGTACGACGAACTGTGGTGGATCAAGCAGAAGATGGCCCGCGAGGGCCTCTCCGTCCTGCCGCCGACCCTGGCCCTCCGCAAGGAGGCCGAGGAAGCCCTCGCGGCGGCCGTCGAGGCGCCGTCGGAGCGGGTGGTGCGGCGGATCATCACGGAGATCAACGCGAAGATCCGCGAGGTGATGTTCAAGCCGCCGCCCGGGCCGCCGCTGGGCCTCAAGCCGTACGACGTCGAGGAGATCGTCCGCGAGTGGCACGAACGCCGGGCGGACTGAGACCCTGGCCGACTGAAGCCCCGCCCCGGTAGATGGCTCGGGGCAGGGCTTCGCTGCACAACTTGCCTACGGTGTATGGGAGTTCGCCGAGGTTGGCGAGTTCGTGGAGGCACGGGAGTGCGCGGAGGCACGGGAGTGCGCGGAGGCACGGGAGTTCGTGGAGGCACGGGAGTGCGCGGAGGCACGGGAGTGCGCGGGGGCATGCGGGTTCAGAGCCGCAGCAACCGTTCCGCCAGTTCCCGGTAGTCCCGTAGGGCCAGCCGGAGTTGCTCGGTGTCGGCCTTGCCCTCGCCGGTGGCCTGCCAGGACGTACGGAGCGTGCGGCGCCGCTCGGTGACGGCGTCGGCGAACCGTGCGGCGACTTCCTGGAGGACCTTGTCGGCCTCTTCCACGGAACCTTGCGGCGCGTCGATGAAGCCGGCCACGGCGTGCTGCAGTTGCAGGGTCCACTTGTCGCCGACCTCGGGGGACATGAGGCGACCGCCGATGCCTCCGGCGGTTCCGGGGGTCGCCTTGGCCTGAGTGGCGGCCGGGTTGCCTGGGACAGCTGCGCCTTCGGGAGCCCGTGAACCACCCGCCGTGTTCTTGTGCGGGTCGTCGTGGGCTGGTCGCGCAGTTCCCCGCGCCCCTGAAGGGGTGGCCGTGCCTGGACGGGTGCCGGGAGCGGGGGGCATTGCGGGAGGCGGAGGGGCGGGCCTTGCGGGGGCGGCAAGCCTTCCAGGGACCTCAGGCCGGTCGGGGGTGTCGGCCCGGTCGGGGGTGTCGGCCCGGTCAGGCGCATCGTGCCGGTCGGGAGCCTCGGGCCGGTTGGGAGTCATCGGCCGTTCGGAAGTCGTCGACCGTTCGTCGCGCAACGCGTCCCGCCGTTCGTTGTGCGGGTCCGCCGGGGGCCCGGCCACCGTGCTGTCCGTGCTGTTCTTGTGGTTCTTGTTGTTCGTGTCCGGCATGGCTCTCAACTCCCCTTCACGTGGCGCCTGTTGAACGCCCACGGCGCGTGAATACGGCCGCGGGAGCTGTCGGTTCGGGTGGTCGCGGGCGCTGCGTCGGTCTTGCCCTGGGGCTCGGTCTTCTCCCGCTTCTCCCGGGGCAGCGCCTCTTCGTCCTTGTGGACCGGGGCCGTCAGGTCCTGGAAGAGCGCGCGGGCCTCGACCAGGGCCTCGCGCAGTTCCTCCGTACTGGCCGCCCGGCCCGCACCCGCACCCGAGCCCGCGTCGGTGCCGGTGCCGGTGCCGGTGCCCGTGCCTGCCGAGGGCGCGTGCGCGGCCCGGTGGACGCGCCGGTAGCCGTGGACGTGGTGCGCGTGGTGCACGGAGAGCGCGTCGAGTTGCTCGCCGGAACGGCCGCCGTCCGGGAAACCGCGGGCGCCCGCCACCTCGGCGATCAGCCGGTCCGCCTCGACGACGGCGTCGCGCGGCGAGTCGACGAACTGCTCCTGCACGGCGGCCCAGCGGACCACGTACCGCTCCCGCGCCCCGGGCTCCAACGGCTGCTCGCTCAGTGATCCGTGCCGCTTCACCCGCTCTTCGAGCTCACGCTCGGCGGCCTTGGAGTCGCCGTCGTGCCGGGCGACGACCCGGTCGTACTCGGGCCCGAAGCGGCGCTTCAGGCCGCGCCCGCCGCCCGCCCCGCGGGGTACCACGAGCCGAGCGGCCACGACGGCGACGAGGGCCACCGCGACCACGATCAGAAGGATGATCACGCCTGTGGACATGGAATGCCTTCCCGGGTTCTGGGCCCAGTGGGCCGTTTCCTTTGCCGAGTGGCCCGCACAGCGGCCCCCAAACTGCGTGCGAACCGCCGACCGGTGCTAATTGGCTTGCGAACGGCATACGGGACCTCGTGACAATGCCGCCATGAAGACACGTACGCCCCGTGCGCCGACGCCCTGGACCGTGGCCCCCGAGCCGTTCGACTCGGCGGCCGCAGCCGCCCTCTGGCGGGCGTACTACACGGAGGTCAGCGACCGCTGGTACCGGCTGCATCGCGGTCACGACACCGACCCCGCCGAGCTGGAACGCGAGATCGCCGCCGACACGGGAGCCGAATTCGCCCTGCCCGACGGGGTGTTGCTCGTAGCGCGCTACGACGGAGACGCGGCGGGCATGGCGGGCGTACGGCTCCGCGACGCGACGACGGGCGAGCTCAAGCGGGTCTTCGTACGCGGCGATCTGCGCGGCAGCGGCGGCGGTGCCGTCCTCCTCGGGGCGGCCGAGTCGGCGGCCCGGGACCTCGGGGCCGAGCGGCTGATCCTCGACACCCGGGGCGACCTGGTGGAGGCGCGGGCGCTGTACGCCCGGCACGGTTACGCGGAGACCGAGGCGTACAACGACGACGTGTACGCGGAGCACTGGTTCGCCAAGCGACTCACGGCCTGAGCGCCTGAGCCACCCTCGCGCCCCGCACGTCAACTGCCGGGCCGTACCCGGCCGCACCCGGCCGTGCCCGGCCGCACCCGGCCGCACCCGGCCGCACCGGGCTCACCGGGCTCACTTGGCGAGCCACACCCGGTCGGCCGGTTTGGACACGGTCCCGTCGTGGGGCCGTTCCGCGTCGGAGCCGCACATCTCGGCGTTCAGCTCCTTCACGAGCCCGACCAGGTCGGTGGGCCGGTCCGGGCCCCACCAGTCGCCCAGGAGCTCGGCGAGGGACTCCTCACGGGCCGTGGCCAGTTTCTCGGCGACCTCGCTGCCCTGGGCGGTGAGGACGAGGTCGAGGCCCTCCCGTACGGCGAGGCCCCGCTCCTCGACCTGACGGGCGGCCGCGATGACGACGTGCAGAGGCACCGTGCTGCGCTCGGCGAGGACGGCGGGCTCGGCCCAGCCGTACCGCCTGACCCGCAGCAGCAGCCAGCTCGCGGCGGGCAGCAGGTCGTACCCTGCGCGGTCGGTGATCTTCTCGTAGATCTCGCGCCGCCCCTCGCCGGTGCCGAGCACGGACAGCGCGCGGCACACCTCGTCGTACGAGGAGCGCTGGACGGGGTTGCTGGCGAGCGTCTGGGTGGCGTCGGGTGCCGTCACCGAGGCCCGCAGCCGGTCCTCGCGCAGGAACCAGGCGAGCACGAACCCGGCGAGGGCGACCGGAGCCGCGTACAGGAAGACGTCCGTGATGGACGTGGAGTACGCCGCGACGACGGGCGGGCGGAGTCCGAGCGGAAGGTCGGCGATGATCGTCGGGTCGGACTTCAGCGCGTCCACGCCGAGGCTCGGCGGGAGGTCCTGCCCGCGGAGCGCGGCGGTCAGTTCGCTGCCCAGCCGGCTCGCGAAGACCGTGCCGAAGATGGCGACACCGAACGAGGCCCCGATGGAGCGGAAGAACGTGGCGCCGGAGGTGGCGACGCCGAGATCCTCGTACGAGACGGCGTTCTGCACGATCAGCACGAGGACCTGCATGACCAGGCCGAGCCCCAGTCCGAAGACGAGGAGGTACGAGCTCATCTCGAACGCGGAAGTGTCCACATCGAGCTGGTGAAGGAGCAGCAGACCCAGCGCGGTGACGCCCGTGCCCGCGATGGGGAACACCTTCCAGCGGCCCGTACGGCTGACGATCTGCCCGGAGACGGTCGAGGACACGAGCAGTCCGGCCACCATCGGCAGCATGTGCACGCCCGACATGGTGGGCGAGATGCCGTGGACGACCTGGAGGAACGTCGGCAGGTACGTCATCGCGCCGAACATCGCGAAGCCGACGATGAAGCTGATCACGGCGGCGAGGGTGAAGGTGCGGATCCGGAAGAGTTTCAGGGGCAGTACGGGTTCGGCGGCCCGCCGTTCGACGCCGACGAACACCACGGCGAGTACGGCACCCAGCACCGCGAGGCCGATGATCTGCGGCGATCCCCAGGCCCAGGTGCTGCCGCCGAGCGAGGCGACGAGGACCAGACAGGTGGCGACGGCCGCGATCAGGAACGTACCGAGGTAGTCGATCGTGTGCTTCTTGGCGCGGACCGGGATGCGCAGGACGGTCGCGATGACGGCGAGCGCGACGATCCCGACGGGGAGGTTGATGTAGAAGACCCAGCGCCAGCTCAGGTGCTGGGTGAACAGACCGCCGAGCAACGGGCCGAGGACACTGCTGGCTCCGAAGACCGCGCCGAACAGGCCCTGGTACTTGCCCCGTTCGCGGGGCGACACGATGTCGCCGACGATCGCCATCGACAGCACGATGAGTCCGCCGCCGCCGAGGCCCTGGAGGGCGCGGAAGGCGATCAGCTGGGGCATGTTCTGCGCCATTCCGCACAACGCGGAGCCGACCAGGAAGATCACGATGGCGGTCTGGAACAGCCTCTTGCGTCCGTACTGGTCACCGAGCTTGCCCCAGAGCGGGGTGGCGGCCGTGGAGGCGAGCAGATACGCGGTGACGACCCACGACAGGTGATCCAGACCGCCCAGGTCGCTGACGATGGTCGGCAGGGCGGTCGACACGATCGTCTGGTCGAGCGCGGCGAGCAGCAGCCCGAGAAGCAGAGCCCCCATCGAGACGAGGACGCCACCCTTCATGTGCTCCTGACGCCCGGTGGCACCCCGCGAATGATCACGGGCGTAACGGTCTGCCTCAGGCGCGTCCGCGCCATCGGTACCGTCCGCACCGTCCGCACTTTCCGCACGGTCCGCACTTTCCGTACGGTCTGCGCTGTCCGTACGGTCGGTGCCGTCACTATCCCTGCCGTGCGCATCCTGGGTCATGAAGACCTCCCGGCCGCGAGGGTCCCGTTTCCTCCCCCATCCTGGCCGGTGTGACCGGTTATGGCCTGTTGAATCCGCTACGGATTCCGGGATTCCGGGGGTAACTGGGAGATTGCGTGAACGGGCTCTGCATAATCGCTGGAGTTCATACGGAGAGGGATCCACACGTGAGCGACCCGAACGGTCACATATGCCCGGAATGCGGTGCGCCCTGGGAGCTGGGCGGCTCCCCCACGTGCGACTGCGCCCGCCGAGCGGCGGACGCCCTACAGGAGACCCGCTCCGCGGATGCCGCAGCAGCGGAGGCCTTCGACCCCCTGCGGATACGCCCATACGTGGACCTGGACCCAACAACACCGGAAGAGGAACCTGAAGCGGGACGAGGACCGGGACCGGGAGAGGGGACGGCACCGGGGACGGATACAGGGCCGCGAGTAAGGCCCGGAACGGGGCTAGGAGCTGGGCTTGGAGCGGGACCAGGAGCGGGGAACCTCACAGGCCCCGGCACCCCGGACCCACTGGCCGACCAATTCGCGCCGCCCACCCCGCCCGCGCCGCCCACCCCGTTCACCCCTTTCGGCCACCCTGCGGACGGCGTCAACATCGGCACCGGCATCGGCACCGGCATCAGCACCGGCATGGACTCCTGGCAGGGCACGCCCCCCGAGCCGCCCACGAGCGCGGCCCACGCACCGCCGACCGACCCGGCGGTGACAACCGAGTTGCCCCGTATGGCAGGACTGCCCCGCACCGCCGACACGAGCCTCTTCGAGGCTCATCAGCTGGACCCCGTCGGCGGCTTCCCCAGGGATCCCGCCGAGGACTCCTCCGAGTACCCCGCGGAGAACACCAGCCGACGCCGCCGCTTCGCACTCGTCGGCGCGGGTGCCACCGCGGCCGTGGTCGCGGCGGCCGGTTTCGCGAGCGGGCTGTTCACGTACGAGACGCCGTCGCGGAACAGCGCGGCCCCGGACGACATACGCGCGAGCGTGCCGGACACGACCTTGGACGAGCCGTCGCCGTCGGACTCCGAGTCGCCCACGCGGTCGCCGTCGGCCACACCGACCGAGTCGAGCAGCCCGAGCGCGACCCCGTCACCGACGAAGTCGACGGTCTCACCCACCCCGCCCAGCTCGACGCCCACGACCCGCGCCCCGTCGACGAGCGCCCCCGCCACGACCCGCCCGCCCTCCACCCCACCGGCGAACATCACCCCCGCGCCCCTGAGCCGCGGCGACACGGGCCCCGAGGTCACGGAACTCCAACAGCGCCTCGTACAGGTGGGCCTCTACCCAGGCACCCCCGACGGCGACTACGACAACCGAACCGAAAACGCCGTCCGCAACTACCAACTCACCCGAAACATCACCACCAAGACCCCAGGCACCTACGACGACCAAACCCGCGACCGCCTGGAATCAGAAACGACAGAGCCGTAGAAGACCCCGCATTCCCTCGGACCACGGCGACCGCCGCGCCTCATGGGGACGCGGGAACGGAGCAACTCCTGGGGGTCGCGGGCAACAGCGCGACTCCTGGCGTCACGGGCAACGGCCCAGTCTTTTAGGGACGCGGGCAACCGCGCGACTCCTGGGATCACGGGCAACGGCCCAGTCTTTTAGGGGTGCGGGGAACTGCGCGACCAGCCCCCACCGGGCCGCACGCAACGCCAACCCCAGCCCCAGCCCCAGCCCCCTCAGGGGCGCGGGGAACGGCGCAATCTTTCAGGGGCGCGGGGAACTGCGCGACCAGCCCCCACCGGACCCGCACCCAACACACCCGCCCACTGGCTCACTCACTCAAGGTCACCCCACCCAAAGCCGAACCACCCCACCCCCCAAATCCTCAACCCCCACCTGCCGAAGGTCCCGCACCACAACATCCGGCCGATGAAACCCGGCCCGCCCCCCAACCCCCACAACCCGCATCCCCGCGGAGCGCCCCGCCGCGATCCCCGCCCCGGAGTCCTCGAACACCACACACTCCTCAGGCGCGACCCCCAACTCGGCCGCCCCCTTCAAAAACCCCTCGGGATCCGGCTTGCTCGCCCCCACCGACTCCGCGGTGACCCGAACCTCGGGCAACTCAAGCCCCGCCGCCCCCATCCGCGCCGCCGACAGCGCCACATCCGCGGACGTGACGAGCGCATGCGCCACCACCCCCCGCAGCGAGGCGAGAAACTCCGCGGCCCCCGGAACCGCGACGACCCCGTCCAGGTCGGCGGTCTCCTCCGCGAGCATCCGCGCGTTGTCGGCGTAGTTCTGCTCCATCGGCCGGCCCGGCAGCAACGCGGCCATCGACGCGTACCCCTGCCGCCCGTGCACGACCTTCATGACCTCGCCCCCGTCGAGCCCGTGCCGGTCGGCCCAGCGGCGCCACACGCGCTCGACGACGGCATCCGAGTTGACGAGGGTGCCGTCCATGTCCAGCAGCAGGGCACGGGCGGTCAGCGTGGTCGTTGCCGTCATCGGCATGCTCCAAGCGTGGAAGAGGGGCCCATCCGTGGGCCCCCGGGAACAAGGTGGCCCCGCCCGCCGGTCAGGGAGTGCGAGCGGGAGCCACTTTGTTTCTCCACGGTACAAAACAAAGCCCCGATCCCGCTACCGCCCCCGGGCACTGATTCCGAACCCGCCCGCCACGCCACCCCGCAAGCAAACCCGAAAGTCCCGCCCCAGCCCTTGTTGTGTCATGTCCATGTCACTAACTTCTCACCTGACGCACATCTCCCGGAAACCGGCCGCCGCGAGCATGTCACTCGCTCGCAGGTCAACTTCCCCCCTCCCCAAGGGAGTTCGCATGGCAAAGATCTACGCGCGTCGACGGCTCAGTCTAGTGGCCGCCTTCGCCGGTTTGATAGCCATGGCCGGGCTTTTCAACGGCCCGACCGCCTCCGCCGCGCTGCCCACCCCGGTCAGCGCCGCCACCGCCCGGACCTACCTCGCCTCGCTCACCGTGGCGACCGAGGACCGCACCGGCTACAGCCGCGACCTCTTCCCCCACTGGATCACCATCAGCGGCACGTGCAACACCCGTGAGACGGTCCTGAAGCGCGACGGCACGAACGTCGTCACCAGCTCCGCCTGTGCCGCCACCAGCGGCAGTTGGTACTCCGTCTACGACGGCGCGACCTGGACCGCCGCCTCCGACCTCGACATCGACCACCTCGTCCCGCTGGCCGAGGCCTGGGACTCCGGCGCCGACAGCTGGACCACCGCCCGGCGCCAGTCCTTCGCCAACGACCTGACCCGCCCGCAGCTCATCGCCGTCACGGACAACGTGAACCAGTCGAAGAGCGACCAGGACCCGGCCGAGTGGATGCCGTCCCGCACCGCCTACGCCTGCACCTACGTACGCGCCTGGGTCCAGGTGAAGTACTACTACGGCCTCTCCGTGGACACGGCGGAGAAGAGCAAGCTCAGCTCGGTCCTCAGCGGCTGCTGATCAACACCCGACCGCCGGCAAGAACCAGCAGCTGATCGACAACCGACCAGCAACTGATCGGCCACTGATCGGCCACTGATCGCCACCACTGATCGGCCACTGGCCCGCCACTGACCTGGCAGCCGATCGACTGCTGCTCGACGGCTGATCGACTGCACCATGCACGGAACCTCCCCGCTCACCTCCGTCGTTCCGTACCGTACGGGGCGACGGAGGAGAGTGATCACGTGGCGGAACTGCGCCTGGGTCCACTGCTGAGGTTTGTCGACGGCTCGTCCGCGACCGTCTGGGTCGAGGCGAGCCGCCCGTGCACCGCCGAGGTGCGCTGCCCGGACGGCGCGGGCGGCAAGACCCGTACGTTCCAGATCGCGGGCCATCACTACGCCCTGATCCCGGTCACCGGCCTGACACCGGGCACGAGGTCCCCGTACGAGGTGCTGCTCGACGGGACACAGGTCTGGCCGCTCACCGACTCCCGCTTCCCGCCCTCCGTCATCCACACCCCGGTGGACGACCACGAGACCGTACGGGTCGCCTTCGGCTCCTGCCGCTGGGCCACACCGGCCGCCGACGAGAAGGACCCCGGAGGCCCGGACGCCCTGGACACCCTCGCCGCCCGTATCGCCGCGAACCCGGACGGCGAACGCCCGGACGTCCTGCTGCTGTTGGGCGACCAGGTGTACGCGGACGAGGTCTCGAGCGCCACCCGCCACTGGCTGGAGGCCCGGCGCGGACTGCACGAACCGCCGGGCGCGGAGGTCGCGGACTACGAGGAGTACACGCACCTCTACTACGAATCGTGGCTCGACCCCGAGATCCGCTGGCTGCTCTCCACCGTGCCCAGCTGCATGATCTTCGACGACCACGACGTCATCGACGACTGGAACACCAGCGAGGCCTGGGTCGCCGACATGCGGGCCACGCCCTGGTGGCGCGAGCGGATCCTGAGCGGCCTGATGTCGTACTGGGTCCACCAGCACCTCGGCAACCTCCCGCCCGAGCGCCTCGCGGACGACCCCCTGTACGCGGAGGTCCGCGCCACGCCCGACGGCACGGACGCCCTCCGCGCGTTCGCCGCCCGGGCCGACACCGACCCGGCCTCGGTCCGCTGGAGCTACCGCCGCGACTTCGGCCGCGCACGTCTCCTGATGGTCGACACCCGCGCGGCCCGCGTCCTCGACGAGAAGAACCGCTCGATGCTCGGCCCGGCGGAGGAGGCATGGCTGCGCGAGCAGGTGCTGGAAGAGCCGGGTTCGTACGACCACCTCCTCATCGGCACCTCCCTGCCCTGGCTGCTCCCCAACCTCGTGCATGACGCGGAGGGGTGGAACGCCGCGCTGTGCCGGGGCGAACGGGGCGAGCGCTGGGCCCGGTTCGGGGAGGATCTGCGGCGGCGGGCCGACCTGGAGCACTGGGCGGCGTTCCCGTCGTCGTTCGACACGCTGGCGGAGCTGATCGCCGAGGCCGGGTCGGGACCGCAGGCGCCGGCGACGGTGTCCGTGCTGTCCGGGGACGTGCACCACGCGTACATCGCCGAACCGGTCTGGCGGGAGGGCGTGCCGGGACCCGACGCCCGGGTGTTCCAGCTGACCTGCTCCCCGGTCCACAACTCCATCCCGCTCTCGATAAGAATCGGCTTCCGCTTCGGCTGGAGCGGCGTCGGCCGCGCGATCGGCCGACGGTTCGCCCGGCACGGCAAATTGACGCGTCCACCGGTCGATTGGCGGAAAACCGGCGGGCCTTGGTTCGGCAACCAGCTCATGACGCTGACCCTGCGCGGCCGTTCGGCCCGGCTGCGACTCGACCAGGCGCGGGGGAAGCGGGGCGGCGGGGCCCGGCTGCGGACGATCGCCGAATCCGAACTCAGCTAGCACACGAACACGGAGGGTAACAACTCACCCACGCGCGAGCGTCCTTCACGCGCTCCGCGGCCGGGCCGGCGGTCACGGCGACCGGCCACGTCCCCAACTCCCCGATTGCATACGCTTATCGCGTACACCCATTGCGCATGTTGCGCGCGTTGCGCACGCACAGTCCCATTGCCGATGGTGTGCCCGCTTGGTTCCCGCTTAGTGCCTGCTTGGTGCCCATGATGCTCGTGACGCATCCCACAACCGGCACGGTTGATCGCCTCCAGGGCTCGGTTCCTGTGACGCACGACGGCATGATGATGCGGACCGTCCGGTTCCAGCGGGCGGTGTGCTCTGCCCAGCGCCCACCTGTCCGGGAGTCACCCCCTTGTCTGCAGCGACCGCGGAACCGGCAGAACCGAAACCGGCGAAACCGGATCCAGCGGATCCAGCGGGACCGGCGGAACCGGATCCAGCGGGACCGGCGGGACCGGCGGAACCGGCGAAGACCACGGAGTCCCGGCAGTCCCGGCAGTCCCGGCAGTCCCGGCAGTCCGGGAAGCCCGGGAAGCCCGCTCAGTCCGGGAAGCCCGGGAGAGGTCGCGCCGTCTCCGTCGCGCTCGTCGGCGCCGGACCCCGCGGCACCAGCGTCCTGGAACGCCTCTGCGCCTCCGCCCCCGAACTCCTCGCGCCCGGTACACATCTGACGGTCCATGTCGTCGACCCGTCGCCGCCCGGCCCCGGCCTGGTCTGGCGCACCGCCCAGCCGGCCGAGCTGCTGATGAACACCGTGGCCTCGCAGGTCACCCTCTTCACCGACGACAGCGTGGACTGCTCGGGCCCGATCCGCCCAGGCCCGAGCCTGCACACCTGGGCGGACGGCGGACTGGGGCCGGACGACTACCCGACCCGCGCCCAGTACGGGGAGTACCTGGAGTGGGTCTTCGGGGAGGTGGTGCGCGGGGCGCCGCCCGCACTGCGGGTCGAGACGCACCGGGCGCGCGCGACCCGCCTCGACGAGACGGCCGACGGCCACCAGACCCTCGTACTCGACAACGGCCGCGCCCTCTCCGGACTGTCCGCCGTGGTCCTGGCCCAGGGCCATCTGCCCACCGTGGCGGACCGGGCGCAGCAACGCCTGGCCGGGTACGCCGACCGCCACGGCCTGCGTCATGTCCCGCCCGCCAACCCGGCGGACCTCGACCTCTCCTCCGTCGCCCCCGGAGAGACCGTTCTCCTGCGCGGCCTGGGCCTCAACTTCTTCGACCACATGGCGCTGTTGACCACGGCTCGCGGAGGCCGCTTCCGGCGTACCGCGGCCGGTCTGCGCTACCTCCCCTCGGGCCGCGAGCCACACCTGCGGGCCGGCTCCCGCCGCGGTATCCCGTACCAGGCACGCGGCGACAACGCGAAGGGCCCGTACGGGCGTCACGTGCCCCTCGTCCTCACCCCGGAAGCCATCTCCCGCTTCCGCAAGCGCGCGGATTCGGGCGAGGCGCCGGACTTCCTCACGGAGATATGGCCGTTGGTGGCGAAGGAGGTCGAAACCGTCTACTACGAGGCGCTGTTGGGGCGCCCGGGCACCTCCCTCATACGCGGCTTCCATGAGGGCCTCTGCGAGGGCTTCCGTGAGCAGTTCCTCGCCGTGCCCCACCGGGATCCCCAAGAGGCGGCGATCCTGGACGAGTTCGGGATCGCGGAGGCCGACCGCTGGTCCTGGGACCGTATTTCACGACCGTACGGCGGTCGGGTCTTCACGGGTCCCGGCGACTTCCGGGCGTGGCTGCTGACCCATCTCCGCGAGGACGCCGCACAGGCCGCGCTCGGCAATGTCGACGGTCCCCTCAAGGCAGCCCTCGACGTACTGCGTGACCTGCGCAACGAGTTGCGGCAGATCGTCGACCACCGCGGGCTCGCGGGAGCCTCGCGCCGGGAGCACCTGGACCGCTGGTACACCCCGCTCAACGCGTTCCTGTCGATCGGCCCGCCCCGCCGCCGTATCGAGGAGATGGCCGCGCTGATGGAGGCGGGCGTCCTGGAGGTACTCGGCCCGCGAGTGGAGGTGCGGGCCGAGGGCGGGGCCTGGGTGGCGCACTCCCCCGACGTGCCCGGCTCGGCCGTGACGGCGACGACGCTCATCGAGGCCCGGCTGCCGGAGCCGGACCTCCGGCGGACGGCCGACGAACTCCTTGCCCGGCTGCTGAAGACGGGCCAGTGCCGTCCGCACACGGTGGACGGTTACGAAACGGGAGGGCTGGACGTAACACAGCGCCCCTATCGTCTGATCGACCGTCAAGGATGCGCGCATCCACGGCGGTTCGCGATCGGCGTGCCTACGGAGGGTGTGCACTGGGTGACCGCCGCCGGGGCCCGGCCCGGCGTGGACTCGGTCACGCTGTCGGACGCCGACGCGGTCGCGCGGGCCGTTCTGCGGACGGCCGCGGGCCGAACGGAACAGGGACGCGAGGCGGATTCGGAGCACGCAGCGGAACCAAAGACGTGGCTAAAACTTGAACTTGCAAGCATTGAATAGCCAGACCTAACGTGGAGCACTCACTCGGTTCAGTCCCCAGACCGGTCCTTCCCCGGACCGGATTCAGACCGAAGGAGCCCCCCACATGACCGGACGCCTCAACAGCGCCCAGCCGTACGCCATCGGCCTGTTCCGCATGGTCATAGGCCTGCTCTTCGCCTGCCACGGCGCCGTTTCACTTCTCGGTGTCCTCGGCGGCCTGGACAGCAAGGGCGCCACCGTCGACACCGGCGCCTGGCCCAACTGGTACGCCGCCGTCATCGAACTCGTCGGCGGCACTATGGTCCTGCTCGGCCTCGGCACCCGCATAGCGGCGTTCATCGCGTCGGGCGCGATGGCGTACGCGTACTTCAAGGTCCACCAGCCCGAGCACCTGTGGCCGATCAGGAACAACGGCGAGGGCGCGGCCATGTACTCCTGGTCGATGCTCCTGCTGGTCTTCACCGGCTCGGGCGCGTTCGGCCTCGACCGGTTCTTCACGGGCCGCTCGACCTCGTCGACCGCGACACGCTCCTCGGAGCCCGTCACAACCTGACCGCCGAACACTGCCACGTGCCACGTGCCACCTGCCACGTGCCACGTGCCACGTGCCACCTGCCATGTGCTACGTGCCGCGTGTACTCGTACGCGGTATCACGTGTCATGCGTACAAGGCACTCGCACAAGGCACGCGTACGAAGCACGCGTACGAGACCGGCGCCCGCCCCTGCCGCACTGGGGGCGGGCGCCGCCGTCCAGATCCAACGGCCGGAGTGGCAGCCGGGTGAACATGGCGTGGCGAACGTACGTGCCCCCTATGGATCTCCTGTCGGACCCGAGGCGTACGCTGTATGGCTGTCACAGGCCGCTCCTGCCGCTCCCCCGCGACATCGCGGCATTTACCGGCACGGTTCGCGCTCACGGGGGAGACACAGGGGAGTTCGGGTGCTTGAGAGTGTGGGGTCGCTGTCCGGCAGCCCGTGGATCTACAGCCAGTGGATCTATGCCGTGGTGACTCTGTCGGTTCTGTTCGACGTCTTTCTGCCGGTGCTGCCGAGCGGCGTCCTGGTCATCACGGCGGCGACGGCGGCCGCGGCCGGTACCGGCGCCGCGGCTGTGCATGTGCCGGACATCCCGACCGCGCACGTGCCGGATCTCCTCGCGCTGACCCTCTGCGCCGCGACCGCCTCGGTCCTCGGCGACCTGGTTGCGTACCGGCTGGCCTGGCGCGGCGGGGAGCGCCTGGACCGCGCCATCGCCCGCTCCCGCCGCCTGAGGGGTGCGCAGGAACGTCTCGGCGCGGCGCTCGCACGCGGCGGCGGCGCCCTGGTCGTCCTGGCACGCTTCGCGCCCGCCGGCCGCTCGGTCGTCTCACTCGGCGCGGGCGCCGCGCACCGCCGCGTCCGCGAATTCCTGCCGTGGTCGATCCTCGCGGGGCTCGCCTGGGCCGCGTACAGCGTGGCCCTCGGCTATTTCGGCGGCCAGTGGCTGGGCGCGACCTGGCTCGCCACCGGCGTTTCACTGGTGGCGCTGTTCGGCGCGGGCGCGGGGGCGGCGTACCTGATGCGACGACCGTCGCCGGTGGCCGTAGCGGTAACGGCGTCCGTAGCGGTACCGGTACCGGTACCGGTATCCGTGCCCGTTTCCGCGCCCGCATCCGTCCCCATTCCCGTCCCCGCGCCCATGCCTGAGGCGGGCCCGGGGGCCTGAGGCGAGGCCGGACGCGGGGCATCGGACAGGCGCCTTCGGACGCGCGTCTGCGGACAGGCACCTTCGGACAGGTGCCTTCAGGCGGGCCCGGTCAGCCGGCCTGGCGGCTGGTGGCCGTCTGGCCTCGTATCTCCAGGCCGTCGAGGAGCTCGGCCGTCGCCGCCGCGATCGCGTCGACCGCGTGGTCGAAGACCTCGCGGTTGTGCGCGGCCGGGGCTCGGAAGCCGGAAACCTTGCGGACGTACTGGAGCGCGGCGGCGCGGATGTCCTCCTCCGTGGCCTCTTCGGGAAGGACGGGCGGTCGGAGTGTCTTGATGCTGCGGCACATGAGTCCAGTGTCGCGCGCGGCACTGACATCGCGCCCGGGAGGTGAAGCCGTCGACGTCAAACGGGCCGGACCATTCTTCGGCGCTTCTTTGCTCTCGCTCTCAGGCGACTCTTTGGCGATCAAGCGGCCCGCAGCGGCGCCAGTGCCTGGCTCCAGGCCACGACCTGGTCGAGCGTGGTACCCAGCGACTCCCGCTGGAACTCGCTGGGCTTGAACACACTGAAGTTCTCGAAGTCAGTGAACAACGACAGGGCGACCTGGGCCCGCACATCGGCCATCTGCAGCTCGCCGGCTATCAACCGCAGGTGCTCCACGGCGCGCGTACCACCGGCCGCGCCATAACTGACGAACCCGACGGCCTTGTTGTTCCACTCGGCATAGAGGAAGTCGATGGCGTTCTTCAGTGCGCCGGAGGTGGAGTGGTTGTACTCCGGCGTCACGATCACGAAGCCGTCGAACGAGGCGATCTTGCGCGCCCAGCTCAGGGTGTGCGGCTGCGTGTACTGACCCATCGACGGCGGGAGCGCCTCGTCGAGGTGCGGGAGCTTGTAGTCGAGCAGGTCGACCAGCTCGAACTCCGCGTCGGTGCGCTGCCCGGCGACCTCGTGCACCCAGCGGGCGACGGCTTCACCGTTGCGTCCCGGACGAGTACTGCCGAGGATGATCCCGATCTTGGTCATGGCTGCTCCTCTGTTTCCCTGTTCCTCTTTGCGCCGTCGCGGATCCATCCGCGACGTGCTTGCCGCGTCAAGTAAATCGCCGAGTACTTGCTTCGTCAAGCAAGTACTATGACGGTATGCCGAACACCGAACAGCCCCCGCGCGACGCTCCGAGCCCCACGAGCCCTCAGGGCCGTCCAAGCCCTCTGAGCCCTCTGAGCCCGCACGAGGAGGCGCTGTTGCGTGAACTCGGCAGGGTGATGACCGTTTTGCCCCGGGTGTTCGACGCCGACATGATGCGTGAGAAGCGCATGCCGCTCTCCGAGTACATGACGCTCATGCATCTGTCCGAGGCCCCGGACCGGCGGATGCGCATGAGCGAGCTCGCCGCCGCCGCCAACCTCTCGCTGAGCGGGATGACCCGCATCGTCACCCGCCTGGAGAACCAGGGCCTGACCGAACGCACCAGGTGCGACGAGGACGCCCGCGGGCTGAACGCCGTCCTCACCGACGCCGGCCTCGCCCGCCTGGAGGAGGCATGGCCCGCCCACCTGGCCAGCGCCCGGCGCCACGTCTTCGACCATCTCGAAGGCACCGACCTGACCCAGCTCATCCACGCACTGAGGCGCATCGCGACCTGAGCCCCCGGCACAGACCCCGGCCCCCGGAGCCCAGCCCCCAGCCCTCAGCCCTCAGCCCCGACCGGTACATGCCCCCGACCCGAGGAGTACGACATGACCACAGACATCACGCTCGGGCTCGACACCTTCGGCGACGTGACGAACGACGCCGAGGGCACACCGCTGACGCACGGCGAGACCATCCGCGGACTGGTCGAGGAGGGCGTCCTCGCCGACCAGGTCGGCCTGGACCACTTCGCGATCGGCGAGCACCACACCGACACGATGCCGCTCTCCGCCGCCGACGTGGTACTCGCGGCCATCGCGGCCCGCACCTCGCGCATCCGTCTGGGTTCCGCGGTGACGGTGATCAGTTCCGACGACCCCGTCCGGGTCTTCCAGCGGTACGCCACGCTCGACGGCGTGTCCGGTGGCCGCGCCGAGGTGATCCTCGGCAGGGGATCGAGCACCGAGTCCTTCCCGATCTTCGGCTACGACCTGAACGACTACGAGGAACTGTTCGAGGAGAAGCTCGGCCTGTTCGCCGAGTTGCTGCGGGAGAAGCCCGTCACCTGGTCAGGCAACACCCGCGCGTCGCTCGACGGTCTCTCCGTCTACCCGCACAGCGAGTCGGGAGCGATCCCGACCTGGGTCGGCGTCGGCGGCAGCCCCCAGTCGGTCGTCCGGACCGCGAGGTACGGCTTCTCGCTGATGCTCGCGATCATCGGGGGCGACACGGCCCGCTTCGCACCGTTCTCCCGGTTGTTCCAGCAGGCGCTGGAGAAGTTCGGACAGCCTCGGCGCCCCGTGGGTGTACACGCGCCCGGCCATGTCGCCGCCACCGACGAGCAGGCGGTGGAGGAGTTTCTGCCCGCGTTCGAGGCGGTGATCCGAAGCGTGTCCAAGCAGCGTGGTTTCCGTACGCCCACCCGCGAGAGCCTTATGCGCGATGTGGGCCCGGGCGGCGCGCTGCACGTGGGATCACCCGAAACCGTGGCCCGCAAGATCACCGCGACGCTCAAGGAACTGGACGCGACCCGCTTCGACCTCAAGTACGCGATGACCGGCATGCCGCACAGCGCGCTCCTCACGAACATCGAGCTGTACGGCACGAAGGTGGCACCCCTGGTCCGCGAGATGACGGGCGGCTGACGCGAGTACGGAGTACGAGGAGTTGGACGGCGGACCCCGGCACGGGACGACCGCGCCAGGGCCCGCCGACAAGCTCAGTACGGCGTGGGAAAAATCAGCGCCGTCTCGTCCACTGCCGCGTCCAGTGCCACACTCAGCGGCGCGTGGGGAACAACTGGAGCTTGGCCTTGCCGCCGGAGACCGACCTCACCCACACCTTCAGGTTGTTGAACTGGACAGTGCCGCCCGGGCTGGTGCTGCCGGTGAGGGCCCCGTCGGCGGCCGACATCCTCACGGTTCGGGAGCTGATGCTCGTGATCTTCAACTTCCCGAACCCGAACGTGCGGCTGTTGACCTTGATGGTCTTGGGCGCCGACACGGTGGTCCTGCACCGCCCGTCGTAGCAGGGCCCGTTGGCGGCAGACGCCACCGGTGCCATCAGGCCGAAGCCGAGTGCGCCCGCCACGGTCAGCGTCACGGCGGTGCTCGCGGCTCGCCGACGCATACCTGTACTCATCAGTTGGACCTCCTGTTTCCGAGGGGATTCCGGCTCGGCATTTCTAACCCGCCGCTCCAGGGACCCCTCCCGAAAGGAGCCTTCGGTTGCGCGCTACTTGGCGCCAGAAGGTCGGGTCCAGCCGTTGGCGAGGATGTCAAAGACTTCTTCGACGGCGGCTCGGCGGTCCTTCCGCCCTTGAGCAAGGACGGGGACCTCAAGGACGAATCGAGCAAGTGCGGCACAGGCGAGGTTGTCGTGGTCCACGCCGAACTCGTCGGCGATGGCTGCACTGAGGGTGTCGGTGTGCCGGGCCCACATGCGTTCCTCGTGGTGCCGTCGGCGAAGTGCAGCTGCCGCGCCCCCTGGGCAGGCCCGCTGGCACCGACGGAATCCGTGCCCTGCTCCAGGAGGGCTACGCCCACTGGTCGCCCCGCATGCGGCAGATGATCACCGACAACGACGGGCCTTACGTCGACCGCCCGATTCTCGCCCTTCCCGTCCCGCACACCTGGGAGCACAACCCGACGGTGACCCTGCTCGGCGACGCCGCCCACCTCATGCCGCCACTGGGCGCCGGAGCCAACCTCGCCATGCTCGACGCCGGCGACCTCGCCCTCGCTCTCGCGAACGCCGCCACCGTCGATGACGCCATCCACGCCTACGAAAAGACCATGCTCCCCCGCTCGATCGAGATGGCCCAAGCCCTCGAAGGCGGCGCCGCGCACCTGCTGGCCGCCGAAGCGCCCGACTTCCACGACGACGCCGCCCAGCACTGAAGCCCACAGCCGCGGCAGGCCGGACGGCCGCGCCACCCACGAGCCGGGGTCGTCCGCCACAAGCCGGGGTCGTCCGCCACAAGTCGGAGCCGTCCGCCACAAGTCGGGGCCATCCGCGGGCAGCCGCATCCCGAGCAGGTGCGGTGAGACGTCATCCGTCCCGTCCGGGGCCGCCTTCCTGCCGCGCCAGGGGGCTGGTGGCCCGGGGACGGTTCTTCGTCTCGGCCCATGGGGACAGCTCGGCCCGTGGGGACAGAACGAGGACAGGTCCACGGCCCCTCAGTCGATACAGAACTCGTTGCCCTCGATGTCCTGCATCGGGATGCACGAATCATTGCCGTCATACAGCGTTCGCACGTGTACCGCGCCGAGTGGGACCAGTCGTGCGCATTCGGCCTCAAGTGCGGCGAGGCGCTCTTCACCCACGAGTCCCGTGCCAACCCGCACATCGAGATGCAGCCGGTTCTTGGCGGCCTTCCCTTCGGGGACGCGCTGGAAGTACAGTCGCGGGCCAACACCTGAGGGATCACTGCAGGCGAACCATGAATCCCGCTGCTCAGGTGGCTGCGAGCGCTTGAAATCGTCCCAAGTGGCAAACCCCTCCGGTGGCGGCGGTACGACGTACCCCAACACCTCGCACCAGAAACGAGCGAGGCGCTCAGGTTCCGCGCAGTCGAAGGTGACTTGGAACTTCTTGATCGACGTCATCGGTCCACCATATTGAGGCGTGCTGTTCATTGAGATCCCGGGTTTCATAGCCGTGCGGGTCGAGGTCTCGCGTGACATGAGTCGTGACATGAGTAGCGCCAAAGGACCAGATCGCCTGAGACAGGGGCCAATTCGCATGAGACGGGACACCTATACCGCCTATAACCGGGGCTACATCACCCCATCGACTCCAGAATGCGGTCGAGTGTCCGGCGCCCCATTCCGCTCATCGCCGGATTGCTCTCGACGTAGTACCAGACAACACCCATCGCCTGTTCGAACGCCCATGCCTTGCCGCGCTCCCACTCCAGATCGTCACAGTCCAGTGTCCGCCGGAGCACTTCCCGCGGACCTGGCTGCAAAAGGTGCCAGGCACTGACCAGATCCAGCGCGGGGTCGGCCGGGCCGAAGCCGCCGGTGTCGAGTACGCCTCTGAGCCGGTCTCCCGCGACCAGCACATTGCCGGGGATCAAGTCACGATGGCTCATCACGTCGGCACCCGTGCGTGGCAACTCTCGAAGGTGGCTCCACACCTGGCGCAGCCGGGGCACGTCGAGCAGCCCCTTGCTCTCCTCGAAGCACTTCGCCATCCAATCGTCGTGGTGAGCGAGAACGCCGCCACGACCGTCGCCACTGAAGAGCCGCCCCCGCGTCTCGACCTCCCGGAGGGCAGCGATGAAGGCCGCAAGGTCCTCGGCAAAAGCGTCCGACCCACTCGGGTCGGCATCCGAGGCGACCGTTCCCGGCAGCCATGTCTGGACCGACCACGGCATGGGGTAACCCGCTCCAGGCTTTCCCAAGGCGACGGGTTCCGGGGCGGGAAACCGAGACACCTGCGCCAGCTCCGCGCTCGCCTGTGCTTCCTCTTTCAGAAACGCCAGCGCTTCGGCGGCATCGGCCAGACGCAGTGGGAAACGCGCCGAGAGGTCGTTCCCGATGCGGAAGATGGCGTTGACCGTCCCGGTCGACGGCAGGAGTCGGATCGCGGTGCCGCTCCACTGAGGGAACTGTTCCTGGATCAAAGTCGCAACCGTTTCGGTGGTCACGTCCACTTGGTCATCGTGCATGGTCATCTCTCGCACGCTCTTCCACTAGTCCATTTCGAAACGCCGGAAGCAGACCAGATCACTTGAGACGGGGCAGCCGCCAGACAACCCGACTTCAGTTGTCCCCTGCCACCAGTCCTTGAGCGTGTGCCATCGAAGTTCGAGTGGCGTGGATCAAGGGCGATCACGGGCGATCATGGGCGTCGTGCGAGGAAGACGAACTCCTTGCCTGGCCGGTCGGGCGCATCGCGCACGTCCTCGACCACGTACCCGTGCGCGACCAAGTCCCTTTCGACGTCCTGCTTCTCACGGAAGCGCAACGTAGAGTCCGACGTCAGCACCTGCCCATCCGCGGCGAACACGTAAGTGCACCGGAATGTCACCAGGGGCCAACTCACTTCGACCAGCTCGTCCCAGCTCTCGACGGCACCAACGCCTGGAATCTCCGTCACGCTGTGGGAGCTCTCGCGGTTCCACTCCTCCCAGACGCGCCTCGCCGGATCGCGGGTCTCGAACACGAGATGCCCGCCAGGCCGCAGTGCTTCGTAGGCTCCCCGCAACGTCATCTGCCACGTCTGCGGATCAGCGATGGCCTGCGCAACGTTCCCGGTCATCGTCGCCAGGTCAACCCGCAGTGGCGGGAGGCCCGCCGCATCACCACAGATCCAGCGCACTCGCTCACTGCCCGGTTTGGCCAGAGCGACGTCGATGGACGCCTGGGCGGGATCGACGCCGACGACCTCCATCCCGCGGTCAGCCAGGAGAAGCGCGAACACCCCTGTGCCGCAGCCGATGTCCAGCACTCGACGCGCCCTGAACTCTTCCGTCATCCGGAGGTACGCGCCGAGATCGCCGCGGTCGGGGTCGAGCGGATCATAGATCGCGGCGAGTCGTGGATGCCCAAAGCATTCGTCAGCCATGCGGTCGAATTTTTACAGAGCCGGCCCCGACCAGCTACTGGATTTTGCCGGGCACTGCTGTCCGGGGTTCTCGGGCGATCCAGCGCACGCGGGCTCCACCGGTGAACAGCGGGGCTCCGCCGGTGAACAGTGGTGCCCCCGCGCCCAGTACGACGGGCGTGAGGTGCAGCGTCAGCATGCCGACCAGCCCGGCGTCGAACGCCGATCCGATCGTGGCGCCGCACGACGACGAATGCGGGCTTGCCGACCTCGCCGGCGCCGTAGCCGGATGTGTCGTGCCCTCTTGCTCCAGCGACGATGAGGCGGCTCGTCGGGCGAAACGCGTCGGGAGCGCCCGCAGGCCCCTCCCCGCGGGCTCGACATGCGAGCAGGCGCCCGCCGGGCCATCGTGGGCGTATGGGCGAAACACCCTTCGCCGCCACCTCCACCTCGGGAGGGCAACATGCAGCAGTACGACATAACAGACGCCCAGAAGAAGGCTTTCGAAGAAAACGAGGCCGACTTCCGCAGATTCGACGACCAAGTACGCGGCATCCGGGAAACCGCCCGAGCGCGGCTGGCGAACAACAACTGGGAGCCCGACCCCAACGGCGCCATCCCCTGTCTGTCCTGCCCGTGCCCCAGCTTCCAGCACGGCGGCCCGCAGGGAACATGCAAACGAGTCAGCTGCAGGCACTCATTCGGCAACCACGACCTGCCCATCTGAAAGCTGACGCAGGACAATCCGTCCCGCGACGGCGAAGATCGAGCGCAGGCCATCGAAGGTCGATCACGGGGACTTCAGCGCCTGTAGGAGTCAGGCGTGGGGCTGCACCCCAGGGGGCCGGAAGGAATGGGCACGACGCGAATCGTGCAGTTACCGGCAGAACTAACCCGCCCGACAGCCCAGTTCAGCCCGTCGGAGTCGGCCTGGAACCGTACGGCGTCACCCTCGGCCACGCCGTCCTGAAGGAACGGAACGTTCCGAACTCTGGCAGCATCGGCACTGAGCCGAGTCGCCCACAGGCCCTCCGTGTCCTGCTGGAACCCGCCCTCGCGCGGGACGAACCGGAACCACACCTTGATCTTCTCGACCGCGTTCTCCATGGCGGCAATCACGCGCGGAACGCCCACAGCACCTGCACCATGCCCGAGCCGGGCAGTCAGCTGTCACTGTCCGAACACGGCCAGTGATCACCTCCGGTGGAAACGATCATGGTTCAGCGGCACGGGACGACAGTGACACGGGTGTCCTGTGACATCGAATCTTGAGTAGTGTCAGCGAACTTTGATGGATGCGAGTCCGTGTCGTCGAAGTTTGAGGGGCAGACGAAGTGGCTGGCCACAGCGTTGAATCGTCGCTGTCGGACGTCAGCAGGATCGGCCGTCAGGCGCTGAGCGGCGCCCTCGTCAGGTGGTCTCATCCTGGGCATCGCTGTAGTCGGTCAGTCGCAGGAGTTGCTGGACGGCAACGACGCCGACGAGGTCGGGGCTGTCGTAGGGGCAGTCGAGGGCTTCGCGGAAGACGGCCGAGGACGCGATCAAGGTGAAGGCGGCTCCGGATACGCCGTATACCTGGACGTCGCGGACGCGCAGGACGGCGTGTGCGTGGCGCAGGGGCGGGCACTGGCGCAGGGCCAGGCCGGCACAGGGCCGGCAGACGGGCGGATAGGTGGTGATGATCCCGTTGCCGTCGTCGTCGGGGAGCCGGCCCGGCACCGTTGGGAGAAGCCACAGGACGCCGTCGGTGTTCTCGTCGGGTTCCTGGCCGCAGATCTGGCACAGCAGATGCAGCATGGCGTGACGCTGCCGCGCGGAGTGGATCTTCCCGAAGAGCGGGTACCCCTCATGGGGTGCGTGTGCCTGGCGTGCCCACAGCGCACCATGGGCGTCCCGGTCGGCTGGTGTCTCGCTGCGGTAGGCGACGCGCCCGGCATGGGCGATCACGTCTGCCATGTCCGGGAAGGGCTCGCGGGTCATCCGCGCGATGAATGGGCGGACCAGCTGCGCCCCTCCCGGCATGGACACCTCAGCGGGCCTGTCCCGGAGGCGGCGGAGGAGGCGTCACGGGCGCATCCGGCGAACAGTAGGTTTCGGGCCTGCCCAGGATGGTGTCGGTGAGACGTGAGACGCTCGTCGTGACCTTGCCCACCGCCTGGGTGTTTGCAGCGGCAGGCCTTCGGTAGTCACCGAGGATGCCCCGGATCAAGTCGCCGGCACTCCCCGTGACTTTGCCGACGAAGCTGGTCGGGCCAACTGTCTGGCAGATCGCTGCGCGAGGCGCTGCGGCGACCTCCGGGGTAGCGGCAGCGGCGGGGATCTGGGCGGCTCCCACCGCCCCCATCGCTCCGAGAACCGGTAGCGCCATTTGTGCGGCCAGTCTGGCCCTCATCGCTGTCGTGTGCTCCACTCGCGTCCCTTTCACCGTCATTGCCACCGGGCTGAAGCAGGGCCCACGTTCGACGCGAACCGGTTTCGGCCCAGGCGGTGCCGCCAGGATCGGCGGCGCGCCGCACGGCAAACGCCAACCTCCCGGACCAGGACACGCCGGTGACTGCTTTGTCGGGCCTCAGCGTTCATGACCGCCGCAACGGCCCTGATCCCAGGTCCTGTCGATCAAACTTCGATGACACACGCTCAAAGTTCGCTGGGTGCGGCTCTGTCTGAGTGAGTTCCCGCGTCAGGCTTGAAGTGCGTATATGTGCTGGTCGGGTGAGGGATGGAGCTGTTCGTGCTCTTTCCGCGTGTGGAAGATCCAGCAGTCGGGGAAGTCGCCGTTGCTGATGACGGTGCGGAGGGTGAGGACGGCTTCGGCGCCGGGGACGGTCCACCTGCTGCCGGTAATCTCGAACATAGCGCGCCTCTGACTGCGAGGAAGCACCCGCCGGGGCGCCGCTGCTGAGGGCGAGGATCTCGGGGCGTGGGCGACCGCTCAGCGGCTCGGGTGGGACAAGCTCCTGCCCGCCCAGCAGTGGCTCCTCGACAGTGCCCTTGGGCTGCAACCGGCAGGCGAGGACGAACAGCCCGCCAAACGCACCCAGGGCGACAAGTGGGCGGCCAACCTCGCCGCCGCCCGGCAGTTCCATGCCGTGAGGGCCACCTGACGGTGCCCCGAAAGCACGTCGAGCACGTGGACAGGCAGAGATCGAACTCGGCGGCCTCCGCGACAACACCCGCCGCCGGGCGGCCAGGCTCACCCCCCAACGCCGCGCAGACCTCGACCAGCTCGGCATGCGCTGGTAGACGACCGCCGAAGAACGTTGATGTGCCCCGCAGTGCGGGGCACATCGCGTCTTGCAAGGGCCGCGCTGTCCCCGGCTGGGGTCGTGCGGCCGGTGAAAGGCCCGGCGCTCCGTCCCTTGACGACGGTCCCGACCACCCGCAGGTCAGGGTGGGTTGGCCTCAGACCGCCCGGAGGAGGTAACTGGTGCCGAGTCCGCTGGTGGAGCAGACGATGGTGCTCGAGATTGCGGTGTAAGTGAAGCCCCGTGGGACAGTGCAGGCCCACAGGCCTGTCCTGGGCAGCACCACGTTATAGAGCGGGGCAAAACCGCTGGTTGAGCAGGTCGTGGTGTTCGAAACCGAGGTGTAGGTGTAGCCGGACGGAACCGTACAGGACAAATAGGCGGCGGACACGTCCGACGAAGGCGAAGCCGACACTTCAGCCGCCGTAGCCGGTGCCTGGGCAGTGCCCGCGGCGCTAGCGACCCCTGCCATACAGACCTGGAGCAGAAGCCCGCAGACCAGAGCGACAACGGCCAGCATGGCCCCGCGCAGCCGGGTTATCTGTAGCCTCATCTGTTCTCCCTCCCGATGGCCGTCTCCGTGGTGGACGGCTACCAGGAAAAGCCTCCTTCACAGCAGATACTCACGTCTTCGTCATTTCCAGTGAAAACCCCGTTCCATGGGTATGCCATTTCACCCAGATTGACAAGAGGAGTCAGATCGCGGTGGGTAGACGGAGACGCGCGGAGGCCCGCCGACGCGCGAGCCCCCGGCACCCGATCCCCTGAGGCGCGTCCGTACGCCCGCCCCGCCCCTTCCTCTTCGGGCGCGGCTCTGTCCGAGTGAGTTCCCGCGTCAGGCTTGAAGTGCGTATATGTGCTGGTCGGGTGAGGGATGGAGCTGTTCGTGCTCTTGCTGCGTGTGGAAGATCCAGCAGTCGGGGAAGTCGCCGTTGCTGATGACGGTGCGGAGGGTGAGGACGGCTTCGGCGCCGGGGACGGTCCACCTGCTGCCGGTGATGTCGAGTCTGTCGGCGACCAGATGGCGTGCTGCTCCTTCGACGGCGCCGCTGGCGATCGGCCAGCCCGCTGCCAGGGCCTGGTCGTAGTGGACGAAGCCGGCGTTGTTCTCGAGGTAACGGCACGCTTTGTCAGCAGCGGCGCGCTGGTCGTCGCTGAGGCGGTGGCGGTCGGCTTCGGCGCGGATGTCGCGGGCAGCGCCGGGGGCGTCGCCGGCCAGGATCCGGGCGGCCTTCGCACCGACCCAGTCCTCGGTGGCGGGATCGGTGGCGGTGTGGAAACACCGCGAGGCCGCCCACAACTTCTCGATCACGTGAACGATGTCGAGGACGACATGGACCGTGACATTGCGGCGGGCGGCCTCAGCCTGGATCAACTCCCGCTGGTGGGTGGCGCCGTCGACCAGCACCACCCAGGTCCGGTGGTGTTCGGGATCGCGGGCCTCGGCCTGGTCGAGCGCGGCAGCGATGACCGTTTCGGCGTCCTCGCGCACGGAAGCGGTGAGCCATTTCGCCCGCGCGATGGGTCCTTTGCGGACGGTGCGGTGTCCGGTGCGGCCGCCGGGCGGAGCGATGATGTCGTACGGGCGGGGGATCGCGGGCTCGGCGTCGTGGACGACGGCGAGGGTGGCCATCCTTTTGCGGCAGGACTTCTCTCCGGTCGACAGCCGGGTGCGGAAGGCGTGCCGGGCCTTGGCGGCGGCCTTCGCGGTGGCCTCGCGCAAGTGGCCCGGGCGCATCACGATTCCCTTCTGGTCGACACTGATCACCAGCAGTGTCCCGGCCGGGGCCGGGTGGGCAGTGCGGGCCGTATAGAACGCGGCGACGTCCACGGCTGCGGCCCGCACCAGATCCTCCACCTGGCGTTTGCCCGCCACCCGGCCCCCGCAGCTGCGGTCGATTGCTTCCAGCGCGGTGTCGTAGGAACCGCGGGCCGCATCGAGGACCGCGAGGCGGCGCAGTCCCAGACTGTGCCGCCCGTGGGGCAGGCGCAGCATGGCGTCGGCGGGGTAGAGGTTGGTCATGCCCGCGCCGCGCAGAGCGCATCGGGTCACGGTCACCGGCCCCAGCACGGTGGCCAGTTGCCGCCGGTGGCCCTTCTCCAGCCTGCTCCGGCCGCCGGCGAGCGCAGCCCGCTCCTGCGGACCGAGGGTGGACAGGTGGTCTGCCTCGTGGCGGGCCCGCCACTCGAGATGGGCCTGCAGGAGCAGTCGCCCCAGTTCCCGGGAGCCCGCTTCGAGTCGGCCTCGGCCTGTTCATGTGTCGCGGTGAGTGCTTCGGGGCTGGAGAGGCGGGCGGCCAGGGAAGTGAGGGAAGAAAACACGCGGGCAAAGGGGTCAGCCGCCGCGGCCGTTTCATACGCTGCGTTCATCGGGCTCTCGTCCTCGGACAGTGGCGATCTGGTTGGCACCATCGACGCCAGGGACGAGAGCCCGGCCCCACACCGGCGCGACGCCGCTCACCGGCCGCGGCTTCCCGCTCCGGCGCACCCGCGCCCGCCCTCCGCGCACCACCCCACGCGAACAGGCCCGGCTCGTCCTCGGCCAGCCAGCCCCGCTCCACCAGCCGTTTCAGCTTCGAACGGAACCCCTCCACCTTGTTCTTGTCCGTCGACAGCCCCAGCGCGGCGCACAAATGATGCGCCGGCATCGGATGCACCGCGTCCTGCATCACCTCGACGACGTCCCGGTACGAGCGCGGCAGCACATCCGCCTCAACCCCCGGCTCCCACTGCGGCACCAGCCGCACCCCGACCGGCGATCCCGCCCCGCTCCGGTCCACCGACACCGGGACTTCCCCCGCGGCCTCGTCCACGGACACCGTCACCGCCCCCTCGCCGGACAGGATCTCCGTCATCGTCTCCCGGGTGATCTCCAGCCGGGACAGCACAGCCTCCCGCTCGGCAAGACGACCAGCCAACTCCTCCATCCGCAAGCGAAGTTCACTGATCTCGGCCCGGGCAGCCGCCTCCCGCCGCTCGATCTCCTCCAGCCACGACACCATCGCCGCCTCCAAGACCACGTCTCAGGACACGACGATCCGCCGTCCGCGCACGCACGGCAACGGCGCACGGCATCACCAGCTCACTGAGGAAGAGCCGCACCCAAGTTCGCTGGCACAGAACAAACCCGCTGACCTGTCGCAGTGAAGGTTGAGTGATTCTCACCGGGGGTTGAGTGACTGGTCGCTGATTCCGTCGTCTCGTCGGCCCCGAGGCGTCCTTCGTCTACCGCGGCGCGGTAGACGAGATCGGCCATGTCCTGGGCTGCGGCGGGCGGAGTACATCGTCGTCACCGACCACGGCGGCCGCTCCGACCTGGAGACCACGGCGTGAGTGGCCTCTCTCCACCGCCCGACAACGAGGGCCAGCGAGCATCGACTCGCCAGCACCGGCCGCGGTCGTCGCGCGGCGATCTTACGGCCTGTTCCAGGTGAACGACTCGTTGTTCGCTGCGGTGTTGCAGGTGTACTGGATCAGATCGCCGCCGATGGCGGTCGAGTTGCCTTTGACGTTCAGGCACTTGCCGCTGTGCCGGTTGTACAGCAGGTAATAGTCCAAATCCCCGGCCGAGAAGTTCCTGATCGGCAGCCAATTGTCGTTGAGCGTGGGGTTACCGCACGCCTGCGTGACTATCTTGGCCGAGTTGGCGGTCGACGATCCGCTCACAGCAAGGCACTTGCCACCGTTGCGGTAAGAGATCCGGTAGTAGCCCGCGTTGATTGTCTGGAAGTTCCAGTCGCGATCCACGCGGGACTCGCAGAGGGTTTGCTCGACCACGACGCCGCTTGCCGAAGAGTAGTTGGTCGGGTGGATACAGAGGTCACTTGTGTACGGCTGCATCACCCATGGGCCGCTGACCTCGGCGACAGCCGGGCTAGCGGTGCCCAGCAGCGTCGCCGCGATGACGGCGAGAGCGGCCACCAGGCCAGATATGGCCTTACGAATCAAGAGAATCGCCTTCCTTGTTTTTATGTTGCGGACGCTGGCGCGCGGCGACGGTGACGTCGTTATCCGGCAGCGTCGGGTGGTTGACGGGGCACGCCACGGGGGAAGGTGGGGCATCCGATGGTCACGCCGGCCCCTTCCGGCCGCGCGCACCGTCGGTCTCCCGTCGGCCGACGAGGATGGCCGTCAGCGCCGGACAGTCATACCCGCCGGGTCCACTGCTGATAAGCCGAGTTGCGGTTGCACGTCTTCAGCAACGGGGAAAAGTCCCTTCCGGCCGGGTTGGAACTCAGGCACAGGTGCAGGCCCTGGTGTCTCCACGCTCCCCAACTCTTGAAGGTTCGCGTGCCGTTGCTGTTGTAGAACACTTCCCACAGCTGGTAGTTGCCAGTGTTGCAGCTGATGTTGAACAAATAGTCATTGTTGACACCGGCGTGGCTGTCCAGGCAGCGGTTGTAACGGATGTTTCTGAGCTTCACCACGTCGTTCGACGTGCCGGATTGCGGCCGCGACTCAACCTCCCAGTCCTGCTCCGAAGAATTGTCGCAGGGCCACAAAGCTAGGGGGCCTGTGTCAAGACTGCGGCCCTCGAGACACTCCCCATAGGCCTTGTCGGCGTAGGCGGGATACGTCACCGCTTGCGCCGGCGTTGCGGTGGCAAGGCCGCTGCCCAGGGCGAGGGCGGCCGTGGCCAGGGCGATGCGCTTGCGTATGGCCATGCTGGCTCCTTCCAGACGCGGGCTGGGTCCCCCCGTTGGGTCCCCCGAGTAGCCCGCGGGCTGTGGCGGCTCCGTTGGTCGGGCGGTGCCGCTGTGTCATGACCGTAGGGGCGGCGGCGTGGCTGCCGCGTCCCGTGGTGGGTGGAAGTCCCACCCCACCATGCGCGGTAGCCACGCGGAGCCTGCAACTTTCGCGGTAGTGGTTCCGGCAACTTCCGTGGTACCGCGGAAGGTTGACGCCGCCGCACGTGTGCCGCCGATACGCTGCGGCGATGCGCATGCGGACGCCC
The DNA here is from genome assembly GCF_026341515.1 of Streptomyces sp. NBC_00878. Classification (NCBI taxonomy): domain Bacteria; kingdom Bacillati; phylum Actinomycetota; class Actinomycetes; order Kitasatosporales; family Streptomycetaceae; genus Streptomyces; species Streptomyces sp. NBC_00878. Next base: position 7,684,656 of record NZ_JAPEOK010000001.1, on the reverse strand, counting down.
CGGCCGATCGTCGTCGACACGTTGATGGCGCTGGTCATGGTCTGCGTGGCCGTCCGGCTGGGACGGGAGTCGGTGGCGCGGGGCTGGCCGGAACTCGACACGCGGGCCTATGTGCTGCTGGCCCTGGCGCATGTGCCCCTCGCCCTGCGGCGCAGGGCACCGCTGGCGGTCTTCGCAGCCGTGCAGTGCGCAGGCGTCGCCTTCGTCAGCCTCGGGTACTGGCCGCTGTTGTCGGTGTTCGGCTCTGCGCTCGTCCTGTACACGGTGGCGTCGATGTGCACGGCAAGGATCGCCATCGGCTGCGCGGCCGTGTCGACCGCCAAATGGGTGTACGGCGGTGTGGTCAGCGACAGCCGGTCCGCTGGACTGGCCGTGACCGAGGCGCTGCTGTGCTGCGCCGTGCTGGTGTGGTTCGGAATGCTGGCCCGCCGCTCCCGCGAACTCGCCCGGCAGCTGCGCCTCGAGCAGGCCGAACGGGCCCGCCGTGAGGTCGCCGCCGAACGCGGGCGGATAGCGCGGGAGCTGCACGACGTGGTCGCGCACCACATGTCGGTGATCTCGGTGCAGGCGGGCCTGGCCCGGTTCGTCCTCGACTCCGATACCGCGACGGCCCGGGGCGCGCTCAGCACCATCGAGGACACCAGCACGGAGGCCCTGGAGGAGTTGCGGCGCATGCTCCACGTCCTGCGGGAAAACGACCTGGGCGGCTCCGATTCAGCGGCCCCCATGCCGACCCTGGCCCGCCTCGACGATCTGGTCGAACGCGTCCGGGCCGCAGGCGTCCTGGTCGAACTGAGCGTCGAGGGCACCGTGCGCCCCCTTCCGCCCGGCGTCGAGCTGTGCGCGTACCGCGTCGTCCAGGAAGCCCTGACCAACGTCCTCAAACACACCCGCAACGCCGATGCCCAGGTGCGGTTGCACTACCGGCAGCACCACCTGACGGTCAGCGTCACCAACGACGGTGAGGAGGTGATTTCGGACAACGTCCCGACGGGTACCGGACACGGCTTGATCGGTATGCGGGAGCGCACCAAGCTCTACGGCGGGACGATCAGCGTCGGCCCACGCGCCGAGGGGGGCTTCGCGGTCAGCCTGACCCTGCCGACGTCGACGACTGGCGCACGGTGGGGAGAGGAGCGTACGAGATGACGAGAGTCCTCGTCGTCGACGACCAGTTCCTCATCCGCGCCGGGCTCGTCGGTCTCCTCAACGCCGTACCCGGCTTCGAGGTCGTCGGAGAGGCGGGCGACGGCGAGGAGGCGGTGCAGGTGGCCGCCAAGATGCGGCCCGACGTGATCCTGATGGACATCCGCATGCCCGGCATGAACGGCATCGAGGCCACCGAGCGCATCCTCGCGGACGCGGCCGACCCCGCGCCCCGGGTGCTGGTCCTGACCACCTTCGACCTCGACGAGTACGTGTACGGAGCATTGCGTGCCGGGGCGTCCGGCTTCCTGCTCAAGGACTCAGGCCCCGAGCGACTGCTGGCAGCCGTGACCGCGGTCGGGGGCGGCGACGCGCTCTTCGCGCCCAGCGTGACTCGGCGGCTGGTCGAAGCATTCGCCCACCAGGCCAGGTCCGCCTCCGCTGCCCAACCCCCGCCGGGCCTCGGCACGTTGACATCCCGCGAGGTCGAAGTCCTCAAGCTCATCGCGCGCGGCCTGTCCAACCCGGAGATCGCCGACCGGCTCTCCATCAGCGAAGCCACGGTCAAGACCCACCTCAACCGCACCATGACCAAACTGGATCTGAACAGCCGGGCCCAGGCGGTCGTGATCGCGTACGAGACGGGACTGGTTACACCGGGAGGATAGGCGTGCCACGCGGTACGCGACCGCAGACGCTGCCGGTTGTGCCGCACCGGGTGCCTTTGTCGCCCTCGTACCTGCGGGACGCGTGTACCGGTTCCCCCACCGTCGCCCAGACACCAGGTCTCAGCAGCCACTCAACCTTCGGTGAGAAAACCTAGCGGTCACCAACCTTCGGTGACAACGCTCAACCTTCGCTGCGACAGGTCACCCGTGTTCTGTGACAACGAACATTGAGCGTGTGCCATCGAAGGTTGAGTGGCCTGGGTCACTGTGCCGAGCCACGCTGGTTGGCATTGCCCTCGCTCATCTATGCCAAAATTCGAGGGTGGAGATGACCGACGTCACGCGTGCGATCGCGGCTGCGACTTCGGTCGCCGCATCGCTCGACCTGCCAGCCAACGACGCAATCGTTCTCCACAACTCGAACAAGCTGGCACTGCGGCTGACGCCATGCAACGTCTTTGCCCGGGTCGCCCCTGTGGGACAAGAGGTTGCACAGTTCGAAGTCGAGCTCGCTCAGCGGCTCGCCGAGGTCGGATGCCCGGTGTGTCCCTTGGAGCCTCGGGCGGACCCGCGTGTGTACGCGCGCGATGGCTTCGCAGTGACGCTGTGGACCTACTACGAGCCCGTGACACCTCACACCTCACCAGTCGACTACGCCAAGGCGCTGGAGCAGTTGCACGCCGGCATGCGCAAGGTCGATGTGCCGAGCCCAAGGTTCACGGACCGGATCACGGAGGCGGAAGAAGTTGTCGCCGAGCCGGATCGCTCGCCGGAGCTCGCTGACGCGGACCGCGTGTTCCTCAGCGGCAGGCTGGCAAGCCTGCGACGAGCGATCGAGGACCGCGGCGCGGTGGAGCAGCTGCTCCACGGCGAGCCGCATCCGGGCAATGTGCTCAGCACGAAGAACGGTCCGTTGTTCATCGACCTTGAGACGTGCTGCCGTGGACCCGTCGAGTTCGATCTCGCCCATGTTCCCGAGGCGGTCTGCGAGCACTACCCAAGCGTTGACCAAGGGCTGCTGGACGAGTGCCGGCAGCTCGTTATCGCGATGGTCGCCGCGTGGCGTTGGGAGCTTGGTGACCAGTTTCCGAATGGGAGGCGATTCGGAGAGGAATTCCTGCGCTTGCTGCGCGAGGGTCCTCCTTGGCCGACACTCGACACAGTGACCAAGCGACTGGACGGTCTGTAGAAATCGCCGAAGGTCGCATGGAAGCGGCAAGGAACCAAGCGACGAGACTGTCGCCGTTACGGCCCCATGCGCGCCGGCCTCGCTGACGCGCTGAGCCATGGCGCCGGTGCCAACAAACGCGGCAAATCATTACAGGTGCCAAGAATCTTGGCCAGACGGTGCCAACTATCGCGGCCCGGCACAGTCACTCATATTCGCTGGATTCAGCTGACTGAGGTTCTCGGGCGAGGGTGATGTAGAGCGCCGTGATGGTGGTCAGGGGAATCCAGGAGTCGTGCTTGTCGAGGAAGTAGCGCCATGTCTCCGTGGCGGTCAGACCCTGTGAGTAGTGGGTCTTGATTCTGCGGTAGTTGTCCTCCGTCATGAAGGCCCGTGCCGGGGGGTTGGGATCGGGGAAGCGCGGGCTGAGGATCCTCTTGAGGCCCCAGAGCGGGATCTGCCAGCTATTGGCGATCTGTCGCAGGCCGGCCTTGTTCCAGCGGGCGTCCTGTTTGATCAACCCTGCCATGTCGAAACCGTCACTCCTCAAGGCGACGCGGCGCCGGAGTCGGAGGTCGTCCTTCGTCCAGACAGGGAGATGCGCCGGTTCGGCATCCGCGAGGGTGATGGCCAGGACGTCTGTCGAACGGCCGCAGATTTTCGCGAGACGGACCAGGGCTGGCCTGTGGCCGGTCTTGTGTGGTGGCGGCGCCAGGTGTCGGACCAGCTCGCTGGGCTTGAGATGGTTGGCTCGCGCGAGGCGCTCGATGTAACTGACGGTCGTCTCACCGAGCCGGGAGCGGACGTCAACGGGCAGAGGAGCGAGCGGGATCTGCAAGTACTCGTTCACCGACGGGCCCCGGTGGCGGTGCGGGAGAAGGACTGCGCGGAGTGGTCCAGTGGGACCGCGGCGAGCGACTTCTTGGTGATGGTCTCGGTGCCGGTGAGGATGGCGTCGATCGCGGCGCCCCGGATGGCGTGGGACAGGGCGCCGATCATGCCGCCGGTTCGGTCATGCAGGTAACGGTCCAGGCTGGTGAGGGTGCCGGGCTGGTGTCGGTGCAGGAGCAGGGTGCTCTCCAGCGTGGCGACCAGGCCCTTCCATTCCGTGTTGTAGGGGAACGGGGCCGTGGGGATGAGGGTGAAGCGGCCCGCGATCTGCTGCCCGCGGGTTCCCGACAGCAGGGTGGAGTGCTCGATGTCGATGCCGGCGTAGATGAACGTCGCCGGGATCCGCTCGGAGAAGTACTTCAGGGTGTCGGCGACTTCCGCGCCGGTGCGGCTGGTGAGCGAGATGTTGTGGAGTTCGTCGACCAGGACCAGACCGGTGCGGGTGTCGGTGCAGACACCGACGACGGCCTCGATGAGATCGGTGATGTTGGAGCTGCGCCGGACCGGCAGGCCGAGGAAGCGGGCGAACTCGGCGGCGACCATGCGGGCGGTCGCGGCGGGCGGGACCGTGATGTAGACGACCGGGATCCGGCCGATGACCGTCGGATGCCGGGCCTGGTCCAGGAGTTCGTGGGCTCGCCCGAGCTGGGTGATGGCGATGGTCTTGCCGGTGCCGGCGGGACCGGAGACGATCAGCCCGCGGCGGGCGCTGATCGCGTGTTTGTTGAGCAGGACCAGGCGACGGTGTGCCGGACCGTGGACGTGGCGACCACGCGCAGTCGGGCGTGGTGGTCGAGCCGTTCGCCGTCGTAGAGCTCCCGCTGGAGCGGCTCCATCTGTTCGTACTCGTCCTCGCTCAACAGCGCCGGCGGGGCGGGAGGTTCGGCGGTGAAGCGGCGCCATCCCTGCCGGGTGGTCAGCTGGCATCCGGCCTGATCGTCTGCCGTGTTCACGGCGGCGTCGGGTATGTGGCCGGGAGAGATCACGTGCGTCTCCATGGATCTTCGAGCGAGTTGAACAGTCCCAGGGGGATCACCTCGGCAAGCGGTTCGGTGTCCTCGCCTGGTTCGTCTGGGTCGGCGGCCGCGGGCGCGGGTGGGGCGGCGGGTGTGCTGGGGCCGGCGGCGCGGGTGCGGGCGGCGACCCGCTTGTCCCGGGCGGCCCGTTTCGGTTTGGCCGGCCGGTCGGGGCCTGCGTGGGCCCTGGCCAGCAGGGCGGCGACCGCGTCGGCGATCTCCGCCTCGGTCGCCTCGGGCAGGCCCTGGGCGGCGTGGTCCCAGGCCAGTTCGCCGAAGGGGACCGGAACCCGGTGCAGGTGCTTCCAGGTGGCCTCGATCCAGCCGCTGCCCACGTGGTGGTTGCGCACCCAGATCCGGGCGACGTCGTAGGGGTCGTGGTGGACCTCCCACAACCCCTTCTTCTCCCTGACGCCTGAGTGCTGGCGCCGCAGTCCGGCCAGGGCCGGGCTGTCGTAGGTGCGGCGCTTGATCTTGATGCCGTAGTCGTTGACCGCCCGCCAGAGCGAGGGCAGCAGCTCGACGTAGTCGTCACCGGACAGCGCGACCGGGACGTAGCCGCAGGTTTCGACGAGCGCGGCGTACTTCTCGTTGGGGGTGAACGACCGGTCGGGTGTGGCCGGGTCGCGCAGGCCGTCGTGCGGGCGGTTCTGCCACTTCGCGACGATCCACTCGTCCAGCAGCTCCTGCAGTTCCAGCAGGGACCACAACGGCTCCTTGTCCAGGTTCCGGCCGCGGTGCTCGGTGCTGCGGCCGGTGAAGCCGGGCAGGAACTGGGTGAACAGGGTGCCCACGGAGCCGAGCGTCTTCTCGATGTGCCCCTTCTCGAAGGGCGAGCCCTTGTGCGCGGGCTGGAGATCGATCTGCAGGAAGCGGCAGGACGCGAGGAAGTTGCGCGACATGAACGCCTTGCCGTGGTCGCAGACGATCATCTCGGGGACGATCACCGGCCGGGCGGCGGCATGCTCCAGGCGCTCGTCCAGGGGCAGCAGCCGGCGGTGCGGGAGCACCGAGCGGGACATGCGCAGGGCATCGACCCAGCCCGGCCGCATCAGCTCCGGGGTGACCGTGCGGGCCAGCAGCACGCTGGCGTCGACCGCCTTCGTCGTGGGACGCAGCACGGCCGCGGTCACCGTCCTCGTCGCGACGTCGACCATGCCGGTCAGCTCGACCTTGCCCGCCACTCCGTCGTCCAGGCGCACCAGCACATCCAGCGGCGTGGAGTCGATCTGCATCACCTCACCCGGCGCGAACGCCGGCAGCTCACCGAACGGCGCGGCTGCCCCGTGCGCCCGCGACCTGCGCGTCGTTGCCGATCCCGTCGTGTGAGTGCCGGTGGTGAGCTTGTCCAGCAGCCGGTAGAGCGTGCGACGCGAGGGCAGCTTCGCCTCCCCGCCGTCCTCGCTGGCCTGGAGGATCTGCTCGGTCCGCCAGAGCAGGAACGTGCCGGTGCGGGTCGAGGCGTCGGTCGCCTCTTTGATCGCCTGGCGCATCGCGGCGACCACCGCGTCATCCACCGTGCCGTACTTCGGCGTCTTGCGGACCGGCCGGTGATCGGCGAGCCCCATCACCCCGTCCTTCTCGTAGCGGCGCCGCCGGTTCGCGACCGTGCCCGCGGTCACCTTGTGCCCCGCAGCAGTGAGTTCGACCGCCTTCGCCCGTTCCCGCGCGGTCAGCGAACGAGACAGGGCGTACTGCGGCTTCGGCTCCGTGCCCGGTGCAGCATCCGGCAGCAGCCCGTGGAGCACCTCCAGGATGTGTCCCTCCCACCACACACAGGGCCTTCTCCAACGCGGCCTGCGGCAGAGTCTCGAGCAAGGACACGGGCGGGAGCGGCATCCGGCCCGAACTGTCCACGACCTCGAAGCCTTCGCCAGCGAACAGCACCGCCGGCGGAACAGCCCGCGGCGTGCCGCCCATGTCCGACAGAGTGACCGACCTGCCCGAGACCGCCAGAACCAGCCGGACCTGCCCGTCGAACCGGACCCGTTCCCCGACAGCGAGGCCCTCCGGCCGAGTCAGACGTCCCATCGAGGCCCCCTCGCTGCCGCGTGGACCACGGAGTCGGAACCCAGCAGCCGCGTACTCACGTCCGTCACCAGGGCGCCGGACCACAGCAGATGGAACAGCACCGGCAGCACCATCAGCGGATCACCCACCTTCGCGGCCCCGGCCGCAACGGGCCTGGCTCGGTGAAGACCTCCAGCAGCTCAGTGGCGACGTACCGACGCAGGCACCGTGTCCTGCGGTAACGCGACAGCCACCGCATGTTCGCCATCAGCACCGGATCAGGGACCCCCGCCCGTTCGAACTCCCAGTCCACCGCCCGGCAGGCTCTCCCCGTCGCCGCAAACGCCTCAGCTGCCGCCTCATCAACACGATCCGCGGCCCGGACGTCCACCACCCGGCCCCGCCCGTCCGCAAGACGAACGAAGTAGTCGGGAGCATGCCGACGCCGACGCTGGCCGTCGTGCCAGTGCAGCCAGAACGGCTGCGACGCGATCCCCGTCACCCGCGGATCGGCATCCAGCAGGATCAGCCGGTCCCGCTCCAGCCACGACTCGTAGCCGATGTGCCCGCCGGTCGTCGCGCAGAAGTACCAGCCCGCGAAGCTCTCCCCGCCCCTGGGCCAACGGAACGGACGCACCGGTGCCGCACGCTCGAAGCGCACGCCCCAGCAGGCCGCAAGCGACCGCCGAACCTGTACGCCGTCCTCCAGGAACCCCAGCTCAAACGCACCAAGATCCGGATCCGCGTACGCACCCGCGAGCTGCCCCGCCGCCGCCCCTGACCACCCGCACTCCATACCGATCAAACTTCGATGGCACGAACTTACTAATGATCAACCTTCGATGGCACGGGACAACGGGACAACATTCGCGCGAAGTCCCTCGATGAACTCGCATCCCAAAATCGAACAGGCGTAGCATTAGCGCGTGGCTGCGACCTATGACTTCCCGAGTGACCTCCTGGCCGGTCAGGAGGAGCTGCATCAGGTCCGGGCCGAGCTTCTGGCCCTCCTGAAGCGGCTCCCCTGGTCGGTCGAGCCCCTGGACGGCTTCAGTGACGACCACGGCTGGCGCAAGGTGGAGCGCCCCGCCTCCCCCGGCTGGACGGCCGACGAACAGGCGGAGGTGGAGAAACTCCGCGAGCGCGAGCGCGAACTGGCGGTCTTCGTGACCTGCCACCGCTTCTGGTCGGAGGTCACGACCGCGGAAAAGGTGAACGCCCGGATGACCCTCAAGCACGCATGGCAGGGGGAGGAGGGCCACCCCTCCCCCTGAGACTGACGTACGGACGCGGCAGCCGACGTACAGGCGCCGCCGTCAGGCCCGCAACGGATTGGTGCGCGTAGCCGCCAGCAGATACCAGGCGGTCGCCCCCACATGCCGGTACGGGTAGTAGCCGAAGCCGAATCCGGTGTCGAGCGGGCTGCTGGCCGAGACGACACCGGAGCGCGCGGGAAGCGCCTTGGCGCCGACGGTCTGGCCGGCGCCGAGCAGGTCCTGGGCCCGCTCGATGGAGTCGACGAGCCGCCGGGCACGCGCCTCGTCACGAGCCCCGCCCCGGTCCCGCAGGGCGAGCGCGAGATGAGCGGTCCCCTCGAACCACACACCGTTGCGGTCGGGCTTGGGCTGGAACTCGGCGATCGGGACGTCCTCGTTGGCCACCAGACTGGCAGAGCTGAAGGTGACCCCTTCGTACGACTGGCCGGCGGGCACGGCGCTGTTCCGCCGCCCGGCGTGGTCGAGGACGGCCAACTCGGCGGCAGCCCAGTCCAACGACCGGGAGTAAGAGTGGGAGTACGAGTGGGAGTACGAGGGGAAATCCTCGCCGTCGAGGGCGAGATGGGTCCAGGTCTGGGTGTCCTCGGGGATCGGGGACTTGTTGACCGTCACCCCGTCATTGGTACCGGTATAGAAGAAACCCCCGGACGGCTCCCACATCTTCTTGACGAAGGCTTCGGCCCGCGCACGCCGCTCCCGCCATACCCGGTCCCCGGTGAGCAGGGCGAGCCGTCCGAACAGGCAGACCAGATCGGTGTTGTGCTCGGTAGAGGTGAAGGGCAACTTCTCGTCGGCGCCATTGACCCCGAACTTGTAGCCGCCAAGCGGTTCGTCAGTCCGCCCGACCCGCTCGATCCACACCCCGATCCGCACGGCACCATCGAGAAAGCGGCGGACACCGGTCCGCCGGGCGAGGGCGCTCAACGCGATACCCGCCCAGGCCATGTCCCCCACGGCCGTACCCGTGAACCCGAACTGCGTGCCGACATTGGCGGTGCCGTCGGCCCGTACGAAGCCGTCCGGTTGCAGCGAGCCGTCGAAGAAGGTGTACGGCCCGACGTTGTAGGCCTGCCGCAGCCTGCCGTCGTCGTACGCCGGGTCATGGGCCTGGGCGTAGAGCAGCGCGTCACCGAGCGCGACGGCTCTGGCCCGGCCATCGGCGGTACGGGTCGCCAGATGGGCCAGGATCGCCATAGCGTTGTCGTACGTGAACGCCGTACTGAACAGCCCTGCCTGGTCGCTGTAGCTCTGCGCAAGGCGAATGCTGCCGTGATCGGGATAGCCGTCCATGGCGGCGGCAAGAAAGCCGTGCCCGCGCCGCCACGCGGACGAACTCCCCACGCTCCCGGCGGCGTACGCCGATCCGGAGCCGACCGCGCTGAACACGGCGGCTCCGATACCGATGCCGAGTCCGCTGCCGATGAGCGTACGACGACTGAACGCCGGGCCTTGCCTGCCGATCATGGCTCTCCCTGGAAAGGTACGGAGCGAAAGTGCGGGCGTACACAAGAGCGCACATACGCCCGTACGCCCGCGATCCCGTACTCCCGTAACTTCCGTAACTTCCGTACGCGCGGACGAACATGCGAGGCGCACCCATCCTGAGAGCGCTCTCAGGAGTGCGCGCTCATTGTGCTGGTGCACGGGGACAGGGTCAACGCCCCTGACAGGAGGGCCCGTTGGGACGGGTAAGCGCGCGGGAACAGGCCACGCGCCTCAGACACATCCGGCTGCATCCGGCACATCTGCTACATCCGAACGGAACGATGGCTCGGCCAAGCCAAGTAGGGCCGTGGACCTGAACCGTGCGAACGCCGACGGGTACCAGGGCGGCGGCCAGTTCAGGGAGTACGGCAGTTCAGGGAGCACGGCAGTTCAGGGAGTACGGCAGTTCAGGGCGTACGGCAGTGCCGAGACCGGCGGCGGCGACAAGGCCAAGCCGTTTGAGCCCTACTGACTCCGCTGTCCAAGGACACAGAACTCGTTGCCTTCAGGGTCTGCCAAGACGACCCACGATTGATCACCCTGGCCGATATCAACACGCTGCGCGCCATGAGCCACCAGACGGGCCACCTCGGCGTCCTGGTCATCAGGCCTGAAGTCGAGATGCAGTCGGCTCTTGGCCTTCTTGCTCTCCTCAACCCGGACGAAGTCCAACCCCGGCAGGCGATCCGGCTCCGGACGGATCTCGAACTCATCATCGGAGGAGTAGACGACAACCCAACCAAGAGCCTCGGCCCACCACTGCCCCAAGGCCGCGGGATCCACCGAGTGGACAATTACCTGTTCCCATTCCAAGGTCATCCGCAGAGCTTAGACCGGCCAGTGCTTCGAACAACAGGCGCTCAGATCCCGCGAACCCGCTGCTTTCACCGAGGGGGTCTTTCGTCGTGCCCGCAGTCCGGATCACCCAGTGAGACCGTTCGCCGGGGGGATCTTGAGGGATGCCCCGAGTGGGATGATCCCCAGCTCCACGGTGTCCATGCCGATCGTGCCCGCGAGGCCATGCCGCCTCCCTTGGTCTGGGGCCTGTCGCCACCAGGCTCGGCCTGGCGTGGGAGCGCCTGGACAGCCGCTTCTACGAACTCGGTCTGGACGAGGCGGCGCTCGCCATCTTGGACCTCGTTCTGTCGATAGCCGGGATCATGCACCGGACGAGCCTCGTGCGCGTCATGGATCTCGACGAGCGCCGTACGGCGATCATCCTGCGGGCCATGATCCGGCTGTCCGGCTGCGACACCCTCGCGGTGGGCACGCGGACATGAGGCTCTCGCAGAGGAGCTACGCCGTCCTCGTCCTGCTGGGCGCTGTAGGTGGCCTGTACCCGCAGTTCATTTCCCCGTTCGAGCGATCGGAAGCACAAGATCGCCGGGGGTTGTGGACTTTTCATGGAATCTGATCACGCAGAGCGGCCCCTCGGAGATCACTCCGAGGGGCCGCTCTGCTGCGTTGAGCTGCTACTCAAACCCGGTGGGCGCGGACGGTTTCGAACCGCCGACATCCGCCTTGTAAGGGCGGCGCTCTACCACTGAGCTACGCGCCCGGGACGAGTCGACAGCCTACATTGCCCGGGGCGGTGCCCCGCAAACCCGTTCCGGCGGCGGAAGCCGGGCTTGGACGCCGGTCCCGGTGGTTGCGCCCCTCCCTCTGATGCGGGGGTTTACCCCACCCCCGATCCGGGAGCGGCCCGGATCCCCCGGTCGGCCCCGGATCCGTACGGTCGAAGAGTGTCCGGGCCACATCGTGGGGTCGAGGGCGTTCGAATCAGGGGGAGTCCTTTCATGAGTAGTCTTCAGCGTCCTTCGAGCAGTCATGCCGGGTCTGCAAGCTCTGCGGGGCGATCCGTGGGCGGTCCGCGGCGGCGCTCCCTCTTTGGGAGGCGGCGCTCCCTCGCCGGGCTCGGGGTGGGTGTCGTCGTCTTCGGTGTGTTCGCCACCGGGTGTGGGGCCAGTGCGGGGGACGACAAGGATCCCGAGCAGCGTTCCTTCGCGCTCGGTGGGCGGACGCTGACCGTCGACTCCGACGACTCGGCGCTCGAACTGGTCGCCGCGGATGTCAAGAACGTCCAGGTCACGCGCTGGTTCGAGGGGCGGGTCGCGATCGGTGGGGACCCCGAAGTGACCTGGGGGATGAAGGACGACACGCTGAAGCTCCGTATGCACTGCTCGGGTGTGGTCGCCGACTGCTCGGCCAAGCACCGCATCGAGGTGCCGCGTGACGTGGCGGTCGTCGTGAAGGACGGCGACGGCAGCGTGAAGGCCAGCGGTTTCAAGGACTCGCTGAACATCCGCACGAACGACGGCTCCGTACGGGTCGAGGACGTGGCCGGGCCAATCACTCTGCGTACTGACGACGGCTCCGTCAGGGCGACCGGCGTCGACTCGCGGCGCGTGGACGTGAACACGCGGGACGGGTCGGTACGCCTCGGCCTCACCGTCGTACCGGACCGGGTCTCGGCCCGCGGACACGACGGTTCCCTGACCATCGAACTGCCGGAGGCGACGTACCGCGTCTCCACCGGGACCGACGACGGCGGGGTGGATGTGTCCGTTCCCCGTGACGAGCGCAGCTCGCATGTGGTGTCCGCCCATACGAAGGACGGGAAAGTCACCGTGCGTACGGCGAACTAACCGGCCCGTGTGTTCGTCCCTACCTGGTGGGAGAATGACACCGGGTAGGACGGATGACAGCACGGGAGAGGGAAGTGACGGCGACACCTTCGCAGCCGTACACACCGTTTGTGCCATGCGCACAGCAAGTACCTCGCCCCCGTGCCGGATTCGGGCCCACGGGGGCACGTAGCGCTGGCCGTGACCTGCTGGCCCTGGTCCTCCTTCCGCTACCGCTGCTCGCGGTCGCACTCACGCTGCCCGCCGCGTTCGCCGGCGGTGGCACCCGGCGGTGGTTCGGCGGGCGCTCCGAGAGCCAGCGGGCCGAGGCCCAGGCGGCGAAGGACGCCGCGGCGGCCGCGTTCTACGAGCTCGACACGGCGCAGCGCGATCTGCGGATCTCGATCGAGACGATCACGGCCGTCGACGACTCCCCCGCGGCCCGGCGCACGGTCTCCGACTTCGAGGCGCTCGGCCGCCGCATCGACGAGGTCAGCCTTACGTACATCAGCGCCGTCGACGCCCACGACCTCGACCGCGACGATCTTGAGGCCTCCGTCGCCGCGCACGCGCGTACCGAGCTGACGAAGGCCAAGGACGAGCTGGCCCGGGTCAAACAGGAGCTGGACCGTTTCGAGCAGGGGCTCGGGCCGCTGCTCGGCAAGGCCGAGACACAGCTGGCCCGCCTCGCCCCGGCCGTCGAGCGCGCCCGCCAGTCCCTGCTCGCCGCGTCGAACGCGCTCGATGCCGTACGGGGATCGGAACTCAAGGCCGACGACCTCGCGGCCCGGCTCGCCGCCCTCGCCCCGGAGCTGACCAGGCTGAATCAGGGCGCGGGGCAGCACGGCGTACCGGAGACGCTGGAGCGCGCCGACCGGGTCGCGCGGGATGCCGAGACGGTCCGTGCGGAGGCCGAGCGGCTGCCGGAGCGGGCCGCCGAGATCGACCGCCGCCTCGTCACGCTGCGGACGCGCGCACAGGCGCTCACCACGCGTTCCGGGCAGGTGGATCCGGTGCTGAGCGAGTTGCGGCGGCGGTTCGCCGCCGAGTGCTGGCAGGACCTTCAGCACGTACCGGACCAGGCCGCCGAGACCGTGCGGCAGGCCGAGCAGAAGCTGGCGGAGGCGCGGACCGCGCGGGAGGAGCAGCGGTGGGCGGACGCCACGTCGCTGCTGTCCACGGTGCGGGCGCTGCTGAACACGACCGATGAGGCCGTGTCCGCTGCCGGGGACCGGTTGCGGCGGCTGAACGAGGTGTCGAAGGATCCGCAGCGCGAGATCGACCGTACGCGGTTCGCGATCCGCGATGCCCAGCGCTTGGCCATGGCGGGGCGCAATACACCCGATCCTCGGCACGCGCGTCCGCTCGACGACTCGGTGGCCCGGTTGGAGCGGACGATCGGGACGTTGGAGGGGCGGCACCCCGACTACTGGCATTTCCTGACCGAGCTGGAGGGTGTGCGGGCGACGGTGGCTCGGGTGGTTTCCCAGATTCGTGAGGAGCGTGGGGGCGCCTCTTGATCTTCGGGGGCGTCATGGGTTCCCCGTGACCTGCGGGGCGTCATGCCTTGTCCGTGACCTGCGGGGCGCGGTGCGGGTCGGGGGGCTGGTCCCGCAGTTCCTCGCGCCCCTGAAAGGAGCGCTGCCTGACGGCGCGCTCCCTCGACTCCCTCGGCTCCTATCCTGGCTCTTCTCCCTCGAACCCCACTCCCAAGTGTGGCGATGCAGCCCTCCCGGGCGGATGCTGAATGTACGTACGGCCTCCGCTCGCACCAGAGGAGGCGGACATGGCCACGCACGTACTTCGTACGGCGCCGAGGCGGCGGATCAGGCTCGATGAGCATCTGCCGGTCGACCACCGTCTCAGCAAGTTCTACCGGGTCGGCGCGGGGCTGATGGGTCTTGTGCTGCTCGCCTTCGGCGTCCTGGGACTGATCGACAAGGTCGGCTTCTTCAACACCCGCGGGGACACGGTCGCGGGGCTGAACACCAACGGCGCGCTGAGCGTGCTGTCGATCTGCGTCGGGCTGCTGCTCTTCGTCGGCATGGTGATCGGCGGCAACATCGCCTCGACGATCAACATGGTCCTCGGTGTCCTCTTCATCCTCAGCGGCTTCGTGAACCTCGCCCTCCTCGACACCGGCTTCAACTTCCTCGCCTTCCGCATCCAGAACGTGCTGTTCAGCTTTGTGGTCGGCGTGATGCTGATGTTCTTCGGGATGTACGGACGCGTCGGCTCGGCCCTGCCGCACGACAACCCGTACTGGCGGGCCCGCCACCCCGAGCAGGCCGCCCGCGAACAGCGGCTGAGGGCGGAGCTCGGGACCAGGGCCCTGGCCGGGGCCCCGGGCAATGCCACGCTCCCGGAAGCCGAAGCCGCTCTCCCTGGAGGCGAGGCCACTCCCGCCGCAGGCGAGCTCGGTCCCCCGGAGGCCGGAGCCGGGCCCATGGGAGACGAGCCGCGCACCCGCTAACCTGTGCCCATGCCTCGCTACGAGTACCGCTGCCGGACCTGCGGCGACACCTTCGAGAAGAGCCGTCCGATGGCCGAGTCGTCGGCGCCCGCGGACTGCCCCGCCGGCCACGACGACACGGTGAAGCTGCTGTCGACGGTCGCGGTCGGCGGCTCGGCCTCTGCACCCGCACCCCGCCCCAGCGCCGGTGGCGGTGGCGGTTGTTGCGGCGGGGGCTGCTGCGGCTGACTCCGTCCGGGGGCGGGGTTCCGCCAGGACCAGGATCCTCCAGGGCCGGTATTCCTCCAGGACGGGTTCCTGGGAGTCAGGGCCGGTTCCTGGGAGTACCGGGATTCTCAGCGTCCGCCCGAGGGACCATCCGCACAACTGCGCCCCCTCCTCGGAGGGACAGCCCCCTTCCTCGGGCCAGGGCCGACAATCGGCTGCCCCACCGACAGGCCGACCCATCAGTCCGGCCGCCCACCCACCCCACCTCTCGATCACTTCAGGCCCCCAAATAGCGAAGTACGGCCAGCACTCTGCGGGAGTACCCCTCGCTTCCTGTCAGTTCGAGCTTGTCGAAGATCGCGTTGATGTGTTTCTCGACTCCGCTGAGGGAGATGTGCATCCGTCGCGCGATGGCCGCGTTCGTATGCCCCTGAGCCATCTCCGCCAGCACGTCCTTCTCTCGCGTGGTGAGTCGGTCCAGGAGGTCCGCGCGCCCGCTGCGGCCGAGCAGCTGACGCACCACCTCGGGATCGAAGGCCGCTCTCCCCTGGCTCACCCTCTCCAACGCATCGAGGAATTCGTCGACCTGGACGACACGGTCCTTGAGCAGATAACCGACCCCCTCCGAGTCTCCGGTCAGCAACTCCGTCGCGTACCGCTTCTCGACGTACTGCGAGAGCACCAACACGCCCACGCCCGGCCAGCGTTCGCGAATCTCCAGGGCCGCACGCAGCCCCTCGTCGGTGTGCGTGGGAGGCATGCGCACATCCGCCACCACCACGTCCGGCCGCTCCTCGGCGACGGCCACCAGCAGCCGCTCGGCATCACCGACCGCGGCCAGCACCTCGTGCCCTTCCTCGACGAGCAGCCGTACGAGGCCTTCTCTCAACAGGGTCGAGTCCTCGGCAAGGATCACACGCACGGCAACTCCGCTGAGATGACGGTGGGTCCACCCACCGGACTGAGCACACTGAACCGGCCGTCGAGGGCGTCCACTCGCCGGGCCAGCCCGAACAGCCCGCTGCCCATGGGGTTCGCGCCGCCCGAGCCGTCATCCTCGATCCGCACGCACAACTCACCGCTCGCTGCCCACAGATGGACGACGATCCGACGCGCCGCCGCGTGTTTGACCGCGTTCGTGACGGCTTCGCAGACCACGAAGTACGCGACGGTCGCCGCCGCTTTTCCTGGCTCGGCGGACAGCCCGTACTCCACCCGCACCGGCACGGACGAGCGCTCGGCGACCGTCTCCAGGGCAGCCCGCAGGCCCGCCTCGTCCAGCGTGGTCGGATAGATCCGCCAGGCCACCTCACGCAGCTCGGCCAATGCCTGTCCGCTCTCGTCGTGGGCCTGGCGGAGCAGCCGGTCGGCACGCTCTGTGTCCTGGCTGCGCAGGGCGCGGCCGAGGAGCATGCCGAGGGCGACGAGCCGCTGCTGTACACCGTCGTGGAGGTCCCGCTCGATGCGGCGGCGTTCGTCGTCCACGGCGTCCACCACCGCGGCGCGGCTCGCGGCCAGTTCCACGATCCGCCGCTCCAACTCCTCCTGGTGGCTGGGCCCGAGGACGTGCCGGGCCAACTGCCGCTCCAGCTCGGCGACTCCGAATATCCCCTGCACGGCGAGGAAGAGCAGAAACAGCCCGCCGAGAGCCACGAGAGCTATCGCCCCGGGATGCTCGATGTCCGAGAACATCCAGCCGTACATCCAGTATGTGCTGTACGCGAGACCGATCGCCACCGAAAGCATCACGACGCCGCCCAGAACTCCGAGCGTCCAGCGGCACGCGATGTAGCGCAGGGCTCCCGCGTCCTCGTACGCGGGAGAGATCGACACGTTCGTCCAGGTCCTGAGCCGTCCGCGCTCGAACTCCGTCAGTCGCCGCGCCCCCGCGAAGACGGGCCGGAGCACGGCCTGACGGCCACGCGGCCAAGCCAGTACGGGTAACAGGGCGAGGCCGGAGAGAAGGGTGAAGAGCAGCTCGACGGCGGCCGCGGCGGCTCCCGTCATGAGCCCCACCGCGCACCGCGTCCCACGTCGTGCCACATCTCGCATGATCGCCACGCTAGCCGGGCGCCGGAGTCGCGCGCACTGAGGAAAACCGCAATTCGGAACTGCGGTCCACCGCACGGATCCTTGCGGTCGTCCTCAGGGTCCCTTCAGCCTCGTTTTTCTAGCGTGGAGGCATGACAGCCATCGCAGCCGCCACGGCGGACAGCAGCGCACCACCATGGATCAACAGCCTTATGGACACGCTCGGGGCGTCGGGCGCGGGCATCGCCGTCGCCCTGGAAAACCTCTTTCCGCCCCTGCCGAGCGAGGTCATTCTGCCGCTCGCGGGATTCGCGGCGAGCACCGGACGGATGAGCCTGTTCGCGGCGCTGCTGTGGACGACGGCCGGCTCCGTCATAGGCGCGCTCGCGCTGTACGGAGTGGGGGCGCTGCTCGGCCGCGACCGGACGGTGGCGATCGCGGCCCGGCTGCCGCTGGTGAAGGTCTCGGACATCGAGAAGACGGAAGCCTGGTTCTCCCGCCACGGCACCAAGGCCGTGTTCTTCGGCCGGATGATCCCCATCTTCCGCAGCCTGATATCCGTGCCCGCGGGCGTCGAGCGCATGCGCCTGTCCGTCTTCCTCGGCCTGACCACGCTGGGCAGCGCGATCTGGAACACCGTCTTCGTCCTCGCCGGCTATCTGCTCGGCGAGAACTGGTCGGACGTCACCGGCTATGTGTCGACGTACTCGAAGGTCGTGCTGGTGGCGGCGGTGCTCGCGGTGCTGCTCTTCGCGGGCATACGGCTACGGCTGTTCAGGCCGGGCCCGGGCGGGCGGCGCCGCGCCAACGCACCCACCGAACCCGCCCACCCCACCGAAGCCGGCGCAGCCACCGCCCCTACCGGACCTCCCGCAAGAACTCCCGCAGGATCCGTTCGCCCGCGGCGACACCCCGTTCCGGGAGGGAAGTGATCCCGGGGGCCGTCCAGCCGACATCGGCCAGTTCGCCGTGGCCCGGGCGCCAGCCACGGTCCGCGGCCAGTAGGAGGTCGGCGTCGAGGAGGGAGTCACCGGCGGCCAGGGTAAGGGTCGCTCCCGTGCGGCGGGCGACCTCCCTCATGGCGGCGCTCTTGGTGAGCGGCTTCGGTACGGCGTAGATCTTGCGGCCCTGGAGGGAGACCGTCCAGCCGCGGTTCTCCGCCCAGACGGCCAGTTCCTTCGCCCAGTCCTCGGGCAGCAGTTCGCGCTCGACGACGACGTACACGAAGAGGTCCTCGGCGACGCGGTGCTTGCGCAGCCAGGCCGGGTCGGAGGTGGCCTCCATGTGCTCGCGCACCTCGTCGAGCGGGGCGCACTCGCGGGCGAGGCGTTCGGTCACCGAGGTGTGCCACTCGGGGTCCGACACACCGTCCACGAGCAGGTGACCGCCGTTGGCGCAGATCGCGTACTTCGGGGCGGGGCCCGGGAGTTGGATGCGCTGGTACTGCTTGCGGGTTCGGGTCGTGGTCGGTACGAAGTCGGCCAGGTCGCCGAGTTCGGCGAGCAGACCGGCCGCGGTCTCGGTCATGTAGGACAGCGGCTTGCTCTCGTGCACCTCGACGCTGAGCAACCGGGGCGCCCGCGCGTCGGGCATGGTCAGGGCCAGTGCGGCCGAGGAGTAGATGAGCGTGCGGTCGAGGTCGCTGGCGACCAGCACTTTGGGAGAGGAGGTGGGCAGTGAACCAGAGTTCGTCATCTCGGCGGTGTTCGACATCAGACCGTCACCGCCTTGCCGTCGGCGCCGGTCGCTCCGCGGGTGTACTTCGGGTGGATCAACCCGACGCAGGTGTACGGGAGTTCGGCCACCTCTTCGACGGGTACGCCCCGCTGCTCGGCGAGCAGGCGTACGTGGTCGAGGTCGGCGCCCGCTCCGGCCCGGGCGAGGATCTTCCAGGGGACGCGGCGCAGCAGTACGCGGGTCGCCTCGCCGACACCGGGCTTGACGAGGTTCACGTCGTGGATGCCGTACTCCTCGCTGATCCGCTCGACTGCCGCCCAGCCCTCCCAGGTCGGGCTGCGGTCGGTGGCGAGGAGCTCCTTGACCTGGGCGTCGACCGCATCGTCAACCGAGTCGAAGCGGTCGGAGACCGCGTCCAGGAAGGCGACGGAGACATCCGTGGCGGCGAGCTCGCGGTAGAACTTCGCGCCGTGGTAGTCGTGCTCGCCGACCAGGTCGGCGCGGAGGACCGTACGCGAAATGAGGCCGGAGACCGTCGAGTTGAGGCAGGCGGAGGGGATGAGGAAGTCCTCGCGGGTGCCGTACGTGCGCACGCAGGAGCCGGGGTCGGCGAGGACCGCTATCTCCGGGTCGAAGCCGGTGATGCCGTCGGAGGTCTCGAACTCCTCGATGGCCTGGGCGAGTTCGCGGGTGATGGCGCCCTTGCCGGTCCAGCCGTCCACGAAGACGACGTCGGCCGGGTCGTGGTGGGCGGCCAGCCAGCGCAGTGCGTTGGTGTCGATGCCGCGGCCGCGCACGATGGAGACGGCGTAGTGCGCGAGGTCGAGGCCGTGCCGGTGCTGGGCCCAGCGGCGCATCAGGATGCCGACGGGGGTGCCGGCGCGGGCGAGCGATACGAGGACAACGCTGCCGGGGCGCGGCGACCGCTCCGCGAGCACGGTCTCCGTGACGACACCGACGGCCTGGGCGATACGGGTGGCCGAGACGGCGAGCGCGTTGTGGAACAGCTCCTGGTACGCCTCGCTCGGCTGGTACTCCACCGGGAGCGACTCCGCGTAGTGGGCGCCACCGCTCTGGATGGCCTCTTCGCGCTCTTCCGTCGGCGCCTCCAGCCGGGTGTCCGAGAGATCCCGCAGCAGCCAGCCGACCTCGTCAGGTGCGTACGAGGAGAAGTCGGGGCCACGGAGGGGCTCGGGCAGCATGGAGGGCCTTTCAGTGGGCGGCTCGGCAGACGGCCGTTCTGGTGCGTACGAGGGGACGACGGCGAGCAGCACGCTCGGCGTGTGCGCGGCGAGCCGCGCCAACAGGCCGTCGGGGGCGTGCAGTTCGGGCGTGTCGGCGGCGGAGTCGACCACGGCGACGACGGCGTCGAAGCCGGCGCCCGCGACGTTGTAGGCGTAGCGCTCGCCGGGGCCGTCGGCGGGGTTGTCGTGGGCGGGGAAGACGAGCCGCGTGCGGATCGCGTAGCCGGGGTCGTCGACGGCGAGGACCGGGGAGCGGGTGGTCGTGGAGTAGCGGACCTCGGCGTCGGTCAGCTTCTCCAGGGCGACGGCGAGCCGCAGCGGCGCGTACATCAGTTCCTCGAAGCCGAGGACGAGCACGCGGCGGGCGCCGGACGGAAGCGCCTCGGCGATACGGGCCGCCATGGCGGGCAGGACGCCCTCCAGGCGTACGCGGTGCTCGGGCGTGAAGCCGTGCCGGCCGCCGTCGGGTATCCCCTCGGGCCAACCCAGCTCGACGCGGAGGGCCGGGCGGCCGGGCGCCCCCTGGGCCTCCTGCGCCTCCTGGACGGAGGCCTCCGTCGCGGACTCGTACCGCGCGACCAGCGCCTGCCCCTTCTCCAGGACCCCCTCGGGCAGCCGTACCGTGCCGGAGGCGGCCGTCACGAGGTCCACGCGGGCGCTGATCTCGCGGGCGAAGTCCTCCAGGCGTCCGAGGTCCGCGGCCGAGCGCATGTCGACCAGGGCGACTATGACGTACCGGTCGCGCGGATAGCGTTCGTGCAGGTCACGGATGGTGTTGAGGATGGTGTTGCCGGTGGAGAACTCGTCGTCGACGAGGACCAGCGGGCCGTCGTCGGCCAGCAGGTCCGGGTTCTCCGGGAGCAGCAGGTGCGAGGTGGCGTGCGAGTGGGATTCCTCGAAGCCGCCCGCCCGTGCGACGCCGTCGACCGGGCGCCGGGTCGAGTGGAGGCAGGGTGCGAGGCCCACGCCGTCCGCGACGGAGTGTCCGAGCCCGGTGGCCGTCTCGGCGTACCCGAGGACGACGGCCCGGCGCGCCTCGTCCTCACCGAGCAGGTCGCGCACCCGGAGCCCGAGTGCGAAGCCGTACCCGTACACGACGGCGGGCGACTGGGGTATGTGCTTGCCGAGCACGTGCGACACGAGCAGATGGGCCCGCTTGGGGTTGCGCCGCAGCGCGAGTCCGAGCAGTTCGCCGAGCCCCTCGTCCCCGACGAGTTCGACCCCGAGTCGCTCGGCGACCCAGGATCCGGACCAGGTCTCACCGTCGCGGGTGTCACCGTCGGTTCCGCCCGGCGTCCCGGACGGGCTCCCGGCGCCGGGGCCCGCGTCGGCCCCCGGCCTGGTCCCCGACCTGGACCTGGGACGGAATCCGGTCGCCGACCAGACCCCTGCCCGGGCCCCGTCGTTCACAGCGTTGTTCATGGATTCCTCGGGTGTCGGCCAGTGTCAGTGAGCGTAAGTGGGCGGGATGAGGGTGTGATGGGGGCGTCAGCCGGGGATTCCCGCGGCGAGCAGTTCCACGAAGCCGATGTCCTCGTTCGCGACGCCGAAGGCCTCGGCTCGCTGGAGGGTGCGCTCGGCCCAGGCGCGGTGCGGCTTCACCTCGTTCATCTTGTTCGTGTACGCGGACCGCAGCACGCCCCCGCCGCCCCGCTCGGGCCGCAGGATGTCCTGGGCGTCGCTGAACTCCTCGTGGCTGACGACGGACAGCGCGTGCACGGGCGGGACGTGGGAGGGGTGGATGCAGGTCTTGCCCTGCAGTCCGTTGGCCCGGTCGAGGGAGATCTCCCGCAGCAGGCCGTCCATGTCGTGCTCGATCAGCAGGTTGCGCAGGTCCTCGGCCTCCGGGGTGAAGGGGCTGCGCCGCAGCTGCGGCTTGAACATGCGCTCCTGGACCCGGAAGTACTCCCACACGGGCCCGGTCACGGTGAATCCGGTGCCGTCGGCCCGCCCGAGCACGTTCACCACGTCCGCGATCACGGAGGCGACGATCTGCACGTCGTACGCGGTCATGTCGGGCGCCCTGCGCAGTCCGTACGACGCGCAGAAGTCGGTGACGCCGAGCCGCAGCGCGAGCACGCGGTCGCGGTACTTGTCCACGGCCCGGAAGATGCCGGCGAGGGTCTCCGCCCGGGACTCCCGGTACAGCAGATCGGGCGATTCCAGGACGGGCATCGCGAAGAGCCGTCGTCCGCTCGCGGCCTCGGCCGCGGTGAGCGCCTCCAGGAACGGGATACCCCGCTCCTCGGTGAACTTCGGCAGTACAAATCCGGACAGGAGCCGGACCGACTCGCCGAGCCGCCGGACCAGGTCGGGGATCTGCTCGGGCGCTCTCACACGGACGAAGAGCAGCGGAAGCTCGGTTTCCGGGCAGCGTTCGGCCAGGACGGCGAATTGCCGGACCAGGTTCTCCTCGGCTACGGGAACCTCCGCGTCGTCGATCGAGTCCTCCAGACAGAGCACCATCGAGACGACACCGCGCCCGGTCTGCTTCACGATGTCGTCGGCCAGCCTCGGCCTGGTGGCAGGACTGTAGAGGGTGGCGCCGAGGGCCACGGCGAGTACCCGGGCCGGGGAGTCCGCGGTGAAGACGCACGGCTCCTGGTGGAAGAGGCGTTCCCGCACCTCAGAGGTGATGTGCCCGAAATGACGCATAAGACTCCCCCGGGGCGGCTAGGCGGCCTCACGATATGTGGCCGGTAATAGTACGTAGAGATCCATGTCAAGGGTTCCCACCGGGCATGAAATTCAGGTAACGCAGGCAAACACCATTGTGTCTTCTCTCCGCGTATCGGGCCGCTCGGGAAGGCACCCCACGTTGTCGTGACCAGGACCGAGAAGGCAGGATGACCGCATGACGCACGCGATGCTGAAGGGGTCGAACGTCCCGCTGGACGCCACCGCGGTGCGCGCCGTGCTGCGCTGGACGCCGGGACGGGGTGTCCCGGACGTGGATGCCTCCGCGCTGCTCCTCGGCCCCGACGGCCGTGTGCGGTCCGACGAGGACTTCGTCTTCTACAACCAGCCCCGGCATCCCTCGGGCAAGGTCTGGCGACTCGGCAAGAAGCGCGTGAACGAGGGTCTCGCCGAGGGCCTCACGGACACGATTCAGTCGGATCTGGCGGGCCTTGACAATGGAGTGGGCCGGATTCTCCTTGTCGCTTCGGCCGAGGACGTCACCTTCGACCGGGTCAACGACCTGCGGATCCTGC
The DNA here is from genome assembly GCF_026341515.1 of Streptomyces sp. NBC_00878. NCBI lineage: Bacteria > Bacillati > Actinomycetota > Actinomycetes > Kitasatosporales > Streptomycetaceae > Streptomyces > Streptomyces sp. NBC_00878. Next base: position 7,661,527 of record NZ_JAPEOK010000001.1, on the reverse strand, counting down.
TGTACGACGCCACGCTCGGGGACTCCGAACCGCTGGCGTACTTCGACATCAGGCCGCAGACCGGCAAGGAGACCGTGCTGATCGGCGGCGAGCTGTACCGGCGCGGCGAGGGCTGGAAGTTCCGGGCGCTCGGCGAGGGCTACAAGAACGGCCTGAAGGGTCTGGCATCGGACTACGGCATCTCGGTGGACGAGTCCGAGAACGCGGACCAGCAGGTGTCCGCGCTGCCCGCGCTGCCCGCGCTGCCCGGTCCGCCCGTCGGCGCGCAGCCGTTGCCGCAGCCCCTGCCGCCCGAGGCGGCCACTCAGCTGCCCCCGATGCCCCAGCAGCCGGCGTACGGCTATCCCCCGGCCGCCGCAGGCCCTGACCCCACTCGGCAGCAGCCGCCCGCCACCCAGCCCGCGTACGGCTACCCGCAGCCCACCAGCCAGCCCGCCTACGGCTACCCGCCCACGGCCCCGGCCCAGCCCGCCGCGGCAACAGCCCACTCCGGCTACGGCTACCCCCAGCCGGTGACCCCGCTCCCCGACCCGGACTTCCGGCTCCCCCCGCAAGGACCGCAGTTCATCGGCCGATAGAGGGCGCCCCAAGGCCCCCAAAGGGGCGCGAGGCTGTGACATTTGCGGCTCCTCCCCCACTCTCGGCTTCGCTCGAGCGGGGGACCCCCCATCGTGGGCGCGACAAGCCGCAAACAACCCGCAGCCGCCACCGAACCGGACACCCCGAGCTGTGAGGCGCCTCTGCCAAGCCCAGCGGCAGCGCGTGGTCAGCGGTCGGCTTTCGACTTGTAGCCGCGTCCCCACTGGAGTCCCCAGCCGTAGAGCCGGTCGAGCTCGGCCTGGAAGCCGTACACGAACTTCACCTCGCGGCGCACGACCAGTTCGTTCTTGACGTTCTCGATCATGACCACCGCGCAGGACCTGGCCTGGGAGTGCCGCTCGTCGAGGCCGATCTCGATCCGGGGGCCGTTGCTCGGGAAGAGCGTCACGATGGCGTGCGTACGGTCGAAGGCGGGGGTCTGGTCGTAGATGTAGACGAAGACCAGGAGCCGTTTGATCTGCTCGCGGTGGTCGAGGTTGACGAAGATCGTCTCGCCCGAGCCGGAGCCGAAGCGGTCGTCGCCGCTGAGCTTCACGTAGGGCGCCTCGTTGAGTTCGCCCAGGAAGCCGCCCAGCGGCTGGACGACGCCCTTGCTGCCGTCCGCGAGCTCGTACATGCAGCCCAGGTCGAGGTCGACGTTGACCATGCTCTGGGTGTGTGCCTGCACCACTTCCGGCTTGAACGCCTTGAAGGGGTGGCGCAGCAGGCTGCCCCGCTGCGGCCCGCCTATGTCGGAGGTGCGCATCCGCCAGGACAGGTTGATGCGGAGGTTGCCGGTGGCGGCGCCCTGTTTGGTGAGCGAGATGGTCTGGTTCCGTTTGGTCAGTTCGATGGCGTTGGTCGCCGCGCTGCCCGAGTCGAATTGCATCGACCGCCCGCGCCACAAACTTTCCCAGAAGCTCATTCCCGCCCCCACGCTTCCCTGTTCACTTCGACGAATGACCTCGGCGTACGACCTCGACGAACGGCCTCGACGCACCTCGGCGTACGTCTTCGGGGTCTCTCCGCGTACGACTTCGGCCCATGACCTCGACGTTCGACGTACGCGTGAGGGGCGGCCGCGAGGAGTCCCTCGGCGGCCGCCCCTCACAGAGCGTTCCTCAACCGGACGGGTGTCACACCCCGGACGAGACTTCGGTCTTGTCGTCCGAGGCCTCAGCTTTTCCCTCGGCGGCCGCGATCGCTCGGTTGCGGCGCACGGAGGACCAGAAGGACCAGGCGATCAGGACGACACCGATGAGGCCGGTGACGATCTCGTTGACCTCGAAGCGGATCGTGATGAGAAGGATCCCGGCGAGGGCGCCGATGGCGTAGTGGGCGCCGTGCTCCAGGTAGACGTAGTCGTCGAGGGTGCCCTGGCGGACCAGGTAGACCGTGAGCGACCGGACGTACATGGCGCCGATGCCGAGGCCGAGGGCCATCAGGATGATGTCGTTCGTGATGGCGAAGGCGCCGATGACGCCGTCGAAGGAGAACGACGCGTCCAGGACTTCGAGGTACAGGAACATGAAGAAGGCGGCCTTGCCGACGAGTGCCCCCGCGGAGACCTGCTTGCCGCTGCGCTTGGCCTCCTCCTCTTCCTCGTGCTCGCGCTCCTCCGCTTCCTCGAGACGGTTCTCGAAGAAGCCGGAGAGCCCGCCGACGACCAGATACGTGATGAGGCCGGCGATGCCGGAGAGCAGGACCGTCTCCGCCTTGTCGGCGGACCCGGCGTGCAGGTGGGCCTTCGGGGCGAGGGCCAGCGCGGTGATCAGCAGGACGATCAACGCGATGCAGGCCGACAGCATGTCGACCTTGCCGAGCTTGGCGAGCGGGCGCTCCAGCCAGCCGAGCCACTTGATGTCACGGTCCTCGAAGATGAAGTCGAGGAAGATCATGAGCAGGAACATGCCACCGAAGGCCGCGATCGACGGGTGGGCGTCCGTGACCAGTTCCTGATAGCGGTCCGCGTCGTTCAGCGCCAGGTCGACCGCCTCGATGGGGCCGAGCGAGGCGCTGATCGCGACGATCACGACAGGGAAGACCAGCCGCATTCCGAAGACGGCGATCAGGATGCCGACGGTGAGGAAGATGCGCTGCCAGAACGGGCTCATCTTCTTCAGGATTCCGGCGTTGACCACCGCGTTGTCGAAGGACAGCGAGATCTCGAGGATCGACAGGATCAGCACGATCCCGAACGCGGTCCATCCGTCGATCAGCACCGCTGCGACCAAGCCGATCGCGGTGACCGCGAACGACCAGCCGAAGGTTTTCAGAACCACTGGCTACCCAATCGTGAGTTGGGGGGCTACCCCCGGACGAAGTCCGGAGGGGGTTTCCCCCCGCCGTACCCGGCTTTACGAAACATTGACCTGAAGTCTAGAGGGCCGACTCTCCGGGCGAGAGGGCCGGGCCACCCCACCCGGAGAGCCGCAGGTCCAGAGGGCGTGAACGCCAGTGGCGGCCCTTCGGCCCCGCCCGTCACGCCGCTTTCGGTACGCGACGGGCGATGACCCCTCCTTGATCCACGCTTGATCACCGCTTGGTCGCCGGGGGCGCTCTCCCCGGACCCGGCCGCCCTACGAAACGTTGACCCCGAAGTCCAGGGCGATGCCCCGCAGCCCCGACGCGTAGCCCTGGCCCACCGCCCGGAACTTCCACTCGTTGCCGTAGCGGTAGACCTCGCCGAAGATCATCGCGGTCTCCGTGGAGGCGTCCTCGGAGAGGTCGTAGCGGGCGAGCTCCTGGCCGTCGGCCTGGTTGACGACGCGGATGAACGCGTTGCTGACCTGGCCGAAGGTCTGGCCGCGGTTGTCGGCGTCGTGGATCGAGACCGGGAAGACGATCTTGTCCACGTTGGCCGGCACCTTGGAGAGGTCGATCAGGATCGACTCGTCGTCGCCGTCGCCCTCACCCGTGAGGTTGTCACCGGTGTGCTCGACCGAGCCGTCGGGGCTCTTGAGCTGGTTGTAGAAGATGAACCACTCGTCACCGAGCACCCGCCCCGAGTTGCACAGCAGCGCGCTGGCATCGAGGTCGAAGTCTGCTCCGGTGGTCGAGCGCGCGTCCCAGCCGAGCCCGATCAACACCTGCGTGAGGTTCGGTGCGGCCTTGGAGAGGGAGACATTGCCCCCCTTGGCGAGCGTGACGCCCATGTTCCTTGTCCTCCCCGGTCAAGCCATTGGGTTGTTGAGCACGTCCGGCGCCGCACTAGGAGTGTGCGGCGCCGGACGGGAAAGGTGAAGCGGGTAACCGTGAAGCGGGTAAAGCTGCTCGGGATCGGACGACCCCGAAGTGGCTCAGACGTTGACGCCGAAGTCCTGCGCGATACCGCGCAGACCCGAGGCATACCCCTGGCCGATGGCACGGAACTTCCACTCCGCGCCGTGGCGGTACAGCTCACCGAAGACCATCGCGGTCTCCGTGGAGGCGTCCTCGGAAAGGTCGTACCGGGCGATCTCCGCCTCGCCGGCCTGGTTCACGACGCGGATGAACGCGTTGCGCACCTGGCCGAACGACTGCTGGCGGTTCTCGGCGTCGTAGATCGAGACCGGGAAGACGATCTTCTCGATGTCGGCCGGGACGCCGGCGAGGTTGACCTTGATCTGCTCGTCGTCGCCCTCGCCCTCACCGGTGGTGTTGTCACCGGTGTGCTCGACCGAGCCGTCGGGGCTCTTCAGGTTGTTGAAGAACACGAAGTTGGCGTCACTGCTGACCTTGCCCTCCGCGTTCGTCAGGATGGCGCTGGCGTCCAGGTCGAAGTCGGTACCGGTGGTGGTGCGGATGTCCCACCCCAGACCGATGATGACCGCGGTCAGTCCCGGGGCCTCCTTCGACAGCGAAACATTGCCGCCCTTGCTGAGGCTGACTCCCACGAGTCCTCCCATTGGTGTCCAGGGGCGGTGCGCCCCGAAGTGCATTGGTATCGGATCAACGTGTCGATCCTAGTGAGGGGTTCCCCACTGCCGCAGGCCCTGGGTACGAAGAATCCCGGAGTGTCGGCGTCACAGGCCGGTCACGGGGCCCGGTCTACGGACGGAGCCGGGATCACAGGGTGTCGAGCGCCGTCACGTACTCGTTCAGGTCACGGGCGTCCGGCAGGGCGTTGACGACGGTCCAGCGGACGATGCCCTCCTTGTCGATGACGAAGGTGCCGCGCACCGCGCAGCCCTTGTCCTCGGCGAAGACGCCGTACGCGCGCGAGACCTCGCCGTGCGGCCAGAAGTCGGACAGCAGTGGGTACTCCAGGCCCTCCTGCTCGGCGAAGACGCGCAGGGTGTGGATGGAGTCGTTCGAGACGGCGAGCAGCTGGGTGTCGCGGTCGGAGAACTGCGGCAGGTTGTCGCGCAGGGCGCACAGCTCGCCGGTGCAGACGCCGGTGAAGGCGAAGGGGTAGAAGAGCAGCACCACGTTCTTCGCGCCGCGAGAACCACGAAAATCCGAGAGCCGCACGGTGGCGCCGTGGTTGTCCTTCAGCTCGAAGTCCGGGGCCTTGTCGCCGACCTCGATGGTCATGTCCTGCTTCCCTTCGTGGGGTCCGTGGGTTCGTGGGGCCGTTCGGGTCCCCCACCCTACGCAGCGACCTGTTCTCGCCCCCGCCGCCCCTACCCATTCCCGTCCCCTGGGGCTCCGCCCCAGACCCCGCTCCTCAAACGCCGGAAGGGCTGAGTTTTTAGGGGCGCGGGGCTGTGTCTATATGCGGCTCCTCCCCCACTCTCGGCTTCTCCCCCACTCTCGGCTTCGCTCGAGCGGGGGGACCCCCATGAGCGGGGGGACCCCCATCGTGGGCGCGACCAGCCACGACGCACCCGCACCCGACGCCGCCGACGACGAAAGCCGAAAAACGGGGGCCCAGGGGTGCCAACCCCTGAACCCCCGCTCACCTCAGCAGAGCGTCACCTCTTCGACTTGGCCGCCTTCGGCGTAGCCAGCCGGGTCCCGCTCCAGTCCTTCCCCACGCTGATGCTCTTGGTCTGGGACAGACCCGCGGTCGTCGCGGCTTCCGCGATGTCGCTGGGCTCCACATACCCGTCTCGGCCGGTCTTCGGCGTCAGCAGCAGCACGGCGCCACCCTCTTCGACGTACGTGGTGGCGTCCACCAGCGCATCCGTCAGGTCGCCGTCGTCGTCACGGAACCAGAGCACTACGGCGTCGGCGACGTCGTCGTACTCCTCGTCCATGAGCTCGCTGCCGATGACTTCTTCAATGGCCTCGCGGAGCTCCTGGTCGACGTCGTCGTCGAAGCCGATCTCCTGGACCACCTGCTCGGGCTGGAATCCCAGCCTGGCGGCCAGGCTCGTCCGCTCCTCCGCGTGGTCCGCGGTCGCGCTCACGGGTTGCCTCCTGATCATGTTCGGTAATGGGGTCTCCCCCCAGCTCGGGCTAAGCCTGGAGCTTGGGGAAGTTCAAGCCACGCGCGTGCGCGAAGCATTGGCCGTAGTCCACACGGGCGGGGCGGATCGCGCAAGTACCCGGCCGTCGGGACCGCCGAAACGGTGACGATCCCGGCCGTCTCGCCGCAACTCCAGGCAGGCGATCCCGGCCATAAGTGATGCACACCACACCGATCTGCCCCATTTGTGGATTTCCGAACCCTACGAGAGTACGGGACTCGAATGGCTTTGCGGTACGCGTCATAGGTCGGGCGTATCGTTGCGATTTGCCGGGCCCGCCCTTGGGGGGACGGGACGAACGTCTCGGTTACCTCTCGGTAGAGATGACGTTTCCGTTCCCGAGGTACACGATGGGGAACGGTATGGGGAACGGTACAGAGACCCAGGTAACCAGAGAGAATCCCAAGAAAAAACCGAGAAAAAGCGGCCCCCTGAGAGCGAAGGAACAGCGTGGCTTCCGGACCCGATCGCAACCCGATCATCATTGGCGGCCTTCCGAGTCAGGTCCCTGACTTCGATCCAGAAGAGACCCAGGAGTGGCTCGACTCCCTCGACGCCGCCGTCGACCAGCGTGGCCGGGAGCGGGCCCGCTATCTCATGCTGCGGCTGATCGAGCGGGCCCGCGAGCGGCGCGTGGCCGTGCCCGAGATGCGCAGCACGGACTACGTCAACACCATCGCCACCAAGGACGAGCCGTTCTTCCCGGGCAACGAGGAGATCGAGCGCAAGATCCTCAACGCGACCCGCTGGAACGCGGCCGTGATGGTGTCCAGGGCCCAGCGCCCCGGTATCGGCGTCGGCGGCCACATCGCCACCTTCGCGTCCTCCGCCTCCCTCTACGACGTGGGCTTCAACCACTTCTTCCGGGGCAAGGACGAGGGCGACGGCGGCGACCAGATCTTCTTCCAGGGACATGCCTCCCCCGGCATCTACGCCCGCGCGTTCATGCTGGACCGGCTGAGCGAGCGGCAGCTCGACGCCTTCCGCCAGGAGAAGTCCAAGGCGCCGGACGGCCTGTCGTCATATCCGCACCCGCGGTCGATGCCGGACTTCTGGGAGTTCCCGACGGTCTCGATGGGCCTCGGCCCGCTCGGCGCGATCTTCCAGGCGCGCATGAACCGTTACATGGAGGCGCGCGGCATCGCGAACACCTCCAAGTCCCACGTTTGGGCGTTTCTCGGCGACGGCGAGATGGACGAGCCCGAGTCGCTCGGCCAGCTGTCCATCGCCGCGCGCGAGGGCCTGGACAACCTCACCTTCGTCGTCAACTGCAACCTCCAGCGCCTCGACGGGCCGGTACGCGGCAACGGCAAGATCATCCAGGAGCTGGAGTCGCAGTTCCGCGGCGCCGGCTGGAACGTCGTCAAGCTGGTCTGGGACCGCAGCTGGGACCCGCTGCTCGCACAGGACCGCGACGGGGTGCTGGTCAACCAGCTGAACACCACGCCCGACGGACAGTTCCAGACGTACGCCACGGAGACCGGCGCGTACATCCGTGAGCACTTCTTCGGTCACGATTCCCGGCTGCGCGCGATGGTCGAGAACATGACCGACGACCAGATCCTGCACCTGGGCCGCGGCGGTCACGACCACCGGAAGGTCTACGCGGCCTTCGCGGCGGCCAAGGCGCACAAGGGCCAGCCGACCGTGGTCCTCGCCCAGACGGTCAAGGGCTGGACGCTCGGCCCGAACTTCGAGGGCCGCAACGCCACGCACCAGATGAAGAAGCTGACCGTCGCCGACCTCAAGGGTTTCCGCGACCGGCTGCACCTGCCGATCTCCGACAAGGAGCTGGAGTCCGGCGCGCCGCCGTACTACCACCCGGGCCGGAACTCGGAGGAGATCCAGTACATGCACGACCGCCGCAAGGGGCTCGGCGGGTACGTCCCGACGCGCGTCGTGCGGTCGAAGCCGCTCGCACTGCCCGAGGACAAGACGTACGCGAGTGTGAAGAAGGGCTCGGGTCAGCAGTCGATCGCCACGACCATGGCGTTCGTACGGCTGCTCAAGGACCTCATGCGGGACAAGGAGATCGGCAAGCGGTTCGTGCTGATCGCGCCCGACGAGTACCGCACGTTCGGCATGGACTCGTTCTTCCCGAGCGCGAAGATCTACAACCCGCTCGGCCAGCAGTACGAGGCCGTGGACCGCGACCTGCTCCTCGCGTACAAGGAGTCGCCGACCGGGCAGATGCTGCACGACGGCATCTCCGAGGCGGGCTGCACGGCCTCGCTGATCGCGGCCGGATCGGCGTACGCGACACACGGCGAACCGCTCATCCCGGTGTACGTCTTCTACTCGATGTTCGGTTTCCAGCGCACCGGCGACCAGTTCTGGCAGATGGCCGACCAGTTGGCGCGCGGTTTCGTCCTGGGCGCGACCGCCGGCCGTACGACTCTGACCGGTGAGGGTCTGCAGCACGCGGACGGGCACTCGCAGTTGCTCGCCTCGACGAACCCGGGCTGTGTCGCGTACGACCCTGCCTACGGGTTCGAGATCGCGCACATCGTGCAGGACGGGCTGCGGCGGATGTACGGCTCGTCCGACGAGCACCCGCACGGCGAGGACGTCTTCTACTACCTCACCGTCTACAACGAGCCGATCCAGCATCCCGCCGAGCCGGAGGGCGTGGATGTCGACGGCATCCTGAAGGGCATCCACCGCTACGCGGCAGGAACTTCGGGCTCGATTCCTGCGCAGATCATGGCGTCCGGTGTCGCGGTGCCGTGGGCCGTCGAGGCGCAGCGGATCCTCGCCGAGGACTGGAACGTACGGGCCGATGTCTGGTCCGCGACCTCCTGGAACGAGTTGCGGCGCGAGGCCGTCGAGGTGGAGCGGCACAATCTGCTGCACCCCGAGGAGGAGCAGCGGGTTCCTTATGTGACGCGGAAGTTGTCGGGGGCGCAGGGACCGTTCGTGGCCGTCTCCGACTGGATGCGGTCGGTTCCGGACCAGATTTCGCGGTGGGTGCCGGGGACTTACCAGTCGCTGGGTGCCGACGGGTTCGGCTTCGCCGATACTCGGGGGGCCGCTCGGCGTTTCTTCCACATTGACGCGGAGTCGATTGTGGTGGGGGTGCTGACGGAACTCGCGCGGGAGGGGAAGGTCGACCGGTCCGCGTTGAAGCAGGCGATTGATCGGTATCAGTTGTTGGATGTGGCTGCTGCCGATCCGGGTGCCGCCGGGGGAGATGCCTAGGCCGTAGTTGTCTGCGGGTGCGTGGGGGCTGATCGCGCCCACGCGGCGGAGTCGCAAATCGACACAGCCCCGCGCCCCTGAAAAACAAGCTGGGCGTGCTGTCAAGGGGTGGTGTGGCCGAGGGGTCACTCCGCCCCTGCTTGTTATCTACGATGCGCGCATGACGCAGCAATCGGCGCAGGACCGTTGGGAGCAGCGTACGCAGCGGCCCTTGTTGGGGCTCGCGGTGGCGTTCGCCGTTGCCTATGCCGTGCCGATCGTGTGGCCCGCCGCCGGTCGGGAGGTGACCGACTGGTGCACCGCGGTGGAGTGGGCGGTGTGGGGGCTGTTCGCCCTGGACTACCTCGTACGGCTCGCTCTCACCGAGCGGCGGCGGGAGTTCGTCCGTACGCACTGGCTCGACCTGTGCGCGGTGCTGTTGCCGCTCATCCAGCCGATGCGGCTGCTGCGGCTCGTCTCCACGTTGCTGCTCGTCGGGCAGCGGGCCCGGATCGCCCCGCAGATACGGCTGACCACGTACGTCGTGGGCGCGGTGGTGGCGTTGCTGATGTTCGGCTCGCTCGCCGTGCTGTCCGTCGAGCGGGAGTCGGCCGACGGCAACATCAAGACGCTGGGTGACGCGCTGTGGTGGTCGTTCACCACGATGACGACCGTGGGGTACGGCGATCACGCTCCGACCACCGGGCTCGGGCGAGTGATAGCGGTCGGGCTGATGCTGTCCGGGATCGCTCTTCTCGGTGTCGTGACCGCCAATATCGCGGCGTGGTTCATTTCGCGGTTCGAGTCGGACGATGTGGAGGAGCGGCGGCAGACCGCGGCGATCGAGGCGCTGGCGGAGGAGGTTCGTGCGCTGCGGGCGCAGGTTGCCGCGTTGTCCGAGTCGGCGTCGATGTCGGCCTCGGCGTCCGGCTCCGCCGCCGGGAAGATTCCGCATCAGGCTGCCGCCACGGAGGACCAGTTGAGCTGAGGGGTCTGCGGGTTGTTCGTCGGGTGCGGGCCCGGTGGGGGCTGGTCGCGCCCACGATGGGGGTCCCCCCGCTCATGGGGGTCCCCCCGCTCGAGCGAAGCCGAGAGTGGGGGAGAAGCCGAGAGTGGGGGAGGAGCCGCAAATCGACACAGCCCCGCGCCCCTAAAGACGGGCGGTACGGGCAACCCCCTGCTTTCCATCCGCACCCGACCCGGGGCGCGCTGCCCCCCTCCGGCAGCGCGCCCCGGCCTCACCGAACTGCCCGTTTCGGACGGTCAGTTGAGAGAACTCTGACCTGCGGCACGGTCCACTGAAAGTCATACGGAATGACGTCACTCGGATAGGCGAACGCCCCTCCGAGCGAACGCAGACGAGATTCCGGACTGGCGGACCCGATGCCGGACTAGATGTGGCCGACCCCCGCGCCCGCCTCCGCGTTCTCGCCCCGCTTGGTGAAGAAGGCGACGAAGATCGCCACGACGGCGACGCCCGCCGCGACGAGGCTCGCCAGGCTCATGCCGGAGATGAACGTGTCGTGCGCGACGCCCATGATCTTCTCGGCGATCTCGGGCGGCGTGCCCGGTGCCACCGGCGCGGCGCCGACCTGGACCGCCTCCGCGGCCTGGTCGAGCTGGGCCGGGGTGAGCTTCGGAAGCCCCGCGTCCGCCCAGTTGCCCGCGAGGTCGCCGTCGACCTTGGAGGCCATCACGGCGCCCAGGACCGCCGTACCGAGGCTGCCGCCGATCTGCATCGCGGCCTGCTGGAGACCGCCGGCCACGCCGGAGAGCTCCATCGGCGCGTTGCCCACGATGACCTCCGTGGCGCCGACGATGACGGGCGCGAGGCCGAGGCCGAGGAGCGCGAACCAGATCGACATGGTGCCGCTGCTCGTGTCCGTCTCCAGCGTCGAGACGCCGAACATGGCGATGGCGGTGAGCGCCATGCCGCCCGCGAGCGGGATGCGCGGGCCCGTCTTGGTGATCAGCGCGCCGGACAGGGGCGAGCCCACGATCAGCATGCCGGTGAGCGGCAGCAGGTGCAGGCCCGCGTCGATCGGGCTCATCCCGTGCACGTTCTGCAGGTAGAAGGTCACGAAGAACAGGCCGCCCATGAAGGCGATGGCCATGAGCACCATCAGGACCACACCGGCCGACAGCGCGGCGGAGCGGAAGAGCCCGAGCGGGATGAGGGGCTCGCTCACCCTGTTCTCCCAGTACGCGAACACTCCGAAGCCGAGTACGGAGACGGCCAGGAACGTCCACGTCATGGCGGCGCCCCAGCCCCACTCCGGGGCCTTGATGACCGCCCAGACCAGGCAGAACATGGCGCCGGACAGCAGGGCGATACCGGGCAGGTCGAAGGAGCGCGGCGCCTTCTCCGCGCGGTGATCGTTGAGGATCAGCACGCCGAGGACGACCGCGATGATGCCGACCGGCACGTTGATGAAGAAGACCGACTGCCAGTTGACGTGCTCGACGAGCACACCGCCGAGGATCGGGCCGCCGGCGGTGGAGACGCCGATGACCATGCCCCAGATGCCGATCGCCATGTTCAGCTTCTCGGCCGGGAAGGTGGCCCGCAGCAGACCGAGCGCGGCCGGCATGAGCAGTGCGCCGAACAGGCCCTGGAGCACCCGGAAGACGACCACGAAGGCGATGCTGTCGGACAGCCCGATGGCCCCCGAGGCCGCCGCGAAGCCGACCACGCCGACGAGGAAGGTCTGCCGGTGGCCGAACCGGTCGCCGAGCTTGCCCGCCGTGATGAGCGCGACGGCGAGCGCGAGGAAGTAGCCGTTGGTGATCCACTGAACGTCCGCGAAGCTGGCGTTCAGATCCTTCTGGATGGCCGGGTTGGCAATGGCCACGATGGTGCCGTCCAGGGCCACCATCATCACGCCCACGGCCACGGTGAACAGGGTGTACCAGGGGTGGCCGCGCAGCCCCTTGCCGGGGATCGGTCCGGAGGCGCCGGGTGGGGCCTTGTCGGCCGGGCCGGTCGTGTCGACGGTGGTCTGACTAGTCATTCTCCGAGGCTAATGACAGCCACTGACAGTTGACAAACCAATTCACAAGTCGGTAACTGTCACGTCACTCACCGATAAGCCGCGCCGGGCAGCCGGACACCCGCGGCCCGCCGGAAGGCGAAGAGGACGGGAAGAGGTCCCATGGAGACGGCGCCGCGGCCGGGGCTGCGCGAGCTCAAGAAGCAACGCACCCGGGACGCGCTGGTACGGGCCGCCCTGGAGCTGTTCACGACCCAGGGATACGAGCGGACGACCGTCGACGAGATCGTCGAGGCCGTCGACGTCTCGCAGCGCACCTTCTTCCGGTACTTCGCGGGCAAGGAGGACGCCGCCTTCGCCGTCCAGATGATGGCCGAGTCGCACTTCGTCGAGGCGGTCCGCGCCCGCCCGCCCCAGGAGGCCCCGCTGGAGGCGCTGCGCCGGGCCCTCCTGACGAGCTGGGACACCATCGGCGAGGCCATCGAGGCCGTCATCCCGCTCGAACTGCACATGCGCACCTTCCAGTTGATCGAGTCGACACCCGCACTGCTCGCCCCCCACCTGCGCCGCCAGGAGGAGTTGGAGCAGGAACTCGCGCGGGTGATCGCTGAGCGTGAGGGCGTCGACCTGGACACCGATCCGCGCCCGCACGTCGCCCTGGCAGTTTTCGGCGGAGTGATGCGGCTGACGGGCCGGCTGTGGAACGCGGGCGGGGACCACAGCGTGACCGCCCTGCGCGAGCTGACCGCCTCATATCTCGACCAGGTGGGGCCCGCGTTGACGGAGAACTGGCATCCGGGCGGCGGGAACGACCGTACGGACACTGAGTGACGACACCCGCACACAGAGTCGAACTCCCTTGCCGACAGGGCTCGTCACTCATCTACACAGCGTGACGACCCGGCGGGACCAGTGTCCGGTTTTACCCAATTACCCCTCCTGAAACGTGATCCGCCTCACTCGGTTAACGCGAGACACTCTCGTTCTCCTAGTGTGTCCTTTCAGTGACTTCCTTCGACTCCACTCCCCAACTCAACGTCTGGCGCATGCTGCTCGCGCTGGCCGTGGTGTTCGTGATGCTCGCGACCACCGGCTGGACCGCCGTGCGCAACCACCGGGGAGCGACCACGCCGTACGCGGCGTCGCTGTCCGCCTGGGAGCGCGGGCACATAGGCGGCCATCGGCTGCCGGACCCGGACGACATGACGCCCGCCCGGATGGCCCGCTTCTTCGCCTCGCTCGACGCGCGGCAGCGGGCCCGGCTCGCCGCCCGCTACCCGCTGGCGGTCGGCAACATGAACGGGGCGCCGGTCCGACTCCGCTACCGCGCCAACCGCATCGCCCTCGGCCAGGCACGCGAGGTCGAACTCACACGCATGCACGACGACCGGCTCTCACCGACCGGGCAGCGCGAGGCCGGCCGCCGGATGCAGCGGTACGAGGACCTGATGAGCGGGGAGCGCCACATCCTCGCCTTCGACCCGATGGGCTCGGGCCGCGTCGCGGAGGTCTTCGGAGACCTGGACAGCGCCGAGCGGGTCTCGGTCGTGGTCCCCGGCGTCGACACCAACCTGCTGACCTTCGAGCGCAGCGACCGTAAGCAGTACTCGGCCCCCGTCGGCATGGCGAAGTCCCTCCTCGACGCCGAGCGGGCCGCGAGCCCTCAGACCCGTACCGCCGTGATCGCCTGGGCCGACTACACGGCGCCCAGCGGACTCGGCATGGATGCGGCCACCGGGATTCGCGCCCACGAGGGCGCGGTCCGGCTCGACGCCCTCGTACGAGCGCTGCCCGGACGCTCCGGCGTCGCGCTGTACTGCCACAGCTACGGATCCGTGGTCTGCGGTGTCGCCGCGCACACGCTGCCCGCCCGGGTCTCCGACATCGCGGTGGCGGGCAGCCCCGGGATGCGCGTCGAGAAGGCCGCACAGCTGCACACCTCCGCCCGGGTGTGGGCCGTACGCGATTCCGACGACTGGATCGAGGACGTACCGCATCTGGAGTTCGGCGGTCTCGGTCACGGGGCCGATCCGATGTCCACGGAGTTCGGCGCGCGGGTGATGTCGGCGCGGGGCGCCAAGGGACACACGGGGTACTTCGTGCCCGGCACCGACAGCCTGCGGAACTTCGCGGAGATCGGGATTGGCGCGTACCGCGCGGTGCGCTGCGCCCGCGAGAACGACGTCTGCCGGAAGGGTTTGTCCGGCACGGCTGAAGCCGGACGCGCGTAGAGAACGAAGAAAGTGCGGTCTGCTCAGGGAGGGACTAGGAAGCGCATGCCGCATACGATGGCCCGCATGGGTGACGTACTGGCCGGATTTCATGCCGCCTGGGAGTTCGAGTCCGACTCCGTGCTCATCCGCTTCGAACGGGGGATCCGCACGCCGAAGCTGTTCCAGGCGCTCGGCGAGCGCCGCATCCCGCTCGACGCGATCGCGGCGGTGACGCTGACGCCCGGCAAGCGCGGGACGGTCGTCCTGCGCGCCGAGCCGAGACCGGGGGCGGATCCGCTCATGGAGGCGGCCTCGGGACAGCTGAAGGATGTGTGCGACCCCTACCGCCTTGTGCTGCCCGCCGAGCGCGAGACACTCGCCGAGTACTACGCGGACGAGCTGCGGGCGATGCTCGCGAGCAAGGACACGGGGCCCGCCGAGCGGTATCTGGTGGAACCGCCCGAAACGCCGCTGCAGTTCAAGGCGTACGACGGGAAGGCGTCCTTCGACGGGAAGTCCGTGCACTTCCGGTGGTTCTGGACGGGGGCGTCCTCCGCGAAGTGGAAGGCCGGCGATCAGAGTTTCGCCGTGTCCGACCTGTGCGGTGTCGAGTGGCGGTCGCCCGAGGTCTTCGAGGGGCATCTGCGGCTGCTTCGCCGGGATACGGGGGTTTCACAGCCGGCTCAGGCGGATCAGGATCCTGCCGCCGTCATTTTTGGGCTTGGGTACGGGCCGGTTCATGAGTCGTTGCCGTTCGCGGCGGCGGTGCTTGCCGCTGTGCGCGGCGCGGGCCCTGGGCCGTCCAAGTCGGAGGGGGCTGCCCCTCGGCGGGATCCGGCCGACATTGCCGACCGGATCCGGCATCTTGGTGAGCTGCATGAGGCGGGGCTCGTCACGGATGAGGAGTTCTCCGTGAAGAAGGCCGAGTTGTTGGCTGAGTTGTGAGGTGCGAGGTAGGGGGTGTGGGGGCCTTGGGGAGTTTGTTGGCTGCGAGTTCGTTGTGGCTGGTCGCGCAGTTCCCCGCGCCCCTGAAGGGCGCGCCCCCTCCCCCCTGACAAGTCTCGCTACTCCCTGCCCGCCGACGTGAACGTCATGTCTCCGTAGCGGTCGCCTGATACCTGGGAGGCGATGGGGTCCAGCACGCCCATGTCCTCCTCGCTCAGGACGATGCGTGTTGCCGCCGTGTTCTCCTCTATGCGGGTGCGCCTGCGGGTGCCCGGGATCGGGATGACCGGGAGGTCGTGCACGGTCGCCTGCTGGTGGACCCAGGCCAGGGCGATCTGGCCCACGGAGGCGTCGTGGCCCTTCGCCACCGCCCTGATCTGCTCCAGGAGGCCCGCGTTCGCCGCCGCGTTGTCGCCCCTGTAGCGGGGCTGGTGGCGGCGGAAGTCGTCGGCCGTGAGGTCCGTGTCCGCGTTCGCGAAGGAGCCGGTGAGGAAGCCCCGGCCGAGCGGGGAGTACGGCACCAGGGTCACGCCCAGTTCGCGGGCCGCCGGCACCACGCCCGCCTCGATGTCCCTGCTGAACAGCGACCACTCCGACTGGACGGCCGCGATCGGGTGCACCGCCTGCGCGGCACGGAGTTCGCCGCCCGTGACCTCGCTGAGGCCGAGCTGCTTGACCTTGCCCTCGGCGACCAGCTCGGCCATGACGCCGACGGTCTCCTCGATGGGCACGTTCACGTCACGGCGGTGCATGTAGTAGAGGTCGATCACGTCGACACCCAGCCGCTTGAGGCTCGCCTCCACGGCCTGCCGGATGTACGGCGCGTCGTTGCGGATGATCCGCTTCGTCGGCTCGTCCGGCGGGATCGCCAGGGCGAACTTCGTCGCGATGACGACCTCGTCGCGGTGCGCCCGGAAGAACGGCGACAGGAACTCCTCGTTGTCCCCCTGCCCGTACGCGTCCGCCGTGTCGTAGAGCGTCACGCCGAGTTCCAGTGCGCGCTCCAGCGTGGCCCGTGCCTCGTCGGCGTCCGTCGGGCCGTACGCGAAGCTCATGCCCATGCAGCCGAGGCCCTGCACCCCGACCTCCGGGCCGCCCGTGCCGAGCGGTGCCTTCGCGATCCTGCTGTCCGTCATCGGGACCTCTCCGACGCCAGGGCCCGCCCGGCGTCCGCATAGAAATTGATCTTCCGGTCGAGCACCGCGAGGGTGTCCTGGAGCTCGGCGATCCGCGCCCGGACATCCCGGCGGGTCGCCTCCAACAGCTCGAAGCGGTCGGCGTACGTGTGGTCGCCCTCGCGCACCATCTCCGCGTACCGGACCATGTCCGCCACCGGCATCCCGGTCAGCCGCAGCTTGCCGACGAGGTCGAGCCAGTCGAGGTCGCGGTTGCTGTAACGGCGCTGGCCCGTGTGCGAGCGGTCGATGTGCGGCATCAGCCCGATCCGCTCGTACCAGCGGAGGGTGTGCGCCGTCAGGCCGGTGAAGGCGACGACCTCGCTGATCGTGTACTGGTCCCGGCCGTTCGGACGCCGACTCGCGTGCGGCGGTCCTGCGCAGGCGTGGGCGTCGGCCTCCGTGGTCTCCATCACCGTCATGGCCTCCACGCTAAAACCTTGGAGTGCACTCCAAGCAAGCGGATTCGGATGAAATTCCGACGACATCGGCCGGGGTCCGTGGCTACCGTGCCGATCATGAGTCTTGTACGTCGTGCCGTGCCCGAGGACGCCGAGGAACTGATCCGACTGCGGCAGGTGATGATCGACTCCATGGCCGGGGCGGACACGTCCACCGAGTGGCATGCCGAGTCCCTGGCCACCATACGGGGGCGGCTGGCCGATCCCGACGGGGGTTTGGCGGCGTTCGTCGTCGATCATCCCGAGCGGGTGGGGGCGCTGGGGGCGCTTGTCGTGGGGACCTTGGAGTACCGGATCGGGCGGGCCGGGAATCCGCACGGGCGGGTCGGATACGTGTTCAGTGTCGCGACCGATCCCGAGGTGCGGCGGCGGGGGTACGCGCGGGCCTGTATGGAGGCGCTGGTGGAGTGGTTCCGGGAGCAGGGGGTCGGGCAGATCGATCTGACCGCGTCGGCGGAGGCTGCGCCGCTTTATGCGGCGATGGGGTTTGTTCGTACGCCTGATCCTTTGATGCGGCTTCGGTTTTGAGTGCGGGCCGGTGGGGGCTGGTCGCGCCCACGCGGCGGAGCCGCAAAATGAACACAGCCCCGCGCCCCTAAAAGACAAAAGACGGGTGCTGCCCTGAACCCTCGTTTGGCCCTGGTCGTAGGCTCTTGCTCATGCCTTTGGAGAGTCTTGCGCTGATTGAAGAGTGGCCCGTTCCCACCGCTGCCGCCGCCGTCGTGCGGGCGGACGGTGTTGTGCTCGGGAGTCACGGCCCCGTCACCCGACCGTTCGCGCTTGCCTCTGTCACCAAGCCGCTGACCGCCTACGCCGTCCTCGTCGCGTACGAGGAAGGGGCCGTCGACCTCGACGAGCCCGCCGGGGCCGACGGGGCGACCGTGCGGCAGTTGCTCGCGCACACGAGTGGGCTTGCCTTTGACGAGCACCGGATGACGGCGGCTCCGGGGCAGCGGCGGCTCTACTCCAACGCCGGGTTCGAGCAGTTGGGGGATCACCTCGCCAAGGCGACGGAGATTCCCTTCGCCGAGTATCTGAAGCAGGCCGTGCTCGAACCGCTCGGGATGACGTCGACGACCCTGGAGGGCTCGCCCGCGAAGGACGGGGTCTCGACCGTCGACGATCTGGTGCGGTTCGCCGCCGAGGTGCAGGCGCCGCGGCTGCTCGACCCACGGACCGTCGCCGAGGCGATGACCGTGCAGTACCCGGGGACGAAGGGTGTCCTGCCGGGATACGGGCATCAGAACCCCAACGACTGGGGCCTCGGCTTCGAGATCCGGGACTCCAAGTCGCCCCACTGGACGGGGAGTTCATCCTCGCCGCGGACCTTCGGACACTTCGGGCAGTCGGGTACGTTCCTGTGGATCGACCCAGACGCAGGGTGGGCGGGCGGGAAGGGCACAGCGTGGGCGGGCGGGAAGGGCACAGGGGTCGCCTGTGTGGCGCTGACGGACCGGGCGTTCGGGCCGTGGGCCGTCGAGGTGTGGCCCGCGTTCACGGACGCCGTGCTGGCCGAGTTGTAGCGCGAGCCCTACGCCATCTCCCAGAGCAGCAGCTCTGCCTCGGCCCCGTTGCGGGCCACCGCCTCCAGGTCCTTCGCGTTCGTGATCCGGACCGCGTCGCCCGGGCTCAGCAGCGAGTCGTCCAGCAGGACTTCGCCGCGTACGACATGGGCGTACACGAAGGGCGCGTCCGGGACCGCAGTCCGCTCGCCCGGCGTGAGGCGGCGTACGTGGAGCATCGCGGCCGCCTCCGGGACGGCGTACGGGGTGGAGTCGGCGATGCCGTGGACGACCTCGTACGCGGGATCGCCGCCCGGCTCCAGCGGGGCGAGCCACATCTGGACGAAGGTCAGGGGTGTGTCCCCGTCGTTGCGTTCGGTGTGGCGGACCCCGCCCGCCGCGCTGAGGCGCTGGACGTCCCCGGGGCGTACCACTGACGCGTGGCCGGTCGAGTCGCGGTGGGTCAGCTCGCCCTCGACGACCCAGGTGACGATCTCGGTGTGGCTGTGCGGGTGCTCGTCGAAGCCGGCACCGGGCGCGAGCCGTTCCTCGTTGCAGGCGATGACCGCGCCGAAGCGGAGGTTGTCCGGGTCGTAGTGCGGGCCGAAGGAGAAGGCGTGCAGGGACTCGATCCCGGCCGCCGGGTCGCCTCCGCGGTAGCGCTCGCCGGCGCGCCGTACGTCCATCACGGACCCCACCGTAGACCCGTCGGGCGGGCCACCCGAGACCCGCCGCCGCATACTCGCGTCCTGATAAGGCAGTCTTGTCCCGTGCCCGAACCCGAATCCAGCAACACCGAACGCGCCGCCCGCGCCGCCCACGCGCACACCGCGACCCTGAAGCGGCTGGAGAAGTCGTCCGGCAGTCTCGCCGCCCAGGCCATCGCGCGCATGGACGAGACGCTGCCGTGGTACCGGGCGATGCCCCCGGAGAACCGGTCGTGGATCGGTCTCGTGGCCCAGGCCGGTATCGCCGCATTCACCGAGTGGTTCCGGCATCCGGATGCCCCGCAGGCCATCTCCACCGATGTCTTCGGCACCGCGCCGCGCGAGCTGACCAGGGCGATCACCCTGCGCCAGACCGTGGAGATGGTGCGGACGACGATCGAGGTGATGGAGTCCGCGATCGACGAGGTCGCGGCCCCGGGCGACGAGAACGTACTGCGCGAGGCGCTCCTCGTGTACGCGCGGGAGATCGCCTTCGCCACCGCCCAGGTGTACGCGCAGGCCGCCGAGGCACGCGGTGCCTGGGACGCCCGGCTGGAGTCGCTGGTCGTGAACGCCGTCCTCTCCGGAGAGGCCGACGAGGGGGCGGTGTCCCGTGCCGCGGCGCTCGGCTGGAACTCACCCGAGCATGTGTGCGTGGTGCTGGGCACGGCACCCGACGGTGACAGTGAGCTGACGGTCGAGGCCATCCGGCGGGCCGCCCGGCACGCCAAGCTCCAGGTGCTGACCGGGGTGCTCGGAGACCGGCTGGTCGTCATCGCGGGCGGCAGCGACAACCCGCTCGGGGTCGCCAAGTCCCTGATCGGGCCGTATGCCGCGGGAGCCGTGGTGGCCGGTCCCGTCGTGCCCGACCTGCTCGCCGCGACCCGCTCCGCGCAGGCCGCGGCCGCCGGTCTCAAGGCGTGTTTCGCCTGGCAGGACGCCCCGCGGCCGGTTCTGGCGGACGATCTGCTGCCGGAGCGCGCGATCGCCTCGGACCCCGCTGCCCGTGATCAGCTGGTGGAGGAGATCTACAGACCACTGGAGGAGGCCGGGTCGGCTCTTCTGGAGACGCTGAGCGTCTATCTTGAACAGGCGAGCAGTCTCGAAGGGGCGGCCCGGATGCTGTTCGTGCATCCCAACACCGTGCGCTACCGGCTACGACGTGTGACTGACGTCACCGGTTGGTCGCCTTCCGATGTACGTTCGGCGTTCACGTTGCGGATCGCGCTGATCCTGGGGCGTCTGGCCGATGGGGATCCCCAACTCTAGGCTTTTGTCGAGGCCCTACAATTCCCCCTCCGGTTCTTCGTCCTTGTCCCCACGGGCGGCCGTGCCCATCCACAAGAGAGAGTGTGAGAGTGCTCGTACTCGTCGCTCCCGGCCAGGGCGCCCAGACGCCCGGCTTCCTCACTCCTTGGCTCGACCTTCCCGGCGCCGCCGACCGCGTCGCCGCCTGGTCGGACGCCATAGGGCTCGACCTTGCCCACTACGGCACACAGGCGGACGCGGACGCGATCCGGAACACCGCGGTCGCGCAGCCGCTGCTGGTGGCGGCCGGGCTCCTGTCCGCCTCGGCACTGGGTGCCGTCTTCCCCGGTGCCGTCGCGGGGCACAGCGTCGGCGAGATCACGGCCGCCGTCCTCGCGGGCGTCCTGGACGACACGGCCGCGCTGGCGCTCGTACGCAAGCGGGGCCTGGCGATGGCCGAGGCCGCCGCGGTCACCGAGACCGGGATGTCGGCGCTGCTCGGTGGCGACCCCGAAGTGACGATCCCGCACCTGGAGAAGCTGGGCCTGACCCCGGCGAACGTGAACGGCGCGGGCCAGGTCGTGGCCGCCGGCACGCTGGAGGAGCTGGCCGCGCTGGCGGACAACAAGCCCGAGGGCGTACGCCGCGTGGTGGCCCTGAAGGTCGCGGGCGCGTTCCACACGCACCACATGACCCCGGCGGTCGACGTCCTCGCCCGCGCCGCGGCCGAGCTGTCGCCCGCCGACCCGACGGTCACGTACGTGTCGAACAAGGACGGGCAGGCCGTCGCCGCCGGCTCGGAGGTCCTGGCCCGGCTGGTCGGCCAGGTCGCCAACCCGGTCCGCTGGGACCTGTGCATGGAGACCTTCGCGGAACTCGGCGTGACGGCGCTGCTGGAGGTGTGCCCCGGCGGCACCCTGACCGGTCTCGCCAAGCGCGCGCTGCCCGGCGTGCAGACGCTGGCGCTCAAGACACCCGACGACCTCGAAGCGGCTCGCGAGCTCATCGCCGAGCATGCCTCCGGCCTGAGCGCGTAAGGAGCCGACAGAGCATGTCGAAGATCAGGGCCCACAAGGGCGCCCCGTACGCGCGCATCCTCGGCGTCGGCGGCTACCGCCCGGTCCGTGTCGTGCCGAACGAGGTGATCCTCGAACGCATCGACTCGTCCGACGAGTGGATCCGCTCGCGCTCCGGCATCGAGTCGCGGCACTGGGCGAACGATGAGGAGACCGTCGCCGCGATGTCGATCGAGGCGTCCGGCAAGGCGATCGCCAACGCCGGGGTCAGCGCCGAGCAGATCGGCGCAGTGGTCGTCGCGACCGTCTCGCACTTCAGCCAGACCCCGGCCATCGCCACCGAGATCGCCGACAAGCTCGGCACGGCGAAGGCCGCGGCCTTCGACATCTCGGCGGGCTGCGCCGGTTTCGGCTACGGACTGACGCTGGCCAAGGGCATGGTGGTGGATGGTTCCGCCGACTACGTGCTCGTCATCGGCGTCGAGCGGCTGTCCGACCTCACCGACCCGGAGGACCGCGCGACGGCCTTCCTGTTCGGCGACGGCGCGGGCGCGGTCGTCGTGGGCCCCTCCGAGGAGCCGCACATCGGCCCCACCGTCTGGGGCTCCGAGGGCGACAAGGCCGCCACGATCAAGCAGACCGTCCCCTGGGACCAGTTCCGGATCGGTGACGTGTCCCAACTACCCCTGGACTCCAAGGGCGAGGTCAAGTTCCCCGCGATCACGCAGGAAGGCCAGGCGGTGTTCCGCTGGGCCGTGTTCGAGATGGCGAAGGTCGCCAAGGAGGCGCTGGACGCCGCCGGACTCACTGCGGACGACTTGGATGCCTTCATTCCTCACCAGGCCAACGAGCGGATCATCGACTCGATGGTGAAGACTCTCAAGCTGCCGGAACACGTCACGGTCGCGCGTGACGTGCGCACCACCGGTAACACCTCGGCCGCCTCGATTCCGCTCGCTATGGAGCGGCTCCTGGCGACCGGCGAGGCGAAGAGCGGCGACACCGCGCTCGTCATCGGCTTCGGGGCGGGTCTCGTGTACGCAGCGACGGTCGTTACCCTCCCCTAGGCACACCGTCCGGAACCCTCCGGGCGGGAGTACCGCCACACCCTCTGGATACACAAGAAGGAGCGCCTGCCATGGCCGCCACTCAGGAAGAGATCGTCGCCGGTCTCGCCGACATCGTGAACGAGATCGCCGGCATCCCGGTCGAGGACGTCCAGCTGGAGAAGTCCTTCACCGACGATCTGGACGTCGACTCGCTGTCCATGGTCGAGGTCGTCGTCGCCGCTGAAGAGCGCTTCGACGTCAAGATCCCGGACGACGACGTCAAGAACCTCAAGACGGTCGGCGACGCGACCGAGTACATCCTGAAGCACCAGGGCTGAGCCACCCCCCGGCCCGAACGCTGCTAGCCCCGCCACCCGGCGGTGGCGCCGCTGAATCCTCGTATCGTTGGAGAAAGAATTCCCGTGAGCCCGACCAATCGCACCGTGGTCGTCACCGGTATCGGCGCAACCACACCGCTGGGTGGCGACGCAGCCTCTACCTGGGAGGGCCTGGTCGCCGGACGTTCCGGAGTCCGCCCCCTGGAGCAGGAATGGGCCGCCGACCAGGCGGTCCGCATCGCGGCACAGATCGCCGTGGAACCGGGCGAGGTCATTCCGCGCCCGCAGGCCCGCCGCCTCGACCGCTCGGCGCAGTTCGCGCTGATCGCGGCCAAGGAGGCCTGGGCGGACGCCGGTTACACCGAGAGGGCGGGCGCCGAGACATCGGACGCCGCCGCGCCGGGCCCCGCGGTCGACCCCGACCGGCTCGGCACGGTCATCGCCTCCGGCATCGGTGGCGTCACCACCCTGCTCGACCAGTACGACGTGCTCAAGGAGAGGGGCGTACGCCGCGTCTCCCCGCACACCGTCCCCATGCTGATGCCGAACGGCCCGTCGGCCAACGTGGGTCTGCTCGTCGGCGCGCGCGCCGGTGTGCACACCCCGGTCTCCGCCTGCGCGTCGGGCGCCGAGGCCATCGGCTACGCGATCGAGATGATCCGCACCGGCCGCGCCGACGTCGTCGTCGCCGGTGGTACGGAGGCGGCGATCCACCCGCTGCCCATCGCCGCCTTCGGCAACATGATGGCGATGTCCAAGAACAACGACGACCCGCAGGGCGCTTCGCGCCCCTACGACCTCGGCCGTGACGGCTTCGTCCTCGGCGAGGGGGCCGGTGTCCTGGTCCTGGAGTCGGCCGAGCACGCCGCCAAGCGCGGTGCCCGGGTGTACGCGGAGGCGGTCGGCCAGGGCATCTCCTCCGACGGCCACGACATCGTGCAGCCGGAGCCGGAGGGCCGCGGTATCGCGGCCGCCCTGCAGCACCTGCTCGAAAACACCGACCTGAACCCGGCCGAGATCGTGCACGTCAACGCGCACGCGACCTCGACACCGGCCGGTGACGTGGCCGAGCTGAAGGCGCTGCGCAAGGTCTTCGGCGACGATGCCGACCACTTCGCGGTCTCCGGTACGAAGTCCATGACCGGGCATCTGCTGGGTGGTGCGGGCGGTGTCGAGTCCGTCGCCACCGTGCTCGCGCTGTACCACCGGGTCGCGCCGCCGACCATCAACGTCGTCAACCTCGACCCCGAGGCCGAGGCCACCGCCGACATCGTTCGGGGTGAGGCGCGGAAGCTGCCCGTCGAGGGGCGGATCGCCGCGCTGAACGACTCGTTCGGCTTTGGCGGGCACAACGTGGTTCTGGCGTTCCGTACGGTCTGATTTCAGCCGTTTTTGTCTTGACGGTGAGTGGCCCGGGCTCCTCTGTGAGGAACCCGGGCCACTTGTCGTTCGGGGTCGGCCGCAGGCTGTCAGACCACCTGGTGGAGCCAGCGGACGGGAGCTCCCTCGCCCGCGTAGCGGAAGGGCTCCAGTTCGTCGTCCCAGGGCTTGCCGAGGAGCCTGGTGAGTTCGGACTCCAGTTGCGTTTCGCCCTGCTGGGAGCGGACCAGGGCGGCGCGCAGGCGGTCCTCGGGGATCAGGATGTCGCCGTGGATGCCGGTCACGGCATGGAAGATGCCCAGCTCAGGGGTGCAGCTGTAGCGCTCGCCCTCGGCGGTGGCACACGGTTCGGCGGTGACCTCGAAGCGCAGCATCTGCCAGCCGCGCAGCGCCGAGGCGAGCTTGGAGGCCGTGCCGACCTCGCCCTTCCAGGAGAACTCGGATCTCCAGGTACCCGGTGCGGCCGGCTGCCGGATCCAGTCGAGGCTGACTCGCGTGCCGAGCACGCCCGCGACTGCCCATTCGACGTGCGGGCACAGCGCACGCGGCGCGGAGTGCACGTAGAGAACTCCACGTGTCGTCACTGGGACCTCCGGACAGAACGGGCATCTTGATTACTTTGGCGGAACGTCAATGGCTGGGCAGCCACGTGGCGAGGCTACCGTGCGACGGCGCAAGGAGTGTGACGTACCGTCGGTCCCAACGCCTGGAAACACGGAGGTTTCACCCGGGGGGACGCCTGTGGGTGGGTCTGTAGTTGCACGAGGAGCGAGGGGAACTGGGGATGCGGAAGCATGGCCACCGTTCACGAGGTGTCGCCGTGGGCGCCGCGTCGGCCCTGCTCGGCGTCGCCGCGCTGGCCGGATGCGACGCGAGCGGCGGCGACTCCCCCGGCCCCTCAGGCACCGCCGCACGGGCCGCGAAGCCGTCCCCCACGCCCTCCTGGGACAGCAGCCCGCGTTCGCTGGCCGCGGTCGGCGACTCCATCACGCGCGGTTTCGACGCCTGCTCGGTGCTGTCCGACTGCCCCGAGGTCTCCTGGGCGACCGGCACCGACACGAAGGTGAACAGCCTCGCGGTACGCCTCCTCGGGCCGGCCGGCGCCGCCCGGCGCAGCTGGAACTACGCGAAGACCGGCTCCCGTATGGCCGACCTGCCCGGCCAGATGGCCCAGGCCGCGACGAGGAAGCCCGAACTGGTCACGGTCATGGCCGGCGCGAACGACGCCTGCCGCTCGTCCGTGTCCGCGATGACCTCGGTGCCGGACTTCCGCACCCAGTTCACGGACGCGCTGACCACGCTGCGGGAGGCGCTGCCGAAGACGCAGGTGTACGTGTCCAGCGTGCCCGATCTGAAGCGGCTGTGGTCGGAGGGGCGGGCGAACCAGCTGAGCAAGCAGATCTGGAAGCTCGGCATCTGCCCGTCGATGCTCGGTGACGCCGACGCGCTGGACTCGGCGGCGACGCTGCGGCGGGACACGGTCCAGGACCGGGTGGAGTCGTACAACTCGGTGCTGCGGGAAGTGTGCGCGAAGGATCAGCGGTGCCGCTTCGATGGTGGGGCGGTGTTCGAGTACCGGTTCGGCATGAAGCAGTTGAGCCCCTGGGACTGGTTCCATCCGAGTACGAACGGGCAGGCGCGGTTGGCCGAGATGGCGTACGCCGCTGTGACCGCGCGTACGCCTCCGGACTGAGGGGGATGGGCGCCGTTTTGAAACCGCGGGTTCGTTGTGGCTGATCGCGCAGTTCCTCGCGCCCCTAAAAGCAGCCCCCTAAAGGCAGCCCCTGAAGGCCAGGTCAGTATGCAGCGGTCGCCCTGAGCCTGCGGTCGGTGATCGAGTGGGAGGCCTCGATCTCGTATGAGCCCTTCATCAGGGTCCAGGTGTTGGTCTTCTCGTCCCAGATCTCGAAGGCCCGGGTGGGGAGTTCGATGGTGACGGTGGCTGTTTCGCCCGGGGGCGCCTCTGCCGTCGCGAAGCCCGCAAGCCAGCGGGGCGGGCGGGTGGCGTCGGGCTCGGTGGGGGCCACGTAGATCTGGACGGTCTCGCGGCCCGTGCGCGTGCCGGAGTTGGTGACGCGGACTGTGACCGTCGTGCCCCTCACCTCGATCTCGTCGTACGTCCAGTCCGTGTAGCCGAGGCCGTGGCCGAAGGGGTACGAGGGAGTGCGGGACGCCTTCTGCCAGGCGCGGTAGCCGATGAACACGCCCTCGGTGTAGGGGAGTTCGCCGTCGGTGGGGGTGACCTGGGTGACCGGGGCGGTGTCGAGGGAGCCCCAGGTGGTGGGGAGGCGGCCGCCGGGCTCGTGGGTGCCGGTGAGGACGTCGGCGAGGGCGGCGCCGCCCTCCTGGCCCGGGAACCAGCCGAGGAGCACGGCTGCGACCTCGTCGCGCCACGGGAGTTCCACCGGGGAGCCGGAGTTGACGACCACGACGGTACGGGGGTTGGCGGCGGCGACCGCGTGGACCAACTCGTCCTGGCGGCCGGGGAGTCGGAGGTCCTTGCGGTCGAAGCCCTCGGACTCGACGCGTTCCGTCGTGGCGACCACGACGACCGCCGTGTCGGCGGCGCGGGCGGCCTCGACGGCCTCGGCGATCAGTTCGTCGGGGTCGCGCCGGGGCTCCTGGTGGGCGAGCGTGAAGGCGACGATCTTCATCCGGCCGTTGTCGGGAAGATCGACGGCGTGGCGCAGTGAGACGTCGTACGTCTCACCGGCGGTCAGGTCCACCGTGGCGTGCTCCACCGGTGCGCCGAAGAACGTCACGAACGGGCCGTCCTTCTCGACCCGTTGGACCTCGTCGAAGTACGTCGTGCCGTCGATCGTGAGGGTGAAGGCGCCAAGTCCCTTGATACCGAAGGTGTGTTGGCCACTCTCGCGCGGGGTGAAGGTGCCGGTCAGTTCGACGCTGCGGAGGTTGTCGTGGGTGACGCCCGGGGGCAGGTCGTTGCCCACCCACTGGATCTGGCCGTTCGGCGCGGAGCGCGTGCCCACGACGTTCCCGTCGGTGTCGCGGCAGACCGCGCTCAGCGCGAACCCCCGGTCGGCGGCGGCCAGTTCGCCGCTCGGGTCGGCGCCGACCGCGTACGTCAGCGTGCCCTCGGGCAGGGCGGCGGTGAGGCCGTCGAGCGGGGAGACGACGTGGGCCGGGAAGACAGTGGCGGAGCCGCCGCCGAGGACGCGGGCATCGCGGCCGGCGGCGCCGATGAGCGCGACCGAGTGCCCCGCGGGGACCGGGAGGGCGCCTTCGTTGCGTACGAGGACGAAGGCGCGGCGGGCGATCTCGCGGGCCAGCGACTCTCCGTCGACCTCCGCCGGGAGGTCCGTGACCACCGGTTCGGAGCCGTCCAGGATGCCGACGCGGGCGGCCAGGCGCAGGACGTTGCGCACGGCCTCGTCGACCTTGGTCTCCGCCACCTCACCGGCGCGGACGGCGGCGGCGAGTTTTTCGCCGTAGACGGTGTTCGGCCCTGGCATCGCGACGTCCAGGCCGCCTTCGACAGCGTCGACGGTGGAGCGGGCGGCCTGCCAGTCGGAGACGTTGAACCCGTCGAAGCCCCACTCGCCGCGCAGGATCTCGTTCACCAGGTGGCGGTGCTCGGTCATCGTGGTGCCGTTGACCGAGTTGTAGGCGGTCATGATGCCCCAGGGACGGGCGTTCTCAACGATCGCCTCGAAGGGGGCCAAGTAGAGCTCGCGCAGGGCGCGTTCGGGGATCACGTTGTTGACGGTGAAGCGGTCGGTCTCGGCGTCGTTGGCGACGAAGTGCTTGACGGTGGTACCGACGCCGCCCTCCTGGACGCCGGTCACGTACCCGGTGCCGATCCGCCCGGTGAGATACGGGTCCTCGCTGTACGCCTCGAAGTGACGGCCGCCGAGCGGTGAGCGGTGCAGGTTGACCGTGGGGGCGAGCAGGACGTGGACGCCCTTGCGGCGGGCCTCCTGGGCGAGGAGGGCGCCGGCGCGGCGGGCCAGGGCGGGGTCCCAGGTGGCGGCGAGCGCGGTCGGGGACGGCAGGGCGACGGACGGGTCGTCGGCGGTCCAGTGCACGCCCCGTACACCGATCGGGCCGTCGGACATGACCAGCGACTTCAGGCCGATCTCCGGCAGGGCGGGCAGGGACCACATGTCCTGTCCGGCGAGCAGCCGCGCCTTGGCGTCCAGGCCGAGTTCCGCGAGAGCCGCCTCGACCACGGCCTCGCGTGCCTGGTCGGCCGGGGTGGACCGGGTTCCCTGGGTTCCCGTCATGGGCTGCCTCCTGGTCGAAGTCCGCGAATGCCTCCATCCTGCCTTCGGCCCCACGCCAGCGGAGGCGGACGGCAGCGGCAATGCCCCCGCGCCCCGCACCTGACCTCGTACGCTCCACCCGAACCCGCCACACCACGCGGTGGCGCGCGCCCCGTCCGTCACGCATACTGCGGCCAGCCCGCCACGGCCCCACTCGCGACGGAAGGACCTGAACTACCTTGACGCACATACGTGTTCGGATCAGCACCCTTGGCCTGGCCCTCCTCGCCGGACTCGCCGCACCGCCCGCCCTCGCCGCGGAGGGCCCCGCCGCCGCACCCACCGTGGAGGAACAACGCCTCGACCGGGCGGCGCCCCAGGAGATCCTGGCCCGCTCCGGATTCGACACGGTGACACCGGAGTTCGTACGAGAACTGGCCAAGGCAGGTTCGTACGCGGAGGCCAAGCGTGTGGTCGCGAAGCAGGGTGCGCGGCTGTGGCAGCGGGCGGTGGACCGTGCCCAGGGCCGGGGCCCGGCAGTCGGCGACCTGACCAGAGACGACGACCGCCCGCTCTACTGGGCAAGACTCGGCATGACCCGTGAAGTCCGCGCGTGGGACCCGGAGTTCACCCTCACCGAGACCCAACGCACCAGCCTCCTCGCATCACTTGAGCAGACGTCGCGTGGACAGAACACGATCCGCTATCCGCACGGCAAGGGCGTCAAGCGCATCCTGGTGACGGGCTTCGACCCGTTCACGCTGGACCGCGACATCCGCATCTCGAACCCCTCGGGGGCCACGGCCCTCGCGCTCGACGGCACGACGATCGAGACGGCGGACGGCCCGGCCCGCGTCGAGACCGCCGTCTTCCCGGTCCGCTGGCAGGACTTCGCTGGGGGCACGGTGGAGCAGACCCTGCGCCCGCACCTCCCGCACGTCGACCTGTTCACGACGGTCAGCCAGGGCCGGGTGGGCCGGTTCGACGTCGAACGCACCAACGGGGCCTGGCGGGGCGGCTTCGGGGACAACGAGAACCTCTCCCGCACCGAGACGATCCCGGTCACCGACCCGGCCTCGCAGCCGCAGTGGACGTCAACGACCTTGCCGTACAAGGACATCGTGGCCGCGAGTACGGGTCGCTTCCCCGTGTACGACAACACGTCGGTGACCGAGATCCCGGCGGGCGGCACCACTCCCGTCGTACGCCCCGAAGGACCGACCCCCGGCTCGACCGCCCGCGCGGGTGGCGGCGGCGACTACCTCTCCAACGAGATCGCGTACCGCGCGACGCTGCTGCGGGACCGGCTGGGCCTCACCGCCTCGCTCCCCGGCGGCCATGTCCACACGCCGGTGCTGCAGTTCGGAACGGGCAACACGGATCCGTCGAGCGGGACGGTCACGGACCCCCAGTTCGTCCAGAACCGGCTCGACATCATCGCCCAGGTCCGCTCGATCCTGAAGGTGGCGGCAGAGGTCACGGACTGACGCTTTCCCCGCTTTCCGCACCCTCTTCCTCATCCTCTTCGTCGCGGGTCTCCTCACCCAGCAGATCGCGGACCATCAGCGTGGCGCCCGCGACCGCGCCGGGCATCAGGAAGACGGCGACGAAGGGGACGAGGAAGGCGAGGCCCAGCGGGGTGCCGAAGCCCCAGACCAGCATCTTGCGAGAGCGCAGCATGGTGAGACGGTCGCGGAGTACGACACCGCGGCGTTGCAGGGCGACCGCCGTCAGTTCCTCGGTGAGGAAGAAACCGGTGACGAAGAAGCCGATCACCGGGACGACGGTCTGTCCGACGAACGGGATGAACCCGAGCGCGAACAGCAGCACGGCCCAGACCAGGGCCCTGGCCACGACCCGGAGACTGTCCCGTGCCGAGATCAGCAGCTCGCGCCACAGGGGCAGGTCCGACTCGGGTGCCGTGCCGTCCGGGGAGACGTCGCGGTCGACCTTCTCCGAGAGGTTCTCGTAGAAGGGCTGACCGAGAAGCAGGGTCACGGCGGTGAAGGTAACTACGGAGAGAAGCAGGGCAAGGGCGAAGAGAACCACCGTCAGGAGCCCACGGAAGAGTCCGAGCCAGGGGCTCGACCACTCGTCGGCGAACGGGGTGGCCCAGGCGGTGAAGTCGGTGCCCCAGAGGGCCAGGGCGGTCAGGGCCGCCGCGTACAGCACGAGGGTGATGAGGCCCGGGATCAGCCCGAACCCGAACTGCTTCCCGTGGCGGGCCACCCATCGCTGCCCCCGCACCAAATAGCGAAACCCCACGCCAAGATCATGCATACCCGCACCATACCGGGGGCTCCGCCGGTGGGGTCGAGTGGCTGCGGGTGGGTGGGGGCCGACCGCGCCCACACGGCCCAGCCGCACAGTGTCACAGCCCCCACCACACCCGTCACACAGCATGCACCGCCACCACAACCGTTCCTGTCGACTGGGCGGGAGTGAGCCCGCTCGGCCGCACGCCCCGAACGGTCTTGGGCGCACTGGTCCCTGGCGTACTCGACCCCGGGGCGGCGACACGCATCCTGTGCGTGGTCCGGGCCCGGGAGGCCAGTTCCCTGTGCGACCTGGCCATATGAGTACGGCCAGAGGCGACGGGGAGGCCCTGAACCATCACTCCGGTAGAGCAGGGGCCCCGCACGCTGGCACCGTACCCGGCGTCCTAGGGGGTGTTTCGAAAGTCCCGCACAGCACCCACGGCGCCCGGCACGCGCTCTCGCTGCACCGGCCGAAAGCCCAAGTACGTCCAGTACGAGGGCTTCCGGCCGGCACACCGAGAGCACGCACCGGACACCGCGGGCACCGCACCGGACTTTCGAAACACCCCCTAGATCGCACGATCACGTTAACCCGGACGGCCCAGGACACCGCAAGCCTGGAAGCCGACCATCACACGATCGAGCCAATTCGGCCTTGTATGCGCTCCTTGGCGAGCAGTTACCAACCCCCGGCAGTCGTCTGCCGCACCACCCGCAACGCCTCCGCCCCCGAACCGTCTCTCGGATCAAAGGTGTTGATCGCGATGCGCGTGATGTTCCCTGCCGCGTCGAGCAGTTGCCCGGTGATGTCGGTCGTGCTGCGCGCGATACGCGCGACGTCATCCCTGCTGGGGAGCGACGGAATCGCTGCCATGGACCCTCCTCGCCTCACGCACACGGACACGGACACACCCACGCACGCACACACGCTCCGAACCGGCGTCCCCCTCAGCATGCCCCGTCTCACACCCAAGGACCCTCCATCGGCGGTATCGGCGGTATCGGCGGCATCTGCGACACCCGTGACGCCAACGCCCTCTTGTTGCAGGAGAGTTGAACAGGTAGACCTCCGCGTACCGATGTCAGCGATGTCCACAGAAGAAACTCCAGCGGAGGAACGCGTGCGCCTGCCGAGACCCGCCCTGATCGCCACGGCCACCGCCACCGCGGCGGCCACCCTCCTGCTCACCCCGAACGGCGCCGTAGCCGACCCCACATCCCAGCCCGCGCCCCCGGTCCGCGAGGGCTCAGGCGCCTCCGACCGGACCGCCGCCAGAACCTCTGAGAGCACGACGGACCGCGCCCTCACCTCCCCCGTCACCAAACTCACCGACGGCACCAAAACCGCCGGAGGCGGAGGCACCCGCGGTTACCCGCGCGAGCAGGTCCTCACCCCGGACCCGGAGAACCCGGCCGACAAGTCCATCAAGCTCGGCCTCACCCCGTACCACGCCATCGCCCCGAAGCTGAACGCGCTCCAGCGGCTCGGCGACCGCGTGAGCGTGGAGGTCGCGGGCCGTTCGGCCGGCGGCCACCGCCTCTACCTCGTCACCGTGACCGCGCCCGAGTCCACCCAGCAGGCCCGCGCCCAGGAACGTATGCGCGAACTGATCGAGAACGCGCCCTCGGCCGCCGCCAAGGACCCATCCATCAAACGCACCTACAAGACACCCGTCTTCTTCAACAACAACATCCACGGCAATGAGTGGGAGGGCACGGACGCGGCCCTCGGTCTCATCGAGAAACTCGCCACGGCCCAGGACCGGTCGACCACCGACCTCCTCGCACGCAACCGCGTGTACTTCAACATCACCGCGAACCCGGACGGCCGTATCGCCGGCACCCGCGCCAACGCCAACGGCTTCGACCTGAACCGTGACTTCGTGACCGCCTCGCAGCCCGAGGTCCGCGCGATGCGCCAGATCGCGATCGACAAGCAGCCCGCGGTCATGGTCGACCTGCACGGCTACGTCAACGGCACGCTCATCGAGCCCACCACTCCCCCGCACGGCGAGAACTACGAGTACGACCTCTTCCTGAAGAACACCTACGCCAACGCCCTGGGCATGGAGGCCGCCGTCAACGGCCTCGGCTACACGCCCGACAAGGACGGTGTGGAGCCCGCCCAGATCCCGTTCCGGGACCAGGAGGAGGGCTGGGACGACTGGCCGCCGATCTTCACCCCGCAGTACATGCCGTTCCACGGCACGGTCGCCGCGCACACGGTCGAGTTCCCGATGGCGGTGAACAACGACGAGTACGACGACCTGCCCGTCACCGAGCTGCGCCGCCGCTCGGCGATCAACGTGGCCATCGCGGGCGCGGCGATGCGCGCGAGCCTCAACTACACGCAGACCAACCGCACTTCGCTCATCGCCGACCAGATCGAGGTCTTCCGGCGGAGCGTCACGGGCGCCGCGCAGGTGCCGGTCTCGCCGGAGACCGTGCCGGGCGTGCCGGGCATCGGCCCGGAGGACGTCTACACGACGGACTTCCCGCGCGCGTACGTGATCCCGGCGGGCGCGAAGGCACAGCGTTCGGCCACCGCCGCGGCCCGGCTCGTCGACCACCTGCTCGCCAACGACGTCCAGGTCCGGCGCGCGACAAAGGACTTCAGGCTCGCCGGGAAGACGTACGCGAAGGGCTCGTACGTCGTCGACCTGCGTCAGCCCAAGCGCGGTATGGCCAATGTGATGCTGTCGGACGGGCGGGACATCAGCGACAAGGTGTCCGTGATGTACGACATCTCGGGCTGGAGCCTCGGTCGGCTGTGGGGCGCGACGGTCGACACCGTACGGACGTCGTCGAAGCTCTCCGTGAAGCTCTCCGTGCCGGACCGCGCGGTCCACGAGGCCGCGAACGTCGGCTATGTGGCGCCGCGCGGCGCACTCCGGCTGCGGCTCGACGACGCCCGTGAGATCGCGGCCCTCAACTCCCTTCTCGCGGACGGGATTTCGGTACGGCGGGCGGCCGACGGCAGTGCGATCGTGCCCGCATCGGCGCGCTCGAAGGCCGTGGTCCTGGCGAAGAAGTACGACGTCGCCTTCGACGCGACGAAGGCGACCGGCACGGCCCCGCTCCACCGCGTTCGGGTCGCCGCGGCGGTCACCCCGGGCGAGCTGTTCGCGCTGCGCGAGATGAACTTCGACGTGACGCCCGTCTCGACGGCGATCCTCAACGCGGGCTTCGACTGGTCGAAGGCGGACGTCCTGTTCGCCTCCGCAGGTCTGGACCACAGAGGCCTCAACACGGCCGCACGTGCCGCCCTGGACGGCTTCCTGGCCCGCGAGGGCATGATCGGCCGCGGAGCCACCGGAGCGGCCCTCAACGCCGCCACGGGGCTCCTCGCGGTCAAGCCCGTCGAGGGCAACGGCGACGCCAACGGCGTGGTGCGGGTGGTCAATTCGGCCGACGGGGTGACCTCGGGCGCCCCGGACCACGGCTTCGTGTACGCGCCGATGTGGTTCACGGACCTCGGTCCCAGGGTCCGCGTGGAGCAGTCGTACGCGGCCGGGAACCCGCTCGTGTCCGGGCACTGGCGTGCGCTGGAGGACGGCGGCGGCGGTCCGGCGCAGGCCGCGGGGCAGGCCTCGGTGGTGAGCGGTCCGCATGCCGTGCTGTTCGGCACGGAGCCGCTGTTCCGCAATCACCCGAAGGGACAGTTCCCGCAGGTCGCACGTGCTTTGCTGACGGTGTCCTGAGGGACGTTCCGCCGGAGAATCAGCGGCTGATTCGGGTGGTTCACGTCGCAGCGCTTTCGTGAGCGGTGCGACGTGAACCGGGGGTTGAGTTGACAGCGCGGGTCGGTGGGGGGCTGGTCTCGCAGCTCCCCGCACCCCTGGAGGGCGAAGCCCATCGCCATCGGGAGCCTCAGAGCTTGACGATCATCTTGCCGATGTTGTCGCCTCGCAGGACGCCGAAGAACGCCTCCAGGTTGTTGTCGATGCCCTCGACGACCGTCTCGCGGTACTTGAGTTCGCCGGAGCGGACCCAGGGGCCGACCTCCTGGACGAACTGCGGCTGCAGGTCGTAGTGGTCACCGACGAGGAGGCCCTCGATACGGCCGCGGGTCGCGATGAGACGGGCGAGGTTCTTCGGGCCGGGGGCGGGCTCCGTGTTGTTGTAGACGGAGATCATCCCGCAGATCGCGATACGGCCGTGGAGGTTGAGGGAGCCGATCGCGGCCTCCAGGTGGTCGCCGCCGACGTTGTCGAAGTAGACGTCGATGCCGTCGGGGGCGGCCTCGCGCAGCTGCTCGCGTACGGGGCCGTTCTTGTAGTTGAAGGCCGCGTCGAAGCCGTACTCCTCGGTCAGGAGCTTGACCTTCTCGTCGGAGCCGGCGGAGCCGATGACCCGGGAGGCACCCTTGAGCCTGGCGATCTGGCCGACCTGACTGCCGACGGCACCGGCGGCGCCGGAGACGAAGACCGAGTCGCCCTCCTTGAAGACGGCGGTGCGCGTGAGGCCCGCGTACGCGGTGAGGCCGGTCATGCCGAGAACGCCGAGGTACGTGCTCAGGGGCGCGGCCTCGGGGTCGACCTTGACGGCCTGCTTGGCGTCGACGACGGCGTACTCGCGCCAGCCGAAGAAGTGCAGGACGTGGTCGCCGACCGTGATGCCCTCGGCGTTCGAGGCGACGACCTCGCCGACGGCGCCGCCCTGCATGACCTTGCCGAGCTCGAAGGGAGCGACGTACGACTTCGCGTCGCTCATGCGGCCGCGCATGTACGGGTCCACGGACAGGTACTCGTTGCGCACCAGGACCTGGCCCGGTCCGGGCTGCTTCACCTCGGCCTCGACGAGTGCGAAGTCCTCGGGCTTCGGCCAGCCGACCGGGCGGCTGACGAGGTGCCATTCGCGGTTGGTGGCGGCGAGCTCGGGGGTGTCGGTCATGGGGGGCGCCCTTCTCGGTACAGCGGCTCTGAGGCCTCAATTTAGTTCAGTATCTTAAACAACCATGCGCCTTAATATTTCATGCTGTCAAGTAACGGGGTAGGCTGGAATCCATGGCCACGCAGAAGACACCCCGGGTCGACCCGCTGACGCTTGAGGTCGTGGACCTCATCGGCACGGTCGTGTCCCGCTATCACGAGGAGTACGAGGACGCCGCGGCCGGGCACGCGCTGACCGGGGCACAGGCCAAGCTGTTGAGCCTGCTCGCCCTTGAGCCGCTGCCCATGCGGCGGCTGGCTCAGCAGCTGAAGTGCGAGCCGTCCAATGTCACCGGGATCGTGGACCGGCTGGAGGCGCGGGGGCTGGCGGAGCGGCGGCCCGATCCCGCGGACCGACGCGTGAAGCTGGCCGCGGCGACGGAGGAGGGGTTGCGGATTGCCCGGAGCCTGCGGGAGTCGCTCCGCTTCGCGCGGGAGCCGCTTGCGGGGCTCTCGCGGGAGGAGCGGGTGGTGTTGCGGGGGTTGCTGCTACGGATGCTTGACGGCTCCGCCGGGGTGGGATCGGGCTCGGCTGGTGGGTGAGCTGCGGGTGGGTGGGGGTTGATCGCGCAGTTCCCCGCGCCCCTGGGGTGGGTGGGGGCCGGCGTTTCGTCTGTGGGTGGCGGGGACGCGGCGGGACGTGCGTCCGCAGCCGGTGACGTAAGGCGCGGTTGCCGCACGGTGGCTGCGTACGTGTGTCGTCGTACGCTGCGGACACACATCCCGCCGCGTCCCCTCCGGCAGGGGACCATCCGGCCCCCGCCAGGGGCTCGGGGAACTGCGCGAGCAACCCCCACTCACCCGCAGGCTGCCAAATAGCCTCAGCCCCGCCCTGCCAGGGGCTCGGGGAACTGCGCGACCAGCCCCCACCGGCCCGCAGGCTATGAGCACCACCACAGGAAACGCGTGCACGTTTCCGAAGGGGTCGGGGCCGGGGTCGGGTCGTCCTTCGTGGGCGTCGGGTCCGGGTCCGACGTGGTCGGGTCGTCCGGGGTCGCCGGATCCGGGGCCGGCGCCGTGGACGTGGGGTCGGATGTCGGGGACTTGTCGCCCGACTCCTTGTCCCCGTCCTCCTCCTCCCCCTTGCCGTCGTTCTTGTCCTTGTCCTTCTTGGACTTGTCCGACTCCGACGCCGAGGGGGACGCCGACGCGTCCGGCGCCCCCGCACCCGCCCCGCCGCCGGCACCGGCCTCGTCGTCGGACGACGCCGCGCCGTCCGCGGAGGCCGACGTACCGGACGCCGCGTCGTCCGCCGCCGCCCTCGGCTCCTGGGAGGGGCCCTCTATGCCCAGCTCCGCCAGACTGAGCCCGCCCGCCGCGAGCAACAGCCCCGCGCCCACGAGCAGCACCCGCCTGCGCCGCCGCCGGTGCAGCGCGGCACGCCGGTCGCGCCGGCTGGCCCGGACCCCGCGGCCGCCCCGGCGCCGGGACCCGCGTCCACCACCCGTCGGCTCCTCGCCCTCGGGGTCGTCGTCGAGCTCGTCGACGGCATCCTCGCGGTCCTCGAGAGAAGCCGCGTACTCCCGGCACGCTTCGGCCGGTGTACCGCACCCTGGGCAAGCGAGGGCGCCATTGAGGTGCCTTTGGCACGGGTGGCAGTAGTCCATGACGCCGGAAGACTAAACTCCGCGCAGGTCACGTTCACAGTCGTGCCTGTGAAAGTTCTGTGCTGAACTCCCCGTTCCGGCGTGGCGAGTTGAGGACAGGACGGACCATTCGCCGTCTTCCCAGCCCATCAGGTCGAAACCGTTGTGCGTTCGCCCCATTGACACTGCCGCCGCCGGATCCTTACTGTCTGGCCAGCATTTCGAACGTGTGACGAAATTTCGAACAGGGCCGTAGAGCACAAGGGGCAATTTCCGTGCGCATCACCGGAATCAGCACACACGTGGTCGGGACGCCGTGGCGCAACCTGACCTATGTCCAGGTGCACACCGACGAGGGCATCACCGGAGTCGGTGAGACCCGCATGCTGGGGCACACCGACGCGCTGCTCGGCTATCTGCGGG
Source organism: Streptomyces sp. NBC_00878 (assembly GCF_026341515.1). Classification (NCBI taxonomy): domain Bacteria; kingdom Bacillati; phylum Actinomycetota; class Actinomycetes; order Kitasatosporales; family Streptomycetaceae; genus Streptomyces; species Streptomyces sp. NBC_00878. The sequence continues at coordinate 7,623,933 of NZ_JAPEOK010000001.1, read as the reverse complement.
AGGCGGAGGCCAACCACATTCTCGGCTCCGACCCCTTCGCTGTCGAGGACCTCGTGCGCCGCATGAAGTACGGCGACTACGGGCGGGCCGGAGAGATCGTGATGTCCGGCATCGCCGTGATCGAGATGGCGTGCTGGGACATCAAGGGCAAGGCGCTGGGCGTGCCCGTGTGGCAGTTGCTGGGCGGCAAGGTCACCGACCGGGTGAAGGCGTACGCGAACGGCTGGTACACCACGGAGCGCACTCCGGAGGCGTACCACAAGGCGGCCCAGGAGGTCGTCGCGCGCGGGTACAAGGCGCTGAAGATCGACCCCTTCGGGACGGGGCACTTCGAGCTCGACCACGAGCAGTCGCTGTACGCGGTCTCGCTGATCGAGGCGGTGCGGGACGCCATCGGCCCCGAGGCCGAGCTGATGCTGGAGATGCACGGTCGCTTCTCGCCCGCCACGGCGATCCGCCTCGCGCGCGAGCTCGCGCCGTTCAAGCCGGCCTGGCTGGAGGAGCCGGTCCCGCCGGAGAACCTGAAGGCGCTGGAGAAGGTGGCGGCGAAGGTCGACATCCCGGTCGCGACCGGCGAGCGCATCCACGACCGCATCGAGTTCCGCGAGCTCTTCGAGAGCCAGGCCGTGGACATCATCCAGCCGGATGTCGGCCACCTCGGCGGCATCTGGGAGACCCGGAAGCTGGCGGCGACCGCCGAGGCCCACTACGTCCTCGTGGCGCCCCACAACGTGGGCGGTCCGGTTCTCACCGCCGCCTCGCTCCAAGTCGGCTTCACCTCCCCGAACTTCAAGATCCTGGAGCACTTCAACGACTTCGCGGACGCGGAGATCAAAAAGGTCGTGAAGGGTGCCCCGCAGGTCGTCGACGGCTACTTCGAGCTGTCGCACGAGCCCGGTCTCGGCGTCGAGCTGGACACGGACGCGGCGGCCGAGTTCCCGCAGCAGCAGGCCCGCTTCGACCTGTGGGCGGACGGCTGGGAGCAGCGCAAGCCGAAGAGCGGTGACAAGTGATGGCGCCCGGCAGCGGGTTGAGCCGCGGGCCTCGGACGTACCGGTACGGCCGCCATGCGCGGCTGTGGTCGCGCGCCGCCGCGGTGGGCCGCGGGGGCGGCCACCGCTCCTTCGGAGCCCCGACGGCCGCGACCGCCGCGACGACCCGACCCATCGACACGGAGCAGTCATGAGCGCCGAAGCACAGGCCGTCGTGGTCGAGCGTCCGGGCGAGCACCGGCTGGTCGCCCACGAGCCCACACCGCCCGCCGCGGGCGAGGCCCTCGTACGGGTCCACGCGAGCGGTATCTGCGGCAGTGACCGTGAGCTGTACCAGGGCAACCGGCCCGAGGGGTACGTCCGTTATCCGCTGACGCCGGGCCACGAGTGGTCGGGCACTGTCGAGGCGGTCGGCCCCGGGGTCCCGGCGGGACTGGTGGGCCGCAAGGTGGTCGGTGAGGGCTTCCGCAACTGCCAGGTCTGCGACCGCTGTCACGAGGGCGAGACAACGTTGTGCACGGCGGGCTACGAGGAGACGGGCTTCACCCAGCCCGGCGCCATGGCCACCACGCTCACGCTGCCCGCCCGGCTGCTGCACGTCCTGCCGGACGACGCCGACCTGACGGCGGCGGCGCTGCTGGAGCCGGCGGCCTGTATCGCGGCGGCGGCGCTCAAGGCGAACGCGCGGCCCGGCGAGCGGGTGGCCGTCGTCGGCACCGGAACGCTCGGCATGTTCGCCGTGCAGTTCCTGAAGGCGGGCTCGCCCGCGGAGCTGCTCGTGGTGGGCACCCGCCCGGACCGCGAGGAGCTCTCGAAAACGTTCGGCGCCACCGGATTCCGTACCCGGGACCAGGAGTTGCCGGACGACTTCGACGTGGTGATCGAGACCGCCGGGTCGGCGTCCGCCGCGACCACCGCCGCCTCCCTGCTCCGGCGCGGCGGACGTCTCGTCCTCACCGGTATCCCGGCTCCGGGTGCCGAGGGACTCGACCCCACCGATCTCGTCGTACGGCAGTTGGAGGTGCACACCGTGTTCGGGGCGCCGCCGGAGGCCTGGGCCCACACGGTGCGGGTCTTCGGCGCCGGTCTCCTCGATCCCCTTCCGCTGGTCACGCACGAGCTGCCGTTGGACGAGTTCGCTCACGCCATCGAGCTGGTGGGGTCCGGCGACCCCAAGGTCGGCAAGGTACTGCTGCGGCCTTAAAGTCCTCTCGTCGACCTCTCGTCGAACTCCCCCTGCCACGCGGCCTCCTGCACGTACTCCGACGGCGCGTCGACCGCCCTCCGGGCGAACGGCGGGAGTTCGAACGACAACCGACGACAAGACCAAGTACCGCAGTACCGGCCGCCGCCACGAACCGTACGCCGGTACGGAGACCTGACGCTCCGTACCGGCGTACATCCATCCACCGCCACGAACCACGTCCGGCCCCTCGGACGCGAATCCCGCCAAAGCCAGCTCCAGCTAAGGACAGCTCGTGACCGACCCTTCTCCCAAGGCGGCCCGTCGACCCGGTGAGCAGGCGCTCGCCGCACTCGGCCTGGACGCGCCCGCTCTCTCCCCCGCCGACGCCTCACCGCACGCCTTCCCGGAAGGCGGCCGCTGGCGCACCGAAGTCCCCTCGTGCGAGGGGCCGGAGGCGCTCGCCGTGGTCCTCAAGGAATCCTCACGGCTCGACGTGCCGATCCACCGGATCAGCCAGGGCAGCGGCGTCTGGATGCTGACCGACGCCGAGATCACCGAGATGGTCGAGGCCACGAACGAGCGCGACATCGAGTTGTGCCTCTTCACGGGCCCGCGCGGCACGTGGGACATCGGCGGCTCGACCCGTACCGACTCGCGAGGCGGGGGGCTGCGCGCCCGCGGCCACGACGCGGTAGCAGGATGTCTTGAAGACGCCGTCCGTGCAACGGAGTTGGGCGTAAAGTGCCTCCTCGTGGCTGACGAGGGCGTGCTGTGGACCTTGCACCGGGCCCGCGTCGCCGGGATCATCCCGGCCGACACGACGCTGAAGGTCTCGGCGCTCATCGGCCCGGTCAACCCGGCTGCCTACGCCGTGTACGAGCAACTCGGCGGCGACTCCATCAACGTGCCGAGCGATCTCACGCTCGACCACCTGACGGAGATCCGCAGGGTCAGCGCAGCGCCCATGGACATGTACATCGAGGCCCCCGACGATCTCGGCGGATACGTGCGCATGTACGAGGTCGCCGAGTTGATCCGCCGTGGTGCCCCGCTGTATCTCAAGTTCGGTCTGTCCAAGGCTCCCGGGATCTACCCGTACGGTCATCACATGCGGGACGTGACGCTGTCGACGGCGAAGGAACGGGTGCGGCGCGGCCGGCTCGCCCTGGACCTGCTCGCGCGGCACGGGGCGGACGGGGACATGGCGCCGCTGGGCTCCCGACTGCCGGGCGCACTCCAACGGTTTGACATTCCCTCATAACGTTCCGAGCACACCCCCTTCACAAAAGACGACGCGGCCGAACACAATCCGACACACCTCCTCTCGGTCGATCCTCGCTCCATCTCCACGCACCGCCAGACCGAGCCGTCCAGAATCATCAAGGAAGTTGATCATGCGCAATCGCAAAGCAGCGCTTTCCGCCATAGCCGCGGCCGCCTCTCTGGCCCTGACCCTGTCCGCCTGCGGGCAGGACAGCGACGGCGGCAGCGAGGACACGAAGGGAGACTCCAAGGGCTCCACCGTCGGCATCGCGATGCCGACCAAGTCCTCCGAGCGGTGGATCGCCGACGGCGCCAACGTGGAGAAGAACCTGAAGGCGGCCGGCTACAAGACCAAGCTGGTCTACGGCGAGGACGACCCCGACACCCAGGTCTCGCAGATCGAGAACATGATCACGCAGGGTGTCTCCGCGCTGATCATCGCGGCGATCGACAACAAGTCGCTCGACAACGTCCTCCAGCAGGCCAAGGACGCGAAGATCCCGGTCATCTCCTACGACCGCCTGATCCTCAACTCGCCGAACGTGGACTACTACGCGTCGTTCGACAACGAGAAGGTCGGCGAGCTGCAGGGCGGCTACATCGTCGAGAAGCTCGGTCTCAAGGACGGCTCCAAGAAGGGCCCGTTCAACGTCGAGCTGTTCGCGGGCTCCAACGACGACAACAACACCCAGTACTTCTTCAACGGCGCGATGAAGGTCCTGCAGCCGTTCATCGACAAGAAGCAGCTGGTGGTCAAGTCGGGTCAGACGAAGCTGAACCAGGTCACCACGCTGCGCTGGGACGGTGGCACCGCGCAGAAGCGCATGGACGACCTGCTGACGTCGGCGTACAAGAGCGCCAAGGTCGACGCGGTGCTCTCGCCGTACGACGGCATCTCCATCGGCATCCTGTCGGCGCTGAAGTCGGACGACTACGGCTCCAAGACCAAGCCGCTGCCGATCGTCACCGGCCAGGACGCCGAGGTCGCCTCGGTGAAGTCGATCATCGCCGGTGAGCAGACGCAGACCGTCTACAAGGACACCCGCCAGCTCGCCGAGGTCGCCTCGAAGATGGTCGACGCCGTCCTGGGCGACAAGAAGCCGGAGACGAACGACACCAAGACGTACGACAACGGCGCGAAGGTCGTCCCCGCCTACCTGCTGGAGCCGGTGAACGTCGACAAGGCCAACTACAAGGAAGTTGTCGTCGACTCCGGCTACATCAAGGAAAGCGACCTCAAGTAACCGCCGTTTCCTAAGGATTGGAAGGCACGACCATGGCGGGACCCGTCCTGGAAATGCGCTCGATCGTCAAGACCTTTCCCGGCGTCAAGGCGCTGTCGGACGTCTCACTGAGCGTCCGGCCGGGCGAGGTCCACGCCATCTGCGGGGAGAACGGCGCCGGAAAGTCGACCCTCATGAAGGTCCTCTCCGGCGTTCACCCGCACGGAACCTACGAGGGCGAGATCCTCTTCGAAGAAGAGGTCTGCCAGTTCAAGGACATCCGGGCGAGTGAGCAGCACGGCATTGTGATCATCCACCAGGAGCTCGCGCTGGTGCCGTATCTCTCCATCGCGGAGAACATCTTCCTCGGCAACGAGCACGCCACCCGCGGCTTCATCAGCTGGAGCGAGACGCTGAAGCACGCGACCGAACTGCTGCGGCGGGTCGGGCTGAACGAGCACCCCGACACCCGCGTCGCCGACATCGGCGTGGGCAAGCAGCAGCTCGTCGAGATCGCGAAGGCGCTGTCGAAGAAGGTGAAGCTGCTGATCCTCGACGAGCCGACGGCGGCTCTGAACGACGAGGACAGCGGCAAACTCCTCGACCTCATCCTGGGCCTCAAGGACCAGGGCATCACCTCGATCATCATCTCGCACAAGCTCAACGAGATCGAGACGGTCGCGGACTCGGTGACGATCCTGCGCGACGGGCGGTCCATCGAGACGCTCGACGTGAAGGCCCCGGAGACCACCGAGGACCGGATCATCAGCGGCATGGTCGGGCGCGACCTCGACCACCGCTTCCCGGACCGCACCCCGCACGACACCGAGGTGGGCACGGCGCCGGCCCTGGAGATCCGCAACTGGACCGTGCACCACCCGATCGACCAGCAGCGCAAGGTGGTCGACGACGTGTCGATCGAGGTGCGCCGCGGGGAGATCGTCGGCATCGCCGGGCTCATGGGCGCCGGGCGCACCGAGCTCGCGATGAGCGTGTTCGGGCGCACCTACGGCCGGTACGCGGGCGGCACCGTCCTGAAGGACGGCAAGGAGATCCGTACGAAGACCGTGCCCGAGGCGGTCGGGCACGGGATCGCGTACGTGACCGAGGACCGCAAGCACTACGGCCTCAACCTCATCGACACCATCAACCGGAACATCTCGCTCAGTGCCCTGGGCAAGGTCTCCAAGCGCGGTGTCGTCGACGAGCACGGGGAGCGGCAGGTCGCCGAGAGCTTCCGCAAGTCGATGAACATCAAGGCGCCGACGGTCTTCGAGCCGGTGGGCAAGCTGTCGGGCGGCAACCAGCAGAAGGTCGTCCTCAGCAAGTGGATCTTCGCAGGCCCCGACGTGCTGATCCTGGACGAGCCGACCCGCGGTATCGACGTGGGCGCCAAGTTCGAGATCTACACGGTCATCGACAAACTGGCCGCCGAGGGCAAGGCGGTCGTCTTCATCTCCTCCGAGCTGCCGGAACTGCTCGGAATGTGCGACCGCATCTACACGATGGCCGCCGGACGGCTGACCGGTGAGGTCCCGCGGGCCGAGGCCACGCAGGAAGTGCTGATGCGCCAGATGACGAAGGACAAGAGGTAAGACGGATGAGCACGAATGTGACCGCCAAGTCCCCGGCCCCGGCGCCCGCCGGCAAGGGGGGTTCGACCGGGGGCGACGGCCTGCTCCAGCTGATGCTGGACGGCATGCGCCGCAACATGCGGCAGTACGGCATGCTGATCGCGCTCGGCCTGATCGTGGTGCTGTTCGCGGTGTGGACGGACGGCGACCTGCTGCTGCCGCGCAACGTGTCCAACCTGGTGCTGCAGAACAGCTACATCCTGATCCTCGCGATCGGCATGATGCTCGTCATCATCGCGGGCCACATCGACCTGTCGGTCGGCTCGCTCACGGCGTTCGTGGGCGCGGTGGCGGCCGTACTGATGGTCAATCACGACGTGGCCTGGCCGCTGGCCGTGGTGCTGTGCCTGCTCCTGGGCGCCGCCGCGGGAGCCATGCAAGGGTTCTTCATCGCCTACCTCGGCATACCCTCGTTCATCGTCACCCTCGCCGGAATGCTGCTCTTCCGCGGTCTCACGGAGATCTTCCTGGAGGGCCAGACCGTCGGCCCGTTCCCGCAGGGTCTGCAGAAGGTCGCCAACGGCTTCCTCCCCGAGGTCGGTCCGGACACCAACTACCACAACCTCACGCTGCTGCTCGGCTTCGCCGTGATCGCGTTCGTGGTGCTCCAGGAGGTCCGCGACCGCAGGCGGCAGCAGGAGTTCGCGCTCGACGTGCCGCCCGCCAAGCTCTTCCTGCTGAAGATCGTGGCCCTGGTCGCGGCCGTCCTCACGGTGACGATGCTGCTCGCCAGCTACAAGGGCGCCCCGGTGGTGCTGATCATCCTCGGCGTCCTCGTCGTCGGCTTCGGCTATGTGATGCGCAACGCCATCATCGGCCGCCATGTGTACGCGATCGGCGGCAACCTGCCCGCGGCGAAGCTGTCCGGTGTGCGGGACAAGAAGGTCACCTTCCTGGTCTTCCTCAACATGGGCATGCTCGCGGCGCTGGCCGGTCTGGTCTTCGCGGCCCGCTTCAACGCGGCCTCGCCCAAGGCCGGTGTGAACTTCGAACTCGAGGCGATCGCCGCCTCGTTCATCGGCGGCGCGTCGATGAGCGGCGGCGTGGGCACGGTCCTCGGCGCGATCATCGGTGGCCTCGTCCTCGGTGTGCTCAACAACGGCATGAACCTCGTCGGCGTCGGCAGCGACTGGCAGCAGGTCATCAAGGGCCTGGTGCTCCTCGCGGCGGTCGGCTTCGACGTGTGGAACAAGCGCAAGGTCGGTTCGTAGCGTTCCCGATGGGGCCTCGCGGGCACATGCCCGCGGGGCCCCATTTCTCTGCTCTGGAAGACAGTTGGAAGACAGGACGACCGTGAAGGAACTGTTCGGAACACTCGCCGACGGCGCGTTGGTCCACCGCTGGTCGCTGGAGAACGGCGGCACCCGGCTGAAGGTCCTGTCGTACGGCGGTGTCGTCCAGTCGCTGGAACTCCCCGACCGCCACGGCCGGTACGCCAACGTGTCACTCGGTTTCGCCACGATCGAGGAGTACGAGGCGTCCAGCCCGTACTTCGGCGCCCTCATCGGCCGGTACGGCAACCGCATCGCAGGCGGCAGGTTCACCCTCGACGGCGAGGAGCATGGGCTCCCCGCCAACAACGGCGGGAACAACCTGCACGGCGGCCCCGAGGGCTTCGACAGGCAGGTCTGGGACGTCGAGGACTTCACCGCCGGCTCCGACGTGGGCCTCATCCTGCGCCGCACGGCCGCCGACGGCGAGATGGGCTTCCCCGGCACGCTGACGACGAAGGTCACGTACACGCTGACCGGACAGGGCGACTGGCGCGTCGACTACGAGGCGGTCACCGACCGGGCCACGGTCGTCAACCTCACCCACCACCTGTACTGGAACCTGGCGGGCGAGGGCACCGGCCCGGTGCACGGCCACGAGCTGACGATCGCCGCGTCCCGCTACACACCGGTCGACGCGCACCTCGTCCCCACCGGCGAGCTCGCCGACGTCGCGGGCACACCCTTCGACTTCCGCGAGCCGAGGACGGTCGGCGCGGGCCTGCGCCTGCGGACGGACGATCCGCAACTCCGGCACGCCCAGGGCCTCGACCACAACCTGGTCCTCGACAAGGGGCTCACGGAACGGCCCGAACACATCGCGACCGTCCACGAGCCGCTCTCCGGCCGCACCCTTCGGATCGCGACGACAGAACCCGGCGTACAGCTCTACTCCGGCAACTTCCTGGACGGCACCCTCGTGGGCCCCGGCGGCCACGCGTACGGCCCTGGCGACGCGCTCTGCCTGGAAACCCAGCACTTCCCGGACTCGCCGAACCGCCCGGAGTTCCCGTCGACCGTGCTGCGGCCGGGGCAGACGTACCGGACGACGACGGTGCACTCGTTCAACTTGTGAACAGCCTTCACAGGTGTTTCACAACTTCCACATCAGTTCACAGTCGTTGAACAGAGACACACAGCCGCCCGTACTAGAGGGCGGCTCGCGTATCCCCGCTCGGGCCGCCCCTCAAGGACGGAGGGTCCATGGCCGACAATGTCACCTCGCTGTTCCGCACCGGCGCGCACAGCCCCTCGATGGCCGCGCTGGCACGCGAGAGCGGGGAGGCGGGTCCGCTGGACTTCTGCATCCCGTGCAATCCGTATTTCCCCACGCCCGCGATGTTCGATGAGCTGACCCACCGGTTGCGCGACATCATCACGTACTACCCGAGCAGCGCGGACACCATCACCAGCGAGCTGTGCAATCTGCTTCAACTTCCCCCGCAGTGCGTGGCGATGGGCAACGGATCGACGGAACTGATCACCTGGATCGACCATTTGCTGGTCCGGGAGTCGCTGGCCATTCCCGTCCCCACCTTCGGCCGCTGGACCGACCAGCCGCTGGAGACCGGCAAGCGCGTCGACATGTTCCCGCTCCAGGAAAGCGCCGGGTTCGCCCTCGACCCGGCCCAGTACATCCAGTTCATCCGGTCCCGTGGCACCCGCGCCGCCGTCATCTGCAACCCGAACAACCCCGACGGCGGCTTCCTGCCCCGGCAGACGATCATGGCCTTCTGCGACGCGCTCGCCGACCTGGACCTGATCGTCATCGACGAGTCGTTCCTGGAGTTCGCCGACGCGGAGTCCGAGCCGAGTGTCGTCGAGGACGCGGTACTGCGCCCCAACGTCATCGTGCTGCGCAGCCTCGGCAAGAACTTCGGTCTGCACGGCGTGCGGTTCGGCTACATGGTGGCCAACCCGAGCCTGGCGGGCAGAGTCCGCTCCATGCTGCCGAAGTGGAACCTCAACTCCTTCGCGGAGACCGTGGTGTTCATGCTCAGGGACCACGGTCCCGAGTACCTGGAGAGCCTGCACATGGTGCGCCGGGACCGGCTCGACATGGCGCGCCAGCTGTCCGCGCTGCCCGGTCTCACGATCTACCCGTCGCAGGGCAACTTCCTCTTCGTGCGCCTCCCCGTGGGCGCCGAAGGCACCGTGGTCCGGGACCGACTGCTCACCGAGCACCGGGTCCTGGTCCGCGAGTGCGGCAACAAGATCGGCTCGTCCAGCCGCTTCCTGCGGCTCGTGGTGCGCCCCCAGGCCGATGTACAACGCCTGGTGGCAGGCCTGGAGTCGGTGCTCTACGGGACCAGGAGGGGAGCCGCCGTGCCGGCGCTGGGCACAGGGACCAGCTACAGCTCGGGCACGGCGGCGGTCGACCGGCTCGTCGGCTCGACCAACGGACAGGGGTACCCGGGACTCACCGCGGCGGCGAACGGGATGGCCGGACAGCCGCAGCCACAGCCGCTGACCGCCGCGGCGAACGGGATGATGGGACAGCCCCAGCCACAACAGCCGCTCGTCGCCGCGGCGAACGGGATCCCCGGGCAGCCGCAGCCGCTCACGGCCGCCCAGACCCGCGGCACGACGGGTATGCCGAGCGGGCTGACCGCCGTGGCCGCCCAGGGCCAGCCGCAGGCGTATCCGCAACAGCAGCCGCAGGCCATGCCGCAGCCGGTGCCCCAACCCGTGCCGCAGCAGGCCACCGGCTGGCCGAACACGCCGCCGAACGGCGCCGGCTGGCCGGCCGCGGCTGTCGACCGGGTCGGCTGACCACCGGACCGGTTGCCCGAGGGCCTCGCCATCCCGCAGCGAGGCCCTCGCCGGCCGGGGGGGCCAGGACCCTCCCGGCCCCGGCACAAGGGGAAAGGGTGCGGGCCCGCGCTCGGAGGGGAGACGCGGGCCCGCACCCTTTTCGCGTCCCGAGGGGTGCGGAGCACAGCAGCCCCACGTGTCTCACAAGCGACTTGACGCCTCGTCACTTTGCCGTTCCCACAGCACCCCGACAGATTCCGCTTCTACGGTCCCGTGCTCATGACACACACAACGATCGGACGCCGGACCGTACTCATCGCCTCAGGCGCAACGGCGGCCACGCTGGCGGTGGGCGCCGCCGCGCCCGAAGCCCCCTCCTCGACCTCCTCGACCGCCGACCAGGCTCCCGTGGCCGCCGCGGCCGTCTGCACCCTCACCAAGGAGATGACCGAAGGCCCCTACTACCTCGACGGACAGCTCGTCCGCGCCGACGTCAGCGAGGACAAAACCGGTGTCCCGCTGAAACTCACGCTCACCGTCGTCGACGACGACACGTGTGCCCCGCTGGCCAACGCGCTCGTGGAGATCTGGCACTGCGACGCGCTCGGCGAGTACTCCGGATTCGTCGGGGGCAACGGGCACGACGAGCCGGACAACGGGACGTTCCTGCGGGGCGGGGTGCTGACCGGCTCCGACGGGATCGCCCGGATCACCAGCGTCTATCCCGGCTGGTACCGGGGCCGGTGCATCCACATCCACGTGAAGGTGCACACCGACGTCACCCTGACCTCCGACGGCTCCTTCGAGGGCGGCCAGGAGCTGCACACCGGGCAGCTGTTCTTCGACGAGGCGATCACCGAGGACGTGGCGGAGGTGGCCGCGTACGCGGCCAACACGGTGCCCCGCACCACCCTCGCGCAGGACTCCATCTACGACGACGGCGGCGCCGCCTCGGGCCTGCTGACCCTCACCGCACTGGGCAGCACGGCGAATTCCGGTTACGCGGGCACCTTGACGCTCGGCGTCGAAACGGGCTGAGTTCCGGAAACCGGCTGAGTCCTGTGGCTCGGCTGCGGGCCGGTCGGGGCTTTTAGGGGCGCGGGGAACTGCGCGACCAGCCCCCACCGGCCCGCAGCGAACACACACCGGCAGCCCCCTCCTCGGCGGGCCGACTGCGCGAGGCGACGCGCATGCCGCGGGCGTCCACGACGCGCATCTGCAGCGAGCCGCACCCGCAGCGGACCCACACGGTCTGGCCGCCCGCGGTGCCATGCCGGGACACCACCTGGAACGGTTCGGCCCGGTCGGGCCAACCACAGAACGGGCACGCGTCATCTTCGGGCCGGTTCAGGGGGTGAGCTGTGCTGGTCATCTGTCTGCAACTCCTCGTGCGAGGTGGCGAGTTGGTGGGGTGGGGTGGCGGGCTGGCGGGCTGGCCGGATGAACCGTCGCGACACCACCAGCGTGAACCGGAAGCTCTGTGTACGTCCAGGTTGACTTTCTGGACCGAACCTTGAAGCGTGGGCTTCATGATTGATCTGCGCCGGCTCCACGTACTGCGCGCCGTCGAGCACTACGGCACGGTGACCGCCGCCGCCCGCGCCCTGCACCTCACCACGTCCGCCGCCTCGCAACAGGTCCGCCAGCTCGCACGGGAACTGGGGGTCGATCTGCTGGAGCCCCAGGGACGCGGCGTACGGCTGACGCAAGCCGCACGGAGTCTGATCATCCACGCGGACGCGATCCAGGCCCGCTGGGAACGGGCCGAACTCGATCTGCGGGCCGACCACGGAGACCCGGCCGGGCTGCTGCGGGTGAGCGGCATCCCGATGGCGATCTCGGTCCTGCTCGCCCCGATGGCGGCCCTGCTGCGAGAACGCCACCCCCGGCTCTCCGTACGGATCCAGGAGGCAGAGGTCCCGTCGAGCTTCGACCTGCTCTTCGAGGGCGAGACCGATCTCGCGGTCGTCGAGGCGACCCCGCGCAACCCGCCGCTCGGCGACGCCCGCTTCGACCAACAGCCGCTTCTGGACGACCCGTTCGACCTGGTCGTGCCCGACCGCCACCGTCTCGCGGGGCTCGGCCGGATCGACCTCGCGGAGGCGGCCCGCGAGGACTGGATCGCGCCGGTCCAGGACAGCCCCTGCCGGGTGCACGTGATGTCGGCGTGCGGGGCGGCCGGCTTCACCCCCGACGTCGTCCACCACGCGCGCGACTGGAACGTCATGGCCCACCTCGTCGCCCACGGTCTGGGGATCGCCCTCATCCCCCGGCTCGCCCATCTCACCCCGCACCTGCCGATCACCCGCGTACGGTGCACCGGCGACCCGCATCGCAAACTCCTCACCTGCACCCGCGCCGGCGGCCACGAACGCCCCGCCGTCGCGGCGGCGTTGAGCCAGCTCCGCTCCCTGGCGCCGACGGCGGTCGCCTGACACAGAACACAGAACACGCAACACAGAACGCCGAAGGCTGACCACCGACAGGAACAGCATCTAACCTTGGAGGTTCGTCGCGATGGCAGGAAGGTGAGTGCGGCTGTGGAGGTGCCGGGGCACGCGGAGGATCTCGACGAGCTGCTGCGGCTCGTACGGCGGCACGGGAGCCCTGCGGAGGTGCTGACGTGGCTCGGACGGCGGATCGGAGCGGACGTCGCGTGGATCGGGTGCGGGGAGACCATCGAGGTGGCGACGGCCGGATTCCCCCGGCGGCTCGCCCGCGAACTGCGGGACCAGGTGGCACGCCTGGCCGACGGACGGCTGGCCGCCGCCACGACACAGGCCGGAGAGCTGGAGGTGCACCTGGAGGCCTTCGGCACCCGCGAGCCGCGTCCGGTGCTGATGACGGTCAGCGCCTCACCCCTGTCCCGGGACGCCGTGACCCTGGCGTCGCAGGCCGGCGGCCTCGTCGAACTGCTGGGCCGGGCGTCCGAGTCCGCCGACAGCTCGCGCGGTTACGAGCACAAGGCACGGCAGATGCGGTTCGCGGTCTTCACCGCGCTGCTGGCCGGGGACGTCACGATGGCCCGGCGGATGACCACGGGCGACGTCCCGCCGCTGCTGAACGCGGAGCGCGTACGCGTCCATCTGCTGCACTGCCCGCCCGGCGACCGTGACCAGCTGACCAGGACCTACCTCGACTCCTCGGGCTACCACGGTCCGGGCCTGATGGTGCACTGCCCGGCGTTCAAGGAGCAGTTGATCTGCCCCATCGCCGAGGACCCGGAACTCGGCGGCCGTTTCCGGCAGGGCGAGGTGCTGCGCCGGCTGGTCCAGGAGAACCCCGGGTACGCGCTGGGCGTCAGCCGCCCGCATCCGCTCGCCGCCACGGCCGAGGCCTACGGCGAGGCCGTGCACGCCCTGGCCGTCGCCCGCAACTCCCCCGACCGGCTGGCCGCCTACCGGGGACGGCCCTCGCTGGCACACGTGCTGCCCCGCCGGCCGGCCGTCGCCTGGGCGGGCGCCTTCCTGGAGCCGCTGCACACCGTCCCCAAGCCCACCGTGGACGTCATCCGCATGGTCGTGACGTTCCCCCGGGCCGCCGTGGCCCGCCTGCTGCATCTCAGCCGCACCACGGTCACGGCGCACTGCCGCCGGGCGGAGGAGGCCCTGGGCATCGACCTCGGCGAGGTCCGTACCCGCGCCACGCTCGATCTGGCCCTGGCCCTCACTCCCCTGCTCCCCGGCCCCGCCGACACCGTCCAGCCGGTCGCGCCGCCGCTCGGCGAACTCCTGTGCACGGCCCCCGCCACCGCGTGGGCGGAACCCTTCCTCCGCCCGCTCCACGACACCCAGCACCGCGATCTGCTGCTCACCGTGGAGGCCTGGATCGACGCCAACACCGACGCCCAGCGGACGGCCGCGCGGGTGGGCCTGAGCCGCAACACCGTCCGCGCCCATCTGCGCGCCGCCGAACGCCTCCTCAACCGCGATCTGCTGACCACCGGTTCGGGCATCCACGACCTGGTCCACGCGCTGCGCGTGGCTGCTGCGCACCGTGCACACCCGACCGACGAATCTGACCACCGTGCACGGTGGTCCCCAAGCCACGCCGCCTCCTAACGTGCTCCTGTGAGGGGCGGCTGAGGGGCGGCGGCGAATGGTCCACGGGGGAGACCGTTCGCCGCGCCCTTCGTCTTTGGGGGCGCGGGGCTGTGACATATGCGGCTCCTCCCCCGGCTCAGCCCTTGTCAGGCCAGCCGGATCACGTTCCAGGACAACGGCTCCAGGATGGCGCCGAGGGTGCCGCCCTGGAGCGTGGTCCCCCGCACAACCCGCGGAGCGACCCGCTCCGGCTCGGCAAGCGTGTTACGCGCATCCGGATCCGCGTCCGCGAACACACTGTGCTCAACGACCGAAGTCAACTCCAGCCCGTTCAGGGCAACTTCGAGCGGCATCGCCGCATCCCGGCTGCGGTTGACCGCGAAGACGGTGACCGAGCCGTCCGCCGCGCGCACGGCGGTGGCGTGCAGCAGCTCGGCCTCCCCGTACTTCTTCGTCTCGTACGTCGGCGAGTCGACGCGTACGTCGAGGACCTCCCCGCGCCCGTACCGCGAGGCCTGCGCGAACGGGAAGAACGTCGTCTGCCGCCAGGCCGGGCCGCCCGGCTCGGTCATGATCGGCGCGATGACGTTGACGAGCTGGGCGAGACAGGCGACGGTCACCCGGTCGGCGTGCCGCAGCAGTGCGATGAGGAGCGAGCCGAAGACGACCGCGTCCATGACGCTGTAGTTGTCCTCCAGGAGGCGGGGGGCCTCCGGCCAGTCCCGCTCGGCGGAGTTCTCGATCGCGTGCCACTCCGAGATGTACCAGACGTTCCACTCGTCGAAGGAGAGGTTGATCTTCTTCTTCGACTTGAGCTTCGCACCGATGTGGTCGCAGGTGGCGACGACGTTCTCGATGAACGACTCCATGTCCACGGCGGAGGCCAGGAAGGAGTCGACGTCGCCGTCCTGGGGCTCGTAGTAGGCGTGCAGCGAGACGTAGTCGACGAGGTCGTACGTCTCCGCCAGGACCGTCGCCTCCCACGCGGCGAAGGTCGGCATGGACTGGCTGGAGGAGCCGCAGGCGACCAGTTCGACGGAGGGGTCGATCTGCCGCATGGCGCGGGCGGTCTCGGCGGCGACCCGCCCGTACTCCTCGGCGGTCTTGTGACCGGTCTGCCAGGGGCCGTCCATCTCGTTCCCGAGACACCACATCCTGATGCCGAACGGGTCCTTGTCACCGTGGGCGATCCGCTGCTCGGACAGGGCGGTCCCGGCCGGGTGGTTGGCGTACTCCTGGAGTTCCAGAGCCTGAGCCACTCCCCTGGTCCCGAGGTTGACCGCCATCATCGGCTCGGCCTGCGGGCCTATCTTCTTCAGGAAGGCGATGTACTCGGAGAGCCCGAAACGGTTGCTCTCCGTCGACCGCCAGGCGAGGTCGAGCCGACGGGGCCGTTCCTCGGCCGGACCGACCGAGTCCTCCCACTTGTAGCCGGAGACGAAGTTGCCGCCGGGGTAGCGGACGGCGGTCACGCCGAGTTCGCGGACCAACTCCAACACGTCCGTACGCAGGCCCGCTTCGTCGGCCTCGGGATGGCCGGGCTCGAAGATGCCGGTGTAGACGCAGCGGCCGAGGTGCTCGACGAAGGATCCGAAGAGGCGGGGGTTGACTTCACCGACGGTGAAGGCGGGGTCGAGGGTGAAGCGGGCGGTACGCAATGGTTTCCCTTCGGAGCGCCGGGTGGGGTGGGTGGACTGGTGCGTTTGCGGCTGCGGGTGAATCGTGGCTGGTCGCGCCCACGATGGGGGTCCCCCGCTCATGGGGGTCCCCCCGCTCGAGCGAAGCCGAGAGTGGGGGAGGAGCCGAGAGTGGGGGAGGAGCCGCATATGGACACAGCCCCGCGCCCTGAAGGCGCGGGGCCACACCGCCCAGCGCACCCTGCCCTCGCCGGCCTACACCCTGGCCTCAGCCCGCGAACGCCGGCTGCGGCAGGCCCTTTCCGGCACCCGGGATCACCAGGACCGAGCCCGAGAGCGGGTGCGGGGCGGCCAGGCCCGTACGGGCCGTGGTGATGTAGAGGTCGGTCAGATTGCGGCCGCCGAAGGCGCAGGCCGTGGGGCGCGGAGTGGGAAGCTCCACGACACGGTCCAACTCACCGGCCGGGGTGTAGCGGCGGACCGCGCCACCGTCCCACAGGGCGACCCAGACACAGCCGTCGGCGTCCACGGTGAGGCCGTCGGGCCAGCCCGCGCCCTCCTCGATGATCGCCAACTGGCGCCTGTCGGTGGCCCGTTGGCCGTCGAAGTCGAAGACGTCGATCCGGCGGGTCGGTGAGTCGATGTAGTACATGAGGCGGCCGTCGGGGCTCCAGCCCGTGCCGTTGCTCACCGCCACGTCGTCGAGGACCGTCTCGGCCGTGCCGTCGGGGGCGAAACGGGAGAGGGTCCCGCCGCCCCGCGCCTCGTCGTAGCGCATGGTGCCCGCCCAGAGGGCACCGTCGGGCGCGACCGCCGCGTCGTTGGCACGACGGCCGGGGACGACCTCCCGGTACAACCACCGAAAGCCGCCCGAGGCGCCCAGACCACCGGAGGACTCCCCGCCGGAGTAGGCATCGGAATCGGAATCAGGACCGGCATCGGGACCGTAAAGACCCACGCCGTCACGGAGGTTGACGACCAGGCCGCCCCCCGCGCGCGGCTTCGCGGCGCCCACGTGCTGCTCGGTGACCATGACCGTACGACGGCCGGAGACCGGGTCGTACGTGTGGACCCGGGAGCCGAGGATGTCGATCCAGATCAGCCGCTGGGCGTCGGCGTCCCAGGTGGGACCTTCGCCGAGGTCCGCCTCCGCGCGGACGGCGACGTCGTACGCGTACGTCATCCCACGCTCCGGTGTCCGAGCCGCTCCGACAGCTGGGCGGCGCCCTTCGCTGCGAGCTGCTCCAGCTCGGCGCGGCGCTCGTCGCTCCAGCGGATCATCGGTACGGAGATGGAGAGCGCGGCCACGACCTGGCCCGTGCGGTCACGCACCGGCGCGGCGACACAGCTGACGTCGGGGTTCGACTCGCGGCTCTCGACCGCGATGCCGCGGGCGCGGATCTCGGCGAGGGCCTCGCGCAGGGCGGCCGGTTCGGTGATGCTGTTCGGCGTCATCCGGACCAGGTCAGCGTTGTCGGGGATCCGCGCGGTCAGCTCGGACTCGGGCAACGAGGAGAGCAGCATCTTGCCCACGGAGGTGCAGTGGGCGGGCAGCCGGCGGCCCGCGGCGGACACCATGCGCACCGCGTGCGTGGAATCCACCTTGGCGATGTAGATGACGTCCGCGCCCTCCAGGATCGCCACGTGCACGGTCTCGTCACAGGTCTCCGCGACGGACCGGGCGACCTGCTGGCCCTCGGCGGCGAGGTCCAGCTGCTCGGAGTAACGGCTCCCGAGCTGGTACGGCCGCACCCCGAGCCGGTAACGTCCCGGCTGACCCGGTACGGGCGTGATATAGGAACGGGCGGCGAGTGTCGTCACCAGTTCATGCACGGTGGTGCGCGGCAACTGGAGCTTGCGCACGATGTCGGGGGCGGAGAGCGTGCCGTCTCCGTCGAGGAAGAGCTCGAGTATGTCGAGAGCCCTGGTTACGGCAGGTACGAGGCGTCCCACAACTGGCCCCCTCCCTTGTGTTCGAAATTTCAACAGACGATCGGCATGACGAACACAGGCTAGTCATACTGGCTTGGCCGGGCAATGGGCGGGTAACGGTGAGGTTGCGGCAGAGGGATCGGGTGTGGCTGGTGACGGGTGAGCTGTGGAAATCCCGACGGGGCCCGAGCAGTGGTTCGCCCGGCTGCCGGCGGGGCCGGACTGCCGACGGCGGGCCAGAAGCCGGAAGGCGGCCACCGGGCCCGGGCAAGGCTCCGGGGTGAGTGGCGAGATCTCTCCAGCCGAGCCGCCCAACCCTGCAAGTCGGGCGGCCGAGCAAGGGACTGCCGGGCACAAAGCGCCACCGACTTGCAGCGTCAGGCGGGAGCACTCAAGATCCACATGATTCAGGGCGGTCAAGCCACTCCTCGCCGATCAGAGCAGCGGCGGCACGGCACACTCCGCTCGGAACGCTCCGGCCAGGGCACGCACCGTGCCACGACCATCCTGGTCCAGCGCATCCGCACAACCACGCACCATCCGTACGCCCGCGTTCGAGTTGGCTCGCGAATCGTCCGGGCCACCGGTGGGCACGCTGACGCAGCAAGCGTGGCTACACCGGAGGGCGGAGGCGCCGGCATACCTTATGCGTCGCGCGCCTGCTCTGACACGAGCGAGGCCGCGATCTGCTCAGCGACCTCGTCGTCGACTTCGCCGGTGGCGCCGCTGACACCGACTGCGCCCACGAGCGCGTCGCCGAGTCCCACGGGCACGCCGCCGCGCAGGGGCACGATGCCGGGCGTGGAGAGCATCGAGGGCTTGCCTGCGTCGATCATCTCCTCGAATGCCCTGGAGGGGTTCTTGAGGTAGGCAGCGGTGCGGGCTTTGCTGATCGCTACTTCGATCGAGACGAGCGGGGCACCGTCCATGCGCCGGAATGCGAGGAGGAAGCCCGCCGGGTCGACGATCGCGAGGCAAAGCTCGAGGCCGCGCGAGCGCGCGATGCGCAGGCCCTCCTCAAGCAGCGATTCCGCGCCAGTGAGGGTGAGCGCATGGTCGCTGCGCACGGAGGGGTTGGTGTAAGTCGTCATGAGTATCCGTCCTTCTTTTTCGCGGGGTGTCGTGCGGATTCAGGAGCCGAGCATGATGCCGCCGTCGACGGCGAGCTGCTGGCCGGTCACGAAGTCGTTCGTTATGAGGAAGAGGTAGGCGCCGGCGAGCTCGTCGATCGTGGCGGTGCGGCCGAGCGGGATGGTCTCGGCGAAGTGCCGCTTGGTCGCGGCGCGCTCCGCATCGGGCAGTTCGGCCCACAGCGGGGTGTCGGTCCACGTCGGCGCGACCGCGTTCGCGCGGGCCCGCGGTGCGAGCTCGACGGCGAGCCTCTCGACGAGGGCATGGACGGCGAGATTGCCGACAACGGTCGCGCCGTTCAGTTCAGTCATCACGTTCCTTCCGCCGCGAGCGCAACCCGCGCAACCGCCGGCAGGTACTGGCACACCCGAAACGTGCGGCCGAGTGAAGGCGCACCATTGGCACCCCCTCTCTTTCGTGATACACACGCCTCATGACGGTCCAATCGTCTCACAAAAAAGGTTGCGTCGTGAAGGTGAAATACGTGGCCGCCGATGGCGGCGAACTGATCGACAACGGTCCGATCCAGATCCGGATCGTCGAGGACGGCAGCAACACCAGCCACCGGGTCGGCCTGACCGAAGTACACATCGCCCCTTCGACCCAGGGGCCGCCCCAGCACCTGCACCGGGTCCACGAAGAGGTCTTCTACGTCGTCTCCGGGCTGATCCGCTTCACCTCGGCGGAAGAGCACATCGACGTCAAGCGCGGCGGACTGATCACCGCACCGATCGGCGCGCCGCACACCTTCGCGAACCCGGACCCCGACGAGCCCGCGGTCATGCTCGTCACCTACACACCCGACCGCTACATCCGCTACTTCCGCGAGATGGGAGCGCTCGGCGTCGGGCCGGGGGGCATCAAGGCCGAGGCCACCCTGGAGCTGATGCGCGGATACGACACAGAGCCGTATCCGCCGCGCTAGGCCCCGGCCTTCAGCTCAGCGTGGCCCCCAGTGTCCGCCGCGCGCGGACCGTGGTCTTACGCCCACCTCGCGCCGCTCGCGGCGCTGGCATCTGTTGCGGCGCGTACCGCGCCCCATCCCCGCCTCGTGCCGGTCGGCGACATGCTCTCCGGCCGACGCGCCGCGCCAGCCTCGAGATCAGAAAGAAGTGGCACATGACCCGCATAGACGTCCATCAACACCTGATACCGCCCGGCTACGTCGACACCCTGAAGGATCACGGTGTGCTCACCTCGGGCGGGCGCGGTTTCCCCGGCTGGAACGCCGCCGGCGCCCTGGACTTCATGGACCGCAACGCCATCGGCGTCGGCATCCTGTCCCTGTCCGCCCCCGGCGTGTGGGTCGGCGACCCCGCCCAGTCGCTGCGGCTGGCCAGAACCGTCAACGACTACGGCGCGGAGCTGGCGAAGGACCGGCCCGACCGCTTCGGCCAGTTCGCCTGCCTGCCGCTGCCGGACGTGGACGCCTCGATGGCCGAAGCGGTCCGGGCTCTGGACGAACTGCAGGCTGACGGCGTGGTGGTCCTCGCCAACAACGACGGGGTGTACTTCGGCGACCCCCGGTTCGACCCGCTGATGGACGAGCTCGACCGGCGCGGCGCCGTGGTCCTCCTGCACCCCAACGCGCTGCCCGGGCCCGCAGTCTCCGGCATCCCGGCCTTCGCCGTGGACTTCCTGCTGGACACCACCCGCGCCACGGTGAACCTGCTGCTCAACGACATTCCGAACCGCTACCCCCGCCTGAAGATCATCCTCTCGCACGCCGGCGGATTCACCCCGTACGCGAGCCACCGGATCGCGGCCCTGACCGTGGCCCACGACTTCCAGACCGCGCTCGGCCGCCCCCGGCGCAGCCAGGAGGAACTGCTGGAGACGCTGGCGGGCTTCTACTTCGACACCGCGCTGAGCGCCAGCCCTGCCTCACTGCCGAGCCTGCTGGCCTTCGCCACACCCGGGCACGTCCTGTTCGGCAGCGACTACCCGTACCCGCCCGAGCCGACCATCGCCCACTTCACCGCGGGTCTGGACGCGTACGGCGATCTGGACGCGGACAGCCTTGCCGCGGTCAACGAGACCAACGCCCACGCCCTGTTCCCGCGGCTGGCCGCAGCCGCGATGACGGGACGGTAACCCCATGAATGACACAGAACGCCACACCGATCCCCTGCCCACCTTGAGCCTTCCGCTGCCGACCCTGGAGCCGTTGGCCATTGTCACCGTCGACCTCGGGCCGGTGATCGAACTGGGCGAAACACCGTCAGGCCGCCGCCGCATCGTCCCGATCGCCGGCGGAAACCTGCAGGGCCCCGCCCTGGCCGGACGGGTGCTGCCCGGCGGCGCCGACTGGCAGACGGTCCTGGACAACGGCACGGCGCTGATCGAAGCCCGCTACACCCTGCAACTGACCGACGGGGCCCTGGTCGCACTCTCCGCCCAGGGCGTACGCACCGGACGCCCCCACGTGCTGGCGGCCCTCGCCCGGGGTGAGGACGTCGACCCGCGGGACTACTACTTCCGCTTCACGGTGGCGGCCGAGACATCTTCGGAGGAATACGCCTGGCTGGGCCGAAGCGTCCTCCTGGCCACCGGCGCTCGCGGCCCAGAGCACGTCACCTACGACCTGTACCGGGCGACATGACCAGAGACGAGAGGTGAAAAACCCATGGCCGGCTCTGTGACCGGCCTCGTGAGCGAGCCTGTCTCGGCCGGCCGGCGCTTCGAGGCCGACATGCCCGGTGCGTCCGCGATCGGCCCCACCTCCGGCCTCGCCCTCGGCCGCGTCGGCCCCCGGCCCTGGTGCGGCTCCTCGCCCTCCCCCTGAGCCTCACCGCCGACCTCGCCACCGCGCGGGCCGCCCGCGTCCCCTCCCGCCCCGACCTCAAGTCCGCAGCCGCCCTCAGCCCGAACTCTTCGTGAAACATGTGCCTCATAACCGTACAATGAGAGTGTTGATCGGGCGAGGGTGGAGAAGCACATGGGCATGGAGGCGCAGGACGAGCGGTCGGGCCGTTACCGCCAGCGTGAGCGTACGCGGCAGTTCGTGGAGGACGCGGCTCGTGACATGCTGGCGAACGACGAGACGGTCACGGTACAGACCGTCGCCGCCCGTACCGGCATCTCCCGGGCGACGATCTACCGCTACTTTCCCTCCACTGCGGATCTTGTCATCCACGCTGCCGCCCCTGCCGCCGACGATCCGCTCACCGACCCGTCGTGGCCGTACGCGCCGAAGTCCGTACCCGAGGACCTGCCGGGCCGTGCCGCGGCACTCGTCCGGGCGGCGGGCGAGTGGGCCTTCGACCGGGAGAACCAACTGCGCGCACTGCTGCGTGTGTCCCTGGAGCCGGACAGCGCGGAACAGGGACTCACGCGCCGCACCGACCGCCAGCGATGGATCGCCGGACTCCTCGACGGGCTGCCGGAGGAGGTCCCGGCGTCGGCCAGGCACCGGCTCGCCGCCTCCCTGGCGGGACTCTTCGGCTCCGACGCCGTGGTGTGGACGACGGACATGGCGCGCCTGGAACGTGCCGAAGCCCTGGACACCCTCGCCTGGATGGCCGAGACCCTCGTCAGAGCCACTCTGGACGCCGCGGACTGAGACCCCACTCGGCGCCGGAGGCCACCTTCCCGCACGAGGACCCGGCAGTCTTGATCGAGGACCATGACCAAGCCCCGGCGAGTGGGGTGGGCGGGTGGACCGAGAAGTGTCGATCAACGCCGGGCGCGCGGGTCTCCCAGTTCCCCCCGAAGCCGCTGAGCCCGCAGCACCAACTCCAGCTCGAACCGCCGATCCGGGTCGTCGACCTCGTCGCCCCACAGTTCCCGGATCTGCCGAAGGCGATACCGCACGGTCTGGGGATGGACCCCAAGGCGCGCGGCCACCTCGGGAGCGCCGCCCCGCGTCTCCAGCCACGCCAGCAGGGTCTCCGCGAGCCGCCGCCCGTGCGTGGGCCCGCAGTGGGCGAGCGGCTCCAGACACCGCAGCGCCAGGTCGTCGATCAGTTCCTCGGGCTGGAGCAGGACCAGCGCCTCCGTGTGCTCGGTGCAGTACAGCACCTCGCCCGGCGGCAGCAGCCCCCGCTCCATCAGCCGTACCGCCGCCTCGGCCCAGCGCAGCGACTTGGCCGCGTCGGCCAGCGGAACGGGCGGTCCGATCGCACCCGCCCATCCCGTCAGCGCCCGATGCAACAGCTCGGGGCGCCCGGCGGCATCCGGCTCGGGCACGACCATACGAGGCTGCTCACACTCCATATCCAACAGCACACCCTGTCCGACAGCAGGGGCGACGGCCTCACGGGCGGGCCGCAACAGCACACCCACCGCCACCTTGCCGGGCAACGGCCAGCCGATCCGGGCGGCCCGCTCCGAGAGCGCCTCGGCCGGATCACCCCGGTGGTGCTCGGCGAGCAACAACTCCATCAACCGTCGTTGCAGACGCAGGCGTTCCCCGGCCTGCCGGGCGGCGGCCTCGGCGTATCCGCGTACGGACTGGTCGACCAGCCCGTCCAGGTACTCGTATCCGGCGTCGACCAGCTCGTACATCGCGGGCGGCGGGATCTCCACCCGCGTCCCGATCTCGGCGAACCGGCGCCATGCGAGCCGTACACCCAGCCGGTAGATCGCCTGGAGCGAATCGAGACTGCGGCCGTTCAGCCCCTCGCCACGCCCGAACTCCTGGAAGACCTCGGGATGGACGCGCGGGCGGCCCTCGGCGGTCTCCAGATGCTGGACGAACACCTCGATGGCCCGCCGGATCCCGATCAGCGCCATCGGCTCGCCGGAGTCGTCGAGCACGACGGGCAGATGGGGATACTCATGACGTATTTCCTGGAGGATCTCCTCGGCGAGTACGGGCGCCTCGGCCATGGCGAGCGCCGCGAACTGGCGCACCTGGAGGCGCGGCACGTCGTGCCAGGCCGAGCGCACGGTGACGGGTCCCCGGCGTAGGGCCATGGTCAGCGCTCCTGGCCGGCCGTCTCATAGGTGATGAGCGGCGTGTTCGGCTGTTCGGGGGTCGCGTCGAGCAGCGCGACGATACCGAGGGCGGCGCCCACGGCGAGTACGGCGGCGGCCGCCACGGTCAGCAGGGCGGCGAGCAGTCTGGGCATCGCGGGTCAGCCTCTCTGTCGGAGGTCCACCCACCCCGGTACGCCCGCGATCGCGGCTCGCGAACTCCAGCCCCAGCCCAACCTGTTCACCGGTCCCGTCCGGCAAGCCCCCAGTCTCGACAACGCATTGACACTTCGTCAAGGGTGCGCCTACGGTTCCCGCCCCATACCGCACGTGCACCCTCCCCCACCGTGCCGGCACAGCCCGTGCCGTGTCACCACGAGCCCCTGGAGTGCCCGGATGCGCCGTACATCCCACCCGTCTCCCGACCACCGCCCCTCACGGAGGCCCTTCGGGCCGCACCCTCCAGTCGCCTTTTCACTGGTCATCCTGGGTCTGGGCGTGTTCCTGCTCGTCCTGGCCCCACTGCTCGCCTGGTACGTCGAACCGCGCGCCCAGCGCACGCCCATCGACATCGACTCGAAGACCGTCTTCACCGGTACCGGCAGCTATTTCGACACGGACGAGATCGAAACCGTCCCCGACAAGAAGATCACCATCACCCGCCAGGTCCGCGGCGATGTCGCCGACAGCGAGAAGAGCGGCCGGGCCGTCTGGGACGTGTCCACCTCCGTGGACACCGACAAGTCGCTGCCCGCCGCCGACCCCCACGACTCGCTCCAGTGGACCGTGGAGCGCTGGGTCACCGACCGGAAGACGAACAAGCCGGTCCACTGCTGCGACGAGGAGCCGTACTACGAGGGCGAGGCGTATCTGAAATTCCCCTTCGACGTGCAGAAACGCTCCTACATCTGGTGGGACAGCACGCTCGGCTCGACCGTCACGCTGGCGTACAAGGGCACGAAGAAGATCCAGGGGTACGAGGGCCTCCGCTTCACCGGAACCGTGCCCGCCACCAAGACCGGAACCCGACTAGTACCGGGCAGCATCGTGGGCAAGCCCGGCGGCCAGGTACTCGCCGAGGAGTGGTACGCCAACCACGGCATCGAGCTCGTGGCCGACCAGCGCACGGGCCGGATCATCTACGCGGCGATCGGCCCCCGCAAAACACTCCGGGCCCCCGGCGGCAAGAAGGACGCGGCAGTACTGCTCGACAGCAAGCGCATCGCGTTCACCCCCAAAACCCAGAAGCAACAGGTCGATCTAGCCGACACGGACAGCGGACAACTGCGCATGGTGGGACAGACACTGCCCGTCGGAACAGGAGTGGCGGGCCTCCTCCTCGCACTTGTGGGGGTCGTTTTGGTGGTACGCGGGCGTCCACATCCCGAAACGTCCGAGAGCTCCCAGCACCCGCTCACAATGTGATGAGACGTCAGCTCGACAAACCCCCAAAATTATCACTTCGGTGAGTAGCCGCATCGAACCAGCGGGCGAAAACTGTCCACCCCACCCGAACAAAGCCCGACCAAACCCATCCCCCCATCACAGTCGGCCCGCATCACCAGCACAGACCACCCCCGCAGCCGCACAACCCACGGGAGCGGGCCGTGCCGGTACGTCGAAGCCCGCCGCGTAGGGCTCCTCCAGTAATCGGAACCCCAGAAACCGCAGCCGTACACCCGGAAAGCGGCGGGCTCGACGTACCGGCACGGCCCGCGCACCCACAACGCACCGCGACCGCGCACCACACCCACAACGCACCGCGACCGCGCACCACACCCACAACGCACCGCGAGACACCACCGATCCGCACCGGGAGACACCACAGCCACCACACACAGCCCCACCACACCAGGCCCCACCTCACCCCCCACCCCCACGCTGGTTCCGCACCCCGAGACGAGTTGGAGCACCGATGCCCCAGCACGTGCCTTCGTCGATGCGCGCCGCCTTCCCCCGCTCCGCGCAGCGACCCCCGGCGCTCCCCCCACAGCCGCGCCGAATCGTTTTTCTCGCCCGTCGTGACTTCGGCAACGAGGCCGCGGGCGGCTCCGAACTCCTCGTCGACAGACTCGCCGAGGGCCTGACCCACCTCGGCCACCAGGTCACCCTGTTGTGCGGCGGCCCCGCCGCGTACCGCGACTACCGTGTCGTGTCGGCGGGCGGCGACCTCGGCCACTACCTGCGCGCCAGATCGACGTTCCAGCGTCAGATAGGCGACTGCGACCTGCTCGTCGAGGTCTGCAACGGCATGCCGTACCTGGCGCCGCTCTGGCACCGCGGGCCGACCCTCTGCCTGGTCAACCACGTGCACACCGACCTGTGGCGGATGAGGTTCGGCGGACCGCTGGCGCCCGCCGCCCGGCTCGGCCGAAGACTCGAACACTGGGCTCTCGCGGGCGCGCAGCGCCACAACCTGCTGGTCGCCGTCTCCCCGTCGACGGCACACGCGCTGCGCGCGATCGGGGTGGAGCGCGAGCGCATCCGGGTCGTGCACAACGGTGTCGAGGAGCCGGGCCCACCCACCGAACGCTCACCGGAACCGCTGTTCCTGGCGATGGGCCGGCTGGTCGAGTACAAGCGGATCGATCTGCTCCTTCGACTGTGGGAGCGGGTCCGCCCGGTCACCGGCGGCCGACTGGTCATAGTCGGCGACGGACCCGAGCGGCAGCGGCTCGAACAACTCGCGGGCCCGGGCGTCGAGTTCAGAGGCCATGTCTCCGAGGCCGAGAAGCACCGCCTGCTCTGCGCCGCCTGGCTGCTGCTGCACCCCTCGGCGGTCGAGGGCTGGGGCCTGGTGGTGACGGAGGCGGCGGCCCGCGAGACCCCGGCCATCGCCTTCGACGTACCCGGCCTGCGCGACTCGATCGTGGACGGCGAGACGGGCCTGCTGGCCCGCGGCGAGTCCTCGTTCGCGGCGGCCTGGTGCACCCTCGCCCTGTCCACCCACCGCCGCACCCTCATGGGCAAGGCGGCCGGCGACCGCGCCGCCCAGTACCGCTGGCACCGCACGGTCCGCCAGTTCAGAGCGGTGGCGACGGAGGCGGTGAGGAGCTGGACGCCGTGACGCCCGCTCGGGGGAAGAACACGGGCCCAAGCCCAGGCACAAAACCAAGCCCAGGCCCAGGCACAGGCTTCAAGGACCCCTCCTTCCGCCGTTCCCTCGCACTCTTCCGCGCCTTCCGCAATGAGCAGCACGACCCCGAAGGCTGCTACTCGCTGCTCGCGCGCGACGCCGCCGACCAGGTGGAGGCGTACGACGGTCCGGTGAAGGGCCGGACCGTCGTGGACATCGGCGGCGGGGGCGGCTACTTCACCGAGGAGTTCCGTCGGCGCGGCGCGCACGGCTATCTCTTCGAGCCGGACATGCGGGAACTCGGACCGAAACCACCACAGGGCGCGGTAGTCGCAGACGGATACCTGCTGCCGCTCGCCGACGCGGTCGCAGACGTCTGCTTCTCCTCCAACGTCCTGGAACACGTGGCGGATCCGCAGACCTTCCTCAGCGAGATGGTGCGGGTGACGAAACCCGGCGGCCTGATCTACGTGTCGTTCACCAACTGGCTGTCCCCGTGGGGCGGTCACGAGTGGGCGCCCTGGCACTACCTGGGCGCCGAGCGGGCCCGCGCCCGCTACAGCCGTCGTACGGGCAAACCCGCCAAGCACACCCTCGGCGAGAACCTCTTCGCCGTACACATCGGACCCACCCTGCGGCAGGTGCGCGCCCGGGACGACGTCACGGTCGTCTCGGCGCGTTCCCGCTACTGGCCGTTCCTCGCCCAGGCCGTCGCGAAGGCGCCGGGGCTGCGCGAGTTCGCCACCTGGAACCTCCTCCTCATTCTCCGGCGGTATCCATGACCAGCACGGTCCAGGCCCCTCCTCCGGCGCCCACGCGCCCCCTCGCCCCCGCCCCGGGCCCTGCGCAGGGCCCGCGGTCGCGGCGGTGGCTGCTGGGGTTCTGGGCCGTGGTGTTCGTGCTGTTCCTCGCCGTGGACCCGGGCCGCCAGACCTTCGACACGAAGCTCGGTGTCGCGCTCGACCCATGGCAGTTCCTGTCCGACCTGGGCCAGCTCTGGCACGACCGGGGCGGCTTCGGCGGCATCGCGGACCAGTACGTCGGCTACGCCTTCCCGATGCTGCCGTACTACGGCCTGTGCGAGCTGATCAACCTCCCGGTGTGGCTGGCCGAGCGGCTGTGGATGTCGCTGATCGTGGCGGTGGCCTTCTGGGGCGCGCTGCGGCTCGCCGAACGGCTGGACATCGGCAGCCACGCGTCCCGACTCCTCGGCGCGGTCGCGTACGCACTGTGGCCGGTATTCACGATCGTCGTCGGCTCAACTTCCGCCGCCGCACTCCCCGGCGCCTTCCTCCCGTGGGTGCTGCTGCCACTGACGAACGAGCGCTACACCGCCCGGGTCGCCGCACTGCGCTCGGCGCTGATCATCCCTTTCATGGGCGGCGTCAACGCGGCCTCAACTCTCGCTTCCCTGCTGCCGGTCGGCCTCTACCTCCTCTCCCGACCACGCGGCCCCCGGCAGCGCAAGCTGATCGCCTGGTGGATCCCGGGCGTGCTCCTGGCGACCGCCTGGTGGGTGGTCCCACTCCTCATGCTGGGCTTCTACGGCGAGAACTTCCTTCCGTACGTGGAGAGTTCGCAGACCACCACGGACACCATGTCGGCGACGGAGGCCCTGCGCGGCGCCGGGAACTGGGTCGCCTATCTGCACTTCGGCGAGGCCTGGCTGCCGGCCGGCTGGTCGGTCGCGGCCTCGGTGGTCGTGATCGTCTCGTCGGCGCTAGCGGCGGGCCTCGGCCTCGCCGGACTGGCCCGCCGTGACCTGCCCGAGCGGCGCTGGCTCGTGCTGACCGTGCTGTCGGTCGCGCTCATCACCCTTGCCGGGTACGGCGGTTCGTTCGGCGCGCCCTTCCACGGGGTCGTCCAGGACTGGCTGGACGGCGGGCTCGTACCCTTCCGCAACATCTACAAGTTCCAGACCGGGCTGGCCCTCGCCCTGGTCTTCGGCCTGATGCATCTGTTCGGCGTCGCCTCCCAGACACGCGGCGCCCGTCCCGTTCGCGGACGTCGGTACGTGGCCCTGGTCGCGGCGATCCTCGTACTCCCCGGTCTCGCCTGGCCCTACCTCAACGGGTCGATCCTGCAACCGGGTTCGTTCCAGGAGCTTCCCAAGTACTGGCAGTCCACGGCGAACTGGCTGGAGAAGTACTCGCCGGACTCCCGCGCCCTCGTCGTGCCCGCCACCGCGCACGGCATCTACACCTGGGGCTCCCCCATCGACCAGCCCCTCGACGTGCTCGCCGACTCCCGCTGGGCGCAGCGGGACTACGTGCCGTTCGGCACCGCGGGCAACCGGCGCGCGATGGACGCGGTCGAGCAGTCGCTGCTGACGGGCGGCGAAGTCCCGGGCCTGGCCGACTACTTGAGCCGGGCCGGCCTCTACTACGTCGTCGTACGCAACGATCTCGACCCCGACCAGCTCGGCTACGTACCGACCGCGACCGTCAAGCGCACCCTGGAGGAGTCGGGCTACCGGCGTGTGACCGGCCTCGGTCCGGTGATGACGGGCGGGCGCATCGCGGAGAACACCCCCATCCAGATAGAGGGGTTGTACCCGCGGCAGCGGGCCGTCGAGATCTACGAGCCGGCGAGCGCGGACGTGCCGCGTCCCGGGCAGGCCGGGCTGAAGGCGGTCGCCGACACGGCCGTCGTGTCCGGCGGGCCCGAGGCGCTGCTGCCGCTGTCCGCCGACCCGACCATGCGGGACCGGGCCGCCGTGCTGACCGGGGACAACCATCCCGGGCTCGGCGCCCCCGAGTTGCAGGTGGTGGGCGACGGACTGCGGCGCGCAGACACCCGGTTCGGCCTGGTCAACGCCAACACCTCGTACACGTACACCCGTAACGAGCGCAATCACTCCGGCAGCTTCCAGGACGCCGGGGAGGAACCGCACCAGATCCTGCCGACGAAGGGAATCCAGCACCAGACGGTGGCCGAGCTGCGCGGCGCGCGCTCGGTGACCGCGTCGTCGAGCGGGAACTGGATGTTCTATCTGCCGCAGTACGACCCGGTGAACGCCTTCGACGGCAATCCGGACACCGCGTGGGCCGAGGGCGCGGCGGGTTCGGCGGACGGGCAGTGGCTGCGGATCGGCTTCACGGAGGAGACGGAGATCCCGTCCTCGATCCGGGTCACGCCGCTGCCGCAGGACAGCGTGCGGTCGGCGCCGACCCGGGTGCGCGTGGAGACGGAGCGCGGCTCCGAGACGAGCACTCTCCAGGCCAACGGAATGCGCCAGCGCGTCAAGGCCCCTGAAGGGGCGACGAGTTGGCTGAAGATCACCGTCGTCGACTCGGTGGCCCGGCACTCCGGCCTGTCCGGTGCGGGCTTCTCCGAGATCACCATTCCCGACGTCCAGGTGACGCGCATGCTGCGGCTCCCGACGGACGCCGAGCGCTCCGACGCGGCGGCCGAGGTCGTCTCGCTGCACCGCGCCACCGACCCGGGCGGCTTCTCCCCGACGGGCACGGAGGCCGGGCTGCACCGCCGTTGGACCTCGGAGTCGGCGGGCACGTACGAGGTGAAGGCGAGCGCGATCCCCGTGCCGGGCGACGCGCTCGACGCGCTGCTGTACAAGGTCGCGCCCGAGCAGCAGAACCGGATCACGGCGACCGCCGACTCGACGGCCCTGCTCGGCACCGGGCTCTCGCCGCGCAACCTCACCGACGGGAATCTGTCCACGGCCTGGATCGCCGGGGACAACCCGACCATCCATCTGCGCTGGCCGGACAAGCAGGCCGTCGGCGAGATCGTCCTGGCCCCGGCCGGTGGTCTCTCCACCCGGCCGACCGAGGTCGACATCAGCTCGCCGGACGGCGCGGCGATCGCCGGGGTCGACGAGAACGGCAACGTCCGCTTCGACCCGATCACCACGGACCGGCTCGACATCACCATCACCGACACGGCCCCGATGACCGTCCACAACCCGCTCGCCGACGAGGACCTGCAACTGCCGGTCGGCCTCACCGAGGCGTACGTCCCGGCCCTGGACCAGTACCGCACCCCGAAGCCCAGCTCCAACCGCGCCTTCGACCTCCCCTGCGGGCAGGGCCCGACGCTCGCCGTGGACGACGAGCTGTACGAGACCAGCGCCAAGGGGACGGTGGGGGACCTGGTCGAGCGGCGGCCCGTTGAGTTGACGCTCTGTCAGGAGGGGAGTGCGAACGCCGAGTTGTCGCTTGGCTCGGGCGCGCACCGGGTCGAGGCGGGCGACGCGGGACCGCTCGCCGTCACCGACGTGACGCTGACCCGCGGCACACTGACGACCCCCACCGCGCTCGACCGTGAACTCGGCATACGGGACTGGCTCGGTGACCGCCGCGAGATGACCGTCGGCTCGGGCGCGGCGGCCTCGTATCTGACGACGTACGAGAACTTCAACGACGGCTGGAACGCCACGCTGAACGGCAAGAAGCTCGACCCGGTACGGCTCGACGGCTGGCAGCAGGGCTGGCGGATCCCGGCGGGCGCGGGCGGCACGGTGAAGCTCTCGTACGAGCCGTCGACGCTGTACGAGGCCGGGCTGATCGGCGGTGGGGTCGGGGTGCTCGCGCTCGCGGGGCTCGTCCTCTACCGGCGTCGGTCGCCCAACGTGGACGAACCGTCGCCGGTGCCGCCGCCGCCCGGTCTGATCCTGGGCACGGTCGCGCTCACGCTGGTCGGGATCGTGATCGCCGGGTTCTTCGCGCTGCTGGTGCCGGTACTGGCGCTGCTCGCGTGGCGGCGGCACGCCCTGCTGGTGCCCATCGCGTTCCTCGCGCTCGCGGGGGCCGGGATCGCCGCCGCGACCGGGGCCGGGGAGCCGGTGGCCGAGGGCGCGGGGGCATTCGGGCCGACGGCCCAACTGCTGGCGTTGATCGGGCTGTTCGCCGGGTTGGTGTCGGTGGGGGAGACGTCGTACGGGGCTCGGGGTCCCGGCGGGGGCCAGCGCTTCGGGGCTTCGGGAGCCCACGGGTATCCCGGTGCCCCCGGCACTCCCCCCGGTACTCCCGCCGCTCCGGGGTATCCCGGCGCCCCCAGGGCCAGCGCGCTGCCGCCACCGGCGCCGGGGACCGAGGCGCCGACCGAGCCGTTGCCGCAGCGGCGGCGGGGGGAGAGTGCGGGGCCGGGGGCGACCGAATCGTCCCGGGCACCTGAGGCACGGCATGGGATGCCTGGGGTGTCCGGGGCTCCCGGGGAGGCTTGGGAAACCGGGGCTCCCGGGGAAGCCGGAGGGGCCGGGGAAGCCAGGGAAGCCGGAGAGGGCGGAGAGGGCGGAGGGGCCGGAGAGGGCGAAGCCCCGCCCTTCCCCAGGATGGCGTCCGGTCCGACGGTCTCCGCCCGCGGGCCGGGGTCCGCGCAGCCGGAGCCCGACCCGCCCACCACCCGGTTCGGCTTCCGGAAGCCGAAGTTCAAGGTGTCTCCTCCGGAGGCGACGATGCCGGAACGGCCCGAGGCGGCGAGGCCCGCCCACCCCGAGGACGCCGG
Organism: Streptomyces sp. NBC_00878; assembly: GCF_026341515.1. Taxonomy (NCBI): domain Bacteria; kingdom Bacillati; phylum Actinomycetota; class Actinomycetes; order Kitasatosporales; family Streptomycetaceae; genus Streptomyces; species Streptomyces sp. NBC_00878. The sequence goes on along the minus strand of NZ_JAPEOK010000001.1, from coordinate 7,591,408 downwards.
GCCCGCACAGACCGAGGGCCCGCAGCCCACACGACCCACACGACCCACACGACCCACACGACCCACACGCTCCGAGGAGACGGGAGAAGGCGAAGCCACATGACCACGCTGGACCACCCGGCACGTGACGGCACGGACGGGGACGGCCCCGTACGGCCGCCCGCCCGCATCCCGTTCCCCGTGGTGGACGAGGTCGCCCGGCACTGCCTTCAGGAGGAGGAGCCGGAGACCGTCCACATCGAGGTGCATCTGCCGGGCCGTCTCGACCCGGACCGGCTACGGAGGGCGTTCACGGGCGCCCTGCACCGCCATCCCCGCATCCTGATGCGCGAGGCGCGGCGGCCCTGGTACGGGAGGCGGTACGAGTGGGAACTCACCCCGGAGGCGGACGTGGAGGCCGTCCTGTTCCCGCCGCCGGACCGGGACGCCCTGAAGCACGCCCGCGACCGGGCACTCCAGGACGCCCCGCCGCTGTCCGCTTCGCCGCCGATCCGCCTTGAGGTCGTCCTCGATCCCGACGCCGACGACACCGTCCTCTTCCTCACCATCAACCACACCGCCCTCGACGGCCCGGCCTGCCTACGAGTCCTCGCCACCGCCGCCGAGTTGTACGGCGGCCGGGACAACTCCCCCGCGGCGCCCCCGACCCGTACGACGGCCGAGGTGCCGAGCGCCGTCGACGCGCCCTCCACCTGGGCACCGCCCGCCCGGGTGGCGCACGGCGCTCCCGAGCCCTCGCCCGGCAACGGCATGCTCGTCGCCGAGTTCGGCGTCCCGCGCCGGCCCAAGGGTTCCCCGTACACCGTGAACGACCAGCTCATGGTGGCCACGGCGCTGATGATCACCCACTGGAACCGGGAACACGGCGCCCGCCCGCGCCCGTTGCGGATCACCATGCCGGTGGACGACCGCACGCGCGACACGGACATGCCGATCGGCAACGGCACGCGGCTCGTCGAAGTCCCCTTCGCGCCCGAGGAGTTGGACGCCTCCGACATGGCGGCCCTGCTGCGGCGTACGGCGGACCGCACCCGTGCGCTCAAGGCGCTGCCGCGGCCCCAACTCGGGCACGGGGCAGCCCTGTTGACAGCGCCGGTGGTCCCGGTGGCCTGGCGGGCCGCGTTCACCCGGGGGCTGCGGAGAGCCGCCGGACCCTGGACGTCGACCACCCTGCTGAGCAACATCGGCCGCATTCCGTACGCCCTCGACTTCGGCGAGGGGGCGGGGCGCGCGCACGCGGTGTGGTTCTCGGCGCCGGCCCGGATGCCGCGCGGGCTGACGGTCACGACGGCGTCCACGGCGGGCCGGCTGCACGTGGCGTTCCGCTGGTCCCGCACGCTTCTCAGTCACGGCGACGGCTCCCATCTCCGTGACCTCTTCGAGCACTACCTGCACGCGACGGAACACGCCACGGAGAGTGCCCCATGACCACGGCCCCGCCCCGCCGCCCGTCCGGCGGCCAACCTCCGCACGGACTACGGGACTTCTACGAGGACCCGGCCGTCCCCGTCGCCTCCGGCACGCCCCGCAGTCTCCGCCAGGCCCGGATGCTGGCCGCCGTCCTCGGCCCGGCGACATCCGGTCCACGTACGGTCCTCGACATCGGCTGCGGCGACGGCTCGGCGGCCGCCACGGCGGCGCCGCTCCTGGCCGGCCACCGCATCGTCGGCGTCGACTGGTCCCAGGACGCCCTCAGACGCGCCCACGCCCATCTTCCGTACGCGGTGCGCGGCGAACTCACCGACGGCGGGCTGCCGTTCAGGTCCGCCTCCGCCGACGCCGTCCTGTTCAGCGAGGTCGTCGAACACCTCGTGGACCCGGACGCGGCGCTCGACGAGATCCACCGGATCCTCCGCCCGGGAGGTCATCTCATGCTCTCCACACCCAACTTGGCCGCCTGGTACAACCGCGCCCTGCTGCTCGCCGGTGTCCAGCCCGTCTTCTCCGAGGTGAGCCTGCGCGCCATCCACGGCCGCCCCGGCAAGGAGGTCGTGGGCCATCTGCGGCTCTACACGGCCCGCGCACTGCGGGAGTTCGTGACCGCGTCGGGCTTCGAGGTCGTACGGCTGAAGGGCGCGCCCTTCCACGGTGTGCCACGGCCGCTGCGGCCCCTGGACCGGCTGGCGTGTGCCGTGCCGTCGATGTCCTCGATCCTGCTCCTGCACGCGCGAAGGACGTAGACCATGTGGTGGGGAGTGGCCGCGGCCCTGCTGGCGAACCTGCTGTACAGCACCGGATTCGTGCTGGAGAAACGGGCGTTGGCGGCGATGCCCCAGGTGACCGTCCGGCAGCCCGCCCGTCTGTTGCGGCTGGTTCTCGGCAGTCCGCTGTGGATCGGCGGCTCCCTCGCCCTGGCGTCCGGCTTCGGCGCGCAGCTCGTCGTCTACCGCACGCTGCCGATCGCCGCCGCGCAGGGCATCTTCGTCTCCGGCCTGGTGATCCTCGTCCTGCTCTCCTCGGTGCTGCTCGGCGAGGAGACCTCGGGCCGCGAGCGGTACGCGATCGGCGCGATCCTGATCGCGCTGCTGATGGTGGTCCTGTCCCTCAAGGAGGGCGCGGACACGGTCAGCCGCAGCGCCCCCGCCCCGCTGATCCTGCTCGTCTGCGTACCGTCGCTCGCGCTGGGCGTCTGGCTGTACGCGTCCGCCGAGCGCCGCGCCCGTCACCGGCACCGCATGCCGACGACGGGCGTCGAATACGGCGTGGCGGTGGGCCTGTTGTACGGGGTGAGTTCGCTGGCCATCAAGGGCGTGTCGAGCCACCTGACGTCAACTGGCCTCGGCGGCGCGGTGGTCGACCTGTTCCGCTCCCCGTACCCGTATCTCCTGCTGTTCACCGGCGTGTTCGGCCTCGTGATGTCGCAGGCGGCGCTGCAGCGCTGCCGGGCCTCGCTGATCGTGCCGGTCTGCACGACGGTGACCTGTCTGTTCACGGCGGTGCTCGGCACGCTCGCGTTCGGCGAGGCGCTGCCCGAGGATCCACTGCGGCTGGCGCTGCGCATCGGCGGTACGGCGCTGGCGGTGTCCGTACTCCTGGCGATGCCGAAGCACGACCCGCCACCCCAGCACGACCCACCGCCCCGGCCCGACCCGACACTCCAGGACGATTTACCGACGGAGCCCCAACCCCCGTCCCTCACAAGGGAGTTGACCAGCCATGAACCCGGACGACCCGCTGCTGAAGATCCTGGCGTGCCCGCTGGACAAGGGGCCGTTGCACCTCCTGGTGCAGGAGCCGGAGGAGGCGCTGTACAACCCGCGTCTGCACCGCCGCTATCCGATCGTGGACGGCATTCCGCAGCTCCTCCCGTCCTCGGGCGAGCAAGTGACTGAGCGCGAACACGACGAACTACTGAAACGGATCACCCCATGACATTGGCCGCCCGCCTGGCCCCCTTCGTGCCGGTGCGGCTGGTCGCCGCCGCCGCCCGGTTCGTCTATCCGCGCTTCGAGCCCGAACTGGCCCGGCTCGGCGACCTCTGCCCGCCCGGCTGCGGCACGGCGGTGGACGTCGGCGGCTGGTACGGCCCCTGGACGCGCCGCCTGTCGCACCGGGCGCGCCGGGTGGTGACGGTCGAGCCCGTCCCGCACCTGGCCCGGCTGCTGACCGCCGCGACGCCCGGGAACGTCCGGGTGGTCCGGGCCGCCGCGAGCGACCGCCGGGGCACGGCCCGCCTCTGGCTGCCGCCCGGCGACCAGGGCGACCGGGGCGTCTCGTCCCTCGTCCGCCGGGACATCCACGCCCGCGCCCTGGACGTACCCTGTCTGACCCTCGACAGCCTGAACCTCCACGACGTCGACTTCATCAAGATCGACGTGGACGGCAACGAGCTGGCGGTGCTGCGCGGCGCGACCACGCTCCTCACCCGGGACCGCCCGGCGCTGTTCATCGAGCTGGAGGCGCGCATCCAGCCGATCGCGCCGGTCGTGTCGTTCCTGGCCGAGCGCGGCTACCGGGGCTGGGTGCTGCCCGCCGACACCTGGCTCCCCCTCGCCTCCTTCGACCTGGAGTCCCACCAGGCCCACGCCTCGCACGTGGTCGCCCAGGGCCTGCTGCGGCGGGTACTGACCGTGCGGAGCCCGGGGTACGTCCGGTACGTGAACTCGGTGCTCTTCCTCCCGGCGGGCCGCACCCCGGGCGAAGCGCGCGGCACGGGACACGTACGCGACCATGGGACCCATGCCTCCCGCCAAGCGACCCGATAGGCCAGATAGGCCCGCCGGCCCGTTCACTCCGCTCGACTTCCAGCTGGTGCTGCTGCGCCGCATGGCCGACCACAACCCGGACCTCGTGGAGGACGCCCGCCACGCGCTGGGCGCCTCGATCGCGGACATGCGCGAGGCCAACCGCCGTTGGCAGGCGATGCGGCACGTCCCGCGGGCCCGTGGAGCAGTCGCCCGCTACCGCTCGATCCTGGGCGAACCGGAGTCGGTGACACCCCGGCAGATCGGCGACCTGTCGTGCGAGGCGCTCCTGTGGCCGGTCCCGCTCTGGCCCGACCTCCGCTTCGAGGTCCTGGTGGCCCCGAACGGCGCGGCCTGGAACGAATGGCTGGTCCGCGCGCCGGGAGCCCCGTCCCCCGAGCTGCGCACCCTGGAGGACCTCACCCCCTGGTCCTGCGCGGTCGACGAGACGGCCCGCGCCTTCGCCCCCGCCCGCCCGCTGGAGGGAACAGCGCCGACACGGTGGGGGCTGGCGTTCACGGCACCGGACGCATCGGGCGTACGGCGCGACTGCGTGGCGGAGTTCACGTGGGGGCTGCTCCAGCGGGTGGCGGTCGCCGAGCCGCGCGCCTGACGTTCGGGGCTTGGCCGACAGCGGTGGGCCTACAGGCGTTGGCCTACAGGCGTTGGCCTACAGCGGTAGGCCTGCCAGCAGCGGGCCTACAAGCGTGGGCCTATAGTCGTGGGCCCGTCAGCAGTGGCCTACAAGCGTGGGCCCACAGCGGTGGGCCCGTCAGCGGCGGGCCCGTCAGCGGCGGGCCCGTCAGCGCGCGGCGGCCTTGACTATCGCCTCGGCGACGATCGGCACGGACGCCTCGTGCAGGGAGAGGAAGAGATTGGGCTCGACGAGTTCCAGCTCCATGACGCGGGGTGCCCCGTCATCTCCGTCCACCAGGTCCACGCGGGCGTAGAGCAGCTCGGGGGCGTCCGGCACGGTGGCCAACGCCTGTTCGGCGACGGCAAGTTCGGCGGCCGTCGGCTCCCACGGCGTCAGGTTCGGGTGCGGGACCTTGTCCGCGTCGTACGCGGTGCCGGGTGCCAGGACTGAGCCCTTGCGGATGGCGTGGAGGAAGCGCCCGCCGTAGAACACGAGGGCCCGTTCGCCCGCCGTGTCGATGCTCCGTACGTACGGCTGCACGATCGCGGTCAGTCCTTCCGCGTGCATCCACTCCAGGTGGCGTACGGCTCTGTCGTGGTCCTCGGGCGTGTAGCGGGCGGCGTTCCGGGCGCCCGCCCCCGAGGTGGGCTTGATGACGTACTCGCGGTCGGTGGGCAGGTCGGCCGGGTCGCCGGGGGCGAGGAAACGGGTGTCGACGACGGGCACGCCGACGGCGGCGAGATCGCCGAGATACCGCTTGTCGGTGTTCCAGCGGACGACGGCCGCGGGGTTCGCCAGTGCCGTCAGTGCCCCGCACCGCTCGGCCCACGCCACGAACTCGGCCGCCCGCCAGCTGTAGTCCCAGGTGGAGCGTATGACGACGAGGTCGAAGCCACCCCACTCGACCTCGGGGTCGTCCCAGCACACGACGGCGACGTCCGCTCCGGCCCGCCGCACCGCGTCCGCGAGCACGGGGAGATCACGGTCGTACCCGGACTCCTCGACCTCACGGCAGGTGACAAGGGCGATACGGACGGCGGTGTGTGCCACGGCGGACTCCTCATGGGTACGTCGGCTCCGGTGATCCCGGTCGCAGACTAACAACCGCCTCGGGAACGGAATCGGGAACCGGATCGGGCCGCTTGACCTTCACCTTTGGGGAGGCCACAGCATCGGTGACTAGACGAGGAACGGCCGACTGGCCGACCAATCAACCGGCAGGCTGCTCATAGGGGTGCACGCATGGAGATGCTGACGATCGGGGCGTTCGCGAGGGCGTCCCGGCTGTCGCCGAAGGCGCTTCGGCTCTACGACGAGCTGGAGCTGCTGCGCCCCGCGCGGGTGGACCCGGAGACCGGGTACCGCTACTACGCGCCCGAGCAGTTGGAGCAGGCACGCCTGGTGGCGTGGCTGCGGCGGCTGGGGATGCCGCTGGCCGACATCCGAGAGGTCCGCGCCCTGGAACCGGCGGCTGCGGCACGGGAGATCCGCGCGTTCTGGGCGCGGATCGAGTCGGAGACGGCGACCCGCCGCGACCTGGCGGCCTTCCTCGTCGACCACCTGTCACGAACCGTCCCGGCCGTTCAGACGGTCCCGACCGTTCCGACGGCCCCAAGGAAGGACACCACCATGCTGGAACTCCGCTACTCCGCCCTCTCCGACACCGGTCTCGTACGCCCCGCCAACCAGGACACGGCGTACGCGGGCACCCGCGTCCTGGCCGTCGCCGACGGCTTCGGTTCCGGGGGCGCGCCCGCGAGCAGCGCGGCCGTCGAGGCCCTGAAGTTCCTCGACCACGAGCCGCTGCCCGCCGGGGGCGTCCTCAACCTCCTGGAGGACGCGGTCCAGGGCGCCACCCAGGCGGTCCAGGAGGTGGCGGGCTCGACGGCCGAGACCGGCACCACCCTCACCGCGATGGTGTGGACCGGGTCCCAACTGGCCCTGGTCCACATCGGCGACTCCCGCGCGTACCTCCTCCGCGACGGCGACCTCTTCCAGATCACCCACGACCACACGATGGTCCAGTCGATGCTGGACGAAGGCCGCCTGACACCGGAGGAGGCCACGACCCACCCCCAGCGCACCCTGCTCCTGAAGGCCCTGCTGGGCAACGAGCCCTCCCCCGTCCCTGACCTGCGCCTCCACGACGCCCTCGCTGGCGACCGCTATCTGCTGTGCTCGGACGGGCTGTCGGCCGTCGTGTCCGAGAACACCATCAAGGAGACGCTCACGGCGGCCCCCGCACCGGCCGAGGCGGTACGGGCACTGGTCGCGTCGGCGAACGACTCCGGCAGCCCGGACAACGTGAGTTGCGTAGTGGCGGACCTCGTGAACACCGAGGCCCAGTAGGTTCCTCGTTCAAGTCAGGGCAGCTGAGCGCCAGGTTGCAGGAAGACCCAGTCGCCTCACAAAGGACCCGTTGCAAAGATTCCGTTGCAACGGGTTCTTTGCAACAGTAGCTTTGTAGGTATGAACGAGCCCCAGGACCCACAGGTCCGCAGTCTCGACGCCCGCTCCCTGCGTGGGCTCGCGCACCCCCTGCGCATGCAGCTGCTGGACGCCCTGCGCTTCGGCGGTCCGGCCACTGCGTCCCAACTCGCCGAGAGGCTCGGCGAGTCGAGCGGTGCCACCAGCTACCACCTGCGACAGCTCGCCGCACATGGCTTCATCGAGGACGCCCCCGAGCGGGGCAAAGGCCGGGAGCGGTGGTGGAAGGCGGCCCACCAGGGTCTGCGCTTCGACGACGCCCTGCTCACGGACGCCAACCCGGACGTACGCGGGGCCGCCGACATGTACCTCCATGAGGTCGCGACCACCCAGACCCGGGACCTGTCGACCTGGCTCGGCAACCGCCATGCATGGCCGGAAGAGTGGAACCGCACCTGGGACATGAGCAGCGCGACGCTACGGCTGACGCCCGAACTCACCCAAGAACTTGTCGAAAAGATACACGCCCTCGTCGACACCTACCGCAACCGGGCCACCGACGAGGGCGACGCCGACACCGCTCAGGTACGCATCCACACACGCGCGTTCCCCCTCACCACGGAATGAGAGGCCACAGCCCGATGCACCCCGAGACCCACCTCGCGCTGCACCATATCCGCGCCGCCGAACTCCGTGCCGAAGCCGACGCGTACCGTCTCGCCGCCGCGGCCCGGCGCCCCCGGGACCTCCGGGCCCGCCTCGGTTGGACCCTCGTGGAGGTCGGCCTGCGACTGACCGCCCCGCCCAAGACCGCAGCCGCTGTTCGCTAATCGCTCTGTCCGGGGAGGTTCGCCGGGATCGGTCAGGCTGCGGCTTTGAGGGGGCGTCCACCCCAGCGGATGCCTTTCTCGCTTCGGATGCGGGCGCGTTCCTTGTGTTCGGCAGTCAGGACGTCTCGAACCTAACCGGTCGCATCAGCAGCGAACTCGTACTGCAACTCATAGAGGTGCCCGGCCTTGACCATGACGGTCGCTTCGATGGGCCGTTCGTCGTCGCTGTAGACGACCCGGAGGGTGCGCAGCACGGGAAGGTCGCTGGGGAGGCGCAGGGCCCGGTACTGCTCCTGGGTGGGGACGCGGGCCGAGACGCGGTCCACGCTGAGCCGTGGTGGGTGGCCGAGGCCGGCGAGCAGTGCGGGCGTACCACCCGTGATCCGGCGGCGCTCCGTGATTGCGGTGCCGCGGGCGATCTCCAACGGGTAGTAGGACTTGACCAGTTCGACCGGCTCGTCGTCGATCAGAAGGAGCTGGTGGCGCAGGGCTGCCTCACCGCCCTGTGGGAGGTTCAGTGCCGCGGCGACGTCCGCGGGAGGTGTTACCTCCGAGACGTCGAGAAGCTTGCTCCGGGCCCGCACCCCTTGCCTCTCCACCGCTGCGAGCCAGCGGTACGGCTCGCCCGGTCCTGCCGGTGCCATGTACGAGGCCGGATGGATGGTCCGCTGCCGATGTTCGCGCACCATCACGGCGGCGCCGGCCCGCCCGACGACGAGCCGCTCGTCCTTGAGGAGTTGCAACGCCTTCTGCACAGTGGCATTCGACGCGTCGAACCGAGCCTTGAGATGCACCGTCGACGGCAATTTGGCCCCCGGCGCCAGTTGTCCGCTCATGATGTCGTCCCGCAGATCCGCCGCGATGCGCTCATGCAGGGAACGCCGGTCGACGTCTTCCTCCTCGGCCCTGGGCACGATCACTCCCCGATCCGCATCTCGTACCGCAACTGCTGCCGGTGGGCAGGCATGACCATGCGGTCCACCTGGATCGGACGGCCGTCGCGATCGAGGGTGAGCCGGGTCAACTCCAGGACGGGCTCATCGGATGCGGTGCGCAGTACGTCCCGCTCCTCCGCGCTCGGCATTCGCGCGACCACATCCTCACGAACACGTACACCCACGTATCCCAACTCTGCGAGCAGTGTCACGGCCCCACCTCGGATCTTCGCGGTCCCGGCCAGACGAGTACCGCGCGCGATGTCGACCGGGTAGTAGGTGTCCGTGAGCTCGCTCGGCTCGTCGCCGAGATACATGACACGACGGCGTACGACCACCGCCTCACCCTCGGACAGTCCGAACAACTCCGCGACAGCGCTGGTCGCGGGAACCTCACCGGCGTGAACGATCAGCTGGCCACCCCGTCGCCCGTGCCCTGCGAGCTCAGCACTCCAGGCGTCCGGCTGCCCCTTCGCGCGGGGCGTCAGATACGACATCGAGGAACTGACCCATTTACCACTGTCCACGAGGTCCTCCTGCCGACCACCTACCGCTTACCTTGCCGCCTTACACAGTAAGCGACTTGATCCTGGCGACCCCTCTCGACAACCTTGCCGCTTTTCGCGAATAGCGATACCTTCTGCGAGATCGTACAGCCAAGGTTCAAGGTGGTGGTCCACCGTGCCCCTGTTACGGCAACGACGCTTCTCCCGAACGCGCGCTTCTGTAGGCGCCGCCCGCGAGTTCGCCCTCACCACCCTCGTCGAGTGGAACATCGACGACCGCCAGGAAGACATACGGTTGTGCGTCTCGGAACTCGCCACCAATGCCCTGCTCCATGGAGTGCCGCCGGGACGGGAGTTCTGCGTCCAGCTACTCCTGGACGGCGCCCTCCTCGGACTGGAGGTGCGCGACAGCGGTGACGGCCGCCCCGAAGTCCGACTCCCGGACACAGAGGGATGCACGGGCCGGGGACTCTTCCTGGTCAGCGAGTTGGCAGATGACTTCGGCGTTACTCAGCACGTCCCGGGCAAGACAGCGTGGGCGGCGTTCAAAGTCGCGACCAGGCCGGTCGAGAGCGCGGGCGGAGAAACAAGCCCCGTCGAGCCCTGCCCGATCAACACTCTCCCTCGACGCAAACCCGGCTTTGGTCACAACTGAAGCCAGGCGGCGCACTCCAGTGATGGAGGGATTGCCTCCGTACGCCGAATACGGACAGCACTCGACCAAATACTCTGAGTGACTCAAGTGGATCGCATCAGGCGCGGTCCACTCGATGAGGGGATCTCACCATGATGCGACGACGCATTGCCGTGACCCTGGGGGCGCTGGCGGCCGCCGTGACGTTGGCGGTCGCGGTGCCGGGATCGGCGTACGCGGCGGAAGGCGTCCTAATCGTCAACGGCACTGAATACGAAAACCCGAGCGGCTGCTACTCCGTCGACTGGTTCCCGACCTCGGTGACCAACCACACCGACGCCATCGCCGAGGTCCACTCCGGACCGGACTGCACCGGCCCGGTCGAGTGGCTGGTCCACCCGGGCGAGACGTACCACACGGAAACGGCCCAGAGCGTCTTCATCCTCTGAGCCCACCGGCGGCACCGGCGCCTCGCTCCCAGCGGGGCGCCGAGTGCCCGGACTCCCTGATCACCACTCAGAACAGGCCCTACTGGACCCCCTTAGACCCCGGGCAGGCGGCGCGGCTCGACGCGTTCCTCGGCCGCCGTTTCGCCGTCGCGCGTCACGATGTACGCGCCCTTGCCCGGCAACTCCGTTACGGCTTCGACCAGTTCGGTGTCGCGGTAGACCAGGCCCACTCCGTCGTCGGTGCAGTGGGTGGTGGGGAGGGTGCCGTTCGCGACGAGGTCGTGGACCAGAGGGCGGCGGCCGGGGTCGGTGTCGTAGTGGACGCCGTTGCCGAAAGGGAGGAAGCCCAACGCGTCGGTGATCGGGCGGAGTTCGGGGCCGAAGGAGTCCGTGGTGCCGCCCTGGAACCAGCAGATCGAGCCCGCGCTGACGCCGCTGAGGACGACGCCCGAGCGCCAGGCACGGCGGAGGATGTCGTCGAGTCCGTGCACCCGCCAGACCGCGAGGAGGTTCGCCACCGAGCCGCCCATGACCCAGACGACGTCCTGGTCGAGGACGGTGCCCTCGACGTCGTCGAGGTTGGGCATCGGGAAGAGGTTAAGGGGCGTGAGGTCGAAGCCCGCCACGCGTGCAGCCTCGGTCATACGGGCCGTGAAGTGTTCCGCGTCGCCTATGGCCGTACCGATGTACATGACGCGGGGGCGGCGGCCGTGGGCACCCGACAGGTCGACCGCGTGGTGCACCAGGGAGTTGAACGTCACCATGGTCCGGCCGGCCCCGGCACGGTGACCGCCCGAGGTGGCGAGAATGGTGGGCTCGCGGCCGTTCGCAGGGGAGGCAGGGGGCGGCGTGCTCGACGCGGTCATGACAGGGGATCCTAACTTCGCTCTGGCTGCGGCCGTCCCTTGACTACGGCCGTCAGAGCGTCTGTTCGTCACTGCGACTGTCAAGGTCCCTCTTCGTCGTTCTCCTCCGCGTCCCAGTCCAGCAGTCGCACCCTCGCCACCGTCTAACTGACGGGCGGCGGGTCCACCCCCGCCCCGACCCCCGACGTGCGGCTGCACGACGCCCTCGTCGGCGACCGCTATCTGCTGTGGCTTTGGACGTGGTGAAGGCCCGTTTGCGGGTGCGCGATAGGTTGCCCGCCATGACCGAACTAGGGCCCGTCACCTGGCCACCTGCCCCGATCAAGACCGAGCGGCTCGTGCTCCGCGAGTCCGAGGCCCGGGACCGTGCGGCGTTCATCGAGTTGCTGGCGTCGCCAGAGGTGCACACCTACCTCGGCGGCCCCCGCCCGCGTGACGAGCTTGAGTGCGAGATGCCCGCGGTGCCCGAGCGGTGGCCCGGGAGTTTCGTCGTTGATCTCGACGGGGCGATGATCGGCCAGATCCTGCTCAGGAGAGCAACGGGGCACAGTCGCCCGGCTGCCACGGGGACGGCCGATCTCGGCTACCTGTTCCTGCCGCGGGCGTGGGGATTCGGGTATGCCGCCGAGGCGTGCGCGGCGGCACTCGACTGGTTCGACGGCGTCCTTCCCGGCGAGCCGGTGGTGCTCACCACCCAGACCGCCAACGTCGGCTCGATGCGCCTCGCGGCAAAGCTGGGGTTCACCGAGGTAGAGCGGTTCCGGGCCTGGGACGCCGAGCAGTGGCTCGGCCAGCGGCCCCCGGTCACGCCGTCCGCTTGAGCCCGTGCCCGAAGGGGGTGGTGTGCCGGCCGCTCAGTCATCGACGGCGTCGGGGTGTGCCGTACGAGGCGGTAGATGGTCGATGTCGCGACCTTGAGCATGGCGGCGAGGCTGGGGCGGGGTGGCCCGCAGCGTGCATCTGGCGTGCGAGATCGGCCTGTTCAGGGCTGAGCTTGGGAGGTGACCCAAGACGTACTGGGGCTGCCGGAGCGCCTGTTCGTCACCACCGCCCTCAAAGCCCCTGCTCGTCGTTCTCCTCCGGGTCCCAGTCCAGCAGTCGTACCCTCGCCACCGTCTGTACGTGTCGGCGCATCGCGGTGGCGGCACGGCCCGGCTGCTGGGCCACGATCGCGTCGAAGATGGCGCGGTGCTGGGTGAGGGAACGCGTGGGGCGGCCCGGCTGGCGCAGTGACTCGTGGCGGCTCTCGGTGATCTGGTCGGCGATGGAGCGCATGAACTCGGCGAGGATGCCGCTGTGCGCGGCGGCCGTGACCGCCGCATGGAAGAGGCGGTCGCCCTCCACGCCGTGTGCGCCCTCCGCGATCTCGGTCCGCATGTGCGCGAGGGCTGAGTCCATCGCGGCGACGTCCTCGTCGGTGCGACGCTCGGCGGCCAGTTCGGCGAGCTTGGTCTCCAGGGCCTCGCGGGCGTCGAGCACGTCGGGCAACCGGCGGCGGCGGTCGACGAGTTGGTCCACCGGTTCGGCGTCGAGGGTGTCGCGGACCAGGTAGGTGCCGCCGCCGTGGCGGACCTCGACCAGGCCCTGCACCTCCAGGACGACGATCGCCTGCTTCACGGAGGCACGGCTGACACCGAGGCGCGCCGCCAGGTCGCGCTCGGGCGGGAGGCGGTCGCCGGCACCCAGACCGCCCTCCGCCGCGTAACTGCGCAGCCGGTCGAGGACCTGCTCGTACAGGCGCGGCTTGGCCGTCATCGGGCGCAGTGCGTCGGTCATGCCCGTCCCCCTTGTCGCCTCTTACGGGTGGTTCGTCCCACCTGTTGCGGGTGGTTCGTCCCCCTGCGGCGCAGCGTAACACCGAGGGTGACCGGCTCAGCGGCTCTGTGGAGAAGTGGACCAGTGGATGAGTGGCTGAGCCAATTTCGTCACTTCTCTTGACGCTCTCCACGAGCACCGCCCAATGTGGTTCAGCCACTTGGTCACTTGGTCACTTGGTCACTTAGTCACTTGGCCAATCAGCCACTCCACCGGTCACCCCGCCGGCCGCCCCACCAGTCGCCCCACCGGTCGTCTCACCGGTCACCCCACCGGCCGCCCGCTCGACAAGGGACCCAAAGACGGGAGCCCGTATGTCCGCCGAACTGATTTCGATCCTCGTGCTCGTCGTGGTGTTCGTGATCGCCACCACCCGCTCCATCAACATGGGCGCCCTCGCCTTCGCCGCCGCCTTCGGAGTCGGCGAACTCGTCGCGGACCTCGACGCCGACAAGATCTTCGCCGGTTTTCCCGGCGCCCTCTTCGTCGTACTCGTCGGCGTGACGTATCTGTTCGCGATCGCCCGCGCCAACGGCACCACCGACTGGCTGGTGCACGCCTCGATCCGGCTTGTGCGCGGGCGGGTCGTACTGATCCCCTGGGTGATGTTCGTGCTGACGGGCGCGCTCACCGCGATCGGCGCGGTCAGCCCGGCCGCCGTCGCCATCGTGGCGCCGATCGCGCTGAGCTTCGCCGCGCGGTACCACATCAGCCCGCTGCTGATGGGCGCGATGGTGGTGCACGGCGCGCAGGGCGGCGGTTTCTCCCCGATCAGCATCTACGGGACGATCGTCAACGGCATCGTCGAGCGCGAGAAGCTGCCCGGCAACGAGATCGCGCTGTTCCTCGCCTCGCTCGTCGTCAACCTCGTGATCGCGGCGGTGGTGTTCGTGCTGTTCGGCGGGCTGAAGCTGCGCAACGACGACTCGGTCACGGAGACAGCCTCGGTCTCGGCTTCTTCCTCTTCTTCCTCGGCGTCTTCCTCCGTTCCTTCCTCGGCAGCTCCTTCCTCGGCGTCTTCGGTGGCAACTTCGGCGGTCCCGGCCGCGTCGTCGGCGAGCGCGGGCGCCGACACCGTTTCCGACCCCGGCCCCGGCCCCGACGCCGACGCGAAGAGCGCGCCCGAGGACCGTGCAGAAGGGCCCGAGGACGACACCACCCGGCTCAACCCCGCCCGTATGGCCACCCTCGCCGCCCTCGTCGCCCTGGTCGTCGCCGTACTCGCCTTCGACCTGGACGCCGGCCTCACCTCCATCACCCTCGCCGTCCTGCTCAGCACCTTCTGGCCGGAGGACAGCCGTACCGCCGTCACCCAGATCGCCTGGCCTACGGTCCTGCTGATCTGCGGTGTGCTGACGTACGTCGGCGTGCTGGACGAGATGGGCACGATCGACTGGGCCGGCGAGGGCGTCAGCGACATCGGCGTCCCACTGCTGTCCGCCGTACTCCTCTGCTACATCGGCGCGCTGGTCTCCGCGTTCGCCTCGTCCGTCGGCATCATGGGGGCGCTGATCCCGTTGGCGGTGCCGTTCCTGGCGCAGGGCGAGATCGGGGCGGTCGGCATGGTGGCGGCGCTCGCGGTGTCGGCGACGGTGGTGGACGTGAGCCCGTTCTCGACGAACGGAGCGTTGGTGCTCGCGGCGGCACCCGGCGTCGACCGGGAACGTTTCTTCCGGCAGTTGATGGTGTACGGAGGGGTTGTGGTGGCTGTGGTGCCCGCCGTGGTGTGGCTCGCGCTGGTGGTACCCCACTGGGGCTGACACCGGCGCCTGGCGGCTTTCGACGAACAACGAACACGAACAACGAACACGAACGACGAGAACGCACAACCAGAACGCACGACCAGAACGAAGACGAACGGCTAAGGAGTACGACGCGTGTCCCCTCTCTTCCCGGCCCTGACCGAGGCCCAGACGGACCCGGACGGCGCCGGCGCGCACCGGCCCGCCCTGCGCTTCGGCGACCGCTCCCTGACGTACGGCGAACTCGCGGCCACCGCCACCGCCTCCCCGCTCGCCGCTCGTGTCACGGAGGCGGGCCGGGTCGCCGTCTGGGCCACCCCCACCCTGGAGACCGCCGTCGCCGTGGTCGCGGCGCTGCTGGCCGGCGTCCCCGCCGTACCGCTCAACCCGAAGTCGGGCGAGAGCGAGCTGGGCCACATGGTGTCGGACAGCGCCCCGTCACTCGTCCTCGCGGCACCGGGCGACCAACTCCCGCCTGCACTCAGCGCGTTGGAACGCCTCGACATCGACACCAGCACCAGCACCAGCACAGGCATCCCTGCCCCCGGCGCCCCCGACCTCGCCCCCGAATCCCCCGCCCTCATCGTCTACACCTCCGGCACCACCGGCCCCCCGAAGGGCGCCGTCATCCCCCGCCGGGCCATCGCCACCAGCCTCGACGCCCTCGCGGACGCCTGGGCGTGGACCGGCGACGACGTACTCGTACACGGTCTCCCCCTCTTCCACGTGCACGGCCTGATCCTGGGCATCCTCGGCCCGTTGCGCCGCGGCGGATCCGTACGGCATCTCGGTCGCTTCGAAACGGCGGGCGTGGCAAGGGAGTTGAGCGAGGGCGCCACCATGCTGTTCGGGGTGCCGACGATGTACCACCGGATCGCGGAGTCCCTGCCGGACGACCCCGCGCTCGCGAAGGCCCTGGCCAGGGCGCGGCTGCTCGTGTCGGGGTCGGCCGCCCTGCCCGTGCACGACCACGAGCGGATCGCGGAAGCGACCGGGCGGCGGGTCATCGAGCGGTACGGGATGACGGAGACTCTCATGAACACCAGCGTCCGCGCCGACGGGGAGCCGCGCGCGGGCACGGTCGGCGTCCCGCTGCCGGGGGTCGAGCTACGGCTGACGGAGGAGGACGGGACGACGGCCGTCGAGGCGTACGACGGGGAGACCGTGGGCGAGATCCAGGTCCGCGGGCCGAACCTCTTCACCGAGTACCTGAACCGGCCCGAGGCGACGGCGGCGGCCTTCACCGAGGACGGCTGGTTCCGCACCGGCGACATGGCGGTGCGCGACCCCGACGGATACGTACGCATCGTCGGCCGCAAGGCCACCGACCTGATCAAGAGCGGCGGTTACAAGATCGGGGCGGGCGAGATCGAGAACGCGCTCCTGGAGCACCGGGGCGTACGGGAGGCCGCGGTCACCGGTGAGCCGGACGCCGACCTGGGCGAGCGCATCGTGGCGTGGATCGTGCCCGCCGATCCCCAATCACCACCGCCCGCCGACGAGTTGGCGAACCACGTGGCCCACCGCCTCGCGCCCCACAAGCGACCCCGCGTCGTCCACTACCTCGACACCCTGCCCCGCAACGACATGGGCAAGATCATGAAGCGCGCGCTGGCCCATGACTGAGGCAGTCCCGCCGCGCTACACGGCCCGCGAGGCGATCGCCCTCGTCACGTCCGAGTTCACCGAACTGACCGGCCCCGCAAGACCCGTAGGCCCCGCAAGCCCCGTAGGCCCCCCGAGGCAGTACGGGCGGCCGGACGGGCCCCTGTCCTGGCAGGGTTACGACGCCTCGCGCGCCCGCGCCACCGCCCGTACGGGTGAGGAGGAGTCGGTCGTCTGCGGGACCGCCGTCCTCGGTACGGTTCCGGCCGTGCTGATCTCCTTCGAGTTCGGCTTCCTCGGCGGATCGCTGGGCGAGCGTACGGGTGACCGGCTGGAGGCCGCGTACGCCCATGCGCGCGAGCACCGGCTCCCGGTCGTCTCCCTCGTCGCCACGGGCGGCAGCCGTATGCAGGAGGGCATGCGCGCGCTGGTCCAACTCCAGCGTGTGGCACGGCAGTCGGCGCTCACCCGGGCGGCCGGGCTGCCGCAGATCGCGGTCCTGCGCGACCCCACGACCGGCGGCGGCTGGGCCACCCTGGGCGCGGGCGCCGATGTCGTCCTCGCGCTCCCGGGCGCCCAGGTGGGCTTCGCGGGCTCGCGGGTACGACCGCCCGAGGCCGACCCGGCGGCGTACACGGCGGAGTCCCAGCTGGCGGCGGGAGCGGTCGACGCGGTGGTCCCCCAGGAGGAGTTGCGGGAGACGCTGGCGCTCTGGGTGCGCCTGCTGAGCCGCCCCTCGTCCGAGGCCGCCCCGCCTCCGCCCGCCCTGGCCGACACCGGCCTCCCCGCCACCGGCTGGGAGGCGGTACACAACGCCCGCTCCCCCCAACGCCCCCGCGCCACCGCCTACTTGGACACATGCTTCACCCACCGTGCCGCGATCAGCGGCGACCGCTGCGGCGGTACCGACGACGGGCTGCTCTGCGGTTTCGGCACCTGGGCGGAGGACGGCCGTACGATCGCCTACGCCGCCCAGACAGGCACCGCCACCCGTCCCGCCGGCTACCGCACCGCCACCCGGCTGATCAGGCTCGCGGACCGACTCCGTATCCCCGTACTGACGTTGGTGGACACCCCGGGTGCCGCCAACGACGCGGAGGCGGAGCGGCAGGGCGCGGGCGCGGCGATCGCGGAAGTGTTCGCGGCCGTGGCCGCCGCCCGGACGCCCGTCACCACGCTCCTCATCGGCGAGGGCGGCTCGGGCGGCGCACTGGCCCTCGCCGCACCGGACAACACCTGGGCCACGCCCGACAGTTACTTCTCCGTCATCGCCCCCGAGCTCGCGGCCGCCATCCTCAAGCGACCACCGTCGGAAGCACGCGCCACGGCGGACCAACTCCGCATCCGCCCCCAGGACTTGCTGGACCTCGGTGTCGTACGCGGCATCGTTGAACCGCTGAAGCCACCGAAGCGGCCGCCGAGCCGCTGACGCCGCTGACGCCGCCGGCGTCGCCGAGCTGAAGCCTCTCTCGGTATGACTTTCGGCCATGGCGGCCCCACGGACGCCGGGCGGTCCACGCGTCGTGGGGCCGGTGTTGCGGCGGTGTCGGCGGGCCTGGCGGGAAGCTGCCCTGGCGGTTTTCCGCCAGAGGAACGGTGTACGACCTGTGGAAAACGCGACAGCGCCAAGCACCGTCCGTGACAATGGGTGGGTCGACAGTCACGATCAATGGGTCAGCAGTCACGCTCAACGGGGGTTTTGCCGCACCATGGACGGTTTAGTGGAGTTCAAGACCGACGACGGTGCCGTGGTCGTCGTCGAGGGCGTCGAGGACGAGTCCGGCTCCCGGCTGGTCGCGCGCGCGGACGGGACGGTCCAGGCGGCCCGTACGTTCGAGGGCTCTCTGGACGGGGTGCGGGCGGCGGCCGAGTCGGCGCTCCGCGTCTTCCGGGACGGCTCGCTGCAGCCCGACACCGTGGAGATCGAGTTCGGGGTGAAACTCACCGCGGAGGCGGGCGCGTTGATCGCCAAGAGCGCTGTCGAGGGCCATCTCGTCGTCAAGCTCTCCTGGTCGCCGTCATCAGGGGGCCCGGACGGCTCCGGCGAGTCCGTTCCCGGCGCTCCTGAGTCCATCACCGGCTCCCAGGAGACCACCTCAGCCTCATGACCAGCGTTTCCTGGCACGCCAGGATCACCTGCGGACGCGCCACCGGAGCCGGCTTCCTGGTCACCGAGCGGCATGTGCTGACCTGCGCGCATGTCGTCGCGAGCAGCCCTGCCGACGAGGTGAGCGTCTCCTTCGTGCACAGCGGTGAAGAGGCGATTCCCGCCCGGGTGATCGCCCACGGCGGCTGGGACAGCAGCGACACCGCCCGCGGCGATCTCGCCGTACTGGAACTCGACCGCGAAGTCGCCCTGAAACCCGCCGAGTTCGCGGCGCCCTCGGACGCGCACGGGCATCCGCCGCGCAAGCTGCTGGCGTACGGCTTTCCCAAGCGGTACGAAGAGGGGGCCATCGTCGAATACCGCGCCACCGCCGACCAGTTGATCGCCGGAGAGTGGGTACAGCTGGAGGCGTGGACCGCACACGGGCAACCGCTGGCACCCGGTTTCAGCGGCGCGGCGGTGACGCTCGCGGACAGCGGGCGGGTCGTCGGCATGGTCTCCGCCGCGGCACGCGACCCGGCGAACCGCAACGGCCGGATGCTGCCCGCGCAGGTCATGGCCCGCTACTGGCCGCGCCTCGGCGACCTGATTCCGACTCCGGAGTACGACCGTGCGCAGAAGGAGACGTTACGACGCCTGGTCGAGGCGGTGGCGCGGCACGGCGAGCCGGAGTGCGGCCCCGAGCGGCTCTACCGCGACGCCGTGGGAAACGTCGGAGCGTATCCGCCGCCCCACGGTTTCAACTCGCTGTGGGACGCGGCCTGGCATCTCCTCTCGGAGGAGTACGACCCCAAGGCGGTCGTCCGGTTCGCGGCCCGGCTGGCCGACTTCAGCAGGGACGCGCCGACACGGAGCGCACTGCGGTCGTGGCCGTACGCCCGCCGCAAGCCGGCGCCTGTCCCGAGGCCCGTCCACGTGCACGCGTGGTCGCCGATCCTCGTCGAGATCGCGCCCAGCGGCAGCGGCATCGACCAGTTCCTCGTCGAGGTGTCCGCGTACAACGGCACACACCGCCGCGTGGTCGGCTCGCGCCGCCTGTCCGCCGACCGGGTCCGCCCCTACGCCCTGGATCGCATCGACGACGCGTACAACGAACTGGAGCTGGGCAAACGGGAGTTGATCGTCTTCGTCCTGCCGCGCCGCTGGCTCAACTCGGACGTCGCGCAGTGGCGTTTCGGTGCCGACGACGACAGCCCGCTCGGCTCGCTCGCACCGCTCGTCGTGATGGACCTCGAACGGCGGCGCAGCGGCAGCCTCCAGCACAAGCTCGCCCAGAAATGGCAGCACCTCGACGGGCGGCCCACAGCCCAACTGCTCCGCATCGGCTGTACGGACCAGCGCGGCCAGGACCCGGCGAAGCTGGCCGTCGACCTGCACCACAGCGCGGACATGGTGGGCTTCGGGGCGCCGCCGCGCTCACACCACAACAAAATGCTGTTCCACGCGAGTCTGAACGCCGCGGTTCCGGTGATGCTGTGGCCACGCACCGACTGTCAGGGCGGACCGTCGCACGAGGGCTGCCGGGGCTCGGCCTTCCTGGACCGCCTCGCCGACCACGTCGCGGGTCTGCCACCAGGCGAACTCCCCTCGTACGTCCATGAGTTGCGGAAGACCGCCTTCGCCTCCGACGGCCTGGAACCGCACTGGGCGTACGACCTGGCACTGCTCTGGGAGGACCCCAGATACCTGCCCGAACCCGTCGGCTACCGCCACTCCCCCGTCGCCTGAACCGCGCGCCCTCTAGGAGAAGAGCCCATGTCCCTGTGGCCCGTCTACACGGGTTCGAGCGAGCCGCACGACGGCATCGCCGAGCTGCCCGCGCCACCACCGTGGCGTGCCTTCGAGGGCGGCCCCGAGCTGGCGACTCCCGCCGAGGGCGACGACGCCTCGGCGACCTCCCCGGACCGCCGGCACCGCGCCCGTACCTATCGCGCCACGGACCGGGCGGTCCAACTCGTCAACGCCGCCCTGTACTTGCGCCGCCCGCTCCTCGTGACGGGCCCGCCGGGCAGCGGCAAGTCGAGCCTCGCGTACGCGGTGGCACGGGAGTTGAGGCTCGGCCCCGTCCTGCGCTGGAACATCACGAGCCGCACCACGCTCCACGACGGCCTCTACCAGTACGACCCGCTGTCGCGCCTGTACGCGGCGGGACGCGCCGCCGCACGCGAGGTACCGCCGGACACCGAACTCCCGCCGGGCGGAGGGCACTTGTCCGACCGCGGGCTCCCTTCCGACGGCGGGCTCGCTCCCGACGGCGGAGTCCCTTCCGACCACCGGCTCCCTTCCGACCGCAGGCTCGCTCCCGACGGCGGAGTCCCTTCCGACCACCGGCTCCCTTCCGACCGCAGGCTCGCTCCCGACCACCGGCTCGCTCCCGACCACCGGCTCGCTCCCGACCGCAGGCTCGCTCCGGACAGCGGGCTCCAGGACCATCTGCGCCTCGGCCCGCTCGGCACGGCGCTCCTTCCGTACGGACGTCCGCGTGCCCTGCTGATCGACGAGATCGACAAGTGCGACCTGGACCTGCCGAACGACCTCCTCAACATCCTGGAGGAGGGCCAGTACGAGATCCCGGAACTGGTCCGCGCCGCCCGGCACACCCCCTCCGCCGAGGTCATGGTCGACGGCACGGACGAACGGGTCGAGGTGTCACGCGGTCGCGTCCGCTGCCGTTCCTTCCCCTTCGTGGTCCTGACCAGCAACGGCGAGCGCGAGTTCCCGCCCGCCTTCCTCCGCCGCTGCGTCCGCCTCGAACTCCACCAGCCGCGCGACGCCCACCTGGAGAGCATCGTCCGCGCGCACCTCGGCGAACCCGACGCGTACGCCCGGAAGTTGATCGACCGCTTCCTGTCCCGGGGAACGGACGGCGAACTGGCGACGGACCAACTCCTCAACGCCATCTACCTCACGGGGGCGGCAGGCATCGACGCCTCGTCACGCGACGAGCTGGCGGAGCAGCTGATGCCGTACCTGAGCCGCACGGGGGACGAGCCGGATGCGTTCTGAGGCCGACGCCGGTACCGGAAGCGACGCCGACACGGGTTCCCGTGCCGGTGCCGGTGCCGGTGCCGGTGCCGCTCGCCTCGCCGACATCCTCACGGAGGCCGGCGGTGGACCCCGCCCCACCTCCGTCGAACTGGCCGAACTGCTGTGGCTGGCAGGCCACATGGAGACCCCCGAGACCGATGCGACGACCACCGATTCGGCTACGCGCTCGTCCGACTCCGACTCTTCCGGCTCAGGCTCGTCCACCTCGGGCACGGGTTCTCCCAGCCCGCCGCCCCCTGCCTCTAGGGGCGCGGGGAACGGCGCGACAAGCACCCACTCACCCGCACCCAACACACAAGCAAATCCCCCGCACACTGGACAGGGGCACCCTGACAACCGAGTCCCGCTCCGCCTGCCCGGCACACCCGACGCGGCGGACGGACCGAACGGGCGACAGGGGCCAGAGGACCCGGACACAGACGGTCCGTACACGTCCCTCCTGGCCCCCGCACCCCCCATGCTGCCCCACCCCCTCACACTCCAACGCGCCCTCCGCCCGCTCAAGCGGCGGGTCCCGGCCCCGTTCGGGCAGGAACTGGACGAGGCGGCGACCGCACACCGGATCGCCCGCTTCGGAGCCGCCCCGCAGTGGTGGCTGCCCGTGCTGCGGCCCACGACCGAGCGCTGGCTGACCCTGCATCTCGTGTACGACGCCGGCCCGACGATGCCCGTCTGGCGGCCGCTCGTCCGCGAACTGCACACGGCGCTCGCCCAGTCGGGCATCTTCCGCACGGTGGAGCTGCACCGGCTGGAGACCGACGGCACGGTACGCCGCCCCGGCTCGCAGGAGGCGTACGCGGACGGGCGTACGGTCACGCTGCTGATCAGCGACTGCATGGGCCCGCAGTGGCGGGACGGCCCGGCGGGCAGCCGCTGGTACGCCACACTGCGCCGCTGGTCCGCCAGGATGCCCGTCGCCGTGGTCCAGCCGCTGCCCGAACGCCTGTGGCGCACCACGGCTCTGCCAGCGACGACCGCCCGGATCGCCGCGCCGGGACCCGCGACGCCCAACTCCGGGTACGACGTGGACTCGTACGCCATCGACATGGAGGAACTGCCTCGCGAGGTGCTCCCCGTCCCCGTCCTGGAGGCCTCGGCGCCCTGGCTTGCGAACTGGTCGGCGCTGGTGGCGGGCGGGGGCCGACTGCCGGGCGCGGTCGGCCTGTTGGGCGCCGCGCCGCCGCCCGCGCCGGTCGACGAACGGGGCCGCAGCGACGTCGAACGGCTCACTCCTGAGGAGCTGCTGCTCCGCTTCCGTTCCCTCGCCTCCCCGGAGGCCTTCCGGCTGGCCGGTCATCTGGCCGTCGGGCGGCCCGAGTTGCCCGTCATGCGCCTGGTCCACGCGGCGATCGAGCGGAACCCCCAGCCGCAGCACCTCGCGGAGGTGATCCTCAGCGGCGCGCTGACCGCGGTCCCGGGCACGGCGGGTTCGTACGCCTTCCGACCTGGCGTCCGGGAGCTGCTGCTGCGCACGCTGCCGCGCTCGGCGCGCGGTCGTACCTCCGAACTCGTCGCGCGGGCAGGTGCGTTGATCGACGCCCGGGCGGGGGTGAAGCCCGGCGAGTTCCGGGTCGCCG
The DNA here is from genome assembly GCF_026341515.1 of Streptomyces sp. NBC_00878. Lineage (NCBI taxonomy): Bacteria > Bacillati > Actinomycetota > Actinomycetes > Kitasatosporales > Streptomycetaceae > Streptomyces > Streptomyces sp. NBC_00878. The sequence continues at coordinate 7,568,046 of NZ_JAPEOK010000001.1, read as the reverse complement.
TTCCGGGACCCGGGAACGTCACGGCGGGCGGCGAACCGTTCGCGGCGGTACGGGAGGAGAGCGTACGGAGGCTGGGCGGGGCCCCGCCGAAGCCGGCCTTGGGCGGGGCCCCGGCGAAGCCGGCCGAACCACGACTCGTGCTGGGCAGGTATCGGCTGGTCCGGGAGGTGGCGGCCGGCTCGCAGGTGTGGCAGGCGGAGGACACACGGCTCGGCAGGACGGTGGCGGTCTACCAGTACGACATCGACTACGACATCGGTCCGGAGCACCACGAGCGACTCCTGGAGACGGCACGCGCACTCACCCAGGTCGAGAACCCTCACGTCATCGCCGTCCATGACTGCGGCGTCGACAATGGCGTCCCGTACCTGGTCACGGAGTTCGTGGACGGGGTCACCCTGGCCGAGCTCATCGCCGAGGGGGGCTCCCGGCTGCCCGACTGGATGCTCGCCCAACTGGCGCACCAGGTCGCACAGGGCCTGGCCGCGGTGCACGCTCGTGGCCAGGCGCACGGCCGACTCACGCCGAACAACGTTCTGGCACGCCCGGACGGCTCCTTCGCGATCACCCCCTTCGCGCTGGGGAACATGCGGGACCGCACGGAGTCGCAGGATCTGAACGACTTCGGACACCTGCTGATCGAGCTGGCCGGGGAGGACCCAAGCCCGCTCTTCCGGACGGGTTTCGCCGACTCTGTCACCGACCTCGTCTCCTGGGACCTGGCCCTACAGCAGCGTGGCAGAGACGCCTTCCTCTCCCCGGTCTTCAAGGCTGACGCACGGCACGCCGCCGCGAGCGACCGGCACGTCTACCGTCTCCTCGGCCCGGTTCTGGTGGCGCAGGAAAGCCGAGCTCAGTTGCCCCTCGCCTCCCCTGAGGAGCAGGCGCTCCTGTGCATGCTGCTCCTCAGGAACGGCAGATCAGTGCCGTACGCCGAACTGGCCACAGGTCTGTGGGGGCAGCGACTGCCCGAGCGGGCCGCCCACCTCCTCTCCTTGTACGCCGCCCGCCTGCGCGGCGTTCTGGGCAACGGGATTCTGGCGAGCACCCCCGGCGGCTACGCCGTATACGCGCCGCCCAGAACGATCGACGTGCACCTCTTCGAGGAATGCGCGGCCCGCGCGAGGTCCCGCCGGGACGAAGGCGACCCGGCGGAAGCCCGCCGTGCCGTCCGGCAGGCACTCGACCTCTGGCACGGCGAACCCCTCGACGGCGTCCCCGGGCCCGCCGCCGAGTCGGCCCGCGCCCGCCTCACGTCCCTGCACCAGAGCCTCCTGAGGGACCTTGCCGAACTCGACCTGGAACTCGGCCTCGAACCCGACCGGGCGCCCGACCGGGAACTCGGCCTGGAAATCGGCGACTTCGAGCGGAGCATCCAGCCGCTGGAGGGACGGGACAGCGGTGGAGCCACCGTCCTCCTTGAGTTCACTCCGTTCGCCGACGACCCCGACGACCCCGGCGAGCACCGCCTGGCACACCTCGTCCTCGGCCGCGCCCTGACCCGGCTGCTCTCCCTGACTGACCTGGCACCGGACCAGTACGAGGTGCTGGCCCGTGACAACGGCTACCTCGTGGTCACCGAACCCGAGGCGTCCGTACTGCCCGTCCTCGGCGCAGTGCTGCGCAAACTACCGGGCGCGCTGCTGGAGTTGGAGGACCCGCCCAGGATCCGGGTGACGTTCTGGCACACCATCCAGTTCGTCGGCAGCTTCCTACCGGAGAACGATCTGCGGGCCTCCCTGGAGGACTCCTCCGCGGATATCACCGTCGTCCTCTCCCCCGCCCTGCACCAGGAACTGACAGCCGGGAGTCTGCCCGTCGACCCGGCGCGCTTCCAGCCCCTGCCCCCGCAGCGGGCGACCGACGGGCCGCCCCTCGCCTGGTACTGCCAACTTAACGTCCCGGAACGCAGCCCGGAACACGCACCGGACCCCGCCCCCGCCCCCGCCCCCGAACAGCGCGACCTCGTCCGCGGCCCCTTCACCACCCACGACCTCCGGTCGATCCGCCTCCCCGAGCCCGGCCGCACCGCCGTCGTCGTCCAGCCCGCCGACGACGACGCGCTGACGCTCCTCGACCCCGAACGGCTCGACGACACACCGACCACGGGGAGCCTCATCACGTACTACGAGGTCGACCTGACCGCCCACCAGGCCAGTCACGAGCTGTCGTTCCCCAGTTCCGGCGACGGAACCTTCGCGGCGTCCGTCGAGCTGTCCTGGCACGTCGACGACCCGGTGGCCTTCGTGCGCGGGGAAACCGCCGACGTGTCCGAACGCCTTCTCCACCACGTGATCAAAGAGACGGGCCGCGTCACGCGGCGGCACCCACTCCGTCGTGCGGGCGCGGCACAGCACGCGGCGCGCGGCGGGCTGCGCGGCTGGCCGGTGCCGGGGCTGTCGGTGGCGTGCTCGATCGGGCTGGTGGCGGAGGGCGAGGCGCAGTCCGCCCTCCGGGCGCCGTCGAAGCCGGTCGTGCCCCCGGACGACGCCGCCACCGCCCTGCTCGACGCCCCCTACGTGCTCATCGGCTTCGACGGCCCCCTCGTACGCCTCTACACCCGGGCCAAGGAGGACCAGGCCACCCGGGAACTCGCCGCCCTCCTCGCCGAACTGCGTCACCCCGAGGCCGCGCTGGGCGGTGAGCCGCTCTCCGCGCAGGGCGCGCCCACCCCGCCCCTGGAAGGGCACGCCAACCCGCTCGACCTGTTGCGCGCGTTCGCCGGCCACCCGCTGGGAGCCGATCTGCGCCGCCGGCTCAACCGCATCGAGGAACGGGCGGTGACGACCGCCGCGACGACCCCGTTCTCCGACTCCCTGATCACCACGCTCAACGCCCTGGGCCGACGCGTCTCCGTCGTCGCGGACAACGCGCCGAGTGCCGTCTGGAAGTATCTGCAGGCCCACGGACGGCTGACCGGTCTGGTGACGGGCGGAGTGCACGGCCGCGCCGACGACCTGACCCGGCTGATGCCGGACCCCGACTGTCTCCTGCGGGCTCTGGACCACCTCGGCGCGTCGCCGTCGGACGCCATCCTGGTCGGCTCGTCGGTCGCCGAGCTGACCGCCGCGAACGCCATCGGCCTCCGCTTCCTCGGCTACACCCGCTCCGAGCGGCACAGGGAGCGCCTGGCCCACGCGGGCTGCGAGCTGACCACGGCCTCATGGGCACCCCTGCTCCGGGCGCTCCCCAACACCTGAGCCACCGCCCGACGCCGCCGACCGCGGAACCTCCGCCGTCGCCGTCGCCCAGAAACCACCCATACGGCGGCACCCCGCCCGGCCCACCCGAAAGGCGACACCCTGTCAGGTCCCCCACGATGCGAAGGAGGACCGCCATCCCGGCCGCGTCCCACCGTCCGCGCTCTCGGGAGGACCAGCCATGACCGCCAGCCTGGAGCAGTTGCGCCGCTGTCATTTCGCCGTCGACATGGGGGCGGCGAGGACACGGGTCTTCGTGAAGGGCGCCGGGCTCGTCGTGGACCAGCCGAGCGTGGCCGCCGTGAACACGAAGACCGGCGCCCTGATCGCCGTCGGCGAGTTCGCCGAGAAGATGACGGGCCGTACGCCCGACTACATCCGCGTCGTGCGGCCCGTCTCCGGCGGCACGGTCGTCGACATCGAGATGGCCCAGCGCATGCTGCGCCAGCTGCTCGGCGACAAGGTCCGCCGCGCCCTGCGCCGCAAGCCCCGGCTGCGGGCCGCCATCTGCACCCCGCACGACGCCGACCCGCTCGCGGAGCGGGCCGCGGTCGAGACGCTCGTCGGACTCGGTGCGCGGCGCGTCGAGCTCGTCGACACGCTCATCGCCGCCGGCGTCGGCTGCGGACTGCCCGTGGAACGGCCCGAGGCCACCATGATCATGGTGTGCGGGGCCGCCGCCACCCAGGTCGCGGTGCTGTCCCTCGGAGCGATCGTGACCGCCGCGCGCATCCCCGTCGGCGGCGAGGCCATCGATCACGCGATCGTCCAACACCTGCGCCACCAGCACGAGTTGATGCTCCCGTCCCAGTCCGTACGACCGCTGCAGCTCGCCCTCTCCGGGAACGGGCTCACCGCGCACGGTCCCGCCTCCACCGAGATCCACGGCAGGGACGTGGCCACCGGTCTCGCCCGTTCCGTACAGGTCGACACGGCCGCCGTGCGCGACGCGATCCAGACCCCGCTGACCGCCGTACTCGACGGCATCGGCAAGGTGCTGCGGGTCTGCCCGCCGGACCTGGTGGCCGACCTCGCCGACCGCGGGATCATGATGGTCGGCGGCAGCGCGCTGCTGCCCGGCCTCGACCAGATGCTGCGGCACGCGACGGGCATGCCGGTGCACATCGCCGAACGGCCCGACGTGTGCGCGATCCTCGGCCTGGGCGCGATGCTGGAGGGCAGGATCGAGCCGCTGGTCCTCGACCCGCTGGCCACCTGAGGGCGCCAGGATCCTCGCCGACGCCTCGGCCGGTGTGATCCTGCTGCCCACGAGAGAGGGCGGCATGGAGATCGTGGCGGCGTCGACGCTCGACGACCCGGGCGGCGCCGCCGTCGCGGCGGGGCCGTTGCCGACCTCGTCGGTACGACCATCGAGCCGGGCAGTTCGGTCCTTGTGCAACTCCCGGGCTTGGAACCGGTGTTCGTCGAGGACTCGGCGACCGACCCGCGCATGACGACGCGGGTACGGCACCGGTTCGGGCCGAGCATGCTGCTGCCGCTCCAGGCCGACGGCCGGCTCATCGGCACCCTCGCTCTTCCCCGCAGGCGCGGCGACCGTTCGTACACGTCCGTCGAGCAGCCGCCGGCCACGCAGTTCGCCTCGCAGGCCGCGCTCGCGCTGGTCCTCGCGGACGCCCAGCAGCGCCGGGAGCGGCTCGCGGTCTTCGAGGACCGTGACCGGATCGCCCGTGACCTGCACGATCTGGTCGTCCAGCGGCTCTTCGCGACCGGCATGATGCTGGAGTCCACCCGGCGCCGCACCGCCGACGAGGAGCGGGACGCCGAGGTCCACGCGATGCTGGGCCGCGCACTCGACGAACTCCGGTCGACCGTCCAGGAGGTCCTTACGGCGAACTTCGCGCTGCGACAGCCGCCCGCCGAAGCCCCGACCACGTTCCGGGGCAAGGTCCTTCGCGAGACGGAGGGCGCCGCGGCGGTCCTCGGGTTCCTGCCAGGCACGACCACCCCTCGGCCGAGCCGAGCCGAGCCGAGTCGAGCCGAACCCTGGCCCTGGCCCCGGCCACGGCGAAACCGAGGGTCGGCAGTGCCGACAACCCGTGTCGGGTATCAACACCCGCAAAACGGGCTGTCGACGCCGTGCCTTGCGGCTGATGTCGAGCCAGGCATGGCAGCCCAGCGCGCTCGGTGGGTCACGCCCGCAGGTAAGTGAGGACGGCCAGGACCCTGCGGTGGGTCTTGTCCGTCGGAGGCAGGTCCAGCTTGGTGAGGATGTTGCCGATGTGCTTGCCGATCGCCGCTTCGGAAACCACCAGCTCCTTGGCGATCGCGCCGTTGGACTTGCCTTCGGCGATCAGTGCCAGCACCTCGCGTTCGCGCGGGGTGAGCTGCTCCAGCGGATCGCGGCGGCGGCGCAGCAACTGGCGCACCACCTCGGGGTCGACCACCGTCCCGCCGTCCGCCACCTTGTGCAGCGCTTCTACAAACTCCTCAACCTGGCCGACCCGGTCCTTGAGCAGATAACCGACGCCTGATCCGTCTCCGGAGTCCAGGAGTTCGGCGGCGTACGTCCGTTGCACGTACTGACTGAGGACCAGGACCGGGAGTGTGGGGCGCTTCTCACGCAGCCGCACTGCCGCGTGCAGGCCCTCGTCCTGGAAACCGGGCGGCATGCGTACGTCCGTCACCACGATGTCGGGGGCATGCTCCTCGACCGCGGCGACCAGTGCCTGCGCGTCCCCGACGGCCGACACCACCTCGTGGCCGCAGCGGCTGAGCAGGCCGATGAGCCCTTCCCGCAGCAGCACGCTGTCTTCGGCCAGCACTATGCGGAGCGATCGGCCGCCTTGGTCAACTCGCAAGGAAACTCCACACGCAACAGAGTCGGTCCACCCGGCGGACTGGTCAGGGCAAGTCTGCCATCCAGGACCGATACCCGGTCCGCGAGCCCGGTGAGGCCGCTGCCCGCCGAGGCGTCCGCGCCGCCGCAGCCGTCGTCGCGCACCTCGAGGAACAGGCGGCCGTCGCGATGACCGCCGCTCACCTGCGCGCGGTCGGCCCCGCTGTGTTTGGCGACGTTGGCCAGTGCCTCGCAGACCACAAAATACGCTGCGGACTCGACCGCCTGGGGCGGCCGGCCCGGCAGTTCGAGGTTCACGTCGACGGGGACCGTCGAACGATCAGCTGCGTCGGCGACCGCGGCCGGAAGTCCGTAGTCCGTGAGGACCTTGGGGTGGATGCCGTGGATGAGCTCGCGCAGCTCCGCGAGCGCCTTGCCCGCCTCCTCGTGGGCCTTGGTGAGCTGGTCGGCGAGCGGGCCGGGCGGGGCGTCGAGGCGGGCCAGCCCGAGGGCCATCGTCAGGGCCACAAGGCGCTGTTGGGCGCCGTCGTGCAGATCGCGCTCGATACGTCGCCGCTCGGCCTCGAAGGCATCGACCAACCGGACGCGGGAGCGGGCCAGTTCGACCACCTTGGCACTGAGCTCGCCCTCAGGGGAGGCGATCAGCAGCCGGGCCAGCTCGGCGCGGGCGCCCGCCGTGACGCCGAGCACGTAAGCGCACAGGCTCATCAGGAGCAGGCCCAGTACGGCGACGCCGAAAGCGGTCGGCCATGTGGTGACCGTCCACTGCTTGAGCACCTTCGCCTCATGGCCGTCGCCGACCGTGGCCATCAGCAGCGGGGTGGCGACCATGGACAGTGGGAAGAGCAGGGCGACCGTGATGGCCAGGGCGTCGACCGGCCACAGCAGCCCGGCGAACAGCAGCGCGTACCCGAGCTCCCGCCAGGTCGTCTGTTCGCGCAGCCGGGTGGTCAGCCAGGCCCACAGTCCCGGCGCGGTCGGCACCTGGTGCCGGCCGGACACCGGGTTGCGGTCGATCAGGCGCACCCTGCGCCGCTCCACCCGGGCCACCGGTATCCCGCTGAGGGCAACCACGACGAGCAGGGGCAGCCCCACCAAGACGATGGCGAGCGCACCGCAGACCGCTGCCACCGTCACGATCCCCACCAAGGTGGCGACGCCGGTCACCGCGCCGGTGAGCAGATACGCGGCGGACCGCCAGGGCCAGGCCGACAGCAGGAAGCCCGGCCGGGACATGGCCTGCCACACATTCCGAGGGTGCATGTGCATGACCGTAGGTGGCCCTATCGTTCCGGTGCCATCGGTCCAGGGTGCGTATCGGGGGTAGGCCTGGCACCACCCCAAGTCTCGTTCGGGCCGTACTGCGTCGCGAGGGGCTTCCGCGGTTTCGTGGAGGCACCAACGAGCCGAGGAGCAGGTACTGGTGGGGGAACATATGAGCAACGACGCGATCCGATTGCGCTCCGTAACCCGGCGGTACGGCTCGGGCGGCACGTCCGTCACCGCCCTCGACCAGGTATCGCTCGCCTTCCCGAGGGGGACGTTCACCGCCGTGATGGGCCCCTCCGGGTCCGGCAAGTCGACCCTGCTGCAGTGCGCCGCGGGCCTGGACCGGCCCACGTCGGGCTCGGTCGCTTTGGGCGACACGGAGCTGACCAGGGTGAGCGAGACCAAGCTGACCCTGCTGCGCCGCGAGCGCATCGGCTTTGTGTTCCAGGCGTTCAACCTGCTGCCCTCGCTGACCGCCGAGCAGAACGTGGCCCTGCCGCTGCGGCTGGCCGGCCGCCGCCCGAAGAAGGCCCAGGTGCGCGAGGTTCTCGAACAGGTCGGACTCGGCGACCGGGCGCGGCACCGCCCGACAGAGATGTCCGGTGGCCAGCAGCAGCGGGTTGCCCTGGCCCGGGCCCTGATCACCCGCCCCGAAGTGCTGTTCGGCGACGAACCGACCGGCGCGCTCGACTCGCAGACCAGCCGCGAGGTGCTGACACTGCTGCGCGGCATGGTCGACCGGGACGGCCGGACGATCATCATGGTCACCCACGACCCTGTCGCCGCCTCCTACGCCGACCGCGTCGTCTTCCTCGTCGACGGCCGTGTCAACGGCGAGCTGATCGGCTCCTGTGCCGAGGACATCGCGGCGCGCATGACCAAGCTTGAGGCGGCGCCGTGCTGAGCACCACGCTGCGCACCCTGCGCACCCGCTGGGTCACCTTCGTCGGCAGCTTCGTCGCCCTCTCCCTGGGTGTGGCGCTGATCGCCGTGATGGGGCTGGCCCTGGCGTCCTCGCTGGACGCACCCGGCCGGGGGCCGGAGCGGTTCGCCGCCGCGCCGGTCGTCGTCAAGGGCCAGGACACCCTTGAGGTGCCCACCTCGATCGGCGACCGCACCGAGAAGCTCGCGCAGCCGCGGGCCGTGCCCGACGAGGCGCTCGCGAAGCTGCGGGACCTCGGGACCGTCGCTGAGGACCGGTCGTTCGCCGTGCGGGCCGAGGGCGGGCCCGCCGATCTTGTCGGCCACCCCTGGTCCACCGCGGCCTTCGCGCCGTACGAACTCGACGCGGGACGCGCGCCCGAGGCCGCGGACGAGGTCGTCGTCAGCGGTGACTGGGCCCGTCCGGGCACCGGGGTGCGGACCGGCGTCGGCACCGTGCGCGTCGTCGGCACCGTGGCCGGGCCGGGCTTCGAGAACGCCGTGTTCTACACCGACGTGCGCGCCGCCGAACTGTCGCCGCGCAGCGTCCAGCTCGTGGTCGACGCCGATGCGGCGGCCGTGCGCGAGGCGGTGCGCGGCAGCGAGGGCGTACAGGTCCTCACCGGGGACGCGCGCCGGTACGCCGACGCCGACCCCGACCGGGACAGCGAGGCTCTCACCGCGATGAACGCCATGTTCGGCACGGCCGGCGGCGTCACCGGGTTCGTGTCGGTGTTCGTGGTGGCCTCGACCTTCGCGTTCGCGGTGGCCCAGCGGCGCCGCGAGTTCGGGCTGCTGCGCACCGCCGGGGCGACCCCGGGGCAGATCCGCCGCATGGTCGTCCGCGAGGCGCTCGTGGTCGGTGTGCTCGCCTCGGCCGCCGGCTGTGTGCTTGGCTCCTACGGGGCTCCGAAGCTCGCCGAGTGGGCGGTCGGCGAGAGCCTCGCACCCCGCTGGTTCAGCATCGGCGACTACATCTGGCCCTACCACATGGCGTTCTGGACAGGCCTGTTGGTGGCCCTGTGCGGCGTACTGGCCGCGTCCTGGCGGGCAGGGCGCACCGGTCCCACCGAGGCGCTGCGCGAGGCGTCCGTGGACACCCGGCCGATGACATGGGGCCGTCGGCTGTTCGGCGTGGCCCTGCTGATCACCGCCGCGGTGACACTGGCCCTGGCCCTGGTGACGAACCCGGGCGACCTGCTGCAGCGCAAGACCTATGTGAGCCGGCCCATGCTGCTGATCACCGCGGTCGCGCTGCTCGCGCCGGTGCTGGTGCGGCCACTGGCCCGGCTGATCGCCTGGCTGCCGGCCCAACTACCGGGCGCCGGCGGGATGCTGGTGCGGGAGAACGCCGCCGCCGGGGTGCGCCGCACCGCCGCCGTCGCGGCGCCCGTGCTGGTCATGGTCGCGTTGGCGGGCTCGCTGCTCGGCGCCACCGCAACCCTTGACGAGGCGAAGGCCACCGAGGTGCGTGAGCAGACGGCCGCCGACTTCGTGGTCGCCCCGGCGGGCGACGCCGGTTTCGACGAGGCGACGGTGCAGCGGCTTCGGGCCGTGTCCGGCGCCGAGGTCTCGGCGAGTTCGTCGAGCGCCGTGTACGTCCTGGAGGACGGCGTGGCGCTCGTCAGGTCCGATGCCAGAGCCGTCGAGCCGGAACCACTCGCGGCAACGGCCCGTCTCCCGCTCGCCGCAGGGAAGGTGAGCGATCTGGACGACGACTCGATCATCGTCAACGAGGAGTGGAAGAAGCACACAGTGGGCGAGCGGGTGGACGTGTGGACCGGCGACGGCACGAGGAAGTCCCTGAAGATCGCCGCGGTCATGACCACCGGCACCGGCGACAACGGCGTCTACGTCACCCCGCGCAACGCCCCCGAGGCACCCGTTGACCGGGTCGACGTACGCCTCGCAGACGGTGCCGACGCGGGCGCCGTGACCGCCGGTCTGCGTCAGGCGGTGCGGGCGTCGCGCGGGGACGTCCTCACCAAGGACGCCTGGGTGCGCGCGATGCACCCCGAGACCAACCGGACGACCCGGATGGGCTTCTTCCTGGTCCTCGGGATCGCCCTCCTCTACACCGGCATCTCGCTGGCCAACACGATGGTCATGGCGACCTCCGACCGGGTCCGCGAGCTGGCTGTGCTGCGGCTGGCCGGCGCCACCAGGTGGCAGGTGGTGCGGCTGGTGGGTGCCGAGGCGCTGATGGTGGTCATGGTCGGCGGGCTGCTGGGAGCGCTGGTCGCCGGGCTCAACCTGGTGGGCATGTGGAGCGCGCTGGGCCTGCTCTCGGTGTGGACGTCCATCGAGATCCCGTGGGCGACGCTCGCGGCGGCCATGGGCGCCTGCGCGGTGCTCGCCGTGGTCTCGGCGGTCGCTCCGGCCGGCCTCTCCCTGCGCCGCAGGGCGGTGGAGGCGGCGGGCACACCGGAGTGACCTTCTGACCCGGGCGCTGGCCTGCCCGGATGCAGACCCCGGTCACTGACCGGTTGGGGTCCGCGGGCGTTGAGCAGACCGGGTGGACGGTGCACTTCATGAGCCGCGACTTGCCCGCGCCCACGACCCTGCGTTCTTCCGACGTCGCCAGAAGCACCAGACGAACCGACCCGCTACGACAGGACAGGCTCGTCGCCCGAAACGCCAATCTGAGGAAGTAGGCAACGGTCAACCACAAACCCTGGCCGCAAACACCCCAACACCCGTTACACGTAAGAAACCTTGACGGCCGCCGCACCGGGTGCCACGATTCCGGCGCCGCGATGTTTACGTAAACATCACCCCCGAAAGGCAAGCCGATGCCCCACGCCCCCGCCAGAGCCCGCCTCACCCCCCGGCTGCGTGCCGCCTTCGTGGCGCTGCTGATCGCCGGGACCAGCGGCACCACCGTCGCCGCCGGCCCGGCCGACGCCGGCCCGGCCGCCCGCCCGGCCGGTGCCACGCCGAGCGGCGACGCGAGCGGGCTCGGCAGGGACACGACCCAGTTCAAGGGCGTGAACTGGGCGGACCCCCGCGACAACTTCGCCGACGACCCTGTCGTGCTGTCCGGTCTGTCGACCTCCGACACCTACGCCCAGACCTACACCAAGGCGAGCCGGGTGATCTCGGCGTTCCGCGCGAACCTCGGTGCCAACACCGTCCGACTGCCCATCAACCCGTACACGGTCAACGGCCGTTACTGGAAGTCCTATCGGGGAGTCATCGACGCGGCCTCGGACAAGGGCTTCAAGATCATCCTCTCCTACTGGGAGGGCACGGGCCCCCGCAAGGACGGCTTCATCGACGACCCGGCGACCTACTGGCCCATGTGGAACACCGTGGTCAAGGCCTACGAGAACGACAAGCGGGTCTACTTCGAGCCGATGAACGAGCCCCACGGCTACACCGACACCGAGTGGGCGGACATCGCCGCGAAGTGGCTGGACACGTACCGGCAGGTCCCCCGCAACCGGGTCTTCGTCAGTGGCGCGGGCTACAACGACCACGTCACGTCCGTCTGCGCCGACCCGCGTCTGAAGGGCACCTATCTGTCGTTGCACCACTACGGGTTCTGGAAGGAGTACGCCACCTACGACCAGTGGGTGGCCGACCTCAAGGTGCGCATCGGCGACTGCGCGAACCGGACCGTCGCGGACGAGTTCGGCTCCCCGATGACCACCGGGTTCGACTACAACAGGCCGGCCCCCGACAACAACTTCGTCAACTATCTGCAGGCCGTCACGGACACCTTCCGCGAGCTCAGGATGGGGTCGGTCTACTGGCCCGGCCTGCGCACCGACGACACGTACTCGCTGCAGACCCTGACCGGCGACCCCGCCCGCCCCTGGCTGGCCACCACCAACCAGTCGGGCGCCGACCGCCTCACCTGGGGCTGGGGCCGCGGCAAGCCCGTACAGCCCTGACCGGTCCCCGGGAGGCGGAGCCGAGGAAGGGCTACTTGGCGGCTTCCCGGATGGGGTGGGTGTCGAAGACGGTCTCGAACTCGACGGCCGCGCCGTCCTCGACATGCCAGATGTGTACGAACCTGGCGATGCCGATCTTCCCGGTCACGCGATGCTCTCCGGTGTACCTGCCCGTCACGAAGACCCTGTCGCCGGTCGGGCAGATCTCTTCGGGGGCGACCGTGAAGTCCTCCCACTCCAGTGCGAGCGGCCCCATGGCCTTGGCCAGGACCTCTTCGCCGCCGTAGTAGATCCCCGCTGTCGGGCTGCCCGCCGCGACCGTCCAGGTGATGGCGGGAGAGAGGCAGTTCAGAAATGCGGCCATGTCACCGGCCGCGAGGGCACGGTAGGCGGCGGCCACCAGTTCGGCATTGGCGGACTCGGTGGCTGTCGGCCCGTTGCCGGGGTGGACGACAGTGGTTGTGGACATGGGTGATCCTTCGTCAGTGGTGGGCAAAGTGGTGGGCAGTTGGCTGACGGGAAGCTACGGCCGAGGACTGCTCACAAAACAGTCCGGTCCGGTGTTCACCTACGCCTCGCACCGTGCTTCCGGGCACCGTATTTCCGGGCCCCGTGCTACCAGGCCCCGTGCTACCGGCGGCGATCGACCAGGCGGTGATCAGCTGTGCGGCGACGGCTACGCGCCGATCGCTTCGAGGAGCTCGGCCCGCGAAGGCCCCGGTTCCGGGTAGCGAGGTGCTCCCCCGCCCAGCAGCACCACGCGTTCGGGGAGGCCGGGCGGGGCGAGTGCCTCGTCCGGGGTTGCCAGCATCGAGGCGACATCGCCCGTGGCGCGCAGGAGCTCGGGGTCACGGAGTTTGGCGGCTTCGAGGAGTTGCCGGAAGTTCCAGTCCGGGTCCTGGGTCTCGTAGGGGACGCCGGAGATCCCGCCGTCGATCTGGGCGAGGCGGTGCCGGTCCCAGTCGGCCAGGGCCTGATGGATCGGGGCGAGGGTCGTGTGCGTGACCTCGTCGAAGGCGAGGGCGAGCTTCTCCGTTTCGTCGGGGCCCGTGGTGCGCAGGAGATCGCGCAGCATCGCCGCATGGGTCATGCCCATGGCCATGCCGAGGCCGAACTGCGGATTGGTGGCGGCCCAGGCGTCCCCGACGCTCACCAGCCCGGTCGCGACGGGCCGTCCGTCGCGGACGAAGCGGCGGATCCGGCTCTCCGTACCGGACATGGCGAGGACGCCGCTGATCGGCTCGCCGGTCGTGGCCCAGTGCGCGACGTTCGGGTACAGCGCCGCAGCCCGCTGCCAGGCCGACTCCGAGCGCAGCGCGCGCAGGGCCTGGTCACGGCCGGATACGACGAGGGACAGGGCCCAGGTGTCCGAGTCGCCGGGAACGGTGATCGTGGACACGCTGTCGTGGTGATCGAGCGGCCAGGCGGCCTGTGCGGGGAGCGTTCCGTCGGTGGACCGGAAGTACCGGGTGTAGAGCCGGAATCCGGTGTCGGCGTGGTCTTCGACGGGCCGGGGCGCTCCGACATCGGTGAGCATCTTCGACACGGGTGAGTTGCGGCCCGCCGCGTCGACGAACAGGTCCGCGTCCAGGACTTTGTCGTACCGGGTGAGCACGCCGGTGATGTGCGGCCGGCCGAGGATCCGGTCGGTGCCGGTGAGCAGTTCCGTCACCGGGGTGTCCCGGTGGATGGTCAGGTACGGGTGACGCAGCGCGACCGCGGTCAGCGCGGCCTCGATGACGGGGCGGCGGACGGCGATCGTGTCGAACCGTTCGTCGCCCGGGAGTCGGCCGCCGACAGCCGGGAGGCGCCAGGCCCCGGCGATCATGTTGTGGGTACGCCCGCCGCGGGCCATGAGCTCCTCCAGGACCGGGGGAAGCTCCGTGGCCAGGAGCTGACACGCTCGCGGCATCATGATGTGCGGGTGGCGGAACTGGGTGACCCCGGGCCGCTCCCACGCGTTGGCGTCGGCGGGCGCGGCGGTGTCCCGGTCGACGACCACCACCTGATGCCTGTCCTGGGCGAGCAGCAGCGCCGTCGTCAGTCCGACGACTCCCGCGCCGATCACGACGATCTTCACCGTACGACCTCCTGAACCGCGGCCTTCACGGCGCCGATGATCGGCTCGGGAGGTGGTCGGTTCCCAGTCCGGTTCCCTGCTCACTTGCCGGAAGGCAGGACTCCGTACAGCTCACTCGCCGGACGGCAGGACTCCGTACAGCTCACTTGCCGGACGGCAGGACTCCGTACAGCTCCCGTCGCCACAGCGCGTCGCACAGCCGGTCGATGCCGCCGGTCAGATGCCGGCGATAGGTGCTGAACGGCAGTCCGAGCCGTTCGGCGACCGCCTCCTGCGTGGGCGCCCCACTCAGATACGTGGCCACGACGGCCCGGTGGTACTTCTCGCCGCCCCGCTCCTCGCGCAGTTCGCCGACCGCCTGGACGAGGACGTCGCCCAGCGACATGCCGTACTCGACGGCGAGTTTGCTGCGCGCCAGCGGGCTGCCGGCGAGCGCCTCGGGCTTGCGCATCCCGCGCAGCGCGTCGCGCACGGCCGCGTCGAACTCCGGCCGGGACAGCACCACGAGCTCCGCCGGCGGGGGCGTCGCCTGGGGCCCGTCGAGCATCACCCGGGTCTTGAGGTCCAGCCAGGGCCCGGCCGGCTGGGCCCGCCAGTCATGGGCGAAGAGGGTGTACGTGAAGTCGCCGACGGGCGGCGCCTCGGCGAGCGGCGGCATGTCGAAGTGCCGCAGATGCGGCCCCCAGAGGTCGGCGTCCCGCATCACGATGTAGGACCAGGCGAGGCGCTCGGCGCGGAAGATGTCGCCCATGGTGTGCCACTGGATGAGATCCATGGGCCCGGAGGGCAGCTGATAGGCGGGCGGGTACACGGAGAAGCGCGCGATGCCCAGATGCTCGCCCTCGCGGGGCGGGGCGGTGGCACGCGCGTGCGCCCAGGCCGCCGCGACCACCGGGTCGGTGTCCACGCCCACCGGCTCTTCGAGCCGTAGCCAGGCGGCGAAGGCGACGATCTCGCCGGTGTGCGTGGAGCGGTAGATCCGGAACGCCCCGGGCTGCTCGCCGAGCCAGAAGCGGACGATCGCCGCGGACGCCTCGCCCTCGGCCTCGGCGGCCAGTTGGAGCACGCGACCGTGGTCCCGCGGGCCGCACGGCTCCTCGGACACCTCGCCCTCGGCGCGCCAGGAATGGAACTCCGACATATGGCCGTCGCCGCGGTACATGTAGAGGAGCGACCCGACGGCGGGCAGCAGTGCGGCTTCCGGTACGGCCCTGACCTGCTCGTACAGATGCCGGTGCAGCCGCAGATGCAGTTCCTCGAAGCCCGTACGGTCGCGCCAGCGCAGGTCCGCCTCCAGGGCCTCGCGGACCACGTCGTGCGGGAACAGGCCCTGCGGACTGGACTCGATGAACGGCAGCGAGCGCAGCCAGGAGAAGAGCGGTCCGGCCTCCTCGTCGCCGAGCATGGCCCTGAGCAGCGACTCCGACGTCATGTACGCGTGCGCGCACACCTCCAGCGCCCGTCGGTGCAGGGCGGACGGCACCTCGCCGACGAGTTCGGGCAGCAGTGTCTCGATCACCTCGCGGCTCGGCTCCCAGCGCGCGGCCGCCTTTTCGTCCTTGACGGCGACGGCCGCGGCGAGGGCGAGCGCGAGGGGGTGGCCGCCGGTGAACGCGAGCAGCGGGGCGTGCGCGTGGCCCGGGACTCCTCGGGCGTCGAGGAAGGCCGTGGACTCGTCCGGGGAGAGGTTGCGCAGTGTGGTGACGCGGAGCAGATCCGACCAGCCCGGATCGGTGGTCCACCGGGGATCGGGCGTCAGCCGTCCGGCGATCACCACGATCGCCCCGGCCGGCAGCCTGGGCAGGAACCTGTCGCGGAGCCAGCCCTCAAGGCCCTGACACCGTTCGAAGGTGTCCACGAGCAGTACGGCACGCTCGTCGGTGAGCGCCGCCCGCGCCTCCTGCTCGAAGGCGGCGGGCGTGGCCTGGGTGGTACGGCCGTCCACCTCGACGACCGTACGGCCCACCGAGCGTGCCTCCTCGGCGAGGCGCCGCAGCAGCATCGACTTGCCGATGCCGCCGGGGCCGTGCAGGAACAGGACGGTGAACGCGCGCGCCTCACCGGCGAGCGCCGCCCGGAACAGGGCCAGTTCGCCCACCCTGCCCGCGAACGCCCGGTCCCGTGCCGCCTGCACCCGCGTGCCCAGCTCCTCCGTCATGCCACGATTATCCCCGCCGCAACTCCCCGCCCGGCCACTCGAAGACGCGTTCAGGCGCGGCCGGGACCCGACGAATCGGAGGGGGCCGACGAATCGGAGGAGGCCGGCGAATCGGAGGAGGCCGACGAGTCGGAGGGGACCGGCTCAGACAGCGGCGGCTGCGCGGCGGCCCTGCGCCAGGGCGTTGCCGTACGACCGGACGCTCATGCCCATGGACGGCACGTTCTCCTGCATCAGCCGCAACCGGTGCGGGGCGTCATGGAACGCGGGGTCGAGCTGGAACTCGGCCGCCAGCGAGAACCAGGTCACCGGCACTACACCGGCCTGGACCATGCGCTGCACCGCCGTCTCGTGGGCCTCGGTCGTCAGGCTCGCGGAAGCGTCCACCACCAGGTGTACGCGGTAGCCCTCACGCAGCCCGCCGAGCACGGTCTGCAGGACACAGCCGTCGGTGGCGATACCGCCGATCACCAGGTTCTTGCGGCCGGCGGCACGGACCGCCTCGGCGAACGGCTCGTCGAGGAAGGAGTTGAAGTCGGTGGCGCGCTCGATGACCGGCTCGTCACCGATGACGTCGAGCAGCTCCGGATAGAGCGGCCCGGACGGCTTGCCGGCCTCGCCGTTGGTGACGACCAGACCGCTTCCGTACCACTTCGCGGTCTTGGCCAGGCCGGTGACGGCATGGATGTGCGAGTTCAGATCGTGGGAGCCGAGCAGGTTCGCGAAGCCGACGGCGTAGTCGACGAGAACGATGGTGGTGTTGGCCGGGGTCAGAGGTTCGGGGGCCATGACGGGACTTCCCTTCTATTCACTAGTGACCAAGTGGTCACTAGTGACTCTACGACGCGGGAATCGCTAATGTCCACCTGGTCACTAAGCGATTCCATAAGAGTGCAGGTGAGATGGGTACAGGGCTATGCCCTCCACCGCGGAAGCCACTCGCCAGTAACCAGAAAGACCAGGACGAGATGACCACACGTACACTTACGGAATGACTGGATCACCAGCCGAGATGACGCCGACGGAGAGTGGCGAGGACGCCGCTCCGGCCAGGAAGCGCACCCGGCAACCGGAAGTACGCAGGGCGGCCATCCTGGAGGCGGCACGGGACGCGTTCGCCGAGCTCGGCTTCGCGAAGACGACCATCCGGGACGTGGCGCGCCGGGCCGGAGTGACCCACGGTCTCGTGATCCGCCACTTCGGGTCCAAGGAGCAGCTCTTCCTCGCCGCGGTCCCGAGCTCCCGGAACCTGCTTGCCGAGGTGGCCGGCGATCCCAACTCGCTGCCCACGCGCGTCGCCCGCTCGTACGCCCGCCGCATGTCCGAGAGCGGGGGCAACGACCCCTTCGTCGCGCTGATCCGCGCGGTGGCTTCCGAAGAGGAGGCGGCCAGGCGGCTGTTCGCCGCGATGCAGGACGAGAGCCTGGAGATGTACCGGCGCGTGATTCCGGGCCCGCACCTCGAAGAACGCGTCAGTTCCGTGGGCGCGTATCTGATCGGGGTGACCTTCTCCCGGTACGTCTTCAAGAGCGGCCCGCTGGCGGAGATGTCGGACGAGGAACTCGTCCGACATCTCGTCCCCAACCTCCGTGCCATCCTGCTCGGCTGACGTCTCGTCACGCCGAGCGCTTGTGGTGAACAGGCGCTGGATCGCGTTGCGGGTCATGGGAGTTGCAGGTCGTGGGAGTTGCAGGTCATGGGAAAGGACTCGTGCTTGAGGGCGTCGGGGGGCGTCGGGGGGCGTCGGCTACTGATCGCCCAGACCGGTGGCGTGTTGGTCCACCTCGATGTCCGAGCGCCGTACGCCGGCGAACCGGGTGGGCCGGAAGGCCCCGAGGAGGCCCTGTTCCTGATCGGTTGTGATCTCGGTCGCGACCAGCCGTCCGAGTACCGGCGCCAGGGTGACCCCGCTGTGCGAGACGAGGCAGTAGACGCGGGACTGCGGGGAGGCGTAGCCGGCGACGGTGCGGCCGTCCGCGGGCAGTGACCGTAAGCCGATGCGCAGGTCGATCTCCGGTGCCCGGCCCGGGTTGGGCAGCAGCGCCGAGAACCGCCGGGCGAGGGTGCTCGCGATGTTCCCGTCCGCGGACGGAGGATCCGCGGGATCGACGTCGGCGTTCAGATCGAGAGCTTGCAGGACGGCATGCCCGCCGGCCGCGGGACGGAGGTTGAGTCCGGGGCTGTGGATCACGCAGCGCAGGTCGACTTCCGGGGACCTGGAGTATCCGAGCAGACCGACTGTCTGGGATCCACGGCCGATGTCCGTCACCATGGGAACGTCGATCCCGGCCTGTGCGGCGAGCCGTTGTGTCCAGCGGCCTGCCGCCAGGACGAGGCGGTCGCCCGTGCGGACGTCGCCTCCGGCCAGGGTGACGGACACTCCGTCAGGTCTGTCGCCGATGGCCACGACCTCGCCGACCGCGCACCTGGCTCCGTGCCGCTCGGCATCCGCCAGCACGGTGTTCACGAAGAGGTCCGGCAGAACGTATCCCTCGCTGGGGAAGTGCGCGATGGACGTGGTGGTCGCCGGGATCCGGAGGTCGCCCGCGATCCGGGTCGCTTCGTCGGACGTGACCCAGTGCGCCGGGTAGCCGAGAGACCGCAGTCGTTCCACGTTGGCAGCGAGCCGCTGCTCGTTTGCGGCGTCCGCCCACTGCAGCGCCCCGCTGGCGAAGTACGACCGCGCACCAGGCAGTTGCTCGGCGAGCCTGGCGTGTTCCTCCATCCCCGCGAGGTTCAGCCGGTGGTAGTCCGGATCGGGCTTCCGACTGGAGTTGGTCCAGGCGAAGGTGGTCGCGGTGGTACCGGCGCCGGCTTTCCGCTGATCGAGCAGGAGAACGTCCTCACCTGCGACCGCAAGCTGCCTCGCGACACTTACGCCCAGCACGCCGGCACCGATGATGATGACCTTCATTGTGTGTACGTCCTTTCTGGGAGCGAAACACTGCTCACATGATGAGGACGGGAGGCTCCGAACGCAGCGGATGCGCGAGCACGCGCCGGAGGACTGTTCGGCGTTGGCGAGGATGTCGGTCGGCGCGGCGGCCGCGGCGTGGGCGTCGGGACCGGTGGCTCGTACGGTCACCGTGCGGCGGCACAGCTGTTCACCACGCTCGCCGACGTCTATGAGCCGGCCACCGCCACGCGCCTGCCCGACCCAGCGCATCACCCCGTGCCGACCTGGGCCGACGCGGGTCACGCCGCCGGCCCTGGAGCACGTCAGGCGGAGCTCGGCATGACGAGGACCGGCTTGATCACGCTTCCGTCCAGGGTTGCCGCCGCCGCTTCGTTGATCTGCTCGAAGGGGAACCGGTGGATGAGCCGGTCGAACGGCAGGCGGCCCTCCCGGTGCAGGTCGAGCAGCCGGGGCAGGAAGAGCTGCGGGTCGCTGTCGCCCTGGTTGGTCCCCAGCAGACGGATGCCGCGCCCGAGCAGGTTCGGAACGTCGACCGGGATGGTCGTACCCAGCGGGGGCGCGCCGACCACGACGCAGGTGCCGGCCGCGGCCAGGGAGGAGATGGCCGTTTCCAGCACGGCCGTACGGCCGCTGCTTTCGATCGCGTAGTCCGCGCCGACACCTCCGGTCAGCTCCAGCACGGCCTTGGCCGGGTCGACCTCGGCGGAGTCGACGGTGTGGGTGGCACCGAGTTCGCGGGCCAGCTCCAGCCGCGAGGAGTTGATGTCCACGGCCACGACGCGCGCCGCCGCGGTCAGCTTCGCCCCCATCACCGCGGCCAGACCCACACCGCCGGCGCCGAACACCACCAGCGTGCTTCCCGGCTGCGGCCGGGCCACGTTGAGCACCGCTCCCACGCCGGTCTGCACGCTGCATCCCAGCGGCGCGAGCACATCGAGGCCGATGTCGTCGGGCGCCCTGATCGCGGAGCGCTGGTTCACCAGCACATGGGAGGCGAACGACGACTGTCCGAAGAAGTGACCGTGCACCGGTCCGGACGGGCGGGTGATCGGTGCGGAGCCGTCGAGACGGGCGCCGCCGAGCAGGTTCAGCGGCACCCAGTGGTCGCAGTAGACCGGGCGGCCGGCCCGGCAACCGGCGCACGCACCACAGGAGTTGAAACTCATGATCACGCGATCACCCGGTGCGAAGCGGCCGACCCGCGAACCGACGGCCTCGACCACACCGGCCCCCTCGTGGCCCAGCACGGCGGGCAACGGGAAGGGGGTGGAGCCGCTGCGCACGGCCAGGTCGGTGTGGCACATCCCGACGGCCGCGATGCGCACGATCATCTCGTCGGGGCGCGGGTCGTCGAGGGTCACCTCGGTGAGCCGGAAGGGTCCGTCCTGGGCTTCCACGACGGCGGCGGTGGTCTTCATCGTCATGATCATCGTCCTTGGTGTCGGTGCTGCCTGCGGCCTCGTTCGTCCCGGTCACAACCAGGGCGGCAGCTCGGGCAGTTCACCGGCGGCCGTACGAAGTCGCGGGGACGCGCCACGGCCGGTGAGCCAGCGCGCCAGGTCTGCGGCGGAACCCTGTACGTACGTCTCCGCCGCATAGGTCTCCGCGCGGCCGGTCCGCACGGGGCCGGTCTGTACAGGGCCGGTCTGCTCGCGGCCGGTCGGCACGGGGCCGGTCCGCACGGGGCCGGTCTGCTCGCGGCCGGTGTCACGGTCGGTCGCCCGTACACGCAGGTCGCAGGAGTGCACGGTGCGCCGGCGGGTGAGGGCGTCGCTGATCAGCGCATCGACGAAATCGTCGGGCATGGCCGCGAAGTCGCCACAGGAGGACGGAGGATCGCAGGACGACCGGAGATCACCGGCCGACGGGAGATCGCAGGCGTGGATCCACAGCTCGCGACTGCGCAGCCAGGGGATGGTGCTCGCCGGGACGGTGCGCCCCTGGGCCGTGACGACGTCGGCCTGCCACCTCTCGTCGATGATCCGGTCCAGCTCGGCGACCAGCCGGTCCTGCTCCTCCTCCACGAAGTCGCGCAGCCGCGGCACCGGCCATCGCGCACCCGTGTCGATCTCCTCGGCGCGTGCGGACGGGCTCGGGTACATCGGTGTCGGTTCCCCGGTCGCGGCCCAGTGCGCCAGTCGTGCCAGGGCGCGTGCGTTGTGTCCGACGTGGGAGAGGAGGTGCCGGCCGGACCACCCCGGCAGGGCGCTCGGTCCTTCCAGCCGGCAGTCGTCGATCAGCTTCAGACAGGACATGAAGTACTGGTGCCCCTGGGCCGTCCAGCGGAGCTCTCGCAACGGTGCGGCCCCGGCCCCGGCCTCAGCCCCGGTCATGAGGGCTCGCCGGCCGGGGCTCGCCGGCCGGGGCTCGCCGTACGGGGGTGATCATCTCGCCGATGCCTTCGACGCGCGTGACCACGGTCTGGCCGTCCCGCAGGTAGCGCGGGGGCTTGCGGGCGTGTCCTACGCCTCCGGTGGTGCCGGTGGCGATCACGTCGCCGGGGTTGAGGGTCAGGATGGTCGAGATGTAGCCGACCAGGTCGGCCGCGCCGAACAGGAGGTCTCCGATGGTGGACTTCTGCACGACCTCGCCGTCGATCGTGCAGCTGATCACGGCATCGGGAGCGAGTTCGTCCGGGGTCACCAAGTAGGGGCCGAGTGGCGTGGTGGCCTCCCAGGTCTTGCCTTGCAGCCACTCCTTGGTGCGGAACTGCCAGTCGCGCGCCGTCACGTCGTTGAGCACGGTGTACCCGGCGATGGCGGCCTCGGCGGTGGCCCGGTCGGCGCGCCGCACCTGTCGCCCGACGACCACGGCCAGTTCGGCCTCCCAGTCCATCGCGTCGGACTCGGGCGGCAGCGTCAGGGGGTCGTACGGGCCGATGAGCGCCTCGGGATATTTGGCGAACAGGGTGGGGTGTTCGGGGAGGTCGCGGCCCATCTCGGTGATGTGGGTGCGGTAGTTCAGCCCCACGCAAATGATCTTTCCGGGGCGCGGGACCACCGGGGCGAGCCGGGTGCGCTCGATCTGCAGGAATTCGCCGTCGGCGTCCGCGGCCAGTGACTGCCAGTCGGGGCGGGCCAGCAGGCTGCCGACGTCGCCGGGGCCCAGGTCGACGTACCCGTGCCGCTCGACACGGACGGTGCGGAAGGTGCTGTCGGTGCGTACGGTCGCGAGTTTCATGCCGGTTTCTCTTCCTGGCGGTGGCGGTGGAGGTGCAGCTGCTCGAAGATCGGGGCGTCGCTGAACCGGAACAGGTCCAGGCCGTTCTCGGTGGACACGGTGAGGGGCTGCCAGGACGGCACGACGAAGAGGTCGCCGTGCTCGACGGTCCAGGAGACGTCGCCGACGGTGACCCGGCCGGTGCCTTCGAAGACCTGGAAGACCGAGGAGCCGACCTCTTGCCGGGTGGCGGTCCCGGTGTCGGGCGCGAGCCGGTGGAACTCGGTGCGCACGGTCGGCAGGACGTCGCCGCCGGTGGTCGGGTTGGTGAAACGGACCGCGGCGTGGCCGGGTTCGACGGTCGCCGAGTAGCCCTCGGCCTCCAGCGCCAACTGCTCGGACAGCGCACGGTCGGTGTGCTCCCAGCGGTAGGCCAGCAGCGGGGTGGACGGTGTCGGCCCCAGACGGGTCAGCGGACGCAGTCCCGGATGGGCCCACAGCCGCTCGGAGTACGAACGCTCCGGTGCCCGGCGAGCCTCGGCCTCCTCCGGTTCCGCCGCTTCCTCCTCCCTCTCCTGCGCCCTTTCCGGTTCCGCCGCCCCTGCCGGTTCCGCCGTCCCTTCCCCTTCCGCCCGCCCTTCCGGACCGAACTCGAAGAAGGTGGAGTCGAGGTAGTGCTGGAAGGGGATGTCCAGCCCGTCGATCCAGGCCATCGGCCGGTCGCTGAGGTTGTGGTGGCCGTGCCAGTGCCAGCCCGCCTGGGGGAGGAAGTCGCCGCGGCGCATGGCGACCGGGTCCCCGTTGACGACGGTCCAGACGCCCTCGCCCTCGACCACGAACCGGAACGCGTGCTGAGTGTGCCGGTGGACCGGTGCGTCCTCCGCGGGGTTGAGGTACTGGATCGCCGCCCACAGCGTCGGCGTGGCGAACGGGCGCCCGCCCAGACCGGGGTTGGCCAGTGCGATCGCGCGGCGCTCTCCGCCGCGCCCGACCGGGACCAGGCGGCCGGCCCGCTCCGCCATCGGCAGCAGGTTCTTCCACCGCCACAGGTGCGGTAGCGCACGGGACTTCGGGTGGACCGGCATCAGATCACCGATCTCGGTCCACAGGGGGACGAGCAACTCCGACTCGAACCCCTGGTAGAGCGCCTCCAGTTGCGGGGTGCGCTCGGGCTGGTCGGCGGCGTCGGTGGCCCTGACCGTCACCGGTGAAGCGCTTGAGGTCATGCCTGTGCTCCCGGACTCCAAGAGGGGTGGCCCGCTGTTGCCTGCCGTTGCCCGTGGCTGTCGTACGGCTCGCAGACAAGGCTGGCAGAATTCTTCTGTACGGGACTACATTTTCTGCTGTGAAGAATCAGCGCCGTACCCGATCACTTCGGTCGACCACGCGCTGCACTTGGCGACACTCCTCCAGCAGGAAGGGCCGCTGCGCGTCAGCGATGCCGCCGAACGACTGGGCGTCTCGCCGTCCACCGCGCATCGACTGCTCGCGATGCTGGTCTACCGGGGCTTCGCCGAACAGCGCCCCGACCGGAGCCCGCGGAATGCGCGCAGGTCCGCCCGTGGCAACCGGGACAACCGTCGCCTAGGCTCCTTGCCACATGGACCTGTACGGACGGCAGCGGGAAAAGGCGGCCCTTGACCAGATCCTCGCCGGGGCCCGCGAGGGCACGGGGGCCGCTCTGGTGCTGTGGGGTGACCCCGGCATCGGCAAGACGACGCTGCTGGACCACGCGGTCGAGGCCGCCGCCGCGGACTTCACCGTTCTGACCTGCCGCGGCACCCGCCTGGAGTCCGGGCTGGCCTTCGCCGCGCTCCACGAACTGCTGTGGCCGGTGATGGACCGGATCGCCGACCTCCCGCAACCCCAGGCCAGCGCCCTGCGCGGCGCGCTGGGGCACAGCGACGACCCGGCCGACCGCTTCCTCATCGGCGCGGCCGTCCTCACCCTGGTCTGCGACCTCACCGAGAAGCAGCCGGTACTGATCGTCGCCGACGACGCACAGTGGCTGGACGAGCCGACCGCGCGGTGCCTGGCCTTCGTCGCCCGGCGCCTGCGCACCGAGCATGTCGCCGCCCTGCTCACCGCGCACGAGGATCCGGCGTGCGGCACCTGGGAGCGGTTGCCGGCCATGGAGATCCGGGGCCTGGCCGACGAGGACGCCCAGTTGCTCGCCTCCGCCGCCGCACCCGACGTGAGCGAGGCGTTGATCCGCCGCACGGTCCGCGCGGCAGCGGGCAACCCGCTCGCCCTCCGGGAGCTGCCCCCCGCCCTGCTGGCCGCCGATGCGTCGGCGCACGCCCTGCCCGGTGAGCAGATCTCCGTCGGGCCCCGGCTGCGTCACGCCTTCAACGTCGGGATCGCGGGGCTGGCCGCGCCGACGCGCGCCCTGCTGCTGCTCGCCGCCGCCGAGGACCGGGGGGACCAGCAGGTCCTGCGTCAGGCGGGAGGCGTCCTCGGCGTGGACGCGGCTGCCTGGGACGACGCGCTGCGCTCCGGTCTGCTGAGCGTGCGGGGCGACCGGGTGCGGTTCCGGCACCCGTTGATCCGGGCCGTCGTCTACGAGGACGCGCCGTTCTCCGAGCGGAAGGCCGCTCACCTCGCGCTCGCCCGAGCGTTGACCGGCAAGGACGCCGAGGAGCTGCGCGCCTGGCATCTGGCCGCGGCGGCGGAGGAAGCCGATGAGTCGGTGGCGAGGCTGCTGGAGCACTCGGCCGACCGTGCCTGGACGCGTGGCGGCTGCGCCACGGCCGCTCGTGCGCTGCGGCGGGCGGCGGAGCTGTCACCCGCGGTGGCCGACGCTGCACGGCGGCTGGCTCGCGGAGCCCTGGCCGCATGGGAGGCGGGCGAGGTGGACGTGGCGCGGGAGCTCCTGCTCCGGGCCGAACGGCTGACGTGCGAATCCACCGTCACCGAGCTCAGTGGCGGGCTGCGGGGCCTGATCGAGTTCGCCCACGGCGACCAGGAGCAGGCGTACCGCTACCTGGCACGTGACATGCGGGTGGTGTCCGATCCGCGTAAGGCGATCGAGCTGGGCAGCATGGCGGTACGGGCCGGCTGGTCGGCGGGCCGCCCCGATCTGCAGGCCGAGGCACTGCGGCAGCTCGGCACGCCGGCACCGGCGGACCACTTCCCGGAAGCGGATCTGCTGCCGCTGCTGTACGAGTGGTGGACCGAGGGCGCCGCCACGGGTGCGGTTCTCACCCCGGCCACGGCCGGGTCCGCCGATGATGTCCTCACCCGGCTCGGCTCAGGGTCCTGGCGGCTGGCACCGCCCACGCCGCTGTGCGTCGCGTGGGGCATGGAGCGCTCGCTGTCCGACGCCCTGCGGCGCAAGATCGTCGAGCTGCGGCGTACGGACTCGGTGACCGCCCTGGCCGTGGTCCTGGCACAGACCGTGACCCTGGACCTCGCGCGGGGCAACTGGGCGGAGGCCGCCGCCAACGCCGCCGAAGGGCTGCGGCTCACCGAGGAGATCGGCGCCGACCACCCGTCCTCGCAGTGCCGCAACTGCCTGGGCTGGCTGGCCGCCGCGCGGGGCGACGAAGAAACCGTCGCCACCGCCGCGGCCCGCACCCTGGAACTGTCGGTACCGCGCGGGGTGCGCGCCCTGAGCGCGGCCGCCCACTGGAACCTGGGCATGTCGGCGCTCTTCGCGGGCCGGGCCGGGGAGGCACTGGAGCAGTTGGTCCGGCTCACCGAGCCCGGCCACGACGCCGCGCACCCCACGTTCGCCGTCCTCGCCGCCATGGACACCATCGAGGCAGCGGTGCACGCCGGACAGCCGGAGGCGATCGAGCCCCAGGCGCGGCTGCTGCACGACTGGGCCAGGCGTACCGACGCGGCCTGGGCCGTCTCCGCCGTACACCTCACCCGCGCCCTGCTCGCCTCCGGTCCCGAGGCGGAGGACTCGTTCCGGCTCGCTCTGGCCGTCCCCGGAGCGACGTCCCGGCCCTTCGCCCACGCCCGTACGCGGCTCCTGTACGGCGAGTGGCTGCGGCGGGCCCGCCGTCGCACCGACGCCCGTGTCCAGCTCGCGGAGGCCGCTGAGACCTTCCGCCGGCTGAAGGCCACCCCGCTGCTGGAGCGCGCCCTGACCGAACAGGAGCTCACCGGGCAGCAGTTGCGCCGCCCCGGTCCGGCCCAGGACACGCGGCACATCCTCACGTCTCAGGAGTTGAGGGTCGCCCGGCTGGCCGGAGAGGGGCTCACCAACCGGGAGATCGCCGCACAGCTGCTGATCAGCCCGCGCACCGTGGGCCACCACCTGTCCAACGTCTTCCCCAAACTCGGCATCGTCTCGCGCGCCGAGCTCTCACGTGTCGACTTCGAGGGCGGCCTGCGACTGACCGGGTGACCGAGGCGCCCGAGCCGTCGGCACCAGGTCGGTACGGGCGTCCAGGCGATGGGGTTCAGGTCACGCGGTTCGGGCCACGGGGTTCAGGCAACGGGGTTCAGGTCACGCGGGGCGACCGCTGACCCAGGCGACCATCGGTCCGGGCTTCCCCACCGACCGATACCGTGACCGATTCGCAAACCCGCGCATCTTCGTACCTTCGCTGTCGTCCGGCCAACCGGCCGGAGAGAAGGCAGGCAGCAGGAGCGCGCGGAGGCGGCCATGGCCGGTGACACCCGCGATGACACCGTCATCGTCGGCGCATGCCCGGCCGAAGCCGTCCCGACCACCCGCCTCACCGGCCCGCGCCTGCGGGACCCCCCTTCCCCCGCAACGCCTACGCCGCCGGCCTCGACCGGATCGGCGGGGGCACGCCGGTCATCGGCACCGAGGTGGGGATCACCCTTCGTGCTCGCCGCCGGCCCGGTACGCCCCGCCTCGCAGGGCACCCCGCCTCTGGTCGGCCGGGACCCGGCGGCCACGTCCGGCGCACCTGCCGCCTCTCCCCGCATCGGCTTGACCTTCCTCGCCGAACCACGGACCGCCGCCTGTCGGCAGGCGCCGGGCTCGCGCGCCGCCTCCGCGCGACCGCGCTGGAGCACATCGCTCATCAGATCTGATCCGACCTGACCCGACCGACCAGTTGTCCGTCCGAGAACTAAGGAAGCATCTCCGCGATGACCAGCCCCGCCAGCCTCCCGCACGCCCGCCACTTCATAGCCGGACAGTGGACCGACTCCGGCAAGCACAGCGAGTCCCGCAACCCCGCCACCGGCGAGGTACTCGGTACCTTCGCCGACGGAGGCGCCGAGGAGGCGAAGGCCGCGATCGCCGCCGCCCGCCACACCTTCGACACCACCGACTGGGCCCGGGACCGCCAGCTGCGGGCCAAGGCCCTGTTCGAGATGGCCGATCTGCTCGAAGCCCGCCGTGAGGAGTTCATCCGGCTGCTGGCCCGCGAGAACGGCAAGATCCTCGGCGAGGCCGCCTTCGAGATCGACCTGACCGTCCCCAAGCTGCGCTACTACGCCGCGCTCGCTCTCGCCGACCACGGCAGCGCCGCCGAGGTCCGGCCCGGCCTGTACTCCATGACGCTGCGCGAGGCGGCCGGCGTCGCCGGTGTCATCGTGCCGTGGAACTCCCCCGTCGTGCTCGCGGTCCGCTCCTTCGCCCCGGCCCTGGCCGCGGGCTGCACCGTGGCGATGAAGCTGCCCGCCCAGACCGGCCTGGTCAACGGTCTGCTCAGTGAAGTCGTCGCGTCGACGACCAGCCTCCCGGCAGGCGTGCTGAACATCTTCACCGAGTCCGGCAACGACGGCGCCCCGCTGCTGGTCTCCGCCGCCGAGGTGGACGTACTCAGCTACACCGGGTCGACCGCGGTGGGCCGGAAGATCATGGAGCAGGCCGCGCCCACCCTCAAGCCACTGTCCCTGGAGCTCGGCGGCAAGACCCCGATGATCGTCTTCGACGACGCTGACCTGGACGCCGCGGTGCCCGTGCTCACGAAGGCCGTCACCACCTTCACCGGGCAGTTCTGCATGACCGGCAGCCGCATCCTGGTTCAGCGCGGCATCGCCGACGAGCTGCGCCTACGGCTCACCGCGGCCCTGGTAGCGGTCAAGATCGGCCCGGGTGACGACCCGGCCAGCGAGATGGGCGCGATGATCGACGAGCACAACGCCGAGCGCGTCGAGCGCACGGTGGCCGACGCCGCCGCCTACGCCGACATCGTGGTCCGAGGCGAGCGCAACGGCGCCTTCATCCGGCCGTCCCTGGTAGAGGTCACGGATGTCGCCACGCCCATTGTCCAGCAGGAGGTGTTCGGCCCCGTCGCCACCTTCGAGGTCTTCGACACCGAGGCGGAGGCGATCGAGCGCGCGAATGCCACCGAGTACGGCCTGGCCGCCTCGATCTGGACCCGCGACGTGGACCGGCCGGTACGCGTCGGCCGGGAGATCAAGGCGGGCACGGTGTGGACCAACGTCTGGGCCGTGATCCACGACCAGTTCGAGGAGGGCGGCTTCAAACAGTCCGGCGTGGGCCGTCTCAACGGGGTGCGCGGCCTGGAGGAGTTCCAGGAGACCAAGCACTTCGTCCACCCCGCGCCCCGCGTCTGAACCTTGTCCGGGACGTCGGGTGAACCTGCCCGGGACGCCGGGCGAGTTCGGCCCGACGTCCCGGACGGCACGTTCCGGGGGCTGCACCGCGGTGCCGTTGGCGGTGGTCCCGCAGCCGTGCCGGTTCTCAACGGCCGGCTAACTCCTCGTCCACACCTGGTTGGTGCCGCCGTCGCAGGTCCACAGCTGTAGTCGCGTTCCGTTGGCCGTGCCGTTGTCGTAGGCGTCCAGGCAGGTGCCGGAGGCGAGGTTGACGATCGTGCCGTCGGAGCGGACCCGCCACTTCTGGCCGTAGGTGCCGTTGCAGTCGTAGATCTGCACGGCGGTGCCGTTGGCGGTGGCTCCGCCGGCGGCCTCCAGACAGCGGTTGGCGAAGACGGTCAGTTCACCGGTCACCGTGGAGAACCAGGTCTGGTTGGTGCCGCCGTTGCAGTCCCACAGCACCGGGCGGGTGCCGCCTGCCTGGTTGCCGCCGGGCAGGTCCAGGCAACGGCCGGACTGAGTCCCCTTGTAGGCGGCGGTGGTGTTCGAGCGGTACCAGGTCTGGCTGGCGCCGCCGGTGCAGGTCCACAGTTGCAGCGGGGTGCCGGTGTCGGTACTGCCTCCGGTGGCGTCCAGGCACTTGCCGGAGTTGGGGTTGACCACCGTGCCGTCGCTGTTGACGGTCCACCGCTGGCCCGCGGAGTTGTTGCAGTCGAAGATCTGCACCGCCGTACCGTCGGCCGTGGCGCCGCCTCTGACGTCCAGGCACTTCGCACCGCCGTAGACCGTGAGCTGCCCGGACGGGGACGCGGTCCAGTTCTGGTTGACCTGGCCGTGGCAGTCCCACAGCGTGACCCGCGTGCTGTTGGCCTGACTGGTGCCGGGCACATCCACGCACAGGCCGGACTTGCTGCCCTTCAGCGCGCCTGCCTGCCCCTGCGGGGAGCAGGTCGACATGCCGGAGGTGTAGGGGCACAGCGCCGTCACGAAACCGCCGTTGGCGGCCTCCGGTACGGACAGGGCGTCGGCGCTCGTGACCACACGGGTCTCGCGGGTCAGGCCGCCGGAGCCGTCGCGGACGGTCTCGGCCAGCCACTGCCCGGTGCCGAGGAAGGACAGCGGGGTCTGGAAGGTCTTGGCGGACAGCGCCGAGATGCCGCCGACGTACCACCGCCCACCGGCCCGACGGGCCACGTACGCCTCCTTGCCGGGGCTGCCGCCGAGCAGACGGGTCTCGTCCCAGGCGGTGGGAAGCTGGTCGAGGACGCGCAGCGCCTCGGGGTGTGCCTCGTAGCTCTCGGGGCTGTCGGCGAAGTGCTGCCAGCCGGACTCGAAGACGACGGCGGTGCCCAGTTCGTGGGCGTCGGTGGTGTCACGGCCGGTCATGCTGAACACCACGGGGGTGAAGTCCATGCTGGAGACCACGTTCCGGGTGTACGGCAGGATCGTGTTGAGGGCGGCCCGGTTGCGGAACTGTTCCGCGCCGTACACCGCCTCGGCCGTGGTCACGTGCGGCCACGTGCGCTGCATGCCGCGTGGCATGGCGGCGCCGTGGAAGTTGGCCATGAGCTTCAGGCTCGCGGTCTGGGCGAGGACGGCGTCGTACCACTGCAGGGTCGGCTGCGTGTACTCGTAGATGAAGTCGATCTTCACCCCGGCCACGCCCCAGTCCCTGACCTGTGTCAGCCACTGGTCGCGTTGCTGTGCGGTGCGCAGGCTGGAGGAGTTGAACCACAGGATGACCTGTACGCCTCTGGCCTTGGCGTAGGACACGACGTCCGGCACCCAGGACGAGGACCAGCCCTCGTCGATGAGGACGTACTCCCAGCCGTGGCGCTGGGCGAAGTCGATGTACTGCTTCTGCCGGGTCGCGCTGGACGGGCTGCCGTGTTCGCTCAGCCAGGACCAGGCGACTACGCCCGGCTTGACCCAGGAGGTGTCGGCGACCTTGGAGGGCGCGGCCAGATCGTCGACGATCGTGGACTCGGTGACGCTCGCCAGGTCGCCGAGTGCCGCAGTGCGCCACGGCGTCGACAGCGGCAGCGTGGTGGTGATCCCGCCCTCCAGCCGGGTGGTGTAGGTGCCGGAGCCGGAGGTATGGGACAGGTTCGACGAGGCGTACCGGCCGTCGAGGTCGGTCTCGGCCACCAGCGCGTACGCGCCGCCGACCTGGAACAGCGCGGGCTGGCGGTAGTTGTCGGTGGGAGCGCCGCCCGCGGTGGTGGCGAACCACTGGCCCTGGTCCTCGGTGTGGGGCGGTACGAGCCATGCGGCGGCCGAGGCCGGGACCGTCCATGACGACGCCTCACCGGTCACGGTCACCGATCCGCTGCCCGGCAGCACATAGCGGTAGGCCACACCGGTGTCCGAGGCGCGGACCACGACGTCGAGCCGGGCGCCGCCGGTGCCCGAGAAGGACAGGGTGGTCTCGGTGTAGGCGGTCCGCTGGGTGCGCTGCTTGCCCGTGGTCATCGTGTACGACTCGGTGACCGTCCGGTCGGCGCGCTGAAGGAACGTCAGGTTCTTCGTCAGGTCGGCGGCGCCGGTGCGTATCCCGATCGGGGACGGTGACAGCACGGTCTGGCCGTTGCTGGACGCGGCGAAGGTGAGCGTGCCGTCGTCCAGCGTGACCTGCGCCGCCGTCGGGGAGCCGGCGGACGGGCCCGTGACGGTCCAGTCGGTCGCGGCCACGGCCGCGGACGCGGTGTGGGCCGGCACGACCAGGAGAGCCAGGGGCAGTAGCAGGGCCAACAGCAATGCCGGGAGGCAGCGCTGAGGCAGGGGTCTCGGGGAGGGGGTGGGGGTGCGGGTGGGTGCGGGCATGCGTCGTCCTTCTCCAGTGGGGGGTGAGGACAGCTTCGGAGAGTTCGCGTCAAGAGGCGCTGGTCGAAAGGCACTTGTCGAAAGGGCGCTTACCGAAGGGCGCTTGTCGAACCGTGCGTGGAGGTTTGCGCGACAGTGTCAGGTCATGTTGGATTTAACGTCAAGGTCTATACCAAAGGTCACACATTTCAACGGCTCGAAGGAGTCAGGGAAACGCGCGGACACCCCGCCCGGCAGTGACCGCTTCATACAGTTACTCTCATGCAGACTTCCCCTCTTTTGGTAGCTTTTGAGGCCCCTGGACCGAGGTGTCGTCACCTGTCAAGATGGGTACGTGGATGAGTTCGTTTTCGTGAGTGGCCGGCTGTGCCTCGATCTGGCGGGCACCAAGCTGTGGCGGCGCAGCCTCCGTACCGAACTGCTGGGTTCCCCCGATGACCTGCGGCGTTGGATCGGTGCGGCGGGCGTCGTGGACGATCCCGGTGCCGTGGACTCCCGAGGGCTGGAGCGAGTCCGCCGGCTGCGTGAGGCCGTCTATCTGCTGGCCCGTCACTGGCCCCTGGGCGACGACGCGGATACGACCGTCAAGGACGCTCTCGCGGAGGTGAACGAAGCGGCCCGGCTTCCGCTGCCGAGGCGTCAGCTCGACGAGTCGGGCCGGGCGACGCGGACCGGCAGCGTCGACGAGGTCCTCGGAGCGGTTGGCTGCGATGCCGTGGACTTGTTGAGCTCTTCCCAGTTCTCGCGGATGCGGGAGTGCGCCAACGAGGACTGCACGCGCCTGTTCGTGGACTTGTCCCGCTCCGGCGCTCGGCGATGGTGCGGGATGGCGGAGTGCGGGAACAGACAGAAGGCCGCCACTTTCCGGCGACGGCAGAAGCAGCAGCAGTCCGCGGTGTGACCGGCGTCCGGCAACGGTCAACGGTCGCCGTGAGGGTGCTGCCGGATCATCACTCGTCGGTCTTGAGCGCCCGGGCGACGCCCGCCAGGATGTCTTCCAGAACGGCGTGGGACGTCGCGAAGTTCAGCCGCAGGAACCCGTCGGCGCCGGGCCCGAAGGGGCTGCCGCCATCGAGCTGAACGCCACCGGCCCTGCGCACCCGCTCCACCGGCGGTTCCTCCAGTCCCAGCGGGCGGGCGTCGATCCAGGCCAGGTAGGTGGCCTCCGGCATGTGATGACGCAGGGGCGGCAGTTGCGTACGCAGCACCTGCTCGACCCGGCGGCGGTTGCGGTCCAGAACGGTCAGCAACTCCCGCTGCCACGCGTCGCCGTGCCCCCACGCGGCCTCGGTGGCGACCACGCCGAGCGGGGACACGGTGCCGTACAGATCCGGCGGTTGCGCGTCCCGCATCGCGAGCAGCCGGTCCGGGCCGTAGTGGGTGATGGCGCAACGGATAGCTGCGAGGTTGAACGCCTTGGTCGCGGACGTCAGCGTCACGGTCCGGCGGGCCGCGTCCGGGGACAGGCTCGCGAAGGGGATGTGCCGGTGCGGGGCGTAGACCAGTTCGGCGTGGATCTCGTCGCTGATGACGAGCAGGTCGTGGCGCCGGGCGAGGGCGGCGAGTTCTTCCAGTTCCGCGCGGGTCAGGACGCGGCCCGTCGGGTTGTGCGGGTTGACCAGCACCAGACTCTTGCAGCCCGCCCGCGCCACGGCGGCGTCCAGGGCGGCGAAGTCCATGCGCCAGCCCTCGTCCGTGTCCCGCATCGGGATGGGCACGGCGAGCCGCCCCATGGTCGCCAACGTGGCAAGGAATGGAGGGTAGTTGGGCGTCTGGACGGCGACCGCGTCGCCGGGGCTCGTCGCCAGGTGCAGGATGAGCTGGAGGCACTGGATCAGATCGGTCTGCTCGCGTACCCGGTCCGCCTCGGCGGCCCATCCGTAGCGGTCGGTCATCCGTCGCGCGAAGGCGGCGCGCAGCGGGCTGCCGTCCGGCCAGTCCGGGTAGCCGAGGTCGCGTCGCTCGACGGCGTCACGCAGTGCGTCGGTGACCGCCGGGGGTATGGGGAAGTCCATGTCCGCCACCCAGGCGGGCAGCACGTTCGGCCCCGGGCGGTGCCACTTCACACTGGCGCGGGCGCGCAGCCAGTCACGGTCCAGGTCGTCGAAGCCGAGCAGCCGCAGCGACTCGGACGGCCCGGACAGCCCGGGCGACTCGGGCGACTCGGGCGACTCCGAGGGCTCCGAGGGCTCGGGCGACTCCGAGGGCTCGTACGACTCGGGCGACTCGGGCGACTCGGCGTTCTCAGCGGAGTTCGCGAGGAAGGTCACGAGGAGGCTCCCTGCTTGAGCAGATCGCGGGTGATCTGGATCTGCCCGTGATGCTGGGCGAGTTCTTCGAGTACGTGGAGTTGGACGCCCCGCACGCTCAACGGGCGGTCCGGGCCCTCGAAGTCGGCGGGCGGTGTGTTGCGCGGCGACGAGGTCGGGATCGCCTGAGCGAGATCGGCCCTGAGCCGCTCGAACAGCGCGTCGACGTGTCGGTGAAGGTCCTTTCCGTGCCCGGTGGCCGTGAACTCCGAAGCGCGGTCACGGTCGACCTCGCGTCCCGCGATGACATGGCCGGTCCAGTAGTCGGCGACCGCCGCGCAGTGGTACGCGATCGCGTAGACGGAGTTCGCACCGGGCAGCGGCGGACGGGTGTTCGCCAGGTCGTCGCCCAGCTCCTCCAGCACGTCGAGCATGCCGTCGAAGGCGCGACGCAAGAAGTACAGGTACTCGTTCTGATCTTGCATCTGATCTTGCACGGGAGGGGTTCCTCATCAATGGAGAGGCGACGCGATAACCACTTTGTGCGGTTACTGAGACAGGGTGAGGCGTCGTCCCATCGCCTGTCAATAGAGAGAATGCGCCGAGAACAGCGCAGTCCATGAGCAAAACAAACCCTATTGACAGGTTACTTCTTGAGTTTGGGTGCAAGTAGAGGTCATTCGGCTCGGTGGTGGCGGAGAGCCGGCAGGGCCAGGCAGACGCCCAGGGCGAGCGCGGCGGCGACGACACGGAGGATGCCGCCGAAGCCCAGGCCGGTCAGAGCGCCGGTGAGCTGCGGGCCCAGGCTGGCGCCGATGAACATGCTGCATCCGTAGAGGGCGACGGCCGCGCCGCGTGCGTGCGGGGCGGCGGCGTTGATCGTCTCGACGACTGCGGGCGCCGCTGCTGCCACGGCTGCCACGAACAGCAGCAGGGCGAAGGCCAGCGGCACGGTGTGCGGGCCGAGGAAGGAGCCGGCCGCGACGGCGAGGGCGGCCAGTGCGATGGCGAGGACCGCGCGCAGGGGTGCGGCCAGGCGCTGGAGTACCGGCGCGAGCACGGGTACGGCGACCAGGGCGGGCAGCGCGCTGGCCCGCAGGGCGAGGATCGCCGAGGAGTTCCCGGCGATGCCGGGCGGTCCGGCGATCGCCACCGCCGTGTAGACGGCGACGAAGGCGGACATCAGGACCACGGTCGACAGGTACAGGGCGACCAGGCGCGGCCGGCTCAGCAACCGTGGCATCGCCGCGAACGCCTGGCGCAGACCGCCGCCGGTGTCGTGGCGGAAGGTGGGCCGCAGAACACGGCGTACGAGGATCAGGCTCAGGGCCATCAGGGCGGCGCTGATCCAGAAGACCGCGCGCCAGCCGAGCCCGGCCGCGACGGCCTGGGCACCGATCTGCAGGAGCACGGCGGCGGCGAACATGCCGCTGGTGATGCAGGTCAGGGCGGTGCCGCGGCGCTGTGGCGCGATGTGGTGGACGGCGTAGGAGAGCGCGGACGGCGCGAAGGTCGCGGTGGCGAGTCCCTGCACGCCGCGCAGGGCGATGGCCGTGGGGAGGTCGGGGGCGGCGCTGACCGCCAGCGTGGCTGCCGTGGCGGCCACGAGCCCGACGGTGATCACGGCCCGCGAACCGTAGCGGTCGGAGAGCGGACCGGCGAGGAGGAATCCGGCGGCGTAGGCGAAACCGAACGCCGTCGCGGTCCAGGTGACCTGCTCCGGTGTGGTGCCGAGCGCGGTGGCCATGGGGTGCAACAGGGCGAGCACGGTGTACATCTGACCGACCATCAGGACACCGAGTGCGGTCAGCAGGGCGATGGCCGGGGCGGCGGGGGCCCAGGAGGGCGGCTGGTCCGGGGTACTGGGCGCGGCAGCTGTGTGCCGGGGGGTAGTGGCGGGAACGGGGTGGGACATGGGAACTCCAGGAGGGGGCGTCCGGCTGCCGCCCCGCGTGTTCGCACGCGGCACGATCGGCCGATGACGCCGCCGAAACGGTGGCCGTCCCCCGGCCGCGGGAGGAGAGGAACGGCCGGGGGACGATGGAGGGACTACTCAGTCGAGCGACTGCTCAGTCGACGGGAGACCTCCGTCGATGGGAGAGCTCAGGCGACGGGAGAGCTCCGTCGATGAGAGAGCTCAGGCGACGGGAGAGCTCCGTCGATGAGAGGGCTCGGGCAGCGGGGGAACTCAGGCGGGCAGGGCGTTCAGCACGTACTCGCGCGAGGCGTGCACCTCGCCGCGCAGGGCGGCCAGATCGACGTCGAGGACCTGGCCGTCCCACTTTCGGGGCTCGCCGTTGATGAGGACGGCACTGATGTTGCGGGCGTCGGAGCCCAGCACGACCGTGCCGATCGGGTCGTTGAGCGGCATGTTGTTGAGGTCCTCCGCCTGGATGACCAGCAGGTCGGCCTTCTTGCCCGGGGTGAGTGAACCGGTGACGGCGGCCAGGCCGTTGGTGCGGGCGCCCTGAAGGGTGGCGAAGTCGAGGACGTCGTGGGTGGTGATGCGGGAGAGGTCGCCGCCGGTGCCGTAGGCGGCGTTGACCGCGCGCATCCGCTGGATGGCGTGCAGGGCCCGCATCTGCGTGAACATGTCGCTGGCGAGGGCGACTTCGACGTCGATGCTCAGTCCGGGCCGGATGCCGACGGCCAGGGCCTCGTCGACGGCGGGGATCGCGGTCTCCAGACCGATCTGCGCGTCGGAGGTCGGGGCGAGGGCGACGGTGGTGCCGGTCTCGCCCATCGCCCGCCAGGCCTCGGAGGTCAGCCCGGTGGAGTGGATGAGCGTGACGTCGGGGCTGAGGATGCCGTCCTTGGCCCAGCGCAGCACCGCTTCGGAGCCGGACGTGCCGAATACGGCGTCCACGCTCACTCCGACGCCCAACTCCTTTGCCACGCGGGCGAGTTCGGGACCGTACGCGAGTACCGGTCCGGCGATCTCGTCGGTGGCCAGGGTCGCCAGGCGCAGCGTCAGCAACTGGTCGTCGCTGCTGAAGTACCGGTCCTTGATGCGGGTGAGGTCGCCGGGCCACTGCCGGTCCCACTCGCCGAAGTGCGGGCCCATCGAGGCGTGTACGCCGCGGATGCCTGTGTCGACGAGGGCCGTGATGGCGGCGTCGGAGTGCTCGCGGGTACGGGAGTTGTGGGAGAAGTCGAGCATGGTCGTGATGCCGCTGTCGATCGCGGTCAGCGCCGCCAGTCTCGTACCGATGTACATGTCCTCGGGCCGGTAGACGGTGGCGTACCCGGCGAGCGTGACCATGACGTAGCCGCCGAGGTCGTCGACGTCCGGCATGATCCGGCGCAGTTGGGCCTCCCAGGCGTGCCGGTGCGTGTCGACGAAGCCGGGGGTGAGGATCGTGTCGGTGGCGTCGACGACCACGGCGTCGCCCGCGTCGAGGTCGCGGCCGATCGCGGTGATCGTGTCGCCCTCGACGAGGAGGTCGCCGCCGTCGATGACACCGAGGTCGGGGTCCATGGTGACGATGGTCGCGCCGGTGAACAGGATGCGCCGCCGGTCGGCGGGCCTGCGCCGGAGCTCTTCGAGCACGGCGGCGCTGGTGGTGTCGTTGACGTTCATGAGAGGTCTTCCTTCGATACGGCGGAGGGGGCCAGGAGGACGGCCCGTCCGCGGGAGGGGCTGGGAGGGTGAGCCCTCTGATGGGGAGGGCCGGGGGGGGTGGGTTGCCGGGGCCCGGGGCGCAGACCGGGGATGGTCAGCCGAGCTTCATGACGTAGCCCGCGTGGTGGAGTTCGTCGCCCTGGAACTCCCCGTAGGCCCAGAAGCCGAGGTCGTCCAGGTAGTCGATGCGGTCGCCGTCGATCCAGTACCGGCCCTCGTAGGCGTGCGGGCGCCCGCCCCGGGTCTCGTCGTAGCGGCCGTCGGCGGTGAGTTCCTGGTGCAGGAAGTCGTTCTTGTCGATCCAGACACCGACGCGCGGGCTGCCGGTCAGATCCGCGGCGGCCGGCATGCCCGCCTCCGGGGCGGTGGACCTGCCGGGGGCGTCGGCACCGGACCACAGGACCGGCCGCCCCGCCGCGACGAGTGCGTGGACCTGCTCCGGCCGAGTCATGAGGGTGGCCACCGCGCTCGGCACGTCGGCGGCGAGTTCGTCGGGCACGACGAGGAAGTCGGGTGTGTTGCCCGGGGTCAGCGTCGCGACGTATTCCGACCGGTGGCCGCGGCCGCCGGCCAGCGCCACGGTGTCCACGACGGCGGGGGCGATGGTCGACCCGGTGCAGTCGACGACGATGGCGTTGTCGTCACCCGCCGCGGTGACGATGCCGGGCCCGACCCCCACGACCAGGGAGCCGACGAACAGCAGGTCGGCGCCGGTCATGGTCCCGATCAGCGGGTCCATGGTCAGAATGCGGGCGTTGGTGAACAGAACGGGACGCCCCTCATCGTTCGAGAGGATCTGGCCGAGGGCCTCGGGGTTCCAGAGCACGGTGCCGGTGTCAGGGTCAGTGCCGGTGTGGGTGTCGGTGATGCTCATCGCACGCTCCTCAGTGGAGTCGCCTCATCGGTGTCCCCACTGCGCGAAATCAGCGCCGGTACAGATCCGAGGCGAGTGTTCGGCAGCTACAGCGGCTGCCTGACCACCAGGTTCGTCGCGTGGCGGACCCGGAACCAGGCCGCCCTGTCCCCAGGTGTCACACACCCAGGATCCGTCCCGCCGCGTACAGCAAGGGGGCATGGGGAGGTCTCGGACGAAGGTGCGGGAGGGGTTGAGATCGCGCAGGGTCTCGTCGGGGCGGTGGGCGGGGTCCCGGTCCCGGACGGTGA
The DNA here is from genome assembly GCF_026341515.1 of Streptomyces sp. NBC_00878. Lineage (NCBI taxonomy): Bacteria > Bacillati > Actinomycetota > Actinomycetes > Kitasatosporales > Streptomycetaceae > Streptomyces > Streptomyces sp. NBC_00878. Next base: position 7,529,275 of record NZ_JAPEOK010000001.1, on the reverse strand, counting down.
CGTCGGCCGGGCGACCGGGCGGCCGGGCGGCCGGGCGGCCGGGCGGCCGGGCGGCCGGGCGGCCGGGGGTGAGGGTGCCGCGCAGGTTCTCCTCGCCGGTCAGGCGGGCGGCGGCGCCGGAAGACTTCCTCGGCATGCAGGTCGACCATCACATGTGGCGACATCATCTACAGCCGTGAACGCGTGAGCCGTCACCGCCGCTCCAGCGCGTGAAGGCGCCGCAACGCGCGACGCCACTCGTGACGTATCGCCTCCGGGAGTTCCTGGCCCTTCGTGGTGGCGACCAGGGCCGCGGCCACGTCGCGGAGTTTGACGTTGCAGTGCTGCGACACGTCCACGAGCAGGTCCCAGGCTCGCTCACTGGAGCACGGTGCCAGGACCATCGCCATGCCGCGCGCCTGGTCGATCACCGCATGACTCACCAGCGCCTGGCTCAACTGCTCGTTTCTGGCCCGCAGTTCGAGAACCTCGGCAGCCAGGGCCAGGTCCCCCGTCGACGTCACAGCCGTCAACGGCGGCTGTACCTCGCGGTGCCTGGTCACTTGGTGCATGGTGCGTACCTCACAACGCGGCCATCCTGTCCATAGACGGTCAGCGGCGCGCCAGTTGCCGCGCGCCGGCCGCACCGGGCTTGTAGGCCGGTCCGTAGTGCTCGAAGATCGCTTCCTCCTGCTCGGCGGGCAGCACGTCGTCGGTGCCGATCGAAGGAGCCTGCTTCACCAGCGACTTGACATGGCCGACAGACAGTAGGGCCATCACTCTTCTTGGATCACGCCGTTCCTGATTCACCGGCTGCTGGGTCGCTTCACGGGTCACCTGCGGTGTTCGCGGTCCCGTCGGTCCTCACGCCTCCAGCGCGCTCGATGCCGCCGGCTGTAGCGACGGTCCCAGCGGTCCTGACGGTCCCGGCGCTCCTCATAGACCCGGTAGTCCCCGAGATCGGACCCGCCGCGGCCCAGGCCCCCGCCACGAATGCGGCCGTAGCGGGTGGCCCCGAAGACCAACACCGCTGCGGCCACCCACCAGATGGGATCGAGGAAGCCGAGGCCGAACAAGACCGGGACGAGGATGAGTACGAGGACGAACACGGCGGGCCTCCCCGGGAGCGGGACACAGCATCGAACCGGGGACCGGGGCCTCGTTCAACAGCGTAGTCCTGTCCAAGGGCCGCGGATACCGTGCGACGCGACCGCGTACTGCCGGGCATGGATGGCTCCTTGACACCTATCCGGAATATGCGGGGAGGGCTAACGTGCGTAGTGCCGCCCCGGCCCCCGGCAGCGTCGCACCGCCATCGCGCTCCCCAGGGGGCGCACCGCGCGCGTCGGCGCCGGAATCCGCCGTGTCCACGAGCGAGGCCGTCCCGCACGCGCCCATCGTCCTGTGATCCCGGCGCGGCCCCGATGTGCCTCAAGCGGGCAACGATCCGCTACCCGCCGCGTCGCACGCATCCCACAACAGGCGGTACACATGTACGCGCTGGTCGTTCCCGCTTCGGTTCCCTTCGTCCTGCTCGCCACCGTGATGGGCCTGTCCTGGTGGGAGGACCACATCCTGCCGTCGCCGCCCACCGAGCCGACTGCCGCCTCCGTCGAGGCTCCGTTCACCCCAGCGGCTTCTTTGGATTCTTCTCCTACTGCTGATCCAAATGTGGGAGGCCATGGTCGAAGCCCGAGGCCTCTTCGAGGCGCTGGTCACCGAGCAGCCGACCGCTCCGGCCCGGCGCCGTCCGCCGTCCCCCGACGACCAGGGCCACGCGCCGTGGCCGCTGACCCGACGTCACGCGAGGGGAAGGAGCACGTGATGGCACACGACGCCGAACCCGCACGGCAGCCCCAGGCCGGGAGCCCTGCGATCGCGAGCCCTGCGACCACGAGCCCTGCGACCACGAGCCCTGCGACCGCGAGCCCTGCGATCGCGATGCAGCGCACCCCGCAGGCGCGTCCCACCGCATCTGCATTGCGTCTCCAAAAGGCCCTCGGCAGCCGGCAGGACCCGGACACCGGAACACAGACAGAGGAACTCCTACTCGCACTGAGGCACTACGGGGAGATCACGCAGCACCTGCCGCGCGGGTAAGCGACTGTCCGGCGGCATCGCGGTACGGCGCGACAGGGATATTCAGCGTCATCGAGGGGCCAACTCCTGTGAGGGGTTGGCCTCTGCTTGACTTCTCGGTCCCACAGAATTCCCTGTTTCCGCCGCTGACGTCTTACGCAACACAGGAATCCGGTTTCGATTCATTCGAATTACATCGCCGGAATCAGCGAGCGAATCGTGAAATACATAGAAACACCTGGCGAGCCGGATTTCGCCAAGTACGGGTTAATGCGACGCACGATCATGACCGAGCCGTACTGACCGGAGTAACATCGAATGTGGGTTGGTTCACGCTCACGTGCAACCGCCCGGAAGGGCGACTCCGGCGTGTATACGCCGGAGTCGTTGTCGCGACCGTCAGCACGACAACCCATCGAGGCCGGGACCAATTCGTCATCGCTCATCAGCGGTGGCATCGGGACTGCTCACGGCACCGCCGCTGGACGGCGCGGACGACGCCGAAGGCCTGGAACTGGCGCTGGGACTGGAGCTGGAGCGGGAGCTGGGGCCAGCGCTGGTCTGCGGCGCCGCGCTCTCATCCAGCGAGGCGGAGACGCTCGTCTGCGGCGCCGCGCCACTGGACGTACCCGGGGTGGGTGTGCGGCTGTCGGCGGGACCGGGGGTACCGGCCGTGCCGCCGCCCACCGAGGTTCCCCTGCCCGGCTCATTCTTGACGACGGCCGCCACCGGCTTGCCCATGATCAGCTCGACCGCGGTCACCGTGACCATCGCCAGGGCGAACACCAGGCCCGTGGCCAGTGCGTACTTCTTCCAGCCCATGGACTTCCGGACCGAGCCACCCCGGTAGGTGGTGACCGACTCACCTTCGGAAGGCGCGATGGACGGTGCCGCGTCGGCAGCCGAAGCGTCCGCAGGTAAACGGAACACCGCCCGGGCGTCCGCGCGGTGTTCCGCCCGGTCCTCGCCCGGCGTCCTCGGCACTCCTACCGGCGGCACCCGGCCACGGATCCCCTCACCCGTCCGTCGGAAAGCATGCGAGAAAACCGCTGCGCCAGTGGTCGCGCTGGTACTGACCACGGCGGCGCCGATGATCGTCCCGGTCACCCCCAGCAGAGACGCCAGCACCGCGCCCACCACAGTCGCGAGTGCGCTCGCCACTACCTGGACGACAGTCAGGTCGAGCACCTTGCGCTTCGGCGCCCGTTCCTCTTCTTCTCTTTCTTCTCTTTCTTCTCTGTGATTCTCCATCAATATCCTTTGATAGCTCTGGAGCCCGGCGGTCACTGAGTGACGGCCGGGCCTGTCCCGCTCACGGCGGGGTCGACGCGAGGTTTGATGGAGGTCCGGGGAGCGATTCACGGTCGCGTGGCAACACTCTCCCGCGTGCACGGAACTGTGCGTACGGGACGACTGCCCAGCTGACGGTGTTTCACCTGCGATCAGCGACCGCAGTCGGTGACAGTCAGCCGCGCATGGCACTCACCGATGCCGCCGTCCGGCCGGCGCCGGTCCGTTGCCAGAGGCGGAGCTCACGTCACCGGCGTGACGACGCAGTCGAATCGCTGACCGCGTCGGTGGGCAGGTGCGGCGGGCCGGTCACGCGGGCCGGCAGGCCACCGCCCACCCGTGTCGAGGGCGGGAGAGCATCGGGACCGCCCGATCAGCGCCGCCCTCTCCCCTGCCCCATGCCGCCACGCGCTGGCTCGCTCCGGCGCTGCCCGCCCTTCCGGGCGGTGTGCTGTGACTTGCCCCGCCCGAGCCGACCCGAACGCCGCCACACGGGCACGGAACGGTCCGTCACCACCCTGAGGGCCTACGACGCCCGCTCCCCCGACCGCCGCCTCCCGGACGCCGCCCGCGCCTTGCCGGGCAGGACCTGGGGTCCTCTCAGAACCCATCTTCAAACCGGTGAGAGGCCTGACCGAGATACGGGTCAAAGGGGCAACGGGATGGATAGCTGCCGTGGGGACGAGGTTTGTGACGGTTCTTGTGAGCCCTCGACGTATTCCGGGGGGATGTCCGCGCTGCTCTGCCAGCGGCAGAACAGCGGCCGGACCGGGCTCGACGATCACTACAGTCCAGTCTCATGACGACGATTACGACGCGTACGGTCGAGTACCCGGCCGACGGTCTGACGATGATCGGGCACCTCGCGCTCCCGGCCGGTGTCGACCGCCGGCCCGCAGTGCTGCTCGGACCAGAGGGCACGGGGCTCAGCGACGTCGAGCGCCGCCGGGCCGATGCTCTCGCCGAGCTGGGATACATAGCGCTGGCCTTCGACCTTCACGGCGGGCGCTATTTGAGCGACCCCGAGGAGATGCTGGCCCGTTGCATGCCACTGCTCGCTGATCCCGACCGGATGCGGAGCATCGGCCATGCAGCGCTCGACGTGTTGCGCACCGAACCGCGGACCGACCCCGACCGGATCGCCGCCGTCGGCTACGGCACCGGGGGCGCCGTCGGGCTGGAACTCGGGCGCGACGGCGTCAACCTGCGCGCGATCGGCACAGTCAACGCACTGACCACGGGCCGACCGGGCGAGGCGGCGCGCATTCGCTGCCCGGTGTGGGCCGGGGTCGGGTCGGAAGACCCGATCATGCCGCCCGCACAACGGAACGCGTTCACCGCTGAGATGCAGGCCGCGGGCGTCGACTGGCGCCTCGCGGTCTACGGCGGCGCCTTGCACGCCTTCCACCATCCGCCGGTCGACCACCCCACGGTCCCCGGCGTCGGCTACCACCCGCAGCACGCGCAGCGAGCCTGGCGCGACGTCGTCGACCTGCTCGCCGAGTGCCTGCCCGTGACGGAGGATCATCGATTCCTTGAAGATCTTGGCAGCCCATGCCGGCTGGCCGACGGACCGACCCGACCGACCCGACCGGCCGGCCGGCCATGATCACATCTCCGCGCAAATCCATGCACTACACCACATCCCTGTGCGGCAAGCCGATGGTCTGATTTGATGCGCTGTGTGTCACTTCAGGAACTGCGCATGACGGTGCTCGGCGAGGTAGGGGCCGCCTTCCGGGCACAGCCTCTGGAGCTGGGCGGGCGACGGCAGCGGGCGGTACTCGCCCTGCTGATCGTCGCCCGGGGCTCGGTCGTCGCCCGGGACCGGTTGATCGAAGAGGTCTGGGGCGGCACTCCCCCGCCGAGCGCCGCCGCTTCGTTGCAGGCCCATGTCTCTCATCTGCGGCGCAGTCTGGAACCGGAGCGGGAGGCGAGGACGCGCGGCGGCATCATCGTCAGCGACGGTGCGGGGTACGCGCTGCGGCTGCCGGCCGACGCGGTGGACGCATGGCGGTTCGAGCAGGCCCTGCGGTCCGCCACCACGCACGCCGACGAGGACCGGCCGTCCGAGGCCGTGTCCGTCCTGGAGACGGGACTCGGTCTGTGGCGCGGCGGCCCCGCCTACGCCGAGTACGCCGCCGAGCCCTGGGCCCGCCAGGAGGCGGCCCGCCTCGCCGGACTCCGCGAACTGGCATGCGAACGACTGCTCGCCGCCCGCCTCGCCCGAGGCGAGGACACCGTCCTCGTCCCCGAACTCGAATCCCTGGTCTCCCAGGATCCTCTCCGGGAAGAACGCTGGCGCCTCCTGGCTCTCGCCCTCTACCGCGCCCACCGCCAGGCCGACGCCCTCGACGCGCTCCGCCGGGCGAGACAGATCCTGCCCGCCCGACCCGGCACGCCGGGGGGACACCCGGGGGGACAGGCCCTGCGTGCCCTGGAGTCCGAGATCCTGAACCAGTCCCCCGCCCTCGACGCTCCTGACCGACGGACGGCGGACCTCGTTCGCGGGTCGGATGGGACGTCCGCCGCGCCCGGAGCAGGCCCGGCGGGACCGACCGCGCCAGCAGCAGCCCCGGCGGGACAGGTGCCCCGTCTCCCCGTGCGCACCGACCTGCTCGTGGACCGCGCACCCCAACTCGCCGAGCTCCGCCGCTGTCTGCGCTCGGCCCTGGACGGCGAGCCTCGTGTGGTGCTCATCGAGGGTCCGGCCGGCATCGGCAAGAGCCGCCTGCTGAGCGAGGTGGCCGGACTGGCGGCCGAGGAAGGAATCCTGACCCTGACCGCCAGGGGGAGCCAGCGGGAGAAGGACTACGGGTTCGGGACGGTTCGGCAGTTGTTCGAACGGGTGGTGGACAACGACGGTACGGAACGTACGGAACGGGTGGTGGACGACGACGGGACGGAACGGGTAGTGGGCGACGAGCCGCACGGCGCGAACGTTCCCGGAGGCCGGGTGTCGCTCGTCGCGGGTGCCGCCGTCGCGGCGGGGGCGGTGTTCGGTGCGGTGCGAGGGCGGCCGCCGGCGAGCTTCGCGGTGCTGAACGGGCTGTACCAGCTGGCCCGGAGGCTGGTGGCGGCCAGGGGGCCGCTGGTGCTGGCCGTGGACGACGTGCAGTGGTGCGACAGCGGCTCGGTGCGGTTCCTGGCTCATCTGCCGGAGTGCCTGGAGGGGCTCCCGGTGCTCATCGCCCTGACGCTGCGGACCGGGGAGCCGCCGCAGGGCGGGGAGTTGCCGGGGACTCTGACGAGAGGCCCCTCGGTGGTGCGGATCACGCCCACGCCACTGACGGCGACCGGAGTCGCCGATCTCGTACGGCAGACTCTCGGCGAAGAACCGCACGGGGAGTTCACGGCCTCCTGCCATCGCGCCACGGCCGGGAATCCGCTGCTGCTGCGGCAGTTGCTGCGGGCGCTGCACGTGCGCGGGATACGGCCCGGCGCCGCCCAGAGCGCGGCGGTCACGGAGACCGGATCGCAGGCGGTGTCCGGACTCGTGCTGGGGCGGCTCGCCCGGCTGCCCGAGCAGGCGAGGACCGCGGCCCAGGCCGTCGCCGTACTCGGGGACGGGGCGGCGACGCTCTCGGAGGTGGCGGCGCTCATGGAGCGGCCGGAGGCTCAGACCGCTCGGGCGATCGTGCCGCTGGTACGGGCCGAGATCCTGCGCGAGGGCCACCCCTACGGCTTCGTACACCCCCTCGTAGGAGAGGCCGTCTATCGCGAACTGCCTCCTGGAGAGCGGCAGTTGCGCCATGAGCGGGCGGCGCGCGCACTGTCCGCCGCCGGCGCTCCGGCCGAGCGTACGGCGGCCCAGTTGCTCCTCGCTCCGCACCGGGGCGATCCGGGTGTGGTGGATCTGCTCCGCGCGGCGGCCCGGGAGGCCGTCGGCCGGGCCGCTCCCGACGCCGCGGCGACGTATCTCACCCGCGCGCTCGACGAACCGCCGCCCCCCGAGTGCCGTCCCGACGTGCTGCTCGAACTCGGGCGGGCCGAGACGCTCGGCAACGGCCCCGCCGCCGTGGAGCATCTGCGCCTGGCATACGGAACACTCGCCGACCCGGGCAGGAAGGCGGCCGCGGCGCTGTTGCTCGCCCGGATCCTGGTCTTCGCCAGCGGCCACGGCCAGGCGACGGAGTTCGCCCGCCGGGCGGCGGCGGAGCTGCCCGCCGAGCTGCGCGACGAACGGCAGGGGCTGCTCGCGCTGGAGCGGATCAGCGGATTCATGCACGGCCTGGACCAGCGGCTGTGGCGCACCGTCGAGGACCCGGTCGTCGAGGGCGAGGGCCCCGGGGCCCGGATGCTCGCCGCCAACCTCGCCCGGGAGGCGGCGTCGGACGGGAGCGAGCGCGCGCGGGCCGCGGCACTCGCCCGCTTCGCCATCGCCGACGGCGTGCTCCAGGCCGCCGGGGAGGAGATGCTCTGGTACACCGCCGCCATCGTGCTGCACCTCGCCGACGAAGAGGTCGGCGAGCTGTGGGACGCCGCACTGGCCCGCGCCCAGGAGCGCGGTTCGCTGTTCTCCGTGCTCGCGACCCATCTGTGGCGGGGCTTCGCCCAGTGGAACCACGGAGATCTGGACGCTGCACGGCGGTCACTGGAGAACGCGGTCGAGCTGTCGGAGATCTGGGGCCTGGCGCCGGGCGCGCCGCAGGGCCGCACCTTCCTGACCGCCGTCCTGCTGGACCTGGGCGACACCGCCGGGGCGCGCGCCTGCCTGGAGCGGATGCGCGGCTGGGTCCGGGGCGCGGAGGGTCAGCGGCTGCTCGGGGAGAGCGAGGCACGGGTGCTGATCGAGGAGGGACGGTACGAGGAGGCGCTCGCCGCGCTCGACGGCGTACGGCACCTCCAGCCCGCCGTGGCCAACCCGGCGTGGTGGCCGTGGTCGCTGCTGCGGGTGCGGGCGCTCGCGGGAGCGGGCAAGCGGGCCGATGCGCTGGTGCTGGCCGAGGAGCAGCTGACGGTCGCCCGCGGCTGGGGTGCGCCCAGCACGCTGGGGCGAGTGCTGCGGATCGTCTGCGAACTGCGCGGGGCCGCGGGCGAACCCGGGCTCCGCGAGGCGGTCGCCCTGCTGGCGACCGGTCCGGCGCGCCTGGAGTACGCCCGCGCCCTGTACGCGCTCGCCGAGTACGCCCCCGCCGACGAGGCCGCCTCCTTCCTGAGCCGGGGACGGCACATCGCGCGGGAGTGCGGGGCGACGCGTCTCGCGGAAGGCGCGCGGCAACAGGGGTGAGGGTCAGGGACCGGGACCGGGACCGGGACCGGGTCAGGGACAGGGACAGCGACCGGGTCAGGGACAGTCGTACGTGAAGTCGGCCGATGCCGTCTTCGGGTTCGGCGACAGCACTTCCAGGGTGGCGGTGGCCTTCACCGTGCCGCGTCCGTCGAAGCTCCAGCGCAGTACGGCCTCGAAACGCCCGGCGTTCTTGCCGACCTGCTGGTGGAGGACGCCGGATGTCGTGCCGTCGCTGCGCTTCCAGCGGTAGTCGACGGTGCCGGAGCTGCCGTTGGTGCTCACGACGCCCGTGATGACGACCGTCTTCGCGCAGCGGTCGACCGTGGGCGTCTCGACCAGGACGTCGGACACGTCGAGCGGTGGCTCGGCCGACATCCAGAAGCGGATGCCGATGACGACGGCCACGACCACGGCGAGCACCAGCAAGAAGGGCCAGAGCCCACGCCGCCGGCGTCGGCGGGCGGGTGTCCCCGGCGCGCCCAGCGCTCCCGGTGTGACGATGCCTCGCCAGACGTCCGCCGCGCGGTCACCGGTGCCACCGCGGGCACCGGGCACGCCGGGGCCGAAACGGGTCTCCCCCTCGGACCGCTCGGACCCCCCGGCCCCCTCGGCCCCCTCGGCCGCCGCGGGCTCCGGGAGGTGGAGCGTGGCGGCCGGTTCCGCCGGGGGGAGGGTGGCGGCGAGGTCCGCCGGTCCGGCGGGGTCGGTCACCGGGTCGCCGTTCTGCTTCGCGAGCGCCGGGTTGGTACGGGCGAACCGCTCTCTGGGGTCCTCGATGGGGGCGTTCATCGGGGTGGGTCGCAATCGGCGGGTGCGGTGGTGGCCCGGAAGGCTCCGTTGCCCAAGTCGGCGGCCGGGTCGGTGGTGACCCTGACGCCGAGGTAGGCGGAGCGCGTCGGAATGGAGAAGGAGTGGGTGTAGCGGCCCGCGATCTGCGTCTTCCCCTTGGGCAGCGCGATCGGATCGGTGGCCACCACGGTTCCGGCGACGCGCGGCGAGTCACTGACGTACCAGCTGAGGTAGAGCGTGCCGTCGGCGGCTCCGTCGGTGGTCACGCTGACGGAGGCCACGATGGTGCAGGCCGTCTGGACCGGGCCCACCGCGTTGATCCGGACGGAGGTCACGTCGAGGACCGGCGCCGGTGCCGGGGTGTCGCCGCCGGTGGTGCCGCCGCCGGTCGTGGTCGTACCTCCACCGGTGGTCCCCGTGCCGCCCGTCGTGGTCGCGCCGCCACCCGTCGTGCTCGTATCTCCACCGGTGGTCCCCGTGCCGCCGGTGGTGCTCGTGCCGCCCGTCGTGCTCGTTCCTCCACCGTCGGACGATCCGCCCGCGGTCGTGCCGCCCGTGGCACCGGACGCGGACCCGCCGGAGCCCCCGCCCCCGTCCGGCGAGGCGACGTCCTCCCCGGATGCCGACGCGGACGGTGAATCGGTCCCGGAGGCGGACTCGGACCCGGAGGGCGACACGGAACCGTCCGAGGCCGAGGGGTCCTCGTCCGGGGAGCCGGCCGTACCGGTCGCATCGGTCGCGTCGCCGGTACCGCCCGAGCCCGGTCCGTTTCCGGACCCGGTCGTCGTCCGGTCCCCGGGACCCGAACCCGTGGCGACCGCCGTCACCGCGACTCCGCCGACCACCAGCACGGCCCCCACCGCGAGTCCGGCCAGCACCTTCCCGCGTCGGCCGGGCAAGCGCCGGCCACCCCGCCCGAGTGTGGTGGTGGCCAGGGCCGTCGTACCCGAGGCAGTGCCGTCCGCGAGCGGGAAGAAGAGGAAGAACAGGGCGGCGAGCGCGGCGAGTTCACGCCGGCCGCGCTCTTCCCACTCCTCGCCGTACGCCGCCCCGGCGACGGACTCGAGCTCCTCGACGAACAGCGCCGCGCTCTCCGGGCGCTCCTGCGGCGTCTTGGCCAGACCCCTGCGGATCAACGGGCGCACCGGCTCAGGAGCCTGCTCGTCCGGGATCGGTGCCTCGATGTGCTGGACCGCCAGCTCGGCCAGCGTCTGCCCCGGGTACGGTCTGGTCCCGGTCAGGCACTCGAAGAAGGTGGCGGTCGCCGCGTACACGTCGGTCGCCGGGGCCGCCCGGCCGCCGGTCCACTGCTCGGGCGCCATGTAGAGCGGAGTGCCCGAGGCATTGGCGGCCACGCCGCTGGGCACGGCGATACCGAAGTCCACGAGCTTGGAGGCACCGTCGGCGGCGACCAGGACGTTGTCCGGCTTGTAGTCGCGGTGCACGACCCCCACGGCGTGGGCGGCGGCGAGGCCGAGCAGCGAGCCCTTGAGCACGACGAGCGCCGCCTCGGGGGTGGTGGCACCGTGCTCCCGCAGCAACTTGCGCAGCGGTACGCCGTCCACGAGTTCCATGACGATGGCGGCGCCGCGCGGGCTCTCGACGTACTCGTACAGCTCGACGACATGGGGAGAGCGGAGCTCACCCAGCAGCCGGGCCTCGGCACGGAAGCCCTCGCGGAAATCGGTGTCGTCACGGAGCTGGTCGCCGAGGTACTTGATCGCGACCCGGGTGCCGGTCGTGTCGTGCGTGGCCAGGACCACCCGGCCGCTGGCTCCGGAGCCCAGCTCCTTGTCCTCTGTGTAGCCGGGGACGGCCCACTGTTCCCCGTTGCGCGACCCGTCGCCCATGTCCTTCGCCCCCCGGCCCGGCCCGTCCCGGGGCCGGCCCCCGTTCGTTCTCGTGTGACGTCAGTTACGTCCGAGACACGCATGGTCTGCCACCTGTCTTGCGAACCGCTTGCAAGCCGATCGCAAGTCGGCCGACGCATTCTCGTGGCCGACGACCGGCGGACGCCGGTCACTCTGGGGGGAATCGGCGTCCGACGGCGTTACTGGAGGAATCCGCTCAGGTCAAAGCGTGCAGGGACTGCTGGGCGCGGGCTTGCTCCAGACGGGCCCGGCCATCGCCCAGCAGGCCGATCGCCTCCCGGAGTTCGGGTGCCCCCTCGGGCCCGCGGGCCTCGCCGAGCAGCCGCAGCACCCGGCCTACGGTGCCGGGCGCACCCCACGTACGGGCCAGCCGCAGCTGTTCCCGTGCGAGCCGCTCGGCCCGGTCCCCCTCACCCAGCCCGGTCAGGGCCCGTACCCGCAGCAACTCCCCTTCCCACCACACCGGGTTGACCACGGCCGGCTGAAGATGCCGTACGCCGTCGAGCACGGCCAGCGCCTTCGCGTACCGCCGTTCCGCGATCAGCACCCGGGCCTCGGCCTCCCCGCGCAACCGCGCCCCCTCGGCGCTCCCGTACCCCGCACGCATCCGCTCCAGGCAGGTACGCGCCCCGGCGGTGTCCCCGAGGTCCAGCAGCACCCCGGTCAGGAACGCCCTGCACTGCGGAGCTCCGGGCGTGACGCCCCACGCGCCGAACTGTTCGAGCGCGGTGCCGAGCGAGCGGCGGGCCCGGTGCAGTTCGCCGTGCCGCCACTCGGTGAACCCCTGCCACAGGTGCGCCGACAGCGATCCGATCAGCGACCCTCGCTGCCCCGCGTACGTCAGTGTCTCGTCCCACAGCAGCGTGACGTCCTCGTCGGCGAGGTGCAGCACGACGGCCGCCGTGCACCAGGAGAGCACCTCGCCGCTGTGCAGCAGCACCCGGTCGGTGAGCGCGAACCGCGCCGAGGCGACGGCGGCGGCGCGGTCGAGCCCCTTCGTAGTGGCCTCCCGCGCCACGTCGGCGGCGAGCATACGGGCGCCGGGGCCGTCTCCGACGGGGACCGCGGCCGGGGTGTCCGCGTGGTCGGTGCCCATGCCGTGGAGCCCGTGCGCGAACGCGCCGAGCCGCGCCAGGGCCAGCAGCCCCTGCCGTTCATCGTCCGCGCTGACGGCGCTGACGGCACTGGCCGTACTGGCCGTACTGGCCGTACTGGCCCTACTGGCCCTACTGGCCCTACTGGCCCTACTGGCCGTACTGGCCGTACTGGCCGAACCGGACAGCTCCGCCGCGGCGTGTGCCGCCAACTCGGCCGCCTCGCCCGGCCTGCCGGTGTAGATCAGCGTCTGGGCGAGCAGGCGCGCGACGCTCGCACGCGGCGGCGACGTCGTATACGCCTCCCGAAGGTGCCGGGCCGCCGCCCGCCCGTCGACGAGTGCTTCGGCCTGGCCCAGTTCCAGCAGCACCTCGGGGCGTACGTCGCGGGCGGGCGGCTCAAGCAGCGCCCGGGTGAGCAGGGTGGCGGCCACGTCGTTCGCACCGCGGGCGGTCGCGCGGGTCGCGGCGGCGCGCAGGACTCCGACGGCCCAGGGGTCGCCTCGGTAAGGGACCAGGAGCAGATGCGCGGCGGTCTTCTCCGGAGCGGCACCCATGGCGTCGAGGAGTCTGGCCGCCCGTTCGTGCAGGGCCGGGCGTTCCTGAGCCGGGACCGTCCGCAGGACGGCCTCGCCGGCCAGGGGATGCACGAACGCCAACGGGTACTGGTCACGGACCACTTCCGCCCGCGCGAGCACCGCCGTCGCCGTCACCACGTCCTGCTCGGAGAGCTCCGTGAAGGCCGCGACCACCGGCAGCGCGGCCCCGCCGACACCGCCGAAACCGCCGACACCGCCGGAATCGCCGTCGCCGTCATCGCCGCCGTCGAGGACGGCGATCGCCCGTGCGACGGCCGTGGCGGCGGACGGCAGCCGTTCCAGTCGCGCGAGCACGAGTCCGGAGACGGCACGAATGCCCGACTCCACGACGGCCCGCACGTCCACACCGTCCGCCCCCTCCAGCGCCCGCAGTTGCCTCGTCAGCAGGAGGGGCAGTCCCGCCGAGGCCCGGTGAAACGCACCGGCCAACTCCTCGTCCACCGCCGCCCCCATCCGTCGGCGTACGAGTCCGGCGACGCCGGCGGCACTCAGCGGATCGGGACGGATGTGCACCACCGCCGGGTCTCGCGCGATGTCGGCCAGCAACTGCTCGATCTCGTTGGGGATATGGGGTTCCCCGGTGCGCAGCGCGGTGACGACGAGGAGCGGCGTTGTCTGAAGACGCGGCAGGAGATGGGCCAGGAAGGCAAGAGATGGCGCATCGCACGCCTGGAGATCGTCCACGAGGAGGAGCAGAGGCCGCCGCACATGGTGGTGGTGGCGGGTGGCGAGGCGCTCGGTGAGCCGGTAGAGCGCGTGGAGGACAGCAAAGTCGTCGGGCCCCGCGGGACCAGAGAGATCAGAGAGATCAGAGGAATGAGAGGGATTGGCAGGACCAGCGGAATTGGCGGGATCAGCGGGATTGGCGGGATCAGCGGGATTGGCGAGCCCGCCAGGTCCGGCTGCCGCCTGCCCGTGAAACACCGGCGCTGCCGCACCGGCCGACAGTGCGCCACCGAGCCCGGCGACCGCCGGACCGAGCAACCGCCGCACGACGACGAAGCTGTCGCTGTCGTGGCTGCTGCGGCCGTCGCGGCCGTCATCGCCGTCGCGGCCGTCATGGCCGTCGTGCAGGCGGCTGCTCGTCGCGCTCGAAGTGCCCTCCGTGCTCGAAGTGCCCTCCGCGGCCAGCACCCGCGCCCCCCACTCACTGCCCAGCCGCCGCACCTCGTCGAGCAGCGCGCTCCGGCCGATCCCGGCCGGGCCCTGAACGCACACCAGCCCGCCGCGCCCCGTGGCCGCGTCCGACAAGCACATCCGCAACTCGGCCAACTCCCGCTCCCGCTCGACGAGTTCACCGGCCACTGGTGCGGACGCCGCCGCGCGGAGGGACACCGGGGCAGGCGGCAAGGGGACGGCCGGGCAAGGCGCGTGGGACAGGATCTCGGCCTCGACGCCGCGGAGGGCGGGTCCCGGGTCGATACCCAGCCGGTCGGCGAGGGTACGGCGGGCGCGGCGGAGTACGGAGAGGGCCTCGGCCTGTCCGTGGGCCCGGTAGTGCGCGAGGGCCAGCAGGGACCAGCGCTCCTCGCGGAGGGGTTGCTCGGTGACGAGGGCGTCGGCCTCGGCAAGGAGAGCCTCGGTGTGCTCGCCTCGATCCAGGCGGGCGGCGATCAGCCGTTCCCGTACCACCTCACGCAGTTCTCCGAGGCGCGCCGCCTCCGTTCGTGCCCAGGGTTCGTCCGCGAATCCGGCGAAGGCCGGGCTGCCCTTCCACAGGGCGAGCGCCTCGGTGAGCAGGGCCACCGTCTGCGGACCCGACGGCGCAGCCGGACCGGTCGAACCGGCCGAACCGGCCCGCTTGAGCAGCCGTTCGAACCGCCACGCGTCGACCGCGTCCTCGATGAGAGACATCGAGTAGCCGGCGCCTTCCCGCACGATGACACCGCTGCGGGTACCGGCCGCCCGGCCCGGTTCGAGTTCCCGTCGCAGCCGCGAGATGTACGCCTGGAGGGCACCGACCGCGCTGGGCGGCGGCTCCTCTCGCCACACCGCGTCGATCAGCCGGTCGCTGGTGACCACAGTGCCCCGTGCCAGCACCAGCAGGACGAACACCGCACGTTGCCGGGGCCCGCCGAGGCTCAGGGGACGTCCGTGCCGCGTCACGGTCAGCTCGCCGAGAACTCCGACCCGCAACCCCCCGGCCATGGTCAGGTCCGGTTCCAGGTCGTCCGGTCTTGGTCCCTCTCCGTCGGCGCGTTCCATGCGTTCCCTGCTCGCTGTCGGTAGTCCGAAGTCCGACCGATTGCACCATGCCCGGAACCCGAGGGCGATAGTTCACCGCTCACTACCAGCCCGTCCTCCGATACTCCAGACGTACCACTCTGGAGTGATCGCAGGTGAGCGTACTCGCCACCCCGCTCGTCAGCGCCACCGGGAATCTGTCGGTCCCCACAGCCGACATGACGACTACACCCCGGAAACCCCTGGCGGGCACGGTCTTCACCAAGACCTGCGTGGTGTGCGGTGAGTCCGGCTCTCTGTTCTTACTGACGAGACCACCAGTCCCGAGCGGCAGCGTGAGACCGACTACATAGCGGCGGCGCTCGGGATCGGCTACGTGTCCGTACCGATGCCAAAGGAACACGGCGGCATCGGAATGACCCTGATGCCCGACTCCGACGCAGTTGAGGCCCGACCGGGAGGTGTGGCAGGGCTTTCGCCGTTGCGTGCGAGAGAACAGCGAAGCCCCACCATGCCGAGCACGATGGGGCTGCCTTGACCAGATCAGGCGGACCGACTTGTCAGACGGCCCCGAACTCTCCAGCCTTGACGCTCGCCACGAAGGAAGCGAACGAGTAGGCGGACAATTCCAGGACCGAACCGGACGGGTCCTTGGAGTCACGGACGGGGACCACGCCGCAGGAAGCGACGAGGTTACCGGCGACCGCGATGCAGTCGCCACCGTTGCTGCTGTACGAGGACGTGAACCACTGCGGGTCTTCGGTCGTCACGGGGTGCCCTTTCGAAGCTGTTCGATCATGGCCACGGATGCCGCCTGGGGCATCGCTTCGGCCTGTAACTGATGGTAGGCCGTCAGCATGGGCAGAACGAGCCCGGTATTCCGGTCTAGGTGACCCTGCATCGCGGACTCTGCGTACGCGATCATCGAACGGTCGGCGAGCGTGACCAGCCTGACGGGTAGGTCAAAGGGTCGTCGCTCGCCAAGTTCGTACGGGGCGACTTGGAGCACGGTGTTTGGCAGCTCGGCGAACGCAACGAGCTTGTCCAACTGGGCAGCCATGACTCCCAGCCCGCCGACTGGTCGCCGGATACAGCTTTCGTCCAACACCGCGTAGACGAACGGCGGTGGGGTTCGTTCTAGCGACGCTTGCCGCTCGGCGAGAAGAGTTAGCCGCTCGTCTGCCTGTTGCTCCGTGACCGCACCCCGTCGCACTGCACCTGTGGCAATGGCTGCTGCGTACTCCGGAGTCTGGAGCAAGCCCGGAACGATCCCGAGTTCAAAGAGCCTGATCTCAGCGGCTCGTACCTCCTGCCTCACGTACTCCGGGAACCCCTCCAGTAGCGCCGTGTTCTGTAGTGCACTCACCATGCGTTGGAACTTGTCGCCGGTGCCGAACGCCCTGTCAGCACCTGCCGCAAAGCGGCTAGTTGGAGGGCGACGACCAGTTTCGACGGCGGAAATATGCGTTCCCGTGCACCCGATGAGCGCGCCTAGCTCGTCTTGCGTCCACCCACGCTCGTCCCGAAGTTGCCTCAGACGCTGGCCGAACGCTGCCCCCGGCGACGTTTCGGGGTCCAGCTCCTTCCGGTTCACCATGCAGAGTTCCTAACTCTCCGAGCAAATGCCGCAGGTTGAAGACACCGCGACAGTAGGCCACGCTGGGCCGCCCGAGTAGCGGAAGCACTACGGAGAGGAGCGGCGGTGTCTGCGCAGAACGTTCCCACAAACAAGCCCGACCGCGTTCCCGAACCCGGCACGCTCATGATGGACACCAGCCGGGATGACCGGGTTGGAGAGTTCCGCGGGGACGCCGGCCCGTACTGGTCCCTGCGCCCGATGGGCGGCGGGACAGAGTGGGAAGCGAAGCCCGCGGAAGTGCGCCCCGCGGACCAGGGCGAGCCCGTCGGCGAGCATGAGACGGCTCGGGCCTTACCGGTGAGCGGCAGCGAGCGCACGACGCCCCCGGCGGTACACATGCCCGCCCTTGAACCCGTGCCGCTGGACGGCTGCCGCATCTGCACCGCTCTCGCCGGGCAGCGCGACACCGCGCGACGGTTGGGCAGCATGGTCACTGTGCAGGGCGTGAACGACCAAATCAGCAACCACCCTCACCGCCGGGCAACGGGCTGGAAGGGGGATGACACGTGAGCACCCCAACACCCCCCGACGAGCCGCAAGAGGGACAGCAGAGCGCCGAACCCCTGCCCACCCTTGCGGAGTTGGCGGAGCGCGCTGACCAGCTTGTTGCGGCCATTCGCAAGCACCTGGAGCGGCTGTGAGCGACCACCAGAGCAGCTCAGGGGAAGGCGAGTAATGGCACGCAGAACGTTCCGCTTCGTGGAATTCAAAATCGTGCAAGACCCCTCGGCGGACCCGGTATTCACGGCTACCTGCGTATCAGGTGACGAAAAGGACTGCGGCGAATCGTCCGGGGTTCTTTACGGCATGGACGCTATGACTGAGTGGATGCGAAAGCACGCCCAGGACAACCGGGGGCACTGGCGTTATGCGCAGACGTGCACGGGCTATGCGGCCATGGAGCCCCCGGACGAGCTGAAAGCTCAACTGAGTGCCGAGCCTTTGGAACACCCATGCGACGTGTAGGGGTCATCCTGAGGCGTTTCGCTGGACCGGTATTCGCATTCATGACGTGGGGCGTATCCGCGCTACTCCTCACGTTGGCGGGCACTGGGAAACTCTGAGTCCCGGCCCTCTGCCGGATGAGCCAGAATCGAGGATTCCCCCCCCATGCCTCAAATGGTCCCGATGGGGGCTGGTTACCCCGTACAGAACACGAACAAGGGAGAGACATGCACAAAGACACCGACTTTGCCAATCCGCCCGGTCGTCGCATTGGCGCTCTGGCGCTGATTCGCGACGAGTCCGGCGCGGTGCTCATGGTCGAGAAGAGCTACAACGGTCACTGGGGTCTGCCGGGCGGCTGTGCTCACGCCGATGAAATGCCACACGTCGCCTGTGCGAGGGAGGTGTGCGAGGAAACCGGGCTGGAGATCACCCCCCGAGAGGTGCTCGCGCTCGACTACATGCCGCGCAATGAAGAGACCGGTTCCGCCGAGGGATACAACTACGTGTACGACGGCGGGACCGTGCCGAACGGCGTGGAAATCACGCTGCCCGACGCCGAGCCGGGAGAGGAACCGGAGTTGACCGCGTATCAGTTCGTTCCTCTCTACCGGCTGAGTGAGATCGCCATGCCGTACTCGGAAAATCGCATTCGGGCGGCGGTGGCCGTGCTTGAAGACGGGCGGAAAACGGCGTTCCTCTGCGAGGGAAAGCCGATCGAGTACAGCGCCTGAAACCCCCATTCATGAAAACCGAGAGAAGCGAGAGCCACGCAATGGCAAGTGGAACTGACGGCATGGATGACGACGAGTTGTTTGATCTGGCCGCCGATCTCGGAGCCGGGATCAATGTCGCGAAGGACCCCAGTAATGCCCCTGAAATTCAGGCGCTTGGGCAGCTGGTTGCCGATGCTGCGGCAGCCGAGTTGGCCGATAAGCACAAGGGCATCTGAGCCCCCGATCATCACACCCCGCACAGCCTGTATGGCGACCACTCGGCGACCGACAACCAGGAAGGAACCGACGCATGACAACGCTCATTGAACCGACCGCCGCATCCCCGCTCGCCGGAATCCAGTCCCTTGAACTGGAGATCACCGGAAAATGCCAACTCACGTGTATTCACTGCCTGTCCGAGTCCAGCCCGCAGGCATCCCACGGGGACATGACCTCCGAGAACTGGCGAACGGTCATCATCGACGCTGCCACGCTCGGCGTCCGCACCGTCCAACTCATCGGGGGCGAGCCGACCGTTCACCCGCAGTGGCGGGAGTTCGCCGAACTCGGGCTCTCGCTCGGTCTGCACGTAGAGGTGTACTCCAACCTGTTCAACGTCAACCCCGCATGGTGGGACCTGTTCAAGCGTGACGGGATCACCCTCGGGACGAGCTACTACAGCGACGACCCCGAGGAACACGACCGGATCACAGGGAAGGCGGGCAGCTACGTCCGCACTCGGTGCAACATTCGGGAAGCCGTCAACCGTGGCGTGACCGTGCGGGCCGGAATCGTGGACATCCTGCCGGGGCAACACGTTGCCGAAGCACGGGCCGAGTTGGAATCCATGGGGGTTCACCGGGTCAACACAGACCGGGTGCGGTCCGTCGGTCGGGCCGCACTACCCGGATGGAAACCAACCCTTGACGAGATGTGCGGGCGGTGCACGCGAGGGCGAGCGGCAATCCTGCCGAACGGAGATTTAGCCGGCTGCGTGCTCTCGCGAGACTTCCCGGTAGGCAACGTGCGGGAAACCCGACTCTCTGACCTACTCGGCGGGGACTCTTGGGTACAGCTCGCCGCGAGTGTCCCGCTCCCGGTACAAAATGCGTGCCCGCCCGATGACAGCGACGATTGCGACCCCGCGAACACGCCATCGTGCGACCCGCAGTGACCCCGCGCACTCACAGAAAGGTTGCCGGATGGATTGGCAACAGCATGCGGTACGCCTCGCAGACCAAGTGACCGACCCGGATTCCCGGTGGCTCGCACCGGTAGCAGAGACCCCACGCCATGAGTTGGTGCCCCGATGGTGGGTACGGGACGGGTCTGGAGGGTGGCGTTTGCGGGACGGGGCTACCGACCACGCAGCGTGGATGGAAGCCGCGTACTCAAACCGCTCTCTGATCACCCGTGTTGGTCCACACCATGCCGACCGCGCAAAGCCCGGCGACCAGCCAAGCGGGATGCCCACGTCTTCCGCCACACTGCCAAGCCTGGTGGTGCGGATGCTTCGGCATGGGCGACTTGGTGACGGGCTGTCCCTCCTGGACTTGGGTACCGGAGCGGGCGGGCTCACCGCGTACGCCTGTCACCGACTCGGGGACGAGTGCGTGACTAGTCTGGACGTGGACCCGTACCTGACCAGTGCGGCGGGGGAACGGCTCGCTTCCATGGGTTACCACCCGGAAATGATCGCGGCGGACGCCACCGATCACGTGCCAGGCAGATACGACCGGATCCTTTCCACGGTCGGGCTGCCCGCCGGTCCGGGGCTCGCTCCCAGCGTCGCCGCTCTCGCACCAGGCGGACGGATCGCCACCACCATCGGGCGTACCTGTCTGATCCTCACGGGGTGGAAGCGCGCCAACGGTGACGTGGTTGGGCAGGTGGAACGCGATACCGCCGGTTTCATGCTCACTCGGTCCGGAGACGACTACCCGCCCGCCCTCGCCGAACTCTTCACGCTTGCCCGTGACGGGAAGGGCGAGGACATCAGCACGGGCAACCATCCCGTGGTGGACCTGTCGAACGCATGGGAGTTGAGCTCCATGCTCCAAGTCACGACACCAGGTGTGGAACTCGACTACGAACAGCGCGACCGGACCCGTACCGCCTACCTGGTCCATCCGGACGGTTCATGGGCCCGAGCATCCGCCGACGGGACCAACCCGCCATCAGTCCACCAGGGCGGACCGCAACGTCTGTGGACTGCGCTTGAGCGCATCCGCCACCAGCTCAACGCGGAAGGCTTGCTGCCGTTGCTCGGCGCGCGGCTTCGTATCACGCCGGACGGGGTGTGCCACTTGTCCCGCGGGAAGTGGGGCGCGTCCATGGGCGTGCAATAGCCGAGTGCGCTGAACGATCCCGCCTGTCCGTTCGGCGTACCTCCTGGCGATGCCGTGAGCGTCGCCACTGCCCCGTCTGTGTGCTCCCCCGTGGCGCATGGGCGGGGCTTCTCCATTTCTCCCCCTGCCGAGGAAGACCCTCCATGTTGCAGTGCACGGCCGTTGCCGTCATACGGCCCACACACGCCGTGATCGGAGACCCCCCTGAACCCGCTTACGTTACGTGTGAGCTTGCAGAGAACCACGGTGAGATGCACGCCAGCCCCTAGAACTCCCAGTCACTGAGTAGCCCGTCCGGCGCTTGAGGACGAGGCCGTTCAGGCCGACACGGGGGTCTGGGGGCGGAGCCCCCAGAAAGGGACGGTGGGGGTCCCCCCGCTCGAGCGAAGCCGAGAGTGGGGGAGGGTAGGGGCGGCGGGGGCGAAACCCCCCTCCATCGCCCCCTCCCAGTACCCCCTCGGCTCAGTCCGCGGTGCCCAGTGCCGCGACCGGGCTGACCCGGGCCGCGCGGCGGGCGGGCAGCAGGCCGGCGAGCGCCGTGATGCCCACCAACCCCGCGAAGACCGCCAGCAGTTGCCCGACGGGCAGGAGCAGCGGCGCGCCGATGTTCAGTACCCGGACCGCCAGCCAGGCGTAGGGCACGCCGAGGGCCAGGCCGAGGACGCCGCCGAGGACCCCGTACAGGCCGGCCTCGATGCCGATCATGAAGCGCAGCCCGGAGCGGCCGAGTCCCAGCGCCCGCAGCAGTCCCGACTCGCGGGTGCGTTCCAGCACGGTGAGACCGGTCGTGGTGGCGACGCCGACGACGGCGATGAGCACGGTGAGCCCGAGCAGACCGAGCGCCGAAGTGGCCGCCACCTCAAGGTCGGCCCTGCTGTCGTCGCGGTCCTCCGCGAGGATGGTCAGGGAGGCGTCGGTGTTCGGGCCGACGGTCTTCTCGATCGCCCTCACCGCCGCGTTGCGGGCCGTCTGCCCGCCCTTGGCGGCGTTCGCCAGGATGCCGGTCGGCCGCGACGAGGCGCCCATTTTCTCCAGGTCGGCGGGTACGGCGATCAGGTCGGCCTGCATGGGCGCTTCGCTGGGCAGCGTGGCGGCGACGGTTTCGCGGACGGTGCCCTTCTTGGGCGTGGTGATCGTGATGCTGTCGCCGGCCGTCACGCCGAGCAGTTGGGCGAGCCGGGCGTTGACGACCACTCGGCCCGGACCGAGATCGCTCAGCTTGCCGGTGTCCGTGTACAGCTGCCGTGAGGTGGGCAGGGCGGCCAGGTCCAGGTCGGTGGCACGCACGTCGGACCCGTCGATGGAGACGTCGGTCATGCGGTAGTCGGTCGCGTCGGCCAGCTGCGGCAGGGCCTTGACCCGGCGTACGGCCTCGTCACCGAGGCCGTCGCTACCGCCGTCGCTACCGCCGTCACTGCCGCCGTCGCTGTCGCTGCCGCTGTCGCTGCCGCCGACGCTCAGGTCGAAGTCCGCCGGGGCCGTCAGGGCGAGGTCCCGATCCGCCCAGCCCTGCAGGCTCGCGACGCCGACGAGGGTGCCGGAGACCAGGGTGACGCCGAGCGCGACGACGACCGAAACGGCTGCGGCGCGGCGCGGGGTTCCGCCGACCCCGCCGACGGCGAGGGTGCCGGTGGGCCCGAGCCGGCGCAGCGGCCACCCGGCGGTGGCCAGCACCGGGCGTACGAGCAGCGGGCCGAGGGCGATCAGCGCGAGGAAGGCCAGCCCGCCCGACGCGACGATCACCATGAGGCTCGCGAACGCGTCGTAGTTCGCGTCGCCCGGTTCGGGCATGTCGAGGAGGACCAGGCCGATCAGGAGGGCGGCGGCCGCGGCGAGGAACAGGCCGGAGCCGACGCGTATCAGGCCGATGCCGCGTTCCCCCGACACGGTGCCGGCACTGCGCAGCGCCTGCAGAGGGGAGACGCCGGCGGCGGACAACGCGGGGGCGAGCACCGCGCCCAGTGTCACCAGCACGGCGCCGAGCACCACCGCCAGGGCCGCGGGAACGGGCACCCCGGGAGCCAGGAGGGTCTGCCCGGCGGCGCCCGCGATCACCGGGGCGGCGTGTCCGGCACCGAGCGCCAGCAGGACGCCGGCTACTCCGGAGGCCAGGCCCACCAGTGCGCCCTCGACGGCGAGTGCCCGGACGAGCTGGCCCCGTTGGGCCCCGATGGTGCGCAGGAGCGCCAGTTGGCCCAGTCGCTGCGCGAAGACGATGCGGAACGTCGACGTCGCGACGAGGGCGGCGGCGACCACGGCGATCGCCAGGAACATCGCGATGAGCTGGAAGACCTCCGCGTACTGCTTGACCGCGTCCTTGGCCTCCTGGGCCCGCACGGTGTCGCCGGGGGTGATCACGACAGCCGCGCCGCCAGCGCCCTGGAGCACTGGAGACAGCCGCTCGGACAGGGCTTCGGCGGACACCCCGGGTTCCGCGCGGACGTCCAGCTGCGGATACCCCTTCATGTCGCCCAGCGAGTTGATGGTGGCGGCGGGGGCGTAACCAGTGGCCCACCGGTCGGAGTCCGCCCGCACCACGGCCGTGACGGTCACGGTGACCGTCTTCGTCCCGCCGTCCTCGCCCTCCGGGACGAGCAGGCCGACACGGTCGCCGGGCTCGATCTCGAACCGCTGCGAGGCCTGGCGGTTCACGGCCATCTCCCGGGGACCGTCCGGGTAACTGCCCGCCACGACCTGAATGCGTGACAGCCGCCCGCTGCCCGGGTCGCCCTGAAGCTCCAGGTAGTGCGGGGAGACACCGGCGAGCGATACCCCGGTCTCCGTCCTGGCCGCGACCTCGGCCACGCCGGACACCGCCTGGACTGCCTTGATCTTCGCGTCGGTAATGGCCGAATCGTCCCCGCCTCCGTCCCCCGTGAGGATCAGGCTGGTCGCCTCGGGGGTGCCGCTGAAGCGGTCGAGGGCGGTTCGTTCGGTGATCTGCTGGGCCATCACGGTGCCGAACACGACGAACGCGGCGACGACCACCGCCAGACCCGTCATGACGAGCCGGCCGGGCCGGACGAGCACTCCGGCAAGCTGGGTGCGCAGCACGGCGGCGTTGCCGGTGCCCGGTCGGCGGCTCATCGGGTACCCGCCATGCTCCGCAGCGCGTCGGTGACCGACGTCGGGGTCGGGGCGTCCAGGTCGCCGACGATCCGGCCGTCGGCCAGGACGACGACGCGGTCGGCGTAGGCGGCGGCGCCCGCGTCATGGGTCACCATGACGACGGTCTGTCCGAGGTCGCGTACCGAGTCGTGCAGGAAGCCGAGCACCTCCGCGCCGGAGCGCGAGTCCAGGTTGCCGGTGGGCTCGTCGGCGAAGACCACAGCGGGCCGTGACGCCAGCGCCCGGGCCAGCGCGACCCGTTGCTGCTGGCCACCGGAGAGCTCGCTCGGCCGGTGGGTCAGCCGGTCGCCGATGCCCAGCACGCCGGAGAGGTGGTCGAGCAGCTCCCGGTCGACGGGCCGGCCGGCCAGGTCGAGCGGCAGCGTGATGTTCTGCAACGCGGTCAGCTGCGGCAGCAAGTTGAACGACTGGAAGACGAAGCCGATCTTGTCTCGCCGTACGGCGGTCAGTGCGCGCTCGGACAGACCGGTGAGATCGGTACCGTCGAGCAGCACCCGCCCGGAGGTCGCGGTGTCGAGGCCGGCCAGGCAGTGCATGAGGGTGGACTTGCCGGAACCCGACGGGCCCATGATGGCGGTGAACCGCGCGCGGGCGAAGCCGACGGTGACCCCGTCCAGGGCTCGTACTCCGGTGTCGCCCTGGCCGTAGACCTTGACGAGGTCCTCCGCGCCGACGGCGACATCGCCATCGTCCCGGATAATGCTTTCATTGTCGTGCGCGGCGGCGCGGGTACTCATTTCCTGCTTCCCCTCAACTGCTTTACGGCTTGCGGTTTTCGGCTTATGACTTGGGACTTACGACTCTTCGACGTGGAAGGCGTCAGGCCGCGATGGGCGGGAAAACGAGGGTGCGCTTGGCGGCGGTGCAGTGCGCATTCGCCTGCTTCGACATATCGGCCAGCTCCGCCTTGGTCGACGCCTCGCCCTCTCCCGTCAGGTGAGTGGCCGTCGCACCCTCGTACCGGCCGATCTGCCCCGAGAGGTAGCCGTCCTTCATCTCCGCGTAGCGCAGTTCACGCACGTCTTTCAGCCACTTCGTGACGGTGGACTTGTCCTGCTTCTGCGCCTCGTCGATGATCTTCTGGGCCAGGGCACAGTCGGCCGCAGAGGCCTGGCTGGGCAGATTGTGCTGATGCCACCAGTAGGCACCGCCGGCTCCTACCACGAGAATCGCGACCGCCACGACTCCGAGTACCAGCGCTTTTACCTTCAGGCTTCCGGTCGTGCCGGTCTGCATTCCAGATGTAGTCATGTGAGGCCCCCAGAGAATTGTCGGGACACGTTCGTTCGTGTCATCAACGATTCTTGCCAGGCAGGCTTTTCGGCACATCGGATCGGGACACGACCTCGGGGGCCGGGCACGTACGACCCGGGTCGTACGCCGGGTGGGATCCGGGTCCTACGCCGGTAGGGGACCAGGCGGCGGACAGCGCAGGGAGGGCGGGTAGGCGGTGCGATGCAGTGCAGTGGAGTGCATCGCAGCGCGGTAGGGGGGTCAGCCGGACGACGGCCGGACCAGACCGACCTCGTACGCCAGCACGACGGCCTGCACCCGGTCGCGCAACTCCAGCTTGGTCAGAATCCGCCCGAGGTGCGTCTTCACGGTCGTTTCGGCGACGTACAGGCGGGCGGCGACCTCGGAGTTGGACAGCCCCTGGGCGACCAGTTCCAGTACCTCCCGCTCCCGCTCGGTCAGGACGGCGAGGCGGTCGTCCGCCTGCTGCGGTGCGGGGTTGAGCTGTCCGGCGAACCGGTCGAGGAGCCGGCGGGTCACCCGGGGCGCCACGACGGAGTCGCCCGCGGCCACCACCCGGATCGCGGCGAGGAATTCCTCGGGTGGCACGTTCTTGATGAGGAAGCCGCTCGCGCCGGCCTGCAGCGCGGCGAACGCGTCCTCGTCGGTGTCGAACGTGGTGAGCACAAGGATCTTGGGCGGGTCCGGGCGCGTGACGAGCTGCTCGGTGGCCTCCACCCCGTCCATGACCGGCATACGGATGTCCATGACGACGACATCGGCCGGAGTCCTGTCCAGCAGCGCGAGAGCCTCTGCCCCGTCCCCGGCCTCGCCGACCACATCGATGTCGGACTGGGCGTCCAGCACCATGGCGAATCCGGCGCGCACCAGCGGCTGGTCGTCCACGACGACCACCCGGATCGGCTTCGTCGCACCGCTCGAACCGTTCATGCCGTTCATGCCGTTCATGCCACTCGTGTCACTCATGCGGTTGTCCTCACCGGAAGCTCGACCCTGACCTGCCAGCCCGGGCCGAGCCGGGGGCCGGCGGTGAACCGTCCGCCGTGCACCTCGACCCGCTCCCGCATGCCCACGAGCCCGTTGCCGCCCGACCCGGGTACGACCGGAGCGGAGCCGGCCAGCCTGCCGGCCCCGTCGTCGACGACCTCCAGCACGGCGGTGCCGTCGTCGAACCGCAGCGCGACGGAGACCTGAGCCGAGGGGCCGGCATGCCGCAGCGCGTTCGTCATGCTCTCCTGAGCGATCCTGAACAGGGTCAGCTCGTCGGCGGCCGAGAGCCCCTGCCGCTCTCCCTCGATGCGCAGTTCCACCTGGAGTCCGGCGACGCGGGCCCGCTCCACCAGCGGTTCGAGATGGGCCAGGCCGACCCGGCGACGATCGCTGCCGTCCTCGGCGTCGGACCCCTTCGTGCCCCGCAGCACCTCGACGATGCGGCCCATGTCCTCCAGCGCGTCCCGGCCGACGCCCGCGATCGTCTGCATCGCCGTGCGGGCCCTGTCCTGATCCGCCACGATCGCGTAACTTGCCCCGTCGGCCTGCACGATCATCACGGCCAGGCTGTGTGCCACCACGTCGTGCAACTCACGCGCGATCTCCGCGCGTTCCTCGGCGGCGGCGATCTGGGCGAGGTGGGTACGCTCCCGCTCCGCGGTGGCCGCGCGTTCCTCAAGGACACCCACGTACAGCCGGCGGGTCCGCATCATGTACGAGGTCACCCACACCGCCGCGCACGCGCCCGCGACCGCCAGGGCCTCGTCGAGACCGTCCCGGCCGGCCTCAGTGGTGAAATCGGCCATGCCACCGAACACCAGCACGATGCCCAGAACGGAGATGCCACCGGCGGCGTACGCCTTCCAGATCTGCTCGGTATGGCTCACCACGGTCACCATCGCGATCAGGACGGCCATGTCGTACATGGCCCCCTCGCTCGCCAATGGCCCGGGAGACGCCGCCAGCAGATACTGCGCCAGCGCGAGGGCGGAAACGACCGCCATCACCGTCATGGGGCGGCGCCGGCGAAACACCACGGCCGCCGCCATCGAGAAGCCTATGAGCGTGTCGTAGCCCTGGCCGTAGGACGGCGTCGAATAGGCCACCACCAGCGCGAGGACCAGGTCGTAGACCGTGTGCACCCACGGCTCCGACCACTTCCGGCGCATCATGGCGGTCAGCGTACATGGCCCTGCCATACGAACTTGTCGAATACGTCGAGAACAGGTGAGACGACGAACCAGGCGCGCACCGAAGGTGCGCCGAGTCGCTGACCTGCAGTTCGGCCCGAGGGATCGGGCCTGCCTGTCAGTGGTGTGTGCCAGGATCGTCCGCATGACCGTCGTGCTGCCGCCGAGGCCCAACTCCCTGGTGCAGTACGTCGATTGGGTCCAATGCCCTGCGGGACGCGGCGGCGGCCGGCACGACGGTGAAAGGGTGCTCCGCCCCCGGCGGCCGCGAGGGCATCGACGCCCACGAGCTGCAGATGTTCGGACGGCGAGCGGGTGTGGAGCGCGGAGGTGTTCGGGGACGGGTGGGCCCGCGTCGACCCGCCGACCGGCGCCCGCACCGACGACACCGACCTGCCGGACTTCCCCGGCACGGGCGCCCTGCCCCTGGGCACGGCGGCTTTCAAGGACACCCTCTCCTTGGCGCCCCTGCCGACGGGCGCCCCCGAGTCCCCGCTGGGACAGGTGGGTTCAGGGCCCCCAGACCTCAGCCGCAGCCCGCCATGCTCACCGCCCTGGCCGCCGACGGCCACCATCTGCAAGGCAAGCACCTGTTCGGCCCGTTCTGTCGCCTGCTCTCCCCGCGCCCACTGCACGAACTGTTCGCCGAGGCCTGGGCGAAGTCGCCGTCCCGGCAAGGAGGATGATCGCGGCGGCCCGGCGGCACCGACGCGTCCCCTCTCCGGCCGGCTCCAGACCGCGGGGACCGGCGTGGGCCGGCCGGAGAGGGGACGCGGAGACGGCTGCTCTCGCAGACGTCCATCGGGGCGGTCAGTCGGTAGCCTGCGCGGCCTTGACGATGAGATCGGTGGTGGCTCCCGGATGGCTGATCATGGCCACGTGGGATGCGCCGGGGATCTCGATGGTGGAGGAGCCGGCACGCTTGTACTCGAACCGCTCCAGGGCCGGAGGAATCGCCTTGTCGGCGCCCGCGACGATGCCCCAGGAGGGGATGGTGCGCCAGGCGGCTTCCTGCGTCACGTCCTCGAAGGAGGAGGCACTGAACGGCCGCTGTCCGGCCTGCATGACCCGGGTGGTGGAAGTGGGCAGGTCCGCGGCGAAGACGCTGCGGAACTTGTCGGCCTTGAGATACAGGTCGGTGCCCGTGCTGCCGTCGGCATTGGGGTAGGGCACGGGATTGAGCGCGGCCTGGATCTCGCTGCCCGGATACTTGGCGATGAGCTCGCCGAGCTTCTCGCCCTTGTCCGGAACGAACGCGGCCACGTAGACCAGGGCCTTGACGTTGGGGTTGCCGGCCGCCGCGTTGGTGATCACGGCGCCCCCGTAGGAGTGCCCGACCAGGACGATCGGCCCTTGGACAGACTTCAGGACGCTGGCGATGTAGGCGGAGTCGGTCGGCAGACCGCGCAACGGGTTGGCCGGTGCGATCACCGGATACCCCTTGCCCTGCAGACGGCCGATCACGCCGTTCCAGTTCGACGCGTCGGCGAATCCTCCGTGCACGAGCACCACGGTCGGCTTGACGGCAGGCGTGGCGGTGTCCTCGCCCCCGAAGGCGGACGGTGCCGCGGGGATGAGCAGTGCGGCCGCAAGAATCCCTGCGCCACCAGCGCCTATGAGCAGTCTGCGGCGCGTCTTACGCTGAGTGGTCATTTCGTTCTCCTGGGTTGTTGCCGGTTGGGCGGCGCGTACGGCCGCAGATCCCCCTGGGACCCGCAGCCGCGGCGCTACTGAGTTGTCGCGGGCCATGCGCTGCCCTGGGAGTGTCCGACGACGCGTCGGCCACCGGGCGCGGACCCACGGCTACGCGCCGGACGCCTGCCTGATCAGGTCGGCGACCGCGTCGGGCTGGGACAGATACACGGAGTGGCTGCCGGGGACCTCCACGGTCGTCGCCCCGAGCCGCTCGGACATCGCCCGCTGCGCCGGCGGCGGGATCATGCGGTCCTCGGTGGCCACGAGGTACCAGCTGGGCTTGGTCCGCCAGGCAGGCCGGGACGCGGCCCCGTTGAGAGCGTCGACGCCCCAGGGGACCTGGGAATCGGCCATGAAGGCCGCCAGGTCGGCCGGAACGTCCGCGGCGAATGAAGCGGCGAACTTGTCCCGGTCCAGGAACAGGAAGCCGTCCCGCGGCGGCAGGATCGGCGGCACCGGGGCTCCGGGCGGCGGGTCGGCGATGAGGCTGCTCACCGACTCGCCCTTGTCCGGGGCGAATGCCGCGATGTAGACGAGGCTGGAGACCTTCTCGTGGTTGCCGGCCTCCGTGATCACGACGCCGCCGTAGGAGTGCCCGACCAGGACGGCCGGCCCGTCGAGGGCGTCGAGGACCTGGTGCGTCGCGGCGACGTCACCGTCGAGGGACAGCGTCGGGTTCTGCACGATGCTGACGCGGTAGCCTTCGCTGCTCAGCGCCTCGTGCACCCCCTGCCATCCGGAACCGTCCACGAAACCGCCGTGGACCAGGACAACGTTCTTGGACTGCGCCTTCTCACTCATCATCTCTCCTGGATTCATCGGACTGATGACGTCACGTGAACGACGCTAGAAGTGACGACGACCTCGCCGATTCCGTCATGTGACGTAGTTCAGGAAGAAGCGGGACCAACGTCCTCCAACTGGTCGAGCGCGTCGCGCAGGGCTGCTCGGGAGGTCACTCCGAGCTTGGGGAAGAGCTGGTAGAGATGGGTGGAGACGGTGCGCGGTGAGAGGAACAGACGCTCGCCGATCTCCTTGTTGGTGAAACCGGCGGCCGCGAGTTTCGCGATTTCCCCCTGCTGGGGCGTCAGGGGGGTTCCCGAGGAAGGCGAACCGCCCTCTCGGTGGCCACCGGTGGCGCGCAGTTCCTGGGCTGCGCGACCGGCCCAGGGGACCGCGCCGAGTCGCTGGAACGTGTCCACCGCGGCAGCCAGGTGGAGCCGGGCCTCGGTGGTGGCTTTGACGCGGCGCAGGTGCTCCCCGTAGTAAAGGTGGACCCGGGCCAGGTCGAAGGGCCAACGCTCGGCCCCGGGCACGGCCAGCGCCTGCTCGAACAAGGCGCCCTCACCACTGTCGGCGGAGAGTCCGGCCGAGGCGAGCAGCAGCGTCTTCAGTCTCGGTGAGATGGCGTCGAGGCCGGCCTTGCGGGCGGCGGCGACGTGCGCCTGGGCCTCACTGCGGCGGCCGGTGCGCACGGCGGCTTCCGTGAGGTCCATCAGCAGCCACAGAGCGTGCGGGACGAACGCCGGAAAGACACCTGCGGGCGCGACAGTCGTTGCCTGCCGGTAGGCCTCCTCGAACGCTCCTCGGCCGAGCGCCGCCAGGGTCCGGGCGTGTGCGACGTAGAAGCGCACGACACCGGCACGCCGCGGCCCGGCCCACTGGTCCATTTCGCCGGTCAGGGTGTCGGTGGCGGCGTAGTCGCCGCGGATCGCGGCCCAGGCAGCACGAAGGTAGCTCCCGGGCAACGCCAGCATCGGGTAGCCGTAGTCATGGCACAAGGCCAGCCCCTCGTTGGCCAGGCGGTTCAGCTCCTCCCACTGCCCGGTGTGCAGCGCGTGGTTGCCGAGCAGGAAGAGCGCCTCGATCGCCGCCGCGACCGCCTCCCCTTTGCGCCCGGCCTCGGCCACCCGCGTGAGCGCCTCGGTGCAGCCGCCGAGCCGGTCGACATAGGCGGACGCGATGCCCACCCGAACGATCTTGATGGGGTCGGACTCGTGGGCGAGCTCCGCGATGGCCCTGTCGAGCTGCTCCAGGTGGTGCGGCCCGCAGCGGACCGGGTCGGCGAAGGTCGCCCTCGTGACGGCCAGGATGCCCGGGTCCGCGGCGAACTTCTCCAGCGCGGCGTCCAGCGGCTGCCACAACTCCGGCCGGCCGCCGAAGAAGCAGACCAGGAGCAGCGTGTGGAGTGCCTCGCCGAGGGTTGAGTCCCGGGGCTCGTACGGCGCGGGCTGCATGGCGACGGCGGAACTGAGCAGTCGGTGCGCGGTGTCGATGTCGCCCGATTCGTTGAGCAGATAGGCGGAGCTCGCGACGGCAGCGGCCAGGGGCCCGGGGCCGGGTGCCGCCCGGTGTGCGTGGTCGAGCAGCCGCGGGACTTCGTGGAGGTCTCCCGTGATGTTGGCGCCGAGGTATGCGGCCTCTGCCAGCCTGCGGGCACGCTGTGCACCGTCGGGGCTCAGGTCCGCGGCACGCAGCAGCGAAGCGATCGCGACGGCGCCGTCGCCACGGCGGCTCATACTGCGCGCGGCCCGCTCCAGCAGCGCGGCCACCTCCTCGTCGGGAACCACGGTGGCCTGACCGAGGTGCCAGGCCTGCCGCTCGGGCTGAGCGGACAGGGGGCGGGCAAGAGCGAGGTGCGCGTTGCGGCGCTGATCGCTCGTGGACAGGTCGACCACGGCCGCGCGGGTCAGTGGATGACGGAACGTCAGATGTCCGGCGCGGTCGTCGACCCGTATCAGCTGGGCGCGCTCGGCGGGCCCGAGTTGCTTCAGGCCGCACCGGCCCGCCACGGCGGCGTGCAGAACGTGCAGATCTCCGGTGCCCTCAAGGGCGGCGAGCAGCAGAAGGTACCGCGTGACCGCCGGAAGGGCGCTGACGCGTGAGGCGAACGCCGCCTGCAGACGGCTGCTCATGGGAAGGTGCCCGGGGAGTGCCTCCGACGCCCTGCGCTGGGAATCGCTCAGGCACACGGGCAGTTCGAGCAGGGCCAGGGGGTTGCCCTGTGCCTGGGCCATCAGGCGCTGCCGGACCCGGGGAGCCAGCGCCGGGTAGCGGCTGACCAGCAGCGTGTCGGCGGCCTGGTCGTCGAGCGGCTCAAGGATGTGAACGGGAAGGCCCGCGTGGTCGAAGAAGCTGTCCGCCCCCGGTCGCTCCGCACACAGCAGGCCGACCTTCGTACCCAGCAGTCGACGGGCCACCAGTCCCAGGACCACCGTGCTGGCGGGATCCATCCACTGCAGATCGTCGAGGATCAGCAACAACGGCTGCTCGCACGTCAGTTGTCTCAGGAGCGCGAGAAGCGCCCGAGCCACGCGCAGGTGTGCGGGCGCCGGACCGCTGCCCTGCCCCAGGGCGACCGTCAGGGCCTCTTTGTGCACCTGGCCGAGTGCGTCGACCTCGCTCATCACCGGCTGGAGGAGTTGCTGGAGACCGCTGAAACCGATGTGGGCTTCGAACTGCACTCCTGTCGCGTGCAAGGCGGGGACGGCGGCGTCCGCCGCTCGGGACACGGCCGCGGCGAGCAGCGCGGTCTTCCCCACCCCCGGCTCCCCGGAGATCAGCAACGTGCCGCCGACGGCCGAAACGCCTTTGAGGAAGGAGTCAATACGCCGCAGGTCGGCCTCACGGCCGACCAACGCCTCACCGGGATCGTCGCGAGCGATCGCATACTGCTCGTCCCCTGGAGGTTCCTGTTCTCCAGTCTCCGTCGTCAGGTGCATGGCCACGCCCTGCCCCCCACTTCTGCGAAGCTGTCGTGCTCCACCGTCCCGGGCTGTCCGTGCGGACACGCCAGGGCTGGGCCGTCACGCCGCTCGGGCTTCCGGCCTCCGGTGGAAGGGATGCGATCAGCTTGTGACGACGGGGGCGCCGACCGCTTCTGTCAGAAGACCTGACCTGGGGCGCCCACCGGGCTAGACGAAGTCCCGTAGCTGGAAGCGTGAGGTGACACCGAGCTTGGGGAACACCCGATTGAGGTGGAAGCCGACGGTGCGGGGGGACAGGAACAGCCGGGCCGCGATCTCCTTGTTGGACAACCCTTGAGCGGCGAGCTGGACGATGGCCAGTTGCTGAGGGGTGAGTTCCATGGTCGCGTCCCGCTGTCGCGCCTCGGCCGTGTCGACACCGGTGGCCCGCAGCTCCGCGGCCGTACGGGTACCCCAGGGGGTCGCCCCGAGGCCTTGGAAGAGCTCCAGTGCCTCGCTCAGGGGAACACGGGCGTCAACCGGCCGCTGACGGCGGCGCAGCCACTCACCCAGGTCGGCGAGAGCGAGGGCGCGCTCGAAGGGCCACTGGTCGCCGCCCGGGTCGAACGCCGCCTCACGGAGAAGATCTTCGGCATGGGCGGCCTCGTCGGCCAGAATGCCCCGGGCTCGGCACAGGATGAGACGCAGTCTCAACGAGGTGTTGGCGGGCAGTTGCCCCATCGCTGCGTCCAGGGTGGCCTGCGCCTCCTTGGACCGGCCGATACGCACGGCGCTCGCCGCCAGGTCGGCGAGTCCGTGGAAGGAGCTGTGGAAGTGTACGGGGCTGCCGTCGCGGTGGAAGAGCCGGCTGAGGTGGAAGTAGGCGGCGTGGTGATCGCCTTCGGCGAGTGCGGCCAGCGCGCTCGCCTGGCGGGTGCGCGCCTCGAAGACACGTGTTCCTCGCAGGTCGAAGTCGTGGGTGGCGTCGGCGAGCGTCTGCTTGGCGCGCCGGCTGTCCCCGCGAACGGCGGCGAGCGCAGCGGCGAGAATATGGCTGCTGACTGTGGCGAGCTCCAGCCCGCCGACGGCGGCTGCGCGATCGGCCTCGCCCACCCCCGCGAGGGCGGCGGCCCAGCGGCCGGCCTCGAACAGGGCTATCGCGTGAGCGGAGGCCACGGTGGCGTTCGATCCCGCGGTGGCCGCCTGGCGCTGGATCTCGAGGTGGGTGCCGAGCAGTTGCACGGCCATCTCGGTCTCGTCCAGGGCCCACGCGGCGGCACCGAGCATCGGGTACGCCCCGAGCGGCTTGTCGTCCTGGGCGGCTGCGTGGCGCAGATGAGCGAGTGCTTCGTCGCGCGAACCGAGCGGATCGCAGCCGCCGAGGATCCACGCCGTGCAGTGGTCGGGGCCTCGGAGGGAGAGACGCCGGTAGCGGCCGAGGATGGCTTCGCGGAAGCGTGGGTCGCCGCTGATGTAGGCGACCGTTGCCGCGGTTCCGAGCGCTTCGACGACCCGTTCGGGGTGGGCGGGCGCCCAGCCGTCGGCTGCTGCCATCAGCCGGTCCATCGCCTCGACGTGCCGGCTGGTCAGGGCCGAGGCCCAGCCGGCGTACTGGTCGGCCTCCGCACGGGCTTCGGCCGTGTCGGCGTCGGCGGCCACCAAGGAAGTCAGTTCCGCCACCCAGCGCGGATGGCCGGCGTGCATCGCGAACTCGGCGGCAGCGTTGAGGCGGCGTACCCGGTCGTCCTTGCGAGGGCTGAGTTGGGCGGCCCGCTCCAGGGTCGTCGCGGCTGCCGCGTAGCCGCCCCGGGCGCGTGCGCGCTCCGCGGTGGCCTCAAGGGCGTCGGCAACGGCTTCGTCCGCGGTGACCGTGGCGGCGGCGCGGTGCCAGGCCCGGCGGTCCTCGTCGAGGTCGGGCACGGACGCGATCAGCCGGTGCGCCTGGCACCGCTGGTCGAACGGTGCGGCGGCCAGCACAGCTGAGCGGACCAAGGGGTGCCGGAACCTGATCACTCCCTGGTGCAGGGCGAGCAGTCCGGCTTTCTCTGCCGCGGACCAGGCTTCGTCCGCGGCCCGTGCGACCTGCGTCCGGCCGGCGAGGACGAGAGCTGTTCCCGGGGCAGGCGGGGGCGAATCGTCCGAGCTCTCGTGCGCGTCCTGAGGGTCGGGCAGGCGGACGTCGCCGAGGATCTCCGCCATGGCGGCCATGTCGGGCAGGTCGGCGACGGCGGCGAGCAGGAGCAGACGGCGTGCGGGCTCCGGCAGGGCATCGAGGTCCGCGGCGAAGAGCTGCTCCAGGCGCTCGGTGAGCGGGAGTTCCAGGCCTGCCGGCTCCTCGCCGGCCGGGCGGGTGGCTGCCGCGCGCGTGAACTCGACCAGGGCGAGCGGGTTGCCCCCGGCCTGCCGCATCACCTGTCGGCGGGTGCGGCCTTGCGGTGGCACCGCAAGAGAGTCGAGCAGGCGTGCGGCCTGTACGTCGTCGAGGTTTTCCAGCCGATGAAGTGTGCTCTGGCGCATCCAGCCGGGCGGCAGTCCTGCCGGGCGGGACGCGAGGAGGAAGCCGACAGGCTCACCTTGGAGGCGTCGGGCGCACAGGCTCAGGAGGTCCTGGGTCGACCGGTCGAGCCACTGCAGGTCATCGATGATCACGAGGAGCGGCCCTGAGTCGGCCCACCGGGACAGGACGCGCAGCAGGGCTCCGGCCAGAGCGAGAGTCCCGCCACCGGCCGCCTCTCCCCCGCGCAGGGCGGCTTCGAGGACCGGCCGGTCCTCGGCGTCGATGTCGGCCAGGCTGCTGCGCCACGGGTGCAGAAGCGCGTCGAGTCCGCTGAAGGCGAGACCGGTCTCCTCGGAGCGGCCGACAACCCAACGGGCCTGCCCGCCTTGGTCGTTGATGCGCTTGGCCGCGACCTCCAGGAGCGAGGTCTTGCCGATTCCCGGCTCGCCCAGCACCAGCAGGGTGCGCTCGGCCGCCCCGGCTTCGGGTCCTGACGTATCGGTCGACAACTCTCCGCGCAGGCGATCAAGAAGGGTGTCGATGGCGTTCAAGGTCTGATCCCGGCCAAGCAGCCTTGTCCGAATCGGCGGCATCGGGCCCCCTACCTGTCGTTCTCCCCCGCGGCCAACCCTAACGCGACTCGACCGGTCGGTCAGGTCGCTGTGGGAGCCCGTTTTCCGATAGGTCGGAGCTCTGTGACCGGAGCGCGTGATGCAGACCCCGCGGCGGAGGAGAAGGAGGTGAACTCCCTTACGGGAGTGACCGTTTCCGCCGGCGCCGCCCGCGCTGCCGACGGGGGAAAGTGTTCGTGTCGTACCTCTTGGCACCCCTCAGGCTGCTCGGTAGCGTGCGCTTCTGTTTGATTCGGAGCAGTTTCGCCTCACTCAGAAGGGCGGTACGCCGGATGCCCCCACTCCGCCGAACCGTACGAAGACTTCGAGGACTCGCCGCTCTGGCA
This sequence comes from Streptomyces sp. NBC_00878, assembly GCF_026341515.1. NCBI lineage: Bacteria > Bacillati > Actinomycetota > Actinomycetes > Kitasatosporales > Streptomycetaceae > Streptomyces > Streptomyces sp. NBC_00878. The sequence goes on along the minus strand of NZ_JAPEOK010000001.1, from coordinate 7,493,110 downwards.
CTGGCAGGGACGTTGGTGACGTCCGTTACGTCCGCCATTGCCGCCGATGACCCCACTCCCCCGTCGAACGTCTACACCCTGCTGGAGAATCCGGAGGTGACCGGCGTAGGACAGGAGCCGGCGCACGCCGAGCTGACCCCGTACGCCGACACCCGCAGCGCACTGGCGGCAGAGTCGGACGGACCCTGGACCAAGTCCCTCGACGGGACGTGGAAGCTGCACATGTCGGACCGTCCCGAGGACGTCCCCGAGGACTTCTCCAAGGAGGGTTACAACACCGCCGGCAGCGGCTGGCGCAGCGTTCGCGTCCCGCACACGTGGCAGACGGACGGTCTCGATCATCCGGTGTTCCGCAACATCCCGACCGAGATGTACCCGGACGACCCGCCGAAGGTGCCGCACGACATCAACCCGACCGGCGCCTATGTGCGCACGTTCGAGCTGCCCACGAACTGGAAGGACCGTGAGACCTTCCTCCGCTTCGAGGGTGTGACGAGCGGCTACCTGCTCTGGGTCAACGGCACGTACGTGGGCTATGACCAGGGCGGCTACACCCCGGCCGAGTTCGACATCAGCAAACGGCTGCACGCAGGGAAGAACACCATCGCCCTCCAGGTCCACCGCTGGGGTTCAGGGGCCCATCTGGAGGACGTCGACCAGTGGAGGTTCGCGGGCATCTTCCGCTCGGTCGACCTGTACTCGACGCCCAGGACCTATCTGCGGGACGTCACGATCGGCACCGACCTGGACGCGCAATACCGCGATGCGCGGCTCACGGCCCAGGTGGACGTCGCGGCGAAGGAGACCTCCGGCACGCGGAAGGTCACCGGCACGCTGTACGACCCGCGCGGCCGCGAGGTGACAACGATGTCCGGCACGGTGGACCCGCGGAACGGTGCCGCCTCCGCCACCCTCCGCGCGGACGTCACGGCCCCGGCCAAGTGGACCGACGAGACCCCGAGCCTCTACACGCTGGTCGTCCAACTCGCCGGTCCCGACGGCAGAGTCACCCACACCACCACCCAGCCGGTCGGCTTCCGGGACATCGAGATCAAGGACAGACAGCTCCTGGTCAACGGCGAGCGCATCCTGGTGAAGGGCACCAACCGCGCCGAGACCGACGCGAAGACCGGCCGCCACGCGACCCGCGAGCGCACCGCGTCCGACGTCTCCCTGATGAAGCGGCTCAACATCAACGCCGTACGCACCTCGCACTACCCGTCGGACCCGTACCTGTATGAACTGGCCGACACTCAGGGCCTGTGGATCGCCGACGAGGTGGACATCGAGACCCACCACCACGACAACTGCCCGACCAACTGCCTGGCCGAACGGCCCGAGTGGCAGAAGGCGTTCATGGACCGCCTCACGGCGATGTACGAGCGGGACAAGAACCACCCCAGCGTGCTGATGTGGGACACGGGCAACGAGGCCGGACTCGGCAAGGCGCACTACGCCATGGCCGACTTCCTGGGCGAGAACGACCCGAGCCGCCCCCTGTACCACCAGTCCAACTCACCCGACGGCGACGCCCCGTTCGCCGATGTCTGGGGTACGCGCTATCCCTCGCCGTCGGGCCTGGCAGCCAAGGCGGCGTCCACCACCAAACCCATCATCATGGGCGAGTACGCGCACGCCATGGGCAACTCCCTCGGCAACTTCCGCGAGTTCTGGGACGTCGTGCGCCGATATCCCCAGGTCCAGGGCGGCTTCATCTGGGACTGGGCCGAGCAGAACATCACCCAGCCCCTGATCACCACCCCCGACTCCTCCGGCAACGACATCCTGTCCTACATCACGGGCAAGCCCGACCACGTCACGGGCAAGAGCGGCAAGGCGCTCGAACTCTCCGGTCTCGACGACTTCGTGGAGGTCTACCGGGACCCGGACCTCGACCAGGTCTCCGACGCCCTCACCCTCGACGCCTGGGTGAAACCCGCCGACTGGACAGGTGACTTCACCGTCATCGCCAAGGGGAACCACAGCTACGCCCTCAAGATGGGGGACAAGGACACGCTGGAGTTCTTCGTCTACGGAGACGGCGGGTGGCACACGGCGTCGGCGGACGTCCCCGCCGACTGGTACGGCTCGTGGCACCGCGTCTCCGGCACCTTCGACGGGACCTCGGTCAAGCTGTTCGTCGACGGTAAGCAGGTGGCGGCCACCGACTGGGCCGGTACGGTCGCCTACTCCGCCCAGCCGGTGAACATCGGACGGGACCCGGAGACCGGCCAGGAGAACATCAGCACCCGTATGGCCCACGGCACCATCGACCAGGTCCGCGTCTACCACCAGGCGCTCACCCCGGCGCAACTGGACGCCGACCCCGCCTCCCAGGCCGTCCTGGCCCTGGACTTCGACCGGCTCACCAAGAAGGGCGAGTACGACTCCTACGGCTCCGGCACCGGCGGCGTCGACGGTGTGGTCTCCAGCGACCGCACGGTGCAGCCCGAGGCACGGGCCATGGCGGCGGTGCACGCACCCATCCGGATCACCGACGCGGACGCGACGGACGGCAAGGTCACGGTGCTCAACGAGCGCTCCTTCACCGGCACCCGCGATCTGCGGCTGCGGTGGGAGATCACCGAGGGCGCCCGGGTGATCGACCGGGGGACGCGCCCGCTCTCCCTCACGCCCGGCGAACGGACGGACATCCGCCTGACCACGCCCCCGGCCAACCCGAAGGACGCCGACCGGCAACTGACCGTCGAAGCCGTGCAGGTGAAGGACACGGCGTGGGCCAGGGCCGGGCACACCGTCGCCGTCGAGCAGTTCGGCATCGGCGGCCGGCAACTCGCCGGAGTACTGCCCGCCCGATCGCCCGGCAAGGTGACGGCCACCGAGACGCCGGACCGGATCACCGTGTCCGGCAGGGGCTTCACGTACGCCTTCGACCGCAAGAGCGGCGAGCTGACCTCCATGAAGGCGGGCGGGCGCGAACTGCTCAGCGGTGGTCCCGAGTTGGACGCCTGGCGGGCTCCGGTCAGCAACGAGATCAGCTCCGAGGACGGGCCATGGCGCGCGGCGGGCCTCGACCGGCTGCGGACCGATCCAGGGAAGGTGGAGGTGGCCGAACGGGACGGGTCGGTCACGGTGACCGTGCCCAGCACCGTCGCCGCCCCGGGAGTCAAGGACTCCTCCTTCACCCAGACCATCCGGTACACCGTGACCGGAACCGGTGAGGTGCGCATCGACCACCGGGCCGAGGCGCATGGCGCGGCGCGTAAGGTGCCGTACCTGCCGCGCATCGGCCTGACACTGCAACTCCCCGACCGCTACGACGAGTTCACCTGGTACGGCCGCGGCCCCCAGGAGAACTACAACGACCGCGAGGACGGCTCACCCGTCGGCGTGTACTCGACCGACGCCGACGAGCAGTTCTCCGAATACACCCGGCCACAGGACTACGGAAACCACGAGGACGTCCGCTGGGCGTCCCTCTCCGACGGCCGGAGCGGGCTTCTGGTCTCCGGAACCTCTCAGACCTTCTCCGCAGGTGTCACGCCGTACGAGGATCTCGACCGCGCCGCCTACCCGTTCGCCCTGAAGCGCGACCCCCAGGGCAACACCCTGCACCTGGACCACGCGGTCAGTGGAGTCAGCGAGACCTTCCACACCGTGCTGCCCGAGTACCAGGTGCGGCCCGACCAGGAGTACGCGTACACGCTGCGGCTGCGTCCGCTCACCGGCGACGAGGCGCGCGGCGGCACTCCCCGGGGTCCCGTCGTGTGCACCCCGAGCGCGAAGCTGACCGCGGAGGACACCGGCCTGCCGGCGGGCGAGTCCACCCCGGGCAAGCTGACCGTCACCAACCCCTGTGACAGGCCGCTGACCGATGTCTCAGCGGCCTTCGACGCGCCGGCCGGCTGGAGCGTCGACCCGGGCGCCTCCCCGGACATCGGTGATCTGGCGGCGGGCGAGTCCGCGTCCGTCGACGTCGTGATCACCCGTGGAGACGACGCCCCGGACGGCCGGCGACCGACCGTGGCCGCGGTCTCCGCGGCCTCCACCGGCGGCGCGCGGGTGCGCCACGAGGCGACGGTCGTCGTCGAGGGCACACCGCCCCCGCCGCGCGGGGACGCACCCGTGTCCGACCTGGACTTCATCACGGCGGACAACGGCTGGGGCCCGGTGGAGAAGGACACGAGTAACGGCGAGTCCGCCCCCGGTGACGGCAAACCCCTCACCATCGGCGGCACGTCCTACGACAAGGGGATCGGCGTGCATGCCGACTCGGTCGTGACGGTGTACCTCGGCGGGGCGTGCTCGGCCTTCACCGCGGAGATCGGCCTGGACGACGAGGTGGGCGACGGCGGAAGCACCGCCTTCGAGGTCCTCGCCGACGGAAAGAAGGTCTACGGCAGCGAGGTCCTCACCGGCAAGGACGCGGCCGTGTCCGTCCGGGCCCCGGTCGCCGGCGCGGAGCGTCTCACACTGCGGGTCACCGACGGCGGCGACGGAAACGCACACGACCACGCGGACTGGGGAGCGGCAACGCTGCACTGCAGGACGGGAGGATCCGGCTCATGACATCCACTGTGTGACCGGGGGCCGGGGCAGGCGCATGCCACGCGCCTGCTCCGGCCCGCCTGCTCCGGCCGGTGAGACAGCCACCCGTTTGCCGCCGAGGCCACGGCGGTGGCCGTCAGTCGTTCGCCGCGGCCTTCTTGATCGCTTCGCGGATCCGGGAGTACGTACCGCAGCGGCAGACGTTCTCGATGCGGTCGATGTCGGCGTCGGTCGGATGGGACGTCTTCTTCAGCAGGGCCGCCGCGGCCATGATCTGGCCCGGCTGGCAGAAGCCGCACTGGGCGACATCACGGTCGATCCACGCCTGTTGCACGGGGTGCAGCCTGTCGCCGTCGGCCAGGCCCTCGATCGTGGTGACCTCGCGGTCCGCGCAGTCCGCGACCGGCACGACAGGGCTGGATCTCCCCGCCGTCGAGGTGGCTCGTACAGGCACGGCAGACGCCGACGCCACAGCCGTACTTGGGACCGGTCACGTTCAGCACATCCCGCAGGACCCACAGCAGAGGATCACGGCGACGGCCAGCGACACCAGCGGTGAGAACGCTGCCCCCAGCGTCCGCTCGGGGTCTACGTCGTCGATCAGCGCGCCGGCGGCGAAGCCGACCGGCAGCAGGACGATGAGGGCGGGGGCGACGGCGTCACCCGCTGCCCGTGCGCCCGCTGCGCAGGCCGATACGCCGCCAGACAGCCCGTTGGAATCTGAGCATCAGCACGCCCACCACGATCAGCAGCACGATGTTGAGCAGGAGCTGGATCAGGGATCCGCGCGCCTCGCTCCAGCTGGAGAACGCGCAGGAGACGCCGATGTCGGCGGCGGCCGGGATGGTGGTGACGGAGATGAAGACGCCGAGCAGCGCGCTCGTCCTGGCCTGGGTCAGGGACATGATCCCGACGATGCCGGCCAGCACCGCGACGACGACGGAGAAGAAGCTGGGGGCGTCGATCAGCGTGGCGACCGGCCTGAAGCCCAGGTCGAATGCCTTGGGTTGAAAGTCGAGACCCCGGATCGCCCACGAGAACAGGAAGGTCACCAGGACGGCCAGCAGGAATCCCACGGTCAGGGCGAACAGGCCCTGCCGGATCCTGGTGCCGTTGCCGCGGTCGATGCCCAGCGCGACGCTGGTGATGGCTCCGTACTCCGGTCCTACGACCATCGCCGCGACGATCAGGATCTGGGAGTTGGTGATGATTCCCACCGCCCCGATGACGCCTGCGATGACCAGGTAGACGTAGAAGCTCGGCAGATAGGTGCCCTCGGCGCGAATGCGTGCTTCCACCTCCTCCCAGACCGGCGCGTGCGCGAGTGCCCCGAGCTGCTGCCGCTCCGCCGCGGCGGCGGTGCCGGAGAAGGCCATCTCGACCGGCTCGATGACGATGGATCCGCGGCGGTCGACTTCCAGCTCGCGCAGACCGCGCAGGACGGCGTTGGCGGCGCCCGCCAGGATGTCGCACTCGATCGCGTCGCCGTCGGGGTTGTGCGCCAGTTCGGCGAGGACGACCAGGTTGAAGACATAACGGTCGTCGGTCAGCAGCGCGACCGCCCGGGGGGTGAGATCAGGAGGGCTCACCAGCCGGACGTGGATCATCTCCATGCACCATCTCCATCGCTCGTCCGACGGACCCACCGAGGCACCGTCTGTGACCGACTCCGGCCAGTAACACCCGATGAGCCGGGGTCGGCAAGCCGGGTGCGGTGAGCGACCGATCGGGGACCGCTTCCGACGCGCAGGGGCCACCCGAGTGGCCGATAGTGGACGTAGGGGGCTCTTTCCGAGAACTCGGAGCAGCCATGGACCGCTACCCTCCCATCGCCGAACATGGCCTGGTGGGCGACCTGCAGACCGCCGCGCTCGTCTCGTCGCAGGGTGTCGTGGACTGGTTCGCCGCTCCCCGGTTCGACTCGCCCAGCATTTTCGCCGCCCTCCTCGATCACGACGGCGGCGGGTACATGCGGCTGGCCCCCGAGCACCCCGAGGCGACCTGCAAGCAGCTCTACTACCCCGACACGGCCATTCTGGTGACCCGGTTCATGTCGCCGGACGGAGTGGGCGAGGTGGTCGACTGCATGCCTCCGGACCGGACCCACACCGCCACCGACCGTCACACCCTGATACGCGTCGTGCGTTGCGTGCGGGGGACCGTCGACTTCACGCTCGAATGCCGGCCGCGCTTCGACTACGGCCGCGCCGAGCACCAGCTGGAGCTCGGCGAGAACACCGGCCTGTTCCGGTCCCCGGGGATGGACGCGCACCTGCAGACATCCTTCCCCCTGGAGCGGGACGGCCAGGACGTACGCGGCAGGGTGACGCTGAGCGCCGGCGAGGCGGGCGGCGCCGTGTTCACCGTCTGCGCGTCCGGCGGCGAGGCGCCCGCACCCCCCACGGTCGACGGGATCACCGCCCAGGTCGAGGACACCGGCCGCTTCTGGCAGGACTGGCTGCACCAGTCCCGCTACCGGGGCCGCTGGCCCGAGCTGGTGCACCGTTCGGTCATCACCCTCAAGCTCCTCACCTACGCCCCCACCGGCGCCCTCGTCGCGGCGGCCACCATGGGCCTGCCCGAGCAGGTCGGTGGAGAGCGCAACTGGGACTACCGGTTCACCTGGGTGCGCGACGGCGCGCTGTCCGTGCGGGCCATGCTGGACCTCGGCTTCGTCGAGGAGGCCACCGCCTTCGTCCACTGGATCGTCGACCGGCTGTACGAGCGCGAGGGCAAGGAGGATGAGCCGCTCCAGACGATGTACCGGATCGACGGCAATCCCGACCTGCCGGAGGAGACGCTCGAGCACTTCGAGGGTTATCGCGGCTCCTCCCCCGTCCGCATCGGCAACGGCGCCGCCGACCAGCTCCAGCTCGACATCTACGGGGAGGCCCTCTACGCGGTGTCCCAGGGCCTCGGGATCGCGCAACAGACCACGTACCGGGGATGGAAGGCGGTGGCCGAGACGTTGGACTGGCTCGCCGAGCACTGGGACCGGCCGGACGAGGGCATCTGGGAGACCCGCGGCGGCCGCCAGGACTTCACCTACAGCCGCGTGATGTGCTGGGTCGCCTTCGACCACGGGCTGAGCCTGGCCGAGCACTTCCGCAGGCCCGCCGACATGGAGAAGTGGCGCAGCGCCAGGGACGCCATTTTCGAGCAGGTCATGGAACGCGGCTGGAGCGAGCAGGAGGGCGCCTTCGTCCAGCACTACGGCGGCGACGTCCTGGACGCCTCCCTGCTGCTCATGCCGAGGGTCCGGTTCATCGCCCCGAGGGACCCTGCCTGGCTCGCCACCCTCGACGCGATGGACCGCAAGCTCGTCTCCGACAGCCTCGTCTACCGCTACGACCCTGCCGCATCACCGGACGGGCTGCGCGGCTCGGAGGGCACCTTCAGTCTGTGCACCTTCCTCTACGTCGACGCGCTGGCCCGGGCGGGGCGGCTGCCGCAGGCCCGCTACACCTTCGAGAAGATGCAGACCCACGCCAACCACGTCGGGCTCTTCGCCGAGGAGATCGGTCCGAGCGGGGAGCAACTGGGCAACTTCCCCCAGGCGTTCACCCATCTCTCGCTCATCATGGCGGCCATCACCCTCGACAGTGCGCTCGACGCGGAGCAAGGGCGCTGACCCATGGTCACCCATGCCCGTCCGGCAGGACCGCCTCGGCTGACCGAGGACGAGTTCGCCGTGCTGTACCGGCACCTGCGCTCGCGTACCGCCTGGGCCTCGGGGGACCGGGGCGCTCTGGACGCGCTCACTCCCGCCCGGGTGGTGGCCGCCGCCCGCGAGGTGCGGACCGGCCGGACGGTGACGCTCGCCGCGCCGGTGGAAACACTGCCCGGCCCGGACAATCCGGAGCCCGCGAAGCACTGGATGAGCGGACAGCCGGACGAAGACCCCCCGGGCGGGCTCCACTTCGCGAGGGACAGCTTCGCGATGAACGTGCACGGCGACGCCGACAGCCACCTCGACGCCCTCTGCCACGTGATCTACGACGGCACACTGCACGGCGGCGTGTCCGCGAGCACCGTCACGGCGGACGCGGCCACGGCACTCTCCGTCGAGGCGGCGCGCGACGGGATCGTCGGACGCGGCGTGCTGCTGGACATCCCCCGGCTGCGTGGTGTGCCCTGGCTCGAACCGGGTGATCACGTGACCGCCGACGACCTCACCGCGGCCGAGACGGCCCAGCGTGTCCGCGTGAGCGAGGGCGACCTCCTGTTCGTCCGGGTCGGCCACCGCCGACGCCGCGCCGAACTGGGGGCCTGGCACGCGGCGGACGCGCGCGCGGGGCTCCACCCGTCCGCACTGGAGTTTCTCGCGGACCGGCGGGTCGCCGTGCTCGGCGGTGACGGGAACAACGACACCGCCCCGAGTTCCACCGAGGGCGTCGACTTCCCCGTGCACGTCCTGGCGATCCACGCCATGGGCCTTCACCTGCTGGACTACCTGCAGTTCGAGGACCTGGCACCGGTCTGCGAGGCGGCGGGGCGCTGGTCGTTCCTCTGCGTGATCGCCCCGCTGAGGCTGCCGGACGCCACCGGCTCGCCGGTCAACCCGATCGCCGTCCTGTGACTCCGGCGCCCACGGTCGTGGTGGTCATGGGTGTCTCGGGATCGGGCAAGTCCACCGTGGGGCTTCTGCTCGCGCGGCGGCTCATGGTGCCCTTCCTGGAGGCGGACGACGTCCACCCGGCCGCGAACCGCGCCAAGATGGCCGCCGGCCGCCCACTCGACGACGAGGATCGCCGGCCCTGGCTGCTGTCCATCGCCGAATGGATCCGGGAGGTGACCGACGCCGGTCAGGGCGGGGTGGTGGCGTGCTCGGCCCTCAAGCACACGTACCGGGATCTGTTCCGTAGAGCGGGCGCAGGCGTGTGGTTCCTCTGTCTGGCGCTCGACCGAGGGGCCGCCGACCGACGGGTCGCCGGCCGCGTGGGCCATTTCATGCCCGCCCGGCTGGTGGACTCCCAGTACGCCGCCCTCGAACCGCTGCGGCCGGACGAGCACGGTCTGACCGTCGCCGCGGTGGCCGACCCACAGACCATCGTCGACCAGGCGGTGCGCGCCGTCCGGGCAAGGAAATAAGCGCGCACCTGTTCGACTCCGTCGGGTCGCCACTACCCGACTCACCCGATAGTTTGGAATTTGATGCCAAATGTCCCGAACGTATGACTCCTAGAAACGGGACCCTCTCATGGCCGACGATCAGCACTACGACGTCATCATCATCGGTTCGGGAGCGGGCGGCGGTACGCTCGCGCACCGGCTGGCCCCCACCGGCAAGCGGGTCCTGATCCTGGAGCGCGGCGACTACCTTCCGCGGGAGCGGGACAACTGGGACTCCACCGCCGTCTTCGTCAAGGGCAAGTACCGTGCCCCCGAGTTCTGGTACGACAAGCACGGCAACCAGTTCCCCCCAGAGGTCAATTACTACGTCGGGGGCAACACCAAGTTCTACGGAGCCGCGCTCTTCCGGCTCCGGCCCGAGGACTTCGGCGAACTGCGCCACCACGACGGCATCTCGCCTGCCTGGCCGATCCGTTACGAGGACCTGGAGCCGTACTACACCCAGGCCGAGCACCTCTACCTGGTGCACGGCCGGCACGGCGAGGACCCCACCGGAGGGCCGACCAGCGCGCAGTACGCCTACCCGCCGGTCGAGCACGAGGCGCGCATCCAGCAGCTCAGCGACGACCTCGGCAAGGCCGGCCTGCACCCCTTCCACCTGCCCATCGGCGTGAACCTCACCCAGGACGAGAACGGCCGGGCCACCCATGACAGCGTCTGCATCCGCTGCGACCGGGTCGACGGCTTCCCCTGCCTGGTGGGCGCGAAGTCCGACGCACAGGTGATCTGCGTCGACCCGGCGCTCGAAAACGACAACGTCACGATGGTGACCAACGCCGATGTGCGGCGCCTGGAGACCGACCCCACCGGACGCACCGTCACCAGAGTCGTCGCCGGCCTCGAGAACGGAGTGACCGAGGGATTCAGCGCCGACATCGTGGTGGTCGCCGCCGGCGCGGTCAACTCCGCCGTCCTGCTGCTCCGTTCAGCGGGCGACAAGCATCCCGGCGGCCTGGCCAACAGCTCGGACGTGGTGGGACGCCACTACATGCGGCACAACAACCTCGCGCTCATGGCGGTCTCGAAGGAACCGAACCCCACCAGATTCCAGAAGACCCTGGCGCTGAACGACTGGTACCTGGGCGCGGACGACTGGGAGTATCCGCTCGGCGGCATCCAGATGCTCGGCAAGTCGGACGCCGACCAGATCCACGGCGAGGCGCCGCGCTGGGCCGGTGCCGTCACGCCCGACATGCCCTTCGAGGTACTGGCGCACCATGCCGTCGACTTCTGGCTGTGCGGAGAGGACCTTCCGCTGGCCGAGAGCCGGGTCACCCTCGACAAGGACGACGCCATCCACCTGGCGCTCGACGAGAAGAACAACGTGGCCGGGCTGAAGCGCCTCCAGCACAAGCTGCGGGGCATGCTCGGGCACCTGGGCATGCACGAGCACCATCTGCTGTCGCACAGCATCTACCTGCACAAGGGAATGCCGATCGGCGCCACCGCGCACCAGGCCGGCACCGTGCGGTTCGGCGACGACCCGAAGAGTTCGGCCCTCGACGTCAACTGCAAGGCCCACGACCTCGACAACCTCTACGTCGTGGACACCAGCTTCTTCCCCAGCATCGGCGCGGTGAACCCGTCCCTGACCGCCATCGCCAACGCCCTGCGGGTCGGCGACCACATCGCCGCCCGGCTGAGCTGACGGGGGCGCGCCACTAGGGCCTGTCCGGCGGATCAGGGTCGGACAGGCCCTAAAGGTTGTCCCCCGGTGTTCTGGCGGCACCGGTGTCGGCGTCGGTGAGCTCCTCCAGCTCGCCCATCGTGTCGAGCCGGTACAGCAGCACCAGCGCCGGGCCGACCAGCACGATCGCGATGCCCGTGACGATCACCAGCCAGCGCAGGGTGTGAGCGGCACCGGCCGCCTCGGCCACCGTCAGCGAGGTGGGCAGCACGTAGGGCCGCTGTGCGAAGCCCCAGGCACCGACGACCAGGGCGACACTCGCCACCGAGGTGTAGCGGGACCAGCCGTGGGACCGGCGCAGCAGAAGCACCACCGTGGCCAGACCGCAGACCGCGGCCAGGATGATCAGCACCAGCCCCCAGCCTCCGGTGAGGCCGTCCCAGACGTACCGTGCGTCGTCGTGGGTGACGGGCAGGGCGATGAGCGCGAGGACCACAACGGCGCCGAAGGCGATCAGCGCCCGCAGGCGGAAGTAGTCGACGAGATCGTGCGCGCCGAACCGCAGGGCGTCGGAGCAGAGGAAGACCGCCCCGAGAAAGGCGGTGGCCGCGATGGCCAGCAGACCCACGAGGACGGAGGTTCCATTGGCCCAGGCGTCCGCGGAGGCGTTCGTGCCGACCTTGACCCGGCCGGAGGCGATGCCGCCGAGGACCGCCCCGAGGAAGAACGGCGTCACCAGTGACGAGACGGCGAACACCGCGCCGTAGATCCGTCGTTGGGCCAGGCGGCGGGACGGCTTGCGCAGGGCGAACCCGGCACCGCGGAGCACCAGGCCGACGGCGGCGAGGGCGAGCGGCAGCCACATCGCGGAGAACACGGCCTGGAACATCGTCGGGAAGCCGGTCCACATGATGACCAGAACGAAGATCAGCCAGACGTTGTTGGCCTCCCAGACCGGGGCCATGGCGTGGTCGATGAGCCAGCGGGGCCGTTTGCCGCGCTCCGCGCCGCCGGCCATGAGGTCCCAGAAGCCCGCGCCGTAGTCGGTGCCTCCGGCGCAGGCGTAGGCGGCGATCGCGAGCACCAGCACCCATGCGATGAATTCGGCCACTCCTACGCACCGCCGGAGGTGTGGTCGGACCCGCCACCGGGCGCGGCCCCGGCGGCTGCGGGCTCGGGCTCGCTCCGGGGCCCGTAGGGGGTGTCGGTCTCCGGCGGCAGTGCGGCGCGCACGTCGGCCGAGCCTTCGTCGGCGATGCGCCAGCGAGTGCGCATCTTCAGGATGACGGCGAGGAACGCGCCGAAAACAGCTACGTACACGGCCATGACGATGCCGAGCATCGCCCACAGCGATCCGGCGCGCGTGCTGGTCACCGCCTCCGAGACCCTCATGTGGTTGTAGACGATCCAGGGCTGGCGGCCGACCTCCGTGGTGATCCAGCCGCACTCCACGGTGACCAGGCAGGCGACTCCCGCGATCGCGGCGCAGCGGTAGAACCAGCGGCTGCGGGGGTTGTCCCGATGCCGCCACCAGGACCAGGCGTACCAGAGCGCGAGCAGGATCAGCACGCTGCCGACGGTGACCATGATGTCGAAGGCCCAGTGGGCGATGGTGGCCTGAGTCGCCGTCGGGCGGTCGCTCGCGGGGACCGACGACAGGCCCGTCACCTTGGTGTCCGGGCTGAATCCGGCGAGGATCGAGTCCAGCTGGGGGATCTTGAGACCGCCGGAGATCGTTCCGTCGGGATGCAGACGCCCGAACATGTACTCCGGTACGTGGGTGTCGGTCTTCCAGACGATCTCCGTGGCGGCGAACTTGATCGGCTGCTTGTGGAAGACGGCGCGAGCGGCGGAGTCGCCGAGCATGAACTGGACCGGAGTGAGAATCGCGGCAACCGTGAAGGGCACGGTGAAGCCGAGCCGGTGGTATCGGTCGCGGCGCCCGCGCAGCCAGCCGACCGCGTACACGCCGGCGACCACGTAACCGGCGGTCAGGAGCATCGCGACCACGAAGTGCCAGTACTCGGGGCCGAACATCGGTGTGAAGATCGCCTGCTGCACGTTGACGTCGACGGGATTGCCCTGGGCGTCCAGGCGGAACCCCTGTGGGGTGTTCATCCAGGAGTTGGCCGCGATGATGCCGAACGTCCCCATCAGGGCGGTCAGCGGCAGCGGTACGGCGAGCCAGAAGTGGGTCCAGGGCTTGAGGCGGCGCCAGCCGTAGAGGTAGATGGCGATCAGGACGGCCTCCAGGAAGAACGCCCATGCCTCGATGCCGAACCCGAGGCCGAACACGTCTCCCCAGCGCCCCATCATGCCGGGCCACAGCAGTCCGAACTCGAAGGACAGCACGGTGCCGGTGATGATGCCGATGGCGAACTGGACGGCCATCACCGCCGACCAGCGCCGGGCGAGTGTGAGGGCGACGGGGTCGCCCTGGCGGAGCGCCCGGTGGTGCATCAGCAGAGTGATGAACGGCAGTGCCACCCCGAACGGGACCAGCAGGATGTGTGAGGCCAGGGTGAAGGCCATCAGCTCCCGAGCCGGCAGGAGTTGGTCCGGTGTGTTCGCGAGATGGGCCGCGGTGCTGAACATGTGCGCCTCGGGGGTCTGCCCCGCATGAGGAGGCGGGGCTGAGGAAGGACGGGTTGTGGAGGGGACGGCCCGGCAAGGCCGGCCGAGGACGGCGTCAGGAATGTGGCGGGGGCGCCTTCGACTCGGGCGGCCCGGCGGCCGGCGCGTCGGTGTCGGGCAGGGTGAAGGCGCGTTCGCGGCGCGAGCTGGTGGCGAAGGCGACGGACCAGCTGAGCACCGCTCCCAGCCTGCTGCGGAAGCCGGTGAGGAAGGCCAGGTGGATGAAGAGCCAGGCGAGCCAGCCGGTGAAGCCCGACAGATGCAGCGGGCCGGCCTTGACGACGGCCCGGCCGCGGGCGATGTAGGCGGCGCTGCCGAGATCCACGTACGTGAAGGGCTTCGGCTTCTTCGTCCTGCCTTCGACGGCGTGGCGCACACTCCGGCCCGCGTACGCACCCGACTGCATGGCGACCTCGGCCAGGCCCGGCAGCCGGTTCAGGCTCATCACGTCGCCCGTGACGCGGATCTCCGGATGGCCGGGGACGGTGAGGTCGGGTCCGACGAGGATGCGTCCGGCCCGGTCCTGTTCGGCACCGGTTGCCCGGGCCAGCGCGGCGGCGATCGGCGGCGCCTCGACGCCCGCCGTCCACAGCACGGTGCGTGCGTCGAACCGGGTCGTCCTGCCGTCGTGGTCTCGTACCGTCAGGCCGTGCGCGTCGATGTCGGTGACCATCGTGCCCAGGTGGAGCTCGACGCCGAGGTGCCGCAGGGTTCGGGCCGCACGGTGGGCCAGCGGAGGGCCGAACGCGCCCAGCACCGCGTCGGACCCCTCGAAAAGCAGCACCCGGGCCTTGGCGGAATCGATCCTCTGGAACTCCCGGTCGAGCGTGTGGCCGGCGATCTCCCGGATCTGTCCCGCGAGTTCGACACCGGTCGGGCCGCCGCCGACGAGCGCGAAGGTGAGCCACTGTTGCCGTTCGCCGTCGTCCGCTGCCGTTTCGGCCATCTCGAACGCCCGGTAGATCCGTCGGCGGATGTCGAGGGCGTCGTTCAGGGTCTTCATGCCGGGGGCGTACGTGGCGAACTCGTCGTGCCCGAAGTAGGACTGGCGCATGCCGACCGCGACGATCAGATCGTCGTACGGCAGCTCGACGGCTCCGCCCTCGGGTCGCCGGGCGTGGACCAGCCGGGCGCCGGCATCCACGTCGGTGGCTTCGGCCAGCACGCAGCGCACATTGTGGTGGCGCCGCAGGACCCCGCGCAGCGGTTGGGCGATCTGCCCCTCGGACAGGATTCCGGAGGCGCACTGGTACAGCAGCGGCTGGAAGAGGTGGTGGGCGCGGCGGTCGACCACGGTCACCGCGACCGGTGACTTCCGCAGGGCACGGGCGGCGAACAGTCCGGCGAACCCCCCGCCCAGGATCACCACCCGGCGGGGCGTGATGTGATCCTGCATCGGAGATCAGCCTCCGGTGGCGAAGCCGGGGAAGAGCGTCATTCCGCCGTCGACGTAGAGGGTGGCGCCGACGACGTAGTCGAGCAGGTCGGACGCCATGGCGACGACGGCGTTGGCGATGTCGTCCGGGTCGCCCACGCGGCGGTACGGGATCAGCTTGAGGAGCTCGGCCTCGGCCTCGGGGGTGGACCAGGCGTCGCGGTTGATCGGCGTGCGGATGGCGCCGGGCGCGACCGCGTTGACCCTGATCCGCTGGGGGGCCAGCTCCTGGGCGAGTGTCTGCATCAGCATGCCCACACCGCCCTTGGAGGAGGCGTAGTTCACGTGCCCCGCCCACGGGACGATCTGGTGGACCGAGCTCATGCAGATGATCTTTCCCGCCGACCGGGAGACCTCCTCCACCACGCCGCGCCGCATGAACTCCTTGGCGGCCTCCCGCGCGCACAGGAACTGGCCGGTCAGGTTGACGTCGATGACCTTCTGCCACTGGGCGAGTGTCATCTCCGTCAGGGCCGCGTCCCGCTGGAGGCCCGCGTTGGCCACCATGATGTCGATGGTGCCGAACTCCTCGACCATCCGCGCGACCATGGCGGTCACCTGGTCCTCGTCGGACACGTCGGCCTCGTGGGCGTAGGCGCGGACCCCGAAGCCCTCGATCTCCTTCACGACGTTCTCTGCCTCGTGCGCACCGACGACGTAGTTCACCACGACGTCCGCCCCGGCCCGGCCCAGGGCAACGGCGGTCGCCAGGCCGATGCCCGAGTTGGCACCGGTCACCAGCGCCTTCTGGCCCCTGAGAAGCTGCGCGGACGCCGTCCCGCGGTTCTCGACTTTCGCTGCCACCACGATCTCTCCTTGGGCGATTCGGACGGTACGCCCTCAGGAAAGGGGCGACGCGCATGAGATAGGCCGGGGCTCGGCCGGCCCGCCAGGACAGACACAGGAGCCATCGCACACTCGGCCACCAGACGAAAGCACCCTGCCGCGCGGGCGAGACCAACCGGCACGCGGTGCCGCCTATTTCGGCGCGGCACGTCACACAGTCGGGCTACGGGCCGCCGGCGTTCCCGCCGTTCATCCGGCTGCGCTTGTGGGGATGCCGGGTGAGCGCGGAGTACCTGCGTGCCGGTATGGGCGGAGCATCGGCCGACGGGTCCCCGGCCGCGAAGAACGCCGTACGCCGCCGCTATGGCTCCG
Organism: Streptomyces sp. NBC_00878; assembly: GCF_026341515.1. NCBI lineage: Bacteria > Bacillati > Actinomycetota > Actinomycetes > Kitasatosporales > Streptomycetaceae > Streptomyces > Streptomyces sp. NBC_00878. The sequence goes on along the minus strand of NZ_JAPEOK010000001.1, from coordinate 7,476,614 downwards.
TCGACCGGGGCTGGGTCTTCGGGATCCTGTGGGTGAAGAACAGTGCGAGGAGAGCGGTGAAGGCGAGGATGGCGAGTGCGGCGCGCAGACCGTCGAGTCTGGCGGCGGCGTTCGCGTCGAGTGCCGCCTGAGTCACCTCCGTGCTCGTGCCCGCCTCGTCGAGGGCGGTCTTGAGCTGGGCGTCGGACAAGAACGGTACGCCGCTTTCGAGTTCGACGGTCGCCTGGCTCTTGACCTCGGCCGGGACTGCCGGATTCTGCTCCACGCTGGTCAGGAACGAAGACGTGAGCGCGGCGATCATGATCGACCCGGCGAGTGCCGTACCGATCGAGGCGCCGAGGTTGGTGGCGGCGTTCTGGACGCCGCCGACTTCCGCGCTCTGTGCCTCAGGCACCGCGGACACGGTGACCGAACCGAGCTGGGACGCCAGCGCGCCCATGCCGAGCCCGATCAACAGCAGGGGGATGGTGACGATTTCCGCGCCGGCGTCCGCGTCGAGCGCGGCCATCAGGGCCACCGCGCCCGCGAGCATCGCGAGGATCCCCAGCCGTACCACCCGCCGCGGCGAGACATTCGGCAAGAAGCGCGGGATCAGGATCGCGGCCGCCAGCAGTGTCACGGAGAGCGGCAGGATGTGGGCACCGGTCTTGAGTGCGGACAGGCCCAGCGCCACCGACAGATAGAGCGGTACGACGAAGAAGACGCCCATTTGCACGAGGTACTGGAAGAAGAACATCGTGAGTCCGCCGCTGAGCTGCTTGTTGTGCAGCATGGCCGGGTCGATGAGTGGTTCCCTGTGCCGCTTCACCATGCGGGCCTCCCAGCGCAGGAAGAGCCAGATCAGAAGCAGACCTGCCAGCATCAGCCACACGACCAGCGAGACCCCGAGCCATGAAGGCGCGTCGGGCTTCGGCCGGAACCAGCCCCATTCGTCCGAGCGGAGCACGCCGTAGACGAAGATCCCGAGCCCCGCGGCGGAGAGCACCACGCCGACGAGATCGATGCGCGGACGTTCGTCGCTCGGCACGTCGGCGATGCGGCGGGCGAGCACCAGGATGCCGAGCACGAGCAGGACCTCACCGGCGAAGACCCATCGCCAGGAGAAGTACGTCGTCGCGACACCCCCGATGAGCGGTCCGACCGCGATCGCCACGGCCCCTGCGGCCGCGACGAGTCCGTAGGCGGCGGGACGGCGTTCGGTGGCGAAGTTGCCGGCCACGAGCGCCACGATCGCGGGCAGGATGAGTGCCGCTCCGATCCCTTCGAGGAACGACCAGCCGAGCAGCAGCACGGGCAGGTTCGGTGCCAGCGCCGTGGTGAGGGAGCCGCAGCCGTAGATGACGCAGCCGATCGTGAACGCGCGTTTGCGGCCGATCAGCGCGCCGACCTTGCCGCCGGGGATCATGAACATCGCCATCACGAGGGTGTAGGCCGTGATGGCGCCTTGGATACCCGTCACCGTCGTGCCCACGTCTTCGGCCACCGTCGCGATCGAGACGTTCATGACCGAGCTGTCGAGCGCCATCAGGAACTGACCGGCCGAGAGTGTCAGCAGAACGATTCGAGCCGTTGCCGAACTCTCAGCAGTGCCTGCCTCGGGAGCCATGGGCGGAATCGTCCCAGCGGCCCCGGAGGACGGATCCGCGCCCCGCACAGAGATCAACTGATTGGCGGAGCCGACGGCCGCACCGGCCTCCTCGGCTTCCGGCTCCGGAGCGGCCAAGGCCGCCACCCGCCGTTCCAGCAACTCCCCGGCATCCCGCAGCACAGGTACGACCTCGCGACCAAGGCTGGATCCTCAGTCGTGCGGCGGCGCTCCGGTGACCATGTGGTCCGCATGGCTGATGGCCTCGACGACGAGGCGGCGCACGTGCCCGTCGCGCAGGGCGTAGACGGAGCGGCGCCCGACCTTGCGCATCTCGACCAGACCGGAGAGGCGGAGCTTGGCCAGATGCTGGCTCACCGCCGGACGGGCCGCTCCGCTGGCCTCGGTGAGTGTGTTGACGTCGGCCTCGCCTTTGGCGAGGGTCCAGACCAGATGCAGCCTGGTGGGGTCGGAGAGCAGAGCGAAAACGTTGGCCGCCGCGGCGAACTGCGCGGCGCCACCGCGGTGCGCCTGCAATTCGGACGCAGTTGCAGTGGATGACTCTTTGCTCGCCGACATGGACCCATCGTAGAGCGCCACGTCGGCGGGCGGGCCGATCCGTCCCGGTTGCTGCGATGCGAGCGCGCACATACGAACCGATTCAGCGCCCGAGCCGGATCGGAATGACGCCCACCTTCAGCGAAGAGACGCTGGTCGGTCGCCTGCTCGCGACAACTCGGGCGCGCCGTTGAGCAGACGGCGGAGGTTGTTCGTGCGATCCAACAGGTGCATTGGTGCAAGAGTATGCACATAATGATAGTTGGGTGCTTCCGGCGCCCACCCTGTCGCGACACTCCTGAGAGGTGAGCCATACGTGAACGCCCGCCATGAGCACCCCCACCCTCCTGCCTCGACGCAAGGCCGCGCGGATGCCCACGAGTCGGGTCATGAAGTCGGACACGACCACGATCACGATGGCCACGATCACAGCCACGCGGGGCACGATCATGACCCCGAGAGCGGCAACCACAGCCACGATCGCGGCCATGACCATGACCATGACCACAGCCATGACCACGGCACGGGCCGCTGGTCTCAGTGGAAGCACCAGATGGCGCACATGGTGAAGCCGCACTCGCACGAGGCGGCCGACAAGCTCGACTCCGCGATGGAGTCATCGGCCGAGGGGATGCGCGCGCTGTGGATCTCCCTCGGCGTCCTGGGCGCGACCGCGCTCTTCCAGGTAGTGGTCGTCGCCCTGTCCGGGTCGGTGGCACTGCTCGGCGACACCATTCACAACGCCGCCGACGCGCTGACCGCACTGCCGCTGGGGGTGGCCTTCATCCTCGGCCGACGGGCGGCGAACCGCCGGTTCACCTACGGTTACGGCCGCGCGGAGGACCTGGCGGGCATCGCCATCGTCCTGACCATCGCCGCCTCGGCGGCCCTGGCCGCCTATCAGGCCATCGAACGGCTGTTGAACCCCCAGGACATCTCGCACCTGTCCGTCGTCGCGGTCGCGGCGGTTGTCGGGTTCATCGGCAACGAGTGGGTGGCCCGGTACCGCATCCGCATCGGCCGGAAGATCGGTTCGGCCGCACTGGTCGCCGACGGTCTGCACGCACGGACCGACGGCTTCACCTCGCTGGCCGTTCTGATCGGGGCGGGCGGAGCGGCGCTCGGCTGGCGACTGGCCGACCCGATCGTCGGCCTGGCCATCACCGCCGCCATCCTGCTGGTCCTCAAGGACGCCGCGCGCGAGGTCTTCCGCCGGCTGATGGACTCCGTCGACCCGGCACTGATCGACACGGGCGAGGCCGCCGTGAACGACGTACCCGGAGTGCACGCCGTGACGGAGTTGCGGATGCGCTGGATCGGGCACCAGCTACGGGCGGAGGTCACCATCGAAGTGGACGGCGACCTGAACCTGCACGAGGCACACGAAGTGGCCGCCGAGGTCGAGCACGCCCTCATCAACGCCGTGCCCCGTCTGACTGCGGCCTTGGTGCACACGGACCCCTCCGCCAAGACCGAACCGGAGAACCCTCTCTCCAAGCTCGCGCACATCTGAATTATCCGAACTAGGAGCATCGGCAGCATTTAACCGCATCAGCAAGAGTTCATCCCGGCCGCACGGAGCAGTGGCCCCGGGCGCTTTCGGCGTGCGCTTCCTTGCACCCCAACGCGCTTCGGGCCAGCCGTGCGCCGCTTTCGTCAATTGCCCGCATTCAACGGGCAGTTGACGAGCAACGCAGCTTCTGAGCTGCCCTTTTACCCTCTCCTCCGGTGCCGGAGCGTAAGGATTCGCCGGACAACTCCAGGCAATGCGTTGTTTACAAAATATCGTCAACAACATATCGACAACCCGCAGAGGTCTCCGTACCTTCGAACACCAAGAGCCATCACCCGGGCCATGAAGCAACGACCACCGGTCCGGGTGCCCAGCAGGTGGGGGAATCCCGTTCCATCCCAATCGGATGAGTGAGATTCATGAAGAGACTTCGCTTGACCTGTGAATTGACGGCCCTGACCCTGTCCCTCGCGGCCTGCGGCATGGGGGGTGGGAATTCGACCGGCGGCAGCGGCAGCACCGGTGCCCGGAGCATCGTGATCGACGAACCGTTCGGGCCGGTGGCCAACTGGGCCCTGGAGACGGACGACGCCTTCGTACTCAGCAAGTTGGGCTGCCTGGAGACCTTGGCGAAGTACGACACGAGCGGCTCGCTGAAGCCGATGCTCGCCGAGTCATGGACCCAGTCCGCACCGAAGACCTGGGACATCACGCTTCGACAGGATGTGAAGTTCCAGGACGGCACCCCCCTCAACGCCTCAGCTGTCGCCGGCGCCCTGAAGCACGGACTCGGCGCGAAGGCACCCGTATCCGCGTTCTCGCCCGAGGCGATCGCCGGGGTCGAAGCGGTTGGCGACTCGACGGTGAAGATCACGACCGTCGCCCCGGACGCCCTCCTGCCCTACCGCCTCGCCGCCCCCAACACCGGGATCCTGGCTCCGAAGGCGTACACCGGCTCGTCGATCGATCCCAAGGGGACCTGTACCGGCCCCTTCCGGATCACCAAGGTGATCCCCCAGCAGGCGGTCGACCTCAAGCGCAACACGTCCTACTGGGGCGGCTCGGTGAAACTGGCCTCCGCCGAAGTGCGGTTCATCGCCGACGGCGCCAAGCGCGCCACGCAGGTGCAGACCGGCGAGGCTCAGATCGCCAGGAAGATTCCCGTCGCGAGCGTCCAGGATCTCAAGGGCGGCAGCGGTGCGTCGGTGCGGACACAGGAGCTGCCCCGGACCACCGAGTTGGTCCTCAACAACAAGAAGGCGCCGTTCGACAGGACGGAGGTACGGCAGGCGATCCAGGCGGCGATCGACACCAAGGCGATCACCGACGCCGTCTACCCGGGAGCGGCACGACCGGCGGTCGGCCCCTTCGCCCCCGGCGAGCCCTACACCCCCGACGGCTCGGACGCCGTGCGGGCCGATGTGGCGAAAGCCAAGTCGCTGCTGGCCAAGGCCGGGGTCGACCCGGCGTCCGTCAAGATGCAGCTGATCGCCTACAACGAGGGGCCCGGCTTCGCCGACCTCGCCGCCGTCATCCAGCAGCAGCTCAAGGCCATAGGCGTGCGGGTGACGATCAAGACCGCCGACTACGCCTCGGTGGAACCGGACCTCCTCTCCGGCGACTTCCAGGCAACTCTGCTCTCCCGCAACCACCTCGGTGACATGCCCGACCCGCTCGGCTACCTGACCGCGGACTACACGTGCAAGGGCGGCTACAACCTCTCGCACTTCTGCGACCCGAAGATCGACGCCCTCATCCGGAAGGCGGCCTCCACCAAGGACGCCAAGGCCCGGTACGCCGACTACGCGCAGGTCGCCGCCGCACTCCAGGCTCGCGCCGTGGACGTCTTCCTCGTCCATGAGACGGAGTCGGTCGCCGTCGCCTCCGGAGTCAAGGGCTACGCGGTCCACCCGTACTACTCGCTCACCGCCGGCCTGTCCGTCGGCAAGTAACCCCCCGCTGACGCAAAGGAGTTCGTCGTGATCGACTTCCAGCCCAAGTACATCACCTTCGACTGCTACGGCACGCTGACCGCCTTCGGGATGTCCGCCCTCACCCGCACTCTGTTCGCCGACCGCGTCGACGCGGACCGCATGGAGGACTTCCTCGACGACTTCGAGGCATACCGCATCGACGAGGTGCTGGGCGCCTACCAGTTCTACCCCGACGTCATCAAGAGCGCCCTGCGGCGGGCGTGTGCCCTGTGGAAGGTGGAGTACCGCGACACGGACGGCGAGCAGATCGTCGCCGCCGTACCCACCTGGGGCCCGCACCCCGACGTCCCGGACGCGCTGCGCACGCTCGCCGAGAGCTACCCGCTCGTCATCCTCTCCAACGCCGCCGACGACCAGATCGGCGGCAACGTCGAGAAGCTGGGCGCACCGTTCCACGCGGTGTACACCGCCGAACAGGCACGGGCGTACAAGCCGCGTCTCCAGGCGTTCGAGTACATGCTCGGCCGACTCGGCTGCGGCCCCGACGAGATCCTGCACGTCTCCTCAAGTCTGCGCTACGACCTCATCCCCGCGCACGACCTGCGGATCCTCAACAAGGTCTACGTCAACCGGGGTTACGAGCCGAGCGTGCCGTACTACGGCTACCACGAGGTCAAGTTCCTGTCCGAACTCCCCGCCCTGCTCGGGCTGTGAGCGCCGTGAAGCCCGTTCCCTACTGGCTGGACACCGCCCCGGCCGGCCCGGACCGTACGGCGGTGGAGGTCGGCGGCCGTACGGACGTGGCGATCGTCGGCGCCGGGCTGACCGGCCTGTCGGCCGCCGTCCACCTGGCCCGCAAAGGGGCCCAGGTCACCGTGCTGGAGCAGCAGACCGTCGGCTGGGGCGCCTCAGGACGCAACGGCGGCATGTGCACCACGGGGCTGGCCATCGGATTCCTCACGGCCGTGGCCCGCTACGGCATCCCGACCGCCAAGGCGCTCTATCTGGCGTACAACGACGCGATCGACACCGTCGAGAAGCTGGTGGTCGAGGAAGGCATCGACTGCGACTTCGCGCGGACCGGAAAGCTGAATCTCGCCGCCAAGCCCGCGCACTTCGAGCGGCTGGCGCGCACCCACGACGCGCTGGCCGAACTCATCGGCTACGAGACCCAGTTGGTCCCGAAGAAGGACCTCAGGTCCGAGATCGGATCCGACTACTACCACGGAGCCATGGCCGATCCCCAGGGCGCCGGTCTGCATGTCGGCAAGTTCGTGCGCGGCCTGGGCGAGGCCGCCGCCGGTCTCGGTGTGACCATCCACGAGAAGGCCCCGGTGACGAAAGCCCGCCGGATCAGCGGCACCGTGCACGAGCTGACCACACCCGCCGGCACCCTGCGCGCCGACAAGGTGCTGGTCGCCACCAGCGGCTACACCGGCTCTCCGTTCCGCTGGCTGCGGAACCGCATCGTCCCGGTCGGCAGCTTCATCATCGTGACCGAGCCGCTGCGGCAGGAGGTCGTCGACGAACTGATGCCCACCCGCCGCATGGCGTCCGACTCCAAGAACCTCCTGTACTACTTCCGCATCACGCCGGACAACCGGCTGCTGTTCGGCGGGCGGGCCCGGTTCGCGATGTCCAGTCCGGAGTCCGACGCGAAGAGCGGCCGCATCCTGCGCAAGGGCATGCTCTCGGTGTTCCCGCAGCTCGACGGCGTACGCATCGACTACTGCTGGGGCGGCCTGGTCGACCTGAGCCTGGACCAGATGGTCCACGCCGGCGAGCAGGACGGGCTGTTCTACTCCGTGGGCTACTCGGGCCACGGCGTCCAGATGGCCACCCACATGGGCCGTCAGATGGCCGACGTCATGGACGGCAGGCCCGCGGCGAACATCTGGCGGGGCCTCAAGTTCCCCCGCGTGCCCGGTCACTTCGGACCGCCCTGGTTCCTGCCGTTCGCCGGGGCGTACTACCGAACCCTCGATGTGATCAAGTAGCCGCCGCCCGGCGACGATCCCGAAAGGAGGGATGCACGATGGTCAGATTCGTAGTGCGGCGGCTCGTGGTCCTGCTGGTCACCCTGCTCGCCGTGTCGGCCGCCACCTTCGCCATCCCGTACGCCTCGGACGGCGACCCGGTGCGGACGATCCTGCGCTCCAGGGTCTCCGACCAGGCTCTGGACCCCGCGGCGATCGCGTCCCTGCGCACCGAGCTCGGGCTTGACCAGCCGATCGTCGCGCAGTACCTGAGCTGGCTCGGCCGGGCGGCACACGGGGACTTCGGGGTGTCCTTCACCAGCCGGACGCCGGTCGACCAGCTGCTCGGCAGTGCGCTGGGGGTGTCCGGCACGCTCGCCGTCACCGCCATCGGGCTGGCGTTCGTGGCCGCCCTTCCGCTGGGCACGCTCGCCGCGACCCGGCCCGGAAAGCGGGTGGACAACGGAGTGACGCTGCTGACACAGAGCTTCGTCGCCATCCCCGAGTACTGGCTCGCACCGATCCTGGTCCTGCTCTTCAGCCGCTACCTCGGCTGGCTGCCGTCAGCGGGCTGGCGCGACCCCACTTCCCTGGTCATGCCCGCGCTCGTCCTGGCACTGCGGCCCATGGCCTACTTCACCCAGGTCACCAGGGCCGCGATGACCGACGTCCTGGCGGCGCCGTACATCGTCGCCGCCCGCAGCCGGGGTCTGAGCCAGTCCCAGACCCTGCTGCGGCACGGGCTGCGCAACGCTCTGCTGCCCGTGATGACGCTGTTCTCCCTATGGTTCGCGGGCCTGCTCGGAGGTTCGGTGGTGGTGGAGGTCATCTTCTCCATCCCCGGAATGGGCCGGCTCGTCTACAACGCGGTGGTCAACCACGATGTCCCGCTGATCCAGGGCGGAATCCTGAGCATCGTGGCGCTGGCGGTCATCGTCACCACGGCCACCGACCTCCTGTACGCCCTGATCAACCCGGCCGTGAGGGTACGCGATGGCGCTGTCTAGCCCTGTTCCGCACAGCCCGGGCCGGCGCGGCACGGCACGCCACGTCGCACATCGGGCGGCCGCCGGTCTGCGCGCGGCCCTCGACCGGCACTGGACGCTGCGCGCCGGCGCCGTGACACTGGCCGCCGTGCTGGTGGTCCTGCTGCTCACTCCGTGGATCGCCCCCTACGACCCGGCGCACCAGGACCTCGCCCAGCGGCTGGCCGCACCCAGTGCACAGCACTGGCTCGGCACCGACCACTTGGGCCGGGACGTGCTGAGCCGACTGATGTACGGAGGCCGCTTCTCGGTCTCCATCGCGGCGATCACCCTCGTGCTCTCCGCGGTCGCCGGCACGGTCGTCGGAGCGTTCAGCGCCCGGCGCGGCGGCATCGTCGACGAGACCGTCATGCGCACCACCGACCTGCTGATCGCGATCCCCGACGTCGTCGTCGCGCTGTTCCTGATCGCGGCCTTCGGCACCGGCTACAGCATGTTGATCGCCGCTCTGACGATCGTGGGCTGGACACCCTTCGCACGCCTCATGCGGGGGCTGGCCCTGGAGATCAACAGCCGGGAGTACATCGAGGCCGCCGAGGCCCTGGGCTGCTCCCGCTCCTTCATTGTCTTCCGCCACGTCATCCCGAACGCACTGCGCCCGGTAATGGCCCTGGGCTTCCTGCGTTTCGGGCACAAACTCATCACCGTAGGAGGACTGTCATACCTGGGGCTGGGCGTGCGGCCTCCCGACTCCGACTGGGGGGCCATGCTGCTGGACGCCCAGCCGTACATGGAGCGCGTCCCTCTGCTGGTGATCGCGCCCGGCCTGGTCATCTTCCTGACCGCGCTCAGCGTCACCCTGATAGGCCATGGTCTGGAACTCAAGCGGAAGAAGAGCATCGATGTCGGATAAGACGGCACAGGCACCGTCCCTTGCACCGGTCACCCGCAGGACGCTCGCCGCCCAGGTGGGCGAGCAGATCCGGCGCGACCTCCTCAAGGGCAAGTTCCCGCCCGGCTCCCAGCTCAACGAGGCAGAACTCGCCGCCTCGCTGGGCGTCAGCCGAGGGCCTGTCCGCGACACTCTCGCCCGGCTGGTCCACGAGGGACTGCTGCTGAGCCAGCCCCACCGCGGAGTCTTCGTCCCCCTGCTCGACGAAACCGACATCCTCGACATCTTCTACGCGCGAGAGGCGCTCGAAGCCGCCGCCTTCCGCCGCGTCATCACCTCCCCGAAACCCCCCGCCCTGCTGCGCTCGCTGGACGAGGCGGTGGACGCGATCGCCCGCGCCGCGGACTCCGGCGACTGGTCGCAGGTGGGCGATCTCGATCTGCGTTTCCACTCCCTCGTGATCGAGGCAGCCGGCAGTCCCCGTCTCAGTCGCATGTACGACACGGTGATCTCCGAGACCCGGCTGTGCCTGAACCTGCTCACCGACGTCGACCCGGCACGGCTCGACCTCATCGACGAGCACCGTGAACTGGCGCGGCTGGTTGCGGGAGACGACGTCGACGCCGCGCTCGCCACCCTCGACAAGCACTTCGCGGAAGCCACCGTGACAGTGCGGAACCGCCTTCGCGCCACGCAACGCTGACCGCCACGCCCGTTCCCCGGCGTCGCCCTCGTACAGGGAACATCCTCCTCGTAAAGGGATCCCGGATATGCGCACACACAGTCCTCCCGCGCCTGCTGCTGGCAGTACCTCCGACACCGCTCTCGACATCCGTGGCCTCCGAGTGGAGTTCTCCGGCTCCGGCTCCACCACCCCCGCGGTCGACGGTCTCGACCTGTCCGTCCGACGCGGCGAGATCGTCGCTCTGGTCGGTGAGTCGGGATCGGGGAAGACCGTCACGGCGTCGAGCGTCATGGGGCTGCTCCCGCCGGGCGCCCGGGTCACCGCCGGCCTGATCACCCTCGGCGGCGAGGACCTGGCGAGTCTGACCCCGAAACAGATGGACCGCGTTCGTGGGCACCGGATGGCGATGCTCTTCCAGCAGCCCAAGGCGATGCTCGACCCCACGGCCACCGTACGCAGCCAGGTCGCCGAACCGCTCCGCCTCCACCAGGGGCTCAGCCGCCGCCAGGCGAAGGCCCGCGTCGTGGAGCTCCTGCGCGACGTCGGCATTCCCGAACCGGAACGGCGCGCCTCGGCGTACGCGCATCAGCTCTCGGGCGGCATGGCACAACGAGTGATGATCGCGGCGGCCCTGGCAGGCGATCCCGCACTGCTGATCGCCGACGAGCCGACGACGGCCCTCGACGCGACGGTCCAGGCCCAGATCCTGCAGCTGCTCCGCCGCAAGCAGCGGGAATCCGGCATGTCCATCCTGCTCATCACGCACGACCTCGGCATCGTCACCTCCATCGCGGACCGCGTCGCCGTCATGTACGCGGGGCGCGTCGTCGAGGAGGGCGCGGTGCGCGATGTCTTCCACGCCCCCGAACACCCCTACACCCGGGCCCTGTTGAAGGCGTCGCTGCTCCAGTCCGAGCAGGGCAGGCTGTTCGCCATACCGGGCAGCGCGACCCAGTCCCGCAGCCTCGACCACGGCTGCAGGTTCCAGCCGCGGTGTCCGGTCTCGCAGGACCTCGGCATCACCGGGGAGTGTGCGAACAAGGAGCCTCCGCTGCATGTCTGCGGCGGCGAGCGCCGTTGCCGCTGCTGGGCGTCGAAGCACGACGCCGGTCCCCCCGCCCAGGCGGTGAAGGCATGACGGCACTCGAAACAGCGGCCTCCGCAACGTCCGCGGAGGCACGAGAGCCCCTCGTCGTCGTCGAGGACCTGGTCAAACACTTCCCGCTGAAGGGCCGCGCCTTCGGACGCAAGCGATACGTCCACTCGGTCGACGGGGTGTCGTTCACGATCGCGCCCGGCGAAGTGCTGGGCCTGGTGGGCGAGTCCGGCTGCGGCAAGAGCACCCTGGCCAGAGCCATGCTCGGGCTGACGCCGGTCGACTCCGGACGCGTACTCTTCGACGGCACCCACGTCGCCGCGACCAGGGGCGCCGCACGCAAGGCGTTGCGCCGCTCCATGCAGCTGGTCTTCCAGGACCCGTACGCCGCACTCGACCCGCGGATGCGGCTGGGAGCCGGCCTCGACGCACCGCTGGCCCAACACGGCCTGGGCACCCGGGAAGAACGGCACCTCCGCGTCATCCAGGCGCTCAACCGGGTCGGGCTGGACGAGTCGTTCCTCGGCCGACGCCCCGGGGAGTGCTCGGGCGGTCAGCTCCAGCGGGTCGTGGTGGCCCGCGCCCTGCTGCTGAACCCGCGCCTGCTGATCTGCGACGAACCCACCTCCGCGCTCGACGCCTCGATCCGCGCCCAGATCCTCAACCTGCTGATCGAGCTGAAGAACGAGCTGGACCTCACCCTGCTGATGATCTCCCACGATCTGCGGGTCGTACGCCACATCTGCGACCGGGTGGCGGTCATGTACCTGGGCGAGATCGTCGAGGTGGCGTCCCGGGAGGATCTGTTCGAGCGCCCCGCGCACCCCTATACCCAGGCGCTGCTGGCCGCTTCGCTGCCCGAGCAGCCCGGTGCGGACAGCGCGTTCCCCGCCCCGCGCGGTGAGCCGCCCAGCCCCGTGAACCCGCCTGCCGGCTGCCGGTTCCACCCGCGCTGCCCCCAGGCCCGTGAGCGGTGCGGCATCGAGCCGCCCACGCCGGCTTCCGGCAGCCAAGGACACCTCGTCTCGTGCCACTACCCCGACGCGTAGAACGCGCCGACCGACCAGAGGAGCGAGCCGATGCCCGCAGCCGAGCCCCAAGCCGCCGCGCCGTTGACCTGGCAACCGCCCGCCGGAGCCCTGTGGTCCGGCCGCTGGGTGGACGGCGCGTCGTCCATGCCCGTGCACGATCCGGAGGACGGCAGCCTCCTCGGCCGCGTGACCGACGCCTCCCCCGCCGAGGTCGACGAAGCCGTCACCGGCGTGGCCGCGGCCGTCGCCTCCGGGGAGAACTGGCCCGCGTGGCGCCGCCGCGAGGTACTGGACGCCGCAGCCCAACTGGTCCTGAAACGGCGAGAGTTGCTGACGCAAGTGATCTCCCGGGAAGGCTGCAAGACCGTACAGGAGGCGGGCGGAGAGGTGGCGCGCGCCGCCGAAACCCTGAGGCTCTCGGCCCAGCAGGCAGGCTGCCTCACCGGCGAAACCCTGCCCTTCTCCGACACTCCCCGCGGACACGACCGCCTCGGCTGGTACACCCGTGAACCCGTCGGGGTGGTCGCCGCCATCACTCCGTTCAACGACCCGCTCAACCTGGTCGCGCACAAGATGGGCCCCGCACTCGCCGGCGGCAACGGCATCGTCCTCAAACCGGCCGAGGCCACACCGCTCACCGCACTGGCCTTCGCCCGGATACTGCTGGACGCCGGGGTGCCCGCCGACCGCTTCGCGATCGTCCCCGGAACCGGCAGCGGCGCGGGGCGCGCACTCGTCGGGCACCACCTGGTGGACCTCGTCTCCTTCACCGGCGGCTACCGGACCGGCAACGAGGTGGCACGCACCGCCGGGGCCAAGAAGACCCTCATGGAACTGGGCGGAAACAACGCCGTACTCGTACTCGCCGACGCGGACCGGGAGTTGGCGGCACAGGCAGTCGTGGACGGCGCGTTCGGGGTGGCCGGGCAGAACTGCCTGTCCGTACAACGGGTCTTCGTCGACGCCCGCATCGCCGCCCGGTTCACCCAGGACGTGGTGAAGGCCACCGAGGCGCTGACGGTCGGCGGCAAAGCCGATCCGCGCACCGACATCGGCCCCCTCATCAACGAGCGCGAAGCGCGCCGGGTCGAGGAATGGGTACGGGAAGCCCTCGACCACGGCGCCGAGTTGCTCGCGGGAGGCCGCCGAGAAGGCGCGTTCCACTGGCCGACCGTGCTCACCGGGGTACCCGCCGATGCCCGGGTGATGACCGACGAGGTCTTCGGACCGGTCCTGACGATCGAGCCGTTCGACACGGTGGACGAAGCCGTGGCTCGGGCCAACGACACGCATTACGGCCTCCAGGCAGGCGTGTTCACCACTGGCCTGGACACGGCCCTGACCGTCGCCGAACGGCTGCGCGTCGGCGCGGTGATGGTCAACGACAGCAGCGACTTCAGGATCGACGCGATGCCGTTCGGCGGACCCCGGCGATCGGGCGTCGGCCGCGAGGGAGTGCGCTACGCCGTAGAGGCCATGACCGAGCCGAAGGTCATCGCTGTGCGCCGGGGAGCGTGAGGGCGGCCCTCGTCCCCATTCCTCAAGCCTGCGCCGTCTCCGGTTCCGGAACCGTCAGCTCGTCGAAGTCCTCGACGCCGGTGACGGTGTACTCGACAGGTCGGCGCGGTGCCGGGTCGAGCAGGAGCCGGGTGACGTCGGGGCGGGAGTAGTGTCCGACCGGATCGGCGGCCGCCTTGGCGATGGGGATGGCGGACAGGTCGATGTCGGCGTAGAGGATGCCTTCGGCGTCCTCGGGCAGCGGCTCGGCCAACGGGCGGCCGTCGGGGCCGTAGATCCGGGCGAAACCACCGCCGCGCTGCAGCAGTTGCTGCTTGACAGGGGTGTCACAGAACAGTTCGAAGCCGGACCGCGGTGCTGAGGCCCGGGGAGTTCGCCCTGTACGACACGACCCGCCCGTACACGCTCGACTTCCCGGACCGTTTCGAGACGGTGGTCTTCCAGATGCCGCGGCAGTCGCTCGGACTGGCCGAATCCGAGCTCCGGCACATCACCGGTGTGACGATCGGTCCGGAACAGGGACTGGTCGGCATCGTGGTGCCTTTGCTGTCCAAGCTGGCAGCCGAAGCCGGTACGTACCGTCCCGACATCGGCGAACTGCTCGCCCGAAACGTGTCGGACCTGCTCACCACCCTCCTCACCGAGCGCCTCGGCAAGGACACCGCGTCGCTGGACGCCGCGCGGCAGACCCTGCTGCTGCGGACCCGGGCATTCATCGATGCCCGCCTGGCGGATCCGGCCCTGTCGGCGGAGACGGTCGCCGCCGCCCACCACATCTCCGTACGCCACCTGCAGCGCCTCTTCCAGGCGGAGGGGACGACGGTGAGCGAATGGATCCGCTTCCGCCGTCTTGAGGCGTGCCGCCGGGAGCTCGGCCGTCCCCGCCGGACCAGGCCGGCCGTGGCCGCCGTGGCCCAGCGGTGGGGCTTCGTCAGCCCCGCCCACTTCAGTCGGGCGTTCCGCGCCTTGTACGGCATGTCGCCACGCGAATGGCAGGCCTTGGCGGATGAGAACCGCGGGTCTGTGTGAGGGCTTCCTCCCCGGTGATCCGGAAATCCTGAGGTATTCGCCTGCCTCCTGACAGGCAACCGGGTGGCTGGGTTACCCGCGGCTGCGCCCCGTGGCACCTCCCCGGCAAGCTCCGCCTCCGCCGCCCGTATCCCGTGTTCATCCCAGCGGTGATCCGTCCTCGCAGGTCACAGGCGCGTGACTGTCCCGGCGTCCCAACCCGGGCAAGAGGATCCGGCCTTCGGTGCAGCCGCTGCCAGCATCTCCCTGCCGGGACCTCCCGGCGACTCACAAGAGGGGGAACACCAGATGGGACGAAGGACGCTTCTGCGGGGTCTGACCCTCGCCGTGGCAGCGGTCCTGCCCCTGTACGGGCCCACGGTGGTGCAGGCCGCGGAGTCCGCGGCCACCGCCGCGGTCGCGGTCTGCGGGCATACGAGCGCACAGCCCACGCTGCAGCAGGGATCGACGGGGGACGCGGCTGTCGAGGCGCAGTGCCAGCTCAATCTGGCGACGAAGCCGAGCAAGTACACACCGATCGCGGCGGACGGCTCGTTCGGGCCGGCGTCGGCGGCGCGCGTCAAGGAGTTCCAGCGGTGTGCCGGGCTGGGCGTGGACGGTGTGCTCGGCCCGCAGACCTGGGCGGCGTTGAACACCTGGGCCGCCGGGCCGCGCACCTGCGCGACCCAGGGCACGTCGACCACGGCGCAGACGACCGTGTGCGGCCACACCTCCACGCGGCCGACACTGCAACAGGGCGCGAACGGCACTGAGGTCAAGGAGCTCCAGTGCCGGCTGAACCTGGCCATGGAGCCGCTCCACTATCCGCCGCTGACGATCGACGGCGACTTCGGGGGCGGGACCGAGTCCCGGGTCATCGAGCTCCAGCACTGCGCCAACCTCGGTGCCGACGGCGTCGTGGGTCCCAGCACCTGGGCGAAGCTGGTGGATTGGTCCAGCCGTAACACGTACTGCACGCCACCGCGCCCCGCCGGCTACCCGATCGACGGACTGGATACCGCCAAGTACCAGCACCCCGGCGGCGCGCCGATCGACTGGAAGGCCGTACGCGCCTCGGGTGTCGAGTTCGCGACGGTCAAGGCCACCCGGGGTCTGAACGTCACCGACGAATACCTCGCCACCGACCTCGTGGCCGCCAGGGCGGCGGGACTGGCCGTCGCGCCCTACCACTTCTACACGGGCACGGCGGCCGACACGGGTGCCGCGCAGGCCGACCGGTTCATCGCCGCCGTGCGGGCGACCGGCTACACCGGGAAGCGCGCGGGCGACCTGCCGCCGGTCTTCGACCTGGAACGCATGGACGACGGCAGCGGACGCTGCCCCGCCTACGGCACGGTGAACGACGCCAAGGCCTGGCTCGACAAGGTGGAGGCGGCCTTCGGCCGCACGCCGATCATCTACACCCAGAAGTCCTTCCTGGACGACTGCATGGGTTCGACCACCGCCTTCGCCCGGTATCCGCTCCAACTCGCGGACTACCGCACGTCGATCACCCAGCCGCCGCTGCCGACCGGCTCGACGGCCTGGGCGATGTGGCAGTACACCGACGCCGCGCTCGTCCCGGGCGTCCGGGCACCGGCGACCGGGGACGTGTTCAACGGCACCCAGGCCGACCTGGACCGTCTGGCCAACCGCTGATCCCGGCCGAACCGGCCGGACCAGCCAGACCGGCCGGACCGGCCAGACCAAGGAGAACCCCATGACCACCCGGTTCGCACGCGCGTCCCTCGTCGCGCTGCTCGCCACCCTCGGCTTCACCGCTCCGATGCACGCCTCGGCCGCCACCACCACTGCCACCACGACTGCCACCACCACTGCCGCCGCCACGAGTTGCTACGGCGGAGCGGTCACGGTGCGCTACGGGGACGTGGTCGATTTCGGCCCCTACTGGACCACGAGCCGCTGCCAGGACATCAACATGCGCGTCATCAGCGGTACCGCGGAGTACGTGAACGCCTGCGTGAAGTTCGCGAGGACCGGCACCTGCAACCGCTGGACCAAGGTCGGCCGGAGCTGGACGACCATCGCCACCGACGTCCTGGACGGCACCAAGTTCACGGTGCCCAACGGCATCCCCCTGGAGGGCGACGACGCCGTCGTGCAGCTCGCTTTCTGACCACTCTGCCCCCTCACCGAACGGAGACCACCATGGTCCGGAACAAGGCGCTCGCCTCGGCTCTGCTCACCACGGCCGCGCTGCTGGGAGTGGGCGTCGCGCCCGCCTCCGCGCAGTCCTCGGCCGCCGCGGTCAGCTGCTACGGCGGCGCGAAGACCCTGACGTACCGCTACTCCACGTCCCCCGTGTCGTACGGCACCTACACCACGTCCTCGCGGTGCAACGACATCAACATGCGGCTCATCACGGACGAGCCCGGGGTGTTCCTGTACGCCTGTGCGGTGTTCGTCGACCACACCACCAAGTGCAACCACGACAACACGTACTCCCTCCACGGCACCGAATGGCTGACCGTCGCCACCGACGTGAAGGACGGCACCCACTTCGTTCTGCGGGTGGGCCCCTATGACACCGACGCGCAGAACGTCACCTTCCAGCTCGCCTACTGACCTCTTCCCGTACCAGCGTTCCCCGAAAGGGCGATGATGACTTCCTCCTTCCGTCCCATGAACCGCCGGGCCATGCTGCGTGGCACGTTGGCCGCCGGCGCCGGCGTCGCGTTCGGTCAGCTGCTGTTCTCGGGCGTCGCACAGGCCTATTCGTGGTCGCGCACCCTGAATGAGGGCGCCACCGGCGCCGACGTGACCGAACTGCAGATCAGGGTCGCGGGCTGGGCGGCGGACAGCGCCAGCCAGACCCGGGTCGGCATCGACGGGGACTTCGGCCCCGGTACGGCCGCGGCCGTACGCCGGTTCCAGACGGCGTACGGGCTCACCGCCGACGCCAGCGTCGGACCCAACACCCAGGCGAAGCTCAACGCGCTGGAGCAGTCGGACGGTTCCACGCTCCATTTCAACTGGGCCGAGTTCATGGACCAGGCGGCCGGCAACTTCAACGGCGGCAAGGTGAGCGCGTCGCAGGTGAAGGAGAACGTCCGGCGCTGCATGTACAAGCTGGAGGCGCTGCGCAAGAAGCTGGGCGACAAGCCGATCACGGTCAACTCCGGCTTCCGCAGCATCGCGCACAACGCCGAGATCGGCGGGGCCAGCGACAGCATGCACCTGTACGGCACCGCGGCCGACCTCGACGTGCCCGGCGTGGCCAACAAGACCGTCTACCAGAAGGCGGAGACCTGCGGGTTCTCCGGGCTGGAGAGGTACACCGTCGACCACCAGCACGTCGACAGCAGGGCCGACCTCGGCCGCGCCTGGTGGTGGGAGAGCGGCACGATCTGACGCCGCTTCGGGGGAGCGGAGCTCCGGGCTTCAGCTATTCGGTTTGCCCCTAGCTCTTCGGTTTGCCCTTAGCTCTTCGGTTTGCCCTTCAACGCCGCCTCGCAGGAGGGCCAGTCGTGGAAGTCGTGCCCGGCGCTCCACAGTTGGTGGGCCGCCCTGATGTTCCACACCGGATCGAACGCCATCAGCGGCGTGCCACCGAGTTCCTGCAGGCGGGCGTCGGAGATCTGGAACACGCCCCAGTTGCGACTGCCGTTGGTGTTGGGCAGCACCCACAGCGGGTCGAGGAACGACGCACAGCGGGCGATGGCCACGGCGGCGTCGGGATCCTCGACGAACACCTCACGGATCCGCTTCGCCACCTTGGCCGGCGACCAGGTCGACATGCTCACCTTCTGCGCGTAGAGCGCCTTCCTGGTGGCCTCGTCGACCACGCTGCTGGCAGGCACACCCGCCAGCACCTGGAACGCGGTCAGTCGGCGCAGGGTCTCCGGCCCGAAGTCCCCGTCGACGGCGAGCTTGCCCTGTGCCCGCACCAACAGCCTCTGGACCTCGCGCACGCACTCGTCGTGCTGCCCCATCCTCACCGACTGGCATGCGGAGGAGTACAGCAGCCTGTCGCCGGCCGCGGATGAGGCACCGCCGAGGCTGCCGCCGGGCATCCACACGAAGCCGGCCACCAGCACCACCGCGACCACGGCGGCCAGTATCGCGAAACGGGGGGACAATTTCTCGGGCACCCGGAACCGTCGCGGCTTCCCGGTCTCGTCGGGGGTGATCTCCGACGGGGTGACGTCGTCGGATCCGGGGCTCCCCTGGGCGGACACGGCAGACCCGTCGGGCCCGGGACTCGCCTGCGCGGGCACAGCGGGTTCGTCCGGTTCCAGTTCCGGTTCCGGTTCCAGTTCCGGTTCCAGTTCCGGTTCCGGGTTGCCCTTGGCTGCCGTCTCGGCCGACACATCCCGATCCCGGTCGATGTCCGCGAGCGCCCACAGCCGGTGGAGTTCGCGGAGCTCCTCCGCACTGGCGCCGCACACCTTGGCGAAGGTGTGCACCACCCGGTAGTCCACGGGGACGCTGAGGCCGGAGCAGTACCGATGCAGGCTGGAACCACTGACGCCCGCCTCCTTGCCGAGGCGGTCGTAACCCCGGCGACTGCGGTCCTTCAGCATCCGAAGGTACGCGGCGAACCTTTCGGTATGCGGAGAGGCAACCAAAAGATCCACCCTTGCTCAAGCCTCTACTGACGGGTAGAAGTTACACCCCACGAAAGGAGTGCGTGCGCCCTTTCACTACCGTAATGCGACCATCAACGGCCTTTCTGACGACGCTTTCTGACAAAGGGTCACCGACAGCTGTCAGTCGTTCGCCGCGGCCTTCTTGATCGCTTCGCGGATCCGGGAGTACGTACCGCAGCGGCAGACGTTCTCGATGCGGTCGATGTCGGCGTCGGTCGGGTGGGACGTCTTCTTCAGCAGGGCCGCCGCGGCCATGATCTGGCCCGGCTGGCAGAAGCCGCACTGGGCGACATCACGGTCGATCCACGCCTGTTGCACGGGGTGCAGCCTGTCGCCGTCGGCCAGGCCCTCGATCGTGGTGACCTCGCGGTCCGCGCAGTCCGCGACCGGCACGACACAGGGCTGGATCTCCCCACCGTCGAGATGGCTCGTACAGGCACGGCAGACGCCGACGCCACAGCCGTACTTGGGACCGGTCACGTTCAGCACATCCCGCAGGACCCACAGCAGTGGCATGTCGGACGGGGCCTCGACAGTGACCGGCTTCCCGTTGAGGACGAAGGAGTAGGAGGGCATCGGCACCTTCTCGGGGTCGGGTCAGAGGTTTCAGAAGTTGAGGGGAAAGCGGCGGGGCTTGGAACCCGTCGCACGGGCATAGGCGTTGGCGACGGCGCCGGCCGCGGCCGGGACGCCGAGTTCGCCCGCCCCGCCCGGTTCCCGCCGGGAGGGCATGATGTGCGCCTCGAACCGCAGCGGGGCGTGCCGCTGGCGGGCATAGTGGAAGTCGGCGTAGCTGCTCTCGCGTACGGCGCCCCGGTCGATGTGCAGGCCGGCCTGGAGAACGGTGGAGATGCCGTCGACCGCGGTGCCCATGAGCTGGGCCTGAAGACCACGCGGGTTGACGGCCATTCCGACGTCGGCCGCCATCACCACCTTGGTCACCCGGGGGTTCTTCGGATCGGTGACGTCGATCTCGACCAGGCACGCCACGCACGAGCCGTACTCCTCGTGGACGGCGACACCCTGCGCCTGGCCGGTCGGCAGGGTCCGGCCCCAGTGACCGGCGTCCGCGACCTTGTTGAGCACGGCTTTGACGGCCTTGCTCCTGAGTGTGGTGCGCCGGAAGGCGACCGGGTCCTTGCCCAGGCTCCTCGCGACCTCGTCGACGACGATCTCCTCCGCGGTCCGCATGGTCCCGGAGTCCACCGACCGCCAGGCACCGAGGGGGATCGCCAGTTCGACCGAGCCCGAATTCCCGGACAGAGGGCCGAAGTTGTACAGGCCGCTGTCGCTGGGCAGCGGGCCGGGAGCACGTGCGACGGCCGGGGTCACCCCGCCCTGAGCGGATCCCAGCGCGGATCCCAGCGCGGATCCGAGAGCGGGCCCCAGAGCGGATCCCTGCGCAGACCCCTGAGCGGAAAGACCCTGGCCCTCGTACGACTCGCTCACCGAAGCCATCGCGTGGGCGAACGCCACCACCCTGCCCCGTGCGTGGCTGGCCCGGATGCGGTGGTGGCTGGCCGGGCGCATCCGGCCGTGCCGGATGTCGTCGGCGCGGCTCCACATCAGTTTGACCGGCAGGCGTGCCGCCTTCGAGATGAGGGCCGCCTCGATCGCGGCGTCGTGGTTCAGCCGCCGGCCGAAGGAGCCGCCGCCTCGCACGACATGGACCTTTACCTTCGCCCCGGGCAGCCCGACCGCCGAGGCGATGTCCTCCCGGGCGCCCATCGGCCCCTGGGAGGAGAACCAGATCTCGGCACCGTTCGCACGAACGTCCGCCACCGCGGTCAGCACTTCCATCGGGGCGTGGCTGACGAAGGCGAACTCGAACTCACCCTCCGTCTGCGTCGATCCGCGCGGCGGATTGCCCAGCCGTGGCACGGCGGCCCGCAGCCGCGAGCGGATCGCCGTGTCGGACAGCGCCACCATCGGGCCCGGTGCCCAGGTGATCCGCAGAGCGTCCCTCGCCTTGAAGGCATGGTGGAAGGACTCCGCCACCACGGCGACCCCACCGGCGACCTTGACGACGGCGTGCACGCCCGGCATCGCACGCGCGACCCGGGAGTCGACCGAGACGAGCTTCCCGCCGAGCGTCGGCGGCCGGGCCACCACGGTCGGCTTCGCTCCGGCCACCGCCAGGTCCCCGGCGTACTTGGCCTTGCCGGTGACGATGTCCCGGGCGTCGATCCGGGTCGTCGGCCGCCCGATCACCCGGTGCCGGACCGCCGGCTTGGGTTTGCTCGACACGGCCGGCCGGCGGATCCCGGCGGCGCTCGCGGTCAGCGACCCGAAGGTGGCCGAACGCCCGTCCGGTGCGATCACCTTCGTGTTCCGGGTACGCAGGGACCGCGCGGGGAGGTTCCAGCGCCTGGCCGCCGCGGTCACCAACTTGGCACGCGCCAGGGCGGCCAGCTTCCGGGCCGGACCGTACAGCGACCTCACCGAGCTCGAACCCCCGGTGAACTGGTTGCCCTTGGTACGGGCGTCGGCGAGCGGGATGTCGACGTCGACGAGCCGTGCATCCAGCTCCTCGGCGATCATCATGGCGACCGCGGTGGTGACGCCCTGACCGACCTCGACGCGCGGCAGTCGTACGACAACCTTGTTGGCCGCGGTGACTTCGAGGACCAGCATCTCGTCGTCGGTGCCGGTCACCAGGACGTCGGACGGACGGCGCGGCGCGGCCGCGCCGGGCTCGGCGCCTTCCGCCGGCGCCGCGTCACAGCCGAGCGGCGCGGCGAGGGTCAACGTGGATGCCGCGAGCGAGTAGACCACGAACTTCCGGCGAGACAACTGACGGGCCAACGGACGTTCCTCTCCGAGTATCCCGGTGGTTCGACTCCTGTGCTTCGACTCCTATGAGGGGTCACCGCCCTTCGGGGTTGCGTGCGGGAGCCGAGTTGCCGGATCGCGTGCCGAGGCGAGCCCGGGTGGTGTCGCCCCTCATCTCATCGATGCGGAGCGTCTGTGCGGCAGAAACGTGGGGCCACAGCGCGGTCGCGCTCTACCGAGTCGGTGAATGAAGTCCACGCCGGGAGACTGCGCGACGGGCGGGGCTGACCGTCACGGGCGAGCAGTGAGGCCGAGGGCCGCCCCGGGTCGGCCCCGACGCCGCCGAACCGTACGCGCTTCCGGACCTGCTTCACACCGCCCGGTCGCAGGCCCTCGTGCCGCACACCGCGCCCATCGGCGACGGCATCATGCTGCCCGCCGTGCCCACGCGACTGCCGGCCACCACCCCCTGACGGACGTTGTGCTGCCGGGAGAGCTTGCCATCACGCAGGACTGATCCGATCGAGTGGTGCGAGGCAGCTACTCCCGTCAGGTTCACCCGGTGACCAGGAGGAACGTCGTTACGCTCTCCCCCGATCGCGCCCGGGAGAGACGGAGAACACGCATGAGGTACGCCCTCAGCCGGATGGCCCGCATCGGTGTGTTCGCCGCCTGCCTCGGACTCGTGGCAGCCTGCGGGTCAGGTGATGGCTCCGACGGGGACGAGGCATCCCCTTCCGCGCCCTCTCCCACAGCGACGACAGCGAGCGCCACCGACTCGTCACCGTCACCGCATCCGTCGCCGTCCGACGGCTCTCCTTCCTACGGCGGCGAGCCAGTCCCCCCGCCTGAGCCCGTTCCGTCCAACACAGGACCCACGAACGAGGAGGGCACGGGCGTCACACCCACGCTCACTCCTCCGGAGTGTCCCGGCGGGCCCGATTGCCCAGCGTCCCCCGGAGACGTGGTTCCCCCGCCCGCGCCGGACGGTACGTGAGCACACCGGAGTCTCGCCCCACTCAGTGGCCGAAGCGAACGGGACCGGACCTGACGTCCTCGACCACGCTGATCAATATCGTGGTCGCTCAAGCGTCGTTCATCGCCGCCTTGATGTTCTACGTGGGCGTGATCTACACGAGTGCGTACTACGGTCACTTCCACCTCTCCCCGTTCTCTCTCGGCTTTGGCTTCGCCGAGTTCGTCCTGCAGAGCCTGCACCTGATGACCTTCCCGGTCCTCGTCGGAACCGTCGTGCTACTCATCGTCGTCGCCATCAGCGGGCGCCGACCACGACAGGCGCTACCGGACGGCGTTGTGCGGGGCGCCGCGCACGGCGCATCGATGCTGGCTGACTGCTACCTACTCGTCGTGGCCGCAGGTCTGCTCCTGCTCATCCTCTGGTGGCAATGGCAGTTGCTGCTGCCGTACCGCTGGGCCGGCCCGCTGCTCATCGCGATGGGTCTGCTGCTCGGTGAAGCGCGACACATCGACGCGGATCGCCCCAGAGGACTTCGCGACACAGCTGTGCCGATCTTCGCCGCAGGACTCTTCCTGCTCTGGACTGTCACCCTGGCCGCCGGCCAGCTCGGAGAACGACATGCCACGAACGACGGCCGTGAGGTAGTGACACGGACCGGCCTGGTTGTCTACAGCGCCCACCGGCTCGGCCTCAGCTCTCGACAACCAGGCGCTCCGAAATTTACGGACCTCGGCGAGGATGTCTACCTTCGCTACCGCTACGAAAGACTCCGGCTCATCGTGGCGCGCGAGGGCCGCTACTACGTCGTGCATACCGGTTGGAGGGCGAAAACCGATCATGTCTACGTCCTCCGGGAAGCCGACGACATGCGCATCGAGCTCCAGCCCGGTGTGCGATAGGCCAGGAACCGGCGAGATCTACGGCATGACGGCGCTCAGCAAACTCCAGTGGATGACAGCCCCATGCCCACAGACCAGCACATGGGACAACGAACCGGCCCGGGAACACCGTCGGCACGGCCACGTCGGCAGCGGATTGCGTCCGTTGAGTGAAAGTTGACGCTCCAACACCTCACGAGGAACGTTTCCGCAGGTCAGGCCACGTCTCAAGTGGGGCGGGTGGGACTCGAACCCACGGCCGACGGATTATGAGTCCATTGGGGATCTTGGCGGTCCTTGCCGATCAATGCTGATCCTTGGCGTTTTCGCAGGTCAAACGGGTTGATCAATGTCAGCCCCGCACGGTCCTTGTCGATCCGTTCCTGCCCTTGCGGCCCCTGGATGGCCCCTGAGCATCCTTGAAGGGCACTCAGAAGTTGCAGCAACCGGCGTCCGCCCAGCTCGGCAAGAGGGCCGGAACCTTCGTGCAGCGGATTGCCTTTCCAACGCGCATCAGCCTCGCTTCCTGGCACAGGGGTACAGCCATCCGGCCGCCGGTTCAGGTCCACTTCTCCCAGCGCGGTTTGCGGTCACCCACGCGGTGGCGCGGTGCTCCCACGGATGACGAGCTGAGTGGGAACGACGACGTCGTGGTCGGTCTCTTCGCCGCGCAGGATCTTCAGGAGCATGCGTCCGGCAAGTTCACCTTGCTCCCGGACGGGTTGGCGGACAGTGGTGAGGTCGGTGAGTTCGGCGACGGGGTGGTCGTCGATGCCGATGACGGACATGTCGTCGGGGATGCGCAGGCCGGCGCGTCGGAGCGTGCGGATCGCGCCGAGGGCGACTTCGTCGGAGTGGGCGTAGACGGCGGTGGGGGGTTTGGGCTGGCTGAGGAGTTTGGCCATGGCGTCGGCTCCCTGGGCGCCGCCCCAGTCGACGGTGACGATGAGTCGTTCGTCGACGGGGATGCCTGCGTCGCGCAGGGCGGCGTGGTACGCGTTCGAGCGGCCCGACGGCTGTACCTCGTCCGGCTGGTCGGGGTCGACGGCGGCGATCATGGCGATGCGTCGGTGGCCGAGGAAGAGCAGGTGGTCCATGGCCTGGCGGCCGGCGGTCTCGTCGTCGATGGAGACGTTGGGGTAGGGCGCGTGCTGGCCGCCTGCGGCGATGACGGTGACGCTCATCAGCTCCAGGCGCCGTTGCTCCTCCTCGCCGACGGGGAAGGCCAGGACGACGACCGCGTCGACTTTGCGCCGCGCGGGCAGCCGGTGGAAGAAGTCGTGCCGGTCCTCGATGTCGTCGACGTGGTAGAGCAGCACGTCCAGGTCGGCGGCGCGCAGCACTGACTCCAGCCCCTCCAGGAGGGTCGCGAAGAACCAGCGGGAGATGTGCGGCACCACCACCGCGATCCGGCCGGTGTCGCCTCCGGCCAGGCGGGACGCCTCGGGGGAGACGACATAGGAGAGCTCATCTGCGACCGCGAGGACGCGGCGGCGGGTGGCCTCGGCGACGCCGTTCTCGTTGTTGAGCGCGCGCGAGGCGGTGGCCATCGAAACGCCGGCCGCACGGGCCACGTCCGCCATGTTGATCTTTCGGGAGCTCTGCGGCATGCCGGAAGGCTAACCCACTTTCGGAAACGCTTCCATGTTTCCCGGAAGGGTTTTCAAGGGCTCAACCGGTGCCGAATGCTGCCCCGTCCGTGCATCTGATCGTTTCAGCACGTCACATGCATGTTGCGGTTTCGTTACTTGACAGGGCGGCTTGGCAACCTCAGTCTTTCGGCAACGGAAACGCTTCCGAAACCTTCGCACCTCCTGCGGTCCGGTCCGGAATGCGCACCGACCTCTGTCTGCCGACCGTGAGCGGCAGACGCATGAATGCGAGGAGGCATCATGCCTGAGCAGCACCCCACCTCCCCCGCCAGACCGGGCACCCGCGCCGTTGCCCGTCTGCGCACCCCGCTGGCAGCCATCGCCGCCGCGTCCGCGCTGGTCACACTGGCGGCGTGCAGCGCCCCCGGATCGGACTCGGGCTCCGACTCACCGGCCAACGCGACCCCGACCGCAGTGAACACCGCGGTCGCGGACACCCCGGCGACCCTGACGCTGTTCTCCGCGGCCGGCCTGGAGTCGTACGAGCAGGGCCTCGCGGACGCCTTCCAGGCCGAGTACCCGAAGATCAAGGTCAAGCTGCGCGTCGAGGCGGACAACAACTACAACACGGTCCTGCCGAGGCTCCTCGCTTCCGATTCCACGCCCGACATCGTCCAGCCGTACGACCTCCTCGGCGGCGTCAAGGACAACCTGCTCACCAACCTCGACGCCTACGACAAGGCGTACGGCTGGAGCGAGAAGGTCCCCGCCTCCGCGCTGGCCCCGGGACGGGTGGCAATGGGCGTGATCGGCGGCGGGTCGTTGTATCAGGCGGGCGGCTCGGCCGGGCCCCTGGTCGGCGTCTTCTACAACAAGGAACTGGCGGCCAAGATCGGCGTGAAGACCGTGCCTTCGACCGTCGCCGAGCTCGAAGCGGACCTGGCCAAGGCGAAGAAGGCCGGGATCACCCCGATCGTGGCCTCCAACCAGGACGGTCTGATCGGCCACCTCTACAACCTGCTGCTCGGCGACTACATGGGCGCCCAGAAGCTCAGCGACATCGTCTACCACAAGCCCGGCGCCACCCTGGACACCCCGGCCGCGGTCAAGGCCACCGAGACCCTGCAGAAGTGGATCAAAGCCGGCTACTTCGCCTCCGACGTCAACGCCATCAACCAGGAAGCGTCGTACGGCCAGTTCACCGGCGGCAAGGGCCTGTTCTTCTTCCAGGGCAGCTGGATCACCCAGACCATCGACAAGAACTTCAAGGGCAAGTACGGCGTCTTCCCGATGCCCCCGGCCACCGAGGGCGGCCAGTACGCCGGCATGACCAGCAACACCCTCGCCTTCTCTATCGCAGCCCGCTCCAAGAACAAGGACGCCGCCGCCCTGTTCCTCGACTTCCTCACCACCCCCGAAGCAGCGAAGGTCGCCGTCGCCAACGGGTACGCGGCGCTGACCTCCGGTACGGCCGCCCCGGCCAAGCTGTCCCTGTCCGGCACCCTGACCGAGCAGATCCAGACCGGCTACGCAGCCATCGCCGCCGACAACGGCTTCGACAGCTGGCTGCAGAACTCCGCCCCCGCCGTCGGCACCAAGGTGACCCAGCAGCTCCAGCTCCTGGTCTCCGGCAAGGTCGAGCCGGCCGCGATGGTGAAGACCCTCCAGACCGCCTACGCCGACGCCCTCAAGAGCAGCTGAGCACCATGCCTTCGACCCGACCGACCAGGAAGGGCGCCGCCGCCCGGGGCCGCCGCAGGCTCCGGGCGCACCGGTGGGCCGGCTGGCTCTTCGCCCTCCCCGCCCTCACCTTCTACGGCGTCTTCAACTTTTACCCGGTCCTGCTGTCGATCCAGTACTCCTTCTACGACTGGGACGGCATCGGCGCCTCCACCTGGGTGGGCCTGAAGAACTACACGGCGGTCTTCACCGACTCCGAGCAGTTCACCACCCTGCTCCACGCCTTCTACCTGATCCTCTTCTTCACCGTTCTGCCGGTGACCCTCGCCCTGATCACCGCCTCCGTACTACGCCAGCTCCAGGGCCGCTTCACCGGAGCCCTGGCCCGCACCCTCCTCTTCCTCCCGCAGATCATCCCCGGAGCCGCCGCCGGCGTCGCCTGGACCTGGATGTACTCCGACAACGGCGTGGTCAACCAGCTCCTGCGCGCCGTCGGCCTCGACGACCTCGCCCGCCCCTGGCTCGCCGACTTCACCTGGGCCCTGACTGCCGTCGGCTTCATCGGCACCTGGCTGTCCACCGGGCTGTGCACGATGCTGCTCCTGTCCGGCATCGGAAAGATCGACAACAGCCTGTACGAGGCGGCCCGCATCGACGGCGCCGGACCGGTCCGCCAGTTCCTGGCCGTGACCCTGCCCGGCCTGCGCAACGAGATCGGCGTCTGCGTCACCATCACGATCATCGCCGCGCTCGCCAGCTTCGACGTCGTCTACCTCTCCACCCAGGGCGGCCCCGGAACCCAGACGATGGTCCCGGGAGTCGCCGTCTACAACCTGGCCTTCAACGACGCCCGCCTCGGCGCGGCCTCCGCCCTCGCCGTCGTCCTCGCCCTGATCGTGATCGCCGTCGTCGTACCGCTCCAGCGGCTGTTCCGGGAGAAGTGACCTATGCCCGAACGAACGCAGACCGTACGGACTTTGCGCCGCCGCGCCCCCGGACTCGTACTGATCACAGCAGCCGCGCTCTACTCGGTCGTACCGCTGCTGAGCATGGTCAGCGCGGCCCTCGCACCCCAGGGATCCTTCCCCTCCGGTCTGAGCTGGCCGTCCGACCCGCACTGGCACAACTTCGTCGACGCCTGGAACGTCGCCAACATCACCACGCTGCTGAAGTCCAGCACGCTCATCGTGCTCGGCGTGGTCCCGGTGGCGGTCCTGATTTCCACGATGGCCGCGTACGCGATCGCCGTCCTGGAGATCCCGCTGGGCCGCGTCTTCTACATCGTCCTGGTCATGACGCTGACGCTGCCGTACGAGATCGTGATCGTCCCCCTCTACGAACAGACCAGGGCCATGGGCCTGTTGGGCACCCAGTGGGCGCTGGTCCTCCCCCTCATCGGGATGAACATGCCGTTCGCGGTGTTCTGGATGCGGGCGCACTTCGCCGGCGTACCCCGAGAGCTATCCGAAGCGG
The DNA here is from genome assembly GCF_026341515.1 of Streptomyces sp. NBC_00878. Taxonomy (NCBI): domain Bacteria; kingdom Bacillati; phylum Actinomycetota; class Actinomycetes; order Kitasatosporales; family Streptomycetaceae; genus Streptomyces; species Streptomyces sp. NBC_00878. The sequence continues at coordinate 7,447,848 of NZ_JAPEOK010000001.1, read as the reverse complement.
CGGGCATGGACGGCGCCGGCCCCTGGCGGGCCCTGCTCCACATCCACCTGCCACTCGCCCGCCCCGCGATCGCCTCGCTGGCGCTGCTGATGTTCCTGTCCACCTGGAACCAGTTCCTGCTCGCCCTGGTGCTGATCGACGACCCCAACAAGCGAACGATGGCCGGCGCCCTCCAGGCGTTCACCACCAAATACAGCACCGACCAAGTCCTGTTGAACGCCGGCGCCCTGCTCATCATGGCCCCCACGATCCTCGTGTTCCTGTTCCTGCAACGCCACTTCGTCAAGGCGCTGCTCCAGGGCTCGGTCAAGGGCTGACACCCCCACCACCTCCAGAACAGTCAGGACCGAGCGTTATGAGCAACCCGACCCCCACGAACGACACCGCGACCTCCGCCGGTGACTCCTGGTGGCGCTCCGCCGCCATCTACCAGGTCTACATACGCAGCTTCGCCGACGGCGACGGCGACGGAACCGGCGACATCGCCGGTCTCCGCTCCCGCCTGCAGTACCTGGCCTACCTCGGCATCGACGCGATCTGGATCAACCCCTGGTACCCGTCCCCGCTGGCCGACGGCGGCTACGACGTCTCCGACTACCGAGGCATCCACCCCACATACGGCACCCTCGACGAGGCCCGGAAGCTGATCACCGAGGCCCACGAGCTGGGCCTGCGGGTGATCCTGGACATCGTCCCCAACCACACCTCCGACCAACACGCCTGGTTCCAGGAGGCATTGGCGGCGGCGCCCGGTTCCCCGGAGCGGGAGCGGTTCATCTTCCGCGACGGCAAGGGCGAGGACGGATCCCTACCCCCCAACGACTGGCACGCCGCCTTCGGCGGCCCCACCTGGACCCGCACCGCCGACGGCCAGTGGTACCTCCACCTCTTCGCCCCCGAACAGCCCGACCTCAACTGGGACAACCCCGAGGTCCGGGCAGAGTTCGAGTCGGTCCTGCGCTTCTGGTTCGACCTGGGCGTCGACGGCTTCCGCATCGACGTCGCCCACGGCATGGTCAAGGACCCGGCCCTACCGGACCAGGGCCTGATGGAGTTCTCGGTCCTGGCGGCGGAAGGCCAGGAGAACCACCCCCACTGGGACCGCGCCGAAATCCACGACATCTTCCGTAACTGGCGTGCGATCGCCGACAGTTACGAGGACCGCCGTGTCTTCGTCGCCGAGGCCCACGTGCGCCCCGGCCGCATGCCCGACTACCTCCGCCCCGACGAACTCCACACCGCCTTCAACTTCGACTTCCTCAAGTGCGCCCTGGAAGCCGACAAGCTGCGTGAGGTCATTGACCGCACCATCACCGACCTCGCCACCGTCGGCGCCCCCGCCACCTGGGTCCTGTCCAACCACGACGAAACCCGCCACGTCACCCGCTACGGCCGCGCCCACACCGGCGTCACCACCCCGATGCGCGACCAGGGCCACCCCAGCGACCTCGCTCTCGGCACCCGCCGTGCCCGAGCGGCGGCCCTGCTGATGTTGGCCCTGCCGGGAAGCGCGTACATCTACCAGGGCGAGGAACTGGGCCTCTACGAGGTCGAAGACCTCCCCGAGTCGGCCCTCCAGGACCCCACCTGGGAACGCTCCGGCCACACGATCCGAGGCCGCGACGGCTGCCGTGTCCCCCTCCCCTGGACCGGCGACACCCCGCCCTTCGGCTTCAGCACCTCCGTGTCCGCCACCCCCTGGCTGCCCCAGCCCGAGGAGTGGAAGTCCTACACCGCCGAAGCCAACCAGGCCGACCGCGCCTCCATGCTCCAGCTCTACCGCTCCGCCCTGCGCCTGCGCCGCACGAACCCCAACCTGCGGGGCGAGGACTTCCGCTGGCTGGACAGCCCGGACGGCACGCTCCTCTTCGAACGAGGCAACGGCCTGCTCTGCGCGGTCAACCTCTCCGACCAGCCGACCCCTCTTCCCGACGCCAGCCCCCTCCTCGCCTCAGGACCACTCAGCAAGGACGGCATGCTTCTGCCCGACACGACGGTCTTGCTGAACCGGGACTGACGGACGGCTACGGGACCATCCCCGCCGGCGTCCTCCTACGCCCCTTCCCGCCCGAATCCACCAGGGCCTGTCCGGTGTTCCTCCCCGCCGACCGGACAGGCCCTGGTCCATCAGCGGGGTGATCGAACGGTCCTTGACATCTGAAGCCGTGTCCGGCGTACCCGCCGGACCGTTTTCAGTTCGGGCCGTTTCAGGGCCGGACCGACACGCACCCTGCCCGGCTTGCTGTGACCAGGTCCAGTGCACAGACACCCCATCGCGCGCCGCCGACTTCCGTCAGGCAAGCCAGCCATCCTGGCGAGCAGCTCACCGGCAAGGCCTTTCAGAACACCCGTGAAGGCACTGACACGGACCTGACAAGGCCGCATGGAAATCAGTAGATATCTGACATCAGTTGGCCCCTGGCTTGGCCCCTGGGACGGCATACACACCTTGAAGGCCGCTGCGCCACCATCGGATCCAAGCGCGGGACACGAAAAAGCCGCAGGTCAGATCGATTCTCTCCGCGTAGCGCGAAGTGGGGCGGGTGGGACTCGAACCCACGGCCGACGGATTATGAGTCCGCTGCTCTAACCGGCTGAGCTACCGCCCCATTACGGCGCGTCGCGCACATTTGTGCGCGCCGTCTGCCGCAGCATAGCCGCTCATACGATCTCCTGCTTCGGATGGTCGACTTCGCCTGCCCTCAAGGACCTCACCTGGGGCGCAGCGGTTCCCGGGGACATGAAAAAGGACCCCAACGGGGTCCTCGTCCAGGTGCTCCAGGTGGCTCTCCCGACTGGACTCGAACCAGTAACCTGCCGGTTAACAGCCGGCTGCTCTGCCAATTGAGCTACGGAAGATCGAAGCTCCCCCGACTGGACTCGAACCAGTAACCTGCCGGTTAACAGCCGGCTGCTCTGCCAATTGAGCTACGGAGGATTGCCTCGTTGCATCGAACGTACCTCCCTGGGTATTCGCCAGAGGGCGTGCGCTCGCTGCGACACATACATTAGCGCAAGCAGGGGGGTGCTCCGCCAATCGGTAACCCGTCTGCGACCTACGCGCCGTAAGGGACCGACTCACAAGAGAAGGGTGGCCGTCATGCGCTACCGGCTCACGTTCGTCGCCGGACTGGCCCTGGGTTACGTGCTGGGCACACGTGCCGGGCGCGAGCGCTACGAGCAGTTGAGGAAGACCGCCCAGCAGGTCGCTCAGAACCCCGCGGTGCGCAACACCGCCGAGTCCGCGGCCCAGCAGGGGCGTGAGTTCGCCGGCAAGGCGTACCACGTGGTGAGCGAGAAGGTCGGTGACCGGGTCCCGGACTCGGTGGCCGAAAGGGTCCGTCACCTGCGTGAGCGCAACACGAACGGCACGCGAACCGATGACGACTGGGGCACCGGCAATACGTAACCGGTACGGCCGCCTCAGCCGGTCCGGTACGGCCCGGTCCGGTCGTACGGCAGAATTTCCGCCATGGGGATAGTCGCCGGGCTGGACAGTTCGCCCGATTTCACTCGCATCGTCGTCTGCGACGCGGACAGCGGAGCCGTGCTCAGGCAGGGCTATGCCCCGCACCCGGTCGACGGTCCGTCCGAGGGTGGCCGGCCCTCGGACGTCGACCCGCAGGCCTGGCTGCTGTCCCTGGGCGAGGCCGCGGGCGGCGGGCTCCTCGAAGGTGTCCAGGCCATCGGCGTCTCCGCGCAGCAGAACGGGCTCGTGCCGGTGGACACCCAGGGCAACACGGTGCGTCCGGCGATGGTCGGCGGGGACAAGCGGGCGCAGGTCGCGGCCGCCGACCTGGTCGACGCGCTCGGCGGGCGGGAGGCCTGGGCGCAGGCCGTGGGCTGCGTGCCGCAGGCCGCGCAGCCGGTGACGAAGCTGCGCTGGCTCGCGAAGACCGAACCCGACGCCGCGCTGCGCACCACCGTGCTGCTCCAGGCGCACGACTGGCTGGTGTGGCAGCTGCTCGGCCGCCCGGCCCGTCGGACCACCGACCGAGGCGGGGCCTCGGGCACCGGCTACTGGTCGGCTGCGACCGGTGGGTACCGGCCCGACCTCGTACAGCTGGCGCTCGGGCATCAGGCGCTGCTGCCGGACGTGCTCGGGCCGTGGGAGGCCGCGGGGACGACGCCCGAGGGGCTGCTGATCTCGGCGGGGACGGGCGAGACGATGGCGGCGGCGTTCGGTCTGGGCATCGGGCTCGGGGACGCGGTGGTGTCGCTCGGCGCCTCCGGTTCCGTGATGGCCGTGCACCACGAGGCGCTCGTCGACTCCTCCGGAATGATCACCTCGCTCGCGGACGCGACCGGGATGCACCTGCCGGTCGTCACCACGCTCAACGCGGTACGGGCACTGCGCGGCGCCGCCGAACTCCTCGGCGTACCGGACCTGGAGGGCCTGTCGGACCTGGCGATGAAGTCCACCCCGGGCTCCCACGGGCTCGTCATGCTGCCCTATCTGGAGGGTGAGCGGACGCCCAACCTGCCGCACACGGCGGGGACGCTGGCCGGGCTGCGGCGGGAGTCGATGAAGCCCGAGCACCTGGCGCGGGCCGCCTTCGAGGGCATGCTGTGCGGGCTCGCGGACGCGCTGGACGTGCTCCGCAAGCGGGGCGTGGAGGTGCGGCGGACCTTCCTGCTGGGCCCGGCCGCCGAGCTGAGCGCGGTGCAGGCCTGCGCGCCCGCGCTGCTCGGTACGCAGATCGTGGTGCCGCAGCCCGCGGACTACGCGGCGATCGGTGCGGCCCGGCAGGCGGCCTGGGCGCTCGGTGTCTCGCAGGGCACGATCCAGGCGGGGCTGCCGCCCGTCTGGCAGGGCGCGGCCGCGCAGGTCCTGGAGCCGGGCGAGGAGCTGGCGGTGGGGCAGGCCGTGCGGCAGCAGTACGTGTCGGTACGGGACCAGACCCACCCGGGTGCCTTCCGCCCCTGAGCCCCTCGGAGGGTTGCGCAGAGTTTCCGACGGCGGGACGGCTCGGACGGCATACTGCTACGGCCTACGCCTTCCGACTGAGACCCCGTCCGCTCTTGGACCTCTCTTGGGTTAATGAGTTGAGGTAACACGGGGGGAGTGTCCGACGATAGGGGCCAGGGGCAACCAACCGCCCCGCCGCCGACTCCGAGAGACCCAGCGTGCTCATACGACTCCTGCGTACCTATCTCACGCCCTACAAGAAACCCATCGCCCTGCTCGTCCTGCTGCAGTTCCTGCAGACCTGCGCCACGCTCTACCTGCCCACCCTCAACGCGGACATCATCGACAACGGTGTCGTGGACGGCGACACCGGCTACATCCTGTCCTTCGGCGCCGTGATGATCGGCATCTCTCTCGCCCAGGTCGTCTGCAACATCGGGGCCGTCTACTACGGCGCTCGTACGGCCTCGGCGGTCGGCCGGGACATCCGGGCCGGCATCTTCGACCGGGTGCAGTCGTTCTCCGCGCGTGAGGTCGGCCACTTCGGGGCGCCTTCGCTGATCACCCGCACGACGAACGACGTGCAGCAGGTGCAGATGCTCACCCTGATGACGTTCACCCTGCTGGTGTCGGCCCCCATCATGTGCGTGGGCGGCATCGTCCTCGCGCTCGGTCTCGACGTACCGCTGTCGGGGGTGCTGCTCGCCGTCGTGCCGGTGCTCGGGATCTCGGTCAGCCTCATCGTGCGCCGGCTGCGGCCGCTGTTCCGCACCATGCAGGTGCGGCTCGACACGGTGAACCGGGTGCTGCGCGAGCAGATCACCGGCAACCGCGTCATCCGCGCCTTCGTACGCGACGGCTACGAGGAGGAGCGCTTCCGGAAGGCGAACGCCGACCTCACCGAGGTGTCCCTGGGCACCGGACGGATGCTGGCGCTGATGTTCCCGATCGTCATGACGGTCGTGAACGTGTCCTCGATCGCGGTGGTGTGGTTCGGTGCCCACCGGATCGACAGCGGCGGGATGGAGATCGGCGCGCTGACCGCCTTCCTCGCCTACCTCATGCAGATCGTCATGTCCGTGATGATGGCCACCTTCATGTTCATGATGGTGCCGCGCGCGGAGGTGTGCGCCGAGCGCATCCAGGAGGTTCTGGACACCTCCAGCAGCGTGGTCCCGCCGAAGGCGCCCGTCCTGGAGCTGCGGCGGCACGGGCATCTGGAGATCCGGGGCGCCGGGTTCCGCTACCCGGGTGCCGAGGAACCGGTGCTCAGGACCATCGACCTGGTGGCCCGGCCGGGCGAGACCACCGCCGTGATCGGCTCGACCGGCAGCGGCAAGTCCACGCTCCTCGGCCTCGTCCCCCGGCTGTTCGACGCCACCGACGGCGAGGTGCTGGTGGACGGCGTCGACGTACGCACGGTCGAGCCGCGGCTGCTCGCGCGCACGGTCGGCCTCGTACCGCAGAAGCCGTACCTCTTCGCGGGCACGGTGGCGACCAATCTCCGGTACGGGAATCCGGACGCGACCGACGAGGAGCTGTGGCACGCGCTGGAGGTGGCGCAGGCCAAGGGCTTCGTGGAGGGTCTTGAGAACGGTCTGGACGCGCCGATCGCGCAGGGCGGGACGAATGTGTCGGGCGGTCAGCGGCAGCGGCTCGCCATCGCCCGGACCCTCGTGCAGCGGCCCGAGATCTACCTCTTCGACGACTCCTTCTCGGCGCTCGACTACGCGACGGACGCGGCGCTGCGCCGGGCCCTCGGCGAGGAGACCGCCGAGGCGACCGTCGTGATCGTCGCCCAGCGGGTGTCGACCATCCGGGACGCCGACCGGATCGTGGTCCTCGACGAGGGCCGGGTCGTCGGCGCCGGCCGCCACCACGAACTGATGGCGGAGAACGAGACATACCGGGAGATCGTGCTCTCCCAGCTGACGGAAGCGGAGGCAGCCTGATGGCCGGGCCCATGGGGCGGATGATGGCCGGGGGCGGTCCCGACCAGCACTCGATGGACTTCAGGGGGTCCGGAAAGCGGCTCCTGAAACAGTTCCGACCGGAACGCGCGACCTTGTACGGAATGCTCGTCGCCGTGGTGGTCAGCGTCGGCCTCTCGGTCCTCGGGCCGAAGATCCTGGGCCGGGCCACCGACCTCGTCTTCGCCGGGGTCGTCGGGCGGGAGATGCCCGCGGGCCGGACGAAGGCCGAGGTCCTCGCGGCGATGCGGGAGCGCGGCGACGGCGGTACGGCCGACATGCTCTCCGGGACGGACTTCACCCCGGGCAAGGGCATCGACTTCGGCACGGTCGGCGAGGTGCTGGGGCTCGCGCTCGCGGCGTTCCTGGTGGCAGGTCTGCTGATGGCCGTGGCGACGCGGCTGGTGAACCGGGCCGTCAACAAGACGATGTACAACATGCGCGAGGACGTGCAGACGAAGCTGTCGCGGCTGCCGCTGTCGTACTTCGACAAGCGTCAGCGCGGTGAGGTGCTCAGCCGCGCCACGAACGACATCGACAACATCGGGCAGACCCTCCAGCAGTCCCTGGGCCAGCTCGTCAACTCGCTGCTGACCATCGTCGGTGTGCTGGCGATGATGTTCTGGGTGTCGTGGCTGCTCGCGCTCGTCGCGCTGGTCACCGTGCCGCTGTCGTTCTACGTGGCCGTGCTCGTCGGGAAGCGGTCGCAGCCGCACTTCGTGCAGCAGTGGCGGACCACCGGCAAGCTCAACGCGCACATCGAGGAGATGTACACCGGCCACAACCTCGTGAAGGTCTTCGGACGGCAGGACGAGTCGGCGGCACAGTTCGCCGAGGAGAACGAGAAGCTGTACGAGGCCGGGTTCCGGGCGCAGTTCAACAGCGGGGTCATGCAGCCGCTGATGATGTTCGTGTCGAACCTGAACTATGTGCTGGTGGCCGTGGTCGGCGGACTGCGTGTCGCCTCGGGCGCCCTCTCGATCGGTGACGTCCAGGCCTTCATCCAGTACTCCCGGCAGTTCTCCATGCCGCTCACCCAGGTCGCGTCCATGGCGAACCTCGTGCAGTCCGGGGTCGCTTCGGCGGAGCGGATCTTCGAACTGCTGGACGCGGAGGAGCAGGAGGCGGACCCGGTGACGGGCGCGCGTCCGGAGGAACTCCGGGGCCGGGTGGCGCTGGAGGGGGTCTCCTTCCGGTACGACCCGGAGAAGCCGCTCATCGAGGACCTGTCGCTGAAGGTGGAGCCGGGGCACACGGTCGCGATCGTCGGCCCGACGGGCGCCGGCAAGACGACGCTCGTGAACCTGCTGATGCGGTTCTACGAAGTGACGGGCGGGCGTATCACCCTCGACGGGGTCGACGTCGCGAAGATGTCCCGGGACGAACTGCGGGCCGGGATCGGCATGGTGCTGCAGGACACCTGGCTGTTCGGCGGGACGATCGCGGAGAACATCGCGTACGGGGCTTCGCGTGAGGTCACGCGTGGGGAGATCGAGGAGGCGGCCCGGGCGGCGCACGCGGACCGCTTCGTCCGTACGTTGCCCGACGGGTACGACACCGTCATCGACGACGAGGGGTCGGGGGTGAGCGCGGGCGAGAAGCAGCTCATCACGATCGCTCGGGCGTTCCTGTCCGATCCGGTGATTCTGGTGCTGGACGAGGCGACGAGTTCGGTGGACACGCGTACGGAGGTGCTCATCCAGAAGGCGATGGCGAAGCTCGCGCACGGTCGGACGTCGTTCGTGATCGCGCATCGCTTGTCGACGATCCGGGACGCGGACACGATCCTCGTGATGGAGAACGGTTCGATCGTGGAGCAGGGCGCGCATACGGACCTGCTGGCGGCGGAGGGAGCGTACGCGCGCCTGTACCAGGCCCAGTTCGCGCAGGCGGTGGTGGAGGTGGACTGAGGGCATTTTTCGCCCCCGCCGCCCCTACCCATTCCCGTCCCTTTCGGGGGCTCCGCCCCCGAACCCCCGCTCCTCAAACGCCGGAGGGGCTGAATTTCAGCGGGGGCCTGGGCGGCGGGGGCGAGAAAACCCCAGGTCAGTCCAAGTAGCCCCGCAGTTGGTCCGCGAACGCGTGGTCGCGGAGTTTGTTCAGCGTCTTGGACTCGATCTGGCGGATCCGTTCGCGGGTGACGCCGAAGATGCGGCCTATCTCCTCCAGCGTGCGGGGGCGGCCGTCGGCCAGGCCGTAGCGGAGTTGGACGACCTTGCGCTCACGCTCGCCGAGGGTCGACAGGACCGCTTCCAGGTGCTCCCTCAGGAGCAGGAACGCCGCCGACTCCACAGGACTCGTCGCATCCCCGTCCTCGATCAGGTCCCCGAGCGCCACATCGTCCTCCTCGCCCACAGGCGCGTGGAGGGACACCGGCTCCTGGGCCAGCCGCAGGACCTCGCTGACCCGTTCGCTGGGCAGGTCCAGGTGCGCCGCGACCTCCTCCGGCGTCGGCTCGTACCCCCGTTCCTGCAGCATGCGGCGCTGCACCCGCACCACCCTGTTGATCAGCTCGACCACATGGACGGGCACCCGTATCGTCCGGGCCTGGTCGGCGAGGGCCCGGGACATGGCCTGGCGGATCCACCAGGTCGCGTACGTCGAGAACTTGTACCCGCGGGCGTAGTCGAACTTCTCGACCGCCCTGATCAGGCCAAGGTTTCCCTCCTGGACCAGATCGAGCATGGTCAGCCCGCGCCCCACGTACCGCTTGGCGACGGAGACGACGAGCCGGAGGTTCGCCTCGATCAGACGGCGTTTGGCCATCCGGCCCATGACCACCAACTTGTCGAGGTCCAGGGCGAGTTGGCTGTCCAGGTCGGGAGCCAGCCGCAGCCTTTCCTCCGCGAAGAGGCCGGCCTCGACCCGGCGCGCCAGCTCCACCTCCTCCGCCGCGGTGAGCAGCGGGATCCGGCCGATCTCCCGCAGGTACTGGCGGAACAGGTCGGACGAGGGCCCACCGGTGTCCGTACGCCCGCGGGGGACTTCCACCGGCTCCGGCGTCTCGGTCTCCACGAGGGTGACGGGCGGCTCGTCGGGCTCGGCCGACGGGCCCTGAGGCTCCGCCGCCGTCTCGGGGTGGTGCGCGACACGGCTCTGCGGCGGTACGGCCGCTATGACGTCGGAATCGGAATCCGTGTCCGTGTCGGTGGCGTTGTCGGTCTGGGAGAGGGTCTGGGTCTGCACGGGGGCGACCTCCAGGAATGTCGCTGCTGAGGCGTGCGGCAGCGGTACGTCGAGGGGCGGAGCCGACGGCCTTGCCGCTGTCCGTCCCGAACACGTTGAGCGGAACCGCGGGGACATAGGACCCGTCGCGTTCGGGTCGGCCGCGCTCCGAGGACTCAGGCACCGGAACCCAGTGTGGAGTACGACACATCGTCGCCACGAGGGGCGTGCGGTGACTTTTTGAGTCCGGTCCGTGACCGCGTGGTTACCCTGGCGGAAAACTCGTGTGCCCGTTCGTACCCTGATCTGGCACGATCCCCGAGTGTGCGGTTCCCTTACGGAACGAACGCACATCGTGCCCGCCCGCGGCCCGATGCCTTCGCAGTCGGTGCTCGGCCGATGGTCACGTTGACGCTCGGCCGATGGTCACGGTGACGGGTTCCCCGAAGTACGCCGTATAACGCCGTAGTACGCCGTTATACGCCGCCCCCGTTATGTTTTCCGCGGTCCTGCAAGAGGGCCGCTGGCCTCCGGGCCCGGCATGACTGTGTCCCCCTGTCGAACGGATGACCTGGGGGGTGGTGTCACCGGGCCCGGGAGGTGCCGTCGGAGACGCTGATGAGAGGTCCGGCCACCGCCCGGTCCGGCGCAATGCCGGGCAGTTCGCGGGCGGCAGGTCTGCATAACGTGGATGCGCGCGTACGACACCACTGCCGAGGCCGGCACGTTCAACTTCCCTGGAAGGGCGCGATGTTCGACACCCAAGACGTGGGCGTATTCCTCGGCCTGGACGTCGGCAAGAGCGCCCATCACGGCCATGGGCTCACGCCAGCCGGGAAGAAGGTCCTCGACAAGCAGCTGCCCAACAGCGAGCCGAAACTACGGGCCGTCTTCGACAAGCTGACCGCGAAGTTCGGCACCGTGCTGGTGATCGTGGACCAGCCCGCCTCGATCGGGGCTCTCCCCCTGACCGTGGCCCGGGACGCCGGCTGCGAGGTCGCCTACCTGCCCGGCCTGGCCATGCGGCGGATCGCCGACCTGTACCCGGGTGAGGCCAAGACCGACGCGAAGGACGCCGCGGTGATCGCGGATGCGGCCCGCACCATGCCGCACACCCTGCGCTCGCTGGAGCTCACCGACGAGATCACCGCCGAACTCACGGTCCTCGTGGGCTTCGACCAGGACCTCGCCGCTGAGGCCACCCGCACGTCCAACCGGATACGCGGCCTGCTCACCCAGTTCCACCCGTCGCTGGAACGCGTTCTGGGCCCCCGCCTCGACCACCAGGCCGTCACCTGGCTGCTGGAGCGCTACGGCTCCCCGGCCGCACTGCGCAAAGCCGGCCGCCGCAGGCTCGTCGAGCTCATCCGGCCCAAGGCCCCGCGCATGGCCCAGCGGCTGATCGACGATGTCTTCGAGGCGTTGGACGAGCAGACCGTCGTGGTCCCGGGCACCGGCACCCTCGACATCGTCGTGCCCTCCCTGGCCCGCTCTCTCGCCGCTGTCCACGAACAGCGCCGGGCCCTGGAAGCCCAGATCAACGCCCTGCTGGAGGCCCACCCTCTTTCCCCGGTCCTGACGTCGATGCCCGGCGTCGGCGTCAGGACCGCCGCCGTCCTGCTGGTCACCGTCGGCGACGGCACCAGCTTCCCGAGCGCCGCCCACCTGGCCTCCTACGCCGGACTCGCCCCGACCACGAAGTCGTCGGGCACCTCGATCCATGGCGAACACGCACCCCGAGGCGGCAACCGCCAGCTCAAACGCGCCATGTTCCTGTCCGCCTTTGCCTGCATGAACGCCGATCCCGCCTCCCGCACCTACTACGACAAGTGCCGGGCCCGCGGAAAGACCCACACCCAGGCCATCCTCCGCCTCGCCCGCCAACGCATCAGCGTTCTGTTCGCCATGCTCCGCGACGGCACCTTCTACGAACCCCGCCTTCCCCAAGCGACAGCTGCATGAACCAGCCCACAGGCAGGTCGATTCAGGTCAACGCCTTGTGTCGTCTGTCCACGCCGAGATATCTGCGGCAGCCCGTCGGACAGCGTCCTCCTGGTCCCGGGCGAGGTTCGCGCAGGCCGCTGCGACGTCCGGCACACCGTCCGGTCCCACGAGCGCGTCATGCACCCCGGTCTGCAGCCAGTCAGCCTGGTTGTCGTCAGCCTCGGCAACCGCGAGAGCGATGAGCCTTACGGCGGCCACCGTCCCCACCCGGGCCAGGGCCTCTGCCGTCTGTCGGATCACCGCCGTGTCCTCGACGTCCAGCAGCAGCCCCACCAGCGCTTCCGCAGCCTCAGAAACATCAGCGAAGGAAGCAAGGTCGCGCCCGGCACGAACACGTTGCGTCCACGAAGGAGACGACGCCTCAGCCAAGGCCGCCTCCAACCCACTCATCATCTCTGGCACGACCAGACAGTCTCATGCCCCACGAAGAAGAACGGACCCCAAGCCGAAGCTGCCCACACGCTTGACGAAGAACATAGAGGCACCCCCCCCGATCGGATCGCGTACCCGGGCCGGGCCCCGCCCCGCCTCAGAGCGCGCCCGCGCCCTTCTCCCGCAAAGCCTGGTCGTACTGCTGGAGTACCCACAACTCGTTCTGTACGGCGGCCAGCTGGGCCGGGTCGCCCTGGGCGCTGGCTCGGGCGAGGGTGCCCTGGACGTCCCGTACGCGGCGCTCGACGGCTCGGCGGCGGACGGTCACGAGCTGCTCGCCCGCGTAGTGCTCGTCGACGGTCTTGCGCATGATCGCCTCGACGGCCAGCTCCGTGACCATGGCGCGGACCGCGTCGTCCGGGGCGGCCTCGCGGGCCTTAACTAGGTAATCCTGAGGATCCTGGACGCCGTACTCGGCACCACCCGCCTCTACGATGACCTCGCGTACGGCAGCGTAGGGCGGCGCAGTGAATTCGTCAGCCTCGAATGCGTCGAAAGCCGGAGAGACTAGTTCCGGGCGTTGGAGCGCCAGTTTGAGGAGTTCGCGCTCCGTCTTATGCGCAGGATTACGCAAGTTCAAAGGGGGGCCCCCGAATGCCCTCGATGGAGCTGTCTCGGTCTGAGAGGAACGTGCAGGCGTGGGCACGGGGCCCTGACCACCACTACGCCGGTTGAGGTAGCCGACACGATCCACCACGAACTCCTGGTCCAGGATGCCGACCAGGCCAGCGAGTTCCACAGCCATCTCACGCCGCGCGGTGCGCTCCTTGATCCGGGCAGCCACGGGTGCCGCCTCGTCTAGAGCCGCCGCTCGACCTCCTGGAGTCTCCAAGTCGTAGCGCCGCACGATCTGTTGCAGTGCGAACTTAAACAGCGGCGTGTGCGGCTGAACCAATTCCGCAACGGCCCCGTCGCCCTTCGCCAGGCGCAGTTCGCACGGGTCCATGCCGTCCGGAGCGATCGCAATGTACGTCGAGGCAGCGAATTTCTGATCATCCTCGAACGCCCGCAGCGCCGCCTTCTGACCCGCTGAGTCACCGTCGAAGGTGAAGATGACACGCGCCGTGCCATTGTCCATCAATAGGCGGCGAAGGATCTTGATGTGATCGCCGCCAAAAGCCGTACCGCAGGTCGCGATCGCCGTCGTCACACCCGCCAGGTGGCAGGCCATCACGTCCGTGTAGCCCTCGACCACGACCGCCCGGCTGCTCTTGGCGATGTCCTTCTTGGCGAGGTCGATGCCGTACAGGACCTGGGACTTGCGGTAGATCGGTGTGTCGGGTGTGTTGAGGTATTTCGGGCCGTTGTCCGACTCGTACAGCTTGCGCGCGCCGAAGCCGACGACCTCGCCGCCGATGTCGCGGATCGGCCACATCAGGCGGCCGCGGAAGCGGTCGATGGGGCCGCGGCGGCCCTCCTGGGAGAGGCCGGAGAGGAGGATCTCCTTGTCGGTGAATCCCTTGCCGCGGAGGTAGCGCGTGAGGTGGTCCCAGCCCTGGGGGCTGTAGCCGACGCCGAAGTGGGTGGCCGCGGCCTGGTCGAAACCTCGCTCGGCGAGGAACTTGCGGCCGGTGTCGGCCTCCGAGCTGGTGTCGAGCTGCTCGATGTAGAACTGGGCGGCGATCTTGTGGGCCTCGACCAGGCGGATGCGCTCACCGCGCTGGTGGGAGGGGTTGTACCCGCCCTCCTCGTAGCGCAGCGTGATGCCCGCCTGGCCGGCGAGGCGCTCGACCGACTCCGAGAAGGTGAGGTGGTCGACCTTCATCACGAACGTGATGGTGTCGCCGCCCTCCTGGCAGCCGAAGCAGTGGAAGAGCCCCTTGCTCGGGCTGACCTGGAAGGACGGTGACTTCTCGTCGTGGAAGGGGCAGAGACCCTTGAGGTTTCCGCCGCCCGCGTTGCGCAGCTGGAGGTACTCCGAGACCACGGCGTCGATCGGGACCGCGTCCCGAACAGCCTTCACGTCCTCGTCGTTGATCCTTCCAGCCACGCGTGGATTCTACGGGGAGGGTGTGACAGTCGAGCGCCGCCGTCGGTCATGGGACCAGACTGTCCAGCGGAACGTGCGGGTCCGCGAGCGCCTCGGAGTCCACCCGGGTCCGGGTCCGGATCAGCTGCTGGATCGGGTCCGTGACGTCCCACACATTCACGTTCATCCCGGCCAGCACCCGCCCGTCCTTCGTCCAGAAGGCGATGAACTCCCGCTTGCCCGCGTCTCCCCGGATCACCACTTGGTCGTACGTGCCCGGGGGCGCCCAGCCCGAGTACTCGAGCCCTACGTCGTACTGGTCGGAGAAGAAATAGGGCACCCTGTCGTACGTCAGCTCGCGGCCCAGCATCGCGCGGGCCGCCGCCGGGCCGCCGTTCAGCGCGTTCGCCCAGTGCTCGACGCGCATGCGGGTGTCGAACAGCGCGTGGGGGAAGGCGGCCACGTCACCGGCCGCGTAGATGTCGGGGTCGGAGGTGCGCAACCGCTCGTCGACCGCGATGCCGCCGCCGTGCGCGCGGTCGGCCATCGTGAGGCCCGCGGCCTCGGCGAGGCCGGTGCGCGGGGCGGCGCCGATGGCGGCCAGGACGTCGTGCGCGGGGTGCTCCTGGCCGTCGTCCGTGCGGGCCGCCAGGACCATGCCGTCCTGGCCGGTGATCTCCGTGAGCCGCGTGCCGAAGTGGAAGCGGACGCCGTGCTCGCGGTGCAGCTCGGCGAAGAGCTGGCCCAGCTCGGGGCCGAGGACCGAGTGCAGCGGGGTCGGCCCGTGCTCGACGACGGTGACCTCGGCGCCGTACTCACGGGCGGCCGCGGCGACTTCCAGGCCGATCCAGCCCGCGCCCGCGATGACGAGGTGGCCGTTGTCCCGGCCGAGGGCGGTCAGTACGTGCTTGAGGCGCTCCGCGTGGGCGAGGCGCCGCAGGTGGTGGACGCCCGCGAGGTCGGTGCCGGGGATGTCGAGGCGGCGCGGTTCGGCGCCGGTCACGAGCAGCAGCTTGTCGTAGTGGACGAGCGTGCCGTCGTCACCGAAGCGGACGGTCTTCGCGGTCCGGTCGATGGCGTCGACGGTCTGGCCGAGATGCAGCTCGATGTCGTTGCGCGCGTACCAGGCGGGCTCGTGCACGAAGACGCTGTCGCGCTCCTCCTTGCCGAGCAGATAGCCCTTGGACAGCGGAGGTCGTTCGTACGGGTGGTCGCGCTCGTCGCAGATCAGTATCACGCGGCCCTTGAAACCCTCCGCCCGGAGCGTCTCGGCCGCCTTCGCGCCGGCCAGCCCGCCTCCGACGATGACGAATGTCTGATCTGCGTCGACCACTTGATGCCTCCTCGTAAGGATGTCGCCACCTGCGAGCGTCCCGCACGGAGCGTGATGGGGGAAGGGGGTGTGGCCCGATCAGGCCACGCAGGGTCACGCTTTCAGTGGCCCGACGCCACAGCTACCCCCTGAGACTCACATGTAGTGATCGCGCGGAGGCGTCCGTGAGGGACGCGATCTGGTCAACGATCACCCGCTTGCGGGCGCGGTCGTCCGACGCCCGGTCGAACAGCGCTCGAAACTGCGGGTCCAGGCCGTCCGGCGCGCGGGCGGTGAGCGCCTCCGCCAGCTCGGCGACGACGATCCGCTGGTCGGCGCGGAGCCGCTCCTGCTCGGCGCGCTGCATCACGTACCGGTCGGCGACGGCCTTGAGGACCGCGCACTCCAGGCGGGCCGCGCGCGGGACGACCAGCTCGGCGGCGTACCGCGTGAGCCGGCCCGTCCCGTACGCCGCGCGCGTGGCGCCCTCCGCCGCGAGGCAGAACCGGCCGATGAGCTGGCTGGTGGCGTCCTTCAGCCTGGCCTGCGCGACCGCGGAGCCGTCGTAGCCGTGCGGCCACCACTCCTGGTCCAGGAGGCGGTCGAGAGCCCCGGCCAGCTCGGCGGGGTCGGTGTCCACGGGGACGTACCGCCCGATGGCGACCTGGAAGATCTCCTGCCGCTCGGGCTCGGCGTGCAGGCAGTTGGGGTCGATGTGGCCCGCGTGGAGGCCGTCCTCGACGTCGTGCACGGAGTACGCCACGTCGTCGGACCAGTCCATGACCTGGGCCTCGAAGGTGGTGCGGGTGCCGGGGGCGCCCTCGCGGATCCAGTCGAAGACGGGACGGTCGTCGTCGTAGACCCCGAATTTCCCGGACTTCGGGTCGGTCGGGTGGGCGCCGCGCGACCAGGGGTACTTGGTGGCGGCGTCGAGGGCGGCACGGGTGAGGTTGAGGCCGACGCTGACGAGTTCGTCGCCCGCCGCGGCGGCGGCCGAGGCCACGGCGTCGCTGTGCACGAAGCGCTTCGGCTCGATGCGGGTGAGCAGTCTGAGCGACTGCGCGTTGCCCTCGAAGCCGCCGCAGTCCTCCGCGAACTCGTTCAGTGCCTGCTCTCCGTTGTGCCCGAAGGGCGGGTGGCCCAGGTCGTGGGAGAGGCAGGCCGCCTCGACGAGGTCGGGGTCGCAGCCGAGGGCGGCACCGAGCTCGCGGCCGACCTGGGCGCACTCCAGGGAGTGGGTCAGGCGGGTGCGGGGGCTCGCGTCCCAGACCTGGCTCCGTGTGCCGGGCGTGACGACCTGCGTCTTGCCTGCGAGGCGGCGCAGGGCCGAGGAGTGCAGTACGCGGGCGCGGTCGCGCTGGAAGGCGGTGCGGCCTGGGCGTTTGTCGGGTTCCACGGCCCAGCGGGCCACTGACGTGGGGTCGTAGGCGGGGGGTGGGGTGTTGTTCTTGTGTGCCTGTTGGGCGGTGTCGGTGCTGGTACTGGTGCCTTCCATGCTTTGACAGTAAGCGGAGCCGCCGACAATTGGGGCGTGAGTGTTCTCGCCTGCGCGTCTGCCGGGGACTGTTCGTTTGCGGGTGCGGGTTGAGTCGGGCTGGTCGCACAGTTCCCCGCGCCCCCAGAAGCATCGGCGCCGGCCGTGCCCCGAAGGGGCGCGGGGCGCTGACATATGCGGCTCCGCCGCGGGGCGCGACCAGCCACGACGCACCCGCAGCCGACGCACCAGGCCCAGCGGAGCGCTTACGCCGAGGCCAGTGTCCGTTCCGGTGTGGCCGGGGTTGCCAGCGTCCGGTCGTAGCGGTGCAGGACCAGGCGGGCCATTGCCGGGTGGGCGCCCAGGGGGGACGCTGCAATCCAGGGGGCCGCCGCCGCGCACTCGGTGGAGAAGCGGCCGGGGGCGGTGAAGTAGGAGGCGACGGCGACGCGGTGGCGGCCGCGGGCGGCGAGGGCGCGTACCGCGGCCGGCACGGTGGGGGCGGCGGCGGACGCGTACGCGGGGACGACGGGGACGCCGAGCCGCTCGGCCAGGAGGGCCGCGGTACGGCGGGTGTCGACGGCCGCGTCCGGGTCGCGGGATCCGGCAGCGGCGAGCACGACCCCGCTCGCCCGGCGCTCCGCGTGGTCCAGGGGCGCCCGCCAGCCGGCCTCCACGAGGCGCTCGTAGAGCGTCTCCACGAGCAGCGGGTGCGGGCCGAGCGGCGCGGCGATCCGGGTGCGTGCCCGCGAGGCGGCCGCGGCCTCGGGGATGTCCTGCTTGACGTGGTAGCCGCGGCTGAGCAGCAGCGGTACGAGGACGGCGTCACCGGTGCCGAGCTCCGCGAGCGTGTCGGGGAGCAGGGGCTCGTTCAGCTCGATGTGTCCCAGGCGCACGGGCAGGCCGGGGCGCAGGTCACGGATCCGGTCCAGGAGGGTCCGGATGGTGCTCAGGGCGCGTGGGTCACGGCTGCCGTGGCCCACGAGGACGAGCGTCGGCGGGACGGGACGCCGGGTGCCGTCGAGGGACACGCGGCTGAGCTGACTGCCGAGCTGGCTGGTGATCCGGTTCAAGAGTTGCCCCGTACTGTCGAGGTGGGCGCCATGGAGCGGCTGGCCGCCGGAGCGGGGCGTGGACTCGCGAGAAGGATTCGACGCCGTCATGCACCGATGATGCCGGGAAGAGGTTGCCTTCCCGTTGCGCGGCAATGACGGGGTTTTTCCGGGCGTTCACGGTGGGGTGCAGGGGGTGTGTGAGGTGTCGTGACCTGCGGTTACGGCTCCCGGAGTGAAGCTGGTCACTGCGCGCCGGGCGAACCGGATCACCGTGTTCGGCGTCCTCCAGGGTCAAGGCCACCTTGGGAGGGACCGTCCAATGCGCCGTCCGAAGCTGCCGCCGCGACCACGCCTGCCGCGACCGCGTCTGCCGCGCACCCGTACCGGGCAGCGGCGGGCCGTGCAGGTCGTGATGGCCGGGTGTGTCCTCGCACTGCTTCCGTCGACGTGGATGTACGTGGTCACGGGCGACCGGCTGCGGACGGCGGCGGACGTGCCGCGCACCGACGTGGTGGTCGTCTTCGGGGCGGGGCTGTGGCGCGGCGAGCCGTCGCCGTACCTCGCGCACCGGCTGGACGCGGCGGCCGAGCTCTACCGGGACGGGCGCGTCGAGGTGGTTCTGGTCACCGGCGACAACAGCCGCGAGGACTATGACGAACCGGACGCCATGCGCGCGTACCTCACGGAGCGGGGCGTGCCCGACGCGCGGATCGTCAGCGACTACGCGGGCTTCGACACCTGGGACTCCTGCGTACGCGCCAAGAAGATCTTCGGTGTCGACAAGGCCGTACTGATCAGCCAGGGCTTCCACATCCGGCGGGCGGTCGCGCTCTGCCAGGAGGCGGGCGTCGAGTCGTACGGGGTCGGGGTGGCCGCCGTGCACGACGCGACCTGGTACTACGGGGGCGCCCGGGAGGTGTTCGCGGCGGGGAAGGCGGTCCTGGACGCGGCGTTCGAGCCGGATCCGCGGTTCCTCGGGCCCGAAGAGCCGGGCGTGGAACGGGCGTTGGCGGCGGCCGGCCGATAGTCGACGAGACGCAGATCACGCGGGTCGGCGGGTTTGGCGAGAGCTGCTCACCCTGCCGCGTGAAAGCGGTTCCATGGCGTTCCGTAGTCAACTGACTACGGATAGTGTCTACTTCGGGAGCCCGGATCCGAACCGGGCTCAGGAGAAAGGACACATGATGACTGCTCTTCGCACCGCCTTCGTAGCCGCCATGGCGGCCGCACTCTTCTCGGCTCCGGCCGCCATGACGACCGCCGTGGCGGACGACGAGGCGCCGGCGAAGGAGCCGAGGTGCGCCAAGCTCGGCGCCTCCGGCGACGGTTGGGCCGACATCCACAACGTGTGCGGCTACACGATCTCCGCCTCTGTCGAAGTCGACGGGTTCGACCCGAGCTGTATTCAGATCGGCCCCGGCGGGATCGGACGCATCGGGCTGGAGCCGGGTGACGTCCCGTACTACGCGTACGAGTGCTGAGCCGGCCACTGAACCGACGGCTGACCCGACGGCTGAGTGGGCGCTGCTCCTGAGCGGGGCCGGCGGGACTGCCTCACGTCCCGCCGGTTCCGGCGGGGAGGTCCCCGTGCCTGCCGTGTAACGGGGAGCGTCCCGCCGCGTAACACGTCCGACGCACGCTGAGTGGTATGCAGACCTCCGCGACGCCCACCCACTGTCCCTACTGCGCGCTGCAATGCGGAATGAACCTGACGCCCGTGACGGGTGACAGCGGCGCCGTGACGGTCGATGTGACGGAACGGACGGACTTTCCGGTGAACCGGGGCGCGCTGTGCGGCAAGGGCCGTACGGCGCCCGCCCTGCTCTCCCCCGGGGTACGGCTGGCCTCGCCCTTGATCCGCAGGGCGGGAGTGCTGGAACCGGCCGACTGGGACGAGGCGCTCGACCGGATCGCGGAGGAGTTGTCCCGCACGCGTACGGAGCATGGCCCGGACGCGTGCGGGGTGTTCGGCGGGGGCGGGCTGACCAACGAGAAGGCGTACACGCTCGGGAAGTTCGCCCGGGTCGTGCTCGGCACCTCGCAGATCGACTACAACGGCCGCTTCTGCATGTCCTCGGCGGCGGCCGGTGGCATCAAGGCATTCGGCCTGGACCGGGGACTGCCCTTCCCCCTGGAGGACATCCCGAAGACGGGGTGCGTCATCCTGGTCGGTTCCAACCTCGCCGAGACCATGCCGCCGGCACTCCGCTATCTCACCGAACTCAAGGAGAACGGCGGCACGTTGGTCGTCATCGACCCGCGCCGCACCCGGACCGCCGAACAGGCGGACCTGCATCTCGCGCCCCGCCCGGGGACGGATCTCGCCCTGGCCCTCGGGCTGTTGCACCTGGTGGTGGCGGAGGGGCTTACGGACGAGGCGTACATCCAGGAGCGTACGACCGGCTGGGAGGAGGCTCGGGCCGCCGCGATGGCGCACTGGCCGGAGTACGTGGAGCGGATCACGGGCGTGTCCGTCCCCCAACTCCGGGAGACGGTGCGGATGTTCTGCGAGCCGGAGTCCGCGATGGTGCTCACCGCGCGCGGGCCCGAGCAGCACTCCAAGGGTACGGACACCGTCGGCGCGTGGATCAACCTCTGCCTGGCGACCGGGCGTCCGGGGCGCCCCTTCTCCGGATACGGTTGTCTCACCGGGCAGGGCAACGGGCAGGGCGGGCGTGAACACGGCCAGAAGGCCGACCAGTTGCCCGGCTACCGCAAGCTCGACGATCCCGCCGCCCGCCGTCATGTGGCGGAGGTCTGGGGCGTCGACCCCGACTCGCTGCCGGGGCCCGGCCGCAGCGCGTACGAGCTGCTGGACGCCATGGGTACGGACATCCGCGCGCTGTTGCTGATGGCCTCCAACCCGGTGGTGTCGGCGCCTCGGGCCGCCCACATCGAGGAGCGGCTCAAGTCCCTCGACTTCCTCGCGGTCGCCGACGTGGTGCTGTCCGAGACGGCCGCGCTCGCGGACGTCGTCCTGCCCGTCACCCAGTGGGCCGAGGAGAGCGGCACGACGACCAATCTGGAGGGGCGGGTCCTGCTGCGCAAGCAGGCGATCACTCCCCCGGAGGGCGTCCACAGCGATCTGCACGTGATGCACGAACTGGCCGACCGGCTGGGCGTGGAGAAGGGTTTCCCCACGGACCCGGAGGAGGTCTTCGAGGAACTGCGCCGGGCCAGCGCGGGCGGGCCCGCCGACTATTCGGGCATCACGTATCGCCGCCTGGCGGAGGAGAACGGGGTGTTTTGGCCATGCCCGGCGGGCGGTTCGACGGGCGACTCGGCGGGCGGCCCGGCGGGCCGCCCGCCGGGCCGCCCGGCGGATCGCTCCGCGGGTGGCTCCACGAGTGGCTCCGCCGGAGAGCGGGAGGGCGGCGGCCAGGAAGCTGGAGCCCATCCCGGTACCCCGCGTCTCTTCCTCGAACGGTTCGCCACGCCCGACGGGCGGGCGCGGTTCGTCGCCGTCAACCATCGGCCGTTGGCGGAGGAGCCGGACGAGGAGTATCCGGTGCTGCTGACCACCGGGCGGGTGGTCTCGCAGTACCAGTCCGGTGCGCAGACCCGCCGGGTCGACGAGCTGAACGCCGCCGCGCCCAGTTCCTTCGTGGAGCTGCATCCCCGGCTCGCCGAGCGGGTCGGGGCCGTGGAGGGGGAACCGCTGGCCGTGGTGTCCCGGCGCGGGCGCGCGGTGGCGCCCGCGCGGATCACCAGTTCCATTCGGCCCGACACCGTGTTCATGCCGTTTCACTGGCCGGGCGAGGGGCGGGCCAACACGTTGACCAACCCGGCCCTCGATCCGACCTCGCGGATGCCGGAATTCAAGGCTTGTGCGGTTCGGGTTGAGCGGGTGGGCTGAGCTCGTCGTTCGGGTGCCCGTCGGTTGTGGCTTGTCGCGCAGTTCCCCGCGCCCCTATAGACGTCCCCTCAGCCACGTACGGGAGCGAGTTCCACCTTGTCCATGTTCGGGGCCCATGCCGATGCGTTGGCGAAAGTGATCGTGTTCGTGCCCTTTGCCAAGGTCACAGGGACGCCGATCGTCCAGTAGTCGTCCCAGCTCCACGTGTTCTTGAACGTCACTGACTGGGACTTCGAACCCACCGTGACCGTGGCCGTGCGGGACACGATGTCCGTGTTGTATGCGTGGCCGTTGTCGCGGCGGTCGTTGTTGGCGTAGGAGACGACGAGGACGTAGCGGCCCGGCTCGGGGGCTTCGACCCTGAACTGGGCTGTGCTGGCTGCCGAGTTGCCGAGCCGGCCGATGTACGAGCCCGCCGACGCGAAGGGTGAGTCCACCAGTTCCGCTCCCCCGGCCAGCGTGGCCGCCGCGCCCTCGTAGGTGAGGGTGCCGCGGGTCGAGCCGGAGCCGGTGACGTCGAGTGAGCGCAGTGAGACCTCCGAGGCTCCCGAACCTCCCCAGCCTTCCAAGCCTCCCGCCCGTCCCGAACTCGTCGCCGTCACACGGTTGTTGCCCGCCACGAGGTAGAGCCGCAGCGCCTTGTCCGGACGGGCGGTCACCGTCTCTCCGTGCAGTGACAGCCGGACCGTGTCTGAGGCGCGCGGGGTCAGCGTGAAGTAGCCGTCGCGCGGGGCGTACACGTCGAAGACGGCCTTGTCGCCGTGGCCGAGTCGCAGGGCGCCCGTACCGGTGCCGGAGGCGTCGCGGTAGTCGTACGCCGGGCTGCCGGAGATGTCGGCGAGTGTGGCCTCGTAGGAGGTCGTGGGGGTAGTGCGGGCCGTGAGATCCACGCGGTCGAGGGTCGCCTCGCCGGTGTCTCCCTTGGCGAGGGTCAGGGTGTGGCTCCCCTCGGTGAGCGTGACGGGGACGGTCCTGCGGCCTCGGTAGGTCCAGTTCTCCGTCGAGGGGTACGTCACCGTCGTGACCGTTTCGCCGTCCACGGACAGCAGTTGGGTGGACGGGGTGCCGCTCTGGTTGCCGTACAGGATCGAGAGGCCGTACGTGTCCGTGCGCGGGACGGAGACCGCGAACTCCACCTTGCTGGTCGGCGAGTTGAGCGAGCCGACGTCCTTGGTGCCGGACGTGGCATAGCCGTTGGCGTTCGAGACCGTGCCCTGGGTGTCGACGCGGCCGTCGGTGATGGTCGCCTCCTCGGCCTCGTACGACGCCGACCAGGGGACGTGCGCGGCGGCGGGGGTGCCGGAGCCGGCCGGGGTGAGGACGACGCGGTAGGCCGACATCTGGTGGAGGCCGGTGAGGGGCACGGTGACCGTGCCGTCCGCGGCGACCCGCGCCTTGACTCGCTTGAGGACCTGTGGTGCCGGGTGCGCGCCCTCGTATCCGGACCAGGTCGCCTCCGCCACCGTCGCGGTGACGGTCCGGCCGAAGACCTTCGGGTCGACGTGCCGGACGACGACGTCCGCGTCGCCTGCCGCGCCGCCGAGCAGCACCTGCGCCTGGCGTCGCCCGGTGTCGTACGAGGCGAGGCCCTGGAGTGAGTCGACGGTGTTCGGCGAGGGCGGGGTCACCCTCACCGTGTCGCCGGTCAGTCCCGCGTACCAACGGAAGAACCACCAGCCGCCGTTGGGGATGTTGGTGCGGACGACATTGCCGGAGAGGTTGCCCGCGGCGTCCCAGTAGGCCTGGTTCGCGTACACCTTGTTGCGCTCGAACATCGAGACCCACTGGGCGAGTTGGCCCGGCACGGAGAGGTCGCGGCGGTTGGCGTACTCGTCGATGTTGATGGGGAGGGGATCGATGCCGAGCGTCTTCTCGATGGCGCGGTAGTCGTCGTAGTGGGCCTGGAAGTCGCGCAGGGAGTCCGGGCCGAGTTCGTGCCAGGTGGTGAGGTACGGCAGGACGTTCTCGCGCTTCGCGAAGGCGAGGAAGTCCGTCAACAGCCGTGTGTGGTAACCGGATTCGTTCGGGCCCGCGATCCTGGCGTCCGGGTCGATCGCGCGGATGCGGTCGACGACGGTCTTCCAGTCCCTGAGGAACCGGTCACGGTTCTTCTCGTAGGCGGCCTGGTCGGCGACGCCGAGGTTGTACCAGATCTGGTCGGGCTCGTTGAACGGCACGTGGACGAAGTGCTCGCTGTCCGGGGCCTCGGCGAGATCCTTGGTGATCCGGTCGACCTTGGTGAGGTAGTCCTCGATACCGAGGTCCTCGTACGGCCACTTCTGGTACATGTCCTGCATGAGCACGAGGACGTCGCCGCCGCCGTTGCGGAGGAAGGACTTCGAGACGGTGACGGCGTCGCCGTTGGGGTGCTGGAGGCCGCCCTCCGGCTTCTGCGAGACGCTCGTCACCTTGAGGGGCGCGAGGGCGGCGTCGCTGGGCACACCGTCGTCGCTCAGCCCGTACAGCGCGCCGTTCGCGCCACGCATGACGGCGCCCTCGGAGGCGTCGAGGTCAACGGTGAGGCGGACGGCGGCGGATGCAGACGCGGATACGGATGCGGATGCGGATACGGATGCGGATGCGGATGCGGATGCGGGATCCGGCTGCGCCTCGGCGGTCACGGACATGGCTCCTCCGGAGAGCGCGAGGGTGGATGAACGACTCTTGCGTGAACGGTCACATCAGCGCATGATTCTCCCGTCGGCGTCGGACATGTCAAGACCCGTGGCAGCACCGGTAGCAGGCGTATGGCAGGCGCATCCGCAGAGATATCCGCGGTCACCTGGGGTATTGGGGAGGTTCGCGTGACCGTTCACGCAGTTCCGGACGGTGCCGGGGTCTCCCCCGTGACCATCCGGGACGTCGCACGCGCGGCCGGCGTCTCCTACCAGACCGTCTCGCGCGTCATCAACGGCAACGAACGCGTCGCCGACAGCACGCGCCGACGCGTACTGACCGCGATCGACACGCTCGGCTACCGGCCCAACCAGGCCGCCCGCGAGCTCGCGGGCAAGACCGTGCGCTCGCTCACCGTGCTCACCTCCGACACCTCCCTCTACGGCAACGCGTCGGCGCTGCGCGGTATCGAGGAGGCGGCGCGCACGGCCGGGTTCGCGGTCTCGATCAGCGTGCTCGCGCGGCACGCGGCCCCGGACGCGGACGAGTTGCGGGCGCGGCTGGTGCGGCCGGGCGATCCGGTGATCGTGATCGCCTTCGACGCGGCGGGCGTCCGGGCGCTGGAACTGCTGCCCGCGGAGGCGCCGGTGGCCGCGTTGGTCGAGCGGCCGCCCGGCGTGGACCCCGGCCCGCGGCACGTGTGGCTCGACGACCGGCTCGCGGCGGCCCGCGCGACCCGCCATCTGCTGGGCCTCGGCCACCGGACCGTCCACTACCTGGCCCTGCCGTCGTCCACCGCGCGGACCGCGCAGCGCACCGAGGGCTGGCTGGACGCCCTGCGCGAGGCGGGGGTCGAGGAACCGGAGCCGGTGGTGGGCGGCTGGACGCCGCGCTCGGGCCATCTGGCGGCGCGCTCACTGCTGGAGCGCGCGGACGTCACCGCCGTGCTCTGCGGCAACGACGATCTGGCGATCGGGGTGCTGCGCGCGGCACGGGAGACGGGCCGGTCGGTGCCCCGGGACCTGAGCGTCGTGGGCTTCGACGACATGCCGACGTCGGCGTATCTGGCTCCGGCGCTGACGACCGTACGGCTGGACTTCGAGGGGCTCGGGCGTACGGCGTTCGGGCTGCTGCACCGGCTGCTCGATCCGTCGGCCGGGACCCAGGGTCCTTGTGCGGAACCGGAGTTGATCGTACGAGAGAGCTCGGGGCCGTGGCGGGACACGGGGCGTGGAACGGGTCGTGTCCCGGGTCTAGGGCCGGGGCCCGGGCCGGGACCCGGGCCGGGACCCGGGCCGGGACGCGGATCGGGTCGCGGGCCGGGACGCGGATCGGGTCCCGGATCGGCTGGAGGGATCGTTTGAGCTGGGGAGGCCGCATGACCGGAAGGACTTCATGACACGGGACCACAGCTATCGCTGGGGCCACTCCGAACTGGCCGTCGACTTCGACTTCGGGGCAGCAGACGGGTTCGAGGCAGGGGTCGGGGCCGAGGCCGGGGCCGGGGCCCGGACCGACCAGGACGGGGATACGCCTCGGCTGGTGCGGGTGGCGCGGCCCGGTGACCCCGAGACCGAACCCGAACCCGAACCCGAGACCTCGCGGGCCGCCGCGGACGCCGCGCTGCCGCTCGTCGAGCTGACCCTGTTCGGCGACGGTACCGGCTGGTCCGGGCCGCGCTTCGGGGGCACGGCGCTCGGGCAGCGCCTGCGCTACCGCGCGCACCACGCCACGTTCGGCGACGGGTGGCATCGCCTGACCGTCGAACTCGCCGACCCGGCAAGCGGGTTGACCGTCTTCGCCGAGTACGCCTCGCCGGACGCGGTGTCCGTGCTGCGCTCCCGGGTCCGGCTGCGCAACGACGGCCCCGCTCCCGTCACCGTGCGCTCGGTCAGCAGCCTGCTGCTCGGCGGGCTGCCCTCACCCGACGACCTGCGCGTCTTCCGGGCGCGCAACGACTGGGTCGCCGAATGCCGTTGGTACGACGAGCCGTTGCGTGCCACGGTCCCCGACATCGGCCGGGAACTGTACGGGCACGACAGCAGGGCCGCGGTACGGCTCGCCGGGCGCGGCAGTTGGCCCACAGACGGGCACCTGGCGATGGGCGCGTTCACCCACGAGGCGGACGGGCGCGGCTGGTTGTGGCAGATCGAGTCCGCCGCGAGCTGGCAGTGGGAGGCGGGCGAGGCGGGCCGACGTACGTGTCTGACGCTGAGCGGGCCGGGTGCGGACGAGCATCAGTGGCGCCAAGTCCTCGGTCCTGGGGAGGAGTTCACCGGTGAGTGGGCGGCGCTGGCCCTGGGCGAGGGGTTCGACGGGGCACTGGCCGCGCTGACGTCGTACCGCCGTCTCGTCCGACGTCCGCACCCCGACCACGAACAGCTGCCCGTCATCTTCAACGACTACATGAACACGCTGTTGGGCGACCCGACCGCCGAGAAGCTGCTGCCACTGATCGACGCGGCGGCCCGGGCGGGCGCGGAGTACTTCTGTGTCGATGCCGGCTGGTACGACGACGAGGCCGGGGGCTGGTGGGACAGCGTCGGCGCCTGGCTGCCGTCCGAGCGGCGGTTCCCCGGCGGCGGACTGCGCGCGGTGCTGGACCGTATCCGGGACCGCGGGATGGTGCCCGGGCTGTGGCTGGAGGCCGAGGTGGTCGGCGTCCGCAGCCCCGTGGCGCGCGAACTGCCGGACGAGGCGTTCCTACGCCACGAGGGCGGGGTCCGGGTCACCGAACAGGGCCGCCACCAGTTGGACCTGACCCATCCGGCGGCCCGCGACCACCTCGACCGGACGGTCGACCGGATCGTCGGCGAGTGGGGCGTGGGCTATCTCAAGCTCGACTACAACATCACCACGTCCGTACCGGGGCTGCTGGACCACTCCCGGGCCTGGCTGGCCTGGCTGGGGTCCGTCCTGGACCGCTATCCCGCGCTCGTGATCGAGAACTGCGCGTCGGGCGGCATGCGCATGGACGGCGCGTCCCTGGCCGTCACGCAGCTCCAGTCCACCTCCGACCAGCAGGACCCGCTGCGCTATCCGCCCATCGCGGCTGCCGCGCCCACCGCCGTACCGCCCGAGCAGGGGGCCGTGTGGGCGTACCCCCAACCGGCCTTCACCGACGCGGAGATCGGCTTCACCCTCGGCTCGGCGCTGCTCGGCCGGATCCATCTCTCCGGGCATCTGGACAAGATGACGGAGAGTCAATTGTCGTTGGTGCGGGGCGCCTTGACCGTCTACAAGGCGATCCGGGGCGATCTGCGCACCGCGCTGCCGTTCTGGCCGCTCGGGCTGCCGGGCTGGTCGGACGAGTGGCTCGCGCTGGGGATGCGGGCGCCGGTCACAGGGATGGGGGCGGTCTCGGGGGCCACGTATCTGTCGGTGTGGCGTCGGGGCGGCGGCTCCGAACAGGTGTTGCCCGTACGGCATTTGGCGGGGCGGAAGGACGTACGGGTGGAGGTACTGCACCCTGCGGCGGCGCGCGCGAGCGCGGGGGCGGTGGAGTGGGACGGGGAGGCGGTGCGGGTGGTGATGCCCGGCGAGCCGGGGGTGCTGCTGGTGAGGCTGATCACCGAGAGATGATCGACGAGGAGTGATCGCTGAGGAGTGGTCGCTGAGGAGTGGTCGCCGAGGTGTGGTCGCCGAGCACTCTTCGTAACGGTGTGCCCACGCACAGAATTCACGGTCATGCCACCCCGGGGTATCCCCGACATGCGCGGGTGCGCGCCTCGGTTCAGGATGGAGCCATGGACGGCCTCGGTGACGGACTGTTGCTGGGGGTGCTGGACGCGACCCCGGCCTGTGTCGGCATCCTCGATCCCGAACTCCGCTATCTGTACGTCAACCCGGCGCTGGCCCGGCTCAGCGGGAAACCGGCCCACGAGCACCTGGGCCGGGCCGTCGACGAGGTGTTGCCGTTCACCGGTCGCGGCAAGGGCGTACTGCGCGAGGTACTCGCCGACGGGCGGTCCCGCGAGGGCATCAACGACGGAGTGACGCTCTCCGGGACGGGCCTGGAACACCACAGCTGGCGCGGCGCGTACCACCGGCTGGAGGCGGACGGGGATGTCGTGGGCGTGGCCGTGGTCATCATGGTGATCAACGGGGTGCGGCATCAGCACAGGGAGCTGGAACGGGTCCGGAAACGGCTGGCTCTGCTGGACCGCGCGGCCACCCGGATCGGCACCACGCTCCGCATCGACGACACCTGCGCCGAGCTGGCCGAGTTCCTCTCCTCCGAGCTCGCCGACATGGCCGCGGTGATGATGTACCCCCCGACCCCGCACGGCGGCTCGGAGCACCTGGCGGAACATCGTCCGCCACCCGAACACCGTCCACCGGCCGAACACCATTCGCCGTCCGGACACCGTTCGCCGTCCGAGCACCGTTCGCCGTCCGAACACCGCTCATCGGCCGAGCACCGTTCATCGGCCGAGCGGCCCGGTCCGGTTCGGCTGCGGATGGCGGGGGTCTCGGCCGTGCCGCATCTCCAGGACTATCTCGTGGACATCAGCGCGTCCGTGGGCGAGCAGCTGCTGTACCGGCACGGGTCGAGCGTGCAGCGCTGTCTGGACACCGGTCGGCCCATGGTCGAGAACCAGCTCAGCGCCGAGGAACTGAGCCGTTCCATACCCGACATGGAGCATTTCCCCGCCCATCGCGCGGTCGGTGTCCACTCCGACCTGGTCGTGCCGCTGACCGCCCGCGGCAATCTGATGGGCGTGGTCGTCCTCGTCAGGGTCGGGGACTCGCCGCCCTTCGAGCAGCAGGACGTGGTGATGGCCCAGGACCTGGTGGGGCGCGCCGCGATCGCCTTCGACAACGCCCGCCGGTACGCCCGCGAGCACGGCATCGCGGTGGAACTCCAGCGCGCACTGCTGGCCGAAGGGCCCTGCCCCCACCCCGGGATCGACGTGGCCACGCGCTATCTGCCCGCCGGGGACAGCGCGTTGGTCGGCGGCGACTGGTACGACATCATGCCGCTGACCCGCCGGCGCACGCTGCTGGTCATGGGCGACGTGATGGGGCACGGCGTCGAGGCGGCGGTGGACATGAGCCACTACCGGGCGATGCTCCGCGTCGTGGCCACCGAGGACCTGCCACCGCACGCCGTACTGGAACGCCTGGACGCGCTGATCACCCGCGCCGGCACCGACCGTCCCGCCACGTGCCTGCTCGCCCTGGTCGATGCGCCTAACAACAGGTGCCTGTTCGCCTGCGCCGGCCATCTGCCGCCCGCGGTCCTGGACGCCGACGGCAGCGTCAACCTGTTCCCCGTTCCCGTGGGCGCGCCGCTGGGCACCGGGTTCGGCGGCTACGAGACGGTGACCGGCTGCTGCGGCCCCGACCGGACTCTGCTCCTCTACACCGACGGCCTGGTGGAGCGCCGGGAACAGGACGTCGACGAGTGGCTGAGCCGCCTCACCCGGCAGCGCCTCCCCAGCAACGGTTCCCTGGAGGACCAACTGGCCGTTCTCCTGGCCGGCTTGGTCCCGGGCGGCACGGCGGAGGACGACGTGGCGGTCATGGCGGCACGGCTCCACCCGTAGGTTCCGCGGAGCCCGGGAACGCTGCCCGCGAGTTCACGCGAGCGAGTCAAGTGGGTTCTGCGTCCCAGCGACACGCCGCATGCACGGCGTGTCGCTGGGACGCAGAACCCACTTGCCCTCATCCGGCGGGATTCGCCAGCAGCATCTCTGGGGTGCGGGGTGCGGGGTGCGGGTTTTGCGTACGTTCCGGAATCTGGCTTCTGCGTACGCCCTGCGTACGTACCGGGGCCCGGCCTCCTCGCATCGCGTGATCCCGCGTCTCAGCGCGCCCGCCAGTCGCCGCCCTCGATGAGCCTGCCCCGTGCCCGCAGCGTGGCCGCGACCGCGGGCGCGGCCACGTACACCCAGGCCCGTACGCTCATGCCGTCCTCCTCGCGGGTCACCTCCCTGGCCACGCGCTCGTAGAGGTTGGCGGGGTCGCCCGGGGCGTACTCCTCCAACTGGTCGAGGGTGCCGAGGAGTTGGCCGTACTGGTCCGATGCGGCGGTGACCAGGTCCCCGCACACCACGCCACCTGGTTCCTCGACGGCGTACGGATAGCCCGGCCCGTCGTAGAGCACCGCGTCGGCGAGTCGTCCCGGCACCTCCGAGCGCGTACGGCCGCGCAGGAAGAGGTCGTGGTTGTGCTCGCCGGGGCGCAGGGTCCCGTAGACGAAGAAGGGCAGTCGGCTGCTCATCCCGGCGGTCTCCTCTCCCCGGCTTCCGCCGGTGCCCTGACCTTTGCAGAAACGATTCTTACCCCTCACACATCCCCCAGCAGTCGGCTATGGACATGCCATGTCCGGGCCGCCTAGAACTGTGCGAACACCCCCACCCAACCTTCTCCCGCTCCCCATTCCCCCACCACCACGCGTTTCGCGTGCCTTCTTGAGGAGTTCGATGAGTCGGACACGGCACATCCGAGGCTCGCGCCTCGCCACCGTCGGTATATCGGCGGCGGCCACCAGTCTGCTGGCGGGGGCGCTGGCCCCGAGCGCGATGACGGCCGACGGGCCGACCCGGGACACCGTCCTCGGCAACGCGACGGCGGTGCTCGCCGACCAGGCCGCCCGGCTGGGTCTCACCTCCGCGCAGGGCACCGAGGCCCGTGACGTGATCGTCGACGCGGACGGCACACAGCATGTGCGCTACGACCGGACGTACCGCCAACTCCCCGTGCTGGGCGGCGACTTCGTGGTCCACCTGACGGCGGCCGGCGCCTACCGCGCTGCCGACCGGGCCACCACTCGTCCGCTCTCCCTCGCGAGCATCACGCCGTCGGTCTCCGCCCCGAAGGCCGCCGACCTGGCCGCCGCGGCGCTGCGCCTCGCGAACGTCGGAGAGACGCTCCGCAAGATAACGGCCAAGCCCCAACTGGTCGTTGACGCCCTGCACGGCACTCCCAAGCTGGCCTGGCGCACCGAGGCCGGGGGCAAGGACTCACTGGGCAACCCGGTCGCGCGCGTGGTCCTCACCGACGCCGCGACCGGCAGGCAGATCGACGCGTGGGACAGCATCGAGACGGCGACCGGGGACGGCCGTTCCCTCTACAGCGGCACGGTCCCGCTGGAGACGACGCGCTCCGGTTCGACGTACCAACTGACCGACCCCACAAGGGGAAACACGTACACGGGCGACACCAAGAACAAGACGGACTCCTGCATCCTCATCATCTGCTACCAGCGTGCCCCCGCGCCCGTCCTCACCGATGCCGACAACCACTGGGGAACCGGGTCGACTTCGAGCCGGGCCTCGGCGGCGGTGGACGCGCAGTACGGCACCGACACCACCTGGGACTACTACAAGAACGTCCATGGGCGCAGCGGTATCGCGGGGGACGGCAAGGGCTCGTACAACCGGGTGCACTACGGCAGCGCGTACAACAACGCCTTCTGGGACGACAGTTGCTTCTGCATGACGTACGGGGACGGTGACGGGACGACCTTCGGGCCGCTGGTCTCCCTGGACGTGGCCGGGCACGAGATGTCCCACGGCGTGACGTCCAAGACGGCGGCGCTGACGTACTCGGGCGAGCCCGGCGGTCTCAACGAGGCCACGTCGGACATCTTCGGCACGCTGGTGGAGTTCTACGCGAAGAACCCCTCCGACCCCGGGGACTGGCTGATCGGCGAGAAGATCGTGAAGTCCGGCTTCGGCCGCTCCGCCCTGCGCTACATGGACCAGCCCTCCAAGGACGGCAACTCCGCGGACTGCTGGACCTCGACGGTCGGCAACCTCGACGTCCACTACTCCTCGGGCGTCGCCAACCACTTCGCGTACCTGCTCGCGGAGGGCAGCGGCCGGAAGACCATCGGCGGCGTCGCCCACAACGGCACGACCTGCAACGGCACGACGGTGACGGGCATCGGCAGGGCCAAGCTCGGCGCGATCTGGTACCGGGCGCTGACGGTGTACATGACGTCGTCGACGAAGTACGCGGGTGCGCGGGTCGCCACGTTGAACGCGGCGAGGGATCTGTACGGGGCGGGGAGTGCGGAGTACCGGGCGGTGGGGGGTGCTTGGTCGGCGGTGTCGGTGAACTGACAAGCGGGTGATGGGGGCGGACCGGGGTGTTGGGGATCCCGTCCCCTGCGCCTTCGCGACGGGGCGTGGCATGGCGGGGCGGGGCGAGCACAACTGCGGTCGCACCGCCCGCACGCACGGCCGCACTCGTACGGCCGTGAAATGACGTTGCCCCGGCCCGTACGCGGCACTTAGGGTCGGTCGGGTGACTGCCGGGTCGGCCATGGGCCATGCACGAGTGGGGTTCCCGGCCTCGCCGTGAGCGCGAGGCGGGCGAGAGCCCCGCCCTTTCTCCGTGTCTTTGCAGCAGGCATCCGCCCAAGCCCAAGAGCCACGGAGACCCCTCACTGATGACCCATGACCAGCAGCACCCCACCCCCGCATCCGAACTGCCCACGACCACAGCCCAGTTGAACCACACCGCCGTCTACGCGACGGACCGGCACCTGTCGGCGGAGTTCATCGCGGCGGTCCTGGAGTTGAAGGTCGGCGCCCCCTTCGGGCCCTTCATCCCCGTCGACCTCGGCAACGGCGTGACCCTCGACTACTACGAGTTCAGGAGCGAGCCGATCCAGTCCCAGCACTACGCGTTCCTCGTGCCCGAGACCCGGTTCGACGCCATGATCGCCCGCCTGGAGGCGCTCGGGGTCACGTACTACGCGGACCCCCGCCACACCGAACCCGGCCGGACCAACGACCTGTTCGGCGGCAAAGGCGCCTACTTCGCGGACCCGGACGGCCACAACATGGAGATCATGACCCGGCCGTACGCTCGTCCCTGACGGGTCGCGTGCCGATTCGGCCGAGGGCTTCGGGCCCCGCCCGGCCGGGGCCTACGGCCCCGCCGGGTCGGGCACGGCCTCCGGCACCCACCTCACGCCGCTCCTCAGGGAGCGCGGCACGGATGTCGAGGAGGGTGTTGGGGACACGGCAGTGGGCAGCCACGGCCTCCTGGCGTGCGACGTCCAGCTCGCACCAGACGGACTTGCCGACGGTCAGCCCGTGTACGCCCCAACGGTCGGCCACCTGTCCGACGATCAGCAGCCCACGCCCGAACATGTCGTCAGTGGTCGCCTCACGGAGGTGCGGCCGTAACTCGCCCTTCGGGTCGGACACGGAGATGCGTACGACACTCTCGGTGAGGGTGAGTTCCACCCGGAAGAGCCGATCACGCAGGCACCCGTGCAGTACGGCGTTGCCGCCCAGCTCGGACACCAACAGGGCGGTGTCGGCGGCGAGTTCGGGATGCCCCCACTCAGTGAGCAGGCGGTGGGCCCGGCGGCGGGCGAGGGTGACGCTCTTGGGGAGTGGCGTGTAGTCGAGACGGTCGTGACGGAGCGGGGCTTCGGGCTCTGCTGATTCTTGCGGGGCGACCATGTGGCTCACCTCCGGGCAGGGGCGAGCGGCGCCATAGGCCATCTGACGCCGCTCTGCGAGCGATTCGTCACCGACGGTAGGGGCGCCGCTCCATAACCCGCAAGTTCCTCGCGGAGGAATTCCTCCGAACGAGGTTTGCGATGCCGCCACGCACCGCGCCAAACTGGCGGCGCATCAACCAGCCATGAGGAGCACCAACGTGAGCGCGAGCCAGTCGACGCAGGGCAACAGCACGTCCACCGTGCTGGGACGTCGATTGGGCGGTGAACTCCTGAACTTGCGCGTCACGGCGGGCCTGACACAGACCCACGCGGCCAAGGCGCTCACCGCATCCACGACGAAGGTCGCGAAGATGGAGCGCGGCTGGGTGCCCATGCGCGACCCGGACATCCGGGCGCTGTGCGAGCTGTACGCCGTCCATGACCCCGGCGTTGTCGGACGGCTCCTGGAGCTGGCGAGGATCGACCGCGAGCGCCGGAAGGCCAAGGGCTGGTGGGACGACTACACGACGCTCGGCGTCATGCAGGAGTACGTCACGCTGGAGAACGCGGCGACGACCATCAGGGCCTGGCAACCCGGGTTCATCCCCGGCCTACTTCAATCCCCCGAATACGTACGAGCGCTCAGGGACGGGCCTTCAACTTCCGCAGAGGTGGCCCAGCGCAAGGTCCCGGACGAAGAGTTCGTCGCTGCACGACTCGCACGGCAGCGGCGGCTCACCGACGATCCGCCGCTTACCCTCCGGGCCGTGCTCTACGAGGCAGTGCTGCGAAACTTCCCCAGCAGCACGGAGGCGGCTCTCGGACAGATCGAGCACTTGACCAAGGTGGCCGACCTACCGAACGTCACTCTCCAGGTCTTCCCGTTCAGCGGCGGAGTGCACCATGGCCTCAACGGTCCCTTCAACATCATCTCGTTCACCGAGCCTGGAGCCATGGACGTCGTCTACTCGGAGTCCACGTTCGCTCCGACATGGGTCGAAGGAGGGGAAGGAGCCGCCGCCTATGACGAGTTGTTCGAGACGATCAGCGAACGTTCCCTTTCCGAGCGGGACTCCCTGCTGTTCCTCCGCAACCTGAGCAAGGAATTCTGAGCCGTGCCCATTCACCAGTTCCGCAAGTCCACCTACAGCGACACGCAGGGCGAGTGCGTAGAGGTCGCCACCAACATCCCCACCACCATCGCCATACGCGACTCGAAGCACCCCACAGGCCCGTCCCTCCGCGTCCGGCCCGCCACATGGGAGGCCTTCCAAACCGTCCTCGCAGACGGCAGCTTCACCACGCCCGGCTGGAATCAGTAGTGACTGCTTTCGAGCGCGAGCTTCAGCAGGCCGCCGCGCGCAGCCGCGACCGGCTCATGCGGTACCGACGGAGGGGCGCTGGCAGGAGTTGGCGTACTGGGATCCGGTCCCCACGGCCCACGAGCACACGGAGTCGATGGGCAACAGACGCTGGGAGGGGTGCAGTTGGCTCAATGTCCCTGGCCCGTTCTACGCGAGTGAGACCGACGACGGGCTGAACGGCCCGTACTACCTGCCTGAGCACGTGCTCTCCAGCGATCAGCGCTACGAGTTCGTCCACCGGCAGCCGGCAAACCCCCGTGAGGTGGCAGGCATGGTGGAGATCGCCCGCGGTGAGGTGGTGGGCCCAGCGCGAGGCGATCCGCGCATGGATCGCCTCCGAACTCGCGGACGACCAGAACGAGCCGGAGGCACTGCGGGCGTACGCCGCATACCTGGACGACGGATTGGAGGAGTACCTGCGCGGCTATGTGTTCTGGCTGACCGAGAAGCGTGAGCCACCCATGGGTGAACCGCTTCCGACTCTCTGACCCTCGGTGGTGGAGCGGCTCAGTCCGGAGCCGGTCTCCAGCGCAGCGCGGCTCTGTTCGTGGATCGCCAACCCCAGGCACACAGTGCGACGGCACAGACTCCGGCTCCGACACCAAGAAGGACGTACATGTCCCCTGGCACCGGGGCCCCGCCATCGACGGTTATGGGCGTAGTCAGCCACATCGAAATGGTGCTGCCCAGCGCAGAGGCCAGCAGCGCAGGGAACAGGAGACTCCAGGCGACGACGGAGCCGTTGACTCCGTTGCCCCCTGTCAGGAC
Source organism: Streptomyces sp. NBC_00878 (assembly GCF_026341515.1). Lineage (NCBI taxonomy): Bacteria > Bacillati > Actinomycetota > Actinomycetes > Kitasatosporales > Streptomycetaceae > Streptomyces > Streptomyces sp. NBC_00878. Next base: position 7,411,545 of record NZ_JAPEOK010000001.1, on the reverse strand, counting down.
TGACAGGGGGGCTATTTCACGGCTGAACCGCAGGAACTCGGCCAGCGCGCTGATGCCGATGGCCAGCACGGTCAGGAAGGCTCCGATCAAACCGAGCAGTCGGACCCAAGTAGCCAAGGCGGCAAGATCGTTGGAGCCGAGCAACCAGCTCTGCCCCAGCGGATCGGCACTGGCGCCCGCTGCCAGGTGTGTTCGCGCCGCCTCCCGAAGGCGGGGCAGAGACAGAGCCTCCCCGGACTTGGAGACCGCGACGAGCGAGAGGGACTCTTCTCCTTGCGCCTTCGCTCCCTCCACTGGTCCCCGGGCAACGGTCACCACGCCGTCACCCCCGGCCAGACTCCATCGGGCGAGTTCCCCGACTCTGGGATCGAGACCACTACGTGCGGCGTTGAACTGGGAAGTCTTGCAGGGCAGGTCCAAGGCGCGAAGGGCAGCGCACGTCCCGCTGAGAGTGATCTTTCCGGGTGACTCTCCATTCGGCGGGGTCTGCCGGACCAACAGCAGCTCGGTGTCGGCCGGCATCGCCGCAGCGAAGTCTTGTACTCGGTCTGCGTCAGCGTAGGGAGAGACAGAAAGCAGCGTTGACCCGATCCGCTCCTGAGTCTGCTTCGCGAGCGTCGCGTTCTCACCCAGCAGTCCGGTCCACAGCTGTACTTGCGCGACCAGCCCGATCATCACGATCAACGCGGTCACGAAACGTGCCGTACCACGAGGCTTGGCAGATATTCTGCGGCCCGCAATCAGCAGACCCGGCAGACCCAACCGTCGGCCCGCAGCGGCAAGCCGAATGCCGAGCCAGCCACAGAAAGCACCGACGACGACGGGCAGCGTCGCCAGCACAGCTACTACGCCGAGCGCATAAACCGGCAGCCGCAAATCGTCACCGGCCAATTCCGGTCCGCGTACGGCGAAGAGCAGGGCAAAGGGAAACATCCAAGGCCCTGATGCCCGCAAACGCTGGGATCCGACTGTTGGCCTCACTTCCCTGGCCGACTTCCGTCTCTTGGAGTGGAGCAGCACGGCAGCAGCCAGTACGAGAAGAATCGCGGTGGCTGCGGCCGCTACCAGCCACGCTGCGCAACGGCGTACGTCTTCCGCACTGAGCGTGAAGTCGACCAGGGGGAATGGGATGTCGAGCATGAATGCAGGGAGCAGTACGCAAGCCGCGACAACCGCCCCGAGGATGGTGGGAACTGCGGCTTCCCCGAGGGTGAAGATTCCCCTCGCTCCGCGGCTCGCGCCCAGCGCTTCGAAGAGTGCCAGTCTGCGCTCGCGAGCCGTTGAGCCTGCGCGAGCACTCACCAGGAGCAGCGCACCCGCTGGCAGCAGGACGAATCCGGCGACTCCGGCCGCGAGGACCGAGAAATCCGGGATCGACATGCTCTCGCCCACTCCGGCCGCCGATCCTGCGGGCACCCCGAATCCCTTGAGCGGGTACATGTCGTGCTTGTCGAGCAGGTTCGCACGAGGCCGCACGTAGGCGAAGCGTTCTTCTGGAGCCTGCAGTCCTTCCTTCCCGATGGTGCCCGCAAGTTTCCCGTACCGGGATTCGATTCCCTCAGGCGCACCCGCTCTGATGAGAGCGGATGAAAGCACGGCCTCACCCGGCTCGGGCCACTTGTTCAAGCCAGGCGGCAACGGAGCATTCTGGACGAGCGGTTCGATATACGTGACAGAGTGCTGGCGTCCTGCGACGTCATCGTTGCCCCAGGCCCACAGCGCCACAGCCTTGTCGGCCGAGCCCTGTTGAAGAATTTGCGGAGTGCGGGCGGCTCCTCGCATATCCCGGCCCTCGTACGTCGCGTACGCCAGGGCGAGTCCACTCAGTCCGAGCATCATCAAGCCTGCGGCCAGGAAGATTCCCCAGAATCGGATACGCCCACCTTCGGTTGACAACGCCGTTGTGCGCCCCGCACTCAGCAGCTGAACGGCAAGAGCCCTGCGCTTCATGCGGAAACTCCTGTAGCCGGGGCTGCACTGGAGGCCGGCGTGAGCGATCCGTCATGAAGAACCAGTTGCCTCTGCGCCCGAGCGGCAACAGAGCTGTCGTGTGTCACGACGACAAGCCCGCACTGCCGACGTTCCGGCAGGCTGTACAGCAGCTCGGCGACGGTCTGCCGATTGGCTGAGTCCAGGGCACCGGTCGGCTCGTCCGCGAGCAGCAGGGCGGGACGGTTGATCAGTGCGCGAGCCACCGCGACTCGTTGCCTTTCGCCGCCGGACAGCGACTCCGTATCCGCAGAGGTGCCCCTGACGTTCAGCTCGTCCAGGAGTTCAGTTGCTCGAGAGAATGCCTCCACGCGTGGCAGGCCGGCGAGCAATCCTGCGATTGCCACGTTCTCCACGGGGGCGAGTTCGGGCAGAAGCTCGCCCGCCTGGAAGACCATGCCCACCGATTCGCGACGGTGCCGGAGCAGGCTACGGCCGGACAGCCGCTCCAACTGCTTGCCGCGCAGTATCACCGACCCGCTGTCCGGTCTGATCAGCCCCATGACGCACATGAGGAGGGTCGATTTGCCACTGCCGCTTGGACCAGATATCGCGACAGATTCTCCCGGCCCGACCCTCAGGTCAACGCCCCCGAATATCAGCCGGTCGCCCACCTTGTACTGGAGATCAGATATCTCCAGCACAAGCTCGTCCATCGCGTTCACTTTCCCCGCCTTCAAGCATACTGATATACAAAGAGAAAACTTCCGAGAATCAGTCGGAATCCCAGACACTGCAGTCATCCGGCCAGTTGTTGATGTACTCACAGGCCTTTATGCGCCAGATTTCGTTACTCTTGTACGCGCTCTTGTTCTTGTAGCCCCTGCCCCGCTTCTCCCACAAGTTGTAGACGTCGTCGGAGAAATACGGGTAACTGTACTGAGCCTTTACAGGGTGTCCGTCGGCCTCCATGTCTGCGATGTTTGCATAGTGCCGTCCGCCCGATGTCGAGGCGGAAGCACCGTTGGTCGCCGCGGTGATCTCCCCAGCGAACGCCGGCGTGCTCGCAGTGAGCGCCGCTGCCACGATCAGGCCCGCCGCCGCCTTCTTTATCCTCATCGAATTCCTCCCCCTGCACTCGATTCCTCGAGTGCGCAACTTAACTTCTACGAAAGATACAGATGCGCCAGACGTCCCCTGACCGCGTCAGTCGACATCCCACCCACTGCAGTCATCGGGCCAGTTATTGATGTACTCGCAGGCCCGAATCTGATAGATCATCCCGCCATACCCGCTCGTGGCGGTATTCCCGTACCCTGCTTTCTCCCACAGGGTGTACACCTGGAGGTCCGGGAAGTTTCGTGAGTACTGAGCCTTGACCGGGTGACCGTCCTTCTTGGTGTCCTTGATGTTGGCGTAGTGGTCGGACCCGGAGGTGTAGGCATACGCGCCATCAGTCGAGGCGTTGATCGCAAACGCGGGCGCCGACGCCGTTATTGCGGCTGCCGCAAGAACAAGGGTGACAACTCTTCTTATGTTCGCCATTCCCCTACCTTTCTTTCGAAGTGGACGCCGCATCAGAAACCGCAGCGCAATCCTCGGACACCGTACTCATTTTTCACCCCGAACTCACGGAACCTCTTCAACAAGCACCCAGTACTCGTCTCCTTCATCCACTGCAGCACAGATCCGCCTACCATTCTCCGACATGGCGATAAATTCAATTGACCCATTTTGTGAAAGTAGACGCCCAGGCAAATTTTCACCGACCAAGTCTTTCACGCACAGCCATCCAATATCGTCAATATCGTCACCGGCCAGCAGCACGTAGAACTTCCCGTCCGTTGCTGGTAGTTGTGCCCTCTCTGCCTCACTGTGCCATTCTCTACCCAGTTGCTCCACGGCGCCGGGGGCGTCTTTCTTTACGGAAAATACCGGCTCCGAATAGGCACTCTCCACCATTTCGAGAGCATCCAGCGCAGTGAACTCGACCGGAGGAATTTGCCCCTCAAAAAGCTGGAGACCGCTTGAAGCCAAAACCGAACGGACCTTACCTGAAACCGACCCCATAGCCGTGTCGCCTCCATCCACGTCGACTATGTCAATTCCACGTTCCCCAGCCATTCACATAGAAGAAGTGATGATCTCCCCCAGGCTTGTCCATTTTTCCGTACCTTGCGTAGTCTTTGTAGCGTCGTCCGACGCCAGGAGAGTTATCCCAACCGAAGTTTACGCCTGTCCTGCTGGGGAAGAGTTTCGGCTGCCCTGCATGGAAGTGTGAGCCTGCTCTGTCGAAGGTATGCTCGACGACGACTCGCGACCCTTGTGCGGTTTCAAACTGCCTAAAACGACCCCAGTGAGCCTGGTTGCTCGAGTACAGATATCCGGGCATGTATGAGAGCTTTACATTTCCCGTGACAATCCATTCGGCGTCTGGCAGCGTCCCGTAGGGCACCCCCGCCAGGTCGAAGGCTGCGGCTTCCGCATCCGCTCGAAGCGGGAAGGGGTTGGCCTTCTCTCCCTTCGGCAGCAGCGCCGGATCACCCGCACGCGCGGCACCAGGCCCAAAACGAGTTGGAGTTGGGGAAGCCTTGCCAAAGAGGCCCTTACCCCACCGCCAAGCGGGTCCGATCAGGGGACCGAGTGCGCCGCCAAGTGCGCCGAAGAGGAGGTCCCCAGGCGTGGTCGGCCGGCACTGAGCAGTGTTAATGGCCCACGTGTAGCCCATGCCGATGGCGGCGTCGGTGACGGCTGCGACGCCGAGGGCTCGGCCGCCGGAGAGGCCGAGGGAGCCCGCGAGGCCCATGCCGGCCGGGGCGAGGAAGCCCGCGCCCGCGCCGATGAGGGCGCCCTTGCCGGTGGCGACGGCGAAGTCGCCCCAGTCGAAGTCGTCCTGGTGCTGGAAGGCGTAGATGCCGCCGCTGACGACGGCTCCGATGCCTGCGCCGATGCATGTCGGGCAGTTGCCGGAGGGGTCGGCGAGGTTGGCGGGGTCGTTGTCCGCGTAGTTGTAGGACGACTGGTTGGGGTTGTCCGCGGTGGGCGAGACCGGATCCTGCGTGGTGAAGCGCTGCTGGGTGGTGTCGTAGGAGCGGGCCCGCAGTTGGAGGCGGTCGGGCAGGTACTGGTCTTTGTACTGGCCGGTGTAGCCGTAGACGCTGGACTGGCCGCCGCTGATGGTGGCGGTACCGGTGGAGGTGCCCCAAGGACCGTACGTGTAGCGGTAGTTGTCGACGCCCGCCGTGTCGAAGACGGTACTGACGGAGTTCTGGCGGTCCTGGGTGAAGTAGTAGGTGCCGGCGGTGCGGTCCATGGAGCGGGCCGTGCCGTCGGGGTCGAAGTGGTAGTCGGCGATCAGCGCGCCGGAGGCGTCGGTGTCGGTGGCGATCTGTGGGAGGTCGCCGGTGATGTCCCAGCGCGAGGTGCGGATCAGCGCGTTGTTCTTGTTGGCGACGGTGCGGTTGCCGTCCGCGTCGTACAGGAACGAGAAGCTGTCGCTGCCGATGGTCGCGGACTTGACCCGGCCGGCCGGGTCGTAGGCGTAGGTGCCGTCGTCGTCCTTGGTCTGGTTGCCGTCCGCGTCGTAGGTGTAGCTGGTGGTCGCGGATCCGACGGTGCTCGTGGACAGTTGGTCGCCCGCGTCGTACTGGTACGTCGTGGTCGTGCCGGAGGTGGCCGAGGTCTTGAGGTTGCCGACCTTGTCGTATGTGTGGGTGTTCCCGGTGGTGCCGGTCAGGCACGACGTGGCCGAGGTGTCAGTGCACGATCTGGTGATGCGGCCCGCGTCGTCGTACGCGTAGCGGGTCGGGTTGCCGGTGCTGGGCTTGTCCTGGGTGAGGCGGTTGTTCTCGTCGTAGGTGTAGGTGTTGCTGCCGGTCGGCGTGGTCATCGAGGCCAGGCGGCCGACCTCGTCGTAGGTGCGGGTCTCGCTGCGTGCCGTGGTGGTGGGCAGCGTCGTCGTGGTGACGTTGCCCGCCTTGTCGTAGACGTAGCTGATGGCCTTGCTGTTGGTGGTCTGGCTCTTGATCCGGCCGGCCTTGTCGTACGTGTAGCTGGTGGCCCGGTTGTCCGGATATGTACGCGACTTGAGGGTGTCGTCGGTGTTCCAGACGTAGCTGAAGGGCTTGGCCGCGCCCGGTGACGTGATCGACTGGATCTTGTCGTCGTTGTCGTAGGTCAGCGTGCGGGAACCGGTCGCGTCCGTGACATTGGTGATGCGGCTGGCGTCGTCGTAGATGTACGTCTGCGTCGGTGTGCCGTCGGAGTAGGTGATCCGCGTGGGCAGGTTGCGGGCGTCGACGGTGGTGGTGATGGTCTGTGCGCGGGCGTTGGTGACCTTGGTGCGGTTGCCGTCGAGGTCGTACTCGTAGGAGACGGTCTTGGCCAGCGGGTTCTTGACCGAGGTCAGCTGGCCCTCGGTGTTGTAGCCGTAGGTGGTGGTGTGCGTGTTGGCGTCGGTGCTGGTGTCCAGGAAACCGGCGGCATCGTAGGTGAGGCTGGTGGTTCCGGTGTCCGGGGCGGTGATCTTCTTGGGGCGGCCCAGTTCGTCGTACTCGTAGACGGTCTGCTTGCTGCGGGCGTCGGTGACCGAGGCGACATTGCCCACCGCGTCGTAGCCGGTCCTGGTCTGGTGGCCCAGCGGGTCGGTGACCGAGGTGGGACGGCCCGCCACGTCGTAGCCGTAGGCCCAGGTGTATTTCGCCGGGTCGACGCCGGTGACGTTGCCGCGCGGGTCGACCGTGGCGGCCAGGTTGCCGTCGTCGTCATAACCGTGCGTGGTGCGCTCGGCCTCCGGGGAGACCTCGGCGGTCAGGTTCCCGTCGTCGTCGTACTCGTACGAGGTGAGGTAGCCGGCCCAGGTCTTCGACGACAGGAGGCGGTCGTTGTCGTCGTAGACCAGCTTCATGCCGCGGTTGAGACCGTCGTAGGTCTCGGTGACGTTGCCGTTGTCGTCATAGACGACACGCCGGGTGTGGTTCAGCGGGTCCGTGGTGGACAGCGGCTGGTTGTCCGCGTCCCAGGTGAACGCCGTGGTCTTGCCCAGCGGGTCGGTGACCGTCTTGCGGTTGCCGGCCTTGTCGTAGCCGATCGCCCACGTGTACTGCGACGCGTCGGCCCCGGTGGCGTTGCCACGGGCGCTCACGACCTGGATCTGGTTGCCGGCCTTGTCGTACCGGTACGTGACCTTCGCGCCCCGGCGGTTGATCTCCTGGTTCAGGCGGCCCGCCGGGTCGTAGCCGAGACTGGTCTGCTTCTGGACCGGATCGGTGATCAGGTACAGCTGGCTGGCGTCGTTGTAGGCGTAGGTGGTGACGCGCCGGGCGGCGTCGGTGAGCGTGATGAGGTTGCCGACCTCGTCGTAGTCGTAGGCGGTGGTACTGCCGCGGGCGTCGGTGACCGACGTGGTGCGGTCGGCGTCGTCGTACGTGAACGCCGTCGTGTACTTTGCCGGATCCGCACCGCTGACGTTGCCGCGCGGGTCGACGACCGTCTTCACCCGGCCCGAAGCGTCATGGGTGTAGGTGGTCTTGTTGCCCTTCGGCGTGGTGACCGACGCCAGGTTGCCGCTGGTGTCATAGCCGTACGCGGTGGTCTTGCCGCGCGCCGTGGTGGACGTCTCCAGCAGCCCGGTGGTGGCGTTGTAGCCGTACGTCGTCGTCTTGCCCAGCGCGTCCTTGACCGAGATCAGCTGGTTGTTCGCGTTGTAGCCGAAGACGGTGTCGTTGGACTCGCCGTCCTCGTACGTGGCGACATTGCCCTTGGCGTCGTACGTCCAGTACTCGTCCGAAGCGGCATTGGCCCGGCGCTTCATCCGGCCGGACGTGTCGAAGTCCCACTGGGTCTCGCGGATCTCCGCATCGACCGCGCTCGTGCGGTTGAAGAACTTGTCGTAGCGGTAGTAGCTCTTGTTGTTCAGCGGATCGAGCTGCGTGAACAGGACGTTCTTGTAGTAGACGTCCGTCCACACACCCTGGTCCGGAGCGGTGACGTCGACCTGGTCGAACACTCCGTTCTTCGAGTACGCGAACCTGGCCGTGTGGCCGGTCGCGTCGGTCTGGGACGTCACCCGGCCCTGCGCGTCGTAGATGTTCGACGTGACAGCCTTGCCCCGTGCGTTCGTGACCTTGTCCAGGAAGCCGGAGGCGTTGTAGCCGTAGATCTCCGCCTTGCCGTCCAACGCGGTCACGCCCGTCAACCGGTCACCGGTGTAGGCGTAGTCGACGAACCGGCCGTCGGCCAGCGTCACCTTGTCCAGCCGGTCACCGACGTAGGCAAGGGAAGCCTTCCGCCCGGCCGCGTCCGTGATCTCCGTGGGCCGACCGCCGGTGTACGCCAGCGTCAGACCCCGGCCGGTACGATCCTTCACGGCCGTCAACTGACCTGAGGCGTTGAACCCGTACGTCGATTGATCAGCGGTCGTGACCTTGAAACCGCTGCCGTCCGCGGCCAGCTTGGAGCGGGACTCCCCGGGAGTGGTGAACGTCCCGCCGGACGTCTTGGCGAAGGTGTGCCGGGTACCGCCCTCACCGACCAGGACCGCGTCACCGTCCGCCTCGAACTGCAGCCGCGTCTCCCACGGCAGTTGCCAGCCCTTGCCCAGCGCTCCGGTCAGCGTGTTGTCCGAGGAGTACACCCGCCCGACCGTCAACGGCACACCCGGCGCGGCGACCTGGGCGTCGGTGAACGGCTCGGTGAACGCGCCCGTCGCCGTACTCACAGGGTCCGCACGCATCACCGTGGTACCCACCGAGCCGCTCGCGTCGCCGCACACCGCCGCGCACGCCGCGCCCTCCGGCAGAGCCGGAACGATCTGGTAGGAGTTCTGCGAGCCGCAGGATTCCACGTCCGTGGGATCGTCCGTCACCGTCGTGCAGACGTAGATGAAGTACTTCGGATCCGCCTTCGTGCAGTTGGTCGCGGGCAGCGTGATCGACGCGTTGACCACCGGCAGTTCAACCCCGGTGTTCAGCGTGGGCGCCTGCACTGTCTGGCCAAAATCGAAATACTGATCCGGTGCGTCGGCGCAGTAGTCCTCAAGCTGCCAGCGCACCTTGACCGGGTGCACTTCACCAATGGCACCACCGGCCTGGTAGATCGCGGCGGACAGTTGCAGGGGTTCCCCGGGGACCGCGGCACCGATGTGGTTGCCCAGCGACATCAGGAACCCGCCCTGCTGGGCAGCCGTGTTTCCGAACGGATCGGCCGTCACCTGCCACAGGGCACCAGACGAATACGCCGCGGCTGCCGCACCCGCACCGCTCACGTAGGAGGCCGGACGGATACCGCCGCCAGACCCGGAGGCCACACCCTCGGGCTTGGACTCGGACCTGGACGCGGACTCGGACTTGTCAGGCTTGGACGCGGACTCGGATTTGGGACCAGCTGCCTTCAACTGCCGCTGGTTCTGCTCATGCAGCTGGATCTGTGCGGCGGTGGTCGGCTTGGTCCGCGTCGCGGGCAGACCGTGCGGCTTCGTCGCCTTGGCGAGGTCCTTGGTCTGCTCCCGCCGCTCCTTGGACGATACCGCTTCCTGCTGTGCGGCCGGTCGGGGACCCCGGTACGCCTCGCTCGTCGACCCGCTCGACCCGCCCGACCCGTCGACCGTGACCCTGATCAGCCAGCCGCCGCCCGCGACTACGGACAGCACCAACGCCACGATCAGCACGCGAGCGCGCGCAGACACAGAACTCAGCAATTCCCCCGCCCCCTACACACCGTGCACATCGCTGGTCACTCAGCGCACAACTTGTGGAGGAACTTTCATTCACTGGACACCTAAAAACAAGGTCGGAAAAGATCCAGTTCGCTCTGCTATGCCGACGTCTGGGCAGCACGCTTTGCCGAATCGTTACTGCACACCCTTGCGCACCGTGTCACGGCTGCGCGCGTTCACACCGTCAAAAAGCTGTGGAGGCCGACGAGTCGACATGGATACGCTCCAGCGCTCGACGACTACCGACGGAGGCCCATGCCCGGTCCGAAAATGCACCCCGACGAACTCGACATCAGCGCGGCGCTCGTCGGTCGGCTGGTCGCGGAGCAGTTCCCCGAGTGGGCCGGGCTGCCGGTGAAGGAGGTCGTGTCCGCCGGGACCGACAACGCCATGTACCGGCTGGGCGACGACATGGTCGTACGGCTGCCGCGGCTGCCCGACGGGGCCCGGCAGGTGGACAAGGAGCAGCGGTGGCTGCCGCGGCTCGCGCCGCAGCTGCCGCTCGCGGTCCCCGTGCCGCTCGCCAAGGGGGCGCCCGGCGAGGGGTACGCGCTGCCGTGGAGCGTGTTCCGCTGGCTCGACGGCGACAACGTCTATGACGCGCCGCTCAGCGGCGACGCCGAACTCGCGTACGCTGCCGTCGAGTTGGGGCGTTTCGTTGCTGCGCTGCGGACAGTCGACGCCACCGGTGGGCCGCCCTCCTGGCGTGGCGGACCCCTCACCGACGGCGGTGACGACGACGTCCGTGCCGCGATCCGCGACCTGGGCGCGGTCAGCACGCTGGACGAGGACATCGCGACCGCCGCCTGGGAGGACGCCCTGCGGCTCCCCCAGCGGGACGGCGACCCGGTCTGGCTCCACGGCGACCTCCTGCCGGGCAACCTGCTCGCCCGGGGAGGCCGCCTCAGTGCGGTCATCGACTTCGGCGGCCTCGGCGTCGGGGACCCGGCGGCCGACGCAGTCGCCGCCTGGGCCGTCTTCAATGCCGAGACCCGCAGTCTTTTCCGCGACGCGGCCGACGTCGACGACGCCACCTGGGCTCGGGGGCGGGGGTGGGCCCTGTGTTTCGGGCTGGTCGCGGAGCACTATTACCGGGTCACCAATCCCGTACTCGCCGCCGTAGGGCATCGCGCGGTGGCCGAAGCCCTCGCCGACTGCGCGGCGTAGTTGCGCCCCCAGGTAACCTCAACTCCCGTGAACCGGCGTCGGCGGAAGAAACTCTCCAAGTACCTTGTCGTGGCTGCCATGTTGGAGGACACCGCGCATGTCGCAGCGCTTCTGCGAACTGGAGCTCAGGCAGAAGCAGCGAACGCTGAGGGCACCACCCCTTTGTACGCGGCATCCGTGCAGGGGGCCGCTGACGTTGTCCGCCTGCTCCTCGCAGCCGGGGCCTCGCCCGACACCGAGAGTGGACACGGCTCGGAAGGCACACCCCTGTGCGCAGCCGCATGCTGGGGGCATACCGACACCGTGCGCGAGTTGCTCGCTCACGGCGCCGACCCGAACCTCCGCGAAGACCACGGCACGGGCCGCACTCCTCTCAACTGGGCTATCCGCGGCCCCTATCCGGAAACTGCCGCGCTTCTGCTCGCGGCGGGGGCCGACCCGCACGAACACACGGCGTAGCGCTCATGGTCACGTTGGGCACGTCAATTCCTCAGGCCTGCTTCCACCCAGCATGAATGGACGCTTTGGGACGGCGGACAGCGTTTGTGGCTGTCCCGTACCTTCCTTTCGGTCGCGGGTGAGATGGGATTGCTGCGGCGGGAGTGATCGCGGCGTCGGGGCGCGTGCGGAAACTGCTGTGCGTTGGCTCGTATGCCTCTGCGATCATCCCTGGATGGCGCACAGTCTCGAATCGCTGGTCATCCGGCACACCCACCGCCTTTCTTTCCCCCAGGGCTCCGCCGGGGAAGGAGCCATCGCCGCGCGGCAGTTCGACGCGGCGCTGACGTCCGTGGGTTTCAAGCTCTCGGCGGAGCTGCTGGAGCGGCTGTCGGGGCTGTCCGAGGCCGCGGTCGTGCACACTGCCAAGCAGACGCTGCGTACCGTGAGCGAGATGGTGGGCGACCACGTCCGGCACAACTCGTACTTCATCGACTTCCCGGCGAACGTGCCGGATACCGAAGAGTTCTGGATGCGGTGCGTGGCGAAGGCGCTCGGCGACGAGAAGTCGCGCGAGAACGTGCTGACGCAGCTGGCGCACGGGGTGCTGGACCTGCTCAGCCTCCCCGCGTACGGCCGCTACCAGCACACCTACGAGGAGATGCTCGCGGCGCAGGACGAGCTGATCGCCTCGGCGGGCGACCGGGTCACCGTCCTGCATCTCGGCCGGGACCTGGACGACGAACTCACCGACCTGTACCTGGCATTGGCGGGTAGCACGACGCCGCTGGGCGAGGACGACCTGCGTGACCTGAAGGCCCTCGCCGGGCGGTGCGCGCTGGGCCCCCAGCCGGAGGCGATCCCCGTGCGGGAGAACCGGGCGGTCGTCAACGAGGCCCGCCTCGGCGACGGGGCGGACCTTCTCCTCGACACCGTCACCGATGTGCTGCGGCTGGCCTGCGCACTGTCGGGCGGCGACGTGACGCTCCAGGAGCCGACCCGGTTCCGGGCGCTGTCGCGGCCGCTGCGTCGAGGGCTGCTCGCGGGCCTCGACGCCGTGGTCGCGGCGAACCCCGCCAAGCTCGCCGACGTGCACGCACACCGCGAGCCCTTCAAGCGGCTCGGTGAGCGTCTCCACCCGCACGAGTACCCGCGCTGGCCGCACGCCGCCGATGTGTTCGCCGTCGCGCGGGGCGAGAAAGAGGCGCGCTCCTTCGACAGCCGGGTCGAGAAGCTGCTCGACGAGTCCGACGTCCCCGGTGCTGTGAAGCTGCTGCGGTCCGCTCCCGGCAAGCTGTTCCGCGCCCTGGACCTCCTGCTGCGCATCGCCGCCGACCAGGAGGAACGGGACGCGGTGGTGGCCGCCGCGGTGCGGGTCGCTCCCGAGGTCTCCGGCCGGGTCGTGCTCTCGGTACGCGAGCACTTCCACAACCGGGAGCGGGAGAGCGACGAACCCCGCATCTTCGTCAACCGCCGGGGCCGCGCCTGGGTGACCCCCGACTTTCGGCGGCCGGTACCGGCCGCCGACCGCGACCGTCTGATCGCCGCCCTCGACGCCGAGATACGCCGTCGGCTCCCGGCTCCGGGCCGGCTGCTGCTCGACCCCGACGTCCTCGACGTGGCGCTCCCGCTCAGCGGCAGGGCGACCGCGGCCGGGCTCGGCGTACTGCCGCGAGGTTCGGTCTCGGCGGTCGACGGCGAACAGCTCCGCTTCTTCGTGTACTGGAAGGAGACCGAGGACCGGACCGACTACGACCTGTCGGCGCTGCTTCTCCACAGCGACTACAGCACCGACTCCTGGCTCTCCTACACGGCCCTCACGGGTGTCGGGGGCGAGCATTCGGGCGATGTCACCGAGGCGCCCGACGGGGCCTCGGAGTTCATCAACCTGTCCCTGGACCGGGTGCGCAGTGCATTCATCGTTCCGCAGGTCGACATCTACTCCGGCGAGAGCTTCGAGGAGGTCGAGGAGTCGTTCTTCGGCTTCATGCTGCGCGACGGTGAGCAGAAAGGCCGACCGTTCGAGCCCCGCACGGTGCGGATGAAGTCGGAGCTGCGCGGGGTGGGCCGGGTGGCGCTGCCGCTGGTGTTCCGGCGCGGGGACGACGGCCGGTGGCGCGCGAAGTGGCTGCACCTGTATCTGAAGGGCATCTCGTCGGCCAACCGGGTCGAGGAGAACCAGGTGTCGGTGTCGAAGGTGGTGCGCGCCCTCGTGGAGCGCGAGCAGTTGACGGTGGGGTATTTGATCGACCTGATGTCCGGCGACAGCACGGCCGTGGATCTGTGGGACGGCGAGCCGGTCCCGGACGAGCCCGTGATGTACATCGGTCTCGAACGTCCCGAGGGACTGCACCCGGACTCCCGGATCATCACCCTCGAAAATCTGCGCGACTTGATCCCTGGCTAGATGAATGAGTCCAAGGGATGGCCTGCGGACATGAGACGAGGGCGTCCAAGGTCAGTGTGTGAAGACAGACCTGGACACCCTCGCAACGGCACTCTATGCCCGGATCGACGACGAGTTGAAGGCTTCGCCGTGGCTGGCCCCGTACCGGCCCGCCGTCGGGATCGCGCCCACGCTCAGTGACGCCGAACTGGTCACCCTCGCAGTCACGTCGGCGCTGCTCGGTTACACCTCCGAGCGGCGCTGGCTGCGCCGCGTCGGGCGGGACTTCGGCCACCTCTTCCCCTACGTGCCCCAGCAGTCCGGCTACAACAAGCGGCTGCGTGCCGCGTCCTCGCTGCTCACCAGCATGATCCGGATCCTGGCCCGGGACACCTCGCTGTGGAGCGACGATGTGTGGCTGGTCGACTCCACCCCGGTCGGCTGCGGCTGCTCCCGCGAGACGGCGAAACGCTCGGACCTGGCAGGCTGGGCCGAGTACGGTTACTGCGCGTCGCACTCACGGTACTTCTGGGGGCTGCGGCTGCACCTGGTGTGCACACTCGGCGGGCTGCCGGTCCTGTTCGCCCTCACCGGCGCGAAGGCCGACGAGCGCGAGACGCTGCGCGACATGCTCGACACCGCACCCGATGCCGCAGCCGCCCGCCCCGGCCAGACGATCATCGGGGACAAGAACTACTACGGCCGCGAGTTCGAGCATGATCTTGCCGAGCGTCACCTTCAGCTGCTGCGGCCGGCCCGCAAGGGAGAGGCCGAGCGGGCCGGGTCACACCTGTTCAAGCCCCTGCGGCAGGTCATCGAATCGATCAACCAGACCCTCAAGGGACAGCTCGACCTGGAACGACACGGCGGCAAGAGCCCGGCAGGGGTAGCGGCCCGCGTCCTGTGCCGGATCCTCGCGCTCACCGCCGCGATCTGGCACAACGACAAGACCGGACAACCGATCAAGCGATCACTGACCGCCTACGATCACTGACCGCAACGACACCCCTCGGACTCATTCATCTAGGCCCTGTCGTTTGGATCAGCTCGGCCGTGAGGTGCGGTTCTTCTCAGCCGACCCGAGCGGGGCATGGCGCGTGCAGCTGCAAGGCGGAGGAGGGAGTCAACGCGGAGCGTTGGCGACCGACGACAACGCCGCAGATGCGCGTGCCATGCCCCGCGACGCCGAGATGATCCAAACGACAGGGCCTAGGTGCTAGCGTTGCCCACGGCGAGGCCATGACGGGGCTTCCTTCTCATTCACTGCAAATGGACTCAAGTCCTTTCGCTCTCCTCGCCACTTGACTCTGGCCGGGAGGCGCCGCGCGGCGCCTCCCGGTTTTCGTGTGCGCCGACGGCTCATCACCTCGGCAGCCGGTACCTTTACCGACCTAACCCGCGTACGGCCGAACCGACTTGGCCTCCCTCAACGCCAGCCCCCACCACGCCAGTTGGTCCAGCATCACCTTCGCCGCCGCGTCCGCCGCCGCGGGGTCCTTGTGGTGGCCCTTGTCGTCGAAGGACGCGCCCGCGTTGTGGAAGGACACCGTGTCGCGGACGGTGACGGCGTGGAGTTCGGCGAAGACCTGGCGGAGTTGTTCCACGGCGCGGAGGCCGCCCGAGAGGCCTCCGTACGAGACGAAGGCGACGGGCTTGGCCCGCCACTCGTGGAAGTGCCAGTCGATGAGGGTCTTGAGGGACGCGGGGAAGGAGTGGTTGTACTCGGGAGTGAGGACGACGAAGGCGTCGGCGCCGGCCAGGTGCGGGCTGACCTTGCCCAGCTCGGCGGTCACCTCGGCGGACGGGGAGTGGGAGAGCGCCGTCGGGAGGCGTACCTCGGCGGCGTCGACGACATCCACCGCCAGGTCCTCCCGGTCGCGGACCCGGCTCAGCAGCCAGTCCGCGACGACCGGACCGAAACGGCCCTCCCGATTGCTGCCGACGATGATCACCACCTTGAGCGGGGCGGGGACGGGCGCGGCAGCGGGGACAGGAACCTCTGTCGTGGAGTTCATGGGACCCAGCCTCATACCTCAACCAAACTTCAGGTCAAGTCGGCCGGGCAGGTGGTCGCCCGGGAAAGCCGGTCACCCGTTCACACGCGTCGCCCGTTCTCTTCGGGTTCTTTTGCCGATGCGGCGGCGACACGCCGGTGACCTGCCGAAACATGCCCGGACGGCCCGCCGGAACCACCCGCCCGGCATCAGTTCACATCCTTTCTGACACCTCATCAGGAGGCGTGTGTCCCCGACTGCCACTTATCTCGGAAGGGCAGGGCGTGATCGACGCAGCGGCACATGGGGGTGCCGCGGGTCGTGCCCCTCGGAGGAGCAAGCACGATGCGCACAGCCCGTCCGCCGACCGGTACCGCGCTCGCCGTCGCCGTCGCCGCGGTGGGCCTCGCCGCCGCGCCCGCGTACGGCGTCGATGTCGATATGGGGTCCATGGGATCGGGGTCCATGGGATCGGGGTCCATGGGATCGGGGTCCATCGGATCAGGATCCATCGAGCTGTACCCGGCCTCTGTCGCCCCGGGCGCCGAGGTCACCGTCAACACGGCGGCGTGCGGTGCGGTGGACGCGGTGTCCGGTGACGCCGGAGCCGTCGGCGCGGGTGCCTTCACGCTGCTGCCCAGCCCGCACGAGGGCGACGCGGTCGGGCACTTCCGGGTGCCGGCGTCCGCCCAGCCAGGCACGTACGAGATCGTCGCGCGCTGTGCGAACGGTAGCGGTACGCGGATGGCGAGCGACCTGGTGGTCACGGTCACCTCCACCCGCGAGAGCGGGCAGCAGGTGCACCCGCGAGGAAGTGTGAAGACGGGGGTCGGCGGCGGACTGGGCCCCGATCCCGTGCAGACCGCGGCAGGAGTGGCGGCCCTGGCCGTCGCCGCCGCGGGCGGTACCTGGCTCCTGCATCGCCGGGCGAGAGGCGACGGGATCTGACGGACACCCTCCGCTGTCCGTCCGCCGGTACCGCCGTCCCCTCCCCCTCCTGGCCCGACGCCCCTCGCGGCCCGGAGGGGGACGCGGGACCAGACCCAAGGCTCAGAGACCGCGGATCAGAGACCGCGGATCAGAGACCGCGGATCAGAGGCCGCGGATCAGAGGCCGCGGATCAAAGACGCCCGGATCCAGAGAGGAGGCATACGTGCGCCGGTTCGCCACCCTCTCCATAGCCGCCGTCACCCTCGTCGCCCTCCTCTCCGGCGCCTGGCTGCTGCGCAGCGGCGCCGCGACGCACGCCCCGCCGCAGCCCTCGGCCGCGCAGGCCCGCGCCGACGCCCGCGTGGACGCTCACTCGGACCGGCCCGCGGCCCCCGCGCTGCCGCCCGTCCCGCCCGACCGCATCCGTATCCCCTCGATCCGGGTGGACGCCCCCCTCCTGGGCCTCGGCCTCACCCCGCAGGGCAGCCTCGGCATACCGCCGGCCGACCGGAAGAACCTCGCGGGCTGGTACGAGGCCGGTACCGCGCCGGGCCAGACGGGTACCGCGATCGTCGCCGGCCATGTCGACAACGCCGAAGGGCCCGCCGTCTTCTACCGGCTCGGCGCCCTGAAGAAGGGCAGCACGATCGAGGTCGGGCGCCGCGACGGCACGGTCGCCCTCTTCTCGGTCGACGCGGTCGAGGCGTACGACGCCCGGGACTTTCCGGACGAGAAGGTGTACGGGGCCGCGCGCCGCCCGGAGCTGCGCGTCATCACCTGCGGCGGCAGCTTCTCGGAGGTGACGGGCTACCAGAGCAACGTGGTCGTCTTCGCCCACCTGACGGGCAGCCGGTAGAAGCCGACGGCCATGACTGCCTCTACGCCGACCGCTGTGCCAGCCCCTGCGCAGGCCTCCATACCGGCCCCCGCACCGGCCTCTATGCCAGCCACTGCTGGTACGCCAGGTTCGCCACCAGCGCGAAGACCACCGTCAGCAGCACGATCCTGACGAAACCGCTGCCCTTCTTGAGCGCGGTGTGCGCCCCGACCGTCCCGCCGACCAGGTTGAAGACGGCCATCAGGGCCGCCAGCTGCCAGTACACCGTGCCCTGCCAGGCGAACATCGCGAGCGCTCCCGCGTTGGTGCAGCAGTTGACGATCTTCGCGGTGGCGGAGGCGGTCACCAGGTCGAGGTGCAGCAGCGCGGTGAGGGCGAGGACGAGGAACGTTCCCGTGCCGGGGCCGATGAGTCCGTCGTAGAAGCCGATGCCGAGGCCCGCGAGCCCGATCGCGGCGAGGACGCGGCGCGGGGACACGGGCTCGGTCGAGGGCGCCGTACCGAACGCGGGCCGCAGGATCACGAAGGTGCCGACGCCGAGCAGGACGACCATGACCACCGGCTTCAGCACATCGGTGCTCATCCCGGCGGCGACGAACGCGCCGGCCGTGGATCCGGCGAGCGCCGCGAGGCCGATCCGTACGGCCGTGCCGACGTCCACCGGCGCCTTGCGCGCGTACGTCACCGCCGCGCCCGTGGTCCCGACGATCGCCACGGCCTTGTTGGTGCCGAGGGCGTACTGGGCGGCCGATCCCGAGTTCGGCAGGCCGAGCAGCAGCACGGGGAGCAGCAGGAGGCCGCCGCCGCCCACCACCGCGTCGATCCAGCCCGCCGCGAGAGCGGCCAGGCACAGGGCAACGACCATGGTCAGCGATATGTCGGGCATGATCGCGACCCTAGGGACGAGGTAGATGTGCCGTCCACGGATCCTGGGAACCTTGAGGATCTTCAGAGGTTCCACGCCAGTGGGCTACGGGGTTCGGCTCGCCGTTTCCAAGTAGCGCAGGACCGCCAGCACCCGGCGGTTTCCCGTGTCGGAGGGCATCAGGCCGAGCTTGGTGAAGATGTTGGCGATGTGCTTCTCGACGGCTCGCTCGGAGACGGTGAAGGACGTGGCGATGCCGTGGTTCGTACGGCCCTCGGCCATCAGGGCGAGCACCTCGCGTTCGCGGGGCGTGAGGGTGTCCAGGGCGGTCGCGCGGCGGCCGGCGCCGAAGAGCTGTGCGACGACCTCGGGGTCGAGGGCGGTGCCGCCGGCGGCGACCCGTTCCAGCGCGTCCACGAACTCCCCGATGTCGACGACCCGTTCCTTGAGCAGGTAGCCGACGCCGCCCGGGTTGGTGCCCAGGAGCTGTGCGGCGTACTTCGTCTCGACGTACTGGGAGAAGATCAGCACGCCCGTGCCGGGGTGGTCCGCGCGCAGGCGTACGGCGGCCCGGAGCCCCTCGTCCGTCTGGGTCGGCGGCAGCCGGATGTCGACGACGGCGGCGTCCGGGCGGTGCTCGGCCACGGCGGCGAGCAGCGCGTCGGCGTCCCCGACGGCCGCGGCGACCTCGACGCCCCGCAACTGGAGGAGCTGGGCCAGCCCGTCGCGCAGGAGGGCGGAGTCCTCGGCGATGACGACGCGCATCTGACCCCCGTGATCAGTAAGGCAGTTCGGTACGGCGGCTCGGTATGGGACTTCAGTATGGGACTTCGGCGGCTCAGTACGGCAGTTCGACCGTGACCACCGTAGGCCCTGCCGGCGGGCTGTCGCAGGTGAGCGTGCCGTCGACGGTCCGTACGCGGGTCAGCAGGCCGGTGAGCCCGGAGCCCACGCCGATTCGCCGCGCCGCCGCGTCCGACCACCGCTTGAGCAGCGGGTGCAGGGCGAGTTGGGCTCCGTACGCGTACGTGCCCAGCAGCGCCACGTATCCGAGGATGGCCGTGAAGGGTGTGCCCAGCGCGCAGCCGACGGCCCGCCATCCGGTCCGGCCGAGGAGCAGGGCCCGCCGCCTGCCGAGAACCCCCTGGGCGGGAGGCGTCGGCGGTTTTTCGATCTCCAGGCCCAACAGCCGTCGGGCCAGGGCCCGTTGGGCCGACCCGAGTGCGAGCGTGCCCCGTACGGTCAGTGCCAGCACCCACAACCCCAGCGTGGTCACGGACAGGGCGCCGACGACGAGAACCCACTTGCCTTCATCCGCACCTCAGGCCGGACCCACCCGACCCGGCCCGGCCCGGCCCGCCAGGCCCCCACCAGGCCCCGTCATGCCCCCGTCATGCCCTCACCAGGTCCTCGGCGGCCCCTGGCCGAGTCGCCCCACCGACTCACAGCGCCCTCTCCCCGCCCGCCGAAAACCCTCACATCCCCGCCCCGCCCCCGCTGAGGGCAGCGTTCCCCGCGGGAAACAGTGGTGATGCGACCGGGTAACACCGGCACCGCACGCTGCGATGCATGACCTCGAAAACGCGTGTGGTGGTGATCGGCGCCGGCCTCGCGGGCGTACGGCTCGCCCGCAGGCTCGGAGAGCTCGGTGTGTCCGCCGTGCTCGTCGGTGACGAGGAGCACACCCCCTACAACCGGGTCCTGCTCGCGGAGGTCCTGGCCGGGCGGTACGCCCCCGAGGTCATCGCGCTGCCGACGCCCGAGCGGCTGACCCGCGGCCGGGCGGTGCACATCGACCGCGCGGAGCGGCAGGTGCACTTCGCCGACGGATCGGTGATCGCATACGACACGCTGGTCCTGGCCACCGGTTCGAACCCGGTCCTTCCGCCCCTGCGCGGCCTGTTCGGCCCTGACCGGCACGAACTGCCCGCGGGCGTCCACGCGTTCCGCACGATGGACGACTGCCTTGGCCTGTCCGAGGCCGTACGGCACGACTCCCGGGCCGTCGTCATCGGCGGCGGCCTGCTCGGTGTCTCGGCGGCCCGTGCCCTCGCCGAGCGCGGGGCGCAGGTAGTGCTGGCCCAGCAGTCCGAACGGCTGATGGAGCGTCAACTCGACCCGTCCGCATCCAAGTTGGTGCTCCGGCACCTCAAGGACCTCGGCGTCGAGGTGCACACCGAGTGCCGGGTGCGCGATGTGCGCTGCGTCGACGGCGCGGTCCGCTCGGTCGCGATGGCCGACGGGTACACGCTCGACGCCGACCTGGTGGTCCTGGCCTGCGGGGTGCACCCGCGCGTGGGCCTCGCCCAGGACGCGGGCCTCGCCGTGCACAAGGGCGTCATCGTCGACGACCAACTGCGCACCTCCGACCCGCACATCCGGGCCATCGGCGACTGCGCGCAGCACGACGGAAACGTCTACGGTCTCGCCGCGCCCGCCCTCGAACAGGCCGATGTCCTGGCCGAGTTGCTGGCCGGAGGGAACCGGGGCGCGAATGCGGACGCAGTCGCGGACGCGGACGGCAACGCCTACGCGGATGCGACCAGGGCTCCCGCGGGCTACACCGGCACCCGAGCCCTCACCCGGCTCACCCTCACCCGCCCCGCCCTCGCCTCCGGCACCCCGCTCGACCTCGCCGCCTTCGGGGAGCACACCCCGCGCCCCGGCGACGACGTCATCCAGCTCGCCGACGCCACCCGCGGCACGTACCGCAAGGTCGTCGTCCGCGACGACCGCCTGGTCGGCGGGGTGCTCGTCGGCGAGCTCGGCACCGTCGGCGCGCTCGCGCGCGCCTGGGAGGGAGCAGAGCCGCTGCCCTCCGACGGCGGCCCTCTGCTCCACCTGCTCACCAACGATGGAGGCTCCTGAATGACCGCCAGCCTGGGGGCCACCCCCACGATCGTGCTCGTCGGCCACGGCATGGTCGGCCAGCGCTTCCTCGAAGCGCTCGCCGAGCGCGGCCTGACCGCCACACACCGCGTGGTCGTGCTGTGCGAGGAGCCGCGTCCCGCGTACGACCGCGTGCAGCTGACCTCGTACTTCTCGGGCACCACGCCCGAGGAACTGTCCATGACGGACATGGAGTTCATCAAGGACCACGGAATCGAGCTGCACGTCGGCGACCCGGCGGAAACGGTCGACCGGGCCGCGAAGCGGGTAACGGCCCGCTCCGGCCTGACAGTTGACTACGACACGCTCGTCCTGGCCACCGGCTCGTACCCGTTCGTGCCGCCGGTCCCGAACAAGGACGCCGAGGGCTGCTTCGTCTACCGCACGATCGAGGACCTGCTCGCGATCGAGGAGTACGCGAAGGCCAAGGCGACGACCGGTGCCGTGGTCGGCGGCGGGCTGCTCGGACTGGAGGCGGCGGGCGCGCTCAAGGGGCTCGGACTCACGTCCCACATCGTGGAGTTCGCGCCGCGCCTGATGCCGGTGCAGGTCGACGACGGCGGTGGCGCGGCCCTGCTGCGCACCATCGAGGACATGGGCCTGAGCGTCCACACCGGAGTGGGTACGCAGGAGATCGTCACGGACGCCTCGGGCGCCGTGACCGGCATGAAGCTGTCCGACGGCTCCGAGCTCGCCACCGACCTGGTGGTGTTCTCGGCCGGTGTCCGCCCCCGCGACCAGCTCGCCCGCGACTGCGGTCTGACGGTCGGCGAGCGCGGCGGCATCACGGTCGACGAGCAGTGCCGGACCGTCAACGACCCGCACGTGTTCGCGATCGGCGAGTGCGCGCTCGCGTCGGACGGCCGGGTGTACGGCCTGGTCGCGCCCGGCTACGAGCAGGCCGAGACGGCCGCCGCGGCCATCTCGGCCACCACGTCCATCGCCGCCGACGAGAGCGAGCAGTTGTCGTTCACCGGCGCCGACCTGTCCACCAAGCTGAAGCTGCTCGGCGTGGACGTGGCGTCCTTCGGCGACGCGCACGGCACGGCCGAGGACTGCCTCGACGTCGTCTACTCGGACTCCCGCTCCGGTACGTACAAGAAGCTGGTCATCGGCCGGAACGGCGAGCTGCTCGGCGGCATCCTGGTCGGCGACGCGGAGGCGTACGGCACGCTGCGCGCGTTCACCGGCTCGGTCCCGCCGGTCTCCCCGGAGCAGCTGGTCCTCCCGGCCGGCGCCGGCGCGTCCGTCCAGCTCGGTCCGTCCGCGCTGCCGGACGAGGCGATCATCTGCTCCTGCCACAACGTCACCAAGGGCGCGATCCGCGGCGCGGTCACCGACCACGAGTGCACGACGGTGCCCGAGGTGAAGAAGTGCACCAAGGCCGGTACGGGCTGCGGGAGTTGCGTCAAGGTTCTCGGCCAGCTGGTCACCTCCGAGCTGGAGGCGAGCGGCATCGAGGTCGACAAGGGCCTGTGCGGCTGCTTCGCCCAGACCCGCGAGGAGCTGTACGAGATCGTCCTCGCCCTGCGCATCACCTCGTACCGGCAACTCCTGGACCGCTACGGCCGCGAGAACGCGCGCGGCGGCGACGGCTGCGAGATCTGCAAGCCCACGGTCGGCTCGATCATCGCCTCGCTGGCGCCCACGATCGGCGCCAACGGCTATGTCCTGGACGGCGAGCAGGCCTCGCTCCAGGACACCAACGACCACTTCCTCGCCAACCTCCAGAAGAACGGCTCCTATTCGATCGTGCCGCGCATCCCCGGCGGCGAGATCACCCCCGAGAAGCTCATCGTGATCGGCGAGGTGGCCCGGGACTTCGGCCTCTACACGAAGATCACCGGCGGTCAGCGGATCGACATGTTCGGCGCGCGCGTCGAACAACTGCCGCTGATCTGGGCCCGGTTGGTGGACGCGGGCTTCGAGTCCGGGCACGCGTACGGAAAGTCGCTGCGGACGGTCAAGTCCTGTGTCGGGCAGACCTGGTGCCGGTACGGCGTCCAGGACTCGGTACGGATGGCGATCGACCTGGAGCTGCGCTACCGGGGTCTGCGCTCCCCGCACAAGCTCAAGTCGGCGGTCTCCGGGTGCGCCCGCGAGTGCGCCGAGGCCCAGTCGAAGGACTTCGGCATCATCGCCACCGCGAACGGCTGGAACCTGTACGTCGGCGGCAACGGCGGCGCCACCCCGCGCCACGCCGACCTCCTCGCCCAGGACCTCTCGGACGCCGAACTGATCCGCCTGATCGACCGTTTCCTGATGTTCTACATCCGCACGGCCGACCGCCTGGAGCGCACCTCGACCTGGCTGGAGCGGATCCCCGGCGGGCTCGACCACATCCGCGAGGTGGTCGTGGAGGACTCGCTGGGCATCTGCGAGGAGCTGGAGTCCCTGATGGCGGCGCATGTCGCGGGCTACCGCGACGAGTGGGCCGAGACCATCAACGACCCGGAGAAGCTGTCCCGCTTCGTCTCCTTCGTGAACGCGCCGGACACCCCCGACCCGGTTGTCGGCTTCGTCCCCGAGCGCGACCAGATCAAGCCCGACCTGCCGCTGCTGACCATCGGCACACGTCCCCTGGAAGGAAGCGCCCAGCGATGACCCTGGCCCCCGAGACGACCACGACGACCACCACCACGGTCCAACTCCAGCTGACGGACGGCTGGTTCACGGTCTGCGACCTCTCCGTACTGACCCCCGGCCGCGGGGTGGCGGCGCTGCTCCCGGACGGCCGCCAGGTCGCGCTCTTCAGGGACCGCGCGGGCGAGATGTACGCGATCGACAACCGCGACCCGTTCTCCGGTGCGGCCGTCCTCTCCCGCGGGCTCACGGGCACCCACCAGGGCCGCCCGTTCGTCGCCTCACCACTCCTCAAGCAGCGTTTCGACCTGGAGTCGGGCCAGTGCCTGGACGACGAGACGGTAAAGGTGGCGACGTACGAGGTGCGGGCGCGGTAGGCACGCTCACCGGATCTCATCTTGACCGATCGTTTCAGAAAGGCCTAGGCTGCGGTACGTGGCCAGGACCAAGGAGTTCGATCCGGACGCCGCGCTGCAGTCGGCCCTCGAGCTGTTCTGGCGGCGCGGCTACGAGGCGACGTCGATGGCGGACCTCGTCGAGCACCTCGGCGTCGGGCGCGCCAGCATCTACGCGACCTTCGGCAACAAGCACGAGCTGTACCTGAAGGCACTGGACCGGTACGGGGAGTCGAGCGATGCGCTGATGTTGCGCGAACTGTCGCAGGCGGGGGCGGCGTTGCCCGCCGTGCGTGCGCTGGTACGGCGGTTCGCGGCCGAGGCGGCGGACGAGTCCTGCCGCCTCAACGGCTGTTTCGTCACCAACACGGCGGCCGAGCTGGCGCCTCACGACACTTCGGCGGCCCGGCGGGTCGAGCTCAGCTGGGACCACATCGAGACCCTGATGCACTCGGCGCTGGTGCGTGCGCAGGCGCAGGGGGAGCTTGCGGAGGATCGGGATCCTCGGGCGCTGGCTCGGATGTTGCTGGTGTTGATGCAGGGGTTGCGGGTGGTCGGCAAGGCATCGGCGGAGCCCGGGCGGGTTCGGGATGCGGCTGAGCAGGCTCTCACCTTGCTCGACTGACACCGCCCGCCCCATGCACGTTGCCATCGGCGGGCCGGTGGGGGCTGGTCGCGCCCACGATGGGGGTTCCCCCGCTCGAGCGAAGCCGAGAGTGGGGGAGGAGCCGCACATGCCAGAGCCTCGCGCCCCTAAAAGATTGCACAGTTCCCCGCACCCCTGAATTGCTGCCCTCTTTTTGAAACGATCGGTCTAGTTAGGGGGAACTCGTGGCCGTTGCCGTGATCACATCCCGCTCCAGCCGAGCCGCGTTCGTACTGCTCGGTGGCGTGCAGGTCATGCTGATCTTCACGTTGGCCGCCGTGGCCGTGCCGCTGCCGGGGATCGGGGACGAATTCGGGGTGCGGCGCGAGGAGTTGATTCTGCTCAGTGCGGCGTACGGGCTGACGTTCGCCGGGCTGTTGCTGTTCGGGGGGCGGCTCGCCGACCGGTACGGCGGGCATCGGACGCTCACCGCTGGGCTGCTGGTGTTCGGGGTCGCGTCGGTCGCCGCCCCGCTCGCTCCCGGTTACGGCACGCTGCTCGCGGCCCGGTTCGCCCAGGGCGCGGGCGCGGCCCTGATCGCGCCGGCCGCGATGGCGGTGCTGCGGACGGTGTTCCCCTCCCCCGCCGCGTACCGGGGCGCGATGGCGACCTGGGGCGGGCTTTCGGTCCTCGGTGCCACGGCGGGCAATCTGCTCTCCGGCGTCATCTCGGCGCTTTTGTCCTGGCGTTGGGCCTTCGCCGTACCGCTCGCCGCGACGGTGGCGGCGCTCGCGCTGGCGCCCCGGGTGCTGCCGCCCCGGGTGCTGCCGCCCGAGGCGACCCGAGCGCACTCCGGGAACAGCGGGTCCGCGCACCCCGCCCGCCCCCAACTCGACGTCCCCGGCGCCCTCTTGGCCACAGCCGGGCTGGCCTCCGCCAGCTACGGGCTCGTCCTCACCGACGCGTGGCCCTGGACATCGGGCCGGGTGCTCGGGCCACTGGCCGCCGGAGTCGTCCTGCTGGTCGTGTTCGTCCAGGTCGAGCGGCGGGCGCGTGATCCGCTGCTGCCGCCGCGCTTCCTGCTCGACGGGCGGCGCGCGCTCGGGCTCGCCGCCACCGCGCTGACCGCGGCCGGGACCTCGACCGTCTTCGTAGTGTTCTCGCTCCATCTGCAGGACGACCGCGGTTGGTCGGCGTTGCGGACGTCGGCCGCGTTCGTACCGTTCGCCGTGGCGCTCCTCGCGTCCGGCCGAGTGGCGGGGCGGCTCGTCGGGCGGTACGGAGCGGCCGTCGTCACCGGCTTCGGGCTGGCCGTCGGTGCGGTGGGCCTCACGCTGCTCGCGCTCACGGGATTCGGCGGATTCAGCGGATTTGGTGGTTCCGGTGGATTTGGTGGTTCCGGTGGATTTGGTGGTTCCGGTGGATTCGGTGGTGACATCCCGTACGCGTACGGGCTTCTTCCCGGCTTCGTCCTGCTGGCCGCCGGGGTCGCCGCCTCCTTCGCCGGGGCCGCCGTGCTGGCCACCGACCGGGTGCCCGCGGAGCGGACCGGGCTCGCGGGCGGTGTGCACAACACGGCGATGGAGACCGGGCCGACCGTCGTCTTCGCCCTGTTGCTCGCCGTCGGCGGCGACGCGGCGAGTCTCGCGGTGACAGCGGTCCTCTTCGGCACCGCCGCCCTGGCCCTACGCCTCGCGCGTCGCTGATCCCACACGTCCACGTTCCCCAACTCACCTTGTCCGGTTCCCCAACCAGCTTTCTCCGAAAGGGAGTTACTCATGAACCGCATCCGCTTCTCGCAGCGCACCGTCCTCGTCACCGGGGGCGGAACCGGGATCGGGCGGGCCGTCGCGCTCGCGTTCGCCGCCGAGGGCGCCTCCGTCGTCGTGGCGGGCCGTACCCGGGAGACGCTCGACGAGACCGTCGCTCTCGCCGAACGGGCCGGTGGCACGGCGGTCGCGCAGGTCGCCGACGTGGCAAGCGCCGCGGACATGGCGGCGCTCGTCCGCACGGCGGTCGACCGCTTCGGCTCTCTCGACGTCGCCGTGAACAACGCGGGCGTCTTCCGCGGCGGACAGCCCATCGCCGACCTCCCCGAGGAGGACTGGCGGACGCTGCTCGACATCAACGTCACCGGTGTACTCCTCGCCCTGCGGGCCGAGGTCCTGCAGATGCGGACCCAGCCGGGCGGCGGGGCGATCGTCAACGTCTCCTCCAACCTGGGCGCGCACATGCAGTGGCCCAACACCACCGCGTACGCCGCCTCCAAGGCCGCCGTCTCCGCGCTCACCGCCGGCGCCGCCCTCGACCACGTCTCCGACGGCATCCGTATCAACGCCGTGAGCCCCGGCGCCTCCGCGACCACCATGTCGCTGCGGCCCGGCGAGACCGACGCCGACCGCGCCGCGCGGATGAAGGAGGAGTCGCCGCTCGGCCGCGTCTCGTCGACGGAGGAGGTGGCCGAGGCCGTTCTGTACCTGGCCTCCGACGCCGCGGCGTCCGTGATCGGCACGGACCTGGTGATCGACGGGGGTTCGTCGCTGTAGTGGGTGACACGCGATGACGTCGACGAAAGGCAGGGGCGCGGCCCCGTCTTTCTGGGCGCGGGGCTGTGTCGATAGGCGGCTCCTCCCCCACTCTCGGCTTCGCTCGAGCGGGGGGACCCCCATCGTGGGCGCGACCAGCCACAACAAACCCGCAGGCCTTCATGCCCTACCGCGCGAGCCTCAGAACACCCGTTGAGCCGCGCTCTCCAACGGTCTCGGGGAAGCCGCCGAGCCACCACCGCCCGGCGCCAGCCGGACCACCGCGTCCAAACCGCCGGAGGCACCGGCACGGAGCAGGACGTCACCTCCGCTCGCATGGGCAAGCCGCTGGACGAGGGCCAGACCCAGCCCCGTACCGCCCTTCGGCGCGTCGGGAGCGCGCCAGAAGCGGTCGAAGGCGCGGCGGCGCTGTTCCTCGGTCATGCCGGGGCCCTCGTCCGTGACGTGCAGTTCGACGCGGTCCGGGCCCGCCGGGCGGTGGTGGAAGCGGCGTTCGTGGGTCTCGGGCCTGCGCAGGTCGATGGACACCGTGGAGTGACGGGGCGCCACGCGCAGTGCGTTGGACAGCAGGTTGTCCAGGATCTGCTCGACCGCGCCGGGCAGGGCGAGGACCGGTCCGCCGTAGTCGCCGAGCAGCACGAGCTGTACGCCGTACTGCTCGAACATCGGCGCCCAGGCCCGGTGCCGCTCCGCGCAGACCCGGTCCAGGTCAACCGGCTCGCGCACCGCCGCGCTCTCGTCGAGCCGGGCCATCGCCAGCAGCCCCTCGACCATCCTGGCGAGCCGGTCGGTCTCGGTCATCGCGGCGGTCAGGTTGCCCCGGGCGTGCAGGGCGATGTCGGACTCCAGGTTCTCCAGGCGCAGTCGCAGCGCGGCGAGGGGCGTCTTGAGCTGGTGCGAGGCCTCGCCCGCGAAGGCGCGCTGGGAGGCGAGGAGGTGTTCGAGGCGGGCCGCGGTGCGGTTGAAGGTGGCCGCGAGGCTCCGTACCTCCGGCGGTCCCTTGGTGATCGCCACCGGTGTGGACGGGCCGCCCTCGGCCAACTCGTGCGTGGCGCGCTCCAGTTCACGGATGGGGCGGCCGGTCCAGCGGGCGATGGCGAAGCCGATGACCGCGACGGCGGTGAGGGCCGCGAGCCCGCCGAGCGCCAGCAGCAGCCAGACATGGTGCACCCGGGCCTGCACCATCCGCGTGGGCAACGTGATCCACACGGCGCCCTGTTCGTACGAGCCCTGCGCGATCGGGGCCGCGACCGACAGGTACTGGACGCCGCCGATGGTGGAGGTACGGACGTCCTGCGTGGCCGCTCCCCGCAGCGCCGCCGCGATCCCGGGACGGGTGGCGAGGCCCTGCGTCTCCGCCGCCGACAGGGTGTGCGAACTGGTGACCAACGCGCCGGAACGGTCGACGACCACCACCTTGCCGTCGATGCGGTCCGCGCAGCGGCTCACCCTGCCGGGCAGGTCCCGTCCCGCGCGGCCGCCCATGGAGAGGGCCAGCGACGCGTACGCGGAGACCGACTCCGCCTCCTCCTTCGCCAGGTTGGTGACCCGCTCGCGCTCGCCGCGGGAGTAGACGAAGCCCAACGGGATCTCCAGGCAGAGCAGGAGCAACACGGCGAGGCTCAGGTAACTGAGCAGGAGCCGACGCGTCACCGGAAGGCCGCCGGCCGGGCTCCTTGGGATCCGCCGCCCGGAAGGTCGTCGTGCGCGCCACTCGACCCGAACGACTCGAACGACTCGAACGATCCGTACGAGCCGGGCGTGCCGGGCGTGCCGGGCGTGCCGGGCGTGCCGGGCGTGCCGGATGAGTCGTTCCGTCTGCCGGGCTGCTCCCCGTACGAGCCGCCCGTCGCCCCACTCACGGTTCCGCCCGCCGAGGGCGGCCGGTTCTGCACGGCGAGTCTGAATCCGACCCCGCGCAGGGTCTGGATCCACGCCGAGTTCCCCAACTTCCTTCGCAGCGTGGCGACATGGACGTCCAGCGTCTTGGTCGGTCCCTGGTAGTGCGGGTCCCACACCCGGTCCAGGATCTGCTGCCGCGAGTAGACCGCTCCGGGGTCCTCGGTGAGCAGCGCGAGCAGTTCGAACTCCTTCGGCGTCAGCGAGACCGGTGCGTCACCCACCCAGACCTGCCGGGTGCGGCGGTCGACGACGAGGGGGCCGGGGGCGGACGGCTCCTCGGCGGCCGACTCCGCCCCCGGCTCGGCATCAGGTGCGCTCTCGGCAAGCCCCGCCGACGGCTCCCGCCGCGGCCGCCCGGCCGGGACCGGCGGCGCGAACTCGAAGGCCGGCCCGGCGTCGAAGGAACGCGAGGACTCCTCGAAGCGCCGCCCCATACCGGAAGGTCCAACACCGGACGGCTGGTCGTAGGAGTCGTACGGGCCGGAGGAACGGGCGGCGCCGGACGACAGGTCGTACGGGTCGACGGCCCGGGTGTCTCCGGGAAGTTCGTACGAGGTCGATGCGCGGGTGCGCCCGGCGGACTCGCCGGAGTCGGCGGAGTCGTACGGGTCCGGCGTGCGAGTCGCTGCGGACGGGTCGTACGAAGACGGCGTGCCGTTGCCGTCGGTGGGGTCGTACGAAGACGGCGTGCGGATGCCGTCGGACGGGTCGTACAAAGACCGTGCGCCGGTGCCGTCGAACCGGTCGTACGACGGCCGCGCGGGCGATGTGGCATCCGCCCCCGCGACAGCCGGCCCCGGTTCGTCCGAACCGGCAATGCCCCGACTGCCAATGCCCCGCCGGGATTTGCCCCGCCCGGAGCCGCCTCGCCCGGAACCACCCCACCCTGCGGCGTCCCGCCGCGCGGTGTCGCGCCCAGCCGTGTCCGGCCCCGCGGAGAACGACTCACCCGCGAACGGCTCGGCGCTGAACGACTCGCCCCTGAACGGCTTCTCGTCCCGCGGTTCCGCGGCGCGAAGCCGGGCGGCGGAGGATCCGGCACTCGGCGAGGACGCCGACTCGTACGCCCCCTCGGAACGAGACCGCCAGTCGGACGAGCCGACACCCGAAGGCCCGACACCCGAAGGCCCCACACCCGAAGGCCCCACACCCGAAGGCCCGACGCCCGAAGAGCCGACGCCCGAAGAGCCGACGCCCGAAGGGCCAACTCCCGAAGAGCCGACGCCCGAAGGGCCGGAATCCGAAGGGCCGGAATCCGCAGACCCGGCACCGAGCGACCCGGCGGTGGTCGACCCGTCACCGAGCAGGCCGGTCACCCGCACGCCCGCACCAAGGGTCCCTGTGCCGATCGGACCCGTACCGATCGGACCCGAGCCGAGGGTCCCCGTACCGATCGGACCCGATCCGAGCGGACCCATTCCGAACGCGCCCGTGCCGAGCGGACCCGCACCGAACGGGCCCACCACAGGTGTCCCACCGGGCGGCGTCGCCATGAACTCACCCTCCGTCAGGCCCTGTTGCAGGCCCTGTTGCAGGCCGCGGCCCGGCTGGGTACGGCGCGTGACCGCCCTGATCCGGGCCACCAGTTCACGCAGGCTGAAGGGCTTCGCCAGGTAGTCGTCGGCGCCGAGTTCCAGACCCAGGACGCGGTCGGCCTCCTCGCCGCGCGCGCTGAGGATGATGACGGGCACGTCGGAGTACTGCCGGATCCCACGGCAGACGTCGATGCCGTCCATGTCGGGCAACCCCAGGTCGAGCAGGACGACATCGCCGTACGGCCCTCTCAGCCCGGCGGCCCCGGTCGAGACGTGGTCGACCGTCAGCCCGAAGTGACCCAGACCCTCGGCGAGCGGCTCGGCGATCGTCTCGTCGTCCTCGATGAGCAGCACTCGTACGCCCATACGCCCTGTCTCCCCATGAATCCGGACAGCACGAATTCCGTGCCGTGGAGGGCACACGCTACAAGAGCAGTCATAGGCACGTCTCCTATACCCAAGGCAATGTGACCGGCCGCTCAAAACCGCCCCTGGATGGCTTGTAGGCGACGAGGATTCAGGCCGCCGGGACGAAATATGGGCCATCCCTGGCCCTGCTCTAGTGTTCTCTTAACCTTCGCCTGGCAGTAGCCCCTCTACGGTGAGAGCACGACGGGAAAGCCCTGGTCGAACCCCCTGCCGGGAGGAACCGTGAAGGCACTGCTGGACCGCGCCCGCTCGTTCAAGAGGCGCGTCGATTTCGAGAGCGGCGAATACCGGAAACTGGCCGAAGGCCAATATCCGGAGGCATTGTTCATTACCTGCTCGGACTCACGGGTCATACCCGCCCTGATCACGGGCGCACGGCCCGGAGAGATATTCGAGCTGCGGAACGCGGGCAATATCGTTCCACCGCACGGGCGGCAGGGCGCCTCCGGCGAGGCCGCCACCATCGAGTACGCACTGGAGGTGCTCGGCGTTCAGGACATCGTCGTGTGCGGCCATTCCCACTGCGGCGCGATGGGCGCTCTGAAGTCCGGCGACGACCTGTCCGCGCTGCCCGGTGTGGACGCCTGGCTGGACCTGGCCCGCCCGGAGCTCGCGCCGTTGCTCGACGGAGCATTCGAGGACCCGTCGATGCCCGCCGTGGCCCAGCTCAACGTCGTCAACCAGCTTGCGGCTCTGCGGAGTTACCCGGTGACCAAGCCACGGCTCGACGCGGGACGGCTGCGGCTGCACGGCTGGTACTACGAGGTCGACACCGGCCAGGTCCACGAGTTGGACGAGGACGGCAGCTTCCGGGTGCACGCCGCATGAGCGGGCTGCACGCACGCGGACGCGTACCGGCGCACGCCAGGATGCCGGACGCCCCGCCGGTCCCGGACTTCCCCGCCCCGACCGCACCCGCCTACGCCCCGGACATCTCCCCGCCGGCCCCCACTTCGGCCCCCACTTCGGCAGCCACATCGGCAGCCACTTCGACGGGCGCCACCCCGCCGACCAAGACCGCCAGGACCGCAAGGACCGCAAGGACGAACAAGACCGCCGGAACCAGCAAGAGCACCAAGGGGCCGAAGGCCGACCTCGCGACCGAGATCACCGCCTCCCTCGTCGTCTTCCTCGTCGCGCTCCCCCTGTGCATCGGCGTGGCCGTCGCCTCCGGTGTCCCCGCCGAGTTGGGCATCATCTCCGGTGTCATCGGCGGCCTGGTGGTCGGCGCCGCGCGCGGCAGCACCCTCCAAGTCAGCGGTCCGGCGGCCGGGTTGGCGGCCCTCGTGGCGGAGACCGTCGTCGAGTACGGCGTCGCCATGCTCGGCGTGATCGTCCTCGGCTCGGGCATCCTGCAGATCGTCCTGGGCCTGGTCCGCCTCGGCCGGATCTTCCAGGCGATCTCGCTGGCCGTCGTCCAGGGCATGCTCGCGGGCATCGGACTGCCGCTGATGTTCAGCCAGTTGTACCCGATGTCCGACTCCAAGGCCCCGGGCACGCCGATCGAGAACATGGCGGGCCTCCCCGGTCTGATCGCCGACACCTCCGCCAACCCCCAGGCGCTGATCGCCGCAGGACTCGGCATCGCCACCATCGCGCTCAGCTTCCTGTGGAAGAAGATGCCGGGCCCGGTGAAGAAGGTCCCGGCCGCGCTCGTGGCCGTCGGGATCGGTATCGCGGTCGCCTCGCTGCCGGGCGTGGACGTGAAGACGCTCCAGGTGGGCAATCTGCTCGCGTCCGTGGACGTCCCCGGCCCGGCCGAGTTCGCGGGACTCGCCGACGTCGGGATCATCACCGCCATCCTCACCTTCACGGTGATCGCCTCGGCGGAGAGCCTGTTCACGGCCGCCGCAGTGGACCGTATGCACAGCGGCCCGCGCACCCGCTACAACCCCGAACTCATCGCCCAGGGCGCCGGAAACACCGTGGCGGGCCTCCTCGGCGCGCTGCCCATCACTGCGGTCGTGGCCCGCAGTTCCGCGAACGTCCAGGCGGGCGCCAAGACCCGCCTGTCCCGTACGCTGCACGGCCTGTGGCTGCTGGCCTTCGCGCTGCTCCTGCCCCAGGTCCTCGCCCTGATCCCGATCGCCGTCCTCGCGGGCGTCCTCGTCCACAGCGGCTGGAAGCTCTTCGCCCCCGAGGAGTTCCCGAAGATGTGGCGCCAGGACCGGGGCGAGTTCGCGGTGATGACCCTCACCACGCTGGTCATCGTGGCGACCGCGCTCCTCGAAGGCGTCCTCTTCGGCCTGGCCGCCGGCATCGTCCTCGCGGCCCTTCGCATGTCGCAGACCGTCATCAAGCAGCACCTGGAGGAGGACACCGCCAAGGTCGTCATGGCGGGCAACGCCACGTTCCTGCGGCTGCCCCAGCTGATCGAGGCCCTGGAGGCCGCCGCCGAGGCGGGCAAGCCGCGCATCCGGCTCGACCTGACCGGTGTGACCCACCTCGATCACGCCTGTCGCAACCAGGTGGAGGAGTTCGTCGCCCAGCAGCGGGGGCTCGGCCTGCGGGTGGAGTTGCTGATGCCGGGTCCGGCAAAGCCGGCGTCCGTGGCGGACCCGGCTGTCGGTGAGCAGGCGCACCCGACCGGGGCCGCGCTCCCCAGGCACCCGTACGCACCCACGACCACGGGCCCGACGCGGGGGCCCGGGCCCACCGCCGAGTGGTTCTACCTCGACACGCGGCCCGTACCCGAGGAGTACGCCTCCCGGTGAGCGGGGCCGCGGTCGGCCGGCCACGGCCTCGCCGGTGTTCGCGAGGGCACACACCAGCGGATGAAGCCGAAGCCGCCCAGCGAGATCAGTTGATGTTCACTCAGCAACAACAAGTACGGACTCCGGTCACAACTCTTGACGTGTGGCTCGCGCAGATGAAGCATTCATCGGCGAGAGAGCGCTCCCAAAACCCCCCACCGTTCATTTCCTGAACCAGGAGAGTCGCCCCCATGTCTCCTTCCCCCACAGATTCCTCGTCCTCCGGCAGAACTCCCCTCGCCCGCCGGTCGGTTCTCGGCGCCGTGGCCGCGGCGGCGGCCGCGCCAGGGCTGCTCGCCCTGTCGTCGTCGGCGGCATCCGCCGCTCCCGACCGCGCCCGGGCCCTGCCGGGAGGTGGTGATCTCGGCCCGAACGTCATCGTCTTCGACCCGTCCACCTCAGGTATCCAGGCCAAGTTGGACCAGATATTCGCCCAGCAGGAGACGGCGCAGTTCGGCACGGGCCGCTATCAGCTGCTGTTCAAGCCGGGCACGTACAACGGGCTCAACGCCCAACTCGGCTTCTACACCTCGATCTCGGGCCTCGGTCTGTCCCCGGACGACACCTCGATCAACGGTGACATAACCGTCGACGCGGGCTGGTTCAACGGCAACGCCACCCAGAACTTCTGGCGTTCGGCGGAGAACCTCGCGATCACTCCCGTCAACGGCACCAACCGGTGGGCCGTCGCACAGGCCGCCCCCTTCCGGCGGATGCACGTCCGGGGCGGTCTCAACCTCTCCCCCAACGGCTACGGCTGGGCCAGCGGCGGCTACATCGCCGACAGCCGCATCGACGGCACGGTCGGTCCGTACTCGCAGCAGCAGTGGTACACCCGCGACAGCTTTGTGGGCGGCTGGCTCAACGCCGTCTGGAACATGGTGTTCTCGGGCGTCGAGGGCGCCCCGGCGCAGACCTTCCCGAACCCGCCGTACACCACGCTCAACACCACGCCGATCTCCCGCGAGAAGCCGTTCCTCTACCTCAACGGCACGGAATACCGCGTCTTCCTGCCGGAGAAGCGGGTCAACGCACGCGGCACCACCTGGGGAGCCGGCACGCCTCGCGGTACGTCACTGGCGCTGACGCAGTTCTACGTGGCGAAGCCCGGCGTCACCGCCGCCACCCTCAACGAGGCACTCACGCAAGGCCTCCATCTGCTGCTGACGCCGGGGATCTACCACCTCGACCAGCCGATCCAGGTCAACCGTGCCAACACCGTGGTCCTCGGCCTCGGTTACGCCACCCTGATCCCTGACAACGGTGTCACCGCGCTCAAGGTGGCCGATGTCGACGGCGTCCGCCTCGCGGGCTTCCTCATCGACGCCGGGCCCGTCAACTCCGCCACGCTCCTTGAGGTCGGTCCCACCGGCGCTTCGGCCGACCACTCCGTCAACCCGACCACGGTGCAGGACGTCTTCATCCGCATCGGCGGCGCGGGCGCCGGCAAGGCCACCACCAGCATGGTGATCAACAGCCGCCACACGATCATCGACCACACCTGGGTCTGGCGCGCCGACCACGGCGCCGGAGTCGGCTGGGAGACCAACCGGGCCGACTACGGCGTCCGCGTCAACGGCAACGACGTGCTGGCCACCGGGCTGTTCGTCGAGCACTTCAACAAGTACGACGTCCAGTGGTACGGCCAGGGCGGCCGCACGATCTTCTTCCAGAACGAGAAGGCGTACGACGCCCCGAACCAGGCCGCCATCCAGAACGGCAACATCAAGGGGTACGCGGCCTACAAGGTCGCCGACACCGTGACCACGCACGAGGCGTGGGGGCTCGGCAGCTACTGCTTCTTCAACGTCGATCCGACGATCGTCCAGCACAACGGATTCGCCGTTCCGAACACCTCGGGCGTGAAGTTCCACCATGTGATGGTCATCTCGCTCGGCGGCAAGGGGCAGTACGAGCGCGTGATCAACGAGACGGGCTCGCCGACCTCGGGATCGGACACGGTGCCGTCCATGGTGACCTCGTATCCCTGACCGGACCACCGTGCACGACGGCGGCGTTCGGCACCGACTCGCCGCCCGGCATCACGGAGTCCTGCTACCCCACGTCCTGAACTCCGCTGTGAGGGGCGGGTGTTGCGCGAGAGCTCGACACCCGTCCCGAGGGGTGCTGTCATCCCAGCGGTCCGGCCGTGTCGTTGCCCTCCGCGACATGTGTCCGAAACGCCTGCCACATCCAGTCTGACCTGCATGTTCGTCAGCCCCACAGGATGGCCCAACGGGCCATCGGAGCGGTAGACTCTGCCCCTTGCCAGCCCCTTGTCGGGATGGATGCACAGCCGGACATGTGACTACGCAGAGGGAGTCAAGCCATGAGCGGCTGGACTGCGCAGGACATCCCCGACCAGAGCGGCCGTACGGCCGTCGTCACCGGGGCGAACAGCGGGATCGGGTACGTCACCGCCCGCGAACTGGCCCGGCGCGGGGCGCGCGTCGTCCTCGCCTGTCGCAGTGAGGCGCGCGGCACCGAGGCGGCCGACCGCCTGGCCATCGAAGTCCCCGACGCGGACGCGGAGTTCGTACGGCTGGATCTCGGGGACCTGGACTCCGTACGGGAGTTCGCGGCGGCGTACGCGCGGCGGTACGACCGTCTCGACCTGCTCGTCAACAACGCGGGCGTGATGGCGCTGCCGCAGGGCCGCACGGCGGACGGCTTCGAGACGCAGTTCGGGGTCAACCACCTCGGCCACTTCGCGCTCACCGGGCTGCTCCTGCCGACGCTGCTCGCCACGTCCGGTGCGTCCGGGGCGCCCGGCGCCCGTGTGGTGAGCGTGTCCAGCTTCATGCACGCGCAGGCCAACATCGACATCAACGACCTCAACAGCGAGCGCAAGTACGGGCGTTGGACCGCGTACGCGCGCTCGAAGACGGCGAACCTGCTGTTCGTCCACGAGTTGGCGCGCCGGCTCGCCGCCATCGGCTCCGATGTCGTGGCGGCTGCCGCGCACCCCGGCTACGCCGCCACCAACCTCCAGACCGCGGCCCCGAAGATGCAGGGCCGCAAGGCCTCCGTACGGTTCATGGAGATCGGCAACCGACTCTTCGCCCAGTCCGCGGAGGCGGGCGCCCTCCCCAGCCTGTACGCGGCGACCGCCCCCGAAGCGGGCCCGGACTCCTTCACCGGCCCTTCCATCCTTGCCTGGCGCGGCTCCCCCGCGAAGTCGTGGCGCGCCAAGTGGACCCTCAACGACACGGCGGGGCAACGACTTTGGGAGGAGTCGGAGCGGCTGACGGGCATCGCGTACGACGCCCTGAAGGCATGACGCAAGGGCGTATGCGCGTATGCGCGTACGGGGCACCCGGCCAGCCAGTGATGCGTACACGTCACCGCCCGGCCATGGCGCGTCCACCCCGCACTCCTAGGCTCCGGCGGTGCGCGACCCCGTCGCCGACCGGCGGACGGGGCGGTCACGGCACCCCCTTGGAGCGACAGTGGAACGTCGTACTCTCCTGCGTGCGGCCGTCCTCGGCGGTTCGTCCGCCGTCTTCGGTGGAACCCTGTGGCGCGGCGCCGCGTACGCCGCACCCGCCCAGCCCGGCACCGGCCCGTACGGGGCACTCGGCGCGGCGGACGCGAACGGCGTCAGGCTGCCGAGCGGTTTCACCAGCCGGGTGATAGCCCGGTCCGGCCAGACGGTCACCGGCACGTCCTACACCTGGCACAACGCCCCTGATGGCGGGGCCTGTTACGCGGATGGCGCCGGCTGGATCTACGTATCCAACTCGGAGATCAACCCCTCCGGCGGCGCGAGCGCGGTGAAGTTCTCGTCGGCGGGCGCCATCACGGGCGCGTACCGCATCCTGTCCGGCACCCGGCAGAACTGCGCGGGCGGGAAGACGCCGTGGAACACCTGGCTGTCCTGCGAGGAGGTGTCCCTCGGGTACGTGTACGAGACGGACCCGTGGGGTGTGAACGCGGCCGTGCGCCGGGACGCGATGGGCCGCTTCAAACACGAGGCGGCGGCCGCCGACCCGGTGCGCCGGGTGGTGTACCTGACGGAGGACGAGACCAACGGCTGCCTCTACCGCTTCGTCCCCACCACCTGGGGCAACCTGTCCGCCGGCACCCTTCAGGTCATGGTCGCCGGGACGGCCACCTCCGGCTCTTTCACCTGGGCGAACGTGCCCGACCCGGACGGCTCCCCCACTACGACCCGTACGCAGGTCTCCGGCTCGAAGAAGTTCAACGGCGGCGAGGGCTGCCACTACGCCGACGACACGGTCTGGTTCACCACCAAGGGCGACAACCGCGTCTGGCAGCTCAACCTGGCAAGCAACACATACGAGTTGGCGTACGACGACTCGCTCGTGACCTCCGGTACGGCCCCGCTGACCGGCGTCGACAACATCACCGGCAGCGCTTCGGGCGACCTGTTCGTCGCGGAGGACGGCGGCAACATGGAGATCTGCGTGATCACGCCGAACGACGTGATCGCCCCGTTCCTGCGCATCGACGGCCAGTCCGGCTCGGAGATCACCGGCCCCGCCTTCTCCCCCGACGGAACCCGCCTCTACTTCTCCAGCCAGCGCGGCACCAGCGGCAGTTCGTCCGGTGGGATCACGTACGAGGTGAGGGGCCCGTTCCGCTCGTAACGGCCCGTCGACGACGGACCCATGAGCGGAGAGCTACCATCCGATCACGTAACGTTCGCATCACGGGTCCGTCATTCCGCCACCGCACCACCGGCCCCCTAATACCTTCATCACCTCAAATCCGA
The DNA here is from genome assembly GCF_026341515.1 of Streptomyces sp. NBC_00878. NCBI lineage: Bacteria > Bacillati > Actinomycetota > Actinomycetes > Kitasatosporales > Streptomycetaceae > Streptomyces > Streptomyces sp. NBC_00878. Next base: position 7,372,931 of record NZ_JAPEOK010000001.1, on the reverse strand, counting down.
CTGATCGCCCTCCGTGATCATGCATACGGATGCATACGGATATCGACCCAAATCTGAGGTGCTCCCGTGAAGTTGCTCCGCAAGCCCGCCGCCGTGGCCGTCGCCGCGCTGGCGCTCACCGCCCTGTCGGCCACCACCGCCCAGGCCCACGACGGCGAACACCCGTTCAAGAACTGCACCGAGGCGTACGAGAACGGGTACTCCGACATCTCCAAGGGTGACGAGCACTACGCCGACGACCTGGACCGCGACCAGGACGGCATCGGCTGCGACCAGCCACCGGCGGACTTCGTCCCCGCGGAGGACCAGGGCACGGGCGACGGGGGCACCGAGGACACCTCCTCGGACGACGAGGGGCAGGACACGGGACAGAAGGCAACCGACCTGGCGAAGACCGGAGGCAGCGGCGCCACCCCGTACATCGCGGCCGGCGGCGCGGTCGTCCTGCTCGCCGGAGGCGGGGTGCTGTTCACGGTGCGCAAGCGCCGCGACGCCCGCTGACACGCCCGCTGATACGTCGGCGAACACTTCGACGAACCCTTCGGCGGGCACGTCGATGGACACAGATGACGCGGCGGGGACCCTCCACAGGTCCCCGCCGCGTCCATGACCGAGGCGCGAAGGGCTCAGCTCTCGCAGCTGTCCTTCAGGTCGTTGAGGTCACTCGTGCAGGTGTCCGTACCGGCGTCCCCGAAGGAGCGGTCGTTGGCCTGCGTGGAGTCGAGGGCGTCCAGGCGGTCGTTGCCGTTTCTGCCGAACATGACGTCGTCTCCGGCGCCACCGGTGATCGCGTCGACCCCTCCACCGCCGAAGATCGTGTCGTGCCCGCCCTGACCGTTCAGGGTGGTCCCCGCGGTGGCGGCGAAGTCGATCGAGATGATGTCGTTGCCCGTGCCGCCGTTGATGATGGCGGGCACTCCGCCCGTCACGGTGACTATGTCACCCAGGTCCCCGCTTTCGAGGGTGAGGGTGCGGCCGCCGTACGGGCAGCGGACCGTGTCGACGTCCACCTGGGTGCAGCCGGATCCCGCGTTGACGGTGTCGCCCGAGTCGCTGATGGTGACGGTGTCGAGGGACCGGGTGATGGAAAGATCGTTCGCCTTCCCCGCCACGGCGGTGACGAAGATGCGAACGGTGCTCACACTCACACCGGTCGCCGCGTGCGCCTGTCCGGCCGACAGCACCGTCGCCGCGCCGAGAACCACGGTCGTCACGCCGGCCTGTACCGCTCTGCGCATTGAGGTCTTCAATGCTCCTCCTCTTCCCCCTGATGAACACGGGCTGGTCTTGCCGTGATCGACCCTAGGAACGGAGCGGTGGGGGCGCATGGGGGGAGAACCCCCAATTACCGACGATGGACCGACCATGCTCAAGTCCCTTGGATCTGCGTTGAGTTGGACACGAAGGGCGTACTTGCCGATCGTCGGCGGAGTCGGCCGCAGGCGGATCTCAGTCGCAGGCCGCCCCCATGACGCGGGCCAACTCCTCGGGCTGCATGGGCGGTTCGGGCAGCGGATGGGCTGCTGAGGCGCGCATCCCGTCGAGCATCATGGCGAGGTGGCGCCGCCACACCTCGGGCCGGACGCCCGCGGTCGCCTCGACCGTGCGGGCGGTCCCCCAGGTCACGAACGCCATGTCCTCCAGGGTGAAGTCGGCCCGCAGCGCGCTCCCCTGCTTGGCCCGCTCGACGATCTGCGTCATCAACTCGTACCCGCGCAGATGGCCCTCGGTCGGGGTGGTCTGCGGCAGGTGCCGGGAGACCAGTTCGTTGTAACCGCGGTCGGCGGCCTGCAACTCGCAGATCCGCTCCAGGAAGTGCACCAGGCCCACCCATGGGTCGGGGATCGACAGGGCGTGCTCGGCGATCCGCACGACCGTCTCGGCCCGGTCGGCGAACACGGCGCTCACCAGGTCCGCGCGGTTGGGGAAGCGGTTGTACAGCGTGCCGATGCTCACCCCGGCCGTGCGGGCGATCTCGTCGAGGGCGACGTCGAGCCCGTGTACCGCGAACAGCTGCCGGGCGGCTTGAACCAACTGGTCGCGATTGCGCTGGGCGTCTCTGCGGAGCGGCTTGGCGCGAGGGGGCATGGCAGCACCCTATCCAAGTTGAAGAAGCCCTCAACTTGTGCGTACGCTCCTCCGTAAGTTGAGGAGCACCTCAACTTATGGGATCCATGAAGGAGCTGACGCTCGCATGCCCAAAACCCTTGCCATCTTCGGTGCCGGCCCCGTCCTCGGGCTGTCCCTCGCCCGCCGCTTCGGGCGGGAAGGCTTCCGTGTCGCCCTCGTCGCCCGGACCCGGGAAAACCTGGACAAGCTCGTCACCGAGCTCGCGGGCGACGGCATCGAGGCGGCCGGTTTCACCGCCGACGTCTACGACGGGGAGCAGATCGCGGCCGCCGTCGCGGCCATCACCAAGGAGTACGGCCAGATCGACGCCGTGGAGTTCAGCCCCGGCGGCGGCAACATGGGCGAGGGCATCGCGTCCGTACTGGACGTGACCCCGGACAACCTCCAGCTGATCCTCGACCGCTTCCTGCTGTCGGGCGTCGCCCTGGTGCGGGCCGTACTGCCGGCCATGACCGAACGCGCCGACGGTGCGATCCTGTTCACGGCGGGGCAGTCCGGCATCCACCCCATGCCCTTCCTCGGCAACGCGGGCATGGCCCAGGCGGCGCTGCGCAACTACTTCCACAACCTCAACAGTGCGCTCGCGGACAAGGGCGTGTACGTCGGCGCGGTCAACGTCGGCGCACTGATCGAGGGCAGCGTGCCGCACCGGGCGATCACGTCGGCGCCGGGCCCGCTGGACTTCGAGCCCGAGGTCATCCACCCGGACGTGTTCGCGGAAAAGTTCTGGGAGCTGTACAGCAGGCGCGACAGGCCGGAGGCACTGGTGGGCAGCTTCGGCCGGTAGGCGTCCGGCGGGTTCTCCGGGCTGCGGGTCCCGGAGCTCCGGGACCCGCAGCCCGGAGAACGGTCACAACCGAGTGAAGCACTCAGTTCGCATGGCCGGAGGGCAGAACTCGGTGCCGCCCAGCGCGCTCACGCATCGAGAGTCGTCAGGGCACTTGTGATCAGTGCACGGGCAGCGGCTCCGTACACCGCGTTCTGCGCGAGGCCGTCGAACGCCTTGACGTACAGCGCTATCTGACTCGGCTGTGTCAGGGTCGTGGCAGCGTCCAGGGAGTCGGCGTGGACGCGCTCGTCGTCGAAGACGGTGAACGTCGCCATCGGCCACACCGTGCGCTGCAAAGCGAACGGGATCACGCCCAGGGCGACGCTCGGCAGGGTCATCGACGACAGCAGATGCCCAAGCTGTCCGGCCATCGTGTCGGCGTCGCCCATCCTGTGCCGCAGGACGGACTCCTCGATGACGAGGGCAAAGCGGTGGTCACCCTCGTGTACAACGCTGTTTCGCCTCATCCTCGCCTCGACGGCCCGGCTCACGTCATCGGGTGTCCCCCGGAACGCGGCGATCGAGGACAGCAGCGCCGAGGCGTACCCGGGCGTCTGAAGAAAGCCGGGTACGACGTCGGAGCAGTACACCCGGAACTGCCTTGTGCGCTCATACAGCGTCGCCCCGGACTCCTGCAACTGCCGCAGCCCGCTGCGCTGAAGACGGCGCCACTCGACGTGCATCTCCGTGGATTGCCGGTTGGCCGCGGTCAGGTCCGGGGCCTGGTCGTCCGCGCCGCACGCTGCGCACCATGCCCGGATGTCCGCGTCCGACGGTGGCGTACGGGCGTTCTCGATCCGCGAGGACTTCGCCTCGTGCCACCCGCATCGGGCAGCCAGCTCACGCTTCGTGATCCCCGCGTCCAAACGGATGTCCCGCAAGCGAGCGGCGAGCGCTTCGCGTGCCTGTTGGACTGCGGACGAGGGGTGCGAAGACATGAGCCGGCCGTTCCTCAGATCTGGTAGTCCGCGTGCGGTACGGCTCGCTCCCACACGCTCTCGAATGCGGTGACAGAGAGCTTCACGAGGGCGGGATCGTCCGTGATCTCGTCCTCCACGACGGCTCCGTCACCTGAGAAGTGGTGCACCCGCAACAGCGTCTCGTCGAAGGCCCAGAAGTCATTGCCCGGGAGAGCGAGGCCGGTTGCCTGCCGTCGGGGCAGCCAACGCACCTGCTCCCCTGCCGTGACGTTGGCGTGCGTGACGTAGTGCTCCCAGCGGATGTACTCCGAGACCGGCTCGGAGACGATGCGGGCACGCCGGATCACCACTCCACGCGCCACCGTGTCCGAGATGAGCTGGTCGTACGGATGCCACCACGACGCCCGGTCCTGCCAGTTGACGCGTTCGCCCCGCTGCCACGCCTCGAAGCGTGGCGTCGGCGCGTACGAGTCGCGTATCTCCAGGTGTACGGCGGAGTGCTGGCAGGCACCCAGCAGCTCAGCGAAGCTGGGCACGCCTCCCGGATCATCGGAATCATCCGGGCCGGAATCCGGACGATCGCTTCGCTATCGGGGACCGGTCCGTTCGCCGGACTAGTCGCCTCGCACTCGGCGTGCGTCTGCTCGTCAGGCTTCCAACCCTGCAACAACAGTTCCCGGGCTTCCGTGTCGGCCCACACGGTCGGGCAGTGATCGCGATCGGTGTCGGGATCGATGCCGATGAACTCAACGGACATGACGTCTCCCCTGTCGATGACTTGCTCAGACTTGCACAAGCGTCCTGCAATGCCTACTTGCCGTCAACGGTGGGACCTGCCAGGAAAGTTGGCGTGCAAGCTCATGCAAGACCGTGGAGAGCTGAGCAGCGCCGTGTCTAGCTTCGTCGCATGGAGACGACGATGGCAGCGGCCGTACATCTGGGCATCCCCCGCCCCGAGCCCGTACCCGAAGAAGGCTGCGGAGTCTGCGAAGCATTGGGCAGACAGCGGGAAGACGCTCGGCGCAAGCTCGACCTGTCCAAGGTCTCGGACTGCAACGTCGAGATCCGCAACCACCCCCACGGGGACCGGAAGTGAGCGGTGTCCGGTGGGAGCAGCACGACGGAGGCTACGGCTCCGGACCCATGCAAGTAGCCGCCGACTCCAGCACGTTCAGCGTGGTGCGGCAGGCGTACGCGGCGCTCTTGGAGCACGGCACCAGTTGCCAGACGTGCCGGGAGGGCTACTGCGAAACGGCCGACGCCCTGTACGACGCATGGCGCGATATGGGCGGTCCGTGGAAGAACTAGGAAGCGGGCACGACGGGGCGGCACCTCCGCACAAGGTGCCGCCCCTTCGCTTTCGTGCACCGGAGCCGCGATCCGCCGGTGAGGGTGGGATGACGGATCACGACCCCGGGGTCCTGCGGGCGCCCGCTACCTGCAGTCAGGTCCTGCGGCCCGGCCAACCAGTGGCCAGGTCCTGCGGGCCCGCCTACAGGTAAGTCAGGCCATGCGAGCCCGGCGCGCCTACCGGTGGTCGCTCCCCCGTGCCGAAGACGCCGCCCGGCCCGCCTCCAGGCGGGCCACCGGGATGCGGAACGGGGAGCAGGAGACGTAGTCGAGGCCCACCTCGTGGAAGAAGTGGACCGACTCCGGGTCGCCGCCGTGTTCGCCGCAGACGCCGAGCTTCAGGTCGGGGCGGGTCGCGCGGCCCGCCTTCACCGCCAGCTCGACCAGCGAGCCCACGCCGTCCCGGTCGATCGTCTCGAAGGGGCTGACGCCGAAGATGCCCTTCTCCAGGTACGCCGTGAAGAACGAGGCCTCCACGTCGTCCCGGCTGAAGCCCCACACCGTCTGGGTCAGGTCGTTCGTGCCGAAGGAGAAGAACTCCGCCGCCTCCGCGATCTGGCCCGCCGTCAGGGCGGCTCGCGGCAGCTCGATCATCGTGCCGATGGCCAGCTTCAGGTCCGTGCCCGTCGCCGCCTGGACCTCCGCGATGACCTGGTCGGCCTCCTCGCGCACGATCTCCAGTTCCTGGACCGTGCCCACCAGCGGAATCATGACCTCCGCCCGCGGGTCGCCCTTGGCGGCCTTCCGTTCGGCGGCGGCCTCGGCGATCGCCCGTACCTGCATGGTGAAGAGACCGGGGATCACCAGGCCGAGGCGTACGCCGCGCAGGCCGAGCATCGGGTTCTGCTCGTGCAGGCGGTGCACCGCCTGGAGGAGCCGCAGATCGTTCTCGTTGGCGTCCCTTCGGGACTCGGCGAGCGCGACCCGGACCGACAGCTCCGTGATGTCCGGCAGGAACTCGTGCAGCGGCGGGTCCAGGAGACGGACCGTGACCGGGAGGCCGTCCATCGCCGAGAACAGCTCCACGAAGTCCTGCTTCTGGAGCGGAAGGAGCGCCTTCAGCGACTCCTCGCGCTCGGCGTCCGTGTCCGCGAGGATCAGGCGCTCGACCAGCTCACGACGGTCGCCGAGGAACATGTGCTCCGTACGGCACAGACCGATGCCCTGGGCGCCGAAGCGGCGGGCGCGCATGGCGTCCTCGGCGTTGTCCGCGTTGGCGCGCACCCGCAGGCGGCGCTTGCGGTCGGCGAACGCCATGATCCGGTGCACGGCCTCGACCAGTTCGTCGGCGTCGTGGGCGCCCGCGTGCATCCGGCCCTCGAAGTACTCCACGACGGGGGACGGCACGACCGGGACCTCGCCCAGGTACACCTTGCCGCTGGAGCCGTCGATGGAGATCACGTCGCCCTCCTCGACGACGTGTCCGCCCGGCACCGTCATCCGGCGTCGCTTGGTGTCGACCTCCAGCTCCTCCGCGCCGCACACACACGTCTTGCCCATGCCGCGCGCGACGACAGCCGCGTGGGAGGTCTTGCCGCCGCGGGAGGTGAGGATGCCCTCGGCGGCGATCATGCCGTCCAGGTCGTCGGGGTTCGTCTCACGGCGGACCAGGATGACCTTCTCGCCCGAACGCGACCACTTCACGGCCGTGTACGAGTCGAAGACCGCCTTGCCGACCGCCGCGCCCGGCGAGGCGGCGATGCCCCGGCCGACCTGCGACACCTTCGCCTCGTCGTCGAAGCGCGGGAACATCAGCTGGGCCAGCTGGGCACCCGTGACGCGCTGGAGTGCCTCGGCCTCGTCGATCAGGCCCTGGTCGACCAGCTGCGTGGCGATCCGGAAGGCGGCGCCCGCCGTCCGCTTGCCCACCCGCGTCTGGAGCATCCACAGCTGCCCGCGCTCGATGGTGAACTCGATGTCGCAGAGGTCCTTGTAGTGGTTCTCCAGGGTCCCCATGATCTGCATCAGCTGGTCGTACGACTTCTTGTCGATCTGCTCCAGTTCGGCGAGCGGGACCGTGTTGCGGATGCCCGCGACGACGTCCTCGCCCTGCGCGTTCTGGAGGTAGTCGCCGTAGACGCCCCGGTGGCCTGAGGCCGGGTCGCGGGTGAACGCGACTCCCGTGCCCGAGTCGGGGCCCAGGTTGCCGAAGACCATCGAGCAGACGTTGACCGCCGTGCCGAGGTCGCCCGGGATGCGCTCCTGGCGGCGGTAGAGCTTCGCCCGGTCGGTGTTCCAGGAGTCGAAGACCGCATGGATGGCGAGGTCCATCTGTTCGCGCGGGTCCTGCGGGAAGTCCCGCCCGGCCTCGGTCTTGACGATCTTCTTGAACTTGGTGACGAGCTTCTTGAGGTCGGCCGCTTCGAGGTCCGTGTCGACGGTGACCTTCTTGGCGGCCTTGGCCGCCTCCAGCGCGTCCTCGAAGAGCTCGCCCTCCACGCCGAGGACCGTCTTGCCGAACATCTGGATCAGCCTGCGGTACGAGTCCCACGCGAAGCGGTCGTCACCGGCCTGCTGGGCGAGACCCAGTACGGACTTGTCCGAGAGGCCGATGTTCAGGACGGTGTCCATCATGCCCGGCATGGAGAACTTCGCCCCGGAACGGACCGAGACGAGGAGGGGGTCGTCGGCCTGGCCGAGCTTCTTGCCCATCTTCGCTTCGAGGGCGACGAGATGCGCGCTCACCTCGTCACGCAGTGCCGCCGGCTCGTCGCCACTGTCGAGGTAGGTCTTGCAGGCCTCGGTGGTGATGGTGAAGCCGGGAGGGACGGGGAGGCCGAGGTTGGTCATCTCGGCGAGGTTGGCACCCTTGCCACCAAGGAGGTCCTTGAGGTCCTTGTTGCCCTCGGTGAAGTCGTAGACGAACTTCGCTCCGTCGACGCCACTGTCGCCGCTGTCGCCGCTCTCAGCTACGTGGGGATCTTTGTTTTCCGACACGGGTCTCGACTCCTCGAGGACGCGGTGGCTGCCCTGACGACGGGGAACATACCCAGATCAAAGGCGCCTGGGTACGTCCACTTGCGCGTCATACGGTCGTAACCACTCGTCCGCCAGCAGATCGAAAGTCAAGGGAAGGTAAGGCGGGTGGCCGGACATCGTTCACCTCTTGAACGTGTCAACGCGCATAGATCCCCTCTACTTGCTCACTTGAGCGGCTATCGACACGTCTGAGTTCACGTCATAAATGATCAATCGATGGCACTGAGTGCCACTCTTTAGAGAAGTGCGGTCGCTCAAGATCCGCTCATCTGAGCGAAACCTCGATCAGGCGTGGTGAGAATCACGCAGTTTTCGGCGCCCGGATTTCACCATACGGACCGGTACACAGAAGGAAACGTGACCGTCACACACCCATGGCGCGTGACCATCACACACTCATGGCGCGTGACCATCACACGCCCATGGCGCGCAGCCGCTCCTCGACCCGTTCGGGCGCGTACAGATGCTCCACGACCAGGGCACCCGCCCCGACCAGGCCCGCCCGCTCGCCGAGCCGTGACGTGACCACGTCCAGGCGGGCGGTGGAGCGGGGCAGGGCCCGCTGGTAGAGCAGTTCGCGGACGCCCGTGAGGAACGGTGTTCCGGCCAGGTCCCCGGCGATCATCAGGACGCCGGGGTTGAGCAGCGTCACCACGGTCGCCAGTACGTCACCGACGTGCCGCCCGGCCTCGCGGGCGAGCGCGGCGGCGCCGGGGTGCCCGGAGGCCAGCAGATCGCGCACATCTGAGCCCGACGCCGCCGGAACGCCCTTCTCCGCAAGCCTGCGCGCGACAGCGCCACCGCTCGCGACGGCGGCGAGGCACCCGTACGACCCGCATCTGCACAGCGCGTCGGCGCCCTCCGGGACCCGGATGTGCCCGATGTCCCCGGCGCCGCCGTCGATGCCCCGGTAGATCGAGCCGCCGACGACCACACCGGCCCCGATACCGGTGGAGACCTTCACCAGTACGAAGGCCGAGCAGTCGGGGTGGCCCGTGCGCTGTTCCCCGTACGCCATGAGGTTGGCGTCGTTGTCGACGAGCACCGGGACGGCCTCGGCGCCGGTGTGCTCGGCGAAGGCGCGGGTGAGGCGGCCCCTTATGTCGTAGCCGTCCCAGCCGGGCATGATCGGCGGCTGGACGACCCGGCCGGTGTCGCTGTCGACGGGCCCCGGCACGGCGAGCCCGATGCCGCACACCTCGTCCGCCCGGTGCCCGGCTTTCTCAAGCAGCTCCGCGAACCAGCGGCCCAGCTCGCCGAGGACCGCGTCCGGGCCCTCCTCGATCAGCAGTGCTCCCGTGTGCTCGGCCAGCAGCTCGCCGGTCAGGGACAGCACGGCGGCGCGGGCGTGCCGGGTGTCGAGGTCGGCGGCGAGGACGACGGCGTGGGCGTCGTCGAACTCCAGGCGGACCGAGGGACGGCCGCCGAGCGGCGAGTCCACCGGGCCCGCGGCGCCCTCACGCAGCCAGCCGGCCCGGAAGAGGCGGTCGAGGCGCTGTCCGACGGTGGCCCGCGACAGCCCAGTGACCTGCTGCAAGGCCCCGCGCGTCGTCGCGCGCCCGCTGCGGACCAGCTCCAGCAGGTCGCCGGAGCTCGCCTGGCTCCCGGTTCGCCCGGTCCTCCCGGCCCTTGTCGCCATCCCGCTCCTCCCTGTGGTTCCGGTCACGCGGACCCCTTGCGCTCACCAACTCTGCATTACATATTGAGTTTTGCGTGTTAAATAGACGTAACCCTACGGTAGCTACTGCCGAACTGGTCGGCCGCATGTCTTCGGGGAGACCTGAGTGGACCGCACAACCCAGCTCACCGCCCGTCGCACGGGGAACGTGGATCCCGTACGCACCGCGACCTCACCGCCGTTTTCCGGCCATGGTGAGATCGACCCTTCCGGGGTGGCCGTATACGATCCGGCCCGATGCGACGGATCGCTGCGTCTCCCGGCGGGATCGCTGCATCTCAGGGCTGCCGAGGTGCTGCAGGGCAACTGGACCGGTTCGTCGACGGTGCCCTCGCACGGTCTGTACCCCCACCAGTGGTCCTGGGACTCCGCGTTCATCGCGATCGGTCTGCGCCATCTGTCGCCGCTGCGGGCGCAGGTCGAGCTGGAGACGCTGCTCGACGCGCAGTGGGGCGACGGCCGGATCCCGCACATCGTGTTCAACCCCTCCGTCCCGCTCGACGCGTACTTCCCGAGCCCCGACTTCTGGCGCTCCTCGACCGCGGGCGACGCCGCGGGCGCCCCGCGCACCGTACAGACGTCGGGCATCGTGCAGCCCCCGGTGCACGCGCTCGCCGCCTGGCTGGTACACGTCTCCGACCCCGGTCTGTCCCGGGCGCGGTCCTTCCTGTCCCGGATCTACCCGCGCCTGGCGGCCTGGCACCGCTATCTGCTGCACCGCCGGGACCTGGGCGGCGGGGGCCTCGCCTCGGTGGTCCACCCGTGGGAGCAGGGCATGGACAACGCGCCGAGCTGGGACGCCCCGCTCTCCCGCGTGACGCCCGCCCCGGCCCGCTCCTTCCGCCGCGCTGACCTCGACCACGGCGCCGCGGAGGACCGGCCGACGGACCTGGACTACGGACGGTACGTGCGGCTGGCGACGGACTACCGGGACGGCGGGTACGCCGACGGCACCGACAGCACTGCGGGCTTCGCGGTGGAGGACCCTGCCTTCAACGCGCTTCTGATCGCCTCCGAGCACGCGCTGGCGCGGATCGCGCGGGAGCTGGGCGCGACGGGCACGGCCCGGCACGCGCGCGCGGAGCGCCTGACCGCGGCGCTCGTCGACCGGCTGTGGGACCCGGCCGAGGGCATGTTCTTCTGCCGGGACGTGCGCACGGACGAGCTGATCCCCGAGCGCGGCGTCTCCGGCCTCGTCCCGCTGCTGCTCCCCGCGCTCCCCCGCGACACGGCCGCCACGCTCGTACGGACCCTGCGCGGGCCGCACTTCGGGCTCGGCGACACGACCCGCCTCGTCCCGAGCTACGACCTGACCGGGCACGCCTTCGATCCGCACCGGTACTGGCGCGGTCCGGCCTGGTTCAACACCAACTGGCTGGTGGAGCGCGGGCTCAGGCTGCACGGAGAGCACGCACGCGCGCGGTCGCTGCGGAGCGCGCTGCTGGACACCGCGGACACGTCCGGGTTCGCGGAGTACGTGGATCCGTACACCGGCGAGGCGTGCGGAGCGCTCGGTTTCAGCTGGACCGCCGCACTGACGCTCGATCTGCTGCACGAGCCGTCCGACACGGCGCACGGCAGCGCATACGAGCTGTCCGACGCGACGCACGGAAGCGCACACGAGCTGTCCGACACGGCGCACGGCGCAAGGGAAGAGTTCGGCATGGGTGCCAAGGGAGAGGACCGGCGATGACGGACCGGCATCATCTGCTCGTGCACGGTGGGACGTTCGCGGCCGTGGGCGACGGCGGGGACATCAACGGAGTACGCGGCGCCAGTTCGCCCCACGGGCTGTTCGTGCGTGACGCCCGGCACCTGAGCCGCTGGCAGCTGACCGTCGACGGAGCGGTGCCCGAGGCACTGACACCGGTCGCGGACGGCGACACGGCCCGCTGTGTACTCGTACCGCGCGGTGGCCGGCAGGAGCCGCCCGCGTACACGATCTTCCGTGAACAGGCCGTGGCGGACGGCGCGTTCGTCGAGTCGCTGCGCGTCACCAGCAACCGCTCGGCGCCGACGACGGTCCGGATCGCGGTCACCGCGGACGCCGACTTCACGGACCAGTTCGAGCTGCGCTCCGACCACCGGACGTACACGAAGATCGGTGTGGTCCGCTCCCGTCAAGTCCTCGACGACGGTGTGGAGTTCGCCTACCAGCGCGGCGAGTGGCGGTCCTGTACGACCGTGACCTCCGAACCCGCGCCGGACGGCGTGGAGGAGACCGGCACGGGCGCGCGCCGCCTCGTCTGGACGCTCGAACTCCAGCCGCACGCATCGGCCGAGCTGGCCCTCCGGGTGGCGGCGCGCCCGCACGGTATGCCGCACCCGGAGGTGCCCCCCACTCCGGCCGCAGCCAACGCCCGACTCCTCGCGCTGGAAGGGGAGTTCGCGGAGGGCGTGCCCTTCCCGACGGGCTGGCCCGAGCTGGCCGCGGCCTGTGCGCGGGGCCTGTCCGACCTGGCCGTGCTCCAGGTGCCCGCAACGGGCCCCGACGGAGAGGAACTTCGCGTCCCGGCGGCCGGAGTCCCGTGGTTCCTGACCCTGTTGGGCCGCGACGCCCTCCTCACCTCCCTCTTCGCGCTCCCCTACCGTCCCCAGCTGGCCGCCGCCACCCTGCCCGCGCTCGCCGCGGCCCAGGCGACCGAGGTCGGCGTGGGCGCGGTGGCCCAGCCCGGCAAGATCGTGCACGAGATGCGGCACGGGGAACTGGCCCACTTCGGGCAGGTGCCGTACGGGCGTTACTACGGCTCGGTCGACGCGACCCCGCTCTTCCTGGTCCTCCTCGGCGCGTACGTGGAGCAGACCGGGGACGTGGCGCTGGCCCGCCGCCTGGAGCCCAACGCCCGGGCGGCGATCGGCTGGATGCTGGACCACGGCGGGCTGACCTCACGCGGATACCTCGTATACCGCGCGGACGAGGGCGGCCTCGCCAACCAGAACTGGAAGGACTCCCCCGGCGCCATCTGCTCCGGCGACGGCAGCCGGCCGACCGGCCCGGTGATGGCCGCGGGCGCGCAGGGGTACGCGTACGACGCGCTGCGCCGGACCGCGCATCTGGCCCGGACGGTATGGGACGACGAGGTGTACGCGGCGTTGCTGGAGCAGGCCGCGGGGGATCTGCGTGACCGTTTCCAGCGGGACTTCTGGATGGCGGACCACTCCTTCCCGGCGCTCGCCCTCGACGGCGACGGCAACCACGTCGACGCGCTCGCGTCCGACGCGGGGCACTTGTTGTGGTCCGGGTTACTGGACAAGGAGTACGGGGAGCTGGTGGGGCGGCGGTTGCTGGAGCCGGACTTCTTCTCCGGCTGGGGCGTACGGACGGTCGCCTCGGGCCAGCCCGCTTACCATCCGCTGTCCTACCACCGGGGTTCGGTGTGGCCCCACGACAACGCGCTGATCACGTTGGGCCTTGCGCGGTACGGGCTCCATGACGAGGCCCGTACGGTGGCCCACGCACTGGTGGATGCGGCGACGGCGGCCGGGCATCGGCTGCCGGAGGTTCTTGCGGGGTATGGCCGGGACACGCATGCGGAGCCGGTGCCGTATCCGCATGCGTGCGTGCGCGAATCGCGGTCCGCCGCGGCGCCACTTGCGTTGCTCACCGCCGTGGGGGGTGCGTGAGGCATGCTGCCGGCTGCGGGTGGGTGGGGGCTGGTCGCGCAGTTCCCCGCGCCCCTGAAAGATGGGGCTGCGCCCCTGATCTTTCGTCTCCCCACCCACCCGCAGGGAACACTCAACCCCCGGACGTGTCCAGCTCCGCGTCCTCGCTGATGCCCGCGCAGTCATTCGGGTCCTTGAGCCAACCGTCCGGCAGGACAACCCTGTTGTTGCCGGACGTGCGGCCACGGGGCCCGTCGGCGCCGGTCGGCCAGGGCTGGTCGAGGTCCAACTCGTCCAGCCCCTCGGAGAGTTCGGCCAGTGACGAAGTGATCGCAAGGCGCTTCCGCATCTCGGAACCGACCGCGAAACCCTTCAGGTACCAGGCCACGTGCTTGCGGAAGTCGATGACTCCGCGCGCCTCGTCACCGATCCACTCCCCGAGCAGGGTGGCATGGCGGACCATGACACCCGCGACCTCACGCAGCGTCGGACGCGCATACTCACCCCCGCGCCCCTCGAACGCGGCCACCAGGTCGGCGAACAGCCACGGCCGCCCGAGGCATCCCCGCCCGACCACGACACCGTCGCAGCCGGTCTCCCGGACCATCCTCAGCGCGTCGTCCGCCGACCAGATGTCGCCGTTGCCGAGGACGGGGATCTCCGGCACATGCTCCTTGAGGCGGGCGATGGCCTCCCAGTCGGCGGTGCCGCCGTAGTGCTGGGCGGCCGTGCGGCCGTGCAGCGCGATCGAGGTCACGCCCTCCTCGACGGCGATGCGGCCGGCGTCGAGGTACGTGATGTGGTCGTCGTCGATGCCCTTGCGCATCTTCATCGTGACGGGGAGGTCGCCCGCCCCGGACACCGCCTCGCGAAGGATCGCCCGCAGCAGGGGCCGCTTGTACGGCAGCGCCGAGCCGCCGCCCTTCCGCGTGACCTTCGGGACCGGGCAGCCAAAGTTCAGGTCGATATGGTCGGCCAGGCCCTCCTCCGCGATCATGCGGACGGCCTTGCCGACGGTCGCGGGGTCGACCCCGTACAGCTGGATCGAGCGCGGGGTCTCCGACGCGTCGAAGTGGATCAGCTGCATCGTCTTCTCGTTGCGCTCGACCAGCGCCCGCGTGGTGATCATCTCGCTGACGAACAGGCCCTTGCCCCCGCTGAACTCCCTGCACAGCGTGCGGAACGGCGCGTTCGTGATCCCCGCCATGGGTGCGAGGACGACGGGCGGCTGGACGGTGTGCGGGCCGATCCGCAGGGCGGAGTTCACCGTGGATGTGGGCGTGGACATTCCCCCATTGTCGCGCACGCCGACCGGTGCCGAGGAAGGTGCGGTCATTAGTTAGGCACACTACCGAAGTGGGCGTACTCTGGTGCGCATGCCCGAGCTCAGCCATCGCCGCCGCATGCTGGTGCTCGCGATCTGCTGCATGAGCCTGCTGATCGTGAGCCTCGACGTCACCATCCTCAATGTCGCCCTGCCCGCCATGCAGAAGGACCTCGACGCGAGCCTTGCGGGCATGCAGTGGACGATCGACGCGTACACCCTGGTCCTCGCCTCGCTGCTGATGCTCGCCGGTTCGACCGCCGACCGCATCGGCCGCCGGAAGGTCTTCATGGCCGGTCTGGTCGTCTTCACGATCGGCTCGGTCCTCTGCTCGATCGCGCCCAGCCTCGATTCGCTCATCGTCTTCCGCATGATCCAGGCGGTCGGCGGCTCGATGCTCAACCCGGTCGCCATGTCGATCATCACCAACACCTTCACGAACCCCCGCGAGCGGGCCCGCGCGATCGGTGTCTGGAGCGCGGTGGTCGGCATATCCATGGCCGCGGGCCCCCTGGTCGGCGGCCTCCTCGTGGACTCGGTCGGCTGGCGCTCGATCTTCTGGATCAACCTGCCGGTGGGCCTGACCGCGCTCCTGCTCACACTCCGGTACGTACCCGAGTCCCGCGCCCCGAAGGCCCGCCGCCCGGACCCGGTCGGCCAGTTCCTGGTGATCGCGCTGCTCGGCTCCCTCACGTACGCGATCATCGAGGCGCCCTCCTCCGCCGCCGGCCAGACCCTCGCCTTCGGCGGTATCGCGGCGGCCGCGCTCGCCGCCCTCCTCCTCTACGAGCCTCGCCGCGACGAACCCCTCATCGACCTGCGCTTCTTCCGCTCGGCTCCGTTCAGCGGGGCCACGGTGGTGGCGGTCAGCGCGTTCGCGGCACTCGGCGGCTTCCTCTTCCTCTCGACGCTCTACCTCCAGAACGTACGCGGCCTGGACGCCCTCCACGCGGGCATGTGGATGCTCCCCATGGCGATCATGGCCTTCGTCTGCGCGCCCGTGTCCGGCCGACTGGTCGGCAACCGCGGCCCCCGACTGTCGCTTCTCATCGCGGGGACGGCGATGACCGCGAGCGGTGTGCTCTTCGCCGCCTTCGAGGCCGAGACGGCGAACGTGACCCTCGTCATCGGGTACTTCCTGTTCGGCCTCGGCTTCGGCTTCGTGAACGCCCCCATCACCAACACCGCCGTCTCCGGCATGCCCCGCGCCCAGGCCGGGGTGGCCGCCGCCATCGCCTCCACCAGCCGCCAGATCGGCCAGACGCTGGGCGTCGCCGTGATCGGCGCGGTCCTGGCCTCCGGGGTCGGGTCCTCCTCCTACCGGGACACCTTCGTCGCCGCGGCCCGCCCCGCCTGGTGGATCATCACCGCCTGCGGTCTGGCGGTCCTGATCCTGGGCGCCCTGACGAGCGGCCGCTGGGCCCGCGGGACGGCCGAGCGCACGGCGCGGCGACTGGAATCGGCGGAGATCAAGGAGGCGGCGGGGGTAGGAACTGTTCTCGAATAAGTGTCAATGAGTGTCTTTTAGATGTTATGAGTGTCGTATGCTCTCGTGTATGAACCTGACGGAATGGGCGCGTGCGCAGGGGATCGCCCCGCGTACTGCGTACCGCTGGTTCCGTGAGGGCACGTTGCCGGTCCCCGCGGAGCGGGTGGGGCCGCGCACGATCCTGGTGAACATCGACGCGAACACCTCATCCTCGGTGACCGGAGGTGTGGGTCTGTATGCCCGCGTCTCCTCGCACGACCAGAAGGCCGACTTGGAACGGCAGACCGCGCGCTTGTCGGAGTGGGCCGCGAAGGCCGGGCATCGCGTAGTGCGCGTGGAGTCGGAGATCGCCTCTGGCATGAACGGTGCCCGTACGAAGGCACGTCGCTTGCTGGCTGATCCGGCAGTGACCACTGTGGTGGTGGAGCACAAAGACCGCCTCGGCCGTATGAACGTCGAACTCGTCGAATCCGCTCTGTCTGCCACCGGCCGCCGACTCGTCGTCCTCGATGACGGCGAGGTCGAAGACGACCTGGTGCGCGACATGGTGGAAGTACTGACCTCGTTCTGCGCCCGCCTGTACGGCCGCCGCTCGGCGAAGAACCGCGCCAGGAAGGCCCTTGAGGCGGCTGCGGCCGATGACTGACAGGAAGCAGCTCCGCACCATCGACGCCCCGTTCGTCGCCCTGGGGCCGTCCGGTGTGGCGATACGCGACCGGCTCAAGCACCTCATGCCCGAAGACGAGACGATTCTTCGCCTGGTGGGCGAGCACCAAGGCCGCCTGGCCTCGGCTGATCTCAAGGCACGCTGCAAGTCCGGACACGACCACGACAACGACGCGTGGGCGGCCCGCAAGCGAGAGCTGACCGAGCAGTCCTCCTCCCGCATCGCCGGGACGATCACCAAGTCCACCCACGACCAGTACGGCTTGGCCCGCAGGTGCCTGCTCGCGCACATCCACAGCCTTGATGCCGGTATCCGCACGCTGCGGCACCGCTTGTCGCTGCCGATCGGCGAACGCGGCTCGAAACAGGCTCCGGGCGGCTACCGCAGCAAGGGCGAGTGGTTCAACAAGTCCCGCCGACTGGCCACCCTGGAACACCGGCTCGAAACAGCCCGCGCTGACTGGTCTGCCGGCCGTGTCCGTGTGGTGCGCGGCGGCCGACGCCTGCTGAAGAACCGGCACAACCTGCAAGCAGCCCATCTGACCCAAGCCCGATGGCGGCAGCGCTGGGAGGCCGAACGCTGGTTCCTCGCCGCCGATGGAGAGCCGGGGAAGCGGTTCGGTAACGAGACGATCCGCGTCACGCCGGACGGCGAGGTCAGCATCAAGCTGCCCGCCCCGCTCGCGCACCACGCGAACGCCCGGCATGGCCGCTACGTGCTCTGTTCCAAGGTCGCGTTCACACACCGTGGGCAGGAGTGGCGGGATCGCATCGACGGCAACCGGGCTGTCGCCTACCGCATCCACCTCGACATTGAGCGGGGCCGCTGGTACCTCACCGCGTCGTGGACCAGGCCGGCGGTCAAGACCGTGCCGCTGGATGCGGCCCGCGCAGGCGGCATGGTTGGCGTGGACACCAATGCCGACCACTTCGCCGCCTACCGGCTCGACCCGCACGGCAACCCGGTCGGCGACCCGCGCCGCTTCTCCTACGACCTGACCGGGTCGGCCGACCACCGCGACGCCCAGATCCGGCACGCCCTCACCCGGCTCCTGCACTGGACCAAGCAGACCGGCGCAACCGCGATCGGTATCGAGAACCTGGACTTCGCCGCCGAGAAGACCCGCGAGAAGCACGGCCGCAGGAAGCAGTTCCGGCAGCTGATCTCGGGCATGCCCACCGGCAAGCTCAAGGCCCGCATCGTGTCCATGGCCGCCGAACACGGCCTCGCCATCGTCGCCGTGGACCCGGCATACACCTCCATGTGGGGCGACCAGCACTGGCGCAAGCCCCTCACCAGCAAGACTCGCAACATGACTCGCCATGACGCCGCTTCGGTGGCGATTGGCAGACGCGCCCTCGGGCACCCGATCCGGCGACGGACGGCACCGCCCCAGCATCACCAGAGTGATGGTGCTGGGCATCGGACCATCCAGGCCGGCCGTGGTACCCGAGGGCGCGAGGAACCTCGCCACCCCGTCACGGAACGTGCACGCGATGCACGTCCCCGGACGAAGGGAACAAGAACGCGGGCGACCAGCGCATCCAACACCGTTTGGGATGCGCGCAGTTCCGGGACGTGGGTCCAAGACTCACTCCTGGACACTGTTTAGGAACGGTCGTCTGAACAACGCGCAGTGTGCGTGTGTGTGGGGGGGTGCCCCTATCTCTTTCGTCAAGGGGCGGGTCGGTTGATTGGTGATGTTTCAGGCGGTTTGGGGGACGGCTTGAGGTTCGAAGAACGTCCCGTCGCGGAGCATCGCGAAGAGCACGTCGACGCGGCGGCGTGCGAGACACATCAGGGCCTGCTTGTGCCGCTTGCCCTCGGCCTTCTTCCGCTCGTAGTAGGCCCGGGAGGCCGGGTCGGACAGCGAGGCGAACGCGGCGAGGAAGAAGGCCCGTTTCAGGTGCTTGTTGCCTCTGCGGGACGGGCTCTCGCCGCGGATCGAGGACCCCGACCGCCTGGTCACCGGAGCGAGCCCGGCATAGGCGGCGAGGTGGCCTGCGGTCGGGAAGGCGGTGCCGTCACCGACGTCGATGAGGATCCTGGCTCCGGTCCTGACGCCTATCCCCGGCATCGACGTCAGGAGCTCGGAAAGAGGGTGCGACTTGAGCAACTCCTCGATGTCCGAGGCCAGTTCCTTGCGCTGGTCGAGCAGGCTGGCCAGGTTCTTCGCGAGCTTGGGCACGATCACCGCGGCCGCGTCGGTCCCCGTGACGACGACGGTCTGCTCGTCGAGTGCGGTGAAGATGTCCTCGACCAGCCGCTCGGCCATCCTGGGCGCCTTCGGCCGCAGCAGCGTGATCAGGCGCCGTCGTCCGGCCTTGCGGATCGCCTTGGGCGAGCCGAACTGTTCCAGCAGCGTGAGCACGGCCGGGTGCTGGATGCGTGGCCCCAGGACCCGTTCGAGGTGCGGGTGGATCTGGGTGAGCAGGCCGCGGAGCCGGTTCGCGACCCTGGTGACCTCGCCCGCGAGGTCGTCGTCGAACCCGACGATCATGTGGAGTTCGGCGATGGTCTCGTCCGTCAGCTCGATCGAGCGGAGCGTGTGGGGCATGGTGCGGGCGGCGTCCGCGATGATCGCCGCGTCGCGGGCGTCGGTCTTGCCCTCACCGGGATAGAGGTCCGCGATCCGCCGCATCGTCAGGCCCGGCAGATACGCCACCTCGCAGCCCGCGTCGCGGGCTACGGCCAGTGGCAGAGCACCGATCGAGGCGGGCTGGTCCACGACGACCAGGACCCGGCCGTACTTGGCCGTGAGCTTGTCGAGCATGGCCCGCATCTTCGGCTCGCTGTTCGGCAGCGGCTTGTCGACAACGCTCCTGCCGTCCGGCATGAGGCCGGTGGCGTGGTGCTCGCCCTTGCCGACGTCGAGGCCGAGGAAGACGGCCACGTCACGGATGTCGATCACTTCACTCCTCCTGGGAGGGTCTTGTCTTCCCGGCCAAGGCACGGCGCCGACATCCGGCAACCACGTTACGAAGAGCGTTGCCGGCGGACCGGCGCTCCTGCCCCTATCAGCGATCTACCGGCGCCTCCCGACCCGGTGACACCACCCCCCGGGTCATGGTCGACAGGGGGCAAAAGTCATGCCGGGCCAGAAGGCCGGGAGCCCCAAGATCGGGGCCATCTAGAAGGTAACTGTGAGAGTAGAGCTGCGGCCCGGGTTGGGCTGCTGTCAGGATCGACGCCGACGTTCCGGCATGACTCACAAGGTAACTGACGGCTCGTCAGAGCTTGTCGTGCCCCCGAGATGTCTGCTGGACGTCGGCGTCGGCCTGGCCCACCCCGTTGGCTTGATCAGCAGCTTGTCCGCCATTTCGACGTGACTCATCACAGTTCTGCCACGCGGTGACTCCACCCAGGCCGACGCCGACCACGGCCGTCCCGCCCACGAAGGAGAACAACCACGTGACCATGCTCGCAGAACAGGTCGACGGCGTCATCGGCGTCGACACCCACCGTGACACCCTCGCCGCTGCGGCCGTCAGCCCCATTGGCGCCGTCCTGGCCAGCACTGATGCCCCCACCAACGCCCGTGGCTACCGGCGGCTGCTGGACTTCGCCCGCCAGCACATCCCCGGCCGTCGTTGCTGGGCCCTGGAAGGCATTGGCAGCTACGGCGCCGGTCTGGCCATCTTCCTCAATCAAGCCGGTGAACAGGTCGTGGAAGTCTGCCGGCCCAAGCGCCCCGCTGTCCGTGGCGGGCGCAAGACCGACATGATCGATGCGATCCGCGCGGCCAAGGAAGCCCTGGCCACCGAACATCTGATCCAGCCCCGGCTCCGCGGCTGGCGCGAGGCCCTGCGCGTCCTGCTCGCCACCCGCCACAGTGCCGTCCTCGCCTCCACCGCCGCGATCAATCAGCTCAAGTCGCTGATCGTGTCCGCGCCGGACGAGCTCCGCGCCGAGCTGCGGAAACTCAAGCGGCCGGTCCAGATTGCCCGCTGTGCTCAGCTGCGAGACCGCCCGGCACAGGACGTCGAGCATCGCATGACCGCGCGGGCCCTGCGATCCACCGCACAACGCATCCAAGCCCTGCAGGCCGAGGCCAAAGAGCTCGAGAACGAAATGCTCATCCTGGTCCGCGGGGTTGCGCCGGAGCTCCTGGACCTGCTCGGCGTCGGGCCGATCACAGCGACCCAGATCCTGGTCAGCTGGTCCCATCCCGGCCGGTTCAGGTCCGAGGCCGCCTTCGCGTCCTTCGCCGGAGTATCGCCGATACCCGCCTCCTCCGGGCTGACCAACCGGCACCGGCTCAACCGCAGCGGCGACCGGCAGCTCAACCGGGCTCTGCACACCATCTCGCTGATCCGTATGCGGCTCGACCCGACCACGAAGGCGTACGTCGCCCGCAGAGTCGCCGAGGGGAAGACCTCTCGCGACGCGCAACGCTGCCTCAAGCGAGCAATCTGCCGTCAGCTCTTCAAGATCCTCGAGCATTCCGGCCGAGAGAACGCCGTCACGAACTCCGAGAATCTCGACCAAGCGGCTTGACGCGATATAGCAGCCTCGGGGCTGGCGGACGTGCTCGGTTGGGGCTCCTCCTATGGCTGGGTGTGCGGCTTGTCCGTATCCGCGGCGGCAGCGGCAGCCTGAGGCAGGCGCAGCAGAAAGCACGCGCCGGGGGTGTCCTCCGTGAGGGCGAGGGTGCCGTGGTGCAGGCGGGCGATGTCGCGGGCGATGGCGAGGCCCAGGCCGGTGCCGCCGGCATCGCGTGAGCGGGCGTCGTCGAGGCGGGTGAAGCGTTCGAAGATCCGCTCGGCGTCCGCGGCGGGCACGCCCGGTCCGTCGTCGCGCACCGTGGTGACGACCCAGCCGTCCTGATTGCCGACAGTGATCCGGATATCGCGTGCGGCATGGCGGACGGCGTTGTCGACGAGGTTGCGCAGCAGCCGCTCCAGTTCGTTCCGGTTGCCGTGCACGAGGGCGGGGCCGGTGCTGTCACAGGCGAGGGACAACTTCCGCTCGGCGAGCGGGTATTGCTCGGTCAGCCGGGAGGCGAGAGCCGCCAGGTCGACGGTCGCGGGCCTGGCCACCGGGGCGCGGGCGTCAAGACGCGCGAGCAGCAGGAGATCCTCGGCGAGCGCCTGCAGGCGGCGGGTCTGTCGTGCGGCGGTGGTGGCCGCGGCGGGCCAGTCGGTGCGCTCGGGATAGGCGAGCGCGACTTCCAGGCTGGCCAGCAACGTGGTGAGGGGACTGCGCAGTTCGTGGGCGGCGTCCGCGACGAAGCGCCGCTGCTGGGCGGCGGCGTCGTCGAGGCGCTGAAGGGTGGCGTTGATGGTGGTGGCCAGGGCGGCGATCTCGTCTCCCGTGTCGGGTACGTCGACACGTTCGCGCGGGTCGGCCGCGGTGACCGAGGCGGTGCGGGCGCGGATGGCCTCGACCGGCCGCAGGGCGAGCCGGGTGGCGGTGTAGGCGACGGCGGCGATCAGGACGAGACCGGCGAGCCCGGCGCGCAGCAGCAGGCCGTCGGTGGTCGTGACGACCGCCTCGGCGGCCTGCGGGGCCAGGACGACATAGACCCGTAGCCTGGCGTCATCGGCGATGCCCAGGGCGGCGGCCTTGGCGTGGCCGAATTCGCGGGCCTTGATGTCCACGGTCAGTGCCCGGAAGGTCCGGCCGGCCAGGTCGTCACTCCCGTAACTGCCGTCGTGCCGCGTGGGCATACGGACGGTGCGGAAGGCATACGGCTCGAACGGCCCGGCTGCCGGCGGAGCAGGCAGCACGTGTCGCGTCTCGGAACCGAAGCCACCGATGTCGGAGCTGCGGGCTACCGAAGAGCGTCGGCCGTCGGCGACGATCTCGTAGGGCAGGGCACTTCTGCTGCCAGGAGCGACCCCCTGATCCAGCTGGCCGTAGAGAGCCCAGAGCTGTTCCTGGGCCTGTACTTCGGTGGTGTCCATGCTCTGGCGGTAGACGTCCCGGTGGACCCACCAGCCGATGCCGACCAGGACCACGGCGGCGGCCGAGGCGGCGGCCAGCGCCGAGCGGGCCCGTACGGAACGCGGCCACCAGCGGCGCCGCGGCCCGTGCCCAGACCAGCGGCGCTGCCCCGGCCTGCGCCGCCGCCACCAACGGCGCCCCGCCCTGAGCGGCAGCCGCCAACGGAGCCCCGGCTCAGTCGCGTTCACGGTCGTCCACCAGCCGGTAGCCGGTACCCCGCACCGTCTGCAGGGACCGCCGGTCGAACGCGGCGTCCACCTTCTTGCGGAGAGCGCTGACGCGTGCCTCCACCAGGTTGGGATCCCATGCCTCGTCGGGCCACGCGTGATGCAGCAGGTCCGCTTTCGAGACCGCCTGTCCCGCCCGGCGGACCAGCAGTTCCAGCACCGCGAACTCCCGGGGCGTGAGGTCCACCCGGGTACCGGCACGGCGACAGATGCGGGTGGCGACATCCACCGACAGGTCGCCCACGGCAAGGACGGGCGGTGTGGTCGCGGAACCCCGTCGCACCAGAGCCCGCAGGCGCGCGACGAGCACCACGTACGAGAAGGGTTTGGCCAGGTAGTCGTCGGCGCCGGTGTCCAGGGCCTCGGCCTGGTCCCACTCGCCGTCCTTCGCGGTGAGCACCAGGATGGGAGTCGCGTTGCCCTCGCGGCGCAACTGGGCGCACACCTTGTAGCCGTTGAGTCCGGGCAGCATCAAGTCCAGGACGACAAGCGCGTATTCCCCGGTACGGGCCATCCACAGGCCCTGTCGGCCGTCGTGAGCGAGATCGACGCTGTAGCCCTCGGCGGTCAGCCCGGTGTGCAGGGTCTGAGCGAGGTCCACCTCGTCTTCGATCACCAGGATGCGCATGACGTGCAGCGTCGCACAGTCCCCGCACGGCTTCCTGACGCCGTGATCAGGTTGGGTCAGCATCCGGTCAGCAGGGGCCAGGCACGCTGACGGCGCTTTCGTCGCCTTGGAAAGGCCCAGCCGCCGATGCCCAGTACGGTC
The DNA here is from genome assembly GCF_026341515.1 of Streptomyces sp. NBC_00878. Lineage (NCBI taxonomy): Bacteria > Bacillati > Actinomycetota > Actinomycetes > Kitasatosporales > Streptomycetaceae > Streptomyces > Streptomyces sp. NBC_00878. Next base: position 7,349,020 of record NZ_JAPEOK010000001.1, on the reverse strand, counting down.
CGTCAACAAGCACCGAAGCCGGAAAAGACCGCCTCGTTCGCCGACTTCTTCGGCGGCTTCTCAGGCGTCTTCTCCGGCGGCCTCTCCCCATTCCGCATCAAGGCATGTGTCGCGATCGCGCCCATGATATTGACGCTCGCTCTTGGACTCTGGGGAATCCGCAGGCAGAACAGCATGTGGGGCGACGAGTCCGTCACCTATCAGCTCGCGCACCGCGATCTGTCCCGGATATGGCGTACCACCCAGGAAGTCGATCTGGTCCACGCCTTCTACTACGCCGTGATGCACGAGCTCTACGGCCTTTTCGGCGGCGGTCTGCTGACCTTGCGACTGCCGTCGGTGCTGGCGATGTCCGCGGCGGCGGCAGGCGTCGGCCTTTTGGGGCTACGCCTCGCGGGCCCTCGTGCCGGACTCCTGGCCGGACTGGTATTTCCCCTGATTCCCCAGGTCCAGCGGTACACGCAAGAAGGCCGTTCCTACGCCATGGTGTGTGCCCTCGTCACCTGGGCGACCTATGCGCTCGTCGTACTCGTCACGCGCGTCCCGCAGCACAGACGGTGGCAATGCCAATGGCAATGGCAATGGCAATGGACGGCCTATGGCTCCACCCTGCTGATCGCCGGGCTGCTCCATGAGTTCGCCGTCCTCGCCCTCGCCGCGCACGGCGTCACGTTGCTCGTCTCCGGCGTTCCACGCCCGGTGCTGAGAGCGTGGAGCGTGACCGCCGCGTGCGTCGTGGCCGGGCTGTCGCCGCTGATCATCCGCAGTTCGGGGCAGTCGGGACAGGTGTCCTGGATCACCTGGCCCGATCCGGTGCAGTTTCTGGGGTTCCTGGCGATGGCCGTCGTGGGCATCGGCTGTGCCCGATATCCCCTGAAGGTCAGGGGACCAATACCATTGCCCGCCCTGGCCCTGCCGATTCTCGTACTTCCCGGGCTCCTGCTGCTCCTCTTCTCACCGGTCAAGCCCCTTTTCGTCGACCGGTACGTGCTCTACGGCACCATCGGCTTCGCCTTGCTGCTGGGCGCCGGGATCGATCATTTCTCCCGACGGCAGCCGTCCTCCCGGACTTCGTGGATCGCGGCCCTCGCGGTACTGACCGCACTCCTCCCACCGAGCCTTTACCTGAGGACTCCCGAGAGTCGGCACGATGACGTCATCGCCATCGGCAACGCCGTACGGAATGCGGGTCGTCCCGGCGACGGACTGCTCTTTCTCTCCGGCCGCCACCGAGTCTGGACGGAAGCCACCCCCGAAGACACGCGTTTCCTGACGGATCTGGCCCTGGCGCAGGACCCCGCTTCCTCGAACACGCTCGCCGGAATCGAGCTTCCCGCCCACGACATATCTGCACGCATTCCGACATTCGGCCGGATCGTCGCGGTCCGCGATCCCGAGGGCGCGCACTCGGAAACGAACCCGCGGGACGAGGCGAAAACGACGACCTTGAAGCGCTATTTCCGAGAGTGCGGAACAACGCGTGTCACCGGGGCGCGTATCACCGTCTACGTCCGCGACGACGCTGCCTGCTCCAGGCCCGTGAGCCCGTGAGCCCGTGAGCCCGTGAGCCCGTGAGCCCGTGAGTCCGTGAGCCCGTGAGTCCGTGAGCCGATCAGCGACCGACCTCCTCGAACCCACTCACCCACTCACCCACTCACCCACGCTCCACAGCGATCGCAAGGAGCTTCTCCAGCCGCTCGCGCGACTCGTCGTCGGCGGGCACGTACGTGACCATGCGCGGCCCCTCGGCCGGGCCGAGCCACAGGTCCGTGTGGACCAGGCTCACCCGCCCCACGTACCGGTTGTCGAAGATCTTGGTCTTGTTGCGCGAGCCGACCACCTCGTGCCGCTCCCAGACCTCGCGGAACTCCTCCGACTCCGCGCGCAGCCGCTTGAGCAGCATCTTCCAGGCGGGGTCGGCGAGATGCCCGGCCATCGACCCGCGGAACTTGGCGGCCATCAGCCGCATCGTCTCGCCGAGCAGCACGATCGACGAACGCCACTGCTCGTTCGTCGTGATGAGGACCATGCAGTTGCGGTCCTCGGCCGGCACCTCGTCGAGGTCGCAGAGCAGACGGCCGTACGTGCGGTTGAACGCGAGGATGTCGTACCGGCTGTTCTGGATGCAGGCCGGGAGCGGCTCCAGTTGCTCCAGCATCTGCAACAGCGCCGGAGTGATCGTCGCGCAGCGCGAGGCCGGGGTGGGGTCGACGGCACCGGCGAGCTGGAAGAGGTGGGCGCGCTCGTTCGAGTCGAGCATCAGCGTGCGGGCGAGGGCGTCGAGGACCTGGACGGAGACCTGGATGTCCCGGGCCTGTTCGAGCCACGTGTACCAGGTGACGCCCACCGAGGAGAGGTGCGCGACCTCTTCCCGGCGCAGTCCAGGCGTGCGCCGGCGCCGGCCGCGGGGCAGGCCCACCTGCTCGGGGGTGAGGTGCTCGCGACGGTGCCGAAGGAAGGCGGCGAGTTCGTGCCGCCGGATGTCGGACTCCCGCGAGGTCAGGCTCTCCGGCTCCGGCGAGGTCTGGCTCTCCGCCCCCGGCGTCCGCTCGCCGGTGGCCCCGTGCACACCGGTGGCCCCATGTACGCCGGTGGCCCCATGTACGCCGGTGGCCCCATGTACGCCGGTGGCCCCGTCCTCCCGTACGGCCGTCTCCGGTACCCCCGCCTCCGACACCACCGTCTCCCGAACCGCTGTCGCCGTCTCCCGAACCGCTGTCGCCGTCTCCCGTACTGCTGTCGCGGTCTCCTCGGCCATGGTCGTCATGCCTCCAGCCTGCCGCCGCCCCGACCCTGTTGCCAGGTAGTCCTTCTACCAGGATAAGGAGACTCTGGTACCAGCCTGAGAGGGGGAGCACTCTCGACTGCGTGACCGAAACCCTGGCTTCCCGTACTGCCCGTTCGCCCGTCGTCCCACCCGTGCTCGGCGGGCTCGGACTGTTCACCGTGCTGCTCGGCGCGGCCCTGCCCCTCATCGACTTCTTCATCGTGAACGTGGCCCTGCCGACCATGGGCCAGGACCTGCACGCGAGCGAGTCCGTCCTCGAACTCGTCATCGCCGGGTACGGAGTCTCGTACGCCGTCCTCCTCGTCCTCGGTGGCCGACTCGGCGACCTCTTCGGCCGGCGGCGGCTCTTCCTCGGCGGTATGGCGGCCTTCGGCCTGGCCTCGCTGGCGTGCGGGCTCGCGCCGAGCGCCTGGACGCTGGTGGCGGCGCGCGTCGCGCAGGGCGCGGCGTCGGCGGCGATGCTGCCGCAGGTGCTCGCCACGATCCAGTCGGCGACCGCCGGTCCGCGCCGCGCCAAGGCGATGAGCCTGTACGGCGCCACGGCGGGGCTCTCCATGGTGGCCGGGCAGATCCTCGGCGGCGTACTCGTCGCCGCCGACGTCGCGGGTACCGGCTGGCGCTCGGTGTTCCTCGTGAACGTGCCCGTGGTGATCGTCGGCCTGATCCTGGCCGCGCGTGCCGTCCCCGAGACGCGCTCGCAGCACCCGGAGCCGGTCGACGGCCCCGGCACGGTGCTGCTCGCCGTGGCGCTGCTCGCGCTGCTGGCCCCGCTGACGGAGGGCAGGGCGGCGGGCTGGCCGCTGTGGACCTGGCTGTCGCTCGCCCTGTTCCCGCTCGCGGTGGCCGCGTTCTACTTCGTCGAACGCCGGGAGGACCGTCACGGCCGTACGCCGCTGGTCCCGCCGAGTCTGTTCGCGCTGAAGTCGTTGCGCCGCGGCCTGGTGATGATGGTGCCGTTCTCGATCGGCTTCAGCGGGTTCATGTTCGTGATCGCGGTGGCGTTGCAGGAGGGTGCCGGGCTCGGTCCGGTCCGGGCGGGGCTGGCCCTCGCACCGATGGCGCTGGTCTTCTTCGCCGTCTCGCTGTGCGGCCCGCGGCTGATCGCGCGTTTCGGCACCCGGGTCGTCACCGCCGGCGGGCTGATCCAGGGCGTGGGTGTGGCTCTGATGGCGCTGGCCGCGTGGCGGTCCTGGCCGGACCTGAGTATCTGGGAACTGGCGCCGGGCGCGGCGGTCGCGGGTGCGGGCCAGGCCCTCCAACTCCCCGTCCTCTTCCGGATCGTCCTCTCCGAGGTCCCGCCCGCCCGGGCCGGTGTCGGCAGCGGCGTCATGGTCACCACCCAGCAGTCGGCCCTCGCCCTGGGCGTGGCCACCCTGGGTTCCCTCTTCCTGTCCCTCGTCCCGGGCCACGGAATGCAGTACGCGCTGGTGACGACGCTCCTGGTCCAGCTGACGATCGTGGCACTGACGACGGGCCTGAGCCTGCGACTGCCGCGAACCGTGGTCTAGGGCAAGGTCTAGGGCCTGTCCGGCCGGTGCTAGGCGAGTTCGTCGATCCGATTGGCGCACCCGGTCTTCGGACCACTCCCGCAGCGGCCCCCGAATGTCCCCTATACGCCTTGGCGCACCAGTTGCGCAGCCCGCAGTACGCGGAATTCGCACACAACTCACCACACTTGACTCCCTGTTGATGTTGTTCTTGCTGCACACTCCTTACCGCGCGCAAGCGGAGCGCGACCGCCAGGAGGTGGCATGCCCCAGATCAACACGAGCAAGGTAAGCCGCTGGGATCAGCACGGCCGCGAACACGTCGTACACGTCCAGCGAACCGGCGTACAGCGCACGATCAGTTGCGAGACGTGCGGGTGGCGCCAGGCGGCGCAGTTCCTGCCTTGGCTGAAGGCGGAGGAACACCTGACGGAGGCGCATCAGGCGACGGTGGATCCGACGGAGGGGTAGCACTCCCGGGCATCGCATTTGGTCCAGACCTCTTGACTAAAGGTCTGGACCAAGCGCACTGTCATGTCTACGACACCCCACGTCTATGACACCCATGCCTATGACACCTCCCGTGTCCCCCACCTCAGGAGGCCCCGCATGATCCGCCGGAAGTTGCGCCTGGTGGCCGCCGCGCTCGCCACGGCATGCCTCACCCAACTGTCGATCGCCGCCGCCCCCGAGGCATCCGCGGCCGAGGTCTGCGCCGTGAAGTCCCGCCCGTCCGGCAAGGTTCTCCAGGGCTACTGGGAGAACTGGGACGGCTCGTCCAACGGCGTTCACCCGCCCTTCGGCTGGACCCCGATCACCGACTCCCGCATCGCGGCGCACGGCTACAACGTGATCAACGCGGCGTTCCCGGTGATCCGTTCCGACGGCACCGCGCTGTGGGAGGACGGGATGGACACGGGCGTGAAGGTCGCGACGCCGGCCGAGATGTGCGCGGCCAAGGCGGCCGGGCAGACGATCCTGCTGTCCATCGGCGGGGCGACGGCCGGGATCGACCTCAGTTCCTCCACGGTCGCCGACAGGTTCGTGGCGACGATCGTGCCGATCCTCAAGCAGTACAACTTCGACGGTATCGACATCGACATCGAGACCGGCCTGGTCGGCAGCGGCAACATCAACACGCTCTCCGCCTCGCAGGCCAACCTGATCCGCATCATCGACGGCGTGCTGGCCCAGATGCCGTCGAACTTCGGGCTCACCATGGCCCCCGAGACCGCCTACGTCACCGGCGGCAGCGTCGCGTACGGCTCGATCTGGGGCTCGTACCTGCCGATCGTGAAGAAGTACGCGGACAACGGGCGCCTGTGGTGGCTGAACATGCAGTACTACAACGGCAGCATGTACGGCTGCTCCGCCGACTCGTACTCCGCGGGCACCGTCCAGGGCTTCACCGCCCAGACCGACTGCCTGAACAGGGGACTTGTCGTCCAGGGCACCACCATCAGGGTGCCGTACGACAAGCAGGTCCCCGGTCTCCCGGCCCAGTCGGGCGCCGGTGGCGGCTACATGGCCCCGAGCCTCGTCTCCCAGGCATGGCGGAACTACGGCACCTCCCTCAAGGGCCTGATGACCTGGTCCATCAACTGGGACGGCTCGAAGAACTGGACGTTCGGCGACAACGTCAAGGCGCTGCAAGGCCGTTGAGAACAACTGCGTGAAGGGTGAGGGGCACCCGCCAAGCCGAGGGCGGGTGCCCCTCACCCTTCACGCGACCGACCCGGCTCAGCCCTGCCGCAGCCCAATCGCCAGGTCCACCACCTGCCGCCCGTGCGGGAACGAGCCCAGCGAACTCAGCTTCCCCGTCAGCAGGTTGACCCGGAACGACTCGCCGCCCGTCACCGCGTACCCGGTGTTCGTCCCGTTCCGCGCCGAACTGTAGATGTCGAAGCCGGAGTTCAGAGGCGCGTCCACGCCCAGTTTGCCCGTCGGCGCGAGGTTGCCGGCGTTGGCGGGCGACTGGACCGACACCTGGTCCAGCGTGGTGTCGAGGTCGAAGAGGGTGGTGGCCGTCGTCGCGTCGAGGTCGTTGTTCGTGTACGCGGCCCCGGTCACGCCGAGCGCGGTGGCACCCGGGTTCGGCGGCACCGGCGGGTTGGTGAGGGTGCCGTCGACGGCGGTGGTGCCCGGAGCCGGTGCGCCCGCCTGGTCGTCGAGGTTGTGGCGGAGGTTCTGGCCGGTGTCGCTGATGACGCGGAGCCGGTTGGCGGCCGGGTTGAAGTCGACACCGAAGGCCTTGCCCTGGAGGGCCACGCTGAGCTGCGAGACCTTGGTGGCGCGGGCGCCCGCCGCACGGATCGTGTAGATACCGCCCCGGTCCCCGACGGCGTACAGCTTGTTGTTCTGGACGCGGTAGTCGATGCCGACCAGCGTCCTGTCGCCCTTGAGTCCGCCGACCTTCCCGAGCGGCACCACGGCTCCCGGCCGGTCGACGCGGAACGCCACCAGCCGCTGGTCCGCGGTGAGCCCGACGGCCCGCAGCCCGCTCGGCGCGAGCGCCCCCGGCAGCCCGCCCCCGCCGCCCTTGGCCTCGACCCCGGCCCCGGAGGCCCCGTTCTCCGACAACCCGCCCAGCGCCCCGGCGCCGACGGCCCCGACGGTCGCGATCGCCACCGCCATCGCCAGTACGCCCATGACTGCCTGCTTGCGCATCCGTACCCCCGTAGAAGGTGCCGGCCCACCCCCTGCGGGCCGCCTGCCCCTCCTTCGGAACGCCCGGCCCCCCGGATTGCAAAAACCCCGGTTCCATTACATCCGTTACGTACGTGACGGAACCGAGTTATTCGGACGGGACTGCGCCCCGCCGGCCTCCCTGTCTCGCCAACGCCAGGTCCAGCAGTGCCTCCGCCGCATGCCGGGCGTCCGTGAATGCCTCCGCGTCGTCGCAGGAGGCCGCGAGCGCGTTGGCGCCCTCGAAGAGCACGGCCAGTTGCCGGCCCAGGGCCTCCGGGTCGGCTGCTCCGGCCTCCGCGGCGGTGGCCACGAGGCGGTCGCGGAAGGCCCGCTTGTGCCGCTGCGCGAGCTGGGCGATCTCGGGCAGTGCCCCGGCACCTTCGACGACCGCGTTGTGGAACGGGCAGCCACGGATGACCGCCCCCGGGCCCCCGTCGATCGGCGCGAAGACCGCCAGCAGCCGCTGAACCGGGGGCAGATCGGTGCGCTCCAGCTCGGTTTCGGCGAAGAGCGGCGTCTCCCCTTCGAACCGGCGCAGATACTCCTCCACCAGCGCGTTCTTGGTCGGGAAGTGCACATAGAAGGTCCGCGGCGAGACGTGTGCGGCCTCGATGAGCGCCGCCACGCCGGTGGCGTGGATACCGCGCGTATAGAAGAGCTCTCCCGCCGCCCGCAGGATGCGCTCCCGCGCGCCGCGTCCGCCGCGGGCGGCTCCGGTGGTCGTTGCCCCAGTCTCCATGGCCGCAAGTATAGCGACCGCTTTACATCCGCCGGGGGAGGGAGTAGCTTCGGCGTCATCGAAGTAAAGCGATCGCTATACATCATCGCATGCATCGACCGCCGGACAGGCATCCATCCCGGCCCCGTGGGGCCGGCCCCGAAGGGAGAGCCCGATGACACAGCTCTACGCGGAGGCACCCGTCAAGACGGTGTCCGCCGGCAACGGCATCGAGTACGCGTACCGCGAGATCGGCGAGGGCAGCGGGGGCAGCGAGGGCAGCGGGGGCAGCCAGGGCGGGGTGCCGCTGGTGCTGCTCATGCACTTCCGGGGCAACCTCGACTTCTGGGATCCCGCTCTGGCCGATGCCCTGGCCCAGGGCCGGCGCGTCATCGCCTTCGACAACACCGGCGTCGGCGGATCCAGCGGCACCACGCCCAGCACGGTGGCGCAGATGGCGCTGGACGCCATCGCCTTCCTCGACGCCCTGGAGCTGGCGCGGGCCGACATCCTCGGCTTCTCCCTGGGCTCCTTCGTGGCCCAGGAGATCGCGCTGATCCGGCCCTCGCTGGTACGGCGCCTCGTGCTCGCCTCGGCAGCACCCCAGGGCGCCCCCGGTATGCACGGGTGGGCGAAGTGGGTCATCGACGCGGTGGGCGAGCCCGAGGTCGTCCCGTCACTCGTGCTCGACGTCTTCTACACCCGCTCGGCCGAGAGCCGGTCCACCGGCGAGAAGGCCATGCAACGCATGTTCACCCGGGCCGAGTTCGACGCACCCACCAGCTGGCAGACGCGCCAGGCGCAGTACGACGCGATCACCGCCTGGGGCATCCCCGACATCGCGCTCCTGGAGCGGGTGAGCGCGATCCAGGCACCCGTGTTCGTCGCGAACGGCGACAGCGACCCGATGGTCCTGCCCCGCTACTCCCACCTGCTCGCCGGGCTCATCCCCGACGCGGAGATCAAGATCTACCCGGACGCGGCACACGGCTTCCTCTTCCAGCACCACGAGGAGTTCGCGGGTGACGTCACGGAGTTCCTCGACCGCGCATGAGCAGCTCCTCGACCGCGCATGAGCAGCTCCTCGACCGCGCATGAGCAGCTCCTCGACCGCGCGTGAACAACCCGACGACAACACCAGCTAACCCACCACATGCACTGATTCACAGGAGAAGTCATGTCCACCAACGCCAACTCCGGCCTCGGTTATGACGTGTTCGTCGCGGACCCGCTGCCCATGGCCGGCCCCGGACCGCTCCCGAACGGAGCACCCCGCGCCTTCCAGCCCATCGCGGTCACCCTGATCCACGGCACACAGGACGCCGTACTCGTCGATCCGCCGCTCACCCTCGACCAGGCGCGGGCGGTCGGCGACCGGGTCGGGGCGAGCGGGAAACGGCTGACGCACATCGTCGTCACCCATGGGCACGGTGACCACTGGTTCACCGCCGGGGTGCTGGCCGAGCGCTTCGGCGCCCAGGTGGTCGCCACCGCGGGTGCCATCGCGCAGATGCACAACAACGTGGGCGCCCGGGAGGTCCTCTGGGACGTCCTGTGGCCGGGCCAGATCCCCCCGTCCCCCGTCACGGCCGTCGCGGCTCCCGGCAACCGCCTCACCCTCGAAGGCCACGACGTCCACCTCGTGGAGGTGGGGCACGCGGACAGCGACGACAGCGCGGTCGTGCACGTGCCGGACCTGGACCTCGTGGTGGCCGGCGACGCCATCTACAACGGCGTCCACGTCTACCTCGGCGAGTCCGCCGACGGCGACTTCGGCCCCTGGCGCAAGGCCATCGACACCGTGGCCGCGCCGGCACCGCGCCACATCGTGGCCAGCCACCAGAACAAGAACCTCGACGACGACGCCGCGCGTCTCCTCGCCGAGACCCGCCGGTACCTCGACGACGCCGAGGCCGCGCTGGCCGCGCACGACACCCCGGAGGCGTTCTTCCGGGCGATGCTCGACCGCTACCCCGACCACATCGGCCCGACCGTTCTCTGGGTCAGCTCCCACGCCCTCTACCTCGCACGCGAAGGCGGCGACCCCGTACAGAACCTCGTCGCGGCCTGGCGGCAGTAAGGAGTCAACACCCCGGCGCTCGACTTCAGCCTCGCCACCGCCAGAAAAGCGAAAGTGCCTTCCCGCGACGGGAAGGCACTTTCGCTTGTGTGCGACCAGTCAGCAGCCGATGAGGCGGCTGGCCAGGTAGCCCTCGATCTGGTCGAGAGACACCCGCTCCTGCTTCATCGAGTCGCGCTCGCGCACCGTCACCGCGTTGTCGTCGAGCGTGTCGAAGTCCACCGTCACGCAGAACGGCGTACCGATCTCGTCCTGACGGCGGTAGCGGCGGCCGATGGCACCGGCGTCGTCGAAGTCGATGTTCCAGTGCTGGCGCAGCGCCGAGGCGAGCCCCTTCGCCTTCGGCGACAGCTCCGGGTTGCGCGACAGCGGAAGCACCGCGACCTTCACCGGCGAGAGACGCGGGTCGAGGCGCAGAACGGTCCGCTTCTCCATCTTGCCCTTGGCGTTGGGCGCCTCGTCCTCGACGTACGCGTCAAGGAGGAACGCGAGCATCGCGCGCCCCACACCGGCCGCCGGCTCGATGACGTACGGAGTCCAGCGCTCGCCGGCCTCCTGGTCGAAGTAGGAGAGGTCCTGGCCGGAGGCCTTGGAGTGGGCGGAGAGGTCGTAGTCCGTGCGGTTGGCGACGCCCTCCAGCTCACCCCACTCGTTGCCGCCGAACTGGAAGCGGTACTCGATGTCGGCGGTGCGCTTGGAGTAGTGGGAGAGCTTCTCGGCCGGGTGGTCGTACCAGCGCATGTTCTCCTCGCGCAGGCCCAGGCCGGTGTACCAGTTCCAGCGCTCCTGCATCCAGAACTCCTGCCACTTCTCGTCCTCGCCCGGCTTGACGAAGAACTCCATCTCCATCTGCTCGAACTCGCGGGTACGGAAGATGAAGTTGCCGGGCGTGATCTCGTTGCGGAAGGACTTGCCCATCTGCGCGATGCCGAACGGCGGCTTGCGGCGCGAAGTCTGCTGGACCTGGGCGAAGTTGGTGAAAATACCCTGCGCGGTCTCGGGGCGCAGGTAGGCGACGGAGCCGCTGTCCTGGGTCGGGCCGAGGTGCGTGGAGAGCAGGCCGGAGAACTGCTTGGGCTCGGTGAACTGGCCCTTGTTGCCGCAGTGCGGGCAGTTGACGTCCGCGAGGCCGTTCTCGGGCTGCTTGCCGTGCTTGGCCTCGTACGCCTCTTCAAGGTGGTCGGCGCGGAAGCGCTTGTGACACGAGGTGCACTCGGTGAGCGGGTCGGTGAAAGTGGCGACGTGACCGGAGGCCACCCAGACCTCCGTCGCAAGGATCACGGACGAGTCGATACCGACCACGTCCTCGCGCGACGTCACCATGTAGCGCCACCACTGACGCTTGATGTTCTCCTTGAGCTCGACACCCAGCGGCCCGTAGTCCCAGGCGGCTCGCTGGCCGCCGTAGATCTCACTGCACGGGTAGACGAAGCCACGGCGCTTGCTCAGGCTGACGATGGTGTCGATCTTGTCGGCGGCCACGGTGCTCTCTTCATTACGACGACGGGCGAAATTTGACTGCTGCGGTGCGATGGGGGTGCCCCCAGGCGTTCAGCTCTGGGGGAGCCTCGATGGGGGTGGTGGTCGGGAGACGGGCGGGCGGTTGCTTCACAGCGGTTGCTTCAGAGCGAATGCTTCAGATTACCGGCGGTCCCTGCCCTCGGATCAAATCGGTTGGGGTCCGGACCGCACAGGCCTCGCCCGCTCGTCGCCGCGCCTGCCCCTAGACCTGTCCTTCACCCGTCCCATACCGGGATGAAGTCCAGATCACAAGGCGGCTTATTGACAACCGTTTCCAAGGTTGTTGAAAATGGGTGTCATGAACGTACGACGACGTCTTCTATCCGGCACCGCGGTCGCCGCGGCCACCGCCTTGGGTCTCGGGCTGCTCTCCGCCTGCACGTCCGCGTCCACCGCGGCCGACGGCACCAGCGGGAAGCTCGACGTCGTGGCGTCGTTCTACCCGTTGCAGTTCCTCGCCGAGCGAATAGGCGCGAACCACGTCGCAGTGACCACACTCACCGAGCCCGGCCAGGAGCCGCACGACCTGGAGATCAGCGCCAAGCAGACCGCGCAGCTCCAGGAGTCGGACGTGGCCCTCTATCTCAAGAATCTCCAGCCCTCCGTCGACGAGGCGATCGGCCAGTCCGAGATCGGGACGAAGATCGACGCGGCGACCCTCACCAGCCTGGAGAAGCACGGCAACGAGGTCGGCGGCCACGCGGCCGAGCACGACGGCCACGAGGGCGAGGAAGGCTCCGGCGAGGACCCGCACATCTGGCTCGACCCCGTGAAGTACGCCGAGGTCGCCGAGGGTGTGGGCAAGGCCTTCGAGAAGGCCGACCCGGACAACGCGGCGGACTACAAGAAGAACACCGCGGCCCTGGTCAAGCAACTGGACGCCCTCGGCACGCAGTTCGAGGACGGCCTCAAGAACACGAGGACGAAGGTCTTCATCACCACGCACGCCGCCTTCGGCTATCTCGCCGAGCGCTACGGCCTCACCGAGGAGGCCATCAACGGCCTGGACCCGGAGAGCGAGCCCAGCGCGGGCCGCGTCAAGGACCTTGAGAAGATGGCCAAGGCCGACGGCGTCTCCACGGTCTTCTACGAGACTCTCGTCAGCGACAAGACCGCGAAGACCATCGCCGCGGACGCGAACCTCAAGACGGATGTGCTCGACCCGATCGAGGGCATCACCGAGAAGTCCCGCGGCGACGACTACTTCCAGGTCATGGAGTCCAACCTCAAGGCGCTGCAGTCGGCACTGGGCGCGAAGTGACCGAACCCCGGAGGGTGGCGGCATGAAGGACGGCGGTATGAGGGACGAGGCCGGCGCATCGAGCGTCATTTCCCTGCGGGGCGTGACGGCCGAGCTCGGCTCGCGCCCCGTCCTGCGCGGTATCGACCTCACCGTGAAGCGCGGTGAGGTCGTCGCGCTGCTCGGCGCCAACGGCTCCGGCAAGTCGACGGCCGTCCGCACGATCATCGGCCAAGTACCGGTCACCGGCGGCGAGATCGAGCTGTTCGGCACCCCGCGGCGCCGCTTCCGCGACTGGTCGCGCGTGGGCTACGTACCGCAGCGCACGACCGCCGCCGGCGGGGTGCCCGCGACGATCACCGAGGTGGTGTCCTCCGGGCGGCTGTCCCGCACCCGCTTCGGCGTCCTGCGCAAGGCCGACCGCGAGGCGGTCCAGCGGGCCATCGCCCTGGTCGGTCTCGCGGACCGTGCCAAGGACTCGGTGAACGCGCTGTCCGGCGGGCAGCACCAGCGCGTACTCATCGCCCGCGCCCTCGCCGCAGGGCCCGAGCTGCTGATCATGGACGAGCCGATGGCGGGGGTGGACCTGGCCAGTCAGCAGGTCCTCGCGGAGACCCTGCGCGAGCAGGTGGTCGTCCAGGGCGCCTCCGTCCTGCTCGTCCTGCACGAACTGGGCCCGCTGGAGCCGCTGATCAACCGCGCGGTCGTCCTGCGCGACGGCTGCGTACTGCACGACGGCCCGCCCCCGCACGCGGTCGGCCAGCACGCCCTGCCCGGTCACGACCACGTACACCCGCACGCGGCTCACGACGCCGAACCGATCCGGACGGGACTGCTGAGCTGATCGCCATGAACATCTCCATGGACATCGCCGTGAATCTCGAATTCCTCGACTACGCCTTCATGCAGCGGGCCCTGCTCGCCGCCATCCTCGTCGGCATCACCGCGCCCGCCGTCGGCATCTACCTCGTCCAGCGCCGCCAGGCCCTGCTGGGCGACGGCATCGGCCACGTCGCGATGACCGGCGTCGGCCTCGGCTTCCTCCTCTCCTGGTCCCCGGTGTGGATGGCGACGGCCGTCTCCGTACTCGGCGCGGTGCTCATGGAGCTGATCCGCTGGTACGGCAAGACGCGCGGCGACATCGCGCTGGCGATGCTCTTCTACGGGGGCATGGCGGGCGGTGTGATGTTCATCAACCTCGCGCCCGGCGGCTCCAACGCCAACCTGACCTCGTACCTCTTCGGCTCGCTCTCCACGGTCTCCGACGAGGACGTGACGGCGATCTGTCTGCTCGCGGCCTTCGTCGTCCTCGTCACGGTCGGGCTGCGGCGGCAGCTGTTCGCGGTGAGCCAGGACGAGGAGTTCGCGCGGGTGACCGGGCTGCCGGTGCGCGCCCTGAACCTGCTCACGGCGGTCACCGCGGCGGTCACCGTCACGGTCGCCATGCGGGTCGTCGGCCTGCTGCTGGTCTCGGCCCTGATGGTGGTCCCGGTGGCCGCCGCGCAGCAGCTCAGCCGTAGTTTCGCCGCCACGTTCGCGATCTCGGTGGCGATCGGGGTGAGCGTGACCACCGGGGGGACGGTGACCTCGTACTACCAGGATGTGCCGCCCGGTGCGACGATTGTCCTGTTGACGATCGGCATGTTCATCCTGCTCACGGTGCTGGCGACGCCACTGGCCCGGCGCCGGGCGCGGGCCGCCGCGCAGGCCGCGGCGCAGGAGGCCGTCGATCCGGCGGAGTGCGCGATTCCGGCCACGCGCCCACCCACCGGAAAGGTCGGCGTCTGACCGCGCCCTGTCCGGGCTGGCACAATGGCCCGGCAAGCCGCAGACGTTTGGAGGCAACGGTGACGACCGCTGGACCGCCCGTTCGGGGCCGTTCCACCCGGCAGCGCGCCGCCGTGGCGGCGGCGCTCGACGAGGTCGACGAGTTCCGCAGCGCCCAGGACCTGCACGACATGCTCAAGCACAAGGGCGACTCCGTCGGGCTGACCACGGTGTACCGCACGCTGCAGTCCCTTGCCGACGCCGGTGAGGTGGACGTGCTGCGCACGTCGGACGGCGAGTCGGTGTACCGCCGCTGTGCCAGTGGCGATCACCATCACCACCTCGTGTGCCGGGTGTGCGGCAAGGCCGTGGAGGTGGAGGGGCCCGCCGTGGAGAAGTGGGCGGAGGCGATCGCGGCCGAGCACGGCTATGTGAACGTCGCCCACACGGTGGAGATCTTCGGCACGTGCGCGGAGTGCGCTGCGCGCGCCAAGGGGTAGGGGTCTGCGGGTCGTTTTCGGGTGCGGGCCGGTGGGGGCTTGTCGCGCAGTTCCTCGCGCCCCTAAAAGACTGCGCCGTTCCCCGCGCCCCTAAAGCAAAGCAGCCGGTCGACATCCATGATGTCGACCGGCTGAGTGATGTCCAGCTGCGCTCGGTCATGTTTCAGGGACGCCAAGCCCTCACCAAGGCAACGTAAAGTAACGTCCCGTCACAGAGGGATAACCCTTGACCTCTCCAGGCCCTAATGACATGACCTCATCAAAGTGCCAGTCTTCCCCCAGCCATCCCCCACGTCTCGCGCACCCCGCCCCTCATAGGAGTCCCGAGTGAGACGATCCACCGGCAACGTCCCCCACAGATCCGCCAGATCCGCGAGACCCTCCCGCAGAGCCACCGCGGCCGGCGCACTGGTCGCCACCGCCGCCCTCCTTGCCCTCGGCGTCCAGACGGTCCCGGCCGCCGCCAAGCCCACGCCGCCGAGCCCCAGTCCCCTGCGCCCCGGGGCCCAGGAAGCGAAGCTCACGCCCACCCAGCGCACCGCGCTGATCAAGAGCGCGACGCAGAAGACCACACAGACCGCCACCACGCTCGGCCTCGGCGCCAAGGAGAAGCTGGTCGTCAGGGATGTCGTCAAGGACAACGACGGCACGCTGCACACCCGTTACGAGCGCACCTGGTCCGGGCTGCCGGTGCTCGGCGGCGACGTCGTGGTGCACACCCCGCCCGCCTCACAGGCCTCGGGCACGGTGAGCAGCACCTTCAACACCAAGCAGACCATCAAGGTCGATTCCGTCACCCCGACCTTCAGCAAGGCGTCCGCCGAGACCAAGGCACTCGGCGCGGCCAAGGCCCTGGACGCCGAGAAGGCCACCACCGACAGCGCCCGCAAGGTGATCTGGGCCGGCAGCGGCACCCCGAAGCTCGCCTGGGAGACGGTGATCGGCGGTCTCCAGGACGACGGCACGCCCAGCAGGCTGCACGTCATCACCGACGCCACCACCGGCGCGAAGCTCTACCAGTACCAGGGCATCAAGACCGGTACCGGCAACAGCCAGTACAGCGGAACGGTCACCATCGGCACCACGCTGTCCGGTTCGACGTACCAGCTGAACGACACCACGCGCGGCACCCACAAGACGTACAGCCTGAACAACGGCACGTCCGGCACCGGCACCCTGATGACGGACGCCGACGACACCTGGGGCACCGGCTCCGGCTCCAACACCCAGACCGCCGGTGTCGACGCCCACTTCGGCGCGCAGACGACGTGGGACTTCTACAAGAACACCTTCGGGCGCAGCGGCATCAAGAACGACGGGGTGGCGGCCTACTCGCGCGTGCACTACAGCACCGCGTACGTCAACGCGTTCTGGGACGACGACTGCTTCTGCATGACGTACGGCGACGGCACGAGCAGCACCCACGCGCTCACCTCGCTGGACGTGGCCGGGCACGAGATGACGCACGGCGTCACCTCCAACACGGCGGGCCTCAACTACACCGGTGAGTCCGGCGGGTTGAACGAGGCGACCTCCGACATCTTCGGTACCGGTGTGGAGTTCTACGCCAACAACAGCACCGACGTCGGCGACTACCTCATCGGCGAGAAGATCGACATCAACGGCGACGGCACGCCGCTGCGTTACATGGACGAGCCCGACAAGGACGGCTCCTCCTACGACAGTTGGTACTCCGGCATCGGGAGTGCGGACGTCCACTACTCCTCGGGCCCGGCGAACCACATGTTCTACCTGCTCTCCGAGGGCAGCGGCTCCAAGACCATCAACGGCGTGACCTACAACAGCCCGACCTCCGACGGTGTCGCCGTCGCGGGCATCGGCCGGGCCGCCGCCCTGCAGATCTGGTACAAGGCGCTGACGACGTACATGACGTCCAGCACCACGTACGCCCAGGCCCGCACCGCCGCGCTGAACGCCGCCGCGGCGCTCTACGGCAGCAGTTCCACCCAGTATGCCGGGGTCGGCAACGCCTTCGCCGGTATCAACGTCGGCAGCCACATCACCGTGCCGACCACGGGTGTCACGGTCACCAACCCGGGCAGCCAGTCGTCCACGGTCGGCACGGCGGTGAGCCTGGCGATCACGGCCAGCAGCACCAACAGCGGCACGCTGACGTACGCCGCGACCGGTCTGCCCACCGGCCTGTCGATCAGCAGCTCCACGGGCACCATCTCCGGCACCCCGACCACGGCGGGCACCTACAGCACCACGGTCACGGTGACCGACAGCACGGGCGCCACCGGCACGGCGTCCTTCACCTGGACGGTCAGCGCGACCGGCGGCTCCTGCACCTCGGCCCAGCTGCTCGGCAACGCCGGCTTCGAGTCCGGGAACACCACCTGGACCGCCACCAGCGGCGTCATCACCAGTGACACCGACCAGGCGGCCCGGACCGGCTCGTACAAGGCATGGCTGGACGGCTACGGCTCGACGCACACCGACACGCTGTCCCAGTCGGTGACGATCCCGAGCGGCTGCACGGGCACCACGTTCACGTTCTACCTGCACGTCGACACGGCGGAGACCACCACCAGCACGCAGTACGACAAGCTGACGGTGACCGCCGGGTCGACGACTCTGGCCACCTACTCGAACCTGAACGCGGCCAGCGGGTATGTCGCCAAGTCGCTGAGCCTGTCGGCCTACGCCGGAACGACCGTCGCGCTGAAGTTCACCGGTGTCGAGGACTCCTCGCTCCAGACGAGCTTCGTGATCGACGACACGGCGGTGACAACCAGCTGATCCCTCCCGGTACTGCAGCGGCACCCGGCGTGGGAACGCCGGGTGCCGCTGTGCTGCCTCGGACGGGCTGCCCTCAGACCTCGGTGTTGCCCTTCATGTCCCGTTCCATCTCCAGCAGTTGCTCGTTCGGGACCGCTCCGCCGAAGCGGCGGTCGCGGGAGGCGTACTCGACACACGCACGCCACAGGTCACGGCGGTCGAAGTCGGGCCACAGGACGTCCTGGAAGACCATCTCCGCGTAACTGGACTGCCAGATCAGGTAGTTGGACGTGCGCTGCTCGCCGCTCGGGCGCAGGAACAGGTCCACGTCCGGCATGTCCGGGTAGTAGAGGTACTTCTGGATGGTCTTCTCGGTGACCCTGGCGGGGTCGAGCTTCCCGGCGGCGACGTCGGCGGCCAACGCCTTCGCGGCGTCGGCGAGTTCGGCGCGACCGCCGTAGTTGACGCAGAAGTACAGGGTCAGCGCGTCGTTCTTCTGTGTCTGCTCCTGGGCGATCTGGAGTTCCTGGACGACGGACTTCCACAGCTTGGGCATGCGGCCGACCCAGCGGATCCGGATGCCGAGGTCGTCCATCTCATCGCGGCGGCGCCGGATGACGTCCTTGTTGAAGTTCATCAGGAAGCGGACCTCCTCGGGCGACCGCTTCCAGTTCTCCGTCGAGAAGGCGTACAGCGAGAGGTTCTTGACGCCCAGCTCCAGGCAGCCCTTGAGGACGTCCATGACGACGCCCTCGCCGACCCGGTGCCCCTCGGTGCGCGGGAGACCGCGCTCCTTGGCCCAGCGGCCGTTCCCGTCCATCACGCACGCCACGTGGTTCGGGATCAGCTCGCCGGGGAGCTTGGGCGAGCGGGCGCCGGACGGGTGCGGCTCCGGCGTCTTGTACTCGCGGCGCTGGCGCCCCAGAATCCCGCGTACCACCATCTGCTTCTCGTCTCCCTCTGATCTCTGCCCGGTCGCTTGCTTCTTCTTACTTCTTCTTACTTCTTGTCACTTCTCTACGTAACGCAGCGAGCGCAGTCCGCGCTCCAGGTGCCAGTGCAGGTAGGCCGACACCAGACCGCTGCCCTCCCTGACATACCGCGGCTCGCACGCGTCCGCGGTCGCCCAGTCTCCCGTCAGCAGCGCGCCGAGCAGTTCGAGGGCCCCCGCCGAGGGTACGACGCTGCCGGGCACCCGGCAGTCGACGCAGACCGAACCCCCCGCGGCGACCGAGAAGAACCGATTCGGTCCGGCCATGCCGCATTTCGCACAGTCGCCGAAGCTCGGCGCGTAGCCGTTCACGGCGAGGGAGCGTAGGAGAAAGGCGTCGAGGATCAGATGCGGCTCGTGCTCGCCCTGGGCGAGCGTGCGCAGCCCGCCGACCAGCAGCAGATACTGCTGCACGGCCGGCTCGCCCTCGTGATCGGTGAACCGCTCGGCGGTCTCCAGCATGGCCGTCCCGGCGGTGTACCGCGCGTAGTCGGCGACGATCCCGCCACCGTACGGAGCGATCGTCTCGCTCTGTGTGCAGAGCGGCAGCCCGCGCCCGATCAGCTCGCTCCCCCGCGCGAAGAACTGCACGTCGACGTGGGAGAAGGGTTCGAGCCGCGCCCCGAACTTGGACTTGGTCCGCCGGACACCCCGGGCGACAGCGCGTACGCGCCCGTGACCGCGAGTGAGCAGGGTAATGATCCGGTCCGCCTCACCCAGCTTCTGGGTGCGCAGCACGATGCCGTCGTCGCGGAACAGACTCATGGGCCCATTCTCGCGTACGGAGTCAGCGGGTGTGGTCGGGGTGGCTGATCGCGTCCCAGGGCGCCATGTTCCAGGGGCTGGCCCGGTTCGCGGGGTCCAGGAGGGACTTCACGTGGGCATCGGAGACGGCCTGCGGGGCGGGGAAGGAAGCGTCCCGGGCGCCCTCCCGGGTGCCGTTCCGGGCGCCGTCCCGCGCGCCCTGGAGGTTGTCCCGCCAGACCATCCTGCCGAGCAGGTAGTGCTCGGCGTACTCGTTCCAGGAGGTGTACGAACGCACCACCGCCGGGACGATGTTCTTGAGCGCGGTCCACGCGTCGGCCTCGCTGAGCATCCCGCACGCGAAGCCCCTGCGGGAGATGTCCACGTACAGAGCGGCGTCCCACGCCAGGGGTTCGACGCCGAGCCGTAGCCGGGCGCGGGCGCGGTAACCAGTACGTGCGAGGCCGTCGAGCCGGCCGGCCAGTTGGTCACGCGAGGTGATCTCCCACTGGTCGGCCAGCCAGCGCCGGGCCTTGTCGTCGTCGATGCGGGTGAACGGGTACAGGGTCGTCCGCGAGGCGTCCCGGTCACGGTTCACCGGCGCGCTGAGCGACACCATCCACAGCTGGTGCGCGGTGAGCGGCACGGGGTACTTGCGCGCGGCCTTCTGCCTGCGACGTCTCCATATCGCCATAGCCATGGCTCCGCACCCTATGTCAAGCCGCTCTTCGGCCATCCAGGGCGCCCCTCCCCGTCACGTGGTCCCTTCAAGGGACCTCGCCCCGGCTGCGTGCGTTGGCGTACGCGGTCGCCGCGCTGAGGCGTTCCGCAGCCGTGGCTCCCCGGACGGAGTCCGGTGCGCAGTCCCACTCCTTGCCGCCGCCGTACGGTCTGAGCTGTACGTACGGCCCCACGTGTCCCATCACCACGCCCACCCTTCCCGTTCTCGTGTCGACGACGTACGTCCCGACCGTCGGCTTCATCCGAGCACCGCCGCGAGCCGGGCCGCCGTCTCGACGGAACACCGGCCCAATTCCACGAGCGGCCGAGGGACCTCTCGCGCCAAACTTGCCGGGTCGATCCCGAGTGACGGCAACGTAATTCCTGCCGTTGCCAGCGCAGCGCGCAATTCCTTCACCGTTTCCTCCGCTTGTTCGACACACGTCGCCGAGTGCTGTGCGCCGTGGTCGATCCCGTCAGCCTTCACGGTGTTCCCCTTTCCTTTTGGGTTTCACGCTTTTCGTCTCTACGGTGACGCGCGCCGCCTAGACTTTGGAAGACCTCTACGCTCAGCAACGGTGGTGCAGTGCAAGGCACTACAAGGCCGCACAAGGCCGTACAAGGGGGCTTGGCCATGGCCAACGGTTCACGACAGGCTGCTTGGGAGTTCTTCGGAACGGAGCTGAAGAGACGCAGGGAGGAGGCCGGGTTAACTCAGACGGAGTTGGGTTCTCGCGTTTTTGTGTCGGGCGGCTATATTGGGCAATTCGAACAGGCCATTCGGAAGCCGCAGTTGGATGTGGCGAAGAGGATCGATGAGGTCCTACAAACCGGTGGTTTTTTCGAGCGGCTGTGGCGAAAGCTCATCATGGACCAGCCGTATACGGAGTACTTCGCACACGTGGTGGAGCTGGAGCGGCTGGCCACAGAGATCTGCGAGTACGCGCCAACGGTGGTACCCGGGCTTCTTCAGACGCGGGAGTACGCACAGGCGGTCTTCCTGGCGGGCAACCCACTCGCCACCAACGAGTACATCGAGGAACTGCTCAAGGGACGCATGGACCGCACGCGACTCCTCAAGGACGCCACAAGGCCCGTGTATTGGGTGGTCCTCCATGAGACGGTCCTGCGAGTCCAGGTCGGCGGTCCAGCCGTCATGGCCCAACAGCTGGACCACATCGCGGCGCTGGTGCGGGAGCGCAAGGCTCTGTTGCAGGTGCTCCCGTTCACGACGGGGGCACACCCTGCGATGGGCAAGATGATGAAGCTCATGGAGTTCGAGGACGCCCCACCAACCGTCTATACAGAAGGCGTGTTTTCAGGGAATCTGCTGGACGAACCGGCTGTGGTGAGACGGACCCAGTCGTCCTACGATCTGATCAGGGCCGCCGCGTTGTCACCCGAGGCGTCCCTGGCCTTGATCGAGTCGGCGGCGGAGGACCACAGACGATGCACGAGTTCGACCTGACCAATGCCCGCTGGCGCAAGAGCACCTACAGCGGCGGTGACGGCGGGGAGGACTGCGTCGAGGTCGCCTACGACTTCATCGGCGCCGCCCGCTGGCACAAGAGCACCTACAGCGACGGCAACGGGGGTAGCTGCGTCGAGGTAGCCGACGGAGTCCCCGGCACCGTCCCCGTCCGGGACAGTAAAGTCCCGGACGGGCCCGTGCTCCTGATCGGTGCCGCGGCCTGGGCCGCGTTCATTCCGCTCAGTCGATGACCGCGGTGACTTCGACCTCGACCAGGTGGTCGGGGATGTCCAGTGTCGCCACGCCGATCAGCGTGCCCGGTGCCATCGGGGTGGTCCCCAGCTTCTTGGAGGCCCGCGCGAGGCCCTCCAGGAACAGGGGCATCTTGTCCGCGGTCCAGTCGACGGCGTAGACGGTCAGCCTTACCACGTCGTCGAAGGACGCGCCGACCTCGGCCAGGGCCCTGCCGGCGTTGAGGTAGCACGTCTCGACCTGAGTGACGAGGTCGCCTTCGCCGATCGTGACCCCGTCGGCGTCCCAGGAGACCTGCCCGGCGACGTAGATCGTCTTCGAGCCGGTCGCGATCGCCACATGCTTGTACACCGGGATCTCCGGCAGTCCGCTCGGGTTTACCAGGGTGATGGCCATGCTCTGTGCCTCCTTGTCGGGTCTTCGAGGTTGAGCGGGGTCTCCCGGATTTGGTGATTGGAAGAAATGGGACAGCTCCCCGCGCCCGCGCCCAGGCCCGCCGAGGTCACGCGTGTCCCAAACCTTCCAATCCCCCTGCGGGAGGCACCGCACAACCTCGAAGCCCCACTCGTACTCTCTTGTGGTTACTCAGGAACCGTAGGAGAGTGGTCGTTGACATGGAAGAACGCACTTTTCGGTGACTGGGGAACCTGATGGTGACCAAGCAGTTCAGCGGCTCGCCCGACGAGGCGGACCTGCGGCGCGCGGACTCTCTGGCGCGGGAGATCTTCTCGGACATCGCCAACAAGTGGGCGTTTCTGATCATCGAGGCCCTCGGTGAGCGCACTCTTCGTTTCAGCGAGCTGCGGAACGAGGTCGAGGGCGTCAGCCACAAGATGCTCACCCAGAACCTGCGCATGCTGGAGCGCAACGGCCTGGTCGAGCGGAAGGTGCACCCGACCGTGCCGCCGCGCGTCGAGTACACCCTCACCGAGCCGGGTCAGGGGCTCCGGGCGACGGTCGACAGCATGTGCGACTGGACCCATCGGTACCTCGGCGACATCGAGAGCTCCCGCAGCCGCTTCGGCGGCTGACCCGGCCGAGCCGGTCGTCGCTCAGCCCTTCACGGCCGAGCTGGCCACGCCCTGGACGAACCAGCGCTGGAAGAAGGCGAAGATCACCAGGACCGGCAGGACCAGGAGCACGCCGAAGGCGAGGATCTGGCCCCAGTCGGGGGGCTGTTGGCCCTGGAAGACGCTGATCTCCAGGGGGAGCGGGCGGACCGACGGGTCGGAGACCATCAGGACCGGCCAGAGGAACGAGCCCCACTGCGTGAGGAACGTGAGGATCGCGACCGACGCGAACGCCGGTTTCGACATCGGGACAATGATCGCGAAGAACGTGCGCCAGGGTCCCGCCCCGTCCAGTTTGGCCGCCTCCTCGATGCTCGGCGGGATCGAGCGGAAGAACGTGTGGAACTGGTAGACGGAGAAGGCGTTGGCGATGAAGGGGAGCGCCTGGATGTAGAGGGTGTTCCGCTGGTCGTTGAACATGTAGAAGAGCGGGACGGCGACCGACTCGAACGGGACCAGCATCAGCAGCAGGACCAGCGTGAACACCGCTTCCCTGCCTCGCCACTTCAGCCGCGAAAGTCCGTACGCCGCCATCGAGTTGACGAACAGGCCGCCTGTCACGACCACGAACGCCAACAGCAGCGAGACGCCCATGAAGCGCCAGAAGTAGCCGGTGCTGTCGGAGTTGAGGCTGTCGAGGACCGCGGTGTAGTTGTCGAAGGAGAGGTTGGTGGGGAGGAAGCCGGACAGGCCGTTCAGGACGTCGTCGGACGGCTTGAGGCTGCCGAGGAAGAGATAGAGGACGGGGAGTACGAAGACGAACGCCAGCACGCTCAGGACGGCGTAGTCGATGAAGCGGCGCAACGGCCTGCTGACCGGGCCCGGCCTCGTACTCACGCCCGAACTCCCGCCCGAACTCCCGCGCGTACTCATGCTCGTACTCATGTCAGTCCTCGTTTCCGGGGCGTACGACTCGGCGCTGGACGAGGGTCAGGATCACGACGATCAGGAAGAAGACGACCGTGATCGCGGACGCCTGGCCGATGTTGTTCTGGTCGAAGGCGGTCGTGACGGCCTGGTACATCACCGTGCGGGTCGCGTCCTCGTCCAGGCCGCCGCCGCGGATGAGGACGTACACCTGGTCGAAGACCCGGAAGGACAGTACGGACGTCAGCATCGCGACGAAGACGAGCGTGCCGCGGATGCCCGGCAGCGTGACGTGGCGGAACTGCTGCCAGCGGGACGCGCGGTCGAGCTCGGCGGCCTCGTAGAGCTCGCCCGGGATCTGCTGGAGGCCCGCGAGCAGGATGACCATTTGAAAGCCGACGCCCTGCCACACGGACAGCACGATGATCGAGGCCATCGCGGTGGCGCCGTCGCCGAGCCAGTCGAAGGCGCCCCAGTTGCCGAAACTCACCGCGTCCAGCGCGGAGTTGAGCATGCCCTGGTCGCTGCGGGCCAGGATCAGCCGCCAGATCACGGCGACCAGCGCCATGGGGAAGACGACCGGCATGAAGAAGAAGGACCGGAACAGGCCGATCGCCTTGAGCTTGCGGTTCAGCAGGATGGCCAGCGCGAGGGCCAGACCCGTCTGGAGTGGTACGACGACCACTGCGAAGGTCAGGTTGTTCAGCAGGGCCCGCAGGAACGGGCCCGACAGGTCGGGGTCGGTGAACAGGCGCCGGTACTGCTCCAGGCCGAAGAAGGTGGGCTCCAGCGGGGAGCCGAGGCGCACGTTGTAGAAGGAGAGGACGACCGCGTAGCCGAACGGGATGCCGACGAACGCGATGAGTCCGGCGAGGGCGGGCGCGGACATCAGCAGCCCGTGCAGCCAGTCGCGGTTGCTGCGCGAGGAGCGCGGCGAGCGCGGCGGCCGGGATGCGGGTGGCGCGGACTTGTCGGAGGTCTCGCGCTTGACGGGGGACACCGACTTGGCGGAGTTCACGGGCTTGGCAGGCTTGGCCGACGTCATGGGCTTACGGGATCTCGTAGCCGGCGTTGTCCGAGTAGTCCCGGTCGATGGCGCGGGCCGCCTTCTCCAGGGCGCTCTTGGGGTCGGCGCCGCCGTAGACCGAGTTCAGGGCCTCGCTGAACTTGGCGGTGATGACCGGGTATCCGGCGGTCACCGGGCGGGTGACCGCGACACACGACTTGGTGATGTCGCTGTCGCCGCAGGGCTTGGCGAGCTGGTCGGCGAAGAGCTGGAGCGGACCGCCCTGCTGGTACAACTCGCTTGCGGCGAGCGAGGATTGGGTGGCGGGCACGGCGCCGTTGGCCGTCGTCATCGCCTTGATGTTGGTGTCGTTCAGCAGGGTGTCGAGGAACGCGCCCGCCGCCTTGGCGTTCTTCGTGTCCGCGCCGATGCCCCACGCCCAGGAACCCTGGCCGGTCTTGGGGCCGTTGCCGAAGTCGGGCAGCGGCATCACCACGAGGTCGTCGCCGAGGGCCTCGCTGTAGGCGGGGTACATCCAGTGGCCGACCCAGCTCAGCGCGACCCGGCCCTTGGCGAAGGCGTTGCCGTCGGTGTTGGGGTCGACGTACGTCTTCCAGGACTGGAAGGTCTTCAGGGCGGAGACCACGGCAGGGGTGTCGAGAGCACCTTCCGCCTTGCCATCCTTGAGGAGGGAGCCCCCCGCCGACCAGACGATCGGGGCGAAGCCGTACGTGCCCCACTCGTTGGCGTAACCGCCGGTCTCCTGGAGGTCGAGGACCTTTCCGTCGGAGTCCTTGGAGTTGGCGTTGGCCTTGAGTGTCTTGAGCGCGGCGGTGAACTCGGCCGCCGTCCAGTCGTCGGACAGACCCGTGGGGTACTTCACCCCGGCCGCGTCCAGCAGCTTCTTGTTGCCGTAGACCCCGAGCCCTGAGTCGAACATGCCCAGCCCGTAGTGCTTGCCGTCTATCTCGCCCTGCGCCTTGCTCGCCGGGGTGGCGTTGTCCATGGTCTTGGCGGAGACGTACGTGTCGATCGGGGCGAGCTTCTTGTTGTAGACGAAGTTCGCCATCGTCGGGCCGTCGAACTCCATCACGTCCGGCAGCTTGGAGGCGTCGGTGGCGGTGATGGTCTTCGTGTAGTCGTTCTCGGGTATCAGCTTCAGGTCGACCTTGATCGCGCTCTGCGAGGAGTTGAAGGACTTCACCGCGTTCTGGAGCGCGGTGGCCTCACTCTTCTGCCCCTGGTGGGCCCAGACGCTGATCGTTCCCTTGCCGCTGCCCTCCTCGGCGGAGGTTTCGGTGCCGCTGCCTCCGCCGCAGGCCGCCAGCGCGGCCAGGGGCAGGGCGAGGGCCAGGGTCGTGTGGATGGCGCGGTTGGCGCGGGTGGCGCGGATGGTGTGACCGTGCCTGCCGGTCCTTGAACTCGTCCTTGAACTCATGGGCTTGCCTCCGTGCTGTGGCGAGGGTTCGAGGTGCGAAGTGCTTCTGCGCTGGTGTGCTTCCAGGCGTGAGGGGGTGGGGGTGTGAGGGCGTGAGGGTGTGGGGCTGGGACGGTCACTGCGGTCCGCGCGGGCGCGGCGGGGCCGTGGTCTCGCGCAGCACGAAGTGGATGGGCATCTGCACATGGCCGGGGTGTTCGGCGTCCGGCTCGTCGAGCTGCCGCAGCAGCAGCCGGGCGGCCTCGGCGCCCTGGCCCGCGACCGGCTGGGCGACGGTCGTCAGGCCGACCACGTCGGCGAGTTCGTGATCGTCGAAGCCGACGACCGACACGTCGTCCGGCACCCTCAGCCGATGCCGCCGCAGGGCACGCAACGCGCCCATCGCCATCTCGTCGGACTGCGCGAACACGGCGGTCGGCGGCCGGGCGGCGGCCAACAGCTCGGTCATCGCCCGCTCGCCGCCCTCGACGGTGTAGTAGCCGTCCGCCTCCAGGGCCGGGTCGTGCTCGATCCCGGCCTCGGCCAGGACGTCGAGATAGCCCCGGCGGCGCTCGACGGGCGTGGTCCAGTGCAGCGGCCCGCTGGATCCGCTGATCATGCCGATCCGGCGGTGGCCGAGGTTCACCAGATGCCGTACGGCGCTCTCCGCGCCCGCCCGGTCGTCGATGCCGACCACGGTGAAGCCGGGCCGGGCGCCGCCGACCGTGCTGGCCAGTGGCACGCCCAGGGAACGCAGCGCCGTGGACTCCTCCTCGTCGGGTATGAGCAGCGACAGCACCGCGTCCACCCGCTTGCGGACCGGCAGCTTGGTGAAGAAACGCTTGCGTGACTCGGGCGCGCCCAGGTTGTACAGCAGGACGTCGTACCCGGCGGCGCTGAACACCTGCTCCGCCGCGTCGAGCACGGTGCCGAAGAACCAGCGGCCCACGTACGGGACGACGACCCCGATCGTGTAAGTGCGGCCGCTGGCCAGGCTGGAGGCGGAGCGGGAAGCGGTGTAGCCGAGCTGTGCGGCGACGGCCGCGATCCGGTCCCGCACCTCGTCGGAGACGCCCGTCCGGCCGCGCAGGGCGCGGGACACGGTGGACGCGGAGACGCCGGCGGCACGGGCGACGTCGTTGATGCTGACCGTCACGGCTCAGTTCCTCCCGCTGGTTTCGCGTCTGATTGCGCGTCTGACTGCGCCTCTGATTGCGCCTCTGGCTACATGTCTGACTGTGCGTCTGATTGCGTCTATGGCTGAGCCTCTGACTGCGCGTCTGATTTCACGTCGGTGTGATCTGTGGGTGACGCGACCGTAGACCTGCCTTCGTTGTTGCGCAAGCGTTTGCGTTCATATCTACTGGGGCTGAATCTCAAGTGATACCGATGTGATCAATGGTCAGCGCATGCGTTTGGGCGCTGTGAGCCGACAGGAACTGCGCATGCGATACGCCCCGCCCGGCCTGTGCGTGAACGACTTCGCCCTCCTTCGCGACGAGGACGGCACGTACGCGGTGCTGCATCTACAAGGGCCCTGGACAGCGGAGTTCGACCACCTGCGGATGGAGACCTCCTACGGGCGGGCGACCTCCGCCGACCTGGTCGGCTGGCAGTGCCAGGGCACCGCCTTCGGCAACGGGCTGCCCGGCCGCTTCGACGAGCAGGCCGTGTGGACCATGCACCCCTTCCGGCACGGCACCGGAATGGCGATGTTCTACACAGGGGTGAGCGGACTGACGCCGGACGGCTGGCCGCTCCAGGCCGTCGGCCTCGCGTACTCCGACCGCACCGACGGCACCGGCTGGCGGCGCCACGGCACCGGGCCGGTCGTCGAGGCGGACCCGCGCTGGTACCGCACCGGTGAACACATGGGCTGGCGCGACCCGTTCGTCGTACGCGACGACGAAGGCGAGAGCGATGGTGAGGGCGAGAGCGGTGGTGGAGGCGAGAGCGGTGGTGGGGGCGGGGGCGGGGGCGAAGGCGGGGGCGGGGGCGGGGGCTGGGTGATGGTGGTCTGTGCCGCCGATGCCTCCCTGCCCGTCGAGGTCAGCGGCTGTGTCGGCTGGGCGACTTCGGACGACCTGGAGCACTGGACCGTACAGCCGCCGCTCATCTCACCAGGTGACGTGGACGAGTTGGAGTGCCCGGTTCTGGAACGTCTCGACGACGGCAGTTGGCTGCTGCTCGGCTCGGTCGGTGCCACCCGCGGCTTCGAGGCGTGGACCGCCCCTCGCCTGCGCGGCCCCTGGACCCGCCGCGGCCCGCTCGGCCCTACCGGCTCGTACGCCCCTCGCGTCATCGCCGCCCCCGACGGATCCCGGGTAGTGCTGCACACCACGCCCCGCCGGGTCGGCCTCACCGACACCGGGGAGCGCTGCCGGGGCATGCTCGCGCAGCCCAAGTCCCTTGTGGTGAAGGCTGGTTCAGCACCCAGGCTGGAATGGTGGAGCGGCCTGAACGCCTGGCTCGACGAGGCGACGGACGACCCCGCCCCCCACGCGGTCGGCGACATCGGCGTCTTCGGCCGTCCCGTCGAGGTCACCGTTCGCACGGACGCCCCGGGCGCCGGGCGCCCCGCCCTCACCGTGGGCTGCGACGGCAAGGACCTCTGGGTCACCGGCCCCGACGGCGCACGACTCGGCGAGACGGTGCTCACCGAGCCCGCCGCCACCCTGCGCATCCTCACCATCGGCGAGTACGTCGAGATCTACGCCGACAACGTCTTCGCCCTGACGACCCTGAGCTACTCCGGCCACCCCTCCCCCTGGACCGCCACCACCGATGGCCGCGCCTACACCGTCCCGGTCCGCCCGATCCGGCTCCCGGACCCCGACCGCGACGACGCCTCGTCGGTGTGGCCGGGGCCGACCTCGTACTGACCCCTCGCTGCCCCCGCGCTGACGGGGACCCCTCAGTCACGGACCGGGAAGTACTGCCTGGGCGTCAGGCCCACCACTCGGTGGAACGCGGCGACGAAGGAACTGGCGGAGGCATAGCCCACGCGGCGGGCCACGGACTCGATCGGCAGCCCCTCGGCGAGGTACGGCATCGCCGACCGCATGCGCAACCGCTCCCGCCACTGGCCGAAGGCGAGACCCGTCTCGGCGACGAAGAGCCGGGCCAACGTACGGGCGCTCGCGCCGACTTCGACGCCCCAGGACGCCAGGGGGCGCCCGTCCGCGGGGTCGGCGGCGAGGGCCCTGGCCACCCTGACGGCCCGCGGGTCGTGGGGTTCGGTCACCGAGACACTGGTGACCGGGACGGGACGCAGTACGTCCAGGAGTACGGCTTCCGCGCGCGACCGGGCCTCGGGGGCGAGGTCCTCGCGTACGAGGTGGTCGATGAGGGCCCGGAGCAGGGGGTCCACGGCCACCACCGTGGGCTCGGTCCAGGTGATCTCCGGGCACGCCGCCGGGTTCACGTACGGGCTGCGCATGACGGCGTCACCCTCCGCCTGCGTCGTATGGGCCACCCGGGCGGGGATCCACAGTGCCAGCGACGGCGGCAGGAGCCAGGTGCCGTGCTCGCTGGTCACCCGGAGCAACCCCTTTGCGGCCCAGGCGAGTTGGTGGAACGTGTGCCAGTGACTGCCGAACGCGGTGCCCCTCGGCATCGCGAAGTGGCCGATGAAGATCGCGGTGGCGGCCGAGGGTCCGCTCGCCGAGGGACCGCTCGCCGACCGCCCATTTGGCGACCGCCCATTTGGCGACCGCCCATTTGGCGACCGCCCATTTGGCGACCGCCCATTTGGCGACCGCCCATTTGGCGACCGCCCATTTGGCGACCGCCCATTTGGCGACTGTCCGTTTGGCGACATGGATCGGCAGCGTAGCCCGTATCGGACACCGTCGCCCCGCTCGTACCGTCGTCTCATGCCGATGAACCGAGCACACCGCAAGCTGTGCAGCTCCGAGGAGTGGGCCCGGACGACCAGGGACCACATCCTTCCCTGGACCCTGGCGGACGTCCACCTCGGCGACGACGTACTGGAGATCGGTCCGGGCTACGGTGCGAATCTGCGCGTACTGATCGAGCAGGTCCCCCGTGTCACGGCCGTCGAGGTCGACGAGGGCACGGCCGCCCTGCTGGAGCGGAAGTGGGGCGACCGGGCCACGATCCTGCACGCCGACGGAGCCGCGATGCCGTTGCCGGACGAGAGCTTCTCCTCCGTCGTCTGCTTCGTGATGCTCCACCATGTGCCGACGTCCGCCCAGCAGGACCGGATCTTCGCGGAGGCCCACCGGGTGCTGCGCCCCGGCGGCGTCTTCGCCGGGTGCGACAGCCAGCCGAGTCTCCGGTTCCGGTTGCTGCACTTCAGGGACACGATGAACACGGTGGATCCGGTCGGTCTGCCGGAGCGTCTGGCGAAGGCGGGCTTCACGGACGTGTCGGTGGACCGGCACCCCGAGTCCGGCGCCGTCCGCTTCCGCGCCACCCGCAGCTGATCCCGCTGCTTGACCTGACGGTGAATCCGCCAGTGAAACCGACGGCTCAGCAGCGCGCCCGGCCGTAGTGCCGGGCCACCGCGTGGTAGGCCTCCTTCGGCTCCCAGTGCCAGTCCGATTCCGGATCGTCGGGGCGGTCCTTGATGGGCTTGACGACGGCGTAGGACGCCATGTCCAGGTCATACCGCGGGTTGTCGGGGCGGTGCGGAGCGTCGGCGGTGATGAACTCGAACGCCATCGCCCCGTACAGGTTCATCGACTCGAAGACGTCGAGGAGATCGGTGAGGTACGCCGCCTGTACGCGTTCGCTGCGCACCACGTTTCCCTTGATCTCCGGCGGTGTCTTGTCATAGTCGACGATGCTCCAGCCCATCCCGCCCTGTTCCGGGGCACCGACGAACGTGCAGGTGCCGAACTCGGTGATCGCGAGCGGCTTGCCCCAGCGCAGGAACTTCCTCAACTCACGGACGTAGTCGGCCCGTTGGGGGAAGTACGAGTAGTAGTCGATGCCCACGATGTCGAAGAGGTTCCAGTCGACGTTCTCGAAGGTCGGGTCCTGCATGGCTGCGTAGCTCAGCTTGCCGCGGAACACGGACCGCCCGACCGCCGCCGCCTTCGCGGTGAACCTGGCCAGCCTCTTCTGCATCTCCACGACATCGAAGTTGCCCTTCTGCAGGTTGTCGATCCGCTCGGAGACGTCGGCCCCGGGCACGATCCCCGGCACGAACAGCCAGAACTCGCAGCCCACGGCGAGGGTGACCTTGGCGCCCTGCTTCCGGAGCCGCTCCCCGTGCCGCCCCGCCTCCACCAGATGCTCCAGGATCTCCCGCTCCGGCACGTCCCCCAGCGTCGGCTGCAGCCAGACGTGCAGCCCGCGCTCGGCGACCTCGCTCGCCGTGGCGTTCAGCCGCTCGACCCCGTCCCCGGTGACCTCGACGGTGTCGGCGTGCAGGTCGTCCGCGATCGCCCGGATGTCGCCCCGCATCCGCCGCTCGCTCCACGCCGTGCCCGGCGTCTCCCCGGCCCCGATGGTGTAGACGACACCGCGGTGGGTGAGCCCGCGCGGGGTTCCGGCCGCACTTCGAAGCGACCCGGACGGGGACGGGGACGGCGGCTGGGACGAGGGCTGAGCCGGGGACGCCGACGCCCCTCCGGCCGGCAGACCCGCCGCCGCACCGACCCCGGCGACCGCCGCCGCCATGAACCGCGCCCTGCTGATCCCGGCGCTCTGCCCCTGGTTCTTCGCTGTGTTCCGCCCCTGGTTCCGCCCCGTGTTCTCCATGCCGTCAGTCTGTCGACCCGGGGCAGTTCCGGCTGTCGGCCGATGGTCTACGGCACCCCGACCAAGGGATGAGCGGCGGGCGCCGGAAGGGCTCGCCAAGGGGACCGGCTACGTCACGAACCGGGCCCCGCTCCCCCCTCGAACCGGCGTACGTATGTCCGCTGCCACGGCGTCTCGACGGCGTGGCGGTCGTAGTTCCGTCGTACGAACTCCACGGCCTCGTCCGGCGGTACGCCGTCCAGGACGGCGAGGCACGCCAGTGCCGTGCCGGTCCGGCCCCGGCCGCCTCCGCAGGCGACCTCGACGCGCTCGTCGGGATCCGCGGCCCGCTCCCAGGTCTCCGTCAGGACCTTCCGCGCGTCCGCCCTGTCCCGGGGCAGCCAGAAGTCCGGCCACCTCAACCACCGTGTCTCCCAAGGGACTTCGGGCGGTCGCTTGCCGAGGAGATAGACGCCGTACGTCGGCCGGACCGCCGAGGGGTCGAGCCCGTGCCGCAGCCCCCGGCCCCGTACCAGCCGCCCGGACGGCAGCCGCAGCACACCGGCCGCCCGCTCGTCCCAGCCGTCGGTCATCCGACCCCCGTCGTCCCCCGTCATCCGACCCCCCGTGACTCCTGCGCGGCCCTCGCCTCGATCCCCCGGAAATGATCCGCCATCGCCTTCTGCGCCCCCTCCACGTCTCCCGCCCTCAGGGCGACCACGATGTCACGATGCCGGCGGACCGTGACATGGGGCGTCGGATCGTCCGTCCAGCCCCGCACGCCTGCCACCCGCCGGAACACGGCCCAGAAGGCGCCCAACAGCTGGGGCACCAGGGCGTTTCCGAGTGGCGCGTACAGCAACTCGTGGAATTCCCGGTCGAGTTCGGGGAACGGATGTCCCGCCGCACCCGCCTCCTCCATCCGTTCCACCACGGCCTCCAGCCGAGCCAGCTCCGCGTCCGAGAGCCTGCCCACGACCCGCCGGACGAGCCCCTCCTCCAGGACCTCCCGGATCTGGAGTATCTCGGCCAACGCGCCCGTGTCGTCGCCCTGTTGGGCCAGCGTGCGGAAGGTCAGGCCGTTGACGAGCGGGGTCAGTGACGCCTCACCGACGTAGGTGCCGTAGCCGTGTCTGATCTCCACGATGTCGAGGGCCTGGAGTGCCTTGAGGGCCTCGCGGACGGAGTTGCGGCTGACGCCGAGGGACTCCATCAGTTCGGCCTCGGTGGGCAGGGGCGCGCCGGCCCGGAGTCTGCGGTCGAGGATCAGCTGCATGACCTCGCGCTGGATCTGGCTGCTCACCCGCGGCTCACGGACCGAGCGCGCCCGGGGGAAGGAGTTCCGGGGGCCGGCGCTCCCGGGCCCGTCATCCTTGGGTCGGCCGTCATTGCTCGGCCCGTCGTCCTTGGGTCGGCCGTCGCTGCTCGGGCCGTCATTGCTCGGGCTGTCGTTCCTCGGGTCGTCGGACACGCGCCGCTCAGACATGCGCCGCATCGTACGCGCGCTGGACATCCCACGTCCCACCTCCAGACAGGATCGGCCGTCAATCAGTGATTGACCATCCGTCAACTCGGCGCGTTTCAGGGCGACATTGGTCGCACCTCTGGAAGAAACGGCATTCGTGCGCGTTCCCTTGACCGTCCCCACGCCCCCTCTTATGGTCACGCTGCACCTATGACGTAGGACGTCGTATCTCCCACCCCTTGCTGGAGGAACCGTGCGCGACGCGACCCCTGCACCGGCGCTGCACCGCCGGTCGTTCCTGAAGTACTCCGGCGCGCTGGGCGCCGCCGCCGCGATCAGTTCGACGCTCTCCGCCTGTTCGTCGGGGCCGGAGTCCACGAACGAGACGGGCGGTGGGGGCGAGGGCGCCGACCGGACGCTCACCGCGGTGATCGGCTACGGCAACGACCAGAGCTGGGACCCGCTGATGACGGCCTCGGCCTTCGCGATGGCCGGCAACCACCACATCTACGAGGGGCTCCTGGACACCGACCCGATCAGCCGTGAGCCGTACGCGGCGCTCGCGACGGCGATTCCGGCGGATCTCCGGGCGACGACGTGGAAGTTCACTTTGCGGGAGGGCGCGAAGTGGCACGACGGGCAGCCCGTCACCGCCGACGACGTGGTCTTCACCTATGAGCGCGTACTGGATCCGAAGACGACGACGCTCGCCAAGAACTTCTTCGCGTCCTGGCTGAAGGAGGTGAAGAAGGTCGACGAGAAGTCGGTGGAACTCATTCTCAAGTTCCCCTTCCCGGACGGGGCCCAGCGGCTCACCCTCGCGAAGATCATGCCGAAGCACGTGTTCTCGAAGGCGGGTGCGCTGGACGAGGCGACGACGGGAAAGGCGATCGGCTCCGGACCGTACCGGCAGGCCGCTCACCACCCAAAGTCCAACACGACCTTCGAGGCGTACGCGGCCTACAACGGACCGCGCAAGGCCGCCTTCAAGAAGATGAACTGGCTGACGATCGTGGACGCCGCGCCGCGCGTCGCGAAGATCTCGGGTTCGAGCGCGGGCGCGCAGATCTCCGACAACATTCCGTACGCCAATATCTCCCAGCTGGAGAAGGGCGGACTGAAGGTCGAGGGCGGGGCGGGCATGAACCACATCTTTCTCCTCTTCAACACCGACCACAAACCCTTCGACGACGTAAGGGTGCGGCAGGCGCTGCACTACGCCATCGACAAGGAGAAGATGATCCAGGCCGCGCTGCGCGGTCACGGAAGGGCGGCGTCGTCGTATCTCAACGAGGGGAATCCGACGTATCGGAAGGCGAAAGCCGTCTACGACTACGACCCGGACAAGGCCAAGGCGCTCCTGAAGGAGGCCGGGGTCAGCGGGCTCACGGTCACTCTGATGGCGGTCAACGTGAGCTGGATCGTGGACTGTCTGCC
Source organism: Streptomyces sp. NBC_00878 (assembly GCF_026341515.1). Classification (NCBI taxonomy): domain Bacteria; kingdom Bacillati; phylum Actinomycetota; class Actinomycetes; order Kitasatosporales; family Streptomycetaceae; genus Streptomyces; species Streptomyces sp. NBC_00878. Next base: position 7,314,340 of record NZ_JAPEOK010000001.1, on the reverse strand, counting down.
GACCATCAAGGCGTCGTGGGACGCGATCGGCGTCAAGACGACCCTCGAACCGCAGGAAACCGCCGCGCTGTTCACGAAGCTCGACCAGAAGAAGGATTTCCAGGTCGTCGCTGCTGCCTCGAATCCGAATCAGTTCGGTCTCGACGCGGATCTGATCATGCATTACAACTACGGGCCCGGGAACACCTGGATGCGGTATGCGCGCTGGGAGACCAACTCCGTGGCGAAGGATCTGTTCAAGCGGATGGATCAGGCCACGCAGGAGCCGGACGTCGAGAAGAAGAAGACGATGACACAGGAGTACATCGACATCGTCGCGGAGAACGCCGTGATCTATCCGGTCGTTCACAATGAGCTGATCACCGCGTGGGATTCCAAGGACCTTTCGGGTATTCGACCTCAGCCGTATCCGGGGATAAACGTTCTCCAGGCGAAGTGGGTCTAGTCCGAAACGGCGAGGAGAGAACCACCCGTGGTCGCGATCGTCAGAATTCTGGTCCGTCGTGTCGCCCTGCTCGTGCCGTTGATGCTCGGGATCATTCTGTTTGTGTTCGTCGTGATGCGATTCTCGGACAGTGATCCGGCGTCCGCGTACTTCCAGGGCGCGAACCCGACCGAGCAGCAGCTGCACGACTTCCGGGAGCGCAACGGGCTGCTGGATCCGTTCCCGGTGCGGTACTTCGGCTTCGTCGGGGACCTGATCCGGGGTGACATGGGCGTCAGCGCGCTGACGCGGGCGCCGGTCGTCGACCAGGTCACCACCGCGCTGCCGCTCACCATGCAGCTGACCTTCCTGGGCCTCGGTATCGCGGTCGTGCTCTCGCTGATCGGCGGGGTCACGGCGGCGATCTACCGGGACCGGTTCCCGGACCAGCTGATCCGGGTCGTCTCGCTGACAGGTGTCGCGGCGCCCGGCTTCTGGCTGGCGCTGCTGATGATCCAGTACCTGGCCGTGGACCTGGGCTGGTTCCCGACCAGCGGATACGTCAATCCCGCCGACTCCTTCACCGGGTGGCTGAAGACGATGACGCTGCCCGCGCTGGCGCTCTCGCTGCCGGTCGCGGCGCAGCTCACCCGGATCGTCCGGACGGCCGTGGTGGAGGAGCTGGACAAGGACTACGTACGGACGGCGATCGGCAGCGGGCTGCCGCCGGTGGTCGTGGTCGGGCGGAACGTGCTGCGCAACGCCCTGATGAACCCGCTGACCGTGCTGGGGCTGCGGGTCGGTTATCTGCTCGGCGGTGCGGTCGTCATCGAGACGATCTTCAATCTGCCGGGGATGGGAAAGCTCATGATCGACGCCGTGAAGAACGGTGATCCGGCCGTCGTGCAGGGCGGTGTGCTCACGATCGCCTTCGGGTTCGTGATCGTGAACCTCGTCATCGACATCCTCTATCTGCTGGTCAACCCGCGCCTGAGGAGTGCCGAAGCATGATGCTGATGTACCGGAAGCGGCTGGCGGAGAAGCTCTCCCTGCCCGGCATCCGCCTCAGGGGTTTCACCCGCCTGCCGTTGATCTCGCGGATCGCCGTCGTGGTCATCGGGATCGTCGTCCTCACGGCCCTGCTCGCGCCGCTGCTCGCGCCGCACGACCCGCTCGACCAGGTGCCCCTGGTCGACAACGGCCACAGCGAGGGCGCGCCGTCCGGCGAGCACTGGATGGGGCAGGACAGCCTGGGCCGCGACATCCTCAGCAGGCTGATGTACGGGGCCCGTTGGTCGCTGGCCATCGGGCTCGGCGCGACTGGGCTCGCGCTCGTCGTGGGCGCGCTCATCGGCGCCATCGCGGCGACCTCGCGCAAGGCGGTCGACGAGACGCTGATGCGCTGCCTCGACATCGTGATGGCCTTCCCGGGCATCGCGCTCGCGGCCGTCTTCGTCGCGGTGTTCGGCGGCAGCATCCCGATCCTCATCGGCGCGATCGCGTTCCTCTACATGCCGCCGATGGCACGGGTCGTACGGGCCAACGTGATGGACCAGTACGGCGAGGACTATGTGACGGCCGAGCGGGTCATAGGAGCGCGTACCCCGCACATCGTGTGGCGGCACGTGGCCATCAACTGTGCCGCTCCGGTCCTCGTGTTCTGCACGGTGCAGGTCGCCGAGGCGATCGTCTTCGAGGCGTCGCTGTCCTTCATCGGCGCGGGGGTGCGGCCGCCGGACCCGTCCTGGGGCAGTGTCATCGCGGACGGCAAGAACATGGTGCTGACCGGCGGCTGGTGGGCGACCGTCTTCCCCGGTCTGCTGATGCTGTTCACCGTGCTCTCGCTGAACATCCTCTCCGAGGGCGTCTCGGACGCGTGGGCCGCGCCGGCCGCCCGCGATGTCGGAACGCACGAGGAGGAGGAAGACCGTCTTGAGGCTCCCGAGCCCGGCAGCGGCAAGGTGCTTGAACTGCCGGGACTGACGGAGGCGGCCCAGCGGCTGCGCGCCCGGGCGCGCCCTCTCCCCGAGGGCCGGCCGGTGCTGAGCGTGGAGAACCTGGCCATCGGATTCGATGCCCGCCACGGGGGTGTGGACATCGTCGACGGCATCAGTTTCGACGTACAGCCCGGTGAAGTCCTGGGCCTGGTGGGCGAGTCGGGCTGCGGCAAGTCGCTGACCGCGCTCGCCGTGATGGGCCTGGAGCCGAAGGGCACCCGGGTGCGCGGCCATGTCCGGTTCGACCAGCGGCAGTTGGTGGGCGAGCCGATGCGCGTACGCCGCAGACTCCTCGGCCACGAGATGGCCATGATCTACCAGGACGCCCTGTCCTCCCTCAACCCGGCGATGACAATCCGCGCCCAGCTCAAGCAAGTTGTGAGGAGGGGCGGCACGCGCACGGGCGCCGAACTCCTCGAACTGGTCGGCCTGGACCCGGAACGCACCCTGCGCAGCTACCCGCACGAACTGTCCGGCGGCCAGCGCCAGCGCGTACTCATCGCCATGGCGCTCTCCCGCGACCCGAAGCTGATCGTCGCCGACGAACCGACGACCGCCCTCGACGTCACCGTGCAGGCGCAGATCATAGAGCTGCTGCTGCGGCTGCGCGCCGAGCTGGACTTCGCGCTGATCCTCGTCTCGCACGACCTGGCGCTCATCGCGGACGTCACCGACCGGGTGGTGGTGATGTACGGCGGCCAGATCGTGGAGTCGGGCGTGACGGCGGACCTCGTCGAGTTCCCCGCCCACCACTACACGCGCGGGCTGCTGGGCAGCGTCCTGTCGCTTGAGTCGGCGGCCGAGCGGATGACACAGATCAAGGGAGTCGTACCGTCGCCCGCCGACTTCCCGGCGGGCTGCCGGTTCGCCGACCGCTGCCCGATGGCGACCGACGTCTGCCGCACGACGGCTCCCCGGCTGGCGGGCCCGCCGCGCCGCCACGAGGTCGCCTGCCACCACCCGGCGATCGCCCTGCCCATGCCCATGCCCACGGCTTCGACCGGGCCGGCCGGATCAACGGGATTGACGGGCTCGACCGGGTCAACGGGACTGACCGGATCGACCGGACCGACCGGAACAGGGCCATCCGGAGCCGACGGAAGCGAGGCCGTGAGATGACCCGACGTGCCGATGGCCATGAAGTGAGCGGTCCCGAGAGCCGTCCCGAGAGCCCGCTCGTGGAGCTGTCCGACACCCACGTCGTCCACAAGGCGCGCACCGGCGGTCTGTTCGCGCGCGACCGCGTGTACGCCCTCACCGGCGCCGACCTCACCATCGCGCCCGGCGAGACGGTGGGCGTCGTCGGGGAGTCCGGCTGCGGCAAGTCGACGCTCGCCAAGGTCCTGGTGGGGGTGCAGCGGCCGACGTACGGGACGGTGTCCTTCGGGGGCCGCGACCTGTGGACGATGACCCCGGCCGAACGGCGGATCGCGGTCGGCGCGGGCACCGGCATGATCTTCCAGGACCCGTCGACGGCCCTGAACCGCCGGCTGACGGTACGCCAGATCCTGCGCGACCCCCTCGATGTGCACAGGCGCGGAACGGCCCGGCAACGCGACGACCGCGTACGGGAGTTGATGTCCCTGGTCGGACTCCCCAAGGCGCTGGCGGACGGCCTGCCCGGACAGTTGTCGGGCGGTCAGCGCCAACGGGTCGCCATCGCACGGGCGTTGGCCCTCGATCCGGACCTGGTGGTCGCGGACGAGCCGACGAGCGCGCTGGACGTGTCGGTGCGCGCCCAGATCCTCAACCTCCTCCTCGACCTGAAGGAGCGGCTGGGGCTCGCCCTGGTCTTCGTCTCCCACGACATCCAGACCGTGCGGAGGATGAGCGACCGGGTCGTCACGATGTACCTCGGCCGGATCGTCGAGGAGTGCCCGGCCGACGAGGTGACGGACCGCTCGCGCCACCCGTACACCCGCGCCCTCTTCTCGGCGACACCGGGACTCCTGGACCCGATCGACCCGATCCCGCTGGTGGGCCCCGTGCCGTCGGCGACACGACCGCCGAGCGGGTGTCCCTTCCGGACCCGCTGCTGGAAGGCGGACCCGGTCTGCGCCGGGTCGATGCCGGACTTCGCGGGCGCGTCGAGTCCGGCGCACCGGTTTCGGTGCCACCATCCTGTGGAGGACGGTCAGTCGACACGTGACCTGGTCGCACAGGCCGTCACCACCGTTCCGGAGGCCACCGCCATGGCCAAGACGCCCAGGGAGCCCTGATGACCGTGCCCGCCCCGCTGACCGGTGTCGTACCGCCCGTCTGCACTCCCCTGACACCGGACCGCGAGGTGGACGTCCCGTCGTTGACCAGGCTGGTCGACCATCTGGTGGAGGGCGGGGTGGACGGCCTGTTCGTCCTCGGATCGTCCTCGGAGGCCGCGTATTTGACGGATCGTCACCGGCGGCTCGTCGTCGAGACCGTGGTCGGTCATGTGGCGTGCGAACTCCCCGTCCTCGCCGGGGCCATCGACATGACGACCCCGCGCGTCCTCGACCACGTCCGGCAGGTGACGGAGGCGGGCGCCGACGCGGTCGTCGTGACGGCTCCCTTCTACGCGCGTACGCATCCGGCGGAGATCGCCCGCCACTTCCGCCTCGTCGCCTCCCACTCGCCGGTACCGGTGTTCGCGTACGACCTGCCGGTCGCCGTCCATTCCAAGCTGGGCACCGAGCTGGTGCTGGAGCTGGCCGCGGAGGGGGTGCTGGCCGGGCTGAAGGACTCCAGCGGGGACGAGGGGGGCTTCAGGGCCGTCGTGACCGGGGTCCGCGCGCATCCCGGCATCTCCGGGTTCTCGGTCCTGACCGGTTCCGAGCTCGTCGTCGACAGCGCGTTGGCGATGGGGGCGGACGGGGCGGTCCCGGGCCTCGCGAACGTGGACCCGCACGGGTACGTACGCCTCTACCGGCTCTGCCGCGAGGGCGACTGGGAGCGGGCTCGGGCCGAGCAGGAGCGGTTGTTCTCGCTGTTCGGGATGGTGCGGGTGGGGGACGCGGGGCGGATGGGGGGCAGCTCGTCCGCGCTCGGCGCGTTCAAGGCGGCGCTGTATCTGCGGGGCGTCATCGCCTGCCCCGCGACTGCCGAGCCGCAGGTTCCGCTGTCACCGGAGGAGATCGAACGGGTGGGGAAGTTCCTGGCGGGGGCGGGGTTGCTGTAAGGGCCCGATGACGCCCCGCGAGGCCCTACCCCCTCAACTCCCCCACCGGCACCCGCCGGAACTCGATCTTCTCGTACGTTCCCGTGGTCCCCGTCTCGTAGAGGACGCCCACTTTGTCGGCGGCCAGTTGTACGAGGTCGGAGTACGCGGCCGGGCGGGTGGACAGGGTTTTCGCCTTGGTGAAGGAGAGGCCGGAGTCCGTGCTTCGCCAGACCGCCATGGACTGGCGGAGCGTGGGTACGGACGGTCCGGAGAAGAGGAGTGGGGCCCCTGTTCCCTGGCCGCTTCCCGTGAGTTGCAGAACGCTGGCCTGCACCACCGGCACGTCATTCAGGGTCGGCTGGACCAGATAGGGCCGGTCGAGTGTCACGCCCCCGTCACTGGAGTAGCTGTCGAGGCGGTTGCCCACGCTGGTGCCGTGCTGGTCACGCGCGCTGAAGTACAGCCGTCCGTCGGGCAGTTGCGCCGCGACACTCTCATTCGCGTTGTCGAGCCCGTTGTACGAGTCGTCCACGAACCCGATCCGCCACGTCACCCCGCCGTCGTCGCTGTAGATCGCATGGGCCCCGTAGTACTTGGCCTCCTGCCCGGTGTCGGCGGAGTCGGCCGGCGGCGCGGCCGAGTGGTTGGCAGCCACGGTTTCTCCTGAAGGCGCGCACAGCTGACACAGACGGACGTAGGGAGACACAGGCGGACATGGGACGTGGGGTGTTCACACCGTCCCAGGTATCACCAGCCCCGACTCGTACGCCACGATCACCAGTTGCGCCCGGTCCCGCGCCCCCAACTTCCCCATGATCCGGCTGACATGGGTCTTCGCCGTCAGCGGGCTGAGCCCCAACGCCTCCGCGATCTCCGTGTTGTTGAGGCCGCGCGCGACCAGCGTGAGCACCTGCCGCTCCCGCTCGGACAGCCCGTTCGGCCCGCCCACCACAGGAGTCGTCGCGGTGTCCGGCGCGCGCAGGAAACGGGCGATGAGCCGCGAGGTGGGGCCGGGCGACAGGAGGGACTCACCCGCGGCCACCGTCCGGATGGCGTCGAGGAGTTCGGCCGGCCGGATGTCCTTCACGAGGAAGCCGGACGCCCCGGCCCGCAGCGCGTCGACGATGTGCTCGTCGGTGTCGTACGTCGTCAGGACGAGCACCTTCACCCCCGCGAGATCCTCGTCCGCGGCGATGAGCCGTGTCGCCTCGATCCCGTCCAGATCGGGCATGCGGATGTCCATCACGACGAGATCGGCCCGCGCGGACCGGGCCAGCGCCACCGCCTCCCGCCCGGTCCCCGCCTCGGCGACGACCTCCATGTCCTTCGCCGACGAGACGAGCATCGCGAAGGAAGCCCGTACGAGGTTCTGGTCGTCGGCGAGCAGTACACGGATCGTCATCGGGCGTCCTTCCGTGGCAGCGGCAGCGCGGCGGTCACCTCGAAGCCCTGGGCGGGCCCCGGTCCGGCGTCCAGCGTGCCGCCCACGCTACGGGCCCGCTCCCGCATACCGATGAGCCCGAACCCCGGCGTGCCGTCGGACGCGCCCGCCCCGCCGCCCACGCCGACCCCGTCGTCCGTGACGCTCACCCGCAGGGCTCCCTCCGCGGTCCGCGCCCCCACCCTGATCGTGAGATCGTCGCGGCCCCCATGGCGTACGGCGTTGGTGAGCGCCTCCTGCACGATCCGGTAGGCGGCGGCGCCCACGGAAGGCGGTACGCCGTCCGCGTCGACGGACAGTTCGACCTTCGCCCCGGCGACCCGGGCCGTCCCCACGAGGTCGGCGAGACCGTCGAGCCCGGGCAACGGCCCCCGACCGTCCTCGGACCCGAACCCGAAGCCGAGACCGGAGCCGGAAGCGGAACCGACGCCGGAGCCTGCCCCAGGCTCGCCTCCCGCGCCCTCGCCCACACTCACCCCCACTCCCCCCACACCGACCTCGTTCGCCCGCAGCACCTCCAGCGTCGTACGCAACTCCCCCCGGGCCGTCCGGCACGTCCCCGCGATGTCGTCCAGCGCCTGGGCGACGGCCTCCCGGTCGAGCCGCTCCGGGTCGGCGGTCAGGACGTGCGCGGCCACGGACGTCTGCACGCCGATCAGCGTGATGCTGTGCGCGAGCAGGTCGTGCAGGTCACGGGCGATCCGCAGCCGTTCCTCGGCGACGCGGCGCCGCGCCTCCTCCTCGCGGGTGCGCTCCGCGCGCTCGGCCCGCTCGACGATGGAGGCGACGTACCGGCGGTAGAAGCGGACGTCGACGCCGAAGAAGAGCATGGCGACGACCCAGCCGGAGACCTCCAGCAGCTGGAGCGCGTCCTTCGCGCTGACCGTGAGCATCACGCTCATCGCGACGCCGAGGACACCCATGCCCACCAGGACGGTACGCAGCGGACGGCCGGTGGCGGCGACGGTGTAGAGGGCGAGGTACGAGGCGGGGGTCGGCGCCGCGTGGTGGAAGTCGAGGCCGTGGTACGGCGCGACGCACGCCACCACGGCCAGCAGCACGAGCACCGGACGGGTGCGCCGCCACACGAGCGGCACATGGGCTCCGAGCAGCAGGGCCCAGCCGAGCGGGCCGAGCTCGCGTCCGTCGTCGACGAGCAGGACGAGGGCGACCGCGAGTACGGCGACGCCCGCGGCGAAGATCGCGTCGTTGCGGGTGCGGTGCGGCGCGGTCAGCGGGTCGCGGTTGATGGCGGCCATGAAGCGTTCGAGCCGACGGGGCCGCGCGCCACCGCCTGCACCACCGCTACCGCCTGCGCGCGCCCCGGCGCCGGCACCCGCCCCAGCCCCGGCCGTCGCCGCCGACGCCCGGTCGCGTACCGCCGTGGTCGTTCCCCGTACCCGCACGGCTCCATCTTCCGGTATGCGTGCGGGAGTGCGGGCGCCCCTCCCGAAGGAGAGGCGCCCGGACGGGCCCGCCGTGTCAGGGCGCACCGACGGGTGCCGTCTGTCGCGGCGGCTCGGTCGGTTCGGACGGTTCGGGTGCCTTCGAGAGGCCTCCCGGCCACCACACCTTCCGGCCCAGGGCGACGCTGGCACTGGTGACCAGGTACGTCCGTACGAGGAACGTGTCGAGCAGGACGCCGACGGCGATCACGAAGCCGAGCTGGACCATCTGCACCAGGCCCATGTTCGTCAGCACGGCGAAGGTCGCGGCGAGGACGAGGCCCGCGGAGGCGATGACGCCGCCGGTGGTGCGCAGCGCGGTGAGCGCGGCGTCGGACGGTTCCGCGCCCGCCAGGGACTCCTCCCTCATCCGGTGCATGAGGAAGATGCCGTAGTCGACGCCGAGGGCGACGAGGAACACGAAGGACAGCAGGCCGAGTCCGGGGTCGGTTCCCTCGAAGCCGAGGAGCGGTTCGAAGACCAGCCCGCCGATGCCGAGGGACGCGCCCCACACCGCGACCACCGCGGCCACGAGGAGCAGGGGTGCGACCAGACTCCGCAGCAGCCCGATCAGGATGAGCATCACGGAGACGAGGACGAGCGGCACGACGATCTTCATGTCCCGGCTGTTGGTGTCCTCCAGGTCGATCTGCTGGGCGCTGGCCCCGCCGACGTACGAGCCCTTCAGTTCGTTACGCAGGGACTTGATGGTGGCGGTCTCGCCCGCCGACTGGGGTGCGCTCTTGGCGAAGACGGCGATCTCGGTCCAGCCGTCTCCGGTACGCCCCTGCTCCGCGCTGCCGACTCCCGGGGTGCCGCGGACGGCCGCGAGGGTCTCGGCGGCGCGGCCCTGCGGGGTGATCACGTCGATGGGCTGGCTGCCCTGCTCGGGATAGGCCTTGGCGAGGGTCTCCATCGCGGCGACGGCCTCCGGCCTGTCGACGAAGGAGTCCTCCTGCTTGATCGGACCTGGCAGGTTGAGCGAGCCGAGGGCGAGAGCGCCGAGCAGTACGGCTCCGGTCGCGAGCACGGTCAGCGGCCTGCGTCCGGCCGAGCTGCCCATCGCCGCGAACAAGCTCCGCCGCTGCTTGGGCTCGCTCCCGAAGGCCGGCACGAGCGGCCAGAACACCCGCCGCCCCAGCAGGACGAGGATGGCGGGGAGCAGGGTCAGCATGGCGATCAGCGCGCACAGCACGCCGACCGCGCCGAGCGGGCCCATGCCCCGGCTGCTGTTGAGGTCGGCGGCGAGCAGGCAGAGCAGTCCGGCGGCGACGGTGCCGGAGGAGGCGAGGACGGCGGGCCCGCAGCCGCGCAGGGCGGCGGCCATGGCCTCGTACGGGCGCTCGACGCGCCGCAGTTCCTCCCGGTAGCGCGAGACGAGCAGCAGGGCGTAGTCCGTGCCCGCCCCGAACACGAGGATCGTCATCACGCCCGAGCTCTGTCCCGAGATGGTCGTGCCGAAGGCCTGGTTGAGTCCGTAGGCGACGCTCATCGACAGGTAGTCGGCCATTCCGGCGACGACGAGCGGTACGAGCCACAGCACCGGGCTGCGGTAGATCAGGATCAGCAGCACGGCGACGACGGCGACGGTGGTGTAGAGCAGCGGCCCGCCGAGCGAGTTGTAGACCTCGGACGCGTCGGTGGCCAGCGCGCCGGTGCCGCCCACTTCGACGCTCAACCCGCCTTCGCCCTGGGCGACTTCGCGGACGTCGCCCACGAGCTCGTCCCGCAGTTTCTCGTCCGTTCCCGGCTCGTTGCTGGCGACCGGGTACATCAGGGTCGTACCGTCCGCAGACGGAATCCCCTGCGGGGCGCCGCCGATCAGTTCGTGCCGGCCGGCGATCTCCGCCACCTGCCCGGCGGCGGTCTCCCGGTCGGCGGCGCTGAGCCCGCCCTCCCGGTGGTACACGAGCACCATCTCGGTGGTCTCGCCGCCGGGCAACTTCCCCTGGATCTCCGCCACTTGGGTCGAGTCGGCGCTCGCCGGCAGATAGTCGGTGATCCGGTCGTGCTGCACGTCGGCGAGCTTCGCCGCGAACGGCCCCACCAGCGCGAGCGCGGCCACCCACAGCCCGAGCACCACCCAGGGAACGGCTCGGCTGCGCCCCGTCCTCACCGTGGTTGTCCTTGTGGCCCCCATTGACCGGTCTCCCTCCGGGCGACGTCTGTTTCGCTCTCCAGAATTCCGGTGGAAAGCGGGGCTTACGTCGGGCGCGAGGGCGAGGTGGGGTGTACTGCCCAGGGTGACCGGCCGAGGGGATTACTCCCCCGGGAGTAAACGCGTTTCCCTTTGGGCCTTCCACTTTCCGCCGTTTTCCGGCGCGGTCTTGTTCCTGTCCGGCCTTGCAGGTAGCAATGCCCGGTAGCAGTACGAGGGTTACGGGGCCCGCGCGCCGGACGGTCACTGGATTCCGCGCGGACGGACCCACGAGTACGCAACGGGGGAACACGCTCATGGTGACAGTTCTGTTCGTGCACGGTACGGGCGTGCGGGAGCCCTCCTACAGTGCCGCGCTGACGCGCGTGCGCGAGGGAGTGGCCGCGGTGCGCCCGGATGTCCGGGTGGAGCCGTGCGACTGGGGATCGGCGCTGGGCTCGTACCTGCGGGCCGGGGGCGCATCCATCCCGGGTTTCGTCGCGCAGGAGGGCCGCGGACCCGCCGCGCCCGGCCCGGAGGACGAGAGCGTCGCCCGCTGGGCCCTGTTGTACGCCGACCCCTTCGCCGAGCTGGAGTTGTTCGCCCTCACCGGTGGGGAGGCCGCGCCCGGCCCGTTCGTTCCGGGCCACGCCTCGCGCGGCGACCTGCTCCTGGACGCGATGTCCCGGCTGGACCGTCACGACACGGCACGGGCGGCCTGGGCCCAGGCGGCGCTCGGGGTGCCGCTGGCCGAGACCGCCGACGCGCTCGCCGCCGCTCCGGCACTGCGGCGGGCCGTGCGGGCGGACGGTGACGGTGCCGCCGTCCTGCCCAGGCTGACGGCCCGGGCCCTGGTGGCGTACGCGCTGGGCCACGGCGACAGCGAGGCCGGACGGGTGCCGGTGCCGGTGCGGGACGAGTTGGTCGACCAGCTGACCGACGCGCTCGGCGGTGAGGTCCGCGCGATCCCCGAGGCCGTCGCGGCCGCGGTCCGCTTCTCGGCCCGCCTGTTCGAGAACGCGCTGGGCTCCCGCCTGGTGGTGGCCCGCCGTACGGCGTGGAGCGGCAAGTCCGTTGGGTTCTTCGGGGACATCGCCCGGTATCTGGTCCGCGGTGAGGCGGTACGCGCCTTCGTCACCGAGGCGGTACGCGCGCAACCCGGTCCCGTGGTGCTGCTCGGGCACAGCCTGGGCGGCATCGTCGCGTTCGACCTGCTGGCCTCGGGCGTCCTGCTGGACGAGGACGGCACGGGCCGCGACGGTCGGCCCGGACAGGTCGAGGCCCTGGTCACCGTCGGCTCCCAGGCTCCGCTCCTGTACGAACTGGACGCCCTGCCGTCACGGCCGTACGGCAGCGGCCTGCCGCGCGACTTTCCGCACTGGGTGAACGTGTACGACCCTCGCGACCTGCTCTCCTACCTGGCGGGCGAGGTGTTCGGCCCTCAGGTGACCGACGTGAAGGTCGACAACCGCCAGCCCGTCTCCGCGGCGCACAGCGCGTACTGGAGCAACGCCCGCCTCTACTCCGTGCTGGGCGGCGTACTGGACAAGGTTTCTCCCCCTTGAACCCCGTGAAAGTCACGTTCGTCGTGGTCGCGGCGGTGCGGCCCGTATTCTGGAGTGTTTCGGCCGGGGTGAGCCGAGTTGGCCACCCGGCAGCCCTACCACGGTGCGAGGGGGAACGCGCGTGGCGAGACAGAGGTTCGACGAGATTCAGCTCGGCCTCATCGCGGCGATCGTCGCGATACTGGAAGAACCCGCCGGGGGTCTGATGCAGGACGGCGGGCGCCTGTTGTGGCGGCAGTTCGTCGACGAGGCGGTGGACGGGCTGCCGCAGGAGACCTACGCGGTTCCGCACCAGGAGTTCCTGAGTGTGGTGCGCGCCTGCGCCCGGCAGGAAGGCGCGCTGGAGGAGCTGGTCCGCGCCACCGAGCTGGTCGCCCCGGCGGTGGGCCGGCAACTGCAGCCCCTGTTGGAGGAGTGGTGGGCGCATCGGGTGTACGCGGGCCGGAGTTGGTCCGCCCTGCGCCAGGCGCTCCAGCCCCGGCTGCCGGAACTGGCCTCTCTGGTCTCGCTGTCGACCGATGGGCGCCGAGCCCTGCCGGCGCACTGTGGCACGCCGTGGCAGGCGTTCGTCCACCTCGCCGATCTCAACTCGGCGACCCGCGGGCTGCCTCCGGGGATGGTGCTTCTCGAACATCTCGCGCGCTGCCCCGAACTGGCCGCGGCGGTGGGTGAGATACGGACCTGGAACGATCACTTCGCCCGGGAGTGGGGTCTGTTGGACGGGGCGGACGGCCTGCGGGGGCTGCGCCGGCGACTGGACGCGGCGCGTCGGCACGAGCAGGCCGGTTCCGATCCGACCGGCCCAACTGGCCCGGCGGGCCAGGCGGGTGAGTCGGCGGATCAGCCCGGACCGGACCGGACCGGCGCAGACCGGCCGGGGGGCGAGGATGCGGCCGGACAGGAGAACCACACCGCGCCGGACGGACGCCCTCTGATCCGCCTGTACATCCGGGTGGCCGCCGACCGCACGCCCCAGCCGGGTACCGGGCGCCGTCGGACCTCCCGGATCCCGCGCTACCACGTATCGGCGTGCGTGAAGTACGCGGACTCCCCCACGCTCCACCGGGAACCCGGTGCGGAGCCCGAGGCGCCCGTCACCCGCGAACAACTCGGCTCCTGTATCGCCGAGTTGATCACCCGTATGGCGGCGCTCTGGCACAATCGCTCGGAGCTCGTCGCCCTGGAGTTCTTCCTGCCCCTGGAACTGCTGAACGAGCCGGTGGAATGGTGGGACCGCAATCCGGCCCGCGGTTACGCCAACCCTCTGCTCAGCACGTATCGCGTGTCCGTCCACAGTCTGGACCGCGTACAGCGGCGCGAATTCCACCGCGCATGGCGGGCGCGCTGGACACGCTGGAGGGAAAACGGGGGCAAGCAGCAGCACGCGCGGCGCGTCGTGCACGAGTGTGCCCCGGAGCCGACGCTCAGTGATGCCGAGCATCTGGCACGACTGGACGCCGTGGTCGGCAGCGACGATGATGTGGTCGGCATGCTGTTGTGTCAACCGCCTTGGGATCACGGCAAGTTGGGCATACAGGAGGTGAGCCTGGCGCTGGATCTGGGAGTGCCCGTACTGATGTATCACCGTGAGGAACACGCGGCGTCCGCCTGTCGGGCGGCGGTGCGGGAAGCGTTGGCCGAAGATGGGCTGGCCGCTCTTCCCCAGCGCGCGCAACAGTGGAGGACCGATGCCGCCGCAGGCAGGCCTTCCGCGCACGATCCCAAGGCAATCCGCTCAATGGGCATGATCTGGGACGACCCTGAGCATCTTCTCGACGGGGGACCGAGCGCTCCCGCCACTTTTGTAGGGGGGACCGATTGAACGCGCCGCTGGATAACGGAGGGCCTCTCTACAAGGGCACCGGTGCCCAGGTGCCGGATGTCCCGTACGAGGAGCGGACCTGGCCGGCCGGACCGCCATGGCGCATGTTCAACCACCCGCCGGCGATGCCCGCGCCACCCGAGGACGAAGAGGCCGACCGCAGGCTCGGCCCGCCGGGAGTGGAGCGCCGTCCACTGCCGGAAGAGGTACGACTGGTCAACGCGGCCTTGCTGCTGCGCAGGCCCCTGCTGGTGACCGGGCGCCCCGGCGTCGGAAAGTCGGGCCTCGCCTACCGCATCGCCCGGGAGTTACGCCTGGGACGCGTCCTGCACTGGGCGGTGACCAGCCGCACCACACTCACTTCGGGGATCTTCGAGTACGACGCCATCGGCCGCGCGCAAGCCTTACAGGGCCCGCCGGGAGCGGCGGAAGCGGCGGCGGGGACCGGCACCTTCGTCCAGCTCGGCCCGCTGGGGACGGCACTGCTGCCCTACAAGCTGCCGCGCGTCCTGCTCATCGACGAAATAGACAAATGCGACATCGATCTCCCCAACGATCTCCTCACGCTGTTCGAGGACGGCTACTACGAGGTCCCTCCGCTGGTCCGGGTGAAACCGCAGGAGCCCACCACAACGGTCCACACGGCTGATCCGGGTGGCACGGCGGAGATCACGGCGGGTGTGGTGCGCTGCCACACCTTCCCCCTCATCGTCATGACGTCCAACGGCGAGCGGGAGTTCCCGGAGGCGTTCATGCGCAGGTGTCTGCGTCTGGACCTCCCCGATCCCGACGCGGCGGCGCTGGGCGAGCTGGTGGCCGCGCACTTCGGGAACCGGCTGGGCGCCCGTCAGGAACAGCTGATCCGTGACTTCCTGCGGCGCAGCGACCGGGTCAGCGGGCTCGCCGCCGACCAGTTGTTGAACGCTGCACATCTGGTCACCTCCGGCCACTACGCGCACCAGCCCACGCAGGAGGGTGTGACGGACGACTGGACAGAGCTGCTGGAGGCCATCTGGCACCCGCTCGGCGGTGAAGGGGCGGGTCCGGCGTGACTCACGATCCCTCCCCGGCGCAGGACGGGCGGACCGTGCGCGGGCGGGACGGACCACGCACGCCGTCGACCGGGGGACACCAGTCCCTCACCGGCCTCCGCCCCTGGGAAGTGGCCGACGCGGTGTGGGTGGCGAGCGAACACGCCTGGCTGACCGGAGTACCGGAGCGGTCCGTCGGTGTCGACGAGAGCGAGGATCAGACGGACCGGCAGGACGGCCGCCCGGCCGCTCCGGCGCCGGACTCCGCCATGCCCGCACCCGCTCCCGCACCCGCACCCGCAGCAGGGCCGGACACCACGCCCCGTACCGACGAGTACCAGGGAACACCCGGGGACGCCGGGGACGTGGTCTCCGAGCCCAACGGCGTGGCGTCGCATGGGGACGCCACGCTGTCCGAGCCTGCCGCCGAGCCCCGTCGGCGGCTGTTCCGCGTGCCCGGGCCAGTGTCCGCGCCGCGGTCCGTCTCGTTGACCACGTGGCGCCCGACCAGCGCCCGGGCCGTGGGGCGCGCGCTGCGTGCGTTCCGCACCGCAGTCGCCTCCGCGTACGCGAGCGAACTCAACGAGGAGGCCACCGCGGAACGCATCGCGCTGGCCTCGTCCCTGCCGCCGGTCCTGCGCCCCACAGCGGAGCGCCGTTGGCGAGCGGTGCTGCTGGTGGACAACGCGCCGCACATGGCGCCGTGGCGCGAGGCCACGGCCCACTTCGCGAAGATCGCCCACCGCTTCGGCGGGTTCCGTGACGTCATAGAGCTGTCGCTGGACGCGACGTCCGCCGAGCGCGCCACCCTGTCTCCGCCCGGCCGGCCGCCTGGAGCCCGCACCACCTCGCCGCGCAGTCTGCTCGACCCGACGGGACGGTCCGTCGTCTTCGTGCTGACCGACGGGTCCGCCCCCGCCTGGCGGTCGGGCGCGGCCCAACGCCTGCTCGCGCTGTGGGGCAAGCGCCAGCCGGTGACCGTGCTGCACATGCTGCCCCAGCGCCTGTGGCACCGTACGGGCCTGAACCCGTCCTGGGTCAGACTGCGGGCGTCCGGCCCGTGGGCCGCCGACCGGCGCCCTTCCTGGGAACCGGCCGAGGCACTCTCCGAGGTCCTACGGTCCCGCTCCGGGCGGGGAACCGTCGTGCCCGTACCGGTACTCGCGCCGCACCCGGACTGGCTGACGCCCTGGGCCCGTTTCGTGGGCGCGGACGAACCGCGCGACGTCGAGCTGGCAGCCGTCCTGACCACCGTCCACCAGCCGCCGCCCTCGCCCTCACCGACGCCGTCGTCTCCCGACCCGGCCGAGCAGGTCGCGGCGTTCCGCGGCTGGGCGTCCACCGAGGCTTTCCAACTGGCCACGCACATGGCCGCGATCCAGCTGGATCTGCCCACCATGGCCGAGGTCCAGCGGCGCACCATGCCCCACTCGGACACCGAGCACATGGCTGAATTCCTTCTCAGCGGCCTGGTCTCGCCACTCCTCTGGTACGACGACGACCAGCTCTCCTTCGTCTTCGCCCCCGGAGTCCGCGAGGAACTGCTGGCCTACGGCTCACGGAACGCCACGGAGCACGTGATCGAGCAGGCCGCCGAACTCCTGGCGCCCCGCAGTGCCGCCGCCCGTGACCTGCTGTCCTACCTCCGAGGACAGGAGGCGAGCGCCGCCCCGGCGGGCAGCCAGGACCGCGAGTTCAGGGAGGTCGAGCGCGCCGTCCTGCACGCGTTGAGCGGGCCGCACCGCCCCCGCGCGAGAGAACTGGACGCGCTCGATGAGGTACGTGGCCCCTTCGGAGGCCGCTCGAAGGGCCGTGGAGTACCGGCCGCCGTGGTCGATTCGGACCAACCCCGCGTTGCTGAACCGGCAGAACCGTCGTTCTCGGGTGTGCCGCAGTCATCACGCGACGGCTTCCCGCTCGGCACCCAGGCGTTGGACGGCACGGCAGACGCCGATCCAGGAGAAGGAGAATCATCAGTGAGCACGGTCCCCGCCGCGTCCGAACGTGGGCACGAACAACATCTGACCGCAGGCGGTCCCCGTCCGACCAGGCCCACCGTCTGGGGAAACATGCCACCGCGGAACCTGGTGTTCACCGGTCGCGACGAACTCCTGGTCGCCCTGGCGCACGGGCTGCGCTCGGGTCCCACGGCGGTCCTTCCGCACGCCCTGCACGGCATGGGCGGCGTCGGCAAATCACAATTGGCCCTGGAATTCGTCTACCGGCATGCCTCTCAATACGATCTCGTCTGGTGGATTCCGGCGGAGCGCCCGACCCAGATCCAGCAGGCATTCGTCGAACTCGCCCGGAGAATGCACCTCCCGGTCAGTTCCGAGGCGATCACCGCGGTACCCGCGGTACTGGAAGCCCTGCGCACCGGAATTCCGTACGGGAACTGGCTGTTGGTCTTCGACAACGCGGAGAGCCCGAACGCGGTGCAGGAATACTTCCCCAGCGCACCCGAGGGCGGGCCGACCGGTTCGGTGATCGTGACCTCACGCAATCCCCAGTGGAACACCCTCGCCCATCCCTTGGAGGTCGACGTGTTCGACCGCTCCGAGAGCATCCAGTTGCTGCGGCGGCGCAATCCCGATCTGACCGACCAAGAGGCCGACATGCTCGCCGAAGTCCTCGGCGACCTTCCGCTGGCCGTCGAGCAGGCCTCGGCGTGGCGCGCCGAGACAGGCATGCCCCCTGCCGAATACTTGAGGGTGTTTGAAGAAAAGCGCGCAGAACTCATGGCGGTCTCGCCGCCCACCCAGTACGAAGAGACGGTCGCTACCGCATGGAACGTGTCTCTCGACCATGTGGAGACCAAGAACCCCGGCGCACTGCAACTTCTCCAACTGTGCTCCTATTTCGCGCCGGAACCGATTTCCCGGCAGTTCTTCTCGAACGCGGTCGCTGATCCCATCGCTCCGGAACTCGACATCATCTTCACGGACCCCATTCGGCTGAGCCGGGCCATCCGCGAGATCAATCGCTATTCCCTCGCCAAGATCGATCACCGCACCAATTCGATCCAGATGCACCGCCTGGTCCAGGCCGTGCTGAAGGCGCGGATGACGGAGGAGCAGCGCGAGCGCTTCCAGCACGGGGCACATCTGCTGCTCGCCGCCAACGCGCCGAGCGACCCCCAGGACCCACGTTCCTGGGTGCGCTTCGGTGAGCTGTACTCGCACGTGATCGTCTCCGAAGCCATGGAGTCGCCCCACCGCCATGTGCGGCAGCTGGTCTACAACGTGGCCGAATACCTCTTCTACTGGGGAGATCACGCGGCGGCCCTGGACTTCGCGAGCCAGGTCTACTCGACCTGGCGCGAGCGATTCGGCGAGGGCGATCCGCAGACGCTGGTCCTCGGCCGGCACCTGCGGTTCGTGATGTGGCGCATGGGGCGGTACAGCGCGGCCGCGGAACTCGGCGAACGGATGCTGGCCACGCTGGAGGCGGCCGGGCCCGAACTGGAGGAGGAGTACCTCCGCGTCAAGGGCCAGGTGTCCAGCGACCGCAGGGTGCGCGGCGACTTCCGCGGCGCCCTGGAATTCGACGAGGACGTCTACACCCGAGCGGTGCGCGCCTTCGGGGACGACGACCCCGACACCCTGATGCACGCCTTCAACCTGTCGGTGTGCCTGCGCGTCAACGGGGACTTCCGGCGGGCACTGGACCTGGACCAGGCGGTCTGGCGCCACCGGGTGCAGATGTTCGGCACCGACAGCCCCATCACCCTGAGCTCCGAAGCCTCGGTCGCCCTGGACCGCCAGGAACTCGGCGAGTACACCCAGGCCCTGGGAATGTGCGAAGAGGGTGTGGAGAAGTCCCAGGAGGTCTACGGCGACTCCCACCCCATGACGTACCGGGCCATCGCCCGCCTCGGCGTCGCACAGCGCAAGGCCGGCATGCACGCGGAGGCGGCCGAGAACACACGGATCGCCCTGGCGGCACTGGCCGAGCGGTACGGCGACAAGGCACCCGACGTCCTTCAGATCTCGCTGAACTTCTCCATCGACCTGCGCCAGAACGGGGACCTTCAGGAAGCCCTGAAGCTCGGCGAACGCACCCGCAAGCTGTACGCCGAGACGCTGGGCGCCGATCACCCGCACACCATCTCGGCCGATGTCGACCTGGCCGTGACGCTCAGACTCCTGGACCAGGTGGACGCGGCCCGCAAGCTCAACGAGTCGGCTCTGGCCCGCTTCAAGGAGCACCTGGGCGAGACCCACCCCTGCACCCTGATCACCGCGATCAACCTGGCCAACGACCTGTTCGCACAGGCCGAGGCCGCCGCGGCACGTGACCTGGACGAACACACGCTCGGCCTGGTGCGGGAGCACTTGGGAGAAGCGCATCCCACCGCACTGGTGCTCCAGGCGAACCTCGCCGCCGATCTGCGGGCCCTGGGTCAAACCGAGAAGGCGGCGGCCCTGCACAGCGAGTCGGTAGAGGCGATCAAGGAGAAGCTGGGCAGCGCTCACCCCGCTCACCAGGACGCTCTGGCATGGCGACGGGCGAACTGCGACATCGATCCCATGCACCTGTAACGCCGGAAACACCTGAAGCACCAGAAGCACCAGAAGGCTGGTACACAGCGCCTTCGGGAGCCGCCCAGGCCGCCGGGCACCACCCGGCGGCCTGCCAGGGCGCCCTTCGTCAGGCCTCGCCGGCCTCCTTGGCCTCTTTGGCCTCTTTGGCCTCTTTGACCTTCTCGCCGAGGCCTCGTGCCACCCAGTGAGCGAGTCCGACCGGATCCACTGGCGTCCCGGTGCGCCGCCGGACGGCACGGGCCACGGCACAGACCACCTCGGGAACAGCGCCCAGGGCGCGTACGGCCTCCGGGGAGCGGCCGGTCTCTTCCCACGTCAGCCGCAGACCCGCCCAGGCGGCCGGCGGGGCGGTGCCGTCCACGACGGTACGGGTGAAGTGTTCCTCGGCGGCGGACGGGTCGCCGGTCGCCCAGAGCAGATCGGCCCGACCCGCGCCCGACACCCCCGGCACCTCGTCCTTCTCCACGACGTCCCGGAGTTTGACCAGCGCGACCGGGTCGACGAGGCGGATACGGGCCAGGACGGCACGAGCGTCCAGATGCCGCTGCCTGCGCTCCCCTCGGACCCGCCGTCGACGGATCGGCAGTACGGGCTCGTCCCCGCGCAGCCAGGCCGCGGTCAGTTCGTCCGTGTCCGCGGGGTGCGGGCGCACATGGTGCAGGCGCCACAGGGCACGGTGGTCGGTGGCCAGCCGTTCCGCGAGGCGTACGGCCTCCCGGGCCGCTGGAGTCGCCGGGCTCTCGGCCGCCCAGTCCGCCACTGTGGACCGCACCGCGGCGAGCAGCCGCCTGCCCTCCGCCGTCAGCTCCGGATCAGTTGCGACCCGCGGCAGAACGCTCGCCAACTGGCCTCGCCACAAGGCGAATTCGAACCAGTTGAGCTGCTCGTACCGCTCGGCGGGCAGCCGGGTCCGGCCGCGCCAGAAGCGGGTGACCCCGGTGAACGCGTAGATCCCCTGGAGCATGCCAGGTAACGGCCTGGGGTCATCTCGCCACGGAGCGTAATAGAGGCGTTCGGGGGACGGCCCCTCCTCGGACAGCGGGACGAGATGGGAGAGCGCGTTGAGCTTGCTGTGCTGGAGTTCGTGGACGAGGGCCGCCGCACAGGCCAGTTCGGAGTCGGGCCAGGACAGGGCCAGGCCGCCCACCGCGTGGGCGCTGCTCGCGCTGCGGACCCGGAACGCCTCGTGCGCCGACATGGGCTGGACGGTGCGCAGCAGCGCCCCCACGGTCACGGCCGACGGCGGATCGGCCTCCACCAGCAGGTCGCAGCCCTCCTGGATCAGCTTGGCCAGCCCTGCCGCCGCGTCGGCCGGAAGGCGCCGGGCAGCGCCCATCGGAGGCGGCACGATCCGGTGTCGGCCCAGGTCGTCGAGAGTGACACGAACAGCCGGGGCACCCGGTGGCCGGACCTCGTCGCGGTGCAGGGGCAGCCAGCCCGGCGCCGGGCGGCCGAGGTCGCCGGGCAGCCGCAGGGTGCCGGTCTCGGAGGTCAGCGCGACACCGCCGTCGCGGAAGGTCAGTACGGCGGTCTCCCAGGGCGCCCGGTGGGGCAGCCGGGCCTGGCCGAGCGTGGGGAGGTCGACCCTGCCCTCGACGGACGGGACGGGGAAGGAGAAGCTCAGGCCGGCGCGGACCGCGGCCGCCGCGGCGATGGAGTGCAGGTGCCCCACGTCGGCCCAGAGGGGCAGCTCGGTGGGCTTGGGCGCGCGCAGCCGTTGCAGCAACTGCCCTGCCCACAGGCCTGTTTCCGGCAGGTCCAGCAGTTCCTGGACGACCGCCGGAGCGATGCGCTGGGCGGTCGCCAGCAGATTCCACGCGCGTTGAGGAGCGGGTAGCGGCCTGCCGACACCTTCCATGGCCGTGAGGGAGTCCATGACGAGGTCGAGGATCAGCAGCCGGTGACTGCGCTCGGCCAGGACCAAGGCGGTCAGCGCGTCCGCGTCCCCCTCTCCGCGTATCAGACTCTCGAACTGCCGAGAGGTGAGCCGGTGCAGTGGTTCTGCGTCCGGCGCCGCCCCTGAGGCCTGTGCCATCACACGACCCAGCTGTTGCCGGTCCCTGGAGAGGCGCTTCGTGTCGGTCTGCCGATGGTCTTGAGCAGCCGCTGTTTCGCTCTCTCCCGGTGATCGCTGCTGTGATCCCGCAGCTCCTCAAGAGAGGTTCCCGTCAAGTCGGGCAGGTCCGACCTGACAGTCCTTTCCGGCTTCTCCATCCTGCGGTAGACCTCCCCCGGGAATCGAGCCCTGTTCAGTCCGCCCTTACATCATGTCCCAAGCCCCCGTCGGCGGAAACATCGTCAACCAGCCAGCCTGGTGGGCCCGTTGGCCGGTTAGGGGGCTTCTGATGGATCTCCGCGGCGTCGCGACGCCCGGCACGTCCTCTCGCCGCACCGGGCACAGACCCAAGTACGTCCAGTACGCGGGTCTGTGCCCGGCACTCCCCCAGCCTTCGGCCGGGGGGACCCCCAGAGAACGCACCGAACGCCGCTCCTTCCCCACGGAGATCCATCAGAAGCCCCCTAGCCCCGAGCGGGCCCGCAGCCGTCCGGCTTCCGGTACCAGGGGGCTCACGGCGGCGTGAACGACTCCGGATAGTCACGCAGAACGGATTCCAGCTCGGCGAGCGCAAGCGTTCCGGCATCCAGCAGTGACACCGCGTCCCACAAGTGGAACAGCCCGTTGTCGAACACCAGGCAGGTCCTGATCAGCGTGAGGATCTCGACCCGCATCACCGGGGAGCGGGGGACGCTGGCGCCGATCTCCAGCGGCAGCTGTCCGATGACCGCCGCCCGCAGGCCCGGGTCCTGCATGACCGGAACATCGGCGAGAGCGTCGTACATCCGCCGGTGGTCCGCCGAGCCGAGTCGCCGCCGGGGGGCGGCCCGGCCCACTTCCGTGCGAGCCGTGTGGCCGGCGCCGTCGAACCAGAGCGAGGTCGGCAGCACGGCGGCCGCACCGCCCGCCGCGGCGGCGGCGCTGAACTCCTCCCGCAGCGCGTCGGCCAGAGGGGCCGCGTCGAACCGCCACTGGGGATGGGCGTGCAGCAGGGTCAGGGCCGCCGCGCTGAAGGCACCGGAAGCACGGGAAGCACCGGAGACACGGGAGACACCGGAGGCACGGGGTGCACCGTCACCCGCCCGGTCACCCGCGACCCGTTCCCGGTTGCCGGTGGCCTCGCCGGGCCCGCAGGCGAACAGCACCTGCTGTTCCCGTACGGCACGCAGACGGCCGCGGGGCACCGGGTCGGGCCGCAGCGCGTCGGCCGCCGAGGCCGCGTCGGTGAAGGTCTGGCAGGCGTCCAGGAGCCACAGTTGCCGCGCGTGCCCCGGTGCGACGTCGGAGCGGAACGCGGCCAGGGCGGCTTCGACATCGAGGCTCCGCAGATCCTGTCCGACCGCGTCCGCGTACATCAGGCGCCGGTGGCCGTCCAAATCCACCAGGCCGTGCCCGGACCAGGCGACGAACAGCCAGTCGCTGTCCGCCGCGGCCAGCTCCCGGAACAGGGCCCGGTGCACGCTCTCGCGATCGGCCGGCCGCCCTGTCACGCCCGCCTCGCGCAGCAGTGCGCGGTTCTTCGGCAGCGGCGACACCAGGAGGGTGATCCGTTCCGGGTCGAGCCCCTGTCCGAGCAGCCAGGCGCGCTGGGCCAGCAGGTCGCGAACCGGACCGTCGAGGTCCCAGGCGGTCCCGGCCTCGTACGTCTCCACGGCGACCAGCAGCGCGCGAGCAGCCGACGGGTCGCCCTGTGCCGTGTTCATGAGCCGAGTGTCCCGTTCATGAGCCGAGTGTCCCGGAAATCAGTCAACTTCCTTGCTCATGTCGGCAATCGGGGCACCCTGGGACGGCGCGCACGGTGCGCGCCAGGTGCACGCTAGGACGGCGTACGCGCCGCTGTCAGCAGTCTGGTCACGTCGTCCGCGCAGATCGTCAGGGCGGCGCCCACCGTCGCGAGCGTCTCGCGTTCGGCAGGCGTGTACGGGCCGTCGGCGAGGGCGATGCGGGCGCCCTGGAGGAGGATGGCCTCGCGGCCGGCGGGGGCGAGGTGGGGAGCCAGCGGGTCCAGTGCCTCGTGGAGCTCTATGGCCAGACCGGGTCCGCAGGGTTCGCCGAAGATCCGGCCGGTGTCAGCTGCGAGGGCCTCGACGAGGGCCGCGAGCTGGTCCTCGGTGCAGTCGTCGAAGCCGGCCGAGCGGACGGCGCTCGCGGCGGTCTCCAGGGACGTACGGGCACAGGTGCCGCCGGCGGCGAGGACGGCGAGGGCGACGGTGTGGACGGCGTCGCGGAGCATCGCCGAGAAGCGGGTCGTGGTCGGATGGTCGAGGACGTCCGCGCTGAAGTGGTGACCGCAGGCAGCGCATTCGACGACGGGACCCGTCTCGCCGCGCGGCAGGACCGGGACGCCGAGGCAGGTGAAACGGCGACGGCCGGTGAGGCGCTGGTAGTTGCGGTCGCCTCCGCAGCCGGGGCAGAAGAACTCGCCGTCACCGACGGTGGTCCACGCCGTACGGGTTCCGAGGAAGCGCGAAACGCCCGCGTCGCCGGCGCGCACAGACCGGCCGTTTCGTCCCCGTCCTGGCAGCACGTCGCACCTCCGTAACCCCGCGGCAACATCGCCGCGTTGGCGTGATGTTAGCCACATTGTCGAGGAAGAGTCAGTACCCAGGGCGAGACCACCCCGTGACATGGCTGGATATATGCGAAGGTCCCGCCCGCCTGTGAGGCGGACGGGACCGGAGAAACGCAGGTGAAAGGCGTTATCGGGTCGCGCGGTTGACCGCGGAGACGACGGCCTTCAGCGAGGCGCGTGTCGTATTCGCGTCGATGCCGATTCCCCACAGCACCTTGTCGCCGATCGCGACCTCGATGTACGAGGCGGCCTGCGCGGACGCACCCTCGCTCATCGTGTGCTCCTGGTAGTCGAGCAGCCGGGCGTCGATGCCGATGCCCTGCAGAGCCTGGAAGAACGCCGAGATCGGGCCGTTGCCGGTACCGACCAGCACGGTCTCGGCGCCATCCACCTCGGCCTCGACGGTGAGCGTGTCGACGCCGTCACGGTCGGTCGTGGACTGGCCGTTGCTGACCTGGATCCGGCCCCACGGGTTCTGGGGGTTCGGCAGGTACTCGTCCTGGAAGACGGCCCAGATGTCCTTCCCGGTGACCTCGCCGCCCTCGGCGTCGGTCTTCGCCTGGATGATCTTCGAGAACTCGATCTGCATCCGGCGCGGCAGGTCCAGCTTGTGGTCGTTCTTCAGGACGTACGCGATACCGCCCTTGCCGGACTGCGAGTTGACCCGGATGACCGCCTCGTACGAGCGCCCGACGTCCTTCGGGTCGATCGGCAGGTACGGGACGGCCCACTCGATGTCGTCTACCGTGACGCCCTTCGCCGCCGCGTCGGCCTCCATCGCGTCGAAGCCCTTCTTGATGGCGTCCTGGTGGGAGCCGGAGAAGGACGTGTATACGAGATCGCCCACGTACGGGTGGCGCGGGTGGACCTCCATCTGGTTGCAGTACTCGGCGGTGCGCCGCACCTCGTCGATGTCCGAGAAGTCGATCTGCGGGTCCACGCCCTGCGAGAACAGGTTCATGCCCAGCGTGACCAGGTCGACGTTGCCGGTCCGCTCGCCCTGCCCGAACAGACAGCCCTCGATACGGTCGGCCCCGGCCATCAGCGCCAGCTCGGCCGCCGCGACAGCCGTACCCCGGTCGTTGTGCGGATGCACGGACAGACAGACGAACTCACGACGCGACAGGTTGCGGCTCATCCACTCGAAGCGGTCCGCGTGCGTCGACGGCGTCGAACGCTCCACCGTGGCGGGCAGGTTGAGGATGATCTCCCGGCCCGGACCCGGCTGCCAGACGTCCATGACGGCCTCGCAGACCTCCAGGGCGAAGTCCAGCTCGGTGTCGGTGAAGATCTCGGGGCTGTACTGGTAGCCGAAGGTCGTCTCGGGACCCAGCAGCTTCTCCGCGTACTCCGTCACCAGCCGCGTACCGTCGACGGCGATCTGCTTGATGTCGCCCTTGGAGCCGCGGAAGACGACCCGGCGGAAGACGGGCGCGGTGGCGTTGTACAGGTGCACGGTGGCGCGCTTGGCGCCCTTCAGCGACGAGACGGTCCGCTCGATGAGGTCCTCGCGGGCCTGCGTCAGTACGGAGATCGTGACGTCGTCGGGGATGGCACCGGGCTCCTCGATGATGGAGCGCACGAAGGCGAAGTCGGTCTCGCCGGAGGCCGGGAAGCCGACCTCGATCTCCTTGTAGCCCATCTTCACCAGCAGGTCGAACATCTCGCGCTTGCGCGCGGGCGACATGGGGTCGATCAGGGCTTGGTTGCCGTCACGCAGGTCGGTGGAGAGCCAGCGGGGGGCGACGGTGATCCGGTTGTCCGGCCACGTACGGTCGGCGATGTCGACCTGGTCGTACGGGCGGTACTTGTGGATCGGCATGGACGTGGGCTGCTGGCGATTCGCCATGATGCGAGGGGCTCCTCTTGGTCCGCTTGATCCTCGGAGAGAATCCGAGGGACGGCCGACGGCGCAACGCCAAACTCCGCGGGGAGGGGGTCGGCCTCGACTACAGGCCCTCGCCGCGGCAGCTAAGGAGAAGCAGCCCGAAACGCATGATGCTCCGCATGCTAGCCGAGCCACGCTCCACACGAGGGTCCGTATCAGTATGCGGAACGCCAGACGTACACGACAGGAAAGGTGCATAACGTCACACAGATGCACATTGGCGCCCCTGTCAGGGGCGCGGGGCTGCGTCGATTTGCGGCTGCGCCGCAGGGCGCGACCAGCCACACACAGCCCGCGGCTCTACCACAAAGAGTCACCTCCGCGGCGCCCACATCCCCGCATTTCACCAATCATGGTTGCCTCTAGTGACAGAAGCGTCACGCAGTGCAATGGTGCCGACCATGACGACAAACGGGGGCTTCGAGCCCGTCTTCTGCACGATCATCCCGCCGCACGTCCTCGACACCCTGGCCCAGGCCGAGGACCCCGCCCTCGCCGGCAAGGCGCGCCGCACCCTGGAGCACGACGCCTTCGAGCGCACCCACCGTCGGCTGACCACCGTCATCGGCGCACCCACCCTGGCCCCGCCGAGCGACGCCGCCGAGGGCAAGCCGCACCGCACGATCTACGACGCGAGGCAAGGGCAGGACCTGCCCGGCAGGAAGGTCCGCAGCGAGGGCGACAGGCCCGGCAAGGACGCCACGGTCAACCGCGCGTACGCCGGCCTGGGCGCGACCTTCGAGCTGTTCCAGAAGGCGTACGGACGGAACTCGATCAACGACGAAGGGCTGCCGCTCGACGCGACCGTGCACTTCGGCGAGGAGTACAACAACGCTTTCTGGAACGGCGAGCAGATGGTCTTCGGCGACGGTGACAGCGAGATCTTCCTCGACTTCACCATCCCGGTCGACGTCATCGGCCACGAGCTGGCCCACGGCGTCACGCAGTACACGGCGAACCTCACGTACTTCGGCCAGCCGGGCGCCCTGAACGAGCACTTCTCGGACGTCTTCGGCTCGCTCATCAAGCAGTACACGCTCGGCCAGACCGCCGCCGAGGCCGACTGGCTGATCGGCGCGGGCCTGCTCGCCGAGCGTGTCACGGGCACGGCCCTGCGGTCGATGAAGGCCCCGGGCACGGCGTACGACGACGACGTACTCGGCAAGGACCCGCAGCCCGCCACGATGGACGACTACGTGCAGACGAGCCGCGACAACGGCGGCGTCCACATCAACTCCGGCATCCCCAACCACGCCTTCTACCTCGCCGCGACCGCGCTCGGCGGGCACGCGTGGGAGCGCGCCGGACGGGTCTGGTACGACGTGCTGACCGGCGGCGAGCTGGGCTCGAAGGCGACCTTCACGGACTTCGCGACGCTGACCGTGGCCAAGGCCCGCGCCTCGTTCGGCGAGGGCGACGAACTGCAGGCCGTGACGAAGGCGTGGGAGCAGGTCGGGGTACCGGCCCTGTGACCGTGCCCCGCGCCGCCGCTCCGTCCCAGAGCCGTGTCGCACTGGAGTCATTTCGTAGTTGCGCCGTTTCGTACTAGACAGGACCCATGCGTATTCAGGTGAGGCGCACGGGCGGTTTCGCGGGCATCGAGCGGCACGCCGAGGTGGAGACCTCGGGGCGGGCCGACGCCCAGGAGTGGCAGGCCCTGGCCGAACAGGCGATCGCGTCCGGCCGGGGCACGCCCCCCATCGGGGTTCCGGACGGCTTCAGCTACCAGATCACCGTGAACGGCAGGACGGTGTACTGCGCGGATCCGCGCTTGACGGAGGAGCAGCGGAAGCTGATCTCCAGGGTGCTGAAGGAGGGTTCCTGAGGGCACCGGCTCACGGGGGCGCACGGTCGGGGCGCGGGTCGTGGCCTACGCGCCGCCGCCGCGCGGGCGCGAGCAACCACGGGCAACGGCCAGTTCCCCTCACCCCGTTGACTTCCTTACCCGCCGGTACGGATGATCGCGCGCATGGCGAACACGGCGATGAACCCGATACCCCAGTTTCCCGCGGACTTCCTCTGGGGCGTGTCCACTTCGGCCCACCAGATCGAAGGCGCCGCGGACCGCCGCGAGTCCTCCGTGTGGGACGTCTTCACCGCGGAGCCGGGGCACATCAAGGACGGCTCGACGGCGGCGGTCGCCTGCGACCACTACCACCGCTACCCCGAGGACGTGGCACTCCTGCGCGACCTGGGCGTGGGCGCGTACCGCTTCTCGATCTCCTGGCCGCGGGTCAACTCCCCCGGCGGCCTGGACTTCTACGACCGTCTGGTCGACGAGCTGTGCGCGGCGGGCGTACGTCCGGTGCCGACCCTCTTCCACTGGGATCTGCCGGTGTCGGCCGCGGAGGCGGGCGGCTGGCTGAACCGGGACACGGCCGAGCGCTTCGCCGAGTACGCAGCCCTGGCGGCCGCCCGGCTCGGTGACCGGATCAGCAAGTGGATCACCCTCAACGAGCCCGCCGAGCACACCCTGTTGGGCCATGCCCTGGGTGCGCACGCGCCCGGCCGGCAGCTCCTCTTCGACGCGCTGCCGGCCGCCCACCACCAGCTGTTGGCCCACGGCCTGGCCGTACAGGCCCTGCGCGCGGCCTCAGTCACGGACATCGGCATCGCCAACTCGCACGGCCCGACCTGGCCCGCGTCCCAGGAACCGGAGGACCTGGAGGCGGCGGCCTTCTACGACGTCCTCCTCAACCGGCTGTTCGCGGACCCGGTGCTGACGGGCCAATACCCGGAGGGCATCGGGGAGTTGATGCCCGGGGACGCCGAGGACCTCGCGTCCGACCTGAAGGTCATCTCGGAACCGGTCGACTGGTACGGGATCAACTACTACGCGCCTACCAGGGTGGGCGCGCCGCAGGGCTCGGAGATCGAGTTCGGCGGACTGACGATGCCCGCCGAACTCCCCTTCTCCGTAAGGGAGATCGAGGGATACCCGGTCACGGACTTCGGCTGGCCGGTGGTCCCGGAGGCGCTCACGGAACTGCTCGTGAGCTACCGCGAGCGGTACGGCGACCGGCTCCCGCCCGTGGTCATCACGGAGAACGGATGCTCGTACGAGGGACTCGACGACCAGGACCGGATCACCTACCTCGACGGCCATCTGCGGGCGCTGCACCGGGCGTTGGAGCAGGGTGTGGACGTCCGCGGGTACTTCGTGTGGTCGCTCCTCGACAACTTCGAGTGGGCGGAGGGGTACGCGCGCCGCTTCGGCCTCGTCCATGTGGACTTCGAGACGCTGGAGCGGACCCCGAAGGCGTCGTACGGCTGGCTGCGGGATGTGCTGCGGGCGCAAGGATGACGGAGCCCTCAGACTCCTCGGGCCCCTTAGGTTCCCTGGGCCCGTTGGGCAAGCCCTCGTCGGCCACGGCGGCCACGGCGGCGCTCGCGGAACCCGTCGAGCGGGTGGGCCGGAGCTGGACGGCGACCCTCTCCCTGGCCAACGGGGCGATCTGGGTGGGCTGGTACGGCCCGTTGCAGATCCTCCTCGCCACCCAGGCGGAGGACTTCGCGCCCGGTACCGGCATGTCGAAGGAGACACTGCTGGCGTGGGTGACCGGCGTGGGCGCGGTCGTGGCCCTGGCCGTGAACCCCCTCTTCGGCGCGCTGTCGGACCGTACGACGGCCCGCTGGGGCCGCCGTACCCCGTGGATCGTGGCGGGCGCGGCGGGCGGCGCGCTGTCGCTGCTGCTCCTCGGAGCCGCGGGCGGTCCCTGGACCATGGCGCTGGGCTGGTGTCTGGCGCAGCTGACCCTGAACGCGGCCTGGGCGGCCGTCACGGCCGCGGTGCCGGACCGGGTGCCGCGGCTCCAACGGGGTTCCGTGGGCGGCTGGCTGGGCGCCGCCCAGATCCTGGGCGTGGTCGTCGGCACGGGTCTGGCGACGCTGGCCGGGGGCGTCGCGGCGGGCTACGCGGCGTGTGCGGCGTTCACGCTGCTGGGCGTCCTGCCGTACGTACTCGGCCACCGGGACCTACGCCTTCCCGCCGAGGCCCGCCCGCCCTGGTCCCGGCGCACCTTCCTGGCCGGATTCTGGCTGAGCCCGCGCCGCCATCCGGACTTCGGCTGGGCCTGGCTGACCCGCTTCCTGGTCAACCTGAGCAACAGCATCGGAGTGCTCTACCTCCTCTACTACCTACGGGACCGGCTGGACCATCCCGACCCCGAGCGGGGCGTCCTGATCCTGACGGCGGTGAACGCGGCGATGCTGCTCGCGACGGTGGTCGTCGCGGGGGTGTGGTCGGACCGGGTGGGGCGCCGCAAACCGTTCGTGACGTGGTCGGGCATCGTCATGGCGATCGCGGCGGGGGTGATCGCGGCGTGGCCGACGTGGACCGGCACGGTGGTGGCCTCGGCGCTGCTCGGCCTCGGCTTCGGTGTCTTCGCGTCGGTCGACTTCGCCCTGATGACCGACGTCCTGCCGAAGGCCCTGGACCGCGGCAAGGACCTCGGCGTCATCAACGCGGCCAACGCGATCCCGCAGGTCGCGGCCCCTGCGCTGGCCGCGCCGATCGTGATGTATCTGGGCGGCTACCGGGTGCTGTATCTGGTGGCGGCGTTGATCGGGCTGGCGGGGGCGGTGTTTGTGAGCCGGGTCAAGGGGGTGGAGTGACAATTTCAGCCCGTCCGGCGTTTGAGGACGAGGCCGTTCAGGCCGATGCGGGGGGCTGGGGGCGCAGCCCCCAGTTTCGGGAAGGGGTGGGGCTGGGGAAAGAGGGAGGTTTTCAGAAGCCCAGTTTGCGGAGCTGGCGCGGATCCCGTTGCCAGTCCTTCGCGACCTTCACGTGGAGGTCCAGGAACACCGGCGTACCCAGCAACGCCTCGATCTGCTTGCGCGACTTGATCCCGACCTCCTTCAACCGCTGTCCCTTGGGCCCGATGATGATGCCCTTCTGACTGGGCCGCTCGATGTAGACGAAGGCATGGATGTCGAGGAGAGGCCTGTCGGCGGGCCGGTCCTCGCGCGGCAGCATCTCCTCGACGACCACGGCGATGGAGTGCGGCAACTCGTCCCGCACCCCCTCCAGCGCGGCCTCCCGAATCAGCTCGGCCACCATGACCTGCTCGGGCTCGTCCGTGAGGTCACCCTCGGGATAGAGCGCCGGCCCCTCCGGAAGCAACGGAACCAGCAGATCCGCGAGCAGATCCACCTGCTTGTCCCCGACGGCGGACACCGGCACGATCTCGGCCCACTCGAACCCGAGCTCCCTGCCGAGCTGGTCGATGGCGATGAGCTGCTCGGCGAGCGTCTTGCTGTCCACGAGGTCGGTCTTCGTCACGACCGCGATCTTCGGCGTCTTCTTGATGGACGCCAGCTCCTTCGCGATGAAGCGGTCACCGGGACCGAGCTTCTCGTTCGCGGGCAGGCAGAACCCGATCACGTCGACCTCGGCCCACGTCGTCCGTACGATGTCGTTCAGCCGCTGGCCGAGCAGCGTGCGCGGTTTGTGCAGTCCAGGCGTGTCCACCAGGATCAGCTGGGCGTCGGGCCGGTGCACGATGCCGCGCACCGTGTGCCGCGTCGTCTGCGGCTGGTTCGCCGTGATCGCCACCTTCTGGCCGACCAGAGCGTTCGTCAGGGTGGACTTGCCCGCGTTGGGGCGGCCCACGAAGCAGGCGAAGCCGGCGCGGTGGGGTGCCCCCGATGATTCCGGCGGCTCGGGTGACTGGGTACGAACGCTCATGACGCCCATTGTCCCTGATCATCGGAGCCCCGCCGCACCCAGCACCAAACCTGACGCCGCACCCGGCGCCCCACGGACCGCCACGGACCCGCCAGAGACCGTCAGGGACCACCCCGGATCACCCCCGACCGCCCCGAACCTTCCGGGCGCACGCCCGGAAGGCCTACGATCACTCGGCTTGACGCTCTCCCTCCTGAAGGGGGGAGATTCTTACGGCTCGCGCCGTGTGACTTCCTGGTTCATCGCCGACTGCCCGCCCGGAGTGCTCCGTTGAGGTCTTACACCAGCTCCACAGGCTGCAACCGCCCGTCCGGCGGCCAGAAGGTTCTTCGCTGCGTTCACGTCCGGGTCGTGGGTCGTCCCGCAGTCGCACGTCCAGGTGCGGACGCTGAGCGGCATCTTGTCCTGCAAGGTGCCGCAGGCGGAGCACAGCCTGGACGAGGGGAACCACCGGTCCACGGCGATCACCTCGCGCCCGTACCAGGCGGCTTTGTACTCCAGCATGCTCCGGAACTCCGACCACGCGGCATCGCTGATCGCACGGGCCAGGGTCCGGCTCTTGACCATGTTGCGCACGGTCAGGTCCTCGATCACGAGCGTTTGGTTTTCGCGCACGAGCCGAGTGGTCAATTTGTGCAGGCCGTCCCGCCTGCGGTCGGCGATCCGGGCATGGATCTCGGCGACCTTGAGTCGGGCCTTGTTCCGGTTCGCCGAACCCTTGGTCTTCTTCGCGAGGTTCCGCTGAGCCTTCGCCAGGCGAACGCGGTCCTTGCGCTCGTGGCGCGGGTTGGTGACCTTCTCCCCGGTGGACAGGGTCAGCAGGTGGTCCAGGCCCACATCGATACCGACCGCGTTGCCGTTGGCCCGCAGCGGCTTGACGGACGGGTCGTCACACAGCATCGAGACGAACCAGCGACCCGCAGCGTCCTGCGACACCGTCACCGTCGAGGGCTTCGCTCCCTCGGGGAGGGGGCGGGACCACACGATGTCCAGCGGTTCAGGCATCTTCGCCAGTGTCAGCTTCCCGTCACGGAACCGGAAACCAGACGTGGTGTACTCCGCCGACTTCCGGGACTTCCGCCTGGACTTGAAGTGCGGGTACTTGGCCCGCTTGCCGAAGAAGTTGGTGAACGCCGTCTGCAAGTGCCGCAGCGTCTGCTGGAGCGGAACCGAGGAGACCTCGCAGAGGTAGGCCAGTTCTTCGGTCTTCTTCCACACCGTCAGCATCGCCGAGGTCTGGTTGTAGTTGACCCGTTCCCGACGCGTCCACGCCTCCGTACGGGCGGCGAGCGCCATGTTGTAGACCTTGCGAACGCATCCGAAGGTGCGAGACAGCTCGGCTGCCTGCGCATCGCTCGGATAGAAGCGGTACTTGAACGCCCGCTTCACGTGGTTCACGGCCACTCTCACAAGCTAGCGGGTTCACATGTAAGGGCCAAACCTGCTGGTGAAGGCACCGCGATCCGCCCTGGCGGCGAATCCCAGCCTGTTGCCCTGCCCTGCAGGAGTCCGTTTCCTCTCCGCCCTGAAGGGCGGAGTATCCACGGAGGAATCCGATGAAGCTCATCACCGCGATCGTCAAGCCGCACCGGCTCGACGAGGTCAAGACCGCCCTCCAGGAAATCGGCGTGCACGGGCTGACCGTCACGGAGGCCAGCGGATACGGGCGCCAGCGCGGCCACACGGAGGTGTACCGAGGCGCCGAGTACCGCGTCGATCTGGTCCCCAAGATCCGTATCGAGGTCGTCGTCGATGACGCGGACGCCGACGCCGTCATCGAGGGGATCGTGAAGGCGGCGCGGACGGGGAAGATCGGCGACGGAAAGGTATGGGCCGTGCCGGTGGAGACGGTGGTGCGGGTACGGACGGGCGAGCGCGGCCCCGACGCCCTCTGACCCTGATCACCACCACCGCTCCCACGATCCCCACGCCCAGGACGACCGCCACGAGCCACGGCAGCGCGAAGAAGGACGTACGCGCCGACTCGCGGGTGTCGTGCGCGCTGGCCGTCAACGTCACGTCGCCCCAGTCGAGTTGGGGCGCGCCACGCCACGGTTCACTGAGCCGCACCCGCTGCCCGGGCAGCAGTTCCGAGGGGACCTTGGTCAGGTCGCGGGCGAGCAGCGTACGGCCGAAGAGCCCCTCGGCCCTCAGCTCCACCTTGGGGTCGAGGGTGACGTTGCCGGTGTTGTGGAGGGTGTACGAGACGGTGGCCGTGCTGTCGCCGGCGCCGGGAACCAGGGGCTGGTGGTGGGTGATGCGCACGTCCTCGACGGCGACGGCGGGCACGGTGGGCCCGCCCACCCGTAGATAGATCCGGGCGCCGACGGCCCGCCGCACACCGACATCAACGGCTCCCGCCCCCTCCGCCCCCTCTTCGATCCGCTCGTCGAGAGCGACCAGCGCCCCCGGATGGTCCCCGGGTTCGGCCCCCTCGGGCACCCGGAGGGTGAAGGGCACGGTGACCGAACCGTGCGCGGGCACGGTCACCCGGGACTTCGCGGGCTTCGCCCAGGCGCCGACGCCGCGCTGCTTCTCCTTGCGGGTACGCACCGCGAACCCGCCGTCCCGGGCGGTGTTGTAGGCGTCGGCTGCGTACAGCCGGAAGGTCAGTGGCCGCCCGGTCTTGTTGGCGACGGTGACCTTGTCCTGGAGGGTCGTCCCCGGGTCGGCGGAGAGGTGGAAGTAGGGCCGCGAGGCGAGGTCCGTCGAGACGGGGTAGACGGACCAGCTGCCGTTGTCGGCGGCGTACGCGGGGGCCCCGGCCAGGCCGAGGAACAGCGAGAGGAGCAGCGGGAGGGACGGCAACAGGAGGAGGACGAACGGCTTGCGCATGGGTGCGGACCCCCGGTGGCGAATCGGACGAGGTGGGCGGGCGGGTGCGCGCCCAACCCACCGATGGCACATGCCTGCTGACGTCTGATCAGACGATCACTCAGGCCAGCACTCAGGCCAGTGCTCAGTGCAGTGCTGAAGCCAGTGCTCAGGTGGATGATCAGGTGAGCGTCAGCGTCAGTACGCCCGAGTACGCACCGGGCGGGGTGAACGCCGGAACGTTCAGCGAGAGCCGGGCGTCGACGGTGAACTCACCACCGGTGAGCGTGCCGTTGGGGGTGGACGCCAGAGTCGCTCCCGCGCTGCCGACCGAGCCGGGCGAACCGGCCTGGCAGGTGCTCGGGCTGCCCGCCTTGGTGGCGCAGACCGGCGTCCAGCCCAGTTTGGCGGCGTCGATCTTCGCCCCGCCGGGACCGGCGAAGTCGGTGACCTTGCCGGTCAGGGACCAGCCCGCGGGTCCGCCGCGGAAGTCCTTGACGGTCACCGTCTGCAGGGAGCCGCGCGAGAAGCCGCCCTTGCCGTAGTCGACCGCCGCGAGTTCGACGGTGTCGCCGGCCTGGGTCATGGCCAACGTGCCTGCCTTGACCGAGGAGTTGAGCTTCTGGCTGCCTTGCGGGAGAGGCGTGTCGTCGATGACGACGTAGGCGGCGGGACCCGCCCCCTTGTCGTCGCTCCAGGCACTCCCCTCGTACGCCACGACCCCGGTCGTCGTCTTGTCGCTGACGGTCAGGCTGCCGCTGATGGCGCCCTGCGCGTTCGCGGTGGCGGTGCCCTTGTCGGCGGTCTCGGCGGCGCCGGCCCGTCCGGCGAGGGTGACGGCGGCGCCCGGGGTGAAGTTCGTACCCGTGACGGTCACGCCGTCACCGGGCTTCCCGGAGGCCGAACCGAGGCTGATGGCACGGTTGTTGGTCTGTCCGCCGCCCGTCGCGGTGACCGTCTCGGAGACGGGGGCGGGCGGGTTGGTGACCGTGCACGGGGTGTCCAGCTCCAGGATGTAACTGGTGTGGATGTTGTAGTCGCCGGGCGAGAGGGTGATCGCGCCGGGCGCGGTGACCGTGAAGGTGCCGGTCATCGAGAACGACGGGAACGCGCCCTTCCCCGGTACCGGTTCGTTCTTCTTCGGGCCCGCGACCGTGAGGTCACCGGTCTGCGCGCCGCCGAGGGTGACCTTGCCGGTGGGCGTCATGATGTCGGCGGGCAGGGCGATGTCGACGGGGTTGCTCGCGGCGGGCTTGACCACGGTGTACGTGACGGTGACCGTGTCGCCCACCTTGGGCGCGGCGTTGTCCACCGTGATCTTGGCGGTGGTGGTGCCGTCGATCGGCGGGATGCCCGCGATGGGCGGCGGAACGCAGTGCGTGGCGAAGTCGACCTGCTGAGGCTCCGCGCTCGCGGGACAGGCAAGCGCGCCTCCCCCGGTGACCGCGAGTGCGGTCGCTCCGAGAAGTGCCGCCCAGCGGCGGCGTCTTCGGGTTCCTGAACCCATGGTTTGCCCCTCCTGAGGATGCGGGCGCAGCGGCTCTTTCCGCGTTCTTGCGCGCCGACAGGAGGTCATTGATGTGTTGGCTGTGTGAAAAGTCAATGGCATCACGGGACGCCATCTGATGGGCCATCAGTTTCTGTCAACTTCGTTGCAGGGCAAGGGAGTTGAAGCGGTCATTCACCCCTCCCCCGTCCCTGGAGGGATCGGCAGGGCGACGACCGGTGCCGCCGCGCGCAGGCGACACCGGTCCATGGCTCGACTCGCTCGTGGGGGGTGTGGGGCACCGCGAGGGGAGCTACTGCCCGCGACTCACTCGAACACGAACGGACCCGGCGACTGCGGTCCCTCCGCCGTGCACGTCACGGTGATGAATCCGAAGATCACCATCTGCAGGGAGCCGCCGTTCGCCTCCAGGGTGTCGCCAGGCGCCACGGTGCCGGTCAGCGGGCCGACCGAGACACCGTCGCCCGCGGCCATCGCGGGGTTCTTGGTGCCGGTGAATGCGGTCGTGCCGCCGCTCGCCTTCGTCAGGGTGAGCGTGGAGACGATCGAGTCCGCCGCGAGAGCGAGCGGGGACGTGATCTCGGAGGAGCTGAGGGTGATGGTGGCGGAGGTGCCGGTCTGGGTGGCCGTGAGGGTGGCCTCACCGCCGCCGTAGGCACCGCAGTCGGCGATGATCGTGGCGCTCTGGGGGACGACGGCCGCGGCGCCCGGCGCGAGGGCCAGGCCGGCGGCGAGGGTGCCGGCGGCTAACGCCGCACCGATTCCGAGTCGCTTGCATCTCATTGGATTTCCTTCCCTTGTACGGGAATTGCCATGTGGGGACGTGCGACGGGCGCGCCGTCGTGCGGGCACGCGTGCTTGCCGCCGGGCAGTTGTCTGTCGGCGACGGGACGGGGGGTCACGTGCGCACGGACCAGTCGCCGCGAGCGGGGTGCGGCACGCTGCGCGGCGACCAATCTGACGGTCCGTCGGAAGAGCTGTCGTCCATTGATACGCGAGCGGCTCGGGATTGCAAGAGAAGCGGTGGGGATTCTTCCGGGGGTGGGGGATGTGGCTGAAGTTGGCCGGTGGTGTCCCAGCCCGTCGTGGGGGTCCCCCCGCTCATGGGGGTCCCCCCGCTCGAGCGAAGCCGAGAGTGGGGGAGAAGCCGAGAGTGGGGGAGTTTGAGGACGAGGCCGTTCAGGCCGATACGGGGGCCTGGGGGCGGAGCCCCCAGCTTCGGGAAGGGGTGGGGCTGGGGAAAGGAAACCGCCCAGGCCTCAGCCCGCGGCCACCCTCACCCGCACCTCCCCATCCAGCCCCGCAACCAGCACAACCGTCCCCACGCCCCCGAGATCCCGCACCACCGCCAGATCGCCGTCCGCCAAGGACCCCGCCTCGGTCACCACAGCCCCCGCCTCCAACGACTTCGCCCCCGAGGCCACGGCCATGGCCACCGCGGTCTGCAGCGCACTGAGCCGCAGGGAGGGCAGGTCAACGGTCCCCGCGGCATACGTACGGCCGGTTTCGTCCCGCACGGCCGCCCCCTCGGGCACACCGTTGCGAGCCCGGATGGAACGGGCCAGGGTGACGATCTTGCGGTCCTCGGGATCGAGCGCGGTGCTGTCGGTCATGCCCAGAGCATACGAAGCGTGGGACCGCTCCGCGGCGACCGGGTCACGACCGGTCCAGGCGAAGGCGCTCCGCACGCGGAAGACCGGCCACCACCAGATCGTACGAGTCCTCGATCAACTCCCGTACGAGCCGATCGGGCAGCGAACCATCAACCGTCACCGTGTTCCAGTGCCGCTTGTTCATGTGGTAGCCCGGGACGATCAGGCCCTCGTACTCGCCGCGGAGCCGCACCGCGTCATCCGGGTCGCACTTCAGATTCACCGTGAGCGGGCTCGCGTCCAGCCGCGTCAGGGCGAAGAGCTTGCCGAGCACCTTGAAGACGGAGGTCTCCGGGGTGAACGGGAAGTCCTCGACGGTCGCGTTGAAGGACAGGCAGAACGTGCGCAGCTCCTGCGGGGTCACTCGGGCTTCTCCTCCTCGGGGGACTCGGCCGGGCCCACCGGCTCGACCAGCACCGTGACGATCTTGTTCCGGCGTCCGGCCGAGTCCTCCGCCGTCAGCCGCAGCTCGCGCCCGTCGGGCAGTTCGACCACCGACGAGGCCCCGGCGATGGGCACCCGCCCGAGCGCCTTCGCGAGCAGGCCGCCCACCGTCTCGACGTCCTCGTCGTCGTACGCCTCGAAGCCGTACAGCTCCCCGAGGTCTCCGATGTCGAGCCGCGCGGTCACCCGGTAGCGGTCGTCGCCGAGGTCCTCCACGGGCGGCAGCTCACGGTCGTACTCGTCGGTGATCTCGCCGACGATCTCTTCGAGAATGTCCTCGATGGTGACGACTCCGGCCGTGCCGCCGTACTCGTCGATGACGACGGCGACGTGGTTGCGGTCCTGCTGCATCTCGCGCAGCAGATCGCCGGCGTTCTTCGTGTCCGGGACGAAGGCCGCCGGCCTCATCGCCGTCGACACCAGCTCGCTCTCGGCGTCCCGGCTGATGTGCGTCTTCCTGGCCAGGTCCTTCAGATACACCATCCCGACGATGTCGTCCTCGCTCTCCCCGGTCACGGGGATACGGGAGAAACCGGACCGCAGGGCCAGCGTCAGCGCCTGCCGGATCGTCTTGTAGCGCTCGATGACCACCAGGTCCGTACGCGGGACCATGACCTCCCGCACGAGCGTGTCGCCCAGCTCGAAGACGGAGTGCACCATGCGGCGCTCCTCGTCCTCGATGAGCGACTCCTTCTCCGCGAGGTCGACCATCGCCCGCAGCTCGGCCTCGGAGGCGAACGGACCACGCCGGAAGCCCTTGCCGGGCGTGAGCGCGTTACCGATGAGGATGAGCAGGGGCGGGATGGGGCCCATGATCCTGGCCAGCGGAAGCAGCACGTACGCCGCCGCCGTGGCCGTGTTCAGCGGGTGCTGGCGGCCGATGGTGCGCGGGGAGACGCCGACCGCCACGTACGAGACGAGGACCATGACGCCGAGGGCGACGGCCAGCGCCTGCCAGGTCTCGGCGAACTCCTGCAAGCAGGCGTACGTGACGAGCGCGGCGGACGCCATCTCGCAGGTGACGCGCACGAGCAGCGCCACGTTCAGATAGCGGGTCGGGTCGGCGGCGATCTGGGCGAGCTTGGCGCTGCCGCGGCGGCCGGACCGTACGGCCTCCTCGGCGCGGAAGCTGGAGACGCGGGCGAGACCGGCCTCCGCACAGGCGGCGAGCCAGGCGACCACGACGAGGGCGATGGCGCCCAGGACGAGTTGGGGGCTCATGAGACGGTCGGGGCCGGCGACGGACCGGTCAGGCCCCTCTCCGCACGCCAGCCGTCCACGATGGCCGCCTGGAGGCCGAACATCTCGGCCTTCTCGTCCGGCTCCTCATGGTCGTACCCGAGCAGATGCAGCACTCCGTGGACGGCGAGGAGCTGGAGCTCCTCGTCCATGGAGTGCTGCGTCTCGGCGTCCTTGCCCTGCTGCTCGGCGACCTCCGGGCAGAGCACGATGTCGCCGAGCAGCCCCTGCGGCGGCTCGTCGTCGTCCTTCGACGGCGGCCGGAGCTCGTCCATCGGGAACGACATGACATCGGTCGGACCCGGCAGGTCCATCCACTGGATGTGCAGCTGCTCCATGGCGTCGGCGTCCACGACGATCACCGAGAGCTCGGAGAGCGGGTGGATACGCATCCGAGCGAGCGCATAGCGGGCGATGTCGAGGATCGCCTGCTCGTCGACCTCGGTTCCGGACTCGTTGTTGACGTCGATCGACATGGTCGCGCTGGTCTACTTCCGTTTGTTACGGGCGCCCTTGTGGGTGCCGTTCTCCGTACCGTTCTCGCTGTCGTACTTCTCGTACGCGTCGACGATACGGCCGACCAGCTTGTGCCGTACGACGTCCTGGGAGGTGAGCCGGGAGAAGTGCACGTCGTCGAGACCCTCCAGGATGTCCTGCACCTGACGCAGCCCGGACTTCGTCCCGCTCGGCAGGTCGACCTGGGTGACATCCCCCGTGATCACGATCTTCGACTCGAACCCGAGCCGGGTGAGGAACATCTTCATCTGCTCGGGACTCGTGTTCTGAGCCTCGTCCAGAATGATGAAGGCGTCGTTGAGCGTGTTGTGGGTGAGCAGGTAGTCCTGGGTGACGTAGAGGGAGTCCTCGGCCGCCACCTGGATGCATACGGTCTCCTCCCGGCCCGCCGGTTCAATGCTGTCGATGAAGCGCATCGGGCGTCCGCCGCCTCCGGCCGCGTGGTACGTGTCGCGCTTGCGGGCGAGACGGAAGGGCTCGATGCCTTCGGGGAGGCGGATGTCGACGACGTGGGCGTCGTGGCGGTACTCCACCTCCCGCCCTTTCGCGAGACCCGGCTTGCGGCCCTCGGCAGCCCTGCGACGGGTGTACGCGACACCGCCCAGCGATTGCACGAGCGAGATCACGTCGTCGCGGAGCAGGATCGACGTGGTCGCGTACTGGATCCGGCAGGTGCGGTCCTTCTGAGTGACCGGGCCGCCGTCGGAGTCGAGCAGTCCCTGGAGGACAGCCAGCCGTACCTCGACCGAGTTGTGCAGGTAGTCGTCAGGGACGAACTTGGTGTGCGAGCGAGTGCGCAGGAGGTCCAGTTCTCGGAGAACGCCTGTAACGGGGTTCTCCAAAGTGACCACATCACCGGAGGACTTGACCCGGTTGAGGACGTAGTTCGGCCCGCCCTTGTGCCGCACCGCGACACCGGGCAGCACGGCTCCCAGCGCTTGGGCGAGTTCCGGATCCGCCGTCGCGAAGGACGGGGTGGTGGAACCGGTGAGGCACCCGTCGCCCAGGAGCAGACCCAGCGCGTACGGGTCCATGGGAACCTCCCGCTCCGGGAAGCAGACCGGCGCCGTGAGTAGCGGCAGCTCGTACCGGCGAGCGTGGGCCGCGCGCAGGTTGCCGATCATGTCCTGGGTCTCCAGGACCCGCCACGGCTTGTTGCGGCGCTTGTCCGAGGCCGTACGGACCGTCCACAGGTGCTCGCCGCAGCACAGGGTCCAGGAGCCGTCCTGGGCCGTGACGCGGTAGATGTCCCTCTCGCCCTGCGGATACACGCCGAGGACCGGGGTCGGCTCACCATTCGAGCCGATGACCAGGTCACCGACCTGGAGATCACCGATGGGCCGCCAACCGTCCGGTGTCAGGACGTTCGTGAAGACAGGCTGCGCCCGACCCCGCATATACGCCAGCGGCGCCACCTCAATAGTCCCCGCCGCCATCAACCGCGGGATCGAGTCCGGGTCGAGCATGTCGTGCAGCGCGTCGTACAGCGGGCGCAGGTAGGGGTCGATCTTGTCGTAGAGCGTGCCCGGGAGGAATCCCAGCCGCTCTCCCGCCTCCACCGCCGGGCGGGTGAGGATGATCCGGCTGACCTGCTTGGCCTGGAGCGCCTGGACGGCCTTGGCCATGGCGAGGTAGGTCTTGCCCGTACCGGCGGGGCCGATGCCGAAGACGATGGTGTGCTTGTCGATGGCGTCGACGTACCGCTTCTGGTTGAGCGTCTTGGGGCGGATGGTGCGGCCGCGCGAGGACAGGATGTTCTGTGTGAGCACTTCGGCCGGGGTCTCCTGGCCGTCACCCTCCCCGTTCTCGCTCGCCCTCAGCATGGCGATCGAGCGTTCCACTGCGTCCTCCGTCATCGGCTGTCCGGTGCGGAGCACCAGCATCATCTCGTCGAACAGGCGCTGGACGAGGGCCACTTCGCGGGCGTCGCCGGCCGCGCTGATCTCATTGCCCCGGACGTGGATGTCGGCCGCCGGGAAGGCCTTCTCGATCACGCGCAGTAGGGCGTCTCCAGACCCCAGCACGGTCACCATGGGGTGCTTGGCCGGGACGGTGAACTGCGCTCGTGACTGCCCCTGTGCGGGGGTGTGAGCTGTGGGTGTCTGCGTCATGGGCCGGCTCTGTAGGCCTGCTGATCCTCCTCGGTGAGGCACGCTTGCCGGTACGGCAGCCTGGTGATTCCAAGAGTACGACGGGGCACCGACAACGCCGTAGGACTTTTCGCCCGCACCCCGGTGGCCTCATGCGAATCTGCCCGTGGCTTCCCGCTGATCCACCAGTGGCTTCGCTCGGACCCACCGGTGGGTCCGAGGGTGGCTTCCCGCGGGTCTGCCCGCGGGCTCACGCCGAGCTGCGGAATCCGATCGTCGGTACGGCCCGCCGCAGGGGCCAGGTCCGGGTCGTTTCCGGAAGGAGGGGTTCCAGGAAGGCGTACCGGCCGAGCGCCGCCGGATCCTGGTCGTCGTACGACTGCACACGCCGCCACCACGCGGCGATCTCCGACCAGCCGGGGGCCGACAGGGACCCCCCGAACTCCTGGACCGACAGCGCGGCGGTGAGCCCCGCGAAGGCGAGCCGGTCGGCCAGCGGCCAGCCGGCCAGCGTGCCCATGACGAACCCGGCGACGAAGACGTCCCCCGCGCCCGTGGGATCCATGGCCTCGACCTCGATGGCCGGAACCTCGGCGGTCTCCCCGGTCCGTCCGTCCACCGCGTACGCGCCCTCGGCACCGAGAGTGACGACGGCGAGCGGCACGTGCTCGGTGAGCGCGTGGGCCGCCGCGCGGGGACACGAGGCGCCCGTGTACCGCATGGCCTCCTCGGCGTTCGGCAGGAACGCCTCGCAGTGCGCCAGGTCGGGGAGCGCGGCGAGGTCCCAGCGGCCGGTGTCGTCCCAGCCGACGTCGGCGAAGATGCGGGCGCCCTTGCCCGCGGCCTCGGCGATCCAGGGGGCACGGGTGCCGGGCGTGAGCGAGGCGACGGCCGCACGCGCGCGGGGCGGGCAGTCCGGGGCGGGCTCCTCCGGGGGTGGCTCGTGTCCGTGGCTGACCATCGTCCGCTCGCCCTCGTACGCCATCGAGACGGTCACCGGGGAGTGCCAGCTCGGTACCGTGCGTGACGTGGAGAGGTCGATGTGCTCGCCCTGCTCCAGGGCGTCCCAGCAGTACTCCCCGTAGTGGTCGTCCCCGAAGGCCGCCGCCAGCGATGTCCTGAGGCCGAGCCTGGCCAGGGCGGTCGCCATGTTCGCGACGCCGCCCGGGCTCGATCCCATGCCGCGGGCCCAGGACTCGGTGCCGCGGACGGGGGCGGAGTCGAGGCCGGTGAAGATGATGTCGAGGAAGACGGTGCCGGTGAGGTAGACGTCGCAGGGCGGGTCGTCCGGGGCGCGCATGCCTGTGAGGGGGTCGACGAGAGGGTCGACCTGGGCGGGCCTGCTGTGCGGTCCCTCTCCGTTGGACGCGGTCACGGTGCGCTCCCATGAGGTGGTGCGGATTCAGGCCAGTGTGCACCAAACACGCGGCGGGGGGTGACGGGTCACGCCGGGGCCGGAGGGATTTCGCCCCCGCCGGACGGGCTGGCAGTCAGCCCCTCCGGCGTTTGAGGAGCGGGGGTTCGGGGGCCGGCCCCCGAGGCAGGGACGATGGGGGTCCCCCCGCTCGAGCGAAGCCGAGAGTGGGGGAGGGTAGGGGCGGCGGGGGCGAAGAAACCCCTGGCCCCCCTACGGAAACTCGTACGCCTCCACCTCCGCCAGATACCGAACCCGCCGCTCCTCGTCATGGTCGAGGAAAGACGCCACGAACGAGTTGCGGGCCAGCTC
The DNA here is from genome assembly GCF_026341515.1 of Streptomyces sp. NBC_00878. NCBI lineage: Bacteria > Bacillati > Actinomycetota > Actinomycetes > Kitasatosporales > Streptomycetaceae > Streptomyces > Streptomyces sp. NBC_00878. The sequence goes on along the minus strand of NZ_JAPEOK010000001.1, from coordinate 7,270,608 downwards.
CCGGAGTCGGTCGTGGGACAACCCCAACGCCTCCCGCACGGCGTGGAAGTTGTCCCCGACGTACCCGCCGAAGTACGCGGGATCATCGGAGTTGACCGTGCACAGCAGCCCCGCGTCGAGCATCGCGGGCAGCGGATGGTCCTCCAGAACGTCCACGGCCCGGAGCCGGACGTTGGACATCGGGCACAACGTCAACGGCACCCGCTCCCGCACCAGCCGCGCCACCAGCTCGGGATCCTCCATACACCGCAGCCCGTGATCGATCCGCTCGACCCCGAGCGCGTCGAGCGCCTCGGTGATGTAGGAGGGCGGCCCCTCCTCCCCCGCGTGGGCGACCCGCCGCAGCCCGAGCGCGGCAGCGGCTTCGTACACCTCACGGAACTTCACGGGCGGATGCCCGACTTCCGCGGAGTCGAGCCCGACGCCGACGATCCGGTCGAGGTACGGCTTCGCGGCCTGGAGGGTCTCCATCGCGGACTCGGCGGACTCGTCCCGCAGGAAACACATGATCAGCTGGGTGGAGACCCCGTGCGCGGCCTCGCTCCGGTCGAGCGCCCGTCCGAGCCCCTCCACCACGGTCCCGATCCCGACGCCCCGGGCGATGTGCGCCTGCGGATCGAAGAAGATCTCCGCGTGCCGCACCCCCTGCGCGGCGGCCCGCGCGAGATACGCGTCGGCGAGGTCCGCGAAGTCGTCCTCGGTCCGCAGCACGGCCATGAGCCCGTAGTACAGGTTCAGGAACGACTGCAGATCCGAGAACAGATACGCCTCGCGCAGCTCGTCGGTGTCCGTGTAGGGCAGCGTGACACCGTTGCGCGCGGCGAGCGCGAAGGCCAGCTCGGGCTCCAGGGTGCCCTCGATGTGCAGGTGCAGTTCGGCTTTCGGGATGGACATCACGGCATCGTACGGCCCCGTCTCATCTCCGCTTCGGAACCGGCACCCGCAACAGATCGTGTGCCACCGTCAGCTCCCCCTCGAACCCCGCGGCCCGCGCCTGCCGCTCGAATTCGTCGGGCTCGTTGTACCGCTGACTGAAGTGCGTGAGCACGAGGTGCCGTACGCCCGCCTCCCGGGCCACCGCTCCTGCCTGACCTGCCGTCAGGTGGCCGTGGTCGACGGCGAGTTGGATGTCCCCGTCGAGGAACGTCGACTCGATGACGAGCATGTCGCACCCCTGCGCGAGCGCGTACACCCCGTCGCACAGCCTGGTGTCCATGACGAAGGCGAACCGCTGCCCGTACCGCGCCTCACTGACGTCGTCGAGCGACACGTCCCCCAGCGTGCCCTCCCGCTGGATCCGCCCGACGTCCGGCCCCTTGATCCCGTACGAGGCGAGCCGCTCGGGCAGCATCCGCCGCCCGTCGGGTTCGACGAGGCGGTAGCCGTACGACTCGACGGGATGGGAGAGCTTGCGGGCCTCCAGCGTGTACGACGGCGTGGATGCCAGAACCCCGTCGGAGTCGACCGGCGCCTCGGTGAGCGGGACCGTCTCGCGGTAGGCGGTCGCGTACCGCAGCCGGTCGTAGAACCGCTGCCCGGAGCGCGGGTAGTGGGCGGTGATCTCGTGCGGCACCCGGTCGAGGTTGATCCGCTGGATCACTCCGGCGAGGCCGAGGGAGTGGTCGCCGTGGAAGTGCGTGACGCAGATCCGATGGAGGTCGTGCGCGGCGACCCCGGCGCGCAGCATCTGCCGCTGCGTGCCCTCGCCGGGGTCGAAGAGGATGCCCTCGCTGTCCCAGCGCAACAGATAGCCGTTGTGGTTGCGGTGCCGGGTGGGCACCTGGCTGGCGGTGCCGAGGACCACCAATTCGCGTACGGACATGTCGAGTTATCCGGCTTCCCGAGTGGCGCGGCTAGCCGGGGGGCCACTGCATGCCGCGGCCGCCCAGTACGTGGGCGTGGGCGTGGAAGACGGTCTGCCCGGCCCCGCTGCCGGTGTTGAAGACGATGCGGTAGCTGTCGAGCTTCTCGTCGACGGCGACTTCACCGGCCTCGCGCACGATGTCGGCGAGGATCGCCGGCTCGGCGGCCGCGAGGGCGGCGGCGTCCGGGTGGTGGACCTTCGGGATCACCAGGACGTGGATGGGCGCCTGCGGGTTGATGTCCCGGAAGGCGACGGTCGTGTCGGTCTCGCGGACGACGGTCGCCGGGATCTGCCCACCGACGACCTTGCAGAACAGGCAGTCGTCCTGTAGTTCCCCTGCCATGCGCGGCTCCTCACGCTGGATGATCGTTGCCCCGGCATGGTACCGAGCCCCGTCGGGGGCGCGGGGCCGTGACATATGCGGCTCCGCCGCGTGGGCGCGACCAGCCCCCACGCACCCGCACTCTACGAACCCGGGGCCCCTACGAACCCGGCAACAGCGGAGCCGTCCTCGCCGGGTTCTCCGTGAGCGCCGCCAGCGCGATACGGATCGCCTCGTCGAGCTGCGCGTCACGCCCGGCGGCGTAGTCCTGCGGGGCCTGGACCACCTCGACGTCCGGGTCGACGCCGTGGTTCTCCACGCCCCACTCGTAACCCTCCAGCCAGAACGCGTACTTGGGCTGGGTGACGAGCGTCCCGTCGACGAGCCGGTAGCGGCTGTCGATGCCGACGACGCCGCCCCAGGTGCGGGTGCCGACGACCGGGCCGATGCCGAGGGCCTTGATCGCGGCGTTGACGATGTCGCCGTCCGAGCCGGAGAACTCGTTGGCGACGGCGACGACGGGCCCGCGCGGCGCGTCCTCCGGGTAGCTGGTGGGCCGCATACCGCGGGCGAGGTCCCAGCCGACGATGCGCCGGGCGAGTTTCTCGACGACCAGTTGGGAGGTGTGGCCGCCGCGGTTCTCGCGGACGTCCACGACGAGGCCCTCGCGGGCGACCTCGACGCGCAGGTCGCGGTGGATCTGGGCCCAGCCGGGCGCCTGCATGTCGGGCACGTGGAGATAGCCGAGCCGGCCGCCGGACTTCTCGTGGACGTAGGCACGCCGGTCGGCGACCCACGCGTGGTAGCGCAGGGGTTCCTCGTCGGAGATCGGTACGACGACGGCGTGCCGCGGATCGCCGCCGCCCGCGGGCGAGATGGTCAGCTCGACGGCCTTCCCGGCCGTGCCGACGAACAGCGGTCCCGGCCCGGTCACCGGGTCGACAGGCCGCCCGGAGACGGCCACGATCGCGTCCCCGGCGCGCACGGCGACCCCGGGCGCGGCGAGCGGCGATTGCGCGTCCGGGTCGGAGGTCTCGGACGGCAGGATGCGGTCGATGCGCCACTGCGGCGCGCCCTGGGGGCCGTCCTCGTGACGGGAGATGTCGGCGCCGAGCAGCCCCTGCCGCTCGCCGCCGCCGTATCCGCCGCGCGGCATGACGTACGCGTGCGAGGTGCCGAGTTCGCCCTGTACCTCCCAGAGGAGGTCGACCAGGTCGTCGTGGGTGGCGACCCGTTCGAGCACGGGCCGGTACCGGTCCAGTACGCCGTTCCAGTCGGTGCCGCCGAGGTCGGGGCGCCAGAAGTTGTCGCGCATGAGGCGGCCGGTCTCGTCGTACATCTGCCGCCATTCGGCGGCCGGGTCGACGGTCTGGCGGATGCGCGACAGGTCGACGGTGATGTTCGTGTCGCTCTCGTCATCGAGCGAGGCGCGCCGGTCGCTCGGTACGACCTTGAGTTTGCTGTCGGTCCACAGCAGGATCCGCTTGCCGTCGCCGGTGACCATGAAGCCGTCGGCGTCGGTGGCGAGGTGCTCGATGCGCTGCTGGGCGAGGTCGTAGCGCTCCAGGTCGGTCTTCGGGTCCGGGTCGTCCGGGGTGGCGCGGGAGGCGCCGAGTACGCCCCGTACGGGGTGCCGCAGCCACAGCAGCCCGTCCTTGGCGGCCCGCAGCCCGGAGTAGCGGGCGGCCTCGACGGGGAACGGCACGATGCGGTCACCGAGCCCGTCGAGGTCGATGCGCGTCGCCGGGGAGCCCTCGCTGTCGGGCGTCTCGTCCTTGTCGGGCGCCTCGAAGGGCCGGCCGTGCCGCTGCGGCCCGAACGGCGAGGGGGTGGTCGCGGCGAGGGTGATGAGATGCGGTCGCGAGCCGCCGACGAAGGCCAGGTCGAAGACGTGCTCGTCGTAGACGGGGTCGAAGGACCGCGCCGACAGGAAGGCCAGATGCTTCCCGTCGAGAGTGAACGCGGGCGCGTAGTCCCGGAACCGGAGCGGCGTCGCCTCGGTCACCGAGAGGTCCGCGGTGTTGGCGAGCTTCAGCTGGCGCAGCGGTCGCGGGCCGGGGTGCGACCAGGCGAGCCAGGCGGAGTCGGGCGAGAAGGCGAGCCCGGAGACCTCGCCGTCCTCGCTGCGGTCGACCTCCCGTACCTCGCCGCTCTCGCGCTCGACGAGCAGCACCCGCCCGTCGTGCGAGGCGACCGCGGCGCGGCTGCCGTCGGGCGCCACCGCGAGTCCGAGCACCCGCCCGAGTTGTCCGGCGGCGAGGCGTCTCGGGGTGGCCCCCGGCGCGACACCGGTGGCGGGCGCGAACTCAAGAGCGTCATCGCCCTCGGCGTCCGTCACCCACACCACGTGCTCCTCACCGTCCGCGCGGAAGGTGCGCGGCAGCCGGGCCCGTACGCCCTGTTCGGCGGCGAGCGCGCGGGCCGGGCCCGAGCGGTGGGTGACCCAGTGGACGGCTCCGCGCACGGCGACCGCGCTGCCGCGTCCGGTGTGGTCGGGCGCGGCGGCACCGAACCAGCGGGACGCGTTCACGGCGTGCGGCTGCAGATCGACGCGCTGCCCGCCGAGCCGGATGTCGAGGCGGCGCGGCTCGGCCCCGTCGAGGTCGTCGAGGATCCACAGCTCACCGGCGGAGGCGTAGACGACCCGGGTCCCGTCGGTGGAGGCATGCCGGGCGTAGAAGCGATCAACGCCCGTGTGCCGCCGCAGATCCGACCCATCGGCGAGGGAGGAGTAAACGGCCCCCACCCCCTCGTGGTCGGAGAGAAAGACGACCCGCTCCCCCACCCACGAGGGATACTCCAGATTCCCGTCCAGGTCGGCATGCAGCCGTACGAACTCCCCGGCCTCCCCGTCACCTTCCCGGTCGATCCACAGCTTCCCGGCCGTGCCGCCCCGGTAGCGCTTCCACCAGGCGGCCTCACGGCCCATGGGCGCGGACAGCAGAACGGTCGCGGGCCCGTGGGCCACATCGCCAACAGGCCCGTACGGAAGGGTGGTTGCGGGACCGCCGTCGAGGGGGACGGCCCGGGCCCAGCTGCGGCGCAGGCTCGCCTGCCCCTGGGTGCTGAGCGCGAGCACCTCGCCCTCCGGGGTCCAGCCGCGCACCTGGGTCTTCCAACTGCCCCAGTGCGTAAGGCGTTTGGTGGAACCGCCGTCGACGGGGGCGACATGCACCTCGGGGGCGCCGTCGCGGGTGGAGGTCCAGGCGACGGTCGTCCCGTCCGGGGAGATGCGGGGATGGTTCACCGGCACGTTGTCGGCGCTGACGCGCCAGGCACGACCGCCGTCGAGCGGCGCGACCCAGACGTCGTCCTCGGCGGTGAAGGTGATCAACTCACCGTGCGGATGCGGATACCGGAGATACGCGGACGAGACGGCGGATACGGCGGCTACGGCGGATGCAGGCTGTGTCACCCGATCACCCTATGCAGCGACTCTGTCCACGACCAGAGCTTTCGATCACTTCGCCGGGTGGATCCCTGGGCGGACCGCTCGGTGGATCACTCGGCAGATCCCTTGGCGGATCCCTTGGCAGATCCCTGAGCAGATCCCTTGGCGGATCACTTGCCCTGGAAGCACGAGCACGTGGGGTGCGGGGACACGGTGACGGTCCGGGTGACGGTGACGGTCGCCCCGGGCCGGTCGGCGGGCGGGGTCGTCCTGTGGTCGGCGGGCGGGGTCCATGGCTTCGTGGTGCTCGGCTTCGTGGTGCTCGGCGTACCCGCGGCGCAGTTCCCGAGCACGTCCGCCCGGAACCACTGCTTGCCGGCCACTTTGGCGGTCAGATCGCCCCGTACGCAGGCCCCGTTGATCTCCTGCGTCACCTTGCCCTTGATGGTGATCTCCCGCCCGTCCTTCGCCTCCCCGACGCAGTCGACGGTCGCGACACTCCGCACGCTCGGCGAGTTTCCGGTGGTCGGCCCCTTGTCCCCGTACGAGGCCGTGCAGCTGAGCCACTGCACGTCGACGCCCTGCTTCTCCAGTTCGCGGGTTCCTGCCTGGTCGGTCGTGATCGCCACGGCGGCGGTGCCCATGCCGCCGCCCGGTTCGCACGCCGCCGCGCCGAACACGGCCGCGACGGCGAGGCCTGCCGCGACCGGTCCCCGCCGCCGTCCCAGGCGACGCCGTATACGCCTCAATGCCCCCATGGACGGCAGCGTGCCACCCGTGAGCGGGCCGCGGTAGACGGCATGCGGCCACGATGTTCGCCCCCGCCGCCCCTACCCATTCCCGTCCCTTTCTGGGGGCTCCGCCCCCAGACCCCCGTATCGGCCTGAACGGCCTCGTCCTCAAACGCCGGACGGGCTGATAGTCAGCCCCTCCGGCGTTTGAGGAGCGGGGGTTCGGGGGCAGCGCCCCCGAGTAAGGGACGGGAATGGGTAGGGGCGGCGGGGGCGAAAAACCCCTCAGGACCAACGCCCCGTACGCCCCAGCAGCAACGCCACCGCCGCCGTCCCCGCGGTCGACGTCCGCAACACACTCCGCCCCAGCCGAAAGGCCCTCGCCCCGGCCTGCGCAAAGGCCTCCAACTCCTCCGGAGACACGCCCCCTTCGGGGCCGACGACGAGCACGATCCGCCCGGAGGAAGGGAGTTCGGCCACCGCGAGCGCCTCGCTCCCGTACCCCCGGTCCTCGTGCAACACCACCCCAAGGTCGGCTTTGGCGAGAAACGCGGCAACCTGCTTCGTCGTCATCGCGTCCGCGACCCGCGGAAACCGCACCCGCCGCGACTGCTTGCCCGCCTCGCGCGCAGTGGCCCGCCACTTCCCGAGCGCTTTGAGCCCCCGCTCGCCCTTCCACTGCGTGATGCAGCGGGACGCGGCCCAGGGGACTATCTCGTCGACGCCGGTCTCGGTCATGGTCTCGACGGCGAGTTCACCGCGGTCGCCCTTGGGGAGGGCCTGGACGACGGTGATACGGGGCGCCGGTTCGGCCTCCTCGCGCACCTCGGCGATGTCCGTGACCACGAGCCGGTCCTTGCCCTCGGCCGCCTTGACGACGCCCGCCGCCCAGCGCCCGTGTCCGTCGGTGAGGACGACGTCCTCGCCCGCCCGCAGCCGCTTCACACTCACGGCGTGCCGCCCCTCGGAGCCGTCGAGGACGAACTCGGGCCCGCCGGGCACCACGTCCACCACGAACACGGGGGCGGTCAACGGACGTTCCCCCCGCCCGGGTCGGAGGACCAGGAGGACCGGGAGGGCTGGGAGGACAACGCTGTCTTGGCGGCGGCGAGTTCGGCCGCGAGCACCTCGACCAGCTGCCCGGCGGGCAGCTCGCGCGCGAGCCGATGTCCCTGTCCCGCCCACAGCGCCATCCCCTGCGCGTCGCCCGCCTTGGCCGCCGCCTTGCGCAGCGCGGAGGTGAGGTGGTGGACGTCCGGGTAGGCGGCGGGCGCGTACGGACCGTGCTCGCGCATGAAGCGGTTCATCAGCCCGCGGGCGGGCCGGCCGGAGAAGGCGCGCGTCAACTCCGTACGTACGAAGAGGGGGTTGGTCAGCGCCTGCTTGTGCAGGGGGTTGGCGCCGGACTCCGGCGTGACGAGGAAGGCCGTGCCGAGCTGGGCGGCGCTCGCGCCGGCGGCGAGCGCGGCGGCGATCTGGCTGCCGCGCATGATGCCGCCGGCCGCGACGATCGGGATCCGCACGGTCTCGCGGACCTGCGCGATCAGCGAGAGCAGTCCGATGCCGGAGCCGTCGGCCTCCGTGTTGTCGCGGTGGGTGCCCTGGTGGCCGCCGGCCTCGACGCCCTGCACGATCACGGCGTCGGCGCCCGCCCACTGCACGGCCTGCGCCTCCTCGGCGGTGGTCGCCGTGACCAGCGTCAGCGTGCCGGCCCGGTTCAGGGACTCCAGGACGTCGCGCTTGGGGCAGCCGAAGTGGAAGGAGACGACCGGCACCGGGTTGTCGAGGAGTACGGCGAGCTTGGCGTCGTATCCGTCGTCGCGTCCGCTGTCGGGGTCGCCCAGTTCGGTCTCGTACCAGGCGGCCTCACCGGCGAGCTGATGGGCGTAGACCTTGACGGCGGCAGGGTCGGCATACTCGGGCTGTGGCATGAACAGGTTCACACCGAACGGACGGCTCGTGGCCCCCCGCAACTGCTTGATCTCCTGGTACATGCCGTCGGCCGTTTTGTACCCGGCGGCGAGAAAACCGAGCCCCCCGGCCTCGGACACGGCCGCTGCGAGCTGCGGCACGGAGACGCCGCCCGCCATGGGGGCCTGCACGATCGGCAGCGGGAAGAGATCGGTCAGCGCGGAGGACATGACGGCATGTTGTCACGTCCCCCGTACAAGTCCGAATCCGGCCTTCCCCCGGGCATAAGCCACGGGAATGGTCACGCGGGGAGGGTTTTCGCACCGCGCCACCCCAACCCACCCAGCCCGTCCGGCGCTTGAGGACGAGGCCGTTCAGGCCGATGCGGGGGCCTGGGGGGCGGAGCCCCCAGAAAGGACGGGAAGGGTAGCGGCGGCGGGGGCGAGAAAAGCCCTCAGCGCCCGTTGAACGCGTCCTTCAGACGCGAGAACAACCCCTGCTGCCCGGGCTGGAACTGCCCCGTGGGCCGCTCCTCCCCCCGCATCTGCGCCAGCTCCCGCAGCACCCGCTCCTGCTCGGGATCAAGCTTGGTAGGCGTCATGACCTCGACATGCACGATGAGATCCCCGCGCCCACCACCCCGCAGATGCGTGATCCCGCGCCCGTGCAACGGAACCGACTGCCCGGACTGGGTCCCCGGACGGATGTCGATCTCTTCCATCCCGTCGAGCGTCTCCAGCGGAACCTTCGTCCCGAGAGCCGCCGCGGTCATCGGAATCGTGACCGTGCAGTGCAGATCGTCGCCGCGCCGCTGGAAGGTCGAGTGCGGCAGCTCGTGGATCTCGACGTACAGGTCACCGGCGGGACCGCCGCCGGGCCCGACCTCGCCCTCGCCCGCGAGCTGGATCCGCGTGCCGTTGTCGACACCGGCGGGGATCTTCACGGTCAGGGTCCGGCGCGACCGCACCCGCCCGTCACCCGCGCACTCGGGGCACGGCGTCGGAACGACCGTCCCGAACCCCTGGCACTGCGGACACGGCCGGGACGTCATGACCTGGCCCAGGAAGGACCGGGTGACCTGGGACACCTCGCCTCGCCCGCGACACATGTCACAGGTCTGCGCGGAGGTGCCGGGTGCGGCGCCTTCGCCGCTGCACGTCGTACACACGACGGCCGTGTCGACCTGGATGTCCTTCGTCGTGCCGAAGGCCGCCTCGTCGAGGTCGATCTCCAGCCGGATCATCGCGTCCTGGCCGCGCCGCGTGCGCGACCGCGGGCCCCGCTGCGACGCCGTACCGAAGAAGGCGTCCATGATGTCCGAGAAGTTCCCGAACCCGCCGGCGCCGAAGCCGCCCGCGCCCTGGCCGCCCGCCTGGGACAGCGGGTCGCCGCCGAGGTCGTAGACCTGCTTCTTCTGCGGGTCCGACAACACCTCGTAGGCGGCGTTGATCTCCTTGAAGCGCTCCTGCGTCTTCGGATCGGGATTGACATCCGGATGCAGCTCGCGTGCGAGCCGCCGGAATGCCTTCTTGATCTCGTCCTGGGACGCATCGCGGCGCACGCCGAGTACGGCGTAATAGTCCGTGGCCACTTACGACTCCGCCAGGATCTGTCCGACGTACCGTGCCACCGCTCGTACCGCTCCCATCGTTCCGGGGTAATCCATGCGCGTCGGGCCGACCACGCCTAGTTTGGCTACTGCCTCGCCGCCCGAACCGTAGCCGACCGAGACGACGGACGTGGAGTTGAGTCCCTCATGGGCGTTCTCGTGACCGATCCGTACGGCCATGCCCGAATCATTGACCTCACCAAGGAGTTTGAGGAGAACGACCTGCTCCTCAAGGGCCTCCAGCACCGGACGGATAGTGAGGGGAAAGTCATGTCCGAAGCGGGTCAGATTGGCGGTGCCGCCGATCATCAGCCGCTCCTCGGTCTCCTCGACCAGGGTCTCCAGGAGAGTGGAGAGCACCGTCGCGACCGTACCCCGGTCGTCCGACTCGAAAGCATCGGGGAGATCCTGCACCAGCTGCGGGACGTCCGCGAAACGGCGGCCCGCGATCCGGCTGTTGAGCCGCGCGCGTAGATCCGCCACAGAGGCCTCCCCGAAGGGCGCCGGGCAGTCCACCATGCGCTGCTCGACCCGGCCGGTGTCCGTGATCAGTACGAGCATGACGCGGGCCGGGGCCAGCGACAGCAGCTCCACATGACGCACGGTCGAGCGGGTCAGTGACGGGTACTGCACGACGGCGACCTGCCGGGTGAGCTGCGCGAGGAGCCGGACGGTCCGCCCCACGACGTCGTCGAGATCGACGGCGCCGTCGAGGAAACTGTGGATCGCCCGCCGCTCCGGCGCGGTCATCGGCTTGACGCCCGCGAGCTTGTCGACGAAGAGACGGTAGCCCTTGTCCGTGGGGATCCGGCCGGCGCTGGTGTGCGGCTGGGCGATGAAGCCCTCGTCCTCAAGGACCGCCATGTCATTACGCACCGTGGCCGGGGAGACACCCAGCCGGTGGCGCTCCGTGAGCGCCTTGGAACCGACCGGCTCCTCCGTGCCCACGTAGTCCTGGACGATGGCGCGCAGCACCTCGAGCCTGCGTTCACTGAGCATCGCGCACACCTCCAGCTGGTCTTCCCCGCGGTCTTCGTGCGGTCTTCGATGCGGTCCTCGATCATCTTCGATCGCCTTGCCTGGCACTCAGCGCGCACGAGTGCCAGCATCCCCGGCCCAAGTGTACGGCCGGTAGGTACGGCGCGGGCAAGGACGGGCCTGCGATGTTGCGATGCCACGGCGACGTGCCCGGCGACGTGTACGGGGCTGTCCCGCTCTGTCCCGACTACTGTCTGCGCACTTCATGGGGCGTCGGGCTAGCGTCGGCGTATGAGGGTGACTTGGGAAGAGGCCGGGTGGGAGGAACTGGCTCCGCGGGTGGGGCGGTGCCGGCTTCCGGTGTGGGACTGCACGGCCGGGCTCGTGGTCGGCGAGGACGCGGCGCTCATGATCGACGCGGGGTCCGGGCTGCGGGAGGGCGCGCGGCTGCGTACGGAGGCGCGGCGGTTGCTCGGGGGCGGGCGGGTCACGCATCTCGCGCTCACCCACGCGCACTTCGACCACGTTTTCGGCGCGGCGGCGTTCGCGGGGGCCGAGGTCTTCGGGGCGGTGGGTCTTGAGCGGGTGCTCGCCGACGAACGGGACGGGCGGAACCGGCAGGACGGGCGGGACCGGCAGGACGAGGGGGACCGGCAGGACGAGGGGGACGGGCACGACGAGGGGGACGGGCACGACGGACGGGACGGGCAGGACGGGTTGCGGGCGGATGCCGTACGCAACGGCGCCGATCCGGGCGAGGCGGCCGAGGCGGCGGACCTCCTCGTCCGCCCCCGGCATCTCGTCTCCGGCGAGTGGACGCTCGACCTGGGCGGCGGCATCCAGGTCCTGCTGGCGAACGTCGGCCCCGGCCACACGGCCCACGACCTGGCGGTTCTCATCCCCGCACGTCCCGCAAGCCCCGGGGACCCCGCGACCGGCTCGCCTGAGATCGTCTTCTGCGGCGACCTGGTCGAGGAGTCGGGCGACCCCCAGGCAGGCCCGGACGCCGTCCCCTCCCGCTGGCCGGCGGCTCTGGACCGACTACTGGCCCTCGGGGGCGAGGAAGCGGTGTACGTACCCGGCCACGGGGCAGCGGTGGACGCCGGCTTCGTACGGGCCCAACGGGACGCGCTGGCACGGCGTTTCGGCGTGTCGTAGGGGGCCGGGCACACTCGGCGCGGACCGTCTCCTATCGTCATCCGAATGCGCCAGTACTCAGCGGACCTGACACCTCCGTGGAAGAAGCCCAAGCCCGTGCCCGAGGTCGCGGCGGAGCCGGGGCTCGTGGTCGAGGAGCCCGGCACCGGGTTCTGCGGTGCCGTGATCCGCTGCGAGGCGGGCACGGTCACCCTGGAGGATCGCTTCGGCAAACACCGGGTGTTTCCGCTGGAGCCACGGGGTTTCCTGCTGGAGGGGCGCGTGGTGACGCTGGTGCGCCCGTCGGCCGCGCCCGTACGCTCCACTCGTACGGCTTCGGGGTCGGTTGCCGTGCCCGGGGCCCGGGCACGGGTGGCCCGGGCGGGGCGCATCTACGTCGAGGGCCGCCACGACGCGGAACTGGTGGAACGGGTCTGGGGTGACGACCTCCGCATCGAGGGTGTCGTCGTCGAGTACCTGGAGGGCATCGACGATCTGCCCGCCATCGTCGACGAGTTCGGCCCCGGGGCGGATGCGCGGCTGGGGGTGCTGGTCGACCATCTCGTGCCCGGCACGAAGGAGTCGCGGATCGCGGAGGCGGTGACGAGCGAGTACGCGCTGGTCGTGGGGCACCCGTACATCGACGTCTGGGAGGCCGTGAAACCGGCGTCCGTGGGCATCCCCGGCTGGCCCCGCGTGCCGCGCGGGCAGGACTGGAAGACGGGGGTGTGCCGCGCACTGGGCTGGCCCGAGAACACGGGCGCGGCATGGCAGCGGATCCTGGGCTCGGTCCACTCGTACAGAGACCTGGAGCCGGAGCTACTGGGCCGCGTGGAGGAACTGATCGACTTCGTGACGGCAGCGGAGTGAGCGCGGCGGCCGTAGGGCTTTTTTTCGCCCCCGCCGCCCCTACCCATTCCCGTCGCTTCCTCTGGGGCCAGCCCCCGAACCCCCGCTCCTCAAACGCCAGAGGGGCTGATCTTCAGCCCGTCCGGCGTTTGAGGACGAGGCCGTTCAGGCCGACAGCGGGGGTCTGGGGGCGCAGCCCCCAGGAACGGGATGGTGGGGGTCCCCCCGCTCGAGCGAAGCCGAGAGTGGGGGAGGGTAGGGGCGGCGGGGGCGAGAAAAGGCCCTCAGTCCACCAGGTCACGCACCACCGCGTCCGCGAGCAACCGCCCCCGCAGGGTGAGCACCGCACTCCCGGCCTCGTACGGCTCAGGCTGGAGCAGGCCATCGGCCAACGCCCGCCGCGAGGCCGCAAGCCCGTCCGCGTGGAGCAGCCCCAGCGGCACACCCTCCCTCAGCCGAAGCTCCAGCAGGATCCGCTCCACCCGCCGGTCCTCCTCCGACAGGAGTTCCCGTCCCGCCCCGGGGGACCGACCCGCCGCGATGGCCCCCGCATACGCCCCCGGATGCTTGACGTTCCACCACCGCACACCCCCCACGTGGGAGTGGGCCCCGGGCCCCGCCCCCCACCAGTCGGCCCCCCGCCAGTACAACTCGTTGTGATTGCAACGCCCCGCGCCGGACGTGGCCCAGTTGGACACCTCGTACCAGGAGAACCCCGCCGCGGAGAGACGGTCCTCCGCGATGAGGTACCGGTCCGCGTGCACGTCGTCGTCCGTCATGGGAACCTCCCCGCGCCGGATGCGCCGCGCGAGCTGCGTCCCCTCCTCCACGATCAGGGCGTAGGCCGACACATGGTCGGGCCCGGCACCGATCGCCGCGTCGAGCGAGGCCCGCCAGTCGTCGTCGCTCTCACCGGGCGTGCCGTAGATGAGGTCGAGGTTGACGTGGTCGAACCCGGCCGCGCGGGCCTCGGCGACACACGCCTCGGGCCGGCCGGGCGTGTGCGTACGGTCCAGGACCTTGAGCACATGCTGCCGCGCGCTCTGCATGCCGAACGAGACGCGGTTGAACCCGCCCTGCCGGAGCGCGGCCAGATACGCCGGGTCCACCGACTCCGGGTTCGCCTCCGTCGTGATCTCCGCGTCCGCCGCGAGCCCGAACTCGTCCCGGATCGCCCCCAGCATCCGTACGAGATCGTCGGCGGCCAGCAGCGTGGGCGTACCGCCGCCGACGAAGACCGTGCGGACGGGCCGCGGGTCGTCGCCGAGGACCTTGCGGGCCAGGCGGATCTCGTCGATCAGGGTCGAGGCGTAGTTGTCGCGGGAGGCGAGCACGCCCCCCGAGCCGCGCAGCTCCGTCGCCGTGTACGTGTTGAAGTCGCAGTAGCCGCAGCGCGTCGCGCAGTACGGGACGTGGAGATAGAACCCGAGCGGACGGTCGGCCGCGCCGGCCAGGGCGTGCGCGGGCAGCGCCCCGTCGTCGGGGACGGGCTCACCGTCGGGAAGTGCGGAAGGCATGTACTCCATTGTCCAGCACCTTCGGCACTCCCCGCCCAGCCCCCTCTGGGGCCGCCCACTCCCCCTACTCCGCCTACTCCGCTTGCAGCACCAGCAGCGCCAGGTCGTCCTCCGGCGGCTTGCCGCCGAACTCGTGGACCAGGCGGCGGATCCGCTCCGCGATCAGTTCGGCGCTCAGGCCCGCGCATCCGGTGAGCGCGGCGGCGAGGCCGTCGTCGTCGTCGAACTGCCGGTGCCCGCTGCGGCGCTCGGTGACGCCGTCCGTGACGCACAGGAGGCTGTCGCCGGGACGCAGCTCGAAGGTCCCGCAGGCGTAGCTGGCGTCCTCGAAGACGCCGAGGAGGGTCTGCGGCTGACCCACCTCGGCGACCTTCCCGCACGGTTGCAGAAGCAACGGCAATGGATGCCCGGCGGAGGCGAGCGTGCAGCGCACTCCGCCGTCGAAGGGCACCAGCTCGCCGTAGAGGAGGGAGAGGAAACGGGTCTGCGGCCCCTCGTCCGCGAGCCCCGTGCCGCCCGCGGACACCAGGGCCCGGGCGGCAGCGTCGGCGGCCTCGGTCGCGTCGTCGAGGAGAAGCTGGTTGAGGCGGTCGAGGACGTCGGGCACCTCGTACCCCTCCCGGGCGAGGAGCCGCAGCCACGGCCGGGCGAGGCCGATCACCACGGCTGCCTCGGGGCCCTTGCCCTGTACGTCGCCGAGGGCGAAGCACCAGCGGCCGTCCCCGGCGGGGAAGAGATCGTAGAAGTCCCCGCTGGGTCCGCCCTTGTCGCACGGCTCGTAGACGAGCGCGCTGCGTACGCCGGGGATCTCGGCGACCGCCCCGGGCAGCAGTCCGCGCTGCAGTACGCGGCTGATGGTGGCCTGGCGCGCGTACTGCCGGGCCGCGCCGATGGCGAGCGCGACCCGTCGGCCGAGATCCTCGACGAGCCCCGTGATCTCGTCGGGGAAGCGGGTCTGCCCGGCCCGGCCGATGACCAGCGTGCCGAGCGGTCTGCCGCCCGCGATCAGGCGGAACGCGAGTGCCGATCCGCCTGTCGCCCGTGCTCCCAGCGCCTCGGCGGGCCACGGCACGGGTACGGGCCCCGCGCGGTCGGATTCGGGCAGTGCGGGCGGGTCCTTCTCCAGGAGCCTGCGCAGTTCCTCGATGCGGTTCTCGCTACCGTGCCAGACCCGGGCGAGCCGTGGCCCGCCGACGACGCCTCCGTCGGAGCGGCCCGGGGCCTCGTCCTCCAGCCACACCGCGCACCAGTCGGCGAGCCGCGGCACGAGCAGCTGCCCGGTGAGCGCGGCGACCAGGTCCTCGTCGAGCTGTCCGGCGAGCAGGTCGGAGGCCTCGGCGAGGAAGGAGAGGACGCCGCGGCTGCGCCAGTCCTGTTCCTGCATGCCGCGCCGGGGCGCGGGGGCGAGGATCTCGGCGGCCCGCTGCCCGCGCCGCAGCGCGTGTTCGCCGTCGTACGCCTCGGCCTCCGCCTCCTCGACGGTGGCGCTCCCGTCGACGGGCATGCGTGCCCACACGGTCTTGACGCCGGTGCGGTAGGTGATGCCCCAGGCTTCGGAGAGCGCGGAGACGAGATGCAGGCCCCGGCCGTACTCGACGGTGTCGTACGGCCGCTCGGCCCCGTCGTCGCGCACCACGCGCGCGGGGTGGTGGTCGGAGACCTCTATGACCAGGACACCGGAATCGGGTCCGGGCCTGGGTTCGGGGCCGGGCATGGGTTCGGGGCCAGAATCAGGCCCGAGTCCGGAATCACGTCCGAGTCCGGAATCAGGTCCCGGCCCGGCCTTGGAGCCGTTGCCCGAGCCGTCGTACGAGCCGTCGTACGAGCCGCTGCCGGAGCCGTCGTCCGGGATATCGGGCGAGCCGTCGTTCGAGGCGGCCATCCGCTCGGCACCCAAGCCCACATGCGCGGCACCGGAACCCCCCGGCGCGCCACCCGAGCCCACATACCCAGCCCCCGAACCCCCCTGCCCGGCCGCCGCGCAGTCCTCCCCGCAGCGGTCGAGCCGGCACAGCAGCTCCACGTCCGTGCCGGCGTGCACCACCGCGTTGGTGACGAGTTCGCTGACGACCACCATGGCGTCGGCGACGAGCAGGTCGGTGACGAACTCGGCGCCGGGCAGGGCGAGTTCGGTCCATTCGGCGAGCGCGGCGCGGACGAAGCGGCGGGCGGCGCCCGGCGCGAGAGGGTTGCCAGGCAAGGACGTACGTGCCACCGCCCGTGGGCGCACCCGCGCCTCAGGAGCACGGGACATGGACTCCCGTTGCGTCGGTATGGGCCCCACTGTGCGGCTCCCTGAGCAGTTCGGACGAATACGCCTCAGGCGATGCGGACAGAGTGACAGACTGGCCTCGCCCATAAGCGCCGAGTTACCGAAGTGGGCCACCATGAGTGAGAACAGTGCTACGCATGTGCTCGAAGACGGACAGATTCGGGCATCAGATCTGCGTCCTCTGCTCGCCGCCATGACCGCCGCCCGGGACGGGGACTTCAGCAAAGTGCCCGAGTCGGGTCACGGCCTGGCGGCCGAGCTGGTCACCGTGTTCAACCAGATCCTGGACCGCAGCCTGCACTTCAACTCCGAGGTGCAGCGCGTCCGCAGGGAGCTGGTGCGCCACGGCCGGCTGGACGAGCGGCTCTCCGCGAGCCCGGGGCAGGGCCACTGGACGACCAGGGTCAACGATGTGAACCAGCTGCTGGACGCGCTCGTCGCGCCGGCCGCCAACGCGACCCGCGTGCTCGACGCGGTGGCGGGCGGCGACCTGACCCAGCGCGTCGACCTGCACGACGGGAACCGCCAACTCCGGGGCGACCTGCGCCGGTTGGGCCGGACGGTCAACAAGATGGTCGACCAGCTGTCCCTGTTCACCGGCGAGGTGACCCGGGTGGCTCGCGAGGTCGGCACGGAGGGGCGGCTGGGCGGTCGAGCCAAGGTGACGGGCCTGTCGGGCAGTTGGCGGGACGTGACCGAGGCGGTGAACACGATGGCGTCCCGGCTGACGGCCCAGGTCCGTGACATCGCCCTGGTCACCACGGCGGTGGCGCGCGGCGACCTGACCCGCACGGTGACGGTCGAGGCGACCGGTGAGCTGCTCGAACTGAAGCTGACCGTGAACACGATGGTCGACCAGCTCTCCGCCTTCGCCGACGAAGTCACCCGCGTCGCCCGCGAAGTCGGTACCGAGGGCCAGTTGGGCGGCCGGGCGCAGGTGCGTGGTGTGTCGGGGGTCTGGAAGGACCTCACCGACAACGTCAACTTCATGGCCTCGAACCTGACTTCGCAGGTGCGGAACATCGCCCAGGTGACGACGGCCGTGGCCAACGGCGACCTGAGTCAGAAGATCACGGTCGACGCGAAGGGCGAGATCCTGGAGCTGAAGTCCACCATCAACACGATGGTCGACCAGCTCTCCGCCTTCGCCGACGAGGTCACCCGCGTCGCCCGCGAGGTG
This sequence comes from Streptomyces sp. NBC_00878, assembly GCF_026341515.1. Taxonomy (NCBI): domain Bacteria; kingdom Bacillati; phylum Actinomycetota; class Actinomycetes; order Kitasatosporales; family Streptomycetaceae; genus Streptomyces; species Streptomyces sp. NBC_00878. Next base: position 7,252,847 of record NZ_JAPEOK010000001.1, on the reverse strand, counting down.
GGTACGGAAGGAAACCTGGGCGGGCGGGCGCAGGTGCGGGGCGTGTCCGGGGTCTGGAAGGACCTCACGGACAACGTCAACTTCATGGCGGACAACCTGACTTCGCAGGTCCGCAATATCGCGCTCGTCTCCACCGCCGTGGCCCAGGGCGACCTCGGCAAGAAGATCACGGTGGAGGCGAAGGGCGAGATCCTGGAGCTCAAGTCCACCATCAACACGATGGTCGACCAGCTCTCCGCCTTCGCCGACGAAGTCACCCGCGTCGCCCGCGAGGTCGGCACCGAAGGAAACCTCGGCGGGCAGGCCCAGGTGCGGGGCGTGTCCGGCGTCTGGAAAGACCTCACCGACAACGTCAACTTCATGGCCCTGAACCTGACTTCACAGGTGCGGAACATCGCCCAGGTCACCACCGCCGTGGCCAACGGCGACCTCTCCAAGAAGATCACCGTCGACGCGCGCGGCGAGATCCTGGAGCTGAAGGACACCGTCAACACGATGGTGGAGCAACTGCGCGCCTTCGCCGACGAGGTGACCCGCGTGGCCCGCGAGGTCGGCACCGACGGGCGGCTCGGCGGGCGCGCCCAGGTCCTCGGTGTGTCGGGTGTCTGGCGTGATCTGACCGACAACGTCAACTACATGGCGGACAACCTCACTTCACAGGTGCGGAACATCGCCCAGGTCACCACCGCCGTGGCCAACGGCGACCTCTCGAAGAAGATCGACGTCGACGCGCGCGGCGAGATCCTGGAGCTGAAGACCGCCATCAACACGATGGTCGACACGCTCTCCTCCTTCTCCTCCGAGGTGACCCGCGTGGCCCGTGAGGTCGGCTCCGAGGGCCAACTCGGCGGCCAGGCACGGGTCGAGGGCGTGTACGGCACCTGGAAGCGCCTGACGACGAACGTGAACGAGCTGGCGTCGAACCTCACCACCCAGGTGCGCGCGATCGCCGAGGTCGCCTCGGCCGTGGCCCAGGGCGACATGTCCCGTTCGATCAGCGTGGAGACACAGGGCGAGGTCGCCGAGCTGAAGGACAACATCAACCTGATGGTGTCCAACCTCCGCGAGACGACTCGCGCGAAGGACTGGCTGGAGTCGAACCTCGCCCGGCTGGCCGCGCTGATGCAGGGCCACCGCGACCTGATGGAGGTGGCCGACCTGCTGCTGCGCGAGCTGACCCCGCTGGTGAACGCCCAGTACGGCGCGTTCTTCCTGGCCGACCCGGACGAGGAGAGCGCCTCGCTCCCCACCACCGTTCCCACCAAAGGACTGGCGTTCATCGCCGGGTACGGCGCGGCACAGGGCACCACGGTCGAGACCGGCGGCCTCCCGGTGCACGGTCTGGCCCGGCAGGCGGCCCGCGAGAAGAAGCGGATCCTCGTCGAGGAGGCACCGCCCGGCTACATCAAGATCAACAGCGGGCTCGGCGAGGCGGCCCCCTCCAGCGTGGTCATCATCCCGATCCTCTTCGAGGACAAGCTCCTCGGGGTGATCGAGCTGGCCTCCTTCTCCCGCTTCTCCGATGTGCACCTGGCGTTCTTCGACCAGTTCGTGAACACCATCGCCGTCGCGATCAACACCATCATCGCCAACTCCCGTACGGAGTCCCTGCTCGGCGAGTCCCAGCGCCTCGCCATGCAGCTCCAGGAGCGCTCGGACGAACTCCAGATGCAGCAGGCCGAGTTGCAGCGCTCGAACGCCGAACTGGAGGAGAAGGCAGCGCTGTTGGCCACCAGTTCCCAGTACAAGTCGGAGTTCCTGGCGAACATGTCGCACGAGCTGCGCACCCCGCTCAACTCACTGCTGATCCTGGCCCGGCTGCTCTCCGACAACCCGGACGGTCATCTCTCCGACCAGGAGGTGCAGTTCGCGACGACGATCCACCGCTCGGGGTCCGACCTCCTCCAGCTCATCAACGACATCCTCGACCTGTCGAAGATCGAGGCCGGCCGGATGGACGTACGCCCGAAGAAGCTGCCGCTGATCAAGCTGCTCGACTACGTGCACGCCACGTTCCGGCCGCTCACGCTCGACCGGGGGCTCTCCTTCGAGGTGTCGGTCGGCGAGAACGTACCGCGGGAGATGTACTCGGACGAGCAGCGGCTCCAGCAGATCCTGCGCAACCTGCTCTCCAACGCGATCAAGTTCACCGCGACGGGCCGGGTCGAGCTGCGCGTCAACCGCGTCAAGGACCCCGAGCACCGCTACACCCGCGAGAACAGCGACGACGTGATCGCCTTCGCGGTGTCCGACACCGGCATCGGTATCGCCCCGGAGAAACTCCCGGTGATCTTCGAGGCGTTCCAGCAGGCCGACGGCACGACGAACCGCAAGTACGGCGGCACGGGACTCGGCCTGTCCATCAGCCGGGAGATCGCGGGCCTGCTGGGCGGCCGCATCATCGCCGAGAGCATGCCCGGCAAGGGTTCCACCTTCACGCTGTACGTGCCGGTCATCAGCCCCGGTCACACGGCGACCGGGCCCGGGTCGGAGGAGGAGGCGCCGCACCTGCCCGAGCAGCTGTCCTCCGAGCCCTTCACCGCCCACGACCAGCACGACGGCTGGCCCGCGCCCACCAAGCTGGAGGCGTGGACCTCCGGCCGGGCGGGACAGGTCCTGCCGGGGCGCCGGGTGTTGATCGTGGACGACGACATCCGCAACGTCTTCGCGCTCACCCATGTACTGGGCCGGGTCGGGATGCCCGTCCTGTACGCGGAGAACGGGCGCGAGGGAATCGAGACACTGGAGCGCAACCCCGACGTCGAACTCGTCCTGATGGACATCATGATGCCGGAGATGGACGGCTACGAGACCATCTCCGCCATCCGCCGCACCCCGCGCTGGACCGGACTTCCCATCGTCGCCCTCACCGCCAAGGCGATGCCGGGCGACCGCGAGAAGTCCATCGCGCGCGGTGCGAACGACTACGTACCCAAGCCGGTGGACGTCGATCAACTGCTGACCGTCGTCTGTGCGCTCCTGGACGTCGAGAGCACGGATGCCGAGGAGCAGGGCCTCTCCGTCGCGACCGGTACGTCGGAACCCGTCGGTTCCGACGCACCCGAACCCGTCGCGTCCCAGGAGCCCACCGTCTTCCCGCCGACGACCGAATGAGGCAGGCAATCAATCACCATGAGCACTGAAGGCTCGACAGACGAGCGCGCCAGCATACTCCTCGTGGACGACATGGAGGACAACCTGATCGCGCTGGAGGCCGTCCTGGGGTCCCTCAACGAGCCGCTCGTACGCGCCCGTTCCGGCGAGGAGGCGATGAAGGCGCTGCTGCGCCAGCGGTTCGCCGTCGTGCTGCTCGACATCCGGATGCCGGGCATGGACGGGTTCGAAACGGCCGCGAACATCAAGCGGCTCGACCAGACCAAGGACGTCCCGATCATCTTCCTGACCGGCACGGACTCCGACGCGGGGTACGCGTTCCGCGGGTACGCGACCGGCGCCGCCGACTATCTCACCAAGCCGTTCGACCCCTGGGTGCTGCGCGCCAAGGTGACCGTCTTCCTCGATCTGCACCGCAAGAACCGGCAGTTGGAGCGGATGCTCGCCCGCGAGCAGGCACAGTTCTACGAACTCGCCGACCGCCTGCACGCGATAGAGACCCATATGGCGACCAGCGATCTCAAGGACGTGGTCGAACTGCGCCACCACATACGCCACATGGAGGACCTACTGCGAGAAATGCGAAAGGGGCGGGGTCTGTGACCCCGCCCCCACACACAACGCTTCGCCGGGCTACGCCTCGCGCGACCCCGCGTACATCTCGTCGATCAGGTGCTTGTACTCCCGCTCCACGACCGGGCGCTTCAGCTTCAGGCTGGGCGTCAGTTCGCCGTGTTCGATGTCGAGGTCGCGGGGGAGGATCTTGAACTTCTTGATGGTCTGCCAGCGCTGGAGGCCCTCGTTGAGCGACTTGACGTGGCCGGCGATGAGCTCGGTCGTCGCGGGGGCGGCGACGACCTCGGCGTACGACTTGCCCGACAGGCCGTTGTCCGCGGCCCACGCGAGGATGGACGGCTCGTCGAGGGCGATGAGCGCGGTGCAGAAGTTCCGGTCGGCGCCGTGCACGAGGATGTTGGAGACGTACGGGCAGACCGCCTTGAACTGGCCCTCGACCTCGGCGGGCGCGATGTACTTGCCGCCCGAGGTCTTGATGAGGTCCTTCTTGCGGTCCGTGATGCGGAGGTAGCCGTCGGGGGACAGCTCGCCGATGTCGCCCGTGTGGAGCCAGCCGTCCGATTCCAGCACCTCGGCCGTCTTCTCCGGCAGCCCGTGGTAGCCCTCCATGATGCCGGGGCTGCGCAGCAGGATCTCGCCGTCGTCCGCGATGCGCACCTCGGTGCCGGGCAGCGGCTTGCCGACCGTGCCCGTGCGGTACGCCTCACCCGGGTTGACGAAGGAGGCGGCGGACGACTCCGTGAGGCCGTAGCCCTCCAGGATGTGGATGCCGGCGCCCGCGAAGAAGTAGCCGATCTCGGGCGCGAGGGCCGCCGACCCGGAGACGCAGGCGCGCAGGTTGCCGCCGAAGGCCTCGCGGATCTTGGCGAAGACGAGCGCGTCCGCGACCTTGTGCTTGGCGGAAAGGCCGAAGGGGGCGGAGGCGACGCCGGTGCGGCGGAAGGTGTCCTGCGTGGTCTTCGCGTACTCGCGGGAGACCCCGGCCGCCCACTGGAAGATCTTGTACTTGGCGTCGCCGCCCGCCCGCGCCTTGGCCGCGACCCCGTTGTAGACCTTCTCGAAGATGCGGGGCACGGCCGCCATGTACGTCGGCCGCACCACCGGCAGATTCTCGATGATCTTGTCCACGCGGCCGTCGACGGCGGTGACGTGCCCGACCTCGATATGGCCGGACGTGAGCACCTTGCCGAAGACGTGCGCGAGCGGCAGCCACAGGTACTGCACGTCGTGAGCTTGGAGCAGCCCGGTCGCGCCGATGGCCTTCGCCATGTACGACCAGTTGTCGTGCGGCAGCCGGACGCCCTTGGGGCGGCCCGTGGTGCCGGAGGTGTAGATGAGGGTCGCGAGCTGGTCCTTGGTGATCGCCCCGACCTTCTCCTTGATCAGGTCGGGGTTCTTCTCCAGGTAGGCGGTGCCGCGGGTCTCCAGCTCGGCGAGGGTGAGGACCCACTCGCCGTCCTCCGGTGAAGGCTCCACGCCGGTCGGGTCGATCACCACGACATGGGTCAGCGCGGGCAGGTCGGCGCGCTTCTCGCGCGCCTTGGCGAGCTGTTCGGCGTCCTCCGCGATCAGGATCTTGCTGTCGGAGTCGGACAGGATGAAGGCCGACTCCTCCGCGTTCGTCTGCGGGTACACGGTCGTCGTCGCCGCGCCCGCGCACATGATGCCGAGGTCGGCGAGGATCCAGTCGGCGCGGGTCGAGGAGGCGAGCGCCACGCGCTGCTCCGGCTGCACACCGAGTTCGATCAGACCGGCGGCGATCGCGTAGACCCGGTCGGCCGCCTGTGCCCAGCTCAGCGACTTCCAGTCGTCCGGGCCCTCGCCCGAGGCGGGCGGTACGGGGTAGCGGTAGGCCTCCGCGTCCGGCGTCGCCGCCACCCGCTCCAGGAAGAGGGCCGCCACGGACGGCGGACGGTTCTCGATCAGGGTCTGTGTGTCGCTCACGACATCCTCCGGGGCCCGCGACAGTGCGTGTGGCTGGCTCATTGCGGTTGACTCTGGCGGTTGGCTCTGACAGTTCGCCCAGGGGCGGTTGGTGCTGGTGACTCAGGAGCGTTTCGTACGGATGGTTCAGGAGCGTTTCGTACGGGTGGTTCAGGAGCGTTTCGTACGGATGGTTCAGGAGCGTTTCGTACGGATGGTTCAGGAGCGTCTGCTGCGGGTGCCTCAGGAGCCTTTGGTGCTGATGACTCACGTGCGACTGGCTCGGTGCACTCGTTGTTTAACTCACGAGTAACCACGAGTGGTGATCAGAGTAAAGCCCGTCCGCCCGGTGCGTAAGGGGCGGCGTGTTGTCACTTCCCACAGAGCGTGGGCGGAACGCCCACAGAGCGTAGACGGAACACGGCGGTCCGCGGACGGAATGCGGCGGTCCGGAAACACCGCGGGCCCGCCGCGCGAAAGCGCGACGGGCCCGTGATTGCACGGCCGACCGATGACCCAAGGGGTGGCTACTTCTTGGCCTTGCCCGAGCCGACACTGTCATCACTGGACAGAACGGCGATGAAGGCCTCTTGCGGAACCTCCACAGAGCCCACCATCTTCATCCGCTTCTTGCCCTCCTTCTGCTTCTCCAGCAGCTTCCGCTTACGGGAGATATCGCCGCCGTAGCACTTGGCGAGGACGTCCTTGCGGATGGCGCGGATGGTCTCGCGGGCGATGACCCGGGAGCCGATGGCCGCCTGGATGGGAATCTCGAAGGCCTGGCGCGGAATGAGCTCGCGCAGCTTGGCCACGAGCCGTACGCCGTACGCGTACGCCGCGTCCTTGTGCGTGACGGCGGAGAAGGCGTCGACGCGGTCGCCGTGGAGCAGGATGTCGACCTTCACCAGCGAGGCGTCCTGCTCGCCGGTGGGCTCGTAGTCCAGGGAGGCGTACCCGCGGGTCTTGGACTTCAGGTTGTCGAAGAAGTCGAAGACGATCTCGGCGAGGGGAAGCGTGTAGCGGATCTCGACCCGGTCCTCCGACAGATAGTCCATGCCGAGGAGAGTGCCGCGGCGGGTCTGGCAGAGTTCCATGATCGAGCCGATGAACTCGCTGGGAGCGAGGATCGTGGCCCGGACGACCGGCTCGAAGACCTTGTCGATCTTGCCCTCGGGGAACTCGCTCGGGTTGGTGACCGTGTGCTCCTTTCCGTCCTCCATGTTCACGCGGTAGACCACGTTGGGCGCGGTGGCGATGAGTTCGAGGTTGAACTCGCGCTCCAGGCGCTCACGGATGACATCGAGGTGCAGCAGGCCGAGGAAGCCGACACGGAAGCCGAAGCCGAGGGCCGCGGACGTCTCCGGCTCGTAGACCAGGGCGGCGTCGTTGAGCTGGAGCTTGTCCAGCGCCTCGCGAAGGTCGGGGTAGTCCGAGCCGTCCAGCGGATACAGACCGGAAAAAACCATCGGCTTGGGGTCCTTGTACCCGCCGAGGGCCTCGGTGGCGCCCTTGTCCTTGCTGGTGATGGTGTCACCGACCTTGGACTGACGGACGTCCTTCACGCCGGTGATGATGTAGCCCACCTCGCCGACGCCGATGCCGTCGGCCGGCGTCATCTCGGGGGACGAGACGCCGATCTCCAGAAGCTCGTGCGTGGCGCCGGTCGACATCATCTTGATGCGCTCGCGCTTGCTGAGCTGCCCGTCGATGACACGTACGTACGTGACCACACCCCGGTACGAGTCATAGACGGAGTCGAAGATCATCGCGCGAGCGGGCGCGTCGGCGACCCCGACCGGGGCCGGAACGTCGCGGACGACCCGGTCCAGGAGCGCGTCCACACCGATACCGGTCTTCGCCGAGACCTTGAGCACGTCCTCCGGCTGGCAGCCGATGAGATTGGCCAGCTCCTCGGAGAACTTCTCCGGCTGAGCGGCCGGCAGGTCGATCTTGTTCAGTACGGGGATGATCTTGAGGTCGTTCTCCATCGCCAGGTAGAGGTTGGCGAGAGTCTGCGCCTCGATACCCTGAGCGGCGTCGACGAGGAGAACGGTCCCCTCGCAGGCGGCTAGCGACCGGGAGACCTCATACGTGAAGTCCACGTGCCCGGGGGTGTCGATCATGTTGAGGATGTGGGTGTTGCCCGGATCCTCGGACGGTGCCCAGGGCAGCCGGACCGCCTGGGACTTGATCGTGATGCCACGCTCGCGCTCGATGTCCATCCGGTCGAGGTACTGAGCACGCATCTGCCGCTGCTCGACCACCCCGGTCAGCTGGAGCATGCGGTCGGCGAGCGTGGACTTGCCGTGGTCGATGTGCGCGATGATGCAGAAATTGCGGATCAGAGCCGGGGCGGTGCGGCTCGGCTCGGGCACATTGTTAGGGGTCGCGGGCACGCAGGGTCCTGTCTCTTGAGGCGCCTGTCGCCTCGGGTCGGATCGATACGTAGGCTCCATGGTCCCATGGGCGGGGGCATGCGACCGGTTTGGGCCACTCGTGCGGTGACTGGTAGCCTGAACAGCTGTGTCTCATGCCCTCTCTGCAGGAGACACATCCTCAAGAAACCAAACGGTGCACGAGGCGAGTCCGTGAGGCGTATTTCCGTTTCCCGTCCCTCGTTTCTCGCGTACCAGAACCTGAGAAGGCTCATTCGTGGCGAACATCAAGTCCCAGATCAAGCGGATCAAGACCAATGAGAAGGCTCGGCTGCGCAACAAGGCCGTCAAGTCTTCGCTGAAGACCGCGATCCGCAAGGCCCGTGAGGCTGCTGCCGCGGGTGACGTCGAGACGGCCACGGCGGCCGCGCGCGAGGCTTCACGCAAGCTGGACAAGGCTGTCTCGAAGGGCGTCATCCACAAGAACCAGGCCGCCAACAAGAAGTCGGCGCTTGCTTCCAAGGTCGCTTCGCTCCAGGGCTGACCTCACTTGATTTGACCGCCGGACGGACCTGAGCGGGCCCTCTCTCATCCGCTCCCGCCCGGCAACCCGACTCGTACGCGGCCTGCGTTCGCCACGCGGGTACGAGTCCCAGCACCAACCGAGGCCCCGACCACTCGCCCTTCCCGGGACGAGGGGTTGGGGCCTTTGGGCTTTTCAGCCCGTCCGACGTTTGAGGACGAGGCCGTTCAGGCCGACAGCGGGGGACTGGGGGCGCAGCCCCCAGAAAGGGACGATGGGGGTCCCCCCGCTCATGGGGGTCCCCCCGCTCGAGCGAAGCCGAGAGTGGGGGAGAAGCCGAGAGTGGGGGAGAAGCCGAGAGTGGGGGAGGGTAGGGGCGGCGGGGGCGGGAAAGAGCCCGGCAGTGGCTACCCCTGGCGGGAGCGTGCCGCTCGGGCGATGGCGACGACGGCCTTTTCCAGGGCGTACTCGGGATCGTCACCGCCCCCCTTGACCCCGGCGTCGGCCTCCGCCACCGCGCGCAGCGCGACGGAAACCCCGTCCGGAGTCCACCCCCGCATCTGCTGCCGCACCCGATCAATCTTCCAGGGCGGCATCCCCAGCTCCCGGGCAAGATCGGCAGGCCGCCCACCCCGAGCGGACGACAACTTCCCGATGGCCCGAACACCCTGCGCCAACGCACTCGTGATCAGAACAGGGGCGACCCCGGTCGACAACGACCACCGCAGAGCCTCCAACGCCTCCGCCGCCCGCCCCTCAACCGCCCGGTCGGCCACCGTGAAGCTGGAAGCCTCCGCACGTCCCGTGTAGTACCGCCCGACAACGGCCTCGTCGATCGTCCCCTCGATGTCCGAGACGAGCTGCGTCACGGCGGACGCCAGCTCCCGCAGATCGCTCCCGATGGAATCGACAAGGGCCTGGCAGGCCTCAGGCGTGGCGGACCGCCCCAGCGCCCGGAACTCGCTCCGCACGAACGCCAGCCGATCCGCCGGCTTCGTCATCTTGGGACAGGCGATCTCCCGCGCACCCGCCTTGCGCGCGGCATCGAGCAGCCCCTTGCCCTTGGCCGCACCCGCGTGCAACAGCACGAGCGTGATCTCCTCGGCGGGGGCGCCCAGATACCCCTTCACGTCCTTGATCGTGTCGGCCGACAGGTCCTGTGCGTTGCGCACCACGACGACCTTGCGCTCCGCGAAGAGCGACGGACTGGTCAGCTCGGCGAGCGTGCCCGGCTGCACCTGGTCCGACGTGAGATCCCGTACGTCCGTGTCCGCGTCGGCGGCCCGCGCGGCGGCCACCACCTCCTGCACGGCACGGTCGAGCAGGAGATCCTCCTGGCCGACGGCGATCGTGACAGGGGCGAGCGGATTGTCGTTTGCAGAGTTCCTGGCCATCGCACTCAAGCATCCCACGCACCACTGACAACGAACTCCGACCGCCGACGGTGAAGCGAATCGTCCAGCAAGGAGTGGACTTGCCGGAGGGCGAAACGGGCAGCCGGAGCGCAAGGCCGACGGCCATAGACGGCACCGACGGCACCGACGGCCGAAGGCTGAGCCGATGCCCGTAGGTAGTCACCGACGACTGGGAGTGGCCGACGAGCGTAGGTTGGACCGGCGGCGTGGTGGCCCGGCCGCACAGAGGCCCAGCGGCGGGCTGGCCCGGCCACACGGAGACTCAGCGGCCTGCTGGTCCGGCTCTGGCCATGCAGAGAGCCGACGCCCGTGAACAAGCCAACGTCCATGCGGTGGCCGACGACCGCGGCAGCGGCGGCAGCGCTGTGGTGGCTGTAAATGTGGCTGCCGCAGCGGCAGTGGGGGTGGCGGTGGCGGTGGCGGTGGCGGTAACCGTGGTTATCGCAGCCGCAGTGGCAGTGGCAGTGGCGACCGCACTGACCTACGGCTCCTCCCGCCACCCATCCCACTCCCCCGCGAACTCGTCCAACTCCTTCGCGTCGAGCCGCCCGTCCCCGTCCCGCAGGACCAGCAGCCACTGCGCGTCCTCGGCATCGTCCTCGCCGGCCAAGGCGTCCCGTACGAGTTGCGGCTCCTCGTCGAGGGCGAACCGCTCTCCGAGCGCCTCCGCCGCCTCCTGCGCGGCATCGCGGTCGGGCAGGACCAGTACATGTCTCACGTCGCTCACACGGCTATTTTCCGGTACGCGGGCGGGGCTCAGCACCGAGGGCGGGCGGCCACCGAAACACCAGGTCAGCCCTTGGGCACGACAGGTCAGCCCTTGGGCACGATCTGTACGTCCAGATTGACCCTGATGCTCGGGCCGACCACGGCGATGCCCCGGGCCAGCATCGTCTGCCAGCTCACCGTGAAGTCGTCGCGGCGCAGTTCGGTGGACGCCCGGCAGGCCGCCCGTACCTCCCCCTCCATGCCGTTGCCGACGCCGAGATACTCCGTGTCGAGCGTGATCGTCCGCGTCACCCCGTGCAGCGACAGCGCCCCGGTGACCGCCCACCGGTTGCCGCCCCGGTGCGCGAACCGGTCGCTGTAGAACTCCAGCGTCGGAAACCGGTCGACATCCAGAAAGTCCGCGGACCGCAGATGGTCGTCCCGCATCTTCACGTTGGTGTCGATGGACGACGCGTCGATCACCACATGCATGGCCGACTCCTCGGGGCGCTCGGCCAGCCGTATCGCCCCGGCGAAGCTGTTGAACCGGCCACGCACCTTGGCCAGCCCGATGTGCCGGGCGGTGAACCCGATCGAGGAGTGCGCCGGCTCGATCTCCCAGTCGCCCGGCCGGGGCAGCGCCGGTGGCCGGGCTACCTGCAGCGTCACTTCGCCGAGCGAGGCCAGCGCGTTCTCGGCCACTGTGGCGTTCGCCCGGTGCGGGGCGTATCCCTCGGCCGACACCGCGAGCCGGTACTCGCCGGCGGGCAGCGTCACCGTGAAGGACCCGAACGGATCCAGCCCGCCGCCGACCACTTTTCGCCCCGCCGCGTCCGTGACGACGAACTCGGCATGCGGCACCGGCTGGTTGACCGGATCCAGTACCCGGCAGGTGAGCACTCCGGCCCCGTCCGGCATCGGCACCGCGGCGAGCCGATCCCCCCGTTGCACTCGGTTCGTGCGGTTCCTCATCCAGCTGCCGACCATCTGCGACCCGCCCTCGCCTGACACGAACTCGTGAAATCACCGTTGCCGAGGAGGTATTCGACCACTGATGCGACTTTCGAGGCAACAGACGACTACATCGCAGGAATCCAGCACATGTGCTGGGACTACGTACGAGTAGCCCGAATTGGCAGCCCCGTTCATTTCCTTCCTCAGAATTAGCCCTTTCTGACAACCGGGACGCGCTCCAGCACGATTCCGAACCGCTCTCGATATGCCTCCAACACCTCCTTGTCCGTGGCCAGTTCCACCCCCTCCTTCCCGCCGTCGGGCTTCGTGACCGTGAGCGTGCGCCCGCTGAGCGTGATACGCCCGCCGTCCTTGGTGAGCCGCGAGCAGACGAGCGACCGCGTGAAGTGCGACGCCGGCGAGGTGCTGTGCCACCAGGCCCCGGCCACGCAGTCCCCGAGCACCCTCGGCCGGGTCTCCAGCCGGTACTGCGCCCTGCCGTCCCGCACGACGTCCAGGTCCCCGAACCGCCTGTCGTTCCCCCGCACCCCCGCCGGGTCCGCCCCGGCCACGATCACCCGGAACGCACCGCCCGGATCAGCCTGTTCGCCCCGTTCCCCGAATGCCAGCGGATAGTGACTGTTCGCCCCGAAGCCGACATCGACGAGCCAGTCGCCCCCGTCCACCGTCCGCACCCGCAGCGCGACATGGTCGTACGGGATCCCCAGCCGCTCCTCCTCCCCGTACACGCGCGCCGCGAGCAATGTCACATCGAAGCCCAGCGCCCCGAGCAACATCCCGAACGCCCCGTTCAGTTCGTAACAGAAACCGCCCCTCCGGGAACCCACCACTTTGTCCAGCAGCCGCTCCTCCTCCAGCACGATCTCCTCGCCGAGATGGATCGACAGATTCTCGAACGGCACGGTCAGCAGGTGCCTCATCTGGAGTTCACGCAGTACGTCGGCGGTCGGCCAGGCGGGGTGGGCGGCGCCGATACGGCGGAGGTAGGCATCAGCCTGTGCGGGTTTCATGTGCTCAGTCTCTCGCCACCAGCAGGCGCTCACCGCCGCCTGCCACCGCGACCGCACCGTCCTCGTCCGTACGCAGCACCGCCGCGCCCCCGGCGCGCAGTGCCGCCACCGTGCTGGGTGCCGGGTGTCCGTACGGGTTGTCGGCGCCACAGGAGATCACGGCGAGGCGCGGCGCCACCCGGCGTATGAGCTCCGGGTCCTGGTAGGCCGACCCATGGTGGGCGACCTTGAGCACGTCCACGGTCCCCAGGCCCGCCCCGGCCGGTGATCTCAGCAGCGCCTGCTGTGCCGGTGGTTCGAGGTCTCCGAGCATCAGCAGGGTCAGCCCCGCCGACCGTACGAGCAGGGTGACGCTCGCGTCGTTCGGGCCCTCCGGTTCCGGGGCCCGCTCCGGTGGCGGCCACAGGACCTGCCAGTCGAGCGCACCCGTGCGACGCCGTTCCCCCGCCACCGCCCGCGTCACCGGGATCCGCCGGGCCGCCGCCTGCCGGTGGACGAACTCCGCCTGATCCAGCGGCTCTTCGAAGCCCGTGGTCTCGATCGCGCCCACCGAACGCCCGCGCAGCACACCCGGCAGCCCGGCGACGTGGTCCGCGTGGAAGTGCGTCAGTACGACGAGCGGGATCCGGGTGATGCCGAGCGCCCGCAGACATCGGTCGGCCAGCACCGGGTCCGGTCCCGCGTCGACCACGACAGCGGTACCGTCACCCGCCGCGAGCACCGTCGCGTCGCCCTGCCCCACGTCACACATCGCGAACCGCCAGCCGGGCGGCGGCCACCCCGTGATCACCCGGGTGAGAGGGGGCGGCTGCACCATCACGAGCAGAAGCAGCACTCCGCAGGCGGCGCTGAGCCAGGGATGCCTCAGGAGCCTGCGGCCGACCAGCACGACAACGGCGATCACGGAGGCGAGCAGCAGAGCGCCTGCCCAACTGCCCGGCCAGTCCACTCCTCCGCCCGGCAGCGCGGCCCCCGCCCGGGCGATGTCCGCGATCCATCCGGCGGGCCAACTCGCGCACCACGCCAGTGCCTTGGCGACCGGCATCGCCCATGGAGCCGCAGCCAGGGTCGCGAAGCCCAGCACCGTGGCCGGCGCGACCGCGAACTCCACCAGCAGATTGCACGGCACCGCCACCAGGCTCACCCGTGCCGAGAGGACGGCGACCACCGGTGCGCACACCGCCTGCGCGGCGCCCGCGGCCGCCAACGCCTCGGCCAACCGCGGCGGCACCCCACGTCTCCGCAACGCGGAACTCCACCGCGGAGCCAGCGTGAGCAGGGCCCCGGTGGCAAGCACGGAGAGCAGGAACCCGTAACTCCGGGCGAGCCAGGGGTCGTAGAGCACGAGCACCAGAACCGCCGTGGCCAGCGCCGGGATCAGTGATCTGCGGCGACCGGTCGCGATGGCCAGCAGCGCGATCGATCCGCAGGCCGCGGCTCGCAGCACGCTCGGGTCGGGCCGGCACACGATCACGAAGCCGAGCGTGAGCGCCCCACCGAACAGCGCGGTCGCCCGCAGCGGGATACCCAGCCGCGGTGCCAGCCCTCGGCGTTCCGCCTGCTGGGCACGGCCGGGCGGCCCGATGAGCAGGGCGAGCACGATCGTGAAGTTGGCTCCGCTGACCGCCAGAAGATGTGTGAGATCCGTCGCTTTGAAGGCCTCGTCCAGCTCCGGCGTGACCCGTGAGGTGTCCCCCACCACCAGGCCCGGCAACAGCGCCCGCGCGTCCGGCTCCAGCCCGTCGGTCGCCGCCCGCAGCCCGCCGCGCAGCTCTCCGGCGAACCGCTGCGTGTCCGACGGCGGCCCGACCACCCTCGGCGGCCCGCTGCCACGCACGCGCAGTACTGCCGCGATCCGGTCTCCGTCTCCGAGCGCTGGCACGACTCGGGCCGTCACACACACCCGTGTGGAAGGCAGGAGCGAGAGCCAGGGCGAGCCGCCCTGACGCTCACGGACCGCCCGCGCACCCGCGTCCACGGTCAGCAGCACCGGAGTTCGCGTTTCCACCGCCGTCCCGTCCGGCTTCTCGACACGTCGGACCTCGGCGTTGACCAGGATGGCGGTCGGCGCCGCGTGGTCGCCCTTGATCCGGGGGCGGGTCAGCCGTGGATCCGAGGTGATCTCCGCCTCGGCGGTCACCTGGGCGTACTGCCGCGCCAGCTCCGGAACGGGGCCACGGCGCAGGTCCGCACCGTGCAGACCGCCGGAGACAGCCGCCGCCGCGACACAGAGCAGCACGGCGGCAACGGAGACTTTCGTCCACGAACGCCATCGACCCTGCCACGCGCCGCCTCGCTGCGACTGCCGCGCCAGCTCCCGCGCCCGCGCCCGCGCCCGCTCCGACTGTCGCTCCGGCTCCGGCTCCGGCTGATGACTGGGCTCCAGTTGATGATTGGGCCGATGACTGAGCTGCGGCTGATGACGTGGCTGCGACTCACTGCGCGTACGGCCCCGCTGGGTCGCCAACAGCCCACCGGCCACGACCACACAGACGATCACCACACCGGTGACCCACCCCGGTGGCGCCTCCAGTGCCACCGCCGCGGTCGCCCACGCCGCCAGCGCCGGCGGCACCAACCGCAGATCCGTCGGCGCCTCTTGGCGAGGATGCGCGGCACCGAGCGGGTTGTCGGAGGTGGCGTGTACGCCCGAGCGGCGGTCGGACCACTGAGCACCACCCGGCACACCGGGCTCCGGGGCAGCCTGCCGTGCTCCTGGCTGCCCAGCCCGACCGTGAATCCCCGGGCCCGTCATGGCCGTACGGGATGTCATGGCCGTACGAGATTCTGCAGATCGGCGAAACGGCGGTCGCCGATGCCGTTCACCTCACGGAGTTCGTCGACCGAGCGGAAACCGCCGTGCTGGGTGCGGTAGTCGATGATGTGCTGGGCGAGCACGGGACCGACACCGGGCAATGTGTCCAGTTGTTCCAAGGTGGCCGTGTTGAGGCCGACCGGAGCAGCCGCGCCCGCGGCGGCTCCGCCGGAGCCCACAGCACCCGGACCTCCCGGACCTCCCGCCCCGCCTGGCCCGGCGGGGGAAGCCGGAGGGGCTCCGACCACCACCTGCTCACCGTCCACGAGGAGCCGCGCCCGGTTGAGTCCCTCGGTGTCGGTGCCGGGCCGCACCCCGCCGGCCGCCTGAAGGGCGTCGGCGACCCGGGAACCGGCCGGCAACCGATGGATACCGGGCTCGCGCACCTTGCCGCTGACGTCCACCACGATGGCGGCTCCGGCCGCGCCCACGGGGTCCCGTGCGGCGGCGGATGATCCGGGCGCCGCCTCCTGCCCGCCCTCGCCCTCTGCCCCGTACGGACTCGCGGCCCGCACCACTTCGGGTGCCCGCACCGGCTGGGTACGACCCGACCAGAAATGCTGGGCGGCGAAGACCGCCGCGACAACGAGAACCACAGTGAGCGCGACCACGCTCCTCCGCTCCAGCCCGCACCTGGACTGCAACCACAAGGGCATCCGCTCCCGGACAGCAAGCCCGGTCCGCTCCCGCCACGCCGCATCGGCCCCAGCTCCAGTTCCAGCTCCGACTCCGGCTTGGCCTCCGGCCCCGACCTCACCTCCGGCCCCGGCCCCGGCTCCAAATCCGGCTCCACCCCCGACCCCAACTCCGGCCCCAACTCCGGCCCCAACTCCGGCCCCAGCCACGCCGATCTCTGCCTCGACCTCAGCACCGGCGTCACCCTCGGCCCAGCTTTCCGCCCCGGTCTCAGCCCAGCCCTCCGCCCCGGTATCCGTCCTGGCTTCCGCCCCGGTCTCAGCCCAGCCCTCCGCCCCGGTATCCGTCCTGGCTTCCGCCCCAGCTGCCACACCAGTCCGGGCACGACGACGCCCCCACCCCGGCTCGTCCAGCACCACCGGCGGTCCATGCCTCAACTCTCCGCGCACCCTCGTCCGTTCGGCGAAGAGTGTCTCCGCGCGCAGGCGCAATGCCTCCGCCGAGGCTTCTCGGCGCCGGGACCTGCCGCGATAGCGGTGACGGTTGTGGTGGCCGTGATGGCGGCGGTGGCCTCGCGTACGACTGTCGGAGACCGGGCCCCGGCCCGGCCCACTGGTTGCTGTCGCTGTCCGTGAAGGTGATCGAAGTGACATGCGACGAGAATCACTCACGACCGCCACACCGCGATGATCTTGCTCAATTCCCGGGGATTACCGCCCAGTTGTGGATAACTCCGTCACCCAGACGAGTCAGCCAGTCCTCACCGAGGAGAAACGACCGCTCCGAGCAACCCGGGCCCGGTGTGTGCCCCGATCACCGCTCCGACCTCGCTCACATGCAGGTCGGCCAGCCCCGGCACCCGAGTCCGCAACCGCTCCGCGAGCGCCGACGCCCGCTCGGGCGCGGCAAGATGGTGGACCGCGATGTCGACCTGCGCGCTCCCCGCCCGGTCGGCCACGATCTCCTCCAGGCGGGCGATCGCCTTACCGGCGGTCCGTACCTTCTCCAGGAGCTCGATGCGGCCGCCGTCCAGTTGCAGCAGCGGTTTCACGGCCAGCGCCGAGCCGAGCAGCGCCTGCGCCGCCCCGATCCGGCCGCCCCGGCGCAGATAGTCGAGGGTGTCCACGTAGAAGTAGGCGTACGTACCCGCGGCCCGTTTCTCCGCCGCGGTGACCGCCTCGTCGACCGTGCCGCCCGCCTCCGCGGACTCTGCCGCGGCCAGCGCGCAGAAGCCGAGGGCCATGGCGACCATCCCGGTGTCCACCACCCGCACCGGTACCGGCGCCTCGCGCGCGGCGAGGACCGCCGCGTCGTACGTGCCCGAGAACTCGGCGGACAGATGCAGCGAGACGATGCCCGTGACGCCCGACTCGGCGATCCTGCGGTAGGTCTCGGCGAAGAGCTCGGGGCTGGGCCGGGAGGTGGTGACGGACCGTCGCTTCTGCAGTGCCAGGGCCAGTGAACGGGCGGAGATCTCGGTGCCCTCTTCGAGTGCCTGATCGCCGAGGACCACGGTCAGGGGCACCGCGGTGATGCCGTGGCGCTCCATCGTCAGCGGCGGCAGGTAGGCCGTTGAATCGGTGACGATCGCGACATGGCGGGACATGAACTGGAGGTTACCTGTCGGGGGCCGTGGACGGCAGCCCGGCCCCTCTCACCTGCGGCCGGGCCGACCGAATCAAGTCGTGCTCTCAGGGCGGGGCTTCTTCTCCCAAGGGTACGCGGCACGCTGAACGGGCGGTTCGATCGCGGCCCGGGTGGGTTCCTCGGCCGTACGCGACTCGGGGGTCTCCGGCCAGGTCTGCTGGTCGGCGGCGGCGACGGCCGGCGCTTCCGGCCACGGGGCCGGGGGCGGCGTCCGTGCCGAAGCCGGATCCGGGGTCGGCGTGGCAGACGGCTCGGGCATCCCTGCGGACGGACTGGGCGTCCCCGCGGAAGACGGCTCGGATGTCCCCGTGGGAGACGGCTCCGTCGTCCAGTGCCGCAGTGCGCCCGCCTCCATGCCGATCTGCGTGCTCAGCGAGTCCAGGTCGTCGTTCACGAAGCGCTGGGCACGGTCGCGCGCCGCCCAGCGCAGGGCGTCCGCCGACTGCGTTATCTGCTCCGTACGCTCCCGCAGCGAGGGAAGCCGCTCGGCGAGGCGGGCCCTGTCCGGCTCCCGCTCCAGTCGCTTCAGCTCGCCGTCCAGCTCGTGGCCATGAGCGCTGAGCCGCTCGAAGAGTGCCAGGGACTCCTTCAGCGACTCGTCCTCCGTCACGCCCGCGTGCAGCGCGTCCTGAGTGGCGCGCATCGATGTGCGCAAGGAGAGGCGTAGTTGGGCGATCTCACCCTGGGGTCCCGGCTGGGCGAGGGTCTTCGCCCTGAGGGTGGAGTCCTCCACCGTGCGGCGGGCCTGTGCCACGGTGCGGTCCACGCCGCGCTTGGCCGCGCCGACCACTCTCACCGTGGCATACGCGCCCAGCGCCACGAACAGCAAGAAGATCAGCGCCACGATTACGCCCACGGCTTCCATGACGATCCTCTCGCGTGCTGGTCCAGTACCGGCCGGCGCCTGCCGGCTCTTCCACGGTAAACGGAAAAGGCAGGCCGAGGGTTCCAGCGGAACCCCCAACCTGCCCGTAGGGGACTACCCCGACTAGGGAAACTGCCCCCCGCCCCGCTCAGGCCGCCGCCTACGCGGGAACGATGTTCACCAGCTTCGGCGCCCGCACGATCACCTTGCGGATTCCCGCTCCGTCCAGCGCGGCGACCACCTTCTCGTCGCTCAGCGCCACCTTCTCCAGTTCCTCGTCCGAGATCGACGGGGAGACCTCCAGGCGCGCCTTGACCTTGCCCTTGATCTGCACGACGCAGGTCACGGTCTCGTCCACGACGTACGCCGGGTCGGCGACCGGGAAGTCCCGGTGGACGACCGAATCCGTGTGGCCCAGCTTGCGCCACAGCTCCTCGGCGATGTGCGGGGCCAGCGGCGCGACCAGCAGCACCAGCGGCTCGGCGACCGTGCGCGCGACCGGACCGCCCACCTTGGTCAGGTGGTTGTTCAGCTCGGTGACCTTGGCGATGGCGGTGTTGAAGCGCATGCCCTCCAGGTCCTGGCGCACGCCGTCGATGGCCTTGTGCAGGGCGCGCAGCGTCTGCTCGTCCGGCTCGGTGTCGACGACGGTGACCTCACCGGTCGTCTCGTCGACGACATTGCGCCACAGCCGCTGCAGCAGCCGGAACTGGCCCACCACCGCGCGCGTGTCCCACGGCCGCGACACGTCCAGGGGGCCCATCGCCATCTCGTACAGACGCAGCGT
This sequence comes from Streptomyces sp. NBC_00878, assembly GCF_026341515.1. Lineage (NCBI taxonomy): Bacteria > Bacillati > Actinomycetota > Actinomycetes > Kitasatosporales > Streptomycetaceae > Streptomyces > Streptomyces sp. NBC_00878. The sequence goes on along the minus strand of NZ_JAPEOK010000001.1, from coordinate 7,233,478 downwards.
GTCCGCCCCGTACTCGGCGCAGATCTCGTCCGGAGTGACCGCGTTCTTCAGGGACTTGCCCATCTTTCCCAGCAGCCGGGAGACCTTCTCGCCCTGGTAGTAGTAAGCGCCGTCGCGCTCCTCCACCTCGGCGGCCGGTACGGCGATGCCACGGCTGTCGCGGTACACGTAGGCCTGGATCATGCCCTGGTTGAACAGCTTGTGGAACGGCTCGACCGAGGAGACGTGCCCCAGGTCGAACAGCACCTTCGACCAGAAGCGTGCGTACAGCAGGTGCAGCACGGCGTGCTCGGCGCCGCCGACGTACAGGTCGACGCCGCCGTGCGGCCGGCCCTCGCGCGGGCCCATCCAGTACTGCTCGATCTCCGGGTCGACCAGCTTCTCGGAGTTGTGCGGGTCCAGGTAGCGCAGCTCGTACCAGCAGGAACCGGCCCAGTTGGGCATGGTGTTGGTCTCGCGGCGGTACTTGCGCAGGCCGCGGCCGTCGCCCAGGTCCAGCGTGACGTCGACCCAGTCCTCGTTGCGGGACAGCGGGGTCTCCGGGGACGTGTTCGCGTCGTCGGGGTCGAAGGTGCGCGGCGAGTAGTCCTCGACCTCGGGCAGCTCCAGGGGCAGCATCGACTCGGGCAGCGGGTGGGCGATGCCGTCCTCGTCGTAGACGATCGGGAAGGGCTCGCCCCAGTAGCGCTGGCGGCTGAACAGCCAGTCGCGCAGCCGGAAGTTGACGGTGCCGTGGCCGACGCCCTTGCGCTCCAGCCACTCGGTGATGCGTGCCTTGGCCTCGGCGACGCCCAGGCCGTCCAGCGACACGTCGTCGTTGACAGAGTTGATGATTTTGGCGTCGTACGACCCGAAGGCGTCGTCCCATGTCGACGTGTCGGTACCCCGGCCGTCGGTCGGCTCGACGATGCAGTGGATCGGCAGCTCGAAGGCGCGCGCGAACTCGAAGTCGCGCTGGTCGCCCGCCGGGACGGCCATGATCGCGCCCGTGCCGTAGCCCATCAGGACGTAGTCGGCGATGAAGACGGGGACCTGCTCGCCGTTGACCGGGTTGGTCGCGTACGAGCCGATGAAGACGCCGGTCTTGTCCTTGGCCTCGGCCTGCCGCTCGACGTCGGACTTCGAGGCGGCCTGCGCGCGGTAGGCGGCGACGGCCTCGGCGGGGGTGGCGTGCCCGCCCGTCCAGACGCCGTGGGTGCCCTCGGGCCAGGCGGCCGGGGTGAACTTCTCGACCAGCGGGTGTTCGGGCGCCAGGACCATGTAGGTGGCGCCGAACAGGGTGTCCGGGCGGGTGGTGAAGACCGAGATGGCCTCGCCGTCCACGGGGAAGTCGACGCGGGCGCCCTCGGAGCGGCCGATCCAGTTGCGCTGCTGCAGCTTGATGGCCTCGGGCCAGTCAAGGGCGGCCAGATCATCCAGCAACCTGTCGGCGTACGCGGTGATCCGCATGTTCCACTGGCGCAGCTTGGCCTTGAAGACGGGGAAGTTGCCGCGCTCGGAGCGGCCGTCGGCGGTGACCTCCTCGTTGGCCAGCACGGTGCCCAGCCCGGGACACCAGTTGACGGGCGCGTCGGACGCGTACGCCAGGCGGTACTCGCTCAGGACGTCGGCGCGCTCGACCTCGGTCAGCTCGCGCCAGGAGCGTCCACCGGGTACGGCGCGCTCACCGATCTCGAACTGGGCGACCAGCTCGGCGATCGGGCGGGCCTTGTTCGCCTCTTCGTCGTACCAGGAGTTGAAGATCTGCAGGAAGATCCACTGGGTCCACTTGTAGTACCCCGGGTCGATCGTCGCGAACGACCGGCGCTTGTCGTGGCCCAGGCCCAGCCGGCGCAGCTGGACCTTCATGTTCTCGATGTTGGCCTCGGTGGACACGCGCGGATGCGTGCCGGTCTGCACGGCGTACTGCTCGGCGGGCAGGCCGAAGGCGTCGAAGCCCAGGGTGTGCAGGACGTTGTGGCCGGTCATCCGCTGGTACCGGGCGAATACATCGGTGGCGATGTAGCCCAGGGGGTGGCCGACGTGCAGGCCCGCACCGGAGGGGTACGGGAACATGTCCATGATGAACTTCTTGGGCCTGGCGACCAGCTCGGGGTCACCTGCCAGGTCACCCTTCGGGTTGGGCGCCGCGTAGGTGCCGTCGGCGTCCCAGAAGTCCTGCCAGCGTGCCTCGATCTGCTCGGCCATGGCGGCCGTGTAGCGGTGCGGCGCGGCCACCTCGGAGGCGGCAGCGGTATTCGTCTCGCTCATGATCCTCAAAGCTCCATCGATCGTCTCTGCCAGCGGCCCGGGAAATGAAAAAGCCCCTCGCACAGGAGGGGGCGCCGCGCCGATGCCGGTCGCGGTTGTCCGACGACCGGGATTGATCAGCGCGGCTCGCTAAGCAGAAGGCGTACGGCACGCATGGCGTCAGGGTACCGCAGCGGCCGCACGGACCGCGACGCGCTTTCGGCTACGCTGCGGCACTGCGTGTCACGCCCGCACCAGGTCGACAGAGGCTGAACGAAAGTCAAAAGTTACTTCGCGTAAGGGCTCCTAAGGGACATCACAACTCCCTCACCGCCCTTTGATAACAGCGCAATAACTCAAACCTCGTACCCATCGGTATGGCTCGACCTAGAGTGCGGCAGCGGGACCGCTTTCCCGAACTGTTCGGAGTTGCCCCCATGAACTCTCGCCGCAACAACAGCACGCTCCCCCAGGGCCGCTCGGTCCGGGGCGGAGTCACGGCTGCCGTTTTGCTGCTCATACCCGTGGTCGTCCTGGTAGGAGGTGACGGATTCCGCGACTTCCTGAACTTCGGCGCGGGCGTGCTGTCGCTCGTCGCCCTCACCCTCTCGGTGCTCTGGGGACTCGTGGCCACCGACCGGGTCTTCCTCAACACCCGTCAGCGGCTGATCGCCCAGGCCGTGCACAGGTCGACAGCGGTGAGCTCGGTCGGTTTCCTGATGCTGCACGTCACGGTCAAGCTCGCGCTCGACCACACGACGCTGATCGGGGTCCTGATCCCCTTCGGTCTCGGTGTCACGGGCTCCAACGGGCTCGTCGGCTTCGGCTCCCTGGCCGGCCTGCTGATGGTCTTCACGGCCCTCACGGGCGCGCTGCGCAGTGCGTTCGCGTCCCCCGCCGAGGTGGCCGCCCGCTGGCGCGCGGTGCACATGCTGGCCTACCCGGCCTGGTGCGCGGCCCTGGTCCACGGCCTCTTCGCGGGGCGCGAGGCGAAGCCGATCTTCGTGATCCTGTACAGCCTGGCCCTGGTCGCGGTCATGGGCGCGCTGCTCCTGCGGTCGGCCCCCCTGTCGTTCAAGCGGAAGGTCGCCAGGCGCGTCCTGTCCCTGCTCGACAGCGGAAACCGGCCTCTCCGCGAGGAGCCCGCGGCACGGCGTGCCACGGACACCTCGCTGCCCGGCGGCGGCGGTCGGCCCGGCTTCCCGGACATGCCGCTTCCCTCGCAGCGGACGTCGTCCCCGTCCGCGCCGTTCGATTCCCAGCGCCCCGCCCTCCAGGACACGGCGTCCTTCACGGACACCGGATCCCTCACGGACACCGGCGGTTTCGCGGCCGCCTACCGGGCGGTCAACACCCCGCGCGCGCAGGACCCGATGACGGCCGACCCGACCCAGCGCATGCAAGGTCCGATGGACGCGCAGCCCACGGAGGCGATGCCGCGCGTCGACGGCAACACCGGAGCCCGCTGGCCGACCCCGTCCCCGCCGCTCTACGAGGCCCCGCCGCGCGCCGCCGGGGCACCGACGTACGACACCGGGACCATCCCCACGTACAACGCGAACGGTGCGTACGACACCGGTGCCGTTCCCATGTACGGCACAAGTGATGTGTACGACACCGGTGAGACGAACGACCCCCTCGGTACGTACAACCCGAATGACACGTACAACAGCGGTCCCGCCACTGAAACGCTGCCCGGTTCCTACGAGGCACCCAGCAACGGCGAACCCTGGAACGCGCCTTCCGGAGGCTTTTAGTGAACGAGGCCCTTCCCGACGTCCCCGAAGTCCGAGTGGTGGGGCTGCCCCAGCTCACCTCCGGATTCGATCTCGTCGAGAGACTCGACCTGCCCATGCACCTGAAGGTGCACGGGCCGCTCGAGCCCATGGGCGGCGAGCAGCTCGCGCAGCTGTCCGAGCGGATCTCTCTGAAGGGCCGCGGCGGCGCGGGCTTCCCGTTCCACAAGAAGCTGCGATCGGTCGCCGAGGCGGCGATCAAGCGCGGTGTACGGCCCGTGGTCGTCGTCAACGGCAGCGAGGACGAGCCCGCCTGCCGCAAGGACACGGTGATGATCAACCGTGCCCCGCACCTGATCCTGGACGGCGCCCTGCTGGTCGCCGAGGCGCTGGGCGCACGCACCCTGGTCGTCGGCGTGACCCGCGAGTCCACACAGCGGTCGATGGAGGCGGCACTCTCCGAGCGCGGGCTGAGCAACCGGCGCGGAGCGACCATCCGCGCGCGCGTGCAGCGCAATCCGGTGCGCATGGTGACCGGAGCTGCGGCCTCGCTGGTCCGCTCCATCGACGGCGGTCCCGCGATCCCGCCCGGCCGTAAGACCAGCGCCTCGCAGAACGGTGTCGGCGGCGCGCCCACCCTGCTGTCGAACGCCGAGACGTTCGCCCAGCTGGCGATCGCCGCGCGCATCGGCGCCGAGCGCTACGGCAACACCGGCCTGTACGACGAGCCCGGCACGGTCATGCTCACCGTCTCCGGAGCGGTCGCCCGCCCCATGGTGATCGAGGCCCCCACCGGCGTACCACTGCGCTACATCCTGCAGCTGGCCGGCGCCCCGCCGGTCCCGCAGGGCGTGCTGACCGGCGGGTACCACGGCAAGTGGATCGACGCCGCGACGGTCAACGAGGCGATCGTCTCGCGCAACTCCCTGGACGCGGTGGGCGGTGCGCTCGGCGCGGGCGCGATCCTGCCGATCAGCACGGCGACCTGCCCCCTGGGCGAGTCGCTGCGGGTGGCTCAGTGGCTGGCGGAGGAGAGCGCGGGACAGTGCGGTCCCTGCTACCTCGGACTGCCCGCCGCGGCACGCGGCATGGAGGACATCCTCAACGGCGGCGGCCCGGCCGCCCTGGAGGCGCTCAAGCAGGTCGCCAACGCCGTGAAGCGGCGCGGCGCGTGCTCGCACCCCGACGGCTCCGCGATGTTCCTGGAATCGACCATCAAGGCGTTCACGGACGACCTGGCCGCCCATGTACTCGGCAACGGCTGCGGAAGGCCCGTAGAGGGCGTTCTGCCGCTCTTCGAGGGCGGCCAGCAGCCCACCGGCATCCCGGGCGGCGGCCAGCCGGAGCAGGAGCAGGGTCCCAGCCGCCAGAAGATCTACGTCGACTGGACGCTGTGCCGTGGCCATGGCCTGTGCGCGGACATCCTCCCGGAGGTCTTCCAGCTGGGCGCCGACGGCTTCCCGACCGTCGCCCAGGCCCAGGTGCCCCGGTACGCGGAGGCGAAGGCGCTGCGCGCCGTACGGCGCTGCCCGGCACTCGCCCTGCGCCTGGAGGAGGACACCCGCGGAGCGGCTCCCCGCCAGAACCTCCCCGCCGTACGCGAGGGCGGCGGCCGCCGCGCCCTGGGCCGCGGCCGCTGACACGAAAGGTGGGCCCCTGGACACAGGTGGCCCGCCTCCTGCGCCAACTCCGGCGCGCCCGAGGTCTCTTGCTCGGACTGCGGCGCGCCTGGCCGGGGGGTGCGGGTGGCGAAGCCCCCGCAACGCGCGGCGCAGCCGCGCAGAAACGACAAAGGCGACCCGGTCCGCGTTTCTCGCGGACACAGGTCGCCCTCGCACAAACTTGTGGAGCTAAGGAGATTTGAACTCCTGACCCCCTGCATGCCATGCAGGTGCTCTACCAACTGAGCTATAGCCCCTTGTGGTGTTCCACCGGACTTCCCCGGCGGCGACGCCAACATTACCGGTCCCTCCGGCGCACCACCAAATCGTTTCCGGTACGCGAGAACAAGCCGGACAAGAGGGACAGTGCGCCGGATAGCGTCGAGTTGACGTTGTCGGCCCTCTACGGAGAGGCCGCTTCCGCGGTCCTTGCCGTGACCGGGGTCACCGTGTGGCGAAACCCCGGCCGACGTCAGGCCGTGGCGAACGAATAGAACCGCTTGAGCGTGCAGTGCTCGTCGAGGAGCCGACCGTAGATCGGCTCACCCTCCAGTTCACGGTACGTCTCGATCGGGTCGCCTTTTATGATCAGCGCCCGAGCGCATTCCTCGCACCAGTACTGGTAGTCGTGGTTGACCGGCTCCATGTCGCGGACAATGGGCGTACCACTGCCGCACCAATCGCACTTTCTCCTGTGTGCACCCATCAATCAGCTCCAGCTGTGGCCGCAGGCCGTGCACACGTAGGAAAATCCGCCGTTGTCGCCGAGAAGCAGGGCAACGTGGGCCGAACCGCAGGAAGGGCAGTCGAGGCGAGTGATCCGGTCCCGTATCACCTCGGATTCGGGAAGGTCGTCGACCTCACCGAGGATGCTCGCAGGCATCGCCACTCCCTCCCGTCGGGCCGCCCCTTCCGGCCGTCTGATTCTGCCACGGCCGGACCAATACGGTCAGCGACGCCTTCGTACCAGTCCGGACACAGCACCCGTCGCAGCGGTCGCGGCCAGCGCGAACATGCAGACGAGAAGCGCGTCCGAAGAGGTATACGCCCCGGAGGCCCCAAGTGACTCAAGTCGATTCAAGAAGAGTGTGCCGAACGCCGCGACACCGATCAGCTGACCGAGCTGGGTGACCGTGGCGAGCAGTCCGCTGGCGTCCGCCGCGTCCTCGGGGCGCACGGTGGCGAGTGCCCGCGTGAGGGTGGGGCCGAAACCGAGCGCGAGCCCCGTACCAACACCGGCGAACGCAGCGTACAGCCAGAAGCCGGCCCCGCGGCCGTCCCGGAGTGCCAGGCCCACGGCCGCCACGGAGACCGCGGCGACTGCGAACCCGGCCGGGATCAGGGCGCGTTGCCAGGAGGCGGGCCACCCGCGCCAGGTCAGCCCGACCAGCCCGAAGACCACCGCGGTCGGCGCGAAGGTGAGTCCCGCGCGCAGCGGGCTGTAGCCGAGGCCGCCCTGCACGTGCAGCGTGAGCGCGAACAGGAAGCCTCCGTTGACAGCCATCACAGCCGTGATCCGGAACACCGCGAGGCCGATGCCGGGGTGCCTCAGCACCCTGGGCGCGATCAACGGGGTGCCGCCGCGCCGGGCGAGCCGGGACTCGTACGCGCAGAACAGGGCGAAGACGACCACGGCGGTCGCGAGCGACAACCAGGACCACAGGGGCCAGTCCTCCTCCTGCCCGAGCACCAGCGGCACAGTGAGCAACGACACGGCGGCGCCCAGCAGCATCAGGCCCGGCAGGTCGAGCCGGTGCGAGCGCTCCGGGGCGCGTGCGTCGTCGCGCGGCAGGACGCGCGCGCCGAGCGCCAGCAGTACGAGGCCCACCGGCACGTTCACCAGGAACACCGGGCGCCAGCCCGTGCCGAACAGGTCCGCGCTGACCAGGACCCCGCCCAGCACCTGTCCGGCCGCGGCGCCGGTCGCGAGGACCGCCGCGTACAGGCCGAGGGCCCTGCCCCGGGCCTCGCCGGTGAAGTTCCGCTGGATGAGGCTGAGGACCTGCGGGATCATCACCGCCGAGCCGGCTCCCTGGATCAACCGGAAGGCGATCAACTCGCCCGTGCCCTGGGCGAGTCCGCAGGCGAGCGAGGCCGCCGTGAACAGCGCGAGGCCGGCCAGGTAGACGCGGCGGTGGCCGAGCAGGTCGCCGAGGCGGGCGCCGGTGATCAGCAGGACGGAGTACGTGATGGCGTATCCGGCGACCACCAGCTGTAATTCGGCGCCGGAGGCGTGGAGTTCGGTGCCGATGGTGGGGACCGCGACATTGACGATGAAGGCGTCGAGAAGCGCCATGAACTGGGCGGCGAGGACGATCGCCAGCAGTCGTCCGGGGCGATTGTCAGTGCCGGGAGTTTTACTTGTGGCAGGTCTTGGTCCGGGGCCGGATGCGGGCGCGGTTGCGGTTGCGGATGCAGATGCGGGGCTGGAGCCGGATGTGGGTGCGGGGCCGGGTCCTGGTACGGAGCCCGGGCTCGCGGGGGTCGTCGTCATGGCATCGAGCGTGGGCGCGAGTTGGCACGGGGAGCGAGAGCCCGCTGATGCTGGTACTGACAGCACCTGGCAGGGGCAGGGTTGGGAATCGACGATGGGGGATGTGACGACGATGGCCACGACACAGCGGCGTCGGCCGGAGCTGGCCGCCTTCCTGCGGAGCAGGCGGGCGCGGGTGACACCGGCCGACGTGGGGATGCCGCCGGGACCGCGCCGCCGCACACCGGGGTTGCGGCGCGAGGAGGTGGCGCAGCTGTCGGGGGTCGGTGTCACCTGGTACACGTGGCTGGAGCAGGGACGGCCGATCAACGCGTCGCCGCAGGTCCTGGACGCGGTCGCGCGCACGTTACGGCTCGGCGGGCCGGAGCGCGAGCATCTGTACGACCTGGCGGAGGTGCCGTACACGCACGGTCCGGAGTCGACCGCTCCGGCCGTGAGTCCGGAGGTCCAGGAGATCATCGACGCCCTCGATCCGAGTCCGGCGGTGGTCTACAACGCGCGGTACGACATCCTCGCGACCAACCCGGCCTACCGGGACCTGTTCGTCGTGCCGGAGAGGCGCCCCGCCGAAGGCGCGGTCCGCAACGCCCTGTGGACGCTGTTCACGGCCTCGGAGGAGGACTGTCCGCTGGTGTTCCGGGAGAGCGAGCTGCCGGTGATGGTGGCGACGCTGAGGGCCGCGTACGGGAGACATGTGGGCGAGCCCGTGTGGGAGGACTTCATACGCGGGCTGTCGGAGGTCAGCGGACACTTCGCCCGGCTGTGGCGGAACGGGGACGTGACGCCACCGGGACCGCGCGTGAAGACGTTCCGGCACGTGGCGGTGGGCGAGTTGCGGATGACGTCGGTGTCGTTGTCGGTCGACGGGATGCCGGAGTGCCGGGTCGTGGTCTACCGGCCGGCCGACGAGGAGACGCGTGCGCGGGCCGCCCGGCTGCGGGATCTCCGAAGGCAGCGGAGGGCACGAAAAATCCCGCCCCCTGATGGGAACGGGATCATCGATCTGCTGAACTGATCCGTGAAGCCGATCTGTGGAGCTAAGGAGAATTGAACTCCTGACCTCCTGCATGCCATGCAGGCGCTCTACCAACTGAGCTATAGCCCCTTGCGGTGTCCGACTCCGGCTTTCCGGCGGCGGAACAAGAAGAACTTTAGCCTGCGACCAGCCGGAAAGTGAAATCCGGTCCCGAGGGGCATCGGGGGCCGGACAGGAGTCCTGACATCAGCCTCGGGGACCATGTCACCGCCGGCCCGAGGCCCGCCCCGTCGCAGGCAGCCCGACCGTGTCCCCGCGCCCCGGCCGGGGGCCCTGACGCCGCCGCGGGGCGCGGTCAGCCACGGCGGACCGCAACAGGACGGACCCGCAGATGAAGCACCGCATCCAGCGAAGCGCTCAGTCGTCGTCTCCCAGCACCGGCTCCGGCAGTGTCCCCGCGTTGTGTTCCAGCAGTCGCCAGCCGCGGGCGCCCTCGCCGAGGACGGACCAGCAGCAGTTGGAGAGGCCGCCGAGGCTCTCCCAATGCTGGGACTCCAGGCCGAGGAGACGGCCGATGGTGGTGCGGATCGTGCCGCCGTGGCTGACGACCACGAGCGTGCCGTCGTCCGGGAGCTTGTCGGCATGCCGGAGCACCACGGGGGCCGCGCGGTCGGCGACCTCGGTCTCCAGTTCGCCACCGCCCCGGCGGACCGGCTCGCCGCGCTTCCACGCCGCGTACTGGTCGCCGTACCGCGCGATGATCTCGTCGTGCGTCAGGCCCTGCCAGACGCCCGCGTACGTCTCGCGCAGGCCCTCGTTGTGCGTCACGTCGAGTCCGGTGAGCCCGGACAGCTCGCCCGCGGTGTTCGCCGCCCGCTTCAGGTCCGAGGCGACGATCGCGTCGGGCTGCAGGGACGCGAGCAACCGGGCGGCGCGGCGGGCCTGGCCCACGCCGGTCTCGGTGAGCTCGACGTCCGTGGTGCCCTGGAAGCGGCGCTCCACGTTCCACAGCGTCTGGCCGTGGCGCCACAGGATGACGCGGCGCCCCCGGCCCGCCTTCTTCCCGGCCTCGGACAGCGGTCCGCCGTCCGGCGCCGGTTGCCCCGCCCCGGCGGTCACCGCAGCTCTCCGCGCAGCTCTGCGGCGTCCTCCGCGTCCTGGAGCTTGGCGTGCTCGGCGCCCTTGCCGCGGGTGGCCTTGGCGTCGGCGGGCAGGTCCAGCTCGGGGCAGTCCTTCCAGAGCCGCTCCAGCGCGTAGAACACACGCTCCTCGCTGTGCTGGACGTGCACCACGATGTCGACGTAGTCGAGCAGGATCCAACGGGCGTCGCGGTCGCCCTCGCGGCGCACCGGCTTCGCGCCGAGCTCCTTGCTCAGCCGCTCCTCGATCTCGTCGACGATCGACTTGACCTGGCGGTCGTTGGGCGCGGAGGCCAGCAGGAAGGCATCCGTGATCGACAGCACGTCGCTGACGTCGTAGGCGATGATGTCGTGCGCGAGCTTGTCGGCGGCCGCCTGCGCTGCGGCGGTGATGAGCTCGTGAGAGCGGTCAGTGGCGGTCACTACAAGGCTTTCCGTAGACGGTCATGAGTCCCCCGAGGGGTAGGGCCTGTGCGGCGGATCATGCCGGAGAAGCCGGGCCCGGCACGCACATCCGTACCTGTCAGGCGCCGTGACTCTCCTCCGGCCTGCTCCGCCGGGCAGGCCCTACCCCAAGGGTCTCACGGACCGCCGACAGCACCCCACGTGATTTTGACCGACCGTGCGGCGGGCCGGGGGAGGTCGGGCCCGGACTCACCGCACGGACCCGCCCGCTGTACGGGCCCGGACACCCCGCGATCCCCCCGCGATCACCCCGCCCGTCACCGCCGCTCGTCACCCGTCTGCCGACGAGTGCGTCGGCTAGCCACCCACCTTGTAGTCCTGGCCCAGTACGACCGACACATCCGCGTTGGACGTGACCTTGCCCTTCTTCACCGAACTCGTCGGCAGGCCCAGCGTCTTGGCGACCTCCACCGCGTCCTCCTTCTTCGCGGCGTCGGTGTAGGTGATCTGGGACGCGGCCTGCGCGACATCGGTCTGGCCGGCGTCGACGAAGGTGTAGCCGCCGTTGAGCAGGACGACCCGCGCCTTTTCGGTGGCGTCCTTGTTGCCCGTCGAGTTGCGGATGCCGACCTGGACGGCCGCGCCCTTCTCGGGGCTCTTGGCGGTGCCGCCGAGCACGTCCTTGACCACGCCGTCACTGGCCTGCGCGCTGAGCCTGCCGTCCGTCTGCACCGGCAGCAGCGCCGTCTTGTAGTCGCCGCCTTTGGCGCGGTCGGCGAGCTTGGCCAGGAACGCGCCCAGGTCCTTGTCGCTCAGCGAGGGGTCGAGGATCTGCGCGAGCGTCTGCACGGTGATCGTCGCGGCCTGCGGGTCCGACGACAGCTTGCGCAGCACTCCCTGCATGACCTGCCCGAACCGCTCCAGCTGCACGTTCTGCGACTCCCCCGAGGCGCGGTACGTGGCGTACGCGACGGCCATCTTGCCGCTCAGCGTCTGGTCCTCGCCCTTCTTGACGAGGGGCGCCTCGCCCTTCTTCTTCGCTTCCGGGTCCGGCACGTCCGCGTTGGTGTCGACATCGATGTTGCCGACGAGTTCGACGAGGTTGTTGAGGTACGGGGTGTCGAGGCGCCAGGTGCCCTCGATGTCCGTGCCGAGCACGGTGTCCATCTCGTCGCGCGTCCCGGAGGACCCGTCGTCGTCCACCGACTTCGCGAGCGTGGTCGTGGTGCCGTTGTCGTCCGTCAGGGCAAGGGAGTTGGGCAGCAGGACGGTGGTGCCCTGCTTGGTGGTGGTGTTGTTGACGAGCAGCGCCGTCGACGTGCCGCCACCCTTGGTGTTGTGCAGGTGGACGACGATCACGTCACGGTTCTGGGCGCCGCCGGCCGTGGTCGTCCCGGAGGTCGAGTCGGAGGACGTCCCGGGCAGCCTGCCGTCGTACCAGAGGTAGCCGACGCCGCCGACCGCGACCAGCGCGAACACCACGACCAGGGCGACGACACGGCCGCGGGCCCGCCGCTTGGCCCCCTCGCGCCGCTCGGTGCGGTTCTCGGTGAACTTCAGCCAGTCGATGACGTCTTCGGAGTTCTCCGGCTGCTCCTCCACGAAGGCGAACTGCTCGGTCCGGTAGTCCCGTTCACCCTGCGGCCCGTCGCCCTGCCGCCCGTCCTCCGACGGCTGCGGCGGCTCCGGAGACTGAGCGGGGCGCGCCTGCTGCGGGATGTAGGCGGTCTGCTCCGCGACGTGCCGCTGCGGCGGCTGTTGCTGCTGACCGGTGTCATAGGGCGCCACAGGTTGCTGCTGACCCGTGTCATACGACACCACAGGCGACGCCTGCTGCCCCTGCTGCCCCACCGCGTACGGGTCGTACCCGTACCCCTGCCCGTATCCCTGACCCTGGTGGCCTTGCCCGTACCCCTGGGCCTGCCCCCCGTAGGGGTCGTACGAGCCGTACTCCTGCTGAGCCTGGGGGGCCTGCGGAGCTTGGGGGGATTGGGGAGATCGGGGAGTCTGGGAAGGCGACGGCACCTGCCGGTACACAGGCTGTCCGAACTCGTCGTAGCCGACGAGCTCGTACTGGTCGCCCCCGTACCCAGCGTCGTATCGGTCGTTCACCAGTGCCCCTCTCGGCTCACTCGCCGCGGTACAGCTCTCGCTTGTCGATGTAGCGCACGACACCGTCCGGCACCAGATACCAGACCGGGTCGCCCTTCGCGACTCTGGCACGGCAGTCTGTGGAAGAGATGGCGAGCGCGGGGACCTCGACGAGCGAGACACCGCCCTCCGGCAGACCGGTGTCGGTCAGTATGTGGCCGGGCCGGGTGACCCCGATGAAGTGCGCGAGGGAGAACAGTTCTTCGGCATCACGCCAGGTGAGGATCTGGCCGAGCGCGTCGGCGCCGGTGATGAAGAAGAGGTCCGTGTCGGGGTTGAGCACGCGCAGATCACGCAGCGTGTCCGTGGTGTAGGTGGGGCCGCCGCGGTCGATGTCGATGCGGCTCACGGAGAACTGCGGGTTCTCGGCGGTCGCGATGACCGTCATGAGGTAGCGGTCCTCGGCCGGGGAGACCTTGCGGTCGGTCTTCTGCCACGGCTGTCCGGTCGGCACGAACACCACCTCGTCGAGGTGGAACTGCGCGGCGACCTCACTGGCCGCCACGAGGTGCCCGTGGTGGATCGGGTCGAACGTTCCGCCCATGACACCGAGGCGGCGCTTGCCCGGGTTCGACGGGCCGTTTCCCGGGCCGCGCCGTGCGCCCTGCGCCGTGCCGTCCGCCGGACCGGTAGGCATGTCGTGCTCTCCCATGCGGCAGACCCTACCGGCCCCGACGACGGGCCCGGTCGCGCGGGCGTCAGCGGTCCCGGTTGAAGCGGGTGGTGATCCACAGCAGCAGCATCAGGATGAAGAAGGCCCCGCCGCCGGTCAGGTAGGGGCTGAGGCTCTCGTGGTTGCCGCCGTGCTCCTCGCCCTCGGCGGCAAGTGTGACCAACTGGGCAGCGGTGCTGTGGAAGCTCATCTTCGGCAGGACCTATCCGGTGGGCGGGATAAAGACTTCCGCACATCGTAAGCGGGGGCTGTCGCCGACATCACTCCGACTCCGCCGTCGGGAACGCCGGGCGTCCATCCCCCCATGACTCCCGCGGCCATCGGTCTCCGCGGTCAGGCCCCCGGCATCCGCCGCGAGATCCTTTCGCCCGGCTCAACCCTCCGGAGCCTTCCGCGGGTCTAAGTGGTCGGGAACCTTCCGCACAGCCTCAATCGTCCCGTTTGTAGCCGCGCAGAAGGAACCAGGCGGTCAGCACACAGCCGACGACCATCACGATCAGCACGACACGGAGGAGATTCCCCGCCCCTTGCTGCTGGGCGGCGCTCGCGGCCTCGGTGAGCCAGGGTTCGGGGAGGTGCTCCATGACGTACGACTCCTTCGCTGTACTGCCCGTCCACGGTATCTCCGCCTAGGCTGGCCCCCGCCTCGGGGGCACAGAAGGCAATCAAACGCATGGGGGACCACATGCCAGAAGAAAGCCACGAGAACGTACCGAGCAGGCAGCGCCGACGTTTCGAGGGGATCTCCTCCCGGGCGTACGAGCACCCCGCCGACCGCTCGGCCCTGGTCGCCCTGCGCAAGCTCAGCGGCTTCGACACCGTCTTCAAGGCGCTCAGCGGCCTGCTCCCGGAGCGCAGTCTGAGGCTGCTGTTCCTGTCGGACTCGGTGCGCGTCTCGGACGCCCAGTTCACGCACCTGAACGTGATGCTGCGCGACGCCTGCTACATCCTGGACCTGGAGAAGGTCCCGCCGATGTACGTCAACCAGGACCCGCAGCCGAACGCGATGTGCATCGGCCTGGACGAGCCGATCATCGTCGTCACCACCGGCCTCGTCGAGCTGCTCGACGAGGAGGAGATGCGGGCGGTCATCGGCCACGAGGTGGGCCACGCCCTGTCCGGCCACTCCGTCTACCGCACGATCCTGCTCTTCCTGACCAGCCTCGCCCTGCGAGTGGCGTGGATCCCGCTGGGCAACCTCGCGATCATGGCGATCGTGACCGCCCTGCGCGAGTGGTTCCGCAAGTCCGAGCTGTCCGCGGACCGCGCCGGTCTCCTGGTCGGCCAGGACCTGAAGGCCTCGATGCGCGGCCTGATGAAGATCGCGGGCGGCAACCACCTGCACGAGATGAACGTGGACGCGTTCCTCGCCCAGGCCGAGGAGTACGAGGCCGGGGGCGACCTCCGCGACTCGGTGCTGAAGATTCTCAACGTCATGCCCCGCTCCCACCCCTTCACCACGGTCCGGGCGGCCGAGCTGAAGAAGTGGGCCGAGTCCCGCGACTACCAGCGGATCATGGACGGCCACTACCCGCGCCGCGACGAGGACGGGGACACCTCGGTCACGGACTCCTTCCGCCAGTCGGCTTCCAGCTACGCCACGGACGTCAAGAACTCGAAGGACCCGCTGATGAAGCTGGTCAGCGACATCGCGGGCGGCGCGGGCGACCTCGGCGGCCGGGTCCGGCGCGGTTTCGGCGGCTTCGCGAGCGGCAGCGGAGGCGACAGCGGCAGCTCGCCCACCGACCAGCCGCGCACGGACCGCACGGACCGCACGGACCGTCCGGACGACGACAGCCCGAACGGCAGCAGGTGATCACAGGGAGCCACTGATCACCGAGGAGGTCCGCGAAAGCGAAAGCGAAGGCGGCATCCGCCCCGGGCGCAGAGACCCACCCCCGTGGCGCGGCGGTCTACGGCTGTGGCACAGCGATGATCTACGGCTTCGGCACAGCGACCTACAGCCCGGGCAGGGCGACCTACAGCCCGGGCTGGGCGATCGGCCGCTTGGGCAGGGCGCCTCACAACCCGGGCACAGCGATCTACGGCTCGGGCTGGGCTCTGGCCGACCTACAGCTTGGGCTGGGCGCTGGCCGCCAGTGACCCGCACAGCGACGTGGCGCTGCCCGTCGCGTACGGATCGGTGCCGGCCGGGCCGCCCGCCTTGGCCGTCTCGCCCGCGAGCAGCGGACGCAGATGGTTCGTCGCGTCCTCGGCGCAGGCCAGCGGCCCGGCCTGGACGTACGAGACGACCAGCTCGGTCTGGCGCATGCGCAGGTCGTCCCGGTCGAACCGGAAGTGCAGCTCGCGCCGCACGGTGAACAGCGAGGCCTTGGCCTTCTCGTCCGAGCCGGTCGGCCGCAGGGCGTAGACGAAGGTGTGGTCGGAGCTGACCTCAAGGGTGTCGGAGTCGGTCTCCGCGGCCGACAGCGTGCCCTGCACCCGGATCTTGCTGTCGGCCAGCTCCGCCCGGGTCGGGTCGAAGCGGACCAGCCAGCCGGTGGGCGCGTGCCGCCCGTCCGCGGTCGGGGCCTCGAAGCTCTGGTCGAACTGGTCGAGCTGCTGCGGGTCGAGCCGTATCCGCACGGACCGGGTGGCGCCGCCGGTGAGGACGTCCGGGTCGAGCGAGGACTCGACGAGGTAGTCCTTCGCGGTGGTCAGGGCGGTGACGATCTGGCTGTCGGAGAAGTGGGCCGTGCGCCGCGAGGCGGGCAGCGTGATGCCCTCGGCGCCGATGCGGAACTGGTCGGCCGGGCTGTGCGCGTACAGCGCGTCGATGTCGGTGGAGCCGGGCACGGCGTTCTGCGGCGCGAGCGGTATCACGGTCATCCGCAGCGGCTCGGGGTGTTTCGCGGCGGGCGTCTGGTACGGATGGCGTACGCCCATGTAGATCGCGGTGCCGAAGGCCATGGCGATCAGCAGGACGAGGATCAGCGCCTGCCGGGACAGGCCCCGGCGCATCGGCGGGCGGCGGCGGACGGCCGGTGTGTGGTCGCCGATCCGCTCCTGCGCGGAGAACTCCTGGAGGCGCGCAGCCCGGACGAACGACTCGTCGAAGACGACGGATCGGTACTCTTCCTCGCCACCACCGGGAGCACCCTCGGGGGTCCCCTCAGGTGGGTCTCCAGGACCGCCCATACATTCAGAGTAGGTCTCCTGGACCTCAGGTAAACGCGCCCGTACACGACAAGTTCTGACAGGTTCTCACCAGGGCCGCGACAAGGTCCCGCGCCCGTCCCCGGGAGGGCCTCGCAAAGCGGGCCCGTCCCCGGACCGGCCTCACGGAGTGCGCGGCACCGCCGAGACGGCCGGCTGGGAATAGTCGGCAGAGGCCGAGGCCGAGGGGCCCACGCCTCTTTCCGGTTCCAGGCCGGTGGAGGCGGGCGGCGGGACCTGGTCCCGGCTGCCCGAGGAGGCTCCCCGGTAGACGGCCGTGAAGGCGAGCGCGACCATGCCGATACCCATCACGAGGGCGAGTACCCAGGCGACGGGACGGTGCCAGCGGGTCTGCTTCCCGTACGTCCCCGGATGGCCGTAGCCGCCCTGCAGGACATCGCGGTCGTCGAGGTCGTCCAGCTCCGGGTCATGGCCGAAATCACCATGGTCGTCGGGGCCGAACCCGTCGTCGTAGAGCTCGTCGTCGCCGCGCATCCCGCGCAGGCGGGCCCGGCGCGCCTCGGCCTCGGAAGCCTCCGCTCTCGCCTCGGCGGCGGCCAGGAGGCGCTCTACGGCGGTCGGCTCGTGAACCGTGGCCGCCCGTACAAAGGCCTCGTCGAAGACCACGGAGGCGAACTCTTCGTCCGCACCCCCGCGGTCGCGGTTGTCGTCGGGCTCCCAGCCGTCAGGGAACGGCGTGCCCCCCACGTCCTCCGGCACGGATCCAGAGTAGACCGGGGTGGTCAATTTGGGCAGACGGTATGGAAATTCATCCGCTTGGCGAGACGCTTTCCGAGGGACGCCCCCAAACACCCCGGGCCGGGATTTCTCGGTGAGTTCCCCGAGCGCCCCTCGACAGGGCCCCCGGAACCCCCTCCGCGAGTCCCCGGAACCCGTCGGCGGAGTCCCTCGGAGCCGCCCGGACACGTCTCCAGAGCCCCCTGGAGCGTCATCCAGAGGGCTCTCGGCGCCCGCTCAGCGCTCAGTGCCTGCTCAGTGCCTGCTCAGCGCCCGCTCAGCGCCGGATGTGCCCGTCTCCGGTGACGATGTACTTCGTGCTCGTCAGCTCCGGCAGCCCCATCGGACCCCGCGCGTGCAGCTTCTGCGTGGAGATCCCGATCTCGGCGCCGAAGCCGAACTGGCCGCCGTCGGTGAAGCGCGTGGACGCGTTCACGGCGACCGTCGTGGAATCGACCAGCTGGGTGAACCTGCGGGCCGCCTGCTGCGAAGTGGTGACGATCGCCTCGGTGTGCCCGGAGCTCCAGAGCCGGATGTGCGCCACGGCCTTGTCGAGCGAGTCGACGACGGCGGCGGCGATGTCGTACGACAGGTACTCGGTGTCCCAGTCCTCGGTCGTGGCCTCCACGACCGTGGCCTTGGAATCCTTGGCGTACGCGAGGACGCGCTCGTCGGCGTGCACGGTGACCCCGGCGTCCGCGAGGGCGTCGAGGGCGCGCGGCAGGAACTCGGGCGCGATGTCCTGGTGGACGAGGAGGGTCTCGGCGGCGTTGCAGACGCTGGGCCGCTGCGCCTTGGAGTTGATCAGGATGTCGATCGCCATGCCGAGGTCGGCCTGCGCGTCGACGTAGACGTGGCAGTTGCCGGTGCCGGTCTCGATGACCGGGACGATGGACTCCTGGACGACCGTCTGGATCAGGGAGGCCCCGCCGCGCGGGATGAGCACGTCGACGAGACCGCGGGCGCGCATCAGCTCCCGTACGGACTCCCGGCCCTCGCCGGGCACGAGCTGGACGGCGTCGGCGGGCAGGCCCGAGCCGCCCACCGCGTCGCGCAGGACCCGTACGAGGGCGGTGTTGGACTCGTACGCGGAGGACGAGCCGCGCAGCAGGACCGCGTTGCCGGACTTCAGGCAGAGGGCGGCCGCGTCGACCGTCACGTTCGGGCGGGCCTCGTAGATGATGCCGACCACGCCGAGCGGGACGCGGACCTGGCGCAGGTCGATGCCGTTCGGCAGGGTCGAGCCGCGGACGACCTCGCCGACCGGGTCGGGCAGTGCCACCACGTCACGCACGTCGGAGGCGATCGCGCGGATCCGCTCGGGGGTGAGCGTCAGCCGGTCGATGATCGACTCGCTGGTGCCGGCCTCGCGGGCGCGCTCGATGTCCTTGGCGTTGGCCTCGACGATCTCGCTCGTACGGACCTCCAGCGCGTCCGCGATCGCGAGCAGCGCGTCGTCCTTCTCGGCCCGCGGCAGCGGGGCGAGGTCGGCGGCGGCGCCCTTGGCACGGTAGGCGGCCTGGGTGACCGGAGACATCGAGTCGTACGGCGAGAGCGTGGTCATATCCCGCAGGGTAGTGCGCTCGCGAGAGGTGTTCAGCCGGTGTCCCAAACCGCGAGACAGGTCCGGATATGCCCCTAGAAGGGGTGTACGCCCACAGGTGTCGCCGGCAGCGGTCCGTATCCCTCGGCGATGCGCTGGTGGTAGGTCTCGCGGTCGATGACCTCCAGGCCGACGATCTCCCAGGGCGGCAGCTTCGCGGTCTGGCGGTGCTCGCCCCACAGGCGCAGCGCGACCGCGGCCGCGTCGTGCAGGTCGCGGGCCTCCTCCCAGTAGCGGATCTCCGCGTGGTCGTTGGCGTACCGGCTGGTCAGCAGAAAGGGGTGGTCGTGGGCGAGCTGTTCGAGGCCGCGCCTGACCTCTTTCAGCGGGGCTTCGGCGCCCGAGACGCTCAGCGTGACGTGCCACAGCCGCGGCAGATCGCGCGGGTCCTCGATCTCGTACGTGTCGCCGGCCGCGACGCTGGTGAGCGCGCGCTCCTCACCGGCCACTCGGGAGCCGACACCACCGCGGGACGCCGCCGCCCCAGGGCGCATTCGTCTCACGACGGCCTCCTTTACGCAATGCGTCCGCTCGGACTGAGGGGGTCTCCCTGAAACAAAGTTGAGCAGGTGGGAAAGCTCCGCGTGGCACTTTTACCGAAGGTCCACCTCCGGGCAGCGCCTTTGTCGGGCGTTCCCACCTGTTTTCGGCCGGGGGCCCGGGGGTTGCCCCCGATGGACACAGCACTGAAGGTCCACCTCCGGGCAGCGCCTTTGTCGGGCGTTCCCACCTGTTTTCGGCCGGGGGTCCGGGGGTTGCCCCCGATGGACACGGCACTGAACGTCCACCGGCGGGGGCCTTCCTTTCGGCCGTTTACGGGTGGAGCAGCACCAGATCGTCCCTGTGTACGACTTCGCGTTCGTACGCGGGACCCAGTTCGCGGGCCAGCTCGTGCGTGGAGCGGCCGATCAGCTGCGGGATCTCCTTGGCGTCGAAGTTCACCAGTCCCCGGGCGACCGCCCGCCCCGCGCTGTCGCGCAGCTCGACGGGATCGCCCGCGGTGAAGTCGCCCTCGACGCCCGCGATGCCGGCCGGCAGCAGGGACGTACGCCGCTCGACGACCGCGCGCACGGCCCCGTCGTCGAGGGTGAGGGCGCCCTGCGGGGTGGACGCGTGCTGGAGCCACAGCAGCCGGTCGGCGGAGCGGCGGCCCGTGGCGTGGAAGTACGTGCCGGTGTCCCGGCCCGCGAGGGCGTCCGCGGCGTGCACCGCGCTGGTCAGCACGACCGGGATGCCGGCCGCGGCCGCGATCCGGGCCGCCTCGACCTTGGTGACCATGCCGCCGGTGCCGACACCGGCCTTGCCCGCACTGCCGATGTCGACCTGCGCGAGATCCGCCGGAGTGCGCACTTCCGCTATCCGCGAGGTACCGGACTTGCTGGGGTCGCCGTCGTACACGCCGTCCACGTCGGAGAGGAGGACCAGCAGGTCTGCGCGGACGAGATGGGCGACGAGGGCGGCGAGGCGGTCGTTGTCGCCGAAGCGGATCTCGTCCGTGGCTACGGTGTCGTTCTCGTTGACGACCGGCAGGGCGCCCATCGCGAGGAGCTTGTCGAGGGTGCGCGAGGCGTTGCGGTGGTGGGCGCGGCGGCTCATGTCGTCGGAGGTGAGCAGCACCTGGCCGACCCGGACGCCGTAGCGGGCGCAGGAGGCGGCATAGCGGGCGACCAGGAGGCCCTGGCCGACGCTGGCGGCGGCCTGCTGGCGGGCGAGGTCCCTGGGGCGGCGGCGCAGGCCCAGCGGGGCGAGGCCGGCGGCGATGGCGCCGGACGAGACGAGGACGATCTCCCTCTCGCCGCCGCTGCGTGCCTTGGCGAGGACGTCCACGAGAGCGTCCACGCGGTCGGCGTCGAGGCCTCCGGCCGCGGTGGTCAGGGACGAGGAGCCCACCTTGACGACGATCCGGCGGGCTTCCGCCACGGCCTGCCTCGCCGACCGCCCTGCCGCCTGCCTTGCCGCTGACACGCTGTACCCCAATGCTCCGACCAGCCCGGTCTGTGCAATCTACGTGACCGAGGGTGGCCGACGCCCCCGCGTTTCGAGTGGCGGACGATGCGAGACCGGCAAGGGGTCGGCGCGAGACCGGCAAGGGGTCGGCGCGAGACCGGCGAGAGACCGGCGAGAAGCCCGTATGAGGAAGACGAGAGAAACACTTCACCGGTTCCCGTGCTTTTTAGCCCGAAATGCAGTGGATTACGGTGTGCAAGATTGCTCGCGGGCCCGCCGAAGTCATACGGTCAGGGATCGGCCTGTCCCTCGTGCACATACACCGCCGCGGGAATCGTGAGAAATCGCGGAGCCCCGCGAGGCAGGACGAGGCGCGACCCCCCGCATCCCCCCATCCACCGCACCCCTCGCAGGAGCCCATTCCGTGCCCTCCGCCGGACTCGCCCCCCGCCGCATCGTGCAGCTGTCCGCGCTGCTCGCGATGTTCGCGCTCTTCACCGCGCAGATCGTCTCCGCTCTGCTGCCGAACGTCCCCGTGTTCATCGCCGCGAGCGCCGCGGGCCTCGCCCTCGACGTGTTCCTGCAGTACCGGGATCCCGGACTGCTCGCGCTCCTGGGCAAGGTCCGCTTCGACGTCACGGTCCGGCAGCTGCTGCGCGACATGCTGATCCTGGTGGGGCTCCTGCGGATCGAGGGCATCGACCCGACGCGCGAACAGGCACCGCTGCTGATCGCGCTGTGCCTCTTCTACGCCCTGCACTTCGCCTGCCAGGCCGCCGCGGTCGTGGTCCGCCGCACGCGTACGCTGCCGATCGTCACCCGCAACATCGACGCGTCCGCGCTGCGCCTGAGCACCGCGCCGCCGCGCGTCCTGGCCCGCCGCCCGGGTCACCGCCTGCTCACCTTCTCGATTCCGACCACGGTCGGCCTGATGGTCACCGCGGCCACCACGGACGCGTACTGGGGCGGTATCGGCGTCGGTATCGCGCTCGCCCTGATCGGCGGCGGCACCGCCTACCTCGCCACCTGGATGCTGCCGAAGAAGCGCGCCAAGAGCGAGCAGAAGGTCATGGAGTGGCTGGACAAGTGGCTGGCCGACTACCGGCCGACCGTCGCGATGTACTTCTCCGGCGGTACGACCTCCGCGTACCAGGCGAACATGTGGCTCTCCACGCTCTCCGCGGTCGACGCGAAGCCGCTGATCGTGCTGCGTGAGCGTTTCATGGTGCAGAAGATCGACGCCACGGACGTCCCGGTCATCTGCTTCCCGAAGGTCACGACGATGTTCTCGCTGGAGAACTCGACGCTGAAGATGATGCTGCACCCGGCCAACGCCGCGAAGACCTCCCAGGTCCTGCGCATCCCCACGATCAAGCACGCCTTCATCAACCACGGCGAGTCCGACAAGCTGTCCTCCTGCAACCCGTACGCGAAGGCGTACGACGAGGTGTGGGTGGCCGGTCCCGCGGCGCGCGAGCGGTACGCGCTGGCCGAGGTCGGCGTCGAGGACAAGGACATCGTGGAGGTCGGCCGCCCGCAGCTGGCGCCGATCCGCCCCTACTCCGGGGCGCCGACGGGCACGTACACGACCGTGCTGTACGCCCCCACGTGGGAGGGCTGGGACGGCAACCCCGGCAACACCTCGGTGGTGCTGGCCGGCGAGAACATCGTGAAGCGGCTGCTCGCGGACGAGGGCGTACGGCTCCTCTACAAGCCGCACCCGATGACCGGTTCCGTCGACCCGCGCGCGGGCGCCGCGAACGAGCGCATCAAGGCGATGATCCGCGAGGCCGGCGCCCTGCGGTCGGGCCCCCGTCCCGACGCCGGGGCCGCCGCCGAACTGGCGCGCCGCACGGCCGAGTTGGACAGGCTCACGTCCACCGACTTCCGGGAGAGCGCGGACGAAATGGAGCGGATGCTGCTCCAGGGCGCGCCGCGGGGCGACCGCGAGGCCGCCATCGTCGAGGCCACGCTGGCCTGGGAGAAGGCCTACTGGGCGTCCTTCCCGGAGTGGGAGCACCAGATCGTCACGGACGCGCGGCCGGCCATCTTCGCCTGCTTCAACCAGGCGGACCTGTTGATCAGCGATGTCTCGTCGGTCGTCTCCGACTGGCTGTCGAGCGAGAAGCCGTACGCGGTCGCCAACACCTCGGGGATGTCCGAGGAGGCGTTCCGGGAGGGCTTCCCGACGGTGTCCGCGGGCGCGATCCTCACGCCCGAGGCGGAGGGTGTGCCGGCGCTCCTGGAGTCGGTCCGCCAGCCGGAGAAGGACCGCTTCACGGCGGCCCGTGCCAAGCTCAAGGAGCACCTGCTCGGCCCGTCCGACCCGCCGTCGCTGACCCGCTTCAACGAGGCGATCGACGACCTGTGCACCGAGGCCGACGAGCGTCGCGTCCGCATGGAGTCGCGACTCGCCACGGAGGTTCCGTCGCAGCGGGGGACGACGGACGACGCGTCCGAATCGGCCGAGGAGGCCACGCAGGATGCGCAGGATGCGAACGAGGCGGACGACTCCGTCAACGCGTAGCCGCGTAGCCGCTGCCGCGGGGAGCACGTAGGTAGAGGGCCCGGAATTTCTCCGGGCCCTCTACCTGTTGTGCTGCGTACGTTTTCGGCTGCGGGTGGGTGGGGGTTGTTCGCGCAGTTCCCCGCGCCCCTTAAAGACAAAAGCCAGGGGCGCAGCCCCGCTTTTAGGGGCGCGGGGAACTGCGCGAACAACCCCCACCGGCCGCAGTGTGCGTACAGGCTGTGGGGGCCTGGGGGCGGAGCCCTCGGATTCGGTCTAGAAGGGGTCGAAGTCGTCGAACTCCTTCTCCGACTCGTCCCGTTCCGCCTGCTTCTCGCGGCGCCGCGTGACCGCGGGACGAGGCGCCTCGAAGCGATGGTCCTCGCCCCGTCGGCCGAGCATCTCCGCGCCGGCCATGACCGTCGGCTCCCAGTCGAAGACGACCGCGTTGTCCTCGGGTCCGATGGCGACGCCGTCGCCCGACCGGGCGCCCGCCTTCATCAGGGAGTCCTCCACGCCGAGCCGGTTGAGCCGGTCGGCGAGGTAGCCCACGGCCTCGTCGTTGCTGAAGTCGGTCTGGCGGACCCAGCGTTCGGGCTTCTCGCCCCGTACGCGGAAGAGTCCGTCCTCCTCCTGGACCACCGTGAAGCCGGCGTCGTCGACCGCCTTCGGGCGGATGACGATACGGGTGGCCTCCTCTTCGGGCTTCGCCGCACGGGCCTTGGCGACCAGGTCGGCGAGGGCGAAGGAGAGTTCCTTGAGGCCCGTGTGGGCCACCGCCGAGACCGCGAAGACCTGGTAGCCGCGCGCCTCCAGGTCCGGGCGGACCATCTCGGCCAGGTCCTTGCCGTCGGGTACGTCGATCTTGTTGAGGACGACGAGACGGGGACGGTTGCCGAGACCGCCGTACTGCTTCAGCTCCTCCTCGATGATGTCGAGGTCGGTGACCGGGTCGCGGTCCGACTCCAGGGTCGCCGTGTCGAGGACGTGGACGAGCACCTCGCAGCGCTCCACGTGACGCAGGAATTCAAGCCCGAGGCCCTTGCCCTGGCTCGCCCCGGGGATCAGTCCCGGCACGTCGGCGATCGTGTAGACCGTCGAACCCGCCGTCACCACACCGAGGTTGGGGACGAGGGTGGTGAACGGGTAGTCCGCGATCTTCGGCTTGGCGGCCGACAGGACCGAGATGAGCGACGACTTGCCCGCGCTGGGGTAGCCGACGAGCGCCACGTCCGCGACCGTCTTCAGCTCCAGGACGATGTCCTGGAGGCCACCGGGTACGCCGAGCAGCGCGAAGCCGGGCGCCTTGCGGCGGGCCGAGGCCAGCGCCGCGTTGCCGAGACCACCCCGGCCGCCCTGTGCGGCGACGTACGTCGTGCCGTGGCCGACCAGGTCCGCGAGGACGTTCCCGTCCTTGTCCTGGACGACCGTGCCGTCCGGCACCGGCAGGACCAGGTCCTGGCCGTCCTTGCCGGAGCGGTTGCCGCCCTCGCCGGGCTTGCCGTTGGTGGCCTTGCGGTGCGGGGAGTGGTGGTAGTCGAGGAGCGTGGTGACGGACTGGTCGACGACCAGGGTCACGTCACCGCCACGGCCGCCGTTACCGCCGTCCGGGCCGCCGAGCGGCTTGAACTTCTCCCGGTGGACGGAGGCACAGCCGTGACCTCCGCTACCCGCGGCGACATGCAGCTCGACGCGGTCCACGAAGGTGGTCATGGGATGTGCCTCCAGTTACGTACGGAAATCTCTCATCGGTGATCACCGCGCGGGCGTCGCCGCTCAGCTCAGTGATCACTACTCAGTTGAAACACGCGAAAGGCGGACCCGCTTCCCGTACGGGAAGTGAGGTCCGCCTCGCGAAAGATCCGGTCAGGCGACCGGAACGATGTTCACGACCTTGCGGCCACGGTGGGTACCGAACTCCACCGCACCGGCGGCCAGCGCGAACAGCGTGTCGTCCTTGCCACGGCCGACGCTCGCGCCGGGGTGGAAGTGGGTGCCACGCTGGCGGACCAGGATCTCACCGGCGTTGACGACCTGACCGCCGAAGCGCTTCACGCCGAGCCGCTGAGCATTGGAGTCGCGACCGTTCCGGGTGGACGATGCGCCCTTCTTGTGTGCCATCTCTCCTCAGTCCCTTACTTCGCAGCCGCGGGGATCTCAGTGACCTTGATCGCCGTGTACTGCTGGCGGTGGCCCTGACGACGGCGGTAGCCGGTCTTGTTCTTGTAGCGAAGGATGTCGATCTTGACGCCCTTGTGGTGGTCCACGATCTCGGCCTGGACCTTGATCCCGGCGAGCACCCACGGGTCGCTGGTGACCGCGTCACCGTCGACAACGAGCAGGGTCGAGAGCTCGACCGTGTCGCCGACCTTGGCAGTGGAAATCTTGTCAACCTCAACGATGTCGCCGACAGCAACCTTGTGCTGGCGACCACCGCTGCGCACGATGGCGTACACGCGGATCTCTCTCTCGCTCGAAATCGGAATCCCCGCAGTCCAGCCGCCGACGGAAGCAGACGGCCTCTCCCGGGGCGCGAGCCACCGGGAGGAAGAGGTTTACGGGAATGCGGTGCGTCAGTAGACACACCGAAGGGCAAGGTTACGGTGGCCTAGGCCATAGGGTCAAACTGAGCCGCCAGGGGTTAAACCCCAGATCGTCGGCCACGCTCTGGGCTCAAACCTCAGACTGTCGGCTTCTCGCCGTCGTCGGGCAGCGGTTTCACGCCCTTGCACAGGTCGGTGGTGTCCGCGGTGCCCGGGTAGGCCGCCTTGGCCACCCGGTCGAAGTGGACCCGGTACATGTCGTGCACGGCGTCGTCGTCGACCTTCACGATCGACTCGTCGTTCTCGCGCAGCGCCGGTCCCGTGTAGTTCCCGGAGCCGGTGAAGCTGACCTTGTTCCGCACACCGTCGTACATGCCCTCCACGAGGATGTACTTGGAGTGGATGATGTACGGCGTCGCCAGCTTCTGGCCGGGGTTCAGCGGGTCCCGGTCGTCGTTGTAGCAGCGCACGGTCGGGCCGCCTGTGGTGTGCATCTTCTCCCACGTGCCCTTGGTGCCGCCGGTGCTCTTGGCGCTGTCCGACTCCGCGTAGACGATGCTCACCGAGCAGCCCGCCTTCTTCAGCGAGACCAGCTTCTCCGCGATGGCCAGCCGCGTGATCTTGAAGATCGCCACCCGGACCTTGGTCGACTGCGTGACGCCCGCGGTGTCCTTGTACTTGCAGGTCACGTTGTTGAGGATCGAGTACACCGTGTCGGTGGCCCGGGTGTTGCCGGCCCGCGGGAAGAAGTACGCCTTGTAGAGGCCGTTGCTCACCGTGCGGTAGTTCCAGGACTCCCAGTCCTGCGCGGCCATCGTGTCGAAGTAGTCCGCGTAGGCGTCGTACATCGTCGGGTTGTTCGGCAGCAGCAGCGCGTCGTTGAAGAACTTGGTGTGCGCCGACGGCGTGGAGTTCGAGGTGGTCTCGACGACTACGTTGGTGGCGCCCTTGACCGCCGAGAACAGCCAGAACTTGTTGTGCATGATCGACTGCCCGTACTTCGGGTCACCGAGGCACGACTTGTTCGCCGGGCAGGTCGCCACGTACGACCCCTGCGTACGGTCCGTGCCGAGCCCCGAAGCCAGCGTGCTGTACGCGGTGTTGGTCGGGCGGTCGCTGATGCTGGACTCGTCGAGCATCACCTGGACGTCCACGCCGCGGTTCCTGGCCGCCACCAGCGCGTTGACGACCGAGGCCTCCCAGACGTGGTAGACCGCGACCTTGATCGTGGAGCCGGGCAGCGCGGAGTTCGTCAGCTCGATGAGCCTCGTACGGATCACGGTCTGCTCGTCGGCCGTACCGAGCGGGTCGTTGAAGATCGGCCCCTCGGTCCACGCCGGGTTGTCCACGGCCTGCGCTGTTCCCGCCGACGCGGCCTGGACGCCCGCCGCGGACAGCACCGTGGCCAGCGCGAGCGCCTGGCGCCCGCCCTTGACCGGCTTGACGGCACGGTGTCGCCCAGTGCCCTTCAGGCGCACGCGCGCCATTGAGATCCCCCTCCCCTGTACACGCGTGAACGTTCTCCCCAACGCGCACCCGTGTGTTCATGCCTACGACTACATGAGTTTTACAGGTAGATGAACGTGCTCCAAGAGGCGGGGGGTGATTGTGATGATCGTGATGCTCCTGAAAACGTGTCAGGAGCCACCAAATCGGGCGGAACTCACGGCGGTTCGGATCCCCGGGCAGCGGATCGTCCGAGTACGCGGACGCCCCCTGACCTGCGGTCGGACCGCGGGCCAGGGGGCGTCTTCGGTTACGCGGGTGGTCAGCCCTCGTCGGTGGAGGCCGTGACCGTGGACGGCGACTGCTGCTCCGCCGCCGCCGTCTTCTTCGACGTCGACTTCGTGGCCGTCTTGGCGGTCTTCGCCGTCTTCTTGGCCACGGTCTTCTTGGCGGCCGTCTTCTTGGCCGTCGTCGTCTTCTTCGCGACGGCCTTCTTCGCGGTCGCCTTCTTGGCCGTCTTACGGGCCGCCTTCTTGGCCGGAGCCTCTCCGTCGCCGGACACCTCCGCGGAGGCCTCGGCCGCCGTCCCGGCGGGCTCGGTCACCTCGGCCCGGTCCTCGGCGCGGGCTTCCGTCGCGGCTTCCGCCGAAGCCGACGGGAGGACCGTGACGGCCGTCTCCGCGGAAGCGGTGGGAGCGGTGGCCTTGCGGACCGCACGGCGGCGCGGACGCGGCGGGGCTGCGCTCTCCGCGGCGGGCTCCGGCTGCGGCTCGGGCTCGGCGACCGGCTCCGCCTTGAACTCGACGGGGGCGGCGACCGGCTCGGTGACGGTCACCACGGCCTCCTCCGCCGCCTTGGGCGAACCGGCCGGCGCGGTGGCCTTGCGGGTCGCCCGACGGCGCGTACGACCCTTGGGCGCGGCGTCCTCGGCCTCGGCGGCCGGAGCTGCCGGGGCTTGCGGGGCCTCGATCACCGGGTCCTCGACGGCGACGGGCTCGGCCTGCGCGAGGGCGGCCGACTCCGGCTGCACGGAACGCGTGACCTCGTCCTCCGACGTCACGGACTGGGCCGTCGGAGCCTCCGAGCGGCGCTCGGCCCGACGGCTCTCGGACCTCGGCGTGCCCGCCGGGGCCGACGCGCGCCGGCCGGAACGACGCCGCGAACGGCCCCGCGTGGCCGCGGCCTCCGCCTCGGCGGCACTGCTGTAGAGGTCCTCGTCCGGTACGAAAGCGTCCATTTGCGGCTCTGCCGCGGAGGGCTCGGGCAGCGCGACCGGCTCGGCGGCCTCCGCGGCGACCTCGGCTTCCGTCTCGTCGGGCTCGGCCGTCTCCGCCTCGTGCGTGTGCTCGTGGTCGGGGGTCTGGTCGGCGCCGCCACGGCCGCGCTTCTTGCGCTTGCCGCCGCCTCCGGCGGAGGTCGGCTGCTCCATGTGGACGATCACGCCACGGCCGTTGCAGTGGACGCAGGTCTCGGAGAACGACTCCAACAGGCCCTGGCCGACCCGCTTGCGGGTCATCTGGACGAGGCCCAGCGAGGTGACCTCGGCGACCTGGTGCTTCGTACGGTCGCGGCCCAGGCACTCCAGGAGGCGGCGCAGCACCAGATCGCGGTTGGACTCCAGGACCATGTCGATGAAGTCGATGACGACGATGCCGCCGAGGTCGCGCAGCCGCAGCTGGCGCACGATCTCCTCGGCCGCCTCCAGGTTGTTCCTGGTGACCGTCTCTTCGAGGTTGCCGCCCTGACCGGTGAACTTGCCGGTGTTGACGTCGATCACGATCATCGCTTCGGTCTTGTCGATGACCAGCGAACCACCGCTCGGCAGCCAGACCTTGCGGTCCAGCGCCTTGGCGAGCTGCTCGTCGATCCGGTACGTGGCGAAAACGTCGACCTCGGAGGTCCACCTCGAAAGGCGGCCGGCCAGGTCGGGCGCGACATGGGCGACGTACCCGTGGATGGTGTCCCACGCCTCGTCGCCGCTCACGATGACCTTGGTGAAGTCCTCGTTGAAGATGTCGCGGACGACGCGGACCGTCATGTCCGGCTCGCCGTAGAGCAGCGTCGGCGCGTTGCCGCTCTTCGCCTTCTTCTGGATGTCCTCCCACTGCGCCTGGAGCCGCTCGACGTCACGGCTCAGCTCGTCCTCGCTCGCGCCCTCGGCGGCGGTGCGCACGATGACGCCCGCGTCCTCGGGGACGATCTTCTTGAGGATGGTCTTCAGGCGGGCCCGCTCGGTGTCGGGCAGCTTGCGGCTGATGCCGGTCATCGAGCCCTCGGGCACGTAGACCAGGTAGCGGCCGGGGAGGGACACCTGGCTGGTCAGCCGGGCGCCCTTGTGGCCGATCGGGTCCTTGGTGACCTGCACGAGGACCGACTGGCCGGACTTCAGCGCGCTCTCGATGCGGCGGGGGCCGTTGGCCATGCCCAGCGCCTCGAAGTTGACCTCACCGGCGTACAGCACGGCGTTGCGGCCCTTGCCGATGTCGATGAAGGCGGCCTCCATCGACGGCAGCACGTTCTGGACCTTGCCCAGGTAGACGTTGCCGACGTACGAGGTCGACTGCTCCTTGTTGACGTAGTGCTCCACGAGCACGTTGTCTTCCAGGACGCCGATCTGGGTGCGCTCGCCGCTCTGGCGGACGACCATCACGCGCTCGACGGCCTCACGTCGGGCCAGGAACTCAGCCTCGGTGATGATCGGAACGCGGCGGCGGCCCTGTTCGCGCCCCTCGCGGCGGCGCTGCTTCTTGGCCTCCAGGCGGGTCGAGCCCTTGATGGACTGCACCTCGTCGGAGGCGTCGGACCGCTCTTCCTTCTTGCTGCGCGGCTCGCGGACCTTGACGACCGTGCGCTCGGGGTCGTTGTCGCCCGACTCGGCCTCGCCGGACGAGTCACCGGCACGACGACGACGGCGACGACGGCGACGGCTGCTGCTGGAGCCGCCCGACTCCTCGCGCTCGTCCTCGGCGTCCTCTTCCGTCTGCTCGGCGGTGTCCTCGGCGTCCTGGGCAGCCTGCGCGGACCGCTCGGAGTGCGCGGACCGATCAGACCGTTCGGAGTGCTCGGACTGCCCGTCGGCGTAGTCGTCACCGTCCGCGGAGTCGCCGTCCGCCTCGGCGGACTCACCACGGCGGCGGCGACGGCCGCCACGACGGCGCCGACGGCGCGAGCCGGTCTCCTCGCCGTCGTCACCCTCGGCGCTGTCCTCGGCGGACTCCTCGTCCGCGGGCTCCTCCTCGGCCTCGGGGGCCTCCGCCACGGGGGCGACGGGCTCCTCGGCCTTCCTGCGGCGGCGACGGCGCGGTCCGCCGGTCGTCTCCTCCTCGGCGACGGGAGCGGCGGCCTCCTGGACCGGCTCCACGACGTCCTCGGGCTCCTCGGCGGCCTCGGCAGCGGCGGCGGCCGCGGCGCGCTCCGGCGTCTGGAACATCGGCTCGGTGAACACCGGCGCCTGGAACACGGCGACCGCGGGGCGCGCGGGGCGTCGCGTGGACTCCTCCTCGGCCTGCGCGCTCTTGTGCGGCGCGGGCGCGGCGAAGCCTCCGGCGGCCTTGCGGGTGGCACGGCGACGAGCGCGGCGCGGGGCGGCGTCCTCGGCGTCGGCGGTGGTGTCGGCCTCGGGGGCCCGGTCGTTCCTGGCAGCGGCCACGGGGGCCTCCCTGCGCTCGTCGCGGACATCGGCCTCGACGGGCTCGGTCGCGGTGGGGGTCTCGGCGCGCTCCGCCGTCGGCGGTGTGGCGCGGCGGGCGGGCTCGACGGCGGCCTCGGCGGGCACCGTCTCGGACGTCTCGGGTTCCGCCTGCGGCGCACCGCTGGGCGCGGTGGCCCGACGGGTCGCCCGACGGCGCGTACGGCCCTTGGGCGCGGCGTCCTCGGCCTCGACGGCAGGCGCTTCTTCGGCGGCAACGGGGGCGGTGGCCTCGTCGGACACCGGGGTCACAACAGTCTGGGCGGCCACTGGGGCCGGGGCCTCGGTCTCCGTCGGCGCACCGGCGGGTGCGGTGGCACGGCGGGTGGCCCGACGGCGCGTACGCGGCGCCGGAGCGGCCTCCTCGGCCACGGGCTCGGCGGCGGGCGTCTCGGGTTCCGCCTGTACGGCGGGCTCCGCCTGTACGGCCGGAGCGGTGACGACGGCCTCTTCGACCACGGCGGTCTCGGCGGACCCGGCGCTCTGAACCGTCTCGGCGGCCTGCGGCGCACCGGCGGGAGCGGACGCACGGCGGGTGGCCCGACGGCGCGTACGCGGCGCCGGAGCGGGCTCCTCGGCGGAGGCCTCGGCCACGGGCTCGTCGGTGACCGCCGTCCCAACGATGGCGGTATCAGTGGTCGCCGTCTCGGCAGCCGCAGCCGCCTCTTCGGTCTCCTCCGGCTCCTCCGTCGCGAGATCGGTGGAGCTCACGGCCGGTATGGCCGGCGCGGTGGTCTCGGCCACGCTCTCGCCCTCGGGGTTCCCGGAGGGCGGTCCCGCTGGGCGGGACGCGGCGCGGCGACGCCTGCGCGGCGGCAGGGTGTCGCTGGGGGTGCTGTTCTCGGAGCCGGTGGAGGGCTCAGCGGGTTCGGTCGGTTCGAGCATGCGGGTGGATCTCCCGTCAGGCTCCCGGGCGCCGCGGATCCGGTGACGTCCGCGGCTCGCGCGATGCGCGGTGCCGCCGTCCGGGGCGCGGGCGCCGCACGGGAGCTCTCTGTGTCCTGTCTCGCCGGTTCCGTACGCCATGTGTGCGTACGGCCTGGCGAAAGTCTTCTGGTCGGTGCGCTGCCCGACCCAGGTGGCTCCCGGATACGAGGGCGGCGCTTCGACGTGCGTCCTTACGCGGGACCTTCCTTACACCGACGCCTTCGCGGCGGCAGTGGTCGCGGCCGTGGGTACATCGGCTGCCACTGCCTCGCGGTCGGGCGCGAGCGGGTCGGTCACCGTGCCGGTCTCTTCATCGAAAAGCCCCTGCGCCAGCCTGGTCACCGCTGCGGGGACCGGCGGCGCCAGGTCGGCCACAGCTCGGAGACCGGACAGGACGTCGTCAGGTCGAACGGCAGGCGTCACGTGCCGAACAACCAGGCGCAGTATCGCACAGGGCTGGTCCGTCGGCCTATCAGCATGTGGACTGTGGGTCTCAGGCTGTGCCGTGTGTGGTTCTGGTTGTGCTGTGTGTACCTCTGATTGCGCGTGTACCTCTGATTGCGCCGTGCGCGCCTCCAGGCTCGCGACGGCGCCGCGGGCGTCGAAGGTGCGCATGCCGTTCTTCGTCTTGCGCTGGACCTCGACGGTCCCGGCCGACCTGAAGGCGTCGACCGCGCGCTCCGCGTCCTCGGGGGTCACGCCGTCGAGGCGCAGCTCCCATACGGACGCGGTGAGCCGGTCGGCGAGACCCGACGTACGGGCCTCCACGGCGTCGATGATGTCGAGCCCGACAGGCATCGACTCGTCGAGGAGCAGGCGCAGCTTCTCGGGGTCGCGCGCGTCGGTGAGCGCGATCTCCAGGTACTCGGCCTCACTGCCCGTGCCGGTGGGTGCGGCATTGGCGTACGACACCTTCGGGTGTGGGGTGAACCCCGCCGAGTACGCCATGGGCACCTCGGCGCGGCGCAGCGCACGCTCGAAGGCACGCTGGAAGTCGCGGTGGCTGGTGAACCGGAGGCGGCCGCGCTTGGTGTAGCGCAGTCGGATGCGCTGCACCGCGGGTGCGGGCGGCGGGCCTTCGGGCTGTCGCTTGCCCAGTGTCGTTCAGTCCTTCGTGAGAGCGGTCGTACTGCTACCTAGAGTACGTGTCTCGGCGCCCACGGGTTCCCGTCGGGAGCCGCCCGGCCCGGACTACCGGCCGCCGCCGGGCTTGGCGAGGGGTACCGGCTCGGGCTCGCTCCGGGGCTTGGCCAGGGCGACCGGCTCCGGTTCGCGCGGGGCGCCGAAGAGCATGCGCCGGATGTCGGCCCGGGTCTGCCGTGCCGTCTCGCGGGCGCTCGCGAGGGCCTGCCTGGTGGTACGGCCCACGCTGCGGGCGGCCTCCGCCGCGGGCCGCCAGACCGCGTCCCGTACGAGGTGTCCGACGGGGGTGAGCACGCTCTGGTAGGCCCACCGCAACGGCTCCACGAAGATCCACCGGAAGAGTCGTCCGAGGAACCGCCCGACGGCGAGCGACACATACCCGGCGACACGCCACGCGTGCCCCAGGGCTTCGTCGATCTCCCGCGCGACGACGGCGATGCCCCGGCCGGCGGGCGCGAGCACCCAGCGCCACAGGGCGACGGCGGGCACGATGAAGATCCACCGCAGGAGAGTCCCGACGAGCATGGCGATCCAGGCCACCCCCGCCCAGGCCCCACGCCCCAGCCATGTCATGGCGGCCCACAGACCCCCACCGATCCATGTCATGCCGGCCCACAGGCCACGGGAGAGCCACACGACACCCGCCCACACACCACTCGCGACCCAGACGACACCGGCCCAGAGCCCTCGGGAAACCCATGTCACGCCCGCCCACACACTGCGGCCGACCCATGTGATGGCACCCCACAGCCCGAGCGCGGCCCAGGCGAAACCCCGCCCGGTCGGCGCGAGCAACGCCCGGTACAACCATGCGGCGGGGGCGACGACCAACATCCGCCACAGCCAGACGCACCCGGCCCCGATCCCCCGCAGGGCCCACACCACACCGTGTCCGATGGGCGTCAGCACCCGCTCGTACAGCCAGACGGCGGGCACTACGAGCAGCACGTTCCCGAGCCAGGCCAGGGCACGTCCCAGCGGTACGACGACGTACCGCCACAGCGCCACCCACGGCCAGACGAACACCAGCTTGCCCAGCCATTCCAGGGCGCGTCCGATGCCGGTCAGCAGCCACGCGACGACGGTCGCGACCGCCTCGACCAGCCACACCAGGGCCCGCCCGACAGGCGCGAACACCCACATGATCGCCCGCCCCAACGGCCGGAACACCCTGTCGTTGAGGAATCGCCCGGCGACGACCAGCGCGTCCCACGCCATCCGCACCGGCAGGACCAGCACGAACACCACGATCCGCACCGGAATACGGATCGCGACGGCGAGGCAGCCCTCGGGAGCGGCGTCCCCCGGTCGCGCCGGCCCACCGGACGCCACAGGCGACGTGGGCGTCTCCAACGGCGCGGGAGGCGCGGGCGGCGGCGACTTTTCCAGGTCCATATGGACGAGGACGCACCAAAGGCCCGTACGGATGCAGATCCGCGGTTTTCCGCTCCGCGCGTCCGGACCGGTGAGGCGAGGTGAGGTGAAGTGAAGGGATGTGAAGCGAAGTGAGGGCGCTAGTCCACGGCGATCCCGTACTCCCTGATGA
This sequence comes from Streptomyces sp. NBC_00878, assembly GCF_026341515.1. NCBI lineage: Bacteria > Bacillati > Actinomycetota > Actinomycetes > Kitasatosporales > Streptomycetaceae > Streptomyces > Streptomyces sp. NBC_00878. Next base: position 7,198,771 of record NZ_JAPEOK010000001.1, on the reverse strand, counting down.
GTTCCTCCAGACCGCCCCGATATCCCTTGCCGCCGAGCACGAAGTCCCAGTCGCCGCCGGCGCGGCGGCGGAAGGAGCCCAGGACCAACGCGGTCTCGTCTGCGCGGCCGTCGGACACGTCGAGCCGTCCCAACTCGGTTCCCGAGGCGTCCGACAGGCGGATGCCCGCCTCGGTGAAGCCGGAGAGGTCCGCATCGGGGTTGACCTCGGGGTCGACCGCGGCGACGAGGACGAGCCGGTCGGCCCGCTCGGGCAACGCGTCGAAGGACACCCGGATCGCCGCCTTGTCCGGTGCGGCGGCGGCGAGCGCACGGACCGAACCGTCCGGTGTCCGGGGGTTGTTGAAGAACACGAAGTGGTCGTCGCTCAGCACCCGGCTGCCGTGGCAGACGAGCGCGCAGACGTCCAGGGCGACCTGGCCGGTCCAGAACATCCCCAGCCTGTTGTGATCGTCAGCCCCGCCCGTCCCGCTCGACCCGCTCGCCCCGTCCCCGGCATCCGGTGTGCGCCCCTCCCCCGTACGCCCATCCCCCCTGCGCTGGGCCGGAATCGGGCGGCCCGAGTTCCCCAGTCGCCCGCGCAGTCCGTGTCGGTGCAGCAGGTCGACGAGTTCGTTGCCCGCGACGAGTTCCAGGGGTTTGCCGTTGGCGAAGGTGTGTGAACCCGGGCCGAAGCCGGAAGTGGTGACGAGGACGCCCTTGTTGGCGCCCGCGTCCTGGACCGTGCCGAACAGATCGCGGACGGCGGTCGGCGGCACGGTGTTGCGATAACGCTTCACCTGCACGACGATCTTGCCGCCCCGGATCGGAGTGGGATCGAGCGCGTCGACATCGACACCGCCGTCGTTCGAGCGCTGGGTCGTCACGGCCTGCATGCCCATGGCGCGGAAGAGCTCCGCGACCAGCGACTCGAAGGCGACCGGGTCCATCTCGTACAGGTCCGGCTCCTCATCGCCCCCGTGAGTCACGACACCGTTGCCGACGTCCTCGGGGCGTCGCCCGGGCCGTACCACCGCGCGCTGGTCGGGCCGCGTGGACAGCTGTCCCCGTAAGCCGTCCACCAGGCAGTCGACCGCGCTGACCTGCTCCAGGCGCAGCTGCGTGAAGACGGAGCGCGAGGCCATGACCGTGGCCAGGAAGATCCGCGCCTGCCTGCCCGTCGCCGGGTCGTGGTCGTCCACGAACCCGTTCAGCGCCACCGACTCCAGCGCGCCGAACTCGTCCGCCGCGAAGAGGTCGTGCAGGACGAGGAGTACGCACTGCGCGAGCACGTCCCGGTACAGCGCGCGGCGCTGGGTCGCCGGGCGAGGAGCCTCCTTGTCCTGGTCCGCGCCGGGCATGTACCGCACCAGCTTCGCCTCGGGGACGATGTCGTACGCGGGCAACTCCCAGTTCAGCACCAGCTGTCGTGCGGCCGAGTCGTACGCCGCGGACACCTGGCGCGGCAGGTCCTCCGGCCACGCGGACGAGGCGTAGAGGGCCGCGGAGAAGTACTCCACCACGGCCTCGGGGTCGCCGTCGCGGAGCCCGGCCGCCATCTCGGCGACACCGGCGTTGTGTTGACGGATCTCACTCAATTGGGCGTCGGCCCACTGCTGGTACTGCTGCTGGTAGGCGGCCAGTTGCTGCTGCCGCTGGACCTCCGCCGCCTGCGCGGCCTGCCAGTCGTGCTCGAACCGGGCGCGTGCCTCCGCCTGGGCCTGGGCCCGCCGGTTCGCGCCGAGCCCCCAACCACCTTGCGCCTGATACTGATTCGGATCAGGCATCGGCCTCGGATACGCCAACGGGCCGGGTGAGAAGGGCTCCACCTGCTCGACGCGCGTGAGGTGCGCGGTTCCGAACGCCGGGGCGCGGCACCCCGCGGCCAGCAACCCCTGCAAGGACTCGACCCGCGCCTCCAACTCCTCGGTACGCCGCCGGGCTTCGGCCTCCCGCTGCTGGCGGTACGCGGCCTGATGCTCACGTCGGCTGCGCGCCAACTCCCTCTGCTGGGAGCGCTGCTGACGCTCCAGATCCCGCTGCTGCCGGAGCTGCGCCTCCAGTTGGCGCTGCTGCTGACGCTGAACTTCGGCCCAGATGCCGACCAACCCATTGGAGCGACGACTCATGCTCTACAGGCCCTCCCCAGAACTCCGGAGCCCCTCGATCGGGCCCCGCCCCCCGCAACCGACCGTAACCAGACGACTCTAGTCCGCAATCGACCATCACCGCGCCCACGCGGACGGTCACGGTCGGGGGGAGGGCGGTCAGCGGGGTGCCCCCACCGCGGACCGCTCGCCCGAGGTCCGCCCGCGGGCGGCTCGCTCGTCGGCATGTCGGCCTCCTCCGTAGCGGATATCGCCACGCCTGGAAGCCGGAAGGCACTCGCGAACGGAGCGCGGCCACTCAGGCGACGGCGGCCGCCCCTTCGCCGCCGCCGTCCCCCGGGGCCTCTACATCGCGCCGCGCCGCTTCGCTCGCGTCAGTGAACGTGCCCGCTCGTCGCGTCCTTCTTGACCGTCAGCGGCAGCAGCTTCTTGCCCGTCGGGCCGATCTGGATGTCGAGGTCCAGCTGGGGGCACACCCCGCAGTCGAAGCAGGGCGTCCAGCGGCAGTCCTCGACCTCCGTCTCGTCGAGGGCGTCCTGCCAGTCCTCCCAGAGCCAGTCCTTGTCGAGGCCGGAGTCCAGGTGGTCCCACGGGAGGACCTCTTCGTACGTGCGCTCGCGCGTCGTGTACCAGTCGACGTCCACCCCGAGGTCCGGCAGCGTCTTCTCGGCGCAGGCCATCCAGCGGTCGTACGAGAAGTGCTCGCGCCAGCCGTCGAATCGGCCGCCGTCCTCGTAGACCGCGCGGATGACCGCGCCCACCCTGCGGTCGCCGCGGGAGAGCAGGCCCTCCACGATGCCGGGCTTGCCGTCGTGGTAGCGGAAGCCGATGGAGCGGCCGTACTTCTTGTCGCCGCGGATCTTGTCGCGGAGCTTCGTGAGTCGGGCGTCCGTGTCCACGGCCGACAGCTGCGGCGCCCATTGGAAGGGGGTGTGCGGTTTGGGGACGAAGCCGCCGATCGACACCGTGCAGCGGATGTCGTTCTGGCCGGAGGCCTTGCGGCCCTCGGCGATCACGTTCATCGCCATGTCCGCGATCTGGAGGACGTCCTCGTCCGTCTCCGTCGGCAGGCCGCACATGAAGTAGAGCTTCACCTGGCGCCAGCCGTTGCCGTACGCCGTGGAGACCGTGCGGATCAGGTCCTCTTCCGAGACCATCTTGTTGATGACCTTGCGCATGCGCTCCGAGCCGCCCTCGGGCGCGAAGGTCAGGCCCGAGCGGCGGCCGTTGCGCGTCAGCTCGTTCGCCAGGTCCACGTTGAAGGCGTCGACCCGCGTCGACGGGAGGGACAGGCCGATCTTGTCCTCCTCGTACCGGTCCGCCAGGCCCTTCGCGATGTCGCCGATCTCCGAGTGGTCCGCGGAGGACAGGGACAGCAGGCCCACCTCCTCGAAGCCGGTCGCCTTGAGGCCCTTGTCGACCATCTCGCCGATACCCGTGATGGACCGCTCGCGCACCGGGCGGGTGATCATGCCCGCCTGGCAGAAGCGGCAGCCGCGCGTGCAGCCGCGGAAGATCTCCACCGACATACGCTCGTGGACCGTCTCCGCGAGCGGGACCAGGGGCTGCTTGGGGTACGGCCACTCGTCCAGGTCCATGACCGTGTGCTTCGACACCCGCCACGGGACGCCCGACTTGTTCGGGACCACGCGGGCGATGCGGCCGTCCGCCAGGTACTCGACGTCGTAGAACGCCGGGATGTACACCGATCCCGTCTTCGCCAGGCGGAACAGGACCTCCTCGCGGCCACCCGGCTGCCCCTCCGCCTTCCAGGCGCGGATGATCTCGGTCATGTCGAGCACGGCCTGCTCGCCGTCGCCGATGATCGCCGCGTCGATGAAGTCCGCGACCGGCTCGGGGTTGAAGGCCGCGTGGCCGCCGGCCAACACGATCGGGTCGTCCAAGCCCCGGTCCTTCGACTCCAGCGGGATGCCCGCCAGGTCCAGCGCCGTCAGCATGTTCGTGTAGCCCAGCTCCGTGGAGAAGGACAGGCCGAAGACGTCGAAGGCCTTCACCGGGCGGTGGCTGTCGACCGTGAACTGCGGGACCCGGTGCTCGCGCATCAGCGCCTCCAGGTCCGGCCAGACACTGTAGGTGCGCTCGGCGAGGACGCCCTCGCGCTCGTTCAGGACCTCGTAAAGGATCATGACACCCTGGTTGGGCAGCCCGACCTCGTACGCGTCCGGGTACATGAGCGCCCAGCGGACGTCCGTGCTCTCCCAGGGCTTGACCGTGGAGTTGAGCTCTCCGCCGACGTACTGGATCGGCTTCTGCACATGCGGGAGCAGAGCTTCGAGCTGCGGGAACACCGATGCAGCGACTTCGGCAGACATCTCGCAAACCTTTGGTGGGGTGAGATCCGACAGGGGTGACCATTCAGCGTAACGTGCGCGGAGCCGCCCCTCGTCCGCCGTAACGATCTCGTCCGTCGTGAGGATCCCGTCCGGGTCAGTCGCCGGGACCGGCCGTCCGGGTCAGCGGAGTACCCCGCTCCGGATCGTCTCCCACGCTCCCGGCAGCTCGGCCTCGACCGACGCGGCCGACCGCTCCTCACGCCCGTACAACACCCCGTACGTGAAGGTGCTCTCCCCCGCCGCGTGCGCCTGGGTGGCGACGTCGCGCAGGGCCTCGCGGGCCATGACGCTGTCCTGGTGCTCGCCGAGCAGGCTCTGCAGGGACTTCATGTCGCTCGTCAGGCTCTTCGCGGGTTTGCCTAGTGCGGGGGTGGCCGTCTCCGCCGCGTACCGGGTGCGCTTGGCCTTCTTGCGGGCCTCGTGGATCGCGAGGTCGCGGTCCGCGCCGGGCGACAGGTCGATGGCTTCCGTGACCAGGCCGGACAGCTTGTCGAAGTCCTTGCGTACGGCCTTGGCGATCACCTTTTCCGGAGTGCCGGAGGCGGCCCCCCGCAGCGGCGGGGTGGCGAGGAGCGTGTCGAGGGCGGTGAGCAGGTCCAGGTACCGCCTGCCGTCGAGGACCGCGATCAGACGGCGCCGGGAGCCGGAGCTCCGGGCGTGCGCCCAGGTGCGCAGCCGGGTGCGGACGGGACCCGCGAGCAGGGTGCGCGGCAGGTCGTCGAGGGCCGCCGTCAGCCGCTCGGTCAGGACCTCCTGGTCGCGGTCGACGCCCAGCTCCCCGGCCAGCCACTTCAGCTCTTCGCCGATCGGGTCGGTGACGGCCCGGTCCAGGACCTTGCCGTACGAGCGGAAGGCGCTGCGCATCCGGCGGGTGGCGACGCGCATGCTGTGCACGGAGTCGTACACGTCGCGTCGCACGGCGGGGTCGAGCTCGATGATCGCGTCGCGCTGGACACGGACGTACGCGAGGACGTGATCGCCCGCGGTGACCGGTGCCGCCTCGACGACCGCCTGCTTGCGGGGCTTATCTCCCGTCTCCCCCAGGGCCCTGGCCAGCTTGGACGCGGACTTGGAGCGGGAGACGCCGGCCTTGCGGAGCTTCTTCTCGACCTTGTCGAGGAAGGCGGGGTCGCCGTCGTCGGCCAGCTCGACCTCGATCTCGGTCCATGCGGTGGTGCCGTCGCCGCCGCTGAGGCGCTCGGCGCGCACGCGGTCGACGCTGATCTCGGCGAGCAGGCCCCCGGAGGCGTCGACGAGGTGGCGGACGTCACGGGCGGAGCGCAGGCGTACGACGGGGACCAGTTCGGCGTCGCGCACCCGGGAGCGGACGAGTCCGCTGAGCGCGCGGGGCACGGTGTCGGACAGCGGGGCGTGGATCTCGTCCCGTACGCCCTCGGAGACCGGCAGTTTCAGGTGCCAGCCCGCGTCGTCGCCACCGGTGCGGCGGCGCAGGGTGAGCGACGCGGCGGCGAGCCGTTGGTCGGGCGTGTCGTAGTAGGTCGCGTCGAGATCGGCGGTGCCCTTGTCGATGACGGCCGAGACGCCGGAGACCCGCGTCAGGTCCGGCAGGTCCGACAGTCCGGCGTTCTCATCGGCTTCGTACTTACGCTCGATCTCCCGCTTTGTGTCCGCCATGAACCGAATCTAGTCGCGAATCCGGCGTATGGGCAGCCCGCAAAGGTTCACTAGGCCGACATCGGCCGTTGAACTCTGATCGACTGCAGCAGGCCCACGGCCACCCAGACGGCGAACATCGACGAGCCTCCGTACGAGACGAAGGGCAGCGGCAGGCCCGCCACCGGCATGATGCCGAGGGTCATGCCGACGTTCTCGAAGGACTGGAAGGCGAACCAGGCGATGATCCCGGCGGCGACGATCGTGCCGTACAGCTCGGTCGTCTCACGGGCGATGCGGCAGGCCCGCCACAGCACGACGCCCAGGAGGAGCAGGATCAGTCCCGCGCCGAGGAAGCCGAGCTCCTCGCCCGCGACCGTGAAGACGAAGTCCGTCTGCTGTTCGGGGACGAACTGGCCGGTGGTCTGCGAACCCTTGCCGAGGCCGGTGCCGAAGAGGCCGCCGGAGCCGATCGCGATACGCGCCTGGTTGGTGTTGTAGCCGACGCCCGCCGGGTCGAGCTCGGGGTTGGCGAACGCGGCGAAGCGGTTGATCTGGTACTCGTCGAGGATCTTGAGCTGCCAGGCCGCGACCGCGCCGAGGGCACCGGCGCCGAGCAGCCCGAAGATCCAGCGGTTGGAGGCGCCGGAGGCGAGCAGCACGCCGAGCACGATGATCACCATGACCATGACCGAGCCGAGGTCGGGCATGAGCAGGACGACCACTATCGGTACGGCGGCCAGGCCCAGGGACTGCAGGACCGTGCGGTGGTCGGGGTAGGGCTTGTCGCCGGCGTCGACCCGGGCCGCGAGCAGCATCGCCATGCCCAGGATGATCGTGATCTTCACGAACTCGGAGGGCTGGAGCGAGAAGCCGCCGCCGATGACGATCCACGCGTGCGCGCCGTTGATCGTCGCGCCGAGCGGGGTCAGCACCAGCAGGATCAGCAGGACGGAGAGCCCGTACAGGATCGGTACGGCCGTGCGCAGGGTGCGGTGGCCGAGCCAGACCGTGCCGATCATCAGGGCGAAGCCGATGCCCGTGTTGAGCAGATGCCGGAACAGGAAGTAGTACGGGTCGCCCTGGTTGAGCTCGGTGCGGTTGCGGGTCGCCGAGTAGACGAGGACCGCGCCGATCAGGGAGAGCGCGATGGCCGAGAACAGTATCGGCCAGTCGAGCCTGCGGGCCAGCGAGTCGCGGGCGAACAGCCGCGACAGGCTGGAGCGTTCGGGTCCGTATCCGGAGACGGAGAAGCCGTTCGCGCCGGTCATGTGAGCGTCCTCCGCCTCTTCTTCGGGCGGCCGGTGCCCCTTCGGGCGTCGCGCCTTCGGGTGTCGCGGTTGTTGCCGGTGTTGGGGTCGGTCACGGTGGCGGCCGGGTCGTCACCGGCCACCGGCAGCTGCCCCTCCTCGGTGACCCGCTCCTTCTTGCCCGGGTACTTCTCGACCTTCGGGGCGTCGATCGAACCGTCGGCCTCGACCTTCGGCAGGCTCTTCTGCGGCGAGTAGAGCAGGGCATTCTTCTTGTCGATCTTGCCGTCCGTCGAGACGCCGTACAGCGCGTTGTAGATGTTGCGCACGGCGGGACCCGAGGCGCCGGAACCCGTACCACCCTGGGAGATGGTCATGACGACCGTGTAGTCCTTGGTGTACGTCGTGAACCACGAGGTCGTCTGCTTGCCGTAGACCTCGGCCGTACCCGTCTTGGCGTGCATCGGGATCTCGTCCTGCGGCCAGCCGCCGAACCGCCAGGCGGCCGTACCGCGGGTCGCGACTCCCGCGAGGGCATCGTCTATCTCGTCGCGGGTCTGCCGCGTCATCGGCAGCTTGCCGTGCGACTTCGGCTTGATCTCCTGGACGGTCTTGCCGTCGGGGCTGATGATCGCCTTGCCGACGGTCGGGTCGTAGAGGGTGCCGCCGTTGGAGATCGCCCCGTAGATCGTCGCCATCTGGATCGGCGTGACGAGGGTGTCGCCCTGGCCGATCGAGTAGTTGACGGAGTCACCGGCACGCATCCGGTTGCCTTCGAGGCAGTTCTCGTACGCGATCTGCTCGGCGTACGTGCCGCCCTTCTTGCCGTACTTGCACCAGGCGGCCTTGTTGGCCTTCCAGTAGTTCAGCTTCCACTGGCGGTCGGGGATGCGGCCGCTGACCTCGTTCGGCAGGTCGATGCCGGTCTCGCTGCCGAGGCCGAACTGGTGGGCCGTCTTGTAGAACCAGTTCTTGGCGTTCTTGTTCGGCTTGATGCCGCCGTCCTTCTTCCACTCCTCGTGGGAGAGCCGGTAGAAGACGGTGTCGCAGGAAACCTCCAGGGCGCGGCCGAGACTGATCGGGCCGTACCCCTTCGACTCGAAGTTCTGGAAGACCTGGCCGCCGATGGAGTACGAGCTGGAACACTCGTAGGGGCCGTCGAAGGAGTAGCCCGCGTTGACCGCGGCGGCCGTCGGGACGACCTTGAAGACGGAGCCGGGGGCCGACTGGCCCTGGATCGCGCGGTTCAGGAGCGGGTAGTTGGAGCCCTTGCCGGTGAGCTTGGTGTAGTCCTTGCCGGAGATCCCGCCGACCCAGGCGTTCGGGTCGTACGACGGGTTGGACGCCATCGCGACGACCCGGCCGGTCTTGGCCTCCATGACGACCACCGCGCCGGAGTCGGCCTTGTAGTTCTCACCGGTGTTGTCGTCGAAACCCTTGCGGGCCTCCTTCATCGCGTCGTTCAGCTCGTACTCGGCGACGCGCTGGACGCGGGAGTCGATGCTGGTGACGACGTTGGCACCGGGCTGGGCCTCGTCGCTCTTGGCCTGGCCGATCACGCGGCCGAGGTTGTCGACCTCGTAGCGGGTGACGCCGGCCTTGCCGCGCAGCTCCTTGTCGTACTGGCGCTCAAGGCCCGAGCGGCCGACCTGGTCGGAGCGCAGATACGGCGACGCGGTGTCCTTGGCCTTGGTGATCTCCTCGTCGGTGACGGGCGAGAGATAGCCGAGGACCTGCGCGGTGTTGGCCTCGCCGGGGGCAGCGTACCGGCGGACGGCCTGCGGTTCGGCGGTGATGCCGGGGAAGTCCTCGGCGCGCTCGCGGATCTGCAGGGCCTGCTTGGCCGTGGCCTCGTCGGTGATGGGGATCGGCTGGTAGGGCGAGCCGTTCCAGCACGGCTGCGGCGTCTTCGCATCGCACAGCCGGACCTTGTCCATGACGTCCTTGGCCTTCATTCCGAGGATGCCCGCGAGCTTGGTGAGGACGGCGTCGCCGTCGTCCTTCATCTTCAGCAGGTCGGTGCGGGACGCGGAGACCACGAGCCGGGTCTCGTTGTCGGCGATCGGCACCCCGCGCGCGTCGAGGATCGAGCCGCGCACGGCGGGGCTGACGACCTGCTGGACGTGGTTGCCGGAGGCTTCCTTGGCGTACTCGTCACCGTTGCGGATCTGGAGGTACCACAGGCGCCCGCCGAGGGTGCCGAGGAGCGAGAGCACGAGGACCTGGATGACGACGAGCCGGATCTGGACCCGTGGGGTCCGGCCGGTCTCCGGGATGTTGGTCACTGATCCCCCTCCCTCAGGTCATACGGTGCGCTGTCGTCGTGAGAGCCCATCCGGTGTGCGGTGTGAGAGCCCGTCCGGTGTGCAGTTGTTGTCGTGAGCGCCGCTCTCACAGCCGCTTGACCCCCTTGATGCGTCCCGCGCGGGCGACCCGCGCCTTGGCCGCCTTGACTCTCAAGCCGCCGCGCTGGCTGCCGATGCTCAGACCCGTGCCGGAGGACAGCCAGCCCGCGGTGACGTCGGGTTTCTTGCCGGAACCGCCACCGCCACCAGCTTCGGCGAGCGGGTCGTTCTCGGCGCGCCGGGCCAGGGCCATGATCCCGGGCACGACGAACGGGGCGAGCAGCAGGTCGTACAGCGCGGCCGTGAACAGCAGGCTGCTCAGGCCCACATGGCGGGCGGCGGTGTCGCCGACGAGGGCGCCCACTCCCGCGTACAGGAGCGTGGAGCCGATCGCGGCGGCGACGACCACGGCCATCGGGCCGGTCGCGGACCTCAGTTGGCCGTTGTCGGGCTTGGCGAGTCCGGCGAGGTAGCCGATGACGCACAGCACGAGGGCGTAGCGCCCGGCGGCGTGGTCGGCGGGCGGGGCCAGGTCGGCGAGCAGGCCCGCGCCGAAGCCGATGAGGGCGCCGCCGACATGGCCGTAGACCAGGGCGAGGCCGAGGACGGTGAGCAGCAGCAGGTCGGGCACGGCGCCCGGCAGATGGAGCCGGGCGAGAACGCTCACCTGGATCACCAGGGCGACGACCACCAGGGTCGTCGAGAGCAGCATTCGGTTGAAGCGCATGGGATTCAGCTCCTACTTCCTACTGCTCTTGCTGCTGTTGCTGCAGACCATCGGCGGGCACGCCGGCCGAGGGCGTGACCGTCACGGTCACCGTCGGCGTGGGCGTCGGCTTCGGTTTGGCCGGCAGCACCTCGTCGCGGGGGTCCTTGCGCGGTGCCTGGACGACGACGCCGACGATGTCGAGCTTCGTGAAGGACACGTAGGGCGTGACGTACAGCGTGCGGGTCAGGTCGCCACCGGAGGGGTCGACGCGGGTCACGATGCCGACGGGGACGCCGGGCACGAACGGCTTGTCGGCCTGGGATCCGAAGGTGACCAGCCGGTCGCCGTTCCTGATCTTGGCCTTGCCGTTGAGCAGTTCCACGCGCAGCGGTCGGTCGCCCTGGCCGGACGCGAAGCCCAGCTCGTCGGTGGACTCCATGCGCGTGCCGACGGTGAAGTCGGGGTCGTTGGCGAGCAGCACGGTGGCGGTGTTGGGCCCCACGGTCGTCACGCGCCCGACCAGACCGTCCCCGTTCAGGACGGTCATGTCGCGCTTGATGCCGTCGTTCGCACCGACGTCGATGGTGACGGTCCAGGAGAAGCCCTGGGCCGCTCCTATGGCGATGACCTCGGCGCCCTTGATGCCGTACTGCCCGGCGCCGGCCGTCTTGAGCATCTTGTCGAGCTGTCTGACGCGGCTGCGGGTACGGTCGTCGCTGCCCAGCTTCGCCTTCAACGCGGCGTTGTCACGCTCCAGTTGGGCGATGCGGTCGTGACGGCCGCCGGAGCCCTTCACGGCCTCGATCGCGTTGCCGACGGGGTCGACCGCGGAGGACACCCCGTTCTCGATCGGGCCGAAGACCGTGGCGGCGGCCTGCCGGGCACCGTCGACCGGCGAATCCTTGCCACCGCGGATGTCCACCGTGATCAAAGCGAACGCGATGGCGATCAGCAGCACCAAGAGCAGCCGGCTCTCTCGTGTGTCCCTCACGTGCGGCGGCCGTGCCTTCCTCGTCGAATACGTGTGTCACATACGTGTATGGCTCACCCGGAAAATCCCCGAAGGTACCCGGAGTTCCCGAAGTACGCGGAGTGCGGACCTACGGGCGGCGTTATGGGGGAGCTTATGCCTGAATATCAACGATCCGCCGTACGAGAGGAGATCATCCCGTACGGCGGAATCGAAGAGTTACGTCATCTGCGCGGCTGGGCGTCCAGAACCTGCTGGAGCGCCTCGAACTCCTCGACGCACTTGCCGGAGCCGAGCGCCACGCTGTCCAGCGGATCCTCGGCGATGTGGATCGGCATGCCGGTCTCGCGGCGCAGCCGCTCGTCGAGGCCGCGCAGCAGGGCGCCGCCGCCGGTCAGCACGATCCCGCGGTCCATGACGTCGCCGGACAGCTCCGGCGGGCACTTGTCGAGAGTGGTCTTGACCGCGTCGACGATGGCGTTGACGGGCTCCTCGATCGCCTTGCGGACTTCGGCGGCCGAGATGACCACGGTCTTCGGAAGGCCGGAGACAAGGTCCCGGCCGCGGATTTCGGTGTGTTCGTCATTGTCGAGGTCGTACGCGGAACCGATCGTGATCTTGATCTGCTCGGCCGTCCGTTCACCGAGAAGGAGCGAGTACTCCTTCTTGATGTGCTGGATGATCGCGTTGTCCAGCTCGTCGCCGGCGACGCGGATGGACTGTGCCGTGACGATTCCGCCGAGCGAGATGACCGCGACCTCGGTGGTGCCGCCGCCGATGTCCACCACCATGTTGCCCGTGGCCTCGTGGACCGGCAGGCCGGAGCCGATGGCCGCGGCCATGGGCTCCTCGATGATGTGCACCTGGCGGGCGCCGGCCTGGGACGACGCCTCGATGACGGCACGGCGCTCGACGCCCGTGATGCCCGAGGGCACACAGACGACGACGCGCGGACGGGCGAGGTAGCGCCGCTTGTGGATCTTCAGGATGAAGTAGCGGAGCATGCGCTCGGTGATCTCGAAGTCGGCGATGACACCGTCCTTCAGCGGGCGCACGGCAACGATGTTGCCCGGCGTCCGCCCGATCATCTTCTTCGCTTCCGCGCCGACCGCGAGGATGCCACCGGTGTTGGTGTTGATCGCGACGACGGACGGCTCGTTGAGTACGATCCCGCGACCCCTGACGTACACCAGCGTGTTGGCGGTCCCGAGGTCGACAGCCATGTCACGGCCGATGAACGACATTGAGTTCCCCATCAGGATTCGTCTGGCCTTCCCAAGTGGAGCTTTTGATGGCTTTTTAGGTCGGCGAGGGTGAGCGCTGTGACGTGAAGGCTTCCATCGTAGTCTCGCCTGCACGAACACCGCGCGAGGGTCTTCGCCATTGTGACCAGATGACGCACTGTCTCGCTTGTGGAGACGGTCCATCGGGGGGACGCGTTCCCTCGATCGCCACGCATATGCCAACAAACAGCTGCCATTCTGCGCCGCGCCGGGCTTGGAAGCCCAGAGGCTGACGTGACATCAGAAGAAAATTGGCGGAGACCTGAGCGGGGGGGGTGACCGAGGGGGGTGACCCGGGTAGGGCGGATGGGGTGGATGAGGTGGATGGGCTCCGGCGTGGCGGGCTGGGGGCTGGCCTTCCAGGTCCGGGTATCCCGGGCGCGGACCGGTCCGTCAGGCGGGCGCCGGACCGGAGTGGCCGGTTGGGGAACTTCATAGGCCGGGCTCGGGCCGTACCAACCAGGTCGGCTCTCCCAGGCGCAGACCGGTCCGTCAGGCGGGCGTCGGACCGGAGTCCCAGCAGGCCGGGCTCGAGCCCTACCTACCAGGTTCAGGCCTCCTGGGTACCGAAGCCGGTCCCCAAGGCAGGGGCGCCCCACTCCTGTGTGGCGCCCACTCCGCCCGGTGCGGGGCGTTGGGTGCGGGGCGTTGGGTGCGGCGCTGGGCATGCCTCGCTGTGGCCGCCGCGCTCTGCCCGGTGGGCGGCCCCGCCCGAGAGCGGGGCGGGGGCACGCACCGAGGTTCGTCGCGGTGAGGGTCAGGCGAGGCCGGGGAAGAAGAGCTTCAGCTCGCGCTCGGCGGACTCCTCGGAGTCGGAGGCGTGGATCAGGTTCTCCCGGACGATCACGCCGAAGTCACCGCGGATGGAGCCGGGGGCGGCGGCGATCGGGTCGGTCGGGCCCGCGAGTGCCCGTACGCCCTCGATGACGCGCTCGCCCTCGACGACCAGCGCCACGACCGGTCCGGAGGCCATGAAGGCGACCAGCGGCTCGTAGAAGGGCTTGCCCTTGTGCTCGCCGTAGTGCTGCTCCAGGGTGTCCTGGTCCAGTGTGCGCAGCTCCAGCGCGGTGATCGTCCAGCCGGCCTTGCGCTCGATACGGCTGATGATCTCGCCGGTCAGGCCACGACGGACCGCGTCGGGCTTGAGAAGGACGAGGGTGCGCTGGCTCACGGTGGTGGCTCCTTCAGGTCACAGACGTGCGGATGAACGAGGCTACAGGGCGTGTCCGGGTGCGCGTTACGCAGTGTCAGGTGATACGGGCCGGGGCCGACCAACTGGTTTCGCCCTACGCCACATTCCCCCCAGCCCCAGCCCCAGCCTCCGCAGCGAACCGCTCCTTCGCCTCCTCCACCTTCCGCCCGAAATGAACCGACGCCCACCACAGCGCGGCGAAAACGGCCCCCAGGAAGAACATCGTCGGCACGACGAACCCACTCGCGATCAGCGCGACCTGCAGCGCCCAGCCCAGCTGCACACCCCCCGCCCGCGTGATCATCCCGCAGAGCAGCAGGCAGAACACCATCGCGACCCCGCTCACCGTCCACACCGTGGCCATGGACAGATCGGGATCCTTCATCGCGACAAGCCCCGCGAAACCGATGACGAAGAACTCACCGATCAGCGTCGAAGCACAGAGCGTACGCACGGATCAGCCCCTCCCCAGCAGCAACCGGGCCTCGCCCACAGTGATCACGGAACCGGTCACCAGGACACCACCGCCCGCATACTCGGCCTCCTCCTCGGCCAACGTGATCGCGGCCTCCAACGCGTCGTCCAGCCGGGGCTCGACCTGCACCCGGTCCTCCCCGAACACCTCGACGGCGAGCGCGGCGAGCGAGTCCGCGTCCATCGCCCGAGGGGTGGAGTTCTGCGTCACGACGACCTCGGTGAAGATCGGCTCGAAGGCCTCCAGCAGCCCCCGTACGTTCTTGTCGCCGCTCGCTCCCACGACACCGATCAGCCGGCTGAAGTCGAAGACCTCACGGACTCCCTCGGCGGTCGCCCGGGCCCCCGCCGGATTGTGCGCGGCATCCAGCACGACCGTCGGCGACCGCCGCACGATCTCCAGCCGCCCGGGCGAGGAGACCGCCGCGAAGGCCTTGCGGACCGTGCCGATGTCGAGCGGGTCGGGCCGCTGGGACCCGACCCCGAAGAACGCCTCCACCGCGGCGAGCGCCACCGCCGCGTTGTGCGCCTGGTACGCCCCGTGCAGCGGGATGTACACCTCTTCGTACTCCCCGCCCAGCCCCCGGAGAGTCAGCAACTGCCCGCCGACGGCGACCTGGCGGCTCACGACGCCGAACTCGAGCCCCTCGCGGGCGATTGTGGCATCGACCTCGACGGCCTTCTTGAGCAACACCTGGGCGGCGTCGACGGGCTGCTGGGCCAGGATCACCGTCGCGTCCTGCTTGACGATCCCGGCCTTCTCCTTGGCGATCTCCCCGGGGGTGGTACCGAGCCGGTCGGTGTGGTCCAGATCGATCGGGGTCACGACGGCGACGTCCCCGTCGATCACGTTCGTCGCGTCCCAACTGCCTCCCATGCCCACCTCCACGACGGCCACGTCGACGGGCGCGTCCGCGAAGGCCGCGTACGCCATGCCCGTGAGCACCTCGAAGAAGGAGAGCCGGAACTCCTGCTGGGAGTCGACCATCTCGACGTACGGCTGGATGTCCCGGTACGTCTCCACGAACCGCTCGGCGGGGATCGCGGCGCCGTCCAGGCTGATGCGCTCGGTGATCGACTGGACGTGCGGCGAGGTGTACCGCCCGGTGCGCAGGTCGAAGGCGCCGAGGAGGGCCTCGATCATGCGGGCGGTCGACGTCTTGCCGTTCGTCCCCGTGATGTGGATGGAGGGGTACGCGCGCTGCGGCTCCCCCAGCACGTCCATGAGCGCGGAGATCCGGCTCACGGACGGCTCCAGCTTGGTCTCGCCCCAGCGCGTGGCGAGCTCGACCTCGACCTCACGGAGCGCCTTGTCCGTCTCGGGATCGGCCGGACGCCCTGGAACGTCGGCCTGCGGCTGCCCGCCCCGCGTACGCAGGGTGCGGCTGCCGGCCTCGATCACGGCAAGATCGGGATCGCGCTCGGTCTCCGCCTCGACGATCTCGTCGAACGGGTCGGACTCACTACTGTCGTGCGGGAGCTCACTCACACACCCAGTCTACGGAGGCCGCGCCCCGGTAGGGGCGCGGGGAACTGCGCGACAAGCCCCCACCGGCCCGCACCTTCCGAACGCACCAGCGGCAGCGTTCGCGCACGGGCACACCGAGGGCCCCGGAACCACCCGGACAACAGCGTCCCACCCGGTCCCGGGGCCCTCGGCCACGTACACACACTCACCCTCGCCGGAGGCGGCTACGCCGCGGGCAACCCCTCCAGCTGAGCCTGGATACGAGCGATGTCCTCGTCGGCCTTGGCAAGCCGCCCCCGGATCTTGTCCACGACATGATCCGGCGCCTTCGCGAGGAACGCCTCGTTGCCGAGCTTGCCGTTCGCCTGCGCCTTCTCCTTCTCGGCGGCGGCCAAGTCCTTGGCAAGCCGCTTCCGCTCGGCCACCACGTCGATCGTGCCGGAGAGGTCGAGCGCGACCTGAGCACCCGCGACCGGCAGGGTCGCCGTGGCCGCGAAGGCGTCGCCCTCCGGCTGGAGCCGCAGCAGCTGACGGATGGCCGCCTCGTGCGGGGCGAAGGCGGTCCCGTCGAGGGTCAGCCGGGCCGGGACCCGCTGGCCGGGCTGCAAGCCCTGGTCGGCACGGAAGCGGCGGACCTCCGTGATGACCTGCTGAAGCGTCTCGATCTCGCGCTCGGCACCGACGTCACGGAAGCCACTGTCCTTCGGCCAGTCCGCGATCACGACCGACTCGCCACCGGTGAGGGTGGTCCAGAGCGTCTCCGTGACGAACGGGACGACCGGGTGCAGCAGCCGCAACGTGACGTCCAGGACCTCGCCGAGGACCCGCTTGCTGACGTCGGCGGCGGCACCGCCCGCCATGAACGTCGTCTTCGACAGCTCGACGTACCAGTCGAAGACCTCGTCCCAGGCGAAGTGGTACAGCGCGTCGGAGAGCTTCGCGAACTGGAAGTCCTCGTAGAACGCGTCGACTTCCGCGACGCTCTTGTTGAGCCGGGAGAGGATCCACCGGTCCGTCGCCGACATCTCGGACGGGTCCGGGAGCGGGCCCTCGACCGTCGCGCCGTTCATCAGCGCGAACCGCGTGGCGTTCCAGATCTTGTTGGCGAAGTTCCGGGACGCCTGGACCCAGTCCTCGCCGATCGGCACGTCCGTACCGGGGTTGGCGCCGCGGGCCAGGGTGAAGCGGACGGCGTCGGAGCCGTACGCGTCCATCCAGTCGAGCGGGTCGACGACGTTGCCGAACGACTTCGACATCTTCTTGCCGCGCTCGTCGCGGACCAGACCGGTGAGGGCGATGGTCTTGAAGGGGACCTCGCCGTCCATCGCGTACAGACCGAACATCATCATCCGGGCGACCCAGAAGAAGATGATGTCGTGGCCGGTGAGCAGGACGTCCGTCGAGTAGAACTTCTCCAGGTCCGGGGTCTGTTCGGGCCAGCCGAGCGTGGAGAACGGCCACAGGCCGGACGAGAACCAGGTGTCGAGGACGTCGGTGTCCTGCTTCCAGCCCTCGGCCTCGGTGCCGGGCGGCTCCTCGTCGGCGCCGACGCAGACCGTCTGGCCCTCGGGGCCGTACCAGACCGGGATCCGGTGCCCCCACCACAACTGGCGTGAGATGCACCAGTCGTGCATGTTGTCGACCCAGTCGAAGTAACGCTTCGACATGTCGGCGGGGTGGATCGCGACGCGGCCGTCCCGGACGGCGTCACCGGCGGCCTGGGCCAGTGGGCCGACCTTGACCCACCACTGCATGGACAGCCGCGGCTCGACGGTGGTCTTGCAGCGCGAGCAGTGCCCGACGCTGTGGACGTACGGACGCTTCTCGGCGACGATCCGGCCCTGCGAGCGCAGCGCGCCGACGATGGCGGAGCGGGCCTCGAAGCGGTCGAGGCCCTCGAAGGGGCCGTGGACGGTGATGACCGCCCGCTCGTCCATGACCGTGATCGACTCCAGGCCGTGGCGCTGGCCGATCGCGAAGTCGTTCGGGTCGTGGGCGGGGGTGACCTTGACGGCACCCGTGCCGAACTCGGGGTCGACGTGCGTGTCCGCGACGACGGGGATGGCGCGGTCGGTCAGCGGCAGCTTGATGCGCTTGCCGATGAGGTGGCGGTAGCGCTCGTCGTCGGGGTGAACGGCGACGGCGGTGTCACCGAGCATCGTCTCGGCGCGGGTGGTGGCGACGACGAGCGTCTCATCACCCTCGCCGTACTTGATGGAGACGAGCTCGCCGTCATCCTCCTGGTACTCGACCTCAATGTCCGAAATGGCCGTCAGACAGCGGGGACACCAGTTGATGATGCGCTCGGCGCGGTAGATCAGCTCGTCGTCGTACAGCTTCTTGAAGATGGTCTGGACGGCCTTGGACAGCCCCTCGTCCATGGTGAACCGCTCACGGTCCCAGTCCACACCGTCCCCAAGCCGGCGCATCTGCCCGAGGATCTTGCCGCCGTACTCTTCCTTCCACTGCCAGACGCGCTCGACGAACTCCTCGCGCCCGAGGTCCTGCCGCGACTTGCCCTCCTCGGCGAGCTGCTGCTCGACCTTGTTCTGCGTGGCGATACCGGCGTGGTCCATGCCCGGCAGCCACAGCGCCTCGTACCCCTGCATGCGCTTGCGGCGCGTGAGCGCGTCCATGAGCGTGTGCTGGAAGGCGTGGCCCAGGTGCAGCGACCCGGTGACGTTCGGCGGCGGGATGACGATGGTGTACGGCGGCTTCTCGCTCTTCGCGTCGGCGGTGAAGTAACCCCGCTCAACCCAGCGCTCGTACAGCTTCCCCTCTACCTCGGCCGGCGCGTACTGGGTCGGCAGTTCGGGGGTGTTGGCTGGCGTCTGCTGCTGAGCGTTCTCGGTCACGGGGTCAGTTTAGGGGTGTCACGGGCTCGCTCTGAACTCGATTACTTGGTAACGGTGAGGGCCCCGGCCCTCCGCACGCCCGACCCTTGGGCCAGGATGTCCGGAACACATAAGCATCTGGAGGGGAACCCAGAGATGAGCTACAACCAGCCGGGCCCGTACGGCGGGCAGCCGCAGCAGCCCGGACCGTACGGTCAGCCGGGTCCTTACGGCCAGCCGCCGCAGGCCCCCCAGCCCGGCTACGGCTATCCGCAGCAGGCGCCTGGGCCGCAGCCCGGCTACGGGTACCCCCAGCAGGCTCCTCCCGGGGTTCCGCCCCAGCAGCCCGGCTACGGCCAGCAGCAGCCGCCTTACGGTCAGCAGCCCCCTGGCGCCCCCTACGGCGCGCCGATGCCGCCGCCTCCGGGCGGCGGCAAGAAGAAGACGGGCCTCATCATCGGCGCGGTCGCGGTCGTGGCGGCGATCGCCGTCGGCGCGTACTTCGTCGTCGGCAGCAGCGGCGGCTCCTCGGACGTGGCGGACGACGGCCCGCACAAGCTGACGACTCCGGCGACGGTGCTCACCGAGTACAAGAAGGGTGATGCCTCCAGCTCCGACGGCATGTCCAAGTCGGACCTGAAGGACGCCGAGTCCTGGGGTGTGAAGAACGCCAAGGACGTCAGCGCCAACTACCAGGCGGGCGACAAGTCCAACCCGCTGGCCGGGAAGATGCTCACCTACGGTGGCGTCTACGGCGACATCGAGGACCCGGAGAAGGCGGTCGACGGATTCCTCGCCTTCATGAAGAAGGACTCCCAGGGCGAGCAAGGCGTCACCATGGTCGGCAGCCCGAAGGCGTACGAGCCCGACTCGCTGGAGGGGGCCGTCATGAAGTGCCAGGACGCCAAGGTGGACAACTCCGACGCCGAGGCCGGCGCGCCGAAGTCGGTGACCATGACGTACTGCGTCTGGGGTGACCACAGCACGCTCGGTTTCGTCATGCCCATGGAGCTCTCGGACGTCGCGGCGGGCAAGAGCGCCGACCCCGCGGAATCGGCCGAGACGGCGGCCAAGCTCCGCAAGGAAGTCCGCGTCAAGATCTGACCGTACGTTCCAAGCGGTCCCAGCGGCAATCTCAACGAGGAAGGGGCCCCGGTCAGTTGACCGGGGCCCCTTCCTCGTACCTCGTATGTGCGTGCCGCCTAGGCGGTCTTCTGCTCGCCCGGGCCACGGCCGCGGGCGTCCCGCGGGATCAGGGTCGGGTTCACGTTCGAGCGGACCGCCTCGGCGGTGATGACGACGCGGGCCACGTCCTTGCGGGACGGGACCTCGTACATCACGGACTGGAGAACTTCCTCCATGATGGCGCGCAGGCCTCGGGCGCCGGTCTGGCGGAGGATCGCCTGGTCGGCGATGGCCTCCATGGCCTCGCGCTCGAAGTCCAGCTCCACGCCGTCGAGTTCGAAGAGGCGCTGGTACTGCTTCACCAAGGCGTTGCGGGGCTCGACGAGGATCTGGAGGAGGGCCTCGCGGTCGAGGTTGTGCACCGAAGTGATGACGGGCAGACGGCCGATGAACTCCGGGATCATGCCGAACTTGACGAGGTCCTCGGGCATGACGGCCTCGAACTGGTCCTTGGACTCCATCTCGCGCTTCGAGCGGATCGTCGCGCCGAAGCCGATGCCCTTCGCGCCGGCCCGGGACTCGATCAGCTTCTCCAGGCCCGCGAAGGCGCCGCCCACGATGAACAGCACGTTCGTCGTGTCGATCTGGATGAACTCCTGGTGCGGGTGCTTGCGTCCGCCCTGCGGCGGGACCGAGGCCGTGGTGCCTTCGAGAATCTTCAGGAGGGCCTGCTGCACACCCTCGCCGGACACGTCACGAGTGATCGAGGGGTTCTCGCTCTTCCTCGCGACCTTGTCGATCTCGTCGATGTAGATGATGCCCGTCTCGGCCTTCTTGACGTCGTAGTCCGCGGCCTGGATGAGCTTCAACAGGATGTTCTCGACGTCCTCGCCGACGTATCCCGCCTCCGTGAGCGCCGTCGCGTCGGCGATGGCGAACGGAACGTTCAGCATGCGCGCCAGGGTCTGCGCGAGGAGCGTCTTGCCCGAGCCCGTGGGGCCGAGCAACAGGATGTTGGACTTCGCCAACTCGATGGCGTCCTCGCGGTTCTGACCCGTGCTGTTCTCGCCGGCCTGGACCCGCTTGTAGTGGTTGTACACCGCGACCGAGAGGGCCTTCTTGGCGGACTCCTGGCCTACGACGTACCCCTCGAGGAACTCGTAGATCTCACGAGGTTTGGGAAGTTCCTCCCAGCGGACCTCGCTCGTCTCCGCGAGCTCTTCCTCGATGATCTCGTTGCAGAGATCGATGCACTCGTCGCAGATGTACACACCAGGGCCTGCGATGAGCTTCTTGACCTGCTTCTGGCTCTTGCCACAGAACGAGCACTTGAGCAGATCGCCGCCGTCACCGATGCGTGCCACGGTGTGCTTCCCCTTCGCCTGGGAGACGCCTAGGTCCAGCGGCTCCTGGTGCTGCCTTATGTCCGACGGTACCTTGCCGAGCCCCCCGTTCGGGCCCCCCTTGGCGCGGTTCACTTTGTCGTGAACCGTGCCAAGGAGCGGCAGACGATACAGCTATGCGTCACGCGACCGCGGCGTTGTTCATCTTCCGGGTCGAGATGATCTGGTCGATCAGGCCGTACGAGAGCGCGTCCTCGGCCGTGAGGATCTTGTCGCGCTCGATGTCCTCGCGGATCTTCTCGATCGGCGTCGTCGAGTGCTTGGCCAGCATGTCTTCCAGCTGGGCACGCATGCGGAGGATCTCGTTCGCCGCGATTTCGAGGTCCGAGACCTGGCCTCGGCCGGTCTCGCTGTACGGCTGGTGGATCAGCACGCGCGCGTTGGGCAGTGCCATGCGCTTGCCCGGTGTACCGGCGGCCAGCAGGATCGCGGCGGCCGAAGCGGCCTGGCCCATGCAAACCGTCTGGATGTCCGGCTTCACGAACTGCATCGTGTCGTAAATCGCGGTGAGTGCCGTGAAGGAGCCGCCGGGGCTGTTGATGTAGACCGAGATGTCGCGGTCGGGGTCCATCGACTCCAGGCACAGCAGCTGCGCCATGACGTCGTTGGCGGAGGCGTCGTCGATCTGCACGCCGAGGAAGATCACGCGCTCCTCGAAGAGCTTCGCGTACGGGTCGTACTCACGCACGCCCTGCGAGGTGCGCTCGACGAAGCGCGGGATGACGTAGCGGGACTCCGCGCGAGGACCGGTGTACTCGGCCTGCGCGCGGGCGTGGAGGCCGCTGCCGGGGAAGTCGTTCACTGTGTCTCCTGGAAAGCCTGATAAGGGCTGAGGCGGTCGGCTGGGGGCTCGGAGGGGCTAGGTGTCGGTCCACGCGCCGACGCCTGAAGCGGCGTACGGACGCGGACCGCCGGCCTACGCCGCCCCGGTGCCGCCGCCGCCAGGCATTCCGGCAGCGGTGGGCATGATGTCGTCGATGAGGCCGTACGCCTTGGCCTCGATCGGGTCGAACCAGCGGTCCCGGTCGGAGTCGCGGGTGATCTGCTCCACGGTCTGGCCGGTGTGGAAGGAGGTCAGCTCCGCCATCCGCTTCTTGGTGTGCAGCAGCCGCTCGGCGTGGATCTTGATGTCCGACGCGGAACCGGCGAGGCCGGCCGAGGGCTGGTGGATCAGGATCTCCGCGTTCGGCAGCGCGAAGCGCTTGCCGGGAGTACCCGCGCTCAGCAGGAACTGGCCCATGGAGGCCGCCATGCCCATCGCGATCGTCACCACGTCGTTCTTGATGTACTGCATGGTGTCGTAGATCGCCATGCCGGCGGTGATCGAGCCGCCGGGGCTGTTGATGTAGAGGTAGATGTCCTTCTCCGGGTCGGAGGCAAGGAGCAGCAGCTGCGCCGTGATCTTGTTGGCGATGTCGTCGTCGACCGCCTGGCCGAGGAAGATGATCCGCTCGCCGAGCAGCCGGTTGTAGACCTGGTCGCCGAGGCCACCACCGATGGGGTCGCCGGCGGCTGTGGGCATCAGATTCGTCACGTATCCACCTGCTCGTCTTACGACGGCGCCGGGCCGTCTCACGTCTTCTGCTGGGGGCGTGGGACCCCGTGTGCGCGCCGTGTCGGACGGCTCCGGGGACTCCCCTGCCCTCGTACTCATGGACCCTAACGCGCGGGTCCCTCCGGGGAATCCCGGAGAGGTGACTGTTCGCTGTGAGCGCATGCGCTCCGCTGGGTGAGCAGGGGGTACGGCGGGCCCGCCCCGGCTTCTTGGGGGCGCGGGGAACTGCGCGCTCAGCCCCCGCCGGGCCGCAGTCGCGTCTGCCACGGTGGTGCGTCGGCGGGTGCGGGTTGTCGTGGGTTGCTCGCGCCCACGATGGGGGTCCCCCCGCTCGAGCGAAGCCGAGAGTGGGGGAGGAGCCGCACATCGATACAGCCCCGCGCCCCTGGAAGGCCCTACGGGCCCCCAGGACATGTCCCGGGGGCCCGTAGTACGTACTGGCGAGGCGATCTAGGCCTCGGTCTTCTCCTCGGAGGAGTCGGAGGCCGCAGGAGCCTCGGTGGCCTCCTCGGCCGCTTCCTCCGTCGAGCCCTCGGCAGAGCCCTCGGCAGAGGCCTCGGCAGAGGTCTCGTCCTCGTCCTCGTCGTCCAGGTCGACGAGCTCGCCGTTCGTGTCCTTCACCGTGGCGGCCTCGACCACGACGGCCAGGGCCTTGCCGCGGGCGACCTCGCCGACCAGCATCGGGACCTGGCCGCCTTCGACGACCGCCTGGGCGAACTGGTCGGGGGACATGCCGGAGGAGGCGGCGCGCCGCATGAGGTGCTCGGTGAGCTCCTCCTGGTTGACGTTCAGCTTCTCCTTGTTGACGAGCTCGTCCAGGACGAACTGCGTCTTGATGCCCTTGACCGCGGCTTCCTTGGTCTCGGTGTCGAACTCCTCGGCCGTCTTGCCCTGGATCTCGAGGTACTTCTCGAGGTCGATGCCCATCTGGCCGAGCTGGTGGTGCTCCAGGTTGTGCTTGCGGGTGTTGATCTCGTCCTCGAGCAGCTTCTCGGGGACGGGCACCTCGACGAGCTCCAGCAGCTTCTCCAGGACGCGCTCCTGGGCCTGCGTGGCCTGGTCGTACTGCTTCATGTTCTCCAGGCGCTTGCGGCTGTCCGCCTTCAGCTCGTCGAGGGTGTCGAACTCGGACGCGAGCTGCGCGAAGTCGTCGTCCAGCTCGGGCAGTTCGCGCTTGGCGACCTGGGTGACCTTGACGGTGACCTCGGCCTCCTTGCCGGCCGCCGAGCCGCCCTTGAGCTCCGAGGCGAAGGTGGCCTCGCCACCGGCCTCCAGGCCCGTCACGGCGTCGTCGATACCGTCCAGCAGCTCACCGGAGCCGATGGTGTAGGAGACGCCGCTCGCGACGCCGTCCTCCAGGACCTCGCCGTCGACCTTGGCCTCCAGGTCGAGGGTGACGACATCACCGGCCTCGGCGGCACGCTCGACCGGGGCGGTCGACGCGAAGCGCTCACGCAGCTCCTCGACGGCCTTGTCGATGTCCTCTTCGCCGACCTCGACGGCGTCGACCTCGACCTCGATTCCGGAGTAGTCCGGGATCTCGATGGTCGGGCGGACGTCGACCTCGGCGGTGAAGTTCAGCGTCTCGCCGTCCTTCAGCTCCGTGATGTCGACCTCGGGCTGGCCGAGGACGTTCAGCTCGGCCTCGTTCACGGCGTCGGTGTAGAACTTCGGAAGCGCGTCGTTGACCGCCTCCTCAAGAACCGCACCGCGGCCGAACCGCTGGTCGATGACGCGCGCCGGAATCTTGCCCTTCCGGAAGCCCTTCACCGTGACCTGCTGGTTGATCTTCTTGTACGCCGCGTCGAGGCTGTCCTTGAGCTCCTCGAAGGGCACCTCGATGCTGAGCCGAACCCGAGTCGGGTTCAGGGTCTCCACGGCGCTCTTCACGGTTCGGTCTCCTTGGGGGCTGACATCTTTGGGTTCTGCTGACGTCCTCTGCCGGATGCGGCGGAGTCTCAGCGGATTCGCGGCCCTTGAGGGACGTAACAATGCAGACACACGGGCGCGCAGTTTGCATACTAGCCGCAGGTGGTACACGCCCCAAAAGGCGATCTTGCCGGTGGTCCGGCACGGTGGTCGGGGTGGCGGGATTTGAACCCACGGCCTTCCGCTCCCAAAGCGGACGCGCTACCAAGCTGCGCCACACCCCGTCTGGTGCGACACGTAGGGTACATGCCCGCAGGCAGTGCGGCTCCCGCATTTCACAGGGCGCTTCGGCCCTCCCGAGTGGGGTGTGCGGCGGAGGGCTCCGACCCGCTACGATGCTTCCGTGCCGCGCGTCACTGACCTGCGGCGCGTCCTGTGCGGGCGTAGCTCAATGGTAGAGCCCTAGTCTTCCAAACTAGCTACGCGGGTTCGATTCCCGTCGCCCGCTCTGTACGGCTCAGGGCCAGGCCGGAGATCCATTCTCCGGCCTGGCCCTGACGCGTTTCCGGGGCGGGATCGGTTCCGGTGGAGATCCGGTTCAGTTCCGGAGGAAGGCGATCAGCTCGCCCAGGAGGCGGGCCGGGGCGTCCAGGGGGACCAGGTGGCCCGCGTCCGGGATCGGGCGGAGGCGGGCGCCCGGGATCAGGGCGGCGAGTTCCTCGCCCTTGGCGGGTGGGATCCAGGTGTCCTCGGTGGCCCAGCAGACGGTGACGGGCAGGTTCAGCGTGGGGTAGAGGGGTTGGATCTCGTCCGTATAGCGCTGGTCGGCCTGGGCGATCTGGCGGTAGAACGCCGCCTGTCCGACCGCGCCCGTCCAGGGAGCGGCCAGCTCGTCCAGGACCTCGGGCAGCAGTCCCCGATGGCTGGCGGAACTCACGTACTCGCGCACCAGGGCCTCGTGCAGCGGCGCGGGCAGTTGCTCGAAGACCGCCGCGTGCTCGGCGACCAGGCGGAAGAAGGGTGAGCCCCAGGGGGCGAGTGCGACGGGGTCGACCAGGGCGAGGCGGCGGTACTCGGCCTGATGCAGCAGATGTGCGCGGAGTGCGACGCAGCCGCCGAAGTCGTGCGCGATCACCGACGGGTTCGACAGCCCCCAGACCCCCAGGAGTTCGGCGAACACCTCGCCCTGTGCCTTCAGCGAGACGTCCTGACCCTCGCTCTTCGCCGAGCGGCCGTAGCCGGGCATGTCCCAGACGTGGACCCGGTGGCCGTCAGCGGCCAGCGCCGGGGCGATCTCGTGCCACACGTAGGACGAGAACGGCGTGCCGTGCAGCAGCACCACGGGCGGGCCGCCCTCCGGCCCGAGGCGGTCCCACCGAAGGGTTCCGACCGGGCTCTCCCAGCTCTCACGCAACTGCCAGGCGCTCCCGGCGGTCTCGCTCCTCACGGTCACGCTCCCCGTGGTCGTGCCCCGATGCCCCGATGTCCTGGTGACCTGCTCGCTCCCGTTCACCGAGTGCGTCGCGGTCGGTCAGAACTGGATCGAGTTGATGGTCTCCGCCACCGAGTTGAGGAACCGTTGGATGTCGTCCGCCATGCCTGTGGAGGCAAGGAAGAATCCAAAGAGCACGGCGACTGCCGCCGGCCCGCCTTTGATCGATCCGCCTCGTATCAACACCACGAGGACGATCCCCAACAGCAGCACCACTGACAGCGAAATGGCCACAACTGATCACACCCTAGGTCGGTCCGCTCTCCCGGCCCGGAGGTGCAACCCCGCGCACCCCCGCCAGAACCATCGTGCCACCAACCGGCCCGGCGTATGCGGCCGGTGAGCCACCGTTCGGTCACAGAGGCGAACAGGCAGACACCGCACGGCAATTCGAGTGACTCCCCTCACAAGAAATTCAGGATGATCGTTGCCATGTCCACGCACTCGCCCGCACAACCCGTTCGCAGGCAATTCGAATTGCCGCCACAGACACACCGGCGAGACTGACAGCGGGTCACTAAAGACGAATCAACCAGACATTTCACCAGAGTCGCCCGCGAGTGCTATGCACCATTTAGTCATGACGAATACGGACGTAACACCCGCATGCAGTACACCGATCGACATGGACATCACTATGTCGACTTCATCAAATCCCGGGTACTCGTCGGGTGATAAGCAGGATTCACCTCAGAGGTTTTACGAAATCACACCGACAACGCTAGGGTGCCTCAGATGTTCTACGCTGCCACGTCCCCCGCACGCGCAGCGAGGTCCAGGATCGTCTCCCCCAGCTCCTGGTGGGAGGGCCTGTGACGAACTCGCTCCGTCCGCACGGCCGTCAAGGGGCTCCGCTCCCGTCGGCCCAGACACCGGCGCCGGGAGTAACGAGCCCGCGACCACCGCAGACCCCGGGATCCCCGCGCCCGGGTACCGCCACCACCGGGCCGGACGCCAAGCCCGTCAAGCAGCGCGACGCGTTCTTCGACAACGCGAAATACCTGGCGATCGTGTTCGTCGCGATGGGCCACGCCTGGGAACCGCTCACCGACCACAGCCGCGCCGCCGAGGCGCTCTACATGGTCGTCTACACCTTCCACATGCCGGCCTTCATCCTCGTCTCCGGCTATTTCTCCCGCAGTTTCGACATGCGCGCCGACCGGCTCCAGCGGCTGGTCACGGGCATCGCCGTGCCGTACGTCCTCTTCGAGGTCGCGTACTCCCTCTTCAAGAAGTGGGCGGACGACGACCCGAGCCACCCGATCAGTCTGCTCGACCCGTGGTACCTCACCTGGTTCCTGGTCGCGCTGTTCGTGTGGCGGATGACCGTACCGCTGTGGAAGGTCGTGCGCTGGCCCGTGCCGCTCGCGCTCGCCATCGCCGCCCTCGCCTCCGTCTCGCCCGACATCGGCGACGACCTCGACCTCCAGCGGGTCCTGCAGTTCCTGCCGTTCTTCGTCGTGGGCCTGTTCATGAAGCCCGAGCACTTCCAGCTGATGCGGCGCCGCGAAGTGCGGATCCTGTCGGTGCCGGTCCTCCTGGGCGCGCTCGCCTTCGCGTACTGGGCGGGGCCACGCATGAACTCGGCGTGGTTCTACCACCGCGACAGCGCCCAGGAGCTGGGTGCCCCCTGGTGGGCCGGTGTGGTGATGACGCTCGCGATGTTCGGCTGTTCGCTGGTACTCACCTCCTGCTTCTTCGCCTGGGTGCCGCGCCGCACGATGTGGTTCACGGTGCTCGGTGCGGGCACGCTGTACGGCTATCTGCTGCACGGCTTCCTCGCCAAGGGCTCCCGCTTCTGGGGCTGGTACGACGACTACGCCTGGCTGAACCAGCCACTCGGCGAGATCTTCCTCACGGTTGCCGCGGCGGCGCTCATCACGGTGCTGTGTACTCCGCCTGTGCGGCGGGTGTTTCGCTTCGCCATGGAGCCGAGGATGGCGTGGGCGTTCAAGAGGGACGCCGCGGAGTTGGCCCGGGAGCGGGCCAAGTCGTAAGGGCCGGCCCCTCGGCGGCGCTCCGCGCGGGAGATGCCGTCGTTTTGAACCTGCGGGTCCGCCGTGGCTCGTCGCGCCCACGATGGGGGTCCCCCCGCTCATGGGGGTCCCCCCGCTCGAGCGAAGCCGAGAGTGGGGGAGGAGCCGAGAGTGGGGGAGGAGCCGCACAATGTCACAGCCCCGCGCCCCTGCAGGGGCGCGGTCAGGGGCGCGGCAAGCCCAGGAGTTTGCGCATCTTTGTGTACTTCTGGGTCAGGCGGGCTCGGGTGAACTCGTCCAGGGCCTCCAGGCGGGCCGGGTTCGCGTTGTGGGCCAGGTCGGACTCCTTCACCAGGAGGGCTCCCGGGGTTGCCAGGATGCGGTCGGCGTAGGCCTCCGGGGGCTCGCCCTGCCGCTTGGTGAGGGCCAGCACGATGTCCTTCGTACGGCGGGACAGTGCGGCCTCGCGGAGCCAGTCCTCGGAGAGCGCGTCGTCCTCGACGGAGTCGTGCAGCCAGGCGGCGGCGATCTGCTCCTCGTCGCCGCCGCGGGCCCGTACCCCGTCGGCCACGGCCCGCAGGTGCTCGGTGTACGGGCGGCCCGCCTTGTCCGTCTGGGCTGCGTGGGCGTTGCGGGCCAGGGCCTCGACCTCGGTGAGGGTCAGCAGCGGTCTCTCGGTCACTCGGCGCTCGTTCTCGGTCATGCGTCGAGTGTGCCCCGTATCGCGGCCCGGGCCGGTACGGTCGCCGCCGTCAGGCCGAGGATCACCATGGCCGCCGCGAACGAGCCGTACACCAGCGGGGGTATGTACGGCGCCTGGCCCGTCAGGCCCTTCATCATCGGGACGAGCGTGGCCGGCGCGATGGCCGTGCCGAGGGCGATGCCGGCGAGCGCGACGAGCAGTGCCTTGGCCTCGGCGAGGGAGGAGTCCTCGACGGTCCCGCGGTCGTCGCCCGCGTACACCTCGGCGCGGTTCCCGAGGGCGTGCTCCACCTGGGACTTGAGGGTCCCGGCCGACACGCCCTCCTTCGGGAGGACGGCGATGGCGTCGACGCGACCGGGGTGCCCGGAGACGCGTACGGCTTCGGTGTCGGTGAACCAGGCCGTGGGCGCCTCGGCCTTGGTGAGCCCGGAGACGCGGAAGGTGCGGGGGCCGTCGGCCGTGGTGAGGGTGCCGCGGTCACCCACCGCGCCCTGTGCAACCCCGTTGGCGAAGACCCCCTTCGTGAGGACGACTTCGCCTTCCCCGGGGGCCTGCCCCGACGTCAGCCGCTCGACGGTGAACGCGGTCGAGCCCCAGCCGTGTGCGGTGACCTGCTCGCCCTCCCGCGTCTGGACGGGGAAGGTCACGTCCGGCACCGCCGCTCGCGCCCCGGCCACCGAACCGGCCTTCTCCACCAGGGAGTTGTCCAGCCAGGCCTTGTCCGGGAGCGGCACGGCGTCGTCCTCGCGGTCCTCGCCGTGGCCGGTGACGAGGTGGGCCCGCTGGTCGGCGGCGGCGACCACGGGGACGTCGGCGATGGGGGTCCCCCCGGTCGAACGAAGTTGAGACTGGGGGAGGACGGGCGGAACCGAGACGCGCAGGCCGGTCTCCAGGAGGATGCCGCACGCCGAGACGATCAGCGCGGCCATGGCGAGCGCGACGAACCTGCCCACGAAGGCTGCGGGCTTGAAGCGGACGGCGGCACGGGCAAGGCCGTTGGGTACGAACATCAGGCTGCCGCTCCCGAGTAGGACGGCGTCGTCAGCGACGCCATGCGGGCGGCGATCCGGTCGGCCGGGGCACGCTCCAGGTGGTCGGCGATCGAGCCGTCGGCGAGGAACAGGACGCGGTCGGCCCAGGCGGCGGCCGCCGGGTCGTGGGTGACCATGACGACCGTGGCACCGAGCCCGTCCACGGCCTGCCTCAGCAGACCGAGGACCTCGGCCGCGGTGGTGGTGTCGAGCGCGCCCGCACGGCGGAGGCACCGCGCCCGTACCGACGCCGCACGCCACAGAGTTCGACAGCGCAGTCTCCCGCCGGGCCGGTCATGCCCTGTACAACTGCCGGGCGGCCGGCACTGGTTGTGCTCTGTACGGCGGCCCCGTCCTCGTACCGCTTCTTGCGCAGCCCCATGGCCGGGTCCGCCTTCCCTCACTCGTCGCATCGCTCGTGACATCGCTCGTCGCAGCGCGCTCGCTGCCGATGTCTCGAAACTACGGATTCGGGACCCCTCGGGACCATGAGGCCGACCGCCGAGTCGAGCTGAGGAAAACCCCACCAATCGGACCTGCCGGACTGGCCGGACCGGCCCGACCCTGAACGTGTTGGCGGGGCTGGGGGGCGGCTCGGGTGTACGGGTTCGGGGCCGGGCCTGCCGGCAATGTTTCCACCACGCTGCTTGCGCGTGGGGAGTTCGCGCTCATTCTCGCGACGATGGCTGCGGGGGTGGGGCTCGATGAGCGGCTGGCGCCGTTCATCGCGGGGTATGTGTTGGTGCTGGCCGTTCTTGGGCCGTTGGCGGCGGGGCGGGCGGGGTGGTTGGCCGGGGTGTTGCCCGGGGGGCGGGAGAAGGTGGAGGTACGGGTTGGTTGAGCGTGGGTTCCCTTTCCCCAACCCCACCCCTTCCCGAAACTGGGTGCTCCGCCCCCAGACCCCCGTCGCTTGTACGTCACCTGCGGGCCGCCCTGGGCTTGTCGCGCAGTTCCCCGCGCCCCTGGGGTGGGTGGGGGTTGGGGATGGTGTGTCGAGTGCGGGTCCACGTGGATTGCTCGCGCCGTTCCCCGCGCCCCTGGCGGGGTGCGGGTGGTCCCCTGCCGGAGGGGTGCGGCGGGATGTGTGTCCGCAGCGTACGACGACACACGAACGCAGCAACCGTGCGGCAACCGCGCCTTACGTCACCGGCTGCGGACGCACGTCCCGTCGCGGCCCCGCACCCAGGAAACGAACCCCCAGCCCCCACCCACCCAGGGGCGCGGGGAACTGCGCGACCAGCCACACCCAACCCGCAGACAAAACCGGCCCCGCAGACAAACACGAACCCTCAAACCGTCACCGGCCCCACAGCCGCCCCCTCGCGGCAGATCAGCAGCAACGCCCGGTCATCGTTCACGTCCTTCGCCACCGCCTCGATGAGGTGCCACGCCGCGCCGTGGAAGCCTCCGGCCACATACCGGTCCGCCTCCCCGGTCAGCCGGTCGATGCCCTCGACGATGTCTCGGTCGGACGTTTCCACCAGGCCGTCCGTGAAGAGCATCAGGACGTCTCCAGGCCGCAACGAACCCTTCACCGGGTCGAACTGGGCCCCGTCGTACACCCCCAGCAACGGCCCCTCCGCGGCCTTCTCCTCCCAGCGCCCACTCCCCGCGCTGAGTTGAAGCCCCGGCGGATGGCCTGCCGAGAACAACTCGTAGTCGCCCGAGTCCAGGTCCAGGACCAGGTGGATCGACGTGGCGAAGCCCTCGTCCCAGTCCTGCCGGAGCAAGTACCCGTTCGCCGCGGGCAGGAACGCGTGCGGCGGAAGCGAGCCCAGCAGGCCCCCGAACGCCCCCGACAACAGCAGCGCACGCGACCCCGCGTCCATCCCCTTGCCGGAAACGTCCGTCAGGACAACCTCAAGCGTGCGGCCCCCGTTCGTACGCGCCGCGACGACGAAGTCGCCGGAGAACGACTGCCCGCCGGCCGGCCGAAGAGCCATCTCCCGATGCCAACCCATCGGCAGCTGCGGCAACTTGCTCTGCACCCGGATCCGCTCACGCAGGTCGAACAGCATGGTCCCGCCCCGCCGCCACGGCACACCCACCCGACTGCGGAACTGAGCGATCAACAGCCCGAAGAACCCGCACGCGGCCACGACCAGCACGATCCCCGGCGTCACCCGGGAAGGCCCCTCCGTGTACGGCCCGAGTTTCACCGACTCCACGATCAGCGCGGTGGCGGCCGCGGCGTACAGCCCGAGCAGACTCGACGGCCGCAGCAACAGCCCGCCCGCGACGATCGGCAGGACGAGCAGCGCCGGCGAGCACCAGACCGCGTTCATGAGTGTGAGGCCGGCGATCACGGGAATCGTCAGCAGCAGAGCGGCGAGCGCGACCCAGTCGGAGCCGTCGCCGCGGAAGTAGTCGACGGCGGATCTGCGCAGGCCGGTGCGGACCCGGTGAACCTGCTTCTTCAACCGGGCCGTGAACGTCTCGGCCTCCGCGCGCCGCTCTCGTCCTGCTGCCATTAGTTCGGGACCCTATCCATCGGACCAGGTGCTTGGCACGGGAGGTCCCACTTGTCCCCCGTCCGGGGACGGAAGTCACAGGGAATTCCAACCCTCGCAGAGCGTACGGCCGGATGGGTACCCGACATTGCCGAGTGGGGAGAAATACAGTCGCTCATCCCGGATTGCCCTGGTAGGCATGAGGACATGACGACAGACTTGCGCGTGCTGCGCCCGGACGACTGGGACAAGTGGTACGGGAAACTGGAGCTCGCGTTCGGCGGGGTCACGGAATCCCCCGAGGAGAGGTCGCTTTGGAGCGACCTCACGGAGCACGACCGGTTCATCGGCGCCTGGGACGGCGACGACTGTGTGGGCACGGCCGGGGCGTTCACCTACCGGGTCACCGTACCGGGCGGTGCGGCCGTGCCGGCGGCCGGCGTCACGATGGTGAGCGTCGCCTCGACGCACCGCAGGCGCGGCGTACTGAGGTCGATGATGCGGCGCCAGCTGGACGACGTACGGTCCTGGGGCGAGCCCCTCGCCGTGCTCACGGCGTCCGAGCCCGTCATCTACGGCCGGTTCGGCTACGGCATGGCGACCCACCAACTGCGCGCCGAGATCGACACGTCCCGGGTGCGGCTGTCGGTGCCTCAGGGCACGGATGACGTACGTCTGCGGCTCGTGGTGCCGGACGCCCCGGCCGTACGCGACGCCTGCGAGGCCGTGTACGCGCGACAGGTGGCGGCCCGGCCCGGGATGCTGGAGCGCCGGCCCGGCTGGGAGCGGCTTCCGGTGCTCGACCCGGAGAGCGACCGCAAGGGCTCGTCGCCGTTGCAGTGCGTGCTCGCGGAGCGGGACGGCGAAGTCGTGGGCTACGCGCGGTACTTCAACAAGCCGGACAGCGACATGGCCGGCCCCAAGGGCACCATCGAGCTGCGCGATCTGGAGGCGCTCGACCCGGCCGCGTACGCGGCGCTGTGGCAGCACCTCTTCGACATCGACCTGACGTCGACGGTGAAGACGTACAACCGGCCCGTCGACGACGCCTGGCAGCATCTGGTCTCCGACATCCGGCGCTGCGGCGTGGCGTTCCGGGACTCGTTGTACGTCCGGCTCGTCGACATCGGCGCGGCCCTGGAGGCGCGGACGTACCAGGCGCCCGTGGATGTCGTGTTCGAGGTCGAGGACGCCTTCTGCCCCTGGAACGAGGGGCGTTGGCGGCTCACGGGCGACGCGAAGGGAGCGTCCTGCGCGCGGACCGCCGACGCGGCCGATCTCACGCTGTCCGTACGGGAGTTGGGGTCGGCGTATCTCGGCGGCGTGTCCCTCGCCTCGCTCGCCGCGTCCGGGCGGGTGCGAGAGCTCCGCCAGGGCACCCTCGCGGAGGCGTCGCTGGGCTTCTCCTCCGTCGTGGCGCCGTGGCTGCCGCATGGTTTCTGAGCCGTATGGCACGCCTACCACCGGCCCATCGGGCCTGATCGCCCAGCGGCTTCCATGCCTGCCGGTTTCAAAACCGCCGGTTTTCAGGCCTTCTGACAGGTAGGGCACCAGAAGAGGTTGCGGGCGGCGAGATCGGCGGTGCGGATCTCGCCGCCACAGATGTGGCAGGGCAGGTTGGCCCTGCGGTACACGTAGACCTCGCCGCCGTGGTCGTCCTTGCGCGGCGGACGGCCCATCACGTCCGGTTCGTGTTCCGGTCGGACGGTGTCGATCCGGTTGTTGCGGACGCCCTGGCGCATCAGCGCGACCAGGTCCGTCCAGATCGCGTCCCACTCGGCCGCCGTGGTGTCCTTGCCCGCCCGGTACGGGTCGATGCCGTGCCGGAAGAGGACCTCCGCGCGGTAGACGTTGCCCACGCCCGCGATGATCTTCTGGTCCAGGAGGAGGGCGGCGATCGTCGTACGGCTGCGGGCGATGCGCGGGTACGCGCGGGCCGGTTCCGCGTCCTCGCGCAGGGGGTCCGGGCCCAGGCGGGCATGTACCGCCAGCTTCTCCGCGTCCGTGATCAGCGTGCAGGTGGTGGGGCCGCGGAGGTCCACGTACGCGGTGTCGTTCGCGAGTCTCAGGCGGACCGTGTCCGTGGGCGGGGGTGCGGGGGTGGTGCCGAAGTTCACCTTGCCGAAGAGGCCGAGGTGGATGTGGATCCAGTCCTCGGACTCGAAGCGGAGGAAGAGGTGTTTGCCGTGGGCCTCCGCCGTGGTCAGTTCCGTGCCGGTCAGGAGGGCCGCGGCGTCCGTGAACTTGCCCTGGGGGCTGGTGACTTGTGCCCTGCGGCCGCCGAAGCCGGCGAGGCAGTCCTCGGCCAGCCGGTGGATGGTGTGCCCTTCGGGCACGGCGCCTCCTGGTCGGTGTGCGGTTGCTGTACGGGCGGCTCTTCTTCCCCAGCCCCACCCCTTCCCGAGACCGGGGACGGCGCCCCCAGACCCCCGCATCGCGCTGAACGCGCTCGTCCTCAAACGCCGGACGGACCAAGGATCAGGGGGCGAGGAAACGCCCCTAGCCCTGCGGGTGGTGCGCCGGAATCGCCGGCAGCTCGCCCGTCGTCTCGTACGCCGTCAGCATGTCGATCCGGCGGATGTGGCGTTCGACGCCGGAGAACGGGGTGTTGAGGAAGATCTCGACGAACTTGGTCGCCTCCTCCTCGGTGTGCATCCGGGCACCGACGGCCACGACGTTGGCGTCGTTGTGCTCCCGCCCCAGCTCCGCGGTCTGCTCGCTCCACGCGAGCGCGGCCCGCACCCCGGCGACCTTGTTCGCCGCGATCTGCTCCCCGTTCCCCGAGCCACCGATCACGATGCCCAGCGAGCCCGGGTCGGCCGCCGTGCGCTCCGCGGCGCGGAGGCAGAACGGCGGGTAGTCGTCCTCGGCGTCATAGATGAGGGGCCCGCAGTCGACGGGCTCGTGCCCGGCCGCCCTGAGCCACTCGACGAGGTGGTTCTTGAGTTCGAAACCGGCATGATCGGAGCCGAGGTACACACGCATGGTCCGAGTGTGACACGCCTGTTTCCGATCGGCGCCGCCGGGGCAGGCGCACGAAACGCGCTGTGTCGAGTGGCGGAAAAGTGTGGGCAACACTACAGAACCTCAAGGAAACCTCAAGTAACGATCTGGATTCAAAGGTTCACGAATCCATTCGCCTGGGATTCACTGGACCGGCTTGTGCACTTCGCGTGCATCGCCCGTACACCGCCAATGCACCGCTCATGCACCGCTCATGCACCGCTCGCGTACCCCTCGTACGGGCGTTCCCCCCTCGTAGGCACCTCCCCCACCGTCCCCGGCGCAAAGGAATACCCCCCTATGACCTCGCAGCCGACCCTGACGCAGGCCGGAAGCGGCCCCGACGGACCCGGAGGCCCCGGAGGCCCCGGAGGCCCCGGAGGCCCCGGAGGCCCCGGAGAATCCGGTGACAGCCTTCAGGCCGGGCTCAAGAACCGTCATCTCTCGATGATCGCCATCGGCGGAGTCATCGGCGCCGGCCTCTTCGTCGGCTCCAGCTCCGGCATCGCCACCGCGGGCCCCGGCATCCTCCTGTCGTACGCCCTCGTCGGCACGATGGTCGTCCTCGTGATGCGGATGCTCGGCGAGATGTCCGCCGCCAATCCGACCTCGGGTTCGTTCTCCGCGCACGCGGACCGGGCGCTCGGACGGTGGGCCGGGTTCTCGATCGGCTGGCTGTACTGGTTCTTCTGGGTCGTGGTGCTCGCCATCGAGGCGACCGCGGGTGCCGTGATCCTGGAGAGCTGGATGCCCGCCGTACCGCAGTGGGGCTGGGCGCTCATCGTCATGGTCGTCCTGACCGCGACGAACCTCGTGTCCGTCGGCTCGTACGGCGAGTTCGAGTTCTGGTTCGCCGGGATCAAGGTCGTCGCGATCGGCGCGTTCATCGTCATCGGCGGGCTCGCGGTCTTCGGCGTACTGCCGGGTGTCGACAGCGACACGGCAGGGCTCGGGAACCTCACCGACCACGGCGGGTTCCTGCCGAACGGACCGGGCGCGATCCTCACCGGCATCCTGCTCGTCGTCTTCTCCTTCATGGGCAGCGAGATCGCCACCCTCGCGGCGGGCGAGTCCGAGAACCCGCAGCGCGCGGTCACCAAGTCCACCAACAGCATCATCTGGCGGATCGGCGTCTTCTACCTCGGCTCGATCTTCGTGGTGGTCACGCTGCTGCCCTGGGACTCGGCCGCCATCCAGAAGGACGGTTCGTACGTCGCCGCCCTGAACTCGCTCGGCATCCCGAACGCCGGCGAGATCATGAAGTTCATCGTGCTGACGTCCGTACTGTCCTGTCTCAACTCCGGTCT
Source organism: Streptomyces sp. NBC_00878 (assembly GCF_026341515.1). Classification (NCBI taxonomy): domain Bacteria; kingdom Bacillati; phylum Actinomycetota; class Actinomycetes; order Kitasatosporales; family Streptomycetaceae; genus Streptomyces; species Streptomyces sp. NBC_00878. Next base: position 7,162,278 of record NZ_JAPEOK010000001.1, on the reverse strand, counting down.
CTACACCGCCTCCCGCATGGCCTTCTCGCTCGGCCAGCGCGGTGACGCCCCGAAGGCCTTCGCCCGTACGACCAGCCGTGGTGTGCCGATGACGGCGATCATCGCCTCGGTCGTCTTCGGCTTCGTCGCGGTGTTCTTCAACTACGAGTTCCCCGACTCGGTCTTCCTCTTCCTGGTCAACTCCTCCGGTGCGGTCGCCCTGTTCGTCTGGCTCGTCATCTGCCTCTCGCAGCTGCGGATGCGGAAGATCATCGAGCGCGAGACGCCGGAGAAGCTGGTCGTGCGGATGTGGCTGTACCCCTATCTGACGTACGCGACGATCGCGCTGATCGTCTTCGTACTCGGCTACATGCTCACCGACACGGAGCACGACGGCCGCGAGACCGTGCTGCTGTCACTGCTCGTGGCAGCCGTCGTCGTCGGCATCGCGCTGGTGCTGGAGAAGGTGCGACGCGGAAAGGCCAAGGCCTAGGCCGAGCTCCCGGAGGAGCGGGACTCCACGGTCTGACGGTTCGACCGGCTCAACTGCCTCTGTACGACGCCTCCGTGGGACTCTCCACGGAGGCGTCGTCGTGTCGTGGTGTCGTGGTGTCGTCGTGTTGTCGTGTTGTCGCCACTCCGGCTCGTGGGTCACAGGGGCGTGAAGCTGTCCTTGACCTTCGTGTAGACCGGGAGTGCGCGGCTCTCGATCTCCGGGCGGTACCAGGTGGTGATCTCGTAGTACTTGCCGTCCGCGTTGAAGCCGAGCAGCCGGGCATGCCAGGGCAGTCCCTTGGCCGTGACCGTGTACTCCCAGACGACCGCGGGCGCGTCGTGGAACGTGGTCTCCGCCAGGCGGATCCGCCGGTAGTCGAGGCCCTTGCTGGTGTCCTTCTCCGTCTTCGTCCACTGTTCCATCAGGTCGCCCCTGGCCGGGGCCGCGTTGGCGAGGATCTCCTGTTTACGGTCCGGGGAGGTGTAGTGGACCTCGGCGCCGCTCTGCACGACCCGATCCCAGCCTTCGGGCGGAACCCACGCGTACATGCCTGCCTCCGCACGGGAGCCCTCCGGGAGGGTGGGCGGTCGTGCGGTGCCCGCGACGGTGGGGAGTGCGGTGGATGGAGTGGATGGGGTGGTCGGGGTGGACGGGCTGTCGCCGGTGGTTCCGGAGGAAGAGGAAGAGGACGGAGAAGCCTCGTCCTTGCCGTTGGGTGATCCGCCGAGCGCTGGAATGACGAGGGCCGCGACGACACCGGCGACGACCACGCCCGCGGCGGCCACGGCTCCCTTGCGGTTCCGGCTCCAGGTCCAGGTCCAGGTCCGGCTTTGGCTTGGGCTCCGGGTTCGGCTTCGGCTTGGGCTCCGGGTTCGGCTTGGGCTCCGGCTCGGGTCGTACGGCACGGCGGGACCGAGCGGTTCGCCCGGCGGCATCGGGGTGGAACGGGGGCTTGTGGGCGGCGGGTTGTTCCCGTTGGCCGTCGGTTCCGGCTGTTGCTGCGGTGGCTGCGAGCGCGGGTGCGGCTGCGGCTGCGGCTGCGGGTGCTCCGGCCTGATACCGGGCGCGTGCAGCACGTGTCCGCGAGCCGCGCCTGCGGAGGGGATCTCGGGAGTTCCCACGGGCGGCGCTTCGGAGGACGCGTTCTCGGGGTCGGGGAGCAGGTCAGGGGCCGGTTCCTCCGGGGGCGAAGCAGCAGAAGGCGGTGACAACGGCTCGGCGGGCGCCGCCACTTCGGGCTCCGGTGAGTACCTGGAGGTCGGCGTACGCCCTACTGGTACCGCGTCCTCCACCGGCTCCGTCAGCCTCGGCGTGCCCTCACCCGTCGGTGGGGTGACCGGCGGCGGCTCCGGCCCGACTTCCGGTCCTGGCAACGGCCCGGAGCCCGCTCCCGCTCCCGGCTCCGCCGCCACCCCCGGAGCAGTCCTCTCCGCCTCCCCTGGGCCAACCGGCCGAGCCGGCTCGATCAGCTCAGCCGAGTCCGGACCAACCGACGTAGCCGGCCCCGCCGACGCCCCCGTACCCGCACCCGCACCCGCACCCGCACCCATGCTCGTGCTCGTACTCCCGTCCGCCACCGGGCCGAGAACCGTTGCCAGTTCCTCCAACCCCGGCCGCATCGACGGGTCCTTGAGGAGCAGGGCCGTCAGCACCTCCCGCAACTCACCCGCCGCGGACGGGATCTCCGGCTCCTCGTACAGCACGGCGTGCAGGGTGGCGAGGGTCGTCGCGCGGGCGAAGGGGGAACGGCCGCCGAGGGCCGCGCAGAGGGTGGCGCCCAGGGACCAGAGGTCCGACGGCGGGCCCTGGGGGCGGCCGGAGACGCGCTCGGGCGCCATGTAGTCGGGGGAGCCGACCAGCATCCCGGCCATCGTCAGCGCCTCGGCGTTCTGGATCGCGGCGATACCGAAGTCGGTGAGGACGACACGGCCCGCGCGCCGCTCGACCAGGACGTTGGCCGGCTTGATGTCCCGGTGCAGCACGCCTCCCGCATGCACCTGGCCCAGCGCGGCGACCAGTCCGAGCCCGATCCGTGCCGTGCCGCGCGGGCTCAGCGGCCCGTCCTCCGCCAGGACGCGGTCCAGGGAGCGGCCGTCGACCAGTTCCATCACGATCCACAGTCGTTCGCCCTGGTCCACCACGTCGTACACGCGCACGACATTGGGGTGGTCGATCCGGGCCGTGGCCCTGGCCTCGCGCAGGGTGCGTTCGCGGCGGGTCCTGCTGTTCTCCTGGTCCATACCGTCGATGCGCATTTCCTTGACGGCGACCCGTCGGTCGAGGATTTCGTCGGATGCCCGCCACACCCGCCCCATTCCCCCCTGCCCAATGCTCTCGACCAGTCGGTAACGACCCGTCACCAGCAATCCAGGAATACCGCCCCTCGTTATTTCCGGCACCCCCATGCCCCCCCTTCAACACCCGCCACAGAAGAACCGCAAAGAAGCACAACGGTCACAACTTCGTGCCCCACCAGCATAGTGGGGAGAAATCTTGTGGTACCTCTTCAAGTACTGCGAATTCAGGCGCAGCCACGGGGATACAAGGGGGACGAACATGAGTTCTCGTAGCATGACGATCATCGGGGGATCGCTGGTCACCGCATCCTTTTCGGCGGTGATGATCTTTTCCTTCGCCGCCGGTGCGGACGACGAGGGGCCGATGAGCGGCAAAGGGGGAAAAGCCATTGACAAGGCACCCGCGGGTGTCGATCTGACGACGCTGCTGCCCGAGAAGATCTCGGTCGACAACACCTCACAGGAAACGGCGATTACCGCGACCGTAAAGAACGGGGGAACGAAGGACAGCGGTGAAATCCGACTGCTCGTGGTCGGTTTTGATGGCCTCTCGGTCAAGAGTGTCGAGGGTTGTTCGGAAATCGCCGAGAAAGACCTCCCCGAAGGTTCGAACAGTGGTTTCGCCTGTGCCATCGACAATCTGGCCGCCGGCAAGACGAAGTCGTACGCCGTGGACGCGACCTTCGATCTGAAGAAGGAGGGCAAGATCTGCCTGCCGGTCCAGGGCGCCGACGGCAAGAAGACGTTCTGGCAGCAGGGCCCGGTCCCGTTCGGCGCGAACAACCCGTCGCCGAACGCCCCGGCCACACCGCTCCTGCTCGGCACCGACAACAGCCCGGTCACCCCGGGCAGCGACAAGGCGGGCAGCGACAGGGCGGGCGGTGACACGGCGGGCAAGGACAAGGCAGACAAGGGCAAGGCCGGCGGCGAGGAACTGCCCCAGACCGGTCCGGCCGACCGGGTCCTGCCGCTCGGCGCGGTCGGCGCGGCGCTGATCTCCGCGGGCGCGGCGGGCCTGTGGTGGACACAGCGACGGCCTCAGCGGAACGAGTCGTAGGCCTCAACTGCCCACGCAGTACGGCAGGTACGCGTATGGCGCCTCCGCGGTCTCACCGGGGAGGCGCCGTCGTGTCCGCGTGGTCGGGGCAGCGGAGATGAGGGCAGCCCTGTCGGCTCCGTCAGCTCTCGCGGTTGACGAGCTTCCAGGCCGTGGGCAGCACGCCCATCGCCAGCGCGGCCTTCAGCGCGTCGCCGAGGAGGAACGGGGTGAGGCCGGCCGCGATGGCCTGGCTCGTCGTCATGCCGGCGGCGAACGCCAGGTACGGGACGCCGATCGCGTAGATGATCGCCTCGCCCAGGAGCATCGCGCCGGCCATGCGTACGACGGAGCGGTCGGCGCCGCGGCGGGCGAGGGCGCCCACGACGGTGGCCGCGAGCAGCATGCCGAGGATGTAGCCGAACGACGCGGTGGCGCCCGAGCTGCCGGCGGCGAACCACGGGACGCCGGCCAGGCCCAGCAGCGCGTACAGGGCGAGGGAGGCGAGGCCGCGGCCGGTGCCGAGTGCGGTGCCGACGAGGAGGGCTGCGAAGGTCTGGCCGGTCACCGGGACCGGGGAGCCCGGGACCGGTACGGCTATCTGGGCCGCGAGGCCCGTGAGTGCGGCGCCGCCGGCCACGAGTGCGGTGTCCCTGACGCGGGAGGCGGGGAGCAGGTCGGCGAGGACCTGGCCCGGGCGGGTGGTTGCGACGGCGGTGGTCATGGGGGCGCTCCGGCGGGGTGGGCAGTTGGGGACGGTGTGACGCTATCCCAGGGGGTTTGGGGCGATCACCGTCTGCGGTCGACAAAGCAGGCATCGGGTGTGTGGTGCACCTCTTACAAAGAGTGTGCCGTACACCCTTGAGCGCGTGATGCTGGTCACTGAGGTGGGGTGGGGTTTCTTACGGGGATGGAATGACCGCCGTATGTAGGGTCCCGCCAAAGAGTTTCGCCCCCGCCGCCCCTACCCCTCCCGCCCCTTCTGGGGCTGCGCCCCTCAGACCCCCGCCTGCGGGCCCACCGGACACACCCCTCAACCTCTCTTGCTGCTAGCGTGCACTTGCAAGTTATTTGCAATAAGAGGTCGGAGGGGACCTGCATGGCCGTCTACACACTTCCCGAACTGCCGTACGACTACTCCGCGCTCGCACCCGTGATCAGCCCCGAGATCATCGAGCTGCACCACGACAAGCACCACGCGGCGTACGTGAAGGGGGCGAACGACACCCTGGACCAGCTCGCCGAGGCGCGGGACAAGGAGTCGTGGGCCTCGATCAACGGGCTGGAGAAGAACCTCGCCTTCCACCTCTCCGGGCACATCCTGCACAGCGTCTACTGGCACAACATGACGGGCGAGGGCGGCGGTGAGCCCCTCGCCTCGGACGGGGTGGGCGAGCTCGCCGACGCGATCGCCGAGTCCTTCGGTTCCTTCGGCGCGTTCAAGGCCCAGCTGACCAAGGCCTCCGCGACGACCCAGGGTTCCGGCTGGGGCGTCCTCGCGTACGAGCCGCTCAGCGGCCGACTGGTCGTCGAGCAGATCTACGACCACCAGGGCAACGTCGGGCAGGGCTCAGTGCCGATCCTCGTCTTCGACGCCTGGGAGCACGCCTTCTACCTCCAGTACCGGAACCAGAAGGTCGACTTCATCGACGCCATGTGGCAGGTCGTCAACTGGCAGGACGTGGCACGTCGTTACGACGCCGCAAGGTCCCGTGCGGACGTGTTGCTGCTGACCCTCTGAGGGCGGCCCGGCCCCCTTCGCGGGCGGCCCGGAGCGTCCTGCCTCGTGATCGTCTTCTCACCTTCACGCGGGCAGGCGGAAAGAGGGAAGACCCCCACGAGGACGTGACTCGCGGGGGTCTTCCGGTACGCGGGGCTTCCGGTACGGGGGGCTCCGGGTGATGGTTGCGGGATGCGCAAGCGAAGCTGTTTCACCTGCAAGAGCCTTGAGGAAGACCACCGCTTCCTCGAACCCCCGGAAGCGGCCTGGCTCAAGAAGCACACGGGCCAGAAGAACGTGAACACGTTCATGGTGTGCATGGCCCCTCTGGACGACGAGGGCAAGCAGTGCCGCAACCTCCGGACCTCCTTCACCGAGCGGCCCTTCAGGGAACCTCTGCGCCTGCCGGAGCCGACCTGAGACCGCCGCCGAGCCACTCCCCCGCTCAGGCCCCGCTCAGCCGGCGGCTCACAGGTTGCTGAAGTCCGGCCCCGCCGTCCGCGTCCGCTTGATCTCGTAGAAGCCCGGGATCGACGCGACCATCAGCGTGCCGTCCCACAGCTTGGCGGCCTCCTCGCCCTTCGGGGCCGGGGTGACGACCGGGCCGAAGAAGGCGATCTGCTCGCCGTCGGAGCCGGGGACCGCGATGACGGGGGTACCGACCTCCTGGCCGACCTTGTCTATGCCCTCCTTGTGGGAGGCGCGCAGCTGCGGCTCGTACGGGGTGTCGTCCCAGTGGTCCATCAGGGACTCGGGCAGGCCGACGTCCTTCAGGGCGGCGGCGACATTCTCCTTGCCGGGGCCCTCGCCCTGGTTGTGAATACGGGTGCCGAGCGCGGTGTAGAGATCGCCGAGCACCTCGGCGCCGTGCTCCTCCTGGGCCGCGATGACGACCCGGACCGGACCCCACGCCTTCGTGGTGAGCAGCTCGCGGTAGTGCTCGGGCAGGTCGTCGAGCTTGTCCTCGTTCAGCACGGCGAGGCTCATGAGATGCCAGCGCACCTCGATGTCCCGGACCTTCTCCACCTCCAGGACCCATCGCGAGGTCATCCACGCCCAGGGGCAGAGCGGGTCGAACCAGAAGTCGACGGGGGTCTTTCCGGCGGTCTGCGCGGTCTGCTCGGGCATGGTTCTCCTCGGTGCGGGTCTCGGACGAATACCGGTAGGGATCTCGGTACAGGTCTCGGTGCAGGTTTCAGCGGTCCTCGGTGGTCTCCTTCACCCCCAACGCAACCGGTCACCTGTGCCATTCCCGAGTGTCCGGGGCCAGGGCACATGGCAGGATCGGTGCTGTTCACGCGTACCCAGACGCGTACCGACGCGTACCCATGACGCCACGAGGAGTGCCGCCCGTGCCCGGTGAGAATCTGTCCCGCGACGAGGCCCGCGAGCGGGCCGCACTGCTGTCCGTCGAGGGGTACGAGGTGTCCCTGGACCTGCGCTCCGCCGTCGGCGGGACGGACACCGCGCCGCGTACCTTCCGGTCGGTGACGACCATCCGCTTCCGCAGCGCCGAGCCGGGTGCCTCGACCTTCGCGGACCTGATCGCGCCGAGCGTCACGGCCGTCTCGCTGAACGGGAAGGACCTCGACCCGGGCGCGGTCTTCGACGGCTCCCGCGTCCTCCTGGAGGACCTGGCCGAGGACAACGAGCTCGTGGTCGACGCCCAGTGCGCCTACAGCCGCACCGGCGAGGGCATGCACCGCTTCGTCGACCCCGAGGACGGCGAGGTCTACCTCTACACGCAGTACGAGCCGGCCGACTCCCGCCGCGTCTTCGCCAACTTCGAGCAGCCCGACCTCAAGGCACCCTTCCGCTTCGAGGTGCGGGCCCCCGAGGGCTGGGTCGTGTGGAGCAACGGCGTCGGTGAACTCGCCGACGGGGTATGGAAGTTCGCCGAGACGAAGCCCATCTCGACGTACATCACGGCGTTCGTCGCGGGCCCGTACCACTACGTGACGGACTCCTACGAGCGGGTCTTCGAGGACGGTACGCGCCTGGAGATCCCGCTCGGCGCGATGTGCCGCAAGGGTCTGGCCCGGCACTTCGACTCCGACGACGTCTTCCTCGTCACCAAGCAGGGGCTCGACTTCTTCCACGACCACTTCGACTACCCGTACCCGTTCGGGAAGTACGACCAGGCGTTCGTGCCGGAGTACAACCTCGGCGCGATGGAGAACCCGGGTCTCGTCACCTTCCGCGAGGAGTTCATCTTCCGCGGCAGGGTGACGCAGGCGGCGTACGAGCGCCGGGCGAACGTGATCCTGCACGAGATGGCCCACATGTGGTTCGGCGACCTGGTGACCATGGTGTGGTGGGACGACCTGTGGCTGAAGGAGTCCTTCGCGGACTTCATGGGCGCGTTCTCGATGGTCGAGGCGACCCGCTTCACGAACGGCTGGATCACCTTCGCCAACAACCGCAAGTCATGGGCGTACCGCGCCGACCAGCTCCCCTCCACGCACCCGATCACGGCCGACATCCGCGATCTGGAGGACGCCACGCTCAACTTCGACGGGATCACGTACGCCAAGGGCGCTTCCGTTCTCAAGCAGTTGGTCGCCTACGTCGGCCGGGACGCGTTCCTGGAGGGCGCCCGCCGCTACTTCAAGCGGAACGCGTACGGGAACACGCGGCTCGGGGATCTGCTGTCGGTCCTGGAGGAGACCAGTGGCCGTGACATGGCTGCCTGGTCGCGGTCCTGGCTGCAGACCGCCGGGGTCAACTCCCTTACACCGCAGGTGATTCTGAGCGCGGAGGGGCGTATCACCGAGCTGGCGATCCTCCAGGAGGCCGCCGGCTCTGCTCATCAGTCGGCTCCGCCGACGGGCAATCCCGAACTGCGGCCGCACCGGGTGGCGGTCGGCCTGTACCGGCGCTCGCCCGAGGGCGCGGTGGAGCGGTACGCGCGCGCCGAGGTGGACGTCGACGGACCGCGCACGGTCGTCGGGGAACTGGTCGGCGCGGCGGCTCCCGACCTGGTGCTCGTGAACGACGACGACCTGACGTACTGCAAGATCCGGTTCGACGAGGGCTCGTTGGCGGCGCTGCGGGACGGGCTCGGCGGCATCACCGATCCGCTGGCCCGCGCGCTGTGCTGGTCGGCACTGTGGAACCTGACCCGCGACGCGCTCATGCCCGCCCGGGACTTCATCGACCTGGTCCTGCGCTTCGCGGGCCGCGAGACCGACATCGGCGTGCTCCAGATGCTCCACGCGTGGGCGAACTCGGCGCGTACGTTCTATGCGGCGCCCGAGTGGCGGGGCGAGGGCGGGCGGCTGCTCGCCGAGGGCGCGCTGCGCGAGCTGCGGCTGGCCGAGCCCGGCAGTCAGCACCAGCTGACGTGGGCGCGGTTCTTCGCGGCGGTCGCGTCGGGCGAGGCGGATCTCCAGCTGCTTCAGGGGCTGTTGGAGGGTACGGCGAGGATCGACGGCCTCGATGTGGACCAGGAACTGCGCTGGGCGTTCCTGGAGCCGCTCGCCGCGCACGGCGTCGCGGACGAGGCCGCGCTCGCGGCGGAGCTGGCCCGGGACGACACGGCGTCGGGCAAGCGGCATCAGGTGAGGTGTCTGGCGGCGCGGCCCTCCGCGGCGGTCAAGGCGCAGGCGTGGGCGTCCGTCGTCGAGTCGGACTCGCTGTCCAACGCGCTGGTCGAGGCGACGATCGGGGGCTTCGCGCAGGCGTCGCACCGGGAGCTGGCCGCTCCGTACGCGTCGAAGTACTTTGAGGTGATCGAGCGGGTGTGGGAGGAGCGGTCGATCCAGATCGGGATGGATGTGGTGAGGGGGTTGTTCCCTTCGCTCCAGGACTCCCAGGAGACCTTGGACGCGACGGATGCGTGGCTTGCCGCCCATGGGGCGACTGCGCCTGCGTTGCGGAGGTTGGTGTTGGAGGCTCGGGATGATCTGGCTCGGGGTCTGCGGGGGCAGGCTTGTGATGTCGGTGCGGTCGGCTGAGTGGGGCTTGGGGGGTGCGGGTTGTGGTCGGCTGCGGGTGTGTTGTGGCTGATCGCGCCCACGCGGCGGAGCCGCAAATCGACACAGCCCCGCGCCCCTAAAAGACTGCGCCGTTCCCCGCGCCCCTGATAGCTGCGTCAGCCCCCGCGGCCCAGAAGGTACTCCGGCCTCCGCCGCCCTAAGAAGTGATCTCACTAGGCTGCCGCTGTGACTGGAGCGGCGGCTTCTCACATACCGCGGTCTGGGCCGTACCAAGGCTCGGGGCGTTCGTCAGCGGACATCGGAAGGCGCTGCAACTGCACAGGGCCGGGGTAAAAGGCTGCGCTGTTAAGCCCGGTCATGTCTTCGCCGATGAGGTAGCGGTAGACCCATTCCGCGAAGCTCATGCGGTGCTCTGCCCAGGTTTCGTCATAGTTCACCAGGAGCCTCGGGGTATCGGTGGCCGCGAGCAGGAAGATGGTCTCTCCTCGGTCGGTGCTCGCGATCGGCCACAGCCCGTTGCGGGTGCCAAAGCTCAGCTCGTCTAGTCCGAAGAGCTGGCGGGGGTCCTCATCCGCGTCGAGATCGAGGTCATCCCACGACACCTCGGACCACGCCTTGATCTTGCCCCGAATGTCTCGGCCCAGGTTCCACCACTCGGTCGCGGGGTGGGAGAGGTACAGGTGCCCATTGATCTGAATGGGGGCGAATGCGTCCACAAGGGCCCTGTAGTCGGGAGGCAGTTGTATGCCGAGCTCTGCGTGGAGACGGTCCCAGGCAGCCGGGTCCGCATAGCGGTTCTGGGCCGGCCCGAGCATTGCCATCGCGGCAGCCAGATAGTCAGTCATGAGTTCCTCGATGATGTGTGCGCGGCGCGGCTATCGCGTTGGGCCGCGTCATATAGGGCTGCACTTTACGGATCACGTCGCGTTGATGACCTTCGCAAGTCTGCGGTAGCAGATCAGGGCGGCGGCGATTCCGGCGAAGGCGAGGAAGTGTTCTGCCTTGCGTTCATACCGACGGTGCAGGCGGCGGCACCCGGCCGGCCACGCCACCGTCCGCTCCACGGTCCAACGGTGACGGCCCAGCCGATGAAAGGGCTCGATGCCCTTGCGGGCGATGCGCGGGATGATGTTTCGGGCTCGGAGCCACCGACGCAGACGGTCGTAGTCATAGCCCTTGTCGGCGTGGAGTTTGTCAGACCGTCGTCGGCGCGGTCCGGGTCGGGAGCGGATCGGCGGGATACCCCGTACTAGGGGTTCCACCCCTGGCTGTCATGAGTATTTGCCGCGGAGATCCCGATGGAGAGAGGCAGACCAGTCCGCTCGGTGATTAAGTGGATCTTTGAGCCCTTCTTGCCGCGATCTACGGGATTCGGACCCGTTGGGTCCCCCCTTTCGTCGCCCGCATGTTCACCGAGTCGATCGCGCATCGCGGCCAGTCCAGCTCCCCTTCCCGTACCTGCGGCGGCCCCCGCCCTGAGGGCGTACCGGAGCGGCTGGGACCACCCGTTGAAACAACTCCCACAATCCGTCGGGAACGAGACGCTCCACCATCGCCATCACGCCCGTCACCCTAGCGATCAGTCCAGTAGAGACGGCCTCCAAAGGGGCTAATGGCTCGGGCGGTTGACTTTGAGGCCGTCCATAAGAGTTACGGAATGCGGGTAATCGGTGCCGTGACCCCCGTACGGACCAGGGGGTTTCGGCAGTCGAACGTTTGCACTTTAGGGCGGGATTGTCTGGTTTTGTCGACGGGTGTGTAACAGCGGTTAGGCGGGGGATCTGAGGCGGGACATTCGGGGTCATGAACCACAACACCCCGCTCTCCCCCCGGCCCCTCCGCCATCTGTCCGACGTCCAGCTCCGTGTCCTGACCACCGCACAGTTGCGGTCGCACGGTATGAGCAGCGCCGACATCAACGCGCGCTGCCGGCCGGGCGGCGGCTGGCAGCAGCTCCTGCCGGGCGTCTATCTGCTCCGCCCCGGCCCGGCCACCAACGAGGAGCGGCTGCACGCGGTCCTCATGTACGCGGCCCGCTCCCCCATCACGCAACCGGCGGTCCCCGCCCAGCCCGGCGCCGGCGCGCCGCACGCCCCGCGGCGATACGCCGGCGCGGTGATCACCGGCCTGGCGGCCCTGGCCCTGCACCGCTTCTCCTCGGCACCCCCGCTCCTCTCGCTGGACCGCATCGACGTCCTCGTCCCGCGCCTGCGCCGGCTGCGTTCGACATGCTGTGTACGCGTCGTCCGTACGCCGGGCATGCCGGAGCCCGAGCAGATCGCCGGCATCCCGGTGGCCCCCGTGCCGCGCGCCCTGGCCGACGCGGTCGCCGACCTCACGGACGCAGATGCCGTACGCCGGCTGCTCACCGAGGCCGTGCGCGGCGGGCACTGTGAACCGGCCGCCGTGGTCAAGGAGTTGACGCAGGCCCGGCTGCTGAGCCGCCCGCACGTCGTGGACGCCGTCGACTCGCTGCTCGCCGAGGGGCGGGCCATCGCGGAGGACCGCCTCTACCGCATGGTCCGCGAACACGGCCTGCCGGAACCGGTCTGGAACGTGGACCTCCGCCTGCTCGGCGGCCCGCCCCTCGGCGGCCTCGACGCCTACTGGCCGGACCACGCCGTCGCCCTCGAACTCGACACGCGTGCGCCCGGCCAGGGCCATCCGCAGGACGACGACGCCATGTGGTCCGAGTACGCCCGCAAGCGCGAGCACCTGGAGCGACTCGGCATCACGGTCGTCCACATCACACCGAGAAAACTCCGGGACTCGATGGAGCAACAGTCAACGGTCGTACGCACGGCCCTGATGGCCTCGGCGGACCGCGAACCGGCCGCGTATGTGGTGGTGCTGCCCCGGTAGGACGGACCAGGGGCGGACATCAAAAGGGGAGTGACAGGAGGGGAGTGAAGGGGCGGATCCCGGAGACGGGGTCCGCCCTTCACATGTGACCTGCCCCTTCACACGTGACCGGGGCGGTCTATTCGCCGGGGACCGGGGCGGTCTCCCTGCCGCAGAACTCGGCCTCGACGACCGCGTGGGCGTCGCCCGTCCAGTTGGCGTTGAAGTCGAACGCGAGCGCGTGGCGGCCGTCGCGGGTCGCGAACGCCGCCGCCGAACTGCCGTGGATGTCGCCGTCGTGGCCCCAGACCACCTTGCCGCAGCTCAGCTCCCACCGGCGGAGGCCAAGGCCGTAGCGGCGCTTCGGGCGGTTCTCGCCCTCCTTGACGACGGTCGTCATCTCGGCCAGCTGGGCCTTGGGCAGCAGGCGTCCGCGCAGCAGGGCGGTGTAGAAGCGGTTCAGATCCGCGGAGGTGGAGATCACGTCACCCGCCGCGCCCGCCACCGAGGGGTTGAGCTCCGTGAGGTCGTGGACCGGGGCGTTCGGGTCCCTGGAGAGCTTGGCGTAGCCGCGGCTGCTCGGTCGGGGCAGACGCGGGTCAGTGCCGGGCGAGCGCGTGCCGTGCAGGTCGAGCGGCTCGATGACACGGTGGCGGATCTCGTGCCGGTACGGGTGACCGGTGACCCTTTCGATGACCATCCCGGCCAGGATGTAGTTGGTGTTGGAGTAGTGCCAGCCGTTGCCCGGGGCGAAGTAGGGCCCGTGGCGCATGGCGATCGCCACCAGCTCGTCGGCGGTCCAGGTGTCGTAGCGGAGCTGGAGGAACTCCTCGCCGAACACCCTCTGTTGGTGCTCCGGGTCCTCCAGGACGTCGTAGATGCCACTGGTGTGGTTGAGGAGTTGGCGCAGGGTGAGGGCGCCGCCGTCGTGGCCGTTGCCCCGGACGACCCCGGGGAGCCAGTGCTCGACCGTGTCGTCGAGGTCGAGCTCCCCCTCCGCTTCGAGCTGGAGGACCACGGTCGCGACGAACGTCTTGGCGACGCTGCCGACGCGGTAGTGGTCACGGGGGCTGCGCGGCTTTCCGGTCTCCAGGTCCCCGACGCCCGAGGTGCCCTTCCAGGTCCCGTACGCGTCCCTCACCTGGGCCGTGACACCGGGTACGCCGTCGGCGACGGTGACGTCCATGGCGCGCTGGAGGGGACCGTGCCGGTCCGGTGACGGCGCCGGTGCCGCCACCGCGGTGGCCATGGCCGTCACCATGGCCGTCGCGATGGCCGTCGCGATGGCCGTCGCGATGGCCGTCGCGATGGCCGTCGCCGTGGTCACTCCTACCAGTCCGGTACGCGCTGCCATGTGTCCCCCATCGTCCTCGGCTGCGGGTGCGGGTGCGGCTGCTGCGGCTCGGAGGTAAGGACCGAGCAGGCCGGTGCGAGGGTTGCCGCTCTGGGCCGATTGGCCGGATTTCATCCTGCGGCGAAGCGTGCCCGTACCGTCTTCCCGACCTCCTCACGGAGGAACCAGTCGAGTTCCTCGGCGAGTTGAGCGACGACGAGCAGCCCTCGACCGCGCTCGCCCTCGGGGGCCGACTCCGGCTCGGGGAACACCCGGAGGGGGTCCGAGACCTCGACGACGAGTCCGCCGTCCTCCAACTCGACCAGGCGCAACCAGAGTTCGTGGCCGATGACACGTGCGTGGCGTACGGCGTTGGCGACGAGTTCGGAGACGACCAGTACGGCGTCGTCGATGTCGCCGGTCCACTGCCACATCGTCAGTCGGCGGCGGACGTGCAGGCGGGCGAGTCTGACACTGCGGAGGGTCATGGGGTAGCCCATCGACCAGTCGTGGGTGAGGAGGGCGGGGGGTTGGGGGTTGGGCATGAGGGTCCCTTTCCGTGCTGGGCTGCCCAACTACGGTGACGGTGATGTGCGTTCGAGTTCCACCGAAAGTCGCCTGATTAATCAGCTGAAGAGGAAGTGGACTATGCGCGGATCTGCGCAACTGGCTGCACGATCCGCACACGGGGTGTCACACTCGGCACATAGCACCAGGTGACACGTACGACAGCACAAGGGCGGTGCACATGGCGGCCAAGCGCGGACGGACCGGACAGCGACTGGAACTGGGGCTTCAGATCCGCCAGTTGAGAGAGAACTGCGGTCTCGGTGACCGGGGCGGCGGCTTTACTCGCAAGCAGGCGGCCCAGGGACTGCGCATCTCCGAGGCGTCGCTCCAACGGATCGAGTCCGGGTCGCTGAACTTCCGCAACGTGGGTGACCTGAGGAAGCTGCTCGACAAGTACGGTGTCACCGATGAAGCCGTTGTCGAGTCACTCATCAACCTCAACCGGGAGTCCTCAAATCAGGACTGGTTGACACAGCACCGCGGACTGATGCCATCCGGGATGCCCGGCTTTGTTGGCCTTGAACCCGAGGCCCGTGACATGAAGGCGTACCACCCCACGCTGGTGTACGGCCTACTCCAGACCGAGCGGTACGCACGCGCCATCCATGAGGTTCAGAAGCCGATCGAGGAGACCACGACGGAGATGATCCGGAACAGCGTGGAGCTTCGGATGAAGCGTCAGGAGGTTCTCACCGGGGAGGAACCCGTCCGGCTGCACGCCATCCTTGGGGAGGCCGCATTGCGGTATCCCGTCGGAGGTGCAGAGGTGATGCACGAGCAGTACGCAAAGCTCGCGGAGGTGTCGACTTGGGAGCATGTCACGCTCCAGGTGCTGCCGTTCCGCTGGGGATACCGAACCACCAATGACTTTGCGATCCTCGACTTTGGCGACCAACTGCCGTCTCGTATCCAGCTGGACAGCCCCTGGGGCACAGTCTCCACCTCGGACAAGCCTCGCGAGATCGACCGGTTCACCCGGCGGTTCGAATCCATGGTCGCCTCTGCATTGCCTCCTGAGGACACTCCCGATTTCGTAAACCGTCTAGAACGAGAGCTGTAGATCCATGAGCGCTCACCTCACCGCCCCTCAGATCACCCCTGAAATCGCTTGGCGCAAGTCGTCCTACAGTGACGGCATGGGCAACAACTGCGTCGAAGTCGCCCACCTCACCACCGCCCCCGCCATAGCCGTCCGCGACTCCAAGAACGCCGCCGGCCCCGCCCTCCTCGTACCCTCCACGGCGTGGACGACCTTCGTCACCCACATCCGCGAGACAGTCTCAAGCGACTGACCTGCACTCGGCCCACTAGAGCGAGTGATAGGTGAGCCGCTCGGAGTCGGGAGGGAGAGCGTGATCCACGTGGAGGACTGGGCTGAGTTCCGCCGGATGGAAGGGCTGCCGGCTCGAGCGGTGGAGTAGCCCTCCAACGGGACGTCAGGGGAGCGGCCGCGTCAGCCGCTCCCCTCTCCGTTCCAGTGACGTGTCAGCGCAAGTTGAGGGGCGGTCTTCCGTAAGCACGGGTCAGCCGGTCTCGTCGGCTCTCGCGGGCGGCCTGGGGCGGCGGTTCCTGAGTGCCGGAGGGAGTGAACACGATCAGGTACGCCTCCAGGGCGGAGGCGCCCTCGGTATCCGCGCCCGGCGCGGCATCGTCGAACCGCTCGCGGGAGTCGGAGCGGCCTTGGGCCCACACCTGCACGTCATACGTGTGAGACGGATCCAGATCGATGGTCGGCTCGCCTGGGTCGGCCTGCTGTCCGAACACTCTGACGGGTTCGTCGGCACTCCGTGCCGGTCCGCTCGTCGTGTCGAACGCGGCCATACGGCCCGTGTAGACAGGCCGGTACGCCACGGAAGCAAGCAGTTCCCACCCGGCCCCCGGCGTCTGGCCATGCTGACCGCTGAGGGCCAGGACAACGGGCGCGGTGTGACCCTGCACTCGTGATCTTACGATGATGCTGCCGGGGACGACGATGACTGCTTCACTCGTCTGAAAGTCCGGCCTGTCGTCCCTTCGTTCGAAGCCTGATTCCCACCGCTCCCCGACGGGGAAGTGGCTGTACTCGATGTTGACGGCCCCGGCGTGACTGATGTGTGGCATGCCCAGAGGCTTGCAGGAAATCGGTGCAGTGCAAGTGGCGTGAGAGTCCCAGCGCCACGCCGTCTGCACGGCGTGTCGCTGGGACTATGGGCCCACTTGCCAGGGCGGCAGCAGCGGCTCGGTCAGCGCCCACAAGCCGTCGTCCACGATCCACGGCCGAGTGCGCATATCCCCACGAACGGCCGGATCCCCCACCGGTCACGCCCGACCAGGGCTCTTCAACAAGATCGCGTTACGAGCTCTTGAGGGGCTCAGCCCTTCCTCAACACCAGCTCCGTGTTCCGGTCCCCCGCCTTGCCGCTCAAGTCCGTTCGGGCGCCCGGGGCGTTGAAGGACAGCTCTCGGTAGAGGGCGGCCAGGCCCGTCTGGGAGAGGTCGGTGAAGTCCGTGCGGTGCGGGGCGCCGGACTCGATGAGCGTGGTGAACAGGGAGAGCGTGCCGTCGTGGTTGTCGACGATCTCGATCACCCGGGCGAGCTGCGGGAAGTCGACGTGGGAGGCCGTGGAGACCTCCCAGAAGGAGCGGCCGTCCGGGGCGGCGTGCGGGGTGATCTTGTTCTTGTGGCTGTGGCCGTTCACCCAGGCCAGCACCGAGCGGTGGCGGCCCAGGAGGGCGAGCACCTCGTCGCCGCCGTGCCGCCGCTCGCCGGGGCGGGCCGGGTCCTCGTTGAGGTTGCGCATCGACTTGCTGGTGTGGTGGCTGAACACGATGACGTGTTCCTTGTTCTTCTCGGCCGTCCGCAGCGTGCGGTCCAGCCACTTGAGCTGGGCCGTGCCGAGCGAACCCTCGTAGTGGCCGCCCGGGTCGGTGGAGTCGAGGCTGACGCCGAGCAGTCCCTCCGAGATGCGGAAGGTGTAGTACTGCGTCTTCGCGGCGAGGTTCGCCTGGGAGTAGCCGTGCCCGGCGGGACCCGCGCCGGTGTGGGCCGGGTCGAGGTGCGCCTGGAGGTACTCGGCGGGGGTGAAGGGGGCGCGGCCCTCGTCCGGGGTGACCGAACGCATCTTCCTGGCCTGGGACTTGAGCATCGCCTTGAAGGCGGCGCCGGTGGGGTCGCCGCCCTTCCTGACGTTGTTCCAGATGGTGACGCCCTCCGACTGGTCGAGCGTCATCAGCTTCTTGCCGCCGACCGCGAAGTCGGCGAAGAAGGAGTCGCCGGGCGCGTAGCAGCCGCCGGGCAGGGAGTCGTGGTTGCCGACCGTGGAGTACCAGGGCAGGTTGAGGCCGGGGCTGCGCACCTCCCGTATCGCGGCGGCGAGGAAGCCGTCGATACGCGGGAAGCCGAGCTGCTTGTCGGCGTCGCGCAGGGCCGCGTCGGGCTGCCAGTAGAGCTTGAGGTCGCTGTTCTGGACGCCCTCGTAGCGGGTCGGGTCACCGGAGTTGGGGGTGATCCGGCCGCCGCTCATCACCTTCAGGTACCAGTCCAGCTCCGTCTTGGCGTTGTTGTCGGTGTTGTCGCCGGTGGTCATCACGAAGTGCAGCGGAGAGCCGGTGACGGGGGCGCCGCGCAGCGCGTTGACCCGCTCGACGAGCGAGACCGCGCCGGGCACCGACAGGGACTCCTGGGGGCGCCACGCGCTGGCGGTCTCGGCGCGCAGGTACTCGTACCGCAGCGGGTGCTGTACGTCGACCAGGTGCAGGTCGGTGAACTGCACGAACGCGGCGAGCGCGGTGCGCCGCTCGCCCCGGCCGGCCTTGGGCGCGGCGAGGTCGCCGCGGACGACACGCGGCCAGGCGGGCCCGTCGCCGAGCCGCCGGAAGCCGGAGCCCGGGCGCGGGGCGGCGACGGTCGAGAGGGTGGTGCCGCGGGTGTACGGAGCCAGCGGCGCGGCGGGCGCCTGGCGGGACACGGCGAGGGGCTGGCCATCGGTCGTGGCGGCGTCGGTGGTGGCGTCGGCGGCCTCGCTGGTTCCCGGCCGCAACGCGAAGCCGATCCCCGCGGACAGGGACACCGCCCCGGTGGCGGCCAGGAAGGCGCGGCGGTCACGAATGGTGGTGGCGACAGAGCGTATGCGCGACATGGCGCGATCTCCCCGAGTCCGAACGCGTCAGCAGTGGTCGCGGGCGGTTCACTCACGCGAACTTCCCGCTCATACTGGATGGTTGGCATCCGGGGTGACCTGCGCGTTAACTGAGCGGCAACGGGCAGCGCCGATCACCGTACGTGGATCTTGGACTACCCTCCGCGTCCACCGAGCCCTCTCCGAACCGAGGAGAGGCGGTCACTCCACGTTCACTTGACTGGGTACGGAACCTATTTTCCGGAGAGATCACCAGAGGGATCGCCAGAGGGATCGGAGGTCCCGGAGATCTCGGGGTGCTCCGGGATTCCCGTAGCCCGTCCGACCGCCGGCCGCTCCCGCCACAGCGTGAGGCCGACGTCGACGAGGCCGACCCGGGCCAGCGCGGGCACCTCGTCGAGGGGGTGCCAGGCCGCCCGGTCGGTCGTGCCGTCGGTCTCGTGGCGCAGTTCGCCGCCGGTGACGCGGGCCTCGTACACGATGCGCAGGCCCTGGAAGTCGACGCCCTTGCCGAGGCGGCGCGGGATGCGCCGGACGGAGTCGACGCCGAGCAGCGCGACCGGTTCGACCGCGTACCCGGTCTCCTCCTCGGCCTCCCGGATCACGGTGTCGTACGGGTCCTCGCCGTGGTCCATGCCGCCGCCGGGCAGCGTCCAGGGCCTGCTGCCGTCCTTCTCCGCCAGGCGCGCGAGCAGTATGCGCCCGTCCCGCACGCATACGGCGTAGGCCGCCACTCTCAACTCCTTGTGCATGCACAGACGTTAAAGCAGGCGCGGTACGGGGCGCGGTACGCGCGCACGCGAGAGGGCCCCGAACGCGCCTGCGGGAGAGGGCAATATGCGCCGCGCGGGAGGTCCGTGCGCGCCGCGCGGGAGAGATGGGCTCTCCGGGAATGTCCCGCCATGCGCCGCTATGACCTTGGTGGCGTATGGCGGAAGTACGCCATGCACACTTCACGCCACGGCCAACCCTCCCCAAACATCTGTCACTTGGGCAAAGCTGAGCGGTCATCCGGGTTCACATTCCGGACTGAGGCGATCGTTCCGATCGTCAACGGACTTTCCAACGGACTCTCCTTCACCTCAAGGATGCTGATGACCCCCACCCCTCAGCGTGCTCCGATGACCGGCGCGAGACGCGCGGCGCGCATCGCCGTGGCCGCCGGTCTCGTGGCCGCCCTCTCTGCGGCGGGGCCGATACCCATGGCCTTCTCCGCGGACGAGCCGGGCACCCCCGTCGACACGGCCGTCAAGTCGGCGAGCGGCAAGCTCGGTTCGGACGACGCCGACCTCCTCGCCGAGGCCAAGGCCGCCGGCGACAAGAACGTCACGATGATGATCGCCACCGCGCCGGGGCAGACCGAGCAGGTCGCGGGGCAGCTGGACGCGGTGAAGGGTGGCTCCGTCGGCCGCTCCGACGACAAGCTCGGCTACGTCCGCGCCACCGTCCCGACCGGCAGGGCCGACGCGGCCATCAAGGCTGCCGCGAAGCTCTCCTCCGTGCACGGCATCGACCTGCGCCAGGAGATCCTGCTGGACGACCCGACGCCGTCCGGCGACACGGCCAAGGGCGCCCCGACGGCCCCGACGGCTGGCGCCTACCCGGCGCCCGGCAAGAACACCCCCGCCGAGAACCCGTACAACCCGTCCTTCGAGACGGGTGCCGTCGACTTCGTGAAGGAGAATCCGAAGGCGGACGGCCGCGGCATCACCATCGGCGTCCTCGACTCCGGCGTGGACCTGGCGCACCCGGCGCTGCAGAAGACCACCACCGGCGAGCGCAAGGTCGTCGACTGGGTCACCTCGACCGACCCGATCCTGGACGCCGACGCGACCTGGCGCCCGCAGATCACGCCGGTCTCCGGGCCCACCTTCACCTACAGCGGCAGGACCTGGACGGCGCCCGCAGGCTCGTACCAGGTCAGCCTCTTCCGGGAGTCCTCGACCGCGGGCGGCGACGCCGCGGGCGACGCGAACCGGGACGGCGACACCACGGACGTGTGGGGCCTCCTGTACGACGCGGCGGCCGGCACGGTCCGCGTCGACCTGAACAACAACGGCGACTTCGGCGACGACGCGCCGATGAAGCCGTACAAGGACGGTTACCAGATCGGCTACTTCGGCACGGACAACCCGTCCACCGACATAGTCGAGCGCCAGCCGTTCGTCGTGGAGATCCGCAAGGACGTCCCCATGGACCCGTTCGGCGGTCCCTGGGTCGGTCAGAAGCGCGACTTCGTCAACGTCGGTGTCATCGAGTCCGAGCACGGCACGCACGTGGCGGGGATCACCGCCGCGAACGGCCTGTTCGGCGGCAAGATGAACGGCGCGGCCCCCGGCGCGAAGGTCGTCTCCTCGCGCGCCTGCACCTGGACCGGCGGCTGCACCAACGTCGCGCTCACCGAGGGCATGATCGACCTCGTCACCAACCGCGGCGTCGACATCGTCAACATGTCGATCGGCGGTCTGCCCGCACTGAACGACGGCAACAACGCACGCGCCGAGCTCTACACCCGCCTCATCGACACCTACGGCGTCCAGCTGGTCATCTCGGCCGGCAACTCGGGCCCCGGCGCCAACACGGTCGGCGACCCCGGCCTTGCCGACAAGGTCATCTCGGTCGGCGCGTCCATCTCCAAGGAGACCTGGGCCGCCAACTACGGCTCGGCCGTGGAGAAGAAGTACGCGATGCTGCCCTTCTCCTCGCGCGGCCCGCGTGAGGACGGCGGCTTCACGCCGACGCTGACCGCGCCCGGCGCCTCGATCAACACCACGCAGACCTGGTTCCCCGGTGGCCCGGTCGCCGAGGCGGGCTACGCCCTGCCGGCCGGCTACTCGATGCTCCAGGGCACCTCGATGGCGTCCCCGCAGGCCGCGGGCGCGTCCGCGCTGCTGCTGAGCGCCGCGAAGCAGAAGAACATCGACCTGACGCCCGCCAAGCTGCGCACCGCGCTCACCTCCACCGCCGACCACATCAGCGGCACCCAGGCGTACGTGGAGGGCGCGGGCCTGATCAACATCCCGGACGCCTGGGACTCGATCCGCGACGGCGCCACCGCACACGAGTACACGGTGAAGGCCCCGGTCGACACCGCGATCGACTTCGCGCTCAAGACCCCGGGCTTCGGCACCGGCCTCTACGACCGCGAGGGCGGCCTCAAGGCCGGGCAGAAGAAGACGTACGACGTCACCATCACCCGGACGACCGGCGCCGACCGCGCGATCCGCCACGAGCTGCACCTCGAGAACAACAAGGACAACACGTTCAAGATCGTCAGCAGTGACGAGGTCTCGCTGCCGCTGAACCAG
Source organism: Streptomyces sp. NBC_00878 (assembly GCF_026341515.1). NCBI lineage: Bacteria > Bacillati > Actinomycetota > Actinomycetes > Kitasatosporales > Streptomycetaceae > Streptomyces > Streptomyces sp. NBC_00878. The sequence goes on along the minus strand of NZ_JAPEOK010000001.1, from coordinate 7,140,642 downwards.
CCGGTGACCGTGAAGGTCGCGGCCAAGCCGGAGAACGCCGGTCTCAGCAGCGCGATCCTGGAGGTCGACGACCCGAAGACCGAGGGCATCGACAAGCAGGTCCTCACCACGGTCGTGGTCTCCGCCCCGCTGAAGTACACCCACTCGGCGTCCGGCACGGTGCAGCGCAACTCCACCAAGTCGTACTTCGTGACCGTCCCCGAGGGCGCCAAGACCCTTGAGGTCGCGATCGGCGGGCTGAAGGACAAGAGCCAGACCCGGTTCATCGCCATCCACCCGTACGGCGTTCCGCTCGACGAGACCTCGACGCCGTTCTGCTACAACAACTACCTCGACGGCAACGGCTGCAAGCCCGACGTGCGTTCGTACGTCGACCCGCAGCCCGGCGTCTGGGAGATCGAGGTCGAGTCGCGCCGTACGTCGCCGCTGCTCGACAACCCGTACAAGCTGAGCGTCGAGGTGCTGGGCGCCGACTTCGACCCGGAGGTCGTGAACGTCCCCGAGGTCAAGGTGGGCACGCCGGCCCCGGTTTCCTGGACGGTGACGAACAAGCTCGTCCCGGTCGACGGTTCGCTGAAGGGTGGCCCGCTCGGCTCCTCCAAGACCGCGCGGCCGACCATCGCCGACGGCGCCACGGACACCACCACGGTGGACGTGCCCGCGGGCGCCGGTTCGCTCGACGTCAGCATCGGCAACGTCTCGGACAGCGCGGCGGACCTCGACCTGACGGTCTATGACGCGCAGGGCAACCAGGTCGCCCAGTCCGCGGACGGCGACTCCGAGGAGTCCGTCTCCGTCCCGTCGCCCGCCGCCGGTACGTACACCATCGAGGTCGTCGGCTACGCGATCCCGGCGGGCAGCACGGCGTACGACTACCTGGACGTGTACTTCTCGCCGGCGCTCGGCGAGGTCCAGGTCGACTCGACGCCCGTGAAGCTCGCCACCGGGGGTACGGCGTCGGTCGCCGCCAAGGTCGTCGCGAACGCGGCGCCGCCGGAGGGCCGGACGTTCTTCGGGCGCGCGCAGCTCGTGAACGCGCGGGGCACGGTGGCCGGCACGGGCAACGTGCTGATCGGGAAGGTCACGCCGTAGCACCCGTCACGCTCTGAACGGCCTTGCTGAACGAGAAGGGCGGGCGTCCGGTTCCACCGGGCGCCCGCCCTTCTCGTTGCGCGCCGGCCCTACCCCCCGGCAGGGCCCGCGCACTCCATCCCCCGCGATCCCGGCAGCGCCTCAAGGATGCCCTCGCGGGCGTCGGCGACGCCCGCACCGGTCTCCCAGTCCTGCCGGTCCTGCGGGTACACCGGCACCCTGACCAGGGTGTACGTACCGACCTTCAGGTCCTCCCTGGCGCTGTCGAGCAGCGTGACGGTGATCGTCGGACGGTCCGCCACGGACTGCTCGGGCCGGTAGTAGCGCTTCACCTTCAGGACGACGCGTACGTTCCCGTCGCCCGTGGGCGTGATGCTCTGTACGGTCCCCTCGACGAGGACCTTGGAGCACGCGATGTGCATCCCGGGCGAGTGCAGCGACGAGTCGCCCCCGCTGTCCTCCTGCTTCCCGCTCGAAGCGGACGAGTCGGTCGAGCCGCCGTCTCCGGCGCCGCCCTGCACACCGAGCCACACCATCCCGCCGAGCATCGCCGTGCCCGCGGCCACCACGAGGGTGCCGAGGGCCACACCCGCGTACCGCCGGAACCAGGGCGGCTGCGCGGGCCTGACCGGTTTCGGCGCCCTGAGCGATTTCGGCTTCCGCGGCGGCTTCGGTGTCCTGCGTGGTGCGGGGGACGGCGCCGGAGATGGGGACACGGACGGGGATGGAGAGGGGGATGGCTCGGGTTCTGGCCTCCCGCCTTCCTCGGCCGGTGTCTGCGTGGCCAGCGTGTCGCCCATGATCCGGAGCTGTTCTCTGAGCAGGGCGATGTCCGCGGCCGCCGACCTGTGCTCCGCCAGGAACTCCGCGTCGTCCCGGGCGCCCTCGGGGAGAGGTTCGTCCGTGAGCGCGGCCAGCAGCGCGTCCATTCCTTCGTACTCGGCCACGTCACACCACCTCGTCCTCGTGCAGGCGGGCGCGCAGCGCGCGGACCGCCGTGTGCAGCCTGCTCTTGACCGTGCCCTCCGGGATGCCGAGTTCCTCGGCGATGCCACGGACGGGCAGGTCGGCGTAGAAGCGCAGCACGAGGATCTGCCGCTGGGCGTCCGGCAGCTCGTCCAGGCCCTGGGCGACGGCGAGCGACAGCACCTTGGTGTCGTCGCCCGAGTCGCCCGCGCTCTGCGCCGACGGCCTCAGCGAGGCCAGCCGCTCGCCGATCCGCTCCTGGCGGCGCCTGGCCCGATGCCAGTCCATCGCCAGGTTCGAGGCGACGACCGCCGCCCACGCCGACACGTCACGCGGTGCCTCCGTCCCGCTCGCCGCCCGTTCCAGGAGCCGCAGGCGGACCTGCTGTACCCCGTCCGGCAGGTCCGCCTGCGGCACCCCGCCGAGCGCGAGCACAGCCCGTACCCGACGCTCCTGGGCCGCGTCCAGGGGATCATCGAGAGTCCCCCCGGCACTCTCCTCGCCCCCCTGGACGCGGCGGGCTTTTCTGCGCAGCACAGCCACCCCTCCCCTCGCCGCGTTTCCTCTATGACGTGGTTGGCGCCAGAAACGTTCGACCGGGTTTTACGGAGTTCTACGGACGTCCGGGAGCTCGGCGTACGCCGTCGGTCCGTCCTCCGGTCCTTCCTCCGGTCCGTCCTCCGGCCCGTCCCAGTCCTCGGTCTCCGGGGTCAAAGGATTGGACAGGCGGGCCGGGGTGAGACGCATGATGGAAACACTGGCCAGAAATGCACAGGCAAAAGGAGTCGCTGTGAAGGTAGGAATCGTCGGAGCCACCGGTCAGGTCGGCACGGTCATGCTCAGGATCCTCGCCGAGCGGGCCGAGAAGACCGGGCACACCCCGGTGGAGACGCTGCGGCTGTTCGCCTCGGCGCGTTCGGCCGGTTCGACGATCGACTACAGGGGCACGGCCGTGACCGTGGAGGACGCCTCCACCGCCGACTACACGGGCCTGGACATCGTCCTGTTCTCCGCGGGCGGCGCCACCTCCAGGGCCCTCGCCGAGAAGGTGGCCTCCCAGGGTGCCGTCGTGATCGACAACTCGTCGGCGTGGCGCAAGGACCCGGAGGTCCCGCTGGTCGTCTCCGAGGTGAACCCGCACGCGATCGCCGACCGCCCCAAGGGCATCATCGCCAACCCGAACTGCACGACGATGGCCGCGATGCCGGTGCTCAAGCCGCTCCACGAGGAGGCGGGTCTGGAGGCGCTGGTCGTCGCGACGTACCAGGCCGTGTCCGGATCCGGTCTCGCGGGCGTGGCGGAGCTGCACGGTCAGGTGCAGAAGGTCGTGGCGGACGCGGACAAGCTGACGCACGACGGTTCGGCGGTCGACTTCCCGGAGCCGGGTGTCTACAAGCGTCCCATCGCCTTCAACGTGCTCCCGCTCGCCGGCTCGATCGTCGACGACGGTCTGAACGAGACCGACGAGGAGCAGAAGCTCCGCAACGAGTCCCGCAAGATCCTGGAGATCCCGGCGCTCAAGGTCTCCGGTACGTGCGTACGCGTTCCGGTCTTCTCGGGTCACTCGCTCCAGGTCAACGCCCGTTTCGCGCGTCCGCTGAGCGTGGAGCGCGCGACGGAGCTGCTGGCGGGGGCCCCGGGCGTCGCCCTCTCGGACATCCCGACCCCGCTCCAGGCCGCGGGCCAGGACCCGTCCTTCGTCGGCCGCATCCGCACGGACGAGACGGTGGAGCACGGCCTGGCCCTGTTCGTCTCCAACGACAACCTCCGCAAGGGGGCCGCGTTGAACGCGGTCCAGATCGCTGAGCTGGTGGCGGCGGAGCTCAAGGCATAGTTCTTTCCCCAGCCCCACCCCTTCCCGAACCTGGGGGCGGAGCCCCTGAGTAGTGACGATGGGGGTCCGCCCCGCTTGAGCGAAGCCGAGAGTGGGGGAGGGTAGGGGCGGCGGGGGCGAGAAAAGCCCTACGGCCGCCGCACCTCATACAGGAAGCAGCCGTACTCCACGGCACGGACGTGCACCAGAGCCACCTCGGGATCGGTGAACGCCTCGGAGAAGGCCGCGTCCAGCGATTCGTCGGGGGTCGACGGGAGGTCGAGGAGACGCCCACCGAGGATGCGCCCCTCGGTGGAGTACCGCCGCACGGTGCACAGCACCCCGGGCCGAGCAAACGGATACCGCCCATCCCCCGCCGGCCCCGCACACTCCCCGGCGTGAACGAAGACGGGCCCCTGCTCGTCGTACGCTCCCGGCTCGACCCCCACCCCCGCGGCCCACCGCCGCAACGGCGCGTACGAGACAAGAGCGATCCGCTCACCACTCTCACTCCACCGCAGACAGCACCGCAGCGGACTCCTGCCCTCCTCCTTCACGAACGGAACACAGGCCCGCCCCGCGTCATCGACGTGACGGAGTTCCTTCAGCACACCCGGTGTGATCGGCCGCGCGGTATATGTCGTCATGCCATCCAGACTCCCGCCGCCACACGCCTCCCACCGGCGGGAAACGGACATCGCATTCCCCGCATCAGCCGTGGAAGGATGACGCAACCCACACATAACGAGGAGATGACCGCGTGCCTGGCACAAACCTGACCCGCGAAGAGGCACAGCAGCGGGCGAAGCTGCTCACCGTTGACTCGTACGAGATCGATCTCGACCTCTCCGGCGCGCAGGAGGGCGGTACCTACCGGTCCGTGACCACGGTGCGGTTCGACTCGGCCGAGACCGCCGCCGAGTCGTTCATCGACCTGGTGGCCCCGGCCGTCCACGAAGTCACCCTCAACGGCGACCCGCTCGACCCGGCCGAGGTCTTCAAGGACTCACGGATCGCGCTGCCCGGGATCCTGGAGGGCCGCAACATCCTGCGGGTCGTCGCCGACTGCGCGTACACCAACACCGGTGAGGGACTGCACCGGTTCGTCGACCCGGTCGACCAACAGGCCTACCTCTACACGCAGTTCGAGGTCCCGGACGCCCGCCGCGTCTTCGCGAGCTTCGAGCAGCCGGACCTGAAGGCCACCTTCCAGTTCACGGTGAAGGCGCCGACCGGCTGGACCGTCATCTCCAACTCGCCGACGCCGGAGCCCAAGGACGACACCTGGGTCTTCGAGCCGACGCCCCGCATCTCCACGTACATCACCGCGCTCGTCGTGGGCCCGTACCACTCGGTGCACAGCGTGTACGAGAAGGACGGGCAGTCGGTCCCGCTCGGGATCTACTGCCGGCCCTCGCTCGCCGAGTTCCTCGACTCGGACGCGATCTTCGAGGTGACGCGGCAGGGCTTCGAGTGGTTCCAGGAGAAGTTCGACTACGCGTACCCGTTCAAGAAGTACGACCAGCTGTTCGTGCCGGAGTTCAACGCGGGCGCGATGGAGAACGCGGGCGCGGTCACCATCCGCGACCAGTACGTGTTCCGCTCGAAGGTCACGGACGCCGCGTACGAGGTGCGGGCCGCCACGATCCTGCACGAGCTGGCGCACATGTGGTTCGGCGACCTGGTCACCATGGAGTGGTGGAACGACCTGTGGCTGAACGAGTCGTTCGCCACCTACGCCGAGGCCGCGTGCCAGGCGTACGCCCCCCAGTCGCGCTGGCCGCACTCCTGGACCACCTTCGCCAACTCCATGAAGACGTGGGCGTACCGGCAGGACCAGCTGCCGTCGACGCACCCGATCATGGCCGAGATCAACGACCTCGACGACGTGCTGGTCAACTTCGACGGCATCACGTACGCCAAGGGCGCCAGCGTCCTCAAGCAGCTCGTCGCCTATGTCGGTGAGGACGAGTTCTTCCAGGGCGTGCAGGCCTACTTCAAGCGGCACGCGTTCGGCAACACGCGCCTGTCCGACCTGCTGGGCGCCCTGGAGGAGACCTCGGGACGGGACCTGAAGACCTGGTCGAAGGCGTGGCTGGAGACGGCCGGTATCAACGTCCTGCGTCCCGAGATCGAGACGGACGCGGACGGTGTCATCACCGCCTTCGCCATCCGCCAGGAGGCTCCCGCCCTGCCCGCGGGTGCCAAGGGCGAGCCGACCCTGCGACCGCACCGCATCGCGATCGGCCTCTACGATCTCGACGACGACAGCGGCAAGCTGCTGCGGGACGACAGCGCCGACGGCTCCGGCCGTATCGAGCTGGACGTCGACGGCGAACTGACCGCCGTGCCCCAGCTGGTGGGCAGGCGCCGCCCGGCCGTGATCCTCCTCAACGACGACGACCTCTCGTACGCGAAGGTCCGTCTCGACGAGCAGTCGCTGGCCTTCGTCACCGAGCACCTCGGCGACTTCGAGTCCTCCCTGCCGCGCGCCCTGTGCTGGGCCTCGGCCTGGGACATGACCCGCGACGCCGAGCTGGCCACCCGTGACTACCTGTCCCTCGTCCTGTCCGGCATCGGCAAGGAGTCGGACATCGGCGTCGTGCAGTCGCTGCACCGACAGGTGAAGCTGGCGATCGAGCTGTACGCCGACCCGACCGCGCGCGAGGCGCTGCTGACCCGCTGGACGGACGCCACGCTGGCCCACCTGAAGTCCGCCACGGCCGGTGGCGACCACCAGCTGGCCTGGGCGCGCGCGTTCGCGGCGACGGCCCGTACGCCGGAGCAGCTGGACCTCCTGGAGGGCCTGCTCGACGGCCACGAGACCATCGAGGGCCTGGCCGTCGACACCGAGCTGCGCTGGGCGTTCGTACAACGGCTCGCGGCGGTGGGGCGCTTCGACGAGGCGGAGATCGCGGGCGAGTACGAGCGCGACAAGACGGCCGCCGGTGAGCGCCACGCGGCGACCGCCCGTTCCGCCCGCCCGACCGAGGAGGCGAAGGCGGAGGCCTGGGAGTCGGTCGTCGAGTCCGACAAGCTGCCGAACTCCCTGCAGGAGGCCGTGATCGGCGGCTTCGTCCAGACCGGCCAGCGCGAGCTGCTCGCCCCGTACACGGACAAGTACTTCGCGGCGGTCAAGGACGTCTGGGACTCACGCTCGCACGAGATGGCCCAGCAGATCGTGGTCGGCCTCTACCCGTCGGTCCAGGTCTCCGAGGAGACCCTCCGCAAGACGGACGAGTGGCTGACCTCCGCCGAGCCCACCCCGGCCCTGCGCCGCCTGATCTCGGAGTCCCGCGCGGGCATCGAGCGCGCGCTCAGGGCCCAGGCGGCGGACGCGGCGGCAACCACCTCGTAGACCTGACAGGCCCAGTGGGTCGTACGTGAATGGGGGCGCCCGGTGTCGTACCGGGCGCCCCCATACGGCTGTACGGGCCTGCTGCCCCCACGCCTGCGCGGCCTCTCATTCGCGTTCGCGGAGGTACGCCTCCAGCTCGGCGGCCCCGGTCAGCATCGCCCGCCCGCGGGCGGACAGCCGGTCCCGCCAGTCGCGCAGGGTGGCTTCCAGCGGCTCCAGTCCGCCGGCCGCCCGCACCTGCTCGATCAGCGGCGCGATCCGCTCCAGCGGGTAGCCGCCCCTCCTGAGCTGGTGGGCCAGCCGGGCGTCCCGTACGTCGGCCTCGTCGTAGACGCGGTACCCGGTCAGCGGGTCGCGGCGCGGGCGCACCAGCCCGGCGCGCTCCCATTTGCGCAGCGTCGCGGGCCGGATCCCGAGCTCCTCGGCCAGTGGCCCGATGAACGTGCCGCCGGGTCCTGAGCCGCCTGGCCCTGACATCGCAGGTCCTGACATCGCAGGTCCTGGCCTCACGGGTGCTGGCACCACGGAGCCTGGCACTGCGCGCGCGGACACCACGGGTGCGGACACCGTGGTCGGCTCCAGGGCGCCGAGGGCGCTCTCCACCGCCGTCAAGGTCCGGCGGTCGTCGAGGAGTTGGGCGTGGCTCTCGTCGATGAGGCGGAACGCCTCGTCGACCGCGCCCTCGTTCACGGCCCGCATGATCGACGTCGCCGTCGGATGGCCGTGGCCGGGCACCAGGGCGAGGAAGGCGCGCAGGGCCCGCGCGTGCAGCGGGGTGTAGGTGCGGTAACCGTGGTCCGTACGACCGGCGGCCGGAAGGATGCCGGCGTCCTCGTAGTTCCTGACGGCCTGCGTGGACAGACCGTGCCCGCGCGCCAGGTCGACCGGCCTGAGCCGCTCCCCGTTTTGAAGGTTTCGTCCCATGAGCCTGCCGATATCGCCGCCAAGTTTCAACCGAAGGTTCAACGATACCGTTTAAGGCATGGCTACTGACATCAAGGACATCGCCCATGCCGTCGAAGCCGCCGCCGTCCTGAAGCCGCTCCCGGCCCCGCCGCGGCTGCTCGCCCTGGGCGAGCCGACCCACGGAGTGGACGCTCCGCTCCTCCTGCGCAACGAGCTCTTCCGGCAACTCGTCGAGCAGGAGGGCCACCGGACGATCGCGATCGAGAGCGACTGCCTGATGGGCCTGGTCGTGGACGACTACGTCACCTCGGGCACGGGCACCCTCGACGAGGTCATGGAGCGCGGATTCAGCCACGGGTTCGGCGCATCCGCGGCCAACCGTGAACTCGTACGCTGGATGCGGGACTTCAACGAGGGCCGACCCGCCTCCGAGCGGATCCGGTTCGCCGGTGCGGACGGCCCGCTGGAGATCACCGGCCCGGCGAGCCCCCGGCAGGCCCTCACCTCACTCCACGGCTATCTCGCGGCCCACGTGGACGCCGGCCTGTTCCCCTGCACCGGGGAGACGCTCGACCGCCTGCTCGGCCCTGACGACCGGTGGACCCATCCCGACGCGATGATGGACCCGGCCCGTTCCGTGGGGCGGTCGGCCGAGGCCGGGGAACTGCGGCTGCACGCCGACGATCTGGTGGCACTGCTCGACACGCAGACGCCGCACCTGATCAAGGCGACCTCGCGGGAGGCCTGGGACCGGGCGCGTCTGTACGGGCGTACCGCGGTCGGCCTGCTGCGCTACCACTACTGGATGGCCGACACCTCGCCGGGCCGCATGACGCGGCTGGTGGGCCTGCGGGACCAGATGATGGCCGACAACCTCCTCGCCGTCATCGAACGGGGCCCGGCCCTGGTCCACGCCCACAACGGCCATCTCCAGCGGCCGAAGAGCTCGATGCGGATGGGCGGCCTGCCGGTGGAGTGGTGGAGCGCCGGCGCGCTGGTGAGCGCCCGGCTGGGCGAGGAGTACGCGTTCCTGGCCATGGCTCTCGGCACGATGCGGCACCAGGGGGTGGACGCCCCGCCCCCGGACACCGTCGAAGGACTCCTGTACGCGCTCCCGGAGGACCGCTACGTCGTCGACGCCGCCCAACTGGCCACCGCCCTCGGCGACCGGCGGCCCGCGCCCCGCGTGTCCCCGTGGTTCGGTTACGCCTCCCTCGACCCGGCCCACCTGGCCGACATCGACGGGATCGTGTTCGTCAGGGACGCCCCGCGGAGCGCACCCCACGGCACCTGACCACACCAGGCCCTCAGCCAGTGCGCCACCGTCAGTACCGTCAGTGCTGGTACCGCGGCCGATCGCCCGGCCCGCCTGGACCGCCTCGACCGCCCGGCCCGTCCGGGCGGTCGAGCAGTTGCCGGACCAGATGCAGCATCGTGCGGATGTGCAGCGCGGTCTGCCGGTGCACCGGCACCCAGCGCGCGGCGAAGGTGGTCTCCAGTTCCCGACTCCAGTCGCGTACGAGGGTGTCGAGGGCCTCGGGCGGTTCGTCGAGGGCGCTGCGCATCATCGCGGCCGCGCGCAGGGGGATGCGGCGGGCGGCGATGCCGAGGGAGACGGAGTTGCCGACGGTGGTGGCGAGTTCGGCGTCGCCGAGCCCGTGGGCGTCGTGGGTGTTCCAGGTGTCCACCACGCCGGGGCCGATGTCCATGAGTTCACGCGCGGCGGTGTGGAACGGCAGCCGGGCCTCGTCGGCGGGCGGCCGGTCGGCGAGCGCGCCGAGCACCTCCTCCAGTTGCTTGGTGCGGCTGAGGAGGATCTCGGCGGCGCGGGAGATCTCGCGCTCCGGCCGTGCGACGGGGCTGGGGTCGCTCACGGCGGCGACGCTCCAGAGCGGCGCCTCGACGACGGCGGACACCGTCCCGTGCCGCATCGCGTACATCCAGGTCGCCTGGGAGGTGTAGCCGGAGGGGTCGCGTTCGTCGGCGGGGCTGCCGTCGGGCAGGACCAGCACGCCCGGGCTGTCGACGAACCAGCCCATGCCGTCGAACGGCCGGTACTCCAGCGGGATGCCGAGCTCGGCCGCCACGGAACGGAAGGCGCGCGGCGCGCCCGGCACGGGCCGGGTCAACTGCAGGAACGATCCGCCTACTTCGACGCCGTGCAGGGAGAACTGGACCACGGGCCGCAGTTCGTCGATGAGCCGGGTCAGCGCGCGGGACTCGGGCATCGCCGTGTGCGGGTCCGCCGCCACGGGCGGGAACTCGGGCTGGCTGATGAAGGCGGGCCGGTAGAAGCCGCGGTAGTAGCCGTCGAGGGTCGGCACGGAGGCCTGGTGTTCGGCGAAGCGGCGCTCGCCGAGGGTGGCGCCGTCCGGGTCGAGACAGAGCAGGAAGTGCCAGGTGCAGCCGAGTTCGTCCAGGACGCGCGGGTCGCGTACGAAGTCCTCGGCGAGGGTGAGGGTGGAGGCGCCGCCGACCGGCTCGTTGGCGTGGGCGCCGGCCACGGTGAGCACCTGGTGCTCTCCATGCCCTGCGGAGAGCAGCCACAGGGGGCGGCCCGCGCGCGAGGTTCCGACGGTGCGCAGGCGCAGGGTGCCGGGCCGCTCCGCGACCATCGCCCGCGCTCGGCGCGCCAGCTCGTCGACGGTGGGATACGGGTTTCCCCGACTGCCGACGCCCTCTGCCCTCACGCCAACTCCTCACCTCGGTACGGGACGTTGACCGCTTCCACGAGTGATCCGAAACCGACGCCGATGCTCCGGGGGCGCACGCCCCGTCAAGGCTCGATGTGCCGGGTCAGAGTGTCAAGGGGCCCTTGTGGCGACCGGGACGGAGATCAACTCCTGCGAATATGCCGGGTGTCTTTTCGCTCCGACGAGAACGTGCAACCGCTGCGGCCTCGCCTCAATCGGCCCAATCGGCGGGAAGTCCGCCGCTCGACTGACGTCATGCCCGAACACCACGTAGAAGTTCATGCAAGTTGCTGGCGCGGCTGCGGCCGTGCGACGCACGCCCCTGGCGCGGGCCGGCTCACAGGAGCGTCAACTGCCCTTGTCTATTTGACAAGGACCATTTACATGGAGACAAGCTTCCTTTACGTTTGCCGCATGGAGAAATCATCGGAGAACCGTCAGAGCCGAAGCGATACGGTCCGCGCTCGCGCGTGGTTCCTCGACTGGTTGCCGCCGGCCGTCGCCCTCGGGTTGCTCAGCTTGATCTCAGAGCTCGGCCTCTTCGGTTCGGCGGGTTCATGGAAACTGTTCTGGTCACTTCTGAACCTCGTCCCGGGGCTATTGATCGTCCGGGCCGTGATCAGGAGCCTGCGCCGCGCCGACGAGTACCAGCGTCGTTGCCAGCTGGAGGCGCTGGCGATCGGGTTCGGCGTGCTGATCATGGCGATCTACACCGTCGGCCTTCTCCAGGCTGCCGGGGTGGGCGACCTGCGGCAGCTGGTCCAGATCAGCTTCATCGGATCCATCCTGACCTGGATCACAGCCCTGCTGTTCAAGACCCCGCGAACCCGATGAAGAACCGGCTCAGGGAACTGCGGGCGGTGCGCCGTTGGAGCCAGGTCGACCTCGCCGACCGCCTCGACGTGTCCCGGCAAACGGTCTACGCCATCGAAACGGGCCGTTATGACCCGAGCCTGCCGCTCGCGTTCAAGATCGCCGCCGTTTTCGGCGAACCGATCGAGGGTCTCTTCTTCCCGGCCGAGGACACGGACTCCAAGCCGTGACCGCCGGTTGCGACAGAGGCCGCGCGCGAGGCTCCGGCGGCTCCGACAACGGCAGTCGCCCGGCAGCTCACTGCCGGGCGGGCCGGCCCGGGACGTGTGCGCCTCGGCAGCAGGGGCTGCGGTTTGCGGCCCCTGGCGTGCTCTGGCGTGCTCTGGCGGAATCCTCATCCAGGCCGGCGGGCCGTCAACTCACGCGCTTCCTCCCGCCGGGCGTCCGGGAAAGGCCGGGGGACAAGCGCTTGTGGGGAGGCGGGCTCCGAAGCTGCCACCCGGGCCGTCGTACGCACCCCGAGCTGACCGAACACCGTCGCCCCGAAAGCCAGGGCCATGCCCGCCAGTTGCACCGGGCCCAGTGCCTGGCCGAGGGCCGCCCAGCCGATGACGGCCGCCGTCAGCGGGGAGAGCGGGCCGAGGAAAGTCACCTGGGTGGCGGTGAGCCGGCCGATACCGCGGAACCAGAGCCAGTACGCGATCGCCGTGTTGGCCAGCGCCAGGTAGAGGTAACCGCCGACCGCCCGGCCGTCGAGCGCGGGCGGCGCGCCCTCCGCGAGCAGTGCGACGGGAGCGATCAGCAGCCCGCCCGCGGTCAGCTGCCAGGCGGTGAGGGCCAGCGGGCCCACCCCCTCGGGACGCCCCCACCTCTTCGTCAGCACGGTGCCCGCGGACATCGACGCGGTCGCGGCGAGGGCCGCCAGCACGCCCACGGCGTCCAGCGCGCCCGCCGCCTTCAGTACGACCAGGCTCACACCGAGGGCCGCCGCGATGCCCGTGAGGAGCGTACGCAGGGTTGGGCGTTCGCCCAGCAGGGCCGCCGCGAGGCCCACGACGAAGAGCGGGCCGACGGAACCGACGACCGCGGCCATACCGCCCGGCAGCCGGTACGCGGAGAGGAACAGGAGCGGGAAGAAGGCGCCGATGTTCAGCGCGCCCAGGGCCGCCGCCTTCCACCACCAGACGCCGCGCGGCAGCGTGCGCGCGAGGGCGAGCAGGACGAGTCCGGCGGGCAGGGCGCGCATCAGGCCCGTGAACAGGGGACGGTCCGCCGGCAGGAACTCCGTGGTGACGGCGTACGTGCTGCCCCAGGAGATGGGCGCCAGGGCAGTGAGCGCGATGGCTGTGCTGCGGTTCATGACCGGCTCCATGGGAGAAGGTGGCTTGGCATTGATTAGCTTAGCCCTAAGCTACTTATCGTCAAGTCACTCTCTTGCGGCCAAGTGATGGGGTGCGGATACTCGCCCCATGAGCACACCCAAGGTCCCCAAGACCCCCAAAGCACCCAAGACCTCCAGGGACCCCGTCGACGCGATCATCGACCAGTGGGCCGCCGTCCGGCCCGACCTGGACACGGCCGCCATGGAGGTCTTCGGACGCGTCTTCCGGCTCTCGCGGGCGATGGGCGACCGGATGGAGAAGACGTACGCGGGCCTCGGCATCTCGCGCGGCGAGTTCGACGTACTCGCCACCCTGCGCCGGTCCGGCGCCCCGTACACCCTCTCGCCCCGGCAGCTCTCGGCGACGCTGATGCTCACCACGGGAGGCATGACCGGCCGCCTCGACAAGCTGGAACGGGCCGGGCTGCTCCGCAGGTCCCCCGACCCCCACGACCGCCGGGCCCTCCAAGTGACGCTCACGGACAAGGGGTTGACCCTCGTCGACGAGGCGGTCGGGGCCGGTCTCGCCGTCCAGACGGAGGCACTGATGGCCCTCGACGAGCAACAGGCCGGCCAACTGGCCGACCTGCTACGACAGTTGCTGACTGGCACGGGCGAACCAGGCCGCCAGCAAGGTACTTAGGGTTCGTCCAGGCGGGGTTCAGCCCTGCCCGGTCGCCGCCGTCAGTGCCGCTTCGATCTCCTCGGCGCTCGGCTCCTCCGCCGCCCAGGCCGCGTATCCGTCCGGTCGGACCAGGAGGGTCGTACGGCGGTCGCTCGCCCAACTCGCCACGGTGAGGCGGTCCTTGCGGGCGCCGGCGCCAGCGGCAGCGGCAGCGGCGGTGCCTGTGTCGGCGCCCGTGCCTGTGGCGGGGTCCACGGGTGCGTCGGCCGGGGTGACCAGTACGAACCTGCCGCCGCGCAGAGCCTCGTACAGGCGGCCGTCCCGGAGGGGCACGTCCGGGACGCGCTTGCCGACCAGGGGGTGGGCGCCGCGTGGGGCCGGGTAGGCGTAGCCGATGCCGGTGATCTGGCCGACCATGCGGGTGCGGGCCGGGCGGGCGTGGTTCATGAACGTGGCGAGCAGGGCACGGGCCGCGAGCGTCCAGGGCCGCTTGGCCATCGCGAGCCGGACGAGCCCGCCGCTGCTGCGGAGGACGGACTTTCCGACGGGGTGGCGTTCGGACTGATACGTGTCCAACAGGTCGGCGGAAGCATGGCCGTTGAGTGTCGCCGCCAGCTTCCAGCCCAGGTTCGCTGCGTCCTGGAGGCCGGTGTTCATGCCCTGGCCGCCGGCCGGGGTGTGGACGTGCGCGGCGTCCCCGGCAAGGAACACACGGCCGACACGGTACGCCGGCGCCTGTCGCTCATCACTGTGGAAGCGCGACATCCAGCGGGCGTCGTGCATACCGAAGTCACGGCCGAGGGCGAGCCGGGTGATCTCCTTGACCTCTTCGAGGTCGAGGGGCGCGTCATCGGGGACGTCGCGTCGGCGGTCCCAGCCGATCACCCGGTAGTAGCCGTCCCCGAACGGCGCGAGGAACGCGAACGCGTCCCCGAACGCGTTCACCGTCAGCAGCGTCTCCGGCTCCTCGGCGAGCCGGACGTCGGCGAGTACGACGGACCGGATCGCCGAGCGCCCGGGGAAGGGCAGCCCCACCGCCTCCCGTACGGCACTGCGCATCCCGTCCGTCCCGACGACGTACGCGGCCCTCAGCTCCCGCGCGCCCCCGTCAGCCCCGTGAGCCCCGTCAGCCCCCTCCGCCCCGTTGGCCACGCGCACCTGGAGGGTCGCCCCGTCCGCGTCCTGGACCAGCCCGGTCACCTCGGTCTCGTACGCGAACCGCGCCCCGGCCTCCACCGCCCGCCGCTCCAACGCCCACTCCACCTCGTACTGCGGCAGCACGAGCAGGTGCTTGAAGCGTGAGGGGAGGGTGGTCAGGTCGATGGTCAGCCGGGTGAAGAGCCGGAGCCGGTCGAGCGTCTGGCCCTTGCTCTCCAGCTCGTCGGCGAGACCTCGGGCGTCGAGCTGCTCCAGTGTGCGGGCGTGCAGGGCGAACGCGCGGGAGAGGTTGCTGGTCCGGTGCGGGCGCTTCTCGACGAGGGTGACGGGGATACCGGCGGTCGCGAGGTCGCCCGCCAGCAGCAGCCCGGTGGGACCCGCGCCGACGACGATCACGTCGCGGAAAGCGGCGGGGGTGGTGGTGACGGTCTCGGTGGTGGCGGTACGGGGGGTGCCGTTCTGGTCGGTCTTGCCGTTCATTGCGGCCTCCTGGTGCCAACGATTGTCGGGCGAGGGCTGTTGGCCGACCCTGGCTGCCCGGTTGCCAACACTCGTAGGCCAACGCCTGTAGGTCAACGCATGTAGGCCAACGTCCGTAGGCCAACGTCCGTAGGCCAACGCTTGTTTGCAACCATAGGGTGACCCCCATGGCCCGTCAACACTTGTTGGCCTACGCTTGTTGGCATGACCGACATCGACTCCCCCGCACAGCCCACGCAGCCCGCGCGGTCCACGCAGCCGGCCCAGCCGGCCCGGCCGGCCCGGCCGGCCCGGCCAGACCACCCCTCTCAGCCCGCCCGCCGCTCCGACGCCACCCGCGCCACCATCCTCAGCGCCGCGCGCGAACGCTTCGCCGCCGACGGGTACGAGCGCGCGACCATCCGCGCCATCGCCCGCGACGCGAAGATCGACCCCTCGATGGTGATGCGCTACTACGGCAACAAGGAGGGTCTCTTCGCGGCGGCCATCGACGTCGATCTGCGGCTGCCGGTGCCGGAGAAGGTGCCGAGGGAGGACGTCGGCCGGATCTTCGTCGAGCACTTCGTGGCGCTGTGGGAGAAGAACGAGGTGCTCACGGCGTTGCTGCGGGTCGGGGTCACCAACACCGCCGGGGCCGAGCGCATGCAGGGCATCTTCAAGGAGCAGTTGCTGCCGGTGGCCCTGCGCGTCTGCCCCGACCCCGAGCAGGCCCCGGCCCGCGCCGCCCTCGTGGCCTCACAGATGCTGGGCATGGCGCTGACCCGGTACGTCCTGCGCTTCCCGCCCGCCGTGGACCTGCGGCCCGAGGAGATCGTGGCCTGGCTGGCGCCGACCATCCAGCGCTATATGAGCGCCCCGCATCCGGGCCCGTCCCACTGAAGCCGCATCCGGCGAACGCAGTGCCCGGACCGGCCGGGAACGCGTCGAGGGCACCGTCCTCGTGCACGTACGACGACTGCCGTAGGTACGCGAGGACGGTGCCCTCGAAACAGAAACCTTCCTCGACCTTCAGTGACCTTCAACGGCCTTCAGTGGCCGGAGCGGGCCGAGGTCAGGACGCCTTCGCGGCGGCCTTCGTCGTGACCTTGCCCTTGGCCTTCGCCTTCGGCTGACGGTCCGTCGAACCGTCGAGGACCCAGACCAGACCGGCGATGAGCAGGAACAGCCCGATCGGCGCCACGACATAGAGCCCCAGCGTCTCGATGACGCTCAGGCCCGGGCCGGGGTCGTCGCCGTCGTCGGGCGTCACCGCGAGCGCGGGAGACGACATCAGCAGCATCATCAGCGTCGTACCGGCAGCCAGGGCGCCGGCGCGCAGGGCGTTCTTCTTGTCCACGGTGCAAACGTAGCGAACGCCTAAACCGGCCGCGCGCCCGGGGGTGCCGTACGAGGCGTACGAGGCCCGGATCCTCCGACGTCCGGCCCGGAGCCTGCCGCTTCCGACCCGGAGCCGCCGGCCTCCTGACCGGTCCCCTCCGCGTCCGAACCGGAGTCGCCCACCGCCCGGTCGGCACCCACAGCACCCACAGCACCCCCGGCGCCCGCCACCCGGTCGCCCCGCACCACGGCGATGAGGGCGTGCAGTCGGGGCGAGGCGGCGAGGTCCTCCAGGGTGACGGGGCGGCCGTCGGCGTCGGCGACGGGCAGGCGCCAGTTCGGGTACTGGTCCCAGGTGCCGGGCAGGTTCTGCGGGCGGCGGTCGCCGACGGCGTCCGGGAGCCAGACGCCGATCATGCGGGCGGGGGTGCGCAGCAGGAAGCGGTGCAGGGCCTGGATCTGCGCCTCCTCCGAGTCCTCAGACTGCCCGCCGGCCGCGCCCTGGAGCAGTCCGAGCCGGGCGAGCAGCGCCAGCCACTCCCCCACGTCCGCAGCTGCCTCGGCCCGTTCCTCCTCCACGGGGCGGGTCAACAGGCCCAGGCGGTCGCGGAGTTCGACGTGGTCGCCGGTGAGCCGGGACGCGGTGGGCGGCAGATCGTGGGTGGTGGCGGTGGCGAGGCAGTCGGCGCGCCAGCTTTCGGGGGGCAGCGGCAGGCCCGTACCGTCCCAGTCGCGTTCGAACCACAGCACGGACGTGCCGAGCACGCCGTGTTCGTGGAGCTTCTCCCGGACACCGGGCTCGACCGTACCGAGGTCCTCGCCGATCACCAGTGTCCCGGCGCGGTACGCCTCCAGCGCGAGGATCGCGAGCATGGCCTCGGCGTCGTATCGGACATACGTTCCCTCGGTGGCCGGACGGCCCTGCGGGATCCACCAGAGGCGGAAGAGGCCCATGACGTGGTCGATACGGAGGGCGCCGGCGTACCGGAAGAGGGCGCGCAGGAGGCGGCGGTACGGGGCGTAGCCGGAGGCGGCGAGGCGGTCCGGGCGCCACGGTGGCAGCCCCCAGTCCTGGCCCCGCACACTGAAGGCGTCCGGGGGCGCGCCGACCGACATGCCCGCCGCGAAGTACTCCTGCTGCGCCCAGGCGTCGGCGCCGCCCGGGTGGACGCCCACCGCGAGGTCGTGCACGAGCCCCACGCCCATGCCCGCGTCGCGCGCGCTGCGCTGGGCGGTGGCGAGCTGGGCGTCGGTCAGCCAGGCGAGGCGGCTGTGGAAGTCGACGCGGTCCATCAACTCGCCCCGGGCGCGGGCGGTTTCGGCCGAGCGGGGGTCACGCAGCGCGGCCGGCCACTTCTGCCAGTCGGAGCCGTACACCTCGGCGAGGGCGCACCAGGTGGCGTGGTCCTCCAGCGCCTCACCCTCCTCGGCGAGGAAATCGCAGTAGGCGGCGCGGCGTCCGGGCCCGAGCGGCACGTCCCGTACGAGCTCCAGGGCCTCGCGCTTCAGTTCCCACACGGCGTCGCGGTCGATCAACGCGCCCTTGTCCAGCACGGATTCGCGTAGCCGCTCGGCCCGCTCCAGGAGCGTACGGAGGCGGTCGCGGTCACGCTCGTCGGCGTACGCGAACTCGGGGATGTCCTCGACGCGCAGGTAGACGGGGTCGGGGTAGCGGCGGGAGGAGGGCCGGTACGGGGAGGGGTCGGTGGGCGCGCCGGGTACGGCCGCGTGCATCGGGTTGACCTGGACGAACCCGGCTCCGAGCGCCCGCCCGGCCCAGGCCGTCAGCTCGGCGAGGTCTCCGAGGTCGCCCATGCCCCACGAGCGCCGCGACAGCAGCGAGTAGACCTGCACGAGCAGCCCGTACGTACGCCCCGGTGCCGTGGGCAGCCGCGTCGGCGCGACGACGAGATGGGCGCGGGCCGTCCGCCCGTCGGGGGCGGTGGCCTCCATCTCGTGGACGCCGAGGGGCAGTTGCTCTGCGGAGGCCCGCGTCTCGCCCTGCTCGGTACGGATCCGCAGCCGGGTCCCGGCGGGCAGCGCGGCGAGGGCGGAGACGAGCGAGGAGTCTCCCGGGAAGCCGGGAGGGACGATCGGGTCCTGGTCACCCTGACCGCCCTGGTTGCCCTCCGCGGGCGCGGAACCGGCGGCCACGGACGGCGAGACCCCCGGCGCGGGCGCGTCCCCGGACGGCGCGGGCGCGCCTTCGTCCGCCCCCGGGTCGTCGGACTCGCGCGCCCCGGAGCCTCGGTTGCCCCCGGCTGCCGCCGTCCCGCTCCAGGACACCAGTGTCGGCGGGAGCAGTCGTTCCCGTAGCTCCGTCTCGCGCGCCGTGAGCGCCGTGCGGACGGCGTCCGGCGTGGCCGCGCCGACGCCCAGTGCGGCGAGGACGGCGACGATCGCGGCGTCGGAGGCCGCGACCGTGCGGCCCGGGGACGGGCTGTAGGAGGTGGCGACGCCGTGCAGCGCGGCGAGCCGGGAGAGCGGCATCAGACCCCCGATGGGTCCAGGCCCGCGGCGGCGCCCATGGAGGTGGGCTCGCTCGTCAGGGGGGCGGCGTCGGCGAGAGGCGGTTCGCTGGTGAGGGGGGCGGCGTCGGGCAACGGCGGTTCGCTGGTGAGGGGCGTCTCCGCGCAGGATCCTTCGGCGCTGAAGACACAGAAGTGCGGGTCGGGGTCGGCGGGCAGGTCCGCCGGGCGTTTGGAGAGGGCCGAGAGCAGAAGCTGTGCCGATGCGGCCACGGGGGCCTCCTTGTTCGTTGCGGGTTGCCGTACGGCATCCGTCACGGGTAGCCGTTCGGCGGGTCAGGGCAGCCCTACCCAGTGGGCGGGCGCGCAGACGTGACGGTCCGGACAACGTGCCCCTGCTCACATTCTGACCGGGATGCGGCCCGTGACCAAGAGCGCCTGGGGGCCACCCTCCGACAGGACCTAGGACACCCCGCCAAAAGTTTTCCGGTCTCACTATTCACTCGCTACATATACTGAGTACATAATGGTGCCCATGAGCACCCGCCATATCCTGCTGGGGCTGCTCGCCGGAGGTCCGAGTCATGGCTACGACCTCAAGCGACGCCATGACGAACGCTTCCCGCAGGCCCGCCCGCTGGCCTACGGCCAGGTCTACACGACCTTGCAGCGCCTGGTCCGCGACGGTCTCGCGGAGGTCGACGGGACCGGCTCGGACGGTGGTCCGGAGCGGACGCTGTACCGGTCCACGGACGAGGGGGCGAAGGAACTCGTCGACTGGACGGGCGAGATCACCCCGCCCGCGCCCTTCGTGACGAACGAGATCTTCGCCAAGGTCGTGTGCGCGATCCTCGCCTCGGCCGACCCCGCCCGGTATCTGAGCGCCCAGCGCGCCGCGCACATGGCGCGTATGCGGGAGCTCACGGCGGTCAAGACGGCGCCTGGCGCCGATCTCGCGACGGTCCTCTCGGCCGACTACGGCCTCAACCACCTCGACGCCGATCTGCGCTGGATGACCACCACCGCGGCCCGGCTCACCACTCTGACCGCGGAGGTCGACGGAGCATGAGCAACCCGCCCGTGAGCAGTACGCCCATGAGCAGCACGGACCACGCCGTGCCGATCCTGACCGCCCGCGGCCTCACCAAGGTGCACGGCAGGGCCCGAGCGCTGCGCGGTGCCTCGGTCGAGCTGCGCGCGGGCGAGATCCTCGCGGTCACCGGCGCGAGCGGCAGCGGCAAATCCACGTTGCTGCACTGCCTGGCGGGGATCGTCCGCCCGGACGAGGGCTCGATCGTCTACGCGGGGCAGCGCCTCGACCAGTTGCCGGAGAAGCGGCTGAGCGAGCTGCGGCGTACGGAGTTCGGGGTGGTGTTCCAGTTCGGGCAGCTGATCCCCGAGTTGACCGCGCTCGACAACGTCGCGCTGCCGCTGCTGCTCGCGGGGGCCGCCCGCAAGAAGGCCCATGAGCGGGCGGGCGAGTGGCTGGAGCGGTTCGGCGTACGCGGTCAGGAGGGGCTGCGGCCCGGGGAGATGAGCGGTGGTCAGGCCCAACGGGTGTCGCTGGCACGGGCGTTGGTGACCGGCCCGAAGGTCGTCTTCGCGGACGAGCCGACCGGCGCGCTCGACTCGCTCGCGAGCGAGGGTGTGATGACGGCGCTGGCGCACACGGCCCGGGAGTCCGGCACAGCGGTGCTGCTCATCACGCACGACGCCCAGATCGCGGCGTACGCGGACCGCGAGGTGGAGCTGCGGGACGGGGCCGTCGGCTCCGGGGCGGACGCCGTCGTGGAGGTGTCCCGATGAGGGCCGATCTGCGGCTCGCGCTGCTGCTGACGCGGGGCTCGGACCGGCGGGAGTGGTGGCGGGTCACGCTCACGGGGGTGGGGGCGGCGCTGGCGACGGGGTTCGCCCTGGCGGCCGTCGCAGTCACCTCGCTCCGGGGGCAGCACCGGATCTCCTTCGCCGACGGTCTGCTGGACCGGCCCGGAGAGCGCTCGGGCGTGGTGCTCACCCTGCTGCTCCTGCTGATCCCGGTGCTCGGGTTCCTCGGCCAGTGCGCCCGTATCGGCGCCGTGCACCGCGACCGGCGGCTGGCCGGGCTGCGGCTGGCGGGGGCCGCTCCGGGACAAGTGCGGCGGATCGCGGCGCTGGAGGCCGGGCTCGCCTGTCTGGCCGGTTCGGCGACCGCCACGGTGTTCTGCGTACTGCTCATGTCCCGGCTGTGGGACGACCCTCCGGCCACCGCCTGGGCCGGGACGGCACTGGTCGCGGTGACCGTGCCGGTACTGGGGGCGCTGGTGAGCGCGCTGGCGCTGCGCCGGGTGATCGCCTCGCCGCTGGGCTGGGTGCGGCGGGTCCGGCCGCGTACGGGCCGGGGTCCGGGCTTCGCGTTCCTCGCGGCGATGCTCACCCTCGTCGTTGTGGGGCTCGTGATGGCCCCGCGTACGTTCGGCGGGTTCAGCACCGTCCCGGTGACCGCGTTCGGTGTGGTGATCGTGACCGGCACGGGAGCCGTATGGCTGACCGCCGCGACGGCCCGCCTCATGGGCAGGCTGCTCGCGGCCCGCACCGGGAACCCGGCGGTGCTGCTCGCGGCGGAACGGCTGCGCGACGACCCGTGGGCGACCGCCCGCACTCATGCGGCGGTCCTCCTCGTGACGGTCGTGGGAACCGGTTTCGTGGGGATCCGGCAGACACTGCTCGACTCGCTGACCGACCGCGGCTCCGGGACGCTGGCCGAGGATGCGTCCTTCTACACCACCGGGGCCGACCTGGCCGGAGCGGCCGTCCTGGTCGCCCTCGCGATCACGCTCTCCGCCCTGGCCGTGGGCACCGCCGAGTCGCTGGCCACCCGCCGCCGGGGCCTGGCCGCGCAGGTCGCCGCCGGGGTGCCGCGCGGGGTGCTCGGCCGGGCGCTGCTCCTTGAGACCGCGCTGCCGCTCGCGCCGGCGGTCCTGCTCGCGGGCGTCGGAGGCATCACCCTCGGCGGCTGGTACGCGGTGCTCTCGGAGGACGGCGGATCGGCGGTCCCGCTGTCGCCGCTGCTCGTCCCCCCGGCCGTCTACCTGTGCTGCCTTCTGGCCGCCGCCACCTCCCTGCCGCTGCTGCGCCGTTCGGTGCACCCGGCGGAGCTGCGCTTCGCGTAGCCGCGCCGGGCGTGCGCCGGGCTGCCCGGCGCGCAACAGGACTCCGGCTCTCCGGGAAGCACGAGGGGACTTCCCGGGGAGCCGGAAAACGCGACGAAACCGGCCCACGCAAGAAAGCGAACCGGCCTGCACGGGGCACACGCCGGAACCGGCCCGCACCGGACAGGCACCGGACCTGCCCACACCGCACAAGCGTCGGACCGGCCCGCGCAGGACACGCAGCGGAGCCGGCCCGCGCAAGGCAAGACGAAGGCCCGGATCGTCAGGCGGAAATGCCGTCGATCCGGGCCATCGCGTCCTCCGCGCCGTACGGCTGCAGGTATGGCAGCCAGCGCGGGTCCCTATGCCCCGTTCCGATGATGCGCCAAGCGAGCCCCGTCGGCGGGGCGGGTTTATGGCGCAGGCGCCAGCCGATCTCGACCAGGTGACGGTCGGCCTTGACGTGGTTGCAGCGGCGGCAGGACGCCACCACGTTGTCCCAGACGTGCTGACCCCCGCGACTGCGCGGGATGACGTGGTCGACGCTGGTTGCGACGCCACCGCAGTACATGCACCGGCCGCCGTCGCGGGCGAAGAGCGCCCGACGGGTCAGCGGAACGGGCCCCCGGTAAGGGACCCGTACGAACCTTTTCAGCCGGACCACGCTGGGTGCGGGGACAGTAACGGTTGCGCTATGCATAAAGGCGCCGGATTCCTCGAGGCAGACAGCCTTGTTCTCGAGGACGAGGACGAGCGCGCGGCGGAGCGGTACGACACCGAGGGGCTCGTACGACGCGTTGAGGACCAGGACATGCGGCACGGATGGCCTCCTTGTACGCCGGCGGCGCGTGGCTCGCGCCGGGACGATCTGTAGTCAGTCTCCCCTCATGCCTGGTGGAAGCGCCACCATGTCCCGGTAACGGGCTGGGAGTGTTTTCGACCACACCCTCTTCATCCCCAGGTGAGCACAGTCTCTCCCTCGAACATGGCAACGATCCACACATGGTGCCCCGTTAGTGTGGTGGTTCTGCCCGTCGGCGTCCCTATCCCGATGTCCCTGCCGCGGGCGGGCCGCTACGCCTGGAGGTACCTGCCGTGTTCTTGTCCGTCCTGTCGGCCGCCGATCCCACCGATGAACCGACGGCGCCTTCGCTCCAGGACGCCCAGGAGAGCGCGAACAACGCCGCGAGCTGGGTCGAGCAGAACTGGTCCACCTGGCTCAGCATCGGCCTTCGGGTGCTGCTGATCCTGGTGATAGCGGCCGTGCTGAGAGTGGTCATCCGGCGCACCATCACGAGGTTCATAGACCGCATGAACCGTACGGCCCAGGCGGTCGACGGCACGGCCCTCGGCGGTCTCCTGGTCAACGTCGAACGCCGCCGCCAGCGCTCCCAGGCCATCGGTTCGGTACTCCGTTCGGTCGCGTCCTTCGCGATCATGAGTACGGCCGCACTGATGATCCTCGGCACGTTCGAGATCAACCTGGCCCCGCTGCTGGCCTCCGCCGGTGTGGCGGGCGTGGCCATCGGTTTCGGCGCCCGCAACCTGGTGACGGACTTCCTCTCCGGCGTCTTCATGATCCTGGAGGACCAGTACGGCGTGGGCGACACGGTCGACGCGGGGGTCGCGTCCGGCGAGGTCATCGAGGTGGGCCTGCGCGTCACCAAGCTCCGCGGCGACAACGGCGAGATCTGGTACGTCCGCAACGGCGAGGTCAAGCGCATCGGCAACCTCTCCCAGGGCTGGGCCACGGCCGGCGTCGACGTCACGGTCCACCCCTCGGAGAACCTGGACCGGGTGAAGACCCTGCTCAACCAGGTCGGCGAGGAGATGAGCAAGGCCGAGCCCTGGAACGAGCGGCTCTGGGGCCCCATCGAGGTCCTCGGGCTCGACAGCGTCACGCTCGACTCGATGGTGGTCCACATCTCGGCGAAGACGATGCCCGGCAAGGCGCTCGTCGTGGAACGCGAACTGCGCTGGCGCATCAAGCGAGCCTTCGACAACGCCGACATCCGCATCGTCGGCGGCCTCCCGGCCCAGCCGGGCGAGGACCCGGCCCCCGACCCGACGGCGGGCATGGCGGCCCCGTCGGCCTACTCCAACACCGGATCCCCGCAGTCGCAGTCGGCGTCCCCCCTCACACCGGCGGCGGGCCCGTCGAATGCGACGAAGTAGGAGCGAGAGCTTTCTCATACCCGCGCCGAGAGAGCTTTCTCATAGACGATCGCACGCGCGCCGACCCGTGTGGGGCGGCATCCGGGTCACTCCGGGTGCCGCCCCACAGCAATAACCGTGTCTGTAGCGGGTGTCAGCCGAACCAGGTCACTTGCAACACCACGATCCGTTCCCCACGCACATCCGTCAGGTAGTCGAGCATGAGCAGCCCCCGGCCTCCGTCCGCACGCCAGGCCCTGGCCCTGTGTAGGAGGCGCCCTCCAGAAAGACCATCGACTCCCGGACGGCGATCTCGTTGGCCAGCCGCTCGGTCTCGGCCCGCGCCACCTTCGGGAGCCCGTCCAGCAGGTCGTCCTGGAACGGCTCCCAGTGCCGGTCAGCCACCGGCGACCTCACGGTGCGCCGCGCGCATGATGTCCCCTGCCTCCTGGACGGCACGGTCGCGCACGGCCGGATCAGGGCTGCTGATCGCCTGCTCGGCGGCGTGCAGCCGACGTGCCGTCTCGGGGTGGCGTTCGATCTCGACCACGACGCCCCACTGTCGATAGAACATCCGGATCGGGACAACGCTGTCCTCGTCACCGGCCCGCACGAAGGCGTTCTGCAGGTCCTCGAAGAACTCGGGAAGCCGGGACGGAGCGACCGCGGCGACGGCTTGGCGCAGGGCAGGGAGCGTCAACTCGGGCCGGGGAATGAACGGACCGCCCCCGTCCGCGTACGGCATGGTCATCGGCCATCCCTTCTGCTCATCCAGCACCCTTCCGGCACGTGCCCGCGCTAGCGCCATTCCTGCCACTCCCCGGTGCCCGCGAACAGATCGGAACGTCCGGCCAGGTCCCACTCGGCGTACACGGTCTTGCCGATGCTCCGGGGCTCGCTCCCCCAGCGGTCGGTCAGCGTTTCGACCAGTAATAGGCCTCGGCCGAACTGGTCCGCACCCTCCGCCGCACGCAGGCACGGCAGTCGCTCGCCTCGCGGATCACTCACCTCGATCCGCAGTACGGAACCGGTGAGCGTGATCCGAACGCGAACGAGCCGGTCCCGCAGGCTGCCATGGAGCAGGGCGTTGGTCATCAACTCGGAGACGACGAGGGCCGCGTCCCCGGCGAGGACGGGAAGCCCCCAATCGGTGACGAGCCGAGCGGCTCTACGGCGAGCGAGGGTGACGCTGCGGGCAAGCGGCGTGTAGTCGAGACGGTCCTCACGGAGGACGAGTGGGGCTTCGGCCATGGGGCACGCACCTCTCTGTGCGGTCGGGTTTGCCAAATGGCGCCGCTGTGTGTGCGGTTGAGCACCGAACGTAAAGAACCAAGGATCTCGGATGCAAGTGATTCGGAGACAATTATCTCCAACGAGGGATGCTCGTCGACTGACTGGTGCCATTGGGGCGACACTGGAGCGCGTGAAGGAAACAGCTCAACTCGGGAACCGGATGTCAACCGTCCTGGGGCGCAAGCTCGGAGGCGAGCTACTGCGGCTGCGGGACGCCTCGGCGAAGACCCAGCATCAGGCGGCCGAGGTCATCAGCGCGACCAACTCGAAGATCGTGAAGATGGAGCGCGGCTGGGTGCCGATGCGGGACCCGGACATCCGGGTGCTCTGCGAGTTCTACGGGGTCGAGGACCCGAAGGCAGTAGCCCGGCTACTGGAGTTGGCGAAGCTGGACCGCGACCGTCGTAAGGCCAAGGGCTGGTGGCAGCATGCTCCCCAGGCAGGGGCCATGGCGGAGTACATCGCGATGGAGGATGTCGCGACCGGCGTACGAGCGTGGCAACAGGCATTGATTCCCGGCCTGTTGCAGACACCCGAGTACACCAGGGCGGTAGTTGTCAGCGAGGGCCTCTGGCAGGATCCGGACGAGATCGAAGGGATCGTCGACGTCCGGATGAAGCGTCAGGACCGCCTGTCAGGAGCGGAACCACTTCAGTTCTACGCGGTGATCGGGGAAGGCGCGCTGCACCAGCAGGTTGGCGGTCCTGAAGTAATGCGCGCGCAGTTGCAGCACCTGCTGAAGATGGCTCAACTCCCCAACGTCCGCGTCCAGGTACTGCCCTTCCGTGCGGGCGGCCACGCCTGCGTCGGCGGCTCCTTCAACATCCTCTCGTTTGCCGAGACCGAGGCTGTGGACGTGGTTCACGTCGACAGCATCGCCGCTACCGTGTGGGTCGAGAACGACGCCGAGGGCACCACGTACAGCTCGTCCTTCGAGCGCACGGCACGACTGGGGCTGGCCCCCAGGGACTCACTCAGACTGATCGAGAGCATCAGCGAGGACATGCATTGATACACGGCTTCGACTTCGTGAAGTCCAGCTACAGCACTGGAAGCGGCGAGTGCGTCGAAGTCGCCCGCAACGTCGCGGACACCGTCGCCGTCCGCGACTCCAAGGATCCCGACGGCCCGATACTCCTCCTCACGCCGAAGGCCTGGACGGAGTTCACGGCGTCACTCGCCTGACCCTCCCGTTCTGCCACCGCGGATCAACGATCCGAGCCGCTCAACCCCAGCTCCCGCCGCCAACGCCACGCGAGCGCGAGGCATGCCTTGCCGCTGGGGAGGGTGTCCTTGTGGGGCGCGTAGCCGAGTACGTTCTCCTCAATGAGCACTGTGCATCGTGAAGTTGTAGGTCACGGGTCTGGTGTGGGCGGGGTTCGGGATGCTCGTGCTGGTCGTAAGCGGATGACTTCGGCGAAGATCGTCGGTCACCTGGAGGCTTCGCGGGTTCGTGGGTACCAGCAGAGCCCTCACCAGGGCGGTTGCCCACTTCGGGTCGGTGCGGACCTTGCCGAGCACGCGCCAGTTCTTCAGGTGGGCGAAGCCGTGCTCGACCAGCACCCGTACCGCGGCTAGTGCGTTGGCCACGAACGTTCGCCGGGTTTGATCAGGCGGCTTTGGGTCGTGGTCGGCCCCAGCGTTGCTGGCGTTCGCTGCGGACCTTGGCGCGTTCGCGGCGCTGGGCGGCCAGGACGTCGGGGTGACGGGCGTTGGCGTTGCGCCAGCGCAGGTAGTCCTGAAGCTTCCAGGACAGGACGGTGTGGTTGGGGTGGTTGGAGTTGCCCATGACGAAGTTGCGCAGGGGCCCGAACTGAGCCTCGATCGGGTTGGCCCACGACGCGCTCGTCGGCGTCAGGCACAACTCGACCTTGTTCTTCCTGGCCCAGGTCCGGATGGCCGGGGTCTTGTTCGCCGACAAATTGTCCATGATCACGTAGACGGGGGCGCCGTCGGGGCGGGCGGCCCGGATCGACTTCAGCGCCGAGAGGCTGTGGTCACCGCCTTTGCGGCGGCGGGTCACGCCCCACAACTGGTCATCGCCGAGGGAATAGCAGCCGTGGAAGTACCGGATACCGTGAGTGCGGTGATAGGTGGCCGGCAGCCGGTCCGGTTTCTTCTCCCCGGCCCAGCCGGAGCCGTGGCAGGGCCGGATCGACAGCGGACCGAACTGGTCGAACGCGAAGCACCGGTCCAGGAAACGGCTGGTCACGTGCTCGATGCGGTCGAGTTTGGCGTCCTTGTCGGGATCCCTGGACTCCTTCCAGGTGCGGGTCCGCTGAAACGAGATCCCGTGCTCGCGCAGGATCTGCCGCAGTCGTTCCCGGCCGACCTTCACCGTCCGGACCCGGTTGCGGGCCAGGTACTCGGTGAGCTTGCGAAGGCTCCAGTGCGTGAACGGGCGTCCCAGCGTGACTGGGCGGGTCCTGGCCGTCGCGATGATGAACTCGCGTTCGTCATCGCTGATCAGGCGGGGACGGCCTCCCGCCCACCGAGGGTCCAGCGCGGCCAGGCCCTTCTCGTTGAACGCATGGATCACGTCCCGGACGGTGTCCTCGTGCGCGGCGGCCAGCCGTGCGATCGCCGCCACGGGAGTGCCCGACGCCGACGCCATGATGATCAGTGCCCGACGGACCCGTACGGACTCATGGCGGCCCCGCCGGACGATCTGCTGCAGTCTCTGGCCCTCTTGATCAGTCAACCGCCGTGCTCTGACCGGCTCTGCCATGCATGACCTCACTCCCCACGACAACCACGTCGCTATCGAGAGTGAGACTGACAGACCCAGGCACCCCGGACATCGACCGGCGTATCACCAGACCCGGCGAACGTTCGTGGCCAACGCACTAGTGCCTTGTTGGACAGCTTCTGCCCTCGCGTGAGCGGCCGGTTCCGGGCGGCCTTGTAGCCGGTGATCACTACCGGGTCGGCATCGGGCTTGCTGTCGTCGAGCCCGACGAATCCCAGAGCCGCCCAGGACAATCGGTACTCGGCGCGTGCACTGACCTCCGATGACAACCAAGCTGCCGGACGGCTCCTTGGGCAGTTCTACGACCGGCAACGCGTGATCGACAGTGGCCCCTTCTACGTCCTCATATTCAAGGGCTGAACCGGATCTTGCAGCGGCACTGAAGTCAGGCATGGTCGCCCACCAAGGCGGTTGAGCGGTGCGCAGCGGCAAGGCCGCTGGTCCGCACCTGCCGCCCAGGGCGACGTTTGGAAGGTTCGGGACAGTTCTGACGGCTGCCACCAGGCCTTACGGTGGCCGCGAGTGTCCCAAATCTTCCAGTTACCCGACGGGGCCACCGCTCCACTTCGAAGACCCCACAATCCCCCGGTAGTGTGGCCGCGCCTCAGTTGCAACGCCCCTTCGGCCAGGCCGGCCAAGCCGGCCTGGCCGAAGGGGCGTTCAGGAAGGATCGCTCATGACTGATCGTCAATTTCTGGCTGTCGTCGATGATGCAATGCCACGCATTGAGTACCGGCATTTCCAGCTGGTCGACGACGGGGCCAGTGTGGAAGCCCCGGACGGGTGGGCGCGATCGCCCCACATGGTGGTGGCTGCGGGGCACGGGGCCATCCTTCGAACAGGCGGGAACGACTTTTACCCGCTGGTGAGGGTTGAAGTCTGGTCGGCGCAACCGGACCCTCAAGACCCCTCGCTGTGGGAGGTCCTGGAAGAGGCCGATCTTCGGTCCGACAGCGGAAGCCTGCTTCTGCGCGAATGGGACGGCGGCCCGGTTGGCGACCCTCTGCCGATCGAGCGTCTCGGCTCCTACCGGCTGAAGGCCCACTGCCGGGGCCGTGCCGAGGCGGAAGCCCTCATCGGCGACGAGCTGTACTACGAGGGTGTCGAAGAGTGGTTGCTGCAGCTGTGGCCGCTCGATGAGGGTGATCGTCCGGAGTAACCCCGCTCAACCCCGCGACCTGCTCAAACGGCCCGATCCGTGGCGCCGCTCGTCAGGATTGTCCGGCAGCTCGCCACCGATACCGACCAGCAGAGACGGCGACCACGGCTGGTTCGGCTCCGGGACCAGCCAGGAGAATCGCAACAAGCTTCGATTCGGACAACACAGCCCCGCGTACTGGGTGGGAAACGGCCAAGGTCCGCACCGACCCGAAGTGGGCAACCGCCCTGGTGAGGGCTCTGCTGGTACCCACGAACCCGCGAAGCCTCCAGGTGACCGACGATCTTCGCCGAAGTCATCCGCTTACGACCAGCACGAGCACGCAGCGCCTGCTCGAAGTCCGCGTACGGGGCGTCGTGTGCGTAGTCGAGCGTGACGCCACCGCCCCCGGAGGCATCGGGGGCATCGGGGGCACCGAGGAACTCCTCCGCGTACTCGCGCATCGTCGTGCGCCAGAGATCCAGGTCGGACTTCCACACCGGCAGGACGTCCACATGCGGCTGGAACTCTCCGGCCGGCGCCCCATGCGTGATGTCCTTGGCCACCGCGACCTCGCTGCCCTCCCGGCGGTGCAGGAAGAAGAAGGCGTCGCTCCCCTCAGTCCGTACGGTGAGGGTGCTCACCCCGGGCATCGCGGCACGTGCGTCCAGCTTGAACGGATCACCGAGGCCCCGGCGGTAGGGACCACGCAACGGCTCGGTCTTGCCCCGCAGATCGAGCAACGCCTCTTCGTAGGCCAGTACCTCCGAGGTGTCGAGTCCGTCGAAATAGTGCCCCAGCGCGAGCGTGAGTCCTGGTCCCGCATCGGGTTGATCCGCGGACGGGGGTGTCACCTCCAGCAGGCGGTACGAGGGTCCGTTGAACCAGATACCCGGCCTGTCCAGCGCCTCTACCGCCGCCGCGTAGGTTTCGAGCCGCCCCTTGCCCGCCTCGCGCGGCCAATGACGGCGCAGGTCCGCGCGTACCCGATGCAGTTGTTCCTGAGGCAGGGCCTCCCGAAGCACCAGTTTCACCGCCGCAAGAGGCAGTGGCCGTACCGGGATCCACCCGGGCCTGGTCAGCACGGGCAACGACTCGTCCGCGCGGTGCTCCGTCTGCCGCTCGATGCACCGTTCGGTCAAGTCGGCGCGGTACGCCCTCACATGGCGCCGTACCCGTAAGAAATGGGCCGCACCGCGATCCCGGCTCGCCAGCCGCTGGGGCGACCACGCCAGCGCGGCCGCAAGCACCGCCACCGCGAGCCCGGCAGCCCGGCAGCCCGGCAGCCCGGCAGCCGCGATCATCGTCTCCGGCATCCGCCAGCGCCCTCCCGTGATCGACGGCGCATCCCATCAGAGGGCGCCGCACGCAGGTAACGACTTCATTGCCCGACAGTGACCGGTATTGACGCCCCGCCCACCCCCGGCCTACCTTCCTCCCACCGAATAGGAAAGTTTCTTTACAGTGATCTTCTGGTGGACTTCCCGGTGGCACCACTGGGAAGCTGGGCAGCTGAAAGGCAGGTGTCGACAGTCATGGCAGGAACCGCCGGTACGCCGGGCACCCCTCGCGTTCTGCGGGCCATGAACGACCGTGCCGCGCTCGATCTCCTGCTGGAGCACGGGCCGCTGTCCCGGACGCGGATCGGCAAGCTGACCGGGCTGTCGAAGCCGACCGCTTCGCAGCTGCTGGCCCGGCTGGAGGCGGCGGGGCTCGTCCTCGTCACCGGCACCACCGAGGGACGCCCTGGACCCAACGCGCAGTTGTACGCGGTGAACCCCGCCGCCGCCTACGCCGCCGGGCTCGACGTGACGCCCGAGCGGATCCTCGCCGCCGTCGCCGATGTGACGGGGCGGACGGTGGGAGAGTACGAACTGCTCACCCCCGGCCGGCACCCGGGTCAGACCGTCGTACGGCAGGTCACCGACGCCCTCGACGGCGCCGTGAAGGCGGCGGGGCTGGTCCGGGCCGACATCCAGCGGCTCGTCATCGGCACCCCCGGCGCGTTCGACCCCAACACGGGACGGCTGCGCTACGCCTCGCACCTGCCCGGGTGGCACTCCCCCGCCCTGCTCGACGAGCTCGCGGCAGCGCTGCCGATGCCCGTCGAGTACGAGAACGACGTCAACCTCGTCGCCATAGCCGAGCAGCGGCTCGGCGCGGCCCGGGGGCACGAGGACTTCGTCCTGCTGTGGAACGAGGGCGGTCTCGGCGCCGCCCTGGTGCTCGGCGGACGTCTGCACCGCGGCTGGACCGGCGGCGCGGGCGAGGTCGGCTTCCTGCCCGTGCCCGGCGCGCCGCTCGTCCGGCACGTCACCAAGGCCAACAGCGGCGGCTATCAGGAACTGGCCGGCTCCCAGGCCCTCCCGAAACTCGCCCGCGAACTCGGCATCCGGCCGCTGCCCGCAGGACCGTACGCCGATGTCGCCGCCGCGCTCGTCGGGCAGGCGGCGGAGGTCAACGAGGGGGCCCACCGGAAGTTCCTGGAGACGTACGCGACGGGGCTCGCCACCGGTCTCGCCTCGCTCGTCTCCGTCCTCGACCCCGAACTCGTCGTCCTCAGCGGGGCCTCGCTCACCAGGGGCGGCGAACCGCTGCGCGCCCTGGTGCAGGCCGAGCTGGAGGAGCTGGCCGCATCCAGGCCGCGCCTCGTGGTCGGCGGCGTCCACGAACAACCCGTACTGCGCGGCGCGCTGGAGAGCGCGCTCGCGGCCACCCGCGACGAGGCCTTCGACACCTCGCACTAGCAAACTCCCGCACCGCCCCCGCACACGTCCGCACGGCTCCGTACACCACCTGTCCCACACCCCGTCCCGCCCCAGGGAGACCTCGCCATGCCCGGAATGCCCAGGAAAGCGGTGCTCGCCGCCGCCTCGATAGCCCTTCTCACCACCGCGTGCACCGGACAGTCGGACACCGGCGCCACGGACGATCCGAACGCGGCGACCACGATCACGTTCTGGCACGGCTGGAGCGCTCCCGCCGAGGTCAAGGCCATCCAGGCCAACATCGACCGCTTCGAGAAGGAGCACTCCAACATCAAGGTGAAGGTCGTCGGCAACATCAACGACGACAAGCTCAACCAGGCGCTGCGCGCCGGCGGTTCCAGCGGACCCGACGTGGTGTCGTCGTTCACCACGTCCAACGTCGGCAAGTTCTGTTCGTCCGGCGCCTTCGCCGACCTCAAGCCCTTCATCGAGAAGTCGAAGCTCGACCTCGACAAGATCATCCCGAAGCCGATGCTGGAGTACACCCAGTTCGAGGGCAAGCGCTGCGCGATGCCGCTGCTGGGCGACGCGTACGGCCTCTACTACAACAAGGACGCCTTCGAGAAGGCCGGCGTCAAGGCGCCGCCGAAGACGTGGTCCGAGTTCGCCGAGGTCGCCAAGAAGCTGACGAAGGCCAAGGGCGACTCGTACGAGCAGCTCGGCTTCATGCCGAACTACCACGGCTACGAGAGCGTCGTGGAGCACTACGTGTCGCAGTGGAAGCACACCTACTTCGACCAGGACGGCAAGTCCAACATCGCGAAGGACCCGGCCTTCGCCAAGATGTTCACGTACCAGAAGAAGCTCGTCGGCGACCTCGGCGGCTTCCAGAAGCTGGAGAAGTACCGCAACACGTTCGGTGACGAATGGGGCGCCAAGCACCCCTTCCAGACCGGCCAGGTGGCCATGCAGTTCGACGGCGAGTGGCGGCTCGGCATGGCGACGGACGCGGGCGTCAAGTTCGACATCGGCACGGCTCCCATGCCCGTCCCCGACGACGAGGTCTCCGAGTACGGCAAGGGCTTCCTCTCCGGCACGATCATGGGGATCGCTCCGCAGAGCAAGAAGCAGAACGCGGCCTGGGAGCTGGTGAAGTACATGACGACCGACACCGAGGCCGTCGTCGCCTTCGCCAACGCCATCCACAACGTGCCGTCCACGTTCGAGGCGCTGAAGTCGCCCGGCCTGACGGTCGACGCCGGCTTCAAGACCTTCGTGGACATCGCGCTGAACCCGAAGTCCAACACCCCGCCGGCCTCCGTCAACGGCGCGACCTACCAGACGACCCTGCAGGACTTCGGCTACCAGGTCGAGTCCGGCAAGGTGAAGGATCTGAAGGCCGGTCTGAAGAAGACCGCCGACCAGATCGACCGCGACATCGAGCAGGCGAAGTAGCACCCGATGTCCACGCTCACACTGCGTACGAAGCGCAGGAAACAGGCACTGCGCACGGCAGCCTTCATGTCGCCGTGGCTGATCGGCTTCAGCGTCTTCTTCGCGTATCCGCTGATCTCGACCGTGTACTTCTCCTTCATGAAGTACGACGGCTTCGGTGTCCCCGTCTTCAAGGGGATGGGGAACTGGAACTACGTCTTCAACGACTACCCCATGTTCTGGCCCGCGCTGCGCAACACCCTGTGGCTGGTGCTCGTCATGGTCACCTGCCGGGTCGTCTTCGGCCTGGGCATCGGCCTGTTGATCACGAAGATCAAGACGGGCACGGGGGTGTTCCGCACCTTCTTCTACCTGCCCTATCTCGCGCCGCCCGTCGCGGCCACGCTGGCCTTCGTCTTCCTGCTCAACCCGGGCACCGGCCCGGTCAACTCGGTCCTCGGCGACCTCGGCCTGCCGACCCCCGGCTGGTTCACGGACGCCACGTGGTCCAAACCCGCCCTCACCATGCTCGCCCTCTGGGGCGTCGGCGACCTGATGGTCATCTTCATGGCCGCGCTGCTCGACGTACCGAAGGAGCAGTACGAGGCCGCCGAGCTGGACGGTACGTCCGCCTGGCAGCGGTTCCGGTTCGTGACGCTGCCGAACATCTCGCCGATCGTGATGTTCGCGGTGGTCACCGGGGTGATCCAGACGATGCAGTACTACACGCAGCCGCTGGTCGCGGGAAAGGTCGCCTCCGGGATCATCGGCGGCTCGGGCCAGCAGTTCGAACCGGGATACCCCGACAAGTCGACGCTCACCCTGCCGCAGCTCGTCTACAACCTCGGCTTCCAGCGCTTCGACTACGGCTCCGCGTGCGTGGTCGCGCTGGTGCTGTTCGCCCTGTCCATGGCGTTCACCGCGTTTCTGATGCGGCGCCGGGGCGGTCTCATCCAGGCAGGTGACTGACCCATGACCCAAGCAACCGCAACGCAACCACTGGACAGGCCCGCGGAGTCGGGGACGCCGGGTGCACCTGTCACGCCCGCCGAGCGGACCGCCCGCCGCAAGGCCCTGCTCGAATGGATCGCCGTGCACGCGCTCGGCGTCGCGGCGGCGCTGTTCTTCGTGCTCCCCTTCGTGTTCGTCGTCCTCACCTCCCTGATGAGCGACAGCCAGACGCTCACCAGGGACCTGGTCCCGGACACCTGGGAGTGGGGCAACTACGCGAAGGTCTTCGACACGCCCGGCTTCCTCACCTGGTGGAAGAACACCCTTCTGTACGCGGGCCTCGGCACCGCCTTGACGGTGGTGTCGTCCGTCCCGGTGGCGTACGCGCTCGCCAAGTTCCGCTTCCGTGGCCGGAACCTGTCGTTGATGCTGGTCATCTCCATGATGATGCTGCCGCCGCAGGTCATCATCATCCCGATGTACCTGTTCTGGGCGAAGCAGCTGGATCTGTCGGGCACGCTGTGGCCGCTGATCATCCCGATGGCGTTCGGGGACGCGTTCTCCATCTTCCTGCTGCGGCAGTTCCTGATGACGATCCCGAACGAGTACATCGACGCGGCGAAGGTCGACGGCTGCGGCGACCTGCGGACCCTGCTGAAGGTCGTCCTGCCGATGGCCAAACCCGGCATCGCCGCCGTCGCGCTCTTCCAGTTCTTCTACGCCTGGAACGACTACTTCGGACCGCAGATCTACGCGTCCGAGAACCCCGGCGCCTGGACCCTGAGCTACGGCCTGGAGTCCTTCAAGGGCGCCCACCACACCGACTGGAATCTGACCATGGCCGCGACCGTCCTGGTCATGGCCCCCGTGATCCTCGTGTTCTTCTTCGCGCAGAAGGCGTTCGTCGAGGGCGTCACGCTCACCGGAGTGAAAGGCTGACATGAAGCTCGCAGTAGTGGGCGGTGGCTCCACCTACACCCCTGAACTCATCGACGGGTTCGCGAGGTTGAGGGACACCCTGCCCATCGAGGAGCTGGTCCTCGTCGACCCCGCCCTCGACCGTCTGGAGCTCGTCGGCGGTCTGGCCCGGCGCATCTTCGCCAAGCAGGGGCACCCCGGGCGCGTCACCACGACCGACGACCTCGACGCGGGTGTCGAGGGCGCCGACGCGGTGCTGCTCCAGCTCCGCGTCGGCGGGCAGGCCGCCCGCAACGAGGACGAGACCTGGCCGCTGGAGTGCGGCTGTGTCGGCCAGGAGACGACCGGCGCCGGCGGCCTCGCCAAGGCGCTGCGCACGGTCCCGGTGGTGCTCGACATCGCCGAGCGGGTACGGCGTGCCAACCCGGACGCCTGGATCATCGACTTCACCAACCCCGTCGGCATCGTGACCCGCGCCCTGCTCCAGGCCGGTCACAAAGCGGTCGGACTGTGCAACGTGGCGATCGGATTCCAGCGGAGGTTCGCCGGAATGCTCGGCGTCAACCCCACCGATGTGCACCTCAACCATGTGGGCCTCAACCACCTCACCTGGGAAACCGGTGTGCGCCTCGGCGGCCCCGAGGGCGAGAACCTCCTGCCGAAGCTGCTCGCCGAGCACGGCGACGCCCTCGCCGACACCCTGCGCATGCCGCGCGACATCCTCGACCGGCTGGGCGTCGTGCCCTCCTACTACCTGCGCTACTTCTACGCCCACGACGAGGTCGTACGGGAGCTGGGGACGAAGCCGTCGCGGGCCGCGGAAGTGGCTGAGATGGAACGGGAGTTGCTGAAGATGTACGGCGACCCGGAGCTCGACGAGAAGCCGGAGCTGCTCGCCAAGAGAGGCGGGGCGTACTACTCCGAGGCTGCCGTCGACCTCGCCGCGTCGCTGCTGGGCGGGGGCGGGAGCACCTACCAGGTGGTGAACACCTACAACCGCGGGACGCTGCCGTTCCTGCCCGACGACGCCGTGATCGAGGTGCAGGCGGCGGTCGGGCACGCGGGGGCGACTCCGCTGCCGGTGGGCCCGGTGGACCCGCTGTACGCGGGGCTGATGGCGAACGTCACCGCCTACGAGGACCTGGCCCTGGAGGCCGCGCTGCGCGGGGGGCGCGAGCGGGTGTTCCGGGCGCTGCTCGCGCACCCCCTGGTGGGCCAGTACGCGTATGCCGAGGGCCTCACCGACCGGCTGATCGCGCACAACCGGGAGCACCTCGCGTGGGCATGACCGCGGCCGTCCTCGCCGTCGACGCGGGGAACAGCAAGACCGACGTCGCGGTCGTGGCGGGCGACGGGAGTGTGCTCGCCACGGCACGGGCCGGCGGGTTCCGGCCGCCCGTCGTCGGCATCCGGGAGGCGGTCGACACGGTCGCGGGTGCCGTCGGCCGGGCCTTCGCCGCGGCGGGCGTCGACTCCGTGGAGCATGTCTCCGCGTGTATGGCCAACGCCGATCTGCCCGTGGAGGAGGAGCAGTTGGCGGCCGCGCTGCACGCGCGCGCGTGGGGGACGACGGTGGAGGTCCGCAACGACACCTTCGCGATCCTGCGGGCCGGTGTCGAGGAGCCGCGCGGAGTGGCCGTGGTGTGCGGCGCGGGCATCAACTGCGTGGGCATGCGGCCCGACGGCCGGGTCGCCCGCTTCCCCGCCCTGGGCCGTATCTCCGGTGACTGGGGCGGCGGCTGGGGCCTCTCCGAGGAGGCCGTGTGGCACGGGGCGCGGGCCGAGGACGGGCGGGGCGGTCCGACCGCGCTGGCCCGTACGCTGCCCGCGCACTTCGGCCTCGGCTCCATGTACGCGCTGATCGAGGCCTTCCACCTGGGACACATCGAGCACGCGCGGCGCCACGAGCTGACGCCGGTCCTCTTCGCCACGGCGGCGGACGGCGACCCGGTCGCCCGCGCGCTCGTCGACCGGCTCGCGGACGAGGTCACCGCCATGTCGGTCGTCGCCCTGACCCGTCTCGACCTGCTCGACGAGGAGACCCCGGTCCTGCTCGGCGGCGGTGTCCTGGCCGCCCGCCACCCCCAACTCGACGACCGGATAAGGGAACTGCTGGCCGAGCGCGCCCCCAAGGCCGTACCCCGTGTCGTCACCGCGCGGCCGGTCCTCGGTTCCGCCCTCCTCGGACTCGACCACGAGGCTGCCCCGGCCTCGGCGCACGCCCGCGTACGGGAGTTTTACGAGAGGGACTGAGCGTGCCGGGAACCGAACAGTTCGAGTTGGCGTATTCATGAACAGGGGTGGTAGGGGATCTTCGTCGCGCTGCTGTCCGGGCATGGCCTTGCTGCAATCCGAACAAGATCGAGTCAAGGCCTGTGCGGATGTCAGTCCCGGCGGCGATACTTGCGGCCGTGGACCTCTTCCCGCGCTTCCTGGCGCCCGGGCGGAGGTGACCGGCCGATGACCATGGGGGAGGTCACGTGACATATCAGCAGAAGGGCGGTGCGGCGCCACCGGGTGCGCCCGCGCCCACGATGCCGGCGGTGCCGCCGCAGGCTCCGCCGCCCGGGCCGCAGGGCCGGTCCACCGTGCCCGACACCGGGCCTCCCCGGCGCACGGCGTGGGCGGAGGGCGTCGACCAGCTGCGTGCCGCAGCGACCACCGAGCCCGGGCGGCTGCGCATCATCGGCGCCGTGCTCGCCCTCCTCGTCGTCACGTTCGGCGCGGTCACCGCCTGGCAGATGACGGAGCGTTCGGCCGCCGCGGACGACGTGCTGCACAGCAGCCAGCCGCTGAGCGCCGACGCGGCCGACATCTACCGCTCCCTCGCCGACGCCAACACGGCGGCGTCCAGCGGCTTCCTCGCGGGCGGCCAGGAGACGAAGGCGTCCCGCGACCTCTATGAGCGGGACATCGACAACGCGGCGGAGAAGCTGGTCACCGCGGCGGCCAACTCGGAACCCGGCTCCGCCTCCGAGAAGACCATCACCAAGCTGAACAGGATGCTGCCCGAGTACAAGGGCCTGGTGGAGCGCGCCCGGGCCAACAACCGCCAGGGCTTCCCCCTCGGCGGCGCCTACCTCCGGTACGCGAACTCGAAGATGCAGGTGATGCTCACCGACGCCGAGCGTCTCTACACGGTGGAGAACCAGCGCCTGCGCGCCGACTACGACAACGCGACGCCCTACCCGTGGATCGCGATCGGCGCCGGCGTCCTCGCCATCGGCGGCCTCGCCTGGGCCCAGCACCGCAACTACCGGCGGACGAACCGCGTGCTGAACCACGGCCTGGTCGCCGCCACCGCCGCCTCCACGGTCGTCCTGCTGTGGCTGGTCGTCGGCCACAGCGTCGCCCGCGCCGGACTGAACGACTCGTACGACAACGCGGTCCGCTCGCTGACCACGCTGAACGACGCCCGGATCGCCTCGCTCAAGGCCCGGGGCAACGAGAACCTCACGCTGGTCGCCCGCGGCGCGGAGACCATGAAGCTGGGCACGGGCGACGACGCCCCGGTCGTGGACGTGTACGACCACGACTACGAGCGGCAGATGAAGGACCTCACCGCGAAGCTGGCCGCCGCCCAGGACCTCGCCGACAACAGCGCGGGGGTGAAGCCCGTCGAGGCCGCGACGGCCAACATGAAGGTCTGGAAGGAACGGCACAAGGAAGCCCGCGCGGAGGACAACCTGGGCAACTACCAGGGCGCGCTCGACAGGGTGATCGGCACACCGGACAAGAAGCCGACGGGCGAGTGCTTCGAGAACGTCGACACGGCCCTGGCCGCAGGGATCGAGCACGAGGAGGCGGAGTTCAAGCAGGCCGCCGGAGACGGTAGGGGCGCGATGAACGGCCTCGTGGTGGGCGCCGCGGTGCTGGCGGTGCTGGCCGCCGCCGGCGCGGTGCTCGGCATCGGGCGCAGGCTGTCGGAGTACCGGTGAGAGGGGGCATGACGATGAACGCACGGCGTTTGCGAGCCAGTCTGAGGGGCTGGGGCGGGGTGGGCGCGATGGCGGTCGTCTGCGCCCTCGCGGCGGTGTTCGCGCTGCTGCTCCCGGTGACCCAGACCCGCGAGGACGGCAACAAGGACATCGACGGCCAGGGGGTGGCCCAAGGCGAGCAGGCGAAGGCCGAGGACTGCGTGGACCCCGAGAAGCAGAGCCTGTCGCCGGACTCCGGCACCCAGGACGGTGCGACGGTCCAGAAGATCAAGGTGAAGGGCTATCTGACGGTCGGCGTCGACCAGAACAGCTACCGCTTTGGCTACCGCGACCCGAACAGCACGTCGACGTCCGCCCAGTTGGAGGGTTTCGACATCGACCTCGTGCACGCGATCGCGGACCAGATCGTCGGCAAGAAGAAGAACAACGTCCACTTCCAGGCCATCCCGACCAGCGAGCGCATCCGGGCGATCCAGGAGGGGAAGGTCGACATGGTGGTACGCACCATGACGATCAACTGCAAGCGGCTGGAGGACGTCGCCTTCTCGTCGCCCTACTTCGAGACCGGGCAGCAGGTGCTCGCCCCGAAGAAGTCGGACATCACCGGGTACGACAAGTCGCTGGCCGGCAAGCGGATCTGCTCGGCGTCGGGCTCGATCGCCCTCGAGAAACTGGAAGCGGACCTGGAGAGCGGCGTCATCCCCAAGTCCGCCGACATCAGCACCATCGTGCCGAACCAACTCGACTGCCTGGTGAGGCTGCAGCTCGGTGAGGTCGACGCCGTGGTCACCGACGGCGCGCTCGCCGCGAGCCAGGCCGCGCAGGACCCGACGGTCCAGCTCAAGGGCGAGCCGTTCACGGACGAGTACTACGGCGTGGCGATGAACAAGAAAGCCCCCGACCTGATACGCCGGGTCAACCAGATCCTGGTGGACTACCGCAAGGCCGACTGGCAGAAGTCGTACAACACCTGGCTCGCCGGGACGCTCGGCGAGAGCGGCGGGCCGCCCCCGGTCCAGTACAAGTAGCCGAAATGTTCCGGTAGTTCCTCATCCAGTTCTTCCAGTTCTTCCAGTTCTCCCAAGTTCTTCCAGTTCTTCATCGAGACCGAGCAGACACCGCAGGCACCACGAAACGAGGGGTGATCGATGGGCGACACGGGACCCTCCGGGCCGGTGATGGACCGGGACGAGGTGGACCGTGCGCTGGCGCGGCTCGGCGCGGAGCACGAGGCCATCGAGACCTCGCTCCTCGCCCTCCAGGACCACGCGGGCCGCAGACTCCTCGAAGGCGCCGAGCTCACGGGTACGACCAAGGAGCGCTGGCAGGCCGCCGAGGCGTCGATCACCTTGCTGTGGGCGTACTTCGACGCGTACGCCGACGCGCTGCGCTCCGCGCGGGA
The DNA here is from genome assembly GCF_026341515.1 of Streptomyces sp. NBC_00878. NCBI lineage: Bacteria > Bacillati > Actinomycetota > Actinomycetes > Kitasatosporales > Streptomycetaceae > Streptomyces > Streptomyces sp. NBC_00878. Next base: position 7,099,759 of record NZ_JAPEOK010000001.1, on the reverse strand, counting down.
GATCCGCTCGCGCAGACGCTGGTCGAACCGCGAGGACCTCGTGGAGCTGACGGAGCTGCTGCGCGGCGAGAGCGTCACGGTGGCCGGCAGCGCGTCCGCCACGGCTTCCGCGCCCACGATGGCGGGCACGGGCAAGCTCAGCGAGCGCTTCACCCTCGCCGAACTCGTGGAGCGGATGAACGAGTTGTACGCGACCTCGCTGGACATGGTCGTCACGGCCGACGCCGTGTGGTCGGCGCTGCCCGCCCGGATCGATTTACTGTCCGCGGAGTTGCAGCGCACCCGCCAGCTCGCGCACTCCGTGGGCGTACGGCCCGGGGAACACCCCTCGGGCGACGACCTGGAGCGGATCACGCGCACGCTGACCTCGCTGCGTGAGCAGGTGGTGTCCGACCCGCTGGCCTTCTGGAAGCCCGCGCAGGGCAGCTCGGCGCCGGGTGGCGGGCGCCCCGACACCACGCGCTACGACCGCGAGGCGCGCGCCCTGGAGGACGTGCGCCGCGAGATCGACGCCGTACTCACCGTGCGGCAGGACGCGGAGGCGCGGCTCGTGCGGCTGCGGGACGTGCTGAGCCGCGCGGACCGCACGCTCGCCGAGGCGCGCAGCGCCCGCGGCGAGGTCCTCGCGAAGATCGCCGCGTCCGAGGTGCCCGCGGTGAGCGGCCCGCCGACCGCGCTGCAGGAACAGCTGGCGACGGCCGCCGAGTACCGCAGGCACGCCCAGTGGCACCGCCTCTCACCGCTCCTGGAGTCCCTGGAGGCGAAGGCCGACGACGAACTGCTGCGCGCCCGCGAGTCGTTGACCGCGGTCACCCAGCCGCTCGCGGTCCGCGCCGAGCTGCGCGGCCGCCTCGACGCGTACAAGGCGAAGGTCGCCCGGCACGGCTTCGCCGAGGACCCGCTGCTGGTGGAGCGGTACGACGCGGCGCGCCGCATGCTGTGGAGCGCGCCCTGCGACCTGCGCGTGGCGGAACAGGCGGTGCTGCGCTACCAGCACGCGGCGGCGGAACTGCTGGTGCCCAGGGTCCCCGGGCACGGGGGACCACAGGACCAAAGGGGGCCCTCGCGTGAGCGATAAGGGGGATACGGCATGAGTCAGCAGAACGTCAACACCGAAGCGAGTGAGCCGAGTCAGCAGCGACCGTGCCAACGGCCCGGCTGCTCCGGGTCGTACGAGGACATGGGCGGCGGTGAACTGTACTGCGACACCTGCGGTCTGGCCCCGGTCGTCTCGTCCGGGGGTCCCTCCTCCGGGGGAGGCATGGTGAGCTCCCCGCCGACCGGGATCACCGGGGGCGGCAGGAGCGGTTCGCGGGGCTCGGGCAGCGCGAGTTCGCGCTCCAGCTCCCGCGCCTCCTCCCGTGCCTCGTCGCGGTCCTCCCAGTCGCGGCGCTCGGTGTCGGGCCGTCTCTCGCGCTCCGTGTCGGGCCGGACCACGGGCCGCTCGGTGTCGGTGCGCAGCTCCGGCTCGACCGCCGGGTCCTCGGGGCGCGGCCGGCTCGGCGTCGGCCTGGTGGAGGTCCCGGACGTACCGCGGCCCGACCCGCGCGCGATGATCCAGGAGAACCCCGAGGTCCCCGAGCGCAAGCGGTTCTGCTCGCGCTCCGACTGCGGTGCGCCGGTGGGGCGTTCACGCGGCGAGCGGCCGGGCCGTACGGAGGGGTTCTGCACCAAGTGCGGCCACCCGTACTCGTTCGTGCCGAAGCTGCAGACCGGCGACATCGTGCACGGCCAGTACGAGGTCGTGGGCTGCCTCGCGCACGGCGGGCTCGGCTGGGTCTATCTCGCCGTCGACCGCGCGGTGTCCGACCGCTGGGTGGTCCTCAAGGGCCTCCTCGACACGGGCGACCAGGACGCGATGGAGGCCGCGATCTCCGAGCGCCGCTTCCTCGCCGAGATCGAGCACGCCAACATCGTGCGGATCTACAACTTCGTGGAGCACCTCGACCAGCGCACGGGTTCGCTGGACGGGTACATCGTCATGGAGTATGTCGGCGGCAAGTCCCTCAAGGAGATCGCCAACGGCCGCCGCACCGCGGCCGGAAAGCGCGACCCGCTGCCGGTGGAGCAGGCCTGCGCGTACGGCATCGAGGCGCTCGAAGCCCTCGGCCATCTGCACAGCCGCAACCTCCTGTACTGCGACTTCAAGGTCGACAACGCGATACAGACCGAGGACCAGCTCAAGCTGATCGACATGGGCGCGGTGCGCAGGATGGACGACGACGAGTCGGCCATCTACGGCACGGTCGGCTACCAGGCGCCGGAGGTCGCCGACGTCGGCCCGTCGGTCGCCTCGGACCTCTACACGGTCGCCCGCACACTGGCGGTCCTGACCTTCGACTTCCAGGGCTACACGAACGTCTTCGTGGACTCCCTGCCCGACCCCGACCACATCGAGGTCTTCCGCACGTACGAGTCCTTCTACCGGCTCCTCGTGCGCGCGACCGACCCCGACCCGGCCCGCCGGTTCGCCTCCGCACAGGAGATGGCCGAGCAGCTCACGGGTGTGCTGCGCGAGGTCGTCTCCGTACAGACGGGCCGCGCCCGGCCCGCGCTGTCCACGCTGTTCGGATCCGAACTGAAGGTCACGGACACGGAGTTGTTCGGCAGACTGGACGGCCAGGTGTCGCGGCTGGGGCTGCGGACCGATCCCGTACGGGGGAAGAAGGGCGCACCCGCGCTGACGGCCGGGACGAACGGGACGGGCGGTACGAACGCGACGGACGGTACGAGTGGTACGAGCGGGACCGCCGGGGTGAACGGCATACCGGCGGCCCTCCCGTCGGCCTCCGCGCTGCCTCCCGCCTTTCCGGCCCCTCCCGCGTTTCCGGCCCCTCCCGCCTCTCCGGCTTCCCTCGTCAAGCCGCTGAACACGGCCGCCGCGGCCCTGGCGCTGCCGGTGCCGCGGGTGGACCCGGGCGACCCGAACGCCGGGTTCCTGGCCGGGCTCATGGCGTCCGCGCCGGCCGAGCTGATCACCGCGCTGCACGCGGCGCCCACCGGTTCCCTGGAGCTGCGGCTGCGCGAGCTGCGGGCGCGCCTGGAGATGGGCGAACTCGACCACGCCACCAGGACACTCGAAGCCCTGGAGGCAGACCATCCCGACGACTGGCGGGTGGTCTGGTACCGGGGCGTGGCGGCGCTCGCGACCGGGGACCACGAGGTCGCGGCGGTGTCCTTCGACGCGATCTACGACGCGTTCCCCGGTGAGCCCGCTCCCAAGCTGGCCCTCGGCCTGTGCGCGGAGGTCCTCGGGCAGTTGGACAACGCCGCCGAGTACTACCGCCTGGTGTGGACCACCGACCCGAGCTATGTGAGCTCCGCGTTCGGCCTGGCCCGCGTCCAGCTGGCGGCGGGCGACCGCCGTGGCTCCGTACGGACGCTGGAGTCGGTGCCGGAGGCGTCGATCCACTACACGGCGGCCCGGGTCGCCGCCGTACGGGCGCGGCTTCGGCAGCGGCTGGCCGGGACGGCCCCGACCCCGCCTCCTCCCGGAGCACTGGGCACACCGGGCACACCGGGTGCACCTGGCGGGCCGGGGCTGCCCGGTGCGGGAGTTCCCGACACCCCTTTCCTGGACGACCTGACCTCGGCAGCCGCCCAGGTCGAGGCACTGGACGGGTACGGTCTGGACGCGGTGCGCCGGGAGCAGTTGTCCACAGAGGTCCTCGGCTGCGCCCTGGACTGGGTACTCTCCGGTAGCCAGGGTTCCGCCCCGCCCAACACCGGGGCGCGGACCGTACTGCTCGGCAGTGACCTGGACGAGCGGGGCCTGCGCTTCGGTCTGGAGCGCTCGTACCGGACACTGGCCCGGCTCGCCCAGCGTGGCGAGGAGAGGATCGATCTGGTGGAGCGCGCCAACCGCTACCGCCCCCGGACGTGGGTGTAATTGATGTCGCAGATGCCCCAACTGGCCGCCTGCCCCAGCTGCGAGGAGCCGCTGGAGTCGGGGGACCGTTTCTGCGGTGCGTGCGGGTACGACCTGTCGGCCGTACCCGCGCCGCCGGACGACAACCCCACGGTCGCCATGAACGGCGCGACGTCCCGGCCCCCCGCGGCCGCGGCGTCCGTGGACTGGCCGGTCGCCCCGGAGGTGGACACCTCGGACACACCCGCGCCCGTGGTCCTGCCGACGGACATCGACGGCCGCGAGTCGGACGGCTCCGACAGCCCCGGCGTACGGTTCGACCGGCGCGCGCAGCCGCAGCCGTCGTCGCCGCCCGCCGCACCACCACCGCCGTCCCCCGCGGCACCGCCGTTGCCGTCCCCCACGCAGCCGCCGGGGCCCGCCGCACAGGCGGCAGCGCAGACGGCAGCCCAAACGCCCGCGCAGACGTCCGCCCAAACGTCCGCGCAGGCGTCCGCGGAACCGGACGAGTACCCGCTCGCCGCACCGCTGCCGCCCGAGGCGCCGCCCGCCGATCCGCGGACGGCCGATCTCGCGACGCCCGCCGCGGGCACAAAGGTCTGTGTGGCCTGCCGCGCCGGCCAGGTCGACCGGGACGGCTACTGCGAGAACTGCGGGCACGCGCAGCCGCGCGAACGCGACCACATGGAGCAGGAGCTGAGCGCGGTGGCCGCGGTCAGCGACCGGGGTCTGCGCCACCACCGCAACGAGGACGCGTTCACCGTGTCCTCGACCGCGCTGTCCGACGGTTCGCCCGCGGTCCTCGCGATCGTCTGCGACGGCGTGTCCTCGGCGACCCGTCCCGACGAGGCCTCGCTGGCCGCCTCCCGCGCGGCCAACGAGTCCCTCCTGGCGGCCCTGCCGCTCGGCACGCACCCGCAGCAGGCCATGCACGACGCGATCCTCGCGGCCTCGGATGCCGTCAACTCCCTCGCGGACCGCGTCACTGAGGCCCACGAGCACCAGCCGCATGTGAACGCGCCGGCCTGCACGCTCGTCGGCGCCATCGTCACCCCCAGCCTGCTGATCGTCGGCTGGGTCGGCGACAGCCGCGTCTACTGGGTGCCCGTGGACCGGACGTCTCCCCCGGCCCGGCTCACCGAGGACGACTCCTGGGCCGCCCAGATGGTCGCCGCGGGCCTGATGAACGAGGCGGAGGCGTACGCGGACCAGCGCGCCCACGCCATCACGGGCTGGCTCGGGGCGGACGCGTACGAACTGGAGCCGCACACCGCTTCCTTCAAGCCGGACCGGCCGGGTGTAGTGGTGGTGTGCACCGACGGACTGTGGAACTACGCGGAGGCGGCCGAGGAGATGGCCGAGGTCGTCCCGCCCGACGCCGCGGACCGGCCACTGCACAGCGCCCAGGTCCTGGTGGGTCACGCCCTGGACGGCGGGGGCCACGACAACGTAACAGTGGCCGTCCTGCCGTTCCCCGCGCCGTCGCAGGGGGCAGGATCGGCCTGAGGCCGAAGCGGTACGAAACGACATCGACATCGCTACCGGCATCGTCACCGGCCTCGGCACGGCCAGGACCGGAGGGGACCGGTCCGTCTACCGACATCACCCACGCCTTGTGGGAGTCCTGAGGGGGAGCAGAGAAGGCATGGCCAATTTCTCGAAGTCGAACGTGCCGCAGTTCTCGGTGGACGTGTACCAGAACGAGTACCTGCCCGAGGGCGGCCGCGAGGTCAGCGCGATCGTCACGGTGACCTCGACCGGCGGCGGCACGGTGGGCAGTGCCGCCGCGGCACCCCACCTCTACACGCCCGGTCAGGGCCCGGACGCGGCCGTGGCGATCATGGTCGACTGTTCGGGGTCCATGGACTACCCGCCGACGAAGATGCGGGGCGCCCGGGACGCGACGGCCGCCGCGATCGACGCCGTACGCGACGGGGTGCACTTCGCGGTGATCGGCGGGACGCATGTGGCCAAGGAGGTCTATCCGGGCGGTGGCCGGCTCGCCGTCGCCGACGCGCAGACCCGTGAGCAGGCCAAGCAGGCGCTGCGTAAGCTGAGCGCGGGCGGCGGCACGGCGATCGGCACCTGGCTGCGGCTGGCCGACCGGCTGCTGTCCTCGGCGGACGTCGCCATCCGGCACGGCATCGTGCTCACCGACGGCCGCAACGAACACGAGTCGGCCGAGGACCTCAAGGCCGCGCTGGACGCCTGCGCGGGCCGGTTCACCGCCGACGCGCGGGGCGTCGGCACGGACTGGGAGGTCAAGGAGGTCACCCAGATCGCGTCCGCGCTGCTCGGCACCGCCGACATCGTCGCCGACCCGGCGGGCCTGTCCGCCGACTTCACGCAGATGATGGAGACGGCGATGGGCAAGGAGGTCGCGGACGTCGCGCTGCGGCTGTGGACCCCGGTCGGCACGTCGATCAAGTTCGTGAAACAGGTCGCGCCCACGGTCGAGGAGCTGACCGGCCGCCGCACGGAGGCGGGCCCGCGCGCCGGGGACTACCCCACCGGTTCCTGGGGAGACGAGTCCCGTGACTACCACGTGTGCGTCGAGGTCCCCGAGGCCGACCTCGGCCAGGAGATGCTGGCCGCCCGCGTCTCCCTGGTGATCCCGCAGGGCGACGGCACCGCCCAGTCCCTGGGCGCCCAGGGACTCGTACGGGCCGTGTGGACCGATGACATGGCGGCGTCCACGTCGATCAATCCGCAGGTCGCGCACTACACGGGTCAGGCGGAACTGGCACAAGTCATCCAACAAGGACTGGATGCCCGCAAAGCTGGGGATATCGACGGGGCAACGGCCAAGCTGGGACGTGCCGTTCAGCTCGCCAGCGCTTCCGGAAACGCGGATACGGCGAAACTGCTTTCGAAGGTGGTGGACGTGGTCGACGCCGCGGCAGGTACTGTGCGATTGAAGGCGAAGGTCGCGGAGGCCGATGAGATGACTCTCGAGACACGGTCCACAAAGACTGTTCGTGTAAAGAAGTAGAAACGAAGCAGAGCGGTACGCACACGGTTGCGAGCAAACAGCGACCAACAGGCAGTAGCCAACAGACAATAACCAGCAGGCAGTAACCAGCAGTACGCAAGCGGTTTGCACGCATTGCGGTCCTTCGTGGGCCGGAACAGGAGAGGGGGAAGCGCCGACATGCCGACCTGCCCGAACGGACACCAGTCGGGTTCCGACGACTGGTGCGAGGTCTGCGGTCACCGCATGGCCGGTGCCGTGCCCCCGCCACCTCCACCGCCGCCCCCGGCGGCCGGTTACGGCTATCCGCCGCCCGGTTCTCCGCCGCCGCCCGGCCAGGGCGGCCGCCCCCACCTGTCCGCGGTGCCCGACCCGGCGCCCTCGGCCGAGCTCTGCCCGCAGTGCCGTACCCCGCGTGAGGGCGGGGCACCGTTCTGCGAGGAGTGCCGGTGGAACTTCCTGACGAACACCGCGACCTCGTACACCCCGGCCGCGCCGCGTCCTCCGGGGCCCGGCGGCGGCTTCAATCCTGGTCCAGGTCCAGGTCCAGGTCCTGGTGGACAGAACCCGGCGCTGCAGTTCCAGCAGCAGCCGCCCGGACAGCCCGGTGGCGGCCCCGGCGGGTACGACTACCAGGGCTCGCGCCCCTCGCAGATGAACCGGCCCGCCGAGCCGATCCCGCCGTACGGCGAGAACCCCTCGGGCTTCCCCGGTGACCCGTCGCGACCGGTACCGCCGCCTCCCGGGCCTGGCGGCACGGGACCCGGTGGACCTGGCGGACCTGGTGGATACCCCGGTCCCGGCGGACCCGGCGGACAGGGTGGCCCCGGCGGCCAGAACGGCCTCGGTGGATACCCGGGTCCCGGCGGCCCTCCCGGCCCCGGTGGTCCCGGTGCTCCGCAGGGATACCAGCAGTCCGGTCCGCCCGCTCCGCCCGGATACCCGCAGGAGACCGGGCACCCTCAGGGCCCCGGCGGGCCGTCCTTCGGCGGCGGCGAGGACGACTGGGTGCTCCCGCCCCCGTCGACCGGTGCGCCCGGTGGCCCCGGCGGTCACGGCGGCCCTCCCGGCCAGGACGGCGGCTACGGCTACCCGCAGCCCGGCTCGACCCAGGCACCCCCCGGCTACCAGCAACAACAGCAACAGCAACCGCTGTCGTGGAACATCACGATCGGACCCGACCGTGAGTACTTCATGGCGATGATGCAGCGCTCGGGCCCGGAGGCAGCGGGCCTGAACCTGCCCGCCTACTCGCCCGAGCAGCAGCGCCCGCTCACCGGCAACCAGATCACCATCGGCCGCCGCCGTCACTCCACGGGCGAGTCCCCGGACATCGACCTGGCGGTACCGCCGGAGGACCCGGGCGTCTCGCACCAGCACGCGGTCCTCGTCCAGCAGCCCGACGGCAGCTGGGCGGTCGTCGACCAGAACTCCACGAACGGCACCACGGTCAACGGCGCCGAGGAGCCCATCCAGCCCTTCGTCCCCGTACCGCTGCAGGACGGCGACCGGGTGCACGTGGGGGCGTGGACGACGATCACGGTCCGACGGGGTTAGACAGAACCAGGCCCCGTAAGGGGCGCGGGGCTGTGACATGTGCGGCTCCGCCGCGATGGGGGTCCCCCCGCTCATGGGGGTCCCCCGATCGAGCGAAGCCGAGAGTCGGGGAGAAGCCGAGAGTGGGGGAGCGCCCAGCCCTCACCGGCCCGCAGCCGACGAACCGCGCAACCAGCGGAGCTCACGGCAGCGGCCAGGCGTACGGCCCCGCGGGGTCGTCCAGCCACGCCCACACGCGGCCGCCGCCGACCGTGATCCCGTACCGCTCGCGCGGCGGCTGCCCCTCGCGCTCCCAGATCCCGTACGCCTCCTGCGGGTCGAGGCGGCCGGCCGTCAGGGTCAGCAGGAACCGGAACAGCTCATGGTTCCGGGTGCGCCGCGGCAGCCCCGCCAGGTCCGTGTCCAGGAGTTCGGGATCGCGCCGGTCGCCTCCGCGCAGGGGCACGAAGTAGGCGGCCGTGTGCAGGAAGCGGCCCTCGGCGTACCCGGAGTCGCGTACGCGCAGGGCGATGAGGCCGGTGGCGAACGGCGCGAGGATCCGGGCGCCCGGGGCGCACTGGCCCAGCCAGGCGCGCGGGATCGAGCTCAGCGTGCAGGTCACGATGATCCGGTCGAAGGGGGCGCGCTCCGGACAGCCGCGCGCCCCGTCGCCGGTGACGACGACGGGGTGGTGGCCGGAGAGGGCCAGGTGCTGCCGGGCGGACTCCGTGATCTCCGGGTCCAGGTCGACCGTGGTGACCAGCTCGTCGCCCAGCCGGTGCGCGAGCAGGGCCGCGTTGTAGCCGGTGCCCGCACCGATCTCCAGGACCGCGTCGCCGTCCCGTACCTCCAGCTCGGCCAGCATCTTCGCCATCAGGGACGGCTGGCTGCTGGACGACAGCAGCTCGCCGTCACGCACCCTGGTGGCCAGCGGGGCGTCCGCGTACGCGCCGCGCACCCAGTTCTCGCGCCTGCGCGGGCTGGGGTCCTCGCCCCACCTGCGCTCGTAACCGCCGCCGAGCGCGCCGACGTAGTAGTACGGCACGAAGAGGTGACGCGGGACGCTCTCGAAGGCCTCCCGCCAGACCGGGTCCGTGGCCCAGGCCCCGCTCGCGTCGATCTCGCGCACCAGCGCCGCCCGCGCCGTGACGGCGAGGTCGTCGAGACCGTGGTCGATGGCGTGCGCGCCCATACCCGGCTCTCTCCGCAAAGCGCCCATCGTGCCTCCCGGGTCGTGCTACGTTTTTGACGCCCTTATGGGCCGGTTCGGGCTGGACCGCAACCTCCGGGTTGGAAGCCCCCGTCATGGGAGCGAAGTCACACCTCCACTGTGCTGCGATAAAGCCACGGAGGCGAGCGCCCAGCGCTCGATCGCGGGAGTGGGGGCCTTGGCCCCCGCTCCAAGGGCGCGGTCTGAGACCATGGACGACGTGAAAGAGATTCCGCGCGGCACGCTTCAGGAGCAGACCTTCTACGAGCAGGTCGGCGGCGAGGAGACCTTCCGGCGTCTGGTGCACCGGTTCTACGAGGGTGTCGCCGAGGACCCGCTGCTGCGGCCGATGTACCCCGAGGAGGACCTGGGACCGGCCGAGGAGCGCTTCACCCTGTTCCTGATCCAGTACTGGGGCGGCCCGACCACGTACAGCGAGAACCGCGGCCACCCCCGGCTGCGGATGCGGCACGCCCCGTTCGCCGTCGACCGCGCGGCGCACGACGCCTGGCTGAAGCACATGCGGGTCGCCGTCGACGAGCTCGGCCTCTCCGAGGAGCACGAGCACACGCTGTGGAGCTACCTGACGTACGCGGCGGCGTCGATGGTGAACACGGAGGGCTGAAACCCGTCGCTGACGCGCGGATTCCGGTCGCTCGTCGCCGGATTCCGGTCACGATCCGGTCAAGCCCCGTTCACAAGCGCTTACCCGGAGCCCGCCCGCTCTGACAACATCGCCGGAGATCCAGATCCGGGATGTCAGCGATACGGCAGCGGTACGGCAGCGGTATGCAGCAATACGGCGGGGGGCCGGGTGACGGGGTTCGTCTTTTCGCGCGTGTGGGCGCACCGCCTGCTGTTGTCCGCCGCGCTGATCAGCGTCGTGCTGACCACTGCGGTGCTGGCGACCCTCGCGGCCTACTCGGGCGCGATCGGTGACGCAGCACTGCGCCACTCGCTCGTCGACACGACTCAGGGCGCGGCGGATACGGAGAGCGCGGCTGCCACCGCCCTGATCGTCAAGGCCGACGTGCCCCCTCGGGAACGCGCGGCCGCCGACAAGGCCGTACGGGAGGGAGCGCGGCGCACCTTCGACGGGCTGCCGGTGACACTGCGGACGCTGACGCGATCGGGGCCGTACGCGCTGCCGAGGTCGTCGCAGCCGGCCGCCGCACGGTCGGGGGACCCGGATCTCACGCACTTCGCGGCGCTGGACCGGACACAGGTGCGAATGGCCTTAGGGCGCCTGCCTCGTGCCACGAGAAGCGGCGGCAGTGGCGGTGATGGCGGCGAGATCGAGGTGGCCCTTCCCGAGGCGGCGGCGCGGCAGTTGGCGCTGAAGCCGGGGGCACGGCTGACGCTCGTCGACCGGTTCGACGGTCCGAAGGTACGGATCCTGGTGACCGGGCTGTACCGGCCCACCCAAGTCACCTCGCCCTACTGGCAGTTGGACGATCTGCGCGGACGCGGCATCAGCAAGGTCGACTTCACGACGTACGGGCCACTGCTCGCCGATCCCTCGGTGCTGGCGGGAACGTCACGTCAAAAGCCCGCGGTGAGCGCCGGATCGACCGGCTGGCTGGCGTCCGCCGGCTTCTCGACGCTGACGACCGGGCGGATCGACGCCCTGCGGGACGCGGCCCGCACCGGCCCGCGAGCGCTGCTCAAGTCCCCCTCCCTGCACGGCACCACGGCCGTCACTACCGCACTGCCGGAGGAACTCGACCGGGTAGAGCGGTCGTTGCTGGTCTCCCGTTCGACGCTGTTGATCGTGGCGCTGCAACTGGCGCTGCTCGCCGGATACGCGCTGCTGCTCGTGGCCCGGCTGCTGAGCGTCGAACGGGCGGGCGAGACCCGGCTGTTGCGGGCGCGTGGCGGTTCGCGCCGACGGGTGGCGGGGCTCGCGGGTCTTGAGGCGTTGCTCCTCGCGGTACCGGCCGCCGTGTGCGCGCCGCTGCTCGCCGGGCCGTTGACGCGGCTGCTGGCAGGACAGGGGGCGCTGTCGCGGCTCGGGCTGCGGCTGGACACCTCGGTGGCGGACGGTGGCGTGTGGGCGGTGTCGGCCGGGGTCGCCCTGGGATGCGCGCTGGCGGTGACCGTGCCCGCGCTCACCGCGGGGTCCCCCGGTTCGGCGGGCGGCCGGGCCCCGTCGCTGCCCGCGCCGGTACGGGCCGGTGCGGACGTGGGCCTGCTGGTGATCGCGGCCGTCGCCTACTGGCAGTTGAGCGGGCAGACATCCGGGGCCGTCACCGGCGACCTCTCCGGCACTCTCGGCATCGACCCGCTCCTCGTCTCCGCGCCCGCGCTCGCCCTGCTCGCCGGAACCGTGCTCACCCTGCGTCTGCTGCCGCCCGTCGCCCGCCTCGCCGAACGGCGCGCGGCGAGCGGCCGGGGGCTGCCGACGGCTCTCGCGGGCTGGCAGTTCAGCCGCCGCCCGATGCGCGGCGCCGGGCCCGTACTGCTGCTCGTGCTCGCCATCGCCATGGGCATGCTCGCGATCGGCCAGGGCGCGTCGTGGGACCGCTCGCAGGACGACCAGGCAGACTTCCGGGCCGGTACGTCCGTACGCGTACTCGGCAGCGGCGGCGAGGGCGGGTTGGGGCGCGCCGGGATCTACGCCGACATCGACGGCGTACGCGGAGCCGCTCCCGCGGTGCGTACGACGCTGCCGCTCTCCGGGAACCGGACGGCGACCGTACTGGCGCTGGACACGGCGGACGCGGTGGGCGCGACGGACGCGGTGGACTCCGCGGGCGGGGACGGGGATGAGGGCGCGGGCGGGGGCGGAATGCTGATGCGCGGGGATCTCGCGGAGGAGTCGGCCGAGCAGGTGCTGGCGCGGCTGCGGCCGGAGGAGACCGCTCCGGTGGGCACGGCTCTGCCGAAGGGGAGTACGCGGCTGGGGCTGGCGCTGCGGATCCGGGCGGCGGGAGTCGGGGCGGACGAGAGCTCGGGCTCAGATTCTGTGGAAGGCTCGGACTCGGGCGCGTACCGCTCCGAGATGACGGCCGACGTGACGGTGACGCTGGAGGACCGGTACGGCACTCCGTACAGCCTTCCTATCGGTGAACTGCCCGCCGACGGCCGGGCGCACCGGCTCACCCTGGATCTGGCGCGGGCCGCCGAGGCGCCGACCGGCCGGGCGGCCGAGCCGCTCTCGCTGGCCGGGTTTCAACTGGACATGCGCCAGCCGTCGGGGCGCGCCGAGCAACACCAGCTGTCCGTCGAGGAGTTGACGACGACCGCACCCGACGGCTCGGAGCGGCGCCTCCGGGAGCCCGGCTCCTGGACGGTGACGTCCCGTTCCAACAGCACCACGGTGGATCCCAAGGCGGGCAACGGGCCGACCCGCCCCCGCCTGGAGTCGACGAGCCCGCTGAAGGTCAGCTACGGAACCGGATACATCCCCAGCGAATACACCTGGGAACTCTCGACGTTGACGCTCCGGCTGCGGGCGGCACGGCCCGCCGCACCCGAGGTCACCGCGGTGGCGACCGACGCCTTCCTGAAGGCCGCGGGCGCGCGCACGGGGCAACGGGTGAGCGTGGCGTTCGCGGGCTCGACCGTGACGGTGCGGATCGTGGGGAGCGTCCGGGCGCTGCCGACCACGGAGGATTCCGGAGCCAGAGCCGGAGCCCGATCCGGAGCCGGAGACGCCGCCGGCGGTGGCGGGGACGGTTCCGGCGGGGCGTTGCTGGTCGATCTCCGGTCCGTGAACCGGGTGTTGGAGCAGCGGTACGGCGAGAGCGTGGCGCCCACCGAGTGGTGGCTGCGGACCGCTCCGGGCGCCGAGGGGCGGGTGGCCGCGGAGTTGCGCGCGCGGCCCGATGTGGAGCCGTCGCAGGTGGTCGTGCGCGACGAGATCGCGGAGCGGCTGCGGGACGACCCCTTCGGGGCGGGGCCGGAGTCGGCATTCACCGCGGCGTCCGTGGTCGCCGCCGCACTGGCCGCGGTCGGCTTCGCCGTGAGCACGGCGGGGTCCCTGCGGGAGCGGGGTGCCGAGTTCGCACTGCTCCGGGCACTGGGCGCGCCGCGACGGCAGCTCGCCCGCCTGGTCGCGGCCGAGCAGGCCGTACTGGTGGCGCTGGCGTTGGTGGTGGGCCTGGCGCTGGGGGCGGTGCTGACCCGGGCGGTGATCCCGTTGATCGTGCTGACGTCCCGGGCCACTCGGCCGGTCCCGGAGGTACTGGTGCAACTCCCGCCCGCCCAGGTCGCGTTGCTGCTGGCCGGTGTGGTGATCGCGCCCCTGATCGTCACCGCGGTACTGGCGCTGCGGCGGGGGGATGCGGTGGCTTCGTTGCGGTGGTTGCGTTCGCTGCACGAGCAGGGTGGTGAGTGAGGTGGGACGTCGGTGGTTCGGGGATCGGCGAGGGGAGAAGGACGGACTGGGTTCCCCTGACGGTGGCGGTTCCGGTGTCGGTGCCGGTGGCGAGACCGGTGAGGGTGTCGGTGGCCGTGGAGGTGGAGGTGGAGGTGGAGGTGGCGAGACCGGAGCCGCCACGGGCCCTGGAACCGAAACCGGATTCGAAACCGGATTCGGAACCGGAACCGGAATCGGAACCGGAACCGGGGCCGGGGCCGGGGCCAGCTCCGACTCCAGCCGCCGCCCCCGCCCCTGGGCGCGGGCGGGCTTCCGTCGCCCGGGCAACAGCCCCGTCGTCCCCTGGGTCCGAACCCGCCTCCGTGCCGCTCCCGGGGCCGCCATGGCCCTCGGGCTGCTCGTGCTGGCGACGGTCTGTCTGGCCGCGGCCTTCCCGCGTGCCGTCGACCGTTACGAGGACGAGGGCCTGCGCCAGGCCGTCGTCGAGGCGACGCCACGCAACACCTCCCTCCAACTGTTCGCCATGCAACCGGCCATCGATCTTCCGCAGAAGGAACGGGAGTCGGCGCTGCGCCCGGCCACCCTGCGCGAGCAGTACGGCCGCCTGCTGAATGTGCTCGAACGGCCCCTCGTCACCGACCCCGGGCAGTCCACGTACGGCGTCCGCAACGTCACCGCCCTTGAGGCGGCGGAGACTTGGCTGCCGAGGCCGAGCGGACGGCCCGCGCAGATGTCGCTCGCGGCGCACGAGGGCCTCGCCGAGCACTCCCGGCTGCGTGCGGGCCGCCTCCCGCGCGCCGAGGGCACGGTGACCGCCGCGACCCCGGAAGTGGAGGCCGCGGTCACCCAGGAGACGGCCGACCCCCTCCGGATCAAGGTGGGTTCGGTGATCCACGTCCCCGGCGTGGCGCGCGGCCCGCTCGCCGTCCGTGTCACCGGCATCGTCGCCCCGCGCGACCCCGAGGGCGCCTACTGGGCAACCCAGCCCCTCCTGCGTACCCCGTCCCTCATCCGGCCCCCGACCCAGGGCGGCGAGCCGGAGACGTACTGGCTGGCCGCCCTGCTCCTGTCCCCGGACGCGGCCCCCGCGCTGCTCGGCACCCCGGGCGCCCCCGCGCGCTACTGGCAACTCGCCCCGGATCCCGCCGCCTTGACCGCGAACGAGCTGCCCCGCCTGGGCAAGGCCATCGCCACGCTGGAGTCCGGCCCGGGCCTGCTGAAGGTGCGTGAGGTCACGGCGGACCCGGACGCCGACGCGAGCACAGAGCTCGACGACGTCTTCACCTCGTACGCCGAACTCCGTTCCGGTATCCGCCCCCTCGTCGCCGTCGCCGCCTTCGGCACCGGTACGGTCGCGGTCGTCGTCCTCCTCATGGCCGGTGGCCTCGCCGCCGACCGCCGCCGCAGCGAACTCGCCCTCCTCCGCGCCCGCGGAGCCTCCCTGCGCGGCCTCACGGCACGGCTGTTCGCCGAGACGGCGGTTGTCACCCTGCCGGCCGCCACGCTCGGCCTCACGGGCGTACTGCTCGTCCTCCCGTACGGCCGCTCGCGGTACGCCGTCGGCGCCGCCCTGGCGATCGCGCTCCTCGCCTGCGCCGCGCTCCCCCTGCGCGCCGCTGCCGCCCACCGCGCCGTACGCGTCCACGGAGCTCGCGAGGACCTCGCGGCCGTACGTCCGTCGCGACGCCGTACCGTCGCCGAACTCACCCTGCTCGTACTGGCGTCGGGTGCGGTGTTCACACTGCGAAGGCGGGGAACCTCGGGCGGGGCCGCCGGATCCGGCGACACGGGCGGGACAGGCGGGGCGGGCGGATCGCTGAGCCCGGACGGCGGAGGCGCCCTCGGCCTGGGCGGCTCCGGCGATCAACTCGTCTCACTGGCACCGGTGTTGGTCGGTGTCATCGCCGCACTCGTCCTGGTCCGGCTCTATCCGCTGCCGCTGCGCTGGCTGGCCCGCCCCGCCGGCCGGCTGCGCGGCGCGGTCGGCCATCTCTCGCTGGCGCGCGCGGGCCGCACCTCCGTCTCCGCGGTGCTCCCCCTGCTCGCCCTGCTGACGGCGCTCACCACCGCCGCGTTCGGCGGTTCCGTCCTCGCGGGCGTCGCGGACGCGCGAGACCGGGCGGCCCTCCTCACCCTCGGCGCGGACGCGCGCGTCGAGACGCTCGGGCCCCTGCCGACCGCCCTGCCCGAGCGGATCCGCTCGGTCCCCGGCGTCCAGGAGACCACCGCCCTGAGCATCGCGTACGAGGCGAAGCCCGGGGGCGGCGCGCAGACGGTGCCCGTGGCCGGGGTGGACCCGGAGGGGTACGCACGGCTCTCCGGGCGGACCGGAATGGGGGCGTTCCCGGCGGGCGACTTGAAGGCACCGAAGGCACCGAAGGCAGGACGAACGGGTTCGGCGAAGCCGGAAGGCTCGGCGAAGCCGGAAAACTCCGGGGCGAGCGGCTTGGCAGAAGCCGGCGCCGACGACTCGGCCCAGCAGCCGCTCCCCGCCCTCGCCTCCCCCACGGTCGCCGACCGCTACGGCACCCAGCCCTTCTCCGTACGCCTGGAGGACGGCAGTACGGTCTCCGTCCGCATCACCCTCGTACGCGACCTGACCCCGGCGGTGTCGGGAACGGACTTCCTCGTCGTGGACCGCACCGGCCTCGGCACCGTCGCCGCCCGCCCGACCGCGCTACTGGTGACAGGCGACGACCTAAACGGGGCCGCCCTCCGCAAGGCAGCCGATGCGGATGGCGGTGCCGATGCGGATGCCGGTGCCGGTGCCGACGCCGCGACCGGCACCGACTCCCCCACCGGCACGGACGTACGACTGCGCTCGGAGGAACGCGCGCAGTACGTCGACTCCCCCCTCCAGTCGGGCGCGGAACGCATCTACACGGCGGCGGTCGCGGCGGGCTCCGGATACGCCGTACTCGCGCTGCTGCTAGCCCTGGTGCGCGCGGCACCGGAACGCGCCGCCCTGCTGGCCCGGCTGCGCACCATGGGCCTCACCCGGGGTCAGGGCCGCCGACTGCTCGTACTGGAGGCGCTGCCTCAGGCCCTCCTCGCCGCGGCGGGCGGCACGCTGACCGGCTGGGCGACGATCCGCCTCCTGGCCCCCGGCATCGACCTGACGGCGATCGCCCTCGCCACTCCCGGCGGGACGCCTCCGCCCGGCACGGCCGCGCTGCACACCGACCCGGCATCCCTCGTCCTGCCCGCCCTGACCGTGCTCCTCCTCACGGCGGGCGTCGCGGCGGGCCAGGCGTGGTGGACGGGCCGGCGGGGCTCGATCAGGGAACTGCGGGCGGGGGACGGCCGATGACAACCGCCACGGCCGGAAGCACGCTCTGCACGACGACGACCGGCACGCACGGAACCGTGCTCTGCACGACGCCGACCGGCACGGGCGGAAGCGCGCCTTCCACAACGCCAGGCAGGGGCGGGAGCGTGCCGTCCACTACGAGCGGCACCAGCGGAAACGGGCCCTCCAGGACAACTGACACCAGCGGAGAGGCACCCTCCACCACGACCGCAACAGGCAGAAACGTAAACACAAACGCACCCTCCACAGCGACCGGCACGGGCGGAGACGTGCCCTCGACGACGATCACCACGGGAGCTGCCCGATGACGACCACCGACTTCACCTTCGCCGACCTGGCCGAACGCGCCGCCGCCCGCCGCGACCGACCCGCCTACGGCCACGACGCCCTGATCACCTGCGACCGGCTGGTCCGGATCTTCTCCGCGGACGGTGTCGAGGTCCAGGCGCTCCAGGGCCTCGATCTCCTGGTCCGGGAGGGCGAGTTGATGGCGCTGGTGGGCGCGTCCGGCAGCGGCAAGTCGACCCTGATGAACATCCTGGCCGGGCTGGACACCCCCACCGCGGGCGCCGCCCGGGTCGCGGGCCACGACCTGCTGACGATGAGCGCGAAGGACCGGCTCAGCTACCGCCGCGAGACCGTCGGTTTCGTCTGGCAGCAGACGGCCCGCAACCTCCTCCCCTATCTGACGGCCACCCAGAACATCGCCCTGCCGATGCAGTTGACCGGCGCCCGCAGACATCGTCGCCGCGCCCAGTCCGAACGCGCCCTGGAACTCCTGGAGTTGCTCGGCGTCGCCGACTGCCGGTCCCGCCGCCCGTACCAGATGTCCGGCGGCCAGCAGCAGCGCGTGGCCATCGCCGTGGCCCTGGCCAACGCCCCCGCCGTACTCCTCGCCGACGAACCCACCGGTGAACTCGACTCGCACACCGCCGAACAGATCTTCGCCGCCTTCCGCACCGCGAACAAACACCTCGGCACCACCATCGTCATCGTCACGCACGACCAGGCGGTCGCCGGCGAGGTCCGCCGCACGGTCGCCATCCGCGACGGCCGCACCTCCACGGAGGTCCTGCGCCGCACCGAGGTCGACGCCACGACCGGACACGAGACGGTGGTGGCACGCGAGTACGCGATGCTCGACCGCGCGGGCCGGCTGCAACTCCCCGCCGAGTACACCGCGGCCCTCGGCATGCGCGACCGGGTAGCCCTGGAACTGGAGCCCGACCACATCGGCATATGGCCGGACGACAGCGAGAACGGCTGACCGGCCAACGGCGGCCTGGACATGGCGAGCCGCCAGTAACCAGTAAATGGAGAAGGAAGGGGTCAGGTGCTCAGCGAACGCTGACGTCCAACGCCCCAAGTCCCGCCCTGCGTACGGCGATCGACCCGTACGGCGTACGCAGCCTGAGCCACGCACCCGACGAGAGCAGCCGCAGTACGGCCTCATCGGGCGTGGCCCCGTTCGCGGGCGGAACCGTGCGCGCGGGCGGGGCCCCGTTCGCGGGCGGGGCCGTGTGCGCGGCGGGCCGCAGGAAGCCCAGCGACTGGGCGGCGTGCGCGGCCCGCACGGGGAGCTCGGTGTCGCCGACGGGCCGGGACCAGATCTCCCGCCCGATCCGGTCGAGCGCGGCCCGCGTACGCCCCTCGGGTGCCAACTCGTCGATACGCGACCGGAATTCTGCGACCGCCCCGGCCACCATCGCCCGTACCGCGTCGGGCCCGGGCAGTCCCGGCTCGGGCCGCCAGCCCCCGCGGGGCGGCAGTACCCCGGCCCACGGCGGGCCGGTGACGGCGGCGGGCACGGTCGCGGTGGCCGCCGACTCGTCGAGGGACTCCAGGAGTTCACCGGCCGAGACGGTCACATCGAGCGAGACGTCGAGACCGTTCTCGTACGGCTTCGCGAGGCGTGCCGTACGGATCGCGAGCACCTCGAACGACGGTGGCCTGCCGAACACCGCGAGCGTCGTCCCCGACGCCTGCAGCCGCACCGCGGCCGCGCGGTCGTAGTGGATCAGCCGGGCCAGGAAGGCGGCGAGGTCCGCCGCCTCCCCCTCGTCGGCGAGGTGCAGGGCAGTCATGCCGCAACGGCCCCCGCGGGGTCGTCCCCGTCGCCCTCGTCAGCCTCGTCGTCCGCGTACTCCGCGAGGAACTCCTGCTCCGCGGTGGTGAGACGGCGCGGCCGCTGCGCCTCGAAGTCGAACGGCACGACGACCGTCTGGGCCCGGACGTACACCTGGTCCGAGTCCTTGACCTCGTACGCGACGGTGAACGACGCCGCCCTTATCTGCGTGACCCACAGCTCGATGTCCACCGGGGTGTGCCGGTGGACCAACTGCTGCTTGTAGTCGATCTCATGGCGTGCCACCACGGACCCCTGCTGGAAATCCTTGTCCGGGCGGAACAGGAAGTCGATACGCGCCTCCTCCAGATAGCGGAGGAAGACCACGTTGTTGATGTGGCCGTACGCGTCCATGTCCGCCCAGCGCAGCGGGCAGCGGTAGATATGCCGCAAGATCAGCCCCGGGTCAGCTTCTTGTAGGTGGCGCGGTGCGGACGCGCGGCGTCCGGTCCGAGCCGCTCGACCTTGTTCTTCTCGTACGACTCGAAGTTGCCCTCGAACCAGAACCACTTGGAGTCGCCCTCGTAGGCGAGGATGTGCGTCGCCACCCGGTCCAGGAACCAGCGGTCGTGGGAGACGACCACCGCGGCACCCGGGAACTCGAGCAGCGCGTTCTCCAGCGAGGAGAGGGTCTCGACGTCCAGGTCGTTGGTCGGCTCGTCGAGGAGCAGCAGGTTGCCGCCCTGCTTGAGGGTGAGCGCGAGGTTGAGGCGGTTGCGCTCACCACCGGAGAGGACGCCGGCCGGCTTCTGCTGGTCCGGGCCCTTGAACCCGAAGGCGGAGACGTACGCGCGGGACGGCATCTCGACCTGCCCGACGTTGATGTAGTCCAGTTCGTCGGAGACGACGGCCCACAGCGACTTCTTCGGGTCGATGTTCTCGCGGCTCTGGTCGACGTACGAGATCTTGACGGTGTCGCCGACCTTGATCGAACCGGAGTCCGGCTCTTCGAGACCCTGGATCATCTTGAAGAGAGTGGTCTTGCCGGCGCCGTTGGGGCCGATGATGCCGACGATGCCGTTACGCGGCAGCGTGAAACTGAGGTCGTCGATGAGGACCTTCTCACCGAAGGCCTTGGAGAGGTTCTCCACCTCGACGACGACGCTGCCCAGCCGCGGGCCCGGCGGGATCTGGATCTCCTCGAAGTCCAGCTTCCGCATCTTGTCCGCCTCGGCGGCCATCTCCTCGTAGCGGGACAGTCGCGCCTTGGACTTGGCCTGCCGGCCCTTGGCGTTGGACCGCACCCACTCGAGCTCTTCCTTGAGCCGCTTGGCGCGCTTGGCGTCCTTCTGGCCCTCCACCTTGAGACGGGACTGCTTCTTCTCCAGGTAGACGGAGTAGTTGCCCTCGTAGCCGATGGCGCGGCCGCGGTCGAGCTCCAGGATCCAGCCCGCGACGTTGTCGAGGAAGTACCGGTCGTGGGTGACGGCGACGACGGTGCCGTCGTACTTCGCGAGGTGCTGCTCCAGCCACTGCACGGACTCGGCGTCCAGGTGGTTGGTGGGCTCGTCGAGGAGTAGCAGGTCGGGGGCTTCGAGGAGCAGCTTGCAGAGTGCGACGCGGCGGCGCTCACCACCGGAGAGGTTGGTGACGGGCCAGTCGCCGGGCGGGCAGCCGAGGGCGTCCATGGCCTGCTCCAGCTGCGTGTCCAGGTCCCACGCGTTGGCGTGGTCGAGGTCCTCCTGGAGCTTGCCCATCTCGTCCAGGAGCGCGTCCGAGTAGTCGGTCGCCATGAGTTCGGCGACCTCGTTGAAGCGCTTGAGCTTGCCCATGATCTCGGCGGCGCCGTCCTGCACGTTCTCCAGGACCGTCTTGGCCTCGTCCAGCGGCGGCTCCTGCAGCAGCATGCCGACGGTGTAGCCCGGCGACAGGAACGCGTCACCGTTCGACGGCTGCTCCAGCCCCGCCATGATCTTCAGCACGGTCGATTTACCAGCACCGTTCGGACCGACGACGCCGATCTTCGCTCCCGGCAGGAAGCTCAGGGTGACGTCGTCGAGAATCACCTTGTCGCCGTGCGCCTTGCGCGTCTTGCGCATGGTGTAAATGTACTCAGCCAAGAGAAACCGTCCGGACGCTTGAAATCGGCAGTGGGGAGATACACCCCATCTTGCCTGACGTCCACCCTCGGGTGGTAACCCATATGGCCGGGGGGCTGTGACCTGGGGCTACACCGTTGGCGGTTGTAGCTCGACTGTCACTGTCGGTCGCTGGTGGTCGGCCCCGGCGTTTTTCCGGTGGCCAGCTCGTGGGGCTCCTGGAACGTCGGCCAACTCGTCTCCCGCCTCGACCGGCTGTACGTCGAGGTTCGGCGGTGTCCGCCGCTGTCCGGCCTTATTGGTGTCAGGTACCAGTGTCAGCGAAGAGGACGATCCAGGCGGGCATGGTGATCGCCGGCGGTCGCCGGACCGCTCGCCTCGCCTGCAGCGCACCTCCGTGGTGCGATGGAAAGGGGCGTCGGAGGGACAGAGCGATGATCCCACCAGAAGCGAAGCGCAAGAGTGGCGCGGCCCCAATATCAGTCCGCCCGCTGGGTGAGGCGGACCTGGATCGGGCCGATGAGATCTGCAGGGTCGCTTTCGGGACGTTCCTGGGGGCCCCTGATCCTTTCGGGACCGTCGACTATGTCCGTACGCGTTGGGCGGCCGATCCGCGGGCGGCATTCGCGGCGACGGTCGAGGGCGAAGTAGTTGGATCGAACTTCGCCACCAACTGGGGCAGCGTCGGGTTCTTCGGACCGCTGACCGTGCGTCCAGATCTGTGGGACCAGGGCATCGGCAAGCGTCTGATGGAGCCGGTCATAGACTGCTTCGACGCCTGGGGGAACCGCCACCTCGGCTTGTTCACCTTCGCGCACAGTCCCAAGCATCTTGAGCTCTACCGCCGGTACGGTTTCTGGCCTCGATTCCTTACAGCCATCATGAAGAAACAGGTCACAGACGGTGCCGCAGTCCCCGGCCGGGTGCTCTATGGCGAACTGCCGGCTGCCGAGCGGCCTGACGCGCTGAGTCGCTGTCGCGCACTGACCGGAGCCGTGTACGAGGGCCTGAGCCTGGAACGCGAGATCGTGGCCGCGCACGCGCAGGGACTCGGTGACACCATCCTGCTCCATGGCGCTGCCTCCGATCTCGATGGCCTGGCCGTCTGCCACTGCGGAGCCGGGTCGGAGGCTGGCGCGGACGTGTGCTTCGTCAAATTCGGCGCCGTACGTCCTGGTCCGGAGGCCGCCGACCGGTTCGAGCGACTGCTCGAAGCGTGCGAGCGGCTGGCCGCCGAGCGCGGCCTGGAGCAGCTGGACGCCGGCATGAACCTGGGTCGCCCGGATGCCTACCGGCGCATGATCGACCGCGGTTTCCGCACATGGTTGCAGGGCGTGACCATGCACAGGCCCAGCGAATCCGGGTACAGCCACCCCGACGCGTATGTGATCGACGACTGGCGCTGAGACCACCGCCGAGCGGCCCTGTAGTCGGCCTGTCGCCGGCTGTCGACGACGGCCCGCCCGCCGCCGGACGGAGACCTCGTTCCGCCCGACGATCCCGTGCGGCGGCGGTCACTGGCCGAGACGGCTCAGTGGGCGAGTGAGCGAGCAGTTACCCACTGTCCAGTTGTCAAGGTGCTGTTTCCTTGTTCTCTGTTCTCTCAGTCCTGCTCGGGGGTTCTCTCAGTCCTGCTCGGGCGCCTGCTTCTTGCGGACGAAGAGGACCGCCGCGCCGCCGGCCACGACCAGGGCGATCGCGATGCCTGCAATCACCGGGGTGGAGCTTGAGGCGCCCGTCTCGGCGAGGTCGACCGTCGTGGTGCCGGTGCCGGTGCCGCCCGCCGTGGCCGGGCTGGGCTCGTTCAGCGTCTGGGCCGTCTGGTCGCCGAGGCTGCTCTGCGTCTGGCAGTCGAGTACGCCCTTGAACCGCTTCTCGTAGCCGTTCGGCCCCTTGATCGTGAAGTCGTACGCCTGGTCCTCCTGCAGCGGGATCGTCACGGTCTGTGACGCGCCTGCTGGGATCGTGTGCTCGACGCCCATCAGCTCGAAGGTGAACGCCTCGTCGCCCTCGTTGGCCGCCGTGATGTCCACACCCCCCTTGGCGCAGTTCTTCTCGGCCGACAGCGCGGGAATCGCGCCGGTCTTCGCCCAGTTCGCGGTAGCCGTCGCCGAGACCGTCGACTCGCTGGAGCCGGCGAGGATCTGGGTCTGGCTCCTGGTCTCGGAGGCGAACGCCCGGCCGACCGGCACGGTGGTCGAGGCCTGCACCGTCAGCGCGGCCGAACCGTCCGCGGTGTCCTCGGGGACGTCGAAGAACAACTGGCCGCCGTCGACCGCGGACGTGATCTCCTTGCCGCCTTTGTCGACGACCCTCACTCCGCTCGTCACGTCGGCGGGCGGTGTCACCGTCACACTGCCCGCGTTGGTGTGCACGGTGACCGGGCCGAGCAGCTCACCGGCGCGCCCCGAGACCGCGGGCGGGTCCAGGGCCAGCGAGGCCTCGGGCTCCGCGAGGTTCCGCGCGTTGCGCTGCAGATAGTCGGCGAGCTTCTCCGCCTGCGGGTCGACGGCGTCCACGTCGACACTGTCCGAGTACCGCCAGATCGCCACCTGCGTGCCGGCCGCCGCGTCCTGCTCGGTGAGACCACTCGCGCCCGCCTTCGCGGCCAGCGCGGCGAGGTCGTTCACCTGCGGGTAGGAGTTCTGCAGGATCCAGCGGATCCGGCCCGCGTCGGGGTTGCCGTTCAGTGACGTGCCGCTCCAGGGCGTCTCCTGGTACTTGGCGTCCATCTGCGTCGGGTTGTGGACGTCGACGCAGTAGGTCTGCAGAGTGCCGCCGTTGTCGACGGACATCTCGAACAGCCCCGCGGACACCTGCTTGTCCTCGCCGTTCTCGTGGATGACCGCGATCCCGGACGTCTTGAGCTCACCTATCGTGGCGGTCGCGCCCCCCTGGCTCAGGGGGAGTTCATCGGCAGCGGCCGTACCCACGGCGGTCAGGACGCTCACGGTGACGAGGCCGGACACCAGAGCCGCCGCGGCGAGGCGGGCGGCACCCCGCCCGTGCGCGGACAACACGGAGAACGAAGAAAGCACAGAATTCCCCTTCGAGCAGGACCCGTTGACGTGGGGGGTTACGGTCCCACCAGCAGAATCAGAAGCCCCTAGAGCTATGCCCGGCATCCTAAGGACGGGGCGCACCTCTCTCCCCAGTCACGCCATCGGACAAGCGATCCGACTCGGAATCGTTATCGCCAGATTGAGGTGCGAGCTGGGCTTATCGACAAATCCACGGGGACCGTTCCGAATGTATTCGCCGATAAGCCGCACTTCGGTCGGACGATGACTCCAACACCTGCCGTGCACTTGACGTCGCGTTACGTCACGTCAGGCCAGGGCAGGTCACACACCTCACGTCACCAGAGCCGGTTCCTGCTGTTGTCGAACCGTCGGCTCCGTTTCCCAGTTGGGCTCCGGCCGGGCCGGCGTCTCCGACGGCGTCTCACTCTTGTGGACCCTCCGGAACGCCGCGGTACCGCGCGCCAGATCGTGGCCGATCGCCGTGGCCTCGATGTCCGCGCCCGTCCACGACTGCCCGTCGCGCTGTTCGTAGCGGACCTTCAGCCTCCCCCGCACGACGAGCGGCTCGCCCACCGAGACGGACGCCTGCACATTCGTCGCGAGCGCCCGATTGGCCCACACCGTGAAGAAGTTGGTGTGCCCGTCCGTCCAGGCGTTCTTCTCCCGGTCCCAGTACCGCTGCGTCACCGCCAGCCGGAACCTCGCCGACGCGCCCGTCGCCGTCTCCCGGAACACCGGCCGCGTCGCCACGTTCCCCACCACACACACCGTCGTCTCGTTCATCTCGGAAGTCCTCCCCTGTCCACGCCCACGGGCCCGTCCCGTACGGCTGCGTCTGTCGCGGCGACCGCGCTGCGACCGCGCCACGACCGCGTCGTGGTCCCGTTGCGTTCGCATCGTGATCGCCGCGGTTCCAGACTGCCTCCGCCGGCCCGAGCCCGCTGAGCGCTGTGGCCTACCGCCCGGTTGTGGACAACTCCGCCACCCGAACGAGGACTTCACCCCACGAGAACCGTTCACCTCGCAAGGTCGCCACGTCGCGAAGACGTCACCCCGAGAGGAGGCCAGGTCGCGAGGACGTCACCCCGCCTAGACACCGACCCCCGTAACCCGCAGGTACTGCTCCCTCACCTCCCGATACCGCAGCAGCTCCGACGCCAGCGGATCGAGAACCCGTGCCCGGCCGCACCCCGACGCCGCCTCCCGCAACCGCCGTTCCGCCTCCAGCCCGTACCGCCGCGCAGGCCCGCGCGCCGCCAGTTTGCAGGCCCATTCGACGCCCGGGCCGCCCACGATGCCGATCACCATCAGCAGCACTGGGACCCCGAGGTTCGGCGACATGAAGCCGATGACCTGCCCCAGCAGCCAGACCCCGCCGATGACCTGGAGGATCGTCATGGCGGCCTGGGCCAGTACGGCGATCGGCCACCAGCCGGGCCTCGGCGGCCGCCCAACCGGCGTACCGGCTCGCACGGCCAGCTCGTCGAGCGCCTCGCACAACCCCTGTGACCCTCGTACCGCCGCCTCGCGCACCGCCTGCGCCCAGGGCACGGGCAACCCTCCGGCCGCCTCCTCGGCGACCGTACGGACCGCCTGTTCGACGCGCTGGCGCGCCGTGGCCTCGTCGTCGGCGTGGACTCGTAGGGAGAGACGTCCGGTCGGGGGTTCGCGGCGGTCCTGGTACCAGCGCCACATCCGCAGCCAGGGCGTGCCGCACGCGCGGTTGGCGTTGCGCCGCCACGCCCGTTCGGCCGCCTCGCCCGCCGCCGTCGCGCCGACGGCGTCCGCCAGCCGGTCGGCGAACTCGTCGCGCGCCTCCTCGGTGAGCCCGGCCGACCGCCGGTTCGCGTAGACGGGCCACAGCCGGGCCGCCGCCGCGTCCACGTCGGCCGAGATCCGGCGGGCCGCGGCCCCCCTCTCGGCCACGAAGTGCCCGAGCACCTCGCGCAGTTCAACGATGCCGTCCCCGGTGAGGGCCGACAGCGCGAGCACGGTCGCGCCCGGCTCTCCGTAATCGCCGAGTGCGATCCCGTCCTCGTCGAGCAGTCGCCTGAGGTCGTCGAGGACCTGGCCGGCGGCCTCTCCGGGCAGCCGGTCGATCTGATTGAGGACTACGAAGGTGACCTCCGCGTGTCCCGCCATGGGCCGCAGATAGCGTTCGTGCAGCACGGCGTCGGCGTACTTCTCCGGGTCGACGACCCAGATGACGGCGTCGACGAGCGCCAGGATGCGGTCCACATGTTCGCGGTGCTGGACGGCCGCGGAGTCGTGGTCGGGCAGGTCCACCAGAACGAGCCCGCGCAACTGCGCCTCGGCCTCGGGGCTCTGCAGCGGTCGCCGTCGCAGCCGCCCGGGAATTCCGAGCCGGTCGATGAGGCTCGCCGCGCCGTCGCTCCAGCTGCACGCGATGGGCGCGGCGGTGGTCGGCCTGCGTACCCCGGTCTCCGAAATGGCCACTCCGGCCAGCGCGTTGAAGAGCTGCGACTTGCCGCTTCCTGTGGCGCCCGCGATGGCGACGACGGTGTGCTGCCCGGAGAGCCTGCGCCGCGCCGCGGCCTCGTCCAGGACCTGTCCCGCCTCGGCGAGCGTCCTGCTGTCGAGCCGGGTACGCGAGAGCCCCACCAGTTCACGCAGCGCGTCGAGACGGGACCGTAGCGACCCTTCGTACACGAGTGGGAGCACTACAGGGGGCCTGTTCTCCACGAATACCTCCTTCACGGGCCTGGCCTGCCCCTCTGCCGTAGCGGACACGCGGCGTGCGATCAGCCCGTCGTCCCAGGAGACACCGGCATCCGCGGCGTCCGCGGCCCCACCGTCCGCGCCTCCCACGCCGCCGTCGCCGCCCTTGCCGCCCTTGCCGTCAGTACGGTCAGTACCGCCCTTGTCGCCGCTGGTGGCGGACGGCTCGGCGTCCATGACGGTCTCCACGCGCACGAGCCCAAAAAGGCGACTCTCCGTGCGGACATTTTTCTTGCCGGGGTCCTTCTTGGGCACGTCTTTGCGCGCGCCCTTGGGGTCGGTGGGGTCGGTCACGAAATCGTCCTCCACGCGCGCGTGCCCACTGTCCTCACGCCCCTCGACACGCCCCTCGTCGTCTCCGGGGTGATCGGCGTGATCCGTGTGGTCCGTGACGGCGGTCACCACGGTCACCTCTCCTTCTGCAGTACGGACAGCGCGGCGATGAGTTCGGCCTGGGGTTGGGGGTGTACGTCGAGTGCGTCGAGCGGGGCGAGCCGCCGCTCCCGTTCGATGTGCAGGGTTCTGTCGAGGTAGTCGGTGAGCAGCCGGCCGCCCTTGTCGCGCAGGCGCAGGGCCCCATGGGCTCCGATCCGCTCGGCGAGTCCTTCGCCCGCGGACCGGGCCCGGCGGCCGCCCAGGAGCGCGGTGGCGACCAGCGCGGCCACCACCTCGGGATCCGGCGCGACGCTCTTCTCAAGGACGCGCACTTCTTCCTCGGCGTGTTCCTCGATGATCCGCCGCCAACGCCGTACGGCCATCCCGATGCGGTGCTCGGCGCTCTCCGCCGTCGGATCACGGTCCGTCAGCCCCGGCGCTGCCGCACCGGGTTCGCGGCGCCAGGCCTCGTCGATACGCTCGTCGGCGGCGGTGACGGCGCACAACAGCAATGAGGCCAGGCTCTCGGCGAGCGCGTCGAGCAGTTCGCCGGCGGTGCAGTCCAGCGGATAGCTGCGCCACCGCTTGAGCGCGTCCCCGGCGAGCACGGCCCCGGCCTGCAAACGGCCCCGTACGCGCGCGTGCTCGCTGTCGTACGCCCCGTCGACGGCCGCGGTGAGCCGCATGGCGGCGGCGTACTGCGCGGCCGCCGCACCGGCCAGCTCGGGCATCCGTGACTTGAGCGAGTCGAGCACTCCGTACGCCGTGCGTGCCATCGCCTGCTGCCGGGATCCGGCATCCTCGGCCTGTTCCGTGAGCCAGGCGAGCAGGGGCGCCACCGCGGTGGCCGGAAGCAGCCCCCCACCCCATGCCGATTCGGGCAACTCGGGCACCGTGAAGCGGGGCACGTCGCCGAGTCCCGCCTTGGCGAGCAGCGCGCCGTACTGGCGCGACACCTCCGACACGACCTGGTGGGGCACCCGGTCGAGGACCGTGACGAGGGTGGCGTCGTGGTCCTTGGCGCTACGGAGCAGATGCCATGGCACCGCGTCGGCGTACCGGGCGGCCGTAGTGACCATGACCCAGATGTCGGCGGAGCAGATCAGTTCGGCGGCGAGCACTCTGTTGTCGGCCACCAGGGAGTCGATGTCGGGCGCGTCCAGGAGGGCGAGCCCGCGCGGGAGGGTGTCTGCGGTCTCGATGCGCAGCACGCGCCCGTCGTCCTCGTCCGGCAGCAGCGGATCGTCCAGGGAGTCCTGTCGGGGCACCCACACGCGCGTGAGGTCGGGCAGTACGCGCATGCCGCTGAACCAGTGATGGTCCTCGGGGTGGCACACGAGCACCGGAGTACGCGTCGTGGGCCGCAGTACCCCGGCCTCACTGACCCGCCGCCCCACAAGGGAGTTGACCAGTGTCGACTTGCCCGCCCCGGTCGATCCCCCGATCACGGCGAGCAAGGGTGCTTCGGGTTCTCTCAACCGGGGCACGAGATAGTCGTCGAGTTGCGCGAGCAGTTCGTCGCGGTTGGCACGCGCGCGTGGAGCCCCCGCCAGGGGCAGCGGGAAGCGTGCGGCGGCGACACGGTCGCGCAGGGCGGAAAGTGCGTCGAGCAGCTGAGGCCGTACGTCCAAGGTCACCACATGCGAAGAATGCCCAATTTTAGTGGCTTTCTGAAGCATATGGGCATGTCTGCGCGCCGATCGGACACACAGGACGGAAGGGACGCATGGGGCGCAGGCATAACGAGTGCACAACACCCGGGGCGTGAGACGCCAAAAGCGATGCACGATTCGTACCTGCCTGCGATTATCAGGACCGCTTCACTGAACCTCCACATCGAGCCACGGAGGCGAAGCACCAGGGACGGGGACCCGGGCGTTCTATCCTTGTCCCCGGCAAGGTCACGGACCCGCCCACACCCGGGCACCAGCACCACAGGCCACCACATCCGGCCCCCGTAGCTCAGTGGATAGAGCAGGCGCCTTCTAAGCGCTTGGCCGCAGGTTCGAGTCCTGCCGGGGGCGCACCACTACACTCCGCGTTTCCGCAGGTCAGGTAGGGCTGATTGGCCTACCGACGGCCCTTCCAATGGCAGCTCGCGGCATGCTGGGCCGGAGACGACCTCCATCGCTGTGCCGAGCATCGCCCCAGGCAGATATGGATTTCAGGAATTCTGTACGTCCCGCAGATTCGAGCCCGGGGTTGACCCTGTGGAAAGCGCAGCCCTCCGCGGGGTACTGGTCCAGCCTGCGCGACGGGACGAGTCAGGAGTCCTGCTCCGGGTCGACGCCTCGGCCCCTGAGCTTGTTCCTCTTTGACCGACACCGTCGCAGCCTCCTGGTCGGCAAGGGGAGCCCGGCCAGGTAGATCGCGGCTGCCTTCTCGTAGCGGGTCGCGATGCCTCGCCACTGCTTGAGCCGGTTGATTCATCGCTCGACGATGTCGCGCTGCCTGTGGGTCTCGTAGGTCTCGCTGTCAAAGGCTGGTGGCCTGCCCCCGCAGCTGCGCCGGCGCAGCCGGTGTCGGCGCTGGTCAGCCGGCACTGGGATCACGGCCCGAATGCCGCGTTTGCGGAGGTGGTCACGGATCGCGCGGGACGAGTAAGCCCTGTCGGCCAGGATCACGTCCGGCCTGGTGTGGGGCCGTTCGCGGCGTCGGGGAACGCGCAGGCGGGCCATGACGGCAGCGAAGGCAGGCGCATCGCCGGCCTGCCCGGCAGTGAGAATGAACGCCGCGGTCGACAGCGGCCGTCGGCGGCAAGGTGGACCTTGGTGGTCAGCCCGCCGCGGGACCGGCCGATGGCATGGTCGTCCGGTGAGAATCCCAACGAGCTACCGGGGCCGGCGGACAGGCACCTCAAGCCATGTTTTCACGCCAGCAGGCGTACCCGACAGGGATCAGGGGGCCTGACCTGCGCCGGTTCACTCACGTTGTCGAGCACGGGAAGCGATTACAGCGAGATGCCCTGCGTCGCCCAACAGACAGGCCGCAGCGGGATGCCCGGCGTCGCGTGCGAAGCCCGGTAAGGTGAGGCCTTCGGGCGGCCCACCCGCAGGTGGTCGTGTCTCCTACGTGTACCGATAGACCGCGCTGTGATTCTCCAGTTCCTCCGGGGTCACGTCCCACGGCGGCATCCTCTCGTGCCGCGCGACGACCCGGCCGCGCTGGGCATCCCTCGGGCCGGGCGGCTTCGCGGGAAGATAGCGGGCGTCCCGGTGCCGCCGCTGCCAGCGGGACCACACCAGGTCGACGAAGGCGTGGTGCATCCAGAAGACGGGGTCGTTGACGGAGGCGCCGCTCACCATGTGGCCGCCGACCCATCGGTGGACCCGGTTGTGGTTGCGCCACGACACGGCGCCGCGACCCGGCCCCCACCCCTCCAGCTTGTTGCGGAACCCTTTGGCGGACGTGGAGTTCCAGGGGGCCGTGTCGTAGACCGGGTCCGCGAGGGCGCCGTCCACATCCCCGGCCGTGGGCAGAGCGATCGGGTCCCGGGAGCGGCCCAGGTCCCGCATGAGGTACTCGGCGTCGGTGATCCCCTCTTTGATGGTCCACTGGCCGTGGCGGTGGGCGAAGGGGCCGGTCAAGACCTGCCGGTCGGAACGCCGCCCGGTGCCGCCGAGCAGGTCCTCGGTCCACGGTACGGCCGTCGAGGCACGGTTGCGTGTCCAGTCCCAGTACGGCACGGTCACCGACTCGTCCACGCGGCGCAGCGCCTGCTCCAGGTCCAGCACGAACCTGCGGTGCCAGGGCAGGAAGGAGGGCGCCATGTGGGCCGTGCGCGGGCCGCTCTCGCCGTCGGGAACGAAGTACTGGATGTGCATGCGCACGAACTCGTCGTACTCACCGCGGCGTTTCACCTCGATCAGTGCGGTCACGAACCGGCGCCGCTCGGAAGGGGTGAGCGTGCTGACGTCCTTACGCGTGTACACCATGGCGATGGTCCCCCTCGGTTTCCTGGCCGCCGCTCGGCGTACCGCTGTCGTCCATGCGGCTGCCGGTTCCGTCCGACGCCCCCAACCGCATGGTGGGGCCGAGTTCGTCCACAGCCGCGCGCGCCGCGGCGAGTGGCGTCGGATACGACTGGTAGTGGTCGACCATGGTCATCCAACTGCCGTCGACGCGACGCATCAGGTGCAGTGGCCGCCCGTCCACCGTGACGTGCCACACGGCCGGGACGTCGTCCCCCAACCGCACGGCGTCGTCTCTGATGCCGACGATGCGCCGTCCGCGATATGTCTCGCGAAACCACGCCCCCTTCGGCCCGGTCGCCCACGACGCCGCCAAGACCGGTGCGAGCGCCACCCCGGCCACCGCGAACAACCCCCGCAGCATCCGCCTCCGCCCGGTGGGCACCGTGGGTTCGACGGCAAATGACGGGCAACCGACCGCGGTCGCTGACGAGGGTTCGGCCAGGAGTGGCAGGGCGGCAACGGCGACTCCCGTGGAGTCCGCCGCAGAGTTCGAGGAATCGGCCGCGGTGTTCACCGATCCGGTCATGTCTTCCTTCCGCGAGCCGTCGACGAAGGCGTCGGTTGAGGTCACCGCGGCACCCTACAGACGTGCCGGATCGCACTCGGACGTTCTCTCACCCGAGTGGACCACACACGCCGGCATGACCACACGAACGAGGGAGTCTCCGAGGCCCTCGTCCAATAATTCACACCCAACTCGTAAGTCAGCACAAAGAATTCTCCATCACATCCAACGAGACCCGGTTTCCTCCTGCACCATCCGAACAGAGGATTTCGGCATCGCATGCACAGGCTCACTCTTTTCGAAATGAATCCGGCCGCAGAAGCCACAGCCACACCCGGGGGGACACCACGCTCACGGCCCGCGGACCGACGGCAGGCAGGTCATCGACATGGCTGCCGCCCAGCGCGCTGCGTGCGGGAGCCGCAGTGGTACGACGATCGACGGACAGCCCCGGCAACGCAGAGGCCGACTCCGCATGGAGCGGAGTCGGCCTCTGCGGAGCAACACCGGGAATTGCCAGAAGCGCCGGATCAGAGGGCGGCGGGCATGGCGGCCGCGGAAGTCCTCAGCCCTTCGGCGGCAGACCGCCCAGCAGCGGGGTGCCGTTGCTCAGCGCGGTGGACGAGCGTCCCACCCGGGTCAGCAGCGACTCCTTCTTCTTCTGCTTGCCGTCGAGCGCGTCCGGCCCCTCCAGCGGCTGCACGTGGACGGGGCCCTTGTCGAGCGTGCTCACCGCGTTGTTGAGGCCCGTGCGCACCACCTCGGTGGCGTTCTGGGCGAACGCGGGCGCGGCGGCACCGGCAATGACCAGGGACCCGGTGACGACAGCGGCGGCCTTCAGAGACTTCATGGTGTTCCTTTCTTCGGCAACGTGGGTAGCGGGGGGATTCCGACGCCGTGCACAACGAGCGCCGCCCGGTCCGGAAACCTGCGTGCAGAGGATTCCCGAGTCCTCATATGAGACCTCTGAAGGATATGACTCTGAAAAGTCTGGACGGGGTACGAGAAAAAGCGGATAAAGAACGGCCGTTGGGCCGATGCCGGCGCAACGGCCGGGGCGGGCGCGGCCCCCGCCTCACGACGGCGGGAGACTCGGCAGCGAGGACAGACCGGCCAGGGTCGGCGCGGGCGGACCGCCGGCGAGCAACGCGGCCGGCACGTCACTCGTGAGGTCGGCGGCCTTGGAGTCGCCTGCCGGTCCGCGCCAGGCAGCACGTCCACGCCCGGGACGGGCAGTTGGGCCCGAGGCCGCATGGCCACCCTCCCGGGCCCGGTCGGCCGCAATGGCCACGGCTCGACCATCCAAACGGGAACCGGCCGCAGGCCGCCCGCGGCCCTCTGCGGGACAACCCCGAGGAGCAGGAGGATAGAAGGCCGACCGAAGGCATGCATGGGCCTCAGCCGTTGACGCGGGGCCGCTCCTCGGGACCGGCAGGGACGCTCCGGCGGGATGCCCGGCGTCGTGTCAAAACACGGTGTCCTGCCGGGGATACCACCGATGAAGCGAGCCCAGGAAGTTCCTTACTTCACCAATCCGACACACTTGTCCAGTTTGACAAGATTATGTCCGATAGCAGCTAGAGTTTGCGCACCTCTTGACGCGTTCCTAGAGCACGCACATCGCTTCTTGCTGCCCCCTGACACCTCCACCTTCCCGAAAGGGCAATGCCGTTCATGCGCAATTCCCTAGCCCTCCTGCTGCGCCGTACAACGGTGGGCGCCCTCGCCCTCGCCGGGATGTGGGCTCCCGCAGCCGCCCTGGCGGTCGCGCCTGCCGCACCATCGTCGCAGGAGGCCGACCGTCTCCCCTTCGCCCAGCGATACCAGGCCCGCCAACACGGCGGGATCGTCCGCGCGGCCAACGTCTCCATCAGCTGCCGGATGCCACGGGCGAACCGCGAATCCCTGCCGCCGACGGCGCGTTCCTGCCCGGCCACTCGCGCAGGCGGGACCGGGGTGAACGGCGACTTCGACATGACGTACGTCGATGTCGACAAGGACCCGAACACCTACAACTCCTCCCGCGCGGAGGTCCGTGTACCCAAGGGCTCACGGGTCAGCTACGCACGGCTGTACTGGGGCGGCAACCTGCGCGTCGGCGAGCAGAAGCCGCCCAAGGACAACGGGCGGGTGCTGGTCGCCGAACAGGGCGGGGAGTACAAGGCGGTCCTCGCGGACACGGTCGTCGGCCACCGTGTGGCGCACGGTGCGGACGCCTTCCAGGCCTCGGCGGACGTCACGAGGCTGGTGCGGAAGAACGGGCCGGGTCTGTACACCGTGGCACAGGTCAACGTGGCGATGGGAAGGTCGACGGCCGGCGCGTGGGGTGGCTGGACGCTGGTGGTGGCGTACAAGAACCCGAAGGAGCCGTTGCGGCACCTCGCCGTCTGGGACGGCTTCGACGCGCTGAAGTCCGGT
Organism: Streptomyces sp. NBC_00878; assembly: GCF_026341515.1. Lineage (NCBI taxonomy): Bacteria > Bacillati > Actinomycetota > Actinomycetes > Kitasatosporales > Streptomycetaceae > Streptomyces > Streptomyces sp. NBC_00878. The sequence goes on along the minus strand of NZ_JAPEOK010000001.1, from coordinate 7,065,345 downwards.
GCGGGGCAGGAGATCCGGCTGCGCGGAATGCGTTTCCCGGCGGGCGCGGGCGGCCGGGCGGGCCTGGTGACGTACGACGGCGACCGCGGCGCGACCGGCGACACCCTCACCCTCGCGACCACCCGCACGCGCTCCGTCCCGCCGCCCCACGGCACCGAGGTCACCGCCCTCACCAACTCCGCCAATCCCCGCGCCGACGTCCTGAACTCCACGATCAGTGGACCGGGGACGGCCCAGCCGAAGCGGGTGCCGGCGTACGCCCGCACCCTCGGCTACGACTCCGATGTGTTCGATCTCGGAACAGGCCTGCGACGCGGCGGCGACCAACTGGCCTTCCGAGTCGTTTCCCAGCGGGACCTGATCTGGGCCGGCGTGCTCTTCGTCGCCGTCGACGCCCAGCGGTAAGGCGAGTTCCCTCCCGTCCCGAGCGTCACCGTGAGCGAGGACATCGCACATGCACACGTCATCAACCAGCCCTCGGTCACGGGTCCTTCACCTCACCCAGCCCGTGGACGGCGGGGTCGCCCGCGTCGTGACGGACCTGGTACAGGCGCAACTCACGGCCGGCCTGGCCGTCACGGTGGCCTGCCCCGACGGCGCGCTCACCACAGGGCTCCGGCGACTGGGCGCGGACGTACGGCACTGGCAGGCGACGCGGTCACCGGGTCCGTCACTCGTACGGGAGGTACGGCAGCTGGCACGCGTGATCGATGAAGTACGCCCTCATCTGGTGCACGTGCACAGCGCGAAGGCCGGGCTCGCCGGGCGGCTCGCCGTCCGGGGGAGGATCCCCACCGTGTTCCAGCCGCACGCCTGGTCGTTCGAGGCCACCGGCGGGGCCGCCTCGGCGCTCGCGCGGGCGTGGGAACGGTGGGGGGTGCGTTGGGCCTCCCAGGTGGTGTGCGTGAGCGAGGCGGAGCGCATGACCGGCGTGCACGCCGGGATCAGCGGGCGGTGGAGCGTCATCCCCAACGGCGTCGACCTGCAGCGCTTCCGCCCCGCCCCCGTCGGCACCGTACGGGCTGGGCTGAGGCCGTTGCGCGAGGTCGATCCCGCCGCGCCGCTCGTCGTCTGTGTAGGGCGGCTGTGCCGGCAGAAGGGCCAGGCCGTCCTGCTGCGGGCGTGGAGTTCCGTCGCCCGCAGGGTGCCCGGCGCGCGTCTCGTCCTGGTCGGCGACGGGCCGGACCGCGACCGGCTTCGGGCGGTCGCGCCGAGGTCCGTGCTGTTCGCGGGTGCCGTCGCCGACGTCGTCCCCTGGTACCAGGCCGCCGATCTCGTCGTTCTGCCGTCCCGTTGGGAGGGCATGGCGCTGGCCCCGCTGGAGGCGATGGCCTGCGGCCGGCCGGTGGTGGCCACAGACGTCGACGGTGCCCGCGAGAGCCTGCCTCCCTCACTCGCCTCCCGTTGCCTGGTCCCGCCCGAGAACCCGGCGGTGCTGGCCGGGGCCGTCACCGAACTGCTGCTCGACCCGCCGCTGCGCGCATCGCTCGGCTGCCAGGGGCTCCAGTACGTCCTGTCCTCGCACGACGTGCGGCACACCGCCGAGGCGGTTGCGGACATCTACCGCCACCTGATCGGCGTGCGACCCGCACCACGCGTCGCACCCACGGAGCATAGGGAGTCCATCCACTCGTGACCGCGGACAGCACTATCGCCCCTCCCGGCACACAGCCCCGGGATCACGGATTCTCGCCCGTCTCGGTCATGCCGTCGCGCGGCGCCGTCCCGAGTCCCCCGTCCCCCGCCGACAGGCGGCCCGCACGGTCGGCCTCGCCGGCGCCCCTGCTCGTCGCGGACGGGACAGCCGCCCTGCTGGGTGCCCTGACACTGGCCGGGACTCAACTCCGCCCGCTCCCATCGGCCTTGCTGTTGGCCGCGTCGCTGCTGCTGCGCCCGCACCAAACGCGCCGACCGGTGCCGGGCATCCTCGACGAACTGCCCGCAATCTGCCGCCGGACAGCGGTGGCCTGGCTGGCGCTCGCCGCACTGGTGGCGGCGTACCGGCCGGACGACGCGCTGTCCACGCGCACCCTGTTGGTGGGCTTCGCCGTGCAGGCTGCGGCGAGCTGCGCGCTGCGCGGCATCGTGCACGCGAGGTGGCGCGCCGCGCTGCTGCGCAACCCGCGCACCGCGCTCGTCATCGGCCCGGCGGTGACCGCGCAGCGCGTGGCCGCCGCCGTGTCGCGGCACCCTTGGTGCGGGGTACGGCCGGTGGGGATCGTGGCCGAACAACAGGACGGCGCCGGGGGCCTGCCGGTTCTGACGACCGGTGAAGAGGTCGAGAGGGCGGTCGTCCAGAACAGCGTGCGGGCGGTGCTGGCCGTCCACCCCTCCGTACGGACCCAACAGGGACCGCTGCTGAGCGCGCTGACCGAGCGGGGTTGCGTGGTGTGGGAGGTGGACGCGGACTCCCCGTCGTACGCGACGAAGGACCGACTGGCAGGGTTCTCCTGCAGGCGCCTGGAGAGGACTACGACGCCACGCGGCAGCGTGGGCAAGCGGGCGCTCGACATCGTCGTGTCGGCGACACTGCTGCTGCTGGTCAGCCCCCTGTTGCTGGTGTGCGCGGTGACACTGCGGATCAGCGACGGGCCGGGGGTGGTGTTCCGGCAGGAGCGCATCGGCAAGGGCGGAAAGCCGTTCACGCTGCTGAAGTTCCGCACTCACCGTCCCGTCGACGAGCACGAGGCGGCGACCCGGTGGAGCGTGGCGGACGAACACGAGATGCGCGGGTTCTGCCGCATGCTGCGGCGCACCTCCCTCGACGAGCTCCTCCAGCTGTGGAACGTGCTCCGGGGCGACATGAGTCTGGTCGGACCTCGGCCCGAGCGCCCCTACTTCGTCGCACAGTTCAGCGAGGCCCACCCCGGCTACGCGGCTCGCCACCGTATGCGGACCGGCGTCACCGGCCTCGCCCAGATCCATGGGCTGCGCGGCGACACGTCCATCGAGGACCGCTTCCGGTTCGACAACGTCTACATCGACAACTGGTCGCTGTGGCAGGACGTGTGCATCCTGTTGCGCACCGTGGCCACGCTCATGCGTCCGACGGGAAGCTGAGAGCCATGACGCTCGCACTGACGCCGCTCATGCGCCGGGACACCGTCCTGACACCGGTCCTGCCCGTGGTGGCTGTGCTCGCCCTGCTGGCGCTGCCGCTCGACCCGAGCAGCGAGGGCGGCCCAGGTCCCGCCGACGCGGTGTCCGGACTCCTGGTGCTCCTCTGCGCGATCCGCCTCGTACGGGACCGGCGGCGCCCCTTGCCGCGTACGGCCGCCGTGGTGCTGGGCCTGCCGGTCCTCGGGCTGGTCGTCGCTGCCCTGGGGGCGTACTCGCCCGAGGCCGGGATCGGCGGTATGGGCCGATATCTGCAGATCTTCGTGCTCGTCCCGGCGGCGGTCCTGCTGCTGATCCGCGGCCGGGGCGACTTCCGGCTGCTGGCCTGGTCGTTCGTGGGGCTCGCGGGCTGGCAGGGGGCCGTCGGAGTGCACCAGTACGTCACCCGGACCGGCGCCTCCTTTCAGGGCGAGCAGATCCGGGCCGTCGGCACGTTCGGGCCACAGGACGTGATGGGGATGGCAACGGTGGTCGGCATCGGCCTTGTGTGCGCGTTCGCCCTCGCGCTCGGGCAGACATCCGTACGGCAAAGGGGAGTCGCCCTCGCATGCGCGCTGGCGCTGCTGCTGCCGCTCGCGCTGTCCTTCAGCCGGGGCGCGTGGATCGCGACGGCTGTGACCTGCGCGGTGCAGCTGGTCCTGGCCGGGCTGCGGCGCGCGCTCAAGGTGGCTGCGGTCGTAGCCGCGGCGGGCGTGGTCCTGGTGGGCGGTCTCAGTGTCGGCACGGCGGTGCTGGAGGAGCGGATCGACAGCATCACGCAGGTCACCGACGCCCCCGACCAGTCCGTCGTCGACCGGTACGCGATGTGGGCGGCCGCCACCGACATCTGGCGCGAACACCCGCTGACCGGCGTCGGGTTGAAGGGCTTCCCCGAGTACCGGGACGCGTACGCCTCGCCGGCGCTGTCGTCGGGCAGCGACACCGAGGGCGCGGGGGCCGCGTACCGGAGGCAGCCGCTGCTGTCACCGCACAGCATGTATCTGCTGGTGCTGAGCGAACAGGGCCTGCTCGGGCTGATGGCGTTCGCCGGGAGCTGGCTGGCGCTGCTGGTGTGCGGGCTGCGGGCGACGGTGCGGGCGCGCGCGTCGGGGCGCCGCGGCCTCGACTGCGGGCTGGTCGCCTGCGGATTGCTGATCTGGCAGCTCACCGACTTCGTGTACGCCGACATCGGCGGCCCCTCCACCGTGCTGACCGCCGTGTCCTTCGGGTTGGTGACGTGGTGGGCGCTGGCCGGGAACGGCGAGGCGCAGGCAGCTCCGCCGGTTCCGGTACTCAGAAACGCGCGGAAGAGCGTGGCGCGATGCCCGTGACGCCGCCGCAGACTCCGCGTGCGCCCCGTTGCGGGACCGACGGGGTGGTCGTGCCCGCGGCACGGGCAGCCACGCAGGACGTGAACGGCACCGGCTCCCCTTTGGCTACGGCTACGGGGAAGTTCATCGCGAAGGCCGCTCTGATCACGGCGTCGCTGTCGGTCGCCGGGGCGCTGCTCGGCCTGGTGCGGGATCAGGCACTGGCCCAGCTCTTCGGGGCGGGCAGCGAGACGGACGCCTTTCTGGTCGCGTGGACCGTACCGGAGTTCGCCGCCACGCTGCTCATCGAGGACGGCCTGGCCATCGCGATGATCCCGGCTTTCAGCCTGGCCCTGGCCCGGCGCGCCCAGGGCGTCCCCGGCGACCCGGTTCGCTCCCTTGTCGCCAGCACCCTGCCCCGCCTGTCCCTCGGCTTCGTCGCCGTGTCCGCTCTGATCATCGTAGGGGCCCCCTACCTGGTCGGGGCTCTGGCACCCGGCCTGCCCGAACCCGGCCTCGCCGCCGACTGCACCCGGCTGACGGCGACCTGTGTACTGAGCTTCGGGCTCGCCGGGTACTGCAGCGCGGCTCTGCGGGCGCACCGTCGCTTCCTGGCGCCCGCGACGATCTACGTGGCCTACAACGCCGGCATCATCGCCGCGATGTTCCTGCTCGGCGAGCGCTGGGGCGTGCGATCGGCGGCGGCCGGAGTGGCGGCGGGCGGCTGTCTGATGGTCGCTGTCCAACTGCCGTCCCTGCGGCGGCTGCTGAGGAGTCGCCCATCCGTTTCCGGCGGCGGGGTCAAGGTACCCCCGATGAACCTCGCCCTGATCAGCAGCGTTCTCCTCTTCGCCATGTGCCGCCAGTCCCAGGTCCTGATCGAGCGCTTCCTCGCCTCCACCCTTCCCGCCGGGGCCATCTCGCACCTCAACTACGCGCAGAAGGTGGCCCAGATCCCGATGACGCTGTCGCTGATGCTGTGCACCGTCACCTTTCCGGTGGTCGCGCAGGCGCTCGCCGACGGCGACACCGAACGGGCTCGCGCCCGCGTGGAGCGGGACTTGGCGCTCGCTTGCCGCCTGGTGCTCTTCGGCACGGCCACGGTGGTCGCCTGCGCTCCGCAGATCATCGCAATCCTGTTCCAGCGGGGTGCGTTCACCGCGCAGGACACGGTGGTGACCGCGGGCGTCCTGCGCGTGTACGCCCTCGGGCTGCTCGGCCAGACCCTGGTGGGGGTACTGATCCGCACGTACTTCTCGGCGGGGCGGCCGACCTGGTATCCGATCGGAGCCATGACCGCGGGTGTCGTCGCGACCACCTGGATCGGGGTGGGAACCGTGGACATCTGGGGCGTGTCGGCGATCGCCGCCGCCAACGCCGCCGGCATCACCGTCACGGCCGCACTGCTGCTCGCCGGTCTCGCGCAGGAGCCGAACGGGCACGCCCGTCCCAAAAACGCACGGCGAGCGGGAAGACCCGCAGGACCGAGCTCCTTCGTCTTCTCGACCTGGACCGCGGGCCGCCGTCGTCGAGCCGCGCAGTACAGCAGGTCACGCGGGGTCCCCATCCATACCCGGCACGTACTGTCCGATCTGGGCCGGCCGCTGCGGGCGGCGGTGGTCGCCACGGTGGCGGGGGCGTCCGCCTCAAGCGCGCCGGGGTCCCCGGTGGTGGGTTTCGCGGTCGGCTGCGTGACCGTGACCGCAGTTTTCCTCCTGCTCGGACTGGCCCTGGGCACCCAGGGCCGCGCATCCGCGCTTCATTCCGTAGGCGCCGTCACGCGGAGGCTGAGACATGGCCGTTCCAGTTGAATCCGTCGGCACGGGCAGACACCCCGCCGCGCGGCCCCGTCCGATCCCGTGGGTGGCGATGTACCACTCCGTGGGCGACTGCTCCGACGACCCGTACCGCATCACGGTCACGCCCGAGCGGCTGGAGCGGCAGCTGGCCTGGCTGCGCCGGCGCCGGCTACGCGGCGTGTCCCTGCGCGAACTGTTCGCCGCCCGCGCCCGGGGCGAAGGTCGGGGCCTGGTCGGTCTCACCTTCGACGACGGATACGCCGACTTCCTCGCCCATGCTCTGCCGGCGCTGCGCCACTGGAACTGCGGTGCCACCCTCTTCGTCCTGCCCGCCCGGCTCGGGGGCGTCAACTCCTGGGACCCGCTCGGCCCGCGCAAGCCGCTGCTGTCCGCGGACGGCGTCCGGCGGGCGGCTGCCGCGGGCGTGGAGATCGGCTCGCACGGGCTGACGCACGTCGATCTCACCCGGGCCGACGAGGCCACATTGAAGGCTGAGGTCGCCGACAGCAGGGCACTGCTGTCGGAGCTGATCGGTGCTCCGGTCGACGGCTTCTGCTACCCGTACGGCACGGTCGACCGCCGCGCCGTCGCCGCCGTACGCGAAGCCGGGTACGCCTACGCCTGCGCCATCGACCCCGGCCCCCTGACCGGCCCGCACGCCCTCCCGCGTCTGCACATCGGCCAGAACGACACAGCCTGGCGGCTGCACCTCAAGCACCGGCTGCACCGGCTGCGCCGGCGCCCCGTGGAGGGCGTGTGACATGAAAGGGCTGCACATCATCACCGGTCTCGGCGTCGGCGGCGCCGAACAACAGCTCCGCCTGCTGCTGCAGCACCTCACCGTCGACTGCGAGGTGGTGGCCCTCACCAACCCGGGCGCCGTCGCCGACGGGCTTGTTGCCGACGGCGTCCGCGTGCACCACCTCGGCATGGGCGCCAACCACGACCTGTCCGCGCTCCCCCGCCTGATCCGCCTGATCCGCGCGGGTGGCTACGACCTGGTCCACACCCACCTCTATCGCGCCTGCGTCTACGGCCGGCTGGCCGCCCGACTCGCCGGTGTCAGGGCCGTGGTCGCCACCGAACATTCCCTCGGCGACTCCCAGATGGAAGGCCGGAAGCTGACAGCGAGCGTCCGCGCGCTCTACCTCGCCAGCGAACGTCTCGGCTCCACCACGGTCGCCGTCTCCCCCGCTGTCGCCGACCGCCTCAAACGCTGGGGCGTGCCCTCCCCTCGCATCGAGGTCGTCCCCAACGGAATCGACCTGGCCCGTTTCCACTTCGACGTGTCCCGGCGCCACCACACCCGCCGACGCCTCGGCCTGCCGGACGACGCCTATGTCGTCGGCGGGATCGGCCGCCTCACCGCGGGCAAGCGCTTCGACGTCCTCATCCGGGCGATGGCCCGACTTCCGGGCGACCACTGGCTGTTGCTGGTCGGTGGCGGCCCGGAGGAGAACGTCCTGCGCCGCACGGCCCACGAGGCAGGCGTGGCCGACCGCGTCCTGTTCACCGGCGAGCGTCCCAACACCCCCGACGGCTCCCCCGGCCCCGACGTGCCCTGCCTCACGGCCGCCATGGACCTGCTCGCTTCGCCGTCCCCGGAGGAGTCCTTCGGGCTGGCGGTCGTGGAGGCCCTGGCGTCCGGCCTGCCCGTGCTCTACACATCCTGCCCGGCGATCGAGGACCTGCCTCCGCAGGCCGCCCCCGGTGCCCTACGCGTGCGCGGCGGCCCCGAGGCGTACGCCCGTGCCATCGCCGCAGTGCGCGCGGCCGGCCCCCAGCCCCGTACGGCTGCGGACGCCGCGCACCGCTACAGCATCTCCCACAGCGCTGCCCGGCTCATGGACGTGTACGCGGCAGCGGTGTCCAGCTCATTGTCCCCCTCACCTCAGGGAGCCTGTTCGTGACGACCGACAAAACCACTCAAGTCCGCCGGCAGCCCGGCCGCCCGGCCCGCACCCGCATCCTGCGGCCCTGGTTGCTGCTCGCGGCCGGCACACTCGTTGGCGGCCTGCTCGGCGGTGCCTACGGCACGCTCAAGGCCCCGACGTACACGGCGACCAGCTATCTCGTCGCTGTACCCACCAACAATTCCGACCCGACCACCGCACTCGGCTTCGCACAGGCGTACGGCCGCGCCGCCACGCAGCTCGCGGTGCTCGGGGACGCGCGATCGGCGGGCGTACCGGTGCGGACTCTTCGGCGGAACGTGCGGACGGCCACCTCGCCGGACGCGCCGATGATCGCCGTCTCGGCCACCTCCCAGCGCCCCGGCCTCGCCGCCGGCATGGCCAACGCGGTCACCGGCGCGCTGACCCGCCACGCGAACAAGACCAAGGGCAGTACCCGCGTCGAACTCGTCCAGTTCTCACCGGCGGTGCGGCCGATCGAGCCGACGTCAGCGTCACGGATGGTGACCGGCCTGGTCGGCACGAGCGCGGGCGGCCTGCTCGGCGGCCTGGCGCTGCTCGTACGGCCGAGGCGGACGGAAAGCGACGAGACCGCCGGACCCGCCTCGGTGCCCAGCCCGGCCACCGCCGCCGACGTGCATGGACAGCTGTGACGGCGGCGTACACGACGGAACTCGTCACCGACGGGCGCGCCTTCGCCGAGGTGGCCCCGGACTGGGGGCGGCTGTACAAGCGGTGCGGCGCGGCGACCCCGTTCCAGAACCACGCCTGGCTGCACTCGTGGTGGCTCTCGTACGGCACGCCCGGTCGGCTGCGGCTTGTGCTCGTGCGCGAGGGTGCCGAACTCGTGGCCGCCGCACCCCTGATGCTCCGGCGGGGCCCAGTGCCCAGGCTCGTACCGCTCGGCGGGGCGATCTCCGACTACGGGGACGTTCTCATTGACGACGAGCGGGCGGACCGGGCGGCCGCCGTGCTCGCCGAGGCGCTGTCGGCCGCCGCCCGCACCGCGCTCATCGACTTCCGCGAGGTGCGGCCGGGCGGAGCGGTCGAGCACGTCTACGAGCGCTGGAGCGGGCCGCGCCGCCGGCTTCAGGACTCGCTGTGCCTGGAGCTGCCCACCGTGCCCATGGACGAACTGGTATCCCGGCTGGCATCCGGCAAGGCCCAGCGAATCCGCGCCAAGCTGCGCAAGCTGAGGTCGCTCGGCGTGGAGCGGCACGTCGTACCGCCGGACCGGGTGGGCGCGTCGCTTCAGCGGCTGCTCGAACTGCACCGACTGCAGTGGCAGGGCCGTAACGTGACGTCGGAGCACCTGCAGACACGCTTCTGCGAGCACCTGGTGCGTTCCGTGGAGCCGATGGTGCGCTCCGGCGACGCGGTGGTCACCGAGTTCCGGCTCGACGACGACGTGGTGGCCGTGGACCTGACGCTGCTGTCGCGGCAACTCGCGGGCGGCTACCTGTACGGCGCCCATCCACGCCTGCGGGAACGCAAAGCGGACGTGGCAGTGATACTCCTCGACGCATGCACGCAGCACACGGGTAACGGCGGACCGGGCACGCTGAGCCTGCTGCGCGGCGACGAACCCTACAAACACCACTGGCGCCCCGAACCTGTCGTCAACCAGCGGCTGCTGCTGGCCCGGCGGCGCACGGCCCCGCTGATGTCGGCGGTAATCGGCGACGTGGCCGCACGGCGGCAGGGCAAGGAGTTGCTGCGTCGCTTCCGGGAGCGGACCGGTGGCGGGACCCGCGAGGGTCCCGCCACCGGTGGCCGCTATCGGCTCCGCAACCACCAGTCGAGGCGCAGGCACAGCCTCCCGCCGAACCAGTAGTCGCCCCAGTCGCCGGGGCGCAGCGGCGAGCAGCCTGTCGGAGGCAACGGTGCGGTGGGCACGGACGGCGTTGGCGGTGTGGGCGAAGTCGCCGGTCCGTCCGCGCTACCGAAAAGAGCGGACCGGTAGACCCAGGAAGATCTGGGATTGTCCGCGCACTGCCAGACTCCGTGCGGGCAGTAGTCGGTCAGCGTGTTGTACAGCGGCTTGTGATCATCGATCCAGGCGAGCATCCGCCGCATGTATTCGGCGTTGTCCCCGTTACGGAAGAGCCCCCATTCGGGATAGGAAATGGGCTTGTTATGGGATTTCGCGAAGTCCACTTGTGCTTGAAGTCCGTATGGCTCTTCCACCTGCTCGTCGAAGGAAACTCCTCGCGGCTGGTCGTACGAGTCCATGCCGATGATGTCGACCGTGTCGTCCCCGGGGTAGCACTGCGTCCAGGGAACGGCGTCCCGTCCCCGGCTCGGCGTGAAGTCGAACCGGAATTTCTGGCCCGGCACCGAGCGCATGGTGGTGACGATCCTGTTCCAGTACGACTTCCATGCCGTCGGGTCGGGTCCACAGCGATGGGTGTAGGTCGTGCCGTTCATCTCCCAGCCGAGCACCAGTACCGTGTCCGGCACGTTCAACGCGACCAGCCGGGCGGCGAGTGCGCGGAAGTGATGGTCGAACTGCCCGGCCGCACCCTGCCGCAGCAGCAACCTGACCTCGGCGTCGGAGACCCCCTCCTCGTTGCGCTCCTGCATGGGCACGTTGAGGACGAAAATCCGGTCGTCCTTCGCCGTGCGCCAGCGCGCCCACGGAGCAAGGAAGGTGTCAGTGCCCTCGATGTTGCTCCAACGGTCCCCCGGCAGATAGGTGTGACCGACGCGCAGCTCGGCGCCACCCAGCCACCCGCTGAGTCCCGGCATGCTGTACACGCCCCGGACTCCGGAGCCGAGGAAGGCGCCGAAGGCGGGGCGCTCCGTGCCGGGCGCCGAGGTCGTCGACGCGACGGCGGAAGAGTTCGGCGGGGCCGGTTTCGACGGCTCGATGACGGGCCGGGTCGTGAGGTCCGGGGTGACCGCGGATGCCTGCGGTGCCGGCGGCGCGGCCGATGCGGCCGATGCGGCCGCCGCGGGCACCGTTGGCGCCGGGGTGGCCGCCATCGGAGCGGAAGGACCGGCGAGGGGCCCCGTCCCCGCTGCGAAGCCGGTACCGGAGGCCAGCGCGGCCGAAACGGCGACCGCCGCCACGACGACCGCCAGCCGCCTGGTCCGGGCCCGACACTGCTGAAGAACCATGCCTGCTCCTTTCTCCGCTCTCCTGCTGTCTTCTGTCCTGGCGTTTCTGCTGCCGCCGTTGTTCTACTCCATTGCTTTCCGTATTACTGACACCCAGTCACATGAAGTCAGTCACATGAAAAGCCATAACGCCACTGTCGTTGCGGCTTTCGAGTGCTTCGCTCGCCCACACGGGTGAGCGAAGCCGAAGGAGTGAAGTCCGTGCAACTACTCGACACTCGCGTCCCCGCCGTTCTGCTGCGGATCGACCGGAATCCCTTTCACCATGGAACACTGGGCGCCGTGCGTTCGCTCGGCAGAGCGGGAGTGGAGGTGCATGTGGTCGCCGATTCCACGGGAAGTCCCGTACCCAGATCGCGTTTTCTGCGGGAAACGCATCCTCCGCCGCAACCCGGGTCGTCCCCCCGCGAGATCGCCGCCGTACTGCGCCGGGTGACCGCCCGGATCGCACGGCCCGCCGTCCTGGTCCCGATGGACGACGCGAGCGCCATCGCCGTGGGCCGCGTGCGTGAGGAACTCGCGCCCTCCTATCTGCTGCCCGCCGGGCCCGGCGGGCTACCCGAACGCGTCGCCGACAAGGCCGGTCTGGCCTCCGTGTGCGCGTCCTTGGACATCGCGCACCCGGTGACCCTGGTCCCGGACAGCCCGGGGCAGGCCGCCGACGCCACCTTGCGGCTGGGACTTCCGCTGGTGGCGAAGTGGAGCCGACCCTGGCTGTTGCCCGCCGACAGCACGCTGCACAGCACGGTGCTGGTGAAATCCGCTCAGCAGGCCCGGGAGCTGTATCTGCGCACCGAGGAGGCCGGCAGCCCGCTGCTGCTGCAGGCGTATCTGCCGCCGGGTCCGGACCGCGACTGGTTCTTCCACGGATACGCCGACCGCTCCGGCGTTGTGCGCGCGGGCGGGCCGGGCCGCAAGCAGCGGGCGTGGCCGCGCGGGGCGGGCCTGACCGCCGTCGGCCGCTGGACGGCCAACCCGCAGGTGCAGGCGCTCGCCGAGCGGCTCACCGGCGATCTCGGCTACCGCGGCATCTTCGACCTCGACTTCCGCCGCTGCGGCACAACGGGCCGCTATCACCTGCTCGACTTCAACCCGCGCCTCGGTGCCCAGTTCCGGCTCTTCTGCGACTCCGCCGGACTGGACGTCGTACGCGCCCTGCATCTCGACCTGACGCACCGTCCCCTGCCGGAGGCCACACCCCTGGTGGGGCGGTCGTTCGTGGTGGAGAACTACGCACCGCTCGCCGCACTGCGGCCCGCGCCGCACGGACGCGAACTGGCCTGGCACGCCCCGGACGACCCGGCTCCCGGCCGGGCGATGTGGGCCCTGTGGTGCCGCCATGTGTCCGGTCGACTGCGGGAGCGGCTGCGCGCGCACCCGTCGGCACCCGCACCCGCACGCGTGGTCCGCCAAGCGGACGCACCGCCCCTCACCGACGACGAGAAAGCGAGGAGTTGCTGATGTACGACTTGCTGGTGGTGGGCGCCGGCCCATACGGCCTGTCCATCGCGTCGCACGCCGCGGCCGCAGGGCTTGACCTGCGCGTCCTCGGGCGGCCCATGGCGTCCTGGCGAGCCCACATGCCCCGCGGCATGTACCTGAAGTCGGAGCCGTGGGCCTCCAACCTCGCCGACCCCGACGGTCGTTGGCGTCTGGACACGTACTGCGCAGCCGCAGGGCTCACGGCGAACCATGCGGAGCCGATCCCGGTGGAGACCTTCGCCGAGTACGGCCTGTGGTTCGCGCGTAACGCCGTGCCCCCGGTGGACGAGCGCATGGTGAGCCGGGTGGCAGCCGGTCCGGTCGGTTTCGAAGCAGTCACCGAGGACGGAGAGGTGCTGCGCGCCCGGACGGTCGCGCTGGCGGTCGGCGTCATGCCCTTCGTAGAGGTGCCTTCCCCCCTGCGTGGCCTGCACCCCGCACTCGTCACGCACAGCAGCCACCACAGTGACCTCGGCCGCTTCCGCGGCATGGACGTCACGGTGATCGGCGGCGGCCAGGCTGCCCTGGAGACGGCGGCACTCCTCGCCGAACAAGGCACGCGCGTACGGGTGCTGGCGCGGGCGCAACGGTTGCGCTGGAACGACGTGCCGCCGCCCTTGCAGCGCCTCTGGTGGCAGTCGGCCCGCACCCCGCACAGCGGCCTCGGCTGCGGCTGGCGCAACTGGTTCTACGCCGAGCGTCCGGACCTCTTCCGTCGCCTCCCCGAGGCGACCCGCACCCGCATCGCGGCCACCGCGCTGGGACCGGCGGGCGCCTGGTGGGTACGGGACCGGGTCGAGCCGGTGGTGGAGATGCTGCTCGGCCGCGAGGTCTCCGCGGCCCGTGCGGTGCCGGGCGGCGTACGGCTGGAGACGGTGAGCCGGACCGGGGAGCTGAGCTCTCTGGATACCGAACATGTGATCACGGCCACGGGGTTCCGGGCAGGCCTGGACCGACTCGACCTGCTCTCCGCCGAGTTGCGTGGGAGCCTGGCAACAACGGCCGACGGCTCCCCTGCTGTCGGGCGGGGCTTCGAGTCCTCGCGCCAAGGACTGTTCCTGGCAGGCCTGGCGACCGCCTCCGCCTTCGGCCCGGCCATGCGCTTCGTCCACGGAGCGACCTTCACGGCGACGACACTCGTACGAGGAGTGCGCCACCGACTGCGCACCGCCGCCCCGCCCGTCCAGGTGATCCCCGAACCGGTGGGCCGGAGGCGCGCAGAAGCATCTTGAAAGACGCACCGTCGACGAAGGGGGTGCCGGGTGCCGGAGGCGCTTCCTCCGGCACCCGGAGCGGAACGCTATCGACCGGACCCGGCTCGGCCTCGTCGGTACAGGATGGCGCCGCTCGTCAACAGCAGCGCGGCGATGCCCGACGCCGCCAGTACCTGCTCATTGGTGCCGGTCTCGGCGAGGGAGGGCGGTTGCGTCGGAGGCGAGGCAGGTGGCGTCCGCGGCGGGGTGCTGAGCGCAGTGGTCGGGGGCGCCGATGCGGCCGGTGACTTCACCGGTGGCGTGGTGGGAGGCGGTGACGCCGACGGCGTGATGGGGGGCTTCGTAGGCGGTTTGCCGCCGTCACCGTAGCCGCTCTCGTCGTCACCGTAGCCGCCGGCGTCACCGTAGGCGCTCTCGTCACCGTAGCCGCCGCCGTCGTCGTCGTCACCGTAGCCGCCGCCGTCACCGTAACCGCTGCCGTAGCCGCCATACCTGGCAGCGTCGCCGTGACGCCCGTGGTCGCCGTGCTCACGGCCGTCAGCCTGGGCGGAGTCACGGACAGCACCCTGCCACCCACTGTGGTTCGAACCGCTGATGCGGGCGTTCACCGGGGACGGGTCGGGCGCGGTGTTCACGTCGCTGGTCTTGGGGCTCGCGCTCGCGGGAGCGTTCTCCGGGTTGTGGAGGGCGCTGTCGCCGGGTAGCGCAGCAGGCGTGTCGGACAGCGCGCCGGATACGCCCCCTGAGGTCTCCTCGGAGCGGATGTCCGCGAACGCCGGCGTGCCGTACAGGGACAGGATGCTCGTCGCGGCGGCGGCCACGACCATTCCCCTGCTCAGATTCTGTCGCAATCTCGTGTCTTCCTACTCGAGCCAAGTGGGAATGCCTGCCTTGGACCTGTTCCGGTTCCAGGGCCGGCCCGTGCCGCAGCCCTTCGGCTGGTGGTGCGCGGCTTCCTGTTCGTGTTGTCGCACCGGACGTACCGACGCCGATTGCGGGACCGCAACGGGACCGGGTCCCTGCAGCGAATGCAAGGACTGGATCTCTCGTCAGGTCCTCCCCCTCCCCCTCCTCCCCCGACCGCGCCGGGGAGCGGCTTCACGCCTGCCGTGGTTTCGCTGCCGTTTGATTTTCTGACTGGTGAGATGATGGGATCCGGTGAAGTGCCAATACCGACAGCCGGGGCACCGGTAGATCCGGTCGGGAATCTTTTCGATCAGCGGCTGTCTGACAATCCAGGCGCGAGCCTCTCCCTCAGTACGGAACGAGGCCTTTCCCGTATCCGGGCAACGCGGCAGGACGATCGTGTCGCTCATTTTCCCCTCCGATGCACACCGATTTTCCGATCACCTGCGGCATGATGATTTTACGGTGATCAACACTGATCCAGAGAAAGGGAAAGCGCCTCTCCCGCGGCGGATGAGAATGTTTCCTCATCCGCCCTTCAGGGAAAGACGCTTTCAGGATGGAACACGATCCCTCAGGGAATCGAGAACGGGTACCCCTGACTGCCGCACCGGATTTGGACAGTCACGAAGCGGGACCAGGGGCTCCGTTCACCTCTTCGACGTCAGGGGGTGAGGATGCCGCCGAGGTCGGCGAGCGACCCGACAAGACCGTCGTACTCGACCTCGTTGTCGTCGCTCGTCGCGTTGTTGTTGTAGATGTTGGTGTAGCCGACCTGGCAGTTCGGCACCGGGCCGTTGCCCGCCGTGTCAGCGCTGGCGTGGTCCCCCTCCACCTCGGCCTCGGCCACAGAGTTGCCGCAGATGTACGGGTCCTCCGGGTGGCCCCCGCCGAAGGCGGTGGCAGCCGTCGCGGAACCTGCAACCAGGGCCACCGCAGCGAGGGTCGAGGCGGCGCCCAGCTTCATGGTCTTGCGCATTTATATCTCCGTTTCTCGGTTCTTTCCGTTCGGAAGAACGGGACCGATATTGCCCCAATAACCCGAGCCCGCACCACTTGAGAGGGCCCCGACCCCGGAACTTCATCCATACAGCCCCGAGTGGTGATTGATATGAATTACAGAACGCCCAGGTCAGGCCAGGTCGGTCATCGAATGGAGTAATGACACAGGCACCTACAGCGCCTACGAATCGAGTTGAACAACCATTCAATCTCGAACCTCCACCCGAATATGCAGCCGAAATCGCGCATTCGCCCGCGGCCCCGGCCCCGCGGTATCGACCACCAACGCCCCCGGGTGCGGGGCGGGCAGACGCAAAGCCTCTGGGCCGCGCTCAGCGCGATTCTCTGGCGGCCGGCAGCCGCCGTCCATGCAGGCCCCGACAAGCACGGAATGGACGGCGGCGTCCGTGTCCGTCACACGGTGCCCGCATGCGAGTGTCGTCAGGGGGTGCAGATCGTGGTGCTCTCGCCGTCGGCCTCCAGCGTGGCGCAGACCGGCAGGAATCTGGGCACGGTGACGGCGAGGGTCTGTCGCACATCGGCCTCAACGGTCTGCTGCAGATTCACGATTTCGGTGCCACCCGCGGAGATTCTCACACCGAGGGTCTGCGTCTCGTCACACTCGACGGCGAGAGTGACAGTGCTGGTCACGACGTTGTCGACCTTCACGAGGGCGACGTTGCAGGGGAAGTTCTGCTTCGCTGCCGCCTGCGCAGGCACAGCGGCGAAGAGCGGGGCGGAAGCCAGCAGCACGGTGACTGCCGAACGGATCACGCGGTGAGGCATCGATTCTCTCCCATACGTCACTTGGGCAGGCCGCCGCACGGGGGCCTGCCCTTGATTGCGGCGCCCGAATATCCCTTAAGCGCCTTTCGTGGAGATATGATCACGGGCGCATGACGCCCGCAACACGTGCGTGTTGCCCGGCGCCGGGGCTCAGCTCGTACTCCTGCGCATGCCAACCCCGTACAGCGACTCGATCGCCGCCGCGTACGCCGCCGTCACCGCGTGGCGTCTGATCTTCATCGACGGGGTGAGGAAACCGTTCTCCTCGGTGAACTCGCCCTCCACCAGCTTGAATTCGCGGATGGACTCGGCGCGGGAGACGGCCTGGTTGGCGTAGTCGACGGCCTTCTGGACGTCGGCGCGCATGCGGGGGTCGGTGACGATCTCAGAGAGCGGGGTGTCCGGGGACATGCCGCGGACGTAGAGCCAGTGGGCGAGGTCCTCGCGGTCCAGGGTGATCAGGGCGGCGACGTAGGGGCGGTTGTCGCCGACGACGACGCACTGGCCCACCGGCGGGCGGCTGCGGAGACGGTCCTCCAGGACGGCCGGGGAGACGTTCTTGCCGCTGGACGTGACGATGATGTCCTTCTTGCGGCCGGTGATGGTGAGGTAGCCGTCCTCGTCGAGGTCCCCGAGGTCGCCGGTGGCGAACCAGTCGTCGGTCAGGACGGCGTCGGTGGCGGCCGGGTTGTTCCAGTAGGCGCCGAAGACGATGCCGCCCTTGATGAGGACCTCACCGTCGTCGGCGATACGGATCGCCGTACCGGGCACGGGAAGACCGACCGTACCCGGGCGTGGTTTCAGGGGCGGGACGATCGTCGCGGCGGCAGTGGTCTCGGTCAGACCGTAGCCCTCGTAGACGATGATGCCGGCGGCGTAGAAGAAGAGGTTGAGGTCGCGGTCGAGCGGGGAGCCGCCGCTGATGGCATAGCGCGTGCGGCCGCCGAGTTCCCTGCGGATGCGGCGGTAGACCAGCAGGTCGTACAGGGCCCAGGCGGCGTACAGGCCGGGGCCAGGCCCCTTGCCGCGGCCGAGGAACCGGTCGAGGTGCGCCTCGCCGAAGCGGACGCCGACACGGAACGCGCGGTCGAAGGAGGCGCCGCGGCCGATTCGTTCGGCGGTGGCGCGGCCGGCGCCGTGGATCTTCTCGAAGAGGTACGGGACACCGACCAGGAAGGTGGGCCGGAACTCCCGTAGCGCCGGGCGGAGTTCGGCGGTCTTGATGCTCGGCCAGTGGCCCAGTTCGATCCGGGCCGTCAGACAGGCGATCTGGAGGCTGCGGCCCAGGATGTGGGCGAGGGGGAGGAAGAGGAGGGTCGAGGCGGTCCGGCCGGTGACCGCCTTGAAGACGGGGTGCAGCAGCTCGACCGTGTTCGCGGCCTCGGTACGCAGGTTGGCGTGGGTGAGGACGCAGCCCTTGGGCCGGCCGGTGGTGCCGGAGGTGTAGCAGATCGTCGCGACGGTGTCGGGGGTCAGAGCGGCGCGACGCCGGGTGACCTCTTCGTCGGGGATGCCGCCGCCCAGGGCGGTCAGGTCCGAGATCGCTCCCCCGTCGATCTGCCACACCTGCGGGGGTTCGGGGTGGTCGGCCGTGCCGGTGGCGACCGTCGCCGCGTTCTCGGGGGTCTCGACGACGATGAGGCGGGCGGCCGAGTCGCGGACGATCCACTCGATCTGCTCGGCCGACGACGTGGCGTACACGGGAACGCTCAGGCCGCCCGCCGCCCAGATCGCGAAGTCGAGGAGCGTCCACTCGTAGCGCGTACGGGACATGACCGCGACGCGGGCGCCCGGTTCGAGGCCGGAAGCGATCAACCCCTTGGCTACGGCGGTGACTTCGCGGGCGAAAGCGGCGGCGGTCACCGGCCGCCAGGCGCCTTTCTCCAGGCGGCGGAGGACCACGGCGTCGGGGGCCTCGGCCGCGTTGGTGAAGGGCAGGTCGGCGATGCTGCCGGTGGCGGCCTCCGGGGCGAGGGCCGCCATACGCGCCTCGCGGACGACCCCGTGGTGGTCCTTGGTGATCTCGACCCTGGTGCGGTCCGCCAGATCGGTGCGCTTCTTCGCCTGTTTCAGGTCCTTGCGTACGCCCATGACGACTCCCGGTCGCGGTTCGCGCTGCACGGTTGGCGCGTACTTACTTCCGGGTCAACTTACTCACGCGTAGGGGAATTTCAACCCGCTTGGAGATTTCACCTCGCAGGGCGGACCGCCCTGGCGGTTCACGGGCTGGCCTCAGGCGGCGACCCGTTCCTTCACGCTCTCCGGCTCCAGGACCTTGCGGGTGACGCGCTCCGCCATGGCGGCCACCAGGGTGCGCGGGCGGCGCGGGGTGAGGTGGGCGCCCAGGGCGTTGCCGAGGCCCGGGGTGATGGAGGCGCGGTCGCGGTCGAGGGCGCGCAGAGCGGCTCGTACGACGGGTTCCGAGGTGGTGAAGGAGCCCGAGACCGCGGCCTTGCGGGTGCCGATCGCGTCGAAGAAGCCGGTCTCCACCGGGCCCGGGCACAGGGCCGTGACCCTGATGCCACGACCGCGGTACTCCTGCCGCAGGGCCAGGGAGAAGTTCAGGACGAACGCCTTGGTGCAGCTATGCGCTGAGCCGTCCGGACGACGAGGGCGGGGCCGCGGCTGCGGGCTGGGAGCAGGTCGGCGCCCGCTGCCTCGAACTTCTCGGGCGTGCGCGGGACGAGGGTCTGCTCGACGCCTCGGTGGACCTGGAGTGGACGCGGCGGGTCTATTACGCCCTCATCGGGGAGGCGTTGCACGGGTCCCAGGCCCAACGGGACCCGGATGCGCTGGCCACGCTCGTCGTGGACACGTTGCTGCACGGCGCGGGCCAGCGGTTCGGCACCGGTTGACCTCCTGTGCGGGTGGGTGGGGGCTGGTCGCGCCGTTCCCCGCGCCCCTAAAGACGCGCCAGCCGTGTGGGGGCGGGGCGGGGCCGCGACGGGGCATCCGATCGCAGCTGTGTCATCCCGGGCCATCAGGGTGCCCTGGAGAGGTCGTGCTGCGATCGGAAACCCCGACACGGCCCCTTGCACCGGAGGGCGACTGCCGCCCGGTGGGACCACTTGTTGAGACACGGCCACGGCCGCACCTTTAGGGGCGCGGGGAACTGCGCAGTCTTTCAGGGGCGCGGGGAACTGCGCGACCAGCCCCCACCCGCCCGCTACCCCAGATCGCTCGCCCGGTCGATCGTCTCGGCGAGTTGGCGTATCGGCTTGCTTCCCGTGGTGGCCGCCAACTCGTCCGCCCGTTCGGCGAGTTCGGTCAGGGACGGGGCCGCCGGCACGGCAGAACCGCGGTCGTTGCCGGAGCGCAGCGCGTCCGCGAAGTACGCCGCTATCGCGGTTACTTGGAGGCCGCTGGCTGCTGACTCCCCGTCCCACAGGGCGCGTTCGAGCGAGTCGGTCTCGATCTGGCCCGTCTCCTCGTGCGGCGTACGGGAGTTGGGGTCGAGCCACCGCACCGTGGCCGTGGCGACGTGCCCCGACG
This sequence comes from Streptomyces sp. NBC_00878, assembly GCF_026341515.1. Lineage (NCBI taxonomy): Bacteria > Bacillati > Actinomycetota > Actinomycetes > Kitasatosporales > Streptomycetaceae > Streptomyces > Streptomyces sp. NBC_00878. The sequence continues at coordinate 7,045,225 of NZ_JAPEOK010000001.1, read as the reverse complement.
CGCCCGGCTTGGTGCGTACGGCGTACAGGGCCGTGACCGTGTGGCCGGGGCCGATCTCGCCGCCGTCCACCCGGTCGTCGCGAAAGTCCTCGTCGGCGACCCGGCGGTTGTCGTAGCCGATCAGCCGGAACTGGTCGACGGTCTCCGGATCGAAGGACACCTGCGCCTTGGCGTCGCGCGCCGTGAGGTCGATGTTGCGTGGAAGCTGGTCGCAGAAGACCGTGCGGGCGTCCTCGGCGTTGGACACGTACGTCGTGTGGCCGTCGCCCTTGTCGGCGAGGCGTTCCATCAGCGCGTCGCCGTAGTCGCTGCCCACGCCGACGCCGAAGAGCGTGATCCCGTGCTCGCGGCGGGCGTCCGCGATCCGGTCGAGGATGGAGTCGGCGTCGGTGTCGCCGGTGTTGGCGAGGGCGTCGGAGAGCAGTACGACCCGGTTGGTGGCGCCCTCGCGCAGGCCGTCCACCGCCGTACGGTAGCCGGTGGTGACGCCCGCGCCGAGGTTGGTCGAGTCGGTGGGTTCGAGGGTGTCGATCGCCTCGTGGACACGGCCGCGGTGATCGCCCAGGCGGGTCATCGGGAGCACGGTCCTGGCCTCGTCACTGAAGCTGACGAGCGCGACCGCGTCATCGTCGCGCAGCCGTTCCGTCATCACGCCCAGGGACTCCTTGACCAGGTCGAGGCGGCCCGGTTCGGCCATGGAGCCGGAGACGTCGATGACGAAGGTGAGGGCGGCGGGCGGGCGTTCGCCGGCGTCCTCGGCCGCTCGGGTGGCGAGTCCGACCCTGAGGAAGCGCCAGTCCCGGTTCTCCTCACCGAACGTGTCGTATGTGGCGTCCTTGTTGAGCGAACCGTCCGGGGCGGCCGTACGGGCCCCGTCCACCGTGACCGTGAAACCGTTGCCGTCCGGGCGCTCGTAGTCCTGTTCCTGGCCGAAGCTGTTGATGAACTCCTCGGGGCGCACGGTCGACGGGTCGGGCCTGCGGCCCTCCTCGAGGGTGCGGCGCGCATAGCCGTACGACGCGGTGTCGACGTCCAGCGCGAAGGTGGAGAGGTAGTCGGCAGGCGGCGCCGACTCGCGGAGTTCGCCCTTTCGGTCGTCCTCGGCGGCGCCGTCGTCCGTGCCCGAGGGGCCGGTCGGTTGAGCAGGGGCGGGCGCCGGGAAGCCGTCGTTCTCCCTGGCCTTGCTGCCACCCCGGTCGTACGAACTCTCGCCGCTTCCGCCGCCACATGCCGTGAGCAGGAGTCCGGCGGCCACGCTGCCGGCAACCAGCGCGGCACGCACCCGCTGCCGCCGCCATGGCCGTCGCTGCTCCCGTCGTACCTGATGCCGTCCGTTGCGCCTCATGTATGCCCCCTCGGGTGACCGCTGTGAGCCGTCGTCTGTGACTGTGACGGCGGAGGCGGCCGGAAGGAGCGGGCCAAGGCGTTGCGGATGAATCTCAATGCGGCCACGGTGGGCGGCAGTTGAGACCGGTGGGAGACCCTCCGGAGACCTGAGGGTGTCCGGAGGGTCCCAGGAGGGCCCGTACGGCGGCGCTACATGGAGGGTGACAACTGCTACAAATTTTCTAGTCATTCATAGTCACCCCTGGTCGTGCATCTCACGTATCTTGATCGTGTGAAGCTTTCGGAGTGGGCGCGTCAGCAGGGCGTGAGCTACCAGACCGCCTGGCGGTGGGTGAAGGACGGCAAGATGCCCGTCCCGGTCCGCCAGGCGCCGTCCGGGACGTGGCTGGTCGACGAGCCCGCTGTCCAGCCGTCCGGACGCGTGGTGGCGTACTGCCGCGTATCGTCGGCCGACCAGAAAGCCGACCTGGACCGGCAGGTGGCCCGGGTCGTGGCCGGCGCGAACCGGCAGGGCCTGGCCGTCGCCGAGGTCGTGACCGAGGTCGGATCGGGGCTGAACGGGCGTCGCCGCAAGCTGCACCGGCTTCTCGCCGACCCGGCCACGGCCGTGATCGTCGTCGAGCACCGCGACCGCCTCGCCCGGTTCGGCGTCGAGCACCTGGACGCCGCACTGTCGGCGTCCGGCCGGCGCCTGGTCATCCTCGATCCCGCCGAGACCGCCGATGACCTGGTGCGGGACATCACCGAAGTCCTGACGTCGATGTGTGCCCGCCTGTACGGGCAGCGGGCGGCGAAGAGCCGCGCCGCCCGCGCGATCGCCGCCGCGACCGGCGAGACCGCCGAATGAAGAAGTTCCAGCAGCGCCCCGGCTTCCAGCTCGTCGCGCACAAGCTGGCCCTGGACCCGGGCGCCGAAGCATCCCGCCGTCTGATGTCGCACACCGGAGCCTCCCGCGCCGCATACAACTGGGCTGTCGGCTGGGTCACCGCCGCGTGGTGGCAGCGCAAGGCCGAGCAGTCCTACGGCATCGGCGAGGACGAGCTGACGCCATGGCGGGACTTCTCCCTGTACGCGCTGCGCAAGGCGTTCAACGAGAAGAAGAAGACCGATCCGCGGTTTGCCTCCTGGTGGGAGGAGAACTCCAAGGAGGCATACAACACCGGACTCGCAGGCGCCTCGGCCGCCTTCAACAACTACGCGAAGTCGAAGTCCGGGAAACGCAAGGGCCGCACGATGGGCATCCCCCGCTTCAAGACGCTGCGCCGCGCCCGCCGCACCTGCCGCTTCACCACCGGCGTCATCCGGATCGAGGCCGGTGGCCGGCACGTCACCCTGCCCCGCCTCGGCACGGTCCGCCTGCACGAGCACCGCCCCGACCTGGTCGCGCTCATCGAGGCGGGTGAACTACGGATCCTGTCCGCGACCGTCCGCCTGGAACACCTGCGCTGGTTCGTCTCCTTCCAGGCCGAACAGCTCCTCCCGGCCGGGCCTGCCCGCCGCCTGGACGCGGCTGTCGGCATCGACCTGGGCATCAAGACCCTCGCCGTGTACGCGGACAGCGACGGCACCGTTGACGAGGAGCCCAACCCGCGCCACCTCGACACCGCACTCAAGCAGCTTCGCCGGACCAGCCGGACCGTATCCCGCCGCCAGGGCCCCGACCGCCGCACCGGACAGAAAGCGTCGAAGCGGTGGGAGAAGGCCAACGCCGCCCGCAACCGGATCCACCACCGGGTGGCGAACCTCCGCGCGGACACGATCCACAAGCTGACGACCCGCCTCGCCGCCGAGTACGGCACGGTTGTCGTCGAAGACCTCAACGTCGCCGGGATGGGCCGCAACCGCCGCCTGTCCCGACGGATCGCCGACGCCGCGTTCGGAGAGATCCGACGCCAGCTCACCTACAAGACCGCCCAGCGCGGCAGCCGCCTCGTGGTGGCCGACCGCTGGTACCCGTCGTCGAAGACATGCTCCGGCTGTGGAGTGGCGAAAGCCAAGCTGCCCCTCAGCGTCCGCGTCTTCACATGCGACCACTGCGGCCTCGTCCTCGACCGGGACGCCAACGCCTCACTCAACCTGGCCGCACTCGCGGCCCAGAACACAGGTACCGCAGTGGCCGGAGACCTGGGCCCCGCCAAGGCGGAGCCGAAGCCTCGTGGAGCCGACCAGAAGACCCGCACCACCCGTCCCCGCCGCAAGACGGGGACGGGGCGGGCAGGTGGCGCAACCCTGCCGCACCAGCGGCAGACAGAAACGAGAGACCGTACTCAAGCCGAAGCCCTCAAGCTCTGGTGACGAGACGGACCTTCCGGGCCGAAATGCCCGGAATGCTGAGAGCTGTTGAGGCTCAAAGCAACGGTGGCTACGACACCACGTCCTTGCGCGCGAAGCCGCGGAAGGCCAGGGCGAACAGCACCATCGCGTAGGTGAGAGACAGCGACGTGCCCTGGATCATGTCGCTCCAGTCGAGCTGCGGCTGGACGGCGTCGAGCCATGCGTACTGCCAGTGCGCGGGCACGAAGTGGCGCCAGTCGCCGAGCGCCGTCACCTCGTCGAGGACGTTGCCGATGATGGTCAGCCCCACCGCTCCGCCGACCGCTCCCAGCGGGGCGTCCGTCCTGGTCGACAGCCAGAACGCCAGGGCCGCGGTGACCAGTTGGGACACGAGGATGTACGCCACGACGATCAGCAGGCGCACGGCGGCGGTCCCGGTGGGCAGCGTGCCGCCGACGGGGAGTTGCAGCGGGCCCCAGCCGTAGGCCGCCGTACCGACGGCGAGCGCGACGACCGGCAGCAGTACCAGCGCGGCCAGGCTGAGTCCGAAGGCGACGGCCAGCTTGGACCACAGCAGACGGGCTCGCGGTACCGGCGCCGCGAGCAGATAGCGCAGCGACGACCAGCTCGCCTCCGAGGCGACCGTGTCTCCGAAGAACAGCGCCACCGGGATGACGAGCAGGAAGCCCGCGGAGGCGAAGAGGTTCACGGCGGCGAAGTTGGCCCCGGACGCGGTCGCGGTGTCCATCAGGTTGACCCGCTGGGCGCCGTTGCCGCCGCCCCCCGGGTCGCCGACCTGGAAGGCGATCAGCAGGATGAAGGGCAGGGCGAACAGCAGCCCGCCCATGACCATCGTGCGGCGCCGCTTCAACTGCCGGACCAGTTCGACCCTCAGGGGCAGCGTGCGGCCCGCGCGGTAGCCGTCGGCGACCTCGACGGGCTGGGCGCGTCCGGCCCCGGCGCGCTCGTCTTCGCGCTCCTCGTCACCCTCCTTCTCGCGCTCCTCCGCGCGGTCGGCCAGCGTGCTCATGCGGACTCTCCGATCAGGGTGAGGAAGGCGTCTTCGAGACGGCGGTGGGGACCCACGGACTCCACGGGTACGTCCATCCGTACGAGCTCGGCGACCAGGCGCCGCGCGCTTCCGTCCGCGTCGAGCCGGACCAGGAGTCCGTCGTCGGTGCGGACGGCCGAGACCACACCCGGCAGCGCGGCGACCTTCTCCACGACGGGCTCGTCCGTCGGCGTGGCCGTGCCCACCAGCAGCGTGTCGCCCGAGCCGATGATCTCCTCCACCGGGCCCGCCTGGACCAGCTTCCCGTGGTCCATGACCACCAGGTGGGTGCAGGACTGCTCGACCTCCGCGAGGAGGTGGCTGGAGACGATCACCGTGCGTCCGGCCGCCGCGTAGCGGATCATGACCTCGCGCATCTCGCGGATCTGTGGCGGGTCGAGGCCGTTGGTCGGTTCGTCGAGGATGAGCAGGTCCGGCATGCCGAGCATGGCCTGGGCGATGGCGAGGCGCTGGCGCATGCCTTGCGAGTAGGTCCGTACCGCTCGGGACAGTGCGTCGCCGAGACCCGCGATCTTCAGCGCCTCGTCCAGGTGCGCGTCCTCGGGCGGGCGGCCCGTCGCCCGCCAGTACAGTTCGAGATTCTCGCGGCCGGAGAGGTGCGGCAGGAAGCCCGCTCCCTCGACGAAGGCCCCGACGCGCGACAGGACCGGCGCGCCCGGCCGGATCACCTGGCCGAAGACTCGGATCTCTCCGGCGTCCGGCTTGATCAGGCCCATCAGCATGCGCAGTGTCGTGGTCTTGCCCGCGCCGTTCGGCCCCAGCAGGCCCAGGACCTGGCCCTTCTCCACGCGGAAGCTGAGGTCCCGCACGGCGTAGCGGTCCGCCGACTTGGCGTACCGCTTGCTCAAGTCCGTGATCTGGAGCGGGACTTCGGCCTGTGCCGGGTCCGGGGCGGGCGTCGAGGGCGAGGAGTTGCGGCGCCGTGCGGGACGCAACAGCGCCAGCGCGAGCGCGGCACCGGCGAGCGGAAGCCACCACACCCACGCGGGCAGCGGCTGCGCGGCGGTGTCCCCGCCGAGCGGCGCGGGCACGGTCAGGCCGCTCTTCTGGGAGACGGTGTACGTCGCCGGGGCCGTCGGTGAGGCGTAGCCGAGGTCCGTCGAGGCGAGGACCAGGCGCAGCCGGTGGCCGTCGTCCACCTCGTGGTCGATCGCCGGCAGGGTGATCCGTACGTCCTTGCCGGCCTTGGCGTCCGCCACCCGGACGGGCTCGACCAGTTGCGAGGGCAGTACCGGCTGGGCGCCGCCGCCCGGCCCGACGTCGTACAGCTTCGCGAAGAGGACCGCGTCCTCGCTCGTCGACTTCACGTGGACCGTCACCGTCGGCGAACCTGTGATCTGCAGGTCCTCCTTCAGGGGCGCCGACTCGAACGAGGCGTACTGGCCGCGGAAGTCGAGGGACACCCCGACCCCGAGGGACGACAGCTGGGACAGGCCACCGCCGCCGAGGCCGGGCAGGGCCGAGATGGCGGGCGGACTGGAGCCCGCCGGGTTGTCGAAGCGCTGCTCGCGCCCGGTCAGGGCGATCGAGCGCCCCGCACTCGACAGGCCGGGGTAGCTGTCCTCGGTCGCGCTGCCCAGCCGCGGCTCTCCGTCGCCGGAGCCCAGGCCGAGGGTCCGGGTGACCCGGAAGGCGGGGCCGGTGTCGACGCCCTTCTCGTCCTTCAGATAGCGGTCGAACCAGGACTGCACCCGCCCCTGGACCCGGTCCACCTCCATGTCGCCGCCGTCGTGGCCGCCGGAGATCCAGTCGACGTCCACCGGAGCGCCGTTGGCCTTGATCGCCTTGGCCATCACGTCGGCCTGGCCGAGCGGGAAGAGCGAGTCGGTCTGGCCCTGCATGATGAGCGTGGGGACCTTGATGCGGTCGCCGACGGCGGAGGGGCTGCGCTCCTCCAGGAGCTTCGTCGCCGCCGCGTCCGGTGTGCCGGACTCCGCGACCCGCTCGTACATCTCGCACAACTGCTGCTCGAACTTGTCGCAGCCGCCGCCGGAGTTGATGAAGATGCCGGCCCACAGCTTCTTGAAGACGCCGTTCGGGAACAGCGCGTCCGCGAGGCTCCAGTACGTGATCGCCGGGGCGATGGCGTCCACCCGCTGGTCGTAACCGGCCGCGAGGAGCGAGACCGCCCCACCGTACGAGGCACCGGCGGCGCCGACGCGCGGGTCGCCGGTCTTGTCGAGCTCGACCTCCGGACGCTTGGCAAGCCAGTCGATCAGCTTGGAGGCGTCGGCGACCTCGCCCTCGGGGTCGTTCAGCCCGATCTTGCCCGTGGATCTGCCGAAGCCGCGGGCCGACCACGTCAGGACCGCGTACCCGTCGCGCGCCAGGTCCTCGGCCTGGGCCCGTACGTCCTTCTTGCTGCCGCCGAAGCCGTGCGCGAGCAGGACGGCGGGGCGGCGTCCGGAGGCGTCGCCGGTGAAGTACGAGGTGTCGATTCTCACCCCGTCGCCCGTACTGATGAGCTGGTCGGTGCGGTGTACCGCGGGTGCCCCGTCGGAGGCGACGGCACTCCAGGTGCCGGCGCCGGCGAGCACCACGACAACGGCCGCGGCGGCGATCCACCGTCGCGGCCGCCGCAGTGCGGGCAGTCGAAGATCCATGCGTCAACAGTACGGGCCGGACCTGTCGGCCCCTGACAGCTTGCAGGCTGATCCCCCAACCCTCCCAGGGGAGTACGGGACCCCGGCCGGGTACCGCATCCGCGGTACCCGGGGGCTCTGACCTGGGTGTCCCGGGAGGGGCTCAGTGGTTGCGGCTCAGTGGTTGCGGGGGAAGCCGAGGTCGACGCCGGTGGGGGCGTCGGCCGGGTCCGGCCAGCGGGTCGTGACGACCTTGCCGCGGGTGTAGAAGTGGATGCCGTCGTTGCCGTAGATGTGGTGGTCGCCGAAGAGGGAGTCCTTCCAGCCGCCGAAGGAGTGGTAGCCGACGGGGACCGGGATGGGGACGTTGACGCCGACCATGCCGGCCTCGATCTCCAACTGGAAGCGGCGGGCGGCGCCGCCGTCCCGGGTGAAGATCGCGGTGCCGTTTCCGAAGGGGGAGTTGTTGATCAGCTCCACCCCCTGCTCGTAGGTCTCCACGCGCAGGACGCACAGCACCGGGCCGAAGATCTCGTCCCGGTACGCGTCCGCGCCGGGCGGCACCCTGTCGAGCAACGAGATGCCGAGCCAGTGGCCGTCCTCGTAGCCCTCGACCGTGTAGCCGGTGCCGTCGAGCACGACCTTCGCGTACTGTGCCGGCGCCCCCTTCACGTACGAGGCCACCTTGTCGCGGTGCGCCTTGGTGATCAGCGGGCCCATCTCGGAGGCCGGGTCGTTGCCGGGGCCGATCTTGATCTTCTCGGCGCGCTCGCGGATCTTGTCCACCAGCTCGTCGCCGACCGCACCGACCGCGACCACGGCGGAGATGGCCATGCAGCGCTCGCCCGCCGAGCCGTACGCGGCGGAGACGGCCGCGTCGGCGGCGGCGTCCAGGTCGGCGTCGGGCAGGACCAGCATGTGGTTCTTGGCGCCGCCCAGGGCCTGGACGCGCTTGCCGTTGGCGGAGGCGGTGGTGTGGATGTAGCGGGCGATCGGAGTCGAGCCGACGAAGGAGATGGCCTTGACGTCGGGGTGGGTCAGGAGGCGGTCGACGGCCACCTTGTCGCCGTGTACGACGTTCAGGACGCCGTCGGGGAGTCCGGCCTGCGCGAACAGCTCCGCGAGGCGTACGGAGGCCGAGGGGTCCTTCTCGCTGGGCTTGAGGACGAAGGTGTTGCCGCAGGCGATGGCCAGCGGGAACATCCACATCGGCACCATGGCCGGGAAGTTGAACGGCGTGATGCCCGCCACGACACCGAGCGGCTGGCGGATCGAGGCCACGTCGACCCGGGAGGCGACCTCGGTCGACAGCTCGCCCTTGAGCTGCACGGTGATCCCGCACGCCAGGTCCACGATCTCCAGACCGCGCGCGACCTCGCCGAGCGCGTCGGAGTGCACCTTGCCGTGCTCGGCGGTGATCAGAGCGGCGATCTCGTCGCGGTGCTCGTCCAGCAGCGCGCGGAACTTGAAGAGGATCGTGGACCGCCTGGCCAGCGAGGAGGTGCCCCAGGTCGCGTAGGCGTCCTTCGCGGCAGCGACCGCCGCATCCACCTCGTCGACGGTCGCGAAGGCGACCTTCGTGGTGACCTCGCCGGTCGCCGGGTCGGTGACCGGCCCGTACGTGCCCGACGCGCCTTCGGCGGTCTTGCCGCCGATCCAGTGGTTGACGATCTTCGTCATGACCGAGTGCTCCTTCACAGATGGCGGCGCCGGGTGGAGACGTGCCGTTCGTACAGCTCACGGGCCTTGACCGCGGACGGTCGGGTCGCGGTCGCGGCCACAGGAACATCCCACCAGGCCTGCGCCGGAGGCGCGCCCGACACTGTGTCTGCCGTTTGGGTCTCCACGTAGACACAAGTGGGAGTGTCGGCCGTCCGCGCCTCGGCGAGAGCCGTGCGCAGCTCGCGCACCGTCTTGGCGCGCAGAACCCGCATGCCCAGGCTGGCCGCGTTGGCGGCCAGGTCGACGGGCAGCGCGCGCCCCGTGTACGTGCCGTCCTCGGCCCGGTGCCGGTAGGCGGTGGCGAACCGCTCGCCGCCGACCGTCTCGGAGAGGCCGCCGATGGACGCGTACCCGTGGTTCTGCAGGATCACGACCTTGATCGCGATGCCCTCCTGTACGGCGGTGACGATCTCCGTCGGCATCATCAGGTACGTGCCGTCGCCGACCAGCGCCCAGACGGGACGGTCGGGCGCGGCGAGCCGTACGCCGATGGCGGCCGGGATCTCATAGCCCATGCAGGAGTAGCCGTACTCGACGTGGTACTGGTCGCGGGAGCGGGCACGCCAGAGTTTGTGCAGGTCGCCGGGGAGGGAACCGGCCGCGTTGATGAGGATGTCGTCCTCGGTGACGATCTCGTCGAGCAGGCCGAGGACCTGCGGCTGGGTGGGCCGGATGTCCGGGTCCTCCGCCTCGTACGCCGCGTCGACGCGGTACTCCCAGCGCTCCTTGTCGTCCGTGTACTCGGTGACGTACGCGGGTTCGGCGCGGTGGCGGTGCAGCGCGAGCGCCTCCGTGAGGGACTCGAGGGCCGTGCGGGCGTCCGCGACGAGCGGCTGGCCGGAGAGCTTGTGGCCGTCGAAGGACGCGATGTTGACGTTCAGGAAGCGGACGCCCTGGGCGGCGAAGAGGGTGCCGGAGGCGGTGGTGAAGTCGGTGTAGCGGGTGCCGACGCCGATCACCAGGTCGGCGGTGCGGGCGAGTTCGCAGGCGGTCGCGGTGCCGGTGTGCCCGATGCCGCCGACGTCCGCCGGGTGGTCCCAGGTCAGCGAGCCCTTGCCGGCCTGCGTCGAGGCGACCGGGATGCGGGTGAGGTCGGCGAACTCCTTGAGCGCGTCCTCGGCCTCGCTGTGGTGGACTCCGCCGCCCGCGATGATCAGGGGGCGCCGGGCGTCCCGTACCGCCCTTACGGCGGCGGCCAGTTCCACCGGGTCGGCGACCGGACGGCGTACGGCCCAGACGCGCTCGGCGAAGAACTCCTCGGGCCAGTCGAAGGCTTCCGCCTGTACGTCCTGCGGGAGCGCGAGCGTGACGGCGCCCGTGTCGACGGGGTCGGTGAGCACCCGCATCGCCTGGAGGGCGGCCGGGATCAGGGCCTCGGGGCGGGTGATCCGGTCGAAGTACTTCGACACCGGGCGCAGACAGTCGTTGACCGACACATCGCCCGCGTACGGGACTTCGAGCTGCTGGAGTACCGGGTCGGCGGGGCGGGTCGCGAAGACGTCGCCGGGCAGCAGGAGCACCGGGAGGTGGTTGATCGTGGCGAGGGCGGCACCGGTGACGAGGTTGGTGGCACCCGGGCCGATGGAGGTCGTCACGGCCTGCGTGGAGAGGCGGTTGGACTGACGCGCGTAGCCGACGGCCGCGTGGACCATGGACTGCTCGTTGCGGCCCTGGTGGTAGGGCATGTCGTCGCCGTACTCCAGGAGCGCCTGCCCGAGCCCGGCGACGTTGCCGTGCCCGAAGATGCCCCAGGTGGCGTCGACCAGGCGGCGTCGCACACCGTCGCGTTCCGTGTACTGGGCGGCCAGGAACCGCACCAGTGCCTGCGCGACCGTCAGCCTTGTCGTCGTTGACATCGGCTCTGTCATCGGTAGCCCTCTGCGCTTTCTACGTGTCCCGGGTGGAAACGAATCCGCCACGTCATACGTCTGGGCAGGCCCTACGTCTCTAATGCCTGCCCGCCAATCGGTCCGTCGTGAACGGGTCCGTCGTGCATCGGCCCGTCGTACGGCCATGAACACCCGGTGTCGGGACACCTGGTGTCGGGACACCCGGTGTCAGGACACCCGGTGTCGGGGACCTCCGGCGCGGGGCCGTAGCGGGCGGGGAGTCGTCGCTCGCACTTCGCTCCTGCCAGGGCGAAGCGGCTTCCCGCGCCGGAGGCGATCGGTGCCCGGGCGTGACGGGGGGTGTGCGCGAAGTCGGTGACTCCGGCGAACACGCTCTCCCTGCCCAGGAGTTGAACAAGTTTGTCCTCTTTATTCCCCTCGGGGCGCACGGTGCAACCGCCCTTGGGGCCGTACGGCTGGTCGGTCATATCGGCTCCCCTTCACAGCAGTCCCACGGCGGTGTCGACCGCGGCCCCGACATCGCCGTCGGCCGGGTAGAGCAGCGAGCGTCCCACCACCAGCCCCTGGACGGTGGGCAGTTGGAGGGCACCGCGCCATTTCTCGTACGCGCCCTCCTGGTCGGCGCCGACGTCTCCGCCGAGCAGGACGGCCGGGAGCGTGGAGGTCTCCATGACACGGGCCATGTCGTCGGGGTTCGCGGTGACGGGGACCTTCAGCCAGGTGTACGCCGAACTGCCGCCCAGGCCGCTCGCTATGGCGATGGACTTGGTGACGGCGTCGGCGCCCAGGTCGTTGTGGAGGGCGCCCGTGGCGGGGTCGCGGCGGCTGAGGAACGGCTCGACGAACACCGGGAGTCGGCGCTCGGCCATGTCGTCCACGGCTCGGGCCGTCGACTCCAGGGTGGTGAGCGAGCCCGGGTCGTCGTAGTCGATCCGCAGCAACAGCTTGCCCGCGTCGAAGCGGAGCCGCTCGATGTCGCGGGGCCGGTGTCCGGTGAACCGGTCGTCCAACTCCCAGGCCGCGCCCGCGAGTCCGCCCCGGTTCATCGAGCCCATGACCACCTTGTGGTCCAGCGCGCCGAGCAGCAGCAGGTCGTCGAGGATGTCGGCGGTCGCGAGCACCCCGTCGACGCCCGGCCGGGAGAGGGCCAGGCAGAGCCGTTCGAGCAGGTCGATCCGGTTGGCCATGGCGAGCCTGCGGTCGCCCACCGAGAGGGCGCCGCGGGCGGGGTGGTCGGCGGCGACGATCATCAGCCGCCCGGAGTCACCGAGGAGCGACCGCCGGGGCCGTCGGGCGGCGGCCTCCTGGACGGCCTCGGGGCGCTGGGCCCGTATCCGGACGAGTTCCGAGACGTCGATGCCCGTCGAGGCGGGCGATGCCGAGGGGCCCGCCTCCGCGACGCCCCCTTCGTACCCGGCTGCCCCCGCGTGTCCCGCGCTCACAGCACCGCCCCCGCCTTCAGGGCCTGCTCGACCTCCGGCGGGGTCGGCATGGCGGAGGAGCACTCCAGGCGGGAGGCGACGATGGCGCCGGCGGCGTTGGCGTGGCGCATGATCCGCTCCAGGTCCCAGCCGGCCAGCAGGCCGTGGCAGAGGGAGCCGCCGAACGCGTCGCCCGCGCCGAGGCCGTTGAGGACCGTCACCGGGAGCGGCGGGACCTCCGCCGACTCGCCCTGCCGGTTCACGGCCAGGACGCCCTTGGGGCCCTGTTTGACCACGGCCAGTTCCACGCCCGCGTCGAGGAGCGCGCGGGCGGCGGCGTGGGGCTCGCGCACTCCGGTCGCGACCTCCACCTCGTCGAGGTTGCCGACGGCGACCGTGGTGTGGCGCAGGGCCTCGGCGTAGAAGGGCCGGGCGGCTTCCGGATCGCGCCAGGCTGTGTCTTTCCAAAACGCCGGCCGCCAGTCCAGATCGAAGACCGTCGTGCCGGACTTGGCGCGGTGGGCGAGGGCGGCGAGCGTCGCCGTGCGGCTGGGCTCCTCGCTCAGGCCCGTACCCGTGACCCAGAAGATCCGGGTGTCGCGGATCGCGTCCAGATCCAGCTCGTGCGCGTCGATCTCCAGGTCCGGCGCCTTCGGCTGCCGGTAGAAGTACAGCGGGAAGTCGTCCGGCGGGAACACCTCGCAGAAGGTGACCGGCGTCGGCAGTCCGGGCACGGGTGTCACCCAGCGGTCGTCGACCCCGAAGTCCCGCAGCGCCTCGTGCAGATATGTCCCGAAAGGATCGTCGCCGGTACGCGTCACAACCGCCGTACGCCGCCCGTGCCGAGCCGCCGCGACCGCCACGTTGGCCGCCGAACCGCCGAGGAACTTCCCGAAGGAGGTCACCTTCGGGAGCGGCACCCCGGTCTGCAGCGGGTAGAGGTCCACGCCGATCCGCCCCATGGTGATGAGGTCGTACGCACTGGACTCCGCGGACTCGGCCATCGAGTTCCCTTCACATCGGTTGACCCCAGGTCTAGCGGCGCTCACAGAGCCCTGTCAATTGGTTGTCCGGACATTCGGACCAGGCCTTGACACCGTTCCCCGACGGACCCGAAGCTGACCCCCTGACGTCGTTGTCATCGCGGCCCTCGCCTCGGTCTTCCGATGCGTAACTTCGGCCCTCTGATGCACAATGCGTCACTCGTGTCACAAAAGACCCCTTCCTGTCACGCATGTCGCGTGTACGTGGGTCTTGAGTCACAACCGGGCGACAGCCCCACCTGGTACTCACGCTGTGTCGTTCAACGGACACAGGCTTTGTGATCGCCAGTGCAGTGCCCGGCTCCCCCGACGGCCGCTCCTCGGCCGCCGCTGCGGCACGCGCAGGGAGGTGCTACAGATGACCGACCGAAGGCTCTGGTCGTACAAGGAGATCGCGGCGCACATCAAGGTGCAGCCGGACACCGTACGGTCCTACCGCAAGCACGGACTGCTGCCCCCGCCCGACCACGTGGAGAGCGGCAAGCCCTACTGGTACGCCGACACGGTCCGCGCGTGGGTCGCGGCGCGGCCCGGCAACAGGGGCCGCAGGACCGGCTGATCACCTCCCGACACGACAACCGGATCCCCGCGCGTGCGCCGTGCGGGGACCGGGTTTCATGCCGGCCCGGGGAGCAAAGGGCTCAGGCCCACGGCTCGATGACGGTCACGCCCGCCCCCGGCGCCGCCCCCATCGCCGCCAGCGCGGCGGGAGCAGCGTCGAGGGGGATCGTGGACGTCACCAGGAGGTCGGGCCGCAGCGCACCGGCCCGTACGGACTCCAGCATCGGCGGGTAGGCGTGGGCGGGCATGCCGTGGCTGCCGAGGAGTTCGAGTTCGAGGCCGATCACCCGGGACATCGGCAGCGTCGGATCCTGTGGCAGCAGGCCGACCTGGACGTGCCGGCCCCGGCGGCGCAGGCTGCCCACCGACGCCGCGCAGGTGGCCGGGGAGCCGAGCGCGTCGAGGGAGAGGTGGGCGCCGCCGCCCGTCAGGTCGCGGACCGCCGCCGCGGTGTCCTCGGGACGGGAGGCCCCGGCCGCGTCCACACACTCGGCCGCCCCGAACTCCCGTGCCAGGTCCAGGGCCCGGGGCGAGAGGTCGACCGCGACGACTCGTGCGCCGGCGGCCGCCGCGATCATCACGGCGGACAGTCCGACCCCGCCGCAGCCGTACACGGCCACCCACTCCCCCGGCGCCACCCGCCCCTGCGCGACGACCGCGCGGAACGCCGTGGCGAACCGGCAGCCCAGCGAGGCCGCCGTCCCGAAGGACAGCTCGTCCGCGACGGCGACGAGGTTCACGTCGGCGTGGTCCAGGGCGACGTACTCGGCGAAGGAACCCCAGTGCGTGAACCCCGGCTGGGTCTGCCGCTCGCACACCTGCTGGTCGCCCGCCGCGCAGGAGGGGCAGCTGCCGCAGGCGCAGACGAAGGGCACGGTGACGCGGTCGCCTGGGCGCCAGCCGGTCACCAGGGCGCCCACCGCCTCGACGGTTCCGGCGAGTTCGTGTCCGGGCACGTGCGGCAGGGCGATGTCCGGGTCGTGGCCCTGCCAGCCGTGCCAGTCGCTGCGGCACAGGCCGGTGGCCTCTACCCGGACCACGACGCCGTGCAGGGCGGGGGCCGGGTCCGGCACGGTTTGCAGTTCGGCCGGTTCTCCGTATTGCTCGAACACGACTGCCCGCATGCGTGTTGCCCCTCTGTCGTGGATCGCCGTTCGTTCCTGACCGAACGCTAGGCCCTGTCGTCAAATTCGCGTCGTCGCCCGAAGGGCGGCCTCGCGGCGTCAGGTGCGTGCTCTCGGTGCGCCGGGCGTAGACCCTCGTACTGGACGTACTTGGGGCTACGCCCGGTGCGGCGAGTGGGGGCACCTCCCACGCCCTTAAGGCAGTGGGGGAGCGTGCATGGCGTCGCGAGGCAGACGGGAATTTGACGACAGGGCCTAGATGCCCCGCGGGGAGCACGGTTGTCCGCCTGCGGGACGGTGGGGGCTGGTCGCGCCCACGATGGGGGTCCCCCCGCTCATGGGGGTCCCCCCGCTCGAGCGAAGCCGAGAGTGGGGGAGAAGCCGAGAGTGGGGGAGGAGCCGCACATAGATACAGCCCCGCGCCCCAGAAGGGCCGCCCCCCTTGGATAAATACCCCCTAGGGGTACAGTGTCGATAGGGTGAGGCCCCGTGGGCCACGCACGCCCCATACATCTCGGCACATCTCGATACGTCTCGACGAGGAGCAACGACATGACCGCCCAGACCGACACCCCGGGCTCTCTCACCACCGTCTACCAGGTGAGCGGGATGAGCTGCGGGCACTGCGAAGGCTCGGTGTCGAGCGAGATCTCCGAGATCGCCGGTGTCACCTCGGTGAAGGCCGTCGCCGCCACCGGCGAGGTGACCGTGGTCTCCGCCGCCCCGCTCGACGAGGAGGCCGTGCGCGCCGCCGTCGACGAGGCCGGCTTCGAACTCGTCGACAAGGCCTGACACCGGCGGGACCCGGAGCACGGACATGACCAGCACCACCACGGCCGTTCCGATAAGCGGGACCTCGGAGGTCGAGCTGACGATCGGCGGGATGACCTGCGCCTCCTGCGCGGCCCGCGTCGAGAAGAAGCTCAACCGCATGGACGGCGTCACCGCCACGGTGAACTACGCGACGGAGAAGGCGAAGGTCTCGTACGCGCCGGAGGTGCTGGTCACCGACCTGATCGCCACCGTGGTGAAGACGGGGTACACGGCCGAGGAGCCCGCACCCGAACCGATCGCGGACGAAGCCCCCGAGGGGACCGAGGCCCCCGATCCCGAACTGGCCGCGCTGCGCGAGCGCCTCACCGTCTCCGCCCTCCTCGCCGCCCCCGTCGTCCTGCTGTCGATGATCCCGGCCCTCCAGTTCGACAACTGGCAGTGGCTCGCGCTGACCCTCGCCGCGCCCGTCGTCGTGTGGGGCGGACTGCCCTTCCACCGGGCGGCGTTCACGAACGCCCGGCACGGCGCGGCCACCATGGACACCCTCGTTTCGGTCGGCACGCTCGCCGCGTTCGTCTGGTCCCTGTGGGCGCTGTTCCTCGGCGACGCGGGGACGGCAGGCATGGCGGGCATGGAAGGCATGCGGGACGAGGGCTTCACCCTCACCGTCTCCCGTACGGAGGGCTCGTCGGCGATCTACCTCGAAGTCGCCGCCGGGGTCGTCGCCCTCATCCTCCTCGGCCGCTATCTGGAAGCCCGCTCCAAACGGCGCGCGGGGGCCGCCCTCCGGGCCCTCATGCACCTGGGCGCGAAGGACGTGTCCGTCGTACGTGACGGCCGCGAGACACGCGTCCCCGTGGACCGGCTGGCCGTGGGCGACCGCTTCGTCGTACGGCCCGGCGAGAAGGTCGCGACGGACGGCACGGTCGTCGAGGGGTCCTCGGCGGTCGACGCGTCCATGCTGACCGGCGAGTCGGTGCCGGTGGACGTGACGGTCGGTTCGGCCGTCACGGGCGCGACTGTGAACGCGGGCGGACGGCTCGTCGTCGAGGCGACCCGCATCGGTGCGGACACCCAGCTCGCGCGGATGGCACGGCTCGTGGAGGACGCGCAGAACGGCAAGGCACAGGTGCAGCGCCTCGCCGACCGGATCTCCGGCATCTTCGTACCCGTCGTGCTGCTGATCGCGGTCGGCACGTTCGGGGGCTGGCTCGGCATCACCGGTGACACGGCCGCCGCGTTCACCGCGGCCGTCGCCGTGCTGATCATCGCCTGTCCGTGCGCGCTCGGTCTCGCCACCCCGACCGCGCTCATGGTCGGCACGGGCCGCGGCGCTCAGCTCGGCATCCTCATCAAGGGCCCCGAGGTCCTGGAGTCCACACGCCGCGTCGACACGGTCGTCCTGGACAAGACCGGCACGGTCACCACCGGCCGCATGACCCTCCAGGAGGTGTACGCGGCCGACGGCACCGAGGAGGAGCGGGTACTGCGGCTCGCGGGCGCCCTGGAGCATGCCTCCGAGCATCCGGTCGCCCGGGCCGTGGCGGCGGGCGCTCAGGCGCGCACAGGGGCTCTGCCGGGCGTGGACGGCTTCGTGAGTGTGGCGGGGCTCGGGGTGCGCGGCACGGTCGAGGGCCACGAGGTGCTCGTGGGGCGGGCCCGCCTCCTCGAAGAGGCCGGGATCGCGCTGCCGGACGAGCTGGTCGCGTTCAAGACCCGGGCCGAGGAGGAGGGGCGCACCGCCGTGACCGTCGCCTGGGACGGGGTGGCACGCGGTGTCGTCACCGTCGCCGACGCGGTCAAGGAGACCAGCGCGGAGGCGGTCCGCGCCCTGCGTGCCCTGGGCCTCAGGCCGGTGCTGCTGACCGGGGACAACCGGACCGTCGCCGAGTCCGTGGCCCGCGAGGTCGGGATCGCTCCCTCGGACGTGATCGCCGAGGTGCTGCCACGGGACAAGGTCGACGTGATCGAGCGGCTGCGGAGCGAGGGGCGGACGGTGGCGATGGTCGGCGACGGCGTCAACGACGCGGCCGCGCTCGCCACCGCCGACCTGGGTCTCGCCATGGGCACCGGGACGGACGCGGCGATCGAGGCGAGCGACCTGACGCTCGTACGGGGTGACCTGCGCGTGGCCGCGGACGCGATCCGGCTGTCGCGCAGGACGCTCTCCACGATCAAGGGAAACCTGGTCTGGGCCTTCGGCTACAACGTGGCGGCGCTGCCGCTCGCCGCGGCGGGCCTGCTGAACCCGATGATCGCGGGCGCGGCCATGGCCTTCTCCTCTGTGTTCGTGATCACGAACAGCCTCCGGCTCCGGGCATTTTCATGACGAAGAGGTAAGAGTCCCCCTAGAGTCCGGCACACGCCTTCACATAAGCTCTTCACAAGGCTCGCGCATCATCCTTACGCTTGGGTGCCGATAGCGCTGTCGGAGCTCTTGCGTATCTTCAGGACATACGCAGGAGACGCAGATCACAGTGGTGCGAACGTAACCAACGAAGGGGTTCGTGAGTCTAGATTGACGATGCTGGAGACGTCTTGGGGGGCGTGTCCGGCATCTGAGGGCGTCTTGGGGGACGTTCTCGGAATTGCGTTGCCGGGGCACGTACAGCGGGGAGCTTTGAGCGGCCCTCCCGTACGTACGGGTCCCGGCAGACCGCAGTGCGGTAGTCCATCCAGTTTTGCTCGTTTTGCTCGCAGCGATTCAGGCGCTGCCTTCAGGCGCCCGGCCGGATCCCGTGGGGGGAATCCGCACCGGGACATGGGAAGGCGCCCCGATCTACGGCCCGTGGGGGGACCGTAGCGGGGCGCCTTCTGTTATTCCGTACGACCTGTTGTTCCGTACGACTCACTTGGGCACCTGAAGAGGGGGCGCCCCTTGCCAGGGACGCCCCCTCTTCAGGTCCGCGGGGAACTGTGTGGCCAGCCCCCGCGGACCCGCGGACGAACGAACTGCCTAACGCTCTTCGACAGGAACGAAGTCCCGCTCGACCACGCCCGTGTAGATCTGGCGCGGGCGGCCGATACGCGAACCCGGCTCCTTGATCATCTCGTGCCACTGGGCGATCCAGCCCGGGAGGCGGCCGAGGGCGAACAGGACCGTGAACATCTCGGTCGGGAAGCCCATGGCCCGGTAGATCAGGCCGGTGTAGAAGTCGACGTTCGGGTAGAGGTTGCGCGAGACGAAGTAGTCGTCGGAGAGCGCGTGCTCCTCCAGCTTGAGCGCGATGTCCAGCAGCTCGTCGGACTTGCCGAGGGCCGAGAGGACGTCGTGCGCGGCAGCCTTGATGATCTTGGCGCGCGGGTCGAAGGACTTGTACACCCGGTGGCCGAAGCCCATCAGGCGGACGCCGTCCTCCTTGTTCTTCACCTTGCGGATGAAGGAGTCGACGTCGCCGTCAGAGGCCTGGATGCCTTCCAGCATCTCCAGGACGGACTGGTTGGCGCCGCCGTGCAGGGGGCCCCAGAGGGCGCTGATGCCGGCGGAGATCGAAGCGAACATGTTCGCCTGCGACGAGCCCACCAGACGGACGGTGGAGGTCGAACAGTTCTGCTCGTGGTCCGCGTGCAGGATGAGCAGCTTGTCGAGCGCCGAGACGACGACCGGGTCCGGCTCGTACTCCTGGGCGGGGACCGAGAAGGTCATGCGCAGGAAGTTCTCGACGTACCCGAGGTCGTTGCGCGGGTAGACGAACGGGTGGCCGATGGACTTCTTGTACGCGTACGCCGCGATCGTCGGAAGCTTGGCGAGGAGGCGGATCGTCGAAAGGTGACGCTGCTTCTCGTCGAACGGGTTGTGGCTGTCCTGGTAGAACGTCGACAGGGCGCTGACCACCGAGGACAGCATCGCCATCGGGTGGGCGTCGCGCGGGAAGCCCTGGTAGAAACGCTTGACGTCCTCGTGCAGCAGGGTGTGCTGCGTGATCTCGTTCTTGAAGACGGAGAGCTCGTCGACCGTGGGCAGCTCGCCGTTGATCAGCAGGGAGGCCACCTCAAGGAAGGTGGAACGCTCGGCCAGCTGCTCGATCGGATAGCCGCGGTAGCGGAGGATGCCCTGCTCACCGTCGAGATAGGTGACGGCGGATTTATAGGCGGCGGTGTTTCCGTACCCGCTGTCCAGGGTCACCAGACCGGTCTGGGCGCGGAGCTTGCCGATGTCGAAGCCCTTGTCGCCGACGGTGCTGTCGATCACCGGGTAGGTGTACTCGCCGTCGCCGTACCGCAGTACTACAGAGTTGTCGCTCACGTCATCCCTCACCGACGTTGTGCCTCTTCTTCGAGGTGCCCTGACTGTCTCTACCATCCCCCATTTGGCGCAGGAGAGTGCACTCGGGGTCGGCCATTGGGCCGGTTGGCGGCACTCAGTGCCGCCAACCTGTTCATCCTGCCCCCTTCGTCCTCCTTCCGAAAGTGCCGTGTGACGTTTCTGACGGATTTGATCGATCATTTTTGCCGGGTGCGGGTTGTCTTGGGCTTGTCGCGCCGTTCCCCGCGCCCCTAAAAGATGCGCCAGCCGTTTGGTGGTGGGACGGGGCCGCGACGGGGCATCCGATCGCAGCTGTGTCATCCCGGGCCATCAAGGTGCCCTGGAGAGGTCGTGCTGCGATCGGAAACCCCGACACGACCCCTCGCGCCGGAGGGCGACCGCCGCTGAGTGGGGCCACTTGTCAAGACACGACCACAGCAGGGGCCTTTTTAGGGGCGCGAGGAACTGCGCGACCAGCCCCCGCCGGGCCGCAGTTGAAGCTCATTCCGGGAGTCGGGTGCCTGACAGGCGGAAGTCCAAGGCCGTGCATCGGCGGCCTGCGGAGACCGTGCGGACCGCCTGGCCCAGGGCCTTGCGGGAGCCGACGAGGACTACGAGCTGCTTGGCTCGGGTGACCGCCGTGTAGAGGAGGTTGCGTTGGAGCATCATCCAGGCGCCCGTGGTGACGGGGATCACGACAGCGGGGTACTCGCTGCCCTGGGAGCGGTGGATCGTGACCGCGTACGCGTGGGCCAGCTCGTCCAGTTCGTCGAACTCGTACGGGATCTCCTCGTCCTCGTCCGTCAGGACCGTGAGGCGCTGGTCGTCGAGGTTGAGGGAAGTCACCACCCCCACCGTGCCGTTGAAGACGCCGTTCTCGCCCTTCTCGTAGTTGTTGCGGATCTGGGTGACCTTGTCGCCGACACGGAAGACGCGGCCGCCGAAGCGCTTCTCGGGGAGGTCGGGGCGGGCCGGGGTGATGGCCTGCTGGAGCAGCCCGTTGAGGGTGCCGGCGCCTGCCGGGCCGCGGTGCATGGGGGCCAGGACCTGAACGTCACGGCGGGGATCCAGCCCGAACTTGGCCGGAATGCGCCGCGCAGCCACATCCACCGTCAGCCGCCCCGCCTCCTCCGTGTCGTCCTCGACGAAGAGGAAGAAGTCCTTGAGCTTGTCCGTGATGGGCTGCTGCCCCGCGTTGATCCGGTGAGCGTTCGTCACCACGCCTGATTGCTGGGCCTGCCGGAACACCCGGGTGAGACGGACGGCCGGGACCGGCCCGCGCTCGGCGAGCAGGTCGCGCAGCACCTCGCCCGCGCCCACGCTCGGCAGTTGGTCGACGTCTCCGACGAACAAGAGGTGCGCGCCCGGAGGGACCGCCTTCACCAGCTTGTTGGCGAGGAGCAGGTCCAGCATCGACGCCTCGTCCACGACCACCAGGTCCGCGTCCAGTGGGCGGTCCTTGTCGTACGCCGCGTCGCCGCCCGGCTTCAGCTCCAGGAGCCGGTGCACGGTGGAGGCCTCGGCCCCGGTCAGCTCGGCAAGTCGCTTGGCGGCGCGGCCTGTCGGCGCGGCCAGCACGACCTTCGCCCGCTTAGCCCGCGCCAGCTCCACGATCGAGCGGACCGTGAACGACTTGCCGCAGCCGGGCCCGCCCGTGAGCACCGCGACCTTCTCGGTGAGGGCGAGCCGGACCGCCTCCTCCTGCTCGGGGGCCAGCTCCACCCCCGTACGGTCCTTGAGCCAGGCCAGTGCCTTGTCCCAGGCCACGTCCCGGAAGCCCGGCATGCGGTCCTCGTCCGTACGTAGGAGGCGCAGGAGTTGGGCCGAGAGGGACAGTTCAGCCCGATGGAAGGGGACCAGGTAGATGGCGGTGACCGGATCGCCGCCGTCCAGCCCGGGCACCCGCTCCCGCACGACACCCGGGTCCTCGCCCTCCTCCACCGGCGCCGCCAGCTCCGCCAGGCACTCGATGACCAGGCCCGTGTCCACCTGGAGCAGTTTCACCGCGTCCGCGATCAGCCGCTCCTCCGGAAGGAAGCAGTGGCCCTGGTCGGTGGACTGCGAAAGGGCGTACTGGAGACCGGCCTTGACGCGCTCGGGGCTGTCGTGCGGGATGCCGACGGACTGGGCGATCTTGTCGGCGGTGAGGAACCCGATGCCCCAGACGTCCGACGCGAGGCGGTACGGCTGGTTCTTGACGACCGAGATGGACGCGTCGCCGTACTTCTTGTAGATGCGGACCGCGATCGACGTCGACACCTCGACGGTCTGGAGGAAGAGCATGACCTCCTTGATCGCCTTCTGTTCCTCCCAGGCCTCGGTGATCTTCTTGGTGCGCTTGGGACCGAGACCGGGGACCTCGATGAGCCGCTTCGGCTCCTCCTCGATGATCTGGAGGGTATCCAGGCCGAAGTGCGTCGTGATGCGGTCGGCGAAGACCGGCCCGATGCCCTTGACCAGGCCGGACCCGAGATAGCGGCGGATGCCCTGGACGGTGGCCGGGAGGACCGTCGTGTAGTTCTCGACCGTGAACTGCTTGCCGTACTGCGCGTGCGAGCCCCAACGGCCCTCCATACGCAGAGACTCCCCCACCTGCGCACCGAGCAGCGCACCAACGACCGTAAGGAGATCACCGCCACCTCGGCCGGTATCGACCCGGGCGACCGTATAGCCGTTCTCCTCATTGGCGTACGTGATCCGCTCCAGCACACCCTCCAGAACCGCCAGGTTCCGCTCCCCGCTCCCCACCCCTTGCTTGGACATGATCCGACGCTACCGCCCACCTCTGACAACGAGGGCCTGCATTCGCACATGACATCTGCGGCCCGGCGGGGGCTGGTCGCGCCCCTAAAAGCGCGGCCGTGGTCGTGTCTTGACAAGTGGCCCCACCGGGCGGCAGCCGCCCTCCGGCGCAAGGGGCCGTGTCGGGGTTTCCGATCGCAGCACGACCTCCCATGGGCACCCAACAAACAGAGGACGACACAGCTGCGATCGGATGCCCCGTCGCGGCCCCGACCCGACACCAAACAGCTGGCGCATCTTTTAGGGGCGCGAGGAACTGCGCGACCAGCCACACCCAACCCGCAGCCAAAAACAACCCCCACAACACCCCCACCCACCCCACCCCCCACCATCACGATCCGGTCTCAGGCACTTGTTAACTTCCATGTAATCGATTCCAATCCTCCCCGTAGACGCATGTAATCGATTCCACGAGGAGGTGGAGCGACGATGGCGAGCATCAAGGACGTCGCCGCCGAGGCAGGCGTATCCGTCGCCACGGTCTCCCGCGTGCTGAACGACCACCCCTCGGTCAGCCCAGCGGCACGCGCCCACGTACTGGCCGCCGTCGAGACCCTGGGCTACCGCCCGAACGCCGTCGCCCGCTCCCTGCGCACCGACCAGACCCGCACCCTCGGCCTGGTCATCAGTGACGTACTCAACCCGTACTTCACCGAACTGGCCCGCTCCGTCGAGGAGGAGGCCCGCGCCCTCGGCTACAGCGTCATCATCGGAAACGCCGACGAACGGCCCGAGCTGCAGGACCACCACGTCCGCACGCTCCTCGACCGCCGCATCGACGGCCTCCTCGTGTCGCCCACGGACGGCGGCTCCCCGCTGATGCTGGACGCCGCGCGCGCGACCCCGATGGTCTTCGTGGACCGCTGGATCCCCGGCATGGACGTGGACGTACCGGTACCGGTGATCCGCGCCGACGGCCTCGCAGCCGTACACGATCTCGTCGCCCACCTGCACCGCCTCGGCCACCGCAGGCTCGCCATCATCGCGGGCCCGGCGGCCACCACGACCGGCAGCGAGCGCGTGCATGCCTTCCGGGACGCCCTCCAGGAGTACGGACTCCCCCTGCCCGACGCCTACATAGGGCAGGGCGACTTCCAGGCGGCCAGCGGTCGCCGGGTCACCGAGGAGTTCCTGAGCCTCCCCGAGCCGCCGGAAGTCGTCTTCGCGGCCGACAACCTGATGGCCCTGGGCGCCCTGGACGCCATCCGCGCGCGCGGGATGCGGGTTCCCGACGACATCGCGCTCGCCGCGTTCGACGACATCCCCTGGTTCGTGCACACCGATCCGCCCATCACGGCCATCGCCCAGCCCACCGCCGACCTGGGCCGGGCCGCCGTACGCGCCCTCGTCGACCGCATCGAGGGCCGCCCCCCGCAGTCCGTCACCCTCCCCGCCCGTCTCGTCGTCCGCCGCTCCTGCGGCGAGTCCCACGGCGAATCACGCGGCGAGCCCCTGTCCCCGCAGCCATCCCCGCACTCGTCCCCGCACCCGTCCCCGCAAAGGAGCAACACGTGAGCAGTCCCGACGAGTTGCTGCGTATCGAAGGCATACGCAAGACCTTCCCCGGTGTGATCGCGCTCGACAGCGTCGACTTCGATCTGCGCCGCGGCGAGGTGCACGTGCTGCTCGGCGAGAACGGCGCCGGCAAGAGCACCCTCATCAAGATGCTGTCCGGTGCGTACCGGCCCGATGCCGGGAAGATCGTGGTCGACGGCAAGAAGGTCCGTATTCACGACGCGCAGGACGCCGAGCGCCTCGGGATCGCGACCATCTACCAGGAGTTCAACCTGGTTCCCGATCTGACGGTCGCCGAGAACATCTTCCTGGGACGGCAGCCTCGCCGTTTCGGGATGATCGACCGGAAGACGATGGAGGCCGACGCCGCCGTACTCCTGGAGCGGGTGGGCGTAGACGTGTCCCCGCGCGCGCGGGTGCGTGAACTCGGTATCGCGCGTCTCCAGATGGTCGAGATCGCCAAGGCGCTGAGCCTGGACGCACGCGTCCTGATCATGGACGAGCCGACCGCGGTGCTCACCTCCGGAGAGGTCGAAAAACTCTTCCGGATCGTGCGGCAGCTGCGCGAGGACGGCGTCGGCGTCGTCTTCATCACGCATCACCTGGAGGAGATCGCCGCCCTGGGAGACCGCGTCACGGTCCTCCGGGACGGCCGGAGCATCGGCCAGGTGCCCGCGTCCACACCCGAGGACGAGCTCGTACGCCTCATGGTGGGCCGCTCCATCGAGCTCCAGTACCCGCGCGAACGGGCCGACGCCGGGACCGCGTTGCTCACCGTGGAGGGGCTCACCCGGGACGGGGTGTTCCATGACGTGAGCTTCGACGTGCGGGCCGGTGAGGTCGTCGGCATCGCGGGGCTCGTCGGAGCGGGACGTACCGAGGTCGTACGGGCCGTCTTCGGCGCCGATCCGTATGACAAGGGGTCCGTGGCCATGGCCGGTACCCGGCTGCCCCGCCACGACGTCAACGCGGCCATGACCGCCGGGATCGGGCTCGTCCCCGAGGACCGCAAGGGCCAGGGCCTCCTGCTCGACGCCTCCGTCGAGGAGAACCTCGGGCTCGTCACCCTGCGGGCAGCGACCCGCGGCGGGCTCGTCGACCTCAAGGGGCAGCGGGCGGGTGCCGCGAAGATCGCCGAGCAGCTCGGCGTACGGATGGCCGGGCTCGGCCAGCACGTCCGTACGCTCTCCGGCGGCAACCAGCAGAAGGTCGTCATCGGCAAGTGGCTGCTCGCCGATACCAAGGTGCTGATCCTCGACGAGCCGACGCGCGGTATCGACGTCGGCGCCAAGGTCGAGATCTACCAGCTGATCAACGAACTCACCGCCGCCGGTCATGCCGTCCTGATGATCTCCAGTGATCTGCCCGAGGTGCTCGGCATGAGCGACCGGGTGCTGGTGATGGCCCAGGGCCGGATCGCCGGCGAACTCTCCGCCGACGAGGCGACCCAGGACTCCGTGATGGCACTCGCCGTCAGCACACCCATCGCACCAGCCACTACTACTACCGACTCCGTTACCGCTGTGGAGGGCTCCCGTGGCCACTGACACGCTCAAGAGCACATCGGGCGCGAGTGGCGCCTCGGGCGGCCTGCGCCGGCTCCTGCTCGACAACGGCGCGCTCACCGCGCTCGTCATCCTCGTCATCGCGATGTCGGCCCTGTCCGGCGACTTCCTGACGACGGACAACCTGCTGAACATCGGCGTCCAGGCGGCCGTGACCGCCATCCTCGCCTTCGGTGTGACCTTCGTGATCGTCTCGGCGGGCATCGACCTGTCGGTCGGTTCCGTCGCGGCCCTGTCCGCCACCGTCCTTGCCTGGACGGCGACTTCGGAGGGTGTACCGGTCTGGATCGCGGTGATCCTCGCGATCGCCACCGGCATAGCCTGCGGCCTGGTCAACGGCGTCCTGATCTCGTACGGGAAGCTGCCGCCGTTCATCGCGACCCTCGCCATGCTGTCGGTGGGCCGCGGTCTGTCGCTGGTGATCTCGCAGGGCAGCCCGATCGCCTTCCCGGAGTCGGTCTCGCACCTCGGTGACACGCTGGGCGGCTGGCTGCCGGTGCCGGTCCTCGTGATGATCGTCATGGGCCTCGTCACGGCCCTGATCCTGGGGCGTACGTACATCGGGCGCTCCATGTACGCGATCGGCGGCAACGAGGAGGCTGCCCGTCTCTCCGGTCTGCGGGTGAAGAAGCAGAAGCTCGTCATCTACGCGCTGTCGGGTCTCTTCGCGGCCGCCGCGGGTATCGTGCTCGCCTCGCGCCTCTCCTCCGCGCAGCCGCAGGCCGCGCAGGGCTACGAGCTGGACGCGATCGCCGCGGTCGTCATCGGCGGCGCCTCCCTCGCGGGCGGTACGGGCAAGGCGTCCGGGACGCTGATCGGCGCGCTGATCCTGGCGGTGCTGCGCAACGGCCTCAACCTCCTTTCCGTGTCGGCGTTCTGGCAGCAGGTCGTCATCGGTGTGGTCATCGCGCTGGCGGTGCTCCTCGACACCGTGCGGCGCAAGGCCGGGGCGACTCCGGTGACCGCCGGTGCCGGGGGCTCGTCGGGCCTCAAGGGGCCACAGGCCATCAAGTACGGGCTCGCCGTGATCCTGGTGTCGGCGATCGTGGGCGGGCTGTCCGTCTTCAACAACGGCTCGTCCTCGGCGAACCCGAAGGTCGGTCTGTCCCTGTCCACCCTGAACAACCCCTTCTTCGTACAGATCAAGGAGGGTGCGCAGGCTGAGGCGAGGAAGCTCGGCGCCGACCTGACCGTCACGGACGCGCAGAACGACGCCTCGCAGCAGGCCAACCAGCTGCAGAACTTCACCAGCGAGGGCGTCGACTCGATCATCGTCAACCCGGTGGACTCGGACGCGGCGGGCCCGTCCGTGCGCTCCGCGAACAAGGCCGGCATCCCCGTCGTCGGCGTCGACCGTGGCGTCAACAAGGCGGAGACGGCCGCGCTCGTGGCCTCCGACAACATCGAGGGCGGCAAGCTGGGTGCCAAGGCGCTGGCCGAGAAGCTGGGCGGCAAGGGCAAGATCGTGATTCTGCAGGGTCTGGCCGGTACGTCCGCGAGCCGTGAGCGCGGCGCGGGCTTCGCGGAGGGCCTGAAGGCCTACCCGGGCATCGACGTGGTCGCCAAGCAGCCGGCCGACTTCGACCGCACCAAGGGCCTCGACGTGATGACGAACCTTCTCCAGGCCCACCCGGACGTCCAGGGCGTCTTCGCCGAGAACGACGAGATGGCGCTCGGCGCGGTCAAGGCGCTCGGCTCCAAGGCCGGAAAGTCCGTCCAGGTCATCGGTTTCGACGGCACGCCGGACGGTCTGAAGGCCGTCAAGGAGGGCACGATGTACGCCTCCGTGGCGCAGCAGCCGAAGGAACTGGGCAGGATCGCTGTGCTGAACGCGCTGCGGGCGGCCGACGACAAGAAGGTCGAGACGACGGTGAAGGTTCCGGTGAAGGTGGTCACGGCGAAGAACGTGGCCGAGTTCAGCGGCTGACCCTTCGACGGGGTGCGCGGACGGCCGGGGGCGGCCGCGCACCCTCGACCCACCCCCCACAGGGAGACATTTCATGTACGACTACGACCTGCTGGTCGTGGGATCGGCCAACGCCGACCTGGTCATCGGTGTCGAGCGACGGCCGGGCGCCGGGGAGACCGTGCTCGGCTCCGACCTGGCCATCCACCCGGGCGGCAAGGGCGCCAACCAGGCGGTCGCCGCCGCCCGGCTCGGGGCGCGTACGGGGTTGCTGGCCCGGGTCGGCGACGACGCGCACGGCCGGCTGCTGCTCGACTCGCAGCGGGACGCCGGGGTCGACACGGCCGGCGTCCTCATCGGCGGGGCGCCCACCGGGGTCGCGCTGATCACGGTGGACCCCTCCGGCGACAACAGCATCGTCGTGTCGCCCGGCGCGAACGGCCGCCTGACCCCGGACGACGTCCGGGACGCGGCGGCCCTGTTCGAGGCCTCCCGGGTGGTCTCGGCCCAGCTGGAGATCCCCCTGGAGACGGTCGAGGAGGTCGTACGGAGCCTGCCGTCCGGCACCCGTTTCGTACTGAACCCGTCCCCGCCCCGGGAGTTGCCGCCGGCCGTGCTCGCGGCCTGCGACCCGCTGATCGTGAACGAGCACGAGGCGCGCGTCGTACTCGGCGCGGACCCGGGCGGAACGCCCGAGCGGTGGGCCGAGGCGCTCCTCGCCCTCGGACCGCGCTCGGTGGTCGTCACGCTGGGCGAGGAGGGCGCGCTGGTCGCCGATGCCTCGGGCACGGCCCGCGTCCCGTCCGTGAAGGTGGCCGCCGTGGACACGACCGGTGCGGGTGACTCCTTCACCGCGGCGCTGGCCTGGCGGCTGGGCACCGGGGAGTCCCTCGCGGACGCGGCGGCGTACGCGGCCCGCGTGGGCGCCGCGGCGGTCACCCGGGAGGGCGCCCAGGCGTCCTTCCCGACGGCCGAGGAAGTTGCCGCCCTGTGAAGAAGGCCGGAATCCTGAACCGTCATCTCGCGGGCGCCATAGCCGAGCTGGGCCACGGCGACGGCGTACTGATCTGCGACGTGGGCATGCCCATCCCGGCCGGGCCGAAGGTCGTCGACCTGGCCTTCCGTGCCGGGGTGCCGTCCTTCGAGGAGGTCCTGTCGGGCCTGCTGGAGGAGCTGGTGGTGGAGGGTGCCACGGCGGCGGAGGAGGTGCGCGAGGCGAACCCGAAGGCGTCCGCACTGCTGACCGACCGCTTCCCGGACGCGCTGTCCCACGTCTCCCACGAGGACCTGAAGACCCTCTCGGCGGACGCCCGCCTGATCGTCCGAACCGGCGAGGCACGCCCGTACGCGAACGTCCTGCTGCGCTGCGGAGTCTTCTTCTGAGGCGTTCCCGAAACTGGAAAGCTTCGAGGGGGCCCGGTCCGTCGACCGGGCCCCCTCGGTTTCCCCTCCCCAAAAACCAGAACCCCCGCGATCCCCCCGGATCCCCCTCCAGAAGTCCTGATGCCAAGTACGACCCACGGAGTACGGGGAGGGTTGCACGGTCTCCTGAGATTTTTTCAGGTTCCTCGGGGCCGGGTCCGTTCCTCAGGCCACGTGCTCCACGAACCGTGCCGCCGTCTCGGCGAGGACCTCGCGGCCGTCCCTCGCCCACAGCGCGTCGTTGAACAGCTCGACCTCGATCGGGCCGGTGTAGCCCGCCGTCTCCACGTACGCCTTCCACTCCCGCATGTCGATCGAGCCGTCGCCGATCTGGCCGCGGCCGTTCAGGACGCCCTCGGGCAACGGGGTGGTCCAGTCGGCGAGTTGGAAGGTGTGGATGCGGCCGCCGGCGCCCGCGCGGGCGATCTCTGCGGGGGCCTGGTCGTCCCACCAGATGTGGTACGTGTCCACCGCGACGCCGACCTGGTTCGCCGGGAAGCGTTCGGCGAGGTCCAGGGCCTGGGTGAGGGTGGAGACCACGCAGCGGTCGGCCGCGTACATCGGGTGGAGCGGTTCGATGGCCAGCCGAACGCCGTTGGCAGCCGCGTACGGGCCCAGCTCCGCCAGCGCGTCCGCGATGCGCTCCCGCGCGCCGTGGAGGTCCTTCGAGCCCGCCGGGAGGCCGCCCGAGACCAGGACGAGTGTGTCGGTGCCGAGCGTGGCCGCCTCGTCGATCGCGCGGCGGTTGTCGGACAGGGCCTCGGCGCGCTCGGCCGGGTCGATGGCCGTGAAGAAGCCGCCACGGCAGAGGGTGGTGACGGCCAGGCCCGCGTCGCGGACCAGCTTGGCCGTCTCCGCCAGGCCGTACGTCTCGACCGGCGCACGCCACAGGCCGACGCCCGGGACGCCCAACTCCAGGCAGGCGTCTACCAGTTCGGGCATCGACAGCTGCTTGACCGTCATCTGGTTGATGCTGAAGCGGGAGAGGTCTCCGAGGGGGCTGCTCGTGCTCACTGGTTCACTCCGTACAGGGAGAGCAGGTTCTTCATACGGGCCTCGGCGAGCGCCGGGTCCGGGAACAGGCCCAGGCCGTCGGCGAGTTCGTACGCGCGGGCGAAGTGCGGGAGCGAGCGGGACGACTGGAGGCCGCCGACCATCGTGAAGTGCTCCTGGTGGCCCGCGAGCCAGGCCAGGAAGACCACGCCCGTCTTGTAGAAGCGGGTCGGGGTCTGGAAGAGGTGGCGGGACAACTCGACTGTGGGGTCGAGGAGTTCACGGAAGCCGCCCGTGTTGCCGGTGTCGAGGACGCGTACGGCCTCGGCGGCCAGGGGCCCCAGCGGGTCGAAGATGCCGAGCAGGGCGTGGCTGAAGCCCTGGTCGTCGCCCGCGATCAGCTCGGGGTAGTTGAAGTCGTCGCCTGTGTAGCAGCGCACGCCGTCGGGGAGCTTGCGGCGCAGGTCGATCTCGCGCTGGGCGTCGAGGAGGGAGACCTTGATGCCGTCGACCTTGTCGGGGTGGGCGGCGATGACCTCAAGGAAGGTGCTGGTGGCGGCGTCGAGGTCGGTGCTGCCCCAGTAGCCTTCGAGCGCCGGGTCGAACATGGGGCCGAGCCAGTGCAGGATCACGGGTTCGGCGGCCTGGCGCAGCAGGTGGCCGTAGACCTCCAGGTAGTCCTCGGGGCCCTTGGCGATGGCGGCCAGCGCCCGTGAGGCCATGAGGATGGCCCGCGAGTCGGACTCCTCGACGAGGGCCAGTTGCTCCTCGTACGCGGCCCGCACCTCGTCCAGGCTGTAGGGGTAGCCGACCTCGGTGACCGGCAGCTGGTCGGTGCCGACGCCGCAGGCGATCAGGCCGCCGACCGCCTTGGCCTCGGCCGACGAACGGCGGATCAGTTCGGCCGCGCCCGCCCAGTCGAGCCCCATCCCCCGCTGGGCGGTGTCCATCGCCTCCGCGACGCCGAGCCCGTGGGACCACAGGTGGCGGCGGAAGGCGAGGGTGGCGTCCCAGTCGACGGCGGCGGGCGAGTCCGGGGTGGTGTCCGCGTACGGGTTGGCGACGACGTGGGCCGCCGAGTAGACCGTGCGGGCGGTGAAGGGGGCGCCTGTGGTGAGGGGCAGGGGTTCGCTGCGTGGGGTGTAGGCGCGCAACACGCCGTCTGCATCCGGTAGTTGGATCTGCCCGTTCGTCACAGTGAGATCTCCGGTACGTCGAAGCGGCGGCCCTCGGCCGAGGACTTCAGGCCCAGTTCGGCGAGCTGGACGCCGCGGGCGCCGGCCAGCAGGTCCCAGTGGTAGGGCGCGTCGGCGTAGACGTGCTTGAGGAAGAGCTCCCACTGGGCCTTGAAGCCGTTGTCGAACTCGGCGTTGTCAGGCACCTCCTGCCACTGGTCGCGGAAGGAGTAGGTGGCCGGGATGTCGGGGTTCCAGACCGGCTTGGGCGTCGAACTGCGGTGCTGGACGCGGCAGTTGCGTAGCCCGGCGACCGCCGAGCCCTCGGTGCCGTCGACCTGGAACTCGACGAGTTCGTCGCGGTTGACGCGTACGGCCCAGGAGGAGTTGATCTGGGCGATGGCTCCGCCGTCGAGTTCGAAGATGCCGTAGGCGGCGTCGTCGGCCGTGGCGTCGTACGGCTTGTCCCGCTCGTCCCAGCGCTGCGGGATGTGGGTGGCGGTGAGGGCCTGGACGGACTTCACGCGGCCGAACAGCTCGTGGAGCACGTACTCCCAGTGCGGGAACATGTCGACGACGATGCCGCCGCCGTCCTCGGCGCGGTAGTTCCAGGAGGGGCGCTGGGCCTCCTGCCAGTCGCCCTCGAAGACCCAGTAGCCGAACTCGCCGCGGATGGAGAGGATGCGGCCGAAGAAGCCGCCGTCGATGAGGCGCTTGAGCTTCAGCAGGCCCGGGAGGAAGAGCTTGTCCTGGACGACGCCGTGCTTGATGCCGGCGGCGGTGGCCAGGCGGGCCAGTTCCAGGGCACCGTCGAGACCGGTCGCCGTCGGCTTCTCGGTGTAGATGTGCTTGCCCGCCGCGATCGCCTTCGTGATCGCCTCCTCGCGGGCCGAGGTGACCTGGGAGTCGAAGTAGATGTCGATCGTCGGGTCGGCGAGGACTGCGTCGACGTCCGTGGAGATGTTCTCCGGGTCCAGGCCGTGCCGCTCCGCGAGCGTCTTCAGGGCCTGCTCGCGGCGGCCGACGAGGACCGGCTCGGGCCACAGCACGGTGCCGTCGCCGTCGCCGAGCTCCAGGCCGCCCTGTTCGCGCAGGGCGAGTATCGAGCGGACGAGGTGCTGGCGGTAGCCCATGCGGCCCGTCACACCGTTCATGGCGATGCGCACCGTCTTGCGTGTCACGTCATTCCCTTCGTACGCGTCCCGCGCCGCGTACGCCCCACAGGTATCCGCCGGCACGTCCGGTGAACCCTGGCGAACTGGTGCGCGTTGCAGCAAGCGCTTTCTATGTGTAGAGAAGCTAGCCTCTCAGAAGCGGTCGGGACAAGACCGCGGGGGTGAAGAGTTGTTCGAGGGGGCGAACGGGACGGGGTTGCGGCCTTAGGGTCTGGACGGGGCTGGTGTGGGTGCGTGCGGGGCGCTGTCCTTACGGGCCCGCGCGGGGCCGTGCTGTACGGGTCCGTGCGGGGACTGCCCTGTACGAGTCTGTGTGGGGGCTGTGCGGGTCGTGCGATGTCGTGACCGTAAGGTCTGCACCAGCTTGGGCCGGGGGTGCGGTGCGGTTCCGGCGCCGCGCCGCGGCATCGGCCCGGTTGTTGAGTCGTACGACTCTGTAGGACGGCTTCGCGGTACGGCCTTGCACTACGGCTTTCAGTACCGCACTGAGGACGATGACGAGATGCGCGACCGGAGGACGACGAGATGACGGTGACCCTGGCGGACGTGGCGGCCCGCGCGCAGGTCTCGCCCGCGACGGTGTCGCGCGTGCTGAACGGGAACTACCCCGTGGCGGCTTCCACCCGTGAGCGGGTGCTGCGGGCCGTGGACGAGCTGGACTACGTACTGAACGGCCCCGCGAGCGCGCTCGCCGCCGCGACGTCCGACCTGGTCGGGATCCTGGTGAACGACATCGCCGACCCGTTCTTCGGGATCATGGCGGGGGCGATCCAGGGTGAGATCGGAGGGCCGGGGGGCCGGGCGGGCGGGGAGCGGCTCGCTGTTGTGTGCAACACCGGCGGCTCCCCGGAGCGCGAGCTGACCTATCTCACGCTTCTCCAGCGTCAGCGTGCCGCGGCGGTCGTGCTGACCGGTGGGGCCGTGGAGAACACCGCGCACGCGGAGGCGGTGGCGACGAAGCTGCGCAAGCTCGCGGCGGCGGGGACGCGGGTCGTACTGTGCGGGCGGCCGCCCGCGCCGGCGGATACCGGGGCGGTGGCGCTGACCTTCGACAACCGGGGTGGCGGGCAGTGGCTCACCGAGCATCTGATCGAGCTCGGCCATCGGCGCATGGGGTACATCGCGGGGCCGGAGGAGCGTACGACGACTCGGCACCGGCTGGAGGGGCACCGGGACGCGCTTGCGGCGCACGGGATTCCCGACGAGCCCGCGCGGACGGTACATGGGCGGTACGACCGGCGGGCCGGGTACGAGGCGACGCTTGAACTCCTGCGCCGTGACCCGGAGTTGACGGCTGTGGTCGCCGCGAACGACACGGTTGCGCTTGGGGCGTGTGCGGCTCTGCGTGACGCGGGGCTTCGTATCCCGGACGACGTGTCCGTCGTCGGGTTCGATGATCTTCCCTTCAGCATTGACGCGGTGCCCGCGCTGACGACTGTGCGGTTGCCGTTGGCGGAGGCGGGGACTCGGGCGGGGCGTATCGCTATGGGGCGCGAGGATGTTCCGCCTGGGGGGATTGCCATGATTCGGGGGGAGTTGATGGTGCGGGGGTCTACTGGGGTGCCCAAGGGGTCTTGAGGGCGGGGGGTCGGGTGCGGGTGGGGTGTGGCTGGTCGCGCCGTTCCCCGCGCCCCTAAAAGATGCGCCTGCCGTGTGGTGGTGGGTCGGGGCCGCGACGGGGCATCCGATCGCAGCTGTGTCATCCCGGGCCATCAGGGTGCCCTGGAGAGGTCGTGCTGCGATCGGAAACCCCGACACGGCCCCTTGCGCCGGAGGGCGGCTGCCGCACGGTGGGGCCACTTGTGGAGACACCGACCACGGCAGGCACTTTTAGGGGCGCGGGGAGCCGGTCGCGGCCCGGCAACACGGGCCGCAACACCGCCGCCGACCACATCACCACCGCCCAACTCGCCCTGGCTCAGCTCACCGAGCAGAAAAACGCCCCCACTCCGGAACCCAGTTGCGCTTCACGGACTCCGACGGACGAGATCGTGATCCGAGAGAGGCGCTCGGCGAGGGACGGCCGTTATTTCAGCCACATCCCGTCGCGCATGATGACTCTCTCGCGTAGTTCCTGCTCGCCTCGCCAAGCGCGCACAGTCCTCGGGGCCACTCGTACATACAGAAAGGAACCCTCCTCCACGCGTGGATCCCACCCGAACTTGTCGACGAACGCCTCCGCTGCTCCTTCGGGCACCTCTTGGTCCGGGAAACACTCCGCCTCACCCTGGAGGAGCACCACATCGAAGGTGTCCGGTAGCGCCAGGCGTACGCGCGGCTCTTTGCGGACGTTCCGCGCCGTCACGGAAGTGGCGCTGGTGCACATCCACACTGCTCGCCCATCCCACAAGAACCACAGCGGCACCTGGTGCGGCCCGTGATCAGGGTGAGCCGTCGACACCCATACATCCCGCTCGGCAACGAGCCGCTCCAGAGCGTCGCGCACACGCTCCGCCGTCTTCCGGCGAACCATTCCCGTGGTCTCCATGAGCACCGACCCTAGCCAGGCAGGCGCGAAGCGCGCCTGAGGCGCAGGACCTACTCCCAGCGACCGAGGAACCCCTCAGCTTTTGGCTCGGGCGACCAACTTCGGTGCACGCCCCGAGCAGATATCCGCGCGTTCACGGCCCGTGACCGGCTGCACCACTCGGCGGGACATCATCCCTGGCGCGACCAGCCCCCACACGCAGCCAGAATTCCGCCCCCATCACCCCGCGCAGCCTCACCCCGGCTTGGACAAGCCGTCCAAGCGCGCCCGTTGCCCCGGGCTCAGGCGGAGCCCGCCCGCCGCCACGTTCTCCTCCAGGTGGGCGAGCCGGGCCGTGCCCGGGATCGGCAGCATCACCGGCGAGTGGCCGAGGAGCCACGCCAGAACAACCTGCGTGGGCGTAGCGCCCAGCTCGTTCGCCACCGTCGCGATTTCCGCCGTGTCGCCCGACGAACCCCATGCCACCGTCCGCCACGGCAGGAACGCGATCCCCGCCGCCGCGCAGGCGTCCAGGACCGGCTCGTGCTCGCGGTCGAGCACGTTGTACCGGTTCTGCACGCTCGCGATGTCCACCACCTCCCGCGCCCGGTTCAGCTCGTCGACACTCACCTCGGACAGCCCGATCCGCCCCACCTTGCCCGCGTCCCGCAACTCCCGCAGCGCACCGAGCTGTTCGGCGAGCGAGGTCTCCGGGTCGAGGCGGTGGAGTTGGAGAAGCTCGATCCGTTCGACTCGGAGGCGGCGCAGGGCGTGGTCGACCTCGGCCCGTAGAGCGTCCGGCCGGCCGTTCAGTTGCCACTCGCCCGAAGCCTCCGACCGCGTGATGCCCACCTTGGTCGTGACGAGCAGCCCGTCCGCGTAGGGGTACAGAGCCTCCGCGAGGAGTTCCTCGTTCGCTCCCTCGCCGTACATGTGGGCCGTGTCGATCAGCGTCACGCCCAGTTCGACGGCCCGCCGCGCCACCGCGACGGCGGTCTCGCGCGCATCCGCGGGCTCGGTGGGCAGATGCATCGCCCCGAATCCGAGCCGCCCCACCTCCAGGTCCCCGCCGATGCGGAACGTGCTCGATGTGGTCGTCATCTACGACTCTCCCCCTCGGTCGAACGGCCACGCTAACAGCGCCCCCAAAACGAAAAAACCCGTGCGCGTACTGGAAGCTGCGGGCATAATCTCTGACTGAGTCAGCTATCCAGCCTCATGTGCGAGCGAGCCCCAAGGCAGGTGTCAAAGGCAGGTGTCAGACGTCATGACGACCATTCAAGAGATCCGCGCCTTCAACCGCTTCTACACGAACCTCATCGGCGCGCTCGACTACAGCCGCCAGCTCCACGCCCCGTACACGCTCACTGAGTCCCGCGTGCTGTACGAACTCGCCCACTCCCCCCGTACGGACGCGGCCGACCTCCGCGGCGAACTCTGTCTGGACTCCGGGTACTTGAGCCGTCTGCTCGCGAAGTTCGAGAAGGACGGGCTCATCGAGCGGGCCCCCTCGGAGAAGGACACCCGGCGACGCCGGATCACGCTCACGGCCCGCGGCCGGGAGACCGCCGATCTGCTGAACGAGCGATCGCGGGAGGCCGTGGGCTCACTGCTCTCCACCGTGCCGCCGGACGACCGGCCCCGGCTCGCCGAAGCCATGCGGGAGATTCGCGAGATCCTCTCGGACGCGAGTCGGCGGCCACCCCGCCGCGAAGACGTGCTGCTGCGCGAGCCGGGACCCGGCGACCTCGGCTGGGTCGTGCAGCGCAACGCCGCGCTCTACTCCTCCGCGTACGGCTTCAACACGGACTACGAGGGCCTGGTCGCCCGGATCGTCGCCGACTTCGCCGAGGACCACGACCCGCACCTGGAGCGGGTGTGGATCGCGGAGCTGGACGGCCGCCCGGTGGGCTGCGTGATGTGCGTACGGGACGAGGCGCCCGGTGCCGCCCGGCTGCGCCTCCTGCTCGTCGAACCGGACGCGCGCGGCCTCGGTATCGGCGACCAACTGGTGGGCGCCTGCGTCGAGTTCGCGCGCGGCGTCGGCTACCGGGAGATGGTCCTGTGGACGAACGACATCCTGTCCTCCGCCCGCCGCATCTACCAGCGCCACGGCTTCGTCCTCGTCGACGAGAAGCCCCACCGCTCCTTCGGCGTCGACCTCAACGGCCAGGACTGGCGCCTGGACCTGCTGCACAGCACCGCCTGATGCACAGCACCGCCTGAGCAACGGGCGTGGGCGAATCCCGCCGGATGAGGACAAGTGGGTTCTGCGTCCCAACGACACGCCGCACGCACGGCGTGTCGCTGGGACGCAGAACCCACTTGCCTCTCGCTCGCAGCGGGCCGCCGGTCACTCTCCGCCCGGTTCGGCGTGGCACATCCGGGGCGTCCAGACACCTGTGTCCGGACCCGCGCGGCACGCGGGAGTGACAGAAGACGAGGGGCAGGTAGGGTCCGCCTCATGAAGCTGGCCTTCTCCACCCTCGGCGTTCCCGGTCTCCCGATCAGCGACGTGGTGCGGCTCGCCGCCACGCACGGCTATCACGGCGTCGAGTTGCGCGCGCATCCCGAGGAGCCGGTCCACCCCGGCATCGGCCTCGCCGAACGGGCCGACGTGGCGGCCGAGTTCAAGGCCGCGGGCGTCGAGATCCTGGGCGTCGCGGGGTACGCGCGCGTCGCGGCGCCGGGCGACGACGGTCCCGTACTCGCCGAGATCCGCGCACTCCTCGAACTGGCCCGGGACCTGGGCGCCCCCTTCATCCGCGTCTTCCCCGGCGGCGACCCCGACCAGAGCCCCGAGGAGGCCGACGCCACGGCCGCCCGGCGCCTCGGTACGGCCGCCGAGTACGCCGCCGACCTGGGCGTACGGATCCTCCTTGAGACCCACGACTCGCACCGCACGGGCGCCGACGCCATCCGCGTCCTCGGCCTCGTCGGCCACCGTCAGGCCGGTGCCCTCTGGGACGTCATGCACACCTGGCTCGGCGGCGAACAGCCCTCGTCCACCTTCGCCGCGCTCTCCCCGTACCTCGGCTACATCCAGGTCAAGGACATCGCCTCCGCCGACGACACGACCCCGCTGCCGCTCGGCACGGGCGTCCTCCCCCTCACCGAGTGCGTCGAACTCCTCTCCCGCGAGGGCTGGGACGGCTGGCTGTGCTGGGAGTACGAGAAGCGGTGGTACGAGTCGGCCGCGCCGCTTGAGGGGTTGTTGGGGGCGGGGCGGGAGCACCTGGGGCGGTTGCTGAACGAGTCGGCGTAGCGCGCGCCGCGGGGCACTGGCGAGGGGCACCGGAGAGGGGCACCCATCAGGGCGCTTACTGGGTCAGCACCCTCGCCCACACCGTCTTGCCGACCACTCTGCCTCTGAGTTCCCAGCTCTCCGCCAGCGCCGCCACCAGGGGCAGGCCCCGGCCCGACTCGGCGTCCAGTTGCGGTTCTTGAGACTCCGGGAGGCGGGACGACGCGTCGGAGACCTCCACGTCGACCGCCTTCTCGCCGTCGTAGGTGAGGGCCACCTCGAAGAAGCGGCCCGGCGCGCGGCCGTGGCGTACGGCGTTCGTCGACAGCTCCGACACGATCAGTTCGATCGCCTCGGCCGCGTCGGTCGGGATCCGCCACTCGCTGAGTACGGATCTGGCCCCTCGGCGGACCTCCGGCACGGAGCGGGTCACGGGCGTGAGCCTGCGCCGCCAGGTCCGGACTCGGGGCCTTTGGACGTCTCGGGGGTCTCGAAGGTCTCGGGGGTCTCGGGGGTTTACTCCGTCACTTTCTGTGTTCACATGAACACTGTCGGCCCTGGTGGCTACCGTGACCAGTGACCGAGCGTCGACGCCTGCGGGAGGTAACTCCGTACGAGCGGGCGTTGATTGGCGTTGAGGTGAGTTGAGCACGGTGGCTGTGTGAAGAGGGAGGTTCGCGATGGCGCAACCCAAGAAGAACTCGTCGTCACCTGCCGCGCAGTATTTCGCGGAGGTACTGCGGATGCTGCGTACGAAGGCGGGGTTGTCGCAGACCGAGTTGGGTGAGCGCATGAACTACACGGGGGCGGCGGTGAGCGCGGTGGAGACCTGCGCGAAACCGGCGACGGATGAGTTCATCGAGGCTGCGGAGAAGGCGCTGGATGCGGGTGGGGTGATCGCGGCGGCGGCCAAGTATTTGCGGCTGGAGCGGTATCCGGCCCACTTCCAGGGGTTCGTGCAGTTGGAGCAGGAGGCACTGAGCGTTTCCTCGTACTGCACGCAGCTCCTGCATGGCCTGCTGCAGACCGAGGAGTACGCCCGCGCCGTACTGAACTGCGCGTTCCCGCCGCTTGATGAG
Organism: Streptomyces sp. NBC_00878; assembly: GCF_026341515.1. NCBI lineage: Bacteria > Bacillati > Actinomycetota > Actinomycetes > Kitasatosporales > Streptomycetaceae > Streptomyces > Streptomyces sp. NBC_00878. The sequence continues at coordinate 7,005,866 of NZ_JAPEOK010000001.1, read as the reverse complement.
GACGAAGTCGAGCAGTTGGTTTCGGCTCGCATGGAACGCAAGGCTCTCTTCGACCGCAAGCCGGTGTGCGTCATCAACGTCATCCTCGAAGAGGCGGCCCTGCGACGGAGGATTGGAGGGCCTGAAGTAATGCGCGCCCAGTACGAGTCTTTGGCCGCCTGCGCACAGCGGTCCAACGTGGTGCTTCAGGTGATGCCGATGGCCACGGCGGGGCATGCCGGTCTGCCTGGGCCAATGACCGTGATCGAGACCCCGGAGGAAACCAGCCTGGTTTACATGGAAGTTGAGGGGCAGAGCACCCTCGTCTCCAGTCCGGAACACGTCGGGGTCCTGACCCGCCGTTATGCGATGATCGGACGACAGGCCCTCCGGCCGGAGGATTCCATCGAGTTGATCGAGCAGTTGACGGGTGAGCTATGAGCAACTTGACGTGGTTCAAGAGCAGCTACAGCGACTCGACGGGCGGCGAATGCCTCGAAGCAGCCCTCGACTGGACCAAGAGCAGCTACAGCGACAACACCGGCGGTGAATGCGTCGAGGCCGCCGGCGCCTGGGCCAAGAGCAGCTACAGCGACTCCAGCGGCGGTGATTGTGTCGAGGTGGCCGCCACCTCGACCATCCACATCCGGGACTCCAAAGACATCGCCCAACCCTCCCTCCGCGTCTCCCCCGCCGCCTGGGGCGTCTTCATAGCCGACGTGGGGACCCGGCCCCGTACCTGACCCGGGCCGTTACGGGAACGGCAGCGTCTGCGCGAACACCGTGACGAGTATCAGCACCGCGGGGAACAGGGCCAGGAACATCGCGAACGTGTAGCCCATGATGTCGCGTGCCTTGAGGCCGAGGATCGCCAGCGTGGGCAGCATCCAGAACGGTTGCAGCAGGTTGGCGCTGGCCTCGCCGAGGTCGTACACGACGACCATCCAGCCCTGGTTCACGTCGAGTTGGTTGGCCGCGTCGAGGACGTACGGTGCCTCGATCACCCACTTGCTGCCACCGCTCGGCACGAAGACCCCGAGTACGCAGCTGTAGATCGCGATGAAGGCCGGGTAGAGGAACTCGTTCGACACCGACACCAGCCAGTCGGCGATGGTCCGGTGCAGACCGGTGTAGGCGATCATCCCGAAGATGCCGCCGTACAGCGGGAATTGGAGCAGGACGCCGGACGTCGCGGGTACCCCGTCCTTGACCGCGCGGGCGAGGTTCACCGGTCGCCAGTGCAGGATGAGCGCCAGCAGGATCAGGATCAGGTTGATGGTGTTCAGGTCCAGGGCGTTGAGCGGATTGCCGTCGGCGTTCGAGAAGTGCCGTGCGAGGTACCAGGCGCCGAGGAGGAACAGCAGGATCGTGAAGACCGGGCTGTGCTCGATCCACTCGCCCGGACGGGTCCGTCGGCTCTCCTGCCGCTGCTGGTCGGGGGCGGGGCCCAGGTCGATCCCGAGTCGTTCCGCGGTCCTCGCGTTCTCCGGTGACGGGGTCAGGAGCCATGCCATTCCGACGGCGATGACGAAGATGATCCCCGTGGCCAGCATGCCCTGCCACAGGAAGATGGTGTCGGTGAGCGGTATGACCCCGCTGCCGCGGCCCTCGGCGATGACCTTCTGTACGGAGGCGGGGCTCGATGCCGTGCTCGCCACCTGCAACGCCGCCGACCCTGACAGGCCCTGGGCCCACACCGTGCCGAGACCGAGGAAGGCCATCGCGCCGAGTGCGCGGTAGTCCACGCCGGGGAGCCGGCGGGCGATCTCCTTGGCGAGGATGGCGGTGAAGATGAGGCTGAACGCCCAGTTCGCGTACGCGGTGACCATGGCGACGGCGGCGGTGAACGTGATGGCGCCGCGCGGGGTTTTGGGCCATGCCGCCAGCCTGGCGACCAGGCGGCCGACCGGTGGGGAGACGGCGACCGCGTAGCCACCGATGATGATCATCGCCATTTGCAGGGTGAACGTGATGAGGGACCAGAACCCCTGCCCCCACGCGTCCACCAGACCGAACCCGCTCGTCGCCGCGGGGTCGGACGGCGCACCGAGCAGCTCCTCACCGGACGCCAGTCCCAGGGTGAAGATCAGGAACGTGCCGACCAGGACGAATCCGAGCGCGTCGGGCAACCACTTCTCGGTGAAGTCGGTGAACCGCAGCGCCATGCGGGCGAGCCAGGTCTCCTTGCCTCTCGCCGGTGAATCGGATGAATCAGATGAATGAGGTGAATCAGGAGACTCGGGCATGGAGGTCGTCATGGCAATTCCTCTGTGCGGGGAGGGGTAGCGGCACCGTAGGCCGTGTCTTGTGGGGCTTCACCGAAGATGTGCGAACACGGCACACACATTCCATTGAATTGGCGCCGGTGTTCTACTTGGGCGGTGTGCGTGACTGCGAGAGCAGAGAGGGGGTCAAACGGGATATGGGTGAGGTAACGGAAGTCGAGCCGGAACGCAGAGCGGCGCGTGCGAGGTTCTCCACCGATCTGGTCGGCCCCTGCACGGCAGCTCAGCGCGCCGCCCTCCGGCACCAGTGGGACGTACAGGCCGGCCGGACAATTCCGCTGCCTGCGGCCGAGTTGACCAGTACCCGTGATTCCCGGGCCAGTGTTCTCGGTTTGAGAATTGACGATGTGCTGGTCACGAACATTCACTATGGGGCGGCCACGGTCGACGGTCGCTGGGTCGGCTGCGACTACTTCTCCGGAATGCTGGTCGTGGATGTCGTGCGGCGCGGCACATGGGATTTCAGCCGTGCGCTCGACCGCGACAGATTCTTGGTGTCGGCCGGACAATTCATCGTGCGGTACAACAACCCGTCATGGCGGTTCGCGGTAAAGGAACACGCCAACACGACAAGGAAATTGATCCTGCCGGTCGCCCACCTGGGACCGCTCGTCCACAAGCGGCCGGTCCTCGGGGCGGCGGACTCCGCCGAGATGCGGCTGCTCCTCGCGCACGCCCGCATGGTCGATGCCCACCTGGATGATCTGTCCCCGGCCGGGGTGCGGGCCGCCCGCAACGCTCTGGTCGAGCTGGTGTTGGGGGTGCTCCGGCAGAGGACCGACGGGACCGAGCCGCAGTTGGCGCCCTCGTTGGTCCAGGCGGCCAAGGACCTGGTGCGCAGCCGCCTCGCCCATCCCGAGCTCTCCCCCGCGATGCTGGCCCGCGAGCTCAACGTCTCCGTGCGCACGCTGCATCGGGCGTTCACCGCGGCCGACGAGTCCGTGACCGCCTACGTCCGCCAGCAGCGGCTGGAACAGGCCCGGCTCGCGCTCACCGCACCCGCCGCCCGGCCCAGCGTGTCGGAACTCGCGAGGTTCTGGCAGTTCTCGGACAGCAGCCACTTCATCCGAGAATTCAAGAAGCGGTACGGCCAGACGCCAGCCCAGTACGCCCGGGCACACGCCCACGCCCAGCACCTCTGACCTCACCAGGCCCTCACCGAGACGGTTCGCACGCTGCGGGAGCACTGGCCGAGGGCTTCAGCTCACGTCGGCGGGTGAGCGGCCCAAAACATCGCCACACCAGCCCCGTTGGGCACGCACGTATGCACCCGTACCAATTTCCGGGAATCTGGGGAATCCAGGGAACCCATCCCCGCCACCCCCCGTCCAATCCGCATGCTGCCGGATGAGTCTCCGCAGTGCGGTGTCGGCCTCGCTGCTGGCTGCGATCGCTGACTTACCCTCTCCGCCGCCTGCGGTCGGCAGCACGCCGTCATCGGCGCGCCCCCTCCAACTGCGCCGGTGACGGCCCCTCACCCGGTCGCGCCCCGGCTGCTTCCCGTTCACATCCCGTTCACATCCCGGTCGCGCCCCGCTCGTACTCCGCTCGCACTCAGGCCCTGCCTCGGCCCTGCCACGGGCGTCGGATCCGCCGTGTCGGTTGTCCGCGCTCTTGACTGGCAGAAAGTTCCCGGATATCCGTGACTTCTTGGAAGTTTCCTTCATACTCGCCCCTCCACGGGCCCTCAGGGGCCCTTTCCGGAAGGAGCGCACGTGCACACCTCCAGACGTACGCTGCTCGCGGCGACCGCGGGCGCGGCGGCGGCCGTTGCCGTCGGCGGCGGCCCGTCGGCGGCCGAGGACGACGACGCGGCACGACACGACGACAAGGGGCTCCAGGCCCTCATCTCCCGTATGACGCTCGAAGAGAAGGTCGGGCAGCTCTTCGTGATGCGGGTGTACGGGCACTCGGCGACCGCACCCGACCAGGCTGACATCGATGCCAACCTCGCGGAGATCGGCGTACGCAATGCCGCCGAGCTGATCGCCACGTACCGGGTCGGCGGGATCATCTACTTCGGGTGGGCGCACAACACCCGTGAGCCGCACCAGATCGCGGACCTGAGCAACGGCATCCAGCAGGCCTCGCTGGCACAGCCCCGCGGGCTGCCCGTCCTCATCTCCACCGACCAGGAGCACGGCATCGTCGCCCGCGTGGGCAAGCCCGCGACGCTCTTCCCGGGTGCGATGGCCCTGGGGGCCAGTGGCTCGCGCACCGACGCCCGTACGGCGGGGCGGATCGGCGGTGCCGAGCTGCGCGCGATGGGCGTCCGGCAGGACTACGCGCCGGTCGCCGACGTGAACGTCAACCCGGCCAACCCCGTCATCGGCGTACGGTCCTTCGGCGCCGATCCGCAGGCGGTGGCGAGGCTGGTCGCCGCGCAGGTGAAGGGGTACCAGAGCGCGGGGGTCGCCGCCACGTCCAAGCACTTCCCGGGGCACGGGGACACCGAGGTCGACAGTCATTACGGGTTTCCGGTCATCGAGCACACCGAGGCGCAGTGGGCCGAGCTCGACGCGCCGCCGTTCGAGGCGGCCGTCGCGGCCGGTATCGACTCGATCATGACCGCGCACATCATGGTCCCGGCGCTCGATCCGTCCGGCGACCCGGCGACCCTGTCCCACCCCATCCTCACCGGCATCCTGCGCGAGCGGCTCGGCTACGACGGGGTCGTGGTGACGGACTCGCTCGGCATGCAGGGCGTACGGGAGAAGTACGGCGACGACCGCGTGCCGGTGCTCGCCCTCAAGGCGGGTGTCGACCAGCTCCTCAACCCGCCCTCCCTCAGCATCGCCTGGAACGCCGTGCTCAAGGCCGTCCAGGACGGCGAGCTGACGGAGGCCCGGCTCGACGCGTCGATCCTGCGCGTCCTGCGGCTGAAGGCGAAACTGGGGCTGCTGGAGAAGCCGTACGTCACCCATTCCGGCGTCGACCGCGCGGTCGGCGTCCCGGGGCATCTGGACGCGGCCGACCGGATCGCCGAGCGGACCACGACCCTGCTCGTCAACGACCGGAAACTGCTGCCGCTCTCCCGGCGTACGCACCCGAAGGTCCTCGTCGTCGGCGCCGATCCAGCCTCCCCGTCCGGCACCACCGGCCCTCCCACCACGGTCCTCGCGGGCGCCCTCACCTCACTGGGCTTCACCGCCACCGCCCTGTCCACCGGCACGGCCCCCTCGGCGGCGACGATCGCCCAGGCGGTCGCGGCGGCCGGGGACGCGGACGCGGTGGTGGTGGGTACGTACAACGTGACGGCCGCCGGATCGCAGCGGACGCTCGTCCAGCAGTTGCTCGCCACCGGGAAGCCGGTGGTCGCGGTCGCCGTCCGCAATCCCTACGATGTGGCTCAACTGCCCGATGTGCATGCCTACTTGGCGACCTATTCCTGGACCGACGTCGAGCTGCGTGCCGCCGCGCAGGTGATCGCCGGGCGAGTGCGTCCACGCGGGAAGCTGCCCGTACCGGTACAGCGCGCGAATGACCCGGCACAGGTGCTGTATCCGATCGGCTACGGACTGTCGTACTAGTCCTACGTCGCACACCCGGCGCACCAACCCCAACAGACGCAAATCACCCCGACGTCTGGCGTGGCTCGCTGTCGCGGGTCACGCTGGTCGGGGGTATCGGGGGGATTGAGATGCGTGAGAGAAGGTCCAGGGGACCCGTGGGGGCCGTGTGCGCGTCGGTGCTGTTCGCCGTCGCGCTGCTGCTCACGGGCTGCCAGCAGTTGTCCGGGGGTCCGGAGAGCGGGAGCGGGGACGAGAGCGGCGGCGCCGAGAGCAGCCGGCTCGACTCCCGGCCCGCGCCGACCCAGCCGGCCGGGTACGGCTCGGTGTTCCTGTCGATCGACGAGTGCAGCTCGTTCGGTACGACGAGCTTCACCGAGGTGCCGTGCACCGGCGAGCGGGCGGCGGCGCGGGTCGTGGCGCGCTACGACGGCAAGGTGAGCAAGGGGCCGGCCTGTCCGGCGACCACGGATTTCGTGCTGCACATCAGCGAACAGCGGCCGTCGTCCGACGAGGACGGCGACGGGGCCGTCCCGCAGGGGTACGCCTGTATGCGCAACCTCCAGCCACCGCACCCGGGCGATCCGGGCGGCGGCGGAGGCCCGCGCACGATCGTCGGCGACTGCGTCTACAGCACCGGACAGGGCGAGGTGCGCGAGACGGCCTGCGACGGCAAGGGCCAGAAGAAGCCGGAGTACAAGGTCACGAAGGCGGTCGTCAAACGGGCCAACTGCCCCTCGTCCACGGCGCTTTACGTGCAACTGGGCGGGGAAGTCCCGGTCGGGTGCGCGAAACCGGTGTGATCCTTTACGGAATGTCGGCGCCCCCTCCGCCGACGCTGAATGAGGCATTCCAGTTCACCGGAATGCCGTCTTCCGCACGTGACGGGTGACGCCAATTCGCTCGAACAACTATTGAGATCAAATGGTAAATAGGTAGGCTCCCCCCTGTCATGGCGCGGACCCCGCTTTTCGGACAGTCCGCCATCACTTACATGCCGGGGACCTCTGTGGCACTCCACGCACACGCTTCGCACCAACAGGCAGGGCAACAGGACGAAGGTCACCGGCAAAGTGCCCGACAGACGGCCCCGAAGCGCCAGTTGTCGCTCCGGGCGATCCTGCTCGTCCTCGCCCTGGTGCCCTGCTTCGCCCTGGTGGCCCTGGGCGCGATGAACTCGGCCCAGCTGTACGGCGACTGGAAGACCGTCAACGACCGCAACGAGTCGGCGAAAGGATTCGGCACCCCGCTCGTCACGGTCTTCTTCAGCCTCCAGGCGGAGCGGCGGCTGAGCGTGGCGGTGCTCGCGAACCCCAAGGCCGGCCAGTCCGAGCTGACACGTCAGCGCGGGATCACCGACAAGTCCGTACAGAGCCTCGAAGCCCTCGGCGCCGCCCCGCCCTCGCTCAGCGGGGCCTTCCGGCAGGTCACCGCCGGACTGAAGGAACTCCCCGGCTACCGGGCCGCCGTGGACCAGCGGTCCGGCAACCAGCAGCAGACGTACGACGACTACACCGACGTCATCGCCAAGGACATGGAGCTGCTGGAGGACTTCAGCAACGTCGGCTTCGGCGAGACGTCCGTCCTCGTGCGGCCCGCGCTCGACGCGCAGTGGGGCCTGGAGATGCTCGCGCGCGAGGACACGATCATCGCCGCCGGAGTGGCGAGCGGCCGGCTCACCAGTGAGCAGCGCCTCCAGCTCGCCGGGGCGATCGGCAGCCAGGGGCACATCTACGACGACAAGGTCCTCCCGCAACTGCCCGCCGCCCGGGCCAAGAACTACCAGGCCGTCCTGTCCGGCACCGCCTGGAAACAGAAGACCGCGGTCGAGCAGAGCCTCCTCAACATCAAGGACGCCGACGGCGCCGGCCGGACCGCCGTGTCCGCGAAGCTCGGCAAGGACTGGCAGCAGAGCCTCGGCGGCATCACCCCGCAGCTGATGCAGGCCAGCACCGCCTACTCCACCGACCTCAAGGCCGCCACCGGGGACCAACTCGACGACCTGATCACCAACATGGTGGTCAACAGCGCCGTGAGCGCGGCGGCCGTGGTGCTGATGCTGGTGATCTCGCTGCGCCTGACCGGCATCCTGCGCCGCCGGATCTTCGCGCTCCGCGCCGAGGCCCTCGAACTCCAGACCAAGCTGCCCGACATCGTGGAGCGGCTGCGCCAGGGCGAGAAGGTCGACACCGACGCCGAACTGCCCGAGGTCGCCCACGGCGACGACGAACTCGGCCAGCTCGGCCAGGCCCTCAACCAGGCCCGCAACTCGTCCCTGGAGACCGCCGTACGGGAGGTCGAGCTGTACCGCGGCTTCGAGCGGCTGCTGCAACGCATCGCCCGGCGCACCCAGTTGCTGATCGGCATGCAGCTGAAGCGGCTCGGCGAGATGCAGCGGCGGCACGAGGACCCCGAGGTCCTGGAGGGCCTCTTCGACCTCGACCACCTGGCGGCCCGGCTGCGCCGCTACGAGGAGAACCTGGTGATCCTCGGCAGCGGCCAGCCACAACGCCGCTGGCGTCGGCCCGTACTCCTGCTGGACGTGCTGCGTTCCGCGCAGGGCGAGGTGCAGGACTACCGGCGCATCCGGATCGAGACCGACGGCGAGACCTGGCTGTCCGAGCGCGCCGTCGGCCCCATGGTGCACCTGCTCGCGGAGCTCATGGAGAACGCGGTGTCCTTCTCCCGGCCGCCGACCCCGGTCGAGGTGACCGCCTCCCAGGTGGGCCGCGGTGTCGCGATCGAGATCGAGGACCGCGGCATGGGCATGGACCCCGAGCAGTACGCCGAGGCCAACGCGATGATGGCCGAACCGCCCCGCATGGACGTGATGTCCCGCGCCGACGACGCCCGCCTCGGCCTGTACGTCGTGGCCCGGCTCTCCGCCAACCTGGGCCTGAAGGTGGAGCTGCGGCCCTCGTCCTTCGGGGGCACCCGGGTCGTCGTCCTGGTCCCCGGGGAACTGATCACCGGCGGCGAGGCCGTACCGCTTCCGCGGCACGCGCCGGCCGCCGTCCCGGACCGGCCCGCGCTGCACGCCGCGACCGGGCCCCGCCCGGGACCGCTCACCGGGTCTCGCCCAGGGCCGCTCAACGACAACCCCCGCCCGAGGCCGCTCGACGACCACACCCGTCCGGGACCCCGGCCCCACCCCGGCGGTGACCAGGAGGCGGTCTCGCGCCCGCTCATCGGCCCCTGGGTCACGCCACCGGCCCGGCCCTCCCAGGACCAGGCGCCCGCGCCCGCCCCCGCGCCCGCCCCCGCCCAGGCCCACACGGCGAGCTCCGACCCGCTGCCGCGGCGCGTCCGGCAGGCCAACCTGGTCACCGAACTGCGGCAGCCCCCGCCCGCGTACCCCGCCGCCGAACCGCCGCGCACCGGCCCCGCCGCCGGACAGCCACTGCCCCGCCGGACCGGCGCCCGCTCCGGCGCCACCGTCGGTGCCTTCCAGCGTCAGTCCCGCGCCTCCCGGCTCCGGCCCGACGCCGATCACCAGCCCACCCACCCCTCACCGGGCCCCGACAGGACCCGGAAGGAAGACGGACGATGACTCTGCGAACCACTGCCACCAACTCCGACCTCGACTGGCTGCTCGACCGCCTGGTCGACCAGGTTCCGGGCACCCGGAACGCCATCGTGCTGTCCGACGACGGTCTGGTCGTGAGCCAGTCCAGCAGCATCGCCCGGGTCGACGCGGAACGCCTGGCCGCGATCGCCACCGGCCAGCAGAGCCTGGCCCGCGGAGTCGGCGAGGTCTTCAACGGCGGAGCCGTCCACCAGGTCATCATCGAGCTCAACAACCTCTGGCTGTTCGTCAGTTCGGCAGGCCGGGGCACCCATCTGGCGGTCGTCGCGGACCAGGAGGTCGACGCCGAGGTGATGGCCGTGGCGATGGACACCCTCGTCCAGCAGGTGGGCCAGCGGCTGGGGACCGAGGTGCGGGTCCAGCACGTGGAGGGCGGGGGGCGTGAGTGAATCACGAGAGCGGGGGCGTGAGTGAGCCACTGGGCGGACGCGTCGCCGGACGATGAGGACGCGGAGCAGAGCTTCGTCAGGCCGTACACCATCACCCAGGGGCGTACGGCCTCGGCTCGCGACGATCTCACCCTCATCACCGTGATCGCCACCGTCGCGCCCGGGGACCAGCACGGCGACCAGCACGGCGACCGGGGACTGCAACCCGAACACCGGCTGATCCTCCAGCAGTGCCGTACACCGGTCGCCCTCGCCGAGGTCGCCGCCGGGCTGAACCTGCCCGTGGCGGTGACGAAGATCCTCGTCAGCGACCTCATCAACCGGGAACGCGTGACGGCCCGGCCGCCGTTGGCGGTCGCGGTGGGCCAGGGACCGGACCTCACTCTTCTTCAGGCGGTGAAGGATGCCCTACTCAGACTCTGACGATCAGGCCGGGTCACTGGTGTCCGCGGCAGGGACGCCGACCGCGCCCGCCGCGGTGAAGATTCTCATCGCGGGCGGCTTCGGGGTGGGCAAGACCACCATGGTCGGATCCGTGAGCGAGGTCCCGCCGCTGCACACCGAGGAGCAGCTGACCGTCGCGGGCCTCGGCGTGGACGACCTCGCCGGGGTGGAGCAGAAGACCACCACGACCGTGGCACTGGACTTCGGCCGGATCACGGTCAGTTCCCAGCTCGTCCTGTACCTGTTCGGCACGCCGGGGCAGGAACGCTTCTGGTTCATGTGGAACGACCTGGTGAACGGGGCACTCGGCGCGGTCGTGCTCGCGGACACCCGGCGCCTTGAGAGCAGCTTCGCGTCGATCGACTTCTTCGAGAGCCGCGGGGTGCCGTTCGTGGTCGGCGTCAACTGCTTCGACGGAATCCAGGACCGGACCGTGCCCGAGGTGCGGGACGCGCTCGACCTGGACCCGAACGTGCCGATCGTCATGGGCGACATGCGGTCCCGGCAGGCGAGCCGGGACGTACTGGTGGCGCTGGTCAACCACCTGATGGCCGACGACCGGGCACCGGTGCCGACGGGCGGCTGACACGGCGGCTGACACGGCGGTCGGCACGACAGTCGGCACGACGACCGACACGGCGGCCTGCACGAAAGCGGCGCGGCCCGGTGACGTCCTGTCACCGGGCCGCGCCGTCACACCATGGTCGATCCAGTGGTGATCAAGTGGCGTGCCCTTGGCTGCCGTTACGGCCGCAGCTCGCGCTCCACCTTGCGCTTGTCGAGCTTCGAGTCGTACTTGGCCAGCGGCTTCGCCTTGTCCGGGTTCTCCTGGACCGCGGCGGAGGCGACGCCCGCCCACTCCAGGATCCGGGCCGTGGCGAGGGCCTTCTGGTCGGGGACGAGGCCCGCGACGTTGGCGCCGTGGTTCATGCCGGGGGCCGTGAAGACGTACGAGTCACGCGCGCCCTTGCCGACGTGGAACGGCTCGGAGCCCCACGGGTCGTTCTGGCCGTACACGAACAGCATCTGGTTCGCGTTGCGCTTGACCCACGAGTCGACGTCGCGCATCGCCTTGGGCTGGAACTTCGTGGGGATCTCGCGCGGGACGAAGTTCCGCGGCGGCAGGTAGCCGTAGCGGATGTACTTCTTCTCGATGTGCGGGAAGTTGATGTCCGGCGCGCCGAGCTGCGTGGCCGCCTGGTAGAAGTACGGCGTGTACGGCTCCAGGCCCTGGTCCGTGTAGAACGAGAAGCCGGAGATCGTGTTGACCGAGTCCCAGATCTGGTCGTCGGTCGCGGTCTTGGCGTCCGGCGGGATCAGCTCGTCCTCGGCGCAGTCGGCGGCCTGGGCGTACTGCCAGAAGCCCCACACGTAGTCGAGGACGACGGCCTCGTACGCCTTGTCCAGGCTGCCGACGGTGGTGAAGGTGTAGCCCTCGGCCGCGGCCAGCTCCTCGTACTTCTTCTCCAGCGGCTCGCGGCGCACCAGCGCCTCGCGCTGCACCGCGTTCAGCCGGTCGCGGCATTCCTTGGTGCCGACGTTCGCGAAGAAGCGGTCGTACGCCGAGTCCTCCTTGTTCACCACGTCGTTGGGGGCGACGTACGCGACGACGCCGTCCATGTCACGCGGGTAGAAGCGCTCGTAGTACGTGGCGGTCATGCCGCCCTTCGAACCGCCGGTGGAGACCCACTTCTTGTCGTAGATCGGCTTGAGCGCCTTGAAGATGCGGTGCTGGTCGCTGGCGGCCTGCCAGATGTCCAGCTTGGTCCAGTCGGCCGGCGCGGGCCGGGACGGAGTGAAGAAGCGGTACTCCATCGAGATCTGGTTGCCGTCCACGATCTGGGTCGGCTCGCTGCGGCGCGGGGCCGTGTTGACGTTGTAGCCGCCGGTGAAGAAGACCGTCGGGCGGGCCGTGTCCTTGTGCAGCATGGTGATCCGCTGCTGGAAGGTGCCCTTGGACGGCTTCCGGTGGTCGACGGGCTGGGTGTAGTTGAGGACGAAGAAGCGGTAGCCGGTGTAGGGCTTCTCCTCGACCAGGCTCATGCCCGGTATCGCGAGGAGCCGGTCCTTGATGTCCGCGGCGTCGTCCGTGACGACGTTCGTGCCGGTGGCGTCCGGCTGGGCGGCGGTGGCCGCCCCGGCCGTGCTCACGGTGCCTATCAGCACCACGAGAGACAACAGCCATCTGAGCGTTTTGCGCATGCGTTCTCCCCTGAATACGCAGATGTCCGCCGGAACCTAGCGGAGCAACTCGCGTCGCACCAGGGGATGTTGGTGGCATTACGGACAGAATGGCGCGAAGATCGCGCAACTCGGCCGCGGAGACGGGTTTACTGAGTGGATCCGCTCAGTAGACCCGCTCGGCACAGCCGTTCAGCAGAGAATCCAGCCCGTGCTCACCGAGCCCGAGCCGACGGCGCCCTTGATCCACACGCAGCGGTTGCCGGCGTGCACCTTCACCGGACCCGCGAACCTCTTGAACTGCCCCTTGTTGGGGACCGGTTGGTTCCCCCGCGCCTGCACGCTCACCATCATGTACTTCCGGGCGCCCACCGTCTTGGGCCGGGTCACCGCGCAGACGTAGCCGCTCTTCTTGTAAACCTGCACGTATCCGGTGGAGAAGGTCAGCGTGCGCACCTTCCGCCCCGGGCACGGGGTCGCCGCGGACGCCTCACGCACCCCGGGGCCCACGAGGGTCAGCAGCCCCGACGTGGCCAACAGGGCAGTACCGAGCGCCAGACGTCGGCGTATCACGCCCATGTCCACTGGTGTCCCTTCCACGGCCGCAGCAATCGGCGTACTGATGTACGGACGCCTGGCGTATGGCCAATGGTTGCGTCGTCCGGCGACGTCACCTCACGTCGACGTGGCGACAGTAGCGGCCGGGTCCGGGTCGGGCTCCCCCACGAACGTCCGCCACAACTCCGCGTACCGGCCGCCGCGTTCGAGCAGTTCGTCGTGGGTGCCGTCCTCCGCGACCCGGCCGTCGGCCATGACCACGACGCGGTCCGCGCGGGCCGCCGTGGTCAGCCGGTGGGCGACCACCAGGGTCGTACGGCGGCCCGCGATGCGGTCGGTGGCCTGGTTGACCTGGGCCTCGGTGGCCAGGTCGAGGGCGGCGGTGGCCTCGTCGAGGAGCAGGATGTCCGGGTCGACGAGTTCCGCGCGGGCCAGCGCGATCAACTGCCGCTGCCCGGCGGAGAGATTGCGGCCGCGCTCGGCGACCTCGTGGAGGTAGCCGCCGTCCAGTGTGGCGATCATGTCGTGCGCGCCGACCGTGCGGGCCGCCGCCTCCACCTCGGCGTCGGTCGCGTCCGGACGGCCGTACGCGATGGCGTCCCGGACCGTGCCCAGGAAGAGGTACGCCTCCTGCGGGACGACGCCCAGACGGTGGCGGTACGACGTGAGGTCGAGGGAGCGCAGATCGGTGCCGTCGACCGTGACCCGGCCGCCCGTGGGGTCGTAGAAGCGGGCCACGAGCTTGACGAGGGTCGACTTTCCGGCGCCGGTCTCGCCGACGAAGGCGACGGTCTGCCCGGCCGGGATGCTCAACGAGACCTCGCTGAGGGCCTCTTCGTCGTCCCCGTACGCGAAGTCCACGTCCTCGAAGGCGATCTCACCTCGCAGGGACAGGACTTCGAGCGGCTCGTCGGCAGCCTTCGTCGACGTCGGCTCCTGGAGGAGCTCCTGGATGCGGCCGAGCGAGACGGTCGCCTGCTGGTAGCCGTCGAAGACCTGCGAGAGCTGCTGCACCGGCGCGAAGAACAGGTCGATGTAGAGGAGGTACGCCACCAGCGCGCCCGTGGTGAGCGTGCCCGCGTCGACCCGGCCCGCGCCCACGACGAGCACCGCGGCCGCCGCCACCGACGCCAGCAGCTGTACGAACGGGAAGTAGACCGAGATCAGCCACTGGCCGCGGATACGGGCCTGGCGGTAGCTGTCGCTGCCCTCCGCGAAGCGCTTGCCGCCCGCGCCCTCGCGGCGGAACGCCTGGAGGATCCGCAGCCCGGACACCGACTCCTGGAGGTCCGCGTTGACCACGGACACGCGCTCACGGGCGAGTTCGTACGCCTTCACGCTGGACCGGCGGAAGTAGAACGTGCCGATGATCAGCGGCGGCAGCGTCAGGAAGACGACCAGTGCGAGGCCCACGTCGATGACCAGCAGGGCGACCAGGATGCCGAAGAAGGTGACGACCGAGACGAACGCGGTGACCAGGCCCGTCTGGAGGAACGTGGACAGCGCGTCCACGTCGGTCGTCATCCGGGTCATGATCCGGCCGGTCAACTCCCGCTCGTAGTAGTCGAGTCCGAGGCGCTGGAGCTGGGCGAAGATCTTCAGGCGCAGTGCGTACAGGACGCGTTCGCCCGTGCGTCCGGTCATGCGGATCTCGCCGGTCTGCGCGACCCACTGGGCGATGACGGTCACCAGGGCGAGGGCGGACGCGGCCCAGACGGCGCCGAGGGCGACCTCGGAGACGCCCTGGTCGATGCCGTGCCGGATCAGGACCGGCAGCAGCAGGCCCATGCCCGCGTCCACGGCGACCAGGCCGAGGCTGACGAGGAGTGGGAGCCCGAAGCCGCGCAGCAGACGCCGCAGGCCGTACGAGTCCTCCGGCGTGACCGCGCGTGCCTCGTCGATCTCGGGAATGTCGGTGGCCGGGGGCAACGCGTCGACCTGGGCGAGGAGTTCGGGGGTCGCGGGCGAGCCGTCGAGGGCTGCGTCCCGGGCGTTCTTGGTCTCGCGGTCGCCCGTCCACAGGTGCGGGGTGACGCCCCGCTCGGCGTCGAACTCGGCGTCCAGCTCGTCCCGTACCGACATGTCCTCCTGCGGACAGGACGGCCGGGCGTGACCGGGTGAGACGCCGCCCAGCTCGTCCGGGTCGGTGAGCAGGCGCCGGTAGAGCGGTGAGCGCTCGGTCAGCTCCCGGTGCGTGCCGATGTCGGCGAGGCGGCCCTCGTCGAGGACCGCGATGCGGTCGGCGAGGTTCAGGGTGGAGCGGCGGTGGGCGATGAGGAGTGTGGTGCGGTCCGCCATGACCTGCTTGAGGGCCTCGTGGATCTCGTGTTCCACGCGGGCGTCCACGGCCGAGGTGGCGTCGTCCAGGACCAGCAGGCGGGGGTCGGTGAGGATCGCGCGGGCCAGGGCCACCCGCTGGCGCTGGCCGCCGGAGAGGGTGAGGCCGTGCTCGCCGACCTTGGTGTCGTAGCCGTCGGGCAGGGCGGCGATGAAGCGGTCCGCCTGGGCGGCCCGGGCCGCCTTCTCGATTTCCTCCCGCGTGGCCTCGGGACGGCCGTACGCGATGTTGGCGCGGACGGTGTCCGAGAAGAGGAAGGAGTCCTCGGGGACGAGGCCGATCGCGGCCCGCAGCGAGTCGAGGGTCAGCTCGCGCACGTCGTGGCCGCCGATGAGGACCGCGCCCCCGGTCACGTCGTAGAAGCGGGGCAGCAGGAGGGAGACCGTGGACTTGCCGGACCCGGAGGAGCCGACGACCGCGAGGGTCTCGCCCGCGCGGATCTCGAAGGAGAGGCCGTCCAGGACCGGGCGGTTGTCGTCGTAGGCGAAGGACACGTCGTCGAACTCGACGGTCGCGGGAGCCATGGGCGGCAGGGGTTTCGTGCCGTCCTCGATCGACGGCCGGGTGTCGATCAGCTCCAGGACGCGCTCGGCGCCGGCGCGGGCCTGCTGGCCGACCGTGAGGACCACGGCGAGCATCCGGACGGGGCCGACGAGCTGGGCGAGGTAGGCGGAGAAGGCCACGAAGGTGCCGAGGGTGATCTGGCCCTTGACCGCCAGCCAGCCGCCGAGGGCCAGCATGGCGACCTGGCCGAGCGCCGGGACCGCCTGGAGGGCCGGGGTGTACTTGGAGTTCAGGCGGATCGTGCGCAGGCGGCCCGCGAAGAGCCTGCGGCCGATCTCGCGGAGCTTGCCGGTCTCCTGGTCCTCCTGGCCGAAGCCCTTGACCACGCGTACGCCGCTGACCGCGCCGTCCACGACGCCCGCCACGGCCGCCGCCTGCGCCTGGGCGTACCAGGTCGCGGGATGGAGCTTGGAGCGGCTGCGTTTGGCGATGACCCACAGGGCGGGGGCGACGGCGAGGGCCACCAGGGTGAGGGGCAGCGACAGCCAGGCCATGATCACGAGGGAGATCACGAAGAGGAGTACGTTCCCGACCGTCATCGGGAGCATGAAGAGCAGGCCCTGGATGAGCTGGAGGTCGCTGGTGGCACGGCCCACGACCTGGCCGGTCGACAGCTCGTCCTGGCGTCGGCCGTCGAGGCGGGTGATCGTGTCGTACATGTCCGTACGCAGGTCGTGCTGGACGTCGAGCGCGAGGCGACCGCCGTAGTAGCGGCGGATGAAGGTGAGGACGTAAACGACGACTCCGGCGCCGATCAGCGTGGCGGCCCAGGGGGCCATGCCCCGGGTGTGGTCCCCGACGACGTCGTCGATGATCACCTTGGTGACCAGCGGGACCAGGGCCATGACGGCCATGCCCCCGAGCGAGGAGCCCAGCGCGAGCACGACGTCCTTCGGGTACCGCCAGGCGTACCCGGCCAGCCGTCGTGCCCATCCCCGCTGCGTCGCCACGAGTGCCTTCCATCCGTCCCAGTCGGTCAGACGGTCAGTCGGTCCTGATCGTCCGGAAGGCACTAACGCGGACGGGAGGTGATTTCATCCCTCCGCAACAATCGGGGCCACGTCCGGGGCGGTGATCAGAGGCGGACCCGGAGGGAGTAGAAGCGGGTGATCTGGGCCGGGTTCTGGTTGTCGTCGCTGACCAGAAGCAGGTTCAGGCGGCCGTGGCGGCTGCCGGTGACGGCGAGGCCCTCGATGTTGTCGAGGAGGGGGTTGGGCTGGGGCTGCTTGGCCTGGGCGCCGAGTGAAGGACAGTTCACGAGGTCGGCGAGCAGGGTCTTGGGGACGAGGCGTACGCCGCTCTGGCCGGTCAGCTTGTCGATGGCGGACGTGTCCGTGGCACGGCGCGGGTCGGCGAGGTAGAGGCGGACCGTGTTGCCGACGCCCGCGGTGAAGCCGCGTTCCAGGACGAGGAGGCGGCCGTCGGGGGTGGCCGTGGTCTCGGAGACGTTCAGACCGGTGTCGGTGCGGTAGCCGTACTGGGCGGCGGTGGTGAAGTGGCCCCGGTGCCGCTCCCAGGTCTGGAAGCGGACGATGCCGGTGGTGTCTCCCGCGAGGGAGCCCTCCATGGCAGCGAGCAGGGTGCGGCGGCCGGGGCCGGGGAGGAAGGTGAGCCCCTCGAAGGTCTGGTTCGTGGTGGCGCGGCCCGCGGGGGCGACCCTGAGCGCGTCCGGTACGGGGAGGCGGTCGAGGATGCGGCCGTCGCGGGCGTAGCGACGGATGGAGGGCTCGGTCTCGGAGGCGACCAGGCGGGTGCCGTCGCCGTCCACGGCCAGGCCCTCGGAGTCGAGCGCGGCACCGGTCTCGTCGGCGAGCGGGACGACGGAGGTGGGTCGGAGGGTCTTGCGGTCCAGCGTGAACAGGGCGGAGCGGTCGGAGACCGCGGCGATCCGGCCGTCACGGTCCACGGCGAGCGCGGAGAAGTTCCCGACGAACGTGCCCTCGTACGTCGTCTTGTCGAGCGCGTCGGAGAAGCGCTCGATGGAGACGGAGGGCGAACAGGCCTTGGCGGGGCGGGCGTTCGCGGGTGCTGCCGCGGTGAGGCAGGTGGCTGCCGCCAGGGCGGCCGTGACGGTAGCGAGGAGTGGTGTCAGGCGCATGGCGTCACGGTAGGGGGTGGGGGTTAAGGGCGGGCGCCATTTGTCCGGAGGTTGGGGGGCGGGGGCGGGGCGGGGGCGTGTTCGGGTGCGGGTGGGTGGGGGCTGGTCGCGCAGTTCCCCGCGCCCCTGGGTGGGTGGGGGTTGCGGTCGGTTGGTGGGTGGCGGGGGCGCGGCGGGATGTGTGTCCGCAGCCGGTGACGTAAAGCGCGGTTGCCGCACGGTTGCTGCGTTCTCGTGTCGTCGTACGCTGCGGACACACATCCCGCCGCGTCCCCTCCGGCCGGTGGGTGGCAACCGGCCGGGTCCCGTCAGGGGGAGGGGCGGGGCTCCGAACGGGTCAGGCTTCGCGGGGGCCGTCTACGGGGTCCGGATCATCCCCATGATCTGTTTCGCGACTGTGGGCGGTGGGCTGTCGGTCGTGTCGATCAGTTCCGCTTCCCGGCGCAGCCAGAGCAGGGCGTGGTCGTAGTCGTCGAGGTGGTCGAGGCGCCGTCGGCGGGCTCCGATGCCCTCCGGGTCCGTGTCGTTCTGGATGCGCTGGACCAGCGTGTTGTGACCGGCGTGCAGGACGAAGTGGCGTAAGGGAATGCCGGCTTGGACCAGTCCCGTGCGGATCTCACGCCAGTACGGCTTCTCCAGCACGGTCTGCGGAACGACCAGCGTGCCGCCCACATGGTCGAGCACCTGACGTGCGGTCTCCACCACCAGCCCCCGCCACGGCGGGAACTCCTGGAAGTCGTGCGCGGGCTTTCCCAGGACGTGCCAGAGCATGTAGCCGACCTGTTCCGGGTCGAAGAGCCTGGCGTCCGGGAGGAGGGTGGTGAGTTCCTTGGCGGTCGTGGTCTTGCCGGCTCCGAAGGCGCCGTTCAGCCAGATGATCATGTAGTCGGCACCGCCGGGAGGGTCTCCTGCGGGGTGCTGGTGGGGGTACGGCGCTTCGCGGTGAGCGGCACTGGGACCCCGGCGCCGCGATCCGTGCAGAGTGCACGGGTACGCCGGGACATCCGGTGATTCATCGACTCTTTCCATCCCTTGGGTACGTACACGAGCGCGCCTCGGCGCACTCAACTCCCTTGACTCATAAGGATGGTCGGAGGTTGTACAGGCATCAGCCACATGCGCCAGCCACATGCCTGGGCCACATGCATGAGCCGCGTCTACGCCTGGGCGACCCGCCGCACGTGGGCGACCCGTCGTTCACTTGTTGATCTCAGCCCGTCAAACGCCCGTCCTCCGTGACCGTCCACGCCTTTACGTGTTCATACGCTTCCATGGGAGCGCCCTTCCCCCACTCACAGCCGGGCCCCAGGTTCGCCACAGCCCTCGCCCACACCGCCCTCGCACGATGCACGCGTGACATCTGCCACCGATCCGTACCCCCACGCCCCCGAGGCCGCCCCGGCCGCCCCCGCGGCAGACCGGGCCGCCGCCTCCCCGCCCCCCGCCGAGACCGGCGCGCACCCCGGGAAGCCACCCCGCTGGTCCCTCCCCGCGCTGATCGCGATCATGGTTCTGGCCGGGGTGCTGTACTCCTGGAACTTCTCCTCGTCCAGCCTGAACAGCTTCTACAGCGCCGCCGTGTTCAGCGGTACGCAGAGCTGGAAGGCGTGGTTCTTCGGGTCGTTGGACGCGGGGAACTTCATGACCGTCGACAAGCCCCCCTTCGTCCTGATGGTGATGGGGCTGTCCTGCCGGGTCTTCGGATTCGGCACCTGGCAGATGATGCTGCCGCTGGTCGCCTCCGCCCTCGGCACGATCTGGATCCTGCACGCGTCGGTCAAGCGGGTCTGGGGCCACGGCGCCGCGGCCGTCGCCGCGCTCGTGCTCGCCCTCACCCCGATCACCGTCGCCATCAACCGCGACAACAACCCGGACACACTGCTCGTCTTCCTGATGGTCGCGGGCGCCGCCCTGGCCCTGCGCGCCGTCCACAACGGCAGGCTGCTGCCGCTCGTCGGCTCGGCCGTCTGCTTCGGCCTCGCCTTCAACACCAAGATGCTCCAGGGCTACATCGCCCTGCCCGCCGTCTTCGCCGTCTACCTGTACGCGGCCCAGGGCGGACTGCTGCGCCGGATACGCAACCTCGCGATCGCCGGAGTCGCCCTCGTCGTCTCCAGCTTCTGGTGGGCGGCGGCCGTGTCGCTGGTGCCCGCCGCCGACCGGCCGTACATCGGCGGGTCGACGGACGGCACCGCCTGGGACCTGATCATGGGCTACAACGGCCTGGGCCGTGTCCTCGGCGGCGAGGGCAACGGCGGCGGTGGAGGCGGTGGCGGTGGCGGAGGCGGCTTCTCCGGGACCGCCGGTATCGGCCGGATGTTCAACGAGGTGCTCGGCGGCCAGATCTCCTGGCTGCTCCCCTTCGCCGGCGTCGCGCTCGTCGGCGGCCTCGTCCTGCGCGGTCGCGTTCCTCGTACGGATCCGACGCGGGCCGCGCTGGTGCTGTGGGGCGGCTGGACCGCGCTGCACTACCTGACCTTCAGCCTCGCCGAGGGCACGATGCACCCGTACTACACGACCGCCCTCGCCCCCGGCATCGCGGCGCTGTGCGGAGGCGGCGGGCTGATGCTCCTGCACGCCTTCCGGACCGACAAGAAGTGGCTGTGGGTCCTGCCCGCCGCGTTCGCCGTCACCGGCATCTGGGCCGTCGTGCTGCTGCGCCGGGCCTCCGGCTGGAACTCCTGGCTGTGGCCGACCATCGCCGCGGTGATGGTCCTGGCGATCGCCGGGCTCTTCCTCTTCCGGTCCGGGCGGCGCGTACGGCTGCTCGCCGTCGCCGTGACCGCGGCCGTCGCCGCCTCCCTGGCCGGTCCGACCGCGTACGCGGCCTCGGTGACAGCGGGTTCGAGCGGCGGCATGAGCGGTACGAACCCGACGGCCGGACCCAGCACGGGTGGCGGCATGGGCGGCGGACCCGGCGGCGGTGGCGGCGGGGGGCGTGGTGGCTTCCCCGGCGGCGGCCAGGCCCCGGGCGGCCAGCAGCAAGGCAACCAGCAAGCCGGTGGCGAGGCACCGGGCGGCGGTCAGATGGGTACGCCGCCCAGTGGCGCCCCCAGCGGCCAGCAGCCCAACGGGCAAGAGCAGGGTGGCGGCCAGACCGGCACCCCGCCGAACGGCACCGCGGGCACCGGCGAGCAGGGCGGCAACGCCACCTCCCGCCCCGGTGGCATGGGCGGCGGTGGCGGCATGGGCGGCGGGCCCGGCGGTGGCGCCGACAGCGCGATGGTCACGTACCTGGAGAAGCACCGCGACGGCGCCAAGTGGCTGGTGGCGGTGTCCAGTTCGCAGAGCGCGGCCCAGTTGATCGTCAGCACCAAGCAGCCCGTCATCTCGATGTGGGGCTGGTCCGGCAGCGACAAGGCCATGACCCTCGCCAAGCTGAAGGAGCTCGTGAAGAAGGGCGAGCTGCACTACATCGTGCTCGGCGGAGGCATGGGCGGAGGCGGCGGTGGCATGGGCGGCGGCGACAGCGCCAGCTCCGAGGTGACCGCGTGGGTGCAGGAGCACGCCACGGCGGTGAAGGCGAGCGAGTACGGCGACGCGTCGTCCGACTCCTCCACCGACTCCGAGAGCTCTGACAGCTCCGACGCGCAGAACACCCAGGCGCTCTACCGCCTGGACGCCTCGGACGTCAACTAGGGTCAACCCTCCCCCAATTGGGGAGAACCCTCGCGTTGCGCAACCCCTGGACCGGGAACGGCCAGGGGTTGTGCCGTATGCGAGAACGTCACACAAACGCCCCCTCCCGGTTACACCGCCGACCCCATGTCCATGTCACTCTCCCGATTGACCGAAGTGTCAACACGCGTAGAACGCGGGCCTGTTGAGTAGGACCCCGCGTCACGGCGCGTGCCGTTCCCGGGAAAGGGCACCCCCATGTCCGTTGCGCAGATAGGCAGATGGAAGGCGCTGGCGGTAGGCGTTTCCGGCGCTCTCGTCGGCATCACCCTCCCGACGGTCGCCGCGACCCCCGCCGCGGCCACGACCACCGCGTTCGACGACACGTACTACGCGAGCGCGATCGGCAAGACCGGCACGGCCCTCAAGAGCTCGCTGCACACGATCATCAGCGACCAGACCGCGATCTCGTACTCCGCGGTCTGGAACGCGCTCAAGGTCACCGACCAGGACCCGAACAACAGCAGCAACGTGGTCCTGCTGTACTCCGGCATCTCGCGCAGCAAGACCCTCAACGGCGGCGCGACCGGCAACTGGAACCGCGAGCACACGTGGGCCCAGTCCCACGGCGACTTCGGCACCTCCGCCGGCCCCGGCACGGACCTGCACCACCTGCGCCCCGAGGACGTCCAGGTCAACAGCATCCGCGGCAACAAGGACTTCGACAACGGCGGCAGCAGCTTCACCAACAGCGGCGGCAGCCTCACCGACTCGAACTCCTTCGAGCCCCGCAGCGCCGTCAAGGGCGACGTGGCCCGCATGATCCTCTACATGGCCGTCCGGTACGAGGGCGACGACGCCTGGGACGACCTGGAGCCCAACGACGCCGTCACCAACGGCAGCGTCCCCTACCACGGCCGCCTCTCGGTCCTGAAGCAGTGGAACGTGCAGGACCCGCCCAGCGCGTTCGAAGAGCGCCGCAACGAGCTCATCTACTCGAACTACCAGGGCAACCGGAACCCGTTCATCGACCACCCCGAGTGGGTCGAGGCGATCTGGTAGGCCGATGATGCAGACCCACGATGTAGACCGACGGTGACCTGCGCTGAACTCCCTGTGACAGTAAGGGAGTTCAGCGCCACACCTGTCCCCTCGGTTACAAATCCATGACATTGAGGCGTACAACTGGGGGCGCCCCGCCCGAGTCGAACTCCCTGAACGCGTGATTCCGCGTGCAGGACCAGACCGACTCGAAAGGTTCCCCGTATGTCCCGAGCACACCGCAGAACCCGTACCGCGCGCCTCACCGCACCCCTGGCAGCCGCGGTGCTGCTCGCCGGAGGATTCGGCGCCTGGGCCCTGACCGGGGCCTCGGCCCAGGCCGCCCAAGGGTCCGCGGACGCGCAGGACGACTTCAACGGCGACGGATTCGCCGACCTGGTCGTGGCCGCCCCGGACGCCACGGTGTCCAGCAAGGCCAAGGCGGGGTATGTGGCCGTCACGTACGGCTCCGCCACCGGGATCTCCCCCGCGAAGAAGAAGCTCATCAGCCGCTCGACCGCCGGCGTTCCCGGCTCCGCCACCGCGAGCGAGCGCTTCGGGGCCTCCTTCACCAAGGGCGACCTGGACGGCGACGGCTTCAGCGACCTGGTGATAGCGGGCGGCAAGGCCGGCTCCGTCGTCCTGTGGGGCTCCGCCTCCGGACTCACCGGCGGTACGGCCATAGCCGGGTACGGGCAGTCCCCCCAGGCCGGCGACTTCGACGGCGACGGCAAGACGGACCTCGCCCTGTTCGCCCTGCAGAACGTCGCGGGCGACGACCCGCCGAGCGGCGCCGCCACCGTGTGGAAGGGCCCGGTCACACGGGCCGGAAAGCCGACCGCCACCCTCCCAGTCCTGGACAAGTCCCTGTGGTGGGGCTACGGAGCCGACGACGCCTCCTGCGCCACCAACGGCGGCTGCGAGGAGGACGGCGACTCGATCAGCGGTCCCGTCCGCTCCACCCAGGCCGGCGACGTCAACGGTGACGGCAAGGACGACATCGTCATGCTGCGGTACTCGGGCGACGGCGTCTGGGGCAGCCGTCTACTGCTCGGCGGCGGCAGCACGGGCTTCACCAGCGGCTGGGTCCCGAACGCCGGGCTCGACGCGGGCACCGGCGTCGGGGACGTGAACGGCGACAAGTTCGACGACGTGGTGGTCGGCAGCAACGGGGACGGCAAGGCGCGGGTCGCCCTCGGTTCGGCCTCCGGCCTGTCCGAGGACCGCGTCCAGACCTTCGACCAGGACCTGCCCGGCTTCCCCGGCGTCGAGGAGGAGGGTGACGGCCTCGGCACCACGGTCTCGGTCGCGGACGTCACGGGTGACGGCTTCGCCGACATCGCCCTCGGCATACCCGGCGAGGACGTCGGCACGGTCCTCGACACCGGCTCGGTCGCCCTCGTGCACGGCAGCGCCTCCGGTGTCACGGGTGCCGGAGCGCAGGTCTTCCACCAGAACACCGCCGGTGTACCCGGAGTCGCCGAGATCAAGGACCGGTTCGGCGTGAGCAGCGCGCTCCTGGACGTCAACGGCGACGGCCACCTCGACCTCGCGGCCGGTTCCACGGCCGAGAACAGCGAGAACGGCGCGGTCTGGGTGCTGCGCGGCACGGCGACCGGCCTCACCGCGAAGTCGTCCTTCGCGTTCGGCGCCGGTGACCTCTCGGCGCCCGCCACGGACGCGCACTTCGGGTCGTTCCTGCGCTGAGCTGAGCGACCGAGCTGGACAACGGGGATGTGGTGGGGCGGACCGGTGCCGCCCCACCGTCGTGTCCGGCTACCGGCTACCGGCTACCGGCTACCGGCTACCGGCTACCCAGTGGAGGGTGGTGCCGGGGCCCGGGCCGCCGCGGGGAGTCAACGGCGGCCCGGGCGGCTGGGGCGGGTCAGGCGGGTATCTCGGAGTCGGGGATCCAGTGGCCGTGGATGCCGGCGGGCACCCTGCGGGGGAGTTCGACGGCGGCCACGGTGCTCAGGTCGCTCGCGTCCAGGACGAGCAGCTCCGAGGCGTCGGCCGTGAGGTCGCTGACGATGGTGAGCAGGTAGCCGTCGTCCTCGGCGGTCCCGCCCTCGGCGGGCGCGAAGACGGCCTCGCCGGGCATCCGGCCCTCGCCGTGCGTGTGCAGCTTCTGCTCGCCGGTCTGCGTGTCGAACTTGACGGTGTGGTAGCCCGACAGGCCCGCGCCGGGGAAGGCGATGGCGTAGCTGTAGCGGTAGGCCGAACCGGTGTGGGCATCGTTGATCGACGGGAACTCGGTGGCCAGGTCGTTGAGGGACTCGGTGGTCGCCTTGCCCGTGGCCGGGTCCATGATCCACCGGTAGAAGGTCGAGCCGGCGTCGGGGCTGGTGCCGTAGCCGGGAGCGCCGACCCACCACTTCCACGAGCTCTCCCAGGCGGAACGGTCGAAGCACGGTGCTTCGAGGACGATCCGGCCCCGCGCGTCGGTGTAGGCGTTCGTGACGTGCAACAGCGCCGCCTGGTCGGCCACCTCGAACCACGTGGTCCTGCCCCCGGCGCGCGGCATCACGCCGATGCGCAGCGGGACGTCGTCATGCCAGCGGTAGGGGATGCCGGAGTGCTCGGCGTGGTCGAAGACCACCGGCGAGTTGATGAAGACGGCGTGCTCGCGGGTGATGGCGAAGTCGTGCATGAGCGACGGGCCGGAGCCGTCGACGACCTCCGACTTGACGATGTCGCCGGAGGCGTCGGCCACGTAGTAGGTCAGGTACGGCGGGAAGGGGCTGTAGCTGAAGAAGTGCAGCTCGCCGGTCTCCGGGTCCTCCTTGGGGTGGGCGGTCATGGCGCTGGTGAGCTTGCCGCCGAAGTCGTGGACGCCGATCGTGTCGAGGTCGGCGCTGACCTCCCAGGGCAGGTTGGCCTCCTGAAGGGCCAGGTAGCGGCCCCCGTGGAAGATGATGTTGGTGGCGGCGGCGCTGACGTCGAGCTCGGTCCCGGTGAACGGCACACCGTCCAGGTACGGGGTCTTCACCCAGCGGTTGCGGTACCACTCGGCCCGGCCGCCCGTGAGGCGGACGCCGTGGATCATGCCCTCGCCGCGGAACCAGTGGGAGGGGGTGATGCCCGGTTTGGGGTTGTGACCGTTGCGGAAGTAGCGGCCGTTCAGCTCGGGCGGGAGGGTGCCGCGTACCTTCAGCTCGCGGCCGGTGATCTCGTCGGTGACGGGGGTGAAGTGGCCGCTGATGTACGGCTTGTCCAGGGTCATGGTCATGTCTTTCGCGTCGAGAGAGTCGAGAGGGCGGAGATGAGCAGGGTCAGGGCGGCGCAGGCCAGGAAGGCCGCGCCGAAGGAGGGGAGCAGGGTCAGGAAGGACAGGCCGATGGCTCCGCCGATCTGCCGGGTGGCGTTGACCAGCCCGCCGGCCAGGCCGTTGTCGGCGGCCGGGACGCCCGTGGCGGACATCGCGGTGAGCCGGACGAAGGCCACCCCCAGCCCGATGCCGATGAGGAGCGTCGGGCCGAGCAGGTCCACGGGGAAGGTGCCGTCGGCCGGGGTCCGGGAGAGCCAGGCCAGTCCGGCCGCGAGGACCAGCAGGCCCACGGGGAGCACCTGGCGGCCGGAGACTTTGCCGGTGGCCCACGACGAGAGGGTGACCATGAGGGCGAGGGGAAGCTGGGTCAGCCCGGCTTCCAGGGGCGAGTAGCCGAGGGTGCGCTGCTGGTAGAGGGGCAGGAAGTAGAACAGGCCGAGCCAGACCGCGCCCAGCAGGGCCATCAGCACGTTGGGCACCGCCACCACGCTCATGCGCGCCGGCAGCAGCGGGTCGGCGGCGCGGCGCTGGAGTACCGCGAACAGGCCGAGCAGGGCCAGACCGATCACGGCGAGCGGCCAAGGGCCCGACAGGCCGTACGTGAGCGCGACCAGCCCCGCCGTCACCGTCACCGCGCCCGGCGCGTCCAGGCTTCCGCCGCGTGGCCGGTCGGCCCCGACCAGCAGCCAGGTGGCCACCAGGACGGCCAGGGCGAGGGGCACCATCACGACGAACACCGCACGCCAGCCGTACAGGCTGGTGAGCAGCCCGCTCAGCAGCACGCCCGCCGCCCCGCCGGCACCGGAGACCGCGCCCCAGACTCCGAGCGCGGTGCCACGCCGCTCCCTGTCGGGATAGAGCGTCAGTACGAGGGCCAGCGCCGTGGGCGCCAGCAGCGCGGCACCGATTCCCTGCACTGCCCTGCAGGCGATCAGCACGGTCGCCGTGGGCGCCAGTGCCGCGCCCAGGGAGGAGAGGGCGAACAGGCCGATGCCGAGCAGGAACACGCGGCGAAGGCCGTATACGTCGCCTGCGCGCCCGCCCGGCAGCAGCAGCGCGCCGAAGACCAGTACGTAGGCGTTGACCGTCCACGCCTGGCCCGTGTCCGACAGAT
The DNA here is from genome assembly GCF_026341515.1 of Streptomyces sp. NBC_00878. Classification (NCBI taxonomy): domain Bacteria; kingdom Bacillati; phylum Actinomycetota; class Actinomycetes; order Kitasatosporales; family Streptomycetaceae; genus Streptomyces; species Streptomyces sp. NBC_00878. The sequence continues at coordinate 6,978,894 of NZ_JAPEOK010000001.1, read as the reverse complement.
CGAGCCCGGCCCGGATCTGGGGCAGGGCGACGTTCACGATCGACGTGCTCAGCACGACCAGGAACTGGGCCGTGGCCAGAACCGCCAGCGGTATCCAGCCGGTGGTGGCCCGTTGCGGTGCGGTGCGGGTCATGGCTCGACACTCGCAGCGGGCGTCCGCCGGTCGCGTCGGTGATCATCAGCGGACGTCCACCGCTCGCGTCGGCAGTCGTCAGCGGGCGACAGCCGTTCGCGTCGGTGGTCATCGCCTACACGCCTCCCTGCGGGTGGCCCCTGGGCGATCTCGGGGAGACCGCCCGGGCGACTGGGGTCTTTCCCGGATTCCCCTGCGACGCACGACCGCATAGGTTGTCGGACGTGCCCGAGAGATTCACGGATGTGCTGATCGGCCGTCAGGACGAGATACGCCGGCTCGACGCCCTCCTCCAAGCGGCACGGGAGGGCCGGGGCGGCGCCCTGGTCCTGCGCGGTGAGCCGGGCATCGGCAAGAGCGCGCTGCTGCGCCATCTGGACAGGGCCGCGACCGGATTCCTCGTCATGCGGGCGTCGGGCGCGGAGTTCGAGATGGAGCTGCCGTTCGCCGCGCTGCACCAGTTGCTCGCGCCCGTCACCGGTCGGCTGAGGGCGTTGCCCGCACCGCACCGCAAGGCGCTGGAGATCGCTTTCGGCCTCGACACCGGCACACCCGATCCGTTCCTGGTCGGCATCGCGTCGCTGGGCCTCCTGGTGGAGACCGTGGGGGAACGCCCGCTCCTGTGCGTCGTCGACGACGCACAGTGGCTGGACCAGGCGTCGGCCAAGGCGCTGGCCTTCCTGGCCCGCCGGGTCTCGGCCGAGTCGATCGCCCTCGTGTTCGCGGCGCGCGAGCCGAGCCGCCTGCCCGAGCTGCCCGGCCATTCGCTTCAGGGTCTTGGCGAAGCGGATGCCCGCGCGTTGCTGGCCGCGGCGATCCGCGCCCCGTTGGACGAGCGGGTACGCGACCGCATCCTGGCCGAGGCGCGCGGCAACCCCCTCGCACTGGTGGAGCTTTCCAGGACCGCCGGACGCGCCGGGATGGCGGGCGGATTCGCCCAGCCCGACTCGGTACCCGGCGTGATCGAGCAGAGCTTCAGGTCCCGGCTGGAGCTCCTGCCGCCGGCGGCCCGGCTGCTGGTGACCGTCGCCGCCGCCGACCCGATCGGCGACCCCGGCCTGCTGTGGCGTGCGGCCGAACTCCTGGGCATCGACGCGGCTGCCGCCGCGGAGTCCGTCCCGCTGGTCGAGTCCGTCCCGCTGGTCGAGTTCGGCACCCGGATCCGGTTCAGCCACCCCCTGGCCCGCTCGGCCGCCTACCGCGCCGCGGCGCCGGAGGAGCGGCGCAGGGCGCACGAGGCGCTGGCCGCCGTGACCGACCCGGTCGCCGACCCCGACCGGCGGGCCTGGCATCGCGCCGAGGCCAGCGCCGGACCGGACGAGCAGGTGGCCGCCGAGCTCGAAGCCTCCGCCACCCGCGCCAGGGAACGCGGCGGTGTCGCGGCGGCGGCGGCCTTCCTCGAACGCTCGGCCGCGCTCACGATCGACCAGGACCTCCGTGTCGAGCGCGCGCTCGCCGCGGCCTGGGCCAAGCTCTCGGTGGGGGACTTCGACGAGGCGGCGGACCTGCTCACCACCGTCCCGACGGACGATCCGAGCCAGGCCGCCCGGGCCGACCTGCTGCGCGGCAGGCTGTCGTTCGTCCGCCGCCGGGGCGACGAAGGCCCCACGGCACACCTCCTGCGTGCTGCCGCCCGGCTGGCGGCCATCGATCCTCCCTGGTCGAGGGAGTGCTACCTGGACGCCATCGAGATGGGCCTCCTCATCGGCGGCCTCGACCACGTGGTGGAGGCCGCCGGGCAGGCCCCGCCGTCGGGCGAGCCGGCCTCCAGCGCGGACACGGTCCTGACCGGCCTGATCAGCCTGGTCAGCCGCGGGCACCGGGCGGCGGGGGACATCCTGCGGCCGGTCCTGGGCGACCTCGACGACGAGGTGTGGGCCAGGCGGCCGTCACTGGGCTTCATGATGGCTGTCGAGCTGTGGGACTTCGGCGCCCTGTCCGGCATCGCCACCCGCGCGGTCGCGGCGGGCCGTGAGTCGGGCTCCTTCCACGCGCTGCCCATCGGGTTGGCCATGCAGGCCGCCGCGACCGTCCACGCGGGCGACTTCGGTGCCGCGATGGAGCTGATCTCCGAGGAGGAGGCGATCGCCGACGCCACCGGCGCGGCACCGCTGGTCTACCCGCGCCTCCACCTGGCCGCGTTGCGCGGGCGGCGCGAGGACGCCGTCGAACTGTTCGCGTCGGTGGATCCCCGGATGAGCCTCAGCGTGCAGTGGGCGACGGCCGTGCTCAGCAACGGCCTGGCCGACTACCCGGCCGCGCTGAAGGCGGCGAAGCAGGCGGTCGAGTACGGCGCCGTCGGCACGGCGGGCCTTGCCCTGCCCGAGCTGGTCGAGGCGGCCGTGCGGTGCGGCGAGACCGAGGTCGCCGCCGAGGCCCTCGCGTCCCTCCGAGAGCGAACGAGGGCGGGCCGGCACGTGTGGGGTCTTGGCGTCGAGGCCTACGCGCGAGCCCTGGTGACCGAGGACGAGTCCGCCTACCAGGAGGCGATCGGCCTGCTCGACGACAGCGCGCTGGTCGTCTACCGCGCCCGGGCACATCTGCTGTACGGGGAGTGGCTGCGCCGCCAGGGCCGACGGCGTGACGCCCGGTCCGCGCTGCGGCTGGCGCACGAGTCGCTGTCCGACCTCGGTATGGAGGCGTTCGCCGAGCGCGCCGTCGGCGAGTTGCGCGCCACGGGCGAGCAGGCCCGCAGCCGTACGTCGAAGGCGTCGGACCGGCTGACGATGCAGGAGGTGCACATCGCACGCCTGGTCGCCGACGGCGCCACGTCCAAGGAGGTGGCGGCGAAGCTGTTCCTCAGCCCGCGGACGGTCGACGCACACCTGCGCAACATCTTCCGCAAGCTCGGGCTCACCTCACGCAGGCAACTGCGGGACCTGCCCGACATTCGCTAGCCGCACCGTGCCGGCACTACGTACGCGTCGGTGGTCATCACCCAGGTAGGCGGGCTTCGCCGACGCGAGGGCGGTGCTCTCGCGACGAGGCTGAGTGCCATGACGGACATCGACATGAACCCCACCACCGCAACCGCGACGAAGAACAAGGGCACGAAGAAGAACAGAGCCAAGCGGCACTCCGCCAAGGCACTGGCGTACTTCGCCCTGATCTTCACCGGGCTCCTGGTCCTGGCCGAGCCGTGGCTGCTGATCCCGGTCGCCGCCCTGGCCCTGGCGATCTCCCTCTGGGACTGACCTGGGCGCCACGGGGCGGCAAACCCTCCACGTGAGCGGGCCGTTGGCCTCAGTCCAGATGCGTCGGCGCGTCCAGATGCGTCGGCGCGAACATCCGCAGCAGTACCGGCAGCACGACCACCGAAGGGCCGGGCGTGGCAAGGGACTTGGCGAGGTCGTCGGCGAGGGTGTCCGGGGTGGTCCGTACACCGGGGACGCCGAAGGACTCCGCGAGCGCCACGTAGTCCGGGCGGGACAGTTCCGTCGCCGTGGACTGGCCGAAGGCGTCGGTCATGTACTCGCGCAGGATGCCGTAGCCGCCGTCGTCGACGATGAGCCAGGTCACGTCGAGGTTGTGCTGCCTTGCGGTGGCCAGTTCGGCGATGGAGTACAGCGCGCCGCCGTCGCCGGAGACCGCGAGGACGGGGTGGGTCGGGTCGGCCACCGCGCCGCCGATCGCCGCCGGGAAGGCGTAACCGAGACCGCCCGCGCCCTGGGCCGAGTGCATGGTGTTCGGCCGGCGGGCGTCGAAGGCGGACCAGGCCCAGTAGGCGAGGATCGTCATGTCCCAGAAGCTGGCCGACCGGTCGGGCAGGGCCTCGCGGACGGCTGCCAACACCCGCTGTTCCAGGGTGAGTTCCTGGGAGTCGATGCGCTCACGGACGAGACCGAGCACGGCCCGTACGCGGTCGGCGGCCACCGCGTCGTCCCGTACGGGAACAGTCCCTTCGGGCACGGTTTCGAGGAGCGCCGACAGGGCGAGGCGGGCGTCCGCGTGGATGCCGAGGGCCGGGTGGTTGGACTCCAGTTTGCCGAGGTCGGCCTCGATCTGGATGACCCGGCCGCGCGGCTTGAACGTGTAGTAGTTCGAGGAGAGTTCGCCGAGCCCCGAGCCGACGACGAGCAGGACGTCGGCGTCCTCCAGGAAGTCCGTGATGTGCCGGTCCTCCAGCCAGGACTGGAGGGAGAGCGGGTGGTTCCAGGGGAAGGCACCCTTGCCGCCGAAGGTGGTGACGACCGGCGCGTTGAGCCGTTCGGCGAGCTGTCGCAGCTTGCCGGACGCGTCGGCCCGTACGACTCCGCCGCCCGCGATGATCGCGGGGCGGGCCGCCTTCGAGAGCAAGTGGGCTGCCACGGCGGTCAGTTCGGGGCGGGGCGGGAGGTCGTGGGGCGCGGCGTCCACGGCGGTGACGACGGGCAGGGACGTCTCGGCGAGCAGCACGTCCTGTGGGATCTCCACCCACACCGGACCGTGCGGGGCGGTCAGTGCCGACTCCCAGGCCTCGGCGATCGCGGACGGGATCTGCGACTGCGTACGGACGGTGTGGACGGACTTCACGACGCCCCTGAACGAGGCCTGCTGGTCCGGGAGTTCGTGCAGATGGCCGTGCCGGCCGCCGCCGAGCCCCGCGGTCGGGATCTGGCTGCTGATGGCGAGAACGGGGGCCGATGCCGCGGCCGCCTCCTGGAGCGCGGCCAGCGAGGTGAGCGCGCCGGGGCCCGTCGAGAGCAGCAGCGGAGCGGCCTCGCCGGTGATCCGGCCGTACGCGTCGGCCGCGAACCCTGCGTTGTTCTCGACCCGCAGGCCGACGTAGGCGAGGTCGGAGCGGCGCAGCGCGTCGAACATGCCGAGCGCGTGCTGGCCGGGCAGGCCGAAGACGGTGGTCGCGCCGAGACCGGTGAGGGTCTCCACGACCAGGTCTCCGCCGTTGCGTCCGGGTGGAGGGTTGAGTGCGGCCTCCGTCTGCGCGGTGGTCGGGCGGAGCACCAGGTCGTGGTCGTGGGTCACTTGGCGTCGGTCTCCTCGGGCGCCTGCGCGGTTTCGGCCCGGGCCTGCGCGATCTGGCGGGACATGATGGTGGTGAGTTCGTACGCCGTGTGGGACGCGGCGACGGAGGTGATCTCGGCGTGATCGTACGCGGGGGCGACCTCGACGACGTCGGCGGAGACCAGGTGGCAGGAGGCCAGGCCGCGCAGGATCTCCAGGAGTTCGCGGGAGGTCATGCCGCCCGCCTCGGGCGTCCCCGTGCCGGGCGCGTGGGCCGGGTCGAGGCAGTCGATGTCGATGGAGATGTAGAGCGGGCGGTCGCCGATGCGCTGGCGCAGCTGGTCGGCGACCTCGTCGGCGCCGCGCCGGTAGACGTCGGCGGAGGTGACGATGCCGAAGCCGAGCTTCTCGTCGGCGGTGAGGTCCTGCCTGCCGTAGAGCGGGCCGCGGATGCCGACGTGGGAGAGGGCCTCCGTGTCCAGGATCCCCTCCTCGACGGCCCGGCGGAACGGCGTACCGTGCGTGTACTCCGCGCCGAAGTACGTGTCCCAGGTGTCGAGATGGGCGTCGAAGTGGAGGAGAGCCACCGGCCCGTGCTTCTTGGCGACCGCGCGCAGCAGCGGCAGCGCGATGGTGTGGTCGCCGCCGAGGGTCATCAACCGGGCGCCGGTGCCGAGGAGTTCGTCGGCGGCGCCCTCGACGGTCTCCACGGCCTCGTTGATGTTGTACGGGTTCGCGGCGATGTCACCGGCGTCCGCGACCTGGGCGAGGGCGAACGGCGAGGCGTCCTGCGCCGGGTTGTACGGGCGCAGGAGACGGCTCGCCTCGCGGATCGCGTTGCCGCCGAAGCGGGCCCCGGGCCGGTACGAGACGCCCGCGTCGAACGGCACTCCGACCACGGCGACGTCGGTGCTGCCGACCTCGTCGAGCCGGGGCAGCCGGGCGAAGGTCGCCGGCCCCGCGTACCGCGGCACGCGGGACGAGTCGACGGGCCCGCGGGGCGTCTCGTACCTACTCATAGGGTTATGCCTTCTTTCCCACTCTTCATACGCTTCATCGCGTATGTACGGCTTCTCCGACTTTACTGGTGGGCCGGAACGCGGTCGGACACGGGTTCGGAGCCCCGGCCCGCGAGCCGCTCGCGCCAGGCGGCGAGGACCGCCGCGTCGGTCGCGGGGGTGACGAGCGAGACGACCACGTAGACGGCGAGGGAGGCGAGGAGCCCGTAGTAGACGGGTTCGTTCGCGAGGATTCCGTAGGTGGCCATCAGGCCGATCACCGCGAGGCCGCCGACCGCGACGGCGGCGAGGGCGCCCTGGGCGGTGCCGCGCTTCCAGAGCAGTCCGCCGAGGATGGGCACGAGGAGACCGCCGACGAGCAGGTTGTACGCGACGGTCAGGGCCTCGATGACGTTGTTGAGCGCGATCGCCGTACAGATGACCGCGATGCCCATGATGAGGATGAAGGCACGGTTGCCCCGGACCTCGTCGTGCGCGTCCTCGGTCCCGCTCCCGCTCCCGCTCGTCACGGCTCCGCGCAGCCGCGACCAGATGTCGTTGTTGGCGACGGTCGCGCAGGCGATAAGGGCTCCGGAGGATGTGGACATCACGGCGGCGAGGGCGGCGGCAAGGACCAACCCCCTTACACCGACGGGCAGTTCATCCTTGACGATGGTCGCGAAGGCGTCGTCCGCGCTGGCCAGCTTCGGGTAGAGCACCTTGGCCGCCGTACCGATGACGGCACCGGCGAGCGCGTACACCAGGCAGTACGTGCCCGCGACCGTGCCGCCCCACTTGGCCGTCGTGTCACTGCGCGCGGTGAACACGCGCTGCCAGATGTCCTGCCCGATCAGCATGCCGAACGTGTAGATCAGTACGTACGTGAAGATCGTCTCGCCGCCGATGCCCAGCGGGTCGAAGTACTCGGTGGGCAGCGAGGCCTTCATCTCGCTGAACCCGCCGGCCTTGACGACCGCGATGGGGAGCAGGAGCAGCAGCACACCGATGGTCTTGACGACGAACTGGACCATGTCGGTGAGGGTGATCGACCACATGCCGCCGAGCGTCGAGTACGCGACGACGATCGAGCCGCCGAGGATGATCGCGACGGTCCGGTTCATGTCGAAGAGGACGTCGAAGATCGTGGCGTACGCGATGGTCGACGTCACCGCGAGCATGAGGGTGTACGCCCACATGACGACGCCCGAGATCAGTCCGGCCCGGCCGCCGTACCGCAGGTCGAGCATCTCGGAGACGGTGTAGACCTTCAGGCGGGCGATGCGGGCCGAGAAGAAGACGGAGAGGGCGAGGAGACCGAGGCCGATGGTGAAGACCATCCAGGCACCGGAGAGCCCGTACTGGTAGCCGAGGCCGACGCCGCCGATGGTGGAGGCGCCGCCGAGGACGATCGCGGCCATGGTGCCGGAGTACATCGTCGGGCCGAGCCGCCGCCCCGCGACCAGGAAATCGCTCTTGGACCTGGCGCGGCGCATGCCCCACCAGCCCATGGCGAGCATCCCCACGAGGTAGACGACGATCACGGTGTAGTCGACGGCCATAGGGGGCTCCTCTTCGCGCGTTCGGTGGCGTGTCGTGCGGGTGGGTGTGTGCTGGGGGTTCGCCGGTGACTGACCGCGCGTGGCATCGCCGCATGGCGTCATCGCCATGGCTTCTTCGCCTCGTGTCTTCGCGTGGCCTGTTCGCGGGGACATCCGCCCGTACCCGCGGCCTCCGGTGGGGACGACCCTAGGTGGCTGGAAAGGAACGATGAAGTGTACGTTTCATCCACTGCTGCCGGATCGGATGGAGGAAACGTCCACCATGCCGAACTCTGCCGTTCACGGTTCCGCCCCCGCTGTCCCACCCACACCTCCCGTCACTCTCGCCGCACTGCTGGCCCGGGAGGACCTCGGCCTGCGCCAGATCGCGGGGCCACACGATCCGGCCACGGTGATCCACTGGGCCCACACCTCGGAGATGGCGGACCCATACCCGTATCTGCTCGGCGGCGAGCTGCTGCTCACGGCAGGGGTGCACATCCCGGAGGCGGCGGGCTCGGGCACGTACTTCGACGACTACGTCTCCCGAATCGTGGCGGCGGGCGGCGCCGCGCTCGGCTTCGGCGTGGCGCCGGTGCACGACACGGTTCCGCGCGCGCTGGTGGCGGCCTGCGACGACTACGGGCTGCCGCTGGTGGAGGTCCCGCCCCGCACGACGTTCTCGGGCGTGGCCCGGGCGGTCTGGCAGCTGATGGCCCAGGCCCGGCACACGGAACTGCGCCGCGTCACAGAGGCCCAGCAGAGCCTGGCCGCCGCCGCGGCCCGCCCGGACCCTGTCCCGTCAGTCCTGCGCCAGCTCGCCCAGCGGGTGGGCGGCAGGGCCGCGCTGTACGCCCCGGATGGCGGGGAGGTGGCTTCGGCGGGGCGGTTGCCGGGGGTGGGGGTGGGTGCGAGTTCCGGCTCGGGTGCAGGCTCCGGCGCGGAGGTGAGCGGGGCACTGGCCGGGCTGGTGGCGGTGGTGCGCCCGGCCACCGAGGGCAGTTCCGGGACCGGCCCCACCCCCTCCTCCGCCAGTGACACGGCCGCCGGGGTCCACCTCGCCGCGTACGCCCTCGGCACCGGTCAGGGCTTCGTGCTGGGCGTGGCATCCCCGCGCCGCGAACCGGGCGACCACACGATCGCGTCCGTAGGCGCCGTGCTGCTCTCCCTCCTCACCGGGGAGCACCAGAGCAGCAGGGGCGCGGCCCGCTCCTCGGCGCTCGTACGGCTGCTGCTGGGCGCCGCTCCGGAGGAGGTCGCGCCGCTGCTGGGTGGCGGCGACGGCGGACGATGGGTGGTGGTGCACGCCCGGCCGGACGGTCCGCCGCCGGACGCGGTCGCCGCGTCCGCGCTCGGGGCGGCGCTCGGCTCGGCGCTGGTGGACGTGGCCGGTGAGGGCGAGGGCGAGGGTGACGTCGTACGGGTCCTGGTGCCCGCGGGCCACCGCGAACTCGTCGCCCAGCCGGGCTGGACGTGCGGCGCGAGCGCCCCGGTCGGCCCGCACGAGTGGGCGTCCGCCGACACTCAGGCGGCGCGTGCCCTGTCCCGGGCGAGGGCCACCCGCGCCCGCCTGGTCCGCCACGGCGAACACCCGGGCCTGACCGGCCTGGTCCCCCCGGCCGAGGCCGCCGCCCACGCCCGTACGGTCCTCGCACCCATCGCGGCGAACCCCGCCCTCGTGGAGACCCTCCGCACCTGGCTCTCCCTGCACGGCAGTTGGGACCGCACGGCGGTCGCCCTCTCCGTCCACCGCAACACGGTCCGCCAGCGGGTGGCCCGCTGCGCGACGCTGCTGTCCACGGACCTGGACGACCCCGACGTCCGCATGGACCTGTGGTTCGCACTACGCCACGCGTGAGCAGCCCTTGGCGCTTCCGCCGACACGTCCGATGAGTTTCGCCCCGCCGCGTCGTCTACATGGTGGGAACGTCCCCCGACCGCACTTCGCACAGCCCGGGGAACGAGATGAGAGGGCATGAGACGGCATGAGACGACAAGGCATGCAATGACAAGGCATGCAATGACAAGGGACGCCAAGGAGCGGGCCACCATGCACCAGGAGAACGTGAGCGCCACCCTGACGGTCGCCGCGCCCCCCGCGAGGGTCTTCGCGGTGCTGGCAGACCCGACGACCCATGCGGCGATCGACGGCACGGGCTGGGTCCAGGAACCTGTCGACCGGGCGCCGCTGACCGAGGTGGGCCAGATTTTCCGGATGGCCATGCACCACGCAAAGCATCCGAACGGCGACTACCAGGTGGTCAACAAGGTCCAGGTACTCGACCCACCGCACGCCATCGGCTGGCTGACGGGCCAGGACAAGGGCGACGGCGACCTGGAGTTCGGCGGCTGGCTCTGGCGCTACGACCTGACGCCGCACGGCCCCTCCGACACCGAGGTCACGCTCACCTACGACTGGTCGGCGGTACCGCAGTACATCCGGGAGCGCGGCATCCAGTTCCCGCCGTTCGCCCCCGACCACCTCACCAACTCCCTGCACCACCTGTCCGAACTCACCACACGGACACCCCGGGCGGGGACCCCTGGCGGCCAGACACCTGGCAGCCAGACACCCGGCGGCCAGACGTCCAGCGGGCGGCCGTAGATAACCTGCGGTCATGGGAATCGAGCCGAACACGAACGGCTGGTTGGAAGACACTCGGGCGTCCTACGACACCGTCGCCGCCAGCTATGCGGACCAGTTGCGCGACCTCCTGGACGAAACACCTGATGAGCGCGCGTTCTTGGCTCTGTTCGCCGATCTGGTGCGCACCGGTGGCGGAGGGCCGGTCGCGGACGTGGGATGCGGGTCGGGGAGGATCACGGCCCACTTGCGGGAACTGGGCGTGGACGCGTTCGGAATCGACCTGTCGCCCGGGATGATCGAGGTGGCCCGGCGTGATCACCCCGGCCTACGGTTCGAACTCGGCTCCATGACGGACCTCGACCTTGCCGACGGCTCGATGGCGGGCCTGGTCGCCTGGTATTCGCTGATCCACATCCCCGACGACGAGATCAGCTCGGTCCTCACACACTTCCACCGAGTGCTACGGCCCGGCGGCCCGCTGCTCCTCGGCTTCCACGTCGGTGATGAGTCTCAGCTGAAGACGCGGGGCTATGGCGACCACCCGATGAAGGTCTATGTCCATCGTCGGCAGCACGCCCGAATGACCACCTGGCTCAACGATGCCGGTTTCGCCGTCGAGTCACACAGGACACTCACGTCAGCGGAGAGCACGCTCGGGGGAATCCTTCTCGCACGCCGCAGGCCTGATTCCCAATGAGCGGTGTGCATCGTGAAGTTGCAGGTCGCGGGTCTGGTGTGAGTGACGAGTGGGGTACTCGCGCCGGTCGGCGGCCGGTGACCATGGCGTAGATCATCGGGCATGTCCGGTTCCGGCGGGGGCCTTGAGGTGACGGTGCGCGGGAAGCTGGAGCCGCTGCGGGCGAAGATGACCAAGCTCGCTGACCGCGGCTGGCTGCACAAGCGTCCCGACGGCAGGTTCACCGCACGCTCGTCGGCGTAGGGAGGCGGGCGCCGACGGCGCGCAACTGGCGGGCCCCCGGCGGCAGTTGAGTGTGGTGTGAAGAAAAACAACCATCCCGTCGAGGGCCCTGACGGCCTTGTCCACACCGCCCGCCTGCCGCTGTCGAGTGCCACCCTGAACCGGCTCGCCGACCTGATACGCGGCCACTGCAAGAAGATCAGGTCACGGTGGCGGGCCCTGCCCGCCGGGAAGATCGCCACCATCGCGCTCGCGGTACTGCGCTGTGACCAGCGGCCGGGCGACCTGGCCGGCGGCAACGGGATACACCGCACCACCGTGACCCGGTGGGTCAGGGAAGTCGTCGGCCTGCCGGCCGCCCGCGCCCCGCGCCTGGACCGCGCCCTCAAAAAGATCGCCCGCAAGGGTGGCGGGATGGTGCTGCTGGACGGCACGCTGATCCGCACCCGGCGGCGCACCGGCAAAGAGAACCGGAAGAACTACTCCGGCAACAGCAAATGCCATGGCCTGCTCGTCATCGCGCTCACCGACGACCGCGGCCGACTGCTGTGGGTCTCGGCGGCCCGGCCCGGACGGACCTCGGAGATCACCGCCTGCCGACACGACCAGCTCACCGCCCGCCTGCGGGCCGCCGGCCTCGGCGCCATCGCCGACCTGGGCTTCGTCGGCCTCGACGACAGCGGTCCCGACGCCGACCCGGCGGTGATCACCGGCTACAAGGCCGCCCGGAACCGGCCCCTGACCCGCGGCCAGAAGCTGTCCAACACCGCACTGGCAGCAGTCCGGGCACCGGAGGAGCACGGCTTCGCCCACCTCAAGAACTGGAGGGTCCTCGGCACGGTACGCACCGACCCCGCCCGGGCGACCGCCCTGGTCCGAGCCTTGCTGGTCCTCACGAACCGCGAAGCTTCCCGGTGACCGACGATCTCCACCGAAGTCACCCGCCAGCGACCAGCACGAGCACCCCGATGCCCACGCACACCAGACCCGTGACCAGCAACTTCAGCTCGCACACCGCTCACTGGGTGTGCGCGGCCCGCATGACAGACGGCACTGTCATCACCGTAGCCGGAGTTGAACACAGGACAGTCGGTCCGGACGGTCTGATCATCGATCCGCGCAATGAGTTCACTCGCCTCCCCGGCTGAACAGGCTTCGGCGGCGGGTGGCCGACGGAGTCTCGGCGAACTCCTTGGCATAGGCCCTGATGAAGTGGCTGCTGTCGCCGAAGTGCCAGCGTGCGGCGAGTTCGGACAGCGTCCAGCAGGTCGAGGTCAGCTCCGCTCTGGCGCGCTCCAGGCGCCGCCGGCGTACGTAGCCCATGACGGACGTCCCCTCATGGGCGAAGGCACGGTACAAGGTCCGCACCGATACGTGCAGCGCGGCGGCGATCACCCGAGGAGTCAGATCGGCGTCGATGAGCAGCCGGACCTCAATGCATTCCTTCGCGGCGGCCACCAGGGCAGGGGAGAATGCCTCGTCGTCGATGCACTGACCCCGCAGCATGCCGTTCAGCAACTCCACCGTCGCGTTGCGCGCCGCGTGGCCCGGATCGCCCGGCAGGTCGGCACACGTGCGCAGGTGGGCCAGGAGCAACCGGGCAGCCAGCGTGTCCTGCGCGGCTGTGGCGAGCCTGCCGGGACCACGCAGATCGACGTCCCGGGCCGGCACGTGCAGCATCAGCGCACGCGTGCCCCGCTGAACCTCGAAGTCCCACGGCGCGTCGTTGCGCCGGACGCACAGCAGCCCCGCGCCGACCATCGACGTCCGGCGCGCCGAGGTGAACAGCCAGCTCCCCCGGAACGTCGCGTGGAGCACCACCCGGTCCTCCAGGTGGCCGTTGGGACCTCCGGTGCTGCCCGTGACAGCGTCGCTGTACTGGTCCTCCACCACCAGGCCCCCGATCGGACGTTGCCTGATACGCACCGAGTACGCCCCCTCGCTGCGCCGCGGCAGACTCAGCGGAGGCGCGGGCACCAGGCCGCCGGCCTGCCGCTGCCACTCGCTGAGCAGGACGTCGTTCCTGCTCTGATCGGCGTAGGGCACGGTGATGTCGATGGTGAACCGGCCGGGGCCGTCATCGGGCTGCATGGCGTCGTACCACCTCCTGATTGGCTCACCCCGCTATGCCGACACCTGCGGTCGGCCGTGGGCGGAGCCACTGCCGGTCCACGCACGATGGCACAAAAGTCCATCGCCGTCGGCACGCAGGTGCAATGTCGCGGCACGTGAGGGACCCTAGCGTGTTCCTGGTTCACCCTGCACGCCGTGCAACGGCCGTCCCGCTAAGGAACTTCGCCCATGTCCGACTCTGTGATATCCGCCTTCGACGGACTCGTTGCGGCAGCACCACCCGCTGCCTCTACGCCGAAGCTCGACACCGCCTGCGTCATCGGCGGCAGCATCGCCGGGCTGCTGGCAGCGCGCGTGCTGTCCGACCACGCACGCCGTGTCGTCATCATCGAGCGCGACGAGCTGTCGGCCACAGGCCAGTCACGTCCCAGTGTGCCGCAGGACCACCAGGTGCACACGCTGCTGCCGGCCGGCCACCGATGGGTCGAGCGGTGGCTGCCCGGATTCACCCAGGAAGCACTCGACATGGGAGCCGTCCTGGCCGACGCGGGCGCGGGCAGGGTACTCACCGCCTTCGACGGTCACCCGCAGGCGCCCAGCCACGCCGATCACCACCTGCTCACCTGCAGCCGGCCCTTCCTCGAAGCCCGCATCCGTGCCCGTGTCCTGGCCCGGCCCAGCGTCTCCCTGGTGCGGGGCCGGGCGACGGGCCTGTCGTACCGAGACGGCGCGGTCAGCGCCGTCTCCTACACCGACGGCACCGCCGAGCACACCCTGGCGGCCGACTTCGTCGTGGACGCGATGGGACGCGGCAGCAGGCTCTCGGAGTGGATCAGCCAGGACGGCTACGACAAGCCCGCCCTGGAGCGGCTGGAAAGCCCCATCAACTACGCCACCGCCCTGTTCGAACGCGACGTGCAGTCCACCTACCTCGACGTGCCCTGCGCACTGGCGCTCTGCAGCCCGGGAGCCGGGCCCGACGGGGTGTCCGTCGCCGCCGCCAACGCTGTCGAGGACAAGCAGTGGCTCGTCATGCTGATGGGCTACGGAGACGACCGGCCCGGCAGGACCATCGACGACTTCCGCGCGGCCTGCGCCGCACTGCCCCCGGTCTTCGCCCAGGCCACCGCCGGCGCCGTCACCCGCGACATCGTCACCTACCACCAGGCCGAATCCAGGCGGCGTCACTTCACCGGCCTGGAGCGCTTCCCCGCACGCCTGGCAGTCGTCGGCGACGCGGTGGCCTCCTTCAACCCGGTCTACGGCCAGGGCATGTCCTCAGCCGCGCTCCACGGCTCCTGCCTGTCGGCATACCTCGCCGGCGACCCTGACCTCACCCGGCCCGCCACCGACTTCTTCGCCCTGCAGCAACTGGTTGTCGACGCGGCATGGGCGGTATCCGCCGGAGGCGACAGCGCCCGCCTCGACGCGCTGGCCGGCGTCGAGCCCCCCGACGACGTACGCCGGCAGCGCTGGGCACTTCAGCAGGTCATCGGCGCAAGCACCGTCGACGGCAGCGTCGCTCGCTCCTTCAACGACGTCTCCTACATGCTCCGCCACCCCGCCACCCTCGCCGACCCCGCCCTCCTCGAACGCGCCGTCGCCGCCAACCAGAACGTCGAATAGCCCGCAGCAGTGCCATCGTCGGAGGCGGCACCGCAGTGTTCGTGGACCGGGCCTGTCCGACCAACGGCAGGGGTCGGGGACGGGCACACGCAGGGATGACCGCGGTGGACGCAGGCACAGAGATGCTGCTCAACCGATCGAGCAACGGGCTTCCTTGGTTGTGCTGGGTGTCGTAACCGCGTCACTACCAAAGGGCCCGTTCTTTCATACCCGCGGCCGCACCCGCACCTCCGTCCAGACGGTCCCCCGCACCGCACGTCTCGAACAAGATCCGGTCCGCCACAACGCACTGAGATCCATGGCGGCAGCCTCTCAGGAGTGCCTCGCACCACACGCCTGTTTCGAGAGGACTTTTACGAACGGCGACCTGCGGAGCCGACGCGAAGCGTCTGCGCTCTCCCTTTCAAACCGAGCGCAGACGCACATCTACCGATCCAGCACAGAAAGTCACGAAGGAGTCCCCCTCATGAACCGCACCGTTGTCATCACCGGCACCACCTCCGGCTTCGGCCGCGACAGCGTCCGCCTGTTCGCGTCCCAGGGCTGGAACGTCGTGGCGACCGTCCGCAAGGAGACGGACCTCGCCATCCACAACGACCTGCCGAACGTGAAGACCCTCCTGCTCGATGTCAACGACGAGGGCGCCGACACTGCCTTCGCCGAACAGGCTGCCGCCCAGTTCGGAGGCATCGACGCGCTGGTGAACAACGCCGGCTACTACCACATGGGCCCCGTCGAGGCCGCATCGATGGAGCAGATCCACGACCAGTTCCAGACCAACGTCTTCGGCCTGATGGCCCTGACCAAAGCCTTCCTGCCGCACTTCCGCAAGCAGCGTTCCGGCGTGATCGTCAACATCTCCTCGATCAGCGCCGACCAGGGCTACCCCTACACCGCCGTCTACGCCGCCTCCAAGGCCGCGGTCGCGGCCTTCTCCGAGGGCCTCAACGTCGAGATGGCCGACTTCGGCGTCTCGGTCAAGGCGGTCTTCCCGGGCGCCCACGCCACACGCATCTTCACAAAGATCGACCAGGCGGGCGACATTCCCGAGGACTACCAGTCCGGCATGCAGCGCTTCTTCAGCATGCAGGGCACCGGCTCCAGCCCGGCCGTGACCGCGAAGGCCATCTATCAGGCGGTCACCGACGGCAGGATCGAGAAGGTCCGCTACTACACCGGGCCCGACGGAGTCGCCGTACCCCGCGTCAAGCAGCTCCTGGGCGCCGACTGGTACTGGGAGGAGTTCCGCAACGCCTCCACCGGCAACCCCAGCGACCTGTGGAAGAGCCTCGTCACGCAGGGCAAGGAACCCGTCGAGTTCGCCCTCTGAGCCACCGCCCGGTCAGTCCTGCCCACCGTTCTCATCGTCGTCGAGCCCGGCCGCTTGCGGATCGCGCAACGGCCGCCGGCTCCCGCCGGCAGGGATGGAGGCATTGAAGCTGTAGCGGCCCAGGACGTTGAGGTTGCGGTGCTTGAGCGGGGACAGGCGGGCGACGTCCTCGTCGCGGATCTCGTGGCCCCTCGGCGCGGAGCTGGGCGACGGCGGCGTCGATGTACTGCGTCGTCCAGAGCACCACGGCGTCCAGAACCAGGCCGAGCGATCCGATCTGGTCCTCCATTCCGTCCCGATACGCCCACCAGGTCCCCGGGCTGAGCCGGATCGGCCCGCCGGGCCGCCTTGGCGACCGTCGTGTGCAGCCTTTTGTCCGCGATCCGCCGAACCTCGGCGACCTGCCGGGCCAGCGCACTCACCCCGGGCAGCAGCACCCGATGCCGACGCAACCAGCCCACCGCGTGATCGAACAATGCCTTCGGGCCCTCGGCGTGCGCCGTCCAGGCCCGCCCGTGCAGGAACGCCCGGAACTTCCGGCCTGCGGCGTGGTCCTCGTAGAGGTGGTAGCCGTATGCCTCCTGGATCTCCCACGCGTGCTCGCACTGCGTCGGCCCCCTGCCAGCCGTAGCCGCCGGCCAGCGCGCTGTCCTGCGCTCCCCAGTCACCGGTACCGGCGAGCATCGCCCAGTCGCTGATCCCTGCGCACATGACCGCCACGTTGAAGCGGTCGCCGCGCCCTGCGGCCCACGCGGTCATGAATCCGCCGTGGCTCCAGCTGCCGATGCCCAGCCGGTCCGGGTCGGCCAGACGATCGCCGCCGAGGCGGGTCTGCGCGACTTGCGGCTGGCTGCCGAGACACTCACGAACCGCGTCTGCCATGTCAGGCGCTGAGCAGGGGCGGAGTCGGCCGCCTCGCGGGCGGCCCGGGACGATGCGGCCGGCTCCGGCCGGCGAGAGCGGCACCGTCCCCGTCCCGGGGGCCGCCCGGGGTCTCAGACGAGGAAGCCGCCGTCCACCGCAAGGTGCGCCCCGGTGATGTAGGAGGCGTCGTCCGAGAGCAGGAAGGCGATCGCCGTCGCGACCTCGTGACCGGTGCCCACTCGGCGCATGGGGATCCCGCTGTCGGCGACCTTCTGTGCCTCCTCGGGATGGGCCGCGGTCATCTCGGTGGAGATCACACCGGGCTGGAGTTCGTTGACACGTATGCCCTGGGAGGCATACTCCTTGGCCGCCGTGCGGGTCAGGCCGCGGATCGCGTGCTTGGCGCTGGAGTAGTCGGGCGTGGGACCGCCGCGGTCGGCAAAGACGCTGGAGACGTTGACGATCGCGCCGCCGCCGGCGGCCAGGATCGCGGGGATCTCGTACTTCATCCCGTGGAACAGGCCGGACAGGTTGACGCCCAGCACTCGGTTCCACTTCTCGGTGCTGAGTTCGTGCAGCGGCTCGAAGTAGCCGGACATTCCGGCGTTGTTGACGCCGTAGTGCAGGGCGCCGAACCGGTCGACGGTGCGGGAGACGGCCTGTTCGAGGTCGTCCGGCACGGCGACGTCGCCGGCCACCGCGAGCGCTTCACGGCCGGTGGCCGCACGGATCCGGGTGACCACCTCGTCGATCTTGTCCTTGCGGCGTCCGACGAGGGTCACGTCAGCCCCCCGCTCGGCGAGCAGGAGGGCCGTCGCCGCTCCGATGCCGCTGCCGGCGCCCGTGACGAGGGCGACCTTGCCTTCCAGCGCAGTGTTCATGATGCCTGTCTCCTAACGTGTGCCGGGGCCGGGTCTCCGGTGCCCGGGAATGGTGGAACCGGGGCGGGGTGCGGCCCTCAGCCGGTGAAGTCGACGGAACGTCCGATCTCCGCCCACTCGGCGTCCTCGGCCGCCTGCTGCTCCGTGGCTTCGGCGATGTAGTCGACGGCGTGGCCGCCGAGCACCAGGTGCAGCGGGGGCTCGGGGTTGTCGGCGAGGTCCAGGAACACACGAGCGACCTTCGCCGGGTCGATCGGCTCGGTGCCGGTCCAGCCGCGCAGGTGCTTGGCCTGAGCGCCGACCGTCGGCTCGTAGGCGGGGTCGAAGGAGGGGATCTCCATCGAGGAACCGGCCCAGTCGGTGCGCATGCCGCCCGGCTCCGCGAGCGTGACACGGATGCCGAGGGGCGAGACTTCCTTGTGCAGGACGCCGGAGAACCCTTCGACCGCGTGCTTGGCGGCTTGGTAAGCGCCCAGGCCCGGAGCGGTCAGCCGGCCGCCGATCGAGGTGACCTGGATGAAGTAGCCGCTGTTCTGCTTGCGGAAGACGGGCAGCACCGCCTTGGTCACATGGACCGTGCCGTAGAAGCAGGCGTCGACCTGCGCACGGAAGGCATCGAGGGTGACCTCCTCGATCGGGGTCATGTCGGCGTAGCCCGCGTTGTTGACCACGATGTCGATACGCCCGAACGCCCGCACCGCGGTGTCGACCGCGGCCTGGGCCTGCGCCGGGTCGGTGACGTCCAGCTCGACCGCCAGCACCCGGTCGCCGTACCTGGCTGCCAGGTCGTCCAGCGCCTCGGTACGACGGGCGGTGGCGACGACCCGGTGACCGGCGGCGAGCGCCTTCTCCGCCACCGAGCGGCCCAGACCGCGCGAACTACCCGTGATGAACCAGACCTGCTCGCTCATGGATGTCTCCTCGTCCACGGTTGGCGCTTTGCGCAACTCGATTGCCTTAAGTTAGCACACTTGAGTTGCGCTAACAACGCAGCCCGAGTGCGTTAAACTCGACTCCATGGACACGACAGAGCCTCCCGCCTTCCAGCGAGCCCGCTCGCCCGAGCATCGGGAGCGTCGTGCCCGGGACCTGCTGCAGGCGGCCGCCGAACTCGCGGAGTCGGGCGGAACCCGAACGGTGACGCTGAAGGGGATCGCCCAGCGGGCCGGCGTGCACGCCTCAGCCGTTCGCGGTTATTTCTCCTCGCGCGAGGAGATCCTGCTGCGCCTGGCGACCGCGTCGTGGCAGGCGTGGTCGCGGGACCTGACCGAGCAGCTCACCGGAGCCGGGCCGCTGGACGCAAACGGCCTTGCCCGCTCGATCGCCGCCTCCCTCGCGGAGCACTCACTCTTCTGCGACCTCCTAGCCCATGCGGCCGTCTCCCTGGAACGCGAGGTTCCGATCGACTGCCTGCACGAGTACAAGAGCGCCGCGGTCCGGGTCGTCGACGAACTCGCCGATGCCCTCCACCGGGCGCTGCCCGCCCTCTCTCGGGCGGACGGACGCGAGGTCGTGGCCGCCGCCACCGCGCTGGCTCCCGCCTTCTGGCAGTACGCGAACCCTGGGGAGACCCTGGAGCTCCTGTATGAGCGAGTGCCTCAACTGGCCTCGGCACACGTCGACTTCGAGCCCCGCATGACCGTGCTGCTGACCGCACTCATCAACGGCCTGACCGGTCCGCGAATCTGAGAGGGCGGAATGAAAGTACATAGGAGATTTGCCGTCACCTGAACGTGTGGCGGTGCGGTATCCCGACCGGTCGGCGGCCATGGGCATGTTGGGCTGGGTACCGTGAGCGAGCACCAGCCCTACAAGACCGACGTGAGCGACGAGCATTGAGCGGTGTGCGAGCTGAAGTTGCTGGTCACGGGTCTGGTGTGCGTGGGCATCGGGGTGCTCGTGCTGGTCGCTGGCGGGTGACTTCGGTGGAGATCGTCGGTCACCGGGAAGCTTCGCGGTTCGTGAGGACCAGCAAGGCTCGGACCAGGGCGGTCGCCCGGGCGGGGTCGGTGCGTACCGTGCCGAGGACCCTCCAGTTCTTGAGGTGGGCGAAGCCGTGCTCCTCCGGTGCCCGGACTGCTGCCAGTGCGGTGTTGGACAGCTTCTGGCCGCGGGTCAGGGGCCGGTTCCGGGCGGCCTTGTAGCCGGTGATCACCGCCGGGTCGGCGTCGGGACTGCTGTCGTCGAGGCCGACGAAGCCCAGGTCGGCGATGGCGCCGAGGTCGGCGGCCCGCAGGCGGGCGGTGAGCTGGTCGTGTCGGCAGGCGGTGATCTCCGAGGTCCGTCCGGGCCGGGCCGCCGAGACCCACAGCAGTCGGCCGCGGTCGTCGGTGAGCGCGATGACGAGCAGGCCATGGCATTTGCTGTTGCCGGAGTAGTTCTTCCGGTTCTCTTTGCCGGTGCGCCGCCGGGTGCGGATCAGCGTGCCGTCCAGCAGCACCATCCCGCCACCCTTGCGGGCGATCTTTTTGAGGGCGCGGTCCAGGCGCGGGGCGCGGGCGGCCGGCAGGCCGACGACTTCCCTGACCCACCGGGTCACGGTGGTGCGGTGTATCCCGTTGCCGCCGGCCAGGTCGCCCGGCCGCTGGTCACAGCGCAGTACCGCGAGCGCGATGGTGGCGATCTTCCCGGCGGGCAGGGCCCGCCACCGTGACCTGATCTTCTTGCAGTGGCCGCGTATCAGGTCGGCGAGCCGGTTCAGGGTGGCACTCGACAGCGGCAGGCGGGCGGTGTGGACAAGGCCGTCAGGGCCCTCGACGGGATGGTTGTTTTTCTTCACACCACACTCAACTGCCGCCGGGGGCCCGCCAGTTGCGCGCCGTCGGCGCCCGCCTCCCTACGCCTGCGAGCGTGCGGTGAACCTGCCGTCGGGACGCTTGTGCAGCCAGCCGCGGTCAGCGAGCTTGGTCATCTTCGCCCGCAGCGGCTCCAGCTTCCCGCGCACCGTCACCTCAAGGCCCAACTCCTCGCCGACCGCCCTGACCTGCACCGGCCCGTCGGCGGCCCGCACGATCGCAAGGATCTTGCGGTAGTCGGCGGGCAGCGCGGCCTCATCGCCCGTCTCGCCGCGGTGCGGGATGAGCAGCACCGCCCGCCCCGCCACCCGGGCCGCCGTCGGGGCGACGGTCGCGGCGGCCTCCCGCGCAGCCCGGTCCTGTTCGGCCAGCCGGCGCAGGACCCGCTCCGCGATCGCCAGTTCGTCCCGCTCAACCTGGACTTCCTGAAGCTGCTTGGCCAACCGTTCGGCGAGCGTGTCCAGTTCATTCCGGCGAGCCGTGATCCACTCCAGCTCCTGCATTCCCGCACCCTCCCACGATTCCGCGGCGTGCCGACCCGCTGACGGACCGTAGGCAGCGGTCGGTCACGGGCGCAGCCGAACCGCACATCCGCCGGAACCGGACATGCCCGATGATCTACGCCATGGTCACCGGCCGCCGACCGGCGCGAGTACCCCACTCGTCACTCACACCAGACCCGCGACCTGCAACTTCACGATGCACACCGCTCAATAGGGGCACTCCCAGGCGGAGCCATTGCCGCAAGCAGCGGCAATGGCCGCCGTCGGGAAGCCCGAGAGACACGGGCAAGCACGTGGGGCACAGCCCCCAAAGGGACAGGACGGGTAGGGGCCGCGAGGGCCGCAAACCCGTCCCGCCGCGAAATCACCGCCACCCCCGCCCAAACCCCGAGTGACCCATGTCCCACGGTTCGATACACCGGCGCCGACCAGCGGAGCGCACCGGCAGAATGGGGGGCATGCCGATACCCGGGACGCCCAGCCGCGCCGAGCTCGTTGACCACCTCGTACGGACCCGTATCGCGGGGGATGTCGCCACCCCCCGCGAGAACAACCTCTCCCATTACCGCAAGCTGGCGAACGGCGAGCGCAACTACTGGCTGGGCCTGGAGCTCGGCGACCGCTGGACCGACGAGCAGGACGTCCTGGCGGTCATGGCCGAGCGGGTCGGCGTGAGCGACGACCCGGAGTACCGCTTCGGCCAGGACACCATCGACCCGGAGCTGACGGTCGACGCGCTGGAGCGGATGGCGGGCCGGCTGCGCAAGGCGGCGGCGGGCAAGCAGCGGGTGCTGTTCGCCACGGGCCACCCGGGCGGGCTCCTCGACGTGCACCGCGCCACCGCCGCCGCCCTGCGCGCCGTCGGCTGCGAGATCGTCGTGATCCCGGACGGGCTGAGCACGGACGAGGGGTACGTCTTCCAGTTCTCGGACGTCGCGGTCCTGGAGCACGGGGCCACGCTGTGGCACACCCACTCCGGCGACCCCATGCGCGCGATCCTGAAGGGCCTGGAGAGCGAGGGCCGCCCGCTGCCGGACCTGGTCGTCGCCGACCACGGCTGGGCGGGCTGCGCGGGCCAGCTGGGCATCGACTCCGTGGGCTACGCGGACTGCAACGACCCGGCTCTGTTCCTCGCCGAGTCCGAGGGCACGGTCCAGGTGGCCGTCCCCATGGACGACCACGTAACGAGCCCCCGGCACTACGACCTGATGACGGCATACCTGCTGGACGCGGCGGGCCTCACGGACACCGACTGAGCCCTTGTGTGCGGTACGGGGACAGTCCGTTGAGGTGGTCCATCTGTTTTTCGCGGGTGGCGGCCGGACGCCGGGCAGCCGGGGCAGAAGGCCGCAGGCGGTCAAGGAGCATGTCGCGTCGGTACGGCTGGACCACACACGCGTCGGCAGTTACATCCTCGCGGCACACACGTCCGCGCCGAAGGCGTACTCCCACTTCCAGCTCACTCGCGCACTGCCTTCATGGCCTCGTCCAGTACGGCGCTCAGCTCTCGTAGGGCTTCCTGCGCTAGGACGGGATCGTCGTGCTCCAGGTTGCTCTTCGCATGAGCATGGCGGTCGGACAGATCGGGGCGGCGGGCGATCTCGATGTCCCTGGCCCAGGTGAGGACCCAGCTCCGTACTGGACTCAGGGACTGCCACTCGACTGCCTTGGCAAAGGCGTCGTCCTTCGTGCTCTGCATCTCCTCCAGACGGCTGGGGGCGACGACGGCGAGGGCGGCGCGCAAGGCATCAGGTGTCCGCTCGGGACGAGGGATCAGCTCATGTCCGTGATCGGCCTGGGTGCTCATGGTGTCCTCCAGAGGGTGCCCCGGCCAGAGTATCCGGCCAGGGGCACGGCAGAGCCGGGCGACCGGCGGAGCGGTGCCCGGCTGCCGGGCGCCTTCCGCGTACGCACGTGTCGCCGCGAGGAGGACGGCTCGATGCTCGGCCTCGGCCTCCGAGTCCCCCCGCTCCTCGGCGCCCGGTTCGGCGAGAGGACGAGCGGTCTTCTCGGCGGCTGCCGGGCACCTCTCAGGAGCGCGTGCCTGCGCTCCCACAAGTTCTCGCCGCTCACCGCTCGACCTCCTGGTGTCCGCGTACCGGGCCGGGATGCCTTGCGGGGCGCTCACGGCAGTCTCGGCAGCGTGCGCCGGGCTCGGGCGAACGGAAGCCGCGGTCACAGCCTTCGCAGTTCTGGAGGGGATGCCGGACGGGTAGGGGCTCGGCAGCGGTGCCCAACGATGGCAGTGGTGGCAGTGGTGGCAGCTGGGCCGCGAGGCGGTGAGCCAGGAAGGCGGCCGGGCGGCGCAGGGGCTCGGGTGGCAGATCGCAGGCCAGGGCGTGGCGTACGGCGGTGGGGGTGAGGTCTCGCTCCAGCCAGGCGGCCACGCCGGGGGCGAGGTGTTCGGCGTCGGTGGCGGAGAGGAGGAAGCGGGGCTCCTCGCGGCGGAGGCCCACCAGGACGTCGATGGCCGTCTGGAGGAGGGCCGGGGAGGAGTACGCGGGCTCCGGTACGGCGGGGAGTGCGCGGCGTGCGGGCTTCTTCCGCTGCTCGGCCGCCCGCCGGGCCGGGTGCCTGGGTTCGTCGGGCGTGTCCCCGTGCCTGCCCGGCTGGTTGCAGGAGACCGTGCGGGTGACGATCCGGCCGCTCTCCGTGCGTTCGCGGGTGCGGCGCAGGTAGCCGTGGGCCTCCAGTTCGCGCAGGGCGGCGGCGATACGCGTCGGGCCCTCGGGGAAGCGGGCGGCGAGGGTCTTGATGTCGGCGCGGGCGCCGGTGGGGAGCGACTGGATGTGGACGGCGAGTCCGATGGCCAGCCCGGACAGCTCCGGGTGCTGGGCGAGGTGATTGCCGATCACCGTGAAGCGGGTGGTGTGGCGGGAGTTGTCGTGCGCGATGCCGCCGCCCGGGTGGGTGTTCGCGCGGGCGTTTCGGCGGGGGTGGTTTTTACCCGTGGGACGGGTCTGGGCGTGCGGGCGCACGCTAGGGTTCTGCGTATCCATCAGGAAGTTATGCCTTCCTCGGTGGTCAGGCCCTCGCACTGGGATTGCCGTCCCGGCGGGGGCCGTCGCATGTCTGCGGTTGTGTTGTGTCGCGCTGAGCGTAGAGCAGCCAACCTGTCCCGAAGCCAGCCGAGTTGGTGATGTTCACTCGCGCGAGTGAGCGCCCGCCGTGGGCGGGAGGGGTGGGGCTTGGTGGGGTTTCTTTCCCTCTCGTGGTCCTTTGGGAAGAGCGCCAGGCCCACCGGAACACACGGCGTCAGGCTCCGGTGAGTTTGGTGCCAGGTCGAGTTCGGCCCATACGGTTTCGCGGGGGACGGGGCCCAGTTCGACGCCCCAGCGGTCCGCGAGGGCCTCGACGAGGAGCAGGCCGCGTCCGGCCTCGGTCTCGGGGGACGTCGGCCGGTGACGCGGAAGGCCGCCCGCTGTCCTCGTTCACGTGCCGAGGACGCCCGCACCCGGCAATCGCACCATGTAGATATCGATCGGGTCCTGAACCTCCACGGTGAACCCGTGGCGCTCGTACAACCGCCGGGCGGCGCTGCCCTGCAGGACGTTCAGGCGGACGAGCACGCCGTCGGCATCGGTCCGGTCCAGCAGGGAGCGCAGGACAGCCGAGCCGAGCCCTCGGCCCTGGATACCCGGGGCGAGATAGAAATGCTCCAGCCACTGCCCGTCCTCGGCGGGCCGCAATGTGACGCAGCCCGCGAAGGCGCCATCGGCCAGGATGACCGACGTGTGCTGCGGGGAGAAGGAATCCCGCAGCCGCTGGCGGACCCGATGCTCGTCGAACCGGCCCAACCGCTCCAGGTCCGGGCGCATCACCATGGCACGCAGCTCCGCGATCGCCTCGACATCCGCTGGGTCCGCGGGGCGCATGGCCCATTCCGAGGGCCGGTCCGACGTGAAGCCGGGCGCCACCCGGCCCGCCTGTATCTCGTCCGTCCTTGGGATCAGGATCACCGCGGAATCCGTACAACTCCCTCCTGGATCACCGTGATGGCCAGCCGCCCGTCCTGCGTGTAGATACGGGCCTGGCCGAGGCCCCGCCCGCCGGACGCGGACGGCGACTCCTGGTCGTACAGCAGCCATTCGTCGGCGCGGAACGGCCGGTGGAACCACATCGCGTGGTCCAGGGAGGCCCCGACCACGTCCCCGGTGACCCAGCCGCCGCGCCCGTGGGCGAGCAGTACGGAGTCGAGGAGCGTCATGTCGGAGACGTACGTGGCGAGGCAGACGTGCAGGAGCGGATCGTCGGCGAGCTTGCCGTTGGTGCGGAACCACACCTGGGAGCGGGGTTCGCGCTCCTCCCCCACGCTGGCGAACGGCGGCGCGTCGACATAGCGGAGGTCGACGGCCTCGCGTGCCTCCAACAGCCGCTCCACGACGCCCTGTTCGCGGTACATGTCCGCGTACCGCGGCAGCAGCTCGGCCGCCGTCGGCAGGGTCTCCGGATCGGGCGCGGCCGGCATGTCGGCCTGGTGCTCCATGCCCTCCTCGTACGTCTGGAAGGACGCGGAGAGGTGGAAGATCGGCTGTCCGTGCTGGACGGCGACGACCCGGCGGGTCGTGAAGGACCGGCCGTCGCGGATCCGGTCGACGCTGTAGACGATCGGCACGCCCGGATCCCCGGCGCGCAGGAAGTACGCGTGCAGGGAGTGGGCGAACCGGTCCTCGGGGACCGTGCGCCCCGCGGCGACCAGTGCCTGTGCCGCGACCTGCCCGCCGAAGACGCGGGGGACGAGGGCGGACCGGGACTGACCACGGAAAATGTCCTGCTCGATCTGCTCCAGGTCGAGCAGATCGAGCAGGGCTTCAAGTGCCTGGCTCATGTGTCAGTTGTACCGCGCAGTGATTTCTCGGATGTTTTCTCGGATGCTTTCTCGGGTGCTTTGCGGGCCTTACAGGCCCATGTCCTTGGCGATGATCGACTTCATGATCTCGCTGGTGCCGCCGTAGATGCGGTTGACACGGTTGTCCGCGTACAGGCGGGCGATCGGGTACTCGTTCATGAAGCCGTAGCCGCCGTGCAGTTGGAGGCAGCGGTCGATGACGCGGTGCGCGACCTCGGTGCAGAACAGCTTCGCGGACGCGGCCTCGGCGGGGCTGAGCTCGCCCGCGTCGAGGGCTTCGAGCGCGCGGTCGGCGACGGCCTGCGCGGCGTCGACCTCGGCCTGGCAGGCGGCCAGTTCGAACTTGGTGTTCTGGAAGGAGGCGACCGGCTTGCCGAAGACGGTGCGCTCCTGGACGTACTCCTTGGCGAACCGGACGGCCGCCGCGGCCTGCGCGTACGCGCCGTAGGCGATGCCCCAGCGCTCGGAGGCGAGGTTGTGGCCGAGGTAGGCGAAGCCCTTGTTCTCCTCGCCGAGGAGGTCCTCGGCGGGCACCTTGACATCGACGAACGCCAGCTCGGCGGTGTCGGAGGTCTTCAGGCCGAGCTTGTCGAGCTTGCGGCCCACGGAGTAGCCCTCGGCCTTGGTGTCCACGGCGAAGAGGGAGATGCCGAAGCGGCGGTCCTCGGCGGTGGCGGCGGACGTACGGGCGCAGACGATCACGCGGTCGGCGTGCACGCCACCGGTGATGAAGGTCTTGGCGCCGTTGAGGACGTAGTGCGTGCCGTCCTCGGAGAGCTTGGCGGTGGTCTTCATGCCCGCGAGGTCGGAACCGGTGCCCGGCTCGGTCATCGCAAGCGCCCACATCTCCTCACCGGAGACGAACTTCGGCAGGTAGCGCTTCTTCTGCTCGTCGGTGGCGAGCGCCTTGATGTAGGGCAGGCCGAGCAGCACGTGCACACCGGAGCCGCCGAAGTTGACACCCGCGCGGGCGGTCTCCTCGGACATGACGGCCTCGAACTTGTACGAGTCGATGCCGGCGCCGCCGAACTCCTCGTCGACGCGTATGCCGAAGACGCCCAGCTCGGCGAGCTTGTAGTAGAAGTCGCGCGGCGCCTGACCGGCCGCGAACCACTCGTCGTAGACGGGAACGACCTCGGCCTCGATGAAGGCCCGAAGGGTCTCCCGGAACGCCTCGTGATCCTCGTTGAACACCGTACGGCGCACCGCCGCCACCTTCCTTGCGCCTGAACCGGCGCCGCTCTCGCGTACGTGGTTGCCCGCCGTCGGGGTTCCTCAATTGATGGCTGCGCCCCCAGGGCTAAGCGCTTGCTCACCAACCGTACCGGCGAGTACGAAGGTACGTCCAGGTAACGCTCGTCACGCGAACCCGGCGGGGACGGCGCGAACCGCTCGGCGTGACCATCACGGGGCTCCACCGAAACCGCGAATCACCGTCTGGCTCATGTCAGACGTTGTCGTTGTCGGTGCGGGAATCGTCGGCTCCTGGGCGAGCCAGTCCCTCGCAAGGGAACATCGAGGCAACGCTCCGCGATAGCTCCGCGCTTGCTCCCCAAGATCTGTGCCAGAACCCGCTACTCGCGAATAAAGCCAACCGGGCCTGTTCAAAGCCCTCTTCGGCCGCCACGTCCGACGAACGTGGCCGCACTCCTCGTCGATGAGGAATGCCGTCGGAGACTGCGCGGAGCCAAGGGCCGACGCTGTCCGGGCGACATCAGCGTCCAGTCAACCTCAGTTGTCCCGGGTACAGATCGAAGCGCCGCCGACTTACGTTTTTCCTCCAAACACCTCGGCCTCCGTGCGGCGCCAGGCTCACGCCGGCGACACGCCCGCCACACGGGGCCGTTCCAGAATATCGAGGGGGAATCCATGAAGCGTATGCGGATTCGGAGCAAGGCCGCGGCGGCGGTGGCGACGGCGCTGCTGGCGCTCGGTATGGGGGTTCTGTCGGCGTCGCCGGCCTCGGCGGCCCCCACCGGCTGTCCGTCCGGTGCCGCGTGCATCTACGGAGGGCCCAACGCCAGCGGTGGCGTGACCAATCAGTACTGGTCCCGCGGGGTCCACAGGCTCTACAACCAGTTCGGCGTCCACACGGTGTTCAACAACCAGACGGACGGCTGGAAGTTCAAGCTGTGCAAGGGCTCGAACGGCACCAACTGTGACTGGACCTTCTACCAGGGTGCCTGGTGGGACGTCGACCTCACGCCGTACAACTCGGTCATCGTCACTCCGTAGCGAGCCGCGGGAGCCCCGGGAGGTTTCTTCCCCTCCCGGGGCTCCCGCGCGTTTGCGCCCCGACGGCCCGCCGAACGCGCCGGCGCCACCACACCGCCACCACACTGGCGGCATCGGCGGCATCGGCGGCATCGGCGGGCTGGGCATCGCGGCCCGCCGATGCCGTCGGCCTCCAGAGCCTCCACGGCGTCCAGCGCCTCCACGGCGTCCCGCGACCACTGCCAGGCGGCATGGACAGACCACCGGCGCATCGTTGTGGCGTGACAGCGCCCTAGGACGTTGTCGGCTGCTGAAGATCGGGAGCGTGGCCGTGACGTGAAGAAGGGCTCCCCCACCATCCGGCCGAAGGCCGGTCTACTCCGCCGACGCGAACGCCCCCCGCGCCATCCGGTGCAGCAACACCGCCGTAGGCCCCCGCCCCGGCAACGACCCCGCCCGCCCGAGGTGCGGCGTCGAATTCAGCAGCCCGAACACCGAGTGCACCGCCGACCGGGCCGTCGGTTCCGTCAGCCCGGGGTAGACCTCACGGACCACCCCCACCCACAGCTCCACATACTGCCGCTGCAGCTGCCGCACCAGCTTGCGGTCGCTGTCCCGGAGGCGGTCCAGCTCTCGGTCGTGCAGGGTGATCAAGGGGCGGTCGTCGAGCGCGAAGTCGATGTGCCCCTCGATGAGTGAGTCGAGGAGTGCCTCGGGATTCCCGTCGGACTCCGCCAGGCGGCGCTTGCCGCCGGTCAGCAGTTGCCCGCTGATCCCCACCAGCAGTTCGGCGAGCATCGCATCCTTGCCCGGGAAGTGCCGGTACAGGCCGGGGCCGCTGATGCCGACCGCCGCCCCTATCTCGTCGACCCCGACACCGTGGAAACCGCGCTCGGCGAAGAGCCGGGCGGCCTCCTTGAGGATCTGCTCACGGCGGGTGGGGGCGTCGGTTCTCGTGGCCATGGAGTAATTCTAGACAGGGAGGTTAGCGCTCGTTAACCTGGAGGAAACGCGTTAACGCTCATTAACTTGGTTCATGGATCAACGGCAACTCGGTTCATGGGCCGGCGACGGCTTGGTTCATGGACCGGTGACCACCGGGTGAGGGGACCGCAGAATGCACGAGGCACCGGAGCTGACGACCGCGGGGGACCCCGCGGCGGAGGCCTGGCGGGCCAACGAGGAGGCGCACCGCACGCTCGTCGACGAGCTGCGGCGCAAGCTCGCCGCGGCCCGTCTCGGCGGCGGTGAGCGGGCCCGCGCCCGGCACACCGCCCGCGGCAAACTGCTGCCGCGCGACCGCGTGGACACACTCCTCGACCCCGGCTCGCCCTTCCTGGAGCTGGCCCCGCTGGCGGCCGACGGGATGTACGAGGGCCAGGCCCCGGCCGCGGGCGTCATCGCCGGGATCGGCCGGGTGAGCGGCCGCGAGTGCGTGGTGGTCGCCAACGACGCGACGGTCAAGGGCGGCACGTACTACCCGATGACGGTGAAGAAGCACCTCCGCGCGCAGGAGGTGGCGCTGGAGAACCGCCTCCCCTGTGTGTACCTGGTGGACTCGGGCGGCGCCTTCCTCCCCATGCAGGACGAGGTCTTCCCCGACCGCGAGCACTTCGGGCGGATCTTCTACAACCAGGCCCGGATGTCGGGCGCTGGCATCCCGCAGATCGCGGCCGTCCTCGGCTCGTGCACGGCCGGCGGGGCGTACGTCCCGGCGATGAGCGACGAGGCCGTGATCGTGCGGAACCAGGGCACGATCTTCCTCGGCGGCCCGCCCCTGGTGAAGGCCGCGACCGGCGAGGTCGTCACGGCGGAGGAGCTGGGCGGCGGCGAGGTCCACTCCCGTATCTCCGGCGTCACGGACCACCTCGCGGAGGACGACGCGCACGCGCTGCGGATCGTCCGGACCATCGTCTCCACGCTCCCCGACCGCGGCCCCCTCCCCTGGTCGGTCACGCAGGGCATCGAGCCGAAGGTGGATCCGGCCGGGCTGTACGGCGCGGTGCCGGTGGACTCCCGCACCCCCTATGACGTGCGCGAGGTCATCGCGCGCGTGGTCGACGGCTCGCGGTTCGCCGAGTTCAAGTCCGAGTTCGGGCAGACCCTCGTCACCGGCTTCGCCCGGATCCACGGCCACCCGGTCGGGATCGTCGCGAACAACGGCATCCTGTTCTCCGAGTCCGCCCAGAAGGGCGCCCACTTCATCGAGCTGTGCGACCAGCGCGGCATCCCGCTGGTCTTCCTGCAGAACATCTCGGGCTTCATGGTGGGCCGTCAGTACGAGGCCGGGGGCATCGCCAAGCACGGCGCCAAGATGGTCACGGCCGTCGCCTGCACGCGCGTACCGAAGCTGACGGTGGTGGTCGGCGGGTCGTACGGCGCGGGCAACTACTCGATGTGCGGCCGGGCGTACTCCCCACGCTTCCTGTGGATGTGGCCGAACGCCAAGATCTCCGTGATGGGCGGCGAACAGGCCGCGTCGGTCCTCGCGACCGTCAAGCGCGACCAGTTGGAGGGCCGCGGGGAGTCCTGGCCGGCGGAGGACGAAGAGAACTTCAAGGCTCCGATCCGCGCCCAGTACGAGCACCAGGGCAACGCGTACTACGCCACGGCCCGGCTCTGGGACGACGGTGTGATCGACCCGATGGAGACCCGGCAGGTGCTGGGACTGGCACTGACGGCTTGCGCGAACGCGCCGCTGGGTGACCCCCAGTTCGGCGTCTTCCGGATGTGAGGGGACGGATGTGAGGGGACGGACGACGATGTTCGACACGGTACTCGTGGCCAACCGGGGCGAGATCGCCGTACGGGTCATCCGTACGCTCCGGTCACTGGGCGTCCGCTCGGTGGCCGTCTTCTCCGACGCCGACGCGGACGCCCGGCATGTGCGCGAGGCGGACACCGCGGTACGGATCGGTCCGGCGCCGGCCGCCGAGAGCTATCTGTCGGCGGAGCGCCTGCTGGAAGCGGCGGCGAGGACGGGCGCTCAGGCGGTGCACCCCGGGTACGGATTCCTGGCGGAGAACGCCGAGTTCGCGCGGGCGTGCGCCGCTGCGGGGCTGGTCTTCATCGGACCTCCGGCGGACGCGATCTCGCTGATGGGCGACAAGATCCGCGCCAAGGAGACGGTGAAGGCGGCGGGGGTTCCGGTGGTGCCGGGGTCTTCGGGTAGTGAGCTGTCCGATGCCGAACTGGCCGCTGCCGCCCGGGAGATCGGGATGCCCGTACTGCTGAAGCCGTCGGCGGGCGGGGGCGGCAAGGGCATGCGGCTCGTGCGGGACGCCTCCGCGCTGGCGGACGAGATCGCCGCCGCGCGCCGGGAGGCACGGGCCTCCTTCGGTGACGACACGCTCCTCGTCGAGCGGTGGGTCGACCGGCCCCGGCACATCGAGATCCAGGTCCTGGCGGACGGCCACGGGAACGTCGTGCACCTCGGCGAGCGCGAGTGCTCCCTCCAGCGTCGGCACCAGAAGATCATCGAGGAAGCGCCCAGCGTGTTCCTCGATGAGAAGACCCGGGCCGCGATGGGTGAGGCGGCCGTCCAGGCGGCCCGCTCCTGCGGGTACTCGGGCGCGGGCACGGTCGAGTTCATCGTGCCGGGCGTCACTGTGCCCATCGGGGGGACACCCCCCGAACCCCCCGTGTCCTCGTACTACTTCATGGAGATGAACGCGCGTCTCCAGGTCGAGCATCCCGTGACCGAGATGATCACCGGGATCGACCTGGTGGAGTGGCAGTTGCGGGTGGCGGCGGGCGAGCGCCTCGGCTTCGCCCAGGAGGACATCACGCTCACCGGGCACGCCGTCGAGGCCCGGATCTGTGCGGAGGATCCGGCGCGGGGATTCCTGCCGTCCGGCGGGACGGTCCTGCGGTTGTACGAGCCCCAGGGGGACGGGGTCCGTACGGACTCGGGGCTGTCCGAGGGCACGGAGGTCGGGTCGTTGTACGACCCGATGCTGTCCAAGGTGATCGCGTACGGGCCGGACCGGGCGACCGCGCTGCGGCGGCTTCGCGGGGCGTTGGCGGGGACGGTGACGTTGGGGGTGCAGACGAACGCGGGGTTCCTCCGGAGGTTGCTGGGCCATCCCGCGGTTGTGGCGGGGGAGTTGGATACGGGGCTGGTGGAGCGGGAGGTCGAGGGGCTGGTTTCGGGTTCGGTGCCGGGTGAGGTGTACGTGGTGGGTGGGTTGCTGCGACAGGCGGCGCTCTTCCCCAACCCCGCCCCTTCCCGAAGCGCCAATCGGCCTGAACGGCCTCGTCCTCAAACGCCGGACGGGCTGAGTGGGAGCGGCTGGATCGATCCGTTCTCCGTGCCCAGTGGGTGGCGGCTCGGCGGGGAGCATGCCTGGACCGTGCACCACTTGCGGGTGCCGGGCCACGACCCCGTGACCGTCCAGGTGCGAAGCACGGCGGAAGGCACGGAGTTCCTCCTCGACGGCGCAGCCGAACCCCTCCGGGGGTCTGGGGGCCTGCCCCCAGCTTCGGGAAGGGGTGGGATCGGGGAAGAAAACCCCTCTACCGTCACCCTCCACCTCGCCGGCCGGACCCACACCTTCCACCACACCTCCACCTGGCTCGGCCGCGACGGCGACGCGTGGAACGTCCTCGATCACGACCCCGTCGCCGCCTCCCTCACCGGCGCCGCCCACGCGGGCGCGGACTCCCTCACCGCCCCCATGCCCGGCACGGTGACCGTCGTGAAGGTGGCCGTCGGGGACGAAGTGACGGCCGGGCAGAGCCTGTTGGTGGTGGAGGCGATGAAGATGGAGCACGTCATCTCCGCCCCGCACGCCGGCACCGTCACCGAGCTGGACGTCACCCCGGGCACGACGGTCGCCATGGACCAGATCCTGGCCGTGATCGCGCCACGGGAGGAATCCCCGGAGGAGCTGGAAGCGCAGGAGGAGGAGAAGGCATGACCACTCCCGAACTCGGCCTGCCCATGGCCGTACCGGCCGAGGGGCTCCCGGCCCGCGTCCGTATCCACGAGGTCGGCGCCCGCGACGGACTGCAGAACGAGAAGGCCACCGTCCCGACGGAGACCAAGGCGGAGTTCGTACGGCGGCTGGCCGACGCGGGCCTCACCACCATCGAGGCGACCAGCTTCGTCCACCCCAAGTGGGTGCCCCAACTGGCCGACGCGGAGCAGCTGTTCCCCCTCGTCCGCGACCTGGGCGACCTCTCCGGCACGGCCCTCCCCGTCCTCGTACCGAACGAACGGGGCCTGGACCGGGCCCTGGCCCTCGGCGCGACCCGTATCGCGGTCTTCGCCAGTGCCACGGAGTCCTTCGCCAAGGCCAATCTCAACCGGACCGTGGACGAGGCACTGGCGATGTTCGAGCCGGTGGTCCGGCGGGCCAAGGCGCAGGACGCCCACGTGCGCGGCTATCTGTCGATGTGCTTCGGCGATCCGTGGGAGGGGCCGGTACCTGTCCCCCAGGTCGTACGAGTCTGCCGTGCGCTCCTCGACATGGGCTGCGACGAGCTGAGCCTGGGCGACACGATCGGCGTGGCGACCCCGGGGCATGTGGGCCGACTCCTCACCGCGCTCAACGAAGAAGGCGTATCCACGCCCTCCCTCGGCGTGCACTTCCACGACACGTACGGCCAGGCCCTGTCCAACACCCTGGCCGCGCTCCAGCACGGCGTCACGACCGTGGACGCGTCCGCGGGCGGCCTCGGCGGCTGTCCGTACGCGAAGAGCGCCACCGGCAACCTCGCCACCGAAGACCTCGTGTGGATGCTGACGGGCCTCGGCATCGACACCGGAGTCGACCTCGACCGACTCACCGCCACAAGCGTGTGGATGGCCGAACAACTGGGCCGACCCAGCCCGTCCCGCACCGTCCGCGCCCTCTCCCACCAGGAGTGATCCCCATGGCTCTCGACCACCGCCTCTCCCCCGAACTCGACGAACTCCGCCGCACGGTGGCCGACTTCGCGCACGACGTCGTGGCCCCGAAGATCGGCGACTTCTACGAGCGCCACGAGTTCCCGTACGAGATCGTCCGCGAGATGGGCCGCATGGGTCTGTTCGGGCTGCCGTTCCCGGAGGAGTACGGGGGCATGGGCGGCGACTACATGGCCCTCGGCATCGTGCTGGAGGAGCTGGCCCGGGTTGACTCGTCGGTGGCCATCACCCTGGAGGCGGGCGTCTCCCTCGGCGCCATGCCGATCCACCTCTTCGGGACCGACGAGCAGAAGGCGGAGTGGCTTCCCCGCCTCTGCTCCGGCGAGGTCCTCGGCGCCTTCGGTCTCACCGAGCCGGACGGCGGCTCGGACGCGGGCGCGACCCGTACGACCGCCCGCCTGGACGAGGCGACCAACGAATGGGTGATCAACGGCACCAAGTGCTTCATCACCAACTCGGGGACGGACATCACGGGCCTGGTCACGGTGACGGCGGTGACCGACCGCACCGAGGACGGCAAGCCCCTCATCTCCTCGATCATCGTGCCGTCGGGGACCCCCGGCTTCACGGTCGCCGCCCCCTACTCGAAGGTCGGCTGGAACGCCTCGGACACGCGCGAACTGTCCTTTGCGGACGTCCGCGTCCCCGCAGCGAACCTGCTCGGCTCCGAGGGCCGCGGCTACGCGCAGTTCCTCCGCATTCTGGACGAGGGCCGGATCGCCATCGCGGCCCTCGCGACGGGCCTGGCCCAGGGCTGCGTGGACGAATCACTGAAGTACGCGAAGGAACGCCACGCCTTCGGCCGCCCGATCGGCGCGAACCAGGCGATCCAGTTCAAGATCGCGGACATGGAGATGAAGGCCTACACGGCTCGCCTCGCCTGGCGCGACGCGGCGTCCCGCCTCGTCGCGGGCGAACCCTTCAAAAAGGAAGCGGCCCTGGCGAAGCTCCACTCCTCCACCATCGCCGTCGACAACGCCCGCGACGCCACCCAGATCCACGGCGGCTACGGCTTCATGAACGAGTACCCGGTCGCCCGCATGTGGCGCGACTCCAAGATTCTGGAAATCGGCGAGGGCACGAGCGAGGTCCAGCGGATGCTGATCGCACGGGAGTTGGGGCTGGTGGGCTGAGAACCGCCGTACCGTCGCCGGTCTGCGCCAACTCGGCCACAGACCCACGCTCGGTGTTCACGCATCCCGCGTGTTCTCTTCTTTCGCGTCATTCGCGCGGACGAAAAACCCGGACGTGTCCAGCTCGAAGTCGAAGGGCGCGGGCACGTGCAGCGGCTCACCGAAGGGAACGCAGTGCCGGGACCGATAGCCCTTCGAAGACGGATCCCAGAAGGCTGTGACCTCCTGGACCTGCATGTCGAGCACCAGATACACGGGCACGACCCGACCGTACGTGTCCAGCTTGTCGAGCCAGTCGGCGTCCTTGGTGGAGTCGGACGTCAGCTCCGCGGCGAGGGACAGAGCGGCACCATCGGCATGTCGGCCATCGACGTCGAAGGCAGTCTCGTCGGCGACGTGCAGATCAGGGCCGAAGCCCCGCTCGGAGCCGGGGAAGGTGAAGAGAAACGGCGCTACGTCGACGTCGTGACCCTCCGGGGCATGGGGTTGCAACTGCAGCCGCAGTGACTTCATCACCTTCTTGTAGCGCAGCTTCGACCACGGCGACACGATGATCTTCCCCCGGATGAGTTCGGCCTTGTAGCCGTCAGGTGTGTCCAGCTCCTCGACGATTCGGAGCATGTCCTCGAAAGCTCCGGCCGGAGAGGCGTCTATGGCCGTCGGGCGCTCGGTCATGGTGGTCACCACGGTCCTCCGCTGGTTACAGAGCGTGTCGCGCTTCCACGATAGCGCGGGGCCATCTTGGCCGCCCGCCGCTTGATCACCGGCCGCTCTGCCGTCACGCGGCGGCTCCAGCACGATCAGCCACCGGCACCCCCAGCTCGCACCACAGCATCTTCCCGCTCGTCCCGAAGAGATCGTCTCCGAGCGGATATCCGCCCCACGCGTCCGCGAAATGGCATACGAGAAACAGCCCACGCCCACCGTCGGCCTCCACCGGCACAGGCGCGGGGCGCAACGGTCCTGAGCGCTTGTCGAACGGGGGCGGGATGTGAGGGTTGGCATCCCAGACACTCACCCGCAGCCGACCGCCACCCAGGCCGCGGAGGCGGAGGGCGGAGGGGCCGGTGGAGTGGCGGTAGGCGTTGGTGACAAGCTCGGAGGCCAACAGCTCTGCGACGTCAACGAGTTGCGCCAGGCCGTGCCCGGCGAGCACGGCCCGGAGGGTGATGCGGGCGATACGGGCGGCGCGGGGATCGTGGGGCAGCTGGAGGACGTACACCCAAGTCGGGTCCGCTTCACACTCCAGCAGGGACGGCGGGGATACGGTGACCATGAAAGCCTCCTGCGGTGGGGGGACTTGCTTCATTCGACTCACTCGACGCCTCGACCGGGCGGTGACGGTGGCGGTGCCACGTACAGGCACGTACGTGGTGCACTTCCGGCTTACCGGCGGGGGTGGTGGAGCGGTTCGGGTCTCACCGTAGACTGCGATCCCTGAAGGTTTTGCTTGAAGATGCAAAACCTTCAGGGATTTGCCCTGTGTGGGTGACCGCCACGTCAGATGTACGAAACGGAGCGAGGACATGGCACCACGGAGCACCCCCACAGCTCGCCGTCTCCGTATCGGCACCGAGCTGCGCCGGCTGCGCGAGCGGGCGGGCATGACCGCCGTGCAGGCCGCCCGCTCGCTGGGTACCACGCAAGCTCAGATCAGCAATATCGAGGCCAACCGCTTCGGCGTGAGCGGGGAACGCGTACGCACGCTCGCCCATATCTACGGCTGCGCGGACGAGCCGCTGGTCGACGCC
Organism: Streptomyces sp. NBC_00878; assembly: GCF_026341515.1. Lineage (NCBI taxonomy): Bacteria > Bacillati > Actinomycetota > Actinomycetes > Kitasatosporales > Streptomycetaceae > Streptomyces > Streptomyces sp. NBC_00878. The sequence continues at coordinate 6,941,848 of NZ_JAPEOK010000001.1, read as the reverse complement.
CTCGCGGACATGGCGGCGAACCGCACGCGCGGCTGGTGGGAGGAGTACCGCGACACACTTCCGTCCCCCCTCCTCGACTTGGCCGAGATGGAGCACCACGCCACCGCACTACGCGTTGCCCAGGTCATCAACATCCCCGGCCTGCTCCAGACACCCGATCACGCCCGCGCACTCTTCCGCGAAGTGGTCCCGGCCCTGCGACCCCACGAAATCGAGCACTACATCTCCCACCGCATCAAACGCCAGGCCGTCCTGTTTCGTGACAACCCAGTGCCGTACACCGCGATCATCCACGAAGCGGCCCTGCGCATGCAGTTCGGCGGCCGAGAGGTGGCCCGAGCCCAACTGCGGCACCTCGCCGAAGTCGGCGAACAACCGAACATCAGCCTGCGCGTCATCCCCTTCGGCGGCACGTCGTTCCCAACCGCCGGCCACGGCCTCGACTACGCCAGCGGACCGGTGACCGCCCTCGACACCGCCCAGCTGGACACCAGCCACGGCAGCGAACTGATTGATGCGGCAGGGAAGTTGGAGACGTACCGGCTCATCCTGGACCGCATGGAGCAGGCCACCCTGAAGCCCGCCGCCTCCCACGACCTCATCGACACCATCGCCAAGAGCATCTGACGAGGACCCCCGTGACCGATCTCCACTGGCAGAAGTCCACATACAGCGAGACAGCGTCCTCCTGCGTCTATCTCGCCGCCCCCTCCGCCGGAATGATCCTCCTCAGAGAAAGCGACGAACCGGAAACCCTGCTCATAACCGGCCCGCTCCAGCTTGCGGCACTGATATCCACCCTGCACACACCACACAAGCCACCGCGGACATAGGCCGAGGGCAAGCCATTCAGAGCGGGCCAACTGCGCACGGGCGCCTTCTCCACCCAGGGCAGCAGCAACGGCACGACCAGCGCTCACTTGCGTTGCGCTTCATGCAGACGCTCCACTTGCTTGCCAATCAGTTCTTCAGGGAAGGAAGAGCTGCGCCCGATATTCATCCTCTGAAAGGTCACGATCACATTCCCGGACCGAACCAGGGTGAACTCCATATCCCGGTCTCCCAAGTCCTTTATGGGGACGATTTCCCGGAAACGCGCGGCTTCGTCTCCCACATTCGGGTCCTTCTCCACCTTGACCGCTGCCTTGAATTTTCCTGCATAGTTTCCGCCCGAGTAGGAGCGGCACGCACCAAGCGCCTGTTCGAGTTCGGCAAAGACTTTGCGCGCTTCACCCTGTTCATACGATGCAATGATCGAGGAGCCTGCATAGATGTCTCCCTCCCAGTCGAAGGACTGAGAAACAACGACTGATGCATTCTCACCGATTCGAATATCGACCATCACATTACAGGAAGGGTCAGAAACCGGTGGGAACGAAGGCCTACCGCTCTTCGTTTCGAATTCCTGTAGGACGATCCCGCCCTCTCGCACCTGCGGGACCTCACTCTCCTTGAAGGTGAGCGCCTTCAACTGCGCTTTCGTGAGTGGCACCAGAGAATCCTCGGCAGACGCGGTCGACTTCCCAGACCCATCCACTTTCCGTGCATCAGTACTCGAGGAACACGCGACGGCAGCGAGTGTCCCAGTCGCCAAGATAAGCATGACTCGGATGAACCGTGGCACGCGCGCATACATGGACTCTCCGAGGGTTGTTCGAATCAAAGATAGGCATCAAAGGTCATAGCATTTGAACGGCGCGGTCACCCCGCTAACGCCGCCGACTCACCCTAAATCTCCCCCCTCAGGCAGACCCTCGACTTGGAGCAAAATATTTGGCGAAGCCACCCGGCAGTCGGAGCCGCCTGTCTGGGTGTCAGCTGCCAGTGAGTCGCAACGTCGGGCCATAGCCACCGGATCCGTCCGAGACGGTGATCTCGAACTCCCGGCCAGGGAAAGCCTTCTGTACCGCCGCTCGCCACATGACGGCAATATTCTCCGCCAGTTCGGGGAGTGCGGCGTACTCCGATTCCAAAGTGATCACAAAGTAGTCCCACAAGTGGACATGGTTCACTACCGATTCGACTGCCCGCCAATCACCTGACAGACGGCCGTACCAGTCATCGACCGATTTTCCGTCGAACTTGAAGCCGAGGAATACACGGTCACGGTATTCAACGAGCTTCGGCCAGTACAAGTCCGCCAGAGCAGCAGCCTCAGCCACTGAGACGTTGGCAGACATGAAGCCCTGGAGGTGGTACCCGTCGGCCTCAGCGCCGGTCACCCACTCCGACAACTGCGGCAACCCTCGCGGATCCATTACGTTGACTCTCTTTGGTCTAGAGCTCGCTTGCTTGACGACACAACCACGAACTGTTGCATCAACACCCCATGGGCGGGAGGTCGTCCGGACCCGTCGGACGGGCGGTCTGCCCCTGGTACGGGAAGACCCTGCCGTCGGGAGTCTGGTTTCGGTGGAATTCCTGGACGTGCGGAGTATCAACACCCTTGTGAGATTCTCCGACGAGGTCCACCCTCCTCAAGATTATCCCACTCTCGTCATAGACGGAGTAGTTCGTTATCTCACCATTCACACCGGTTCGGTAAAGAATCCCGTTCGACGGTCCGGAGACAGCACCCCGGGTGTCTCCGCCCGTCGGAAACTTCTGCCCGGTCGGCCACTCGTGCGCATTCGCCCACGGGTTGCTTCCGCCACCCCCGGAATTGTGAACGAGAACCGAGGTGGGTCCCGCCAGCACATAGTACGTGTGCAGTTCGTCAACGGTCAGGTTGTGCACACGAGCGATCTGGGTCCAGCGCTGGATGGCCTCGACCTGAGCTGGGGTGCCCGCGGAGGTACGGAGCCTCTGACCAGGTTTGAGGTCACGAGCATCCACCCACTGGCCCAGGTCTATGACCCAGAAGGGATGATTGTCGGTGGCGGTTACCGTCTGCCGACTGCCCCGTTCATCTTCGATAGCGATCTTTACTAGATCCTTGACTCCTTCGCTCAAGAGTGCGGCGGTCACCTCTTGCGGCGCCGTCTTCCCCGTCTCAGGATCCGTCGCCAAGACTTCGTCACCGACCCGTAGGTCCTCGATGTTCTTGGTACTGCCGTCGGCCATGAGTACCTGAGTGCCGGGGAGGAAACTCCTCCTCACGCAAGCCATTGCCGCGGCGGCTGCATTGTCGCCGCTCTTGACGAGTTTCGCCGCCTTGGCGAGCTTCCCCACCGGCAGCAGCCCCACTGCCGTCCACACGCAGCCGCTGACGCTTCCCTTGGCGCAGTCGATGGCGTCGCGTACGCCGATGAACTCCAGGAAGTCCTGCGTCGGGCTGACCCACCCCAGAGCATTGAGCGCTTTGCAGGCGTCGCCAGCCGGGTCACTTAGACACTTACTGTCCGACCACTTCACGAGAAGCTGGGAATACGTCTGGTTCTTCAATGGGTCGTACCCACGGTTCCGGAGATCTTCCTCCGTGGGAATGGCCACCCCGGGGACGATCTCAGGTTGCTTGCTTGAGTTGCCACCGCCGCTGTTGCCGACACTGTTGCCACCCGTGCCACCACCACCGTGGCTGATCGCGTACTCGACTTTCCCATCGTGGTCGTAGCACGCGTTGTGCGTGCATCCCGGGCCGTTCTCCGGCTTCCAGGCCGAGCCGGGGTTGTTCACACTGCAGCCGTCGCAGTACAGACCGCTCGGGTCCGACTGAGTGATGGGGCTGTTGTTCGCGTAGCTGTAGCCGTTGAGGGACCAGGCGTTGTTGCCGTCGAGGACGGGGTCGACGCTGATGAACTGGCCGATGGCAGGGTCGTATTCGCGAGCCCCGACATGGGTCAGGCCGGTTGTCTCGTCAGCGGGCTTTCCGAGGAAGGCTTTGTCGTCCGGCCAGGTGGTGGGCTCGTTGCCGCGTGGACCTCCGAACGGTGTGAGGTAGCGGCGGGTTGCCGTCTGGGTGGCATCCGCCTTTACGCTCAGGCTCATGGTGCCGTGGTGGTCACCCGCCTGGAAGGTGAGTTCATTCTTGCCCGCGCCGACGGTTCGTACGGCGCCTCCCGCGTAATAGCGGGTGCCTGAGAGTGCCTTGTCCTTGCCGCCGCCCGAGACCGAGAGCTTCACCTCCGTGGCGCCGAGGTACAGGACCGTCTCGCCATCGGTGGTGGCGGCGCGGCGGATGAGGAGCTCGCCGTCCGCGTCGTAGACGTACTTGGTGCCGGTGGCCGGCTGGGATTCGGCTGCGGGCTCGCTGGTTTCGGCGAGTCGGCCTTCGCTGTTCCAGGCCAGAGTCTGCGTCGCCTTGGTGCCCGGCCTGCTGGTGGTGTTGCCCGTGGCGTCGTACTTGTAGTCGTGCGTGGTCGGAGTCGAGCTTCCCGGGACCTTCGTTTCGGTCTTCGTCAGAGGGTGCGGCTGCCCGGTGGTTGTGCCGTGGGTCGAGGTGATCTCAGTGTCACCCGAAAGGCCGTGCTGGGTCTCGGTCTTGCGCTGGCCCGCGTTGTTGTACGTGTAGCTGGACCAATAGGGCGCTGCACCCCCCAAGTTGGAAGTGCTGCGGCCGGAGCTCGAACAGTCCGCGGTCTTCGGGGTCCAGGCTTCCGTGAGGCGGCGGTGACCGTCGTACGCGAAGCACTGGTGATCCGCCTGTGAGGTGCCCTGCCAGGTGGCGGTGTCGGACACCGCGGTGACGTTGCCCACGGCGTCGTAGGAGTACTTGAGGTCCTGCACCATGTAGCTGTGGGTGTCGGTGGTGACGTCCGACTCCGTCAGGCGGCGCGTGCCGTCCTCGTACTGGTTGGCGACATAGACCTTCTTGCCCGCCGAGTCGCTGCCCAGGGTCTGCTGCTCCAGCAGGCCGACGGGCGTGTACGTGGTGCCCAGCAGATAACCGGTCACGCCCTTGGCCGTGTTGGGCATGCCCAGGGTGTTGTACGTGTAGTCGATCTGCTCGTAGGCCTGCGTGCCCGTGGCGGGCATGCCGGCCACGACCGGCTCGCGGGTGTACTGCACAGTGCCGTCGACGTTGTAGGCGGTTTCGAACTTCAGGGTCTGCGGCACCCCCGCCGCGACGAGCGGCTCGTCGGCCGCCGCGGGCAGCTGCAGTTCGGAGGACAGGGGCTGGTAGAGGCTGTTGTAGGTGGTGACCCTCTGTGTGTAGGCCTTGCCGCCGACGTAGCGCGTGGCGGCGGCCGGGTAGCCCTTGCCGTTCGTGACCGTGTCGAAGGTCCAGTTGGCGAGCTTGTTGGCGTCGGTCTTCTCGGTCTGCCACAGGTCCGTCTTGCGGCCGAGCTCGTCGTAGCCGTAGATCAGCTTTCGCTGTTCGGCGTCTCTACTGGTGTCGAGCAGATCCAGGCTGGTGTACGTGGACCTTGTGATGCCACTGTCCGGGTCGGTGGTGGTGGTTCGACGCCCCATGAGGTCGTAGCCGTAGGACCACTGCTTGTCGTCCGGCCCGGTCATCGTCTTCGTCTGGCCGCCGGGGGCGTAGGTGAACTTGGTGGTGGCCGGCGTGCCGGTCGCGGTGGGGTTGGGGTACTCGCGTCGCTCGGTGACCTGTCCGAGCAGATTGCTCAGCACGGTCACGGCGTTGCCGCCGGCCGGCGCGGTGGTGGTGACGGAGTCTCCGGTGTAGCTGCTGCTGGTGGTCCAGCGTGTGGTGTTGTAGGTCTTGGTCACCACCTGGGTCGACCGACCGGTGCCGTCGAAGCTCGTGTCGGTGTGCAGCGGCGCGGACCCACCCGCCGTGCCGACCAACTCGCCTGACGGAGCGGTGGAGTCCCAGAGGTCGGCGTTGGTCTCGACCGCCAGGCCGCGATCGTCGTACATGGTCTCGTTGACGACCCTGCCTCCTCGCGGGGAGGGCGCCTGTGTCTGGCGTGGTCGCTGAAGCGCGTCGAAGATCTCGTAGCTGGTGTTGTACTGGGTCCTGCCCAGCGTCGATGTCGAGAGCCACGAAGGGGCGGTGCTCGAGATGCTGTAGCCGAACTTGTAGTTGCCGCCCTGGCTCAGGGCACGGGACCGGTTCGGCAGCCACACCTCGGTCATCCGGCCGAGGCTGTCGTAACTCTGCTCGGTAATGCGGTTGTTGGGATCGGTGGTCTTCAGCGGAAGGCCCCGGCCGGCGTCCATCACCGTGATGGCCTTGTGCTGCTTGGCGTTGACCACCTCGGTCTGGGTCAGCGGGCCGGCAGCCGCAGGAGTGTAGGTGGTCCGGGTGCTGCTCCCGATGTTGTTCGAGACCAGGGTCGCGCGACCGAGGGTGTCGTAGTCGGTCGCGGTCACCTTCTGCCAGACCGGATTGTCCGAGGCGTCATATCCGTTGGCCCGACCGATCCACCGCACCTCACCCTTGGTGGGCGACTGAGCGGCCGACCATGTGGTGGTGTCGTACGCGGTGGCGGTGTCGGCGATCACATCGCCGGGACGGGAATCGTCGGCCGGAAGGTCGAGCAGGCCCGTGGCCACGCTGCACGCCTTGGCAACCATCTGCTCACGGGAGACCAGCGCGGTGAGCCCTGCGGTGGTGTTGCGGGCGTACCAGGTTCGCGTGCAGACCTCGTCGCCGGAAGCTTCGGTACCGGAGTCCTCCACCGTGAGAGGCATGCCGTAGTCGTCGAAGGTCGTCCGGGTGGTGCGCGTCCTGTCCGTGGCGGCGCCGCCCGAGGTCACCCGGGTGCGGGCGTGGCCGGCCTCGGTGCGGACGTAGTAGGCCTCGGTGTCGGCGTACGACTTGTGTTGCGTGGCGGTCTTCTTCGACCAGGGGTCGCTGACCTTCCCGGAGACCTCCTCGCCGCCGTCGTAGGTGACCTGCTCTCGGGTGACACCTGCGTAGCGATCCAGGTCGGTGATCTTCGGGGCTTTGATCCCTGTGACCTCCACCGTGCGGGTGGAGCCGTCCTTCTGCTTGTCGCCGTGCATGCCGCGCAGGAAGACGGTGACGTCCTTGGACTTCGGTCCGGTGTCGTCACCAATGGTGCGCGTGACCTTCTCGAAGCCGCGCCAGACGGACCAGGTGCGTTCCTTCTCCACGGTCATGGGGTCGTCGTTGTAGTGCCACGCACCGCCGCCGGAGTAGTCGTAGTGGTGGTTGACGGCCAGGGTGCCGCCGTAGATGGAGCCGAGGCGCACATCCGAGACGGGGTACTTCTGGAACCAGTCGAGCTGGGGGACGGAGCCCCCGTTGGGCGACCAGTACACCGGGTAGCAGCGCTTGGTGTTCTTGTCCTCCGCCGGTTTGGTCATACCGGCCGTGCACTCGGCGGGCAGGTAGCTGACAGTGGTCTGCTGGCCGGTTTCGGAGACGATCGTGGACAGTCGCGGCTTGCCCAGCGGCAGGATGTTGTCGCCCGTACCGTCCACGCGGTTCTTGAACATCTGGTGGCCGAACTTGACGGCGGGCAGCGCGATGTCGGTGCCGTAGGTTCCCGTGCGCTGGATCTCGTCCAGCCACAGCGACTGGTCCGACGAGTCGCCGACCTCGCCCGGATCCAGATAGAGGTGCTTGAGCTTCCAGGAGTCGACCTGGTCGAAGGCCGGGGTGGTCAGCTTCGTGTTCCAGAAGTACGTTTCGACTGCGGTCAACCGCTTGCGGGTGAAGAACGTGGGGCTGCCCAGGCCGGTACAGGCGTCCCCCTCCTTGCAGATCGCGTCGTAGGGCACGTCTGGCCAGTTGGTGCGGTGCGCCTCGTCCAAGCTGTCGCAGCCCGAAGACGCCGCCAGGCAGCGCTCCGCGACCGGGAACGTGACCTTGTGCGAGGCCGCCGGGGTAGCACTGAACAGTGCACCGGCGCGCTGGCCGTAACGGATCTCCTTCAAGTAACCGCCACGGACGTACTCCGTGCCCGGGGAATCGACACCGTTCTTGGCGTAGAAGTTCTTCTCCGTGGCGTACCAGTAGGTCATGGCGTTGCCGTAAGTGTCCTCGACCATGTCGAGGTTCCAGCGCCAGGCCTGGACGTCCCATCGCCCGGCGAAGGTGGTGCCACCGGCGTACCCCGGCTCGCCTTCGTCGTCTCCGAATACCGGCGCGGTCCACACGGAGTTGGTGCGCTCGCCGCTCGGGGCGCCGGGCAGCTTGTGCAGGCCGAAGGTGTACCTGGTGCCGTCGCCCGTCGTCACCCGCCAGTACTCGCCACTGCTGTCGCCGTTCTCGAGAGCCGTGTCGGTCAGGTGCTCGACCTTGGACGCGTCGTCGTTCTTCAGCCGCCACTCACCGCTGGTGTCGTCCTTGACCAGTTCGGAGGCCTTGCCGTTGAGCACCATCGAGGCGTTGGTGTACTTCCAGCACAGGTCGAACTTGTCGGTCTGGCCGTCGTCGTCGCACGAGTGGTACTTGCGCTCGATGTAGGAGGAGGTGAGATCGAAGCCCTCTCCGACGAGGGAGCCCTGGTTGTTGGTGTTGGCGGTCCGGCCGTCCACACTGCTGGAGTCGTAGGAGAGGGCCAGATCCGGGCCGGGTCCGGCCGCCGGGGCGGGCACGCCGAACGGGTAACTCCAGCTGAACGAGCCGGACGAGCCACCGGCTTCCCAGGTGGAGGAGGCCGACAGCGGAGTGGCCTTGTAGTTGCCCAGCCCTGAGGAGGCGCCTGCCGTGACGGCGAGCACGGTCGCCTGGCGCGTGGTGGCTGTGCTGGCGGCCGTGGGCCGATCGGCGTTCGAGGCCGACGGCTGAGCCAGCGTGATGTCTCCCGCCACCGCGGCGGCCCGAGGGTCGTTGGAGGAGACGAGCTCCGTCTGGACGCGGCAGACACGCTTGTCGGGTGTGGTCAAGGCACACGCGGGCAGCTGCACGAGGCGGAGCCGGCCGCCGAAGTCCCCGCCCGCGGCGGCGAACTTGCGGTAGTCCACCGTCAGGCGAGCGGCGCCCTTGTGTTTGCCCTGGGCGGTGAGCAGCACTCCGTCGACGCCGGCCGCTTGAGCCGTCTTCCGGTTGAGGACCGTGAGGGTCACCGCGTCGGCTGCCTTGGTGCGCCCGGACTTGGGGGCGGCGATGGTGATGGGCAGGGATCCGGCTGTGACGCGCGTGGTGCCGGTGGTCGGTACGTCGACCGTGACGGTCCCTGGCTTCGGCCATGCGGGCTTCACCGCCTGCTGGTCGCGCGCCCGTCCGGCCGCGGCCTTGTCGGCGGCCTCCGCCTTCTTCAGTGCAGCGGCACTCTTCTTGTCCGGCTCGGTGGCGACAGGCCGCAGGTCGGCTTCGCGAGGGGCGGGCAGATCCGGTCGGCCGAGGCCCTTGTCCTGAGCCTCGGCTCGGTACTCGATGGGAGCCAGCAGCCCCGGCAGCATGGCCAACGACAGAACCGCGGCCGCACGCCCCATCCAGCGTCGCCGTCCTACTCGGTGTGCAGCCCTCATTGCCCGTTTCCGCCCCATCGTCATCGTGTGACCCACCCGCATCCGTGTGCAGGGATCTGTTCGGTTGCCTGTGTGCCGGAGTGAGCGGTGTTCGTGCCGGATTCGGCTGCCGCTCGCATGGTCGGTCAGCCGGTGGGCGTCGCCTCGCCAAGGACTCGCTCGGCGATCTGACGGCTCTCCATGGCTCCGGTCCAGATGCGCAAGTCCTCCACCGCACCGGGCAGGTATTCGCCAGGTGTGCCGTTGCTGTGGCCACGGCCGATGGCGAGCTCGCCGGTGCCCTGCTGCGGATCGGCGAAGTTCGGCTCGGTCGCTTCGTCCGCCTGCTCGTCGGCGCCGACGAAGAGGTGCAGTGTGCCGAACCGGGTGGCGTCGCCGTCGTCGAACGCCTCGGCCGCGTTGTACACGCCGGTGACATGCACGAGTTCGTCAAGGATCGCCACAGCGGTGGCCGACACCTGCGTCGTTGCGGTCTTCTTCCCCGTGGCGTCGACCTTGGTGCGCTCGAAACGCCAGAGGCATTCGGGTTTGCCGTCACCGTCGATGTCGTCGGCCAGTTTGACCAGCTTCAGGGCCCACGACGCCTCATTGCCGATCTTCTGCTTGGCGACGCTCATGGTGTAGCCGTCGGCCTTGCCGATCAGCTTGGCGGAATCTGCCCGGGTCAGCGCGCTGACAGTGAAGGAACCGGTCTCATCGACCGCTGGTCCGGTGGTGGTGGCGTAACTGTTGGCACCGTCCAGTGTCAGCAGTTGCGGGTTTTCCCCGAGTTTGGCATTGCCGGCAAGTGTCATTCCCGGGAAGGGGTAGCCCGATTTCTCCGCCAGTGCGGTGCCCGTCGAGGTGGAGGCGTCCCATTCCGCCATCAGTTCCGTCGCGGCGGCCTCGTTCTCCTGGAGCGTGCCTTCCAGGCGTATCTCCGCCTCGGTCAGGGAACGTTGCCACACCGCCGTCTCATCCAGGCGGCCTCGGAAGAATTCCTGACCCGCACCCGCCTTGACCGAACGCGCCCACTGCAGACCGCCGGAGGCCGACCAGGGTTGGTAAGTGGAGGCCGCGCCGGCCAAGTTCACCGGCTGCCCCTGGGGCCGGCCATTGACGAACAACTGGATCGTGTCGTTCGTCGGATCGGTGTCCGGGATACCGTCATCGCCCTCGGTCTTGAAGACGCCCGCCAAGTGCGTCCACACCTTCAGCTGAGGATTCTGCTGGTCGGCGACGGAGCGGATGTAGACCGGGCTCGTCTTGTCCTGGTCGGTGCGGTTGAACACCCATGCCTTGAGGGCGGTCGAGTAGTACAGCGTGAAGGCGTTCGCCGCGCTGCCGGGCTGAGCCAGCACCACCCTGTTGACGGAGGTGTCGGTCAGATACGCCCAGGTCGACACGGTGAAGGAGTCACTGGTGTTGAGAACAGGTGTCGAAGTGGCCGCATATCCCTGCTGTTTGGCCGGGTCGGTACTGTCCAGCCACAGCGACTGGTCCGCGTCTCCGCGACGTGCGAGCGAGGAGAAGCCTGTGCCGTCGGTGTACATCGTCGCGTTGTGGCGGACAGCGCCTTCGACCGCGCTGTCCTTGGCCAGTTTTTCGCCTGAGCCCGCCGGGAAGTCGTCGAAGTGCCAGCGGCCGAGCACGCCTTGCGCGGCTGCGACCTTGATCTTGACGTAGGCCCACTCACCGGAGCCGCCGACGTCCCAGCCGCGGACCTGCAGGGTCTGGCGGCCCGCCACCAAAGGCGTGATCTCCTCGTCCACACCGGCACCGGTGATGAACTCGGTCTTGGCCATTCCCGGCAGCCGCCACTCGTACTTCACGACATCGGTGTCCGCGGAGTTCTGAGCGAAGTGCAGCTTGCCCCGGGTGCCGGGGCCGCCCTGGGCAGGGCAGTCCTCCGTGACGCAGAGCGCGTAGATGCCGCCCTGCACGGCGCTCACGACGGGGGCTTGTGGCCGATCGGCATCGACCTTGAAGTAGCACCACGGGGTGTAGGACGAGAACAGGTCTCCGGACTTGGTGTCGTAGGCCCAATGCGACTGGGTCCGGGCCTTGACCCGGTATGTCGTCTTGTCCGTGCGCGGGGAGACCTTCGCTGTCTCCACGGTGCCGTCAGGGGACCAGCCGTCGTCGGGTTTGTAGTCGCTCCAACTGCTCACCCAGGTGCCGTCGGCCTGTCGACGCTCCATCACCCACTCGGCCTGGAGCTGGCCTTCTGACTTTCCCTCGCCGTGCTCGACCTTGGTCTGCACGGACGCCTGCACATTCGGCTCAGCCCGGGTGACGATGACCGGGTTGGAGGAAGAGGTGGAGCACTGCACGTCGTCCGGGTCGCCGCCCATGTTGCCCGGCCATATCCCATACCGGGTCGGCACCCCGGGTTGGTAGGCGAACTCCACCTCGAGTTCGGCGTTGTCGTCGAAGCGCTTCCAGGCGGTGACGTCCGACTCGTCCTTCGCTTTCAGCATGAGCGTCAGGTTGTCGATCCTGCCGTCGGCAAAGTTCCGCACCGTGGAGTTGAGGTTCTCATCCGGCTCGTCCGGATTGTCGTTGAACTCGATCCACGCGTTCGGCTGCTCCGGCGCACACGCGGTGCCGCGTCCCGCCGCTACGTACTTGTCTCCCAGCTGGTCCCAGCTGTTGTCCGACTTGGGTCCGCCCGGGCCCGGCCACTTGCTGCCCGAGGAGATTCCGTCGGTGCGCTCCAGGTCCACCCAGGCCGGGTTGCAGTCGAACGACCACGTCTCGTACGCCCGGAACGTCGAGTCGATCACGTACTTGCCACGCAGCGCACTCGCGGAGTTGAACTGGAAGTACATCCGGTTCGTGTACCAGGCACCGGTGGTACACGCGCCCTGGGAGTTGGAGCCGCACCGGCCGATGCCGTATCCGGCTCCGTCGAACTTCCAGAAACTGTCGCCGTCGGAAGACAGAACCGTGCGGTACGTGTGCCCGAGTCCGACCGCCGGATCGATGTAGACCGGGTAGACAGTGCCGGGCCCCTCCAGCATCCCGGCATCCGGCACGATGGCGATGCTGTCGCCCTCGACCTGCACAGGCATCACTGCGGAAGCGGCACCGTTACCGGGGCCGACAGCCGGGTCGCCCTCCTCGCCCTCGGCTGCGGCAGCACTGCCGCCCATCAGGGTCCGAGAACCAGAACCTTCGGCGGCCTCACCGGCGGAGTCCCACATCAACCCAGGTGGCCCGGTGAAGACCTCCACCCCGTCCTCGTTCGCCGCCACCAGGCCGCCGTCGGCGCTGGGCCGGACTTCCAGCCCCTCACCGTCGACGCCGAGGACCACCTTGTCCAGCGCCGGACTCGTAGCCGCCTGCGGTGTCTTGACCACCAGCACCTCGCGATACGACTCCGGCGTCGCCGTCAGCAGAAGGTCGACCCCAGGAAGCACCTCGCGGTACGTGGCGGTGTCCCCGTCCAGGAGCGGTTCCGTAAGTACGCGGTCCCAGCCCAGGCTGAGCACATGCCCCTTACGGTCCCCGATGCGGATCATGTCCGAACCCGGGCCCTTGCCGGCGAAGGACAGGTCCACTACGGCGCTCTTCGGCGCGATGCGCCCGTCCGCGCGCTTCTGCAGCGTGACGTCGACCGGCTGCCAAGATCCGTCGGAACCCTTGACCCGCTGCGGAGTGGTCGACTGGCTCAGTTTGAAACTGCCGTCCGGCTGGGCGAACACCTGCGAGTACTCGGTGCGCTCGTAGAGCACCTCCACGGGCTCCCCGGCCTCGGCCGCCTGCGCCGCCGCGGATCGGGCCGCCTGCGGAACACTTCCCGTCGCGACATTTCTTTGCGTCGACGACGCATCCGCATGAGCCGCAGTGCCAAACCCGGCCACCGGCAGCACACCCCCGACGACCGCTACCGAAAGCGCTGTCACAAACGCTCTGCCGCTGCCGCTCTTCCACATGGACAAGCCCACCCCGTGCCTCCCCCGAATCCCACGAATTCCCCAACAGGAAGTCACGGGATGTTCACGTTGAGGCACCCTACATACCCATGGTGCGCACATGTCAATGACAAATAGGCCTGACCAAAAGGGCTTCGACCGCAAGGAACCGGGGGCTCATTGACCGAAAGATCACGCCGCGGATTTCCCCGCCCACCCGGCTCTCACGCGCCACTCGCAGGCGTCGACCCGGACCACCGCGGGCATTTCAGCAGGTGGAACCCGCCTTCTGGACAAATGGTGAGGTTAGGCTAACCTACCTTCCGCACTGTCCAGTGGGTCATCCGCCCTGTTCGAAAGCAGCCAAAGCCATGTCCAACGCCCGTGCCACCCACCTCACCCGCCGCGGCATCCTCGCCGCCGGAGGCGCTTTCGGCCTCGGTGCCGTGCTCGCCGCCTGCGGTGACGAAGACTCGAAGAGCGGTGGCTCGGCGGACTCGAAGAAGAGCGCCGCCGCTGCCGGCCCCTGGAGCTTCGAGGACGACCGCGGTACGACGGTGAAGCTGGACAAGGCTCCGGCCAACATCGTCGCCTTCACCGGTGTCGCCGCCGCCCTCTTCGACTACGGCATCGAGGTCAAGGGCGTCTTCGGCCCGACCAAGACCAAGGACGGCAAGGCCGATGTCCAGGCCGGCGACATGGACATCAGCAAGCTGACGATCCTCGGCAACGAGTGGGGCCAGTTCAACATCGAGAAGTACGCGGGCCTGGCTCCCGACGTCCTGATCACCACGATGTTCGATGACGCGGGCACCCTCTGGTACGTCCCCGAGGAGTCCAAGGACAAGATCCTCAAGCTCGCCCCGAGCGTCGGCCTCTCCGTCTACGACCGCCAGCTGCCCCAGCCGCTGGAGCGCATGCTCGCGCTCGCCGAGTCGCTCGGCGCCGACGTGAAGGCCGCCAAGACCGTCGAGGCGAAGACGGACTTCGAGACGGCCGCCGAGCGGCTGCGCAGGGCCGCCAAGGCCCGACCGGAGATCAAGGTTCTCATCGGCTCCGCGAGCCAGGACATCTTCTACGTCTCCGGCTCGAACCTCTCCGTCGACCTGGAGTACTTCAAGGCCCTCGGCGTGAACATCGTCGAGCCCCCGGCCGACACCCTGAAGGCCAGCGGCGGCTGGTTCGAGAACCTGAGCTGGGAGAACGTCGACAAGTACCCGGCGGACATCATCATGATGGACGACCGCACCGCGACCATCCAGCCCGCCGACATCACCGAGGCGACCTGGAAGAATCTCCCCGCGGTCAAGGCCGGCCAGGTCATCGCCCGCACCCCCGAGCCGATCCTCTCCTACGCCAAGTGCACCCCCATGCTCAACGACCTCGCCGAGGCAATAGAGAAGGCCAAGAAGGTCGCCTGACCTGTTCGGTTCGGGGTGCCCATTCAGGGGCGCGGGGAACTGCGCGACAAGCCCCCACCGGGACCGCAGACCGAACACAAGCGAACCACCCACCCCCTGACGCAACTCAGGAGCCAAAAACCATGCCGACGGCAGTAGCCGCCCCGTTCCGTTTCTTCACCCTTCAGGTCACACGGACGAGGCGGCTCAGCCCGTCCCTCGTCCGCGTCACCTTCACCGGCCCGGACATCCACGCCTTCGCCTCCGACGGCCAGGACCAGAGCCTCTCGCTCTTCCTCCCCCGCCCGGGCCAGCAGACCCCCGTCATGCCGATGGAGTACGGCGACGGCTGGCGCCAGGCCTGGATCGACACCCCCGAAGACGTCCGCGCGGTCATGCGCTCGTACACCCTGCGCGCCCTGCGCCAGGACACGCACGGGACCACCACCGAGATCGACATCGACTTCGTACTGCACGGCACGGAACCCGGCGCCGCCACCCCCGCGGGCCCGGCCTCCCGCTGGGCCGCGGACGCGGCGGAAGGCGACCGGGCCGTCCTGCTCGGCCCGGCCGTCGCCGACAACACGGCGATCCGGTTCCGCCCGCCCGCCGACGCGGACCTCATCGTCATCTGGGCCGACGAGACGGCCCTGCCCGCCGCCTCGGCCATCCTGGAGGCGCTGCCTGCCGGGACGAAGGCCCGCGTCTGGCTGGAGGTCCCGCACGCCGGTGACCGCGTCGAGCCCACCACGGCCGCGGACGCCGAGATCACCTGGCTCGTACGCGGCGACGTACAGGACCAGCCCCCCAACGAGACACACACCGACGGCACCCCCCTGGCCCTAGAAGCCATCCGCGCCGCCCAACTCCCCACCGCCCAGGCCCCGTACGCCTGGATCGCAGGCGAGTCCGGCTGTGTGAAGGCGCTGCGGCGCCACCTCGTGCGGGAGCGCGAGTTCGACCGCCGGCGTGTCACCTTCGTCGGCTACTGGCGCCGCGGACTGAGCGAGGAGCAGCTGCGCGAGCGAGGCGAGTGACGGAGGAAGCAACGGGAGAAGTAGCGGAAGCAGGAGCGGGAGATGCAGCAGGAGAAGTAGCGGAGAAGTGACGGGCGAGAGGCGTAGGTCACAGCGGCACGGGTGGAACGGAAACCCATAGGAACTTAGGTTAGGCTTACCTAAGTTAAGCGCCGCCCCCCACGTCTCTCACGCGCCCGTTTGTCTCCTGCCCCCGGAGGACTCCCCCATGCGCTCGCACCTGCTCAATGACACGACCGCGGAGCGGTACCGCCGTTCCGTGACCGAAGGAATCGAGCGGGTGGCGGCCAAACTCGCCACCACCGACCGTCCGTACACGGGTGTCACGGTCGACGCCCTCGCGCCCCGTATCGAGCGGATCGACCTCGACAAGCCGCTGCACGACACCACCGCGGTGCTCGACGAGCTGGAGGACGTCTACCTCCGGGACGCGATCTACTTCCACCACCCCCGCTACCTCGCGCACCTCAACTGCCCGGTGGTCATACCCGCCGTGGTCGGCGAGGCCGTCCTCTCCGCCGTCAACTCCTCGCTCGACACCTGGGACCAGTCGGCCGGCGGCACCCTCATCGAGCGCCGGCTCATCGACTGGACCAACGAGCGCATCGGGTTCGGGCCCGCCGCCGACGGCGTGTTCACCTCGGGCGGCTCACAGTCCAACCTCCAGGCGCTGCTGCTGGCCCGCGAGGAGGCCAAGCCAGGGCGGGCAGGGTGGGAAGCGTCGGCCTCGCACGCCAAACTGCGCATCTTCGCCTCCGAGGTGAGCCACTTCAGTGTCAAGAAGTCGGCCAAACTGCTCGGCCTCAGCCAGGACTCCGTGATCTCGATCCCGGTCGGCAACGACAAGCGCATGCAGACGGTCGCGCTCGCCCACGAGCTGGAGCGCTGCAAGCGCGACGGCCTGGTCCCGATGGCCGTCGTCGCCACCGCGGGCACCACCGACTTCGGTTCCATCGACCCGCTGCCCGAGATCGCCGAGCTGTGCGAGCAGTTCAGTGCCTGGCTGCACGTCGACGCCGCGTACGGCTGCGGACTGCTCGCGTCCCTGAAGAACCGGCACCGCATCGACGGCATCGAGCGCGCCGACTCCGTGACCGTGGACTACCACAAGTCCTTCTTCCAGCCGGTCAGTTCGTCCGCCGTGCTGGTCCGCGACGAGGCCACCCTCCGCCACGCCACCTACCACGCGGAGTACCTCAACCCGCGCCGCATGGTGGAGGAGCGCATACCCAACCAGGTCGACAAGTCCCTCCAGACCACCCGCCGCTTCGACGCCCTCAAGCTGTGGATGACGCTGCGCGTGATGGGCGCCGAGGGCATCGGCCAGCTCTTCGACGAGGTCTGCGAACTGGCCGAGGAGGGCTGGCGGTTGCTCGCCGCCGACCCGCGCTACGACGTCGTCGTCGCGCCTTCGCTCTCCACCCTCGTCTTCCGTTACATCCCGGCGGCCGTCACCGACCCGGCCGAGATCGACCGCGCCAACCTGTACGCCCGCAAGGCCCTGTTCGCCTCCGGCGACGCGGTGGTCGCGGGGACGAAGGTCGGCGGCCGCCACTTCCTCAAGTTCACCTTGCTCAACCCCGAGACCACGCCGGACGACATCTCCGCCGTACTCGATCTGATCGCCGGCCACGCCGAGCAGTACCTGGGAGAGTCCCTTGTCCGCGCTTCCTGAATCCGGGCTTCCTGAATCCGCGCTTCCCGGATCCGCCGTGAAAATCCACGACTTCATCGGTATCGGGCTCGGCCCCTTCAACCTCGGCCTCGCCTGCCTCACCGAGCCGATCGACGAACTCGACGGTGTCTTCCTGGAGTCCAAGCCGGACTTCGAGTGGCACTCCGGGATGTTCCTGAAGGGCGCGCACCTCCAGACCCCGTTCATGTCGGACCTGGTCACCCTGGCCGACCCGACGTCCCCGTACTCCTTCCTCAACTACCTGAAGGAATCGGGCCGTCTGTACTCGTTCTACATCCGCGAGAACTTCTACCCGCTGCGCGTCGAGTACGACGACTACTGCCGCTGGGCCGCCTCGAAGCTCACCAGCGTCCGGTTCAGCACGACGGTCGCCGAGGTGACGTACGCGGACGACGTGTACGTCGTACGGACGACCGCCGGTGTCGAGTTCCACGCCCGGCACCTCGTCCTGGGCACCGGCACTCCCCCGTACATACCGGAGGCCTGCCAGAACCTCGGCGGGGACTTCATCCACAACTCCCGCTACCAGCAGCACAAGCGGGAGCTGCAGGCGAAGAAGTCGATCACGCTCGTCGGCAGCGGGCAGTCCGCCGCCGAGATCTACTACGACCTGCTGAGCGAGATCGACGTCCACGGCTACCGGCTCAACTGGGTCACCCGCTCGCCGCGCTTCTTCCCGCTCGAATACACCAAGCTGACGCTGGAGATGACCTCCCCGGAGTACATCGACTACTTCCACGCACTGCCCGAGCGGACCCGCTACCGCCTCCAGACGGAGCAGAAGGGCCTGTTCAAGGGCATCGACGGCGAGCTGATCGACTCGATCTTCGACCTGCTCTACCAGAAGAACCTCGGCGGCCCGGTCCCCACCCGTCTGCTCACCAACTCCGCTCTGAGCAGCGCGAGTTACGAGTCCGGCACGTACACCCTCGGCCTGCGCCAGGAGGAGCAGGGCAAGGACTACGAGCTGCACTCCGAGGGCGTGGTCCTCGCGACCGGTTACAAGTACGTGGAGCCCGCGTTCCTGAAGCCCGTACGCGACCGCATCCGCTACGACGAGCAGGGCAACCACGACGTGGCCCGCAACTACGCCATCGACACGACCGGACGCGGCATCTTCCTGCAGAACGCCGGCGTCCACACGCACTCGATCACCTCGCCCGACCTGGGCATGGGCGCCTACCGCAACGCGTACATCATCCGGGAGCTGCTCGGCACCGAGTACTACCCGGTGGAGAAGTCCATCGCGTTCCAGGAGTTCGCGATATGAGCGCCGCTGGCACCGGAACGAGCACGGGAACGGGAACGGGCAACACCGTCGGTCCCCTCAGCCTCCGCCCCCTCGACCCCCTGAAAGACGCCGAGTTGCTGCACTCCTGGGTGACGCATCCCAAGGCCGCCTTCTGGATGATGCAGGAGGCGAAACTCCAGGACGTGGAGCGGGAGTACATGGCCGTCGCGGCCAGCGAGCACCATCACGCGTATCTCGGCTTCCACGACGGTCGGCCCGCGTTCCTGATGGAGAAGTACGACCCCCGGTACATCGAGCTGGTCGGGCTGTACGAGCCCGAGCCGGGTGACGTCGGTATGCACTTCCTGGTCGCCCCCACCGACCGGCCCGTGCACGGCTTCACGCGGGCCGTCATCACCGCGGTGATGGACGAGCTGTTCGCCGACCCGTGCACCCGGCGGGTCGTCGTCGAGCCGGATGTCACCAACACGGCGGTCCACGCGCTGAACGAGGCCGTCGGCTTCGTCCCGGCGCGCGAGATCGACAAACCGGAGAAGCGCGCGCTGCTCTCCTTCTGCACGCGCGAGCAGTTCCTGAGCAAGCGCAGCCTGGCCACCCGAGGAGTTTCGCTGTGACCCTGTCCGACGCCGTGGCGCATCTGTCCCCCCACCGCTGGGCCCGGGCCAACCGCCTCCTCATCCGCAAGGCCCTCGCCGAGTTCGCCCACGAGCGGCTGATCACACCGGAGGCGGTCGACGCCACCGACCGCACCGACGGCAACCACGGCGAGTACCGCGAGTACCGCGAGTACGCCATCCGCAGTGACGACGGGCTGACCCGCTACCGGTTCACCGCCACCCGCCGCGCCCTCGACCACTGGCAGGTCGACGCCGAGTCGATCACCCGCCACCGGAACGGCGGCGAACTCCCCCTGCACGCCCTGGACTTCTTCATCGAGCTGAAGGGCGCGCTCGGCCTGAGCGACGAGGTTCTCCCGGTCTACCTGGAGGAGATCTCCTCCACCCTCTCCGGCACCTGCTACAAACTCACCAAGCCTCAGCTCACCTCCGCCGAGCTCGCGAACAGCGGCTTCCAGGAGATCGAGACGGGCATGACCGAGGGCCACCCCTGCTTCGTCGCCAACAACGGCCGACTCGGCTTCGGGGTCCACGAGTACCTCTCGTACGCGCCGGAGACCGCCAGTCCCGTACGGCTCGTGTGGCTGGCCGCGCACCGCTCGCGGGCCGCCTTCACTGCGGGCGTGGGCATCGAGTACGAGTCCTTCCTGCGCGAGGAGCTGGGCGAGGGGACGGTCGCGCGGTTCAACGACACCCTGCGCGCACAGGAGTTGGACCCGGCCGACTTCCTGTTCATCCCGGTTCACCCGTGGCAGTGGTGGAACAAGCTCACCGTGACCTTCGCCGCCGAGGTCGCCCAGAAGCACCTGGTGTGTCTGGGCGAGGGCGACGACGAGTACCTGGCCCAGCAGTCGATCCGGACGTTCTTCAACCGGAGCGCCCCCGAGAAGCACTACGTGAAGACCGCCCTGTCGGTCATCAACATGGGCTTCATGCGCGGGCTGTCCGCCGCGTACATGGAGGCGACCCCGGCCATCAACGACTGGCTCGCCCAACTCATCGACAACGACCCGGTGTTGAAGTCGACGGGCCTGTCGATCATCCGCGAGCGGGCGGCCGTCGGCTACCGGCACCTGGAGTACGAGGCCGCCACCGACCGCTACTCCCCGTACCGGAAAATGCTCGCCGCCCTGTGGCGCGAGAGCCCGGTCCCCTCGCTCCAGGACGGCGAGTCCCTGGCCACCATGGCCTCGCTCGTGCACGTCGACCACGAGGGCGCGTCGATCGCGACCGCGCTGGTCGAACGCTCGGGACTGGCGCCGGCGGAGTGGCTCGCCCGCTACCTCCGGGCCTACTTCACCCCGCTGCTGCACAGCTTCTACGCGTACGACCTGGTGTTCATGCCGCACGGCGAGAACGTCATCCTGGTCCTCAAGGACGGTGTTGTCGAGCGGGCGATCTACAAGGACATCGCCGAGGAGATCGTCGTCATGGACCCGGACGCGGTGCTGCCACCGACGGTCGAGCGGCTGCGCGTCGACGTCCCCGAGGACAAGAAACTCCTGTCGATCTTCACCGACGTCTTCGACTGCTTCTTCCGCTTCCTCGCCGCGAACCTGGCGAGCGAGGGCGTCCTGGAGGAGGACGAATTCTGGCGGACGGTCGCCGAGTGCGTACGCGAGTACCAGGCGGCCACGCCCGAACTCGCGGACAGGTTCAAGCAGTTCGACCTGTTCGCGCCCGAGTTCGCGTTGTCCTGCCTCAACCGTCTCCAGCTGCGCGACAACGAACAGATGGTGGATCTCGCCGATCCCGCCGGAGCCCTCCAGCTCGTCGGGAAACTGCAGAACCCCATCGCCGGGCGGTAGGCACCGACTTACCGCTCCCACAAGCAGGCGGGCGTCCCCACGTACGGTCCCAGGGGACGCCCGCCGCCGTGTCAGCTATCGCACTCCACCATGCCGGCCCTCAACCCGGCGGGGTCAACTACCCGGCGGGCCGAGGGACTTGCGCTGCGGAGTTCAACTACCCGGCGGGCCGAGGGACTTGCGCTATGGAGTTCAACTACCCTGCGGGCCAAGGGACTTGCGGCGACCGGTAATAACCCGTCCCCATCGCGTCCCAGCGCGGCGCCTGGGCCGCGAGCCGCACCTTGTACGTGTCCCAGTCGTGCGTGGCCGCGGGCGACCAGCCGAGCTCGGCCACCCCGGGCAGCCGCGGGAACGCCATGTAGTCCAGGTTCGCCGAGGTCGAGAGGGTCTCCGTCCACAGTGGCGCCTCGACGCCCCGGACCGCCGAACCGGGCACGCCCGCAAGGTAGTTGCCGGGATCCCAGTCGTACGACCGCTTGACCTCAACCAGACCGGCCCAGTCAAGGCCGAGCGGGGTGTCCGCGGTGTACTTCATGTCGAGGTACACCCGGTCGGCGGGCGACAGGACCAGCCCGGTCCCGTTCCGCGCTGCCGCCGCGACCTGCTCCTTCTCGGCGGCGTCCGTGTCGTCCAGACCCCAGTACTGGGCCAGCGCGCCCTTCGCGGGGGTCGCCCCGGTCAGCTGGTGCCAGCCCATCACGGTCTTCCCGTACTTGGCGACGACCGGCTGCACCTTGGTCATGAACTCCACGAAGTCCTCGTGGGGCGTCGAGTGCGCCTCGTCACCGCCGATGTGGATGTACTTGCCGGGCGTGAGCGCGGCCAGCTCCCGGATCACGTCGTCCACGAAGTCGTACGTCACCGGCTTGGCGACGCACAGCGAGCTGAAGCCGACCTCGGTGCCGGTGTAGAGCGGCGGGGCGACCCCGTCGCAGTTCAGCTCGGCGTACGAGGCGAGCGCCGCGTTGGTGTGGCCCGGCATGTCGATCTCGGGCACGACTTCGAGGAAGCGCGAGGAGGCGTACCGGACGATCTCCTTGTACTGGGCCTTCGTGTAGAAGCCGCCGGACCCGCCGCCGACCTGCGTGGACCCGCCGTACGTGGCGAGCCGCGGCCAGGAGTCGATGGCGATCCGCCAGCCCTGGTCGTCGCTGAGGTGCAGGTGCAGCTTGTTGACCTTGTAGAGCGCCATCTGGTCGATGTAGCGCTTGACCTGATCGACGCCGAAGAAGTGCCGGGAGACATCGAGCATCGCGCCGCGGTAGCCGTAGCGGGGTGTGTCGGTGATGGTGCCGCCCGCGACCGTCCAGGGTCCCGGCTGCGCGGAGTCCTTCTCGACGGAGGCCGGGAGAAGCTGGCGCAGCGTCTGCACACCGTGGAAGAGCCCGGCGGGCTCCCGGGCCATGATGGTGACGCCGCTCTTGCCACTCTTCAGCCGGTATCCCTCCGCGCCCAACGCGGAGTCCTTGCCGGTGAGTTGGAGCCGGATGCCGTCGCGACCGCCGTCGTCGGTGACCGGCAGCCGATAGCCGGTCGAGGGACGCAGGACGTCGGCGAGATACGAGCCGATGCGGCGGACCTCCCCCGAGTCGTCCACGCGAATACGCGTACCACTGCTGATCCGGTACGGGGATCCGGTCGCGTCAACAGATGCGGGGGCCGGAATCACCTGGCCGAGCGGGGTGGCGGTTCGGTCTGCGGCGGACGGTGCCGCGCCGACGACGGAGATACCTGCGGCCACCACGAGCAGCAGCGTACCGAGGAGTCGGGGCGTTCTGTGCTGTCTCACATGCGCTCCCTTCGAATGGGTATAGACCACTCTCCCGCACAGCCGGTGAAACAATCCCCCTCATGGCGGAAATCATCCAGCGGGACGGCACCTGGACCTTCGACGGCGACGCCCTGCGCCTCGTGCCCGGCCATGACAAGAACGTGGGTCTGCTGCGCAAGACGCTGGGCGAACTCGCCGTCCCGCTGGGCGCGTTAGCGGGGGTTTCCTTCGAGCAGGGCAAGAAGTCCGGGCGGCTCAGGCTCAGGCTGCGGGACGGCGCCGACCCGCTGCTGCACGCGACCGGCGGCAGGCTCACGGACGCCTCCGACCCCTACCAGCTGACCGTCGAATCGGACCGCTACGGCGTCGCCGAGTACTTCGTGGACGAGATCCGCAACGCGCTGCTCCTGGACGAGGTTCCGGCCACCGCCGTCGACCGATATCTGCTGCCGGGGCCTGCCGTGCCCCTGTCGGTCTCCGCGGGCGACGGCACCGCGAGCTTCGACGGCGAGCACATCCGCCTGGAGTGGAACTGGAAGACGGAGGAGGCCAAGTCGGCCGCCGGCGCCCGCACGATCGCCCTGGCCGACATCCAGTCCGTGGAGTGGCACCCCGCGGTCGGCCTGGAGAACGGCTCCCTGCGCTTCACCGTCCGGGGCGCGTCCACGAAGGCCCCGCCGAAGTACGACCCCAACTCCGTGGACCTGTGGGGCTTCAAGAAGGACCCGCTGATGGCCCTGGTGGCGGCGGCGGTACAGGCCCGCCTCCCGCACCCGTCGGCGCCGCCCACCACGGACACCCCACGGAAGCAACTGGCCGCCGCCCCGGAGCCGCCCCAGGAGCCCGACCACGACGCCCTCCTGCGCCGCCTGCGCGAACTCGGCGACCTCCACAAGTCCGGCGTCCTCACGGACGAGGAGTTCACACTGGCCAAGCAGGCGGTGCTGAGGGGGATGTAGCCCTTCAGAGGAAGGCCCCCCGCGCCCCTGAAGGGGCGCGGGGGGCCTTTAGGGGCGCGGGGAACTGCGCAGTCTTTTAGGGGCGCGGGGATCTGCGCGACCAGCCCCCACTCACCCGCACCCGCACCCGCACCCGCACCCGCACCCGCCGAACCACGAACAGGTCACCGAACCCGCCGCGCCACAGTGAAGTGGTCAACTTCCTCACCCGTCTCCGCGATCCCCCGCACCTTCAACGTGGCAAGCCGCCCCGGAGACGCAGGCGTCACATCCACCCGCAAGAACGAGTAGTCGAGATACCGCACCCGAGACCAGGCGACCGTCTCGTTGACCTTGCCCTCCTTGGTGTTGATGAAGGACGCCACGGAGCCGACCTCGTTCTCATGGCCCTCGTACGACTGCGCCGCCGTGAACGCGTACAGACTGCGCCCGGCCGCACCCGCCGTCACGTAGACGACACCGTCCGTCTCGGGGTACGCGGTCCCGCCGATGGGAAGCTTCTTGGTGACCTTGTTGCCCTTGATCACATCCGTACGCTCGTACTGATGGTTGTGGCCGTTGATGACGAGATCCACCGTGTACTTCTCGAACAGCGGCACCCACTCCTGACGCACACCCCCCTCCGAGGCGTGCGCGGTGGAGGTGCAGTAGGCGCAGTGGTGGAAGAAGATCACGACGAAGTCGACGTCCTTCGAGTCGCGGTACTTCTTCAGCTGCGCCTCCAGCCACTTGGTCTGAGTGCCACCCGAGATGCCCAGATTGGCCGGAATCTCGAAGGAGATGTCGTTGGCGTCGAGCGAGATGACCGCCGTGTTGCCGTAGACGAAGGAGTAGACACCCGGCAGGTTCTTGGCGTCCGGGCCGTTGTCGGGGAGGTTCCAGCGGGCTTCCTCGCCGCCGTAGCCGTTGGGCGAGTACCAGGCCTCCATGTCGTGGTTGCCGTAGGCCGGCATCCACGGGACGGACTTGGCGACCGACTCGGTCTGCGCGAGGAACTGGTCCCACACGCGCGAGTCGAAACCGGCGTCGGCGGTCTGGCCCGCACCGGCCGGGTCGGCGTACGCGATGTCCCCGGCGTGCAGGTGGAAGGCCGGGTTCTGGCCGAGCAGCAGGCTGTTGTTGGCGAGGCCGTGGTAGCTCACGCCCTCGTCACCGAAGGCCGTGAAGGTGAACGGCTCCTTGTGCGCGGGGGCGGTGGTGAAGGTGCCGAGCGTGCCCAGCAGGTGCGCCTCGGCGGGGTCGAAGCCCGCGTGGCCGACTCCGTAGTAGTACGTCCGGCCGGGCCGCAGGTGGGTGAGCTTGGCGTGCACGTAGTACTGGGTGTGGTTGCCGCTCGCGCCGACGCCGGCCGGGGTGAAGAGGGTGCGGACCTCGGCCTCGATCTTGTGGGAGAGGTTCAAGGGGTGTGCGCCGATACGGACGAAGGGCTCCTTGACCGCGACCGGGACCTGCCAGGAGACGGTGATCTCCGTACGGGGGTCGTTGCCCCAGGCGAGGTGGCGGCCGAACGGGGCGACGAGAGCGCCGTCGACCTTGTCGCGGCTCGCGGCGGTCTGCGTCAGTACGGAAGTCTGTGTCGCTGTCGCGGCCTGTGCGACGGCGCCGGGCACGAAGGCCCCGCCCGCGACGGCGCCCAGCGTGACGGCGCCACCCCTGATCATCGTGCGCCGCGAGAATCTGGCGCGGAGGTATTCGTGCCGCTCGGCCATGTTCATGCGCGCGGCGAGCTTCTCCGGTACGCCCATGCGTGGAGTGTCCATGGCCGAAAAGGTGCTCCTGGCAACCATCGCACCGCGGGCCACAGGATGAACAGGCCCCGAACAGCCTCCCATAAGAGTTTCAACAGGCTCGTGCCCGATATCGGGCAGGATTCTTGCGATTGCCAGCGCTTTACCTCAGGATCGACGGGTGCACGACGAACTTGTTGATCATCTGACGCGCTCCTCACCCCTCAACCGGGGCGAGGCGCTGCGGGTGCTCCAGGACGTCCTCGCGTACTTCGACGAGACGACCGACGACTACGTCCGTCGCCGCCACCGCGAGCTCCAGGCCCAGGGACTGGTGAACGCGGCGATCTTCGAACGGATCGCGGCGGATCTGAAGTACCGCGCGGTCGCACCGCCCGAGCTCACGCTCAGACAACTGCGCCGCATCGTCTACGGCTGACCGCGGGGCGAAAAGCCGGGCGAACAGATGCCCAGATGCACAGATGCACAGATGCACAGATGCACAGCACGACAGAGCCGAACAGAACGACAGAGCCGGTCGCGACGGAGCCGTTTCAGCGCGGCCGGCAGACAGAGGGGATTCGAAAAACGTATGTGCGGAATCGTGGGATACATCGGCAGGCGTGATGTGGCACCGCTCCTCCTCGAAGGCCTGCAGCGCCTCGAGTACCGCGGCTACGACTCGGCGGGCATCGTCGTGACGTCTCCGAAGACGGCCGGCCTGAAGATGGTCAAGGCCAAGGGCCGCGTCCGTGACCTGGAGGCCCGCGTCCCCAAGCGCTTCGCCGGCACCACGGGCATCGCCCACACCCGCTGGGCCACCCACGGCGCCCCCTCCGACGTGAACGCGCACCCGCACATGTCGGCCGACAACAAGGTCGCCGTCGTCCACAACGGCATCATCGACAACGCCTCCGACCTGCGGAAGAAGCTGGAGGCCGACGGCGTCGAGTTCCTCTCCGAGACCGACACCGAGGTCCTCACCCACCTGATCGCCCGCTCCCAGGCCGAGAAGCTGGAGGACAAGGTCCGCGAGACCCTCCGGGTCATCGAGGGCACGTACGGCATCGCCGTGATGCACGCCGACTTCGCGGACCGCATCGTGGTGGCCCGCAACGGCTCCCCGGTCGTTCTCGGCATCGGCGAGCGGGAGATGTTCGTCGCCTCCGACATCGCCGCGCTGGTCACCCACACCCGCCAGGTCGTCACGCTGGACGACGGCGAGATGGCGACACTGAAGGCCGACGACTTCCGTACGTACACGACCGAGGGCACGCGCACGACCGCCGAGCCGACCACCGTGGAGTGGGAGGCCGCCTCGTACGACATGGGCGGCCACGACACGTACATGCACAAGGAGATCCACGAGCAGGCCGACGCCGTGGACCGCGTGCTGCGCGGCCGGATCGACGACCGGTTCTCGACGGTGCACCTCGGCGGCCTGAACCTGGACGCCCGCGAGGCGCGCCAGATCCGCCGCGTGAAGATCCTCGGCTGCGGCACCTCGTACCACGCGGGCATGATCGGCGCGCAGATGATAGAAGAGCTGGCCCGGATCCCCGCGGACGCCGAGCCCGCCTCGGAGTTCCGCTACCGCAACGCGGTCGTCGACCCCGACACGCTGTACGTGGCGGTGTCCCAGTCCGGTGAGACGTACGACGTCCTGGCGGCCGTGCAGGAGCTGAAGCGCAAGGGCGCGCGGGTCCTCGGCATCGTGAACGTGGTCGGTTCGGCCATCGCCCGCGAGGCCGACGGCGGCATGTACGTGCACGCGGGCCCCGAGGTGTGCGTGGTCTCCACCAAGTGCTTCACGAACACCACGGTGGCCTTCGCGCTGCTCGCGCTGCACCTCGGCCGCACCCGTGACCTGTCGGTCTCCGACGGCAAGCGGATCATCGAGGGCCTGCGCAAGCTGCCCGGCCAGATCACGGAGATCCTCGACCAGGAGGACGAGATCAAGAAGCTCGCCGAGGAGTACGCTCAGGCGCGCTCGA
Source organism: Streptomyces sp. NBC_00878 (assembly GCF_026341515.1). Taxonomy (NCBI): domain Bacteria; kingdom Bacillati; phylum Actinomycetota; class Actinomycetes; order Kitasatosporales; family Streptomycetaceae; genus Streptomyces; species Streptomyces sp. NBC_00878. The sequence continues at coordinate 6,914,397 of NZ_JAPEOK010000001.1, read as the reverse complement.
TGCTCTTCATCGGCCGGGTACGCGGCTATCCGGTGGCCCGGGAGGCCTCGTTGAAGCTGAAGGAGGTCTCGTACATCCACGCCGAGGCCTACCCCGCCTCGGAGTTGAAGCACGGCCCGCTCGCACTGATCGAGCCCGCGCTGCCGACCGTGGCGATCGTCCCGAACGACGACCTGCTGGAGAAGAACCGCGCGGCCCTGGAGGAGATCAAGGCCCGCAGCGGCAGGATCCTGGCCGTGGCCCACGAGCACCAGGAGAAGGCCGACCAGACGATCATCGTCCCGAAGAACGAGGACGAACTGGACCCCATCCTGATGGGCATCCCTCTCCAACTCCTCGCCTACCACACGGCGTTGGCACTAGGGCGGGACATCGACAAGCCGCGCAACCTCGCCAAGTCGGTAACAGTGGAGTAGGAATTCCACCCGCCCACCGAAGCGACAATTGAGGAACCCCTGCGGCGAGCAACCAGGTCCGCGAGAGCGGCGCCGGTTTAGGCGCAAAAAAGGGGACGGACCCCCACGTGTTGCCACCAGGACACGCGGGGGTCCGTTCATCGCCGGGGCCGCCCAAAACCCCGGCCGGCTGCCAGTTAGCCGGTTGCCGTCACGCCCCGACCGGCAGCACGTCGCGGCATGGCCGTAGGCCAGTGCGCCAGCGCGGCCGTCGCCGCGTACCAGGCCACCAGACCGCCCGCCACAGCGAACCATCCGCCGACCTTGGCCAGCCCCGCGGAGTCACCGAACTGCGCGATGGCGAGCAGCAGCATCGCCACGAACAACAGCGCGTACGACCCCCGCGTGAGCGGAGCCGAGGCGGACGCCCCCAGCGTCAGACTGAGCGCGACAAGCGCGAAGAGCAGCAGGAACAGCCCCGCCGCATTGTCGGAGACCTGAGCGTCGGCCCCGACGCCCCAGGTGAACCAGAACGCCCCGAGCCCGGCGAAGGCCGTACCCGTGAACGCGTCGCGGTCGCGGAAGGCCATGAGGCCGGCGACGAAGAGTGCGATGCCACCGACATAGGTGGCGAGAGAGACGGAGTCGGCTGCCGTGACGCCGTCGATCACTTCGGTGTGACCGAGGCCGAAGGCCAGCAGGGTGAGTCCGAGCGCGAGGTGGCCGAGGGTCCAGGTGGTGCTTCCCGCGGAGACGTCATTGTCCACGGCGGGCTCCCTTCATGCATGTGCTGTTGTGCGGTGACCGGTATATGCCCTTCACAAACGCACAAACACATCTACGCGCGAGTAGATTTACCCGACACGCAAAGGGAGTTGACCTGCCCCACGGCTCATCTCACCTGGGACGACCTGGAGTTACGGAACGGCAACACCGGAGGCGTTCAACCAACGGCCGATCAGAGATCGGTCAGGGGATGACAACCACCGGGCGCTGCGCGCGTTTCGCGAGCCGGCCGGCGACGGAGCCGAAGATGCGCCCGACGATGCCGTGGGTCGATCCGACGACGATCGCGTCCGCCTCGTACTCCCGCCCCACCTCTTCGAGTTCGTGGCAGATGTCGCCGCCGCGCTCGACGAGGATCCAGGGGACCTCGGCCAGATACTCCGCACAGGCGAGTTCGAGCCCCAGGACCTCGGTGCGGTGATCCGGGACGTCGACGAAGACCGGAGGTTCACAGCCCGCCCACACCGTGGTGGGCAGCCGGTTCGCGACGTGGACGATGATCAGGCCCGAGCCGGAGCGGCAGGCCATCCCGATCGCGTACGCGAGCGCGCGCTCGCTGGACGTGGAGCCGTCGAAGCCCACCACGACGCCGTGCTTGAAGGCAGGGTCGCAGGACTGACGTGGTTCTTCCGCCGCCAAGGGCTCGGCCGACGTGGGGTCGGCGACAGGGCGCTTGCGGTCCGCGGGTTCGAAGAATTCGTGTCCGGCCATGGGTGTCTCGGCGTTCGGATCCTCGTGGGTAGGACGACAGGTGCTGCGGAGCTGTGTCCGGGAATCATCTTCCCAACCCCATACCCCCAAGGGTACGGCGGCACGCCTCCTCTGCCCAGATCCCGCTCTCGCCGCGGGAGGGTTCCCCGGAGCATGCACGAGAGGGCGCCCGTAACGCAATGGTTGCTGCCCCGTACAGGCGGTTTGCACAGCGTTCACCCAGCATAGGAAGCCCCACCGCAGTAAAGCGCCTACAGGGGGCGCCCCACCAGGGGCACGGGGAACTGCGCGACCAACCACAACGCACCCTCAGCCGACAGCCCACCCTCGACGCCCCCAGAGTCTCCCGGGGTCCCCCCGGAAGACTCCCCGTGACCGGCCGGGTCGCACACGCGTTGAACCCCGGTAAGCCATCACCCCAGGGAAGAGCCCCACCGTGTCCGGACGACCCCAGACCGCACCCCAGCCCCCCTCCAGGACACCCGCCGCCCAGGCTTCCACCCCGACCTCCACCCCGACCTCCACCCCGACCTCCACCCCGACCTCCGCCCGGGCCGCCGCCCAGGACACGGCGAGCGACGTGATCCGCTGGGCGGCCTTCAGCTGCGTCCTGGTTCCGGTCGTCCTCGTCGGGTACGGAACCTCTCTGGCGGGCACCGCCGGCACGGCCCTCGGCCTGGCCGCGGTGACGGGGGCGTGCCGGGTGCTGCTGCGCCGGTCCGAGCGCGGCGTGGCACGACTGCACCGGTCCGAGCGCGGCGTGGCACGGCTGCACCGGTCCGAGCGGAGCGCGGCGCGGCTGCGTACCGAGGAGCCGGTACCGCATCATGTGCGGCACGGCAGGGTCGGTACGCAAACGCACCGGGGCGGTCGTCATGCCGGTGGAAATACGCCGGTTGACTGACCGGTTTCCGCGCACGAGCCCGTTGCTTTTCAGCCAACTTCTCGACACCACGCACCCCTTGGCCGACCAGGCCCCCACCCCCCGTTCGACCTGCACTGAAAGGGTCCAGTAGGGTGCCCGCACCCTACTGGGACCGGCCACGGGGGCGAGGCGCACTTCCCTGCACGGCCCACGAGTGCAACGCTTCGTGATCGAATGCTTCACGCCAAGTTGCCATGTCGACAATCTGCCGAGTGCTGAACTGGCCACCTCGGCACCACGGGACACAGTAGATTCGATCTTGACGTCTTACGGCGGGGGACTCGTGCAGGACCGAGGGGAAACGTGCAGGAGCGACACAACCGAGGAGCCGCGACCACCGAGGGGGGCTTAGCAGTATGAGCCACGACTCCACTGCCGCGCCGGAAGCCGCGGCCCGGAAACTTTCCGGGCGACGCCGCAAGGAGATCGTCGCGGTGCTGCTGTTCAGCGGCGGCCCCATCTTCGAGAGTTCCATTCCGCTGTCGGTGTTCGGGATTGACCGCCAGGACGCCGGCGTGCCGCGCTACCGACTGTTGGTGAGCGCCGGCGAGGAAGGCCCGCTGCGGACCACAGGAGGCCTGGAACTCACCGCGCCCAATGGGCTGGAGGCGATCTCCCGGGCAGGCACGGTCGTCGTGCCGGCCTGGCGGTCGATCACCTCACCACCACCGGAGGAGGCGCTCGACGCACTGCGCCGGGCGCATGAGGAGGGTGCCCGCATAGTCGGGCTGTGCACCGGCGCCTTCGTGCTCGCGGCGGCCGGACTGCTGGACGGCCGCCCCGCGACGACACACTGGATGTACGCGCCGACGCTGGCCAAGCGCTATCCGTCGGTGCACGTCGATCCCCGCGAGCTGTTCGTGGACGACGGCGACGTACTCACGTCGGCGGGCACGGCGGCCGGGATCGATCTCTGCCTGCACATAGTGCGGACGGACCACGGAAACGAGGCGGCCGGAGCGCTGGCCCGTCGCCTGGTGGTCCCGCCCCGCCGCAGCGGCGGTCAGGAGCGCTATCTCGACAGGTCTTTACCAGAGGAGATCGGCGCCGACCCGCTCGCGGAGGTCGTCGCCTGGGCGCTGGAGCACCTCCACGAACAGTTCGACGTGGAGACGCTGGCGGCACGCGCGTACATGAGCAGGCGTACGTTCGACCGCCGGTTCCGCTCGCTCACCGGGAGCGCTCCCCTGCAGTGGCTGATCACGCAGCGGGTGCTCCAGGCGCAGCGGCTCCTGGAGACGTCCGACTACTCGGTGGACGAGGTGGCGGGCCGTTGTGGCTTCCGCTCCCCGGTGGCCCTGCGCGGCCATTTCCGCCGCCAGCTCGGCTCGTCGCCCGCCGCGTACCGGGCCGCGTACCGGGCACGCCGCCCGCAGAGCGACAAGCAGACGGACTCGGACGGTTCCGGCGCGCCACCACCGCCGCAGGTTCAGCAGGAGGCGCCCCTGCCGTTCCAGACCCGGCGTACGGCGGCCGCGCACGCGGTCGGCCCGGCGACGTCGTCCCTCTCCACGGAGGGACGGACCGGCGCGGAGATGTACGCGGCTGGCCGCCCGAGCCTGCCGGGCCAGCGGAGCGCGCCGTAGCGCCATACCGTCGGCGCGGTAGCGCCACAGCGTCGCGCGCCGGCCCCGGACCGTTACGGTCCGGGGCCGGCGCGGTTCGGGACCGGCGCGGTTCGGGACCGGCGCGGCTCGGCCCGGTCCCGCCCTCGACTCTGTCCGCCCTCGACTCTGTCCGCCCTCGGCGCTGTCCCACTTCCGTGCGGACTGCCGAGGTCCCGGGCCTGCCCGGGCGCGGGAGCGGGCCGTAGGGTGAACCCATGAACGATCGCATGGTGTGGATCGACTGCGAGATGACCGGTCTCTCGCTGTCGGACGACGCGCTCATCGAGGTGGCCGCGCTGGTGACGGATTCGGAGCTGAACGTACTGGGTGAGGGGGTGGACATCGTGATCCGCCCGCCGGACGCCGCGCTGGAGACGATGCCGGACGTGGTGCGCCAGATGCACACGGCCTCCGGCCTGCTCTCCGAGCTGGCCGGTGGCACGACCCTGGCGGACGCGGAGGCACAGGTCCTCGCCTATGTCCGTGAGCACGTCAAGGAACCGGGCAAGGCCCCGCTGTGCGGAAACTCGGTCGGCACGGACCGCGGCTTCCTCCTGCGTGACATGGCGACGCTTGAGGAGTACCTCCACTACCGCATCGTGGACGTCTCCTCGATCAAGGAGCTGGCCCGCCGCTGGTACCCCCGGGCGTACTTCAACAGCCCGGAGAAGAACGGCAACCACCGCGCGCTCGCCGACATCCGCGAATCGATCGCGGAGCTGCGCTACTACCGCGAGGCGATCTTCGTCCCCCAGCCGGGACCCGACTCGGACACGGCCCGCACCATCGCCTCGAAGCACGTCCTACCTGCGGGATAGCCCCCGCCGAAACGCGGGCGCGAGCACCCCTTCGGACCCTGTACACTTTTTCTCGGCCGGTCGGTGAACCACTCGGAGAACCATCCGGTCATGGTGGGTGTAGCTCAGCTGGTAGAGCACCTGGTTGTGGTCCAGGATGCCGCGGGTTCAAGTCCCGTCACTCACCCTCGAACGATCAAGGCCCGACCTGCAAACAGGTCGGGCCTTCGTCACATCCGGCTCTTTGGGAACATTCGGGCAACACGGCCCTCCCAGACGCCCGATTCAGGGCCCAGCCTCCGCCCATGGCGAGCATCTTTGAGCGCCTCAGAAAGAGCCCGGCTGCGAGGAGCAGGCCGAGCAGTTCGAGGCCTTTGTCTTCGCTACTCGCGTAAACCCAGGAGGCGACAGGCCTCGCCGGTGGTGAATGAATTGCCGTGCACGGACCCGTCCGGCTGCTCGTCAGCATGATTCGCTCAGCTTGACCGTGGCGAAGTCGATCGTCGTGTCAACGGGGTGTTCGCCTGGCTCCGGGGTCTGGCTGCACACCTTCCAGTTGCGGTCGAAAGCCTGGAAGCGGCCCTGGCCCGTGGCGTCGGACGAGGTGAGGCTGTAGAAACCGAGGGCTTGGGCTTCGTCCTGGGCGGCCTGGAGGACCTTGCCCGTCATGTCGGGCAGCATCGCGGTCTCGGCTTCGGCGGCGGAGGGCTCCTCTTCGACACTGGGGTCGGTGGTGGCGCTTGGGGCCGAGTCCCTCGGTGGGGTGCTTTCCTGACTGGTTGTTGGTGCCGGGATCTGAGGGCTGGTGTCTTGAGCTTCACATGCTGCGAGCACGAGGAGTGCCGTGGCGGCGAGTGCGACGGCGGTGCGGGTGTTCACGGGTCCCCCAGGGGCGCGGGTGTGGATGTGGGGTGTACGACTCGTGCGTGGGCCGTGTGGTTGCAGAGACGTTGCGGCTGCCACTCGTACGGATGAGACCCCGCCGCTGGTAGACGGATTCGATGGCGTCGGCCGGGACTGGGCACCCAGGATCCGACAGCGAGCCCGGACCCACCGGACCTCGGGGTGAGCCAGGGCCGCGGGCACTGACGGCCGCGACGACGGAGCTACCCCGATGACTACTCCCTCCAACCCCCGGGCTGACGATCCTGACGCCCTCGCCCGCCGACGCGACAGGGCGCCTTCGGGCGGCGACCAGCCGTCCTCCCCGCTGGCGGCCAGCCTCGACCCCAGCCGCCGCCATTAACTGTGGCAACCTACGCGGCAAGGCCTCGGCCCTCGTTCTCCCGTGGGAGAACGAGGGCCGCTTGGTCATGACCGGGGCAGCCTGGCGCTCACGCTCGACAGCCGAGGCCCACCGGGTGACGAGCAACTGGTGCCCACGCCGCTGCTCCGTCCTGAGCTGTCCGCCAGAACCTGCCCAGAGTTCGCGGATCTGGTCGTTGGGCGCGGCGGCAGACCGTGCGAACCCAGAAGGCGCGACGTTGGGAGACACGCGGACTATCGCACGGCAGTTCATCAACCAGATCCGGTCACTGGCTGTGGCGCTCCCTTGACGCACCCCACCTGCCGGGCAGACGGTGCGTGCAACAGCGTGGAATCCCGGCAGAGGAGCATGCGGTGGCTATGAAGTTCCTGGACATCATCCCGAACACCCCGGTCGACGAGTCCCCCACCATCTGGCTGCACGAGGAGACTGGGGATCTGCTGATCCAGTCGTACAAGGCGACAGACGAGGAGGTGCGGGAGTGCCAGGAGATCGGCTCCATCCCCGGTCACTCCACAGATGTGCCGGACCACGAGGCGATCATTAGGCTGCCTGCGGTCATGCTGAAGTACATTCCCCACCCGGAGAACTACGGAGAGGCAGCAAGTGCAGCCACCCGCGCGTAACGCCCTGGCACAGGCTCAACGATCAGCGGTGCACCTGGAGTTGCGCGACAGCTACATGCTGGATGACCCCGAGTTCATCGCGTGGCAGCAGGGCAAGCGCCTAAACCTGGACGACCGCGCCTCCTGGTGGGGCGGCTGGCATGCCGCCGTCCAGGCCGCGACCGACCGTGGCGTCACGGTGCGCCGGGCTCGCGTTGTGTCCGAACCACTGCACGACTACGTCCGCTACGAGTACGACCTGACTGCCGGGAACGTGGCGGCTGGCGAGCAAGTCCGATGGCTGCCACGCCGAAAGACGACTGGACTGCTGCTCCCGGTCAACGACTTCTGGGTGTTCGACGACGAGCTGCTCCTGGTCCACCACTTCACCGGCGACGGCCAACTCGCCGAGGATGGCCGCGAGTACCTGCCTGATCCCGTGCTCGCCAAGCAGTGCGCCGACGCGTTCGAGTCCGTCTGGCAACGGGCCGTTCCGCACGACGAGTACCCGTCCGTCTGACCGCGCACGCCCATGGCCCTTTCGGCATCATCCAGCGCAGAGCAAGCACGGAAGGATCTCGCCGCGCGTCTCGGCGAGATCCGTCTGGATGCCGGGCTGAGGGGGAGTCAGCTCGCCGAACGGCTGGGCTGGTACCCGTCCAAGGTGTCCCGTATCCAGTCCGCCCGCACGTCCCCGTCGGCCGACGACATCCGTGCCTGGTGCACGGCGTGCGGCGCAAAGGACCAGGCCGCGGACCTCGTCCAGAAACTCCGCGACGTCGAGGGCATGTTCGTCGAGTGGCGACGCATGGAGCGCGACGGCCTGCGCCGCGCCCAGGAGTCCGTACGGCCGCTCTTCGAGCGCACGACCCGATTCCGGGCCTACTCCTCATGGTTCGTGCCGGGCCTCATCCAGAGCCGCGCGTACACAGAGGCCGTGCTGCGGGCGGTGCAGCGCCGCCGAGTCGCCGCCGATGACGTCGACGCGGCCGTGGCCGCACGGATGGAGCGTCAGCAGATCCTGCACGAGGGCGGCCGCACCTTCGCGTTCCTCATCGAGGAGTCCGTGCTCAGGTCCGGGATGGGCGGGCGGGAAGTCATGGCCGGCCAGCTGGGGCAGCTGATCACCGTGGGCTCGCTGCCCAATGTCAGCCTCGGCATCGTCCCCATGCGCGCCGACCGGACACGTATGCCCGTCGAGGGCTTCTGGATCTACGACTCAGCACAGGTCGCCGTCGAGCTGGTCTCCGGCTACCTGACTCTCACGCGGCAGCGCGAAGTCGCCATGTACGCCGAGACGTTCGCCGAACTGGCCGACCTCGCCGTCTACGGAGCCGAGGCCCGGAGCATCATCGCGATGGCGCTACAGGCCCTCGGGTGAATCGCCGTAGAATCTCGTAGAACTTTCTGGAACTCTCTGACGCCTCGTCCGTACGGTCCGTGACAGGACCTCACGAGACGGGGCGGACATGGTCACCCAGCAGGAACAGCACGACGCAGGAGACGCCTGGCTCGCCGGTTGCGCCGAGAAATCCTGACCTCGCGCGCGAGGCCTGGGAATTCGGCGCCCTCGCCCCCATCCGCACAGGCAAACACTGGCTCGCTGCGGAGGCTCCCCTCCCCGCGGTCCTCACCGCGATGAGCCGCATACCGGTCCTCCGCCGGGGACCGACCCTCGTGGACCCCAGCATTGACCTGGCCTGGTGGCTCGTACCGCTCGTCGGCTCCGAAGCGCGCTTCCGCCACGTGGCTGCCATCACGGTCCATCCGATCGGGTGGCCCCTGCTCTGCCCGCCTACTGGCCGGCCGCGCTGCAACCGCTTCTGGGTGAACTGGCCGGACGGGTCCGGTCGCCTCACCGATCCTGCCCAACTCGCCGCCGTTCTAGGGATAGGCGGCGGTCCCCGACTCCCCTCGGAGGCATTCGGATGATCCAGCGGACAACCCCGGAACCATCCATCACGCTGCCTGATCCGACGCGGCCGCCACGACCGGCGCCCGACTGCGACGTCTGCGCGTCCCTCGACACACAGCGCATCCAGTACGAGGAGGCCGGAAACATCCGACGCTCGACGGACTGCGAGGTCGAGATCCGCAACCACCCCCACCCCAAGAAGCGCCGCGGCGGCCGGTCATGAGCAGCAGTCGAGTAGCACCACAAAGATCTTGCGAACACTTGAACCTAGAATGTACGTTCGCCTAGCACGCGAATTCGCCACACCAGACACACAGTTCACACACCAGGGGGATCCATCATGCTGTCGTTCACCCGAGGCCGGGTCATCGCAACCGCTGTCGGCACCGCCGCGCTCCTCTTCGCCGCGCAGGGCACCGCCGCCGCCGCGCCGGTACGGGCCAACACCGAGGGCGGTTACGTCCAGTGGAACGCCGACCCGTACGACGGCATCCCGGGTGACTCCTTCCGTGCCTGCGACACCACGGCCGACGGCTGGGGCATCGAGGCCAGGCTCGACGTCAACCGCAACGGCACCACCGACCAGCAGGTCTCCACGCGCGGCCACGACGCCCCGTACTGCACGGGATGGGTCTACGCCGACCTCGCCGAGGGCACGCCCATCGCCCTGTGGGCGGTCACGGTGCGGGGCAGCGAGGAGAAGCCGCAGGGCGGCCTGCTCTGGAGCCACGCGTAAGCCTGAGCGGCAACCGTACGAGAGCCTGTACGAGAAACCGACCGGGACCCGTACGAGGACCGTACGAGGACCCGTACGAGAACGAGAGCCCCGTTCCCGCCTTCCGAGCGGGGCGGGGCTCCCGGCGTTTTCGGATGGTTCACGCAGGCTCCCCTGCGGGCCCCGCAGACCCCCGGAAGCTCGCACGCGATGCTTGCGGCTACGACGACGCCCGTGTCACCAGCTCCGTGGGCAGGACCAGTTGACGCCTCTCCAACCCCCGGGACACCGCCGGGCGGCGGTCCGCGATCTCGTCCATCAGGAGGTTGAGCATCGCGCGGCCCATCTCCTCGATCGGCTGGCGCACGCTCGTCAAGGGCGGGTCCATGTGGCGGGCGATGGCCGAGTCGTCGTACCCGACGAGGGCCACGTCGTCCGGTATGCGGCGGCCGGCCTCGCGCAGGACCTGGCGGGCCCCCGCCGCCATGACGTCGGAGCCGGCGAAGACCGCGTCCAGGGTCGGGCAGAGGGAGAGCAACTCCTCCATCGCCCGGCGGCCGCCCTCCTCCGTGAAGTCGCCGGGGACGATGAGGCGGTCGTCGACCTCTCGCCCTGCCTCGCGGAGCGCCTCGCGGTAGCCGTCGACGCGGCGCTGGGCACCGTACACGTCGAGGCGTCCCGCGAGGTGGGCTATGGTGCGCCGGCCCTGCGCGATGAGGTGTTCCACGGCGAAACGGCCGCCGCCGAAGTTGTCCGAGTCCACCGACGGCAGCGTCTCGTCGGCCGAGCGCCGGCCGCTGATCACCGACGGGATCTCCAACTGGGCGAGCAGGTCGGGCAGCGGGTCGTCCGCGTGGACCGAGACCAGCAGGACCCCGTCCACCCGGTGCGCCGCCAGGTACTGGGCCAGCCGGCGCCGCTCCCGGTCACTGCCCGCGAAGATCAGCAGGAGCTGCATCTCGGTGTCGGAGAGCGCCGCGCCCACTCCGCGCAGGATGTCCGAGAAGTACGGCTCGGCGAAGAAGCGCGTCTCGGGCTCGGGGACGACCAGGGCGATCGCGTCCGTACGGTTGGCGGCCAGGGCACGGGCCGCCGTGTTGGGCACGTAGCCCAGTTCCGCGACCGCCGCCTCGACGGCCGCGCGGGTGGCGTCGCTGACCCGCGGAGAACCGTTGATCACACGGGAGACCGTGCCGCGGCCCACACCGGCGCGCGCGGCGACCTCCTCCAGGGTCGGCCGCCCGCCGCTCCGGCCCCGCGCTCCGTGGACTGCCATGGTCCGCCTCCCGTCCGACACGGCTCGCGCCGCACTTGGCCTGGAATGTAACAGTCGTGATCCCGGCCCGGGTGCCCGGAGAGACGCCCGGTGAGACGCCCGGAGACCGGGCCGCCGCCACGCTCCGGCCGCACTCCCCCGAGGCCCTCCCGAAACCGCCGGAGCCCTACGCTCCCGAACCCCAACCGGCCTTACCTAACAGCCCGATAACCGAAGACATATCTCTACGTCCTCTCCCTTGACACCCCCGCGCCGAGCGACGAACCTTCAACACATCACTTGTGGGAGCGCTCCCACAGTACCTGACACATACACATCCCGCACGTTCCCCGCCCGAGCCGCAGCGTGAACTAACGTGCCCAACAATGCAGTTGGCCGGGGGGTCGGCACGTCAGGCAACAGGAGGACGCAATGCGCACGAGTACCCGCGGGTCCCGCAGGCTGATGGCCCTCGCGGCCGTCGCCGCGCTGACGACGGGGCTGCTGGCCGGCTGCGCCGAGGACTCGGACGACGGCTCGTCGAACTCGGACGGCGGTAGCGGCGGTGGCAAGACCACGCTGACCATCGGCACCTTCGGTGTCTTCGGCTACAAGCAGGCCGGCCTCTACGACGAGTACATGAAGATCAACCCCGACATCACCATCAAGGAGAACGTCACCACCCGTACCGACGTGTACTGGCCGAAGACCCTCACCCGTCTGCAGGCCGGTTCCGGTACCGACGACCTCCAGGCGATCGAGATCGGCAACGTCGCCGAGGCGGTGCAGACGCAGGCCGACAAGTTCGTCGACCTCGGCAAGGAAGTCGACAAGTCCCAGTGGCTGGACTGGAAGACGGCGCAGGCCACCACCAAGGACGGCAAGACCATCGGGCTCGGCACCGACATCGGCCCGATGGCGATCTGCTACCGCAAGGACCTCTTCGAGGCAGCGGGTCTTGAGACGGACCGCGTCAAGCTCGCCGAGCAGTGGAAGGGCGACTGGTCCAAGTACGTCGACGTCGGCAAGGAGTACATGAAGAAGGCGCCCAAGGGCACCAAGTTCGTGGACTCCGCCTCCTCGGTCTACAACGCGGCACTCGGTGGCGAGGACCAGCGCTACTACGACGCGGACGGCAACGTCATCTGGGACAAGTCCACCGGAGTGAAGAAGGCCTGGGACGCCTCGATGGAGGTGGCGACCAGCAACATGTCGGCGAAGCTGAAGCAGTTCGACAAGCCGTGGGACCAAGCCTTCGCCAATGCCGGCTTCGCGACGGTGGCGTGCCCCGCGTGGATGATCGGCTACATCCAGGAGAAGTCCGGCGACTCCGGCAAGGGCAAGTGGGACGTGGCGGCGGCGCCCACCGCGGCCAACTGGGGCGGCGCGTTCGTCGGTGTGCCCACGGCGAGCAAGCACCAGAAGGAGGCCATCGCGCTCGCGAAGTGGCTGACCGCCCCCGAGCAGCAGGCGAAGGTCTTCGCCAAGCAGGCGAGCTTCCCGTCGACCCCGTCGGCGTACGCGAACCTGAAGCCGCAGGCCGACACCACGGCGTTCTTCTCGGACGCGCCGATCACGCAGATCTTCTCCGACTCGGCGAAGACCATCCCGACGCAGATCTTCGGCGTCAAGGACCAGCCGATCAACACCGCCATCTCGGACATCGGCATCCTCCAGGTCGAGCAGAAGGGCAAGACCCCTGACCAGGGCTGGGACGCGGCCACCAAGGAGATCAAGGACGTGCTCGGCCAGTGACCAGCTCCAAGCAGGCTCTCGCGCGATCCGCGTCGAGCGCCGACGCCGCGCCCGGCTCCCAGCCGGGCGCGGCGCGCCGTGCTCACGGTCGCGGTACACCGCCCCCTGGCCCCGGCTCCTGGCGCAGCCGGCTGTACCGCTGGGACATGAAGGCGTCGCCGTACGCGTTCATCTCCCCCTTCTTCCTCTTCTTCGGCGCCTTCGGGCTCGTCCCGCTCCTCTACACGGCCTGGTACTCGCTGCACAACGTGCAGCTGTCCAACCTGGACCAGCAGACCTGGGTGGGCCTGGACAACTACCAGAACCTGATGTCCTCGGACTTCTTCTGGAACGCGCTGCAGAACACCTTCACCATCGGTGTGATCTCGACCGTGCCGCAGCTGATCATGGCGATCGGCATCGCGCACCTGCTCAACTACAAGTTGCGTGGCTCCACCGTGTGGCGCGTCGTGATGCTCACCCCGTACGCCACCTCGGTGGCGGCGGCGACCCTGGTGTTCGTGCTGCTGTACTCCTGGGACGGCGGCATGATCAACTGGCTGCTGGGCTTCGTCGGGGTCGACCCAATCAACTGGCGTGAGTCCACCTGGGGTTCGCAGTTCGCCGTCTCCTCGATCGTGATCTGGCGGTGGACCGGCTACAACGCCCTGATCTACCTCGCGGCGATGCAGGCGATCCCCGCCGACCTGTACGAGTCGGCGGCCCTGGACGGCGCGGGCCGCTGGCAGCAGTTCCGGCACGTCACGATCCCGATGCTGCGGCCGACCATCCTGTTCACGGTGGTCGTCTCCACCATCGGCGCGACCCAGCTGTTCGGTGAACCGCTCCTGTTCGGCGGGGTCAGCGGCTCCAAGGGCGGCTCCGGGCACGATTACCAGACGCTCGGCCTGTACATGTACGACCAGGGCTGGATCATCGGCAACCTCGGCAAGGCGTCCGCGATCGCCTGGACGATGTTCCTGATCCTGCTGATCGTCGCCGCGATCAACCTGCTGATCACCCGACGGCTGAGGAAGTCCCAATGACCACAAGTGAACTGACGCCTCCTCAGGCGAAGGTGGACGCGGCGGAGAAGACCGGCCGGGACGGCTCCGGGCGCCGCCGGCTGCTCGGCGCGGGCAAACAACTGCACGCGGGGCCGGTCACGTACGTCGTGCTGGCCGTCTTCGCCGTCGTCTCGCTGGCGCCGCTGCTGTGGACGGTGGTCGCGGCCTCGCGCACCGACCAGCGGCTCGCCCAGACGCCACCGCCGCTGTGGGTCGGCGGGAACCTGTTCAAGAACATGGAGGCCGCGTGGGAGGAGGCGGGCCTCGGCACCGCGATGCTCAACAGCACGATCGTCGCCGGGACCATCACCGTCGGTACGGTCCTGTTCTCCACGCTCGCCGGGTTCGCCTTCGCCAAGCTGCGGTTCAGGTTCTCCAACGTCCTGCTGCTGCTGACCATCGGCACGATGATGATCCCGCCGCAACTCGCGGTCGTACCGCTGTACTTGTGGATGAGCGATCTGGGCTGGTCCAACCAGTTGCAGACGGTCATCCTGCCCACCCTGGTCAGCGCCTTCGGTACGTTCTTCATGCGGCAGTACCTGGTACAGGCGCTGCCCAGCGAGCTGATCGAGGCGGCGCGGGTCGACGGCGCGAGCAGTCTGCGCGTCGTATGGCACGTCGTCTTCCCGGCGGCGCGGCCGGCGATGGCCGTGCTCGGGCTGCTGACGTTCGTGATGGCCTGGAACGACTTCCTGTGGCCGATCATCGCGCTCAACCAGCAGAACCCCACCGTGCAGGTCGCCCTCAACTCGCTCGGTACCGGCTACGTTCCCGACCAGGCGGTGATCATGGCGGGCGCGTTCCTCGGCACCCTGCCGCTGCTCATCGCCTTCCTGCTGTTCGGCAGGCAGATCGTGGGCGGGATCATGCAGGGCGCGATCAAGGGCTGAACCGCCGCACCCGCCTTCACCCGGCGGAGTCAACGCTTGCGGCGAATGGCCGGACGAGGCGAGCCGCCGCGCCTGGCCGAAGGGCCCGAGCCACCGCTGCCTCGGCTCCCCTCCTCCCCTCCCTCTCCTCTCCCCCTCCGACCCCATATCCCTGGTCTCCGACGACCTTTTCCCCATGGGAGCGCTTCCATGTCTGAGCTCGAAACGCCCGTGACCTTCCCGCCCGCCTTTCTCTGGGGTGCGGCCACCTCCGCGTACCAGATCGAGGGGGCGGTGCGGGAGGACGGCCGTACGCCGTCGATCTGGGACACCTTCAGCCACACGCCCGGCAAGACGGCGCGCGGCGAGACCGGTGACATCGCCAACGACCACTACCACCTCTACCGCGACGACGTGGCCCTCATGGCGGAGCTCGGCCTGACCGCGTACCGCTTCTCGGTGTCGTGGTCCCGGGTGCAGCCGACGGGCCGCGGCCCCGCCGTCCAGCGCGGCCTGGACTTCTACCGGCGGCTGGTCGACGAGCTGCTCTCCCACGACATCAAGCCGGCGCTCACCCTCTACCACTGGGACCTCCCCCAGGAACTGGAGGACGCGGGCGGCTGGCCCGAGCGCGAGACGGCGCTGCGTTTCGCCGAGTACGCGCACATCGTCGGTGAGGCGCTGGGCGACCGCGTCGAGCAGTGGATCACGCTCAACGAGCCCTGGTGCAGCGCGTTCCTGGGGTACGGATCCGGGGTGCACGCGCCGGGCCGTACGGACCCGGAGGCATCGCTGCGCGCCGCGCACCACCTCAACCTGGCGCACGGGCTGGGGACTTCGGCTCTGCGGGCCGCGATGCCCGCCCGCAACAGCATCGCGGTGAGCCTCAACTCCTCGGTGGTCAGGCCGCGTTCGCAGGACCCGGCGGACCTGGAGGCGGTCCGGCGCATCGACGACCTGGCCAACGGGATCTTCCACGGCCCGATGCTGCACGGCGCGTACCCGGAGACCCTGCTCACGGCGACGGCCTCGGTGACGGACTGGTCGTACGTTCTGGACGGCGATCTCGCCCTGATCAACCAGCCGTTGGACGCGTTGGGATTGAACTATTACACCCCCACTCTGGTCGGCGCCGCCGAGACCGCCCCGAACAGCCCGCGCCACGGCGCGGACGGCCACGGCGCGAGCGACCACTCGCCGTGGCCCGGCGCGGACGATGTGATGTTCCATCAAACCCCCGGCGAACGTACGGAGATGGGCTGGACCATCGACCCGACGGGCCTGCACGAGCTGATCATGCGCTACACGCGGGAGGCCCCCGGGCTGCCCCTGTACATCACGGAGAACGGCGCCGCGTACGACGACAAGCCCGACCCCGACGGCCGCGTGCACGACCCGGAGCGCATCGCCTACCTCCACGGCCATCTGTCGGCCGTGCGGCGCGCGATCACCGACGGGGCGGACGTCCGCGGCTACTTCCTGTGGTCCCTGATGGACAACTTCGAGTGGGGGTACGGCTACGGCAAGCGCTTCGGCGCGGTGTACGTGGACTACGCGACCCAGACCCGCACACCGAAGTCGAGCGCACTCTGGTACGGCGAGACGGCCCGGACGGGGGAGCTTCCGCCGGTGACTCCGGCCGAGTAGACCTTCTCCCGGGCTCCTCCCGGGCTCCTCACGGGCTCCTCACGGGCTCCTCGGGCTGGCGTATCGCCAAGCGAGAGCCAAGTGTGCGCACAGTCCCAGCGACACGCCGTGCAGACGGCGTGTCGCTGGGACTCTCACGCCACTTAACTGGCGCTGATCGGGATTCGCCAACAGCATCAGAGGCTGCCGGGGGGCGCGAGCCACTGGGTCGGCTGTCCGGTGACCGAGGCGATGGTCTCGAAGTCGTTGTCGTAGTGCAGCATGGTCAGCCCCTGGAGTTCGGCGGTCGCGGCGACGAGCAGGTCTACCGCCCCAGCGGAACGGTGTCGGCTCTTCTCGGTGAGTTCCCGTTGCACGTCCCATGCCCGCATCACGGCCCGGTCGTCCAGAGGCGTCCAGCCGAACAACGCATCCAGATCCTGGACCAGTGCTGCCCGATCCTCTGCGTTCCTGGCGCTGTAGAGAAACTCGACCTCGGTCAGCGGGCAGCGAGCGATCAGCCCCTCCTCCAGGGGCTTCTCCCAGCGGGCGCGGGCCTGCCGCTTCAGGATGCGGACCAGAGCGCTGGTGTCGATGAGGAAGGTGGCCGCACTCATCGGCGGTAGTTCTCCTTGTCCAGCAACGCGTCGAAGTCACCCGCGTCCGCCCGTGCCGCGAGCCGGGCCAGCGCGAGCGCACGCTTCTTACGTTCGACACCTTCCTTGAGCGCGGCGTTGACGGTGTCCTTCTTGGTCTTGGTTCCGAACGCTATGGCCGCCTCGGCCAGCAGATCCTCGTCAATGTCGATCAGCGTCTTGGTCATGATCGAACCTCCAGGATATCCTCGCGGGAGTCGAGTATATCCGACGTGACGTCGATCGCGGTCGCCACCGCCCTCCGCGCTGCCAGCTCGAACCAGGTGGCCTTGCCCCTGCCGAGACCATGCGTACACACACCCCAGGCGTCGGCGCCGTACGAGATGAGCTGTATGCCGCGGCCGTCCTCGTCGTGGTGGGTCGGGGTGCGGCAGGTGGGCCGGCCGGGGGCTTCGTCGTGGATGAGGACGCGGAGGCGGGCGGGGTCGGCCCAGCCGGCGTGGAGGGTGACGGGGGTGGTGCAGTGCTTGGCCGCGCAGGCGTTGATGGCGTTGGTGACGGCTTCTGAGGTCAACAGGACTGCGGTGTCGGTGAGTTCGGGGTGGCCGGATGCGGTGAGGAGGGTGCGGACCGTTTCGCGGGCGGTGCGGACCCAGACGGGGTGGGGCGGGAAGACGAGGGAGACGTCGGTGGGGAGTGGGCGTGGGGGGTCCTCCATGGAGGGGGCTCCTTTTTGGGTTTGCGGGGTGGGTGCGCACGCGGTGACCAGGTCCGGGGGTGGGGGTGCTTCCGCCTGGCGCGGGGTGGACTGCTTTCTGGCGACTGTAGGGTCAGTCGTGACCCAGGTTCAATCGTGAACCCCACTCTCTACCCTTGTGGGTGACGCGAGCGGCAACTCGTCGACGACGTAAGCGCATTCGCGGCACACTGCGCACGGCTACAGGGAGGGAACATGCCACCAAGGAGCAGCCCCAGCGAACGACAACGACGCCTGGGCGCTGAGCTGCGCAAACTCCGCCTCCGCGCGCGCATGTCGAGCGACAACGCCGCCAAACTGCTGGAGGGCGAGCGCTCACGGATCAGCTACATCGAGTCCGGGCGGCTCAGCGTCTCCCATAACCGCCTGCACAAGCTGCTGCGCGAGTACGGGTGCCCGTCGGGGCCGTACTTCGACGAGCTCATGAGCATGGGGCAGGCGAGCGGGAAGGGATGGTGGGACGAGTTCACGGACACGATCGGCCCGGCCGCCCGGGACCTGGCCGAACTCGAATCGCGCTCAGCCGTCCTGCGCACACACGAACCGCTGTTCATCCCGGGCATGTTGCAAACCGAGGAGTACGCCCATGCCGTGCTCAGCGAAACGGAAGGTAACCCCCAACGGACCAACCGATACGTCGAGTTCCGCCTCGCACGGCAACGCATCCTCACCGGCGACACCCCCGTCACCTGCCGCGCCGTCATCCACGAAGCCGCGCTCCACGCCCGCGTGGGCGGCCCCAACGTAATGCGCAGGCAGTTGCTGCGGCTGATGGAAGTGTCCCGGCTGCCTCACGTGATCGTGCAGGTCTTCCCGTTCGAGGCGGGCATCTACTCCGCGTACAGCCAATCGTTCGCAATCTTCGGCGGCGTACCCCCGGAACTGGACACGGTTTATCTGGAGCACCCGGCCAACTCCCTCTTCCTGCGGGATGGAGTCCAGCTCGACGAGTACGCCAAAATGTTCGAGCGGCTCTGCGAGTTGGCCCTGGCCCCGGTCGATCCCGAGTCGGCGCCGGAGACACACGCGTCACGCGACTCACTGAGCCTCATCCAGCACGTCATGTACACCCTGTGAAAGGACCGGCCATGCCCCAACTCATCTGGCAGAAGTCCTCGTTCAGCGGTGGCGGCGAAGGCAACTGCGTAGAGCTGACCGCAGCGGCCCCCGACCGCATCCACCTCCGCGAGAGCGATCAGCCGTACGAGATAACCACGACCACGACCCACGCCCTGGCGAACCTGCTGCACACCGTGAAGGCCGGAAGCCTGAGTCGCTGAGGCCCAGGTGCGCGAAGCCGGCGCTCCGTACGCGGCGGGCGGCGTCGGGGTCGATGGCGGCGAGGACCGGGACGGCGTGGTACCAGCGTCCGGGGTGAGGGCTTCCGCAAGGAGAGTGAAGGGCGCCCCGGCCGGGTGGGGGGAAGGCCGGCCGGGGCGCGTATCTCCCCCGTGCGGAGGTGGCTGTGTGTCGGGCTGTGTGTCGGGCTGTTCGTAGGGGCGAGGGTCGGCTACTTGAGTGCCGCGAATGCCTTCGTGAAAGCGTGGGTGGCCTGGAGGATCGAGCTGCAGGTCGCGTCGGCGGTGGGCTTGGTGCCGCCGGGGCACTGCTTGTCGCGGGTGGCGGACCACATGGAGAGCCAGCCGATCCCCTTCGACTTGGCGAAGTCCACGAGCTGGGTGGCGTCGTCGACCTTGAAGATCTCCGTCACCACGTCGTTGACGCCGATCATCGGGGTGACCGCGAGCGCCTTCCAGGCCGCGGACTCGGACAGGCCCAGAACTCCCTTGATCTGCGCCTGCGTCGCCGTCGCGGCCTGTTCGGCGTAGGTGCCCATGTCGCCGCTGTACGCCGGGCCGTAGTCCATCGCCATGATGTTGACCGTGTCGATGCCGACGCCGTTCGACTTGGCGTTGGCGAGCAGGTTCACGCCGTCCTGGGTGAGGCCCTCGGGCATGACGGGGAGGGTGAACGAGACGTCCAGGTCCGGGTGTTGGGCCTGGAGCTTGGCTATCGCCTTCGCCCGGCGCGTGTTCGCCGCCGTGTCGGGCAGCGCGGCGCCCTCGATGTCGAAGTCGACCTTCGTGAGCTGGTACGTGTTCACCACCTGCTCGTACACCGCCGCGAGGGCGTCCGCCGAGGAGCAGTTGAGCGCCAGTTCCGAGCCGGACGCGCCGCCGAAGGAGACCCGGACATCACCGCCCTTGGCGCGCAGGGCGCCGATCTGCGCGGCGACCGCGTCGCTGCCGAGGTCCGTCACACCGCCCCACTTGGGGGTACAGCCGCCGCCGTCGGTGACGAAGGCGAGGTTGTAGTCCTTCACGCCCGTGGCCTCGGCAGTGGCCAGCAGGTCGAGGGCAGGGAAGAGGGACGTGTCGACGTAGGGCGCGAAGGCGGCG
The DNA here is from genome assembly GCF_026341515.1 of Streptomyces sp. NBC_00878. Classification (NCBI taxonomy): domain Bacteria; kingdom Bacillati; phylum Actinomycetota; class Actinomycetes; order Kitasatosporales; family Streptomycetaceae; genus Streptomyces; species Streptomyces sp. NBC_00878. The sequence continues at coordinate 6,894,368 of NZ_JAPEOK010000001.1, read as the reverse complement.
GTGGCCGCGGTGCCGTTGCTGGTGCCGTTGCCGCTGCCGGTGCCGCTGCCGGTGCCGGTGCCGGTGCCACTGCCGGTGGACTCCGACGGCGAGCCGGTGGCCGTGGGGGGAGGGGTGGGGGTCTGTTTCGGGGTCTCGGTCTGCGTCGGGCGGCCGGCCGGCTCCGGGGGTGTCTCGTCGCCCACCGAGCAAGTGGCGTCGTCGACGCGGCAACCGGTGGGATTGCCCGAGCCGTTCACCACGAACCCGACCGTCGCGGACTCGCCCCTGGCGAGCCCGTTCTTGTCCCAGGCGGGCGGCTTCACGGTGACGTGCCGGCCGCTCACGCTCGACTCGCCGTTCCACAGCGAACTCAGTTCGGCGCCGGACGGCAGGTCGAACTCCAGCGTCCAGTCCGGCTTCGCCGCGCCGCTGTCGTTGGTGACGACGTACTGCGCGGTGTAGCCGGTCGACCAGTCGCTGGTCCTGGTGTAGGCGGCGCCGACCCCGGCCGCCTGTGCCGTACCGGACAACGCGACGGCTCCGCCGCCGACCACGGCCGCGGCGACCACGCCTCCGATCGCTCTGCTTCTGACACTGACCATGCGCCGGTGCGTGCTCATAGCGTGCCTGCCTTCGCTGTTCCGGGAGTCCCCGAGGGGGTCACGGCTGTGGGGGGTGTGGTGCGGCAGCACGCTAGCGAGCGGGAAACGGGCAAAGCGCTTGATACGGACGGGCGTTGGGGATCTTAAAGTGCGCTTAAGGAAGGGATCGGGACCGGTTAAAGGTCGAGACCAATTTGGCCGACCGGCGGCGGCGCACCGAGCCCCGGTGACCTCGCCGCTCCGGCTCCCGGCCGTCCAGCTGGATCCAGATGCGGACCTCGGTCCCGCCCAGGACGGAACGCCCGATCCGTACGTCCCCGCCCGTCGACTCCGCGAGCCGGCGCACGATGTCGAGCCCCAGCCCGGTCGAGCCGTCGCTCCCCGACCCGCCGCCCCGCGCCATCGCCGCCTCGGGGTCGGTGATCCCCGGGCCCGCGTCCGACACGAGCATGATCACGGCGTCCTCGCCGTTGTGCACGTCGACCGCGAAGGCCGTGCCCTCGGCGGTGTGCCGGAACACGTTCCCGAGCAGCGCGTCGAGCGCGGCCACGAGGTCGGCGCGGGCCACGGGTATCCGTACCGGCCGGTCGACCCCGGCCACCCGCACCTTGCGCCCCTCGTCCTCCGCGAGCGCGGACCAGAAGTCCATCCGCTCCCGGACGACCTCGGCCGCGTCGCACCCGCCGCCCACGCCTACCGCCGCGGTCTGCGGCTTGGCGTCCCGGGCCGTCCGGATGATCGTGTCGACCTCGCGCTCCAACTGCGCGACGGCGGCCCGGGTCTGCTCGGCGGCGGGCCCGTCCCCCAGCGAGGCCGCGTTCAGCCGCAGTACTGTCAGCGGCGTACGCAGCCGGTGCGAGAGGTCGGCCGCCAACTCCCGCTCGTTTGCCAGCAGTTGAACCACCTGGTCGGCCATGGAGTTGAACGCGACCGCCGCGAGCCGCAGTTCGGTCGGCCCCTCCTCCGGCACCCGGGCGCCCAGCTTCCCCTCCCCCAGCTCGTGCGCGCTCTCCACCAGGCGCTGCGCGGGCTGCACCATCCGTACACCGAGCCGGTCGGCCACCGCGACCGAGCCGACGATGAGAGCGATACCGACACCCGCGAGCACGGCCCAGGCCGTGGCCACCCCGTTGGCGACCTCCGACTGCGGGACGTACACCTCGACGACGGCGATCTCGCCCGAGCTCAGCGCGACGGGCTGGAGCAGCGTGGAGCCGCCGGGGACCTCGGTGGTGGAGGCCCGGCCCAGCCTCCGGGTCGTGGCGATGTCCTTGTCGACGGCGCGCTGCCGCCCGAGATCGACGGCCTTCACCCCGTCGCTCGCGGGTATGTGCACGGCCATCCCCTCGTCCGAACCCGCCGAGGCGACGACCCGCACCAGCTGGTCCCGGTCGGTGGTGATGGAGAGCGCGGGGGCGATGGCCGCGGCCTCCCGCTCCGCGTTCGAGAACGCGCGGTCCCTGGCCATCTCCCTGATGACGAGCCCGAGCGGCACCGCGAAGGCCACCACGACCATGGTGGTGACCGCGACGCAGACCTTGACCAGCGCCCACCTCATCGCGGTGACTCCGTGCCCGAGGGGCCCGGCGGCTCCAGCTTCACCCCGACCCCGCGCAGGGTGTGCAGATAGCGCGGCCGGGCGGCCGTCTCGCCCAACTTCCGCCGCAGCCAGGACAGATGGACGTCGATGGTCTGGTCGTCACCGTACGACTGCTGCCACACCTCGGCGAGCAGTTCCTTGCGCGCCACGACGACCCCGGGCCGCCCGGCGAGGAAGGCCAGCAGATCGAACTCACGCCGGGTCAGATCGAGTCGTACGCCGTCCAGTTCGGCCTGGCGGCGCAGTGGGTCGATGGCCAGACCGCCGACGCGGATCGCCGGGGACGGCGGGGCGTCCCCGGCCGAGGACCGGGCGCGGCGCAGCACCGCCGCCATGCGGGCCGCCAGGTGCTCGACCGAGAACGGCTTGGTCAGGTAGTCGTCCGCGCCGTCGTTCAGCAAGCGCACGATCTCCGTCTCGTCGTCCCTCGCGGTCGCGACGATCACGGGCACGTCGGTGATGCCGCGCAGCATCTTCAGCGCCTCCGACCCGTCGAGGTCGGGCAGGCCGAGATCCAGGATCACGACGTCGAAACGGAAATGGGCGACCTCGCGCAGCGCCTCAAGTGCCGTACCGACACTGCGCACCGTGTGCGCGGCCTCGGTGAGATGCCGGATGAGGGCCGAGCGTACGAACTGGTCGTCCTCGACCACGAGCACACTTGCCATGGCCCGCACCGTACGCCATACGGGCTGGGCCGGTCCGGGGCCTGTGGATAACCACCCGGGCAGCACGGACGCGGGACATGTACGGGGCGCGTGGGGCAGTATGGCCGGCGATGCGCAGAGGACTCGTACACGGCTTGGCTTGGTCGCTCGCCACGGGCGCGGCGGTCACGCTGTCGTGGTGGGGTGTCCACACGGTGCTGGCGGTGACGGCGTACGACCCGCCGCGCGCGCTGCCGATCACGGCGGACGGGGCGACCACGCAGAGCTCGAAGCCGCTTGCCTCCCCGACGAGTCGGCCGGATTCCGAGACCGGGCGCGAGCGCGAGGAGTCGAAGAGCCGCGAGCGGAGTACGGACCGTTCGCCCTCGCCCTCGGCGCCGAAGTCCGCGCGCGCCACGCCGAGCGAGGGCGCCTCCGGCGGGGCCGGGAGTACGGACACCTCCGGTGAGGTGAAGAGTTACGACACCGATGGGGGCCGGGTCGTATTCGACCTCGGCACGTCGTCGGCGTCGTTGGTGTCCGCGACGCCCGCGTCACCGTGGTCGATGCAGGTGTGGAAGACCGAGACGTGGATTCGGGTGGAGTTCGCGGCGGGGGCGGATCGGGTTTCGGTGTTCTGCACGTGGCACGACTCGGCGCCGCGGGTTTCGATCAACGATTACTGAGCGCCGCGGGTGGGTTGGCTGCGGTTGCGTTTGGGCTGGTCGCGCCCTCGCGGCGGAGCCGCACAATGTCACAGCCCCGCGCCCCTAAAACGCCTCCGTCGCCCTGAGCCAAAACAGTCAACGGGACATTCCTACCGAAAGACCGACGGCGGAGGTGCCGGTGAGGCGACTGCTGCCGCGTCCGTCACCGGTGTCGCCCCTCCCGTGAAGTCCCGCAGGACCTTGCCGTGTTCGACTCTTGCCGGGTGGGGGTCGGAGGCCGCGCGGCGGGTCAGTTCGCGTACGGGCAGGGGGAGGGCCGAGCCGACCAGGACGGCGTTGCCGAAGCGTTTGCCGCGCAGGACCGCCGGGTCGGCGATGAGGGCGAGTTCGGGGAAGACGCCGGCGGCGGTGGCGATCTGGCCGCGCAGGTGGGCGAGGGGCGGGCCGTCGGCGAGGTTGGCGGCGTACAGGCCACCGGCGTTGACGACCCGGCGTACGTCGGTGAGGAACTCGCCCGACGTCAGATGCGCGGGGGTCCGCGCCCCGCTGAAGACGTCCGCGATGACCAGGTCCGCCCAGCCGTCCGGCACCTTGGCGAGCCCTTCGCGCGCGTCGACGGACCGTACGCGGATCCGGGCGTTCGGGTCCAAGGGCAGTTCGCGGCGGACCAGTTGGACGAGGGCCGCGTCGCGTTCGACGACCTGCTGGGTGGAGCGGGGCCGGGTGGCGGCCACGTACCGGGCGAGGGTGAAGGCGCCGCCGCCGAGGTGCACGACCTGCGCGGGCTTCCCGGGCGGGGCGACGAGATCGATGACGTGACCGAGCCGACGCTGGTACTCGAAGCTCAGATACGAGGGGTCGTCGAGGTCGACGTGCGACTGCGGGGCTCCGTCGATGAGCAGGGTCCAGGCGCGCCCCCGATCCCGGTCGGGCATGAGCTCGGCGAGCCCGCCGTCCACGCTCTCGACGACAGCTGAGACGGCAACACGTCTGTCACCGGCCCGCTTGTCGTCCGCCCGCTTGTTCTTAGCCCTCGCCATCTGCCCATTATCGACGGCACCGGACGGTTCGGCTCAGCGACAGCAGGCCCTTGCTTTTAGGGGCGCGGGGCTGTGACATTGTGCGGCTCCTCCCTCACTCTCGGCTTCTCCCCCACTCTCGGCTTCGCTCGAGCGGGGGGACCCCCATGAGCGGGGGGACCCCCATGAGCGGGGGGACCCCCATGAGCGGGGGGACCCCCATCGTGGGCGCGGCCAGCCCAAACAAACCCGCAGACAACAAGGACCCGCGAGCCCCCCGAACCCCCCGCCCAACCTCAACTGCAGTTGTCCGCCGCCTCGATCAGACGAGCCGCCTCCCCCAACGCGGCCCGCAGAACCACAGGATCCGTGGCCAGCTCCGCCTCCCCCGGAGGCAACAGCCAGTCCGACCCCTCCACCGGCGGCTCCGGCGCCAGCCGAAGCCCCCGCCCGTCCGTCCGCGTACACGTACTGCCTGGGACATCCCAGGCAGAAGCCGTCCCCGGCGGCACCAGAAATCCGAGCGTGCCGCAGTTGTCGTCGTGCAGGACGGGCCCAACCGCCTCCGCAGACGCACCCCGCCGCAGGATGTCGACCGCCTCCAGCCCCTGCCGCGCCGGGACGGTCACGAGATCACAAGGATCGACGCCCTGCCTGGTCTCCATCCTGGCCTCCACCACGGAACCCCTCCTCGATCGGGCACACCGCATGGTTCAACGCCGTTCAGCGTCAACGGCTACGGCGAAACTCGGCCGCAAAGGATGGCAGTTCATGGCAGATCAGGGATGAGATATCCGTTTTGTAGCCAAACTCCGCGTGGTGGGCTCATCACAGCGGGTACGTTCGTGCCCGCCGGAAACACAGGTCCTAGGTCGACAACATGATCAACTCGCCCTGTTTCCGGCATGGTTCGACGGTTCGTGAGAGAGGGCCCGGCCATGGCGTCGTCACCGATGACCTCGTCGTCCCAGTCACCTCGGCCGCCACGGCCGAATCTCGCCTTCCGGCGGCTGCGCGGTCAGCGCTCGCCGGGCGAGTTCGCCGCGGCGGTGCGACGGGCCGCCCGGGAGATCGACGAACAGGTCAGCTGCGACGCGCGCTACATCGGGCGCGTCGAGGCGGGGGAGATCCGGTGTCCCAACTACGCGTACGAGCGGGTGTTCCTGCACATGTTCCCCGGCCGGACGCTGATGGACCTGGGGTTCGTGCCCCGTTCGGCGGTACGAGGCCGGGGGGCGCGCACCACCGAGGAAGCGCCCGGCCCCCACACCACGAGCCCGACGTACGCCCCGCATGAGACGGACGGGGCGTACGAGCCGTATGACACCCCGTACGGCATGCACGATCCGCACGACCGGGGCGACCCGCACGAGCACGACCTGCATGACCCGCACGAGATCGACGACCAGAACCACGAGGAGAGCGACGTGCAACGTCGCGCATTCATGAGCGGCGGTACCGCCACCGTGGCGGCCGCCTCACTGGGCCCCATAGGGCTCGCGTTCAACGGCGCCGCCGCGGCCGCGGAGCGTTCCACGCGCCGGGCCGGCGAGGCCGAGGCGGGAGCGCTGGAAGAGGCCGTACGCAAGATCCGCCTGCTGGACGACCGGCACGGCGCCGACGGGCTGTACCGCAGGGCGTCGGCTCCGCTGCGGGCCGCGTACGCCCTGCTGGACGCGGGCGCGACGCGGCAGACGACCGCCGAGCGGCTGCACACGGGGGCGGGTGAACTGGCCATCTCCGTGGGCTGGCTGGCCCACGACTCGGGCCGTTACGAGGACGCACGTTCGCACTACGCGGAGGCGCTCGCGACCGCCCGGGTGGCCGGCGACCCGGCCCTGGAGGCACACGCCTTCTGCAACACGTCCTTCCTCGCGCGTGACGCGGGACGGCCGCGCGAGGCGGTACGGGCGGCCCAGGCGGCCCAGTACGCGGCGCGCCCGCTGGGCTCGGCGCGGCTCCTGTCGCTCCTCTCGCTGCGCGAGGCGGGCGGCTGGGCGGGGCTCGCCGACCGCACGGGCTGCGCACAGGCACTGGCCCGCGCGCAGGCACTGTACGGACGCGGCCCGTGTGACGCCGACCCGGAGTGGATGAGCTTCTACGGAGACGCCGAGTTGGCCGGCCTGGAGGCCCAGTGCTGGTCGACGCTGGGTGACTGGCCGCGCGCGGCCCATCAGGCGCGGCGCGCGACCCGGCTCCAGGACCCGCACTTCACGCGCAACCTCGCGCTCTACACAGCCGAGTTGGCCGACGACCTGGCCCGCGCCGGGCACCCCGACGAGGCGGCCGCGGCCGGGCTGCGCGTCCTGGACCTGCTGGACGAGGTCCAGTCGTCCCGGGTCCAGACGATGCTGGCGGGGACGGCGCGGGTACTGCTGCCGCACCAGCGCGCGTCGGGGGTGTCGGACTTCCTGGAGCGGCACGGGGCGCTGCCGCGCTAGCGCTCCGCTGGACGCGTTGTGACAGAGCTGCGGGCCGGTGGGGGCTTGTCGCGCAGTTCCCCGCGCCCCTGAGGGGCGCGGGGTTACCGCAGTGGGACTACGCCGCCAGGTGGGCGCAGTCGTTCCACGTCTCGATCGCGGGCTCTCCGTAGGCCCAGCCCAGGATCGAGAGGGAGGTCGGGTTGAGGCGGATGCGTGCGGCGAAGTCGATGTCCAGGCCGAGCCAGCGGGCGCCGATGGAGCGGAGGATGTGGCCGTGGGCGAAGACCAGCACGTCACGGTCGGCGGAGCGGGCCCACTCGACGACCTCGTCCGCGCGCGCGGAGACCTCGGCGAGGGTCTCGCCCCCGGGCACCCCGTCCCGCCAGATCAGCCAGTCGGGACGGCCTGAACCGCCGGGACCGCCGGGACCGTCGGGACCGTCGGAACCGCCGGAACCGCCGGAACCGTCGGAGCGTTCGGCCTGGATCTCGGCGGGGGTCATGCCCTCGTACGCGCCGTAGTCCCACTCCATGAGCGTGTCCCAGGGGGTCGCCCGGTCGCCGAACCCGGCGATTTCGCAGGTCTCACGCGCGCGTGCCAGCGGACTGGTGCGGACCTCCACCCCGGGGAGCCCGCTCAGCGGGGCCCTGCGCAGGCGCTCGCCGAGCAGTTTGGCGCCGCGCCTGCCCTCCTCCAGGAGGGGGATGTCCGTCCTGCCGGTGTGTTTGCCGGACAACGACCATTCCGTCTGTCCGTGCCGGGCCAGCAGGAAACGCGGTGCCATGGAAGGGGCCTTTCAGGGAAGATCGAGCGGTGAACCGCGGAGGAACGAGAGGTGGATCACTCCATCATCACTCACTCACAGGTTGAGCAACCCGCCGGGCGATCTCTGCGTCTTTGAGCACCGGGGGCGCGGCCACGGGGGACGCCCGAAGAACGTAAATTGGGCCGCGGCATTGCGGCCGGGGGAAGCACGAGGGGGAGGGATCGGATGCTGCGGACCGATGCACCGGGCACCGAGGCGGCACCACGCACCCGCCTCCGCTGGTGGACCGAGCTGCCACTGATCCTGCTGGTGTACGGGGCGTACTCGGCGGGCCGGCTCCTCGCGCGCGGGGACGTGACCAGCGCCGTCGACCACGGTCTGGCGATCCTGCGCGTCGAGAAGTTCTTCTTCCTCAACGCCGAGCACCCGTTGAACCGTCTCTTCACCCGTGAGCCCTGGCTCGGCATACCGGCCGACTTCTGGTACGCGTCACTGCACTACATGGTCACGCCCGCCGTCCTGATCTGGCTCTTCAGGTCCCGTGCCGTGCGCTACAGGGCCGCCCGGACCTGGCTGATGACGTCCACGTTCATCGGCCTGATCGGCTTCACGCTGCTGCCGACGTGCCCGCCGCGGCTGCTGTCCGCGAGCCACGGGTTCGTCGACACGATGGCCCAGTACAGCGACTACGGCTGGTGGGGCGCCGAGGCGAGCGCGCCGCGCGGACTCGGCGGCATGACGAACCAGTACGCGGCGATGCCGAGCCTGCACTGCGGCTGGGCGCTGTGGTGCGGTGTGATGCTCTGGACGTACGGCGGCACGCGGCTCACCAAGGTCGCGGGGGTCCTGTACCCGTTGATCACCACGATCGTGGTGATGGGCACGGCCAACCACTACTTCCTCGACGCGGTCGCGGGCTTCGTCGTGATGGGGATCGGGTTCCTGCTGACGCGGCCGGTGCTGCGGCTCGCGGACACGCTCCGGGCGCGGCTCGGGATCCGGCCCTTCGCCCTGGCCGCCAGGGATTCCACAGGCGCCTCGCACGGCGCAGGTTCCTCAATTGTCAGTGCGGGGTGCCAGACTTCCCCGGGTGAGCGAATTCCCCGACAGCGCAAGGTCCCAGCCGTCCCGGAGCGGGTCCCAGCCGTCCCGGGTGCCGTCGAGCCGGGAGCCCGGGCGCGAGCCGAGTCGCGAGCCGAACCGGGAGCGAGTCCCCCGGGCGCGGAGGACGGGGCTCCGGCAGCGGCTCGCTGAGCTGCGCGGCCCGGCGGTCCCGCCGCAGCCGCTCGACGCGCGCGCCCTCGCGGCGCTCGCCGCGAATCCGGGGTGCGAGCGGCGCGCGATCCTCGACGGCGCCGGGGTGAACAAGGCCGTACTGGCGAGCGCGCTGGGCTCGCCATCGGCCTTCGGGCAGTCGCAGTTCGCGTTCATGCGGGGCAACGCCTTCGAGGCGCGGGTCAAGGCCGACGGCGGCGCGGAGCTGCTGCGGCTGGTGCACGAGAAGCTGGACGCCGGGGCGGAGCCGCCCACGTCGGGCGCCGTTCCCGACCTGTCCGCCGTGGGCCCCGAGGGACGCACGGCGCGTACGGCCCTGGCGCTGCGCGAGGCCACCGAGGCAGGCGTCTGGACGCTGCTCGACCACCCCCTGCTCGCCCTGGAGGTCGCGGGCTCCCCCGCCTTCCTGGAACCGGACGCGGTGGTCGTGCACCCCGACGGGTCCTGGACCGTCGTCGAGATCAAGTCCTTCCCGATGCTGGACGGTTCGGCGGACCCGGCGAAGGTGGGCGCGGCAGCGCGCCAGGCCGCGGTGTACGTCCTGGCCCTGGAGGGGGTCGCGGCCCGGCTGGCCCCCGCGCCCGAAGTCCGGCACACCGTGCTGCTGGTCTGCCCGAAGGACTTCTCCAACCTGCCCACCGCGTCCGCCGTCGACGTCCGCAAGCAGCGCTCGGTCACCCGGCGCCAGTTGGACCGCCTCACCCGCATCGAGGACATCGCCGACGCGCTCCCCGAGGGCACCTGTTTCGCTCCCGACCTCCCCGCCGCCGACCTGACGGCCGCGGTGGAATCGGTCCCGGCGTCCTACGCCCCCGAGTGCCTCTCCGCCTGCGAACTCGCCTTCCACTGCCGCGACCACTCCCGCGCGGAGGGCGCGGTGACCTCGCTCGGCCGGTCCCTGCGGGCCGAGTTGGGCGGCCTGACGACGGTCGGCGACGTCCTCTCGGCGGCCCGCGGCGAATCCGGCGACCCGGCCGACCCGGCGGTCGCCTCGCTGCGCAGAGCGGCGGCCTTGCGTGCGGAGGCCCTGGGCGCCGGGGCAAGGCCGGGGACCGAGTTGCTGGGCAACGAGGACGGCCTACGGACCGAGACCTCAGGACGGACAGCGTGCTGAAGCCCTCCCGCCCCTGCCGCACACAGGCCCGCCCCACTCATACAGCGCCGCCTCACACAGAGCACCCCAAAAGGGGCGCGGGGAACTGCGCGACCGCCCCCCACCACCCCACTCACCGCCCGACTCATCCAGCACCGCCCCACACACAGCGCCCCAAAAGGGGCGCGGGGAACTGCGCGACCAGCCCCCACCACCCCGCAGACAGAACACAACCCGCATATACCGCACAGCAAATGGCACCGCACACGGCACCGCATCACTCGGAGTACCCCGCCGGGGAGGCAGCCCCATGTCACTGATCACCACCCTCGCCCGGCTGGAAGCCGTGGACACCGGCCGAACCCAGCCCCTGGCCACCGCCCGCCACCGCCACCTCTCCGAGCACCCCCTCGTCTTCGTACCGCTCACCACCGCAGGAGAAGCCGGGGCCCCGCTAGGGGCACTGGTCGGCACGGCCCGCGACACCCCCCGCCTCCTGGTCGTACCGCAGCCCCGCGACCGCGACCTCCGGTTCGCGTTCCTCGCCGAGCTGGCGGACGTCGTCCTGCCGTACATCGACGCGTACGCAGACGACGTCGAGGCGGCCGAGCGCAACGAGACCGACCCGGAGACCGGCAAGCGGGTCAAGGTGGAAGTCGAACTGTGCGCTGACGCCCCGCAGTTGATCGTGCCGAGCCGCTCGGGCATCGACTTCGTACGGCTGCTCGGCCGATCCATGCGCTTTAGGCGCACCGCCGAGCAGGACCCGGAGACACCGCATCCGGCGCCCCCGCGCGTGCCCCTGCTCGGCCGGTGGCTCACGCACTACGGCGAGCGTTCCCGCGTACCCGGGTCCTCGCTCCTCCTCGCGCTCACCGACGTCCTGTCCCGGCACTGGGCGACCGGACAGTCCAGCCTGGAGGACCAGCACCTCGGGGCGCTGCTCGCCTGGATCGATCCGCCGGAGGGCGAGTCCGGCGCCGAGGCCGCGCTGCGGGCCGAGCTCCGTCGGGACGGCAAGGGACAACTCGTCTGCCCGCCTGCCGGGCCGGCCACCGACCCGGCGTTCGACAACAAACTGCTCGCCCCCGCCATCGAGCTCTACGACCGCGCGCGTACGGCGCTCGCGGCGGCCGAGGACGGCGTCGAGGCGGACGACCGGCTCGGCGAACTCGCCGCCGCCGAGCGCCGGATCCGCGACCTCGTGGAGAGCCGCACCCGGCCCACCTGGGACGCGGTGTGGCGCGGCCTCGACCTCCTGCGCGAACTGCCCGAAGGCGCCCACGCGGCCGACCGGTGGACCCGGGACCGCTGGTCGTTCACCGGCCACCGGGACCGTGTCCTGGCCGGCGAACCCCCGCAGCCGCGCCACGACGACGCGGTCACGGCGGCGAACAAACTCGCCACGCGCGAACGCGAACAGGCCCGCCTGGACGCCCAGGAGGCCCTCGACGACCCGCTCGTCATGGCCGGCCGGCGGCTCGCGGGCGAGGCCTTCTCGGGCGAGGTCACGGACGTCGTGATGGCGTACAGCGAGGGCAAGCGGCCCAGCCCGCGCCCCCTCGTGACCGTTCGCACGGACGACCGGCCGCACCTCGGCGAGCGCGCCAAGGTCTACCGGTCCCTGGGCGGCAAACCACAGGCGGCCGAATTCGTCGAGCACCTCGGATACGAGGACGACGGCGCCGACACCCGCGAGAGCAGCCACGAGAGCAGCCGCGACGGCAACCCCGCCCTCCTCGTACTGCGCGTGGTCGACAAGATGGGCCGCGGCAAGGTGCCCGAGACCGGATCCGTACCGGAGAAGGGCGACCTCGTCTGCTTCACGCTCTTCGAGCACGAGCAGCGGGGCGGTGCGAAGCTGCCCGACCCGGAGGAGACGCCGTGGACGCACGGCGGACCGCCCGGCGAGACCGACGCCGCCGCCCCGCCACCAGAGGTGCGGCCCGACGCCGTGACCGAAGAGGACGTCCTGTGACCACCGTGTTCGATCCGGGCGCCGAGGCGGCCCGCGCCACCGACGCGATCCTGCGCGACACCCTCCACGGGACGCACCGCGGAGTCGTCGTCGACTCCCCGCCCGGCGCGGGCAAGTCCACACTCGTGGTGCGGGCCGCGCTCGAACTGGCCGACGCCGGGCGCCCGTTGATGGTCATCGCGCAGACGAACGCACAGGTCGACGACCTCGTGCTGCGGCTCGCCGAGAAGAACCCCGAGCTGCCCGTCGGCCGTCTGCACAGCAGCGACTCGGACCCGTACGACAAGGCGCTCGACGACCTGCGACACGTCCGCAAGTCCGCGAAGGCCGGGGAGCTCACCGGACTCGACGTCGTCATCTCGACGGCCGCGAAGTGGGCGCACGTCAAGGGCGTCGAGCCGTGGCGGCACGCGATCGTCGACGAGGCGTACCAGATGCGTTCGGACGCGCTGCTCGCCGTGGCCGGGCTGTTCGAGCGGGCGCTCTTCGTGGGCGACCCGGGCCAGCTGGACCCGTTCGCGATCGTCGGCAGCGAGCAGTGGGCAGGGCTGTCGTACGACCCCTCGGCCTCCGCCGTCACCACGCTCCTGGCCCACAACCCGGAGCTGCCGCAGCACCGCCTCCCCGTCTCCTGGCGGCTTCCGGCGTCGGCGGCGCCGCTGGTCTCGGACGCGTTCTACCCCTTCACGCCGTTCCGCAGCGGCACGGGCCACGGCGACCGCCACCTCGCCTTCACCGTCCCGTCGGACGGTTCCGGCCTCGACCAGGTCATCGACGAGGCGGCCGAATCGGGCTGGGGCCTGCTGGAACTGCCCGCCCGCCACACGCCACGCACGGACCCGGAAGCGATCCGGGCGCTCGCCCAGGTCGTACGCCGTCTCCTGGACCGGGGCGGCACGGCGACGTCCGAGCGCTCCCCCGATGCCACCCCGCTGACGGCCGACCGCATCGCCGTCGGCACCGCGCACCGCGACCAGGCGGCGGCCGTCCGCTCGGCCCTGGCGGAGCTGGGCGTCACGGACGTGACCGTGGACACGGCGAACCGTCTCCAGGGCCGCGAGTACGACGTGACCGTCGTCCTGCACCCCCTGTCGGGCCGCCCCGACGCAACGGCCTTCCACCTCGAAACGGGCCGCCTGTGCGTCCTGGCGTCCCGCCACCGCCACGCCTGCGTCGTCGTCTGCCGCGCGGGTGTCAGCGACCTCCTCGACGACCACCCGTCCACGGAACCGGTCCAGCTCGGCGTCACGGTGAAGTTCCCCGACGGCTGGGAGGCGATGATGTCCACATGGGACCACTGGTCCAAGCACCGGGTGGTCTGGCAGCCGTGATCGACGCACCCCGGACACCCGAGGGGGCGAACCACGCGGTGCTGTCCCATCTGTCGGAACAACCGGGTCGCGTGGGAGTCGTAAGGGATCGCGAAGGGTAGTACAGAGCGTGCATCAGGGCCGGTCAGGCCAGGCTTGTCGCCCTCTTGCGCGGTCAAGGGACAATGGACGGTGGCCCACCCACACAGGACGGGCCGACCACCGTACGAGGAGGAGAAGTCATGGCGGAGCCCACGTCGCGTCGGAACGAGCCGCGGCTTCGCCCCGCAGCGCTGCTCTTCGAGCCCGCGGACGCCGGCGCCGACCCCGAGCACTTCTTCGACCTGGAGTCGATCGACGACCCCGGGGCGCTGCTGGCCCGGGCCACGGAGCTGACCCTCGCGTTCCGCGCCGCCACCGACCGCGCCGTCGAGTTCCAGGCGATGGCCGCCGCGCAGCTCGCCGACCCCCGCCGGTTCGACCGGCTGACGCCCGCGGCGATCGCCGAGCAGGCCGAGTGGACCGAGGACTACGCGAAGAAGATGGTCGAGTTCGGCCGGGAACTGCTGCGCGGAGCGGACGCCGAGGGGTACGCCGACCCGGTCTGAGCGCCGACACACCCAGCCGGACCGGGCGCACAAACCGGCGCACAAACCGGGCCCGCATGTCGTACATCCAAGCCACGCATTTCCGAAAATCGCCTGCGGCATATGCCAGGCGGGCAAGATACCCCACCTCGCACCCGGCTGTCCCCAGTTCCCGCAACCCTCAGGGACTGTCCGCTCACCCCCGGTAGCTCTAGATGCCATGAGCAGCGATCGGAACCTGGCAAGCATCACCCCCGACAGCCCCGGCCCCGGACCCGGCCACGACCCCGGCGGCAGCGGCAGCGAGGGCAACGGCTGCATCCACAGCCACACCCACAGCGCCATCGAGCCGCTCCCCGACCGCTTCGACGTCTCGGGGGTCACTTCCGAGGGCGCCGCCTGGCTCGCCTCGGCAGGAACCCATCCGCGCGACACGCTCCCCTTCTGGGAGGAGCGGCCCACCGCCCCGATGGTCCTGTCCTGCGGCTCCGCCTTCGACGTCGTCAACGCGCCCGCGCTCTTCGGCCGCCGCATGCTGGACCGGTTATGGGACGAGGGCCCGGGATCGGGCCCCGTGGCCACGTACGGAGGCCGGCTGCTCCTGTTCGCCGCGCCGGGCACCGCACAACGGCTGCCCGCGCTCCTGAAGTGGGAGGAGTGGGGCTCGCGCGGCGCCTCGGACCGGGGCCGGACCGTCCCGCCGCTCCTCTGCCACGGAACCGGCGACGCGGTGACGGTCCCGCCGCCCGCCTTGACCGTCCCGGCCACGCCCGGCATCGAATCCCCGTCTCGCACCCCATCCCCTGCCCGAGTCGAATCCCTTGCCCGAGTCGAATCCCCTGCCCGAGTCGAATCCCCTGCCCGCCTTGAATCCTGCGCCCGCGCCGAGTCCTGTCCCCGTGCCGAATCCCGCTGGCTGGTCGCTCCCGACACCCGCCACCCGTGGCTGCCGACCCCGGCGATCCTGCTCTGGGCCGCGATACGAGCTGCCCGGTCAGCGGCCCGGCGGCGGACACCGGAGCCCTCCCCCGAGGCCCGGATATCGATTTTTCCTCGCGCCGATCAGGATGCTAAGGTCTACGACGTCAGCAAGCGCCGCTAGCTCAGTTGGTTAGAGCAGCTGACTCTTAATCAGCGGGTCCGGGGTTCGAGTCCCTGGCGGCGCACAGACGGTGAGAAGCCCCTCGCGGAAGCGGGGGGCTTTTCGCATGCCTCCGTACGTCCGGCGGGACACTCTCAGCGCCCAGTACTCCCGGTGCTCTCGGCACTCCCAGTGCTCTCAGCGCTCCCGAGCGCTCCCGGCACTCCCGATCGAAATCGTCACCGTCCACGCGCCCGAGGCCGTCCGGTCCGTCACCTCGACGCGTACGTCGTCGCCCGGCACGGTGAAGCTCTCCCCGAGCGCGACCGGCGCGTCGGCGAGCTGCGGATAGACCGAGCCGTCCCAGCAGGCCGCGGACTCGGGATGCGCGTCGACGACCTCGATGGGGCCGCCGCCGGACTGGGTCCCGCCGCGCACGCGGTAGACGAGCACTCCCTGTGAGCAGACCGACTCGTCGTTGCCGACCGGTCCGCGCGCCTCGAAGGCGACCGCGGTGTCCGGCCCGGTCCGCACCACCGCGAGTTTCGTCCCGTTCCCGGACCCGAATCCCATGGCCCCCGCCCCCGCCCCGGCCCCGGGAACACCCGCCCTCCGGAAGGCCTCCGAACCCGCCGCGGCCACCCCGGGTCCCGCTCCCAGCTGCTCCAGCGTCAGCCTCGTACCCCGCCCGCCCGAGCTCCGTACACACGCCACTTGGTGCGGTTCCAGCCACCCGAGCTTCCACTTGTGCCAGCCGAACAGGTCGGGCGCCAGTCCGAACTGGCTGCCCATGAGGTCCCAGTCGCCGACATGCGTGTCCCAGTCGCCCTTTCCGTCGGTGGGCCGGTGGTAGAGGTCGGGCAGGTCGAAGACGTGTCCGGTCTCGTGGGCGAGGACCAGCCGGTCCGGCGGATGCTCCTCGAACACCGTGACGACCCGCCGGATGTCCTTGCCGTCGGCCCGCAGCGGCACATCCAGGTTCACCACCTTCGTCGCGTCCGAGTCGACTCCCGGCGCGTCCGGGTCGGCGACGAAGTAGACGACGTCGTAGCGGGAGAAGTCGACCCGGTCGTCCGCCGCGGCGAGGGCGTCGCGCAGATACGCGGAGCGCGCCGCCGCGGTCCAGTCGCGCTGTATGGCGTACGAGGTGGAGGCGCGCGGCATCCGGATCCACTCGGCGATCGGGTGCGGGCGGAGGTGGAATTTGCCGTACGAGGCCCGTTCGAAGAAGCGGCTGGTGGCGGGGAAGTAGTCGGTCGCCAGTTCGGCCGGCGTGGTCAGCGGGGCGGCGTCCGGGAAGGAGAGGAAGACCATCACCGCGTCAAGTTGGCTGGTGGGGCGCGGATAGGCGGCGTTCCAGGTGTCCAGGCCCTCCGAGTGGTGCACGCCGGTGCGCGTCAGGGTGCACGGCAGGGAGAGGGGGACGGCGACCGAGGGGCCCGCGATGAGGGAGGTGGCGGCGAGGGCCGTCATGGAGGTGAACACGGCCGCGGGCGCGTGCCACCACCGCTCACGCCAGGACTGCCCGCGCCAGGCCCGCCCGCGCCGGACATGCCCGCGTCGAGCCGCCCCGGGCCGGCCCGCACCGGGGCGGCCGTGGCCTCGCCGACGGGGTCGAACCCCGCCACGGGTGAGCCCCTTGAAGGGGAGCAGACGCGGCACGTCGACCTCCGGATGCGGAATTCGGGATACCGCAACCAGCCTGTGCCGGTTTGATCACCTACGCCCTGTTTATCTGAACCAAAGGAGTGAGAGGGCCGACATCCGACCGAGAACATCGGGGAGCGCCAGGGGGCGCCAGGACGCGCCGACACCCCGAGCACTCACGGAACGTCACAAGCGATCGACCAGGGAAGGAACCCATCCAGCTGCGGGCAGAAACGATCTGTCAGAGAGAGGGGTTCATCGGGGACACTGGAGAGTAGCTGGAAGGCCAAACGGCCACCCTCTATGATCGGCACACTTTCCTGCGCAGACACGGCTAGAGCGGCCGTCCACCACCGGCCGACCCCCCGACGAGTCCTGTACGACGAACGAGTGCACAGCGGGAGCGAACGGTGAGCGGAACGTCCGATGGGCCGGCGCGCACGACAGACCTCGTCCGGCCAACTGTCACAGAGAGTCACATCGCGGCCTCTCGTCGCGTCGGGACCCCTCCTCACGAGGAACGGGTCCCACGCGTCGATCCCCTGGTCGCACCCCCTCTGGACCTCTCGGAGGGACTTCCGGCCGGGCTTCCGGCCGACTTCCTCGCCGGATTCCCGTCCGGTCTGTTGGCCGGACTTCCGGCCCTGCTCTCGGCCGGTTCCCCGGCCGGGTTCCCCCCTCGCCCAGGGATCGACTTCGACGCGGGCACCGACCCCCGCGTCGGCACCGATCCCCTTGCCGTCGGCACCGATCCCCTTGCCGGCGGCACCGATCCCCTCGCCGGCGGCGCCCCCCTCGCCGACGCCGGTCGCCCTGCCGCAACCGGTGCCAAGGCCGGTTTTGGTGCCGGTGCCGAAGCCGGCGCCCGCACATTCCGCGCCACTTTCGCCGCCGCTCCCCTCGCGATGGCCGTCGTGGACCGGGACGGCCTGGTCGTGACGGCCAACGACACGCTGGCCGCGCTCCTCGGCGCGGGTCCGGAAGGGCTGACCGGCCGGATCGCCGCCGACCTGGTGGACCTCGCCTCGGACGCCCGTACGTGGCACGCGTACCGCGAGGTGCTCCGCGGCCGGCAGGCCAGACTCCGCTGCACCCGACGTCTCAAACACCCCGACGGCCACTCCCTCTGGGCGCAGGTGACGGTCAGTCCGCTGCCCGAGGAGGAGCGCGCGGTGCTGCTCTCGGTCTCCGACATCAGCTCCCGCCGCGAACTACAGGCCCGGCTACGTCACTTGCAGATGCACGACGCGGTGACCCGGCTGCCCAACCGCACCCTGTTCTTCGAGCGACTTTCGGCCGCACTGGAGGTCGAGTCGTACGAGGAGTCCGGCACCGGCCGGATCGGGCTCTGCTATCTGGACCTCGACGGGTTCAAGGCGGTCAACGACACGCTCGGCCACCGCGTCGGCGACCGGCTGCTCGCGGCCGTCGCCGAGCGGCTGACGCGCTGCGCGAACGAGGCGGGGCACGCGCGACCGGCCACCCCGCTGGTCGCCCGGCTCGGCGGCGACGAGTTCGCCCTGCTGGTCGAGGACTCCACGGGTACGGAGCAACTCGCGGACCTCGCGGACTCCGTACTGAAGTCCCTCCAGGTGCCGTTCGACCTCTCCGGGCAGCGGCTCTCGGTCTCGGCCTCGATCGGTGTCGTCGAGCGGCACGCGGCCGGCACCACCGCGACCGGTCTGATGCAGGCCGCCGACACGACGCTGTACTGGGCGAAGGCCGACGGCAAGTCCCGCTGGACGCTCTTCGACCCGGAGCGCAACGCCCACCGGATGACCCGCCAGGCCCTCTCCTCCACCCTCCGCCCGGCCATCGAGAAGGGCGAGTTCACCCTGGAGTACCAGCCGCTCGTATGCATGGAGGACGGCGGGGTGCGCGGGGTCGAGGCACTGGTCCGATGGAACCATCCTCAGTTCGGCACACTGACGCCGAATCGGTTCATCGGACTTGCCGAGGAGGACGGTTCGATCGTGCAGCTGGGCCGCTGGGTGCTCGCCACCGCCTGCCGGCAGGCGCGCCGCTGGCAGCTGGACCACCCGGACGCGGAACCGATCTTCGTCAGCGTGAACGTGGCGGTGCGTCAGGTCTGGGACTCCGACCTGGTGGCGGACGTGGCGGCGACGCTCGCGGAAACCGGACTCGCTCCGCATCTCCTCCAACTGGAGCTCACCGAGTCAGCGGTGATGGGCTCGGCGGGCCGCCCGCTCCAGGCCCTCCAGGCGCTGAGCGACATGGGCGTACGCATCGCCATCGACGACTTCGGCACGGGCTACTCGAACCTCGCCTACCTCAGCCGGCTGCCGGTCTCGGTCCTGAAGCTCGACGGCTCGTTCGTGCGCGGCTTCCAGTACGAGAGCGGCGACGGCTCCGCGGCCCCGCCCAACCCGGCCGACGAGGTCGTCGTCGAGGCGATGATCCAGCTCGCGCACCGGCTCGGTCTGACGGTCACCGCGGAGTGCGTGGAGACGGCGGGCCAGGCGTCCCGGCTGCGGCGCATCGGCTGCGACACCGGCCAGGGGTGGCTGTACTCCCGGCCGGTGGCGCCGGATCGTATCTCCGCGCTCTTGACGGCGGCGGCGGTCCCTCAGACCTGAGGCCGGCCGATCGTGGGCAACTGGTAGGCGTCCGCGATCAGTTCGTAGGAGCGCAGGCGTACGTCCCCGCTGTGGGCGTTGGAGGTGAGCATCAACTCGTCGGCGCCGGTGCGCTTCTGGAGGTCGTCGAGGCCGGAGCGGACCTCGTCGGCGGTGCCGTGGATGACGTTCGCGTTCCAGGAGTCGACGAACTCCCGCTCCATCGGGCTGAATTCGTACGCCTCGGCCTCCTCCGGGGTGGGGACCAGGCCGGGGCGGCCGGTGCGCAGGCGGACCATGTTCAGCGCGGCGGCCATGATCTGGCGGCGGGCCTCCTTCTCGTCGTCCGTCGCGAGGGCGGAGACGCCGATCAGGGCGTAGGGCGAGTCGAGTACGGCCGACGGCTGGAAGGACTCGCGGTAGAGGTCGAGCGCCGGGACGGTGTTCTGCGCCGAGAAGTGGTGCGCGAAGGCGAAGGGCAGGCCGAGGACGCCCGCGAGACGGGCACTGAAGCCGGAGGAGCCGAGCAGCCAGACCGGAGGGCGGTGCGGGGACTGGACGCCGCCGGGGGAGGTCGCCTGGATCGGTCCCGGGACCGCGTGGATGCGGGCGTAGGGGTGGCCGTCGGGGAAGTCGTCGTCCAGGAAGCGGGTGAGCTCCGCGAGCTGCTGGGGGAAGTCGTCCGCGCCCTCGTTGAGCCGGTCGGTGCGGCGGAGGGCGGCGGCGGTGGGGCCGTCCGTCCCTGGGGCCCGGCCGAGGCCCAGGTCGATGCGGCCCGGAGCCATCGCCTCCAGCGTGCCGAACTGCTCCGCGATGACCAGCGGGGCGTGGTTCGGGAGCATGACGCCGCCCGAGCCGAGGCGGATGCGGGTCGTGTGGGCGGCGAGGTGGGCGAGGATCACGGCGGGAGAGGTGGAGGCGACGCCTGGCATGGAGTGGTGCTCGGCGACCCAGTAGCGGTGGAATCCCCTGTCCTCCGCGAGGCGGGAGAGCGTGACGCTGGTGCGGAGGGCGTCGCTCGCGGTACGGCCCGCGCCGACCGTGACCAGGTCGAGGACGGAGAGGGGGACGGGGGCGGTGCCCTTCGCCTCCGCCCTGATCTCGTCGGGGTCGGTGGGGGTGGTGTGGTCCGGTGCCGCCACGGGTTCCTCCTGTTTGGTACGTCGCGCTGTCCGCGGTGCCCTAACAGGAGGGGGGCTCCGCTTATTCCCTCGCCCCCGCCGCCCCCGCCGGGCCCGTCACACCTGGACGATCGGCTCCCGTGTGAAGAGGGCGCCGAGTTCGCGGGCGTTCACGCGGCGGCCTGTGAGGCGTAGCGCCTCCCAGACCGTGACCTGGTTCGCGGTGAGGACCGGCTTGCCCAGTTCCTTTTCCAGGGTCGGGATGTGGGAGGCCGTGTGGAGGGCCGTGTCGGGCAGGAGGACAACCTCCGCCTCCGGATGGTCACCCGCGCGGGCCAGGGCCAGCACTTCCGCCTCACCCCACGTGCCCACCTCGGCCGCCGTGATGATC
This sequence comes from Streptomyces sp. NBC_00878, assembly GCF_026341515.1. Taxonomy (NCBI): domain Bacteria; kingdom Bacillati; phylum Actinomycetota; class Actinomycetes; order Kitasatosporales; family Streptomycetaceae; genus Streptomyces; species Streptomyces sp. NBC_00878. The sequence goes on along the minus strand of NZ_JAPEOK010000001.1, from coordinate 6,873,602 downwards.
CCGGAACTGCGCACGCCGAGGACATCCAGGCCCGCGTCACTCAGGAAGGTCCCGAAGAGGACGGCCACGTCGTCGGGGTACGTCGCCGCGATCGCGACCCGCTTCACCCCCAGCTCCCGTACCGCGTGGGCGAACGCGAAGGACGTCGACGAGGCCGGCAGTCCCGCCGTCGTGGCCAGCGTGCGGACCTGGTCGTGGGCGCCCTCCCAGCCGTAGACGAAACTGCCGCTCGTGCAGGCCCAGACCACCGCCTCGGCACCGGACAGGCGCAGATCCTCGATCCCGGCGGCGAGACGGGGCGCCGAGCCCATCTCCAGCAGCGCGTCCACGCGATGGGCGTCCTCACCGATGTCCGTGTGGACGACGTGGAGGCGGATGTCGCTGCCAAGGAGCTGCTCGATGCGCGGGTAGTCGTCCTCGGCCGAGTGGCCCGGGTAGAGAAATCCGAGAGCCGTCATGCCCAACCTTCCTGTTCTTCCGGCAGTGCGGGCGGTACCGGCGGTACGGGTCGCTGTCGTGCCGACTCGTCGATCAGTGCCTGGTACGGCCCTACTGCCCGGGTACCCAGGTGACGCAGGGCAGCCCACATCGTCACCTGGTTGGCCGAGATCACCGGGATGCGCAGCTCGGCCTCCAGCTGCGGGATGACGTCGTACGTCGGGAGGTTGGTGCAGCTGATGAAGAGAGCGTCCGCGTGGTCGCGTACGGCGCCGCGGGCCATGTCGACCACGTTGCGGTACGGGACCTTCCAGATGTGCCTGGTCAGGCCCATGTAGGCGCGGCCGGTGACCGTGATGCCCGCCTCGGCGAGGTAGTCCTCCAGGGACTGGGTCACGGAGACGGTGTACGGCGTGACGAGCGCGATCCGGCGTGCGCCCAGCTCCTCCAGCGCCTCCAGGAGGGCGCCGGACGTGGTCACGGAGGGGATCTCGCCGGCCCGGGTCATGGCCTCGCACATCGCGCGCTCGCCCGGGATGCCGCCGACGAAACTGCCGGACGTACAGGCGTACGCGACGATCTCCGGCCCGACGGCGTTCAGCGCGCGCACCGCGTCGCCGAGCGTCTCGTGCTCGCTGACCAGCCGGGCCAGGTCGAGGCTGACCTCGACGGGCACGAACGGGGTACGGGTGAGGTGGAGTGAGACCTCGTCCGGGACCCAGCGCCACAGTTCGCGGTCGAGGGCGAAGTCGAAGGGAGCGACGACACCGACACCCCGTTGAGGGTGTGGTCCACCAAGGAAGGAGACGTCCATGAGCAGCCCCAAACTCAGGTCGAGCGAGCGGTGGTGACCGGCCGGGAGGCCGGGGGGACACAAGCCGGCGCGTGCCGGGACGTCGGGACAGGGGAACGGACGGGACTCCGGGATTCCCACGGAAACTAGCCCTTGTTGACGAAGGTAGGTTCCGGTGCGAGCGTGGTCAATCCGCGCATCTGAGACGGCTGTGCGCCCCCGGCCCGACGGCCGGTCCCAGACGGTTCGGCCGATGTCCCGCAAGCACTCAGAGCCCGGCGTCCAGCGTCCAGATACCAGAGAAGCGGACCCTCGTTGCGAAATGGTTTCCCCCCGATGACCTCTGCCACGCCCCCGAACCTGGCCGAAAAGACAACCCTCCTGGTGCTCGACGCCGAGCCGCCGCCCCGGCTCGGCCGGCTCACCGGCCGGGTGCGGATCGAGCACGCCGACGAGTCCTCGCTGGCCGCGCTCCTGCCCTCCGCGGACGTCCTGCTGGTCTGGGACTTCGCCTCGCACGCCGTGCGCCGGGCCTGGCCCGGCGAGGGCCCGCGACCACGCTGGGTGCACACGGCGAGCGCGGGCGTGGACCACCTGATGTGCCCCGAACTCGCCGCGTCCGACACGCTGGTGACGAACGCGCGCGGCGTCTTCGACCAGCCGATCGCGGAGTACGTGGCCGCGCTCGTCCTCGCCATGGCCAAGGATCTGCCGCGCACCTGGGAGTTGCAGCGGGCGCGGGAGTGGCGGCACCGCGAGTCGCAGCGGATCGCGGGCACGCGCGCGTGCGTGGTGGGTTCCGGGCCGATCGGGCGCGCGATCGAGCGGACCCTGAAGGCCCTCGGCATCACGACGGCGCTCGTGGGGCGCACAGCGCGCGAGGGGGTGCACGGCCCGGAGGACCTCGACCGGCTGATCGCCCGCGCCGACTGGGTGGTGTCCGCGGCGCCGCTGACGGAGGACACGTACGGGATGTTCGACGCGCGGCGTTTTGGACTGATGCAGCCGTCGGCACGCTTCGTGAACGTCGGGCGCGGGCAGCTTGTGATCGAGGAAGCGCTGGCCGAGGCTCTCGCGAGCCGCTGGATCGCGGGGGCGGCGCTCGACGTCTTCGAGCACGAACCGCTGGGCCCCGACAGTCCGTTGTGGGAGGCCCCGGGTCTGATCGTGTCGCCGCACATGAGCGGGGACACGGTGGGCTGGCGGGACGAACTCGGTACGCAGTTCGTGGAGTTGTACGAGCTCTGGGAGGCGGGCAAGCCGCTGCCGAACGTCGTCGACAAGCAGCGTGGATACGTACCTGGCCACTGAAGCACGTTCACTGAAGCACGTTGGAGGGGCGGATGACCGAGCTCACCGAGCTGACCGCGGTAGGACTCGTCGAGGGATACCGCAAGGGCGAATTCAGCCCCGTGGACGTGGTGCGGGCCGCGCTGCGCAGGGCCGAGGAGGTCCAGCCCGCGGTGAACGCGTTCGTACGCGTCGACGGGGACGAGGCCCTCGCGCAGGCCCGGGAGTCGGCCGAGCGGTGGCGGCGCGGCGAGCCGGCCGGGCTGGTCGACGGGGTGCCGGTCTCGGTGAAGGACATCCTGCTGATGCGTGGCGGGCCGACCCTGAAGGGCTCCAAAACGATCTCCCCGCAGGGCCGTTGGGACGAGGACGCGCCCTCCGTGGCCCGGCTGCGCGAGCACGGGGCCGTGTTCCTCGGCCGGACGACGACACCCGAGTTCGGCTGGAAGGGCGTCACTGACTCACCGCAGTCGGGCGTGACACGGAACCCGTACGACCCCTCGCGCACCTCGGGCGGGTCCAGCGGCGGCAGCGCGGCGGCCGTCGCGCTGGGCGCGGGCCCGCTGTCGCTGGGCACGGACGGGGGCGGCAGCGTCCGTATCCCCGGCGCCTTCTGCGGGATCTTCGCCCTGAAGGCGACGTACGGGAGGGTGCCGCTGTATCCCGCGAGCGCCTTCGGCACGCTGGCGCACGTCGGGCCGATGACGCGGGACGCCGCCGACGCGGCGCTGATGATGGACGTCATCAGCGGTCCGGACCCACGGGACTGGTCGCAACTCGGCCCGGTGAGCGGCTCGTTCGTGGACGGACTGGCGGGCGGTGTGCGGGGGCTGCGGGTCGCGTACTCGCCGTCCCTCGGCGGGCAGGTGGCTGTCCAGCCCGGGGTCGCCGCGGCGGTGCGGCGCGGGGTGGAGGGGCTCGCGGCCCTCGGGGCGTACGTCGAGGAGGCCGACCCCGACTTCACGGATCCCGTCGAGGCGTTCCACGTGCTGTGGTTCGGCGGGGCGGCCCGGGTCACCCAGCGACTCGGCCCCGACCAGCGGAAACTGCTGGACCCCGGGTTGCGGGAGATCTGCGATCTGGGGGCCCGGTCCAGCACGCTGGACTACCTCGCCGCGGTGGATGTCCGCATGGAACTCGGCCGCCGGATGGGCCTCTTCCACGAGACGTACGACGTGCTGGTCACTCCGACGATCCCGATCACCGCGTTCGAGGCGGGCACGGAGGTTCCTCGCGGCTCGGGCCACCGCCGGTGGACGGGCTGGACGCCCTTCACCTACCCCTTCAACATGACGCAGCAGCCTGCGGCGACCGTCCCGGTCGGCACGGATGAGACCGGCTTGCCGGTCGGCCTTCAGATCGTGGGGGCGCGTCACCAGGACGCGCTGGTCCTGCGGACGGCTCACGCGCTGTACGAGGCGGGGCTCGGCGGAATCGCCCCGCCGGGCGCTCCGCTGGAAGGCCGGTGATTCGACTGCGGGTCCGTCGTGGCTGGTCGCGCAGTTCCCCGCGCCCCTAAAGGCAGGCGGTGCCGGCAGCCCCCTGCTTTTTAGGGGCGCGGGGAACTGCGCGGCCAGCCCCCCACCGGCCCGCAGCTCCCCGCCACCCCTCAGCCCTCCCGCCCCTAGACCCGGGAGAAGCTCAACGTCTCCCCCAGCGCACCCGCACGCCACAGGTCATTGCACGCCTCAGCCATCGCATCCAGCCCCTCCACCACCTGCCCCCACACAATCCCCGGGACCCACCCCACATCCCCGTTGAGCAGCAAATTGTTCCGCTCGTAGAACAGGGCGAGGTCGATCACCGGAGCGCCGGCCTGGACTCCGGCGCCCGAGCCATACCCGTACGCCTGCGTACCCAGCTGCGTACCGGAGAAGGAGAAATAGCAGAGGTCGCCCGGAATGGGCGTTACGGTCGGGTTCTCCAGCGGCGGTTCGGCCGGTGCGAACGCCGGGAACAGGGCGTAGATCTCATTGCGGGCATACTTCGCGTGGTACACGTCACTGCTCAGCGGCAACGCGTTCCAGACGGCCTCGCAGGTGATCGGCGCGCGGTCGTCGAGCAGCTTCGCCGTGCAGTGGACTCCACGCTTGGACAGGGTCACGTCGATGTAGCGGTCGGTCATGATTTCCATGGTCCACCCCGGGTCAAGAGGGCCCTTCGCAAACGGGGCGCAAATGGATCCGCATAACTCGCATCGTCCCGGGTAGCCGCGCGGCCATGGCTCCACCACTTGGGAACGACGAGAAAGAAGCTTCCGCGGAACGACGCAAACACAGTGCCGGCCGCCGGTCGGTGCTGGCCGGCATCGCGGCGTTCGGTGCGCTCGGCGCGGCCGGATGCAGCCGCGTGGCCACGGCGTCCGGCAAGGACGGCGGTGATCTCCTGGACCGGTTGAAGGCCCAGGGTGTCGTACGTCTCGGCATCGCCGGCGAGATCCCCTTCGGCTACATCGACAAGAACGGCGAGCTCACCGGCGAGGCGCCGGAACTCGCGCGGGTCATCTTCAAGCGGCTGGGGGTGGACAGCGTCCAGCCCGTGCCCACGGAGTTCGGCTCGCTCATCCCCGGTCTGAACTCCCAGCAGTTCGACGTCGTCGCCGCCGGCATGTACATCAACGCCGAGCGCTGCGAGCAGGTGATCTTCTCCGACCCCGACTACCAGATGCTCGACTCCTTCATCGTGCGCAAGGGCAACCCGAAGGACCTGCACGACTACAAGGACGTCGTGGAGTCGAAGGCGAAGTTCGCGACCGGAACCGGTTACGCGGAGATCCAGTACGCGGTCGACGCCGGGTACAAGGAGAGCGACATCCTGATCGTGCCGGACCAGGTCGCGGGTCTGAACGCCGTCGAGGCGGGCCGTGTCGACGTCTTCGCGGGGACGGCGCTGACCACCCGCGAGGTCGTCAAGAAGTCCCGCAAGGCGGAGTCGACCGAGCCGTTCGCGCCACTCGTGGACGGCAAGCCGCACGTCGACGGCGGCGGCTTCGCGTTCCGCCCGACGGAAACCAAGCTGCGGGACGCCTTCAACGTGGAACTCAGGAAGCTGAAGGAGAGCGGTGAGCTGTTCCGGATCCTCCAGCCCTTCGGTTTCACCAAGAACGAGATGACCGATATGACCGCGAAGGAGTTGTGCGGCGGATGACATCGGGACTCTGGGAACTCGTACTGAAGGGGATCTGGGTCACGGTCCAGCTGCTGGTGTTCAGCGCGCTGCTGGCCGCGGCCGTCTCCTTCGTGGTCGGTATCGCGCGCACCCACCGGCTGTGGATCGTCCGCTTCCTCGCGGGCTTCTACACCGAGGTGTTCCGCGGTACCTCCGCGCTGATCATGATCTTCTGGGTGTTCTTCGTGCTGCCGCCGGCCTTCGGCTGGCAGCTGGTCCCCATGTGGGCGGGCACCCTCGCACTGGGTCTCACCTACGGGGCGTACGGCTCCGAGATCGTGCGCGGCGCCCTGAACTCCGTCGACCCGGCGCAGCGTGAGGGCGGGATCGCGCTGAGCTTCACGCCCTGGCAGCGGCTGCGGCTGATCCTGCTGCCGCAGGCGGTGCCGGAGATGATCCCGCCGTTCTCCAACCTGCTGATCGAGCTGCTCAAGGGCACGGCCCTGGTGTCCGTGATGGGCATGGGCGACCTGGCGTTCAGCGGCAACCTGGTGCGGCTCGCGCTGCAGGAGAGCGCGGAGATCTACACGTACATCCTGCTGATCTACTTCGTGATCGCCTTCCTGCTCACGCGGGTCATGCGCGGTCTGGAGAAGCGGCTGAAAGCCGGGATCGGCAGGGTGCCGGAGCGCGGCGGCAAGGTTCCGATGCCCCGGCCCGAGACCACCGGAGTCGGCGCGGGCGGAGGTGCCTCATGAAATGGGACTGGAGCGCGGTCGGCGACTTCATGCCGCACTTCTGGGACGGACTGCTGGTCACCCTGCAGGCCCTGGTGCTCGGCTCGCTGATCTCCTTCGCCCTCGGACTGGTGTGGGCGCTGCTGATGCGGACGCCGAGCCGCTGGGTGCGCTGGCCGGTGGGGGTCGTCACGGAGTTCGTCCGGAACACCCCGCTGCTGGTGCAGCTGTTCTTCCTCTTCTACGTGCTGCCCGAGTGGAACATCACGTTCTCCGCGATGACCACCGGTGTCGTCGCCATCGGGCTGCACTACTCGACGTACACGATGCAGGTCTACCGGGCCGGTATCGAGGGCGTGCCGGCCGGCCAGTGGGAAGCGGCCACGGCACTGAACCTGCCCATGACCCGGACGTGGACCGCGGTGATCCTGCCGCAGGCGATCCGCCGGGTGGTGCCCGCGCTGGGCAACTACGTCATCTCGATGCTCAAGGACACGCCGATGCTGATGGCGATCACCGTCCTCGACATGCTCGGCGAGGCGCGGCTGTTCTCGCAGCAGAACTTCCAGTTCACCGAGCCTCTGACGGTCATCGGCGTGGCCTTCATCCTCATTTCCTATCCGGCTTCCCTCCTCATGCGAGCCCTGGAGCGACGTCTTGTCCGCTGACACCCCTCTGATGAAAGAGCCCGACGCCAACTCCGACGCCAACCCGGCGGCGGACGGCAGCGAGCTGATCCGTTTCGACAAGGTCACCAAGCGCTTCGGCGCCAACACCGTGCTCGACGAGCTCGACTTCTCCGTCGCCTCCGGCAAGCACGTCACGCTGATCGGCCCGTCCGGCTCCGGCAAGACGACGATCCTGCGGCTGCTGATGACCCTGGCCAAGCCCGACGAGGGCACGATCAAGGTCAACGGCGACTACCTCACCCACGAGGAGAAGAACGGCAAGCTGGTCCCGGCCGGCGAGAAGCACATCCGCGAGGTCCGCAAGAACATCGGGATGGTCTTCCAGCAGTTCAACCTCTTCCCCAACATGAAGGTGCTGCGCAACATCACGGAGGCGCCGGTCACCGTGCTCGGCATGTCCAAGGACGCGGCCGAGGAGCGGGCCCGGGAACTGCTCGAACTGGTCGGGCTGACCGAGCACGTCGACAAGTACCCGAGCCAGCTCTCCGGCGGCCAGCAGCAGCGCGTCGCGATCGCGCGGGCCCTGGCGATGCGGCCGCAGGTCCTGCTCCTCGACGAGGTGACCTCCGCGCTCGACCCCGAACTGGTCGCGGGCGTCCTCGACGTGCTCAGGGACATCGCCCGCACCACCGACATCACGATGCTCTGCGTGACCCACGAGATGAACTTCGCCCGGGACATCTCGGACCAGGTGCTGATGTTCGACTCGGGGCGGGTCCTGGAGTCCGGCCCGCCGGAGAAGATCTTCGGCGACCCGGAGCACGAGCGGACGCGGGAGTTCCTGGGCGCGGTGCTGTAGCCCTGCGAGGAGTCCTGCGAGGAGTCCTTCTGGAGCAGCACCACAATCCTTCAGGGGCTGCACACTGTCGGCGTTCAAGAAGTGAAGACGGCAGGGTCCGAGGCGGAGCGACTGGGACATGACTTTGGCATATGCCATACGGATGCCCCGCTGTTGAGGGGCTGGAACACGCCACCAATCTCGCCAACACCCCCTCCCCGTACGCCTCTTGGCAGTTATCGTGGAGGGGGCCCGGCCGTCCGGGCTGTGTTGATGTCAACGCGTTGATACGAACGCGCCGACATGCAAGCCGGGCCGAAAAGCGCAGGGGGGACCCAATCCATGGCGCTGAAGCACGAGCCGACCGTGCCGCACCACTCGGCCCAGGACGCCCTGCGCGTCCTGGAGACCGTGGCGGCCCGGCACACCACCGGCGTCACCGACACCGAACTCGCGCGCCTGACCGGCCTCGGCGAGGAGCGCCTCACCGCGCTCCTGCGCATGCTGCGCCGCGAGGGGTACGTCGAGCAGATCGCCGACGGGGCGTACGTCACCGGGGCGGCCCTCCGCAGGCTGGTTTCCGCGCACGACCGGGACGAGGCCCTGCGGGCCCAGCTCCAGCGGAACCTCGACCGGCTGCGCGACTCGGTCGGCGCCGCCGTCTACATGAGCCGGTACGTGGACGGCGAGATCCACGTCGCCCAGTGCGCGGACGGCCCGGGCACCCCGGCGGTCAACGAATGGGTGGACTTCCGTTCCGCGGCCCACGCCAGCGCGATCGGCAAGAGCCTTCTCGGTCAGCTCGACGTCAACGCCCGGCGCGACCACCTCTCCCGTCACCGGATGGCCCGCCTCACCTCACGCACGATCACGAACGAGCGGGTGCTCCTGTCCCGGCTCGACGCCCAGGCACCCACCGTGCCCGTGCTCGACCTCCAGGAGTACGCGGTCGGCACGGTGTGCGCGGCGGTCCCCATCACGGCCGGCTCGGCCGTGGGCTGCCTCGCCCTCTCCCTCCCGCTGTCCCACGCCCACCGACTGCGCGAGGCGGCGGACACCCTGAACCGTGGCGCGGCACCGGTACTGCTCTCACTGGCGATCTGAACCAACGCCGAAGCAGCCCGAACCGCCCGCCTGCCTGACCTACATGCTCCGCCCTACCTGACCTACATGCCCCGCCCGCCCGGCCTGAGCTGCGCTCCGAGTGGCCCGGAGCACATGGGCATGGTCCGAAGCACGCTCACGGACCAGGTAGTATTTTCTCTGTCGCCAGCCGCGAAAAGCGGTTGGCGAGAGTCATGCGCCGCTAGCTCAGTTGGTTAGAGCAGCTGACTCTTAATCAGCGGGTCCGGGGTTCGAGTCCCTGGCGGCGCACCATCTACGATCCGGGCGTTCTCCCCTTGGGGAGGACGCCCTTGGTCGTTTCATTGGTTCGTCATGGGTCCAGGGGTGCAGCGGTGGTTCACCGGATCGGCAGAGTTGTGGCGCTCGTCGCCGCTGTGGCGGTTGCGCTGGCGGTGGTGCTGCTGTCGCCTTTCGTGCTGGAGGAGATTTCCGGCTCCAAAGGCGTGGACTGGAACAGGCTGAGTCAGATCGGGGCGGCGTACGGCTTCACCTCGGCGATCGTTTCGGCGCTGGCGTTGGCCGGTGTCGCCGTTTCCCTGGTCGTTCAGAACCGGCAGGCCAGGGCGGATCAGGTCCAGGGGATCCGCAGCTACTACCTTGAGCTGGTCCGCCTGGAGCTTGACGACATGCCGCTCTACCAGCCCGTCTGGGGCGACACGGACATCGTCGATCCCGATCAGCGGAAGCGGCACGTCTATGCCGACCTGATGATGAACTACGCCTGGATGGGCTTCGAGATCGGGACCATTCGCGAGAGTCTGCTGCGGGACATGCTCGCCGGGATGTTCACCGGCGAGGCCGGGCGGCACTACTGGAGCCGGGCTCACGCCTCGTGGATCGCCAGTTCGTCCGGAAGCCGTGTCGGTCGTCGCTTCCTGGCCATCGTGGGCGAGGAGCACGCTCGCGCTGTCGCTTCCGGACCACCGACCCGCTCGCCGGTTGTCACCCCTCCGCCTGCCGTGCCCGCCGCGGGGACGTCGCCCGCATGGCGGACCTCGGTGGGGGCCTTGATCGGCCTGGGTGCCGGCCTGGCGCTCGGATCGCTGCTGCGGCGCAACCGACGATAGGGCCGACCGGGCGTGGCCATTCCCGGTCCAGCCCTGCCGCACAGCCCTGCCGCACCGGCCGTACCTACCTGGCCAGCTCCCTCTCCCCCACACACAGCCCTACCGCACCAGCAGTTCCTCACGCCCCCGCTCCCGGTACCGCGCCATCAGCCCCGCCAGGTCCGCCTCGTCCAGGCGCCGGTACGCCGGCTCCCCCGGTGGGCGCCACCACACCGGGTCCGTGCACCGGAAGCCCTCCCGCCGCAGGCCGACCCGGTGGATCTTGTTGGTGGCGGTGACCGGGATGCGGGCCATGACCCGAATGAAGCGGGGGGCCATCTTGGTGCCCAGGTCCGGCTGGGCCAGGAGGAATTCGGCGAAGCGGAGTGGGTCGAAGTCCGTTCCCTCCCGTAGCGCCAGCGTCGCCATCACCTGGTCGCCGGCCACCGGGTCCGGCACCGCGTACACGGCGACAGCGGCGGCGTCCCCGTAGCGGGCGAGGATGTTCTCGATCACCGCGGCGGCCAGGTTCTCGCTGTCCACGCGGAGGCGGTCGTCCGTTCGCCCCGCGAAGTACAGGAATCCCTCGGCGTCCCGGTAGAAGAGGTCCCCGGTCCAGTACCAGCCCTCCCGCTGCCGGGCCGCCTCAGCCGCCTCGTTGCGCCAGTAGCCCTCGAAGGGGTTGGGTCCGCGGTTCACCAACTCCCCTATGGAATCGTGGCCGTTGAGCAGCCTGCCGTCCGCTCCGAAGGCCGCCGCGGGGCACTCCGCCCGGCTCACCGGGTCGACCACCGCGAGGTCGTCCCCGGGTGCCGCCCGGCCGATCGCCCCCTGCGGCCCACCGGGCGTCCGCTGGATCGCCGCGCCGCCCTCGGACGACCCGTACCCCTCCACCAGCCGCACCCCGAACCGCTCCTCGAAGGCGGCCGCGTCCACCGCCCCCGCCTCCGTCCCGAAGCCCGTGCGCAGCGGGTTGTCCCGGTCGTCGGCCCGTGGCGGGGTGGCCAGGATGTACTGCACGGCCCGTCCCACGTACGTGAAGTACGTGGCCCCGTACGCCCGTACGTCCGTCAGGAAGCCCGAGGCCGAGAAGCGGCGCCGCAGGGCGACGCCCGCGCCGGCCGCGAGGGCGGGCGCCCAGTCCGCGATGACCGCGTTGCCGTGGAACATCGGCATGCAGACGTAGTGCACGTCGTCCGCGCGCACCCCGAAGTGGCCGACCAGCGACCGTCCGGCCGCCGCGAGCCGCCCCTGCGAGCAGATCGCCGCCTTGGGCGCCCCGGTCGAGCCGGAGGTGAAGTAGAGGAGGAGGCGGCTCTCCGGGGTGGCCTTCAGCGGCCCGGGGCGCGCGTCCGCGTACGGCGCGAGCAGGTGCTCGTACGCCTCGGTGTCGGTCACCAGCAGTCGCAGGCCCGGGAGTTCGAGTCCGTCGAGGAGCGGGAGGTGCGCCCGCTCGGTGACCAGGACCCGGCACTCGGTGTGCAGGATGTCGCGGGCCAGTTCGGGGCCGCGGCGGGTCGGGTTGATCCCGGCGACGGCCGCACCCGCGAGGGCCGCGGCGCTCAACCACAGCGGATACTCGGGGGTGTTGTCGAGCAGCACCCCCACATGCGGCTCGGCGCCGCGCGGCAGCAGGTCGCCCAGCAGCGCCGCCCGCGCCGCCGCTCCCGCGGCCACCTCGTGATGTGTCAGGGACCGTTCCTCGAACCACAGCCCCGGCCGGTGGTCGCCCCACCGCTCCTGTACGAGCTCCGCGACGGTCCGCGCGCCCGCCCCGCCCGCCCCCACGCTCCTGGATCCCATGGGGGCGCACCATAATTGACGGACCGTCAGATGTGGAGGGTCACGGCAGCTCGTCGTACACCGAGCCGTCGAACGGCTGGTCGTCGATCGAGGGAGGCTCGTTCACCTGGGAGTCGGAGGACTCGCTCCCGGCGAAGGCCTCGGTGTACGTGACCATGAAACCGGCGCAGAACGCCACGACCACGGAGAGGAACACCAGGAGGGCAACGGTGGAGGCCGCGTTCTTGACGTGGCCCGGCGCCTGGGCCGTGGCCTTGACCGTCTCGCCCTCGGCGTAGTGCACGACGACGATGTCGCCCTCGACCGTCGTGCCCGGCCCGTCCTCCTCCTCGAAACGGATGCTGCGCCCGTCCCGGGCCGTGAATTCGTAGACGTGGTGCAGCGTCGTGCGCACGGACGAGTCGCCGCTGCCGCCGCTGGTCGTCGTGTACGTGCGCAGGCAGCGCGCCTCCGCGGTCAGCCCGCTGTTCCAGACACGCCTGAGCTCCAGCGCCCGGCGGATCACCTTGACCGCCAGGAAGAGGGTGACGGCCATGATCAGGCTCGGCACCGCATAGAACATGAGGTCCATCGACATCCCCCGATGCTCGGTTCAGCTCCACGCACGCCGTCATGGTCATGTCGACGTGCGTGGAACTTACCCGTGGGGGGTGGGCAAGAGCCTCAACAGATGCTCAGAGTTACGCGACGGACGACCGGAGTGCGGTCAGAACGTCACGTCCGAGCAGGCGTAGAACGCGTTACTCGTGTCAGCGATCGTCCACACGGCGAGGATGACGTGGTGACCGCTCTTGCCCGACGGCAGGGTGCCGCTGTGCGAGAGCGTCGCCGGCGGCTGGCCGCTGAAGGGGACGGTCAGGAACGGAGCGGTGTCCAGCGCGGACCGCGTCAGCGGAGCGTTCTGGTTCCAGCCGTTCTTGGTGACGTAGTACTTGAAGTCGGTCGTGGAGTGCCGGGCCGTGAACTGCCAGCGGAAGGTGTAGCTCTGCCCGCCGTTGACCTTCGTTGTCGGCCAGGCACCGCCCGAGGGCGTCGTTGCCCTGTCGAGCGCGCCGAAGTTGCCGTGGTTCGCGGAACAGATCTGCCCGTCCGAGGGCCCGGCCGCCGGGAAGCCCTTGGGCCCCTCGACGCTCTGCGGCTCCCACTGGATGTCACCGCAGTTGGTCACGGCGCCGTTCTGGCAGAGCTTCTGCCGGCTGATGGGGAGGTCGGTGTAGCCGTGGCCGGTGGCCCCACCACTGGAGAGCACGAACGCTCCCGTGGTCGCGAGGCCCAGCACCGCGGCGTACAACTTCGTCTTTTTCCGCATACTGCCGCTCCTGGAGAACGTGGGGGAATTTCCGTGAGCTTTGCAGGTCTAGACCAAGTCCCAGATTATTGCTGATTGTTGAACATGTCCATACCAATCGTGGACAGGATTCGCTGGCAGCGGTCCCGGGACTTCTCCACGAGTTCGCCGTTCGGATCGTCGTTGGTCGCGACCCAGTCCCGAGCCCGGACCTCATCTCTCCCACCCGCCAACTGCCGCTCCACCAGCCTCACTTGACGCACGTCCCCGGGCGCCTCGACGTACCAGCACTCCCCCATGAACACATACGCCTCACGCCACCCGGGCAGGTCGCAGGCGAGATAGTTCCCCTCCGTGACGATCAGCCGGGCCTCCGGAGGCACCACGTGCCGGGCGGCGACCGGCTCGTCGAGCGTGCGGTCGTAGTCCGGTACGTAGATGTCGCGGCCGGTCTCGTCGAGGACCCGGCGCAGCAGGTCGACGTACCCCCACACGTCGAAGCTCGGCTCGGAGCCCTTGCGGGCGGTCAGGCCGAGGCGCTCCAACTGGGCGTTGGAGAGATGGAAGCCGTCGAGCGGGAGGTAGGCGGCCCCTTCTCCCAGGTGTGCGACGAGGGCGCGGGCGAGGGTCGACTTGCCCGCGCCGGGCGGGCCGGCGAGACCCAGTACGGCGCGCGGTGTTCCGTCGGTCAGGCTCCAGGCGTCCGAGGCGAGCCCGGCGAGTGTGAGGTGTCCAGCGGGGGTGTGGTGTTCTCCGGCGGGGGTGCGGCGGTCAGCGATCTCCATGTCCCGTATAGAACGCCACCGTCAGGTCCTTCACCAGTGCCTTGCGCTCGTAGTCGTCGAGTTCGACGAGCCCGCGCACGGTCAGCCGGGTCACCGTGTCCTCGACGGAGTCGACGACCGAGGTGAGGACCTTGTCGCGGTGCTGGGCGTCGAGAGCCGCGATCCGGCGGCGCAGCATCACGGCGGCGACCTCGGGGGCGTACTCGACGCGCAGCGGCTGCGCGGAGAACACCTGGAGGCCGGCCGCCGCCGCGTCCGCGGCCACGATGCGGGTCAGCGAGTCGCCGACGGCCTCGGTGTTGCGCAGGGTCGCGGACTCGGCGGCCCTCGGCGAGTTCAGCGCGACATCGGCCGGCAGCTGCGCGAGCACCCGGGCGAGCGCCGCCTCCACGCACTCGCGCAGATACCGCTGGTGGTCCTCGACGCCGAGCGCGGCGCGCGCGGTGTCCCGAACCCGCCAGACGACGAGCACGACGACCCTGAGCGCGATCCCGTTCGCGTCGACCGCCGGCATCGGGTCGCTGCGCCAGTGCCGCAGGCGTACGTCGATCCGGCGGCGCAGCACCAGCGGGTTCACCCACATGAGCCCGGTACGCCGGACCGTGCCCCGGTAGCGGCCGAACAGGTCGAGCACCCAGGCGCGTCCGGTACGGCCGCGGGCCAGCCCGCCGAACCCGAACAGGGCGAGCGCTCCGGCCCCGGCGAGCGCCGCCCACTGCGGCCCGCCGAGCCCGGCACCCGTACGCGCCGGCAGCCCCAGCACGTCCGCGGCGAGCGGCGGCAGCACACCCGCCCACCACGACGCCAGTACGCACCCGGCCGCGCCGGCCGCACCCGCCAGCACTCCGGCCACGCCCGGCAGGACACCCGCGGGCCGCTCCACCAGATCGGGGTCGACCTCCACCACCGGCCGCGGCCGCACCGGGGCGGGTGTCCGCCGGGTGACCCTCGGCTGCTCGCCGTCCCCCTTTCTCGGCTGCGCTCGAATGGGGGCACCCCCATCGCGCCGCCGGCTCACGACGGCGGGCCCGAGCGGTACGGACACCGGCTCGGGCTCGTCGCGGAACAGCAGGTGGACCGGGATCTCGGTGGTCGCCTCGTTGTGGATGAGCCGCGCCCCACGGCCACCCGCCTCCCGGCCACCCGCTTCTGGGGTCCCCTCGAACTCCGGGGACTGTTCAGTCGTCGTACTCATACGTGCCTCCGTGCCTCCGCGCCTCCGCGCCTCCGCGCCAGGAAGAACTGTCCGAACCGCCCGGACCGCCCGGACCGCCCGAGCCATCCACACCCTCGGAACCGGACCGTCCGGGCCCTCAGAAGAAGAGCCGTCGCCAGGTCTCCGGTCCCGGGTAGCCGTCCGCCGCCCCGCCGCGCCACCCCTGCGCGCGCTGGAACGCCTCGACGTTGCGCCGGTCGTCCTCGCCCCAGCGCGGTCCCGGCCCCTGGGTGTAGTACTTGCCGAACCCCTTCTTCACCAACTGCTTCCCGAGCCGGGTGACGTACTCGTTGCTGGCGCCCGGCCGGAACAACGCCCGCCCGGGGTAGCCGGGGACGCCGTGCGAGGCGACGCCTCCGGCCGGGGGGCGCGCGGGCTCGCCGGGACTGCCGCCGCTCGGGGCGACGATGTCCCGGCCCTTGTCGTTCACCAGATACGACCAGGTCGTCGGCCCCGGGAACCCGTCCGCGGCCGCCCCCGTCCAGCCCTGCGCCCGCTGGAACGCGTGGGTGGCCCTGCGGTCCGCGTCCGACCAGCGCGGTCCCGGCTGCCCGGCCGTGTAGTACGAGGCCGCGCCCCGCGCGATGAGCATCCGCCCCAGCCGGGTGACGTAGGCGTTGTTCGCACCGGGCCCGAAGGCCGCCGCGCCCGGGTAGGGAACCGCGGCCGGATTCCTCACCGGATAGGTGACGGGGGTGGCAGGGGCGGACGGCGCGGCCGAGGCGGACGGGGCGGACGGGGCGGACGGGCCGTCCGATGTGTTCGGCGCGGCCGGGGAAACCTGACCCGTATCCCCTGTATCCCCCGTACCCGGCGTATCCCCGGTGCCCGCCGTACCGGCCGTACTTCCCGTACTTCCCGTACCTCCCGTACCTCCCGTTCCCACTTTCAGCCCCTTGTAGCGATACGCCAGATAGCGGTCCGGATACTTCCAGTAGGCGAACGGAGTGGCCTGCTTGCGGGCTTGCGGGCGGGCCTCCTCGTACGCGACGTAAGAGTCCTGCGTGTAGTCCGTCCAGCCGCCGAAAATCACGACGTGCGACCCCTTCACGGGGTCCGCCGGATTGTGGAACAGCAGAATGTCACCGGGCTCCAGCTGTTCCCGGGAAATCCGGACGCCGAACTTGTCGAGACTACCCGTCCATTCGTTCCCGCCGAGGTTCCAGGCCATCGAGACGAAGCCCGAGCAGTCCTGGCGGTACCCGTCGGACCAGTACGCGCTCATGCTGTAGGGCACCTCCGCGGCGACCCACTCCTTGGCCCGGTTGATGATCTCGGCCCGGGTCGTCGGAGGTGCCTTGACCTTGGCCGGAACGCCGCCGGGGCCGTGCAGCGGGGCCTCGCCGCCCTGGGGGGTGTCGGGTTCGTCGGTCGCGGGGACGCCGGGCTGCAGCGGGGCGTGCGCGGCGGCCGCGACGGCCGGTACGGCGTGGCCGGCGCCGAGTGCCGTCCCGGCGGCCGCGGCCACGACGAGCGCGCGGTGGGCCGCGGGGTGACCGCCGAATCCGGCGGCGCCGGGGGCCGTGGAATGCGGCAGCACATGCCGCCAGTGCGTACATCCGGGGCAGTCGCAGTCGCTCTCGGGATCGAATTCCTCGAATACCGGAGCGGCCATGCGATTCCCCTCACCCTGCTGGTCGAAAAGTCCGCGCTTCTGCACGTCCGTCAGTTTCTCAACTGTCACCGGGTATCGCATGTTGACGGTCTGAATGACGGAGAGGGGGTGGTGGCGATGGGGTCGTTTCCTTCCTGCGGCCCGGTGGGGGCTGGTCGCGCAGTTCCCCGCGCCCCTAAAAACGAAAGACAGGGGCGCAGCCCCGTCTTTCAGGGGCGCGGGGCTGTGTCTATTTGCGGCTCCGCCGCGGGGCGCGACCAGCCACGACAGACCCGCGCACACCCCCGAACCGCCAGCGGCACCCCCCATAGCCATGGCAGAAAGCACCTGCAAGGTTCCGCTAGAGTTCTCGGGTCAGCGCGCGCCGCTAGCTCAGTTGGTTAGAGCAGCTGACTCTTAATCAGCGGGTCCGGGGTTCGAGTCCCTGGCGGCGCACCGACCGAAGGGGTCCCTCGCACCAGCGAGGGACCCCTTCGCCGTACCGCGCGACTCCGCGCGGCACCGCACGGCACCGCACGGCACCGCACGGCACCGCATGACTCCGTACCTCATAACGCCTTACCTCATGAAGCGGTACACCGTGACCCTTTTCGCCAGATGTGACTAAACACCTCGGCATATGGCCGAAGCCTTTCGGCCCGCTACCCTCTGGCCATGGCGCGCGACCTCCAGGAGCGGATCAAGAAGCTCATCATCGACCGTCGGCTGCCCTCGGGCGCCGTACTGCCGACCGAACCCGAGCTCATGGCGCTGCTCGGCGCCAGCCGCAACTCCGTGCGCGAGGCGCTGAAGGCACTCCAGGCGATGGGCATCGTCGAGATCCGGCACGGCTTCGGCACGTACGTCGGGCCGATGTCCATGGCCCCGATGATCGAGGGCCTCGCCTTCCGCACGGTCGCCGGGCACTACCGCGGCGAGGACAGCCTCCTCCAGCTCCTCCAGCTGCGCGAGGCCGTGGAGACCGGGCTGATCGTCCGGCTCGCGGGCCGGGTCCCGCCGGACGATCTCGTCGAGCTGACCACCTTGGTGGACCGCATGGAAGCGGAAGCCGCCGAGGGAACCGGTCTCGCGGAGACCGACCGCGCGTTTCACGCCACTCTCTACCGGGGCCTGGGCAACCTTCTGCTGAGCGAACTCCTGGAGGCGTTCTGGGACGCCTTCCACCGCGTACGCACGGATCTCATGGGGCTGCCGCAGGATCCGAAGGTCACCTGCCGGCAGCATCGGGCGATCCTCGACGCGGTCCGCTCCGGCGATGCGACCAGGGCCGAGGACACGATAAGAGAACACTTCGGCAACATCCGTACACGCTTGACCACAAGCGCACCGAACGAGACCATCAGACACCCCAATGAACGTGTATGACCGGTAAACACCGTGTTTCGCATCTTGCGATCATGAAGCACGGCGTAGAACCCTGGGCAACAAGAGGCTGCGGTTACAGGGCAGTTGGGGGCTTGGAACCGGTTGCGTCCAGATGGCGGGGATTAGGGGCCCCGTTCATGAACGGATGTCGAGGGGGGCATCATGCAACCGGAAGGCCGGTACACCATGTCTATAAGGTATGTGGATGATGTGGTGGCGGGGGCCTGTTGATACGCCTGCGAATGTCTAGGGGGACCTGAGCAGGCGAACGGAACAACGAGCACGCGATGGTTCGCGTGTGGGGGGATGACTCATGACGTCGACGCCGACGGGCGCCCGGCAGAACTCCGATCCGTCCGAGACCACCCAATTGAGGGTGCCGTCACAGACTCGGACCGGCAGCTTCCGGAGAATCAAGAAGACACTGCCGAGATACGACTACGAGCACTACAGCCGGCTCGCCGGGCCTCTCACACAGCCCGATCCGACCAAGCCGTACAAGGTGGAGTACCGCTCACTGCTCTCGCAGGAGCCGCACCGGCTGCGCGCCGCCCTCATGCTGGGCGCCGCGCCGCTGCTGTCGCTCGTGCTGCTCGCCTGGCTGCTGCAGCCCACCCACTGGACCGAGCGGGACTACCCCGCCTACGACTTCCTGCCCGCTCTCGACATGGTCATGCTGGTCGCGATCGGTCTGATCGAGCTCTTCCGCTGCATGAACGTGCTGTCGAACGCGCACGCCACGCTCGTCGCCCGCGACCCGATCCCGGTGGTGCCCGAGACCGGCACGCGAGTGGCCTTCCTCACCTCCTTCGTGCCCGGCAAAGAGCCGCTGGAGATGGTGACGAAGACCCTCGAAGCCGCGGTCAAGATCCGCCACCGTGGCCTCATGCACGTCTGGCTGCTCGACGAGGGCGACGACCCCGAGGTGAAGGCGGTCTGCGAGCGCCTGGGCGTGCGCCACTTCTCCCGCAAGGGCATCGCGAAGTGGAACATGCCCAAGGGCCCGCACCGCGCCAAGACCAAGCACGGCAACTACAACGCCTGGCTGGACGCGCACGGCGACAACTACGACTACTTCGCCTCCGTCGACACCGACCACATCCCGCTGCCGAACTACCTGGAGCGGATGCTCGGCTTCTTCCGCGACCCGAACGTCGGCTTCGTGATCGGCCCGCAGGTCTACGGCAACTACGACAACCCGATCACCAAGGCCGCCGAGTCGCAGCAGTTCCTGTTCCACGCGCTGATCCAGCGCGCCGGCAACGCCTACGGCTCCCCGATGTTCGTCGGCACCTCCAACGCCGTACGCATCAAGGCGCTGAAGCAGATCGGCGGTCTGTACGACTCGATCACCGAGGACATGGCGACCGGCTTCGAGATCCACCGCCACAAGAACCCGGCGACGGGCAAGAAGTGGCGCTCGGTCTACACGCCGGACGTGCTCGCCGTCGGTGAGGGCCCGAACGCCTGGACGGACTTCTTCACCCAGCAGATGCGCTGGTCGCGAGGGACGTACGAGACGATCCTCAAGCAGTACTGGAAGGGCTGGTACTCGCTGCCGCCGAGCAAGCTCTTCAACTACACGATGATGATCATCTTCTACCCGATGTCGGCGCTCAACTGGATCCTGGCGGCCCTGAGTTGCGCCCTGTTCCTGGGCCTCGGCGCCTCGGGTGTGAACATCGACCCGGCGATCTGGCTGATGCTCTACGGCAACGCCTCCGCGCTGCAGATCGGCCTCTACGTCTGGAACCGCCGTCACAACGTCTCGCCGCACGAGCCCGAGGGCTCCGGCGGTGTGGCCGGCATGATCATGTCCGCGCTCTCGGCGCCGCTCTACGCGAAGGCGCTGATCGACTCCGTACTGCGTCGCAAGAGCAAGTTCGTGGTCACCCCCAAGGGCGATTCCGCGAGCCCGGACACCTGGTTCGGGACCTTCCGGTACCACTGGTACTTCATGCTGATCTTCGCCGGTTCGATCGCCGCGGGCTTCGTCTACGGTCACGCCCACCCGGCGATGATCATCTGGGCGACCTTCGCGCTGCTCATCACCGCTTCGCCGATGTTCGCCTGGCGCTGGATGATGCGGCAGGACAAGAAGGGCAGGAAGCACCGGCAGGGCGGGTCCCAGGAGCCGCCCGCGCCCCCGCAGGACAGCCGCATTCCCCACCAGCCCCAGGATTCCCAGCAGCCTCCGTCCGCACCGCACACACCTCAGCACAAGCCGAGCTGGGCGGCAGGCGGGGGCAACGACCAGACGGTCCAGATCGCCCTCGGGGGACGGCAGCACCACTCCGGGAACTGAGTCCCACCACTCCGGGAACTGAGTCCGAGGGTCGGCGGCGGGTCCGCCACCGACCCTCGGACCCCAGAGCCCAGGACCCTCAGCCGAAAAGCCTTGCACGCCAGCCACCACGACAAGTTAGACGGGGATTGAAGTGAAAGACGGTTCCAGCCGCCGCCGTGCCCGCCGCATCGCGATAGGTGCGGCGGTGGTGCTTGCGTTGGCCGGGATGAACGGACCCGCGCTCTACCGCTTCGGGTCGGAGCAGTACCACGAGTACAAGATCAACAGGCCCGAGTACAAGGCCGACAACGGCAAGTGGGACATCGTCGAGTTCCCGGAGGAGTTCCGGCTCAACACCATCCACGCCGCGCTCCTGCACACCGGCAAGATCCTGCTGATCGCGGGTTCCGGGAACAACCAGGACAACTTCGACGCGAAGAAGTTCGACACACGGATCTGGGACCCGGTCAAGAAGACGATCAAGAAGGTCCCGACGCCCGCCGACCTGTTCTGCACCGGTCATACGCAGCTGCCCAACGGCAACCTGCTGATCGCGGGCGGCACCAAGCGGTACGAGAAGCTCAAGGGCGACACCACCAAGGCCGGTGGCCTGATGGTCGTCCACAACGAGAACCCGGACAAGCCGATCACCCTGCCCGCGGGCACCCTCTTCACGGGCAAGGAGAACGGCCAGACCTTCGAGTCGAAGGACCCGGTCGTCGTCGAGCGGGCCAGGAAGGTCTTCGACCCGGCGACGGGCGAGTTCCTGCGCAACGAACCGGGCCTGGGCCGGATCTACGTCGAGGCGCAGAAGAGCGGCAAGAAGTACGAGACGGGCACGCAGGACAACTACCGCGTGCAGGGCCTGTCGGGCGCCGACACCCGCAACACGTACGGCATCGCCGAGAAGCTCGCCCTGGACAAGAAGGACTTCCAGGGCATCAAGGACGCCTACGAGTTCGACCCAGTCGCCGAGAAGTACATCAAGGTCGACCCGATGAACGAGGCGCGCTGGTACCCGACGCTCACCACCCTGTCCGACGGCAAGATCCTCAGCCTCTCCGGCCTGGACGAGATCGGCCAGCTGGTGCCGGGCAAGAACGAGGTGTACGACCCGAAGACCAAGAAGTGGACGTACACCAAGGGCATCAGGCAGTTCCCGACCTACCCGGCGATCTCCCTTATGCAGAACGGCAAGCTGTTCTACTCGGGCGCGAACGCCGGTTACGGCCCCGACAACGTCGGCCGTGACCCGGGCATCTGGGACCTGAAGTCGAACAAGTTCAACAAGCTCACCGGCATGTCCGACCCCAAGCTCCTGGAGACCGCGGGCACGGTGCTGCTGCCGCCCGCGCAGGACGAGAAGTACATGGTGATCGGCGGCGGCGGGGTCGGCGAGTCCGAGAAGTCCAGCAAGAAGACCCGCATCATCGACCTGCTGGCCGACGGCCCGAAGTTCGTGGACGGGCCGGAGATGGAGAAGGGCACGCGCTACCCGCAGTACTCGATCCTGCCCGACGACGACGTGCTGGTGTCCGGCGGCTCGGAGGACTACCGCGGCCGCGGTGACTCCAACATCCTCCAGGCGCGGATGTACGACTCGAAGACCAACGAGTTCAAGCGCGTGGCCGACCCGCTGGTGGGCCGGAACTACCACTCGGGCTCGATCCTGCTGCCCGACGGCCGCGTGATGTTCTTCGGCTCGGACTCGCTCTACGCCGACAAGGCCAACACCAAGCCGGGCAAGTTCGAGCAGCGCGTCGAGATCTACACGCCGCCGTATCTGTTCCAGGGTTCGCGCCCCTCGCTCTCCGGCGGTCCGAAGACCATCAAGCGCGGCGAATCGGCGACGTTCACCTCGCAGCACGCCTCGTCCATCAAGACGGCCCGGCTGATCCGGCCGAGCGCGTCCACGCACGTCACCGACGTCGACCAGCGGTCCATCGCGCTGGACTTCACGAAGACGGACAAGGGCATCGAGGTCACCGTCCCGAAGAGCCGCAACCTCGTCGAGTCCGGCTGGTACATGCTGTTCGTCACGGACGACCAGGGCACCCCGAGCGAGGCCCAGTGGGTCAAGATCCCCTGACCCACCCGTAGATGACCCACCCGTAGAGCTCGCACTTGTACGTGACTGGGGGCGCCCTCCACTGTGGAGGGCGCCCCCAGTCACGTACAGACGGTTATTCGCAGACAGTTACTCGCGGGCGGTTGCTCGCGGGCGGTTACTTGCTCGCCTTCGCGAGCTTGAGCGCGTAGTCCGCCCACCACTCCCCCGCCTTCGGGCCCCCCTTGCAGGTCCCGTCGGACTCACCCGGCCGCTTGACCCACACATACGCGTCGACGAGGTCGTCGTCCGTCTGGGTCGTGGGCGACTCGCCGAGCGCGCGGCCGGGCGGGTTGCACCAGTTCTCCTGCGGGTCGCCCTCCGTGTACGGGCCGTTGCCGTTGCGGCTGGTGTCGATCACGAACGGCTTGTTGCCGACCTTCGACGACAGCTCCTTGCCGTACTTCGTGCTGTCGGCCGTCGAGTAGAAGTTGGACACGTTCACCGAGAAGCCGTCGGCCTGCTCGACGCCCGCCAGCTTCAGCGGCTCGGTGATGTTGTCGGGCTTGCCCCAGCCCGCGTTGCCCGCGTCCAGGTAGACCTTCGTGTTCTTCAGGGACTTGAACTTCTCGACCGCGCCCTTGAGGAGGTCGTAGCGCTCCTCGTGGAACTCGTCCGGAGTGCAGCCGTCCACCATGTGCAGCACGGCGTCCGGCTCCAGGATCACGGTGGCCGCGCGGTCACCGATACCCTTGGCCACCTGGTCTATGAAGGCCCGGTACGCGTTCCCGTCCGCGGCGCCGCCGCCGGAGAACTGGCCGCAGTCGCGGTGCGGGATGTTGTAGACGACGAGCAGCGCGTCCCGGTCGACCTTGGCCGCGGCCTCGGTGAAGCCGCGCGCCTCCTGTTCGGCGTTCTCCGGAGTGAGCCACTCTCCGGTGGGCTGCTCGGCGATCTTGCGGACCAGTTCGGCGTCGTCCTTCTTGCCGTCCTTCACATATGAGGCCACCTGCTCGGCCGCGTTCCCGTCGGGATTGACCCAGTACGGGTCCTTGTCCTTGGGCTGTTGACTCACCTTGGCGCCCGACTTGTCCTTCTCGCCGTCGTCGCCCGAGGAAGAACATCCCGCGAGCAGCAGCACCGCCCCTGCCACCGCCGCGGATGCCTTGGTCACCCCTCCAGAGGCGAAAAGTGACACAGCCCCCCTGCTCCCGTACATCTAGCTCCCCCTCGGGTGCACCGTCCGAAGTACCAATCCTGACATACGTGTCGCTCCGCCCACGAGCGCGGTTGAGTCTTGTCCATTACCTGTTACACCTCTCGCCGACCGGGTAGGCGCCGACCGGATGTGCGGAGGTCGGGAGCCCGTCTCGGGAAGGGCGTGGACATGCGAGACAGCAGCCGGGAGGCGCGGCTGGGAGCCGCCCTCGTGGAGGCCGCCGACACGCTCTCCGAGGCCTTCGACACGGTGGCGTACCTGCGACGGCTGTCCGACCACTGTGTGACTCTGCTGAACGCCTCGGCGGCCGGCATCATGCTGATCGAGGGCGGCGAGAGGGTGTCGTTCGGCGTGAGCAGCCGCCAACGGGAGCTGGCGCTCGACCTGTTGGAGGTCCAGCACCACGGCGGACCCTGCCTGGACAGTTACGGCACCGGAGAACCGGTCCCGCCGGTCGCGATCCGGGCGGCCCACGCCGCCTTGCGCTGGCCCGACTTCACGGAACGGGCCCTGCGGTACGACATCGGGGGCACCTTCGCCGTGCCGCTGCGCCGGGACGGGGCCCAGCTCGGCGCGCTCAACGTGTTCCTGCCCGAACTGGCCCGGCCCGCGGGTCGGTTGGGGGCGGCCGACGGTTCGGGGTCGGCCGACGGTTCAGAGGCGGCCGACGGTTCGGGGTCGGCCGACGGTTCAGAGGCGGCCGACGGTTCGGGGTCGACCGACGGGGCGGGGCCGACGTCCGGCTTGGGGTCCGGGTCGACCGACGGCTCCGGGCTGCATCTCGCGCAGGCCCTCGCCGACGCGGCCGCCCTCGGGCTCACCAACCACCGACTGCACACCCAATACCGCACCCTGACGGGCCAGTTGCAAGGGGCTCTCTCCAGCCGCGTACGCATCGAGCAGGCGAAGGGCATGCTCGCCGAGCGCTGGCAGACCGGGGTCGGCGACGCGTTCCTGGCGCTGCGCCAGTACGCGCGCAGTCGCCGACTGCCCCTCGACGAGGTCGCGACGGCCGTGCTCGCGGGTTCGGAGGACGCCGCCGAGCTGGGCCGCGGGCGCCCCGGACGCTCGTAGACCCCGCGACTAGCTGCATGGATGACTCAGAGCCACCAGACCGGGACTTGGCGTCAATCAGACTCTAGGCCGGAGCGCTCATCCGTTCTAGAGTCGTCTCAGACGGCCCAGGCCCCTGGCTGTCAGGCCATTCGTGATGCTCGGTTCGTGACGCTCGGATGGACCCCTGAACCTCCCGTGCCGGTCGCCGGGTTACTCCCGCAGCCCGTGCGCGCACGGTCGAGGACCAGCCCGGTCGGCGGCTCTGGGGGGAGCGGTCGTCGACCGGGCCAGGTGCGGGGGCCAGGGCTCCCGACACGGCCTCCGGGGCTACAGATCCGTACCGCTGAGGTACGCGGAGACGACCACGTTCGCCGTGTAGGTGCGGCTGGTCCGGTCGAAGGTGCCGCCGCAGGTGATCAGGCGCAGTTCGGCGCGGCCGGTCTGCCGTGTCCCGTACACCTTCTCGGCGTCGAAGCGGTCCCGGGCGAAGACCTGGACGTCCTCGACGGTGAACTCGGCGACCGTGCCGTCGTCGCGGAGCACCCGGATCGTCTCGCCCGGCCGCACCTCGCTGAGGTGGTAGAAGACCGCGGGCCGGCTCTCGGTGTCCACGTGCCCGACGAGCAGCGCGGTCCCGGCCGCCCCGGGCCGTGCCCCGCCCCCGTACCAGCCGACGGTCCCCGGCTTCCCGTACGGCGGCGGGTCGATCGCCCCGCGCGGGTCGAGCCCACGGGTCACCACGGGTGCCCGTACGCCCAGTGCGGGGATGTCCACACGTTGGGGCCGTGCCTCCCCCAACGGTTCGACCGCGGGCGGCAGTTCGACGCCGAGCGGCCGTCCGACCGCCGCCACGTCACCCGTGGTCGGCGCGGATATGCCCTGGCGTACGTCGGTCACCTCGCGGCCCCACAGCCACAGTCCGAGCAGCAGCAGCGCCCACGCCAGCCCCATGAGCAGCCGGCCGCCGCCTGAGGTGCGTTCCCGGTCCTCCCGGTCGGACATGGCCGGTCAGTCCGTGCCGCCGGTACCGCCACCGGCACTGCCGCGTCCCCGGCGGGCACTGCGGACCACCACGACGACGGCGGCGACACCGGCCAGGACCAGCCCGACCACCGCGTGCCCGGTACCGGGCCCCTCGGCGCGGGCGTCGACGACGGCGAGCCGCGCGGTGCCGCCACCGCCCGCTTGCACGGGCGCGACGGGCGACGCGGGAGCTACGGGCGCGACGGGCGAAGCCGCCGAGTCGTCAGGCTCCTTCTCCTTCTCCTTCTCCTTCTTCTCCCCCTGTTCCCGAGTCTCCTTCTGTTCCTGCTTCTTCTGTTCCTGCTTCTTCTGTTCCTGCTTCTCCTGCTTCTGTTTCTGCTTCTCCTGCTGCTTCTTGTCGGGGACGGTGACCGTGCCCTTGACCTTGTCCTCGAAGCCGTCGCAGGTGACCCTGACGTCGTACGTGCCGGGGTCGAGCGTCGAGCGGACGCGAGTCTCGCCGGTGAGGACCCCGGGGCTCCCGGTGAGCTGCGCGTCGGCGACGAACGCCTCGGACGCGGCGGTGCCCGACATCCCGGTGCAGCCCTGGACCCGCAGCTGGATGTCGCTGCCGGGAGTTGGGGAGCCCGGGGTCACGGATACACCTCCGTCGGCCGCGTACGCGGCGGGAGCGAGCGGGGCGAGCGCGGTGGCAGCCACCGCCCCGGCACAGAGAGTGAGTCGCAATGAACCCATCGTGAACCTCCAGATACCTGGAGCGTCCTCCTCGGGACGCGGGGGCGCATCCGGGGAGGGGGTCCGCTGCTCCGTACGGGTGGCGGTCCTGTGCGCGCGTGGGAGGGGGTGACTCAGACGCGGTCGACGAGGTCCGCGATGGAGTCGACGATCGTGGACGGGCGGTACGGGTACTTCTCGATCTCCGCGGCCGTGGTGAGACCGGTGAGGACGAGGAAGGTCTCCATGCCCGCCTCCAGGCCGGCCAGGACGTCCGTGTCCATGCGGTCGCCGATCATCGCGCTGGTCTCGGAGTGCGCCCCGATGGTGTTGAGTCCCGTACGCATCATCAGCGGGTTCGGCTTGCCCGCGAAGTACGGCTGCTTGCCGGTCGCCTTGGTGATCAGCGCGGCCACGGCTCCGGTGGCGGGCAGCGCGCCCTCGGCGGACGGGCCGGTCTCGTCGGGGTTCGTGGCGATGAACCGGGCGCCGTCGTTGATCAGCCGCACGGCCTTGGTCATGGCCTCGAAGGAGTACGTACGGGTCTCGCCGAGGACCACGTAGTCGGGGTCGTGGTCGGTCAGGACGTACCCGATGTCGTGCAGCGCGGTGGTCAGACCCGCCTCTCCGATGACGTACGCGGAGCCGTCGGGGCGCTGGTCGTCCAGGAACTGGGCGGTGGCCAGGGCGGACGTCCAGATGTTCTCGACGGGCACGTCAAGGCCCATCCGCCGCAGGCGGGCGTGCAGGTCACGGGCCGTGTAGATGGAATTGTTGGTGAGCACCAGGAAAGGCTTCCCGGACTCCCTGAGCTTCTTTATGAAGGCGTCGGCGCCGGGGATCGGCACGCCCTCATGGATGAGCACGCCGTCCATGTCGGTGAGCCACGATTCGATGGGCTTGCGCTCTGCCATGTGCCGTCTCCTGCCGTACGCGTGCTGCGACGTCCCCAGACTAGTCAACTGGTCATCCGCTCGATCTTGGCGGAGGGGACTTGATGGAGAGGACTTGGTAGAGAGGGCTTGGGTGGAGAGGACTTGGGTGGAGAGGACTTGATGGAGGGGGCGGCAACGGGCTGAGCGAGCAGTGGGTCCGGCTGGGGGCTCAGCGTCTGCGGCGGGCCGCGAGCAGTGCGCCGAGCCCCGCGCCGAGGAGCAGGAGCGTGGCCGCCGTCGCGGCGACGATGTCACTGGGTGAATCCAGCCCCGTCCGGGCCAGCTCCTCCGCGAAGGGCAGACGATCCGGTACGGCTTCGGCAGCAGCGGCGCCGCCCTCACGGTTCTGGTCGCCCGTGACACCGACGTCGCCTTCCTCCCCCTTCTTCTCCCCCTTCTTCTCCCTCTTCTCGCCTTCCTTCTCCCTCTTCTCGCCTTCCTCGGCATTCTCGGCATTTTCGCCCTCGCCGAGGATGCGGAAGCGGTAGTCGTTCGACTGCCCGACCCAGTCGCCGTCGTTCCCGCCCTCGTGGCGCTGTACGACTGCGGCGTACGCGACGACGTCGTTGGCCACGGCGTCCGAGGTGACGGCGAGCCGCACCTTGACGGAGAAGGTCGCGCCGGGCGCCACGGTGAATCCGGGGAACACGGCCTCTTCGCCCCCGGAGTCGGACTCGGAGTCGGACTCGGAGTCGTCAGGCGTGCCCGCGGGGGAGCCGAGGACGCCGATGTTCTCGTCCTGCTCGGTCAACTCGAAGGTGACGGGACGGGGCCGCTCCCCGTCGTAGAACTCGAGACGCGGCTGCTCAGGCTTCAACGCCCGCTTCTCGTCCACGAGGACGACGACCGGGTGGATGTTCCCGCAGGTCGCCTCGGTGGTGTTGGTGAGATCGACGTACCAGGTCCGAAAGCCGCCCCCGGCGTCATAGGCGGCGGGCCCGCCATGGATCCGCGTACGGAGGGGAAACTCCCGGTCTCCCGGTTCGGCACAGGTGGGCCGACTCGGCCGATGTTCCGCCCCCGGCACGGCAACGGCGGGCACAGAGATAAGGGCGGCTGCAGCGGTGACGGCAAGAAACACGGATGTGCTCAGTCGCATGGACACGGGACCCTGCCACGCCGACCACCACGGCCGGCTCCGGCACGCTGGCACGGGGACCGTTCGGGGTGGGGAGTACGCCCGGTCGGGGCAACAATCGGCGGGGCGGGTCGGGGCTGGCTGAGGGCTGGCGTTCGTGGAAGGTGCCATCGCGGAGCAGGATCCGGTTCAGCCTCCGAGGCGGTGTGCGAGGTGGAGCAGATCTGCCAGGCGCAGCACGCGTCCGTCGAAGCCCGGGAGGGGGACATGGAGCGGCTGGGTCCAGTGAGCGGGGATGGCATCCAGCCCGTAGTACGCCCCCGCGAGGCCTCCGGTCACCGCGGCGACGGTGTCCGTGTCACCGCCGAGGTCGATCGCCGCGCGTATCGCGTCCTCGAAGCTGGTGGTGGTGCGCAGGGCCCAGACGGCGGAGCCCAGGCAGGGCCAGACGGCGCCGTTGAACTCGGTCGCCTGGTCGGGGTGCCAGTCGGGCGCGAGGACTGTGGCGTAGCGGCCGCGGTGGTCGGGGTGGACGAGAGCCAGGATGTCCGGGAGCACGGTGAGGGGGTCGGTGTCCTCGAACGCAACGCGGATGAGTTCGTGGAAGATCGCGGTGCCCTCCCAGGCGGCACGGTCACCGTGGGTGAGGGCAGCGATGCGGCGGGCCGCGTCCATGGTGGCTTCTTGGCCGGAGGCCGCGAAGTGGACCGCGGAGGTCGATGCCCGCATCAAGGAGCCGTTTCCCGCTGCTCGTTGGTTGACCTGGAAATGGATCGCGGCGGCGAGGTCCCAGGGCATGCCATTGGTCAGGACGTCTTCGGTCTGCAGGCCGATGTCCTTGGGGTCTGATGCTGCCCACCGCTGGAAGCGGGCGAAGATGTCCGGCAGATCCAGTCCGCCCCGCTCCAGCAGCGACTCCGCGACCAGAACAGCCATCTGCGTGTCGTCAGTGGCCTCGCCAGGATCCCAGCCACCGCCTCCGCGCATCTCGCCACCGGCACCGGGCGCGGGAAACCGCGCGGAGAACGCTCCTTGGGGGCCAAACTCGAAGGGGCCACCCAGGGCATCGCCCACGGCTGAGCCGACAACCGCGCCGGCGGCCCGCTGAATCCGCTTCATTCGCGCAGGCTATCTCTGCCGCGCCGACGGCCGCGCGGCCCACAACCTCCGGAAAACCCGGCGCCATGTCCGTACCACGCCGTCCTGTTCTCGGCGTCTCATCGGACAAGCCGTTCGGGGATTCTCGAAAGAACCTTTCCAGCGATGTCGAGGAGAGCGCTGTCGTCCGGGAGGGCTCCGGACGTGCTCCACACGGTAATTTCGCAGTAGCCGCCCCGGTCACCACGGTCCAGGGCCACGGACAGCGTCCTGGCCAGGGGCCCTTCTTCGACCGGTCCACCGGATCCGCCATTCCCTAGATCGATCTGGAACTGCATGGTGTGAGCCGAGGAGAAGACCGCAGGCCGGCCGAGAACCGTGAGCGTCTTGACGGCCTTCTCGTCCCCGAACTTCATCAACTTCACGTACTGATCAGTCGACAGCTCGTTGTAGGTGGCCGAGACATTCACGGTGTACGTGTCGAACGTGACCTCGGCCTCCGGTTGGGCGACCTTCCCATCAGTCAGAGGAGCGGTGTTGCTGGTGCCGGAGGCAGTGGTCGCGGTCTCGCCAGGCGTTCCCAGGAGCTTGGCCAGGTCCGGCCGGTTGAGCGCCTTGCACAGCTCTTCACCGGTCACTGGCTGGGGCGTCTGCTTGTAGGCCTTCGGCAGTTCCTCGTGTGCCCCGTCCGAACACGAGGCGGGCCGCGGGGTGACGTCGTCGGACGGCATCACGCGCGGGGCCACCCACAGCGCGGCCGCGAGGGCCCCGAACACGGCCACGGCCGCAACGGCCTGGCCCCATGCGTTGTGCTCCTTCTCCGGGGTGGCCGGGCCGGGACGCGCCCCCGTTCCGGCCTGGGCATGGTCATGGGTATGGGCATGCGCCTGGGCCTGGGCCTGGGCCTGGGCGGCAGCATCGACCGCCGCCCCGTCTGCGGAGTTTGCCGCAGCCCCGGCTGCGGAGCCCGCCGGACTCGGGTTCCGGCGTGCGCGCAAGGCCCGGACCACCACGTGGACCCGTATTGCGGTGAACACGAGGAACACCACGCCGAGACCGGCCGCGACCCGATTGTGATCGCTGACGGCGAGATACATGATGCGTACGCCGAGAACGGACCCGACCGCGATGAGGAGGGGTTCGCGGACCCAGAACGGCAGGAGACGGAGCAGGAAACCGAGCATCCGGCGATCTCACCAGGACAAGACCACATTCACCGTGGTGGAAGCCACAGTTCCGGGCACGAGCAGGGTCTGCGGAAGCAAGGGACGCCAAGCCGACGATCCCGAGACATTGTGCGGCTCCGCCGCGAAGGGGGTCCCCCCGCTCGAGCGAAGCCGAGAGTGAGGGAGCGACCGGCCCCCACCCACCCGCACCCCACATCGAACCCGCGGAAGCGGCACGTCACCCCTCCGCCCGCCCGAACAACGGCGCCAACAACAACTGAGCCGCCCCCTCAGCAACAGCCCGCCCCCCGCCGGAGGCAACCCGTACAGGCACAGGACTACCCGCCCCCTCCCGCCGCGCCCGAGCATCAAGCACCGCACCAACCCCCCGCACGAACCGCGCCTCCTCCGCGGCGACCGTGCGCCCGCCCAGCAGCACAAGGTCGATATCGAGAAGCCCCACAAGGTTCGCGGCTCCTTCCCCGAGGACCCGCGCCGCCTCGTCCACGTCCCCCCGTGCCACCGCCGCGAGGCACAACGCCTCCACGCATCCCCGGTTGCCGCACGAGCAGGGTGGCCCGTCCAGCTGGATGACCTGGTGCCCGAACTCTCCCGCCCCGGTACGGGCCCCGCGGTGCACGGCCCCGCCGAGGACGAGCCCGGCCCCCAGCCCCGTACTGAGATGCAGATACGCGAAGGCCCCGCCCTCGCCCCCGACCGCCAGCCCGAGCGCGGCGGCGTTCGTGTCCTTGTCCAGCACGACCGGTACGCCGAGCCTTCGCGTCAGCGCGTCACGGAGGGGGAAGCCGTCCCACTCGGGAAACCCGGTCACCCGGTGCAGCACGCCGTGCGTGTGATCGAGGGGCCCGGGCATGGCGACACCGACCCCGAGAACGGTGGACCCGACACCGCCCAGCCCCTCAGCCCCGGGCACAGCCCCTGTTCCTGCCCCCGCACCCATCCCCGGGTCTGCCCCGGTCGCCGCCCCCGACCGCCCCGCACTCGGCCCGAGCCCCAGCCCCGGATCCGAGCCCGGAGTCAGGCATGCCACCACCGCCTCGGTCCCCGCCACGACCACGTCCAGTACGGCATCCGCCCCGGCCCCCAGATCCAGCGCGGTCCGCCGCTCCCCCACGACCGCCCCCGTGAGGTCGACGAGCACGGCCCGCAGCTCGTCCCGGTCGAGATGCAGCCCCACCGCGTGCCCGGCCTCCGGCACCAGCCGCAGCACCGTGCGCGGCTTGCCGCCCGTGGAGGCCTGTCGGCCGGCCTCGGTGACCAGCCCGTCCTCCCGCAAGCGCGCGGTGATCTTGCTGACGGCCTGCGGCGTCAGTCCCGTACGCTCCGCGAGTTCGAGGCGGCTCATCCCCGTACGCCCGGCGCGTCGGAGCAGATCGAGCAGCAGCGCGCCGTTGTGACTGCGCAGCGAGAGCAGGTTCACCCCGCCGGCTCCACCCTCTCCACCCCTTCCACCCCTTCCACCCCCTCCGCCTCCTCCGGCCGATCCGGGCACCCCAGCCGCCCCGGCCACCCCGAGGGACCCGGCCATCCCGGCCATCCGGGTCACCCGGGCCGCTCCGGAACCGGCCCCGATCCCAGCCACTCGCTTCCCCCCTGTTTCGCGCGCGTCCACACCCCCATTGTCCCCCGTGCTTGCACTTTGGCAACAGCGTTGCTTAAGTGGAGGGCATGACTGGTACAGGCTCTGGCACCTCCCTCGGCGAAGGCCCCGTCCGCGAGTGCCCCTTCCGCGTAGGCCTCGTCGGCTACGGCCTCGCGGGCTCCGTCTTCCACGCCCCGCTGATCGCCGCCACCGAGGGCCTCGCCCTCGACACGGTCGTCACCGCGAACGCGGACCGGCAGCAGCAGGCGAGGGATGAGTTCCCGGACGTACGGATCGCGACGACCCCCGACGAACTCTGGCCGCGCGCCGACGAGTTGGACCTGATCGTCATCGCGTCGCCGAACAAGACGCATGTCCCGATCGCCACGGCCGCCCTCAAGACCGGCCTGCCGGTCGTCGTCGACAAGCCGATCTCGGGCACGGCGGCGGAGGCCCGCGAGCTCGCCGCCCTCGCCGAGGAGCGCGGACTGCTGCTCTCCGTCTTCCAGAACCGCCGCTGGGACAACGACTTCCTCACCCTCCAGAAGCTGATCGCCGAGGGCGACCTCGGCGACGTCTACCGCTTCGAGTCCCGCTTCGAGCGCTGGCGCCCCCAACTCAAGGGCGGCTGGCGCGAGTCCGGCGATCCCACAGAGGTCGGAGGTCTGCTGTACGACCTCGGCAGCCATGTGGTCGACCAGGCGCTGGTCCTCTTCGGCCCGGCGGCCACGGTGTACGCGGAGTCGGACGTACGTCGCCCGGGTGCGGAGGCCGACGACGACACGTTCTTCGCGATCACGCACACGAACGGCGTCCGCTCCCACCTCTACGTATCCGCGACGACCGCCCAACTCGGCCCGCGTTTCCGCACGCTGGGCTCGAAGGCCGGTTACGTGAAGCACGGCCTGGACCCCCAGGAGGCCGCCCTGCGCGACGGCGAGCGCCCGGTCGCGGGCCGGGAGAAGGAGTGGGGCGTCGAGCCCGAGGAGCTGTGGGGCCGCGTCGGCTCCGGAGAGTCCCCGCTGACCGGCGGCGGAACCCCGGTCCCGACCCTGCCCGGCGCGTACCCCGCGTACTACGCGGCCGTCGCCGCCGCCCTGAGCGGCACCGGCGAGAACCCGGTCACCGCCCTGGAGGCCGCCGCCGCCCTGGACGTCCTGGAAGCCGCGCGCCGCTCGGCCCGCGAGAACGTGACGGTGACCCTGTGAGCACCCCCATCGCCCCCACCGCACCGACCATTGCCGAACTGGAGGAGCAGGAGCGCCGCCTGACGCTCCCCCGCTTCTCGTACGACGACGCCTGGACCCTCGGCACGCTCCTGGTCGAACTGGCCCGGGAGCGCAGTGCCCCCGTCGCGATCGACATCCGCCGGGGAGGCCAGCAGCTCTTCCACGCCGCCCTCCCCGGCTCCACCCCGGACAACGACGCCTGGATCGACCGCAAGCGCCGGGTCGTCGAGCGCTACGCCGCCTCGTCCCTCCTGGTCGGCACCCGCTTCCGCGCCAAGAACACGACGTTCGAGGACTCCTCCCGCCTGGACCCGGACACCTACGCGGCCCACGGCGGAGCCTTCCCGATCGCAGTGGAGGGCGCGGGCGTAATCGGCGTGGTCGTGGTCTCCGGCCTCCCCCAACTGGAGGACCACGCGATGGTGGTGGAGGCACTGGAACGCTTCGCGGCGAGTTCTTAGGGACGCGTTTTCAGGGGCGCGGGGAACTGCGCAATCTTTTGGCTTTTAGGGGCGCGGGGAACGGCATTTTGGGGGCGCGGGGAACTGCGCAATCTTTTAGCTCTTGGGGGCGCGGGGAACTGCGCGACAAGCCACGACGGCCCCGCACCCGACAACGCACCGCAGTCCCCCGCCCCACCCAGTGGAACGCCTACGCGTCCTTGAAAACCTGCCGCTGGCGGCCCAACCCCTCAATCTCCAGCTCCACCACATCCCCCGCCCGCAAGAACGGCTTCGGCTCAGGCATCCCCAGAGCCACCCCCGCCGGCGTCCCGGTGTTGATGACGTCCCCGGGGTAAAGAGTCATGAACTGACTCACATACCGCACCACTTCCGCGACGGGGAAGATCTGGTCGGACGTACTCCCGTCCTGCCTCAACTCCCCGTTCACCCACAGCTTCAGCCCGAGCGCCTGCGGATCGGCAACCTCGTCCGCCGTCACGAGCCACGGCCCGAGCGGATTGAACGTCTCGCAGTTCTTCCCCTTGTCCCAGGTCCCCCCGCGCTCGATCTGGAACTCCCGCTCGGACACGTCGTGCGCCACCGCGTACCCGGCGACATGCGCGAGCGCCTCCTCGTGCGAGCCGAGATACCGCGACGTACGCCCGATGACGACGGCGAGTTCGACCTCCCAGTCGGTCTTCACCGAGCCGCGCGGCACGAGCACCGTGTCGTGCGGCCCGACGACCGTGTCCGCCGCCTTGAAGAAGATGACCGGCTCGGCGGGCGGCTCGGCGCCGGTCTCCTTGGCGTGGTCGTGGTAGTTGAGGCCGATGCAGACGACCTTGCCGATCCGGGCGAGCGGCGGGCCGACCCGCAGCCCGGCCGCGTCGAGCACGGGCAGTTCCCCGGCTTCGGCGGCGGTACGGATCCGGCCGAGCGCCGCATCGTCGGCGAGCAGCGCCCCGTCGATGTCCGGCACGACGCCCGACAGGTCTCGCAGGACTCCCTCGGCGTCGAGGAGCGCGGGACGCTCGGCCCCCGCCGTACCGACTCGCAGCAGCTTCATGAGCACAATCTCCCTTGATCGCGGGCGGCCCGTCCGACGGGTGCAGCCATCGGAGGACTGGTCGATCCTCCAAGGTCAGCGCCCGGTCCGCAATACCCGGTTCACTGACTGGACCGTAACCGCCCGCCGGTCCAAGCCCATGGCCCCGGGCGCGTCAGCCGAGTACGGCGGCAGCCGGCGCCGCCCCCGGCATGTCCCGGTACAGCACGGCCCGCTCGACCGCGCTCCACGTCGTACTGGTCACCACGTACAGCGCGGCGGCGAGCGGTACCACCGCCACGGTGAACAGGGTGAGGAAGGACATCAGCGGCATGACCTTGGTGATCGCGCCGAGCCCGGGCACCTGCTGCTCACCGAACCCGCCCTGACCATCCTGACCGCCCCGGTCGCCGCCGGTCGCCGGAGTCACCGCGGCCACCGCGGTCACCGCGCCACTGGCCGCCATCATCCGCTTCGTACGCCGGTAGTTGAAGGTGGCGACGGCCGCGACGATCACGAACAGCGCCACGTACACCAGCCCCGCCGCCCCGAAGGCCCCGCCGTCGCCCAGGGCGTCCGCCCACCGGTCGCCGAGCGGGGCGGCGAAGAGCCGGTGGGCGAGCAGGGAGTTGGCCTCGCCGCCGATCCGCGAGTTGGAGAACAGGTGGTAGAGGAGGAAGAAGGCCGGCAGCTGGAAAAGGCTGGGCAGACAGCCGGAGAGCGGCGACACCTTCTCCTTGGCGTGCAGCTCCAGTACCGCCTTCTGGAGCTTCTCGGGGTTCTTCCCGTGCTTCTTCCGCAACGCGGCGATCTGCGGCTGCAACGCGGCCCGCGCCCGCTGCCCGCGCGCCGAGGCCCGGGACAGAGGATGCACGAGGAGTCGTACGAGGGCGGTGAAGAGGATGATCGCGGCGGCTGCCGCGGAAGCCTGGAAGAGCGGTTCGAGCAACTCGGAAAGCCCCTCGACGAGGCTCGCGAAAGTGGACATGAGCGAGGAGAAGACAGACATGGGTGAGCCCTCCGTGGGGTCTCGTCGTGCCGGGAGAAGTACGGGATGTACGTCGGCATGACGACCCGCGCGGGGGTGGGGTCTGCTGAGGATCTCCGGAAATCTCCCGCGGAGGCTCTGAGAGCGTCCCGAAGAGACGTCCCGAGAGTCCCAAGGCGTCCCGAAGAGTGGTCCCCTACGCGGCCGTCAGGAGGGAACGGCCGGGTGCCCGTGGCCGCCTGCGCCCACGGGCGTCGGGATCGCGCTGCGGCAGGAACGCCGTGCGCTGCTCACGGTCACGCATGGCCGTACGGACCCGCGTACGAGGCACGGCGGGCGCGAGCCGTGAGGCGATGAGGGAACAGGCGGCGAGCGCGGACCCGGCCGCGGCGGTCGCGGCGAACGTGACGGCGACGGCTCCGGAGAGGCTGCCGGTGTCGAGGAGCGCCACTTGCAGGAGAAGCACGAGCAGCAGGACGGCGGGCTTCAGCTGAGCCCAGGTCCGCGCCATCGACTGCCCTCCCGCCTTGTGATCCTTTGACCCTTTGACCCTTTGGTCCTTCTGGTCCCCAGCCATTCTGCGGCCTCCTGCCGTTATACAGGATGCAGAACGACGGACTCCGGCAAGTTCGTAGTACCCCGGGGGCATAGTCGATACCCTCCCCGCGGGGGAACTCGCGTACGGGTGGGGGGAGTTGATGGTGTACCGAAGACGTGTGCGGCTGTCGTTCTGCGCCTTGGCCACTGGGCTGCTGCTGGCCGCCTGTTCGGGGGGCGGGGGCGGGGACAAGGACGACGGGACCGCCAAACCCGCCGGCTCCGGACCCACCGGCTCCGAAGGGGCGACCGCGAGCGCTGACACACGCTCCAGCCCGGCCCCGAGTCCCACCTCCAGTGCCAGTGCCGCAGTCCTGGACTTCACCCCCGATCCCGGCCGAGCGCCGAAGACCCGCGCGGAGGCCTTGCGCCTGGCCCGCGCCGTCGCGGCGGAGCCCGCCGACTGGGGCCCCGGCTTCGTCAAGCGCAACCCGTACGAGAGTGACCCCGGCTTCTGGCCCGTGCTCAACGCGAAGTGCGTCTGGCAGCGCGAGCCGCTGCCGGCGACGGTGCTCGCCAGCCTCACCCGCTACAGCGAACTGCCCGCGGAGGACGGCAAGGGCCCGATCCGCATCGCCGCCGCCGTCACCGTGCACAAAACCGCGACGGCCGCCGACTGGGAGATGGCAGAGACCCTCGAAGAGGCGCTGCGCTGCCCCGACCAGCAGCTCCGCCAGGGCGAGCGGATCAGCGACCTGTTCTCCCAGGCGTCGGCCTTCGGCCTGCTGGGCAACATCAACTCCGAGGACACGCTCACGGAAAGCGGCAAGTACTACAGCGACGAACTCGGCGGCCCCCTTTACTACTACTGGATGCAGAACCGGCTGGCCCAGGTCACCATGGCCGTCGTCGGCAGAGGCGCCAAGGGCCGGACCGACGAGGAGGTCGACGCCGCCATGCTTCAGGGAGTGGGCCGGATGCTGAGCCTCGCCGAGAGCGAACTGGAGGCGCCGGAATGAGCGAGCGTCTGCTCCCCACCGACCCCGCCTCGATCGGCGGGCACCGGCTGCTGGCCCGCCTCGGCGCGGGCGGGATGGGCGTGGTCTACCTCGGCCGTACGGAGGCCGGGGCACTGGCCGCCGTCAAGGTTATCCAGGCCGAGTACGCGCACGAGCCGGACTTCCGCGCCCGGTTCCGCCGTGAGGTCGAGACGGCCCGCCGGGTGACCAGCCCCTGGGCGGTGCCGGTCACCGGCGCCGACCCGGACGCGGACGAGCCCTGGCTGGCCACCGCCTTCGTACCCGGCCCCTCGCTGGAGGAGGCGGTCGCCCGCCACGGCCCGCTGCCCACCCGCAGCGTGCGGGTCCTGGGCCGGATGCTCGCCGCGGCGCTGCGCGAGGTGCACGCCGCCGGTCTTGTCCACCGCGACGTCAAGCCCGCCAACGTCCTGCTCGCCGTGGACGGTCCGCGCCTGATCGACTTCGGGATCGCCCGCGCGACCGACGAGACCGCGATCACCTCCGCCGACATGGTCGTCGGCACGCCCGGTTTCCTCTCCCCCGAGCAGGCCGAGGCGCGTGGCGCGGAGGTGGGCCCGGCGAGCGACATCTTCTCGCTGGGCTGCCTGCTGGCGTACGCGGCGAGCGGCCGTCCGCCGTTCGGCACCGGCACGGTCGACGCCCTGCTCTACCGTACGGTCCACGACGAACCCGACCTGGCCGGCATCGAAGCCGGGGAGGACACGGAGGGCGTCGAGCTGCTGACCCTGCTGCGCCTGTGCCTGGCGAAGGACCCGGCGGACCGTCCGACGGCCGAGCAGTTCGGCACGGTGCTGCTGATCGAGGACACGGTGCCCGAGGGCGAACAGATCGACTGGTTGCCCGAGGACGTCGTACGGGTCATCGCCGACCGTTCGGCCGAGATGCTGGCGCTGCCCGACATCGAGCCCACCGTCGCCGACGCCGACGCGTCGGCCGAAGCGCCGGACGACGCGGAGCCGGCGTCGCCGGGCCGACGGCGGCTGCTCCTGGCCTCCGGCGCGGCGCTGCTCATGGCCGGGGGCGGGGCCGCGGCCTGGGCCGTCCTGCGCGACGATGATCCTCCGGGCGCTTCGGCGCCGCGGGCCCGCCGCTGGGCCATCGGCCTACAGGCGGATCTGAGCGGGCCCCAGCGGACGGCGGGCAAGGCGCAGGAGCAGGGCGCGCGGCTGGCGATCGAACAGTTCAACTCCCGTAAGAACAAGCCCTTCGAGCTCACTCTGAAGCCCGTGGACGACGGCGGCAGCGCGGGGCGGGCGCCGGGCGCGGCCAAGAGGCTGATCGACGACGCCGACGTGCTCGCCGTGCTCGGCCCGACCAGCGACGACACGGCCAACGCCGTTCTCAGCACCTACGACGAGGCCCTGCTGCCGCTGCTGTGCGTCTCGGCCGGAGGACTGCTCCTGACCCAGCAGCAGTACCGGTCCTTCGTGCACTGCCGCCCCAGCGACTCCTACCTCGCCTTTCCGCTCGGCGTGTATCTGATGAAGCAGGA
The DNA here is from genome assembly GCF_026341515.1 of Streptomyces sp. NBC_00878. Lineage (NCBI taxonomy): Bacteria > Bacillati > Actinomycetota > Actinomycetes > Kitasatosporales > Streptomycetaceae > Streptomyces > Streptomyces sp. NBC_00878. The sequence goes on along the minus strand of NZ_JAPEOK010000001.1, from coordinate 6,834,565 downwards.
AGGGACACGGCGCGCCGGCCTGCTCCAGGACCGCACGGGGCGGACCTACGCCCAGGAGACCGCCTCGATCACCAACATGATGCTCCGCCGACTGGGCCGGCCGGCCTACCCCCGGGTGGTCCCGGCGGACACGGACGACCTGGAACCCGTCATCGCCGACATGCTGCGGTCCGGGATCGGCTCCTTCGTCTACGCCGGCTATGCGCAGGGTGCGGCCCGGGTTGCCAAGGAACTGGTGACGGTCGGCTTCGACGGGCCGCGGATCACCTCGCAGGCCGTGATCGACCCGGCGTTCCTGGAGCAGGCCGGGGACGCGGCCGAAGGATGGATGCTGACCTCCTCCTTCATCGACCCCTCCGCCGTGCCCGCGGCCGAGGCCTTCACCGCCGCCTTCCGCAAGCGCTTCGGTGCCGCGCCCGGTTACTACGCGGCCGAGGCGTACGACGCCGTCAACCTCGTCCTCCAGGAGCTGGTGAAGGCCGCGAAGGCCACGAAGGGCGGACGGCCGCCGGGGCGCAAGGAGTTGGTGGGCCTGCTGCGCAAGAGCCGCTACAAGGGCATCACCAAGGAGTTCTCCTTCAGGCCGGAGGACGGCACGTTCGCCGGTTGGGGCGTATCCCTGTACCAGGTCGAGGACGGCCGGTTCCGCTTCGTCGGCGAAGCCCCCTCCAAGGTGTAGCGGTGGGCGGAGCCCACTCGGAGGGGAGCGCGGAAGAGCACGCGGGAGGGCACGCGGAAGAGCACGAGAATGAACCCGCGGCAGGGCACGCGGCGGTGCGCGCGCTCAAGCCGAGCGACCCGCCCTTCGTCGGCGGCTACCGGCTGCTAGGACGGCTCGGCGCGGGCGGCATGGGCGTGGTCTACCTCGCCCGCTCGACGGGCGGGGCGCTGGTCGCGCTGAAGGTGATCCGCGCCGAGTACGCGGCCGACCACGACTTCCGGGCCCGCTTCCGGCGCGAGGCGGAGGCGGCGAGCGGCCTCACCGGACGGTGGCTGGTACCGGTCACTGCGGCGGAACCGACGGCCCGCGAACCCTGGCTGGCGACCGCCTTCGTCCCGGGCCCGTCGCTGGCCGAGGCCGTCACGCTGCACGGCCCGCTGCCGGAGCGGACGGTCCGCGCGCTGGGCGCCCGGCTGGCCGAAGCGCTCACCGAGGTGCATGCCGCGGGCCTGGTGCACCGGGATGTCAAGCCGGGCAACATCCTGCTCGCCCTCGACGGCCCCCGGCTGATCGACTTCGGCATCGCGCGTTCCACCGGTGCCACCGCGCTGACCGCGAGCGACGTGGTGATCGGCTCGCCCGGCTATCTCTCGCCCGAGCAGGCACGGGGGCAGGGCCGTGACATCGGCCCGCCGAGCGACGTCTTCTCACTGGGCTGCGTCCTGGCGTACGCGGCGACCGGCCGCCGCCCGTTCGGTACGGGCACTCCGGCCGCCATCATCTTCCGTACGGTCCACGAGGAACCGGACTTGGACGCCGTGCCGTGGACCCTGGTCCCGCTGCTGACCGACTGCCTCGCCAAGGACCCGGCGGCCAGACCCACGGCAGAGGCGGTGCGGGACGCACTGACGGACGGGAGCGCCCGCGGGAGTACCCGGGAGGGCGGAGGTACGGGCGGAGATACGGATGGAGGTGCGGATGGAGGTGCGGGGGAACGGGAGGGCGAACAGCCGGGTCCGGGCATCCAGCCGGGCATCCAGCCGGGCAATCAGGCGGGCGAACGGGCGGGTGAACGGACGGGCGAACCGGCAGACAATCAGGCGGGCGAACGGACGGACGACTGGCTGCCGCCCTCCCTGCCCCGGCTGATCGCGGAACGCTCGTCCGCCGTCCTGGCCCTGCCCGACCCCGCCCCCTACCCCGGCCCCGACCCCGGCCCGACCACGCTCGTGCAGCCGCTGGAGGGGCCCTCCGTCTCCCGGCGCCGCCTGCTGACACTGGGCTCGGCGGCCGCGGTGGTCCTGACCGGCGGCGGCCTGGCGGCGTGGGCAGCCACCAGACCCAGGTCCGACAGCGACAGCGACGGCGCGACGCGCTCCGAACCCCTCCCCCGGTACGTCATCGGTCTGCACGCGGACCTGTCGGGACCGGACAAGGCGATCGGCCTGGCCCAGGAGCGGGGCGCACGGCTGGCCGTGGCGGACTTCAACTCCCGCTCCCGTGACGGCCGCACGTTCGACCTGGCCCTGAAGGTGCTCGACGACGCGGGAGAGGCGAAGCGGGCGGCGGAGGTGGCCGGAAAGTTCGTAGCGGACGACGACGTGTACGCCGTCATCGGCCCGACCGGCAGCGCCACGGCCGAGGCCGCCGTCTCCCGCTACGAGAAGGCCCTCCTGCCCATCGTGACCGTCTCCGCCGGCGCCGATCTAAACGCCAAGTCCACGATCGAGGCCACCACCCGCGCGTACCTTCAGCTCCGGCCCGACGAGAACGCTCTGTCGACGCCCTTCATCTACTACCTCACCCACACCGAGGAGAGCCGCAGGACCGCCCTCATAGACGACAAGGCAGCCGGCCTCACCAGTTGGCAGATCGTCAAGGACCTGACCGCGTACCCGCCGGCCAACGGCACGACCACGACCCATGTCGTCCCCGCGGACAGCGAGGACTTCGACACGGTCGCCGCCGCCGTCCTCGCCGCCGACGCGGAGGCCGTGGTGTACGCAGGCTCCTCGCCGCACCGGGCCGCACTCTGCGCCCGCGCATTGCAACAGGCGGGATTCCGCGGCACACGGATGGCGCCGGAACCGGTCCTGCAGCCCGCGTTCCTCACGGAGGCGGGCCCGGCGGCCGAGGGCTGGGTGATCACCACGACGTACGTCGACCCGGCCGAGCTGCCCGCCGCGGCACGCTTTGTGAAGGCGTACAAGAAGCGCTTCGGGGTACGCACCGTCGAACGCTTCGCGGTGGAGGCGTACGACGCGCTGCTCTTCATCGCTCAGGGCCTGCGCGAACTGGGCAACGTCGAGCCCGAGCGGGGCGCCATGGTGCGCAGGCTCCGCCAGACCACCTACAAGGGGCTCGCCAAGACCATCAAGTTCGATCCGGTGACCAAGCTGTTCCTCTGGGTCAACAGCCTCTTCCTCCACCGCGTGGAGAACGGCGCACCACGCTTCCTGGGCCCCTACGACAAGCCCAAGAAGACCTGACCGCCTGACCGCCTGCGAACGAGTGGCCCTAGCGGGGCCGCATGGAACTGAGCTTCCCCCAGACCACGAGGCGGTACTTGGAGGTGTACTCCGGAGTACAGGTGGTGAGGGTGAGGTAGTAACCGGGTTCGGTGTACCCGTACGCGGGCCGAACCGTGCTGCGAGGGACTTCGCGGATCGTTCCCCCATCTCCCGCCGAGGTCTGCGGCAGCGTCCTGTCGACGACGTACGTGTAAACGGCGGCCCGGGTCTCGACCTCGACCCGGTCCCCCCGCCGAAGCCGGTTGATGTACCGAAAGGGCTCACCGTGGGTGTTCCGATGCCCGGCGAGGGCGAAGTTCCCGGCCCGCCCGGGCTGAGCGGTGCCCGGATAGTGCCCGACGTACCCCTTGTTGAGCACGCCCACCTTGCCGACCCCTTCGGCGACGGGAACGCGGAGGTCGAGCCGGGGTATGGAGAGGATGGCGTAGGCCTGGGTCCAGCGGGGGCGGGGGTTGGCGAGGGAGCCGGAGTCGGAGTACGAGCCGGACGCACGCGGGGAACTACCGCCGGAGGAGGGCTCGGGTCCGGGGGCGGCTCCGCCGCGGACGGTGCCCCCACCCTCATCCCCACCGATGGCACCCCACTCCGTATCCCTACCCGTATCCGTCTCCCACTCCCTCTCCAGGGCCTGGACCTTCCGCTCGGCGCCCTCCCGGGCCTGCCGATTGGTCCACCACAACTGATGAACGACGAGCAGCAGGAGAACAACACCGAGGGTTACGAGGACCTCGGCACCGTTCCAGAGAAAGCGGAGGTAACGAGCACGCCGCCGCCGACGCTGCTGATGAACGACGGGAACGCGCACGGGTCCACCCCCTCCCCTCAAGACCGTCAGGACCGTCTGCCTGCGGTGGCTGCCGCAGGCTAGAGGCTGAGCCCCGAACTCACCATCCCCATGAAGGCGCTGCTCCCCCCACACCGCGTACGACGCGGGCCCCTCGGGCAGATCTCACCCCTGGCCTGCCCATACCTCTCCTCCGCCGGGCGGTCGGCAGTACGGTGTCCCCCATGCGCCCCGACACGCCCGCCGAATACGTCGACCACCACGCCGAAGCAGCACGCCTGGAGCGGACCGCTGGCCTCTACCCCGAGGACGCCGAGCACCTGCTGTCGCAGGCCGCGGCCCATCTCGAACTGGCCGACGACCGCCCCCGAGCCACGTCCCTCTACGACCGCCTCCTCTCCGGCCCGACCGCCCTGGAGAACCCGTTTCTGGTACGGGCCCTGAAGGCGGCCAACCTCTGGGAGTACGGCCACGAGGCGGAGGCAACCGCGATCATCGAGGGCGTCCGCGCGGCGTCCCCGCGCGACCCGGCGCCCTGGGTGATCGTGGCCGAGGCCCTGGAGTCCCATGACGAGCTGGAGGCCGCACAGCAGACGTTCACGGAGGCGGCGGCCCACCTCCTGACGGACGTCCAGGAACCCCCGTACGCGACCCACCCGATCCTCTTCGGCCGCCACCGCGTACGCCGCATGCTGGGCCTGCCCCACGACAACTGGGACGCCCTGGCGGACACGCTCCACTCGTCCCCGGTCTCCCTGGACGAACTCCACGACCCGAAACGAGTCTGGTCCCTGGGCTCGGACAACCCGGCGGAGCTGGAGGCGGAGATCTCCCGCCTCCGAGCGGAACTGGGCAAGTACCGGGAGGCGCTGTCCCGCCCGTTCCCGGTGGCGATACTGCACTGGCCGGCTTCGGAACTGACGGAACTGCTGTCGGCGTACCCGACTTTGGCCGAGGAGTACCCGTCCCACGAGGAGCACCTCGCGACGATAGAGGAATCGCTGAGGGAGCTGGCGGCCTCGGGCACCCCGAACTTGGGGATCGTGACGGGCACGGTTCCTTCTTATGAGGCGTTCGCGGCGTCCGAGGGGGCTTCGCCTGGGGATGCGTTGTTGCTGCCGCAGTATGCGACGACGCTGGCGGCGCGGGGTCGGGCGGAGGCTTGGCCGCCGGAGCGGGGGGCGTCGTGTTGGTGTGGGTCGGGGCGGGTGTATGAGGGGTGCCACGGGGACACTGCCTGAACGGCTCGCTCGAACAGACCGTCCGCAAGAACCAGTTGAACGGATCGGTCGACCGCCCACGGGGCAGCAGACTCAATCGACGAGCTGACCTGGCTGCCTGCCCGGAGGAGCCCGACGTGGACCAGCTCTGGCTCACCATCGCGCTCCTCTTCGCGGGCTGATCGTCCATGGGCGTTTTCGCCACCCGCGACTGCCCCCGCGAACGCCACGCCGACTACCAGGCCTCTTCCACAGCACGCCAGTAGTCCTCCGCTACGACCCGTCCGACCGACGCGCGGTCGTCGAGGTGCACACCAACCGAACTCTCTCCACAAACCTGGCGTGCTCTGCCAGCAGGCGACAAGCTGACCCCGTGCCGCAGAACCGCCTTAACGTCCCTCCGGTGTTGGACAAGTAGTGCCCTCACTCGGTCGCTCAGCAAGCGTATGAACGCCGCACTCGTCCGGAGTGCCATGAAGCACTCCAGGGCGCTCGCCCGGACCTGCACACCGGAGATAGGGGACTTTCCTCTCCTCTTTTGGGATCAACTGCACCTATGTCCGACCTTTGCAGTACGGTCACACTTATCGACTGAGCTGACGGGCCGCTTCCCCATGCAGGCCCTGACCTGTGTGTATGAGGATCGCGATGCCTTACGAGCCCGGTAGCGCCTGGCAGTACGACGTCCCCACCACCGGCAGCGCCTACCTGCCTCCAGATGCTGGTTACGGCAAAGCCCTGACGAATCAGGGTTACGGGTTCGAGGTCGCCGTGGCCGACCTAATTGACAACTCGATCGATGCAGGCGCTGATGAGGTCGTCGTGCATTTCCTGCGCGATACCAATCGCATTGCCACCCTCTTGATCATCGACAACGGCCGCGGTATGGACGATGCCAACTTGGACGCCGCGATGACAGTGGGGCACCGAAGAGAGTACGGCGATGACTCTCTCGGCATGTACGGCACGGGCCTGAAGGCCGCATCCTTGTCCCACGCTTCGTCGCTGACGATGGTCAGCCGTACGAAACGCAGTCGCGCGGCAGGCCGTTGTCTCACAGCTGAGGGCATAGAGGACGGATTCCGCTGTGACACCGTCGACCCTCACTACGCACAAGACCTCATTGACCGCTACGACGGAATCATCGAGTGGCACGGCACGGTCGTGCGCTGGGACCGTGTACGCGCCTTCGAGACTGTCGGACGCGGCCAGAGCGACCAGTACCTGTCGAAGGCTATCTCTCGCTTGGAGACCCACCTCGGCCTCTACCTGCACCGTTTCCTTCAGCAGGGGTTGAAAGTCGACATCGCGGTATGGGATGTGAGTTCCGGCGAGGAGGGCATAGGCGAGGAAGTGGATCACATCGCGGTCGAAGCACTGGACCCCTTCGGCTACAAAGTGCCCGGCAAGGCTGGGTACCCGCGGGAGTTCACTGCGCCCGTGGAAGGTGCTGGAGAAGTACAACTAGCCGTGCACGTCTGGCCGGCCAAATCCAAGCAGGCAGGCTTCCGCCAGATTGGCGCGCTGTCTGACCGGCAGGGTTTCTACTTCTACCGGAACGACCGCCTCGTCCAGGCCGGCGGCTGGAACGGCCTTCGGAACCCCGAGAGCCACCTCGTGCTGGCTCGCATCGCAGTCGACCTCCCCTCCGAGCCGAACGGCGTCATGAGCCTCGACGTGAAGAAGGAGACCGTCACCGTCACCCCGGCATTCACCCTCGGCATCGAGAAGGCGGTGGATACAGGCGGAAATACTTTCCATTCGTTCCTCAGCGACGCGGAGTCGGCGTACAGGGATGGTTCAAAGCGCACCGAGATTGTGCGCAAGGCTGTGACATCCCCAGGTAAGGGCCTGGACCCCAGAATCAAGCGGATCATCAAGGAGGAGCTTCCCGAGAAACCAGGCGAGGAGCCGATCGACTTCGTTTGGGGAGCGCTAGCAGACAACCGATTCTTTGATCTGGATCGCGAGAACAACGTCCTCGTCCTCAACAAGGCTTTTCGGGAGGACTTCAATGACGGACAGAGGGGCGGTGCCAACGACGCTCCGGTGGCGAAGACTCTGCTGTACCTCCTCTTGGAGGACTGCTTCGGTCTGGGCCGCTGGGAGAAGACTCGCGCCGACCGCATCGACTACTTCAACGGCATTCTGATGGCGTCCGTTCACGCTCAGCGGGAGCGGCGCGAGCGGTACAGCTCCTGACCTGCCTGTCCTAACTGACCTGCCGACGAGGATTTCCACGCCGTGAACCAAGCAGATTCCTCTTCCAGTACTCTCCTGAAAGTGCACGCCTCTACCCTGTCGGCGATGCACGACCGCCCGCGCCACTTCGCAAAGTGGGCAGCCGAGTTCGCGGACGAGGATTATCCCGGCACTGATCTTTCTGACACCGTATTCCTGAGGCTTCTGGCATGCGGTGACGAGGCGCTGAAGGGGGTGTGGAGCCGCGCCCTCAGCGCCTGGGACTTCGACGAGCACCCTGCATGGTCTCCGGAAACCCCTGCCCGCAGCGATGAACGCCGAGCCGCTGTCTATGCCCGGCTGTGCTTCGACGGCGAGGTGCGGGCCGCGCTGAACTTGGCCGTTCCTGTCCCGAAGACGCCCGGGCCCACGATTGTCACCCGGGAGTTCACGCCCTGGTACACGCTGGAACGGGCTACTACGCGTTCCTTCTACTGGGCAGCCTACGAACAAGTACTGCGCAGGAAGGGCTGGAGCGATGCCGCTGTGGCTTCCCTCCACGAGGCCAGCCGTGCCGTAGTCGAACGCCTCACCGACCCTGAACAGTCCACAGCCCGCCAGGCCAAGGGTCTCGTTGTCGGCTATGTACAGTCCGGGAAGACAGCCAACTTCACCGGTGTCGCCGCGAAGGCGATCGACGCGGGATACCGCCTGGTCATCGTTCTCAGCGGCACCCTTAACCTGCTACGCGCCCAGACACAGCGCCGCATCGACATGGAGCTGATCGGCCAGGAAAACATCCTTCGGGGCGCCAACGCGTCTGATGTCGACACGCTCGTCGGCATCGACTACGTAGGCGATGACGAGGACTGGCCGAAGTTCGTCCAGTACGGCGCACGGCCCTCCGCACTTGGCGCGTTCGACATTGAGCGCCTCACCACGCGTGACAGCGACTACAAGTCCCTGGCCCAGGGAATCCGCGCTCTCGAATTCGAGAAGCGTGAACCAGTGGCGCCGCTCCATGATCCGCGTAACCTTCATCACTCCGCCGCCCGCATGCTGGTCGTGAAGAAGAACAAAGCGGTACTGACCAAACTAGTCAAGGACCTCAAGCAGATCCACGGTCTCCTCGACCAGCTCCCGGTCCTGATCATCGACGATGAGTCAGACCAGGCATCCGTCAACACCACCGACCCTAAGAAATGGGATTCGGGCCGCCCCACCCGCACCGCCATCAACGGGCTGATCTCTCAGCTCTTGGGACTTCTGCCGCGTGCGCAGTACGTTGGCTACACCGCCACCCCGTTCGCCAACGTCTTCGTCGACCCCAGCGACAGCGAGGACATCTTCCCGACCGACTTCCTCATTTCTCTTCCCCGGCCGAGCGGTTACATGGGAGTCCAGGACTTCCACGACCTTGACTCCGAAATCCCATACCAGGAGCGTGACTTCGCCACCTCCCGCGAGAAGGCTCATGTCCGCAGCGTCTACGAGTCAACAGGCGACCGCCTCCAGGAGGCCATGGACGCCTTTGTCCTCACCGGTGCGCTCAAGCTGTACCGGGCGGATCGGGGTGCTCCGGAAGGGCACTTCCGCCACCACACCATGCTCGTCCACGAATCGGTGAGGATGGACGACCATGCGGCACTGGCCTTGCGCCTCAACTCCATGTGGCATGAGGCGGGTTATTCCTCGACGGCAGGTCACGCCCGGCTAGCGACACTCTTCGACCGCGACTTCGCACCGGTGAGCAGGGCACTGGCTGGGACCGAGAACGACACGTCCGATGGCGCCCTTCCGCTCCCCTCCGCTTTCCACGAGCTGCGTCCCTATGTCGGCCGAGCCCGCCAGCTTATTGGCAAGAACGGCAACCCGGTCATCGTGGTCAATGGCGACACCGACCGGTACTTCGACCAGCTCGACCTTGATTTCGACCGCAATCCCAACGTATGGAAAATCCTGGTCGGCGGCACGAAGTTGTCCCGCGGTTTCACTGTCGAGGGCCTCACCATCACGTACTACCGGCGAACCACCCGCCAAGCGGACACTCTTATGCAGATGGGCCGCTGGTTTGGCTTCCGCCCGAGCTACCGGGACCTGGTCCGGCTATACATCGGCCGCGAGGAAGCTCTGACGAAGTCCCAGTCAGCCGATCTGTACGAGGCGTTCGAAGCGGTCTGCCGCGACGAAGAGAATTTCCGCGAGCAACTGTCCCGCTACTCTGTGATGGTCGACGGCAAGCCTCAGCTGACGCCGGCGAAGGTGCCGCCCCTGGTCGCACAGCACCTGCCGTGGGTGAAACCGTCGGCACGGAACAAAATGTTCAACGCGGAACTCGTGGAGGTACGGTCTCCCGGTGAGTGGGTAGAGCCCAAGGCCTACCCGGAGGCAGGCACTGAGTTGCGCCAGAACGCCAAAGTCTGGCTGCCTGTGCTCACCTCATTGAGCGAGCGACCGGTGCCGTTCGTCCACCTGAACCCACGTGACCGCGGTAACTACACCCAGTACTCGGCGAAGACATGCGTGATCCCGCACAGCCAACTGCTCGACATCATGGCCGGGCTGATCTGGGACCGACCGGACCTATTCACCCCTCACCTGAACTTCCTGCGTGATCCTGACTGCGCTACGAATGACTGGCTCGTCATAGCGCCCCAGACGAGCAGCCGGGATTCTGTTTCCGCCAGCATCCTCGGCAGCGAGCCGCTCAGCCTCGTCCGGCGAACCCGTCTGGCACACGGCCCGTTCAACCGCATCACCGGTCTGGCGCACCGCCAGTCCGCGGAACGCGTGGCAGGGAAGCTCCAGCTTGTTGAGGATGACCCGTACGCCACCGAGTTCCACCAGCCACGGCGAGGCGCGGTCCTGCTCTATCCGGTCGTGAGCACAGACCTCGGAACTCCCGCCTCGCTCGTCGCGAACGGTCAGATCAGCCCGAACAAGGTAGTGATCGCAGCGGCCTTCATACCCGCGACAGATCCCCACGCCAAGCCAGGCCCCCTGGTCCGTTTCCGTACCATTGACAAGTCTCGTGAAGACGAGGCTGTCATCGACGCACCGTAGCGCGGCTTCACACCCTGTTATTGACGAGCGAACGTAAGGACCAATGCCACAGCCAAACGACTCCCGCCCCCTGCCTACCCCGGACAGCCAGGAACTGCGGGAGCTGGTAACTGACGTTGAGACACGCGCTGTATACCGCGTGCTCTACGATTCGCGCGAAAATCCCCTGGAGATGGCTGCGATCAGGGAGCGTGTCAAGGTTCTCAGCGGAAAATCTAACCTGCAGATGGATCGTCGCCTTCGCTCTCTGCGGACATACTTTGATGTGCCTGCACACCGGATACCCGGGAAGGCGAACTCATTCTCATATCCTCTGCTGGGGTGGAATCCTGACGCCGATCAGCGAACGGCCAGGAAGAGTATCTCCGCATCGACCCGCGCTCTCGTCTATCACACCTACAGCAACCGTTGTGCGGCCTGTGGCCGCACACCGAAGGATGACCATGTAAAACTAGTGATCGATCACATGGTCCCCCTCGATCTCGGTGGCACCAATGACGCGGAGAACCTTCAACTCCTCTGTGTTGAAGACAACCACGCGAAGCAGGCACTGTTCGCCGACTACCAGGAGCACAGTGCCGCTCTGCGCGAGTCGCTCGGGCTGCCCGAAGTCCACATGCGCATCGGCGAATTACTGAAGGCCATGCACGGCGAAGATGTCCCGAAGGAGCTTATCGATCTCGTCGCTCGCGAGGAGAACCACGGAGATCCGACAAAACGCATGCGCGAGCTAAGATCTCTGGGCTGGGTCATCAAGAACTCTCAGCGGAAGAAGGGACGTCGCGTCCTGTCTTTCTATCGGCTGAAGCACTGGGAGCCGTGGCCTCCTGAAGGCCCGCAAGCCGCGGTTGCCGCCCTGGAGCGTGCGCGCAGGAGGGCCAAACGCCTTCGAGAGCGTTAGAGCGCCAGCCCCTTCGACACAATGCAGGAGCAGGAGATGAAAGACCCGCAGCCCTGGGTCCCACCTGAAGGCTCTTGGGCTTCATCTGCAGCGAGACGTCGCAACATGCAGGCCATTCGAAGTCGGGACACCAAGCCTGAGCGCTTGATCCGGAGGCTGGTCCATGCAAACGGCCTGCGGTACCGGGTTGCGGCAAGGCCGCTGCCAGACCTTCGCAGGACAGCGGATATGGTCTTCCGTCCCGCGAAGGTTGCCGTATTCATTGACGGGTGCTACTGGCACGGATGCCCTGAGCACTACGTATCACCACAGACAAACCCGGGGTACTGGTCAGAAAAGGTCGCGCGCAATATGGCGCGCGACCGCGACACTGATCAGCGGCTTACTGACGCCGGATGGCTTGTACTGCGGTTCTGGGAGCACACATCTGCCGAGGAATCCGCTGCAAAAATTGTACAGACAGTTGAGGAGCGGCGGAAGCCGAATTCAGATCAGGGTATCTCGATCTGAAGCACAGATCGTTCCGTCCAGTTCGAGGTCCCCGTCGGGGGGGTCGAGAATATCTCCGGTCCGCTCCAAGGATTCCTTGATAGATCGCCCAACAGCCTCGGCAACGGGCGGAGGAAAAGCGTTTCCCACTTGACGATACTGGGCGGTCTTACGTCCCGAGAATCGCCAATTCTGCGGAAATCCTTGGATGATCGCCGCTTGTTCAACTGTAAGCATGGGACCGAGACGCTTGATCTCAGGATCCTCGATCTTCAAATCGAGATTGCCCAGATCCCTTTCGATATTTACATCAATCTCATCGTTGGCGACGCCCATACCGTTCACACCGAGCACTGCCCAAGCCCTCTTTGCCCGGGTGGGGCCCAGATCCGCCCCGCCGTGCTTTTTAGATCCCCCAACCAAGGTAGGAGCGACGGCGCCAGCATCAGTGGCTTTCTTCCACCATTTCACATACCCTTCATGCCTGCCGACGCTATCGAAGCGGCGTTCCATCGTAGGCTTCAAGGCCTCCGCCACCGTCACCAGTTCACCTGACGGCTTAGGCCATTCAAACCCTCGGTAGCAGTCCTTCCGAATAGCCACCAGAATTGCTCGGGGTCGGAGCTGAGGAACTCCATAGTCTGCTGCTTCAAGGAGGCGCCAGCCACAGACTACATAGCCCTCGGAGCGAATCTTCTTCTTGATTTCCTCACGATAACTGGCGAACTTATGAAAAGGCTTGACAAGCCCAGCAACGTTTTCGATCATTACTGCGCGAGGCTTGAGGTGGTTGACGAGTCTCAACATTTCAGGGAAAAGATCACGCTCATCATCTTTCCCCAACTGTCTACCCGCGACAGAGAATGGCGGGCAGGGCACGCCGCCAGCAAGTAGAGCGAGGTCCCCATCTGAAGGGGGCTCAAAATCCTTCACATCCATGGAGAGGATCTGGCATCCTTTCGCCTCTTCTTCCCCCCACAGCTTCCGCTCTGCCACGTTGAGTTTCAGCGTAGCGGCCGCATGCGTATCAATCTCAACAAGCGCGAGATGACGGAATCCCGCGTTATGAAGGCCGACAGCCTGGCCTCCCGCACCCGCGCAGATCTCAATGGAGGTCAGCGGCTGGCCGCTGGAACTCATCGAACGCCTCCTGGTGGTGACTAGCTACAGACACGCAAGTGTCGCATCCAGAGCCACCGAGAGCTGCGCCTGTGGGCAGTTTTCCCAGTACGCGTCAGCTCTCAAGCAGCGCCTCCAGGTCCCGCCTTACCCCATCACGCACCCCTGCGGGCAGCTGACGGTACATGCCCCACGCCCGCTCAGCAGCGTTCAGCGGGCGGGCATCCACGGCCATCCACGCCAGCAAGTCCTTCTTGTGCTTGACGGGCAACTCCTTGATCCGGTCCCACACTTGCTCACGGGACATCTGCGAGCCTGTGAGGTGCTTCACGGTCTCATTGCAGCGGGCGCACTCAGTGATCAGCTCTTCAGCATTCGCCCCGCCACCGGACTTATGCGGATTCACATGCCCCAGGGTCAGCCGCGCCCGAGAACCCGGATCATCCGGGTACGCCTCCCCTGCGGCCGCGCCGCAGCGCCGGCACATGTGGCCGTCGCGCTCGAAAACGAAGCGTCGCGTCTTGGCACTGATCTGCCTCAGCCCTGCCGCGCGATGCTCTCTTTCCCAGACCGGGAGTCCGACCTTCTCCAGGAAGAGCTCGTCCGCCTGCAGGCTGGGCTTGTCTCGATAGGTCCTGATTTCCCAGCCAGCCGGCCTGAGGTCTCGCATGCGCCGGTCTACCTGCTCAGCACCTTGGATTGCGGCACGAAGGGTCTGCTTCTTGAAGGTCCCGCCCTCACCGACTTCATCCCTGAGCCACAACGCCACCCGGATACGAGTACCGAGCGCCGCATCCCGCCAGTCGAACTCAATCTCCACTAGAGCCACTCCATCCGAACATACTTCCGATGCATCCTTCGATAGTGGCCGGAGCGTAGCTTGCCGTCACTTGCCGCGGCAAGTGACGGCAAGCTTTCCTCATCAGTCACCAGTTCCGTCTCGAAGGGCCTCGTCGTGTCCCAACACCTCGCCAGCAACGGCGGCTACGCATGTCTGGAACTCTGCGCGGGTGCGGGCGGCCAGGCGCTCGGCCTTGAACGCGCCGGCTTCTCCCATGCAGCGCTGGTCGAGCTGGACACGGATGCATGCCAGACCCTGCACACCAACCGGCCAGGCTGGAACGTAGTGCAGGCAGATGTCCGGTCACTCAGCGCGGCTGCGATCACCCGGGGGCGCCGCATCAGCCTGCTGGCGGCAGGCGTCCCCTGCCCTCCCTTCTCTCTCGCCGGCAAGCAACTCGGAGCCGACGATGAACGCGACCTCTTTCCGGCCGCCTTGACCCTTATCGCAGCCATCAAACCGAGGGCCGTCTTACTCGAGAATGTGAAGGGACTGCTTCAAGCGAAATTCGCAGCCTACCGGTCCGGGGTCCTCCAAGCCCTCACCGCGCTTGGATACCGCGCTGAATGGCGACTGCTGTACGCCCGCGACTTCGGAGTTCCTCAACTCCGCCCGCGTGCCGTCCTCGTAGCCCTGGAACCAAACAGCTTCAAACGCTTCCGGTGGCCAGACAGAGAGTCATCGCCGGGCGAAACCGCGCTCGTGGGAAGTGTCCTCCGTGACTCGATGGCATCCCGAGGATGGGAGCTCGCGGACTCATGGGCCCAGCAAGCCCAGCAGATCGCCCCCACGCTGTGCGGCGGTTCAAAGAAGCACGGCGGGCCGGATCTCGGGCCTTCACGCGCCCGCCAGGCATGGGCAGCGATCGGGGTAAACGGATCCGGTGTCGCAGACGCACCACCCGCCCCCGGTGATCCACTGCCTGTGAAGCTCACCGTCGGACAAATGGCCCTTCTTCAAGGCTTTCCGCCAGACTGGACATTCGCGGGCCGCAAGACGTCCGCCTACAGGCAGGTAGGCAACGCCTTCCCTCCGCCGGTTGCTCACGGGGTGGGCAACCGGATCGCGGAGGCCATGGAGCAGGCTGACAACGACAGCCCCCAAACGGGCATCAGCGGCAAGACGTCCTCCGGTAGCAGCCGACGGCCGTCACCGCTCGCAATGCCCGGTGTGAGGGCATGATCCGGCACGGAGAAACGAACGGATTCCCACATGCCTCGCCGGTCTCGGTCTTCAGGTGAGGCGGCGCATAGCCATTCCCGGCTCACCGTCGCAACGCTCAAGGCTATGCCTTGCGCACCGATCAACACAGCCGTCAAGAGCCAGTCAGGATCTTTGGACATCACTTGGTACTCATGGCGAGTCAAATGAACTACCAGCCGGGTCGGATCAGTTGTCGCCTTCACCTCAATGTGCATGCTCTCCGCGTCTGACGCACGCGCCTCAATGTCGTATCCGTACGCATCGGAGAGCAGGGAGACATGCCGGATCCGTATCGCGCCGCCCAGCATCAGAAGACGGAGAACCTCTCGCTCACCTGCGGCTCCCGTGTCCCGACGAGCGGCGTCAGCGGCTGGATCCCAATGGACCTGGGCAACACGGGACGGTGCTGCCCTGTCCCTCCGTTCATGCGTGCCGGCACAGACCACAGGCCGACCACTCTCAGTGACCAGTCCTCTCCGGCGAAGCCGGACTAGGCCCTCCGCGTACTGAACTGGCGTGAGGTCCGCGTAGTCCGGATGGTGAGTGAACAACGCTTGAGCACGGGGGACGTCTGTCACACGAAGTTGTTCAAGCCAGCGCAGCGCCGCGCGACGCGTCCCCTCACCGAGTGCCATGAGCACTGATATGGCTGAGCAAAGCACGGACGTCAGCCATGTCCATACCTGCTGCAAGAGAGGGCTCTTCCTCCAGATCCGCAAGCTGTTGCACTGATGGGTCGTCCAGAATCTGTCCCATGAATTCGAGCTTCTCCTCCAGCCTGAGAGCAACCACCTCATCGATCGTGCCCTCGGAGGCCAGCACCGTGACCCGGGTTTCCGTGCCCGGAGCGAGGCCGAGACGATGAATTCGGTCGAGGCTCTGCAGGAACCGGCCAGCCATGAAGTCGCGATCTACATACACGGCGTCGTGGCAGACCTGGTGAAGGCTGATTCCTTCTCCGAGTGTCGCCGGGTTCGATAGGAGAACATGGCAGTCTCGGTCTTCCCGGAAGCGCTTAATCTGTTCTTCCCGATCCGAAGTGCCGCCATGGACCACTGCCGGCTCGTAGGCAGCGAACAGCCGCTCCATGGTCGTGAGACTACGCACAAAGGTTGTCCACACCAAGGTCTTCCGGCCCATGGAAGCATTGCTCGCAACGATGCTGAGCGCTTCCTTGTACTTGGGCGAGAGTTCATAGCTGGGCAGGTTCTGCATCAGTGAGAACAGAGAATCGGTCTCTGGAACCGATAGCGGCGGAACCTGGTACTCAAGCGCCGCGTACCGGCTCTCGCCTTCCAGCAGGAGCGCTGGGCTGGTCGCAGCCATGAGCAGGCGCAGCATCGCTTTGCCAAGAGCGTCGAAGTCCGAGCGCCCTGATTCTGCGCGGGCTGTATAGCGTCCGACAAGCGCGTCGTACACCTCTCTGTGCAACGGCGGCATCTCTACTATGCGGATACGGGTCTCGTATGGAGGCAGCCCCAGCTCGTTCTTCGTGGTGCGTGTGAACAACGGCCGAAGCACCTTGCTGGCATGGGCGAGGTCTCCGCCAGCAACCACCTGCGTTACCACGCGGCGCCCGTGACCGGGCCAGACGAACGACAGCAGGTTCTCCAGATCGCGTGCGCCGTTCGGCGCCGGCGTGCCCGTGAGAATGAGCCGTCGCCTGGCGAGCGGACCGAGTGCCATGCATGCGCTGCCGTAGATGCCCCGGGCCCCGAGCTTCATCCGGTGCGCTTCATCGAGGACGATCATTGCCGGAGCGGCCCGGAGCCAGGAAGCAAGTGCTGCGAGGGATCTTCCCAGCCGCTCGTAGTTGACGATGAGAACGTCCGTACCGGGATCAGGACGGCCACCCATCACCCGAGCGTTGAGCGGGTCTCTGAAGCAGACCTCGCTCTCATAACTCCAGGACTCGTACGCCGACTTAGGACTGACGACCAAGAGTCGTCGTACGTCTCCGCGAGCACGCAGAGCCGCGAAGATGGCAAGACCCACACGCGTCTTGCCAGCACCCGGCACGGAGAAATTTGCTCCGTGCTGCATCGACAGAAGCTGAGCGATGTCCCGCCTTTGAAAGTCTGTGAGGTCAGCGCACCAGTCCGAGCCAAGCTGCTCCTCGACGTCGTCTGGGGTGACTGGCCCGGTGAATTCAGGGTCCTGAATGCGCTGTTCGGCTGCGTCCGCGTCGTCGAGCACACCACCGACGAGGGTGGCCAAGTCCTGCTCCCAGTCAACGGTTTCGGCGCGCTGCCAGACGGCCAGCGCGTCCAGACCCGTCAGGAAGTCGTCGAGGTCGACCTCTATGGAGAGCAAGGTGCGCTGGCCGCCAGCCGGGAATCGGGAAGCCAGCTGCGCGAAGTCGCTCTCGAGTCCCTTGGCCGCCCTCAAGACAGCCCGGGTCCGGGTGACATCGAAGGCAATGCGCAGAGACGGTTCAGCAGCCGTGGTCACACGCTCTCCTGCCGGACTGCGTCAAGGAGCCAGGAGACGCCATCTCCAGGTGTCTTGATGCTCCGGGCCGACTCGTGGGCCAGCTTGCCGAGGGTTTCATGCAACTTGATCACCGCTTCGTCAAAGGCCTCTTCGTCAAGGCTGCGGGAAGCACGGGCAAGCACTAGGTCCGTAATGCACTGCTCGATGTCCTGGCACGCGTCAGCGATGCGGTCGGGTGCGGCCTGCTTCCGCTTACGGATCCTGGCGTCCTTGCCCGCAGGCTCCAGTGCGTCTTCGATGGCGTCGCGCGCGGACGCAAACGTCTGGGCCGCGGCCGTACCCCTCTCCGAGAGGTTGCCGTCCTCAGCCGTCTCTACGGCCCTGGCCTTTAGGACGATGTCCGTCAGCGCCTTGGCCTGTGCCACCTTCGGGGCAGCTGACCGGACGGAACGGTTGAGGCCGGGGATAGCGATGGCTGATGGAGCAGAGGGTGCGGCCTTCAGCCCGTCAGGCAGCCTCCGGTCCAGGTACCGGTCCTTGAAGTCAGGCTCGATGAGACGGACATCAGTCTTCGAGAAGTTCAAGGCGATCGCAACGAGCCTCAGCTCCTTGAGGAGTTCCGCGTTGTCCCTGCTGACGGCAGCCTCCTTGACGTACCGCCGATGCAGCTCGCGCAACTTCTCCTGCTGCTTCTCAAAGTCCAGCAGCCGCAGCTGCGCTTCACCGTCTTTGGAACGCTCAACCAAGTCCCGCAGGCACGACAGGATCCAGAGGTCCTGTTCACACGTGGTCACGCGAATACGGAAATCCCGTGCGATGTCCGTCATAGGACGCCCAAGGAGATGCTGCTCATCGATGGTGAGCAGCCGGTTGATGTATGAGTATTCGCGCCGGCTGTCGGGACGGAGCTGGAGCGAGAGCTCAACCGCGTTGATGTCATCCCAAGTGCAGGAATCCGGCAGCACACCTACCCGGATGTTGGCAACGCCCAGTTCCTTGAGAGCAGCGCGACGGGTATTTCCGTTGACGAGAATGCCATCGCGCGTGATGAGACCGGGCTCGTTCTGTTTAAAGTCGCGCAAGCTCTCCAGCAGCTTGTCGAAGTCAGGATCGCCCTTTGACGGGTCCGCCGGCAGGGCCTTCAGCAAGTAGTGCAGGTAATCCTGTCCATCCGGGCACCAAGGATCCTCGTCCAGCGTTAGATCTTTCTCCGGGTCATGACTGCGCTGCGCTCGGATGCGGTGCGTGCCCGGGTTGTAGTAGAGGGAGTCCACCGGCATGTCGATGACCTCAATGTGCAGCGGCTGGGTACGCCATTCCACCGTCAGCGTCTCCCGGATACCTTTGCCGACGGCTGCTTCCTTCAAGCGTTGCTCGACCAGCGTCCGGTTCTCCTCTGCCAGCGGCGGCCGGCCGAAATCCTTACTCACAGATTTTTTCTCCTGAAGAAGAGTTGCGGGCGATTCGCACTACGAGGGTCGTTACCGATCGGGCCTCCACGGCGGGGCGTAGAGGCGGAAAGCACCTACCTCACCAGCGAGTTCAGCGCCTCGCGGACCTTGGCCCTCGACTCCTCCGGGAGCGTCCGGTAGTCCGCCCAGAACCGCTCCACAGTACTGAAGTCACGTTTGTCCTCATGGACCCACTCGGCGAGCATCCTGCGTTCCAAGCCCCCCAAGGTGGCGATTCCGGCCAGCAACGTCTCCAAGTCCGCGGCTGTCCCTCGCCCACCGACCCGGCATCGGTTGCACTCGGTGACGAGCTCGGTCTTCTCGCTGCCGTCGGGCTGCTTCACCACTCGGCGCGCGATGTCGAGTTGCGCGGACTCAAAGGTGCCGGCGTACGTCTCCCCCGGCGTGATCCCACACGACCGACAGAAGTGGCCGTCGCTGGCCAGGACCTCACGACGCCGGGTATGGGTGATCGATGTACTTGGCCTGGACCCCTTGCCAGGCTCCCAGACCGGGGCTCCCCGCTTCACGAATCGCTGCTCGTGTGGTCCGAGGTAGGCGTCCTCACGGTTGGTGTCGATCTGCCAGCCGTGGTCACGCAAGTCCCGCACCCGACGGTCGGCCTGACTGACACCGGGGAATGCGTGCTTGACGTCTTCCTTGGTGAAGACGTTCCCCTCGCCTACAACGGTGACCAACCACAGGGCAGCCCGCTTCATGGTGCCCAGCTTCGGATCCGTCCATGACGGCATGGCCATCCCGTTCCCCTAACGTCAGGTCCGCTGAAACCGCATCGGCACAGGGTGAAGACGGGCACCCTGAATTGCTGCCCGCTCCAGCCGATGGCCATAACTCTTGCCGTGCTTGGCCTGGAAATCCAGCCCTGACCGGCATTCGCAGAGGTGCGAATATTCGCGGCACTGCGAATCACGAAAATTCCGGAAACCCTGCTCCGTCGACCTGTCGATCCGTCAGAATCGAGGGTCTTCCGTCGTTTTCTACGTGTCTTGAGGGTGGGCGATGCATGACAGATCCAGAGGGCGTAGGCCTCTTGGCGATGAACTGCCTGCTGAGCTGCGCCGCTTCACCGAGGCCCTTCGCGAGACGACAGACAGCGTCCCGCTCACGCAGTCCCGCATCGCCGACAAGGCGGGAGCGGGCGAGGCGGCCATCTCGGGTTACCTGAACGGCAACCGCGTACCTGAGCAGGGGAAGCTCGAAAAGATCTACAAGGTCCTGGAGGAGGCTGCCCAGCGGACGCACACCGAGCTGCCGTACTGCCTGGGGAAGCTCCTGAGCATGCGTGCCGAAGTGCTCCGGGCACGGATTGAACGCAGCGTGGGCGGCGATATACCTGTCTTACGTCCCGTCGAGGAGCGAACGGCTGACTCGGAGCAGCCGGCTCCTCGCGTCTCTCGTGCGGCTCGTCGCAGTCGCAGGCGGCGGCGCATCACCCCTCTTCGCGGCCGGGTTTCTCCGCTGCCGACACGCGATGAGGTGCCGGTCCCCTCAGGAGAGGGGGACCGGCACCTTATCCAGGACTCAGGCCCATCCCGGGCCGCCGAGCTCGACGCCTATCGCAGTCATCAGGCGGCAGGACGTACCCGGGATGCATACATGATCCTTTGGAGCATGGCCAATGCCCTGCCAGTTCGCGAGTTCCCGGCCGTCGTCATGTCCTACAGAGCCGCCGGTCTCGCGGAAGCTGCTGAGACCTTGCTGCACACAGCGGCTCGCCGTGAAGTGCAGGCGGCGTTGAACATCGCGGCAGCTCTCCATGACAACGACCAGTACGAAGACGCTGGCGTGATACTGAACGCCGCACGCACCGACTCATGACGGCCTATGCCGGCCGGCTGGAACCACGACCAACTAGGCCGCCTCATTCTCAGCCTCAAAGTGCATCTGGGCTCTGTCGAGTACGTCGTCCGGGTCTCCGCCCTGGGCGGCAAGCCAGTGGAGCAAGTCCGCGATGACATCGGTGACTGATTCCTCCAACACCGCATAGGTCGGTACAACCACAGTGTCAGCGCCGACGACCCGACGGTACTCACCGAGCACAGCCGCCGCCCGCTGAACTCGCACGCATTGGAGCGCAGGATCCAGCGAGATCTCGCACCACACCGCCTTGCCGGTGGCCGTGAGGAGGGTGCCCCACTCCAAGCTCATCGCGGAGAGCAAATGGAGGCCTCGGCCACACTCCTCATCGCAGTTTCCAGGGCCGACGGTCGGCACAGTGTCGCTCTTGTCGTGCAGTTCCACACGCAGCCGGTCAGGTCTCGGCTCCAAGACCAACGTCGCAGCAGCCCCCTCTCCTACGTGCTTGACGACATTCGTCGCAAGCTCGGTGACAATCAACTCCACTTCATCGGCCACGGCCGCCACACCCCACTGCCCAAGCGCGCAGCGGACTCTCGTGCGCAGCAGCCACAGTTCTGCCGGCTCGGCCTCGAACGGCATCACGCAGCGAAGCCGCGGTTCAAAGTTGCCGTATTCCGACATGACCACACTCCTTCCGCGTCACACAACGCTGCGCCCACCGTGTCCGTACGGATGCATTGCGTGACGTTTCGTTGGCGAGTATGACATTGAGAAGTCTCGCTGTGTAACTTCTCACGGAACTCGGTCGGGTGAATCAGGTAGTCCGCCAACTCCCGTTCGACCTAGCCTGATTGGCGCTCACCAGGGATGTGGTGCGGCGCCACACCGGGGAGGAAGACAACATGTCCGCGAGAGCTACAACCCGCCGCCGTCAGCTCGGCGCCACCATGCGCAAGTTGAGGGCGGGCAAGGGCATGACACTGGAAGAGGCCGGTCGGCTTGTCGGCGTCTCGAAGGCGACTGTCAGCCGGTATGAGACTCAGGCCGGGCCGGTGAAGTGGCTCGTCATCGACGCACTGTGCCGTGCGTACGGGGTAAGTGAGCCCGAACGCCGGGCCGTTGTGGCCCTGGCGAAGGACGCCAAACAGCAAGGCTGGTGGAACTCTTTCGCCGACTCCATCCCCGAGAGCCTGAATCTGCTGCTCACACTCGAAGACGAGGCCGTCCGGGAGGATCACTTCTCTTGCGTCTACGTTCCGGGGCTTCTGCAGACGCGGAGTTACACGACCGCCCTGCAGCAGGCCAACGAGATGAGGCGCTCGCCCGAGGAGATCGAGCGGCTGGTCGGCATCCGCATGAAGAGGCAGGAGATCCTGACCCGGCCCAACGCGCCTCACCTGTGGGCCATCCTCGACGAGTCGGTAATCCGCCGCGTCGTCGGTTCACGCGACATCATGCGCGAGCAACTGGGTCGGTTGCTGAGCGCGGCGGAGTCGTCCAACGTGACACTGCAAGTCCTGCCGTTCGCACGGGGAGCCCACGCGGCAGCACTGGGCAGCTTCGTCATCCTCGGCGGCACTGAGCGCGCCCTCGACGTCGTGTATGTCGACCTCCACGTTGGCTCTCTCTTCATGGAGAAGGAGGAAGAACTGGAGCGCTACCGGCTTGCGTTCGAATACTTGCGCGCACAAGCCTTGGACATCGAAGCCTCGTCGACGATGATCAAGCATGCTCGTGAGGAGTTGTGAGATGGCCAATGAGAGCGGTCGCATACCGGACGCCGCATGGTTCAAGTCGTCGTACAGCGGCGGGAACGAGACCGAGTGCGTTGAAGCCGCGCTCCTGCCTGGCTTCACTGCTGTACGGGACAGCAAGGACACGGTCGGCCCGCTGCTGGTCTTCGCGCCGCAAGCCTGGGCCGACTTCGTAGTGGCCGTACGGTCCTAGCCTGCTGACTCAAGTCCTCGTACAGCGACGGCAGCGGCACTGAATGCGTCCACACTGACGGTCGCTTGCATGTGCGTAACTCCAAGTGTGCCGACGGTCCGGATGTGGGCGTCCACGCCGATGCTTGACGGGCTTTCATGCGGGCCGTGGAGGCGACTCTCCGGTGGGATAAGGCAGTAGACCACTCAGTTTCGCCGCCTCGTTGACTCCACGCTCATCACACCCAGGCTCAACACGCTGCTGGACGTGGCACGCCCATACGAGACAGCCGCAGTGGACGAGGTACGGGTCAGGGCGAAGGACCTCACCACCACTCAGCCGACAACGGTCGCAACCTGAAAGCATCGAGAGCATGGGCAAGCATTCCCGACCCGGACCGCCGAATCAGCCGTCGCGCGCCTTCCCGCACGCCGACGGTGACGACCCACTCGCGCCGTACGACAAGCGTCACCGCCCGCCGAAGTCGTCCGTTCTTTCCGCCGCCTCGAACTCGGTGGCCTCCAATCCTGGCGGATATGTGAGGGGGCCCCTCGTGCGTCAGCGCAAAGGGTGGTCGGCAACTACATCGGCAACTTCGAGGCCGTCTGGAACACGGCGAAGCCCTGGACACCCGAGTCAGGAGTATGAGCGTGGCCCGCACCGAGTACTGGAACGATCCCGCAGCGCCCAAGCCGAACACGCTGATCCCCGCCTCCAACCTGCTGGTCGCGAGGGACGATGGCGCCATTCTGCTGCAACGCCGCCGCGACACCGGCTAATGGGCACTCCCGGGCGGCGCGCAGGACATCGGCGAATCGCCCGCCCAGTGCGCCGTCCGCGAGTGCGAAGAAGAGACCGGGATCATCGCGGAGGTCACAGGACTGTTGGGTGTCTACTCGCCTCCCGGCCACGTCGTCGCCTACGACGACGGAGAGATTCGCCAGGCATTTAAGGTCACCTCCATCGGTAAACCGACCGGCGGGAAGCCAACGATCAACGACGAGGCTGACGGCGTCCGGTGGGTCCTGCCGAAAGACCTCGACGACCTCGGCATCCACCTCTCCATGCGCCGTCAGATCGGCGACTTCCTCAACGGGGCATACCCGCACGTCGAATGAGCCGGATTACGGCCGGGCTTCCAGGCGTGCTTCAACGCGTCCCTCGGCCGCCCGGATCTCCGGCTGGCTGTGCGCCCCGCGGCAGGCCAGTTGGCGTGTCTCCCGGCGGCGCGGCCGTGTCTGAGGCTGCTCCCCGGGGAGACGGACCAGGACCGCCATGTGCCATGCGGTTCTGCCCTTGCCGACGTCCTGGCACGCTGCTCACCCCGAAGGGAAACACGCCTCGCTTGCGTAACCCACCGCCTCCGCAACCAGACGGTTCAGCGACGGCGACGCTCACGGGCACTGCACGTGAGCAGGCGCATGGCCCCGCCTCAGCGTCACCGCCTCAGCGCCACCTCCTCGGGCACTCGCCGGGCCGAGGCGGTAGCGCCGGCTGTCGCCGCCGTGCTGCACTGCCATGACCACGGTGCGGCACCGGACGGTACGGCAGGGGCGTTCACGGGTGTAGCTGACATGGGCGCCATGGCCGCCCGAAGATCGCTTCCCGGCTCGCTGGAGCTGGAGATCGTTTCCCGGAATCGTGCTGCCCGGCGGCAGGTTCGTACGTGTCCGGCGGTCGCCTCGGTGCTTCACGCCTCGGTGTAGTCGTCGTCGGACTCGTCTCGCGTCTCCGCACTCGCCTCCACTAGCCTCGCCGTTTCGGTTGGTGTGATGAGACGTTGCTGATCGTCAGCTGTCGGGTGGGCGACGCGATTTGCGTGCTCGGGCATGGTGGAGGCCCGGCGCGGTGGTCGGGTTCTCCAGGTCCTTCGGGTCGTGGGCGGTCAGGTGGTATTGCCGGTCAGCCGGCCGGGCGGGGCAGCGCGGCCAGGCGATGGAAGGCCGCGGCGAGTTCGTTTCTCCAGGGCCAGGTGGCTGATATCCGCAGGTGCAGACGGCGGCCGCCGCGGGTAAGGCGTGCGGCGACGTGCAGCAGTCGGTAGCGGAGCTTCTTCGGCTCGGCGGCCGCGAGTTCGCCGTCCAGCAGCAGAACGCGCGTCCAGGCCAGCAGGTCGATCGCTGTCAGGCTGAGTTCGAGCCAGGCGGAGTTGACGTTGAAGTCGCGGGAGGGGAAGCGTCCGAAGCCGGTGGTCTTGCCGCACCGGATGTGGTCCTCGACGCATGCATGCCCGCGGTGGCGGACTTCCAGGAACTGGGCGGAGCCGCCGCCGGAGTAGGGGGTGTCGGTGAGAAACACCTGATGACGCCGGCCCTCGTCCTGGTCGAACAGGGACAGCTGGGCTCCGGGGTGCGGCCGCTCGCGGCGCACGATGATGCGGGTGCCGTTCGGATAGCCGTCCAGGTCGATCATGCCTGTCAGCTCGGCGACCTCGGCGCCCTCACGCAGCGTTCCGTCCTGGTCCAGGGCGGGATGCCAGAGGCGGTCGGGCATGGCCCGAATGGCGCGGCGGACCGTTCCGGTGATGGCGTATCCGACTGAGAAGCAGGTGAGGATGCCTCGTTGGCGCAGGTCGCGGACGTGGGCGAGGAAGGCTTTCGCGGATCCGGCGCTGTCGGTGCGGATGAGGATGTCGGTGCCGTGCCGGTGGGCGTCGGGGATCTGGGCGAGTGCCTGGTCGAGCACGGTGATGTGGTCGCTCGCGGTGTTGGCGCCGGCATTCCCGGGCCGCAGCAGGCCGGCCAGCGCCTCGCCGGTGTTGGCCAGGAAGCACAGCAGCGGGTGGAAGCCGAAGCCGCCCTTATAGGTGGGTGCGGCCTGCGCTTTCTCGGAGTGGCAGGTGATCAGCGTGGCGTCGAGGTCCAGGACCAGACCGGGCAGTGGGCGTCCCGCGGCCCGGGCTGCGGGGATGCCCTCACCGTGATCGGCGGCCTGCAGCCAGGCGACTTCCCGGGCCTGGGCGCGGGCAGAAGCCAGCGCGGCGAGGGCCGTCTCGTCGACATCGGCGAGCAGCCGCCAGGCCGTCGGTGTCGAGGCGACAGGGCCGAAGACTGCTGCCTGGTCCCGCAGTACGGCAAGGTCTGCGAGGGCCTCGCCGCCGTCGGCGAGCATCACTGCCAGGTCGGTGGCGATCCGGCCCGGATCATGTCCGGTCCCGCGCGGCCGAAGCGGCCTGAGCGCGGCGGAGTACGCGGCGGTCAGCCCGGTGGCATCAGCGAGATCCGCCAGTACCCGTGCCCCGGCATGACCGACCACCCCCGAACCGTCGGCACTGACCTGAACCCTGGGACGCAACCCGATAGCCTGCACGTAGAAAGTGCCCTCCGCCTGGACCGACAGAACCCCTCAGCAAGGTTCATCGTCCCAGGTCAGGAAGGCACTTTCGTATTTCCACCTCAACAGCTGTCGTACCCAAGCGAAACAGCGAGGCTAGCTCCACACTCACCTGTGCGAATCGCACCCGCACACCGGCGATGTCTCGGTGGGCCGGTTGTGCTTGGAACAGTTCGGTCAGGGCCAGGCGCATGCGGTCCTCATCGCCCTCGGAGTACTCCCCCTGCAACTGCCGCGGCCTGAGGTCCCGGGCGAGGATGTACTGCACGTCCCACGGGGCGCCCTCCCGCCGCCTCCGTGCGATCTCGGCGGGGGCGACGACCGTACAGCGGAACGTCACGGTGACGTGGAAGCTGCGGGCGCCGGATGCCGTCAGCCTCCAGTGGGCGAACACGCTTCTGTCGGGGCGGACATCGACCAGGGTCACGGCGGTACGCCGGGTGGGGTCGGGCGTCCCGGTCGTATACGCCCCCCGTACGTTGTGCACAAGAACCTCATCGCGCCTGGCGATCAGCGGATGGCGCCGCTCCAGCCGTGCGCTCCGCCGCCACCGTGGCCGCAGCTCGCGGTGGCAGACGATCGGGTAACGGTCCATCATGCGGGCCCCCTCCTGGTCATGGTCAGTACTGGAGGGCCGTCGCCACGTCCTGTCCGATGCGTTCGACGGCGGTGAGGTCGAGCCCGTAGTGCACATAGCGGCCGTGGCGCTCCACCTGGACGAGGCCCAGGTCGCGCAAGGTGCGCAGATGACGCGCGACCTGCGGGCGGGTCATCGACAGCCGGTCCGCCAGGTCCGCGGTCGTCATCGCCTGACGTGCGATGAGGCGGCACAGGCGTACCCGACGCGGATCGGTGAGCGCCAGCATGCGGCTGCGCGCCAGGGTGACGCCGATCCGAGGGGCGTCGACGGGAAAGTGCACGACGGGGGGCAGCCCCGGCTCGTCCTTCACCAGCAGGTGAGGGGCGCCGTAGTGGGTGGGGATCAGCAGCAGCGGCGTACGGGCGGGGCTGACCACCGCGTGGTGCACCTTGTCGAGGACGACCCTGGCGGGGCTGTCCAGGCGGTAGCTGGACGGGCTGAGCGAGAGCAGGGCCGCCTCGGGCCCCTCGTCCGCGAGCCGTCGGCGCAGCTGGTGTGCGGCCCGGGACAGGACAGGCTCGGTCCGCGTCCACAGCTCGTCGAAGTAGACGCGGCGGCACAAGTCGAGGAAGCCGAGGACGTCGGCGCGCAGGGCCTGCGGGTCGCGCAGCAGGTCCGCGGCGAGGGCGGAGTGCGGATCCGGCAGCGCGTAAGCGGCCCGGCGCAGCGTACGCGCCTGTGCCCGGTCGTGGAGCACCCTGCCGAAGCGGTAGGCACGGTAGCCGCTGACGCAGGTGTACGCGGTGAGCTCGGCGAACCGGTCCACCGTGAGTTCCGCCGACGGCGTGGGAAGCCCCGGATAGAAGCCGCGCCAGCGCAGCGGTGTCCACAGCGGGGCGAACCGTCCAAGGCCGGCCCTGAAGGCGGCCGGCGCGGCGGCGGTGGTCCGCTCGGCCCAGTCGGCGTGCTCGGTGTGGTGGGCGTGTCCGGTCAGCACGTGCAAGCTGGCGGCCAGCTCGGCGAGTGGGGACACGGTGACCGTGAACCGGTCGTAGGCGGCGCCTTCCAGGACTATGACGACCGACATGAGCGGAAGTGTACGGCGGCCTCACACCGCCACCCCTCGAATTCGGCCCGCGCTGACGCCCGCGCTGCCGCCCGCGCTGCCGTCGGCGCTTCCGGCTCCGTGAGCAGTACGGCGACCACGTCGGCGAGCCCGGGCGCCCGCGACCTGCGTGCGGACAACGCCTTCACGGAGGTCGCGTTCAAGGACGACATGGGAACTCCCCTTGTGTGACTTGTACGACGTGTGCGACTGGCGCGACGCACGGAGTGACGTGCTGTCAGGTACGGGATGAGACTGCGGCCGGGCGTGCACGAGTGGCCGTCGATTACCGCGTCCCAGGCAACCCTCGCCGACCGGACGAACGGATGGGTACCTATGGACACGGTGCGGAAACGGTGCGGACGGTGAAGCCGAGCCGTGCGACACCACGACCGGCTCGACCGGCTCGACCGGCTGGGTCGGCTCGGTCGGCTCGGTCGGCGGCGGGGGCACGGTTCGCAGTGGTCACGACCCGGGAGGGGACCCGATGAGGCGTACGGAAGCGGCCAGGCAACTGGGGGGATTCGTGCGGGAGCACCGCACCGATGGCGCGCGACGCCTGCGGCAGGCGGGCAGTTGGCTGGGGGTCGGGGCGGTGGGCATGGCCTTCGGGGTGCCGGTGGCGATCGCCTCGGTGGGCACCACCGAGGGGGCCCCGCAGGTGGCGGGGCTGCTGCTCGGGGTCGGCCTGGCGGGGTGGGGGCTGGGGATCTGGCGCCTGGTACAGGCGTTCCGTACCCGGGAACAGTGCTTCGACATCCACGAGCGGGGGTTCACCCACCGGGTGGCGGGCACCGCCACCGTGATCCTCTGGAAGGACGTCGCGCAGGTGAGCACCACCGCCCCCCGTGACAGCCGGCCGCTCGCCGACGCTCGGGGTATGGGCTCCACGTGCGAGATCCGGCTGCACAGCGGACGCCGGATCCGCGTCGACACCTTCACCGAGGACATCCAGGGGCTGGCGGCGGTTGTCCACCGTGCGGTTCGCCTTGGACAGTTCCCCCAGGGCCGGGGAGGGTCCAGCCAACGGCGGATCCGCTGATCAAGCCGATCAAGCTGATCAAGGAGAGACGCCGAGTGAGCAGGACGACGATCGCGCACGGGTCCGTCGAGGAGTCGGCCGGTGGCGCGATGCCGTCAGCGGTGTCGGACGAACAGCTCGTCGCGATGCCGGGGCTGACTGAACCACTCTGGCGGCGCCGTGCCGCTTCCGCGCTCCCCACTTACCGCGCTCCCCACCTACCGCGGCCCCACCTACCAGCGGCCTTCTACCGCGGCGCGACCGTGGCGAGTACGCCCCGGGTAGCCGTTCCGTCTGGCCAAGTCCACCCGGCGACCAGGCGTGTGGATGGCCTCTGCGTGGGCTCCTCCGGTCGCAGGACGCGGTTGAGTTGAACGTTGAGTTGAACGTTGAGCTGAACATTGACTTGGTCGTTGAGTTGGTCGTCGGGGCCCTGGCCGTCGTCCGGGGCAGTTTCGTGCACCGTGACCGTCGGGTCTGGGGTGTCGCTCTTGCTCTGGGCTTGCGGTGTCGCCTTGCCTCGCAGGAGGGCGTCCAACTGTGCCGTCACCACCGGGTCGTGGACGCCGTCGTAGATCCAGCGGGTGCCGAGCACCCCGTGTTCGGAGGTGCCGATCAGTGCCTCGCCGGGGGCGCCCTCCAGCGCCTCGGCGCGGTAGCCCATCGGTACCAGGTACGCCACCGGCTCCTGCGCGGCCGCGTCCACCACCACCATGAACTCGATCCCGACCTCGCCCTCCGGATCGTCCAGCCGGAATCCGCCGGACTTGACCAGTTCCGGCGTTTCCGCGTCGCCGCCCACGTACCAGCTCTGCTTCGGCAGCCAGTCGGCGAGCAACTCCAGCTTGGTGGGTGTCATGGTCGTGCGGTGGATGGATGCCATACGAACTCCCTCGCGCGTCGGTCCGGGTCCGTCCCCCCAACGGGACGTGATCGAACCCGAACGAACCTATCGGAAGGCGCCCTGCGACCTCTGAAACAGTGGTTCTGCCGTCTGGACCGCGCCGACCCGGTGTACGTATACCGGGTGTACATATACCGGGTGTACGTACGCCAACGGCCGCCCCGCCCGTCCACCGCTGGTGAGGCGGTCAACCAACGTGACAACTGCCCCGCTTGACAGGCAGCCATCGACGCTGACTTCCGGCGCGGAGGTCAGCGTCGACAGACGTTGTGGTGACTAGAACGACCGAGTGTCGCAGCTCATGCGATCGTCCCCGGTCATGGGGTCCTGCCAATATGCCGGCCACTTCAGGGCATTACGGGTCGCCGGCCCGTAGACGCCGTCGGCGCTCACGCCGAGCATTGATTGGAGCCACCGAACGGCATCCACCGTGCCGGTGCCGTAGAACCCGTCTGCTCCTCCGGTGGCACGGATCCGGTTGGCGGCATAGGTGTCGCTGTAGCAGCGAAGGATGGCCAGCTGCAGCACCTTCACGGCGTTTTCGCTGCCCGTGTGATATTGCATGTAACAGCTCGTACCGTTATCGGTGCGCGCGGGAACTGTGTAGGTTGCCAAGATCCCAGATGCGCGCTTCACCGTCGTGTTGCACGGACCGTAGGCGGCGTGGGCCGGCGTGGTCATCATCGGGCTGGCCGTCAGGCCGGCGGCGAAGAGGAGAGCCAAAGCCCCCAACACTCCGATCCGCATGCGGAGTGTCGTGGATACACGTTGCACGATGCAACCCTTCTGGTCGGTGATGTCGTCTCAGTGACGGCCTCGCCCATGGACCATAGGGTCACCGTGACCATCGGACTTTGTCATCCGTGCAGGGAACCTTGTCCGTAGTGCACAGCCTCAAGTTGACGCCACATCAGGCGAGGGCCCTGCGTTTGCCGTCGAAGCCATTGCAAAGCGAGATCGAATCCAGCCAAACTGGCGGCGGGAACCGTCCGTGTCGAGGGGGAACTTGTGGGGGAACGGGCCGAGGTACTGCAAGGCGGGCTCTATGACCGACGCAGACGAAGGTCTGCCTCATGAGCCCGGTCCTGGACACCGCGTTCATACCGCCGCGGGACCGGGAGGAAGTGATCCGGAACGCGGTGTGGCAATCCATGGTGGCGGTCGATATCGACCACCGCCCTCCGGCTGAGGACATCTCCGTTCGCATAGGGCTCGGCGCCGTGGGGCCCATCAAGATCTGTTCGGCGCGGGCGACCGCGGTCACTCTCCGTCGGACGGAGCGGTTCGCCCGGGAGGACGAGGAGCCGGCCGTCACTCTCGGTGTTCAGATGACGGGCAGCAGCGTAGTGGTGCAGAACGGCCGCGAGTGCCTGCTGAGGCCGGGAGACTGCGCCGTCTACGAATCGATCGCTCCCTACACACTTCTCTTCGACGACGGAGTCGACCACCGCTTCATCCGGTTCCCTCGCGCGGCACTCTCGCTCCCCGACCGGTTGCTACGAGACATCACCGCGGTCCCCCTGGGATCCGACAACCCCATTGCGCGCCTCGCCTTCACCTATTTCTCCCAACTGGCGGTCAGCGACGAATTGCACCAGAGCGCGCACGCCGACGCCGTCGTGGAACCCAGCATCGAACTGCTCCGTGCCGCCTTGGCGTCCCAGCACGGTAACTCCAGCCTGGCCAAGGGCCCGTTGGAGGCGACACTCAGCCTGCGGATCACTCACTACATCCGGGAGCACCTGGCTGATCCCGATCTGTCGGCGGCACGGATAGCCGCCGCACACGCCATCTCCGTGCGTCATCTCTACGCTGTGCTGTCCCGGTCGGGCATCACCCTCGGAGACTGGATCCGTACACGCCGCCTGGCCGAATGCAGGCGAGAGCTGGCCGGCCCGAACGGCCGACTGCGGACGATCGCAGCGATAGGCCGAAGGTGGGGCTTCGTGGAGGCGACCCACTTCAGCAAGGTGTTCAAACAGGCATACGGAATCTCGCCTCGCGCCTGGCGCGACCAGAACCATCCCCGCTCCTCCGTGTGAGGGTCTCTGTCTCCTCCGTGTGAGGGTCTCTGTCTCCTCCGCGTGAGGGTCTCTGTCTCCTCCGCGTGAGGGTCTCTGTCGCGGGCCGGCTGCAACCGGGCCGTCTGGCTCCGGGAAGCCCTGGTCACGGTCGGCGCTCGCGACATGCGCCACCGCGGCGCTCACCGCTATGTGTTCCGGCTCGGCCACACCCGCTGCGAGCGAGAGCAGACCAAGCTGTGCCTGAACGTGGGCTGGGCTCACGGCTCGAATACGCGCTGGTGATCCTCAACCAGCACGAGATCGCCCGCAGACCGACGATCTACACCGCGGACAACCCCCGACAGCCAGCACGAGTACGGCATCACCCACCCACGCCACCCTCGCGACCTGCACGTTCAGGGTGAACACAACTCATTGCCCCGCCGCTCAGGTCAGCGGGCGTGATGTCCGGCCCGAGGCCTCGTCTATTTCGTCGTGGGCCTTGGTCAGCAGTTGCATCGCCAGTTCGTTGAGAGCCCTGGCGCCGGCCACCTCCTCGCCGACCCTCGGCTGGTTCGAGTCGACGGGGTGGCGGCTCGCGTAGCCGTGGGCCCGTACCTCGTTTCCGTCGGGGAGACGTACGAGGGCGGCCGCGCGGGTGCGGTTGTCGTCCTCCTCGAATTCCAGCTCTATGTGCCATCCGACAGCGGTCTTCATCGTCTTCGTCATCATCACGATCACCTCCGGAACCGCTGTTCCAAGCTGCCTCTGACGGCTGTCTCCAGCTGTTCCCCACTGATTCCAGAGTGCGCCTGCCCGGCTGCGAACGCACTACGTGCCTCGCGACAGCGCCTCGCGACAGCGCCTCGCAGGCGAAGCCGTCCCGCCTGTGACCCAGGTCTCACCCTCGCCGTGCAGCAGAAAACGCGGCTTCCGCGTCGAGGGGGTGACAGGAAGGGAGGAGCGTGTGGATCTGGTAACCGAGGGGAAGCTGAGTGCCGGTCGCGGTGAGGCCGGGGGCGGGGCCGGGGTAAGGGGCAGGGCCGGGGGCGAGTGGGTGGAGATGGACTTCCATGGGTTCGTCGCCGCGCGGTCGGGCCCGTTGTTCCGTGGCGCCCTCGTTCTGACCGGGAACCGTGAGACGGCGGAGGACCTGGTCCAGGAAACCCTGGAGCGGATCTGCCGCAAGTGGCGCACCATCGCGGCCAAGGACGCCCCGGACGCCTACGTCCGGCGGATCATGGTGAAGATCGCGAAGACCCAGACCAGGCTGGGCACGGTCAGCGAGATCGACTGCGGCAAGTACGGCGAGCCTGGCACGGTCATCCAGGTGGACCCCCACACCCCCAAGACCGTGTCCAGAGGCGGCACCGCCAATGTGACGCTCTGCGCCGGCCAATCCGACACGCCCTGTCCCGGCCGATCCGGGACGCTGTGCGTCCGCCGATCCGACACGCTCTGCGCCGGATGATCTGAGACGCGCCACCCCCGCCCCTCCCGGTACCGGTGCCCGGAGGAGCGGAGCGCGGCGCGCTCGGGGATGATCGGTCCCATGGGGTATGGGAGAGGACGCGGGGCGGACATGGACGACGCCCGGGCGTGGGACGAGCGGCTGGCGTGGGCACACGGACTGATCGCGAGCGATCCGGCCGAACGGGCCGCCGCTCTCGATCACTTGGCCTCCGCCCGGAAAGCGACCGCGGAGGCTCAGGATCGGTTCAACCAGACGCTGCTGACGCTGCAGGGGCGCGGGGTGAAGTACCCGTACGAGGATCCGGTTCTGCGGTTGGCCCACGAGGAGTACCTGCGGTTCCGGAGCCGCTCGTTGCCCGACGGGGTGTGGGACAGACTGGACTACGAGGACCTCGTCTCGTGGCCCGGGCTGCCCTACGCGCTGCTCTTCCTGGAGTGGGAGGCCCGGTATCCGGAGGAGTGGACCAGCCATGCCAAGGCGTGGGGGACGAAGGAAGGGCTCATCCGGGATCTGGCCACGGACACCGTCGGACAGGATCCGATGGCCCGGGCCAAACTGATCGACCTGGTGGAGATCGTCGTACGGCGTGCCTACCGCTGTAAGGATCGCGCGTACGTGCGTATCGCCCGGGTCGTCGACGGGGACCCGCTGCGGGTACGGCTGGAGGGGGCCCGGCGTTCGGAGAATCCCTGGGCTCAGTTGCACGCCGGGTATGTGCTGTGGATGCTGGACCGGCCCGAGATGCCCAACAGCCGCCACGTCTGGCGCACTTGGCTGACGGACGCACGCCAGTGAGACCCCGTGGGGCCCCGGCAACCTTTCCCTGTGCGGCTGC
Organism: Streptomyces sp. NBC_00878; assembly: GCF_026341515.1. Classification (NCBI taxonomy): domain Bacteria; kingdom Bacillati; phylum Actinomycetota; class Actinomycetes; order Kitasatosporales; family Streptomycetaceae; genus Streptomyces; species Streptomyces sp. NBC_00878. The sequence continues at coordinate 6,800,686 of NZ_JAPEOK010000001.1, read as the reverse complement.
CACCTTCCTCTGACAGTTCCCCAACTCCTGTGCAGGGAAGGTCAGATGAGCCGCAACGCCAGTGTGAGCAGAAGCCGTAGACGGTTCCTCATCGGTACCGCGGGTGCGGTCGGCGCCGGAGCCCTCGGCGCCCTGGGTCTGCCCGGTACCGCTGCCGCTGCAGCCGCCGTGGCCGCGACCGGCACCGTCTACATCGCCAGCGACTCCACCGCCCAGACGTACAACTCCCGCTTCTACCCCCAGGCGGGCTGGGGGCAGAAGCTGTCCGCGTATCTGACCTCGAACATCACCGTCGCCAACCACGCGATCGGCGGGCGGAGTTCGCGGTCCTTCATCGAGCAGGGGCGGCTTGCCGCGATCCATCAGGTGATCAGGTCCGGCGACTACCTCTTCGTGCAGTTCGGGCACAACGACGCGACCGTGAGCAATCCCGAGCGGTACACGTCACCCGCCGACTACAAGGAGTACCTGCGCAACGACTACATCCGCGCGACCCGGGCCCGGGGTGCCACGCCCGTCGTCGTGACACCGGTGTCGCGGCGCTCCTACAACACGGCGACCGGGAAGTTCAACGTCTCCTTCCCGGCGTACGTGGATGCCGCGCGGGCGGTCGCGCGGGAGGAGGGTGCCCCGCTGGTCGACCTCTCGGCGGCCAGCCGGACCTACCTCGACGGGATCGGGATCGAGGCGTCCAAGGGGATCTTCCTGTGGCTGGCCGCGGGGCAGTACCCGAACTTCCCCAACGGCGCCCAGGACAACACCCACTTCCAGGAGCGCGGCGCGGTCGAGATGGCCCGGCTGGTCTCCCGTGCCGTGGCGGGGCTGGGCCTGCCGATCTCGGACGAGGTGGTGCCGGGCGCCCCCGTGTAGAGCGGGCACGGGTAGGGCGGGCACCCGGTACGGCAGGCCCCCGATAGGCACGGGTTAGCCTCGGTCGACCGTACGGAAGCCCGTACGGAAGCAGCATCAGGAGGCAGTGATGGCGAAGGTACCGGCCGCGGCGGTGGCCGCCAGTGGGCTCATCGGTGGGTACGGGGTCGCCCGCTGGACCAAGAAGCGCCCGCTGGGCGGGGTCGTACTCGCTGTCGCCGGGGCCGCGGCGGCGCAGCGGTGGCGGCAGCAGGCCGGTGGGCGGGCGGCCGGTGCGCTGACGGTCGCGTACGTCGCCGGGTTCGCCGGATCGCATCCGCTCGCCAAGAAGGTGGGGGCGTGGCCCGCGGTGTTCGGGGTGGCCGGGGCCGTGGCGCTGGCGTCCTGGGCGGTGGCCGACCGGCGGGGCTGAGTCGGCTCCTTCGGAGGCCGCTCCGGCCCCTCCCCGGGGTCTCCCCGACGCTGTTGGCGATCCCGTCAGATCCCCGGCAAGTGGGTTGTGAGTCCCAGCGACACGCCGTGAACCCGGCGTGTCGCTGGGACTCACACGACAATTGCCTCGCCCTACGGGGGCGCCAACAAGCAGGGAGGGGCCGGGGCCTAGCTCACCGGCGCTCCCCGGAACGCCCTCCGGTAGGCCTGCGGGCTCGTTCCCACCACCCGCTTGAAGCGGTCGCGGAAGGCCGTCGGTGAGCCGAACCCCGCCTGGACCGCGATCCGTTCGACCGGATGGGTCGTGGTCTCCAGGAGGTGCTGGGCGCGGCGCACCCGCGCCAGGTGCAGCCACTGCAAGGGCGTGGTCCCGGTCTGTTCGCGGAACCGGCGGTTGAGCGTACGGGCGCTCGTGCCCGCCCGGGCTGCGATGTCGTCCAGGGTCAGGTCGCGGTCGGAGTGCTCCTCCAGCCAGCTCAGCAGGGGTTCCATCGTCGTACCGGCGGGGGCCGGCGGCTGGGCGTGGACGATGAACTGGGCCTGCCCGCCCTCCCGTTCGAGCGGCATCACGGACATCCGGGCCGCGTGTGCGGCGACGGCCGAGCCGTAGTCCAGGCGGATCATGTGCAGGCACATGTCCATCGCCGCGGCGGCGCCGGCCGAGGTGAGGAACTGGCCGTTGTCGACGTAGAGGACGTTCGGGTCGACCGTCACCTTCGGGTACATGGCGGCCAGGTCCGCGGCCGCGATCCAGTGCGTCGTCGCCCGCTGCCCGTCCAGCAGACCGGTGGCGGCGAAGATGAACGCGCCGACGCAGACCGACGCGATGCGCGTCCCGTTCGCCGCCGCCGCGCACAGGGCCTCGGCCACTCCCGGCGGCAGCGGGACGGTCGGGTCGGTGGTGCCCGGCACGACGATCGTGTCGGCCTCGGCCAGCGCCTCCAGACCGTACGGCGCCCGTACGGTGAACGGGCCCGCGCTCACTTCCTCGGTCACCGAGCAGACCTTGATCCGGTAGGGCGCGCGGCCGTCCGGCAGCCGGGCCCAGTTGAAGGTGTCGATCGGCGCGGAGAGGTCGAACGGGATGACCTGGTCGAGTGCCAGTACGGCCACGGTGTGCATGGCGAAAGAGTAGGGGTAGCGCGGATTCTGGCCAACCGCGCGTCAGCCTGCTGCCGGCCCGCCGCTCGTGGCCGACGGCCGGGGAACCGCCCATCGGAACCAGCTGACAACCGCCCCTGACACCGCTGGCACCGCTGGCACCGGGCTGGCGAAAATCCGTTGGACCTTGGCAATACCGCCACTTCCTCAAGATCCGGTCCGCCGTCTACCGTCCCCTCGTGACCAAGTTCCTCCTCGTTCTCCACGTCCTCGCCGCGATCGTTGCCGTCGGGCCCGTCGCCGTGGCGGCCAGCATGTTCCCGCCCAGCGCGCGCCGCGCCCTTGCCGATCCGGGCGACCAGCGCGCGGCGGAGACGCTACGGCTGCTGCACCGGATCTGCCGGGTGTACGCGGGCCTCGGCATCGCCGTCCCCGTCCTCGGTTTCGCCACGGCCATGAGCATGGGCGTACTCGACGACGCCTGGCTGATCGCCTCGATGGCGCTGACCGGGATCGCGGCGGCGGTCCTGCTGGCCCTGGTGCTGCCGCGTCAGGAGGAGCTCCTCGAAGCGGTGGAGGCGGCGGACGGGACCGCGGCGGCCGGTGCCGACGCGACCACCGGGGCGACCACCGGGGCAGCCACCGGCGTCGCCACGGACTCCCGCGTGACCGTCCGGCTCGCCATGTTCACCGGCATCTTCAACCTGCTCTGGGCCACCGTCACGATCCTCATGATCGTCCGCCCGGGTTCCACGACGGGCGCGTGACGGCCGAGGAACCACCGCCCGCTCCCGACGAGGAGTGAGCGAACACCAACCCCTCCATGGAGTCCCCCGTGTCCTGCCTGAACTGCCGGGCCACGGACGCCGCGACGAGCACCCCCGCCGCCATGATGAGCGTGGAGAACGCCCAGGTCAGCGGCCACATGGACGCGTCCGGCGGCTCGGGGTCCGTGCGGAACGAGAGGTACATGAGGGTCGCCGGGGGCCCCGCCACCAGGAGCAGGGGCCAGGCGAGGGCGTCGCGGTGACCGAAGTACACGGCCAGGAGGAGCAGGAACACGGCCAGGACCGCGACACCGAGGACGGTCACCGGGGTCGTCTCGGTCGTCGAACCGGGTGACTCGGGGCGGTTGCGCAGGTCCCAGGGGAGACAGAGGAGGTACGCCGCCGAGGACAGGGCGGCACCCAGCAGGCGGGTCAGCCAGCGTTCCGTCCAGGGGCGCTTCGACAGGAGGCCCAGCAGCTTCTCGGTCATGGGAACGAGAGTTCCCCAGTCGTACGCGGGGCCGACAGAGTACGCGTACTCAGATCGCTGGGCCATTCCTCCCAGCCGCACGACGAGAGCGCACGACGGGAGCGCACGACCGACCCGTTCTACCCACCCGTACCACCGGCCCGTACCACCGGCCCGTACCACCGGCCCGTACCACCCACCCGTACCACCGACCCGTACGCCCCACCCACGGCCTAGACTCCCAGGTCATGAAGGGACTGCTGCTACGGCTGTCGGCCCTCGACGCGGACGCTGCCGCGGCGCTGCGGGTCATCGCGCACTTCGAGGCGCTGCTCGGGGCCGGGCGGCTCGACGCCGAGTCGCTCGTGCGGTCCACGGCCGGGCTGGCCGAGTGTCCCGCGGGGCTTGAGGTGGGCGGGCGTGTGGTGCGGTTCGGGCCGGCCGGGACCGTACCGGCGGGGCCTGTCGGCACGGTCTCCAGGAGTGCCGAGTTCGCGCCGGGCGGCCGGGTGTGGCTGGAGCGGCCGGGGGCGCCGGGGCCCTTCGACGAGTTGGTGCTGGAGTGGATGGCCATCGCCGCGGGCGTCGTACACGGCAGCCGTGAGCAGGACAGCGCGCCTCATCAGGTGGCGGACCCGGCGCTCGTCGAGCGGGTGCTGTCGGAGCGCGAGGCCGTCGAGGACCGGGCGCGGGCGCTGCGCCTGCTGGGCCTGGTGCCCGAACAGCCGCTGCGGGTCGTCGCCGTCGCCGGGACCTCCTCGGTGGCCGTGCTCGGGCGACGCGAACTGCGTCCCGGTGTGCGGGTCGCCGCGGTCGGCCCGCTCGCCGTGGCGCTGGTGCCGGGTGCCGCGTCGGCCGCCGACGACTTGCGGGCGTTCCTCCGTGAGCAGGGCGCCGAGGGCGTACGGATCGGGATCGGCGGCAGCGCGCCCGCCCTGGACGCCGGGGTCTCCTGGGCGCAGGCCCGGCTCGCCCTGCGGTTCGCGGTCGACGCGGCCGGGCTGCCCGACGAGGCCGTCGTCGACCACGACACCCTCGGGCCGGTGGCACTGCTCGCCGACATTCCCGTCGACCGGCTGCGGGCCCAGCCCGACGTGCGCGCCCTGGCCGAACTCGCCGAGGGCAAGGGCGGCCCGGCGGCCCTCGCCGCCCTGACCGCCCTCCTGCGCACCGGCTCCCTCCGCCACGCCGCGACCGACCTCCACCTCCACCACAGCTCGGTCGCCGCCCGCCTCGCAGGAGTGGAATCCGCACTGGGCTACCGCCTGAGCGACCCACAGGCCCGCTTCAGGGCCCAACTGGCGCTGTACGCGCTGCGGTTGGCGGACTAGGACGCTCTCAGGGGCGCCGCGAGAGAGCAACGGCGACACCGGCGTCTTTTAGGGGCGCGGGGAACTGCGCGACCAGCCACAACGCACCCGCACCCGACAAACGACAGGCACTCCCCCGCCCCACCCAGCGGAGCGCTACAGCGCCTTCCGAAGCACAGCAACCGCCTCCGCCGCCTCCCTCTGGGAGACCTCCGCATGCGGGACCAACGCCGAGCCGTGGAAGGTGCCCGGGAACAGGTGCAGCTCCACGCTCACCCCGGCCGCGAGCAGCGCACGGGCGTAGTCGATGCCCTCGTCCCTCAGCGGATCGAACTCCATGACGGAGACGTACGCCGGCGGCAGCCCCGCAAGCTGCTCAGCGGTGGCCCGGGCGGGAGCCGCGTACACCGGGACACCGGCGCTGCCGGGCACCCCCGTACCGAGGTAGGCGTCCCAGCTGATGACGGCGTTGGGGCGGTTCCACAGGGGCGTGTCGGTGAAGGCCCGCATGCTGGGGGTGTCGAGGCGGTCGTCGAGTTCGGGGACGCCGAGGTACTGGAAGGTGATCGCGGGGCCGCCCCGGTCGCGGGCGAGCAGCGCCAGACCGGCCGCGATGCCGCCACCGGCGCTGATCCCGTAGAGGACGATCCTGGCGGGGTCGATGCCGAGCTCGGCGGCGTTCTTGGTGAGGTGGACGAGTCCGGCGTACGCGTCTTCCAGGCCGGCGGGGTACGGGTTCTCGGGGGCGAGCCGGTACTCGACGGAGAAGACGGCGGCGCCCAGTTCCCGCGCGAACTCCGTGTTGGTGCCGTGGTCGAAGTCCACGCTGCCCAGGATGAAGCCGCCGCCGTGGATGTCGTAGATCACGGGGAGCGGGCCCTCGACGCCCTGCGGGCGGTAGCCGCGCAGGACCACGTCCGGGGCACCCTCCGGCCCGGGTGCCACCACTTCGAAGACGTCCACGCCCGTGGTGTCCACACCTTCAAGGAGCGCGTCGATGCCCGCCACCGCCTCGGCCCGGGCCCCTTCGATGTCCGAGCAGTCGGCCTCGGGCAGCATGGGCAGGGCCGCGGCGAGCTCCGGGTCCAGCGGATAGGTCGTCATCTCGTCCTCCGATTCGACGCGCGTTTCCGTCGTCGCGGCTCCGCGTCGTTACGTCGCTGCGTCGTACCGGAAACGGTGTCATGGGGCATCCTCGCAGGTCACCCGACGGACGTCGGGGAATCCGGGAGGGCGGCCCGACAGTCGCGCGGGGTGCCGGGGGCCGACGGGCGGTGGCGGGTGACGGCACGTGACGGTGGCCGGGTCTACGCCCCCAACGCCCGCGAGACCGTATAGATCAACAGCCCCGCCAGCGAGCCCACCACCGTGCCGTTGATCCGGATGAACTGCAGGTCACGGCCGATGTGTGCCTCGATCTTCTTCGAGGTGTGCTCGGCGTCCCAGCCCGCGACCGTGTCCGTGATGAGCGAGGTGATCTCGTCGCGGTACGTCGTCACGACGTACACCGCCGCCCCCTCCACCCAGCCGTCGACCTTCGCCTGGAGCTTCGGGTCGGTGGCCATCCGCGCGCCGAGCGACAGCAGCGAGGCCCGTACGCGCAGCCGCAGTTCACTGCGCTCGTCCTCCGCCGCGGACACGATCATCTGCCGTACGGAGGCCCAGGCGGACGCGATCAGGTCCTGGACCTCGCCGCGGCCCAGGACCTCCCGCTTGAGGTGCTCCACGCGCGCGCGGGTGTCGGTGTCGGACTGGAGGTCGCCCGCGAAGTCGGTGAGGAAGCGGTCGAGGGCGCCGCGGGCCGGGTGGGCGGGCATGTCGCGCATCTCGGTGATGAAGCGCAGCAGTTCCTTGTAGACGCGCTCGCCGACCCTCTTGTCGACGAACCGCGGGGTCCAGCCGGGGGCGCCGCCCTGTACGGCGTCCATCACCTGGTCGTTGTGGAGGACGAGCCAGTCGTGGGCGCGTACGCAGACCAGGTCGACGACCCGCCGGTGGCCGCCGTCCGCGACGACCTTCTCCAGCATCTTCCCTATGCCGGGAGCGATCTCCTGGGCGTCGGCCCGCCGGTTGATGGCCTCGCCGACGACGGCCTGCACGTCCGAGTCGCGCAGCACGGCCAGGGCTCCGCGCAGGGCGGTGGCCAGCTCCGCGGTCACCCGGTCGGCATGCTCCGGAAGGGCCAGCCAGGCACCGAGGCGGCTGCCGATGCCGACGGAGCGCAGCCGCTGCCGTACGACGTCCCGCGAGAGGAAGTTCTCGCCGACGAACTCGCCCAGGGAGACGCCGAGCTGGTCCTTCTTGGTGGGGATGATCGCGGTGTGCGGGATGGGGATGCCCAGGGGGTGGCGGAACAGCGCGGTGACGGCGAACCAGTCGGCGAGCGCGCCGACCATGCCGGCCTCGGCGGCCGCGGCGACGTAGCCCGTCCAGGCGCCCGCGCCGGAGTTCCCGGCCCACTTGGCGAGTACGTAGACGAGGGCGACGAACAGCAGCATGCCGGTCGCCGTGAGCTTCATTCGGCGCACCCCGCGGAACTTCTCCTCGTCGGCGGGGCTGAACGAGTTCATCGCGCGCCCGGGCACCGTTCGTCCAGGCATCGTCCGTCCGGGCGCCGTTTGCCCGGGCATCGTGCGGTTCGCCACACCGCCGGGCCGGGCATGCTGCCCCTCGGGCCCCGCTCCATCCGTTTGATCCGCTTTCGCGCTGTCCATCCACTCCACCCGTTCCCTGTCCCCCGCACCCATTGTCCCAACCTGACCGACTCCTGGAACGGAACAGGAGTTCCCGGCGTCTTCCGGGAGGGGTCAGACGGTCAGAAGACCGGATACGGGCGGCGGGGGCAATGGGGGTCCCGTCCGCCTGCCCCCGCGCCATGCCTCATCATGAGGTCATCACATCGGAGCCCCGGGCTCCCACGGCTCAAGGAGATACGCACCGCATGACCAAGCGTCACGGTTATGCCTTGCTGGCCGCGATCCTCGCGGTGATCGTGGCCATCTCAGTCGCCATATACGTAGGTGTCGCCGCCGACGACGCCGAGGAGAGGCCGCTCACCGGCGGCCGTTCGCCGCACAGCTCTGCGGCCCCCGCGTCCGCCGGCACCTGGGTGGGCGCCTGGTCGGCGTCCCCGGTCGGGGCGGAGCCCGGCACCGAGGTGAACGGCATGGCGGGCCATTCGGTACGCAACGTGGTGCATGTCGCCGTCGGCGGCACCGCGGCCCGGATCACCCTGTCCAACCTGTACGGGCAGCAGCCGCTCACCATCACGCACGCCTCGATCGCCGTCGCGGCCACCGCGAACAACGCCGCCGCTGCCGCAGGCACCATGCGCCGCCTCACCTTCCGCGGCAGCCCGACGGTGGTCGTACCGGCCGGGCAGCAGGTGGTCAGCGACGCCGTGCGCCTGCTGATCCCGCACGACACGGACATGCTGGTGACGACGTACTCGCCGACCCCGTCCGGGCCGATCACCATCCACCCGCAGGCACGGCAGATCTCGTACTCGGCGGCGGGCGACCGCACGGAGGACGCGAGCGGCGCCGCGTACACCGGGCAGACACCGCTCTGGCGCTACGTGACCGCGCTGGACGTGCTGAGCCACGAGTCGGACGGCACGGTCGTCGTCATCGGAGACTCGCTCACCGACGGCTCGACCTCGTCCGTGGGCGAGAACCGGCGCTGGACGGACGTCCTCGCCGACCGGCTGCGCGAGCCGCGTGACACCTCCGACGGCCCCCGCTACAGCGTGGTCAACCAGGGCATCAGCGGAAACCGCGTCCTGGCCAGCGGCCTCGGCCGGCCCGCCGAGAACCCGAGCGGCCTGATCCGCTTCCACCGTGACGTGCTCGGCCGTACGAACGTCAGGGTGGTCGTGGTCGCCCTCGGAATCAACGACATCCTCCGCACGCCCCAGCAGACCGACGCGAACAAGATCACCGCCGGGCTGCGCGCACTCACGCGCCAGGCCCACGCCCGGGGCCTGCGCGTCGTCGGGGCCACCCTCATGCCCCTGCAGGGCCACCGCGGCTACCGCCCGTACCTGGAGGACACCCGCCAGGCCGTCAACGCCCAGATCCGCTCCGGCAAGGTCTACGACGCCTACGTCGACTTCGACAAGGCACTCCGCGACCCCTACAACCCCCGCCGCCTCCGCTCCGACTACGACTCGGGCGACCACCTCCACCCCAGCGACAAGGGCTACGAACGCATGGCGGAAATCCTGGACTTGGAGGACCTGAAGGGCGCGGCTCCGGCCCAGCTGTAGCGCCCTTAGGGGCGCGGGGCTGTGTCGATATGCGGCTCCGCCGCGTGGGCGCGACAAGCCACATACGGCCCGCACGCTACGACGCACCCGCGGGAGCGCTCGGGCTCGGGCACGGGCTCAGGCCCAGAAGTCAGTCCCGGCCCCGCCGAAGCTCCCGCCGCTCCTGCCGCTCCCGCCGCCGCTCCTCCTTCAGGCGGAGCCGCTCCGCCCTGGTCACCTTGCGCTCGATGTCCACCCCGCCCAGGAGGGCGAACCCGGTGACGACGACGCGCGGCGCGCCAGGATCCCCCGGCTCGTACTCCTGCGTGTGGTCGAAGCCGCCCATGATGCCGATGCCACGGGCGATGACCTCGACACCGGGCGGCACGATCACGCTCAACCCGCCCAGGATCGCGACGCAGTTGACGACGACCTCGCCGGCGGCGAAGTTCGCGTCGCGCAGGTCGATCTCACCGCCGCCCAGGAGCGTGAAGGCGTTGAACCGCCTCGGCACGGTCCAGCGCCCCTTGCGCTCGAACCCGCTCATGATCGAGACACCCCACTGGGAGGAGCCCTCACCGCCGACGATCCGGCTCGCCCAGCTCCCCACCTCGGCGGCGGGCCGCTTGACCATCGACACCGTGGGCACGGAGGGCGGAGTCACACCGGGCGCGGGCAGATCCCGGGTGATGGGCGCCAACTCCTTGTACGTACGCGCCTTGTACGTCGCCTCCAGCCGCTCCTCGAACTCCGTCATGTCGAGGCGGCCCTCCGCGAGGGCGTCCCTCAGCACTTCGGCGACCTGTTCACGGTCGGCGTCGGAGGCGCGCAGCTCGGGAAGCCCGTCGGGACGTTCGTCGGGCAGTTCGTCCGTCATGGACAGAAGCCTACGAGGTCGTCTTCTCCGCGTACATGCGGCTGATGACCGCCTCGATGTCCGGTTCCCGTACCGACAGGTCCACCAGCGGATACTCGGCGGCGATCCGCGCCACCAGCGGCGCCGCCGACTCCGCCGCCGGGAAGGCCAGCCACTGCCGCGGCCCCTCGACCTTCACCACCCGCGCCAACTCCACCTCGATGGGCGGAAGTTCGCGCTCCAGATCCACCACGAGCGTCCGCTCGCTCTCTCCGATCTCGTGCAGCCCGGTCAGCGGCCCGTCGTACATCAGCCGCCCGTGGTCGATGACCATCACCCGCTGGCACAGCTGCTCGATGTCGGTCAGGTCGTGCGTGGTGAGCAGCACGGTCGTGCCGCGCTCGGCGTTGAGGTCCCGCAGGAACTCCCGCACCTTCGCCTTGCTGATCACGTCGAGCCCGATCGTCGGCTCGTCCAGGTACAGCACCTCCGGATCGTGCAGCAGCGCCGCCGCGATGTCCCCGCGCATCCGCTGCCCGAGCGAGAGCTGCCGCACGGGCACGTCCAACAGGGCGCCCAGTTCGAGGAGTTCGACACACCGGTCGAGGTTCGCGGCGTACCGCGCGTCCGGGATCCGGTACATGCGGTGCATCAGCCGGTACGAGTCGATCAGCGGGAGGTCCCACCACAGGGTCGTCCGCTGCCCGAACACCACCCCGATGCGGTGCGCGAGCCGGGTCCGCTCGCGCGAGGGGTCGATGCCCGCCACCCGGAGCCGTCCGCCGCTCGGCGTGAGGATGCCGGTGAGCATCTTGATGGTGGTGGACTTGCCCGCGCCGTTCGGCCCGATGTAGCCGACCATCTCGCCGCGCGGCACGGTGAAGGAGATCGAGTCGACCGCCCGCACCTGCCGCCGCTCACTGCGCAGAAAGCCAGTCTTCTTGCGTACGTCGAAGACCTTCTCGACGCGGTCGAGGCGAATGAAGTCATCTGCGTGATCGTCGGCGTGGCCGACATCCGTCTGCGTGTCCATGTGCGGCTAACTCCCCGTGCTCCGGTACGAACGAAGACCCGCGCGCCAGGCGAACCCCGAGAGCGCGCAGCAGACGGCCGCCACCAGCGGCGGCAGGAACGCGACCCACTCGGGCAGGTCGAGCGGGTACGGCAGATCCAGCACGTACAGCGCGGGCACCCAGTTGACGAAGGCCAGCGGCAGCACGAACGTCACCCCGCGCACCAGGTCCTTCGCGAAGACCGTCGGCGGATACTGCAGCAGCGTGGTGCCGCCGAACGTGAAGGAGTTCTGCACCTGGGACGCGTCCTGCGCCACGAACTGGAAGGCCGCGCCCGCCACGAACACCGCCGCGAAGATGGCGGCCCCGCTGACCACCATCACCGGCATCAGCAGCGCCTTCAGCGGCGTCCAGGAGATGTCGAGTACGACGAACGCGTACCCGAGGACCAGCAGCCCCTGCGTGATCCGGCCCAGGCGGCGCAGCGCGAACCGGTCCGCGGCGACCTGCGCGAGCACCGGTGCCGGCCGTACGAGCAGCGTGTCGAGCGTGCCGTCGCGCACTCGCTGCCCCAGCCGGTCCGTCGAGCCGAGCATCAGCTCTGCGAGACCGAACGCGGTACTGGACAGCCCGTACAGGAACGCCACCTCGCCCAGCGTGTAGCCGCCGAGCTCGTCGACCCGCGAGAACATCAGCAGGATCGTGGCGAAGTCGAGCGCGGTCCCCGCGAAGTTCCCGAAGACGGTCATCGCGAAGGACGCGCGGTACGCCATCGTCGAGCGGATCCACATCCAGGCGATCAGCCGGTAGACACGCAGCCCGTCCACCAGCCGCGAGCCGCCGACCGGCTCGAAGCCGCGGTACGCGTCGCGCCGCTCCTCGACATCAGCCACCCTGGACCACCACCCTGCGCGTCGCCGCCGACTGCACCAGACGGCCCACCGCCAGCAGCCCCACAGCCCAGGCGGCCTGGAAGACGTACGTACGCAGCAGCCCCAAGCCCGTGCGCTCGCCGAGCAGAATGTCCGCCGGGGCCTGGATGAGCGCCGACCAGGGCAGCGCGCGGGCCAGCTCGCCGAGGGCGCCCGGGAAGACGTTCAGCGGCAGCGTCATCCCGGAGAAGAAGATCCCCGCGAGAACGGCCAGCTGCTGCACACCCGTCCCGTCCATGAACCAGAACGCCAGCAGCGCCACGATGTAGCGGATCGCGAAACTCACGAGGACGCCGAGGACGACGGCGACGAGGAACGCCAGCCAGGTCCCGACGTCGGCCGGGAGCGCGAGATGGAACACGAGCCCCCCGAACGCCATCGGCACCACACCGCGCCCCACCAACTGGAACCCGGCCCGCCCCGCCTCGGCCGCCAACCACCACATCTGAAGATCAACGGGCCGGTAAAGGTCAATCGCGATGTCACCCGTACGGATTCTCTCGACCATCTCCTCCTCGAAACCGCCGCCCAGCACCGCGACGGCCGCGAGCAGCCCCTGCCCCAGCCACACGTACGTCACCGCCTGGGACTGGTCGTACCCGCCGAGACCAGGCCTTTCGTCCCACAGCGCGATGTACGTGTACGCCAGGATCAGCCCGAAGACGGTGTTGGTGAACACACCCGCGGCGGTGGCCACCCGATAGGTCGCGTACCGCCGGAACCCGCTCACCGCGACGGCCGCGTACAACCGCCATGTCCCCACGTCGCGCCCCTTCCACCGATCCGGGCCAAAGCGCAAGAGCCTAGTGCGTTGGCCACGAACGTTCGCCGGGTTTGATCAGGCGGCTTTGGGTCGTGGTCGGCCCCAGCGTTGCTGGCGTTCGCTGCGGACCTTGGCGCGTTCGCGGCGCTGGGCGGCCAGGACGTCGGGGTGACGGGCGTTGGCGTTGCGCCAGCGCAGGTAGTCCTGAAGCTTCCAGGACAGGACGGTGTGGTTGGGGTGGTTGGAGTTGCCCATGACGAAGTTGCGCAGGGGCCCGAACTGAGCCTCGATCGGGTTGGCCCACGACGCGCTCGTCGGCGTCAGGCACAACTCGACCTTGTTCTTCCTGGCCCAGGTCCGGATGGCCGGGGTCTTGTTCGCCGACAAATTGTCCATGATCACGTAGACGGGGGCGCCGTCGGGGCGGGCGGCCCGGATCGACTTCAGCGCCGAGAGGCTGTGGTCACCGCCTTTGCGGCGGCGGGTCACGCCCCACAACTGGTCATCGCCGAGGGAATAGCAGCCGTGGAAGTACCGGATACCGTGAGTGCGGTGATAGGTGGCCGGCAGCCGGTCCGGTTTCTTCTCCCCGGCCCAGCCGGAGCCGTGGCAGGGCCGGATCGACAGCGGACCGAACTGGTCGAACGCGAAGCACCGGTCCAGGAAACGGCTGGTCACGTGCTCGATGCGGTCGAGTTTGGCGTCCTTGTCGGGATCCCTGGACTCCTTCCAGGTGCGGGTCCGCTGAAACGAGATCCCGTGCTCGCGCAGGATCTGCCGCAGTCGTTCCCGGCCGACCTTCACCGTCCGGACCCGGTTGCGGGCCAGGTACTCGGTGAGCTTGCGAAGGCTCCAGTGCGTGAACGGGCGTCCCAGCGTGACTGGGCGGGTCCTGGCCGTCGCGATGATGAACTCGCGTTCGTCATCGCTGATCAGGCGGGGACGGCCTCCCGCCCACCGAGGGTCCAGCGCGGCCAGGCCCTTCTCGTTGAACGCATGGATCACGTCCCGGACGGTGTCCTCGTGCGCGGCGGCCAGCCGTGCGATCGCCGCCACGGGAGTGCCCGACGCCGACGCCATGATGATCAGTGCCCGACGGACCCGTACGGACTCATGGCGGCCCCGCCGGACGATCTGCTGCAGTCTCTGGCCCTCTTGATCAGTCAACCGCCGTGCTCTGACCGGCTCTGCCATGCATGACCTCACTCCCCACGACAACCACGTCGCTATCGAGAGTGAGACTGACAGACCCAGGCACCCCGGACATCGACCGGCGTATCACCAGACCCGGCGAACGTTCGTGGCCAACGCACTAGCCGCGACTCCGATCCACGTGCCAGGCATTTTCGCCGCCGGATGCGTGCCACGTGCCGGGAACGTTTCGCGGAGTGCGAGAGTCTTCAAAGGAGGGGCGCAACAGGCGTACGAGGACGTACGAGACGTACGACGCGAAACGGGAGTCCGGCACAACATGAACGACCAGCCGCAGCCGCAGCAACCGAGCGAGGGCTGGGTACCGAGAGAACCAGGGGCCGTCTCCGCGGCGAGGCCGGACACTCCCGGCAAGAAGCCCAAGCGGCCCCGGCGCACCGGATGGCGGCGCCTGATCCCGACCTGGCGGCTGGTGCTCGGCACCCTCATCACGGTGACCCTGCTGCTCATCGGCGCGTTCGCACTCGGCTATTACCTGGTGAAGATCCCGGCGGCGAACTCGGCGGCGGTGAAGCAGAGCAACGTGTACTTGTACGCGGACGGCAGCCAGCTCGCCCGGGACGGCGAGGTCAACCGGGAGAACGTGACCCTGACGCTGATCTCCAAGGACGCCCAGCACGCGGTACTGGCCGCCGAGGACCGCGACTTCTACACCGAGTCGGCGGTCGACCCCAAGGCGATGGTCCGCGCCGGCTGGAACACCGCGACCGGCAAGGGCAAGCAGTCCGGCTCCACGATCACCCAGCAGTACGTGAAGAACTACTACCTGGCCCAGGAGCAGACGGTCACCCGGAAGGCGAAGGAGTTCTTCATCGCGATCAAGCTGGACCGCGAGAAGAGCAAGGACGACATCCTGGAGGGCTACCTCAACACCAGCTACTTCGGCCGCAACGCGTACGGCATCCAGGCCGCCGCCCAGGCCTACTACGGCGTCGACGCCAAGGACCTGACGGTCGGCCAGGGCGCGTACCTGGCCGCGCTGCTGAACGCGCCGAGCGAGTTCGACGTGGTCGCCCACCCCGAGAACAAGCCCGCGGCACTGGCCCGTTGGAACTACGTCCTCGACGGCATGGTCAAGAAGAAGTGGATCAGCGCGGAGGAGCGCTCGGGCGTCAAGCTCCCCGAGCCCCGGCAGACGGTGATCGCGGCCGGCATGTCCGGGCAGCGCGGCTACATCGTGAAGGCCGTCAACGACTACCTGATCGACAACAAGATCGTCGACGAGGACCAGCTGAACGCCGGCGGCTACCGCATCACGACGACGCTGCAGAAGCCCAAGCAGGCCGCGTTCGTGAAGGCCGTCGACGACCAGGTGATGGAGCAGCTCGACAAGAAGGGCCGCAAGGTCGACAACTACGTCCGCGCGGGCGGCGCCTCCATCGACCCGAAGACCGGCAAGGTCCTCGCGATGTACGGCGGCATCGACTACACGAAGCAGTACTACAACAACGCCACCCGCCGGGACTACCAGGTCGGCTCCACCTTCAAGCCCTTCGTGTTCACCGCCGCCGTACAGAACGACTCGACCACGCAGGACGGCCGCACGATCACCCCGAACACCGTCTACGACGGCACCAACGAGCGCCCCGTACAAGGCTGGAACGGCGACACGTACGCCCCGGAGAACGAGGACCAGGCCTCGTACGGCCCGATCAGCGTCCGCACCGCCACGGACAATTCCGTCAACTCCGTGTACGCGCAGATGGCCGTGGACGTCGCCCCGGAGAAGGTCGAGAAGACGGCCGTCGGCCTCGGTATCCCGTCCGACACCCCCGACCTGAACGCGTCCCCGTCGATCGCGCTCGGCACGGCCACGGCCAGCGTCCTCGACATGGCGGAGGCGTACGCGACACTCGCCAACCATGGCAAGCGCGGCACGTACACGATGATCGGGAAGATCACCAAGGACGGCGCGGACGTGGTGGACCTGCCCGGGCGCAAGACCTGGCAGGCGGTGAGCCGCGAGGCCGCCGACACCACGACCTCGATCCTGCAGAGCGTCGTCGAGGGCGGCACCGGCACGGCCGCCCAGGCCGCCGGGCGGCCCGCGGCGGGCAAGACCGGCACGGCGGAGGAGGACCAGGCGGCCTGGTTCGCGGGCTACACCCCGAACCTCGCCACGGTCGTCGCCATCATGGGCCAGGACCCCGACACGGGCGCCCACAAGTCGCTGTACGGGGCGCTCGGGCAGCCCCGGATCAACGGCGGCGGCTATCCGGCGCAGATCTGGGCCCAGTTCACGAAGGACGCGCTGAACGGCGCCGAGGTCGAGGACTTCGACCTGAACCTCCAGGACGGCGCGGAGGAACAGCAACTGCCCCCGTCCGACCCCGGCACGGACCAGCCGGGCACGGACGCCGGTGAGGACAACGGCGGCGCGACCACCGGCGGCGAGGAGACCCCGGCGACCGAGGGCCAGACGGACGGCGGCACGACCACGGGCGACACCACGGGCGACGGCGGGA
Source organism: Streptomyces sp. NBC_00878 (assembly GCF_026341515.1). Classification (NCBI taxonomy): domain Bacteria; kingdom Bacillati; phylum Actinomycetota; class Actinomycetes; order Kitasatosporales; family Streptomycetaceae; genus Streptomyces; species Streptomyces sp. NBC_00878. The sequence goes on along the minus strand of NZ_JAPEOK010000001.1, from coordinate 6,784,250 downwards.
CGACCACCGACGGTGGCACCACCGGCGACGGCGGCACGACCACCGACGGCGGGACGACGGGCGACACCACCGAGGGCACCACGGGCGGCACCACCGGCGACGACACCGGCGCGACGACCGACGGCGCCACGACGGACGGCGGAGGCGAGGAGGACGCGACCACGGGCACGACACTGGGCAGCTTCCCGTAGCGACGGCTGGTGGCGGCGGCTGGTGGCGGCGGCTAGTGACCGGAAGTCGCCTTCAGCCCCACCACGGCCACCAGCAACAAACAGACGAAGAAAACCCGGGCGGCGGTCGCCGGTTCACCGAGCACCGCCATGCCGAACACCGCCGCCCCGGCCGCGCCGATGCCGACCCAGACGCCGTAGGCGGTACCGATGGGCAGCGACTTCGCCGCGTACGACAGCAGGAACATGCTGGCGACGATGCCCGCGCCGGTCAGGACGCTCGGCACGAGCCGCGTAAAACCCTCGGTGTACTTCATGCCGATCGACCAGCCGACTTCCAGCAGACCGGCGACGACAAGCAGGACCCAGGCCATGAGGCACCTCCGTGAACGGATCAACAGGCGTTGATCAACAGGGGTGCGTCGTCTTTGCGAGTCCCGGTACGGCGCGTCTCGTCGGGGTCCTTCCAAAGGTAGCAAAGGCAAGCAAAGGGGGCTGGTGACGATGGTCACCAGCCCCTTCCTCCGCTCCTCCGCACCTCCGCCATCGGCCTCTGGTTCAGAGGTACAGGCCGGTCGAGTCCTCGGAGCCCTCGAACCGGTCCGCCGCCACGGCGTGCAGATCCCGCTCGCGCATCAGCACGTACGCGGTGCCGCGCACCTCGACCTCGGCAAGGTCCTCCGGGTCGTACAGGACACGGTCGCCCGGCTCCACGGTCCGTACGTTCTGCCCGACCGCGACGACCTCGGCCCAGGCGAGCCGTCGGCCTACGGCCGCGGTCGCGGGGATCAGGATCCCGCCGCCGGAACGGCGTTCGCCCTCGGCGGTGTCCTGCCGCACGAGCACACGGTCGTGCAGCATCCGGATGGGCAGCTTGTCGTGATGGTTCTTCTCGCTCACGTCTCGAACCTACCTGCCTTCAAACGGCTCGTACGTACGTGGGGTGCGGGCGGCTGCGCCGGAGAGGTGTGGGCAGCTGCACCCGCGCGGTGCGGACGGACTATGGGTGGGGTACGGGCGGAGTACGAACGGGCTCCGGGCGTGTCAGCCCCTGCGGCGCCTGGTGCCCAGGGTGAGCAGCCCGACGACGCCGACCACGACGAGGGCGACGGGCACGATGCGGTCCAGACGCGGCGCCCCCTCCTCCGTGACGAACTGCCCCTTCACATCGCCGACGACGCGGTTGACGCCGACGTAGGCACGGCCGAGCGAGTGGTCGACGCTGGACACCACCTTGGCCTTGGCGTCCCCGACGATGGTCTTCGGATGCACCCGCACACCGATCTCGTCGAGCGTCTCGGCGAGGGTTTCGCGACGGCGCTTGATGTCCGCCTCGATCTGCGCCGGAGTCCTGGTGTCCGGCGTGCTCGACGTGTCCGACACGCGCTGCCTCCGTGGTCGTGGTCGTTTCTTCCCGTGGCCTGTTCTCTTCGGCCTTTTCTCTGGTCGACAGTCTGTCAGCTCCGCCCGCCGCGCACCGCCCGGCACCCCCATTACGCTCGGGTGCGTATCCACCACCTCGCAAGGAGACCGAACGAGATGAGCGAGCGACTCCAGCCCGGCGACACCGCCCCCGCCTTCACCCTGCCGGACGCCGACGGCAAGGAGGTCTCGCTGGCCGACCGCAAGGGCCGCAAGGTCATCGTCTACTTCTACCCGGCCGCCCTGACCCCCGGCTGCACCAAGCAGGCCTGCGACTTCACGGACAACCTCGAACTCCTCGCCGGCGCGGGCTACGACGTCATCGGCATCTCCCCCGACAAGCCCGAGAAACTCGCCAAGTTCCGCGACAAGGAAAACCTGAGGATCACCCTGCTCGCCGACCCCGACAAGACGGTCACGGAGTCGTACGCGGCCTACGGCGAAAAGAAGAACTACGGCAAGACGTACATGGGCGTCATCCGCTCCACGATCATCGTGGACGAGGAGGGCAAGGTGGAACGGGCCCTCTACAACGTCCGGGCTACGGGCCACGTGGCGAAGATCATCAAGGACCTGGGGATCTGAGCACCGACCTCCCCTTGGGCCGTGTGGCCTTTCACTCCCTCGGAACGGCCCGCCCCGCGACAAGCGGCGCGGGCCGTTCCACATTCTGGACGTGACCATCCGATAAACGGTTCGTTACTCCGTACGAGGTCGCGAACAGGCGGCCGGAACGGAGGGGAATCATGCCGGTCAGCCCGTACACCAGGGAGCGCCTGGAGGGGGCGGCGAGTTCGTCACGGACGTTGTCGGAGGCGTTGGGGAAGTTGGGGGTGGATCCGAAGAGTTCGACGCGGCACTACATCAGAGAGCGGATGAAAAGGCTGGAGGTGGACACGTCGCACTTCGAACGCGAAGGGGTCAAGTGGACGAGGGAGATCCTTGAGCGGGCTGTTGCGGCCTCCACGAACATGTGCGGGGTGCTGCGCCATCTCGGGCTTGAGGTGGTGGGCGGGCAGCACACGCACATCAGCGGCCGGATCAAGGCGTACGGCATCGACACCTCGCACTTCCAGGTGCCATCCCGGCGCGGCGAGGTGCGGCACCCCCGCACGCCCGAAGGATTGCTCGTCGAGCAGCAGCCCGCACACGCGCGACGCATCCATAGCGACCGTCTCAAGTGGGCGATGACGACTCTGGACGTACCGGAGCGGTGCGCCCTCTGCGGTACGGAGGCGATCTGGCGAGGCCGTCCGCTCCCGCTTGAGGTGGATCACATCGACGGCAACTGGCGAGACAACCGCATCGAGAACCTGCGGTTTCTGTGCCCCAACTGCCACTCGACAACGGATAGTTACCGAGGGCGCGGCAAGGGGCGCCCCAAGGGGGGAGCATCATGAGCAACAGCGTGCAGTACACCCGCGAGCGACTGGCCGAAGCCGCCGCTCAGTGTTCCGACATCGACGAGGTCATCGCCTTCTTCGGCACCCGTCCGTACGCCACACTCCGCCGCTACCTCGCCAGACGCTTCGCTCACTTCGGCATCGAAATCTCGCATTTCAGCCCTTGGGGCAAGCGAGCCCGGCCCACTTCCGGCGAGTTGCGTACCGTAGTCGCCAAGTCGACCTCCATTGCAGAGGCGCTCCGCCACCTGGAGCGCCCGGACAACGGCAGGCAACGCGCATTGCTGCGTCAGTGGATCGCCGAAGAGCGCCTCACAACCGCGCACCTCTTGGGGCAGGCACATCAGCGAGGGAAGTCTCGCCCGGCGCTGATCAAGAAGCCGGAGGAGATTCTGGTCAAGCGTGACGACAAGCACCGGACGCGAACTGCGCTACTACGGCGGGCGCTCCGCGAAATCGGCTTACCTGAAGAGTGTACCGAGTGCGGTATCGGCCCCGAGTGGCTCGGTAGACCCATGACGCTGGAGGTGGACCACATCAACGGAGACTGGAGCGACAACCGCCCGGAGAACCTCCGGTTGCTGTGCCCCAACTGCCACGCGACCACAGACACCTGGTGCCGAGGGGGCCAGCGCCAGCGCTCGAGCTAAAGCCGCCGCAGCGCCACCGTCGCTGGCCCGCTACGATGGCTTGCGACTAGCGGCCGTTGCTGAATGGTATAAGCGAGGGTTTTAGGTGCCCTTGGGAGAAATCCCATGTGGGTTCGAGTCCCACCGGCCGCACATCTCTGAGTCGAAGGCCCAGCTCACTTACCCCACGAGCTGGGCCTTCGCCGTGCCCAACCCTCAGCCCAGCAACTCCCGCACCACCGGCACCAGCCCCCGGAACGCCTTCCCCCGGTGGCTGATCGCGTTCTTCTCCTCCGGAGTCAGCTCCGCGCACGTCCGCGTGTCCCCGTCCGGCTGGAGAATCGGGTCGTAGCCGAAGCCGTGGGTGCCGGTGGGCTCGTGGCGCAACGTGCCCCGCAGGCGGCCTTCGACCACGCGCTCCGTGCCGTCCGGCAGGGCAAGGGCGGCGGCGCAGGCGAAGTGGGCCGCCCGGTGTTCGTCGGCGATGTCGCCGAGTTGGTCGAGGAGGAGCGTGAGGTTGGCGCGGTCGTCGCCGTGGGAGCCGGACCAGCGGGCGGAGAAGATGCCGGGGGCGCCGCCGAGGACGTCGACGCACAGGCCCGAGTCGTCGGCGATCGCCGGGAGGCCGGTGGCCTGGGCGAGGGCGTGCGCCTTGAGGAGGGCGTTCTCGGCGAAGGTGACGCCGGTTTCCTTGACGTCGGGGATCTCCGGGTAGGCGTCCGCGCCGACGAGGTCGTGGTGGAGACCTGCGGCGGCGAGGATCGCCCTCAGCTCGGTGATCTTTCCGGGGTTGCGGGTGGCGAGGATCAGGCGGGTCATGGTGGTCACCCTAGCCAGCCCTGGCCGGCGCCAGGCGGGCGTTTCGCTCCTGCGATGCCTGTGATCGCTCACCCGGGCCCGTGACCGCCTGCCGGTGCCCGTGGTTGGCGGCCGGTGCCCGTGATCGCTTGCCCCCGCGGAGGGGCGGGCGTTGCCGCTACGGCGTGCAGACCTTCGTGAGTTCGCCCGCCGCGTCCGTGACGGGGCTGATGTTGGGCGTCTCGTCGCCGTTCTTGATGGCGTCGCGGACGTTGGTGACCGCCTTCTGGAGGTCGTCCACCGCCTTGTTGATGTCGGCGTCGTCGGTCTTGTCGCCGATGGTGTCGAGGTTCTTGTCGATGGAGTCGAGCGCCTCGCCGGCCTGCGTCGGGTCGTTCGCCGCGTTCTCCACCGCCTGCTGGAGGTCGGTGACGCTGTCGGCGATGGTGTCGGCGGTCTGGACGCAGTCCAGTGCCTTGTTGACGGCGTCGCAGCCGGTGGTCAGCCCGGCCGTCAGCGCGACGGCCGCCACGACTGAGGCGATGGCGGTGGTACGGCGTACTCGGCGGCGGCTCGCGGCCATGGAACGGTCCTCCCGTTGGTCAGGCCCCCGGAAAAGGGTGAGGGCCCCGTTTCGTAGGCCCCAGGGCCCCCGTGCGGTGCTGGCCGGGCGTACCAGCGGTGTGCCGTACGCCCGTACCCGTAGGGACGCGACGGCCGGTGCCGTGGTTGCCCGCGGCGTCCGGCTGTCTTGGTGTGTCCTTTACCTTTCCAGGACCGTATCAAGTGCCGTGCGCTGGGCGACAGCGAGTTCTCCGCAGCCCAGAACGGCCAGGTCGAGAAGGGAGTTGAGCTCCTCGCGGGCGAACGGCTCGGCCTCGGCGGTGCCCTGGACCTCGACGAAGCGGCCGTCGCCGGTGCAGACGACGTTCATGTCGGTGTCGGCGCGGACGTCCTCCTCGTAGCAGAGGTCGAGGAGGGGGATGCCGCCCACGATGCCGACCGAGACGGCGGACACCGTTCCCGTCAGGGGCTGGCGGCCGGCGCGGATGATCTTCTTGCCCTGGGCCCAGGAGATGGCGTCCGCGAGGGCGACGTACGCGCCGGTGATGGCGGCGGTGCGGGTGCCGCCGTCGGCCTGGAGGACGTCGCAGTCGAGGACGATGGTGTTCTCGCCGAGCGCCTTGTAGTCGATGACGGCGCGCAGGGAGCGGCCGATGAGGCGGCTGATCTCGTGCGTACGGCCGCCGATCTTGCCGCGGACGGATTCGCGGTCGCCGCGGGTGTTGGTGGCACGCGGCAGCATGGAGTATTCGGCGGTGACCCAGCCCTCGCCGCTGCCCTTGCGCCAGCGCGGGACGCCCTCGGTGACGGAGGCGGTGCAGAAGACCTTCGTGTCGCCGAAGGAGACGAGGACGGAGCCCTCGGCGTGCTTGCTCCAGCCGCGTTCGATGGTGATCGGGCGGAGCTGTTCGGGCGTGCGGCCGTCGATTCGAGACATGGCGTCGAGCCTAGTCGTATACGGGTGAGGGGCCGCCCCGGGTAACGGAAGCGGCCCCTCAGGAGTGAGGCTCGGGCCGGACGGTCAGACCTGCGGGCCGTGGACCGGTGTCCGGACCGGAGTCCGGACCGGACTCCGATGATTCACATCAAGTCTTCGATGTCCGCGGCGATCGGGTCCGCGTCGGTGCCGATGACGACCTGGATCGCGGTGCCCATCTTGACGACACCGTGGGCGCCCGCGGCCTTCAGGGCGGCCTCGTCGACCTTGCTCGGGTCGACGACCTCGGTGCGGAGGCGGGTGATGCAGCCCTCGACCTCTTCGATGTTGTCGATGCCACCGAGCCCGGCGACGATCTTCTCAGCCTTGCTGGCCATGTCCTACTCCCTGATCCGAACCGCTTTGTCGCAGTAACCCACAGTTGGCCCATGTTCGCGAGCGATCACGTCACCCGTACCGAATGATGGCGATCACGACAGCGCAACCGTTCGCCGACTGGTCTACACCAGTTTTCAGCGGCCGCCAAGCCCGGCCCCGTTCGGGGGCCGCGGGCGGGCGACGGAGCGACCTGCAGCCGTGGGCGATCATTCCGATCGGCCTGCGCTTCGCCGTCGTCTACTCCGGGGACCGGAAAATTGGCGGGTTCCTTATCTCGCCTTCACCGTGCTACAACAGGTCTACACCAGTGAATGGTGTAGACCACGCGGTCGTCGGCCGCGTTCTTTCGGAGACGCCGCCATCCCGCTCCTTCCCTGTCCCAGGGCGGCGTCTTGCCTACTGGAGGAAGTTGTGTCCACGGCCAGCGCCGCTCCCGCGGCTGCGCAGAAGAAGGGCTCCGGCGCGATGGCTGTCTTGCAGCGCATCGGCCGCAGCCTCATGCTCCCGGTCGCCGTTCTGCCCGCGGCCGCACTCCTGGTGCGGCTGGGCAACACCGACATGCTCGGTCGCGAGTCGTTCCCGGAGTTCATCACCAAGATCGCCGGCTTCATGGCGGCGGGCGGCAACGCGATCCTCGACAACATGGCGCTGCTGTTCGCCGTGGGCATCGCGATCGGCTTCGCGAAGAAGTCGGACGGCTCGACGGCTCTCGCGGCGGTCGTGGGCTATCTGGTCTTCAAGAACGTGCTGGCCACGTTCACCGACAAGAACCTGCCGCAGGTGGCCAAGGCCGTCGACGGCAAGGTCGTCATGGTCGACGCTCCGGTGGACGCCAAGGTCCTCGGCGGCGTGGTCATGGGCCTGGTCGTGGCGCTCCTCTACCAGCGCTTCTACCGCACCAGGCTGCCCGACTGGGCCGGCTTCTTCGGCGGCCGCCGGCTGGTCCCGATCCTCTCCGCCTTCGCGGGTCTGCTCATCGGCATCGTCTTCGGCTACATCTGGCCGGTCCTGGGCACGGGTCTGCACAACTTCGGTGAGTGGCTGGTCGGTTCGGGCGCGGTGGGCGCGGGCATCTTCGGTGTCGCCAACCGTGCGCTGATCCCGATCGGCATGCACCACCTGCTGAACTCCTTCCCGTGGTTCCAGGCGGGCGAGTACGAGGGCAGGAGCGGCGACATCGCCCGCTTCCTGGCCGGTGACCCGAGCGCCGGGCAGTTCATGACCGGCTTCTTCCCGATCATGATGTTCGCGCTCCCCGCCGCCTGCCTCGCGATCGTGCACTGCGCCCGTCCCGAGCGCCGCAAGGTCGTCGGCGGCATGATGTTCTCCCTCGCGCTGACGTCCTTCGTCACGGGCGTCACCGAGCCCATCGAGTTCACGTTCATGTTCATCGCGCCGGTCCTGTACGCGATCCACGCGGTCCTCACCGGTGTCTCCATGGCGCTGACCTGGGCGCTCGGCATGAAGGACGGTTTCGGCTTCTCAGCCGGCGCGGTCGACTTCGGCCTGAACCTCGGCATCGCCACCAACCCGTGGGGGCTGGCCCTGGTCGGCCTCTGCTTCGCGGTGGTCTACTACGCGGTCTTCCGCTTCGCGATCACCAGGTTCAACCTCCCGACCCCGGGCCGCGAGTCCGACGAGGAACTGGCCGAGCTGCAGAAGGCCGAGGCCAAGTAGCGGTTCGCACGAGACCGCGACTCAGCGCTTCAACGCTTCAACGCTTCAGCGGCTCAGACGAAGAGGCCCCCGGAGACCGTTCCGGGGGCTTTCTCGTTCGTACGGACTGTGCACCGCGTATGGGCGGTGAACTGTGAACGCGCAGGGGCTCTAGATCTCGTACGACACCCGCGGCGCCGCCAGTTCCACCGGGCCCGCGAACACCGCGCGGGCGTCCGCCAGGTTCGCCTGGGGGTCCGTCCACGGCGGGATGTGGGTGAGGACCAGGCGGCGGGCCGCGGCGCGGGTCGCGGTCTCGCCGGCCTCGCGGCCGTTGAGGTGGAGGTCCGGGATGTTCTCCTTGCCGTGGGTGAACGCGGCCTCGCAGAGGAACAGGTCGGCGTCCCGGGCGAGTTCGTCGAGCGTGTCGCACACGCCCGTGTCCCCGGAGTACGTGAGCGACCGCCCGCCGTGCTCGACACGGATGCCGTACGCCTCCACGGGGTGGCACACCTTCTCGGTGTGCACCGAGAACGGGCCGATTTCGAAGGAGCCCGGCTTGACCGTGTGGAAGTCGAAGACCTCGCTCATGGAGGAGGCGGAGGGAGTGTCCGCGTACGCGGTGGTGAGGCGCTGCTCCGTGCCCTCGGGTCCGTAGACCGGGATCGGATCGCAGCGGCCGCCGTCATGGCGGTAGTAGCGCGCGACGAAATACGCGCACATGTCGATGCAGTGGTCGGCGTGCAGGTGGCTGAGAAAGATCGCGTCAAGGTCGTAGAGACCGCAGTGGCGCTGCAGCTCGCCAAGGGCACCATTGCCCATGTCGAGAAGCAGCCGGAAGCCGTCGGCCTCGACGAGGTAGCTCGAGCAGGCCGATTCCGCGGACGGGAACGACCCCGAGCAGCCGACGACGGTGAGCTTCATAAAGCAGAAACCTCCGCTGGCGGGGAGTGAAGACGGGGGTCGTGCGGTCCGTCGAGCGTAAGGCGCAAAAGGTCCGGTCGCGCCTCCAGCGAGGGCTGTTGTGGGGGAACTCACCTGCGGTGTCACCGGTTCGGGGGCCATCGGGGTGCACAAGCGTGTGCGGGGTCACGCCGGGGCCGTCGTATCCATGGGATCCATGGATTTCATGGATCCCATGGATTTCATGGATCCCTCTCTGGGGGCTCCGCCCCCAGACCCCCGTATCGCGCGCTGAACGCGCTCCCTCAAACGCCGGACGGGCTGAAGATCAGCCCCTCCGGAGTTGAGCTACGCCCAGAGCTGGCCCTGCAGCGTCTGGATGGCCTCTTCCGTGGTGGCGGCCGTGTAGACGCCGGTGGAGAGGTACTTCCAGCCGCCGTCGGCGACGACGAAGACGATGTCGGCGGGCTCGCCCGACTTCACGGCCTTGTTGCCGACACCGATCGCCGCATGCAGCGCGGCCCCCGTGGAGACCCCCGCGAAGATCCCCTCCTGCTGCAACAGCTCCCGCGTACGCGTCACTGCGTCGGCGGAGCCGACCGAGAAGCGGGTCGTCAGGACGGACGCGTCATAGAGCTCGGGGACGAAACCCTCGTCGAGGTTGCGAAGCCCGTACACCAGGTCGTCGTAGCGCGGCTCGGCCGCGACGATCTTGACGTCGGGCTTGTGCTCGCGCAGGAACCGGCCCACGCCCATCAGCGTGCCCGTGGTGCCGAGCCCGGCCACGAAGTGCGTGACCGAGGGCAGGTCGGCCAGGATCTCCGGGCCCGTCGTCGCGTAGTGCGCGCCCGCGTTGTCGGGGTTGCCGTACTGGTAGAGCATCACCCAGTCGGGGTGCTCGGCGGCCAGCTCCTTCGCCACCCGCACCGCCGTGTTCGAGCCCCCCGCCGCCGGAGACGGGATGATCTCGGCGCCCCACATGGCGAGCAGCTCCCGTCGCTCCTGGGAGGTGTTCTCGGGCATGACGCACACCATGCGGTAGCCCTTGAGCTTGGCCGCCATGGCGAGCGAGATGCCGGTGTTGCCGGAGGTGGGCTCAAGGATGGTGCAGCCGGGCGTCAGGCGGCCGTCCTTCTCCGCCTGCTCGATCATGTGGAGCGCGGGGCGGTCCTTGACCGAGCCGGTCGGGTTGCGGTCCTCCAGCTTCGCCCAGATGCGGACGTCGGCGGACGGCGAGAGCCGCGGCAGGCGCACCAGAGGGGTGTTGCCCACCGCGGCCAGCGGGGAGTCGTAACGCATCAGCGATCAGAGCCCGGTGCCGGTCAGACCATGCCGCCGGCCACGGCCGGCAGGATGGTGACGTTGTCGCCGTCCGTGAGTTTGGTGTTGATGCCGTCGAGGAAGCGGACGTCCTCGTCGTTCAGGTACACGTTCACGAAGCGGCGCAGCTCGCCGCCGTCCACGATGCGGGCCTGGATTCCCGCGTGCCGGGTCTCAAGGTCGGCGAAGAGCGCTGCGAGGGTGTCCCCGCCGCCCTCGACGGCCTTCTGACCGTCGGTGTAGGTGCGGAGGATGGTGGGGATGCGGACCTCGATGGCCATGGCTGTGGGCTCCTGTCGGGAGTGAGTCAGTCGGTGGGCGCGCGGCAGCGCAGAAAGCGGGCACTACATCGTGAGCGCCGCGGCTCACGGCCGTACGGCGGCAGGGGTCAGCGCGTACAGATGGCGCTCTGCAGCCTGCACAGGTCGACGTGCAGCCGCGCCACGAGCAGCATGCCCGGCGTCTTGTCGCTCACGTCAGGGGAAACCATGGGCTCATCGTATCGATTCCCGGTCCGGGTACTGGAATGTGATCTCAGATGGTGGATGAATTCTGACCGAAATGCGGGATCCGGCAGAACGGACCGTAACCCGACCGGCTCGGTCAGCGGGGCGAGGCAAGCTGAGCTGGGGCGAGATCAGTACGCCTGCACGATCGTGACCTCCTCCTCCGTCACCTCGCCCTCCACGATCCGGAACGAGCGGAACTGGAAGGGTCCGGCGGCGTCGGCGTCCGCCGTGGAGATCAGGACGTAGTGCGCGCCGGGCTCGTTCGCGTACGAGATGTCGGTGCGGGACGGGTACGCCTCGGTGGCCGTGTGCGAGTGGTAGATGACGACCGGTTCCTCGTCGTGGTCGTCCAGCTCGCGGTAGAGCTTGAGGAGGTCGCCGGAGTCGAACTCGTAGAACGTGGGCGAGCGCGCGGCGTTGAGCATCGGGATGAACCGCTCGGGGCGGCCGGTGCCCTCCGGGCCGGCGACCACGCCGCACGCCTCGTCGGGGTGGTCCTGGCGCGCGTGCGCGACGATCTGGTCGACGAGGGCCTGGGTGATGGTCAGCATGGTCGTCAGGATAAGCAGGAATCAAATGGGGCCGCGCTGAGCGGGTCAGGCAGGGTGGCGGCGGGAGACGGGCGGGACGCCCCGTACCGAAGGGTGGTACGAGGCGGCCCACATGCTGAGTCGTCGAGCTCGGCACGTCTCACACGCGGTGTGCCGGGCGGCCTTGCGCGAGGTGCGTCAGCCGACCTTCCCGTACGCCGGGTCGCGGCGCTCCGTGACCTCCGGGTTCCGTGATTTCAGTACGGCCCAGCCGATGCCGAGTGCCGCCGCCCAGCCCGCCATCACGTACAGGCAGACGCGGGAGTCGGCGTCGTACGCGATGAGGCCGGTGACGAAGAGCAGGAACGCGACCGCGACCCAGCTGAACTTCGCGCCGCCCGGGGCGGGGAAGGAGGACGCGGGCAGGCGGCCGGCGTCGACCGCGCGGCGGTACAGGATGTGGCTGATCAGGATCATCAGCCAGGTCCAGATGCCGGCCGCGGTGGCCACCGAGACCACGTAGCCGAACGCCTTCTCCGGGACGATGTAGTTCAGGATCACGCCGATGCCCATGAAGAGCACGGAGACGGTGATGCCGAAGGCCGGGGTCCTGGTCGAGGAGAGCTTGTTGAAGATCCTCGGGGCCTCGCCGTTGTCCGCCAGGGTGCGCAGCATGCGGCCGGTGGAGTACATGCCGGAGTTGCAGGAGGACAGGGCCGCCGTCAGGACGACGAAGTTCACGATGCCCGCGCCCGCCGGGATGCCGATCTTCGCGAAGGCCGCCACGAAGGGGCTGACGCCGGGCGCGAACTCGGTCCACTTCACCACGCAGAGGATGACCGTGAGGGCGCCGACGTAGAAGAGGGCGATGCGCCAGGGCAGGGTGTTGATCGCCTTGGGGAGGGTCTTCTCCGGGTTCTCGGACTCGCCGGCGGTGACGCCGACCAGTTCGACGGCCAGGTACGCGAACATCACGCCCTGCAGGGTCATCAGGGACGAGCCGATGCCCTTGGGGAAGAAGCCGTCGAACTGCCAGAGGTTGGCGACCGCGGCCGTGTCACCGGCCGAGCTGAAGCCGAAGGTGAGGACGCCCAGGCCGATCACGATCATGCCGATGAGGGCGGTGACCTTGACCATCGAGAACCAGAACTCGATCTCTCCGAAGAGCTTCACCGAGATCAGGTTGGCCACGAAGAGGACCAGCAGGAACACCAGTGCCGTCACCCATTGCGGGACCGACGGGAACCAGTAGTGGACATAGATCGCAGCGGCGGTGAGTTCCGCCATGCCGGTGACGACCCACATCAGCCAGTACGTCCAGCCGGTGAAGTAGCCGAAGAACGGGCCGAGGAACTCGCGGGAGTACTCCGCGAAGGAGCCCGAGACCGGACGGTAGAGCAGGAGCTCGCCGAGGGCCCGCATGATGAAGAAGATGATGCCGCCCGCGAGGGCGTACATGAGGATGAGGCTGGGGCCGGCCTTGGCGATGTTCGCCCCGGCTCCCAGGAAGAGGCCGACGCCGATGGCGCCGCCGATCGCGATCATCTGGACCTGACGGCTGCCGAGCCCGCGCTCGTACCCCTCTTCGGGGGTGTCGCCGCCCACGGCCTCACTGCCGTCGGCCTGCTTGTCGACCTGCGATGAGGTCACGTCGTGCGCCTTTCTCCATGCCGGTCCGAGCCAGTCGCCTGGCCTCGGATCGGGTTCCGATCCCCCCGGATACGTGGAGCTGTGCCTGGCCGGCGGTCCGCCGGCTCGGTGGCGCACCCGGCCGGACATGGGTGGTGTCCTGTCGGGCGGTCGTGAAGATCTATCACGGCCGCAACGCTGATCACCCGGGGTACGTGTAGCGCACACCACAGGGAGAACCGGACAAAAGTCTGACCGCGCCCCATAGGACGCGGTCACGGTGACGGGATCGTTATTCGGATTTGAGCGTCCGCTGAGCGAACGAGCTGAGCGAACGAAACGTGTCAGGACATCAACGTTTCAACCAACGTCTCCTGAAGGCCGCCGAGCCACAGATACGCCATCACCATCGGCTTGCGCGGGTCCTCGTCCGGCAGCCGGTAGAGGAGGTCGGTGTCCTCCTCGTCGATGACGTCGAGGCGGGAGCCGATGGCCAGGCGCAGGTCGTTGAGGGCGCGCAGCCACTGCTCGGACTCCTCGGCGGACAGCTTGAGGACCGCGCCGCCCTCCCCCACGGCCGAGAGCGTGTCGAGGGAGCGGATCACCGTGAGCGCGTTGTCGCGCTTGGCCGCGCGCAGGTCGTTCTCGGTGAAGCGGCGGAACTCCGCGGAGTACGTGCGCTGCTCCTCGGCCTGCTCGGGCGAGTTGGCCTCGACGCCGGGCCCGCTGTAGGCGTCGGGGAAGAGCCGCTTCAGCACGGGATCGGAGGGCGGTTCGCTCGGGCCCTCCGCGAACAGTTCGGCGAGCGGGTCGTCGGAGGCGTCCTCGCCCGGTCCCGGTCCGATGAGCTCCAGGAGCTGTACGGCGAGGGAGCGGATGATGGAGATCTCGACCTCGTCGAGGGCGACGGCCGCGCCGCCGCCGGGGAGCGGTTCGAAGTGTCCTGGCATCAGGTGCGTCGCTACTTCCAGTACTGCGCGGGCGTCGGGCAACTGCCGGTCGGGCTGTGTCTCACCGGTCTGCTTCCGGTCGGGCCGTGTTTCGCCCGGCTTCTTCCGGTCTGCTTCCGGCCTATTTCCGGTCGTGCTGGAGGGTGGCCCACAGACCGTAGCCGTGCATGGCCTGTACGTCGCGCTCCATCTCCTCACGGGTGCCGCTGGAGACCACGGCCCGGCCCTTGTGGTGGACGTCGAGCATCAGCTTGGTGGCCTTGTCCTTCGGGTAGCCGAAGTACGACTGGAAGACGTAGGTCACGTAGCTCATCAGGTTGACCGGGTCGTTGTGGACGATGGTCACCCAGGGGACGTCGGGCTCGGGTACGGCGAAGACCTCTTCCGCCGACTCGGTTTTTTCGGTCTCTAGGGGTGCGGGAGCCGTCACACGGCCCATGCTGCCACCACTGGTGGGTGCCCGGCCAAACGAACCCCACAAATCGTCAGAGTGACGAGATGAGGAGTACCATCCGTTGCCATGAACACTGCGGACCTAGGGCTGCCGGTTGATGTTCCCTCTACCGCGCTCTTCACGGACCACTACGAGCTGACCATGCTGCAGGCCGCCCTCAAGGGCGGGGCCGCCGACCGGCGCTCGGTCTTCGAGGTCTTCACGCGCCGGCTGCCCGAGGGCCGCCGCTACGGCGTCGTGGCGGGGACCGGACGGGTACTGGACGCGATCGAGAACTTCCGCTTCGACGCGGACGTCCTCGGCTTCCTGCACGAGCGCAGCGTGGTGGACGAGCCGACCCTCAAGTGGCTGGCCTCCTACCGATTCAGCGGCGATGTCTGGGGTTACCCGGAGGGCGAGGTGTACTTCCCCGGGTCGCCGATCCTGCGGGTCGAGGGCTCCTTCGCCCAGTGCGTCCTCCTGGAGACCGTGATCCTCTCCATCCTCAACCACGACTCGGCGATCGCGGCCGCCGCCTCCCGGATGGCCTCGGCCGCCGGGGAGCGCCCGCTGGTCGAGATGGGTGCCCGGCGCACCCACGAGCTGGCGGCGGTGGCGGCGTCCCGGGCGGCGTACGTCGGCGGCTTCGCGACCACCTCCGACCTGGCCGCGGGCTTCCGTTACGGCATTCCGACGGTCGGCACGTCCGCCCACGCCTTCACGCTCCTCCACGACAGCGAGCGGGACGCCTTCCAGGCCCAGGTGGACTCGCTCGGCCGGGGCACGACGCTGCTGGTCGACACGTACGACGTTGCCGAGGCCGTCCGGCTGGCCGTCGAGGTGGCCGGGCCCGAGCTCGGGGCGGTCCGTATCGACTCCGGCGACCTGCTGCTCGTGGCGCACCGGGTGCGCCAGCAGCTGGACGACATGGGCGCCACGAACACCCGGATCATCGTGACCTCGGACCTGGACGAGTACGCGATCGCCTCGCTGGCCGCAGCGCCCGTGGACGCGTACGGCGTGGGTACGCAGCTGGTGACGGGATCCGGCCATCCGACATGTTCGATGGTCTACAAGCTCGTCGCCCGTGCCGAGTCGGCGGACCCGAAGGCTCCGCTGGTTCCGGTGGCGAAGAAGTCGACGGGCGGCAAGACGTCCATCGGCGGCCGCAAATGGGCCGCGCGGCGGCTCGACGCGTACGGGGTCGCCGAGGCCGAGGTGATCGGTGTCGGGGCCGTCCCCGCCGAGCTCAGCGACCGTCAGCTCCTCGTGGAACTCGTCAAGGGCGGGCAAGTGCTCGCCCGCGAGTCCCTCGACGTGGTACGCGACCGGCACGCGGCGGCCCGCGCGAACCTGCCCCTGTCGGCGACCCAGCTCTCCCGCGGGGAAGCCGTCATTCCGACCGAGTACATGTGAGACGCGTGGGACCCGATTCCCGGGGGTGCCCGAGGCACGCCTCCGGCCATCCCGTGCCCGAACGGGCATGAACAGGCGATGAGCGGGAATGGCAACGGCAACGATTGCACCCTCCCGTCAAGCCCTCGAAGTCTCTAGGCTCGGTTCCACGGAGAGCGCGCCCTGAAGGGGCGCGGGGAACTGCGCGTTCAGCCCACTACAACCCGCAGAAGGACACCGACATGCGCCGCGCCTTGATCGTCGTAGACGTGCAGAACGACTTCTGCGAAGGCGGCAGCCTCGCCGTGTCCGGCGGCGCCGACGTCGCCGCCGCGATCACGGAGCTGATCGGGCAGGCGCCCGCCGGTTACCGCCACGTCGTGGCGACCCGCGACCACCACATCGCCCCCGGCGGCCACTTCGCCGACAACCCCGACTACGTCCACTCCTGGCCCGCGCACTGCGTGGCGGGCACCGAGGGCGTCGGCTTCCACCCGAACTTCGCGCCCGTGGTCGCCTCCGGCGCGATCGACGCCGTCTTCGACAAGGGCGCGTACTCGGCGGCGTACAGCGGCTTCGAGGGCATCGACGAGAACGGCGTACCGCTGGGCGACTGGCTGCGCGCCCGCGAGATCACCGAGGTCGACGTGGTGGGCATCGCCACCGACCACTGCGTCCGCGCCACCGCCCTGGACGGGGCCCGTCAGGGCTTCCGTACGCAGGTCCTGCTCGACCTCACGGCCGGTGTGGCCGAGGAGACCACCGAGCGGGCCCTGAAGGAGATGAGGGCGGCAGGCGTGGAGCTGAGCGGCAAGCCGGTCGTGTAGCCCTTCCAGCCCTTCCAAGCCCTTCGTGCCCTTCGTGCCCTTCGGGCTAGAACCCCTGCGGTGTCGCCGTACGCCGCATCAGCGCCCGGATCGGGTGCCAGAGCTCCGCCGCGCAGGCGTCGGCGCCGGGTGCCGTGCGCCATATGAGGCCGTCGGGGTGGTGCAGGACCGCGGTGATCTCGTCCGGGGTCGGGGGCTCCGCGTTGCCGCGCAGGTACACCGCCCGCATGCCCAGGTTGCGCAGCCGCGTCAGAGCGCGGGCACGGTTCTGGGCGTGCACGAGCACGCGTACCGAGCCGCTGCCCGCGGCGGTCGGTCGGGGCAGGTTCAACGCCACCACCACCGTGCCGTTCGGCAGCTTGCAGAAACCTCCTGCGGCCATGCAGTCACACCCCCGTGAGAACTGGTGTCAATAAGAGAGTCACAGCACGCACCTAAACACGATCGGCCGCGACCCGCCAGGGGGTCACGGCCGATCATGGTTTGACCTGCGGTTATGGCTTTTGCTTCGTCGCGGCGGAGACCTTCACCGTGATCGTCGAGCCGTCGCGGGGCTCCTTCACGATCGCGATCTTGGTGTTGGTGTCAGTGATCTTGACACCGGCGGTCGGGTTGCTCTCGTCGTAGTACGTGTTGGTGCGGTCGTTGAAGATCCGGTTGCCCGGGAGCGAGGGGATCTTCGTGGCCACGTCCGCCTTGTGCAGCGTGAGAGCGTCCGTGCGGTAGGAGCTGAACGGCGAGTCGTACGACTGGATGCGGCTGCGCATCAGCGTGCCGTCGGACCACTTCAGCTGCGCCGGGTGCGCGTCGACCGGCAGCAGCAGGCCGGAGCCGGGGTGCTGGCTGACGTTGTTGTCGTTCCGGGAGGTGTCCCACTTCCAGATCAGCAGGCCGTTCTGGTAGGGGAAGTGCTCCACCCACGACGGGCGCGTGGTCGAGAAGCCGAAGTTGTACGGGCCGACCTTGAGGGTCTTGTCGTACGACACGTACTGGCGGTTCTCGGCGATGTAGTACTGCGCGTAGTCGTCCGTGACGGCCGCGCCGATGCGGGAGAAGCCGGTGGCCTTCCAGGCGGCGTCGGCGGTCTCGGCGTTGTCCGAGAAGACCGGCGAACCGTCGGCCGTCACCGTGATCACGTCGGCCGCGAAGCCCTTCTGGGCCACCCCGCCGTCGGTCTGGTAGCGGAAGCGAAGGTCGAACTTCTTGCCCGCGTAGGCGTCGAGCGGGAACGAGAGCTTCTTGTACGCGTCCACGGTGCCGGTCAGCGCGGGCTTGCCGCTGCCGTCGCGCGGGATGGCCGCGCCGTCGACCGTGCCGTCCAGCGGCGTCCAGTTGGCGCCGTCGGTCGAGACCTCGGTGTAGAGGTAGTCGAAGTCGGCCTCGATGTCGTACCAGCCGTCGAGGGTCAGCGTGGCCGCCGACTTGCCGGTGAGGTCCACGGAACGGGTCAGCGTGTTCTTGAGGTCGTCACCGCTGCCGCTCCACCACTGGGTGGCGCCCTCCGCCGGGGTGACCACCGGGTTGGTGACCTCCTTCTCCGGCAGCTCGACCACCAGCGCCTGCGCGTTCTTGGTGTTGTACTCGGCCACGCCCAGCTTGTGGGTGGAGCCCGTCGCGGCCTTGGCCGTGTCGTACTTCAGCCAGCCGAGCTGGAGCTTGTCCCAGGCGGTCATGTCGCCGGGCAGGTCACCGATGGCGTTCTTGCCGGTGCCGAGCCAGGAGCCGGAGGACATCAGGGTCCAGTAACCGGTGGAGTTCTCAGCGGTGTTGGTGGTGTCGTAGTGGTCCGGCAGACCGAGGTCGTGGCCGTACTCGTGGGCGAAGACACCGAGTCCGCCGTTCTCCGGCTGGATGGTGTAGTCGCCGACCCAGATGCCGGTGTCGCCGATCGGCGCACCGCCCATCTTGTTGCCCGTGGGGCCGGTGGCGCCGGCGTCCGTGCCGAACGCGTACCAGCGGTGGGCCCAGATGGCGTCCTCGCCCTGGGCGCCGCCGCCCGCGGACTCGTCCTCGCCGGCGTGCACGATCTGGAAGTGGTCGATGTAGCCGTCGGGCTCGTTGAAGATGCCGTCGGCGTCGAAGTCGTAGCGGTCCCACTTGTCGTAGGCGGCCAGCTCGGCCTTGATGTCGGCGTCGGACTTGCCGGCCGCCTTCTGGGCCTCGACCCAGGCGGTGACACCGTCGGCGACGGCGTTCCACGCGCAGGTGTCGGGCTCGCACTTGTTGGAGCCGTAACGGGCCTCGTTGTAGGGCACCTTGACCCAGTCGGAGACCGCGCCGCCGATGGAGTAGCGGCCCGAGGACTGCTTCTCGTAGTACTTCTTCATCGACTCGACACCCTTGCCGGTGCCGAAGTAGAGCTCTTCGAAGTGCTTCTTGTTGTAGTCCGCCTGCCAGGCCGTGCTGTTGTCCTGGGCGGGGTCCGGCTCGGCTATCTGGTTGTGCAGCGGGCCGGGCGTGCCGCCGTAGCGGGGGTCCGTCTTGTCGCCGAACTCCACGAGGACCGTGAAGATCTGGTCGGTCTTCTCCCGGCCGAGCTCGACGTACTTGCCGTCCTGGAGCTTGACGACCTGCGAGCCGCCGCGGTTCCTGACCGTGGCGTCGCCGGATATGACCTGCTTGAGCGCCTCTTCGCGCTGGGCTTCCTGACGTTCGGTCAGCGGGCCCTTCAGGTCGTGCTCCCGCTCGGTGTTGTTCTCGGCGCGTGCCGGATCCTGCCGGTTCGCGGCCGGATCCTGGCGGCCCGCGGCCGCGGCCGCCTGGTCGCCGGCGGCGGCCTGCGCCACCGCGAAGGTCGAGAAGGTGGCAGCGGCCGCGGCGAGCGCCACACCTACTGCGGCTGCTCTGAACGTCCATGGTCTGCTGGTCACTTGATGCAGTCCTCCCCCGCGCCCGGGCGCGCGGAATGGAGGGGTATCCAGGTCATGGAGTCCGCGCGCGCTCTATGCGCGTCACAAGTGACGACATTCGACCGGAGTTGAAGGAGAAAAGACAGATCTTGACTTGCACAGGTCAAGTGATATATACACCGGCGGTCGTGCGCCGCGCACGGGCATCCGTCCGCTCACGACCGAACGGTGCAGCGCTCAACAGGCGCGTTCGAACGTCCACTTGATGGACGTCATGACTCCGTGCGCCCCCTGTGCACCGGCACCGTGGGTTAGGTCACGCTTACCGCTCGTTCCGCCAGGGCAGACAGCCGATTAGAGTCGGTTGGCGGCTCGCCGGATTTCCGGTGGTTTGCCAACCCGACACCGTTGTCGAACCCCTGATTCTTATCCGCACCCCTCCCCCATCGCGAGAGGCACGGGGGGAGACCCCCACCCCGAGGATCGGAATAGCCATGCCTCGTCCGACCGCCGCACAGCTCGTCTACGGTTCCTGCACCGTGATCTTCTCGACCCTTGCCATGCTGCTGCTGTCACAGACGAGTTCGGGCCTGGGAGTCGTGGTGATCTCGCTCTCCGCCCTCGTGCTCGGCCTCCTCGTGGCCGTGACGGTTCCCGTACCGAAGCCGGCCGCGCCGACGGCGTCCGTCGCCCCGCCCCGGCCTGCCGCCGCTACGGAGAAGCGTGTCGCGGCACAGACGGAACAGCGTGTTCCGGCACAGCGCGAGACGGTCGCGGCCGCCAGCGCGCCCGAGCCGGTACGCGAGCGCGCCTGAGCCGGTACGCGAGCGCGCCTGAGCCCGACTCCGAAGCCCCGGGACTCCGGCACCAGTACGCGAAACGGCGGGCCCGCTGACCACGGACCCGCCGTTCGCTTGCACCGCCTGCCACTTGGGCCTCCGGCCGCCTGCCGCGTGCGCCGCCGCCCGCGGCTTGCGGCTTGCGCTTCCGGCCGCTCGCGCCGCCCGTCGCCCGCGTCACCGTACGACCTGCCGGCTCAGCCCGTGCTGACCACCACCGTCTTGGCCGCCTTGTCGTGCAGGCCCTGCTTGAACGGCTTGTCGAAGTAGCTCCAGCCGCCCGCGATCGCGGTCCAGACGCACGCGCAGCAGAACGCGAACGGCAGCCACAGGACCAGCGCGCGGACCAGCGAGGTCTGCACGGAGGGCGTAGCGCCGTTGTCGAGGTTCGCCACCCGCAGATGCAGCCACTTCTTGCCGAGGGTCTGCCCCGCCCTGACGGTCATGACGGTGTCGTAGCTGACGAAGAGCACGGCGGCGATCAGTGACTGTCCGAAGGACCTGCCGTAGTTGATCTTGTCCGAGTCCACGTCGTACTCGTTGACGTTGAAGGCCCACGTCACCAGCCACACCACGATGATGACGAGGATCATGTCGATGATCCGCGCCAGCGTGCGCTTGCCGCTGTCGGCGAGCGGAGGCATCCCGGCGAGCGGGTCGTCGCCGTACGGACCGCCGCCAGAGAGGTCACCGCCACCGCTGCCGTACGGGTCACCGCCACCGTAGGGCGGGGGCGGTGTCGCGCCGTACGGGGAACCGGTGCCCGGCGGGGGCTGGTTGCCGTAGGTGGGATCGAACGGCGGGCCCTCGCCGGGTGGTGGCGGCTCCCCGGACGGGCTCTCCTCCGGCGGCTTCTTCTTGAACGGATCGTCATCCGGAGGGGGCGGCGGCTCGGTCGTCATAACCCGAGTCGACCCCGAACCCTCCGACCCCGCAATGCCGGACAGCCGTCCGGGGTACCGGTCAGCCCGCGACGAACGTATGGGCCGCCTTGTCGTGCCAGCACTGGCGCCACGGCCGGTCGAACAGGCCCCACACGACACCCACGACACCGATGACGAGGACACCGGGAACGCTGTAGACGAGCCAGCGGCGCAGGGCCAGGCCGAACGACGGGGGTTCGCCACCCTCGATGTCCCGCACCTGGAGGCCGAACAGCTTCTTGCCGAGGGTGCGGCCCCACTTGGCGGTGGGCAGCGCCTCGTAGAGGACACCGAAGAGGATCAGTACGGCGAGGATGATGCCGAGGTAGGCGGCGGTGGTGCCGTCCAGCAGCCAGACCGTGACGGTCTCTCCCGACAGTTTGGCCGCGTCGATCTTCTCGTTGACGTGGTCGAGGGCCTTGGTGCCCAGCGGAACGGCGGCCGCGCCGGTGACAGCGGCCAGCACGAGCGTGTCCACGAGGCGGGCCGCCAGCCGCTTCCCGAGTCCCGCCGGGCGCGCGTTCGCCTGCGAGCGGGCCGCCGCCTGGAACGGGTCCTCCCGCACCGGCTTCCACGGCACGACGGGCTGGTCGTCGTCCGGCCCGGCCAGGCGGTGCACCTGCTGCGCCCAGGAGGGCTGTCCGCCGCCGACGCCCGGGGCCATGGGGGCGCCGGTGCCGGACTGCGGAGGGACGCCGGGGGCGAACTGCTGAGGGGTGGACTGCTGAGGGGTGGCGGGGGCGGAGGCGGAGGCGGAAGGGGAGGCGGTCGCGGGGCCTTGCGCCCCCGAAGGCTGCGTTCCCGAAAACTGGGCCGCGGCGGACTGGGCCGCCGAAGGCCCCGCCCCGCGCTGCTGTCCCGCGCGCGGTGATACGGGCCTGAAGGCCATCGTGCCCTCGGAGGCGAGGGGTTCACGGGAGCCCGGGACACCGGAGCGGTCGGGGCCCGCGGCGCCGCCGCCCCCGGACGCGGCCGAACCGGCGCCCGCGAGGTGCGCGCGCCCCGCACCCATGGCACCACCCGCCGCCCTGCCCGCTCCCCCGGCCGACCCGGTGGCCGGGTCCGTGGCCGGGTCGGAGCCCGCGGCTCCGGTGGGCCGGACCGGTCCGGTGGGCCTGCGGAACACGACCTTGCCGCTGGAGGCGGGCGAGCCCGCGGCCCCCGAGCCCCCGCCGGACTCGGAACCCGACCCCGACCCCGACCCCGACCCGGACCCGGGCCCGGAATCCGCCCCGGACTCGGACTCGTACGACTGGAACGTGGCCATGCCGTCCGTGTGGTCCGCCCTGCCGTCGGGCCGGGACGGCAGGCCGGTCAGGCCGGACTCGGCCGAGTCGGCGGGGAGGCGGGGATCGGGTTTGCCCCAGCGGACCCTGCGGTCCGGGTCACCGCCGAAGCCGGTCTGCCGTGAGCGGTCGGCGCCCCACGCGGTCGCGGGTTCGGGCCGGCTGCCGTGCTGGGCTTCGGCGGGCGACGGGCTCGCGGCCGGCGGGTCCTCGTCGAAGAAGTGCGGTCCCGTCTCCTCCACGGAGGCAGGGGCGGGTCCGCCCGCGGGTGAGAGCGGCTCGCCGCCGGACGGCGCCGGCCGACTGGTTCCCGGCACCCACGAGGCACCGTTCCAGTACCGGACATATCCAGGAATGGACGGGTCCGGGTAATACCCTTCGCGGGGCCTGTCGTCGCCGGGGGCCGGGGTTGGGGCGCTCATGTCCGTCGTCCCGTATCTGCTCGGGGGTCGTGTTGAACGTCCACATCTATCAGACCGGCGCAACCACCACCGCCGCTCGTCGCGTACCTTCCCCCTTCGAGCAAGGTTCCGCCACGTTTCAGGCAACTTCGGGTCGGGTGCCGATCGCCTGCCGGTCGTGTGCCGCCCGGGTGTGGAACCGCTCTCGGAAAAACTTCCGCGAACCCGCGTAATGCTGCGGACCCCGCGCCCTCTCCACTCGTACGGGCCCGCCACAGGGCCCCCGGACGAGAGGACGTGCCTCGGCAGAGCTTGCCCGGCGTTCAGAACAGCTTGCCCGGGTTGAGGATGCCGAGCGGGTCGAACGCCGTCTTGACCGCCCGCTGCATCTCCACGCCCACCGGGCCGATCTCGCGCGCCAGCCACTCCTTCTTGAGGACGCCCACGCCGTGCTCGCCCGTGATCGTGCCGCCGAGTTCCAGGCCGAGGGCCATGATCTCGTCGAAGGACTCGCGGGCGCGCCGGGTCTCGTCGGGGTCGCCGGCGTCGAAGCAGACGGTCGGGTGGGTGTTGCCGTCACCGGCGTGGGCGACGACCCCGATGGTCAGCCGGTACTTCTCGGCGATCCGGTCGACCCCTTCGAGCATCTCGGCGAGCCTCGATCGCGGCACGCACACGTCGTCGATCATCGACGTGCCCTTGACCGCGTCGAGCGCCGTGAGGGACAACCGGCGGGCGTGGAGGAGCAGTTCGGACTCGGCGGCGTCGTCCGCCGGTACGACCTCGGTGGCGCCGGCCGCCTCGCACAGCGCGCCCACGGCCGTCAGGTCGGCGGCGGGGTCGAGGGTGTCGAAGGCGGCGAGGAGCAGGGCCTCCGTGGACTCCGGCAGGCCCATGTGCCCGATGGCGTTGACGGCCCTCACCGTCGTACGGTCCATCAGTTCCAGGAGGGACGGCACGTGCCCGCCCTCCATGATCCGGCAGACCGCGTCGCAGGCGGCCGCCGCGGACCCGAACTCGGCGGCCAGCACCAGCTGCTGGGGCGGGTGCGGTCTGAGCGCGAGAGTGGCCCGTACGACGATGCCGAGCGAGCCCTCCGAGCCGACGAAGAGGCGGGTCAGGTCGTATCCGGCGACGCCCTTCGCCGTACGGCGGCCCGTGGACATCAGGCGCCCGTCGGCGAGGACCACGTCCAGGCCGAGGACGTACTCGGCCGTCACCCCGTACTTCACACAGCACAGGCCGCCGGACGCCGTGCCGATGTTGCCGCCGATCGTGCACATCTCCCAACTGGACGGATCCGGCGGGTAGTAGAGGCCCAGTTCGTTGACGGCGCGGGAGAGTGTGGCGTTGATGACGCCCGGCTCGACCACCGCGATCCGGTCGACCGGGTTGATCTCCAGAATGCGGTCCATCTTGGTCAGGGACAGCACGACGCAGCCCTCGGAGGCGTTGGCCGCGCCCGACAGGCCCGTACGGGCGCCCTGCGGGACCACCGGGACGCGCAGTTCCGTGGCGATACGCATGACGTGCTGGACCTGCTCGACCGTGCGCGGCAGCACGACGAGGGCCGGGGCGCCGGCCTCGCAGAAGCTGGCCATGTCGTGGGCGTACGAGGCCGTGACGTCCGGGTCGGTGATGACCGCCTCGGCCGGCAGGCCCGCGAGAAGACGGTCGACGAGGTTGCTCGTCACCTCGTCACGTGGGGCTTCGATACGGCTCATGATCACAGCGTCGCACTCGGGGCCATCGGTGTGAACCCCGCCCGCGCGTGGCTGTCCGTGCCGGGGTGGTGGCGGGGTGTGCTCTTCGTACTGGCGCACAGTGAGCGCCATGGAGAGCGGTATCGGTAACGGCATCGAGAGCGGCACGGGCAAAGAGCTGGCCTCGGATTCGGCGGATGGTCCGGGGAACGGTTCGGGGAAGGGTCCGGCGGGTGGATCGGGGGGCCGTCGTGCGAGGCGTCGTGCGGGTCGTGGGGGCAGAAGGTGGGTGCTCGTCGGGGCCGTCGTGGGGTGTGCCGTGCTCGGTGGTGTGCTGGTGGCGGTGCCCCCTGGGCCGGACGGGCCGCCGCCCGCGCCCGGTCCCGTGGCGCGGGCCATGACCGCCGTCGGGGCCGGGGCGCCCGCCTCGCCGCCCGATCTGCACGCGCTGATCGGGGACCGCGAGGCGCATCTGCGGGCCCATCCGGGTGATGTGCGGTCGTGGGCCGTGCTCGGTGCGGCGTATGCGGAGCGGGGTGAGCGGACCGGCGAGGCGCGGTACTTCCCGAAGGCCGAGAAGGCGTTGCGTACGTCGTTGAGGGCGAAGCCGAAGGGGAACGTGGAGGCGCTCGACGCTCTGGCCGCGCTCGCCAACGCCCGGCACGATTTCCGGACGGCACGGAAGTGGGGCGAGGCCTCGGTGGCCGCGGCGCCGAAGCGGTGGACGGCCTATCCGTCGCTGATCGACGCGTACCGGGGGCTCGGGGACTACAGGGCCGCGCGCCACGCGTTGGCCAGGCTCGTCCGGCTGCCGTCGGGAGGCGCGGCGGCGCGGGCCCGGGTGCTGACGCGGGCCGCGCTCGTGTACCGGGACCAGGGGCTCCGCGAGGACGCCGCCGCCGCGCTCTGGGACGCGGTGGCGCTCGCCTCCGCTCCGGCCGAGCGGGCGGACTGTCTCGTACGGGCCGGGGAGCTGGCCTGGGAGCAGGGGGAGCCCGCCGAGGCGCTGCGCGCGTTCGAGGAGGCGGTGCGGGCCGATCCCGACGGGCACGCGGCGCTCGCGGGCCAGGGGCGGGCCCTGGCCGCGCTGGGGCGGACCTCGGCGGCGTCGCACGCCTACCGGTCCGCGTCGGAGAAGCGGGCGCTGCCCCAGTACGCGTGGGAGCTGGGCGAGTTGTACGAGTCGAAGGGGCTGGGCGCGAAGGCGAGGGGCCAGTACGAGGCGACGCGGGCCCGGCTGCGGGAGGGTGCCGCCGGCGGGGTGGACTCCGAGCTCGTCGCGGGCCTCTTCGAGGCGGACCACGGTGACCCCGGGTCCGCCGTGCGGCGGCTGCGGGGCGAGTGGGAGCGGCACCCTTCCGTGGCGGTCGCGGATGCGTTGGGGTGGGCGTTGCACCGCGCCGGGAAGGACGAGGAGGCGCTCGTCCTCGCCACGAAGGCCACGGACAAGGAGCACGGGGGCGAGGTGCGCAGCGCGCCCTACGCGTACCACCGGGGCATGATCGAGCGGGAGTTGGAGCTGGAGGGACCCGCGCGCCGCCATCTGGAGGAGGCGCTGCGGATCAGTCCGTACTTCTCGCCGCTGGGCGTGCCGGCGGCGAAGAAGGCGTTGGGGGCGCTGGGCTCGGTGTGAGTCGGTGAGACTCGGTACCGCTCGGTGTGACAGCGCCCCCCAACGGCCTTGCGGGCTGCCGCGCTTACAGGTTGCCGCGCTTCTCCTGCTCCCGTTCGATCGCCTCGAAGAGTGCCTTGAAGTTGCCCTTGCCGAAGCCCATCGAGCCGTGGCGTTCGATGATCTCGAAGAAGACGGTCGGGCGGTCCTGGACCGGCTTGGTGAAGATCTGCAGCAGGTAGCCGTCCTCGTCGCGGTCGGCCAGGATCTTCAGTTCGCGGAGGGTGTCGATGGGGACGCGGGTGTCGCCGACCCACTCGCCGAGGGTGTCGTAGTAGGAGTCCGGGGTGTCGAGGAACTTCACTCCGGCCGCCCGCATGGTCCGTACGGTCGCCACGATGTCGTTCGTGTTGAGGGCGATGTGCTGGACGCCGGCACCGCCGTAGAACTCCAGGTACTCGTCGATCTGGGACTTCTTCTTGGCGATGGCGGGCTCGTTGATCGGGAACTTGACCTTGAGCGTGCCGTCGGCGACGACCTTCGACATCAGGGCGCTGTACTCGGTGGCGATGTCGTCGCCCACGAACTCCTTCATGTTCGTGAAGCCCATGACCTTGTTGTAGAAGGCGACCCACTCGTTCATGTGGCCGAGTTCCACGTTGCCGACGCAGTGGTCGATGGCCTGGAAGGTACGGCGGGCGGGCGGCTCGACCATCGGGTCGGCGGCCGTGAACCCCGGGAGGTACGGGCCGTCGTAGCCCGTGCGCTCGACCAGGGTGTGGCGGGTCGTGCCGTACGTGGCGATCGCGGCGAGTACGACCGTGCCGTGCTCGTCCTTCAGTTCGTACGGCTCGGCGACCGAGCGGGCGCCGTGCTCGATGGCGTACGCGTACGCGGCGCGGGCGTCCGGGACCTCGATGGCGAGGTCGACCACGCCGTCACCGTGCTCCGCCACGTGCTCGGCGAGGAAGTGGCCCCAGGGGGTGGCGGCCTTGATGACGGAGGTGAGGACGAAGCGGGCGGAGCCGTTCTCCAGGACGTAGCTCGCGGTCTCGCGGCTGCCGTTCTCCGGCCCGGAGTAGGCGACGAGCTTCATGCCGAAGGCGGTGGAGTAGTAGTGCGCGGCCTGCTTGGCGTTGCCCACGGCGAAGACGACCGCGTCCATTCCCTTGACCGGGAAGGGATCTGCCTGCCGTGCGGTATCGGGGGTGTGGTGCGTGGTCTGTGTCATGGCCGCAGGCTCTCTCCGTTCCGCAAGGTGCGCAATAGTTGGCGGATCTGCTGGGCAATATGCCTACTGATAGGCCTATGGGGCCGGGCTTTATGTACAGGATGACCATCTGGGAGGCCGTCATGGCGATCGATCATCTGGACGGGCGGCTGCTGGTCCTGCTCGCGCGGGAGCCGCGGATCGGTGTGCTGGAGATGTCCCGGCGGCTCGGCGTCGCGCGCGGGACCGCGCAGGCGCGGCTGGACCGGCTTCAGTCGAATGGAGTCATCCGGGGGTTCGGCCCGCAGGTGGATCCCACGGCCCTCGGGTATCCCGTCACCGCCTTCGCGACGCTGCAGATCAGGCAGGGGCAAGGCCGGGACGTACGGGCGCACTTGACGACCGTTCCCGAGGTGCTGGAGCTGCACACGACGACGGGCGGCGGGGACATGCTGTGCCGGCTCGTGGCGCGGTCCAACGCCGATCTTCAGCGGGTGATCGACCGGGTTGTCGGTTTTGATGGCATCGTCCGGGCCTCCACGGCGATCGTCATGGAGAACCCCGTACCGCTGCGGATCATCCCGCTGGTGGAACAGGCCGCGGAGGACGACGACTGAGACGACGGCTGCGACGACGACTGCGACGACGACGTGGCGCAGGACTTGAACGCGAGGGTGGACGTGGACGGAGAGGATCCGCACGCGGTGGCACTGGACTGGATGAAGGAGGAGGGGTTCGTGAGGGAGGGCTGAGCGAGGCCGGACTCTTCCGGGGGGCTCGGGGGGAGCCGGTTCCAATGGGCTCTAGCAGCTCGGGACCGAGCCCTGGCCCTTCTCCAGGGCCACCAGGGCGCCGACCGCGTCCTTCAAGGTCGTCACCGGGATGAGGCGGAGCCCCTTCGGGAGGTCCGTCTTCGCGTCCGAGCACTCCGCCTTCGGGACCAGGAAGACCGTGGCGCCGTCGCGGCGGGCGGCCTGCGTCTTGAGGGCGACGCCACCGACCGCGCCGACCTTCCCGTCGGCGTCGATGGTCCCGGTGCCCGCGATGTTGCGACCGCCGGTGAGGTCGCCGCCGCTGCCGTCGCCGTCCAGCTTGTCGACGATGCCGAGGGAGAAGAGGAGCCCGGCGCTGGGGCCGCCGACGTCGGCGAGTTCGAGGGTGACCTTGATGTCGCCGGAGTTCTCACCGAGGTGGTTCAGGGCGGCCTCGGTGGCGGTGTCCTGGGACTCCTTCATCTCCTCGGCGTTGTGATCCTCGATCTCCTTCACGGTGTCGCCGCTCGGGTACACGGAGTCGCGCGGCATCACCGCCTGGTCCGTACGGAACCAGCCGTCGAGCACGTCACCCAGGCTCACGTCCTGGTCGGGCCCCGTCGCCTCGATGGTCGTCATCCGCAGCTGGCCGCGCGTCTCGCGGCTGTCGGCGCCGGTGATCGTGATGACCGGGTCGCCCTTGTTCTCGCCGAGGACGTTCGCCGTCATCCCGGGCTGAGCCACCGAGAAGGGCAACGGCGAGAACACCGCCGTGGCAAGCAGAGCCACAACGGGAAGAGCACAGACGGCGACGGCCTGGAACCGCGTGAGACGAGAGAGCACGGGATCAATCTAACGTGAGGGCGAATTCCGGCAGCCGGGGCCTGGGCAGCGCGGAAGCGCCAATGCGGGGGGCTGGGCGCCCCCGTTTCGCAGGGGGTGCGGGAAACGGCCCGCTTTTAGGAGCGCGGCAAACCGTTGGCTTTCAGGGGCGAGGGAACCGCCCGCTTTTTAGGGGCGCGGGGAACTGCGCGCCCAGCCACAACCAACCCGCAGCCGTCGTACAACCTCTCCCCCTTCCCCCCTCCCCCCGGAGGGCCTCCGCTCAGCGCAACGCCTCAGCCACCTCCTTGGCCGCGTCAACGACACGCGGCCCCACCCGCTCCGGCACGGCATCCGCGAGCATCACGACCCCCACGCTGCCCTCCACCCCCGTAACCCCGAGCAGCGGCGCGGCCGCACCACTGGCGCCCGCCTCCAACTCCCCGTGCGTCAGGGTGTAACCCGGCTCCTCCGCGGCAGCGGCCCGCGCGGCAAGGATCGCCTTGCCGGCGGCACCCCGGTCGAGCGGATGCCGGAACCCGGCGCGATAGGCCACGTGATAGTCGGTCCACGTCGGCTCGACCACGGCGACGGCGAGCGCCTCCGCACCGTCGACCAGCGTGAGATGGGCGGTCGCCCCTATGTCCTCGGCCAGCGAGCGCAACGCGGGCAGCGCGGCCTCGCGGACCAGCGGATGCACCTGCCGCCCGAGCCGCAGCACACCGAGCCCGACGCGGGCACGGCCGCCCAGGTCACGACGTACGAGGGCGTGCTGTTCCAGCGTGGCGAGCAAGCGGTACACGACGGTCCGGTTGACCCCGAGTTTGTTGGACAGCTCGGTGACGGTCAGACCGTGGTCGGTGTCGGCGAGCAGTTTGAGGACGCGCAGTCCCCGGTCGAGCGTCTGGGAGGTTTCCGCGGTCACGACGCCCACTCCTTAGTGGTGAGGGTCGACGGCCCCCTTACGCGGCGGATGCGTCACCGGTCCCGTCGGCGACGCGCGTCAGAGGCCGCCGGTCGGCTGCGTCCCGGGCTCTCCCGGGCGGCACCGGCTGCGCTCCGCGGCGGCGCTGCCACGGGGCGTGTGCGTAGCGGGACAGTAGCGAGCTGGTTCGCTCAGCGGAAGTCTCCGTCCAGAATCCGGGCATTCGTAGGTACGGACCGCGTTCGGTTACCCGAAGTTAGGTTCACTTTCGCCCCCATATGACCGGCGCACGCCACTGGGTGTGCACGCCCCTCACACGGAGCGCACACGAGCGGTGAGCGCCGATGCGATGCCGACGCGATGAAGGCACCGACGCTCACGGGGACGTACGGGTAATGGGACCAAGAGGCATGGGAATGGTCATGGGAATGAGCATAGGAACAGGCAGGGTCACCGCATACGCGTGGCCCACTCCTGCACCTTGGCGATCCGCTGACGCAGTTGCCCGGCCGTCGCCTCCGCGCTCGGCGGCCCGCCGCAGACGCGCCGCAGCTCGGTGTGGATCACGCCGTGCGGCTTGCCGCTCTGATGGACGTACGCGCCCACCATCGTGTTGAGCTGTTTCCGTAGCTCCAGCATCTCCTTGTGGGAGACCACGGGCCGCCGCTCGGCGGGCAGTTCGAGGAGGTCGGCCTCGTCGTCCGGCTTCTTGCGGCTGTGCGCGATCTGCCGGGCCTGCCGCTTCTGGAGCAGGAGTTGAACCTGGTCGGGCTCCAACAGCCCTGGAATTCCCAGGTAGTCCTGCTCCTCCGCGCTCCCCGGATGGGCCTGCATGCCGAACTCGGCGCCGTCGTAGAGCACCCGGTCGAAGACGGCCTCGGACTCCAGCGCCTCGAAGGAGAACTGCTCCTGCTCTCCGGTGTCCTCGTCCTCCTCCCGGTTCGCCTCCTCCATCTCCTTCTCGGATTCGGCGTACGGGTCCTCCTCGCCCTCCTTCTTGGGCTTGTCGAGGGCGTGGTCGCGCTCGACCTCCATCTCGTTGGCGAAGGTGAGGAGGTCGGGGACGGTCGGCAGGAAGACGGAGGCGGTCTCGCCACGCCGCCTGGACCGTACGAAACGGCCGACGGCCTGGGCGAAGAAGAGCGGCGTGGAGATGGTGGTCGCGTACACCCCGACCGCCAGCCGGGGCACGTCGACGCCCTCGGACACCATGCGGACGGCGACCATCCAGCGGTCGTCGCCGTGGCTGAACGAGTCGATACGGTCGGAGGCCGCCGCCTCGTCGGACAGGACGAGGGTCGCCTTGGTCCCGGTGATCTCGCGGATGAGCTTGGCGTAGGCGCGGGCCGAGTCCTGGTCGGAGGCGATGACGAGGGCGCCGGCGTCCGGGATGCCCTTCCTGACCTCCGTGAGCCGCTGGTCGGCGGCGCGCAGCACGCTGGGCATCCACTCGCCGCGCGGGTCGAGAGCGGTACGCCAGGCCTGCGAGACGGCGTCCTTGGTCATGGGCTCACCGAGCCGGGCGGCGATCTCGTCCCCCGCCTTCGTACGCCACCGCATGTTGCCGCTGTAGGAGAGGAAGATGACGGGCCGGACGACGTGGTCGGCGAGCGCGTTCCCGTACCCGTACGTGTAGTCGGCGGCGGACCGCCGGATCCCGTCGTTCCCTTCCTCGTACGTGACGAAGGGGATGGGGTTGGTGTCGGAGCGGAAGGGCGTACCGGTGAGGGCGAGCCGGCGGGTGGCGGGCTCGAAGGCTTCGAGGCATGCCTCGCCCCAGGACTTGCTGTCACCGGCGTGGTGGATCTCGTCGAGGATGACGAGGGTCTTGCGCTGCTCACAGCGGTTGCGGTGCAGCATGGGCCGCACGCCGACACCGGCGTACGTGACCGCGACCCCCTGATACTCCTTGCTGAGCGGCCCCGCGCTGTACTCGGGATCCAGCTTGATCCCTATCCGCGCGGCCGCCTCCGCCCACTGCTTCTTCAGATGCTCGGTCGGCGCGACCACGGTCACCTGCTGCACGACATGGTGATGCAGCAGCCACGAGGCGAGCGTCAGCGCGAAGGTCGTCTTTCCGGCCCCGGGCGTGGCGACGGCGAGAAAGTCACGCGGCTGCTCCTGGACGTACTTCTCCATCGCCCCCTGCTGCCAGGCACGCAGCTTGCTGGCGGTACCCCAGGGGGCGCGCCCGGGGAACGCGGGTGACAGGTGGTGCGAGGTGGCGCTGGCGGCGGTGGTAGTCACGGTCTCCGTGGGGTGGTTGGGCGGCTCGGGCTGCGTATGACAACTGCTGCGTATGACAACCGGGCCACCCTACCGGCGCCCCGACCGCGTCAACGCGCGGACGACGCCGGGTCAGCCGGGGATGGGACTGACGTCACATCGCCTCACGCAGGGCCCTCAGGCGCAGGGCGATCAGCCCTACGTCCTCCAGGCTGCCCGCCGCTACTTCGATGACGAGCTTGTACGCCTCTTCCTGGTCGACGTCGAGCATCTCCGTACCGTTGAAGTCGAGGAAAACGACCGTGCACATCCACGCCATGCGTTTGTTGCCGTCCACCAGAGGATGGTTCAAGGCAAGCGACTGGAGTAGCGCCGCAGCCTTCTCGAAGAGGTCCGTGTATGCCTCGACTCCGAACATCTGCGACTGGGGACGGTGGACGGCCGAGCTGAGCAGACCCAGGTCACGTACGGCAACCTGGGTCTGTTCCCCGCAAGCCAGCTCCGCCAGGTCCAGGACCTCCTGGACCGTGAGGTACTTCATCTACTCCCCCAGCCTCCGCAGCAGGTCGGCGTGGCCCGCCGCGTACTTGGCCCCCAGGCGACGAACCGTGGCCCTGTCCGCCTCCTGCTCCAGATACCGGTCGATCGCCTGAAGCACTATGGCGTGCATGCTGCGCCCCTCCTCCTCTGCACGCAGCTTGAGCGCCTCCTGCTGGTCGTCTCGCAGACGAAGATTCATAGCCATACCACTACGGTACTACCTTTGGGGTCGCCGTGGTACCACTTTCAGGCGACCCGCACCCGCGTGGCCACCCAGGCACCCGCCAACGCCACCCCCGCCATCGGCAGGAACACCGCGGCGAAGGCTGCCGGATGACCGCCGGAGCCGGAGGCCTCTGTGGCGGCATGGGTCACCGTGCCCCCGCCCAGTGCCGCGAAGGCGGCGCCTCCCGCGGCGAGGAGGAGGACGTTCGAGAGGCCGTCGGATATCTGGAGGGCGGCGGAGTTGGTACCGGCCTCCTCCGGGGCGGAGAGGTGGAGCAGGAGGACGCTGGTGGAGGAGATCACCAGGCCCATGCCGAAGCAGCCGAAGGCCCAGGCCACCGCCAACGTCCACACCGGCACCCCGTCGATCAGCACGCTCGGGGCGGCGGCGATGGCGGACGCCGTCAGTACCATGCCCAGCGCCATCAGCCGGTCCCGGTACGGTTCCACGCGCGCCCTGGACTGTACGTAGGACCCCAGTGCCCAGGTGCCCCCGCCCGCCGCCAGCGAGAATCCGGCCATCGTCGGCGACAGGCCCCGCTCGGTGACCAGCATCAGTGGCACGAAGGACTCCGCCGCGATGAACGACCCGGCCGCGACCCCGCGCAGCAGCACCACGGACGGCAGCCCGCGCGCCGCCCGGTAGGTCCCCCTCGGCAGCAGCCCCAGCATCGCCGGGACCAGCAGCGCGGCTCCCGCCACGGCCGGTACGAGTGACAGCCACCGCGTGCTTTCGTCGGACACGGCCTGCGCCCCGTACTGCAGCAGCCCGGCGCCCAGAGAGATGGCCAGCGCCAGCCGGATACGCCGCCGGTCGAAGGGCGCCGCGACGGCGCCCTCCGCCGGGCCGGAGGCCCGCCGCCGTATCTGCGGCAGCGCGAGTGCCACCGGCAGGACGACGAGGACCGGTATCCCGACGAACACCCAGCGCCAGCCGATGTGTTCGGTGACCGCGCCGGAGGCGAGCGGCCCGACCACGGACGGGATCACCCAGCTCGCCGCGAACGCCGCCATGATCGACGGCCGCAACCGCTCCGGATAGACCCGCCCGACCACCACGTACAGCGCGACGATCACCAGCCCGCCGCCGAGCCCCTGCACGGCCCGCCCGAGGATGAACAGCCACATCACCCCTGCCGTCCCCGACAGCAGCAGCCCCGCCGCGAACGCCCCGATCCCCGCCGTCAGCGACCCCAGCGGGCCCGCACGGTCCGACCACTGCCCGGCCAGCACCATCCCGAACAGACTCGTCGTGAAGTACCCGGAGA
Organism: Streptomyces sp. NBC_00878; assembly: GCF_026341515.1. Lineage (NCBI taxonomy): Bacteria > Bacillati > Actinomycetota > Actinomycetes > Kitasatosporales > Streptomycetaceae > Streptomyces > Streptomyces sp. NBC_00878. The sequence continues at coordinate 6,750,216 of NZ_JAPEOK010000001.1, read as the reverse complement.
ACGCGAACGCGTACAGCGAGACCCCGTCCAACTCCCGCGCCGCCACCGGCATGGCCGTCCCCACGGCAGTCGCCTCGAAGGCGATGAGCAGCACGACGGACACGATCCCGATACTGAGCGCCCGATACGAACGACTGAGCACACCGTCATGGGCGCCGGCTTCGGCCGACGGGATCTGCGGGTTCGGGCTGTCAGCGACGCCGGTATCGCTCGGGTCCAGGGTGGCCATGCCCGCCAGGGTAAGGGGCACCACTGACATTGACCCCTGTCGGGAGACGGGACTTGCCCCGGGACCTTGGTCGTACGACCACCCCTCGCCCCCTCCACTCCCCTCAGCCCTTTCCCTGCCCTCCCCGCCTCCGTTCATGAACGCCGTGTGGCAGTCCCATTGCAGCCCAGCCCCTACCCTTGAGCCCCGCCCGACTACGGCCTACGGTCGACATATCGAGTTCGGAACACCAGAAAACCGGCACATCGGAAAGCTGGCACACCGAACTCAAGAGTGGCCGTGTGCCCGAGTGGCTTAGGGACTCGCCTGCAAAGCGAGGCACGTGGGTTCAATTCCCGCCACGGCCTCAAGTGCCTGAACAGGCAAAAGGAAAGGGCGGCACCCCGGAAGGGTGCCGCCCTTTTGGTCCTCCGTCTCAGTTGCCGTCTCAGTTGGGGCGCAGGACGGCATCATTGCCCTGCAATGACCCGCTCACAGCGTCAATCAGGTCGCTGTGCGCACGTCCGAGCGTGTACCTCTGCTGCTCCTCGCGAGCCCGCCACTCGGCCCTGGTTTCGTCGGTCACCGTCATGATGCCTTCGGCCCACTCCTGAATCCCTTCGTGGTACTGCTCGATCAACTGCCAAAGCTCACGTGCCGCCTGATGCACCCGAGCGGGTCCGAGGAGACGGAGGGGGAAGTAGGCCCTCCGAATCTCGTTCATGCTCGTGTTATGGGCGCTCCAGACGTCGGTTGATGCCTCGATCTCCAGGTCGAACATGCGCGTGACGTTGGATGCGGCAATGGTGAACCTGTCGTACGCCTCAAGCATGAGGACCGCCGCACGTTTCCTCTCGTCCCGCAACCAGTGGTCGTGTTGAGCACGCTCCTGGGTCCGTGCCTGTTCGATCGTCGCGCGCGCCGTGGTCTCCGCCCCCGTACGCGCCCCACGGACCGCAGCCAGTCCGCCTATAGCTGCGCCGCCAAGCGCCCCGACCAGTCCGACGCCCGCCGTCACTAGCGCCACAAGTCCTTCGTCCATAAGGGCAGGATGTCGCGGCCGGAGACCGGATGCGCACGAGTTTCGGCAGGTTGGACCGCACCTCTCATATCGAGGAACTGCGGCCCTCAGCCGCCCCTAGCCAGCCCGCACGAGCTTCCCAGCGGCTCCATCGTCATCGTCGTCCGGCCGGTCCGTCTCGGGCTTCCAGATCAGTCCGTCCACCTGCTTCGCGATGTCCGTCCGCACGGCGTCCACCATGTGCTGATAACGAGCGGCCATGGCCGTGGTCGACCACCCCATGAGGCCCATGACAGCCCGCTCGGGGACACCGAGGATGAGTAGGACCGTGGCGGCTGTATGGCGCGCGTCGTGCAGACGCCCGTCCCGCACCCTCGCCTCTGTGAGAAGAGCCTTCCATTCGGCCTAGTCCCGGCGGTGCGAGGGGCTTCGACCGTGCTCATCCGGGAAAACCAAGGCGTTTTCCTCCCAGCGTTCCCCGGCCTCCGCTCGCTCCCCTTCCTGCGCCTTGAGATGCGCACGGAGTAGGTCAACGAGTTGTTCGGGGAGACCGACGGCGCGGCGGCCGGCACGCGACTTGGTGGTGGACAGCTCCGGGTTCGTGCGTCGCTTCTGTGGGCAGTAGCCGGCGGCCTTACGCCCGCAGGGGTCCACACACCCGTGCGCGTACTGCGGCCGGTGTCGACTACGCCGAACCACGAGGAACCCACCGTCAAGGTCCACGTCCTCCCACCTCAACCCGAGCACTTCCCCTTGGCGCAGTCCGAGGGCGAGGGCAACGGCCCGGCGAGCGGAGTTGCGGTTCTGGTCAGCGGCCTTGAGCAACCGCTGTACCTCTTGGACGCTGTAGGGCTCCACCTCGTACTCTCCCGTTTTCGGTGCCTTGGCCAACTGAACGGGGTTCTTGCCGAGATGCCCGCGCCGCACGGCCTCATTGAGGGCGGTGCGGAGGGTTCGGTGCACCTGGTGAGCGGTCGCGGGCTTACTGCCGTTGGCCTGCATCTTGGAGTAGAGCACCTCGATGTGCTCGGGCTTGAGCCTGTCGAGACGGTGAGCCCCCAAACCGGGGATCAGGTGCTTCCGCACGGCGACGCCGTACCCGACCATCGTGTTCTCGTTGACGGCGAGGGGCGCAACGTTCTCGATCCAATGCGTCAGCCACGCCTTGACCGTCCACGCCTTGCCAGGCTTCTTCATGGTCTTGGCGTCGCGCTGCTTCTCCAGGTGGCCACCTGGGCCGAGCTATTCGCGTCACTCCGCTCGGGCGGGCCAGCCGAGTTGATCGAAAAAGTACGGAAAGTTGAAGCGACAGACCCGACGGGGATCCGATGGCCTCGATATAAGTCAGGCGACGATGCCACAGTAGCTTTCTGTCAATGGTGAATGACCATCGCGAAATTTCCCCCTGCTTACCTAGAAGACACCGGGTGCAGCTTCACAAGGAAATCCCCTAAATCTCCAGGGGATGAGCTATGGCGATCGAACAGGCAAGCCGATATCGTCAGCGATTTCCTTAGCTCGCCGACGCCTCTCTGTGAATCCCCAGCCGCCTTCGTCATCATACAAGGCAACAGCAGCTGGCTGCTCTGGATCAAATTGATGTGACTTAAATACCTCTTGAAAGGCCCCCTTAATTGGATCGGCTAGCCACTTTGATCCCGCTTCCTTGGAAGCATCGATAAAGAGAGCAGCCAGCGCGACTGCAATGGCTCCGCTTACCGCTCCAAGAATCTCCTTGACGCCATCGCTGGCCTTGTCTCCAGGGCTCAGCCAGATCGCCACGTGGATTACGAGAGCTGACGCCGCCGCCGCCATCCCACCCAAGGCTAGAGCGCGGCATTCCAGCCACGGGATTGAACCTTTGGGGTCTACTGGAATCCTCCGAACGCCGATCCAATAGAGCACACAGCCGATGAGTACCACGGCAATGACGGCAAGAAGTGCGAACCAGAACGCACCCTCCACCCAAAGCCACGCAAGGAGCGCTCCGAGGAGTGCAGCAATTGGGGCTGCGAGCGTAGCGAGCAATGAGGCAAGCTTGCTCATGCTTCTACATCCAGCCCTTCACTAAGGCGCTTTTGAGCAGTGCCGTACCGGCTTATGGGTGCAGCAATAACGAAAGCCATCCTTGCCCAAAATCGCACGCAGTGGCGCGTACGGCGTCTGAATCCTGCACTGCCCATCAAGCATCCGAGTCGCATAGCTCTTTATTTGAGCCATACCTTGAATCAAGCCCCGAGTGTCGATATTCCCAGAACGATACTCCATTTCGAGCAAATCAACGGATTCCTTGATGCGCTTGCCTTGTTTCCCTCTACGCTTCTTCGCCAGTCCAGCCTTCGCTTTAAGATTCCGACGAGAAGCACTACTAGCCGCCATGATGCCTCCGTCCCGTCTCATCCGCAGCTCGTCTGGGCAATACCAAGCTGCCACAGGATCTACCGTTGCGCACATTGAGAGCGTCCAGCTAGAGCACGAAGCCGTAGGCCGTACGGGGTGCTTTCAAACCTCAAATCTCAAAAGTGAGCATCTACCATGGCACCCCAGGTATGTCCACCACTATCGGGCTGCTGCGCTCAGGGTCCCTTACAAAACAAGGTGATCCGGGTCATCGGATGACGCTTTGGCCAGCCCGGACAGAACCGCTCGTTGCCCTGATCTTTGTCCAGTGCGCTGACGGACGCCACCGTTCACCGCCGTACGCGCACCCCATCTGACCTGCCGCGTGAACCCCCATGAACGCCCCCATACGGCCACGCGGACAGTTGGAAAGTGGGCACGACGTCCGCGCGAGAGTGGACGCCATTAAACGCGCCAAGATCACATGCGGAGGTTTGGAAATGTCCAGCCGATAAAATTGGCTCCTCCAACGGAATGGCGATCACCCTCCTGGTCATCCTCCAGGGTGACACTTGGATATATGGCCTTCATGTACGTGGGCAACTTTTCACCGCTCTCCCTAAAATCATCCGGGAGCACCTCAAGTGATCTATATGGCTGCACGAAGGAGTTACTAGATCCGGTGCCAGAACGAAGCTCGTCCGGATGCTCCATGATCCGTCTAGAAATCTTGATGAGAGCCTCGGCAAGAGCATCCATGTAGGTGTCAAGATAGGATTCATGGACCACGTCATAATATCGAACCAAGGTACCCACATTTTTCCCTTCGGCAGTATTTCGAACGGGTTCGAGCCTACTCACCCTGACCCATGGCAGGGAAATCAGCCTCTGCTCCCCTTCTGGCGAAAAAATACTGCCAACCATTGGCGCTCTAACCACAGCGATAGGGACGATAAATCGCTCCTGAAATTGGGAATTCGAGCCCGCTTCTACTGTAGCTCTGAGGTGATCTACGGCCTTCAAGAGCGGGTACGTTAGGGCCCGGTACGTCTCCTCCCCCGTAACCTCCACCTTCGATTTACTCCTGAGCGCTTTCGCCAGGGACACCGCGTAAGGCAAGGGAGGCAGCACAAAGTCAAACTCGTAGAATCCGAGTAGATCTCGAACATTGAGTATCGCTGCGCGGTCCGAGATATCACCCTCTTCGCTTCTTTCAAATACCTTGACTGCTTCCTTTATGGGTCCGAACATTTCCGGGAAAGATGGCGCCCCCTCTGGCGGAGCCTCCCGAAGGAAAAATATATACGGGTTCTCGCTCTGTTTGCACTCGACGACCAAATTCAATCGACAAAAGAGCGGCATTGCGGGGGCTTTATAAACTCGGCGGTCGAAGTTCAGGACCCCGATATCTGCAAGGATGTCTACGCTCCTTGCCTGTTGCGTCTCAGAATCAATGTACTCCCATTCTTCTTGAATATTGACATCGTTAAAATGCCGCGCGAGTCGATTACGCAAGGATGCGGCCGTTGTGGCCTGAAACGGGTACCCCGAACGACTGATGGCCTCTTTCAAGTCTTCTGGCTTCATACCATTATTTAGTTGTGCGAATTCTGGTACGTTTTCCGCGTTCGGCATGACGGCGCCTTTCAGAATAATAGTCGTGCTGGCGAGTCGCTTTTTCGGGGCGTGCGTCGAATAGAAGGTGACGTATGAGATCGTCGCATTGCTGGCTGCCGCCTGTCCCCAGTTTTAACTCAGGTGCGTCGCTGCCTGAGCGACAGGGCGAGCGTTTCTACCTCAGGGGAGGCCGCACCCGTCTCAGTTCCGTCTCGTTCATCGCCGTACGCAGACGTGCCTGGACACGGCAGCGACCGCCGACTTGATGAACCGCCCTGAGACCTCGCGACTCAGAACCGCTCGCTGTCCTGGTCTTTGTCCAGTGCACTGAGCTTCTTCGAGCTGGCCACCACCGATCAGGTGACGGTCCGCGAAGCGCAACGAGCGAGGCCCCCGAGCTGTTGATCGAGATGTCTGACGTCTCAACCACGCTGCTCGGGGACCTCGTTGGTCATCCATCCTGCCGCACTCGACCTGCCCCATGCACTCGTGGAGTGGGTCACCATGCTCGTCGTCACCCGTGAGGGCGACCGGCGCTGCAAGCTCCGCCCGTCCCAGCGCGCGATGGTGGCACTGGTGTACCTGCGCGAACACACCACCCTGGCGAAGATCGCTGCCGGGTTCGGGATCAGCGAGTCCACCGCCCACGCCTACACCAGTGCAGTCATCCACCTGCTCGCCGAACGCGCCCCGGGTCTGCTGAAGGTCCTGCGCGAGACCGATGCGGACTTCGTCCTGCTGGACGGCACGCTCGCCGAGTGCGACCGGGTCGGCGACGGACGGGCCGACTACTCCCACAAGCACCGCCGGCACGGGGTGAACGTGCAGGTGGTCACCGATCCGAGCGGCCGACTGCTATGGCTCTCACCCGCATTGCCGGGCCGAGCCCACGACATGACCGCCGCCCGCACGCACCGGATTATCCATCTGCGAGCGCCAGGGCGTCCCCGTCCTGGCCGATCTCGCCTACCAGGGCGGCGGTCCCTGGGTGACCACGGGCATCAAACGCAGGCTCCTGCAGGAACTCACTCTCACCGAGAAGACCGTCAACCGGGCCCTGGCCTCGGCACGGGCACCCGTCGAACGTGGCGTCGCACGCCTCCAAGCCTGGCAGATCTTCCGCAGATCCCGATGCAGCCCAAACCGCATGACGTCAATCTCCAAAGCCATCCTCACCCTGGAGCGGCAACGCTGAAGAAGCTCACTGATGGACGCCACCGTTCACACCCGTACGCGCCCCCCGTCTGACCTGCCGCGTGAACCCCCACGGACGTCCCCGTACGGCCAAGCGGACAGTTGGAAAGCGTGTTGGGGACGGCCCTTCACGAGTTCGAATCGCAGCTTCCACTGACCCAGAGGCCGAACAGCAGCAGCGGTCCGGCTCCTGGCGTCTACCTGTCGCCGTGGTGCCCGTACAACGCACACCCACGGTACGGCTCTGAACGTGTCCGGAACATGCTCTGACCAGCCCCGACAATCAGGAGGCGGGGTTCCTCACTCCCGGTCTTCATGCCACCGTGGGATCATGACGGACGACTTACCGGTTCGCATCGTCGATGGACACGCAGTCACCCAACCCGGGGTGGGCCCAGTGGCGTTGGTGTGGCTCCCTCTGAACGGACAGGTCGTCGCCAAGCTCCCGCCGCGGAAAGGCAACCGCCGTTGGCTCCACGAGACGGTGGGCATTCGTTCTCCGGACTTCAATGACGACCGATGGAACCTGCCACGCAGTAGCCTCGTGCGGCTGGTGACAGCGGCGGTCGACCGGTACGGGTTCATCGTGCTCTGGCGAGATATGTCGAGGCTGTCGCAGTGCACCAGGGCATGTTTGGAAGCAATGGGCGCTGAGTGTCACTGCTCGTGCCTCGGGGCGCACCACGGACAGGATGCCGCCGGGTGGTTCGAACGCGTCGGGGACGCAGTGGTGGCGGACCGAGGCGAGTGCACGCGCACAGCGGTTGTATACGGCGCGAGGGGCAGCGACGCGGACGCCACGGTGTACGACGGCAATTTGGCGGGTGAGCGCTACCGCGTCGATCGCACTGGCCGACGAAACTGGCCGACCGCGGCACAGTTCATGTGCGCGTGTTGCATGACCGTGAGAGCAGTCGTGTGGGACCACTGCCACACCCACGGATTCGTACGCGCGCCGCTGTGCAATCGCTGCAACACCCGCCACTGGCTTGGATGGCGGCCCCGGCACGGCCGGGCAACGCACAGCCGTAACCTCGATGACAGCTACTACCGCTGGTGCCCTAAGCACTCCGACGGACGGAGACTGTGCAGCGCATAGCTCGTTGCAAGTCCCCTCCCCGAGACACCGCCCAGGTCAGTGGCCCTGGCTCCGTCTCAGTTTCCGTCTCATTCGTAGTCGTGCGCGGCCGTCCGGACCCGTTCACGCTGCCTCACCGGGTAGAGCGTCCGTACAGCGTTGAACGGGCGCGAACACGTCTGGACCACCCCCTGACCCGCCAGGACAAACCTGCAAAGCGAGGCACGTGGGTTCAATTCCCGCCACGGCCTCAAGCGCCTGAACAGGCATAACAAAAGGGGCGGCACCTCGGAAGAGGTGCCGCCCCTTTGGCCGTCAGTTTCGGTTCGAGCCCGGACAAGCGATCTGATGCGGTATCCGGCACACGGCGCCAGGCGCGGGCTCGTCCTCGCGGCTGTTCCATGCCGTCCCGTTGGAGTCGACGTACCAGCGGTGCCAGGCGGGCACCATGTGCGCGGGCACAGGCATACCCGGCTCAAGGAGAACGTGTATGCCGTAGTACGTGACATGCCGGTCGCCGACCAGCCCGCAGTTGGGGCAGGTGGGGCCGGCCGGCGGCTCGGGCCCGGCGGCACCCTCCATCACAGCCTGGGCGCGGTCGGTGTTCTCCCACGCTCGCGGCGCGTCCGGTGGCGATTGCCGGTGTCCATCGGGGCCGGATATCGGGATGATGCTCGACTCGCTTGTATCCCCCATGAGTTCGAGCCTGCGGGTGGTCTACGGCCTGGGGCAGGGCGCGAATGGGGCGCAACGGAAGCAAACGGGTGGGGGGCGAAGCGTTCGCCCCCGGCCACGCCCTGGCCCGGGACCAAAGCGGGCGCCGGTCAGGTCCGTGGCGGTGGGAGGAGGTTCTGGACCCGGGTGTTCTGGAAGGAAACGAGCTCCCAGCCTCGCTCCCGGTGAACGGCCACGTAGGTCTGGACGGAGTGGCTGTCCGGGCGGCATTCCGGCTCACCGGGGTTGGCGACACAGCCGTTGGTGATCACGACGGCGGTCGTGGGCGTCGGGTAGCGGAGCGTCACGGGTACCTTGGTGAAGACCAGGCGGGTCCCTTTCGTGTAGTTGTCGAAGTAGATCTGGAAGTTGCGGGCCATCTCCGGCCGGCCGCGCAGGTGCGTGCCGTCGAAAGTGATGAACTCGGCGTCCTCGGCGTAGGTGTTGGCGAAGGCCGCGCCGTCTCCTCGGTTCCACGCGTCGGCCTGCCGCTCGATGAGTCGCTTGAGCTGCGGAAGTGCGGATCCGGCCGATCCGGCCGATCCGGTGGCTTCGGCTGGTCCGGCTGGTCCGGCTGATCCCGTGGGTTCGGTGAGTTCACTCGTCGCCGTGAGGTGGCCGCCTGCCGGGTCCGGGGCCGGGGCGGTGGCCGCGTTCGCGCCCGTGGCGAGAGCGAACACCGCCGCGGCGGCCAGGGCGAGGGGCCGACGTAGACCGGTCCGCCGGGCAGTGTGCCGCTGATCTGACGCGGGCGAGCGTAACGTCATGTCAGTCCTCCATCGGTGAGGTGTGGTTCCCGCCGGTTCGGCGTCCGGTTCGGCGTCGGGTTCGGGTCCGGTCCGGGTCTGGACCCGGGCCTGGACTGCTCACCAGCGTCGTGGTGTGTCGGTCGGGCCCGCCATCTGCCGTACGGCGGAAACCGACCGTTGGACGTCGGCCGTCCTCTGCCGTTCGGCAGATCGCGGTGCGCGCGCCGCCGGAGGTACGTTGAGCTGCATGTCCGGTGGAGGGTGGGAGCGGGTGCGGTCGTGGTTACCGGGGGCGGCCGCCGCCGGGGTGGGCGTGCTGGCCGTCGTCGGATGGGTCACCGCCGGTCCGCTGGCCCCGCTCCCCGCCGTCCTCGCGGTGGCCGCGGTCGTCGTCCTCATCGTGTTCCCCGAGCGCACCCTGCCCTGGACCGCCGCTCTGGCCGGACTCGCCGCGTTCGTCTCGGCCGGGGTGACCCCGGTGCTGCTCGTCGGCGGCGGGGTGACAGTCCCGATCGCCGTGTGGGGCGTGGGAGAGGCCGGGGCGCTCCTGGTACTGACCGTGCTGGTGTGCAGGCGGGCGGCGACGCTCGGCCGGGCCGCGGTCGCCATCGCAGTGATCTGCCTGGCCGAGGCCGGGCTGATGGTACGTGTCGTGTGGCCCGAGTCACTGTCCAACATGCTCCTGACGACGGCCTACTGGTCGCTGGGGGCCGCCGTCGCCGTCTCCGTGGGCCTGCATCTGCGCTCGATGGACGAGGCATGGGCGCGCTCCGTCGCGGCGGCCCGCCGGACCCAGCGCCTGGAACTCGCCCGGGACCTGCACGACTTCGTCGCCCACGACGTCACCGGCATGGTGGTCCAGGCTCAGGCCGCCACCCATGTACTGGCCGGGCAGCCCGAGGTCGGCGCGGCCCTGAAACGCATCGAGGAGGCGGGGCAGAGAGCCCTCGCCTCGATGGAACGTACGGTGCACATGCTGCGGGGCACGGACGACGAACCGGCCGTCGGCCCCGGCCCGCCCCGAGTGCCCACGCTGGCCGACCTTCCCGCCCTGGTCGGTCACTTCGCGGCCATCGGCCCCTCGGTCCCCCGCCTGCACGTCGACCACGAGGCGGCTGCCGCGTCGGACCGGGAGACGGCCGCCACCGCCTACCGGGTGGTGACCGAAGCCCTGACCAACATCCGCCGCCATGCCCCCACAGCCGCCCACGTCGAGATCAGCATTGGTTGCGACGACGGCCCGGGCGGCCCGGGCGGCCCCGAGGACCCCGACGACCAGGAGCGCACGGGCGACGAGGGCAGCGGCTCATGCCTGGTTGTCGTCGTCTCCAACGGCCGTGCCCCGGCGGGCCGTCAGGACGCGGTACCCGCGTACACCGTCGGCGGTGCGCACCGCCGCCACGGTCTCGGCCTCATCAGCCTGGCCGAACGCGTGGAGGCGCTCGGCGGCACGCTCACGGCGGGCCCCACCGCCCCGGGCACCTGGCAGGTCACGGCCGTCCTGCCGATGTCCGCCTCGGCGCGGACGCCCACGCGAGCGACCTTGTCGACGACACCGGAGGAACCATGGCCACCACGGACCCGATGACCGCGACACCCATCCGGATCCTGGTGGCCGATGACCAACGCGACATCCGGATCGGCTTCCGGATGATCCTGGACGCGCAACCCGACATGCGCACCGTGGGCGAGGCCGCCGACGGTGCCACCGCCATCGAGCGCGCCCGCCGGCTCCGTCCCGACGTCGTCCTGGCCGACATCCGTATGCCCGGACCGGACGGCCTGGAGGTCACCCGCGTCCTGGCCGGGCCCGACGCCGCGCAACCGACCAAGGTCATCGTCGTCACCACCTTCGACCTCGACGAATACGTGTACACGGCCCTGGCCAACGGCGCATGCGGCTTCCTGCTCAAGCGCTCCGGCCCCGCCCTGCTCACCGAAGCGGTCCGCGCCGCCATGGCAGGAGACGTCCTCATCAGCCCATCCGTCACCGTACGGCTGCTGCGCCACCTCGCTCCCCGCTCCAGCGACCACCACCTGAGCCCGACGGAAGCACTGGCGGAACCACTGCTGGAACCACTGACGGAACCACTGACCGACAGGGAAGCCGAGGTCGCCCGGCTCGTGGCCCAGGGACGGACCAACGCGGAGATCGGCACCGCACTCTTCATCACGGCCGGCACCGCCAAAACCCATGTGGCCAACATCCAGCGCAAACTCGACGTACGCAATCGCGTCGGCATCGCCGCCTGGACCTGGCGGAACAGCCGGACCGATCGGACCGACCCGGACCGCCCGCGACCCTCCGGATGAACCACCTCGACCTCCGCAGGGCTCAGAGCACGCCGCCCGCCTCGTCCTGGAACAGTTCCGTCCAGTAGTGCCAAGTCGACTGCGGGGCCGAGCCCGTGGGGTCGACCGTGGACAGGGTCTGCGTCATCGTCGTGGCCAGTTGGTCGTAGGCATCCGCCGTCAGTTCGTGGGACAGGGTCTCGTCGATGGTCTTCTCGCGGTGGAGCAGCCAGAGCGTGAAGGCCAGCGTGGAGATGTCCGTGTTCAGGGCGTAGAGCGTGGCCTCGGGCTCGCTCCAGTTGAGGATCGCGCCCGTCGCGCCGTCCACCACCAGGCTGTTGTCCTCGATGAGGTGGCCGAGGCGTATCAAGTGGTCCGCGTCGTCGGGGAGTTCGTCGGCGGTGTACTCGCCCGGGCGCTCGTCCTCGTAGTACTCGGCGAGGGTCGGCAGCGGCACGTCCGTGTCCAGTTGGAACAGGAAGCCGTCCTCCGGCAGACCCGTCTCCCGCAGGAAGCGGCGGGTCGGTTCGTGCGCCAGCGCCGCCGGGAAGTCGACGTCCTCGAAGCGCGCGACCCGGCCCTGGCCGAACTCCTCGTCCAGCAGACGAGTGGGCAGGTCCAGGGTCAGTGCCGCGTCGGCGGGCGGGCCCGCGACCAGTGCCAGCGGGCGGATCAGCGCCGCCATCCGCCAGAACGGCGGGACCTCGCCGCCGGTGCCCTCCTCGAACACCGCGAGCAGTTGCCGCGACATCCCGGCCACGGCCTTCGGCCCGAACCGGCCCTCGTAGGAAGCGAATCGACCGCGTCGGGCGGCCATCTCCTCCGTCGCCGCCACGAAGTCCGTCAGCACCTGGAGCGAGGGTGCGAGCGGGCGGCGGTCCATCAGGTCGGGACGGTCCTGGAGGACGTACGTGGTGGAGACCTCACCCGTCGCTCCGTCGAGCAGGATCGACTCCGTCTCGGCGTCGGCCGGGCCGCGGAGTGCGCCTATCACCAGCTGGTCCCGCAGGTCCGCCGCCAGCAGATCCGGGTCTCCCATCGAATCCGCCACCGTCCGCGGGCCGCCCGCGCGCAGCGCCTCGAAGGTCAACAGGCCGCCGTCGCCCGGAAGTCCGGGGCCCGGCAGTCCGGGACTCGCCAGCCAGCTCCGCGTCGCCGCGTGCGTGACGTACGGGTCCAGTTCATCCTCGGTCAAGGTGATCGTCTTGGTGCCAGTGTCCGTACTCGTGGTCGTGCTCGTGCTCGTGCTCATCGTGCCCCCGCGCGTGGTGTTTCAGAGTCCCCCGGCAGGACCGGACCAGGCGGCAGCACAGGCAAATCCACGGCAACCCATGGCAATCCGCGGAAGACGCGGAAAGCCCACAGAGATTCGTGGAAGTCGTCCGCCGCCCAGCGGTCCTTCCCACTGCCCAGAACACTACGCGGCACCACTGACAACGCCCTGCCAGAGCCCTGGCACTGCCGTGAACAGCGGACCACTACCCGTGGTTCTCGCCGGTCTTCGCCAGTTGCCGCCCGGGAGGGGTCACTGCGTAGCCGTCACCACGGCCGCCTGTGGCCTTATCGGCAGCCGGTTCACCGGACGCCCCGTGGCCGCCCGTACCGCGGACGCGACCGCGGCCGGGGACGTGACCACCGGCACCGCGCTGACGGCCTTCGCGCCGAAGGGCGCGACCACGTCACGCTCCTCGACGAGCTTGACGATGCGGATGTCGGGGGTGTCGAGGGCGGTCGGCAGCGAGTACCCCGTGAGGTCGGGGTGGCGCACCAGCCCGCGCGCGGTGCGCAGGTTCTCGGTGAGGGCGACGCCGATGCCCTGGGTGACGCCGGCCTCGATGCGGGCGGCGAGCTGCGCGGGGTTCAGGACCCGTCCCACGTCCTGGGCGAGCGCCAGTTCCACGACCCGTACCGAGCCCAGTTCGATGTCGACGTCGACGACCGCGCGGACCGCGCAGAAGGCGAGCCCCACGAAGGCGTCGCCCTGTCCGGCGCCGTCCAGCGGCTCGGTGGGATGCGGGCGGCACTGCGCGGTCGCCCACAGCTCCTTGCCGTCCATCGCCTCCGTGACGGTGGTCGACAGCACACCGTCGTACGAGGTGATCTTGCCGTCGGTGATCTGGAGGAGCTCGGTGGACATCCCGAACTTGTGCGCCAGGGGCTGCAGCAGCTGCGTACGGACCATCTTGGCGGCCCGTTCGACCGCGCCGCCGGACACCCAGGTGTGGCGCCCGCGGCAACTCGGTCCCGCCGGGGGCTGATCGGTGTCCACGGAGGCCACGTGCACCTCTTCGATGCCGAGCGTCTCCTGGACGATCTGCCGGGCCAGGGTGGTGAAGCCCTGGCCGGTCTCCACGGCCGCGCACAGCACGGTGGCGATGCCGTCGTGGACCTTCACGGTGGCGGTCGAGACCTCGTCCGCGCCCTCGGCGCCGAGCATGTGGACCATGCCCAGGGCGTAGCCGACGCCGCGTCGCACGGCACCCGGTTCGCCGGCGCCCTCGGGGCCGCCGGGCAGCAGCCACTCGTCCTCGGGCGTGTCCTTCGGGAGGGCGGGCAGCGGGAAGTCCTGTACGGCCTGCAGCAGTTCGGCCACGGGGGCCGGGCACGTCACCGTCTGGCCGGTCGGGAGTACGTCCCCCGTGGCCATGACGTTGCTCAAGCGCAGCTCGGCCGGGTCGAGGCCCAGCTTCTTCGCCAGCTTGTCCATCTGAGCCTCGTAGGCGGCGCACACCTGCATGGCGCCCTCGCCGCGTACGTGCCCGGAGGGCGGGTTGTTGGTGCGGACGGCCCAGCCCTCGATGAAGGCGTTCGGGACGACGTACGGGCCGCAGGCGAAGGAGACGGCGGCGGCGAGGGCCTCGGACGACGTGTCGGCGTACGCGCCCGCGTCGAGCAGGATCTGCGCCTCGACCTTGACCAGCCTGCCGTCGCTGTCGGCGTGGTGCCGGTAGCGCAGGAGCGTGGGATGGCGGTGGGAGTGGCCCAGGAAGGACTCTTCGCGCGTCGCGGTGAGCTTGACCGGACATCCGGTCTTCATGGCGAGCAGTCCGAGCGCGAGCTGGAAGCTCTGGTCCTCGCGGTCGGCGGTGGCACCGGGCACACCGGTGACGACGACCTTCACGCGCTCCGGTTCCAGGCCGTAGCAGGCGGCCGCCGTGTCGCGGTCGGTGTGCGGGTCGGTGGACGCCACGTAGAGCTCGACCCCGCCGTCGGGGCGGGGCACGGCGAGGCCGGCCTCCGCGCCGATCGGGGCCGGGTCCTGGCGTCCGATGCGGTACAGGCCCTCGACGACGATCTCGCCCACCGCGTCCGGGTCGCCGTGGCGCAGCGGGATGTGGCGGATCAGGTTGCCGTCGGGGTGCAGGGGTTCGGCCTCGAAGGCCTGCTCCGGGTCGGTCACCGGGTCGAGTGTCTCGTACTCGACGATGACGGCGGCCGCGGCCATGCGGGCGGTGTCGGGGTGGTCGGCGGCGACGGCCGCGATGGGCTCCCCGTGGTGGCGTACGACCTCGGAGGCGAACACGGGCCGGTCGGCTCTGCCGCGGCCGTGCAGCGCGTTGCCGGGCACGTCCTCGTGGGTGATGACGGCCCGCACGCCGGGCATCTCGCGCGCGTGGGTGGTGTCGATGGACAGGATGCGCGCGTGCGGGTGCGGTGATCTGAGGACGGCGGCCCACAGGAGGCCCTCGGCCCACAGGTCCGCCGCGTACGGGAACGTGCCCTCGGTCTTGGCGCGGGCCTCCGCGGACGGCAGGGACACGCCGAGGCCGTGGGGCAGCGGCTCCGGAGCGGTGCCGGGCTCCGCGGTGGTCGCGGTGGCGGTGTCGTTGCTCACGCCTGGCCTCCGTCCTGGCCGTAGGACTGCTGGTGCGGCTGCTGGTGCGGCTGTGGTGACTCGAACGCGGACGGGTTGACACTTCCGGCGCCGGGGCCCGCCTGGTGCGGGATACGGGCATCCGCAGAGGGCGCAGCGTCCGTGGCGTTGTCCCCGGACGCGTGTGCCTCGCGCTCGGCGACGACGTCGCGTACGGCGTTCAGGACGCCCCGGTAGCCGGAGCAGCGGCACAAGTTGCCGCAGAGGGCCTGGCGCGTCTCCAGTTCGGTGGGCGCCGGGTTGCCCTCCAGGAGGTCGTGCACGGTCATCGCCATGCCCGGGACGCAGAATCCGCACTGCACGGCGCCGCACTTGGCGAGCGCCCGCTGGACGTCGGAGGGCTGCCCGTCGGCGGCGAGTCCCTCGACGGTGCGCACCTCGCTCCCGGCGGCGGTCACGGCGGGCACCAGGCAGGACGCCACGAGCCGTCCGTCCACCTGCACGTTGCAGGCCCCGCACTCACCCTGGGAGCAGCCGTCCTTGGCGCCCGCGAGGCCGAGCCGCTCGCGCAGCACGTAGAGCAGCGATTCGCCGATCCAGGCGTCGGTCACGGGCCGTTCGACACCGTTCACCCGCAGGACGTACGACGCGAGGGGGTGGTCGTTGTGCGCGGGCGCACTTGGGGTGTCGTCGGCCGCGGACTCCTCGGTGGCGTCAGCGGTGTCGGCGCGGGCCGCGGCGCGCTCCTCCGGAGAGGGCGCCCCGGGCTCGTCGCCGGGTTCGCCGGCCCGTTCCGGGGGGCCGTGACCGGACGACGCCTCCGCCGGTTCTGCGCGCATCGTGCCTTCGCGCATCGATTCTTCTCGGTCTACGGAGACGGCGATTTCGTCGGCGTGCTCTCCGGAGACATCGATGATCTCGGCGGCGTCGTGCTCGACGGTGCCGTGCTCGGCGTGGGCCACGGCCTCCTCGGCGGGCGACGGCTGGTCCGGGGACGGCTGCTGGGCCCAGGGCTCGCTGGCCCAGGGCGCCGCCGCCCCGCCCGGCAGGGTGGCCGGCGGGGTCCCGCCCCACTGCTCGACCAGCGACGACGTCGAGAACTCGCCTGACTCGTCGGGCAGATCACCGTTGGCGACGGGAATGGACCACTGTCCGGTCACGTCCTGGCCCGGCGCGCCCTGGCCGCCCTGTGGGGGCTCGTCGAAGGTCCACTGGCCGGTGGACCCGGGGTTGTACGCGAAGGCGTCCTGGGCGTGCTGCCGGTGCTCCTCGGGCAGGGCGTTGGGGTCGGGCCACTGCACGGCCTGCGGCTGCCCGCCCTCGGGGCCCTGGGGCGGCGCGCCCCACGGGCCGGGGGCGGCCGGGTCGGTTCCCTCGTCCGTGGCGGGCGCGACCGTTATCGGCGGCGGTACGTAGCCGTGGCCGGGCGCGGCGAGCGGCGAGTCCGCGAGGAGGGCGTCGATGCCCCCTTCGGGAAGCTTGACGAAGGCCGTGGCGCCGTCGTCGTAGTCGCCCTGGGGCAGCGGATCCCAGCGGCTGCCCGTCCGGGGGGTGCCCTCTCCGTGCTGGTCGTCGGTCACGAAAGTGCCCTCCCCAGTGCTCGTCGGGCCAGCGCGGCGACGGTGCGCCGCAGGTGCAGTACGGCGGGCGGCAGCTGTTGTTCGGAGCCGTCCTCGGCGGGCCCCGGGTCCGGGATGCAGGCCGCGGCGACGTACTCCCCGAAGGCGTTGAGCGCCTCGGGCACGATCGCGCGGCCGTTGTCCCAGTCGATCAGCGAGGCGACCCACAGCTCGGCGTCCAGCGGCCGCAGCGGCATCGGCGCTATGGCGCCCACGGCGCACCGCACTCCGCGCCGGGCGGGGTCGAGGACGAGCGCGACGGACGCGATGGCGCGCCCGGGTCCGGTCCGTCCGGTCGCCTTCAGGAAGACCTGCGGGGCGTGCAGCAGCGGCACGCGCACGTACCCGATGAGTTCACCGCCGCGGAGCAGTTCCATGCCCGCGAGGAGGTGCGAGACGGGGATCTCGCGGCGGGCGCCGCCCGGGCCCGCGATGATGAGCGTCGCCTCCAGCGCGGCCAGCACCGGAAGCGCGTCCCCCGTGGGGGACGCCGTGGCGATGTTGCCGCCCAGGGTGCCCGCGTTGCGGATCTGCGGTGGTCCCGCGGCCCTCGCGGCGGCCGCGAGGGCGGGGATGAGGGCGGCGAAGTCGGGGCGGCCCATGCGGGCATGGGTGAGGCCGGCGCCGAGGAGCGCGTGGCCGTCCTGGTACTGCCAGCCGCGGATCTCGCTGATCCGGCCGAGGCCGACGAGTGCCGCGGGCCGCAGTTGCCCGGAGTTGACGGAGGCCATGAGGTCGGTGCCGCCGGCCACGGGAACGGCTGCGGGCATGGCGGCGAGCGCCGCCACGGCCTCGTCCAGCGAGGCGGGCAGCGTCACGGCCTGCGCCGCCTGCGGTGCGTGCGTGGTCAAACCGGCTGCCCCTTCCCGCTGCCCCACCTGGTCCCACCTGTGTTGCCGTACGGTACGTGCTGACAGGGCGGACGTGGCAACTCTGGCACATCTTCCCGGCCCCACGACGCGGGGGTCCGCTAGGAGGCATTCCTACCCGCCACCGGCAGATGGTCCGTTTTCGCACCACATCGCCCGTCAGCGCGAATTGGCAGCCTTCGATGTCCCTTGGGTGTCTTTTTCCATGGGGGTCACCGTCCCAGGACAACCGCTTCGACGGCACCCCTTGGGAGACACCTCACACGTTCGGGGGCGCTCCCTCGATCGGGCGTCCGAGCACTCCGGGGCGCTGCTGCCACGGCAACGGGCCGGTGGGCGGCCGGTAGGCGACTCCGAGGGCGTCAAGTCGCCCGTAGTGGGCGGTCATCCGCCGCTCGAAGCCGGCGAAGTCGCGC
Organism: Streptomyces sp. NBC_00878; assembly: GCF_026341515.1. Classification (NCBI taxonomy): domain Bacteria; kingdom Bacillati; phylum Actinomycetota; class Actinomycetes; order Kitasatosporales; family Streptomycetaceae; genus Streptomyces; species Streptomyces sp. NBC_00878. The sequence goes on along the minus strand of NZ_JAPEOK010000001.1, from coordinate 6,732,285 downwards.
TCCGCGGGGGCGGGCAGAGCACTCCAGGCGACCTCGGCGAAGGCGGCGAGCCGGGGAAACGCCTGGTAGTCGACGCGCGAGCGGTCCTCCATCACCTCGGTCCACAGGTTGGCCTGGGTGCCCAGGACGTGCCGCGCCTGATCGGGCGTCAACTCGGGCGGTACGGGTTCGAATCGGTAGACGTCCTCCAGGGTGCGTACGAAGCCGATGGGCACCGGCTCGTCGGGGCCGCCGTGCTGACGGTGGTCCAGGTAGACCTGCTGCTCGGGGCACATGACGACGTCGTGGCCCGCGCGCGCGGCCGTGATGCCGCCCTGGTAGCCGCGCCACGAGGACACGGCGGCGCCGGGGGCGAGGCCCAATTTTGTCGTCTCGCCTCCGGGCGCTCGGATCCCCTGTCGACACTCCTCGTCGAGCGGTCGCTTCGCTCCCTCCTCCTCGTCGCTTTCGACAGGGGCGCGCCCTTCGGCTCGACTCCCGCCCTCCAGGATCTCGTCCCAGCCGATCAGCCGGCGCCCGCGCGCGGTCAGCCAGTCGTCGAAGTGCCGGATGAACCACGACTGCAGCGCGTCCTCGTCCACGAGCCCCAGTTCCTCGATCCGCGCCTGCGCGGCGGGCGAGGCCTTCCACTGATCCTTGGCGCACTCGTCGCCGCCGACGTGAATGAACGCCGAAAACGCCGAGGTCGCCGTGGCGTCCACGGGGAACAGATCGAGGAGTTCCTCGAAGACGCCCTCGTAGAAGCGAAGGACGTTGTCAGTGGGGGCGAGTACGTTTTTGGAGACGCCCCAGGTGTCCCAGACGGAGAGGGAGGTCGTGTCGATGACGTCGGTGTTGCCGAGTTCCGGATATGCGGCGATGGCGGCCTGCGAGTGCCCCGGGATGTCGATTTCGGGGACGACGGCGATATGCCGCTCGGCGGCGTACGCGACGATCTCGCGGATGTCGTCCTGGGTGTAGAAGCCCCCGTGCGGCTTCTCCTCCCAGAGAGGCGAGGCGCGATGGCCGAATTTGGTGCGCGCCCGCCACGATCCGGTCTCCGTGAGCTTCGGGTACCGCTTGATCTCGATACGCCAGCCCTGGTCGTCGGTGAGGTGGAAGTGGAAGACGTTCAGCTTGTGCGCTGCCATCAGGTCGAGATAGCGCAGGACACCGTCCTTGGGCATGAAGTGCCGCGAGACGTCTAGCATCAGACCGCGCCAGGCGAATCGCGGGGCGTCCTCGACGACTTGGGGCGGGACGGTGTACGTGAGGTCCCGTCGCACGGGAGCGCGCCGGAAAGCCTCCGGACCGATGAGCTGACGCAGTGTCTGGGCGCCCCAGAACACACCGGCGGGGCCGCCGCCGCGGATCTCGATCCCCCGGCCGGCGACGACGCCGAGTGCGTACGCCTCCGGTTCGAGGGTGTCGTCGATTCGCAACCGCACGCAGTTCTCGGCGTCCTGAGGACCGGGCGGCAGCGAAAGGCCCAGGGCCGTACCGAGCGTCGCGCGCAGCCAGCGTTCGGTGCTGCCGGTGCCGGGACCGGCCCACAGGGTCGTGCCCACACCGAGCGGGACGCCGTCGCCCGAGGAACCCTCGACGGCGACGGGCGCCGGAATCACCCCGGCCGAGCCGGAACCCCCGCTCGGCGTACCGCCGTTCGCTGTCCCGGCCCCCGCCACGTCGCTGTTTGTCACGTCACTCACGTCCCTCACGTCAGTCCTTCACCGCGCCGCCCAGTCCGGAGACCAGCCGCCGCTGTACGAGTACGAAGAAGATGAGTACCGGAATCGTCATCACCGTGGACGCGGCCATCACACCGCCCCAGTCGGGGTCGTCGGGCTTGTAGAAGACGAGGAGAGCCATCGGAAGCGTGGACTGCGAGGTGTCACTGATGATGAAGGACTTGGCGAACAGGAAGTCGTTCCATGCGGAGATGAACGAGAACACACTGGTAGCCACGAGCCCGGGAAAGACCAGCGGGAAAAGGATCTGCCACAGGAACCGCGTCCTGCTCGCCCCGTCGATGTACGCCGCCTCCTCCAGGGCCTCCGGGACGGCCTTCACAAAGCCCCGCAGCATCCAGATCGCGAAGGGCAGTGAGAAGGCGATGTGCGGCAGGATCAGCGCGCCCAGCGTGTTGAGCTGCCCGAAGTCCCGCATCTGGAAGAAGAGGGGGATCGTCAGGGCCTCGATGGGCACCATCTGCGCGATCAGGAACATGATCAACAGGGTGGTGCGGAAACGGAAGCGGAATCGTGTCACGGCGGTCGCCGCGAGAAACGCGATGAGCGCCGAGACGGCGACGACGGTGACCGCGACGATGAGGCTGTTGAGGAAGTACCGGCCGAATTCCTGCTGCCCGAAGACACGCCGGAAGGAATCCAGGGACGGAGCCAGCGTCCAGGGTCGCGGCTCGGTCGACTCGATCTCCCCGGCGGGCTTGAAGGCGCTGAGCACCATCCAGTAGAGGGGGAATGCGACGACCGCCGCGATCAGCAGCGCCGAGACCTCGGCGGCCAGCCGCCACGGTCGCTGTACGGAACGGCGTGCGAAATCGCGTACAAAGCCTTCGGTTTTCACGGGACTTGCGGAACTCACAGCTCCTCCCCCTGCCTTCTGATCAGCCTCAGATATACGAGCGTGACGGCGAGCAGAATCAGCAGCATCACCACTCCGATCGCCGAGCCGAGGCTGTACTGGGAGGACGAGAAGGCCTTCTGGTAGGCGTACACGTTCAGTACGAGGTTCTGGCCGGCGATGCCGCCTCCGCCCGTCATGACGTAGATCTGCGTGAAGACCTTGAAGTCCCAGATGATCGACTGGATGGTGACGACCACGAGGATCGGACGGAGCATCGGGGCGAGCACCGAGCGCCAGATCCGCCACTGGGAGGCGCCGTCCAGGGACGCGGCCTCCAGGACCTCGGCCGGTACGGCGCGGATGCCGGCGTACACGGTGACCATCACGAACGGGAAGGAGCACCAGACGACTTCGAGCAGGACGAGGGCGAAGGCGCTGAAGCGGTCGTACGTCCACGAGTGGTCGCCGAGCCCGAGGATCCGGTTGACCGGACCGAAGTCGGGGTCGAAGAGGAGCAGCCACACCGTCGAGCCGGTCACCGCGGGCGTCGCCCAGGCGCCGAGCGCGGCCAGCATCAGCGCGAGCCGCGGCACGGCGCGGACACGTGTCAGAAGGACGGCCAGCGCGCAGCCCACCGCCAGCGTCGAGACGACACACGCGCCCGCGAACAGCACGGTGGCCAGCAGCACTTGCCAGAACTGCTCGTCCCCGAAGAGCGTCGCGTAGTTCCCGAACCCCTGGAAGGTCGTCGGCTCGCCGCCGCTGACCTGGGCCTGCGTGTACTCCAGGAACGAGATCAGCCCGAGCTGGTAGACGGGGTAGACGAGCAGCCCGCCGATGACGACGAGTGCGGGGGCGAGGTAGAGCCAGGGCGTCCATCCGCCCCGCGCGAGCGGGGACTTGCGGCCCGCACCGCCACGGCGGCCCGGGCGGGCCGCCGTGCGGGCGGGTGCGGGCGAGGCACCCTTGGCCGGGCCGGACCCCGCGCCCCGTCGGGGCGCGGGCGGGGCCGCGGCCCCGGGCTCCGCCGCGTCCGGCCCGCCGCCCTGCGAGGCCGGCTGCGCGGACGGGCCCGGCGGCCGGGCGGCACCCGGCAGCGGACGGTTCGTCATCCGGCTCACCCCGCGGAGCTGAACGCGGTGTTCATCTTCTTCGCCGCGTCCTTCGAGGCCGCCGCCACGCTCTTACGTCCGCTGACGACCTCCTGGAACATCGTCGGCAGGACGAGGGACGCGTCGATCTGGGACCAGGCGGGCGAGGCCGGGACGAACTTGGCACCCGCGCCGAGGGTCTTCACGAAGGGCTCGACGAACGGCTCGCGCTTGGCGACGTCCTGGCGTACGTCCGTGAAGGTCGGCAGGAAGCCCATGGCGTCGAAGAGTTCGTCCTGTGCCTTCTTCGAGGCGAGCTGCTCCATGAGGTCGACGGCGAGGCTGCGGTGCGTGGTGCTGTTCAGCACGCCGAGGTTGTTGCCGCCCGCGAACGCGGGAGCGATCTCACCCGACTTCACACCGGGCAGCGGCACGACCGCGTACTTGCCCTTGACCTTCCCGGCCTCGATCGCCGAGTGACTGAAGTCGCCGCCGATCGCCATGCCCGCCTTGCCGGAGGCGAAGGCCGTCACCGTGTCGTTGCCGCCCATGCTCGCGCACTTGGCGGCGGGACAGTTCTCGTCACCGAAGAGCGAGGTGTAGGCCGTGATGCCCTTCTGGGCGGCGGCGCTGTCGATCGTCGAGGCGTACGAGCCGCCCTTGCCCTCGGCGATCTCGCCGCCGTTGGACCAGATGAACGGCATCGCGCCGTACGTGTAGGCGCCGCCGACCGCGAGCCCGTACAGCTCCGGCTTCGCCTGCCGGATCGCCTTGGCGGTGCTGATCAGCTCGCTCTGGGTCTTGGGGACGTCGAGGTCCAGTTCCTTGAATATGTCCGTGCGGTAGTAGAGGGCACGGACGCCGACGAAGTACGGGGCGCCGTAGATCTTGCCGTCGACCGTGACCGACTGCTTGGCGGTCGGGTCGGTGTCCTTGGACTCGCTCCAGTCCGTGAACTCCTTGGTGATGTCGGCGAGACCGCCGTCCTTCACGTAACCGGCCGTGTCGGTGTTCCCGTACTCGATGAGGTCGGGAGCGCTCTTGGGGTCGTTGAAGGCGGCCTTGATCTTCTCGGCACGGGTCTCGACCGGGATGTACTGGACGTCGACCTTCGTGCCCTTGTGGGCCTTCTCGAAGGCGGCGACGACACCATCGACGACCTTCTCCTTGGGTGCGGTGTCGACCTCCTGGAAGAGCCACACCCGCAGGGTGCCGCTCTTCTCGTCCTTGCCCCCGGAGTTGTCGGAGGACTCGGGGGCGCAGGCGGTGGCCGTGAGCCCGGCGACGACCAGTGCGGCGATCGGGGCAACCATTCGGGCAGAGAGCTTGGGGAGTTTCATGGGGCGTCCTCCGGGGGAGCGCGTTGCAGCACGTGCAATGGTGGTTTTACGCTGCACAACACGGGGAGGTTATGGAGTACATGAACGTGCCCACAAGAGGTCTCAACCACTCTGTGACCGGCGAAAGCATTCCATGCAACGGGCAGGCAGGACAAAAGCCCCGGGCGCGACGATAACGCGCATCGGGGCCGACGTCTGTGATAACGCCCACGTGCCCGAGGGGAACGATGGGCGGGCCCGAGGGAAACGGTGGACGTGCCCGAGGGAAACGGTGGACGTGCCCGCACGGAACTCTGGGGTGTGCCCGTACGAACGCCGGGTGTGCCCGCACGAGCTCCGGGGTGTGCCCGCGCAGGACTCCGAGGTGTGCCCGCGCGGACACGCGGGACCTGTCCCACGCGAGCGGACGGGCTCCCCTCCCACGCGGGCGGACGGGCCCCCGGCCGCAGCGCGACACGACTCCCCGGCCCCGGAACGACGAGGCCGCGGCACCCGCATCGGGGCGCCGCGGCCGTACTGGATCTGCGCGGCGCACCGGGCCGGGCCGGTCGGGACCGGACGGGGCCAGGTCCGTCCCATGTCCGAGCCGGACGGGAACAAGCCTGCCCGGTCCGGCGGATGCCGGAGGCGGAGGCAAAGACGCGCCGGAGGCGTTACTTGTCGCCGCCGCCCTTGCCCTCGTCGCCGCCGGCGCCCATGGACTCGTAGATCTCCTTGCACATGGGGCACACGGGGTACTTCTTCGGGTCACGGCCCGGGACCCACACCTTGCCGCAGAGCGCCACGACGGGCGTGCCGTCCAGCGCGCTCGCCATGATCTTGTCCTTCTGGACGTAGTGGGCGAAGCGCTCGTGGTCCCCGTCGCCGTGCGACGTCTGCGGCGTCGGCTCTACGAGGGTCCCCGTCCCAGTGCCTCGCTGGGGCTGGGTCTCAGGCTCAAGAGTGCTCATAGACGCAAGAGTACTGAAGCCTGGGGGCATCAGTTGAGCGAAGGGTCGTCCGGATACGTGGCCACCATCGCCAACTCGTTGCGCTGGCGGCGCAGTACCTCGCGCCACAGCCGTTCCGGAGAGGGCGAGGAGACGTCTCCGGGCTCCGACTCCACGACGTACCAGGCGCCCTCGACGAGCTCGTCCTCCAGTTGTCCGGGGCCCCAGCCCGCGTATCCCGCGAAGATCCGGAGCGAACCGAGGGCCGAGGCGAGCAGCTCCGGCGGGGCCTCCAGGTCCACGAGCCCGATCGCCCCGTGCACCCGGCGCCAGCCGAGCGGAGCCCGCTCCCCCGACGCGCCCCCGGGGATCACCGCCACGCCGAGCGCCGAGTCGAGCGAGACCGGACCGCCCTGGAACACCACGCCCGGCTCGCCCGCGAAGTCCGCCCAGCCCGAGAGGATGTCGCCCACGTCCACCGGTGTGGGGCGGTTGAGGACGACGCCGAGAGAGCCCTCCTCGTCGTGGTCGAGGAGCAGCACGACCGCGCGGTCGAAGTTGGGGTCCGCCAGGGCGGGTGTGGCCACGAGCAACCGCCCTGTGAGCGAGGACACCTCGGTCATGCGAGACATGATCTCGCATCTTCCCCATGCGGGGGGAGGCAATGCCCTTACCCGGGTGAATGCAGCTCAGGGCGTACAGAGGCAGGTGGAGCGCACACCCCCGCCGGTGACCGCGTGTGTCCGTCGGCGAGCGGTTCGTGTTGTGGCAAAGCTATGACGTTCCTGAGGCGCACTTGGACTTACTGAACCGGGGTAGGCGGCCATTACGCTTGTTTCTTCGGCCCTGCCCCACCAACCGGAACGCGAGATACATGACCGTCAACGGTTCAGACGACGTACTCCTTGTCCATGGCGGAACCCCGCTGCAGGGTGAGATCCGTGTTCGCGGTGCGAAGAACCTCGTACCGAAGGCCATGGTCGCCGCGCTGCTCGGAAGCGCTCCGAGCCGGCTGCGCAACGTCCCCGACATCCGCGACGTGCGGGTCGTCCGCGGACTGCTGCAGCTGCACGGGGTGACGGTCCGTCCGGGCGAGGAGCCGGGCGAACTGATCATGGACCCGTCGCACGTGGAGAGCGCGAACGTCGCGGACATCGACGCGCACGCGGGCTCGTCGCGCATCCCGATCCTCCTCTGTGGTCCGCTCCTGCACCGCCTCGGGCACGCGTTCATCCCGGGCCTCGGCGGCTGCGACATCGGCGGCCGGCCGATCGACTTCCACTTCGAGGTACTGCGCCAGTTCGGCGCGACGATCGAGAAGCGCGCGGACGGCCAGTACCTGGAGGCTCCGCAGCGGCTGCGCGGCGCGAAGATCGCGCTGCCGTACCCGTCCGTGGGCGCGACCGAGCAGGTCCTGCTGACCGCCGTGCTGGCGGAGGGCGTGACGGAGCTCTCGAACGCGGCCGTGGAGCCGGAGATCGAGGACCTGATCTGCGTCCTGCAGAAAATGGGCGCCATCATCGCGATGGACACCGACCGCACCATCCGTGTCACGGGCGTCGACAGGCTCGGCGGCTACACCCACGCGGCCCTTCCGGACCGCCTGGAGGCCGCTTCGTGGGCGTCGGCGGCGCTGGCGACCGAGGGAAACATCTACGTCCGCGGCGCCCAGCAGCGCTCGATGATGACGTTCCTGAACACCTACCGGAAGGTGGGCGGCGCCTTCGAGATCGACGACGAGGGCATCCGCTTCTGGCACCCCGGCGGCCAGCTGAAGTCGATCGCGCTGGAGACGGACGTCCACCCGGGCTTCCAGACGGACTGGCAGCAGCCCCTGGTGGTCGCCCTGACACAGGCCACCGGCCTCTCCATCGTCCACGAGACGGTGTACGAGTCCCGCCTCGGCTTCACCTCCGCGCTCAACCAGATGGGCGCGCACATCCAGCTCTACCGCGAGTGCCTCGGCGGCTCCCACTGCCGCTTCGGCCAGCGCAACTTCCTGCACTCCGCGGTCGTGGCGGGCCCCACGAAGCTCCAGGGCGCCGACCTGGTCATCCCCGACCTCCGCGGCGGCTTCTCGTACCTCATCGCGGCACTGGCGGCCCAGGGCACGTCCCGCGTCCACGGCATCGACCTGATCAACCGCGGCTACGAGAACTTCATGGAGAAGCTCATTGAGCTGGGCGCGAAGGTGGAGCTGCCGGGCAAGGCGCTCGGCTAGCGAGAACACAGTCCCGGCCGGGGATCACTCAGCCCGGCCGGGGCCACTCAACTCAGCCGGGCACCAGTCGGCCCGGCCGACGTTTGAGGCCATCGGTAAGCGCGACAGCGATGGGGCGGCACCCGAACTCCGGGTGCCGCCCCATCGCACTTGCTGCTACCTACCTGCTGCCTACCTGCCGAACACCGTCCCGCGAGGTGTGGACGGCAAGGTCACTTGCCCTTGGCGGCTTCCTTGAGCTTCGAGCCCGCGGAGACCTTCACGCTGTAGCCGGCCGGGATCTGGATCGGGTCGCCGGTCTGCGGGTTGCGCGCGGTGCGAGCGGCACGGTGGGTGCGCTCGAAGGTCAGGAAGCCGGGGATGGTGACCTTCTCGTCGCCCTTGGCGACGATCTCACCGACGGTCTCGGCAAAGGCGGCCAGAACGGCGTCGGCGTCCTTGCGAGTCACCTCGGCACGGTCGGCCAGCGCGGCCACCAGCTCACTGCGGTTCATGTTGTTACTCCCGTGTTCTTCTTGCCGTTGAGGCGTGCCACGCGGCGGAGCCGCATATTGGGCACGTCGAAGCCGATGCTGCCAGGTTCCTCGGCGGTCCCCGGACCCGGGTCCGGGGACCGGACCCTCGCGCCCGAAGACGCATCCTGCCCCCACCTGCGGCGGGAAAGCCAATCCGGCACCCCTGGGAGTCACACGAAAAGCGCCACGGCCTCGAATTGGTGACGCTTCGTCGGTTCCCGGCAGCGGACCGCAGGGCCTGGTGGGCCCTCAGGGACTTAGCCCCTGGTGGGCCCTCAGGGACTGAGCCATGGCCGCCACCCTAGAGGCGGCCCGAGGCCCCACGTCCGGCGACGCGCCGGTACGGGCGCCGGGTGGCCACTGTCACAGTCGCCGCCTACCGGCCCGTCCGGCGTTTGAGGACGAGGCCGTTCAGGCCGACAGCGGGGGCCTGGGGGCGGCGGCCCCCAGACGGGGCGGGACGGCGCTCAGGCCGTCGCGCCCGCGGCCTTCGCCGCGTTGCGGACCGCTCCCGCGACCGCGCCCGCGACCTTGTCGTTGAAGACGCTGGGGATGATGTAGTTCGGGTTGAGCTCGTCCTCGGTCACCACGTCCGCCAGGGCCGTTGCGGCCGCAAGCATCATCTCCGTGTTGACCGTGCGGGACTGAGCGTCCAGCAGACCGCGGAAGACACCCGGGAAGACCAGCACGTTGTTGATCTGGTTAGGAAAGTCGGAGCGGCCGGTGGCCACGACGGCCGCGGTCTGCCGGGCGATCGCCGGGTCGACCTCGGGGTCGGGGTTCGCGAGCGCGAACACGATGGCGCCCTCGGCCATGGCGGCCACGTCGTCGCCGTCCAGCACGTTCGGGGCCGAGACGCCGATGAAGACGTCCGCGCCGCGCACGGCCTCCTTCAGCGTCCCCGTGACCCCTTCGGGGTTGGTGTTGTCGGCGATCCACCGCAGCGGCGAGTCGGCGGCGGCATGCACCAGGTCCGCACGGCCCGCGTGCACGACACCGTGGATGTCGGCCACGACGGCGTGCTTGACGCCGGCGGCGATCAGCAGCTTCAGGATGGCCGTACCGGCCGCGCCCGCGCCGGACATGACGACACGGATGTCGCCGATCGCCTTGCCCGCCACCCGCAGCGCGTTCGTGAGGGCCGCGAGCACGACGATCGCCGTGCCGTGCTGGTCGTCGTGGAAGACGGGGATGTCGAGGGCCTCACGGAGGCGGGCCTCGATCTCGAAGCAGCGCGGGGCCGAGATGTCTTCGAGGTTGATGCCGGCGAAGCCCGGGGCGATCGCCTTGACGATCGCGACGATCTCGTCGGTGTCCTGGGTGTCCAGGCACAGCGGCCAGGCGTCGATGTCGGCGAAGCGCTTGAAGAGGGCCGCCTTGCCCTCCATGACCGGCATGGCGGCCATCGGGCCGATGTTGCCCAGGCCCAGGACCGCCGAGCCGTCCGTCACGACCGCGACCGTGTTGCGCTTGATGGTCAGCCGGCGGGCGTCCTCGGGGTTCTCGGCGATCGCCATGCACACCCGGGCCACGCCCGGGGTGTAGATCATCGAGAGGTCGTCACGGTTGCGGATCGGGTGCTTGGACTGCATCTCGATCTTGCCGCCGAGGTGCATCAGGAACGTACGGTCGGACACCTTGCCGAGCGTGACGTCATCGATGCCGCGCAGCTGCTCGACGATCTCGTCCGCGTGCGCCGTGGAGGACGCCGCGATGGTGACGTCGATCCGGAGCTTCTCGTGGCCGGAGGCCGTCACGTCGAGGCCGGTCACCGAGCCGCCGTGGGACTCCACGGCCGTGGTGATCTGGGAGACCGCGGTTCCGCTCGCGGGCACCTCCAACCGGACCGTAATCGAGTAGGAGACGCTGGGCGCCGTTGCCATGGCCGACTTCCTCTGCTTTCACCGGGTGCTGCGAGCGCTGCTGGTTCGCGGGTTCGCCGGTCCGATGGTCGCACCTACCGCGGAGTACGTGGTAGCCGCCCTGGATTGCGAACGTTTTGTTCTCAATCAAAGAGAGGCCCCTGTCACTGGGTGACAGGGGCCTCTCGTCCGCTCACGACACGTCGAACGGAACACGTTCACTACACGTTCAATGACACCGACCCGCCATGCTCGCCTCGCGGCAAGTGGTCGCTCGTAGCGACGAAGGTTGGGCCCGGGGGCTTGGATCGGGCCGGTGCCACACCAACCGTAACAAACGATCCCCGTAAGGCAATTCCCGTACCGGAGGTTCACAGAGAAGGTTCCGCCGGACGGTCCCGTCGGGGCGCGGGCCGTGGTCCCGGTCAGTCCCGCAGCAGGTCCGGCACCCCGTTCGCGTCCGGTTCGTCGCGGTCGGCCGAGACGACGGTGAGCTGCTGAGTGGCCCTGGTCAGCGCCACGTACAGCACGCGCAGTCCGGCCGGTGACTCGTCGGCGATCTCCGCCGGGGAGACGACCACCGTGGCGTCGTACTCCAGGCCCTTCGCCTCCAGGCTGCCGAGCGCCACCACGCGGTCGCCGAGCCCGGCGAGCCACCGCGCGGTCTCGGCACGGCGGTTCATGGCGACCACGACGCCGACCGTGCCGTCGACCTGGTCGAGCAGCCGCGCGGCCTCCTCCCGCACGGTCTTCGCCAGGGAGTCCCGCACCACCGCGCCGTGTCCGTTGTTCGTCGCGACGAAACGCGGCCGTACTCCCGTGGAGCGCACCGCGGACGGCGAGGTGGAGCCGGGCATGGCCAGGGCCAGGACCTTGGCGGCGAGCTCGGCGATCTCGGCCGGGTTGCGGTAGTTCACGGTGAGGGTGAAGCGGCGGCGCGGGCGGGTGCCGAGGGCCTCGTCGCGGGCCTCGGCGGCCTCGTCCGGGTCCGACCACGAGGACTGGGCGGGGTCGCCGACCACCGTCCACGTGGCGTGCCGTCCGCGGCGGCCGATCATGCGCCACTGCATGGGCGTGAGGTCCTGCGCCTCGTCGACGATGACGTGCGCGTACTCCGTACGCTCCTGGGCCAGGCGCTCGGCCCGCTCGCGCTGCGTCTCCTCGCGTACGGGCATGAGCTCCTCCAGGCCCGTCAGGTGGTCGAGCGGGTCGAGATCGCGCTTCCTGCGGGGGCGGACCGGGGTGCCGAGGATCGCCTGGAGTTCGTCGAGCATGGCCACGTCGTGCACGGAGAGGCCGTCCCGCTTGAGGGAGCGGGCCACCCGGCGCACCTCACCGGGGTTGAGGATCCGGCGCGCCCAGCGGCCGAGCCGTTTCTCGTCGGCCATCGCCTCCAGGACGGCACGCGGTGTCAGCTCGGGCCACCAGGCGTCGACGAACGCGATGAAGCTGTCCTCGGAGCTGACGTCCTCGTCGAACGACGAGCGCAGCTCGGCCGCCAGCTCGGGGTCGGTGTGCCGGGTCCCGGCGCCGGACCGTGCCCAGAGGGCGTCCAGCAGGAGCTTGCGGGCGCGCGGGCGCAGCAGGTTCACCGGGGCGGTACCGGACAGCGCGTTCTGGCGGATCCGGTCCAGCTCGGGCGCCTCCAGCTCCAGGCGCCGCCCGAAGGCGACGACGCGGAGGCGGGTGGGCGTCCCGGAGGGAGTCTGCGGTTCGTCGTCCGAGTCGGCGAAGTCGTCGTCAGGGTCGCCGAACGCGAGCTGCCCGTTCTGCTCGTCCTGGGCGTTCCGCCCGTTCCGTCCGTTCTGGCGGCCTCGCGCGGGCGTGCGCCCGGACGCGTCCGGCGTTTCCAGGGCTCCCCGTGCCGCCTTCCGCAGCACCTTCAGCATCCTGCACGAGCCCTTGGCCCGGGCGACCGCCGGTGCGTCGTACAGCGTGGCCTCGGCGCCGTCGACCAGGGAGCCGACCGCGCGGATGGCGACCTGGCCCTCCTCGCCGAGGGACGGCAGCACGCCCTCGGTGTACGCGACCAGCAGGGGCGTGGGCGAGACGATCAGGATGCCGCCCGCGTACCGCCTGCGGTCCTGGTAGAGCAGGTAGGCGGCCCGGTGCAGGGCGACCGCCGTCTTGCCGGTGCCGGGCCCGCCCTCGACGTACGTGACGGACGCGGCGGGCGCCCTGATGACGAGGTCCTGCTCGGCCTGGATGGAGGCGACGATGTCCCGCATGGTGTGGCTGCGGGCCTGGCCCAGCGCCGCCATCAGCGCGCCGTCGCCGATCACCGGCAGTTCGCGGCCGGAGAGGGAAGCTTTCAGCTCCGGGCGCATCAGGTCGTCCTCGACCCCGAGGACCCTGCGGCCCTTGGAGCGGATGACCCGGCGGCGTACGACCCGGCCGGGGTCGACCGGGGTGGAGCGGTAGAACGGGGCGGCCGCCGGGGCCCGCCAGTCGATGACCAGCGGCGCGTAGTCCGAGTCGAGGACGCCGATACGGCCGATGTGGAGGGTCTCCGCGATGTCGGCGGTGTTGTCGGGCCGTACAGCGCCCTCGGCGGGTTCCACCGCCGTGTACGCGCCGTCCGGGCCCTTCTTGCCGTCCTTGCCCGCGAGGAGGTCGATCCGTCCGAAGAGGAAGTCCTCGAACTCGTTGTTCAGGCGGTTGAGGTGGACCCCCGCCCGGAACACCTGCGCGTCACGCTCCGCGAGTGCTCCCGGCGTACCCACCTGGCCGCGCTTGGCGGCGTCGTTCATCAGGAACTCCGCCTCGTGGATCTTTTCCTCAAGGCGCCGGTACACCCGATCCAGGTGTTCCTGTTCGACTCCGACCTCTTGGTCGCGCACGGAGTCGCCCACCGGATCGAACGCCGTTTCCTGCTGAACCTGAGCCGCCACCGGGCCCCCTTCTGACGTGCATCGCAGCCGTCAACCGTACGCGAAGGGGAGCCCGGCAGGCTACGTTTCCGCTCTTGATCGCCTACACGTCGACCTCGACCAGCTTCTTGCCGGCGAAGGTCATGACCTCGAAGTGGTCGATGTCCTCGGGATTCATGGCGACGCCGCCGTGTACGTAGAGCGGGCTCTTGGCCTGTTCGGTGGTGGCGTTCTTGATGCCGTAGCCCCATTTCGGGACGGCCCAGGTGGTCGCCGTCTCCCGCTCGCCGTTCTTGCCGACGGCGATCAGGGAGCACTTCTCGGGCCCCTTGACGTTCTTCAGCTCCAGGACCGAGTGGGTGCCCCAGGCCTTGCTCTCGATGCCGACCGTGGCGGTGACCTTGGTGCTCGCGTCGGTGGCCTCGACCTTTTCGGTCATCTGCGTGAACGCGTCCTTGGCGGGACTGCTCGACTGGGCCAGCGGTTGGTTGGTGGCCTCGTCGCCGCCGCCGGTCGCCGCGATCGCGACGATCGGGCCGCCGATGATCAGCGAGGCCGCGAGCCCGAAGAACATGCGCCGGGTCCTCTTGGCGCGGACCCGGGTCTGGGCGACCTCGACGACCAGCCGGTCCGCGAGCTGCGGGCTCGGGCGGGCGGCCAGCGACTCACCGATGGCCGGAGTGCCCTGGGCCGCCGGCAGATCCGCCAGAGCGGCCAGCATCGGCTCCATGCCCGCGAGTTCGTCGAGCTGCTGCCCGCACCACTCGCAGGTCGCCAGATGCGCCTCGAAGGCGGTCGCCTCGGCGTCGTCGAGGATGCCGAGTGCGTAGGCACCCACTGTCTCGTGCAGATCGCCCTGCCCCTGCGAACTTTGCATGGGTCCAGGACTACCCGTTCCGTATCCCCCGTATGTGCTCATGCCGTCACCCCCCGCTCCTCCAGTGCGAGTTTCATTGAACGCAGGGCATAGAACACCCGTGAGCGAACCGTGCCGCTGGGTATCCCCAGGGTTTCGGCGGCTTCGTTTACGGTACGCCCCTTGAAGTACGTCTCGACCAGTACCTCCCGGTGGGCGGGGGTCAGGTCGTCGAGCGCGTCAGAGAGTGTCATCAGCCACAACGCCTTGTCGATCTCGTCCTCCGCGGGAATGACCTCCAGCGGCGACGGGTCCACCTCCTGCGGCCGGGCCTGCCGGCTGCGGTGCCCGTCGATGACGATGCGCCGAGCGACCGTCACCAGCCAGGGGCGTACCGAACCGGTAGCCCGGTTGAGCTGCCCGGCGTTCTTCCAGGCGCGGATGAGCGTCTCCTGCACGACGTCCTCCGCGCGCTGCCGGTCCCCGGCGACCAGCCGCAGCACATAGGCGAGCAGGGGTCCGGCGTGTTCACGGTAGAGCGCACGCATCAGCTCCTCGTCCGGCTCCGAGGGCTGGGACATACGATGTCGGGCCCTCGGCGATCGTTCATCGGCCACGGCGGAATCCTTGCGCACGCCTACCTCCGGTGTCCGGGGGATCCCCCAGTCGGTCGCTCATCCCGGATTACGGGCGCAGGCGCGGCTGTGTTCAAAGTGACGGGCATTCTTTGTGAGGAGAGTGTGGGGAAGTTGGGGGGCTCTCCTTCACGAGTGAACTCTAAGCCCGCGCGAGGGCTGCTCTGCGCCGGTGCCTCGCCACCCGCTCGCGGTTCCCGCACACTTCACTGGAGCACCACCTGCGACGACGCCCTCTGGACGTATCCAGGTACACGATGGGGCAGTTGTCTCCCTCACACTCGCGAATGCTCGCACGAGCGGCCGAGTCGGTGAGGAGTTCCACTGTGTCACGGGCGATGGACGCGAGGAGCTCGGCACAGGCGGGCGGGCCCTCCAGAGCGCGTACGAGCGAGCCGCCCGGGTCCCACACCGCATGCGGCACGGGCGGTGCGGTACGGGCGAGTTCATTGACCCGGGCCAGCGCGATGCCGAAGGGACGGGAATCCCTGGAGGGCTCCCCTCGCACCAACTGCCCTATGTGGCCGCGCAGTTCGCGAAAGCCGACGAGCCAGGAGGCGTCGGCCGCCGCGAGTGGCGTGCCCGCCGGGACGAGTCCGGATCCGGTGATCCAGGCCCGCAACGGCTCCGCGGAGTCGAGCCGTTCCTCGGGGTGCGTGGTGGCCAGGAGATCGAGACAGATCCGTCCGGAGTCGAACCGCAGCTCGTACGAGGCTGAGGCCGTGGCTGTGGCCGTGCCCAGTGCCATGTGCCTGTCACCGCCTTGGGGTTACCGCCATAAGGGGGTCGGAGAGGGATCGTGAGGGGGATGCGGGAGCGGGGGGTACAGGAGGGGGCCGTGCGTGGCCCGTACCCCCTACAGTGCCTTCCCCCGAGCGCGGCGGGAACCCCCGCGCCGACTCGTACCCGCCGCTCCGCCACGTGACCGCCACGCGACCACCACGCGCTGGACGTCCGCTTATGCGGGCGCGCGTCCGGAGCATGTCGTCCGCGGCGACCGACGGGTTGACTCATAGGTATGACAGCTACCACGGAGCGCAACGACGGGCGGCGGACGGCCGCCGGGGGTGTACTGGTCGCGGCCACGGTCGCCACGGGTCTGATCGCCGGGCTCTTCTACACGTACGCGAACAACGTGATGCCGGCGCTGGCCCGCGGTGACGACCGCGGCTACATCGAGGTCATCCAGGACATCAACGAGGTCATCCAGAACCCGATGTTCTTCCTTACCTTCGCCGGCGCGCTGCTGCTGACGGCCGTCTCGGCCTGGCAGCTGCGCGGCTCGCCACGCGTGCGGGCGTGGGTGTTCGCGGCGCTCGTCGCGTACACGCTCGCGTTCTTGGTGACCGCCGTCTTCAACATCCCGCTGAACGAGGACGTCGCGAACGCCGGTAATCCGGCCACGCTGGCCGATCCGGCCGCCGTGCGCGAGAAGTTCGAGGACCCGTGGGTGGCCTGGAACGCCGTACGGGCCGTACTGCACACGCTGGCCCTGGGCTTCCTGGCGTGGGCGCTCGTGCTGTACGGCCGGTACGGGCGGGACGGGCGTCAGACGTCGCCGTACTTGGAGTCGGCGGCCGGGTCGAGCGCCAGCCGGTAGCCGCGCTTGACTACCGTCTGGATGAGCTTGGGCGTCCCCAGTGCCGTACGCAGCCGGGCCATCGCGGTCTCCACGGCGTGTTCGTCCTTGCCGGCGCCGGGCAGGGCCCGCAGCAGCTCGGCCCGGGCCACCACCCAGCCGGGCCGCCGGGTCAACGCGCGCAGCAGCGACATCCCGGCGGGCGGTACGGGCCGCAGCGCGTCGTCCACCAGCACGGCGTGCCCCCGGATCTCCACCCGGTGACCGGCGATCGGCAACGTCCGCGCCCGGGACGGCAGTTCCTGGCACAGCACCTGCACGAGAGGGCCGAGCCTAAAGCGCTCCGGCTGGACCGTGTCGATGCCCCGGGCCTGCAGCGGCAGCGCGGTGACCGGGCCGACGCAGGCGGGCAGCACGTCGTGGTTGAGGGCGGCGAGCAGTTCGGGCAGCAGCCCGCGCTCCTCGGCGCGGCCCAGCAGCGAGGCGGCGGCCGGGGCGCTGGTGAAGGTCAGCGCGTCCACGCCGCGGGTGACCGTGGCGTCGAGCAGCCGGTCGACGGGCCCGATGTCCTCCGGCGGCATCCACCGGTACACGGGGACGCCGACGACCTCCGCGCCCGCGGCCCGCAGCGACTCGACGAACCCGGGCAGCGGTTCACCGTGCAACTGGACAGCGATCCGGCGCCCTTCGACTCCCTCCTCCAGCAGCCGGTCGAGCACCTCGGCCATGGACTCGGAGGACGGTGACCACTCCTCGGTCAGCCCCTGGGCCCGTATCGCGCCCTTGACCTTGGGTCCGCGGGCCAGCAGCTCGACTCCGCGGAGCGTGTCGAGCAGGTCCTCCCCCAGCCCCCACCCGTCGGCGGCCTCGACCCACCCACGGAACCCGATCGCGGTGGTGGCGACCACGATGTCCGGGGCCTCGTGGAGCAGTTGCTTGGTCGCCGCGAGCAGCTCGCTGTCGTCGGAGAGGGGCACGATACGCAGGGCGGGCGCGTGCAGGACGGCGGCGCCGCGCCGCTGGAGCAGGGCTCCGAGTTCGTCGGCACGGCGGGCGGCGGTCACGCCGACGGTGAACCCGGCGAGGGGACCGTGGTCCGCCCGCTCGGGCCGCCGCTCAACGCTCTGCTCGGGGCGCTTCACGGGTCGCTGCTCGGGTAGCTGCTTGGGTAGCTGTGCAGGGCTTTGCTCGGGTAGCTGCTCGATGCGTTGCTCCGGTCGCTGCTCTTCGTACATGACTCTCGTCCCGCTGGAGTGGTGTTCGTCCTGCGTCACCCGCTGAGTGGGGGCGTCCCGCGTGAAGCGTCCCGCTGTCGCGTGCGTGGGTGGGGTGGACGCTCCTGCTGTCGCGTTCGCGGGGTGGGCTCCCGGGCGGGCGTCCCGCACGCCCTATTTGCCCGCATCATGGCGGATGACCGAGCCTGTCAATCGTGCGTGACAGGCTCGGTTCCGGTTGATGTCATCCGTGTTACGTCACACTTCCGCGTAGCTGAGCTGCGACTTCGCCTCGGAAGCGGTGGTTGCCGGGGACCCGGCGGCGGCCGGGCGGCGAAGGTATACGGCCCAGGTGACCGCGAAGCAGACCGCGTAGAAGGCGAGGAAGGCGACGAAGGCCCCGGTGCCCGACCCCACGCTCAGGAACGACTGCCGGAAGGCGAGGTTGATACCGAGACCACCGAGCGCGCCCACGGCCCCGATGAGCCCCATCGAGGCACCGGACAACCGCCGCCCGTAGGACGCTGCCTCTTCGCCGGTCAGCCCCATGGCGGCGGCCTTGGCCTGGAAGATACCGGGGATCATCTTGTACGTGGACCCGTTGCCGACTCCGGTCAGCACGAACAGCACGATGAACGCCGCGGTGAACAGGGCCAGCGACTCCTCCATGGAGGCGACCACGATGACGGCGGTCGCGGCGCCCATGCCGACGAAGTTCCACAGGGTGATCTTCGCGCCGCCGTACTTGTCGGCGAGCCAGCCGCCCACGGGCCGGATCAGCGAGCCGAGCAGCGGCCCGATGAAGGTGACGTAGGCCGACTCCAGCGGCGTACGCCCGAACTGCGTCTGGAGCACGAGCCCGAAGGCGAAGCTGTACCCGATGAACGACCCGAACGTCCCGATGTAGAGGAAGGACATGATCCAGGTGTGCGGGTCCTTCACGGCCTCCTTGGCGGCGCCGGTGTCGTTCTTCACGGACGTGATGTTGTCCATGTACATCGCGCCGAGCACGGCGGCGATGACGATCAGCGGAATGTAGATGCCGAGCAGCACGCGCGGTCCGGCACTGGCGCCGATGACGGCGAGCCCGACGAGCTGGACGACGGGCACTCCGATGTTGCCGCCCCCGGCATTCAGCCCAAGAGCCCACCCCTTCTTCCTCAGGGGGAAGAAGGAGTTGATGTTGGTCATGGAGGAGGCGAAGTTCCCGCCTCCCACACCGGCGAGCATGGCGCACACGAGGAAGGTCCCGAAGGAGGTCCCCGGCTCCATCACGATGAAGGCCGCGATCGTCGGGAGGAGCAACATGCTCGCCGAGACGATGGTCCAGTTCCGGCCACCGAAGCGAGCGACGGCGAAGGTGTAGGGCACGCGGACGATGGCGCCGACCAGCGTGGCCATCGAGATGATGAAGAACTTGTCGGCCGGGGTGAGCCCGTACTCGGGCCCCATGAAGAGCACCATGACGGACCACAGGGTCCAGATCGAAAACCCGATGTGCTCGGAAAGAACGGAGAAGAAGAGATTGCGCCGGGCAACCTTCTCCCCCGTCTCGTTCCAGAACGTCTCGTCCTCCGGGTCCCACTGCTCGATCCAGCGGCCCCCCTTGCGCGGTGCGATGCTGCTGCTCGGGGCTGTCATCTCACGCCTCCACATTTTCTACCGGGTGGTGTGCCCGAAGGTAGGGACGGCGCGTTTCCGGCCTGTGGCTACGGGTGACCGCCGGGGAACGTTGCTCTCACCCCGGGGCCGGGGGCGCGGTGAGGGTTTTTTCGGGGGGTGGGGGGTTTCTACTGGTGAGGGGGGTGCCAGGGGGGCGTTGAGGGGAGGCGGGCGCGGGCGTCGGGAGTGTCCGGTGTACCCGCCGTACGGGCCGGGGCCTGCGGACCAGGGTACGGGGCAGGAGTACGTACGGGCCTCCGGCACCGGGCTACAGAGCGTACGGACCTCCCGTCTACGGAGCGTACGGACCTCCCGCGCCGGGCATTCCGCCGCCGAAGGGATCCGCGCACCCCGGCAACCACGCACCCTGCCTCAGATAGCGAACCCTGCCGGTCTCGCCCGGCACAGGAGTGAACCCGGCGCCCCGCAACCGCACCGCGAACTTCGCGTTGCCCTGCCGCGCAACGAGGACCCGAAGACCAAACAGCTCCGCCATAAGCACCCAAAAGCACCCGGAGACGACGAAGGCGATCTCATCCGCACCGCGGCGACGCCGTCAGCCGGCAATCCGACGTTGCGGCAGCGGAGATTCGGCGCCGAGCTGCGCAACCTCCGCGACCGGGCCGGGCTCACCGCCACCGGCGCCGCCGAACTGCTCGGCGTCAACCAGGCGCGCGTCAGCATGACCGAGACCGGCCGTACGCCCATCAGCGCCGACCGGGTCCGTTCCACGGCCAACGTGTACGACTGCGCGGACGGTCAGCTCATTGACGCCCTGGCCGATGCCCTGGCCGATGCCCTGACCGCAATGACAGGGCGTCGGACTCGCGGGTGGCGGGAGGAATACCGCGAACACCTGCCCGCCGCACTGATCGACCTGGCTGAACTCGAGCACCACGCGGCCGGGTTGCGCGCGGCGCTGATCATCCACATTCCCGCCCTGCTTCAGACGACGGACCACGCACGAGCACTCTTCCGGCAAGTGGCGCCACCAATGCGGCAGTACGAGTCGTGCGCCCTCGGCCCCGCCAAGTCGCGTGAGAGCCATCCACCTCCGCGAAAGCGACGCCCCCCTCCAAGCGCACCACCTGACCAATTGGCAACTTTGGGACACCATGTCGGGCCCAAGCGCCACGCCCGGTGTCCCAAAGCTTCCACTTTGATGACGAGCGAGGCAGGCAGCACCGCGAGACAAGACAGGCCACGCCGTCGCGTCGTGCCGTCCTCTCCGCCTCCCCTGAAAGCGGAATCACGCTATCCGTTCTTCCTGGCGGTCGGCCAACCGCTCCTCGGAGGCGCGGTTGGCCGACCGGCCCGAATCCGCCACCTCGGTCAGCGGTTGACGGCCTGGATCTCCTGGACGATCACGTCCTGGTCCGCCCCGAACTCGCCGTCCGGCAACGGCTGTTCACCGTTCACGCCGGTGCCGGTCCAGTGGATCTTCCACGTCACCGTCGCCTGGAGCTTGTACGAACCGTCCCCCGACGAGCGCAGGTACCTCACACCGCACGGCGGGGTCTCGTCGGACTTGCCCTTCGCGTACGCCTCGCCGATCTGGTCACCGTTGAGCTCGCATACCCCGGAAGCGGGGTAGGTCTCCGCGTCGGCCGTACCCGGCTCGATCTTCAGGGAGACCGGTTCGGCGGTCGTCGTCGCCTGGATACCGATCGCGGGTACCGACGCCGTGACCGAGACCGGCTTGAAGTCCGCTGCGTCCAGCCAGGCCCACGTCGGCAGGTTCACCTTCGTCGTGCCTTCGGGGGCCAGGGTCACCTCGGTACCGGGTACGCGGATCTCGGCGTACGCGAGTTGGGCGAGTATCTCCGGGGTGATGGCGTTCTCGATCTCGGGCGGCGGGGCCTCGCCCTGATCCACCCAGAAGGGGGGTTCATTGCACTTGTCCCAGCCGGGCGGGTAGCTCTTGTTGACGTACGAGTCCCAGAAGTAGCCCTTGCCGGTCTTGTCCTTGTTGAAGTCCTTGTACGGGTCACCGCCGACGTACATCTTGCGCTGCTCGGCGTCCCACTCGTACCCCGTCGCCCCCGCCTCCCAGATCGGCTCCAGATGAGCCTGGAGCTGAGCCGGCGTGTACTTCGGGGCGTACCAGCAGGCGGGTGGGGTCCAGGTCGTGGTGGGTCTCACGGCTCCGACGGAACCGCCACTGCCGTTCTTGGAACGGTCGAAGACGACGCCGCCTGCGCCGGAGGAGATGGTGTCGCCGTCGACGCCGCCGGTCGGGCCGGTCGGGGGCGGATTCTGAGTGTTGCCGCCCAGCGTGTCGTCGGCACGCGCGACACCCGCAACGAGAAGCAGGGGCAGGAGGGTTCCGACGGCGACCACCGCGGAAGTCGTCGTCAACCTGCGCTTCAGGGCTGGCACTTGGAACTCCCACTCTGAGAGATGATCTTCTGGATTACCCAGACACCCTTTTTGTTCTTCTTGAGCGACGTGTGGTAACTGACGTAGCTCTTCGCAGTGACCTCGGTCTTCTTGACCTTCTTGTCCTTGAGGTACATCACGTACGCCTTGCCCTGGTCCTCGCAGTAGCTGAGCGAAGCCGTCCCGTCGCCACCAACCGTCACCGCTGGGTCGTAGAAGCGGTAAGCGCCCATAGTTCGCGCCTTGTTCTTCACGTAGTTCTGGATGAACTGCTCAGTCCCCGCGGCCGCCTCGCCCTCGTAATAGAAGAGGTACGCCTTGTCCAAGGCGTTCTGGTTGGCGATGGCCAGATCGACCGCCTTGATGGACTGCTCACTGTCGCTCAGGACCGCGTCCTTCTCCTTGTCGCCCGTCTTCGGCCAGTCGAAGGTGTACGTCAGATCCGAAGGCAGCTCGATCTTCGGCCGCCCGGCGGGGGCTGGAGCAGAAGCGCTCGGCGAAGCGGACTTGTCCGTGCCTGTATCGGCGCCCGCGATCTTGTCGTTGGCCTTGTCCTCGGAACTGTCGTCACTACCGCAGGCGGACAGCGACAGAGCCGCGACGGCGGTCAGCGCGATCGCTACGAGCAGGGTGGGGCGGCGGTTCACGGACGGCTCCCGGTGGGGCGAGGGGGACATGAGCGCAGCCACGCTACCGACGGGGCCCGGACGACACCAGAGCGAATTACGCCGAGGGACCGCCCACATCGACCTCAACCCGCCCATAGATCCATGAAATTGCAGCCTGCAGCCTTCGAAGGAGTGCCCCCTGGGAAGCAACACCATCACCGCGTTGGCCACTGCAAAGCATCCGCCCAACGATCCGAACCGCCCACACCGGGAAGGTGGAACCCGGCGGCTGCTGAACCTGTGCGGCTTCCAGCAGTTCATGTTCTTCATCGGCGACAGCGACGTCCTGCTCTCCGCCGAGCGGGACATCACCGACCGGGACACCGTCGGCCGGATCTGCCCCGCCTGGAAGCCCTACTGCTCGCGGCCTTCTGCAACACGGTTCAGTCCGGGCAGCGCGGCGGGTAGGAGCTCCGGGCCGCGATGTAGGGAACGCAGGGCTTCTTCTCGGGGGCGTACGCCATCAGGCGGCTCCGTACGCGATCCACGTAAGGACGCAGGCGGGCCGGGATGCCGTTCTCCTTCAGGATGACAAAACTGGCGGTGCGGTAGGAGGCCGCGAGGTTGAGTACGGGGTCGCCTGCCACTCCTTCGAGGCGCGGTGCCTGCGCGCACAGCTAGCGGCCCATCGCCTCGATGGGGCGATGAAGGCGATGTAGAGCACAGCAGGATGGGCCCCGGAGACTTGGGCAGTTGCAGGTGCGCTCAGCTGTCCGCGATACTGCTGGCGCCTGCGCTCCCGACCACGGATGGCCTGCTCTACACGAGGACCCCGAGGACAGCAAGCAGCACGCAGGCCAGCACTGCTGCCACCGCCACATCCGTGGCGTCGTTCCCGTCCGGGGTCGCGGCGTCGACGATCACAACAGGAACAAGTGCTGCCACGCCGGTCAGAACAACCGCGCCATGCAGGAAGACCGCCATACGGCTGCGCGAAAGGTCCTCCCGAATCAGTGCGCTGAGGGCATCCCCTTGGGCCGGCACCAACTTGGCTGACACGCCCGCACCCTGGCCAAACGTTTCGAGGAACACCGCGAGGTCACCCTCCGCTTCACCACCGACCTCACCGTCCCCTTCACCAACAATCAAGCGGAACGCGACAGCAGACCCGCCAAAGTTCAGCAACGCCCCTTCGGAGGCTGCTGGCGAACCCTCCAAAGGCTGGCAGACTTCGCCATCGTCCAGTCGTACCTGTCGACCGCAGCCAAGTGGGGCATCAGCCGCTACGACGCACTCCACCACCGGAGCGTGGATCCCGCGCACCCGACACCGCAGCAGCCTGACCCCACCGCTCAACCCCGCTGAATAGCTACCGGATATGTTCCGGTCATCGAGTTCCAGAAGCACTGCCACAATTACGAGTTCAGCCCCCTTGGTCGAAACTTTCTCGCCGCTGTGGTGGGGGTGCCGGAAATCGAGGGAACTTTCCTGGAGGTCGAAACGATCATCCGTGGGGAGCCGGACCTGACAGCGGCACTCAGCGACGTTCGATCCGTTATGACCGAACTCGGCATCCACGAGGACGACTTCACCACACAGCTCTACACCGGCGCTGTGGCAGCCACCCGTACGACCTGACGCACCGTTGGTCGAGCGGGCGCGATGCGTGGTATTCACTACCGTCACCTCAACTGCACACCGGCCGAACCTGACTATCGTCGGCGGTTCTCGCGGCCAGTGCCACGAGAACCGCCGACGAGGCCGAGACGGAAGGCTGCCACAGCCCCCTCCCACATGGAGAAAGCAGCATCAGACAGGACAACATCGCCGAGCCGGAACCGGAAGGAACTCAGAGAGGATCTACCGAGCCCACCCTTGAAGGGACTACCCGTCCCGAACCGTCTACTCCTAGCCCGAAGTGGAATACCCGGCCACCCGACCTTCCGTCAGATAAATGGACAAACTTCGACGGAGGAGTGTCTGAATACCATTCATCCGGCCACCCGAACTCACCCCACCCTCACCAGGAGATCTCCACATCGACAATGAACATGTCACCCTCACCAAGATCCCCTCGACCCACGAGGGAGAGCACCCGAGGAGAAGCATGTTCCGCACACCTGCAGCGCGAAGACGTGGTTCCGGCCCATGGCGTACTGCCGTGTCGCTCTCCCTGATCTTGGTCACCGAGGCCTGCGTGATGGCCTTGACCTCGGGCCAGGTCTTCGCCGTCGAGGCTCCCCTGGCGGAGTCCGCAGCGAACACCGCCCCGCAGGCACCGAGCGGCTGGGGCCTCAGCCCCAGTTCCGTCAACGCGTACAACGGTGGCCGCTTCACCACCCGCGGCACACCCACCCTGTGGGCCAAGGCCGTCGACAGTGACGGGGGTACCTACAAGGCCCAGTTCGAACTGACGGCCGATCCCGCCTTCTCGGACACCACCTACTCGTACACCGGCACATCGGCGAGCACCGCTTCCGGCGTGAACGCTCTCCTATCCGTGCCGTCGGGCAGTTCACTGCCGGACAGCAAGCATCTGCGGTTGCGCGCGCGTGCCTACGACGGCGAGGCCTACAGCGACTGGTCCGCGTACTCCACGTTCGCCGTCGACACGACCCGGCCCGCCGCTCCCGGCGTCAGCTGCGCCGGGTACACGGAAGGCGACTGGAACGCCCCGCTGTCGGACGGCACCACGTGCACGTTCAACACCTCGGCCGCGGACGGCCAGGGCTATGTCTGGGGCCTCGACGATCCCAACACCCCCGAGCGGCTGGACGACGAGACCAACGGCACCGGCGGCGGTGCCAAGTCCGTCACCGTGACCGCCGACCGCGGTTGGCACACCCTCTACGTACGGACCGTCGACCAGGCCGGCAACCACTCCGCGAACGCCACCTCCTACAGCTTCGGTGTCGGCAGCGACGGCGTCGCCCTGACGTCCCCGGAGGACGGACAGCGCTCCGCCCGCCGCGTACCGCTCACCGCGATCGGCAGGTCGAGCTACACGGACGCCGTCTACGAGTACCGGCGCGGCGAGCAGGACAGTTGGAAGACCGTCCCCGCCGGCGATGTCACCGTCGCCTCCAGTGGAGCGGCCGTCACCTGGCCTGTCGCCGTGACGGCTGGCAAGGCCACCGCCCTCACCTGGAAGGCGACCGACACCCTCACCGAGGACGGGCCGATCGAGGTCCGCGCCAAGTTCAGCAACGGCACGGCGAGCGGCTACAGCCAGACAGTCGCCGTCACGGTGGACCGTATCGCGGGCGACGCTCCCGAGGAGGAGATCGGCCCCGGTGCGGTGAACCTGCTCACCGGTGACTACACCCTGTCCGCCGGGGACGTATCGGTGTTCGGGCTGAGCGTCTCCCGCAGTGCCTCATCGCGCCGGCCGGGTGCGGGCGACCAGCAGGAGGGCCAGGTCCCGATCTTCGGGCCCGAGTGGGTCTCCGGCGTCACCGCCGACAAGAGCGGCTCCACCTGGAAGTACTTGGAGCAGACCTCCGGCACGTCGGTCGCGGTCGTCGACGCCGACGGCATCGCTACCGGCTTCACTGCCACCGCGGCCGGGGGCTGGACCTCGGAGACCGGTTCCGGCTCACTGACCCTGACCGGCTCGCTCACCGGCTCCTTCACGCTGGCCGAGACCAACGGAACTGTGACCGCCTTCGCGAAGGCGGACAGCGCCTCCCCCGCGTGGAACGTCACCACCGCGTCGCTGCCGACCGACGACTCCACCACGACGGTGGTCTCGGAGACCGTGACCACCGGCAGCAGCACCCTGGCCCGCCCCAAGTACCTCATCGCGCCGACCGGCGCGGTCTCCGCGGCCACCTGCAAAGCAACGCCGGCCACACAGGGCTGCCGGGTACTGGAGTTCGTCTACGCGACGTCCACCACAGCCACCTCCTCGGACCTCGGCGACTACAGGGGACGCGTGGCGCGGATCGATCTCTGGGCCACTGCCCCCGCCGCGAGCGCGTCGACCGCCACCACCATCTCCAAGTATCTGTACGACAGTTCGGGCCGACTGCGGCAGGCCTGGGACGCGCGGCTGAGCACCCCGCTCAAGACGGCCTACACCTACGACACCGCCGGACGTGTCACCACTCTCACCCCGCCCGGTGAGCTGCCGTGGACCTTCGAGTACGGCAAGGCGGGCAGCAGCTCCGCCTCCGGCGAGGGCATGCTCCTGTCGGTCTCCCGCCCCGCTCTGGCGCAGGGCACCAAGTCGACGGTCAGCGGCAGCGCGAAGACCAGCCTCGTCTACGAGGTTCCGGTCAGCGGCAGCGCCGCGCCCTACGCGATGGCGTCCGGTGACACGGCGGCGTGGGGTCAGCGTCAGGGCCCGGCCGACGCGACGGCCGTGTTCCCCGCCGACCAGGTACCGGCGTCCCACGACGGCGGCGCCCTCTCCTCCGGCGACTACAAGCGGGCCGACGTCGTCTATTTGGACGACTCAGGACGTGAGGTCGACAGCATCGAGCCCGGCGGCAACATCGCCAGCACGCAGTACGACCGCTTCGGCAACGTCGTCCGCAAGCTCACCCCCGCGAACCGTTCCCTCGCGCTCGGCCTGACCCCGGCCGACAGCAGCCAACTCGCCGAGCTGGGCATCTCAGAGCTGGGCACCGCGCAGCGGGCCGAGCTGCTGTCGTCGTACAACTACTACAGCGACAACGGCCTGAGGCTGCTGGAGGAGTTCGGCCCGCTGCACCGGGTGGAGCTGACGAAGGACTTCAAGAACGGCAGCACGGTCCTTCTCCCGGCGGGAACCACCGTCTCGGCCCGCTCCTGGTCGGTCAACGAGTACGACAAGGGACGCCCGACCGACGGCACAGCCAAGGTCAAAGACCGGCTCACCATCGTCACCGCCGGTCTGCGCGTCGACGGCTACTCGTCGATCATGACCGACAAGCGGGTCACAGTCACCCAGTACGACTGGGTCAAGGGCCTGCCCACCCTCGTGACCGAGGACTCGGGCGGCCTGGCGCTGAACACCAACACGGGCTACGACGCGCAGGGCCGCGTCACCGGCATCATCCTGTCAGGCGGCACCGGCAACGACGCGACCAGCAAGGTCTACTCCTACTGGAAGGCCACCGGCAGCGGCTCGTGCCAGGGCCGCCCCGAGTGGGAGGGCCTGCTGTGCTGGACCGGTCCCGCCGGTGCCATCACCGGGGGCGGGAGCAACCCGACGACCTCGGTCGACAGCACCACCACGTACGACATCTACGGCCAGCCGCTCAAGACCGTCGACACCTCCGGCGACAGCTACCGGACGACGACCCGCACGTACGACGCGGCGAGCCGCCTCCTCACCTCCACGGTCACCGGGAACCTCGGCCAGTCCGTGCCCGCGATCACCCACACCTACGACAGCGACACGGGCCGACTGGTGAAGACCACATCGACCGGCGGCGGCACCATCACCCGCGACTACGACAAGCTCGGCCGCACCTTCTCTTACACCGACGCAGATAACGGCACCACCACGACGGAGTACGACGACCTCGGCCGACCGGTGAAGAGCACCGACACCGCGCCTTCCACCACCACCTTCACCTACGACACGGCGTCCGACCCGCGCGGTCTGGTGACCAAGCTGACCGACTCCGTGGCGGGCTCCTTCACCGCGACGTACGACGCCGACGGGGCCATCACCAGCCAGAAGCTCCCGGGCGGCTACACCCTCGACCAGACGACCGACCCGAACGGCGCGCTCACCAAGCGCACCTACACGCGGGACAGCGACAGCACCGCGGTCTTCGCCGAGTCCGTCGTCCGTTCCGTCCACGACCAGGTCACCAGCCGGGCTTCCAACACCGGAGGAACCCAGCACTACGCCTACGACGGTGCCGGCCGGCTGAACACGGTCCAGGACATCGGCACCGGCGGAGTGTGCACCACGCGCTCCTACACGCTGGACAAGCGGGCCAACCGCATCGCCCAGTACGCCGCCTCCGGTGCCGCCAATGCCGCCTGCCCGTCCACCGGGTCCAGCACCACACACAGCTACGACAGCGGGGACCGACTGGTCGACTCCGGGTATGTGTACGACGCGTTCGGCCGCACCACCAGCCTGCCCGGATCCACGATCGGCTACTACGCCACCGACCTGGTCCACCAGCAGACCAGCGGCACCGAGCGGCAGACCTGGGCCCTGGACTCCGCCTACCGTTTCCGCTCCTGGACGGAGGAGACGCAGTCCTCGGGCGCCTGGTCCACCACCGCTGCCAAGGTGAACCACTACGCGGGTGACAGCGACTCCCCGAAGTGGATCGTCGAGGACTCCGGCAGCGGGGCCCTGACCCGCAACGTTCTGGGAATCGGCGTCGGACTTGCGGCGACCACCGGCAAGTCCGGTGACGTGAAGCTCCAGTTCACCAACATCCACGGTGACGTCAGCGTGGTGCGGCCACTCGCGGACGGCACGACGGCAACCGTCGTCACGACGGACGAGTACGGCAACGCCACCGCGGGTTCGGCCGGCCGCTACGGCTGGCTGGGCGGCTACCAGCGCTCGGCGGACACCCCGTCCGGTGTGATCCTCATGGGCGCCCGGCTCTACAACGCGGGCACCGGCCGCTTCCTGTCCACCGACCCGGTCTTCGGGGGCAGCTCCAACGCCTACGAGTACTGCTCGGGCGATCCGGTCAACTGCCTGGACCTCGACGGCCTGAGCAAGCACAACTACAACGGCCACAAGTGGCACTGGTGGGGCCTGGAGATCAACATGAGCAACAAGCGGGCGACGCACGCGATGCATGTGCTCAACAGGCACGCGGCCGTCGGAGCGGCGGTGGCGGCAATCCTCGGCTTCATGCCGGGCGGTCAGCTGTTCTCCGTGATCGCCGGCGTCATCTCCGCGTACTACTGGTACGTCTCGGACCTCATCAGTGAGTACCTGCGCCCGAAGAAGGGAGTCAGACTGAAGATCTACTTCGGCTATCCGAAGGCCCAGACCCAGTAACCCCTGAAGACAGGTGACACCATGCCAACTCTCCTGATCCTGGTGGGAGCCGTGACCATCCCGCCGGGCCTCGCGGCCCTGGTCCTCGGATGGCTGCCGTCCTGGTTGTCCGGACACATCGAGCGTCCGAGACTCTGGGGGCTCGGCATGCTGGGCTTCGGCCTCTTCGTCGTCACGCAGATACCGTCGCTGCGTGAGCGCTTCGAGGACGCCGGGTCCGCCGCGGTCGCGTTACGGTTCATCGTGCTCGCCGTAGGACTGGCCGCCATGGCCCTGTCCGGCGGACGGCTGATCCGCCGGTGACCATTCACTGTGTGACTGCGGTGAGTTGAGCCGGACGTCGGGGACGCTCTCTCGGAGAGACCGTCCCCGAACGTCTCTCAGCCTCGGTGCGCTCCGCCCTGGGCTCTGGCCCGGCCCTGCTTCACCCCGTCCGGCCACAGCTGCGGCTTCCGCTTCGCCGCCAGGTCCTCCGCCCAGCCGAAGCACACGACGCACCCCGCGATCAACACCCACGTGATCGCCAGCACCGGCCACGGACTCTCCAGCAGCCAGGAGAAGTGCTGCCAGATCACGTCGATGTCCCAGAGCCGGTCCCACTGGGTCGCCGCAATCAGGATGCAGGTGTTGTGCCACAGATAGATCGTCACCGCCCGGGAGTTGAGCAGCGTGATCGGTCTGTCCCACCGACGCAGCCGACGTGGCCACTCGGACCAGGACGGGCTGACGTGCAGCAGCAGCATCACCGTGCCGCAGGACCAGAGGGCCTGGGCCAGGGGCATGCTGTCCAGGTCGTTGCCCTGGCCGAAGTTGTGGTTCAGGGCGTACCAGAGGCCGATCAGGGCAATGGCGGGGGCCACGGACGGAATGACGTACTTCGGTAGACGCTGGAGGATGCCTTCTTGGTGGGCCATGCCCAGGATCCAGCAGGCCCCGAACGTGCTGAAGTCCGTGAGCGCCGAGGGGATCCGCTCCCCGGGAAGGGTGATGTACCCCAGCTCGAACGCGGCCGACAACGCGATCGGCGCCGCGATCGTCGTCACGGGAAGTGCGCGCAGGGCACGCAGCAGGAACGGCGAGAGGAGGACGTACCAGAGGTACGCGCGGAGGTACCAGAGCGGTCCGGCGAGGTCGGAGGCCCAGTTCTCGCCGATGACGCCGTGGATGCCGGGCAGTCCCTCGCCGTACGGCGGATCGCTCAGCGGGAGGATCCAGAAGGTGAGGTGGAGCCACCACCAGCCAGGATGGCCGTCGGTGTTCGGTCCCCAGTCCTGGAGGACCATGCCGGTGACGCCCACGACTCCCAGGAGCCAGAGGGGCGGCAGCAGACGGCGGATCCTGCTCTTGATGACCTGTCCGGCCGGGCGTTTCAGTGAGCGGGCCATCAGGTTGCCGGCCAGGGCGAACATGACGCCCATGGAGGGGAAGAGCAGGGGGAGCCAGGCCCAGCCGGTGAGGTGATAGAGGACCACTCGGAAGAGGGCCAGCGCGCGGAGCAGGTCGAAGTAACGGTCCCGGACGGGGGCGCGCCGGGGCGCCGGGGCGGGGTCGGGTACTTCTTCCGTCCCGGGAGGGCCGGAGGGGAGAGTCGACGCAGTCACTGTGTGCGGCACCTTCTGGGGAGGGAATGTACTGCTCATCCGACCGGCCTCCGGTCCATCTCCTGCTGCTGCGGCGCGCCGCCGCCCGGGCTGGCGCCGCCGGGAAGCCCCACCGCGCCCGTACGCCGGAGTTTCTGCCAGCGCAGTCGGCCGCCGGTCAGCGCGGTGATCCAGGACTGGAGCAGCACGACGTACATGAGCTGGCGGTACAGGATCTGTTGGAGCGGGAGGGAGAGCAGATGGGTCATGCGTTCCTTGTCGAGGCGGAACGCGTACGCCGCACACACCGCCTGGACCGCCAGGACGCCGAACCAGGCGAGGATCGTCTGCTCGGTGGGGCCGAACACCAACCCGTAGAGAAGGAACACGTCGATCAGGGGGGCGAGGAGCGGGGCCAGGATCATGAAGAGGGACACCAGGGGCATGCCGACCCGGCCGAAGCGGCCCGACGGGCCCCGTTCGATGATCGCCCTGCGGTGCTTCCAGATCGCCTGCATCGTGCCGTACGACCAGCGGTAGCGCTGGGACCACAGCTGCTGGACGGACTCCGGGGCCTCGGTCCACGCGCGGGCGTTCTCCGCGTATACGACCCGCCAGCCGTCGCGGTGCATCGCGATGGTGATGTCGGTGTCCTCGGCGAGCGTGTCGTCGCTCATGCCGCCGACGCGCTTGAGCGCGGAGCGACGGAACGCGCCCACCGCGCCCGGGATGGTCGGCATGCAGTTGAGCATGTCGTACATCCGGCGGTCGAGGTTGAAGCCCATCACGTACTCGATGTGCTGCCAGGCGCCGATCAGCGAGTCGCGGTTGCCGACCTTCGCGTTGCCCGCGACGGCGCCGACGCTCGGGTCGCCGAAGGGCTGGACCAGCTCGCGGACGGTCGCCGGTTCGAAGACCGTGTCGCCGTCCATCATCACGATGAGGTCGTAACGGGCGTTCGCCACACCCCTGTTGAGGGCGGCGGGCTTGCCCGCGTTGAGCTGGCGTACTACGCGTACGTTCGGCAGACGCAGGTTCTCGACGATGCGGGCGGTGCCGTCGCTCGACCCGTCGTCGATGACGATCACCTCGATGGGGTGATCGCTCGCCGTGAGCGAGTGGACCGTCTGCTCGATGCACTTCGCCTCGTTGTAGGCGGGCACCAGGACGGAGACCGGTTCGGTGATCGGCCGCCCCCAGCTGAAGCCGCGGCGGCGGACCTTGCGGGCGTGCAGGACGGAGAGCAGCAGCATCAGCCCGAAGCGGGCGAGGACAAGGCCGCCGATGATGGCGAGGCCGACGACCAGGGCGGAGGTCGTGTTCTCGGACGCCTGGACCGCTACGACCCACGCCTTGCCCTTCCACAGGTCGGGGCCGGTGACCTCGGTGTGCGCGCTGGGCACCTTCAGGGACGCGGTGAGCGTGTCGAAGGTGTAGCCGTCGTCCTGGAGTCCGGCGATGTACCGGTCGAGCGCGGCCACGGTCTGCGAGCGGTCGCCGCCGGAGTCGTGCATCAGCACGACGGCGCCGTCGTCCCCCTTGGGCGTGGCGTTGCGGATGATCTCGTCGACGCCCGGCCTGCGCCAGTCCTCGCTGTCGGTGTTGTTGACGATCGTGATGTAGCCGCGGCTGCCGATGTACTCGGTCACCGGCCACGACTTGTTGTCCATCTGGCCCGCGAACGACGAGTACGGCGGCCGGAAGAGTGAGGTCCGGATGCCGGCCGCGCCCGCCAGCGCGAGCTGGTTCTGGGACAGCTCCCAGTCGATGCGGCGCTTGGACTGGAGCGAGAGGTCGGGGTGGTTGAAGGTGTGCAGACCGACCTCGTGGCCCTCGTCGACGATGCGCTGGACGAGGTCCGGATAGCGCGAGGCCATGGTGCCGGTGACGAAGAAGACGGCGTGCGCGTCGTGCCTCTTGAGCACGTCGAGCACCTTGGGCGTCCACGCGGGGTCCGGGCCGTCGTCGAAGGTCAGGACCAGCTTGTGGTCCGGGACCTTCACGCTGTCCTCGCGGCCGCTGCGGGTGTCGATCACCGGGCCGCCCTCCAAGATGTTCTTGGGGACCCGGTCGGACGCGGCCGACGCCTGGATGCGGTGGTCGGCGAGGATCTCGTTGTGTACGAAGCCCCGCAGCATCAGCATCGCCATCAGGGCGACGAGGATGAGCGAGGGCAGCAGGTAGCGCATGGGCAGGCGACGGCGCCTGACGGCGCCCTGCTCTGCGCCGCGGCGGCTGGTGCGGCGTGCCATCAGAGGGTGTTCTCCGGGGACTGTGCGGATGGGGCGGCGCTCGGGTCCGGAGGCAGGGGGATCGGCTCGGGCGTGAGCGGGTCACCGGCGACCGTGTCGGTGTCGACACCGCCCGGAGGAACCGAGGGGTCGCTGCTGACGCTGACGCTCGGATCGGGGTCGGGTGAGGTCGGAGGCGTGTTCGAGGGCCCGGTGGGCGTCGGCTTCGGGGTGTCCGGCTTCGTGCTGGTCACCGACGGCTTGGGATCGGGGCTCTCCCCCGTCTTCGAGGCGCTGGCCGACGGGTCCTTCGAGGTGCCGGCCCCCGGCGAGTTGGTCACCGTGCCGCCCGCCGGCGGCGTCACACCGGGCGAGGGGCTCACCGAGCCGGTAGGGCCAGCGGAGTCGGCGGGCAGCGGCGGGGTGTCGACCTTGCCCGCCGGGCCGTCCTCCTGCTTCTGGCCCAGCTCCGGGAGCCAGGGCGCGCTGGAGTTGCCCGACAGGAGCGTGCCGAGGATGACCACCGCGTAGACCGCGCAGGCCATGCCGACAGCCATGCCGATCCTGCGGTACCTGCGGCTGCGGCGGCCCGTCTCGTCGACGAAGACCGGGCCGTCCGAGGCGTCCTGGGCGCTGGGGGCGCCCTTGGCCTGCTGGACGAGCCAGTCCTCCAACTGCCGTCCCACACCGTCCATCTGGACCGTGACCTCGTGCGGGTCATGGGTGTGCTCGGGGTGCTCGGACTCCTGCCAGGAGTCCTGACCGGCGTAGGAGTCGGCGTCGCCCCAGGTGGTCCCATCGGACCCGACGGGAGAACCGACGGACCCGACGTGCCGGCCGGGCTCCAGCGGCGTCACGCCCCGCTCGACGGCTCCCCCGGCACGGTGTTTCCGAGGCTCGCCACGTCTCCCGCCTTCGTCGTCGCTCCGTCGACCGTCGCTCGGCTCGTCGTCTCTCTGCTGAGGCACCGACGGGGCCGCGGCACGGCGGAGCCACACGTCGGACGGACCACGATCCGAGTCACCACGGTCGGAGTCACTGCCGCCGGCGTAACCACCGCCGGAACCGCTACCGCCAGGGGCACCGTCACCGGAGTCCTTACGGAACGACTGCCCAGCCTCCCGACGGACTGCTCGACCGGGTTCGCCCCGGAACGACGGACCGTCCTCATGACGGTCCGACGGAAGGGCCCCGCCCTCACCGGGCTGATCGGATTCACTCCGACCCCGTTGGGCGTCTTCCCGCCAATTTTCCACGCGCACGCACATCCCCCCACGGGACTGGTTCCAGGGGTGCGGTACGACCCGGGCACTCGTACTCATCGTCCGGACCGGACCCCCATCCAGCCCGAGCGCCCCTTTTATCACACTGCACCCGGCCCCTGAATGTAGCGCACGTAAGCATCAGTGAGGGTTCTGTGTCAGGCCCGGCTCATCATGATGAGTGCATCTGTGGCCGGAATCCACCCATCCGAAGGGCACTTCAGCCACTCTTCTTCGGCTGCGAGACGCGCCGCCGCGGTGCGCAACGCCTCCATGCCACGATGCATAAGCCCCTTGCGCCACACCAGCGACACTGGTGACAGCGGCACGGGGTCGATCAGGGGTCGAAGTATCGATTTGGGCATGGCCGGAAAATCCATCACGGCGAGGATGGGGTTCCGTTTCTTGGCCATGATCCTTTGGAACTCCTCGGTGCCGACGGCGAGCGGCGCCGGCGCCGCGACCTCGATCCCGCGTCCCTCGAAAAGCCGATGGGCCAGATCGGTCCACTCCAACGTGCGGGGATTTCCGGCACCGGCGTACACCTGCTCGCCCGCCAGCGCGTCGAGCGGTATGGCATCCAATCCGGCCAGACGGTGGTCCTCCGGCAGCACGACGGCCATGGGCTCGTACCGCACGGGCTGCTGTTCCAGGCGGGCGCGGACCGCCGGGTCCAGGCCCGCGAACCGCCCGAAGGACGCGTCGAGCCGGCCGGCGAGCAGTTCGGCGGCGGCCCCGGTGAGACCGCTCTCGAAGCGGGTCATCAGCTCGCAGTCGGGGGCGAGGTCGCGGGCCAGCGCCAGCACGCGCCCGGAGAACAGCCCGGGGCTGTTCACATCCACGAGCAGGGGGCGCTCGGCGTCCGGCCGCCCGAAGACGGAGAGCAGCTCGTCCTGCGCCGCCAGCGCCCGCCGCGCGTACGGCAGCAGCCGCTCACCGTCGAGGGTGAGCGTCACCTGCCGGGTGGTCCGTACGAAGAGGGTGGCGCCCAACTCCCGCTCCAGGCGCCGGATGTCACGGCTGAGGGCCTGCTGGGCGACGTACAGCCGGGCGGCCGCGCGCGTGAAGTGCAGCTCCTCGGCGACGGCGAGGAAGGCGCGCAGCAGGCGGGGGTCGAGGTGGGCGGGCATCGGCACCCGGCGAATTTACAACGCGGGTGCGTCAATCGGTACGGAGTAGGTGTTGGACCCCTGACGGCGGATCGGGCGACGGTTTCCGCATGCCGCAATCGCCCGCCCACACGCCGAAACCGCCCCCTCGTACGCCGCAACCACCCATCGGCGCCCCGCAACCCCCCGCCCGCACACCGAAACCGCCCGCCCAGCCGCCTCCTCGGCAAGGCCCGCGGCAGCCCCCTCGGCCCTACCCCCGCCCCCAGGGCCGTACGACCCTCCCCACCGTCACCGCCGACGCCCTGGTGGTGGCCGATTTCGGACCCCGGCGGCGGGTCCCCGACCCTGGACGCCGGACCCCCGGCCCACGGCGGCGGACCACCGCCCCCGGACGGCCCCCGCGCGGGCCGAACCCGTACCGCCGCCTCTTCGCCGTCCCCGGCACCCGGGCCTTCACGGTCGGGAGTCTGATCGCGCGCCTCCCCATGGGCATGTTCAGCGTGAGCGCCGTGATCATGATCGCGGGGACGCGGGGCTCGTACGCGCTCGCCGGGGCCGTCGCGGCGACCGGGCTGGCGGCGACGGCGGTCGTCGCGCCCTGGACGGCGCGGCTGGTCGACCGGTACGGGCAGGCGCGGATCGCCGTGCCCGCCACGGCGCTCGCGGCGCTCGGCTCGCTCGCGCTGCTGCTGTGCGTCCGTTACGAGGCGCCCGACTGGACCCTGTTCGCCGCGTACGCCGCCACGGCCACCACGCCCAACACCGGCGGCATGTCCCGGGCACGCTGGGCCCATGTCCTGAAGGGCGACCCGGCGCGCCTGCACACCGCGAACTCCTTCGAACAGGCCGCGGACGAGCTGAGTTTCATGCTCGGACCGGTGCTGGCCGCGTTCCTGTGCGGGGCCTTCTTCCCGGAGGCCGGCACCCTCGTCGGGGTCGTCCTGCTGCTGACCGGTGTCCTGGCCTTCGCGGCGCGGCGCTCGACGGAACCGCCCGCGCAGGGTCGTACGGCCCCACGCGCCCCGTCGCCGGTCCGCGCTCCCGGCATACCCCCGCTGCTGGTCGGTTTCCTCGCCACCGGCGCGGTGTTCGGCTCGATGGAGGTGGTGACGATCGCGTACGCGGACGCGCAGGGGCACCGGGCGGCGGCCGGGGTGGTCCTCGGTCTCCAGGCGGCCGGGTCGTGCGCTGCGGGGCTCCTCTACGGAGCCCTGCCGGCGGGCCCGGCCGAGCGGCGCCACCCGTGGGCTCTCGCCGCGATGGCCGTCCTCATGTGGCTGCCGCTCCTGGCCGCCTCGCTCACGGGTTCCCTCGTGGTGCTCGCCGGAGCGCTGCTGATGGCGGGGATGGCTACCGCCCCGGCGATGGTCACGGCCATGACCCTGGTCCAGCGCCGCACGCCCGAGGGCCGGCTGAACGAGGGCATGACCCTGGCGGTGACGGGCCTGCTGGGCGGGATCGCCTGCGGGTCGGCGGCCGGGGGGTGGGTCGCGGAGCACGTGTCGACGACCGCCGGGTACGGCGTGCCGGTCACCGCGGCCGTGACGGCTCTGCTGATCTCCCTCGCAACAGCGCGACCAGCAGTTCGGTGAACCGCGTCGCCGCCCAGGACAGCCGACGGCCCGGCACCGTCTGGATCTGGGCCTCGCGCTGCCGGAAGACCGGGTGGTCGACGCGGACATGGGTGACGCCCTCGGCGCGGCCGTCCCGGTCCAGGTCGCCGAGGTCGCCGACGAGGGCGATGCCGCCGCCGGAGCGGACGAACTCGTACTGCGGGGCGAGGGCGTCGCAGACCAGGGCCGGGGTGACGGTCAGCCCCTCCAACTGCGCCCCGATGTCGAACAGTTCACGCTGACTGGTGCCCGGCGAGGCGAGCGCCAGCGGATGCGCGCAGAGCTCCGGCAGGGTGATCAGCTCCCGGCCCGCCAGTTCGTGCCCCAGCGGGACGATGGCGGCGACCGGGATGACGACGGCACACTCCACCCGTACGTCGTGCTGTGGGCCCATCGCGTAGGTGGCGGCGACGTCGGCGATCCCCTCGACGACCCGGCGGGTCGCCTCCTGGCGCTGGACGACATCGAGTTGGAAGACCACGTCGGGATGGTCACGCCGGAAGGCTGCCATCGCACGCGGGACGAGCTGCCGCCCGAACCCCTCCGAGCAGGCCACGGTGACATTTCGGACGTCGGCTCCCCGTCCGGTCCTCAACTCGTCGACCAGGGCAGCCGATTCGGCCTCGCTGCGGCGGGCGTGCGCGAGCAGCCTGGACCCGGCGTCGGTCACGGTCATCCCGCGCGGATGGCGCGTGAACAGCGGTACACCGATGCCGGACTCCAGCTTGGCGATCTGTCTGCTGATCGCCGAAGGGGCGACGTTCAGCGTGCGGGCGGCCTCGGTCACCGATCCGGTCCGGGCGACTTCGAGGAAGTACGCGAGGCTCACCGGGACGAGTTGCTGCATCGGACCTCCGGCCCCATTCCCACGGCCGGACCTCCGACCCTTTCCTGCGTTGCTGAAAGTAGAACGCAGAGCGGCACAAACGGCAATGGTCGTCGACCGAAAACGGCTCTACGCTGCTGAGCCAACACGGCGTCTCCGCGTACCGCCCTCTCCCCTTCTCCTCCTCCTTCTCCTCCCCTGCGTTCCTCAGGAGAAATCTCCCTGTGATCCCCGAGAAACTGGTCCGTAAAGCCGAGGCGTACGCCACCTCGGGTGCCTACTTCGACGAGCTGGCCGCCATGGTCGCGTACCCCACCGAGAGTTCCCGGCCCGAGCGTGGCGTTGCCGTCAAGGCATACCTCGACGAAGTACTGACACCTGCCCTGCTCGACCTCGGGTGCTCGGTGACCGAGGCCGAGAACCCGTCCGGCGGCCCCTTCCTCGTCGGCCGCCGTGTCGAGGACCCCGAGCTGCCGACCGTGCTCTGCTACGGACACGCCGACGTCGTGGACGGGCACGCCGGGCAGTGGAGCGAGGGCCGCGATCCATGGACCCTGACGGCGGACGGTGACCGGTGGTACGGCCGCGGGAGCGCCGACAACAAGGGACAGCACCTGGTCAACATCGCGGCACTGCGGCTGCTCCTCGCCGAGCAGCGGCGACTCGGCTTCAATCTGACCTTCCTCTTCGAGACCGGCGAGGAGATCGGTTCGCCGGGTCTCGCCGAATTCGCCGCCGCGCACCGGGAGTTGCTGCGCGCCGATGTGCTCGTCGCCTCGGACGGCCCCCGCCTGGACGCGGCGACCCCGACCCTGTTCCTCGGCTCGCGCGGCGGCGTACAGCTCCAACTCGACGTCGACCTGCGGCCGGACGCGTACCACTCGGGCAACTGGGGCGGTGTCCTCCGCAACCCCGCGACGACCCTGACTGGCGCGATCTCGACCCTCGTCGACGGGCACGGCCGTATACGAGTCCCGGAGTTGTTGCCGACCGAACTGCCCGAGGCCGTCCGCACGGCGCTCGCCGGGGTCTCGGTCGCCGACAGCCCGGGCGACCCCCTGCCCGACGCGAGCTGGGGAGCGACCGAACTCACCCCCGCCGAGCGGCTCTACGCCTGGAACACCCTGGAGGTCCTGTCGCTCGGAGCGGCCGACATCGAGCGTCCCGTCAACGCGATACCCGGCGGGGCACGAGCCGTTCTCCAACTCCGGTACGTCGTCGGCACGGACGTCGACCGCGTCACGGACGTCGTCACCCGGCACCTGGCCGCCCATGGCTACGACATGGTCGGCGTCACCGTCGGCAGCCACTTCGCCGCGAGCCGTACGCCCCTCGACGACCCGTGGGTCGGCTGGGCCGTGGAGGTCCTGGAACAGGCCGCGGGCCGGCCCGTCGCCGTCCTCCCCAACATCGGCGGCTCGCTCCCCAACCACGTGTTCACCGACGTCCTCGGCCTGCCGACGCTGTGGCTGCCGCACTCGTACCCGGGCTGTCTCCAGCACGCCCCCGACGAGCACATGCTCGGCTCGATCGCCCGCGAGGGCGTCGTCCTGGCGACCGCTCTCTTCCACGCACTGGGCAACCCCACGCCCGACCACCCGCTCCCCGTCACCCTCCCCGCCGCCCTCCCCCCGTCCCCGGAGGCCCCCAGATGACCGAGATCTCCCCGCAGGAAGCCGGGTCCGCCAAGTCGGCCAAGTCGGCCGGGTCCGCCGAGTCGGCCGAGTCCGCCGAGTCCTCCCGGCCGACGCCGACCGCCCCACTCGCCGAGCCGTCCGGCCCGGGGCGCTCCTCCACCCGCCGGGCGGTCGCCGCCGCCAGCATCGGCAACGCCCTCGAATGGTTCGACCTCGTGGTGTACGCCCTGATGGCCTCGTACATAGGCCGGGCGTTCTTCCCCGCCGATGACCCGGGCGTACAACTCGTCCAGACGTACGCGGTGTTCGGCATCACGTACCTGATCCGGCCGATCGGGGGTCTGCTGATCGGCGCGTACGCCGACCGGCACGGGCGCAAGAAGGCGCTGATGCTGTCGATCCGGCTGATGGTGGTCGGCACGCTGATGATGGCGTTCATGCCGGGGTACGCGGCCATCGGCATCCTCGCGCCGCTGGGCGTCGTGGTCGCGCGGCTGGTCCAGGGCTTCGCGGCGGGCGGGGAGTTCGGGGCGGCCACCTCGTTCCTG
The DNA here is from genome assembly GCF_026341515.1 of Streptomyces sp. NBC_00878. Classification (NCBI taxonomy): domain Bacteria; kingdom Bacillati; phylum Actinomycetota; class Actinomycetes; order Kitasatosporales; family Streptomycetaceae; genus Streptomyces; species Streptomyces sp. NBC_00878. Next base: position 6,692,180 of record NZ_JAPEOK010000001.1, on the reverse strand, counting down.
GTCGAGCGGAACGAGCAGCGGAAGAGCTTCCTCGGCAGCTTCCAGTTCGCGAGCCAGGGCCTGTCGACGCTGATGGCCGCCGCGTTCGCCGCGGGGCTGACCGCGACGCTGTCCGAGGACCAGATGACGTCGTGGGGCTGGCGGGTGCCGTTCGTGTTCGGCCTGCTGATCGGCCCGGTCGGGTACTTCGTCCGCCGGTACGTCGACGAGTCGCCGGTGAGCCCGACGAGCCAGGTGAGCCAGGTGAGCCCGTCGCCATCGCCTTCGCCGTCGCCGATCCGCGCCGTCTTTCGTCATCACTGGAGCGGCCTGCTGATCGCCGGTGGTGCCCTGGTCGTGTCGACGGCTCTGAACTTCATCCTCCAGTACCTGCCGACCTTCGGGATCAAGGAGCTGGGCCTGGACGACTCCCTGTCGTTCGTGGCGCTGTTCGTCGCGGGTGCGATCCTCACGTTCGGGACGCCGGTGGTGGGTCTGCTGGCCGACCGGTTCGGCCGGCTGCGGATCATGGTCCCGGCCGCGCTGCTGATCGGCGCGAGTGCCGTACCCCTGTTCCTCTGGCTCACCAGGTCGCCGTCCTTCCTGACGCTCGTGCTGTGCATGGCGATCCTCGGCCTGCTGAAGGCGGCCTACTTCGGAGCGCTGCCGTCGGTGATGTCCGACGCGTTCCCGGCCGAGGCCCGCGCGACCGGCCTCTCGTTCAGCTACAACACCACCGTCGCGGTCTTCGGCGGCTTCACTCCCACCATCGCCGCGGCTCTGGTGACGGCGACCGGTTCACAGGTCTCGCCCGGGTACTACCTGCTGGCCGTCGCCTTCGTGAGTGTGGCCGCGCTGGGGGCGGGGGCCAGGTTCCACGGCATCCGCTGAGAGGTCCACATCCGTTCGGCCCGTCGAACAGCCGCCCGCGTTCACGAAACCCTGCCCAATTCACGCGCACCCCATTGACGCGCCCGCAGCCCCCACATACCTTCCCATCGTCGAAGCGCTTCGACGTCACGCATCGAATCGATTCGATGAACGCTGCGTGAGGTCCCGATACCCCATCCGACTCCCCTGGAGGCACTGGATGTCGACGACACGAAGGCGTGTGCTGGCGACGGCTGCGGCGGTGCTGAGCGGAACCCTGCTGCTGGCCTCCTGCGGCGGCGGCTCCGGCAGCGGATCCGCCGACGGGAAGACGCTCAAGCTGTGGCACTACGAGGGGCCCGACAGCGCGATGGGCCTGGCCTGGAACGAGGCCATCAAGGAGTTCGAGAGGACCCATCCGGGCGTCGAGGTGAAGTTCGAGGAGAAGGGCTTCGAACAGATCCAGAAGACGGCCCCGATGGTCCTCAACTCCAACGACGCGCCCGACCTCATGGAGTACAACAAGGGCAACGCGACGGCCGGACACCTCTCCCAGCAGGGGCTTCTCACCGACCTGACCGCGGAGGCCACCAAGCGCGGCTGGGACAAGAAGCTCAGCGCCGGTGTGCGGACCACGAGCCAGTACGACGCCAAGGGCGTGATGGGTTCCGGGAAGTGGTACGGGATCCCCAACTACGCCGAGTACACGATGGTGTTCTACAACAAGGACCTCTTCAAGAAGTACGGGATCGCCGAGCCGAAGACCTTCGACGAACTGACCGCCGCCATGGACAGGTTCGTCGACGAGGGCATCACCCCGCTCGCCAACGCGGGCGCCGAGTACGTGGCCCAGCAGTACCTCTACCAGCTGGCCCTGTCGAAGGCCGACCGCGCCTGGGTGGACTCGTACGAGCTCTACAAGGGCAAGCCCGACTTCCACGACGCCGCCTGGACGTACGGCGCGGAGACCTTCGCGGACTGGGTGAAGAAGGGCTACATCAGCGAGAAGTCCACCGGTACGAAGGCGGAGGACGCCGGGGTCTCCTTCATCCAGGGCAAGAGTCCCATCCTGTTCTCGGGCAGCTGGTGGTACGGCCGCTTCGTCGCGGAGAGCAAGGTCGACTGGGGCACCTTCCTGTGGCCCGGCTCGAACATGACGCTCGGCTCCGGCGGCAACCTCTGGGTGGTCCCCAAGGGCGCCGAGAACAAGGACCTGGCGTACGACTTCATCGACATCACCATGTCGAAGAAGATCCAGAACCTGCTCGGCAACAAGGGCGGCATCCCGGTGGCCGCCGACCCGGCCGCCATCACCGACCCGCGGTCCAAGGACCTCATCGCCAACTTCAACACCCTCGCCGAGCGGGACGGTCTGGCGTTCTACCCCGACTGGCCGGTCGCCGGCTTCTACGACGTGCTCGTCTCCGAGACCCAGAAGCTGATCACGGGCACCGCGAAACCGGACGCCTACCTGGACGCGGTGCGGGAGGCGTACGACAAGGGCGTACAGGCCCCATGACGGTCACGGTCGAACGGCGCGGCAGGGGCGGCCGGTTCGGGGGCGGCCGGTTCAAAGGAGGCCGGATCGTCGAAGCGCATCAACACGCGAAACACCCGCGCCGACCCCGCGACTCGTACGCGCTGTTCCTGCTCCCCGGAGTGCTCGCCTTCTTCGCCATCATCGTCGTGCCGTTCCTGATGAACACGGGCGTGAGCTTCACCGAGTGGCAGGGCGTCGGTTCCCCGAAGTGGACCGGGCTCGCCAACTACCGGGAGCTGATGGACGATTCGGAGTTCTGGGCGTCCTTCCGGCACAGCCTGTTCATGGTCGTGGCGATGGCGGCCGTACCGACCGTCGTCGGACTCGTCCTGGCCGCCGCCCTGTTCGACTTCGTCGGCAAGCACTTCGGCAGCAGGACGGTCGCCGTGCTGCGGGCCTGCTTCTATCTGCCGCAGGTCCTGCCGATCGCGGTCGCGGGCATCGTGTGGAGCTGGATCCTCGCGCCGGAGAACGGCTCGCTGAACGAGCTCCTGAAGGCCATCGGCCTCGGCAGCCTCCAACAGGACTGGCTCGGCGACCCCGACCTCGCCCTCTACACCGTCATGGGCGTGATGGTCTGGGTGCAGCTCGGCTTCCCGCTCGTCGTCTTCATGGCGGGCCTGCAACGCGTCGACCCGCAGCTGTACGAGGCCGCCGAACTGGACGGCGCCGGCTGGTGGCGGCGGTTCTGGCACATCACGCTGCCGCAGATCAGGCCCGAGATCTACGTCGTGCTCCTGTGGTGCACGATCGCCGCGCTCAAGGTGTTCGGGGCGGTGTACGTACTCACGAAGGGCGGGCCCGGCGGCACCACGAACGTCCCCTCCTACTTCTCCTTCACCACCTTCTTCGAGAAGACGCAGGTGGGCTACGGAGCGGCGATCTCCACGGTCCTGACCGTGATCATCCTCGTCCTCGCCCTCGCGGGACTGAAGCTCCAGACCCGCGCCGAAGACGCCGAGGAAGGGCTCCGAGTGTGACCGCCCTACGCCGCTATCCCGTCCTCATCGCCCTGTTCATCGGCGCCCTCTTCATGGTCCTGCCCTTCCTGATCGTCGCCGTCAACGCGGTGAAGTCGCCCGCCGAGTACTCGTCGAACGGCCCGCTCAGCCTTCCCGAGGGCGTCTACCTCGACGGTCTGAAGGACTTCTGGGAGCGCGTCGACTTCGGGCAGAAGCTGGTCAACTCGGTCCTCATCAGCGGGTCGGTGGCCCTGGGCGCCGTCGTCCTGTCGGTCCTCAACGCGTACGCGATCGGCATCGGCCGCATCAAGGGCCGCACCTGGGTGCTCGCCTTCTTCGTGCTCGCGAACATGCTGCCGCAGGAGGCGCTGGTCTACCCGGTCTACTACCTGAGCAAGGAAGTCGGCCTGTACGACACCAGACTGAGCGTGATCATCGTCTTCACCGTGATCCAGGCCGCCTTCGGCACGTATCTCCTCGCCTCCGTCCTCGGACAGTTCCCGCGCGAGATCATCGAGGCCGCCCGGATCGACGGGGCGAACAAGTGGCAGGTGCTGTGGCGGATCGTGGTGCCGGTCAGCCGCCCCACCATCGGCGTACTCCTCGTCTTCTTCTTCATCTGGACCTGGAACGAGTTCCTGCTCCCCCTGGTCATGCTGATCTCCAACGACAACCAGACCGTGTCGGTGGCCCTCGGCGTCCTCCAGGGCCAGCGCCTGATGGACGCCACGATGACGAACGCTGCCGCGCTTCTGGGCGTCCTGCCCGCTCTTGTCTTCTTCCTTGTCTTCCAGCGGACGCTCACCCGCGGCATCGCCGTGGGAGCGCTCAAGTGACCGCCCTGAGCGCGGTCGAGTAAGGGGTGTGCGTGTGAAGTTCACCGACGGCTACTGGTTGCTGCGCGACGGCGTGAGCGCGGCCCATCCGGTCGAGGTCCTCGATGTGACCGCCGGGCAGGGCGCGTTGGAGATCCACGCGCCGACCCAGCCCATCCGCCACCGCGGCGACCTGCTGAAGGGACCGGTCGTGACGATCAGCGCGCACGCGCCGATGCCGGACGTCATCGGCGTCACGTTCACGCACTTCGAGGGCGAGGAGTCGCGCGGGCCCCAATTCGAGCTGGGGAGGGAGGAGTTCGCAGCGCACGCCGAGTACGACGAGGAGTCCGCGACCCTCACCGCGGGCGCCTTGTCCGTGCGAGTGAGCCGCACCGGACCCTGGCACGTCGACTTCCTCGCCGACGGCCGCACGCTGACCACCAGCGGCGCCAAGGGCATGGGCATCATGCGGGACTCGGGCACGGGCGGCCACTATCTGCGCGAGCAGCTCAACCTCGGTGTGGGCACACAGGTCTACGGACTCGGCGAGCGCTTCGGGCCGCTCGTCAAGAACGGCCAGGTCGTCGACATGTGGAACGCCGACGGGGGCACGGCCACGGAACAGGCGTACAAGAACGTGCCGTTCTATCTGACGGACGCGGGCTACGGCGTGTTCGTCGACCATCCGGGCAGGGTGTCGTTCGAGGTCGGCTCGGAAACGGTGTCCCGGGTCCAATTCAGCGCCGAGACACAGAAGTTGACGTACTACGTCATCTACGGCCCGACCCCGAAGGACATCATCCGCAAATACACGGCCCTCACCGGCCGTCCGGCGCTGCCGCCCGCCTGGTCGTTCGGGCTGTGGCTGTCGACGTCCTTCACCACGTCGTACGACGAGACGACCGTGACCTCCTTCATCGACGGCATGAAGGAGCGTGAACTCCCGCTCTCCGTCTTCCACTTCGACTGTTTCTGGATGCGGGAGTTCAACTGGTGCGACTTCGAGTGGGATCCGCGGGTCTTCCCGGACCCGGAGGGGATGCTGGCCCGCCTCAAGGAGCGCGGGCTGCACATCAGCGTCTGGATCAACCCGTACATCGCGCAGCGCTCACCACTGTTCGCGGAGGGCAAGGCCCTCGGACACCTGCTGAAGCGGCCGGACGGCAGCGTCTGGCAGTGGGACCTGTGGCAACCGGGCATGGCACTGGTCGACTTCACCAGTGAGGCCGCCCGCGACTGGTACGCGTCGAAGCTGGAGGCGCTGCTCGCGCAGGGCGTCGACTGCTTCAAGACCGACTTCGGGGAGCGGGTCCCGCTCGACGTGGCGTACGCGGACGGCGGCGACCCCGAGCGGATGCACAACTACTACACCTACCTCTACAACCGGACCGTCTTCGACGTGCTGCGCAAGCACCGGGGCGAGGCGGAGGCCGTCGTCTTCGCGCGCTCGGCGACCGCCGGCAGCCAGAAGTTCCCCGTGCACTGGGGCGGCGACTGCGAGGCGACGTACGAGTCGATGGCCGAGTCGCTGCGCGGCGGCCTGTCGCTCGGCCTGTCCGGGTTCGGCTACTGGAGCCACGACATCGGCGGCTTCGAGGGCACCCCGACACCGGCCCTGTTCAAACGGTGGCTCGCCTTCGGCATGCTCTCCTCGCACAGCCGCCTGCACGGCAGCTCCTCCTACCGGGTGCCATGGCTCTTCGACGAGGAGGCCGTGGACGTCCTGCGCCTGTTCACCCGGCTGAAGCTGCGCCTCATGCCGTATCTGTACGAGGCCGCCCGCACCGCGCACGCGGAGGGGGTGCCGATGATGCGCGCGATGCTCCTGGAGTTCCCGGACGACCCCGGGTGCGCGCACCTGGAACGGCAGTACATGCTCGGCCCGGACCTGCTGGTCGCCCCGGTGTTCTCCGACGAGGGGGACGTCTCGTACTACGTGCCCGAGGGCACCTGGACGCACTTCCTCAGCGGCCGGCCGGTGACCGGTCCGCGCTGGGTCCGCGAGAAGCACGGCTTCTCCAGCGTGCCGCTGCTGGTCAGGCCGGGCGCGGTGATCCCGGTGGGAGCCGTGGACGACCGGCCGGACTATCCGTACGCGGACGGCGTGACCCTGCACGCGTACGGGCTCGATCACGGCGCGCAGGTCACGGTGCCCGTGGACGGCGTGACCTTCACCGTCGTACGCGAGGGGGACACCCTGCGGGCCTCGTCGAGCGACCCGTCGGCGCCCTGGGCGCTGGCGGCAGGAGAACGGGTGGCGCGGGCGAAGGCCGGGACCGGGTTCCTCTCCCTCGACCTGGGACCCGAGCCGGCAGCCGCGCAGGAGCGGGGCTGAGCATGGTGAAGATCACCGACGTGGCACGGCACGCGGGGGTGTCCGCCAGTACCGTCTCGTACGCGCTGAGCGGCAAGCGCCCGATCTCCGAGGAGACCCGGCAGCGCATCGAGGACAGCATCCGCGAACTGGGCTACCGGCCGCACGCGGGCGCCCGGGCCCTCGCGAGCAGTCGGTCGAACGTGCTCGCGCTGGTGGTGCCGTTACGGGCCGGCATCCATGTGCCGGTGGTGATGCAGTTCGCGGTGTCCGTGGTGACGGCCGCGCGCCGGCACGACCACGACGTACTGCTGCTCACGCAGGAGGAGGGCGAGGAGGGGCTGCGGCGGGTCGCGGACACGGCCCTCGTGGACGCGCTGATCGTGATGGACGTCCAACTCCACGACCGGCGGCTGCCGTTGCTGCGCGCCCTGGACCGGCCGTCGGTACTCATCGGCTTCCCGGCCGAGCCCGCCGGGCTGACCTGCATAGACCTGGACTTCACGGCGGCGGGCGAACTGTGCGTCGAGCATCTGGCGGGCCTCGGACACCGGGTGATCGGCCTGGTGGGCTCACCGCCCGAGGTGTACGTACGGGAGACGGGGTTCGCCCAGCGGGTGGTCCAGGGTTTCACGGCCGCGGCCGACCGGGGCGGGCTGTCCTCCTCGGTGCACCCGTGCGAGGCGGCGCCCGCGGCGGCCCGTCAGGTCGCCGAGCAACTCCTGCGGGAGCGGCCCGCGTTGACGGGTGTCGTGGTGCACAACGAGCCGGTCCTGGAGCCGCTGATCGACGCGTTCGAGGCACTCGGCCTACGGGTGCCCGGGGATCTGTCGGTGACGGCGATCTGCCCGGACGAGGTGGCCGAGCGGGCCCGCGTCCCCGTCACCTCGATCGATCTGCCGACCGCCGAGGTGGGCGCCGGAGCGGTGGAACTGCTGATGAGGAAGCTCGGCGGCGCCTCTGCCGTACCGGAGGCGACCCTGCTGTCACCACGGCTGACCGTGCGGTCGAGCACGGCCCGCCGAACGACCGCGTGATGAGTCACCACTGCGTGACGACCGGAGGCGGACCGGCGACGAGGTAGTGCGGCCGCGGCCCGGGACACCGAAAAGGCGCCCCGGGCCGCGGCTCGCTACTCCCTGAGCACTCGCTCAGCGCTCCCTCACTCGCTCAGCACTCCCCCGACTTGCTCCACGAGCACTCCAGGCCCGCGTCCTGCTCGGCTCCCTCGGCCCGCTCGGCGCTCCGCGTGCTGCTGCCCGGCTTCACGAGTACCGCCTCGTCCGCCGTGGACCGCGCCAGCGTCACCACGATCGCGTCCTCCAGCGGCTTCACGGTCGAGGCGAGGTAGTTGTTGAGCACGATGCTGTAGACGAGTTCACGTCCGCCCGCGTCCTTCACGTACCCGGAGAGCCCGGAAGCCCCCGTCAACGACCCCGTTTTGCCGCGGGCGTTGAGCGCAGCGGGCGTCCCGCACATCCGGGTCCGCAGGGTGCCGCCCACGAAGCGGTCGGGGTCGCAGGCGACCGGCAGGGACTTGTACCAGTCGGCGTACCAGGGCTCGGCCCGCACGGCGAGCAGCAGCTTGGCGAACTGACCGGCGGGGATGTTGTTCATCCGGGAGAGCCCCGATCCGTCGACCTGCCGCAGCTTGCCCGTGTCGACGCCGACACCCTTCAGGTACCCGCGCACGGCGGCGATCCCGGCGCTCCAGCTCCCCTCCCCCGAGACCTTGCGGCCCATGGCCTTGGTGAGGATCTCGGCGTGCATGTTGTTCGACAGCTTCATGAAGGGGATCAGCAGGTCCTTCAGCGGCATGGAGGTGTGCGAGGCGAGCTGCCGCGCCGCCGCGGGCGTGGCGTGCCCGAGCCGCGTCGACCCGGTCACCTTCACCCCGTGCGCGGTGAGCGCGTCGCGGAACACGGCGGCCGCGTACCCGGTGGGCTCCCACACGCTCACCCATTCCGAGGTACCGGAGCCGCCCACCGGTGTCGTACCGCTGACGACGATCGTGTTGCCGCCGTGCTCCCGCTCCACGGTGAGGTCGTTCGCGCCGCCCGCGGCGACGGTCGTGGCCCGCACGTCGATGTCCACGTACTTCGTCTTCGGGGTGACGGTGACCCGGGGCTCGTCACCGGCCGCCGCGCCGGGTGCGACCTGCACGATCACCGAACCGGTGTCGTAGTCCGTGTCCGGTGCGACACTCAGCGCGCTGATCTGCGCCGAGTAGTACGCGGACTCGTCGTCGGAGGCCCAGGAGGGGCCGAGGCGGTTGCGGTCGAAGCGGGTGTCGTCGGCGAGCAGCCGCCCGTCGACGCGGGTGATGCCCGCCTCGGCGATGCGTGCGGCCAGGGCGTCGTAGTCCTTGGCCAGGGCGGTCGGGTCGCCGGTGCCGCGCAGGTACAGGTCGCCGCTCAGTACGGAGCCGGCCTGCCGCCCGGTCGTCAGAACGTCCGTGGTGAACGTGTAGTCCGGTCCGAGGATCTCCATCGCTGCCGCCGAGGTGAGCAGCTTGGTGTTGGAGGCGGGCATCAGCCGCAGGGTGGGCTGCCGCTGGTACAGCACGTCACCGCTCACGGCGTCGGCGATCACGACACTCGCCGCACCGCCCTCCAGCCTCGCGTCCCCCAGGATGGTGTCGACGGCCTCGGGCAGCCCACTGCTCCCGGCATCGGCCCCGGCCGGCCCACTCGACCCGAGCCCCGCCACCACCAGGCCCAGGACAACGGCCCAGGTCCACTGATACACACGGGAGTTGTGAGATCTCTTGGGTCTTCCCACTCTTCTCATGCCACAGGAGCATCCCGGATGACGGGCCCCAAGAACAGTACGCGCGCCACAACGCTGGGACACGGATACGGGTACGGACACGACGAAGGCCCCGCTGCCTGGGCAGCGGGGCCTTCGTTTAACATGGGAAAGTGGAGATGGCGGGAATCGAACCCGCGTCCACCGGTGCAGAATCAGGGCTTCTCCGAGCGCAGTTCGCTGTGATTTTCTCGGCCCCGGAGATCTCGCGAACAAGTCTCCGACGGGCCCAGTCACTGTTTGATTTCCCACCGAACCCCGTGACCGGGCTCGGCGGTTTAGTTCCCTAGATTATGCCAGGATCCGGGTCGGGAACACCCCCGGGCTGACACCCTTTTAGGGTCCTTCAGTCGCTGTTATTAGGCAGCGAGGGCGAAGGACTGGGAATCGCTCTTGGAATTGGCGATTATTGGTTGCGACATATGGTTAACGAGATCATTGCCGCTTCCTCGGCTCGCTTCCCCTGCTTCGACAGCCGCTGTCGAAACCGATCATCCCCATGTTGTGTTTTCAAAGCCGGGTCTTTCGACCCACGCGCCCTCGGTGAGGCGCTGACGCCATCGTACGTGACCAACGTGCGCACATGCCACCGCATTCCCGGCCGCCGCGCGCCCACGGGCCCGCCCGCTACTGGCCCCGCTGCTTCCGCTTGGCCGCGGCGATCGCCCGGTCCGACTCCCGCCGGTCCTGCTTCTCCCGCAGGGTCTGCCTCTTGTCGTACTCCTTCTTGCCGCGGGCGAGCGCGATCTCGGCCTTCGCCCGGCCGTCTTTGAAGTACAGCGCGAGGGGCACGATCGTGTGCCCGGTCTCGTCGGACTTCGACGCCAGCTTGTCGATCTCCTCGCGGTGCAGGAGCAGCTTGCGCTTGCGGCGCACGGAGTGATTGGTCCACGTGCCCTGGCTGTACTCCGGGATGTGGGCGTTGTGCAGCCACGCCTCGTTCCCGTCGATCTGGACGAAGCCGTCGGTCAGCGAGGCCCGGCCCTGGCGCAGCGACTTCACCTCCGTGCCGGTCAGGACGAGCCCGGCCTCGTAGGTGTCGACGATCGCGTAGTCGTGCCGCGCCTTCTTGTTCTGCGCGACGATCTTGCGCTTGCCGTCCTTGACCTTGCCGGAGGTACCCCCTCCCTGCTTCGGCTGGGACTCTTTCGGTACGTACATGCCCTTGCTCATAGTGCTGGCCATTTTCGCACTAGAGAGGGGTCGGAGGGAAAGCCGATTACGAAGGCCGCGAAGTGTCGGCCCCGAAGGCCGCGAACCGTCGGTCCAGAAGACTGTGCCGGTCGGATACGTTCAGCTACATTCGGCTACGAAGGGTCGCCGAGCCCGCTCAGTACGGTCTCGGCCCGCTCCAGCGCGCCGTCCTCGACCTCCAGGTCGGGGGTGAGGCCGCGGCCGTCGACCCCGCGTCCGGAGGGGGTGCGGTAGTGCCCGACGGTCAGCTCGGCGACGGAACCGCCGGGCAGCCGGCTCGGCATCTGGACCGAACCCTTGCCGAACGTCTTGGACCCCACGACCAGCGCGCGACCGCGGTCCTGAAGGGCTCCCGTGAGAAGCTCGGCCGCGCTCATCGTGCCGCCGTCGACGAGCGCGACCAGGGGTCTGGTGGTGTCCCCGCCGGGATCGGCGTGCAGGGCGCGCTCGTCGCCGTTCACGTCGTACGTGGCGACGAGGCCGCCGTCGAGGAAGGCGGAGGCACCGGTGACGGCCTCGGTGACCAGGCCGCCGGAGTTCCCGCGCAGGTCGAGCACGATCCCGGCGGCGGGGGAGTCGGCCACGGCGGTCCGTACGCGGTCGCCGGAGCCCTTGGTGAACGCGGCGACCTTGATCACGGTGACGCCGCCGGGCAGTTCGCGGACCGTCACGGAGTCGGTGGACAGGCGCGCCCGGCGCAGGGTCTCGCTCCACGCGCGCGTGCCGCGCTCCAGGCCAAGGGTGACGGTGGTGCCGGCGGTCGCGTCGGTGGCGTCGCCGCGCAGTAAGGAGACGACCTCGGTAACCGGTCTGCCGTCGACCCGGCGGCCGTCGACACTGCGCAGCCGGTCGCCCTTGCGGATCCCGGCGGCCTGCGCGGGTGAGCCGGACTGCACCCGGCTCACCTCTATCCGTCCGTCACGCTCGCGCCGGGCCCACAGGCCGACGCCGGTGTACTGGCCGTCGAGGGCTTCCTCGAACTCCTCGTACTCGCCCTGGGAGTAGACCGCGCCCCAGCGGTCGCCGCTGCGGCTGACGGCCCGCTCGGCGGCCTCGACCGGGGACTTGCCGTCGGCCATCGCCTCGGCGGCGGCGTCGGCGACGTCCTCCTGGTGGCCCGCCGGGGCGGACCGGGCCGACGAGGATGTGCTTTTCCGGCCTGTGGTGTCGAACGAGCCGGTCGCGGCGCCCGCCGCGAGAACGCTCGTGAAGACCAACGTCAGGGCCGCCCCGCGGCCGAAGCGGCGGGGCTGACAGAACAGGTCACGGCCTGACATGCCGGTGAGTCTAGGACAACGAGAAGGGCCGTACCGGCGCTTGCCGGTACGGCCCTCTTGTCATGCGTCACACCTTCAGGTACTTGCGCAACGCGAAGAACGCGGCAAGAGCGGGCATCAGCAGACTCGTCGCGAGGATGAGCGGCAGCTTCGTGAGAACGGCGTCCCAGCCGATGAAGTTGATCAGATTCAGCTTCTCCGACAGGGCCAGCCCATGATCGATGATGAAGTACCGGGCGATCAGCAGGAAGGCACACGCGACCCCGCCACCGATGAGCCCGGCGACCGCGGCCTCCATGATGAACGGCGCCTGGATGTAGAAGCCCGAGGCGCCCACCAGGCGCATGATCCCGGTCTCACGCCGACGGCTGAAGGCGGAGACGCGCACCGTGTTGACGATCAGCATCAGCGCGACGACGAGCATCATCGCCATCACCGCGCGGGCGGCCCAGTTCATGCCGTTGAGAAGCCCGAAGAGGTTGTCGAGGATGCCCTTCTGGTCCTGCACGGACTGCACGCCGTCACGGCCGTCGAAGGCGGTCGCGATGACCTGGTACTTCTCCGGGTCCTTCAGCTTGATGCGGAAGGACTCCTGCATCTGGTCCGGGGTGAGCGAGGCGGCCAGCGGGGAGTCGCCGAACTGCTCCTTGTAGTGCTTGTACGCCTGGTCGCTGGACTCGTGCGAGACGGTCTCGACGACGGACATCTTGTCGAGGTCGGTCTCGATCTGCTTCTTCTGCTCGGTGGTGACCGCTCCCTTGGCGCAGTTGGGGTCGGACTCCGCGTCGCTCTTGTTGCAGAGGAAGATCGAGACGTTGACCTTGTCGTACCAGTAGCCCTTCATCGTGCTCACCTGGTCGCTCATCAGGAGCGAACCGCCGAACAGGGCTAGGGACAGGGCGACCGAGACGACGACCGCGAAGGTCATCGTCAGATTGCGGCGGAGACCGACACCGATCTCCGACAGAACGAACTGGGCGCGCATGGCGTCTTCTCAGGCCTTTCCGTGGCGGATGCGTGGGGAGTCCTCCCTCTGCTCTGCGGTGGCGCCGAGAGCGTGAGGGAGGTCGCGGTCAGTGCTGGTAGCCGTACACGCCGCGCGCCTGGTCGCGGACTAGTCGGCCCTTCTCCAGCTCGATGACGCGCTTGCGCATCTGGTCCACGATGTTCTGGTCGTGCGTCGCCATCAACACGGTCGTGCCCGTCCGGTTGATCCGGTCGAGCAGCTTCATGATGCCGACGGAGGTCTGCGGGTCGAGGTTTCCGGTCGGCTCGTCGGCGATGAGCAGCTTGGGCCGGTTCACGAAGGCTCTCGCGATCGCGACGCGCTGCTGCTCACCACCGGACAGCTCACCGGGCATCCGCTCCTCCTTGCCGCCGAGCCCGACGAGGTCGAGCACCTGGGGCACGGACTTGCGGATCTCGCCGCGTGACTTGCCGATGACCTCCTGCGCGAACGCGACGTTCTCGGCGACCGTCTTGTTCGGCAGGAGCCGGAAGTCCTGGAACACCGTCCCGAGCTGGCGGCGCATCTGCGGCACCTTCCAGTTGGAGAGGCGCGCGAGGTCCTTGCCCAGCACGTGCACCTGGCCGTGGCTGGTCCGCTCCTCGCGGAGGATCAGCCGCAGGAAGGTGGACTTTCCGGAGCCGGAGGACCCCACCAGGAACACGAACTCACCACGCTCGACCTCCAGGGAGACATCCCTGAGAGCGGGGCGGGTCTGCTTGGGGTAGACCTTGGATACGTTGTCGAATCGGATCACGGATGCACCACAGGCCGTCGGGGGTATCGGGGTTAGATGAGCGTGACCATACGCGACCCGGGTACACGCGCGCAGTCGCCGAGAGAGGTTGCGCAAGGGTTGTGCGCTTTTGTACGGGGCAACCTTTGAGGGGGGATGGGGCGGGGGCGCGCCCCCGCCAGGGGCGCGGGGCTGTATCGATATGCGGCTCCGCCGCGTGGGCGCGACCAGCCACACACGGCCTGTAGCCGCGAGACAACGCAAGCCACCCCTCAGGAGGCGCCCCGCCCAGCCCCCGCACAAGAACCCGCGCACCCTCCGGAGGAACCTGGCACAGTGGAGGGGGAACGTATCCGTTCCCGAGAGCGTTGTGTACGTGGAACCGGTGCAAGGAGGGCGAGCGCATGACGTACGACCGGCTGGTGTGCGCGAACTGTGCCGCGCCCGTGAACGAAGGCCGCTGCCCCGTCTGCCGCGCGAACCGCGCCCGGCTGCAGCAGGAGGGCCCCTTCGGAGGCCTCAATCCCATGGCGCTGATCGCCCTGCTCGCCGTACTGATCGCGGCGGTGGCCCTGCTGGCCCACCAGACCGCGTAGGACGCGCGCGAGGCACAGCGGGGCACACACAAGGCCCGAGGCACGGCGGCGGAGAAGCAACGAGAAGGGCCCGGAGCTCCAGGAGCTCCGGGCCCTTCTCACACACTCACGCGGCTACGTACAGGACATCCGCCGGGACGTCCCTCGGGACATCCGTCAGGCAGCGGCGCCGCGGCCGTTCATGAGGCGGGGCAGCATACGGAAGCCGATGCCGCCGGCGATCATCGTCGCGGCGCCGATCAGCAGGAACGTGATGTTCTCGGCGGCGCCGGTCTCGGCCAGCTCGCCGCCGGTGCCCTGGGCGGAGGTGTCCGAACCGGTGTCGGTCAGGGCCTCCTTGCCCGCGCCCTGCTCGACCGGCTTGGAGCCGCCGTCGGGGTCGTTGTCGTTGCCGCCGGTGGTACCGCCGTTGCCGTTGCCCGGGTCGGTCGGCTCATCGGTGCCCGGGTCGGTCGGCTCGTCCGTGGGCTCGGTCGGCTCGTCCGTCGGCTCTTCGGTGCCCGGGTCGGTCGGCTCGTCCGTGGGATCCGTCGGGATCACCGTCGGCTCGTCGGTCGGCTCCTCGGTGCCCGGGTCGGTGGGTGTGGGGTCGTCGACACCGATGCCGACACCGACACCCTTCTCGTCGACGCTGGCGCCGACGTTCAGACCGGCCACGTTGACACCGACGTCGAGGGCCGAGGCGGCACCGGCGGCGGTCATCGAAGCACCGGCGGCGATCACCGCGCCGGCGGCTATCCGCGCGATCCGGATGCGCGTCTTCTTGGTCATCTGGTTGCTACCCCCAGTAGCTCATCGTCAATGGTGCAGCGCCCGGGGCCGCGACAGTCGGGGAAAGCTCAGTGAAGTCCCCGGTTCACATGCGCCCCAGAGATACGCATGCCGCGCGTCAGCCTTCCCACTTTTCAAAGCAACGTCAAGGTCGTTGCGACCGCGATGTCCCGATCCAGCTCATTTGACCGGCACAGTGTCATGTGAGTGTGATGTAAAACCCAGACATTGGGCTGCACAAAGGGCAACCGCCGTCCCGTGGACGGCAGTTGCCCTGTCGACAAAACGATGTCCGGCAATGTCGCTTACTTCTCCTGCTGCTTGCGCCAGCGAATTCCGGCCTCCAGGAACCCATCGATCTCGCCATTGAAAACGGCCTCGGGGTTTCCGACTTCGAACTCCGTGCGCAGGTCCTTGACCATTTGGTACGGATGCAGGACGTACGAACGCATCTGGTTGCCCCAGGAGTTGCCGCCGTCGCCCTTGAGGGCGTCCATCTTGGCCTGCTCCTCCTGCCGGCGCCGGTCGAGGAGCTTGGCCTGCAGCACGTTCATCGCGGACGCCTTGTTCTGGATCTGCGACCGCTCGTTCTGACAGGAGACGACGATGCCGGTGGGGAGGTGGGTGAGCCGCACCGCGGAGTCGGTCGTGTTGACGCCCTGGCCGCCGGGCCCGGACGACCGGTACACGTCCACCCGGAGCTCGGACTCGTCGATCTCGATGTGATCGGTCTGCTCGACGACGGGCAGCACCTCCACACCCGCGAACGACGTCTGCCGCCGCCCCTGGTTGTCGAAGGGCGAGATCCGCACCAGGCGGTGCGTGCCCTGCTCCACCGACAGCGTCCCGTACGCGTACGGGATCTGGACGGCGAAGGTGGTCGACTTGATGCCGGCCTCTTCCGCGTAAGAGGTCTCGTAGACCTCCGTCTTGTATCCGTGCTGCTCGGCCCAGCGCAGGTACATGCGCTGCAGCTTCTCGGCGAAGTCGGCGGCGTCGACGCCGCCGGCCTCCGCGCGGATGTTGACGAGCGCCTCGCGGGAGTCGTACTCCCCGGAGAGCAGCGTCCGGACCTCCATCTCGTCCAGCGCCTTCTTGACGGCGGTGAGCTCGGTCTCGGCCTCGGCGCGGGTGTCCGGGTCGTCCTCCTCCTCGGCCATCTCGAAGAGGACGCTGAGATCATCGATACGCCCGCGGAGCGCTTCGGCCTTGCGCACCTCCGCCTGGAGGTGGCTCAGCTTGCTGGTGATCTTCTGCGCTTCGTCCGGGTCGTCCCACAGGGACGGCGCCGCCGCCTGCTCCTCGAGCACGGCGATGTCTGCCCTCAGCCTGTCGAGGTCCAGGACGGCCTCGATCGACTCCATGGTCGAGGAGAGGGACTTGAGCTCTTCGGATACATCGACGACTGCCACGCGTCCAGCGTAACGGCTCCACGAAGCGGCTCCGCCGGTGGAACGGGGGTCAGTGTTTGCGGGGCTCGGTTTGTCGGGTGCGGGCCCGGTGGGGGCTGGTCGCTCCCCACTCTCGGCTTCTCCCCCACTCTCGGCTTCGCTCGAGCGGGGGACCCCCATCGCGGCGGAGCCGCACATGGCACAGCCACGCGCCCCGTGAGGGCACGGATGAACGACACGCTCACTTCACGGTACGGATGAGTCCCGACTCGTAGGCGTACACGACCAGTTGAACCCGGTCGCGCAGATCGAGCTTCGTCAGCATGCGGCCGATGTGGGTCTTGACCGTGCCTTCCGCGATGAAGAGCTGTACGGCGATCTCGGCGTTGGACAGGCCCTGTGCCACGTGGAGCAGGACCTCGCGTTCCCGGTCGGTGAGGGGGGACGGGGCGTCCTCCGAGGACGGGGCGGCCGGGGTGAGCTGGTGGGCGAAGCGGTCGAGGAGGCGGCGGGTGATCCGGGGGGCGACCACGGCGTCACCGTTCGCGACCGAGGTGATCGCCGTGATCAGGTCGCTCGGCGGGGAGTTCTTGAGCAGGAAACCGCTGGCACCGGCCTGCAGCGCGGCGAAGGCGTCCTCGTCGGTGTCGAAGGTGGTGAGGACGAGCACCTTGGGCGGGTCGACGGACTCGGCCAGCAGCCGACGGGTGGCCTCCACGCCGTCGAGGACAGGCATCCGGATGTCCATGACAACTACGTCGGCCGGTGTCCGAGCCAGCAGCCTCAGGGCCTCTTCGCCGTCACCGGCCTCGCCGACCACCGTGATGTCCGGCTGCTTCGAGAGCACCATGCGGAAGCCGGCCCGCACCAACGGCTGGTCGTCGACGATTACGACCTTGATGGCCATACAGCCCGCTTTCGTACCTTGACCTTGCGAAGCCATGGCCGGCCTCGCTCATCGTGCTCGCTGGGTTTCGCGCACCCTATCGGGGTGGGTGCCCTTGAACGGAATGGTGGCGCTGACGCGCCAGCCCCCTCCGAGCCGCGCGCCCGACTCGATCGTCCCGCCGTGGACCGCGACCCGCTCTCGCATGCCCACCAGCCCGTGCCCACCGGAAGCGACGCCCACCCCGGCATCCGTGGCGAGCTGCCCGGCGCCGTCGTCGGTGACGACCACCGTGACCTTGTCCGGCGCGTAGAGGAGGCGGACGTCCACCGCGGGCGAGGCTCCCGCGTGGCGCAGCACGTTGGTGAGTGCTTCCTGGACGATCCGGTAGACGGTGAGCTGCTCCGCGGCACTGATGCCGGAGGCATCCCCGGTGACATGCAGCTCGGCCCGCAGTCCGCCGGCGCGGGCCCGTTCCACCAGGGTGCCGATCTCGTCGACGGTGTTGACGCGGCGGTCCGCGTCGGGGAGCGTGCGGGTGCCCCGCAGAATGCCGACGATCAGGTGCATGTCCTCCAGGGCGTCCCGGCCCGTCGAGGCGATCACTTCCAGGGCGCCGCGCGCCTGCTCGGACTCCGGGTCGAGGATGCACGCCGCCCCGTCGGCCTGGACGATCATCACCGACAGCCCGTGCGCCACGACGTCGTGGAGCTCGCGCGCGATGGCCGCCCGTTCGTCGGCCGCGACAAGCTGCGCCAGATGGTCGCGGTCCCGCTCGGCGAGGGCGGCCCGTTCCTCCAGCGCCCGCAGCGTCTCGTCACGGGCGCGCATCGCGTAGCCGGCCATCCACACCCCCGAACAGACAGTGACGTAGAGAAGGGCCGGGCCCGCCCCCTCGGAGAAGTCCAGCTGGAGGAGCTGGAACCCGACGCCTGTCCCGATCACCACCGCGGCCAGCACCGAGGAGCGCATGTCCCGCCCGTACCGGACCACGGAGTACATGGCGACGAGCGTCGCCACGTCCACCGGAAGGGCCCGGGGGTCGAGGAACACCACCTGGCACAGCGCGAGTGCCGCCACCGCCGCCAGCACCTGGACCGGGCGGCGGCGGCGCCACAGCAGGGCCGCCACCATGGCAAGGCTGTTGATCAGCAGGGCGGGAGAGTCCAGTCCGGCCAGCATGGGCAGCGCGAACATGCCCGTGACGCAGGCCACCAGGCTGTCGAACACCACCGACCTGCACGACCGCCGGGGAGCGGGGTGCGGGAGAGCCCCGGCCGGTGGGGCGTCTCCGGTACCGGGCGCGTTGCCGCCGTCCGGCGGGGCACCGGTCTCCGATGAGTTCGGCGTCCGATCCATCGGATGGTCTTCCTCTCTCGGGGTGATGCCGTGGTGCGCGGAGCGGGCCCCGACCGGCAGCCTCAGTCTTCGAGCTTCGCGGTGCAGGTCACCTTCTGCCCGGGCTTCCCCTTCTGTTCGGTCTTCTTACCCTCGACAAGGATTTCGCACGTGGCGGTGCCGTCCTTCGCGGGCACCACGGTCAGGACCGCCTCGCCATGCTCCCCGACCCGCAGAATCTTCCAGGGCAGGGTCGGCTTGGACTCCACGCTCGGCTCCGCCTTCCCTCCCTCTCGGCTGGTGTCGGGCAGGGAGTAGGAAATCGACTCGACCTTGTCGCCGGTCACCTTCATTTCCACTTCCCAGGCGCCGCCGCTCCTGTCGAGGAGGCCACAGCTAGTCGTCAGCACTCCCGCCGTCAGGGTAATCGCCGCGATCGACATCATCCTGCGCATGCTCTCTCCTCCGAAACGTCATTCGATGTGGCCGCAACACTAGGGAGGAGCTCAGGTCGGCGTCGTCCGGACCAGGACAGATCTGACGTGTATGCCGTGAGGCATACACGCCGGGGGTGACGTATGCCTGCCGCGGGACCACGGGACGCCCTGTCACCCGGCCGTACCGTGCCGAAAGCCTGACATAGGCCGCAAAAAAGATTTCCTCGCGCTGCCGAAAGGTCCCCTCCGCCGACAGGGCCCCCCTTCGACGGGGACCTGAGGCATACACGGAATGCGGCCCGGGGGCAGACGACCGCGCACCCCGGCCGTTCCTAGTGTCGCTCTCACCGCGACCAAGGGAGAGAACGACCATGATCACAACCAGCGCGCCACCTCACCAAGCGGCCATCACCATGCGGAACGTGGTGAAGACCTACGGCACGGGGGACGCGGCCGTGACGGCGCTCGACGGCGTGTCCCTCGACTTCCCACGCGGGAGGTTCACGGCGATCATGGGTCCGTCCGGATCCGGCAAGTCCACCCTGATGCACTGCGCCGCGGGGCTGGACTCGGTCAGCGCGGGGACGGTACACCTCGGCGACACGGAGCTGACCGCACTGACGGACAAGCAGCTGACCCGTCTTCGCCGCGAGCGGGTGGGCTTCGTCTTCCAGTCGTTCAACCTGCTGCCCACCCTGACCGCCGCGCACAACATCCGGCTGCCACTGGACCTGGCCGGCCGTGGGGTGGACCGGGAGTGGTACGCCCACCTCGTCCACGTCCTCGGACTCGGCGACCGGCTCGACCACACACCCGGGCAGCTCTCCGGCGGCCAGCGGCAGCGCGTCGCGTGCGCCCGCGCCCTGGTCACCCGGCCCGACGTGGTGTTCGCCGACGAGCCGACCGGCAACCTCGACTCGCGCACCAGCCACGAGGTGCTGGACTTCCTTCGCCGCAGCGTCGACGAGTTGAACCAGACGATCGTCATGGTGACGCACGACCCTGCCGCCGCCGGCTACGCGGACCGGGTGCTGGTCTTCGACGACGGCCGGGTGGCGGGAGAGCTCATCGAGCCCACCGCTCAAATGGTCCTGGACAGCCTCAAGCAGGTGAGGGCCTGATGCTGCGCGTCACACTCGCCGGCCTGCGGGCCCAGACCCGCCAGCTCCTCGCCACTCTCCTCGCCGTCGCCCTCGGCGTCGGATTCCTCGCGGGCACCCTCATCTTCGGCGATACCGCAAAGGCCGCGGTGTACGAGGAGTTCGCCCGCGGCGCCAAGAACGTCGACGTCTTCGCGATGCGGGAAGAGAGCAGCGACCCGCTGGCGCCAAAGACCCTGAAGAAGATCGAGGCGGTGTCCGGAGTCGCCGCCGCCGAGGGCCGGATGACCCAGCTCCTGCCCCTTCTGGACAAGAAGGGCCGACTGATCACCTCCGGCGGAGGGTCGCCGGGTCTGGGCATCTCCGCGGGAGACGACCAGACCATGCGGGAGTACGACCTGAGCGAGGGCCGGGTGCCGACCGCGGCGGGGGAGGCGGCACTCGACCGCGCCACCGCGGAGCAGACCGGCTACCAGCCCGGCGACACCGTCACCGTGCTCGACCAGAAGCACGCCAAGCGCACCCTCAAGCTCGTCGGCGTCATCGACCTCGGTATCTCACCGCGCTACTCCGGCCAGTCCGTCGTCGTGGTGACGCGTGCCCAGCTGACCGCCTTCACCGGCGCATCCGGCTACGACGAGATCGCCGTCCGTGCGGACTCCGGTGTCGGCGCGGACGAGCTCGCCGGCCGGATCGGGGGCGTGCAGCCCTCGGGCACAAAGGTCCTCACCGGCACAGAACGCGCTGACATCCTCGCCAAGGGCACGCTGGGCAAGGTGGGCGGCTTCTTCAAGGCGCTGAATGTCTTCGCGGTGATCGCGGTGATCGTCTCCGCCTTCGTCATCCACAACACCTTCACCATCCGCGTCGCCCAGCGCGTACGCGAGACGGCGCTGCTGCGCTGCACCGGCGCCAACCGCGGCCAGCTCTTCCGCTCGGTGCTGGTCGAAGCCGTGGTGCTCGGCCTGCTCGGCGCGGCGGTGGGCATCGCCGGCGGACTGGTCGTCTGCTACGCCCTCTTCGGCGGCACCGCGGTCATCGGCCAGGCACTGCCACTGCACGCGCCGGTCGTCACCACCCTGCCGCTGGTCGCCGCGGTGCTCGTCGGCCTGGTCGTGACCGTACTGTCCTCGCTGATCCCCGCGGTCCGCGCCACCCGGGTACCGCCGCTGGCCGCCCTGCGCGCCGAGTCGTCAGCGCCCGACACGAAGCGCCGCATCGGTCTCGGCCGGATGGTCCTCGCCGGAGTGCTCCTGTGCCTGGGGGTGTATCTGACGCTCGACGGGCTGAGCGACGCGAAGACGGCGGTGAACACGGAAGACGCCATGGTGCAGGTCGTACTCGGCGGGGTGACCGCGTTCCTCGGGGTGGTGGTTCTCGCGCCGCTGTTCGCCGGACGGCTCATCGCCTTCCTGGGCCGGCTCCCCGGGCGCCGGGCCTCGGTGACGTACCGGCTCGCGGCGGCCAACGCGGGGCGCAATCCGGCCCGTACGGCGGCGACCACGGTCGCTCTGATGATCGGTGTCAGCCTGATGGCGGGCAGCAGCGTGATCATCGCCACCGCCGAGGCGTCGGCCAGTGCCGAGATCAACGACGACTTCCCCGTCGACTACGTCCTCAGCGCGGCCATGCTCGAGGACGTCACGTCCGACGATCAGGGGCGGCCCAGCGCCGTGGCGGAAGAGGAGAGTTCCGCCGACAAGCAGCCCCGAGGCGTCCCGGTCACGGTCGCGCAGCAGCTGCGCAAGGACTCCAGGTTCGCCACGGTCGCGAGGGTCCGCAGCACCGAGGGCTCCATCGACAACGGCAAGGACGACGGGCTCTCGGTCGACAACATCGCGGCGGTGGACCCGGCCGGCACCTCGGCCCTGCCCAAGGCGCGCACCGGGTCGATGAAGGCCCTCCGGAAGGGCACCATCGCCGTGTACCAGGGCAAGGAGCAGGCCGGGCTTCTGAAGGTCGCCGTGGGCGACCGGGTCAAGGTGAAGATCGCCAAGGGCAAGGCCCGGACCCTCACCGTCGTCGCCACCTACACCGGCTTCAGCCAAATCGGCTGGGCAGTGGTCAGCTGGCAGGACATGGCGGCCGTACAGAACTGGAAGGACGACACCAAGGTCCTCGTCAAGGCCGCCGAGGGCGTCCCGGCCAAGGAGTCACGCGACCGGCTGGACAAGGTCCTGGTCCAGCACCCGCTGGTCTCCGTGAGCGACACGGCCGGCAACCAGGAAAAGATCAGCGACGCGGCGGGGTCGATGATCGGCATCATCGCCGCCCTGCTCACCTTCGCGATCGTCATCGCGCTCATCGGCATCATGAACACCCTTTCCCTGTCCATCCTGGAGCGCACCCACGAGTCGGCGATGCTCCGCGCTCTCGGCCTGACCCGGGAACAGCTGCAACTCACCCTGGTGATCGAGGCAGTTCTGATGGCACTGGTCGGCGCGGTCGTCGGCATCACCTTCGGTGTGGTCTACGGACTCGCCACGAGCCAGGCCCTGCTCGGCAGCGACGGCAACCTGGTGCTGGAGGTCCCGCTGTTCCAACTGGCCGGGTACTCGGCGCTGACCGCGCTCGCGGGCGCGATCGCGGCCGTACTGCCCGCCCGCAGGGCGGCGAAGAGGCCGATCGTCTCCGCGATGGCCGACGCCTGACGGTGCCAGGGCCGGTCTCACCCGCTGAGCAACCACAAGCGCCCCGCCCAACAGGCGGGGCGCTCTCGTTTCCCGTCTTTCAGGGGCGCAGCCCCCTGCTTTTCAGGGGCGCGGGGAACTGCGCGACCAGCCCCCACCCACCCGCAGCCGGAAGACGGCCCCCGCCCGTCAGGGCGAAGCCGGTGCCGACGTCCCTGTCTCCTGGGGCGTCGCGCCCGCGTCGTCGCCCGAGGTGGCGAGCCACGCGCCCACCCCCACCGCGGCGACGAGCGCCACCCCCGCCACCCCCAGCGTGATCCGCCGGCGCCGGGCCGCGGCGGCCCGATGGCGCGCGGACCCCGGCCGGGGCGCCCCGGCGGCACGCGGAGCGCGGGCCGTGCCACGGGCGCCGCCCGCGAGCTCGTCCGGCCCCGGCACCCGCATCGACGTATGCGTGTCCCGGTTCGAGTCGGGCTTGGCCCCGGGTACGAGGGGAACGGCTCCGCGACGGACCCGCTCGCGGGGAGCCTGTGGCTCGGTCGGCGCGTCGTCGTACCCGCCGCCCCCGTCCTCGTCCCCGTCCGGCTCGTCCACGTCCAGCGGCGGCATTCCCGCCAGCAGGGGCAGCTGCTCCCGCAGCCGCTCGCCCAGTTCGGAGGCGCGCAGGCGGGACGCGGGCGCCTTCGCCAGGCACTGCACGAGCAGTTGCCACAGCTCCTCGGGGATTCCGGGCAGCGGGACGACGGTCTCGGTGACGTGCCGCCGCAGGACCGCCCCCGGGTGTCCCCCGCCGAACGGCGTGAACCCCGCGAGGAGTTCGTACAGCACGGTCGCCAGCGCGTAGATGTCGACGGCCGCCCGAGGGGGCAGCCCCTCGATGATCTCCGGCGCCAGATAGTCCGGCGTACCGATGATCTTCGTCGCCCGCGTCCGCCGCGGTGAGTCGATGAGCTTGGCCACGCCGAAGTCGGTGAGCAGCGCGGGGTGCGAGCCGCCGGGTCCGAGCGGCCCCTGCATGTCGAGCAGCACGTTCTCCGGCTTGACGTCGCGGTGCACGACCCCCGCTGCGTGGGCCGCGGAGAGTCCGTCGGCGACGTCGGCCACTATGGCGACGGCCGCCTCGGGCGCGAGCCGCCGTTCCCGGTCGAGCCGGGTCCGCAGGTCCGTACCGCGGACGAGGTCCATGACCAGCGCGAGGTCGTTGCCGTCGACCACGAGGTCCCGTACCGAGACGACGTGCGGATGGTCGAGGCCGAGCAGGGCCGTGCGCTCCTGCACGAACCGGCCCACGAGCTCCTGGTCGGACGCGAGGTCCTCGCGCAGCAGCTTGATGGCGACGGGCCCGTCGGGGCCCTCACCCAGCCACACCGTGCCGGCGCTGCCCCGCCCCAGAATCTGGTGCGCGGTGTACCGGCTGCCGATCTTCCGTACCAAGACTGCTCCTACGGGCGCGTGTTGCCGATAAAGCTACGCGCCCGCAGCGCCAACCTTCACTTCCGCGACAGAAATCACCCCCCAGGTGTCGACAAATCCCCAGAACCGCACCGCAGTTCTGGGGATTTCAAGGGGCAATCCGAGGAAAGAGCAGGAAAGACCGGAAAAGGCTTACAGCCTCCTGAAAAGACTTACTTACCGGATCCGCCGCCCAGGTCCTCGACCCACCCGGCGACCGTGTCGAACATGTCCGTCAGCTGGTCCCAGAAGCTCTCGGTCGTCCCGATCCAGCTCTGGAGCGGGCTGAACTCCCAGATCGCCCACGCGGCCAGGAACAGGATGACGATGGTGAACAGGCATCCCTTGAGGCAGCCGAGCCCGGGGATCTTCATCGGGTTGGCGCTGCGCTGCCGGGGCTCGCGCGGCGGCCGCGGCGCGGGCTGCTGAGGCTGCTGGGGCTGCTGGGGCGGAGCATGCCGCTGCTGAGGCTGTCCCTGGGGGGCGTACCCCTGCGGCTGCTGGGGCTGCTGTCCCTGCGGATAGCCGTACTGCGGCTGGTTCTGGGGCGGCCGCTGCTGCCTGCGCTGCTGAGGCTGCTGCTGCCTCGGCGGCGGCGGTGGCTGCTGCTGGGGCCGCGCGACCTGTCGCTGCGGACGCCGCCGCAGCGGGTCCTCGTTCGGGTCGATGTACGACTGCACCTGCGTCGGTTCGTTGCGGTCGCGGGCCGCGCGCAGCTGGTTCTGCCAGGGGTGCGGTTCCTCCGGGCCGCCGCCCGCCCCGGGCTGGTTCGGCGGCACCGGCGGCATCACGGCCGTCGGGTCGGCCGCGCCGCGATGGGGCAGTACGGCGGTGGGGTCGGCGGCGCCGGTGTGCGGCAGGACGCTGGTCGCGCCGTTCGGGTCGTACGATCCGGCGCCCTGCTGGAGCACCTGCGTGGGGTCGGCGGCGCCGGGCACGCCCGGTACGGCGGCGGGCGCCGGGTCCGGGGCGAGCATGACGCCCACGGCCTCGGCTGCGGAGATCTGCGCGGAGTTCGCGTGCACGCCGATGCCGTCGGCGACCGTACGGAGGCCGCGGGCGAGGTTCTCGGCGCTGGGCCGCTCGTCGGGGTTCTTGCGCAGGCAGCGCTCGATGACGGTCCACAGCGGGTCGGGGACCGTGGAGGGCCGGCGCGGCTCGGCGCTCAGATGCTGGTGAAGGACCTCCAGAGCGGACCCGCCGCCGAACGGCGGACGGCCGGTGACCAGCTCGTACAGCATGATTCCGGCGCCGTAGATGTCGACGGCGGAGGTCTGCGGGCGGCCTTCGGCCGACTCGGGCGCGATGTACGCGGGCGTGCCGACGAACTCGTGGGTGCGCGTCAGACCCGGGGAGTCGGCGAGGCGGGCGATGCCGAAGTCCGTCAGCATCGGGTGCATCTGGCCGCCGGCCTGGTCGAGCAGGACGTTCGCGGGCTTGAGGTCGCGGTGCACGACACCGTCGGCGTGGCTGGCGGCGAGCGCGTCGGCGACCTGGGCGGTGAGGAGCGCGGCGGCGACCGGCGACAGCGGCCCGTTCTGGCGCAGGTAGTGATGGAGGTCGGGACCTTCGATCAGGTCCATGACCAGCGCCAGCAGATCGCCCTCGACGACGAGGTCCCGTACGCGAACGATGTTCGGGTGGGTCAGACGGAGCAGCACGGAGCGCTCCCGCATGAACCGCATCACGATGTCCGCGTCGTTGGCGAGCTCCTCCTTGAGGACCTTGATCGCCACCGTCTCGCCCGGCTGACCGGGCACAGCCGCCTCGGCCCCCGCTGTCTCCCGCTGGCGGGCGCGCCAGACGGTGCCTGTGGCGCCGCGTCCAAGCGGCTCCTCAAGGAGGTACTTGCTCCCTACCGGCCGCACGTCATGCGCTCCCTGCTGCTTGCCTGACTGATCCGTCCACCGTGATACGGGTGGTTCCGCCCCACTGTAGTGCCGCCGAACCTGGCACCGGGCTGTCGTCCTGCTGCGGTTTCCCTCACTCCGTCCGCCCATGCATTACGCAGGGCGTGCCGGTATGTGTTCGATGAAAAGACGCTCGCTTTGGGTGGTTTGGTTGCCTGACCTTGACGTGACCGATCTCAAGCGGACATCGGCCAGGCATTGGTCAGGCACTTTTGCGGGCAGAGCCGACCAATCAAGATCACTTGCCGGTGGACCGCGGGCGCATTGTCAGTGGCAGGTGGGAGGATGCTCCCCGTACTGGCCGACGTGCCCGTGTGCGGTGGGGGGAATCTGCGGTGGGGGACCGCGGGGCGCCCCGGCGCGGGCGCCCGCGACAGAAGGGACCGCTGACGGCGATGCAGATCCGGCTGACCGTCGTAGACCCGCTGGGGACGCGCCCCGAGGGACGCCCCGCGTCCTGCGACGTGCTGGTCACAGCACCCGCCGGGACCGCGCTCGCGGCGGTGGCCTCCGGCCTCGCCTCGGCGGTCGGAGGCGAGGGCGCCGGGGTGCTGTTCGCGGGAGCGGAGCGGCTCGACGCACAGCGCTGCACGCTGGGTGAGCCACCTCTCATGGACGGCGCCGTGCTGTCCCTGGGCGCCCCCGCGGAGCCCGGTCCCGAGCTCGACCCCGCCGCGGCACAGCTGCGCGTGGTCGCAGGACCCGATGCCGGAGGGGTCCACTTCCTGCACGGCGGCCGGATCGACATCGGCCGCTCCGCCGACGCCGACGTACCCCTGGACGACCCGGACGTCTCCCGCCTCCACTGCGCCGTGACGGTCGCGGCGGACGGCCACGTCTCGGTCGCGGACCTGGGCTCCACGAACGGCACGACACTGGACGGCCGACGCGTGAGCGAGCGCCCGGTGCGACTGGCGCCGGGGTCCCTCCTGCGGGTCGGCGAGTCGGCACTGCGCCTGACCCCGGCGGGCGAACCGGATGTCGTACGGGAGACAGCGCCGGACGGCGAGGGCCGTGTCCGGGTCGTGACGGCCCCGGAGACACCCGGGCGAGGAGCCCCGCCGGCCCCTGTCGGCGGTGCGGGACAGAAGCAGTCGGCGCCCGGCGAGGCCGCGAGAGTGCCCCACGCGCGCGAGGCGGGCGAGGAGGGCGACCAGAGTGACGGGGGCGCTCCGGAGGCGTCCCGTTCCCGGGTCGCACCGCCCACCGGCGAGACGCATCACGGGTACGGCACCGCCGGTTGGGGTGCCGCCGAGGGCGGGCGCTCCCACGGGGCCCAGGGGCACACGCCCGCGGGCCCGGCCGTCGTGCCCGGACAGGGCGGGGCGCCGCGGATGGAGAGCACCGACTCCGGAGCGCCATCCGGAGCGGTCCCCGAAGACAGCCCGGACACCTCGGCCCCCGGTGAGAGCGGGCGGAAAGGCACTCCCCTCCGGGGGACGTCCGCGCCGCGCGAGGCGCGCAAGCGCGGCGGACTCTCCGCGTGGGCCCGCCGGCTGGCGGGCGGCCGGAGCGACGAGCCGGACGCGGAGGACGACGACGCGTACGAGACGTACGGGGCGTACGAGACACCGGCCGCCGAGCCGGTGGCCGCGGGCGCGCCCGAGCCCGAGCGGTGGCCCGATCACGCCGCGCTGCTGCTGACCGCGCTCGGACCGGGACCGCGGCTGTGGGAGCGCGGCCCGGGACACCCGGAGACGCTCACGGTGCGGCTCGGCACGGCGGACCGGAGCGCGCCCGACGGCTCCGGCACACTGCCCTCGGTGCCGGTGACGGCGGGCCTGCGGGAGGTCGGCGCACTGGGCCTGGCCGGGCCGCGCGGCCGTCTGTCGGGGCTCGCGCGCGCGGTGGTCGCCCAGCTCGCCGCGCTGCACTCGCCCGACACCCTGGAAATCACCCTGATCAGCACCGACCGCTCGCGTTCCGTGGAGGAGCGCACCGCCGAGTGGTCCTGGCTCGGCTGGCTCCCCCACCTCCGTCCCACCCACGGCCAGGACTGCCGTCTCCTCCTGGCCTACGACCGCGAACAGGCGACGGCGCGTACGGAGGAGCTGGTCCGCCGCCTTGAGGACCACCTGGCGGAGGTGGGCCGGGCGTCCGCTGCCGGCGGTGGAGCGTTTCGGCTCGGCGCGGGCTCACCGGACGACAACGGGGCCTTCTCGCCGTTGAACCGATCGGGCGCCGGCGAGCGGCGGGAGCCAGGCACCGAGCGGGGCCAGGGCGGCGGCACGAACGACCGCCCCGGGGCGTCCCCCGACGACCCCACCCGCGCCCGCCCACGCCACGCGTCGGACGACGACCCGGCCCTCGCCGGTGAGCGCACCGATTCCAGGTCCCGGACCACCGACCAGACCTCCGGCCCGGCACCCGCCCGCGCCCACCCCACCGCCCGCGACAGCAACACCACCCACCTGGGGCTCCCCCGCAGCGGTACGCAGACCAGTGACGCGGCCGCCCGAGGACAGGCCAGGCGGCCCTCCTGGGCGCGGTCCGACGATCCGGCGCGGGCCGGGTGGCAGGGCCCCCACACCGTCGTCGTGGTGGACGGGGACCCCGGGTCGGCCGGTGTACGGGAGGCCGTGTCACGGCTCGCGGCCGAGGGGCCCCAGGCCGGCATCCATGTCATCTGTCTCGCCGAGACACCGTCCGCGTCGCCCGCCTCGCCGGTGACGGACACGTACGAGGCGGCCTGCGCGGCCTCGCCCGCCTTCCGGGAGTGCGGTGCCGTCGCGCTGCTCAGCGGTGACGTGGCGACGGCGCTGCGGCTGCTGCGCGTGGCGCACGGCAAGCCGGCGGGCGGCGGCTCGGCCACCCCACAGGGCGGCCCGGTCGGCCACGGCACGGTCGCCGCGGTGGACGCCGTGTCCATGGCGTGGGCGGAGCGGTTCGCCCGGGCGCTGGCACCGCTCCGCGCGGACGGCGTGGCCGGTGACCGGCACACGCGCGTGTCCGCGCCGCTGCCCCAAGCCGCCCGGCTGCTGGACGAGTTGGGGCTGGCGAGGGCCACCCCGGCGTCGCTGATGGCGCGCTGGGCGGACGCGGCCGACGACACGGAGGCGCTCGGCGGCCGGGCCACGGCCGTGCTCGGCGCCGGCCCTCGTGGGCCCGTCTGCGTGAACCTCTCGGACGAGGGCCCGCATCTGCTGGTCGAGGGCCCCTCGGGCAGCGGGCGTACGGAGCTGCTGCGCTCCGTCGCCGCCTCGCTCGCCGCCGCGGAGCGGCCCGACCGGCTCGGCATCGTGCTCATCGACGGCAGGGACAGTACGGGCGGTGGCGCGGCCACGCGCGGGGACGGGCTCCAGG
This sequence comes from Streptomyces sp. NBC_00878, assembly GCF_026341515.1. Classification (NCBI taxonomy): domain Bacteria; kingdom Bacillati; phylum Actinomycetota; class Actinomycetes; order Kitasatosporales; family Streptomycetaceae; genus Streptomyces; species Streptomyces sp. NBC_00878. The sequence continues at coordinate 6,662,862 of NZ_JAPEOK010000001.1, read as the reverse complement.
TGTGCACGGACCTGCCCCATGTCACGACGCACCTGGGCGCCCACGATCCCGTACGGATGCGGGAGTTCGCCCAGTCGCTGTCCGCGGAGCTGAAGCGGCGGGCCGAGCTGCTCGGGCGGCTCGACTTCGCCGAGTGGCACGCCGGGCAGGACCGCAACGACCGGCAGGATCGGCACGACCGACACGACCGGCAAGGGGTGTCGGGCCGTGTCGTCGCGCAGCGCTCCGCCGGGGCCGGGTCGGCTGGTTCGGTCGGCGCGGCTGGTACGGCTGGGTCGGCGGGCGGGGTCGCCGCCGGTGCGGGTGCCGGGGACCTCGACGCGTCCTCCACCTCCACGCTTCGGCTGCGGCCCGCCGCGGCCCGGCCCCGGCCGGAGGCTGGCCCGCCGCTCCCCCGGCTCGTCGTGGTCGTCGACGACCTGGACGCGCTGCTGTCCCCCGCGCTGGGTTCCCCCGGGCGGCCGGCGGCCGGTTCGGTCGTGCGGGCGCTGGAAGCGGTGGCGCGGGACGGGGAGCGGCTCGGGGTGCATCTGGTCGCGGCGACCGGGGGCGGGGCCCGGACGGACGAGACGGAGCTGGCCCGGCGGGCGAGCCTGCGGGTCGTTCTCGAAGCGCCCACGGCCGGGCCGGAGGAGCCCGCGCCGGGGCGGGGGCGTCTCGGCGTGTCGGCCGGTCGTTCAACGCCGTTCCAGGCGGGCCGGGTGACGGGGCGTATTCCTCGTACGGCGACGCTGCGGCCCACGGTTGTGCCGCTGGAGTGGGCTCGGATGGGTGATCCGCCCGCGCGCAGGCCCGTGCGCGAGCTGGGCAATGGGCCGACGGATCTGGCGCTGCTGGCGAGCGCGCTGGAGCGGGCCGCACGGTCCGTGTCGGCGACGGAGGTGCCGTCGCTTCTTTAGCGCCGGCGGCGTTTGGTTTTTTCTTCGCCCCCGCCGCCCCTACCCTCCCCCACTCTCGGCTTCGCTCGAGCGGGGGGACCCCCATCGTCCCTTTCTGGGGGCTGCGCCCCCAGACCCCCGCATCGCGCTGAACGCGCTCGTCCTCAAACGCCGGACAGGCTGGTAGTCAGCCCCTCCGGCGTTTGAGGAGCGGGGGTTCGGGGGCGGAGCCCCCGAGTCCCCCCGGGGCTCCGCCCCCATGACCCCACGTCACGACGCGGTCACGATCACGGTCTTGACAGCGCAGGCGCTCTTGCCGCCTCCAAGCGCACGGGCGTAGACCAAGAACGCACGGACAACGCTCGGACGTTCGACGGAGAACGGGGCAAGCCATGCGCAGCAACACTCTTCGTATACACGCGTCGCACAACACGTCTCACAACGCATCGCGCAAGAGGAGCCGGACCGCACGAACCGCGGCCGCCGTCGTCGCGGGGGCGATGGCGCTCACGCTCACGGCGTGCGGCGGTGACGACGACAAGGGCGACGAAGGAGGCGGGGGAAGCGAGACCAGCGGCAGCGCCGCCAGTGTTCAACTCCCCAAGCTCGACGGCCAGAAGCTGGAGGTCGCGGCCGTCTGGACCGGCCCTGAGCAGGACAACTTCACCAAGGTCATGGACGAGTTCGAGAAGCGGACGGGCGCGGAGGTCAGCTTCGTACCGACCGGCAACAACACGTCCACCTTCCTGGGCACGAAGATCCAGGGCGGCAAGCCGCCGAACGTGGCGTTCCTGCCGCAGGTCGGTGTGCTGCATCAGTTCGTCGACAAGGGCTGGGTCAAGCCCCTCGGCGCCGAGGCACAGGCGCAGATCGACAAGAACTTCTCGGCCGGCTGGAAGGACCTGGGCGCCTACAAGGGCAAGCAGTACGGCGTCTACGCGAAGGCCGCCAACAAGTCCCTGGTCTGGTACAACACGGCCGCGTTCGAGGCGGCCGGGATCACCGAGGAACCCAAGACCTGGGACGAGTTCGTCCAGACCGCGCAGACGCTGTCGGACGCCGGTTCGCCCGCGGTCTCCATCGGCGGACAGGACGGCTGGACCCTCACCGACTGGTTCGAAAATGTCTATCTCTCGCAGGCAGGACCGGAGAAGTACGACCAGTTGGCGAAGCACGAGATCAAATGGACGGACCCCTCCGTCAAGGAGGCTCTGACCACGCTGGCCCAACTGTGGGGCAAGGACGACCTGATCGCGGGCGGCAAGGCCGGCGCACTGCGCACCGAGTTCCCCAAGTCGGTGACGAACACCTTCTCGGGTGACACCCCGGCCGCGATGGTCTACGAGGGCGACTTCGTCGCGGCGAACATCAACGCCGACACGAAGGCGAAGATCGGCACGGACGCCAAGGTCTTCCCGTTCCCGGCGGTCGGCGACGAGTCGCCGGTGGTCAGCGGTGGTGACGTGGCCGTGATCCTGAAGGACGACAAGGCCTCGCAGGCCCTGATCACCTTCCTCGCGTCGACCGACGCGGCCGAGCTCTGGGCGGCGCAGGGCGGCATCATCTCCCCCAACAAGGAGATGGACCTGAAGAGTTACAAGGACGACGTGGCCGGAGACATCGCCAAGGCGCTGCTCGACGCGGGCGACGACTTCCGCTTCGACATGTCCGACCAGGCCCCGGCCGCCTTCGGCGGTACCCAGGGCGCGGGCGAGTGGAAGGCGCTGCAGGACTTCCTGAAGACCCCCTCGGACGTCGCGGGCGCGCAGCAGGCGCTCGAAGCGGACGCCGCCAAGGCGTACAAGGGCTGACGGCAGCCCATGTCGTCGCAGGTGGCGACGGCGGGGGGCCCGGCTGGTCCGGTGCCCCCCGCCGGAAAACGCAAGAGCGTGATGGGTACCCGGCCGTGGGTGGCAGGTCTGTTCCTGCTGCCCGCGCTCGTGCTGCTCGGCGCGCTCGTGGTCTACCCGATCGGGTACTCGGTCTGGCGCAGTCTGTACGACGCCGACGGTTCGGGCTTCGTGGGGCTGGGCAACTACGGCGACATCTTCACGGACGACGCCACGTTCACCGCGGTCAAGAACACCGCGATCTGGGTCGCGGTGGCGCCCGCCCTGGTCACCGGGCTCGGCCTGATCTTCGCCGTACTGACCGAACGGGTGCGCTGGGCAACGGCGTTCAAGCTCATCATCTTCATGCCGATGGCCATCTCCATGCTGGCCGCGGGCATCATCTTCCGGCTCGTGTACGAGGCGGACCCCGACCAGGGCGTGGCCAACGCCGTGGTGGTGGGCGTGCACGACACCTTCGCCGAGTCGTCGGTCTATCCGAAGGCGCGCCCGTCGACCGAGAGCGATCTCAAGGCGTCCGGCGGGGGTTCCTTCACCTCCACGGGCACGGTGAGCGCGAGCACTCCGGTGCTGCTCCCGCTGGTCGGTATCGCCCCGAACAAGCTGCCCGGCGACCCGGGGGACGCGGAGCCTGCCCAGGCCTCGGGCGACGGGGTGTCCGGCACGGTCTGGCTGGACTTCAAACTGGGTGGCGGCGGCGAGAAGGGCGCCATCGACGCGGGTGAGAAGGCTCTGCCCGGCATCAAGGTCGAGGCGGTCAAGGACGGCAAGGTCGTGGCCTCCACGAAGGCGGGCGACGACGGTACGTTCACGCTGCCGGCCTCCGCCGACGGTGCCCAACTGCGCCTGCCCGCCTCGAACTTCGCGGCGCCCTACAACGGCGTCGACTGGCTCGGCCCGAGCCTGATCACGCCGGCCATCATCGGTTCGTACGCGTGGATGTGGGCGGGTTTCGCGATGGTGCTCATCGCGGCGGGGCTCGCCGGAGTGGACCGCAACCTCCTGGAGGCGGCCCGGGTCGACGGGGCCAACGAGTGGCAGGTGTTCCGCCGGGTCACCGTTCCGCTGCTCGCGCCGGTCCTCGTCGTCGTACTGATCACGCTGATGATCAACGTGATGAAGATCTTCGACCTGATCTACATCATCGCCCCGCAGCCCACCCAGGACGAGGCCAACGTCCTGGCCCTGCAGCTCTACAACTCGTACACAGGCGGTGGCGGAGACCTCGGCCTCGCCAGCGCGATCGGTGTGGTCCTGCTGCTGCTCGTCATGCCGGTGATGATCGTCAACATCCGCCGACTGCGAAGGGAGCGCCGACGGTGACCGCACCCTCCGTACCCCTGAAAGCCCCGCCGGAGACCGCGGAAGCGGCCGGTCCGCCCGAGCGGTCGCTCGTCTCCAGGCTGGCGAGCGGCGCGACCGGCGGTGTGATGCGGGTCTTCCTCATCGTGGTCGCACTGCTCTGGGTGACGCCGACGGTGGGGCTGCTCGCCTCGTCGTTCCGGGACCCGACCGACATCGCCGACTCCGGCTGGTGGACGGTCTTCAGCAAGCCGGCCCAGCTCACCACCGAGAGTTACTCGACCCTGCTCGGCAAGGAGGAGATCACCGACTCCCTGCTCAACACGATCTGGATCACCGTGCCGGCCACCGCGCTGGTCATCGTCATCGGGGCCATGGCCGGATACGCCTTCGCCTGGATGGACTTCAAGGGCCGCGACTGGTGGTTCCTGGCCGTGGTGGCGCTGCTCGTGGTGCCGGTGCAGATCGCCCTGATCCCGATGTCCGAACTCTTCGGCGATCTCGGGATCTTCGGCACCATCATCGGTGTCGTCCTGTTCCACGTGGGCTTCGGCCTGCCGTTCGCGATCTTCCTGCTGCGGAACTTCTTCGCGGAGATCCCCCGTGAACTCCTGGAGGCGGCACGGCTCGACGGGGCGGGCGAGACCCGTCTGTTCACCACCGTGATCCTGCCGCTCGGCGCGCCCGCGATCGCGTCGCTCGGCATCTTCCAGTTCCTGTGGGTGTGGAACGACATGCTGGTGGCGCTGGTCTTCTCGGACTCCGACTCACGGCCGCTGACAGTCGCCCTGACCCAGCAGACCCGCCAGTTCTCCGGCAACATCGAGACGCTGGCGCCCGGCGCGTTCATCTCGATGGTGATCCCGCTGGCCGTGTTCTTCGCGTTCCAGCGGCAGTTCGTGTCCGGGGTGATGGCGGGAGCGGTGAAGTAGCGTCCGGGGCCTCCGAGTCGGAGAGCCTCCGAGTCGGAGAGCCTCCGAGTCGGGGGCCTGCGAGTCGAGGCACCTGGAGTACATCTCGCGAGGGGCGGGCCGACACCGGTCCGCCCCTTTCGCGTTCACCCGGGGTCCCCCACATGCCGCATTCGGCGTAACCAGGTCACCCCTTTGGCCGTTCCCGGGCCGTATGCCCGCGCCGACACAAGGATGTACCTTGCCCCGGTTCAGTGTCATTGTCCCCGCGTACCAGGTGCAGGCGTATCTGCACGAGTGCATGGCATCGGTCCTCGAACAGTCCTTCACCGACCTTGAGTTGATCGCGGTGGACGACTGCTCACCGGATGCCTGCGGCACGATCATCGACGAGTTCGCGGCCCGAGACCCCCGCGTACGGGCCGTCCACCTTGAGGAGAACGTGGGCCTCGGCCGCGCCCGCAACGCCGGTATGCGGCACGCGACCGGCGACTACCTGGTCTTCCTGGACGGCGACGACAGCCTCACCCCGGACGCCCTGCGCGCCATCGCCGACCGCATCGAGGAGACCGGCGACCCGGACGTCCTGGTCTACGACTACGCGCGCACCTTCTGGTCGGGCGAGCAGGTACGCGACGCGGAGGCGGGCCAACTCACCGAGCAGGGCCCGGCGCCGTTCCGCCTCGACGACCGTCCGGGGCTGCTGAAGCTCCTCATGGTCGTGTGGAACAAGGCGTACCGCCGGGAGTTCGTCGCCGGGGAGAGCTTCGCCTTCCCGCCCGGCTACTACGAGAACATCCCCTGGACAGCCCCCGTCCTGATGACCGCCGAGACGATCGCGACCCTCGACCAGGTCTGCGTCCACTACCGCCAACGGCGCCAGGGGAACATCCTCGGCACGGTCAGCGACCGGCACTTCGACATTTTCGACCAGTACGAACGGGTCTTCGCGCATCTCGACGCGCACCCCGAACTGGCGCAGTGGCGCCCGGTCCTGTTCGGCCGCATGGTCGAGCATCTGTCGGCCGTGTTCCTCAAGCGCGACCGGCTGCCGCACGGCTCCCGTGCCCGGTTCCTGCGCAAGGCCCGTGCCCACTACGGCCGTTACCGCGTACAGGGAGTCGAGGCCCCGCCCCACACCTGGCCGCGGCACGCGCTGGTACGCCTGGGCAGTCTCCGCGCGTACCGCGCGGTGTGGGCGGCGACGCGGCTGACGCGACGAGCCGCGCGACTCACCGGGGCGCTGGCCCGGACCGTCCGGACGGCCGCGCTCCGGCTGCACTACAAGGTCCAGCTCCGGTTGCCCGTCCGTGCCGACCGGGCCGTGTTCGCCAGCCACGGCGGGCGCGGTCACGGCTGCAACCCGGGGGCGCTGGAGGACGCGTTCCGGACGTACGCGCCTCAGGTGCGCACCGCGTGGATCGCGCGCCCGGAGTTCCACCACACGATCCCGACGTCGACCCGTCGGCTGACGCCGGGCACCGCCGCGTACTGGACGGCGCTCGCCCGCTCCAAGTACCTCGTGAACAACGCCGAGTTCGACCCCCGACTGGTCAAGCGCCCGGGGCAGATCCTCGTCCAGACGCAGCACGGCACACCGCTCAAGCAGATGGGCCTGGACCTCCAGGACCGCCCGGCGGCGGCCCGCGACACGGACTTCGCCGAGGTGCTGCGCGGCGCGGACCAGTGGGACTACTGCCTGTCCGGCAACCGCCACTCCACGCTCGTCTGGGAGCGCGTCTTCGCGTCCGCCCACACGACACTGGAGTACGGCCAGCCGCGCAACGACGTGTTCCAGCGGGCGAGTTCGGCCGACGTGGCCCGGCTGCGCGAGAGCCTCGGCATCCCCGAGGGCGCGGTCGCCGTCCTGTACGCGCCCACGCACCGCGACTACCGCCGCACCCAGCGCACCGCGCTCGACCTGGAGCGGATCCTGCGCCAACTCGGCCCGCGCTTCGTCCTGTTGACCCGCGCACACCACACGTACGGGGCCCCGCTCGCCCGCAGCTCCGGCCGCCTGATCGACGTGTCGGACCATCCGAGCGTCGAGTCCCTGTGCCTCGCCTCGGACGCGCTGGTCACCGACTACTCCTCGCTGATGTTCGACTACGCCAACCTCGACCGGCCGATCGTGATCCACGCGGACGACTGGGACGCGTACGATGCGGCCCGCGGGACCTACTTCGACCTGCGGGCGTTCCCGCCGGGTGCGGTGGCGCGCAGCGAGGACGAGTTGATCGACATCTTCGCGACGGGTCACTGGCGCGGGTCCCGCTCCACGCAGCTCCGGTCGGCGTTCCGGGCCCGCTTCTGCCCGTACGACGACGGGCACGCGGCGGAGAGGGTGGTACGCCGACTCGTGCTCGGCGAGACGGCGGGGCTCCCGGCGGTGGTACCGCTCGCGGACCGCCGCCCGGCGCCGCCGGCGATGTCGGCGGCGGACCAGTCCCCTTCGGCCCCGCTCGCCGGCGTGCCCGCGCCTGCGGGGCAGGCCCCCTGTCTTTAGGAGCGGGAGTGTGGTGTGTCGGGTGCGGGTGCGTGGGGGCTGGTCGCGCAGTTCCCCGCGCCCCTGAAAGACGGGGCTGCGCCCCTGTCTTTCGTCCTTGGGGGCGGCGGGGGCGAGGACAGCCCTACTCGACGACGATCTCCACCGGAATGTTGCCCCGGGTCGCGTTGGAGTACGGGCACACCTGGTGCGCCTGCTCGACCAGCTTGCGCCCGAGCGCGGCGTCCACGGACTCGGGCAGCTCCACGCGCAGCGTGACAGCCAGCGCGAACCCCTCCCCCTGCTTGCCGATACCGACCTCGGCAGTCACCGCCGCGTCGCTGACGTCAACCTTCGCCATCCGACCGACCACACCGAGCGCACTGGCGAAACAGGCCGAGTAACCGGCCGCGAACAGCTGCTCCGGGTTCGTGCCCTGACCGTTGCCGCCCATCTCCGTCGGTATGCCGAGCTCCAGGTCGAGCTTCCCGTCGGAGCTGTAGGCGCGGCCGTCACGGCCGTGGGTGGCGGTAGCGACAGCGGTGTAGAGCGCGTCCATGGAAACCATCCCTCTCAAGGTCAATGTCGTATCGGCGAGCCTTGGTCCGGCCGCCTCACGGCCACAAGTAGAGCACACAACTTAATTGCGCACAACTAAATGACGCACTGGAGGTATCCTGAGGGCATGACCTCGACGCCCGCACACCACCCCGCACGAGACGAGGACTTCCTCGACTTCCTCCGTCTCGACCAACAGATCTGCTTCTCCCTGAACGCCGCGTCCCGCGCCTTCGGCAGCGTGTACCGGGTCGCCCTGAAGGAGCTGGGGCTCACCTACCCCCAGTACCTGGTCATGCTCGTCCTGTGGGAACACGGCGAACTGCCCGTGAAGAAGGTCGGCGAACATCTGCGACTCGACTCCGGCACGCTGTCACCGCTGCTGAAGCGGCTGGAGACGGCCGGTCTCGTACGGCGTGAGCGCAGCGCCCGGGACGAACGGTCCGTGGTGGTCGGGCTCACGGACGAGGGCGCGGCCATGCGCGAGCGGGCCGTGCGCGTACCGCGCCGGATCGCCGCCGCGACGGGCTTCGACCTGACCGAGGTCCTCGAACTGCGGGCCCGCCTCGACAAACTCACGAACGCACTGGACACGGCGGCACTGGACGAGACTTCGGGATCCGACGCGTAACCAACGACAACGCGCTGCCGAACCACACTCCCGGCCACGCACCACGCCCACGCACCCCGCCCACCCCAGCCCTCACCCCGCCCCTCACATCGTCGAAGCCTTGCGCACATACAGCCGCAGAATCGTCCCCTTCCGTACGAACTCCGCCCGCGGCACGAACTCCTTGCCCACGACGGCGAGTTTGACCCGCTCGGTCGCATCGCTCGGATGCCAGCCCGGCCTCAGCGCGCGCGGCTCGGCGACCACCCATACACGGTCCAGGCCGCCGAGTCTGCGGCGCAGCTCGTCCGGGCCGGTCTCGCGCCCGTAGAGCGTTCCGGAGACGCGGGCGGGCTCCTCCAGCGCGATGTCCCACGTGCCCCGGAACCCCTTCGGATACGCCAGCGCCGAGCGCCTGCCGACCGACGGGAGAAAGAGCACGGGGTCGCCGGGGCTCATCCGCTGGGCCGCCGCCGCGGAGACGACGGCGAGGTTGTCGGGGCGGCGGGCGGGGTCCCGGTCCTCCCGAAGGACGGGGAACTGCGAGACGAAGGCGAGGGTGATGGCCAGCACGCCGAGGAGCGTGGCGGCGTACGGCACCCGGACGCCTCCACGTACGCGACCCGGAGCGCCACCCGGGTCCCCCGTCGGGGCGTCGGCGGCGGAGGCCGAAGCCGAGGCGGTGGCGGAGGCGGCGAGGGTCGCGGAGGTCATTGAGGCGTCAGGGTCCCGCCGTGGAAAGCCGACCCGGCGCGCCGCCACGATCAGCCGTTCCGCCCCCGCCGCCGCCAGCAGCGGCGCCCCGGCCAGCGCGTACAGCACATAGCGGTCGTCGTACAGCGGCCAGTGGCGCGAGACCGCGATGAGGGCCGCGGGCGGGAGGAGCAGCAGCGGCAGGGCAACCGCGGGGAGGGAGAGTTCGCCCCGGCGGGCGGGCGGGGCGAAGGGGGCGCGCAGGGCGAGGGCGATCAGCAGCAGGTACGGGCCCAGGACCAGCTGGGTCGGGCCCGTGAAGGAGCGCAGCAGGCGTTCGACGGTGCCGCCGCCCGGGGGCTGGAGCCAGGCGACCTGGTCCGCCTGGCCGCTGGAGACCAGGGCGAGCGGCAGCAGTACGAGGAGTACGGCACCCGCGGCGCAGGCCCACTCCCGCCACACGCGGCGGGGCATCCGTGCGAGGGCCAGGGTGGCGGCGTGCGCGAGCAGGATCAGTACCGCGAACTCGTGCAGCAGGACGGTGACGGCGACGACCCCTCCGTACGCACACCAGGCGACCACGCGCGCGTGCCCTTTCCGCCCCTCCACGCGCGCGTGCCCTTTCCGTCCCTCCACGCGCGCGTGCCCTTTCCGTCCCTCCACGCGCGCGTGCCCTTTCCGTCCCTCCACGCGCGCGTGCTCTGTCCGCTCCTCCACGCGCGCGTGCCTCCCGGCAGGGCCGGCCGGCACCTTCACCGTCACCGTCGCCTCAGTCGCCGTCGCCGTCGCCGCTCGCGCCAGCAGCAGCGTCGCCGCCGTGGCCCCGGCGGCGACCAGCGCGTACGAACGTCCCTCCTGGGCGAAGTGCCCGGTCATCGGTGTCACGGCGTACAGCAGGCCTGCCCACAGGCCCACCCTCGGGCGGGCGAGCCGGGCCCCCAGGGCCGCGACGAGGCCCGCCGTCACGGCGGCCGCGCAGAGCGAGGGGAGGCGGAGGGCGACCTCTCCGGGGTGGAGGGCGAGGACGGCGTGCATGAGGAAGTAGTAGAGGCCGTGCACGGCGTCCACGGAGTGCAGCAGCTGCCAGATCTGCGGGAGCGAGCGCCGCGCCACCTCGAAGGTGACGGCCTCGTCCCGCCACATCCCGCCACGATCGATCCCCCAGAGACCGATCCCGGACATGACGAGTACGGGTACGAGCACGGCGACGACGACGGCGACCTGCGGGCGCTTGACGAGCATGCAAGATATTTTGTGCTATTAGTCAGCCTTCATTGGTGATTGACCCGTCATCAGACGGTATATGTCTTCTTGCGGCTTACGATCCCTCGCGTGAAGCCCTGGATGAAGCCCCGCGTCCTCCCCCTCACCGCCGGCTGGCTGACCACCCGCGCCCTGATGCTCTGGCTGCTGACCCGGGACCAGAGTGCCCCGCTGGGCATCGGCGGCATCGCACGTGAGGTGCACCAGCTGTACGCCCGCTGGTACGGCGTGCTCGCCCACGGCACGTTCCCGTCGGGCGACCGGCTGTGGCAGTACCCGCCGGGCGCGGGACCGGTCATGCTGGCCCCCGGGCTGCTGCCGGGGCTGACGTACTTCCAGGCGTTCGTGCTCGTGACGCTCGCCGCCGACGCCCTGGTCGCCGTCGCCCTCACGCGCGCGGGCACCCGGACGGGCCGCAGCCTGCGCGGCGCGGCCCTCTGGACTGCGGGTCTCCCCCTCCTCCTGCACCTCCCGCTCGCCCGCTACGACGTGCAGGTCACCGCCCTCGCCGTCATCGCCCTGTTGACCTTTTCGCGCTCCACGCGCGCGTGCGGTGCCTTCGCCGCTATGGGCGCCCTCGTGAAGGTGTGGCCCGCCCTCACCCTGATCGGCACCCCCAGGGGACGGACGACGAGGGAGGTGTGGACCTCGGCGGCCGTCACCGCGTGCGTCCTGCTCCTCGCTCTCGCGGCGCTCTTCCGCGACCCCTTCGACTTCCTGCGCCAGCAGGGCGGCCGGGGCGTACAGATCGAGTCGCTCGGCGGGACGGCCCTCTCCTTCGCCCGCCACGCCGGCTGGCCGGGACAGGTGCACTACCGGTACGGGGCGATGGAGTTCACCGGGCCGTACGTCACCGCGGTCGCCGCGATGTCGCTCGCGCTCACCGTCGCCGCCTTCGGGGCCCTGCTGCTGTGGCGGCTGCGGGCCCGCCGCTGGACGCCGGCCACTCCGTACGACGCCGCGCTCTGCGCCGTACTCCTGTTCACCGTGACGAGCCGGGTGATCAGCCCCCAGTACCTGGTGTGGCTGCTCGGTCTGGCCGCCGTGTGTCTGACCTCACGGCACACCACGCAGCGCCCGGTGGCCGCGCTGATCACGGCGGCCACGGCGGCGAGCGCCCTCGTGTACCCCGTCCTGTACGAGGACGTCATGGACTGCACCTGGACCGGCTCGCTGCTGATGCTCGTCCGCAACGGACTGCTCGTCGCGGCCGCGGCGCTCTCCTTCCGCCGCCTGTGGACCGCCGCAATGCGGCCGGACGGAATCCGGCCCACCGGAAGCAGGCCCACGGGAAGCCGATCCACCGAGATGGAACCCTCACACAATTCCCGCCATCTTCCCCACGAGACAGTAAGCACCTCTTAACGGAAAATTACCTACACAGTTCACTATTTCGTCCCGTGGAAGCCATACGACCCATGCACCCCATACGACCCAAGCGACCCGTCGAGCCTGAGCAGCCCGTACAGCCCGTACAGCCCGTACAGCCCGTGCCACCCGCGCAAGCAGGCCTGCGTCCCCTCCCGTCACAGGTGTGCGTCGTGGTCATCGGGTACGACGACGCCGCCCATGTGACGGACGCGGTGCGCTCGGCCCTCGCGCAGGGGCCCGCCGTCCGCGAGGTGATCGCCGTGGACGACTGCTCGGCCGACGGCAGCGCGGACCTCCTGGACCGGCTCGCCCTCGACGAGCCACGTCTGAAGGTGCTCCGCCGCGAGGTCAACAGCGGCGGCTGCGGCAGCCCCCGCAACGACGGGATCGACGCCGCGACGGCCCCGTACGTGATGTTCCTGGACAGCGACGACGTCCTGCCGCCCGGCGCCGTGGACGCGCTCCTCGACGCGGTCGCCGGGCGCGGGACCGAGGTCGCGGCCGGGTTGTGCGTACGCCGCGAGCTGCCGTCCGGCCGCGAGGTCCCCTGGCAGCCCGAGCTGTACGCGACGACCGCCCTGGTGACGCACCCGTCCCGTCGCATCCACCTGGTCCACGACACCCTCTGCGTCAACAAGCTCTACCGCACCGACTTCCTGCGCGAGCACGGCATCCGCTTCCCCGAAGGACGCTTCCCCTACGAGGACTTCGTCTTCACCGCGCGCGTGCTCGCCGCCGGCCCGCGCGTCGCGCTGATCCCGGACACGGTGTACGTCTGGCACGTGCGCCGCGGCGCCGAGCGGCTGTCGATCTCCCTTGACCGGGCGGGCGTCGACAACTGGCGGTCCAGGATCACCGCCCACGGACTCTCGTACGACATCCTCCTCGGCGCCGGTGAGAAGCGGCTGGCGCGGGCGACGCGCGCGAGGTTCCTCGACCACTCGCTGCGGATGTACGCGCGTGAGCTCGATCGGCGCGGCCCCGAGTACCGGAACGAGTGGTGGGCCCTCACGCGCGCGTACCTCGCGACGTTCGACGCGGCCGACCTCGCGCTCGCGCCGGCGCCCGGACGGGTCGTCGCGCAGGTCGTGAGGGCCTCCGAGGAGCCGCGCGACCTGACTCGCGTCAAGGAGGTCGCGGCGCGCCCGGCCCGGCTGCGGCCGCCCTACGCCCGGCTCGCGGACGGTACGCCGGTCTGGTCCGCCGACCTGCCCCAGGTGACGCTGGAACACCTCCTGTCCCGGCCCGTACGCCTCCTCCCTGTGGCCGTCGACGCGGAACTGCGGCCACGCATGCGTGCCACCCGGCTGCGGCTGCGCCTGTACGAGCTGTACGGGCGGATGGCGGACGCGGCACCGGCGTCCGTGGACGCCGAGTTCGTGAACCGGCAGGACGGGGTGGTCGGGCTGACGGTGACGGCGGAGTTCCGGCCGGACGACCCCGATCCCCGAGACGACGACTCGGGCGCTGTCCCGGGCATGGACACGGGCTTGGGCATCGACTCGGGCATCGGCTCGGGCATCGGCTCGGGCATCGGCTCCTGGACGGCCGAGGCGGCCGTCGACCTCGCGGCGCTCGGGTCCGGCACCTGGGACCTGCGTCTGCGCCTCCGCTTCCACGACGGCACGAGCCGCGAGACCACCGCGCACGCCGTCGCGGGACCTGGCCTGCTGCGCCGCTCCGTCGTGCCGAACGGCCGGCACGGGATGCTGCTCGTCCAGCCGTACGCGACCCACGCGGGCTCCCTGGCGCTGCGACTGGCGCCCGGCTGGCGCGGAATGACCATTGTGCTGCGCCGCAGAATGAGGCGTTTGCTTCACTGAGAGGCGGCTCAGTGATTCCGGCCACGCACGAACCGACACACGAACCGACACACGAGGGGACGGCCGATACATGACCTGGCTGATCACCGGCGGCGCCGGCTACATCGGGGCGCACGTCGTCCGCGCGATGACCGAGGCGGGCGAACGGGCCGTGGTGTACGACGACTTGTCCACCGGAATCGCCGAGCGCGTGCCCGACGGGGTACCGCTGGTCGTCGGCTCGACCCTGGACGGGGACCGGGTGGCCCGCACGCTCCAGGACCACGCCGTCACGGGCGTCGTCCACCTGGCGGCGAAGAAGCAGGTCGGCGAGTCCGTGGACCTGCCGCTGCACTACTACCGCGAGAACGTCGAGGGGCTGCGGGTGCTGCTGCAGGCCGTCACGGCCGCCGCGGTGCCGTCCTTCGTGTTCTCGTCCTCCGCGGCGGTGTACGGCATGCCGGACGTCAACCTCGTGACCGAGGAGACGCCCTGTGTGCCGATGAGCCCGTACGGCGAGACCAAGCTCGCGGGCGAGTGGCTGGTCCGCGCCACGGGCCGCGCCCACGGCCTGTCGACGGCCTCCCTGCGCTACTTCAACGTCGCGGGCGCGGCGGCGCCGGAGCTGGCCGACACGGGCGTCTTCAATCTGATCCCCATGGTCTTCGAGAAGCTCACGGAGGGCGCGCCCCCGCGCGTCTTCGGCGACGACTACCCGACCCCCGACGGCACGTGCGTCCGCGACTACATCCACGTCACCGACCTGGCCGAGGCCCATGTGGCGGCCGCCCGCCGCCTGGCCGCCGCGCCCGGCACGGACCTGACCCTCAACATCGGCCGGGGCGAGGGCGTCTCGGTCCGCGAGATGATCGACCGGATCAACGGGGTCACCGGCTACACGCTCCCCCCGACCGTCACCCCGCGCCGCCCCGGCGACCCGCCCCGCGTCGTCGCCTCCGCCGACCGCATCGCCGCCGAACTGGCCTGGAAGGCCAAGTACGACGTCCACGACATGATCACGTCGGCCTGGGAGGGGTGGGTACGACTTCATCCCGAGGCCCGGCTGGGCTAGGACCTGTCGTCAAACTCCCGCCTGCCACGCGACGACAGGGCCCTAGGGCCGCTGGACCAGAGGCCCGGCTGGGCCAAAGCTGGGAGGCCGGCGGCGCCGGACCGGGGAAGCCGACAGGGCCACACGCTCAGAAACACACTCGCCGCGGGCCGGACATCGTCCGGGGCCGCGGCGAGTGTGTGACGTGTGCGACGGGATCCGTCAGAGCTTGTCCATACGGGTATAGGGGCTGACGATACGGGCCTGGCGGGAGCCGAAGTCGACGAGCATCGCAATGCCCTCCTCGACGCCGACAATCCTGCCCAGGCCGAACTGGTCGTGCGTAACACGGTCACCCAGGGCGAAGTGCTTGGCGACCGGGACAACCGGAGCTTTGAAGGGACTGGTGGACAGGTGGCGCCGGGGCGCGGATGGCTTCGTCATCGTCAGTCCAGTATGCGCCCCCGAGGGCCTCGAAAGTGAGGCCCGGATGACAACGATCCGGACGCTACGAGGTTGACGCGCCGTGCGGGGGCACCCCTCCATACGTGCGGAGCTGCGACGATGCGCGGCTCCACGGCATGGGCGGAACCAGCCGCGGCCGCCACCACGACCCGCGCGCGAACGCCGACTTCGTGATCCCGGCCACGCCTCACGACACCGCAGAACGCCGCACGACGCCCTTATGGCGCCTTTATGACGCCTTACGACGCCCTACAACTCCTTGCAACGCCTTACAGCGCCCTACAACGCCTTGAGCGCCACCGCCGTGGCCCGGGCCAGGCTCTCCAGGTACCCCTTCGGCAGCTTGGGGCTGCGGATCACCACCGAGCGCCAGTACAGCGGTCCGGAGATCAGGTCGAGGGCCAGCTCGTCGTCGATGCCCATACGGACCTCGCCGCGCCGCTCCGCCGCGGCGACGATACCGCTGGCAACGCCCTCCTGCCCCTCCCGCAGAGCTTTCTGCATGGCCTCGGCGATGTCCGGATTGCGGGCGGCCTCGGCCTGGAGGTCGGGGATGATCTGCGAGGCGACAGGGTGACGCAGGGCGCGTGACGTGACCTCGTACAGGAGGCGCAGGTCGCCCTCCAGGGTGCCCGTGTCCGGCGCCGGCAGCCCCTGAACCGCGACCGCGGACACCAGGTCGAGCACCAGGTGCAGCTTGGAACGCCACCTGCGGTACACCGCGGTCTTGCCCACACCCGCGCGGCGCGCGATCCCCTCGATGGACATCCGCGCGTATCCGACGGCCGCGAGTTCCTCGAAGACGGCCGCCCTGATGGCCTCTGTCACGTCCTCCCGGAGCACCGCCGCCCCGGCGGGAGCCCGGCGACGCGGCTGCTGCGGGCTCTCTGGTGCCCCGTCGGCGTTCGTGGTCATGCGGAACAGCATAGGGGCGTTACGACGAAACGGTTGCGTTCCGACGCAAGATCGGCCTACGCTCACGTTACGACGATACGGCCCCGTCCCGACGTAAAGAGGGTTTCAGGTGCAGGTAAAGACGGGCCCGTAGCGACGTAAAAGAAGCGTTCGCACACCCCCTCCCCCGAGCCCCGCGCTCCGAGCGAAAGCAGCGGATGTGAGTCAGGTCCTCCACACACCGCCCCCGACACCGGACCCGGTGCGGTCATCGGCCGCCCTGTCCGACGACCCCGCGGCACTCGCCGCCCGCTACGGCCTCACGGTCAGCGGCGCCCGCCCCTCACTGCCGCAGTACGTCCGCCGGCTGTGGGCGCGCCGGCACTTCATCACGGCGTTCGCGACGGCCAAGCTCACCGCCCAGTACAGCCAGGCGAAGCTCGGCCAGGTCTGGCAGGTGGCCACGCCCCTGCTGAACGCGGCGGTCTACTACTTCATCTTCGGCGAACTCATGGGCACGAGCCGGGGCGTGCCGGACTACATCCCGTTCCTGGTCACCGGCGTCTTCGTGTGGACGTTCACACAGAGCTCGATCATGGCGGGCACCCGGGCCATCTCCGGCAGCCTCGGCATCGTCCGCGCCCTGCACTTCCCACGGGCCGCGCTCCCGGTCTCGTACGCGCTGCAACAGCTCCAGCAGCTGCTGTTCTCCATGGCCGCGCTCTTCGTGATCCTGCTCTGCGTCGGAGTGCCCGTCAGCGTGTCCTGGCTCCTGGCCGTTCCCGCGCTGGCACTTCAGTTCGCGTTCAACGCGGGCGTGGCGATGATCATGGCCAGGATGGGTGCGAAGACGCCGGACATCGCACAGCTGATGCCGTTCGTGCTGCGCACCTGGATGTACGTGTCCGGTGTCATGTGGAGCATCGACAAGGTGCTCACCGCTCACCAGAACCTGCCGCACATCGTGCTGATCGCCCTGGAGTGCAACCCGGCCGCGGTCTACATCGACCTCATGCGGTTCGCACTCATCGACACCTTCCACGCGAGCCAGCTGCCCCCGCACGTGTGGGCGCTCGCGGTCGGCTGGGCCCTGCTCGCCGGCGTCGGCGGCTTCATCTACTTCTGGAAGGCTGAGGAGACGTACGGCCGTGGCTGATCCGAAGAACGCACCCGTCCCCGCTCTCGTCGCGGACCGTGTCCCCACCGTCGCGGCCGAACTCGTCCCCACGGTTGTCGCCGACCGCGTCGACATCGTCTACCGCGTCAACGGCACGGGGGCCGGACGCGGCAGCGCCACCGCCGCACTGAATCGCATCCTGCGCGGGAAAAAGGCCGAACAGGCGGCGGGCGTACGGAAGGTGCACGCCGTGAAAGAGGTCTCCTTCACGGCGTACCGAGGAGAGGCGATCGGGCTCATCGGCACGAACGGATCCGGAAAGTCCACGCTGCTCAAAGCCGTTGCCGGACTGCTTCCGGTGGAGCACGGGCGGATCTACACGGACGGGCAGCCCTCACTGCTCGGGGTGAACGCCGCCCTGATGAACGACCTGACCGGTGAGCGCAATATCTATCTCGGCGGTCTCGCGATGGGAATGTCCCGCGAGCAGGTGCGCGAGCGGTATCAGGAGATCGTCGACTTCTCCGGCATCAATGAGAAGGGCGACTTCATCACCTTGCCCATGCGGACGTACTCGTCCGGTATGGCCGCGCGGCTTCGTTTCTCCATCGCCGCCGCCAAGGATCACGACGTACTGATGATCGACGAGGCGCTGGCCACCGGGGACCGCTCCTTCCAGCAGCGGTCCGAGGCGCGGATCCGGGAGCTGCGGAAGCATGCCGGGACGGTGTTCCTGGTGAGCCACAACAACAATTCGATCCGGGACACGTGCGACCGGGTGCTGTGGCTCGAACGCGGTGAACTGCGCCTGGACGGGCCGACGGAGGAAGTACTGAAGGAATACGAGAAGTTCACCGCAGGCGGAGGCAAGTGACAGACGGAAGGCCGCCTTTCAGCGCTCCAGGAACGCGAACAGGTCCTCCCACTTCCGCACTACCTCGTCCGTCGTATAGCGCTGGATATTGATCCTCGCCGCCTCTCCCATTCTGTCCCGAAGCTCCTTGTCGGACATCAACGTGTCGAGGCGGCGGGCCAGTTCACCGGTATTGCCCACGGTGGCGAGCAGGCCGTCCTCGCCGTCGCGGACGATTTCGTGGACACCGGGGGCACAGTCGAAGGCGGCGCAGGGTACGGCGGTCGCCATGGCCTCCATGAGGGCGAGCGGGAAACCCTCGCCGCGCGAGGACTGGACGAAGACGGAACCGCCGCGCAGGGCGCCCGGCACATCGCTCGTACGGCCCATCCAGTCCACGGAGTTGTCGAGTCCGAGAGCCGTGCACCGCTTCTTCAGGATCTCCTCGTCCTCGCCCGAGCCGTAGATGCGCAGCCGCCAGTCGGGATGGCGCGGCGCGACCTCCGCCCAGGTGTCGAGGAGCATGTCGATGCCCTTCTGGTCCTGCAGTCGGCCGATGCTGATGACCGCCTTCTCGGTCCGGGGCGAGGGCACCTCGGGCATGAACGGCAGCGGGTTCGGCATGAACGAGGCGTTGTTCAGGCCCTGCCCGATCCACAGGTCGGCATCCTCGCGGGTCAGTACCAGCATGCGGTCGACGTCCTGGTAGTGCTGCCGCACCCGCTGGAAGCGCGAGGACGCCTTGGAGTAGTCGAACGACTCGTGGCTCATGCCGATGACGGTCATCCCGCGGGTGTCGGCCTGCGCGACCCACTCCATGGCCCACACCTGCGTGACGATGACGACCGCGCCGGGCCGCGCCGCCCCGAACAGCGTGGTGAGCCTGGCGGCCTGCTCGCGCATGCTCGCCTCCCGCGCCCGGCCGGGACGCGGCGGCTGTCCGGCGTACAACGTGGTCAACGGGTACGGGACATCGCCGAGTTCCTGTTCGACGCCGGGCGGAGTGATGCCGACGACATGGACGCGATGCCCGCGCTCGGTGAGGAGCCGGGCCATCTGGTGCGACCAACTGGTCACTCCGCCCAGCTCGTTGACGCTGTTGGAGACGAAGAAGACGTCCCGCTGCGGATCCGTACTCACGAGGGTCATCCACGCCTCCACTGCGCGAAGAACTGGTCGACGATGCTCTGGGCGGCGTTTCCCCGGTCGTACTCGCCGAACTCCGCCACGAACCCCTCCCGCGCCTCCGCGTACTTCGCGGCCTGCTCGTCCAGGGAGGTGAGGGCGGTGTGCAGTTCGTCCTCGGTGCGCGCGACCGGCCCCGGCGCCCGCTCCAGCAGGTCGAAGTAGGTACCGCGCCCCTCGTGCACGTACTCCTCGTAGTCGTACGCGAAGAAGAACATCGGCCGGCCGAGGAGCGCGTAGTCGAACATCACGGACGAGTAGTCGGTGATCAGCCCGTCGGCGAGCGCGAGCAGCGGGGTCACGTCGTGGTGTGCCGATACGTCGATGACGCGCCCGCGCACGGACGGCGGGAGCACGACGTGGTTCAGGTAGTGCGAGCGCACGAGCAGGACGTACCGGTCGCCGAACGTGTCGGCGAACCGCTCCACGTCGAAGGGCAGCTCGAACCGCCGCTGCCTGCCCCCGTGCTGACGGAAGGTGGGCGCGTACAGCAGCACGGCCTTGCCATCGGGAATCCCCAACTCGACCGCGAGCGCCCCGCGTTCGCGACGGCCGACGTCCGCTTCCCGCTTCCTGGTCTGCACGAGGGCGTCGTTGCGGGGGTAACCCACCCGCAGCAGCGTCTTCTCCTTCAGGCGGAACGCGCGGGCGAGGGTGCGTACATCGTGCTCGGAACGGATCAGGAACCGGTCGAAGCGGTCGAGGGTGCGCTGCTGTTCGGCCTGCTCGGGCTGGGACCTGAGCTTCCACTCGGGCTCGTCGAAGCCCATGCGCTTGAGCGCCGAGCCGTGCCAGGTCTGGATGTAGGTGGTCTCGGGCCGCTTGGTGAGCTTCAGCGGATAGCTCTGGTTGTCGACCCAGAACTCGGCCTGCGCGAGCGCCTTCAGATAGGGCAGCGACCAGCGGCGTACGAGAGTGGCGTCGGCCGGAAACCCGGAAGGACTGTTCCCCGTGTACGACCACACGGCCTCGAAGTCGAGCCCCTGGCGCCGCATTTCCTCGTAGATCGCCTTCGGGCTGTCGCTGTACTGCCGGCCGAGGTGGCTCTCGAAGACGACGAGCCCCTTCTTCACGGGCAGCCGGCTGAACACCTCGTGGTAGAGCCGGATCTTGGTGTCACCGGAGGTGAGTTTCCTGCGGACCTCCTTCGCCTTCCGGTACCCGGACTTGGCGAACCGGCCGGGGGCGCCCCGCACACCCCGCTCGACGAGCGCGTCCACCTTCTCGCGGGTCACGATCCGGAAGCAGAGGTGACCGCGCGAGGAGATCTCGGGCGTGATGTGGTCGGCGACCAGTCGGGTGAGCCGGGGCCGGACGGGCAACCGCCCGGCGACCAGGCCGGGTTCGGCGGCGGTGAGGCGGGTGGTGGTGCGTACGCCGTCGACGCCGAGGTGCAGCCGTACGTCCCACACCGCGTCCACGATGCCCAGCGGCCGCAGCCCGCGCGCGAGGTCGACCGACGCCTCCCAGGCGATGGCCTCGCCCTCGTGCCGCAGGGTGGCCACGGGGAAGCGGAAGGTCTGGAACCGCACGCCTTTGCGGCGGGCGGCGAACTCCAGCTCGCCGCTGAGCCGGGCGCCGGACGGAATGACACCGAGGGGATTGGTGATGCGCCCGACCAGCCGGACAGCCCCGGCGGCCTCCTCGTGACCGGTGTACCCGGTATGCCCGGTGTACCCGGTCAGGACGTTGCGCAGGAACATCTTCTCGACGGGCTTGGCGTGATAGCCGAGTTCGGTGACGTCGAGGACGTGCCGGGCGAAGTCGCCGTCGAGGTGGTCGTCGAGATGGTCGTCGAGATGGTCGTCGAGATGCTCCGCACACCAGTAGATCCGGCCGTCGCGCTCCACCAGCGGCGAGGAGATCTTGTCGCGGTTGGTGAGGGTGTCGACGGCCGGCAGGAGGTTGTCCCAGTCGCTCTTCTGCAGCAGATAGGCGCAGATGGCGTGGATGGGCTCCACCTCGTCGAAGGCGGCGCGGTCGATGGACTCCAGGTAGTCGCGGGCGATCGCGGCGAACTCCTCCCGGTAGGAGGCGTCCCGGAACGGCAGATCACGCAGATGCAGCACCAGGTCGTGCTTGAGGAACTTGACGTCCTTGTGGAACTTGAGGTCCAGCAGCCCCTTGTCGACGAGGAGTTGATCGACGCGCCGATGGATCTCCATCCGGTGCGCGAAGTTGGCGATCTCGGCGCGCCGGTTGCTGATCGACTTGGTCGCGGCCTTGTCGACGACGTTCCAGTCGTAGACGCGGTTCGGGATGAGGGTGATGCGGCGGGCGGCGGCGTAGGCCTGAGCGGAGAAGAGCAGGTCTTCGTAGTGAATGCCGACGGGGAACGCGAGCCCCTGCTCAACCAGGAACTCCCTCCGATAGCACTTGTTCGTCGACAGGGTGTCGAAGACGAGCAGGTCGGGCAGCTCGGAGATCGACTCCAGGGTGCGGGTGCCGGCGTACAGCCAGGGGTACCACTTGACCTCCTTGCCGCTGCGCGAGTCCACGTGCACCCGTACGCACATCCCGGAGACCAGGTCGGCGCCGGTCGTCTCGGCCGCCTCCAGCATGTTCCGGCAGGCGTTGCGCTCCAGTACGTCGTCGCTGTCGAGGAAGAGGACGTAGGTGCCGCGGGCCTGGGCGATCCCGTGGTTGCGGGGAGCCCCGCACCCGCCGCTGTTCTCGTCGAGCTGGAAGGCCCGCACGCGGCCTGGGTGCCCGGCGACCAGCCGCCGCGCCACGTCGTACGAGCCGTCCGTGCTCCGGTCGTCCACGATCACGACCTCGACGTTCCGGAGGGTCTGCGCCAGCACGGAGTGCACGGCTGTGGGCAGCCGGGCCTCGTCGTTGTAGACGATCACGACGACGGACACGTCCGGTACGTTCGGCGATTCCTCGTTCATCCCATTAATCCTAAGTGTCCAGCGCTGGACCCTGTACGGGGTGTAGGCCGCATGGGGGCCACTTAGGTAGATGTGGATCGAAGTACACGGGTTGCGCACCCAGCCCGTCCGGCGTTTTGAGGACGAGGCCGTTCAGGCCGAAAAGCGGGGGTCTGGGGGCGCAACCCCCAGGGACGATGGGGGTCCCCCCGCTCGAGCGAAGCCGAGAGTGGGGGAGGGGGAGGGTAGGGGCAGCAGGGGCGAAGAAAAAGGGGCGCCCCAACCAACAGGGCGCCCCGGACCGCTACCGCCGACGGTTACGAATGCGTGCGCAGCATCGTCCGCATCGTCCGCATCGCCACCGACAGATTCGCCAGATCAAAGTCCTCGGACCCCTGGATCTCCTCCAGAGTCGTCCGCGCCCGCGCGAGAATCGCCGCGTTCTTCTCCTCCCACGCCTTGTACCGCTGCTCAGGCGTCGCCTCCCCATTGCCCACCGCGAGCACATCCGCGGTGAGCGCGGCATGCGCCGCGTACAGGTCCTCGCGGATGGACGCCCGCGCCATGGACTGCCAGCGATCCGCCCGCGGCAGCTCGATGATCCGGTCCATGAGCTGCGTGATCCGCAGCCGGTCGGCGAGGTCGTAGTAGATCTCGGCGACGTCCATCGGATCCTTGCCCACCCGGTCGCCCACCGCCACGATGTCGAGCGACGGGAAGGCGGACGAGAACCCGGCCACCCGCTGGGCGAGCTCGTCGGGCACCTGGCCGCCGGACAGCTCGTCGTAGATCCGCTGGTACCACTCCAGATCCGCGCCCCGCAGCATCTTGGGCAGCTCGGCCCAGACCCGCGTGACCCCGTCCCGGAAGAAGTCGATCGTCTCGGCGAGCTGAAGCGGCTGCGGCCGGTTGTTCAGCAGCCACCGCGTCCCACGCTCGACGAGCCGCCGCGAGTGCAGCCGGATCCGTGTCTGGACATCCGCGGCGACGACATTGTCGAGCGCCTCGACGGCGTCCCACACCTCGCTGGAGTTGAAGATCGCGCGGGCCGCGGTCTGCGCCCGGACGATCTCCTCCAGGGAGGCCCCGGTCTCCTCGCGCAGCCGGTGCAGGAAGCTCGTACCACCGGTGTTGACCGTGTCGTTGACCAGCACGGTCGTGACGATCTCGCGCCGCAGCGGATGGCTGTCGATCTGCTCGGTGAACTCCTCGCGCAGTGCGGTCGGGAAGTACGCGCTCAGCAGGCTCCGCAGATACGGATCGTCGGGCAGCGACGTGTGCAGCAGCTCGTCGGCGACCGTGATCTTCGTGTACGCGAGGAGGACGGCCGTCTCCGGCTGGGTCAGGCCGTGCCCGGTGCCGAGCCGCTCCCGGATCTGCCGGTCGGTCGGCAGGAACTCCAGCGCCCGGTTCAGATGGCCCTCGCGGACCAGGTGGCGCATGAAGCGCTGCTGGGCGTGGAGCATGTCCTTGGACTGGGCGAGCGCGTTGGAGAGCGCCACGTTCTGTGCGTAGTTGTTGCGCAGGACGAGGGCGCCGACCTCGTCGGTCATCTGGGCGAGCAGCTTGTTGCGCTGCTTGACGGTCATGTCGCCGTCCGCGACGACCGCGTTGAGCAGGATCTTGATGTTCACCTCGTGGTCGGAGGTGTCCACGCCCGCGCTGTTGTCGATGGCGTCGGTGTTGACCCTGCCGCCGGCCTGCGCGAACTCGATGCGGCCCAGCTGGGTGAGGCCGAGGTTGCCGCCCTCGCCGACGACCTTGACCCGGAGGTCGGCGCCGTCCACGCGGATCGCGTCGTTGGCCTTGTCGCCGACGTCCGCGTGCGACTCGGTCGACGCCTTCACGTACGTACCGATGCCGCCGTTCCACAGCAGGTCCACCTGCGCCTTGAGGATCGCCCGCATCAGGTCGGCGGGGGTCATCTTGGCGACGGGGGACTCGATGCCGAGGGCCTCGCGGATGTGGTTGTTGAGCTGGATGGCCTTGGCCATACGGGGGAAGATGCCGCCGCCCTGCGACAGCAGCTCCTTGTCGTAGTCGGCCCAGGAGGAACGCGGCAGCTCGAACAGCCTGCGCCTCTCCGCGTACGACGTCTCCGCGACCGGGTTCGGGTCGATGAAGATGTGCCGGTGGTCGAAGGCGGCGACCAGCCGGATGTGCTCGCTCAGCAGCATGCCGTTGCCGAACACGTCACCACTCATGTCGCCGACACCCACGACCGTGAAGTCCTCGGTCTGCGTGTTGACGCCCAGCTCCCGGAAGTGCCGCTCGACGGACTCCCAGGCGCCGCGGGCGGTGATGCCCATCTTCTTGTGGTCGTAGCCGGCCGAGCCGCCGGAGGCGAAGGCGTCCCCGAGCCAGAAGTTGTAGCTCTCCGCGACACCGTTGGCGATGTCGGAGAACGTCGCCGTGCCCTTGTCCGCGGCGACGACGAGGTACGTGTCGTCCTCGTCGTGCCGTACGACGTCGGCGGGCGGTACGACCTCGCCGGCCACCATGTTGTCGGTGATGTCGAGCAGCGCCGAGATGAAGGTCTTGTAGCTGCGGATGCCCTCCGCCAGCCAGGCGTCGCGGTCCACGGCCGGGTCCGGCAGCTGCTTGGCGACGAAGCCGCCCTTGGCGCCGACGGGCACGATGACGGTGTTCTTGACCATCTGCGCCTTGACCAGCCCGAGGATCTCGGTCCGGAAGTCCTCACGCCGGTCGGACCAGCGCAGACCACCGCGCGCGACCTTGCCGAACCTGAGGTGGACGCCCTCGACCCGCGGCGAGTACACCCAGATCTCGTACGCCGGACGCGGCGCCGGGAGGTCCGGGATGGCCTGCGGGTCGAACTTCATGGAGACGTACGTGTGCGGCTCGCCGCCACCCGCCTCCTGGAAGAAGTTCGTCCGCAGGGTCGCCTTGATGACCGTGAGGAACGAGCGCAGGATCCGGTCCTCGTCGAGGCTCGCCACCTGGTCGAGGGCGGCGTCCAGCTCCTCCAGCAGGGCGTCGGTCAGTTCGAGACCGGCGCGCTGCCGGTCCGGGGACATCCGCGCCTCGAAGAGCGAGATGAGCAGCCGGGTGGTGTGGACGTTGTTGCGGAGGGTGTCCTCCATGTAGTCCTGGCTGAAGGTCGAACCGGCCTGCCGCAGGTACTTGGCGTACGCGCGCAGCACCATCGCCTGCCGCCAGGTCAGCCCGGCGCTCAGGACGAGGGAGTTGAAGCCGTCGTTCTCGGCCTGTCCGGTCCAGGTCGCCGAGAAGGCCTCCTGGAACCGCTCGCGGCCGTCCTCACCGAGGTGGTCGCCGTTGCCGCTGCCCAGCTTGGCCAGGCGCAGGCCGAAGTCGTAGATCCACGCGGACGGCCGGTCCGAGCAGCGCAGCTCGTACGGGCG
The DNA here is from genome assembly GCF_026341515.1 of Streptomyces sp. NBC_00878. NCBI lineage: Bacteria > Bacillati > Actinomycetota > Actinomycetes > Kitasatosporales > Streptomycetaceae > Streptomyces > Streptomyces sp. NBC_00878. Next base: position 6,637,318 of record NZ_JAPEOK010000001.1, on the reverse strand, counting down.
CTCGTCGGTGACCTCGACGCCGAGCCGGGTGAGGACCGGCAGGACGGCGGAGAGGGAGACCGACTCCCCGGTGCGGTAGATCTTGAAACGGCGCTCGCCGGGGGCGGCGCCCACCGGCTCGTACAGGCTGAGTGCGAAGTCCTTGCCGTTGCCGAGCTGATCCAGGTGGACCAGGTCGGCGACCGCCGTGCGCGGGTTGTGGTCGGCCTTGTAGCCCTCGGGGATGGCGTTGCCGTACCGGCGCATCAGCTCGGCGGCGCGCTCCTCGCCGCACTCCGCGTTCAGCGCCTCGGCGAAACCGTCGGTCCAGGAGCGGGCGGCCTCGACGAGCCGCGCCTCGATGCGCTCCTTGTCGGCGTCACTGAGCTGCGGCAGCTCGGTGCCCTGCGGGACCCGGACCACGAAGTGCAGCCGGGAGAGGATCGACTCGGTGTTCCAGGCGGTGAAGTCGACGCTGATGCCGCCGAGCTCCTCCTTCAGGATGTCGATGATCCGCAGGCGTACGCCGGTGGTGTAGCGGTCGCGCGGGAGGTAGACCAGCGCCGAGTAGTAACGCCCGTACTCGTCCTGCCGCAGGTAGAGCCGCAGCCGCCGCCGCTCCTGGAGGTAGAGGACGGAGGTGACGATCGACCGCAGCTCGTCGGGCGGGGTCTGGAAGAGCTCGTCGCGCGGGTACGTCTCCATGATCTGGAGGAGGTCGCGCCCGTCGTGGCTGTTGGGCGAGAAGCCCGCGCCCTTCAGCACCTCCTCGACCTTGCGCCGGACGACGGGGACACGGCGTACGGACTCGGTGTACGCGGCGGAGGAGAAGAGGCCGAGGAAACGGCGCTCGCCGACGACGTCGCCGTTCTCGTCGAACTTCTTCACGCCGACGTAGTCGAGGTACGAGGGCCGGTGCACGGTGGCGCGGCTGTTGGCCTTGGTGAGGACCAGGACCTTGTGCTCGCGGGCCTTGGCGCGGACGTCGGCGGGCAGCCGCTCGAAGGACGGGCTGACCGGGTGGCTCTCGTCGGTCGCGTGGTGCGGGTCGGAGCGGAGGATGCCGAGCCCGGTGCCGGGAACGGCGGCGAGCGAATCGTCCTCCCGCAGCTCGTACTCCCGGTATCCGAGGAAGGTGAAGTGGTCGTCCGCGAGCCAGCGCAGCAGCTCACGGGCCTCCTCGACCTCCTGGTCACGCAGGTCGTCGGCGGTCGGCTCGGTGGGCAGCTCGTCGGCGATGCGCAGCGCGGAGTCGCGCATCTTCTCCCAGTCCTCGACGGCCTCACGGGCGTCGGACAGGACGCGCACCAGGTCGGCGGTGATCTGCTTCAGATCGGCGCGGTCGGTCTCGCGGTCGATCTCGACGTGGATCCAGGACTCGACGGAGCCGTCGTGGGGCAGCTCCCCGGTGGGCCGGGTCTTCAGGACCTCGATGAGCCTGCCGGTGAGGTCACGCCGCACGACGACCTGCGGGTGAATAACGACATGGATCCCGCGCCCCTGCCGGGACAGCTCGTTGGTCACGGAGTCGACGAGGAAGGGCATGTCGTCCGTGACGACCTCGACGACGGAGTGGCTGCAGGTCCAGCCGTTCTCCTCGACGGTCGGCGTGTGGACTCTGACGTTGGCCGTGCCCTGGGGTCGGTTCTCGGCCAGCCGGTAGTGCGAGAACGCGGCTCCGAAAACATCGACCGGGTCGCGGTCGGCGAGGTCCTCCGGGGCGGTGTGCAGGTAGTAGCGCTGGAGGAACGCGAGCAGGGTGTCCTGGTCGGGAGCGCTCGCGCCCGTCTTCCCGGTCGGCAGGTGAAGATTCCCCCCGACCGGGCTGTTCTCAGCAACCCGGGCGGCTCGTGCGAGCAGCTCGGCCTTGGCTTCGTCCAGCTTGGTCTGCATTGTCCTCTGGCTCCTGTCGCGCGCCGTTGCGTGACGTCGTAGAACGTGAAGTGACGTAGCGCCGCGACGCGGGGTGTCCGGTCTGGTTCGACGCTATGCCGCGATGAGAGATGAGCGGGGTGCAATCGGCCAATCTCGGCCGCTCCGGAGGCTGTGACACTGCTCTCGGTGCGCCTGCGCCTGCCGCGTGGGCGGCGCTTTCCGCCCTTCCCCGCCGGCGAAGACCAGCGATCGCCCGGTCACGGATGTCGTCCGTGCGGTCCGGGCGCAGGGCAGGGGCAACGAGGCCCCCGCGACGTATCGCGCTGATCACGGCACCAAGGCTATCGCTCTCCACCGGGCCCCCGTCATGAGCCGTATGTGTACAAAAGAGGGGGCCCGATTTTGACACTCTGCACAGTTCGCTCCACTCGGGATACGTGGCTGAGCACACGCGCACCCAAGGGGCGCGGGGAACTGCGCGCCAAGCCACCACCGAACCTGCGGCCGACGAACAACCCCGGGGTCCTGGGGGCGGAGCCCCCGTTTCGGGAAGGGGCGGGGCTGGGGAAAAGGAACCGCCCGCCCCCAAGGGACCCGCCAGAAACCCGCACGCTTCCGCTCAGGCAGCCAGCCGCTCGGCCTCCGCGACCGCCTCCTCCAGGCTGTCCACCACCGGCACCCCGACCCCTTCGAGGCTGGCCCGGCTGTGCGACCCCCCGGTGTAGAGCACGGCCCGCGCGCCCACATGCAGCGCGGCGACCGCGTCGTCCGCCGCGTCCCCGATCACCACCGTACGAGCGGGCTCCACGCCCGCCAGCGCCCCTATGTGCCGGACCATGTGCTCGGCCTTGCTTCCCCCGGACGGCCCCGTCCGCCCGTCGACGCGCAGGAAATGCGGCTCGATCCCGAACCCCCGCACCAACGGGACGAGCTCCTCATGCCCGTACATGCTCAGGAGGGACTGGCTGCGGCCGGCCGACACCCACTCGGCGAGCAGCCCGGGCACCCCGTCGGTGAGCTCGCAGGCCACCCGGTGCTCCGTGTAGTACCGCTGGAAGGTCTCGTCCATGACCTCCCACTCCTCGTCCGTGGGCAGCCGCCCGAGCAGCCGCTCGTAGAACTTCGGCACCGGTACGCAGTACACCTCCCGGTACCTCTCCAGTGTGATCGGCTCCATCCCCAGCTCGGCGAAGGCCGCGTTCGTCGCTCCGATGATTGCCGCGTTGTCGTGGAACAGGGTTCCGTTCCAGTCCCAGACGATGTGTGCTGCTCCGTGCATCCCCATACCAAAAAAATACCCGGCCGCACTGACAACACCCTCGGAGTGCTTCAGCGCGCGCCCCCGGGAGCCGCGGGTGGGGGCCTAGGCCCTGTCGTCAAATTCCCGTCTGCCGGGCGGCGCCTGGCACGCTCCCCCACTGCCTTAAGGGCGTGGGAGGTGCCCCCACTCGCCGCACCGGGCGATAGCCCAAGTACGTCCAGTACGAGGCCTTCCGCCCGGCACGCCGAGAGCACGCACCAGACGCCGCCCGGCCCGCCCTTCGGGCGAACGACGGGAATTTGACGACAGGACCTAGGTCTGGCCTAGGTCGTGTCCGGCGGTCGAGCGCCGCCGGGCTCCAGGTGAGGGCCGGGCAAGCGCCGGGTGAGTCCCGCCGCGGGTGGGGGCGTCAGTCGCCCAGCCCCACCAGGTTCGGGATCTCCTGCGTGGCGAACCACAGCAGCTCGTGGTCCTCGGCCCCGTCCACGACGAACTGCGCGTCGTCGTCACCCCGGTCGGCCGCGCCCAGCACCTCCGTGGCCGCCGTCACGTCCGGCTCGGCCTCATCCGAGTCCACGTGCACGGCCGCCGCCTTGGCCAGCGCGATGGCCCCGCCGACCCGGACCTCGCCGAGCGACACGGGATCGAGCGCCCGGTCGGGGTCGGCGACCGCGGCCCCGTCCGGCACGTCGACGGCGACGACGACCCGCCGCCGCGGGGCCCCGGGGTCGAGCGCGACCAGCCGCAGAGAGGCGAGCGCGGCCCGGTTCAGCGCCGCGTACTCCAGTTCCTCGATGTCGTCGGACAGGTACCACTCCCGCAGCGCGGGCGTGACGGCGTACGCGACGAAGGGCCCCGACCCCAACTCACCCGTCTTGTACGCCTCGGCGAGACCGGAGAGGGTCAGAGGGACGTAGACGCGCATGGCTGGCCGCTCTTTCGTAGTCGGAGGGCTCCAGGAGGGCAGTTCCGCGCCTCCCTGAAGGGCCTTCAGGATACGTGCGGGCGTCCCCTTTCGAGTCCCGGCCGCCCCTCCAACGGCGTCCACCACGGGCCTCGCACGTCACCCGGTCCACCCTTGCCGCGCCAAGCCTCCCGCCCTCCCCCATCACCCTGATAGGTGAACATTCCGGCACCCCCGGCGCGCGCCCAGCGTCCTTGCGGCCGCCCGCTCCGGCCTCGTACAAGATCCCCAACGGAAAGTTACCGACCGGTATCGACTCGGTCCGAAGGAATGGGGATCCCGCCGTGAACAAGGTGATGACCAGGACGAAGCGCACTCCGGGCGCCCCGGGCACCCGCCCGCCCGTACGCCACGACACCCGCCGCCCGGGCGCGGGCACACCCCGTACGACACCAGGTGGAGGCCGACCGCGTACGGCACGGTCGGGAACCGCCCCGAGCACGACACCGGGCAGCACCGCACCGGCTCCTGGCGAGGGCCGCACCCGGAGGGAAGCAGCCGGGGGCTCCGCTCCGGCCGTACCAGACTCACGAGCCGTACCGGATTCGCGGACGGTGCCGGACTCGCGGACCGTGTCGGACTCGCGGACGGTGCCGGATTCGCGGACGGTGTCAGGCTCTCGGGCCGTACCGAGCGAAGGCGCCCAGGCGGCACCCGGCGGCGGTGCACCCCGGACGGGACCGTCCGGAGCCCCGCCGCGGACGACCCGCACAGCCCCCGCCGAGGGCCCTGCGGGCGCACCCCGGCAGCCCTGCCCCACCGACCTCTTCGCCGACCGTCTGCTGGCCGTTCTGAGCGGTCAGCGCCCCGTCCACTGCATGCTCCGGCACACCGTCGGCCGCGCGTACGACGAACTGGCCTGGCTCGCCGAACGCGGCCCGCTCCGTGCCCGCGGCACCCGCCCCGTCGTCCGGGACATCGGCTACTACGTGCCCCGCCCGGGCGCCGTCGAGGCCTTCGCCCGCATCGGGGCGGGCGACCAGCTCCGCGCCATGGCCTTCCGCCTGGAACAGGGTCCCGACCTCCGCTGGCGCTGCACAGCGGTGGAACTGGGCGGCGCCCGCATGCCACACACCAACGACGCCTGACCCGTACGCCTCACTCTGGGCGCCCTACAAGGGGCGCGGCGAACTGCGCGCCAAGCCCCCACCGAGCCGCGGCCGAACAACACCCGGCCCCGGTCGCTCCCCGGCTCTCAAGGCCGGAGGCCGGGAGCCGGGGCCCGGCTCCCGGCTCCCGGCTCCCGGCAACACGAAGGGCCGGGCGCCAAGAGGCGCCCGGCCCTTCACAACCAACTCGCTCACCCGCGGAGCGAACCGTCACTTCTTGCGGCGACGGCTCCCCTTCTGCTGCTTACGACGCTCCGCGCGCGTAAGCCCGTCGGACTCCGACCGCACCGGCTCATCGTCGTCGTTGGTGAAGTCGCCCTCGACAACGCCACCTTCCCCGTCCACCGTGGGCGCGGAGAAGTGCAGCCGGTCCGGCCGCTGCGGAGCGTCGAGGCCCTTGGCCCGGATCTCCGGACGGGACGCACCCGCCGGCACCGCGTCCTCCTTGGCCAGCGACGGCTTCGAGTCCTCGACCAGGACCTCCTCGACCTGCTGCTCGACCTGGACCTCCAGGTTGAACAGGTAGCCGACGGACTCCTCCTTGATGCCGTCCATCATGGCGGTGAACATGTCGAAGCCCTCGCGCTGGTACTCGACCAGCGGGTCCTTCTGGGCCATCGCGCGCAGGCCGATGCCCTCCTGGAGGTAGTCCATCTCGTAGAGGTGCTCGCGCCACTTGCGGTCGAGGACCGACAGCACGACCCGGCGCTCCAGCTCACGCATGATCTCGGAGCCGAGCTGCTCCTCGCGGGCCGCGTACTGCTCGTGGATGTCGTCCTTGATGGACTCGGAGATGAACTCGGCCGTGAGGCCCGCGCGGTCGCCCGCGGCCTCCTCCAGCTCCTCGATGGTGACCTTCACCGGGTAGAGCTGCTTGAAGGCGCCCCACAGCCGGTCCACGTCCCATTCCTCGGCGAAGCCCTCGGCGGTCTCCGCGTCGATGTACGCGTCGATCGTGTCGTCCGTGAAGTGCTGGATCTGCTCCTGCAGGTCCTCGCCCTCCAGGACGCGGCGGCGCTCTCCGTAGATGACCTCGCGCTGCCGGTTGAGGACCTCGTCGTACTTGAGGACGTTCTTGCGGGTCTCGAAGTTCTGCGTCTCGACCTGCGACTGGGCGGAGGCGATGGCACGGGTGACCATCTTGTTCTCGATCGGGACGTCGTCCGGGACGTTCGCCATCGACATGACGCGCTCGACCATCTGGGCCTTGAAGAGGCGCATCAGGTCGTCGCCCAGGGAGAGGTAGAAGCGGGACTCGCCCGGGTCGCCCTGACGGCCGGAGCGACCGCGCAGCTGGTTGTCGATACGACGCGACTCGTGCCGCTCGGTGCCCAGCACATAGAGCCCGCCGAGGTCCTTGACCTCCTCGAACTCGGCCTGCACGGCCTTCGCGGCCCGCTCCAGGGCGGCGGGCAGCGCCGCGGCCCACTCCTCGATGTGCTCCTCGGGGTCGAGGCCGCGCTGGCGCAGCTCGGCCTCGGCGAGGTCGTCGGGGTTGCCGCCGAGCTTGATGTCCGTACCACGGCCGGCCATGTTCGTAGCGACCGTCACGGCACCCTTGCGGCCGGCCTGGGCGATGATCGGCGCCTCACGGTCGTGCTGCTTCGCGTTCAGCACTTCGTGCTGGATGCCCCGCTTGCTGAGCTGCTGCGAGAGGTACTCGGACTTCTCGACCGACGTCGTACCGACGAGGATCGGCTGGCCCTTCTCGTGCTTCTCGGCGATGTCGTCGACCACCGCGTCGAACTTCGCGACCTCGGTGCGGTAGATCAGGTCCGACTGGTCCTGGCGGACCATGGGCCTGTTGGTCGGGATCGGGACGACGCCGAGCTTGTAGATCTGATGGAACTCGGCGGCCTCGGTCATCGCCGTACCGGTCATGCCGGAGAGCTTCTTGTAGAGGCGGAAGAAGTTCTGCAGGGTGATCGTGGCGAGCGTCTGGTTCTCGTCCTTGATGTCCACCCCTTCCTTCGCCTCGATCGCCTGGTGCATGCCCTCGTTGTAGCGGCGGCCGGCAAGGATACGGCCGGTGTGCTCGTCGACGATCATGACTTCGCCGTCGATGACGACGTAGTCCTTGTCCTTCTTGAAGAGCTCCTTGGCCTTGATGGCGTTGTTCAGGTAGCCCACCAGAGGTGTGTTCACCGACTCGTAGAGGTTGTCGATGCCCAGCCAGTCCTCGACCTTGGCGACGCCGGACTCGTGGATGGCGACGGTGCGCTTCTTCTCGTCGACCTCGTAGTCGCCGGTCTCCTCGATGCCCTTGAGGGTGTTGCCCGCCTCGCCCTTCTTCAGTCGCGTGACGAGCTTCGCGAAGTCGCCGTACCACTTGGTGGCCTGGTCGGCGGGGCCGGAGATGATCAGCGGCGTACGGGCCTCGTCGACGAGGATCGAGTCGACCTCGTCGACCACCGCGAAGTTGTGGCCGCGCTGCACCAGTTCGTCCTGCGACCACGCCATGTTGTCGCGCAGGTAGTCGAAGCCGAATTCGTTGTTCGTGCCGTACGTGATGTCGCACGCGTACTGCTCGCGGCGCTGGGCCGGCGTCATGTTGGCCAGGATGCAGCCGACTTCGAGGCCCAGGAACTTGTGGACGCGGCCCATCATCTCGGAGTCGCGCTCGGCCAGGTAGTCGTTGACCGTGATGAGGTGGACGCCGTCTCCGGAGAGGGCGTTCAGATACGTGGGCAGCGTGCCGACCAGGGTCTTGCCCTCACCGGTCTTCATCTCGGCCACGTGGCCGAGGTGGAGCGCGGCGCCGCCCATGATCTGTACGTCGTAGTGACGCTGGCCGAGGACGCGCTTGGCGGCCTCTCGGACGGTCGCGAACGCCTCGGGCAGCAGGTCGTCGAGGCTTTCGCCGTCGGCGTACCGCTGCTTGTACTCGTCGGTCAGGGCTCGCAGCTCGGCGTCGGAGAGGTCAACGAAGTCCTCTTCGATGGAGTTGACCTGGTCCGCGATGCGGTGCAGTTTGCGCAGGATCTTTCCTTCGCCTGCACGCATGATCTTCGAGAGGACGGACACGAGGGTTTGTCTCCTTGCCGGTCGGGCCTGGGACGGTCGGTTTCAATGGCGGTTTCAATTCACAGCTTGAGCAACGGCCATCGTAAGCGAGGACCCCACCGCGCCGGGAGGTCTGCATGTGACAGCCATTAGGACAACGGGCGGAGGATGCGGAAGGTGCCGCACTCGCGCTACGAAAGGTAACCACCGCCTCACACAGGGCTAAAGTGATGGCTTCCTTGCCGAAGCCCGAGCAGAATCGGCCGATGGACCCCGTCACACTGACCTCCGAACGGCTCCTGCTGCGCACGGTGGGCCCGCACGACACCGACGCCGTGTACGACGCCGTCCAGGATCCCGACATCCAGCGCTGGACCACGATCCCGTCGCCCTATCTGCGCGAGCACGCGGTGGGCTTCACCGAGCAGCTCGCGCCCGACGGCTGGGCGGACGGCTCCATGTTCACGTTCGGTGTCTTCCTGCCGGTCGGCGGTGAACTCGCCGGCATGCTCGCCATCACAATGCATTCCCTGGGAGTCGGTGAGATCGGCTTCTGGACGGCGAAGGAACACCGGGGCAACGGCTACACCACCGAGGCGGCCCTCACCGCCTCCCGCTGGGCGTTCACCCAACGGGCGATCGACCGCGTCGAGTGGCGGGCCGAGGTCGGCAACACGGGCTCCCGCGCGGTCGCCGAACGCGCCGGCTTCACCATCGAGGGCACCCTCCGTTCCGGCATCAACAACAAGGGCGTACGCCGCGACTGCTGGGTCGGCTCGCTCCTCCCGTCGGACCTGGGACTGCCGTCGACCGCGCCCTACCTGCCCGCTCCACACCAGGACTGAACTCCCGCCGCCCGCCCGGCCCGACGTCCACCGCTCACCTTCGCCCCTCCCGCCGCTGACCGCCGCTCGCTGTCGTTCCGGAGGGATTTCCGCAGCTCAGGGCCCACTGTCAGTGGCACGGCATATCGTGCGGACCATGACGAGTCTGCCGCGACCCACCGCCGAACTCTCCGCCGACGAGGCCCGCCGAATCGCCCTGCGCGCCCAGGGTTTCCTGGGCGCCCCCGACCGCCGGGGCGGCGTCCGAGGCGTGCTGCGGCACCTGGGCGCGGTCCAGCTCGACACGATCTCCGTCCTGGCCCGCTCCCACGAACTCGTTCCGTACGCCCGTCTCGGCGCGGTCGGCCGCAAGACGGTGGACGGCGCCTACTGGACCCCCGCGTCCGACGGTACGGCGCCACCACGGCCGCACGCCTTCGAGTACTGGTCGCACGCCGCCTGCATCCTGCCCGTCGAGGAGTGGCCGCACTTCGCCTTCCGCCGCCGCGCCTACCGGGCCCGCCCGCACTGGAACCACGGGCTGCCGGACGGCACGTACGACCAGGTCATCAAGCAGCTGAGGGCCGAAGGCCCGCTCACGGCCACCGACTTGGGCGGCGCGAAGAAGACCAGCGAGTGGTGGGACTGGTCGGGCACGAAGGTCGCTGTCGAGCGCGCGCTGATGTACGGCGAGGTGGTGTGCACGGAGCGCCGCGGCTGGAAGCGGGTGTACGACCTCGCCGAGCGCGCCATCCCGGCCGACCTGCTCCATGACGAGCTGGACGACACGGAGTGCCTGCGCCGTCTGGTCCGGCTCGCGGGGCAGTCCCTGGGCGTCGGCACACGCGCGGACATCGCCGACTACCACCGTCTCAAGGGCGAGCAGGTCGACGCGGTGCTCGCGGACTCGGGTCTGGTCCCGGTCACGGTGGAGGGGTGGTCCAAGCCCGCCTGGGCGGACCCGACGGCTCTGGCGACGCCCCCGCGGGGCCGCCACCGCACCACGCTCCTGTCGCCGTTCGACTCCCTTGTCTGGGAGCGGGCGCGCACGGAGCGCGTCTTCGGCTTCACTCACCGCCTGGAGGCCTACGTCCCCAAGCCGAAGCGGGTCTACGGCTACTTCGCCATGCCGGTCCTCGCCGGCGGCCGTCTGGTCGGCCGCGTGGACCCGGCCCGCGAGGGCAACACCCTCGTCGCCAAACAGGTCACCCTGGACAGCCCCAAGGCCGTACCAGCGGTGGCTCAGGCCCTCCTGGAGGCAGCCACCTGGGTCGACTGCACGAACGTACGGGTGGAGCGAGCGAACACCCCGGCCCTACGAGACGCCCTGACAACGGAACTGAGCCGAACGCTGGGCTAGGACGGACCGACGCCCTCGCCGACAGAGCCCCTTCACCGAATCTCGAGAATCTTCTCCCGCATCGCATACACCACGGCCTCCATCCTGGAGTGCAACTGCAGCTTCTCCAGGATGTTCCGCACATGGTTCTTCACGGTGTTCTCGGAGATGAACAACTCCTTGGCGATATCCCGGTTGTTCATCCCGGTCGCGACCAGCTTGAGAACCTCCAGCTCACGTTCGGTGAGCCGGGGCGCCGGCACCAGCCGCCGCTCATCCGTGCGCTGGATCATCGACTTGAACTCGGTGAGCAGCTTCGACGCCATGGACGGGCTGATCTGAGACTGCCCGTCCGCAACGGCGCGAATGGCCGTGGCCACTTCGTCCGTGGAGATCTCCTTCAGGAGATACCCGGTGGCCCCCGCCTTGATCGCGTCGTAGAGGTCGGCCTCCTCATCGCTGATCGTCAACATGATGATCTTCGCGCTGGGCGCGACCTCCTTGATGGAGGTGCACGCCTCGATCCCACCGCGCTTCGGCATCCGTACGTCCATCAGCACGATGTCCGGCAGCAGATCGGCGGCCTTGTCGACCGCCTCCGCACCGTCACCGGCCTCCCCGACGACCTGGATGTCCTCCTCGGCGGCGAGCACGATCTCCAGGCCGCGGCGGAAGAGCGCATGGTCATCCACGACAAGGACCCTGATGGGCTCCTTGCGTGGGGAGCCCGCGTCCGGGCCCATGCCGACGACGCCGTCGTCGGCATCTTCGTCACGCATCGGTCCGAAGCTGTCCGCCATGGTTCCTCCCCCTGAAGGCCGTGGCCTGTGTTTCCTGTGCCATCGCCAACCCGAGGCAGCGGCCCACCGGTTGGGCCGGTACGGCCATGATTTCATGCCCGGGCGGCAACGCGATGACAGAGCGGGGCACGAAGGGGTCGCACACCGGTGCCCCTGGGAGCACACGGGCACTCCAGGGGCACCGGCTCAGCGCTCGCCGGGCGAGGTCAGCCGCCCAGTGCCCCGCCTGCCGAGGCGTTCTGCCCCCGGGCGACCATCGGGTCCGTGCTGAGGTGGATAACGCCATAGTCGTACGCGTGCCGCCGGTAGACGACACTCGGTTCCTTGGTCTCGGAGTCGACGAACAGATAGAAGTCGTGCCCGACCAGCTCCATCTCATAGAGCGCTTGGTCGAGCGTCATCGGGGACGCGACGTGGGTCTTCTCGCGGACGACAAGGGGGCCGTCACCCTTCACCTCAAGTGAGCCGATCTTCTTGGTCGGCACGACGTCGGGCTCTTCCTCGTGGTGGACGACGCTGCCGTTCCCGTTCAGCGTCGCCGCGCCCGGGACGTGGTCGGCAACCTCGGCCGCCGAGATCCTGCGTGCGCCGCGGCGCGTGTACCGCTTGTCGTGCTGCTTGCGCAGCCGTGCTTCCAGCTTGTCTGCCGCCAGGTCCAGCGCCGCGTACGGATCGCTTGCCGCTGCCTCTGCCCGGATCACCGGACCGCGGGAGTGGAGCGTGATCTCCACTCGGTCCGAGCGGTCGGCCTGTCGAGGGTTGAGCTCCTTGGACACCTCGACGTCGAGGCTGATCACCTTGCCGTCGAGCTTCTGGATCTTCTCCAGCTTCAGCTTCTCGGCCACGTGCTTGCGGAACCGCTCGGGCACCTCGGTCTTGCGGCCCTTGACGACGATGTCCACGCAGAACTCCGTTCCCGGATCGCTCCGCATCGACGGCGGAGCGTCTCCCTTTTGCACCAGGCTCCGGCAAGTCCCGGAACCTCGGACTCGGTGACTTCCACCTCCTCCTCCCCCGCGGGCAAGATCCCCACCCCACTGTCGCGGGTGATTGCAGAAAACCCACGGCACGGCACTCCGATATGCGAGGTACGGCGTGCGCCATTCCCTCACAACCGAACATATCTCGCCTGGACGGATGTCGTCACCCTCTACCGCGACGTACCTCCATTCAGGTGAATAAGACCTCTCACTACCTGCAACGACGCAACTTCTCTGTCAGTTCCGGTTTATTTCGAAGGATGCGGGTGTCGCCGCGACCACAGCCGCGCCGAGCCTGCCTTCGGCGCCGTTCGCACCCCTCATTTCCCTGACCGCTTCTGGCCGTCCTACACCTGTCGCCGTCGCTCGCGCCATACCTTCCCTTGTCACTTTGGGTGTTACTCGGCCGTAAGGACCCGTTCCCGTCGCGAAAGCGGCCTCCAAGGCCCGTGCCGCCTCCGCCAAGGACGCGCCCGTCGTCATCAGGTCGTCGACGAGCACGACCCGCCCGCCGCCGGCCAGCAGCCGCGCGCCCCCGGCGGCCACCTCCAGGGCGCCGGCCAGATTGTCCAGCCGCTGCCGGGAGTTGAGCCCCGACTGGTCGGCCACGGCACGCCGCTGTCGCAGTACGGCGAGTACCCGGGCCGGCGTCCCCGTACGCCGTAGCTCACCCGCCGCGGCGAGCGCGATCCGCCGTGCCGGGTCGTGTCCCCGCGCCCGGACCGCCCATGGCGCGGACGGAACGGGAACGAGCGACACAGGCGTCCAGGAGACGCCCACTCCGCCCATTCCGCCGAATCCATCGGCACAGGGCACGAGCCCCGCGGCCCCACGCCTGCCGCCCGCCCCACTCCAGCCGCCGGCCCCGCTCCCGCCACCGGTCGCGAGCCCCGCCCGCACGGCCCGCGCCAGCGCCGCTCCGAGCGGCCCCGCGAGCATCAGCGCACCCCGTTCCTTGTGGGCGAGGAGCACCGCGCGCACCTCGTCCTCGTACGGAGCCGCCGCGTGCACCACCGGCAGCCCCGGTGGTTCCGGCTCCGGTCGCACCCGGCTCGGTACGGCCCCTGTCAGGGCGGCACGGCACTCCGGGCAGAGCACCGTGCGAGGCCTCCCACAGCCTCCGCACTCGGCCGGGAGCACCAGGTCGGTGAGGTCCCGCCACCACCCCCGCATGCCGACCACTGTGCCAACGCCCGTCCGACCCTGCCACCCCTGTGGAAAACGCCCTGTGGACAACTCCGGTCAACCGCAGGGGCGTTGTCCCCCACACGAGGGACCCCGACCCGACGTACCGGCTCCGCCGCAGCCAGACGGTCAGCCGGACGCGCAGGGCGGATGGGCCAACGGACCGGCAGCCGGCAGGCTGACCAACAGCCGGGCGGACGACAATCGACAAACGGCAGACGACAAACGACAGGCGGCAGGCGGCAGGCGGCAGCCAGACCCCCGGATCAACAACCCTCGGACAGCGAGAGCAAACCGAGCCCCGGGTTCAGCCCGGATAGACCGGCGCCATCCCCGTCTTGACCACCGTCTGCCACTGCGAACCGGACGAGAGCCGCACGATCCCGTCCTCCGAGTGGGCCACCAGGGGCAGCCGTTCGTCCTCGGAGGCGGCGATCTCCTTCACGCCGGTGAGCGCGGCGGGTGCCGGGCCGACCGGCGTGGAGCCGTCGACCTGGACGTACTGGATCTGCTGCACGACCCGGGCCTCGCGCCCGACCACGACCAGACGGCTGTCGCCGGCCCAGGACATGGCGGTGACCTCCTCCAGCTGCGGTGCAACGGACCGCAGCTCATGGATGGAGACGGTCGGCTTCCCGTCCGGCCCCTCCTGCCGCTCGATCCGGCCCAGCAGCAGGGTCGTCCTGTCGCCCTTCCGCACGATCAGGGCGATCCGCACACCGTCGGCGGCCACCCGCACCGCCTCGATCCGCCCGTCGAGCCCGGGCGTCGTGACCACCAGCGGCTCACCCGCGCCCTTCTTGAGCAGGAGCAGTTTGGAGTTCTTCGGAGCACGGTCGGCCACCCACAGGTCACCCCCCGTGTCCCAACTGGGCGTCGTCAGCCCGTCGTTGGCAGAGGTGGCCGTGCTGCGCAGCACGGGTTCCCCGAGCGAACCGCCTGACGCGAGCGACCCGACGTACAGCGAGCGCCCGTCGACCGACACCCCGGCCGCGGTGTCCTCGTCCCGCGAGACCGCGGCCGCCCGCAGCGCCTTGTCGCCGTCGCCGAGCGCACCCGGTACCGGCTCGGGCTCCTGCTCGCTGCCCGCGCTCGCTATCCGGACGAGCCGCTTCTCACCGTCGATGAAGTACTCGTACTCGTCACGCTTCGTCGGGCCGTGCGCGACGTAGCTCTCGGCCCGGCTGGCGCGGAGCACGCACGACTGCGTTCCGTCCGAACGCTGCAGCTCCACCTCGTCGATGCCCGTGGGCGTCAGGTTCTGGAGGGTGAACAGGATTTGGGCCGCCATCTCCTGGCACACGGACTGGCCGATCCGGTCGGCCTTTTCGTTCAGCGGCACCGTCAGTCGGTTCTGGTCGTCGGGCGTCAGCGACTTGACGCCCTTCTTCAGCGCCGTACCGGTGGGGAAACTGGACCTGACCACCGGCTTGAGCCAGCTCGTCGGCCCCTTCAGGAGCGAGCGGACCATCTGGGTCACCGGGTCCACCTGCTCGCGTACGTAGACGGGGTCGGCGACCGCCCCGAGCTGCTCGTCCGTCCCGCCCGCCGTGTTCGACGCGAAGTAGTACTTGTTGACGGACACGTAGTTGCGCTGGAAGTCGGACTTCCCCATCACCAGACCCTGTGGCGGCTCGTCGATGCGCCACTGCCTGGTGCCGTCCTTCTCCTGCTGCTTCGTGAGGTGCACGAGCTCTCGGTACGTCCCGTTGGTGGGCTCGTAGGCGAACTGCGAGTCCACCGCGGCGACCTTGGTGCCGGTCAGCGAGTAGGCGTAGTCGCCGGTCGCCTCGCGGCTGCCGCTGTGCTCCGCCACCGTGTTCGGCCCGTCCGCGAGCACCGTCGTCGACTCGTTCGGCCGCCACTCCTCGGACGCCTCACTGGTCAGGTATTTACGCGCCGTCTCGAACCCTGGATCGTCGCTGGTCAGCGCCTCCAGGAAGCCCTGCACGATCTCCTCGGGCCGGGCGTTCTCCCGCGGCGGCATGGCGAACACCCTCACCTGCGCGTCCGGCCGCTGCGATGCCTCGACCCCGCGCAGATCCCCGCCGTCCGGCATCGAGGCGCATCCGGTCAGCAGTACGGCTCCACAGGCGCCGTACACCACCACGCGCGCCGGACGCCGACGGCCGCCCCGATCGCGGTCAGCGCCCACGTGATTCCTCCCCCTGCTTCAACCGATCCGGCTCCCCGCCGGCTCCCCGGCCGTCCTCGGACGGGGCCTCCTCCGCGGCCAGAGCGCTCTGGCCGCGCGCTTCCGCGGTGGGCCGCGGCACCACGCGCGCGCCGTTGCCGGGCAGCGCCGCCGGGTCCACGGCGCCCGTCACCCGGGGCGCGAGCTGCGACCGCGCCTGCATGGGCGGCGGCACGGCACGCTCGCTGTCGGGCTGGACGGGCACGGTGGCCAGTTTCTGCGTACCGCCGAGGGGCAGCCCGGCGTCGTTCAGTCCGCGGTTGCGCCGCGAGTCCTTGGGCTCCAGGGGTATCGGCGAGCCCCGCAGCGGCTCGTCCGCGGTCCGCGGCAGCGTCAGCCGGAACTGCGAGCCGCCGCCCGGCTCGCCCCAGGCCTGCAGCCAGCCGCCGTGCAGCCGCGCGTCCTCCAGGGCGATGGACAGGCCGAGGCCCGTACCGCCGGTCGTACGCGCGCGTGCCGGGTCGGCCCGCCAGAAGCGGCTGAACACGCGGGTCGCCTCGCCGGGCTTGAGCCCCACTCCGAAGTCACGCACCGCGACCGCGACCGCTCCGCCCGCCGCCGCGAGTTTGACCACGACGTCCTTGCCCTCGCCGTGCTCCACGGCGTTGACCACGAGGTTGCGCAGCACCCGCTCGACCCGCCGGGCGTCCGCCTCGGCGACCACCGGCTGCTGGTCCCCGACGACCTGTATGTGCGTGCCCTTGCGCTCCGCGAGCGGCTCGGCCCCGCTGACGACCCTGCGGACAACTACCCGCAGGTCTATCGGCTCGGCCTCCAGGGCCGCCGCGCCCGCGTCGAAGCGGCTGATCTCCAGCAGGTCCGCGAGCAAGGTCTCGAACCGGTCGAGCTGGTCGGCGAGCAGTTCGGCCGACCGCGCGGTCATCGGATCGAAGTCCACGCGCGCGTCGTGGATGACGTCGGCCGCCATCCGGACGGTCGTCAGCGGCGTACGCAGCTCGTGCGACACGTCGGAGACGAACCGCCGCTGCATCCGCGACAGGTCCTCCAGCTGCTGGATCTTGAGCTGAAGGTTCTGCGCCATCTTGTTGAAGGCCTCACCGAGCCGCGCGATGTCGTCCTCGCCGGTGACCTTCATACGTTCCTGAAGGCGCCCGGCGGACAGCCGCTCGGCGATCCCGGCGGCCATCCGTACGGGCGTGACGACCTGGCGCACCACGAGCCAGGCGATCGCCCCGAGCAGTACCACGACGAACAGCCCCGCCGTCGCGAGCGTCCCCTTGACCAGGCTGAGCGACTTCTCCTCCTGCGTGAGCGGGAAAAGGTAGTACAGCTGGTACGGATCGCCCTTGGGGTCGTTGACCTGCGTGCCGATGATCAGCGCGGGCTGGGAGTCCTGGTCGTTGGTGTACACGATGCGCGTGTAGCTCTGCGCCGCCCCCGTGCCGTCGTCGACCCGCTTACGCAGGTCCTGGGGCACGCTGAGGCTCGGGTCGACATAACCCGACGCACGCGGCCCGAGGCCCCTGCTGTCGTTGTCCGCGGAGGTGGTGCTGAGGGTCACGACACTGAACGCGCCCTGGCCGCCGCTGGACAGCGACTGCACGAGGTCGCTCATCCACCCGCTGACGTTCTGGACGGGGTTCTCGTCCGAGCCCGGGCCGTCGTCCCCGCCCGCGCCCGCCGCGCTGTCGGCCTCCTGCTTGGCGACCGTGAAGCCGCCCGTGGCCTGGCTCTGCGAAGCCTTCACCTTGGCGTCCAGCAGGCCGTTGCGCACCTGCCCGATCACGACGAAGCCCAGCAGCAGCACGACGCCCAGCGACATCAGCAGGGTCGTGACGACGACCTTGAGCTGGATGTTGCGCCGCCACAGCCGCATGACGGGCAGCAGCGGACGCCGCACCCAGCGCATGAACAGCCGAAGGACCGGGCTGCCCTGGACTCCGCCCCGCAACAGCCCGCCCTCGGTGAACCGTGCCCAGCGCGGGCCCGTCGTCTTCCGACCGACAGGCCGCCCCGCGCGGGTCCCGGGCCGGCCGGGCGCCGAAGCGGCACTGTCCCGGGACATGTCAGCTCGGTCCTGCCTTGTAACCGACGCCGCGGACGGTCACCACGATCTCCGGTCGCTCCGGGTCCTTCTCGACCTTGGAGCGCAGCCGCTGCACATGGACGTTCACCAGGCGGGTGTCCGCCGCGTGGCGGTAGCCCCACACCTGCTCCAGGAGCACCTCTCGCGTGAACACCTGCCACGGCTTGCGGGCCAGCGCCACCAGCAGGTCGAACTCCAGCGGAGTCAGCGCGATCGACGCCCCCTCCCGCTTCACAGAGTGACCGGCCACGTCGATGACCAGATCGCCGATCGCGAGCTGCTCGGGCGCCGGCTCCTCCGACCTGCGCAGCCTGGCCCGGATCCGGGCCACCAGCTCCTTTGGCTTGAACGGCTTCACGATGTAGTCGTCGGCACCCGACTCCAGGCCGACCACGACATCGACGGTGTCGCTCTTCGCGGTGAGCATCACGATCGGCACCCCGGACTCCGCCCTGATCAGGCGGCACACCTCGATACCGTCCCGGCCGGGAAGCATCAGGTCCAGGAGCACCAGGTCGGGCTTGCTCTCACGGAAAGCGGCCAGCGCCTTGTCGCCGTCGGCTACGAAAGACGGCTCAAAACCTTCACCACGCAACACAATGCCGAGCATCTCGGCCAGTGCGGTGTCGTCATCGACGACAAGGACTCGTCCCTTCATAAACGTCATCATCCCATTAACTAAATCGTTACCTGGCGTGACCTGTCACACAGCTCTGCAAGCGCCTCAGCCGTCACGGGAGACACAGCGCCTTCCTCGGTGACGATCGCCGTCACCAGCTCGGGCGGCGTCACATCGAACGCCGGGTTGTACGCCTGGGTCCCCAGGGGTGCCACCGGTATCCCGCCTCCCGCTTCCGCTCCCGCCACCGGCACCTGGGGTGCCGTGATCTCCGTCACTTCATGACTGGCGCGCTGCTCGACCTCGATCGCTGCTCCGTTCGGAGTGTCCGGATCCACCGTCGTCGCCGGCGCCACCACGATGAACGGCACATGGTGGTACCTGGCCAGCACCGCGAGCGGATAGCTCCCCACCTTGTTCGCCACCGAACCGTCGGCGGCGATCCGGTCGGCCCCGATCAGCACCGCGTCCACCTCTCCCGCCGAGAACAGCGATCCCGCCGCGTTGTCCGTGAGCAAGGTGTACGCCATTCCGCTGCGCGCCGCCTCATAGGCCGTCAGGCGAGCACCCTGCAGCAACGGCCGCGTCTCGTCCACCCAGAGCCTGCGCAGCCGCCCCGCCCGGTGCGCCGCGAGCGCCACCGCGAACGCCGTGCCCTCACCCCCGGACACCAGCGCCCCGGTGTTGCAGTGCGTCAGGATCCGGTGGTTGCCCCCGGGCAGCAGCTCGTCCAGGAGCGCCAGCCCGTGCACGGCCATCCGAGCGCTGGCCTCGGCGTCCTCCTCGTGGAGTGCCCGAGCGGCGGCGAGCGCGGCCTCGGCGGCCTGCTCCCGGTCACCACCGCCCCGCAGCACCGCGCGGTGGGCCGCCTGGGCCCTGCGTGCCCCGTACGAGAGGTTCACCGCGGTGGGCCGTGCACCCGCGAGCGCGGCCGCGGCCTCGTCCACGTCGAACCCTCGCGCGGCGGCGAGCGCGACCCCGTACGCCCCGGCGATGCCGAGCAGCGGCGCCCCGCGAACGGCGAGCGTACGGATCGCCTCCACCAGGGCAGGCGCGTCCGTGCACACCAGCTCGACCTCCTCGGCGGGCAGCCTCGTCTGGTCGAGGAGGACCACCACAGGACCTTCCGGCGGCTCGTCCCACCGGATCGCCGGTACCTCGGTGGTCCCGTTGTTCTCGCGGGATTGCGCGTACTGATCAGCCATCCGCCCAGTCTGCCCCGTACCGGCCGGACAATTGAAGGTGTGCAGCCCATACGGCGGCCGGTCACTTCCCGGCCACACCGTGGCACGATGGCAGCCAACCTGCCGCCGCGACCGCGGGCGGGCACCGTGAAGGAGCGACGATGAAAGACACTCCGGGCTGGGCATCGCCCGGATCTGCCCCTTCCGACGGGCAGAACGGACAGGAGCCGACGGTTTCCGGTCCGACCCCGCCCGCGGACCAGCCCGGTCCTACGGAGCCCGCGGACGAGCCGGCTGCGGACAGGCCGGGCCAGCCTGGCCCCGACCCGTCCGGTCCGGGCCCGAAGTGGTCCAAGGAGCAGCCCCCACCCGCCCAGTGGCCCGCCCCCGGCGGCCCCCAGGGCACCCCGCCCCAGGCCCCGCCACCACCCCCGCCAGGCCCCGGCTGGGGCGGTCAGCCACCGGCCGACCCCGGCGGGTACGGCGGTTACGGGGGCCCCGGCGGTCCTGGTGGCTACGGCGGCCCCGGCGGTTACGGTCCCGGTGGCCACCCCGGCTGGGGCCCCGGCTGGGGCGGTCCCCCGCCCGCGGCCAAGCCCGGCGTCATCCCGCTCCGCCCGCTCGGCGTCGGCGAGATCCTCGACGGCGCGGTGTCGACCATGCGTACGCACTGGCGCACCGTCCTCGGCATCTCGCTGACTGTCGCCGTCTTCACCCAGATCGCCGTGATCCTGCTCCAGGGCTTCGTCCTGGACGACAGCGCCAGCACGGAGACCCTGAACGACCCCAGCGCCACCGCCGGCGAACTGTCCCGCGCCCTGGGCGACACCCTCCTGAACACCGGCGTCGTTCTGCTGGTCACCCTGCTCGGCACGATCTTCGCGACCGCCCTGCTCACGACCGTGACCAGCCGCGCCGTGCTCGGCAAGTCGGTGACCACCTCGGAGGCCTGGCGTGACGCCCGGCCGCAGCTGCCCAAACTCTTCGGCCTGACCTTCCTGCTCCCCCTCATCGCCATCGCGACCGCCGCCGCGGGCACGCTGCCCGGCATCCTCGTCGGCCTCGCCGGCGGCGGTGACGGCGCCGTCGCGCTCGCCGTCTTCGGCGGCCTGGCCGCGGCCGTCGTCGCGCTCTGGCTGATGGTCCGCTTCTCGCTGGCCTCGCCCGCACTGATGCTGGAGAAGCAGAGCGTCCTGAAGTCGATGAGCCGCTCCGCGAAGCTCGTCCGCGGCTCCTGGTGGCGGGTCTTCGGCATCCAGCTGCTCGCCACGATCATCGCGAACATCGTGGCGTCGATCATCGTGATCCCTTTCGCCTTCGTCGCCTCCGCGCTCAGCGGCGAGGGTGTCACCGGCTTCCTCGACACCGCCACCGGCGACCTCGGCTGGACGTTCCTGATCATCAGCGGGATCGGCTCGGTGATCGGCGCCATGCTCACGTTCCCGATCACCGCCGGCGTCTCCGTGCTCCTCTACATCGACCAGCGCATCCGCCGCGAGGCCCTCGACCTCGACCTGGCCCGCGCGGCCGGCCTCCAGGACTACGGCTCCGGCACCCCCGGCTCCACTCGGGGGAGCTGACGGAGTGAGCCTGGCGGGGGGAGTTCTCACAGCCGTACTGACGCTGCCACACACCAGCGGCACAGCCGTACGCACACTGTCGCGTGGCGAGGGCGAACCGCCGGTGACGATCCCGCGCGACCCCGCGCGGGAGGCGGCCCGGCGCGAACTGTCCAAGCGGATGTACCACGAGAACGACCCCAGCCTGCTCGAACGCGCCCTGAACGCCTTCTGGGAGTGGGTGGACAAGCTGTTCAACGCCGCCTCCTCCGCTACACCGGGCGGCGCACTAGGCCTCCTTGTCGTCATCCTCGCGGCCGTGGCCCTCATCGGCGCCCTCTGGTGGCGCCTCGGCAGCCCACGCCGCGGCCCGACATCGGCTGCCCCGCTCTTCGACGACCGGCCGCGCAGCGCCGCCGAGCACCGCGCGGCCGCCGAGGCACACGCGGCCCAGGGCCACTGGAACCAAGCCGTCCAGGAGCGCATGCGCGCCGTCGTGCGCTCCCTGGAGCAACGCGCCCTGCTCGACCCCCGCCCCGGCCGCACCGCCGACGAGGCCGCCGCCGAAGCGGGCCACACGCTTCCCGCCCACGCGGACCGACTGCGCGCCGCGGCCCGGGACTTCGACGACGTGACATACGGCGGGCGAACGGCCACCTCGGAGACGTACGACCGTCTCTCACAGCTCGACCGCGACCTGGAACGCACCAAGCCGGTCCTGGCGAGCAGCACGCAGAGCACACCCCACAGCGCCCGCCAGGGGGCCGCCGAATGACCCCCGAGGCGCGCGAGGCACCCGCACCCGAGGCGCCCGCGGCCACCCTCCCGTCCACCTCGGCCTCTCTCACCGCCCGCCAGGTGTGGACCCGCACGCGCGGTGTCGTGCTCGCACTCGTGGTCCTCCTGGCCGCCGCCGTCGCCATCGCCGCGGTCCGCTCGGACGACCGGCGCGGCAGCCTCGACCCGCGCTCCGCCGACCCCTCCGGCAGCCGCGCCGTCGCCGAACTCCTCGCCGACCAAGGCGTGTCCACCCGCGTGGTCACCACCCTGGAAGAGGCCCAAACCGCCATCGGCTCGGACACGACCCTGCTGGTCGCCCGCCCCGACCTGCTGACCGGCCGCCAGCAGAGCCGCCTCCACTCGGCGTTCACGAGCTCCGGCGGCCGTACCGTCCTCGTCGCCCCCGACACCCCGTCCGTCGGCACCCTCGCCCCGGGAGTCGCCGCCGACCCCGCGCTCAGCTTCGACTCCGCACTCCCGCCCGGCTGCGCCCTGCCCGCCGCCCGGCGAGCGGGCACGGCCGACACCGGCGGCATCCGCTACACCACCACGGACGACGCGTCCGACGCCGACTCCTGCTACCCCAGCGACGGCCTGCCCACCCTGTTGCGCATCCCGGCGGCCGAGGGGACCGGCGACACCGTCGTGCTCGGTTCTCCCGACATCCTCCGGAACGAACGCCTCGACAAGCAGGGCAACGCCTCGCTCGCCCTCCAACTGCTCGGTTCCCGTCACCACGTGGTCTGGTACCTCCCCTCACTCTCCGACGACTCGGCCACCGACTCCGGTGACCGCAGCTTCTTCGACCTGATGCCCTCCGGCTGGCTCTGGGGCACGCTGCAGCTCTTCATCGCGGCAGCCCTGGCCGCCCTCTGGCGCGCCCGCCGCCTGGGCCCTCTCGTCCCGGAGAAACTCCCCGTCGCGATCCGCGCCTCCGAGACCGTCGAAGGCCGCGCCCGCCTCTACCGCAAGTCCAACGCCCGCGACCGCGCAGCCACGGCTCTGCGCTCCACCACCCGCACCCGCCTCGCCCCCCTCGTCGGCGTATCCCCCGCCCAGGCGCACGCGCCCGAGACCCTGCTCCCCGCCCTGTCCACCCAGCTCCGCCGGGAAGGACAGGCCCTGCACTCCCTCCTCTTCGGGCCGCCACCCAGCGACGACGCCGCCCTCATCGCTCTCGCCGACCAACTCGACGCCCTCGAAAGAGAGGTACGCCGTCCATGATGGACCCGACCACTGACAACGCCGGGTACACCGGGGATCCGGGCACCGCCCGCTCCTCCCTGGAAGCCCTGCGCACCGAGATCGCCAAAGCCGTGGTCGGCCAGGACCCCGCCGTGACCGGCCTCGTCGTAGCTCTCCTCTGCCGCGGACACGTCCTGCTCGAAGGGGTCCCCGGAGTGGCGAAAACGCTGCTCGTCCGGGCCCTCGCGTCCGCACTCGAACTCGACACCAAGCGCGTCCAGTTCACCCCGGACCTGATGCCGAGCGACATCACGGGCTCCCTCGTCTACGACGCCCGCACCGCCGAGTTCTCCTTCCAGCCGGGCCCGGTCTTCACGAACCTCCTCCTCGCCGACGAGATCAACCGCACCCCGCCGAAGACCCAGTCGTCCCTCCTGGAGGCCATGGAGGAGCGCCAGGTCACCGTCGACGGCACCCCTCGCCCGCTCCCCGAGCCGTTCCTGGTCGCCGCGACCCAGAACCCGGTCGAGTACGAGGGCACGTACCCCCTCCCCGAAGCCCAACTGGACCGATTCCTCCTCAAGCTGACGATCCCTCTCCCGTCCCGCCAGGACGAGATCGGTGTCCTCACCCGGCACGCGGAGGGCTTCAACCCGCGCGACCTGCGCGCCGCCGGCGTGCGCCCCGTCGCCGGCCCCGCAGACCTCGAAGCCGCCCGCGCGGCTGTGGCCAAGACCTCGGTCTCTCCCGAAATCACCGGCTACGTAGTGGACATCTGCCGCGCCACCCGCGAATCCCCGTCCCTCACCCTCGGCGTCTCCCCACGCGGCGCGACGGCGCTCCTGGCCACGGCCCGCGCCTGGGCCTGGCTGACCGGCCGCGACTACGTCATCCCCGACGACGTGAAAGCCCTCGCGCTCCCGACCCTCCGCCACCGCGTCCAACTCCGCCCGGAGGCAGAGATGGAGGGCGTGACGGCCGACTCGGTCATCAACGCGATCCTCGCCCACGTCCCCGTACCCCGCTGATGGCCCTCACCGGACGCACCGCCCTCCTGGCGGCCCTCGGCTCCCTCCCCGTCGGCCTCTGGGAACCCAGCTGGACAGGCATCCTCGCCGTGAACACTCCCCTGGCCCTCGCCTGCGCCTGCGACTTCGCCCTGGCAGCCCCGGTACGCAGCCTCGGCCTGACCCGCTCCGGCGACACCTCCGTACGCCTCGGCGAAACGGCCGACGTCACCCTCACCGTCACCAACCCGTCCCGCCGCCCCCTGCGCGCCCGCATCCGCGACGCCTGGCCTCCGAGCAGCTGGCAGCCCGGCACGGAGATCGCCGCGTCCCGCCACGAGCTCACGGTCCCCGCAGGCGAACGCCGACGCGTCACCACCCGCCTTCGCCCCACCCGCCGCGGCGACCGCCAGACGGACCGCGTCACCATCCGCTCGTACGGTCCTCTCGGCCTCTTCGCCCGCCAGGGCAGCCACAAGGTCCCCTGGACGGTACGCGTCCTGCCCCCGTTCACCAGCCGCAAGCACCTCCCCTCGAAGCTGGCCCGCCTGCGCGAACTCGACGGCCGCACCAGCGTCCTGACCCGCGGCGAGGGCACGGAATTCGACAGCCTCCGCGAGTACGTCCCCGGCGACGACACCCGCTCGATCGACTGGCGCGCCACCGCCCGCCACTCCACGGTCGCCGTACGCACCTGGCGCCCCGAACGCGACCGCCACATCCTCCTGATCCTCGACACGGGCCGCACTTCCGCGGGCCGCGTCGGAGACATCCCCCGCCTCGACGCCTCCATGGACGCGGCCCTCCTCCTGGCAGCCCTCGCTTCCCGGGCCGGCGACCGTGTGGACCTCCTCGCATACGACCGCCGCGTACGTGCCCTCGTACAGGGCCGAGCCGCAGGCGATGTCCTTCCCTCGCTGGTCAACGCCATGGCCCACCTCGAACCGGAACTCCTCGAAACGGACGCCCGCGGCCTCACCTCCACGGCTCTCCGCACGGCCCCGCGCCGCTCACTGATCGTGCTCCTCACCACTCTCGACGCGGCCCCCATCGAGGAAGGACTGCTTCCCGTACTCTCCCGCCTCACTCAGCGCCACACAGTCCTCGTCGCTTCGGTGTCCGACCCCCACATAGAGCGCATGGCAGCGGCACGCGGAAACACCGACGCCGTGTACGAGGCCGCCGCAGCGGCGCAGGCCCAGACAGAACGCCATCGCACCGCGGAACAACTCACCCGCCACGGAGTGACTGTCGTCGACGCGACACCGAACGATCTGCCGCCGGCCTTGGCGGACGCATATCTGGCACTCAAGGCAGCGGGACGCCTTTGAGCACTGCGGAAGCGCAGGGGCGGAAAGGGAATCGCGCCCGCCATAAAAACTCCCTGAAACGCAAGAAAGCCCCCGCACCGAAGTGCGGGGGCTTTCTCTTAAAATTCGTTCGGCGGCGTCCTACTCTCCCACAGGGTCCCCCCTGCAGTACCATCGGCGCTGTAAGGCTTAGCTTCCGGGTTCGGAATGTAACCGGGCGTTTCCCTCACGCTATGACCACCGAAACACTATGAAACTGACAAACCGGAGCCGTGACCATGGCTACAACGGTTGTTCGTGGTTTCAGAACCAACACAGTGGACGCGAGCAACTGAGGACAAGCCCTCGGCCTATTAGTACCGGTCAGCTTCACCCCTTACGAGGCTTCCACATCCGGCCTATCAACCCAGTCGTCTACTGGGAGCCTTAACCCATCAAGTGGGTGGGAGCCCTCATCTCGAAGCAGGCTTCCCGCTTAGATGCTTTCAGCGGTTATCCCTCCCGAACGTAGCCAACCAGCCATGCCCTTGGCAGGACAACTGGCACACCAGAGGTTCGTCCGTCCCGGTCCTCTCGTACTAGGGACAGCCCTTCTCAAGACTCCTACGCGCACAGCGGATAGGGACCGAACTGTCTCACGACGTTCTAAACCCAGCTCGCGTACCGCTTTAATGGGCGAACAGCCCAACCCTTGGGACCGACTCCAGCCCCAGGATGCGACGAGCCGACATCGAGGTGCCAAACCATCCCGTCGATATGGACTCTTGGGGAAGATCAGCCTGTTATCCCCGGGGTACCTTTTATCCGTTGAGCGACGGCGCTTCCACAAGCCACCGCCGGATCACTAGTCCCGACTTTCGTCCCTGCTCGACCCGTCGGTCTCACAGTCAAGCTCCCTTGTGCACTTACACTCAACACCTGATTACCAACCAGGCTGAGGGAACCTTTGGGCGCCTCCGTTACCCTTTGGGAGGCAACCGCCCCAGTTAAACTACCCATCAGACACTGTCCCTGATCCGGATCACGGACCCAGGTTAGACATCCAGCACGACCAGACTGGTATTTCAACGACGACTCCACAGACACTGGCGTGCCCGCTTCACAGTCTCCCAGCTATCCTACACAAGCCGAACCGAACACCAATATCAAACTGTAGTAAAGGTCCCGGGGTCTTTCCGTCCTGCTGCGCGAAACGAGCATCTTTACTCGTAGTGCAATTTCACCGGGCCTATGGTTGAGACAGTCGAGAAGTCGTTACGCCATTCGTGCAGGTCGGAACTTACCCGACAAGGAATTTCGCTACCTTAGGATGGTTATAGTTACCACCGCCGTTTACTGGCGCTTAAGTTCTCAGCTTCGCCACACCGAAATGTGACTAACCGGTCCCCTTAACGTTCCAGCACCGGGCAGGCGTCAGTCCGTATACATCGCCTTACGGCTTCGCACGGACCTGTGTTTTTAGTAAACAGTCGCTTCTCGCTGGTCTCTGCGGCCACCCCCAGCTCAAGCAGCAAGTGCTATCACCAGTGATGGCCCCCCTTCTCCCGAAGTTACGGGGGCATTTTGCCGAGTTCCTTAACCATAGTTCACCCGAACGCCTCGGTATTCTCTACCTGACCACCTGAGTCGGTTTAGGGTACGGGCCGCCATGAAACTCGCTAGAGGCTTTTCTCGACAGCATAGGATCATCCACTTCACCACAATCGGCTCGGCATCAGGTCTCAGCCTCAATGTGTGACGGATTTACCTGCCACACGGCCTACACCCTTACCCCGGGACAACCACCGCCCGGGCTGGACTACCTTCCTGCGTCACCCCATCACTCACCTACTACCACCTTGGGCCGACGGCTCCACCACTTTCCTTTCCCCGAAGGGTCCGGAACGGCTTCACGGTCTTAGCATCAGAAGGTTCGATGTTTGACGCTTCACAGCGGGTACCGGAATATCAACCGGTTATCCATCGACTACGCCTGTCGGCCTCGCCTTAGGTCCCGACTTACCCTGGGCAGATCAGCTTGACCCAGGAACCCTTAGTCAATCGGCGCACACGTTTCTCACGTGTGTATCGCTACTCATGCCTGCATTCTCACTCGTGAACCGTCCACCACTAGCTTCCGCTGCGGCTTCACCCGGCACACGACGCTCCCCTACCCAACCCAGCGGGCGTT
Source organism: Streptomyces sp. NBC_00878 (assembly GCF_026341515.1). Classification (NCBI taxonomy): domain Bacteria; kingdom Bacillati; phylum Actinomycetota; class Actinomycetes; order Kitasatosporales; family Streptomycetaceae; genus Streptomyces; species Streptomyces sp. NBC_00878. Next base: position 6,609,944 of record NZ_JAPEOK010000001.1, on the reverse strand, counting down.
GGCCCTCATGCTGGATTGACACGACTTCGGCGGTACGCTTGAGCCCCGCTACATTGTCGGCGCGGAATCACTAGACCAGTGAGCTATTACGCACTCTTTCAAGGGTGGCTGCTTCTAAGCCAACCTCCTGGTTGTCTCTGCGACTCCACATCCTTTCCCACTTAGCGTACGCTTAGGGGCCTTAGTCGATGCTCTGGGCTGTTTCCCTCTCGACCATGGAGCTTATCCCCCACAGTCTCACTGCCGCGCTCTCACTTACCGGCATTCGGAGTTTGGCTAAGGTCAGTAACCCGGTAGGGCCCATCGCCTATCCAGTGCTCTACCTCCGGCAAGAAACACACGACGCTGCACCTAAATGCATTTCGGGGAGAACCAGCTATCACGGAGTTTGATTGGCCTTTCACCCCTAACCACAGGTCATCCCCCAGGTTTTCAACCCTGGTGGGTTCGGTCCTCCACGACCTCTTACAGCCGCTTCAACCTGCCCATGGCTAGATCACTCCGCTTCGGGTCTTGAGCGCGCTACTAAACCGCCCTGTTCGGACTCGCTTTCGCTACGGCTTCCCCACACGGGTTAACCTCGCAACACACCGCAAACTCGCAGGCTCATTCTTCAAAAGGCACGCAGTCACGACGCAAGGAACAAGTTCCTTGCGCGACGCTCCCACGGCTTGTAGGCACACGGTTTCAGGTACTATTTCACTCCGCTCCCGCGGTACTTTTCACCATTCCCTCACGGTACTATCCGCTATCGGTCACCAGGGAATATTTAGGCTTAGCGGGTGGTCCCGCCAGATTCACACGGGATTTCTCGGGCCCCGTGCTACTTGGGTGTCTCTCAAACGAGCCGTTGATGTTTCGACTACGGGGGTCTTACCCTCTACGCCGGACCTTTCGCATGTCCTTCGCCTACATCAACGGTTTCTGACTCGTCCTGTCGCCGGCAGACGACAGAAGAGAGATCCCACAACCCCGCATACGCAACCCCTGCCGGGTCTCACACGTATACGGTTTGGCCTCATCCGGTTTCGCTCGCCACTACTCCCGGAATCACGGTTGTTTTCTCTTCCTGCGGGTACTGAGATGTTTCACTTCCCCGCGTTCCCTCCACACACCCTATGTGTTCAGATGTGGGTGACAGCCCATGACGACTGCCGGGTTTCCCCATTCGGAAACCCCCGGATCAAAGCCTGGTTGACGACTCCCCGGGGACTATCGTGGCCTCCCACGTCCTTCATCGGTTCCTGGTACCAAGGCATCCACCGTGCGCCCTTAAAAACTTGGCCACAGATGCTCGCGTCCACTGTGCAGTTCTCAAACAACGACCAACCACCCACCACCCCACCCTCACGGGCGAGTTCACTGGGGCCGGCACTGAAGGCAGCCAATCAACCGGCCGTACCCTCAGACACCCAACAGCGTGCCCGGCACCCTCGCCACTCGTGATCAGCTTTCCACGCCCCGAAGGACAGTACTGGCAGCCGAGATGACTGAGAGTGCCGAATAATCAACGTTCCACCCATGAGCAACCACCGTCGGACGTGTGCCGACGTAATGGCCCTGGACCACCAAGTGAACCCGGCGGCCTAGATGCTCCTTAGAAAGGAGGTGATCCAGCCGCACCTTCCGGTACGGCTACCTTGTTACGACTTCGTCCCAATCGCCAGTCCCACCTTCGACAGCTCCCTCCCCACAAGGGGGTTGGGCCACCGGCTTCGGGTGTTACCGACTTTCGTGACGTGACGGGCGGTGTGTACAAGGCCCGGGAACGTATTCACCGCAGCAATGCTGATCTGCGATTACTAGCAACTCCGACTTCATGGGGTCGAGTTGCAGACCCCAATCCGAACTGAGACAGGCTTTTTGAGATTCGCTCCGCCTTGCGACATCGCAGCTCATTGTACCTGCCATTGTAGCACGTGTGCAGCCCAAGACATAAGGGGCATGATGACTTGACGTCGTCCCCACCTTCCTCCGAGTTGACCCCGGCAGTCTCCTGTGAGTCCCCAACCTCCCGAAGGAGTTGCTGGCAACACAGAACAAGGGTTGCGCTCGTTGCGGGACTTAACCCAACATCTCACGACACGAGCTGACGACAGCCATGCACCACCTGTCACCCGACCACAAGGGGGGCACCATCTCTGATGCTTTCCGGGCGATGTCAAGCCTTGGTAAGGTTCTTCGCGTTGCGTCGAATTAAGCCACATGCTCCGCTGCTTGTGCGGGCCCCCGTCAATTCCTTTGAGTTTTAGCCTTGCGGCCGTACTCCCCAGGCGGGGAACTTAATGCGTTAGCTGCGGCACCGACGACGTGGAATGTCGCCAACACCTAGTTCCCACCGTTTACGGCGTGGACTACCAGGGTATCTAATCCTGTTCGCTCCCCACGCTTTCGCTCCTCAGCGTCAGTAATGGCCCAGAGATCCGCCTTCGCCACCGGTGTTCCTCCTGATATCTGCGCATTTCACCGCTACACCAGGAATTCCGATCTCCCCTACCACACTCTAGTCTGCCCGTATCGAATGCAGACCCGGGGTTAAGCCCCGGGCTTTCACATCCGACGCGACAGACCGCCTACGAGCTCTTTACGCCCAATAATTCCGGACAACGCTTGCGCCCTACGTATTACCGCGGCTGCTGGCACGTAGTTAGCCGGCGCTTCTTCTGCAGGTACCGTCACTTGCGCTTCTTCCCTGCTGAAAGAGGTTTACAACCCGAAGGCCGTCATCCCTCACGCGGCGTCGCTGCATCAGGCTTCCGCCCATTGTGCAATATTCCCCACTGCTGCCTCCCGTAGGAGTCTGGGCCGTGTCTCAGTCCCAGTGTGGCCGGTCGCCCTCTCAGGCCGGCTACCCGTCGTCGCCTTGGTGAGCTTCTACCTCACCAACAAGCTGATAGGCCGCGGGCTCATCCCTCACCGCCGGAGCTTTCAACCCCCACCCATGCGGGCAGGAGTGTTATCCGGTATTAGACCCCGTTTCCAGGGCTTGTCCCAGAGTGAAGGGCAGATTGCCCACGTGTTACTCACCCGTTCGCCACTAATCCACCCCGAAGGGCTTCATCGTTCGACTTGCATGTGTTAAGCACGCCGCCAGCGTTCGTCCTGAGCCAGGATCAAACTCTCCGTGAATGTATTCCCGTAATCGGGACAACACCACGAGAGCGGAACAGTCAGGCGGAATAAGCCCGGCTGTTCACAACGTCCTCGCTGTGCGCCTGCCAGGACCATGCCCGGCAGGACTTTTTCAAAGGAACCTCCACCCACCACATAATGCGGTGGACGGGGTATCAACATATCTGGCGTTGATTTTTGGCACGCTGTTGAGTTCTCAAGGAACGGACGCTTCCTTCGTACTCACCCGAGATAATCTCTCGCGGCTTTCCTCCGGGCGCTTCCCTTCGGTGTTTCCAACCTTACCAGATCCGTTTCCCGTTCCGTTTCCGGTCGGAATTCATTTCCAGCGGCCAGTTGGCAGGCCTTTGCCTATTCGATTGCCTCGTGGCTTTCTTTCGGCGAGTCCGACTTTATCAGAAGTTTTTGACCGGCCTGACCGGCCACTCGTTCCTGATTTATCGGGAAGGGCTTCTCCGGAATCCAATTCCAGGAAGCTGACAGACGCTAACCGCCGCCACCGAACTTGTCCAGTTCTAGGCAACTGTTCAAATCTACCTCCCCACACGTCCCGTGTCAACGGTTTTTGTGGGGCGAGGAGGACAGTAGCAGCTTGGTCGGCGTGCCTGCACATCAGGCAGCGGTCGGTACGGAAGCGCTGCGTTCGGCTTCCTCGACGTCGCCCGTCTCGCCTGCACGTGCCGCGCGACCGCCCAGGATGTAGACGTACGCGAGGAAGAGCAGCTCGGCGGCTATGCCTATGCCGATGCGAGCCCAGGTCGGGAGGCCGGACGGGGTGACGAAGCCTTCGATGGCGCCTGAGACGAAGAGGACCAGGGCCAGGCCTATCGCCATGCCCAGGGCGGCTCGGCCCTCCTCGGCGAGAGCGGAACGGCGGGTGCGGGGGCCCGGGTCGATGACAGTCCAGCCGAGGCGTAGTCCCGTACCGGCCGCTACGAAGACTGCGGTCAGTTCCAGGAGGCCGTGCGGGAGGATCAGGCCGAGGAAGGTGTCGAGGCGGCCGGCCGAGGACATCAGGCCGATGCCCACGCCCACGTTGAGCATGTTCTGGAAGAGGATCCAGACGACCGGCAGGCAGAGGAAGGCGCCGAGTACCAGGCACATCGCGGCGGCCTGGGCGTTGTTCGTCCACACCTGGGCCGCGAAGGACGCCGCTGGATGGCTTGAGTAGTAGGTCTCGTACTCGCCGCCGGGGCGCGTGAGCTCCTGCAGTTCGCTTGGGGCCGCGATCGAGGACTGGATCTCCGGGTGGGTGCCGATCCACCACCCCAGGAGGACGGCGACCGCCGTGGAGAGCAGCGCGGTGGGGACCCACCAATGGCGTGAGCGGTAGACCGCGGCGGGGAAACCGTGTGTGAGGAAGCGGGTGACATCGCGCCAGGAGGCGCGGCGGGTGCCTGTCACCGCACTACGCGCGCGTGCCACCAGTTGACTGAGGCGGCCGGTGAGCTGGGGGTCCGGGGCGCTCGACTGGATCAGGGAGAGATGGGTCGCCGTGCGCTGGTAGAGGGCGACCAGTTCGTCGGCCTCGGCGCCGGTGAGACGACGTTGGCGGCCGAGCAGTACGTCGAGCCGATCCCATTCGGCTCGGTGGGCGGACACGAAGACGTCGAGGTCCATCGGGTTCGCTGCTCCTCGGCTGCTCGTCGTGTGGTCAGCTTGTCGCACTGCGGCGTGATCTGCCCTCAGCTTGGCAGACTGGCTGTTCTCGGGGCGGTTCGGGGAAGGACGGCGGGCGTGAGTGAGCTTGTGACGGGCGAGGCGGTGGCGCTGGAGCTGCGTCCCGTGAAGCTGCCGACCCGGGTACTGGCCGTGGTGCTCGACCTGGCGGTGGCGGTGGCCGCCTATATCGCTGTGACCATTGCCCTGGTGGCGTCCACAGCCGCTCTCGACGAGGCGGCGCGGATGGCGGTGTCGATCGCCGCGTTCATTCTCTTGCTGGTGGGCGGGCCGATCGCCGTGGAGACGCTCAGTCATGGGCGGTCGCTGGGGAAGATGGCGTTCGGGCTGCGAGTGGTGCGGGACGACGGTGGGCCGATCCGGTTCCGGCATGCGCTGGTGCGTGGGGCGGTCGGCGTCGTCGAGATCCTGATGACGTTCGGGATCGTGGCGTGCATCGCGTCGCTGGTGTCGGAGCGGGGGCGGCGGCTCGGTGATGTGTTCGCGGGGACTCTGGTCGTACGGGAACGGATTCCGGCCGGGCGTACGTCCTTCGTTCCTCCCCCTCCGCCTTGGCTGGCGGGGCGGTTTTCCGGGCTTGATCTGTCCGGCGTTCCGGATGGGCTGTGGCTGGCTGTCCGGCAGTACCTGACGCGGATGCAGCAGCTGGACCCGCAGGTCGGCTGGGCGATGGCGGAGCGGCTCGCGGCCGATGTCGCGGAGCGCACCGGGGCACCGGCACCGCAGGGCGTGCCGCCGGCGGCGTATCTGGCGGCCGTGGTGCATGAGCGGCAGGCGCGGGAGGCCCGGCGGGCGTTCGGCAGCGGAGGTGCAGGTGGTGGGTCTGCCGTCGGCAGCCAGTGGGACGGCGTGCCGGGAGGGGGCGGGCCTGTGATGCCGTACGGGATGGTTCCGTCGCCCGGGTCGGCTTACTCCTCCCCGCCGGGTTCGGATCATCCGGCGGCTCCTCACCCCTCGGCCACGGGACCGACGCCGCCGCCCGGTGCGGGAGGCGCGGCCGCGGCTCCCGCGAAGGCGCAGGCGCAGGCACCGGCACCGGCACCGGCACCGGATTCAGCCCCGCAGGGTGCCGACGCGGCGAGGTCCACCACCGGGTTCGTACCGCCCGCGTGACGCCTTTGTCAGGCGAACGTCGACGGCGGTGATTCGAGGTCCTCGAGCTCGATGCCGGGCGCAGAGAGGACCACGTCGCCGGAGAGGTGCACGGTGTGCTGCTCGCCGGTGTCCAGGGCTGTGACCTGGTATTCCTCCACCGCCAGGGGGCCGTTGTCAGTGGCGTGTGTTTCTCTCGTGATCAGGGCCCAGGACTGGTCGAGGGTGCGCGGGGCGAGGACCGGGTCCGTGAAGGCGACGAGGCGGACACGCGTGGCGGAGGCATCGGGGGTGAGGCGCAGCAGACGTGCGGTGGCGATGAGGAACGCGGGGGATGTGCCGGTGAAGGCGTGGGCGCGGACATTGCCTTCGGTGGCGTGAGTTCCCGTGGGGTCGGTGCGGACCCAGGTGACGCCGTCGAGGGCGGCACCGCGGACCTGCCAGCCCGAGGCGTGCAGTTCGAGACGGATGGGGCGGCCGAGGTCGTCGAGGGCGAGGTCGACTGAACCGGCAGGGTCGCCGGAGGGGGTGGTCAGTTGGGAGACGTAGCGCCAGCCGGAGGGGCCGGGCGCGCAGTGGAAGTTCTCTTCGGCGAGGGGGGTGTGATCGTGCGGATCATGGAGCGAATATCGGCCGCGGGGCATGGTGGCTCGGGTCCTCGTAGGGGGCAGGCCCCCGCCGGTGACGGCGAGGGCCTGCTGACAACCGTTGGCTGAGCACTGGGCTCAGTAGCGGTAGTGGTCCGACTTGTACGGGCCCTCGACCTGGACGCCGATGTAGCTGGCCTGCTCGGGGCGGAGCGTGGTGAGCTTCACGCCGAGCGCGTCGAGGTGGAGACGGGCGACCTTCTCGTCGAGGTGCTTGGGCAGCACGTAGACGTCGGTCGGGTACTCGGACGGCTTGGTGAACAGCTCGATCTGGGCCAGGGTCTGGTCCGCGAAGGAGTTGGACATCACGAACGACGGGTGGCCGGTCGCGTTGCCCAGGTTCAGCAGACGCCCCTCGGACAGGACGATCAGCACCTTGCCGTCGGGGAACTTCCAGGTGTGGACCTGCGGCTTGACCTCGTCCTTGACGATGCCCGGGATCTGCGCGAGGCCGGCCATGTCGATCTCGTTGTCGAAGTGACCAATGTTGCCCACGATCGCCTGGTGCTTCATCTTGGCCATGTCCGCGGCCATGATGATGTCCTTGTTGCCGGTCGTGGTGATGAAGATGTCGGCCTTGTCGACGACCTCGTCCAGCGTCGTGACCTGGTAGCCGTCCATCGCCGCCTGCAGCGCGCAGATCGGGTCGATCTCAGTGACGATGACGCGGGCGCCCTGCCCGCGCAGGGACTCCGCGCAGCCCTTGCCCACGTCGCCGTAGCCGAAGACGACCGCGGTCTTGCCGCCGATGAGGACGTCGGTGGCGCGGTTGATGCCGTCGATCAGGGAGTGGCGGCAGCCGTACTTGTTGTCGAACTTCGACTTGGTGACGGCGTCGTTCACGTTGATCGCCGGGAACAGCAGCGAGCCCTCGCGGTGCATCTCGTACAGGCGGTGGACGCCGGTCGTGGTCTCCTCGGTCACGCCGCGGATCTCCGAGGCGACCTGGGTCCACTTCTGCGAGCCGTTCGAGATCGTCCGGGTCAGCAGCTCCAGGACGACGCGGTGCTCGTCGGACTCCGCGGTGTCGGCGGAGGGGACCTTGCCGGCCTTCTCGTACTCGACGCCCTTGTGGACGAGCATGGTGGCGTCACCGCCGTCGTCCAGGATCATGTTCGGGCCGCCGGTGGGGGTGTTCGGCCAGGTCAGCGCCTGCTCCGTGCACCACCAGTACTCCTCCAGCGTCTCGCCCTTCCAGGCGAAGACCGGGATGCCCTGGGGGTTGTCGGGCGTGCCGTTCGGGCCGACCGCGACGGCGGCGGCGGCGTGGTCCTGGGTGGAGAAGATGTTGCAGGACACCCAGCGGACCTCGGCGCCCAGGGCGACCAGGGTCTCGATCAGGACGGCGGTCTGCACGGTCATGTGCAGCGAGCCCATGATGCGGGCACCGGCCAGCGGCTGGGTGGCGGCGAACTCCTTGCGGATCGACATCAGGCCGGGCATCTCGTGCTCGGCGAGAGTGATCTCCTTGCGGCCGAACTCGGCCAGGGAAAGATCGGCGACCTTGAAGTCCTGTCGGTTGTCGACAGTGGTCATTCGAGCTGCTCCTCGGGTTGGGGCGAGGTGGATGGGCTGGCTCTGCGCGGCGGCGGGCACGATGTGCGCCCACGGGGCACACGAATGCCCGGTGCCTTGCGCAGCGCAGTCCGTCGGAGGCCCTCTCTCCCTCGGCCGGCCCGTACGGGACCGCCCGACCGCCATCAGCAGCGACGTCTGGCTCGGTTACGAATCTACACCGATCGGCGCAGCGGGCCCCAGCCCGCCTCCGGACAGAAAGAAGCGGAGTCCGAGGGTCCGCAGGGTGGGGAGCAGGGGGTAACAAGCTTGGGCAGAACGGGACGTTTGAACTTTTGGCCCTGCGCAGGGGGCTGTTGCAGGATGCCGGGGATCGGGACCATGTGCGCGAGCTCGCGGATCGCGATCCCTCACAACAAAGCGTTAGGAGATCGACGTGACCAGTCCGGCCGGCCTTCCCCCCACGGGCGGCGGCAGTGGCGAGCGGCAGCAGTTGAAGCTGCTCGCGGTGACCGCCTGCCCGACCGGCATAGCCCACACGTACATGGCGGCGGAGAAGCTCTCGCAGGCGGCGGAGCGGCTCGGTGTCGACATCAAGGTGGAGACCCAGGGCTCGATCGGGGCCGAAAACATACTCTCTGACAACGATGTCAAGTCCGCTGACGGCATCATCATCGCCGCCGACAAGGACGTGGACCTGAGCCGGTTCGCCGGAAAGCGAGTCCTGACGGTCGGCGTCGCCGCGGGAATCCACCACCCCGAGCGGCTGATCGAGCAGGTACGGACCGCGCCCGTGCACGGAGGAGATGGGGGCGGAACCAGTGCATCCGTATCCACGAACCGAAGCGGCGGTGGCAGTGGCGGTGGCGGCCGGGAGCGGAGCGTCGGGTACAAGGCGCTGATGAACGGCGTCAGTTACATGATTCCGTTCGTCGTGGTCGGCGGGCTGCTGATCGCGATCTCGCTGACGCTCGGCGGGCACACCGATCCGTCCGGCGGGCTGGTCATCCCGAAGGACTCCTTCTGGATGGACGTCAACAACATCGGCGTCATCGGCTTCCAGCTGATGGTGCCGATCCTGTCCGGCTATATCGCGTACGCGATCGGGGACCGGCCCGCGCTGGTGCCCGGCATGGTCGGCGGGTGGATCGCCAACACCGGTTCGCTGTACGACTCCGAGGCGGGCGCCGGCTTCATCGGGGCGATCGTGACCGGGTTCCTCGCCGGCTATCTGGTGCTGTGGATCAAGAAGGTCGAGGTTCCGAAGTTCGTCCGGCCGATCATGCCGATCATCGTGATCCCGATCGTGGCGACGACGGCGCTCGGGCTGTTCTTCATCTACGTGATCGGCCGGCCCATCTCCTGGGTCTTCGAGCATCTGACGGACTGGCTCAGCGGGATGACCGGGACCAGTGCCGTGCTGCTCGGCGCGATCCTGGGGCTGATGATCGCGTTCGACATGGGCGGGCCGGTCAACAAGACGGCGTTCCTGTTCGGTGCGGGGCTCATCGCGACCGGCAACCAGGAGGTCATGGGCATGTGCGCGGCCGCGATTCCGGTGATGCCGCTCGGGCAGGGCCTCGCCACTCTGATCCGGAAGCGGCTCTACACGGAACAGGAGCGCGAGACGGGTCTTGCCTCGCTGTTCATGGGGTTGTTCGGGATATCCGAGGGCGCCATTCCGTTCGCCGCCGCACGGCCGGCGCAGGTCATCCCCGCCAACATGCTGGGCGGCGCGGTGGCCGGAGCGGTCGCGGGTCTGGCCGGGGTCGAGGACGCGGTACCGCACGGCGGGCCGATCGTGGCGGTGCTGGGTGCCGTGAGCGGCGTACCGATGTTCTTCGTGGCCGTGGTGATCGGGACCGTGGTGACCGCCGTGACGACGGTCGCGCTCGTCGATATGGCTGAGCGCAGGCGGAGGGGGCAGTCGATGGTCGACGGGTTGTCGCCGCAGCCGGAACTCGCCCTCGCGGGTGTGGGTGTGGGTTCGGATGTGGGTGCGGGTGTCGGGAGTGACGGCCTCGGCGTTGGCGGCGGGACGGCCACCGCGCACGCTCCCGCCCAGCGGACTGCATCGGCTCCCGGATCGACAGGTTCCACAACCGTCGACACCGTCGACACCGGCAGCAACAGCGGCGACGGCAGCGGAACGGGAGACGGCGACGGTCCGGGCTCGAAGAGCCCCGCCGATGCCTCCCCCGATGCCTCCCCCGAGGCATCAACCGACACATCCGCCGACGTGTCCGCCGACACGTCCCCGGACGCAGCCGCCGGTACCTCGGACGGCGAAGTCCTGTCCGGCTATCTCACCGCGCGGACCGTCAAGGTTCGGCTCGGCTCCGGTGACAAGGAGGCCGCGATCCGGGAGATGGCCGGGCTGCTGGGCGGCACCGGGAAGGTCACGGACGTCGAGGAGTTGGTGGCGGCGGCGCTGCGGCGCGAGGAGCAGGGCACGACGGGGCTGGGTGAGGAGATCGCGATCCCGCACGCCAAGACCGACGCGGTGACGGCGCCCGTCGTCGGGTTCGCGCGGTCCGCGGAGGGCGTCGAGTGGGGTTCGCTCGACGGTACGAAGGCCCGGCTCGTGTTCATGATCGCCGTGCCGCAGGCCGCCGCAGGGGATGAGCATCTGCGGATCCTGGCGCTGCTGTCCCGGAAGTTGATGGACGCCGGGTTCCGGGAACGGCTGACGGCGGCTCCCGACGAGGCGGCGGTTCTCGACGTGCTGCGCGAGATCCGGTAGCCGAAGCCGCGCGGATGCGTCCGGGGCCTCGCACCTCTCGGAGGTCGCGAGGCCCCTCCCGTTCGAGGTCCCTCAGATCCGAAGCCCCTCCCGTTCATCGGGACGCCTTACTCTCCGCACTCGCGGAAGTGCCGCAAGGGGAGGGAGGGGGCAGGGATGCGGGAGGGACGCAGACTGGCGCTCACGGCCTGGGTGTTGGGACCGTTGGGGCTCGTGTTGCTGATCGGCTCGGTGCTGTATGTGCGATCGGCCTATACGTGGGTCACCGTGGCGAGTACGAGTATGTCTCCCACGTACACCACCGGGGACCGGCTGGTCGTGGAGTTGATGGACGGGGACCAGGTCCGCCGGGGCGATGTCGTCCTCGTCGACTCGCCCCTCCCCGACCTCGACGCGCCTGTACTCAAGCGGGTCGTGGGCGTCGGCGGTGACCGGGTGGCGTGCTGCGAGGGCAGTGGCACGGACGAGCGGGTGACGCTCAACGGGCGGCCGCTCAAGGAGTCGTACGTACGGGACGGTGTCGCCGACGGGATCGGGCGGCCGTACGACCTGAAGGTGCCCGACGGGCAGTTGTTCCTGCTCGGCGACCACCGGGGGAACTCGATCGACTCCCGGTTCTACGGGAGCGGAGACACGGCGGGCGCGGTGTCGGCCGGGGCCGTGCGGGGGCGGGTGGTGGACGGCCTGGGCGGCGCGCTGTTCGCGCTCCTGGGCGCGGTGCTCGGGCTGGTGCTCGCGCTGGTCGGGCTCGGCTGCGGGATCGCGGCCCGGGTCGTACGACGGCGGTCGGTGCCTCCTCCGCCACCCTGGCCCGTGCACACATAGGCGGCGCGGCACGGACGTGCGGCACAGACGTACAGGCGCCTGTACGCGGAAAGGCCCGCCGAATCGCTCGGCGGGCCCCGGTCTCGTACGAGGAAGGGGGCGCCCCCTTCCTCGTACGGGAAGTCAGTGGTCGGCTCCTCGTACGGGAAGTCAGTGGTCGGCGGTGGGTGCGGCCGGGCCGCCCGGGGTGGCCTCTCGGTCCGGGCCCTTCGCGGCCTCGGTCTCGCTGTAGATGTCGGGTTCGAGGTAGATGACGCGGGCGATCGGGACGGCCTCGCGGATGCGGGCCTCGGCGGCGTTGATCGCGGCGGCGACCTCGGTGGCCGTTTCGTCGTGCTTGACGGCGATCTTGGCTGCGACCAGCAGTTCCTCGGGGCCGAGGTGGAGCGTGCGCATGTGGATGATGCCGGGGACGGTGTCGCCGTCGACGAGCGCGGCCTCGATCTTCTTGACGTCCTCGACGCCGGCGGCCTCGCCCAGGAGCAGCGACTTGGTCTCGGCGGCCAGGACGATCGCGATGACGATGAGCAGGATGCCGATGCAGAGGGTGCCGATGCCGTCCCAGACGCCGTCGCCCGTGCCCAGGGCCAGGCCCACACCGATGAGCGCAAGGACCAGACCGACGAGCGCGCCGAGGTCCTCAAGGAGCACGACCGGCAGCTCGGGGGCCTTGGCGTGGCGTACGAACTCCGTCCAGGACTGCTTGCCGCGCAGCGTGTTGGACTCCTTGATGGCCGTCCGGAAGGAGAAGGTCTCGGCGATGATCGCGAAGACGAGGACGCCCACCGGCCAGTACCAGTGGGTGATCTCGTGCGGGTGCTTGATCTTCTCGTAGCCCTCGTAGATCGCGAACATGCCGCCGACCGAGAAGAGGACGATCGAGACGAGGAAGGCGTAGATGTACCGCTCGCGGCCATAGCCGAAGGGATGCTGCGGGGTCGCCTCACGCTGGGCCTTCTTGCCGCCGAGGAGCAGCAGGCCCTGGTTACCGGAGTCGGCGAGCGAGTGCACGGACTCGGCGAGCATCGACGACGAACCGCTGAAGAGGAACGCCACGAACTTCGCTACCGCGATCGCGAGGTTGGCGGCGAGTGCCGCCACGATCGCCTTGGTGCCGCCTGACGCGCTCATGTGTTCCCGATGTCCCTTCGTCTGCCACTGTCGACCTGTCGACCGGCCGTCTCGGCCAGTCGTCTCGACCGGCCTTCTGCCGTCCCGGCTGCCGCCCGGGCTTTGCCTGCCCTTTGCGGTGGGCCATTGTTGCAGCCCCCGCCGACATCGGTACGCCCAGTCTCCACAGTGACCGTTTCGAGCCACGGGGAGAGCTGCCGCGCCCGCCTCCAACCTCGCCGTCGCTCCCGTGCCGGACCGGGGCTCAGGCGACGACAGTGGCCCGGAAAACCATTCCTTCCCCGGACAGTTCCGCCTTTTCGCCCGCCGGTACGAAGACGGACCCGCCGGGGGCGAGCGGGTGGTCGCCCACCTGTACGGAACCCGCGGTGCACAGCAGGATCTGCGGGGTGCCGAGGGTGAGGTCGTGGGCCGGGGCACCTGCCACGAGGACGTAACGGGAGAGGCGGAACTCGTCGATGGGGGTCTCGTAGACCTCCTCGCCGTCGGGGGACGCCTCGGGGCGCAGTACGCCCGGGTCGCTCGCCTCGAAGCGGACGATCCGCAGGAGTTCGGGGACGTCGACGTGCTTGGGGGTGAGGCCGCAGCGCAGGACGTTGTCGGAGTTGGCCATGATCTCGACGCCGAGGCCGTTCAGATACGCGTGCGGCACGCCGGCGCCGAGGAACAGGGCCTCGCCGGGCTGCAGTCGGACGTGGTTGAGCAGGATGGCGGCGATGACGCCCGGGTCGCCCGGGTAGTGGTGGGCGAGATCGGCGTACGGGGCGTGGGCACCGCCGAGCCGGACGCAGGCCGCGGCGGCCTCGGTGACCGTGGCGGCCATCTGTTCGCGGTCCGCGGACAGCACGGCCGTCAACACCTCGCGCAGCGCGGCCTCTTCGGGGTGCGCGTGCAGCAGGTCGACGTACGGCTTGAGGGAGTCGACCTCAAGGGCCGCGAGCAGGTCGGCGGCCTCCGTCGGGGCCCGGAATCCGCACAGGCCGTCGAACTCCGTGAGCGCGCAGATCAGTTCGGGCTTGTGGTTGGCGTCCTTGTAGTTGCGGTACGGGGCGTCGATCGGGACGCCTCGGCGCTCCTCGTCCTCGTACCCCTCCTTGGCCTGGGCGAGGTCGGGGTGCACCTGGAGGGAGAGGGGGGCGCCCGCGGCGAGGAGCTTGAGGAGGAACGGGAGGCGTGGGCCGAACTTGGCGACGGCCGCCCGGCCGAGTTCCTGCTCGGGCGCCTCGTCGATCACCTCGGTGAGCGGGCCGCGAGGCGTGCGCGACGGCGCGCCCGGGTGGGCGCCCATCCACATCTCGGCCTGCGGCTCGCCGGTCGGCTCGACGCCGAGGAGGCGCGGGATGGCCGTGGTGGAACCCCAGGCGTAGGGGCGGATCGTGTTGTCGAGGCGGTCCATGCTCTGTCTTCTTCTCCGTACGTACGCTGCTCAGCGAGCGCTGGTCACCAGGCGTGGCTAAAGGTCAGGCCCCGGAGGCGAGCGCCAGGTAAACGGCGGCGAAATCCGTGATGGCGATCAGCTCGGCGAGGGTCTCCAGGTCGCCGCCGTCCTCCGGTTCGAGTTCGCTGATCGGTGTGTCGTGGCTGAGGGCCAGTTCACGGGCGGCGGGGGCGGCGCTGAGGCCGCTGGTCGGGCGGTCGCGGAGGAGGACCACGCGCGCGTGCATGACCTGTGCCTCCTCGACGCGGTCACGGAAGAAGTCGTCCGGGTCCGCGCCGGCGGCCAGCGCGCCCGAGAGCAGGACGCTGTGCGCGTCGAGCGCCTCGGGCAGTTCGGCGGCGAGCGCGGGGCGGCCCGCCAGCTCGGCCAGCGCACCGACGAAACGGCGGCCGGCCGGGCCCGCGGACGTGCCCTCGGTCCAGATCACCGGCAGCGCCTCGGCCAGCTCGGCCGCGAGGGTCTTGGCGGGGTTGTTGTACGTCGCGACGGCCGGGCCGCAGCGCTCCGCGATCTGGTCGAGCCGGTCGGCGACCTTCTGGAGGGCCTCGGGCGGCGCGGTGACCAGACCGGTGCGGTCGAGGAGCGCGAGCAGCGGCGTGAGCAGCGCCCACAGCACGCCGGGGGCTGACGCGGCGGAGGGCGCCCCCGGCTCGTACGGGGCGGTCGCCATCTGTACGAAGAGGCCGTGGGCGCCGTCCACCGACTCCGTCAGCGGGGAGCGGGCCGGGGCCACGGCGGCGACCGTGCAGCCGCGGCGGTAGGCCTGCTCGACCAGGAGCGAGAGGCCGGGCTCGCTGCCGTCCGGGGTGGCGATCAGGAGCAGGTCGACGGGGCCCGCCCAGCCGGGCAGCTCCCAGCGGAGTGCGCCCGCGGCCGGGGCCACGCCGGTGGGGGCCAGTCGGATGACGGGGCAGCCCGCCCCGGCCAGGGTGCCGAGCAGGTCCGCGGCGCTGATCGCGGCGGCGCCGGGGCCCGCGATCAGGACGGCTCGCGGGCGGCCGTCCGGTTTGAGCTCGGGGATGCCCGCCTCGGCTGCGTGCCGGGCCGCCGTGCGGACTCGGGCGCCCGCTTCGGCCGCGCCGCGGAGCAGGCCGCGGCGGTCGGCCGCCGACAGGGCCTCGGGGGCGTCGAGCAGCGATTCGTCGAGCATGGGCGGCAGCCTCCGGTCGCCGGTTCGTCCTTGGGGCTCGTCCTTGCGGTCGCCTTGGCGGCGGGCCGTTCGGTGGGCCTTATGCCGGGCGGCGGGCCTCGTCCACGAGGAGGACCGGGATGTCGTCCCGGACGGGGTAGGCGAGGCCGCAGTCCTGGCCGGTGCAGGTCAGTTCGGTGTCCTGCTCCTTGAGGGGGGCGTGGCAGGCCGGGCAGGCGAGGATCTCCAGGAGGCCGGCTTCGAGCGGCATGTCGGGTCCCTTCGGGGGCGGGTTCGGGGGCGGGGTTGTGCGGGTGATGTGGCCTGGTCAGGGTACCGCTGTGGGGAGGGGTGGGTGTGGGGAAGAGTTCACCCCACCGCCGCCCCTCCCCTTCCCGTCCCTGGTGGCTGCCGCCCCCCAGACCCCCGCTGTCGGCCTGAACGGCCTCGTCCTCAAACGCCGGACAGGCTGATGGTCAGCCCCTGATGATCGCCAGTACCTCGTCCCGTACCTTCGCCACCGTCGTCTCGTCCCGTGCTTCCGCGTTCAGGCGGAGGAGCGGCTCCGTGTTGGACGGGCGGACGTTGAACCACCAGTCGGTGGCGGTGACGGTGAGGCCGTCGAGTTCGTCGAGGGTGATGCCCTCGCGGCCCTCGTACGCCGTCTTGATCGCGGCCAGGCGGCCCGCCTGGTCGTCGACCGTGGAGTTGATCTCGCCGGAGCCGGCGTAGCGGTCGTACTGGGCGACGAGGGCGGAGAGCGTGCCCTCCTGGCCCCCGAGGGCGGCGAGGACGTGGAGGGCGGCGAGCATGCCCGTGTCCGCGTTCCAGAAGTCCTTGAAGTAGTAGTGCGCGGAGTGCTCGCCGCCGAAGATCGCGCCGGACGTGGCCATCTCGGCCTTGATGAAGGAGTGGCCCACGCGCGTGCGTACCGGCGTGCCGCCGTTCTCCCGGACGACCTCCGGGACCGACCAGGACGTGATCAGGTTGTGGATGACGGTGCCCTTGCCGCCGTGCCTGGCCAGTTCGCGGGCGGCGACCAGGGCCGTGATCGCGGACGGGGAGACCGGCTCGCCGCGCTCGTCCACGACGAAGCAGCGGTCGGCGTCGCCGTCGAAGGCGATGCCGAGGTCGGCGGCCTCCTCGCGGACGCGCTTCTGGAGGTCGACGATGTTCGCCGGGTCCAGTGGGTTCGCCTCGTGATTCGGGAAGGTGCCGTCCAGCTCGAAGTACATGGGGACGAGCGTCAGGGGCAGGCCGGCGAAGACGGTCGGGACGGTGTGCCCGCCCATGCCGTTGCCCGCGTCGACCACGACCTTCAGGGGGCGGATGGCGGTCAGGTCCACGAGGCCGCGCAGGTGCGCCGCGTAGTCCTCCAGCGTGTCCCGCTGCGTGATCGTGCCCGGTGTCGCGTCCGAGGTCGGGGCTCCGGAGTCCATCCAGGACTCGACCAGTTCGCGGATCTCCGCGAGGCCGGTGTCCTGGCCGACCGGGGCGGCGCCCGCGCGGCACATCTTGATGCCGTTGTACTGCGCCGGGTTGTGCGAGGCCGTGAACATCGCGCCCGCGAGGCCGAACGCCCCCGACGCGTAGTACAGCTGGTCCGTCGAGCACAGCCCGATCTCGGTCACGTCGACGCCGCGCGCCGCCGCCCCGCGCGCGAAGGCCCGCGACAGGCCCGGTGACGAGGGGCGCATGTCGTGCCCGGTCACGATCGCGTCCGCGCCCGTCACCTGTGCGAAGGCCGCGCCGAACAGCTCGGCCAGCGTCTCGTCCCACTGGTCCGGGACCACCCCGCGTACGTCGTACGCCTTAACGAGCTGTGACAGATCAGCGGTCACGGCCAACCCTCCTGGAGTCCTCAACGGTGCCCCCAAAGTACCCGTACGGAGTGACACTCGGCTGTGCGGGACCTGGACGGGCACATACGGACATCGCGCACGGACCTCACACGGACTTCACAAGGTCCTTCGGAAGCATCCATTCCAGGACGGGTGAGCTCTGTCCGACGACGATCAGGCACATGACCAGCAGGAGTCCGAGGCTCCATGGGAGCACCTTGCGCGGCAGGTCACCCTCGCGGCCCGCGAGGCCGACCGCCGCGCAGGCGATGGTGAGGTTCTGCGGCGAGATCATCTTGCCCAGGACGCCTCCCGAGGTGTTGGCGGCAGCGAGGAGTTCCGGGGAGAGGCCCGACTCGCGGGCCGCGGTCACCTGAAGGGCGCCGAAGAGCGCGTTGGCCGAGGTGTCCGATCCGGAGACCGCCACGCCGAACCAGCCGAGCACCGGCGGCAGGGAGGCAAGCCCGCCAGCCACGCCGGTCGCCCGATAGGGCTAACGGCGGCTCAACCAGCACACCGCCGTTGAGCGACGAGGTACGTTCTCACTCCCAGCGTGCGAGTCACCTGAAGGCACAACTCCGGCATCGTCCGGTGGACCCGGTTATACGGGGCGTTGACCACGTTAGGCGCGGGGTGCAGTCAATCACCCCTACTGTCCATGGCAGTTGGACGCAGCCGGGACCCATCGGAGCCACCGATGACCCGAGCGGCAAGCCCGTTCGCCACAGAAAGGGCAGTTGACGAAGGGCCAGTCGAGGTACCGGTGGCCCGCGTCGGCAAGCCGTGGCCACCATTGTTCGGGTGACCTCGGGACGCGGGCCCTCGACATTCCGGTCTCCTACACTGCGTATGCCCGTGAGGACCCGCGGCCCGTACGGGCTCGGCGGCGGGCCTGCGGGCGTGCGGCACCGCCACCAGGGCGCCCGCACCGGCCAGGGCGGCGCCGATGTCGGCGAGTTGGGCGGAGACGTAGTTGGAGGCGGCGAACTGGGCGACGGCGAAGGCGAATCCGCACGCCAGGGCCGGGATCCAGGTCTCGCGCAGACCGCGTCGGCCATCCACCAGGAAAACGAGCAGGAGGGGCACCACCAGGGCGAGCAGCGGGGTCTGACGGCCCACTACGGAGGCGACGGAATCCAGTGGCAGGCCCGTGACTTGAGCCAGTGTCACGACAGGTGTGCCCATCGCCCCGAAGGCGACCGGCGCGGTGTTGGCGACCAGCGCGACCATCGCGGCGCGCACGGGGTCGAAGCCGAGCGCGACCAGCATGACCGAGCAGATCGCCACGGGAGCGCCGAAGCCCGCGAGCGCCTCCAGGAGCGCGCCGAAGCAGAACGCGACGACGAGTGCCTGGATGCGCGGGTCGTCAATGGTCGTACACGCCATTGAGTGGAACATGCACCGAGTGGAACGTGCACCGAAATGCGCACGGGGTGAAGTCGCCCTCGGGGGAAGGAAGTTGGGGAGCCTCGCCCAGGGAGCCGGTTGGCGAGCCGGTTCAGGAATCCGGCGAGCGCAGGACCCGCAGGTGGCCGCGGCGTGCGACCTCCATCGGGTCCGCGCCGCGGGCGTTGCCGCCACCCGCCTGTGCGGCGCGCTCCTGCGGACGGGCCGCCTCGCGCACCGCGTTGGCCAGCGCCTCCAGGTCGTCACCGCTGGGGCGGGAGGGAGCGGAGGCGTCGGCGAGCCGGACGACCTCCCAGCCACGCGGGGCGGTGAGGCGCTCGGAGTGCTCGGCGCACAGGTCGTAACAGTGGGGTTCGGCGTAGGTGGCGAGCGGGCCGAGGACCGCGGTCGAGTCGGCGTAGACGTACGTCAGCGTCGCGACAGCGGGACGGCCGCAGGCGGTGCGCGAACAGCGACGTACAGGGCTCACGATGTTGGACGGTACCGCACTCTTGAGCGGGCCGCGATGACTCCCTCCCGGGTCACTCCACCGTGTCGTGCTGTGACCCCTGACACAGGTGGTTCCGGGCGCGCCTTGTTGACCTGCGGGTAAGGGTGTTGGCGAGATTTCGGGCAGGCCCGGGGGTGGTCCGCAGTTGGTGCGAAAGCTGTCAATTGCCGTTATTTATGTGGTCCTAGAGGTATATGAAAACGAGCCCAACCTTGGCTGGAATAGTCATCAACTGGCATGCCCGGTGCGTGAGTCGCCGCGGGTCGCGGGCGCTGGTCGCGCCACGCGACGGGAGCCGCGGGACGTCCTCACTGCGCGCCTCCGAGGGGGTGACCGTCAGTGGAGACGTGCAGGCGAGGAGAGGGTCTGGGGACTACTCTTCGTCAGTGATGGACAACCCCGTACCGCCCCGTGCCGCCGAGCCCAGGCCCCGTCGTCGTGATCGACACGGGCGGGGGATGCGCGGCCCCGTGGCGCCGCCGCAGGTGCCGCTCTCGACGAGCCGGGCCGAGGTGTTCGCGGACCTGGTGCAGGACTCCGTGGAGCGGCTGGAGCGGCGGTGGCCGCAGCTCTCCGACATCGAGTTCCTGGTGCTGGAGGTGCCCCGGCTCGACCCGGCGCGCGACGAGGGCTGGGCCGACGAGACGGTGCCCCTGGGGGGCACGATCGCGGCGCGTGAGGGCCGGCCCGCCCGTGTCGTCGTCTACCGGCGCCCGGTCGAGATCCGCACCAAGGGGCGCGACGAGCGGGCCGCGCTCGTGCACGAGGTCGTGGTGGAACAGGTCGCCGAGCTCCTGGGCCTGACTCCGGAGACGGTGGATCCCCGCTACGGGGAGGACTGACCCCCTCCGGCACCGGCCCGCACGCGCGCGTTGCGGCCGGAAAACCCACACGCGCGCGTGGCGTCCCGCTCCCGCAGTACCTGGTCCCGCGATGCCCAGCCCGCCCTCGGCGGTGCCCGGCCCTCCGCGGTGCCTACTTCTGCAGCACCGAGAGGTCCTGTTCCGCGTCCGGTACCTCCACCGTTCCCCGGTCGTCCGGCAGCGTCTGCACCGTGAACATCGGTACGCCGCCGCTCGCCTCTTCGAGCATGCGCGCCGCGTGGACGGGGCCGCCGGACAGCGGCTCCACCGTGAGGGCGTACGTGCCCTTGAGGCCGCTGGGGACGGGCAGCTCGACGTTCTGCGTGGTGCCGCCCTTGATGGTGTACGTCTTCTCCGCGGCCGTGCCGCCGCCGCTGCCCGCGGACGCCGTGACCTTGACCTTCGCGGCGCTGTCGGGGGCCACCAGGGAGAGCGTGGAGCCCTTGGAGCGGTTGTCGGCGGCCGTCGCGCGCGTGTTCACCGGGCCGGTCGCCGGGATGAACGCCGTCTCTTGCTTGTCGCCCTTGCCGCGTACGACCCGGAGGGCCGCGACGACCGGGGTGGGCCGCCCGGTCGGGGTCAGGATCAGTGATCCCGCCTCGCCGCGCGTGACGTCACCGAGGTCGATGGCGGCGGTCATGCCGGCCTTGATGTGCAGCGTCTCGCTTCCGGCGGGGGTGATCGTCCCGTTCGGAGAGGCGAGCCGCACCTTCAGGTCGGCGTCGGCGTCACCGGGCGCGAAGGCGACCAGGCGCACGGACGTCGCGTCCTTCGGGATGCCCGGCAGGACGAGGCTGCCCGCGGGGTCGGTGGAGGAGGCCAGCCAGTCGCCGCCGAGTTTGTCGTCGACGGCCTGGACGGCGGCGGCGACCCGGCCACTGCGGACCGTCACATGCACGGTGAGGTCGGTCTGCGGCTGGTCTATGAGCGTGGACAGCAGCACCGCCTCGCTGGAGTGCGGCGGGATCTGGATGCCCTCCCCCACCGTCGACTTGAGGGCGCCGTCCTTGCCGTACAGCTCGATGTCGGCGACCGCGGCGGCGGCGTCCGGGTTGGTCAGGTGTGCGTAGTCCGTGCGCTCCTTGGCGGTGCTGGCGCCGGGGAACCAGAACTCCGTGTCCGGGGCCGTGCAGTTGGTGCCGAGCAGGCCGCGGCCGGTGCCCGCCGGGATCTGCGTGGTCTGCTGGACGGTCCAGCCGGGCGCGAACCTGCCCTCGGCGGTACCGACGAGCGCGGGCGACTCGGCGCCGGAGGCCTCGCCGGTGACCGGCTTGCCCGGCTCCTTCGGCGTCAGCACGGGCTTCTCCTTGCCGTCCTTCTCGTCGCCCTTGCTGCTGCCCTTGTCGTCGTCCTTCTTGTCGTCGGTCTTGCCGTCGGCCGACTCCTTGCCCGCCGCCAGGAGTTCGGCCGTGCCGCCGTCACCGGTGCCCTTGGCGACGGGCGTGAAGGACGTGTACGCGGTCTCCGCGAGGTCCGAGGTGCTGGGAGCCGGGCACAGCAGGCTGGTGCGCTCCACGGGCAGCAGGGCGGCCGCCTTCGCCGTGGCCGTGCCGGAGGTGTCCGGCTCGGACATCGAGGCGAATCCGGTGACGGCGGCGAGCGCGGCCACGCCCGCGATCAGGGACACGGTGGTGCGGTTCACTGCTGGCTCCCGTCGGGGCGCTCACTGTCGGTGCCGTGGGGCGGCTGCTGGTGCGAGTCCGGGTCGTACGCCGGGTCGTAGCCCTGGGCGTACGTCTGCGTCGGGTCGTACGCCGCGTTCCCCGTGCCGTACGACGCGTACGGGTCGTACTGGCCCGTCTGGTACGGGTCCGCCGGGTACTGCTGCTGGTCGTAGGTGCCCGCCGGGTACTGCGGGGCGCCCTGGTACTGCTGCTCGCCGCCGTAGGTGCCGTACTCGGCGCCCGCGTACGTCGTCGTGTCCCAGTCGCCGTAGGCCTGCTGCTGCGGGACCTGGGCGGGAACAGGAGCCTCCTCCGAAGGAGGAGGCACGGACGGCGGGGCGTCGGGGGTGAACTGGTCGGGCTGGTCCGTCTGTTCGGCCTCCGCCTGGGCGCGCAGCCTGCGGGCCCTGCGGCCCTCGCCGGAGACGTCCTGGGCGGGGACGACGGGCTGCTCGGGGAGGTCGTCGTCGACGTCACGGCGGCGGCCGGGCAGGGCGAGCACCACGAGGACGAGGGCGAGCGCGCCCTGGGCCCACAGCCACCCCGTGTGGCTGATCGGGGCCTCGAACGTGACGTCCAGCCGGCCCGCGGTGGCGGGCAGTTCGAAGCCCTGGGCCCAGCCGTCGACCGTGGTCCTGGTGAGCGGCTTCCCGTCGAGGGTGGCCGTCCAGCCCGCGTCGGCGGTGTCGGCGAGGCGCAGGACGCGGCCGTCGGCACCGGCGGGGATCTTGGTGTGCAGTTCGACGGGACCGGCGGCGATGGGCTGCGGGTCGCCGGACCCGGGGACGATGGCCGCGCGCGCGACCTGCCGGTCGACGCGCCACAGGGCGCTGCCGTCCTGCTGGCTCAGCCGGCTCAGGCCGGGCGTGGCGTCCAGGACGCGGCTGACCTCGCGGGGCGCGCCGCCGCGCACGAGGACGTACCGCACGGCGAAGCCGCCGAGCTGGTCGGCCTGGTCGGCGCCGGAGCCGGCCACGAGGTTCGCGACGACCTTGTCGAGCGTCCTGTTCTCGCCGTCCGCCGCCGCCAGTTCGGCGTCGCCGAGACGGGCGCCGGAGCCCCGGACGAGCATGTAGCCGACCTCGGCCGCCGAGGAGCTGTTCAGGACGAGGGTGCGCGCCTGGTCACGGGTACCGCTCTCCTCGGCGACGAAGGCGGGCACCTGGACGGGATCGCGCCGCTCCAGGGGTCCGTCCGCGCCGCGGATCATCCACCCGGCGGCGACGAGCAGGGGCCCGGCGGCCGCGGCGAACGCGATGAGCACGGCGAGCGGCTGGCGCCAGCCGAAGCTCTGCTCGGCCACGCGCGAGCGCGCGCCGTCGGCACCGAGCGCGGCGGCGGCGAGGAAGGCGAGGCCGTAGACGAGGGTGGCCGGTCCGGCCCAGGCGGAGCCGTTGGACAGGACGGCGAAAACGAGCGCCGCAAGTCCGGCCGCCCAGGCGGTCCAGATTCCCAACTGACGCTCTGTACGCACCAGCGCGGCCACCGCCGCGCACACGATGCCGATGAGCATCAGGCCGCTGACGGTCCCGGGGCCGCCCGGGCTGCCGCCCAGCAGGTCGAGCGCGGAGGCCGCCCCCGATCCGTACTCCATCCCGGCCTCCTGGAAGAAGCCGAACGGCAGCAGCGTGAGCGACCAGGGGGCGAGGACGAGCAGCGGGGTGCCGAGCTGTGCCACGAAGCGCAGGCCATAGGCGGTGATCTCGCCGCGGCGCACGACCAGCAGGGCGAGGCCCAGCACGAGCGCGATGGGCCACACGATCGGCGTGAACGCGGTGGCGAGGGTCAGCAGCAGTGCGTACGTCCAGGTGGCGCGCCAGCTGCCGCGGGCCGTTTCCGAGCCGAGGCCGCTGGCCGCGACGCCCGCGCGCGCGATGAGGGGCAGCAGCACGGCGAGTACGGCCGTGCCGATGCGGCCGCCCGCGAGCGCGCCGGTGGTGGCGGGCAGGAAGGCGTACGCCACGGACGCCCAGGCGCGCAGCAGGCGCGACTGGACGAGCGGCCGGGAGGCGAAGTAGGCGGTGAAGCCGGCCAGCGGCACCGAGCCGACCAGCAGCACGGTGACGGCGAGCCCGGTGGAGCCCAGCAGCACGCTCGCGAGCATCGCGACGAGCGCGAGATACGGCGGCGCGGACTGCGTACCGCCGGCGCCGATCGGATGCCAGGCGTCCAGGTAACGCGACCACAGCTCGGAGGAGTCGGCCGGGGCGGGCAGCAGGGCGCCGCCCGAGAGCGCGCCGCCGCCGAAGAGCTCACGGCAGGCGACGAGCGAGATGAGGAGGAGCGCCACGAAGAGCATAGGTCCCGGCTTGCGGGCGACGCGCTTGAGGCGGGCGAACTGCTCGACCTCCAGGAAGTCGGCGTCGTCACCGCCGGGCCCGGACTCCACGGCACTGCCGTGCCGCCCCGCCGCGTTCAGCTCGGGGTCGGAGCGGCCCGTGAGGTTGCCCGCGGCCTGTTCGATCGTGGCCCGTACGGTCGCGCCGGGCGGCGGGAACAGCGGGCGCAGCTCGCCCTTGTCGACCTGGGAGCGGCCGCGCCTGCGCCGGCCCGCGAGGATGCGCTCGGGGCGCAGCAGGGTCCCCAGGAGGCCGCGGATCTCGTCGACCGCCTGTCCGGGGACCTTGCCGACGAGGTACGCGACCGTACGCAGCAGGGTGCCCAGGACGAGCCGTACGAGGACCCAGGGGAGCACCGCTCCACGGGTGTTGACGAGCAGGGTGTAGACGGCGCCGGCCTTGTCGACCTTGTGCGGGGAGGCGGAGGTACGGCCCACGCAGTCGACGGTGCGCCGCTCGCGGGAGGACGCCTCGGCGTGCCGCACGACCGCTTCCGGGGCGACGAGGACACGGTGGCCCGCGGTCTGGGCGCGCCAGCACAGGTCGATGTCGTCGCGCATCAGGGGCAGCCGCCGGTCGAAGCCGCCGAGCTCCTCGAAGACGTCGCGGCGGATCAGCATGCCGGCGGTGGACACGGCGAGCACGGGCCTGACGTGGTCGTGCTGGCCCTGGTCCTGTTCGCGCCGGTCGAGGCCGGTCCAGCGGCGGCCGCTGTGCGCGATGGTGACGCCGACTTCCAGGAGCTGTCTGCGGTCGTACCAGCCGCGGAGCTTGGGGCCGACGATCGCCACGTCCTTGCCGAGCTCCCCCTCGTTCTCCACGACGCGCAGCAGCTGGGCCAGGGCGTCCGGCTCCGGGGCGCAGTCGTCGTGCAGGAGCCACAGCCACTGCACGGGCTCGCCGTGGGGCAGCTCCGGCATGTCGTACGCGTCGTCGCGCCAGGTGCGGGTGACCGGGTCCCAGCCGCTGGGGCGCTTGAGGTACGGCAGGTCGTCCGGGGTCAGCACGTCGGCCGTACGAACGGCCTCCTCGACGGCCTGGCCGAAGCCGGTGCGCCGGGCGAGGTGCAGCACCCGGTCGGCGCCGAGGGAGTCGGTGACCAGCCGGGCGGAGTCGTCCGCGCTGCCGGTGTCGGCCGCCACGGCGTTCTGCACGGGGCGTTCCTGGCCGAGCAGCCCGGCGAGGGCGTCGGGCAGCCAGCGGGCGCCGTCGTGCGAGACGAGCACGGCGGTGACCACGTGCCGTGGAAACTCGGGCGGGCGGGCTGGGTCAAACGCTGCAGTGGCAGTGTCGTACTGACCTGCCGAATGGCTGTGCGCGGACATCGAGGTACGGGCCCCGGTTCGATGGACTGCGGTGGACGCCTGTGTCCCCAGAGGACAACGGGGCGTCTCGGACGGAGGCCCACACTAACGGCTGGGCAGGAGAGCGGCCCGCCGCCTGTGGATAACCCACCTGCGACGGGCCGTTCGTTACGTATCGGAACGTAGGGGTGTGCGCCGTTCGGTCGGACGGCGCTCGGATGGTGATCGGGTCGCGATCAAGCCACGATCAGACGGCGGCCTTCTTCAGGCGGCGTCGCTCACGCTCGGACAGACCGCCCCAGATACCGAAGCGCTCGTCGTTGGCGAGGGCGTATTCGAGGCACTCGGAGCGGACCTCGCAGGCGAGGCACACTTTCTTGGCCTCACGGGTCGATCCGCCCTTCTCGGGGAAAAAGGACTCGGGGTCGGTCTGCGCGCAGAGCGCCCGCTCCTGCCAGCCGAGCTCCTCTTCGGCCTCGTCGACCAGCAGTTCCTGAAACAGCTCGGTCATGTGCGCCCCTCGTCCGTCTCGCGTCCCCGTGATGCTGCCGCTACCGATTTCGGCTGAACGACACGAGTGAAATTACAAGTGTGCCGATCCGGGCCAGTCAAGCCGAGATCTGCTATTGGGCTCCTTATTCACTCTGCGGAACCAAGGCTATGCGGAAAGTGTTCAAATCGGCATAAACCCTGACAGCCGAATAGGGAACCCAACCGGGGGCACCGCCTCCGCACAGGACCTGTACGAAGAAGGACGCACGGAGGTTCGATCTCGTTCCTGCGTAAACGACGAAGCGAACCGGATCACATGTGGATCACACGGATGCCCTATGGATCACGGGATCGCGACGAGGTTCGTGCGCCCGGTTGTGCGCCATGTGTCCTCCCGAGCTCCCGCACAAACCTTTCGCCACAGAGATGAACCGGATGAGGTGAAACATCGCCCACATACCGGACACCAAGTTGACAGTGTGAGTGTGAACCGCTGTCCTAGTGGGCATGCTCGCGAACTCGGCACTCACCTCGACCCGCACCACCGGGTCCCTCGGTGCTGCCCACGCTCGCTGTAGCTGTTGCTGTCGCAGCTGTTGAGCCCACCGCGCTCCGGCTGCCGCCAGACCCACTGAAGTCTGGCCGCTGGTCCCCTCGCCCGTACACAGGGCACGCCTCACGCCCGTGACCCGGGCGAACGGTACGCGACACCCCAGACCTCCAGCACTCTCTTCCGCCGAGGAACCCACCGCATCCATGAACAGCGACAGCGACCTCCAGATCGCCGGCGACATCCTCGAAGTACCGCACCTCCTCCAGACACCGCGCGAGCACCCGGCCACCGTGGCGGAGTTCGTCGGCCTCGCCCGCTCCATCGCGGCCGACCGCTCCCAGTGGGAACACCTCGTCCAGTACGACGCGACGTCCCGCTGGTACCACCGGCTGCACACCGGGCCCGGCTACGAGGTGTGGCTGCTCTCCTGGGTGCCCGGGCAGGGCAGCGGGCTGCACGACCACGGCCGCTCCTCCGGCGTACTGACGGTCCTGGAGGGCGCGTTGACCGAGCGCACCGAGCGGGGCACGCGCGCCTTGGGCGCGGGCGCCCAGCGTGTGTTCGCGCCCGGGTACGTGCACGAGGTCGTCAACGACTCGCTCGATCCGGCCATAAGCCTGCACGTGTACTACCCGGGGTTGACGGAGATGCCGATGCACGGCGTCCGGTGCGCGGTGGCGGAGGTCTCACAGTCGGCGTGATCGCGGGGCCGGTCGTGGGCTCGTGGCCGGTGAGGTCTCGTACCGCTGAGGTCCGGCAACCGGCCGAGGTGTCGTAACCGGCCGACGCGTTGTCGTAGCCGCCTGCAAGACTGAATCCATGCGCATTGTGGTTCTGGCAGGCGGCATCGGTGGTGCCCGGTTCCTGCGTGGTCTGAGGCAGGCCGCGCCGGACGCGGACGTCACGGTCATCGGCAACACCGGGGACGACATCCACCTCTTCGGGCTGAAGGTCTGCCCGGACCTCGACACGGTGATGTACACACTCGGCGGCGGTATCAACGAGGAGCAGGGCTGGGGGCGGACCGACGAGACCTTCCACCTCAAGGAGGAGCTGGCGGCGTACGGGGTCGGGCCAGAGTGGTTCGGGCTCGGCGACCGGGACTTCGCGACGCACATCGTGCGGACGCAGATGCTCAGCGCCGGGTATCCCCTCAGCGCCGTCACCGAGGCGCTGTGCGACCGGTGGAAGCCGGGTGTCCGGCTGATCCCCATGTCCGACGACCGCGTCGAGACCCATGTGGCCGTCGAGATCGACGGTGAACGCAAGGCCATTCACTTCCAGGAGTACTGGGTACGGCTGCGGGCCTCCGTGGACGCGTACGCCGTGGTGCCCGTCGGGGCCGACCAGGCCAAGCCGGCCCCCGGGGTGCTGGAGGCGATCGCCTCCGCCGACGTGATTCTCTTCCCGCCGTCCAACCCGGTCGTGTCCGTCGGCACGATCCTCGCCGTGCCCGGCATCCGGGAGGCCATCGCCGAGGCGGGCGTTCCCGTGGTCGGCCTCTCCCCCATCGTCGGCGACGCGCCCGTGCGCGGGATGGCCGACAAGGTTCTCGCGGCCGTCGGCGTCGAGTCCACGGCCGCCGCCGTCGCCGAGCACTACGGCTCGGGGCTCCTCGACGGCTGGCTCGTCGACACGGTGGACGCCGCGACGGTGGAGCGGATCGCCGCCGCGGGCATCCGGTGCCGGGCCGTGCCGCTGATGATGACCGACCTCGACGCGACGGCCGAGATGGCCCGTCAGGCGCTGACGCTGGCGGAGGAGGTGCGGGACGCTTGAGCGGCGAGGAGTTGGGGAGCACGGGGCACGCGAGCGGTGCGGGTTCCGCGAGTCCGGCTTCGGCCGGGGGCGGGGGGCTGCCGTCGGATGAGCCCGGCTGTCAGGGCTATCGGGTCTGGGCGCTGCCCGGACTGCCCGAGGTACGGCCGGGGGACGATCTCGCCAAGCTGATCGCCAGTGCCGAGCCGGGGCTCGTCGACGGGGACGTGCTGCTGGTCACCTCGAAGATCGTGTCCAAGGCCGAGGGACGGATCGTCGAGGCGGCGGACCGGGAGGCCGCCATCGACGCCGAGACCGTACGGGTCGTCGCACGGCGCGGGGCGCTGCGGATCGTGGAGAACCGGCAGGGGCTGGTGATGGCCGCCGCCGGCGTCGACGCCTCCAACACACCCTCCGGGACCGTGCTGTTGCTGCCCGAGGACGCCGACGCCTCCGCGCGCGCGATCCGCGACGGGCTGCGGGACGCGCTCGGGGTCGAGGTCGGAGTCGTCGTCACCGACACCTTCGGGCGGCCCTGGCGGACCGGGCTCACCGATGTCGCCATCGGGGCCGCCGGAGTGCGCGTACTCGACGATCTGCGAGGCGGTACGGACGCGCACGGGAATCCGCTCAGCGCCACCGTGGTCGCCACCGCCGACGAGCTCGCCTCAGCCGGTGACCTGGTCAAGGGCAAGGCGGCCGGGCTGCCCGTCGCGGTCGTGCGCGGACTGGCTCATGTTGTGCTGAGCACGAACGGCGAGGACGGCGAGGACTGCGAGGACGAAGGGACGCGAGGCATGGTCCGGGGCGCGCGTGACGACATGTTCCGGCTCGGCACCTCCGAGGCCGTCCGGGAGGCCGTCACCCAGCGGCGTACCGTCCGGGCCTTCACCGACGAGCCCGTCGATCCGGGTGCCGTACGGCGCGCGGTGGCCGCCGCCGTGACCGCGCCCGCGCCGCATCACACGACGCCCTGGAGGTTCGTACTCCTGGAGTCGGCGGAGTCGCGTACGCGGCTGCTCGATGCCATGCGGGACGCCTGGGTCGCCGATCTGGAGCGGGACGGGAAGAGCGCGGAGTCCATCGCCAAGCGGGTGCGGCGCGGGGACGTGCTGCGGGGCGCGCCGTATCTCGTCGTGCCGTGCCTCGTCATGGACGGGTCCCACACCTACGGCGACGAGCGGCGGGACGGGGCCGAGCGGGAGATGTTCGTGGTCGCCGCGGGCGCCGGGGTGCAGAACTTCCTCGTCGCGCTCGCCGGGGAGCGGCTCGGGTCCGCGTGGGTGTCGTCGACGATGTTCTGCCGGGAGGTCGTGCGGGACGTGCTCGGGCTGCCGGAGGGATGGGATCCCATGGGGGCCGTCGCCGTCGGGCACGCGGCGGAGGAGCCGCGGGCTCGGCCGGAGCGGGATGCGGGGGCGTTCATCGAGGTGCGCTGAGCGTCGACGTTCACATCACCCGTTCACATCACCCCTAGTCTCGTACGGCAGTCTCGTACGGCATTCCCGAGCGCCCCGTGCGCCCCGAGCATCGCGAGCAGCCCTAGGACCTCATCGTGGCCGGACGTTTCGATCCTCGGCCCACGCGTACGACCGTGCGCGGCGGGCATGTTGTCGTGCCCGGGCAGGCGCGGGCGGGCCGGGCGGCCGGCCTCGGCGGGCGTACGCGGAGTTGGGCGCCGCCCTGGCCGGTGGATCTCGGGCTCGTGCTCGGGCCGTTGCGGCGGGGGCCCGCCGATCCGACCTTCCGTACGACGCCTGACGGGGCCGTGTGGCGGGCCAGTCTCACGCCTGTCGGGCCCGGGACGCTGCGGGTGTCCGTGCGGGCGGGGGTCGTCGAAGGGGAGGCGTGGGGGCCCGGGGCCGAGTGGTTGCTGGAGCAGTTGCCGCGGATGCTCGGGGAGTTGGACGATCCCGATGCCTTCGAGCCGCGGCATCGGCTGGTGGCATTGGCCCGGCATCGGCGGCCCGGGTTGCGGCTGACGCGTACGGGGCTGGTGCTGGAGTCGTTGATTCCGTCGATTCTTGAGCAGAAGGTCACGACGGACGAGGCGTATCGGGCCTGGCGGTTGCTTGTGCGGAAGTACGGAGTGCCTGCGCCTGGGCCCCGGACCGGGACTGGGGCTGGGGCTGGGGCTGGGACCGGAGCTGTGGCGGGTGGAGGCGGGCCTGGTGGGGGGATGTTCGTGATGCCCGCGCCTCGGGTCTGGGCCTTGATTCCCTCGTGGGAGTGGCATCGGGCCGGGGTCGACAACAAGCGGGCGTCGACGATTCTGCGGGTCGTTCAGGTGGCTCGGCGGATGGAGGAGGCGGTGGGGTTCGAGGCGGGGCGGGCCCAGGAGCGGCTTGAGGTGGTGGCGGGGGTGGGGCCGTGGACCTCGGCGGAGGTTGTGCAGCGGAGTCATGGGGCGGCGGATGCGGTGACGGTCGGGGACCTGCACCTTCCCGGGATCGTGGGGTATGCGTTGGCCGGGGACCGGGATGCGGACGACTCCGTGATGTTGTCGTTGCTGGAGCCGTATGCGGGGCAGCGGCATCGGGCTGCTCGGCTCATTTTGTTGAGTGGGCGTACGCCGGGGCGGCGGCAGCCGCGGATGCCTCGGGGGGATATTGGGCGGCTGTGAGGTTTTTTCGCCCCCGCCGCCCCTACCCTCCCCCACTCTCGGCTTCGCTCGAGCGGGGGGACCCCCATCGTCCCTTCTGGGGGCTGCGCCCCCAGACCCCCGCTTGTCGGCCTGAACGGCCTCGTCCTCAAACGCCGGACGGGCTGAAGAGTGCGGCCGTCTCAAGAAGTGAGCCTGCGCCTTGTTGTGTGCGCAGGCTCGTTCCCCCTTCGGTGTGGCTGGTCTGGTGTTACTGGTCCGATGAGAAGCGGAGTGCTGCGGTCGGGATCTGGGCGTCGCACCAGATGCGTACGCCTTCGCGGAGTTCGTTGTCCGGGCCCACCGAGGCGCCGTCGCCCACCACCACTCCGGTGAGGATCGAGCGGGCGCCTACGTGGGCGCGGGCGCCGATCAGGGAGTCCGTGATCACCGCGCCGGGGGCGATGACCGCGCCGTCCAGGATCGTGCTGCCGGATACGCGGGCGCCCTCGCCCACCGTGGCGCCGTGGCCCACGACGGTGCCGCCGGTCAGTTTGGCGTCCGGAGCGACCGTGGCCGACGGGAGGACCAGGCGGTCGCCGCAGCGGCCCGGGACGGCCGGGGACGGGGCGCGGCCGAGAACCAGGTCGGCGGAGCCGCGTACGAACGCCTGCGGTGTGCCCAGGTCGAGCCAGTAGGTCGAGTCGACCATGCCCTGGAGGTGGGCGCCGGAGGAGAGGAGCTCCGGGAACGTTTCCCGTTCGACCGAGACCGGGCGGCCCGCCGGGATCGTGTCGATCACCGAGCGGCGGAAGACGTACGCGCCCGCGTTGATCTGGTCGGTGACGATCTCCTCGGGGGTCTGGGGTTTCTCCAGGAACGCCTGGACCCGGCCCGACGAGTCCGTGGGGACCAGGCCGTACGCCCTCGGGTCCGCCACCCTCGTCAGGTGCAGGGAGACGTCCGCGCCCGACGACTGGTGCGTGGAGATCAGGGCCGGGATGTCCAGGCCCGTCAGGATGTCCCCGTTGAAGATCAGGACCGGGTCGTCGGGAGCCGAGCTCAGACGGGAGGCCACGTTCCGGATGGCGCCGCCGGTGCCGAGGGGCTCCTCCTCGGTGACGTACTCGATGTGGAGCCCCAGCGACGAGCCGTCGCCGAAGTAGGGCTCGAAGACCTCGGCCAGATAGGACGTGGCGAGCACTATGTGCTCGACCCCCGCCGCTCTCGCTCGTGCCAGCTGGTGCGTGAGGAACGGTACCCCGGCCGCCGGAACCATCGGCTTCGGCGTGTGCACCGTGAGGGGGCGCAGCCGTGTGCCTTTGCCGCCGACCAGGAGGATCGCTTCTGTCACCTGTCGTCTCTGCTTCCTGATGGGGCCGGTCGAACTGTCTTCCGACCGGCCAATGTATGCAGACCGTTTCGATGGCTGTGGGGCGCCTCTGGGGGAGGTTGGCTGTGGGGAGCCGCCAGGGCTGGGGATCCCGGCGTGTCGGGCTCACCGTTCCCGCCGACCGGACCTCATCGTCCCTGGTGGCGGGCCGAAGCGGCACGGGCGCTGCCGAGCTTCGCGTACAGCCGGCCGCCCGGGCATTCGGTGGCGAAACCATCCCGGTGACCGGAGATTACATTGAGTCGTACGTTCTTTCCTTTTCGGTACAGATTTCCGCCCCCGGACTTGAGGTAGGTCTTGCCCTTCGGGTTCGCTCCGAAGAGGCCGAGCTTCCATGCCGTGAGCTTCGCGATCGCCGTCACGGCGACGGCCGGCGGGTTCGTCGCACCGAAGCTCCCGAGGACCGCGATCCCCATGCTGTTGGTGTTGAAACCGAGAGTGTGCGCGCCCATGACCGCCTTGGCCACGCCCCCGGCCCGCCCCTCGTAGATGTTTCCGCACTTGTCGATGAGGAAGTTGTAGCCGATGTCCCGCCAGCCACTGCTCTTCACGTGGTAGCGGTAGATACTGCGGATGACCGAAGGGGCCTGCGCGCAGCGGTAGTTGTTGCCCGAGGCGGAGTGGTGGACGAAGGCGGACTTCACCGTCTTCGTGTAGGCGAAGTTCCGCTCGCGGAGCGTCTCGTCGGCACCCCAGCCGCGCCGGGTGACGATACGCGGACGTGCGCCGACGTACGGCTTCGCGCCCGGAACCGCCGCCGCGCCCGAGGTGTCTGCCGGGTCGACGGCGTCAGCCGTATTTCCGGTGCCCGTCGACCCTGCCGTACCCGTTGCGCCTGGCGTGTCCGTCGCACTCCCCGGGTCCGCCGACTCGCCGCGGGTCGCGAGCAGGTCGGCCTGCGTCTGCTTCCGGCTGAGGGCGGGGATCTCGGTGGCGCCGAGGGGGGCGAGATCGGCGTTGACGGCGGAGGAGGCCGCGGACTCCGGGGTCAGGACGTTGACGCGCGGGGTCTCCTGTCCTGAACCCTGGGGCGGGGGCTCGGCCGCCGGATCGACCCCGGGGTCGATCAGTTCGACGTGCAGGCCCCTGGGGAGGGGGTCGCCGGAGACGGCCCGGCCGTCCACTCCCGCCCTGCCGTCCGCCTCGGCCTGGACACGGACCTCCACACCGTCCGAGGCGCCGACCCACAGGGGGGCCGTGGAACCTCGTACCCGGCCGGAGGTGCGCTCCGCGGTGTCCGGGTCCGCCGCGTGTTCGTGGTTGTGCGTGTCCACGTCCTGCCAGGCGGACCACTTCGCGCTGCCGGCCGCGCGGGTGCGGACCTGGACGCGGCCGTGGAGTTCCGTGTCGGGGTTGTCCCAGACGACGCCGACGAGCGAGAAGTGGCGTACATCGCGTCGCGGGAGCCCTTGGGCGGAGGCGGAGGCGGAGGCGGAATCCAGGACGGACGCGGGAGGCAGGATGCGGTCGCCGGAGGTCGGGGGCGGGGTGACGGGCGTCGGGGGTGCGAGGGGACCCAGGGGCTTGAGGGGGAGGGACTGGGTGCTGCCGGGGATCGAGCGGTCCGTCGCCGAGGGGGCGGTCACCGGCCCTGTGGTCGCGCGCCTGCCGGGGGCGGCCCCCGCAGCAGCCGCAGCGGCCACCATCCCGGCTGCCGTCGCCCCCTTCGCTCCCTTTGCCCCCTTTACTGATGTCCTCGCCGTTGCCGGTCGGGCTCGGGCCGATCTTTCGGATGGCTGTCCGTCCGTTGCCGCCCGTTCGGTGGTCGGGCTCTTTGCCGCCGGTGGCTTGGCCGCGGCGTCGGTGGACAGGGCCAGGGGGAAGGCCAGGGCGGCCGCACATGTGACGGCGATCGAGGAAGCAAGATATCCGCGCATGCCCCTGATCCTGGACATAGTCACACTTATCTGTCCATCTGGGATTTGACGGACCGTCGGCCCCACTCGGCCGAACCGGTGGCCCGCGCCCACCCGCCCGGGCGGGTGTCCGCGTACGCTTGCGTCCCGTGAACGCCACCGACCGCACCCCTGCCGACCTGCTGCGATCCACGCTCGCCTCGGATCCCGCACGCCCTCTGGTGACTTTCTACGACGACGCCACGGGCGAACGTGTCGAACTGTCCGTGGCCACCTTCGCCAATTGGGTGGCCAAGACCGCCAACCTGCTCCAGGGCGAACTGGCCGCCGAGCCCGGGGAACGGGTCGCCCTGCTGCTGCCCGCGCACTGGCAGACCGCGGTGTGGCTGCTCGCCTGTTCCTCCGTGGGGGTCGTGGCGGACGTCGGGGGCGACGCGGCCGGGGCCGACCATGTGGTGGCCGGGCCCGGGCAGTTCGAGGCCGGGCTCGCCTGCTCCGGGGAGCGGGTCGCGTTGTCGCTGGCGCCGCTGGGGCGGCGCTTCGCCCAGCCGCCCGCCGGGTACGTCGACTACGCCGTCGAGGTGCCCAGCCAGGGAGACGTCTTCCAGGCGTACGCGCCGGTGGATCCGGAGGCGCCCGCGGTGGTCGTCGCGGGGGCGGAGCTGACGGGGGCGGAGGTCGTCGAGCGGGCTCGGGCGGATGCGCCCGCGCTGGGTCTGACGGGGCCCGGGGCTCGGCTGCTGTCCGGGCTTTCGTACGACACGTGGGAGGGGCTGAGCGCCGGTCTCTTCGCGCCGCTGACTGTTGGGGGGTCCGTGGTGCTGTGCCGGAATCTTGAGCAGGTCGGGGAGGATGCGGTGGCCAAGCGGGTTGAAAGTGAGCGGGTTACCGCTACGGCTCGCTGACGGTTCCCCCCGGGGGCTGGGCCGCGGTTTTCCTCGCCCCCGCCGCCCCTACCCGTCGCATCCCTTCTGGGGGCTCCGCCCCCAGACCCCCGTTGTCGGCCTGAACGGCCTCGCCCTCAAACGCCGGACAGGCCGAAGGGTCCCGCCAGTCCCCCACGCCATCCCCCATTCGGCCCATCCCCCGAAGCCCCCCGCCCTCACCCGGGCCATGGTCGTAGGAGTCGTAGGAGCAGGTCCGTACTCCATGAGGGGTGGGCTCAGACGTGAGCGACGGCGGTGGGACGCGCGGTGCGGTGCCGGGTCCGGCGGCCGGCCCCGCTGTCGGCGCGTCTCCCACCGGGGCCGGTGTCAGGCGGCGTCGGCGGCGGTGGCTGCGGTACACGGCCATCGGGGTCGCCGTCATCGTGGTGGGGGCCGCGGGGGCCGGCTGGGCGCTGTACGAGAAGCTGAACGGGAACATCACGTCGGACGACGACACCGCCGCCGAACTCGCGCGGTACGAGAAGGAGCGGCCGACCTCACTGGTGCGCGACGCGCAGAACATCCTGCTGATCGGGTCGGACTCGCGGTCGGGGAACGGGAACCGGAAGTACGGCCGGGACTCCGGCACCGAGCGGTCCGACACCACGATCCTGCTCCACCTCGCGGCGAACCGGCGCAGCGCGACCGCGATGTCCCTCCCCCGGGACCTGATGGTGGACGTGCCGAGTTGCCGCCGGCCCGACGGCACCCGTGCCGAGCCAGTGTTCGCGATGTTCAACCGCGCCTTCCAGATCGGCGGTTCGGCCTGCACGATCCGTACCGTCGAGAAGCTGACGAACATCCGGATCGATCACCACATGGTCGTGGACTTCCACGGCTTCAAGGACATGGTCGACGCCGTCGACGGGGTCGAGGTCTGCCTGAAGGAGCCGATCGACGATCCCGCCGCCAAGCTCCGGCTGCCCGCGGGCAAGGTGAAGCTCAACGGCGAGCAGTCCCTCGGGTACGTACGCGCGCGCAAGACCATCGGTGACGGCAGCGACACCGAGCGGATGGACCGCCAGCAGCGCTTCCTGGGCGCCCTCGTCAGCAAGGTGCGCAGCAATGACGTACTGCTGAATCCCGTGAAGCTCTATCCGGTGCTGGACGCGGCGACCTCGTCGCTCACCACCGACCCCGGCCTCGCGAGCCTGCGGGGCCTGTACGACCTGGCCCGCGGCATGCGCGACATCCCCACCGAACGTGTGCAATTCCTGACGGTGCCACGAGAGGCGTACGCCCTCAACGCGAATCGCGACCAGCTCGTGGAACCCGAGGCGGAGAAACTCTTCGAACGGCTGCGTATGGACGCGCCCTTGGTGGTCACCAAGGAACTTCCGGACGATTCCGGCGCGAAGAGGAGCACCGTGGAGTCGGGCGGTGGCAAGGGCGCGTATGGGGATTCGCGCAACTACGCGCCCTATGGGAGTAGTTATCACGAGAGTCACGATGGCAAATCGGGTGGAATCCGGCCCGGCGACCCTTCACTCACACCAAGTCCTACGCCGACTTTCCGCGGGAACACGGCCGCCGAGGACGCGTGCGGTTAACGCCTCAACGGGCCTCCGGGTAAAGGGAACGCCAAGAGAGAGAACGTACGTTCAAAGAATTGGGTGGATTGCCCGGTTGTAGGGACGTGCAATTTCTCACCGTCGTCGCTTGACGCCGAACCGGGCGGATAGTGTGAGCGGTCCGGTGCACCGGACCCTGAGGTCTGTCCTGAGGCCGCGCACTGGTTGGACCGACTGACCGAGCGTCTTTTGAGGGGGAAAGACGCCGCGTGGCCCCGACGGAGGACTCAAGCAACCGTGGACGCGCAAGGCCGTGGGCGGGCGGACGATATCGATCCCGCAGACCAGTGGGTACTCAACCCGAACACCGGCGACTACGAACTGCGACTGCAGCCTTCCGCACCGCAGTCATCGGTTCCCGGTCCCCGGAGAACCGCCACGCGCACCGGCGCGTCCGCAGCGAACCCGCGCACCGCGCCGGGCCGGGAGCGTGTGCTCCCCGGCACGGATGTGCCCGGCCCGCGCAGACGCCGCGGTGCACCGGAGGCACCACTTCCGGGCCGCCGTCGGACGCGCGCCAACCCGAAGAAGTCGCGGGCGAAGAAGGCACTGCTGTGGACCGGTGGTGGCATGGCGCTCGTGCTGGTCGGCATCTCGGCGGCGGCGTATGCCTACATCAAGCACCTTGAGGGCAACGTCAAGACGACGGATGTCGGCAGCGCGGGTGCGAGCGGCTTCAGCAAGAACGAGGCCTTCAACATCCTGATCATCGGTACGGACAAGCGCACCGGCGCGGGCAACGAGGGCTACGGCGACAAGGGCAGCGTCGGGCACGCCGACACGAACATCCTGTTGCACGTCTCCAAGGACCGTACGAACGCGACCGCGATGAGCATTCCGCGTGACCTGATCGTCGACATCCCGGACTGTCCGACCAAGCAGGAGGACGGCACGGAGAAGATCGTTTCGGGGACGCTCAACCAGCGCTTCAACACGAGTCTGGGTCAGGGCGGCCGGGACCCGGGCTGCACCATGCGCACGGTCGAGGCGGTCACCGGCATCAAGCCGCAGCACTTCATGATGGCCGACTTCAACGCGGTCAAGACCCTGACCACGGCGGTCGACGGCGTCGACGTCTGCGTGGAGAAGGCCGTCAACGACAAGGAGTCGAAGCTCAAGCTGCCGGCCGGTACGTCCAAGGTCGAGGGTGAGCAGGCGCTGGCCTTCGTGCGGACCCGGCACAGCTTCGGCAACCAGGGCGACCTCGACCGCATCAAGGTGCAGCAGCAGTTCCTGGGTTCGCTGATGCGCAAGATGGCGTCCAGCGACACCCTCACCAACCCCAGCAAGCTGCTGAAGCTGGCCGAGGCCGCCACCAACGCGCTGACCGTGGACACCGGCATCGGGAAGGTCAGCACGCTGAAGGACGTGGCGCTGGAGTTGAAGAAGGTGCCGCCGAAGAACATCTCCTTCACGACGGTGCCGGTGGTGGACAACCCGGCCGAGAAGATCAAGGCGACCGTCGTCGTCGACGAGTCGCGCGCGCCCCAGGTCTTCCAGATGATCAAGAGCGACACCTCCCTCACCGCGGTGAAGCAGAAGGAGGCGAAAGAGAAGGCGGCGGTCGCCGCTCGTCTCAAGGGCGAGAAGTCCGCCGCCTCGGAGGTCCGCGTGCGTATCCTCAACGGCGGCGCCCCGAACGGCGCGGCGCAGGCACAGCTCAACTGGCTGCAGCTCCAGGCGGGCGTGCTCAAGTCCGAGAACGCGGGCGTCCTGGGCAGCACGCAGCCCAAGACGACGCTCGAATACGCGCCCGATCAGGCGGACCAGGCACGCAAGCTGGCCGACATCATGGGTCTGAGCGGATCGGCGATGAAGCCGGGCAAGAGCGTGGCCAACTCCCAAGGACTGCCGACGATGTCACTCGTCCTGGGAGAGGACTTCAAGGGCGCCGGGGTGAAGATGAACTCCACTTCGGCGGCGGCGTCGGACGTGGAGAAGTCCACAGCGGACAAGGTTCAGTGCGCCAGCTGAGTCCGGTGCGTCGGCTGCGTCCGGTGCGCCAGTTATCTCTGGTGCACCGGCCGAGTTCGGTGCGCTGGCCGAGTTCGGTGCGCTGGCCGAGTCGCTGAAGCGAGTTGACCTGACGGGCCTGTCGCGCGTCTTACAGGGCGGGCGACGGGCCTGGTCGGTGCCAAGTGGCCCGGATCAGGTGCGGAGTTGACCGGAGTCGGGCGCCAAGTGGCCAGGACCGGATGCGGGGTTGGCCGGTTTCGGATGCGAGGTTGTCGGGCTTGGGGCACAACCGTGCGAGGTCCGCGTTGGTCTGACGG
The DNA here is from genome assembly GCF_026341515.1 of Streptomyces sp. NBC_00878. Classification (NCBI taxonomy): domain Bacteria; kingdom Bacillati; phylum Actinomycetota; class Actinomycetes; order Kitasatosporales; family Streptomycetaceae; genus Streptomyces; species Streptomyces sp. NBC_00878. Next base: position 6,571,301 of record NZ_JAPEOK010000001.1, on the reverse strand, counting down.
ATGGCACCGCTGTGCCGACTGCTGCCGACTGCACTGCGGACCGACGCACGTTGATCCGCATGCACGTCGGCGCACGTTAGTCCTTTGCACGTCGGTTGCACGCCGGTCCGGCGTCGACCGAATGTCGGGGCGGCAGCACACAGCCGTGTCCAACACAGATTTTGCCGACACGCGGCCAACCCGGGGCAGACCCACAGGGGTCTGACAGGAGGCGGACCGGTGTCGAACAGGGAGGTCTGACAGGGTTCGCTCCGCGCCGGGCAGGGAGGCCCGAGCGCGGAACGCGGCCTTCTCGGGCTAAGGGGTGGGGAAGGGGCAGGGAGTTGAGCCAGAGCAGTGTGCAGGGGGAGGTGCCCGCGGTCGAGGACACGATGGCCCTCACCCCGCAGGGCAAAGCCACACCGGCCGAAGCGGGCCGGCACGGCGGAGGCAAGCGGAGCGCGGGAGGCGGCGGATCCGACCGGCCCGGCCGCAGACGGCGTGTGCTTCGTTGGTCGGCGACGATTCTGTCGGTGGTCATACTCGGGACCGCCGGCGGCGGATACCTGTACTACCAGCACCTGAACAACAACATCGAGAAGGGCGAGCGCAGCAGCGGCGACTCGAAGGCGCCGAAGACTGAGCCCAACGCCGCCGGGCAGACGCCGCTGAACATCCTGCTGATCGGCTCCGACAGCCGTAACTCGTCGGAGAACGTCAAGCTCGGTGGCAGCAAGAGCCAGGTCGGCAGCAAACCGCTGGCCGACGTCCAGATGCTGATCCACCTGTCCGCGGACCGTAAGAGCGCCGCCGTCGTGAGTATTCCGCGCGACACCCGGGTCGACATCCCGAAGTGCACGGACCCCGAGACCGGCGAGACGTACCAGGCGACCAACGCGATCATCAACGCGTCGCTGCAGCGCGGCGGAGCCGGCTGCACCCTGGCCACCTGGCAGAACCTCACCGGCGTCTACATCGACCACTGGATGACGATCGACTTCTCGGGCGTGGTGAAGATGGCGGACGCGGTCGGCGGTGTCGAGGTCTGCGTGGAGCAGAAGATGTGGGACCGTCCGCTGCCCGGCGTGCCCGGCGGCTCCGGCCTGAAGCTGGACGCCGGCACGAAGAAGGTCAAGGGCAAGCAGGCACTGCAGTGGCTGCGCACCAGGCACGCCTTCTACAGCGACCTGGGTCGGGCCAAGGCCCAGCACATGTACATGAACTCGATGATCCGCACGCTGAAGAGCCAGAACGTCTTCACCGACGGCGGGCGGCTGATGAGCCTGGCCGAGGCAGCCACGAAGTCCCTGACGGTCTCCGAGGAGCTCGGCTCGGTCAAGAAGCTGTACGACCTGGGCATGCAGCTCAAGACGGTGCCGTCCGGCCGCATCACCATGACGACCATGCCGAGCGACGTCGACCCGCAGAACGCCAACCACCTGGTTCCGGCGGGCGCCGACGCCGAGAAGATGTGGACGATGCTCCGCGACGACATCGCGTTCGACAAGAGCGGGGGCTCGAAGCAGAAGAAGACCACGGAAAAGGCCTCCAAGGACCCCGCGGCCGCGGACTCCGAGATCGGCGTGCTGGTACGGAACGGCACACGGTCCGCCACCCTCGGTCCGGTCGGCGGCAGGGCGGCCTCGATCACCCAGCAGCTCACCCAGAAGGGCTTCACCAGGGCGGCGGCCGACCGGTCGTTGGTGGTGGCCGAGGACAAGACGGTCGTCCGCTTCCCGAGTGCCGAACTGGAGGGCGACGCCCAGCGCGTCGCCAAGTCGCTGGGGATTCCGCTGAGTTCGGTGAAGAAGTCGACCGACGTCTCCGGGGTCACCCTTGTCGTGGGTGGCGACTGGCGCACCGGCACGGCCTATCCGAAGCAGACCGCCCCGAAGGCCGGGGATCTCCCCGAGACCGCCGACGCGGTGAACGGTGCCGAAAGCGGGTGCATGCCGGTGTACAAGCCTTACCGCTTGTGACGCAGTCTCACGGGCGGCGTCACGCGTCAGGGGGTCTTGTCCGGCAGGGGGTCTTGTCCGGCGAGGACGAGGCCCCCTACCGCATACCGGCCGGACGACCCGACACCGCCCTCGCCCGGTCCGCCGTCGCGGTCAGGCCCCGCTCTTGCTCCCGTTGAGCACCGCCGGCCGACGCGACGCGATGACCTTCTTCGCCAGCGCCCTCGGGCTGGTCAGGAAGCCCCAGCCCCACGACATGTGCATCGTCGCGAGGGCCACCGGGATCCGCAGCCGGGCCTTCAGGGGAAGCCCCTTGCCCGCCGGGACGGATCCGAGGGCGATCGCGGCGAGGTAGCCGCCGGGGACCAGGAAGCCCCACGGGGTCACCGCCGCGCCCAGCACCAGGCCCACCGCGATCGCGCAGACCGCGGTCGGCGGGGCGAGGTAGCGGAGGTTGATGGAGCCCTCGTGGTAGCGGGCGACGACGTGGCGCCAACGGCCGTAGTCCTTGTACTGCTTGGCCAGCGCCTGCACCGAAGGACGCGGGCGGTACGAGACCCGCAGCTCGGGCGAGAACCAGATCAGACCGCCCGCCTCCCTGATCCGGAAGTTCAGCTCCCAGTCCTGGGCGCGGATGAACTCCTCGTTGTAGCCGCCCTGTTGCTCAAGGGCCGTCCGCCGGAAGACACCCAGGTAGACCGTCTCCGCCGGTCCCGCCTCGCCGCCCGTGTGGAAGGCGGCGTTCCCCACGCCGATCTTCGACGTCATCGCCGCGGCGACCGCGTGCTCCCAGTCGTTCTCGCCCTCGGCGTGCATGATGCCGCCGACGTTCTGCGCGCCGGTCTCCTCCAGGAGCCGGACGGCGGTCGCGATGTAGTTCGGCGAGAGCATGCCGTGCCCGTCGACGCGTACCACGATCGGGTGATGGGACGCCTTGATCGCGGCGTTCAGCGCGGCGGGGGTGCGACCGGTCGGATTCGGCACCGTGTGCACACGGGAATCTTCTCGTACGAGCTCGGCGGCGATGTCGTCCGTACGGTCCGTGGAGGGACCGATGGCGATCACGACCTCCATCTCGCCCGCGTACTCCTGGGCGAGGATCGCTTGGACGGCGCCGCGCAGATGCCGTTCCTCGTTGAGGACGGGCATGATCACGGACACGGCGGGGAGCTGCACGTCGGGCTTGGCGTTCATCGCGGATTACGTTACCGCGAACGGGGGACACGGACGCGCGCCGCCCTGTCCGTGCGCCGGGCCGCAGATCGTATGGGCCTACGGTGCTCACGGATCCCCACACCCGGCCGACGCGGAGGTGTCCGCCTTGCCCCCCACGCCGACCCGCTCCCCCGCCCCCGCACGCCCTCAGCGGCCGCGCCCGGCGCGGGCGCCCGTGCGGCGCGCCCGGCCGCGCTGGGCCACGCGGGTGACGACCTCGCTGTCCGTGGCGGTGCTCGCGGCGGCCGGCATCGGCCACGCGGTGCTCACGGGTCTCGACTCCGACATCGACCGGATCGACCCCTTCAAGGACATGAAGAACCGGCCGGCGCCCGGCCACGGCATGAACGTCCTCCTCGTCGGCACCGACGGCCGCGACCGGATCACACCGGAGGAGAAGGAGAAGTACCGGCTCGGCGGCGCCCCCTGCCACTGCACCGACACGATCATGATCGTGCACCTCTCCGAGGACCGGCGGCGGGCCAGTGTCGTGAGCCTGCCGCGCGACTCGTACGCCGTGATGCCCGCCCACACCGACCGGATCACCGGCACACGGCACCAGCCGCACCCGGTCAAGCTGAACGCCGCGTACGCGGAGGGCGGGCCGCAGCTGGCTCTGCAAACCGTCGAGAGCATGACCCACGTGAAGATCGACCACTATCTGGAGGTCGACTTCACCGGCTTCATGAAGACCGTGGACGTACTCGGCGGGGTGCGGATCTGCACGGTACGGCCGCTGAAGGACACGTACACCGGGCTCGACCTGCCGACCGGGGTGCACGATCTCAACGGCGGGCAGGCGCTGCAGTACGTGCGCTCGCGGCACATCGACGGAGCCGCGGACCTCGCCCGAATGCAGCGCCAGCAGCGTTTCCTGGCCGCGTTGATCGCCCGTGTCACCTCGTCCGGGGTGCTGCTCAACCCGATCAAGTTCCGTGACGTGACCCAGGCCGCGCTCGGCTCGGTGCGCGCCGACAAGGGTTTCGGGACGAACGAGTTGATCGACCTGGGACGGGCGATGCGTACGTTCTCGCCGTCCTCCTCGGAGTTCACGACGGTCCCGATCGGGAAGATGGGGTACGCCGTGAAGGGCATCGGTTCGACCCTGAAGTGGGACGAGCGGAAGGCGGACCGGCTCTTCCGCGCCCTGCGCGACGACAAACCGCTCGCCCCGCGCCGGGTCCGCGTCAAGGCACTGCACGTCGATGTCCCCCCGCAGCAGATCCGGGTCCAGGTCGAGAACGGGACGGCGACCGCCGGCCTCGGCCGCCGAGTCGACAGCGGCCTGTCGGCCACCGGATTCCGTACGACCCGGGCCCCCGTGAACGCCCCCGACCGCTCGGTCCGGCGCACGATCGTCCAGTACGACCCCCGCTGGGACCGCTCGGTGAAGTCCCTCGCGACGGCCCTGCCCGGCAGCGAGCTACGCGCCGTGAAGGGCCGGGGCCCCCTGATGAAGGTGATCGCGGGCACGGACTTCAAGGAGGTCCGCAGGGTCCGGGCGGAGGTCCCGGCCCAGGGCGAGTTCAAGACGGTGACGGGGGACGAGGTGGTGTGCCCGTAGCCCAGCGATCCAACGAAGGGTTCGCTCCGAATACCTGGTGAGCCTTCGAGTTACCTGGTGAACCGTCGAAACCCCGGCCAGGGCGCGCCGCTTGAGGGGCGCGGGGCTGTGACATTTGCGGCTCCGCCGCGTGGGCACGACCAGGCACAACGCAGCCGCAACACACCCAAGTCGTCCTAGTCGTCGAGCCCTTCCGCGGAACGTTTCTCCCGCAACTCCACAATCGCCCGCCGCCGCGCGAGCCGATGAGTCCGACGGATCTGCGCCTCCTGGTGCCGGCGCCGGTCCCGCTCGCTCTCCGGCACCACCGGAGGTACCCGCCGGGGCTTGCCATCGGCATCCACCGCGGCGAACACCAGGTAGGCGGAGCCGACCTGCTGAGGCGGCGTCGACTCGTTCCAACGCTCGGCGAGGACGCGGACGCCGACCTCCATCGACGTACGACCCGTCCAGTTCACCTGCGCCTTCACATGCACGAGGTCGCCTACGCGTACGGGTTCGAGGAAGGCCATCTCGTCCATGGAGGCGGTCACGGCGGGTCCGCCGGAATGCCGCCCGGCCACCGCGCCGGCCGCGTCGTCGACCAGTTTCATGATCACACCACCGTGCACCGTCCCCAGAAGGTTGGTGTCGTTGTGGGTCATGATGTGACTGAGGGTGGTTCGCGACGCGGAGGTCGGCTTGCCCGGAATATCGGATTCCGGGGTGTGGGCCTGGTCTGTCATGCCACCCACCTTATGCCGGGGGCCCGCAAGGGTTGCTTTGCATCAGGTCTGCAACAGCCGTGGTGCGATTTTCCGAAGACCCTTGTATGGCACACAGTGGGACCCTGCACACTGGGGCGCATGAGCGATTGGCCCCAGGGTTCCGGAAACAACGGTGGCGAGCGTTACGGCCGCGGCAGCGCAGGCGCCCAGCCCGAGGGCGCCCGCGTGATGCGACAGGTGCAGCGCGGCTCGGGGGCCGGTCCACGCCCCTCCGCGCCCTCTCGCGGTGTGCCGCCCCAGCCGACGTACACGGACGGCTACGGCGAGGACGCCTACGACAACGGCTACAACACCGGCCAGGTGTACGGCTCGCCGGGCGGAGGCGGTCCGCAGGAGCCGCCCGGCGGGCACGGCCGGGGTCAGCGGCCCGCGCCGAACTGGCGCAAGCGGATCAAGTGGACCGCGATCACGGTGGTCACCGTGCTGCTCGTGGTCTCCGTGGGTACGTACTTCTGGGCCGACTCGAAGCTCAAGCGCGAGGTCGACCTGTCGAAGGTGATCGACCGGCCCGACACGGGCGAGGGCACGAACTACCTGATCGTCGGCTCCGACAGCCGCGAGGGCATGTCCGCCGAGGAGAAGAAGAAGCTCCACACGGGCTCCGCCGAGGGCAAGCGCACGGACTCGATGATGATCCTGCACGTCGGCGACAACGGGAACACGATGATCTCGCTGCCGCGCGACTCGAACGTGACGATTCCGGAGTTCAAGGGCTCCGAGTCCGGCAAGATCAGGGCCGCGATGGGCGCAAACAAGCTGAACGCGGCGTACGCGATCGACGGGCCGACGCTGCTGGTGCGCACGGTCGAGTTCAACACGGGCCTGCACATCGACCACTACGCGGAGATCGGCTTCGCCGGCTTCGCGAAGATCGTCGACGCGGTGGGCGGGGTCGAGATGGACATCCCCAAGGCGTTCAAGGACACGAAGTCCGGGGCCGACTTCCAGGCGGGCAAGCAGACCCTGGACGGCCAGGAGGCGCTGGCCTTCGTACGTACGCGGTACGCGTTCGCGGCCAGCGACCTGGACCGCACGAAGAACCAGCAGAAGTTCCTCGCGGCCCTGGCGAGCCAAACGGCGACACCGTCCACGGTACTCAACCCCTTCAAGCTGTACCCGACGATGGGCGCCGGCCTCGACACCCTCACCGTCGACAAGGACATGTCCCTCTGGAACCTCGCCTCGATGTTCTGGGCCATGAAGGGCATCACCGGCGGCGACGGCAAGTCCATGAACATGCCGATCTCGGGCAACGCGGCCAACGGCAACCTCCAGTGGGACACGGCCAAGGTCAAAACCCTGGTGAGCCAACTGAAGAACGACGAGACGGTAACGGTGTCGGGCAACTGACCCACCTACGCGGTATGCATCTCCGGCCCCCTCCGTACGCAGTTTCCGGGCCCCGCCGCACGCAGCCTGGGCCCCGCCGATTCGCTCGGCGGGGCCTTTGTCGTGCACCCGCTGGGCCTTGCACCGGTCATGCACCGATCCCGCACGCTGCACGCGTAGATGCTGTTCAGCGCGCCTTCTCCCGTGACTCACACCCACGGTTCTATGCGACTACGTGACTGGGCTGCGGGCCGCCCTTGTGGGCGGGGTAGGGCCGTCCGTAGCTTGCTGACCACACAGACCGGAGGGGCCTCAGTGGATGAACTGCGGATGATTGCGGGCGGGCCGTGCAGGAACGACGGCGACGACGACAAGTGTGGGAACGGCGACTGCCCGACCGTGTACGCCACGCCCGAGCCCGGCATGTTGGCGGTCCAGGGCTACGACGTGGCCCATCCCACGCCGGACGGTGAGTCGGTCGTACTGATCCCGGAAGACATCCTGAAGGAGGCTGCCCGTGCCCGTGGATGGCTCTAGCCCCGTACTGCTGGACGGCGACGAGTGGCAAGCGTACTTCCGCGACTTCAAGCGTTCCGCGTTCCGTCTGGAAGTCCACCAGACCTACACCATGCCCGCCGAGGCTGAGACGGTTCGCGACTTCCTCGCCGGAGCCCCGATGCCGGAGGGCTTCAACTCTCCGTGGCACCAGATGATTCGAGATCACGCGGCAGCCGGGCGGAAGATGACGCGAGCCAAGATCGTTCGCCGACCGCTCACGCCGTACAGCCGGTACCTGTTCGAATGGTGCATCCCTGGGAATGTCTCGGCCGGGGAGGACTACCAAGTAGTCGACGTGACCGACCGGCCGAACCCCGGACTGCCTGAGCAGGACTTCTGGCTGTTCGACGAAACGATCGTGGTTCACCTCAACTACCGCCCCGACGGGACCCAGATCAATCGAGAACTGATCCAAAATCCAGACGTCGGCAAGTATCTCGCATGGCGGGATCTCGCACTAGAAAGTGCCGTACCGTTCAGTGCCTATCGAACCTGAGACACAAGCACGGGAACGGAAGGATCTGGCGGAGGCTCTTCGGGGTCTCCGTCACGCTTCCGGTCTCAGCGGTGAACGTCTGGCGCTGCGCTGCAACATGAGCCAAACGAAGATCAGCCGCATCGAAACCGGCCGCGCTCTACCCACGGTCATCGATGTCGAGCGCATCCTAAACGCACTTGCCGTGCCCGATGAGGTTGCCGACGAACTTCTTCGTTTGACTCGTCGGGCCAATGTCGACTATGCGTCTTGGCGCGCCTACGCGCGCGTTGGCCTCTACCACAAGCAGGCTGAGCTAAGGGCCCTTGAGTCTTCCTCGCGGGTGATGCGGCACTTCCTGCCAGCCGTCCCTACCGGACTCCTGCACGTCCGCGAGTACGCCACTGAGACGCTTTCGCCCACGGTGGCCAGTGACCCGGTCAGAGACGTTTCGCGGACCGTGCAGGCCCGGATGGACCGTCAGTCCATCCTGGACGACACGTCACGCTCGTTCTGGTTCCTGATGACCGAACAAGCCGTCAAGTGGCAACGGGCGAGTACCGAGGCCATGGCGGCACAGTGTGCGCACATGGCCGAGGTCAACACAAAGCCCAACGTCGAGATGGGGATAGTCCCGCAGGGCGTGCAAGTTCCGGGCACCCCGATGAACATTTTCGTGGTCTACGACGACCGCCTCGTGACGATCGAGCTGTTCTCCGGGGAAGTCGTGTTGCGCGACCCAAGAGATATTGCGCAGCATCTGAATTTGTTCGATCTCTTCTGGTCACACGCTCTTACCGGTGATGACGCCTCGGAATTCCTTGAAGAAGCCGTACACGGATTTATGCGTCAACGTAACTAGCTCTCCACAAGGGCCCGTTGGGGCGCGAAGATGAATTCGTGGAAAGCGAAGAGAAGACCACAGAACCTGGAGAGCTGATCTTCAGAGGGCTTTACTTGACTGACCTGCCGCCTGAACCCTCAGCAAAGCCCGGCTGTGCTGACTGCCTGTCTATTGTGGTTGCCAGGAGGAATGCGCGCTCCACAGGGAACTACAGTGGCGTGTCCGACTGCAATGTAAACCTGCGTCAGCATCACACAGAGGCGCACTGAGCCTCTTTCATCCTGAGTATCCGCAGATCAGTAGGGTGTGGACGGCGGCGATGATGCGTCCGATGCGGTTGGTTGAGCAGCGGGCTCGGCGGAGTAGGCGCCAGGTCTTCAGCTGGGCGAAGGCGCGTTCGCCGGGGGCGCGGAGTCGGGCGTGGTCGCGGTTGTACTGCTGGTAGTGCTCGGGTAGTTCGTGGTGGTGGTAGTAGGGGGTGCGGACGGTGGCGCCGGCACCTTGGTAGGCCCGGTCGGCCAGAACGAGGATCTGCCGGGTGAGGCAGGTCTCGATCACGCTGTGGGCGCGGGCCGCGGTCAGGTCGTGGGTACGGCCGGGCAGTGCCCGGGAGAACCACAGGGGTGTGCCGTCGGGCGTGGCGATGACCTGCACGTTCATGCCGTGCTTGCGGTGTTTCTGGGAGTAGTACGGCTCGTCGGCCGCGACGCGGTCGGTGGGGATCAGGGTGCCGTCCAGGATCACGAAGTCGTCCTCGCCCCGGCCGGTCAGGGCCTCCCGCAGACCTGGTGCCCAGGCTGCGAGAACGCTGATGGTCTCGTCCACGTACCGCCAGGCCGTTGCTTCCGAGACTCCGAAGCCGGCGCCGAGCTGGGCCAGGGTCTCGTTCTTGCGCAGGTGGGCCAGGGCGAGCAGAGCCTGCTGGAAACAGCCCAACTTCCTCCACCTCGTGCCTTGTTCACGCCTTCGGGCGTAAATCAGCCAGGAAACGTGCTCAACCAGGTCGTGCGATACGTCGAGCGTGGAAGGATACGGAACCAACGAAGCCCCCCGGCCGTCGGCGTGTTGAGTGAGATCACCACACCAACGACGAGGGGCTTCGCCACGTCACACCACCCTGAGCAACCTCGTTCACCCCTCAACACAGGATGAAAGAGGCTCATTGATGGACATGCAGACGTGGCGCGACTCACGCAGCCGGGCGAACGACGCAACCAAGGCGCTTCGCGAAGCGCTGGCCGCTCTCGGCATCCCACAGCGTGTTCAAGACCATCTGCGGCCCATGGTCACTCATTCCGGCACGCCGCTTGTGCATGTGGGGATGCTCCACGCTGACCACGTACAACAGATAGCGGAAGCGCTCCGCGTCGCGGCCAAGTCGCAGACCGCGACGACCGCATCCCAGGAACAGGGGCATAGCTCCAGGCAGCATGCCCCTGCCTCTCCTTCCGTGACCTCCCGTCCGACATGGGCGGCGACGGTCAGCCATGACCGTGACAGGTGAGCAGGAAGGTGCAGCGATGCAGAACGGAACTGACCTGTACGCGCTCAGCGTCGACGGGGCCTTGGAAATGGGGTGAAGTGGGGAAAGAAAGGTAACGCCGGAACTGTCGACTGCGGGAAGACAGCCCAGGCACAGGCGGCCCGCGCCGCACTACACCCGCTTCGACCCCGAGCCCTGCGGCAGGGAGTTCTCCGCCCTGTCGTGAGGAGAACCGGTACTGTCCATCTGCCTCCAGGCCGTGAAGATCACCGGACACAGCGTGGCGAGGAGATACACACCGCCCGCCGCCAGCAGCGCGGAGGGTAGGCCGACCGAGTCCACGAGGAAGCCCGCAGCCAGCCCGCCCAGCGGAGTAACCAGCTGGAACCAGGCTGTTGTCGCACTGAACACGCGACTGCGCAGTTCCTCCGGCACCGTCTCATAACTCACTGTGGCCATGATGGGGTTGAGCACACCGCAGGCGAGCCCCTCAACCGCCATCATCACCGCCAGCGGCGCGAAAGTGTCGGTGAAGGCGGCCACCACGAAGCGCGGCAGGCCCACGATGAGAAACGCGACCGTGAACACGGGCCACCGCCGAAAGCGGCTGCCCACCGCCCCAAAGACCAGCGCCCCCGTGAGCGCGCAGATCCCGAACGCAGCCTCCAGCAGACCGAGATCAACGGAACCACCCAGCTCCTCACGGGCATGCACTGGGAGGAGTACGGCGCTCCACCCCTGGTCGAGGCCCCTGGTCATCAGCGTCATGAAGCACATGCCAAGCAGCAATGGCGTGGCCGCCACGAAGCGGTAGCCCTCCCCCAGCTCACGACGGTAGGCACGCAGCGACATCGGCTCTGCCCGCCGCTGGGCCTGCGCCTCGGGCACGCCCCGGACCCCGAACGCGAACAGCGGCGCGGACACGGCGAAGGTCGCGGCATCCATCAACAGGACGTTCTCGGCTCCGAGTACGGCGATCAGCACACCCCCGAGAGCCGATCCAGTCAGCGCCGCACAGCGTGACGCACCGTCGTACAACCCGGCAGCCCTGGTCAGCGGCATCCCGGCGCGTTCGGCGAGCGTGGGCAACAGCACACCGCGGGCAGTTTCACCCGGCGCACGGAACAGCCCTGTGACCGCCATCAGCACGCACAGCATCCAGAAATGCAGGAAGTCGGCGAACTGCAGTAGCGCGATCGCCGCAACGGCCACTCCGCAGGCCAGGTCCGAAATGACGGCTACCCGCCGCCGTCCGATCCGGTCGATGACCGGACCACCGACAAGCGCAGTCAGCACTACGGGCAGCATCGTGCAGAACGCGACGATCCCGGCCTTGGCAGCACTGCCCGTGCTCTGCAGCACGAACCACGGCACGCCCATGTTCGTGAGGCAATTCCCGGTGATCGAAACGACGTTGGCGGCAAGGACCGTTGTCAGAGGACGGCGATCACGGGCCAAGGAGTCTTCGGACACTACGGTGGTCTCCCATGAGGGGAAGCGCCCACCGCGAACGAAGCAAGTCAGCCGGTGGGCGAAGCGAAGTGGTCAGCGTCTGGCGCGCATAGCAAGGCGCACCGCAGAGATGCGGCGTTCACAAGCAGCGCCTCCAACACTTCGCCGGGATGACCACCCGGCACTTCCACTCATTGTCACCGCCGGCCCCGGCCCTCCGCAAAGACGATCCGTTCGCGATGGGCGGGCTCGCACAGGGAGTCGTTCGAGATACGCAGTTGATCTTGGCAGGTGCGTCGCCTGCACCGAGGTCCTTGGTGGCGTCAAACGGCGATGGCCGTCCAGCGGCGCCCCACCCCGCCAGCGGTCGTCGCTAGTGCCGCGGCAGGCAACGTTCGCCCTGTTGTGACGCGCCGTCCGGGTGTCGGTCCGGGCGGCGCGGGCAGGCCATGCTGTTCTCGTGGCAGAACGAGTTCAGGTCCGGGAGATCGACGATGACGAGGGCAGACGGCTGCTGCGGATCATCCGCAGGGGCGCCGGATCGGTGGTGACCTGGCGGCGGGCCCAGATGGTTCTGCTGTCCGCGCAAGGCATGCCGGTGGCGAAGATCGCCGAAGTGTCGTTCACCAGCGACGACCGGGTCCGCGATGTGATCCACAACTTCAATGCCGACGGCTTCGAGTCGCTCTACCCGAAATACAAGGGCGGGCGGCCCAGGACGTTCACGCTGCCCGAGCGCCGCGAGATCAAGAAGATCGCGAAGTCCAGGCCAGCTGAGCACGACCTGCCCTTTTCCACCTGGAGTCTGTCCAAGCTGGCGGACTTCCTGGTCGCCGAGGGGGTGATCGACGACATCAGCCACGAGGGCCTGCGCATCCTGCTCCGCGAGGAAGGCGTCTCCTTTCAACGCCTGAAGACCTGGAAGACCTCCCACGACCCGGACTACGCGGCCAAGAAAGCCCGCGTCGAGCACCTCTACGCGATCGCCGACGGCGAAGTCATACCCGAGGCGAACGAGCCCGAAATCGTCTTCTGCATGGACGAGTTCGGCCCGCTCAACCTGATGCCCCACCCCGGGAAGCAGTGGGCCGAACGCGGCGGCAAGCACAAGGACCCCGACCGTGAGCCGCGTCGGCGGCGCCGGGCGACCTACAACCGCTACGGCGGAGTACGGCACCTGTTCGCCGCCCTGGACCTGGCCAAGGACAAGATCTACGGCCACATCAAGCCCGTCAAGAAGCGCACCCAGTTCCTGGAGTTCTGCCGCTACCTGCGCACTCTCTACCCGCCCGGGGTCCGGATCGCGATCGTCTGTGACAACTTCTCCCCGCACCTGACCACGAAGAAGTGCCGGCGCGTCGGTACCTGGGCCGCGGCGAACAATGTCGAGATCGCCTACACCCCTACCAACAGCTCCTGGCTCAACCGCATAGAAGCCCAGTTCACCGCCCTGCGTTACTTCACCCTCGACGGCACCGACCACGCCACCCACAAAGAACAGGGCAGCATGATCCGCCGCTACATCATCTGGCGAAACCGCCATGCCGACGACCGGCACCTACGCACAGTCGTCGACAGGGCCAACATCGCCTGAAACCGCATGAAGGCAGGGAAGATGACCACACAGACCGACCAGGTCGACCACGAACTGATCCGGGCAGCGGCACACGTCGCGGCCACACGCTGCCGGGGCGACAACCACACCATGGCGGCTGCGGCCCGCGCCCGGGACGGCCGGATCGTCACCGCGGTGAACGCCTATCACTTCACCGGAGGCCCCTGCGCGGAGCTGGTCCTCATCGGCGCCGCTGCCGCCCAAGGCGCCTATGACCTGGACACCATCGTCGCCGTGGGCGACCGCGACCGAGGCCTCGTGCCCCCGTGCGGCCGCTGCCGCCAAGTCCTTCTCGACTACTTCCCCGCCCTCAAGGTCATCGTTGGGACAGACGACGACCTCCGAACGGTGACCGTCACCGACCTGCTTCCCGAAAGCTACATCTGGGCGGACCACCAGCTCGACGCTGAGGAGAGTGCACCACTCAACACGAGCTGACGCTCCAGGCGGTTACCGGGCGAACGTTGCCTGATGCGGCACTAGGGCGTGTGTCGAAAGTGGATCTTGGGCGTGAGATGATCTTGATTCGTGGCGCGTGGAGATCTGACGGACGAGCAATGGGCCGTGCTGGAGCTGCTGTTGCCGAAGGGCAAGAAGCCCGGCTGGCCACCGAACTGGACCCGGCGGCAGCTGATCGACGGCATACGGTTCCGGGTTCGTACCGGCATCCCGTGGCGGGACATGCCCGCCGAGTACGGGCCGTGGGGCCGGGCGTACGACCTGTTCCGCCGCTGGCAGCGCAACGGCACCTGGCAGCGCATCTTCACCGAACTCCAGGCCCGGGCCGATGCCAAGGACCTGATCACCTGGGACCTCAACGTCGACTCCACCGTCTGCCGGGCCCACCAGCACGCCGCCGGAGCGAGGAAAAGGGGGACCTGCAAAAGGAGCCGCCCGGCGGTGTCGCAGTCGAGCCCGACGACCACGGCCTCGGGCGCTCGCGCGGCGGCCTGACCACCAAACTGCACCTCGCCGTCGAGCAGGGGCAGAAACCCATGTCCATCGTGATCACCGCCGGGCAGCGCGGGGACTCCCCGGAATTCGAGGCCGTCCTGGGCCGCATCAGGGTGCCCCGGCTGGGGCCGGGCAGACCGCGCACCCGGCCGAGGCGGGTGCGCGCCGACAAGGCGTACGCCTCCCGCAAGAACCGCTCCTACCTGCGCAGACGTGGCATCCGCTGCACCATCCCGGACAAGGCCGACCAGGCCCGCAACCGAAGGAAACGCGGCTCCCGCGGCGGCCGTCCGCCGAAGTTCGACCCGGAGGACTACAAGGCTCGGCACGCGGTCGAGTGCGGCATCAATCGCCTCAAAAGGCACCGCTCCGTGGCCACAAGGTACGACAAACTCGCGGTCCGCTACGAGGCAACCGTCCTCGTAGCGGCAATCAACGAGTGGCTATGACCAGCACATCCGACGCCATGCCCTCTCCGAGGCGGCCAGCAGCTGATGAACCGCCGCCCACGCCTGAGCGCTACGGCGTCTGACGGGGGATACCTGTCAACGCCGGAGATGTCAGGAAGACGTCAGGCAGAAGGGGTGGCCAGCCGGATCCAGGAGTACCCGCCAGCGTCCGTCGCCGGGCTGATGGTCCGGTTTGGCCGCGCCGAGTTCCAGCGCCCGCTCTTCCATCGCATCGAGGTCGTCAGCGCGGAAATCCAGGTGGAACTGTTGTGGCACGTCCTGACCCGGCCACTGCGGAGCCCGGTATCCGTCAACCCGCTGGAACCCCAGATCACAGCCGGAGCCGTCCGTCAGAGCGACGAACTCGTCCGTACTGAAGAGCTCGCGCATCCCGGTCAGTGCACCGTAGAAGCCCGCCAGCGTCTGCGGGTCGGCACAGTCCAGAGTCACCCCTCGCAGTACAGCGCCTGGCACCATTCGCTCCTTCGCGTCCGCGCGTCTGCCTCCGTAAGCCGCCGCTGCACGCGATCACCGGCCACAGCCACACCGTACTCGCCACATCCACCGCTGAAGTAACGGTTTACCCCTGCCTCAGAGCAACGGGTGGCTGTGACCGGCGCTTTCGATACACGCCCTAGCTGCCGGAGGGGTGCGATGCGGGACGGGTGAACAGGTGTGCTTGCAGTACCCCGGCCTTGACTAGTTCGTCTGCCACGATGCGCAGCGCGGTGCGGGCCATGTGGGGAAACATCCCGCCCTTGCAGTCCATCCACACGCGGGGGACCGTTTCGTCGACGGCGACGTAGTTGGGGCTGTAGAGGTCGGTGTCGGCCATGACATCGTCGGCCTCCTCCGGCGAGAGTTCGCGGCCGTCCTCGAGCACGCACGCCAGGCGGCGTTCCGCGGCGGTGAGCGCCGCGACCGCACGGGCCGGGTCGTTCGACTCGACGGCGATCTCCCAGTACTGTTGAAACATATCGCCGTTGCCCCCCAGGATGCGTAGCGCGCCCGGGTCTACCGTGATGCCGCCCGGCTCGCTCTCCGAGACCACGGCCCGACGCATCCAGAATGCGCTTTGGTCGGTTTCCAGGCATGCCTCGGCCACGCGCCAGAGCATCTGCGGGCCGGAACCGCGAACCGCCTCCTCGAACAGGCTCCGTGCGCGTTCCCGGTCCCCCGAGTCCAGGGCCTGGCACCCGCGTCTGAACGCCATCTCGGCAGGATGATCGGCAGATGGCAAGAGGGAGTCATCAGCATCCACAGCCCATACCTACCACCCAGTTCTGACATACGGTCCCTGAGCTACCGAATCAACCGGCAGCGCCGACACAGAACCGACCAGTCGAACTCGCCTGACAAACGGTCAAGATCACTTGCCAGAGGTCACCCTGGCCCGGATCGGCAACTGATCTCTCGCACTGGACTGTCCACTCAGTCAGATGAGCGGCTGACGCAGGCGGCAGGGGTGCCGAACAGCCCGGACCGCGCGGCGCCGAGCAGCGCCCGCAGCGAGGCTGGTGCCGTGCGGAGGACTGCGTCCGGGGCGTCGGACTCGCGCAGCAGCAGTGTCCCTCCGCCGGGGGCGGTGGCCACCTCCACGCAGTCCCTGTTGGCGTCGTCGCCGGAGAAGCTGGACTTCTGCCACATAGGTTCTGACACGCGCACCTCGCTCACGCTCAGAGTCGCTGAGCCAGGCCCTGGATGAGGTTCAGCGACGGCCCCGGGCCAAGGGCCACGGCCCTCAACTGGTCGAACATGAGTTTATACGCGGCTACTTGGGTGTCGTCCTCCACGTAGGTCGATCCTCACGCGCCACTCGCTGACCGATCTCGCGGACACCGCCGAGTCACTGACCAGCGAGCTGTGCGGCAACGCGTACCGCTACACCTCAGGTCCCGCGACCGTGTACGTGCGTTGGCGGGACGGAACTCTGCACGTCAGCGTCGCGGACAGCAGCAATGCGCTGCCCTGCCCGATGGACGAGGGCCTGCGCCGGGAACGGGGGCGCGGTCTACTGCTGGTGAGCCGGTGCGCGAAGGCATGGGGCAGCCGGGCGGCCGGGCCGGAGCCGGGCAAGGTCACGTGGTTCGAGCTGAGCCGAGCGGGCGACCCCGAGGTATCGGGCTGGAAAGGCGAAAAGAAAGGCGGAGGCAACTCGAAGAGCGCCTCCACCTTTCGCTCACCGTCGGCTGGACCTTTCGGCTACGGAAGGTTCCTCGCCATCACGATCCGCTGGACCTGGTTCGTGCCCTCGTAGATTTGGGTGATCTTGGCGTCTCGCATCATCCGCTCCACCGGATAGTCCCGCGTGTACCCGTACCCGCCCAGCAGCTGGACCGCGTCCGTCGTGACCTCCATGGCCACGTCCGAGGCGAAGCACTTCGCCGCCGCGCCCTGGAAGGTCAGGTCCGCGTCGCCTCGCTCGGACTTCGCCGCGGCCTGGTACGTCAGGGCGCGGGCCGCCTCGATCTTCATCGCCATGTCGGCCAGCATGAACTGGATGCCCTGGAAGTCGGCGATCGGCTTGCCGAACTGCTTGCGCTCCTGGACGTAGCCCTTGGCGTAGTCCAAAGCCCCTTGCGCGATGCCGAGGGCCTGGGCCGCGATCGTGATGCGGGTGTGGTCCAGGGTCTTCATCGCCGTGGCGAAGCCCGTGCCCTCCTCGCCGATCATGCGGTCCGCCGGGATGCGGACGTTGTCGAGGTAGACCTCGCGCGTCGGGCTGCCCTTGATGCCGAGCTTCTTCTCCGGAGCGCCGAAGGAGACGCCCTCGTCCGACTTCTCGACGACGAAGGCCGAGATGCCCTTCGAGCGCTTCTCGGGGTCCGTCACCGCCATCACCGTGTAGTACTCGGACACGCCCGCGTTCGTGATCCAGCGCTTCACGCCGTTCAGGACGTAGAAGTCGCCGTCCCGGACCGCCTTCGTCTTCATGCCCGCCGCGTCCGAGCCCGCGTCCGGCTCGGAGAGGCAGTACGAGAACATGCCGTCGCCCTTGGCCAGCGGTGTCATGTACTTCTTCTTCAGCGCCTCGGAGCCCGAGAGGATCACCGGGAGCGAGCCCAGCTTGTTCACCGCCGGGATCAGGGAGGAGCTGGCACAGACGCGCGCCACCTCCTCGATCACGATCACCGTCGCCAGTGCGTCCGCGCCCGCGCCGCCGTACGCCTCCGGTACGTGCACGGCGTGCAGGTCGGAGGAGACCAGGGCGTCCAGGGCCTCCTGGGGGAAGCGGGCTTCCTCGTCCACCGCCGCGGCGTACGGCGCGATCTTCGCCTCGGACAGTGAACGGATCGCGTCGCGGAGCATGTCGTGCTCCTCGGACGGACGGTACAGGTCGAAATCAGCCGATCCGGCCAAGGTCTCTCACGCTCCAAAGACACTGTGATGCTGACGCTAATTACCGTTAAGTAACCCAAATTTTAGGGGCCCGCCCACGGGAGTGGTACGTGAGCTTGGCGACAAGGGGAAAACTGCCCGGTGAAGCCCTCGAACAAGCCCCGACTATGCTCGGTCAGCGCACCCCGGACGGATACCCCAGGAGTCCCCATGGCCCTCAAGATCACCGTGATCGGCACCGGCTATCTCGGCGCCACCCACGCCGCGGCCATGGCCGAGCTCGGGTTCGAGGTGCTGGGGCTCGACGTCGTCCCCGAGAAGATCGAGATGCTCCAACGGGCCGAGGTTCCGATGTACGAGCCGGGGCTCGAAGAGCTGCTCGGCAAGCACGTCGCCGGGATCGAGGGGTCCAGCGGGCGGCTGCGGTTCACCATGGACTGGGCCGAGGTCGCGGAGTTCGGCGACATCCACTTCGTCTGCGTGAACACCCCGCAGAAGCACGGCGAGTACGCGTGCGACATGTCGTACGTCGACGCCGCCTTCGCCTCCCTCGCCCCCCATCTGACGGGCCCCGCCCTCGTCGTCGGCAAGTCCACCGTGCCCGTCGGGTCGGCCGAACGGCTGGCCCGTACGCTCGTCGAACTCGCCCCCGCCGGCGAGGAGGTCGAGCTTGCCTGGAACCCCGAGTTCCTGCGCGAGGGCTTCGCCGTCCAGGACACCCTGCACCCCGACCGCATCGTGGCCGGCGTCCGCAGCGAGCGCGCCGAGAAGCTGCTGCGCGAGGTGTACGCCACGCCGATGGCCGAGGGCTCACCCTTCGTGGTGACCGACTTCCCGACCGCCGAGCTGGTGAAGACCGCCGCGAACTCCTTCCTCGCCACCAAGATCTCCTTCATCAACGCCATGGCCGAGGTCTGCGAGGCCGCCGGCGGCGACGTCGTGAAGCTCGCGGAGGCGATCGGGTACGACGACCGGATCGGGAAGAAGTTCCTGCGTGCGGGCATCGGCTTCGGCGGCGGCTGTCTACCCAAGGACATTCGCGCGTTCATGGCACGCGCCGGTGAGCTGGGCGCCGACCAGGCGCTCACCTTCCTGCGCGAGATCGACTCCATCAATATGCGGCGCCGCGGCCAGATGGTGGAAATGACGCGCGAGGCACTGGGCGGCGGTTCCTTCCTCGGGAAGCGGGTCGCGGTACTCGGCGCCACGTTCAAGCCGGATTCGGACGACGTCCGCGATTCGCCCGCGCTGAATGTCGCGGGGCAGATTCACCTCCAGGGCGGCCAGGTCACGGTCTACGACCCCAAGGGCATGAACAACGCCCGACGGCTCTTTCCGACGCTGGCGTATGCGGAAACGGCCGCGGAGGCCGTACGCGGGGCCCATGCCGTCCTGCACCTCACCGAGTGGCGCGAGTTCCGCGAACTGGACCCGGCGGTGCTCGGCGAGGCCGTGACGGACCGCGTCCTGCTGGACGGCCGCAACGCGCTCGACCCCGCCGTGTGGCGGGCGGCGGGCTGGACGTACCGGGCGATGGGGCGACCCGCCGCCTAACCGCTGCGGCCACCTGACCGCGACGGGCGACTCGCGGCTTTCCGCTTTCCGCTTGCTGCTTGCTGCTTGCTGCTTGCTGCTTGCTGCTTGCCCGGCATATGCCCTGCACCTCTTCTCTCCAATTGGTTCGAATCGCTTTCGAGCAATGTGGTGGAATTGCCGTGCCGTGTGCGCGAGTTCTTCACAGTCGCAATGCATGGAATGACGCCGTTGTCGCCCGTTCTCACAGCAGGGGCACCCCCGAAGGAGAGGCAGGCAACAGGCGATTAACCAATGCGTAGCCGCGCGGAATTCGGCTCCCACTCCACTGGTCCGCATTCACCGACCTGAATGACCGGACCATGCCAGGAGTGATCATGCCCCTGTTCAACAGGGCGGATTGGCCGAGGGATCACCGCGACGAGGTGGTCGCGGGCGCGCTCGTGGGCGCCGTGGTGATCGTGCTCGGCTACGCCTCGGGGATCGGCGCCCCGTCGTCGTCGGGGTCGGCGCAGGCCGCCGTGCCGCCCACGTCGCCACCGGCGGCGACGGCACCGCCCAGTACGGCTCCGGCGCCGGGCGAGGACACGCCGGGTGGAGCGGCTCCCGCACCCCAAGTCCCGGTCGGGTCAGGCGAGTTGCCGATCGGCACAGGCGTCGTACCGATCGGGGACGGCGGCCACGCCGGGCACGGAACCGGGACCGGGACCGGGAGCGGGAGCGGGGGGTCCGGAGGCGGGGGCCACGATGGCCACGGCGGGGACGGAACCACACCCTCCACGCCCACTCCCGCCCCTTCCCCCTCCGGCTCCACGGGTGAGGAGCCCTCGGGCGACGGCTCCTGCGACGACGGCGACGTACGCCTCGTACGCCCCCTGCTCACCGGGATCTCCGGGCTCACGGGCCAGGCCCTCGGTCTCCTGGGCGGCACGGAACCGACACCCGAGCCGGCCCCCTCCCTCTGCGTCGGAATCGCCACGCCGAACCTCCTCTCCGCCCCGGATGCTTCGGACACCCCGGACGCCGCGGGGGCCACCCCGTGACAACACGACGTCGCCGCCTCGCTCCCCTCCTCGTCCTCCTCACCGTTCTCCTGTACGGCCTCTACGTCCTCGTCGGTGCGACCCCCGCCTCCGCGCACACCGAGCTGGTCCGCTCAACTCCCAAGGACGGCGCGGAACTGGGCAAGGCGCCCGCGCACGTCACGCTCACCTTTGACGAGCCCGTCGAGCTGTCCGACGTACGCGTCATGACGCCCGACGGCGACCGGCTCCCCGTCTCCCGCGCCCCGGGCGCGGGCGGCGACACCGTGCGGGCCGCGCTCAGCGGCGTACCTCCTCGGACCGGCGAACTCGCCCTCACCTGGTCCGTCATCGACGAGGAGGACGGGCACGCCTCCTCCGGCCGGCTCACGTTCGGTATCGGTATCGGTATCGGTATCGGTATCGGTGGCGGTATCGGTGGCGGTGGCGATACGGACGCGACGGCCGCCGCCGCCCAGGACCGCGGCGACGAGGCCGCCCCCGCGCTCTCCCCCTCGGTGCGGCGCGGCCTCGTCGCCGCTCGCTGGGCCGGTTATCTCTCGCTGGCCCTGTTCATCGGCGGCATCGCGTTCGTCGCGCTGCTCTGGCCCCGTGGGGCGGGTGAGCCGCGGGCGCGGACGATGCTCGCCCTGGCCTGGGGCGCCGGGCTGCTCTCGACGGTCGCGGCGCTCGGACTGCAGGGCGCGTACGCCGAGTTGGGCAGCCTCCGTGACGCGCTCTCGGCGTCGGTGTACGCGAACGTGCTCACCACCGAGCCGGGCATCGCGCTCGCCGCCCGCGGGCTGCTCTGGGTACTCGCCGCCGTGGTGCTGAGCGCGCTGTTGCAGGGCGGTGGGCGTACAGCACGCTCGCCCGGCTGGCGGGTGGGTGCCCTCGCCGTGTCGCTCGGGCTGCTGCGTACGACCGGCATGACGGGCCACAACTCCGAGGGCACGGAGCCGACTTGGGGCGCGCTGGCCGACCTGGTGCATCTGCTCGGGGCGAGTCTGTGGATCGGCGGTCTGGTCATGCTCGCGGTGGCGGTGCTGCCGCGCCGTGACCCCGACGAACTGACGCTGGTCGTGCCCCGCTACTCGAAGCTCGCGGGCGCGTCGGTTGCCGCGATCGCCGTCGCCGGGCTCGTGCTGGCCTGGCAGGTCGTCGGCTCGTACGACGCCCTGCTGCACACCTCGTACGGGCAGTTGCTGCTGGTCAAGACCGGTGTGCTGGCCCTCGTTCTGTTCGCCGCGTGGCGCAGTCGGCAGTGGGTGCGTACGCGTCTCGAACTCGCCGTGCTGCTGCGCGGCGAGGCCGCCACCGTGCGGCCCTTCGGTTACTCGGTCGCGGCGGAGACGGGGCTCGTCCTCGTCGTGCTCGCCGTGACGAGTCTGCTGGTCACGGCCGATCCGGGTCGCTGACTTCCTCCTCAAACCCCGAAATCCCCTCACAGACAAGGGAGTTGCGTTGATGCGCAGAAAAGACACCGGCGAACGGCGCCGCCGGGCGCCCGCCGGGAACCGGGCCCTGCTCGTCGCCGGACTCGGCGCCGCCTTCGCGGCGGTGCTGAGCCTGGGCCTGTTGCAGGCGACGGCCGGTTCGGCGTCGACGACGGACTCGGCGGCGGGCGCGGCTCAGGCGCCCGCAGCCGAGTCGGCCGACGTCAAGCCGGCGGCAGCCGCCGCGGCCGACCACCAGGTCGCCATCATGGGCAACAAGTTCGGCGACGGAAAGCAGCTGGTCGTCAAGGTCGGCGAGACCGTCCAGTGGACCAACCACGACACGGCCCCGCACACCGTCACCACCACCAAGGGACCGAAGAAGTTCGACTCGGGCACCCTCCAGCAGGGCGACTCCTGGTCGTACACCTTCACCACTGCGGGGACGTACGAGTACTACTGCGCGGTGCACCCGGACATGGTGGCGTCCGTGAAGGTCGTCGCGGACGACAGCGGGTCCACCGGAGGTTCCACCGGCGGGTCCGGCACAGGGGGTACCTCCGGGGGCAGCTCCGGCGGTACGTCCGGCGGCTCCACCGGCGGTACGTCGGGAGGCTCGACCGGGGGCTCCGGCTCGGGCAGTACGAGCGGGGGTGACACCGGCGGCACGTCCGGAGGCAGCTCCGGCGGCACCAGCGGTGGCAGCACGGGTGGGAGCACGGAAGGCAGCACAGGCGGCGGGGGCGGTGGCGACGAGCAGTGCGCCAGCGTCCAGGACGTACTGCTGCCGATCCTGCAGCACCTCAACGCCGCGCACCTGGAGCGTTCTCCGGGCGAGCAGGTGCAGGACGCGCTGGCCCTCGACTCGTACATCAAGATGCACACCGTATGGATCGAGAGCATCCTCAAGCCCGCCACGGAAGGCGGCGGCACGGTCGTCGACGACACCCTCGGCGTGCTGCTCCAGCACGTCAACTCGGCGCATCTGGAGGAGTCGCTCGGCCAGCAGGTCACCGATCTGCTCAACGTCGACAGCTACGTGAAGATGCACACGGTCTGGGCCGAGCACCTGCTCGCACCCACGACGGGCTATCTGACCAGCAGCTGCTGACACCGGCGGCATCGCCGCCGTAGGAGGACGCCGGGCCGGCCGAGGCTCAGTCGGCCGGCCCGGCGTCCGGCGCTCATTCTCTCCCACCCCCGCCTCTCCCATCCCCGCTCGGTTTCTCCTCGGAAGGAGAACCAGGATGACGACCGTCACCCTGCCCGCCCTCTCCCCTCCCCCCGGCCGGTACGCCGTCGCACCCGGCCGGTCCTTCGTCGAACTCACTGCGTACTACGGGCCGTTGGCGACCCTGCGACACCGCGTCACCCTGACGGGGGCCTCACTCACGGTCCCCGAGTCCGAGACTGAGACCGAATCCGAGACTGAGACCGAGTCCGAGACCCAGTCCCTGGATGAACGGCCCGTGTTCCGCTTCGACTTCGCCCGCCCGATGAAGGCCTCGCTGGTCTCCGAGCACGTGGAACCCCTGGCCGACGGGCGGCACGTGCAGCTCATCGCCGACCTCGACGTACGGGGAGTCGCGTTCCCCGTGCTGCTGCGGCTGCGCGTCGTGAGGTGCGCCGAGGGCCGGTTGCTGGTGGTGGGCGCGGCCCGGCTCCCGTACCGGCTGCTCCGCCGTGCCACCGGCTTCCGGCTGCCGCGGCTGCGCCCGGCGACCCGACTGCGGCTGCTGCTCGCCGCGGAGTTCGCGTGAGGGCGGGGTGGCGGGGTCGTCGGGGACGGGGACGGGGACGGAAGCTCTCGCTGCCCGCCGCACTCTCCGTACTGGCGCTGCTCGTACCGCTGTTGCTGGTGTGGGCCGTGCCCGGACCGCCCGCGTCGGCGGCCACCTTCCGGGTGGCGATGAAGGGGTACGCGTTCAGCCCCGCGACCCTCACCGTCCCGGTGGGCTCCACGGTGACCTGGACCAACCAGGACACGGCCCCGCACGACGTGAAGACCACCTCCGGGCCGGTCTCCCTCCACTCGCCGATGCTGCAGAAGGGGCAGAGCTGGAGCTTCACGTTCACGACGGCCGGGTCGTACGGGTACTACTGCACCGTGCATCCGGACATGACGGCGCGGATCGTGGTCCGGGCGGCGGCGCCGTCGGCGACACCGACCCATTCGCACGCGGGTTCCGATCATGACGAGTCCGGAACCGGGACGGGAACGGGAACGGGAACCGGGACGGGCTCGGGGACAGGGAAAGGGACAGGCTCGGGCTCGGGGAACGGGCAGGGCGGGGTGACCAAGGCTCCGGTCGCGCCGACCACATCGGCACCTCGCGGCAAGTCGCCCGATTCCGCCAAGTCACCTTCCGCGCCGCCCACTTCGAGTGCTGCCGCGGATCCCGCGGCGGGTGGCGCGGTCACCCCGCAGGCCCTCGAACCGACGGCCTCCGCCCGGGGCCTCGACGGCCTGCTCGTCCTGGCCGGAGTGGTGGCGGGCGTGGCCGTGCTGTGCCTCCTCCTGGTGGGGTCGCGCGCGGCGGCGAGGGAGGAACAGGACGTCCCGCAGCAGTAGTGGTCACGGGAGGGGCTGCCCAGCACGGGCGGCCCCCGGGGCCGGGCCCGGCACGGGCACGGGCACGGGCTACTTCGCGCGATAGCGGCGCATCTTCGCCCGTGCCCCGCAGACCGCCATCGAGCACCAGCGGCCACGGCCCGCCGGACTGCGGTCGTAGTACGCCCAGTGGCAGTCCGGCGCCTCGCAGGCCTTGAGGCGGAGCCAGGTGCCGGTCGTGAGGGACTCGGCGACGGCCGCCGCCACGCGGGAGGCGAGGGAGGCCGGGTCCACGGGCCGGAGGGCCGCCGAGCCGTCCGCCTCCGTAACCGTGAGGACGAGCGGGGCAGACGCGAGCAGCTCGTCGAGGGGGCGTACCTCCCGGTGTGCCGGATGGCCCGCGTGCGCGAGGCAGACGACGCGCAGCGACTCGCGCAGTTCCCGCGCGGCCTCCACGTCGGCCTCCGTCAGGTCCAGCCGCGCGCGCCCCTCGGCCGTGTCCAGGGCATCGCGGCCCGACTCGATGTCGAGGGTGTTCACCAGGGACTGGATCAGGGCCAGTCCGCCTGGTGCGGGCGCGCGGTCATTCATGGTTGCGACGTTACCCCTTATGGGGGAGCATGGAGTAACCGTTACCGGCTGACTCGCCTTGCCGGTAACAAGCGATGCATGGACCGCACGGACTGCATCCATGGCATGGACTGCATGGACACCACAGGAGGAAGTCATGGCACTCGCCACACTGGGCTCCGTCGTTCTGGACTGTCCCGACCCCCGCGCGCTCGCCGCGTTCTACGCCGAGGTGCTGGGCGGCAAGGTCACGCTCTACGCCGAGGAGCCGGGCGGCAGCACCGTCGAGACCGAGGGTGCAGCCGACTGGGTCGTCCTGCGGCTGCCCGACGGACAGGAGCTCGCTTTCCAGTCCGCCCCCGGTCACGTACCGCCGAGGTGGCCGTCACAGGACGGCTCGCAGCAGTTCCATCTGGACCTCACGGTCGAGAACCTGGACGCGGCGGAGAAGGAGGTCCTGGCGCTGGGGGCGAAGGTCCTCGACGCGGAGGACCAGAAGCGCACATGGCGGGTGTACGCGGACCCGGCCGGCCACCCGTTCTGCCTCTGCGCCTCCTGAGGCATCGGCTACTGAGGCTTCCGCCCCGGTGCCGGGGCGGGGGGCTACGCATCCCGGGGAGCTACCCGTCCAGCTCGGCGATCTTCGCCGTGGACGGCTCCCGGCGGCTGCGGGCGGCGCGGGCCGCGAAGTCCGCGCTGCGCAGGACGCGTTGGACGTTGCCCCAGGTGAGCAGGGCCAGGTCGGACTCGGACCAGCCGCGGACGAGGAGTTCGGCGACGAGGCGCGGATAGCCCGAGGCGTCGGACAGGTCCTGGGGGTGGGCGGCCCCGGAGTCGTACGTCCCCGAGAGGCCGACGCACTCCGGGCCCGCGAGCGCGCGTACGTGGTCGAGGTGGTCAGCGACGTCCCGTATCGACGGGCCCGTCTGCTCGGCGGTCAGCGGCACGAGGCACAGGCCCTTGGTGGCGCCGAGTTCGACGAGCACGTCGTCGGGGAGGTTCGCCGGGTGGGGGCGCAGGGCGCGGGCGGCGGAGCGGGTGCACACGACCGGGGTCTTGGAGATGCCGAGGGCGCGGCGGACGGTCGCGTCGGAGGCGCCGGACAGGTCGATGAGTACGCCGATGCGGTTCACCTCGCGTACGACCTCCTCACCGAACCTGGTCAGCCCGTTCTCGCCGGCCCAGGACACGCCGGAGAGGGTGAGAACGCGCAGGCCGAGAGTGTGCAGCGCGCGCAGGATGCCCAGCGAGTCGTCCAGCGCGGCGGCGGCCGCGGGACCAAGCACCACGGCGACCCGCCCGTAGTTCCTGGCGTCCGTGATCTGCGCCGCGCTGTGTGCCATCCGCAGGCCCTCCGGATGGGCCTCCACCACGCTCTTCGCCAGGTCGAACTGCTCCAGGGTGGCCCCGACGGCCCGCTCGCCGACGAGCCCCTCGGACAGATGCAGCGACCAGAACAACGCCCCCACGTGCCCTTCCCTCAGCCGGGGCACATCCGTGTCGACCGTGCTCTCGCCGAGCTCCAGGTCGTACCAGGGCAGGTGCCGCAGCGCCCACGGCAGCCCGCTGTAGCCGTCGGCGACGGGGTGAGCGGCGAGGAGGGCGTGCGCGCGGACGAGGGGGTCGTCGTCCCCGTCCGCGTCCGGTTCCGCGTCCGGTTTCGCGTCGGCATCGACATCAGCCGCCTTCCGCCGCTCGAACTCCCCCTCGACAGCGGGGTGATCCAGCTCGCCGACCTCGGCGGTTTCGTGCAGTTCATCCTGCAGATCTGCCATGGCGGGGCTCCTGGGTCCGGTGGTGGCAACAGGTGGTCCCACCGTGACACGGCACGGGGACGGGGTCTCGGTGGGTGACGCGTTCGGGCTACCACGCCCCGTTGAGGGCGCGGGGAACCGCGCGCTCAGCCCCCACAAACCCGCAGCCTCAGACCCGCCCCCAGTGGAGCGCCCCGGCGGAGCTAGTGCGCGGAACGGGCCCGCTCCAGCAAAAGCCCCCTCTCCCGCTCATTCCGCGTCAAAGAAGCTGCCCGCTCGAACTCCTCCCGCGCCTCCTCCACCCGCCCGACCCGCTCCAGCAGATCCCCCCGCACACTGGGCAGCAAGTGATAGCCCCGCAACGCCGGTTCGGCGGCCAGCGCGTCCACGATGGCGAGCCCGGCCTCGGGCCCGTCGGCCATGGACACGGCGACGGCCCGGTTCAGCTCCACCACCGGAGACGGAGCGCGGGCTGCAAGCAGCCCGTACAACGTGGCGATCCGCGCCCAGTCGGTCTCCTCGTACGTATGGGCGTGGGCGTGGCACGCGGCGATGGCGGCCTGGAGGACGTACGGCCCCGGAACACCCCCCGTGGACATGGCCCCCGTGGACACGGTCTCCGCACGGGCGAGGGCGGCGAAACCGCGCCGGATGAGGAGCCGGTTCCAGCGGGAACGCTGCTGGTCCTTGAGGAGTACGGGCTCGCCCGACGGCCCGGTGCGCGCGGCCGACCGCGACGCCTGGATCTCCAACAGGGCGACCAGTCCGTGCACTTCGGGTTCCTTGGGCATCAACTCGGCCAGCACGCGGGCGAGTCGGAGGGCGTCCTCGCAGAGCGCGGGGCGCAGCAGGTCGTCGCCCGCGGTGGCCGCGTACCCCTCGTTGAAGATCAGGTAGATGACTTCGAGTACGGACCCGAGCCGGGCCTCGCGCTCGGGCCCGTACGGCACCTCGAAGGCGACGCTCTTCGCGGCGAGCGTCCGCTTGGCGCGCACGATGCGCTGGGCGACGGTCGCCTCCGGGACGAGGTAGGCACGGGCGATCTCGACGGTGGTCAGCCCGCCGAGCAGCCGCAGGGTGAGGCCGATGCGGGCCTCGGCGGACAGCACGGGATGACAGGCGGTGAAGACGAGTCGCAGCAGGTCGTCGTCGATGTCGTCCGGGTCGGCCGGTTCGTCCACGTGCCCGTGCGGCGCGGCGGCCTCCAGGTTGCGCCCCATCTCCGCCAGCTTGCGCGCGTACCGCTCACGCCGGCGTACGAGATCGATCGCCCGGTGCTTGGCCGTGGCCATGAGCCACGCCCCGGGGTTGTCGGGCACCCCCTCCCGGGGCCACTGCTCCAAGGCGGCGACCAGCGCGTCCTGCGCCAGTTCCTCCGCGATCCCGACGTCCCGCACGATGCGCGCGACACCGGCGATGATGCGGGGCGACTCGATGCGGAAGACGGTTTCGATGGCGCGGGCGGGGGCGTCCGCTGATGGTTCTGATGGTTCTGGTGTCACGTTCCACCATCAGACACCCCCGGGCCCGTACGACCAAGGCTCAGCCTTCGACGATTTCCCGGACCTCGCAGGTGACCGTCCAGTGTGCCTCGTGGATCTGGAGGAACCGCTTGGTCCACTCGACCGCCTCGGCCATGTCCTTGGCCTGCAGCATCGCGTATCCGCCGACGACCTCCTTGGCCTCGGTGAACGGCCCGTCGGTGACGGACATCTCGCCGCCCTCCCACCGCACCCGCGTCCCCTCGGCGGTCGGCTTCAGGCCCGACGTGTCCAGCAGCACCCCCGCCTTCGTCATCTCCTCGATCAGCTCCCCCATCCGCTCCATGAGCGCGTCGCTCGGACCCTCGGCGGGCGCGTTCTGCTCGTCGATACGGATCATCGACAGGTAGCGAGGCATGGTGACTCCCTGAGTTTCTCGGTACGGGGGCGGGGCTTGTCCCACCTTCCCTCTCACCCGTGCGTCGAGCGAAGAGCACCCGGATCGACACGCTCAGCCGGATTTCTTCGAGATTTCTTCGAGGTCGTGACGGCTGGCGGCACAGCCCTTGACGTAGGGATTGAAACGTTTCTAGCGTACGTCCAAAGCTTCGTAAGCGTGAACTTGTATCACATATATGAACCGATCAGGCGGACTCACCGTGGGTGGAGATCACATGAAGATCGTCGACGTCACCGTTACGCCCATCGCCTTCGGCGACCCGCCGCTGCTCAACAGCACGGGCGTGCACGAGCCCTTGGTGCTGCGCTGCGTCGTACAGCTTCATCTTGAGGACGGCACCGTCGGCCTGGGCGAATGTCCCGGCGGACGCACCGAGACCGAACGGCTCCGTGCCGCCGCGGACGCGGTGCGCGGGCTGGACGTCTTCGCCACGGGACGCGCGCGCCACGCCGTGCACGACGCGCTGCGCGCGGGGACATCGCCGGTCGAGACCTCGCGAGTCGAGGAACGTGACTCGGCGTGGTCCCCGCTGGAGGTCGCCATGCTGGACGCCCAGGGGAAGCTGACCGGCCGCTCGGTCAGCGATCTGCTCGGCGGGGCGGTCCGCGACGCGGTCCCGTACAGCGGCTACCTCTTCTACAAGTGGGCCGAGCACCCGCCGCTCGACGGAAGGCCCGCCCTCGCCGACGAGTGGGGCGCGGCGCTCGACCCGGACGGGCTGGTCGACCAGGCGCGCCGGATGATCGACCTGTACGGCTTCGGCTCCCTCAAGCTCAAGGGCGGTGTCTTCCCGCCCGACCAGGAGATCGCCGCCGTCCGCGCCCTCGCCGCCGCCTTTCCCGGACTGCCGCTGCGCATCGACCCCAACGCGGCGTGGAGCGTGGAGACTTCCCGCCGGGTCGCCCGTGAGCTGACCGGCGTACTCGAATATCTGGAGGACCCCACGCCCGGCATCGCGGGGATGGGGGAGGTCGCGCGCTCGGCGGACATGCCGCTCGCGACCAACATGATCGTGTCGAATGTGGAGCACGTCCGGCCGGCCGTGCGGCACGACGCCGTCCAGGTGCTGCTGCTCGACCACCACCTCTGGGGCGGTCTGCGGCGCAGCCGTGAACTGGCCGTGCTGTGCGAGGCGTTGGGCATCGGCCTCTCCATGCACTCCAACTCGCATCTGGGCATCAGCCTGGCCGCGATGACCCACCTCGCCGCCACCGTGCCCGAGCTCACCTATGCCTGCGACACCCACTACCCGTGGAACGCCGAGCACGATGTGGTCAAGCCCGGAGCCCTGCGGTTCGCCCAGGGAAGCGTGCGGGTGCCCACCGGTCCCGGCCTGGGCGTCGAACTCGACCACGAAGCCCTCGACCGGCTCCACCGCGCCTACCTGGAGTCCGGCCGCGAACGCCGTGACGACACCGCGTACATGAGGCGCGTGGACCCCGCGTACGACCCTGGACTGCCGCGCTGGTGACTGCCGCGTTGGCTGCCGCGTAATGGCTGCCGCGCCGGTGACTGCCCCGCTGGTGACCGCCGCGGGCCGGGCCGCCCCACGGCGGCATATCTCGCGGAGCCCGCCCGCACCTCCCGCACATGCCACACCCGCCACGCGGCCCGCCCGCACCTCGCATGAGCCCGGCGCACGGCCGGCTCCCCGAACCAACCGATGAGGAACCCCTGCCGTGACGCACTCCCGCGCCCGCCTCGAAGCGTGCCTGTGGCTCACGCCGAAGGTCTTCGACGACCTGGCCGACCCCGGATCCGGCATCGAGGCATTCTTCGACCACCACGCGGCCTGGACGGCGGACCGCGACCTCACCCTCGTCTTCTGCGCGGGCAACGGCGACCACATCCTCAACTACACCGGGCGGCGCGACGAACGCTTCGACTGGGCCCGCTACAACTGCTACGCGGCCGACACCGAGCCGGGCGGTCCCGCCAGACTCGCCCGCAGCCACAACGCCGACTGGCTGACGCGCGTACGGGAAGGGGGCGAGCGCTCGGCCAACCCCTATTCGGCGGGCCCCATGTTCACCCTGTCCGAGCAGCCCATGGACTACGACCTGCTGGCAGGCGTGTACGCGGCCGTACGACGGGTCGCCGAGCGCCGCGGTGTGCGGCTGCGGCTGCTCGAATACCTGGAACCCGGCCCCGAGTTCTGCCGCAGCGAGTGGAAGACCGAACGGCACCCTGAGGTGTCGTCGGCCGCCGCGGACGCCGGCGGACACATGATTCCCGGCGTCATCGACGTCACGCTGCCGCTGGCCGCCGACCCACGTCCGTACCGTGCCTTCCCCGACGGCGTCCCGGCCGGTGTGCCCGCCGGTGACTTCGTCGCGGCCCAGACCGCCGCGTTCGTCGACGACTTCGGCCTCGACGGGGTGATGCTCGGCAACCAGTTCGGGCTGATCGGCTTCTGGCATCCCGACAACGCCCGGAAGCTGACGCCCGAACGGGTCGCGGGCATCGAACGCTTCTTCCTCCAGATGCGCGCGCGGATGGACGGCCGTCTCGTGTACTGGATGGACACCTACTGGCGCGCGGAGGTCGAGCGCGAGGCCTGGGGAATGACGGACGCCTGCTACGCGACGCTCGACGCCGTCCTCGTATCCACGTTCGCGGTCCTCGTCGAACGCACGGAGATCGTGCCCAACCTCCTGAGCAAGGCGGCCCTGTCGGCTGCCGGAACCGGCGGGACCAGCGGGACCAGCGGGACCAGCGGGACCGAGGGTCCGCGGGTTCTGTTCGGCCTGGACTTCGTCGACCCCTGGTACTGGTACCGCACACATCTCGACGACCGGCGCTCGTACGTCTACCAGCGGGACGTCCTGCGGCAGCACGCCGCGCACGTCGACGGGGTCTCGTTCTTCGGCAACGACACCTTCGGCCAGTACGTCCCCGCCGCCCGGCTCGACGAGACCCTCGACGCCGTGCGGTACGCGGACGGCCTGGGTTCAGCGCGCGCTGCCTGAGTCGACCACCCCCGCCCAACCCCGTCTGCCCCGCCCGCCCCCGCCCGACCAGAGAGGCACGCTTCGATGAGTGACACCCACGAGCAAGCCCCGATCGGCGAGTCGCTCGCCCGTATCACCCGGCGGCGCACCCGCGTCGGCCTCGTAGCCGGTGGACTCGGCGCGTACTGGCCGCAGTTCCCGGGTCTGCTCGACCAACTCCGCGCATCCGCGCGGTTCGTGACAGGCCGGTTCGAGGACATGGGCTGCGACGTCGTGGACGCGGGCTTCATCTCCGATCCGCACGACGCGGCGAAGGCGGCCGAGACGCTGCGCGTGGCCGACTGCGACATCGTGGTGACGTTCCTGACCACGTATCTGACGGCTTCCATGGTGCTGCCGATCGCGCAACGCACGGGCGCGCCGGTCCTGGTCATCGACCTGCAGCCGACGAAGGCGATGGACCATGCCTCGACGGACACGGGCAAATGGCTCGCCTACTGCGGCCAGTGCCCGCTGCCCGAGATAGCCAACGTCTTCCGGCGCGGCGGCATCCCCTTCCGGTCCGTCTCCGGGCACCTGCACGACGACAACGCCTGGGCCCGCATCGGACGCTGGATCTCCGCCGCGGCGGTGCGCGGTGTGCTGCGCCACGGGCGGCACGGTCTGATGGGACACCTCTACCCCGGCATGCTCGACGTCTCGACCGACATGACGCTGGTCTCCACCCAACTGGGCGGCCACATGGAGGTGTTGGAGTTCGACGACCTCCGCGTACGGACGGCCGCCGTGCGGGACGACGAGGCGGCGGACCGGGTCGCGCTGGCCAGGAAGCTGTTCACCCTCGACGCGTCCGTCGACGAGGACGACCTCGGCTGGGCCGCCCGGGTCTCGCTCGGACTCGACCGCCTGGTCGAGGACTTCGCGCTCGACAGCGTGGCGTACTACCACCGCGGTCTGGAAGGTGAGATCCACGAACGGCTTGGCGCCGGAATGATCCTCGGCGCCTCGCTCCTCACCGCACGGGGCATCCCGGTCGCGGGCGAGTACGAGCTGCGCACCAGCCTGGCGATGCTCGTCGCCGACACGCTCGGAGCGGGCGGCTCCTTCACGGAACTGCAGGCGCTCAACTTCGAGGACGGTGTGGTGGAGATGGGGCACGACGGCCCCGCGCACCTCGCCATCAGCTCCCGCGACCCGCTGCTGCGCGGGCTCGGTGTCTACCACGGCAAGCGCGGCTACGGCGTGAGCGTCGAGTTCGACGTCAGGCACGGGCCCGTCACCACGTTCGGTCTCGGCCAGGAGGCCGACGGGACCTTCGTGTTCGTCGCCTCCGAGGGTGAGGTCGTCCCCGGCCCGCTCCTGGAGATCGGCAACACGACCTCGCGCGTCGACTTCGGCTTCGACCCGGGGGAATGGACGGACGCCTGGTCGGCCACCGGCATCGGACACCACTGGACGATCTGCACGGGCCACCGCGCGAAGGAACTGCGCGCCACGGCGGACCTGCTCGGCCTGCCGTTCCGTACGGTGACGCAGGCGAACGTCCTCTGAGCGAGCCGAGGTGCGGATGCGCCCCGCGCCGACGTGCCAACGCGCTGATGTGCCCCGGGCCCGATGGGACCCGGGGCACATCAGCCACTGCAACAGCTACAGCCGAGGCTTCCGCCTCGACCGCTAGGGCTGGATGGTGATCGTCCCGTAGTCGGACAGGTTGGTCAGTTTCATCTGCGCCAGCGTCGTGGCCGGCGTGGAGCTGCCGGGCATCTGTACGTTGCGCAGCACGACGTCACTGATGGGCGCGCCCGGCTGGCCGTTGATCCGGGCGGGAGTGGTAACCGCGCCGCGCACCTTGATGTTCGACAGCGTGACATCCCTGACCGGGCCGACGCCCCGAGCGTTGCCGGTCCAGAGCGCGAGCCAGGTGCGGTTGCTGTCGTTGGTGAAGCTCAGGTTCTCGATGTCGATGTTCTCGAACCGGATGCCGGTGGCGGGCGCCGAGCCGTACTTGTGGTGGATTCCGATGCCCACCGCCGCGTCGTGCACGACGACGTTCCTGAACGTGACCCCGGTCTGGGACTGGATCACGCCCTGGCCGACCTTGACGCCGTAGCAGTACGTCCAGGAGACGAGGTCGTCGAAGACGACGTCCTGCAAGGGCCTCGGGTCGCCCGGCACCTGGCGGAAGAGGTCCACGTCGTTGGCCCAGGTCTTGGTGCTGAACGGATCGTCGAGGCCGATGCCGATGGCGTGGGTGACCTGGACCCCGGTGGACTCCATGACATCGATGCCATCGTTCTCGCCCATGTCGAACCGGTTGAACATCTTGATGTTGCGGAAGCTCATGTCGGACGACCTCGTCGGCATGATCGCCCAGCTGCTGGACTCCCGGAACGTGATCCCGTCCACGCTGAAGTTCTTCGTGTAGATCGGGGTCAGCAGGTTCACGCCGAGGTTGCTGGGCGCGAGCGACGCCTTCCCGTTCCCGTCGATGATCCCTCGTCCGTAGATCGAGATGTTCTCGGACGAGTAGCGGGTCGACAGGAACCAGGTGATGTCGCGCCCCTGCGAGTCCTTGTGCCAGTGGACGTCGTAGTGTGCGCGCTCGCCCGTGTAGCGGAGCACGGCGCCGGGTTCGAGGTAGAGGGCGAGGTTGCTGCGCAGGTACAGGTTGCCGAGCGTGTACACCCCGGCCGGCACGTATACGGTTCCCTGCCTGCCGTTGGCCGAGCCCCATGCCGCGGCGTCGTTGAGCGCGGTCTGGAAGGCCGTCGTCGAGTAGGACGACCCCGGCTGGGCGTTGTAGGGCGCGCTGCGTACGTTGAAGATGCCCGTGCCCGAGGACGCCGGCCGGTTGGTCTCGGCGGGGTCGATGGCGATGACGAGCTTGGGGCGGCCGTCCAGCCTGACGATGAGGTACTCGTGGTTCGGCACGGTGAACCTCAGGGTGGGGCCGCTGATCGTGCCCGTGAGGTTCAGCTTGGCGGGGCTTATCGAATAGGACCCGATCGCGGTGTTGTTGACCTTGGTGAGCGCGAGGTCGGCGGTGCCGGTGCCGATGGAGAACTGGGCGATGTCGTAGCCCGGGTAGCGGGTGACGGGCACGTTCTGCCCGTTCGCGGTGAGCCGGTAGTCGGCGGAGGCCTCGTAGATCGAGGGCACCGGATACACCTGCACCGCGGCGGGGGCGGCCAGCGCCGTCTGTGGCAGGCCGAGGACCGCGGCGACCGTCGCGAAGGCGGCGGACAGCGCCAGCAGCAGGCGCGTCCGCACGGACCGCCGTCTCCTCTTCGTCCCGGCTCGGACAGGGATTTCGAATCGTTTCACCATGAAGCCGTACGTTCCTCCCAGGTGGGGCCCTCGAAGGGCAGGGGGAAAGCCGGACGCGCATGAGCAGCACCGCTCCGCGGCGGGCGTCGTCCGGCGGTGGATGCCGCGTCACGCTAGCCGATGGAATCGCCTACGTGAACACTCTTCACATGAGTAGAAGTCACAGCCTCCTGCCCCGACTCGGTCGACCGACTCCCAGGCGCCGCCTCGCGAGCCGCCGGACGCAAGAAGTCGCTGGTGATGGTCCGTCATCTTCATGTGCAGACAGGGTAGATAACGTTGTCACAATCCCGCGCAGAACTGTTGACCCCGTGAACGGGCGGTCCCTAAGGTGCGGTCAATCGTTCACAGACATGAAGCGATTTACATCCATGAACGGAGCGCCATGCGTATACCTTCCACCCGCGTGCCGGTCGCCGTGCTCGCCGTGACGGGTCTCTTCGCCGGTCTCACCGCCTGTGGTTCGGGGAACGACGACTCGTCGAACGCCGACGCCCCGCTGGAGGTCTGGACCCGTAGTGCACCCGAGCCGGCCGCCACGTACAAGAAGGTCTTCGCCGCCTTCACCAAGAAGACGGGCATCAAGGTCGATTACCAGCCCGTCATCGAGTTCGACAAGCAGCTCCAGGCGCGTGCCTCGTCCAAGGACCTGCCCGATGTCTTCATCAACGACGCCTCCGCGCTGGGCACTTACCAGTCGCAGGGCCTGCTGCTGCCCATCGACCCCGCGTCGGTCGCGGGCGGCAAGAGCATCTCCCCCGCCAACTGGAAATACGCCCTGGGCGCGGACGGCAAGACCTACGGAGTGCCCTTCTCCCGCCAGGCGTTCAACACGTACATCCGCAAGGACTGGCTGAAGAAGCTCGGCCTCGACGTCCCCCAGACCTGGGACGACCTCACGAAGGTCGCGACCGCGTTCGCCACGAAGGACCCCGACGGAAACGGCAAGAAAGACACCTACGGCATGGTCGTGCCCGGTTCCACCGAGCGTGGCTACCTCGCCTGGTGGGCGGCCTCGTACATCTGGCAGGGCGGCGGCGACTTCGTCAAGAAGACCGGCCAGGGGAAGTACGAGAGCGTCATCGACTCGGCGGGCACGGCCGCCGCGGTGAAGTGGGTCAAGACGCAGTTCTGCACCAAGGGCAATGTCCAGCCCGGCGCCCTGACCTCGACCACGGCCAACGCCCCGCACTTCCACGAGGGCGCGGCCGGCATCTCGCTCACCGGCCCGTACATGATCTCCGGGTTCGACCAGCAGCTGGGCAAGGAGAAGTACGAGATCATCCCCACCCCCAAGGGTCCCGCGGGCAGCACCACGCTGAGCGACGGCGAGACGATCTATCTCGGGGCGGGCTCCAAGAAGAACGACGCCCAGAAGAAGCTCGCCGAGTTCCTGATCACGCCGCAGGCCCAGAAGATCGCGATGGAGAGCGTCACCCAGCCCGTCGTGCGCGTCCCGGTGAACAGCTCCCTCGACGCGGCCGAGGTGCGTGGCGACGACCGCTGGAAGGCCGTGCAGGAGCAGTACGACAACGACTCCCGCGCCTTCCCGCAGGACATCGACTTCACCGCCGTGAAGCAGACCGCCGCCGAGGGCCTCAACAAGATCTTCGCCGACTGCGGCAGCGACAACATCGCCTCCGGTCTCCAGCAGCTGGACAAGGACATCACCAGCGAGCTCGAAGCGCAGGACCTTACTTGAATCCTCCCCCAGCTGAAGCAGGGGGATTCCTGGCTCACGCCGCCTGCGGGTCAGCGACCCGACAGGTCTTCCACGATCAACACCAGTCGGGTTGAAACCAGCCCGGTTTGTACCGCAAAGCTTGGAGGTGCATGTGCTGTCTTGGTTCTCGATCAGCACGGCGTACGCGCTTGGTTCTCGCAACGCACGGCGGTCGGTTTACCCGACCGCGTGGGCGGTCTTTCACCCTGGAGGCGAAACCCCGTTCCCTGCCCTGCTCCGCAGGACTCCGATTCCTCCCCGACCTGAAGGCAGGGGCATCCTCGGAGGTCTCAGGTGACAGCGCCAGTGACGCAGCGTCCGCGGACGAAGGACGCCCCGTCGGGGCGGCGTCCGCCGCGGGCTCGCGGGAGTGTGCTGAGACGGGGCCTGCTGCCCTGGCTCTTCCTGGCTCCCGCGCTCCTGCTGGCGGTGTACTTCAAGTTCATCCCGATGCTCAAGGGCATCAGGATGAGTCTGTACGACGTCCAGCCCTTCCTCGGTGACCAGTGGGTCGGGCTCGACAACTACCGCAAGGTGCTGGAGGACGACCGCTTCCGGGAGGCGATCGGCCACACCCTGCTCCTCGGTCTCGGGCAGACCTTCGGCGCCATCGCCGTCGGTTTCCTGCTCGCCCTGCTCCTCGAAGGACAGGGCCGCACCCTCTGGTTCCTGCGCTCGGCAGTGTTCCTGCCGGTGGTCACGGCCACCGCCGTGGTCGGCGAGATATGGCGCCTGCTCTACTCGCCGACCCCCGACGGCTTCGTCAACAACGTCCTCGGGTTCCTCGGCATCGGCCCGCTGCCCTTCCTGGACAGCCCGGACAGCGCCCTGTGGTCCGTGATGGCCGTGGGCGCCTGGATGGGCGCCCCGTACAACATGGTCATCCTGCTCGCCGGCCTGGCCGGGGTGGACCGCGCGCTCTACGAGGCCGCCGCGATCGACGGGGCCTCCACCCTCCAGCGCCTGCGCCACATCACCCTGCCCGCGCTGCGGCCGGCGATGACCATCGTCCTGACGCTCGCCGCCATCCGCAGCCTGCGGACCTTCACCGAGGTGTACGTACTGACCGGCGGCGGCCCCGCGGGTTCCACGGAGGTGTGGATGACGAGGGTCTTCTCGCTCGGGTTCGAGCGCAACGACCTGGGCGTCGCCTCGGCGGCCTCGGTCGTCCTCCTCGCCGTGACGCTGCTGCTGACTCTCGGCGTCAGCCTCCTGCGACGAAAGGCCGATCGATGAGCGCGCCGACCACCGAACCCACCCGGGCCCCCGCCCGGCTCCCCGGGTCGCGCACGAACAGCGGGCGCACGGACAGCGGGCGCTTCGAAACCGCCCTCGGCTGGACGCCCCGCCTCGGCCCCGCCCTCGTCCTGCGCGTCGTGCTCTGCGCCCTGGTCCTGTTCGTCTTCGCCGCCCCGTTCATCACCATCCTCAGCGGCGCCTTCGACGCGGACGCCCGCTCGACGTCGCTGTCCCTCTTCCCGGGCGACGCCACACTCCAGAACTTCAAGGCCGCGGAGAGCCGGAACATCTGGGGCTACTTCGCCAACTCGCTGGTCATCGCGGGCGGCGGACTCCTGGTGCAGATGGTGACGTCGGTACTCGCCGCCTACGCCCTGGCCCGTCGCCGCTTCCGGGGGCAGGCCCTGGTGATGTCGCTGTTCCTCCTCACGATGATGCTGCCGGAGGAAGTCATCGCCGTACCGCTGTCCCTGGTGGTCGGCGACCTGCCCGTACTGCACGTCAGCCTCAGGGGAACCCTGTTCGGGGTGATCCTGCCGGTCGGCATCTGGGGCTTCTCGATTCTCGTCATGACCGAGTTCATGAAGGAGATCCCCACCGAGATCGAGGAGGCCGCCCGCCTGGACGGCGTAGGCGAGTTCCGCCTGCTGTGGCAGATCGTGCTGCCGCTGTGCCGCCCGGCCCTCGGTGTCATCGGGATCTTCGGGTTCCTGATGGTCTGGGACCAGTACCTGCTGCCGCTGATCGTCGCCAACGATCCCGGCGACTACACGCTGACCGTCGCTCTGTCCGTCATGAGGACCGATCCGGTCGTCGGCCCGGGCGCGCTGCTCGCCGGCGCCCTGATCGCACTGGTGCCGAGCCTCGTCGTCTACTTCTGCCTGCAGAGCTCCATGATCCGCGGCATCGCCGCGGGTGCGACCAAGGGTTGACACACCACCCCATGAAACTCTCCGGAGTCCTCTTCTTCCCGGTCACCCCCTTCGGGCCCGA
Source organism: Streptomyces sp. NBC_00878 (assembly GCF_026341515.1). Classification (NCBI taxonomy): domain Bacteria; kingdom Bacillati; phylum Actinomycetota; class Actinomycetes; order Kitasatosporales; family Streptomycetaceae; genus Streptomyces; species Streptomyces sp. NBC_00878. The sequence continues at coordinate 6,532,280 of NZ_JAPEOK010000001.1, read as the reverse complement.
CGGAACCGTCGACCAGGAGGCCCTGGCCACCCACATCTCCCTGGGCGTGAACTCCGGGGCGGGCGCTGTCTTCGCCGCCTGCGGCACGGGCGAGTTCCACGCCCTGGCGCCGGCGGAGATCGGTGTCTGCGCCCAGGTCGCCGTCACCGCCGCCGCCGGCCGCGTCCCGGTCGTCGTGGCCGCGGGCGGGCCGCTGCCCCTGGTCCGCGAACAGACGCGTCGCATCAGGGAGTCGGGCGCGGACGGCGTCCTTCTCCTCCCGCCCTACCTCGTGCAGAGCCCCCAACAGGGCCTGGTCCGCTACGTCAGGGAGGCGGTCGAGGCAGCCGGCCTGCCCGTCATCGTGTACCAGCGGGGCAACGCCGTCCTCACCCCGGAGACCGCCCTGACCCTGGCCCAGATCCCCGGTGTCGTCGGCATCAAGGACGGCGTCGGGGACCTGGAACTGATGCACAGAACCGTCCGCGCGGTGCGCGGCGAGCGGGACGGGTTCCAGTTCTTCAACGGCCTGCCCACGGCGGAGATGACGATGCACGCCTACCGGGGCCTCGGGGTGTCGCTCTACTCCTCCGCCGTCTTCGCCTTCGCCCCGGAGATCGCGATCGCCTTCCACCGCGCCTTCACGAGCGGGGACGAGGCGACGGCCCGCCTTCTGCTGGACGAGTTCTACGCGCCCCTCGTGGAACTCCGCGGCCACCAGCCCGGCTACGCCGTGTCGTTGGTCAAGGCGGGGGTACGGATCCGCGGCCTCGAAACAGGCGGTGTCCGTGCGCCACTCCTGGATCCGGCCCCCGAGGACCTCGAACGCCTGGAGAAGCTACTGGACCACGGGTTGTGACTCGTGGCGGTCTGAGCGGGGCGCGCCGTACACACCGGTCACGCCGGTCACCTCAGCGACTCCCACAGCTCACTCGCCTCCGGCTCGTTCGCCACCACCCGGTTGGGGTCGGACGGGGCGGGGAGCACCGGCATCATCACCGTCTCCGTGGTGGAGGAGGAGAGGGCCTTCAAGCTCTGGCCCAGGCTCATGAGTTCGGGCAGGGAGTCGAGGTCCGTGTCGGTGGTGAGGCTGTCGGTGAGGGCCTCGGCGACCTTGTAGAGGCGGGTCGGGCTGCCGAGCAGGTCGGTGGCGGCGACCTGGTCGAGCAGGGCCTTCACCAGTTGCTGCTGGAGACCGATCCGGCCGAGGTCGCTCTCGTCCCCTATGCCGTGCCGGGTACGGGCGAGGGCCAGCGCCTGCGTACCGTCGAGGTGGTGGGTGCCCGCCTCCAGTTCGAGGTGGCTGTCCTCGTCGGAGATGTCCTCCTCCGTGGTCACCGTGACCCCGCCCAGCGCGTCCACCAGACCGGCGAAACCCGCGAAGTCGATCTCGATGTAGTGGTCCATGCGGACGTTCGTCATGGCCTCCACCGTCTTGACCGCGCAGACGGGCCCGCCGACCGCGTACGCGCTGTTGAACATCGCGCCGTACGCCACCGCCGTCGAACCGCCGGACTCCCGCGGGCAGGAGGGGCGCGTGACGAGGGTGTCGCGCGGGATGCTCACGACGGTCGCCTTCGTCCGGCCCTCGTCGAGGTGGATGACCATCGCGGTGTCGGAACGGGCTCCGCCGCCGCTGCTGCCGCCGCCGAGTTCCTGGTTCCGCGCGCCACTTCGCGAATCCGAGCCGAGGACCAGGATGTTGAGCGCGCCGCTCGGGAGCGGGGAGGGGGAGGCCGCGCCATAGGGGCTCGGCGTCGACATCGCCTTCGCCGGGCGGTCGTCGCCGAGCGCGCTGTCGATGTCGACGCTCTTGATGTTCTGGTTCAGATGCCAGTACGCCCATGCCGCACCGGCCAGCGAGACGACCAGGGCGCAGCCGAGCACGATTCCGGTCACCCTCAACAGCCGTGACCGTCCGGACCGTTGCGACCCTCCGCCGCGTATCGCGGCGCCCCCGCCCCCGTGTTCGTCGTCTCCGCTCACACCGAGGAACGTAAGTCCGAATTATTACAACGAGGAACTACTTCCCGGCTTTCCTTGGGAAACTCTCATATTTCGTTGAGCTTTCTCAGACACCGCCAGGGGGTGGACGGGCGGCCACCGAAAGTCTTCGAAAGTTTCGAAGCGCCGCCCCGGTCATCCCGTCGGCGCCGCCGTACTGCTGCGCACGACCAGGCTCGTGGCCAGTTCCACCCGGGTCGCCGTCGACGGGCGCTCCCCACGGCCCAGGTCGAGGACGAGCCGGGCCGCGGCCTCGGCCATCTCCGTGAGCGGCTGACGGACGGTGGTCAGCGGGGGACCGACCCAGCGGGCCACCGGCAGGTCGTCGAAACCGACGATGCTGAGGTCCTCCGGCACGCGCAGCCCCAGTTCGCGGGCGGCTTCGTACAGGCCGAGGGCCTGGAGGTCGTTGCCCGCGAAGACGGCCGTCGGACGGTCGCGGAGCTTCAGCAGCTCAAGCCCTTCCCGGTAGCCGCTCTCGTGGTGGAAGTCGCCGGTGCGGATGAGCGTGGGGTCGACGACCAGCCCGGCCGTGTCGAGCGCCGCGCGGTAGCCGTCGAGCCGGGCCCGGCTGCACATCATCCGCGAGGGCCCGCTGATCACGCCGATGCGGCGGTGGCCGAGGTCGGCGAGATGGCGGGTCGCGGCAAGGCCGCCCTGCCAGTTGGTGGCACCCACGGACGGCACGTCGTCGCCGGGGTCGCCCGCCGGGTCGACCATCACGAACGGGATCGAGCGGCTGGTGAGCAGCGCCCGCTGGGACTCGTCGAGCCCGTTCAGGACGAGGACGACACCGTGCGGGCGACGCGCGGCGACCTGGTCGGCCCAGGTGCGCCCGGGCGTGAGACGGCCCGCGCTCTCGGAGAGGACGACGCTCAGCCCCGCGTCCCGGGCCACGTTCTCCACGCCCCGGATGACCTCCATCGCCCACGCGCTCTCCAGCTCGTGGAAGACCAGGTCGATGAGGGGCGACCGGGACGCCTCGGCCCGGCGGCGCCGATAGCCGTGGGTGCGCAGCAGGTCCTCGACCCGGGTCCGGGTCGCCGGGGCCACATCGGCACGGCCGTTGAGCACCTTCGAAACAGTCGGAGCGGAGACTCCCGCCTCGCGGGCGATCTCGGCGAGCGTCGCCGACTGGGCTACGGCGGGATTCGGGCGAGTCATGGACCGGATCGTATCCCTGCGCAACCTCTTGACGAAGCCCTTGGGCAGCCATACGTTCCCGGAACATTCGACCTGCATACCGAAACATTCGCGCGCGATTCCACAAACGAGTCCACACATGAGTCCACAAAGAGGTGCTGTCATGGAGTCGATCAGCGGGCGGTCCAACGGCGAACGGCCCACGGGCGGGCAGCCCACGACCGACCGCCCCGGAAGCCCTGGCGGCGCGGGCAGCGCGGGCAGCGCGGGCAGCGCGGGCAGCGCGGGCAGCGCGGGCAGCGCGGGCAGCCGGACGTTCAGCAGGCGCTGGACCCTCGGCGCCGGTGCCACGACCCTGCTCACCGCCGGACTCACCACCGGACTCACCGCCTGCGGCGCCGGCGACGGTTCCGGCGGGGGCGGCGGCACGATCACCGCCATGGTGTACGGGGACGACGCGGTGAAGGTCCAGGCGGCGGCCGTCGACCGCTTCAACAGGTCCGCCGCGAGCAAGTCGGCCAAGGGCAAGGTGAAGCTGGAGAAGGTCCCGGGCTCGGACTACTCGGCCAAGCTGCGCACGGCGATGGGCTCCCCGAGCGCACCGGACGTCTTCTTCAACTGGGGCGGCGGCTCCATCAAGGCATATCAGGAGGCGAAGCAGCTCGTCGATCTGACCGACGCCATCGAGGCCGACCCGGTCCTGAAGAGCGGTTTCCTGCCCTCCGTGCTCGCGGCCGGCGGACTCGGCGGCCGCAACTACGGCATACCGATGCGCGGCATGCAGCCGGTCATCCTCTTCTACAACAAGACCGTCTTCGCCGAGAACAAGCTCCAACCACCCACCACCTGGGCCGAGTTGCAGGACATCAACGCCAAGCTGAAGGCCGCGAAGATCACCCCGTTCGCACTCGGCGGCGCCGACACCTGGACCGAGCTGATGTGGCTGGAGTACCTCGTCGACCGCATCGGCGGCCCCGAGGTCTTCGCGAAGATCCAGGGCGGCGACACATCCGCCTGGGGCGACCCGGCCGTCCTCAAGGCCGCCGAGACCGTCAAGGAACTCATCGACGACGGCGCGTTCGGCTCGAAGTTCAGCTCGGTGTCGTACGTCAACGGCGGCGCCCCCGCCGTCTTCGCCCGGGGCAAGGCGGCGATGCACCTGATGGGCTCGTGGGAGTACTCGACGCAGCTCGGCAAGTTCCCGTCCTTCGCGAAGAACAACCTGGGCTGGTGCGCGTTCCCCACGGTCGAGGGCGGCACGGGCGACATCCGCAACGTCGTCGGCAACCCCACCAACTACTGGTCCGTCAACGCCCGTACGCGGAACAAGGACGCGGCGATCGCCTTCCTGAAGGACTGCGCCTCGGAGGCGTACGCGAAGGCGCTGGTGGCCAACGGCGACATCCCGACGACCTCCAACGCGGCGGGGCTCCTCGATGCCTCGCCCAACCCGGAGTTCGCCAGGTTCCAGTACGAGATGGTCGGGAAGGCGCCCGCCTTCACACTCTCCTGGGACCAGGCGCTGGGCGCGGACATCGCGACCCCGATGCTCACCGAGATCAACAAGCTGTTCGTAGGCCAGTCCTCGCCGAGCGGGTTCGTATCGGCGCTCAAGGATCTCAAGTGACGGCACCGACTCCGACTCCGACAATGACCCGCGCCACGGAACCAAAAGCCACGACGCCCACCCCGCCCACCAAGCCACCCAAGTCGTCACCCAAGTCGTCGCCCAAGCCCTCCGCAGTCGGCCGCCCGCACGCCGCCTGGGCCCTCCCCGGCGTCCTCTTCTTCGCGTTCTTCGCGGTGGTCCCGATGGGCCTGGCCTTCTACCTCTCCTTCACCAGCTGGGACGGCCTCGGCGACCCACGACCCGTCGGCCTCGACAACTGGCAAAGGCTGGTCAACGACGACCGGATGGTCCAGTCCCTGTGGCTGACGGTCCTGCTGACAGCAGCGAGTTGGGTCTTCCAGACAGTGATCGCCCTGCTGCTCGGCGTCTGGGCGGCGGGCCGCCAGCGCAACCGGGCGGTCCTGTCCGCGATCTTCTTCGTCCCGTTCCTGCTCTCCTCGACGGCGATCGCGCTGCTCTTCTACGCCCTGCTCGACCCGAACTTCGGCATCATCCGGGAGAACATCCTCGGCTCCTCCAACGGCGCGTTCCTCGCGATCGTCTTCGTCGGCGGCTGGCAGTTCATCCCCTTCCACACCCTGATCTACCAGGGCGGGGCCCGTCAGATACCCGACGTGCTCTACCAGGCGGCGGCGATCGACGGTGCGGGCCGCTCCCGCCAGTTCTTCTCGATCACGCTCCCGCAGTTGCGCCACACCGTCACGACGTCCACCGTCCTGATGGTCGTCGGCTCGCTCACGTACTTCGAGACGGTACTGATCCTCACCAAGGGCGGCCCGGGCACCGACACGGCGATCCTGCCGTACCTGATGTACGAGGAGGGCTTCAAGAGCTACGACTTCGGCTACGCGAGCGCCATCGCGTCGTTCCTCGTGCTGGCCGCCACGGGCCTGTCCCTGCTCCTCGTACGGCTGACCGGCTTCGGCGGCATGCGCAGTACCCGCGAAGGGATGTGACGAAGTGTCACACGATACGACGCTGCCGCGCCCGCACCCCACGAAGACCGAGGACCACCCCACAGGGCCGCCCACATCCCGCCCCCGCAGACACTGGCCGAAGCACGCCAACCCCGTAGCGGGGCTGGGCTCGATGATCTGGCTCGCGATCGTCATCGTCCCCCTCTACGCGATGCTGTCGGCCTCGCTCACCGGCCAGGACAAGGCACTCACCGGCAACCCGCTGAACCCGCCCACGAGTCCGACGCTGGACAACTACAACACCGTGCTGAACAACGGGTTCGGCCATCTGCTCAGCAACACGGCGATCGTGGCCGTCGCGGTCGTGGCCATCGTCCTCGGCCTCTCCGTCCCGCTCGCGTACGTCGCCGTCCGCACCCGCGACCGCTGGTCGGGCCTGGCCTTCCGGCTCTTCCTCCTCGGCGTGGCGATCCCGGCCCAGGCGGTAGTGGTCCCCCTCTACCTCCTCATCGCCGAACTCAACCTGTACGACAGCCTGTTGGCGGTCATCCTGCCGACGGCGGCCTTCGCGATGCCGGTCTCGGTACTGGTCCTCGTCGGCACTCTCCGGGACGTGTCCGAAGACCTGTACGAGGCGATGGCCCTGGACGGAGCGTCCCCCCAACGAATGCTGTTCCAGCTGGCCGTCCCGCTGGCCAAGGGCGGCATCAGCACGGTCGTCATCTACGCGGCGCTCCAGGCCTGGAACGGCTTCCTCTTCCCGCTGATCTTCACCCAGTCCGACGGCCCGCGCGTCCTGACCCTCGGACTCTTCAACTACGTCAGCCAGTTCGGCGTGAACATCCCCGCCCTGCTCGCCTCGGTCGTCCTCTCCGGCATCCCCATCTTCACCGTGTACCTGGTGGCCCGCCGCGCCCTCATCGGCGGCCTGATGGGCGTAGGCGGCAAGTGAGTGAACCCCCCTCGACCCCGACAGGAGCTTCATGACCACCGCCCCCTGGCGTGATCCCGCCCTGCCCGCCGAGGCCCGGGTCGACGACCTGCTCGCCCGGATGACCCTGGAGGAGAAGACCGCCCAGTTGTACGGCGTGTGGGTGGGCGCCGCCACGGACGGCGACGGAGTCGCCCCGAACCAGGCCGAGATGACCTCGGGCTACGACTGGGACGAGCTGATCACGCACGGCCTGGGCCAGCTCACCCGCTCCTTCGGCTCGGCCCCCGTGGACCCGGCCCTCGGCGCCCAGGCCCTGGCCCGAGCGCAGCGCCGCATCACCGAGGCCGGCCGCTTCGGCATCCCGGCCGTGGCCCACGAGGAGTGCCTGGCGGGCTTCACGGCCTGGGGCGCCACCGCGTACCCGGTCCCCCTGGCCTGGGGCGCGACCTTCGACCCGGACCTGGTCGAGGAGATGGCCCGCCGCATCGGCCGGGACCTGGCCTCCGTCGGCGTCCACCAGGGCCTTGCCCCCGTCCTGGACGTCGTACGGGACCCGCGCTGGGGCCGCGTCGAGGAGACCATCGGCGAGGACCCGTACCTGGTCGGCACGGTCGGCGCGGCCTACGTCCGCGGCCTGCAGTCCGCCGGAATCGTCGCCACGCTCAAGCACTTCGCGGGGTACGCGTCCTCCGCGGGCGCCCGCAACCTCGCCCCCGTACGAGCCGGTGTACGCGAGTTCGCCGACATCACCCTGCCGCCGTTCGAGTTCGCGCTGCGCGAGGGCGGGGCCCGCTCGGTGATGGCCGCGTACACGGACACGGACGGCGTACCGGCGTCCTCGGATCCGTATCTCCTCACCGAACTCCTGCGGGAGCAATGGCAGTTCACGGGCACGGTCGTGTCCGACTACTTCGGCGTCGGCTTCCTGGAGACCCTGCACCGGGTCGCGGGCACGAAGGCGGAGGCCGCCCACGCGGCCCTGGCGGCCGGCGTCGACGTCGAACTCCCCACCCTCCGCTGCTACGGCACTCCCCTGGCCGAGGCGGTACGCGCGGGCGCGATCCCGGAGTCCCTGGTGGACCGGGCGGCGTCCCGCGTCCTGCGCCAGAAATGCGAACTGGGCCTGCTGGACGAGGACTGGACCCCCGAGCCCACGGACCGACACCACCCGATTCAACGCCACCCGATTCACGACCACCCGATCGACCTGGACCCGACCGAAAACCGCGTCCTGGCCCGCCGCCTGGCCGAGGAATCCGTCGTCCTGCTCTCAAACCCGGACGGCCTGCTACCGCTGACCCCCGACACACGGATCGCCGTGGTGGGCCCACGGGCGGCCGACGCCCTGGCCATGCTGGGCTGCTACTCGTTCCCCTCCCACGTGGGCACGAACCACCCCGACGTACCGACGGGCATCGAGATCCCCACGCTCCTGGAGTCCCTCCGCACGGAACTCCCGGACGCCAAGATCACGTTCGCCGAAGGCTGCGACACGACAGCCCCCGACACCACGGGCTTCGAGGAGGCGATCGCCCGCACCACCGAGGCGGACGTCTGCGTTGCGGTACTGGGCGACCGGGCGGGCCTGTTCGGCCGGGGCACGTCGGGCGAGGGCTGCGACGTGGGCGACCTCCAACTCCCGGGCGCACAGGCCCAATTGCTGGACGCCCTGACGGCGACCGGCACGCCCGTGGTCCTGGTCCTCCTCACGGGCCGCCCGTACGCACTCGGCCGCTGGCACGGCCAACTGGCCGCCTCCGTCCAGGCGTTCTTCCCTGGGGAGGAGGGCGGCCCGGCGGTGGCAGGCGTGCTGTCGGGCCGCGTGAACCCGTCGGGCAGGCTCCCCGTGAGCGTCCCCCACGAGCCCGGCGGCCAGCCGTGGACCTACCTCCAGCCCCCACTGGGCCTGGCCGGCACGGTCAGCAACCTGGACCCGACCCCCCTCCACCCCTTCGGCCACGGCCTCGGCTACACGGACTTCACGTGGGAGGACATCGAGGACCGGGCGGAAACGGAGCTCGCCACGACCGACACGTACGACGTCTCCATCACGGTCCGCAACACGGGCCCCCGAGAAGGCACGGAGGTGGTCCAGCTCTACCTGCACGACCCGGTGGCCCGCGTAACCCGCCCCGACGTCCGCCTGATCGGCTACCACCGCCTCACCCTGCCCCCCGGCAAGGCCCGCCGCATCACGTTCACCTTCCACCCGGACCTGTCGTCCTTCACGGACCGCAGGGGCCAACGGGTAGTAGAACCGGGCGCATTGGAACTCCGCCTGTCCAAATCCAGCGCAGACACACAGCACACGTCACGCATAACCCTGACGGGCCCGGAACGCCAATTGGGCCCGGACCGCCAACTGCGCTGCGCTTCAAGGGAGACGGAGGCAATTTAGGGGCGCGGGGCTGTGACATTGTGCGGCTCCTCCCCCACTCTCGGCTTCGCTCGAGCGGGGGGACCCCCATCGTGGGCGCGACCAGCCCCCACCGGCCCGCACCCGACGTACGCCCCGGAACCCCTATCCGCCGTCGAGGGACTCGAACCGCCACCGATGAACGGCCCGCGCAACCAACTCCCCAGCCGGCTCCGGCAACTCAGGCAGCTCATCCTCATACGCGGCATCCCACCACGTAATGACGAGCACCCGATCCCCCGGAGCCCGCAGGACCTCCCGACGCAGGGGCCGCGCCGGGAGGTCCTGCCCCCTCACCCACGCAAGCAGTTCCTCCCCCCGCCCCTCGACGGCCCGCGCCTCCCACATCAACGCAACACTCATGAGTACAGATTGCCCTTGCTGACCTCATGCACATGATCGTGACCATGGCCATGCGAACGTGAAGGCGACTGCCCCGGCACATGCGTGTCAGTCACCGGCAACGACGAATCCGCGGACAAGTCCCAATCAGAGGCGCCCCGCCCCCGCGCAACCATCTCCGCACCCAACGCGGCAACCATCGCCCCGTTGTCCGTACACAACTTCGGCCGCGGCACCCGCAGCCGAATCCCCGCGGCCTCACACCGCTCCTGCGCGAGCACCCGCAGCCGCGAGTTCGCGGCAACTCCCCCACCGATCATCAGGTGGTCGACGCCCTCGTCACGACAGGCCCGTACCGCCTTGCGCGTCAGCACGTCGACGACGGCCTCCTGGAAGGACGCGGCCACATCCCGCACCGGCACATCCTCCCCGGCCGCCCGCTTCGCCTCGATCCACCGCGCCACGGCGGTCTTCAGCCCGGAGAACGAGAAGTCGTACGCGGGATCGCGCGGCCCGGTGAGCCCACGCGGGAAGGCGATGGCACCCGGGTCCCCTTCCTTGGCGTACCGGTCGATGACCGGCCCGCCCGGGAAGCCGAGATTCAGCACCCGCGCGATCTTGTCGAAGGCCTCACCGGCCGCGTCGTCGATGGTCGCGCCCATCGGCCGTACGTCACTCGTGATGTCCGAGGACAGCAGCAGCGAGGAGTGCCCGCCGGAGACGAGCAGCGCCATGGTCGGCTCGGGCAGCGCCCCGTGTTCGAGCTGGTCGACGCAGATGTGCGAAGCGAGGTGGTTGACCCCGTACAGCGGCTTGCCCAGCGCGTACGCGTACGCCTTCGCCGCCGACACCCCCACGAGCAGCGCGCCCGCGAGCCCCGGACCCGCGGTGACGGCGATCCCGTCCAGGTCCTTCGCACTGACGCCCGCCTCCTTCAGCGCCCGCTCGATGGTCGGGACCATCGCCTCCAGGTGCGCACGGGACGCGACTTCGGGCACCACACCCCCGAAGCGCGCGTGCTCGTCGACGCTGGACGCGATGGCGTCCGCGAGCAGGGTCCTGCCGCGGACGATGCCGACGCCGGTCTCGTCGCAGGAGGTCTCGATGCCGAGGACGAGCGGTTCGTCAGTCATTGATCTCTGTTCCTTGTACGGATGCCGAACCAGCGGCGGAGCCGCTGTCAGCTGCTGTGTCGAGTCGCATGACGAGCGCGTCCACATTCCCCGGCTGGTAGTAGCCGCGCCGGAAACCGATCGCCTCGAAGCCGAAGCGCTCGTACAGCTTCTGGGCGCGGACGTTGTCGACGCGGCATTCCAGCATCACCTCGCCGCACTCGAACGCGGTCGCGGCCCGCAGCAGCTCGGTCAGGATCTGCGCGCCGAGGCCGGTACCCCAGTGCTCCCGGGCGACGGCGATGGTCTGCACATCACCGACGTCCCCGGCGGCGGCGAGCCCGCCGTACCCCACGATCCGCGCACCCCCCTTGGACCCGGCCCCGGAACCGGACCCGGAGTCGCTCTCGGCCGCGATCTCGGCCACGACGTACCGCCGAGTGGCCCCCGGCCCCCGCGCATGGGCCAGGTCGGACCAGAACATGCCCCGCGACCAGGCGTCCTCGGGGAAGAGGTCCTTCTCCAGCTCCAGTACGGGCTCGATGTCCCACCAGCGCATCTCACGCAGCACCGCGGTCGTCACTTGGGCGTGACCACCTTGTAGTTCTTGGGCACCTGGGCGTCCGGCCGACGCAGATAGAGGGGCCGAGGCGCCTCCAGTTCCTCGCCCGCGGCCAGCCGTTCCGCCGCCAGGGCCGCGAGCGCGGCGGCGGAGACGTGCTCGGGCCCGCGCACGTCCGGGAAGGTGTCGGGGTAGAGCAGCGCACCCGCGCCGACGGCGGGCAGAGCGCCGATGTCCAGGTCGCCGGGCCGGTCGACGGCGGGCTCGGTGACCCGGGTACGCGAGTCGGCGTACCGCGCCCAGTAGACCTCTTTACGCCGGGCGTCGGTCGCCACGACGAAGGGTCCGTCGGCAATGGAGCCGTCGGCCGCGTACGCGAGACCGTCGAGCGTGCACAGTCCGTGCACGGGGATGCCGAGCGCGAGACCGAAGGTGTCGGCGGTCATCAGACCGACGCGCAGTCCGGTGTACGGGCCGGGGCCCACGCCGACCACGATGCCGGTGACGGCGTCGAGCCGCAGCCCGGCCTCGGCGAGCACCCGGTCGACGGCCGGCAGGAGCAACTCCCCGTGCCGGCGCGCGTCCACCTGACTGGAGGCGGCGATGACGGACGTCCCATCGTGCAGCGCGACGGTGACGGCGGGGGTGGCGGTATCCAGAGCGAGCAAGAGCACGCGAACAGCCTACGGCGCCCACGCCAGGAGCACGGCCGCCCCAATACACCGCATACCTGCTGCTAACGTCACAGAAATCACAAATGCCGTACGAGAGGTGGGCACCCAAGGTGGTTCGGAGCAGCTCGGCAATCGTGACCGGGCTCACCGCGGCGGCACTCACCGCGATCGGCTTCCTCGCCTACCAGGCGTCGGCGCACGTACCGAGCGACCTGAACGCGGCCCGCCCCGCCGAGTCCGCGGACGCCAAGGCCCCCCGGGACAAGAATCACCCGACGGCACTGCCCGCCGCGTCGGGCGAGGGACGACGGGTCGTCTACTCGGTGGACGACGACCGGGTGTGGCTGGTCGGGGCGCGCGACCGGGTCAGGCGGACGTTCAAGGTGACGCCGGGGACGGTGGATCCCACGCCCGCCACATACATCGTCACCTCGCGCTCCGGCAGGGTCACCGGCTCGGACGGTGTGGCAGTCGAGCACGTAGTCCGCTTCACGAAGACGAACGGCACACCAATCGGCTTCAGCGCGGCGACCAACGGCTCGACCGCACCCCCCACCCCCACAAAAAAACTCGGCGGAATCCGAGAAACCCGCGAGGACGGCACGACCATGTGGAACTTCGCAACAATCGGCACGAGGGTGGCAGTGATCAAGTAGCAGGTCTCGCGGGCGCTTGAAAGACGCGGGCGCAGCCCCGTCTTTCAGGGGCGCGGGGCTGTTCCGATTTGCGGCTCCGCCGCGGGGCGCGACCAGCCACGACGAACCCGCAGATTCCCATGGCGCTCCCCGCGGAGCGCTACGCGGCGCTACGCCGCTCGTGTCGCACCGGCGCAGCCGGCGGCGGAGGAGGCGGCGTAGAAACGGCAAGCGCAGCAGCCCCAGCCGCAAGCAACTCCCCCATAGACACCCCGGAGGGCACAGGCTTCGCAGGAACCCGCGGACACGTCACATCACGTTCAGACGTCGCCATGGCGGCCTCCTAGGGACTCCGGGAGCAGACGTGGTTAGGTAGACCTAACCAACCCTTCCATCCATGTGAACACGCCGAACCCACCCAACGCAACATCTTCCCGACGCCTTGTCGGAATGTTGGGGCGCCAGACGGGGCCGTATCAGGCGGAGAGCACACCCAACCCAACAGTCGCCCACCGCTCCCCGACCCCACGCAGCGTGACGTGCCGTACCTCGTCCGTGGTGTCGCCGACGGCCCGGTGGATGAGGACGTGCAGCCGGTCGTCGGTCAGCTCCTCGACCTTGCCCTCGCCCCACTCCACGACGATCACGGAGTCGGTCAGCGAGACATCGAGGTCGAGGTCCTCCATGTCGTCGAGCCCCACCCCGGACGCCGTCCCGGAGGACCCCAGTCCGAGGCGGTACGCATCCACATGGACCAGCGGCGGCCCGTCACCGAGGGGCGGATGCACGCGCGCGATCACGAAGGTCGGGGAGGTGACCGCACCCCGCACGCCGAGCCCCTCGCCGAGCCCGCGGGTCAGCGTCGTCTTGCCCGCGCCGAGCTCGCCAGTGAGCATCACCAGGTCGCCGGCGCGCAACAGCTTGGCGAGCCGACGACCCAACTCCTGCATCTGTTCGGGTGAGTTGACGGTGATCTCTGTACTGACACCGGCCACGGAAGGCTCCGAGGGTCCCGAGGACTCAGCCGGGTTGCGCGCTGCTGCTGGTGCTTCCATAACCACCCACGGTAGCTCCTGCCGGGACGGCTCCCGCGCGGGTGAGCAGGTCGGCGAGCCGGTCTATGACGACCTCCGGATGCTCCAGCATCACCAGGTGCCCGGCGTCCGGCACGAGCACCAGCTCGGCGTCCGGCAGCAGGTCGGCGATGGCCTCGCTGTGCTCGCTCGGCGTGACGAGGTCCTTGACCCCGGCCAGGACGAGCACGGGCATGTCGGCGAAGTGGGCGAGCGCCTCGGTCTTGTCGTGGTCGGTGAAGGCCGGGTAGAACTCCGCGACCACGTCGATGGGCGTGGCCTCGATCAACCGCTCCGCGAACCGCGCGACCGCCGGGTCGACGTCCCTGGACGCGAACGAGTACCGCTTGATGATCCCGGCGAACAGGTCGGCCGTGGCCCGCCGCCCGCGTTCCACCAGCGCGGCCTGCTGCCCCAGCGCCTTCAGCACTCCGGGCAGCACCCGCCGCACCGCGTTGACGCCGACGACGGGCAGCCCGAAGTTGATCTCGCCGAGCTTCCCCGACGACGTACCGACGAGGGCGACGGCGACGACCCTGTCGCGGATCAGGGAGGGGTACTGGTCGGCCAGGGCCATCACCGTCATACCGCCCATCGAGTGACCGACGAGCACGAGCGGGCCCTCGGGCGCCGCCGCGTCGATGACGGCCTTCAGGTCGCGGCCGAGCTGGTCGATGGTGAGCGGCATGCCGTCCTCGACCTGGGCCACGCCGCGCGCGGAGCGGCCGTGGCTGCGCTGGTCCCAGTGGACGGTCCGCACGACGCCGCGCAGGGCGGCCCGCTGGAAGTGCCAGGAGTCCTGGCTGAGGCAGTAGCCATGGCTGAAGACGACGGTGACGGGGGCCGGGGCCTTACGGCCGAAGAGCCGACGGCGGCGCGGGGCGAGGGTGGAGTCGGGCTCCACCTCGTCGACCTCGTAGTACAGCTCCGTGCCGTCATCGGCGACGGCCTTGCCGGGCATGCCGCGCAACGACCCGTACGGACCGGTCGAGTCGAGGGCGAGGCGGGCCCTGCGGCGCATGCCGCGGCCGACCGTGAGCCGCTCTATGGCGACTCCGGCGGCGGCGCCCGCGGCGACCACACCTATCGCGGCACCGGCGATTCCGGCCCTGCGCCAGGTCGCCGCGGCCCCCGCTGCGGAGACGGCCGAGGCTGCGGCCGTGGCCGCTTCCACGGCGGCCTCCGCGCTGCTCTCGCTCACGTACCGCTCCTCTTCGCCGGGGCACTGCCCATGTCTGCTGTCGGTGTGACGGTCGGTGTGACTGTCGGTGTCGCTGTTGCTGCCGGTGGTACTGCCGGTTCCCGCGGTGCCCTGCCCGCACTTGGGCGGTTACCCCGCTTGTTCGGTATTCACGTAAACGCGCGGCACCCGGGTTCCGATCCGGGTGACGATTTCGTACGCGATCGTGCCCGCGGCCTTGGCCCAGTCCTCGGCGGTCGGCTCGCCGTGGTCGCCGGGCCCGAAGAGGACGACTCTCTCGCCGACCGGTGGCTCGTCCCCGCCGAGGTCGACCGCGAACTGGTCCATCGCGACCCGTCCCGCGACCGTCCGCCACTTGCCGCCGACCAGAACGGGACCGGTGCCGGAGGCGTGGCGCGGGATGCCGTCCGCGTACCCGACGGGCACGAGGCCGAGGGTCGTGTCGCCCGCCGTGACGTACTGATGCCCGTAACTGACGCCGTGTCCCGCCGGTACGTGCTTCACCAGCGCCAGCGATGCCGACAGCGTCATCACGGGGCGCAGCCCGAGGTCGGCCGGGGTGCCCAGCTCGGGGCTGGGCGAGACGCCGTACACCGCGATCCCGGTCCGTACGAGGTCGAAGTGGCTCTCGGGGAGCGTGAGCGTGGCGGGCGAGTTGGCGATGTGCCGCACCTCGGGGCGGACGCCCTGCCCCTCCGCATAGGCCAGCATCTCCCGGAATCGGCCGAGCTGAGCCTCGATGGACGGATGCCCGGGCTCGTCGGCGCAAGCGAAATGAGACCACAGGCCGACGACCCGCACGAGCCCCTCGGCCTCGGCACGCAGGGCCTCGGCGAGGAGCTCGGGCCAGTCGGCGGGCTGGCACCCGTTCCGCCCGAGCCCGGTGTCGGCCTTGAGCTGGACGCGGGCGACGCGACCGGACACCCGAGCGGCCTCCACGGCCTCACGCAGCGCCCACACCCCACTGATCCCGAGATCCAGATCGGCCTCGACGGCCGCCCGCCAGGGCCCGCCGGGGGCCCACAGCCAGCACATGATCCGCCCGTTCAGACCAGCCGCACGAAGGGCCAGGGCCTCCTCCGGCGTGGCGGTGCCCAGCCAGGTCGCGCCGGCGTCGAGAGCCGCGCGAGCACACGGCACAGCCCCATGTCCGTACGCGTCGGACTTGACCACCGCCATGAGGGCGGCGGTCGGCGCCTGGGCACGCAGAGCCCGCACATTGGCCTGCAGAGCGGCCAGGTCGATTTCGGCGCGGGCCCGCGCGGGTGCTGTCTCAGTCATCGCGCCCAGTGTCTCAGAGGGGTCGGACACTGCCCTCAGGTACCGGCCCTGCGGCCCCACGCGTACACGTAGTCACCCTGCCGCTGATACGGCCCGGTCTGCTTGCCGCACGCCACGACCCCCGCCCGCCGCGCCACGGCGTCACTCAGCGGCACGTACTCGATCAGCTCGTCGCTCTCCGGGGCGGCGACCAGCAGGGCAACAGTTCTCTGACGGACCATGCGCACAGCGAAACCCCGGGGGACGGCGTGCCGGGTTCAGCCGCGCGGAAGGGTCGCCCGTTGTGCGCACGCGTACGGAGTACGCGGCGCGCACTCAGCCCTCCACGACATCCCGCCAGGCCTCCCGCACCGAGTCGGCCACGTCGTACGCCCCCACGGGCGCCCCGCCCGCCGCGAACCGCCCCGCGAGCCCATGGAGATAGGCCCCCGCGCTGCCGGCGTCCAGCGCCCCCAGCCCAGCGGCGAGCAGCGACCCGGTAAGCCCCGACAACACGTCCCCGCTCCCCGCGGTGGCGAGCCAGGAGGTACCGGTGGAGTTCACGCGCACAGCCCCACCCCCCGGTTCGGCCACCAAGGTGGTAGACCCCTTGAGCAACACGGTCGCCCCATAGGCGGCCGCAAGCTCCCGCACGGAGGCCAGCCGAGCCCCCTCGACCTCCTCCCGCGAGACACCGAGCAACGCGGCGGCTTCACCGGCGTGCGGCGTGAGCAAGGTGGGCGAGGTCCGCGCCCGTACGACGTCCCGCTCCGCGAGCCGCAGCCCATCGGCATCCACGAGCACCGGCACATCAGTCGCGAGCACGGCGGCAACGGCGTCACCGTCCTCACCGATCCCGGGCCCCACGACCCACGCCTGCACACGCCCGGCCCGCTCGGGCGACCCGGACGACACCAGGGTCTCCGGGAACCGCGCGATCACGGCGTCCCCCGCGGGCCCGACGTACCGCACGGCCCCGGCCCCGCCCCGCAGGGCCCCGGCAACGGCCAGCACGGCGGCCCCGGGATACCGGGCGGACCCGGCCGCGATCCCCACGACCCCACGCCGGTACTTGTCACTCTCGACCCCGGGCACAGGCAGCAGCGCCGCGACATCGGCGTGCTGCAAGGCCTCCAACTCGGCCTCGTCCGGCAACGAGAGCCCAATATCAACAAGCCGCACGGACCCGGCGTACTCCTTCGCGGGATCAACGAGCAGCCCGGGCTTGTGCGTCCCAAAGGTCACGGTCAGATCGGCCCGCAGGGCAACACCGCGCACTTCCCCGCTATCGGCCTCGACACCACTGGGCAGATCAACGGCGACGACGGCAACGCGAGCCGCACGAACAACGTCCACAAGGGGGACGGCATCCGCCCGCAGCCCCCCCTTCCCCCCGATCCCCACAATCCCATCCACGACGAGGTCGGCGCGAAAGATCGCTTCCTCGGCGGCGTCCGCATCGGCCCCTCGTACGACCGTGCCACCCGCGCGCCGCAGGGCATCAAGCCCACCGGCATGGGTCCGCTCGGGCGCGAGCAGGACCGCCGTGACACCCGCGCCACGCCGACCCAGCCGGGCACCGGCGTAAAGGGCGTCGCCGCCGTTGTCACCACTGCCGACCAGCAGGACGACCCGACTGCCGTACACCCGCCCCAGCAACTCGGCGCAGGCCGCGGCGAGTCCGGCCGCCGCCCGCTGCATCAACGCCCCGTCAGGCAGCCGCGCCATCAGCTCCCGCTCGGCCGCCCTCACTGTCTCCACGTTGTACGCAGTACGCATGGCCCGAGTTTCCCGCATTCCGCCGCTGCGCGCCGAGCCAGCACGTCGGCTGCGGGTGGGTGGGGGCTGATCGCGCAGTTCCCCGCGCCCCTAAAAAGACGGCGGTGCAGCCCCGGCTGTGTATAGGGGCGCGGGGAACCGCGCGACCAACCACGACGGTCCCGCACGTTGTCCACCGGCCTAAGTCCCGCTGGGGAGCACGTTGCCCTAACCCTCCGCCACCACCACCGCCGAGGCCACCCCCGCGTCATGGCTCAGCGAAACATGCCACGCCCGAACACCCAGCTCCGCCGCCCGCGCGGCAACCGTCCCCGACACCCGCAACCGCGGCTGCCCACTGTCCTCGACATATACCTCCGCATCGGTCCAGCGCAGCCCCCCCGGCGCGCCCAGCGCCTTGGCCAACGCCTCCTTCGCGGCGAAGCGAGCGGCGAGGGAGGCAACACCCCTGCGCTCCCCGCTGGGCAGCAGCAACTCGCTCTCCAGAAACAGCCGTTCGGCCATCCCAGGCGTCCGCTCCAGCGACACCGCGAACCGATCGATCTCGGCCACGTCGATCCCGACACCGATGATGCTCATCAGGGCACCCTATTCCCGGTCAAGCTCCGCACCCGCCCGAAACAGGTCCTCCGCTCGCTCGACCGTTCCGGCCCGGTCGAGCCAGTCGTCGAGGCGAGCGTGATCCGTGCAAGTGGTGATGCGCTCGCGGACATCGTCGGAGATTGAGAGCCGCCGTACTTCCAGCACGGCCAGAGTTCCCTTGGCCAGCCCCTGCGCCAGACCTGCGGCATACCCTGAGGCCCACCGCTCGGCGTAACCGGGCGGCCACTTCTCGATCTTGCCCCGCAGAAAGGCGATCTGCCCGGGAGACAAGCCCTCCCACTTGAGGATCTCCTTCAACCTTCTGTGGAGTTCGGCCGTGGCCTTCTCGGGCTGGAGCCCAAAGGCCATGGCCGCCGCGAGCGACATGGCAATGCCTGAGACCTCCTCTTGCAGCTCCGGGTTCCGGCTCTGCTGATTGTCTTGCAGGTCTGTCAACGCTCAGGCCTGTTCAGGACTGCTCCCGGAAACCTCCGGGTCCTCGGCGAACAGGTCCTGGGCCGCTGTGGCTGTCCAGGAGCGGTCGACCCAGAGGGCGAGGGTGTCGAGATCAGCGCACGAGGTGATGCGCTCCCGTGTGTCCTCGGGAACGGGGATCCCGCGCTTCTCCAGGACGCTCAGGACCATCGAGGCACGCTCTTCGGCCTGGCCCTCGGCCTGTCCCTCGGCCTTGGCCTCCAGGTAGATCCTCTCCCGGAGCGTCCCTCGACCGGGGAAGTAGATGACGACCGACATGATTTCCTGCCATTTCTTTCCGGCTGGGGTGCTACCCAGGTTGATTTCCAGGAACTCGACGAAGTACTCGACTGTCTCGGGGTCCGATTCTCGGAGTTCTCGAAGGACAATGCCGATCACCTCCAGTATGGCCCCGCACTCCGGATTGCGGGCGTGGGCCACGGCAGAGAGCACGGCCAGCGCGAGCTTCTTCGCCACAGTCCTGGCGTCGGTGATCACCGGCAGATTGTCCGGCCCGGCGACTAACGGATACAACCGCAGAGCCGTCCATCCGCCCGTGCCGCAATCGAAGGGACCGACCGCCCACTTGGCCGTAGCCCGGTCCTGACAGACCACCAGAAGCAGCACGGGCAGGCGGTACTTGGCCTGGAGGAAGGCGATGTAGTAAGCCCAACTCGCCTCCTTGCCAACGACCTTGCCCGACTGCGCCTCAATAGCGAGCAGGAACTCCTCACCGTCGGACGTGCTGATGCGCAGGACGGTGTCCACGCGTCGTTCCAGCGGCTTGGTCTCCGTCACGTCCGTGGTGACGGCGTCCACAGTCGCCTTCGTTGACAACGGGACACCCAGTTCCCCGAACACGGGAGCCAGGATCTCGGGCCGCTCCTGGAAGATGCGATGCATGCCCTCATGAGCTGATGTCACCATATGCGCAACCTAGATGGATCAAAGGATCGGTTGTCCGGGTGATCGGGATGCGTTCACCCTTTCGGGGGGCGATAAAACGTTCAGGCGACGGCGGCCAACTCGCACCACACGCACTTGCCACGGTTGCCGAATCTGGACAGCGGCTGCCAGCCCCACAGGTCCGAGCACGCCCGGACCAGCGCGAGCCCCCGGCCCCCCTCCGCCTCACCGAGCTGCTCCAGCTTTCCCGGCGGTTCGGGCGGCTCCGGATCGGCGTCCCACACCGCGATCCGCAGGACGCCCGCCGACCAACGCACCCGCAGGGCAGCGGGTCCTTTCGTGTGGCATACGGCGTTGGCGACCAGCTCGCTCGCGAGGAGTTCGGCGACGTCGACGAGGCGGATCAGGCCGTGCATGGTGAGGATCAGACGGAACGTGCGGCGACTGATGGTGACGGCTCGGGGGTCGTTCGGGATGTCGAGGGAGTATTCCCAGGATTCGGGTTCGGTTTCGCTTTCGGGCATGCGTGAACTCCGTTCGGTTGGTGGGGAGTTACGGAGGGGCGGGCGGTGGCTGTGCCGCAGCCGTCATGGCAGGACGGGGCGGTGCGCTTCCGGGGTTCCGGCGTTCCGCAGTGTGTGCGTCGCGTCACTGACGGTAGACCTTCATTTAAAGGTCGAGCAAGTCGATCGCGTAATCTGACCCCGAACGAGCTGCGCTCACGGGCACGTCGGACAGGGGAGCAATCGATGGGGTTGAGGCGCGAACCAACGGCACGTCAGATGCGCCTGGGGATCGAGCTACGCAGACTTCGCAACGCAGCAGGACTGACGGGCCGCGAGGCGGCAACCTCGCTCGGGGTGAGTTCCGTCCAGATCAACCAGATCGAGTCGGCACTGTCCGGCGTGAGCGAAAAGCGCCTACGCCGTCTCGCCACCAACTACGCCTGCACGGACCAGGCCCTCGTCGATGCGCTGGTCGCCATGGCAACCAACCGAACGCGCGGCTGGTGGGAGGACTACCGAGGGCTGCTGCCCACACCCTTCCTCGACCTCACCGAACTTGAGCACCACGCTACGTTCCTGCGGGAGGTCCAGTTCCTGTACATCCCTGGCCCTCTTCAGACGGAGGATTACGCCCGCACCATTTTCTCCGACAGGATCCCCGAACTCCCCTGCGAGGATTTGGAATTGCGCGTCCGGCACCGGATGCAACGCAAGGTGATCTTCGAAGGCTCCGATCCCACGCCTTACGAGGCGGTTATCCACGAGGCGGCACTGCGCATCCGGGTCGACGACCGCGCCGCCTCACGAGCCCAACTCGCCAGCCTCCTCGAACTCTCCGAGGCGGACCACATCACCCTGCGCGTCATCCCGTTCGACCTGGACGGCTTCGGCGGGTCCTGGACCGCCATGATGATGGCAGGCGGCGCCGTACCCAGGCTGGACACGGCCGTTGGCGACGCACCTCACGCCGCAGCATTCATCGATTCCGACGCGCAACTCAACGTGTTTCGAACACTCTTCCGTAGAGTGGAAGCCGCGTCACTCGACACAGCGCGTTCGCGTGACTTCATCCACAGACTGTCCAAGGAAGTATGAGGCGCACCGTGGCCACCCCCGACAACTGGCGGAAGTCGTCGCACTCAGGCGCAGGTGACGGCAACTCCTGCGTGGAGATCGCGAACTCCCCCACCCACATAGCCATCCGCGACTCCAAGACCCCGGCCGCCCGCACCCTCACCTTCCCGACCGGAGCCTTCGCCCCCTTCATAGAAGCGCTGAAGTCGCCCTACTCCACGGTCACCGACTTCGCCAGATTCCGCGGCTGATCCACCTCGTTGCCCCGAGCGGTAGCCAACTCGCAAGCAAACACCTGCAACGGCACAGTCGCCACCAACGGCTGAAGCAACGTCGGCGTAGCAGGGATGCGAATCAAGTGATCCGCGTACGGAACCACCGCCTCGTCCCCCTCCTCCGCGATCACGATCGTCCGAGCCCCCCGCGCCCGGATCTCCTGAATGTTCGACACGATCTTGTCGTGCAGAACAGACCGCCCCCGAGGAGACGGCACAACGACAACCACCGGCAGATCCTCCTCGATCAGAGCGATCGGCCCGTGCTTCAACTCCCCCGCCGCAAAGCCCTCGGCGTGCATGTACGCGAGTTCCTTGAGCTTGAGCGCGCCCTCCAGTGCGACCGGATACCCCACGTGCCGCCCCAGGAACAGCACGGTGTTCTTCCCGGCCAGCGACCGGGCCAACTCCCGCACCGGCTCCATCGTCTCCAGCACCCGCTCGACCTCGCACGAGATCCGGGACAGGTCACGCACCACGGCCTGGATCTCGTCGCCCCACTTGGTCCCACGCACCTGCCCCAGGTACAAGGCCACGAGATAGCAGGCAACAAGCTGCGTCAGAAACGCCTTGGTCGACGCGACCGCGACCTCCGGCCCCGCGTGCGTGTAAAGAACGGCGTCCGACTCCCGGGGAATCGTCGACCCGTTCGTGTTGCAGACGGCCAGCACCCTGGCCCCCTGCTCCCGCGCGTGCCTCAACGCCATCAGCGTGTCCATGGTCTCCCCGGACTGCGAGATGGCGATCACCAGCGTCCGCGCGTCCAGAATCGGATCCCGGTACCGGAACTCGCTCGCGAGCTCCACCTCGCACGGGATCCGGGTCCAGTGCTCGATGGCGTACTTGGCGATCAGCCCGGCGTGGAAGGCGGTCCCGCACGCCACCACCACGACCTTGTCGACCTCACGTAGCTCACTCGGAGAGATCCGTACCTCGTCGAGCGAGAGCGACCCGCTCGCGTCGATCCGCCCGAGCAGCGTGTCGGCGACAGCCTTCGGCTGCTCGGCGATCTCCTTGAGCATGAAGTAGTCGTAGCCGCCCTTCTCGGCGGCGGACGCGTCCCAGTCGACGTGGAACGACCGGACCTCGGCGGGCAGCCCGTCGAACCCGGTGACGCTCACCCCGTCCCGCCGCAGCTCGACCACCTGGTCCTGCCCCAGCTCGATCGCCGACCGCGTGTGCGCGATGAACGCGGCGACGTCCGAGGCGAGAAAGGCCTCACCGTCCCCCACCCCGACGACGAGCGGCGAGTTGCGCCGCGCCCCCACCACCACGTCCGGCTCGTCGGCGTGCACGGCGACCAGCGTGAAGGCGCCCTCCAGCCGTCGGCACACCAGCCGCATGGCCTCGGCGAGATCGGCGCACGCGGAGAACTCCTCGGCGAGCAGATGCGCGACGACCTCGGTGTCGGTCTCGGAGACCAGCTCGTGACCCCGGTCCGCCAACTCGGCGCGCAGCGCGGCGAAGTTCTCGATGATGCCGTTGTGGACGACGGCGACCCGCCCCGCGTTGTCGAGATGCGGGTGCGCGTTCGCGTCGGTCGGCCCGCCATGGGTGGCCCAACGCGTATGGCCAACACCCGTTGACCCGGTCGGCAGAGGCCGCTCGACCAGCTCCTTCTCCAGGTTGGCGAGCTTCCCGGCCTTCTTCGCGGCAGCCATCCCGCCGTCCGCGAGCACCGCGACGCCCGCCGAGTCGTAACCCCGGTACTCCAGCCGCTTCAGTCCGGCCACCACTACGTCAAGCGCCGACTGCGACCCCACGTATCCCACGATTCCGCACATGGCGGCAGCCTAGATGCCGACGCCCGCCCCGCCCCGGCACCGCGTGCCCGATATCGGAAATCCCCGCGCCCACACGTACCGCTCCGGAGCCCCCCTGCTCTCCCGCTCCCCCACTCCCCGCGCTCGATCCGGTCGATTACTCCCCTACTCCCCCCGCTCGATCCGGTCGATCGCCTCCTGCACCATCCCCAAGTACTCGACCTCCTCGCAGCGCGGCTTGCTGCCCATCTCGTACAGGTCTATGCAGTCGTAGAGGTACTCCCCCAGGTCCTCGTCCGGCAGATCGACGGACAGCTCGCTGCGCACCCGGCCCTCCAGTTCCGCCGACTCCAGCGGCGGAACCCCGGGCACCGCCCCCGGTCTGCGTCTGCCGAAGCCACGCACACGGAAACGCACGGCCATGACGACCACCCCAAACCCCCCAGAACACCGGAAGGCGGCTCGCTCCCGGTTGGCGGGACGCTATCCCCGTAGGACCCCGCGGTCCAGACCTCCGGACATCTCCGGACGCGTACGGAACGCGCCACCGGACGCGTGTAGAGCGCACCGACGTGACGGACTCCACCCGCCACTCTGTTCGTACTCCCGTAACAATGGACTGTGATCTCACCGGTCTCCTCGTTGCCGCGGAGCGCCCACCGGCCCAGGCCGGAGGCGACTCCCTACGTCGACCTCACCCGCTCGGAATGGAAGGCACTGCGTGAGAAGACGCCGCTGCCGCTGACCGCCGAGGAGGTGGAGAAGCTGCGTGGCCTGGGCGATGTCATCGACCTCGACGAGGTGCGGGACATCTATCTGCCGCTCTCCAGACTCCTCAATCTCTACGTCGGCGCGACCGACGGCCTGCGCGGCGCGCTGAACACGTTCCTCGGCGAGCAGGGCTCCCAGTCCGGTACGCCGTTCGTGATAGGCGTCGCGGGCTCGGTCGCCGTGGGCAAGTCCACCGTCGCGCGTCTCCTCCAGGCCCTGCTGTCCCGCTGGCCCGAGCACCCGCGCGTGGAGCTGGTCACCACGGACGGCTTCCTGCTGCCCACCGAGGAGCTCCAGGCCCGCGGCCTGATGTCGCGGAAGGGCTTCCCGGAGTCGTACGACCGCCGGGCGCTGACCCGTTTCGTCGCGGACATCAAGGCGGGCAAGGACGAGGTGACGGCCCCCGTCTACTCGCACCTCATCTACGACATCGTCCGCGGCAGGCGCCTCACGGTCCGCCGCCCGGACATCCTGATCGTGGAGGGCCTGAACGTCCTCCAGCCTGCCCTCCCCGGCAGCGACGGCCGCACCCGCGTCGGCCTCGCCGACTACTTCGACTTCAGCGTGTACGTGGACGCCCGCGCGGAGGACATCGAGCGCTGGTACCTGAACCGTTTCCGCAGGCTGCGCGAGACGGCGTTCCAGGACCCGTCCTCGTACTTCCGCAAGTACACGCAGGTCTCGGAGGACGAGGCCCTGGACTACGCCCGCACCACCTGGCGCACCATCAACAAGGTGAACCTCCTGGAGAACGTGGCCCCCACCCGCGGCCGCGCCACCCTGATCATCCGCAAGGGCCCGGACCACAAGGTCCAGAAGCTGAGCCTGCGCAAGCTGTGACCCGGGGTCGTCCACCCCTCTGCGGACAGTCTGGATACTCTGCGTCGCATGCTGCATCTCCGCCTGATCACCCCGGCCGACCGGACCGACGCCGTGGTTCGCCTGATCCAGAAGACGGTCGGCACCACCCACCTGGCGGTCGTACCGGGCGCCGCCCGCAACCCCGCCGGCGACATCGTGATGTGCGACGTGGCGCGCGAGGCGGGCGACGAACTGATCAGCGGGCTGCGCGAGTTGGAGATCGATACGCACGGCTCGATCGCCGTCGAGAACATCGACCTGTCGCTGTCGAAGCGCGCCGACGAGGCGGAGGACGAGGCGCCCGGCGAGGGCGCGGACGCGGTCCTGTGGGAGCACCTGGCGGACGCGACGCACGAGGAGTCGACGCTCTCGTTCACGTACGTCGCCTTCATCACGCTCGCCACGATGATCGCGGCGTGCGGTGTGGTCCTCGACAACGCGATCCTGATCGTGGGCGCGATGGCGGTGGGCCCGGAGTTCGGCCCGCTGGCGGGCGTCAGCACGGCCCTGGTCCAGCGTCACCCGCGCCTGGCCCTGCGCTCCCTGATCGCGCTACTGGTGGGCTTCGCGGTGGCGATGGCGGTGACGGTCGGCTTCAGCTTCTTCATGGACAGCATCGGCCTGTTCAGCGAGGCCCAGTTGGAGGCCGACCGCCCCAACACGGCCTTCGTCTACGCCCCCGACCCGTTCTCGTTCGTCGTGGCGGTCCTCGCGGGCATCGCCGGCACCCTCTCCCTGACCTCGGCCAAGTCGGGCCTCCTGGTGGGCGTGGCCATCTCCGTCACCACGGTCCCGGCAGCCGCCAACGCGGCCGTGGCCCTCAGCTACGGAGACACCAAGCAGACCATCGGCTCAACGAACCAGCTCCTGCTGAACCTCCTGGGCATCGTCCTGGCAGGAACCCTGACCCTCTTGGCCCAGAAGTGGCTGTGGTCAAACCAACGGAACCGCACAAGCGCCGGGTAACGGGGGCGCCCTTAAGGGGCGCGGGGCTGTGACATTTGCGGCTCCGCCGCGGGGCGCGACAAGCCACAACGCACCCGCACCCCGCAACGAATCCACAGCCCCCACCCCCGACCCGGCCCCCAAGGTCACCCCAGCGCAGACTTCACCGCATCAGCCAACCGCCCCGCCACAGACCGAGCCTGATCAATGTCCGCCGCCTCAACCATCACCCGAACCAACGGCTCGGTCCCGGAAGGCCGCAACAACACTCGCCCGGTGGCCCCAAGTTCCCGCTCGGCCTCGGCAACAGCCGAAGCCAACTCCGCGGACGTCCCCACCCGCGCCCGGTCGACATCCGGCACGTTGATGAGAACCTGCGGCAACCGCTCCATCACGGACGCCAGATCCCGAAGCGTACGACCGCTCTCGGCGACCCGCGCCGCGAGCAGTAGCCCGGTCAGCGTTCCGTCGCCCGTGGTCGCGTGGTCCAGGACGATCACGTGCCCGGACTGCTCGCCGCCGAGCGCGAACCCGTGCTCCTTCATCTCCTCCAGCACATACCGGTCCCCGACCGCGGTCTGGATGAGTGCCAGCCCCTCGCGCTCCATCGCCAGTTTGAACCCGAGGTTCGACATGACCGTCGCGACGACGGTGTCGGACCGCAGCTCGGAACGTTCCCGCATCGCGAGCGCGAGCACGGCGAGGATCTGGTCGCCGTCGACCTCGGCTCCCGTGTGGTCCACGGCGAGGCACCGGTCGGCGTCACCGTCGTGCGCGATGCCGAGGGCGGCCCCGTGCTCGACGACGGCGGCCTTCAGCAGGCCGAGGTGGGTCGAGCCGCAGCCGTCGTTGATGTTGAGCCCGTCCGGCTCGGCGCCGATCGTGATGATCTCGGCGCCCGCGCGGGTGAAGGCCTCGGGCGATACCCGGGCGGCCGCGCCGTGCGCCTCGTCGAGGACGACCTTCAGACCGTCCAGCCGGTTCGGAACGGCGGTGAGGAGATGGGCGACGTACTGCTCGAAGCCCTCCTCGTAGGTCCGGACGCGGCCGACGCCCGATCCGGTGGGCCGGTCCCATGGAGCGCCGGTGCGGTGCTCCTCGTAGACGGCCTCGATCCGGTCCTCCAGTTCGTCGGCGAGCTTGTGGCCGCCGCGGGCGAAGAACTTGATGCCGTTGTCCGGCATGGCGTTGTGGCTGGCGGAGAGCATCACACCGAGGTCGGCGCCGAGCGCGCCGGTGAGATACGCCACCGCCGGGGTCGGCAGGACGCCGACGCTCAGGACGTCCACGCCCGCGCTGGCGAGGCCCGCGACCACGGCGGCCTCCAGGAACTCCCCGGACGCGCGCGGGTCCCGCCCGACCACCGCCGTCGGCCGGTGGCCCTCGAAGGTGCCCGCCTCGGCCAGTACGTGCGCCGCCGCCACGGAGAGACCGAGCGCGAGCTCGGCCGTCAGATCCGCGTTGGCGACACCGCGTACGCCGTCCGTCCCGAAGAGTCGTCCCACTGGTGTCCTCCGAACTTGCTCAGGCTTACTACAGAATGTGCGGCTCAGGCCGAGGGGCCGGCTACGACTCCTGTCAGGGAGCGGCTCCGCCCCTGACAGGTATATCCCTTGGACCTGTATATCTCTCAGGTCTGTGTCAAGGCTGCCGCCTTACAGGCCTGCCTTGAGGCAGACTTCCGGACCTGTTCCAAGGTTGTGGTAAACGAACGCCCCGGCGGCACAGAACGTGCCGCCGGGGCGTTTCGTGCAAACAGCTGAGCGAGATTTAGCGCTTGCTGTACTGCGGGGCCTTACGGGCCTTCTTGAGACCGGCCTTCTTGCGCTCGACCGCACGGTCGTCGCGCTTGAGGAAGCCGGCCTTCTTCAGGGCGCCGCGGTTGTTGTCGACGTCGGCCTCGTTCAGCGCGCGGGCGACACCAAGACGGAGCGCACCGGCCTGACCGGAGACACCGCCACCCGAGATACGGGCCACGACGTCGTAGCGGTCGTCGAGTTCGAGCACCTTGAAGGGCTCGTTGACTTCCTGCTGGTGCACCTTGTTGGGGAAGTAGTCCTCAAGGGTGCGACCGTTGATCTTCCACTTGCCGGAGCCCGGGACGATCCGGACGCGGGCGATGGCGTTCTTGCGACGGCCCAGGCCTGCGGCCGGCTGCGGGTCGCCGAAGCGGCCCGCGAGCGACTCCGAGGTGTACTCGCCCTCAACGGGCGCCTCGGACTCGGTGGTGTAGCTCTCGACGTTCTCGGCGTTCTCGACGAGCTCGGTCTCGGTCTCTTCGACCGGCTGCTCAGCGGTGGTCTCGGCCACGATTTTCCTCAGATTCTCTTTGTCTTAGGGGGTGGCCGGAACTACTGCGCGACCTGGGTGATCTCGAACGGCACCGGCTGCTGCGCAGCGTGCGGGTGCTGGTCGCCCGAGTAGACCTTCAGCTTCGAGAGCACCTGACGGCCCAGGGTGTTCTTGGGGATCATGCCCTTGATGGCCTTCTCGACGGCCTTCTCGGGGTTCTTCGCCAGCAGCTCGTCGTAACGGACGGAGCGCAGACCACCCGGGTAGCCGGAGTGGCGGTACGCCAGCTTCTGGGTCTTCTTGTTGCCGGAGAGGTGCACCTTGTCGGCGTTGATGATGATGACGAAGTCACCGGCATCGACGTGGGGCGCGTAAATCGGCTTGTGCTTGCCCCGCAGGATGTTCGCGGCAGTGGTGGCCAGACGACCCAGGACGACATCCTGGGCATCAATGACGTACCACTGGCGAGTGATGTCGCCGGGCTTGGGGCTGAACGTACGCACTTCGTAGCCTTCGCTTCTTCAGTGGATGGGTCCTGACACATGGCATCACTGAAGCGATCGTGCAGCTGGGGACGACAGTGCCGGGAACGCTGCCCGTATGCCGACCACTGGTAACTGCTCCAGGGAACCTACGTAAGGGCCTCTCGCGTGAGAACGACCAAGCCGATACGCATAACAAACCGCAAGAGTACCCGCGCAAACCCGCAAGGGTCAAAACGAGTGACCTCGCCCCTCGGCCACCTGCCCGACGCCCCCCACGCCGACCCCACCCGCGACGCCCGGCACGCTCACCGCGCCCGGCGCGCCCGCCCCGCCTGCCGCCCCCGCCCACCCGCTGTGCCCACCCCAGGGCAAAAGGGCCCGCGGGACGGCGGCCGAAACGGCTCCCGGTAGACAAAGAAAGTGCGGATCGCCATACGGGCTCGTACCAACCACCCGGAGATGCCCCCTTTGGCCTCATCACGTTTGACGCGCAAGGGGTTCCGGTGATGCCGGAGACGGACCAGCACACCCCTTGTCCCGTCTAAGATGCGGCCCATGAGCTTTGGGCAGGGGGGACCCCAGTGGGGTTCCGGGGGGTCAGGTTCTCAACCGCCGCGGTGGAGCAATCAGTCACCGGACTGGGCGGCGCTGGCCGAGGCGTCCGAGACGCGGAACCGGCGCCGCAAATGGCTGCTGATCGTCGGCGGCGCGCTCGCGACCGTCGCGGTGGGCACCGCCGTCGCGATGGCCATGGTCTCGGGGGACGGCGAGGACCAGGCGGGGAACAGGCCTGCCTCCGAGTTGCCCACGTCCGGGGACATCCCGGCGGGCTCCTCGGCTCCCGGCCCGTCCTTCGCGGCGACCTCGGCGCCGCCGCCGCTGGACCCGAAGGACTTCATAGGCAACGTACAGAAGGACACCGCGCCGCTCGCTCCGGACCTCCTCTTCCCGGGGTCGCAGCTGACGATGGGCGAGACGGTCTACAAGAAGGGCGCGATGGCGTCCACGAAGAACTGCGCGTCGGCCGCCCAGGGCACGCTCGGCGCGGTCCTCACCAAGAACGACTGCACCCGGCTCATGCGCGTCACGTACGCGAAGGACGGGGTCGCGGTGACGGTGGGTGTGGCCGTCTTCGACACCGAGGGCAAGGCCCTCAAGGCGAAGAACGACGCCGACGGCAAGAGCGTCGTCCAGTCCCTGTCCGGCGAGGGCGTCGCCACCTTCTGCCGCTCCGCGATCTGCCGCTCGACCACCAACTCGTACGGCCGCTACACGTACTTCACGGTCGCCGGTTTCACCAACGGCAAGGACGTGACCCAGAAGGACTCCAAGGTCTTCACCACCGGCGACGACCTGGCCGAGTTCACCTTCCGGCAGATCCACCGCCGCGGCGAGGCCCAGGCTTCGGCTGCGGCCAACCAGTAGGCCCCGTTCGACCGGCGGAACGGCCGCCGAAGAGCAGAACGGCGGTCCGCCCAGAAGCAGACCGCCGTCCCCGTGCCAACTCATGCGTCTCAGCCATCGGTCATGCGTCCTGCTTGTGTGTCTACGTGCGCGCCCGGCTTGCGCGCCTTACGTGTGGTGCGTTCTGCCGCTGCCTGCCGCCTACTTGTGCTTGAGCCGCAGCTTCACCGGCACCACGGCGGACTCCAGCTGCGTACGCAGGGTCATCTTCGAGACGCCCTCGGTCCGCTCCTCGAAGCGGATCGGGATCTCCACGGCGGCGTGACCGGCGCGTACGGCCTTGAACTTGAGCTCCACCTGGAAGCTGTAGCCGGCGCTGTCCAGCGAGTGCAGGTCGACATCGCGGAGGGTCTGGGCGGACCAGAGATTGAACCCTGCCGTGATGTCGCGGATCTTCGTGCCGAGCACGGTGCGCGCGTAACGGTTGGCGAAGCGGGACAGCAGCACGCGGTGCGCGCCCCAGTCGTCGTCGAGCTGGCCGCCCTCCACGTACCGGCTGCCGATGACCAGGCCGACGCCCGAGGCCACGGCGGTGCCGAGCATGCGTGGGACCGCTTCCACGGGGTGGCTGCCGTCGGCGTCCATCTGGACGACGTACTGCGCGCCCTCGTCGACGGCGGCACTCATGCCCGCGACGTACGCACGCCCCAGGCCGTCCTTCTCGGTCCGGTGCAGCACGCTCATCCGGCGCCGCCCGTCCCAGTTGTACTTCTCCGCCAACTCCTCGGCGATCCGTCCTGTACCATCCGGACTAGAGTCGTCCACTACCTTCAAGTGGAGCCCGTTCAGCGGCAGTTGAAGCACCGCCTCGGCCATTCTCGGCAGATTGGCGGCTTCGTTGTACGTAGGCATCACCACGGTGACAGCCACGTCCGCCCCCACGTCGTACGACATCTCTTTCCCCTCCCCATTTTCTGTTTGCCCCCGCGGACGCGGGATTGGCCGGACGCGGGGCTGGCCCGCGCCCGGCTACCCAACTCAGGTATGCACCTTGCGCTTGGCGGCGTCGTCCTTCTCCTCGGACGAGTCCGTCGCCGCGCGTGTCCTTTCGAGGAGCACGAGCTGGAGGTATGTGAGCTTCTTGGTCTTCACGACCTTGAAACTTCTCTGGATCACGGCCGCCGACGTCGTGGG
Source organism: Streptomyces sp. NBC_00878 (assembly GCF_026341515.1). Classification (NCBI taxonomy): domain Bacteria; kingdom Bacillati; phylum Actinomycetota; class Actinomycetes; order Kitasatosporales; family Streptomycetaceae; genus Streptomyces; species Streptomyces sp. NBC_00878. The sequence goes on along the minus strand of NZ_JAPEOK010000001.1, from coordinate 6,501,087 downwards.
CATGCCGCTGAACGGCTTCCCGTCGAGCGTGGTCGACACGAGCCAGAGGCGATCGGCCTTGGCCAGGCACTTGGCGGGATGCGGGCACTCGGCCGCGTCGAACGAGCCCCGCTCCTGCGGTGTGCGGTACATCAGCCAGTCCTTCGGACGGCCCGCGTCGTCGCGCAACTCGAAGTCCATGGCCCGGCGCTCGGTCTGCACACCGCTGAAGACGATGCCGTCGCCCTTCTTCTGTCCGGCCTCGATGAGCTGCGCGGCGCCCCGGTAGTCCGGCTCGCCCAGCGCGTTCTGGCGGGTCTCGCGGATGCCGGGCAGCGACTGGAAGGCGACCCCGGCGACCGCGGCCGCCACGAGCACCCAGCCGAAGCCGCGCCGGGCCACCGCCCCCGTGCCGGCCTTCGCCCCGGCCACCGGACCGGCGAGCCGGACCACGGCCACGGCCGCGAGCAGCACCCAGGCGGGCGCCGTGAACTGCAGATAGCGCGGCAGGAAGAGGTGCAGCTGCGCGGCGGTGACGTACGTCGCGACGGGCGGCAGCACGATCCAGACGGCCAGGGGAAGAGCCATCCGGCCCGCGAAGAACAGCCCGAGCGCGCCGAGCGCCATGACCGGTACGGCCACCGCCCAGGAGCCGAAGAGGTTCTTGGGGAAGTCCATCAGGTCCTCGACGCCGGGGTTGTTCCAGGCGATCTGACCGCTCTGCCCAGAGCCCGAGACGGCCATCGGGACGACGAAGCACATGCCCAGTGTGAAGGCCGCCGCGTACGCCCAGCCGACGATCTTGTCACCCGCGCGGCGCGCGATCACGATGATCACGAGATGTGCGCCGAGCACCGCCATCGAGGCCAGATGGCTCCAGCCGATCAGCGGCACCGACAGGGTGTAGGCGACCCACACCTTGAACGACGGCTTGTCCAGCGCCCGGGCGAGCAGCAGCGTCGACAGCAGCACCGCCGCCACGGCGAAGGCGTACGGCCTGATCTCCTGCCCGTACCGGGTGGTGAACGGCATGACGGCGACGGCCAGCCCCGCGAGGATGCCCGCCTGCGTGGTGAACAGCCGCCGCCCGAGCAGGGCCAGCAGACCGGCTGATGCAGCCATCGCCACCGCGCCCGGGATGCGCATCGCGGTCGGGGAGTCCCCGGCGATGGCGATCCAGACGTGCATGACCACGTAGTACGGCGTGAACACGACGTCGATCGAGCGGATCAGCAGGCTCAGGTCGTGGAACGACAGCGTGGCCGCCCACCAGGTGGCGTGCTCGTCCCGCCACAGCTGGCGGTCGCCGATCCCGCGCCAGATCATGGCGAACGCGAGCAGCGTGGGAAGCAGGAACGTCACAGCAGTGACGAGCCGCCCGCCCTTCGAGTCCTCGGGCGCGTCGGCCTCGGCCTCGGGCTCGTCCGCGGGCGGTTCGGGGTCGACCGGCTTCGGCGCGACCTGCTTCGGCGCGACGGGCTCGGCGGCCTGCGCCTGCTGCTGCCCGGGGGCGCCTGCGTAGGCGGCCGGGTCGGCGTACTGACCGGGATCCGCGTACGTGCCGGGGCCGCCGTACGCGCCCTGGGCGTGGTCGGCGTAGGTGCCCTGGGCCGGGTCGGCGTAGCCGCCCTGACCAGGACCGGCGTAACCGCCCTGGCCGTCGGCGTACGCGCCCTGCCCGGGGTAGGCGCCCTGACCCGCGTACGGATCGTGGCCCCCCTGGGCATCGGGGTATCCGCCGCCGTACGGCGGAGAGGCATTGACACTCATCGCTTCACCCAAATCCGGAACGCGCCGTCGCCCTTGCTGGTGGTGAAGCGCGACACGGCTGCCAGGCGGTAGTGGGAATTGCCGCGCAGCGCGTCGGTCACGGCCGTATCGACCTCGGGCGTGACCGTCCCGCGCAACACGATGACGTCGAACTTCGCGTCCTTGACCGCGGCACGGTAGGCGTCGGGGCCGGAGTACTGCTTGCCCTTCTTGTCCTTGTAGTCCATGCCGAACGTGCTCTGCCACTGGTCGTAGTCGGTCTTGTCCCGCAGGTAGTACGCGGGAACCTCGTGCTCCTCGGCGAGGTAGCTGCCCTTGCGGTCCACCATGGTGCGCAGGATCGCCGTCATCTCCTTGGAGTCCGGGAAGCTGTACGCCTGCTGGGACTGCACCATGCCGAACACCAGCGTCAGGACGTACAGCATGATGCCGAGCTGCGGGTGCCGGAAGTGCGGGCCGACGAGCCGTGACATGCCGAGGCCCGCCATCGGTCCGGCGAAGAGCAGACCGAAGCCCACGTGCTTGAAGAGCGAGATCTCGGTCTGGAGATGGATCTGATAGGCCGGAGCGAGCAGCGCGGTCCCGGTGAGCAGCAGACCGAGCAAGACCCGCCGGAACCTCCCGGGCCCGGGCCCCTGCTTGTCGAGCCAGGGCATCTCACCCATGCTCGGGCGGATCACATAGGCGATGGAGCCTCCGAGCGCGGCCAGGAACATCAGCCCGCCCCACTCGGAGCTGTGCTGCAGGATCGTCGTCGCCGTGTCGGCGCCCTTGGCGCGGTCGGTGGTGGTCTGGCTGATACCGCCGAGCGAGCCGGTGAGGACGTAGGCGGCACCCAGCATGGCGGCCATCGCCGCGCCGAGCAGCGCACCGCGGACGAGCGCGAGCACCCCGCGGTGCCGGTAGGCGGTCAGCACGGCCAGGACCACCAGGGTCGGCAGGTACAGACCCGCCGCGTACTTGGTGCCGAAGGCCAGGAACGCCGGGGGCGCCGCGAGCACGACCGCCAGGATGTGCGACCGGCCGGTCCGTACGACGATCCAGAACGCCAGGGCCAGCAGGAAGATCGCCGCGGCGTCGAAGGTGGCGAAGTTGCCGAGGAACACCGTCGACTGGATGACCGAGAACAGCGCCGCCGCGCCGAGCGCCGCCCGGACGTTGAACATCCGGCGGGTCGTCGCGTACAGCAGCGCGGTCGCACCGAGCATGAAGAAGAGGCTGACGATGCGCACTCCGGCGAGCCCGGCCACGCTGTCGACCATGGCCGCGAGCACCGGGTACAGCTTCGGGTAGCCCGAGAAGTAGCCCTCGAAGTCACCCGGCACGGGCGTGCCGTTGAGGATGTTCCCGACCTCGTAGTGGCCGGCCGCGATGTAGAGCGCCTCGTCCTGGAACGCGGTGCCGCGCAGCCGCAGCGAGAGTCCGGTCTGGATCAGCAGGACGCAGAGCATCACCCAGCGGCCCAGCAACTTGCTGCGCCCGCCGTCCACCGCCCACGCCGACTCCTGCACGGGCGGCAGCGTGTACCCCGGCTTCTCCGACTCCGGTGCCGTGGGCGCGGGAGCCGCCTCCGGCTCGACCGCGGTGTACGAGGCGTACGGGTCGTAGGGCGCGTAGGTGTCGTAGGTCTGCTGGTCCGGGTACGAGGACGTCCGGTCGTGGACGTCGAAGCGCCAGCTGCCGGTCTCGGTGACGTAGCCGCCCTGATCGCCGCCGGCCTGCTGCTGGTAGGGAGGGTAGGTCGGCTGTACGCGGGGCCGGGTCTGGCCCTGCTGGACCTGGGCCTCGGCCCGCTGCGCGTACTGCCGCAGGCTCTCCTGCTGCGCGTACCGCCGCTGGTCCTCGTCGCCCTGGGCGTACTGCTGCTGGTTTCCCTGCGCGTACTGCTGCTGACCGCCCTGGCCGTACTGCTGCTGACCGCCCTGGCCGTACTGCTGCTGGTTCCCGTTGCCGTACTGCTGCTGGTTTCCGTTGCCGTACTGCTGATGCTGCTGGTGCTGATGCTGCTGGTTCTGCTGCGGGTACCCGTTATTGCCGTTGCCGTTGCCGTTGCCGTTGCCGTTGCCGTACTGCTGCTGATGCTCCGGCGGGCCCTGCTGAAGGCCTTGCAGTGGGCTCTGCTGACGGTCCTGCCGCTGCCCGTAACCCTGCTCGTCGTGCAGCTCGGAGTCGTCCGCCCAGGTGGGCGTGCGTCGGTCGCTCATGGCTTCGTCACATCGAATCCGAAGCTCGGGCTCGCCGCCTGCTGCTTGAAGGTCTTCTCCGACAGCGGACCGCTGTTGATGCGCCAGTCCGTCTCCTTGTCGAAGTTGAACCAGACGAACCCGACGACGTCGTCGCGCTTCGCGGTCCCCTGGAAGAGGGACTTGATGTCGGTGGGCTTGCGCTGACCGGCCTGCGCGGCCGTCTCCGCGATGATGAATGGTTTCTTCGTGAAGCCCCGGATCTGCGTCATCGTCGGTCCGTAGAGCGAGTCGTACGTCGAGGGACCGGTGGCCGCGTAGTAGCCGATGACTCCGACCCAGTCGACGTAGTCGTCGCCCGGCCAGAACGGCTTGAGCTTCACCTTCGGCATCGGGTGGGTGACGTTCGGGCTCCACACCCAGATGACCTGGGTGGCGCCCTCGTCGTCGAAGAGGTCGTGGATGTGCTTGTACGCGGCGGTGAAGTCGGCGGCGGTGGTCTTCCTGGTGCCCCACGGGTACCAGAAGCCGTTCATCTCGTGCGCGAAGCTGATCGCGACGGGCAGGTTCAGTTCCTTGACGGACTTCGCGTACTCACGGATGTACGCGTCCTCCTTGCCGGAGGCGATGTCCTTCATGCTCGTCTCGAAGGGCTCCCAGGCGATGAACGCCACGGCGCCGTAGTCCCAGGACTTCTTCACGAGCGCCTGCTCGTACTGGTCGCCCCAGGCGGAGTAGAACTCCATCAGGTTGGGCTTCTTGCCCGCCCGCTTCGCGAAGTCCTCGACGGACGTCATCTTGGCGGGAGCGCCGTCGGCGGCCACGCCCAGGTACTTCTTCTTGGGCTGCAGCAGCGGCCGCACGTCGTACGGCGGCTCCGGCTTCGCGGACTCACTGGCCTCACCGGTGCCGTCGGCCCCCGGCTTCTCGCCCTGTCCGCGCTCGTACTGGTCGCGGCCCTCCTCGGAGAACGTGCTGCACCCGGCCAGCAGCGCACCGGCAAGGAGCGTGACGACGAGCGCCCGCACGGGACGTGATGCCCGCACTCGGCGTACGGAAAGACTCATGCGGTCGCTTCCTGCACTTCCTGGGCACGCGGCTGTACGAGGACACGGCCGACGACCATCGCGTAGAAGAGGCCGGCGGACAGCATCAGCGCGAAGTCCGGCGGATAGAGGGTGAGCATGCGCCAGGCGGCGACGATGATCCACAGGACGGCGGAGCCGCCGGTCCAGAAGATCATGCAGTTCCAGTAGCGGCGCATGCCGTTCTTCTTGGCGCCCGCCGAGCCCGTGGGCTTCCAGCCCATCGGACGGCCCCGCAGCACGTCCCAGACCGCGAAGACGTGCGACCACCCGTACATGATCCGGACGGCCCAGGCCTCGAGACGGTAGGGCGCCCGGTGCCACAGCGGCAGGACGAGCGTCACGTACGCGACGCTCGGCAGCACCCACAGGGCGGCCTCGGCGCGCAGCAGATCGGGGCGAAGGATCATCAGGGCGAGCGGGATGACCGGCGCGATGAACGTGGCGAGCGCGGTCTGCAGGTAGTAGAGGAAGCCCGACACATAGCAGAGCCGGGTCTTGAACTTGAGGTCCATCTCCCAGAACCGCTTGCTGGTGAGGAGCTCCAGTGAGCCCATGCACCAGCGGTACTGCTGGTTGTGGAAGGCACCGGCCGTGTCCGGGCACACACCGGCGGACAGCGCGACGGGCACGTAGCGCAGCTTCCAGCCCAGCGCCCGCAGGTCGAAGCCGGTGTACATGTCCTCGGAGTGCTCGATCAGCGTGATGCCGTTGGTCTGCTCCAGGGCCGCGCGCCGGTAGACGGCGCACGAACCGACACAGATGGAGCCGTCCAGGTCCTCACGGGAGGTCTGTACGGACCGGTAGAACTGCTCCTGCACGGCGCCGGCGCCACGCTCGATCCAGTTCTGCGCGTCGACGATGCGGAAGAACTGCGGCGACTGCACGATGGCGCACTTCTCGTCGTCGTCCATGTGCGGCAGCAGCTCGTCGAGCAGGTCGGCGCGCGGCGCGAAGTCGGCGTCCAGGATCAGGATGTGGTCGCCGTCGGTCATCTCGAAGGCGTGGTTGAGGTTGCCCGCCTTCTTGAACCAGCCGCGGTTGGCGCGCACCACGTACTCGAACCCGAAGTCGCGGGCCATCGCCCCGACCTCTTCCTCGGCCGCGTCGTCCAGGACGTACGTCTTCACGACGCCCTGGTAGCTGTCGGCCAGCCGGTTCACATGGACCCAGGTGTTGTGGAGCACCTCCAGGGGCTCACCACAGACCGGCAGGAAGATGTCCACGCTCGGATACACGGCCGGATGCCACTGGCGTACGAGACGCTTGTGGCCCTTGATGTCGAAGTCCTTGCTGAGCCCGTCGAGGTACAACGAGATCAGATAGTCCGCGATGATGAACGCCAGCAGCGGCAGCGTCAGCCAGAACCACGGGCTCGACGCCGTGAACAGAAACTGGCTCATCGCCAGACACGCGAAGCTGATCAGCGAACCGACCGTCAGCACCCACAGATACCGACGCGAGTACGAGTACTTCTCTACGTCGTCCGGCGGCGTCGGCAGGAGCCCATGGCTCTGCGACGTCTTTTTTCGTTTCCTGTTCTGCGGAACACGAGCAGTCCCCACTGCACTCATGCACAACCCCCGGGGCCGTTACGGCCCGTTACCCCCGCCCAAACCCGGCCGACCCCTAATCGAACCTTCAGCCGAGCAGCGAAATCATAACCGAGTTTCAGAGGTTACGTCCGAACATTCGTGTTACGCAGGGGTTTCATCACACGCAACAGCGGGCATATCTAACCACTTACGCACCTTTACAGGCCGACGGAGCCGCAGGTCAGCGCAGCCCGTCAGCAGCACCCCGCGCCCGGCGGTGTCCGCCGGTTCCGCGCCTCCTTGTTCCGCGCGGCCAGCAGCGCGTCGGCCGGATACCCGACCTCTTCGAGCGTCAGCCCGTGCGGCTTTACCACATGCACGGCGGAGTCCCGTACACCCGCGGCGAGGACCTTCCCGGGCCACTCGGGCCCCCGATGCCCGTCCCCCACGAACAGCAGCGCCCCGATCAGCGACCGCACCATGTTGTGGCAGAAGGCATCGGCCCGCACGGTGGCGGTGACGATCCCGTCACTCCCCCGCTCCAGCCGCAGCTCCTGAAGCGTACGGATGGTCGTGGCACCCTCCCGCTTCTTGCAGTAGGCGGCGAAGTCATGCTCTCCGAGCAACCGCTGAGCGGCCTCGTTCATGGCATCGACATCGAGCGGCCAGTCGTGCCAGAGGACATGGCCACGCAGCAGCGGATCGACACCACCGGGGTTGTCGGTGACGCGATAGGCGTACCGCCGCCAGACGGCCGAGAACCGCGCGTTGAAGCCGCTCGGCGCCTCCCTGACGGCCCACACCCGCACATCCCTGGGCAACCGCCCGGCCAGCCGCTTCAGCAGCTTCCCGCGCTGCTCGCCCCACACCTCCACAGGCAGATCAACATGCGTGACCTGCCCCCGGGCATGCACCCCGGCATCGGTCCGCCCGGCCACGGTCAGCTCGTACGTGATGTCCCGCGCCCGCGTCACCGTCCGCAGGGCATCCTCGATCTCCCCCTGCACGGTCCTGCGCCCCCCGGCCTGCTTGGCCCACCCGGAGAACTCGCTCCCGTCGTACGAGACGTCCATCCGGATACGGACATGGCCGGGCGCTGCTTCGTCACTCACCTGGAGATCCTCTCAAGAACACGAAAGCGGACCCGCTCCTGGAAAGGAACGGGCCCGCTCAAGCACGCCCCGAAGGGGCGCGGGGCTGTACCGATATGCGGCTACCGCCGCGTGGGCGCGACCAGCCACAACGGACCGGCAGCCAAGGACGGCCTTACGCCTCCTTGGACTCCTCGGCCTCGTCAGCCTTGGTCACGTCGACCTTGGCGTCCTCGACCTGGGTCTCCTCGGCCTTGGCCTCAACAGCGGCCTCGGCGTCCTTCGCGGAGCGCTTCGTCGCCGCCTCGGCCTCACCGGTGGCCTGCTGGGCCACGGTCAGGGCCTCCACCAGCTCGATGACAGCCATGGGCGCGTTGTCGCCACGGCGGTTACCGATCTTGGTGATACGGGTGTAGCCACCCGGGCGGTTCTCGTAGCGCGGGCCGATCTCGGTGAAGAGCGTGTGGACGACGCTCTTGTCCGTGATGACCGAGAGCACCTGCCGGCGGTTGTGAAGGTCGCCCTTCTTCGCCTTGGTGACCAGACGCTCGGCGTACGGCCGGAGCCGACGGGCCTTCGCCTCGGTGGTCGTGATCTTGCCGTGCTCGAAGAGCGACTTCGCGAGGTTCGCGAGGAGCAGCTTCTCGTGCGCGGCACTGCCGCCCAGACGGGCACCCTTGGTGGGCTTCGGCATGGCGTTTCTCCTAGGTGTCTGCCCCGGCCGTATCAGGTACCGAGGTCAGTGTCCGAGCGGGCGATCGCCCGTCGGAGATCCGGGCACCTTTTGCAAGGCGCCGGAGGACCCGCGCCCCTTAAGGGGCGCGGGGAACTGCGCGACCAGCCAAGAACCGGCCCGCAGCCTAGAACAGACAGCGGACCCCGAGCTCTTAGTACTGCTCAGTCTCCACAAAGCCCGCATCCGCGTCATCATCCGCGCCAAAGGCGTCCGCGGCGGCGGTCGGGTCGAATCCGGGAGGCGAGTCCTTCAGGGCAAGGCCCATGCCGGCGAGCTTGGCCTTGACCTCGTCGATGGACTTCGCACCGAAGTTACGAATGTCGAGCAGATCCGCCTCGGAGCGGGCAACGAGCTCACCCACAGAGTGGATGCCCTCACGCTTGAGGCAGTTGTACGACCGAACGGTGAGCTCAAGCTCCTCGATCGGCAGAGCCAGGTCCGCGGCGAGGGCGGCGTCCGTCGGGGACGGACCCATGTCGATGCCCTCGGCGTCGATGTTGAGCTCACGGGCAAGCCCGAACAGCTCGACGAGCGTCTTACCAGCCGACGCCATGGCGTCACGAGGACGCATGGCCTGCTTGGTCTCGACGTCGACGATCAGCTTGTCGAAGTCGGTGCGCTGCTCGACACGAGTCGCCTCGACCTTGTACGTGACCTTCAGAACCGGCGAGTAGATCGAGTCGACCGGGATACGCCCGATCTCCTGACCGACCTGCTTGTTCTGAACAGCCGAGACGTAACCACGGCCACGCTCGACCGTCAGTTCCATCTCCAGCTTGCCCTTGCCGTTGAGCGTGGCGAGGACGAGGTCGGGGTTGTGCACCTCGACACCGGCCGGAGGCGCGATGTCGGCGGCGGTGACGAGCCCCGGGCCCTGCTTGCGCAGGTACATGACGACAGGCTCGTCGTGCTCGCTGCTGACGACGAGCTGCTTGATGTTGAGGATGAGGTCGGTGACGTCTTCCTTGACACCAGGCACGGTGGTGAACTCGTGCAGAACGCCATCGATACGGATGCTGGTGACAGCCGCACCCGGGATCGACGACAGCAGAGTCCGGCGGAGGGAGTTGCCGAGGGTGTAGCCGAAGCCCGGCTCCAGCGGCTCGATGACGAACCGGGAGCGGAACTCGTCGACGACCTCTTCGGTCAACGAGGGACGCTGAGCAATCAGCATGTTGCGATCCTTCAGTCAGGGGCGCCCGCTATTTGACGCCCTGATGTGTAACAAGGGTACGGGCGGTACGACTCGGAAGAGCCGTACCGCCCGGCTGTTACATGTGGGGGACAGCCCCCACACCCCCGGCCGAAAGCCCGGGGCACAGCAAACCCAGAAGCGCCGGGGTCAGACGCGACGACGCTTGGGCGGACGGCAGCCGTTGTGCGGAGTCGGCGTGACGTCCTGGATCGAGCCGACCTCGAGACCGGTCGCCTGAAGCGAACGGATGGCGGTCTCACGACCGGAACCCGGACCCTTCACGAAGACGTCGACCTTGCGCATGCCGTGCTCCTGCGCGCGGCGGGCGGCCGACTCGGCGGCCATCTGCGCGGCGAAGGGGGTGGACTTGCGCGAGCCCTTGAAGCCGACGTGGCCGGCGGAGGCCCAGGAGATCACGTTGCCCGAGGGGTCCGTGATCGAGACGATGGTGTTGTTGAACGTGCTCTTGATGTGCGCGTGGCCGTGAGCGACGTTCTTCTTTTCCTTGCGGCGCACCTTCTTGGCAGCGCCCTGACGACCCTTGGGGGGCATCTATTACTCCTACGGGGAGGTGGTCGGTCCTACAGCGAAGACCGCTGATGAAGCGTTGTCCGCTGAGGACTACTTCTTGCCCGGCTTCTTCTTACCGGCGATCGCGCGACGCGGGCCCTTGCGGGTACGAGCGTTCGTGCTGGTGCGCTGACCGTGAACGGGCAGGCCGCGGCGGTGACGCAGACCCTGGTAGCAGCCGATCTCGACCTTGCGGCGGATGTCGGCCTGCACCTCGCGACGGAGGTCACCCTCGGTCTTGAAGTTGGCGTCCACGTACTCGCGGATCCTGACCAGCTCCTCCTCGGAGAGGTCACGAACGCGGGTGTTCGGGTTGACGCCGGTGTCAGCCAGCGTCTTCTGCGAGAGGGTCCGGCCGATGCCGAACACGTAGGTGAGGGCAACCTCCACGCGCTTTTCGCGCGGGATGTCAACACCGGAAACGCGTGCCATTCAATGGCTCCAGTTGTCGTTCGGAGGTCTTCCGCAGAGCCGGTTCCCAGTCGCCGTATGAGGTACGAACTGGGTCCCCGGCCTCCGACCGGGGGTATCGGAATCCCTGTGAACAGCGGATCCGGGCTCTGCGTATGAACATGTACTACTTGCGTCGCGCGAAGCTCTGCGGGTGCAGAAGGTTCGGTCGTGCGTCAGCCCTGGCGCTGCTTGTGGCGCGGGTTTTCGCAGATGACCATGACCCGGCCGTGACGGCGGATCACCCTGCACTTGTCGCAGATCTTCTTGACGCTCGGCTTGACCTTCATTGGGTGAGGTTCTCCGGGTCAGTGCCACCGCACCAGGCGGAGGCGGGGCGCAAAAAAAGATCTACTTGTACCGTTGGAGTTCTCTTCCTGACGGATCAGGAAGACTCTCCCCTGGATCGCTCCGGAGAGTTTGACAGGGCGAACCTGTCCGACAACGACCCTCCCGGCCGCCGAGGCGAGTACGGGACTCACCCAAGCTCACTTGTATCGATAGACGATCCGACCGCGCGTGAGGTCGTACGGAGACAGCTCCACCACGACCCGGTCGTCAGGGAGGATACGGATGTAGTGCATACGCATCTTGCCGCTGATGTGCGCCAGGACCTGGTGGCCGTTCTGGAGCTCGACCTTGAACATGGCGTTCGGAAGAGACTCGACGACAGTGCCCTCGATCTCGATGGCACCTTGCTTCTTGGCCACGCTTCGCCCTTCGAATCGACTACCTTGATCGGCCCCGCGCTTACCACATGCAGACATGCGGATGCACGAGAGCCGACGAGTCAGTCTACGCCAGGGCCCTCGGAAAGACGAATCGAGATAGCCTGCCCCACACGGAAGATCCCTAAGCAGCGAGCTAGCGGGGACCCCTGAAAACGAGGCTTGGCATGGGCGCCCCTTCAGGGGCGCGGGGAACTGCGCGACGAGCCCCCACCGGCCCGCAGCCGCGACACATACACCAGCCCGCCCCTACGACGCGAACTCAGCCCAGAGGATCAGGCGCAGCCGTGATCCCATACTCCGCCAGCTTCGCCCTACCCCCGTCGGGAGCCGTGAGCACAAGCGGCCCACCCTCCGTCAGAGCAACAGAATGCTCCCAGTGCGACGACCACGTACCGTCCGTAGTGATGACCGTCCAGTCATCGGACAGTACCTCGGTCTTCGGCGTACCCAGCGAAACCATGGGCTCGATGGCAAGGCAGAACCCGGGAACGAGCTTCGGCCCCTTCCCCCGCCGCCGCTCCACGTAGTTCAGCAGATGCGGATCCATGTGCATCTCGGTACCGATGCCGTGACCGCCGTAGTCCTCGATGATCCCGTACTTGCCACCGCCGGGCTTCGGCTGCCGCCGGATGTACGTCTCGATGGCACGCGAGACGTCGACGAGCCGATTCCCCGGCTTCATCGCCGCGATCCCGGCCCACATCGACTCCTCCGTCACCCGGGACAGCTCAAGGAGCTCCGGAGCGTGACCGGACCCGACGAAGGCGGTGAAGGCGGCGTCGCCGTGCCAGCCGTCGACGATGGCGCCCGCATCGATCGAGATGATGTCGCCGTCCTTCAGGACGACCTCATCGCTCGGAATCCCATGCACGACGACCTCGTTCGCCGAGGTGCAGATCGTCGCTGGAAAGCCCCCGTACCCGAGGAAGTTCGACTTCGCGCCGTGCTCGTCGAGCACCTTGCGCGCGACCTGGTCCAGATCGCGCGTCGTGGCGCCCGGCACCGCGGCTTCCCGCGTCGCCTGGTGGACGGCGGCGACGACCAGGCCCGCCTCACGCATCTTGGCGATCTGCTCGGGGGTCTTGATCTGCACCATGAGGGCCCGCGCTCTCCGTCTTCTCTGCCTATTCGGTCAACTACACAACAGTAAGGCCGCGGCGCCCAGCACGGGCACCGCGGCCGAACCAGCCAGGACGACTACTTGTCGTCGCCCTCGCTGTCGCTCTTGTCCTCGTCACCGTCGCTCTGGCCCTTGCCCTCGGCCTGACGGTCGAGGGCGTCCATCGCGCGCTTGGTGACCTCGTCCACCTTGCCGAGCGCCGAGATCGTCACGACCAGGCCCTGGGCCCGGTAGTAGTCGATGATCGGCTCGGTCTGCGTGTGGTAGACCTCCAGGCGCTTGCGGACGGTCTCCTCGGTGTCGTCGTCGCGCTGGTACAGCTCGCCGGCGCAGACGTCACAGACGCCTTCCTTCTTCGGCGGGCTGTACGTCACGTGGAAGACGTGACTCGAGTCCTTGCGGCAGATGCGGCGGCCGGCGATGCGCTTGACCACCTCGCCCTCGGGGACCTCCAGGTCGAGCACCGCGTCCAGCTCCACGCTGTCGGCCTTCAGCGCCTGGTCCAGCGCCTCGGCCTGCGAGACGTTCCGCGGGAAGCCGTCGAGCAGGAAACCGCCCGCTGCGTCCGGCTGCTCCATGCGGTCCCGTGCCATGGCGATCGTGACCTCGTCCGGCACGAGGTTGCCCTCGTCCATGTACGACTTCGCCAGTTTGCCGAGTTCCGTCTGCTGGCTGATGTTGGCACGGAAGAGGTCGCCCGTGGAGATGTGCGGGATCGACAGGTTCTGGGCGAGGAACGCGGCCTGCGTTCCCTTGCCCGCACCGGGCGGCCCGACGAGGACGATACGCATCAGCGGAGGAACCCTTCGTAATTGCGCTGCTGGAGCTGGCTCTCGATCTGCTTCACCGTCTCCAGACCCACACCAACGATGATCAGGATGCTGGTGCCACCGAACGGGAAGTTCTGGTTGGCGCCGAAGCCCGCCAACGCCATCGTCGGCACGAGAGCGATCAGACCCAAGTACAGCGAACCCGGCCAGGTGATCCGGTTGAGTACGTATCCCAGGTACTCAGCGGTCGGTCGGCCAGCCCGGATGCCCGGGATGAAGCCACCATACTTCTTCATGTTGTCCGCGACTTCCTCGGGGTTGAACGAGATCGCCACGTAGAAGAACGCGAAGAAAATGATCAGGAAGAAGTAGAGGACGATGTGCGCCGGCGCGGCCGTATCCGCCAGATGTTGCTCGATCCAGGTCTTCCAGCCGGACGTTCCACCGGCGAACTGCGCGATCAGCGCCGGGATGTAGAGCAGCGACGAGGCAAAGATCACAGGGATGATGCCCGCCTGGTTGACCTTCAGCGGAATGTAGGTCGACGTACCGCCGTAGGACCGGCGGCCGATCATCCGCTTCGCGTACTGAACGGGAATACGGCGCTGAGCCTGCTCCACGAAGACGACCAGGCCGACCATGAACAGGCCGACCGCGATCACGGTGCCGAACTCGATCCAGCCGTCCGCGAGGTCACCCTGCTGCTTGATGGCCCACAGCGCGGACGGGAAGGTCGCGGCGATCGAGATGAACATCAGGATCGACATGCCGTTGCCGATGCCGCGGTCGGTGATGAGCTCACCGAGCCACATGACGACGGCCGTACCGGCGGTCATCGTGATGACCATCGTGATGGTCACGAAGATCGACTGGTCCGGCACGATCTGGTTCGCGACCGGGCAGCTGGTGAACAGCGCACCGCTGCGCGCGGTGGCCACCAGACCGGTGCCCTGAAGGATGGCCAGCGCCACCGTCAGGTAACGGGTGTACTGCGTGATCTTCGCCGTACCGGCCTGGCCCTCCTTCTTGAGGGCTTCCAGACGCGGGATCACCACGGTCAGCAGCTGCAGAATGATGCTCGCCGTGATGTACGGCATGATGCCCAGCGCGAAGATCGTGATCTGCAGCAACGCGCCACCACTGAACATGTTGACCAGGCCGAACAGACCCGTGTTCTGGCTCGCGTTGTCGATACAGATCTGGACGTTCTTGTAGTCGACACCGGGGATCGGGATGTGTGTGCCCACCCGATAGACCACGATGATGCCGAGCGTGAAGAGCAGCTTCTTGCGCAGGTCGGGCGTCTTGAACGCCCGGGCGAACGCGGTGAGCACGGTGCCTCCTGCGACCCCCGCGCAAGTGCGTCAGAGGTGACGGTCTTGAGGTTCGACGAATAAGTAACGGACAGCTAACTAACAGTCAGGAGCTTCCCGGAGTTCCCGTACGGCACACCGGGCGAAAATTAGCAGCGCAGGCCACCTTACCGGCGACACCGCTCCCCTAGGAACGACCAACCGGGGATGCCCCATTTGTGGGGCACCCCCGGTCGGGTTCGCTCAAGTCATCGAGACGCCTGGTGATGTCAGACGAGCTCGGTGACGGTACCGCCGGCGGCGGTGATCTTCTCCTTGGCGGAGCCGGAGACGGCGTCGACCGTCACCTGCAGCGCCACGGAGATCTCGCCCTGGCCGAGGACCTTGACGAGGCTGTTCTTGCGAACGGCACCCTTGGCGACGAGCCCCTCGACGGTGACCTCGCCACCCTCCGGGTACAGCGCGCCCAGCTTGTCGAGGTTCACGACCTGGTACTCGGTCTTGAACGGGTTCCGGAAGCCCTTGAGCTTCGGAAGACGCATGTGGAGGGGCATCTGGCCACCCTCGAAGCGCTCCGGAACCTGGTAACGGGCCTTCGTGCCCTTGGTACCACGGCCTGCCGTCTTACCCTTCGACGCCTCACCACGACCCACACGGGTCTTGGCGGTCTTGGCGCCCGGGGCGGGACGGAGGTTGTGGATCTTGAGCGGGTTGTTCTCCGCCATGATCAGTCGACCTCCTCAACCGTCACGAGGTGGCGGACGGTGTGCACCATTCCGCGGAACTCGGGGCGGTCCTCCTTGACGACCACGGTGTTGATCCCCTTGAGACCAAGGGACCGCAGAGTGTCACGGTGGTTCTGCTTGCTGCCGATGTACGACTTCGTCTGCGTGACCTTGAGGCGAGCCATTACGCACCCGCTCCCGCACGCGCACGGAGCAGAGCCGCGGGGGCGACGTCCTCGAGGGGCAGACCGCGGCGGGCCGCGATCTCCTCGGGACGCTGCAGGCCCTTGAGGGCCGCCACGGTCGCGTGCACGATGTTGATCGCGTTGGACGAGCCGAGCGACTTCGACAGGATGTCGTGCACGCCGGCGCACTCGAGGACAGCACGCACCGGGCCACCGGCGATAACGCCGGTACCGGGGGAAGCAGGCTTGAGCAGGACGACGCCCGCGGCCTTCTCGCCCGTGATCGGGTGCGGGATGGTGCCCTGGATACGGGGGACCTTGAAGAAGTGCTTCTTGGCCTCCTCAACACCCTTGGCGATGGCGGCCGGCACCTCCTTGGCCTTGCCGTAGCCGACACCGACGGTGCCATCGCCATCGCCCACTACGACGAGCGCAGTGAAGCTGAAGCGACGACCACCCTTCACAACCTTGGCGACGCGGTTGATCGCGACGACGCGCTCAACGTACGCGGTCTTCTCGGCGGCAGCAGCGCCGCCGTCACGGCCCTTCCGGTCCCGCCGCTCGCCGCCACCGGCACCGCTTCCGCGGCGCTGGGGTCCAGCCATTGGAATTACCTCTCTCTGTTTCCGCTAGCTACGCGCCAACGATTTTGTCGCTGACGCGACGGGCGACTCAGAACTTGAGTCCGGCTTCGCGGGCGGCGTCCGCCAGAGCGGCGATGCGCCCGGCGTACTGGTTGCCACCACGGTCGAATACGACAGCCTCGACGCCCGCGGCCTTGGCGCGCTCGGCGACCAGGGCGCCGACCTTGCCGGCCTGCGCGGACTTCTCGCCCTCGCCGCGGATCGACGTGTCCAGGGTCGACGCCGACGCCAGGGTGTGACCCTTGATGTCGTCGATGACCTGGGCCACGATGTGGCGGTTCGAGCGCGTCACTACCAGGCGGGGACGCTCAGCCGTTCCGTTGACCTTCTTACGGATCCGGATGTGACGCCGCTTGATGGCTGCACGCTTGTAAGCGTCGCCCTTAGCGATCTTCGTTCCGTATGCCATGGCTTACTTACCCGCCTTTCCGACCTTGCGGCGGATGACTTCGCCCTCGTACTTGACGCCCTTGGCCTTGTACGGGTCGGGCTTGCGCAGCTTGCGGATGTTGGCCGCAACCTCTCCGACCTTCTGCTTGTCGATGCCCTCGACCGAGAACCGCGTCGGGTTCTCGACCTTGAAGGAGATGCCTTCGGGGGCCTCGACAGTGATCGAGTGGCTGTAGCCGAGCGAGAACTCCAGGTTGGAACCCTTCGCCAGGACTCGGTAACCGACACCGCTGATCTCGAGCTTCTTCACGTAACCCTGGGTCACGCCGGTGATCATGTTCGCCACCAGCGTGCGGGACAGGCCGTGCAGGGCCTTGTTCTGACGCTCGTCGTTCGGGCGGGTGACATTGAGAATGCCGTCCTCGCCCTTAGCGATCTCGATCGGCGCCGCGACGGTGTGGGAGAGAGAGCCCTTGGGGCCCTTCACCGAAACCGTACGGCCGTCGATGGTGACGTCCACGCCGGCGGGAACCGTGATGGGGAGCTTGCCAATGCGCGACATAGCTGTTTCCTCCGTTCCCTTCCGCTACCAGACGTAGGCGAGAACTTCTCCGCCTACGCCCTTCTTGCCGGCCTGCTTGTCGGTGAGGAGACCGTGCGACGTGGAGATGATCGCCACGCCGAGGCCACCGAGCACCTTGGGCAGGGAGGTGGACTTCGCGTACACACGCAGACCCGGCTTCGAGATCCGCTTGATGCCCGCGATGGAGCGCTCACGGTTCGGGCCGAACTTCAGCTCGAGGACGAGCTTCTTGCCGACCTCGGCGTCCTCGACCTTCCAGCCGGTGATGAAGCCCTCCTGCTGGAGGATCTCCGCGATGTGAGACTTGATCTTGCTGTGCGGCATCGCGACATCGTCGTGGTACGCCGAGTTCGCGTTACGCAGACGCGTAAGCATGTCCGCGATGGGATCAGTCATGGTCATGAATTGGCCTTCGGCCTCTCTCGCCGGGGTTTCCAGTGCGCCATCCCTCTCCCCACTCAGTGGCGGGACGGGTGCGGTGCGGGGACCTACGGCGTAGTAAGCGTTTATAGCGGGCCATGCCCGCGGGCGTCTGTGCGTCAGAGCGCCCAACCCTCCTAGCCTAAGCCATGGAGGGATGGACCTCTGACACTGCCCTTTACTTACCGAGAGCTTCCGGAATCCCAATCCAACCTGTCGGCCCGAAGGGCCGCCCTTGAGGGGCGGTGGTCGGGTGACGGGTGGGAGGGATTACCAGGAGCTCTTGGTCACGCCCGGCAGCTCGCCACGGTGAGCCATCTCACGAAGGCACACGCGGCAGAGGCCGAACTTGCGGTACACGGAGTGCGGACGGCCGCAGCGCTGGCAGCGCGTGTAGCCGCGTACACCGAACTTGGGCTTACGAGCAGCCTTGGCAATCAGAGCCTTCTTCGCCATCTCGCTTACGCCTCCTTGAAGGGGAAGCCGAGGTGACGGAGAAGGGCACGGCCTTCGGCGTCGTTGGTCGCCGTGGTGACCACGGTGATGTCCATACCCCGGACGCGGTCGATCTTGTCCTGGTCGATCTCGTGGAACATGACCTGCTCCGTGAGACCGAAGGTGTAGTTGCCACGGCCGTCGAACTGCTTGGGGGACAGACCACGGAAGTCGCGGATGCGCGGGAGCGCGAGCGACAGGGTGCGGTCCAGGAACTCCCACATGCGGTCGCCACGGAGGGTGACGTGTGCACCGATCGGCTGGCCCTCACGCAGCTTGAACTGCGCGATGGACTTACGGGCCTTGGTGATGGCCGGCTTCTGACCGGTGATCGTGGTGAGGTCGCGCACGGCGCCGTCCATCAACTTGGAGTCGCGGGCGGCGTCGCCCACACCCATGTTGACCACGATCTTGACGAGGCCCGGGGTCTGCATGACGTTCTCGTACGAGAACTCTTCCTGCAGCTTGCCCGCGATCTCCTCGCGGTACTTCGTCTTGAGACGCGGAGTGGTGGTGGTAGCCATCAGATGTCCTCACCCGTCCGCTTGGCAACGCGAACCTTGTTGCCCTCGTCGTCGAAGCGGTAGCCGACACGCGTGACGACCTTGTTGCCGTCCTTCTCCACGACCAGCTGGACGTTGGAGACGTGGATCGGGGCCTCGGTCGTGACGATGCCACCGGCCTGCGAACCGCGAGCGGTGGGGCCGGCCTTCGTGTGCTTCTTGACCCGGTTGACACCCTCGACCAGGACGCGCTCGTCGCGCGGGTAAGCGGCAATGACCTTGCCCTGCTTGCCCTTGTCCTTACCGGTGATGACCTGGACCAGGTCGCCCTTCTTGATCTTCATGCTTACAGCACCTCCGGCGCGAGCGAGATGATCTTCATGAACTTCTTCTCGCGCAGCTCACGGCCGACGGGGCCGAAGATACGGGTGCCGCGAGGGTCGCCGTCGTTCTTCAGAATGACGGCGGCGTTCTCGTCGAAGCGGATGTACGAGCCGTCCGGACGGCGGCGCTCCTTGACGGTGCGAACGATGACCGCCTTGATGACGTCACCCTTCTTCACATTGCCGCCGGGGATCGCGTCCTTGACGGTGGCGACGATGACGTCACCGATGCCCGCGTAGCGGCGACCGGAGCCACCGAGCACACGGATGCAAAGGATCTCCTTCGCACCAGTGTTGTCGGCGACACGCAGTCGCGACTCCTGCTGGATCACGTCTATCTCCTGATTGTCTGCCGGTTCCCGGCGAGCCCCGTAAGTCGTTCACGGGGCTCGCCGAGCCTGGCGGAACTGTTCCTAGGGTGTCCCCCTAGGAGGGATGTGCTTGCCTGCGGAGTTTCCTCGCGGAAACTACTTGGCCTTCTCGAGGATCTCGACGATGCGCCAGCGCTTCGTCGCGGACAGCGGACGGGTCTCCATGATGACAACCCGGTCGCCGACGCCCGCGGCGTTCTGCTCGTCGTGGGCCTTGAGCTTGTTCGTACGGCGGATGACCTTGCCGTACAGCGCGTGCTTGACGCGGTCCTCGACGGCGACGACGACGGTCTTGTCCATCTTGTCGCTGACGACGAGACCCTCACGGGTCTTGCGGAAACCGCGGTTCGTCTTCGTCTCTTCAGTCACGTTGCTCTCGCTCATCAGGCGCTCTCCACCGTCTCGATGCCCAGCTCGCGCTCACGCATCAGGGTGTAGATCCGCGCGATGTCCTTGCGGACGGCCTTCAGCCGACCGTGGTTCTCGAGCTGACCCGTGGCCGCCTGGAAGCGGAGGTTGAACAGCTCTTCCTTGGCTTCGCGGAGCTTCGCGAGAAGCTCCTCGTCACCCAGTTCGCGCAGCTCGGACGCCTTGGTACCGGCCGACATCACGCTTCACCTGCCTCGCGCTTGACGATCCGGCACTTCATCGGCAGCTTGTGGGCTGCGCGAGTCAGGGCCTCACGGGCGATCTTCTCGTTGGGGTAGGACAGCTCGAACATGACCCGGCCCGGGTGCACGTTCGCGACCCACCACTCGGGGGAACCCTTACCGGAACCCATGCGGGTCTCGGCGGGCTTCTTGGTCAGCGGGCGGTCCGGGTAGATGTTGATCCAGACCTTGCCGCCACGCTTGATGTGACGGGTCATCGCGATACGAGCCGCCTCGATCTGGCGGTTCGTCACGTACGCCGGCGTGAGGGCCTGAATGCCGTACTCGCCGAACGAAACCTCCGTACCACCCTTGGCCTGACCACGGCGCTTGGGGTGGTGCTGCTTGCGGTGCTTGACCCTACGGGGGATCAGCATGTCGGTCAGGCCTCCGTTCCGGTGCTCTCAGCCGGAGCGGCAGCGGCGGCGGGAGCCTCGGCCTTGGGGGCCTCGGCAGCCGGCGCGGACTGCTGCTGCGGCTTGCGGCCGCGGCCGCCACGCTCGCCACCGCGGCCACCGCCACGGGCCGGGCGGTCGCCACCCGGGCCGCCACCGCGGGCCGGGCGGTTACCCGCACGGGCAGCGGCGTTCTCGGCGCGGACCTCGGCGATGTTCTTGACGTCGCCCTTGTAGATCCAGACCTTCACACCGATACGGCCGAAGGTCGTCTTGGCCTCGAAGAAGCCGTAGTCGACGTTCGCGCGGAGCGTGTGCAGGGGCACACGGCCCTCGCGGTAGAACTCCGAGCGGGACATCTCGGCGCCGCCGAGACGGCCACCGCACTGGATCTTGATGCCCTTGGCGCCGGCCTTCATCGTGCCCTGCATGCTCTTGCGCATGGCACGACGGAAGGAGACGCGGGAGGACAGCTGCTCGGCGACGGCCTGGGCCACCAGCTGAGCGTCCGTCTCCGGGCTCTTGACCTCAAGGATGTTCAGCTGGACCTGCTTGCCGGTCAGCTTCTCGAGGTCACCGCGGATGCGGTCGGCCTCGGCGCCACGACGGCCGATGACGATGCCCGGGCGCGCGGTGTGGATGTCCACACGGACGCGGTCACGGGTGCGCTCGATCTCCACCTTCGAGATACCGGCGCGCTCCATGCCGGACGTCATCATCCGACGGATGGCGACGTCTTCCTTGACGTAGTCCTTGTACAGCTTGTCGGCGTACCACCGGGACTTGAAGTCCGTGGTGATGCCGAGCCGGAACCCATGCGGGTTAACCTTCTGGCCCATTACCGGGTTCCTTCCTTGCTGCTGACGACCACGGTGATGTGGCTGGTCCGCTTGCGGATCCGGTAGGCGCGGCCCTGGGCACGCGGACGGAACCGCTTCAGGGTCGGACCCTCGTCGACGTACGCCTCGGAGATGACGAGGCTGTCGGCGTCGGTGTGGTCGTAGTTGTGTGCGGCGTTGGCGATGGCGCTGTCAAGCACCTTGCCGACCGGCACGCTCGCGGCCTGCGGGGCGAAACGCAGGACCGCCTGAGCCTCCGTGGCATCCATGCCACGGATAAGGTCCACCACGCGGCGGGCCTTCATGGGCGTAACGCGGATGTACCGCGCCTGGGCCCTGGCTTCCATGGTTGTCCTTCCAGTGTCTGTCATGGTCATTCCACCCCGCGTTAGCGGCGCTTCGACTTCCGGTCGTCCTTGACGTGACCCCGGAAGGTGCGCGTCGGCGAGAACTCGCCGAGCTTGTGGCCGACCATCGACTCGGTGACAAACACCGGAATGTGGGTCTTGCCGTTGTGCACCGCGATCGTGTGGCCGAGCATGGCCGGGATGATCATCGAGCGACGGGACCAGGTCTTGATGACGTTCTTGGAACCGGCTTCGTTCTGGGCGTCCACCTTCTTGATCAGGTGGTCGTCGACGAAGGGCCCCTTCTTGAGACTGCGCGGCATCTAAACCCGCTCCTAGCGCTTCTTGTTCGTCTTGCGGCGGCGGACGATGTACTTGTTCGAAGCCTTCTTCGGCGAACGAGTACGACCCTCCTTCTGACCCCACGGCGAGACCGGGTGGCGACCACCGGAAGTCTTGCCTTCACCACCACCGTGCGGGTGGTCAACCGGGTTCATCGCCACACCGCGAACGGTCGGGCGGACGCCCAGCCAGCGCTTGCGGCCGGCCTTGCCCCAGTTGATGTTCGACTGCTCGGCGTTGCCGACCTCGCCGACGGTGGCGCGGCAGCGCACGTCGACCAGGCGGATCTCTCCGGACGGCATGCGCAGGTGGGCCATCTGGCCCTCCTTCGCGAGCAGCTGCACGGAGGCACCGGCGGAGCGGGCGAACTTGGCACCGCCACCGGGACGGAGCTCGATCGCGTGGATCGTGGTACCGACCGGGATGTTGCGGAGGGCCAGGTTGTTGCCCGGCTTGATGTCGGCCCCGGGACCGTTCTCGACGCGGTCGCCCTGCGACAGGTTGCGGGGGGCGAGGATGTAGCGCTTCTCGCCGTCCGCGTAGTGCAGCAGCGCGATGCGCGCGGTGCGGTTGGGGTCGTACTCGATGTGCGCGACCTTCGCCGGCACGCCGTCCTTGTCATGGCGACGGAAGTCGATGACACGGTAGGCGCGCTTGTGTCCACCACCCTGGTGGCGAACGGTCACACGACCGGAATTGTTACGGCCGCCCTTGCTGTGCAGCGGGCGAACCAGCGACTTCTCCGGCGTGGACCGCGTGACCTCGACGAAGTCGGCGACGCTGGAGCCACGACGGCCCGGCGTAGTCGGCTTGTACTTGCGGATTCCCATTTCTCAGTCCTCGTCCGATATTCGGACCAGGGCGCTCCGTTAGGAGGCCTGGCCGAAGATGTCGATACGGTCGCCCTCAGCGAGGGTCACGATCGCGCGCTTGCTGTCCGCACGCTTGCCGAAGCCGGTGCGGGTGCGCTTGCGCTTGCCCTGACGGTTGATCGTGTTGACCCCGGTGACCTTGACCGAGAAGACCGCCTGGACGGCCTCCTTGATCTGCGTCTTGTTGGAGCCGGGCGCGACGATGAAGGTGTACTTGCCCTCGTCGAGCAGCGCGTAGCTCTTCTCCGAGACGACCGGCTTGAGGAGCACGTCACGGGGATCCGTGAAGGACTTGCTCAGCGGGGTCTCGACGGTGTTCTTGCCCTCGGTGGCGTGGCGCTTCGCCTTGGCGACGCGCGCGACCTTCTTGGCCTTGGCGGCCTTCGAGGCGATGCTCGGGTGACGCGTAGCCATCAGGCTTCGCTCCCTTCGGTGTCGGCGTTCCGCTCTGCGGAGGGCGCACCGGACACGAAGGACTCGAAGGCGGCCTGGGTGAAGACCACGTCGTCCGAGACGAGAACGTCGTACGTGTTCAGCTGGCCCGGGTCCAGGATGTGCACCTGGGGCAGGTTGCGGGCGGAGAGCAGGCCCTGCTCGTCCTCGCGGGAGATGACCAGGAGCACGTTCTTGCGCTCGCTGATCTTGCCCAGCAGGGACTTCGCGGCCTTCGTGGAGATCTCGCCGTCGACCACGCCGGTGACGACGTGGATACGAGCGTTGCGGGCCCGGTCGGTGAGGGCGTGGCGCAGGGCCGCGGCCTTCATCTTCTTCGGGGTCCGCTGCGAGTAGTCACGCGGCACGGGACCGTGCACGACGCCACCACCGGCGAACTGGGGCGCGCGGGTCGAGCCCTGACGGGCGCGGCCGGTGCCCTTCTGGCGGTACGGCTTCTTGCCGCCACCGCGAACCTCGCCACGGGTCTTGGTCTTGTGCGTGCCCTGGCGGGCAGCGGCCAGCTGGGCGACGACGACCTGGTGGATCAGCGGAATGCTGATCTTCTCGACGTCGAAGATCTCCGCGGGGAGCTCGACCGTCCCGGTCTTGTCGCCTGCCGGCGAAAGGATGTCAACAGTGCTCATCGTTACCTCAGGCCCCCTTGGCCGCGGTGCGGACCAGGACGAGGCCGCCGTTCGGACCGGGAACCGCGCCCTTGATGAGCAGCAGACCCTTCTCCGCGTCAACGGCGTGGACGGTCAGGTTCTGGGTGGTGACCCGCTCGTTGCCCATGCGACCCGCCATGCGGAGGCCCTTGAACACGCGGCCCGGGGTGGCGCAGCCACCGATGGAGCCGGGAGAGCGGTGCTTGCGCTGGGTGCCGTGACCGGCGCCGAGGCCCTTGAAGTTGTGACGCTTCATGACACCGGCGAAGCCCTTGCCCTTGCTCTTGCCGGTCACGTCCACCTTGACGCCGGCCTCGAAGACCTCGGCGGAGATCTCCTGACCCAGCGTGTACTCGGAGGCGTCCGCGGTGCGGATCTCGACGAGGTGGCGGCGGGGGGTGACGTCGGCCTTGGCGAAGTGACCCTTGAGGGGCTTGTTCACCTTGCGAGGGTCGATCTCGCCGAAGGCGATCTGGACCGACTCGTAGCCGTCGGCGTCGTTCGTACGGACCTGGGTGACGACGTTGGGGCTGGCCTTGACGACCGTCACGGGAACAACACGGTTGTTCTCGTCCCACACCTGCGTCATGCCGAGCTTCTCGCCCAGGATGCCCTTGATCTGCTTAGCCATTCTCAGATCACCGGCCCCTAGAGCTTGATCTCGATGTCGACACCGGCCGGGAGGTCGAGTCGCATCAGGGA
Organism: Streptomyces sp. NBC_00878; assembly: GCF_026341515.1. NCBI lineage: Bacteria > Bacillati > Actinomycetota > Actinomycetes > Kitasatosporales > Streptomycetaceae > Streptomyces > Streptomyces sp. NBC_00878. The sequence continues at coordinate 6,476,613 of NZ_JAPEOK010000001.1, read as the reverse complement.
GTCAACGGTCTTGGGCGTCGGGTCGAGGATGTCGATCAGGCGCTTGTGCGTGCGCATCTCGAAGTGCTCGCGCGAGTCCTTGTACTTGTGCGGCGACTTGATGACGCAGTACACGTTCTTCTCAGTGGGCAGCGGCACCGGGCCCGCGACCGACGCACCAGTTCGCGTCACCGTCTCGACGATCTTCTTCGCCGAGCTGTCGATGACCTCGTGGTCGTAGGCCTTGAGCCGGATGCGGATCTTCTGTCCCGCCATGGCTACTCAGTAGTCCTTAGTCTCGTTTAACGCTCTGCGACCCGGGGTTCCGCGTCCCTCACCTCCGACCCACGCGGTCGGGCGTGTCGCGCTCCTGCTGACAGAGATATCCACGAGTGGATTTCCCTGCCGAGGGACGCGGCTGAGCCCAAAAGACAACCGCTGGACCGGGGGCCGACTGCATCGAATGAGCGGATGCGTAGCCACCGGGCGCCTGGTCGGTACCCCGCTGACACTTCCCGGAAGATTCCCGTACGTCCGCCCCAGCGCTGCCTTACGGCAGTTGGAGCGACGAGTACTGTGGGACTCGCTTCCGGTCCTCCCGGCGGGAGGCGCGCAGCATCGGCACTCAACCGAGCAACCCCGGTAGTCTGCCATACGGGGCATACGGCTGGCCAATCGAGCCGGAGAGAATACCCCCAGGGTGACGCAGGTCAAACACGGGCCGCGCATCGAGAGCTCCACACTCACGCAGTTTGTCGCCCAATGGCCCGTGGCGGTACCGATCCGCCGCCAAGCTGCGCCCCGTCACTTCCCGTGATGCCCTGCGGAGCCGTTCCGCCGACGGGTGGGTCCGAGCTCGTCGCTTCCGGCCCAGCGTCCCCGTTTGCCGTGCCGCAGCCGGGGGGCGCGTGCGGGCAGCGCCAGATGCAGTGGCCGCACGGAGGTGTCTCGCGCGTTTCCGGCTCGTCGGGCGCCGCGCCGCCACCTTGAGGCGGCTCCTCGGCCGCGGGCCTCCGGGACGGATCGAACAGAGCGCTGCCGCTCTTCACACCCCACCGGTACCGCTTCCGGGCCGCGCGTCGGAACCTACGGCGCCTACGGGCCGACATGCTGGACGACAGTCCGGAGACATAACCGTTCACGCAGTACTCGAACTGGTCGCTTAAATCCTGCAAGATCGATCGCAGGTTCGATAGATCGGTTCCCAAGATCTGAAGGTGATTGTCGTCCGGCGACGGAGACGATGCATCGATGGCCTCACAGAGACGACGCAGCGTCCCTCCGAAGCTCTCAGCGGCCTGCCTGTACACGCGGAACTCTTTGAGTGCGGCGTCGAGGCTGTCCTTGCTCTGCCGCAGCATTTCGCTGTAGGCGTCGTACGTCCCGCCCGCCGGCTCCTCGGTCCTCCCGGTGCGTTGCAGCCGGTGAATACCGTCGCCGCAACTGTCCGTCGCGGCCTTGGCCGCGCCCCAGACATGCCCGCAGTAGACGCTCAGATCGATCAGTGGCTCATGCAGGGGACCATCTCGTGATCCGCTCCTGAATGAGACGTAGGCCACCCCGATGGTTCCCGCCGCGGTGATGAGCGCAACGACGATCTCGCTCTGCACGGTTCCCCCTTCGCGCAGCCGAGCGGTGTCACCGCCCCCTCACATCGTAGGCAGGCAAGGGCAGTTGGGACAGACTGCCGCACATCGGGGAGAGAAAGGCGAATGGTTCAGCTCCCGGAGGCGTACGAGACGAAGTCGGCCCAGGTGGTCGGGGCGAAGGTGAGCCGGGGGCCAACGGCGTTCTTGGAGTCGCGGACGTGGATGACGGCGGAGCTGAGGGCTATCTCGACGCAGTCGCCGGGTTCGTTGCTATCGCTGTAGCTGCTCTTGAACCAGTGGAGTTCCGTGGCGCTCATAGTTCTCCCAGAGTGCGCTCGATGAAGGCCAGAGACTCCCTCGGGGTGAGAGCCTGCGCGCGGATCATGCCATACCGCAATTCAAGGATACGAAGATCCTTCGGGTTGGAGACCGGGCGCCCGTTGAACGCACCATCGCAACGCCCGACCGCCGTGCCGTCGGCGAACTTCAGCACCTGGATCAAGCCCTGTACTCCGGCATGCTCCTCGCAGTCGGTCGGCATGACCTGAAGTGTGACGTTGCGCAACCGCCCCACCTTCAGCAAGTGTTGGAGCTGTCGACGCAACACCATTTTCCCACCGAGCGGGCGTTCCAGAGTCACTTGTTCCTGGACAAAACTGAGCGTCGGGGCGGGCTCCCGCTCGAAGATCGACTTCCGGCTCATACGTGCGGCGATCTCTCGCTCCACCACGTCCGAGGTGAGTGCGGGCTGCCTCATTTCGTACAGCGCCCGTGCGTACTCCTGCGTCTGCAACAGCCCCTGGATGTTGTGGTTGCTGTACTGCATCAGCTCGACCGCCCGGTCCTCCAACTCCTTCAGCTCCCGCACCTTCTTCGGGTACCGAGCCTTCTCCATGTCCTCCTTGAACGCCTTGAGATGCCCGCCCGCGTTCAGGAGCTCGTCCGCCCGGTCAAGGAACTCCGGCCGGGGAATCCGCGCCCCGCGCTCGATCTTGCGGATCATGTCCTCGCCGTACCCGATGGCTTCCGCGAAGTCGGCGACCCGCATCCCGGCCGCCTCCCGGCAGAGCCTGACCAGTCGCCCCACGGCTTCCACCAACGGCGCGCTCTCGTCCCCGGGTTCGAGGTCCCAGCCCGCCTCGTCCACACCTTCGCTGCTCATGCCCACCCACCTCCAACGCCCACCCGTACCCGTACGACACCCGAGACAGCCAAGACAGAACGAGACAACGGCGGGACAGTCCCGGTACGCACAGTCGTCATCGCAGCTCAGACTAGGCATCATCCGCCACGCTGAGTCACATGAATCAGGAAACGGTCCGACCCCCGTCCCAACTCGACTGCACCATCCGCAACTTCAGCGTGCTCCTGTCCCCCACACCCCGCGGCGCCCGCCTGGCCCGCCTGCTCACGACGGAGCAACTCCGCACCTGGGAACTCCCGTCGGACCCGGACATGCCGAGCACATCGTGGCCGAGCTGGCGGCCAACGCGGTCACCCACGGCCGCGTACCCGGCCGCGACTTCCGCCTCACGCTGTACGTGATCGGCGGCACCCTCCGCATCGAGGTGACCGACACGCGTGGAGACCGACCGGTCGCCCAGCCCCAACATCCCACCCCCACAGCCGAGTCGGGGCGAGGTCTGGTCCTCGTCGAGGCCCTCGCCGACCGCTGGGGCGTCATGCTCGGCCCACCCCCGCGCAAGACGGTCTGGGCCGAGATCAGCGTCGTACCGCAACCCGCTCCCCCCGGATCGCGGCAAGTCACATCCCGGTGAATGGCCAACCGGAAGCGCACGACATCAATTGCTTTTCCAAGACCCGGGGAGAGAACCCCACCAAGCCCCTCCTGCCTCCCCCGTCAGCACCGCGAGGCCGCGTCGCCCACAAGGGTGACAATCGCCAACTCAGCTGGATTTTCGTCCGGTTGGCGGGCATATGCTCGCCCCGCGACAACCGAGACATCAACAGCATGTCGACCAGCAAGTCGACCAGCTAGACAATTCCAGAACATGCGACGGCCCCCGGCCGGGACTGGCATCCCGATCGAGGGCCTGACCAACGAGAAGTAGTCAAAGGGACTTCCCGATGGATGAGCAGAACCCTAGCGCGCCCCCGTGCGCCCAGCCCCGGATTCCGCGGGGCATCACCCATATCAACGTCCGCCACACCACCCGCTTCACGGTGATCGGCAACCACCTCGCCCAGCACCGGGAGTTGTCCGGGCTCGCGATCGGGCTCGCCGTCCACATCCAGTCGCTGCCCGCCGGCGCCCGCGCCGACATCAAGACGCTCGCGGCCCGCTTCCCCGAGGGCGAGACGAGGATCGCGGCGGCCCTGCGGGAGCTGGAGGCGCACGGCTATCTCGCCCGCACCCGCGAACGCCTGCCGAGCGGCCGAGTCGTCACGCACACGGTGTCGTACAACCAGCCGAGGGGCGTCGACGCCCAGAAGCCTGGCCCAAGGCCCACGTCCAGGCCCACACCCACGTCCGGGCACACACCCACGTCCAGGCTCACTCCCCAGCCGAAGCCCGTCCCCGTTCCGGTTCCTGCCCCCGCGATCGAGGCCGACCCCGCCCCCGTACGGCCTGACGTCAAGGTTCCGCCGCCACCCGCCGCAGATCCCCGCCCCAGGAACCCTCTCCCCGAACCACACACCTACGACTCAGCCAGCCACCGCACCGCCACCACGCTCCTCGCAAGCCTGCACCGCGACGACCCCCGCCTCCTCCTCGCGGAGCGCGACGTGAGCCGGCTCGCCCCCGCCGTCACCGCCTGGCTGGAACGCGGCGCCGCCCCCGAAGCCGTACGCCGCACCCTGACGGCGAGCCTCCCCGAGGACCCCCTGCGCCACCCAGCTGGCTTCCTGGCCCACCGCCTCGCCGAACTCCTCCCGCCCCCACTCCCCGCAGCCCCGGCGGCCGTACGGGCCGTACGCCCGCTCCCCCTCCAGAACTGCGACGGCTGCGACCGCGCCTTCCGCGCGCCCGAGCCGGGCCGCTGCCGCGGCTGCCGATCCGATCTCCTGGAGGTCGCCTGACGGCCGGAAACCCCTGGAAGGGCCCTGCGGATGTATGAGGCATTGGCTACCTTTGTATGGTGCCCATGGAGCCCATCTGCGGAGGTGCCTGATGTCCGCCACTCAGATCGACATCGACGACGAAGCCCTCGCCGAGGCCATGCGGCTGTCGGGGGCCAAGACCAAAAAGGAGATGGTCAACATCGCTCTCCGGGAGTACGCCGAGCGCCGCCGCCGCACCGAGGCCAGGCTGCGGCATCTTGAGCGGGCCCAGCAGTGGGATGAGGGCGACTTCTGGCGGCGCCACGCGGCGGAGAAGGGGGCCCCGGCCGGGGAGCCCACGGAGAAGGGCATCGCCTGACCGTGATCCGCTATCTCGCCGACTCGACCGCCGTGTGGCGGCTCCAGCGCGACAGAAAGCTCAACGACCTCTGGGCTCACGAACTCGACGAAGGAGCCATCGGCTCATGCGCCGCACAGCGCACCGAGTTCCTCCAGTCCGCACGCGGTCTCGACGAATACGACCTCATGACGGAGATGTTCGCCGACCTGTACCCGGACGTGCCGGTCCCGAAGGGCGTCTGGCGGTGGATCGAGGCGGCACAGTACCGCCTCGCCCAACGAGGCCAGCACCAGAGCCTGTCCGTCATCGACTGGCTGGTCTGCGCCACGGCCTCTCACCACGGCCTGGTCGTCCTGCACGACGACAACGACTTCCGCGCTGCCGCCCGCATTCTCACCGACGTGACGGAACGAAGCGTGTTCGCGCCCCCGGGCTGACCCCGCTCCGGCTCATCGCCACTCAGTGCCTCTCCAGCGTTCAGCTCTCTCCAGCGCAAACAGCAAAAGGACCCGCACGACCGAAGTCGTACGGGCCCCTTCGAAGAGCTCTCAGCTCAGCTGACGCTGGAGCTACCAGGCGTTCAAGCCCAACAGGTAAGCGACGCTTACTTGTTGATCTTGGTGACCTGGCCGGCGCCCACGGTCCGGCCACCCTCGCGGATGGCGAACTTCAGGCCCTCTTCCATGGCGACGGGCTGGATGAGGTCGACCGTCATCTCAGTGTTGTCGCCGGGCATGACCATCTCCGTGCCCTCGGGGAGGGTCACAACACCGGTCACGTCAGTCGTACGGAAGTAGAACTGGGGACGGTAGTTGTTGAAGAACGGCGTGTGACGGCCACCCTCGTCCTTGGACAGGATGTACGCCTGGGCCTCGAACGAGGTGTGGGGCGTGACCGAGCCGGGCTTGATGATGACCTGGCCGCGCTCGACGTCCTCGCGCTTGATGCCACGGAGGAGGAGGCCGACGTTCTCGCCCGCCTGGCCCTCGTCGAGCAGCTTGCGGAACATCTCGATGCCGGTGACCGTGGTGGTGGTCTTCTCGGTCTTGATGCCGACGATGTCGACGGTCTCGTTGACCTTGAGGACACCACGCTCGATACGGCCGGTGACGACCGTGCCACGACCGGTGATCGTGAAGACGTCCTCGATGGGCATGAGGAACGGCTTGTCGACGTCACGCTCGGGCTGCGGGATGCTCTCGTCGACGGCCTTCATCAGGTCGAGGACGGTCTGGCCCCACTCCTTGTCGCCCTCAAGGGCCTTGAGCGCCGAGACCTTGACGACCGGCAGGTCGTCGCCCGGGAACTCGTACTCGGAGAGCAGCTCACGGACCTCGAGCTCGACGAGCTCCAGGATCTCCTCGTCGTCCACCATGTCGGCCTTGTTCAGGGCGACGACGATGTACGGAACGCCGACCTGGCGGGCCAGGAGCACGTGCTCCTTGGTCTGCGGCATCGGGCCGTCCGTCGCGGCGACAACGAGGATGGCGCCGTCCATCTGCGCCGCACCCGTGATCATGTTCTTGATGTAGTCCGCGTGACCGGGGCAGTCGACGTGGGCGTAGTGACGCGTCTCCGTCTGGTACTCGACGTGCGCGATGGAGATCGTGATACCGCGCTGGCGCTCCTCAGGAGCCTTGTCGATCTGGTCGAAGGCCGAGGCCTCGTTCAGGTCCGGGTACGCGTCATGCAGCACCTTGGTAATGGCGGCCGTGAGGGTCGTCTTACCGTGGTCGATGTGACCGATGGTGCCGATGTTGACGTGCGGCTTAGTCCGCTCGAACTTCGCCTTCGCCACTGGGGTCCTCCTGTGGAGTGGTTCTGTACGCCTTACTCATCGGCGCCAGGTGATCTTTGCTGGAAAGCCGGGGCCCGGGGCGGTTCCGCCGCTGTTTGCGGTGGAATGCCCCAGCAGGCTCCGGAGTCAAGCCTAAGGTGTGAACTCGGTTGAGTCCGACTCGCTGAGTTACTCGCCCTTGGCCTTCGCGATGATCTCCTCGGCGACGTTCCGGGGAACCTCGGCGTAGGAGTCGAACTGCATCGAGTAGCTCGCGCGACCCGATGTCTTGCTGCGGAGGTCGCCGACGTAGCCGAACATCTCCGACAGTGGAACCAGGCCCTTCACGACGCGGGCACCGGCACGCTCCTCCATGGCCTGGATCTGGCCACGGCGGGAGTTGATGTCGCCGATGACATCGCCCATGTAGTCCTCGGGCGTGGTGACCTCGACGGCCATCATCGGTTCGAGCAGCACGGGGCTGGCCTTGCGGGCGGCCTCCTTGAAGGCCTGCGAACCGGCGATCTTGAAGGCGAGCTCGGAGGAGTCGACCTCGTGGTAGGCACCGTCGAGAAGCGTGATGCGGACACCCGTCATCTCGTACCCGGCGAGGATGCCGAACTGCATGGCCTCCTGCGCACCGGCGTCCACCGACGGGATGTACTCCCGCGGGATACGGCCACCGGTCACCTTGTTCACGAACTCGTACGCCGGACCGTCGGTCTCGGTGATGGGCTCGATCGCGATCTGCACCTTGGCGAACTGACCGGTACCGCCGGTCTGCTTCTTGTGGGTGTAGTCCACGCGCTCGACGGCCTTGCGGATCGTCTCACGGTAGGCGACCTGCGGCTTACCGACGTTGGCCTCGACCTTGAACTCACGGCGCATACGGTCGACCAGCACCTCGAGGTGCAGCTCGCCCATACCGCCGATGATGGTCTGGCCGGTCTCCTCGTCCGAGTGAACCTGGAAGGAGGGGTCCTCCTCCGCGAGACGCTGGATGGCGACACCCAGCTTCTCCTGGTCACCCTTGGACTTGGGCTCGATCGCGACCTGAATGACCGGCGCCGGGAAGTCCATGGACTCCAGGATCACCGGGTTCTTGTCGTCGGACAGCGTCTCACCGGTGGTGGTCTGCTTCAGGCCCATCACGGCGACGATGTCGCCGGCGCCCACCGCCTCGATCTCCTCACGCTTGTTCGCGTGCATGCGGTAGATCTTGCCGATGCGCTCCTTCTTGCCCTTGACGGAGTTCAGCACCGCGGTGCCGGACTCCAGGCGGCCCGAGTAGACCCGGACGAAGGTGAGCTTGCCCAGGTGCGGGTCGCTCATGATCTTGAACGCGAGCGCGGACAGCGGCTCGTCCACGGACGGCTTGCGCTTGACGACGACCTCGGGGTCCTTGACGTCGTGACCTTCGATGGCCTCGACGTCGAGCGGGGTCGGCAGGTAGCGCACGACCGCGTCGAGCAGGGGCTGGACGCCCTTGTTCTTGAACGCGGTGCCACAGAACACCGGGGTGACCGTGACGCCCTTGGACTTGCCGGACGCGATGGTGACGCGACGGATCGCGGCGTACAGCTGCTCCTCGGTGGGCTCCTGGCCCTCCAGGAACAGCTCCATGATCTCGTCGTCGTTCTCCGCGACGGCCTCGACGAGCTTGCCGCGGTACTCCTCGGCAGCCTCGGCGTGCGTGGCCGGGATGTCGACGACGTCGTACATCTCGCCCTTGGCCGCCTCGGCGGACCACACGAGCGCCTTCATGCGGACCAGGTCCACAACACCCTTGAAGTCCATCTCGGCACCGATCGGAAGCTGCATGATCAGCGGAACCGCACCGAGGCGGTCCTTGATCATGTCGACGCAGCGGTGGAACTCCGCGCCCGTACGGTCCAGCTTGTTCACGAAGCAGATGCGCGGCACGCCGTAACGGTCGGCCTGACGCCACACCGTCTCGGACTGCGGCTCAACGCCCGCGACACCGTCGAACACCGTGACGGCACCGTCGAGGACGCGGAGCGAACGCTCCACCTCGACCGTGAAGTCGACGTGCCCCGGGGTGTCGATGATGTTGATCGTGTAGTCGTCGTCCTCAAGCGGCCAGTGACAGGTGGTGGCAGCAGAGGTGATCGTGATGCCACGCTCCTGCTCCTGCTCCATCCAGTCCATGGTGGCAGCGCCGTCGTGGACTTCACCGATCTTGTAGCTGACGCCGGTGTAGAAGAGGATCCGCTCGGTGGTGGTCGTCTTACCCGCGTCGATGTGGGCCATGATCCCGATGTTGCGGACCCTGGCCAGGTCAAGTGAAGTGGTAGCCATAAGGCTTCGGTCTTCTCTCGGTCTCGATGGGGGTAGCGACTACCAGCGGTAGTGCGCGAAGGCCTTGTTGGACTCGGCCATCTTGTGGGTGTCCTCGCGCTTCTTCACAGCGGCACCGAGGCCGTTGGACGCGTCGAGAAGCTCGTTGAGCAGACGCTCGGTCATGGTCTTCTCGCGACGGGCGCGGGAGTAACCGACCAGCCAGCGCAGCGCCAGGGTGCTGGCGCGGCCGGGCTTGACCTCGACCGGCACCTGGTAGGTGGCGCCACCGACACGGCGGGACTTGACCTCAAGAGTCGGCTTGATGTTCTCCAGAGCGCGCTTGAGCGTGATGACCGGGTCGTTGCCGGTCTTCTCGCGCAGGCCCTCCATGGCGCCGTAGACGATGCGCTCGGCGGTGGAGCGCTTGCCGTTGAGCAGCACCTTGTTGATCAGGGAGGTCACCAGAGGGGAACCGTAGACCGGGTCGATGATGACCGGGCGCTTCGGGGCGGGGCCCTTACGAGGCATTTCTACTTCTCCTTCTTGGCGCCGTAGCGGCTGCGGGCCTGCTTGCGGTTCTTGACACCCTGCGTGTCAAGCGAACCTCGGATGATCTTGTAGCGAACACCCGGCAGGTCCTTCACACGGCCACCACGCACGAGCACGATGGAGTGCTCCTGCAGGTTGTGTCCCTCACCCGGAATGTAAGCGGTGACTTCGATCCCGCTGGTCAGACGCACACGCGCGACCTTACGCAGGGCCGAGTTCGGCTTCTTCGGGGTGGTCGTGAACACACGCGTGCAGACGCCGCGACGCTGGGGCGAACCCTCGAGTGCGGGCGTCTTGTTCTTCTCGACCTTGTCCTGCCGGCCCTTCCGGACCAGCTGCTGGATCGTAGGCACTACTTCTCCGGTTTCTGTGTGCCGAATGGTGAAGCTAACCTGGAACACCGCCGACCCACGCGGTCGGGTGTGTCGAAGCCTGCAGACTCCCGCCGAAAGGCGGGAAGGGCGCAGATTTACGGTGGCCGCTTACGGCTTCCCCTGCGGTTCGAAGGCACGCACGGGAGCCAGGGCACACCCCAGGCACAAGGTCTGAGCGTACCTACCTCATACGCTGCGGTCAAAACAAATGGACCGCACTAACATTTCCGAGCGGGCCTCGCCAAGCCACCGCGCCGTTCCCGATCTTCGTCAGGTCGTCACCGCCGCGATGAGCAGCAGTGTCACCAGGAGCGCCCAGCCCGCCGTGGACAGCCAGCCGAGGACGAGCCCGGTGAGCGCGAGACCGTCACCGCCCTCGCCCGTGCGCCGGATCTCGGAGCGCGCGGAATGGCCCAGGATCACGGCGGGAATGCCGGTGAGCCCGACGGTCACGAGGCAGAGCCCGCCGCAGATCGCCGCGCCGATCGCCTTCTCGTTCGTCTTCGGCACCTGCATGGGCAGGAAGGTCCGTGGCACGGCCGCTGCGGCCGCCGGCAGCGGTACGGGGCCCTGAGGGAGGTCGGCCACCAGAAGGGCCAGCTCGCCCACCGTACGGGCCGCGTAGGCCCGTGCCACCCGCTTCTCGAACTCGGCCTGCTCCATGCGTCCCTCGCCGAAGCCCGCTCTGAGCACGTCGACGGCCCGCTCCCGATCGGCGTGGGAGGCGAGCATGGAATGCCCGCTGTCCACGTACCCGGGCTGCGGCGGAACGCTCTGCTGGGGCCAGAACGGCGGTGGACCACTCGGCCCGCGCCAGGACGGCGGACCGCCCGGCCCCTGCGGGACCTGTGGATCCTTCGGCCCCTCCCCGGGCTGCCACGACGGGTACGACACGGGAGCACCTCCCCCCAGCGACTGGCCTTCCATCATGCTCCAACGCGGCATTTCCGGCATAGGTTCCCGTCACGGGAAAAGCCGAAGGGCGGCCACCCCGAAAGGTGACCGCCCTTCAACTCAAGCGACCCGCTTACTGGTTGTACGGACCGTAGTCGTAGTCCTCCAGCGGAACGGCCTGGCCGGAGCCCGTGCCGAACGGCGAGTAGTCGATGTCGTCGTAGCCGACGGCCGAGTACATCGCGGCCTTGGCCTCCTCGGTCGGCTCGACCCGGATGTTGCGGTAGCGGGACAGGCCCGTACCGGCCGGGATGAGCTTACCGATGATGACGTTCTCCTTGAGGCCGATGAGGCTGTCGGACTTGGCGTTGATCGCCGCATCCGTCAGGACTCGGGTCGTCTCCTGGAAGGAGGCGGCCGACAGCCAGGACTCCGTCGCCAGCGAGGCCTTGGTGATACCCATCAGCTGCGGACGGCCGGAGGCCGGGTGGCCGCCTTCCTGGACCACACGACGGTTCTCGGTCTCGAACTTCGAGCGCTCGACGAGCTCGCCGGGCAGCAGCTCGGCGTCGCCGGACTCGATGATCGTCACACGGCGGAGCATCTGCCGGATGATGATCTCGATGTGCTTGTCGTGGATCGACACGCCCTGCGAGTTGTAGACCCGCTGGACTTCGCCGACCAGGTGGACCTGGACGGCACGCTGACCCAGGATGCGCAGCACGTCGTGCGGGTTGGTGGCACCCACGGTGAGCTTCTGGCCCACCTCGACGTGGTCGCCCTCGCCCACCAGCAGACGGGCACGCTTCGAGATCGGGAACGCCGTCTCGTCGCTGCCGTCGTCGGGGGTGACGACGAGCTTCTTGGTCTTCTCGGTCTCCTCGATCCGCACGCGGCCGGAGGCCTCGGAGATCGGGGCGACACCCTTCGGCGTACGAGCCTCGAAGAGCTCGACGACACGGGGCAGACCCTGGGTGATGTCGTCACCGGCCACACCACCGGTGTGGAAGGTACGCATCGTCAGCTGCGTGCCGGGCTCACCGATGGACTGGGCGGCGATGATGCCGACCGCCTCACCGATGTCGACCAGCTTGCCGGTGGCCAGCGAGCGGCCGTAGCACATGGCGCAGGTACCGACGGCGGACTCGCAGGTCAGGACCGAACGGGTCTTGACCTCCTCGATGCCGTACTTGACGAGCTCGTCGATGAGGACGTCGCCCAGGTCGGTGTTGGCCGGGGCCAGCACCTTGCCGTCGACGGTGATGTCCTCGGCCAGCGCACGTGCGTACACGCTGGTCTCGACGTTCTCCGTCTTGCGCAGGACGCCGTCGGCGCCCCGCTCGGCGATCGCCAGACGCAGGCCGCGGTCGGTACCGCAGTCCTCCTCGCGAATGATGACGTCCTGGGAGACGTCGACCAGACGACGGGTGAGGTAACCCGAGTCGGCGGTACGCAGGGCGGTGTCCGCCAGACCCTTACGGGCACCGTGCGTGGAGATGAAGTACTCCAGCACGGACAGGCCTTCACGGAAGGACGCCTTGATGGGACGCGGGATCGTCTCGTTCTTGGCGTTCGACACCAGACCACGCATACCGGCGATCTGACGCATCTGCATCATGTTTCCGCGGGCGCCCGAGTTGACCATCATCGAGACCGGGTTGGTCTTCGGGAAGTTCGCGTTCATCGCCTCGGCAACCTCGTTGGTCGCCTTGGTCCAGATCGCGATGAGCTCCTGCGTGCGCTCGTCCTTGGTGATCAGACCACGCTCGTACTGCTTCTGGACCTTCTCGTCCTGGTCCTCGTAGCCCTTGACGATCGCGCGCTTCGCGTCGGGAACGACGATGTCGGAGATGGCCACGGTGACGCCGGAACGGGTCGCCCAGTAGAAGCCGGCCGCCTTCAGGTTGTCGAGCGTCGCCGCCACGATGACCTTGGGGTAGCGCTCGGCGAGGTCGTTGACGATCTCGGAGAGCTGCTTCTTGCCGACCTCGTAGTCGACGAACGGGTAGTCCTCGGGCAGCAGCTCGTTGAAGAGCGCGCGGCCCAGCGTGGTGTTCAGGCGGAAGGTGTCACCCTGCTGCCACTCCGGGTCGCCCTCCTCCTGCACCGGCGGGGTCCAGCCGCGCGGCGGGATGGTGCCCACCGGGAAGCGGATGTCCACGCGCGACTGCAGCGAGAGGTCACCGGCGTCGAACGCCATGATCGCCTCGGCCGCGGAGCCGAAGGACCGGCCCTCGCCCTTGACGTCCCGCAGCTCGCCGTCGGTGGTGAGGAAGAACAGACCGAGGACCATGTCCTGGGTCGGCATCGTCACCGGACGGCCGTCCGCGGGCTTGAGGATGTTGTTCGAGGACAGCATCAGGATGCGGGCCTCGGCCTGCGCCTCCGCGGAGAGCGGCAGGTGCACGGCCATCTGGTCACCGTCGAAGTCCGCGTTGAACGCGGTGCAGACGAGCGGGTGGATCTGGATGGCCTTGCCCTCGACCAGCTGCGGTTCGAAGGCCTGGATGCCGAGGCGGTGCAGGGTGGGAGCACGGTTCAGCAGAACCGGGTGCTCGGCGATGACCTCTTCGAGGACGTCGTACACGACCGTACGGCCGCGCTCCACCATGCGCTTCGCGCTCTTGATGTTCTGCGCGTGGTTCAGGTCGACCAGGCGCTTCATCACGAACGGCTTGAAGAGCTCCAGCGCCATCGCCTTCGGCAGACCGCACTGGTGCAGCTTCAGCTGCGGACCGACGACGATCACGGAACGCGCGGAGTAGTCCACACGCTTGCCGAGCAGGTTCTGACGGAATCGGCCCTGCTTGCCCTTGAGCATGTCGGACAGCGACTTCAGCGGACGGTTGCCGGGGCCCGTCACCGGGCGGCCACGACGGCCGTTGTCGAAGAGCGCGTCGACGGCCTCCTGAAGCATGCGCTTCTCGTTGTTCACGATGATCTCTGGAGCACCGAGGTCGAGAAGCCGCTTCAGACGGTTGTTCCGGTTGATCACACGGCGGTACAGGTCGTTCAGGTCGGAGGTCGCGAAGCGGCCACCGTCCAGCTGCACCATCGGGCGAAGGTCCGGCGGGATGACCGGGACGCAGTCGAGAACCATGCCCTTGGGGCTGTTGGAGGTCTGCAGGAACGCAGACACGACCTTCAGCCGCTTCAGCGCACGGGTCTTCTTCTGGCCCTTGCCGGTACGGATGATCTCGCGGAGGCGCTCGGCCTCCTCGTCCAGGTCGAAGGACTCCAGGCGCTTCTGCAGGGCAGCCGCACCCATGGAGCCGTCGAAGTAGGTCCCGAAGCGGTCACGCAGCTCGCGGTAGAGGAGCTCGTCACCCTCCAGGTCCTGGACCTTGAGGTTCTTGAAGCGGGTCCACACCTCGTCGAGACGGTCGATCTCGCGCTGCGCACGGTCGCGCAGCTGCTTCATCTCACGCTCGGCACCTTCGCGCACCTTGCGGCGTACGTCGGCCTTGGCGCCCTCGGCCTCAAGCTCGGCCAGGTCGGTCTCGAGCTTCTTGGCGCGGGTTTCGAGGTCGGCGTCGCGACGGTTCTCGACCTGCTGACGCTCGACGGAGACGTGAGCCTCCAGCGACGGCAGGTCGCGGGTACGACGCTCGTCGTCCACGTACGTGATCATGTACGCGGCGAAGTAGATGACCTTCTCCAGGTCCTTCGGGGCGAGGTCGAGCAGGTAGCCCAGCCGCGACGGAACGCCCTTGAAGTACCAGATGTGGGTCACGGGAGCGGCCAGCTCAATGTGGCCCATCCGCTCACGACGCACCTTGGCGCGAGTGACCTCGACGCCGCAGCGCTCGCAGATGATGCCCTTGAAGCGGACACGCTTGTACTTGCCGCAGTAGCACTCCCAGTCCCGGGTCGGACCGAAGATCTTCTCGCAGAAGAGTCCGTCCTTTTCGGGCTTGAGGGTGCGGTAGTTGATGGTCTCCGGCTTCTTGACCTCACCGTGGGACCACTGACGAATGTCGTCAGCGGTAGCAAGGCCGATCCGCAGCTCGTCGAAGAAGTTGACGTCGAGCACTTGTCGTCAATCCCTCTTTCGGGGTCGATTCTTCACTGGTCTGACTGGGGTCCGGGGTTAGCCGGGGCTCTTGTTCAGGGAGCCCCGGCCAGACCCGTCAGACCTCTTCGACGCTGCTCGGCTCGCGCCGGGACAGGTCGATACCGAGCTCCTCCGCGGCGCGGAAGACGTCCTCGTCCGTGTCGCGCATCTCGATGGACATGCCGTCCGAGGACAGCACCTCCACGTTGAGGCAGAGCGACTGCATTTCCTTGATGAGCACCTTGAAGGACTCGGGAATGCCGGGCTCGGGGATGTTCTCGCCCTTGACGATGGCCTCGTAGACCTTCACGCGGCCGGTCACGTCGTCGGACTTGATGGTCAGCAGCTCCTGGAGGGCGTAAGCGGCGCCATAAGCCTCCAGCGCCCACACCTCCATCTCACCGAAGCGCTGGCCACCGAACTGGGCCTTACCACCCAGCGGCTGCTGGGTGATCATCGAGTACGGACCGGTCGACCGGGCGTGCAGCTTGTCGTCGACCAGGTGGTGGAGCTTGAGGATGTACATGTAGCCGACCGAGATCGGCTCCGGGAACGGCTCGCCGGAGCGGCCGTCGAACAGAGGCGCCTTACCGGTGGGGAGCACCATGCGCTCGCCGTCGCGGTTCGGGATGGTGTGCTGGAGCAGACCGGCCAGCTCGTCCTCACGCGCACCGTCGAAGACGGGGGTGGCGACGTTCGTGCCGGGGTCGACCTTGTCCGCCTCGATGGACTGGAGACGCTGCGCCCACTCGTCGCCGAGCCCGGAGACGTCCCAGCCGCGGCTGGCGAGCCAGCCGAGGTGGATCTCCAGGACCTGTCCCGGGTTCATTCGGGACGGGACACCCAGCGGGTTGAGGATGATGTCGACCGGGGTGCCGTCCTCCAGGAACGGCATGTCCTCGATCGGCAGGATCTTGGAGATGACGCCCTTGTTGCCGTGACGGCCGGCGAGCTTGTCACCGTCGGTGATCTTGCGCTTCTGAGCCACGTAGACACGAACCAGCTGGTTCACGCCCGGCGGCAGCTCGTCGCCCTCTTCACGGTCGAAGACGCGGACGCCGATGACCTTGCCGATCTCGCCGTGCGGCACCTTCAGCGAGGTGTCGCGCACTTCGCGCGCCTTCTCACCGAAGATCGCGCGGAGCAGGCGCTCCTCCGGGGTCAGCTCGGTCTCACCCTTGGGCGTGACCTTGCCGACCAGGATGTCACCGGCGACGACCTCGGCACCGATGCGGATGATGCCGCGCTCGTCGAGGTCGGCGAGGACCTCCTCGGAGACGTTCGGGATGTCCCGGGTGATCTCCTCGGGGCCGAGCTTGGTGTCACGGGCGTCGACCTCGTGCTCCTCGATGTGGATCGAGGAGAGGACGTCGTCCTGCACGAGGCGCTGCGACAGGATGATCGCGTCCTCGTAGTTGTGACCCTCCCACGGCATGAAGGCGACGAGCAGGTTCTTGCCCAGCGCCATCTCGCCTTCCTGGGTGGCCGGACCGTCGGCGAGAACCTGGTTCTCGACGACCCGGTCGCCCTCGTCGACGACGACCTTCTGGTTGACCGAGGTTCCCTGGTTGGAACGGGAGAACTTGGCCACCCGGTAGGTGGTGTACGTGCCGTCGTCGTTGGCCACGGTGACGTAGTCCGCGGAAACCTCCTGGACGACACCCGCCTTCTCGGCCTTGATGACGTCACCGGCGTCGACGGCGCAGCGGTACTCCATGCCCGTACCGACGAGGGGGGCCTCGGCGGTGATCAGCGGCACGGCCTGGCGCATCATGTTCGCGCCCATGAGGGCACGGTTGGCGTCGTCGTGCTCCAGGAAGGGGATCATCGCGGTGGCGACGGACACCATCTGGCGCGGCGAGACGTCCATGTAGTCGACGTCGTCACCGGGGACGTAGTCGACCTCACCGCCACGACGGCGGACCAGGACACGGGCCTCGTCGAAACGCATGTCGTCATTGAGCGAGGCGTTGGCCTGCGCGATGACGAACCGGTCCTCTTCGTCGGCCGTCAGGTAGTCGACCTCGTCGGTGACCTGACCGCCGACGACCTTGCGGTACGGCGTCTCGACGAAACCGAACGCGTTGACCCGGCCGTAGGAGGCGAGCGAGCCGATCAGGCCGATGTTCGGGCCTTCGGGGGTCTCGATCGGGCACATGCGGCCGTAGTGCGAGGGGTGCACGTCACGGACCTCGAAGCCGGCCCGCTCACGGGAGAGACCACCCGGGCCGAGCGCCGACAGACGGCGCTTGTGGGTGAGACCCGACAGCGGGTTGTTCTGGTCCATGAACTGCGACAGCTGGCTGGTGCCGAAGAACTCCTTGATGGAGGCGACGACCGGCCGGATGTTGATCAGGGTCTGCGGCGTGATCGCCTCGACGTCCTGAGTCGTCATGCGCTCACGGACGACTCGCTCCATACGCGCCAGACCCGTACGGACCTGGTTCTGGATGAGCTCGCCGACGTTACGCAGACGACGGTTGCCGAAGTGGTCGATGTCGTCGGTCTCGACGACGATCGAGGTGCCGCTGTCACCGACGGTCTCGGTCTCACCGGCGTGCAGCTTCACCAGGTACTTGATCGTCGAGATGATGTCCTCGACGGTCAGGATGCCGGCGTCCAGCGGGGCTTCGCCGCCCAGCTTCTTGTTGACCTTGTAGCGGCCGACCTTGGCGAGGTCGTAGCGCTTCGGGTTGAAGTAGAGGTTCTCCAGCAGGGTCTGGGCGGCCTCTCGGGTCGGCGGCTCGCCCGGACGCAGCTTGCGGTAGATGTCGAGCAGCGCGTCGTCCTGGCCCTGGGTGTGGTCCTTCTCCAGGGTGGCGCGCATGGACTCGTACTCGCCGAACTCCTCCAGGATCTGCTCGGTCGTCCAGCCGAGAGCCTTGAGGAGGACGGTGACCGACTGCTTGCGCTTGCGGTCGATGCGGACACCGACCATGTCGCGCTTGTCGATCTCCATCTCCAGCCAGGCACCCCGGGACGGGATGACCTTCGCGGAGAAGATGTCCTTGTCGGACGTCTTGTCGATCGAGGAGTCGAAGTAGACGCCCGGCGAACGGACCAGCTGCGACACGACGACACGCTCGGTGCCGTTGATGACGAAGGTGCCCTTGTTGGTCATGAGCGGGAAATCGCCCATGAAGACCGTCTGGGACTTGATCTCGCCGGTCTCGTTGTTGGTGAACTCGGCGGTGACGAAGAGCGGCGCGGAGTACGTGAAGTCGCGCTCCTTGCACTCGTCGATGCTGTTCTTCGGAGGCTCGAAACGGTGGTCGCGGAAGGTCAGCGACATCGACCCGGAGAAGTCCTCGATCGGGGAGATCTCCTCGAAGATCTCCTCCAGACCGGACTTGGTGGGGACGTCCTGACCTGAATCCAGAGCCGCCTCGACGCGAGCCTTCCACGCGGCATTGCCGAGCAGCCAGTCGAAGCTCTCGGTCTGCAGCGCAAGAAGGTTCGGAACCTCGAGCGGCTCCTTGATCTTTGCAAAGGAAATGCGCAGCGGGGCGGTGCTGGCGCCGTTGTTCGTATTCGCGGAGGCAGTGCGCGAGGCGGCCAAGAGGGGGTCCTTCCGAGGGCTCGGACTCACTACGCGCGTACCGGTCCCAAGCCGGGCACAGAGACAGACGTTTCCTGAACCAGCCGAAAAGGACCAGGTCAGGGTCGTTTCAATCCACAGTGCTCAAGCGAGGGCATGCCCCTGGTGACGGGCAGGAGGCAGCTAACAGGCAGCGCAAAGGGTCAGTGTAGCCACTAGGCCCACTGATGTCCAGTGCGGGTTTTTGAAGACCCTCGTTGTTCTCAACCCCTGCTGCAAGCCACGCCCTCGATGCACATCGATACTGCCCTCTTCGCCACCGATCCATGCCTCGGATCCGGATCGTTGTGACGACGCGTCCTGAGAATTGCGCGCTGCGTGCGGTTCGTCAAGGCCCCCCATGCCCAAAACGAGTGCTGCCATCGTCACTTGCAACCCGTCTTGCAACCTGTCTCGCTGCCCGTCACAGGGCGGCCGGAGGCACGAACGAAGATCACGATACTCGCCGCGACCTACTGCGCAAGGCAGCCACCGCACGGCCCCCTCGAACGCCGAAGAGCGACCACCCAGATGGATGATCGCTCTTCAGTGCGTCAGCGTTACAGCCCCTGTTCGGGCGGCTGTGTCAGCTCACTGGAGCCGCTGCCACGACACGCCTTGCGGCGCGTGGCGGGCGACTCGTGGGGTTACTTGACCTCGACGGAGGCGCCGGCGCCCTTGAGGGACTCGGCGGCCTTCTCGGCGGCCTCCTTGGCGACCTTCTCGAGGACCGGCTTCGGAGCGCCGTCGACGAGGTCCTTGGCCTCCTTCAGACCCAGCGAGGTCAGCTCACGCACGACCTTGATGACCTGGATCTTCTTCTCGCCGGCACCCGTGAGGATGACGTCGAACTCGTCCTGCTCCTCAGCGACCTCGGCAACGGCGCCCGGGCCGGCGGGGCCGGCAACGGCGACCGCGGCGGCGGCGGTGACGTCGAACTTCTCCTCGAAGGCCTTCACGAACTCGGAGAGCTCGATGAGGGTGAGGTTCTCGAACTGCGCGAGCAGCTCTTCCTGGGACAGCTTCGCCATGATGGCGTCCTTCCACTCATTCGGCAGGTGCCGGTATGTACTGGTGAGGCGGGCGTACGTTCGGCCCGCTGTGACCGTCGCCTCAGGCGGCGGTCAATGCGCGAGCCGAATTACTCGGCACCGCCCTGCTCTTCGAGCTTGACGCGAAGCGCCTCCGCAGTGCGGACGAACTTCGACGGCAGCGCCTGGAAGAGCTGCGCAGCCTGAGTCTGCTTGCCCTTCATGGCACCGGCCAGCTTGGCGAGCAGAACCTCGCGGGACTCGAGGTCCGCAAGCTTCTTGATCTCGTCGGCGGACAGCGCCTTGCCGTCAAGGACACCGCCCTTGATGACGAGGTTCGGGTTGTCCTTGGCGAAGTCACGAAGACCCTTCGCCGACACCACCGGGTCACCGGTGATGAAGGCAACCGCCGTCGGACCGTTGAACAGGTCGTCGAGCGTCGAGATCCCGGCCTCGTTGGCCGCGATCTTGGTCAGCGTGTTCTTCACCACGGCGTACTGGGCGTCTTCACCGAGCGAACGACGCAGCGTCTTGAGCTGCGCCACGGTGAGACCCCGGTACTCGGTCAGCACAGCGGCGTTCGAGCTGCGGAACTGGTCCGCGAGCTCGGCTACCGCGGCAGCCTTGTCGGGCCTTGCCATAAGCGTGGCCTCCTTCCGGGTGATGAGGACCGCTCAGAAGGAGACTGGGAAAACGAAACGCCCCGGCGCAGGCGCACGGGGCGTGACTCGACCGGACGGAATCCGTACGTGAATACGGGACTGTCCGGGAGTTCATCCACAGTCACCTACGCGGGTCGTCCGCAGTTTCAGCGGATCCTTCGGTCACCGTGCCCTTGAACAAGTACACGGCAACGACCAGCGGTCTTTGGCTTCTGTGGAAGGTTACGTGAACGGGTCGCTGTCAAGCAAATCCGTACGTCGGCCGACGTCATACGCCGACCGACGCCGATATCGGCTCGCGATGTCAGCTCTTGATGTCGCCCATCATCTCGGCCAGGTCCATGACGTCCTTGGCCGGCGGGGCCTCGACCGTCACGGGCTTGTTGTAGTCGACGAAGGTGATGGTCATGTCGAGCTTGCCCTTGTCGGCGTCGCCCCGCATACGGAACTGCTTGGCGTGGTCCTCGCCGTCGATCCACATGTCCATCGTGAGCGTGTCCACGCCCATTTTCTCGTACTGTTCGAGGCTCTTCTCCCGCTGCTCGCGCGTGGTCTTGCTCTCGTCCTTGAGGGACTCGCGGAAGTCGTCGAGGGCGACCGTGCCCTTGTAGTGAGTGGTCTCGACGCCGTCGACCTTCTCGGTGCCGACCTTCTTCACGTCCTTGGAGCCGGTGAGGAAGGTGGACTCCTGGGCCGGGTTCTTGTCGGCCGTCCCGGCGCCCGGGGCCGCGCCGCCCAGCGCGTCGTCCCCCAGCGTGGACAGGTCGAACTTGATCCAGCTCTTGCCGTCCATCTCCTTGGCGGCCGCCGCGCCTCCGCCGATGTACATCGCCTTGTCGACGAGACGTATCTCGGCGGTGCCGTCCGCGCCCTGGTCGAGGGCGGTGATCTTCATGCTCATGGCGACGTCCGGCTTCATGCGCATCTGCGCATCGGCCTTGACGCGCCCCTCCTCAGGGGTCCTGCCGGTCATCCGGTAGCTGATGGAGGTGATGTCCTCCGTGTTCTTCGCCGCCTTGGCCACGGCCGCGGCGGGCGTCATCTTCGGTGACTCCTCGCTCGCGCCGTCCTTCGAGCAGCCGACGGCACCCCCGGTGAGGACCAGCGCGGCGAGCGCCGCACCGGTCGCACCACGACGCGCGGACCCGCGCACAGAAAACTTCATGGTTCCCCCCAAGGAACAGATGAGCGACTCACAGACAAGGCGCGAGCGTATCCCAGAGGGACTCGGGCGATCCTCCGAGTTCTCGTGAGGCCGGTGCGACGCCCGGGACGCCTGGGCGGCGCCCCCTGCGTCCCGTACGAGAGCTCTCAGGCCGCCGGCTGAGTCCGCATCAGGTCCTTGAAGTCGGCGGTGTCGGCCGCCGGGGGCTCCTCGGTGGAGACCTTCACGCCGTAGTCGCTGTAGTACGCCGTCGAGGACATCGAGCCGGTCGCCAGCTCGCCCTTCTCGACCTTCTTCACCAGCAGGTCCTCGTCGTTGACCCATATGTCGACGGTCTCGGTGGTGACTCCGGCCTGCTCCAACTGGCGCTTCATGTCGGCCAGTTGGTCCGCGGTGAGGTTCGAGCTCTCGCCCGCGAGGTCCGCGACGTCGACCGTGCCCGAGTAGTGCGTGGTGTTCTCGCCGCGCACCTTCTCCTCGCCGACCTTCTTGACGTCCCCGGAGGCCAGCAGGAGCTTCACCGACTGGTTCGGCGTGGTGTTCTGCATCTGGTCCTTCATGTACGCGCCCGATCCGCCGGCGAGGTCGGCCAGGTCGGCGTACGCGTACTTGATCCAGTGCTTGCCGCCGGACTGCTCGGCGAACTTGTCGCCCATCTTCGCGTAGTAGGCGTCCGGCAGATAGCGGGCCTCCATGGAGGTGGTGCCCAGCTGGCGCATCTGGTCGGCCATCGTGCCGCCGGTGTACGTGATCGTCAGATCGCCGGTGAGGCCGTCGGCCCAGCCGAGGGCGCCGTCCGCCTTCATGGACATCATCGTGCCCATGGTCGTGGTGGACTCGACCTTGGCGGAGTCGGCCTTGTCGGTGGACTGCTCGACGGAGCGCAGGGCCGCGATCGGGTTCACCTGGGTCCTGGCCTTCCCGGCCGCCTTGTCGCCCCCTCCCGAGCCCTCGCCGGAGTCCGAGCCACTGCAGGCCGCGACCCCGGTCAGAGCGGCGGCCACCGCTATCGAGACAGTCGCGCGTCGCACGGTCGTGCTCTTCATTCGTCCCCCAATGCGATTCCGGTGCCCCGCACGCTAGCGCAGGCCACTGACACCCGGTCCGAAACGGGCACCCAACAAAGGGACGGGCCCCGCACCTCGAAAGGTTGCGGGGCCCGTCCTGGAATCGCGTGCGTGACGCGGCTGCCGGTGAGCGTCGGGCTCAGACGGCGGCCGGGTCCTCCTCGACGAGGAGGTTGCGGGTGCGGTTCGGGTCGAGCGGGATGCCGGGGCCGATCGTGGTGCTGATCGCGGCCTTCCGGATGTAGCGGCCCTTGGCGGCGGACGGCTTCAGACGGAGGATCTCCTCCAGCGCGGCGCCGTAGTTCTCCACCAGCTGGGTCTCGTCGAACGAGGTCTTGCCGATGATGAAGTGCAGGTTCGAGTGCTTGTCGACGCGGAACTCGATCTTGCCGCCCTTGATCTCGGTCACGGCCTTGGCCACGTCCGGGGTCACGGTGCCGGTCTTCGGGTTCGGCATCAGACCACGCGGGCCGAGGACGCGGCCCAGGCGGCCGACCTTGCCCATGAGGTCCGGGGTGGCGACGACGGCGTCGAAGTCCAGCCGGCCCTTCGCCACCTCGTCGATGAGTTCGTCGGAGCCGACGATGTCGGCGCCCGCGGCGGTCGCGGCCTCGGCACGGTCACCGGTCGCGAAGACCAGGACCCGGGCGGTCTTACCGGTGCCGTGCGGGAGGTTCACGGTGCCACGGACCATCTGGTCGGCCTTGCGCGGGTCGACACCCAGACGGAAGGCGACCTCGACGGTGCCGTCGAACTTGGACGTGGAGGTCTCCTTGGCGAGACGGACGGCCTCGAGCGGGGCGTACTGCTTGTCCCGGTCGATCTTGGCGTCCGCAGCGCGGAGAGACTTGCTGCGCTTGCTCACTACTGCTCCTGTGTGTTCTGAGGAGTCGTGGTAGGGGCCGAGCAGGCCCTGCCACGTGCGGCCGAGGCCGCGTGTTCTACGAAGGTGGGGTTCAGCCCTCGACCGTGATGCCCATGGAACGGGCGGTGCCGGCGATGATCTTCGACGCGGCGTCCAGGTCGTTGGCGTTCAGGTCGGGCAGCTTGGTGGTGGCGATCTCGCGGACCTGCGCCTGGGTGATCTTGGCGACCTTGGTCTTGTGCGGCTCGCCGGAGCCCTTCTCGACACCAGCGGCCTTGAGGATCATCTTCGCGGCCGGCGGGGTCTTGGTGATGAAGGTGAAGGAGCGGTCTTCGTAGACCGTGATCTCCACCGGGATGACCCAACCGCGCTGCGACTCGGTCGCGGCGTTGTAGGCCTTGCAGAACTCCATGATGTTGACGCCGTGCTGGCCCAGCGCGGGGCCGACCGGCGGCGCCGGGTTGGCCGCACCGGCCTGGATCTGGAGCTTGATGAGCCCCGTGACCTTCTTCTTCTTGGGAGGCATTGCTCTCTCCGGGTCCTAGTGAGAGTTTTCAGCCTCCGTTCCGGATCATCCGGATGGAGGCATACCGCACAACGATAACGGGTATCTGTGCGCGGCCAAAAACCGAGCAGGTCAGACGGGCTGCGAGAGCCCGTCTGACCTGGTCGGAGGCGTGTGCTCCAGAAGATCGTCCCGAAAGGGGTCAGTTCTTCTGGATCTGGTCGAAGCTCAGCTCGACCGGGGTCTCGCGGCCGAAGATCTCGACAAGGCCCTTGACCTTCTTCGAGTCGGCGTTGATCTCGTTGATGGTCGCCTGCAGCGTCGCGAACGGGCCGTCGGTGACGGTGACCGAGTCACCCACCTCGAAGTCCAGCACCTGGACCTCGAGCTTGCGGGACGGAGCCGGCTTGCCCTCGGCTTCGGCCGCCTCGCGGGCCGCCTTCTCCTCGGCCTCCGGGGCGAGCATCTTCACGATCTCGTCCAGCGTCAGCGGGTACGGGTCGTAGGCGTTGCCCACGAAGCCGGTGACTCCGGGCGTGTTGCGGACGACGCCCCAGGACTCGTTCGTCAGGTCCATGCGCACCAGCACGTAGCCGGGGAGCTTGTTCTGACGGACGGTCTTGCGCTCGCCGTTCTTGATCTGCGCGACCTCTTCCTGCGGCACCTCGGCCGCGAAGATGAAGTCCTCGACGTTCAGTGAGACGGCGCGCTGCTCGAGGTTGGTCTTCACGCGGTTCTCGTAGCCGGCGTACGTGTGGATGACGTACCACTCGCCGGGCAGCGTGCGAAGTTCCTCGCGGAGGGCCTCGACGGGGTCGACCGGCTCGGCCTCTTCCTCGGCCTCTTCGGCTTCGTCGGTCTCCTCGGAGACGGCCGCGTCCTCGCCGTCGTCCTCGCCCTCGGAGGCGGTCAGGTCCTCGGCGTCCACGTCGGTCTCGACGTCCTCACCGGACTCGTCCTCGACGTGCAGGGCAGCCTCTTCGGCGGCCTCGCCGGCTTCGGCGTCGGCAGCCTCGACCTCGTCCTCGACGTCCGCGCCCTCGACGATGTCGAGCTCGTCGTCAACGGACTCGACCGACTCGCCGGCGTCGTTCAGGTTCGGGTCAGACACGGTGGCTGCTTCTTCCTGGATCATGGGGGTGGAACACGCGAAAGCGGGCGCCGGGTACGGCGCCCTTCGCGCTTGGCTCAGCCGAATACGTACTTGGCGGCCTTGTCGAGTCCGAAGTCAATCACAGTCACCAGACCGATCATGATGACAACGAACACAATCACCACTGTGGTGTACGTCGTCAGCTGATTGCGGGTCGGCCAGACCACCTTGCGGAGTTCCGCGACGATCTGGCGGTAGAAGAGAGCGAGGCGCTTCAGCGGGCCCTTCTTGGCACGCTTACCGCCCTTGCGGCCCTTCTTCTGGGACTCCGGCGCCTCATCCTGGGCATCAGGCATGTCGATGGAGCCCACGGCGTCCGTCACTCGTCCTCACCTGATTCCGGGTCGTGGCCGTGCCGCGCCCGGGTATGAGCCGCACGGCGGTGCATTGCAGTACGTACATGTGCACACATCCTGGCGAAAGGAGTGTGTAGCAGGGCCGGAGGGACTTGAACCCCCAACCGCTGGTTTTGGAGACCAGTGCTCTACCAATTGAGCTACGACCCTTTGTTTCCCCAACAACGTACCGCATCCGCCCGGGTGCTCGGTGTGCGCCGGGTGGGCGCGGCCGGTGATGGCCAACGAGGTGAGAGTGTACGTGGTCGGCGGCCGGTCGTCGAACAGAAAGTGTCCGTAAGGACTTTGTCGGCCACCGCTCACTCTGTGAAACCGGTGTGCCGGGGAGGTTTCGGGTCTGGAACGATGGGCCCATGAGCGCTGCAACCCCTCCCACCGAGCGCCGGGTCTCCGCCCGGGTCGGTGCGATCTCCGAGTCCGCCACTCTCGCCGTGGACGCCAAGGCCAAGGCCCTGAAGGCCGCAGGACGTCCGGTGATCGGCTTCGGCGCCGGTGAGCCCGACTTCCCGACCCCGGGCTACATCGTCGAGGCCGCCATCGAGGCCTGCAAGAACCCGAAGTACCACCGCTACACGCCGGCCGGCGGTCTTCCCGAGCTGAAGGCGGCGATCGTCGCCAAGACGCTGCGCGATTCCGACTACGAGGTTGACGTCTCCCAGGTCCTGGTGACCAACGGCGGCAAGCAGGCCATCTACGAGGCGTTCGCCGCGATCCTCGACCCGGGTGACGAGGTCATCGTCCCGGCGCCGTACTGGACGACGTACCCGGAGTCGATCCGTCTCGCCGGCGGTGTCCCGGTCGAGGTCGTCGCGGACGAGACCACCGGCTACCGCGTCTCGGTCGAGCAGCTGGAGGCGGCCCGTACGGAGAAGACGAAGGTCGTCCTCTTCGTGTCGCCGTCCAACCCGACGGGTGCGGTCTACAGCGCCGAGGACACCGAGGCGATCGGCCGCTGGGCCGTCGAACACGGTCTGTGGGTGCTGACGGACGAGATCTACGAACACCTGGTCTATGGGGACGCGAAGTTCACCTCGCTTCCGGCGGTCCTGCCGGAGCTGCGCGACAAGTGCATCGTGGTCAACGGCGTCGCGAAGACGTACGCGATGACCGGCTGGCGGGTCGGGTGGATCATCGGCCCTAAGGACGTGGTGAAGGCCGCGACGAACCTCCAGTCGCACGCCACGTCGAACGTGTCGAACGTCGCCCAGGTCGCCGCGATCGCCGCCGTCTCGGGCGACCTGACGGCCGTCGCCGAGATGCGCGAGGCCTTCGACCGCCGCCGCAAGA
This sequence comes from Streptomyces sp. NBC_00878, assembly GCF_026341515.1. NCBI lineage: Bacteria > Bacillati > Actinomycetota > Actinomycetes > Kitasatosporales > Streptomycetaceae > Streptomyces > Streptomyces sp. NBC_00878. Next base: position 6,450,064 of record NZ_JAPEOK010000001.1, on the reverse strand, counting down.
CCATCGTGCGGATGCTCAACGAGATCGACGGCGTGCTCTGCCCGGAGCCCGAGGGCGCCTTCTACGCGTACCCCTCGGTGAAGGCCCTCATCGGCAAGGAGATCCGCGGCAAGCGCCCGCAGGACTCCGTCGAGCTGGCCGCGCTGATCCTGGAGGAAGCCGAGGTCGCGGTCGTCCCGGGCGAGGCCTTCGGCACGCCGGGCTACCTGCGGCTCTCGTACGCGCTGGGTGACGAGGACCTCGTCGAGGGCGTCTCACGGATCCAGAAGCTGCTGGCGGAGGCCACGGACTGACATGTACGGCGCACAAGCGGGCCTCCGGTCGAGCCGGGGGCCCGCTTGTGCGTTCAGGCACGCGCCCGTTCGGTGAACTCGGCTGCCTGGAACAGGATCTCTACGGCAGGATCCTGGAGTGACTCCGCCCCTGCGGGGCTTCCCGCTCGGCCGACGGCCCAGCGGCGGACAAGCCCTGTCCGGCACCTTTCGGTACGGAGCGGAGCCTAGCGCATACGGAGAGTTGATGGAGACGGTACGAGACGTCCGGGGGCTACCCAAAGCCCATCTGCACCTGCACTTCACGGGGTCTATGCGGATCACCACCCTGCTGGAACTGGCCGACAGGCACGGCATCCACCTGCCCGACGCCCTGACCAGCGGCGAACCGCCGAAACTGCGGGCCACCGACGAGCGGGGCTGGTTCCGCTTCCAGCGGCTGTACGACGCGGCGCGGTCGTGCCTCAGAGATCCCGAGGACATTCAGCGGCTGGTGCGAGAGGCCGCGGAGGAGGACCTCAAGGACGGCTCCGGGTGGCTGGAGATCCAGGTCGACCCGACCTCGTACGCACCCCGGCTCGGCGGGCTGATCCCGGCGCTGGAAATCATCCTGGACGCCGTGGACTCGGCCGTGCGCGCGACCGGGCTCGGGATGCGGGTCCTGGTGGCCGCGAACCGGATGAAGCATCCGCTGGACGCCCGCACGCTGGCCCGGCTGGCCGTGCGGTACGCGGACCGGGGCATCGTCGGCTTCGGGCTCTCCAACGACGAGCGACGCGGTATGGCGCGGGACTTCGACCGGGCCTTCGCCATCGCCCGTGAGGGCGGGCTGCTGGCGGCGCCGCACGGCGGCGAACTGACGGGTCCGGCGTCCGTACGCGACTGTCTGGACGATCTGCACGCCTCGCGGATCGGGCACGGGGTGCGGGCGGCCGAGGACCCGCGGCTCCTGAAGCGGCTCGCGGACCGGGGCATCACCTGTGAGGTCTGCCCGGCCTCGAACGTCGCCCTCGGGGTATACGAAAAACCGGAGGACATCCCCTTGCGCACGCTTTTCGAGGCGGGGGTCCCGATGGCGCTGGGCGCGGACGACCCACTGCTGTTCGGCTCGCGGCTGGCCGCCCAGTACGACATCGCGCGCCGCCATCACGCCTTCACGGACGCCGAACTGGCCGAGCTGGCACGGCAGTCGGTACGGGGTTCGGCGGCCCCGGAGGACATCAGGAAGAAGCTGCTGTCCGGGATCGACGACTGGCTGACCGCCCCGGTGGCCTGAAGTGGCCGTAGGGCGGGTACGCCTGGAAGCCGATGTCCAGTTCCGTATGGCGTCCGGCGCTCAGAGGCATGTGCAGCGTGAGCGAGGTGACCAGCACGTCGTGTCCCTCTGCGGCCCTCTTCTGGCGCGGGCCGAAGCCGGCCGCGGCCTCCAGCTGGACGGACGCCGAGGCGAAGGTGTCCCGGGCGCCGAAGAGGAACAGCGTCCGGGCGTGGACGGCGGGGCGGATCCGGTCGACCGGTTCGAGGCGGTCCCAGCGCTGTTCCCAGCGCGCCTGCCAGGCCGCGGCGTGGTCCGCGGTACGCCGTTCGTCGGTGCGGACGGTGCCCGGCGTGCCCCGGGTCAGGCCGCGGCGCAGCGACGGCCACGCGGAGGGCCGCAGGCCCAGTGCCCGGTGGGCGAGGACGAGGTCGACCGGCACTCCGGGCGCGTACGTCCTGGGGACGCTGTCGCGCAGCGGGACGTGGACGACCGTGTGCGGGGAGTACGCGGCGAACGAGAACAGCGCGGCGAGGCGGGCCAGTCCGTCGTGGTCGCCGACCAGGTAGCCCCAGCCCCGCAAGGGGTCGCTGAGTGTGGTGTGGCGTAGTGCGGGGCGCGGCTGGACCACGCGGAACGCGTACCGGCCGGCGCTCGGCCGGAACTCACCGACCTTCAGCCGCACAGGAGTTGCCTCATGGACCCAGGGTGACCGCCGGGCCTGGCGACCGGCAAACGAAATATCCCGCCGCCGCGCCCAGGGGCGGCTCCAGGGGCAGTTCCTGGGGCAGCCTCAGAGGCTGACGCCCACCGTCACCGGTTCGTTGACGAGCGTGATCCCGAAGGCGGCGTGGACGCCGGCGACGACCTCGCGGGCGAGCGCGAGGAGGTCCTCGGTGGTCGCCTCACCGCGGTTGGTGAGGGCCAGGGTGTGCTTGGTGGAGATGCGGGCGGGGCCGGTGCCGTAGCCCTTGGTGAAGCCGGACTTGTCGATCAGCCAGGCCGCGGAGGTCTTGGTGTGCCCGTCGTCCGCCGGGTACGCGGGCGGGGTGACGCCGTCGCCGAGACGCTCGGCCACGCGCGCGTGGAACGCGGCGAACTCCTCGTCGGTGAGGATCGGGTTGGTGAAGAACGAGCCGGCCGACCAGGTGTCGTGGTCCTCCGGGTCGAGCACCATGCCCTTGCCGGAGCGCAGCTTCAGGACGGTCTCTCGGGCCTTGTCCAGCGGCACGCGGTCGCCGGGTTCGACACCGAGGACGCGGGCCGTCTCGGCGTACTTGACCGGCGCGGACAGCCCGGAGGCGTCCTCCAGCTCGAAGCGGACGCGCAGCACGACGAAGCGCTCGGGGTCGGCCTTGAAGCGGCTGTGGCGGTACGAGAAGGCGCACTTGGTGTTCGGGACGGTGACTGTCTCGTGGGTCCTCCGGTCGTAGGCGATCACTTCGGTGATCGTCGACGACACCTCCTGGCCGTACGCGCCCACGTTCTGGATGGGTGTCGCGCCCGCGGAGCCCGGGATTCCGGCGAGGCACTCGATGCCCGCGAGGCCGGCCTCGACGGTGCGGGCGACGGCGTCGGTCCACACCTCGCCGGCGGCCAGCTCCAGCTTCGTACCGTCGAGGGCGAAGCCGCGGGTGGCGATGCGCAGGGCGGTGCCCGCGAAGCCCTTGTCGCCGATGACCAGGTTGGATCCGCCGCCGATCAGCAGCAGCGGCGTGCCGGAGTCGTCGGCCTCGCGGACGGCGGCGATCACCTCGGCGTCGGTCGTCGCGGTGATCAGCCGCGCGGCGGGGCCGCCGAGCCGGAAGGTGGTCAGCGGGGCGAGCGGGGCGTCGTGGAGTTCCAGCACGTGCACCAGGGTACGAGAACGGCCCCGCCGGTCTGGGCGGGGCCGTTCTCGGCGGGGTCGGACGGTTGCTCGCGGATCGGGCGGTTGCCCGTGGGCCGGACGGTCGTTCGCGGGAGTGCTCGGCTTGTTCGCGGGAGTGCTCGGTCTGTTCGAGGGGTGGCTCGGTCACAGGCGGCGGAGCGCCTCCGACCAGTCGAGCGGGAGGTCGTCCGCGGTGACCGTCCACGAGACGAACTTCGCGTCCCGCATCTGGGGGCCGAGGCCCCGGGCGGCCGGCGCGTGCGTGCCGGAGCGGGCGAAGTTCTTGAGCGCCGCGGGCGACTCCCAGGCGGACAGGGTCCAGAAGGTCCGCCGCAGCGGGGCCGCCTTGAGTGTGGCGCCGTACGCTCCGGGGGCCTTGCTCACCTGCCGCCAGACGGCCGGCGTCCTGGCGAAGAACTTCAGTGCTCCCCAGAGGGTGCGGGTCTCGAAGCGGGAGGCGAAGACGTGCACCTCGGCGTCCTGCGGCGGCTTGTTCGGCACGGTCCAGGGGAGGGTGGGCATGAGCGGAGTCCTTTCGGGTTTGGTTTCCGAACTCTTGTGGGTTTGGCTTCCGGACTGAATGCGAGTCGTAGGCGAACCGGATGCGGCCCGAGCGTTTGGATTCCGGACCCGGTTCGGCGAGAGGTCCTCAGCGAGAGGCCTTCTCCAGCACCCGCGCGGGCGCGGTGTCCGTGCTCCCCTCCCCCGCCTCCACGTCCACGTCCACGTCCACGTCCGCGCCCGCCTCCGCCGTACGGCGACGCGTCGGGATGAGCAGGGCCGCGACACCCGCCACACCCACGGCACCGGAGCCCGCCCAGAGCGCCGGCTGGATGCCGTCCACGAAGGTCTGCGCACTCTGGTAGCCGCCCTGGGCGGAGAAGATCGAGGCCATCACCGCGACGCCGAGGGCACCGCCGACCTCGCGCAGCGCGTTGTTGGCGCCGGACGCGATGCCCTGCTCCTGCGGCCGGACGCTGGACATGACCAGGTTGGAGGCGGGGGCGAAGAAGAGGGACATGCCCAGACCGCTGATGATCAGGGCGGGGAGCTGTGCGGCGTACGACGTGTCGGGCGCGGTCACGGCGGCGAACCAGCCGAGCCCGACGGCCTGCAGGAACAGGCCCGCGGCGACGACCGGGCGGCCGCCTGTCCGGTCGGACAGGATTCCGGCGACGGGCGCGATGAGCATCGGCGTCCCTGTCCAGGGCAGCAGCCGCAGCCCGGCCTCCGTGGGCGAGTAGCCGAGGACACCCTGCATGTACTGACTGAGCAGGAAGATCGAGCCGAACATCCCGAGGAACATCAGCAGGCTGGCCGCGTTGATCCCGGCGAAGGCCCGGCTGCGGAAGAGCCGCATCGGCAGCATCGGGTTCTTGGCACTGATGCCGTGGAGCACGAAGCCGACGAGCAGAGCCGTACCGGCGAACAGCCCCAGGAGGACGATCGCGTCGGTCCAGCCGACGACGGGCGCCCGGACCAGCCCGTACACGATCCCGAAGAGGCCCCCACTGGCCAGCAGGGTGCCGCGGATGTCGAGCGGGGCGCCCGAGCCGTACGACTCCGAGAGACGCAGCCGGGCGAGCGGCAGGAGGGCCACGCCCAGCGGAACGTTCAGCCAGAAGATCCACTGCCAGGAGATGTGTTCGGTGAGGCTGCCGCCGATGAGCGGCCCCGAGGCGACCGCGAGACCGTGGACGGCACCCCAGATCCCGTACGCCATCCCGCGCTTGGCGGCCGGAACGGCGGCGGTGAGCAGGGTCAGCGTCAGCGGCATCATGATGGCCGCGCCGACGCCCTGGACCGCGCGGGCGGCGATCAGCGAGTCGATGCCGGGCGCCATGGCCGCGGCGGCGGATGCCCCGGTGAACACGGTGATGCCGACGAGGAAGAGCCGGCGACGGCCGAACCGGTCCCCCAGGGCCGCACCGAACATCAGCAGCACGGCGAAGGTGAGCGTGTACGCGCTCACGGTCCATTCCAGATCGTGGAGCGCTCCCCCGAGGTCCTCGCGGATCGAGGGCAGCGCGGTGGTGACGACGAGGTTGTCGAGCGCCGCCATGAACCCGGCGACGCTGGTGATGACGAGGGCCCAGACGGTTCCCCCGGGACGTTCGGTCTGCTGTGACATCGCTTCCCCCTACGGGTGATCGCTCAGTTTGATTAGTTATTACTGACTAACTTTCATGGGCATGAAAAGGCGGCAGTCATCGCCACCCTTGATTCAGTGTTCGAGCCGACCCTCGACCCCGGCCGACGGGTAGAGCCCCTCCCAGACCCGGTGCTCGGGCGGAAATCCCATGGCCACCAGGCAGTTGATGAGCATCCCGGTCGCCATGAACGTCGTGGTCTCCTCGACATCGGCACCGAGCGGCAGGTGGACGGTGTCCCACAGGCGCATCCAGCCCGCCCGTACCGCTTCGCCGAGCTCATGGTCGCCCGCCTCCTCGGCGGCCGCCACCGCGACGTACATCTGCATCTGCATCAGCAGCCGCTCAGGCTCTTCGGCGATGACCTTGACGTACACGTTCGCCATGGAGCTCATCGCCTCTTCGCCCTCCAGCCCCTCGGAGGCGGCCTCGAAGGTGCGCTGGGTCTCCTCCAGGCACCGCTCGGCAGCCGCGAGGAAGATCGCCTTCTTGCTCGGGAAGAGCCGGAAGAGGTACGGCTGCGAGACACCCACGCGCTTGGCGATCGCCTCGGTCGACGTGCCGTAGTAGCCACCCCGGGCGAACTCGCTAATCGCCGCACGAATGACGCTCTCGCGCCTCTCTTCTGCGCTCATCCTGACCATACAAACAAGTTAGTACTCAATCACTAACTGAGTCAAGGGGGTGGGCCTGACTGAGAGGCGAGCGAGAGGAAGGCGGATCGAGACGCGGGCCGCGAGTCAGTAAGGGGCACCCGCAATGGCGGACGCCCCTTACCTACGCTCATGCTGCCTACACGCCTACCGACCCCGTCAGGCCAGGCGCACGACCGCCCGGGACATGCCCAGCACCTTCTTGCCCGCGCTCATCGCGAGGAGGTCGATGCGGACGGCGTTGTCGTCGAGCTTGGCGGCGACCTTGCCGCTGACCTCGACCGTGGCGCCCTGGTCGTCGTTCGGGACGATGACGGGCTTGGTGAAGCGGACGCCGTACTCGACGACCGCGCCCGGGTCGCCGGCCCAGTCGGTGACGACCCGGATCGCCTCGGCCATGGTGAACATGCCGTGCGCGATGACGTCCGGGAGGCCGACCTCCTTGGCGAACTTCTCGTTCCAGTGGATCGGGTTGAAGTCCCCGGACGCGCCCGCGTACTTCACGAGCGTCGCGCGGGTCACGCCGAAGGTCTGGGCCGGCAGTTCGGTGCCGACCTCGACGTCGTCGTACGAGATCTTGGCCGTCATCTGTTCACGCCTCCTCGGCCGCGCGGGCCACGAGCTTGGTCCAGGCGGTCACCACGTGCTCGCCCGTCTCGTCGTGGACCTCGCCGCGGATGTCCAGGATGTCGTTGCCCGCCAGCGACTTGATCGTCTCGATGGTGGAGGTGACCGTGAGCCGGTCGCCCGCGCGCACCGGGCGGCGGTGGACGAACTTCTGGTCGCCGTGCACCACCCGGCTGTAGTCGAGCCCCAGTTGGGGGTCCTGGACGACCTGCCCCGCGGCCTTGAAGGTGAGGGTGAACACAAAGGTCGGCGGGGCGATCACATCGGCGTAGCCGAGGGCCTTGGCGGCCTCGGGGTCCGTGTACGCGGGGTTGGTGTCGCCCACCGCCTCCGCGAACTCGCGGATCTTCTCGCGGCCGACCTCATAGGGGTCGGTGGGCGGATAGGTCCGCCCTACGAAGGACTGGTCGAGCGCCATGGGCCCGGCACCTCCTGGTTCGCAGCTGCTGTAACGACGCGAGGCCGCCCCCCAGCTTCAGGGGACGGCCTCGTGTACGAGCCTGAATTATCGCGTTTCGCGGTGCGCGGTGTGCGCATTGCAACGCGGGCAGTGCTTCTTCATCTCCAGTCGGTCCGGGTTGTTACGCCGGTTCTTCTTGGTGATGTAGTTCCGCTCCTTGCACTCCACGCAGGCCAGCGTGATCTTCGGGCGGACGTCGGTGGCAGCCACAGGAGTGCTCCTTGACGAACGGATGGGACGATTAACGCTTATAACGCATAGAAGAGTAGCCGATCGAAGGACCGACCCCACAATCGGCTACTGTCAGTAGCGGTGACCGGACTTGAACCGGTGACACAGCGATTATGAGCCGCTTGCTCTACCGACTGAGCTACACCGCTGTGATGTGATCGGTCCCCGTCTTGCGACGGGAACCTTCCACACCAGAGCCCCAATACGGAATCGAACCGTAGACCTTCTCCTTACCATGGAGACGCTCTACCGACTGAGCTATTGGGGCGAGCGATGAAGACATTACACGCTCGGCCACCGATCGCCCAAATCCGTTTCGCGGCACCTGCCCCGGCCCGTTCCCGGGCGTTCGCAGGGCGTTTCACGCGCCCCTTCCGCACGACGGACCACACCGGTACGACTATTCCGCTCCTCCTCGATGGGCGCCGGTCGCCACCCTAGGCTCGACTCACGCTGCGTGATCTTGTGTCCCTCATTCGCAGCCGCCGCCGAGCCCCAGGAGCGCGATGCCCGACAGCCAGCCGCAGCCGCCCCACTCGTCCTCGTCCTCTTCGGCCTCGTCGAACCCCTCGGGCTCGTCCGGCCGGAGCGACGGCTCCGACCTGCTGCTCTGCGGTGCGCGGCTCACCGACGGCCGGACCGTGGACGTAAGGCTGGGCGGCGGGCGCATCGAGGCGGTCGGGACGGCCGGCAGCCTCACCGCGCACACCACGCGCGTGGACCTCGTCGGCTATCTGCTCCTGCCGGCCCCCGCCGAGCCCCATGCGCACGGTGACACGGCCCTGTCGGCCGACGGCGACGGACCGGTGTCGTACGAGGCACAGGACGTCCAGCGCCGTACGACCGAGGCCGCGCTGCTCCAACTCGGGCACGGGGCGACCGCGCTGCGCTCGCACGTGCGCGTGGGCGACGTACAGGGGCTGGGCTCGATGGCCGCGGTGCTCCAGGCGCGGCGCGCGCTGCGGGGGCTGGCCGAGTTGACGGTGGTGGCGATGCCGCGGGTGCTGACCGGGCTCGCCGGGGCGGACGGGCTGGCGATACTGCGGGACGCGGTGAAAATGGGTGCCTCCGTAGTGGGCGGTTGTCCAGATCTGGACCCCGACCCGACGGGATATGTGGAGGCGGTCCTGGAGGTCGCCTCGGAGCACGGCTGCCCGGTCGATCTGCACACGGACGGTGACGACCCGGCCCGGCTGGCACGGCTCGCGGCGATGGCCGGCGGACTGCGGCCCGGGGTGACACTCGGCCCGTGCGGCGGGCTCGGGCGGCTGCCCACGGAGGTGGCCTCGCGGGCGGCGGACCAGCTCGCCGCGGCCGGCGTGAGCGTGGTCTGCCTGCCCCAGGGCGGCTGCTCGGGCGTGGACCGGCGCGGGACGGCTCCGGTACGGCTGCTGCGGGCGGCCGGGGTACGCGTCGCGGCCGGGAGCGGCGCCCTCAGGGACGTATCGAACCCCGTGGGGCGCGGGGACCCGCTGGAAGCGGCGTATCTGCTGGCCTCGCGGTACGGGCTGCGGGCCGGGAACGCCTACGAAGCGGTGAGTTCGTCGGCGCGGGCGGCGCTAGGGCTGCCCGAGGTGCGGGTGGAGGCCGGATTTCCCGCGGAGCTGCTCGCGGTGCGCGGGGACCGGCTGGACGCGGCGTTGTCTCTGGCATACAGCCGGATCGTGGTGCATCGGGGGCGGGTGGTGGCGCGGACGAGTGCGGTGCGGGAGTACTGCAACTCGGCTGTGGCCGTGGCGTTGGATCTGCCTCGGCAGGGGCGGACGGGGCGCGCGGGGGAACCGTCGTGAGGGTTGGGGTGACGGGGGGGTGGCGTGGAGCTTGAGGTGTTGCGAGTCGGGGGGCTGTTGGCGTGGGCACGCGCGCGTGGAGGTCCGTTTGGGCTCCACGCGCGCGTGCCGGTGCTTTCGAAGTCGGCCCACCCGCGGCCGCCGGGTAACTCGTAGCCATCGGGATACACGTAGCCATCGGGTTACCCGTCGTCGAGCTACCTGTGGCCGTGGGGTCCGGACCGGCCGTCAGAAGCCGCCCAGCATGCCCCCGGCGAACGGGTTGCCCGGACCCCCGAACCCGTCCGCGGGCACCTCGGTGGCACCGGACGGGGCGCTGACGTCGCCCGCCTCGCCGAACGTGACGACCAGCGGAAGCCGGGCGCCCTTCGGGTCGTCGGCGAGGGCAGCGAGGTCTACGGAGACGCGGGTCAAGTCGCCGTTCTTCAGGGAGAAGTTGACGGCGATCTTCTTGTCCGGAGCGTCCTTCAGGTCCTCGTCGGTGGGCAGTTCGGTGCCCGCCGGCAGGTCGTCGGCCAGCGGCCGGAGCTTGTCGAGGACACCGATGAGCAGATCGCGGAACGAGGCCTTGGCGACGATCCGTTCGACGCCGTCGCTGCCTCCCTTGTCGCTGAAGGTGACCTCGCGGGCGACGACTCCGCGCACGGCATCGAGGAGCTTCTGCTGGGTCTTGGTGTCGATCTCGCCCTTCTCGGAGCCCGGGGCATCCTTGGCGGCACGATCGAGGTCACTGTTGTCGACCTTGACCCACTCGCCCTCCAGGACCTTCTTGAGGTCCTTCTCGCTCTCGGGGAGTTCCTCGGCCGTCGGGAGCGGGAAGCCCATCGCCTCACCGAGCGCCTTCATGTCGGCGCGGTAGTACGTGTAGTCGCCGACGAGGCGGTATTCGGCCAGTACGCCGTCGGGCCCCGAGATCGTCACCCCCGTACCGACGAGATCCTTCTCACCCGAGTCGGCGAGCGGTTTCCTCGACTCGACGGACACCTTGACCCGCACCCCGGTGAAGAGTTCCGCGAGCTCGGGCGGCAACTCCTCGCCGGGCTCCGCCTCCCCGGCCAGCTTCGTGAGCGCTGAGGGCTTGGCGTCGAGCCCCAACTCGAAGGCCAGCGACTTCTTTTCGCCGAGACCCTCGAAGGCGCGGTCGACCTTCTGACCGGCGGTGAGGTTCTCGACCGTTCCGCAGGCGGCCACGCCGGCGAGCAGAGCCGTGGTGCAGGCTGCCGCGGTGAGGGCCTTGCGCATGGCCGGGCGGTTGCGTGTGGCCGAGCTCATGCGTATCGCGAGGCTCTCGCGTGTGGTGGTGATGACGGTCTCCTTCATGACGCCGCGCGGCGTCCCCCCTCGTACACAGTGATCGTTCATGAGACCCACGAGTTATCCACAGGGTTGTGCGGCGAGTGGGGTCGTCCGGGCGTACGGTCGGAAACATGCGCATTGTCATCGCTGGAGGTCATGGTCAGATCGCGCTGCGGCTGGAGCGGCTGCTCTCCGCGCGCGGTGACGAGGTAGCGGGGATCATCCGCCACGCCGAACAGGGCGACGATCTGCGGGCGGCCGGCGCCGAGCCGGTGCTGTGCGATCTGGAGTCGGCTTCGGTGGAGGAGGTCGCCGCGCATATACGGGGCGCGGACGCCGCCGTCTTCGCGGCGGGCGCCGGCCCGGGCAGCGGGGTGGACCGCAAGAACACCGTGGACCGGGGCGCCGCAGTGCTCTTCGCGGACGCTGCCGCCCGGGCCGGGGTTCGGCGGCATGTGGTGGTGTCGTCGATGGGGGCGGATCCGGAGCACCCCGGAGGCGACATCTTCGACGCGTATCTGCGCGCCAAGGGCGAGGCCGACGCGTACGTACGCGCTCACCGGGGCCTGGACTGGACGATCCTGCGTCCCGGGGTGCTGACGAACGACGCCGGCACCGGTCTCGTACGCCTGGAGGCCGCCACGGGGCGCGGGCCCATCCCCCGCGACGACGTCGCCGCGGTCCTCGCGGAACTGGTGGACACTTCGGCGACGGCCGGGCTGACCTTGGAGCTGATCAGCGGATCGGCGCCGGTGTCCGTGGCGGTGAAGTCGGTGGCAGGGAACTGACCGAGGTTGCACGCGGGCGGGGGCGGCGAGGGGCCGCCCCCGCCTTCCGAGAGGGGGAGTTTCCGTGCCCGTTGAGGTGTCCGCCGCTCAGGAGGCGCTGCTGCGGAAGATGTACGACGTCTTCAGCACCGCCGAACGCGACGCGTTCATCCCCCACTGCCTGGCGCCCGACGTGGACTGGCCGAATGTGGCCGACGGGGTCCGCCTGCACGGCCACGAGGCGGTACGCGCCTACTGGGCAGCCCAGTTCGCGGCCGCGCACCCCCTCGTACGGCTGGAGGGTCTGCGCCTCGACGAAGACGGGCGGCGCGTGGTCGCCCTGGTGCGACCTGGGCTTCGGGACGCCACGGGCGAGCAGCACTGGGCGAAGAGCAGGTCGAGCACGTGTACGCCTTCGGAGCGGACGGACTGGTGAGCCGGATGGACGTACGGCAGCCCTGAACCGCTGGGGCGGGACGCAGGAATCCAGGAATCAACGGAGGGGGCGGCAGTCTGCGGGGCTGCGGTGGCAGCCGGGGACAGCGGAGTCGGGGTCAGTCGGGATCGGCGAGATCAGCGGGGCCAGCCAGGAGCAGCCGGGAGCAGCCGGGAGCAGCCGGGGTCAGCCGGGAGCAGCCGGGGTCAGAAGAGCGGCAACTGGCCGGGGAAGTCCGCGACGACGTACCCGTCCAGCGCGGGCTGCGCCGCGCCCAGTTCCGCCTGCCTGCGCGACCCGGGGCACGACACGAGTTCCCCGCTCTGCCGCGCCCCCGGCGGATCGTGCCGGGCAAACCGCCCCGCGACGACGGCAATCTCGCGACGGCACTCGGGGCATCTCCTACGACGTGAGGACATGAACTCAGGGTACGGAGGAAGCGGCGCGGGGCTGGGGAGGCCTTGACGCGGGAGGCTCCACGACTCCTTGGAAGCCAGGGGTCCACACACCGTCCACACTCCTCACGACGGCGACGGCGACGGCGACGGCGACGGCGACGGCCAAGGCTTGCGCTCGCTCGTGAGGACACATCCCCCAGACACGAAGAAACCCCCTCCTGACCTGCGAGTACGCATTTCAGGAGGAGGTTTCTCTCAGCGTGGCGGCGCCAGGATTCGAACCTGGGAAGGCTGAGCCGGCAGATTTACAGTCTGCTCCCTTTGGCCGCTCGGGCACACCGCCGGGGTAGTTACCATGCGAACCGCTTTCGGCGGCGCTCCGTGGCAACGACGTAAACGATACCCGATGCTCGGGGGTGCTTCGCCACCCGATTGATCGGCACTCGGAGGGGAGCGGGTGGCTAGGCTTATGCGGATGCGGCCAGGGACCGATGAGGTGCTCGACGGCCGCCACTACGCACCCCGATACAAGGAGCCACAGGACATGGCCGACTCCAGTTTCGACATCGTCTCGAAGGTCGAGCGGCAGGAGGTCGACAACGCCCTCAACCAGGCCGGCAAGGAAATCTCGCAGCGCTACGACTTCAAGAACGTCGGCGCCTCCATCTCCTGGTCCGGCGAGAAGATCCTCATGGAGGCGAACTCCGAGGAGCGGGTCAAAGCCATCCTCGACGTCTTCCAGTCCAAGCTGATCAAGCGGGGCATCTCGCTCAAGGCGCTGGACGCTGGTGAACCCCAGCTCTCCGGCAAGGAGTACAAGATCTTCGCCTCGATCGAGGAAGGCATCTCCCAGGAGAACGCGAAGAAAGTGGCGAAGATCATTCGCGATGAGGGCCCGAAGGGCGTGAAGGCGCAGGTGCAGGGCGACGAGCTGCGGGTCAGCTCGAAGAGCCGTGACGACCTGCAGGCCGTGCAGGCGCTGCTGAAGGGCCAGGACTTCGACTTCGCGTTGCAGTTCGTCAACTACCGCTAACCGAACGCTCTGAGCTGCACTAATCCGAAATGGCTGCGACCGGAGGGCACAACGCGGGCACATCGCCGAGGACCGCCTCAACGGCCGCCCGCGTCGTGTCCTCGTCGTCCGGCCAGAGGTGGGTGTAGATGTCGAGCGTGATCGACGGCTTCGAGTGGCCGAGCCGCCGCTGAACGGTCTTCACGCTCTCGCGGTTCTTGATCAGCGCCGAGGCGTAGAAGTGGCGCAGGTCGTGCATGCTCGCCCCGTCCGGCACTCGAACGGGAGCGGGCTCCTGCCCGTCCGGCCGGCCCCGCTGAACCCATGCCGCGTACGCCTCGGCGTAGGACTTGGCGAGGGCCTCGTTCGCCCTCTCCTCCATGCGCCCCCAGACGTACGACCAGTTGGCGCGCCGGAGTACCTCACTGCGGTCGCTGGTGAACAGCATCTGCGCCTGGCGCTGCTTCGGCTTCCGCGGGTCCGTACGGTCCTCGATGTCCACAGTGATCGCCGGGTGCTGCTGAAGGTGCGCAGCAAGGGCGTTGACCGCCGAGGTGGCCAGCGGCACCGTGCGGTAGCTCTCGTGCGTCTTCGGCTCGCCGAGGTACGGCTCCGGCGTCGCGTCCTGGTCGGCGTCGGTGTCCTTGTCCGGCGTGATGAGCTGCTGCCGCACCATCACTTCGCGGCGCAGGAAGTCGATGCAGTCGACTTCCAGGCCGAAGACCTCGCCCTGGCGGAGGCCGGACGCCGCAGCGAGCAGGATCATCGCCCGGTACCGAGGCGGGGCCGTCTCGATCAGCGCGCGCACCGCGTCCGCGTGCAGGGGCGTGATCTCGACGCGGCGGACCTCCGGCAGCTTGATGCCGGCGCACGGGTTGAGTGCGATCGTGCGGTCCCGTACGGCCGTGTGCATCACGGTCACGAGGTAAGCGAACGTCACCCGCAGCGTGGACGGCGCGAGGACCTGCGACCGGTCCTTGACCCAGGCTTGGACCTCGGAGGGGCGGATCGTGACGATCGGTCGGTCCGCGAACGTCGGGTAGATGTGCAGCCGTAGGGCCCGTTCGACGCGGGACGCGGTCCCGTCGCGATGTACGGCGGAGGTGCGCCAGCGCTCGGCGACCGCCCGGAAGCTCTCCTTGCCCGCCGCGGGGTCGACATAGAGGCCGCGCGCGAGATCGGCCCCGATCGTGTCCGCGCGGTTGTCGGCCTGGCTGCGCTTGGCGAAGTTCTCCTTCTGCTGCTCCCCCGCCGCGTCGCGCCAACGGACCTGCCAGCGCTTTCCCTTGCCGTGGTCGGCGGATGGTACGAGGGTGCGCGTCTTGCTGGAGTGCTCGGCGCAGGGCTTGGCGTCCTTCTTCGGGCGTGAGAGGTGCCACCGGTCGTAGACGCTACTCATCTGCGGGTTCCTCCCCTTCGAGCACCCACTTGGTCAGGGCTGACTTCAACTCCCTGGTGATGTGACCCTGCCGCGCCTGCCGCTCGCTGATCGGTAGATCTCCAAGCTCCGCGACTCGACGCTCCCTCTCTTCAGTGAGACTGCGCCCCCAAAGCCCGTCGGCCGCGGAAACGATGCGCACGACATCGACGTCCAGCTGCCGAGCTAGTTCCTTGTCGAGCTTCACGGGGATCTCGCGTTCCTCGTGACGCCAGTGATCCCACTTGGCCTTCACACTGTCACTGCCTTCGATCGTGACCGTGTAGTTCTCCTCGCCAGCGATGGCGGCGCGTAGCTGCTCTCGCGACATAACCGCCCCATGCGCCGGCATGTCGGCCCTGGGGGTGAGAAGCACGTTGCTCTCCCCCTCGAGCAGCCAATGCACGGGTGCACCGAACACGAAGGCGAGCACGACCAGAGTGCCGAGGTCGACTGTTTCTCGGCGCCCGCTCTCCAGGTCTGCGATCTGTGCTCGCTTCCAGTTGAGCCCCACGGTCGCGAGCTGCGTAGCCAACGCTTCCTGCGTCCATCTGCGTCGCTTCCGCAGCCGACGCAGGTTCTCGCCTACGACCTTGCCGACGCTCGGCACCGGCTCTTCGCGACGCTCCTGATCCATGCGCTTCACGCTCCCACAGTTGTCGTGGGATGACAACACACACGAATTTTCCCGTGTGGGTTGACACCACATTCCAGCGCAGGCCACTCTTGGCGCATCCGGTACGTGGGATCACCCCACGAACGACGTGATTCGCCGCTGCACGTGGCGGAATCGAGGATGATCGCGAATGTCTCGCAGCAAGCTGCCTCAGGTCGCTGACCAGCAGCGGCGCAAGCTCGCCACCCCGCAGGAGATCGCCGAGTACTGCGATGTCCCGCTCGGCACCGTCTACCAGTGGTCCAGCCGCGGGAGCGGCCCGAAGTTCATCAAGGTCGGCCGCCACCTCCGGGCCCGCTGGTCCGACGTCGAGCAGTGGCTCGACGCCCAGACGATCGCCGCATGAAAGCGGCCCCCAGCAGGCGCGCCAACGCCTGTGATCCGGGGGCCGGAAGCCCATCCATTCACACCTGAACAGCCGAACGGCCGCGCGGGATGCCTGTCCCATATGCGCGGCCGTCGAGGAGCTTCCCTTGAAGACTAGAGCCACCATCGCCAAGAACGCCACATCGCCTTCCGGCCGCGTGCCGTTCCTCGTGGGCGAGCAGGCCCGCGAGCACACCGAGCCCGCCGACGTCCGGGGGCCTCTGACCTTCCAGGCCATCAACAACCAGCTCATCGACGCCGGGATTGGGCTGGCCCGCCTCGCGGGCAACAACCCGAAGCTGAAGGCCGCATACACCGCCCTCCAGTACGTGGCCGAGGTCATCGAGGAGTACGCCGCCGACGAGAACCCCACCGTCACGGCCGCCGTCGCCCAGTTCGAGGCGCTCCGCAGGAACGGCGACGAGAACCTGAACCGCTTCATCGACCTGGCCACCGAGGAGATCAAGAAGTCAGGCGACCCGGCCGGGTTCGCGTCCTGGTTCCTCGGCGCCGTCGAGAGTGGCCGCGCCGAGGCCAAAGTCAAGCGCCTCACGGAAAAGCACGGCCTGACGGTCCGCCGGGCCCCCGAGCCCGTGGACTGGGTGACCGAGGTGGTCGTGTTCTGGGACTCCCGCCTCGTGCTCCTGCCGTACGGGCAGCGGATGAGCGACACGCTGCCGCAGCTGCGCGCGGCCCTCGCCGAGGTCGGCGAGTGACCGGCCGCAACGGCACCCACCGCCCCCGTCTCGTCGCCTCGGCGACCGGGCGGGGGCCCGTGGTGCGCGCACAGCACCGCATCGTCCTCAGCGCTCGCCAAGGCCTCCTCGACGCAGGGTTCCTTGGCGAGCGCTACCGGCCGTGCCCGCCCGGCGCGTCCGTCGTCCTCGACTGCGGTCCCGTCGACGTCATGTACGCCCCCTCCGCCCGTGAGATCGGCAGATCTCTCGCCCTGTGCGCCGAGATCACCGTGACCGGCACCGCCGAGCGCAGCGAGCGCGGCTACGTCGACGACGGGCTGGTCTTCGGCCTCGACGCCATCGCCAGAGCGATCAGCCTCTTCGCACACGAGCACGCAATGGAGCTCCACGAGTGACAGCCTTCAGCCGCGTCACGGACGCACTCCAGCAGCACGGGTGCGCCGTACGCGGAAGCTCAGCCCAGTGCCCGGCCCACGAGGACCGGGCCCCGTCCCTGTCCATCGGCAAGCGCAGGGACGGCAACGGCGTGGTGCTCAACTGCCACGCCGGATGCGCCCCCGAGGAGATCGTGGACGCCCTCGGGTTCACCATGCAGGACCTGTTCGACGAACCGACGGCCGAACGGCGCGACCGCCCGCAGGTCGTGGCCGAGTACCCGTACGTCGACGAGCACGGCGAGGTGCTGCTGACCGTAAGGCGCATGGAGCCGGGCTTCGGCGGGGAGCGCAAGACATTCCGTCAGTTCGCCGCCGACGGCGCCCCGGGGGTGTCCGGCATTCGCCGAGTTCTCTACCGGCTCCCCGAGGTGATCCAGCAGGCGGCGACCGGCGGAATCGTCTTCGTCGTCGAGGGCGAGAAGGACGCCGACAACCTCGTCGAGGCTGGCGTCACTGCCACATGCAACATCGGTGGCGCCGGGAAGTGGCGCGATGAGTACAGCCTCAGTCTCCGCGGCGTCTCCGAGGTCATCGTCATTGCCGACCGCGACGACCCCGGCCGCCGTCACGCCGCGCAGGTCGCCGCATCCCTGCACCGTACGGGCATCCCGGTACGCGTCACGCAACCGGCCCGGGGCAAGGACGTCTCAGACCACCTCGCCGCAGGGCTCGGCTCCGACGAGCTGGTCCCGATGAACGACGAGAGCAGCGAGGAACCCCTGGCCGTTCTCGACGAGGCGCCGGCGGAACCTGACGACAGCGACAACCCCACTCAGGCCCGCCTCGCCCAACTCCGGCGCGCGCTCGTCGACTCCGACAGCCTCGACAGCATCCCCGACCCCGTACCGCTCGTCGACGGTGTCCTGTTCATGGACTCTCTCGCTTGGCTCTACGGCAAGCCCGGCTCGGGGAAGTCGTTCGTCGCCCTCGACTGGGCCGGATGCATCGCCAACGGCCTCCCCTGGCAGCTCCGCCCGGTCAGCCAAGGGCCCGTGCTCTACCTGGTCGCCGAGGGCGTCTCCGGCATCCGCAGGCGCGTACGCGCGTGGGAGGAGGCGTTCCGTCAGCCGATGAAGAACGTCACCTTCCTGCCTGTCGCTGTGCAGCTGCTCAACGGAGTCGACCGGCAGGCCCTTCTCGCTCTCGTCGCCGAGATGCACCCCGCACTGGTGGTCATCGACACCCAGGCCCGCGTCACGGTCGGCGCCGAGGAGAACAGCAACGGCGAGATGAGCAAGGTCGTCGACGCCGCGGACCAGATCCGTCAGGCCACCGGGGCGTGCGTGCTGCTCGTGCACCACGCAGGCAAGAACGGCCTCGACATGCGCGGCGCCTCAGCGTTCGAGGGAGCGGCAACCAGCGTCATCAAGGTCACCCGAGACGGCGAGTTCGTCGAGGTCCACAGCGACAAACAGAAGGACGTCGAGGACTTCGAAACGGTCTTCCTGCGCATGACGCCAACCGGGCACTCCGTCGTGCTCACCAGTCGCAGCACCGCGCCCGGCATCCAGGAGACCAACCGCACCGAAGAGGCCGTTCTCGACGCGATGCGCGAGGCATTCGCCTTCACCAGCGCCACCGCCGCGCAGATCGGTGAAGTCTCCGGCCTCGCGAAGAGCAGCCTCTACCGGGCCTTGACATCCCTCACCAAGCGCGCGGCGCTGATCAACATCGGCACGGAAAAGGCCGCTCGCTACGCCCTGCCTGGAACCCGGAGTGCCCCGTGAAGCCCGGAAAGCGGCATTCCCATTCCCCTCCTCGGCAGGCAGCCGGAACACAGCGCATTCCCAATCGGTCCCACTCTCCAACCGACCGTCTGACCAGCAGTTTTCCCACGGTCCCAAACCAGTCTCACTCGGCAATCCCATTCCCGTCCCGTCCCACCCCCCTTAAGGGGTGGGACATGGGACCAGACCTGAGACAGCCGAGGCGCATCCGGTTCCGCCGCCCTCCGCGTGATCACGCCCCCGCACATGTACGGAGAACACACCCCGTGAGCACACCCCCCAAGAAGCCTGCGTATCCCGGCCGCCCTGCCCTGGACGAGGCGAACATGCGCTTCCGCCGCGGCCTCTCCCGCCTGCACCGCGAGGCTGGCCGCCACGACCCCGCCCTCATGCCGAAGCTGACCGCGATCGTCCAGCGCGCCACCGAGCAGCTGCTCGCGCTCGCCGTGGAGGCCGAGCAGGCGGAGGACTCCAGCGCGCGCCACAGGGCCGGGCTGAAGAAGGAGGAGGACAAGGTGCGGGCGGTCCTTCGCAGGGGCGTACGGCGGGGCGATGCGCGCGCGGTGTCGATGCTGGAGCGGCTCAACGAGCGGGCGCGGCTGCGGACTGTGGACGACGGGCCCGACGGTGACGACGTCGCCTGACAAGCGGCACGCCGTCCTCGACGACGCAGGCGTGTACGTCCCCGCCAGCTGCGCCTACCCCCTGTGGCTGGCCCTGCGCGCCGAGGCGCAACAGGCCCGCACGAACGGCCGCGAGATCCGCCCCGAGGTCATGGCCGCGCTCGACGCCCTGCGGTCCGCAGCCTTCAACCACATGTCCGCTTCCAGGCACGGCAACCGGACATTGCCGCACGATCGCGCCAGTGACCGCCTGGTCACCACCCAGGAGCTCGCCGGCCGCCTGGGGGTGACCGGGCGCCACCTCCGCCGTCTGGCCACCGCCGCGGGCATCACGCGCGCCGCATGGGGCCTGTGGGCGACGGAGGACGCCGACCGGCTCGCCGAACTGCGGAGGACCCGCTGATGCCCGACCAGAAGACCGCCTCACCGCCCGACCCGCTGAAGATGACCGACGCCGAGGTCGACGCGATCCGCAACGACGCGATGATCGAGGCCCGCAACGCCACCGCCGAGGTGGAGACCGCGAAGCTGATCCTCCGCGGCGAGGTGGAGCCCATCCCCGGCTGGATGCCGGAGGACCTCACCCCGGAGCGTCTCGCCGAGCTGCGCGCCCGCGCCGAGCACGCCGCGCTGAAGGTGCCGGCCGCCGAGCGCCGCCAGGCCGAGATCCGTGAGACCCGCATCCAGGCCCGGCATGCAGACATCAAGGCCATGATCCGCGCCGAGGCCGCCTCGGACCTCGACGGAGCCGAGGGCATCATCACCGCCCTGGACGCGTACGAGGCCGCAGTGAAGGGCTTGTGCGAAGCCGTCCAGGCCCACAACGGCCGCATCACGAAGTGGGGCCGCCTCATGGGCTCGGCGGGCATCCATGCCATCCACGGGGAAGGCACCGGCCCGAACGCCCTCGCCCACATGATCGGCGAGCAGAGCGTCACCGTGGGGCACAAGATTTTCCGCCGCATGCGGGCCGGGACCCTGCTCGCCGTGGCCCTGCACCGCGTCCTCGCGACGTACCCGCGCGAGATGCGGAAGTACAACGTCGACAACGAGCTTGCTCACGATGGCGACCTGATCGACTCCAACGGCCGCGTCAACGTGCACGCCCGCATCCGGAGGGACGCGTGACGATGACCACGCCCGAGGCGCCCCCGAACCCGTTCGCCACGCACCCGAACGAGGACCCGGACCACCTCGCCGCACGCCAGTCCCGCACGGACTTCGCCGCGCAGGCGCAGGTGATCCGCGACAGCCGCGTCTGGTCCGACGACCACAAGACGGAGAAGCTCGCCGAGCTGTACCAGGCGCACGCCCAAGAGGTCGCCGACGCGTACGAGCGGGTCCTCGCGCGCCGTCAGGCCCGCCTCGACTACCTCAACAGCCTCGTCCCGTCCGGCCCCGACATCCCCGAGGGCACGAGCCCTGCCGACCGCGAACTCCTGCTCGCCGCTTTCCGTGACGCGCTCGGCAAGGCGAAGGCCGCGAGCAAGGAGCACCGCGGGCAGCTGCTCGCCGAGGCCGAGCGCTACGGCGACGCCTCGTTGCAGCGCGCGGTACTCCAGCATGCTTCGGACAGCGGTGACGTCCGCCTCGTCAACGAGTGGGTCGCGCAGGCGCACGGAGTGAGCGGCTACAGCGACGAGAAGCGGCAGCTGAGGGACGCCCTCACCCCCCAGTCCCGTGGCCGCGGGTGGGACTACAAGGACTTCCGCACCCCGGAGCTTCCGCCCGAGGTCGCCAAGGCCGTCTACAGCTGACGAGACGCCGCCCCCTGCCCCGGGGCGGGCTCTCTAGTGAGCGCCGGCGCCCGGTCTCCTCACCGTGAGGAGCCGGGCGCTTCGTGCGCCTGCCAGTCCAAAGTCAGTTGACCGTGTTCCGAGCCGCGTAGCGCTGCGTGGTGTGCTCCAAGAGCTTCAGGCACGCCTTCGCGAGGCGCTCAAGCTCGTCGTCGTTGATCACCATGCCGACGAGATAGCCATCAGCCGTCGGTATCGCGCTCCGCGGCGTTGCGGCACGCAGGTTGGGCCAGAACCGGCCGTGAGCGAAGCCCGAGGCGACCCGCCAGGATGCCTGGACGCGTACCGGATCGAGGCCCGCTTCCTTGGCGGCTGCGGCGATGGTCGTGCCTGCCTTGTGGCCAGGGAGCGGGGTCAGGCCGAGGGTGGTCGCAACCTGCTCGATCTCCTGACGCCGCTGCTCGCCCGACTTTCCCTGGCCGGTGACGACGTGCTGGACATCTTCCTCGTGCTGGCCACGGTTGCGCATGTCCTCGCGCCACAGGGCGAGGGCGCGGGCACGCCGCTCAGACCGATCCTTGCCCGACAGCAGCCATACCGCGGTGGCGAAGTTCTCCAGAGCGCCACGCAAGAGGGTCCAGGGGCTGAAGGGATCGATCTGCCCCGTCATGGTGACGTTGCGGCTCAGCGCGTCCACGTGAAACAGGCCGGCGGCAAAGGAGGTGCGGATCAGGACGCTGCCGTCCCAGGGCTTCAGCGCAGCATCGTCCGTGGCGAGGCTGCTGCGCGGTGCGGGTTCCGGAAGCTGCCTGAAGTGGCCGTCGGCGCGGTAGGGCGCGACGGCCTGGAAGAGGGGAAGGAGGTACGCGACGTCATCCGGTCGCTTCGGGCTCGTTGCCATGAGATGCAGGTTATGACCGGTTCATGGCGTGACGCTCCTCATTTCCCGATTGGGGTTCAACGCCCGCGGTGTCCTGTGTGCGGATCACGAGGAACTGACCCCGGTTTGCCTGTCGTCGGCCGTGGTCGTACATTCCCACCCCACCTCGTCCAAGCGGGGTGGAAAGGAAGCGGCATGAGCGAGTCGTTCGAGGAGTTGGAAGCGCAGTACCGGGCCGCCCTCAATCGGGTGGGCGAGGCGTACCGGGCCTTGCAGGACGTCATGGGCGATCCGAAGCCCATCCCCCTCGGGGAAGAGCCTCCGGTCCTCACCAAGGCGGAGCGCGACGCACAGACCGAGGCGATGCAGGCATTCCAGGAGTACGTGCCCCTGCGGGATCGCTACTGGGCGACCCGGTGGGGCCGGGAGGGCAACCCGCCGAAGTCCTGACGACTGTCCGGCAGCGCCTGGCACCCTCACCTCGAGGGGCCGGGCGCTTCGTCGTGCCGAGGGAGAGTCAGAAGCTTCCCCCATTGCCTTCGCAGAGGGGCGTGGGGCACTCGTAGGAGACCGTTCCCACGGGATCGACGGTCTCCTCGAACATCCCTGTGGCTTCGCGCCACCTCGGACGCTTCTGGCGCTGGCACTGATCGCATTGTGGGTGCGGGAGGTTGCGGACTTCAGAGCGGTGGCAGGACCGCGGAAGGTCAGTCATGTCCTGACCGTGACACGGGATCGGCCCTTTGTCTGAGGCGCTTCCCCCTGGGGGCCAGCGAGCAGGGGTCAGCCTCACCGAAGCGCGTCGATGGCCTTCACGATCAGAGCGCGCGCCTCGGCCCCGTACACGGCCATGCTCCGCAGCTGCTCGAACGCCTCCAGATACAAGGCGATCTCCGTAGGCTGCGTGATGTTGACCTGCGCCGAGAGGAGCTCGACCGAGACGAGCGTGTCGTCGTACACGTGGAACAACTCCTGCGGCCACAGCACGCGCTGCAGTGTGGCGCGAGGGATGATGCCGAGCGACACCGACGGCAGCGCCCCCGCGGTGAGCAGATAGCCGAGCTGCGCGGCCATCGCGTCGCTGTCGCCCAACTGGTAGTAGAGGACGCCCTCTTCGATCAGCAGGACGAACCGGTGCCCCTGCTCGTGGATGACCTTGGACCGTTCGACACGTGCGTCTGCGGCCTGGTCGGCGTCGTCGGGGATGTCGAGCAGGCGGGCGTTGGCGGACAGCAGGGCGCGCGCGTATCCCTCGGTCTGCAGCAGGCCCGGAACCAGCGTCGGCGAGTAGATGCGGAACAGGCCGGTGGAGCGGAACAGCTTGACGTAGCTGTCCTGGATCTGGCGCAGGCCGAGGCGGGCCCGGCGGCGCCATTCGGTGTACATGGACTCCGCGTTGAGTGACGCGGCGATCAGGTCCTCGGCGCGGCCTGGCGTCTTGCAGGTCGTGCACCAGAGGCGGATGTCGGTGGGGGACGGCGGCGTCTTCGCGTTCTCGATGCGGGACGTCTTGGCGTGGTGCCAGCCGCACGCGGAGGCCAGCTCGGTGACCGTCAGTCCGGCGTCCCTGCGGAGTTCGCGGAGCTGGCGCGCCACGTTTTCGCGGGCCTCCTGGGCGGAGGACGACGGGGAGATGGGCATGAGCTGGCCTGTCCGGTGCTTTCTGTCAGTGGATCTCGTACTGGTCGTGTGGGGTGGAGCGTTCCCACACGGCCTCGAACGCATCGACGCACTGCTTGACGATGGCTGGTTCCGTGCGGAGTTCGAGCGGCGGGTCTGCCCAGCCCCCGTCTCCGCTGAAGTGGTTGAACAGCACGCGTGCCCCGTCGAAGATCCACAGGTCTGCGCCGGGCAGCATGAGGTCGACGGCCTGGCGGCGGGGCAGCCAGCGGACTTGCTCGCCCGCGTGGACGTTGACGCCGGCCCCGGCGTGCTCGTACCGGATGTAGTCGGTGACGGGCTCGGACACGATGCGGGCCCGGCGCACGGTCACGCCGCGGGCGGTCGAGCGCTGGATCAGGTCGACCCACGGCGCCCAGTAGGCGGAGCCCGGGTCGGCGTCGCGCCAGCCGGTTTCCTTCCAGTGGTCGAAGTCGTCGGCCTCGTCACCGACCCCGTAGTTGTCGCGCATCTCCAAGTGGACGGCAGATTGCTGGGCCGACTCAAGGAGGTCGTTAAAGCGCAGCTCGTTCTGCGGCATCGCATGCCTCCCTCAGCAGCGGTACGAGGTGGACGGGGATCCGGACCACGGTCTCGTGGTCGGGGATCCCCTTGTCGTGCCCGGGCGCGGTGTTCTCCTGGCACTGGGTCCGGGTGGATTCGTCGGCGGTGTAGCTCTGAAGCACGATGTCGGCGGTGTCGGTGTCGACCCACGCGGTGGGCGACCCGCTCTGTCCTGTCTCTGGGTCGATGCCGATGAACTGTAAGGCCATGACTGTCCTCCCCTGGCGGCGCGTGCGCTGATGTGCACCAACGTCACCCGCCGGTGATGCGGGGTCAAGACCGCGTTCTGGCCAGGGAGTTGTTCAGAGGTACGTCGTGCACATCGATGCACATTGCTGGCACTCCCACACATCGCGTCCCTAGCGTCGTGACCAGCGGCAGGCCCACCACTCTGCCCGTACACATAGCCGCGCTGGGCAGACCTACGCCAGCGGAGGCACGCGCATGAGCACGACCCAGGAATCCCCCGTCACGTTGCTGGATCCGACGAGCCCTCCCCGCCCGGCGCCGGGCTGTGATGTGTGTGCGGCGCTGGAGAAGCAGCGCGCCGGGCATGAGGGGCGCGGGAACACCAAGGCCGCGACGACCTGCGAGGTCGAGATGCGCAACCACCCCAAGCACACGAGGAGCGCCTCATGATGGGCGACCGGTCCGAGTGGCGCGACACGTCCAGCGGGGCACCGCGGACTACGGCCAGCACTACGGGGTTCACGCCGAAGCAGGCGAAGTTCGGCGCCTTCCTGGACCACTCCCAGGGCTGCCCGGACTGCGACTTCGGCAACCGGCGGTGCGACGTGGCGCAGGAGATATGGGAGGAGTGGCGGGCGCTCCCGCAGTAGACCCCCCGCCCGTCCCTGTATCCCCGATGCGCAGGGGCGGGCGGGACCATGCCTCGGCCGGTACTGTGTCCCGGCTGAGGCCGCGGGCGGGCGCGTACCTCTGTCCGCGCCCGCCCGCGCGCATGCGACGGCCCCCGCTGCCCTGGAGGGAATTGCGGGGGCCGTTGCCGTGGGGAGGGAGACGGAACGGCGCTGAGTGGCCCTGAGGCAGGTCTACTCTCCGTGCATGACAGCCATCGTCATCTCCATATGCGCCCTCACTGTCAGCGCCGTTTCGCTCGGCTGGCAGGTAGTTTCCTGGCTCCGCACCGGTCCAGTGATCAAGGTCAAGGGGCACAGTGCCATGCCCTACGTTGGCGGCGTGGTGGGGGACCATCACCTATCCGTCACGGCGGTCAACGAGGGCAGAGCCGCGGCGACCATCACGGGGTGGGGACTGCTGCTCCCGAACTCCATGACGATCGTTGTTCAGAGCGCTCGGCTCCCTGGAGTTCACGACCTGCCGCACCGGCTTGAGTCGCACGCGGAGGCGAGCTGGTACATCCTCCATGACGAACTGGACCGGGCATGCCAGCAGCAGGGGGTGGCCATTTCGCAGGTGCGCCCGTTCGTCGATGTGGCTGGGCAGGGCAAGGTACTTGGCAAGCGCCTCGGGTAGTGCAGGGAGGGAGGTAGGACGGGGGAGGCTGAACCCCTCGTTTCCCGCTTCCCCGCCCCACATAGATCAGCCTCCCTGCCCTCCCTGAACCCGCATACGTGCAGGTCCCCACGGGGGAGGTGGATCAGGGAGGCTTCGGGGAGGACTCCCCAAGATCTACGCCGGTCCCTCCTCGTCGTCGAAGCCGTCGACGTCCTCCGCGAGGCGCTCCAACACGGCGTCCTGGACGCGGTCGCGGGCCACGACCATCACGCCGTTCGACTTGTACTGCTCGGCCCCGTACGGCTCCAGGGCGCGCTTCAGGTCGGTCGGCCCCCAGCTGCCATACGCCTCCGGGTTCCGCGCGGCGAGGCGGTGCAGCACCTCCTGCGCGAGCACCCGCGTCTCATCGCCGAGGACCGCCGCGGTGTCGGCGAGCGGGTCGGCCGGCTGGAACATCGGCTCGTCGACAACCGGGCCACCCTCGTACAGACCCATCGCCCGCTCGACCACGGGCGTCACCTCGTCGACACCCTTGTCGGGGTCACGCGCCACGTAGTGGGCGCGCACCACCTCGAACGGCTTGTTGCTGAACCCCACGGTCACCGCAGTCCCGACGTCCTCGCCCGGGATCAGGGTGGTCGCGGTAATGCCGGCCTTGTGCTTGCCGGAGCCGAGCAGGCCATCGTTCGCAACGTGGTCGCCGACGGCGAACGCGACGCGGTGGGAGGTGTTGCGGGTGACGTCCCGCGGGAGGCTGTCGGCGGTCGGGGAGACCGTGACCCACACGAGGGTGATGGCCACCTTCCGGGCCTTCTTCATCACCTTGATGGCCAGCTCAGCGGCCTCTTTGCCGTACTCCTTGTGCATGAACAGTTCGTGGCACTCGTCGAACACGACGACCTTCGGCCGCATCCGCGGGTCCTTCAGCGCCAGCTCGCGCGTCACCTTCGTGGCACCCTCGCCGAGTTCCTCGAGGAGCTTGCCCCGGGCGGTGACCTCGTCGCGCAGGTTCCGCAGGGCGACGAGCGCGGCCTTGATGTCCTCGTCGTCGTCGCCCTTGACCAGCGTCCGCAGGCGAGGCTTCAGCGGATCGTAATCGGTGTTGTAGGCCATGACGTACGCCTCGACGATGACGAGCGGGTCGAGGATCGCACCGAGCAACAGGGCGATGACCAGCGACGACTTACCCGAACCCATGATCCCGCCGACCATGTAGTTCGCCGCCATCAGCTTCCCGATGATGGCGTCACCGCGCTGCGACACCGCGACCGGCACGCCCTTGAAGTAGTCGGTCACGCCCTCCGTGAGCAGCGGCCACGGAGGCACCGCCCCGGACAGTGAGCCCTGATCGGCGACCCACAGATCGAGTACGCCGGGCTGCTTCGGGGGCTCGGTCGGCCACACCTCGACCGGCTTCCGCAGGAGGTTGTGCGCGAGGACGTTCTTCCGCCCGCAGATCATCTCCACGGTGACGCCCATGGGTAGCTGCAACTGTGTGTGCCAGCCGTTCCCCGAGCGGGTGGTGGGCTGCTCCCAACGAGGCTGCCAGCCATCCTTGATGGCCTTGTTCAGCGGGGCGATGCCGAGGTTGCCGAGCGCACGCAGGATGGCGCCCTCGTCGGGCACGATGTCCCGCTCGTCACCGCCCACGGGCAGCGCCCACGAGGGTGCGGTCTGGCGGTGCCGGCCGACGGCCCACACTCCGGCGAGGGCGAGCCAGGGCAGCGAGTACAGCACGGGCTCCCACAGCACGCCCGCGACGAACGCGACCCATCCGACCAGCTCGACCGCCGTATCGAGCGGGGTCAGCAGGTCGGACACGTCGTGGTTGTACCAGGCCAGCATGAGGCCGAGGACGAGCAGCACGCTGCCCGCGCTCAGGACCGCGGAGGCGATGGCCTTCGGGGCGTTGAGGATCATCTGCAACAGGTCCATGCGCCGCTTGTGCCGGGCGAACCGGTAGGCGTACGCGCGCTGTTCCCACTGTCGTACGAGCTCCTCGTTCCCTGCGATCTCGGCGGCGCGCATCATGCGTTCGTGGCGGGCGGTGGTGCGGGAGTCCCAGCCGCGTCGGGTGAGGACGCGGGTACCCCCGAGTACGTAGGCGCCGTGGCGTACGAGGAGGCGGTACGCGTCGTGCTCGCGGGCCTCGACAACGGCGCGCCGCAGGCCCCCGAGACGGATGCGACGGCGGGGGTGTACCTCGGTCGCGGGTACGGGCGGGGTACGGGTACCCGCCTGCTCGGGTACATCGGGTACGGGTGTACCCGTCGGGTCGGTGTGGGCGGGTGCGGTCGTGTCCGTCATCCTGGTCTCTCCGGTCGTCCTGAGCGACGTTCTGGGCCACGGGGCGCCCGGGTGTACCTGTGCCGGGTACGGGCGCCCCGTGGGGTACCTACTTCTTGCGCTTGGCGTCCTCGCGGGCCTGCGCGCGCTCGCGGATGCGGTCGACCTCGTTGTTAAGGCGCTTGACCGGCTTGCCGCGGGCCTCGCGTCGGGCGATGCGTGCGCCGAGGAGGACCACCCGGGCGATCTCGCGAGCGTTGTGCGGGTCTTTGCTGGTCGCAGCCATGGTCACTTCCCCTTCTGAGTGCTCTGCCAGATCGAGCGGAGGATCACGAAGCAGCCGGTGGCGCAGCACGCAGCGATGGCGATGGCGAGAGACGCGAAGGCCAGACCGACGGAGCCGACACAGACGGCGCCCCCGATGGCGAGCCACTGGCCCGCGCTCCGGCCCTGCTTGCGCTGGTGCTCGCATGCGGGCTGCACGGCCGGCTGTTGCTGCTGGGTGGCCAGCTTCGCCAGCTCCATCGCGGCGAACGCCAGCTGCACGGCGGCCGTGTCCGTCGAGGCCTCTCTCACCGCGGCCTCGGCCTTGTCGAGGGCGTCGCTCATCGGGCCCACCTCCGCATCCGGGGCAGGTGAGGGCGGGCGGCGAGACCGAGCGCGAACGCCACGATCACGGGCTTCGAGACGAGCCACGCGACCGCGGCCGCGATGACCGCGAGGAGCGACGGGTACAGGAGCAGCAGGCCCAGCAGGGCGCCGAGGACAAGCCACCTCATGAGGTTGCCCCCTGATCCGGCGGCCCCTGTCGTACCGGCGTATGACGTTCCGGTCGGACGATCGGACGCGGCGTCGGACGCTCGGTATACGGCGTCGGAACAGTCGACTGCACCGACCCGCGCTCCGGCTCCTGACCTGCGTCATACCGGTCAACCCAGTACCGGGTGATCGTCGGACGGACGCCGTCCGGGCAGCGGCCTGTGCCCCACGCCTGCCGGTACGTACCGGCCACGATGGCAACCGCCGTACGTACCGCGTCGGACACGGTCATACCCGTGGCGAGCATGGTCTGAAGGTCGTCATACAGCTGCTGATCGACCTTGACGGACGCAGCCTTACCGACCGTGGGAGGGGCGCTCACTGGCCACCTCCGGCGAGGATCACGGCCAGCTCGCGGGCGGCACGGCGTACGGCGACGGCGTAGTCGACGAGCGCGGCGGCCAGTTCGTCCAGGCCCGCGGGGTCGAGGCTGGTACCCCCGATGACGAGGTCGACGTGCCCGTGGGCGAGGCGGGTAGTGGTCTCGGCGTACGGGGCCTGCGTGATCAGGACGCTGCCGACGGTCTCGCCCCGGTAGGTGAAGGGGTGTTCGGGCCCATCGTGGGCGATGTCGGCGCGGTAGCCGTCCTGGTCGTGTGCGCCGAGGCACCAGGCGGGACAGGTGACCGTGACGTCACCGTGGTCCGTGGTGCGCACGGTGGCAGTGCGGGGCGCGCTCATCGGTCGGCCCCCGCACCCTTGGCGGCGTAGTGCTGGTAGCCCGTGGGCGGGTGCTCGGCCAGCTGCTCGCGCAAGTACTGGACGGTCCACTCGGTGCCGAGCGGGTGGTCTTCGAGGACGCTGCGCAGGGCGATCTTCGCTTGCATGACGCGGTTGTTCAGGATCCGGTCGTGGGTCTCGCGGTCGCCGATGGTGGCGGGGTGGGGGATGTCGAGCGCTTCGAGAACGGCCGCGAGGAGGTCGCGGGCAGGCTCGGGTACGTTCTTCACGGGTCTGACTCCTTGATCGGAAGGGGCTCGGATCAAGGCGCCGTCCGGTGTCTCACCACCGGGCGGCGCCGCTTTGCGTCCGTCAGGTCGACGGAGGCAAGGCGGAGTCGGAGGAGCACGGGCACCCGAGGGCACACTCAGGGCACAAGGCCCTGGATAACACTGTGCAACAGTGGCAAATACTGACAGTAGTTTCCGCACGTCAACCCCCCTTCCAGGGGTTACGTGCAGGTCAGAGGATCAAGTCGGCGGTACGTCAACTACCGGTGACCGCGTGCTCGTTGCGCGCAGGTAAGGAAGCACGAGGAAGGGTGGGCACCGTGGGTGCCCACCCTTCTCGCCTGCTGGCTGCGGCTTCAGGAGTGCGCGCTCAGTTGCGCGAGTTGCCGAACAGAAGACGGTAGGCGATCAGCAGGACGAGCGAGCCGCCGATCGCGGCGGCCCAGGTGGTGCCGTCGTAGAAGTCCTTGGTGACCGGGTGGTCCAGCCAGCGGGCCGATATCCAGCCGCCGATGAACGCGCCCGCGACGCCTATCAGCGTCGTGCCGATGAAGCCGCCGGGGTCACGGCCCGGCAGCAAGAATTTGGCGATGGCGCCGGCCAACAGCCCCAGGATGATCCAGCTGATGATGCCCATGCCGTGAACCTGCCTCTCCGCGCTGTGCCTGTGCTGTGATCTTGCTCCCGCCAGGCTGTGTTCATGCCGTTCGCGTGGTACTCGTCGTGCCTTTGTCTACTCGCTTGCTTGATTGCTTGTTTGCTCGTTTTTCGTTCGCTATCGCAGGGGAGGACGTCGGAGCGCCGGTAGCCGGTTGCACTGATCAGTAGGGTGCGCGTCATGACACGGTCCGATTCCGGCCGCCCCGTTTCGGCCCAACCCGGTTCACCGCAACACCCGGTGGCACTGCGGCGGACGCTCGGCGTCGGCGACGCCGTTGTCATCGGCCTCGGCTCGATGCTCGGTGCGGGAATCTTCGCCGCGCTGGGCCCCGCGGCACGGGCCGCCGGGTCCGGGCTTCTCCTCGGCCTGGGCATCGCCGCCGCCGTCGCCTACTGCAACGCGTCGTCGGCGGCGCGCCTCGCCGCCCGCTACCCCGCGTCGGGCGGGACGTATGTATACGGGCGGGAGCGGCTCGGGGAGTTCTGGGGGTATCTGGCGGGCTGGTCGTTCGTCGTCGGCAAAACCTCCTCGTGTGCGGCGATGGCACTCACCGTGGGCGCGTACCTCTGGCCGGGACAGGCGCACGCCGTGGCTGTAGGGGCAGTGGTGGCGCTGACCGCGGTGAACTACAGCGGTGTGCAGAAGTCCGCGTGGCTGACGCGGGCGATTGTGGCGGTAGTCCTCGGGGTCCTCGCTTCCGTGGTCGTCGTGTGTCTCGCCTCCGACAACTCCGATGCCGGGCGGCTGGACGTAGGGATCTCCGGGGGCGTGGGCGGTGTGCTTCAGGCTGCCGGCCTGCTGTTCTTCGCCTTTGCCGGATACGCGCGGATCGCGACGCTCGGTGAGGAGGTACGGGATCCGGCGCGCACCATTCCGCGCGCGATCCCACTCGCGCTGGGCATCACGCTGGTGGTGTACGCGGCTGTCGCGGTGGCTGTCCTCTCTGTGCTGGGCTCGGGCAGGCGACGGCACCGCTGGCCGACGCGGTGCGCGCCGCGGGTGTGCCGGAGCTCGTCCCGGTCGTACGGGTAGGTGCTGCCGTAGCCGCACTCGGCTCTCTTCTCGCGCTGATCCTGGGGGTGTCACGGACGACGCTGGCCATGGCCCGCGACCGGCATCTCCCGAGCGCGCTGGCCGCCGTGCATCCGCGCTTCCAGGTACCTCATCGGGCGGAGCTGGCCGTTGGGGCGGTGGTCGTCGCGCTGGCCGCGACGGTGGATGTGCGGGGTGCTATCGGCTTCTCCTCCTTCGGGGTGTTGGTGTACTACGCGATCGCCAACGCGGCGGCCTGGACGTTGAGTTCGACCGTCGTGTCGCGGGTTTTGCCAGTGGTGGGACTGGCGGGGTGTGTGACGTTGGCTTTCGCACTGCCGTGGGTGTCGGTGGTTGTGGGCGTGGGGGTGCTGGGGTTGGGAGCGGTCGCGTATGGGGTGAGGAGACGGTTGTCTCGCGCTGAGCTCTGAGCGCTCAGCGCTGAGCACGGACCGCTGGGACAGAGTGCTCCGCGCGGAGTGTGGGGGTGGGGGCAGGGGCGGGTGCAGGTGCGGGTGCGGGTGCACGCGGGCAGGCCGTGGGGGCTCGTCTTGGGGGCTGGCCGCGCAATCCCCCCGCACCCCGGAAGGCGCCCGCCTCCTCGAAACGCCGAGACTCCTTCGCGCGCTACGAAGCCCGCGCCGTCCCCGTGCGTATGCGGAAGTCGCCCCAAGGCATCAGATCCGCCCCGTCGTGGGACTCGTCGTACCAGCCCGTGCCGTCGAGCCAGGTGCGGAGCCAGGCCGTGAGGGTGGGGGCGTCCACGTACCAGGCGTGGTCGGCCTCGTCCGCGTTGGGCTCGAAGAGGAGGACGGTGGCGTCGGGGGTGCGGCAGTCCACACACGCGTACATGCCACAACCCCAGTGGGATATCGGCAGGACGCCCTCGGGCCAGGGCCATTCAGGGTCCTTGCGGCCGCTCTCACGATGGGCGAGATACTGCGCGACGACGGCGGGCTCGCCGGAGGGCGGGCTGTCGAGCAAAGGCAGCAGACCGTACTCCGGGCCGAATCCTCCGTCGCCTATCCGCAGGTAGAGGGCAGCGAGCAGCGGCGGGATGTGGAAGCCCAGGGCGGACTCAGCGCGGGCGAGCGTGGCCGCGTCCACGGGCTCGGGGAGCGAAGGCCAGCCCCACGGCCGGGAGTTGCGTGCCTCAGCGGAGACACTTGCCAGCAGCTGCTCGATCTCGGTCATGCGTTCATGATGCAGGGCGCCACTGACATTCGGGCAGCCTGTGGATAACCCTCATTCGAGACGCACCGCGACGTCCTTTTCCGCGAGGAATTCAAGGAGTTCCTCGAACGTCCTCGGCCGATGGTCGGTGCGCGCGACGAGGCCGAGGCAGGTGCGGGCGACGTCCGCGTCGTGCCAGACGAGGGTGAAGGGCCGTTGGGCACCCCAGCGGCCGCGGAGGCAGTCCGTGAGCGCGTCCAGCCCCCAACCGAAATAGCCCGCGGGCCCGTTCACCGCCTCGCCCAGCGCGCAGAAGAAGCCCGGATGGTCGGTGACGTGGCGGCCGTCGAGGTGATAGGTGCCGCCGGGTTCCGCGTCGCGTCTGTTCGGCTCGTGACGGTCCAGCGCCACTCCCAGCCAGTGGCGGCGCGCCTCCACGCCGCACCGGGCCCAGCGGCCGGGCTCGCTCGGGCGGCCGCCGTCCCACAGTTCCCAGACCTCCTCGGCCGCGGGCGGCGGCCGCTCCGACCAGGGTTCCAGCGTGAGGTCCACCAGGCCGCGTCCGCGCGCGGACGGGATCCACGCGACGAGTTCGCCCTCGACGGCGGACTGGACGGTGCGGCCGGACGTGTCGAGGCGTATCAGCCTGGCGTG
Source organism: Streptomyces sp. NBC_00878 (assembly GCF_026341515.1). Classification (NCBI taxonomy): domain Bacteria; kingdom Bacillati; phylum Actinomycetota; class Actinomycetes; order Kitasatosporales; family Streptomycetaceae; genus Streptomyces; species Streptomyces sp. NBC_00878. The sequence goes on along the minus strand of NZ_JAPEOK010000001.1, from coordinate 6,417,010 downwards.
CCCGAGGTCCTCCTCCCCCGCGTCGAGGGCCGCCCGGAGAGCGCCGCGCAGGGAGCAGCCGAGCAGCCGCACGGACGGTTCGGCGAGGTCAGGCTGCCCGTCCTGGACGTGCGCCAAGTCCCGGCAGCCGCCCCATGGTTCGTCCTGCGCGCCGCGCAGCCGGTAGCCCGGGGAGAGCGGCGGGCACTGTGGATAGTCGTGCGGGTTGCGCGGGGACTCGGAGGCCTCGATCGTGATGTCGCGCAGCGAGAGGTCACGCGCACACGGGCGGTCGCCGAGGACGCGTACGTCCTCCAGTGACCACTCCTCGACCTGTACGCCCTCCTTGTCGAGGATCTCCAGGGTGAGGATGCCGAGGGACGCCGAGCCGTCGGCACGCGCGCGCGTGAGGGCTTTGTTCAGCTCCCCTTCGGGGGCGCAGCCGATCAGTTCGTACGTCCCGCGCGCGGGAGGCGGCGGATCGCCGAAGAGGTTCTCGGCGTCCAAGCACAGGGCCCGGATCTCATCGTCCTCGGCATCGGCGTCGTACGCCGCCAGGGCGTACTTCGGCCGCCGCACCCCCGGCGCCGCGCTACCAGCGCGCCTGCGCGAACGGCTGGTCCGTGCGCACGATTTCGCGCCCCAGGGGGAACAGCGAGACCGGGATCAGCTTGAAGTTGGCGAGTCCCAGAGGGATGCCGATGATCGTGATGCACTGGAGGATGCCCGTGAAGATGTGGGCGAGGGTGAGCCACCAGCCGGCGAGGATCAGCCACAGGATGTTGCCGATGAAGGACGGTGCACCGGCGTCGCGGCGCTCGACCGTCGTCCGGCCGAAGGGCCACAGCGCGTAGACACCGATCCGGAAGGCCGCGATGCCGAACGGGATGCCGATGATCGTGATGCACAGCAGCAGGCCCGCGAGCATGTAGCCGAGGAACAGCCAGAAGCCGCTCAGGACGAACCAAATGACGTTCAGGATTGTCTTCACTGGTGGTGACCTGCCATCTGCTCTAGCCGGGCGATGCGCTCCGCCATCGGCGGGTGCGTAGAGAACATCTTGGAAAGTCCCTGGCCTGGACGGAAGGGGTTGGCGATCATCATGTGACTTGCGGTCTCGATGCGCGGCTCCGGGGGCAGCGGAAGCTGTTTCGTGCCTGCTTCCAGCTTACGCAGTGCGCTCGCGAGGGCCAGCGGGTCGCCGGTGAGCTGCGCGCCGGACGCGTCCGCCTCGTACTCCCTGGAACGGTTGATGGCGAGCTGGATGAGAGACGCGGCGAGCGGACCCAGGATCATGATCAACAGCATCCCGAGAAGGCCGGGCCCGTCGTCGTCGCTCGAACGGCCGATCGGGATAAGCCAGGCGAAGTTGACCAGGAACATGATGACGGAGGCCAGGGCACCGGCGACCGACGAGATCAGGATGTCGCGGTTGTAGACGTGGCTCAGCTCATGGCCGATGACGCCGCGCAACTCCCGCTCGTTCAGGATGCGCAGGATGCCCTCTGTGCAGCACACCGCGGCGTTGCGCGGGTTGCGGCCCGTCGCGAACGCGTTCGGCGCCTCCGTCGGGGAGATGTACAGGCGGGGCATGGGCTGGCGGGCCTGCGTGGAGAGCTCGCGAACGATCTTGTAGAGGGCCGGGGCCTCGAACTCGCTCACCGGGCGCGCGCGCATCGCGCGTAGCGCCATTTTGTCGCTGTTCCAGTACGCGTACGCGTTCGTGCCGATCGCGATGAAGAGTGCGACGACGAGGCCCGTACGCCCGAAGAAACTGCCGATGACAATGATGAGTGCGGACAGTCCCCCGAGGAGTACGGCGGTCCTGAGCCCGTTGTGCCGGCGGTGCACGGTACGCCCTCCAAGTCGTGCGGCAGGGGAACCCTTTGCTTGTCGATATCTGACGTCACTGGCCCGTGGCTCCACGGTCCAGTGGACCCTCCCGTACTGGTCAACGCCAGGCGGGAGGCACTAGTTCCCTTGTGCGCGCGGCGACGTGAGGGGGGCCGTCCGGGTGATGAAGGGACGCCGCACGCGCGCGTGGGGCTCGGGTGGTCCACGCGCGTGGAGGTGCGGATGCTTCAGGAAGCGACGGTCAGAAGAGGCCTGTGTCGGAGAAGCGCAGAACCAGCTGGGGTGCTCCGGAGAGCGCGATGCCGAGGGCGGCGGTCAGGGCGATCGCGGCCGTGAGCGGGGCCGGGACGCGGTGAGTCTCGGGCTCGCCCTCCGGGGCACGGAACAGGAGGGTCGTCCACTGGAGGTAGTAGAAGAGCGCGATCACGACGTTGACGGCCATGACCACGGCGAGCCAGCCGAGACCCGCGTCGACGGCCGCCGAGAAGACGGTGACCTTCGCGAAGAGGCCGATGATGCCCGGCGGCAGGCCCGCGAGACAGAGCAGGAAGAAGCCGAGGACGAGCGCTGCGAGGGGCCGTGAGGCGTACAGGCCCCGGTAGTCGCTGACGCGGTTCAGCGGCTTCGTACGGGCGACCAGGGCGGCCACCGCGAAGGCGCCGAGGTTCACCGCGGCGTACATCAGGGCGTACGCGAGGGTGGAGCCGATGGCCTTCTCGGCGTCCTCGGAGTACGCGGCGGCGGCGATCGGCACCAGGAGGTAGCCGGCCTGGCCGACGGAGGACCAGGCGAGCAGGCGGACCGCGCTGTACGCGCGCGTGGCCTGCTGCCTGAGGGCGCCGACGTTGCCGATGGTCATGGTGAGCGCGGCCAGGGCGGCGAGTGCCGGGCCCCAGACGTCCGCGTACGACGGGAGGGCGATCACGGTGACGAGGATGAGCCCGGAGAAGCCGACCGCCTTGCCGACGACCGACAGGTAGGCCGCGACCGGGAGAGGCGCTCCTACGTAGGTGTCGGGTACCCAGAAGTGGAAGGGGACGGCGGCCGTCTTGAAGGCGAAGCCCACGAGGGTGAGGACGACGCCCGTCTGGGCGAGCGTGTGCAGCTGGCCGTCGACGTTCTCGATCTTGGTGGCGATATCGGTGAGGTACAGGGTGCCCGTCGACGCGTAGACGAAGCTGATGCCCATGAGGCTCACGGCGGTCGCGGTGACCGAGGACAGGAAGAACTTCAAAGCCGCTTCTGAGGACTTCCTGTCGCCGTGCCTGATGCCTACGAGGGCGAAGGCGGGCAGGGAGGCGACCTCCAGGGCGACGATCAGGGTCGCGAGGTCGCGGGAGGCGGGCAGCAGGGCGGCGCCCGCGGCGGAGGAGAGCAGCAGGAACCAGAACTCCCCTTCGGGGAGTTCCCTGTTGGCGTCCTTGAGGGCGGTCACCGACAGGAGTGCCGCCAGGAGGGCGCCGCCGAGGACGAGGAACTGGATGACCAGCGTGAACCCGTCCGCGGTGTAGCTGCAGACGGCGGCGTCGCCCGTCAGGCAGAAGGTGGAGCGGTCACCGTCCAGGAGGGGCAGCAACATGAGCGCGGAGATGGCGAGTCCTGCGACGGAGACCCAGCCGAGCAGGGCCTTCCTGTTGTCTCCCACGAAGAGGTCGGTGACGAGCACCACGAGTCCGACGACCGCCGCGATGGTGGGCGGCGCGATCGCGAGCCAGTCGACGGACTGGACCAGGGACTGGGCCGGGGTGCTCATCGGGTGCCTCCTGAGAGGAGCTGCTGCACGGCCGGGTCGGTCAGGCCGAGGAGTGCCTTGGGCCAGAGCCCGGCGACGACGGTGAGGACGACGAGCGGGGTCCACGAGGCGAACTCGTACGACTGGACGTCGGCGAGCTTCGGCCCCTCCTGCGGGACCGCGCCCATGCAGACGCGGCGGACCACGACGAGCATGTACGCGGCGGTGAGCAGGGTGCCGAACGCGGCGATCGTCATGAAGGTCAGGAACGCGGGGCGGCTGAGGTCGTCGGCGGGGTCGAACGCGCCGAACAGGGCCAGCATCTCGCCCCAGAACCCTGCCAGGCCCGGCAGTCCGAGCGAGGCGACGGCGGCGAAGGCGAGCAGGCCGCCGAGTCGGGGTGCCTTGCCGTAGAGCGCGGCGCCGGTCTGCTGGGCGAGGGTGTCGAGGTCGGTCGTGCCCGTGCGGTCCTTGAGCGCGCCGACCAGGAAGAACAGGAGGCCGGTGATCAGGCCGTGGGCGATGTTGGCGAACAGCGCGCCGTTCACGCCGGTCGGGGTCATCGACGCGATGCCGAGGAGCACGAAGCCCATGTGGCCGACGGAGGAGTACGCGATGAGGCGCTTGAGGTCACCCTTCGCGCCCTCCTTGGCGAGGGCCAGGCAGGCGAGGGATCCGTAGATGATGCCGACGACCGCGAAGGCGGCGAGGTAGGGCGCGAACGTGCTCATGCCGTCCGGTGTGATGGGCAGCAGGATCCGGACGAACCCGTACGTACCCATCTTCAGCAGAACGCCGGCCAGCAGGACCGAGCCGACGGTCGGGGCAGCGGTGTGCGCGTCCGGCAGCCAGCTGTGGAGCGGCCACATCGGCGTCTTGACCGCGAGCCCGATCCCGATCGCCAGAACGGCGATGACCTGCACCGATGTGGTCAGCGCCGGGTGATTGTCAGTGGCGAGTGCCACCATGTCGAATGTGCCCGCCTTGATTCCGATCAGGAGCAGGCCCAGCAGCATGACGACGGAACCGAGCAACGTATAGAGGATGAACTTCCAAGCGGCGGCTTGCCGTTGTTCACCGCCCCAGCGGGCGATGAGGAAGTACATCGGGATGAGCACCATCTCGAAAGCGAGGAAGAACAGCAGCAGGTCGAGGACGGCGAAGGTCGCGAGGGTGCCGGACTCGAGGACGAGGACGAGCGCCACGAATGCCTTCGGGGACGGGCCCGACGGCATTTTGAAATAGGAGTACAGCGCGCACAGGAAGGTCAGCAGCGCGGTCAGCACGAGGAGGGGGAGCGAGATGCCGTCGATGCCGAGGTGGATCCGCACGTCGAGCGCGGGAATCCAGCTGATGTCCGTCGTGGCCTGCATCTTCGACGGGTGGTCGTGGTCGAAGCCGAGCGTGAGGACGATCGCGGCGATGAGTACGGCGCCGGTGACGGTCACGCCGTGCCGCAGCACGGCCTGTTCGGGTGACTTCCCCTTCAGCCCGGGCGGAGCGGGCAGGAGAGCCGCGGCGGCGCCGATGAGCGGCCCGACGACGATGAATGCCAGAAGGATCTGCATCACGGATTCACTGATATCGATCACGCCTGCTCACGCTCCCGCTGTGGCGACGAGGAGGGCGGCGACCACCAGGACGACGGTGCCGGCGAGCAGCGCGCTCACATAGGTCTGCACATTGCCGGTCTGGGCACGCCGGACGGCCGCGCCGAGCCAGCGGGGCAGGGCGCCCGCGGCGCGTACGTAGGTGTCGACGACCTCGCGGTCGAGGAACCGGACGAGCGTGGCCGCGGCCTGGACCGGGCGGACGAACAGCGCCGCGTACACCGCGTCGAGGTGGAAGCCGACGGCCGCGTGGCGGTGCAGCGGGCCGAGCAGGAGGCGGCCCGGGTCCGCCGGGTCGGGCGCCGAGGCCACGTCCCCGTAGGCGGGCGCGTGGCTGGCGATGGCCTCGGCCTCGACGAGTCCGGCGTCTCCCTCGGGGTGGGCCGCGACCGCACCCATCGGTACGCGGGCCGCCATGGCCATGGTGTGCTGCCAGGCGCCGTACGTGATGATGCCGCCGACCAGAGCCACGCCCGTGCCGAGGACGGAGGTGGTGAGGGTCGGGGTCAGGTCGCGTCCGTCGAACCAGTCGGGCAGCGGGCCGGTGGCGAGTCCGAAGGCCAGCGACGGGACAGCGAGCACCCAGAGGACGGCGTTCATGGCGATGGGCTGTCGGCCGTGGTCGGGGGCCTCCGGTCCATGGCCGCGGAAGACGAGGAGCCACAGGCGCATCGCGTACGCGGCGGTGAGCAGGGCGGTGACCAGACCGGCGACGAGGACGATCCAGCCGACGGCGCCGGGGATGCCCTCGGCATGGCCGGTGGCGACGTGCTCGGCGGCGCCGAGGACGGCCTCCTTGGTGAAGAAGCCGCTGAAGGGCGGGATCGCGGCGAGTGCGAGGAGCGCCACGGTCATCGTCCAGTAGGCGTCGGGGACGCGGGCGCGCAGGTCCTTCATACGGGACATGGCGGCCAGCGAGTTGGTGCCGGCGGCGTGGATGATCACGCCCGCCGCGAGGAACAACAGCGCCTTGAAAGCGCCGTGCGAGAGGAGGTGGAAGACGGCGGCACCGCGGTCGCCGACGGCGAGGGCGCCGGTCATGTAGCCGAGCTGGCCGATCGTCGAGTACGCGAGGACACGCTTGATGTCGTCCTGGGCGAGTGCGGCGAGGGCCGAGCCGGCCATCGTGACGGCGGCCATGACGGCGAGGACGACCAGTGCGGCCGAGGAGGCGGCGAAGACCGGGAGGAGCCGGGCGATGAAGTAGACACCGGCGGCGACCATCGTCGCGGCGTGGATCAGCGCGGAGACGGGGGTGGGGCCCGCCATCGCGTCGGGAAGCCAGGTGTGGAGCGGGAACTGCGCCGACTTGCCCGCCACACCGGCGAGGAGCAGCAGGGCGATCAGGGTCGGGTGATCGAGTCCGCCGCTCGCGACGGTGCCGAGGACCTTCGTGATGCGGAAGGACCCGGCGTCCGTGGCGAGGGCGAACAGGCCGATGAGGAAGGGGACATCGCCGAGCTTGGTGACCAGGAAGGCCTTGATGGAGGCGGCGCGGGCTTCCGGGGTCTCCCAGTAGTGGCCGACGAGGAAGTACGAGCAGATGCCCATGATCTCCCAGCCGACCAGCAGCACCATCAGGTCGCCGGAGTAGACGACGAGCAGCATCGCGGAGGTGAAGAGGGAGACGAGAGCGGCGTACGAGGGGTAGCGCGGGTCGTTGCGCAGGTAGCCCGTCGAGTAGATCTGCACGCAGGTGGCGACCAGGCCGACCAGGACGGCGACGAGGGCGGCGAAACCGTCGATGTACAGGGCGAGTTCGATGGGGACCGAGCCGGTCGGGGTGAGCTCGGTGGCCGCGTTCACCGCCTGGCCGCCACCCTGTCGTACGGCGACGACCACGGCGAGTCCGAGGGCCGCCAGCGGCGGCAGGACCGCGAGGGGGCGTACGAAGCCGGGGGCCCTGCGGCCCAGGAGCAGGCCGGCCACGGCGCCGAGGAACGGAAGGAGGGGGACGAGGACGGCGAGGGTGGTCGTGGTCACGCGGTGGCCTCAGCCTTCTCGGCCGTTTCGGGACGGGCGGCGCCGGAGTCGTCGAGCTCGGAGTCGTCGTCCGTCTCGGCGGTGTCGCGGAGCTTGTCGATGTCCGCGGTGCCACGGTTGCGGTGGACGGCGAGGACGATCGCCAGGCCGATGCCGATCTCGGCGGCGGCGATGGCGATGGTGAACAGGGTCAGGGCCTGGCCGGAGTGGAGGGTGTCCTGGGCGGTCTTGCTGAGCCAGACGTCGAAGGCGACGAGGTTGAGGTTGACGGCGTTGAGCATCAGCTCGACGGACATCAGGACCAGGATCGCGTTGCGGCGCGCGAGGACTCCGTACAGGCCCGTGGCGAAGAGGAGGACGGAGAGCACGGCGGGGTAGGCGAGGTGCATCAGCGGGCGCCTTCCTTGTCGCTCCGGGGGGCGTCGCCCGGGGTGGCGGCGTTTCCGGTGCCGTTGCTTGCAGTGCCGTTGCCTGCAGTGCCATTGCTGCCGGTGCCGTCGTTCCGGGTGCTCGGGACGCTCGCGGTGGTGGGTGCGTTCGCCTTCGCCTTGCGGGAGAGGACGATCGCGCCGACCAGCGCGGCGAGCAGCAGGACCGAGAGGGCCTCGAACGGGAGCACCCAGCTCTGGAAGAGGCTCGCGCCGGTGACCCCGGTGGAGCCGGCGGCGGCACCGTCCAGGTCGATCCAGGTCGTCCGGAAGGCATCGACGACGACCCAGACTAGGGCGGCGCCCGCGGCGATCGCCACGGTCAGGGCGGCCCAGCGGTTGCCGGAGTCGGCGTCCGGGGAGCGGCCGATGGGGGCCCTGGTGAGCATCAGACCGAAGAGGAGGAGTACGACGACGGAGCCGACGTAGATGAGGACCTGCACCCAGGCGATGAACTCGGCCGTGAGGAGGAGGTATTCGACGGCGAGACCGCCGAGGGTCACCACGAGCCACAGGGCTGCGTGCACCAGCTGCTTCGTGGTGACGGTGACGATCGCGGCGCCGAAGGTGACCAGGCCGACGAGGAGGAAGGCGATCTCGACGCCGGTCGGGGAGAGGAAGCCGTGGGTCTCGGCGGCGGCGGTGGTCGTGGCGTGGACCGCCGTGACGGTGGCTGCGGCGAGGGTCACGATGCACCGTCCTGCGGATCGGTGGGCCTGGTCTGCGGGGCGGTACCGGGTTGGGTGTCGGCTTCAGTCTCGGGTTGGGGGCCGGGGGCGGTTCCCGTTTGGGTGCCAGGCGGGGTTCCCGGCTGGGTTCCGGGCTCGGGTGTGGGCCCGGATGCGGGCTCGGTCCCGGGCTTAGGTGCGGGCTCGGTCCCGGGCTCGGGTTTGGGTGCGGGCTCGGTCCCGGGTTTGGGTGCCGGTTCGGGTTTGGGTGCCGGTTCGGGTTCGGCCTGGGCCGCGAGCAGCTTTTCCGTGGTCTTGCGGGCGGCGGCGATTTCCTTGGGCTCCTCGGCTCCGGGGTCGAGGGCCGGTGGGGCCGGGACGGTCCACATCCAGTCGCGGAGCTTGTCGCGTTCGTGGGTGAGTTCGTGGATGTCGGTCTCGGCGTACTCGAACTCGGGGGACCAGAAGAGGGCGTCGAAGGGGCAGACCTCGATGCAGATACCGCAGTACATGCAGAGGGCGAAGTCGATGGCGAAGCGGTCGAGGACGTTGCGGCTGCGCTCGCGTCCGCCGGGGGCGGCGGCCGGGACCGTCTCCTTGTGGGAGTCGATGTAGATGCACCAGTCCGGGCACTCGCGGGCGCACAGCATGCAGACCGTGCAGTTCTCCTCGAAGAGGCCGATGACGCCGCGGGTGCGGGGCGGGAGTTCGGGCTGGGCGTCCGGGTACTGCGCGGTGACGGTCTTCTTCGTCATCGTGCGGAGGGTGACGGCCAGGCCTTTGGCGAGGCCGGATCCGGGGAGGGGGGCCACGTTTACATCACCACCTTGACGATGCCGGTGAGGGCGATCTGGGCGAGGGAGAGGGGGACGAGGAGGGTCCAGGAGAGCTTCTGGAGCTGGTCCTCGCGCAGGCGGGGATAGGTGACGCGCAGCCAGATGACGACGAAGGCGAGGACGGCCGCCTTCAGCAGGGTCCAGACCCAGCCGAGGCCGTCGGCACCCCCCGGGCCGTGCCAGCCGCCCAGGAAGAGCACGGTGGTCAGGCCGCACAGGACGACGATTCCGGCGTACTCGGCGAGGAGGAAGAGCGCGAAGCGGAGGCCCGTGTACTCGGTGTACGCGCCGAAGATGATCTCCGAGTCGGCGACCGGCATGTCGAAGGGCGGGCGCTGGAGTTCGGCGAGGCCCGCCACGAAGAAGACGATGGCGCCGACGATCTGCCAGGGCAGCCACCACCACTCGAAGGCGTCGACGATGCCGGGGAGGGAGACTGTGCCCGCCGCCATCGCGACCGAGGCGGCGGTGAGCAGCATGGGGAGTTCGTACGCGAGGAGTTGGGCGGCGGTGCGGAGGCCGCCGAGGAGGGAGAACTTGTTGGCCGAGGCCCAGCCCGCCATGAGCGAGCCGAGGACGCCCACGCCCATCACGGCGAGTACGAAGAAGATGCCCGCGTCGATGACCATCCCGACCGCGCCCTCGCCCGGGCCGATCGGGATGGCGAGGAGGACGAGGAGATACGGCAGGAGGGCGACGGCGGGGGCGAGTTGGAAGATACGGCGGTCCGCGCCCGCGGGGACGATGTCTTCCTTCTGCGCGAACTTCACGCCGTCCGCGACGAGTTGGGCCCAGCCGTGGAAGCCGCCCGCGTACATGGGGCCGAGGCGGCCCTGCATGTGGGCCATGACCTTGTGTTCCGTCTGACCGACGATCAGCGGGAAGGTGAGGAACACGACGAAGACGATCAGGAGTCGCAGGGCGACGTCGAGCACGTCGTTCACTGCGGGCCTCCTGGGGAGTCTTCGTCGTCGGTGGGGGTGGGATTGGGGACCGGGGCGGAACTGGCTTCGGTAGCGTCGGCAGGCTCGGTGGCTTCGGAGTCCTCCGAGGACTCCGAGGGCTTCGGAGCCTTGGTAGACGCGGAGCGCTCGGGCTCCGAGGAGTTCTCGGCCGCCGGTGACGTCTGCTCGGGCGGTGGCGTCGGCTGCTCGGCCGAGGCTGCCTCGGGCGGTGGCGGCTTGCCCGTGGTGGAGTTCTCGTCAGCCTCGTCGAAGGCGGGGCGCGCGTGGTGCCAGGGGGCGTCCGAGCTGCGGGCGCGCGCCGGGCCGGTCGGCTGGTCGCCGCCGGGTTGGTCGGCGGGCGGGGCGGATGGCTGGCGTTGCGACGCCGAGCCTTCGCCTGCACTGCGCGCTCGACGCGGGGGCGTCGGTGCCGCAGGGGGTGGCGCTGCCGTTGCCGGTGCCGGTGCCGGTGGGGCTTCGGTACCCGCGGCCGAATCCGAATCCGGCGTCGGCGCCGAGGAATCCGCGGACTCCGAAGCCGATGCCGAGGCAGCCCCCGCAGCAGGCGTGGGAGCAGCGTCTGTGGCGGGGGCCTGGGCAGCTGCCCCGGCAGGGGCGGGAGCAGCTTCCCCAGCCGGGGTCGAGGCAGCCTCCGCCGCCGAGTCGTCGCGGCGCTGCGGCGCCGAACCCTCGCTGCCGCTGCGAGCCCGACGGGCCGTGGGTCGAGCCTCCGGTGCCGAGCCACCGCCCTCCGCGGACGCGGCACTCACAGGCTCGGCACCCGCGGAGGCGACATCCCCAGCTTGGGCACCTGCGGACGCGGCACCCCCAGCCTGGGCATCCCCGGAGGCAACATCCCTAGCCCGGCCACCCGCGGACGCGGCACCCCCAGCCCGACCACCCGCGGACGCGGCACCCCCAGCCCGACCGCCTTCGGACCCGGCACCACCAGCCCGACCGCCTTCGGACCCGGCACCACCAGCCCGGCCACCCGCAGGAGCGGCACCCGGCGTGGTCGTCTGGCTGGCCGAGCCCTCGCCCGCCGTGCGAGCTCGCCGTACCGGGCGGTCGCCCGCCGCGCGGGCGGCGCCTCGGGCCGGGCGGGTCGGGGCCGGTGGGAGTTGGCCCTTGAGGGGGCCCCATTCGTTGGGGTCGGGAACTCCCGGCGGGAGCATCTGGCGGCGCTTCGGGCCGCCGTGTTCCGACTCCCCCGGTTCCTTCGCGCCCGGCCAGGCCTTGACCACGCGCGCGGCCAGGACGAAGTCCTTGCGGAGGGGGTGGCCCTCGAAGCCCTCGGGAAGGAGGAGCGGGTCCAGGCCGGGATGGCCCTCGAAGGTGACGCCGAACATCTCGTGGGTCTCGCGTTCGTGCCAGGCGGCGCCCGCGTAGACCTCGACGGCGGAGGGAAGTACGGGGGCATCGTGCGGGACGGTCGTCCGTACGAGGAGGCGGCGGACCGGTGCCAGGGCGACGACGTGGGCCGAGACGCGGAAACCGGTGCCGGGTTCGTCGACGGCACTCAGCCAGTCGAAGTACGTACAGCCGAGCGCGTCACGCGCGGCCTCCAGGGAGGCGAGCCAGGATGTCGGCGGTACGTCGACCGTCAGGACCTCGTACGACTCCTCGGCCGTGGCGTCCGCGCCGAAGAGTTCCTCGACGGGGGCGGGGAGCCAACCGGTCATCGGGCGTCCCCCCTGGCCGACTGCTGCGCGGACGGCGGTCGTACGAGGTCGCTCTGGAGGGCAGCCGTGGAGGGGCGGGAGGTTCCGTAGCGCTCCCCCAGTGACTCCCGGGCGATCTTCTCCTGGAGCTTGAGGATGCCCTGGAGGAGAGCCTCCGGTCGGGGCGGGCAGCCGGGGACGTAGACGTCGACCGGGATGATCTGGTCGACGCCCTTCGTCACGGAGTACGAGTCCCAGTAGGGGCCGCCACAGTTCGAGCAGGCGCCGAAGGAGATGACGTACTTCGGCTCGGGCATCTGCTCGTACAGGCGCTTCACGGCCGGGGCCATCTTGTCCGTGACCGTGCCCGAGACCACCATCAGGTCGGCCTGGCGGGGGCCCGGTGCGAACGGGATGACGCCGAGGCGGATGAAGTCGTGCCGGGCCATCGACGCCGCGATGAACTCGATCGCGCAGCAGGCGAGGCCGAAGTTGAAGACCCAGAGCGAGTAGCGGCGGCCCCAGTTCAGGACCACCTTCATCGGCTCGGGGGCCAGGCGGGCGAGGGCGCCCAGCCGCTTCGGTTCCGGCAGGAGTACGGGCTCGGGAGCCGAAGAGCCCGAGAAAGCCGACGGGTCCGAGGAGGCCGAAGTGCCCGAAGAGGCCAAGGGGGCCGACGTGGCCGAGGGAGTCGCGCCCGTGTGCGGACGGGTCACGTCCATGTGAGGACGCCCTTCTTGTATGCGTACAGCAGGCCCACGGCCAGGAAGCCGAGGAAGATGAACATCTCCACGAGCGTCGCCGCGCCGTAGCCCGGCGCGGCGAAGACCGTCGCCCAGGGGAAGAGGAAGATCGAGTCGACGGCGAAGATCACGTAGAGGAAGGCGTAGACGTAGTAGCGGACCTGGGTGTGGGCCCAGCCCTCGCCGACGGGGTCGACTCCGCATTCGTACGTCATGAGCTTCTCGGGCGTCGGAACGACGGGCCGCAGCAGGCGGCCCGCTCCGAAGGCGACGGCGACGAACAGCACGCCGACCACGGCGAGCAGTCCCACGACCGAATAGGACTCGAAGTAGTCCGCCGCGACGACGGTCCCGGCCCTCTCGATGGTCCCGGCAGTCTCGACGGTCCCAGCGGTCCCGGTCGCCACGACCATGGTCGGTTCCGGCACGTCCGCCCCTCGCTCCCTGACCTCGTATGACCCCGTACTGGCTATGCCTGCGCCGTAAGTACTGACTACGCGTGCGCCGCGTGATGCGCCGCGTTCGACGATCTGTACGCACCGGAGTCTAGGGCCTGCTAAAGAGACGGTAAGCAGCCCGTCACGGGTAGGCATGACGCGACGGCTCCTCAAGCCGCCCCACTGCCGCCCTTCGACTGCCCTACGACCGCCCTTCGACTGCCCTATGACCGCTCCTCGACCGCCCTTCGACCGCCTTCCAGCTGCTCTCTCGCCGCCCTCCGGGTTGTCCTTGAGGGCGGGGATGGCGGGGGTTTCCGGATGGTGGGGTTTTCCCCAGGGGATCCGGGCGGTCCGCCTCATGGCGTCGCGGCCCGCGGCCCGGCAGGCTGGCGCTATGACCGAACGCATCCTTGCCGCCGACATCCCGGACGGCGGCACCGACCGGCCGCCACCCGCGCGCTTCGCCTACGACCGGCACACCTGGAAGGAGATCGCGCATCTCCTGGCCAACCTGCCGGTGTCGCTGGTCGGGTTCACGTACGTGGTGACCGTGCTGTTCACCGGTGCGTTCCTGACCCTGACGGTGATCGGGCTGCCGATGCTCGCGGCGGGGCTGATGGGCGCGCGCCAGCTGGGCAAGCTGGAGCGGGGCCGGGCCAGGGGGCTGCTCGGGGTGCGGGTGGACGAGTCGAGCCCGCTGCCGTTGCACGGGCGGGGCGGGTTCTTCCCGCAGTTATGGATGTCGCTGAAGGATCCGGTCGGCTGGCGCACGATGCTGTACGAGTTCATACGGCTGCCGTGGGGCGTTCTCACCTTCACCATCACGCTGACCTCGTTGTTCGTGCTGTGGCCGGTGCTTCCGTACATCGCGCGGGGACTGGCCAACGCGGACCGGGCGATGGTGCGCGGGCTGCTCTCGCCCTCGGACGAGCTGGAGCGGCGGATCGCCGAGCTGGAGTCCGACCGGGGAGTGGTCGTCGACACGGCCGCGGCCGATCTGCGGCGCATCGAGCGCGATCTGCACGACGGGGCGCAGGCCCGGCTGGTGAACCTCGCGATGGGGCTCGGCCTCGCGAAGGAGAAGCTGCTGGAGGGCCAGGCCGACGAGACCGTCGCGTCCATGGTCGACGAGGCGCACGGCGAGGTGAAGCTGGCCTTGCAGGAGCTGCGGGATCTGGCCCGCGGCATCCATCCCGCGGTCCTCACCGACCGCGGCCTGGACGCCGCGCTGTCCTCGGTCGCCTCCCGCTGCACGGTGCCGGTGAAGGTGACCGCCGACCTGCCGACCCGGCCGGCCGCGGCCATCGAGGGCATCGCGTACTTCACCGTCTCCGAGCTCCTCCAGAACGTGAGCAAGCACAGCGGGGCACGGTCCGCGTCCGTCGACGTGTGGTGCTCCGAGAACCGCCTCCTCCTCCAGGTCCGGGACGACGGCCGCGGCGGGGCCGCCCTCGACGGCGGCACGGGAATGGCGGGACTCGCGGACCGGCTCGGCGCGGTGGACGGCTTGTTCGTCATCGATTCACCGGTGGGAGGACCGACGACGATCACGGCGGAGCTGCCGTGGCGGGACCGGGTGGAGTAGGCAGCCCCCCGCCCTCAGAAGGTAGGGAAAACCCCCGCCCCAAGACGCCGACGCGCTCCATGTCCCGTCGGCGCGGGACCGAGCACTGTGGAGTTACGACAGCGGACGAGTAGAAACGGACGACGGCCATGGCCACGGAGTACGGACAGGGATACGGGTGGGACGGCGAGCCCGGGTTCCGCGGGGAGGGCTCCGACGAGCGGCGGCACCGGCTCCCGGCCGCGCTGCGGGCGCCGTTCGAGGCGCGCAGCTGGCGTGAGCTCGGGTATCTGATGCTGAGCCTCCCGCTGAGCATCATCATGTTCACCTTCGCCGTGACGATGTCGGCGCTCGGCGCGGGCCTGCTGATCACGTTCCTCGGCATCCCGGTGCTCGCCGCCGCGCTCGCCGGCTGCCGTGGGTTCGGCGCGCTGGAGCGGACCCGGGCGCGCGGGCTGCTGGGGCTCGACGTCGCGCCGCCGGAGCGGTTGCGGATGCAGAAACCGGGTGCGATGGCGTGGATGGGCGCGATGCTGAAGAGCGGAGCGTCCTGGCGGCATCTGCTGTACGCGGTACTGCACTTGCCCTGGGCCGTGTTCGCCTTCGCCGTGGCCATCAGCTTCTGGCTGTACGGCTGGGCGATGCTGACGTATCCGGTGTGGTTCTGGCTGTTCCCGATGTACGGCGGGCAGGACGGGCTCCAGCTGTACGGGGACCAGGGGCACAACGTCTATCTGGACAACCCCTTCGAGATCACGGTGACCGCGCTGGTGGGGCTGCTGCTCACGACGGCCTCGCCGTGGATCGTGCGGGCGCTGACGCAGGTGGACCGGCTGCTGGTGCACGGGCTGCTCGGGCCGTCGCGGCTGGCCACGCGGGTCGTCGAGCTGGAGTCGGACCGGGGCATCGTGATCGACACGGCGGCCGCCGACCTGCGGCGCATCGAGCGCGATCTGCACGACGGGGCGCAGGCCCGGCTGGTGAACCTCGCGATGGGGCTCGGCCTCGCGAAGGAGAAGCTCACGGAGGACCCGCAGGCGGCGGCACGGATGGTGGACGAGGCGCACGGCGAGGTGAAGACGGCCCTTCAGGAGCTGCGGGACCTGGCCCGCGGCATCCATCCCGCCGTGCTGACGGACCGCGGTCTGGACGCCGCGCTGTCCTCGGTCGCCTCCCGCTGCACGGTTCCCGTGCAGGTCGAGGCCGATCTGCCGACCCGGCCGGCCGCGGCCATCGAGGGCATCGCCTACTTCACCGTCTCGGAGCTGCTGCAGAACATCAGCAAGCACTCGAGGGCCACCCGGGCCACGGTCGATGTCTGGCGGATCGAGAACCGGCTCATGCTCCAGGTCGTCGACGACGGTGTGGGCGGTGCGGATGTCGCCGCCGGCTCGGGGCTCGCGGGGCTTGCCGAGCGGCTCGACGCGGTCGACGGCATCCTCGTGGTCGACTCCCCTGTCGGCGGGCCGACGCGCATAACGGCGGAGCTGCCCTGGCGGGGCTGAGCCGCTCCCTTCCCCGGACCCACCCCTTCCCGAACTGGTCACGCAGTTCCCCGCGCCCCCATAGGACGCCCCCTACAGGACTAGGACGTCCCCTTCAGGACGCCCCTTCAGGGGCGTCCCAGGCCCTGTTCGACGGATACAGGCCCCCGTTCGACGAATTAGGTGGCCCACCCACCCACGAAACTGACAACGATTCCCTCACCCACCCTCAGTTGGTCCCAAATGCTGGAATGCTGAGGGTTGACGTACGAGCGTGGGGGGCCGAGAAATCGTGGAGGACAGGGTGCGCGTGGTCATCGCCGAGGATTCAGTGCTGCTCAGAGAGGGCCTGACCCGGTTGCTGACCGACCGTGGGCACGACGTGATCGCCGGAGTCGGCGACGGGGAGGCGTTGATCAAGACGATCACGGAGTTCGCGGCGCTGGACGCGCTGCCGGACGTCGTGGTCGCCGACGTACGGATGCCGCCGACGCACACCGACGAGGGCGTCAAGGCGGCCGTGCAGTTGCGCAAGCGGCACCCCGGGCTCGGGGTACTGGTGCTGTCGCAGTACGTGGAGGAGCAGTACGCCACCGAACTGCTCGCCGGTTCCAGCCATGGTGTCGGCTACCTGCTGAAGGACCGGGTGGCCGAGGTGAGGGAGTTCGTGGACGCGGTCGTCCGCGTGGCCCGCGGCGGCACCGCGCTGGACCCCGAGGTCGTCGCGCAGCTGCTCGGTCGCAGCCGCAAGCAGGACGTCCTCGCGGGGCTCACGCCGCGCGAGCGGGAGGTCCTGGGACTGATGGCCGAGGGACGGACGAACTCCGCGATCGCACGACAGCTCGTGGTCAGTGACGGCGCGGTCGAGAAGCACGTGAGCAACATCTTCATGAAGCTGGGCCTGTCCCCGAGTGACGGGGATCACCGGCGCGTTCTCGCCGTCCTCACCTACCTGAAATCCTGACAGCCTGACACCGTGTCAGAGATCCACCACGAATCGCACACCACCACCACGCGAGCACGAAGGCCAAGTGTGAACACGAGAACCAAAGGATGAGTACGGAGCGTCTTCACAGGTAACGCCGGGGGGCGGATAAATGATGTCAAATCAGGGCGTTCGGCGGTCTCAAAATGGGGTCCATCATGCGAGCGGTCAGGGGAAGGCGACCCTTACCGACGTAGGGTTGGATCTGGGATGGCCTGCGGGAGGGCCGTTCCCGGGCAGCCGCCTCGAAGGAGGTTCACTTCAGTGACCAGTCAGGTCAGCAGTCCAGCGGAGCATGCCGACGAAGCCGACGAAGCCGTCGTAGGAGAACAGCGCAAACCGGCGGGCGAGAAGGACGTACGTCGGCTGGACCGGGTGATCATCCGGTTCGCGGGGGACTCCGGTGACGGAATGCAGCTCACCGGAGACCGCTTCACCTCCGAAACGGCATCCTTCGGAAACGACCTTTCGACACTGCCGAACTTCCCCGCCGAGATCCGCGCGCCCGCAGGTACCCTGCCGGGCGTTTCGTCTTTCCAGCTGCATTTCGCGGACCACGACATCCTCACTCCGGGCGACGCGCCGAACGTCCTCGTGGCGATGAATCCGGCCGCGCTGAAGGCGAACATCGCCGACGTGCCGCGCGGCGCGGAGATCATCGTCAACACGGACGAGTTCACCAAACGGGCGATGGCGAAGGTCGGTTACGCCGCGAGCCCCCTGGAGGACGGTTCGCTGGACGGCTACAGCGTCCACCCCGTCCCGCTCACCACGCTGACCGTCGAGGCGCTCAAGGACTTCGACCTCTCCCGCAAGGAGGCGGAGCGCAGCAAGAACATGTTCGCGCTCGGTCTGCTGAGCTGGATGTACCACCGGCCGACCGAGGGCACCGAGAAGTTCCTGGCCACCAAGTTCGCCAAGAAACCCGGCATCGCGGCGGCCAACATCGCCGCGTTCCGCGCGGGCTGGAACTTCGGCGAGACGACCGAGGACTTCGCGGTCTCGTACGAGATCGCGCCGGCCACCGCGGCCTTCCCGACCGGCACCTACCGCAACATCTCCGGGAACCTGGCCCTGTCCTACGGCCTGATCGCGGCCTCGACCCAGGCGGACCTGCCCCTCTACCTGGGCTCGTATCCGATCACCCCGGCCTCGGACATCCTGCACGAACTCAGCAAGCACAAGAACTTCGGCGTACGGACCTTCCAGGCCGAGGACGAGATCGCGGGTATCGGCGCGGCGCTGGGGGCGGCCTTCGGCGGCTCGCTGGCCGTGACGACGACGTCCGGCCCGGGCGTGGCCCTGAAATCGGAGACGATCGGGCTCGCCGTCTCGCTCGAACTGCCGCTGCTGGTCATCGACATCCAGCGCGGCGGCCCCTCGACCGGTCTGCCCACCAAGACCGAGCAGGCCGACCTGCTCCAGGCGATGTTCGGGCGCAACGGCGAGGCGCCGGTCCCGATCGTGGCCCCGCAGACGCCCGCCGACTGTTTCGAGGCGGCCATCGAAGCGGCCCGGATCGCACTCACCTACCGCACGCCGGTCCTGCTCCTCTCCGACGGCTACCTGGCCAATGGCAGCGAGCCCTGGCGGATCCCCGACACCGACGAACTCCCCGACCTGCGCGTGCAGTTCGCCCAGGGACCGAACCACACCCTGGACGACGGCACCGAGGTCTTCTGGCCGTACAAGCGCGACCCGCAGACCCTGGCCCGCCCGTGGGCCATCCCGGGCACGCCCGGTCTGGAGCACCGCATCGGAGGCATCGAGAAGCAGGACGGCACGGGCAACATCTCGTACGACCCGGCCAACCACGACTTCATGGTGCGTACGCGTCAGGCGAAGATCGACGGCATCGACGTACCGGATGTCGAGGTCGACGACCCGCACGGCGCCACCACGCTCGTCCTGGGCTGGGGTTCGACGTACGGGCCCATCACGGCGGCGGTACGGCGGCTGCGGGCGGCCGGGGAGCCGATCGCGCAGGCGCATCTGCGGCACCTCAACCCGTTCCCGGGGAATCTCGGCACGGTGCTGAAGCGTTACGAGACGGTGGTCATCCCGGAGATGAACCTCGGCCAGCTGGCCACGCTGGTCCGGGCGAAGTACCTGGTGGACGCCCACTCGTACAACCAGGTGAACGGTATGCCGTTCAAGGCTGAGCAGCTCGCCACGGCTCTCAAGGAGGCCATCGATGGCTGAGACGACCACGGAAGGCCCGGGCACGATCGAGGCGCTCACTCTGGTGCCCAAGGCCGAGGCCAAGCAGTCCATGAAGGACTTCAAGTCCGATCAGGAAGTGCGCTGGTGCCCCGGCTGCGGTGACTACGCGGTCCTCGCGGCGGTGCAGGGCTTCATGCCCGAACTGGGCCTCGCCAAGGAGAACATCGTCTTCGTCTCGGGCATCGGGTGCTCGTCCCGCTTCCCGTACTACATGAACACGTACGGGATGCACTCCATCCACGGCCGCGCGCCCGCCATCGCGACCGGACTCGCCTCCTCCCGCCGGGACCTGAGCGTCTGGGTGGTGACCGGTGACGGCGATGCGCTGTCCATCGGCGGCAACCACCTGATCCACGCGCTCCGGCGGAACGTGAACCTGAAGATCCTGCTGTTCAACAACCGGATCTACGGGCTCACCAAGGGCCAGTACAGCCCGACTTCAGAGGTCGGCAAGATCACGAAGTCGACGCCGATGGGCTCGCTGGACGCGCCTTTCAACCCGGTGTCGCTGGCGATCGGCGCGGAGGCGTCGTTCGTGGCGCGGACCGTGGACTCCGACCGCAAGCACCTGACGGAGGTGCTGCGGCAGGCGGCAGCCCACCCGGGCACGGCCCTCGTCGAGATCTACCAGAACTGCAACATCTTCAACGACGGCGCGTTCGAGGTCCTGAAGGACCGGCAGCAGGCCGAGGAGGCGGTGATCCGCCTGGAGCACGGGAAGCAGATCCGTTTCGGGGCACCGCTCGACAGCGGTCTCGGCTCCAAGGGCGTCGTGCGCGACGCTGTGACCGGTGACCTGAAGGTCGTCACCGTCACCGCGGAGAACGAGTCGCGGATCCTGGTTCACGACGCGCACTCCCCCTCGCCGACCACGGCGTTCGCGCTCTCCCGCCTCGCCGACCCGGACACACTGCACCACACACCGATCGGCGTCCTGAGGTCCGTCGACCGCCCGGTCTACGACACGCAGATGGCCGACCAGCTCGACACAGCCATCGAGCAGAACGGCAAGGGCGACCTCTCGGCACTGCTCGCGGGCGGGGACACCTGGACGGTCGTCGGCTAGTGCGTTGGCCACGAACGTTCGCCGGGTTTGATCAGGCGGCTTTGGGTCGTGGTCGGCCCCAGCGTTGCTGGCGTTCGCTGCGGACCTTGGCGCGTTCGCGGCGCTGGGCGGCCAGGACGTCGGGGTGACGGGCGTTGGCGTTGCGCCAGCGCAGGTAGTCCTGAAGCTTCCAGGACAGGACGGTGTGGTTGGGGTGGTTGGAGTTGCCCATGACGAAGTTGCGCAGGGGCCCGAACTGAGCCTCGATCGGGTTGGCCCACGACGCGCTCGTCGGCGTCAGGCACAACTCGACCTTGTTCTTCCTGGCCCAGGTCCGGATGGCCGGGGTCTTGTTCGCCGACAAATTGTCCATGATCACGTAGACGGGGGCGCCGTCGGGGCGGGCGGCCCGGATCGACTTCAGCGCCGAGAGGCTGTGGTCACCGCCTTTGCGGCGGCGGGTCACGCCCCACAACTGGTCATCGCCGAGGGAATAGCAGCCGTGGAAGTACCGGATACCGTGAGTGCGGTGATAGGTGGCCGGCAGCCGGTCCGGTTTCTTCTCCCCGGCCCAGCCGGAGCCGTGGCAGGGCCGGATCGACAGCGGACCGAACTGGTCGAACGCGAAGCACCGGTCCAGGAAACGGCTGGTCACGTGCTCGATGCGGTCGAGTTTGGCGTCCTTGTCGGGATCCCTGGACTCCTTCCAGGTGCGGGTCCGCTGAAACGAGATCCCGTGCTCGCGCAGGATCTGCCGCAGTCGTTCCCGGCCGACCTTCACCGTCCGGACCCGGTTGCGGGCCAGGTACTCGGTGAGCTTGCGAAGGCTCCAGTGCGTGAACGGGCGTCCCAGCGTGACTGGGCGGGTCCTGGCCGTCGCGATGATGAACTCGCGTTCGTCATCGCTGATCAGGCGGGGACGGCCTCCCGCCCACCGAGGGTCCAGCGCGGCCAGGCCCTTCTCGTTGAACGCATGGATCACGTCCCGGACGGTGTCCTCGTGCGCGGCGGCCAGCCGTGCGATCGCCGCCACGGGAGTGCCCGACGCCGACGCCATGATGATCAGTGCCCGACGGACCCGTACGGACTCATGGCGGCCCCGCCGGACGATCTGCTGCAGTCTCTGGCCCTCTTGATCAGTCAACCGCCGTGCTCTGACCGGCTCTGCCATGCATGACCTCACTCCCCACGACAACCACGTCGCTATCGAGAGTGAGACTGACAGACCCAGGCACCCCGGACATCGACCGGCGTATCACCAGACCCGGCGAACGTTCGTGGCCAACGCACTAGACGGCGGCACTCCGCGAGGCCCGGTCCCGCTTTCTCAGGACCGGGCCTCGCCGTTTGCCTGGCGGGCCTTCAGCTCGTCGTATGTCTGGCGGGCCTTCAGTACGGCGTCCATCCGCTCCTCGGTCCAGCCCGCGAGCGCCTTCACCTGTTCGGCGGCCTCGCGGCCCAGGTCGGTCAGCGAGTAGTCGACGCGCGGCGGGATGACCGGCTTGGCGTCCCGGTGGACCAGCCCGTCGCGCTCCAGGGTCTGCAGGGTCTGGGTGAGCATCTTCTCGCTGACCCTGCCGATCGCGCGGCGCAGCTCGCTGAAGCGGTAGGGACGATCAAGGAGCTCGATCAGTACGAGGACGCCCCAGCGGCTGGTGACGTGCTCCAGGACCAGGCGGTACGGGCACATCGCCTCGCCGGTGTCGTACGTGCCGACTGCGCCCGCGCTCCTGTCGGCTGCGGATCCGCTGGCTGCTGAAGTACTTACGGTCATGCCAGTACCTTACTTCAAAGTGGGTACTTTCCCTCAGTTAGTGCAGCTCCTATGGTTAGTGCCATACCCACCCCACAAGGAGTTGTTTCCACCATGAGCATTGTCGTCACCGGAGCCACCGGACACCTCGGCCGCTTCGTCATCGAGGGCCTGCTGGAGAAGGTGCCGGCCGACCGGATCACGGCCGTCGTCCGCAGCGAGGAGAAGGCGGCGGGCTTCGCGGCCCGCGGCGTGAGGATCGCGGTCGCCGACTACAACGCTCCCGAGACCTTCGACGGCCTCTTCGCCGCCGGCGACAAGGTGCTGCTCATCTCCGGCAACGAGTTCGACAAGGGCCGCGTCGCCCAGCACAAGGTCGTCCTCGACGCCGCCAAGGCCGCCGGCGTCGCGCTCCTCGCGTACACCAGCGCCCCCGGCAGCCTGACGGCCGCGCTGGCCGACGACCACCGGGGCACCGAGGCGGCGATCCTGGAGTCCGGCGTGACGTACGCCCTGCTGCGCAACGGCTGGTACAACGAGAACTACACCGAGAACCTCGCCCCCGTCCTCGAGTACAACGCCGTCACCCAGGCGGCCGGCGAGGGCAGGATCTCTTCGGCCTCCCGCGCGGACTACGCGGCCGCCGCCGTGGCCGTCCTGACCGGCGAGGGCCACGAGAACAAGACGTACGAGCTGGGCGGCGACACGGCGTGGGGCTTCGCCGAGTACGCGGCCGAGGTGGCCAAGGCGTCCGGCAAGGAGATCGCCTACCACTCCGTCCCCGTCGAGGCCTACCAGGGCATCCTGACCGGCGCCGGGCTCCCCGAGCCGCTCGCCGCGATCCTGGCCGGCGTCGACACGTCGATCGAGAAGGGCGAACTGGTCGTCTCCACCGGTGACCTGTCCCGGCTGACCGGCCGGCCGACCACGCCGATCGCGGAGTCGATCGCGGTGGCGCTGAAGGGCTGACACCCCGCTCCACGGGGAGCACTCCCGTTGCCCCGCGGGACGCACCCACGTTGCCCCACGGGAAGCACCCCCGTCTGTCATGACCGTATAGCGATACGTACATGACAGGTGGGGGTGCTCGGCGCTACCTTCTTGAAGGCTGCGCGTGGTTCGGACACCACGCGTTCGCAGCCTGGTGAGAGGGAGGGGCCGTGCCGGTGGAATCCAAGGGCGCACAGCACATAGGGCTGGATTCCAAGGGCGAACAGCGGATCGGTCTGCTGAACGGCTTCGCGGCGTACGGCATGTGGGGGCTCGTCCCCCTCTTCTGGCCGCTCCTCGAACCCGCGGGAGCGGCGGAGATCCTCGCGCACCGCATGGTGTGGTCGCTGGGCGTGGTGTTGATCGCGCTCGTCGTGATGCGGCGCTGGGCCTGGGCCGGTCCCCTGCTGCGGGAGCCGCGCAGGATGGGCCTGATCACCATCGCGGCGGCCACCATCACGGTCAACTGGGGTGTCTACATCTGGGCCGTGAACGCCGGCCACGTGGTCGAGGCGTCCCTCGGCTACTTCATCAACCCGCTCGTCACCATCGCGATGGGCGTCCTGCTCCTGAAGGAGCGGCTGCGGCCGGCACAGTGGGCGGCGGTGGGTATCGGCTTCGCCGCGGTGCTCGTACTGACCGTCGGGTACGGCCAACCGCCGTGGATCTCCCTCTGCCTCGCCTTCTCCTTCGCGACGTACGGGCTGGTGAAGAAGAAGGTCAACCTCGGCGGTCTGGAGTCACTGGCCGCGGAGACCGCGATCCAGTTCCTGCCCGCGCTCGGCTATCTGCTGTGGCTGTCGTCC
Source organism: Streptomyces sp. NBC_00878 (assembly GCF_026341515.1). Classification (NCBI taxonomy): domain Bacteria; kingdom Bacillati; phylum Actinomycetota; class Actinomycetes; order Kitasatosporales; family Streptomycetaceae; genus Streptomyces; species Streptomyces sp. NBC_00878. Next base: position 6,393,282 of record NZ_JAPEOK010000001.1, on the reverse strand, counting down.
CGGGGCGACGCGACCTTCGGCGGCGAGGGCACCGGTCACGCGGCACTGCTGGCCGCGACCGGCGTGGTGACCGCGTTGCCGCTCGTGTGCTTCGGGGCGGCGGCGATCCGGGTACCGCTGTCGACGCTGGGACTGCTCCAGTACCTCGCGCCCGCGCTGCAGTTCCTGCTCGGCATCCTGTACTTCCACGAGGCGATGCCCGCCGAACGGTGGGCCGGGTTCGCGCTGGTGTGGGCCGCGTTGTCGCTGCTGACGTGGGATGCGCTGCGGACGGCGCGGAGGTCCAGGATGGTGCTGCGCGAGGCGGCCACCGCGGCCACTGCGGCTACCGCCGCCGCTGCCAACGCCGCCACGGAAGCGGCCCGGGAGGCGGCGGGCGCGAGCCCGGCTACTGGCACCAGCACCAGCACGAGCACGAACAAGTAATGGGTGACCGCTGTCGTCGGCGGTCTCCGACGTCAGTAATCCGTGTCCTTGCCGAGGAACAGATCCGCGAAGACGAGTGCCGCGGGGGGTGAGGCGAGGATCCGCCGCAGCCTGGCCATGGAGGTTCCCGCCTTGAAGGGGTCGCCGGACGAGGCGCCGTGGTACACCTCGGAGAGCCACTGCGAGAACTCCTGGTACTGCCACCCCCGCCGGAGACAGGCCGCCGAATAGCCGCGCAGCCCGCTGTCGTCCCCCGTGCCGTAGTACGCGACGAGCGCGTCGCCGAGCAGCAGGGAGTCGTGGATCGCGAGGTTCATGCCCTTCGCGCCGATCGGTGCGAGGAGGTGCGCCGAGTCGCCGGCCAGATACAGCCGCCCGTACGCCATGGGCTCCACCACGTAGTTGTGCATGGCGAGGACGCGCTTCTCGATCAGGTTGCCCTCGTTGAGCGGCTGGGCCCCGTCCGCGGCGAGGCGGGCGTGGAGTTCGGCCCATACGCGCTCGTGCGACCAGTCCTCCGGGTCGTCGTCGGGCGGACACTCCAGGTAGTAGCGGGTGACCTGCGGGCTGCGCGCCATGTGGCCGGCGAACCCGCGCGGATGGATGCCGAAGACGACGCAGGCGGAGGACGGCGGCGCCTCGGCCAGCAGCGCCAGCCAGCCGACGCCGAAGTCGTGCCGGGCGACGGTGACGTGCTCCGCGGGCATGAGGTCACGGGTCACACCGCGTGCGCCGTCGCACCCCGCGATGAACTCGCAGTCGAGGCGGACGCGTTCGCCCGTCTCGGGATCCGTGTACGTCACCGACGGCCGGCCCGCCTGATACATCTGATACGTCTGATCCATGCGATCGGTCTGATCCGCGTCGATCCCGGCCGGCTCGACGTCGCGGACGCCGAAACGGATGTCGCCGCCCCGGACGTCCGCGTACTCGCGCACCAGGTCCGTCACCAGCAGCGGCTGCGGATACACGTAGTGACGGTGGCCCGAGACATCGGTGTACGGGAACCTGTGGCGCTCTCCGGCGAACCGGAACTCGCACTCGGAGTGCGCCACGGCGTTCTCCAGGAGCCGGTCCGCGAGGCCGCGCCGCTCCAGCGCGCGGACCGCCCACTCCTCCAGGAAGCCCGCGCGCGGCCGCTGCTCGATGAACTCCCGGCTCTCGTTCTCCAGCACCACGCAGTCGACGGAAGCGGCCCGAAGGATGTTGGCGAGGGTGAGTCCAGCGGGTCCCGCCCCCACGATGACGACGCGGGTGCGCTGGGGGCGCGCATGGGGATGGGAGTGGGCGGGCTGCGCGGACTGGGCGGACGAGGCGGAGGCGTCTGCGGTCATGCGAACAGTATGGCGAAATCCGGTGTGGCCAGCCGTTAACTCATGGCCTGTGGGGTGGGGTTGGCGGACGCGTCGGGGACGGCCGCGGAAGTCGGCAGTGGCGGCAGTGGCTACGGTGGTGGTAGCTGAGGCAGGCGCTCCGGCCGTCGGCGGCTTCGTACGCGCACCAGAAGGAGATCGCGGCGGCTCGGGAAGCTTATGACGGGCAGGTGGGTGGGTGTCTGAGGGGGGATTCTTCGCCCCCGCCGCCCCTACCCTTCCCGTCCCCTTCTGGGGGCTGCGCCCCCAGACCCCCGCTTATCGGCCTGAACGGCCTCGTCCTCAAACGCCGGACGGGCTGAGTTGTCGGCCCCGGACTGCGAAATCCTCAGCCGCTCCGGCGTTTGAGGAGCGGGGGTTCGGGGGCGGAGCCCCCGAGTAAGTGACGGGAATGGGTAGGGGCGGCGGGGGCGAACCACCCCGCCTCAGCCCAACTCCGCCCGCACCCCTTCCATCACCCCCTCCCCGAGCCAGAGCTCGATCCCCACGGGGCTCGCGATGAACTCCCATACGGCTTCCGGAGGATGGGGCAGCGTGCGGGACACCCCGACATTCCAGCCCGCGTCCTGAGTGAGTCCGGTAGGCATCAGTCGTCTCCTTCGGCTCGGCGGGCACGATGCGCCCGTACCTTCTGACGGTTGCCGCAGTGCTCCATGGCGCACCAGCGCCGCCGCCCGGGCCGCGAGGTGTCGACGAAGAGCAGAGCGCAGTTGTGGGACCCGCACTCACGGATCCGGTCCGCGTACGGGCCGGTGAACAGTTCCACCGCGTCCCGGGCAACGGTGGCGAGCAGCCGCGCACCGGTGGCCCCCGGCGCCCACCCGCGCGAACCGTCCGCCTCGATACGGGCGGCAAGCGGCGCCCCGGCCGCGGCGGCGTTGACGACGTCGAAGTGACGGGCCTGCGGGGGCCGACCGTGGGCCCGGTCGGCGGCAAGCAGGAAAATCGCGTCGCGCAAGGCCCGCGTTTTCGCCAACTCCTCTTCCGTGACAGTCACTTCAAGACCCTCCGAAAGCCGACTGCGCTCCACCCAGCGCACCAGATCCGCGGGCTCGTGCAGCACCTCGTACCGCGCGAACTCTCCCGGCCCGCCCGTCGTCACGAGCTCCATGCACAGCGCCCCGGGATCGAAGCGGAACGACTTCCCCCCGTGCGACACGAGAGTCAGCCCGTGCGACTTCATTGCGTACTCACTCACGTAACTACTATAACTGGTTACATGACCGAGACCCAGCCCCAGCCCGCGTCCCAGCCTCAGCCCCAGACACCCCCGTCGACACCGGCACCCCTGCACTGGAAGCTCGTCATCGACGCCGCCGATCCACACGCCCAGTCCGACTTCTGGGCCGCCACCCTCGGCTATCTGGTCGAGGACCACAGCGCCCTGGTCGAGCGCCTGCTCGGTTTCGGCGCCGTCCCGCCCGAGATCACCGTCGAGTCGCACGGCCGCCGAGCCTGGCGGGACCTCGCGGCCGTACGCCACCCCGACGATCCGTACGACAAGGACAGCGGGACCGGACTCGGACGACGGCTGCTCTTCCAGCGCGTGCCGGAGCCGAAGACGGTGAAGAACCGGCTGCACATCGACGTACACACCGGGGACAGGCAGCGGGAGGCGGAGGTCGCGCGGCTGACCGGGCTGGGGGCGGCGGTGCTCCGGGAGGTGAAGGAACAGGGCGGCGAGTGGGTGGTGATGGAGGACCCGGAGGGGAACGAGTTCTGCGTGCACTGACCCACGCACTGACCCACGCGACGACCCTCGGCAAACGGGGCGGCCGTCCGTTCGCGACAACCGGGAGGCCGCCCGCCCGGGGCAACCGCGGCGGCCGCCCATCCGCGACAACCGGCAACCAGGTCGCCCGCCCGTCGGCGGCAACGGGCGGCGGCCCGCCCACTGCCGCCGCGGCACCCCCGGAGCACCGCCAGCAGCCCGCCCGCCCCGGCAGCAGGGAGCCAGCCGGGAGCCAGCCGCCAGGAACGCCGCGAGACTCCGCGTCGGGTGAACTGCAGGGATCCGTTATGCGAACACCCTTGACCGAATTGCGCTCTTGACGGAACATCAGCCTCAGCTTCACCATCAGGCACCCATTCCCGTAAGGAATTCGGAGCCCCCCACAATGAAGCTCTCTGTTCCCAGACGTGTCACAGGTGCCGCGGTCATAGCCGTCGCCGCCCTCCTCACCACGAGCGCGATAGCCGACGCCGCGCCCGCGCGCGTGGCCGCCGCACCCGACATACCCGTCGCCAACGTCAAGGCCCACCTCACCCAACTGCAGTCCATCGCCACCGCCAACGGTGGCAACCGCGCCCATGGCCGCACCGGATACAAGGCGTCCCTCGACTACGTGAAGGCCAAGCTGGACGCGGCCGGGTTCACCACGACCATCCAGCAGTTCACCGCCTCCAGCCGCGTCGGCTACAACCTGATCGCCGACTGGCCCGGCGGCGACGCCAACCAGGTCGTCATGGCGGGCTCCCACCTCGACAGCGTCACCGCGGGGGCCGGCATCAACGACAACGGCTCGGGCTCGGCGGCCCTGCTGGAAGCCGCGCTCACCGTGTCCAGCACCCAGTACCAACCCACAAAGCATCTGCGGTTCGCCTGGTGGGGAGCTGAGGAGCTGGGCATGGTCGGCTCGCGCAACTACGTCAACGGCCTCACCACCGCCAACCGCGCCAAGATCAGCGGCTATCTCAACTTCGACATGATCGGATCGCCGAACCCCGGCTACTTCGTCTACGACGACGACCCGGCCATCGAGAAGACTCTCAAGGACTTCTACGCGGGTATAGGCGTCGCCACCGAGATCGAGACCGAGGGCGACGGCCGCTCGGACCACGCCCCCTTCAAGAGCGCGGGCATCCCCGTCGGCGGCGTCTTCACCGGCGCCAGCAGCACCAAGTCCGCGGCCCAGGCCACCAAGTGGGGCGGCACGGCGGGCCAGTCGTTCGACCGCTGCTACCACTCCTCGTGCGACACCACGTCGAACATCAACGACACCGCCCTGAACCGGAACAGCGACGCACTGGCGTACGCGGTATGGGAGCTCTCGGAGTAGACCGACCCACTCCCGGCCGGCTCCAGCCCACCCCAGCTGACCCAGCTGAATCGACTGACCCGGGCTGACTCCAGCCCACTCCAGCCCACTCCAGTCGGCGAGGCTGGCCCGGCTGACTCCGGCCCGGCGGGCCCGTCATTCAGGTAGCCGACGACTGCATGCGTGTGCATATACCGCATACGCATGCAGTCGTCGTACGCTCAGCTGACGGAGCTACAGCTGAGGCTTCCGCCGTCTCTGAGGCTTCCGCCGTCTCTGACGCCTCCGCCGTATATGGGGCCTCCGCCGCCGGCCGGGCCCATGGCCGGTGCGCCGCCCTACGCGGTGATGTCCTTCGCCGTGAACCGCGCCCACGCGGCCGCACCGAACACCGCCGCGTACAGCGCCTGGAGTTCCAGGTTGCGTATCAGGTCGTCCCAGTAGACCGGGTCGCGCATGAGGTCGGCGAAGGACAGCCAGTAGTGCGAGAAGAAGTACGGCTGGATCGCGTGGAGCTGGGGAATCTGGTCGAGGATCTGCACGGTGATGAGCAGGCCGACGGTCGTCGCCATCGCCGCGATCCCGCTGTTCGTCAGGGTCGAGACGAACAGGCCGAGGGCCGCGACCCCGATCAGAGACGCGGCGACGGCCAACGCGATCAGCAGCGCCCGCCCGAGCCCCTCGCCGAAACTGATCCGCGTGCCGGAGATCGTCGTCAGCTCACCCAGGGGAAACAGCAGCGCACCCACGATCAGTGCCGAGGTCGCCACCACCAGGGTCGCGATGACGCAGAAGGCCAGCGTGGTCGCGTACTTGGTTATCAGCAGGCGCGTACGCCCGGCCGGGGCGACCAGCAGATAGCGCAGTGTCCCCGCATTGGCCTCGCCCGCGATCGCGTCGCCCGCGATGACGCCGACCGCCATCGGCAGGAAGAACGGGAGTGTGGCGGCCAGCGCGGTGAAGACCAGGAACAGTCCGTTGTTGGTGATCTGCGCGATGAAGGCGGGCCCCTCGCCCCCGCCGCCTCCGGCCGACGATCCGTCGCTCGTCTCGATCTTCACAGCGATCCCGACCAGCACCGGCACCGTGGCCAGCACGCCGAGCAGCGCGATCGTCCGCCACCGCCGGAGCGTGGTCCGCAGTTCGTTGCGCAGCAGGCCGAGGGTCCACAGCGGGGTCGGCGCCCGTGTGCCGACGGCCGTCTCCGCGGCGCCGGGCGTCGGCTCTACGAGTTCAGCCCGCGACATCGAATCCCTCCCCCGTCAGCGCCACGAACGCGTCCTCCAGCGAGGCCCGTTCGACCCCGAAGCCCCGGACGCGGACACCCGCCGTCACCAGCGCCGCGTTCACCTCGGCGAGATCGCGGTCCGGTGGCTCGGCGGTCACGCTGTCCTCGGCCACCACGACATCGGCCACGCCCTGCTCCTTCAGCACGCGGGCCGCGTCGCCCGGATCCGGTGTCGTCACGACGAGCCGGCTGCGTGCGCCCGCCGCGAGGTCGGCCACCGGTCCCTGGGTGATCAGCCGCCCCTGGGCCATCACCGCGGCGTGTGTGCACACCTGCTCGATCTCGTCGAGCAGATGCGAGGAGAGGAAGACGGTGGTGCCGTCCGACGCCAACTCCCTTACGAGGGAACGGATTTCTCGCATCCCCTGCGGGTCGAGTCCGTTGGTCGGCTCGTCCAGCACGAGCAGCCGCCGGGGCTGCAACAGCGCGGCCGCGAGCCCGAGCCGCTGCTTCATCCCCAGGGAGTACGCCTTCGCCTTCTTGCCCGCGGCGGCCGTCAGACCGACACGGTCGAGCGCCGCCGCGACGCGTGCACGCCGGGTGCGCGGGTCGGCGGTCGGGTCGGCGGAGTCGTATCGCAGGAGGTTGTCGCGGCCGGAGAGGAAACCGTAGAGAGCCGGTCCCTCGATGAGTGCGCCGACGTGCGGCAGCACGGTGCGCGTGGCGCGCGGCATGGGCTGCCCCAGCACGCGCGCCGTCCCGGAAGTCGGCTCGATCAGGCCCATCAGCATTCTGATGGTGGTCGTCTTGCCGGAGCCGTTCGGCCCGAGGAAGCCGAAGACGCTGCCCGCCGGGACGGCCAGATCGAGACCGTCGACGGCGAGCTGTCCACCGCGGTAGCGCTTGGTGAGGCCGCGGGTGGCGATCACGGTGTCACCCGCGGCCACGACGCCACCCACGGCCACGGCCGCGGCGTGGGCCGTGGCCGGGGCGCCGGCCACGGCCACGACGGATTCCGCGGCCGCGGCCGCATCCGTGGCCACGGGCGCTTCCGCGTCCGCCGCCGCGCCACCGGCCTCCGCGGGGTCGCCCGCGTCCGTCGTGGCTCCCTCACCCGCCATGGCCCCGTCCCCGGTGGACAGTTCCGCCATCGACTCTCCCGCTTCGCCTTGCCCGACAAGGGACTACAACAAGGGACTACAGGGACCGCTTGTTCTCTACTTCGCCGTGTTCCCTACTTCGCCGCGTTGGCCGCCTTCACCAGCGCGTCCTTGGTGACCGCGCCCGCGTAGACCTTGCCGTCGTCCGTGATGAGCGCGTTGACCAGGCGGGTCGAGAAGACCGTGCCCGAGCCGAACTTGCCGCTCACCTGGTCGCCCAGCGAGTCGAGGAAACGGCCCGCGTCACCCCCGCCGGAGCCCTCCGACGACAGGCCCTCGCCGCCGGTGTCGAACTGGGCTATCGAGGTCCAGCCCTTACCGATGACCTTCAGGCCTTCGAACTCCTTGCCGAGCTCCTCGCCGCCCTTGGGCTGCGCCTTCTCCGCCTTGTCCGCCTTGTCCTCGGACTGCGGCTCGTCGCCCTCGGTGACCTTCGCGCCCTTCGGCGGGCTGAAGTCGAAGGTGGACGCGGCCGGCTTGGAGAAGTCGACCTTGGTGAAGCCCGCGTCGATGACGGCCGCGCCGCCGCTCGCCGGGGTCAGCGTGAACTTCAGGGGCAGACCGGTCTTCGAGTCCACCGCGATGGAGATCGCGCCGACCGTCGAACCGGACTCCTTGGGCTTGATCAGCAGCTTGTAGGCGTCGCGGCCCGCGACCTGCGCCGTGCCGTCGACGGTCACGGACGTCGTGTCGTCGGACGCCTTCAGTACCTCGTCGGCCAGCTCCTTGGGCGTGGCCGGCACATCCTCGGACCTGTCCTTCGTCCCCTTCTCGGCGGAGGCGGAGGAGGAGTCCTTCGTGTGGTACGCCTCGTTCGACGCGCTGTCGTACGCCCACACCTCGTCGCCATTGTGGATCACGCTGTATTCGGCGGCCTTGTCGAGCAGCGAGAGCTTCTGCTTGTCCTCGCCGTCGGACGCGAAGCGCAATGTGTGCGTACCGGACGCCAGTTCAAGCAGCTTGGACGATGGGTCCGCGGAGGAACCCGAGTCGTCGCCGCCCCGGCCCATTCCGCCGCCGAGGCTGCTCTCCAGGCCGCCGAGGCTCGGCAGGCCGAGGTCCGTGGTGATCTTCACCGTGCCGGACAGCTGCTGTACGTCCGACGCCGCGATCTTCTCGATGAGCTGCTGGGCAGTGATGTCGGGCAGGTCGGGATCGCCGGACCCTGCGAACGCCGGGACCAGCCCGATGGTCGCCGCCGCCACCCCCACCACCGCGACGGGGACGACGTACCGCGCGGCTTTGCGTCGGCCGGTGCGCAGGTCCTCGTTCGTGTTGTCGTCGGCTTCGTACGGTGCCATGTGTGCCCTACCTCCGTCGTCGGCGGCTGATGCACTCGTCCACCCTGGCCGCCATTGTCACCCGAACTCCTGTGAAGTGGTGTGTTCAATCTGACCAAATCGGCCGGACGAAAGCGTCAGACCTCGGAGCCAACTCCGCGTACACCTGCGGTATGAGACAGGCGGACGGCGCCTCCCCCAACCCGTAAGGGTCGGGCGGGGGAGACGCCATCCGGGTAACACGTCGGAGCCGGGTGAAACCCTTTCAGATCCGAGTGGGTCGCTTCCGGATCCGGTGGATCAGCCGGTGGTCAGCGGGCTGTCCACCGCATCCGTTCATCAGCCTCACCGGCTTACCAGCCCCATCGGCTCAGCAGCCCACCGGTTCACCGGCCCACCAGCTCTCTGGCTCACCGGTTCACGAACACGTAGTCCGCCCCGTACGGCACTCCCACGATCTTGCCCACCTTGCAGGACCCGGCCGGAGCCACCCCGCCCACGGTGTTCAGCCGCAGGATCTCCGCGGTGTGCGCGAGCTGCCCCCGGTGCTTGCCGGACTGCGTGGCCCTGAGATCCAGTTCGGGGATGTTCTTGTCGCCGTTCGGGGTCTTGGAGATCACCGCACCGGTGACCGCGCTGCGGTCGACCGCGATCCACTGCGGCGTACCCGAGTTGGGCTTCACGAACGAGTGCGCGATGGGACCGCCGAGCACGGCGAGCACGTCACGCTGGGCGAAGCCCGTGGTGCCGTCGGCCGCCTTCTTGCACTCGTAGATCTGCTTGCCCTTGATGACGGACGCCTGGAAGTTGTTCAGCGCGTGCCGGAAGTCGAAGTTCGTCGTGACCTTGTGGAGCTGGCCGCGGACGGCTCCGCCCGGGAACTCGGCGGTGTGCAGATTGGCGTAGAAGCTGCCCGGGTCGGCCTTCAGCCTGCTGAGCAGGGCGGCGTCCTTGACCTTGACCGTGCCGGTGACCGTGCGGCCCTTGGCGTTGTCCAGCAGCTTGGTGAAGTCGACCTTGATACCGCCGTTGACCCCCTTGGCGCCCTGGTGGATGTGGAGCAGGGTCGGCTTGCCGGTGCCGCGCCACTTGACGGCGACGGACACCTTGTCCCCCTTGACCTTGACGAACTCGAGCGCCGCGCCGTCCTTGTCACCGACGGCGGGGCCGCCCTGCACCGGCACCTCGTTGGCACCGTTCAGGCTCGCGGCGAGGATGGTGCCGCCGCTGCCGCCGGCGAGAGCGCCGCTCTGTACCTCGATGGACTGATCCCCGTGCCCCGAGTGGCCCGCGCTCGCGCTGGAACCCTTTCCGGCGCTCCCGCTGTCGGCGACCGCCGGGATGACGGCGGCGGCGACTCCGGCCGCGGTGGCCACCGCGACGCCGGTCATGACGAGGCTCTTACGACGCTGTGCGAACGCAACAATCGTCCCCATGATTCTTTTTTCTCCCCGTAGTTCCACTGACACCCCCTGCGTCAGCTTCTGTGAATGAACTACGGAACGGATCCTAGATTGGACTCATTCCAGGGTCGTGACCTGTGTCACACACTGGAGTGCCTTGCGGGAGAATCCCGAGGGGATCTTGCGGAAGACGGCCAGACGCGCAGGTCAGCCCGCCCGGTGCACCACCGCGTCGCACAGCTCCACCAGTGCGGTCTTCGCTTCGCACTCCGGGAGCGGTGCCAGCGTGGCGCGGGCGTCCTCCGCGTACCGCACGGTGTCACGGCGGGCGTGGTCCAGGGCGGGGTGCACGCGCAGCCTGGCCAGCGCCTCCGCGTGCCGCGCGTCGTCCGACAGGTCCGAGGCGAGCAGCTCGGACAGTGCGATGTCCTCGGCGAGCCCCAGCCGTTCCACGCGCTCACGCAGCCGCAGCACCGGCATCGTCGGGATGCCTTCGCGCAGGTCGGTGCCCGGCGTCTTGCCGGACTCGTGCGAGTCGCTGGCGATGTCCAGCACGTCGTCGGCGAGCTGGAAGGCGACGCCGAGCCGCTCGCCGTACTGCGTCAGCACGTCGACGACCGTCTCGTCGGCGCCCGACATCATCGCGCCGAATCGTCCCGCCACGGCGATCAGCGAGCCGGTCTTGCCGCTGAGCACGTCCATGTAGTGGTCGATCGGGTCGCGCCCGTCGCGCGGGCCCGCCGTCTCCAGGATCTGGCCGGTGACCAGCCTCTCGAACGCCTCCGCCTGGACGCGTACGGCCTCGGGGCCGAGGTCGGCCAGTATGTGCGAGGCGCGGGCGAAGAGGAAGTCGCCGGTGAGGACCGCGACCGAGTTGCCCCAGCGGATGTTGGCGCTGGGCACGCCGCGGCGCACCTCCCCCTCGTCCATCACGTCGTCGTGGTAAAGCGTGGCGAGGTGGGTCAGCTCGACGACCACGGCCGAGGGCACGACACCCGGCGCGAACGGGTCACCGAACTGTGCGGCGAGCGTCACGAGCAGCGGCCGGAACCGCTTGCCGCCGGCGCGCACGAGGTGCTGCGCGGCCTCCGTGATGAACGGGACCTCACTCTTCGTGGCTTCGAGCAGTCCCTCCTCGACAGCCGCCAATCCGGCCTGGACATCGGCTTCGAGAGCCTGGTCCCGCACGCTCAGCCCGAACGGCCCGACGACGGTCACGAGGGTCTCCTGTCTGCTGATGCTCTCAACGGCGGTGTCCGGATGCTCTGAGTGTGCCGGGTGCTGCGGATGTTGTGAGTGTTTGTCGATGTGTCGCTGCTCGCACTCAAGTCAGCGTATCCGGTCGCCTTTCGATCACAACGAGCGCCCGCCCGTCACCTGCTATCACCCTGCCTGACACGCTCCGCGTGCCCCCTTTTACCCCCTCGTTCCAGCCGGGCGGTATCCGATCACGGAAGGTATGTTCTTGATCTTCAGATATCACCGATACGGCCGATCCATGTGATACGTCCTGAAAGCGAGCGACTTTTCAGGAAGTGATGCCCCTTGTCCCGCGACACGATCGAAGCCGACCCCGACCCCGACCCGGAACCCTGGGGCCCGCCCTCGGACCTTGCGGCCGACCACTCCTTCTTCGGGCAGCCCAGGGGCCTGCTGACCCTCTCGGGCCTGGAGGTCTGGGAGCGGTTCTCGTTCCTGGGGATGCAGGCGATCCTCGTCCTGTACTTCGCGGACACGGTGGCCCACGGCGGCATGGGCATGTCCGCCGGAACGGCCGCGTCCGTCTCGGCCGCGTACGGAACGCTGGTCTATCTGGTCTCGGTGGCCGGCGGCCGGCTGGCCGACCGCATCCTCGGCTCGTACCGGGCGGTCCTGTGGGGCGGCGTCCTGATCGCCTGCGGTCACTACGCCATGGCGGTGCCCACCGCGGGTGACCTGGGCGGGACTCGGCCTGATCAGCGCGGGCACGGGCCTGCTGAAGCCGAACGTCGCCACCATGGTCGGCAAGCTCTACCGCACCGACGACGACCGCCGCGACGCCGGTTTCGCCGTGTACTACATGGCGATCAACATCGGCGCCTTCGCGGGGCCGCTGATCACCGGCCGGCTCGGCGACCACCAGGGCTGGCACTGGGGCTTCTCGGCGGCCGCGGTCGGTATGACCCTCGGCCTGATCCAGTACGTCACGGGCCGCCGTCACCTGGCCGGACGAACGAACGCGGCCGGACGCAGAAACGCGGCCGAATTCGCGCTGCCGCCGGCGTCGATGCGCAGGGCGGTTCGTCTGATCGCCCTGGGCCTGGTGGCGGCCGTCCTCGCGGTCCTGCTGACGGCCGCCGGATGGCTGACCATGGGCCGCTTCGTGGACCTGCTGACCCTGATCTCGGTGATCGCGCCGGTGGTCTACTTCGCGGTGATGTTCAGGAGCGCCCGGGTGGCGCCCGAGGAGCGCGGCCGACTGCGCCCGTACATCGTGCTGTTCCTGGCCTCCACGGTCTTCAACTTCATCCTCTTCCAGGCGTACTCGACGATGATGCTGCTGGCCGCGTCGAACGCCGAGACGACGATCCTCGGCTTCGACTTCCCCGCCAGCTGGTACGCGTCCGCCCTGGGCGCCTTCGAGGTGGCGCTCGCCCCGGTCGTGGCCGCGCTGTGGGTCCGGATGGGGCACAGCCAGCCGCACGCCTCCAACAAGATCGCGTTCGGGGTGGTGCTGGGAGGCCTGTCCTTCCTCCTGATGGTGCTGCCGACCTCGGGCCACGACAACGGGGACTACCTGATGTCCGCCTGGTGGATCGTCGGCTCGTACTTCCTGCTGGGGCTCGGCGACATCCTCCTGGAGACCTCCGGCATGTCGGCCACCACGAAGCTCGCCCCGCGGGCTTTCGCCAGCCAGACGATGTCCCTCTGGTTCCTCTCGCTGGCCCTCGCCAACGGCATCCAGGCCCAGACCGTGAAGCTCTACGACGACGTCTCCAAGCCCGCCTACTTCGGCGTCAACGGCGCGATCGCGGTCGCCGCGGGCCTGCTCGTGATCGCCGCCGCGCCCTGGCTGCGCCGCACGATGCACCCGGTTCACTGAGACTCCAGAAGCCCTTGAGGTCACCGCCATGCGCATCCGTACGTCCTTTCCCTACGAGACGACTCACCACGACCTCCGCGTCCCCCTCCCGGACGGAACCAGGCTCTACGCGCGCGTGTGGCGCCCGCTCACCGACGAACCCGTACCGGCCCTGCTCGAATACCTCCCCTACCGCCTGACCGACTGGACGGCGCCGCGCGACCGGCAGCGTCATCCCTGGTACGCCGGGCACGGCTATGCCTCCGTACGCGTGGACGTCCGTGGGCACGGCAACTCCGAGGGGCTGCCGGGCGACGAGTACTCGGCGACCGAGCTGGCCGACGGGGTCGAGGTCGTCAACTGGCTCGCCGCCCAGCCCTGGTGCTCCGGCAAGGTCGGCATGTTCGGCATCTCCTGGGGCGGCTTCAACTCCCTCCAGATCGCGGCCCTCGCGCCCGAACCGCTCAAGGCGGTCGTCGCGGTCTGCTCGACGGACGACCGCTATGACAACGATGTGCACTACATGGGTGGTTCCGTACTCGCCGTCGACATGCACGCGTGGGCGGCGACGATGCTCGCGTTCGTCTCCCGCCCGCCGGATCCGGTGTACGTGGGCGAGGTCTGGCACGACCTGTGGATCAAACGACTGGAGACCGTCGATCCGTTCCTGCACACCTGGCTGGAGCACCAGACGAGGGACGACCACTGGCGCCACGGCAGCGTGTGCGAGGACTACTCGGCGATCCGGGCGGCGGTGCTCACGGTCGGCGGCTGGCACGACCCGTACCGGGACGCGGTCCTGCGCCTCGTGGAACACCTCCCGGCGGACCGCGTACGGGGGATCATCGGGCCGTGGTCGCACCAGTACCCCGACCGGGGGCTGCCGCCCGGCCCGGCGATCGGCTTCCTCCAGGAGACGCTGCGGTGGTGGGACCACTGGCTCAAGGGCACGGAGACCGGGATCATGTCGGAGCCGCTCCTGCGCTCGTACGTCAGCGACTCCCACCCGCCCGCGACGGTGTACCCGGCACTGCCGGGCCGCTGGGTCGGCGATCCGGCCTGGCCCTCTCCCCTGGTGGCCCCGGTGACGTACGCCCTCAAGGGTGAGCCCGTGGTGGTGCGGTCGCCTCAGCACACGGGGCTGGACGCGGGCCGCTTCTTTCCCTTCGGCAACGACGCGGACCTGCCGCCCGACCAGCGGGACGAGGACGCGAAGTCGGCGTGCTTCGACTTCGAGGTCCCTGAGGAGATCTGGGTGCTGGGCCGCCCGCGCGTGCGGTTGAGGCTCACTACGGAGGCGACGCGAGGACAAGTAGTGGCCCGAATCTGCGACGTGGCCCCCGACGGCTCCTCGACCCTCGTCACCCGAGGGGCCCTGAACCTGTCATCCCGTCATGGCCGTGACCAGGTGATCCCCTGGAAACCCGGCTCTACGGAGGACGTGGTTCTCGACCTGAACGCCATCGGCCACGCCATCCCTGCGGGCCATCGCATCCGTCTCGCCGTCTCCTCCGCGTACTGGCCGTGGATCTGGCCCCAGCCAGGTTCGGAGGCGGGCTTCACCCTCACCCCTTCGGGGAGCGTGCTGGAACTCCCGCTCCGCGCACAGGAGTCGGACCCGTCCATCTCCTTCGAGGAACCGGAGCAGGCGGAGCCCATGGGGGTGAACTTCCCCGCGACACTGGACGAGCCGCGCCCCGAACGCCTCGTCATCCGCGATGTCGCCAAGGGCGAGTGGCGTCTGGAGGTGGACCCGCGGTACGGCGGAACCCGGGTGTATCCCGACGGCCTCGAATTCACCGAAGAGGCCCTGGACACATACACGATCGACGAGTCGGACCCGTTGTCGGCCCGCGCCCGATCGGACTGGTTCATCCGTCTGCACCGACCGGATCTGCCGTGGGACGCGAGCGTCGAATCGCACTCCGAAACCACCTGCGACGAGGCGGACTTCACCACCGCGAACGAAGTGATCTGCAAGGACGGCGACGAAGTCGTGTTCCACCGCACCTGGGAGAAAAGGATTCCACGGACGGCGGGGTGAACTCGCACGTTCCCCGAATGATCGCGAACGCGCACCAACACGCGCGAACACGTATCCGGGCCACATAGCCGCGGGCTTCGTCGACACGTCGGCACCTTTACGGACAAGTAGCACCTTATGTGGACCGGGTGGACACCAAGGGTGCGCCCGACTTGCCCGTATTACGCACCTGTTGCACTTAATCCCCCACCTGCGCCAGTGAATTGGGTCACGTCCATTCGGGACCGCCACTGCGCCGGGTCGACCGATTCTCCTTTGCGTAAGGCAAGTTGAACTTCACCTTCCGGATGGATCAAGAATTACCCTCCAGCCTGAACGGGCAAATGGCATCTCCGTGTGAATTCAGGGCTTGTTCACGACATGTGCTCTCGCATACGTTCACGGCACTCCGGATGGACCGCCTAATCCTGCCGCCGCCCGGAGATCCCACTCACTCATTCACTCGCGTACGGCAGGAGCGGGGGACCCAGATAAGTCGCCGGTCCGGATTCCGGAACGGCTCGGGGTGAAGCCGCGTGCAGCATGCGGCCGGGCATCTCCCGCCCGAACCCGACAGCTCACCTCGCAGGCGCCGGAGAGGAAAAGCGCCATGCCCGCACAAGGTAAGCACCGCCGTACCAGACTGAATGCCCTCACTCGCGGAATCGTCGCCGCGGGAACCGGCGGAGCCGCACTCGCGCTCCCCCTCTTGGGAGCGACCGGCGCCCACGCCGCACAGCCGGCGCAGGCCGCGCAGGTCGCGTCGGCCGAAGTCCCGCAGGTCTCGCTCATCACGTACAAGGTCGTCGCGGGCGACACCCTGTCCAAGATCGCGAGGAAGTACCCGTCGAGCGGTGACTGGAAGCAGCTGTACCAGGCCAACCGCGCGGTCATCGGCGACGACCCGTCGCACATCCGCCCGGGGCTCACGCTGACGGTCGGCACCAAGACAGCCAAGGCGACCACCGCGTCCACCGTCACCCAGGCCGCCGCGAAGACGTACACGAACGACCTCGACGGCTGGATCAAGGAGGCGCTGGACGTCATGGCCCAGCACGGAATCCCGGGGTCGTACGACGGCATCTACCGCAACATCATGCGCGAGTCCTCGGGCAACCCGCAGGCCATCAACAACTGGGACTCCAACGCCGCGGCCGGTACGCCGTCGAAGGGGCTCCTCCAGGTCATCGACCCGACCTTCAGCGCGTACCACGTGCCCGGCACCTCGATGGACCCCTTCGACCCGGTCGCCAACATCACGGCGGCGTGCAACTACGCCGCCGCGAGGTACGGCTCGATCGACAACGTCTTCGGGGCCTACTGAGCCGGGCCTACTGAGCCGGGCCTACGGGGCCGGGATCGCCGAGGCGGGACTACTTGAGCTGGGACGGTTGAACGGGGCCCAGTGGGCGAGGCGTACGGCGGGCGGGGTCCAGGGACGGGAGAAGAGGCGCTCCAGTACCACCGCGATCCCGTCCTCCTCGTTCGACAGGGTCACCTCGTCGGCCACCGCCTTGAGTTCGGGGTGGGCGTTGGCCATCGCGACGCCGTGGGCCGCCCAGTCGAACATCGGGATGTCGTTCGGCATGTCCCCGAAGGCGATCGTGACGGCGGGGGTGAGGCCGAGGTGTTCGGCCGCCAGGGCGAGACCCGTCGCCTTGGTCACGCCACATGGCTGGAGTTCGACGGTGCCGGGGCCGGACATCGTGACCGTGGCGAGGGAACCGACCGCTCCGCGCGCCGCGGACGCCAACGCGTCGTCGGACAACAGGGGATGACGCAGCAGCACCTTGCTGATGGGTTCCGTCCAGAGGTCGTCGCGACGCAGGACGCGCACCGCCGGGAGCGTCGGGTGCGGCATCTCGTACCCGGGCTCGATGAGCGTGAGTCCGTCGACACCGTCCTGGTCGACCGCGGCGTACACGTCCCCGACCTCCGCCTCGATCTTGCCGAGTGCCGTCTCGGCCAGCTCGCGGTCGAGGGTGACCGACCACACCATGCGGTGGGCGCCTGCGTCGTACAGCTGCGCCCCCTGCCCGCACACCGCCAGGCCCTGACTGCCCAGTTCATCGAGCAGCGGCCGGACGCGCGGGGCCGGGCGCCCCGTGACCACGAGATGCCTGGCACCTCTCGCAACCGCCATCGCCAGCGCGGCGCGTGACCGGTCCGAGAGAGTGTCGTCGCCTCGCAGCAATGTCCCGTCCAGGTCAGTGGCGATGAGTGAATATGCAATCGGTGCGGCCATGATCAGAGAATACGGATCGAACGCCCCAACGACTCGACGGGAACCGGACGTCGTCCGGTATCTCGTCAGGCACACGGGTCGCCGCTCGCCCCTTCCGTTGGCCTTTGGGAGGTAAATCGCAGGCGAAAGGGGACAGTTGAGGCCGCTCCCGACCCGCCCGGATGCAGGAGGAGTTGCTCGGCGCGGGCGGCCGCGCACGCGCCCTGCCTTGCCTCACTCACCTCGCCTTTGGTTTCGTTTGATTCCGTTCACTGGCTTCATTCGTCGGTTTGGTTCGTCGGTTTCGTTCGTTGGTTTCGTTCGTTGGTTTCGTTCGCTTCGCTTCCATCGTTTCGTTTCGCTTCGCTTCGTTCAGCCGTGCGCCCGCGTCAGATGCCCGACCAACCGCGGTGAGGCGAACTCCGTTCCGCACACGAACCGCATCACCGGCCCGTACGAAGCCGCCGCCGGCAGCCCCGTGAAGTACAGCCCGGCCACGGAGGACCTGAACCCGGCGCCCAGCTTCGGTGTCCCCCGGCTCACCGCCAGCTCCGTACGCAGTTCGTGCCCGAGGAAGTCCATCGCGGCGAGGTCTACGCGGTATCCGGTCGCGGCCACGACGTGGTCCGCGGAGAGCTCCTCGATCCGCCCGCCGAGGGTCTGGACGGCGAGGGCCGGGCGGCCGGCCACCGATCCGGAGCGGACGATCCGAGACACCTCGCTCACCTGCACCTTCCCCTCGAACCGCGCCCGCAGCCACCAGGCTCCGAGCGGGCCGAGCACGCGGCGGACGAGGAAGTGCCGGACCTGCGGGGGCAGATGGCGGTACGGGTGGGGGTAGTAGCTAAGTGCCCACAACGACCAGGCCCGGCCGAAGGGTGACTCGGGGCGCAGCCTCGGCTGACTCCAGGGGGGCGCGCCGAAGGCGACCGATCCCTCACCGCGCGCCACTACGCGCACCTGTGCGCCTGCCTCCGCCGCGAGCGCCGCCGTCTCCAGGGCGGACTGACCCGCGCCTACGACGATCAGCTCCTTGCCGGAGAACCGGGACAGGTCATGGAGCTGCGAGCTGTGCGAGACGGGCCCCGTGGGGGTCGGTCCGTCGGGCGCGGCCGCGGCCAGTTCGGGCGGCAGATGGGCCAGCCCGGACAGACCGGTCGCGACGACGACCGCCCGCGCGGTGAACAACTCCCCCGAGTCCAGCTTGAGTTCGAAGCCCCCCGAGCCCTGGCGACCGCCGCGCGGCCCCGGCAGCCGGTCGACCGAGACGACCCGCACCCGCTCCAGTTCCGGCACGAGCTTCTGCTGGAACCACTCCCCGTACGCGACGAACGTCTCGACCGGCACGATGTCCTCGTCCGTGACGAGTCGGCGTATGCCGGCCGCGTCGCAGTAGTCGACGAGGTCGTGCCCACGCTGCGGGGCGTCGATGTTCGAGGCGGCCGGGGTCGACTTCAGAAGCATCCCCTCGGGCATGTGCTCACGCCAGCTCACCATGGGCTCACCAAACACCCGTACCGGAATGCCGCGCGCTCGCAGATGCGCGGCGGTCGACAGGCCGAACGGCCCGGCACCGATCACTGCCACCGGCTCCATCACGAAGTCCCCTCCCCAGGACGCTGCTTCATCACTTCGTGGTCCACACCAAAAGATGTGCGATGTGCTGCTGGTTCGTCGTTCAGCCGACTCGTCTCACTGCCGGCTCGTCATAGGTACTGCTCATAGGTACTGCTCGTTCGTGGTCGGACAGGCCATCAGCCCTCAGCCCGCGTTCGCGCGGGCGCTCCGGCGGTTGGTCCGCCACAGCTGGTACACGTGCTTCACGCCGGGTCGTACGAAACGCGCGAGCATGGTGAAGAACGGACGCAGGTCGTCCGCCGCCAGCCACGCCAGTTCCGTGCCGCTCGCGCGGGCGGGGGCGTGCGGTGTCGTGTAGCCGCTGCGGCGGTACGCGAGCAGGGCGGGCAGGTCGATGTTCTCCACGATGTAACGCCGGCCCGCGAGCTGTTCCCCCTCCGGAACGGTGCGGCCGGTCAGGTCCAGATGCATGGCGCGGACGACGTCGATCCCCGACTCGTTCTCGAAGAGCCGGAACTGCGCGCCCATCCGCGGGTTGAAGTCGAGCAGTTTGTACTGGCCGTCGCGCCGGTCGAAGCGCAGGTCGAGGTCGATGACGCCACTGAAGCCGATCTGTTTGATGAAACGCGCGGCGATGTCCGCGAGTTCCGGATTGTCGACCACGTACGCGTTCGCCGTCATCCCCGCGTGCGGCGGCCAGGAGCGGACCTTGACGCCGGTGAACATCGCGAGCGGCGTCGAGTCCGCGTCGAAGTACGCGTGCACGATCCAGTCCTCGGCGTCCTCCCTGGGCAGGTACTCCTGGAGGATCACGCCGGGGTGCTCGCCCCAGTCCCGCGCGAGCGCGAGCAGCCCTTCGCGGGTCGCGATCCGGGTCGTCCCGTTCACGGCCGGTCGTGCGCGGCGTACGAACGCCTCGCGGTTCTTGGCCACGAGCGGGAACCTCGCCTTCGCCGCGAAGTCCTCGATCTCCTCGTACGACTCCGGGAAAGCGGACTCCGGGCTGGGTATGCCGTGCTCCAGGCAAAGTTCGTGCAGGCCCTGCTTGCTGGCGAGGCGGCGCGGAAGCCCGGCGTCCACGCGCGGAAACAGGAAGCGGCCCGCGAGCTCCGCCTGGTGCTCGGCGATCAGCACCGCGGCCTCCTCGTCCGTCGGGATGAGCACGGTGGGGCGGCCGATCCGGCGCCCCACGCGCAGCAGTCCCTCGACGAGCCGCTCCGGCCGTTCCGTCCCCGTGGTCGGCCAGACGAACGCGCGCCGCAGATGCCGCGAGACCGCGGCGGGCGTGTATCGGTCCTCCGTAATGGCGTACATCGGCACGCCCAGGCGCCCGAGGCTGCGGATCGCGCCCACTCCGCCGTGGTGCAGCGGGTAGTCGCCGAACTTCACGATCAGCCCCGGAACATCCCGGTCCGCGCCGAATGGCACGCCTGCGAAACGTCTGGCCACGGGTCCCCCCACGTGTCCCCCTCTACCGGACCCGGACCCACCCCGTCCGCGCCCCCCGAAGGACGCTAAGCCGGAATCAACTACTCCGACCCCACCCTTAATCGGACATTGCGAACTCTTTAGACACTGCCCAAGAGCGCCGACTGCCCCGTAACGTGTGCTGCACCCACACGGAAAGCGAGGCAGCACCCGATGCCCCCCTTCGATGTCACCGAGGGCGATCCCTTTGGCCCGCACAATCTTCCGTACGGCGTGTTCTCCCTTGGCGGGTCCGACAGCGGGCCCGTCAGCGGCTCCGGCCGTCGGAGCGTGGGTGTCCGGCTGGGCGACCATGTCCTGGACGCGGGGGCCGCGGCCGTGGAACTCGGCTCCCCGTACGCCGCGCTGCTCGCCCGTCCCTCGCTGAACCCACTGCTCGCGGCCGGCCGTACGGCGTGGTCGGACGTGCGGCGCGCGATCACGGCGTGGGTGACGGTGCCCGCCCACCGCGAGACGATCGCACCCCTGCTGCATCCGCTCTCCGAGGTGACACTCCACCTCCCCTTCGAGGTCGCCGACTACGTCGACTTCTACGCCTCCGAGAACCACGCCCGTAACGTCGGCCAGATGTTCCGCCCCGACGCCGCGGACTCCCTCACCCCCAACTGGAAGCATCTGCCGATCGGTTACCACGGCCGGTCGGGCACCGTCGTGGTCTCCGGGACCGAGGTCGTACGCCCGTCGGGCCAGCGCAAGGGCCCGGCCGACCCGGCGCCGGTCTTCGGCCCGTCCGTCCGGCTGGACATCGAGGCGGAGGTCGGCTTCGTGGTCGGTACGCCCTCCTCGATGGGCACGGCCGTCCCGCTGAGCGACTTCCGCGACCACGTCTTCGGGCTCTGCCTCCTCAACGACTGGTCCGCGCGCGACCTCCAGGCCTGGGAGTACGTCCCTCTCGGCCCCTTCCTCGGCAAGTCCTTCGCCACCTCGGTGTCGGCCTGGATCACGCCGCTCGACGCCCTGGAGGACGCCCGGGTCGCGCCCCCGACACGTACGCATCCGCTGCTGCCGTATCTGGACGACGCCGACGACGCCTCGGACGACCCCGGCGGCTACGACCTGCGCATCTCCGTCGCCATCAACGGCCACGTCGTCTCCGAGCCGCCCTTCTCGACCATGTACTGGACGGCCGCCCAGCAGTTGGCCCACATGACCGTGAACGGCGCGTCGCTGCGCACGGGCGATCTGTACGGGTCGGGCACCGTGAGCGGGCCCGCCGCCGACGAGCGGGGCTCCCTCCTGGAGCTGACCTGGAACGGCCGCGACACCCTCGAACTGCCGGACGGCAAGCGGACGTTCCTGGAGGACGGTGACGTGGTGACCCTGACGGCGTGGGCACCGGGACCGGACGGGACGCGGGTGGGCCTGGGCGAGGTGACGGGCCGGATCGCACCGGGCACGTAGGCGCCGCCTGTCCACCGCCCATCCGCCGCCGCCCATCCCCGGTCGGGCGCCTCCCGCCGGGCGCCGCCCGCCGCTCGTCGGCTGTCCGTCCGCCGTGCCCCCGCGTCCCCGGGGACCTGTCTCCCTGCCACCGCGTCCCCTGGTCCTGGCCACCCCGTCCCGGGCGGCGGCCCTACCTGCCCTCGGGTGGGGCTGGCCCGGCCATCCGTCCCCGGCCGCTGCGGCCCGTACGTAGGCGAGGGCGACGGCCGTTCCAACGGGGCCCGGCATGGGCACCCCCGGTGGGGGCGGTCGATCCGACGGCGGCGGCCCGGCGGGGCTGTCCAGCATCGGCAGCAGGGCAGCAACGGCCCAGCGGGAGCAGCCCAGCGGAGGCGGCCACTCCGGCGGGAGCGGACCGGCGGAGCCAGCCACTCCGGCGCGAGAGGTCCCGCGGAGGCGGCCACTTGGTCGTCGTCGCCGAGAAGTATCCGCACGGACTCGACCGGCTGATGGGACTCGCGGAGACCCTGCGCGAACACGGCCGGGTCAGCAACGAGGTCCGTACCGTGGGCCCGGTCGCCGCACCGGCCCCGGTCGCCGAGCGGCTGCGCGTGCCCGTGGGCGCCGACGTCCTCTACATCGAGCGGCTGCGGCGGCTGAACGGCCTCCCGCTCTCCCTCGACCTCACCTACATCCCACTCGACCTCGGCACCGCCCTGCTCGGCGCCGACCTGGAGAACACCGACGTCTTCCGCCTCCTGGAAGCCATCACCGGGCAGCAGCTCGGGCACGCCGAGATCACCCTGGAGGCCGTCAACGCGGACGCGCGCTCCGCGACCGTGCTGCAGGGCTCCACGCGGCTCGGCCGTCCTCATGCTGGAACGCCTCACGCATCTCGCCGACGGCCGCCCCGTCGACCGCCGCCACCGCGCTGTCCGCGGCTGACGCCGAGTTGGCCGTACCGGCCCTCGCCAAGGCGCTGGCCGACCCGAACGCGGACGTCCGCAAGGCCGCCGTCCTGGCACTCGTCCGACATACGCAGCCAACCGAGTTCGGCGAGCACGGCGAACTCTCGGAAGGCGGGACAGGCGGGGACGCTTCGCTGGCCTCCACCGCGACGGCCGTCGCCGCGGCCCGCGAGGCCCTCGCCACGGCCGCGACCGACTCCGACGCCGACGCCGACGTCAGGGCGTACGCGTCACGCGCTCTGTGACACGCACGCGGTGCCCTGCGCCTGGGCGAACGCCACCCACGATCCTCGCCCCCGCCGCCCCTACCCTTCCCGTCCCTGGGGGCTCCGCCCCCAGACCCCCGTATCGGGCTCCGCGCTCGACCTCAAACGCCGGACAGGCTGAAGAGCCGGGGCGCGGCCCCGCTCTTCAGGGGCGCGGGGAACTGCGCGACCAGCCCCCACCGACCTGCGCCTATATCCAGTCGTCCGGCTCAGGCTCAGGCTCCGTCTCCATCGCCGACCAGTCCAGACCCGAGTCATCGTCGCTCCGGGGCCCCGGCCCCGAAACCCTCTCCGGCCCGGAGCCGGAGTCGGAGCCGGAGTCGGAGCCGGAGTCGGAGCCGGAAGCCGATCCGGAAGGCCGCTCCAGGGCAGCAAGCACCCCGATCACACCCTCCCCGTACGTCACCAGCTTCTTCTCACCGATCCCGCTGATGCCGCCGAGCTCCGCGACGGAGCCGGGCCACACCGTGGCGATCTCCCGCAACGTGGCGTCGTGGAAGATGACGTACGCCGGGACGCCCTGCTCCTTGGCCTGACCGGCACGCCAAGCGCGCAGGGCCTCGAAGGCGGGGACCAGCTCCGGAGGAAGCTCGGCCGCCGCGGCCGCTGCCTTGGCCTTGCGCTCGCTCCGACCGGAACCGGACGAGGAGGACGAGGAGGACGAGGAACGGGAAGTCACCGGCTTCGGCGGCTCCTTGCGCAGTGGGACGTCCCGCTCGCGCCGCAGCACGGTCCCGCTGGCCTCGGTCAGCACCAGCGTCCCGTACTCGCCCTCGACCGCGAGGAGGCCCTGGGCCAGCAACTGCCGTACGACACCTCGCCATTCGCCCTCGGCCAGCTCCTCGCCGATGCCGAACACGGACAGCTGGTCGTGGTCGAACTGGATGACCTTGGCGGTCTTCCGCCCGAGCAGGATGTCGACGATCTGGACCGCTCCGAACTTCTGCCCGCGCTCACGCTGCAGCCGCACCACCGTGGACAGCACCTTCTGCGCCGCGACCGTGCCGTCCCAGGTCTCGGGCGGGACGAGACACGTGTCGCAGTTCCCACACGCCGGGGTCTCGGGGTCCTGGCCGAAGTAGGCGAGCAGCTGTCCGCGTCGGCACTGCGCCGTCTCGCACAGCGCGAGCATCGCGTCGAGGTGTGCGGCAGCCCTGCGCCGGAACGCCTCGTCTCCCTCGCTCGACTGGATCATCTTGCGCTGCTGTATGACGTCGTTCAGGCCGTAGGCCATCCATGCCGTGGACGGCAGTCCGTCGCGGCCGGCGCGGCCCGTCTCCTGGTAGTAGCCCTCGACCGACTTCGGCAGGTCGAAGTGGGCGACGAAGCGGACGTCCGGCTTGTCGATGCCCATGCCGAAGGCGATGGTCGCGCACACCACGAGGCCGTCCTCGCGCAGGAACCGCGACTGGTGTGCGGCGCGCGTGCCCGCGTCCAGGCCCGCGTGGTAAGGCACCGCCGCGATGCCGTTGCGGGCCAGGAACTCCGCTGTCTTCTCGACCGAGTTGCGCGACAGGCAGTAGACGATGCCCGCGTCTCCCGCGTGCTCCTCCTTCAGGAAGGACAGCAGCTGCTTCTTCGGGTCGGCCTTCGGCACGATCCGGTACTGGATGTTGGGCCGGTCGAAGCTCGCCACGAAGTGACGGGCGTCCGGCATGCCCAGGCGCTCGGTGATCTCCTTGTGCGTGGCGTCCGTGGCCGTCGCGGTCAGCGCGATCCGCGGTACGTCGGGCCAGCGCTCGCCGAGCAGGGAGAGCGACAGATAGTCGGGGCGGAAGTCGTGGCCCCACTGCGATACGCAGTGCGCCTCGTCGATCGCGAAGACGGAGATCTTGCCGCGCTTGAGCAGGTCGAGCGTGGATTCCAGGCGCAGCCGCTCGGGCGCGAGGTAGATCAGATCGAGCTCGCCCGCGAGGAACTCGGCCTCGACGGTGCGCCGCTCGTCGAAGTCCTGCGTGGAGTTCATGAACCCGGCGCGCACGCCGAGCGCCCGCAGCGCGTCCACCTGGTCCTGCATCAGCGCGATGAGGGGTGAGACCACCACGCCCGTACCCGGTCTGACCAGGGCCGGGATCTGGTAGCAGAGCGACTTGCCGCCGCCCGTCGGCATGAGGACGACCGCGTCACCGCCCGTCACCACATGCTCGATGACGGCTTCCTGCTCGCCGCGAAAGGCCTCGTATCCGAAGACCCGGTGGAGCGTGCCGAGCGCTTCGCTCTCCGCCACCTCTGTCATCACACCCGTCCCGCCCATTGTCCCGTCCCCCGTACGTCGTGCCTCGACCACTGCGTCCACGATAGGGGTCCGCACCGACAGCCTCAGAGTTATCCACAGGCTGCGACGGAGTATCTGCGCAACGCACTCGCCGACACGCCTTGAAACACCTCCGCCACGCCCCGAAAAA
The DNA here is from genome assembly GCF_026341515.1 of Streptomyces sp. NBC_00878. Lineage (NCBI taxonomy): Bacteria > Bacillati > Actinomycetota > Actinomycetes > Kitasatosporales > Streptomycetaceae > Streptomyces > Streptomyces sp. NBC_00878. The sequence goes on along the minus strand of NZ_JAPEOK010000001.1, from coordinate 6,367,978 downwards.
CGCTTCGGGCCCCGGCTCCCATCGGAAGCCGGGGCCCGAAGAGCCACAGCGTCGGCGGACGCGAACGCCCGCCCGTCCCACCGTCAGCGGACGAAGACGCCCGCCTGACCTGCCAGATCAAGGAAGTACTGCGGTGCCACACCCAGGACCAGCGTGACCGCCACGCCCACCGCGATCGCCGTCATCGTGAGCGGCGACGGCACGGCGACCGTCGGTCCCTCCGGGCGCGGCTCGCTGAAGAACATCAGCACGATCACGCGGATGTAGAAGAACGCCGCGATGGCCGACGAGATCACACCGACCACGACCAGCGAGCCCGCGCCACCCTCCGCCGCCGCCTTGAACACGGCGAACTTCCCGGCGAAGCCGGAGGTCAGCGGGATGCCCGCGAAGGCCAGCAGGAAGACCGCGAACACGGCGGCCACCAGGGGTGACCTGCGTCCGAGGCCGGCCCACTTGGACAGGTGCGTGGCCTCGCCGCCCGCGTCCCGTACGAGGGTGACCACCGCGAAGGCACCGATCGTGACGAACGAGTACGCGCCCAGGTAGAAGAGCACCGACGAGACACCGTCCGGCGTGGCCGCGATGACGCCCGCGAGGATGAATCCCGCGTGCGCGATCGACGAGTACGCGAGGAGCCGCTTGATGTCGGTCTGGGTGATCGCGACGATCGCACCGCCCAGCATGGTGATGACCGCGACGCCCATCATCACCGGCCGCCAGTCCCAGCGCAGGCCCGGCAGCACGACGTACAGCAGCCGCAGCAGCGCGCCGAAGGCGGCCACCTTGGTCGCGGCGGCCATGAAGCCGGTGACCGGGGTCGGCGCTCCCTGGTAGACGTCCGGGGTCCACATGTGGAACGGCACGGCGCCGACCTTGAAGAGCAGGCCCATGACGACCATCGCGGCGCCGATGAGCAGCAGCGCGTCGTTGCCCATGGTGCCGGCGAGTGCCGGGTTGACCGTCTCGACGGTGCCGTCGACGACCTGCGCGATCGTCGCGTACGACACCGAACCGGCGTAGCCGTACAGCAGGGCGATGCCGAAGAGGGTGAACGCGGAGGCGAAGGCGCCGAGCAGGAAGTACTTGACCGCGGCCTCCTGCGACATGATCCGCTTGCGGCGGGCCACGGCACAGAGCAGGTAGAGCGGCAGGGAGAAGACTTCCAGGGCGATGAACAGCGTCAGCAGGTCGTTCGCCGACGGGAAGACGAGCATGCCGCCGATCGCGAAGAGCAGCAGCGGGAACACCTCGGTCGTGGTGAACCCGGCCTTGACCGCGGCCTTCTCGCTGTCGCTGCCCGGCACGGACGCGGCCTGTGCGGCGAACGAGTCGACGCGGTTGCCGTGCGCCACCGGGTCGAGGCGCCGCTCGGCGAACGTGAACACGCCGAGCACGCCGGCCAGCAGGATCGTGCCCTGCAGGAAGAGCGAGGGCCCGTCGACCGCGATGGCGCCCATCGCGGCGATACCGGCCTTCGTGGTGCCGTATCCGCCCGCCGCGAGCCCGACCACCGCGGCGAAGGCGGCGGCGAGGGCGACGACGGACACGAACAACTGGACGTAGTAACGGGACTTGCGGGGCACGAAGGCCTCGACCAGGATCCCGATGATCGCCGCACCGATGACGATCAGGGTGGGCGACAATTGCCCGTACTCGATCTTCGGCGCGTCGATCTTGGTGATCGGGTCGGCCGCCGTTGTCCACAGGCTGTGGACGGCTGTTGCGCTCACGGTGCGGCCTCCACCTCGGGCTGGGGGTCCTTCTTCTGTACGTCGGACATGGTCTGCTGGACCGCCGGGTTGACGATGTCGGTGATCGGCTTCGGGTAGACGCCGAGGAAGATCAACAGAGCGATCAGCGGGGCGACCACCACGAGCTCCCGCACCCGGAGATCGGGCATCGCGGAGACCTCGGGCTTCACCGGGCCGGTCATCGTCCGCTGGTAGAGGACGAGCGTGTAGAGCGCGGCGAGGACGATGCCGAAGGTGGCGATGATCCCGACCGCCGGATAGCGCGTGAACGTGCCGACCAGGACCAGGAACTCACTCACGAACGGTGCGAGCCCCGGCAGGGACAGCGTCGCGAGGCTGCCGATCAGGAAGGTTCCGGCGAGCACCGGCGCGACTTTCTGCACCCCTCCGTAGTCGGCGATCAGGCGCGAGCCGCGCCGCGAGATCAGGAAGCCCGCCACCAGCATCAGCGCGGCGGTCGAGATCCCGTGGTTGATCATGTAGAGCGTCGCACCCGACTGGCCCTGGCTCGTCATCGCGAAGATGCCCATGATGATGAACCCGAAGTGGGAGATCGACGCATACGCCACCAGCCGCTTGATGTCCCGCTGGCCGACCGCGAGCAGCGCCCCGTAGATGATGCTGATCAGGGCGAGTACGAGGATGACCGGCGTCGCCCACTTCGAGGCCTCCGGGAAGAGCTGGAGGCAGAAGCGGAGCATCGCGAAGGTGCCGACCTTGTCCACCACCGCCGTGATGAGGACGGCGACCGGGGCGGTGGCCTCCCCCATGGCGTTGGGCAGCCAGGTGTGCAGCGGCCACAGGGGCGCCTTCACCGCGAAGGCGAAGAAGAAGCCCAGGAAGAGCCATCGTTCGGTGTTGGTCGCCATGTCCAGCGTGCCGTTGGCGCGGGCCTCGGCGATCTCCTGGAGCGAGAAGCTTCCGGCCACTACGTAGAGACCGATTACCGCGGCCAGCATGATCAGGCCGCCGACCAGGTTGTAGAGGAGGAACTTCACGGCGGCGTACGAGCGTTGGGCCGCCGCGTTCTCGTCCGAGCCCGCGTGGGCGCGGTCTCCGAAGCCACCGATGAGGAAGTACATCGGGATGAGCATGGCTTCGAAGAAGATGTAGAAGAGGAAGACGTCGGTGGCCTCGAAGGAGATGATCACCATCGCCTCGACGCCGAGGATCAGGGCGAAGAAGCCCTGGGTCGGGCGCCACCGGCTGCTGTTGGTCTCCAGGGGGTCGGCGTCGTGCCAGCCCGCGAGGATCACGAACGGGATCAGCAGCGCGGTCAGCGCGACCAGCGCCACCCCGATGCCGTCCACGCCCAGGTCGTACCGCACCCCGAAGTCCGCGATCCAGGCGTGCGATTCGGTGAGCTGGTAGCGGTCGCCGTCGGGGTCGAAGCGGATCAGGACGACCAGGGCGAGCACCAGGGTGGCGAGCGAGACGAACAGCGCCAGCCACTTGGCGGCGGTGCGGCGCGCGGCCGGCACGGCGGCCGTGGCGATGGCCCCGATCGCCGGGAGCACCGCCGTCGCTGTCAGCAGAGGAAAGGACATCGGTATCAGACCGCCCTCATCAGCAGGGTCGCGGCGATGAGGATCGCAGCACCGCCGAACATGGAGACCGCGTACGACCGCGCGTAGCCGTTCTGCAGCTTGCGGAGCCGTCCGGAGAGGCCGCCCATCGAGGCCGCCGTGCCGTTCACGACCCCGTCGACCAGGGTGTGGTCGACGTACACCAGGGAGCGTGTGAGGTGCTCTCCGCCGCGTACGAGGACGACGTGGTTGAAGTCGTCCTGGAGGAGGTCGCGCCGGGCGGCCCGGGTGAGCAGGGAGCCGTGCGGGGCGACCACCGGGACCGGGCTGCGCCCGTACTGGGCGTAGGCGAGAGCGACGCCGATGACGAGCACGACCATGGTGGCGAGCGTGACCGTCGTCGCACTGACCGGCGGGTGACCGTGCTCGAACTCGGTGACGGGCTCCAGCCAGTGCACGAAGCGCTCGCCGATGCTGAAGAACCCGCCCGCGAAGACCGATCCGAAGGCCAGCACGATCATCGGGATCGTCATGGACCTGGGGGACTCGTGCGGGTGCGGCTCGTGGCCCTTCTCGTCCGGCTGCCAGCGCTTCTCTCCGAAGAACGTCATCAGCATCACGCGCGTCATGTAGTACGCGGTGATGGCCGCGCCGAGCAGGGCCACGCTGCCGAGGATCCAGCCCTCGGTACCGCCCTTGGCGAACGCCGCTTCGATGATCTTGTCCTTGGAGAAGAAGCCGGACAGGCCCGGGAAGCCGATGATGGCCAGGTAACCAAGGCCGAACGTCACGAAGGTGACCGGCATGTACTTCCTGAGGCCGCCGTACTTCCTCATGTCGACCTCGTCGTTCATGCCGTGCATGACCGAACCGGCGCCGAGGAAGAGCCCGGCCTTGAAGAAGCCGTGCGTCACCAGGTGCATGATCGCGAAGACGTAGCCGATGGGGCCGAGGCCCGCCGCGAGGATCATGTAGCCGATCTGCGACATGGTCGAACCGGCGAGCGCCTTCTTGATGTCGTCCTTGGCGCAACCGACGATCGCACCGAAGAGGAGCGTGACCGCTCCGACCACGGTGGTGACCAGTTGGGCGTCCGGCGCGGCGTTGAAGATCTCCCCGGAGCGGACGATCAGGTACACGCCCGCGGTCACCATGGTCGCGGCGTGGATGAGGGCCGAGACCGGGGTCGGGCCCTCCATCGCGTCCCCGAGCCAGGACTGCAGCGGCACCTGGGCGGACTTGCCGCAGGCGGCGAGCAACAGCATCAGGCCGATGGCGGTCAGCTTGCCCTCGCTGGTCTCACCGGTGGATTCCAGGACCGGCCCGAAGGCGAAGGTCCCGAAGGTGGTGAACATCAGCATGATCGCGATCGACAGGCCCATGTCACCGACGCGGTTGACCAGGAAGGCCTTCTTCGCGGCGGTGGCGGCGCTGGGCTTGTGCTGCCAGAAGCCGATCAGGAGGTACGAGGCGAGACCGACGCCCTCCCAGCCGACGTACAGCAGCAGGTAGTTGTCCGCGAGGACGAGCAGCAGCATCGCCGCGAGGAACAGGTTCAGATAGCCGAAGAAGCGGCGGCGCCGCTCGTCGTGCTCCATGTACCCGATCGAGTACACGTGGATCAGCGAGCCGACGCCCGTGATCAGCAGCACGAACGTCATCGACAACTGGTCGAGCTGGAAGGCCACGTCGGCCTGGAAGCCCTCGACGGGGATCCAGCTGTACAGGAACTGGCTCATGGCCCGGTGTTCGGCGTCCTTGCCCAGCATGTCGACGAAGAGGATCACGCCGATCACGAAGGAGACGGACGAGAGAGCCGTACCGATCCAGTGGCCGACGGCGTCGAGCCGCCGGCCGCCGCACAGCAGTACGGCCGCTCCGAGCAGAGGCGCCGCTACCAGCAGCGCAATGAGGTTCTCCACGATTCAGCGACCCCTTACAGCTTCATCAGGCTGGCGTCGTCGACCGAGGCCGAGTGGCGGGAACGGAACAGCGACACGATGATCGCGAGCCCGACCACGACCTCCGCGGCGGCGACGACCATCGTGAAGAAGGCGATGATCTGGCCGTCGAGATTGCCGTGCATCCGGGAGAAGGCGACGAACGCGAGGTTGCAGGCGTTGAGCATGAGCTCGACGCACATGAACACCACGATCGCGTTGCGCCTGATCAGGACGCCGGTGGCGCCGATCGTGAACAACAGGGCGGCGAGGTAGAGGTAGTTGACGGGGTTCACTTCGCGGCCTCCTCTTCCCGCTCTTCGCGGCCGAGCCGCTCCTCGGAGCGCTGCTCCAGGGCCTTGAGGTCCTTGATCGCCTCGTCCGACACGTCACGGATCTGGCCGCGGTCGCGCAGCGTCTTGATGACCGTGAGTTCGGACGGGGTGCCGTCCGGGAGAAGGCCGGCGATGTCCACCGCGTTGTGCCGGGCGTAGACGCCGGGGGCGGGCAGCGGCGGGAGCTGCTTGTTCGCCCGTACGCGCTCCCCGGCCAGTTCGCGCTGGGTCTTGGCCCGCTCGGTGCGCTCGCGGTGGGTGAGCACCATGGCGCCGACGGCGGCCGTGATGAGCAGGGCGCCGGTGATTTCGAAGGCGAAGACGTACTTCGTGAAGAGGAGGGCCGCGAGACCCTCCACGTTGCCTCCGGAGTTGGCCTGGGTCAGGCCGTTGAACTCCGACAGCGACGCGTTGCCGATGCCCGCGCACAGCAGGATGCCGAAGCCGAGGCCGCACAGGAGGGCCAGCCAGCGCTGGCCCTTGATGGTCTCCTTCAGGGAGTCCGCCGCGGTGACACCGACGAGCATGACCACGAAGAGGAACAGCATCATGATCGCGCCGGTGTAGACGATGATCTGCACGACGCCCAGGAAGTAGGCGCCGTTGGCGAGGTAGAACACCGCCAGGATGATCATGGTCCCGGCGAGGCTGAGGGCGCTGTGCACGGTCTTCTTCATGAAGACGGTGCACAGGGCGCCGATCACGGCGACGGTGCCGAGGATCCAGAACTGGAACGCCTCACCGGTGGACGTCGAGTAGGCCGCGAGGGAGGTGGCGTGGGCGGCGAGTTGTGCGCTCATGCGTCCGCCCCCTCTTCCTCAGGCTTCTCGCCCTTGGAGACGGCGACCTGGGGCACCGTGCCCGGCGCGGCCTCCGTGACCAGGCCCCGGTAGTAGTCGCCCTCGTCCATGCCCGGGAAGATCGAGTGCGGTGACTCGACCATGCCCTCCTCGAGACCGGCGAGCAGCTGCTCCTTGGTGTAGATGAGGTTGGCGCGGCTGCTGTCGGCCAGCTCGAACTCGTTCGTCATCGTGAGCGCGCGCGTGGGGCACGCCTCGATGCACAGGCCGCACAGGATGCAGCGGGCGTAGTTGATCTGGTAGACGCGGCCGTACCGCTCGCCCGGGGAGTAGCGCTCCTCCTCGGTGTTCTCCGCACCCTCCACGTAGATGGCGTCCGCGGGACAGGCCCAGGCGCACAGCTCGCAGCCGATGCACTTCTCCAGGCCGTCAGGATGGCGGTTGAGCTGGTGCCGGCCGTGGAACCGCGGGGCGGTGGTCTTCTGCTGCTCCGGATACTGCTCGGTCAGCCGCTTCTTGAACATGGCCTTGAAGGTCACGCCGAAGCCTGCGACGGGGTTCTGGAAACCGGGTTTGGTCTCCTTCTGCTCATCAGCCATCGGACGCCTCCTTTCCGTCACGAGGTCCATCGGTTCCGTCACTGTCAGTATTCACGCCACCACTGACAATCAACTCCCGCTCCCGGCGCGGGCGTCGCCGCGGCACCGGCGGCAGCTCCTGTCCCGGCAGCGGCGGTACGGGGAATCCGCCCGCCATCGGGTCGAAGGCGACGGGTTCGTCCGGCGCCTCCTGAGCGCCCTTGCGGTCGCGGTACATGTCGGCGATGAAGGAGAGCAGCAGCAGGACAAGGACCGCGCCCGCCACGTACAGGGCGATGTCGGCGAAGTCGTAGTTCTCGTTCCGCAGCGTCCGTACGGTCGCGACGCACATCAGCCAGACCACGGAGACCGGGATGAGGACCTTCCAGCCGAGCTTCATCAGCTGGTCGTAGCGGACGCGGGGCAGCGTGCCGCGCAGCCAGATGAAGAAGAACAACAGCAACTGCACCTTGATGACGAACCAGAGCATCGGCCACCAGCCGTGGTTCGCGCCCTCCCAGAAGGTGCTGACCGGCCAAGGAGCCCGCCAGCCGCCCAGGAAGAGCGTCACGGAGACCGCCGAGACGGTCACCATGTTCACGTACTCGGCGAGCATGAACAGCGCGAACTTGATCGACGAGTACTCGGTGTTGAAGCCGCCGACCAGGTCGCCCTCGGACTCCGGCATGTCGAAGGGGGCGCGGTTGGTCTCGCCGACCATCGTCACGATGTAGATCAGGAACGACACCGGCAGCAGGACGATGTACCAGCGGTCCTGCTGCTGGGCGACGATCTCCGAGGTCGACATCGAGCCGGAGTACAGGAACACCGACGCGAACGCGGCGCCCATGGCGATCTCGTACGAGATCATCTGCGCGCAGGAGCGCAGACCGCCGAGGAGCGGATACGTCGACCCGGAGGACCAGCCCGCGAGCACGATCCCGTAGATGCCGACCGAGGCGACCGCGAGGATGTAGAGCATCGCGATCGGGAGGTCGGTGAGCTGCATCGTGGTGCGGTGGCCGAAGATCGAGATCTGGTTGTCGGCCGGTCCGAAGGGGATCACGGCGATCGCCATGAAGGCCGGGATCGCGGCCACGATCGGCGCCAGGATGTAGACGACCTTGTCGGCGCGCTTGACGATCAGGTCTTCCTTGAGCATCAGTTTGATGCCGTCGGCGAGCGACTGGAGCATGCCCCAGGGGCCGTGCCGGTTCGGGCCGATACGCAGCTGCATCCAGGCGACGACCTTGCGCTCCCACACGATGGAGAAGAGCACGGTGATCATCAGGAAGGCGAAGCAGAAGACCGCCTTGATGACGACGAGCCACCAGGGATCGCGGCCGAACATGGAGAGGTCCTCCGCGGCCAGGTACGCGGGCGCGGCGAAAGTTCCGGTCATGCCTCCACCTCCTTGGGGGTCTCGGCGGCGAGTGTCGCCGGGCCGATGCGGACGAGTGCGCCGGGCAGCGCGCCCGTGTCGGAGGCGACGCCTCCCCCGGCGGAGTTCAGCGGGAGCCAGACCACACGGTCGGGCATTTCGGTGATCTGCAGCGGGAGTTCGACCACTCCGGAGGGACCGGTCACGGCGAGCAGGTCGCCGTTCTTGACGCCCGCCTCGGCGGCCGTGGCGGCCGACACGCGCGCGTGTGCGGCGTGCCGCGTCCCGGCGAGCGCCTCGTCGCCCTCCTGGAGACGGCCCTGGTCGAGCAGCAGCCGGTGTCCGGCGAGCACGGCCTCGCCCGAGGCGGGCCGCGGCAGAACGGCCGCGGTCTCCAGGGGGTCGGTGGCCCGCGCCCCGTCCCAGGTGCCGAGCCGGTCCAGCTCCACGCGCGCGGTGCGCAGGTCGGGCAGTCCCAGGTGTACGTCCATGGCGTCGGCCAGCATCTGCAGGACGCGTCCGTCGGCGGGCGCCACCCGGCGGGTCAGCTGCTCGGGCTTGAGCGCGGACTCGAAGAGGCGTGCGCGGCCTTCCCAGTTGAGGAAGGTGCCCGCCTTCTCGGCGACCGCGGCCACCGGGAAGACGACGTCCGCGTGCTCGGTGACCTCACTGGGGCGCAGCTCCAGCGATACCAGGAAGCCCACCGCGGACAGTGCTTCACGCGCGCGTGCCGGATCGGGAAGGTCGGCGACCTCGACGCCCGCGACGACGAGCGCGGAGAGCTCACCGGTGGCGGCGGCCTCGACGATCTGTCCGGTGTCGCGGCCGTGGCGGTGCGGCAGGGCGGCGATGCCCCAGGCGAGGGTGACCTCGTCCCGCGCGCGCGGGTCGGTGGCCGGGCGTCCGCCGGGCAGCAGCGAGGGCAGTGCCCCCGCCTCGATGGCGCCGCGCTCCCCGGCCCGGCGCGGGATCCACACCAGCTGGGCGCCGGTCGCGGAGGAGGCCCGTACGGCCGCGGTGAGCCCGCCCGCCACGGAGGCCAGCCGCTCGCCGAGGACGATCACGGCGCCCTCGGTGCGCAGCGCCTCGGCGGCCTTCGCTCCGTCGCCCTCCAGGCCGGCCCCGGAGGCGAGCGCGTCCAGCCACTCGGTCTCGGTGCCGGGGGCGGCCGGCAGCAGCGTGCCGCCCGCCTTCTCCAGGCCGCGGGTGGCGTGCGTGGCCAGGGAGAAGGTCTTCTGCCCGTGTCCGCGCCAGGCCTTGCGCAGCCTCAGGAAGACGCCGGGCGCCTCCTCCTCGGACTCGATTCCGGCGAGCAGGACGGCGGGTGCCTTCTCCAGTGCGGTGTACGTGACGCCCGTACCGTCGAGGTCCCGTCCGCGGCCGGCGACCCGGGCGGCCAGGAAGTCGGCCTCCTCGCCGCTGTGCACGCGCGCGCGGAAGTCGATGTCGTTCGTGTCGAGGGCCACGCGCGCGAACTTGCTGTACGCGTAGGCGTCCTCGACGGTCAGCCGGCCGCCGGTGAGCACGCCGGCCCGGGAGCGGGCGGCCAGCAGCCCCTGGGCCGCGGCCGCCAGGGCCTCCGGCCAGGAAGCGGGCTCCAGCTCACCGGACTCGCCGCGTACCAGCGGGGTCTGGAGCCGGTCCCGCTGCTGGGCGTACCGGAAGCCGAACCGTCCCTTGTCGCACAGCCACTCCTCGTTGACCTGGGGGTCCGGGGAGGCGAGGCGCCGCATGACCTTGCCGCGCCGGTGGTCGGTGCGGGTCGCGCAGCCGCCGGAGCAGTGCTCGCACACCGAGTGCGACGAGACGAGGTCGAAGGGCCGGGAGCGGAAGCGATACGCCGCCGAGGTCAGCGCGCCGACCGGGCAGATCTGGATGGTGTTCCCGGAGAAGTACGACTCGAAGGGGTCGCCCTCGCCGGTGCCGATCTGCTGGAGCGCGCCCCGCTCGACCATCTCGATCATCGGGTCGCCCGCGATCTGGTTGGAGAACCGGGTGCAGCGGGCGCACAGGACGCAGCGTTCGCGGTCGAGCAGCACCTGGGTGGAGATCGGGACGGGCTTCTCGTACGTGCGCTTCTTGCCGTCGAAGCGGGAGTCGGAGTGGCCGTGCGACATGGCCTGGTTCTGCAGGGGGCACTCGCCGCCCTTGTCGCAGACCGGGCAGTCCAGCGGGTGGTTGATGAGCAGGAGCTCCATCACACCCTTCTGGGCCTTCTCGGCGACAGGAGAGGTGAGGTGCGTCTTGACGACCATCCCGTCCGTGCAGGTGATCGTGCAGGACGCCATGGGTTTGCGCTGGCCCTCGACCTCGACGATGCACTGGCGGCAGGCGCCGGCCGGGTCGAGGAGCGGATGGTCGCAGAAGCGGGGGATCTCGATACCGAGCTCTTCGGCCGCGCGGATGACCAGGGTGCCCTTGGGCACGCTGATCTCGGCGCCGTCGATGGTCAGCGAGACGAGATCCTCCGGCGGCACCGCAGCCTCCCCGCCTCCGGAGGGAGCGCTCGTGGTTACCGTCATGCGTTCACCTCCGTGTGCTTGTCCTTGTCGGCCCAGGCCGTCGACTTGGCGGGGTCGAAGGGGCAGCCCCGGCCGGTGATGTGCTCCTCGTACTCCGCGCGGAAGTACTTGAGCGAGGAGAAGATCGGCGAGGCGGCGCCGTCGCCGAGGGCGCAGAAGGACTTGCCGTTGATGTTGTCGGCGATGTCGTTCAGCTTGTCGAGGTCGGCCATGACGCCCTTGCCGGCCTCGATGTCGCGCAGCAACTGCACGAGCCAGTACGTCCCTTCGCGGCAGGGTGTGCACTTGCCGCAGGACTCGTGGGCGTAGAACTCTGTCCACCGGGTGACGGCCCGGACGACGCAGGTCGTCTCGTCGAAGCACTGGAGTGCTTTCGTGCCGAGCATGGAACCCGCGGCACCCACTCCTTCGTAGTCAAGAGGGACGTCGAGGTGCTCGTCGGTGAACATCGGGGTCGAGGAGCCGCCCGGCGTCCAGAACTTGAGGCGGTGTCCCTTCCGGATGCCGCCGCTCATGTCGAGGAGCTGACGCAGCGTGATGCCGAGCGGGGCCTCGTACTGGCCGGGACTGGTGACGTGGCCGCTGAGGGAGTAGAGCGTGAAGCCCGGGGACTTCTCGCTTCCCATCGACCGGAACCATTCTTTGCCCTTGTGCAGAATCGCGGGAACCGACGCGATGGACTCGACGTTATTCACAACAGTCGGACAGGCATAGAGGCCCGCGACGGCAGGGAAAGGGGGACGAAGTCGCGGCTGTCCACGGCGGCCTTCGAGCGAGTCGAGAAGTGCGGTCTCCTCACCACAGATGTACGCGCCCGCGCCCGCGTGCACGGTGAGCTGGAGGTCGAGTCCGCTGCCCAGGACGTTCTCACCGAGGTAGCCCGCCGCGTAGGCCTCGCGGACGGCCTCGTGCAAACGCCTGAGCACGGGGACCACTTCGCCCCGCAGATAGATGAAGGCATGCGACGACCGGATCGCATAGCAGGCGATGACAATGCCCTCGATGAGGCTGTGCGGGTTCGCGAAGAGGAGCGGGATGTCCTTACAGGTCCCCGGCTCTGATTCGTCGGCGTTGACAACAAGATAGTGAGGCTTTCCATCACCCTGAGGAATGAACTGCCACTTCATTCCCGTGGGGAATCCCGCGCCGCCACGGCCGCGCAGACCGGAGTCCTTCACATACGCGATGAGGTCGTCCGGCGACATCGCGAGCGCCTTGCGCAGGCCCTCGTACCCGTCGTGCCTCCGGTACACGTCCAGCGTCCAGGACTTGTCCTCGTCCCAGAAGGCCGACAGCACCGGTGAGAGCAGCTTCTCGGGGCTCGTCTCTCCGCCGGCCCCCGGCTGGGAGGTGCCCCCATATTGAGTGGACACGGTCATCACTCCCCCTCCTCGGCTACCGGCCCGGCCGGGTGGTCCGGGTCTGAGGCCGACGTGTCCTGCGGCGCGTCGTGCGAACTGAGGTGCTCGGTCGAAGACGGGTCGTGCGGCGACCCGCTCCGGGGAGCGCCGGACCCTCGCGGGTGCACCACGCGCGCGGGGGACGTCTCCCCCCTGGCCAGCCGGAGGCCGATCAGCGAGGCCGGGCCCGCGCCGCCGCTCGCCTCGACCGCGCCCTCGCGCTCGTCGGGGAAGCCCGCCAGGATGCGGGCGGTGTCCTTGAACGTGCACAAGGGGGCACCGCGTGTCGGGTCGACCTGTGCTCCCGCGCGCAGGTCGTCGACGAGGCGCTTCGCGCTCGCCACGGTCTGGTTGTCGAAGAACTCCCAGTTGACCATCACGACCGGCGCGAAGTCGCAGGCCGCGTTGCACTCGATGTGCTCCAGGGTGACCTTGCCGTCGCCGGTGGTCTCGCCGTTGCCGACACCGAGGTGGTCCTGCAGGGACTCGAAGATCGCGTCGCCGCCCATGACCGCGCACAGGGTGTTGGTGCAGACGCCCACCTGGTAGTCACCGCTCGGCTTGCGCCGGTACATGGAGTAGAAGGTCGCGACCGCGGTGACCTCGGCCGTGGTCAGGTCGAGCATCTCCGCGCAGAACCGCTGCCCCGTGCGCGTGACATGGCCCTCCTCCGACTGCACGAGATGCAGCAACGGAAGGAGGGCGGACCGGGAGTCCGGGTAGCGGGCGATGACCTCGCGCGCGTCCGCCTCCAGCCTGGCTCGAACGTCGTCCGGGTAGTCGGGCGCGGGCAGTTGGGGCATGCCCAGGCTGACGCCCTCAGGGGTCGTGGTCACCGGTCGACGCCTCCCATCACGGGGTCGATGGACGCGACGGCGACGATGACGTCGGCGACCTGGCCGCCCTCGCACATCGCCGCCATGGCCTGCAGATTGGTGAAGGACGGGTCCCGGTAGTGGACCCGGTAGGGGCGGGTGCCTCCGTCGGACACGGCGTGCACCCCGAGTTCGCCCTTGGGTGACTCGACAGCCGCGTACGCCTGTCCCGGCGGCACGCGGAACCCCTCGGTCACCAGCTTGAAGTGGTGGATCAGGGCCTCCATGGAGGTGCCCATGATCTGCTTGATGTGGTCGAGCGAGTTGCCGAGGCCGTCGGGGCCGAGCGCGAGCTGGGCGGGCCAGGCGATCTTCTTGTCGGTGACCATGACCGGGCCGGGCTGCAGCCGGTCCAGGCACTGCTCGACGATCCGCAGGGACTGGCGCATCTCCTCAAGACGGATCAGGAAGCGCCCGTACGCGTCGCAGGTGTCGGTGGTCGGGACGTCGAAGTCGTACGTCTCGTAGCCGCAGTACGGCTGCGTCTTGCGCAGGTCGTGCGGCAGACCGGCCGAGCGCAGGATCGGACCCGTGGCGCCGAGGGCCATGCAGCCGGCCAGGTCGAGATGGCCGATGCCCTGCATACGGGCCTTGAAGATGGGATTCCCGGTGGCGAGCTTGTCGTACTCGGAAAGGTTCTTCTGCATCTTCTTCACGAACTCGCGGATCTGGTCCACCGCGCCCGGGGGCAGGTCCTGGGCGAGGCCGCCCGGCCGGATGTACGCGTGGTTCATGCGCAGGCCGGTGATCAGCTCGTAGATGTCGAGAATGAGTTCACGATCACGGAAGCCGTAGATCATGATCGTGGTGGCGCCGAGTTCCATGCCGCCGGTGGCGATGCACACCAGATGCGAGGAGAGCCGGTTCAGCTCCATCAGGAGCACCCGGATGATCGTCGCGCGGTCCGGGATCTGGTCCTCGATGCCGAGGAGCTTCTCGACGGCCAGGCAGTACGCGGTCTCGTTGAAGAACGACGTCAGATAGTCCATGCGCGTCACGAAGGTCGTGCCCTGTGTCCACGTACGGAATTCGAGGTTCTTCTCGATGCCGGTGTGCAGGTAGCCGATGCCGCAGCGGGCCTCGGTGACCGTCTCGCCGTCGATCTCCAGGATGAGCCGGAGCACGCCGTGTGTGGACGGGTGCTGGGGGCCCATGTTGACGACGATGCGCTCGTCGTCGGCCCTGGCGGCGGTCTGGACGACCTCGTCCCAGTCACCGCCGGTGACCGTGTAGACGGTGCCCTCGGTCGTCTCGCGGGCCGAAGCGGCGGACGCGGATGCGTGCGATGTGCTCATGAGTACGACCTCCGCTGGTCCGGAGCCGGGATCTGGGCGCCCTTGTACTCGACGGGGATGCCGCCGAGGGGATAGTCCTTGCGCTGCGGAAAGCCCTGCCAGTCGTCCGGCATCATGATCCGCGTCAGTGCCGGGTGCCCCTCGAAGACGATGCCGAAGAAGTCGTACGTCTCGCGCTCGTGCCAGTCGTTCGTCGGATAGACCGAGACCAGGGACGGGATGCGCGGCTCGCTGTCCGGGGCGCTGACTTCGAGGCGGATCAGCCGGTTGTGGGTGATCGAGCGCAGGTGGTAGACGGCGTGCAGCTCGCGGCCCTTGTCCTGCAGGTAGTGGACTCCGCTCACGCCGGTGCAGAGCTCGAAGCGCAGGGCAGGGTCGTCGCGCAGCGTCTGGGCGACCTGGAGCAGGTGCTCGCGATCGATGTGGAAGGTGATCTCGTCGCGGTCGACGATCGTCTTCTCGATCGCGTTCTCGGGGACGAGGCCCTGTTCCTCCAGGGCGCCTTCGAGCTCGTCGGCGACCTCGTCGAACCAGCCGCCGTACGGGCGGGTGGCCGGTCCCGGCAGCCGGATCGAGCGGACCAGGCCGCCGTAGCCGGTGGTGTCCCCGCCGTTGTTGGCGCCGAACATGCCGCGCTGGACGCGGATCTCCTCGCCTCCCTCGCCGCGCTGGCCCGGGAGGTTGGAGGCGCCGAGGTCCTTCTCGGGGTTCACCCCGTTGCCGTTGCCGTTCGCGTCGCTCACCGCAGCAGGCCCTTCATCTCGATGGTGGGAAGCGCCTTGAGCGCCGCTTCCTCCGCCTCGCGGGCCGCCTCCTCGGCGTTCACGCCGAGCTTCGAGCTCTGGATCTTCTGGTGGAGCTTGAGAATCGCGTCCATCAGCATCTCGGGCCGTGGCGGACAGCCGGGCAGGTAGATGTCGACAGGGACGATGTGGTCGACGCCCTGCACGATCGCGTAGTTGTTGAACATGCCGCCCGACGAGGCGCAAACCCCCATGGAGATCACCCACTTGGGGTTCGGCATCTGGTCGTAGACCTGCCTCAGTACCGGCGCCATCTTCTGGCTGACGCGTCCGGCGACGATCATCAGGTCGGCCTGGCGCGGCGAGCCGCGGAAGACCTCCATGCCGAAGCGCGCCAGGTCGTAGCGGCCCGCGCCCGTCGTCATCATTTCGATGGCGCAGCAGGCGAGGCCGAAGGTGGCGGGGAAGACGGACGACTTGCGCACCCACCCCGCGGCCTGCTCGACGGTGGTCAGCAGGAAGCCGCTCGGCAGCTTTTCTTCGAGTCCCATGCTCAGTGGCTCCTCTGTCCCCTATACGGGGCTCAGTCCCTTGCGGGGGTCAGTCCCATGCGGGTTTCAGTCCCATTCCAGGCCGCCTCGCCGCCACACGTACGCGTACGCGACGAAGACGGTGAGCACGAAGAGCAACATCTCCACGAGCCCGAATACCCCGAGCGCGTCGAACGTGACGGCCCAGGGATAGAGGAAGACGATCTCGATATCGAAAATGATGAAGAGCATCGCCGTCAGGTAGTACTTGATGGGGAACCGCCCGCCGCCGGCCGGCGTGGGGGTCGGCTCGATACCGCACTCGTAGGCTTCGAGCTTGGCCCGGTTGTATCGCTTTGGACCGATAAGCGTGGCCATGACCACGGAGAAGATCGCAAAGCCTGCCCCGAGGGCTCCCAGTACGAGGATGGGCGCATACGCGTTCACCGCTCCTCGCTCCTCTCAGTCGGCATTGACTGCTGGCGGTTGCATCAGGCGCTGCTCCTGCCTCACGTGCCCCATGAACCTCATGAGGCCCACGAACCTCGTGCGGCTCCACGAAGATCGCGAACATGTGAAGCAGGTCACAAGCCCAACTGCCTCGCATCCTATGCCTGTGGGTCTGTGATCTGCGACACGGGGTACGACAACACCTTTGTGATCTCCACCACCTGGCGAAGGATCATGAAGTCGGATGAGTGCCGATCTTCGTACGAGAAGCGCCCGAGTGATCACCAGAGGTGACATTTTCGCTCGTCGTCGCTGGTCCAAGCCTCGGCGCACTATCAAGGGAGCGAGATCCAAGGCAAATTGGTGGTGGACATCGGCGCTTGATAGAGGAACTCGTTCACACTTCGGGGGGAGTTGGCATGCCAGGTGTGGACGACTCGGGCGCGTGCATCCATTCACGAGCGGGACGCCCCTTCGGCCCGACCTCCACGACTCCCCCACCTCGCGCACGTGACACCGCCGCAGGGGCAGCCGTTCCGTGACCTGCGTCACATTGGTAACAGGCGGGAAACAGCCGGGCTTGGCCAACCGCTTCAACGAGTGCTAAGCAGCGGGCAATTCGGGCGTAATACGGAAAGACAGTGATCACAGGCATGATGAGGTGTGTCCGCAATGCCCGATACGGCGTCAATAAGGAACGCCACGCCCGGGATTCAAGCGGTCCATTGAACAATTGTGGCGCACCACACGTTTCTTGAAGGTATGGAGGAGCCCCTGATACCGGTTGTCCCTATGTCCCACACCGCTCACATACGCAGCCACCGGAAACCCCGGCCTCGCAGCAGCTCGGCGCTCGCGATGCGCGCCGGAGTTGCCGGTGGCGTCCTCAGCACCCTCGCAGTGGCAGGTGCGGCCGGTTCGGCGAACGCTGCCGAGCCCGTGACCCAGACCATGGAGCTGCCCACCCTCACGGCAGACATGACCGCCCAGGTCGCCGAGTCCGCGGAGGTCACCCAGCAGGCCGCGGCCGACTACCAGCTGCGGGCCGAGCGTGACGCGGCCGCCGCCAAGGCCGCCAAGCAGGCCAAGGCGGACCTCGCCGACGCGAAGAAGGCGGCCAAGAAGAAGGCCGAGGACGCCCGCAAGGCCGCCGCCGAGCGCGCCACCCGGTCGTCCGAGCGGACCACGCTCACCTCCACCTCCACGCCCGCGAGCAGCACCGTCACCGCCCCCGCGAGCGGCAGCGTCGCCACGGTCATCGGCTTCCTCAAGGCGCAGGTCGGCGACGCCTACGTCATGGGTGCCACCGGGCCCAACGCGTGGGACTGCTCCAGCCTCGTACAGGCCGCCTTCAAGCAGGTCGGTGTGGATCTGCCGCGTGTCTCCCAGGACCAGTCCGTGGCCGGCACCCCGGTCTCGCTGTCCAACGTCCAGGTCGGCGACATCCTGTACTGGGGCGGCGCGGGCTCGGCGTACCACACCGGCGTCTACATCGGCGGCGGTCAGTACCTGGACGCCGCGAACCCCTCGAAGGGCGTCGTCATCCAGGACTTGTCGGGGTACCCCGCGAGCGGCGCGGTACGCGTGCTCTGACCTCGGTCACGCCTTCCCGGCGCCTGACCGGGCTTCTGCGGCCTCCGGCCACGCACTTTGAAGGGCCGCTCCCCCAGTGGCGGGAGCGGCCCTCAGTCGCGCCTCAGCGGCCCCACCCGAACGACGCGTCCCAGCGCGCCCCTGGAAACGGGGCTCCGCCCGCTTCCAGGCCCGTCCGTGCGCTACGCCCTCGGGGCCACCTTGGAGAGGCCGTTGATGATGCGGTCCATCGCGTCGCCGCCCGTCGGGTCGGTCAGGTTGGCCAGCATCTTCAGCGTGAACTTCATCAGAATGGGGTGCGTGAGACCCCGCTGCGTGGCGATCTTCATGACCTTCGGGTTGCCGATGAGCTTCACGAAGGCGCGGCCGAGCGTGTAGTAGCCGCCGTAGGTGTCCTTGAGGACCTTCGGGTAGCGCTGGAGAGCGAGTTCGCGCTGGGCGGGGGTCGCACGGGCGTGCGCCTGGACGATGACGTCGGCGGCGATCTGGCCGGACTCCATGGCGTAGGCGATGCCCTCGCCGTTGAAGGGGTTCACCATGCCGCCCGCGTCGCCGACGAGCAGCAACCCCTTCGTGTAGTGGGGCTGGCGGTTGAAGGCCATCGGAAGGGCGGCGCCGCGGATCGGGATCGTCATGTTCTCCGGGGTGTAGCCCCAGTCCTCGGGCATCGAGGCGCACCAGGCCTTGAGGACCTCGCGCCAGTCCAGCTCCTTGAACGAGGAGGTGGTGTTGAGTACGCCCAGGCCGACGTTGGACGTACCGTCGCCCATGCCGAAGATCCAGCCGTAACCGGGCAGCAGCCGGTCCTCGCCGGGGCCGCGGCGGTCCCACAGCTCCAGCCACGACTCCAGATAGTCGTCGTCGTGACGCGGGGACGTGAAGTACGTACGGACCGCGACGCCCATCGGACGGTCCTCGCGGCGGTGCAGGCCCATGGCGAGGGACAGCCGGGTCGAGTTTCCGTCGGCGGCGACCACGAGGGGTGCGTGGAAGGTGACGTCGCGCTTCTCCTTGGAGTCGGCGTCGCCGAGCTTCGCGTGCACACCGGTGATCCGGCCCGTACGGTCGTCGATGATCGGGGCGCCGACGTTGCACCGCTCGTGCAGCCGTGCGCCCGCCTTCTGCGCCTGCCGGGCCAGCTGCTCGTCGAAGTCGTCCCGTTTCCGTACGAGTCCGTAGTCGGGGTAGGCGGCGAGTTCCGGCCAGTCCAGCTGGAGGCGGACGCCGCCGCCGATGATGCGGAGCCCCTTGTTCCGGAGCCAGCCCGCCTCCTCCGAGATGTCGATACCCATGGAGACGAGCTGTTTGGTGGCGCGGGGCGTCAGCCCGTCACCGCACACCTTCTCCCGCGGAAACGCGGTCTTTTCGAGGAGCAGGACATCCAGCCCCGCCTTGGCCAGGTAGTACGCGGTGGTGGAACCGGCTGGTCCGGCCCCGACGACGATCACATCGGCGGTGTGTTCGGAGAGGGGGTGGGACTCGGTCACGGCGGGTTCTCCCCAAGTCTCGAAGGCTCTATGTCTCGAAGTGCTGATTCTCGAAGTACTGATTTTCGAAGCGCGAAGTCTTGAAGCGCGAAGTCTCGAAATCCGCGTGCTGAGGGGCACGGGACATGGGCAGTCTATGCAGCGGTATTGATCACCTGGCTGAAGGGCTGCCCCGTGAACCGAGCTCTCCCCGTGGTACACCTGCGCGTCCCGACCGACGAGGACGCGTTCGCCTGGCACCGGGTCTTCGACGACCCCGACGTGATGGAGTTCCACGGCGGAAAGCCGGCCGAGCTGTCCTTCTACGAGGAGCTGACCGCCCGGCAGCGCCGCCACGACGCCGAGTACGGCTTCTGTCTGTGGACCATGGTCGACGGGGAGGGGCAGGTCATGGGCTTCACCGGCGCCCAGCCGTGGCCACGCGAGTGGGGACCGAAGGGCGAGATCGAGATCGGCTGGCGGCTCGGACGGGAACACTGGGGCAAGGGGTACGTCACCGCGGCCGCGCGGATCACGCTGGAACGGGTGCGCGCGACGGGCACACGGAGTGTCGTGGCGATGGTGAACTCGCGCAACGAACGCTCGATCGCGGTGACCAGACGTCTCGGCATGGAACTCGCCGAGACGTACACCACGGAGACGTCGGACCAGCTGGGTCACTGCTACCGGCTGGCACTCTGACCGTTTCCCGCCAGACCTCCGACGCCTTCCGGCACGGGCCCGGCAGGGCTTACCCTGCCGGTACCGCTGGGGGTGACGTCTGTGCGCATACCACGCAAGACACCCGAAGTGCGCGTACCGCGACTCGTCGGTCTGATGGCCGTGGACGCGCGCGAGACGGCCGAGGCGCGAGGGGTGCGGCTCGCTGCGCCGGATCGGCCCGACTTTCATCTGACCATCGTCGACTACGTCGTACGCCAGTACCCGCTGCCGGGGTCCGAGGTGCCTCAGGGTTCGGTCATCACGGTGTGGTTCGACTTCGGGGAGGGCGAAGGTGGAGGCGGTGCGGGGGTGCGGGAGCCTCGGCGGGGTGGGCCGCCGGCCGGGGGGTTGTACCGGGAGCTTGATGAGCCGGGGGATCCGTTTGTGGTGCTGCGGTAGTCGCTGGGGGGTGCGGCTGCGGCTGCGGCTGCGGCTGCGGCTTGAGGAGATACCGCGGCCGGTAGGGGCTGGTCGCGCCCACGCGGCGGAGCCGCACAATGTCACAGCCCCGCGCCCCTAAAAGATTGCGCTGTTCCCCGCGCCCCTGAAAGAAGCAGTTGCCGCGCCCCTAAGAATCACGAGGCCTGCTTGTAGCCCCTGTGCAGGGCCACGACCCCGCCCGTCAGGTTGCGCCAGGCGACCTTTGACCAGCCTGCCTTGGTGAGGCGTTCCGCGAGGGCGGGCTGGTTGGGCCAGGCGCGGATGGATTCGGCGAGGTAGACGTACGCCTCGGGGTTGGAGGAGACCGTGCGGGCCACCGGCGGGAGGGCGCGCATCAGGTACTCGGTGTAGACCGTGCGGAAGGGCGCCCAGGTCGGGTGCGAGAACTCGCAGATCACGACGCGCCCGCCGGGCTTGGTCACCCGGTACAGCTCGCGCAGCGCGGTGTCCGTGTCCTGCACGTTCCGCAGGCCGAAGGAGATCGTCACCGCGTCGAAGGTGTCGTCCTTGAACGGCAGCTTCGTGGCGTCCCCGGCCGTGAGCGGCAGCCAGGGGTGGTTCTTCTTGCCGACCCTGAGCATCCCGAGGGAGAAGTCGCAGGGGACGACGTACGCACCCGTGCGCGCGAACGGCAGCGAGGACGTGGCCGTGCCCGCCGCCAGGTCGAGGATCTTCTGCGCGGGGCGTGCGTCAACGGCCTTCGCGACCTCCTTGCGCCACACCCGGTCCTGGCCGAGCGACAGGACGTCGTTCGTCAGGTCGTAGCGTTCCGCCACGTCGTCGAACATCGAGGCGACTTCGTGCGGCTGCTTGTTCAGGGATGCGCGGGTCACGGTCCCATTGTGGCAGTACGGGCCGGGTGACTTCTCCAGCACCCGGCCCGTACGCCGGTCAGAACGCCGCCGCGAGGACGGCTCCCGCAACGCCCCTCAGGGCAGCAGCCTCGGCTTCTTCTTCGCCGCCACGTCCTCCACCCAGCCGCACAGCAGGATGAACACGGCGATGAGGAGCCAGCCGATGCCGAACATGAACCACTGGCTCTCCAGCGGCAGGTACGTCTCGAAGGCCGGCACGTTCCAGAACTGGTCGATCAGCGGGACGGCCAGGATCAGCGCGATCTCGTGCCAGAGGTAGAGGGTCACGGCACGGGCGTTGAAGATCGTCACGATCCGGTCGAGGCGCTTGAAGCGGGCCAGCCCGGCGAAGTCGATCGCGAAGTGCGCCTTCGCGTACATCAGGAGCGTCACGAACCCCGCCGACCAGAAGGCCTGCGCGAGCGGGATGTCGTCGAGGTCGTACGTACCCGTCTCGGCCTGGTGGGTGAAGGCGTACCAGCCGCCGTAGCCGATCGCGGCGAGCGAGAGGACGACGACGGCGAACGGCTTCAGCCGTTGCAGTACGCCGTCTCGGTGCGCGAAGCCGAGGAGCCAGCAGAACAGGAAGATGGCCAGGTCGGTGAGCGCGCTGCCGAAGCGGTTGTCCGGCGGCTCCCACAGGAAATGGACGACCAGGATCGGAGTGAGGGAGAGGACGAGGACCGCGACCGGGGCCAGCCGGAACACCCTCAGGAGAAGGGGCGAGAGCAGGACGAACCACAGGTACGTCCGCAGGTACCAGAGGATCTGCCAGGCCTGCTCGCCCCACGCGTTGCCCGGCGGGTCGCCGAGCGGCACCATCCAGTAGACGATCTGCCAGCCGGGCATCCAGTCGTGGATCATCATGGCGACCACGACGAAGAAGCCCCAGAACCAGAACGGTGGCAGGAGCCGGCGGATGCGGCTCCTGATCACCGTGAGGGCGGGCCGCTCCAGCGACTTCGCCATCAGCGTGCCGGCCAGCGCGAACATGATCCCCATGGAGGGGAAGACCATGCCCGCCCAGGCCCAGCCGAAGGTGTGGTACGTGACGACGCGGACGAGGGCGACCGCGCGGAGGGTGTCGAAGTAGCGGTCGCGGCCTGCGAGTTTCGGCGGCGCGTCCGGGGCCGGGGCCTGGGCCTGGGCCTGGGCCTGGGCCGCTTCAGGCTCAGGCTCCCGGTCGCGGGGCTTGGCCTCGGCCTCGGCCCCGACCTCGGCGGCAGCCGCGAACTCCGGCCCCACCGCCCGCAGTTGTGCCGTGTCGCCCGACACCTGTTCCGTTTCCGGCGCGGGGTACGCCGTGTAGTCCGCCGGCGCGTATTCCGGTACGTACTCCGGTGCGTACCCCTGCTGGTCGTGGTCGACGTACTGCTGGGGGTACGGCGTGCTGCCGTACTGCGGCTGCCCCGACGGCTGTGGCTGCTGGTCGTATCCGTACCCGTAGCCATGGCCGTAGCCCTGTGGATGCTCCTGCGGATAGCCCGGCTGATCCGTCCCCCAGCTCATCAGCCGACCCCCGCCGGTGTGCCGACCTCGCCGGTGCGCTTCAGTTTCTGCCAGCGCAGGCGACCGCCGGTGAGGGCGGTGATGCAGGAGTGGATGAGGACGAGGTACATCATCTGCCGGTACGCGAGTTGCTGCAGCGGCATCATCAGCAGGTAGCGGTACTTCTCGCGGTCCAGCCGGAACGCGTAGGCCGCGCAGACGAGTTGGACGCACAGGACGGCCAGCCAGGCGAGCAGGGCCGCCTTGAAGTCGATGAAGATCATCGAGTAGACGGTGAACACGTCGATGAGCGGGGCGAAGACGGGCGTGACGATCTGGAAGATGACGACCAGCGGCATACCGACCCGGCCGAAGCGGCCCGAAGGACCCTTGTCCGTAAGGGACTTGCGGTGCTTCCACAGCGCCTGCATCGTCCCGTACGACCAGCGGTAGCGCTGCGACCACAGCTGCTTGAGCGAGGCGGGTGCCTCCGTCCAGGCCCTGGCGTGCTCCTGGTAGACGACCCGCCAGCCGCCGCGGTGCATCGCGATGGTGATGTCGGTGTCCTCGGCGAGCGTGTCCTCGCTCATGCCGCCGACCTCCAGGACGGCGTCCCGGCGGAACGCGCCGATCGCGCCCGGGATGGTGGGCATGCAGCGCAGCAGGTCGTACATGCGGCGGTCGAGGTTGAAGCCCATCACGTACTCGATGTGCTGCCAGGCGCCGATGATCGTGTTGCGGTTGCCGACCTTGGCGTTGCCCGCGACCGCGCCGACCTCCGGGTCCGCGAAGGGCTGGACGAGCTGGTGCACGGCGTCCGGCTCGAAGACCGTGTCGCCGTCCATCATCACGACGATGTCGTAACTGGCGCTGCGGACACCGTTGTTGAGGGCGGCGGGCTTGCCCGCGTTCTCCTGGCGGATGACCCGGACGTTCGTCATGCCGAAGGACCGTGCCGCATCGCGCGCGATCTGGGACGTGTCGTCCGTCGAGCCGTCGTCCACCACGATGATCTCGATCGGATGGGTGCTCTTCGCCAGCGACTCAAGGGTGTTGGCGATGCACTCCTTCTCGTTGTACGCGGGCACGATCACGCTGACGGGCTGTGTGACGGTCGGCCCCCAGCTGAACCGGCGTTTGTTGCGCTGCCGGTAGTGCCTGCGGGCGAGGATCAGCATCATCCCGAAGCGGCCCATGACGGCGACGCCGACGACGGCGAGCCCGGCCGCGAGCCCCGGTACGGTCCACTCGGCGACGGCGACGGCCGCGACGAGGGCCTTGCCTTCGTAGAGGGTGGTGCCGGTGGCGGTGCGGTGGGCGGCCTGGAGGCCGTTGCCGCCCCCGGCGGCCTGCCCGGCCTGCCCGGCTTGTTGGCCCTGCCCGCCCAGTTGGCCCTGCTGGCCGCCGGGCGCCTGACCGGCCGCCTGCTCGCCCTGCTCAGCGCCGGGTTGCTGGCCGTTCTGGCCGGTCTCGCCGGGCTGACCGGTCGCCTGCTGGTTCGCGTCCGGCGCCGCTCCGGCCTCCGCGCCCGCGCCCGCCTGCCCGTTCGCGCTCTCCGTCTCCTGGATGGCGCCGCTGATGGTGGTGAAGGTGTAGCCCTTCGCCTTCATCTTCTTGATGTACGTGCCGAGCGCCTTGACCGTCTGCGAACGCTCGCCGCCCGCGTCGTGGAAGAGGACCGACGCGCCCTTGTTCTTCGACGGCGTGGCCCACTTGATGATCTTCGAGACGCCCGGACGCTTCCAGTCGTCGCTGTCGGTGTCGACGAAGACGCTGGTGTAGCCCTCCTCCCCGAGCTCCTTGTAGACGGGCCAGCTGTAGTTGTCGATGGCGTCCGCCTTGGAGGAGTACGGGGCGCGGAACAACGTGGTCGTGATGCCCGCCGCACCCGCGAGCGCGAGCTGCGTCTGGTCCATCTCGCGGGCGATCCGGTCGTCGCTCTGGTATGAGAGGTCGACGTGCGTGAAGGTGTGGATGCCGATCTCGTTGCCCTGGTCCACCATGTCGTTCACGATGTCCGGGTAGCGCGAGACCATCGAGCCGACCACGAAGAACGTGCCCGGGACGTCGTTCTCCTGAAGGATCTTCAGGATCTGGGGCGTCCAGGTGGGGTTGGGACCGTCGTCGAAGGTGAGCGCGATGGTCTTCTCGGGGACGGACTGGCTCTGCGCCTGCCCGCCCCGGAAGGAGAGGATCGGCCCGCCGTCGATGACCTCGTCGGGGACCTTGCTGGAACTGGCGTTGCTGCGTACGCGCTCGTCGCCGCCGACCTCGGCGCGCAGATAGCCGTCGAGCAGCATCACGCTGGTGAGCGCGAGGAGGAGCAGCAGGGCGAGGATGACACGCGGTTTCTGCAGCGCCGCGGCCTTGCCCGCGGCCCGTGTCATCCGGGACGGGGCGCGCCGGCGGCCGCGCGAGGGCGTCGTAGTAGCCATGAGTGTGAGTGCGTTCCGGTCAGTTGGCGTCTGCGGTGGCGGACGCGGACGGGGCGGAGACGGGCTCCGACGGAGCGGAGACGGGCGGGGCGCCGGTGGCGACGCCCGTGGGCGGTGTGCCGGTGGGCCGGTTCCCCGCGCCGCCCTGCGGCTGGACGCCGCGGCCCGGCCCGGAGTTCTGGTTGCCGCCCGGGCCGCCGCCCCCGAAGGGCAGCAGCGAGGACGGGGAGAGCGAGGGGCCCCAGCCCATGAACGCCATGCCGAGTACGACCGCGTACCCGACGCAGACGACGCCGAGGAGGAGCCCGATCCGGCGCAGCAGCTTGGCTCTGCGCCCGGAGTTGTCAACGAACACGGGACCGTCTTCGGACCCGTTGGACCCGTTGCCGCGTTTGCGGCGGCGGCCACGCCCAGCGGCGCGGGATTCGATGGCAGGCTCGGAATGCATTCCCCGGATATTAGGCAGCCTTTATGTGTCAGAAACTCTGATTCTGTTGTGAGGCTGCCATGAGAATCGGCTGAGTCTGTCTATTCCCTGAGAGAATCCTTGATCGCATGCGGGGGCGAGGATTACCGAGAAGAGACCCAATATCCGCATATCCATGTCCGGTTGACCCGGCTTGCCCGGCCGTTACTGTGGGCTCTCCATGCGTTTCCTGTCTTCGTGGGGCCTGGCCGCTCGTGAGACATTCCCACTTCGGAAACGCAGTTTGTTTCCATCCTGAGACAGGAATCACGAGAGCTGGAGCGTGCGCGATGAGGACTTTCCTGA
This sequence comes from Streptomyces sp. NBC_00878, assembly GCF_026341515.1. Classification (NCBI taxonomy): domain Bacteria; kingdom Bacillati; phylum Actinomycetota; class Actinomycetes; order Kitasatosporales; family Streptomycetaceae; genus Streptomyces; species Streptomyces sp. NBC_00878. The sequence continues at coordinate 6,342,077 of NZ_JAPEOK010000001.1, read as the reverse complement.
AGCCGGCTGCCGGGCTCGCCTGCGTCATCGCCCTGGCCTGCACGGGGTGTTCCTCGGAGGCGGATCCGGAACCGGACTCCGCCCCATCGGCGGCGGGCGGCACGCCGTCCGAGCAGGCGTCGGACTCCGCGTCGGCGTCCGCCTCGGCGCAGTCGGCCGCCACCGGCTATGCCCCGTACGTCAGTGCCACCAGCGCCTCCGACAACGACTCGGCCGGCTCGCCGTCAACGTACAACCTGGCCTTCGTCATCTCGGACGGCAGCAGCTGTACGCCGAAGTGGAACGGCTCGACCGCGATCGGCGACGCGGCGACCAAGTCCCGTATCGCGGCGCTGACGGAGTCCGGCTCCGCCGTGCGCGTCTCGTTCGGCGGCGCCTCCGGCAAGGAGCTCGCCTCGGTCTGCGACAGCGCCGCCGAGCTGGCCGAGGCCTACGGGGCCGCGCTCGACGCCGCCGGGGCGACGGAGGCCGACTTCGACATCGAGGGCAAGCAGTTGACCGACTCCGACTCGGTCGCGCTGCGCTCCGAGGCGATCGCTCTCCTCCAGAAGGAGCGCACCGACCTGGCGGTCACCTTCACCCTGCCCGTGATGCCGTCCGGGCTCGACAACGACAGCCTGGCGCTGCTGGAGTCCGCCAACGACAACGCCGTCCAGGTCTCCACGGTCAACATCATGACCATGAACTACGGCAGCACGTACGACGAGGACATGGGCGACTACGCGGAGACGTCGGCCAAGGCCGCCCACGATCAACTGGAGGACGTTTTCGGGCTGTCCGAGGACGGTGCCTGGAAGGGGCTCGCTCTCACCTCGATGATCGGGGTCAACGACGTCGACAACGAGACGTTCTCCTTGTCCGACGCGGCGCAGGTTCGGTCGTTCGCGGAGGAGAAGGGGGTGGCGTGGGTCTCGATGTGGTCGACGTTCCGGGACCAGCCGTGCGAAGGAGACGATGCGGCTTCGGATGACGCGGCGACGAATTGCAGTGGGGTTGAGCAGGGGGCGGGGGATTTCGCGGAGGCGTTCACCGGCTGACCGGGGGATTTATGGGTGGGTTCTGGCCGGTTCTTCGAGTGCGGGTGGGTGGGGGCTGGTCGCGCAGCCGAAAACCGCACGACCAGCGGAGCTACCGGCGCCTGTGCACAAGGCGCCCCGCGCAAACGGTCGCCACGCACACCCAGTCCTCGTCGAAGACCGCGAGGTCGGCCCGGCCCCCGGCCACGATCCCCGCGGGGCGGACCCGGGTCAGGACGGCCACGTCGTTACGTCCCACCGCCGCCCTCAACTCGGGCGCGCCCACGTACTCCTCCAGCACCGCCACCACCCCCCGCTTCAAAACGGAGTGCACCCGCTCGCGGGGCGTCGGCGCGTCCGGGAGCGGGCCGTCGAGGACGAGGCCCGGCCCGAGGACACCGGGCCAGCGCCGCACACGCGCGGCCGGGAAGCGTTCCCGAAGGTCGGCGAGCGACCCCGTCGCGGCGATCCGGGCGCCCTCCACGGCGACGGCCCCGCCCTTGACCGGGTCGGAGCCGCCCTTGACCGGATCAGGGTCGTCCCAGGCGTACCGCAGCTCGTCCGCGACGTGAATCGTCAGCACAGCAAGACCAGTTGAGGACCCGTTGGATACCTGTTGGGGACCTAGTTGGAGGCGAGGAGCTTCAGCTCCGGGTGAGCCGTGCCGCCCTCGATCGCCGTGGAGGAGATGTGGGACTGGACCCGCTCGTCCACCGGGTCGTTCGCCGGGTCGTCGTGGACGACGAGGTGCTCGTACGTCGTGGCCCGCTGGGCCGGGACGCGGCCGGCCTTGCGGATCAGGTCGATGATCTCCATACGGTTGGAGCGGTGCTTGGCACCGGCCGAGGAGACGACGTTCTCCTCCAGCATGATCGAACCGAGGTCGTCCGCGCCGTAGTGCAGGGAGAGCTGGCCGACCTCCTTGCCGGTCGTCAGCCAACTGCCCTGGATGTGGGCGATGTTGTCCATGAAGAGCCGCGCGATGGCGATCATCCGCAGGTACTCGAAGAGCGTGGCCTGCGTACGGCCCTTCAGGTGGTTGTTCTCAGGCTGGTACGTGTACGGGATGAAGGCCCGGAAGCCCCCCGTCCGGTCCTGTACGTCACGGATCATCCGCAGGTGCTCGATGCGCTCGGCGTTGGTCTCGCCGGTGCCCATGAGCATGGTGGAGGTGGACTCGACGCCCAGGTTGTGCGCGGCCTCCATGATCTCCAGCCAGCGCTCGCCGGACTCCTTGAGGGGCGCGATCGCCTTGCGGGGCCGCGCGGGCAGCAGCTCGGCGCCGGCGCCGGCGAAGGAGTCGAGACCGGCGGCGTGGATCCGCGAGATGGCCTCTTCCACCGACACCTTGGAGATACGGGCCATGTGCTCGACCTCGCTCGCCCCCAGGCTGTGGATGACGAGCTGCGGGTAGGCGGCCTTGATCGCGGCGAAGTGCTTCTCGTAGTACTCGACGCCGAAGTCCGGGTGGTGCCCGCCCTGGAACATGATCTGCGTGCCGCCGAGCTCGACGGTCTCCGCGCAGCGGCGCAGGATGTCGTCGAGGTCGCGCGTCCAGCCCTTGGCGGTGTCCTTGGGCGGGGCGTAGAACGCGCAGAACTTGCACGCCGTGACGCAGACGTTCGTGTAGTTGATGTTGCGCTCGATGATGTACGTCGCGATGTGCTCCGTACCGGCGTACCGACGGCGGCGTACGGCGTCCGCGGCGGCACCCAGCGCGTGCAGCGGGGCGTCGCGGTAGAGGTGGAGCGCCTCTTCCGGGGTGATCCGCCCACCCTCGGCGGCACGGTCGAGGACGGCTGTGACATCAACGGACGTGAGGTCGGCCTTCTCGGTCACCGGAGCGGTCCCTTTCATAGGGGCATGGACGGACTGATCCAGCGTACGCCAGACCATGCGATCACCCGATGTCAGGCCGTGCCATCACCCGACGCCGTGCCGTGCGAGCACCCAACGTCAGGCCGTGCGATCGGCCCGCTCGTCAGGCCGCGTACGCCCCCACGAGCAGGCCCACGAACGCGCCCGTGATCAGGAAAGGGCCGAAGGGGATGGAGGTCTTCCGGCCTGCCCTGCGTGCGATCACCAGCCCCAGCCCGTACAGCCCGCCGAACAGGAACCCGGCGAAGGTGCCGAGCAGCAGGACCCCCCAGCCGTACCAGCCGAGGACCGCGCCGAGGCCGAGCGACAGCTTCACGTCGCCGAAGCCCATGCCGTTGGGGTTGATGAGGAAGAGGAGGAAGTAGCCGCCGCCGAGGGCAAGGGATCCGTACAGCGCGGTCAGCCAGTTCCCGGCGTGCTCGGGCGCCGCCGCCGCTCCCGCGAGCAGGATCAGGGCGGCTCCCGCGAGAGGCAGCGTCAGTACGTCCGGCAGCCGCTGCACGGTGAAGTCCACGACGGCGAGGAGAACGCCGAGGGGCGCGAGCAGCAGCCAGACGACCAGCTCGGGCCGGGTACCGGTGGCTGCGGCCAGCACCCCGCAGACGAGAGCGGTGGCGAGGGCGACGAGGGGCGTGCTGGGGCCGTACATCCGCCCTCCGCAGTCCCGGCAGCGGGCCAGGCCGACCCAGCCGCCGATGAGGTGGCCTTCGGGGCACCGCGTCTGCCAGGGCTCGTCGGGGGCGACGGAGAAGCGGTGGGCCGGGCGAGGAACGAGCAGGCCGACGGCACCGCCCCAGAGGGCGGCGCCGATGATCAGCAGGAGATCCACGGAATCCACGGACCACTCCCCCTGATCACCCTGATCGCCCTGAACACGCTGCTCAGCGGGTCCCGCTCATCCGACGGCAGCGACACCACTCCGCCAAGCGGGAAGCAGTTCGTCCAGCAGGGCCTCGGTCCGGGGCGGCAGCCCCCGCGCCCCGCTGCGCGCCACCAGATCGGCGGCGAGCCGCTTCAGGCGATCGCTGTCACCCGTGGCATGCGTGGCCCGCAGCAACTCGTTCCACAGCCGCTCATCGCCCGGCGCCGAGCCGAGCGCGGCGTTCAGTGCCTCGATCGCCTTCTCCGCCCGGTCCTTCTCCAGGTGGAACGCGGAGAGCGCGAGCCCGATGTCCGCGACGAGCAACGGCAGTTGGGCGTCGATGATCTCGTGCGTCAGCCAGCCGTACCGTCCGCCCGACCGCTCCGCCAGCAACGGCCCCCGCACCAGCACCAGCGCGTCGGTCAGCAGACGCCCGCGCACGGCACGGCTGTTGGCGCCCCGCCCCTGCGTGGCCTCGTGGTACAGCGACCGCAGCACGTCCAGGTCGGACACGACGGACTTGGCGAGCGTCAGCCGCCCGGTCGCGTCGCTGCCGAGGCGCGGCGTGCCGTCAGGGTCGTTGCCGAGCCAGGCGCGCAGCCGCTCGACGAGCGCGTCCCGTACGTCGTCCGTGACGCCGCGCGGCCAGAGCGCGGAGGACAGCACCCGCGGATGCACACCCTCGCGGTGCAGAAGCAGCAGCGCCAACGCCTCGTGCAGCAGCGGGCTGCGCTCCCCGTCCGGCGTTTCGAGCCCGATGATCTCGTACGGGCCGACGAGCCGCGCGTACACCGCGGGACGTCCCTGCTCGCTGATGTCGACGAGGAACGGCGGGGTGGTGGTCGGGCGGTCGTCGGCGCGCTCGGGGTCGGCGTCGACGAACAGCTCGACGACGGCCCGCTGTTGGGACACCGGCAGGAGCTGCGCGTCGAGTTCGAGCCCGAGGAGCGGCGCGAGGAGCTTGCCCTCGCTGGTGATCTCCATCTCCCAGGCGGCACCGGGCAGCTCGCCCGACTGCGTGCCGACGAGGTACCCGATGCCCAACCGGCTTGCGTCGGCGGCCAGTTCGGCGAGGGTGACGGCGTCCTCGGCGGACGGCTCGGCGGCGAGCAGGACGAGGTGCGGGGCCCAGCGGGTGTGCTGGGCAGGCCCCGTACGGCCGGTCAGGACCGAGTCGTGACCCGCGGCGCCCAGCGCGCCGCGCCGCTGCCGCGTCTCCGCCTCCATGGTCTCCACGAGCGCCTCGATGTCGTCGAGGTGGCGGAGCCGGTTGGGAGCGAGAGGAGTGAGATCCTCGCCGAAGCCGACGAGCGTGATCGTCATGCGGTCGGACCAGCCGTTGGTGGCCAACTCGGCGGCCACGGAGGCGAACACGCCCGCCCGGTCCTGCTCGCGGCCGCTCAGCGAGACGATGCCGGGCACGGCCTCCAGGTTGAGCAGCAGCCGCGAGTCGTCCATCGTGCCGAGGCTGACGAGGCCGGGGTAGGGAGCGGCCGTGTCGACGTCCTCGTACCGTTCGGCGTCGGCGCGGGCCAGCATCCAGAACGTCTGGTCCTGCCCGAGCTGCCAGGGGGCCGGCGGCTTTCCGGCGGGCTGGGCGAGCTGGAGGTGCAGGTCGCCGTTGCCGCTCATCCAGGCCGCGTAGACGGTCGGCAGCGGGCGGGACTCGCCCGCGAGCGACGCGGCGAGCCCGCGCAGGGAGAGGTCGAGGAGGCGTACGCCCTCGGGGTCGGCCCCCACCAGCAGCGCGTCCTGCGCGTCGGCGGCGGCACCGGTGGGCGTCGGCGGTTCCATGCCGCGCCGCCCGCCGACGGCACCGAGGGCGGACTGCCACAGCGCCTGACGCCGGCGCCGGCCGAGGGCGCCGAGGAGGCCGGCGGCGAGGAGGGGCGCGCCGAGGAGGGCCTGCGGCAGCCCGAAGCCGCCGTCCTCCCCGGCGGCGGGGGCGGCGTGCTCCTGCCCCTGCTGACCGCCTTGGCCCTGCTGTCCGGGCTGACCGTGCTGGTGCCCCCGGTCGGGGGCGGGCCGCTGCTCGGGAAGGCTGATGTGGGCGGTGTCGCGGTCGAGGGACCCTGAGCCGCCGCCCAGCTGCCCGCCCGCACCCTCGGCACCGCCGGTCCGGGCGTAGTCGGTGAGCTGCTGCCGGACCTCCTCCGAGACCTTCGAAGCCTGCGACGCCTGCGGTGCCTTCGGGGCCTCGTCGGGGACCTCCACGAGGTCGCCGCCGCGGGCGTCGCCGGGCATCTCCATGATCCAGCCGGGCCGGATGAGGCTGGCCTCGGAGAGCTTCGAACCGTCGGGCTGCGTACGGTCCTTGTTGAGCTGGTAGATCTCCTTGTACCGCCGCCCGTCGCCGAGGTGGCGCTCGGCGACCTCCCAGAGGGAGTCGTGGTGCCTGCCCTCGGGGGGCTGGATCCGGTAGAACTTCGTGTCGTCGGCGGAGGCGTGGGCGCCGCTCCCGCTCTCGGCGTGCACGGCCGCGTGGGCGGCCTGCTCGGCCAGGGCGGCGGCCGTCGAGGCCGCCTGCTCCTGCTGTTGCCCCAGCAACCCGCCCGGCGTCTGCTGCGCGGCGGCGGCGACCGGCCGCTGGTTCCCCTCCAACTGCTGGCCGAGCTGCGACAGCCCCGGCGTGAAGCTCGCCGCGGTCGCGCCGACGAGCAGCAGCGCGGCGACGAGCTGCCGCGCGAGCAGCTGGCTCGGCCCGGCGCCGGGCACGCGGTTCGGCAGCCCGACGCCCGACAGCGCGGCCTTCACCTCGACGAGCACGCATGCGGTGAACTGGGCCCAGGCGAACCAGACGACGACCGTCAGTGTGTTGATGAACGTGTCGACGCTGATCTCTTTCTGGAGCCAGTCCAGACTCGGCGCACCGCTCGGCAGCGGCCACCCGATCTGCGAGGCCAGCGACCCGGGCACCCCGATGAGCAGCACGAGCAGGGCGACGAAGGCGACGAACGCCTTCAGGAAATCTCCGAACGTACGGCGACGCCGGGGCAAGGGCTGCGGCGTCCGATTCCTCGGACCCGGCGAAGTTCCCGTCGAGTTGGAAGTGGTACGTCGCGCCATGGCGGGTGTCCTGGTGTCGTGTGTGGAGGGAGGGAGAGCGGCGGTGTATGGGGGTGTACTGACCTTACTGAGATCTTATTGAGGGTGTCGAAGGGCGGGGAGAGGGGGCGACCTTCAGGCCATCCGATTCCTCACGGCCCACCCCCTATGCCCGCGATATCCATGCGGGCCTCCGCCGGGCCACGCCCGGCCACAACCAGGATCCAGGCACTTCGCAACTGTCACGTCACAGATCTCACGATCCCCACACAATCCCCCAGCGCCGCCCCGAGACCCTCTACTCCCCCCTGATAGCTTCGTTCTCTGTTGCACACACGCCTTGAACACACGCCTTGAACACACGCCTTAAACAGGGGGAGTACACCCGTGGCCCGCCACACCGTGACCACCGCCGCCGCGTTCGCCGCCACCGCGGCCCTTCTGCTCACCGCGTGCGGCGGGGGCGACGATTCGTCACCGGATGACATCAAGGGGGCTGACAAGGGGTCGGGCAGTCCGTCGGCCTCGGCATCCGCGGCGGCGGGCGGCAGTCCGGACATCAGCGTCCCGGACGATCTGGATCTGGCCTTCGACTTCGATGAGCCGTCCGACGCCAAGCACGCGGCGGCGCTCACCGACGCACAGAACTACCTCCGGGCGCTGAACCACGGACTCGCCGAGCAGGACCCGGACGACCCGGCCTACCAGTACTACTCGGCCGGTCCTGCCGCGCAGTACGCGAAGCAGCAGATCCAGACCTGGGTGAAGGGGGGCTGGACCCCCACGGGGACGGACAAGTTCTACGACGAGGACGTCAACACGCTCAGCGACGGCAAGGGCGTCCTCGTGAGCTTCTGTGAGAACCAGGCCAAGTACTACGGCAAGGAAATCAAGACAGGAAAGATCCTCTACACCAAGGAAAGCCTGAAGAGCTACCTGAAGTACAGCGTGCTCATGCTCCCGCCGTCCGGCTCCTCGAAGGTCTGGAAGGCGTCGATCATCGACGTCGTGGGCAAGGCAAAGGAGTGCCAGGTATGAGGACTGCGACACCTGCACGCCTCCTGGCCCCGATCGCCGCTGTCACCGTAGCTCTGTGCGGCGGCGGCATCGCTCACGCCGACGCTCCAACAGGCAAGGAGACGCGACCGCCGGGCCCCGCCGGCGGAGCCGACGACAAAGCACTGTCCGCCTCCGTCTCCCGTATCAGGGTCACCCAGGTCAGCGGCCCCACCGGCGGCAAGCGCGGCAGTATCTCGTCGACGGACGTGAACTGGACGCCGCCGCCCTGCTGGTACGAGCCCGTCCTCACCCCGGAGCAGCTCAAGGCGCTCGCCGAGACGAACAGTCTGGGATACGTCAGCCCGCACACGTCCTGGGGCGGCGAGAAGCTGTGGACGGACCACTACCGGGACGGCAAGGACGCCTACAACTACAAGGACGGCTCCCTCACCCCCGTCGAGGGCTACGACAACTACAACATCGGCAAGGACGGCTACTTCTGGCGCGGCGTGGCCCCCGACATGGCCGACCCGGAGTCGTACGACTGCGAACGCGTCATGTTCTGGCAGAACGCCGGCGAGGTTCCCGCAGTACCGAACGCCCCCACTCCGGAGACTCTCGCCGAGTACGCCTACGACAAGGTCGAGGTCCCCGACACCGAGATCGAGCTGAGGCCGGAGGGCAAGTCCACGGTCAACCTGCCGACTTGGGTGTGGCTGGACAAGGGCACCTTCCAGGAGGTCAAGGTCCGCGCCGAGTTGCCCAACACCAACCTCTGGGCGGAGACGACGGCCAAGCCGGTCGCCCTGCACCTGGAACCTGGCACGGAGGACGCGGAGACCTTCCCCGCGGGCGGTGACTGCGAGATCAACGAGGACGGTTCGATCGGCACCCCGTACGTGAAGGGCGACGCCGACAGGACCCCGCCCTGCGGCATCACGTACCTGCGTGCCACCAGCGGCGGGCCGTACAAGCTCAGTGCCTCCGTCACCTGGCAGATCACCTGGGAGGGCGCGGGCGGCACGGGCGGCGACCTCCCCGACGGCACCTTCGAGACCACCCAGGACATGAACGTCCAGGAAATCCAGTCGATCAACCGCTGACGCGCGACCGCTCCTTCGCAGCGGCTGTTCCCCGTCTCAGAGTTCTCAGAGTTCTCAGAGTTCTCCAAGCACTCCGAGTTCTCCGACTTCTCCGAGACCCCACAACACAAGAAGAGACGCCCACACCATGGCATCCCCCCACGCGATACACGCCGCACGTACGACCGGCACGGCCCTGCTCGTGCTCGGCATGACTTCCACCGTCGCTCTCACCGGGTGCGGCGGCACCACGGACGAGGACGGGAAGGCCGACACGAAAGCCTCGGCCTCGGCCACCCCCAAGGGCGCCGTGACGCGCGAGCAGGCGGCGAAGATCGTCGACAACTACGTGGCTGTCAACAGCAAGGCGAACAAGACGCGGAACGCCAAACTGCTGAGCACGGTCGAAGGCGGCCAGGTCCACGAGCAGAGCAAGGCGGACTACAAAACCTTCAGCACGTGGACGAAGGCGGAGCAGAGCGACTACGCGAAGCCCTTCTCCTACCAGGACCGGGCGTACTACATCCCCGCGGGTGAGGACTGGTTCGCGGTCAAGGCCACCGCCAGTGGCACGAAGACCCCAGCCCTGCTGGTCTTCGACAAGGAGGGCGGCGCCTGGAAGCTGATGTCGGCGGTCTACTCCGACGCGCCGATCCCGACGATCGACACCGGCGACCATGGTCTCGCCACCGCGGTCACCCCCTCCACCCGCGTCGGGACCCTGGCCCCGAACGACGTGAGCGCAGCGTTCGAGGATCTCTACGAGACCGGTGGAAAGAAGGCCGGCGCCGGGATCTCCCACACCACGGACCCGGCCAAGGACGCCCTCAAGCTCTACAAGGAGCGCGACGAAGGCGACTTGGCCAAGTGGGCGACCGAGAAGTACTTCGCCAAGGACCCGGCGTACGGGACGACGTACGCGCTGCGGCTGGCCGACGGCGGCGTGCTCGCGGTCGTCCCGACCGCCCATACCCAGGAAACGCTGCTCAAGCAGCAGTACATGGGCAGCTTCGAGATCACCCCGAACAAGGAGGAGTCGGTCTACAACCCCGCCAAGCGGGCCCTTGTCACCGACACCTTCCAGGGCCTGGCGCTCGCCACCCTGCCGAAGTCCGGCAAGCCTTCGGTGATCGCGTACGAGTACGGGATGACGGCCTCGAAGTAGGCCGAGGAACCCGGCGGCGGTCAGCCCGGACCGCCGCCGAACCCGATAGCCCGATCCCCCGTACCCGTCCGGACGGCTCTGCCCCCACGTCCCCCTACGCCCTCCTACGCCCTCCTACGCCCTCCTACGCCGCGACAAGATCGCACCACACGTACTTCCCCCGGCTGCCGTCCCGAGTGAGCGGCTGCCAACCCCATAGGTCGGCGCAGGCGCGTACGAGGGCGAGACCCCGCCCCGTCTCCGCGCCGGTGAGCTGCGCCAACTCCCCTGGAGGCTCGGGCGGTTCAGGATCCGCATCCCAGGCCCCGATCCGCAGCACCCCGGCCGACCAGCGCACTCGTAGAGCAGCGGGCCCTTTGGTGTGTCGTACGGAGTTGGAGACCAGCTCGGCCGCGAGCAGTTCGGCGGTGTCCACGAGGCGGATGAGGCCGTGCATGGTGAGGATCAGACGGAGGGTGCGGCGGCAGACAGTGACGGCTCGGAGATCGTTCGGGATGTACAGGGTGTACTCCCAGGGGGCGGATTCGCTTTCAGGCATGGGTGAACTCCTTTCGGAAGGAGGGGAGTTGGCGATTCTGCGGAGTGGCGGGCGGTGGCTGTGCCGCAGCCGTCACGGCATGACGGTGTGGTGCGCTTCCGGGGTCCCGGGGTTCCGCATTGCATGCGTCGCGTCACTGACAGTAGGTATGAAAGTTGCGACCACGCAAGCCGTCACCGTAATCTCGCACCCGAACGAGGCACCCAAGAGGGCGAATTGGATCAGGGAGCAACACATGGCAACGCGGCGGCACCCCACCGCACGACAGATGCGCCTGGGCGCCGAGCTGCGCAAGCTTCGGGAGGCCGCAGGGCTCAAGGCCACCGAAGCGGCGTCCCTGCTGGGCGTGAACTCCACCCAGATGAGCCAGATCGAGTCCGGTGTCGCAGGGGTCAGCGAGGAACGCGTTCGTCGACTGGCAGCCAACTACGCGTGCTCAGACAGCGAGTTGATCGATGCTCTCGCCGCCATGACCACCGACCGGACCCGGGGCTGGTGGGAGGAGTACCGGGGCGTCCTCCCCGCGGCATACCTGGACCTCTCGGAACTGGATCACCACGCGACGTTCCGTCACGACGTCGCGGTTACCCACGTGCCCGGGCTCCTCCAAACGGAGGCCTACGCTCGCGCTCTCTTCTCGTACATGAACCCGGAGTTCCCGGAGAGCGAGATTGAGCATCGGGTACGCCATCGGATGCGGCGGAAGGTCATCATCGAGAAACCCGAACCCATGCCGTACGAGACCGTGATCCACGAGACGGCACTCCGCATCAAAGTGGCCGGCCAAACAGCGTTCCAAGCTCAACTCGCCTGCATCCTGGAGCAGTCCGAGGCGGATCACGTGAGGGTGAGGGTCATCCCCTTCGGCCTGGACGACTTCGCGGGGGCCGGGAGCGCGATGGTCCATCTGGGCGGCGCAGTGCCCCGTCTGGACACCGTGGTGCGCGACGCGCCGCACGGCACGGCCTTCGTCGACTCCGAAGCCCAACTGGAGCACTTCCGAAAGCTCTTCCGTAGGGTGAGGGAAGCGTCACTCACCCCAGAGCGATCACGTGACCTCATCCACCAGTTGGCCAAGGAACTGTGAGGACCAGCCATGATCACCCCTCCGCAGTGGCAGAAGTCGTCCTTCTCAGGCGGCGGGGAGGGCAACGACTGCGTAGAGATCGCGAACCTACGCGCCCACATATCCATACGCGACTCGAAAACCCCCACGCATGGCACCCTCTCCTTCCCCTCCGGCGCCTTCACCACATTCATCAAGGCCCTGAAGACGGACACACATCACACGACATCTTCGACGCCGTGACGGGTACCTTCCGGTTCGGGTAGACACCACTTGCATGGACACAAGCCGCCGAGGCACGGACACCACAGGGGGATCACATGGGCAAACCCCGACCTCGCGCTCCCGTTGAGCGAGTTGGAGGACTATGGCACCCGGCTGCGTGACATCAAGTCGCGGATGAACCACGCCAAGAAGCTGTTCGAGTCCTACAAGGACGACATCGGCGACGGCGGCGTCTACGACAAGCTGGAGGCCTTCGAGTCCAACTGGGAGGACGGCCGCGAGGACATCAACCAGCAACTCGACGCGCTGGCCCAGATGTCCGAGGCCGTGTCCGGGAGTTCAAGAAGCTGGACGACGACCTGGCGAAACAGGTCTCCGAGGGCGTGAAGTCCGACGGCAAGGGCGGCAAGGGCGGCAAGGCTGGCAAGCAGGACGACGGCAAGTAGGCCGCCCCGCAGGGGGTGTCGTCAGCCGACCTCGTTCTCGGCAACAGCCCGTCCCCTGACCACCACATCCCCGCCGTAGAACATCCCCGTGAAGACCGGGGAGTACGTGAGCTGGACCTCCACCTCGACCTCGTCGGCGTTGGCGGCGACGCAGTGGGTGGCGGCGATGTCTGCGCCGGTCATGCCCATCTCCTGGGCGAAGGCCTTGACTCGGGCGCCGCAGTTCTCGAAGAGGATGGGGGCGCCGCCGCCGTCGTTCTCGTACAGCTCGTCCAGGTCCACGTCCTGGGCTGCGTAGCGGGCCGCCTGTTCCGCGATGTCGGCGGCACGTTCGCGCTTGGAGATCGACAAGCCGCCGTCGATGACGAAGGCCGACAGGGAGAGGAACACCAGCGCGAAGATGATCACCGCTCCGGCGCCCGAGCCGCGGTCGTCGAGGCGAGCGCGGCGTGCGTCCGTCCAGGAGCGCACGGCGTTCCCGATGCGTCCGATGCGTCCGATGCGCCCTACCGTCACGCCCCCCATCGCCGTCATCCGCCCCATCACGCCTTCCTCTTGAAGGGATCCAGCGGTGAGGTGAACGACGCCGTCAGGCGGGTCGGGACATCGAGGCCGAGCATGGCCAGGCCCCGTACCTCGCAGCTGACCTCGACCGTGAACAGGTCGGCGTCCTCGAAACCGGCGCTGGTCTTGTTCACCGTCACCGCACCGGCGCAGACGTCCGCGAGGTCGGCGTCCGCCGCCTTCTGCGCCTCCGCCATCGCCGAGACCACGTCCCGCTGGAGCGACCCGGACCGAGCCGCGTCCCTCGCCGCCCCGTCGATCGCCCCTCGTCCGTCCACCAGTTGCCCGAAAGCCACCAGCACCAGGATGAAGAGGATCATCACCGGTGCGAGGATCACCACCTCCACAGTGGACAGCCCCCGGTCCCGGTCAGGGGCCGGAACCCGGCGGCGTACGAGAGCGCGCATCTAGTTCCCGTCCTCCTCGACGAACCGCTCCACCGGTCCCACCGACTGCGCCTGCACCGTCAGATCCAGCCCGGGAAACACCGACGGCACCTTCGCCGTGATCTCCACGCCCACCGTGTTCTGCTCCGGCTGGAGCATCTCCACGTCCGGGGAGAGCACCAACTGCGGTCCCAGCTGCGCGATGTAGCTGTCGACGACGTTCCGTGCCTCGCCCCGCCAAGCGCCCGGCCGCTCGTCGGCCGTCGCGCGGGCCTTGCGGGCGCCGGCCTGGGCCGCCGCCTGGGCCACGTGGTCGGCGAAGAAGTACAGCGCGAACTGCACCGTCGCGAAGATCATGAAGAAGAGCACGGGTGTGAGCAGCACGAACTCGATCGCGGTCATGCCGGAGTCGCCGCGGGCGGAGGCGGCCTCCACCCGGCGGCGGACCCAGCGTCGTACGCTCACCAGTTACCCCGTAGACCCATAGACCCGTAGAAGGGAGAAGAAGAAGAGAGAAGAAGAGAACGGCAGCGAGATCAGCAGGTGCTGCCCGCGTCCGCGCCCTTGATGCAGTCGCCGACCTTGTTGGCACCGTCGCTCAGCGCGGCGTTGATGATCGCGGCGACCACGCCGACGATCGCCACGACGACCGCCGAGATGATGACCCACTCCACCGCGGACGCACCACGGTCGAGCTCGCCGGAGCGGGCACGCTGCACCCGGCCCTGGAGGAAGGTGATGAGAAAGTCCACCCCCGGGATCCCGGTGCTGAAGTTCCGTCCGTTCATGGTGAGTTGTCCTCTCAAGACAGTTCAGAGCGGTCAAGCGGTTCGAGCAGTTCGAGCAGTTCACATCGGTGGTGCGAGCGGTTCGAGTGGTTCGAAGATGCAGTTGTCGTTTGCCGGGGCTCAGACCTGGAACACGCGCATCGCCGCCGGGAAGATCAGGAAGACCAGGAAGCCCGCGCAGAGCAGCAGTTGCGCGACGAGCATCGACTGCGACTTCTCGCCCGCGCTGCCCTCGATCTCGGCGAGTTCGCGGTGCCGCATCGTCTCGGCGCGCGAGGCGAGCGACTCGCGCACCTTCGCACCGTCGTCCGCGACCAGCGCCAACGAGGCCGACAGATCCTTCAACTCCTCGACACCCAGGTCCTCACCGAGCGAGCCGAGGGCCTGCCACTGGCTGATGCCGGTGATCCGGGCGTCCGCGAGCGCGTTACGGATGCGCTGCGTGGCCCAGCCGTCGGAGACCTCGGCGGCGGCCATCAGGGCCTCCGGGAGACCCCGGCCGCCCGCCAGGCTCATCGACACCAGGTCCAGATACGCGCCGATCACGCGCCGCAGGTCACGCCGCTTCTCCGCCGCGTCCCTGCGTACTTCCAGGTCCGGCAGGAAGAAGAAGACGGTCGCGAACAGCAGCGCGAGCCAGATCGGGATGACCGGGCTGCGGCCGACCCCGAGCGTCCAGACCACGGCGAACATGAACGGCCCGAAGAACAGCCCGGCCGCCGCCAGCAGCACCTTCGTCGCGAGGAAGTTCTCCCAACTCCGGTCCAGCACGGCCAGGTCGGCCCGCAGCGACCGCAGCTCCCAGCCCTGCTGCAGGTAGAACTCGGAGACTCGCGCGCCGACTCCGGCCCGTACGCTCCCGAGCCGCCCCTTGTCGGCGGTGGTGCGGTGCGAGGACTCGTACGCCGCTCCCCTCGCCCGCATCGCGTCGATGCGCGCGACCTGCGAGACCGCGCTGCGCTTGGCCGGCATCAGGGCGCGCACGAGGGCGTAGAGGCCCAGGCCCAGGACGGCGCCGACCACGACGGGCATGATCAGGGACGAGTTCATCGGCGTACCCCCTCCTCCGGCAGCGTCTGCGCCGGGAACTGTGTCTGGGACGACGACGGCGATGACGATGACGATGAGGATGAGGACGACGTACGGGGGCGTACGAACTGGACCGACGACTCGTCCCGTACCAGGAAGCGTTCGGGCGTTTCGATGGTCGACAGCTTGCGCAGCCACAGGAAGCCCATCGCGAACAGGCCGCAGACGCAAGCGAGTACGAGCTGGCCGACCGCCGTGCCGTACGGCTCGACGAAGTCGCGGTTGAAGATCGACAGTCCGAGGACGAAGGCGACCGAGACGGCGACGACGATCTGTACGGAGCGCCGGGTCGAAGCGCGCTGTGCCATGACCCGCTGCCGCATGTCGACCTCTTCGCGCGCCGACTTGGCGAGCGCGCCCAGGACCTGCCGCAGACCCGGGCCGCGCAGCCGCGCGTTGAGGATCAGCGCGGCCACGATGATGTCGGCGGACGCGTCGTCGATCTCGTCGGCGAGCTGCTGA
Source organism: Streptomyces sp. NBC_00878 (assembly GCF_026341515.1). NCBI lineage: Bacteria > Bacillati > Actinomycetota > Actinomycetes > Kitasatosporales > Streptomycetaceae > Streptomyces > Streptomyces sp. NBC_00878. The sequence goes on along the minus strand of NZ_JAPEOK010000001.1, from coordinate 6,326,466 downwards.
AGAGCGTCCGGCAGCGGCGTACGGGAGCGGAGACGGTCGACGAGGGCGTCGAGGTGCGGGCGCAGGACCGGTGCCGCGGCGCGCGCGGAGGCGGGGATGGCCTGCTCCAGGCCGACCGCGCCCGCGATGGTGTCGCGCAGCGACTCGGTCCAGGACGCGAGGGCCTCCACGCGGCGCATCGCGGCCTTCTCCTCGGAAGCGCCGCCGAACAGCTTGTCCCAGAAGAAGACGAGGACGGCGGTCGCGATACCGGCGACGGCCCACCGCGTGAGCAGCAGGACGACGATGCCGGCGCCGGCCGCGATCGAACCACGCTGACCGGCGAACCGTACGAGCTCGGAGGCCCGTTCGCTCGCCTTCTGCTTCTCGTGCTCGGGCTTGGCGGGCAGTCCGCGGACCGCGACGGCGAGCAGCGCGAGGCCGCCGCCGACGGCGATGCCGCACGCGAGCGCGTACAGGACCGTGGTCGAGAACAGCCCGCCCATGGAGCCGAGTGAGTCAAGAGCGGCGAGAGTCATGGTCGGTTCACCCCCAGTTCCCGCCGGGCAGGCGATAGCCGTGCTGGATCAGGTCTTCGAGGCAGGCGAGGGGCGCGTGCGGCACGATCCGGCCGTCCGCCGCCTCGGCGAACACCTCGCTGGACAGGACGCGTCCGTCGACGCCGTTGACCTCACGGATGGAGGTGACCATGCGCTGGAGTCGGCCGCCCGTCTGGTAGTTGTTGCGCCGCTGAACGAAGACGACGAAGTTCACCGCGCCCGCGACGAGCATCTGGCTGGCCTCGATGGGCAGTCGCTCGGTGGCCTGGAGGGCGTACGTGGAAATACGGTTGAAGACCTCGCTGGAGCTGTTGGCGTGGATCGTGGACAGCGAGCCGTCGTTGCCCTGCGACATCGCGTTCAGCATGGTCACGATCTCGTCGCCGAGGACCTCACCGACAATGACGCGCGAGGGGTTCATACGCAGCGAACGCCGGACCAGCTCCGCCATCGAAATGGTGCCCTGGCCCTCGGAGTTGGGCAGCCGCTCCTCGAACGCCACGACGTTCGGGTGCAGATCGGTGAAGGTGTCGAGCCCGAGTTCCAGGGCGCGTTCGACGGTGATGAGGCGCTCGTGCGGCGGGATCTCGTTCGCCAGGGCCCTCAGGAGGGTGGTCTTACCGGCGTTGGTCGCGCCCGCGATCATGATGTTCTTGCGGGCCCGGACGGCACAGGCGAGGAAGTGCCCGACCTCGGGGGTGAGCGTGCCGTTGCCGACGAGGTCGGACATGAAGACCTTGCCCATGCGCGCGCGACGGATGGAGAGCGCCGGGCGGCGCGTCACATCCATGACGGCGGACAGCCGGGAGCCGTCCGGCAGCCGCAGGTCGAGCTGCGGGTTGGCGGAGTCGAAGGGCCGGGAGGAGAGACCGGAGTACGCGCCGAGGATCTGGATGAGCTCGATGAGCTCCTCGTCGGTCTCGGCGACGGGATCGCCCCTGACCTCCTCGCCGTTCGCGTAGCCGACGAAGACCTGGTCGTACCCGTTGATGTCGATGTTCTCGACCTCGGGGTTGTCCAGCAGTGGCTGCAGCCGCCCCACTCCGAAGAGTGCGGCGTGCACGGCAGCCGCGTACTGCTCCTCGGTCTCGGCGTCCAGCGGCGTACGCCCGGAGTTGATCTCCGTACGGGCGTAGTCCTCCAGTATCTGGGCTATGACCGCGCGCGCGTAGTGCCGCTCGTCCTCGTTGGACATCGGCGTGACGCCGGAGACCTGGTCGAGCCGGCGCTGCTCGGCGATACGGTCACCGGCCTCCTGCCGGAACCGCTTGACCAGCTGATGGTCGACGGCGGTCATCGCCCGCCCCCCACTGCTGCCCTACGCCCGGCTGCCCTACGCGTGTACGTCCCCGCCGTCATCGACCGGCTCCGGCGGTGGGCTGACCGCTCGGACCGCCGGCCGCCGGTACGGACCAGGCCGCGCCGAACTGCTGGTAGAGGTCCGAGGTCACCTTGCGCGCCGAGCGGATGAGCAGCGACTTGTCGAGCCGTCCGCGCTTGCGGCCGGCCAACTGGTCGGCGCCCGCCGGGTCTTCGGCGATCGTGCCGACCACGCGGGCGCCGGTCTGCGCGGCCACCAGCATGTCGTTGACCTGGTGGACGAGCTTGCCGGACTCGCTCGGGTCGGTGATGAGGACGACCCCGATGAGGGGCGTGCCGAGCGCCGCCGCACCGCGCGCTCCGCCGTGCAGCTTGGCGCTGAGGGCGGCGGCCCGGTCGCGTACGCGCGCGATGGCCTCCGGCTCGGTGCGGGAGATGAGGAGTACGAGGGCCGCCTGCGAGAACATCTCGACGGCCGGGGTGTCCCCGCTGATCCGTCCGCAGTCCGCGATGACGTCGGCGGGCGCGTGCGGGGAGTCGGCGAGGTGCGCGAAGGCCCGGCCGAGCGTGGGCCACAGCCCCGCGAGCCCGGCCGCCTGCTCGGCGTTCCCGAGCCCGACGAGCACTTCGAGCCCACCGCTCAACGGCTGTACGTGGTCCCAGAGTTGATCCGGTACGAGGCCTCGGCGGGCGGTGGCGGCGATGGACAGCATGCCGGTGTTCGGGTTCAGCGGCCCGCCGTGCGCGGCGGCACTGCGGTACACGAGGTCGCCGCCGGCCGGGTCGGTCTCGGCGAGCAGGACCCTGCGGGGCCAGACGGCGGCGAGGGCGACGGCCGCCGTGGTGACGCCGGGGGAACCTTTGTCGGCGGCGAGGGCGATGAGGGCCATGGTGTGTGTGACTCTCTTGCCGCTAGTTGCCGGGGATGAGGACGAGGGCGACCTGGTTCGCGGCGGCGGCACGGGCCAGCGCGGCGGCGTCACTCTCGTCGACGGTTACCGTGACGCGCTTGTTGGTGCTGCTGATGGTGCTGTCGCCCTTGGCGTCCGGCACCTTGGCGACACGGGCGTTGTCGACGATCGGCGTACTGCCGGTGCCCGCGGAACCGGAGGAGCCGGTGCCCGTCTCGTCGTTCGAGTTCGAGGAGCTGGTGTTGCCGACCTGGTAGGCGGCCACGAGGTCGCCCGGCTGGATGCCCTCCGGGTACTGGCCCTCCTTGAGGGAGAGACCGACGACGGCCTTGCCCGCCGGGAGGCTTGCCTCGGTGCCGAACATCTCGCCGATGACGAGAGTGCCCTCGTAGATCGTGGACTTGGCCTTGAGCTTCCCAAGGGTCTTGCGCTGGGACCACCTGACGTAGTTGATGCCCGCGTCGTCCGCGACCAGTACGGACTCCACCTTGCCGCCGACGGACTCACCGGCCTGGATGTCGCTCGTCACCTTCACGACCTCGATACGGTCGCCCGCGCGCAGCACCAGCATGGTCGCCCCGAGCGCACCCACGAGGATCAGCAGCACGGCGAGTGCGGCCAGCGCGGGTTTGCGCTCGCGAGGCGGCGAGGGAAGGCGCTCCCCCATCGTCGGCGGAACCGGCGCAGCGGAACGGTTGTTGCCCGCCCCCGTACGCTCTTGGATCTTCACGCAACCGCTCCCCGTACACCCAAGAAGGTTTCGTCATTCAGGACACTTGGAACACTCCGCCCTCACCGGGGCGTACCGCCCGACCTGGTCGAATAGCCATGGCCCGAGCGAGTGTCAAGTCATCGCACCGTATCAGCAGCACATAAGCCCCTCAAGGCGCGCCCGCGCCCGCGAACCCCACACGCCCCGACGTTATCCACGCGCAATGCGGGCCGCCCGGTTCCCGGTCGAGAACGGGCCTGCGCAGGGGCCTGCCGCTGTGCACCAGCGAATCATCCCGCCCTGCCCCGACGGGTGTTCGTCACGCTGCGTCCATCAGGTCTGCACTAGTCGCTCACGGGGGCGGGGCAGGGGTGGGGCGGGGGCGTGGAAGGATCTCCAGCGATCTTCAGCCGCGCGGATGACGGCCCCATCCGTCACCCCGCGAAAACTCAAGGAGCCCTCCCCCACATGAAGCGATCCGCCCTCGCCGCCTCCGCGCTCTCCGTCGTCGTACTGACCGGACTGACCGGACTGACCGCCTGCGGAGGCGGCGACTCGGAGACGGACGCGGACGACAAGCCCGGGGCCAAGGCCACGGCTTCCAAGGCCAAGGAGGTGAGCCCGGCGGAGCGCCTGGCGAAACTCATGGTCACCAAGGCCGAGAGCGGCTACACCGTCAAGGAGCCCTCCGACGGCGACGCCCTGGCCGCCAGTCAGGAGGACATGGACGTCGACAAAGCCGTCTGCACCCCGCTGGCGTACGCGATGAACGAACTCCCCATCGGCTCCCCGCAGGCCACGCTCACACACGTCGCCACCAGTTCGGCCGCCATGTTCACCTACATCACGCTCTCCACCTACGAGGACGGCGAAGCGGAGTCCGCCATGAAGGACCTCGCCAAGGCGGCCGACTCCTGCGGCAGCGGCTACACAGCGACGTCGGACAGGGGAACCACGCGGTACGACTCGGTCACGGTGGAGACCGCCCCCTCGGGCAGCGACGAGTCGCTCGCCACCGCTGCTACCTTCAAGTTCAAGGGCTTCACCCAGAAACTCCGCACCCAGACCTTCCGCTTCGGCGACACCATCGTCAACTACTTCGCGCTGGACAGTGGGGCGTTCATCCAGTCCCGCCCCGGCGAGGCCAAGATCCCGGCCGACCTTGTCAAGGCCCAGAACGCGAAGCTCAGTTGATGTGCGCGTCGGCCCTGAGAACCTTCCGGCACTCGGGGCCGGTGCCACATTCAGGCGTGCCTGCCCGGCCACCCTCGGATGTCAGGGCCCGGCTCAGATGACCTGGTCCAACAGGGAATGGCGGTTCTTCCGCCGCCGCACATGCCCGCGCCAGCCGGCCAGCAAGGCCATGCCCGTCCATCCGACGACACCCATGACAAGGCCGCCGAGCCGACCGTCCGGATCGACCTCGGCGGCATCCTCCAGCGGTACGACGCCTTCCGGGTCGTAGGCCACCTCGATGCGGTCGCCCACCCGGTAGTCGGGATGGCTTCCCCGGTACTCCAGGGTCTCGTCGAGCTCACCGTCCTTGCCGAGAAGGGTGTACCGGTGGTCCTTGCCCCCTGTGGTGTCAGCCGAGTCCTTGGTGATCACGACGGTCTCGTGGACCCCACGGCGATCCAGTGCGGCCTCGGGAGCGTACTGGACCGAGCCCACGAGGACGAACAGCGCCGGTCCCACGGAGAGCACGGCGAGCCACCATGCGCGGTGGAGCAAGGCCAGGGCGATCAAGAAGACCAAGCACAGGACGACGCCGGTCATGATCGGGATGAAGTCCATACCCAACGCGACATAAGCGATACCGGTGTTGGCTGCGGCGATCGCCCAGCCGAGCAGCACCACCGCCAAGGTGGCCAGCACCGACACCCCTCGGCTCACGGCCTTGTTCTTCGGGCTGCGGATGGCAGTTCCGCCGATACTTTCGCGGTCATTCGCGTCCGTGTTACGCACGTGAGGAGCATAGGGCCGGCATCGGACCCACCCGAGAGCGCCAATCCACAAGCGAGGTCGACCAGCCGTTCCTCATCTTCCCGCCCCATGAGGGACGTTGCCTCTGTCTCTCCCAGGCGGGCACCCGGCCTCAGGAAAGCCGGCGCTTGAGGCTCCGCTTCACCATGTCGGTCTCGGACCGTCGCCGCCGCCCGGCGTGGAGGAGGGCCGAGCCGGCCACTAGAAAGAGCCCGGTCGTGATCCCGAGGGTGAGGGGATCGGCGGTCCGATCGCCGGGAAGGGCCTCGATCCACGGATCGAGGGCGCCCAGCGGATCCTCGAACAGGATGACGTGCTGCCCCGGCTTGAACTGGCCATAGCAGTTCTGCTGTTCGGACAGGTTCTGCACGGTCCCCGACGTATCGACGACTCGGCAGACGGACAGCTCGGTGGTCCGCTTCACTCCCCGTCGTTCCCCGGTGTCGGCCACGACGGCGTGGACCCGCTCGCCGACCTGCTTCGCGTACAGCTCGTACAGCCCGGGCCCCGCGAAGAAGGGCAGCGCCAGCGCGGCGACGGACGCGAGCGTAGCGGCACCTGCCCGGTGCCAGACACCGCCCGCGATGATGGCAGCGGCGGCGGCCACACCCAGCGTGATGATGACCCCGACCCACATGCCGTAGGGGTACTGGCCGAGGAACCCGGCGACAACGCCCAGCACCGGAATCGCCAGGGCCCACTTCAGGCTGTTGAGCGTGCGTCGCGAGGTGGGTGCCGCGCCGTTGACCGGGCGCTCGCCCTCCCCCTCCGCCTGCCCGGCCGACGGAACCTCGTACGTCCCCACGTTGGTCTGCTCCCCCATGCCCGATGCGCCGACTTACCGCCGTGCTCCTCTGCACTGCACTCCCCGGCGAATTCCCGAACGCACACCCTAGTCGTCCGACGCAACCGCGATCGGCGGCGGCCATGACGAGACGTTTGGAGAGTTTGGGCCACGGGCCGGGGGACAATCCGGGGCTCCGCCGTCCCAAACCTGCCAATCGTCCTGGCCGTGCTCAACCCGATCGATGTCCACGTCCAGCCGGTGTGACACCACACACGGCGAACCAAGTCGTCAGGGAGGGGCTACGCGTCCTGGTCGGCGCCCGAGGGCTCGTCGGGCTCATCGGCCTCGGGGTACGCGACGAAGGTGCCCTTCGCGGGGAGCGTGACGACGAGTCCGCGTTCGCGGAGTTCGCGGGTGGCGCGGCGAGCGGTCAGGTGCGCGACCCCGTACTCCTCGGCCAGGTCACGCTCCCCCGGTAGCCGGGCGCCGGGCCGGAGCTCCCCGGAAGCGATGCGGGCCGCGATGTGGTCCGCCATCTGCATATAGACGTAGGCAATCTTCGTCGGGTCGATCGGCGACTGCCCTGACTCTGGTGTCATATCGAACAACGTACGACAGCAGGGAACTCCACGGCTCCTTGGAGCACAGCAAACCGCTATACACCTCCCATGTGCACCCTGTAACGTGCCTTGTACGTCAAAAGACCCCGGCAACGGAGGCAACCGTCCCGGGGCATGGCCGACGCTAAACACTCAAACAGGAGCGCCAACATGCTGGACCTTACCGTCCGCTGCCTCGCCTGGATGCTGAGCATCTGCACCCCGCGCCCCCGAGGCCGCCACCGCCTCGGAGTGATCCCGCCCCTCCGGTTCACCCCGGTCCCACCGCCCCGCTTCACCGAGATCCTCGACGGCAACGCATCCCGTCTCGTACGCCCCTACGTCCTGGGCGCCGCCGAGCACCGCCGCCAACGCGAACGCCGCCGCACCCTCTATCTCGCCACGGTCGGCATCGACGTCGGCCCGGACCGCATCCACGGCGTCCCGGTGGCCGCCCGATGACGCGCCCCGCCGTACGGATGTGCGCCCGCTGCCACCGCACGACGAGCCACCCGGTACTCGTTCATGAGGTGCACGCAGCAACGGGCCCCGGCTTCAACGTGTACGCATGCTCCGAGTGCGCCGACCACTACCCGCCCATGGCCGACGTACTGGAACTCCCGGAGACCACTCCACGCCGCCACTCTCGTCTCACCCTCCGCGTCTACACCGTCGACGCGGACGGCGCCGTGACCGAGGCCCGGGGCAGTGTCGAAGTCCGGGCCGCCGGCCGAGGCGACCCACTCCCGCGATCATCGGCGTACCCGCCGTGTGGATGCCCGGGCTGCCGGACGCGAGAGCGGGGCACAGCTCAGGAGGCCTGATCCGACACCCGTCACGCCCCTCCCGGCCTCGAACGCCCGCCGAGCGTTCGGGGCCGCTGTGCACCCAGACACGATCAGGCCTCAGGGTAGACCGCTTGTCCCGATTCACCCTCATTCGCCCAGCCATGCAAGGAAGTTCGCTGTAGCGAAACCGATCGCCCCACGGATACCGTCGTAGCCCTTGACTGCACTTTTGTCTCACGGGGAGATCACTGTGAAGCGCCGCTCTTTGCCCGTTGCTGCCGCGCTCGCCGCGACCGCAGCCCTGCTGCTGTCGGCCTGCGGCAGCGGGGACGACAAGTCCAGCGACAACGACAAGATCGCGGGGGCCGACACCGGTGATACCAAGAAGTCGGCGTCGCCAACCGCGTCGGCCGAGACGGACACCATCGGTCGTCCGAAGATGACGTTCCCTTCGGATTTCGAGATGGCGTTCGACCGCACCGAGCCTTCCGACGCCAAGGAAGCCGCCGCGCTCAACGACGCCGAGAACTTCGTCCGCTCCATCAACCACGGCATCGTCAAGCAGAACGCGGAAGACACGGCGTACAAGTTCTACTCGGACCCCCGCGGCAACGCCCAGGCGTACGCGAAGAAGCAGATCCAGCAGTACATCAACGGTGGATGGACTGTCACGGGCACGCAGCGCTACAGCGACGCCAAGGTCACTCTCGCAAGCGGCGGCAACCGCGCATCGGTCTCCTTCTGCGATGACGACTCGAAGTTCTACGGCAGGGAGATCAAGTCCAAGAAGGTGCTGAAGACCAAGCCGAGCGACAAGGACTACTACTTCTTCGAGATCGTCATGACCACGTCCAAGGAAGCCAAGGGCCTCTGGACAGCCGAGGCCATCGAGGTGCAGAAGGAGGCGACACAATGCAAGGCGTGAAGCGAACGGCTCTCCCCATTGTCTGTGTCGTGACCGCTCTGCTCCTGGCACCCGCGCAGAACGCGTTCGCCGCCGGTCCGACGGACAAGAGCTCCACGGACACGAGCACGGACAGCGGTCTCAAGGGCGACGATCTCTACGCCAAGGCAACGGCGATCTCATACGACACCTCGAAGAACGGCTCCGGATCTTCTGTCGGACCTGTCACCGTCAGCGGTAGCAACTGGACGCCGCCCGCTTGTTGGCATGCCCCTCTGTGGACGGCGAAGCAGTTCGCCAAGGAAACAGAGGACGGGTACGAGGAGATCTCAGGCGATCCCAACCAGCCCGCACACGCCAGACGGGGCTCGTACGAATTCCGGCAGATCTACAAGGACGGCGAGTACAAGAACTACAACCTCGACAAGCAGGGCGAGGGCATGTGGTGGGGGGCTGTCGAGAACCCGAACGCTCCCATCCTCGACCGGACCGCCTGTAACTCGCAGCTGCCTTTCTGGGTCGAGAACGGCGAAGCACCCGATGTCGAGACGGCCATAACGCCGGAAATCCTTGCTGGTCTCGCCTACGAGCAGATCAAAGTTCCCGGCACCGAGGTCACACTGGCACCTGACGGCACGACCAAGGTCAACCTCCCCACATGGGCTTGGCTGGACAACAGCGCGTTCAAGCCCGTCTCGGTGACAGCGTCCCTCAACACACCAGGTCTCAATATCCAAGCCACGACCACAGCAACGCCCGTCTCCCTCAAGCTCGAACCGGGAACGGCGGACGCCGAGACGTACCCCGCCTCCGGCGAATGCCAGATCAACAACAACGGTTCGATCGGCCAGCCGTACGCCAAGGGCAAGGCAGACGAGACGCCGCCCTGCGGCCTCAAGTACCTCCGCTCCTCCGGCGACGGAACGTACAAGCTCCAAGCAACTATCACCTGGGACATCACCTGGACCGGAACCGGCGGCGCCGGCGGAGACCTCCCCGACGGCACCTTCGGCAACGACCAGGCCGTCACTGTCCAGGAGATCCAGTCCGTCAACCGATGACCCCCCTGGCTGCGGACCAAGGTGAGGGCACCAGCCGAGGAGCCGCCACCCTGCTCAGATATACCCTCCCACCCTGGGCACCGCAGCGCTGACTCTGTTCCTCATCGCTGGAACGGTAGCCCTGATCCTGCGTCGCCAGCATTTGCGCACCTTTGCCTCTCACTGGGGCCATCGCAAAACTGGAGGGCGATTTCTCCCATTCCAGGTAACGCCAGAACAATAGACCAAAACGCGAAAGGAAAGAAGCAAAGAAGTGGGCTTCAAAGGAATTGACGATGTCCAGGCGCCGAAACTGGCTGCCGCTGTCGATGTCTTGGGAGGAACACTCACCATCCAAGGCGGCTTGATCGGCAACATCCTCGCTAAATGGGACACAAAAGCGGAAGGTGTCTCCGACTTCCCAAAGAAGGCATCCTGGGCGCAGAACGAAGCCAAGGACATCCGTCGTCGCCTGGGACTGTCCATGGACGACCCCGAGGCGGTTCTCACCTTCGCCGGTCTCGCCGGCGCTCTGGAGACGTGGAAAGAGTTCAAAGAAGGCACCCTCAAGGACATCAAGACACCCTTCAAGGTCCTCAAGATCCCCACTGCTATTGAAGCTTCGATGCACCTCTACCAGAGGTGGGCCCAGGGGCAGAACGTTGCAGGCGCACGTGCCGTATGGGAACTCAACAAGTACTTCGGTTCACCGGCTGCGCGCACCACCGCAAAGCGGGGCGAACTCCTGCAGGAGCTCCTCAAGGACCAGAGGATCCGCAACTGGTACAAGGAGCCCTGGAAGTGGCAACAGGCGGTCCGGAGCACCGCCATGCGCCTCAAGATCCCCTTCGCCGCGAAGCTCTTCTCCAAGGCGCCCGGGACTGGCTTTCTCGCCACGCGCGTCTTTCTTCCGCTGGCCATTGTGAGCGGCGTCAAGGAGATGTTCCTCCCCACTCACGAAGGCGCTCAGGGGTGGGCAGACCGGGGCATGGGAGGCGTCCAGGCCGCAGGTGCCGTGGCCGTGTTGGGCGGCGCGGGCATGGCCACAGCCCTTGGAGCATCCGCCGCCGTGGCCGCCGCGGTCCCCGTCGTAGGCTGGGTCGCCCTTGGCGTGGCCGGGGCCTACTTCCTGGGCAGTTGGGCCTGGGACAAGTGGGGGGACGACATCAAGGATGGCGCCAAGCAGGCCTGGAAGGCCACGAAGGAATGGGGCAACGACATCAAGGACAAGGGTGCCGAGATCGTCGACGGAGCCAAGAGTGCCGTCACCAACCTAGTCCCCAACGCCATCCGCAAGTACAGCTTCTGGTAAGCGAGCATCGGACTAACCGTCATGAAAAGCCCTGAAATCGACATGGACCTCCAGGAGTTCCGCGGAATCCTGGCCGAGGCGCTCTCCGAAGGAGGAACGCAACCCCTCCTGAGGCTCACCGATGAAGAGATCGCCATTCTCGATCCCGACTCGTTGACCGAATGTGTCGCCCCCACTCCACGGATCAGTGAGCTCTCCGGCCAGGAGCGCGAATGGGTCTATGCCACGGCGCTACGGTCCCTCGTCTCGCGTGAGGCGGTGGAGGTCGCCAACATCGACGAACTCGACGCCGTGCTGCGAGCGGCGTCCGCGAGCTCCCAGTCCGGCGACGCGGCCTCCGGCGACGGCACGGACCCCGGTTCCGTCCCTTCAGGCGTGGACCTCGACATGCGCATCACCCCTGAGGTGAGCCTGGCTCTGACCCTGCGGCGAACTGCCGCCCGCGCACTGGCTGTTGAACAGCACACGTCGAGCGGCGTCACGCACATGCTGGTCTACATACACGCCGAGGACCTCTACCTCCTGGAGCGTGTGACCAGCGGCGGCCTGCACATGTTCACCCTCGCTAGCTCCGCCAAGGACGCGGCGGACATGGTGCAGCTCTTCATCGACCCCTTCGAGGTCGCCGACAAGGACGGCCGCGTCCAGCAGATCACTCCCGAGCAGATCAGCGAAGACAACGTCGGCCGCGCCCTCGGCGAGGCCATCAACAACGCACTCGTGGTCGGCCAGACGGTGCTCCTCGCCGACGCCCCGGGCCCCCTCCTGACGACGTACGCCACCGACAAGGTCCTGTGGACGGTGTACGTCGAGAAGCCGAACGCTGAGACCGGCATTGAGGCGCGCCTCGTCAGCAAGACGTCGCTGCGTCAGATGATCACCAAGCTGATCACCCCGGTTCCCCCGGTCACCCCGAGCTGAGGAAGGAAACATGACCCGCGAGAGCGATTGCCGAGAGGACGTACGTCTCCTCAAGAAGTACGCGGACGAACTTGAGCGCTCCGTCGACAGCGTCCAGAACCTCTGCGGCACTGCCACCTGGACGGGCCCCAAGAGCGAGCGGTTCCGCAGTGAATGGTCCGGTCACAAGAAGCAGATCACTGACGCCGTGGCCAACGCACGCGCCGCGATAGACAGAGCGCTCAAGCGCGTGGAGCAGGAAGAGGCGGACAAGAAGAAGACCGGGGCAGGGAACTAGCGCCGTGGCCAACCAGCAACGCACCCCCACTCGCGATCCGGCCCCCACTCAGGCCCGCCGGATCACCGCGGCGACAATCGACGCGCTCACCGCCCTGGTGTGCGGCCTCGCCGCCGGAGCCGCGGCCGGCGTGAAGGTGGTCGATGGAGTGGTCGAACTCCGACCGCAGTCCGCCGCGGTGTGGGGTGCGGCGCTCGGCACGGCCCTGGGCCTGTCCTTCGTGAACCACGTCCTGCTCACGCTGGCGACCCGAGCCAGCCTGGGAAAGCTGATTGCGGGTCTACGTGTGGTCCGCGTCTCCGACAGCGGGCGCCCCGGCCTCTTCCACCTCATCGGCCGCTGGCTTTTCGGCTTCTACTGGACGGTCGTGTTCGTGCCTATCCATCTGGCAACGGACAGCGATGTGGAGCAACAGGACGCAGTAGGACTACGTATCGTACGTCGGAAGAGCTGACCAAGGATCGCCAACGCTCTTGGCGTTCACATCATCGAAGAGATCGGGAACGAGATGCGACGCACCCGAGTGATTGTCGCGACAATGTCGATCGCAGCTCTCGCTGCTTGCACAAGCGAGAAGCCGCACGCTGGGGGTGAATCTTCCACAAGTCCTGTATGGATGAAAATTCAGAGCTCGTCCGACTATGTGATGGGCGAACCGGGGTCACTGGCCGTCGAAGTGGAAAATAACGACTCAAAACAAAAAAACGTCGACGTCAACCTTTCCTTCAGCTTGAAGCACGCGCCCAAAGGTGACGTCGCTGTCGAATACCAAGAACTGAGATCCTCTTCCTGGAAGGATCTCCGAGTCTCACCCAAAACCACCGCAGGCGAAGAAACCCTGAGCGGCACCTTTCAGACAGTACTGCCCTCAGGAAGCAGCACGCTGAAACTGCGTTTGACTCCTGGTATGCGCCCTACGGCCAGCGGCCAGGCAATTGACATTACCGCCAAGATGAGCAATGCAAAAAAGTCACTGGCCGTCGCTCGCGGATCAGCGCCATTGACCAATTTTCAGGTCAAAGAAGAATCAGGATCCGAGTATATACAGCGAAGGGGAGGTTGGTCCGAGTACGAATTCTCGGTGAACAACCGCTCCGCAGTGGACTACCCGAAGATCCAGGTCCTGGCCTTCCTGTGCGAAGAAGTAGAAGGAGACTGCAAAGCAGACGAGTCCACCTCTGCTCTATCCGCCCAATGGAAAACAGCGGATGGCTGGAAAGACCTGAAAAATCCCTCCTCCGAGCCCACTGCCACATCCGATAGCGAGAATCTGGAGGACGACGCGCTGCTCGTTACCAATATTCCCCTGGCGCGCGACGGCAGCGAGCGCCTGACCTTCCGAATCAAGGAAACAGGAGACTTGCGCAAGGGTGAATGGCAAGGAGAGATTCAACTCCTGGCTCGCCACAAGGGCGATAAATCCACCACTACACTGAGCTCCACAGGCACCGCATTCCAAATCAAATGACATGCAAAATGGTCACAAAGTCATTTTGCGGCCTTTTCCAGCTTTTGAATCTGCTTATCGATAATTTGCTGCGGCACGGCAACGAACTCACTCATAGACTGATGTGCAGCAGAAATTCTGGCCAGGGTCGCCCCCTGCCGCATCACGACATAACGAATCTTTATACCTCTCTGATATTCGAGCGAAAAACCAATTTCACCGTTGCCGGACGTGGTCTTGTCGGCCGTGATTCGGCGGATTTTTTCCTCCTCCCCGAAAATCGTGACGTCAAATTCCGAGCCGCAGGCGGAGACAGCGCTCTCAAGGTCCTTCAGAGCTTCCTCAGCCACCGACTCCGACTCGATGCTTGTCAAAGTAAGCTGATAGCTCGCATCCGGCTTCTCACCCTTGGTGATGCTCTGCCGAGCCAAGCGATTGTCATAGGCTGAAACTTCGGGAGCCATAGCAAACGCGACAATGGGCTGGCAGGATTTGGTGGCTGCCCGCGCCGACCGATCCTTCTTGGCACGCGATTCGTCGAAGAACTTGTATCCTGGCATGTCTCCTTGCGTCAGCATCGAACGGGAGAGTTCCGACTGACTCAGCGGTTTATTCCCCGCAGCCTCTCCATCATCCCCGCATGCCGCCGCACCCAGCAACACCGCAGCAATGGAAGTCATCGCGACAACCTTTCGGCCAGCGGATGAAACTATTCCCTCAGAATTTCTTGCATACTGCTCAGACACACTGCCTCCGATCTGCACTACGCCGCACCAAATCCTCCTAGTTGTTTTGGCCGGGCCAGTCCCAAGCATTCCGGCCGTCGGAGAAGGGTGTGTAAACCTTCTGGACCACGGCAGGGTCACGAAGCCATTCGCCGTACGCTGTGCGCTGCGTGGGCGACATCTTTTCCGGCTCCATCACGATTCCATCCTTCGTCAGGAAGTTTCGCGACGAGTCTCCCTTGATGTATTCTTTCGGGTTTCCTGTGTACGTCTCATGACTTCCATCGACCTTCCACACCTCAACTTCCGGGATATACCGCGCGTCGAACCCTCCGTTCTTCTCACGGAGGAGATCGTTCGCCTGATCCTGGTACGAGGTCTGCCAGCTCGTGTCGATGGTCGCTTTCTTCACTCCACTGATCTGATACCGAAGCTTGGCCGGCGCATCGGATGCGTCGACATGGACCCCCTTCTTGATCCAACCCGTGAGAATACCTGACCCCATTCCGTAAGCAGCCCCGATTGCAGCACCCTTGGCGCCCGCCATCCCCGCTCCGCCGGTAGCGCCCATGGCGACACCTGTTACCTGATCAATAAGGCCATCGCGGAATGCGTTGGTGTCCGCGACCCACTTGTCGCGCTCGGCGCCCAGTTGATCGGCAACAGTGCGCATATTCTCGTAATAGAAGCGCTGCATCATCCCCTTCTGAGCCGAGATGTATCGCACAGAATCACCCGTCCGATCCGGATTGATGTCATTCTCTTGCGCGATCATCTTCTGATTGTAACCCTGGAAAAGTGCTCCAATAATTCCAGCTCCCTTGGGGTCGCGACCAGCTTCTACCGTAATCGCTCCCCACATTTCCTGGGAAATCTCCAGCCCTGGACGCTTTCTGTCCTGGCCGGCAAAGTAAGACTTGTCAGTCCATTCTTTGCCGCCACTCCACAGGTCATTACTCACAGGTGATGTCACGCTGTGCTCAACATCTTTCCAGTAAGCGGTCATGATGCTGGTATAAAGAGCGGACGTACCGTCGACCGGATGTACGTCCTTCAGATCGCCCTTGCTGTGCTGATAATTTTCGTAGATCAGGCGCGCAGCATTCTTTTCCGCCAAGGACGGGTTGTCCTTCCTCAGTGTCACACTTCCAGCGTGCAAGATATTCAGGAAGGCCACTCCACGCTCTTTTGGTTCATCGACCTTCCAGGGGCCAGTGGTGTACAGCATCGATTGAACGCCGCCCGCATTGTGATCCATCCACTCACCGGAAGCCTCAGGGTTCCGCGAGATGGCGTCGAACAGCTGCTCGTAACCATCCTTCGCCCACTCCCCCTCACCGATTCCGCTGTTCCCGAGGAATTGGGTCTCGTTGGTCTTCATGTCCTTGCTGAACACACGATCGCCGAACGCCACAAGGAAGTCCTTGTCATGCGATCCACCTCGGAGGAGCGGAGTCAGGTGGTCCGGCCGGAATCCAAAGTGTTCGTCAATCGCAGAGCCGTCGAACCATTTGTTCCATGCTTGCTGCTTCTCCTTGGGCGTTTTACCCTCGAAGGCTACCTTCGTGTACGTACCGAAGGTGTCGGCGATTGTTTTGCGATCCTTTTCCCGCTGATCCGCATCATCCTTATAGGCATCACTGTTGCGGTCGCCCATTTCCTGAGACATCCACAGCAGATTTCGCGACCCGAGCACGTCGTAGAACGACTTCACATAGTCGGCGTCCGCGTCGTTCGCACGTAGGTCCGCGAACATTTCGGGGGTGATTTCCTCCCCGTTTTCAAGCTTCTTTTTGAACTCGTCTCCCAGCTTCTTGCCATTGGCCTGCGACTGCTTCGTCTGGCCGACCATGCTCTCCTTGATCCGCACCATCCCTTTGTAGCCGTGGCCGTACTTCTCGTCCTCGGCAATGGAGAGGTGATGTCGGCGCCTGAGCATAGGGAGCTGGTTCTCGGACCAGCCGGCGATGGCAAGCAACTCGGTCAGCGGTTCCGTTTCGACGCCGTACCGCTCGAAGCTCGACTTGATCCATGTCGCGCTGGACTTCAGCTTCTCCTGGTCCTTCTGGAGTGATTGGATCGTCCCGGCCAGGTGATCCGGATCAATACCGGAGAACCCGTCCCCTTCGCCCATCATGAAAATCTCCCCCATTTAGTCCAGCATGAGCACTTCACGATGCCTGGCACGCTTACGTGCCCAGTGTGACCATTCTATGGATCTTGCGCAGGTCCCATGTGTGGCGACTTCACCCATGGACACCTGACGTCGTCAACGCAAATCCATCCGCATCATCTTCGCCTCGGAGGGCGACACCTTCTCGGGCAGGGCGTCGATCCTCTTCTGTACCGCCGGGATGAGCTTGTCGATCTCTCTGATCATGCGGCCGCGGTTGCCTTCGATTTCGTCGTGCCACTTGTTGGCCGTCTTGCCGACCCAGGACTTCTTTTTGTCCCCAACATCCTGAGATGCAGTCTTCAGGCATTTTTTGAGCTCTTTGACCTCGTCTACGAGATTCCTCTTCAGTGCCTCAAGCTGGGTTCGATAGGGGTTATCGACCTTCGGCTGCTCGCTCGGTTCCCCCACTTGCGCCTCCAGTGCGACATCAAGTTGCTGTTCGGAAAGATTTGCCGTCGTTCGGGAACCAAGAATAGGGAGCTTCCAGTACCGCAAGCAAGGAGCCTTGAGCCGATGACGCGGCTCCACCCATTGCGATAGCATCGGGCCCGGCGGACGGAAGGTTCGTCTGGCTATCGATACACGGGGAGGCAGTCATGACGCTAAAGGGCGCAGATACCACACGACTCCGGAGTCTTTCCACCACCTTCAAGACTCAGCACGGCAACCTCGACGACCTGATCCGTGCCATCTCGACGGGCACGAGTCACAGTGAAGAGTTCTGGAAGGGCGGCCGAGCCAACCGATTCCGGGAGGAATGGGACAAGCTGAAGCCGCAGCTGCAGAACTTCGTCACGTCTCTTGAGAATGCCCGCAAGGAGACCAGCGACGCCGCCCAGGCGAACGACACCATCAACGACTAGTTGAGCAATCGTCAATAGTCGTTGATGTGGGGGAAATCGACCCTCACTTCGAACACGCGCATTCGGGCCGGGCAACCTGTGGGTTGCCCGGCCCGAATGCGTTGGCCATGTCTCCCACGGAGACGTCTCCAGTCCAGCTAGTCCGGCAGCACCGCCTGCGCCGGCATGGCTTCCCCGCTCCGGATGAAGAGTCCCCGCCCGGTCGGTCCGCCCCCACTGTTCGACGAGACGCGGATGTTGAACATCTCGCCGTCCGCCGTGCCCTGCGGAGACAGCAGCATGCCGTTGCGTGAACGGCGCGCCTGCACCACGGAGCCGCGGTACTGCGAGGACAACGTGTCGACCGCGCCAGCCATGATCAGGCCAAGGCCCCCATCCATGCCGCGGCGCAGTTCCTCCTCAAGAGCCTCGTCGAGCGGAGTGTCATAGATCAACTCCGCGTCGTCCACCAGGATGACGTACGGCCCCCGCGCGCTGCCCGTCAGCGCCTGGAGGTCGTCCGACGAACCCTCGCTGTCGAGCGTCCCGAGGACACCGGGCTCTGAGGCCAGGTCTCGCAGGGGTGAACGCCGCGGCGTGATCAGAACGACCTCGGTGCCACGGCGCAGCAGTGACATCGCCGCCACCACCAGGGTGCTCGAACGCCCCGACTTCGGCGGACCCGAGATGACAAAGCCGGGTCCTGCCTCCTCCAAGTCCATGCCGAGCGGCGACAGTTCGTCCCCACCGGCCGCGAAGAGGGCCCACAGGTCCGACGGCGGAACGAAGTCGGGCTGCAGCGCCATGGCCTCCGAGGCCTTGATCCGCGCCGGCAGTACGTCGACTCGAATAGGCCTCTGGTGAGGGGCCGGACGGGCCCAGGTCTGCGCCCGGGCGATCTCCTGCAGTGCCGCCACCTGCGCCTGCCCACTCGGGTTCTCCGCGAGCAGCGCGATCTGGCTCTCCTGCACCCCGTCGTCGGTCCCCTTGAGGGCCCTGCCGGACGGCACCTCCTTGGGTACGTCCTTCGGTGTGATCCCCGCGAACGAATAGTCCTGTGGGTCGGCGAGCCTCAGCACGAGCCGTTCGGCGAAGGAACTGGCGATCTCTCCCATGAGGCCGCTTCGATCGGTGGCGAGAACCACCTTGACGCCGACGGCTGCACCCTCTCGGAACAGCCGCTTCGCCGCTTCGACGAGACGCCCGTAGTCGTAGTTCTCGAACGCCAGGCGGAAAGCGTCCCACCCGTCGATCAGAACGACCATCCACGGCAGGCGGTCCTCGGGCTCCGCGGCGGCACGCTGCTCGGCCGCGCTCGACTGGCCCTTCTCCGCGAGGAACATCTGCCGTCGTGTGACCTCGTCGAGCAGCCGTCCCAGCAGCCGGTCGACACGTGCCGTCTGGTCACGGGTCACGACCGCACCGCAGTGCGGGAGGCTGGTCAGCGGGAGCAACGCGTTGGCTCCGCAGTCGATCCCGTAGATGTGGACGTCGCTCGGTGCGCAGTTCTGTGCGAGCGCTCCCGCGACGGTCCGCAGGGCGGTCGACCGCCCTGAACGGGGACCACCCGCGATCATCAGGTGTTCCCCGTCGGCCAGGTCGAGCGCGAGCGGCGCGCGCGCCTGCTGGGCCGGCAGGTCGGTGAGCCCGAAGGCCACGGGGCGGACCGTGTCGGCACCGGGGCCGGCCTCGGGCAGAGCGGGCAACTCGGATGTCAGTACCTGCGGGGGAATCGGCGGCAGCCACGGACTGCGAGGTTTCACGCAGCCGAGTTGTTGCGCCCCCGCGCTGATGGCCTCCACCAACACCGCCAGGTCCGTGACCATCGTGCCGTCGTCGCCATCCGTCTGCGCGGCTCTCGGCGGCGGATGCCCGTAAGCCACCCAATCGAGGAAGTTCAACGTGACCTGAGGTGCCGTGTCGTGGCCGGGCCGCCGTCCACCGATACGCGCGGACTGAACACCGATGAGTGACTGGGCTCCTGACCTTACGTAGCAGCGGCCCGGTGTCGCCTTCGAGATGTTGCCCGAGTCGGGGGCATCGATGACGTCGCGTGACTCCTCGCCGTTCGTGACGCGCAGCGCGATGCGAAGGTTGGTGTTGGCCCGGATGTCCTGGCTGACCACGCCTGCCGGGCGTTGGGTGGCGAGCAGGAGGTGCACGCCGAGCGACCGACCCCGCCTCGCGATGTCCACCAGGCCCGCGATGAAGTCGGGAAGCTCCGCGACCAGCGAGGCAAACTCATCGATGACCAGCATGAGCCGTGGCATGGGCTCAAGGTCGGACCGTAGCCTGCGGGCGTCGTTGTAGTCCTCGATGTCCTTGGTCTCGGCCTCGAAGAGGATCTCCTCGCGACGCCTCAGCTCCGCGGCGAGCGAGGCGAGTGCGCGCTCCGTCAGATGAGCATCGAGGTCACTCACCATTCCGACGGTGTGCGGCAGCCGCGCGCAGTCCTGGAAGGCGCTTCCGCCCTTGTAGTCAATGAGTACGAAGTTGAGGGCATCCGGAGTGTTACCCACAGCCAGCGAGGCGATAATGGTTTGCAGCAGCTCCGACTTACCCGCACCGGTTGTGCCCGCGATCAGTGCGTGCGGTCCGTCGCGTCGAATGTCCAGGACGAACGGGCCATCAGCGGCCAGTCCGATCGGAGCGGCTGTCGTCGCCCCGCCCCGCCGCCAGATCGAGGCGATGTCGGCACCGGTCGGGTTCGGCATCTCCAGGAGATCGAGCAGCCGAGCAGCCGTTGGCAGTGCGCTGTCGGCGTCGTCACGGCTCACATCGACCACGGGTGCGAGAGCGCGGGCCATTCGTTCACACCAGGCGATGGAGACCTGATCCGCCAGTACGTCACCCGCGGCCTCGTATCCGTACCCTCGAAGGTGAACCCTGCTCGCCGACTCCGGCGTCCAGCAGATGGCGGTGCGGCATTCTTCCGGCAGAAGCCGTTCGTCCTCGTCCACGCAGAGGGCGAAGATCCCGTGAGCCGGTCCCTCCTGAAGCAATTGAGGAACACCGGGCACCCTGCGCAGCAACCGGGCGCCATCAAGAATGAGCAGAACCTGCGCGTCGGGGCGGAGCGCATTCAGACCGCCGTTCTCCTTGGCGATTGCCTGACGCCTGGTGAGTTCCGCGAGGAGCTCGGTGACCCGGCGCGAGATGGACTCCGCGTCGGTGCCCATCAGGGCAACGCAGTTCTGGCCCTGCTGAGGACTCGTGTGGGGCAGCCATTGCGCCCAACTCCAGTTCTGCGCCGCGTCCGTCGCCGAGGACAGCACCACCAGGGAGAGGTCGCGTGGGCTGTGAAGCACTGCCGCCTGAGCAGCCATCCACCGAGCACTGGCTACCGCCCGCGGCCGGTCTCCCGCTATGCCGACAACTCCGAGCTCTGCGAAAGGCAGTGTCAGCGGCACGTTGGTCACCACCGGAGGCGCCGGGTCCTCCGCGTCCGCGCTGGCGTTGCGGGCGTTGGCCAGGTCGATCTCTGCACGGAGATCACTGAAACCAACCCTGAGATGCATCGCGTCCGGGTCGGTGATGCGCCGTTCCCATAGGCGCCGCCGCGGACCGGTGGCGAACAACAGGAGTTGTCCGGGATCCGGGTAGGCCTCCCGTCTGCGGCGCTGATCGAGCTCACTCAGCCGCTCGACCTCGGTTTCGTGCTCGGCCTTGGCCTTCCTGTACTCCTTCATTGCCGCTCGGTACTTCTTCTTGCCGTGGCGCCTGTCGCTGACCCATTGGCCGAAGATCATGATGGGCGAAAGAAGGCAGAACAGGAGCATGTAGATCATCTTGGTGACGAAGTACATGCCCACTCCGAAGAAGAGGGGGAGCACTGCGGAAATGAGCTGGAACCGCTGTGCTTCGTCCTTGTTCGGCGGAGCGGGGACGGTCAACCGCGGGTTCGCCCTGGGCGAGGTCAGGCGCGGAGGGCGGTTGTATGCCAGACCGCCCGCTCCTGCGGGGGAGAGATGAGCGTCGGGTTCGCCGACCGCGGAGAGGCTGAACAGCGATTCGCCGGACTTCAGCAGCACGCCCGGCTGCCATTCCCGCACTTCGGACACCGGCTCGTCGTCCAGGGCGAGTTCGGCGCCGTCGATGGGGGCTATCTCCACCCGCCCCTTGACATCGGCGGTCACCCTCGCGGCCAGCGGCGCCAGATACGGGTCCTCGACGGAGAGCGTGGCAGTGGGTGCGGAGCCAATCGTGCTGACCCCGGCGGACAGTCGGGCGACCCGGCCTGCCCCGGCACCCCCGCTGACTGTGACCTCGTACCTGCCGACGGGCTCGCCACTGGCCATGAACGGGCCAACGGAGGAGTCCGTGGTGACGCGCACTCCGTCCCTCAGCGCACTCCCGATCCGTGCCTCTGGTTCACAGAGCCGCCCGTCAACCCACAGCCCGGCACCGGCGGCGGGCCGCTGCCACGAAGGGGCCTGACCAGGGAGAGGCGTCACCACTCCCTGAGCCGAGAACGACACCGGATCGCCCCGTCCATGAAGCCGGTCCACCGCCGCAGCAACTTCAGCCGCGGTCGTACCGTCGTCAACGTTGATAACCGCGTCCTGTGGTGAGACTCCTTCCCGGACCACGGTCGCCCGCACTCGCATCGGGACGTGTCCCCTCCCCTTCGATTCCTGCAAGTCATGATCTGAAATTGCGCCGCTCCGAGCCTAGCCCGCAGTGCTCAACCATCCTGGTGCAGCGCCTGTGCACATATCGGGGAGGAATTCACTATCCACTGAATCATGACAGTTTTCCCTTTTCCTCTAATTTTTCGCCGGATTGGTCGTCTCCTCCACCAGGACGCCCGGAGCAAACGCGCGCAGGGCCCCGGCCAGACGCTCGCGGTCGAGCGCCCACAGATTGATGTGCCTGCTGGCCAGAAAGACGTCGTGATCGACATGCGGTGCCAAGCGGCCCGTCTGGTCCCGGCTCAGGTCGGAGTTGGGTCCCGGAAGCACAGGAGCACCTGCTCTGCGGCGGAGGCCCACGTAGCGCATCGGCGTCAACGCGGCGGTGTCCTGCTGCCACAGCACCACCGCTTCGATGTCGTCCCAGGGAACGAGAGCGGTCTGACGCTCATACCGTGCGGGTGCACCACCCAAGGTCACGCCATGCCCATCAACGCGGAACGCGACAAGTCGCTTCTTCCACGCGCCGCTGAGGAGTTGGAAAGGCGTCCAGGTGAAGTGGACTTCGTACACTGACGACGAATCTGCAGACATGACGATCGCAATCGCTCGGGTTCGCTGACCAACTACCTGGCAAGAACTGTCCCTGGCACCCTCACACTGCCGGCAGCGCATAAATCTCATAGCCATGCGTAGCCAACAGCCGGTTCCCGGAGACCGCAACCTGCCACGGCTCCCCCGTACCCCGGTTCTCGTTGTAGACCCACCGCGCCCGGCCGCTCTTGGCCCCCAGTGCGAAGACCCCGCCCCCGTCCATGCCGGAGGCCCCGTACAAGGTCTCGCCGACGCGCAGGAACTGGGTGGGGGCGCTGTCGGCGCCCGGGTCCTCGCAGAGCCAGAGCTTGCGGCCCGTCTTGACATCGATGGCCCATACGCCGCCGTCGTGGTCGGCGGTGTAGAGGACACCGTCGATGACCGTCGGGTTGTCGAAGCCACGGCGGCCGTTCGGGGAGATGGTCCAGCGGGGCTTTCCGGTTTCGACGTCTACTGCCGTCAGGTTGTCGCCCGGGAGGAAGACCAGGCCCGCGCCGGGGGCGACCGTGGGGCGCCAGGTCCAGTCGTCGCCGACCTTCCTGGTCCACATCTGGGTGCCGGTGGCCGTGTCACGGACGGTGAGGTTGTAGTTGGAGTCCGCGTAGACGAGCTGCCTTCCGGAGGCGGTGCCCTCGACGTCGTAGTCGTTCGTGCCCCAGTCACGCTTCTGGAGCCAGACCTTCTTGCCCGTGCCGTGGCTGATGGCCGCGACGCCCGTGCGGTAGTCCGTGACGCTGCGGGAGTCGCTGAAGTCGGTCACCGTGACGTAGACGTTCTTCGCATCAACGGCGATCGTCTTCTCGACCTTCAGGTCCTTGCCGAGGCGGCTGCGCCAGGCCTCCTTGCCCGTCGTCACGTCCAGGGCCTTGAGCACCCCACTCGTGTCGGTGTCGGCCATGAACAGCTTGCCGTCGGCGAGCAGCAGCGGAGCGCCGAACGGCAGCACGTCCTTGCGGGACCAGCGCTGCTTGCCGGTCTTCACGTCGTACGCCACCAGCGGGTCGCCGTTGACCAGCAGCAGACCGTCGTGGGTCAGGAGCTTCTCGGTGGTACTGATGCTGTCCTCGGCGACCGACTTGTGCCACAGGGGCTGCGGGGCCGTCCCTGCCGGCGGTGTCGTGAACTTCTCTGCTGCGGGCTCGGCCGTTCCTCCGTTGTCGGCGGCCCTGGACGCCCCGTCGTCGGCGTCGGCGTCGTTCTGGGTCAGCCACCAGGCCGCACCGCCACCGGCGACCACGACTCCCGCGACACCGGCCGTCGCCAGGCCGAGGAAGCGGCGGCGGGACGAGGCGGGGGCGGCGTCCGGGAGGGTGGTGCCCACCTGGACAGTGCCGGGGAGCGGTCCGCCGGTCGCGTACGGCGCGCTACCGGACGGCGGGGTGCCGTACCCGTATCCCGGTATGGGCGTGCCCGTACCGGGCGTGCCCGTCGCGGTCGACGTTCCGTCCAGCATCGTCGGTGGCCGCCCGAACCCCGGAGTCGGCTGCGCCTCCGGCGTCTCCGGTGCCTCCAGGTCGAGGATGGCCGCCGCGTGCGTCGCGATGGTCGAAGCGACCGCCGAGGGCAGCCAGTTCGTCAGCAACTTCTCGACTCCGCCGGGCGCCAGCGCGGCCACGATCTCCGCGGGAGCGGGGCGCTGCGTCGGGTCCTTCTGCAGGCAGGCGCGTATCAGGCCGAGGAGGGACTGCGGTATGCCGGTGACGTCCGGTTCGCCGTGAACAACTTGGTAGAGCATGGCGGCGTGCGAGGCAGCGCCTTCGCCGAAGGCGTTGCGGCCGGTCGCGGCGAAGGCGAGAACGGCGCCGAGCGAGAAGACGTCCCCTGCGGTGCCGACGTCCTGCCCCAAAGCCTGCTCGGGTGGCAGGTAGCCGGGCGAGCCGACGACAACTCCCGTCTGTGTCATACGGTTTCCGTCCACCGCCCGCGCGATGCCGAAGTCGATGACGCGAGGGCCGTCAGCAGCCAGCAGGACGTTGGACGGCTTGAGGTCGCGGTGGATCAGGCCGACCGCGTGGATTTCCTGGAGAGCGGCGGCGAGACCTGCGCCCAACGCGCGGACCGTGTGCTCGGCGAGGGCTCCGTGCGCCTCGACCAAGTCCGTCAGGTCGGGGCCGAGGACGTACGACGTCGCGAGCCATGGCAGTGCCGCGTCCGGGGCCGCGTCCACGACCGGGGCCGTGTAGCGGCCGGAGACCGCACGGGCTATCTCGACCTCGTGCTGGAAACGGCGGCGGAAGTCGACGTCGGCGGCCAGGTCCTGGCGTACGACCTTGACCGCGACCGTACGACCACCCGGCGAGCGTGCGAGATAGACCCGGCCCATGCCTCCCGCGCCGAGTCGCCGCAGCAACCGGTAGCTGCCCAACTCCCTTGGATCGTCGGGCTGCAGTGTCTCCATGGTCGTGGCTTCCCCGTTCGTTCGTGTGGTCCGCAGCCCGGATGGTGTGGTTGTGGTGCCTGCGGTTCGCATGATGGTGTTCGCTATCGCAGACACAGTAGTAATCGCCGGGACGGGCGCGGCGAGCGGGGAGCGGGGAGGCGGGGGTATGGGCGGCGGGTCGGCCAAGCCCAGGCGTCGGAAGGCGGCGGGGGCCGCGTTGCGCTACAAGCACTCGCGGCAGCGGCCGCCGCGAACTCGCACACCCCGGCGCCCCGGTGACCTCGTGCGCGGCGCCGCCGTCGTGGTCGCGATCCTCGTCGGCTTCGCCGCCCTGTTCGCCGCGTTCGCGTTGGGCCCGTTCGCGTGGGCCGGTGAGCTGTGGCGGCGGACGGCGCCGGACTGGCCCGGCGGGGGCTACGGCTTCGCGGCCACCGCCGGCGCCGTGCTGCCCGCCGCGCTGGTCGCGATGATGCTCGCGCTGGGGCGGGCGGGCACGCGCTGGAAGCGGCACAAGGTACCTGCGGTGCTCTTCGCTGTCGCGGCCGTCCCTTGCGGAGCCGTTTCCCTGATGGTGGTGGCCGTCGCCATGCAGTCGATCCGCCCGAAGCGCAGCCACCGCGACGGCTACTGCTCCACCGTGGGTGAGTACTGCTGGATCAGCATGCAATACCCGTACGTATGGCTGGTCGGCCTCGCTGGAACAGTGCTGAGCGCGCTGCTGTTCATGGCGCTCCACCAGGCGTACGAAAAGCGGCGCGGCGGGAAGGGGCCAAGCAAGCCTTCGGCTGCCTGACCCCCTATCCACCTTCGACTTAGTTCACCTTCGACATCCGCGCCACCGGATCCCCCGCGTCCGCGTTGTCCGTCTCGTAGCGCAGGTCGTCGCCGACCGGGGTCAGGCGGACCTCGTGGCGGCCCGTTGTGCACTCGGACGTGGTGGACGGCTTGGACACGCTGGTGGCGATCAGTTGCTTGGGGGTGGCCTTCTTGAGGATGAGGTCGGTGTCGCAGGTGCCGCCGATGAGGTCGGTCTGGCGGAAGGTGCCGAGTTGGTCGCCGATCTTGGCCTGGCGGACGATGACGCGGAAGGTGCCCATGGGGAGCTTGCCGTCGAGGGCGAAGCCGTCGCCCTCCCAGGTGCCGAGGTAGGAACTGGGGATGACGGAGAGGTCGTTGCCGTCCGTGCCGGAGGCGCTCGGGGTGGCCGCGGGCTGGGATTTGACCGGTCCGCCCGCGTCGCTGCCACTGTCGTTGTCGTTGCCCCCGCCCGGCAGCAGGTCGAGCACGAACACCCCGCCGACCATCACCGCCGCCAGTGCCCCCGCCACCGCGAGCGCCACCGTGCAACTCAGCTTGCGGCCACGGCCGTTCGCCGTCGGCACGGAGGCCGCGGCCACGCTGACGGACACCTTGCCGGGAGAGTCGGAAGGGGCGGAAGGGGAAGGCGAGGGGGAAGGGGCGACGGCGTCGCGCTGTTCCGGGACGTAGGTCGGAGGGCCGGACGGAGGTGACTGTGGCGCTTGCGGGGGCTGCGATGCGTGCGGTGTGTACGGCGCGTACGACGGGTCCGGTGGGCCGAACACCCCGGCGGGAGGTGCCGAGTCGTTCGGGGCCGCCGGTGCTCGCGTCCCCGAAGCCACCGGTCCGTCGGCGGCTCCCACCGACGGGCTGCTGAAGCCCACCACCCCCGACGGCGGCACGTCCGTCGCCTCCAGGTTCAGGAGTTGGACCGCGCTCCGGCTGACCTGTTCCACCAGTGGTCCCGGGAGCCAGCCCGCCGTCACCAGCCGCGCCGCGCCCTCCGCGGCGAGGCGGGAGGCGAGGGCGGCCGGGGAGGGGCGGGCGGCCGGGTCCTTCGCGAGGCAGTCGGCCACCACGTCTCTCAAGTCGCCCGACAGCGCCCCCAGTTCGGGCTCCTCGTGCACCACCTTGTAGAGGAGCGCGGCCGAGGAGTCGCCGGGGAACGGGGACGATCCCGTCGCCGCGTACGCCAGTACCGCACCCAGTGAGAAGACGTCCGCCGCGCCCGTGACCCCCTTGCCGAGGATCTGCTCGGGCGACATGTAGCCGGGCGAGCCGACGGAGACGCCGGTCGAGGTCAGGGAGGCCGTGCCGTCCGTGGCGCGGGCGATGCCGAAGTCGATGAGGAGGGGGCCGTCGAGGGTCAGCAGGACGTTCGACGGCTTGACGTCACGGTGGACGAGGTCCAGGCCGTGCACCGCCGACAGCGCCTCGGCGAGTCCGGCGCCGAGGACGCGTACGGAATGCTCCGGAAGCGGGCCCGCGTCCGCGACCGCCGCGGAGAGGGAGGGCCCGGCCGCGTAGGCCGTCGCCACCCACGGGACGGGCGCGTCGGGGCCGGCGTCCAGCACCGGTGCCGTGTACGCGCCGCCCACCCGCCGCGCCGCCTCCACCTCCCGGCGGAAACGGGCCCGGAACTCCTCGTCGAGCGCGAAGTGCGGGTGCACGATCTTGACCGCGACCGTACGGCCGCCCGCGCTGCGGCCCAGATAGACACGGCCCATCCCGCCGGACCCGAGCCGGCCCAGCAGCCGGTAGGGCCCCACGACGGTGGGTTCATCGACTCCGAGCGGTTGCATGGCGCCCGCACCTCCCCCGTGTTCCACTACCCCGTCCACCCCGTCCCCGTAGGTGCCGCACCGTCCCGCCGTGCGGCCCTGTCGAGCAGGGTAATGCGGTGCTGTACGCCGGTGTCCTTCCCTACGGCTGCAGCAGATCCACCTTCACGTCCGGCGCAAAGCCCGTCGTCGGTCCCACCCTCCGTGCGAACTCCGTGACCGCCTCCAGCTGCGGGCCCCCGAAGCGGAAGTCGAGCGTCATGAAGTAGCGCTCCAGGACGCTCTCGTCGAAGGCCTCCCAGCGGGCCGCCTGCTCGGCGACCTTGCCGACCTCCTCCAGGGAGAGGTCCCGGGAGGAGAGGAAGGCCTCGTGGACCTGGCGCGTGAGAACGGGCTCGCGCTCCAGGTAGTCGCGGCGCGCCGCCCAGACCGCGAAGACGAACGGCAGGCCCGTCCACTCCTTCCACAGGGCGCCCAGGTCGTGCACAGCGAGGCCGCAGCGCGGGCCGTCGAGGAGGTTGGCCCGCAGGGCGGCGTCGCCGATCAGGACCGCCGCATCGGCCTCCTGCATCATCACGCTGAGGTCGGGCGGGCAGGTGTAGTACGACGGCTCGACGCCGTACCGCTCCGACAGGAGGAGCTGCGCGAGGCGTACGGACGTACGGGACGTCGAGCCGAGCGCGACCCTGGCGCCGTCCAGCTGGTCCAGCGGGACCTGGGAGACGATTACGCAGGACATCACCGGGCCGTCGCAGCCGACCGCGATGTCCGGGAAGGCGACCAGTTCGTCGGCGTGCCGCAGGAACTCGACGAGCGTGATCGGGCCGATGTCCAGGTCACCCCGCACCAGCCGCTCGCTGAGCTTCTCCGGGGTGTCCTTGGTGAGCTCGAAGTCGAGGAGCGTGCCCGTTCTCGCGAGCCCCCAGTAGAGGGGCAGGCAGTTCAGGAACTGGATGTGGCCGACGCGCGGCCTGGAGCGGCGGGCGTCGGGACGCCCGTCGGGAGACAGGGGACCCAAGGCAGGAGGATTGTCCACATCGCGAGGCTAGCGCCCGTGGGGTACGGTGCAGGCTTCAGGGTCCGGCGGGTTCCGGAAAGGATCTCGCCCCTTCCTGTCAACCCCTGTGACGCCAAGTGATACCGCTACGTCAACCCATCGGGCGACCTTGCCAAACTTCCGGGTGACGTGATCTTGCCCTCTATTGCTTTCGGCTGCCCTCGTGGGTAGGCTCATCCGCAAGTTGCAGTTTGGTTTCCCTTGCAGTACAGAGCCTGCGGAGCATGTGACCGCGGGCTCTCGTCGTTTTCAGATGAATGCAGTTGTTTACAAGTTTTTGTTTACACCTTGCAGGTTCTGGAGCAGGGCAACCCTTTGGGCCCAAGGAGGGCTTATGGCTACCGGAACCGTGAAGTGGTTCAACGCCGAAAAGGGCTTTGGTTTCATCGCCCAGGAAGGCGGCGGCCCGGACGTCTTCGTCCACTACTCCGCGATCAACGCGAGCGGATTCCGCTCTCTCGAAGAGAACCAGGCGGTTACCTTCGACGTGACCCAGGGTCCGAAGGGCCCGCAGGCGGAGAACGTCACCCCCGTCTGATCCTTCGGCCGAGTCTTGGCTCCATGAGCCCAATACTCTGATCCGGAACCGAGAGCAGTACCCAAGGAGCCCCCACACCGTCAGGTGCGGGGGCTCCTGCCTTTGCCTGCTCCTGCCTTTGCCTGCTCCTGCCTTTGCCCGCTCCCGGGCGCAAGCTCCCCGCGCGGTTACTCCGCGCCCAGCTCCTCCGCGTACAGCTCCTCGATCTCACGCGTGAACTCGCGGGTGACCACCGCTCTGCGGAGCTTCATCGTCGGGGTCAGGTGGCCGGCCGTCTCCGTGAAGTTGAGCGGGAGGACGGTGAAGCGGCGGATCGATTCGGCGCGGGAGACGAGGCGGTTGGCGTCGTCGACCGCGCGCTGGAGGACGGAGAGGAGGTCGGGGTCGGTGACCAGCGTGGCGATCGGGACGTTCGTCTTGCGGGTCATGCGGCACCAGTGCGCCATGCCCTCGGAGTCGAGGGTGATCAGGGCGGTGATGAAGGGGCGGTTGTCGCCGACGACGACGCACTGGTTGACGAGCGGATGGGCGCGGAGCCAGTCCTCCAGGGGCGCGGGAGCGACGTTCTTGCCGCTGGTGGTGATGAGGATGTCCTTCTTGCGGCCCGTGATGGTGAGGTAGCCGTCGTCGTCCAGTTCGCCGAGGTCGCCGGTGGCGAACCAGCCCTCCTGGTCGGCCGGGACCACACCGCCCGCCCGCGGGTCCCAGTAGCCGCGGAACAGGTGCTCCCCGCTGATCAGGATCTCGCCGTCCTGGGCGATCCGGACGCGTGTGCCGGGCAGCGGCCAGCCGACCGTGCCCAGCCGGGGCCTGTGCGGGTACGTGAGGGTCGCGGCGCCCGTCGACTCGGTCAGGCCGTAGCCCTCGAAGACCTGGATGCCCGCGCCCGCGTAGAAGGAGGCCAGGCCGCGGCCGAGCGGGGAGCCGCCGCAGATCAGCTGGCGGACCTTGCCGCCGAGGGCCGCGCGGATACGGCGGTAGACGAGCGGGTCGTAGAAGGCGCGGGCCGCCTTCAGTTTCGTACCCGGGCCCGGGCCCGTGCCGTGCTGCTGGGCCTCCAGTGCCTCGCCGTAGCGGCGGGCCACACGGCCCGCCCGGTCGAAGGAGGCGGCGCGGCCCATCTTCTCGGCGGTCGCACGGCCGGTGTTGTAGACCTTCTCCAGCACGTACGGGATGGCCAGCAGGAAGGTCGGACTGAAGCCGGCGAGGTCGGCCAGCAGTTCCTCCGTACGGATGCTCGGCGCGTGGCCCAGCCGGACCCGGGCGCGCATGCAGGCGACGGAGACCATCCGGCCGAAGACGTGCGAGAGGGGGAGGTAGAGGAGCGTGGACGCGGGGTCCTTGAAGGAGGACTTGAAGACCGGGTGGAGCAGCTCGACGGCGTTGTCGACCTCGGCGAAGAAGTTGCCGTGGGTCAGGGCGCAGCCCTTGGGGCGGCCCGTGGTGCCGGAGGTGTACATGATCGTCGCGAGCGAGTCGGGGCCGAGGACGCCACGGCGTACCGCGACCTCCTGGTCCGGCACGTCGCGGCCCAGCTCGGCGAGGCGCTCGGTGTGCCCCTTCTCGAAGATCCACATGTGCTGGACGTCGGGGAGCCGGTCGCGCTCCGGGCCGAGCGCGGCGGCCTGCGCCACATGCTCGACGGCGATCGCCACCGCGCCGGAGTCCTGGAGGATCCAGCGGGTCTGGAAGACCGACGAGGTGGGGTACACCGGGACGGTGACGAGCCCCGCCGCCCAGGCCGCGAAGTCCAGCAGCGTCCACTCGTACGTCGTACGCGCCATGATCGCGATCCGGTCGCCCGGCAGCAGCCCCTCCGCGATCAGGCCTTTGGCGACCGCCAGCACCTCGGCGGCGAACTCGGCCGCCGTGACGTCCGTCCAGCTGCCGTCCGCGCCCTTCCGGCTGAGCACCGGGGCGTCGGGCTCCTCGTCGGCGTTGTCGAAGGGGATGTCCGCGAGCGAGCCGCGCGTCACGGGGTACACCATCGACGGCACCGAGACCTCGCGTACGACCCCGTCAAGCCGCCTCACCTCGGGTTCAGGGATGACGAGCTCGGGGTTGGCCGAGGGATCGCGGGACACTGGCGGCTCCTAACTCTTGCACTTCTCCCATTACGGACCTGCGAAGTGGCGGGTTCACCCAGGAAACCGGGGGGCTTGTGTGCGGAAGAGTGAGAGGTTCGTGCGCGTTGGGACGACTGTTCAGCTTTGCCCAACGTACTGACGAAACACGGGCGTTGCTCACCGGCGCGCGCGAAGTCGACGACCTGGCCGCGCTCGGGCCGCGGGGGACCGTCTCGACCCGCTTCTCACCCTGACGTAGCCTTACCTCGGGTAACCCTACTTGAGAGTAAGAAGTGATGGACGACGTGACGGATGGCGTGACGGATGGCGCGGCGGATGGCGGGAAGGGTTCTCTGCGTACCCACGTCCTCGACGGTTCGCCGCGGCTCTGGCCCCTGCTTGCCCGGGGTGCCTTCCTCTCGCTCTTCAAGCGGGCCCGGGGCGGGGTTCCGGCACCGCGGACCCGGCTGGTCCTCCCCGGTGTTCGCATCGATCTGGGCCGGCTCGCCGCGTATGAACGGGCCTGTGGGTTCGGGGTGGGGGCCGATGAGTTGCCCATTACGTATCCGCACGTGCTGGGATTCCCGCTGGCCATGCGGCTGATGAGCGAGCGCGGCTTTCCGTTGCCATTGCTCGGACTGGTGCACACCTCCATCGGGATCACGAGGCGAAGGGCGACGGCGGCGACCGGGGAGTACGAACTCTCCGTGCACGTCGATGAGTTGGTGCCCCACCGGCGCGGAACCGAGGCCGTCGTCGTGACGGAGGTGCGGACGGGGAGCGAACTCGTGTGGGAGTCGCGGAGTACGTATCTGGCGCGGCATCGAAATCGGCCTCGGGCTCGGGCTCGGCACACCTCGGCGGGGAACGCGGGCGGGCCGACCGCATCCGACGCGACCGAAGCACCCGACGCGACTGATGCACGCGGGTCGTTGCGGCCCGATGCGCGCGTGCCGCTGCCCGTCGTCGCCGAGTGGGCGCTCGCCGGGGATGTCGGGCGGCGGTACGGGGCCGCGTCCGGCGACCGCAACCCGATCCACCTCCACCCCCTCACCGCCCGGCTGTTCGGCTTCCGCCGGGCCATCGCGCACGGCATGTGGACCGTGGCACGCTGCCTCGCCGAGCACGGGGCGCCTCAAACGGCCCTGGTCCGGGCGGAGTTCAGGGCACCGGTGCTCCTGCCGGGGACGGTGTCGTACGGGGCGGAGGGCGCCGCCTTCGAACTGCGCGGGGCGGGTGGGCGGCTGCACCTGACCGGCGAGGTGCTCAACGCTCAGCTGTGATGCGGAAGGTGCGGAAGGTGCGGTAGGCGCGGAAGGTGCGGCAGTCGCGGCAGTCGCGGCAGTCGCGGCAGTCGCGGCAGTCGCGGTAGATGCAGTCAGGAACCTGCGGCCCCGCGCCCGTCACGGGGCACCGGCCGTGTCCGACCACGGTCTTTCCTCCATCAGGTTCCCCAGGCCCGCCCAGGCGAAGTTCATCATGGTCGCGGCGGCCTGCCGGGCGGAGACGCCGGGGGTGGCGTTGGCCCAGGCGGCGAGGGACTCGGCCGCGCCGACGAGGGCTTCCGCGAGGCCGGCGACCTCGCGCTCGGGCAGCGACGGATCCCGGCGCGCCTCACGGGCGGCCACCACGATCAGCTCCGTGACGAACGCGACCATCTCCTCGCGCAGCGCGGCGAACTCCGCGGCGAACGGCTCCCCGTGCGTACGCGCCTGGAGGTGCAACACGGCCCAGCCGTCCGGGTTCTGCGCGGTGTGCGTGAAGAACGCCCGCAGCCCTTCCCAGAGTTGGCGGTCAGCGGGCAGGTCCGGCTGGACCCCCGCGCGTACGGCCGCGGTCAGGGCCGCCGCCTCGCGCCGGATGCACGCGGTGAAGAGGTCTTCCTTGGAGTTCAGGTACAGATAGACCAACGGCTTGGACACACCCGCCAGATCGGCGATGTCGTCCATCGACGCGGCCCGGTACCCCCGTTGCCCGAAGGACCGCACCGCCGCGTCCAGCATCTGCTGCTCCCGCACGGCACGCGGCATCCGTTTGTTCTTGACTGCACCCATACGAGCAAGAGTACGAGTTGTCCGCCGACGGCTCGGTGGAGTGGCGGCTCAGCGGGGTGGCGACGGGATCGCGGCGTAGCGGGATCGCGGTGTGGCGGGGTAGCGGGGTAGCGGGGTAGCGGTCGTTACGACGCCTGGCCCTGGGCCCGTGTCACCTCGTCCGTCACGTCGTCCTCCTGGCTGCGGTTGGCCTCCAGGTTGGACTTGACGCGGTCGACGCGCTCGACGATCTGGATCGAGGCGCGGTCACGCTCCTTGCGCAGGACGACAAAGCTGATGGGGGCCGAGATCAGCAGGGAGAGCAGGACGATCCACATGCCGTTGGAGTCACCGAGACCGCGCGGGGCGATGCCGGAGTAGACGAGGCCCCAGACGACCACGAGGCAACCCGCGAGGATCCCTAGGCGCATCAGTGTGTAGCGGAGCATCTCAATCCACTCTTCCGTGTCGAACGGTTCCGAACAGGTCCGAAGGGGTCCGATCGTCCCCGAACGTTCCCGACATTCCCAAAGGGCACCGTCCAGTGAAGCACGCCGGGCACAGGATCTTGCAGGGGGGTGTGGGGAGTCAGGCGAGCGACAGCAGCATGAATACGCTGTCGCGGTCGTCCCCGGGAGCGACCCTGATCGCGCCGGGCACCCGGCCGACCTCCTTGTAGCCGCAGGAGGCGTAGAAGTGCTCCAGGCCGAGCCCGCCGCGGCAGGTGAGCCGTATCGCCTCTATGCCGTCCAGGGTGCGGGCCGCGGCGGCGGAGGCGGCGAGCAGGTCACGGCCGTAGCCCATGCGCTGGTGTCGTGGGTGCACCATGACCGTGTAGAGCCACGCCCAGTGGCGCATCAGCCGGTGGGTGTTGAAGGCGATGAACGCGGTCGCCGCGACCTCGCCCGACGCGTCCCGGCCGACGAGCAGCCGGGTCCGCCCCTCCGCCATGGCGACGAAGTGGTTCACCAGGTCGGGGCGTACGTCGTCCACCGTCACGGGGGGTACGAAGCCGACGGAGCCGCCGGCGTTGGCGACGTCCGCCCACAGGGTGAGAATGCCGTCGCGCAACGCGCGGTCGACCGGGGGGTCGAGTTCGAACGTAAGGGGCATAGGAGCAGGCTAGACATTACGCCACACCCACCTCAAGCAGGCCCCGACGTCACGTACGTCACGCCCCGAAGGGGCGCGGGGCTGTGACATTTGCGGCTCCGCCGCGATGGGGGTCCCCCCGCTCGAGCGAAGCCGAGAGTGGGGGAGCGACGAGCCCCCGCCGGCCCGCACCCGACACACCCGCGGCCTCAGACCCCCACCCAGCACCCCCGCAGACTCAAACCCTCATCGGCTGCGGCGACTCCCGACGCCCCGCGTCCGGGCCGTCGTACTCGCGGATGATCTCGTACCGCGTGTTCCGCTCGACCGGGCGGAAACCGGCGTCGCGGATCAGGTCGAGGAGGTCCTCGCGGGTCAGCTTGTTCGGGGTGCCGTAGTTGTCGGCGTCGTGGGTGATCTTGTACTCGACGACCGAGCCGTCCATGTCGTCGGCGCCGTGCTGGAGGGCAAGCTGGGCGGTCTGGACGCCGTGCATCACCCAGAAGACCTTGACGTGCGGCACGTTGTCGAACAACAACCTCGACACCGCGAACGTCTTCAACGCCTCCGCGCCCGTCGCCATCTGCGTACGCGCCTGGAGGCGGTTACGCACCTTGCCGTCCTTCATGTCCACGAAGTCGTGCTGGTAGCGCAGCGGGATGAAGACCTGGAAGCCGCCGGTCTCGTCCTGGAGTTCGCGGAGACGCAGGACGTGGTCGACCCGGTGACGCGGCTCCTCGATGTGGCCGTACAGCATCGTGCACGGGGTCTTGAGACCCTTCTCGTGCGCGAGGCGGTGGATGCGCGACCAGTCCTCCCAGTGGGTGCGGTGGTCGACGATGTGCTGCCGGATCTCCCAGTCGAAGATCTCCGCGCCGCCGCCGGTCAACGACTCCAGACCCGCGTCGATCAGCTCGTCGAGGATCTCGGACGCGCTCAGCCCCGAGATCGTCTCGAAGTGGTGGATCTCCGTCGCCGTGAAGGCCTTCAGGGAAACGTTCGGGAGGGCCTTCTTCAGTTCGCTGAGCGAGCGCGGGTAGTACCGCCACGGCAGGTTCGGGTGCAGGCCGTTGACGATGTGCAGCTCGGTGAGGTTCTCGCCCTCCATCGTCTTGGCGAGGCGGACGGCCTCCTCGATGCGCATCGTGTACGCGTCCTTCTCGCCCGGCTTGCGCTGGAACGAGCAGTACGCGCAGGACGCGGTGCACACGTTCGTCATGTTGAGGTGGCGGTTGACGTTGAAGTGGACGACGTCGCCGTTCTTCCGGGTCCGCACCTCGTGGGCGAGCCCGCCCAGCCAGGCCAGGTCGTCCGACTCGTACAGCGCGATACCGTCCTCGCGGGTCAGCCGCTCACCGGCCCGGACCTTGTCCTCCAGCTCGCGCTTGAGCCCGACATCCATGCTTGTGCCTCTCCTAGTGACGAACCCTGCCAACCGTACGCCCAGAGTCTTATTCCTCTTCGGGCAGCTCACCCACCCTGTTCTCCCACTTCGTGGAGAGCACGATGGTCGTACGGGTCCGGGAGACGCCCTTCGTCCCCGACAGCCGCCGGATGGTCTTCTCCAGGCCGTCCACGTCGGGCGCCCGCACCTTGAGCATGTAGGAGTCGTCGCCGGCGATGAACCAGCAGTCCTCGATCTCGTTGAGTTCCTTGAGCCGGTGCGCCACGTCCTGGTGGTCGGTGGCGTCGGAGAGCGAGATGCCGATGAGGGCGGTGACGCCGAGGCCGAGCGAGGTCGCGTCGACCGTCGCGCGGTAGCCGGTGATGACACCGGCGGCCTCCAGGCGGTTGATGCGGTCGGTGACACTGGGTCCCGACAGTCCGACGAGGCGTCCCAGCTCCGCGTAGGAAGCCCGGCCGTTCTCCCTGAGGGCCTGGATGAGCTGCCTGTCCACCGCGTCCATGCGATCGATAGCCTTCCGCTGAAGAGTTCCTGAAGTGATGCCCTGAAGTGATGCGTGGGTACTGTGCTGCGCGTTGCTCAGGTGGTGCGTTGGTCGCCGCCGCCGAGTTCGCCCTCCCAGCGGCGGTAGAGCGTGTGCCCGACGCCCGCCGCGTCCAGCACGCGCCCGGCGACGAAGTCCACCAGGTCCTGGATGTGGGTCGCTCCCGCGTAGAACGCCGGGGAGGCCGGCAGTACGGTCGCGCCCGCGTCGTCCAGTGTCACCAGATGCCGCAGGGTCTGCCCGTTCAACGGAGTCTCGCGGACGGCGACGACCAGCTTGCGCCGCTCCTTGAGCGTGACGCTCGCGGCACGCTGCAACAGGTCCTTCGAGAGGCCGAGCGCGACTCCGGCGACGCATGCGGTGGAGGCGGGCACGATCAGCATGCCCTTCGAGGCGTACGAGCCCGACGACGGCCCCGCCGCCAGGTCACCCGCGCTCCAGTACCGTATGTCGCCGACGTCCGCCGTGAAGGTACCGGGCTTGCCGTCGGCCCCCCGGCCGAGCCACTCCCGGAGGTCCTCCTGCCAGTGGGCGTCCCGGAAGCCGATCCCGGTCTCGTCGAGCAGCGTGAGCCGTGAGGCCCGCGAGACGACGAGGTCGACGCTTTCGCCGACCGCGAGGAGGGCACGCAGCACGGCCGCCGCGTACGGCGTTCCGGACGCGCCGGAGACCCCCACGATCCAAGGCCGACGCTGAGTTTCTCCTGCGTTCACACCCTGAGCCTACCGGCGGGCCGCCCGGAGCTCAGGACCGGTCGCGCGCCTTCGGATCCGTGGGAAGACCTGCGGTGGCGATCGTCAGCTTGCCCAGCGACGAATCGACGGTCAGGTCCGTGCCGTACGGGATGATGTCGCGGCCCCGGTAGCCGTCGGCGCCCGGGTTCCACATCGTGACGCAGTGGCCCTTGAGCGGGTCGAGGATCAAGTAGTTGGCGATGCCGCGGGAGGCGTACCAGCGGGGCTTCACCTCGTAGTCACGCCGGACACTCTCCGGAGACACCACCTCGGCAACGAGCTCGATCAGGTCGAACGGGTACGCGCTGCGGTTCTCGGCCTCCGCTTCGGCGGGAATGACCGCGAGGTCCGGGCAGAACTCGTTGGCGTCATCGAACGGAAAGGCCACATCACTCACCACGACCCACTCCGGCGGCAGCTGGTCCTCGACGAGGGCCCACAGGCGCTGGATGGTCCTCCCGTGGAACGGCCTGACCGGGTTCATCACGATGCTGCCCTCGACAATCTCCGTCAGGTAGCCGGGGAACATGTCCTCCAGCTTGCTGAGCTGCGAGTGCAGGCGGTCAAGGTCCGAGACGGTCACGGTGGCCTCCCTGGGGTTCCTGCCCTCGATGGTAGGCCGCACCGTATTCACACGGTCAGACCCCGAACCAGAAGATCAAGCAACGCACACCCGAACAGGGCAATCCCGATGAAGCCGTTGACGCTGAAGAAGGCGCGGTTCACGCGAGAGAGGTCGTGCGGGCGGACGATCGAGTGCTCGTACAGGAACGCGGCCGTGACGATCAGCAGGCCGAACCAGAAGAAGGTGCCCGCGTCGGTGGCCAGCGCGTACCAGACGAAGAGGGCCGTCGTGAGGGCGTGGCAGGCGCGCGCGCCCCAGATCGCCGTCGGGATACCGAAGCGCGCCGGGACCGACATGACGCCGATCTCGCGGTCCGTTGTCACGTCCTGGCAGGCGTAGATCAGGTCGAAGCCGCCGATCCAGATGCCGACCGCGAGGCCGAGGAGTACCGCGTCCCAGGACCACTCCCCCGTGATCGCCAGCCAGCCGCCGATCGGCCCCATCGCCTGGGCCAGACCGAGGATGGCCTGCGGGAAGTTCGTGAACCGCTTGCCGTACGGGTAGACCACCATCGGGATGACCGCGATGGGGGCCAGCGCCAGGCACAGCGGGTTGAGCAGGGCCGCCGCGCCGAGGAAGAACACCAGGGCGACCAGCGCGCCCGTCCACGCGTGCTTCACGCTCATCGCGCCGGTGACGAGCTCGCGATGGGCCGTACGGGGGTTGCGGGCGTCGATCTCGCGGTCGATGATCCGGTTCGCCGCCATGGCGAAGGTCCGCAGGCCGACCATCGCGATGGTCACCAGCAGCAGCCGGACCCAGTGGATGTTCCCGTCCAGCGTGAACATCGCCGTCAGCGCCGCGATGTACGCGAAGGGCAGCGCGAAGACGGAGTGCTCGATCATGACGAGGCGCAGGAACGCCTTGGTGCGCCCCGGCTGGGGCTGGGGGATCGCGGCTGATGCGCTGCTCACGAGAGTCCGTACTCCTTCCACCGGCGGTCGACCTTCGCCGCCGTCTCCGGGTCGGACAGCACCATGTCGGGCCAGCCGCCGTCCCGCGTGTACCCCTCCTCGGGCCACTTCCTCGTCGCGTCGATGCCCGCCTTGCCGCCCCAGAACTGCTGGTACGAGGAGTGGTCGAGGTGGTCGACCGGTCCCTCGACGACGGTGAGGTCACGGGAGTAGTCCGTGTTCCCCAGCGCGCGCCACGCGACCTCGTGCAGGTCGTGGACGTCGCAGTCGGAGTCGACGACCACGATCAGTTTGGTCAGGGACATCATGTGGGCGCCCCAGACGGCGTGCATCACCTTCTGGGCGTGCTTCGGGTACTTCTTGTCGATCGCGACGATCGCGCAGTTGTGGAAACCGCCCGCCTCGGGGAGGTGGTAGTCCACGATGTCCGGCACGATGATCTTGAGGAGGGGGAGGAAGAACCGCTCCGTCGCCCGGCCCAGCGGGCCGTCCTCCGTCGGCGGCCGGCCGACCACGATCGACTGGAGCAGCGGCCGCCTGCGCATCGTCACGCAGTCGATGGTGAGGGCGGGGAAGGGCTCCTGCGGCGTGTAGAACCCGGTGTGGTCGCCGAACGGCCCCTCCGGCAGCATCTCGCCGGGCTCCAGCCACCCTTCGAGTACGACCTCGGCGTTCGCGGGCACCTGCAACGGCACCGTCTCGCAGTCGACCATCTCGATCCGCTTGCCCTGGACGAACCCGGCGAAGAGGTACTCGTCGATGTCACCGGGAAGAGGGGCCGTGGACGCGTACGTCACCGCCGGCGGGCACCCGAAGGCGATCGCGACCGGCAGCCGCTCGCCCTTCCGCGCGGCCACCTGGTAGTGGTTGCGGCTGTCCTTGTGGATCTGCCAGTGCATGCCGATGGTGCGCTTGTCGTGGCGCTGGAGGCGGTAGAGCCCGAGGTTGCGGATGCCGCTCTCCGGGTCCTTGGTGTGGGTCAGACCCAGGTTGAAGAAGGACCCGCCGTCCTGCGGCCAGGTGAAGAGCGCGGGCAGCACATCGAGGTCGACCTCGTCGCCCTTGAGCACGACCTCCTGGACGGGCGCCTTGTCGGACTTCACCTTCTTCGGCGGTACGTGGGTCATGGCGCCGAGCTTCCCGAAGGCCTCGCGCACGCCGACGAACCCCTGCGGCAGCTCGGGCCTGAGCAGGCCGCCGATCTTCTCGCTGATCTCCTCGTACGACTTCAGGCCGAGCGCCTTGAGGAGGCGGCGGTCCGTCCCGAAGACGTTCATCGCGAGCGGCATCGCCGACCCGCGCACGTTCTCGAAGAGCAGGGCGGGGCCGCCCGCCTTCTGGACGCGGTCGACGATCTCCCCGACCTCCAGATACGGGTCCACCTCGGCCTTGATGCGCTTGAGGTCGCCCTCGCGCTCCAGCGCCCGGAGCAGGGAACGAAGATCGTCGTAAGCCATGCGTTCCAGTATCGGCTACTCGCTACGCTGAACCTGTAACGGGGGCGGTTCACCGGCCCCGA
Organism: Streptomyces sp. NBC_00878; assembly: GCF_026341515.1. NCBI lineage: Bacteria > Bacillati > Actinomycetota > Actinomycetes > Kitasatosporales > Streptomycetaceae > Streptomyces > Streptomyces sp. NBC_00878. The sequence continues at coordinate 6,286,472 of NZ_JAPEOK010000001.1, read as the reverse complement.
TGGCCGCACGCATTCTCTACTTCTCCGTATCTTCGCTTCTCCGTTATCTCTGCTTTCTCTGCTTTCTCTGCTTCTCCACTCTCCACAGGGGGACCGCCGCATGCTTCGGGTGCTGATGATTCTGGTGCCGTTGGGGCTCAGCATCTATGCCTTCATCGACTGCATCACCACCGATGAGAAGGACATCCGCTACATCCCGAAGCCACTCTGGGCGATGCTCGTGCTGCTGTTCCCGCTTGTCGGCTCCATCTCCTGGCTGATCGTCGGCCACCAGCGCAAGCCGCGTGGCACGTCCTCGTTCGGCCGGGGCGGGCGGGGTGGCTGGGTCGCACCCGACGACAACCCCGAGTTCCTCAAGTCCCTCAAGGACGACGGCAAGAGTGGCAACAAGGGTGACGGCAAGGACGCGAGCGAGGACGACGACGGCCCGACGGATGCCGTGACCGACGACGAGGCGCACCTCAAGAACTGGGAGGACGACCTGCGGCGCCGCGAGGAGGAGCTGAAGCGGCGGGAGGGCGGGGCCGGTGACGGGCCGGACGATGGCGTTCCGCCGAAGCCCTGAGCCGCTCTGGCCCCCGCTGAAAATCAGCGGCGGGGGCGGAAAGAGGCCCCGGCGCCCTACAAGGTGTACGCCGGCGAGCCCCCCGAAGCGGACAGTGCGCCCCTGGGCCCGGGCGCGCGCGGCCCGGACACTTACCGGGCATGACGACTGCTCCGGCCAGTACCGACACCTCCGTCACCCCATCCCCCGAGTACGGCGACAAGGTCATCGCCGTCGAGACGGCGGGCGCGGAGCCGATCCCCCTCGCCGAGCGGCACGGCAGCCCGCTGCAACTGCTGTGGACCTGGGCCTCCCCGAACATCGAGTTCGCGACGGTCTACATCGGCGTCATCTCCGTCCTCTTCTTCGGCCTGAACTTCTGGCAGGCGACAGCGGCACTCCTGCTCGGCACGGCGCTGGGCTCGGTGACCCACGGAGTGCTGTCGCTCGACGGCCCACGGTTCGGCGTACCGCAGATGGCCATCGGCCGCTTCGCCTTCGGCTTCAAGGGCAATCTGCTGCCGTCCGGGGTCAACGCCCTGGTAGCGGGGGTGGGTTGGTTCGCCGTGAACAGCGTGAGCGCCGCCTTCGCGCTCAACACGCTGACGGGCCTGCGCCCCCTGCCCTCGCTCCTCCTCGTCGTGGCCGCCGAGATCGTCATCGGCTTCATCGGCCACAACTTCGTGCACGTCTTCGAGCGGTACGCGTTCCCGGTGCTGGCCGTGGTCTTCCTGCTGGCCGGTGTGTGGACGTTCCGCGAGGCCGACCTCGGGGCGCCCGGCGCGGGCGGCGGCATCGGCGGCTTCCTGCTCGCCTTCAGCACGGCCTGGGGATACACGGCCGGCTGGAACCCGGGAGCCTCGGACTACTCGCGCTACCTGCCGCCCACGGCATCCCGGCTGCGTACGGCGCTGTATCCGGCGGTGGGGCTCTTCGTCTCCGTAGCAGTCGTGTCGGTAATCGGCGCGGCCTCGGCGACGATCGTCGCCCCGGAGGGCGCGAGCCCGACGGCCGCCTTCACGGGTCATCTGCCCGACTGGCTGGGCGACTTGGCCCTGCTGGCCATCATCCTGGGCGCGGTCTCGGCCAACGCCCTCAACGTCTACTCCTCCGCCATGTCCGTCACGTCGCTCGGACTGAGGCTCCCGAAGTGGCTGGGGCGGAGCGCTCTGGTGGTGCTGTCGGGGCTCGCCGGTACGGCCGCCGCGTGGGCGTCACTCGCCGACGCGGGCCATGCGTACGAGGCGTTCCTGCTGGTCATCGCGTACTGGGTGGGGCCGTGGCTGGGGGTGGTGCTGGTCGAGCGGTGGGGCCGGTCGCGTACGCCCGCCGAGGAACTCGCGCCGCGGCTCGGTGACCGTACCTTCACCAACTGGCCGGGGATCACCGCCCTGTTGGCGGGCATCGCGGTGTCGGTCCCCCTCTTCTCCAACCAGGAGAAGTACGTGGGGTGGGTGCCCGAGCAGTGGCCGTCCTTCGGGGACATCACATGCCTGGTGGGCTTTGTGGTGAGTGGGGGGCTGTACGCGCTACTGCGTCAGCTGCCTGCGGCGGCGGCCAGGCGACAGAACGCCGCCGGAGGGGTCTGACAGCGGGTCAGCGCACGGCCGCCACGAACACCGCCCAGGCGCTCCGCGCGATGAGCAGGGCGGGCCCGTCGGGGTTCTTGCTGTCACGGACGGGGACGATGCCGGGGATGCCGGGGGCGAATTCGATGCAGTCGCCGCCGTTGTTGTCGCTGTAGCTGCTCTTGATCCAGGTCGCCGCGCTTAGCTCGTGCCTGTCCATGATGTTCGTACCCCTCCATCACGTCGCTGATCAGAGCGGCGGATTCGCGGGCTGACGGGATGTCCGCCCTGAGCACATCATAGGTCTGGCTGTAGCGCGCGAAGACGGCCGGATCGTCGTTGAAATGCCCACGGTCCAGCGACTCTGAGTACACCCACTCGTGCCCGTCGGGCAGCTTGATCAACGACATCGAGCCCCTGGGGCGGACGAGCCCGAAGAGGCCCGCCGGGGCCACCTGGATACGGATGTTGGAGCGCTGTCCGACACTCAGCAGATGCGCGCACTGCTCGCGCATGACCTCCGGACTCCCCACCGCGTTGCGCAGACAGCTCTCGTCCAGGACGGCGACATACAGCGGACCGCCGTCGGCCAGGAAGCGCGGCTGGCGGCTCAGCCGCGCCCGGACACGCTCCTCCACCTCATCACCGCTCGCGACCTGGGAGAACAGCGCGTGCGCGTAGTTCGGCGCCTGCAACAGGCCCGGGACGACCCGCTCTTGATACGCCCGCAGCGCCACCGCTTGCGCATCCATCTCGGCCCTGCGCTCGAACCAGTCCGGATGCTGCACCTCCGGATACCAGTCGATCCGGCTCCACAACCGCATCAACACCCCACCCGTACCCAGCAGTTCGTCACACGCCTTCGCGAACGTGTCCTGTGGGACGCGCGTGCCCGCCTCCACGCGGGCCACGTGCGAGCGGTCGCACGGGATCTGGCGGGCCAGGCCCTCCTGTGTGAGGTCGGCGGCCTCGCGGAAGTGTTTCAGGACCTCGCCGAACACGGCGGCGGTCGTGGCCGCCGAACCTCCCTCGGCGTTGCGTCGACTCACGGCGTCCGTTCCTCTCCGTGACAGTGCGCCAGTGGCACGCGTCATGCGTTGAAACGGGCTGTGCCGCTCCGCAACGCTGGATGCACCCAGAGTAGTCATCCAACGTACGGAGCGTCAGTGGAAGCAGAAACAGCGCCGGAACGCGGAGCCCTCGTCTACGACCCGGTGACGCAACGCGTCGGCGAGTACCGGGACACGACGGGCCCGTACGCGATGCTGCGCCCGGTGGGCGGCGGCCGGGAATGGCAAGCCGACCCCGGGCGGATCCGCCCGGCAACCGCCGACGAACGGTTGGCGGCGGCCTTGAAGGCCACCAACAAGCGTTCGGGGAGGGGGCTGTGACGGTACGTCAGGAGGGCGGGGAGGTTCAGGAAGCTCAAGAGGCTCAGGGAGAAGACCTGAGCCGACCGCCCGTACCCGTCCCCGGTTGCCCGGCGTGTACCGAGCTCGCGATACTCCGTGACGACGCCCGTGCCCGGTGCAACCGCAGCGCGGAGACCGACTCCGACGTGTTGCTGAGGCGGCATCTGCGCGCGGAGCACTACCGAGAGGCCCGACCGAACGGAGACCACCGCCATGCCGGACCCAGCAGCCCCGCCCTCTCCCGGCCCTCGTGAGGTCCTGGCCCGCTATCAGCGGGCGATGCTCGACGGATCCGCGGACGACCTGGCCGACCTCTACGCGGTCGACGCCGTCCACGAGTTCCCGTTCCTCTTCCCCGGCATGCCCGAGCGGTATCAGGGGCGCGAGGAGGTGCGCGCGGGCTACCGGGCTGCCTGGGGCGCCAGTCCGGCGCGGCCACGGGAGATCCGTGACGTCGTCGTGCACGACAGCACCGACCCCGAGGTGATCACCGTCGAACAGGTCGTCACCGGGACCGTGACCACGACCGGCCGGTCCTTCCGCTTCCCCGGCCTCCTGGTGATCCGGGTCCACGACGGCCTGATCACGCACGTCCGCGACTACATGGACGGACTCGGCGTGGCCCACGCCATGGGCCGCCTGCCCGCGGTGGCCGCCGCCCTCGCCGACGGGTAGGTGTGTCGCGTCCCGGGGAGAGGTTGGTGATGAGAGCCGACGACCTCGTACCGCTGGGCCGCACGGGACTTCGGGTCAGCCGTCTCGGGCTGGGGCTCGCTTCCGTGGGCGGTCTGTTCGAGCCCGTGTCGGAGGAGCGGGCGGCGGCCACCCTCGACACCGCCTGGGAGCTGGGCGTACGGCTCTACGACACGGCTCCCGTGTACGGGTACGGGCGCTCGGAGACCCGTACGGGCGCGGCCCTCGCGGCGCGGCCCCGTGACGCGTACGTGCTGTGCACCAAGGTGGGGCGGCTCATCGAACCGGGCGGGCCGGACACCCAGCCGATCTGGGCGGACCCGCCGGCCGGGGTCGGGCCGCGGCTCGACTACTCGTACGGCGGAGTGCTGCGGTCGGTCGAGGAGAGCCTGGAGCGGCTGGGGCTCGACCGCGTCGACGTGCTCCATGTGCACGATCCCGACGAGGACTTCGGGGGCGCGGTGGGCGAGGCGTACCGTGCGCTGGCCGATTTTCGGGCCAGGGGTGTCATCGGCGCGGTCTCGCTCGGCGTCAACCACGCGCCCGTGGCGGCCCGTTTCTTGAGGGAGGCGGCGGCGCCCGGGCCCGACTGCGTGCTGCTGGCCGGGCGTTACAACCTGCTCGACCAGTCGGGGCTCGACGAGTTGCTCCCGCTGTGCGCCGAGCGGGGCGTGGCCGTCATGGCCGCGGGTGTCTACCAGTCGGGGCTGCTGGCCGACCCCCGGCCGGGCGCTCCGCACGGATACCGGTCGGTGCCGGCCGAACTGGCCGCGCGTATCGAGGCGTTACGGCGCGTGTGCGCGGACTTCGGTGTCCCGCCCCTCGCGGCGGCCGTGCGGTTTCCGCTCGGCCACCCCGCCGTCGCGAGCGTGGTCGTGGGCGCCCGCTCGCCCGAGGAGGTGGCGGGGAGCGTGGCCTTCCTCAACCACCCTGTTCCGGGCGGCTTCTGGGCGGCGGTGAAGGCGGCGGGACTGCTGCCCGAGGCGGCGCCGACCCCCGCGTAGGGAGGGGGCTTTCCGCGCGGTGGGCACCGTCGGGGTAACTGGAAGATTTGGGACACTCGCGGCCTCCGTAAGGCCTGGTGGCAGCCGTCAGAACTGTCCCGAACCTTCCAAACGTCGCCCTGGGCAGGGGGTACGGACCAGCGGCCCCCGAGCTCCCCGGAGGGGCCAAGGATTCGAAGGACCCAGGCCTGGTCGTATAGGACACGATCTGGCCTGGAGGGCTCCTATCGTCGGGCTCACGTCTCCGGAGTCCGACGACGGACGACGGACGACGGACGACCGACGACCGACGACCGACCAAGGAGCCCGCGATGAGTCTCGTCACCACCATTCAGCCGGACGGTACGCCCACGTGGATCGACCTCCGGGTGCCCGACCCCGAACGCGCGCGGGAGTTCTACGGCGCGCTCTTCGGCTGGGAGTACGCGCCCGACTCCGCCGACACCGACACCGGCACCGGACTCGGCACGGTGTGCCTGCTGCGCGGGCGGCCCGTCGCGGCCATCACGCAGAACCCGGCCTCCCCGGCCTCCCCGACCGCCACGGCCGCCACGGGCGACCCCGGCTGGACCATGTACTTCGCGACGGCGGACTGCGACGGCACCGCCAAACGCGTCGTCGACGCGGGCGGATCCCTGCTCACGGCTCCGACGGACATCGGGGAGCACGGCCGTACGGCCATCGCGCAGGACCCGGTCGGCGCCCGCTTCGGCCTCTGGGAGGCGCGGGCCCACCTCGGCTGCGAGGTCGTGAACGAGCCCGACTCCCTCGTACGGAACGACCTGGTCACCCCGGACCCCGAACCCGCCCGGGCCTTCTACACGGCCGTGTTCGACTACACCCTGGACCTCAACAAGACCCTCCCGGACCTCGACTTCACCTTCCTGCGCCGCCCGGACGGCCATGAGATCGGCGGCATCTTCGGTTTCCCGGCTGCCTCCAGGTCCGTCTGGGCGACCACGTTCGAGGTCGCCGACACGGACGCCGTCGTCGGCCGTGCCATCGCGGCGGGCGGCACCGCCGACACCCCCGAGGACACCCCTTACGGCCGGATGGCCACCATCACGGACCCCTTCGGAGTGGAGTTCTCGGTCATCACCAGGGCGGCCGACAAGGTCTAGACGGCGGCCCGTCTCAGGCCACCGTCCGCAGGTCGCCCGTTCCGGCCGCCCCCATCCCCCGTACCACCCGGTGCGCGCACGTCGCCGCCAGCAGCTCGCCCAGCAGGTCGGGGTCGTCGATCTCCAGGCCGAGCAGGGACTCGATGCGTTCGAGGCGCTGGTAGAGGGACTGGCGGCCGATGTGGAGGAGGGCTGCCGTGCGGGTCGGCGAGCAGCCGTGGCGCAGGTGGGTCTCCAAGGTGCGGACCAGGTCGGCGGGGTGGGCGGCCTCCCAGGAGATGAGCGGGCCGAGGGTGTGCCGGACCAGGTGGGAGAGCCGGTCGCGGTTCGCGTCGACGCCGCCGCGGGTCAGCTCGCGTTCCAGGGCGAGGGCCCGGGACGACGTCACGAGCGGGCCCTCGGCGGGGCAGGGAGAGGCCGGCGGGACCGTGAGGGCCAGCTCCAGCGTCGTACGGGCCGCGCGGAGCGTGTCGCTCCAGCGGAGCCAGCCCGCGCTCGCCGGGACGGTGTGTCCGACGGCCACCGTCAGGGACGGTTCGGCGGCGGACCGGAACGCGTCCTGAAGCGCCCGTACGGGATCCCGTACGCAGGCTGCCGCGGCGACGCCCGTGTCCGGGAGGGCCAGCAGGGCCAGTACGTCTCCGGGGAAGCCCGCCCGCAGCGCGCCCGTCCCGACCACCGCCCGTGCCGCCCGGTCGACCGCCGCCGTCGCGAGGTGCTGCGGGCCGTGGACCGAGACGCCGACCAGGCGCGCGTCGCGCCCCGGACGGAAGCCCGCCAGCGCGGCCCGGGCCTCCACCTCGGGCTGGTTGAGTGCCTGGCCGTCGGCGAGGTCGGCAAGCAGCGCGGCGGTGTGGTCGGCGCCCCAGGGGCGTACCGCGCGGCCGGACAGGCCCCGGGCGACGATCGCGCGGTTCGCCGCCTCCGTGATCCGTACGAAGGGGACCACCCGGCGCAGGGCGACCAGCGGGAGGCCGAGACGGCGGGCCTCGTCCGTGACCTCCTCCGGCATACGCGGCAGCGAACGGCCCACCTCGACTGCTAGGGCGGCGGCGCCGCGGGCGGCGAGTTCGCGGACGTACCGGCGGCGGTCAGCGGCGTCCGCTTCCGCGAGGCCGAAGCCGTTCGTGAGGAGGAGTTCGCCGCCGTCGAGGAAGTTCGCGCCCTCGTAGACCTCGCTGGAGTGGACCCAGCGGACCGGGCTGTCGAGGGCGTCCTCGCCCGCGAGCAGCGTGGGCGCGGCGGAACGGACGGAGTCGAGGGCCAGGATCTCGCGGAGGGTGAGGGCGGGCATACGGGCCTCCCGGCGGGTCGGATCGACCGTCGGACCGACAGTTCGTCCGGCTGTGGGCTGCCGGAAGAGTACTTTCCGCACGTTGCCCCGGTGTTTCAGCCGAAGGAGAGTGGAGGCATGGATCAGGCAAGGGCAAGGACAGGGGCAGGGGCAAGGACAGGGGCAGGGGCAGGGGCAGGGGGAGAGGTGCAGGCACAGGTGCAGGCGCAGGCACGCGCATGGCTGGCCACCGCCGTCGCGGAGGCGCGCGCGGGGCTGGCCGAGGGCGGTATCCCCATCGGGGCCGCGTTGTACGGAGCGGACGGCGCCCTGCTGGGGCGCGGACACAACAGGCGGGTCCAGGACGGCGACCCGTCGATGCACGCGGAGACGGCCGCCTTCCGGAACGCGGGACGGCAGCGTACGTACAAGGGCACGACGATGGTGACCACCCTCTCCCCCTGCTGGTACTGCAGCGGTCTCGTCCGGCAGTTCGGGATCTCCCGGGTCGTCGTCGGGGAGGCCGAGACCTTCCACGGCGGGCACGACTGGCTAGCCGAGCACGGCATCGAGATCATCCTGCTGGACGACCCCGAGTGCATCGCCCTGATGCGTGACTTCATCAAGGACCAACCCGAGTTGTGGAATGAGGACATCGGTGAGTGACGCCGCCACCCCCAGCAGCCCCAGCAGCACCCGTGACTCCAGCGGCACCGGCAACCCCCGTATTCCCACCGTCGATCTGCGGCCCTGGGTCTCCGGCGACCCGGCGGCCCGCGAGGAGATCGCGCGTACGGTCGACTCGGCGCTCCAGACCGCCGGCTTCCTCCTGGTGACCGGCCACGGCGTCGACCCCGCCCTCCGCGCGGACATCCGCGAGGCCGCCCGCGCCTTCTTCCGGCTGCCCGCCGAGGTGAAGCAGCCGTACGCCGTCCAGGTCGGCGGCCGGGGCTGGCTCGGCCCGGGCGCCGAGGCCAACGGCTACTCGGAGGGCACGGAGACCCCGCCCGATCTCAAGGAGTCCCTGTCCTTCGCGACGCACGAGCCCTTCGACGACCCGGAGACCAACGCGGAGTGGTACGCGCCCAACGTCTGGCCCGCGGAAACCCCCGAACTCCGGGCGCTGTGCGAGGAATACCTGGCCCGGATGGCCGAGCTGGAGAACCATCTCCTGGACCTGCTCGGCGCGTCCCTCGGCCTCGAAGCCGACTTCTTCACCCGCCACATGAGCCACCCGACCTACGGCTTCAACATCAACTGGTACCCGGGTACGGAGGTTGTCGGCGAGCCCGAGGAAGGCCAGTTCCGTATCGGCCCGCACACCGACTTCGGCACGGTCACCATCCTCGACCGCCAGGCGGGCAAGGGCGGCCTGCAGGTCTACACGGACGAGGGCGGCTGGGAGGACGCCCCCTTCGACCCGGACGCCTTCACCATCAACATCGGTGATCTGATGGCCCGTTGGACGGGAGACAGGTGGCGCTCCGGCCGCCACCGCGTGCTGCCGCCGCCCGCCGACTCCCCCGCCGAGGAGCTGATGTCCCTCGTCTACTTCGGCGAGTGCACCCCGGGCACCATCGTCGAGTCCGTCCCGGCGCCGGTGGGACGGGTGGCCCACGAGCCGGTGGACTCGCACGTGTATCTGCGGGCGCAGTTGGACTCGATCACGGTGCACTGACCGGCATTCGCTGTTGACGGTTCGCTGTTGACGGGTCGCGGTTCACGGGACGCTGTTCGCCGTGTACTGGTCGCACGACCGGTTCTGCGGTCACTCTCCGCCCACGGCACCGACACTTTCGCAACCTGCCGGGCATCCTGCGACCGACTCCGAATCAACTCCCCCTCTCCGCTCCGCTGTTGATACACCTCACGACAGCACGGGGATCCGGACAGCCCCGGGGGGAGAAGCGGTGCACAGTAGTGGGCTGCACGGCCGCGGGGCGTTGTTCGACACGGACCCACCCGGCCTCGCCGCACGGCTGGTCGGCCTGCGCCCGTTCCAGCACGGGCCGACTCCGTTGGAGTACGCGAAGGAGTCGCCGTTCGTGGTGTTCGCGGGCGGGCCCGGGCTCGGCAAGAGCGCGCTGCTCGGCGAACTCCGGGCCGCCTACGAGGGGATCACCCCGGTCGCGCTGATCGACTGCGAAGCCTTGTCGTCCGGGTCCGGTGAGGCCCCGTCACCCGGGTCCGGTGCGGCCTGGTCGCCCGTGTCGCAGGCCGTGCTGACCATCGCCGAGCAGCTCGCCGAGCCGGTGGCCGGCGCCGGGCGGATCGCCTTTCCGCGGCTCACGGCGGGGCTGCTGGCCGTGGCGGCGGGCGGCTGGGGCGACCGTGACCTGCCGCGCATCCGCCAGGAGGCCGAACGGATCCTGCTGCTGAACGACACCGGCTCCCGGGTCGCCGGATTCGCGGGCCGCTGGGTCGGCCGGGTGTCGGCCCGACTGGTCGACGCGCTGTCCGGAACGGGGACGGGGACGGGGACGGGAAGGGGAATGGGAATGGCCAACGCGCCGTCCCGTACGGGTCCCGTCGACGCGCCGCCCCGTACGGAACCGGTCGTCGAGCCGATCATCGAGGCGACGTTGGAGGCCTTCTCGGAGGGTGTCACGCCCACCCACCGGCGGCTGCGGAAGGCGGCCACCTGGTACCGCGACTGCCCGAGCGCGGGCGGCAGTCCGAAGCTCGGACTCATCCTGCTCTCCGGGCACTTCAGGGCGGGCGGCGACTCCCGTACCCACGCCGAGCGGTATCTCGTACGGGCCCTGCTCGCCGATCTCGACGACGCCTACACCGGTGCCGTACAGCGGGGCCACCGGCCCGGGCGTCCGGTCGTCCTCGTCGACAACGTCCAGGCCGCGGCCGGTGTCGGGCTGGTCGGTCCGGTGCTGCGGGACCGGGCCGACGGCATCGCCGACCGGGTGGCGTTCTTCGCCGGGCTGCGCGGCGACGGCCACCCGTCGCTGCGCAACGCCGTACGCCGGGCCCTGCCCGAGGTGGCCCGTGCCACGGGTTGGGAGCCCGGCGGCACGGTGTCGTCCCGGGCGCTGCTCGTGCGGCTGCCGCCGTCTGCGTCGCCGCCGCCGGGCGGACCGTAGGGCGAGGCAAGTGGGTTGTGAGTCCCAGCGACACGCCGAGTTCACGGTGTGTCGCTGGGACTCACAACCCACTTGCCGGGGATCTGGCGGGACTCGCCGACAGCGTCTCCTACGGCTGCTGGGGCCCTACGGCCGCTCGCCCTTCTTCTCGACGACAGCCCGTTCCAGGATGGCGACCGAGCCCACGAGGTCGCCCGCCGCGAGGGATTGGCACCGGTTCTCCGGGGCGGAGAGGTTCACCGTGCTCTCGCCCATGTAGGCGAGGGTCTTCTCGTCGAAGATCAGCTCGGAGCGGGGCTCGCCCCCCTGCCCGAAGCTGATGGCGGCGACTCCGTCCATGACGACGGCCACCCCGGTGCGGTTCGCCGCGTCCCGGGCGCCTTCGACAACGATCAGCCCGGGGATCTTCGAGACGGCACGGTAGAGCGCGGCGGCAGTCTTCGGCGGCAGGAGGCTGCCGGTGAGCAGGCCACTGGCCTTCACGAAGGCGGCCTCGTCGGCGGACCGCTTGCCGGAGGGCTTCTCACCGCGGTCGAGCCCGTAGAGCCAGCGGTACATCCCCTCCGTGTCGTTGGGGAGTCCCAGGACCGCATACTGACCGTCGACGGACTCCCAGCGCTCCTGTACGCCGTAGGGGTGGGCCTCCAAGGTCCTGGGGCAGTCCCCGACCGTCTTGGCGGGGTCCGACTTCCAGTGGTAGTCGTCGGTCTTCGTGTAGACGAACTTGTCGCCCTCGGCCCCGGACGGCAACTTCGCGGCGGCCACGGCGACCCGCTCCAGCAGATGCGCCGCGCTCTCCGAACTCCTGCGCTCCGGGCGGTCCGACACCGCGGAGTGCGGCCTGGACGGCCCGTCCGAGGCCGCGTCCCGGGTCACGCTGACCCCGATGACGACGGCGACCGAAAGGGCCGCGGCCGTCACGGGGGCCACGAGGGCCGGGCGGCGCCAGACCGGCGACCGTACGGGCAGCGGGGGCTGGTTGCTCGCGATCTCACGCATCAAGTGCTCCTTCAGGGCGCGGTGACGGCCCGGCGGGAGGTCCTTCTCGGGAATCGTGCTCACTGGTTCCCCTCCTGGATGGGCCCGGCCACGGTCGGGTGGCTGTCTCTCATCTGTCCGCGCCCGGCGGCGAGTTCCGCCGCGAGCTTCGTGCGCGCCCGGGAGAGCCGGGAGCGCACCGTGCCGACCGGGACGCCGAGCGCCTCGGCGGCGGCCGCGTAGTCGAGACCGCCCCAGACGCACAGCGCGAGCACCTCGCGATCGGCGCGGCGCAGCCGTTCGACGGCGACGCGTACGGACCGCAGGTACTCCTCGTCGTCGATGCGGGCGGCGACCTCGTCGGCGAAGTCGCGCTCCGCCTGGGCGGGCGGCAGCCGTGCCACCGCGGCCGCGTGACGCCGGGCGGCCCGGCGCGTGTTGCGGACCACGTTCGTGGCGATGCCGAGCAGCCACGGCCGCGGCGAACCGCCCTCCGCGTCCAGCCGCTCCCGCAGCCGCCAGGCCTCCAGGAACGTCAGCGACACGATGTCGTCGGCCCCCGACCAGTCCCCCGTCAGCCGGAAGACGTGGTTGTAGACGGAGCGCGCGTACGCGTCGAAGAGCCCGCCGAACGCCTCCGTGTCCCCGGCCCGAATGCGGCCACGCAGATCCCTCAACTCCCGCTGCCGCGGGCAGTCCCCCTGATTCGTCTCCACGTCCCCCACCTGTCCGCACGACGAAGGCCGGTTCCCGTGACGTGCGTCACATGGAACCGGCCTCGGGTCGTACGAGGGTGTCAGACGGAGGTGTCGTACGGGAGTGCCGGACGGAGGCGAGAAACGCCCGCGTCAGACACCCGCGTCAGACACCCGCGTCAGACACCCGCGTCAGACACCGGCGTCAGACACCCGCGTAGGAGTGCTTGCCGGAGACGAAGATGTTCACGCCGTAGTAGTTGAACAGCCAGCAGGCGAAGGCGATGAGGGCGATGTACGCGGCCTTGCGGCCCTTCCAGCCGGCCGTGGCCCTGGCGTGCAGGTAGCAGGCGTACGCGACCCAGGTGATGAAGGACCATGTCTCCTTGGGGTCCCAGCCCCAGTAGCGGCCCCACGCGTCGCCCGCCCAGATGGCGCCCGCGATGATCGTGAACGTCCACAGCGGGAAGACGGCGGCGTTCACGCGGTACGAGAACTTGTCCAAGGACGCCGAGGCGGGCAGCCGCTCCATGACGGACGTGGCGAAACGGCCGGGCTTGCCGCCGGTCGTCAGCTTGTTCTCGTACGAGTCCTTGAAGAGGTACAGGATCGTGCCGACCGCGCCCACGTAGAAGACGGCACCGCAGAAGATCGCGGTGGAGACGTGGATGTAGAGCCAGTACGAGTGGAGGGCGGGAACCAACTGGTCGCTGGCGGTGTACAAGACAGTGACGGCGAGACCGAGATCGAGGAGGACCGTGGTCACCAGGAAGAGGCCCATCCAGCGGACGTTCTTCTTCATCGCGAGCAGCGAGAGGTACACACCGACGGCGACGGTGGAGAAGGTGATGTTGAACTCGTACATGTTGCCCCACGGCGCCCGCTGCACCGACAGAGCCCGTGCGAGCACACCGCCGAACGCGATGAGGAAGGCGAGCACGGTCAGGGACACGGCGATACGGCCGTAGAGGTCCCCCTGCTCGTCCCCGCCGTGCGCACCGGGTCCGTCCGGCACGTCCCGGGCGCCGGGCGCGGCCCGCGTGACGACCTTGGGCCGCTCCAGTACGGCGGTTCCCCCGACGCAAGCGTCGGCTCCACTGGAGCTTCGCGCCCCCTTTTGCTTCACGGTGACCGCGGGAGCCGCCGCCTTCTTGCTCTTGGCGTCCTTGTCGGCGGTCAGCGCGGCGGCCGTCCGGCCTACCTTGCTGCGGCTGCCGAAGAGCCATTCGGCGATGTACGCGAAGAAGGCCAGCGTGTAGACGGCCATCGCGGAGTAGATCAGCGTGTTGCTGACGTTCGCGAGGTTTTCGTTGGTCGCGGCGGCGAGCTCGGTTGCGGCGGCGAGAGTCATTCGGTCTCAGCCCCTTCGGCGGCAGGTACGGCAGGGGGTTCGGCGGGGAGTTCGGCAGGGGGTTCGGGGGTGGTGGTCTTTGCTTCCGTGTCCGGGTCGGCGTCCGGGGTGTCGGGCGTGCCCGGGGCCAGGTCGTACAGGATCCCGGCCAAGTCGCCCAGTTCCTCCGGGACCTTGGCGGACTCGCTGCGGCCGAGGCCTGCCATTTCGACGACCGTGACGCCGTCGGGGCCGGTGGTGGCGCGGACCCAGACCCGGCGGCGCTGGATGAAGAGGGAGGCGGCCAGGCCGAAGATCGCGGTGAGGGCTCCGGCGAGGGCCCAGCCGGAGCCGGGCTGCTGGGTGACCTGGAAGCCCGCCCACTCCTTGACGCCCTTCTCGAAGGTGATCGAGCCGGCGCCGTTCGGGAGCTGCATGGTCTCGCCGGGCTTCAGGTTCTCCCTGAGCTGCTTGCCCTTGGAGTCCTTGAACCCCTTCATGTTCTTCTTGTCGAGCTGGTACACGCTCTGCGGGAGACCCGAGTCGACACCGAGGTCGCCGTGGAACGCCTCCAGGTTCAGCACCGGGTTCAACAGCGCCGGGAACTGCGAGACCACCGCGGTGTTCGCCCCGCCGTACGACGGCAGGAAGAAGGCCTGGAAGCCGAGCTGGTCCCGCTTCCCGTCGGCGTCGCGGTAACCGTCCATGACCTTGATCGCGCCGGTGGAGGTGACATTGGAGTCGAGTGGCAGCAGGGGCACGGCCTGGCTGTAGACGATGTCGCCCTTGCCGTCCCGCACGGTGACGACGGGCGCGTACCCGTGGCTGACCAGATAGACCTTCGAACCGTCGATCTCCAGCGGCTCGTTGACCTCGATGGTCCGCTGCTTCTCCTTGCCGTCGGCACCCTCGCTGTAGGTGACGGCGGCCTCGTAGATGCGCGGGGTGCCCCGGTTGGGCCCCGACGGCTCGTACGTACCCCGGAACTTGTTCAGGACGAAGCTGAACGGCTCCAGGTCGTCCGTGCTGAAGAGGTTCCCGGACTTGAAGTCGTCGTACTGCAGAAGGGTGTTGGCAAAGCCGTCGCCCTCGACGATCAGCTTGTTGCCCTCGGACTTGAAGAGCTGGCCCCAGGCGAAGGCGATCAGCATCACGATCAGCGCGATGTGGAAGGCGAGGTTGCCGATCTCCCGGAAGTAGCCCTTCTCGGCGGCGACGGCGTCCCCGGCGAGGTGCGCGCGGAAGCGCCGCCGCTTCAGCAGCTTGAGGGCCTCCTCGCGGACCGCCTCCGGCTCGGCCCCGGTGCGCCACGTCGTGTACGCGGGCAGGCGGGTCAGCCGTCGCGGCGCACCCGGCGGCCTGCCGCGCAGCTGGCCCACGAACTGCCAGGTGCGGGGCACGATGCAGCCGATGAGCGAGACGAAGAGAAGGATGTAGATCGCGGAGAACCACGCCGAGCTGTAGACGTGGAAGAGGCCGAGTTTCTCGTAGAGCGGCCCCAGGGTCTCGTGCCGGTCCATGAAGTCGGCGACCTTGGTCGCGTCCTGGCCGGACTGCGGGATCAGGGACCCGGGGATCGCGCCGAGCGACAGCAGGAAGAGCAGGATCAGCGCGACCCGCATCGAGGTCAGCTGCCGCCAGAACCAGCGGGCCCAGCCGACGGTCTCGCGGCCGGTCCACGCGAGCCAGCCCGCGGCCCCGGGGGCGCGGGCACCGCCGAAGGAGCCGGGTACCACCGTGTCGCGGGGCGCGGTGGACAACTGCGCCCCGGCCGCGCCGAGCTCGCCGGCGTCCCGCGCCTCCGTGTCCCGTACCGCGGCGGCGTCGCTCCCCTCACCGGCCCGCACACCCGTGTCCCGTCCACCGGCCTGCACGTCTGTATCCCGGTCGCCGTCGCGCACGTCTGTGTCCCGGTCGCCGTCGCGCACGTCTGTATCCCGGTCGCCGTCGCGCACGTCTGTATCCCGGTCGCCGGTCCGCGAGTCCGTGTCCCGTGTCGTGCTCATCGATCAGACCCCTACCGTGAAGCCGTCGGACCAGCCCTGCATCTCCTGCACGATGCTGTCCCACGCGCCGGTCAGCAGCAGCAGACCGGTCGCGATCATCATTCCGCCGCCGACGCGCATCACCCACACGTAGTGGCGCTTAACCCAGCCGAAGGCGCCGAGCGCCCTGCGGAAGGCGACGGCCGCGAGGACGAAGGGCACGCCCAGACCGACGCAGTACGCGACCGTCAGTATGGCCCCACGCCCGGCGCTCGCCTGGTCGAAGGCGAGCGCGTTCACGGACGCGAGGGTCGGTCCGATGCAGGGCGTCCAGCCGATCCCGAAGAGCGCGCCGAGCACGGGGGCGCCTGCGAGACCCGCCACCGGCCGCTGGTGGAAGCGGAATTCGCGCTGGGTGAGCCAGGGCATCAGGCCCATGAAGAAGACGCCCATGGCGATCATGAGCCCGCCGAGCACCTTGGACAGGACGCTCTGGTGTTCCAGCAGGGTCGACCCGAAGTACCCGAAGAGGGCGCCGCCGGAGACGAACACCGCGGTGAAGCCGAGTACGAAGAGCGAGGCGCCCGCGACCATCCGTCCCCGGCGCGCGTCGGCGAGGTCGGTGCCGCCGACGCCGGTGACGTACGACAGATAGCCGGGCACGAGCGGCAGTACGCACGGTGAGAAGAAGGACACGAGCCCGCCGAGGACCGCGATGGGCAGGGCGAGCAGCAGGGCGCCGCTGTAGACGGTCTCGTTCCTGTCGGTGACGGCGGCGAGGTCGACCGTGGTGGCGAGGTCAGTGGCTGCTGCGGCGAGAAGGGACACGAGCCGTCACTTCTCCGCGAGGATCGGCTTGAGCATCTTGCGCAGGCTCGCCTCGCTGAGCGCCGACAGCGAGCGGGAGGCGACCTTGCCGTCCCGGTCGAGGACGAGCGTGGAGGGGATGGTCTGCGGGTTGAGCGTGCCCTTCTTGAAGCGGAGCATGAGCTTGCCCGTCGGGTCGTACAGGCTCGGGTACGTGACCCCGTGCGCCTTCTCGAAGGCGACCGCCGGACTGGTGCTGGTGTCGCGGGTGTTGATGCCGACGAACTGCACGCCCTGGTCCTTGAGGTCCTCGGAGACCTTGACGAAGTTCTTCGCCTCCAGTCGGCACGGGCCGCACCAGGAGCCCCAGACGTTCAGTACGACGATCTTGCCCTTGTAGTCGGCGACGTCGAGCTGCTTGCCGTCGATGGTCTTGCCGGACAGTTCGGGGGCCGCGACCCGGCTGGCCTGCTTGACCGTCGCGATGCCGTCGGAGCCGGTGATGAAGCCGGTGTTGCCCGTCCCGCCGGACCTGCCCCCGGACCCGCACGCGGACAGCAACAGCGCCGCGACGACGGCCCCGCCGGTCAGCACAACGGCGCGGCCACGACTACGGCCGTGACCGTGGCCGTGGCCGTGGCCGTCGCTGTGAGCGGGACCATGGGCGAGATCACGGGCGGGGCTGTGGGCGCGGTTCGTGCGGTTCGTGCGCTGAGGGGTCCGGATCGAGCGCTGGGGGGCGCGGCTGGCGGCACTCATGTGAAAAGTTTCGCATGTCCGTTCCGAGGATCTTGCCCACCCCCCTCGCGGGCGGAAACCCGCATGTCAGACGCCATTTCGGGCACTGCTCCCGGTGGCCGTCAGGCGGCGTTGCCCGAGCCCTTCTCCGACCCGTTCGCGGAGTTCGTGCCGACATCACCGAGGAACCCGTTCCAGCCACCGGCCGGTTCCTGCCCCACGCCAAGGGACCGCAGCTTCTCCAGGACGGCCGGGTCCTGCGCGTCGAGCCAGTCCACGAACTGGCGGAACGACACCAGGCGTACGTCCTTCTTGCCTGCCATGTGCTTGAGCGCGCCCTCGACGGCGTCCATGTATATGCCGCCGTTCCACTGCTCGAAGTGGTTGCCGACGAAGAAGGGGGCGCGATTTGTTCCGTATGCCCGCTCGAAGCCCGCTATGTAGGCGTTGGTCGCCTGCGTGCGCCAGGCCGGGTAGTTGGCGGGCGGCGCCTGGGTCGTGTTGATCGACTGGTTGGCAAGGATGTTGTAGTCCATCGAGAGGACCTCGAAGGTGTGGCCGGGGAAGGGGATCGCCTGGAGCGGCAGGTCCCAGAGGCCGCCGTTCTTCCTGGGCCAGACCTGGGTACCGCCGGGCGAGGAGGCGTCGTAGCGCCAGCCGAGCTCGCGGGCGGTGGGCAGCAGGCCGCTCCGGCCGAGCAGACAGGGGGTGCGCCCGCCGATGAGTTCCTTCTCATAGTCGAAGGGCAGCGCGGGCACCTCGGCCTCGCTCCAGCCCGTGTTCGTACGCCATTCCTTCACGAAGGACTTCGCCTGGGCGATCTCGCTCTTCCACTGGGCGGGCGTCCAGTTGGCGACCGTGCCCGTGCCGCCGCAGAAGTGGCCGTTGAAGTGCGTGCCGATCTCGTGGCCGTCGAGCCAGGCCCGCCGGACGTTCTTCAGCGTCGACTTGATGTGATCGTCCGTCAGATAACCGATGTCGGACGCGCCCGGAGCGTTGTTCGGCGGGAGGTATGTACGCTTTTTCGACTCGGGGAGCAGATAGAGCCCGGAGAGAAAGAACGTCATGCTCGCGTCGTGCTCTTGGGAGAGTTTCAGAAATCGCTCGAAGAGGCCATTGCCGACATCGCCCGCGCCGTCCCAGGAAAGGACGACGAACTGCGGCGGGGTCTCACCGGGTTCGAGAGGCCGGGGCTTACCGGGCTGATTGGGCTGCTTCCCGGTGAAGGAGGTGGAACCGTCACCTATGAGACGCGCGGGGCGATCACCGCCGTTTTTCCCGCCGGTACCTCCATTGCCACCACCGCCACCGCCGTTGCCACTACCAGTGCTTCCGGAGCCGTTGCCCAGCGCCGTACCGCAGCCCGCGAGTCCCACCGCGGCCGCGGCCCCGACTCCGAGCCCCAGCATCCCCCTCCGGCTGATGTCACGCATTCCGTCCCCCATTTCGTCGCGCCGCTATCCCCATACCGAACGGACATGGAGTTAGAGGGCGCGACGAACACCGGGGTTCCCGGTCACGCGAAGATATTTAGGTGACTCTGCGAAGATCACCGAGCGGCGAACGCAAATGCGATAAGGGCCAAAGGCCCCGAGCGGAGTGCCTACGCCCCGAATGCCTTGGACTTTCCCTTGACCGGCTTGGCCCCGGCAAGCAGATGCGCCGGTACAAGATCCCGCGCGGGCTCGGTGTAGCCCACGGACACGATCTTGTCGCCCTGGTAGGTGAAGGTCGTCAGCGAGGCGAGCGTGCACTGCCGCTTCCGCGGGTCGTGCCACAACCGCCGCCGCTCCACGAAGGACCGCACGATCCAGATGGGCAGCTGATGGCTGACGCACACGGCCTCATGCCCCCGCGCCGCGTCCTTCGCGGTGTCGAGCGCCCCCATCATCCGTACGACCTGCTCCATGTACGGCTCGCCCCAGGACGGCTTGAACGGGTTGACGAGGTGCTTCCAGTTCTCTGGCCGGCGCAGCGCACCGTCCCCGACCCCGAAGGTCTTGCCCTGGAAGACGTTGGCGGCCTCGATCAGCCGGCCGTCGGTCGCGAGCTCCAGGCCGTGCGACTTGGCGATCGGCGCGGCCGTCTCCTGCGCCCGCTCCAGCGGGGAGGAGACGACATGCGTGATGTCGCGGGACGAGAGGTGATCGGCGACCCGCTCGGCCATCTGCCGCCCGAGCTCGGAGAGGTGGTAGCCCGGGAGTCGCCCGTACAGAACCCCGTCCGGGTTGGCGACCTCGCCGTGCCGCATCACGTGTACGACGGTGATGTCACTCATGCTGCCGTGGCCTCCGCTGCTGCCCGTGCCGCCGCCGGAAGGGCGTCGGCGATCCGCTGAACCGCCCGTTCGTCGTGCGCCGTCGACACGAACCAGGACTCGAACGAGGACGGCGGCAGGTAGACACCCTGCTCCAGCATCGAGTGGAAGAAGGCGGTGAAGCGGTACGACTCCTGCGCCTTCGCGTCCTCGTAATTGCGTACGTCGCCCTCGGTGAAGAAGACGGAGAACATGTTGGACGCATTCTGTAGCCGGTGCGCCACACCTTCCTTGGTGAGGGCGTCCGTAACCAGCGTACGGATCTGCTCGGACACCGCGTCGATCTTCGCGTACGCGGCGTCGTCGAGCAGTCGCAGCTGCGCGAGTCCGGCGGCGGTCGCGACCGGGTTCCCGGACAGCGTCCCGGCCTGGTAGACGGGCCCGACGGGCGCGAGGTGCGCCATCACATCGCTCCGCCCGCCGAAGGCGGCGGCCGGGAATCCGCCGCCCATGACCTTGCCGAAGGTCATGAGATCGGGGGTGACGCCGTCGATCCCGAACCATCCGGCCCTACTGGTACGGAAGCCGGTCATGACCTCGTCGGAGATGAAGAGCGCGCCGTCGGCGGCGCAGACGTCCTTGAGCCCCTGGTTGAACCCGGCCCCGGGCGGCACGACACCCATGTTCCCGGGCGAGGCCTCGGTGATCACGCAGGCGATCTCACCGGGATGGGCCCGGAAGACCTCGCGCACGGCGTCGAGATCGTTGTACGGCACGACGATGGTGTCCCCGGCCTGGGCGCCGGTGACGCCGGGGGTGTCGGGAAGCGCGAAGGTGGCGACGCCGCTGCCGGCCGCGGCGAGCAGCGCGTCCACATGCCCGTGATAGCAGCCGGCGAACTTCACGACCTTGGCGCGCCCGGTGAACCCGCGGGCCAGCCGGATCGCGGACATGGTGGCCTCGGTCCCGCTGGACACGAGCCGCACCTGTTCGAGGGGCTCGACCCGCGCGACCATCTCCTCGGCGAGCGCGACCTCGCCTTCCCCCGGCGTACCGAAGGAGGTGCCGCGGGACACGGCCTCCTGGATCGCCGCGATCACCTCGGGACGGGAGTGGCCGAGGATCATCGGCCCCCAGGAACAGACCAGGTCCACGTACTCCCTCCCGTCGGCGTCGGTGAGGTAGGGGCCGCTGCCGGACACCATGAACCGGGGCGTACCGCCCACGGCGCGGAACGCGCGGACGGGAGAGTTCACGCCACCGGGCGTGACGGCCGCCGCACGGTCGAAAAGGGTCTGCGAGACCGGCGCCTCGTAGGGGTAGGGGACGGCCGCCCGCGCCGCCGGCGCCTCAGGGACCTCGGATACCTCAGGCGCCTCGGGTGACGCACCGCCGGAGATGTTGTTCGCCTCTGCCATGCCCTTCAGCGTACGGCCCGGGTGGGGCCGCTTCGGCTCTGCCCCGGGGAGTCCACCACAGGGCGCACCCGGGGGAAGGGCGGCGAACACGCCACCCTCCGGACGCCCTCCGGACGCCCCACAAGACAACCCTCAGGACAACCCTCCGGGTGCCCGATTTCCCCCATATCTGCTAATCGGCTGGGGAACGGTATACCCTGCTGTCACGTGATACCGCGCGCCGCTCCACTCTTCGTTGGTCACCGCCAGCGCGAACTACCTAGACTCCCTGAAGGAGCCGCTCTCGGGGATAGTTGACTTCACGTGCGTGGGGTCGGACCACGGCGACGGACAAGTGTTTCAACGCACGTTTCGGCGGGCGGTCGTGGGGGAGGTCACTCTCACGATGATCGGGTTGCGTGGCGGGGGTCGCGCGCCTTAGAAAAGCAGTCGGGTGGAGATATGCATCGCGGTGGCGGACTGGGCGAGGGGACCGATGACCTGGGTCCTCGGCGTGCCCGACAGGGAAAGCACCGACGCGAGGCGGAAGCGGCCGAGACACGTCAGGCGCAGGGATCGCAGGGCGAACCTGAGCGGATCGCCCCGTCGAGCCGTATGGACGGTATGGACTACACAGACCGCGGGGCAGACCAGCTCAGGGCAGGAAGCGGGAATGGTGGCCGGGTGGGGGTGACCTACAAATACTTCGGGGCCCCGGACGGCGCGACCGCCGCTCGCGTCCCGATCTCCATGCGACCCGAGGAACTCGGCGGCGACGAGCTCGGTATGAACGGCATGTTCACCAAGATCAAGCCGGAGACCATGGCCGCGATGGTCCTCACCGGCATCGAGGGCATACCTCTGCACAAGGTGCCCCCGCTGGAGCTCGTCGTCCTCCATCCCGACTACGCCGTCGTCAAACTCCCCATGACCGTCGTCGACCCCCTCCGCGGCATCGGCGAGGAGGCCGTGGGCGCGGCCGCCTTCATCTGGTCAACGGTCCCGGACCGCGGCGGCCCGCGGGACGCGTACAACGTGTACCAACTGCTGCACGAGTGGCAGGACTTCAGCCATCGCTTGCATGAGGCGGGGCATCAGCCGTATTGCCTTGTGTGGCCGTGATCTGGGGCTTCACAGGTATCGCTGATTTTGCCGGCATCTCTGGTATCGCTGGTTTCGGGCGGGGCTTTCGGGCTCCGCCCTCGTCATGTGACGAGTGGGGCCGTTGCGCCTACGGCGGTCCGGCTCAGCGAATTCTCTCGTCAGCCGCCAGCACCTGCGCGCAGTCGAGCACCCCGAGAATTGCCCTTGCCTGAGGGCTCGACGGAGGTCACGTGGACCCACGGTCCTGAAGTAGTGCGTCCAGGACCGCCGCGGTCGCCGCGGGGTCCGTCGTATGGTGCACCGTCCGGATGCCCAGGGCCTCCGCCGGCGGCAGGTTAGCGAGGCGGCCGTCCACGAACACGCACTCGTGTCCGGCCAGGTCAAGCTCCTCCAAGACTCGCTGGTAGATGCGCGGTGACGGCTTGCGCACGCCCTCCAGTTCCGACAGCACGACCGCGTCGAAGAAGTCCTCGTACATGCCCAGCGCCTCGTACGGGTTGTACGGCTCGATCCCGAACGAGTTACTGAGCATCGCGAGCTTGATGCCGGCCTCGCGGGCACGCTGTGCCGCGGCCACGATCCGCGGCTCCGGGCGCAGGTTGGCGAGCGCGCGCCGCATCAGGTCTGTCGGGTCGATGCCCAGGATGCCGCCGATGACGCGGTTCCAGTCCTCCTGCGTCGCCTCCCCGACCTCCAGGGCGGCGTACACCGCGATGCCGTCCGGATGTTCTCCCAGAGCGCGGAAGTAGGTGTCAGGGGGCAGGCCCTCGGACCTTTCGAACGCCTCACCATTCAGCCTCATGCG
This sequence comes from Streptomyces sp. NBC_00878, assembly GCF_026341515.1. NCBI lineage: Bacteria > Bacillati > Actinomycetota > Actinomycetes > Kitasatosporales > Streptomycetaceae > Streptomyces > Streptomyces sp. NBC_00878. Next base: position 6,263,666 of record NZ_JAPEOK010000001.1, on the reverse strand, counting down.
AGTGGTCAGGACTCCACCGAAGTCGAGTATCAAGCCACGGTATGGGGCGGGCAATGCGGCCTCCTTGGTGAACTGGGGTTCGGAAGGAAGTGTTACGTCGGTTCGGCGGACCGCCACTCGCGGTCGAGGATCGCGTGCACGACGGAGTCCCGCCACTTTCCGGCTTTCAGGACGTGCTCGCGGATCACTCCTTCCTCGACCATGCCGGCGGCTGCCATCGTCTTGGCCGACGCTTCGTTGAGGGGCGATCTCGCTCCCCAGATGCGGTGAAGGTCGAGGTCGTCGAAGCCTAGGCCGAGCAGCAGCCGTACCGTCTCCATGCCGTAGCCCACACCCCACGCGTCGGGTCTCAGGGCGAAGCCCACGGTGGCGCCGCGTTGCTGATGCGGGTCGGCGGCCAGTCGGCCGGACCCGATCAGTTCTGCCGTGTCCCGCTCAATGACGGCGAGCGCGTGCTCAGTGCGCGGGGGTGCGGTTGCGGAGGCCATTGACCGGGTCACGATCTGCACGACCTGTTCGCGGGAACGGGGTTCGACCGACAGGTGCTCCGTGGCTTCAGGGCTGCCGTAGACGGCGAGCAGCGCATCCACGTCATCGAGGGCGAGTTCCCGCAGATCGAGGCGTGGGCCGGAACGTCTGACCGGGTACATGTCGTGGACCCTACCCACGAAGCAGCGCCGTTCGACTTCCCCGTACTCAAAACGGAGCCCGGACGCGGCGCGCAGATCGCCAACACCTGCGCCCTACGGCTCATTCGGCCGGTCGGCCGCGCATGAAGATAAGCGCCACCAGTGCCAGACCGGCCACCGCGCCGACGAGTTGGGCTCCGATGAACCCCGGGACCGAACCCGGTGCGATGCCCGCGAACGTGTCGGTGAAGGCGCGGCCGATCGTCACCGCCGGGTTGGCGAAGGAGGTGGAGGAGGTGAACCAGTACGCGGCGCCGATGTAGGAGGCGATCGCGACCGGGGCGAAGCGGAGGCGGTCCGTGCGGGCCAGGCCGAAGATCAGCAGGATCAGGCCGGCGGTCGCGACGATCTCGCCGAGGAGGAGGTGTCCGGCTGAACGGTCGTGTGTGGACCACTTGACCAGCGGTTCGCCGAACATCGCATCCGCCAGGATCGCGCCCGCGATGGCGCCGACGATCTGGGCGGGCAGATAGACAGCCACCTCGCGCGGGGTGACCCCGGCACCGCCGCGGCGGGCGGTCCACCACTCTGCGAGCGTGACCGCGGGGTTGAAGTGCGCGCCGGAGACCGGACCGAGGAGCGCGATCAGGACGCCCAGGCCGAAGACGGTGGCCGTGGAGTTGGCCAGCAGTTGCAGGCCGACGTCCTTGGTGAGGTCGGTGGCCTGGATGCCGGAGCCGACCACCACCGCCACCAGGGCAGCGGTACCCACCAGTTCGGCCGCCGCCTTGGCCGGCAGCGGCGGAGCCTGCGGCGGGGTGGCACCCGGGGCGGGCTGCGGTTCGGTTCCGGGCGAGGGCGAGGGCGAGGGGGCGGCAGCGGGCGTGGGAGCGGGCGCGGATTCCTTCGCCCTGTCGTGCTCGGCGTTATCGGCAGCCTCGGTGGCGGTCAACAGGACTCCTCGGTGCGGTCGCCGGAGCGGAAGGGCGGGACGGGACGGGGTGGGGTGGAGTGGAGTGAGGTGGGGCGGGGTGGAGTGAGGTGGAGTGGAGATCAAGGACAGGGCCGCTTGACCCTGTTCACGGCAGGTATCAAGGACACGACCGCTTGACGTCGTTCTCGGCGGTGGCCCGTGCCGTCTCCGCCAGGTCGGTGAACTGGCCCGCCAGGGAGGCGATGACGTCGGGCTTGAGGCGGTAGTAGGTGAACCGGCCGCACGGCTCCGTCTCCACGACCCCGGCCTCGCGCAGCACCTTCAGATGGTTGGAGAGGTTGGTCTGGCTGGCCCCCGTCTCCTCGATCAGGTGGGTGCTGCAGAGCGTCTCCTTGGCCAGCAGGGTGACGATCCGGAGCCGGAGCGGGTCAGCGAGAACCCGCATCAGATCAGTGTCGACTGACATCATCATGGGCTGATACTCTCACATCAACCTCACATCATTCTGGGCTGATACCAGTCCGGTCCGATCGTTTGATCTTTGGGATCCCTGTCTCGGCACTCGTCGGGACCCACACCCCCGAAGGGGTTTCCCATGACCGCATCTCCGCTCCCCGTCCTGCCCGACGAACGCCTCGCGGCCGGCATCGCCCGCCTCGCCCACCGCTACCGCGGGTGCTTCGCCGCCGAGACCATCCAGCGCCTGGTCATCGACTCGTACGAGCGTCTCGCGGAGCACGCCCGCGTCCGTACCCATCTGGTCGTGCTGGCCGAACGACTGGCCGCCGAGCGACTGGACGCGCTCGCGCACATCGAGGGCGCCCCGGGCAGCGGCCTGCCCCGCGTTCTGTTCGTGTGCAGCCAGAACGCGGGCCGCTCCCAGCTGGCCGCCGCGCTCCTCGCGCACCGCGCGGGCGGGCATGTGGTCGTCTCGTCCGCCGGTACGTTCCCGGCCGCCGAGGTCGAGCCGGTCGTCGCGCAGGTGCTGACCGAGGCCGGCCTCGACCTCTCCGACGCGTTCCCCAAGCCGCTGACGGACGAGGTCGTGCGGGCCGCCGACATCGTCATCACCATGGGCTGTGGGGACGCCTGCCCCGTACTCCCGGGCCGCCGCTACCTCGACTGGCCCGTCACCGACCCCGAGGGCGCCCCGATAACCGTCGTACGCGGCATCCGCGACGAGATCGACGCCCGTATCGAGGAACTGCTCGCTTCACTGCCGCGCGCCTGAACCCGCCACTCCCCCAACGCTCTTGATCCGATGACGAAGGAAGAACCGATGTCCTCCAGCCCGCTCGCCTCCGTGCTGTTCGTCTGCGTGCACAACGCCGGCCGGTCGCAGATGGCCGCCGGATTCCTCAGCCACCTCGCGGGCGGACGGATCGAGGTCCGCTCCGCCGGTTCCCTCCCCGGCGACCAGGTCAACCCCTCCGCGGTCGAGGCCATGAGGGAGGTCGGCGTCGACATCTCCGACCAGAAGCCGAAGGTCCTTACCACCGAGGCCGTGCAGGCGTCCGACTACGTCATCACCATGGGCTGCGGCGACGCCTGCCCGGTCTTTCCCGGCAAGCACTATCTCGACTGGGCCCTCGAGGACCCGGCCGGCAAGGGCGTCGAGGCCGTCCGTCCGATCCGCGACGAGATCAGGACCCGGATCGAGGCGCTGATCGCCGAGATCGATACGAAGCAGGACAGGAAGTAGGACTGGAAGCGGGGCACGAAGCGGGGCACGAAGTAGGGCGGGAGGCAGGACAGGAGGTAGGACGGGAAGCGTGACTGGCCTCCGTGTCGGACGCCACCGGCCCGCGGTCAGCGGGTGTGGTGGCGGACCGCCTCCAGGAGTTGGTCGATGTCGTCCGCGCTGTGCGAGAAGGCGGTGACGAAGCGGACGATCCCCGGTTCCCAGCGGTCGTGGTAGAAGGTGTAGCCCTCGGCGAGGAGTCCTTCGGTGACCTGCTGGGGCAGGCGGCAGAAGAGGATGTTGGCCTGGGGAGCGGCCAGCAGACCCGCGCCGGGGATGGACTTCAGGCCGTCGCCGAGGCGGGTGGCCATCTCGTTGGCCCGGCGGGCGTTGCGCAGCCACAGGCCGTCGGTGAGGTACGCGTCGATCTGGGCCGCGTGGAAGCGCATCTTGGAGGCGAGCTGGCCGGCGCGCTTGGCGCGGAAGGCGAGCTCGGTGGCGAGTGCCGGGTCGAAGGAGACGATGGCGTCGGCGGTCATCGCGCCGTTCTTGGTGGCGCCGAAGGACAGGACGTCGATGCCGGCCTGCCAGGTCATCTCGGCCGGGGTGGCGCCGAGATGGTCCAGGGCGTTGGCGAAGCGCGCGCCGTCCATGTGGACGCGCAGGCCCGCGTCCTTGGCGATGGCGGACAGGCGGCGGATCTCCTCCACGCTGTAGACGCTGCCGCTCTCGGTGGCCTGGCTGATGCTCACCACGGACGGCTGCACGCTGTGTACGTCACCGGCCCGGCGCCGCACCGCCACGCGCAGCGCCTCGGGGTCGATCTTGCTGTCGGGGCCCGGGACGCCGACCAGCTTGGCGCCGTTGGTGAAGAACTCCGGAGCGCCGCACTCGTCGGTGTTGATGTGGCTGTCGGGGTGCGAGAGCACGCTGCCCCAGGGCGGGGTGAGGGCGGCCAGGCTCAGGCCGTTGGCGGCGGACCCCGTGGAGACCGGGAAGATGTCGACGTCCCGCTCGAAGATCTCGCCGAGCCTGCGGCGGGCGCTGTCGGTGAAGGGGTCGTTGCCGTACGGCGGGACCTGACCGGTGGCCGCGTCGGCGACGGCCTGGGCTATCTGCGGGGACGCCCCGGCCATGTTGTCGCTCATGAAGGCACGGCTGGAGGGGGTGACGGGGATGACGGGCGTGACCGGCGGGACGGGGATGGTGGCGCTCATGAGGGGGCTTCCTCGGTCTCAGGGGGCTCAGGAGGCTCAGCTCCTGATCGAGGTCAGGTGCCGATCAGGTGCTGATCAGGCGCTGATCATGTGCTGTTCGGGCGCTGATCATGTGCTGTTCGGGCGCTGATCATGTGCTGTTCGGGCGCTGATCGGTGGCTCAGACGCTGATCGGGTCGCTCAGGCGCTGATGACGTCGCTCAGGCTCTGACGACGTGGCTCAGGTGCTGATGGGGGACGCGAAGACGACCGTGATGTCCACTTCCTCGGCGCCGGTCCGGTAGAAGTGCGGGGCGTCCCCGGCGAAGGCGAGCATGTCGCCGGGGCCCAGGTCCTGCGGGGCGTCGACGGGGCCGGCGGTGACGTGCCCGGTGGCGATGAGCAGGTGCTCGATCGTGCCGGTGGCGTGCGGGACGCCGGGCAGCTCCATCTCGGCCGGGATGCGCAGCCGCCAGATCTCCAGGCTGTTGCCGCTGCTGATACGGCGCAGCAGTTCCCGGGAGACCTCGCCGGGCTCGGTGTCCGTGCCGGGCCGGAAGACCGGCCCGGTGTCGGCGTCACGCGCCAGCAGGTCGGCGATCGGGATGCGCAGGGCGATCGCGATCGCGTCCAGGGTGTCGATCGTCGGATTGCCGTTGCCGGCCTCCAGCTGCGACAGCGTGGCCTTGCTCAGCCCGGCGCGCCGGGCCATCTCCGCGGCGCTCATACCGCGCTGCTGGCGGCGCAGGCGGATCTTCGCGCCGACCGCGGCCGCGGTACTGCTCACCGGCTGACGGCCGGACGGCGGGGGCGTCATCAGCGGCTCCCGCGTGCTGGGGTGCGGGAGCCGCTGGAGCCGCCGATACGGCCCTTCTTGGTCTCCGGAGGGGTCTCCGGAAGGGCCTCGGTTGAGTGAACCATACGTTCACTATACCGAACCGTCGGCGGGATAGTAAACCTCGCGTTCGTTTTAACGAACGAGCAGAGGGGTCGCCAGTCGGCCGAGCAGCCCCGCGACCAGTGCCGTCTGCGCGGGCACCGTGTCGGGGTAGATGAACTCGGTCTGGGCGTGGGCACCGTCACCGACCGCGCCCATGCCGCACAGCACCGGCAGGCCGAGCGCCGCGACGAAGTTGGCATCGCTGGCGCCACCGACGGCCGCGGCGGGCAACTCGTCGCGGCCCTGCTCGCGGGCGACCTCGCGCGCCAGGTCCAGGAGAGGGGCGGAAGCGGCGTTGAGGGTCATCGGCGGCCGGTTCCAGGCGTGGTCGATCTCGATGCGAACCCGCGGGTCGCTGACCCTGATGGCGTCCAACTCAGCGTCGACACGGTCCTGTTCGGCCTCGCTGCTGACGCGGATGTCGACGCTCGCGGTGGCGTGCCCGGCGACGACGTTGGTGGCGGAGCCGCCCTTGATGAGCCCGGTGTTGATCGTGGTGCCCTTGTCAGGGGCGGCGACGGCCGCGGCTGCGACCACGAACTCGGACAGCGCGGTGATCGCGCTCGCCCCGTCCTGGGGCGCGAGCCCCGCGTGCGCCTCGACGCCGGTTGCCGTGACCCGGAAGATGCCGGAGCCCTTGCGGACCGTCTTGACCGCGCCGTGGGCGCTCGGCTCCAGCACCAGCGTGACGTCGGCCTTCTGCGCGACCTCCTCGATCACCGGCCGCGAGGACAGCGAGCCGACCTCCTCGTCACCGTTGAAGAGGAACGTGACGGTGGGCACGGGCGCACCGCTCTCCCGCGCCAGTTTCAGGGCCCAAATACCTTGGGCCAGGCCGGTCTTCATGTCGAAGATGCCCGGCCCGCCGAGCTTCTCCCGGCCGTCGTCGGACGCCTCCGGCCGCTCCCATCCGGCGAGGGTGCCGGTCGGCCACACGGTGTCGTAGTGGCCGACGAGCGCGACATGCCCGACGCCCGCACCCACACCGGTGACCGCGCCCACGCCGGTTCCCGTGCCCGTATCGGCGCCCGCGCCGGTGACCGTACCCGTCCCCATCCCCGTACTCGCGCCCGTACCCCCACCGGTACCGGTGTAGGTCAGCGTCAGCGTGTCCCCGTACTCGCCGCCGAGGTGGCGCTGTTCGTGGTCGGGGCGTCCGAGCCGTTGGACGGTCAGCTCGCGCAGGAGGTCCAGGCCCCTCGCGAGGCCGGACAGGTCGTAGCTGCCGGTCTCCTGGCCGACGAGGGTCAGGATGTCGGTGACGATCTCCGGCGAGACCTCCTGGGCGCGGGCGATGAGGGCGGCGGCTGCGGGTGAGGCGGTCATGGTCTGCTTTCTCGTACGACGACGGTGGGGGCGAAGTTCCTTGTCGGGGCGCCGGGTTCAGCCGATGCCGAACGGGATGCCCAGCAGGTACCAGGCCACGAAGAACGCGACCCAGACGAACCAGAGGACGGCGGCGATCGGGATCGTGAAGGAGGCCAGGGTGCCGATGCCTGCGGACTTGCGGTACTGCTGGATGAAGCCCAGCGCCATCACGAAGTACGGGCTCATCGGGGTGACGCAGTTGGTGACGGAGTCGGCGACGCGGTAGACGGCCTGGGTGGTCTCGGGGTCGATGCCGACGAGCATCAGCATGGGCACCAGTACCGGCGCGGCCAGCGCCCACAGCGCGGAGCCGCTGGTGATGACGAGGTTCATGAACGTGATCAGCACGGCGATGCCGACCAGCACGGTCCAGCCGTCCATGTCCAGGTCGCGCAGCATCTCCGCGCCTTTGACGGCGAGGATGTTGCCGATGTTCGTCCACTTGAAGTAGGCGAGGAACTGGGAGATCGCGAAGAACAGGACGAGGATCGGCGCCATCGAGCGGGTGCCGTCGACCATCGCGGCGATGACGTCGCGGGCGGCGGAGAACGTCCCGGTCATCCGTCCGTAGACCGTGCCGAGTACGGCGAAGAACACGCCCAGGACGAGCGCCATCCCGCCGATCAGCGGGGAGTCGACGATGCCGCCGCCCGCGCCGCGCAGCGGTGAGGACGCGGGGATCATGGCCACCGCCAGGAGCGCGATGAAGCCGAGGGCGACCAGCCCGGTCACGCGCAGCGCGCGGCGCTGGTCCCCGGTGACCTCGATCGCCTCCAGTTCGTCGGCGTTCAGCGCGGCGACCGGCTCGTCGGGCTCCAGGTCGGAACGGCGGGCGAGGACCTTGTCGACGACGAGCGTGATCACCAGGGCCACGAGGACCGACGAGCCGAGCCCGAAGAAGTAGTTGGCCACCGGGGTGACCACGTAGTCCGCGTCGATGGTGTGGGCCGCGGCGGTGGAGATCCCGGACAGCAGCACGTCGGTCGTCGTGAGCGACGGGGAGGCGTCGTAGCCCGCGGAGATCGAGACGTACGCCACGATGCAGCCGAGCACCGGACTGCGGCCCGCCGCACGGAAGATCAGTGCGCCGAGCGGGATGAGGGTGACGTAGGCGGCGTCACCGGCGACATGGCTGACCATGGCCGTCATCGACAGGGCGAAGGTCAGGTACTTGCCCGGCACCCGCGCGACCATCCGGCGCAGCATCGCCGAGAACAGTCCGCTCCGCTCGGCGACGGCGATGCCGAACATCACGGTGAGGATGGTGGCCAGCGGAGGGAAGGCCGCGAAGTTCTCGACGGCGCCCTCGACGGCCATGGTGAGGCCGTCCCTGCTGAGCAGGTTCTCCACCTCGATGGCCTCGTGCGTACCGGGGTGCACGGCGCTGACGCCGACCGCCGACAGCACGGCGCTGAGGACGGCGACGGCCCCCGCGAGGATCCAGAACAGCCAGAACGGGTCGGGCAGTTTGTTGCCGATCTTCTCGATCGCCGCGAAACCCCGGAACGCGGTACGCAGGGCTCTGGACTGGGGCTCAGTCGACTCGGGCCCCGTCGGCTGTGGCTGGGCAGAGGTGGCACTCATCGGTACCCCTTCGCGCATTTGAGGGATGTTCCTGCGAACAATGGCACTCGGATGAGAGATTCAATAGCCCCTGGATGTAACAGTGGGATTAATCGGCAGTCTAGGGTGGGGCACTATGACCCGCCCTCTCCTCGACGAGCTCGACCGGCGCCTCATCGGGGCACTGCACCTGGCGCCCCGGGCCACCTGGGACGACATCGGCGGGATCCTGTCCGCCGACGCCAGCACGCTGAAGCGCCGTTACGACCGGCTGCACGAGGCCCGGATGGTCCGGGTGATCGGGCAGGCCGACTGGGGCATGCACTCGACGGCGATGCCGGTCCACGTCTTCCTGGACATCACCGGCGACACCCCGCTGGCCGTCCTCGACCGGCTCCGCGGCCTGCCCCACCTCCAGCTCCTGGCGCAGATCTCCGGCGACTACCCGCTCTACGCCGTCGTGCACGCCCCCTCCGAGGCGGCCACCAGCGAGGCCATCGACCGGATGTTCTCCGTGCCCGGCGTCCGCCGCGTCAACGCCCTGCCCGCGCTCCGCACCCTGCGCCGGGGCATCACGTGGGACCCGCAGTTCCTGACCGACGCCGAACGGGCCGGCCTGCTCGAACTCGTCGGCACCCGCCCCGAGGGCACCGCGACCGCGACACCCCCCGCCAAACCCCTCAGCGAGGCCGAACGCACCGTCGTCGCCCAGCTGATCCGGGACAGCCGGGCCTCCGCCGCGAGCATCGGCCGGGCCGCGGGCCTGGCCACCTCCACCGCGCACCGCGTCGTCCGCCGGGTCCTCGACGAGCGTTGGGTCCAGCCGCGCCTGGAGATCGTGTCCGAATGGCTGGGCTTCCAGACCTCGTTCATGCTGCGGCTGCGCGTGGCACCCGGCGAGACCCCGGAGCTCATGCGCCGCATCGACCAGCTCCCCCAGACCCGGCTCGTCGCCCACGTGGCCAGTGACATGTCCGTCCTCGCCACCGGCCTGGTCACCGACCGCGCCGCCCTGGCACGCTTCATCGACGACGAACTAGCCGAGATCCCCGGCATCCTCACCGTCAGCGTCGACGTCATGCTCACCGAACCGCGCCGCTACTGGCTGGACCGGGACCAGACCTCGGGACTCGGCACGTTCCACGCACCGACGCTGCTGTGAGACACGGGCGAGGCGAGGGCGCCCGGCCTCGCCGTCCCGGCTAGGTCCTGTCGGCCTGGGCGAGGGCGCCCGGCCCCGCTGTCGTGGCTAGGCGAGGGCATCCGCGCCCCCCTCCAGCCACACGCACAGGTGGGAGGGGCGCTCCGCATCCATGTGCACGGTGTTCGCGGCCACGGCGGTGCGGCGGGCGCCCGCCTCCGGTTCGCCGGTGTTGGTGTTGACGTCGAAGCGGGGGAAGTTGCTGGAGGAGACGTCGAGCCGGATGCGGTGGCCTGCGGCGAAGCGGTTCGCCGTGTCGGGGGCGGTGACCTCGATCTCGTACACCTCACCCGGAACGAGCGGCTCCGGCTTCTCGTAGGAGCGGTGGAAGCGGCAGCGGACGATGCCGTCGGTGAGGTTCATGGCGAAACCGTGCGGGTAGTCGGCGTTGGGCGGGTGGACGTCGATCAGCTTGATCGTGAAGTCGGTGTCCGGGGTCGAGGTGGAGATGTGCAGCCTCGCCGACACCGGGCCGGCCAGTACGACGTCCCGCACGAGCGGCGGTGTGGTCAGGCTGATCACGTCCGGGCGGGAGTCCAGCGGCAGATACGGTTCCCGCGCCCCGTACACCCGGGCGTCCGGGGCGTTCTGGTCGTAGGCCCCGCCCGTCATCACCGGCTCGCCGGAGGTGACCTGGCCTCCCATGGTGGGGACCGGGCGGCGCGGGTCGAAGTCGTACGTGACCGACGCGGCGGACGCGGTGGGCGGGGCGAGGGTGAGGGCGCCGCCGGTGGTGAGGTGCAGGGCGACGGGGGCCGTCGCCGCCGGCGGCCAGTTGGTGTCGGTGCGCCATTCGCCGCCGTGCCGCATCCGCCCGGCCGCGTCCCGACGGCCGTCGCCGCCGCCCATCAGGAAGTACTGGACGGCGGGGAGGTCTCGGTCCGCCGGATTCCCCTCGCTCTCCGAATGCCTCTCGGGATGCCCCTCCCCGTTCTCCGCGTTCTCCCCGTTCTCCGCGCTCTCCCGGCCCAGCGCCCGGTCGAACCAGCGGCTGCGGAACTCCAGGTACGACGGGGCGAGGTTGCCGTCCAGTGTGGCCCGCGGCCCGAAGTCCACGTCCCCGGCGAACGTCTCGCAGCGGTGCCCGTGCGTCCACGGGCCCATCACCAGGTAGGAGGGGGCCGACTTCAGCTCCCGTAGGGTGGTGAAGTTCTCGATGGTGGACCGGACGTAGGGGTCGTACCAGCTGCCCATGTGCAGGCTCGGCGCGTCCGGGAAGCGCCCGTAGAAGCCCCGCCCGTAGATCGCCGGGGTGCGGTAGTAGTCGCCGAACGTGTCCTGCCGCCACTGCTCCAGCAGGAAGTCCTCGTACGCCGAAAGGTGCCGCAGCGGCGTGCAGCCCGGCCGCCACGGCATCGCGCCGAACCAGCCCGCCACGTCCACCCGCAGCAGTTGCTCGGCCAGTACCGGATCCGCCGCCGCCTCCGGGCTGCTCGCCGCCTGCCGCAGCGCCCAGGTCACCTGCTTCAGCTCGAAGGCGCCGCCCATCCGCATCCCCGCGTCGTACGCGCAGGACAGACCGCCGGAGTCCTGGAACATGGCGGCGAGCCCCGGCGCCCCCTCGGCCGCGGCGGCCGCCTGGACGTGGGCCGAGTAGGACACCCCGGTCATCACGACCCGGCCGTCGCACCACGGCTGGTTCCTGAGCCAGGCGATCGTGTCCGCCCCGTCCGTACCCTCGCCGAGGTACTTCACGAACGTCCCCCCGGAGTCGCCGCGGCCACGGCAGTCCTGCCGTACGACGTGGTAGCGGGCCTCGGTGAAATGCCGGGCGATGTCCTCGGGCCGCGGGACCGGCACGCCGCCGCGGTCCTGGTCCGAACCGCGCCGCGCACGGCGGCCGTACGGGGTGCGCTCCAGGAGTACGGGAAGCGGCGCAGTCTCCGCCGGCTCGGGTGAGGCGGAGTACAGGTCGGCGACGAGGCGGACGCCGTCCCGCATCGGGACGCGCAGGTCGCGGCGCCACAGGGCGCCGCCCTGGAGGGATTCGGGTCGGCCGATGAGGGAGGTGTCGTAGCAGGTCACCTCCGTGACGCTAGGCAGTGGCCCGGATCATGGCGATCACTTGACGTCATCAGGTCAACTGTTCCGCCGGACGGTGACGGAACCGGACACGGGACCTACTGTCAGCGCATCCCGGCAACACCCGGCAACTCCCCGCGTGCCGAGACGACGGATGGCCGCTCGTTTCCCGGGTCCTCCTTTTCCACACAGCGCAGCGCTCGCCACTCCGCCGCGCCGTGCCCTCGTTCCGCTGTCCCCTTCCTTCCACTTCCTTCCACTTCCTTCCACCGTCTCCTTCCTTCCACCGTCCCTCGTTCCGCCGTCCCCTCAGGAGGCCGCCATGAGCACACCTGACAACCGCACCCAGGAGGTGCAGGTCACCGAGCCCGACGAGGGAGGCCGTGGCTCCCGGCTCCTCGACCTGGTCGAGCGGGCGGGAAACGCACTGCCGCACCCGTTCTGGCTGTTCTGGATCCTGGGCGGAGTGGTCGCCTGCGTCAGCTGGATCCTGAACGCCGCCGGCCTGCGCGTCGAGGACCCCTCCTCGGGTGACCTGGTGGGAGTCCGCAGCGCCCTGTCGGCGGACGCCGTACGGGACCTGATCACCGGCGCCGAGGAGTCCTTCGTCACCTTCGGCCCGCTCGGCACCGTACTGATGGTGATGCTCGGCGTCGCGGTCGCCGAGCGGTCGGGACTCTTCGAGGCGCTGGCCCGCCGCATGCTGTCGGGCCTGTCCCCGCGCGCGGTCGTCCTGGGCGTGGCCCTGGGCGGCGTACTGGGGAAGTTCCTGTCCGACTCCGCGTACGTGGTCCTCATCCCGCTCGGAGCGGTGGCCTTCCGCGCCGTGGGCCGCTCCCCCATGCTCGGCATGATCGTCGCGTTCGTGTCCATCAACGCCGCCGGGGACGCCAACCCGCTGATCGCCCCCGGCGACGCGCTGTTCGCGTCCGTGGCCACCGAGGCCGCGCAACTCGTCGACAAGGACGTGGTGGTCCGCGCGACGGACAACATGTACTTCACCACCGTCTCGGCGTTCGTACTGGCCGGCACCATCGCCCTGGTCGTGGACAGGATCCTCGCCAGGCGCGAGCACCACCTGACCCCCGACGCGGACCTGGAGGCCGCCGCTGCGGCGCGGGTCGTCGCCGCCGAGGTCGACGACACCACCGAGGTACGGGCCCTGCGGGCGACCGGTCTTGCCGTGCTCGGCTACGCCGCGCTGATCGTGCTCGCGATGCTGCCCGCCGCGTCCCCGTTGCGCGGTGAGGGGGGCGCGATCGTGGAGTCCACGTTCATGAACGCCATCGCCGTCTTCCTCACCGTCTTCTTCCTGCTCATCGGCGCCGTGTACGGGCGGCTCACCGGGCGGATCAGCGGGAGCCGCGCGATACCGGAGTTCATGGCGGAGGGGGTGCGCTCCATCGCGCCGCTGCTGGTGCTGTTCTTCGCCGTGTCGCAGTTCCTCGCCCTTTTCAAGTGGACCAACATCGCCACGGTCGTCGCGGTCGAAGGCGCGGACTTCCTCAAGCGGCTGGGCGCGCCCACGCTGGCGCTTTTCTCCCTCCTCATCGTCGCGGTCGCGCTGATGAACCTCCTCATCACCTCCGGCTCCGCCCTGTGGGCCCTGGTCGCCCCGGCCCTGGTGCCGATGCTGATGCTGCTCGGCACCAGCCCGGCGACCACCATGGCCCTGTACCGCATCGCCGATTCCTGCACGAACTCCATCACCCCCATGAGCACCTCCTTCATGCTCTGTGTCGGCTATCTCCAGACCCTCCGCCGCAAGGCCGGCATCGGCACCCTGGTCTCGTTCACCCTGCCCCTCGCCATGATCATGCTGGCGGTCTGGGTACTGCTGTTCTTCGTCTGGTACCTGCTGGGCATCCCACTCGGCCCGGGCGCCCCCGTACGGTGAGCGCCACTGTCCGGAGTACTCGGCCGTACGGTGAGCCCGGCCGTACGCTGACAGCGTGAGCATCGTCGTCGACCTCGGCGGGCTCGGCCCCGCGGACCTCACGGCCGGGCCCTCCGCGCTGTCGGAACTGATGGCGAGCCTGCACGTACTCGCCGAACCCGAGCACCACCCGGAGGCCACCGGCTGGACGGCCCACGCCGCCGCGGCGGACCCCGAACTGCGCGACGAACTGTCCGTGTTCGCACCCCTCTGGGCCCGCTTCCGCTGCCGCCTCTTCTTCCCCCGTACGGTGCCGCTCGCGACGAACCTCGACGAGGAGCTGGCGGCAATAGGCGAACTGCCGAAGGACGACTTCCTCGACCTCGCGGCGCCCGGAGTCCTCGGCACCTCGGGACAGCCCGTACCACCCGCCCGCGAACTCCGCCCCGGCACAACCACCGCGGAGGACTACACCCGCCGCTGCCTGCGCCGCTCCTACACCCGCGGTGAACTGGCGCGACAGCTGGTGGCGGCACCGCTGGAACTGCGGGACCGGCTGCTGGCGGTGCTGCGGGCCGCCGACACGGCGTTCTTCGCCGAGGACTGGCGCACGCTGCGCCCGGCCCTGGAGGACCACGCGCGAGAGGTACGCCGCCGACTGACGGTCCGGCCCCCCGCGGACGTACTCACCGAACTCCTCCCGACGGCGGCCCGGGTCGGACCAGGAGAACGGGTACGACTCGACAAACTCCAGATCGACGAGGTGAAGGTGGCCCCGCGCCCCCTGGTCCTCATCCCGTCCGCCCGGGTGTGGCCACACTTGACGGTCAAGCACGAGCACCCGTGGTGCGTGGTGGTCCAGTACGCGGCACGCGGCACCACCCCGGACGGCCAGCTGACCCTGCGCGACCTGCACCACCGGCTGATGGCGCTGACCTCGCCCGCCCGGATGGAGCTGTGCCGTCACCTGCTGGGCGAGCCCATCACCACCTCGGAACTCGCCGCCCGCCTCGGCTCCAGCGAACCCCAGGTCTCCCGCACCCTGCGCACCCTGCGCGACGCGGGCCTGGTCCGCTCCACCCGAGACGGCAAACTGGTACGCCACCGCCTCGCCACGGATGTCATCCAACGCCTGGGCAACGATGTGCTCGCGACTGTGGCGCGGTGAACGGGCCGGGAAGGCTTTCCCTGATCACGCTGTCGCCGGCACGCAGAGCCGCCGTCAGGTCTGCTTGCAGTCTGTCCGGGATGGTCCCTGCCCGAAGGGCGCAGGCACGCACCAGTGCGCGGCAGTCCTGTGCCTGCCCGGCCGTGGCGATCGCGGTGAACAGAGGATGCACCAGATTCTCGCGGGCCGCGTAGCCGTCTTCGGCCTCCGTCGTCCTGCGGTGCAGTTCCTCGACGATGCGGTGCGCGGCGGGCGCCTCGGCGGAACCGATCGCGTCGAGAACGGTGAGTCCGAGTCGGATGTCGAAGACGGTCATCCCGGGTTCGGTCTTCCACTCGGAGTACGTCGTCACCAGGTCCGCCAGCCGGCCACCAACCGGCTGCCCGGCATCGCGGCGGCTCAGAACGGTCAGGCATGCCGTGACGGCTTGCTCCCACGGATCGCCGGGCATGGTGTCGACGAGGAGAGCAGTGGCTTGTGCCGTATCACCCGTGACGAGGGCGGCGAGTACGGCGACTTGGCGCCCGTCGAGCATCCGTTTGCCTACGCCGTGATGAGCTTCGATGTGTGTCAGGGCCTCGGCCCAACGTCCCTCCGTGGTGAGGGTGCGCGTACCGTCAGCGAGGAGTACGCGCCACAGCCACGCGCGGACCTCGTGGCGGTCCTCGTCGGTCTCAGTGAGGTCCGCCGGTACCGCAATGTCCTCGAACCGAGCAGCTGTGGCAGCCTCGACGGCCTCGTACAGGTTGAGGAGTCGCCGACGGCCCTCGTCTCCGTGGCCGGCGCGGATCTGGAGGCGGGCGAGGTTGACGACCGGTTCCAGCCCTCGGATCGCGCTCATGGCGGGCAGGGGGCAGGCGTGGAGGTAGGCGGCGGCGTGCTGGTGGCACATCTCGCGTGCGAGGGCGGGGAGTCCGAGGTCTGAGGCGATGAGCGCGGCCTGGTTGTAGACGGCCGATGCGAGCCCTGGGTCGGTTTTCTTCATTGCGGTGTCGGCGAGGTCGGCGAGCGCGCGTATGCGCTCAGGCAGGGGCAGGCAGGCGGGCCGGAATCGGGCGACGAGCGGGAAGCGCTGGGCTATGGGTCCGTGCGGGTCCATGAGTCCCCCTGGCCTGATCGAGAACTGCTGAGGCGACGACGCCCGCCAGCCGTACGCCGACGGGCACCGTCCGCTACACGTCGGCCGTCATCGCCAGTCGACGACGATGCGGTTCAGTGGGGTGTCGAGAGCGAAGAGGCTTGGGCGCGGCTCGATGGCGGGGGCGTCGAGGGGCTGGATCTCGAACGTGGCCTCGCCGTCGCGGTACTCCCGGTCCCAGGTGCGGATCGCGTCGGCGACCTTCGCGGCCAACTCGTCGCTGCCGGGGCCGTGGCCGATGACGCCGAACTCCCAGAGCTTGCCGCCCTCGGGGGTCTTCTCCGCCGACGGGCGCCGTGCCAGGTAGGTGACGGCGCCCTTGTCTACGGCCGCGCTCGATGAAGGGTAGGGGTCGGCCGTGAGCAGACCGCCCTTGGCGCTCTGGGGGAACAGCATCCGGATCAGGCCGGAGGGGAGGGAGCAGGTGAGGAACAGTTCCATCCACTCCGGCGACTCCATGGCCTGGACCGTCATGCCGGTCCACTCCTCGGTGCGCGGCTGGTCCAAGACACCAGCGAGGGCGTGGGCATCGATGTACTGCCCGGCGGGGGCCTGGAGTCGTACGGTGCCGTCCGAGCTGAGCGGGACGACTCGGCGCTCGTCGTCGGCGATGCCCCGCCGCAGCGGCATGAAGGTGTTCATCTCGCTGCCGAGGGACACCCATCGCCCGTCGCGCTGCTCGTACGCGATGGAGCGGGAGACGGTGCCTTTGAGGCGCTGGGGGACGAGCAGTCGGCCGCCAGGGGCGAGCTGTTGCAGCCAGGCGTGCGGCACGCCGTGCGCGCCCACGGTGGCGATGATCCGGTTGTACGGTGCGCCTTCGACGTAGCCGACAGCCCCATCGCGGGTCACGGCCTCGACGTTGGTGATACCGGCGGCGGCGAGGTTGGCGCTGGCACCTTCCACGAGGTCGTCGTCGACGTCGAGGGTGGTCACGTGTCCGCTCTCGCCGACCAGTTGGGCGAGGAGACCGGCGTTGTAGCCGGTACCGGCGCCGAGTTCGAGGATGCGCCCGCCGGGCCGGACGTCAAGCTGGTCCAGCATGAGTGCGACGACGCCCGGCTGGGAAGCGCAGGAGATCGACGTGCCGTCGGTGTCGTACTTGATGTGCACCGGTGCGTTGGCGTACGCGTCTTCGAGTGACGCTTCGGGCACGAACACGTGGCGGGGCACTGTCCGCAACGCGGTCTCGACGGCGGGTGTGCGGGCGTGCCCGTCCGCACGAAGCTGGTCGACCAGGGCGTTGCGGAGGCGCTCGGCGTCCGCCGTGGCGGTGGCGGTGGTGGTTGTGTCGGTGTTCACCGCGTCGACGCTATCGGCGTCGGCCGTTGCCTCGTCGGGCGACGCGGTGTTGTCACTCGTTCCCATGACTACCTCTCGTGCGATGTGGGACAGGGCGCTCTGGTCGTCCTGGAGGAGACCGGCGCGGTTGGCGTGGAAGATCACGTGGTGGGCGATGACGGCTCGCAGGCCGCGACTGAGGGCGCCACGGCCTGCGAGGTCAGCGAGCGTGGCTCCCGCCCGTTCGAAGGCGGCCACCCACTCGTCATGCCCGTGAAGCGGGCCGTCCGGGCGGCAGAGGCCGTGGGCATCGGCGGTCATCAACGTCCGTGTCACTGGGGCGAGTTCGGCGGCTCGTTCGGGCGGTAGCGGGGTGGGGGCCGGCCGCAGGGCAGCGACCTTCGCCCATACGTCGCCCTGCTCGAACCAGTCCAGTCCGGCGCCGCGCATCATGGCGCTCGCCAGCAGAACGGCGCTCTCCCGGCGTCCCAGGTGCTCCGGGTTCGGCCGGTAGGCAAGTAGATGGCGGGAGTCGCTGTGGAACAGTTCGTGGGCGGCGTCCATGGCCTCCGGGCCGCCGAAGGTTTCGACCTCGGGCTCGTAGACGCCGGGCAACCACGACACGGCTTCACCGTCACCGATGAGATCGCTCAGCAACGTCTCCAGGGCCGGTGAGGGCTGGTCGGCGAGGTAACGCAGCGGCCAGGGCTGCTTGTTCATGAACCACCAGCCAGCGAGCTGCCCGTCGGCCTCGGCCGCGATCAGGGCGGGGCCGAGGCGTTCGACGATGACGCGCCGGGCGCTCTCGCGGTCGACGAAGGTGATGTTGTGCTGCTGCCAGCGGTCAGGGGGCATGAGGGGGTTCCTTCGGTCGGCGGATCAGGCGATGAGCAGGCAGGTGTCCCAGGCGGACCGGGGCGGTGCGGCGGTGCTGGGCGCGATTAGGGACAGAGCGACACCGGCCGCGCCGTCGAGCAGGCCTGGGCCCCGCTCCTCGTCTCGAATGAGCGCCATGGCGGCACCTTCGGGGTCGGTGCCTGGTGGGTGGACCGCAGCCAGGAGTGCCGGGATCGCGGCGCGGAGTTGGCCCACGGTCGAGGGGTGGGCGTCGTCGGCCGTACGAGCGGCGACGTGGGCGAGGCCGACGAAGCCGTGGCACAGACCGTTGTCCGTCGTGGCTTCCAGCTGGTCGGGATCGGTGACGGCGGCCACGAGCGCCTTCTCCGCGTCGATCTGGCGGCCGGTGTCGCCGACGGCGAGCGCGGCAAGTTGCTGGGCGCGGGCGAGGCCGGCAGTGCCGTAGCACCAGGAGGGCCGCCGGGGCGCGGACGGGGCGAGGTGACCGGTACGCAGCTCGCTTCGAGTGACCCAGTACGGCCAGGTCGGCCCGTGACCGGTCTCCTCCTGCCAACGGTCCAACCAGGCCAGGATGGTGCGCACCGCTGAGTGGTGTCCTTCGACGAGAGTGCCGTCGCGGGCGGCGAGGGCGAGGATCGCGAGCACGCCGCCGACACCGTGCGCCATGCCGGTGTTGGCGTGCCCGCCGGGGAAACGAGCGTCGTCCGGGATGCCCGAGGGGTCCGTCTCCGTCCACCAGCCCGGCAGGGTCTCGCCGTGATGGTTGATCGGTTCGGTGAGGCGTACGCAGTAGTCGAGGACAGAACGCATCGTGGGGCTACCGGAGTTACGGCGTAGGAGGTAGGCACCGTAACCGGCGAGGCCCCGGATGGTGTCGAACTCGGCGAGCTGCGTCAGGCGTCCGGCATCGATCCGGCGGTGTGCGGCGTCGAGACGGCGCGCGGCATCGGCCTCGATTTGTCGGTCCATCGTGTTCAGGGCGCGGTGGTAGGAGCCGGGTAGATAGTCGGCGGCACAGGCCAGGGCGTGGGCGAAGGCTGGTGCCCCGTAGAAGGGGTGGCTGTCGGGGCCGCTGGTGAACGGTTCGCGGGAGGCGGCGGCGAGCCAGTCGTGGGCGCGCTGCCACGGTCCCAGGCCGTTTGCGGCCAGCTCGATGTGCAGGAGCGCGATGCCGGGAGGGCCGTAGGCGAGGTGCTGTCGACGCGAGGACGCCACCCGAGGCCCGAGGAACGCCTTGCCGGGGTGGGCGAGTTGGGAGGCAATGGCATCGACCAGGCCGAGCCCGCGGTGAGCAGTCATGAAGTCCTCCCGGTGGTACGGGCGGTCCACGCCAGGGCGGCTGCACGTGCCAGGTAGAGGCACACCTCTTCCTCAGGGAAGTTCACGGCGACGTGCCGTACGAAGTGGACGTGCAGGAGGGAGGTCAGGACGTCGTCGAGGGCGATGCCCTGGGTGTCCGGGCCCGGGAGGTGTGGCCGGTACGCAGCGAGTGCCGTATCCCGGTCTGCCCATCCCTCCACGATGATGTTTCCGCCCGGGAAGACGTGGCGCAGCGCCGCCCAGTCGTCGCAGGGGTCGGCGAGCCGTACGGCCTCGGTGAACAGCGGACGTGGAACGCGCATCGGGGCTTTCGGCGGAACGTGGTCGACCAGCCACCGCATCGCGGCTTCGGTGCTGCCTAGGAACGCGGAGGCGATGGCGACGGTATGGGCCGCCACCAACGTTCGCTGGTCGGGACGCTGCGGCTGCGCAAGCTGGGCCAGGATTGCGCGCGAGTCCGCCCGGAACACGGCCTCGGCCGCCTCCCATGCGGCGCCGGAGCCCCAGCGGCCCATCTCCCGGTAGGAGGTGGGGTACCGCAGATCGGCCAACAGGCCGACGCTGCGCAGCTCGTCGGCCCACGCACTCACCGTACGGGCCGCCTCGGCGAAGGCGTCAGGGCCTGGGAGAGCGATACGTACCCGAAGGTGCTGGTCCGGGTCGCGGAAGCGGATGAACCACCACGGCGGGTTGCCGAGTTGATCGAGGAGCCCGGGCAAGTGCCGTGAGAGCAGGACGTCTTGACGGCGAGGGTCTCCATACAGCGCGGCCAGAAGCACTGAGGAAGCGGCGGGCGTCTGGATCTGTGCCGGAGAGAGGGCACGGGCCGGGGTGGGGATCGGCAGGGGCGGCCACTCCGGCGGCCGGGTCGCTTTGAGGGGGACCACGACCTCGTGAGCTCGCCCGCCGCACCAGCCGTACGCTTCCGGTCCGGGAGCCTCAACGAGTACGGCCAGGCGCGTACGGTCGAGGTGTCGGCGCAGTAGCGTCCGGTGGCCGGCCTCGTCGAGGTCGAGGAAGAGGCGCCGGTCGTCCTCGACGAGGTGGACTCGGCGCGGCAGCCGTCGCCGAGCCTGCCAGTCGGTGAGGGCGGCGTCCCACTCGGCGCGAGGGCGTGCGCGGCTGGGCAGTTCGGGCGCCTCCAGCCGCCAGCGTGCCGGGGTCAGCACCGTGCGCCCGTACCGCAGGCGTGGAAGGAACGGCATCGCCGCCGCAACGCCCCAGTCGAACGCGGTGACCTGCGCGCACTGGGCGCGGGACAGTTCGGTGAGGAACCGTACCAACGGCGGTGTGTGGGTGTGCAGATTCAGCGCGTGCATGCCGACGGCCTCGACGCGGTGACCGCGCTCGGGGGCTGCCAGGTACATACGCCTGCCATCACACCCCACCGCCAAGTCCCCCGGAGTGAGGCCGGCGTCCGCCGGGGTGCGGTGCTCCTGGAGGCTGATCACGGTGGGCAGAACTTGCGGGGCGCGGGTGACGTGAGCACTCTCGGGGAGCATGGGCGGGAAAGAGAGCTGCGCGGGGACGGTGTCGCTGTCGGCGACCGGAAGATCGGCCAACTCCGCCGCCAGAGCCTCGCGGTCGCCGGGAGCCAGCACACTGAGGAACCGGCCCGTGGAGACACCGGCACCACGGGACACGCTCACGACCTCCAACCGGAACTCCCCGCGCTGCAACTCCTCCAGGCCGACCGCGTACACCCGCAGTCCCACCTCCAAGTGCGGCGGCACCCGAGGCTCGTCGGGCCCGACAGCCAGGGCCGCAACCAGTTCGTCGGAGAGGACCACCTCTTCGCGGCCGTCGAGCGCGGCGGCTTGCGCCAGCCGTACGAGGGCGTCGTCCCGAGCGGAGACGCGAGGCCGAGGCGGGCTGGCCGGAGTGCCTGGGTAGCCGTCGGGATAGCCGGTGCCACTGTCCGCAAGGACCTCCCGGAGCGGCACCATCGTGCCGATGCCGTATCGCTCGTAGAACCACTGGTGGTACTCGCCCCACGCGGCGGTCCCGTACGGGCGGGTGGTCAGCCGGGTCAGGATGAGGGCGGCACGCTCGATCTCGCGGGCTACCTCGTCCGGCAGAACAATCTGCGCGTCCAGGCGCAGATCGAGCGCGACGGGGTGGCGGCGCAGGCCGGGTACGAGGGCTCGCATCTGTGCCGCGACGCGGTCCCGGCCGCCGCGTGTGGAGCACGCCTTCAGGCCTGCCCGGACTGCGCGCAGTTCGCGCACCGTCTCCGCGACGGGGGTGAGGGTTCCGGCGTCGATCGCGTCGAGCTGGTCGAGCAGATACCCGAGGGCGTCGGTCTCGGTGCTCGGTGCGTGCAGGCTCGTGATCAGCACCCGCCGCCGGATCAGCTCCCCCAGTAGACGACGCACCTTCTCCGGCTCGGCTGCGGGGAACTCCGCTCGAAGCTTGTCAGCAAGCGCGCCGACGCGCATCGGCGCCCGCGTCGCGGCGAGGACCGCGCGCAATGGTTCGGTCAAGGCCAGGGACGCCTCGACCGCACGGGTTCCACGGTCCTGGGCCTCGGACTGGAAGGGCACGACAAGCCGGTCTCCCCGGCTCGTCACGGTGTTGTTGAGGACGACGGGCAGCCGTTCGAGAAGGTCCGGGCACGACTCCAACCGCTCGACCACGGCGGCCAACCACTCTGCCCCCGCACGGCCGACGGCCACGTGCTCCGTGCCCCAGCCTGCACGCGCCTGCGGTCCGAACGCCGTAGTGGTCACACCGGCGAACAGGCCGAAGGGCGTTGCCCGGTGCTGGGCCCGCAGCAGGTAGCGGGCTACGGACTGACCTGCGCGCCGGACGTCCCGCTGGGGAGGTCGCTCGGCCTTGCACAGGGCCCGAACTTGCGCGGACAGGACCGTGCTGGAGTGTTGCAGCGCCTCGGCAGCGTCCTCGTTCGCCCAGACCGCGCGCAGCCACGCCGCACACTCCGCCGAACCGCTGGGCGAGCGATCACTGAGGTCAGGGAGCGGAGGAACCAGCAGCGACGGCCGGGCCACGGCGCGCACGAGAGCGGTAGAGCCGGTTCGGAACGCAGGCTGAGTAACCACCACTACCTCCGTAGGGCGAGGGGATGAGCGGCTGGTGTCGCCGCACGGGGGCGCGACGACACCAGACCGGGGTGACCTGAGGTCCGGGTCAGGCGACGTTGGTGGTACAGGCGCCGCAGGTGGTGCCGCAGTTGTCGTCGGTCAGGTTGACCAGGCCTGCCGGGTCGGCGATCTCGACGAGCGAGACGTCCAGGTCGAAGCCGTCCGATGCTTCCGGGGTCTGCGGGCGCGCCTGGGTGCGGCTGGGAACTACGGTGCTGCGTGTCATGCGTACCAACTCCTCATGCTTGGTGGGATTTGCTGTGCAGTGGTGCCGTCCTCAGGCGCCATCACGCGGAGCGCTGCCAGGCGGCAGGCTCCCCGACCGGCTCCTGGCCACCCGGCACAAGGTGACGCGATCCACGGAGCAAGTCGTCATGGGCTGCATGCCTCGTGCCGGGAAGTCGTGTACCGGCTTGCTAGGTGTTCGGGATGGCCGATCTGGCCGCCTGGCAGTCGGGTATGCAGGCCCAGAGCCGAAATGGCAGGCCCCCGTGGCGCACCTCACCCAGCACCCGGCCCCTCGCTCCCAGCGGGCGGGTGCAGAGGGCGCAGTCCATGGCCATCTGCTGGCGCGGCCGGAGGCGGGCGACGTCAGGGAGGGGCGGGTGCACCGTGACGGGAGTCATCACTCGTCGTCCTTGACGCGAATCTCGGCCCAGACCTCTTTGCCCCATGGGCGCCTGTCCGAGCCGTGCAGGTCATAGCCCCAACGGTCGGCGACTGCGTCGATGAGGAGCAGTCCGCGACCTGACTCGTCATCGGCGTCGGCCTGGCTGAGAGCCGGGACGCGTGACGGTTCCCGGTCCACGACCCCGACGCGTACCCGTTCCGCGCTCGGTCGCCCGACAATCAGGCGGATCGAGCGGCACGGAGTGTGCCTGGCGGCGTTCGCGATCAGCTCTGTGACGATCAACGCGGCGTGGTCGGCGAGGTCGTCGAGGTGCCATATGCCGAGGACGTCCCGGACGAGCTTGCGGCCGGGCTCGGCCGTGGACGGCTCGCACGGGAAGGTTTGGCTATAGGCGGGGTGACCGACGGATGCGGCCTGAACTGCCGTACTGAGACTCGTCATTGGGGTAGAGCCTTCGTTTCGTCTCGGCGCCCGACCCGCCCCATCGGGGGACTTCAGGGGCAGACCGGGCCGTCAACAGCCGTCCGTACAGAGGGGTGTGACGGGCGACCAGCACCCAGACAACTCCCTTTCACCGCAAGCTGGTTAGGGCGATCGGGTATCTCTCCGACAGGCCGACCTAGGGTGATTTGCCCCCTCCTTTACCTGGCAGGTGAGGGGGAGCGAGGGCTACCGTGCACAGATGGACACCACGCGTAACACCGTCCTTGAGGCGTGGATGGCTGAGCACGGCTACAGCTCCAACAGCCTTGCTGACGCTGTGAACAGGGCTTTAGGTGAGCTGACCGGGCGGCCTGGCGGTCTCGACGGCTCATCGGTCCGGGGCTGGAAGGCAGGCCGGGTCACGTGGCCCAAATCGGCTACCCGTAAGGCACTTGAGGACGTCAGCGGCCTGCCCGCCATCGCTCTAGGGTTCGTGCCACGGGGTCGGACTCCGGCCACCCCAGCCCCACCGCAGCAGGAGGACCCTGACTTGAAGCGCCGTACCCTCGTCGGCGGGATCGCGGCGGCTGCCGCAGCAGCAGCCGCTGCTCCCGGCACCGCTTCGCCTCGACGTATCGGCATGAGCGACGTCGACCGTCTACAGAAGCGCTTCGCCGAGATCATCGCCAGCGACCACCGCCACGGCGGCCAACTCGGCATCGAGCAGCGGGCCGCCGCGCTGGCCGACGAGACCCTGAACCTCCAGAACGCGGGCAGTGCCACCCAGCGCGTACGCAGCAGCCTCTACGCCTCCGCAGCGGCGTTCCGCTCCTCGGCGATGTGGGCCGCCATCGACGGCCGGCGCTACGACATCGCCAAGGCGCACATGCGTGAGGCCCAGGCCCTCGCCGAGATGTCCGGCGATCAGGCGATCAAGTTCCGCATCTGGAGTCACGCGGGAACCATGTACCGGCATATGGGCCGCCCTGCCGACGCGTTCGCCGCGAACGACGTCGCCCGCAACCTGCACCTCGCACGCCGTGACTCTCTGTTCGCTTCCCTCGGCCTGGCCAGGCAGGGGGCCATTCACGGCGCGGCGCAGGACCACACCAGCACCCGCCGGGCGTTCGAGCACGCGCAGGACGCCATGCTGCGAGCCGACCCCGCCGACTACCGGCCGGTGTGGCTGCTGGCCTTCTACGACCAGGCCGAGCTGGACTCCTTGGCGCTGTCGGGGTACTTGGCACTCGGCGACTACTCGACCGCCGAGTACCACGCCCATCGCTGCCTGTCCGCCCTCCGACCTCACATGATCCGGTCCCGGGCCATCGCAACGACCCGGCTCGCCCACGCCCAGCTCGCGCAGGGTGCCGCCGACGCCGCCACGGCCACCGCGATGAAGGTCCCCACCGACGCCGCCACCCAACACGCCCGGGTGGCACGCATGTTGCAAGAGTTCGGGGCGGCACTGCGCGCCACCGCGTCCGGCAGCACGACCGTCCAGACCTGGACCGAGCACGCAGCCACATGGAGGACGGCCGCATGACCACGGCGCCCACGATCGACCTGCGAACGTTCACCACCCTCGACACTGTCCGAGGGGACCTCCTCGACGTGTACGCCGACGCGCGCGCCCCGCTCCTCCACCTGCCGAACTATGCGGTCACCGCGTTCGGCGAGCGCCTGGACCGACACAGCACCGAGCCGGGGTTCGTGGCCGTCCTGGCGTACGCGGACGAGCATCCGGTCGGCTACGCCTACGGCAACACCATCAAGCACGGCGACCGCTACTGGCAGCGCACCAGCCCGGCGCCGACAGACACGTACACCGAGCGTCCGGCCATGGCCCTCAAGGAAATCGGCGTCCGACCAACCTGGCGGAAGACCGGCACCGCCCGCCGCATCCACGACGCCCTCCTCGCCACCCGCGACGAGCCGTACGTCACCCTCATGGTCAACCCGGCCGCCGGGGACGGAAAGGTCCACGCGCTCTACGAGTCATGGGGGTACGAGGACATCGGGCAGAGCCAGCCGTCACCGGCCTCGCCGGTCCTCACCGTGATGATCCGCGCCAGCCGCTGACCGGCAGTTGGCCAGTCCGTCGCCGGCAACGGGTCGCGGCAGCGAAGAGGTCAGTGCGTTTCCGTCACCTTCGCGAGCGCCCGCGGCGCATCCGGGTCCTGTCCCCGGGCCATGGTGACCTCGTAAGCCAGCTGCTGCAGCGGCAGGATCTCCACAACGGGCTGGACTTCCTCGGCCACCCCGGCCGGCAGTACGAACCCCGCACTGGCCGCCTCGACCTGGTTCCGCTGCCCGACCACCACGAGATCAGCGCCCCGCCCCCGAAGCCGGTCAAGGACGGGCTGCAGCGCCCTGCCGCCCTTCCCGTCCGGCACGATGGCGATGACGGGCGAGACGTTGTCCACCATCGCCAGCGGTCCGTGCAGCAGGTCGGCACCCGAGAACGGGCTTGCCGGAATGTAGGTGGTCTCCATCAGTTTCAGGGCGGCCTCGCGCGCCGTCGGATACCCATAGCCACGCGACGTGATCACGAGACGTTGGGCGAAGCGGTAGCGCTCGGCCAGTACTCGGACCTCGTCGCTGCGCCCCAAGACCGACTGTGCGAGCTCGGGCAGCGCCTTGGCTGCCCCGCCGGCACCACCCCGCAGCCCGTCCACGAACAGGTAGAGGGTCAGCAGCTCCGCCGTGTACGTCTTCGTCGCGGGCAGTGCCTTCTCCGGCCCCGCCAGCACGTCGAGGTGGTACTCGGACACCGCTGCGAGCGGTGACCTCGGGTTGTTCGTGACGGCCAGCGTGATAGCCCCCGCCTTGCGGGCGGCCTCGGTGGACTCGACGAGATCGGGTGATCCGCCGGACTGGCTGACCGTGACCACCAGGCAGTCCGTGAGGTCCGGCCTGGCCCCGTACGCCGTCGTCGTGGACATCGACGTCAGCCCGGCGGGCATGCCGAGCAGCACCTCGATCAGGTACTTCGCGTACAGCGCGGCATTG
Source organism: Streptomyces sp. NBC_00878 (assembly GCF_026341515.1). Classification (NCBI taxonomy): domain Bacteria; kingdom Bacillati; phylum Actinomycetota; class Actinomycetes; order Kitasatosporales; family Streptomycetaceae; genus Streptomyces; species Streptomyces sp. NBC_00878. The sequence continues at coordinate 6,237,324 of NZ_JAPEOK010000001.1, read as the reverse complement.
TCCGAGGTGCCCCGTGCGGTGAGCAGGACGAAACGGGGGCGCCGGGCCGCGATGGCGGTTGCGACCTCTCGGATCGCCGGAGCGCCATGGTCAAGGATCCGCTGCAGCACAGCGGGCTGCTCGGCCATCTCCGCGGCCATGATCCGGCCGGGTGCCGGGGCACCGTTTCCAGCGGCTGGGCGGGGCGGACTGTCGGTGGTCATGCTGTCAATCTCCAAGCGTTGGGTTCCGGTTTCGCGGCCGTCAACGCCCGGCGCCCTTGCCGGCGATGCTCTCCGCGGCTGTCTGCCCGCAGATGCGGACGACGCCGTGCGTCGCGGTGCGCAGCACGTCGGCCGGGCGGGGCTACGAACACCGCCAGAGACTGTTAGGAAAGTTTCCTATTACTAATCGGCGAAGGTACGGCCGAGGAAGGCGGCGTGTCAATGGGGCGAGGTTCCGCCTGCCGAAGCAGACCACGGACCGCAGACCGCAGACCGCAGACCGCAGACCACGGACCGCATATTGCAGATTGCGCCGGCCGGCGTTCTCCGACGCCGATCGCCGCCCGAAGAGCCGGCCTGCCGAGGTGAACCCTGCTCGCGCTCCCGGCCGGATCGTTCCCGTCCCCGAACTCTTGACCTTCGCGCCGATCGCCCTCTACGGTCCCTCCACAGTTTGGAAAGTTTCCTTCCTATTCCTCTTGCGGCAGTGAATTGCAGCCAGGCGCTGCAGCTCATCCTGGTCGGTGTCGCACCACCCCCGCGTCCCCAGCGGCCGTCTGCCACGCGGCCGCCGGAGTCCAGGCTGCAGCAAGAGCCGTCGAGTCGTCCCAGGGAGCAGAACTGCCCGACGGCGGTGCACCGGCCGCCCTGCCGGGGTGGTGGAGACCCCTGTCATAGCCCCTGCCGCGATGGCGGCCGAAGCTCGCTCAACCTCACCTCACCCCTCGTCGACGCGGGGCAGGGAACCCAGTAACCCGCTCCAAGCGGGGCGCTCCGCCACTCCATTGGGCCCAGTCGCCCACAACCCCCGTCCCGGTCGGCCGTCCGAGACGGACGCCGCATGCGCTTTTGGCACTGCGGTGTCTGCCGACCCGGCACCGGGGCCTGGCCCGGCACTGCCCGGCGGGGTCGTCCCGCTCTCCATCTTCGATCAAGGAGCTTTTGCCCACATGAACATCAGCCTCGACTCCGGCCTGCGCCGAACACCACCGGCCCCCAGCACCCGGCGGACCTCACGCCGCCTGCGATCAGCCGCCCTGCTGGCCACCGCTGCTGCCATGGCCAGCACGGTCGTGGCCCTCGCGCCGCCCGTGAGTGCGGCCCCCGGCGACGCGGAGGTCCGCGTCAACCAGGTCGGCTACATCGTCGGCGAGACCAAACAGGCCTTCGCCATGGGTACGAGCAGCAACCTGTCGGACGCCGGCTTCAAGGTCGTCGACGAGAACGGGACGACCGTGGCAACCGGCGGCCTCGGCACCTCCACCGGAGGCTGGAACACCGCGTACGACTCGGTCCACACGATCGACCTGACCTCGGTCAACACCCCCGGTACCTACCATGTGGAACTGACCGGAACGGCCGGCGGCACGTCGCCCACGTTCAAGATCGCCACAGCCCATGACCTGATGGACCCGCTGATCAGCGACAACATCAAGTTCTTCCAGGCACAGCGGGACGGCCGGGACGTCATCTCCTCGGTGATGAACCGCCAGCCGTCCCACCTGGCCGACGAGAACGCGACGGTCTACAACAACCCGGACTACCAGAAGGCGACCGACGAGACGACCGGGGAACAGTACGACATTCTCGCCGCGCCCCTGACCACCGCCGCCGGCGGCCCCAGGAACGTCTCCGGCGGCTGGTTCGACGCCGGGGACTTCCTCAAGTTCACCCACACCACGGCCTACGCGACGGCGGAACTGCTGCTCGCCAAGCGGGACATCGGCACCACTGGCGGCATGTCCGCCGAGGCCCAGCACGGTGTGGACTGGTTGGACAAGATGTGGGACGGCAACAGCAAGACCCTCTACGCCCAGGTCGGTATCGGCATCGGCAACTTCGACACCATCAAGGCTGACCACGACCACTGGCGGCTGCCCGAGGCGGACGACCAGCTCAACGTGCAGCCCGGTGACCCGGACTACCTGGTCAAGCACCGGCCACTGCTCCGCGCGGCGGCGCCGGGCGGAAAGATCAGCCCCAACCTGGCGGGCAAGGTGGCCGCGGCGTTCGCTCTGGCCGCGCAGAGCGCCTTCGCCGACAACAACACCACGCTGGCCCAGAACTATCTGGACAAGGCAGCGGACGTCTACGACCACACCGACTTCGACCACACGGGCGAGTTGTTCACCGTCTACCCGAAGACCTACTACCCCGAGAACAGCTGGCTCGACGACGTGGAATTCGCCGCGAGCGAGATGGCGCTGGCGGCCCAGCAGATCGGCGACAGCCGGGCCGGCACGTGGAAGGAGAATGCGGCGACTTGGGCGCGGGCCTACCTGGACTCGACGACCAAGAAGACCCTCGGCATCGGCGATGTCAGCGCCCTGGCGCACTACGACCTGCTCACCCTGCTGAACGGCTCAACCCTCAACGACGTCAGCCCGGCGAACCTCACGGCCGACCTGAGCCGCCAGCTCGACGACGGCGTCACCCGCGCCAACGGTGACCCCTTCCGGGCGGGCTCGGTCTACACCGACTTCGACGCCGTGCCGAACACGTTCGGACTGATCGCCACCGCCAGGCTCTACTCCAAGGCGACGGGTGACCACGGCTACGACGCCTTCGCCACGCAGCAGCGCAGCTGGGTGCTCGGCGCCAACTCCTGGGGCACCTCATTCGTGATCGGTGCGGGCCAGGTCTTCCCCCACTGCCCGGTGCACGCGGTCGCCAACCTGGCGGGGAGCCTCAACGGCACGGGCACCATCCTGCGCGGTGCAGTCGTCAACGGCCCCAACTCAGAGGAGAAACTGGCCCAGTCCCTCGCCCTGTTCCCCGAAACGAAGCCGTGCGAGTCGACCTCGCCGGGCAATGTTGCCTGGAGCAGTTTCGATGGCCACAACGCCCGGTACTTCGACAAGGCGGGCGCCTGGCAGACCGTGGAGTCGGCCATCGACTTCAACTCGATGGCCCTGCTGGCCTTCTCCCTGACCGCCGGCTGATCACCTTCCCGCCCCGGCCACCAGCGCCGGGGCGGGAAGCGGACGACAGGCGCGGGGCCGACCGGCCCCGCGCCCGTGCCATGCCTGACCGTCAGGTCGTGATCAAAGGCGGTTGGCCACGCCCTCGTCACGATCACGCGGCCAGTGACACCACCTCCACCGCCGGAGTCCGCAGGGCCCGGCGGGCCGTGACCAGGCAGGTCACCAGTACCGCCGCCCCCGCGACCGCCACGATGCCGAGCCAGATGCCCAGGCCGTGGTCCGGCAGGACCGAGTCCGAGTCCGTGCGGACCATCGTGAAGGGGATGATCCCGGCGAGGCCGGCCGCCGTGCCGAAGAAGACGCCCGTCGCCGTGAGGACGAGGGACTCGATGCCGACCATGCCGAGGACCTGGCCCGGCGTCGCGCCCGCCAGACGCTGCTGGCCGAACTCCCGGCGGCGGTAGGTCGTCGCCGCGTAGAGGGAGTTGACCAGCATGATGCAGGCGAAGACCACGATGATGCCGACGACCGTGAGGTTGAGGGTTTCGAGGTTCTTCGCGTCGATGCTCTTCGGGACTCCGGACGCGTCGATGGCGTCGTTCTCGACGGCCTGCATGTAGAGGGTCGCCGTCGCCATGGTGGTGAAGAGGATCAGCGGCATCAGGACACCGGACAGCTGGGCCGCGCGCTCCCGCATGGTGCGTACGGCGAGGTAGCCGCTCGGGCCCGTCGCCGGGAGCCGGCCGAGCAGGGCCCTCAGCACCTTCGGCGCGAGAAGCGCGAAGCCGACCGCGAGCAGGACCGCGCCGTACACCGCCGGTGCCATCAGCACGGCGTCGGTCGAGGAGAAGGCGAAGGTGGAGCAGAGCGTCAGGCCGCCGAGGACCATGGACGCGCGGATGCAGAGCGTCCGGCCCCGGGTCCGGAGCTTGTGCGTGCGGGTCCGGGTGGCCCTGCGTACCGCGAGGAACGCCGCGCCCGCCGCCGCGAGGAGGGTGATGGCGAGGCCCGAGTACAGGGCGACGGTCCCGAAGGCGTGGTCGACGGACTCGGCGACCTGCCCGCTGTCCTGGAAGAGGCCGAGCAGCACCCGCCCGCCGAGCATCGCGGGACCGATCGCGAGCAGCGCGCCCGCCAGGGCGACGGCCACCGACTCCCCCACGACCATCCGCCTGATCTGTGCGGGGGTCGCGCCGGAGCAGCGCAACAGGTCGATCTCGGAGGAGCGTTGGCGGACGTTCACCGTCAAGGTGGAGGCGACGGCGAAGAAGACCAGGAGGCTGCCGTAGCCGCCGACCACGCCCGCCGCGGTGGAGAGGGTCTCCGCGCTGGTCGGGTCGACGCCCTGCGCGCCCGCCGTGTCGTGCATCGAGTTGAACGTCATGATGATCGCCGCGCCCAGGAAGGCGGACAGCAGCGTCGCGGCGAAGCGCCCGGGGCGCTGCCTGATGGATCGCATGGCCAGAGCGAACATGACGGTCACACCCCCGCCATCACGTCGTCGCCGAGGTGCGCGAGCCGCTCGGCCACCGCGTCCACGGTCGGCCGGCGCATCTCACCGGCGAGACGGCCGTCCGCGAGGAACAGCACCGAGTCGGCGTACGAGGCCGCCACCGGGTCGTGGGTCACCATGACGACCGTACGGCCGTGGACCCGTACCGCCTCCTGGAGCAGGAGCAGGACGTCCCGCGCGCTGCGGGTGTCGAGGGCGCCGGTCGGCTCGTCGGCGAAGATCACGCTCGGCTCGGTGACCAGGGCGCGGGCGATGGCGACGCGCTGGCGCTGGCCGCCGGAGAGCTGGTCGGGCCGGTGGCCGAGGCGGTCGCCGAGGCCGACGGAGGTGAGGATCTCCTCCACCCGGGCGCGGTTCACGCGGCGGCGGGCGAGCTTGAGCGGCAGGATCGTGTTCTGGGCGACGGTGAGGGTGTCCAGCAGGTTGTACTGCTGGAAGACGAAGCCGATCCGGCCCCGCCGGAACTTCGTCAGCTCGGCCTCGGTGCCGCCGGTCATCTCGGCGCCGTCGACCATGACGATGCCGCTGTCGGGCCGGTCGAGTCCGGCGGCGCACTGCAGCAGCGTGGACTTGCCGGAGCCCGAGGGGCCCATCACCGCGGTGAACGTGCCGCGGGGCAGTGTGAGCGTCACCCCGTCGAGGGCGGTCACGGCGTTCTCCGCCTCCCCGTAGGTCCTGCTGACCTTGACCAGCCGCAGCGCGTCGGCGGTGGGGACCGTGCCGTAGCTCTTGTTACGTCGATCCGTTCCTCGAAACATCGTGATCAGCCTCCGTCGGGCACGGTCCGTGCCCCGCAGTCGGGCACTTCCTGTGCCTCGTGAAAGACGCTACGGAGAAGGCGGGGCGGGCACATTGGGCGCAGGACCCGTATCGGGGGGTGTACTCAGCAACACCCCCGGACGGGAAACCCCGGCTCCACCCGCCGGAACTGCGGAGTTGCAGGTGACATGACCACACGCACCCCTACCCTTTGCCTCCGCTTCGCCGCCCGTACGCCTCCGATTGCTTCCATCGACGGCATGGACCACATCACGTTCCTGGTGGCCGTCGGCATCGTCACGGCCCTCGCCTTCGACTTCACCAACGGCTTCCACGACACGGCGAACGCGATGGCGAACGCGATCGCCTGACACTCCTTGGTTCCACGACACTCCTTGGGGAGAGACATGACCGAGCTGCTGAGTGGCATGCGCGTCGACTACACCGACCACGACGACCCCATACTGATCCGTCCCGACGGCAGCACGGTGGACACCTGGCGGGAGAACTACCCCTACCCGCAGCGCATGGAGCGCAAGGAGTACGACTGGCACAAGCGGCTCCAGCAGATCGAGCTGCTGAAGCTGCAGAGCTGGATCAAGGAGACCGGGCGCCGTCTCGTCGTCGTCTTCGAGGGCCGTGACGCGGCCGGCAAGGGCGGCACGATCAAGCGCTTCACCGAGCATCTCAATCCGCGTGGTGCCCGGGTGGTGGCCCTGGAGAAGCCGACGGAGCGCGAGCGCGGACAGTGGTACTTCCAGCGGTACGTCGAGCATCTGCCGACGGCCGGGGAGATCGTGCTGTTCGACCGGTCCTGGTACAACCGCGCCGGTGTGGAGCGGGTGATGGGGTTCTGCACGGGCGACGAGTACCGGCGCTTCATGCGGCAGACGCCCGCGTTCGAGCGGATGCTCGTCGACGACGGCGTGGACCTGGTGAAGTTCTGGTTCTCGGTGTCGCAGGGCGAGCAGCGCACCCGGTTCACCATCCGACAGGTCGACCCCGTACGGCAGTGGAAGCTCAGCCCCATGGACGTCGCGTCCCTCGACCTCTGGGACGACTACACCGCCGCGAAGGTCGCCATGTTCCGCGAGACGGACACCGAGCAGGCCCCGTGGACGGTCGTGAAGAGCAACGACAAGAAGCGGGCCCGCGTGGAGGCCATGCGCAGTGTGCTGGCCCGCTTCGACTACACGGGCAAGGACCACGAGGTGGTCGGGGACCCGGACCCGAGGGTCGTGGGCGCGGCGGCGACCCTGCTGGAGGCGGGCGAGGACGACGAGTTGCAGGAGGGTTGGTAGCCCCCCTCCTGGAGGGTCCGCAGGGCGACCTCCGGGAGAGTCCGCGAGGGGGTTCGCACGGTGATCTCCGGGAGGGGCCGCGACGGGGCGCAGCGCGACCTCCGGGAGCGGTGGCCGAGGAGCCCGCGGCCGGCTCAGCCCCGACCCACCGTGAACCCGATCGCGGAACCCCCGCCCTCCCGGCGCCGGGCGAACGGCCATCCGCCGTGGGCAGCCGCCACCTCGCGCACGATCGACAGCCCGAGCCCGGAACCGGGCAGGCTCCGGGCGTCCGGCGCGCGGTAGAAGCGGTCGAAGACCCGCTCAAGGTCCTCCTCGGCGATACCGGGCCCACGGTCGAGGACCTCGACCCGGACACCGGCACCAGCGCTGGTGCCGGCACCGACACCGGTGGCAGCGTCGGCACGGGCACGGGTGGCAGCGTCGGCACCGGCGCCCGCTCCCACCGCCACCCCAGCCGCTCCCACTCCCACTCCCGTACGCACCACTGCCCCCTCTCCCTCTCCTGCTGCCGCCGCCGCTCCCGCTCCCGTCAGCACGATGTCGATCGGCGCGCTCCCGCCCCGGTCGAACTTCGCCGCGTTGTCCACGAGGTTCGACAGGGCCCGCTGTAGCGCGCCGGGCCGGCCGTCCACCACCGTGTCGCCGGACACCCGCACCGTGACGGCCCGGCCCGTCCGCCGCCTGGCCGCCACCGCCACCTCCTCGGCGATGTCGGCGAGGGCCACCCGCTGGGGCGGCTCCCGGTCCGACTGGCCGGCCGCGAGGTCGACCAACTCGTTGACCAGGTCGGTGAGTTCGCGGGACTCCTGGGCGAGGTCGGCGACGAGTTCCGCACGGACGGCGGGCGGGAGCTCGTCGATGCGGCGCAGCATCGAGATGTTGGTGCGCAGCGAGGTCAGGGGCGTACGGAGTTCATGGCCCGCGTCCTGGACGAGGCGCCGCTGGTCCTCCTCGGACTGGGCGAGGCGGCCCAGCATGCGGTCGAAGGAGCGGCCGAGCCGCGCCACCTCGTCGTATCCGGCGACCGGCACCTGGATGCCGAGCCGTCCGGTGCGCGCCACGTCCTCCGCGGCCCCGGCGAGCCGGACGAGCCGCGAGGTGATGCGCCGGGCCAGCCACCAGCCGAAGAGACCGGCGGCGATCACGACGGCTCCCTCCAGCAGCACGGTCCGCTGCTGGAGTTCGCGCAGCAGGTCCTCGGTGTCGCTGAACTCCTGCGCGATCTGCACCGCGCCCCGCCCGTCGCCGAGCGAGACGGTGGCCACCCGGTACACGTCGTCGCCGACGTCGACGTCACGGTGTTCCACCAGCCGGCCGGCCGTCCGCGCGGCCGCGATCCGCTTGTCGTCGGCGTCGACGGGCAGCGGCGGGTGCCCCCGGTCGACGACCGACCTGTCCGGCCCCAGCACCTGTACGACCGTGCCGCTGGGCCTGATCAGTTCGTCGCGCGGGCCGCCGTCGGTGTCGGCCGTGGCGAAGTCGGCGGGGCTCAGCGCACTGTGGCGCACCTCGGAGAGCAGGTCCTGCACGACCCCCTCGAACACGGTCTGCTGGTCGACGCGTACGAGCCGGGCGGCGGCGTCGTACGACAGGAACCCGACGAGGACGGTGACCGCGGCGGCCACGGCCGCGAACGACACCGTGAAGGTGGTGCGCAGCGAGGACAGCCGGGCCCGGGCCACCCACCGCCTCAGGCGCGCGCCGCCGGGCCCCGGTCTCGACCGGGCCGTGCCGCCGGACCGCACTCAGTCCTCCCTCAGCACGTACCCCACACCCCGCACCGTGTGGATCAGCGAGGGCACGCCCGGCTCGTCGAGCTTGCGCCGCAGGTAGCCGACGTACACGGCGAGGTTCTTGGAGCCGGGCCCGAAGTCGTAGCCCCAGATGCGGTCGTAGATGGTGGTGTGGTCGAGGACGATGCCGGCGTTGCGGACGAGGAGTTCCAGCAGGTCGAACTCGGTGCGGGTGAGCTCGACCTCGCGCGAGCCCTGCCACACCCGGCGGGCCTGCGGATCGATGCGCAGACCGGCGGCGGCGACCTGGCCGTCGGGCATGCGCGGCGGTTCGCTGGGTACGTCGACGGGACTGCCAGAACTCCCCGAACTACCGGAACCACCGGAGGCACCGGAGGCACCGGAACCACCAGGCGCGCCGGAATTGCCGGAATCGCTCGTCCGCCGGAGCAGGGCCCGGAGCCGGGCGAAGACCTCCTCGACGTCGAACGGCTTTACCACGTAGTCGTCGGCGCCGGCGTCCAGACCGGCAATGCGGTCCGCGGTCTCGACGAGCGCGGTGAGCATGAGGATGGGGATGCGGTTGCCCTCGGCACGCAGGACGCGACAGACCTGGAGGCCGTCGATGCCCGGCATCATCACATCGAGAACGAGCACGTCGGGCGGGGTGCGGTGGGCCTGCGCGAGCGCCTCGACGCCGTCGGCGACCGCCGTGACCTCGTACCCCTCCAGCGTCAGGGCCCGCTCCAGGGCGTGGCGGATCGCGCGGTCGTCCTCGGCGAGCAGCAGATTCTGGGGCACGGGCCCAGTCTGCCAAGCCCTCCTGTCCTTACGACCTGCCGAAGAGGGGTACGGCCGGGCCTCTTACCGGGCTCTCACCCTGCCGGGACCGGTGGCTTACCTCGCCCGGCCACTGTGTTCCCCATGCCGGGGGGCGAGCGCCGCGACGGGGAGGCAGCGCACCGCGTGAAACGCATGAAACGTAGGGAGACCACCGAACACATGAGGATCGTGTTCCTGCTGCACAACGCGTACGCCATCGGGGGGACCGTCCGCACCACGCTCAACCTCGCGACGGCGCTCGCCGAGCGGCACGACGTGGAGATCGTGTCGATGAGGCGGCACCGGGACGAGCCGCGGTTCACCGTCGACCCACGGATCGCGGTCGTCCCGCTGGTGGACGAACGGGACGGCAGCCGGGACCTCACGGACCCGTCGTACGCCGCGCCGGCCGTCGACTTCCCGTCCTCCGACAAGCGGTACGCGCAGTACACACGGCTCACCGACGAGCGCGCCCGCGACTACCTCGCGCACTGCGACGCGGACGTGGTGATAGGCACGCGCCCCGGCATCAATGTCTACGTCTCCCGCTTCGCCCCGCGCCGGGCGCTGCGCATCGCCCAGGAGCATCTGCGGCACGACGCGCACAGCAAGCGGCTGCGGGTTGTGCTGGGCCGCCACTACCGCGCGCTCGACGCGGTGGTGACGACGACGGAGGCGGACGCGGAGGTGTACCGGCGGCGGATGCCACTGCCGGGGGTACGGGTCGCCGCGGTGCCGAACATGGTGCCCGCGCCGGTCGGCGTCACCCGCGACCCGACCACGAAGGTGATCGCCGCGGCCGGCCGACTGGTCCGCGGCAAACGCTTCGACCTGCTGATCGAGGCCTTCTCCGCGGTCGCCTCCAAAGAACCCGACTGGCAGCTGCGGATCTACGGCGGCGGGCCCGAACGGGAACACCTCCAGCACCTCGTCGACGGCCTGGGCCTGTCCGGGCACGCCCGCCTGATGGGACCGCGTACGCCGATCGAGGCGGAGTTCGCCAGGTCGGCGATGCTGGTCTCGGCCTCGGACGCGGAGTCGTTCGGGATGACGCTGGTCGAGGCGATGCGCTGCGGGGTGCCCGTGATCAGCACGGACTGCCCGCTGGGCCCCGCCGAAATCATCACGGACGGCGTCGACGGCCGCCTCGTCCCCGTGGGCGACGCCCGCTCCCTGGCCGAGGCGATGCTCGACCTGATCACGGACGAACGGCTCCGGCAGGCGATGGGCGAGGCGGCCCTGCGAAGCTCCCACCGCTTCGACGCCGAGCCGGTCGTCGAACGCTACGAGGCCTTGTTCGCGGACCTCACGGCGACCAGGGGCCGCCGCGCGTGGGCGAAGGCACGGGCCCGCGCGGCGAACTGGGCCCACCGCCAGACCCACCGATTCCGACGAACGACAACCACCCGCCCCACCTCCATCAACAGCACGAGACCCGCGGGGCCGTGATGTCCCCCTCCAACACCGGAGGAGGGCGTCACATCCAGTACGCCGGGCGGCCCGCACGGGTTCCCAGTCCACCCGGACCGCCCGGTCCCGCACCGACCCGCTCGGCTTCCCGGGCCGGTGCAACCACGGGCCGCCCGCCTACGCACAGCGGGCGGCCCGTGCGGGACGGCCCTAGGGGGCGCTCCCACGGGGGCGCCCCTTTAGGGGCGCGGGGAACTGCGCGCCCAGCCCCCACAGCCCGCGGACAAAACACGACGGGCCTCCGAGGAAATCGGGGCCGGCAACGCCACGCCCCCTACTCGCTCCTCAACGCGGCCAGCTGCTGCTCAAAGGGAACAACCTCAAAGCCACCCCCACGCACCAGCTCCACCGCCCCCTGCGCCGGCAACGACACAGGCGCAGGCACAGGCACAGGCACAGACTCCGGTGCCGGCGTCGCCGACACCGTCACCGCACCCCGCCCGGCCGCCAGGCCACTCATCAACCCCGCCAACTCCCCCGCGGCCCGAGAAATCCGCTCCACGAGCCCCTCCGCACCCCAGTCCTCCGAGGCCGCGTACACCCCGGTAGGCACAACCACCGCCCGCAGATACGCGAACAGCGGCCGCAACGCATGCTCCAGGACCAGCGAGTGACGCGCGGACCCCCCGGTCGCACCGATCAGCACGGGCTTCCCGGCCAGCGCCTCGGGATCCAGCACATCGAAGAAGGACTTGAACAGCCCGCTGTACGAGGCGGAGAAGACCGGCGTGACGACGATCAGCCCGTCCGCCGACGCCACGGCCTCCAGGGCGGCACCCAACGCGGGCCCCGGAAAACCGGTGGTGAAGTTGTGCGCGATCTCGACCGCGAGGTCACGCAGCTCCACCACCTGGACGTCCGCCGAGGTGCGCTCGGCGGTCGCATTGGCCAGCCGGTCACCCAGCAACCGCGTGGACGACGGAACACTCAGCCCCGCCGAAACGACGACGAGCTTCATGACGAGGCCACCTCCTTGCCGGCACCGGCACCGGCACCGGCACCGGCACGGGCACCGGCACCCGCACCGGCGTCGGCCGCAGCCGCCGCGGCGACCCGCGCCGCATGCGTCGGAGCCTCCGGCACCCCGGCCGCCCGCCTCTTCGCGAACTCCTCGCGCAACACGGGCACGACCTCCTCGCCCAGCAGGTCGATCTGCTCCAGCACGGACTTCAGCGGCAGCCCGGCATGGTCGACGAGGAACAACTGCCGCTGGTAGTCGCCCGCGTAGTCCCGGAACGACAGCGTCTTCTCGATCACCTGCTCCGGCGAACCGACCGTCAGCGGGGTCTGCTCGGTGAAGTCCTCAAGCGACGGCCCGTGCCCGTACACGGGCGCGTTGTCGAAGTACGGCCGGAACTCCCGTACCGCGTCCTGCGAGTTCCTGCGCATGAACACCTGGCCGCCGAGCCCGACGATCGCCTGCTCCGCCGTGCCGTGCCCGTAGTGCGCGTACCGCGACCGGTACAGCTCGACCATCCGCTTGGTGTGGTCGGCCGGCCAGAAGATGTTGTTGTGGAAGAACCCGTCGCCGTAGTACGCGGCCTGCTCGGCGATCTCGGGCGAGCGGATCGAGCCGTGCCAGACGAACGGCGGCACGCCGTCCAGCGGCCGGGGCGTCGACGTGAACGACTGCAGCGGCGTACGGAACTTGCCCTCCCAGTCGACGACGTCCTCGCGCCACAGCCGGTACAGCAGCGCGTAGTTCTCGACGGCGAGGTTGATGCCCTGCCGGATGTCCTGCCCGAACCAGGGGTAGACCGGTCCGGTGTTGCCGCGCCCCATCATCAGGTCCACGCGGCCGTCCGCCAGATGCTGGAGCATCGCGAAGTCCTCGGCGATCTTCACCGGGTCGTTGGTGGTGATGAGGGTGGTGGAGGTGGAGAGGATGAGGTTCTCGGTGCGCGCGGCGATCCAGCCGAGCATGGTGGTCGGCGACGACGGCACGAACGGCGGGTTGTGGTGCTCACCGGTCGCGAAGACGTCGAGCCCGACCTCCTCGGCCTTCCGCGCGATGGCGACCATGGCCTTGATCCGCTCGTGCTCGGACGGCGCACGGCCCGTGGTCGGGTCCGGCGTGACGTCGCCGACGCTGAAGATCCCGAACTGCATGGCTGCCTCATCCTCCGCAGGTTTGTTTACGATTCAACTATACCCGCAGAACGACGGCCCCCGCCAAGCTATTCCCACGGCGCCGGCGCCAGAGGCGGAGGCGGAGGCGGAGGCAGCGACGAAGGCGACGCCGGAGACCCTTGGGCGCACCCGCCCCGCGCCCGTCTCTCCCGCGCCATTGTCAGTGCCCCGTCCTACTATCCCGACATGGCCGCCCCACGCCGTGACACCAGAGGCATCGTCGACCCCGCGGAGCTCTTCGCACACGTGGAGTTCCGCCGCCCCGAGCCCGCCGAGGCGCTGCGCCACCACGTGGAGTACTACTGGCTGATCGACTGGGACCTTCCCGAGCCGTACGTCTCCCATGTCGTCCCGCACCCCGCGGTGCACATCGTCTTCCAGCAGTTCGAGGGCCAGGACCCCTTCGTCGAGGCCACGGGCATCCAGCTCGGGCTCTTCACACAGAAGCTGGAGGGGCGGGGACGCGTGTGCGGCATCAAGTTCCGGCCCGGCGCCTTCCACCCCTTCGCCCCGTGGCACCCGGTGTCCGACTGGACGGGCAAGCGGCTCCCCCTGGCCGACGTCCTCCCCGCCGCACGGGGCGACCTCGAAGCCGTACTCACCCCGCCCGACGAGAACGCCCGGGTGGCCGCGCTCGACGCGTTCCTGCTCGGCCTCGACCCGGCCCCCGACCCCCGCGCCGACCAGGCGATGGCCCTGGTCGAGCGCATCCGCACCGACCGTACGATCCGCCGCGTCACGGACTTCGCCCGCACGGAGGGCATGACGGTACGAGCGCTGCAGCGCCTCTTCTCCACGTACGTCGGCGTGGGCCCCAAGTGGATCATCCTCCGCTACCGCATCCACGAGGCCCTGGAGCACGCCGAGTCCACCCCGTCCGTCGACTGGGCCACCCTGGCCGCAGACCTCGGCTACGCGGACCAGGCCCACCTGATCCGCGACTTCACGACAACGGTGGGCGTACCCCCGACGGCGTACGCACAGGGCACACACTGAGGGCACCCTTTTAGAGAGGGCGCACTCTTCAAGGGGCGCGGGGCTGTATCGATATGCGGCTCCGCCGCGTGGGCGCGACAAGCCCCCACCGGCCCGCAGACGCAACTCAAGCCGAAGCTGTCCGAGTCCGCTGGTGACGGCTCACGGAACCAGCACCACCCGCCCCCGCACCCCACCCTCCCCCAGCCGCGCATGCGCCTTCGCCGCCTCGGCGAGCGGCAGGGTCTCGGCGACCCGAGCCGTCAGCACCCCCGCATCGACCAGCCCCACCAACTCCGTGAGGCGCGCCCCGTCCGCGGCCACCTCGACCGCCCCGACCCGCACCCCACGCACCGAGGCAGGCTCAGCCCCGGGAATGACCCCGGCGTACGCGCCCCCGTCCCGCACCCACTCCAGCGCGCCCGCGCCGAGAACCGCAGCGTCGAGAACCGCGTCCACGCTGCCCGGCGCGACGGCGCCCGCCGTGAAGTGGGCCGCCCCCAGCGACCGTACGAGCTCCTCGTCGGCCTCCCGGGCGAGCCCTGTCACTGATATCCCGCGATGGGCGGCGAGCTGGATCGCGTAACCGCCCACGGCACCGGCCGCACCCGTCACCAGGAGGCTCTGGCCGGGCCGGACGTCCAGCAGGTCCAGCGCCTGGGCAGCGGTGAGGGCGTTCAACGGCAGGGTGGCCGCGTGCACGCTGTCGACCGAGGCGGGCGCCTTGGCCACCGCGTCGGCGTCCACGACCACGTAATCGGCGTGCGTACCAAGGGATTTGGCCGTGCCGTGCTGGAGCGCGACCACCTCGTCGCCCACCGCCCAGTCCGTCGCCGCCCCGGTCGCGTCCACCGTCCCGGCCACGTCCCAGCCGAGCCCGATCCGCTTGCCCGCGCCCCCGAACACACCCGCGCGGACCCCCGCGTCGACCGGGTTCAGCGCCGCCGCCGCGACCTTGATCCGCACCTGCCGGTCGCCCGGCTCCGGCACGTCCGTCTCGACCACCTCCACGACCTCCGGACCACCGAACGCCGTCACCACTACTGCACGCATGTCAACGCTCCCTCAAGGAGATATGCACCTGCCGGCCGGGTTTCCGACCTGTTGCAACAACCTTAGGAAGAGTTACTATCTCTGAGTAAGTAGGCACTTGAAAGTGCGTACCTCACCCGGAGGTGAGCGGACGATGGCGACCACGACCGCGGCCCAGCGCCGCGAACAGGCACGGGTCGAGTACGACGCGTTCCTCAAGAACTGCCCGACCAACCAACTGCTCGACCGGATCAGCGACAAGTGGGTCAGCCTCGTCGTCGCCGCGCTCTCCGCGGGCCCGATGCGCTACAGCGACCTCAGCCGCAAGATCGCCGGGGTCAGCCCCAAGATGCTGACGCAGACGCTGCGTTCACTGGAGCGCGACGGCATCGTGACGCGCACCGTGACACCGTCCGTGCCCGTCCGCGTCGACTACGAACTCTCACCGCTCGGCACCAGCCTGAGCCGCCTGCTCACCGCCGTGAAGGACTGGGCGGAACTGCACATCGAGAAGGTCAACGAGGCACGGGAGCGCTACGACAAGCCGACGCCCTGACGGCCTGCGCGCCAGTTACTCCCGTCATCGACAGATGCCCGTGATAGGCGAGATCGGCCTCGGGCGCCCCGGCCACCGCCACGGCCGGGGGACCCACGCCCCCGGATACGGGCATGCCAAAGTGACCGCATGTTCGCCCTCCGCTCCGCAGCCCTGTTCGTCCTCGCCGCGCTTCTGGAGATCGGCGGCGCATGGCTGGTCTGGCAGGGCGTACGCGAACACCGCGGATGGGTCTGGATCGGCGCGGGCGTCATGGCCCTCGGCGCGTACGGCTTCGTCGCCACGCTCCAGTCCGACGCGAACTTCGGCCGCGTCCTCGCCGCGTACGGCGGCGTCTTCGTGGCCGGTTCCCTCGCCTGGGGCATGATCGCGGACGGCTTCCGCCCCGACCGCTGGGACGTGACGGGCGCACTGATCTGCCTCGCGGGCATGGCGGTAATCATGTACGCACCGCGAGGCTGACCAGGCCGGGAGGCCGACCAGTCCGGGAGGCCGACCAGTCCGAGAAGCCAACCAAGCCGGAAGACCGACCAAGCCGGGAAGCCAACCAAGCCGGAAGACCGAAGGGCAGCCAGGCCCACGGGCAGCAGCCGCCCCCGGCCCGCCCGAACCCTCAGGCCGACAGTTCGTCGGGCAGCAGCCCCAACTGCCCCAGGAAGTCCATCTGGTCGAAGTAGAGCCGGTAACTGGCGATCCGGCCGTCCGCGTCGATGGTCGCGAAGTCGACCCCGCGGATCCGGATCTCCTTCTGGGTCGCGGGCAGCGACTCACCGGAGGGCAGCACCAGCGGCCCCGTGTTCTTGCCGCTGAAGTAGCCCTCGTCGATCGCGGTGTCGCCGACCTCGCACGAGTACACCGCCTCGAACGTCGCCTCCGGGACCGCCTCCGTCATGTGCTTCCAGTACTCGACGATGTTGTCGCGCCCGTGGATCTCTCCCTCGTCGGGCGTGACGGCGACCGCGTCCGCCGCGAACAGTTCACCGACGGCCTTGATGTCCGGAGTCGTGGTGAGCGCCTCCGTGAGCCGGTCCATGACCTCACGCGCCTGTCCCATGATCCACCTCCAGCACAGGGGATCACCCACCTCGATTTTCCCACCGCCCCCGCCCCCGTGCACCAGATCAAGCGGCCACCAGGCGACCAGGTCCCGCGGCCACCTGGCCACCTGGCCACCTGGTCACCAGGCCACCAGGCCACCTGGTCACCTGGTCACCTGGTCACCTGGTCACCTGGTCACCGGTCGGCCGTACACCCCGCCCGCCTATCCTGGCCGGTGAAGCAATCGACCGTACGAGCGAGCGGCGGCCCCGCACCACGGCCAGCGCCCGCGCCCTCCCCCGAGGAGCAGCCCATGACCGCCGCCGCACCCGCCGCTTCCGCCGTTTCCGGCGCGCCCGCCGCCGCCTCCCGCATCGCCGTCGTCACCGGCGCGAGCAGCGGAATCGGTGCCGCGACGGCCCGGCAGCTGGCGACCGCGGGCTACCGGGTCGTTCTCACCGCCCGCCGCAAGGACCGTATCGAGACGCTGGCGGAGGAGATCAACACGGCGCGCGGCCAAGCGACGGCGTACGCGCTGGACATCACGGACCGCGCGGCGGTCGACGAGTTCGCCACCGCCTTCAAGACGATCGGTGTCCTCGTCAACAACGCGGGCGGCGCACTGGGCGCGGACCCGGTCGCGTCCGGCGACCCGGCCGAATGGCGCCAGATGTACGAGACGAACGTCATCGGCACGCTGAACATCACCCAGGCCCTCCTCCCCGCACTGACCGCGAGCGGCGACGGCACGGTGGTCGTCGTCTCCTCGACCGCCGGACACGGCACGTACGAGGGCGGCGCGGGCTACGTGGCCGCCAAGCACGCCGAGCACGTCCTCGCCGAGACGCTCCGCCTGGAGATCGTCGGCACCCCGGTCCGTGTCATCGAGATCGCCCCCGGCATGGTCAAGACGGACGAGTTCGCCCTGACCCGCTTCGGCGGCGACACCGAGAAGGCCGCGAGCATCTACGCCGGCGTGGCGGAGCCCCTGACCGCCGACGACATCGCCGACACCATCACCTGGACGGTCACGCGCCCCTCCCACGTCAACATCGACCTCCTCGTCGTACGCCCGCGGGCCCAGGCCTCCAACACGAAGGTCCACAGGGAGCTGTAGTGCCGGACGCCGAGCCCACCCCTCAGCAGGACCTGGAACAGCGCCGCCTGGCCCAGGAGAAGAAGGACGAACGCTACGTCTGGTGGTATCTCGCGTACTTCCTCTTCGGCATCCACCTCGTGGCGTTCGTAATGATCTACGCGGTAATGCACGCGAAGTAGTTACCGGGCCGGGCGGGTTGGCCTCACACCCACCGGCCTCCCGCCCGCCACTTCTCCCGCAACCCCAGATAATCGATCACGAAAATGCCTTCCGCCCGGACGAGTTCACGAGCTTCGGCCGAGACGAGAAACTCGTAGTCGCTACGCCGAACCCGCCACCCCTCGGGCTCAACGGCCCGCGACTCCGCGTCCCCCAGCCCCGGATGCACGGCCCATTCACTCAACCCGACCGGAAGCTCCCGCAACAGCCGCGCATACCGCTCCGCCTTGCCGTCGAGCGAAAGCGAAAAGCTGTCGAGAAATTCGTGATCGACAACGGGCAGCCCACGCACCCTCCGCCGCCCGGCCTCCCCCCAAACCCGCACGGCGAGCCCGTACTCAGCGGCCAACGCGAGGGTCAGCTCGAAAATATCCCCGCGCCCACCATCAAGCAGGCAATGCCAGTCAAGATGGGCCAGCTCCAGCCCAGCGTCGACCACGGCCTCGATCTGAGCCCGAAACTCCGCTTCAACGTCCTCGATCCGGGCCCGCTCGATCAACTCGGCACTCCGGCCGGGCACATACAGCTCCCCCTCCTCATCGAGCAACGACGCCACGTCAGCCTTCGTTGCAACGGGCCCCCACCCACCCCGCACCCCCGCCTCACACACCAACGCGAGATGCACCCCGAACGCCACGTCCGGTCGCTCCCGCAACAACCGCATAGCCTCCCCCGCCCCAGGACAGGGCACCATCAGGCTGCACGAGCCGGCGATCCCACTCTCGATCGCCTGAACAACGGCGGCATTGATCCCGTGATGCATCCCAAAGTCATCGCAATTGACGACAAGAACGCGCGCATCGGCGGTAAATCCCAACAACTCACTGGCGAGCAAGGGGAGTTCAGTCATACGGGCAGTGTGAACTCCCCTCGCACGCCTCCGCGTCCGAATAACTCACAAGGGTGAACCAGATAGATCACTCATACGGGACGTGAACTCCCGATCTAGGCTCACGCCACAACATCAAAACGACGGCCTTCGGGCGGGATTGCAGTCCCGCCCGAAGGCCTGACCACCAAGGAAGACAGGTACTTCCCGTGGCTGAACATGACACTAGCGCGTGCTCGAACGCGCCTACCGAGCGACGCAGAAAGGCGAGGCCTCAGGCTGCCGAAGTTGAGCTTCTACTCACAGAACTCCGGGGCCTCCCCGGTACCGCACCATCACTGCCTGAGGCGCTGGCTCTCCGGGATTCCGGCTGGCTCCTGGTTGTCGCGTACTGTCGCATCTCCTGTGACAGGCACAGGAGAGACGGCCACGGCGTCGAGGACCAGGCCAGGCACTGTGCCCGCATCGCCGCCCGACATCGCATGATCATCGTTCACCGCTATGTCGACAACGACAAATCAGCGTCCAAAATCGGCGTCACCCGTCCCGACTTCGACGCGATGCTCGAAGCACTCAAGGACGGAGCCACCAGGACCGGGTATCCGATCGACGGAGTGGTCTGCGTGTCCGACGACCGGCTTTACCGGGATGTACGTACGTATCAGTGCTTCCTCAAGTGCCTTACTGCGCACCCCGCTCGCGCATACGCGGATGAGCTCGGCACGTACAACCTCTACAAGGAGGATGCGGCACGACGCGGCCTGCTCGGAGCAGCGGCCTCACGCACCGAGAGCAAGAAGCAGCAACAGCGCGCAAAGCTCAACCATCGCGCCCGTGCCGATCGAGGAGAGCCTGTCGCATCGCGTCGCCCCTTTGGGTGGAACAACGACAGGATCACGCTGCATCCCAGCGAATCGGAGGTCGTCCGGCAAGGAGTGTGGAGCTTCCTCGCAGGGAAGACCCTCACGGCTGTCACGCATGACTTCGTCGCGTCCGGCCACTTGAGTTCACTGGGCAACCCGTGGCAACGGCAGACGGTCAAGCAGATCCTCCGGAATCCACGCATCTGCGGATACCGCAAGCTCCACGGCGAATTGGTCCGTGGTCCCGACGGATACCCCGTTGTCGGCCAGTGGAATCCCATCGTGTCCCCGGAGGAGTGGCAGGCCGTCGCGGACATGCTGGACCAAAAACGCCACGCCGGTGGATGGGACAAGGCCGGCGGGCACCTCTACGAACACGGCAGGTACTTGCTGACAGGACTGGTGCGATGCGGGAGGCCCACGACACAGGGGCAGATGTGCAACGCGCCAATGAACGGCCACCCCAGCGATAAATCGTACGTATACCGCTGCCGTCTCGCACTGGACGGTGGCTGCGGTCGCGTAAGTCGGCAAGGTCCTGCGGTGGACGATCCGATCACCCAGTACGCCTTGGGCATCCTGGACCGACAGGACGCGCTCGGTGCACGCCTCACAGACCCCTGGCCCGGCGAGCACCGGCTGGAACTGGCGCGACAACAAAAATCGTTGCTCCAGGAACAGTGGTACGCCGAGGAAATCAGTGATGCGCTGTATTTCTCACAACTGACGTCGGAGGAAGCCGAGCTCAAGCGACTCGTCAACGAGCAGAAGGTGTGGACGGCCGGACAGCAATCCGTGCGGCATCCGCACGTGGACGCGCGAACCGCCTGGAACAGGACAAGCCTGCGTGAGAAACGCGAGATCCTCTCCGGTCTCCTCGATTCCGTGATCATCCTCCCGGGCACGAAGGGGTCACACCGCTTCGAACCGGCCACAGTCGTTCCCGTGTGGCGAGAGCTCTGCTCACCAAGCATGGGTGGATAACAGCAGGCACAGGAAGAATGGAGGGTCCGACAAGGAGCTTGTCGGACCCCCTCCCGCTGTCGCACGTCATCCCTTGACGCAGACAACCTGCTTCAGCTTCGCCACGACCTCCACGAGATCGCGCTGCTGATCGATGACCTGCTCGATCGGCTTGTACGCGCTTGGGATCTCGTCCACGACGCCGGAGTCCTTGCGGCACTCCACGCCCTGCGTCTGCTCCTCCAGATCCTTCGTCGAGAAGCGACGCTTGGCGGCACTACGACTCATACGCCGACCCGCCCCGTGAGACGCCGAGTTGAAGGCCTTCTCGTTGCCGAGACCCTTCACGATGTACGAACCGGTACCCATCGAACCCGGGATGATGCCGTACTCGCCCGCCCTGGCACTGATGGCTCCCTTGCGCGTGACGAGCAGATCCATGCCGTCATAGCGCTCGCGGTTGACGTAGTTGTGGTGACAGCTGACCTCCGGTTCAAAGGTCACTCGGGCCTTCTTGAACTCCTTGCGGACCACGTCTTTCAAGAGCGCATTGCCGATGTTCCTGGATCCAGAGTGAAGCATCAGCCAGACCGAACCGCTTTCACTTATGCAAACCTCTGCAAAGTGGTTTCCGGCTCCGAGTGTCCCCATCTGCAAAGTAGCCCGCCCCTGACGGAACTTCACGGCTTCAGCAACCCCGTCGAACCGCCCCCAAAACTCCTCCCACCCCGCAGTGGCAAGCCCATGGAACCGCCCAGGCTCCACCGGACTGTCATGCATCCCCCGCCCCACAGGAATCGCCTGCTCAACCTTCGACCGCAGCCGCGAAAGATCCCCCGGCAGGTCATTGGCCGTCAGAGACGTCTTGACCGCCGACATCCCGCACCCGATGTCGACCCCGACCGCCGCAGGACACACCGCCCCCTGCATCGCGATGACCGACCCGACCGTCGCGCCCTTCCCGTAGTGGACGTCCGGCATGACGGCGAGGCCCTTGATCCAGGGCAGCGTCGAGACGTTGCGGAGCTGCTGCATCGCGCCGTCCTCCACCGTGCCCGGGTCCGCCCACATACGGATGGGAACCTTCGCGCCCGGCACCTCTACGTACGACATATCGTCCTCATTCCCCCGGAAAACAAACAGAAGCCATAAATCGCAAAACCGGCGCCAAGGTCAACGTTTGGGACAACGGACCGGCGTCCACAGCAGTGCGTGCGATACACATTGTCTCCAGGAGCCGCCCCCGCGCGGCAACCGATTAACGAATCGCATCACCACAGAACAACCCGGTCGCGAGCCCAGCGCAGCGTCCTGTCGAGAGGAGCCCCACCGTGCAGCGGAAGGCGTACGTACCCGGCGTCGCCGCGCTCCTCGCGGCGTTGCTGGCCGGCTGCACCGGTGGATCGGGCGACGGCGACGACACGACCGACCCGAAGCCGGGCGAAACGGCCACGTCGGCGACCGCGGCGCAGCCCGGCAAGTACCGCACGCTGCCGGAGCCGTGCGGCGCGGTGTCGCACGGCACGCTGGACTCGCTGCTGCCGGGCATCAAGCAGGTCACGGACGAGGAGCAGCGCGAGAAGGCGTACGAGGGCACGGCGACGCAGACGTACGACACGGACCGGAAGGTCGGTTGCCGTTGGCGGGTGGAGTCGACGGCGGCGACGGATCACCTGCTGGTGGACTTCGAGCGCGTGGTCTCGTACGACAACGCGGTCAGCGACGACGACCGCGCGTCGGAGATCTATGTGACGAAGGAAGCGGCGGCGGACCTTCCGGAGCCGGCCACCTCATCCGAATCACCCAGTTCATCCAATTCGCCTGATTCATCTGGTTCATCTGGTTCATCTGGTTCATCTGGTTCATCCAACTCGCCTGATTCATCCGAGTCGGGTGAGTCTGCCGGCTCCTCCGGCTCCTCCACCCCCTCCCCCGACGAGAGCGGTTCCCCCTCGGAGGAGGGCCGGTCCAGTTCCGACCCGTCCTCCAGCGGGTCGGGCGAGGAGACCGGTTCCGCCGGCCCGTCCGACAGCTCCACCCCCTCCGCCCTTCAGCCCCGCACGCTCGACGACCTGGCCGACGAGGCGTTCCTGGACGACGCGCTGAGCAGCTCCCGGCAGCGCACGGTGACTGTGGTGTTCCGCACGTCCAACGTGGTGGTGACGATCCAGTACGACGAGCAGCCGGCGACCACGACCGACGTCCCGAGCAGCGAGGACATGCAGGACAGGGCGCGGAAACTGGCGAGTCAGCTCGCCGAGACCTTCGACGAGTAGCGACGGTTCGCGGGGGTTTCGGACTGGGCGGAACCCGAGCAACACGTGTCCCGTTCGGCGTAGCGTGGCCCCTCGGACCCGACCCAAGCGCGGCCGACCGAGGACGCGGCCGTTCGCACGCACACCCGAGCGTCTTGAGTGAAGGAACCATGCACCGACCCGTACAGCGCCACCGTCAGCGACTCACCCGCATCCTTGTCGGCGCGGCAGCCGTCCCGGTGATGCTCGTCGCCTCCGGCTGCTCATCGGACTCCGGCGACAGCTCCGGCGACGACACGCAGAAGGACTCCGGCGCCTCGGCGTCGGCGTCCACGACCGAGGCGGGCTCGGTGGTGAAGGAGGCGGCGTACGCGAAGCTTCCGGAGCCCTGCAAGGTGTTCACGTCGAAGACGTTGGAGGAGCTGGTCCCGAAGGGCGCCAAGTCCAGCAAGGAGGGCAAGTCGGGCGACACGGCGACGCGTGGCAGCTGCTCCTGGGACAGCCTGGACAACAACGGCGTGGACGGTTCGCAGTTCCGCTGGCTGAACGTGTCCCTGCTGCGTTTCGAGTCGGACGCGACCCGCGGTACGGGCGAGAAGCTGGCCTCGGAGTACTTCGCCAAGCACACCGAGGACGCGCGCGCGGTCGCGGGTGCGAAGGACACCAAGTCGCAGCCGCTGACGGGCATGGGCAACGAGGCGACGCTGGTGACGTACGACCTGAAGAAGAAGGAAGGCACCTTCAA
The DNA here is from genome assembly GCF_026341515.1 of Streptomyces sp. NBC_00878. NCBI lineage: Bacteria > Bacillati > Actinomycetota > Actinomycetes > Kitasatosporales > Streptomycetaceae > Streptomyces > Streptomyces sp. NBC_00878. The sequence continues at coordinate 6,213,892 of NZ_JAPEOK010000001.1, read as the reverse complement.
GCAGCAGACGGTCGTGACGCGCGTCGAGAACGTCGTCGTGACGGTCGACTACAACGGCGCGGGTCTGGCGGGTGACGATGCCCCGAAGGTCGCCGATCTGACTAAGGCGGCGCAGAAGGCCGCCAAGGAGGCCGTGCAGGCGGTCGCGACGGCGAACGGGGCCGGCGGCTCCGCGGGCGGTTCCGACGCCACCCCGAGCCCCGGCAAGAGCCCCGACAAGAGCGCGAGCAAGAGCCCGACCCAGAGCTCGGGGCAGGGCGCGGACCCCGGCGCGGACAGCAAGAGTCCGACCAAGTCCGCCGCGAAGAAGGACTGATGAAGGACCGCAAGTAGACGTGGGCAGAAGGACGTAGCAGGAATCCGGGGCGTCCGATTCGGCATTCCGGCAATCCTGCTGCCCCCAACTCGCGCCCGGACCAGGCCATTTACATGAGCCCGACCCTCTCGGAGGCCGGGCTCATCTCGCTCCGCGCACGCGGAGCCCGTACACATGTGCCACCCTGTTGCGCGCAACAGGTCCTCATGGGAGGGGAGTACGGGTGTCCGCGCCTATGGAGCTCACGAAGACGCACCGGATACTCATCGGGGTGGTCGTCTTCGGGGCCGTCATCATCGCCGGTATCGGCTTCGCCGGTTCGTACGCTGCGGTGCGCGAGCTCGCCCTCCAGAAGGGCTTCGGGAACTTCAGTTACGTGTTCCCGATCGGTATCGACGCGGGTATCTGCGTCCTGCTCTCGCTCGACCTGCTCCTCACCTGGATCAGGATCCCCTTCCCGCTGCTGCGGCAGACGGCGTGGCTGCTGACGGCGGCGACGATCGCGTTCAACGGCGCGGCCGCCTGGCCGGACCCGCTGGGCGTCGGGATGCACGCGGTGATCCCGATCCTGTTCGTGGTCTCCGTGGAGGCGGCGCGGCACGCGATCGGCCGGATCGCGGACATCACGGCCGACAAGCACATGGAGGGGGTCCGCCTCACCCGCTGGCTGCTGTCGCCGCTGCCCACGTTCCTCCTGTGGCGCCGGATGAAGCTGTGGGAGCTGCGCTCCTACGAGCAGGTCATCAAGCTGGAGCAGGAGCGTCTCGTCTACCAGGCGCGGCTGCGTTCCCGTTTCGGCCGCGCCTGGCGCCGCAAGGCCCCGGTCGAGTCCCTGATGCCCCTGCGGCTGGCCCGCTACGGCGTCCCGCTGGCGGAGACGGCCCCTGCCGGTCTGGCGGCGGCGGGCATCGAGCCTGCGGTGCTGCCGCCGGCCCCGCGGCCCGCCCTGGAGACGGTCGACGCGGCTGCGGGCAGTCACACCCCCGAGACAGCACCCGCCGTACAGAACGACGCGGCACCCGCCCGGGCGCAGCGTCCCGCTCCCGAGGGCAACGAACTCCCCGAGCAGCCGGACTTCGCCGAGCCGCAGAATCCGTGGCTCCAGGCCCGGGACCCCCAGTCCATCGCGTACCAGGGTGGCTACGACCCGTCGTACGACCCGGAAGCCGCGTACACCCAGCAGTACGGGGAGCAGCAGGCCGAACAGTTCGAGGATCTGCAGCAGTTCGAGGATCTGCAGCAGTTCCAGGACCAGCGGCAATTCGAGCAGGAGACGTTCCCGCAGCAGTACGAGGAGCCACCGGCCCCCGCCCCGGAGCCCTCTCCGGAGGACACCGGTACCTTCCCGATCCCAGCCGGCCCAGGCCGTACCCGTGAGCTGGGTGCGGGCGGTGGCACGGAGCCGACCGAGGAGGACTACTACCTGGTCTTCAAGAAGTCGATAGACGGCAGCTACCCGACCTCGGGCCAGTTCAGGGGTGATGTGGAGGCTACGTACGGCATCAAGCTCCCGCAGCGCGAGGCCGACCGGATGGTCATCCGCTTCACCAACCGCCACGCGGCGGTACTCCAGGAAGACCACATCGCGTAGGGACATGCGTGCGTGTGTACGTGGATGGGGGCGCCCGGAAATCTCCGGGCGCCCCCATCCACGTACGACCTCGTACGGTTACTCGCCGAGCAGCTTCCTCACCCGCTCCTGGCCCACGGCGAGGAGCAGGGTGGGCAGGCGCGGGCCGGTGTCGCGGCCGACCAGCAGGTGGTAGAGCAGGGCGAAGAAGGTGCGCTGGGCGACCTTGATCTCCGCTGGGAGTTCCTTGGGTGTGGCGTCGGCGGAGAAGCCGGCCTGGACCTTCGGGACTCCGTACACCAGGTTCGTGAGCCCGTCGAGCGACCAGTGCGAGTCGAGGCCGTCGAGGAGCAGCCGCAGCGATGCGCGCCCCTGGTCGTCGAGGGACTTGATGAGCTCGGTGTCGGCCTCCTCGCGGACGATGGTGCGCTGGTCGGCGGGGACCTGGGTGTTGATCCAGGCCTCGGCCTTGTCGAGCCGCGGCCGGACCTCGTCGAGGGACGAGAGCGGGTCGGCGGGGTCGAGTTCGCTGAGGATGCGCAGGGTCTGGTCCTCGGCGCCGGCGGTGATGTCGGCGACGGAGGCGAGCGTGCGGTAGGCCATCGGGCGGGGCGTCTTCCGGAGCTCACCCGCGGCGGTGCCGACGGCACGTGAGTGCGCGGCGACGTCCGCCGGTAGGGCAGACCCTCCCCCAGAGCCGAAAGCCTGGGAGGTGCCCCCAGCGACCTTGGCCTCCAGCTTGTCCCACTCGTCGTAGAGCCGCTGGATCTCCTGGTCGAAGGCGATCTTGAAGGACTGGTTGGGACGGCGGCGGGCGTAGAGCCAGCGGAGGATCTGCGGCTCCATGATCTTCAGCGCGTCACCGGGCGTGGGGACGCCTCCCTTGGAGGAGGACATCTTCGCCATGCCGGAGATGCCCACGAAGGCGTACATGGGCCCGATGGGCTGCTTGCCGCCGAAGATGCTCCCGACGATCTGTCCGCCGACCTGGAAGCTGGAGCCGGGCGAGGAGTGGTCGACGCCGGAGGGCTCGAAGACAACGCCCTCGTACGCCCACCGCATGGGCCAGTCGACCTTCCACACGAGCTTGCCGCGGTTGAACTCGCTGAGCCGCACGGTCTCCGTGAAGCCGCACGCGGTGCAGGTGTACGTCAGCTCGGTGGTGTCGTCGTCATAGGCCGTGACGGTGGTGAGGTCCTTGCCGCAGCCGCCGCAGTAGGGCTTGTACGGGTAGTACCCGGCGGAGCCGAAGCCGTCGTCCTCGGCCGCGGCGCCCGACCCCTCGGCGGCTTCGAGCTCGGCCTCGTCGACGGCCTTCTGCGACTGCTTCTTGGCGGGGGCCTTCTTGGTCCGGTACTGGTCGAGGATCGCGTCGATGTCCGCGCGGTGCTTCATCGCGTGCAGGATCTGCTCGCGGTACGTGCCGGAGGTGTACTGCTCGGTCTGGCTGATGCCGTCGAACTCGACGCCCAGCTCGCCGAGCGCCTCGACCATGGCGGCCTTGAAGTGCTCGGCCCAGTTCGGGTACGGGGAGCCCTTCGGGGCGGGGACGGCGGTGAGGGGCCTGCCGATGTGCTCGGCCCAGGACTCGTCAACGCCCACTACGCCGTTCGGCACCTTGCGGTAGCGGTCGTAGTCGTCCCAGGAGATGAGATGCCGGACCTCGTACCCCCGGCGACGGATCTCGTCGGCGACGAGGTGCGGGGTCATGACCTCGCGCAGGTTCCCGAGGTGGATGGGTCCGGACGGGGACAGGCCGGACGCGACGACGACGACCGGAGCGGTAGCGACTGATGTCACTGTGCCCGGGGCCCGGCGCTCCGACTCCTCGATGACCTCATCCGCGTAACGGGAGACCCAGTCGGTGGTCTCGGTGCTCTGAGCCACGATCGGCACGTCCTTCTTTCCTCAGGAGGTGTCTTTGGCCGGCGGTACGGTTCGCACGGCTGACCGCCCCATTCTCCCAGGTCTGCCCGCATCCACGAAAACTGCTTTTCATCGCCCCTGCTCCTCGAACGCCGGAGAGATTGATCACCGGGGTAGCGGTACGAAAGCGTGCGGCGCGATCGGGCAGAGGGCCGGGAACGTGGTCATCACCGTCGTACCGCCGGACTGATCTCGGCCACTTGCGGACCAGGGGCACTCTCAGGGGCTCACCCCCTTCGCGCTCACCCCTTCGCGCTCGCGCTGATGACCCTGGGCCGCGTCGGCTCGCGTTTCGTTTTCGAGCGCCGCGACCGGGCTGTGGGGACGGCCGAGGCGGTGGAGATGCCGGGGACACGCAGGATCAGGCGGGCCCCGTTGAGGGGTTCGGTGGGTTCTTCCGCGGTGAGGGTGCCGTCGTGGGTGGTGGCGATGGCGCGGGCTATGGCCAGGCCGAGGCCGGTGCCGCCGTCTTCGCGAGTGCGGGCGTCGTCAAGGCGGTTGAAGCGGCCGAAGACGCGCTCACGGTCCTCGGGCGGGATGCCGGCGCCGTCGTCCGTCACTTCCACGAGTACGTCGGTGGCGTCGACGGCGACACGGACATGGACGGTCGTCGTCGCGTGGCGGCGGGCGTTGTCGACGAGGTTGGTGAGCAGGCGGGTCAGGTGGGCGGGGTTGCCGAACACCGGCGCGGACTGCGGGGCGGTGATCTCCAACGGCGGTACGGCGCCGGTCTGTTCGGCGCGTTCGCAGACGAGCGCGGCGAGTGCGACGAGGTCGACCTGGCGGTCGTGTGCGGGCTGGTGCGCGTCGAGACGGGCCAGCAGCAGCAAGTCCGTGACCAGGTCCTGGAGTTGGTCCGTGTCCTGGAGCGCTTCGGTGACGACCTCGGGCCAGTCGGTGCGCTCGGGGCGGGCCAGGGCGAGTTCCAGCCGGGTACGCAGGGTGGTGAGTGGGCTGCGCAGTTCGTGCGAGACGTCTCCGGTAAAGGTCCGCAGCCGTGCCACCGCGCGCTCCAGGCGGTCCAGGGTGGCGTTCAAGGTACTGGTCAGGCCCGCGATCTCGTCCCGGCCGGGCGGGACCGGGAGTCTGCGGTGAAGATCGGTCGCGGTGATCTCGGCGGCCTCTCGGCGGACGGCCTCGACCGGGGCCAGCGCCCGGCCCACCGCCGACCAGGTGAGCAGGGCACCGAGCAGGACGATCAGCAGGACGCCGGGGATCATCAGGGCGAGCATGCTGTCCAGGGTGTCCTGGGCCGCGGTGAAGTCGACCTCCGACTGGACCCGGTAGCGGCCGTCCGCCGACATCGCTCGGGCGAAATCGGAAGAGTCCGTGGAGATGACCTCCTTCTCCGTTTGCATCGGGTTCGGTTCCATCTGGGCGTACTGCGCGAATTCGACCACGTCGACCTGCCCGTTCGCGGCGATGGCGTACTCGCCCTCCGGCTCCGCCTGGTAGAGCAGATCCACCGCGGTCAGGGACTTTTCTTGTGCCGCCTGGCGGGCGGTGTCCAACAGGTCACCGCGTACGACCGCGAGCAGGACGGCGGCACCGGCGGCCAGCGCGATCCCGAGCACGAAGGTGACGGCGACGGTCGTACGGGCCCGTACTGTACGCGGCCGTACCGTACTCGGACGCGGCAGCCGGAGCCGTGGCCGGCGGCGCTCAGCCATCGGCCGAGAGCCGGTAGCCCGCGCCCCGGAGGGTCCGGATGCTGCGGCGTCCGAACGGCGCGTCGATCTTCCTGCGCAGCGCACTGACGTACACCTCCACCACGTTCAGATCACCGTCGTAGTACTCGTCCCATACCCGCCGGGCGATGTCGGTCTTGGTGACCACCTCACCGGCCCGCTCGGCGAGCGTGGCGAGGACGGCGAACTCCTTGGTGGTGAGCGAGACCTCCTCGTCCGCGCGCCAGCAGCGCAACGACACCGGTTCGATGCGCAGATCGCCCACCTTGAGCACCGCCGTGGCGGGGCGGCCGGCACGGCGGACGAGGGCCTTGAGGCGGGCGGTGAGGACCACGAAGGAGAACGGCTTGGCCAGGTAGTCGTCCGCGCCCGTCTCCAGGCCCTCGGCCTCGTCGTACTCGCCGGCCTTGGCCGTGAGCATCAGGATCGGCGTGGTATTGCCCGCCTCCCGCACCTTCGCGCAGACGCCGTAGCCGTGCAGTCCGGGCAGCATCACATCCAGCATGATCACGTCGTACGCGTCGGACAGTGCGCGCCGCAGCCCCTCGGAGCCGTCGGCGGCCCAGTCGACCTCGAACCCCTCGTCTGCCAGGCCCCGGCACAGCAGGCCGGCCAGCCGTACGTCGTCCTCCACCATCAGCAGATGCATGCCCCTCAGCCTGCCTCACCCGCGCCTTCCCGGTGGCGAAGCCTGAAGCCTGCCTCAGGTCCTCAGCGTGCCCTCAGGTACCTCGCGACACGGTGATGCCCATCGCCACCGCGTTCCGAACGGTGGCCCTGCGTAAGGACATTCCTCGTGAAGCAGACCAAGATCGCCAAGCGTGTCGCCGTCCTCGGCGCCACCGCCCTGCTCACCATCGGCGCGGCCGTCGGCACCGCACAGGCGGGCACCGGCGGGCAGTCGACGGGCACCCGGCTCGCGGTTGTCGACGCGGGCGAGGTAGGCGGGAAGCCCGCCTGTGTCGAGAAGACGGGGACGTCGGACGTCGAGATCCCGGGCGGGACCGTGGGCGAGCCCATGGACGCGGTCCTGGACACGTCCCCGGTGGAGGACCCCGAGTGGGATTGCGTGGTGGACTACAAGTGGATCACGAGCGACGACAACGCCTGGGACGGCTCGGTCGGCGAGCCGGGCGAGGCCGTGCTCTCCACCGAGGCCACGAAGTAAGCACGGCCTGATCCGGGCCGACACCTGCCTGTCGGCCGGCCGGTCTCCATACCGGGCGGCCGGCGGGCGCGGGGCGGGGGCGGAAGCAGGCTGTGCGCGGGCGGAAGCAGCGCGGGCCCAGCCCGTGAACGGGGTTGTTGCAGTGTTCCCGCGCCCACGCGGCAAGCTCGTGCATGTGCGCCATGGACCGGATGGCGCGGCCGAAGCTCCACCACACGAGCGCGTCGAAGTCGTCGGGGCGGACGAGCGGGGGCCCGGGGGCGGCAGCCCCCAGAAACTGACGACGGAGATCCCCCCGCTCATGGGGGTCCCCCGCTGAAGCGAAGCCGAGAGTGGGGGAGGGCAGGGGCGGCGGGGGCGAAAACTCGCTTTACCCCCGTGGGATACTGGGCGGATCCACCCATCCCCACGAGGAGAACGGCACCCACCCCATGGCCTCGGTCACGTCCCTCACCGCCACCGTCCACCAGCGCCTGGCGGACGCGCTCACGGCAGCCCTGCCGGAGACCACGCCGGACACCACGACCGCGGACCCACTGCTGCGACGCAGCGACCGGGCGGACTTCCAGGCCAACGGAATCCTCGCGCTGGCGAAAAAGGCGAAGGCCAACCCCCGGGACCTGGCGACCCAGGTCGTCGACCGGGTGGTCAAGGGTGACGTGATCAAGGACATCGAGGTCTCGGGCCCGGGCTTTCTGAACATCACGATCACGGACCGGGCGATCACGGAGAACCTCGCGGCCCGCGCCACGGACCCGGCGGACCGCCTCGGCGTCCCGTTCACGGAGAACCCGGGCACGACGGTCATCGACTACGCCCAGCCGAACGTGGCGAAGGAGATGCACGTAGGCCACCTCCGCTCCGCGGTGATCGGCGACGCGGTCGTCCAGGTCCTGGAGTTCGTCGGCGAGACCGTCGTCAGGCGGCACCACATCGGCGACTGGGGCACGCAGTTCGGCATGCTCATCCAGTATCTGGACGAGCACCCGCACGAGCTGGACCACAAGTCCGCCGAGGACGGCGCGGTGACGGGCGAGGAGGCGATGTCGAACCTCAACCGCCTCTACAAGGCCGCGCGCACGCACTTCGACTCCGACGAGGAGTTCAAGACGCGGGCCCGGCGCAGGGTGGTCGACCTCCAGGCGGGCGACCCGCACACGCTGGCCACGTGGCAGAAGTTCGTGGACGAGTCGAAGATCTACTTCTTCTCGGTCTTCGAGAAGCTGGACATGGAGATCCGGGACGCGGACATCGTCGGCGAGTCGGGCTACAACGACATGCTGGACGAGACGTGCCGCCTCCTCGAAGAGGCCGGCGTGGCGGTGTGGTCCGAGGGCGCCCTGTGCGTGTTCTTCGACGACGTCAAGGGCCCGGACGGCAACCCGGTCCCGCTGATCGTGAAGAAGTCGGACGGCGGCTACGGCTACGCGGCGACGGACCTCTCCGCGATCAGGGACCGCGTCTTCAACCTGAAGGCGGACAACCTGATCTACGTGGTCGACGCCCGGCAGTCCCTGCACTTCAAGATGGTCTTCGAGACGGCGCGCAGGGCGGGCTGGCTGAACGGCGACGCGAAGGCGGAGCAGCTGGCGTTCGGCACGGTGCTGGGCAAGGACGGCAAGCCGTTCAAGACCCGTGAGGGCGAGACGATCCGGCTGGTCGACCTGCTCGACGAGGCGATCGACCGTGCCACGGCGGTGGTCCGCGAGAAGGCCGAGAAGATCGGCCTGACCGAGGACGAGATCGTCGAGAACGGCCGGTACGTCGGGATCGGCGCCGTGAAGTACGCGGACCTGTCCACGTCGGCCGTCCGGGACTACAAGTTCGACCTGGACCAGATGGTGTCGCTGAACGGCGACACGAGCGTGTACCTCCAGTACGCGTACGCCCGTATCCAGTCGATCCTCCGCAAGGCCGGGGACGCACGTCCGCTGGCCCACCCGGAGCTCGGACTGGCCCCGGCGGAGCGTGCGCTGGGGCTGCACCTGGACCAGTTCGGCGAGCTGCTCCTGGACGTGGCGTCGGGGTACGAGCCGCACAAGCTGGCCGCGTACCTGTACCAGCTGGCGTCGCACCTGACGACGTTCTACGACCAGTGCCAGGTGCTGAGCGACGCGAACCCGAAGGAGGTCGTCGAGAACAGGCTGTTCCTCGTCGACCTGACGGCCCGCACGCTCCACCAGGGCATGGCCCTGCTGGGCATCAGGACGCCCGACCGCCTCTGACAAGGCCCGAGGGGGGCGCCACCGGCACCCGCCCAAGCGCAACCAGCCTTGCCCTGCTCTGCCCTTCTCAGCCCTGCTGTGCCCGAGACCCGGGCGCGGCCCCTCACCACGGGGCCGCGCCCGGGTCTCGGCACATACGACAACCGGCCCGGCCGCTTACCCCGTTCGAGTGAAGGAAGTTGAAGGCGTACACGACAGGCGGGACCCCGCGATAGGGGTAACCGGTGCGGTCACAGGGGTCCGCATATGCCTCTGGCTTCCCCCTCCCCTGACCTGGCAATCCGTATGAGTGATGGCCAAGGGTTGAGGTGGCCGGGCGTACCCCGAAGTATGCGATGCTGCGGGGCGCAAACCCCCCAACTCCGGGGAATCCAGAGCCCTGTTGGACCTCACTGGGAGCGCAATGAGCACTGCACTGCCCTTCTCCGTCACCCGGCCGACTGGATGGTGTTGACCTGTGCTGCCACTCGTCGAAACAGTCGAGGAACTGGACGACATGGTCCGTGACGAGGCCCTGTTGCGGCCCGCCGTGATGGACCTGTGCGAGCGCCTCGGGGTGGCGGTGAAGCCGCTGATCCGCTTCATCGAGGGTTCGCTTCCGGTGTACTCCGTCGGCGCCGCGCACGTCGTCAAGCTGTTCCCCGCCTACGAGGAGCTCGACGCCAGGCGGGAGGAGCAGGTACTGAGCCACGTGTACGGCAAACTCCCGGTCCCGACACCGCAGGTGTACTCGGCCGGGGCGTACAAGAACGGCTGGTCCTTCGTCCTGATGTCCCGGCTGCCCGGCGAGAGCCTCGCCAAGGCGTGGCCGCGGATTCCGGCCGCGGAGCAGGACCGTATCGTCACGGAGGCCGGCGAGACCCTCGCGGCGCTGCACGCGCTGAACCCGGCGCCGCTCGCGGGCTCCGTCGGCCCTTCCGAGTGGGGCCTGTTCGTCGACGCGCAGCGCACGAACGCGGTGGAGCAGCAGCGCGAGGCCGGTCTGTCGGAGCCGTGGCTGGAGCAGATTCCGTGGTTCCTGAGCTCGGTGCCGCTGGCCGCTCCGGCACGGCGCGTGCTGCTGCACACGGAGTTCATGAGCGAGCATCTGACCGTGGACCCGGACGGCTGGCGCCTGACGGGCCTGTTCGACTTCGAGCCGGCGATGATCGGCGACCCGGCGTACGACTTCGTCGGCGTCGCCCTGTACATCTCGCGCGGGCAGCCCCGGCTGCTGAAGCGGTTCTACGAGGCCTACGGGCGCGCGCCGTTCGACCCGCACACGCTCATGGCGTACACGCTGCTGCATGTCTACAGCGACCTGCCCACCTCTCTGCGCAGGATGCCCAAGCCGCCTGAGCCGACGCTGGACGCCCTCGCCAAGACATGGTTCGGCATCGACGACTGATCCCGGAGCCCGGCGAGCGCCTCCTCCACCGGGCCCCGCGGCCGATGTCAGTGGCGGGCCCTAAAGTCACGTGCATGGCGACTCTCCCGAACCAGCTGCCGACGCTGGCGGCCGACCCGACCGGCCGCCCGCTCGGTCTCGACCTCCCGCCCGGGACGCTGCTCGACACGACGATCGACGGCCCCTGGGACGAACCACTGCTGTGGCGCGCCGACGCCCCGGCGGCACCGGGCGACTGGCTGCGGCTGGCGTCCGCGCGGCACGCGGCGGGCCTGTATCCGGTGCTGGTCGGCGGCCGCGCGGACAGCGAATCCCACCCGGACAAGTGGGAGTTGGACCCCGACGTGGTGTCGTATCCGGGCGACCACGACGCGGAGGAGGTGCTGGCGGACCTCTGGGAGGAGTACGCGGCCGAGGCATCGGACACCGACTGGCCGGGCCTGGCCCCGGCGGGCCCGCCGGACGCCGACCCGGACGAGCGGGCGGCCGAGATCACCGACTCCCTCATGGGCGCCGGAAGTTGGCTGGAGAAGGCGCACCTCGCCCTCGTGCCGGCCCGCCGCAGCGCGGACATCCCGGCGGCCGTCGGCTGGTGCGGCCCGGCCAACCTCACGAACGACGTGGCACCGCTGTGCGCGGTCCTCCGTTCCTGGGAGGACCGCTTCGGGATACGGGTGGTGGCACTCACCTTCGACCAACTCACCGTCTCCGTAGCGTCCCCACCCCGGACCCTGGCCGAGGCGGAGGCGATCGCCGCCGAGCACTACGCGTTCTGCCCGGCCAACATCGAGCAGAGCGACCACGACTCCCTACGGGCGTACGCCGAGCAGGAGGTACTGGGCGCCCGCTCATGGACGTTCTGGTGGGACTGAGCGGTACCGCGGCCCGGCCGGGCACGAGAACGACCCGGGAACTCCGGACGGGCCCGCATCACAGAGGCCGCATCTCAGGGCTTGCGCCCCGTGACCGCGTACACATTGATGTCCGCGTCCGTCACGTCGTCGATGCCGCGGTACCTGACCTTCTCGATGTCGTCGAGGCCGGCGAGGTAGGCGGCGTCGGGCTGCTCGGGGACGGGCGCCGCGTTGTCGGGCCGCCAGCGGTGGACGGGGACCACGCCGGGCTCGTCGACCTCCAGGCCGTTCTCGGTGAGGAACCGCTCGACCTCCGCCTTCGAGCGCAGTACGAAGGTGAAGCCGCGCTCGGTGAACGTTCGCTGGACCGCGCGGATCTTCTCGGCGTTGAGGTCCTCGGTGAGGTGGCTGAGCACGAGCCGGCTGCCCGAGGGCAGGGCGTCGATCAGCTCGCGCACGACCGGGTAGGCCTTCTCGTCCTCGACGAAGTGCAGGATCGCCACGAGCGCGAGGGCGACCGGCCGGTCGAAGTCCAGGGTCTTCGCGGCCACTTCGAGGATCTGGGCCGGGTTCTCGAAGTCGGCGTCGATGTAGTCGGTCCGGCCCTCGGGCCCGCTGGTGAGCAGGGCGCGCGCGTGGGCGAGGACGACCGGATCGTTGTCGACGTACACGACCCGGGAGTCGGGGGCGAGGCGCTGGGCGATCTGGTGGACGTTCTCCTGGGTGGGCAGACCGGTGCCGATGTCCAGGTACTGCCGGATGCCCTCCTCGCCCGTCAGCCTGTTCACGGCCCGGCGCAGGAAGTCGCGGTTGTGCCGGACGTCGAGGTAGCCGCGCGGGTTGGCGGCGAGCGCGGCGGCGGCCGCGGCCCGGTCCACCTCGTAGTTGTCCTTCCCGCCGAGGAAGACGTCGTAGACACGTGCCGGATGCGCCCTGGTGGTGTCGATCCTCCTTCTCAGCTCGGCGGGGTCCTGGCTGAGAGCATCACCGGCCATGGGGCCTCTCCCTGGAGAGTCGCGTCATCAAACGAGCAACAACCTAACTCTCAGGGCGACTTGATAGTGCCCTGACCGGAAGACCGGGTCCTCAGCCCAGAATATTGGGGTCGTACGGGTGCCGGATCCATTCGGAGTTCCCGTTCGGGAAGATGTACGCGGGCCGCCCCACGTTCCCGCTGGTCCGGAAGGGCTGCCCCTTGTCGTCGAGGCGTTCGGTGCCCTTCTTGTCCCCGCTGGACCAGTCGAGCTCCAGGTACCAGCTCACGTTGTACGCCCGGGCGTCCGCGAAGACGTAGAAGACGTGGGGTTTGGACTCGCTCACCTTGAACGGGAAGTTCCGCTGCCCGGCCTTGGGCGAGGTCGCGGGCCGCCCGGCGTCGAGGTTCACGCCGAACGACGTGGTCTCCACGCCGCCACCGCACCCGTTGCCCATCGCGAAGTCGTTCCAGGCCAGCGGCGCGCTCTTGTCCACCACCCGCACGTGCAGTGCCTCCACGACGACGGTGGCCTCCCCGGTGCCCTGCACGGTCAGCGCGAGCATCTGCTCCCCGGCGGCGACCCCGCCGAGCGCGGAGACCCACCCGCGCGCGTCCGTCTCACCCGGCGGCGGAGGCACCTGCTCGAACTTCCGGTCGACCAGGTAGTGCTGACTGCACGGACCATCCCATTTATACGGGTTGACGGCGACGACGGGCGCGGAGGCGACCACCTCGGCCTCGCTGTTCTTCGCGGCACCGGCACCGGCCTCGGTGGTCGGAGCTTCGGAGGGGGACGGAGAGGCCTCGGCCTCGCCACTGCGCGAGGCGGACGGCGAGGGCGACGAGTCCTTCGTATCGCCGGACTCGCTCACCTTGGGACTGTCGTCGGCGGTCCCGACGGCGACCCCCACGGACTGCTTCTTGCCGTCGCCGTCGTCACCCGGCACAAGATTCGCCACGAGGGCGGCCGACACGACAGCGGCGGCCACGGCGGCTCCAGCGAGCACGACGGTACGCCGCCGCCGCGACCCAGGCACGTCCGGCGGCCCCCCACGCTGGATCTCGGAAGCACTGGAGTCATCGCCCCCGCCCCCCGCATCCACGACCGACTCAGAATCAAAAGCCGAGGCGGCATCCGAACCCGAAGCGCCACGCGACCGGAAAGAATCCGAGCCGCCGACGGAAGCGCCCCCGGCAAACCTTCCTGCACCCCCTTCGGCGACCCCTCCCGCAGCCGCCTCTTCGTCGAGCCCTTCGACGACCCCCTCGGCAGGCACATCACCCCCGCCGTCACCCCGGTCGTCACCCCCGTCGTCACCCCCGTCGAGGCCCTGCCCCCGCCGGGCATCCGCGACAACCCACCGCCGATGGAGCTCCACCATTTGCTCGGGCGTGGCCTTGCAGGCCCGAGCGAACCGCTCCACGGGCCCGTAGTCCGTCGGCACGGCGTCACCGTTGACGTACCGGTGCAGCGTGGACGTACTCGTGTGAAGCCGCTTCCCGAGCGCCCCGTAACTGAGCCCGGACCGCTCCTTCAGCTGCCCCAACAGCTCCGAGAACTCGTCCCGTGCCACTGTTCCTCCGTCTCCAACGTCCCGGTTCCACGTTCCAGGGGGATGGCATTCCCGCAGCTCAGAAGCACTGCGGGCGTTCCGGCGTCCCGGAAACCCCGGCAGGTGTGGCGGCCGGGACGGACTGCCACACAAGCTTGGGCCATCCAAGCACGCCTTTCCCGGCACCCGGTCGAGAGGCCTGCGACCAAGGCCCGTACTTCACCAGGGGGATCCCTCATGTCCACACGTACCACTCGCACCCGTTTGCTCGCCGCCGCCGCGGTCACGGTCGCCGCTCTCACGCTGACGGCGTGCAATGACGGAATAGGCCTCCGGGACGAGGGCGCCCCCGCGGGATCGCCCAAGTCGGCCCCGCAGGCGAACGAGAAGACGGTGAAGGACGAGGGACAGGAGAGCACCCCCAAGAACTCAACCCCGAAGGACTCCAAGGTCGCAGACGGCACGACGGGCTCCACGACCTCCAAGGACTCGAAGAAGTCGCAAGAGTCACGAACGTCACAGAAGTCGCAGGGATCGCAGAAGTCACAGGGGTCACCCGCCAAGCTGTCGGCCTGCACCACCATCCGCTCGTCCGCGACGGTGGTCTCCCGCCCCCTGAACCACCTTCTCCTCACCGTCACCAACACGGGCACGAAGAACTGCACGCTGCCGTACTACCCGGCCGTCCGCTTCGACGAGGCACAGTCGGTCCCGCCGGCCTTCAAGGAGTCCCAGCCGCAGGCGGTGGTCACACTGGCCCCGGGCGAGTCGGGCTACGCGGGCGTGCGCCTCTCGGCGGCGGACGGCAGCGGCTCCCACGGCTACACGGCCAAGTCGCTCACGGTCTTCCTCAACACGAGCACGGGAACCTCGACCAACCCCAAGCTGCCCACCGAGGGCGTGTACGTGGACAGCTCGATCGCGGTCTCGTACTGGCAGCAGACGATGGCGGACGCCCTCACCTGGTGACACCAGGTGAGCGGTCAGCGCAGCTTCTGCGCCACCTCGACCGCCCAGTACGTGAGGATGTTCCGCGCCCCGGCCCGCTTGATCCCGGTGAGCGTCTCCAGGATCGCCCGATCCCGGTCGATCCAGCCCTTCTCGGCGGCGGCCTCGACCATGGAGTACTCACCGGAGATCTGATAGGCGGCGACCGGCACGTCCACGGCATCGGCGACCCGCGCCAGAACGTCCAGATACGGTCCGGCCGGCTTCACCATCACCATGTCGGCGCCCTCTTCCAGATCAAGGGCCAACTCCCGCAGGGACTCACGCACATTGGCGGGATCCTGCTGATAGGTCTTCCGGTCGCCCTTCAACGACGAGGCGACGGCTTCCCGGAAGGGCCCGTAGAAGGCGGACGAGTACTTGGCGGTGTACGCCAGAATCGCCACGTCCTCCCGCCCGATCTGATCAAGGGCATCGCGAACGACGCCGATCTGGCCGTCCATCATCCCGCTGGGCCCCACCACATGGGCCCCGGCATCGGCCTGCACCTGAGCCATCTCGGCATACCGCTCCAGGGTCGCGTCGTTGTCAACGCGCCCCTGACCGTCCAACACCCCGCAATGCCCATGATCAGTGGTCTCGTCAAGACACAGATCGGACATCACCAACAACTCATCGCCGACCTCGGCCCGCACATCCCGCAGAGCGACCTGCAGAATCCCGTCCGGATCGGTCCCCGGCGTCCCCACCGCGTCCTTCTTCGACTCCTCCGGAACACCGAACAGCATGATCCCGGAGATCCCCGCCGCCACGGCCTCCGCGGCAGCCTTCTTCAGACTGTCCCGGGTGTGCTGCACAACGCCCGGCATGGCCGCAATGGGCACAGCCTCACTGACGCCCTCACGCACGAACGCGGGAAGGATGAAGTCAGCGGGATGCAACCGGGTCTCGGCAACCATGC
Organism: Streptomyces sp. NBC_00878; assembly: GCF_026341515.1. Classification (NCBI taxonomy): domain Bacteria; kingdom Bacillati; phylum Actinomycetota; class Actinomycetes; order Kitasatosporales; family Streptomycetaceae; genus Streptomyces; species Streptomyces sp. NBC_00878. The sequence goes on along the minus strand of NZ_JAPEOK010000001.1, from coordinate 6,198,320 downwards.
GCCGCATCACGGGGTTGGTCCGCAGCCGCCGCGGCCGACTGCCGGGAAAGGATCCGTAAGTCGTCATAAACCAAAACTACGCCCGCCCCGACCCCACCTTTGCCGACGCACCGTCGGCGCAACCGCACCCCGCACACCACGGATCCACACCCCACCCCCACCCGCAGCCGCAGCCGCACAACCCACGGGAGCGGGCCGTGCCGGTACGTCGAAGCCCGCCGCGTAGGGCTCCTCCAGTAATCGGAACCCTAGAAACCGCAGCCGTACACCCGGAAAGCGGCGGGCTCGACGTACCGGCACGGCCCGCGCCCCAGGACAACGCGCCGCGCACGCCAAACCACAACGCAACCCAACGCAACGCAACGAGCCCCCGCCCACCTACGTGGTACGCCGCCTCCGAGACCCAGGCCGCCGCTCACTGGGCCGGGTAACAGGATCCCCGGCCTCAACAGCCGCAGCCCGCCGCCGCAACCCGAAGTCCGCCAACGCCTCGGCCAGCCGATGCACAGACGGCTCCGGAGCCATGACATCGACCCGCAGCCCATGCTCCTCGGCGGTCTTGGCCGTGGCAGGCCCGATACAGGCAATGACGGTCACGTTGTGAGGCTTCCCGGCGATACCCACCAGGTTCCGCACAGTGCTGGACGACGTAAAAAGAACAGCGTCGAACCCACCACCCTTGATCGCCTCACGGGTCTCAGCAGGAGGCGGTGAAGCACGCACAGTCCGATAGGCCGTAACGTCATCAACCTCCCACCCAAGCTCGATCAACCCAGCCACCAACGTCTCCGTGGCAATATCGGCCCGCGGCAGGAACACCCGATCGATCGGATCAAAAACGGGATCGTAAGGAGGCCAGTCCTCCAACAACCCGGCAGCCGACTGCTCCCCACTGGGCACCAGATCCGGCTTCACACCAAAGGCGACCAACGCCTTGGCAGTCTGCTCCCCCACAGCCGCGACCTTGATCCCGGCAAAGGCCCGAGCATCAAGCCCGTACTCCTCGAACTTCTCCCGCACGGCCTTGACCGCGTTCACCGACGTGAAGGCGATCCACTCGTACCGCCCGGTCACGAGCCCCTTCACGGCCCGCTCCATCTGCTGAGGCGTCCGCGGCGGCTCGACGGCGATCGTCGGCACCTCGTGCGGCACGGCCCCGTACGACCGCAACTGGTCGGAGAGCGAAGCCGCCTGCTCCTTCGTACGCGGCACGAGCACCTTCCAGCCGAACAGCGGCTTGGACTCGAACCACGACAACTGGTCGCGCTGGGCAGCGGCGGAACGCTCACCGACCACGGCTATCACCGGCCGCCGCCCCTCGGGCGAGGGCAGCACCTTGGCCTGCTTCAGCGTCTGCGCGATGGTCCCGAGCGTGGCGGCCCAGGTCCGCTGCCGCGTAGTGGTACCAGCAACGGTGACGGTCATCGGCGTATCGGGCTTACGCCCCGCAGCGACCAGCTCCCCAGCCGCAGCACCCACAGAATCAAGGGTCGCCGAGACAACAACGGTCCCGTCCGACGCCCCGACCTCGGTCCAGCAACGCCCGGACGCCGTACGGGCATCCACGAACCGCACGTCCGCCCCCTGGGCGTCCCGCAACGGCACACCCGCATACGCGGGCACCCCGACAGCGGCGGCGACACCGGGTACGACCTCGAAGGGCACACCCGCGGCAGCGCAGGCGAGCATCTCCTCGGCGGCGTACGCGTCGAGCCCGGGGTCGCCCGAGACGGCACGGACGACCCGCCTGCCACCCCGCGCAGCCTCCATGACAATATTGGCCGCGTCCTTCGACGCGGGGACGCCGGAGGTGGTTGACGAACCGTCAACCACCGTTAGCTGAGGCGTGTCCGGGCTCGGGCCCGTATCGGTGTCGAGCACGGTGACGTTTCGTCTGGCGTGCGTGCGGACGACGTCGATCACTTCGGGTTCGGCGACCAGGACATCCGCGTTCGCCAGCGCCTCCACGGCGCGCAGAGTCAGCAGTCCCGGATCCCCGGGTCCGGCACCAAGGAAGGTGACGTGCCCGAGTTCGAGGCCGGCGGGAAGGGTGGTGGGGCTCAATGTGCTCGCTCCCCCATCAGACCGGCCGCGCCCTTGGCAAGCATCTCGGCGGCGAGTTCACGGCCGAGCGCCATTGCTTGGTCATGTGTCTCGGGCACGGGACCGGTGGTGGACAACTGCACCAGCGTCGAGCCGTCGGTTGTGCCGACGACGCCGCGCAGGCGCATTTCCTTGACAGTCTGCCCGTCGGCCAGAAGGTCGGCGAGCGCACCCACAGGTGCACTGCAGCCGGCCTCCAGGGCGGCGAGCAGGGACCGCTCGGCGGTCACGGCGGCCCGGGTGAACGGGTCGTCGAGCTCGGCGAGCGCAGCGATGAGGTCCGCGTTGTCCGCGGCGCACTCGATCGCGAGGGCCCCCTGGCCGGGGGCGGGCAAAATTGTGTCGACGGGCAGGAAGTCGGTCACGTCCCCAACCCGCCCCATCCGCTTGAGTCCGGCAGCGGCGAGCACCACGGCATCCAGCTCACCACTGCGCACGAACCCGATCCGCGTGTCGACGTTCCCACGGACCGGAACAGTCTCTATCGACAGCCCGTGGTCACGCGCGTACGCGTTCAACTGGGCCATGCGCCGCGGCGAGCCGGTCCCGACCCGCGCCCCGTCGGACAGTTGGGCAAACGTCAGCCCGTCCCGGGCGATCAGCACATCACGAGGGTCCTCACGCACCGGCACGGCGGCAAGGGCCAGCTCGTCGGGCTGCCCGGTCGGCAGGTCCTTGAGCGAATGCACCGCGAAGTCGACCTCCTCCTTGAGGAGCGCCTCCCGCAGGGCGGTCACGAAGACGCCCGTGCCGCCGATCTGCGCGAGCTGCCCGCTGGACGTGTCCCCGTAGGTCGTGATCTCCACAAGCTCGACGGGCCACCCGGTCACCTGTCTCACGGCGTCCGCCACCTGCCCGGACTGGGCCATGGCGAGTCTGCTCCGCCTGGTCCCCAGTCTCAGTGCTTGCCCATTCATGCTCGCCCTCGGTTCTCGGCGCTCTCGAAGTTGTTGCTGTCGAAGTTCTCGCGACCAAAGTCAAGGCCGCTGAATACGTCCCGACCATCGCCGTCCGGACGGTCGCCGTCCGGACGGTCGCCGTCCGGACGGTCGCCGTCCGGACGGTCGCCGTCCGGGCGGTCGCCGTCCGGGCGGTCAGCAGCCCGGGAAACGGCGGCAACCGTCTCAGGGTCAAGGCCGAACAGGGTCCGCAACGCGTCCGCGTACCCCGCGCCACCGGGCTCGGCGGCCAGCTGCTTGACCCGTACGGTCGGCGCGTGCAGGAGCTTGTCCACGACGCGTCGCACGGTCTGGGTGATCTCGCCGCGCTGCTTCTCGTCGAGGCCGGGCAGCCGGCCGTCGAGCCGGGCGATCTCGCTCGCCACGACATCGGCGGCCATGGTCCGCAGCGCCACGACGGTCGGCGTGATGTGCGCGGCCCGCTGAGCGGCGCCGAAGGCGGCGACCTCGTCCGAAACGATACGCCGCACCTGGTCCACGTCGGCGGCCATCGGGGCGTCCGCGGACGCCTCGGCGAGGGACTCGATGTCCACCAGCCGCACCCCGAGCAGCCGGTGCGCGGCCGCGTCGATGTCCCGGGGCATGGCGAGGTCGAGCAGCGAGAGCACGGGGCGGGGCCGCGGCACCTCGACGACGGGCTCGGGCCGACGCCGCTCGGGCACCCGCCCGAGAGCGGCAGCCGCGGCGGCGAGCGCGGCAACGACTTCGAGATCGATCTCGACATCGGCCTCGGCCTCGGCCTCGGACGTACGACGGCCCTCGCGCCGGTCGACGGTTCCGTTGTCCACCCAGGCGGCGTGCTGCTCCAGGGTGGCCGCGTCCATACCGGCCACCGCGGCGTCCCCCATGACGGAGAAACCGGTGGCCCCCTGCACCGCGGACAGATCCAGCGGGCAGCCGTCCTCGGTACCGACGCTGGTGGGCGGGAACCCGGCCTGTACGGAGCCGGAGCCGACAGCGCGCTCGACGGCCGGTGCGCCGGTGCGCCCCTCGACCGCCTCGGCCAGCATGCCCGCCGTCAGGACGAGTCCGGTCGCCCCCGTACAGGACACGACGACATCGGCACGTGTCAGCTCGTCGGCCACCGAATCCATCGCTACCGCGCGAGCCAGCACGTCCGGATCACCGGGATTACCCGGATCACCCAAGTCCTCCCGCTCCGCGGCGCGTTGCCCGTATTGCTCTCCCAGCAGCCCCGCAAGGCGCTCCGCCCGGTCGAACGTCCGGTTGGCGACGACCACCTCGGCCGCCCCGCCCCGCGCGAGCGTCGCCGCGGCGAGCGAGGACATCGAGCCCGCGCCGATCACGAGGGCTCGCTTGCCCTTGAGCCAGGCGCCGACCGGGGCGCCGGACGACAACTGCTCCAGGCCGAACGTCACCAGGGACTGCCCGGCCCGGTCTATACCGGTCTCGGAGTGGGCACGCTTGCCGACCCGCAACGCCTGCTGGAAGAGGTCGTTCAGCAGCCGCCCGGCCGTGTGCAGTTCCTGCGCGGTGGCGAGGGCGTCCTTGATCTGGCCGAGGATCTGCCCCTCGCCGACCACCATCGAGTCGAGCCCGCACGCCACCGAGAAGAAGTGGTGGACGGCCCGGTCCTCGTAGTGCACGTACAGATAGGGAGTGAGCTCGTCGAGACCGACGCCGCTGTGCTGCGCGAGCAGTGTGGAGAGCTCGGCGACACCCGCGTGGAACTTGTCCACGTCGGCGTAGAGCTCGATCCGGTTGCAGGTGGCGAGCACCGCGGCCTCGGCGGCCGGCTCGGCGGCGACCGTGTCCTGGAGCAGCTTGATCTGGGCGTCCGCGGACAGCGTGGCCCGCTCCAGGACGCTGACCGGAGCGCTGCGGTGGCTCAGCCCGACGACAAGGAGGCTCATGCCGGCATCACGGCGGGGACATCCCCGTCAGGCCCTTTCCCGGTCTCCTTCGCCGCCGCCACGGCGGCGGCCTCGGCCTCGATCGCGGCCCCGGCCTGCGCCTCGGCCTCCTCGCCGGCCTTGCGCTGCTCGTGGAAGGCGAGGATCTGCAGCTCGATGGAGAGATCGACCTTGCGTACGTCGACACCGTCCGGCACGGTCAGCACGGTCGGCGCGAAGTTCAGGATGGAGGTCACACCGGCGGCCACGAGCCGGTCGCAGACCTGCTGGGCGGCGCCGGCGGGGGTCGCGATGACACCGATCGACACACCGTTGTCGTCGATGATCTTTTCCAGCTCGTCGGTGTGCTGCACGGGGATCCCTGCGACGGGCTTCCCGGCCATCTCGTGATCGGCGTCGATCAGCGCCGCGACACGGAACCCGCGCGAGGCGAACCCGCCGTAGTTGGCCAGCGCCGCGCCGAGGTTACCGATACCGACGATCACGACCGGCCAGTCCTGGGTCAGGCCCAGCTCGCGGGAGATCTGGTAGACGAGGTACTCGACGTCGTAGCCCACACCGCGCGTCCCGTACGACCCGAGGTACGAGAAGTCCTTGCGCAGCTTGGCGGAGTTGACCCCCGCCGCGGCCGCGAGCTCCTCGGAGGACACCGTGGGTACCGAGCGCTCCGACAGAGCGGTGAGGGCTCGGAGGTACAGCGGAAGCCTGGCGACGGTGGCCTCGGGAATCCCTCGGCTGCGGGTCGCCGGTCGGTGAGTTCGGCCAGTTGCCACGGTGCTCCTGCGGGTAGCGCGGGGCTGCAGGCGGTCACACGTACCTAGACCGCCCCGTCGGATGCAGGCTATGTCTTTGTGAACGCGTGCACAAAGATGGTGTCCGATTTGCCCGGGCAACGTGACCGGGGTCACGCACCCCCGGCGCAGATGTATGGAACCGGTGCACACGCGCTGCCGTTCCTCACTTCTTGGGGGCAAAACCGCACACGCTCCTCTACGATCCCCGCCCCCGAGTCCGAACCGCCCTCGATCCTAAGTGACTTTCCGGCCTCCTCGGACGTCTCGGTCAGGCCACGGTTCCATTACTCCGCCCCATTGGCTACGCCCCGAGCGCCCTGCGCAGCCGCTCCTCGTCCACCCGCCAGAACGTGTGCTGGGCCCCGTCCACCAGCACCACAGGGATCTGCTCCCAGTACTCGCGGTGCAGTTCCTCGTCCTGGGTGATGTCCTTCTTCTCCCACGGGACACCGAGATCACCACAGACCTTCTCCACGACTTCCTGTGCGTCTTCGCACAAATGACAGTCGGGCTTCCCGATCAGCGTGACCAGCCGCTCCCGCGCCGCCGTGTTCTCCGTGTTCTCCGTGTTCTGCGTACGGCGGCCGGTGCGCCGGAAAAGGGGACTCATACGAACCATTCTCCCGCGCCGGACCAACCGCGGTCCCCGCGGACCGGCACAGCACGGCACGGCACCGTCCCGCCCTATGAGTTCTTTAACGACACGGTCGCGGAGAGTTCACAGCGTTCAAACCTCCCGACTCCTGAACCACCGAACAAACTGGCTATGCTCACGCCATGGCCGCTCTTGGATGGCTCACCCCTCGTAGGCGCTCCGCGACCGCGCGGAGTGTGTTGGCAGGCGAGGCCTCGGCTGAGGCAGCGCGCAAGTCCTCCCAGGAACTGGAGGAGCTCGCGCCCGAACCCGCGCCCGAAGGCACCGAGCCGGAGTTCCCGGTGGTCGGTGACGACAAGGCCGCCGCGTTCTTCGACCTCGACAACACCGTGATGCAGGGCGCCGCGATCTTCCACTTCGGCCGCGGCCTCTACAAGCGCAAGTTCTTCGAGGCCCGCGACCTCTACCGGTTCGCCTGGCAGCAGGCCTGGTTCCGGCTGGCCGGCGTCGAGGACCCCGAGCACATGCAGGACGCCCGCGACTCGGCGCTGTCCATCGTCAAGGGCCACCGTGTCGCCGAGCTGATGTCGATCGGCGAGGAGATCTACGACGAGTACATGGCCGAGCGCATCTGGCCCGGCACCCGCGCACTCGCCGAGGCCCACCTCGACGCGGGCCAGAAGGTATGGCTCGTCACGGCCGCCCCGGTCGAGATCGCCACGGTGATCGCCCGCCGCCTGGGCCTGACCGGCGCGCTCGGCACGGTCGCCGAGTCGGTCGACGGCGTCTACACCGGCAAGCTCGTCGGCGAACCGCTGCACGGCCCGGCGAAGGCGGAGGCGGTACGCGCCCTGGCCGCGGCGGAGGGCCTGGACCTCGGCCGCTGCGCCGCGTACAGCGACTCCCACAACGACATCCCGATGCTCTCGCTCGTCGGACACCCGTACGCGATCAACCCGGACAGCAAGCTCCGCAAGCACGCCCGCACCCTCGACTGGCGGCTGCGCGACTACCGCACGGGCCGCAAGGCGGCGAAGGTCGGCATCCCGGCGGCGGCCGGCGTCGGCGCGGTCGCGGGCGGCACGGCCGCCGCGATCGCCCTGCACCGCCGTCGTCGCTGACACCGTCAACCACGACACGGTCAACCGCGAAACCGCCACCCGCGACAGAGTCACCCACACGCTTCGAACACCCCGCTGAGCAGGGTCCCCGCGCGCCGACATGCGGGCAATCGTGCTGTCTTACCCGCGCAGCGCCCTCGCCAGTCCCGTTAACGGCACCCGGCCACAACACGCCCCGGACCCAGACGGAACACGGACTGATCCGATCAACAACCGGTCACCGTCCGGCACTTGATCAGGCGTCATTCGGTAACAGAAGCGACGTAATCGATGATTTGAGCAACTGGGTGTAGCACTGCCTGTACGAAGCGTTATTCTCCTCAGACGCATAACGGACCCCGCTCTTCGCTACGACGGGTGAACGGTCCGGTACTGCACGTGATGGAAGCTCTGCCTCTGGGAGTCCCGTGTACCCACACGTCGGGGTTGACGCCTCGGGCCTGGCTACGCTGCGCGCAACGGTCCTCGACCGCTTGCGCGGCTTCGTCCCCACCGCGTACGCCGTCCCCGCCCTCGCTGTCTCCGTCGCGCCCGTCGGCCCGTGCTACGCACTGGCCGACGGCAGCGCGACGGTGGGCAGACGAGGACGTTCGAGCGCGTCGGCCACCACCGCACGCCGCCCGGCCGCAGACAGTGACAGCGCCCGGATGATGGACCTCGTGGAGCGCGCACAGGCCGGTGAGGCCGAGGCCTTCGGCCGGCTCTACGACCAGTACAGCGACACCGTGTACCGCTACATCTATTACCGCGTCGGCGGGAAGGCGACCGCGGAAGACCTCACAAGCGAGACGTTCCTGCGCGCCCTGCGCCGCATCGGCACGTTCACCTGGCAGGGCCGTGACTTCGGCGCCTGGCTCGTCACCATCGCCCGCAACCTCGTCGCGGACCACTTCAAGTCGAGCCGCTTCCGGCTCGAAGTGACCACCGGCGAGATGCTCGACGCCAACGAGGTCGAGCGCTCCCCCGAGGACTCCGTCCTGGAGTCCCTCTCGAACGCGGCGCTGCTGGACGCCGTTCGCCGTCTCAACCCCCAGCAGCAGGAGTGCGTGACCCTGCGCTTCCTCCAGGGCCTCTCGGTCGCCGAGACCGCCCGCGTGATGGGCAAGAACGAGGGTGCGATCAAGACCCTCCAGTACCGAGCGGTGCGCACACTGGCCCGGCTCCTCCCGGAAGACGCCCGCTGAGACCCCGTACACGGCGGGCCCCGCCCCGCCCCTTCTCCGTACGACTCCGTATGGCTCCATACGCTCAGCGATGCCCAACTCACCGTCCGTGAAAGTCCGTTGACTTCGCGGTCCGATCATCCGTCGTCCGTAACCCAAGTGCCGAGCCGCTCGTTGTGCGGGATACAGGCTCCCTGTGGTCACACTCTGACCGTCTTCGATCACTCGATCGAGTGGTTTGCGGTCAGGGTGTGCAACCCTCAGGACCCCCTGGGGAGTCGACCGTGATGACGAGAGGAGGTGCCGCCAGTGATCGCGAACGTATCGGCGCACCGGCGGGCGAACGCCTTCGCCCAGGCCCTGGAAGATCAGCCCGACCGGGGCACGGCGGCCGAGCAGTCCGAAGGACCCGCTCCGGCCACCGCGGACCGGCCCGAGCAGAGCCGGATGCTGTCCCTGGCGACCGGCCTCGGCGAACTGCCCAAACCTGAGCTGGACCCCGAGGTCAAGGTCGTCCAGCGGGCCCAGCTGGTGGCCGCGATGGAGGCCATGCTCCTGGAGGGCACGGCTGCGGGAGGCGGGGCGGCGGACCCTTCGGTGCCCGAGCAGCGATCTCCCCGGGGCCGGGGCGCGCACCGGGCGACCGGGCTGGGGAAGTTGCGACCGCGGTCCCGGTTGTCGAAGGGGCTTGCCGCGGGCGGACTCACCGTCGGTGTGGCCGCCGGAGCCTTCAGCGGTGTCGCCGCTGCCAGTTCCGACGCCCTGCCAGGTGACTCGCTCTACGGGCTCAAGCGTGGCATGGAGGACCTCAAGCTGGGCATGGCCGACGGCGAGGGCGACCGCGGCGGGCTCTACCTCGACCAGGCCTCCACCCGGCTGAGCGAGGCGCGCCGCCTGATGGAGCGCGGCCGTTCGGGGCCCCTCGACCACGAGTCCCTGGGCGAGATCCGGCGTGCGCTGTCCGGCATGCAGCACGACGCCTCCGAGGGCCACCGCCTGCTGCACGAGGCCTATGAGCGGGACCCGGACTCCCTGGGCCCGATCCAGACCCTCTCCGCCTTCTCCCAGTCGCACCGCGAGGCGTGGGGCACCCTGCGCGACCGGCTGCCCGTGCAGCTCGGCGACGTCAGCCGCCAGGTCAGCTCGGTCTTCGACGCCATAGACGAAGAGGTCGAGCCGCTGCGCTCGCTGCTCCCGCAGCCGCCCACCCCGGAGGGCACCGGCCGCCACCGCGGCGCGAGCTCGGACTCCACGGACTCGTCCCGTACGGACCGCCCGGCCGCCCCCAGCTCGACCGGCGGCAACTCGTCCGACGGCACCGGTTCCAGCGGCGGCAACCCCAAGCCGTCCAGCTCCAAGTCCCAGGACGACGGCCTGCTCGGCGGCAACACGGGCGGCCTCCTGGAACCGCCCCAGGGCGACATCAGCGCCTCCCCGTCCGGCAAGGAGACCCTGCCGGCGGAGCCGGACGTGACTCTGCCGCCCCTCCTCCCGGGCCTGCTCCCGGGCCTGGGCATCGACAGCGAGGACACGAACTAGGTTCTACGGGTACGTCGGTGGGGGCGCCCCTTTCCACAAGGGGCGCCCCCACCGACGTACCCGGGCGTCTTGGAAAACGACGTGACCAGGCGTCTTAGAAGAACACCGACCGCCGCTGCACCAGCAGCTTGTAGAGCGTGTGCTGGATCTGTTCCCTCACCTGGTCCGTGAGGTTGAACATCAGCATGGGGACCCATCTACACCGCCGCCCTCGCACTGCTTCGCAGGCTTCGGACGGCTGCGCCGGACTCCGTCCGTCGGCACAGCGCACCCGAGTAATTCCCCGTCGCGGAACGAGCCCTCAGAAGAACACCGACCGCCGCTGCACCAATAGCTTGTACAACGTGTGCTGGATCTGCTCTCTCACCTGGTCCGTGAGGTTGAACATCAGCATGGGGTCCTCCGCCGCCTCCGGCGGATAGCCGTTCGTCGGGATCGGCTCGCCGAACTGGATCGTCCATTTCGTGGGGAGCGGGATCCCACCGAGCGGGCCCAGCCACGGGAACGTCGGCGTGATCGGGAAGTACGGGAAACCGAGGAGCCGGGCCAGCGTCTTGGAGTTGCCGATCATCGGGTAGATCTCCTCCGCGCCCACGATGGAGCACGGGATGATCGGAGTGCCCTGACGCAGGGCCGTCGACACGAAGCCGCCACGGCCGAAGCGCTGGAGCTTGTAGCGCTCGCTGAACGGCTTGCCGATGCCCTTGAAGCCCTCCGGCATCACGCCCACCAGTTCGCCGCGCTCCAGGAGCCGTTCGGCGTCCTCCGCGCAGGCGAGGGTGTGACCGGCCTTGCGGGCCAGCTCGTTGACCACCGGCAGCATGAAGACCAGGTCGGCCGCGAGGAGCCGGAGATGACGGCCGTCGGGGTGGTTGTCGTGGACGGCGACCTGCATCATCAGGCCGTCCAGCGGAATCGTCCCGGAGTGGTTGGCGACGATCAGCGCCCCGCCCTCCGCCGGGATGTTCTCGATGCCCTTCACCTCGACGCGGAAGTACTTCTCATAGACGGGCCGGAGCATGGACATCAGCACCTGGTCGGTGAGGTCCTCGTCGTACCCGAAGTCGTCGACCTCGTACTCACCTGTCAGGCGCCGCCGCAGAAAGGCCAGACCGCCGGCGATGCGCCGGTCCCAGCCATTCTCCTGCGGCTTCTCCACAGCAGCCGGTTCCTCACGCGTCACGGGAACATCATCCTGCTGAATCGTTCGTGCGGGCAGGGGCTGGACCTCACGAACCACCACGGGCTCGCCCTTGCGCCTGCTCCCCGCGCTCCGGCGCCGCGGCGACCGCTGCACGGCACCCCCGCGGGACCGGTCGTCGTCGAACGGAATGACCTTGGCATCCGCCATCGTTGATGCGCTCCTCAGTTGGCGCTCTGCGTCGGGAGGTGGCCGCCGCCCAGTACGGGCAGTGCGGCGATCCGGTCGACGGCCCCCGCAAGGGCCTCGGGGGGCAGGAGTCCAGGCCCTCGGCTGCGTGCGAAGTCCGCGAAGGTCTCCGCGGTCGTGTACTTGGGACGGTAGCCGAGCGTCTCGCGCATCTGCCGGGTGGCCACGACCCGGCCGTGGGTGAGCAGCCGCAGCTGCTCGGGCGAGAAGTCCGTCATCCCCAGCGTACGCAGCGTCGAGCCCAGCCAGCTCACCGCGGGCATCAGCACGGGAACCGTGGGCCGGCCGAGCCGCCGCGCGCACTGCGAGAGCAGCAGAACACCGTCGCCGGCGATGTTGAACGTACCGCTGTTGAGCGTGCCGCGCTCCGGCTCGTGCGAGGCGATCCGCAGCACCTCGATCACGTCGTCCTCGTGCACGAACTGCAGCCGCGGGTCGTAGCCGAGCACGGTCGGCAGCACGGGCAGCGAGAAGTACGAGGCGAGCGGCGAGTCAGCGCTCGGCCCGAGGATGTTCGCGAACCGCAGCACGCACACGGCGACGTCGGGCCGCCGCCGAGCGAACCCGCGCACATACCCCTCGACCTCCACCGTGTCCTTCGCGAAGCCGCCGCTGGGCAGCGACTTGGGCGGGGTCGTCTCGGTGAAGACGGCCGGATCGCGCGGGGCCGACCCGTACACGTTGGTACTGGACTTCACGACGAGCCGCTTGACCGTCGGCGACTTCTGGCAGGCACCCAACAACTGCATGGTGCCGATGACGTTGGTCTCCTTGACCGTGGTCCGGCTGCCGCCGCCCAGCGGGGTGGCCGTCACGTCCAGGTGCACCACGGTGTCCACGGAGTGCTCGGCCAGCACCCTGGCGATGGCGGGCTGCCTTATGTCGGCCCGCACGAAATCGGCACCGCCCAGGTGATGCTCCGGCGGGACCGCGTCCACGGCGACCACCCGGTCCACCTCGGGGTCACGCTGGATCCGTCGTACGAACCGGCCCCCCAGCTGGCGGGCCACTCCGGTCACGAGCACGACCTTCCCCAAGATCAGCGCCTTCCTTCCAGCCGTCGACGACATCCTGCTCGTACTGTGCCGTTCGTACTCTGCCGTGTTCCCCGTGACGGCCACGTTAGCGGGTCGGTGTTGCGCTGTGATGACCGCCCGATGCACGAAGTGACGGCACCTCCGGACGTACGATCAGACCAAGCCATTCGCCGCACCAGACGTACGCACAGACACACGCACGGCGTTCGCCGGGCCGACCGCCGCGGCGGAACACGGACTTCGACCGCCGGGTACGACTATGGCCCCCCACCGACCGGTGGGGGGCCACAGAGCGCACTGTCACAGCGTCGTCGCCCGCCGTCTGCCCTGCTTGTGGCGGATGACCACTGTCCGTCGCGACTTACTTCTTGTTGCGACGCTGAACGCGAGTGCGCTTGAGCAGCTTGCGGTGCTTCTTCTTGGCCATCCGCTTGCGCCGCTTCTTGATAACAGAGCCCACGACTACCCTCGCTCACTTCTCTTTACTCGTTGCTGGGCTGCATGGGCCCACACGACTTATGAGGGGCCAGCCTACCCGTCTGAGCGCCGAGGTCGTAATCGAGGAGTTCCGGGTGAAATCCCGGGGACGCCATGGAGCCGCCCCGGGACCTCCCCGGAACGCCGTCAGGCTGTCTCCACCCCCACGTATGACTCGCGAAGGTACTCGTGAACCGCTTGCTCCGGGACGCGGAATGACCTCCCGACCCGGATCGCGGGCAGATGACCGCTGTGCACCAAGCGGTACACGGTCATCTTCGACACTCGCATCACCGAGGCGACTTCCGCCACGGTAAGGAACTGAACCTCGTTCAGAGGCCTCTCGCCAGCAGCCATGACACACCTGAACCTTCCGCACTCGACGGTCACCGGCTTCCCCTTCCGGTGACACTTCGTCGTTGCGTGCTCACTCCCCAGAGTAGGGGCGTGTGATGCGAGTGGGGAAGAGGAGGGGCCATCGGCGGCCTACTGTGACAGACACGCTCGATTGAGTACATAGCGAGTAAGCGGTCGGTAGTAATCAGACCGCACAGCGTCATCAAGTGGAACGGCGACGGACACCCGCCCCTCTGCCTCTCCGACGAACAGCGCGGGATCGTCGGTGTCCCCCAGGCCGATGGCCTCGAACCCCAGCTGACCTGCCCCGCAGACCCAGCCGTGGTCTCCCACCACGAGCTCGGGGAGGGGCCCGCCGGCCTCCGCCGCGGCGGCCAGAGCGGTGCGAACCGGGAGGGGGGAGTGCGTGTGTGCGCCGGTCTCACGACCGGCGGCCCACGCCCCTGGTTCGCGTACCAGCGCGACTCCTCGTACGTAGTCAAGGTTGTACGTGCGTAGACCGAACCGGGTCGTTATGTCGACAGAGTCACCATGCGCAGGGGTGAGGACGGTACACCCCGCCGCCGACAGAGCGTCCGCCAAGGCGGCGTAGAAACCGATCAGTCGGTGCGGATGTCCGGTGCCGAGCAGCACCGGGGAACGGTTCCGCGCGGCTTCCGCAAGCCGGGCGGCGAAGGCGTCAAGGGCCGCCAGCGTGCGCTCGGGATCGATCACATCGAGTCCGGACGTATGTCGTGGATCGGCGGAAACTCCACACTTGTCCGCCATCAAAGCGATCAGATCCGGTTGGTCCCATGCCCATTCGGGGTCAAGCCCGATCGTCACCCGCGGATCCCGTGCGGCGAACAGCCGATAGCTCCTGAGACTCGCCTCCCGCGAGGTGGCCACGGTCCCGGCCAACCTCGCCGCCAGCAGATGCGCCCGCAACGCTCCGGTACTCAACACGCCCCGATGCTGACGCACATACCGACCCTGCACCCTCAAAACAGGGGAAACGCCGCACAGTTGGCGTAACGGATCGATGGCGGCCGCCCCGCTCTTCAGACGCGGGAGGGGCCGACTACCAGCCCGTCCGGCGTTTGAGGACGAGCGCGTTCAGCGCGATACAGGGGCCTGGGGGCGGAGCCCCCAGAAGGGATGGGAACGGGTAAGGGCGGCGGGGGCGAGAAAAACCCCACCCCACCCCGGCGGAGCCCTACGCCAACAACCCCCGCAACGGAAACACAGCCCGCCGCGCAGCCAGCACAGCCTGGTCAAGACGGTCGGCGGGGTCATACCCCGACTCCCACCCCCGCCACTCCACAGGCCACCGCCCATCAGTCATCCGCGCAGGCCCCAACTGCCGCGTACGAGCAAAGACCTCCTGCCGCCAACTCTCAGGAATCTCCGCCTCGGGCGCGATCTCCCGCCCCGCAACAATGGCCACCAGATGCGTCCAGGACCGAGGCACGACATCCACCACGGCGTACCCACCCCCACCGAGAGCGACCCACCGCCCCTCGGCGTACTCATGCGCCAACTCATGACAGGCCACCTGCACAGCCCGCTGCGCATCCAACGACACCGCAAGATGAGCGAGCGGATCCTCGAAGTGCGTATCGGCCCCGTGCTGAGTCACCAGCACCTGCGGCCGAAAGTCCGCGACCAACTCCGGCACCACGGCGTGAAAGGCCCGCAGCCACCCCGCGTCCCCGGTCCCCGCCGGCAGAGCGACGTTCACGGCGGACCCCTCCGCCGACCCGGCCCCGGTCTCCTCGGGCCACCCCGTCTGCGGAAACAGCGTCCGCGGATGCTCGTGCAACGACACGGTCAGAACCCGCGGATCCTCCCAGAACGCGGCCTGCACCCCATCCCCATGATGCACGTCCACATCCACGTACACGACCCGCTCGGCCCCGAGCTCCAGCAACCGGGCGATGGCCAAGGAAGCATCGTTGTAGATGCAGAACCCCGACGCACCGCCAGGCATCGCATGATGCAGCCCGCCCGCGAAGTTCACCGCGTGCAGCGCCTCGCCCCGCCAGACGGCCTCGGCGGCAGCCACCGACTGCCCGGCGATCAGCGCGGACACCTCGTGCATCCCGGCGAAGGCTGGATCGTCCATGGTCCCCAGCCCGTACGCCCCGTCCGCGGCCCTCGGATCCACGGAGGCGGCCTTGACCGCCTCGATGTAGTCCTCCCGGTGCACAAGCCGCAGGGTCGAGTCCCCGGCGGCCTTGGCCGCGACGACCTCCGCCTCCCGGTCGAGCCCGAAGGCATCGACCAGGCGCCGGGTCAGCGTCAACCGGACCGGATCCATCGGATGGTCCGGGCCGAAGTCATATCCCGTTACTGCCTCGTCCCACATCAGCTGTGCGCGGCCGCTCATGCCCGTCACCGTATCGGGAAGGTTCAGGAGCGAACGACTTGGCGTACACCAGGGTCACGAGCACAAGCACCATCGGTACGAGCATCGCCCCCCGATAGCTCCACGCATCGCCCAGAGCCCCCACCAGGGGCGAACCGATCAAGAACCCCACATAGTTGAAGATATTCAGTCGAGCGATGGCAGTGTCCGCGGCCCCGGGGAACAGCCTCCCGGCCGCCGCGAAGGTCTGCGGCACGATCACGCACAACCCGAACCCCAGCAACGTGAAGCCGAGCATCCCGACCCAGGCCCCCGGCGCCCCCGCGACCACCGCGAACCCGACCGCCGCGATCACCGCGCCGGCCCGCACCACCGCCACGGCCCCGAACCGCCGCACCCCGAAGTCCCCGACGGTCCGCCCGAGCAGCGTGGTGACCATATAGACGTTGTACGGAACGGTCGCCATCTGCTCCGAACTGCCGAGCACATCCTGCAGATACTTGGCGCTCCAGTTGGAGACGGTCGAATCCCCGATGTACGCGACGGCCATCACCAGACACAACGGCAGCAGCAACTTGAACCCGACGCCCCCGCCCTGCCCTTTCCCCTCGGCCGTCTCCTTCTCCTCGGCCCCGGGGCCACCACCGTCGACGTACCACCGGCTCCCCAGGAACGCGGCGGGCAACAGCACCACCGCGACGGGCAGATACGACACGAACAGCGCGAGGTCCCAGTGCGCCCCCACCCAGGCGAGCGACGCCCCGATGATTCCGCCCAGGCTGTACGCGGCGTGGAACCCGAGCATGATGCTGCGCCCGTAGGTGTGCTGGAGGCTCACGCCGAGCATGTTCATGGACGCGTCGAGCGCCCCGACGGCCAGCCCGAAGGCGGCCAGCGACAGCCCGAGTTCCCACAGCCCGTCGCCGGCCGCCACCCCGAGCAGGGAGAGCACCACGACCGGCTGAGACCACCGCAGTACGTGGCTGGGCGGCACCCGCTTCACCAACTGCTCGGTGCAGACGCTGCCGACGCCGGCGAGGGTCGGCACGGCGGCCAGGAAGGCGGGCAGCAACGCGTCGGATACCCCGTACCGGTCCTGAATCGCCGGTATTCGTGTCACGAGCAGCGCGAAGGCGACGCCCTGGGCGAAGAAACTGAATGCCAACGAAGCCCGGCCACGCCGCAGCACATCTGTCATGGCGGCTCAGCGTAGGGCTCAGACTTACTCGTGGGTAGACCGTTCAAAGATGAATTTTATTCAACTCTGACACAACAAGATCAACCAAGCGGCCATGAGTGCCATGAAGTCGACGGGTTCAGCCCTGGAGCAGGTCGATCAACTCTCCCATATCTCCGAAGAGCCGGTCCGCCCCGGCCAACCGTTCCGCCGGCGTCATCGCCGTAAACCCGTACACATCCATCCCGGCCGCGACGGCCGCCCGCACCCCGAGCGGACTGTCCTCGACGACAAGGCACTTCTCCGGCGGCACCCCCATGCGCTCAGCCGCGTGAAGGAACAGATCCGGCGCGGGCTTCCCCCGCCCCACATCCTGCGAACTGAAGATCCGCCCGTCGTCGAACCACCGGTCAAGACCGGTCTTCCGATGCCCCACCCGGATCCGCTCATGACTCCCGGACGACGCCACACAGTACGGAACTCCGTCCGCGGCCAGCTTCTCCAGCACCTCCGCGACCCCGGCCACCGGCTCCAACTCCCGCTCGAAGGCGGCGAACACCCGCGCATGAAGGACATCGTCAAAGTCCACCGGCAACCGCTCCCCGGTCCGCTCCTCGACCAGATCGTGTACGCGGTGCATGGCGGCGCCCATGTAGTCGCGCAGGGAGTCCTCGTACGAGGTGGGGTGCCCCAACTCGGTGAGATAGGCGGCCAGCAGCGTGTTGGAAATGGGCTCGCTGTCCACGAGGACGCCGTCGTTGTCGAAGATCACCAGGTCATAGCGCATAGCAAAGACCCTAAACGCAAGAAAGCCCCCGCACCGAAGTGCGGGGGCTTTCTGCAATATTCGTTCGGCGGCGTCCTACTCTCCCACAGGGTCCCCCCTGCAGTACCATCGGCGCTGTAAGGCTTAGCTTCCGGGTTCGGAATGTAACCGGGCGTTTCCCTCACGCTATGACCACCGAAACACTATGAAACTGACAAACCGGAGCCGTGACCATGGCTACAACGGTTGTTCGTGGTTTCAGAACCAACACAGTGGACGCGAGCAACTGAGGACAAGCCCTCGGCCTATTAGTACCGGTCAGCTTCACCCCTTACGAGGCTTCCACATCCGGCCTATCAACCCAGTCGTCTACTGGGAGCCTTAACCCATCAAGTGGGTGGGAGCCCTCATCTCGAAGCAGGCTTCCCGCTTAGATGCTTTCAGCGGTTATCCCTCCCGAACGTAGCCAACCAGCCATGCCCTTGGCAGGACAACTGGCACACCAGAGGTTCGTCCGTCCCGGTCCTCTCGTACTAGGGACAGCCCTTCTCAAGACTCCTACGCGCACAGCGGATAGGGACCGAACTGTCTCACGACGTTCTAAACCCAGCTCGCGTACCGCTTTAATGGGCGAACAGCCCAACCCTTGGGACCGACTCCAGCCCCAGGATGCGACGAGCCGACATCGAGGTGCCAAACCATCCCGTCGATATGGACTCTTGGGGAAGATCAGCCTGTTATCCCCGGGGTACCTTTTATCCGTTGAGCGACGGCGCTTCCACAAGCCACCGCCGGATCACTAGTCCCGACTTTCGTCCCTGCTCGACCCGTCGGTCTCACAGTCAAGCTCCCTTGTGCACTTACACTCAACACCTGATTACCAACCAGGCTGAGGGAACCTTTGGGCGCCTCCGTTACCCTTTGGGAGGCAACCGCCCCAGTTAAACTACCCATCAGACACTGTCCCTGATCCGGATCACGGACCCAGGTTAGACATCCAGCACGACCAGACTGGTATTTCAACGACGACTCCACAGACACTGGCGTGCCCGCTTCACAGTCTCCCAGCTATCCTACACAAGCCGAACCGAACACCAATATCAAACTGTAGTAAAGGTCCCGGGGTCTTTCCGTCCTGCTGCGCGAAACGAGCATCTTTACTCGTAGTGCAATTTCACCGGGCCTATGGTTGAGACAGTCGAGAAGTCGTTACGCCATTCGTGCAGGTCGGAACTTACCCGACAAGGAATTTCGCTACCTTAGGATGGTTATAGTTACCACCGCCGTTTACTGGCGCTTAAGTTCTCAGCTTCGCCACACCGAAATGTGACTAACCGGTCCCCTTAACGTTCCAGCACCGGGCAGGCGTCAGTCCGTATACATCGCCTTACGGCTTCGCACGGACCTGTGTTTTTAGTAAACAGTCGCTTCTCGCTGGTCTCTGCGGCCACCCCCAGCTCAAGCAGCAAGTGCTATCACCAGTGATGGCCCCCCTTCTCCCGAAGTTACGGGGGCATTTTGCCGAGTTCCTTAACCATAGTTCACCCGAACGCCTCGGTATTCTCTACCTGACCACCTGAGTCGGTTTAGGGTACGGGCCGCCATGAAACTCGCTAGAGGCTTTTCTCGACAGCATAGGATCATCCACTTCACCACAATCGGCTCGGCATCAGGTCTCAGCCTCAATGTGTGACGGATTTACCTGCCACACGGCCTACACCCTTACCCCGGGACAACCACCGCCCGGGCTGGACTACCTTCCTGCGTCACCCCATCACTCACCTACTACCACCTTGGGCCGACGGCTCCACCACTTTCCTTTCCCCGAAGGGTCCGGAACGGCTTCACGGTCTTAGCATCAGAAGGTTCGATGTTTGACGCTTCACAGCGGGTACCGGAATATCAACCGGTTATCCATCGACTACGCCTGTCGGCCTCGCCTTAGGTCCCGACTTACCCTGGGCAGATCAGCTTGACCCAGGAACCCTTAGTCAATCGGCGCACACGTTTCTCACGTGTGTATCGCTACTCATGCCTGCATTCTCACTCGTGAACCGTCCACCACTAGCTTCCGCTGCGGCTTCACCCGGCACACGACGCTCCCCTACCCAACCCAGCGGGCGTTGGCCCTCATGCTGGATTGACACGACTTCGGCGGTACGCTTGAGCCCCGCTACATTGTCGGCGCGGAATCACTAGACCAGTGAGCTATTACGCACTCTTTCAAGGGTGGCTGCTTCTAAGCCAACCTCCTGGTTGTCTCTGCGACTCCACATCCTTTCCCACTTAGCGTACGCTTAGGGGCCTTAGTCGATGCTCTGGGCTGTTTCCCTCTCGACCATGGAGCTTATCCCCCACAGTCTCACTGCCGCGCTCTCACTTACCGGCATTCGGAGTTTGGCTAAGGTCAGTAACCCGGTAGGGCCCATCGCCTATCCAGTGCTCTACCTCCGGCAAGAAACACACGACGCTGCACCTAAATGCATTTCGGGGAGAACCAGCTATCACGGAGTTTGATTGGCCTTTCACCCCTAACCACAGGTCATCCCCCAGGTTTTCAACCCTGGTGGGTTCGGTCCTCCACGACCTCTTACAGCCGCTTCAACCTGCCCATGGCTAGATCACTCCGCTTCGGGTCTTGAGCGCGCTACTAAACCGCCCTGTTCGGACTCGCTTTCGCTACGGCTTCCCCACACGGGTTAACCTCGCAACACACCGCAAACTCGCAGGCTCATTCTTCAAAAGGCACGCAGTCACGACGCAAGGAACAAGTTCCTTGCGCGACGCTCCCACGGCTTGTAGGCACACGGTTTCAGGTACTATTTCACTCCGCTCCCGCGGTACTTTTCACCATTCCCTCACGGTACTATCCGCTATCGGTCACCAGGGAATATTTAGGCTTAGCGGGTGGTCCCGCCAGATTCACACGGGATTTCTCGGGCCCCGTGCTACTTGGGTGTCTCTCAAACGAGCCGTTGATGTTTCGACTACGGGGGTCTTACCCTCTACGCCGGACCTTTCGCATGTCCTTCGCCTACATCAACGGTTTCTGACTCGTCCTGTCGCCGGCAGACGACAGAAGAGAGATCCCACAACCCCGCATACGCAACCCCTGCCGGGTCTCACACGTATACGGTTTGGCCTCATCCGGTTTCGCTCGCCACTACTCCCGGAATCACGGTTGTTTTCTCTTCCTGCGGGTACTGAGATGTTTCACTTCCCCGCGTTCCCTCCACACACCCTATGTGTTCAGATGTGGGTGACAGCCCATGACGACTGCCGGGTTTCCCCATTCGGAAACCCCCGGATCAAAGCCTGGTTGACGACTCCCCGGGGACTATCGTGGCCTCCCACGTCCTTCATCGGTTCCTGGTACCAAGGCATCCACCGTGCGCCCTTAAAAACTTGGCCACAGATGCTCGCGTCCACTGTGCAGTTCTCAAACAACGACCAACCACCCACCACCCCACCCTCACGGGCGAGTTCACTGGGGCCGGCACTGAAGGCAGCCAATCAACCGGCCGTACCCTCAGACACCCAACAGCGTGCCCGGCACCCTCGCCACTCGTGATCAGCTTTCCACGCCCCGAAGGACAGTACTGGCAGCCGAGATGACTGAGAGTGCCGAATAATCAACGTTCCACCCATGAGCAACCACCGTCGGACGTGTGCCGACGTAATGGCCCTGGACCACCAAGTGAACCCGGCGGCCTAGATGCTCCTTAGAAAGGAGGTGATCCAGCCGCACCTTCCGGTACGGCTACCTTGTTACGACTTCGTCCCAATCGCCAGTCCCACCTTCGACAGCTCCCTCCCCACAAGGGGGTTGGGCCACCGGCTTCGGGTGTTACCGACTTTCGTGACGTGACGGGCGGTGTGTACAAGGCCCGGGAACGTATTCACCGCAGCAATGCTGATCTGCGATTACTAGCAACTCCGACTTCATGGGGTCGAGTTGCAGACCCCAATCCGAACTGAGACAGGCTTTTTGAGATTCGCTCCGCCTTGCGACATCGCAGCTCATTGTACCTGCCATTGTAGCACGTGTGCAGCCCAAGACATAAGGGGCATGATGACTTGACGTCGTCCCCACCTTCCTCCGAGTTGACCCCGGCAGTCTCCTGTGAGTCCCCAACCTCCCGAAGGAGTTGCTGGCAACACAGAACAAGGGTTGCGCTCGTTGCGGGACTTAACCCAACATCTCACGACACGAGCTGACGACAGCCATGCACCACCTGTCACCCGACCACAAGGGGGGCACCATCTCTGATGCTTTCCGGGCGATGTCAAGCCTTGGTAAGGTTCTTCGCGTTGCGTCGAATTAAGCCACATGCTCCGCTGCTTGTGCGGGCCCCCGTCAATTCCTTTGAGTTTTAGCCTTGCGGCCGTACTCCCCAGGCGGGGAACTTAATGCGTTAGCTGCGGCACCGACGACGTGGAATGTCGCCAACACCTAGTTCCCACCGTTTACGGCGTGGACTACCAGGGTATCTAATCCTGTTCGCTCCCCACGCTTTCGCTCCTCAGCGTCAGTAATGGCCCAGAGATCCGCCTTCGCCACCGGTGTTCCTCCTGATATCTGCGCATTTCACCGCTACACCAGGAATTCCGATCTCCCCTACCACACTCTAGTCTGCCCGTATCGAATGCAGACCCGGGGTTAAGCCCCGGGCTTTCACATCCGACGCGACAGACCGCCTACGAGCTCTTTACGCCCAATAATTCCGGACAACGCTTGCGCCCTACGTATTACCGCGGCTGCTGGCACGTAGTTAGCCGGCGCTTCTTCTGCAGGTACCGTCACTTGCGCTTCTTCCCTGCTGAAAGAGGTTTACAACCCGAAGGCCGTCATCCCTCACGCGGCGTCGCTGCATCAGGCTTCCGCCCATTGTGCAATATTCCCCACTGCTGCCTCCCGTAGGAGTCTGGGCCGTGTCTCAGTCCCAGTGTGGCCGGTCGCCCTCTCAGGCCGGCTACCCGTCGTCGCCTTGGTGAGCTTCTACCTCACCAACAAGCTGATAGGCCGCGGGCTCATCCCTCACCGCCGGAGCTTTCAACCCCCACCCATGCGGGCAGGAGTGTTATCCGGTATTAGACCCCGTTTCCAGGGCTTGTCCCAGAGTGAAGGGCAGATTGCCCACGTGTTACTCACCCGTTCGCCACTAATCCACCCCGAAGGGCTTCATCGTTCGACTTGCATGTGTTAAGCACGCCGCCAGCGTTCGTCCTGAGCCAGGATCAAACTCTCCGTGAATGTATTCCCGTAATCGGGACAACACCACGAGAGCGGAACAGTCGGACGGAATAAGCCCGGCTGTTCACAACGTCCTCGCTGTGCGCCTGCCAGGACCATGCCCGGCAGGACTTTTTCAAAGGAACCTCCACCCACCACATAATGCGGTGGACGGGGTATCAACATATCTGGCGTTGATTTTTGGCACGCTGTTGAGTTCTCAAGGAACGGACGCTTCCTTCGTACTCACCCTCTCGGGCTTTCCTCCGGGCGCTTCCCTTCGGTCTTGCGATCTTGCGTTTCCGACTCTATCAGACCGTTTTCCGATCCGATTTCCTCGGTGCTTTCCAGGTTTTCGCTTTCGCGTTTCCCTTTCCGGCGGTTCCGACTCTATCAGATCCTTTCGGGCCTGATTCCCGGTCAGAGCGGGCTGTCTTCGCGGTTGTTGGGCCGTTCCGACGAGTGAGACTTTAGCGGAATCCTGGCCCCCGAGCTAATCGGGGTCGCGCCCTTTCGAACGCGGATTCCTCATTCCGCAAACGCGCATGAGAACGGGCCGACGACGGATCGTCGCTCGTTGTGTGCTTGTTGCGGAATGGCTGTCCGGGGACCAACCGGAGTCGGCGCTCACGTCGGACAACTCGGAGAACACTACGTAGCGGTCCAGGGCGTGTCAACTTGACTCCAGGAGCCGCCCGGAGGCGTACCCTCGGGGCATGTCTACACACGCGTGCACCCAACTGTGGTGGGCCGCCTGACGGCGGCCGTACATACGCGTGTACTCAACGGCCGCCGCCTCGGCGGCCGTTTTCGTATCTCCCTCCTGGAGCGCCGGCCGGCGGTGGTGGCGGTCTCGACCAGGAGGTAGAGGAATGAAGCGGGTCTTCAGCGGGGTCAAGCCGACCGGGCATCTGACGTTGGGGAACTACCTGGGGGCGATGCGGCGGTGGGCCGCGGTCGATCAGCGTGAGGCCGACGCGCTGTTCTGCGTCGTCGACCTGCACTCGCTGACCGTGGACCACGATCCCGGCCGGGTACGCCGGCTCAGTAGGCAGGCGGCCACGCTGCTGCTGGCCGCGGGGCTCGATCCGAAGCTGTGCACCGTCTTCGTACAGAGTCATGTGGATGAGCACGCGCGGCTGTCGTATCTACTGGAGTGCGTGGCCACGGACGGCGAGATGCGGCGGATGATCCAGTACAAGGAGAAGGCCGCGGCCGAGCGGGTGCGGGGCGGGAGTGTGCGGCTGTCGCTGCTGACGTATCCCGTGCTGATGGCGGCGGACATCCTGGCGTACGGGACGGACGAGGTGCCCGTGGGGGACGACCAGTCGCAGCACGTGGAGCTGACCCGGGATCTGGCGGTGCGGTTCAACCAGCGGTACGGGCATACGTTCGTGGTGCCGCGGGCCACGCATCCCGAGGTGGCGGCCCGGGTCATGAATCTGCAGGAGCCGACGTCGAAGATGGGGAAGTCCGACGACGTCGGGACCGGGATCGTCTATCTGCTCGACGAGCCGGAGGTGATCCGGAAGAAGGTCATGCGGGCCGTGACCGACAGCGGGCGGGACGTGTCGTACGACCGGGAGGCCCGGCCTGGGATCTCGAATCTGCTGGAGATTCTCGCGGCGTGTGGAAGTGGGAACCCCGAGGCGTTGGCCGGTGTATATGAGTCGTACGGATCTTTGAAGAAGGACACTGCCGAGGCAGTGGTGGAGCTCCTCAGGCCCGTACAGCAGAGGCACAAGGAGTTGTGCGCGGATCCTGCGTACGTGGAAGGGGTGTTGCGGGAGGGTGCGGAGAAGGCGAGGGAGATGGCGAAGCCGAGGGTGGACGCGGCGTACCGGGCGATCGGGTTGCTGCCGGCGATGTGAGAGGAGCGGTGGGGCCGGGGGCGGGCCCGGCCCCGGGGCTCCTAGCTGTTGCCGGAGGCCAGTTCGCGGCTGCGGTCGCGGGCTGCTTCCAGGGCGGCGATGAGGGCTGCGCGTACGCCGTGGTTCTCGAGTTCGCGGATGGCGTTGATCGTGGTGCCCGCGGGAGACGTGACGTTCTCGCGGAGCTTCACGGGGTGTTCGCCGCTGTCGCGGAGCATTACGGCGGCGCCGATCGCGGACTGGACGATGAGGTCGTGCGCCTTGTCGCGGGGCAGGCCGAGCAGGATGCCGGCGTCGGTCATGGCCTCGACCAGGTAGAAGAAGTACGCCGGGCCCGAGCCGGAGAGTGCGGTGCAGGCGTCCTGCTGGGACTCGGGGACGCGGAGGGTCTTGCCGACCGCGCCGAAGATCTCCTCGGCGTGGGCGAGGTGCTCTGCGGTGGCGTGGCTGCCGGCGGAGATGACGGACATGGCCTCGTCGACCAGGGCGGGGGTGTTCGTCATGACACGGACGACGGGGGTGTTCTTAGCGAGGCGCTCCTCGAAGAAGGAGGTGGGGATGCCCGCGGCGCCGCTGATGACCAGGCGGTCGGCGGGGACGTGCGGGGCGAGTTCGTCGAGGAGGGTGCCCATGTCCTGGGGCTTGACCGTGAGGATCAGGGTGTCGGCGCTCTTGGCCGCCTCGGCGTTGGTGACCGGGGTGACGCCGTGGCGCTCCTGGAGTTCCTTGGCGCGCTCGGGGCGGCGGGTCGTGACCAGGAGGTCGGCGGGGGCCCAGCCGGCTCGGATCATTCCGCTGAGCAGGGCCTCGCCGATCTTGCCGGTGCCGAGCACTGCGACTTTCTGGGTCATGTTCGGTTGCCCTCCGGGGGTGCGTCGTCCGAGGCCCATCCTCGCACCGGGCACGGGCGCGGGCTGCTTTGTCCGGTGGGCGGGACGCGACCGACGGGTGGGCGGGGGTAGTGCTCGGTGTTACGCGGTGCGGCGGCGGAGGGTTGCCGCGCCGAGGGTCAGGACGAGGAAGGCGCAGGCCGCGACGATCAGGGCGTCGCGGACGAAGTTGGCGGTGACGTCGGTGTGCTTGAGGACTTCGTTCATGCCGTCGACGGCATACGACATGGGGAGGACGTTGGAGATGCCTTCGAGTACGGGGTGCATGTCGGGGCGCGGGGTGAACAGGCCGCAGAGGAGGAGCTGGGGGAAGATCACGGCAGGCATGAACTGGACGGCCTGGAACTCCGAGGACGCGAAGGCCGAGACGAAGAGGCCGAGGGCGGTGCCCAGCAGGGCGTCCAGGAGAGCCACCAGAAGGAGGAGCCAGGCCGAGCCCGTGACGTCCAGACCGAGGGTCCAGACGGCGAGACCGGTGGCGAGGGCCGACTGGACGATGGCGAGCGCGCCGAAGGCGAGGGCGTAGCCGGCGATGAGGTCCCCCTTGCCGAGGGGCATGGCGAGGAGGCGTTCCAGGGTGCCGGAGGTGCGTTCGCGGAGGGTGGCGATGGAGGTCACCAGGAACATCGTGATGAGGGGGAAGATGCCGAGCAGTGAGGCGCCGATGGAGTCGAAGGTGCGCGGGCTGCCGTCGAAGACGTAGCGGAGCAGCAGGAGCATCACGCACGGGATGAGGATCATCAGCGCGATCGAGCGCGGGTCGTGGCGGAGCTGGCGCAGGACCCGGGCCGCGGTGGCGAGGGTGCGGGCGTAGTTGATCGCGCTTGTCCTCGGGGGCTTGGCCGCGCCCGTGCGGGTGGTCGTGGTCGGGGTCGGGGTGCTCATCGGGCGGACTCCTTGCCGCGCTGGTTGCCGGCCGCGATCGCCTCGTCGACGAGATGGAGGAAGGCGGCCTCGACGGTGTGGCTGCCGGTCTGGGTGCGCAGGGCGTCCGGGGTGTCGTCGGCGAGGATCTCGCCCTCGCGCATCAGGAGCAGGCGGTGGCAGCGCTCGGCCTCGTCCATGACGTGGGAGGAGACGAGGAGGGTGGCGCCCCGGTCGGCGGCGATGGTGTGGAAGAGCTGCCACAGGTCGCGGCGGAGTACGGGGTCGAGGCCGACCGT
This sequence comes from Streptomyces sp. NBC_00878, assembly GCF_026341515.1. Lineage (NCBI taxonomy): Bacteria > Bacillati > Actinomycetota > Actinomycetes > Kitasatosporales > Streptomycetaceae > Streptomyces > Streptomyces sp. NBC_00878. The sequence continues at coordinate 6,171,464 of NZ_JAPEOK010000001.1, read as the reverse complement.
GGGTTCGTCCAGGACGAGGAGTTCGGGGGTGCCGAGGAGGGCGACGGCGAGGGAGACGCGGCTGCGCTGGCCGCCGGAGAGGTTGCCCGCGAGGGCGGCTGCGTGGGAGGTGAGGTCCACGTCGGCGATGGCGTGGGTGACGTTCTCGTGGCGGCGCTGTGCGGCAGCGCGGCCGGGGTCGAGAATCGCGGCGAAGTAGTCCAGGTTCTGGCGGACGGTCAGGTCGTCGTAGACGGAGGGGGCTTGGGTGACGTAGCCGATACGGGAGCGGAGTGCGGCGTGGCCCGCGGGGAGGCCGAGGACGTCCAGGGTGCCGGTGACCTTGGCCTGGGTGCCGACGATCGACCTCATCAGGGTGGACTTGCCGCATCCCGAGGGGCCGAGCAGGCCGGTGATCTGGCCTCGGGGAACCTCGAAGTCGAGTCCGCGGAGGACTTGGCGGGTGCCGCGGACGACGGTGAGGGCGGTGGCTTGGACTGCGGGGGTTCCGGTGGTGGCGGCCGAGGGGGCCGTGGCAGCCGCAGGGGCCGTGGAGGGGTCCTGGGTGGTGGGTGGATCGGGCGAGTAATTCATCATGTGATGAATAATGCGCCTGGGTGGGTGGAGGCGTCAAGTCTGGGCGGGCTCTTGCGGCCTTCTTGGAGCCCTCTTCGTGGCCTTGGGGGGGAGGCGGCTGGGAGGGGGAGATAGCTGGTGAGGCACGTGGGTGTTGTGCCGTGTGGTGTTCGGAGTCAGGGGCGGCGTGCGATCAGGAGGTCGACGTTGTAGGTCTCCTCGACGACGCCGTCCGGGAACACCTCCAGGAGATGCTCGCGCTCCTCGGCGAGGAAGACCGCGGTGCCCTTCTCGCCGAGGACGAGGAAGATCGAGTGGCTGCCCATGTTGGCGAGGTGGGTGTCGAGAGGGACGCTGCGGCTCCAGCGGACCTGGTGGTGTGTGACGTCCGGGACGGTGATCGCGTCGGCGAGGGCGGTCTCGGCACGGGCGGCGGTGCCGACCCTCTTGCTGAGGGCGTCGCCACCGCCGAAGTACCGCTCGACGCGGCGCTCCTGGTCGGCGATCCACGGGACGTCCACGGCGTCGATGTTCCACCAGAGGGCGAGGGCACCGCCCGGGCGCAGGACGCGCATCGCTTCCGGGGCGGCCCGGGCGGGCTCTGTCCAGTGCCAGGCCTGGGCGTATGTCACGAAGTCGGCGGAGGAGTCGGTGAAGGGGAGGGCGTTGCCGTCGCCGCGTACGAGGGGGATGTCCGGGAGGGTGTGGCGGAATTGACGTGCCATGCCGTCGCCGGGCTCTACCGCCACGACGTTCGCGCCTCGGGCGTGCAACAGGGTGGTTGCGATGCCGGTGCCCGCGCCCACGTCGATTGCTCGGGCGCCCGCGAGGGGGCGGCCTGTGGCGTTCTCTATCGCGTCGAAGAGGGTGGGTGGGTAGGAGGGGCGGTTCGCGGCGTACTGGGCTGCGGCGGCGTTGAAGGAGTGGGCTCGAGTGTGGTGGTGAGCGCGTGAGGAGGCGGTCATGTCGCCATGGTGGCCTTGGGTGGGGGCAGGGGACAGTGGGCCTCGGTAAGAGGTTGGGGTGAGGGCGGGGAGGTTTTCGCCCCCGCCGCCCCTACCCATTCCCATCTTTACTCGGGGGCCAGCGCCCGAACCCCCGCTCCTCAAACGCCGGAGGGCTGAAAGGCACACCTCAGGGCCGAGATACCCAAGGGGCGCGGGGAACTGCGCGACCAGCCACACCCAACCCGCACCCGACAACCCACCCGACGGGACCTGGGGCGGAGCCCCTAGCGGCGGCGCTTGCGGGATGGGTTTCCGGTGCGGCGGGAGGTCCGGCGGGCGTGTTCGGTGCGCGCCGCCTCGTACTCCTGGCGGTGGAGTTGCTCGCCGGGGGCCTCGGTGAGGGAGCGGAAGAAGTAGGCCAGGAGGGCGCCTACAAAGCCGATGGTGAGGAGGCCGCGGAGGGATGCCTGGGTGTCGGGGTCGGGTCGCTCGGTGAAGCCTACCCACGTGCGGCGGAAAGCGATCGCGCTGCAGATCGCGAACATCACGGCGACGAGGAGGGTGACCAGGCTGCCCACGGCCGCGATCTCCAGGCCCTCGTACGCGAAGCGGAGGACCAGGCAGCTCAGCACCGCCGCCGCGAGTGAGCCGGCGGCCACGGCCGCGCGACGGGCCGCGTAACCGCCGTCGTGGTCCACCCAGGTCGTACCGAAGAAACGGATCGGTTCGGGGCGGGGGCCAGTGGGGGTGCCGGTTTCTTCGCTCACCGCTCGATTATCGCTCCGTGCGGCGGGAGTACCGATGTGGTGTGGCGGAGTGGTGGCGGAGTAGTGGCGGCCGGGCGGAGCGGCCCGGTCCGCTGGTCCGTGGACCCGCGGGCCGGGGCGCCCTGCGCGGTCAGCTGCAGCGCGGTGCCACGTAGCCGTCGCTGCCCGTATTCACGTAGGCGTCGGAGACGTACTCCCCGACCTTGATGTTGTCCCAGATGTTCGTCGTGCCGTAGGGGCCGCTGATCGTCTCGCCCGGGCGCTGGCAGAAGATCGGGACCTTGGAGCCCACCGGCAGGGTGCGGATCAGGCGGTACTGGGTGCCGGGGCCACTGCGGACGTTCACGGTGTAGCCGGGTGCGATCGAGTAGAGCTTCTGGGTCGCGGTGGCGGTCGTCTCCGCCCTCGCGCCCGTACTCTCGTCCGCGCTCTCTATCTCTTCAACAGCCATATGGGCCTCCCCGTTGGATGCGTTGGGACGCTCTGTCTTGATCGTCGCGAACGCGTTGGCTTGAAACGCTTTCTTGTCTTTGTGCACGCGGAGGCTAGCAAGCCGCGTGGGTCTCATACGAACCATCGACTAGGCTCCGTGCGTCGCGCGTGCGTACGTAATTCACGGGGGTGGGCCATGCCGCCACGACGCAGCGCCGGAACCGGTGCCGAAGCGGAACTTCCCGAATACGCCGGGCAGTACCGCCTTGAGTCATGCCTGGGCTCGGGCGGTATGGGTGTTGTCCATCTGGCGCGCTCGACCTCGGGGCTGCGGCTCGCGGTGAAGGTCGTACATGCCGAGTTCGCCAAGGACCCCGAGTTCAGGGGGCGGTTCCGGCAGGAGATCGCGGCCGCGCGCCGGGTCAGCGGTGCCTTCACCGCACCGGTCGTGGACGCCGACCCCGAGGCCGACCGGCCCTGGATGGCCACCCTGTTCATACCGGGGCTGACGCTGGCCGAGCATGTGAAGCGGAACGGTTCATTGTCGAGCGCGCAGTTGCGTCAGGTCATGGCCGGCCTCGCCGAGGCGTTGCGCGACATCCACCGTGCCGGTGTGGTGCACCGCGACCTCAAGCCGAGCAACGTCCTGCTCGCCGAGGACGGGCCCAAAGTCATCGACTTCGGCATCTCCCGGCCATCCGACAGCGAACTGCGCACGGAGACCGGCAAGCTGATCGGTACCCCGCCCTTCATGGCCCCCGAGCAGTTCCGCCGCCCTCGCGAGGTGGGTCCGGCAGCCGATATCTTCGCCCTCGGGTCGGTCCTGGTCCACGCGGCCACCGGGCGGGGGCCCTTCGACTCCGACAGTCCCTACATCGTCGCGTATCAAGTGGTGCACGATGAGCCGGACTTGACCGGCGTCCCCGACGATCTGGCTCCGCTCATCGTCCGCTGCCTCGCCAAGGAGCCGGACGAACGGCCCACGCCCGACGAACTCATGGGGGAACTGCGGCTCGTCTCCTCCCTTTACGACACGCAGGCGTTCATCCCCGCGCAGCGCACACCGGAACCAGAAGCAGAAAAAGGGTCGGGGACAGAGGCAGGGACAGAGGCAGAACTGGAGGCCGAAGCCGGGGCCGAGGGTGTCTCCGGGCTCGTGCCCGGGCCCGGGCACGAGTCTCTGACCGGAGACGGTGCGACTCACGTGCGCGGCCCGGGCGGCGGCGATGTCGTGGCCGGGTCGTCCGAGCCTTCCGGGCTTGCCTCGTCCGTCGGTTCCAGGGGTCTGTCGGACAGTTCCAGTGGTCCCTCGTCGCGTACCCGTCGGCGCCGTCGTCGGGTGCTTTTCTTCGGCGGCGCCGGTGTCGTGGCCGTACTGGCGGTGGGCGGTGCGCTCGTCTTCGGTGTGCCGGAGGTCGGCGGTGACTCCGGCGGTCGTTCGGATCCGGGTACGGGACGCCGGGCCGTCGCCGACACGTTCCGCCCGTGGGTCACGAAGGTGGGTACGGCACAGGCGGGCATGTCCAAGTGCGCGTACGGCGGCGGGGCGCTGCGCTGTGCCGCGCCGGGTGTGCTCGCCGCCTCCATCGATCCGCTCGACGGCAAGGTGCGGTGGACGCGGAAGGCCGAGGGCGCAGGGGACGGTACGACGGTCGCGCCCGTCCTGTCGGGTGGGCTGGTGCACGTCGTCACCCCGGACCGCGCACAACTCGTCGCGCTCGACCCCGACACGGGCAGGACCCGCTGGACGCTGGACCTTTCCGCGTACAACGGCAGTGTGCAGCACGCGGGCGACACGGTTCTGCTGACCTCGCCCGACGGCATGGTCACCGGTGTCGACGGGAAGACCGGGGACCGGCTGTGGCGGGAGCGCGTGGCCGGCGCGGCCCAGCCCCCGTTCGCGTACTTCGGCGGTGAGCTCGCGTACGCGACGACGCTGGGCGCCGACAACGTGAGTACGCAGGTGATCGCGGTGGATCTGCGGACCGGGGACATCCGGTGGCGTCACCGCCTCGACGGGGTGCTCAGTCCCGTCGGGGTCGAGGAAGGCACGCTCTGGCTGACCGAGGAGAACTCCTACCAGGAGACGGTGAGCGTCGTCGGCTACACGTCCGGCACCGGCGACGTACGGCGGATCCCCCTCGCCCTTCGGCTCCCGTCCACCACGGCCGCCCTGCACGACGGGACGGTCTCTTTACTGGCCACGGGAGGGGCGCTGGTGGCGGTGGACGTCGAGGCCGGCAAGCAGCGGTGGCGGCTGGAGACCTCGGTCAGCAGGGGGTCGGAGCCGACCGCCGACGGCCGGACCCTGTACGTCACCGCTCCTGACGGCCGGCTGCTCGCGGTCGACGCCCGTACGGGCAGGCTCCTGGGGCAGACCCGTCCGCGGCTCAGTAACGGCGGAACCGCGGGCGTCGTCGCCGAGGTGCCCGCACCCTTGGTGGTGGGCGACCGGGTCTACGGAAGCGCGCCCGACGGGAGTGTCTTCGCGGTGGATGCCGGCAAGCCCGCCGACTGGTAGGCACTGAGCCCCGTGAACTGGGCGAACCCGCCCGGTGGTGAGGACCGGGCGGGCCCACGTGACTGGGTGGTGCGGGCCAGGGACTGTACAGCCCTGACCGAGTTTGTCCGGGTACGGGCCTAGCCGAGTTTGGAGACGTCGCGGACCGCGCCCCTGTCGGCGCTGGTGGCCATCGCCGCGTACGCGCGGAGGGCGGCCGAGACCTTGCGGTCGCGGGCGGCCGGGGCGTACACGCCGTTCAGGGCCTCGCGGCGGGTGGCGAGTTCCTCGTCGGAGACCAGGAGCTCGATGCCGCGGTTCGGGATGTCGATGCGGATGCGGTCGCCGTCCTGGACGAGGGCGATCGTGCCGCCGGAGGCCGCCTCCGGGGAGGCGTGGCCGATGGAGAGGCCGGACGTGCCGCCGGAGAAGCGGCCGTCGGTGATCAGGGCGCAGGTCTTGCCGAGGCCGCGGCCCTTCAGGAAGGACGTCGGGTAAAGCATCTCCTGCATGCCGGGGCCGCCCTTGGGGCCCTCGTAGCGGATGACGACGACGTCGCCGTGCGTGATCTCCTTCTTGAGGATCTTGTCGACGGCCTCCTCCTGCGACTCGCAGACGACCGCAGGGCCCTCGAAGGTCCAGATCGACTCGTCCACGCCTGCCGTCTTCACGACACAGCCGTCGACGGCGAGGTTGCCCTTCAGAACCGCCAGGCCGCCGTCCTTCGAGTACGCGTGCTCCGCCGAGCGGATGCAGCCGCCCTCCGCGTCCTCGTCGAGGGCCTCCCAGCGCTCGGACTGGGAGAAGGCCTCGGCGGAACGGACGCAGCCGGGCGCCGCGTGCCACAGCTCCAGGGCCTCCGGGGACGGCGAGCCGCCGCGGACGTCCCAGGTCTTCAGCCAGTCCGCCAGGGACGGGCTGTGCACCGAGTGCACGTCCTCGTTCAGGAGGCCCGCGCGGTGGAGTTCGCCGAGCAGAGCGGGGATACCTCCGGCCCGGTGTACGTCCTCCATGTAGTACGTCCGGTCCTTCGCCACGTTCGGGGCGACCTTGGCGAGGCAGGGCACACGGCGCGAGACCGCGTTGATCTCGTCGAGGCCGAAGGGGACGCCCGCCTCCTGGGCCGCGGCCAGCAGGTGCAGGATCGTGTTGGTCGAACCGCCCATGGCGATGTCGAGCGCCATGGCGTTCTCGAAGGCCGCGATGGAGGCGATGGTGCGGGGCAGGACCGTCTCGTCGTTCTGCTCGTAGTAGCGGCGGGTGATGTCCATCACCGTGCGTCCCGCGTCCTCGTACAGCGCCTTGCGGGCGGTGTGCGTGGCGAGGACCGAGCCGTTGCCGGGGAGCGAGAGGCCGATGGCCTCCGTCAGGCAGTTCATGGAGTTGGCCGTGAACATGCCGGAACAGGAACCGCAGGTCGGACAGGCGTTCTCCTCGATACGGAGGATGTCCTCGTCCGAGATCTTGTCGTTCACGGCGTCGGAGATCGCGTCGACCAGGTCGAGCGTACGGACCGTGCCGTCGACCAAAGTGGCGCGGCCGGACTCCATGGGGCCGCCGGAGACGAAGACCGTCGGGATGTTCAGGCGCAGGGCCGCCATCAGCATGCCGGGCGTGATCTTGTCGCAGTTCGAGATGCAGATCAGGGCGTCGGCGCAGTGGGCCTCCACCATGTACTCCACGCTGTCCGCGATCAGGTCGCGGGAGGGGAGGCTGTAGAGCATGCCGCCGTGGCCCATCGCGATGCCGTCGTCGACGGCGATCGTGTTGAACTCGCGCGGGATGCCGCCGGCCGCTGTGATGGCCTCGCTCACGATCCGGCCGACCGGCTGGAGGTGGGTGTGGCCGGGCACGAACTCCGTGAAGGAGTTGGCGACCGCGATGATCGGCTTGCGGCCGATGTCCGCGCCCGGTACACCGGAGGCGCGCATAAGGGCGCGTGCGCCCGCCATGTTGCGGCCGTGGGTGACTGTGCGGGACCTCAGCTCGGGCATCGTCGCTCGCTCCTTCGGAGAGTAATGACTCACGTCGAGCGTACGCCGGTCATCCAGGGGTTGGACACGGCGTCCGGAATACGGGATGGGCGTCTCGGTTTTCGGCTGCGGGTCCGGTGGGGGCTTGTCACAGCCCCGCGCCCCTAAGGACGGGGCGCGGCCAGGTGGGCCTGGATCGCCGGGGCCACCCTCTCGATGATCTGCTCCGGGTTCGCCGAGGCCAGGGGCTCGACCTTGATCACGTACCGCAGCATCGCGATGCCCACGAGCTGGGCCGCCGCGAGCTCGGCACGCAGTTCGGCGTCCGGCGTGTCCAGCTGGGCGGCGACGCGGCGCAGCAGCTGGGCCGAGATGAGGCGGCGGAAGACCGAGGCCGCGACCTCGTTGTTCACGGCTGAGCGGATGATCGCGAGCAGCGCCTTGCGGGTGGCCGGGTTCTCCCAGACCCCGAAGAAGAAGCGGGCCAGCCGCTCTCCGACACCGTCGAGGGGGCCTTCCGCGATCGAGCCCGGGGCGCTCAGGAGGGGCCCGAAGGCGACCTCGATGGACGCCTCGAAGACCTGTTCCTTGGTGCCGAAGTAGTGGTGCACGAGCGCGGAGTCCACGCCCGCGGCCTTGGCGATGCCGCGTACGGACGTCTTCTCGTACCCCCGCTCGGAGAACTCCTCGCGAGCCGCCGCCAGGATGCGGTCGCGGGCGGCCGGAGTGTCCGCGGAGTCCGCGTGGGAGGGGCGTCCCCGGCGGCGCGGGGCGGCGTTGGTCACGGGCGCGGTCCCCCGCCGGGGACAGCTCTGACGGCCGAGGCCAGGTGGAGCCGGGTGAAGGCGAGGGCCTCCGCGAGGTCGGCCTCGCGTTCGGCGCTGGACATGGCTCGGCGGGTGTTGACCTCGATGACGACGTGACCGTCGAAACCGGACAGGGCGAGGCGTTCCAGCAGCTCGGCGCAGGGCTGTGTGCCGCGGCCGGGGACGAGGTGCTCGTCCTTGTTGGAGCCGTTGCCGTCGGCGAGATGGACGTGGCCCAGGCGGTCGCTCATGCGGTCGATCATCTGGAGTGCGTCCGTGCGGGCGGTCGCGGTGTGGCTGAGGTCGATCGTGAAGTGGCGGTAGTCGTCCTTCGTGACGTCCCAGTCCGGGGCGTAGGCGAGCATCTCGCGGTCGCGGTAGCGCCAGGGGTACATGTTTTCGACGGCGAACCGCACATCTGTCTCGTTCGCCATCTGCCAGATCCCGGTGACGAAGTCACGCGCGTACTGGCGCTGCCAGCGGAACGGGGGGTGTACGACGACCGTGCTCGCCCCGAGCTTCTCGGCGGCCGCCCGGGCGCGCTGGAGCTTGATCCACGGGTCGGTGGACCAGACGCGCTGGGTGATGAGCAGGCAGGGGGCGTGAATCGCGAGGATCGGGACCTGGTGGTAGTCGCTGAGGCGGCGGAGGGCCTCGATGTCCTGGCTGACCGGGTCGGTCCACACCATGACCTCGACGCCGTCGTAGCCGAGGCGTGCGGCGATCTCGAAGGCGGTCGCCGTCGACTCGGGGTACACGGAGGCCGTGGACAGGGCGACCTTCGCATCCGGGATCCGCACGACTGGTTCTGCCACGGGGACAGGTTACGGGGTGGTTCTGTTGGTTGTGTTCGGGTGGGGGGCTTTGGCCGGGGGGTGGTGGGTCGCGCCGTTGTGGGTATTGGCCGGAGGGCCGGTGCGGGTTGGGTGCGGGTTGGGTGTGGCTTGTCGCGCAGTTCCCCGCGCCCCTGGGGGATGGGGGCTGGGGTCGGTGTTGGCTGCGGGTTCGTTTGGGTTGCTCGCGCAGTTCCCCGCGCCACTAAAAGATTGCGCCGTTCCCCGCGCCCCTCATGGGGCACGGGGCGGTCTACGGGGAAGCCATCTGGTCCAGGCTTCGGAGGATTACGCCCTCTCTGAGGGCCCAGGGGCAGATTTCGAGGGTTTCCACGCCGAAGAGGTCCATGGCGCCCGCGGCGACGATGGCGCCGGCCAGGAGCTGGCCGGCGCGGCCGTCAGAGACACCGGGGAGTTCGGCGCGTTCGGCGGCGGTCATGGAGGCGAGGCGCGGGACCCAGTCCTCCAGGGAGCGGCGCTTGAGTTCGCGCTGGACGTACAGGCCGTCGGCCGAGCGCGCGGCACCCGCGATGCGCGCGAGCTGCCGGAAGGTCTTGGAGGTCGCGACCACGTGGTCGGGGGCACCGAAGCGGCTGAACTCCCCGACCGTACGGGCGATCTGGGCCCTCACATGGCGGCGCAGGGCCCTGATGTCCTCCGGGTCCGCGGGGTCGTTCGGCAGCCAGCCCGCGGTGAGCCGGCCCGCGCCCAGCGGCAGGGAGGCCGCCGCGTCCGGCTCCTCGTCGATGCCGTACGCGATCTCCAGGGAGCCGCCGCCGATGTCGAGGACGAGCAGCTTCCCCGCCGACCAGCCGAACCAGCGGCGGGCTGCGAGGAAGGTGAGCCGCGCCTCCTCGGCGCCGGTGAGGACCTGGAGCTCGACGCCGGTCTCGGCGCGGACCCGGGCGAGCACGTCGTCGGCGTTGCTGGCCTCGCGCACCGCGGAGGTCGCGAACGGCAGCAGGTCCTCGACGCCCTTGTCCTCGGCGGCCTGGAGCGCCTCCTGGACGACGGCGATCAGTTTGTCGACTCCTACGGAATCGATCGCGCCGCTCTCGTCGAGGAGTTCGGCGAGCCGCAACTCCGCCTTGTGCGAATGCGCGGGCAACGGGCGCGCGCCAGGGTGTGCATCCACCACCAGCAGATGCACCGTGTTCGAACCCACGTCGAGGACACCGAGTCTCATGTACAGAACGCTACTGCGCGCGGAACGGCCGGCAGTCCCCGGATGGGTTCCTGGCCATTTACTCTGGTCTCGTGCCAAAGACGAAAAAGGCAAAGGCCGACAAGTCGGCAGCGTCCGCCAAGTCCTCCAAGGCGGCGTCCAAGTCCAAGAAGTCCCCGGTGGTTCCGAAACAGGGCGACGAGAAGGGGCTCGACTTCGCGCGCGCGTGGGTGGAGTTCCCGGATCCGGCCGACGACGAGCAGGTCTTCCGCTGCGATCTGACATGGCTCACCTCTCGCTGGAACTGCATCTTCGGAAGCGGTTGCCAGGGCATCCAGGCGGGCCGCGCGGACGACGGGTGCTGCACGCTGGGCGCCCACTTCTCGGACGAGGACGACGAGAAGCGCGTCGCCGGACATGTGGCGAGGCTCACGCCGGAGATCTGGCAGCACCATGACGTGGGCACCGAGTCGGGCTGGGTCTCCCAGGACGAGGACGGCGACCGCCAGACCAGGCCGTACGAGGGCTCGTGCATCTTCCAGAACCGGCCGGGTTTCGCGGGCGGCGCGGGCTGCTCGCTGCACATCCTGGCCATCAAGGAGGGCCGCGAGCCCCTGGAGACCAAGCCGGACGTCTGCTGGCAGCTGCCGGTGCGGCGTACGTACGAGTGGATCGACCGGCCCGACGACACCCGGGTACTCCAGGTCTCGATCGGCGAGTACGACCGCCGCGGCTGGGGTCCTGGCGGGCACGACCTGCACTGGTGGTGCACGTCGGCGACCTCGGCGCACGGCGCGGGCGATCCGGTGTACGTCTCGTACCGGCCGGAACTGGTCGAACTGATGGGCAAGGCGGGATACGACCGCCTGGTCGAACTCTGCGAGGAGCGCCTGGCATCGCAGCTGCCGTTGCTGGCCCCGCATCCGGCGGACCCGCCCCGCGGCTGAGGGGCCATGCCGCGCGATTCCTTCCGCGCCTCGGAACGGGCTGCACCCCACAAGCAGGGGGCGCCCTACAAGGGGCGCGGGGAACTGCGCGACCAGCCCCCACCGGCCCGCAGACGACAACGCCCCGCGCGGGAAGCGTTCAGCCGCCCGACGGACTCGGGACGCCACTGCCACTCGGAGCCGCACGGCCACTGGGCGGCGGCGTAGTACCGGTAGAACCTCTGGAGGAGCCCGGCGGGGGTTCCGGCTCGGGGTCCGACGGCCCCGGCCCGCTGGGCGTGGGCTCGGGGTCGGGGCTGGAGGGCGACGGCTCGCTCGGCGTGGGCTCAGGACCCGGCCCTGGACCCGGGCCCGGACCAGGCCCCGGACCCGGACCTGGGTTGGTCGGGCCAGGACCGGTCGGCGTCGGCGGGTCCGGGCGCGGACCGGGGTGCGTCGGGCTCGGGCCCGCCGTCCCGTAGCCGTCGATCGTGACCACCGCGCCCGCGGGTGCGACCGACACACTGGCGCTCCAGGGGCCGATCGGCTCGCGCAGATGGTCGACGTACACCTTGATCGTCAACGACTCGCCCGGCTCCAGCGTTCCGGACGACTGGCTCAGGTAGAGCCAGGACGCCCCGGTGTACGCGGACCAGTGGACCGGTACCGGTGAACTCCCGGTCGCCCTGAGGGTGATGAGCGTCGTGTCGCCGCTGGAACCGGCCTCTACGGAGAGGCCGCTTTTGCGCTGCCCCGAGGCCACGCCGATGACCTCCACGGAGACGTCGGACGTACCACTGACCGGGGCGAAGCGGGGGTCGGGTCTGGTGCTGGTGTTGCCGGCGTTCTCGTAGCCGGGCGCCTCGCTGTCTAGTCCGTCGGAGTCGGAGTCGTGTGCCTCGCTCGCGGTGACCGGGCGGCCGTCCGCTCCCTCGCCGATGAGGGGCGCGCCGCGGTAGGCCGCCCAGAGGGCGAGCACGGGGGCCGCCACGACGGTGGCGACGACGGTGGTGGTGACGGCACGCGCGCGCAGTCGGTCGCGACGGGCCGCGTGGTCCTTGGGATCCAGCGGGAAACCGCGCCGGTCGAAGCGCGGACCGCCGCCCCGCGCGCGTGGGACATGCGTCATCGCCCGGTGGAGGGCCGCGCGCGGGGCGTCGAGTACGGGCAGCGCGGCGGGCGTGACGCTGGTGCCGGGCCAGGAGCCGGGGACCGCGCGCTCGGCGGTACGGCGGCAGCGGGGGCAGTCGTCGACGTGCCGGACCAGTTCGCGGCGCACGGCGGCGCTGAGGACGAGGTGGTTGTCGCCGGTGAGCCGGGTGACTCCCGGACAGGTGCCGGTCTCGACGACGGCGAGGGCCGCGCGGGTGCGCTCGACCTCGCAGGCGGCCGTCGCGAGGAGTTCGCGGGCGGCGGTCGGGTCCATGCCAATGACGGCGGCGACCTCGTGAACGGCGAGCTGGTGCCGTACGGCGAGTTCGAGCGCCTCACGCTGTTCGGGCGTCGTACCGGCGGCCTCCGGCCAGGCCAGCAGGGCGAGTTCGCGACGACGACGGTCCTCCTCGGCGGCGGCGAGGAGGTCGGCGGTCCGGTCGCCCGTCTGGCCACCGGGGCGGTCGGGACCCGCGGCGAAGGTGCGGTGGGCGGCGGCATGGCCGCCCTGCGACTGCCCTTCCGCGTACCGGCCCTGGGAACGGCCGTCGACGTACGCACCTTGAGGACGACCGTCGACGTACGCACCTTGAGGACGACCGTCGACGTGCGCGCCCTGGGAACGGCCCAGGCCGTGCGTGGCCTCGGTGCGCCCCGAGGCGTGCGCGCCATGACGTTTCTGCTTGGCCTCGGCGAGTTTGCGCAGGCACGACCAGCGGGCGAGGGCGTACAGCCAGGCCCTGCGGTCGTCGGGCGCCTCCGGGCCGCGCTGGCCGCGGCGCTCGGCGAGCGCGAGGACGTCGCCGAGGGCGGCGGTCGCCGTGTCGTGGTCGCACAGCACGGACAGGCAATAGGTGAACAGGCCGTCCAGGTACGGCTCGTAGCGCGGGGGCGGGCACTGCGCCAGCGTGCGCGCCGCCGCCCGGTCACGCGCCTCACGGTGCGCTCGGTGTGCGCCGAAGGTACGGGTCGAGGTCTCGGGACTGCGGCTCATCACCCGTGCGACCGTAGAGGCCGGGCGGCGGCCCCTACTTCCGGCTTGCGCACAATTAATCCGTACGGGTGAAACGATCCCTCATAAGGGGACAGGAACCGTGGATTCCGTGGCGTGTTCCTGACGAGTCGTGGCCGGTTTGCGAAGGGTGCCCGGTTATCGGCACCGGGTGCGGAACGGACCGGCGTCGCGCTGTCAGTGGGGGCGGTTACGGTTCGTGTCATGGCTGCCCGTACGAAGACCGCGAAGGACCGGCCGTCCTACCGCTGCACCGAGTGCGGCTGGCAGGCGGCCAAGTGGCTCGGTCGCTGCCCCGAATGCCAGGCATGGGGGACGATCGACGAGTACGGCGCGCCCGCGGTGCGTACGACGGCCCCCGGCCGGGTCACCACGTCCGCGCTGCCCATCGGCCAGGTCGACGGCAGGCAGGCGACCGCCCGCTCGACCGGCGTGCCCGAGCTGGACCGGGTGCTCGGCGGCGGGCTCGTGCCGGGCGCGGTGGTGCTCGTGGCGGGCGAGCCGGGCGTCGGCAAGTCCACGCTGCTGCTGGACGTGGCGGCGAAGGCGGCGAGTGACGAACACCGCACGCTCTACATCACGGGCGAGGAGTCGGCGAGCCAGGTCCGGCTGCGCGCCGACCGCATCAAGGCGATCGACGACCACCTGTATCTGGCGGCGGAGACCGATCTGGCCACGGTCCTCGGCCACTTGGACGCGGTGAAGCCGTCCCTGCTCATCGTCGACTCCGTGCAGACGGTGGCCTCTCCGGAGATCGACGGTGCCCCCGGAGGCATGTCCCAGGTCCGTGAGGTGGCCGGGGCCCTGATCCGCGCCTCCAAGGAGCGCGGCATGGCCACCCTGCTTGTGGGCCATGTCACCAAGGACGGTGCCATCGCGGGACCGCGGCTCCTGGAGCACCTCGTGGACGTCGTCCTGAGCTTCGAGGGCGACCGGCACGCGCGCCTTCGGCTCGTACGGGGCGTCAAGAACCGTTACGGGACGACGGACGAGGTCGGCTGCTTCGAACTGCACGACGAGGGCATCACCGGCCTGACCGACCCGAGCGGCCTGTTCCTCACCCGCCGTGCCGAGCCCGTCCCCGGCACCTGTCTGACCGTCACCCTCGAAGGCCGCCGCCCCTTGGTGGCCGAGGTCCAGGCGCTCACCGTGGACACCCAGATCCCCACCCCGAGGCGTACGACCTCCGGTCTGGAGACCTCCCGGGTCCAGATGATGCTCGCCGTTCTGGAGCAGCGCGGCCGGATCAGCGCCATCGGGAAGCGGGACATCTACACCGCGACGGTCGGCGGTGTGAAGCTCACCGAGCCCGCCGCGGACCTGGCGATCGCGCTCGCGCTGGCCAGCGCCGCGAGTGACACCCCACTGCCCAAGAACCTCGTCGCGATCGGCGAAGTAGGCCTGGCGGGCGAGGTCAGACGGGTCACGGGCGTCCAGCGCAGACTCGCCGAAGCCCACCGTCTGGGCTTCACCCACGCCCTCGTTCCGGGCGACCCGGGCAAGATCCCTGCCGGCATGAAGGTCCTGGAAGTCGGCGACATGGGGGACGCGCTGAGAGTCCTCCCGAGGTCGCGTCGGCGAGAGGCCCCACGGGACGAGGAAGAGCGCCGGTAGACTTTGCCCAGGTCTCGCCCGTCCGTACGAACTCAGGGCGCCCCCAGACACCTGCGACCGGAGGAGTGCAGTGGCAGCCAACGACCGGGCAGCAGTTCCCGGCAAGTCCGGCGGGAGTTCCGGTGCCGAAGGCCTGATGCGCACCTCACTCAGCGCCGTGGCACCCGGAACCGGACTGCGTGACGGCCTGGAGCGCATCCTCCGCGGCAACACCGGCGGGCTCATCGTGCTCGGCTGGGACAAGACCGTCGAGGCGATGTGCAGCGGCGGTTTCGTGCTGGACGTCGAGTTCACGGCGACCCGGCTGCGCGAGCTGTGCAAGCTCGACGGCGGCATCATCGTCGACAAGGACATCACCAAGATCCTGCGGGCCGGTGTGCAATTGGTGCCCGACCCCACCATCGCGACGGAGGAGACGGGCACCCGTCACCGCACGGCGGACCGGGTGAGCAAGCAGGTCGGCTTCCCCGTCGTCTCCGTCTCCCAGTCCATGCGGCTGATCGCGCTGTACGTGGACGGGCAGCGGCGGGTCCTGGAGGACTCGGCCGCGATCCTCTCCCGCGCGAACCAGGCGCTGGCCACGCTGGAGCGGTACAAGCTCCGCCTCGACGAGGTCGCGGGCACGTTGTCGGCCCTCGAAATCGAGGACCTTGTCACCGTTCGGGATGTTTCGGCGGTGGCCCAGCGGCTGGAGATGGTGCGCCGGATCGCCACGGAGATCGCCGAGTACGTGGTCGAGTTGGGCACGGACGGGCGGTTGCTCGCGCTCCAGCTGGACGAGTTGATCGCCGGGGTCGAGCCCGAGCGGGAGCTTGTCGTGCGGGACTATGTGCCCGAACCGACGGCCAAGCGGTCGCGGACCGTTGACGAGGCGCTGTTCGAGCTCGACGCGCTCACGCATGCGGAGCTTCTTGAACTGCCCACGGTGGCACGGGCGTTGGGGTACACGGGGTCGCCCGAGGCGCTCGACTCCGCGGTTTCGCCCCGCGGGTTCCGGTTGTTGGCCAAGGTGCCGCGGTTGCCGGGGGCCATTATCGACCGGCTTGTCGAGCACTTCGGTGGGTTGCAGAAGCTTCTCGCCGCGAGCGTGGATGATCTGCAGACCGTGGACGGGGTGGGGGAGGCTCGGGCCCGGAGTGTGCGGGAGGGGCTTTCTCGGTTGGCGGAGTCTTCGATTCTTGAGCGGTACGTGTAGCCGTCCGGCGGTTTGGCGGGGGGGTGCCTCTATGTTCTTCGTCAAGCGTGTGGGCAGCTTCGGCTTGGGGTCCGTTCTTCTTCGTGGGGCATGAGACTGTCTGGTCGTGCCAGAGATGATGAGTGGGTTGGAGGCGGCCTTGGCTGAGGCGTCGTCTCCTTCGTGGACGCAACGTGTTCGTGCCGGGCGCGACCTTGCTTCCTTCGCTGATGTTTCTGAGGCTGCGGAAGCGCTGGTGGGGCTGCTGCTGGACGTCGAGGACACGGCGGTGATCCGACAGACGGCAGAGGCCCTGGCCCGGGTGGGGACGGTGGCCGCCGTAAGGCTCATCGCTCTCGCGGTTGCCGAGGCTGACGACAACCAGGCTGACTGGCTGCAGACCGGGGTGCATGACGCGCTCGTGGGACCGGACGGTGTGCCGGACGTCGCAGCGGCCTGCGCGAACCTCGCCCGGGACCAGGAGGACGCTGTCCGACGGGCTGCCGCAGATATCTCGGCGTGGACAGACGACACAAGGCGTTGACCTGAATCGACCTGCCTGTGGGCTGGTTCATGCAGCTGTCGCTTGGGGAAGGCGGGGTTCGTAGAAGGTGCCGTCGCGGAGCATGGCGAACAGAACGCTGATGCGTTGGCGGGCGAGGCGGAGGATGGCCTGGGTGTGGGTCTTTCCGCGGGCCCGGCACTTGTCGTAGTAGGTGCGGGAGGCGGGATCGGCGTTCATGCAGGCAAAGGCGGACAGGAACATGGCGCGTTTGAGCTGGCGGTTGCCGCCTCGGGGTGCGTGTTCGCCATGGATCGAGGTGCCCGACGACTTCGTGGTCGGGGCGAGTCCGGCGTAGGAGGCCAGGTGGGCGGCGCTCGGGAAGCTGGTGCCGTCGCCGACGGTGACCAGCAGGACGGCGGCGGTCCTGACGCCGACGCCGGGCATCGACGTCAGGACCGGGGAAAGAGGGTGGGCCTCCAGCAGGGCGTTGATCTGGGCTTCCAGGGCCCGGCGCTGTTCGTGGACAGCGGCGAGAGAGCGGGCCAGGGAGGGCACGACGATGTCGAGGGTGCCGGTGCCCGGGACCACGACGGTCTGCTCGTCCAACGCCTCGAAGACATCGTCGATCAGCCGCTGGGCCATGCGCGGGGCCTTGGGCCGGATGAGCTCGACGAGCCTGCGGCGGCCGGCTTTGCGCAGTGCGGCCGGGGAGCCGTAGCGCTCCAGCAGCCAGGTGACGGCCTGGTGGTCGAGGCGGGGGCCCAGAACGCGTTCCAGCGACGGGTGGAACTGGGTGAGCAGGCCGCGTATCCGGTTGGACGTGCGGGTGGCCTCAGCGGCGAGGTCCTGGTCGAAGCCCACGAGGACCGTGAGTTCGGCGGTGATCTCGTCGGTGAGCTCCAGCGAGCGCAGGGTGTGCGGCATGGTGCGGGCCGCATCCGCGATCACCGCGGCGTCCTTCGCGTCGGTCTTGGCCTCACCCGGGTACAGGTCGGCGATCCGCCGCATGGCCAGGCCGGGCAGGTAGGCGACCTCGCAGCCGGCGTCCCGGGCCACGGTCAGGGGGAGAGCCCCGATCGAGGCGGGCTGGTCCACGATCACCAGCACGGTGCCGAACTTCGCGGTCAGCTTGTCGAAGACGGCCCGTAGTTTCGGCTCGCTGTTGGGCAGCTGCTTGTCGAGGACCTTCTTCCCGGCTGGCGTGAGCCCATGGCCGTGATGGGCGCTCTTGCCGACGTCCAGGCCGAGGAATACGCCCACGTCTTGGGTGTCGAACATCGCGCCCTTCCAGGGAAGTTGAACGTGCCGGCCTCGGCAGTGGTGTCGTACGCGCGCATCCACGTTATGCAGACCTGCCGCCCGCGAACTGCCCGGCATTGCGCCGGACCGGGCGGTGGCCGGACCTCTCATCAGCGTCTCCGACGGCACCTCCCGGGCCCGGTGACACCACCCCCCAGGTCATCCGTTCGACAGGGGGACACAGTCATGCCGGGCCCGGAGGCCAGCGGCCCTCTTGCAGGACCGCGGAAAACATAACGGGGGCGCGTTGTGTTTTGGGTGCGGGTGGGTGGGGGCTGGTCGCGCAGTTCCCCGCGCCCCTAAAGGAGCGCGCCGACTCTGAGGCCGTTTTCTCGTCAGTCCTTCTTCAGGACGAATGATGTCTGGGTCTTTGTCAGGCCCGGGGCCTTGGCCTCTACCAGGTACGTGCCCGGTGTTGCCGTGATGGCCGGTGGGGTGGCGCACTCGGGGGCGCTGGCCTTGCGGTTCCAGGCGATGGTGCGGGTTACTCGGTCGTTGGCCGGGATGCGGAAGAGGACGCTGGAAGCGCCCGTCGGGCAGTCGGCCGAGGACCAGATCTCGTCGTCGCTCTCTGCCTGGGTGATGGTCACGACCGCGTTCTTCGGGCCGAGATCCAGCTTGCAGTCGCTGCCGGTGGAATTCCTGGCGATCAGTTCGAAGGTGGGCTTCTCGCCCGGCGCGTACTCGTTGTTGACGCTGCGCAGCGTCAGCTTCACGGCTCCCGCGGCGCAGTCGGGCAGGGCGGACCCGGCCGGAACCGTGTCGCCGGAACCTCCGCCGCCCTCGCCGTCGGCCACGCCGCCGCTGCCCGAGGCGGACCCGCCGGACGTGGAACCGTCCGAGCCACCGGAACCGCCCGAGCCGGCTGAGCCCGCCGAGCCGCCTGACTCCCCGGAACCGTCGCCGCTTCCGTCGTCCGACTCGTCGCGCCCGCCCGGGGCTTGGCTGATCGCGGGCTCGGAGCCGGAGGGGCCCGGCGTGATCGAGGCGGTGGGGTTCTTGCCGTTGGACCCGCCCGCGCTCTTCTTGCCGCCGCCTCCGCCGCCGGAGGCGACCACCCAGGCGATCAGCAACGCCACCACGGCGAGCAAGGACAGCAGAACGGTCCTCCGTCGCCAGTAGATGGAGGAGGGAAGCGGCCCGACCGGATTGCGCAGAGATCCCACGGCGCAAACTGTACGAGAGATCGGGGAGTTCACTGGCCCCACCCGCCGCTCAGGCCCTCAACTTTTTCCGATCATCATCTCGGCAGGCGCCCCGTAGGGTGCGGGGAACTGCGCGACCAGCCCCCACCCACCCGCAGACAACACACGACGCAACCCCCAGCCAAACCGCCGGAGGCACCACCGCGTGGGAGGATCGGACGTGCCATGACTGCGCCCACGAAACCCACATCCAGTGCCCAGGCCGACGCGTACGAAACCGTCGGCGACCACCTGCACACACCCGTCATCGACTGGTTCGAGGAGCACGCCCGCGACCTCCCGTGGCGACGCCCCGACGCGGGCCCGTGGGGGGTGATGGTCAGCGAGTTCATGTTGCAGCAGACGCCGGTGAGCCGGGTACTGCCGGTGTACGAGCAGTGGCTCGCCCGCTGGCCGCGGCCCGCCGACCTCGCCGAGGACGCGCCGGGCGAGGCCGTCCGCGCCTGGGGCCGGCTCGGCTACCCTCGCCGCGCGCTGCGCCTGCACGGCGCCGCGCTCGCCATAACGGAGCGGCACGGCGGCGACGTACCGACAGAGCACGCCCAGCTGCTCGCGCTGCCCGGCATCGGTGAGTACACGGCGGCGGCGGTGGCCTCCTTCGCGTACGGGCAGCGGCACGCCGTCCTCGACACGAACGTGCGGCGCGTGTTCGCGCGGGCCGTCACCGGTGTCCAGTACCCGCCGAACGCCACGACCGCCGCCGAACGCAAGCTCGCCCGCGCCCTGTTGCCCGGCGACGAGCACACGGCCTCGCGCTGGGCCGCCGCCTCCATGGAGCTCGGCGCGCTCATCTGCACGGCGCGGAACGAGAGTTGCGTGCGGTGCCCGATCGCGGCCCGGTGCGCGTGGCGGCTGGCGGGCAAGCCCGCGCACGAGGGGCCGCCGCGGCGCGGCCAGACGTACGCGGGCACGGACCGGCAGGTACGGGGCCGGCTGCTCGCCGTGCTGCGCGAGGCGGTCTCGCCGGTCCCGCAGTCCGCCCTCGACCGGGTGTGGGAGGAGCCGGTCCAGCGCGCCCGTGCCCTGGACGGGCTGGTCGCCGACGGACTGGTCGAGCCCCTCGCGGGCGGCCGGTACCGGCTCCCGCTGAGCTGACGCACAGGTTCCACCGGGGTCCGTGACAGTTCCTCTTTACAACTCCCGGTGGGCAAACCGCCCCATAACCTGCCCAGTCACCACCTCGCCTTACCCATTCCCTACTTCCGTTACACAACCGACGGACAGCCGAGCGCTCACCGCAGGCTCGTTCGGACAGCCCCGTGACAACCGCTCCGTAACTTCAGTGCCGTACCGCGGATCAGCGGTTCGCAGGTAACGGACAGCCGGCAGCAGACAGGTCGGAAATGGGGATGGAGGCGGTTGGAATGGCGCACGGCGAGGTACTCGAGTTCGAGGAGTACGT
The DNA here is from genome assembly GCF_026341515.1 of Streptomyces sp. NBC_00878. Lineage (NCBI taxonomy): Bacteria > Bacillati > Actinomycetota > Actinomycetes > Kitasatosporales > Streptomycetaceae > Streptomyces > Streptomyces sp. NBC_00878. The sequence continues at coordinate 6,151,197 of NZ_JAPEOK010000001.1, read as the reverse complement.
ACGTACTCGGCAGGACGCGCTGCTGCGCAGCGCACGCCGTCTGGTCCCCGACCCTGTCGACGCGCAGGACCTCCTGCAGACCGCGCTGGTGCGGACGTACGGCCGCTGGGAGGGCATCGCCGACAAGCGTCTCGCCGACGCCTATCTGCGCCGCGTCATGATCAACACGCGTACGGAGTGGTGGCGGGCCCGCAAGCTGGAGGAAGTCCCCACCGAGCAGCTCCCGGACGCGAGTGTGGACGACTCCACCGAGCAGCACGCCGACCGCGCGCTCCTGATGGACATCATGAAGGTGCTGGCTCCGAAGCAACGCAGCGTCGTCGTGCTGCGACACTGGGAGCAGATGTCCACGGAGGAGACCGCCGCCGCCCTCGGTATGTCGGCCGGCACGGTCAAGAGCACACTGCACCGGGCGCTCGCCCGGCTCCGCGAGGAGCTGGAGCGCCGAGCCGCCGACGAGCAGGACGAGCTCGGCGCGGGTGCGTCGGAGCGTGAGGAGCGGGAGCGTTGCGCGGCGTAGGCACGACGGTTCCACGGGCCGGCAGAGCCCAGAAGGCGGTGATCGCGGCGGTGGCCGTGCTCGCCGCCCTCGGCCTTTTGGTGTCCGGCTGCGGCACGGGCGGCACCGGCGCCCGGGACGAGGGTCCGGCCTCCGACGCGGTGTCGGCGGGCGGCGGCGTGGAGGCCGAGGCCGTCACCCCCTCCCCGCCCCGGGCCCAGGACCGCGCGGAGGCGATCAGACTCGTCCGGGCCGACCCAGGGGTCAGCCCGGCGGTCAAGCGCGACCTGAAGCCCTGCTTCGGCGACGAGTACCCGGTCGACGTGTCGTACGGAAAACTCACCGGCGGGTCCACGCACGACATCCTGGTCAACGTGATGACCTGCGACGAAGCGGTCGGCGTCGGCTCGTACGTGTATCGCGAGGAGGGCGACGCGTACAAGAATGTCTTCCGGGCCGAGGAGCCCCCGGTCTACGCGGAGATCGACCGGGGCGACCTGGTGGTCACCCAGCAGGTGTACGAGAAGGGCGACTCGCTGGAGAATCCGTCCGGCGAGGAAGTGGTCACGTACCGCTGGATGGCGAACCGCTTCGCGGAGCGGGGCCGGATCACGAACGACTACAGCAAGGTGGTGGGCGGCGAGACGCCGTTGCCGACCGAGAAGTAGGCCGGCCTGACCGCCTGACCGAGACATGGGCCCGGCTGACCGCCTGACCGCCTGACCGCCTGACCGCCTGACCGCCTGACCGAGAAATAAGCCCGACCCGATCGTCCCTCCGTCCGTCCAACCGATCGACCGACCGACCGACCGAGAAACTGAGAGCAGCGGATGGCAGAGCAGACCCACGTCCTGTTCGTCGAGGACGACGACGTCATCCGCGAGGCCACCCAGCTCGCGCTGGAGCGCGACGGCTTCGTGGTGACCGCGATGCCTGACGGACTGTCCGGGCTTGAGGCGTTCCGCGCCGACCGGCCCGACATCGCGCTCCTCGACGTGATGGTGCCGGGGCTCGACGGTGTGTCGCTGTGCCGTCGGATCCGGGACGAGTCGACCGTGCCGGTGATCATGCTGTCGGCCCGCGCGGACTCGATCGACGTCGTCCTGGGCCTGGAGGCGGGCGCCGACGACTACGTGACGAAGCCGTTCGACGGCGCCGTCCTGGTCGCGCGGATCCGTGCGGTGCTGCGGCGCTTCGGGCACGCGAGCGGGCCGCGGTCCGCAGGGGAGACGGAGGGCGGCTCGTCCGTCCCCGCCGGCGGCGTGCTGTCCTTCGGTGACGGTGCCGGCGTACTGGAGATCGACACCGTGGGCATGGAGGTGCGCAAGGGCGGTACGCCGGTGGCGCTGACCCCCACCGAGATGCGGCTGCTCCTGGAGTTCTCGTCCGCGCCGGGTACGGTCCTGTCGCGCGACAAGCTCCTGGAGCGGGTCTGGGACTACGGCTGGGGCGGGGACACCCGCGTCGTCGACGTCCATGTGCAGCGGCTGCGTACGAAGATCGGCCAGGACCGGATCGAGACGGTCCGCGGCTTCGGCTACAAGCTCAAGGGATGAGGCTCGCGGTGCTGTCCAAGGGGCTGCGGATCGGGCTGCGCTGGAAGCTGAGCGCGGCGATCACGCTGGTCAGCGCGTTGGTGGCCCTGGCGCTCAGCATCGTCGTGCACAACGCCGCCCGGGTCACCATGCTGGACAACGCCCGCGATGTGCAGGACGAGCGGCTGCAGATCGCGGCGCGGTACTACGACACCACCAGCGGGGCGGCCCGCCTGGGCACCCGGGTGGACGATCCGGAGCTGCCGAAGGAACTGCTGCGCAAGGTCAAGGACGGGCGGCGGGCCACCTTCGTACAGGACAACTCCGGCGGGGCGCCCGACATCTGGGCGGCCATGCCCACGCGGGACGGCCGGGTCCTGTCCCTGCACACCCGCTTCACGGACCGCAGCGCCAACGTCATGGAAGACCTCGACCAGGCCCTGATGATCGGTTCGATCGCGGTCATCTTCGGCGGCTGCGCCCTCGGCGTACTGGTCGGCGGCCAGCTCTCGGGCCGCCTCCGCCAGGCGGCGAGCGCCGCGCACCTGGTCGCGCAGCGGCAGAGCGACGTACGGGTGGGCGACGCGATCGGCTCTGCCATCCGGGACGAGACGGACGACCTCGCGGAGGCGGTGGACGCCATGGCCGACGCGTTGAAGCAGCGGTACGAGGCCGAGCGCCGGGTCACCGCCGACATCGCGCACGAGCTGCGCACCCCGGTGACGGGGCTGCTCACCGCGGCCGAGCTGCTGCCACCGGGACGGCCGTCCGAGCTGGTCAAGGACCGGGCACAGGCGATGCGTACGCTCGTCGAGGACGTGCTGGAGGTGGCGCGGCTCGACGGTGCGTCCGAGCGGGCCGAGTTGCAGGACATCAACCTCGGCGAGTTCATCGTCCGGCGGGTCGCCTCGACGCACCCGGATGTCGAGGTGCGGGTGGTGCACGAGTCGGAGGTCACGACGGATCCGCGCCGTCTGGAGCGCGTCGTCGGCAACCTCCTCGCCAATGCCGCCAAGCACGGCAAGCCGCCCATCGAGATCTCCGTGGAGGGCCGGGTCATCCGGGTCCGCGATCACGGGCCCGGTTTTCCGGCGGATCTGCTCGCGGAGGGGCCGAGCCGTTTCCGTACGGGCAGCAGCGACCGGGCGGGGCACGGCCACGGCCTCGGCCTCACCATCGCGGCAGGCCAGGCACGGGTGCTCGGCGCGCGGCTGACCTTCCGCAATGTGGGGCTCGACATGGGCTCGGGGCCGGTGGAGGGCGCGGTCGCGGTGCTGTGGCTGCCGGAACATGCGCCTACCAACTCGGGGAGCTTTCCGGTGCTGCCGTGACGCTCCGCTGGGGTGCGCGGGGTATGTGCCTGTGCGTGGGTGGGTGCGGGCAGTCGGGGGCTGGTCGCGCAGTTCCCCGCGCCCCTTGCGGGGCGCGGCCGACGGGCCGTCTTTCAGGGGCGCGGGGAACTGCGCGCTCAGCCACGGATCGCCCGCACGCAGAACACAACGCGAGGCCGCCCTAGATGATCGATTCCAAGGGGTCAGTGGTCATAGGCGGTCAGTGAGCGCAGGACGGGTTGTCCGGTGTGGTCGTTGTGCCAGATCGCTGCGGTCATCGCGAGGATTCGCTGCATGACGCGGGCGACGACACCGCCGGGTGTGCGTCCTCGGTGCTGTTCGAGATCGAGTTGGCCCTTGAAGGTCTGGTTGACCGACTCGATGACCTGCCGCAATGGCTTGAACAGCGGTGCTCCGGGACGCTCTGGCTCGCCCTTTCGGGCCGGCCGCAGTAGCCGGATGTCCTGTTCAGCCAGTTGGTGTTCGAAGTCGCGGCCGAAGTAGTTCTTGTCGCCGATCAGTGTCTGGGCAGGACGTGCGGCGACGAGGCCGGGTTCGGCGGAGAGGAGGTCCAGCAGGGTCTCGCGTTCGTCGGCCTTGGCCCCGGTCAGGGCGAAGGCGACGGGCAGGCCCTGGAGGGTGCACACCAGATGCAGGCGCAGGCCCCAGAAGAAGCGGCTGTGGCTGGCGCAGTAGCCGTACTCGGCCCATCCGGCCAGGTCGGAGCGTTTCACGGTCTCGCGTGAACGGCCGCATTCAACCGGCGTGGAGTCCACGATCCATACGTCGTCTCTCCACACACTGGTGTCGGTGGCCAGCAGCCGGGTGACCTGGCGAAGCAGGTCGGCGGCCTTGCGCAGACGCTTGTTGTAGCCGGACTGCTGGGGCAGGTACGGGAAGAGATGGCGCAGATGGGAACGGGCGTGGCGGAGCCACCGGGCCTCGGAGGTGAAGCCAAGCATGGCCTGCATCATCGCCAGGGTGACCAGTTCGGCGTCGGTGAGCTTCGGGGTGATGCCCACGGCCGGCCGCCGTGGTGCGAGATGCGGTGAGTCCTTCAGCAGGTCGTCGGTCTTCACGTAAAGTGCGGTCGCGAGGGAGTCCAGCTCTGTCTTCACACACTGACGTTGGGCTCCCTCGCCTCATGTGTGCAGGCGATCTGCAGGTTCCCGTCAGCGGCCGGGCCTGTGTCCGAGGGTCGGATGCGAGGCTCACAGGCCGAGCGGCACCGGTCTGGCCGGAACGCCCTCGGCGATCAGCACCGCCAACGGTGTGGCGAGGTCGCGGGGTGAGAACAGCTCGGAACCGCGGTAGTCGGCGATATCCCGAAGGCGCCACCAGCGGAAGCCATCGATGTTCTCGGCGGCGAGTTCGTCGTCGGACATCGCGCCGCGTGGAGGGAACGATGCGGTGCGGACAAGGAAGTAGTCGTTGACCACTCCGTCGTAGCCTGCTGCGTGTCCGGGGGCGACGACCTGCTGGTGCCACACATGTGGCGGGTCGGTTTCGACGGCCAGCCCTACCTCTTCGTGCAACTCGCGACGTAGCGCGGCAAGCGGCGTCTCGCCGCGCTCGACACCGCCACCGGGAGCCGCCCACACGACCACCGTGCCGGCCGGCTTGGGAATGGCGAAGCGGCACAGCAGGATGCGGTCGCCCTCATCGAGGACGACCGCGCGGACTGAGTGACGCAGGTTCACCGAGGACATCCCGGCAGGCTATCCATCTACCGGCGACCTGCACGATCCCTTGGAATCGATCATCTAGGGGCGCGGGGAACTGCGCGACCAGCCACCGACGGCCCGCAGTCGAAGTCGCTGCGGGCCGTCCAGGGGCTCAGACCGTCTCGGTCACCGTTGCCTTCGGCGCCGGGGCCGAGTCACTCGGTGTGTCCTCGCCGGAGGCGCCCGCTCCCCGCAGGGGAACCTCCTTCACGAACACCGCCGCGGCCAGGGCGACGACCGCGACCACGGCCCCCAGGAGGAACGCCGAGTGCGTACCGGCGGACACCGCGTGCTGGTACGCCTCCCGCGCCGCCGCCGGCAGCTTCGCCAGGCTCGCCGCGTCCAGTTGTGCCGACTGCTCCGTGACCTTCGAGCCTAGCGCCCCCGCCCGCTCGGACATCACGTCCTGGACCCGGCTGTTGAACAGCGCCCCCATGATCGCGACCCCGAAGGACGCCCCGAGCGTACGGAACAGCGTGGTGCTGGACGAGGCGACGCCCATGTCCTTCATCTCGACGCTGTTCTGCGAGACCAGCATGGTGATCTGCATCAGACAGCCCATGCCGGCGCCGACCACGGCCATGTACACCCCGGACGTCAGTCGCGACGTATCCGTGTCCATGAGCGACAGCAGGTACAGCCCGACGGCCATCAGCGCACTGCCCACGATCGGGAAGGCCTTGTAGCGCCCGGTGCTGGTGGTGACCCGCCCGGCGACCATCGAGGTGACGAGCATCGCGCCGAGCATCGGCAGCAGCAGCAACCCGGAGTTGGTCGCGGACGCGCCCTGCACGGACTGCTGGTACAGCGGCAGGAACAGCACCGCGCCGAACATCACGAACCCGGCGATGAAGCCGATGACGGACATCAGCGAGAAGTTGCGGCTCCGGAAGATGTGCAGCGGCATGACCGGCGCGGCCGCCTTGGTCTGCCAGAACAGGAACCCGACGAGCGACGCGACCCCGATACCGATCAGCTCCATGATCATGGCGGAGCCCCAGGCGTACTCGGTCCCGCCCCAGGTGGTGACGAGCACGATCGCGGTGATGCCCGCGGTGAGCAGCGCCGCGCCGAGGTAGTCGATCCGTGCCTGCGCCCGCTTCTTGGGCAGATGCAGTACGGCGCTGATGGCGACCAGCGCCACGACACCGAGGGGCAGGTTGATGTAGAAGGACCAGCGCCAGCCCCAGTGGTCGGTGATGGTGCCGCCGACGAGCGGCCCGCCGATCATGGCGAGGGCCATCACACCGCCCATCATGCCCTGGTACTTGCCGCGCTCCCGCGGCGGAATCAGGTCCCCGATGATCGCCATGACGCCGACCATCAGACCGCCGGCGCCGAGCCCCTGGATCGCGCGGAACCCGATGAGCTGGCCCATGTCCTGGGCCATGCCGCTCAGGGCCGACCCGATCAGGAAGAGCACGATCGAGGTCATGAAGACGCCCTTGCGCCCGTACATGTCGCCGAGCTTGCCCCAGATCGGGGTGGAGGCGGCGGTCGCGAGCGTGTAGGCCGTGACGACCCACGACAGGTGTTCGAGCCCGCCCAGCTCCCCCACGATGGTCGGCATGGCAGTGCCGACGATCATGTTGTCCAGCATCGCGAGGAGCATCGCGATCATCAACGCAAGCAGGACGACCCGTGCGCTCCTCGGCTGTTTGCCCCCGTCTTCCGGCGCCTCCGCCGCGTTCTCCGCCTTGGCCGCCTTGGCCGCCTTGGCCGCCTTGGTGTCCGTCACTGTCCCCACTCCCCTGGGTACTGCACTGCTACCTACTTGCACTTACTGGCACTTACTTGCCGACCGGCAAGTTGACTACACTGGGGAAAAGTAGACCCGTAACTAGCCGGGCGTCAAGTAAGTTTTTCTTTACCTTACGGCGAGCACCTACGACACGTAGGGACGACAAGGACGAGGAGCGGCCACGATGGGCGGCAGCAGGCAGCGGCGGCGCGGGGACACCCGGCAGCGCATCCAGGACGTGGCCATCGAACTCTTCGCCGAGCAGGGGTACGAGAAGACGTCGTTGCGGGAGATCGCCGAACGGCTGGACGTCACGAAGGCGGCGCTCTACTACCACTTCAAGACCAAGGAAGACATCCTGATCAGCCTCTTCCAGGACCTGACGAGGCCGATGGACGACCTGATCGAGTGGGGCAAGGGCCAACCGCACACCCTCGACACCAAGCAGGAGCTGCTGCGCCGCTACAGCGAGGCGCTCAACGACGCGGCGCCCCTCTTCCGCTTCATGCAGGAGAACCAGGCGACGATCCGCGAGCTGAGCATCGGCGAGTCGTTCAAGGACCGCTTGCTCGGGATGCTTGCCATCATCAAGGAGCCGGACGCCGCACTGACGGACCAGGTCCGGTGCGTGAGCGCGCTGTTCACGATGCACGCCGGGATGTTCGCCCTCAAGGACTTGAAAGGCGACCCCGAAGAGAAGCGGAAGGCCGTCCTGGAGGTCGCCATCGATCTGGTCACGCGGGCACATGGCGGCGCCGCCCCCGAGTAGCCCTGAGCGTGGGTCCATGAGGCATGGGCGGCACGGCCCGTGGCCCGTGGCCCATGGGCCGTGGGCCATGGGCCATGGGCCACGGGCCACGGGCCGTGCCGCCTCTTAGACGGTCACGCCCTTGGTGCGCAGGAAGGCGACGGGGTCGACGGCCGAGCCGTAGTTGGCCGTCGTACGGATCTCGAAGTGCAGGTGCGGCCCGCTGGAGTTGCCGGTGTTGCCGGACAGGGCGATGCGCTGGCCGGTCTTCACTATCTGGCCGACCTTCACGTCCACCCGGGACAGGTGCGCGTACTGGGAGTACGTACCGCTGCCGTGCTTGATCACGATGGCGTTGCCGTACGCGGGTCCGTCACCGGCGCCGTTGCCGCCGGCCTTCACGACGGTCCCGCCGTGCGCGGCGACGACCTGCGTGCCGGAGGCGACGGCGAAGTCCTGGCCGGAGTGCGTGGACGACCAGAGGTTCCCGGCCTGGGCGAAGCTCGCGGAGAGCTTGTACTTCTTGACCGGATCGACCCAGGAGGCGGCCTTCTTGGCCACGACGGGCTTGGCGGCGGCCTTCTTGGCGGCCGCCTTGTTCTTGGCCTTCGTCTGAGCCGCGGCCTTGGCCTGCGCGGCGGCCTGCTGCTGCACCGCGACGGCGGCAGAGCCAGGCAGCGCGACGGCGCTCGCCTTGGTGTCGGCGGCGACCGCGACCCCGGCTCCGAGCGCGGCCGAGACTCCCAGGCCGAGAGCCATGGCGGCCGCCCGGACGCGGAGCTTGGGCGTGCCGGGAAGGTGGGACGTGATGCGCTGCGACATGGGGACTACCTCCAGGGGGACGGACATCAACGCACCCGGCACGCAGTCGACGCGCCGGGCGAGGCATCCCTTGGTAACCCGCACCCCCGTCATCCCACAAAAGCCCCATCTACGACCTCAAGTCGTACTTGACCCTGAAACTTCCGACTCCTTGACAAGGAGCACACCTAGGACGAAATCCTCCGTGTTTTCTGTCAGAAGTCTGGTTTAACCCCACTTCACGGCCGTCCACTGCGGCCCGGAAGACGTAACTCCGGGCCCGCCCCCCGGGCCGACCACCCCCACCACACCCCATGAACCAAAGGTCCTTTTTGTCCATATCGGGGCCACCACTACTCGCCCTAGTACCGGACATTTCGCCTGTGCGTCATGTCACCGGAGGGCGGGATCCAGGGCCCTGGGAATGTGGCGGGGGCTACACAGGGGGCCAGATGGTTCACCTACGCTCGGTACATGGCTGACGTCGGAGTGCTAGGGGCCCGCATCGCGTCCAGCGCGGTCGCACCGCTCGTGAAGAAGCTCTTCGTGAAGGACCAGCCGGGGGCCGGACTGGTGAGCAAGCCGGTACGGATATCGGCGCTGGTGTCGTTCGGGCGAGAGAAGCGAAGCGTCACGCCGAAGGACGCCGAGAAGATCGCGACGGAACTGGTCCGCAGGGCACTCAGCACGGCCGAGCGGAGCGAACCGCCGGTGACGGCCGAGGAGGCGACGGCGGTCACCCATGCCCTCGGGCATTCACTCGCCGCGCTCGGAAGCATCACGATCGAGGACTGCGAAGCCGTGGACCTCGGGCCTGAGGAGTTCGCTCGCACGCTCCATTCCCACGCGGCCGTTATCTCCCATGGGCTCAGCCGCGACGGGGAGCTCTTCTACGAGCAGCTGCTCCACACGGCTGCGTTGCACATCCTGAACTTCTTCACCCAGCGCTCCACGTACATCGCCCGGCAGCAGACCACGCAGAGTCGACAGCTAGCCCAGCTGGTACGGGCCGTGGACGTCCTGCTGGAGCGCCTGCCGTCACAGTCGGCCGAGGACGCGGGGTTCGAGGAGCGGTACGCGGACCACATCACCGGACGGTACGGAACGCTGACCATCTACGGACTGGATGCCGGAGCGAACGAATGGTCGCTCGACACCGCGTATCTCAGCCTGGAAGCGACGCGGGAGCCGGCAGGACAGGGCGGCGGGCTGGGCGGCGGACTTCAGGTGTCCTCCGAGCAGGTATTGGCGCAGCACGACCAAGTGCTGCTGCGCGGGGTCGCGGGCTCCGGAAAGACGACCCTCGTCCAATGGCTCGCGGTGACAACGGCGAGTCGTTCGTACGACCACGGTCTGGCGTACCTCATCGGGAGGGTGCCGTTCGTCCTCCCGATGCGCAGGATCGTGCGCCCGGGGACGGAGTTTCCCATCCCTGGGGACTTCCTGAAGGCCGTCGGCTGCCCGGTCACCGGGGAGCAGCCGACCGGCTGGGCGGAGCGGGTGCTCCGGGCCGGGCGAGGTGTTCTCCTGGTCGACGGAATAGACGAGATCGCCGGTGACCGCCGGAACGCGGCCCGGCGCTGGCTGCGCGAGCTGACCCGGGCCTTCCCGGGAAACCTGTGGCTCGTCACCTCGCGCCCGTCGGCCGTCCCGGAGAGCTGGCTGGGTACGGCGGACTTCCACGAACTCACGCTCTCCCCCATGGCAAGCGACGATGTCGCCACGTTCGTACGGCGCTGGCACCGCGCCGCCGGAGTGGACGAGACCGAAGGGACTTCACTGCTACATGCAGTGCGGACCACGCCCGAGCTGAACCGGCTGGCCACCAACCCGCTGATGTGCGGCATGCTCTGCGCGCTCCACCGCGACCGGCGCGGCTTCCTGCCGCAGGACAGGAAGTCCCTGTACGAGGCCGCCCTGACCATGCTCCTAGAACGGCGGGACCGCGAGCGGGAGTTGGACCACCCCGACGGGCTGCGCATCCCGTACGCGACCCAGGTGCAACTGCTGCAGAAACTGGCGTGGTGGCTGATCCGCAACAGCCGGGCGGAGATGGACCGTTCGGACGCGTTGCACATCATCGGGCAGGCGATGCCGTCGATGAGCCTGAACGGCGACGCCGAGGACGTCTACAGGTCACTCCTGCTGCGGTCTGGGCTGCTGCGCGAGCCGGCCGACGGACGGGTGGACTTCCTGCATCGGACCTTCCAGGACTACCTGGGTGGACGTCTCGCTGTGCAGGAGCTGGACTTCGATCTACTGGTGAACCACTCGCAGCATGACGAATGGGAGGACGTCATCCTGCTGGCCATCGCGCACGCACGGCCGAAGGAGGCGGAGCAGATGCTGCGGCGGCTGGTGGGACGAGGCATGCCACGCGGGAAACTGCTGGCCGCAGCGGGGTTGCGGTACGCGGCGGAGGTGGAGCCTTCTGTGCGGGAGCTTGTGGAGGAGGGGGTCGGGTCGCTGATCCCGCCGCGCTCGATCACGGAAGCCGAGGAGTTGGGACGGGCCGGGGGTGATTTGGTGCTCGCTCTCCTACCGGGTCCGGAGAGAGTGGACGGCCGGACGGCACACCATGTGGTTCAGGCAGCGAGCCACCTGGGCAACGAGGCCGCACTGCACTTCCTGACCCGCTTCCGAGAACACCCGAGCCCGGAGGTCCAGACGACGCTGGCCGCATGCTGGCCGCGCTTCGATCGAGCCCTCTACGCGCGCGACATCCTCGCGCATCTGCCACAGCAGCGCCGCGTGACCGTACGCGGCGCCGAGGATCTCCGTACGCTCCGTGCTCTCGGCGGCTGGGAGGACATACGAGTTCTCGGCGCCTACCGGGTCGAGGACCTCACGGAACTCATCGTGCGGGAGCGACTCGTCCGTCTCTTCCTGGAAACACCACATCCAGTCGAGGGACTGGCATGGCTCTCGGCGTTTCCCCGTCTTGAGAGAGTCCGGGTGGCAACTGAGGTGAGCGCCTTCACAGCGCGGCAGGTGCCGCCCTGGATCGAACTCATCACCCCCCGCTCCCGGCCCAGTTGACCCTGCGTACGCGAGCCGCGTGGTGACAGAACGGTGACATGTGGCGACAGAACGGTGACAAAAGAGGCCACAACCAACCCCCGGGTCCCCTGGTCTCACCTTGCATGGGGCGGACGGCAATGACCGGCCGGACGCGCCATCGGAAACAGATTCACGACAGCACCAAACCGCACGACCACACCAAACTGGGGGAACAGAAATGAAGCTCGTCCGTCACGCAGCCGCCGTCGCCGTCGTCGCCGTCACTGGTGGTGCCCTCGCTTTCGCGGCGCCCGCCTCCGCGTCGGCACCCTCGTCGGCCTCCGCGTCGGCGCCCATGGCGGCCAAGGCGGCCCCGGTCACGGCCCCGTCGGAGGCCCCGGTCGCAAAGTACAACGGCGCCTGCGGTGCCGGTCACAAGGTGATCGACTCCGCCAACATGGAGAACCTCGGCACCACCTTCCTCACCTACAACAGCACGACCGGCGAGAACTGCGTGGTCACCGTCCGCACCAGCCCCGGGGCGGCAGTGAACATGTTCGCCCGCCTCAGCTCGAAGACGGGCGGAACGGCCACCGACAAGGGCCGCTTCACGACGTACGCGGGGCCTGTCTACATCGAGGCTCCCGGGGAGTGCGTCACGTGGGAGGGCGGCATCACCACCTACTCCACGAAGGGCACCGGCCACTGCGGCTGATCCGCGACCGGGTGTCCGGCTGGGACTGACCAGCCCAGACCGGGCATCCGGCCGGCCGACCCTGACCGCCGGGCGTCGCCCAACAAGGAGCCGCACACTTCGGTGTGCGGCTCCTTCGGCGTCCCGGGCCGGGAAACGATCAGCGCCGATTGAGCTGAAACCACACCCCTTTACCCTGCTCCGTCGGCGTCACCCCGCACACGTCCGACAGCGCGGTGACGAGGAACAGACCCCGCCCGCCGTCGTCTCCGGCCGACGCCCGGCGGGGCGAGGGCAGCCGCGTGCTCCCGTCGTACCCGGCGACGCGGACATGAGTCGGCTCGATGGCCGCTCTGAGGTGTACGTCGCCCTCCGCGTACCGGTGCACGTTCGTCACCAGCTCGGAGGTGCAGAGCGCGGCCGTGTCGGCGAGTTCGCCGAGCCCCAGCGTCTTCAAGGTGGAACGCACAAAGTCCCGGCAGACCTTTGGCGAGGTCACGACGGCAGGGGTGAACAGGGAGTAGCTGAGCGGAAGTTCCATGGCTGACGCCTCCAGGGCGCTGAACGCTGGACGTGGATCCGGGAAGCACTCGGAATGCCTGTGGCTCGTCGACGGGCGCCGGTCGCGGTGGCTCTACCGCCCCCATGGGCCACGGGCCCACCCGGAATGGGCCCGAGAATCCGGCGGTGCTCTTCCACGACACGGCGCGCGCATGCGCATACGTCGACAGCGAGGCTTCCGACATCTCTGCGTGAGCGTCGCCGTACTCAGAGTAGGGATTGACTCCACAGTTCTGCAACCTGCTTCCAGTAACGAGTGGACCAAGCGGCACCACGTCGACACACTTGGGCTCAACCAAGCGGGGAAGGTTGCACGTGGCACTGCGAACCAACATCAGCGAGCGCCAGCGACGAGTCGGGGCCGAGCTGCGCAAGTTGCGCCAGCAGGCGGGACTTTCCGTAACCGAGGGCAGTCGCCTGATCGCTATGGGCGGCCCTCACCTCACACACATCGAGGCCGGTCGCACCGGAATCCCGGCCCAGCGCCTTCGCGACCTCACCAAGGCGTACGGATGCAGTAATGAGGAGTACATCGAGGCTCTAGTGAACCTCGCGGCGAGCAAAGGCAAGGGCTGGTGGACCGAGTACCGCAAGACGCTGCCCCAACGCAGCCTGGACCTGGCCGAGTTGGAGTCCCTCGCCACCGGAATCCAGAGCTACGAAACCCTCCTGATCCCCGGTCTGCTTCAGACCGAGGCCTACATGCGAGCCCTGTTCCTCAGATCGCGCCCCGGCGCCTCTCCGGCCGAGATCGAGACTCTGGTCAGCTACCGCCGGGCACGCCAACAGATCCTCTCGGAGGACTCCCCCACCAAAGCCCACGCTGTCATCCACGAGGCAGCTCTGCGCATTACCGTCGGCGGCGCGGAGGTGATGCGCGGCCAGCTGACCCATCTGCTCCGGGCCGCGCAACGCCCAGGAACCACCATCCAGATCCTGCCGTTCGACGCTGGAGCCCATGCCTGGTTCGGCACGCCACTCCTGGTCCTCGACTCAACGGCCCACGGACTGGAGACGGTCATCCTTGAACACCCGGCCGAACCCCTCCGCCTGGGCGACGCCGAGTCCATCGCCCGCTACAAAGGCACCTTCGACACCCTCAGCCGTAACGCCCTCTCACCAGTGACGGCAGACGGCCCTCCCGGCAGTCACGAGCACCGGGACTCCTGGGGGCTCATCCACCACGTCCTCTACACGTACTAGGGAGCGCCATGACTGAACTCACCTGGCAGAAGTCCTCCTTCAGTGACGGCGCCGGCGACAACTGCCTGTACGTCGCCGCCACCCCCACCGGCACCATCCACCTCCGCGAAAGCGACACCCCCACCGTCAGCCTCACCACCACACCCGCCACTCTCGCGGCCCTCATACGAACACTCACCGCAAACCCACACGTTCGGGTGACCTGACCCCATTCGCCCCCACCCAAAGATCACCGTGCGCAAGCCTCACCCCATGCACAGGAACACCGAGGCCGAAGCCACCATCCCCGCCCAGCTCGGCACCCTGCCCTCCTGGTACGGGGACCTTCTCGGCGAGGTCAAGGAAACAGTCGCGGGCGCACGCCTCCGCGCTCAACGAGCCGTCAACACCGAACTGGTCCAGATGTACTGGCAGATCGGCAAGCTCATCCTGGCCCGCCAGGAACAAGAGGGCTGGGGCACCAAAGTCGTGGGACGGCTCGCCGCGGACCTGAAGGCGGCGTTCCCGAACCAGCGGGGCTTCTCCCGTCGCAACCTGATGTACATGCACAAGTTGGCCCGCACCTGGCCGGAGCCAATTGTGCAGCAGCCTGCTGCACAATTGCCGTGGGGTCACATCATGCTCCTGCTGGACAAGCTCGACACCCGCCCCGACCTGGACTTCTACGCCACAGAAGCCGTCCGGAACGGCTGGTCCCGAGACCTCCTCAGCCGCTTCGTCCACCAGGATCTGCACCTCTCGCAGGGCTCGGCCGCCACCAACTTCGCTGTGACCGTCCCGGAAGGTTCCGCCGCGCTCAAGGACCTCGCCCGAGACCCGTACCGTCTCGACTTCCTGGGCCTCGACAAGCACCACGCCGAGCACGAGCTCGAAGAGGCGATCGTCGCCAACATGGTCCGCTTTCTCACGGAACTCGGCGTCGGGTTCGCCTTCGTGGGCCGCCAGTACCCCGTACTCATCGGCGGCGAGGAGTACCGCATCGACCTGCTCTTCTACCACCTCAAACTGCACCGTTACTTCGTCTTCGAGCTCAAGACGAAGGACGTACGCCCCGAACACGTCGGCAAGCTCAACTTCTATGTGAGCGTCGTCGACAAGATGGTCCGCGACGAGGAGCGCGACGACCCGACGATCGGCTTCCTCGTCGGAACCCGGCACAACAAGGCGGCCGTTCAGCTCGCTCTCGACGCCAGCAACAACCCACTCGCCGTGACCAACTACTCGACTCTGTCCCCCGCCGACCGCGAACTCGTCCCCACAGAGGAGGACTTGAACCGCGTCGTCCAGGACGCCATCGACGCCGTACAGCCGCCAGAACCGTCGGAGCCACCGAAGCCGCCGGAGCCGCAGCAGGCGCAGCAGGCGCAGCAGGCGCAAGAGCCGTGAGAAATACAGGCGTCGGAACGCCTAGCGCCGCGACCGCTCCGGCCCCCTGGGTTCGGCCGCCCCCACCCCCCGCTCCGCCGCCGGAGCAGCCACCTGCTCGGCCGCGGCTCCGATCCTGGCGAGGCGGGCCAGGGAAGGCCGCGCCAGGACCTCTCCGATGTCGTGCAGGGCCACGATCAGCTCTTCGACTCCGTCAAGGGGGGCGTCCTTGCCCGCGTACAGGAGGACTCCCCGGTACTCCTCGGGCGAGATGGTCTCGCCCGGCAGTTCGATCGGTTCGCTTTCCGCGAGGAACAGAGCCGGGATCGACGTGTCCAGAACCAGGGCGATGGCGGTCAACTCGGCAGCGGTGAAGGCGCGGCGGCCCCGCTCGGCCTGATGGACGGCCTGTCGACTCCAGGGCCGGTCCAGGTATCGCCCCATGAGCTCACCCAGTTCGGTGAGCGACAGTCGCCGCGCTTCCCTGAACCGAGCGATCTGCTGCCCGATGGCCTCTTCGACCCGCACCCTTACTCCCTCGCGTCATCCCCCACAACCCCATGCGTCATTATAGATGATGACAGCGCAACGCTGGCGTTGACAAACCTCGATGCACGCCCTACTGTAATTCCATGCGACTCATCGTCACTCCACACAATGACAATGACGTGACTCATCCACAGTTACGGACCATCGGACCGCGAGGCAACGGGGGCTGAAGTGCGGGATTTTCACCTGAGTTCCATCACTGCGGGCGGCAACTGCGCCGTCCTCCGGATCAGCGGCGAAATCGACGTGTACACGGCTCCGAAACTCCGTGACGGCGTGATCGATCTCCTCGACAAGGACACGCGTCACGTCATCGCGGACATGCGGTGCGTGGAGTTCCTGGACTCGACCGGCCTGGGCGCTCTGGTGGGCAGCCTGAAGCGGCTCCGCATGCGGGAAGGCTCGCTCACGCTCGTGATCGACAATGACCGGCTCCTCCGGATTTTCCGGATCACCGGTCTCCACCGGGTCTTCTCGATCCATCCCTCGGTCCCGGAGGCGATCACCGACGACGAGTCCTGGCGAAAGGCCATCGAGCGCGCGAGTGAGGACAAAGACGCGGGCCAAGCCGAGAGCGACAGCCGCGGCATCGACACCTGGTGTCGGCAACACGGGTTGCTCTGATCTCGATACGCGGCGCGACTCGGGCCGCAACCGGCCGCGAGCCGCGCCTCACCTCAGGTCAACCCGGTGAGCACCCGTTCACGGGACTAGCCGCGCAGCGGCAGCGCCCCGAACACATGCTCCCGCCAGAGCCCCCGCGACACCTCCTCCGGATACGCCGCCTCACTCGGGATCGCGTCGAAGAGTCGGACCGACCGTCGCTCGATGTCGTACGGGGACCACCCCGGCTTCTCCCCCGCCGCGAACCCGGTCCAGGCCGCCCGGACCAGCCGTGACAACTCCTCTGCCGCCGCGGGCGGTTCCTCGCCGAGGAGCAGCGCCGGCAGCCCTTCGCCGAGGTTGCCGAACACCAGCGGCACGTCGAGCCCGTGGCAGGCGCCCAGTATTCCGCCCATGCCCGGCGCCTCCCAGACCAGCTCGTAGACGTGCGCGCGACCGCCGCCCGCGATCTGTGCCTCGGCCAGATGGAGTGACGGCATGCGGAACACCCAGTCGGACTGGACGAGTTCGTAGAGCTCCTCGGCGCTCGCGGCCGGGAACGCGGCACGGTAGGCGTCGCCGCCCGCCGAGCCGCCCGCCGAGCCACCCCCGGAGCCAGCCGCAGAACCAGCCGCAGAACCGCCCCCGGAGTCACCCACAGAGCCTCCCGGCCCGAATGTCCGCAGCGCTGCCTCCGCCTGATCCTCCGTCACCTCACCGATCAGTCCACGCAGCATCATCATCAGCCGGAACTCGTCACGCGTGTGGCCGACCACGAGTTCGACGTCCCGGCCCGCGCCGGAGGCCAGCGCCTCCCAGGGGGCGCGGGGCAGCACCTCGCCGTCGACGACGGGCGCAACCGGGATCAACGCATGCGCCGCCGGCCCCCACCGCTCCGCGAACTCCCCGCCCCTCGCGCCGACCGCGTCCACCACCGCGGGCAGCCGTCGCGGCGCCACCGCCCCCAGGCCCTCCACCGTCGGCCGCACGCCCAGCTCGGCCGCGAACTCCCGGGCGATGTCGGCGGCGAGCTCGGGCGAGAAGAACACACCGGGCACGCTCTGCGCGACGGCCCGCCCGAACAGCCCTGCCGCACGCTCCATCGCGAGCAGCGCGGCCACCGAACCCGCGCCCGCCGACTGGCCGACGATCGTGACACGGTCCGGATCGCCGCCGAAGGCACGGATGTTGTCCCGCACCCACTCCAGCGCGGCGACCTGGTCGAGCAGGCCCCGGTTGGCGGGCGCTCCCTCGATGTGCGCGAACCCCTCGATGCCGACCCGGTAGTTGAGCGTCACCACGACGACGGCACCCTCCCGCGCCAGCCGGCCGCCGTCGTACTCGGGCAGGCCCGACATCCCGATGACGTACCCGCCGCCGTGCATCCAGACGATCACCGGCAGTCCCGCGCCGGGCGCGGGATCGGGCGTCCAGACGTTGAGGCTCAGCCAGTCCCCTTCGTCCACCGCGTCGCCGGACACCAGCGCGTCCATGCCGAACGCCGCGGACTGCGGAGGCGGCGTCCCGTACTCGACCGCCTTCCGTACGCCGTCCCAACTCCGCACGGGCCGCGGCGCCCCGAACCGCAGGGCGCCGACGGGTGGTTCGGCGAACGGGATCCCCTTGAACACCGCCGATCCCGACGCCTCTCCGGCTCCCCGCACCACGCCCGCTGTCGTACGGACTTCGGGTTCGTCGACGCCCATCACGGCCCCCTCTGCAGACAGTTCGGTCATCGCGGATCATCCCGCTCAACTGGACGCCACGGCCACCGGTTTTTGCCGCCCCAGGATCGCCCCCCAAGGTCGCCCCGAGATCGCTCCAAGAGCACCCCGGGATCGCCCCAAGATCCACTGCCAGGGGAGCGCCCCGGCGGCTACGCTGGCCGACCGACCACCCACCATGCCCTCGGGGGAGCGCCATGGAACCAGCGACCGTCGGAGTGCGGCTGGCGTCCAGCGTGGCCACGCCGCTCATCAAGAAGCTCTTCGTGCCGGAGGGGCCGGGCGCGGGGCTGGTCGACCGGCCCGTACGCATCTCGTCCCGCGTCTCCTTCAAGGGCGAGCGGCGCACGCTCGGCGAGAAGGACGTCGGCAGGCTCGCCGCCGAACTGGTCAAGCGGGCGCTGAAGGACGCCGACGAACGCCCCATCCCCGCCGCCGACGAGCAACCCGTCGTCCACGCCCTGGCCGACACTCTCCACGCCCTCGGCGACATCACCATGACGGACGCCCAGGCCGTCGCACTCGGCCACTCGGGCCTCGCCCTCCATCTCCGCCATGCCGCCGGAAACCCGGACCGGGACCTCGAATTCGACGCGACGCTCTTCTACGAACGGCTCCTCGACACGGCCTGTCTGCACATCCTGCACTTCTTCACCCAGCGTTCGACGTTCGTGGCCCGGACGCTCGTCGAGCAGACCCGGCGCCAGTCCGAACTCATCGCCAAGATCGACGAGTTGATCGCCCGGACGCCACGGCCCGGCGACGGGGACACGACGTTCGAGCAGCGCTATCTCGCGTACACGGCCACGAAGCACAGCCAACTGACCATCTACGGCATCGACTTGGCCAACACCCCGGACCGCTGGCCGCTGGACGCCGCCTACCTCACCCTCCAGGCCCTGCGCCCCGCGACGAGTGACGAGGACGGCCGGTACCTCGCCTCGCCCGGCACCTCGCTGCCCGCCGAGGCGGCGCTGGCCGAACAGGACCTGGTGCTGCTGCGGGGCGTGGCCGGCTCGGGCAAGACGACGCTGGTGCAGTGGCTCGCCGTGACGGCGGCGCGGGGCGAGCGCGGGGACCGGATCCCGTTCGTCCTGCCGCTGCGGACGCTCGTACGGCGTCCCGGCGGACTGCCGGCGCCCACCGACTTTCTCACCGCCGTACGCGTCCCGTTCCATGGCGTCGCCCCGGACGGCTGGCCGGACCGGGTGCTCTCGGCGGGCCGCGGGCTGCTGCTCGTCGACGGCATCGACGAGATCCCGGAACCCGACCGCGAGCGCACCCGCCGCTGGCTGCGCGACCTGATCGACGCCTATCCGGGCAACCAGTGGCTGGTCACGTCCCGTCCCGCGGCCGTACGTGAGGACTGGCTCGCCGCGGACGGTTTCACCGAGCTGGCGCTCGCGCCGATGAGCGACGCGGACGTCACGGCGTTCATCGAGCGCTGGCACACGGCGGCCCGTATCGACGCCCCGGACACGGAACGCCTCACCGCGTACGAGACCTCGCTCCTCGACGCCGTACGCACGAAGCCGGATCTCGGCCGGCTCGCCACCAACCCCCTGATGTGCGGCCTCGTCTGCGCCCTGCACCGCGACCGGCGCGGCTATCTTCCGCACGGGCGGCAGGAGTTGTACGACGCCGCCCTCTCCATGCTGCTCTCGCGCCGCGACCAGGAGCGGGACATGATCCCCGAGGGGATTCCCGGGGGACCGCACGGATCACCCGACGCGATCCGGCTCACCGAACTCCCGCAGATCCAGCTCCTCCAGCGGCTGGCCTACTGGCTCGTGCGCAACGCCCGGCTGGAGATGGACCGCGAGCGCGCCGAGCGCATCATCGCCGACGCGCTGCCCTCCCTGCCGTCCGTGGCGAGCCAGGGCGACGCCCCCGCGGTCTACCGCCATCTCCTCGTACGCAGCGGGCTGTTGCGCGAACCGGTCCTGGGAACCGTCGAGTTCGTGCACCGGACCTTCCAGGACTACCTCGGCGCGAAGGCGGCGGTGGAGGACGGCGACTTCGGGCTCCTCGTCCGCAACGCCGCCGACCACCAGTGGTCCGACGTGATCCGCATGGCCGTCGCCCACGCCCGCCCGCGCGAACGGGCCGAATTCCTGGGCCAGTTGCTGACGGCCGCCGCCGAACACACCGACCCCGCCGCGAGTACCCGGATCCGCCTCCTCGCCCTGGCCGGCCTCGAACACGCCACGGAACTCGACCCGCGGGTCCGGGCCGCCGTGGAGGAACAGGCCGCCGCGCTCATTCCGCCACGGACGGTGGCGGAGGCCAGGGAGCTGGCCTCGGTCGGCCCGCTGGTCCTGGAGCTGCTGCCCGGTCCGGAGGGGCTGTCCGACGCGGAGGCCCGGGCCGTCGTCGTCACCGCGTCCCTCATCGGCACGGACGCGGCCCTCCCGGTCCTGGCCCGCTTCCGCCGCCACCCCTCGCTGCCGGTGCGCGCCCAACTCACCTGGTCCTGGCGCCGGTTCGACTCCGACCGGTACGCCACCGAAGTCATCGCCCACCTCCCCGAGGACGACCTCTACTTCGCCGTCCACTCGGCGGCCCAGCTGCGCTTCCTGCACGCACTCGGGGGCCGGCGCGGGCTTCAGCTCACCGGAGACATCGAGCCCGCGGACCTGAGGCCCTTCCTCACCCCGGAGACCACCATGCTGCTCGCCATGCGGTTCAACATCGCACTGCGCGACCTGGACTGTCTCTCGGCGCTGCGCGGGCTCAGGCGTCTGGACATCAGCGGCTGCCCCAATGTCAGGGATCTGACCCCGCTGGCCGAACTGCCTTTGAAATGGCTTTCGCTGGATCTCATGCCCGGTCTGGAAAGGCCGAATGCGCTGGCGCCGCTCTCGGCATCGGCGACCCTGCGCGAACTCGACACCGCCGTCCCGCTCCTGGGGAGTTCTCTCGACACCGCGCTTCCCCAGGGACTGACGCTGACCTATCTGCGATTCGCCGAGAATGCCCTCCGGTTCACGGGACTGCGCGGCTTGCGCCGTATGCGCTCGCTCCAGACGCTGAGCCTGGCGGAACTGGCCGAACCGCTCACTCCCGAGGACCGCGAAGAGGTGGCACTGCTTCCGGAACTGGAGGAATTGCGCCTCGACTGGGCCACGGCCCCATGGACAGAAGGACCCGCGCTACCGAGCGTCAGGCGACTCCGCCTCAACAAATTCACCGGAAACGAAGATCTCTCGGCGGTATCGACCCTGTTTCCCGGGCTGCGCTCGATCACCTTCGCCCTTGCCACAGACACGACCGAGGTACCGGAACATATCCTCGCCCGCTTCCCGGACTCACACACCGTCCTGAAGACGGACACCATCCTCTAGGACCTGTCCGGCGGGATCTCCGGCCTCTCCGCGGGGCTCTCCGGCTTGTCCGGCGGGATCCAGGGCCTAGCCCAACCCCACCCGGGCGCCCTACAGTTACCGACCAGTAATCTCTTCGCTTCCCTGTGGCCTCACACGCCCACGAGCATGCACCACGAGCCATGTCCGCAGCGCTCCGATGCGAGAGGAACTCCCCAACCCATGACAGGAAGAAGCTGGCAGCGCCTGATAGGCGTGACCGCCGCCGCCACCGCCGTCACCGCGGCCCTGGCGATCCCTGCCACCGCCGCGGCCCCGGCCGCCGCCCCCGCCGCGGCCACCGCCGCGGTGACCGCCGCCGCGGCGGACGTGGACTACGACACCTGGCAGAAGGACTGCCGGGCCATCATGGCCGAGGCACTGCCCTACCTGAAGGAACGTATCGCCGACGCGTCCGCCGGCGAGAAGCAGGCCATCGTCTTCGACATCGACAACACCACGCTGGAGACCGACTTCGGCTTCAGCTACCCGTCGCCGGCCAACGCGCCCGTCCTCGACGTGGCCAAGTACGCCCAGGACCGCGGCGTCGCCCTGTTCTTCGTCACCGCCCGCCCGGACATCATCAAGTCGTTGACGGAGTACAACCTCAAGTACGTCGGCTACCAGGTCTCCGGCCTGTACGTCCGCAACTTCATCGACCTGTTCAGGGACGTGGCCGAGTACAAGACGGCCCAGCGCGCGGCCATCGAGGCCAACGGCTACACGATCATCGCGAACATCGGCAACAGCGCCACCGACCTGTCGGGCGGGCACGCCGAGAAGACGTACAAGCTGCCGGACTACGACGGTCAGTTGTCGTAACCGGGGCCTGTGACGACGGCCAGTTGTCGTAACCGGGGCCTGTGACGACGGCCAGTTGTCGTAGCCAGGGCCTGGCATGACGAAGGGGCCGATGCCTTGATGGCACCGGCCCCTTCGGTCGTTCTCAGGACTCAGTCTCAGGACTCAGTCTCAGGCGGAACCCCGCAGGGTCACGCGTCCTTGCTGAGGTTGGGACCGGCTCCGCCGGCCGCCTGCTCGATCGGCGGGACGTCGGGCAGCGCCGACTTCTCCTCACCGCGGAAGGTGAAGGTCTTGGCCTCGCCCTCGCCCTCCGTGTCGACGACCACGATGTGGCCGGGACGCAGCTCGCCGAAGAGGATCTTCTCCGACAGGGAGTCCTCGACCTCGCGCTGGATCGTGCGCCGCAGCGGACGCGCGCCCAGCACCGGGTCGTAACCCTTCTGCGCCAGCAGCTCCTTCGCGGACTGGGAGAGCTCGATGCCCATGTCCCGGTCCTTGAGTCGCTCGTCCACCTTGCCGATCATCAGGTCGACGATCGTGAGGATGTCCTCCTGGGTCAGCTGCGGGAAGACGACCACGTCGTCGACGCGGTTGAGGAACTCGGGCCGGAAGTGCTGCTTGAGCTCGTCCGAGACCTTGTTCTTCATGCGCTCGTAGTTGGTCTTCTTGTCGCCCGAGGCCGCGAAGCCAAGGTTGAAGCCTTTGGAGATGTCCCGGGTGCCGAGGTTGGTCGTCATGATGATGACCGTGTTCTTGAAGTCCACGACCCGGCCCTGGGAGTCGGTCAGGCGACCGTCCTCCAGGATCTGCAGCAGCGAGTTGAAGATGTCCGGGTGGGCCTTCTCGACCTCGTCGAACAGGACCACCGAGAACGGCTTGCGGCGGACCTTCTCCGTCAGCTGACCGCCCTCTTCGTAGCCCACGTAACCGGGAGGCGAACCGAAGAGACGCGAGACCGTGTGCTTCTCGCTGAACTCCGACATGTCGAGGGAGATCAGCGCGTCCTCGTCACCGAAGAGGAACTCGGCGAGCGCCTTGGACAGCTCGGTCTTACCGACACCGGACGGACCGGCGAAGATGAACGATCCACCGGGACGCTTCGGGTCCTTCAGACCGGCGCGCGTACGACGGATCGCCTTCGAGAGCGCCTTGACCGCGTCGACCTGGCCGATGACCCGCTTGTGGAGCTCGTCCTCCATGCGCAGCAGGCGGCTCGACTCCTCCTCGGTCAGCTTGAAGACCGGGATGCCGGTGGCGGTCGCGAGGACCTCGGCGATCAGCTCGCCGTCGACCTCGGCGACGACGTCCATGTCGCCGGCCTTCCACTCCTTCTCCCGCTTGGCCTTCGCGGCGAGAAGCTGCTTCTCCTTGTCGCGGAGGGAGGCCGCCTTCTCGAAGTCCTGGGAGTCGATGGCCGACTCCTTGTCCCTCCGCACACCGGCGATCTTCTCGTCGAACTCGCGGAGGTCCGGCGGCGCGGTCATCCGGCGGATACGCATCCGGGAGCCGGCCTCGTCGATCAGATCGATCGCCTTGTCCGGCAGGAAGCGGTCCGAGATGTACCGGTCGGCGAGCGTCGCCGCCTGCACCAGGGCCTCGTCCGTGATGGACACGCGGTGGTGCGCCTCGTAGCGGTCGCGCAGACCCTTGAGGATCTCGATGGTGTGCGGCAGCGACGGCTCCGCGACCTGGATCGGCTGGAAGCGGCGCTCCAGCGCGGCGTCCTTCTCCAGGTGCTTGCGGTACTCGTCGAGCGTGGTGGCACCGATGGTCTGGAGCTCGCCGCGCGCCAGCATGGGCTTCAGGATCGAAGCCGCGTCGATGGCGCCTTCCGCGGCACCCGCACCCACGAGCGTGTGCAGCTCGTCGATGAACAGGATGATGTCGCCGCGGGTGCGGATCTCCTTGAGGACCTTCTTCAGGCGCTCCTCGAAGTCACCGCGGTAGCGGGAGCCGGCGACCAGGGCGCCGAGGTCCAGGGTGTAGAGGTGCTTGTCCTTGAGGGTCTCGGGCACCTCACCCTTGACGATGGCCTGGGCGAGACCCTCGACGACGGCGGTCTTGCCGACGCCGGGCTCACCGATCAGGACCGGGTTGTTCTTCGTACGCCGGGACAGCACCTGCATGACCCGCTCGATCTCCTTCTCGCGCCCGATGACCGGGTCGAGCTTGGACTCACGAGCGGCCTGGGTGAGATTCCGGCCGAACTGGTCGAGGACCAGGGACGTCGAGGGAGTGCCCTCGGCGGGACCACCGCTTGCGCCGGCGGTCTCCTTGCCCTGGTAGCCGGAGAGCAGCTGGATGACCTGCTGCCGCACCCGGTTGAGGTCTGCGCCCAGCTTGACCAGGACCTGGGCGGCGACGCCCTCGCCCTCCCGGATCAGGCCGAGCAGGATGTGTTCCGTGCCGATGTAGTTGTGGCCCAGCTGAAGGGCCTCGCGGAGCGACAGCTCCAGGACCTTCTTGGCACGGGGGGTGAAGGGAATGTGCCCGGACGGGGCCTGCTGACCCTGCCCGATGATCTCCTCCACCTGCTGGCGGACCGCCTCGAGCGAAATCCCGAGGCTCTCCAGGGCCTTAGCGGCGACACCCTCACCCTCGTGGATCAGGCCCAGGAGGATGTGCTCGGTGCCGATGTAGTTGTGGTTGAGCATCCGGGCTTCTTCCTGAGCCAGGACGACAACCCGCCGCGCGCGGTCGGTGAACCTCTCGAACATCGTTAATCGCTCCTCAGAGCGGTCAGGCAGTAAGGGGACGCTCCCCTCCCTGTCCTTCCGCAGCTTAGTCCCGCAAGCGGGGACCGCTCATTCCAACTGCCGACACCGTCCTTGGCCTCCTGACCCCGAACGCCGACATCTGCTCCAACCTGATGGTGCGAGACGATGTTCCCGCAGGCCAGACAGATACCCCCACCATCTGTACGCCGATGGCGAACGTGAGATGCCCGAGCCTTGCGTGTCGCCCCTCCCACTAGGGATGTCTTACCCGTACGCACTGACACTCCATGCCGAGCACACCGGTTCCCTCCGCTACGGGCGAACAACCTTGCGCCGCCGACGGCCCCCGAGCGCCCGCATTCCGGACACCCTGCGCGCACGCGCAGCCACCCAGCGTAACTCGAACGCCGTTCCAGCGGTTGGCCCTGCATGGTCTCCATGGTCCCCTCTCCTCGTCGGCCGCTCGACACGAGCCGCCCGAGCAACCCGAGCCACCCGAGTCGCGCAAGCCACGCGGTCCACGCGGTCCACGTAAGTCGCGCGGTCCGGCATTGGTACGAGAACGAACTGGGCTGGCCGACCGTGCCCGGCACGCCCGTCGACCTGCCGACGGGGCTGCGTTTCGACGTCCTGGACGCACCCGTGGAGGCGGGCTACGCGGCGCTGCGGCATCTGGGGCCGGGCTCTCCGGTGGCCGTACGGGCGGACCGGATGCGGATTCTGGTGGCGGCGGGCAGCGCGGACGAACTGCCGGGGCTGCTCGACTGGCTGGAGTGGGGGGCTCTCGCGCCGGATCTCAGGGCGATCGGCGAGGGCGGGCGCATCGAGGCGCCACTGCCGCCCGGCACGGCGCGACCCGCGGGGACCCCCGTGCCCACGCCCACCCCTGCGCGCATCCCCACGAACATCCCCGCACGCATCCCCGTCAATATCCCCGCGAACAGCTCGCAGGGGGCCGCTCTGTGGCTGCGGCCCCCTGAGCCAGGCTGCGAGGTGGAGCCGTCGCTGCCGACGCTGTCGGCGCTCGGCGGGGGCGTTGGGGGCGCCCCCGATCTCGTACGACTCGTGGACACGATGGCGACGGAGTGCCATCGCCTCCGGCTGCGCCGTTCCTGTGTTCAGCCGTTGGCCTTCTCGTAGAGCTGTGTTCAGCCGTTGGCCTTCTCGTACGCCTCGCGAATGGACGCGGGAACGCGACCGCGGTCATTGACCTCGTAACCGTTCTCCTTCGCCCAGGCACGGATCTGCGCGGTGTCCTGGCTGCCACCGGAAGCGGCGCGCGCCTTTCCACGACTCCCCGAGGCACGGCCTCCGGTACGACGACCGCCCTTGACGTACGCCTCAAGAAGTCCACGGAGCTTGTCCGCATTGGCAGTCGTGAGATCGATCTCGTACGTCTTGCCGTCCAACGCGAACGTCACGGTCTCGTCCGCCTCGCCACCGTCGAGGTCGTCGACAAGAAGGACCTGAACCTTCTGTGCCACCGGATTTCCTTTCATCGATATCTTCAGGGACGGGGTCCGCGGCGGCTGCCGCTGTTTCACGCCCCTAGTTATATGCACTACTGCAGTACGTCGGAAAGCAAACCGCTTTTGCTGGAAAAACACAAACCCCTGGGAGAGACCGACGGGACCGGGGAGACCGGAAACATGCGCGTTTCGGACATAGGACCCCTGGGCAACGGCCGCCGGTGTAGTGGTGAAGGTATGCCGGGGGTATTACGCGGTGACGATCACAGATGCAGAAGCATCCGGCTGTTGCCCAAGGTGTTCGGTTTCACTCGTTCGAGACCGAGGAACTCGGCCACGCCCTCGTCATAGGAACGCAAGAGCTCGGCGTAGACATCGGTGTCAACAGGCGTCTCACCGATCTCCACGAAGCCGTGCTTCGCGAAGAAGTCGACTTCGAAGGTCAGGCAGAATACGCGTCGAACACCGAGCCAGCGGGCCGTCTCCAGCAACTTCCCCAGCAACTGATGGCCGACGCCGGCGCCCTTCATCGCGGTGTCCACGGCGAGAGTGCGGACTTCCGCGAGGTCTTCCCACATCACGTGCAGAGCGCCGCAGCCCACGACCTCGGTAGTTGAACCGGTCTCGCGTTCCGCGACCCAGAACTCCTGGATGTCCTCGTAAAGCGTCACTGTCGCTTTGTCGAGCAGGATGCCGCCGCGGACGTAGGCGTCGAGGAGGCGTCGAACCGCCGGGACATCGCTGGTCCTGGCCCGGCGGACGGTGAGGACTTTAGTGGTGGCTTCGGGCTGCTCTGCTGGCATGACCGGACGCTATCGCCCGGTCATGCCCCCAGGGGCGGCGGGGTTCTCGCCGACGGGGTTCTCGACCGGAGGGTTCTCCACTACCGGGTTCTCGACTGCGGGCTTCTCGGCCGCCGGGTTCCGTGGCGCGGAGGTTTCCTCCGGCCCTTGGACCATACGCACGGCATCGCGCAGTGCTTCGCGCTGTTCCGGGGACATCATGCCGAAGAAGGCGACGAGAGCGGCGGCGGGGTTGTCGCTCTGGGTCCAGGCTTCGTTCATCAGTGCCGCCGCGTAGGCGGCACGGGTGGAGACCGCCTCATATCGATAGGCCCGGCCTTCGGCTTCGCGGCGCACCCAGCCCTTCTGATGGAGATTGTCCAAAACGGTCATCACCGTGGTGTACGCGATGGACCGCTCCTGCTGAAGGTCTTCCAGGACTTCCCGAACGGTCACCGGGCGGTTCCACTTCCACACCCGCGTCATGACCGCGTCTTCGAGTTCTCCCAATGGGCGAGGCACAGCTCAGAACAATAGGGGGAGATGTCGCCGATCACGTGGTGGACGTGGCTTTGGATGACAAACAGCAACAAAAAGGGCGTACGACTCGAAAAACTGATGAGTCGTACGCCATGAAGCGGGCGCCGTTCGGCGCCCCGGTGAAGCTCGGAAGCTCAGGCGCCGGTGTCGCGGGTGGCCTGGCGGGTGTGCTCGGCACGGGCGAGGGCCGCGTCGACCATCGCGTCCTCCTTGGCCTTGTTGGCACCACCCTGGGACTTCACGATCGTCACGATCAGACCGGTGAAGAACACGGCCATGACTACCGGGGGCACGAGCGCGGAGACGTAGTCCATGCCGTCCAGAGTAGCCAGGGCCGCGGGGTGGTCCGGGGGCGGGGCGGTCCGAGGGCGGGGCGGGCTAGACCGCAGCGAGCTGGTGCGGCGGGTTCGCGGGTGGGGCGGCCGGTTTGCGCCTCGGAGGGAAGACCTCGCCCGGGGTGGGGATGGGGCGGTCGCGGCGCGGGGACTGCGGCTTGGGCTGGGGGGCGGCCGGCTTCTCGGCGGGTTTCTCGGCGGGCTTTTCCGCGGGCTTCCTGCCCGGATCCCCCGTGGCGGCCGCGAGTCCGCCCGGGAGGGCCGTCAGGCGGGTGCGCGCACGGCTCCGGGAGGCCGGGAGCGGGACCGAGTCCGTGACCGGGGTCGGGGTCGGGACCGTGCCGAGGGCGAGACGGGTGCGTACGTCCTGCTCCGCGAGGGCGTGGCAGCGGTCGAGGAGGGTGGCCGCTACGGGGTTGCCGCGCAGGGCGCGCAGCGCGGTGAGGTCGTCGGCGGCCGGGCGGTAGCCGGCCCCCAGGGCCTCCTCCAGGAGCGTCAGGTAGCCGGCAGCCGTGCCGGGCAGTGCGGCGCGGTAGCGGGCGAGGTCGGCCAGCAGGAAGGCGCGCAGGCGGGCGCCCTCGCGGGCCGCCTCGTCGACTGCCTCGGCCAGGCGGAGACAGTCCTGGACGTCCTCGGCCGAGACGGGGCTGGGGTGGAGGGCGAGAGCGAGCGCACGTCGGAGCACACGCAGCTCCTCCGCACCGAACGCCATGCCGCCGCGGGATCCATAGGGCGTGGGCATGCTCGCGACGATACGCGCTAATCAGACAAAATCCGTAGATCGGGTACCGGTGTGGCGTGGCTTCGCCTCGCCGTGCTGACGGGGGTGCCACCGAGGGGGGTGTGGGTGAGTGCGGGTGGGGGCTGGTCGCGCCCACGATGGGGGTCCCCCCGCTCATGGGGGTCCCCCCGCTCGAGCGAAGCCGAGAGTGGGGGAGAAGCCGAGAGTGGGGGAGGAGCCGCAAATCGGCACAGCCCCGCGCCCCTTCGGGGCGCCTACGTGCGGGACACGTTTCTTTCGTAGACCAGGCGGAGGCCGATCAGGGTCAGCCAGGGTTCGTGTTCGTCGATCACCGAGGACTCGCCCAGGACCATGGGGGCCAGGCCGCCCGTCGCGATCACGGTGACGTCGTCGGGGTCCTCGGCGAGTTCGCGGGCCATGCGGTTGACGACGCCGTCGACCTGGCCCGCGAAGCCGTAGATGATGCCCGACTGCATGGCCTCGACCGTGTTCTTGCCGATGACGCTGCGCGGGCGGGCCACCTCGATCTTGCGGAGTTGGGCGCCCCGAACGCCGAGGGCCTCGACGGAGATCTCGATGCCGGGGGCGATGACGCCGCCGATGTACTCGCCGCGCGCGCTCACCGCGTCGAACGTCGTCGCCGTACCGAAGTCGACGACGATCGCGGGGCCGCCGTAGAGCTCCACGGCCGCGACCGCGTTGATGATGCGGTCGGCGCCGACCTCTTTGGGGTTGTCCGTGAGGATCGGTACGCCCGTCTTCACGCCCGGTTCGACGAGGACCGCGGGGACGTCGCCGTAGTAGCGGCGGGTCACCTCGCGGAGCTCGTGCAGGACCGAGGGGACCGTCGCGCAGATAGCGATGCCGTCGATGCCGTCGCTCAGTTCCTCGCCGAGGAGGGGGTGCATGCCCATCAGGCCCTGGAGGAGTACGGCCAGCTCGTCCGCGGTGCGGCGGGCGTCCGTGGAGATGCGCCAGTGCTCGACGATGTCCTCGCCGTCGAAGAGGCCGAGGACGGTGTGCGTGTTGCCTACGTCGATCGTGAGCAGCATGCCTACTCAGCCTCGCTCGTCGTCGACGCGTCGGAGGCTTCGGAGCCGTCGGAGGCCTGGGACGCCTGGGACGCCTCGGTGTCTTCGCGCAGGTCGAGGCCGATGTCCAGGATGGGCGAGGAGTGGGTGAGGGCGCCCACCGCGAGGAAGTTGACGCCGGTCTTCGCGTACGTCGGGGCGGTGTCCAGGGTGAGGCGGCCGGAGGCCTCCAGGAGGGCGCGGCCGTCCACGATGGCCACGGCCTCCTCGCACTCGCCGGGCGTGAAGTTGTCGAGGAGGATCAGGTCGGCGCCCGCGTCCACGACCTCGCGGAGCTGGTGCAGGGTGTCGACCTCGACCTCGATCGGCACGTCCGGGAAGGTCTCCCGTACGGCGTTGAAGGCCTGGGCGACGCCGCCCGCGGCGACCACGTGGTTGTCCTTGACGAGGGCCGCGTCCGAGAGGGACATGCGGTGGTTGACGCCACCGCCCATGCGGACCGCGAACTTCTCCAGGGAGCGCAGTCCCGGTGTCGTCTTGCGGGTGTCGCGCACGCGCGTGTTGGTGCCCTCCAGAACGTCGGCCCACGCGCGCGTGGCCGTCGCGATGCCGGAGAGACGGCACAGGAGGTTCAGCGCGCTGCGCTCGGCCGTCAGCAGGTCGCGGGTGCGGGTCGTGACGCTCAGGAGCTTCTGACCGGCCTCGACGCGGTCGCCGTCGTCGACGTGCCGCTCGACCTCGAACTCGTCCGTGCAGACCACGGAGACGACCGCCTCGGCGACCCTGAGGCCCGCCACGACACCGGCCTCGCGGGCCGTGAAGTCGGCGGTGGAGACGGCCTCTTCGGGGATGGTCGCGACCGTGGTCACGTCCACGCCGTGGTCGAGGTCCTCCTCGATGGCCAGATGCGCGATGTCCTCGATCTCTACGGGGTCGAGCCCGGCGTCGGCGAGGAGCTGCGCGAGGGCCGGGTCGAGCCCGCACTCGGCGTACGCCGCGAATTCGGGGGAGTCGACGTCGTACTCCCCTGCGGCGCCGCAGCCGCAGCCGTCGCCGCAGCCACCGCCGGTGAGGAGGGGAAGGTCGGGGGTGCTCACTTCTGTCACTGCTCCTGGGGACGGGACTGCTGTGTCGGGGGGAAGTCTGGGGTGTCGGTGGTGTGTACCGCGAGCGTCCGGTCGGGATTCAGCCGCACGACGATGTGGCGCCGCCAGTTCGTGTCGTCCCGTTCGCCTTTGTCCTCGCGCCAGTGGCAGCCGCGGGTCTCCTCGCGCAGCCGGGCGGCGGCGACGAGCACGCGGGCCACGCACAGGAGGTTGGTGGCCTCCCAGGTGTCGACGCCGGGCTCGGCCGTCTTGCCGTTCTCGTCGAGGGCGTCGCGGGCGTCGGTGTGCAGCCGCCGGATGCGCTCGGCCGCGGTCTCCAGGGAGGCGGCCGAGCGGAGGACCCCGGCGCCGTCGGTCATGATCCGCTGGATCGCGAAGCGTGCCTCGGCGGCGAGCAGCGGATGGGCGGGCTTCTCCGGGTGGGCGACCGGCGCGGGCACGCGCGCGTGGAGGCGGTTCTCCTTGTGGCCGCCCACGATGTCGGCCGCGATGCGCTCGGCGTAGACCAGGCCCTCCAGGAGGGAGTTGGAGGCGAGCCGGTTGGCGCCGTGGACACCGGTGCAGGCGACCTCGCCGCACGCGTACAGGCCGGGGACGGTCGTACGGCCCCGGGAGTCCGTACGGACGCCTCCGGAGGCGTAGTGGGCGGCGGGGGCGACCGGGACGGGCTCGGTGACGGGGTCGATGCCGTGGGCGCGGCAGGCGGCGAGGATCGTCGGGAAGCGGTGCTCCCACATGGGGGCGCCGAAGTGCCGGGCGTCCAGGTACATGTGCTCGGCGTCCTGCTCCTGCATGCGCCGCATGATGCCCTTGGCGACGATGTCGCGGGGGGCGAGCTCGGCCAGTTCGTGCTGGCCGGCCATGAAGCGCACGCCGGCCGCGTCGACCAGGTGGGCGCCCTCGCCGCGGACCGCCTCGGAGACCAGGGGCTGCTGGCCCTCGGCGTCCGGGCCGAGGAACAGCACGGTCGGGTGGAACTGCACGAATTCGAGGTCGCTGACCTCGGCACCGGCGCGCAGGGCGAGTGCCACGCCGTCGCCGGTGGAGACGGAGGGGTTGGTGGTCGCCGAGAAGACCTGGCCCATGCCGCCGGTCGCGAGGACCACGGCGGGCGCGTGGACGGCTCCCACGCCGTCGTGCTGGCCCTCTCCCATGACGTGCAGGGTCACACCCGCGGTGCGTCCGTCGGCGTCCGTGAGGAGGTCCAGGACGAGCGCGTTCTCGACCGTACGCAGGCCACGCGCGCGTACCGCCTCGACCAGGGCCCGGGAGATCTCGGCGCCGGTCGCGTCGCCGCCCGCGTGGGCGATGCGGCGGCGGTGGTGGCCGCCCTCCCGGGTCAGCTCCAGGACGCCCCCTTCGGACTCGTCGAAGTGGGCGCCGGTCTCGATGAGGCGGCGTACGGCGTCGGGGCCCTCGGTGACGAGGATGCGGACGGCGTCCTCGTCGCACAGGCCCACGCCCGCCACCAGCGTGTCGTCGAGGTGCTGCTCGGGGGTGTCGCCCTCGCCGAGGGCCGCGGCTATGCCGCCCTGGGCCCAGCGGGTGGAGCCGTCGTCGAGGCGGGCCTTGGTGACGACGACGGTGCGCAGACCGGCGGCGTCGCAGCGCAGGGCCGCGGTGAGTCCGGCGACTCCGGAGCCGACGACCACGACGTCGGCGGCGATGGACCAGCCTGGTGCGGGCGCGTGCAGTCGAGGGAGGCGAGCGCGAAGTGCTCTCGGTTGAGGGTGGTGGTGGGCGACGGGCGGGCGTATGCCTGTGCTGGTGCCTGTGCTGGTCACGAGGCGGCTCCGAAGGTCAGAGGAATGTTGTCGATCAGCCGGGTCGTCCCGACCCGGGCGGCGACGGCGAGGACCGCCTCGCCGGTGTGATCGTCCGGGATCTCGGTGAAGTCGGACGGATCGACCAGCGCCAGGTAGTCCAGCGCGAGCGGCGGGTTGAGGCGGGCCGCGTCGTCGAGGACGAGGCGGGCGGCGGCGCGGACCGCGGCGGGGCCGCCGGGGACCGCCTTGGCGACGGCGTGCGTGTCGGCCGCGGCGCGGGACTCGCCGATGGCGCTGAGGGCCTCGGCACGCGCGTGCGTGGCGGGCACCTCACGGGCACGCGCGCGCAGGGCCTCCTGGGCGGCGTGCCGGTCGCTGCCCGCGAACAGGGCCTGGGAGAGGGCGAGCGCGGTGCGGCGCTCGGTGGCCGACAGGTAGCGGTTGCGGCTGGACAGGGCCAGGCCGTCGGCCTCGCGCACGGTCGGGACGCCGACGATCTCCACGCCGAAGTTCAGGTCGCGCACCATGCGGCGGATCAGGGCGAGCTGCTGGGCGTCCTTCTGCCCGAACAGCGCCATGTCGGGGCGGGTGAGGTGCAGCAGCTTGGCGACGACGGTGAGCATGCCGTCGAAGTGCCCGGGGCGCGTCGAGCCCTCCAGTCGCTCGCCCATGGGGCCCGCGCTGATGCGGACCTGGGGTTCGCCGCCCGGGTAGACCTCGTCCACGGAGGGGGCGAACACGGTGTCCGCGCCCGTCCGTTCGGCGATCTTGACGTCGGCGTCCAGGGTGCGCGGGTAGCGGTCGAGGTCCTCGCCCGCGCCGAACTGGAGGGGGTTCACGAAGACGGTGACGACGACCTCTCCGTCGCCCGCGATCTCGCGGGCGGTGCGGATCAGGGTGGCGTGGCCCTCGTGCAGGGCGCCCATGGTCATCACGACGGCACGGCGGCCGGTGCGCACGCGCGCGTGGAGCTCGTCGGCGGTGCGCAGCACGGTGGTGGTGGTCATCGGGGGTCTCCGCTCTCGGCACCTGTGCGCGTCACCGGGCGTCTCCTTCGGTCCCGTTGGTCCCGTCGGTTCCGTCGGCGCCACTCGCCCCGCCGGACCCTCCGCTTCCGCCGGTCCCGCCGCTTCCGCCCGTGCCCGCGACTCCGGCGGTGCCGTTGGCGAGTACATCGAGGAGGTCCTCGGCGAGCTCCGGCTTGAGCAGGCCGTGGGCGAGGGCCCGGTCGGCGGTCGCGCGGGCCATCGCCAGGTAGCCGGCGACGGTCTGGGGCGCGTGCTTGCGCAACTCGGCGACGTGCACGGCGACCGTGCCCGCGTCGCCGCGCGCCACCGGTCCCGTGAGGGCCGCGTCGCCCGACCTCAGAGCGTTGTCCAGGGCGGCGCCGAGCAGCGGGCCGAGCATCCGGTCGGGGGCCTCGACGCCCGCCGCGCGCAGCAGTTCCATCGACTCGGCGACCAGCGTCACCAGGTGGTTGGCGCCGAGCGCGAGGGCCGCGTGGTACAGCGGCCTGGAGGCCTCGGCGACCCACTCGGGCTCGCCGCCCATCTCGATGACCAGGGCCTCGGCGGCGAGGCGCAGCTCCTCGGGCGCGGTGACCCCGAAGGAGCATCCGGCGAGGCGCTGGACGTCGACCGGGGTCCCGGTGAACGTCATCGCGGGGTGCAGCGCGAGCGGCAGCGCCCCGGCCCGCAGCGCGGGGTCCAGGACCCTTGTGCCGTACCGCCCGGAGGTGTGCACGACAAGCTGTCCCGGCCGTACGGCACCGGTCTCGGCGAGGCCCTCCACGAGTCCAGGCAGGGCGTCGTCCGGGACGGTCAGGAGCACCAGGTCGGACCGCTCCAGGACCTGCTCGGGGGTCACCAGCGGCACGTCGGGCAGCAGTTGCGCGGCACGGCGCCGGGAGGCGTCGGAGACACCGGAGACGGCCACCGGGCGGTGTCCGGCGAGCTGCAGCGACGCGGCCAGGGCGGGGCCCACACGACCGGCACCGACCACACCGACGGTGAGCCGCGCGGGGCGGTCCTTGGGGTCTGGCTGAGGGAATGTACTCACTCGACGGCGGCCTTCCGTTCCAGTCCGCTCCGGGTACCGGACGATTTCTCGTCATGTTAACGCGATTGGTCCGGGGCCCGTTTTCTTGTCCACAGGCTGTGGGGAATTCGTATGACCGGCCGCCGTGGTGTCCTGCATGATCCGGAGCATGAGCGATACGACGGGGCGGGCGGCGGACGGATCGGCGGGACTGCCGACAAAGGGCGTGGAGGGGGCGGAGGCGACAACCGAAGAGACGACTCACGAGACTGCCGAAGACGAGACGACCGGAGACGAGACGACCGAAGAGACGGCCGAGCGGCGGCGTGAGCGGCGCAGGGTCGCCTGGCGAGGGGCGCGGCGGGTGCTGTGGCGTCCCGGTTTCCGCTCCACGGTCGGTGAGCTGCTGACCCGGCTGACGGACTCCGCCCCGGACGTGTACGACCTGGACAAGCCGGTGGACATGTACGGCGACGGGATCGTCGAGACCCTGGAGGAGCGGGTCGCCGGCCTGCTCGGCACGGAGGCCGCCGCCTTCTTCCCCTCGGGCACCATGGCCCAGCAGGTCGCACTGCGCTGCTGGGCGGGCCGTACGTGCAGTACGACGGTGGCGATGCATCCCCTCTCCCACCCGGAGGTCCACGAACGCCATTCCTTGGGCACGCTCAGCGGCCTGCGGACCGTCCATCCGACACGGGAACCGCGGATGCCCTCAGCCGACGAAATACGCGACCTGGAGGAGCCCTTCGGGACGCTGTTCCTCGAACTGCCCCTCAGGGAGGCCGGTTTCGTCCTCCCGTCCTGGGAGGAACTGGTCGCCGTCACGGAGGCGGCGCGCGAACGCGACGCCGTGGTGCACGTCGACGGGGCCCGCCTGTGGGAGTGCACCACCCACTTCGGCCGCTCCCTGGACGAGATCGCGGACCTCGCGGACAGCGTCTACGTGTCGTTCTACAAGTCGCTCGACGGATTCGGCGGCGCCGCACTCGCGGGCCCGAAGACACTCGTCGACGAGGCGAAGGCCTGGCGCCACCGGTACGGCGGGCAGATCCTCCAGCAGTTCCCCACCGTCCTGTCCGCGCTGATCGGCCTGGAGAAGGAGCTGCCGCGGCTCCCGGAATACGTGGCCCACGCGCGCGTGGTCGCCGCGGCGCTGCGCGAGGGGTTCGCCGCGGCCGGGGTGCCCTGGGCGCGGGTCCACCCCGAGGAACCGCACACGCACCAGTTCCAGGTCTGGCTGCCGTACGACGCCGACGTCCTGACCGACACGGGGACACTGCAGGCCGAGGAGACGAGGACCAGCCTGTTCCCGCAGCCCTGGGTCCGGGGCGGCCCCGGGCTGGCCTTCACCGAGGTCACGGTGGGCGCGCCGGGCCTGGAGTGGACGCCGGACGACGTACGGACCGCGGTCACGGACTTCGCGGCCCGGCTTCCCCACTGACGGACTTCGTGGCCCGCTTCCCCAGGGAAGAGCTTCGTGGCCCGGCTTCCCCGCTCAATGACACGGTCAACGGCCGACCGGCACGGACGAGGGCTGACCGGCACGGCATGGTCGGCCGAGCGGCCGAGCGGCCGAGCGGCCGGGCTTGTGCCCCTGCCCCGCTTCCGGACGCCTCAGCCCTGTCCTGCGCCCCCGCCGCCCCCGGCCCGTACCAGACCCGTCTCGTACGCGAGGACGACGACCTGGACGCGGTCGCGCAGGCCCAGCTTCGTGAGGATGCGGCCCACGTGGGTCTTGACCGTCGCCTCGGAGAGGACGAGCCGGGCCGCGATCTCGCCGTTCGACAGCCCCTGGGCGACCAGGATCATCACCTCGCGCTCGCGCTCGGTGAGCCGCTCCAGCTCCTTGTACTGGGGCTCCTTGCCGGCGTTCGGCAGCATCGGCGCGAACCGGTCGAGCAGGCGCCGGGTCGTGGAGGGCGCGACCACCGCGTCGCCGCTGTGCACGGAGCGGATCGCGGCGAGGAGCTCGCCGGGCGGCACGTCCTTGAGCATGAAGCCGGAGGCGCCGGCCTTGAGCCCCGAGAAGGCGTACTCGTCGAGGTCGAAGGTGGTCAGGATCAGCACCTTCGGCGGGTTCTCGTCCTGGCAGATGCGGCGGGTGGTCTCCACCCCGTCGAGCTTCGGCATACGGACGTCCATCAGCACCACGTCGACCTCGGTCGTGCGCAGCACCTGGAGGGCCTCGACGCCGTCGCCCGCCTCCCCCACGACCTCCATGTCCGGCTGGGCGGCGAGCACCATCCGGAACCCGGTGCGCAGCAGCACCTGGTCGTCGACGAGCATCACGCGGATCGGCATGGGAAGGTCCTCCGGTCGGTTCGTGGAGCTGAAGCGTGCACGTGTCAGTGGGCCGGCTTGAGCGGAAGCAGGGCGCTGACGCGGAAGCCTCCGCCGGGCCGCGGCCCCGCGTCCAGGGTGCCGCCGACCATACCGACGCGCTCACGCATCCCGATCAGGCCATGGCCCCGGCCGTCGGCGCCGCCCTCCTCGTACAGCTCGTGCGGGGCGCCCTTGCCGTCGTCCTCGACGAGCAGGCCGAGGCCGTCGTCGAAGTAGACCAGGCGCACACTCGCGCCCGTGTTCGGCCCCCCGTGCTTACGGGTGTTGGTGAGGGCCTCCTGCACGATGCGGTACGCCGTGAGCTCGACGCCGCTGGGCAGGGGGCGCGGGGTCCCCTCGATCTTGAAGTCGACGGGCAGGCCGGAGCTGCGGCACTGCTCCACGAGCTCGTCGAGCTGCTCCACGTCGGGCTGCGGCACGTACTCGCCGGACTCCTGGTGTTCGCCGGTGCGCAGGACGCCGAGGAGGCGGCGCATCTCGGCGAGGGCCTGCCGGCCCGTCCCGGAGATGGTCTCCAGGGCCTTCTTGGCCTGGTCGGGCGCGGAGTCGAGGACGTACGCGGCGCCGTCGGCCTGGACCACCATCACCGAGACGTTGTGCGCGACCACGTCGTGCAGCTCGCGGGCGATCCGGGCGCGCTCGGCGGCGACGGCGACCTTGGCCTGGGCCTCGCGCTCCTTCTCCAGGCGGGCGGCGCGCTCCTCCAGCTGGGCGAAGTAGGCGCGGCGGGTGCGCAGCGAGTCGCCGAGAACCCAGGCGAGCGCGAACGGGACCATCTGGAAGACCACGATCGCGACGTGGCCGCCGCCGCTCGTGCTCTCGTTCGGCCAGCGCAGCTGTGACAGGGGC
This sequence comes from Streptomyces sp. NBC_00878, assembly GCF_026341515.1. NCBI lineage: Bacteria > Bacillati > Actinomycetota > Actinomycetes > Kitasatosporales > Streptomycetaceae > Streptomyces > Streptomyces sp. NBC_00878. The sequence goes on along the minus strand of NZ_JAPEOK010000001.1, from coordinate 6,113,236 downwards.
GCCGCGCACAGACCGGCGGTCAGGGCGAGCCGGGAGGCCCAGCGGGTGCCGTTCGACGCCACCGTGTAGGTGATCACCAGCAGTGCGAAGTCGGCCGGCACCACCGACATGTCCAGCGTCAGCTGTGCCACGCCCGAGGCCACGGCCAGCAGCAGCATCTTCTCGGGCATACGCCTGCGCAGCGCGATCACCAGGCAGAGGAGCAGGGTGATCGGGATGATGACAACCGGGAGGTCGGTCCCGGCGGCCTCCTGGCCGGCTGTTGAGCTCACGACAGAGATCCCGAGGAGGAAGACGGCCCAGAAGCCGTCGACCCACATCGGGTGCCTGCGGAGAAAGTCATAGAGGCGCTGCACGTAACCCAGCGTAGGGAAGCGTGCTGTGTGCAGGGGTCAACCGGAGGGTCGATCCGTAACCGGTGCTCGTACTCCCCAAGGTGGAGACCCGGTTCGACTCGGCGCTTAACCTGACGCGGTGGAAGCGGTCGGGAGCGGTGGTGAGCGCGGCGATGCGTGAGAAGGCGGGCGAGCCGCGCGGGTGGCGCCCGGCGACCGAGGAGGCGCTGTACGGGCCCTCCGGTTTCTATCGCCGCCCCGAGGGGCCCGCGGGCCATTTCCGCACCTCGGTGCACGCGTCACCGCTGTTCGCGGGGGCCGTGGCCCGGCTCCTGTGCCGCGTCGACGAGGCGCTGGCCCACCCCGCCGAACTCGCCTTCGTCGACATGGGCGCGGGCCGCGGTGAGCTGGTGACCGGTGTCCTGAAGGCCCTCCCCGCCGAAGTGGCCTCCCGCGCGCGTGGGTACGCCGTCGAACGAGCCGCCCGCCCCATCGGACTCGATCACCGTATCGAGTGGCTCCCGGAGCCTCCGCCGGGCGTCACGGGCCTCCTGTTCGCCAACGAGTGGCTCGACAACGTGCCTCTGGACGTGGCCGAGGTGGACGCGGAGGGGACGGTACGGCTCGTTCTCGTACGGGAGGACGGGACGGAGTCCCTCGGGGAGCCGGTGGCGGGGCCGGACGCGGAGTGGCTGGCGCGGTGGTGGCCCCTCACGGGAGCGCCGGACGGCCCGCCGCCGGCCGAGGGCGTCCGACACCCCACCGAGGCCGCCGCGGGCCTCCGCGCCGAGATCGGGCTCCCCAGGGACACCGCGTGGGCCGCCGCGGTGGGCGCCCTCGGCCGGGGCCTCGCCGTGGCCGTCGACTACGCGCACTTCGCGGGGGCACGGCCGCCCTTCGGGACGCTGACCGGTTTCAAGGAGGGCCGGGAGACGACACCCGTGCCCGACGGCTCCTGCGACATCACCGCGCATGTGGCACTGGACGCGTGCGCCCTGCCCGGCGCGCGGCTGCTGAACCAGCGGGAGGCGCTGGGCGCGCTGGGAGTGAGCGGGGCACGGCCGTCACTGACCCTGGCCTCCACGGATCCGGCGGCGTACGTACGGGCCCTCGCGGGTGCGGGTGAGGCCGCCGAGCTGACCGCCCGGGGCGGGCTGGGCGACTTCGGGTGGCTGGCCCAGCCGGTGGGAATTCCGAACCCGCTCCCCGCCGGAGAACAGCCCTCTACGTAGAGCCCGGTTTCGTAGAGCCCGGTTCCGTAGAGCCCGGTTTCCTGGAGGGCCGACCCGCCCTCCCGTTCCTCGGTCCTACTTGTCGATGTCGCCGACCACGAAGAACAGCGACCCCAGAATCGCCACCATGTCCGCGACCAGCGTCCCCGGCAGCAGTTCCGCCAGGGCCTGGATGTTGTTGTAGGAGGCCGAGCGCAGCTTCAGCCGGTACGGGGTCTTCTCGCCCTTGCTGACGAGGTAGTAGCCGTTGATGCCGAGGGGGTTCTCGGTCCAGGCGTACGTGTGGCCCTCCGGGGCCTTCAGGACCTTCGGGAGCCGCTGGTTGACGGGGCCCGGGGGCAGCTCGGCCAGCCGGTCCAGACAGGCGTCGGCGAGGTCGAGCGCGACGTGGGTCTGCTCCAGGAGGCACTCGAAGCGGGCCAGGCAGTCGCCCTCCTGGCGGGTGACGACCTTCAGGGTGTCCTGGAGTTCCGCGTACGCGAGGTACGGCTCGTCCCGGCGCAGGTCGAAGTCGACACCGGAGGCGCGGGCGATGGGACCGCTCACTCCGTAGGCGTGCACGGCCTCCGGGGAGAGGACGCCGACATCCCTCGTACGTCCGCGGAAGATCTCGTTGCCGAGCACCAGGTCGTCGAAGCGGTCCATGCGGGAGCGCACTCCGGAAACGGACGCACGCGCGCGTGCGGTCCACCCTGCGGGCATGTCCTCCTTGAGGCCGCCGACCCGGTTGAACATGTAGTGCATGCGCCCGCCGGAGATCTCCTCCATGACGTGCTGGAGTTCCTCGCGCTCCGTGAAGGCGTAGAAGATCGGCGTGATCCCGCCCAGCTCCAGGGGGTACGACCCCAGGAACATCAGGTGGTTCAGGACCCGGTTCAGCTCCGCGAGCAGCGTGCGCGTCCACACCGCGCGCTCGGGGACCTCCATGCCGAGCATCCGCTCGACACCGAGGACCACGCCCAGCTCGTTCGAGAAGGCGGAGAGCCAGTCGTGGCGGTTGGCGAGCATGATGATCTGGCGGTAGTCGCGCGCCTCGAAGAGCTTCTCGGCGCCGCGGTGCATATAGCCGATCACCGGCTCCGCGTGCTGGATCCGCTCACCGTCGAGGACGAGCCGCAGCCGCAGCACACCGTGCGTGGACGGGTGCTGGGGCCCGATGTTGAGCACCATGTCGGTGCTCTCCGCGGCGCCGCCGATACCGACTGTGGTTTCCGTGGGACCCGTCGTAGGAGTCATGGGAACAGTGTCGCGTACGTACGCTTGCGGCATGGAGACGGGGACCTCGGAAAACGCGGGGCAGACGGCGGGGCAGGCAGCGGGCGAGCCGGTGTGGATCGGGCTTCCGCCGGGGCTGCTGAGGATGCGACGGCTGTTGCTGGTGGTGTGGCTGGGGCTGCTGACCATTGGTACGGGTCTGCTGCTGGGCCTGCTCGCGGGACCCGGCTGGGCGGCCTTCGCCCTGCTGCCGCTCGCGGTGCTGCTCTGGGGCTGGCCGATGCTGGGGCGCAACTGGCGGTCCTGGCGGTACGCCGAGCGCGCGGACGACCTGCTGATCAGCCGGGGCGTGCTGTGGCACGAGGAGACCGTCGTGCCGTACGGGCGCATGCAGCTGGTCGAGGTCACCTCCGGCCCCGTCGAACGTCACTTCGGGCTGGCGAGCGTGCAGTTGCACACGGCCGCCGCGGCGACGGACGCGCGCATTCCGGGGCTGGACCCGGCCGAGGCGGAACGCTTGCGCGACCGGCTCACGGAACTCGGCGAAGCCCGATCGGCGGGCCTGTGACAACGCCGGGCGCCTCCAAGGACGTACGGGACGCCACCGGACCCCTACCGGAGGAGGCCGACGCCAAGGACGTACGGGACGAGCCGCAGGCCATAGGGGACGCGGCCGGGGCAGCGCGGGACCCGGCCGGGACGCGCGAGCGGCGGCTGCACCCCGTGACGCCGCTGCGGCGCGCGTGGGCGCCCGTCGCCGTGATCGCCGGGTGGGCCGTTCACGACCCCGACCAGGCCCAGCGGCAGCTGACGCGGCTCGCGACGACCACGCTGCTGGCCGCCTTTGCCGCAGCCGTCCTGGGAGCCGCCCTCTACGGCTTTCTGAGCTGGTGGTTCACGCACTTCGCGGTGACCGACACCGAACTGCGCATCCGTACGGGCCTGGTGTTCCGGCGCACCGCGCACATCCGGCTCGAACGCCTCCAGGCCGTGGACATCACCCAGCCGCTGCTGGCCCGCGTGGCCGGGGTGTCCAAGCTCAAACTCGACGTCGTCGGAACGGACAAGAAGGACGAGCTGGCCTATCTGGGCCAGGAGGAGGCCCGGGTACTGCGGGCCGAACTGCTCGCGCGGGCCGCCGGTTTCGCGCCCGAGACGGCGCACGAGGTGGGCGAGGCGCCGGTCCGGCAGCTGCTCCACGTACCCGCCCGTGTCCTCGCCGTGTCGCTGGTCCTGACCGCGGCCACCTGGGGGACGCTGGCCGCCGCGCTCGTCGTACCGCCGCTCTTGTGGTTCGCCACCCACAGCGTGTGGACGGTCCTCGCGACGGCGCTTCCGCTGCTCGGCGCGGCGGGCGCGAGCAGCGTGGGACGGTTCGTCGGCGAGTACGACTGGACCGTGGGCGAGTCCCCGGACGGCCTCCGTATCGACCACGGGCTGCTGGACCGTACGCACGAGACGGTGCCGCCCGGGCGCGTCCAGACCGTACGCATCGTCGAGCCGCTGCTCTGGCGGCGGCGCGGGTGGGTCCGGGTCGAGCTGGACGTGGCCGGATCGTCCAACTCCGTGCTCGTGCCGGTCGCTCCGCGCGAGGTCGCCGACGCGGTCATCGCGCGCGTGCTGCCGGGGGTGACCGTGCCCGCCTCGCTGGCGCGCCCGCCGCGGCGGGCGGGCTGGTGCGTGCCGTTCTGGTGGCGGGGGTACGGACTCGCCGTGACCGACACCGTCTTCGTGGCCCGGCACGGGCTGCTGCGCCGCAGCATCTCGCTCGTGCCGCACGCCAAGGTGCAGAGCGTGCGCCTGGAGCAGGGGCCGTGGCAGCGCCACCAGGGGCTGGCCGACGTCCGCGTGGACACCGGGGCCAACAAGACCGTGACGGCCCGGCTGAGGGACGCCTCAGAGGCGGCGGAGCTGCTGTACGGGCAGGCGGACCGGTCGCGTACGGGGCGGCGGGAGGCCCGGCCGGACCGGTGGATGGCCTGAGGGGTTCGCCTGCCTGGCTTCCGGTGAGGCAGAGTCACGGGGCAGGTGGGGCCTGAACGGCGTGAGGGCAGTGGCGGGTTGCCACTGCCCTCACGTACGTGAACCGTCGAGGCCCTTACGAAGCCGCGCTCCGCAGTTCCGTCAGGTTGATCTGCTCCGTCTCGTCGTGCGCGGTCAGGTCGATGACCTGGCCGGCACCGCGGGACTCCTCGCTCGCGGGCTTGAACTCGGCCTCGGACTCGGCCTTGTGGAGCGCGAGCGCCTCCGGGCCCACCACGTCGGCGAGGTCCTCGTTCTGTACGGCCTCCAGCGCTTCCTCGCCCTGCTGCGTCCCGAAGAAGTCGAAACCGCCCTCTACGGAGGGGCGTAGCACGGGCGAGGTCGGCGCGACGGCTACGGCCGTGGGTACGGTGAAGTGCCCTGCGGGCCGCGCGGCGGGGGTGAGTGCGGCCGCGCTCGTCGGGGAGGGTGCCGTCGCTCCGGACGCGGGCCGCCGCTGTACGCGGGCCACTTCCGACGGGGTGGGCCGCGCGAGAGCGGTGCCCGGCGACGCCTCGGAGGCGGGCGCGGGCGTCGACGTGTGCGTGGTGACGGGCTCGGGCAGGGGTGCCGTGCGGGTCGCCGTGGACTGCAGGGACGTCACGTCGATCGCCGTGGATCGCGGGGGCGTCGCATCGGTCACGGTGGACTTCGCGGGCGTCACGTCAGTCGCGACCTTGGACCTCGCGCGCGGACGCGCACTGCTCTTCGCGGACTGAGCGGACTGAGCGGAAGGTGTGGCATGAGCGGGCTGAGTGGATTTCGGTGTGGTCGCGGCGGCCGTGCGCTTGTGACCGCCGACCGCCTGGGACTTTCCCCGCGTCTCGCCCTCCTGCCCGGCATCGCTCTTGGCGGGGGCATCCGTCACGGTCGTCCCGCCGGCCGCGGACGCGCCCTTGGGGGAGCCGTTCTGGGAACCGTTCGGCCGGGGCGCCCGCTTGCCGGGGCCACCCGGCGAGGGCGAACCCTTCGGGGCACCGCCCTTCGCGGAGGCCCCCTTGGCGGCACCGGCCTTCGCGGACGCGCCTGCGACGGGGCCGCCCATGGGCGCCGGAGCCTCCTGGACGGAGTCGGCCGTCGCCACCTCGCCCGGCGCCGAACTGTCCTCGGCGGACGCGGAGACGGAGTCGGCCGCTCCCGGGGCCGTGTCTTTGGGGGCTGCCTTTTCGGGGGCTGCGACTTCGGGAGCTGCCTCTTCGACCTCGGCGGCTGTCGAGCCGTCCGTCTCCGAGTCCGCCGTGAAGCCGTCCTTCGTGAAGCCGTCCTTCGTGGAGCCGTCCTTCGTGGAGCCGTCCGTCGCCGAACGGCCTGTCGCCGAACCGCCCTCCGCAGGAGCAGCGTTCACAGACTCAGCGTCCTCGGACGCGTCCTCCGCGGAGTCGCCCGCCGAACCGGTGTCATCGGACACTCCGGCCGCACCGGCCGTATCGACGGCGTCGGCCGGACGTACGGCATCGGCCGCACCGGCCGCACCAAGTACACCGGGTGCACCGGCCTTCGCGAGCCGGTCCAGCGCCGCGTTCGCCTTCACGTAGAGGACCGAGGCCGCCGCGGAGGCCGCGAGGGCGGCCTGGACCGTCGCCGCGGTCGCCTCCGGAACCTCTTCCTGGGACGCCGCGTGGGCGGATCCGGGAGCGGCGGATGCCGTCTCCTCGCCCTCCGGTGGTATCGAATCCGCCGCGGCCAACTCCGCCGGGTCCGGAACCGCCGCCTCTATCGCGAGGAGCCGACGGCCCTCCAGCGCGGTGGCACGCTCGGTCTCCGCCGTGGCGTACCGCCGCAGCAGCGCGGCGTGTTCGTTGCGCAGGCCCTGCAACTCGGCCCGCTTCGAGCGGAGCCGGTGCTCCAGCTTGGTACGCAGCTCGCGCGACTCTTCGAGATCGGTCTCCAGTTCGGCGGCCCGCTCCTCGTGACGCCACTCGTCGCTCGCCCGCGCGCGCGTGAGGTCCGCGACGCGTTTGCCCGCCGCCGCGTCCCAGCGGCGCATGACGACCGCGCCCATGACAGCCGTCGCCGCGGCACCCGCGGCAAGCCCTCGGAGCACCAACGGTTCGGAGAACAGCCATGGCCCCGCGGCGCAGACGGCGGAGACGCCTGCGATCGCCGAGGGGGGCAACAGCCGGTGCAGAGGTGGGGAATGGCGATGACGTCCTCGTGGCATGGCCAGAAACTTACCGCGCGTAGGCGAATCGTGGTGCCCCGTGTGGCAAAAACACAACCACACCGAGACCTTCGCGCCGCACCAGCCACTTCATCGTCACGACATCACCGCTACAACGGCCACGTCATCAGCCGCTGCATCGACCACGTACCCGCCTCCGATTAGATCCCCATTCGGAATTCGGAGTCGATCAGGGTCTTGCTTCGCGTTCGGGCCGTTCTCCCACGGGTCGCGAAATTCAGCGGCAATCGCCTCCTGTTCGGGCAGAACGGCGATGTCTGTTCGGGCAGGGCTGCGATTGCAGCCCTGCCGCCCCGTCAACGGCCGCCCAGCCGCCCGCTGATCCACCGCAGGGTCGCCGGGATCTCGCGCCGCCAGGTGTTGAAGTTGTGCCCGCCGCTGTCGAGGATGATCGACGAGATCCGGGTCGGCTCCTTCGCCTCCACCAGGTCTATGAACCGCAGCGTCTTCTTGTAGTTGGTCTCCCCCTGTTTGCTGCTGGTGACGAGCAGCGAGGTATCGGGCGCGGGCCTGTGCTTCAGGTACCAGAACAGATCGGCGCTGTTCTCCAACTCCTTGTCCCCGTGGAAGAGATCGCCCGTCGTGGGGTCGGTCGGCGCCTTGTAGTAGGGGGACAGTCCCGCCGCGGCGCCATATGTCTTCGGGTGGTGGATCGCGAGCTTCAACGCGCAGTAGCCACCCGTCGAGTCGCCGATGATTCCCCAGCTCCCGGGCTTTTTGCCCACCCTGTAGTGGTGCGATACCGCGTCGGGCAGGTCCTTGGCGAAGAACGACTCGGTCCGCGGGCCGCCGGGAACGTCCACGCACTCCGTGTCGCGCGGCGGTGCGACGGTCGGGCGCATCATGACCAGGATCATCGGCCGCATCGTGCCGTTCTTGGCCAGCTTGTGAGCTGTCTGCGGAAAGTGCAGGCCCTTGATGAGCGCCTCGGCGGTGCCCGGATAACCGGTCAGCACGACGGTCGCCGGGAACGTACGGGTGCGGTACTGAGGTTGGAAGTACTCCGGCGGCAGATAGACGTACGCGGGAGAAGCGATACGGGTCTGCCGGCCCACGATGTCGACCTTCTGGATCTGCCCGCCGATCTGCCGCCGAGCCCCGCCGGAAACGTTTACCTGCCGCTTGTCCACCACCTGGAGCGGACCGCTCGTACCCCCCGCGTCATGGTCGACCACGACTCCCTGGCCCGACTCCTGACCGAAGAGGTCGGCCCAGGTGGCGTAGAAGCCGAAGGCCTGGTTGGCGCCGAGGCCGACCGACACGAAGACCGCGACCTGAGTGGCCAGCAGTAAACCGATCCGCCCTGAAACGGCGCGCCAGTTGCGGCGCGCGAGCCGCGGCCACCACCACACCGTGCCGACGAACAGCAGCACCGCGAAGAGCACCGCGACCGCCAGCACCTTGTTGCTCGTGAGACCCATGGACTCTTCCTGCCTGCGCTTTCCGGCCGGTGTCGGGCGCCGCTTCCTTCACGGCACCTTGTCCCGGACTTTCCCTGCCCTTTGAAGCTGTTTTCCGATGAGGAGTGAACCTGTTGCCTCAAGACACCGTCCTAGAGGGCGCAATGTCGCCGGATGCCGGATTGGCACCGGATTCACGGTCTCTCGCGGAACTACGGGATGCGATGTCTGTCAGGATAGATGGGGAAATGTCGGGCGAGGTTGCGGCTCGAACGAGCAGGCTGCGGGGCGTACTCCGTGGTCCGCGCCCGGAGGCCGTTCCCGCCCTGGTCGCCAGGGCCTGCACGCTCGTCGGGCTGCTGGACATCGCCGCGGGTGTCTTTCCGCGCTTCCGCCACAGCCGCATGCACACGCTCGCCGAGGTGCTGCCGGGCGCGCTCGGTCCGTTCGCCGCCGCCCTGTCGCTCAGCACGGGCGTCTTGTTGCTGCTGCTCGCCCACGGTCTGCGCCGCCACAAGCGGAGGGCATGGCGGGCCGCGGTGGTGCTGCTCCCGGCGGGCGCCCTCGCCCAGTTCACCTACCGGCACTCGCTCATCGGCTTCTTCATCTCACTGGCGCTGCTCGCCCTGCTGCTGCGCCACCGGAGGGAGTTCGCGGCGCTGCCCGACCCGCGCAGCCGCTGGCTCGCGCTCGCCAACTTCGTCCTTATGGGCGCGGGTTCACTCCTCCTCGGCCTGGTCATCGTCAGCGCCCACCCGAACCGGCTGGTCGGCGACCCGAGCCTCGCGGACCGCATCAGCCACGTGCTGTACGGCCTGTTCGGCTTCGAGGGCCCGATCGAATACCAGGGCAACACGTCCTGGACGGTGGCCTTCTCGCTCGGCGCGCTCGGCCTGCTGACCGCCGTGACCACGATCTATCTGGCCTTCCGCCCCGAACACCCGGCCGCACGCCTGACCGAGGACGACGAGGCACGGCTGCGCGCCCTCCTGGAGAAGCACGGCGGCCGCGACTCGCTCGGCCACTTCGCACTCCGCCGCGACAAGGCGGTCGTCTTCTCGCCGAGCGGCAAGGCGGCGGTGACGTACCGCGTCGTGTCCGGGGTGATGCTGGCCAGCGGCGACCCGATCGGCGACGTCGAGGCCTGGCCCGGCGCGATCGAACGCTTCATGGACGAGGCGAAGGCCCACTCCTGGACGCCCGCCGTGATGGGCTGCTCCGAGACGGGCGGCGAGGTCTGGACCCGCGAGACCGGCCTCGACGCCCTCGAACTGGGCGACGAGGCGGTGGTGAACACCGCGGATTTCTCCCTTGCCGGGCGCGCGATGCGAAACGTGCGCCAGATGGTGAAGCGCATCGAGCGAGCCGGCTACGAGACCCGCGTACGGCGCATCCGTGACCTGAGCGAGGGCGAGCTGGACCGGATCCGGCTCGCCGCGGAGGACTGGCGCGGCACGGACACCGAGCGCGGCTTCTCCATGGCGCTCGGCCGCATCGGCGACCCGGCCGACGGCGACTGCCTCATCGCGACGGCCCACAAGGAAGACACCGATCCGGGCCCGTACGGCGACCTGAAGGCCGTACTCCACTTCGTCCCCTGGGGCACGGACGGGGTCTCCCTGGACCTCATGCGCCGCGACCGCTCGGCGGACCCCGGTATGAACGAACTCCTCATCGTGGCCTCCCTCCAGGCGGCCCCCCGCCTGGGCATCACCCGCGTCTCCCTGAACTTCGCGATGTTCCGCGCGGCCCTCGCCCGCGGCGAGAAGATCGGCGCGGGCCCGGTCCTGCGGGCCTGGCGCGGCCTGTTGGTGTTCCTCTCCCGCTGGTTCCAGATCGAGTCGCTCTACAAGTTCAACGCGAAGTTCCGTCCCTACTGGGAGCCCCGCTTCGTCGTCTACCGCTCCTCCCGCGACCTCCCCCGCATCGGCTTCGCCGCGATGCAGGCCGAGGGCTTCGTGAACGTCGCCCTCCCGCGCCTCGTACGCCGCCGGGCACGGGCTCCGCGCCCCTGCGCACACGCGGTGGCGGAACAACGCGACGTACGAGCGGCGTAACCGCCCCCGCACTCAGGCCCCCGCACTCCCGTCCCCGCACCACAGCCCCGGCCGCCTCGCGACGCCCACCCCCGCGCCGCGCGGCGGCCGGTTCGCGTGCCCCGTCAGGGGCGCGGGGCTGTGACATGTGCGGCTCCGCCGCGTGCGCGCGACCAGCCCGACACAACCCGCGCCCGAAAACGGAACGTGCGGGAGCATCCCCACCCACCCAGGGCGACCATCCGCTCACCGCCGGGGGCCTAGGCTTGAGGTCATGAGCAAGAAGAGCGGGCGCGGCCAAGTCGCAGGTCTCCCGGTGTGGGACCGCTGCGCGGTCATGGGCGTCGTGAACGTGACCCCCGATTCCTTCTCGGACGGCGGACACTGGTTCGACACCACCGCGGCGGTCAAACACGGCCTCGACCTGGTCGCGGAAGGCGCGGACCTGGTCGACGTGGGCGGCGAGTCCACCCGCCCCGGCGCCGCCCGCGTCGACGAGGCGGAGGAGCTCAAGCGCGTCATCCCGGTCGTGCGGGGCCTCGTCTCCGAAGGCGTCACCGTCTCCGTGGACACGATGCGCGCCTCCGTCGCCGAGCGCTCGCTCGCCGCGGGCGCCGCTCTCGTCAACGACGTCAGCGGCGGCCTCGCCGACCCCGCGATGATCCCGGCCGTCGCGGCCGCGGGCGCCCCCTTCGTGGTCATGCACTGGCGCGGCTTCCTCCAGGGCAGCACCGTACGAGGGACGTACGAGGACGTCGTCTCCGAAGTCGTCGACGAGCTCCACGCGCGCGTGGAGGCCGTTCTGGCGGGCGGCGTCGCCGCGGACCGCATAGTCGTCGACCCGGGCCTCGGCTTCTCCAAGGAGGCCGAGCACGACCTGATCCTGCTCGCCCACCTCGACCGTCTCCGGGAGCTCGGGCACCCCGTGCTGGTGGCCGCCTCCCGCAAGCGGTTCCTGGGCCGCGTGCTGGCGGGCCCCGAGGGTGCCCCGCCGCCCGCCCGGGAGCGGGACGCCGCCACCGCGGCCGTCTCCGCGCTCGCCGCCCATCAGGGCGCGTGGGCCGTCCGTGTCCACGAGGTACGGGCCACCGCCGACGCCGTCCGGGTCGCCCGGGCCGTGGAGGGTGCCCGGGCCGTGGAGGGTGCCCGGACCGCAGGGGGAGACCGGACCGCAGAGGGAGACCGGTGAGCGCCCCCCACACGGACGTCGAGCAGGTCGAACTGGCCAACACCGCCTTCTACGAGGCGATGGAGCGGGGCGACTTCGAGGAACTGTCGTCGATCTGGCTGACCCCGTCCGACCTGGGCCACGACGAGGAGTACCACGACCCCGCACAGGCCGGCGAGGTCTCCTGCGTCCACCCCGGCTGGCCGGTTCTCAACGGCCGCGGCGAGGTCCTGAGGTCGTACGCGCTGATCATGGCGAACACCGAGTACATCCAGTTCTTCCTGACCGACGTGCATGTTTCGGTCACCGGCGACACCGCCCTGGTGACCTGTACGGAGAACATCCTCAGCGGCGGCCCGGCGCCCGAGAACAGCGATGAACTCGGGCCGCTCGTCGGCCAGCTCGTCGTCGCCACGAACGTGTTCCGCCGCACACCCGAGGGCTGGAAACTCTGGTCGCACCACGCCTCTCCCGTACTGGCCGAATCCGGCGAGGAAGAAGACGACGAGTCACCCGCTTGAGTGGGTAGGGGCCCGTTAGAGATTGAGATCACCAGGCCCTGGGTATGCGCGGCTACCAGCCCGTGAGCCGTCGCATTCCCCCAGGAAAACACTCGATGAACCCTGCTCGCCCCCGCGCGGGGCGAGCCCCCGGTGGGCGAGCCTTGTCAGTGCTCGCAGGTAGATTCGGTTGAGGCCGGTGTGCCGACCGCACGCGGGACGAACCCGCCGTTACCGACGACTGCAGGAGTGATTCGCGTGGATCGTGTCGCGCTGCGCGGCCTCAGGGCCCGTGGGCACCACGGTGTCTTTCCCAGGGAACGCGAAGAGGGCCAGACCTTCATCGTGGACCTCACGCTGGGCCTGGACACCCGGCCGGCCGCAGCTGACGACGACCTCACGAAGACCGTGCACTACGGCATCGTGGCGGAGGAGGTCGTGGCCGTCGTCGAGGGCGAGCCGGTGAACCTCATCGAGACGCTCGCCGAGCGCATCGCCCGGACGTGCCTCAAGCACGACGGGGTCCAGGAGGTCGAGGTGTGCGTCCACAAGCCGGACGCCCCGATCACGGTCCCCTTCGACGACGTGACCGTCACCATCACCCGGAGCCGAGTATGACCGCGTTCACCGAGGGCCAGAGCGACCCGACCGTACAGCCGGTGCCCGCCTCCGTGGTGGAGCGCGTCGACGCCGCGGACACGACCCTGCAGAACCCCAGGCGCGCCGTGCTCTCCCTCGGCTCGAACCTCGGCAACCGCCTGGAGACCATCCAGGGCGCCATCGACGCCCTGGAGGACACCCCGGGCGTCCGCGTCAAACTGGTCTCTCCGGTGTACGAGACGGAGCCGTGGGGCGTGGACCCGGGCAGCCAGCCGACGTACTTCAACGCGGTGATCGTGCTGAAGACGACCCTCCCGCCCTCCTCGCTCCTGGAGCGGGCCCACGCGGTCGAGGAGGCCTTCCACCGCGTACGGGACGAGCGCTGGGGTCCGCGCACGATCGACGTGGACATCGTGGCGTACGCGGACATGGTCTCCGACGACCCGGTCCTGACCCTCCCCCACCCCCGGGCCCACGAACGCGCCTTCGTCCTGGCTCCCTGGTACGACGTGGAGCCCGAGGCCCAGCTCCCCGGCCGCGGCCCCGTGGCGCACCTGCTCGCCGAGGTCCCCCAGGAAGGTGTCGCGCCCCGCGCCGACCTGGAACTCCAGCTACCCGAGTAGTCGTTAAGGTCGAGACGCACACAAGCGGGTCGGCCGAAGGGGCGATGCGGCCGCGTCTGCCCCGGGGACACTCCCAGGAGCCCGGCCGAGACACCGTGAGCCAGGACACGCGATCGCGAGAGGAACTGAGTGAAAGAGCTGCGCATCAGGACGCTGGCCGCGGTGTTCTTCATCGCCGGAGTGCTGTCCTGGGCGGGTGCCCGCCTGTGGAACTCGGTCGGGACACTCCCCCGGGTCCCCCTGGCCGCCCCCATCGTCCTCGCGCTGATCGCCGCGGTGCTCCTGGCCACGGCGCTCTCCCTCCGGGCGCGGCTGAAGGCCCAGCGCGAGCGCCGCCCCGGCGCCAAGGGCGTCGACCCGCTGATGGCGGCCCGAGCGGTCGTTTTCGGCCAGGCCAGCGCCCTGGTCGCCGCCCTCGTCGCCGGTATGTACGGCGGCACGGGCGTCTTCCTCCTGGAGTCCCTCGACATCCCGGCCCGCCGCGACCAGGCCATCTACGCCGGCTTCTCGGTCCTCGCGGGCATCGCCGTCATAGCGGCCGCCTTCTTCCTGGAACGCGTCTGCAAACTCCCGGAGGACGACGACACGAACGGCGGCACGGCCCGGGCGGCATAGTGAGGCGCCGCCCGTAGTCCAGGGGCGCGGGGAACTGCGCGACAGGCCCTCACCGGCCCGCACCCGCCGACGCACCACACCTCCCGCGGCGCAAACGGCAAACGCGACCGGCAGACCGGGGTCGATCCGTGCTACCGAGCCATGATCAGACTCATGGCCTCATTCCGGGTCGCAGCATCCCGCAGCTGCCCGCGAACGGCCGACGTTATGGTCTTGGCCCCCGGCTTACGAATCCCCCGCATCGACATGCACATGTGCTCGCACTCGACCACGACGATCACGCCACGCGGCTCCAGAATCTCCATCAGCGATTCGGCGATCTGCGTGGTGAGTCGTTCCTGCACCTGCGGCCGCCTGGCATAGACGTCCACGAGCCGGGCCAGCTTGGACAGCCCGGTGATCTTTCCGCTCGTGCTCGGGATGTAGCCGACGTGCGCGACACCCCTGAACGGCACCAGATGATGCTCACATGTCGAGAACACTTCGATGTCCTTGACCAGGATCATCTCGTCGTGGCCGAGATCGAACGTCGTCGTCAGGACCTCCTCGGGCGTCTGCCACAACCCCGCGAAGATCTCCTTGTATGCCCTGGCCACCCGCCCCGGCGTCTCCCGCAGTCCCTCCCGGTCCGGGTCCTCACCGATCGCGATCAGCAGTTCTCGTACGGCGTGCTCGGCGCGTTTCTCGTCGAATTCGCCGATCGTGCCCTCGCCGTCCAGCGTCACGGGATCGGTCATCTCGTGCCTCGTTCCTGAGCCTTCGACGCATACGGATCACGCGTCTCATGTTCGGCATACAAAGATGCCGCGCCCCCCAGGCTAAGACCTGGGGGGCGCGGCATTCGTTCCGGGCCTGGTGAGGCGTACCTCACCGGGGCCTGGATCAGCTCTCGGAACGGTCCTCGGGGGCCGACTCGGTCACCGGGAGCGCCTCGGCGGAGGCACTGGTGTTCGCGGTGATCGCGGGGCTGGCGCCGTTCGTCCCGTTCGTCAGTGACAGCTCCCTGGGGGAGAGCACCGGCGGGCGGGTGGACGGCGTGCGCCGGGAGGAACCGGTCCACGCGGGGCGGGCCGGACGCTTGACGAGGGGAGCGAAGACCTCGGCGATCTGCTCCTTGCTCAGCGTCTCCTTCTCCAGCAGCTGAAGGACCAGCGCATCGAGGACGTCGCGGTTCTCGACCAGGATCTCCCAGGCCTCGTTGTGCGCGTTCTCGATGAGCTTCTTGACCTCTTCGTCGACGAGCGCGGCGACCTCTTCCGAGTAGTCGCGCGGGTGCGACATCTCCCGGCCCAGGAAGGGCTCGGTGTTGTCGCCGCCGAACTTGATCGCGCCGAGGCGCTCGGTCATGCCGTACTGCGTGACCATCGCGCGGGCCGTGGCGGTGGCCTTCTCGATGTCGTTCGCGGCACCCGTGGTCGGGTCGTGGAAGACGAGCTCCTCGGCCGCGCGCCCGCCCAGCATGTATGCCAGCTGGTCGAGCATTTCGTTGCGGGTCGTGGAGTACTTGTCCTCGTCCGGCAGGACCATCGTGTAGCCCAGAGCACGTCCTCGGGAGAGGATCGTGATCTTGTGGACCGGGTCGGAGTTCGGAGAGGCCGCCGCGACCAGGGCGTGTCCGCCCTCGTGGTACGCGGTGATCTTCTTCTCCTTGTCCGACATGATCCGGGTCCGCTTCTGCGGGCCCGCGACCACACGGTCGATCGCCTCGTCGAGCATGTTGTTGTCGATGAGCTTCAGGTTGCTGCGCGCGGTGAGCAGCGCGGCTTCGTTCAGCACATTCGACAGGTCCGCGCCCGTGAAGCCGGGCGTACGCCGGGCAACCGCGCCCAGGTCGACGTCCGGAGCGACCGGCTTGCCCTTCTGGTGGACCTTGAGGATCTCCAGACGGCCCTGCATGTCCGGGCGGTCGACCGCGATCTGGCGGTCGAAGCGGCCGGGCCGCAGGAGGGCCGGGTCGAGGATGTCAGGACGGTTCGTGGCAGCGATGAGAATCACACCGCCCTTGACGTCGAAGCCGTCCATCTCGACGAGCAGCTGGTTCAGCGTCTGCTCGCGCTCGTCGTGACCGCCGCCGAGGCCGGCGCCGCGATGGCGGCCGACCGCGTCGATCTCGTCGACGAAGACGATCGCCGGGGCGTTCGCCTTGGCCTGCTCGAACAGGTCGCGGACCCGGGAGGCACCGACACCGACGAACATCTCGACGAAGTCGGAACCGGAGATCGAGTAGAAGGGGACGCCCGCCTCGCCCGCGACAGCACGCGCGAGCAGCGTCTTACCCGTACCGGGAGGCCCGTACAGGAGCACGCCCTTGGGGATCTTCGCGCCGACGGCCTGGAACTTCGCCGGCTCCTGGAGGAACTCCTTGATCTCGTGGAGCTCCTCGACGGCCTCGTCCGAGCCCGCCACGTCGGCGAACGTCGTCTTCGGGGTGTCCTTGGTGATGAGCTTCGCCTTGGACTTCCCGAAGTTCATGACCCGGGAGCCGCCGCCCTGCATCTGATTCATCAGGAACAGGAAGACGACGACGATGAGGACGAAGGGGAGCAGGGACAGCAGGATGCCGACGAAAGCGTTCTGCTTGGTCGGCGAGACCGTGTAGCCGTCCGGGATCTCCTTGTTCTGGTACTTGCCCTGAAGGGTGGTGGCCAGGGAAACGCCCTGGTCGCCGATGTAGCTCGCCTGGATCTTCGAGCTGCCCTCGACCTTTTCGCCGTCCTTGAGCTCGATCTTGACGATCTGCTCGTCGCCGGTGGTGATCTTGGCCTGTTGGACCTTGTTGTCATTGATCGCCTGGACGACCTGGCCGGTGTCCACCGTCTTGTAGCCGCCGGACGAGCCGACGACCTGCATCAACACGACCACGGCAAGGACGGCCAGCACGATCCACATGACCGGCCCACGGAAGTATCGCTTCACGTCCATCCATACGGAGCGGTGTCGCCCCGTCCCTCCTGCCATAGTGAGTTTGATAAGACTGTTCTTCGGACGGTACCTCAGCATTGTCACCCGAAGTCGCACGGCCCGGCTGACAAACCCGTCTACGCATGCTCCAACGGCGCGAAACCCGCTGGGGTTCCCGGACGTCCTACAGGGGTTGGTCCCCCGCCAGTGGGACGCCGTCCCTCCAGGGTGCCTCAGCCGCCGTAGACGTGAGGCGCGAGCGTACCGACGAACGGCAGGTTCCGGTACTTCTCCGCGTAGTCGAGGCCGTACCCGATGACGAACTCGTTGGGAATGTCGAAGCCGACCCACTCCACTTCGATCGCGACCTTCGCGGCCTCCGGCTTGCGCAGCAGCGTGCACACCTTGAGGGACGCGGGCTCGCGGGAGCCGAGGTTGGAGATCAGCCAGGACAGCGTGAGTCCCGAGTCGATGATGTCCTCGACGATCAGGACGTGCTTGCCCTTGATGTCGGTGTCGAGGTCCTTGAGGATCCGCACCACGCCGGAGGACTGGGTGCCCGCCCCGTACGAGGACACGGCCATCCAGTCCATGGTGACGGGGGTGGACAGGGCACGCGCCAGGTCCGCCATGACCATCACGGCGCCCTTCAGGACACCGACGATCAGCAGGTCCTTGCCCGCGTACTCCGCGTCGATCTTCGCGGCCAGCTCGCCCAGCTTCGCGTCGATCTCTTCCTTGGTGATGAGCACCGACTTGAGGTCGGTGCCCAGGTCTTTCGCGTCCACCCGCATCACTTTCGGTCGTCCCACCGGCTGCTTCCCGGCCCTCCCCGAAGAGGAGCCGCTCCCCGAAGGGGTTGCCCTCCGGGGCGGGTCGCTCCCCGAAGGGGAACCCTTTTTCAGCCTTGCCGAATCACCAGTCTGCCACCCTGCCGCTGGGCGACGACTTTGCCCGGGAGGTTGATGGCTCCCTGACCGCGCCAGCCGGTGATCAGCCGGTCGACCTCTTCGATGTGCCGAGCGAACAGCGAACCGGCGGGCGCCCCGGCCTCGATGGCTGCGCGGCGCAGGATGCGTCGGCGCACGGCGGGCGGCAGGGCGTACAGCTTGGCGCACTCCAGGAGACCCGTGGCGTCGCGCACGGAGGCCTCGGCCTGGCCCGCCCATGTGTCGAGCGCGTCGGCGTCGTCACGCGACAGCTGGGCCGTACGGGCAAGGGCTTCGACGACGCCCTTGCCGAGCGCCTTCTCCAGGGCGGGCAGACCCTCGTGGCGCAGCCGGGAGCGGGTGTACGCCGGGTCCGCGTTGTGGGGGTCGTCCCAGACGGGCAGGGACTGGGCCATGCAGGCCTTGCGGGCGGTCTGCCGATCGAGGTGCAGGAAGGGGCGGCGGTAGCGGCGGGCGGCTCCCGGCCCACCGGAGACAGCGGCCATTCCGGACAGGGAGCGGATTCCGGAGCCGCGGGCCAGGCCGAGCAGGACGGTTTCGGCTTGGTCGTCGCGGGTGTGGCCCAGCAGGACCGAGGCGGCTCCATGACGCTCGGCGGCTTCGTCCAGGGCGCCGTAGCGGGCGTCGCGGGCGGCTGCCTCGGGTCCGCCGTCGCGGCCGACGGTGACGGCGACGGACTCGACAGGGTCCAGGCCGAGTTCGGTGAGGCGCAGCACCACCTCGGCGGCGCGCAGATCGGAGCCGGACTGCAGACCGTGGTCCACGGTGACGGCGCCGGCGCGGATGCCGAGTTTGGGGGCTTCGAAGGCGAGTGCGGAGGCGAGCGCCATGGAGTCGGCGCCGCCGGAGCATGCCACGAGCACGAGCGGCGGGGGCGGCGGCTGGTGCGAAGTGGCGGAACTGACGGATGCGGCGGAACTGACGCGAGTGGAATCGGCGTGAACGGAATTGGCGTGAGCGGCGGGTGTGTGGTCGGTGAGAACGTCGTGGAGCACGCGGCGGACCGCCAGGCGTATCGCCGCGACCGCAGGATGGGGACCCATGTCCGGTTCCCTTCATGAAATTGTCGGGGGGTGAGCCCGGGATCGGTCACTCAGAGTGTGTAGATGGTGACAGAACCGGGACGTTCCCCGAGCATTGCACGCCTACCCATCGCTCACGGTCCCTCGGACGGGTGATTGGAGGGGCGTTCACCTGCCGTCGGCCGGATTCATTTCACGACTCTGCCTTACGGTGCACCCGCGCGACCCAGTCCGCCGGTTTGGCGATCTCTGTCTTGGTGGGGAGCGTGTTCGGAGAGGTCCACACGCGGTTGAAGCCGTCCATGCCCACCTCGTCCACGACCGCGCGGACGAATCGCTCCCCGTCGCGGTACTGGCGCAGCTTGGCGTCGAGGCCGAGCAGCTTGCGCAGGGCCAGGTCGAGGCGGGAGGCGCCGCGGGCGCGCCGCTGCTGGAACTTCTCGCGGATCTCGGCGACGGACGGGACCACGGCGGGGCCGACGCCGTCCATCACGAAGTCGGCGTGGCCCTCCAGGAGGGACATCACGGCGGTGAGCCGGCCGAGGATCTCGCGCTGGGCCGGGGTCTGCACGATTTCGACGATGGAGCGCTGGTCGTCGCCCTCCTCGCCCTCGGGGCGGCCGCCCGCGAGGGACTGGGCGGCCTCGCGGATGCGTTCCAGGACGGTCATGGGGTCGACCTCGGTCTCGCCCAAGAAAGACTGGATTTCACCCTCAAGGTGATCGCGCAGCCAGGGCACCGCCGTGAACTGCGTGCGGTGGGTCTCCTCGTGGAGGCAGACCCAGAGCCGGAAGTCGTGGGGCTGGACGTCGAGTTCCCGCTCCACGTGCACGATGTTGGGCGCCACCAGGAGGAGGCGTCCGCCGCCGTTCTCACCCGCCGGGAGTTCGCGGGTGGCCGGGGCGAAGGTCTCGTACTGGCCGAGGACCCGGGAGGAGAGGAAGGACAGCAGCATGCCCAGCTCGACGCCGGTGACCTTGCCGCCGACGGCGCCGAGGACGGCTCCGCCTGGAGTGCTGCCGCGACGTTCCTGCATCTTGTCGAGCAGCGGTTTGAGGAGTTCCCGGAACCCGGCGACGTTCGCCCGGACCCAGCCCGGACGGTCGACGACGAGGATGGGAGTGTCATGGAGGTCGTCGCCGCCCATCCGCGTGAAGCCGCGGACATGCTCCTCCGACGCCTTTGCATGCCGGCGCAGCTCTGCGACGACGGCCCTGGCCTCGTCGCGGCTCACCTCTGGGCCCGGCCGTACGAGCCGGGTCGCGGTCGCCACCGCGAGATTCCAGTCGACCATCTCCGCACCACGGATGCTCGTCATGCAGTCAACCGTACGTGAGCGCTGCCGCTTGGGGCAGGGAGTGGACCGTAGGGGTGCCCCTTGTGGAGACCGTGCGGGTCGGCTGTGGCTGAGCGCGCCCACGATGGGGGTCCCCCCGCTCATGGGGGTCCCCCCGCTCGAGCGAAGCCGAGAGTGGGGAAGAAGCCGAGAGTGGGGGAGGAGCCGAGAGTGGGGGAGGAGCCGCAAATCGACACAGCCCCGCGCCCCTGGCGGCGGCCCCTGACGGGGCGCGCCGACAACGGTCGCCGGTCGAAATCTCAGCTGCAGCCGCAGGTCGCCAGGGTTGACGCCAGGCGGTCCAGGGTCTGCTGGGTGGCCGTGCGGTCCGTGGGTCGGTCGGACGAGGTCAGGAAGGCGAAGGCGAGGAGGTGGCCGTCGGTGTCGACGACCGTGCCCGCGAGGGCGTGTACGCCGGTCAGGGTGCCCGTCTTGGCTCGTACGAGGCCGGTGCCGGGCCGGCCCGCGTAACGCGTGCTCAGGGTGCCGGTGAAGCCGGCCACGGGAAGCCCCGTGAGGGTGGCGCGGAGCTCGGGGTGGGCGGGGTCGGCGGCCTTGGCCAGCAGGGCGGTAAGCAGGTCCGCGGTGAGCCGGTCGGCGCGGTCCAGGCCGCTGCCGTCGGCGAATGTCGTGCCCTTGAGGGGCAGTTCGAGCTTCTTCAGCTGCTTGCGGATGGCGGTGCCGCCGCCCTTGAAGCTCGCCGGTTCGCCCGCGGCGAGGGCCGTCTGGCGGGCCAGGGCCTCCGCGATGTCGTTGTCGCTGGTGGTCAGCATGCGCTCGACCAGGGCGGACAGGGGCGGGGACTGCACGGTGGCGAGGGCCTTGGCGCGGTCGGTCGCCTTGGAGGGGCCGGGGGCCGTGGCCTTGATGCCGCGCTCCTTCAGCAGGTCCGCGAACTTCTTCGTCGCGTCGGCCGCCGGGTTCCTACTGCGGTCGGCGATGCCGCTGGAGGAGTCGTCGAGTCGGCCCTCGTCGGCCATCAGGGCGCTGACCGGGGCGAGGTTGGTGTTGTCGGCCCCGATCGGGTGCGCGCCGGGGCCCTCGTACAGCGAGGTGTCGTACGAGAGCGTCACGTCTTTGGTCTTACGGTCCTTGAGGGCGCGGGCGGTGGCGTCGGCGAGGGTGCGCAGACTCGCGTTGCCCTCCGCGTCCTTGCGGGCGGTCAGCGTGGGGTCGCCGCCGCCGACCAGGACGAGTTCGGTGGTGTCGGGTTCGAGGACCGTGCGGGTCGCGATGCGGTGGTCGGCGCCCGCCGCGCTGAGGGCCGCGACAGCTGTGGCGATCTTCGTGGTGGACGCCGGGGTCAGCGCGGTGCCCGCGGCCCGGCCGTACAGGCGTTTGCCGGTGGCCATGTCGACGACGGCGGCCGCACGTTCGGGGCCCAGCGCGGCTTCGTTGAGGAGCGGGCCGAGGACGTCGGCGAGGGCCTTCTCCGTGGGGGACGGCCCGGCGCCGACGGAGCCGCCGAGTCCGCCGAGTGCGCTGAGCACGGACGCGGCGCTGGGGGCGGGCGCCGGCGCCTTTCCGGACGTACCGGACACATGACCGTGATCTGCGCCACCTGAGCGCTCCCGCGATGCGGCCCAGTCGCGCTCCGCCGTACGCTGACCGGTGGAGTCCCAGGGTCCGGCCGCGGTGACCACGGTGGCCGCCACGACGAGTCCGAGGGTGGCGGAGCCCGCCGTGAGCTGCACGGTCGACGGCCGTGTGACCAGCGGTTTCACCGTTTCCGCGGCGCGGACAAGTTGCGGTTTCACGGTTCCCGCGGCTCGTACGAGCGGTGGCTTCACGGCTCCCACGGCCCGTACGAGTTGAGGTCTCACGGATCGCGCGACCCGCACCACATGCGGTCTCGCGGCCCGCCAAGCCTTCAGCTCTGGCACGACCACCAGCCCCTTTCGCGATCACACACCTGCGTGAGGGACACTTAACCACCAGAACTATGTGTTGATCATGGAGGAGCCACCGGTGGAGTTCGACGTCACGATCGAGATTCCGAAGGGTTCACGGAACAAGTACGAGGTGGACCACGAGACCGGTCGGATCCGCCTGGACCGTCGCCTGTTCACCTCGACCAGCTACCCGGCCGACTACGGCTTCGTCGAGAACACCCTCGGCGAGGACGGCGACCCGCTGGACGCGCTGGTCATCCTGGACGAGCCGACCTTCCCCGGCTGCCTCATCCAGTGCCGCACGATCGGCATGTTCCGTATGACGGACGAGGCCGGCGGCGACGACAAGCTGCTGTGCGTGCCCGCGCACGACCCGCGTGTGGAGCACCTGCGCGACATCCACCACGTGTCGGAGTTCGACCGTCTGGAGATCCAGCACTTCTTCGAGGTCTACAAGGACCTGGAGCCCGGCAAGTCCGTCGAGGGCGCCAACTGGGTGGGCCGTACGGACGCCGAGGCCGAGATCGAGCGGTCGTACAAGCGTGCCGAGGAGCAGGGCGGTCACTGATCTCCCCTGTGACCTGCGGGCCGCGTGACCCCGACGGGGTCGCGCGGCCCCTTTGTCTGCCCCGTGCGCATACTGAGGCGTACTGGGAGATGCGATTCGGGAGTCGTGGGTGAGGGAGCCGGAGGCGGAGGACCGTAAGCCGCAGTCGGACGAGGCGAGGAGTGCGTTCGCCCCGCCGGCCGGTGTGGTGGCGCAGACATCGGTGGTCGAGGAGGAGTCCTCGACGACCTCCGAGTTCGCGGTTCCCAAGGGGCTCGGCGTCCCGCAGGTGCCCGTCGTCGAGTCGGAGGGGTCGGCGTTCAGCACGCCGAGGACGTACAGCGCCAAGTTCCCACCGTCCGCCTTCACTCCGCCGACCGGCATACCGCGGGTCGAGCTCGCCGCCCAGAACGTGCCCTGGCAGGACCGGATGCGCACGATGCTGCGCATGCCGGTCGCCGAGCGGCCCCTGCCCGAGACCGTGCAGAAGGCCGAGGACGAGGGTCCGGCTGTCCCGCGCGTGCTCGACCTGACCCTGCGCATCGGCGAGTTGCTGCTCGCGGGCGGGGAGGGCGCCGAGGACGTGGAGGCAGCGATGTTCGCCGTCTGCCGTTCCTACGGGCTGGACCGCTGCGAGCCGGGCGTCACCTTCACGCTGCTGTCCATCTCGTACCAGCCGTCGCTGGTCGACGATCCGGTGACCGCCTCGCGGACCGTACGGCGCCGGGGAACCGACTACACGCGCCTGGCGGCCGTCTACCAACTCGTCGACGACATCAGCGACGACCAGACCGAGGTCTCCCTGGAGGAGTCCTACCGGCGGCTCGCGGAGATCCGCCGCAACCGGCACCCGTACAGCGGCTGGGTGCTGACCCTCGCGACCGGGCTGCTCGCGGGCGCGGCCTCCGTGCTCGTCGGCGGCGACGCGATCGTGTTCGTCGCGGCTGCCATCGGCGCGATGCTGGGCGACCGGCTGGCGTGGCTGTGCGCGGGGCGCGGGCTGCCGGAGTTCTACCAGTTCACGGTGGCCGCGATGCCGGCCGCCGCGATGGGTGCCGCGCTCACGATCGCGCACGTCGACGTGCGGGCGTCCGCGGTGATCACCGGTGGGCTGTTCGCGCTGCTGCCCGGGCGGGCGCTGGTGGCGGGCGTACAGGACGGGCTGACCGGCTACTACATCACCGCGGCGGCCCGGCTCCTGGAGGTCATGTACTTCTACGTCGGCATCGTCATCGGTGTCCTCGTGATCCTGTACTTCGGCGTGACACTGGGCGCCGAACTCAATCCGGACACCGCCCTGCAGTCCGCCGAGCGGCCGTACTGGCAGATCGCCGCGTCGATGCTCCTGACGCTCACCTTCGCCGTGCTGCTCCAGCAGGAACGATCCACCGTGCTGATCGTGACGCTCAACGGGGGTGTGGCGTGGAGCGTGTACGGGTCGATGCACTACGCGGGCGGGATCTCGCCCGTCGCCTCCACGGCCGCGGCGGCCGGGCTCGTGGGGCTGTTCGGGCAGCTGATGTCGCGGTATCGGTTCGCGTCGGCGTTGCCGTACACCACCGCGGCAATCGGGCCCCTGTTGCCAGGGTCGGCCACGTATTTCGGGCTGCTGGCGATCGCTCAGAACGATGTTGATGAGGGGTTGGTGTCGCTGACGAAGGCTGCCGCCCTTGCGATGGCCATCGCGATCGGGGTGAATCTGGGGTCTGAGATTTCCAGGCTGTTCCTGCGTGTGCCGGGGGCTTCCGCGGGGGCGCGGAGGGCTGCGAAGAGGACCCGGGGGTTCTGAGCCGCGGGTGCGGGTGCCTCCGGCGGGTGCGGCCTTGATCGTGGGTGGCCTTGATCGTGGGTGGCCTTGATCGTGGCCGGGTGCCGGTTGGTTGTGGCTGGTCGCGCAGTTCCCCGCGCCCCTTATGGGGCGCGTTTCAGTCGGACCCAGTTGCTCAGTTCTGTGGGTAGTTCTGGTCGTACGGGTAGGGCTGGCTCTGGGGATACGGGTCCTGGGGATACGGATCCTGGGGGTACTGCTGCTGGTTCTGGGGCGGGTAACCCTGGGGGTACTGCTGGGCGTACTGGTCCTGGGTCTGGGTCTGGGGGTAGCCGTCGTAGCCCTGGTTCGGGGTGTAGGGCTGCTGTTGGTACTGCTGGTTCTGGCCGCCGTTGCCGCCGTTGCCGTTGTTGCCGTTGTTGCCGTAGTAGTAGTCGTTCTGGCCGTTCTGGTGGGTCGGGGGGACTTGGCGGAGCTGGGTCGTCTGGTCGTCCATCGTGGGGGCCGTCGGGGGCATGTGGGCCGCCGGGGGCTGCTGCGGGGTCTTCTTGGACTTACTGCGGGCCCGCATGAACTCGATGACGATCGGGACCACCGAGATGAAGACGATCAGGAGCAGGATCGGCTCGATGTTCTTCTTCACGAAGTCGATCTGGCCCAGCCAGGAGCCGAGCAGCGTGACGCCCGCGCCCCAGAGGATGCCGCCGATCACGTTGAAGATCAGGAACGAGCGGTACTTCATACCGCTGACGCCGGCGATGATCGGCGTGAACGTACGCACGATGGGCACGAAGCGGGCCAGGACCAGGGACTTGGGCCCGTACTTCTCGAAGAAGTCGTGGGCCTTGACCACGTTCTCCTGTTTGAAGAGGCGGGAGTCCGGTCGGGTGAAGAGCGCCGGGCCGACCTTCTTGCCGAACATGTAACCCGCCTGGTCGCCGAGGATCGCTGCGACGCAGATCAGGACGATGGCCGCCCACAGCGGGAAGTCCAGTTGGTTCGACGTGATCAGCAGACCCGCCGTGAACAGCAGGGAGTCACCCGGCAGGAAGAAGCCGATGAGCAGGCCGGACTCGGCGAAGACGATGAGGAGCAGGCCCCAGATGCCGAACGAGTCGAGAAGGTAGTCCGGATCCAACCAGCTTGGGCCGATGGCAAGCGTCGTCGTCACGATTCCGGACTCCTGAAGGTGGTGGATATGCGGCAGGCGAGGGTCTGGCCGGCCAAAGTTATCAACGCAGCATGACGTGACCAGGTTCCACCGACTCTTACAGGATGCACTGTGCCCCGACTGGGACAAAGCTGTGAGCCATGGGAATCGAAGAGTACGGCGGCGGCCAGGACCCCCAGCCCGATGTGCTGGTCGTGACGACGAACGACGTGCCCGGCTACCGGGTCGAACAGGTCATCGGTGAGGTCTTCGGGCTGACCGTGCGCTCCAGGCACCTGGGCAGCCAGATCGGCGCGGGTCTGAAGTCGATGATCGGCGGCGAGCTGAAGGGCCTCACGAAGACTCTGGTGGAGACCCGTAACCAGGCGATGGAACGGCTCGTCGAGCAGGCACGCGCGCGGGGCGCCAACGGTGTGCTGGCGTTCCGCTTCGACGTGACCGAGGCGTCGGATGTCGGGACGGAGGTGTGCGCGTACGGCACGGCCGTGGTGATGGTCAAGGAGTAGGGCGACGGCGGTACGGGGGTAAGGGGCGCCCGCCACTGCGAACGCCCCTTACAGCCCTCTACTGGCAGGCACTCGCCGGGTCGCCCGGGCTTCGCGACGATCACCTCGGGCTCGGCGCCGCCCGCCGTCAGGCCTCGTGGCGTGCCGCGTTCGCTTCGATCGCGTCCCTCAGGTGCTCGGCGAGCCCGGGGCGCATGGAGTCGTAGAACGCCTTGAACCGCTCGTCCGACATGTACATCTCGCCGAGTCCCCGGTGGGTCTCGTACGAGCAGTCGTAGAACCACTGGCTGATGTGCTGCCGGTGTTCCTCGGCCATGTCCATGGCCCGCTCCCCCGTGGCGGGCTCGCCGGCCTCCATGAGGGCGTCGTAGCGCTCGCCCCAGGAGGCGACCTCGGCCTGCATGCGCTTCCAGTCGTCCTTGGTGTAGCGGGCGGCGCGGCGCTGCGATTCCGCGTACGCCTCCGTGCCGCCCCAGCGGCGCTCGGCCTCCTCCGCGTGTTCCTCGGGGTCCTTGTCGCCGAAGACCTCGAACTTCTCCTCGGGTGTGAGATTGATGCCCATCGTGCGTGCCTCCATGGCGTGCTCCACGGCCGCGGCCATCTTCTGCAGCTTCTCGATCCGGGCGGTCAGCAATTCGTGCTGGCGGCGCAGATGCGCGCGCGGGTCCGCCTCCGGGTCGTCGAGCAGGGCCGCGACCTCGTCGAGCGGAAAGCCCAACTCCCGGTAGAACAGGATCTGCTGCAGCCGGTCGAGGTCGACGTCGCTGTAGCGCCGGTGACCCGCGTGGCTGCGCTCGCTCGGTACGAGCAGCCCGATCTCGTCGTAGTGGTGCAGCGTCCGCACCGTCACCCCGGCGAAACCGGCGACCTGTCCAACGGAGTAGCTCATCGTCTCCGCTCCCTCCTTTTCGGTACGCGTCCCAGGCTGAGGCCTCACGTCACGTGAGGTGCAAGCCGGAATCCACCGGCCGAATCCAACCGGACGCGAATCCACCGGGCGCCATGCCGGTTTTACCCGCTTATGGCGGAGTGGTGGCCCACCATGGAGGCCCGACCCCACCGACCGGAGGACCCATGCCGCTGCACAAAGGCCCCGAGCAGCCCGACAAGCGTCCCGCGACCGTCAACCCCTTCTACGGGGAGGCGAATCCGGTCGGCGGCATGACCGAGGCTCCTCCCCAGCACCGGCTGCCGGACGGGCCGCTGCCACCCTCCACCGCGTATCAGCTGGTGCACGACGAGCTGATGCTGGACGGCAACTCCCGCCTCAACCTCGCCACCTTCGTCACCACCTGGATGGAACCCCAGGCCAGGGTGCTGATGGCCGAGTGCAGCGACAAGAACATGATCGACAAGGACGAGTACCCGCGCACGGCCGAACTGGAGCGGCGGTGTGTGGCGATGCTCGCCGATCTGTGGAACGCGCCCGATCCGTCCGCCGCCGTGGGCTGTTCGACGACGGGGTCCAGCGAGGCGTGCATGCTCGCCGGCATGGCGCTCAAGCGCCGCTGGGCCAAACGGAACGCGGACCGGTATCCGGGTGCCCGCCCCAATCTCGTCATGGGCATCAACGTCCAGGTCTGCTGGGACAAGTTCTGCAATTTCTGGGAGGTCGAGCCGCGCCTGGTACCCATGGAGGGCGACCGGTTCCACCTCGATCCGCAGGCCGCCGCCGAGCTGTGCGACGAGAACACCATCGGCGTCGTCGGCATCCTCGGCTCCACCTTCGACGGGTCGTACGAGCCGATCGCCGAACTCTGCGCCGCCCTGGACGAGTTGCAGTCGCGCACGGGTCTGGACATCCCCGTCCACGTCGACGGCGCGTCCGGCGCGATGGTCGCTCCCTTCCTCGACGAGGACCTGGTCTGGGACTTCCGGCTGCCGCGGGTCTCCTCCATCAACACCTCGGGACACAAGTACGGCCTCGTCTACCCGGGTGTCGGCTGGGCACTGTGGCGCTCGGCCGCCGAGCTGCCCGAGGAGCTGGTCTTCCGGGTCAACTACCTGGGCGGTGACATGCCGACCTTCGCGCTCAACTTCTCCCGGCCGGGGGCGCAGGTCGTGGCCCAGTACTACACGTTCCTGCGGCTGGGCCGCGACGGCTATCGGGCCGTGCAGCAGACGACGCGGGACGTCGCGCAGGGGCTCGCCGAGCAGGTCGAGGCGCTCGACGACTTCCGTCTGATCACCCGGGGCGATCACTTGCCGGTGTTCGCCTTCACCACGGCTCCGGACATCACCGCGTACGACGTCTTCGACGTGTCCCGGCGCATGCGGGAGCGTGGCTGGCTGCTGCCCGCGTACACCTTCCCCGAGAACCGTGAGGACCTGTCCGTGCTGCGGGTGGTGTGCCGCAACGGGTTCTCGTCCGACCTCGCCGAGCTGTTCGTGGAGGACCTGGGCAGTCTGCTGCCCGAACTGCGCCAGCAGTCGCATCCGCTGATCCGGGACAAGGGGACGGCTACCGGCTTTCATCACTGAGTCTGCCGTCCCGCCACCGGCCCTTTCGTTACCAGCCTCTCCGTCACCGGCCGTTCCGTCATCGGCCCTTCCGACGCTCCTCCCGTCGCCCGAGGAGGCACTACCCCGGCAGGCCCTGCGGACGAGGATCTCGCGGGGCCCGCCGGGGAACCGCCGCCCCCCTCCCGGATCCGCCTGGGCGCACGCCCCCAGGAACGCCGCCACCCCGATCAACGCCGCCACCCCGAGCAGCGCGGCCAGAACCGCCGCGGCCCTCCTCCTCAGCCCCAACCACCCCATGGAATCCCCCGATCAGCGACGAGCCGACGAACCGACGCCCGCCGCGCTCCCCGCGCAGCGTCTGCTTCTGGTACACCGCTCGCCGCGATCGGGTTCCCACTTCGCCCCGACGACTTCGCCGTGGGGGTGCCTCCCGTACCTCCCGGGCCTCCCATGCCTCCCGTGCTTCAGACTCGTACCGGCGCCCAACCCCGTACCGGCCGTCCATCTCGAACCGGAACCCGCCTCGTACCGGCACCCGCCTCGTACCGGCACCCACCTCCTGCCGGCACCCGCTGGAGCTCCTACTTGCTCAGCGCCCCGAACCTCCGTACCGCCAGCGGAAAGAACACCGTGAGCAGGGCCAGTGGCCAGGCCACCGCCAGTAGTTCGGCGTGCTGCGCCGCCCAGGACGTGCTGACCGCGCCGCCCTCGTTGCCGAACAGGTCGCGTACCGCCGTGGCCGTCGCCGACATGGGGTTCCACTCGACGGTCGCCCCCAGCCAGCCCGGCATGGACTCGGGGGTGGCGAAGGCGTTGGACAGGAAGCTCACCGGCCAGACCAGGATCTGCACGGTGGTCACCAGCTCGGGCTTGCCCGCGACCATGGACAGGTAGATGCCCATCCACAGCATCGCGAACCGCAGCAGGAGCAGCAGGCCGAGCGCGCCCAGGAAGGCCGCGAACGAACCGTGCCAGGCCCAGCCGACCGCGCGCCCGACGCCGACCAGGACCACCAGGGAGACCGCAGACTGGAGCATGTCCGCGGCCGAGCGGCCCACGAGTACGGCGCCGCTCACCATCGGCATCGAGCGGAACCGGTCGATCACTCCCTTGTTGAGGTCCTGGGTGACCGCGACCATGGTGGCGTCCAGGCCGAAGGCCATGGTCAGCGCGAACATGCCCGGCACCAGATACTCGCGGTAGTCGCCCGCGATGCCGCTGCCCCCGCCCATCAGGTAGCCGAACATCAGCAGGAGCATCACGGGGAACGCCAGCCCCACGACGACCTGTACGGGGTGCCGTACCCAGTGGGCGAGTTCACGCCAGGTCATGGTCCAGGAGTCGGTGACGGCCCAGCTCATCGACGTACTCACGCGGCCTCCTCGGGCTTGCCGGTCAGGTGCAGGAAGACCTCGTCCAGCGTCGGCCGTCGCAGCGCGATGTCCTCCGGCTCGATCCCGGCCTCCTCCAGGGCGCGTACGGCCCCGGCGAGCGCCGTCATGCGGTCGGTGACCGGGGCGCTGAGGAGGCGGCGGTCGGCGTCCACGTGGAGGGCGGCCTTGTCGAACGGCAACAGGGCGACGGCGGCGCCCAGTTGGCCAGCGTCGTGCAGGACTATGTCGATCCGGTCGCCGCCCGTCTTCGCCTTCAGCTCGTCCGCCGTACCGTCCGCGATGATCTGGCCCCGGTCGACGACCGAGATGCGGTCGGCGAGCTGGTCCGCCTCCTCCAGGTACTGCGTGGTGAGCAGCACGGTCGTGCCGCCGCCGACCAGGGAACGCACCGCGGCCCACACCTCCGCGCGACCGCGCGGGTCGAGGCCCGTCGTCGGCTCGTCCAGGAAGAGCACCTCCGGTTCCGTGATGAGGGAGGCGGCGAGGTCGAGTCGGCGCCGCATGCCGCCGCTGTACTGCTTGACCGCCTTGCGGCCCGTGTCCACGAGGCCGAAGCGCTCCAGGAGGGCGTCGGCACGCACGCGCGCGTGCCGGGCGCCCAGGTGGTAGAGGCGGCCGAACATCTCCAGGTTCTGCCGTCCGCCGAGCTCCTCGTCGAGCGCCGCGTGCTGGCCGAGCAGTCCGATGCGGACGCGCACCTCGCGCGCGTGGGTCATCACGTCGTGCCCCGCCACCTCGACACGGCCCTCGTCCGGCCGCAGCAGGGTGGCCAGGATGCGGACCAGAGTCGTCTTCCCCGCGCCGTTCGGCCCGAGCACTCCGTGCACCGTGCCGCGCCCGACACTCAGGTCGAGCCCGTCCAGCGCGTGCTTGTCTCCGTACCGCTTCCGTACGCCCTCGACGACGATCACGTCGGTCATCGGGCTCCCTTCACTTCAGGGTAATCAAACTTGACTACTAATGCGCCGGTGAACCGTATGCCCGTCCGAGCATTTAGTCAAACTTGATTAGCGAAGATTCTCCGAGCCCGCCGAGCCCGCCGAGCGCGCGTGCCCTCGCCGAGCGCCCGTGCCTCGCTCAGCGCGCGTCCCCCGGATGGGACTCCCCCGTCGCGTACGGGTTCTCGTCGTCCTCCGCGAGCACCCCCACGAACGGATCCCCCTCGCCGGAGAAGACGTATGCGCCGCCCCTGATCCGTGCGATCAGGCCGCGGGTCCACTGGGCGCCGGTGTCCGCCGAAGTGACCCAGAAGTTCATGATCTCGCCGATGTGGCCCAGCTGTTCGGGGCCTTCCTCAGGCGTGTAGTACTCGGTGACGCCCTTGCGCCACTCTTCTATGGCCCGCACCCGCTCCTCCAGCAGTTCGAGGACCTCCTCGCGGTCCAGGTCGACCATGAAACCGAGCGCGGCGGTGAGCACGTCCGGCTTCTGGTCGTACGCGGTGAGGTAGTGGCGCAGCAGCGTGAGGTACTCCTCGGTGCCCGCCTCCGTGACCTCGTACTCCGTACGCGGCGGGCCACCGGCCGTGGAGGGCGCGACCTCGTGGGCGAGCAGCAGTCCCTGCTTCGCCATCTGCTTGAGGGCGTGGTAGATCGAGCCCGGCTTGGCGTTGGACCACTCGTGCGCGCCCCAGAACTCCAGGTCGTTGCGCACCTGGTAGCCGTGGGCCCGGCCGTGCTGGCGCACCGCGCCGAGCACGAGGAGACGGATCGCTGACATGGAGCCAGCGTATGACCCGTCTCCCCGGCGCCGGGTGGCGCCTCACCCCAAGGTATGCCTCCCCGGACGACCCCCGGACTCACTCCCAGGAGGCGCCCTGCTCCTGCGCAACCAACTCGAAGGCAGTCTTCCCGTCCAGGGACTCACGGATGATGTCGGCGTGGCCGGCGTGCCGGGCCGTCTCGCGGATCAGGTGGAGGGCCAGCCAGCGCATCGAGACCCGGCCCTCCGGCGGGAACCACGGGGCGGGCGGCAGCGGGAAGGTGTCGTCGAGACTGGGCACCGAGCGGATGAACGACTCGGTGTCGGCGGCCACCTTCTCCCAGTACGCGAGCTGCGACTCGACGCTCTCGCCGTCGACGAGGGCGAAGCACTCGTGCCAGTTCGACTCGTCCCGCGCGACGGCGGGAGGCTCGCCCTTGGCCCGCGCGACCCAGCCCTGCTCGACCTCGGCGACATGCTTGAGCAGCCCGGACAGGGACAGTTCACTCGCGCTCGGCCGGCTCGCGGCCTGCTCCTCGGTGAGGCCCAGCAGGGTGCGGCGGATGCCGCCGCGCTGCTCGGCCAGGAACGCCAGCAGCGCCCCGCGCTCGTCGTCGTGCGCTTCCAGGGATACGTGAGTGACCATGACGGGCCGCCTTTCGCGGTGGGGCTCTCTGCCTGACACCAACCAAGTTACGGACCCTTGCGGTCAGCTTCTGTCCTCAATTGGGACCGGGATTTCAGCGACGCCAGGATTTCAGCGGCGCTGGGATTACAGCGGGACCGGAATGTCAGCGCGGCCGGGATTTCAGACGGCCGCACCCTTCCACGCGGACGCGCCCTCGACCGTCCGAGCCGCCCCGTGCCGCCGCCCGCGGTGCGTGTACGCGGTGACCGCCCGCCACAGGTCGCGCCGGTCGACATCGGGCCACAGCGTGTCGGTGAAGTGGAGTTCGCTGTAACTGAGGTGCCAGGGAAGGAAGTTGGAGATCCGGTGTTCACCGCCGGTGCGCCACAGCAGGTCGACCTCCGGGAGGTGGGGGTGCGGCAGGTGGGCGGCGAGGAGGCGTTCGTCGATGTGGTCCGGGTCCAACTCGCCTGCCACGGCCGCGCGGGCCAACCCCGCCGCGGCCTGGACGAGTTCTGCGCGGCCTCCGTAGTTGACGCAGAGCGTGAGCGTCAGGCCGGTCCGGTGCCGGCTGTCGCGCGCGCTCTGCCGGAGCGCCTCGGTCAGGTCCACCGGGAGCCCCTCGGGACTGCCCGCCCAGCGCAGCCGGACGTCGAGGGAGCGCAGGTCCCCGTCCCGCAGGGTGTCGTGCATGGTACGGAACAGCCGGGCGACCTCGCTCGCGTCGCGCCGCCAGTTCTCGGTGGAGAACGCGTAGAGCGTCAGGTGGCTCAGACCGAGCTCCAGCGCCCCGTGGACGACGTCGCGGGTGGCGTCGGAGCCGACGCGGTGGCCCTCGCTGCGGGGCAGTTCCTGCTGGGCGGCCCAGCGGCCGTTGCCGTCCATGATGATGCCCACGTGCCGCGGTAGACGCTCCGCGGGGATGTCCGGCGCGCGCTCCCCGCTCGGGTGGGGGCGGGGCGGGACCGGCGGGAGGAAGGCCGGGTCGGCCTCGCGCCTGGGCTCGGGCAGAGTCGCCATGGGCTCGGCCGCCGGCTGGGCCAGCGCGGCCCGGCGCCAGGCGCGTACGGCACGGACGCGGGCGGGGGCGAACAGCCGGAACCGTACGGCCGGGGAGAGTTCGGCGGTGCGGTGCAGCAGCGCGGGGCCGAGCCGTCGGGCGGTGCGGACGCGGGCCCGGAACAGGTCGGTGGAGGTACGGAGCAGGACGGCCATCCCCGGGTGCACTCCCCGTTGCAGCGCGGGCTGGTCCAGCCAGTCGTGGGCCCGCTCCGTCAGATCGGCGATCAGTGCCTCGGCCTGCGGTGTCCAGCGGCAGGCGAGGAGGTCGGCCTCGGAGAGCCGGTGGGCCGCGAGGGCTTCCTCGGGGAGTGTCAGGATGCCGCGGCCGAGGTCGGACGCCAGGTCGGTGAGGGTGTCGGTGAGATAGAGGCCGTCGAGGAAGGCGGGCATCGCCTCCAGGTGCTCGTGGACGCGATCGTCATCGGGGCGGGCCCGGTCGGTTGCGCCGCCGCGCACGCGCTGGCCGACCGCGGTGCCCGGGTGATGGTGATCGAGCGCATGGAACGCGGGCCCACCTCCCCGTTCGCCGTGGAGTGGCTGCATCCGACCGCGGCCGACGTGCTGCTGCGCTGGGGCCTCGCGCTGCCGGCGGGCGGCCACCTGCGGGGCATGGGCGTCAGCATGCACCTGACCGACGAGGGGCACGAGCCGGTCGTGGTGCCGTACCGGCGAGGCATGCGGGCCGTGTCCATGCCCCACGCGGAGCTGGTGGACGCGCTGCGGGACAGTGTCGTGGAGCGGCCCGGGGTGGAGGTGCTCACGGGCGCCCGGGTCACCGCCGCCACACCGGACGGCACGGTACGGCTGACCCGCGACGGGCACGAGACGCGGCTGCGCGCCGATCTGGTGGTGGCCGCGGACGGCCGCTCCTCCGGGGTCCGCCGCGCGCTGTTCGGACACACCCCGCAGACCGTCGTGTCGCACTCGGCCGGTGTCGTGCTCGACGGCCCCGGGCTGCCGGACTACGACATGTTCCAGGTCGCGAGCGAGGTGCCCGGACACGGCGTCGCCGTCTACTCCATCGCGCCCGGCACGATCCGGGTGGTCCTTGACGTGCCCCCGACCCATCCGCGCCCGCCGGCGCTGCACGCGTATCTGCACCGTCACTTCGTCCCGCTGATGCCGGAGCTGCTGCGCCGGCCGCTGGCCGACGCACTGGCGGCGGGCCGTCTGACGTGGTCGGCGACCGGTTTCCGCCCGCGCGTGCACTACGGGCAGGGCAGGCTCGCGCTGGTCGGCGACGCGGTCGGACACATCCACCCGATCCTCGCGGCCGGCACGACCCTCGGCATCCAGGACGCGCTGAGCCTCGCCGCGCACGGCTCCGCCGAGGCGTACGCGCGGGAGCACGCGGGCGCGGGAGCGGCGACCGGGCGGGTGGCGATGGCGCTCTACCGCCTGCTGAGCCGTCAGGAGCCGGGCACCGCGCAGACGGCGAGGATGGCCGTCGACCAGCTGCGCCTGAGCCCCGCGCTCCGCGACGCGGTCGGGGACCTGCTCACCGGTGACGAGCCCGGCGCGGCCCATCTCCCGGTGGTGACGGCGTTCTCCACGATGCTCGGCATCCCTGCGCAGGACATCGCCGCCGCGTACGGGCCGGACGCCTTCCTGCTCAGCCGCTGAGCCCCGCGCCGTGCCGCCCTGCGCGCCTCGCACGCCCAGGACACCCCGGACGCGGTACGGGGCGCCCGCACCGCAGTCGGCAGGGGCGCCCCGTACAGGAGTCGGCAGGTCCCGCGGCCGGAGAATCGGTGAGCCGACAGGCCGGAAAGCAGCAGGCCGGAAAGCAGCAGGCCGGAGAGTCAGCGGGTCAGAACGGGAAGAAGCTGCGGCCGTGCTGCACCGAGATCCACTTCTGGGTGGTGAACGCGCCGACCGTCGCCTCGCCGTTCAGCCGGCCGAGGCCCGAGGACTTCTCGCCGCCGAAGGCGACCAGTGGCTCGTCGTGCACGGTGCCGTCGTTCACGTGGAACATGCCCGTGTCGATCTGCTTGGCGAAGGAGACACCACGCTCGACGTCGGCGGTGTGCACGGCGCCGCTCAGCCCGTACGGGGTGTCGTTGACGATCCGTACGGCCTCCTCCTCGCCGTCGAACGGGACGAGGAGCGCGACGGGGCCGAAGATCTCCTGCTGGAGGATGGCCGAGTCGGCGGGCAGGCCGGTCAGGACGCTCGGCTCGACGAGGTTGTCGGTGGTGGAGCCGTGCACGAGGGCGGTGGCGCCCTCGGCGATCGCCTGCTCCACGACGGCCGAAACGGCGTCCGCCTGCGAGGAGTTGATGAGCGGGCCGACGATCGTCTGCGGGTCGCTCGGGTCGCCGACCTTCAGCGTCTTCACCTTGGCGACGAACTTCTCGGTGAACTCCGCCTCGATCGAGCGGTCCACGAGGACGCGGTTCGCGGCCATGCAGACCTGGCCCTGGTGCACGTACCGGCTGAAGACCGCGGCGTCCACGGCGTAGTCGATGTCCGCGTCGTCCAGGACCACCAGCGCGCTGTTGCCGCCGAGTTCGAGGACGGCGCGCTTGAAGTTCGAGGCGCAGACGGTGGCGACGTGGCGGCCGACCTTGTCGGAGCCGGTGAAGGAGATGACCTTCGGGATCGGGTGCTCGATGAAGGCGTCGCCGATCTCCGCGATGTCGGTGATCACGACGTTGAGCAGACCGGCCGGCAGGCCCGCCTCCTCGAAGATCTTCGCGATCAGGGAACCGCCCACGATCGGGGTGTTCTGGTGCGGCTTGAGGACCACGCCGTTGCCGAGGGCCAGAGCGGGCGCGACGGACTTCAGCGACAGCAGCAACGGGAAGTTGAAGGGGCTGATCACACCGACGACGCCGACCGGGACGAGGTAGACGCGGTTCTCCTTGCCGTCGATCGGCGAGGGGAGGATCTTGCCCTCGGGCCGCAGCGCCAGCTGGACCGACTCGCGCAGGAACTCCTTGACGAGGTGCAGTTCGAAGCCGGCCTTCAGATGCGTACCGCCGAGCTCCGCGATGATCACCTCGGTGATCTCCTGCTCGCGCTCCTCGATGACCCGCAGGGCCTTCTCGAACACGGCACGGCGCGTGTACGGATTCGTCTTGGCCCATTCCTTCTGGGCACGGGCGGCGGCCTGGTAGGCCTGATCCACCTCGTCGACCGTGGCTATCGTGATCGAGGCGAGCTTCTCACCGTCGTACGGGTTGAAGTCGATGATGTCCCAGGAGCCGGTACCCGGGCGCCACTCGCCGTCGATGTACTGCTGAGCCAGGTCGGTGAAGTAGGACGACATGTGATCCCTCAATCCCTTGCTGCCGACAATCCCTTGCTGCCGAAGCAGACACCCGATCGATCGTCTTCACGGTCTGATCACAAGTCATCGTACTGGTGAGTCAAGGGAGTTGAAGCGGGGAGTCGGAGAGACCCTCGGGAGAGTTTCGGAGAGACCTCAGGAGAGTTGCAGCAGACCCCTGAGCACGTCGCGGCTCTCGTCGGGACCCGGGCTGTCCTGCTGGAGTTCCTTCATCGCCTTCTCGTACTGCGTGACGTCCTCGCGCTTGTCCAGATACAGCGCACTGGTGAGCTGCTCCAGGTATACGACGTCGGAGAGGTCGGACTCGGGGAAGCTGAGCACCGTGAAGGCCCCGCTCTCGCCCGAGTGCCCGCCGAAGCTGAACGGCATGACCTGAAGCCGCACGTTCGAGCGCTGGGAGATGTCGATGAGATGCTGGAGCTGTCCCCGCATCACCTCGCGGTCGCCGTACGGGCGTCGCAGGGCGGCCTCGTCGAGGACGACGTGGAAGTCCGGGGCGTTCTCCGACACCAGGTACTTCTGGCGCTCCAGGCGCAGCGCCACGCGTCGCTCGATGTCCGCCTGGCTCGCGCCCTTCATGCCCCGGGCCACGACCGCGTGCGCGTACGCCTCGGTCTGCAGCAGGCCGTGCACGAACTGGACCTCGTACGAGCGGATCAGGGACGCGGCGCCCTCCAGGCCGACGTACGTCGGGAACCAGCTGGGCAGGACGTCCGAGTAACTGTGCCACCAGCCCGCGACGTTCGCCTCCTTGGCGAGGGAGAGCAGCGAGTTGCGCTCCGCCTCGTCGGCGATCCCGTAGAGCGTCAGCAGATCCTCGACGTCTCTCGTCTTGAAGCTCACCCGGCCCAACTCCATACGGCTGATCTTCGACTCGGAGGCGCGGATCGAGTAACCGGCCTTCTCCCTGGTGATGCCGCGCGACTCGCGCAGCCGCCTCAGGTGCGAGCCGAGCAGCATGCGTCGTACCACCGATCCCGACTCCTGCACGCTCACGTTCGTCCGCCTCCCCAACCCGTCCCTCAGGGGCCGCAGTCTGCCATTAAAACACTCCAAGCTGTACTCGTTCGATTACGGAAACGGCAAGGTTTCGGCGGCGATACACGGGAATCGACAAGAGGAAGACAGGCCAGACACGAGAAAGTTGGCCTGCCGACCCCGGAAAAAATGACCAAGAAGCGGTACGGGAAGGTCCAATTCGGGCGCGTGCACGTGCATCTGCCCTTGCATCTGCCGAACGCATTCGGAACGATGGTCTCGCGCCACCGCTGCATCGCAACGACCGCGAACCCCGGGAGTGCCTCGCATGGGGACGAATGGATCGACCATGCTCGAGCCGTTAAGGCAGGGGCTTCCGCCACTGGACCCCGCGGCCGTGTCCAACGCCGCCTCCTGCGCCCTGCCACCCCGCTACGAAGCGGTGCGCGACGCACGGCAGTTCACCCGCCGCACGCTGGACCAGTGGGACATCGGCAACCGCTTCGACGACGTCTGTCTGGTGGTCTCGGAACTCGTCACCAACGCGCTGCGGCACGCGCTGCCCGCGGACACTCCACGGCCCTGCGATCAGGACGCGCCCGTGCGGCTGCACCTGATGCGGTGGACCGAGAGACTCGTGTGCGCGGTGCGCGATCCCAGTCACGACAGCCCGATCGCGGGCGACTCCGAGGACTTCTCGGCGGAGTCGGGCCGCGGTCTGTTCCTGGTCGACTCCTTCGCCGACAGCTGGGGTTGGCACCCGCTGGCCGGCACGCTCAACGGCAAGGTCGTGTGGGCCCTGTTCCGGCTGCCCTCCGCGTGACGAACCGTGGCGCTTTTTTTCGCGCCGCGGTTCTACGCGCGTTACCGCGCGTCTACGGTCCGTGAACTTCCCTGAGTGAGGCGGGTCGGCGGCGTCGGCCCGCCGTCAGCCCGCGATCAGGTGGTCGAACTCGCCGTCCTTGATGCCCAGGAGCATGGCCTCGATCTCGGCGCGCGTGTAGACGAGAGCCGGGCCGTCGGGGAAGCGCGAGTTGCGCACCGCCACCTCGCCGCCGGGCAGCCGCGCGAACTCCACGCAGGAGCCCTGCGAGTTGCTGTGCAGACTCTTCTGCCAGGCCGCTCCGCGCAGCTCCGTGGCAGCCATGCCGTTGTACACGTCGTGGTCCACAGGTCGCTCCCCGGTGGTGCATTGGCGTCTGTTGCCAGTGATGCAGTGATGGTCAACTGCCCGGATCATAGCCGTCTTCATATGCAGTTGCATGAGCAGATGCACGTGCACGGGGGGTGGTTCTGCGATTACACGTTTGGACGGTCCGGCGAGTCGAATCGTTCCAACGGGTGCCCTCATATGGGTAAGAGACGCGTACCGGGCCCTTTGTGTTCCAGAACGACCCCGTCTCGCCCACAAAATGAATGAGACGGACGGGGTCGTGAAGGTCTGATGTGAATCGTGAGGTTGCTGGGACTGACGAGACCAGTGGAACTGGTGGGCCTGGTGGGGCTGATGGGACCACCGGGATTGGCGGGACTGGGCCGCTGGTCCTATCGCGACGAGTGCGGCAGGAGAGCCATCTCGCGGGCGTTCTTGATCGCGCAGGCCAGCAGGCGCTGTTGCTGGGCGCTCACGCGGGTGACCCGGCGGCTGCGGATCTTGCCGCGGTCGGAGATGAACTTCCTACGGACAGCATCAGCGCTCCCCGCGATGGTCATCACGCTGGTCTTCGCGCTGGTTCCGACGCTGGTCGTCGCGCTCGCCGTCGCGCCTGCCGAATCGTCGCTCAAAGCGCTCCACGCGGCCTGCCGTATCCATGACGCGGGCCGTCCCCGTGCAGAAGGGGTGGCTCACGTTCGAGATCTCGACGTCGACGACCGGGTAGGTGTTGCCGTCCTCCCACTCGATCGCCTTCCCGCTCGCCGGAGCGACGAGGGTCGAGCGGGTCAGGAAAGCGTGGTTCGCGGCCCGGTCCCGGAAGACGACGGGACCGTACGACGGGTGGATTCCCTCGCGCATGACGTTCAGCGCTCCTCTCGGAAGTCGACATGCCGGCCGGCGACGGGGTCGTACTTGCGCAGGGTCATCCGGTCGGGGTCGTTGCGGCGGTTCTTGCGGGTGACGTACGTGTAGCCGGTCCCGGCCGTGGACCGGAGTTTGATGACCGGACGGAGTTCGTTGCGTGCCATGTGGCCAGTATATGAAAACGGATCCCATTATCGGTAACGCGAAAGTGGAGAGGTACGTCACTCACATGTCCGCGCACTGCATGCTGACCGGGGCCCAGCCGCGCTTCGGCAACTCCATCTCCCACTCGCACCGGTAACGGTGTCCGACGAGGGCGGCAGCGCTCCCCCAAAGCCCTGCCCGAAGTAGTGGAGGGGCGCTGGAGGGGTGCCGGAGGGGGCGCCTGGTAGCTTGCTGCGGTCGTGCCCGGTGACATCGGCGCCATCGGCGGTACCCGGCGGGCACCGGCGACTCGTCCGGCCAGACCCTTGGGGGCTTCAGTGACTTCGGCGACTTCGGCGACCTTCTCGCGCGGACAGGCGCGGATCGCGGCCGCGGCGGCGGGGCTGGCGGCCGCGCTCGTCCTGACGACCGGCTGCAGCGGCGACGGCGGGAGCGACGACTCCCCCTCCTCGACCGGCTCGACACCGTCCGCGTCGGCCGACACCGGCGGCGGTACGGGCGACAGCACCGGCGACGGCACGGGCGGGTCCGACAAGAGCAAGGGCAAGGTCGGGGCACTGGAGGGCAGTTGGCTGGCCACCACGGGCGGCAAGGCCGTGGCGCTGGTGATCACCGGTGAGGAGGCCGGGCTGTTCTCGACGGGCGGGTCCGTGTGCAGCGGCACCGCCGGTGAGACCTCGGGCATGCGCATGATCGAGCTGAAGTGTTCCGACGGGAACAAGGACCGGGCCGAGGGCATGGTCGACTCCGTCAACGCCACGAACCTGAAGGTCACGTGGGAGGGCCTCGGCGAGGAAACGTATACGAAGGCGGAGGGCGGGAAGCTGCCGTCCGGGATGCCTACGGCGAGTCTGGGGTCCTGAGGTCCCAGCCCCGGTGCCGGCAGCGGCACCGGATTCACGTCGAGTCGTGTCGCGTCGGCTCGCGCCGGTTCGCGTCAACGGGTCGCGGAATCCCTTGGGTTCTGCGGCCCGTCCGGCTTTTCGGGGGTCTCCTGCGGGCGGGCCGTTCCGTCGAGCGTCATCGGTGGTACGGCCGTGTCGAGGGCCTCGGAGAGTTCGGTGAGGGCATCGATGATGAGGGTGGCGGTGTTGCGTACGACGTCTTCGACCGCCTCCACTCCCTCCGTCTTCTCCGTCTTCTCCGTCTTCTCCGTCTTCCCTGTCTTCTCCGTCTTCCCTGTCTTCCCTGTCTCTTCCGCCTTCTCCGTCTCCCAGGCCTTCAGTGCCTCGCTTACCGCGTCCCACGTGGGGATCCGGCGCTCGCGGATGGCCTTCGCGCCCTGCTGTGTGGACTCGCGCAGGGCGTCGGCGAAGCGGGCGGCGGCCGGGACCGGGGTCGCGCCGCGTTCCGGGAGGTGGGCCTCCAGGAGCATGGCGACGCGCCCCAGTTGGCCGAGCGCGTCCTCGGCGTCGTCGGCCGCGGTGCGGGAGAGGCCGCGGTGGCGCACCGGTTCGGCGGTGGCGCGGGCCACGGCCGTGTGCCAGGCCACGCGGGCGGTGCGGGCGGCGAGCAGGGCGCCGCGGACGTCCGGGGCGTTGCTCGCGGACGGGTCGGCGTACGAGCCGATGACGGCGCCCGCGTAACGGCCCTGCCCGGCCAGCCAGTCCGCCAGGCGGTTGCGCAGGCGCGGGGTCTCCCAGGCCGGGTAGACGGCGTACGCCAGCATCGCGAGGAGTCCGCCGAGGAGAGTGAGCAGGACGCGCTCGGGCACGGTCTGGGTCCACTCCTCGCCGCCCATGCCGAGCAGGAAGACGACGTACGCGGCGATGCAGGCCTGGGTGGCGAACTGGCCGGTGCGCATGAGGAGGTACATGAGTGCGGCGCTCGCCACGGCGAGGGTGCCGGAGAGGAGCGTTCCGGGGGACGCGGCCTGTACCGCGCCGGTGGCTACGGCCACGCCGATGACCGTGCCGGCGAGGCGGGCCACGGCCCGGCTGTATGTCTGGGAGAAGTCCGGGCGCATGACCATGACCGAGGTCAGTGGGGCCCAGTAGCCGTGGCCGAGGGGGAGCCAGGTGCCGAGGAGGTAGCCGGTGGCGGCTACCGCGGACACTCGGGTGGCGTGGCGGGTGATGGGGGAACCCGTGTGGAGTTCGGTGCGCATGGCTTTGAGCGCTTTGGGGATGAGGGCGAGGAAGGTGGGGCGGCTGCGGGTCGTGGGGGCTGGTCGCGCAGTTCCCCGCGCCCCTGGGTGAGTGGGGGCTCGGGTCGATGTCGGCTGGCCGTCGTGGTGGGCTGAGCGCGCCGTTCCCCGCGCCCCTGGGTGAGTGGGGGCTCGGGTCGGCGTCGGCTGACCCTCGTGGTGGGCTGAGCGCGCAGTTCCCCGCGCCCCTGGGGCGGTGGGGGGTGGGGGTGATGTCCGCTGGCCGTCGCTCTGCGCTGAGTGCGCGGGTTCTTGCTCTCCTGGGTGGGTCGGGGCGCCCCCTGCCGTTTCCACCACGTCCTGTAGGAGCGTGTTGAGGCGGGTCGCCGCTCGGTGTGGGGCTCCGGTGAGGATGCTGCCCGTGGGCGGGGTGCGGAAGGTGGCCAGGGCCGTCGGTGGGGCGGAGACCGGCTCACCTTGGCGGATGGCGTGGGCCGCCGCGTCGAGGAGGGTGGCGGCGGAGGCGAGGAGTTCGCGGACGCGGTCGCGGGCGGGGCCCTCCGGCGGGACGCCCATCGCGGGGTCGGCGAGGGAGGCGAGGACCGGGCGGATGCGCTCGGCGAGGCCGCGGGCACCGTGGAGTTCGGCGGGGCGGCGGCGGGCCTGGCGCGGGGTGACGGCGGCCGCGTTGCGGGCCTCCATCAGGGGCTGCGGATCGAAGGGCGCGACCGGGTCGTGGCGCAGGCGGCGCGCGTAGTCGGCCTCGGCGGCCAGGGCGTCGGCGAGTGCGTCGCGTTGGGCGCCCCAGCGTCGTACGGGGAAGAGGACGATCAGCGCCGCCTGCACCAGGCCGCCCACGATCATCATCGCGGCGTGGCCCGCGGCCTGGGCGACGGAGGTCGCCAGGGTGACCGTCACCAGCATCATCGCCACGTTCGAGGAGGCGATCAGGCCGATGGTCGGGCCCGCGGCCCAGCTCATCCCGGCGGCGAAGGTCCACACCACCAGCAGCGCCAGGAAGAGCGGCTCGGAGGAGATGGCCAGGTAGGCGACGAACGTGGACACGGCGAGGCTCGCACCGGAGGCGATGGCCAGTTCGGGGCGGGGGCGCCAGCTGCGCTGGAACGTCGCGATCGCCGCCTGGAATGCCCCGAACGCCGAACTCACGGCCGCCGCGGGGCCGAACAGCCACAGGCTCAGCGCGATCACGATCGCGAGTCCCGCGGCTCCGCGCACCGCGATGAGCGGTTCCAGCCGCTTCTTCTCCACGGCGAGGCCGGAGCGCGCGGTGTCCTTCAGCGCTCGTCGCCAGCTCACCGCGCCAGCGTACGCCGCGCGATGGCCGATGACCGGAGGCCCATCGCCGACGGTGACGGAGGCCATCGCCGACGGTGACCGGTGGCCATCGGCGATAGTGACCGGTCACCGTCGGCGATGGTGGCCGGTCACCGTCGGCGATGGCCGATGACCGATGATCTACGAGCACCGTCACGCCCCAGAAGTCCCGCAAGCCGGACCCCGAAGCAGGTCCCGGAAGTCAGAGGTAAGCCATGCGCGCCCTACCGATAGCCGTCTCCGCACTCACCGCCCTCGTGGCGACCCTCACCCTGACCGCCTGCGACGACGGCGGCAGCGGTGACAAGGGGGGCGAGAAGGCCGACAACTCGGCATCCCCCGCCCGCTCCAGCGCCGGCTCCACCGCGTGCAAGGCCGACCAGGTCGGACAGGAGGTCGCCGCGAGCGAGGCCCCGGCCGCCGGCGACACCGGGAGCGTTTCCGTCACCCTCACCAACCGGTCCGGCGCCGACTGCACCCTGGAGGGCTTCCCCCGCGTCGACCTGACCGCGGGCGGCACCTCCTGGACCCTCGACCCGGAGGAAGACGCGCAGCCGGAGAAGCTGACCCTCAAGGCGGACGAGACCACCGCCTTCACGATCACGTACGTACGAGGGCCCGCGGGGGATGCGAACAAGGGGGCCGCCGTGACGACCGTGAAGTTCGGGCTGCCCGGTGCGGGCGTCGATCTGTCCT
Organism: Streptomyces sp. NBC_00878; assembly: GCF_026341515.1. Lineage (NCBI taxonomy): Bacteria > Bacillati > Actinomycetota > Actinomycetes > Kitasatosporales > Streptomycetaceae > Streptomyces > Streptomyces sp. NBC_00878. The sequence continues at coordinate 6,069,395 of NZ_JAPEOK010000001.1, read as the reverse complement.
TCCCCTGGAAGTACGGCGAGGTCGCGCTGCGGAGCGCGAGCGAGCCGGACGCCTCCGTAGGCCCCCTCCAGCGCGCCGGCGACTGAGGCGCCGCCCCCCTGAACCACGGGTCACCGCAGTGGCGGACGAGCTCTCACCTGGGCCCGGTCCGCCGCGGCGGCTCCTTCCTCCCAGCCGGCCGCGTCGTTCACCCCGCGCATCCGGGTCGTGACGGTGTCCGGGAACATCCGCTCCGTCTCGTCCGCGACCGCCACCTCGCGGGCCGCGAGAACCGGTAGCAACTCCCCCTGCGTTGCCGTCACCTGTCCCTCGGTCACGTCGGCGAGGCGGTCGCCGATGCGATGCGCGTACGCGGCGAGGAAGGACTGGCGGAAGGACTTCGTACGCTTCCTGCCGCCCGCCCGCTGGCCCGCCTCCGCCTTCGTCATCGCGGCGGTGGCCTGCACGAGGAGTGAGGTGTAGAGGAGTTCGACGGCCTCCAGGTCGGGTTCGAAGCCGACGACGGTCGAGAAGCCGAGGGATCCGTTCCAGACCGCCCGGCAGCGGTTGGCCCCGGAGACCGCGTCGAGGAGTACCGCCTTGGCCGTCTCGTACGGCGGGTCCACGCCGATGCGGCACGCGCCGGGCGCGTCCTTGGCGTGCGTACGGGCCGCCAGCAGCGCCTCGTCGATACTGTGCCGCGCCATCAACTCCTGCGCCTTGGCGCTCAGCGCCTCCGCCTCCTCCGGGAACCCGGTCGCCTCGGCCTTGGCGAGCAGCGCGCGGATGCGGGTGAGCATGCGGGAGTCCCCGGAACCCCCGGAGTTCCGGGAGTCCTTCGGGGCGCCGACGGCCCCCTTGGGTACGTGGACGTCCAGCGGCTCGATGGAGGGCAGGCGGAGCAGCAGCCGGTACAGCCCCAGTACGGCAGTGGCGTGCGAGAAGCGGTCGGTTCGGGGTTCGGTGCGGGGTGGTGCCTTCGTCCCGGCCGTCCCGGCGGTCAGCTCTTCGAGCTGTGCCGTCCAGCGCGGGCCGCGGGGCTGCCGGTTCCGGCCGCTCTCGCCGAGGATCAGCGCCGACACCAGGCGTACGTGTATGTCGTCCAGCTCGCGGCGCACGATCCGTACGACATCGGCGGGCTGCCAGCCGCGCCGCCAGGCGCCCTCGATGAACTCCTCGCCACGGCGGGTCAGTTCAGCGTCGGACGCGGGGTCGGCGGCGAGGAGTGAGGCGCCGGTGTCGAGGGCCGCGTCGGTGTCGGCGTAGAGGGCGGCCTCGAAGGCGCGCTCCACGCTGCTGGGCGTACTGCTCATTGCTCGATCGTGTCACGGGGTGAGGTAGGGCCTGCCCTGGGCCCGGGACGCGAAGGGGTGTCAACTCGGGGTTGACACTCCTTCCACTGTCAACCTAAGGTTGACACATGACCACGAACCCACGCGGCACCACCTCCGTACGCCTCGACGACCTGATCGAGGCCATCAAGAAAGTCCACGACGACGCACTCGACCAGCTCCAGGACGCGGTGATCGCCGCGGACCACCTCGGCGACGTGGCCGACCACCTGATCGGCCACTTCGTCGACCAGGCCCGGCGTTCGGGCGCATCCTGGACGGACATCGGCAAGAGCATGGGGGTCACCCGGCAGGCGGCCCAGAAGCGGTTCGTGCCGAAGGCGGAGTCGGACCTCGACCCCAGCCAGGGCTTCAGCCGGTACACGCCACGGGCCAGGAACGTCGTGGTGGTCTCCCAGGAACAGGCCAGGGCCGCGAGCAACGACCAGATCCGGACCGAGCACCTGGTCCTCGGTCTGATCACCGAGTCCGAGGGCCTCGGGGCGAAGGCGATCACCGCGCAGGGCGTCTCCCTGGACGCCGTGCGCGAGGCCGCGACCGCCGCCCTGCCGCCGAGCTCCGAGGACGTACCCGCGCTCATCCCCTTCGACAGCAACGCCAAGAAGTCCCTCGAACTCACCTTCCGCGAGGCTCTCCGCCTGGGCCACAACTACATCGGCACCGAGCACATCCTGCTCGCCCTGCTGGAGCACGAGGCCGGGAAGGGTCTGCTCAGCGGGCTCGGCGTCGACAAGACGGCGGTCGAGGCGAACATCGCGGAGGCGCTGGAGGAGGTGCGGAAGTCCCTCCAGGAGGACTGACCGGCCCTCCGGGAGGAATGTCCGGTCTCTCCGGGAAGAATGGCCGGTCTCTCCGGGGGAGTGACCGGCCGCGCCCTGCGCCCGGCGCCGGACATGGCATTGAACTCGCGGTACGGCCCTGAACTCGCGCTTCAGGGACACTTCGCAGGTCAGGGCCGTTGTCAGACCCTCCTGCGAGACTCGCAGTCATGACCGACCGGTGGGCTCTCGCGCCGGCCGAGGACGGCGGCGCCGAGCTCGCCCCCCTCGGCCCCGACGGGCTGCCCACCGGACCGCTCCTGCGGGAGCCCGACCTCGCCGAGTCCGTACGGTCCCGGCCGGACGTCACACGCTGGGTGTGGCGGGCGACCGCCGAGGTCTACCCGCGCCTGCGCGACGCGGGCGTCCGCGTGGAGCGGTGTTACGACATGGAGGCCGCCGAGACCCTCCTCCTCGGCCACGAGGGACGGCTGGGCGAACCCCGCTCGGTGGCCGCCGCCCTGGGCAGACTCCGCGGCGGCCCCGTACCGCCGGATCCACCGCAGCGCTCCGCCGAGCCCGGCTCGCAGTCCTCCCTCTTCGAGCCCCGCCCCGTCCACGTACCGCTGGCACAGCTCATCGAGGTGTACGGGGAACAGCAGCGAAGACACGAGGCGACCGCGCATCCCGGGCGGATGCGGCTCCTGACGGCCGCCGAGTCGGCGGCCATGCTCGTGGCGACCGAGATGAACGCGTCCGGGCTGCCGTGGAGCGCCGACGTGCACCGCGAGGTGCTGCGCGAGCTGCTCGGCGAGCGGTATGCGGGCGGGGGCGAGCCGCGCCGCCTCGCCGAGCTGGCGGACGAGGTGTCGGCGGCGTTCGGGCGCCGGGTGCGGCCCGATCTGCCCGCGGACGTCATCAAGGCCTTCGCGCAGGCCGGGATCAAGATCAAATCCACCCGGCGCTGGGAGATCGAGACGGTCGACCATCCGGCGGTGAAGCCGCTCGTCGAGTACAAGAAGCTGTACCGGATCTGGGTCGCCCACGGCTGGTCGTGGCTCCAGGACTGGGTGCGGGACGGGCGGTTCAGACCGGAGTACCTGCCGGGCGGGACGGTCACCGGGCGCTGGGTGACCAACGGCGGCGGTGCGCTGCAGATCCCCAAGGTCATCCGACGTGCCGCGGTCGCCGACCCCGGCTGGCGGCTCGTCGTCGCGGACGCCGACCAGATGGAGCCGCGGGTGCTGGCCGCGATCTCCCGCGACCCCGGCCTGATGGAGGTCGCCGGGCGGGAGACCGACCTCTACCAGTCGGTGTCCGACCGCGCCTTCTCCGGCGACCGCGCCCAGGCCAAGCTGGCCGTGCTCGGCGCGATCTACGGCCAGACGTCCGGCGACGGCCTGAAGAACCTCGCGCTGTTGCGCCGCCGCTTCCCCAGAGCGGTGGCGTACGTGGACGACGCGGCCCGGGAGGGCGAGGAGGGGCGGCTCGTACGGACGTGGCTGGGGCGGACCTGCCCGCCGGCGGTGGGGTCGGACTCCTCGGGGGAGGAGGCGGGGATTCCGGAGAGCGCGCAGGACGAGTCGGGGGAGGCGGCCTTCGGCGGCTCGGGGCGCGCTGCCGGCTCGGGCCGCGCTGTGGGGTCCGGCGGTTTGGACGGCTCCGGCGGTTCGGATGGCTCCGGCGGGTCCGGTGGGTCCGGTGGCGACGAGTGGGTGCCGGGGTACGCCTCCAGCAACTCCCGTGCCCGGGGCCGCTTCGCGCGCAACTTCGTCGTGCAGGGCAGCGCCGCCGACTGGACCCTCCTCGTACTCGCCGCACTGCGTCGCGCCTGCCGGGACATGGCGGCCGAGCTGGTCTTCTTCCAGCACGACGAGGTGATGGTGCACTGTCCGGCGGCGGAGGCCGACGCGGTGGTCGAGGCCATCCGGGAGGCGGCGGAGCTGGCGGGGCGGCTGACGTTCGGGGAGACACCGGTGCGGTTTCCGTTCACTACGGCGGTGGTGGAGTGTTATGCGGACGCGAAGTGAGCGGGAGGGGAAGGGCGCTGGAGGGGATGGGGCGCGGGAGGGCAAGGGACGCGGGAGGGCAAGGGACGCGGGAGGGCAAGGGACGCGGGAGGGCAAGGGACGCGGGAGGGCAAGGGACGCGGGACGCGCCCTGCGTATTTCCGGTCCCCCCTGCAATCAATCTCCTTGTGCAGAAGGTCAGTTGATGCGGCTCAGCAGTAGGTCCCGCAGTTCGTCGGTCACCGTGGTGTCGGTGCCGTCCAGCTCGTCGAGGGCCAGTTCCCACTGCTCGTGGGCCTCGCCGGTGCGGCCCGCCGAGGCGAGCAGGAGGCCCTGCTGGTGCCGGGCGAGACCGGCGGTATAGCGGTCGGCGCGTTGTTCGGCGCGTTCCAGCAGCAGGGCACACTCGCGGGCGGCCCGCTCGGGGCGGTCGAGGGCGCGCAGCGCGCGGACGAGTCCGAGGCGGGTCTGGGATCCGCTCTGCCAGTCGACGCCGTCCGAGACGCTCAGGGCACGGTCGAAGTGCTCCAGCGCGCGGGCCGGTTCGCCGAGCGCGAGGTGGGCGTACCCGATGTTGCAGTGCCCGGACTCACGGACGCGGGAGTCGCCCATGGTCTCCCCGAGCGCGAGGCTCCGCTCGTGCCACTCGATGGCGGCGCGGGGGTCGGTGTGCTCGTGGAGGTTGCCGAGGTTGCTGTAGGCGACGGCCTCGCCGTCCATGTCGCCCAACTCCCGTGCCAGTTCCAGGCTTTCGCGCAGGGCGAGCTCGCACTCGACGTACCGGCCCAGGCTTTCGAGCAGCAGCCCGCGGTTGCTCAGGCAGCGCTGGATGCGCGAGACGACGCCGAGGCCGCGCCAGCGCGCGAGGGCCTGGTCGGTCAGGACGAGCGCCTTGCCCGCCTGGCCCCGCATGAAGTACAGGCCCGCCAGGTCGGACAGCGCGATCGCCTCGGCGGCGTCGTCCCCCAGCCGCCGCGCCACGTCCAGCGCCCGCCGCCCGAGCGCCGCCAACTCGCGCAGCCGGCCACGGCGTTGCAGGTACGGGAAGAGGGCGCGTACGAGAACGGGGACGAGCGGGGACGCGGCGGCGCGGCCCTCGACGAGCGCGACGACGTTCGCCACCTCGCGGTCGCCCCAGGCGACGGCCTCGGCGGCCGAGGCGAACGGCGCGGCTTCCCCGCCTCCGGCGCCCGCCCGCTCCGACTCGGCCGCCGTCGCGCCCAGCCGGTTGTCACGGTCGACACCGGAGGGGAGCAGAGCGAGCGCACATTGACGGGCGGAGGCGATGTACCAGTGGAGGGCGATGTCGGTGGGGTGGGGGTTGGTGGGGTGGGGGTTGGTGGGCCCGGAACCCATGGAGCCGAGACCTACGGCTTCGGCCTTCGTCCCCGTTTCCTCCCCCTCCCCCTCCCCCACTTCCTCGGCCGTCTCCCGGGCAACCACGTCCGCCTCCCGGGCAACCCCGTCCGTCTCCCGGGCGGCCTCGCGGGCGAAGTCTCGTACCAGGTCGTGTGGGGTGTAGCGGCCGTATGTCGTTTCGTCGAGGAGGGCCACGTCGACCAGGCGGTCGAGGGCGGCCTCGGTGCGGCGTTCGTCGGTGTCCAGGAGGCGGGCGAGGAGCGCGACCCCGTACGTCGGAAGGTCGAGCGCGCCGATCCGGCGCAGGGCGAGCGCGGCATCCCGGTCGGCCTCGCGGTCCGAGGCCCGCAGCGCGTCGAGGGCCACCGCGAGCGAGCGGCGCACGCTGAGGTCGTCGTACTCAAGGTGGTGCAACCGTCCGTCACTGGCGGCCAGTTGGCCGGCGAGCGCGTCCGGTGTGAGGACCTGGCGGGCTGCCAGCCGGGCCGCGACGATCCGCAGCGCGAGCGGCAGCCGTCCGGTGAGGCCGACGAGCGGGTGCGTACCGTCGAGGCCGTCCCGTCCGGAGACCGCCCGCAGCAGCTCGGCGCTCTCCTCGGCGGAGAGGGGAGCGAGCGGGAAGCGGGTCACACCGTCCAGCGCGGTGAGGGGCGAACGGCTGGTGACGATCACCGCGCAACCGGGGCCCGCCGGGAGCAGGGGGCGGACCTGCGCGGCGTTCACGGCGTCGTCCAGTACGAGCAGGGTGCGGGTGGGCGCCAGCAGCGAGCGCAGCAACGCGCTTGCCGCGTCGGGGTGTTCGGGCACACCCCGTGGTTCCACGCCCAGGTCGCGGAGCAGCGCGGCGAGTGCCCGCCCGACGGTGAGCGGCGGCACACCCGGCGTGGCCCCGTGCAGCCGTACGTACAGCTGGCCGTCCGGGAACTCCGCCCGCAGCCCGTGTGCCACCCGCACACCCAGCGCGCTCTTCCCGACGCCCGCCATGCCGCTGATGACGGCCACGCGCGGGTGCCCGCCCCGGGCCGCCACGAGCGCGGCGCGCAGGCCGCCGATGGTCTCGGCGCGGCCCGTGAAGCAGAGGGGAGCGGGAGGGAGTTGGGCGGGACGGGGGACGCTGACCGGCACCTTCGGAACGGCGGGTGTCGCGTGGGCCGCGTGGGCCGCGTGGGCCGCGTGGGCTGTGGGAGCAGCCGGAGTCGTATGAGCCGCGGGAGCCGCGGGAGCCGCGGATGCAGCCGGGGCAACCGGAGCAACCAGAGCAACCAGAGCAACCAGAGCTGCTTCCCCTGAGGGCGGGCGGGCCGCCCCGACGAGGCCCGTGCGGGTCGAGGGCGGCTCGGCGGGCAGCAGCGCGGAGACGTCGTCGCCGTCGTCGCCGTCGGCCGACTGCCGATCGGCGGGAGCCGTTGCCTCAACGACACCAACTCCGTCACCCACGCGGTCACCTGGCCCGTCACCCACCCGGTCACCCACCCGGTCACCCACTCCGTCACCGGTCCGGTCCCCGGCCCCTTCAACAGTGAAGGCATCACCAGTGACGCCATCACTCCCCGTCCCCGCATCCTGGTCCCGCAGGATCTCCAGGTGGGCTTCCCGCACCGCGAGCCCCGGTTCGACGCCGAGTTCGCGGATGAGGGTGCGCCGGAGGTCTCGGTGGACGGCGAGGGCCTCGGCCTGGCGGCCCGTCCGGTAGAGGACCATCATCAACTGGCGGTGGAAGGCCTCCCGGAGGGGGAACTCCGCGACCAGCGCGGCCAGTTCGGGCGCCAGGCCGGCGAGCCGTACGCCCCCTCCCGAGACCCCGCGGCCCAGCTCCAGCTCCGCGTCGTACCGGCACTCCAGCGCGAACAGCCTTGCCTCCGCCAGGCGTTGGACGAGCGAGAGCCCCCCGGCCCCCGGCGGCATACTGCTCAGTGGGGTGCCGCGCCACAGCCCGAGCGCCGCCCCTGCCTCGGTCACGGCCCGTTCCCAGTCCCGTCGTGCGTGTGCCGCGCGGGCGGCGGCGATCCGGGTCTCGAAGAGGCGTACGTCCAACTCGCCCTCGGAGACGCGCAGTCGATAGCCGGGCGGCACCGATCTCAGCCGGTCCGGGGCGTCCAGGAGCCGTCGCAGACGGGTCACGTGGTTGTGCAGCGACGCGTGCGCGGACGCGGGTGGCGTCCCGCCCCAGAGCGCGTCCTTGAGTACGTCGACGGAGACGACCCGCCCCGGTTCCAGGAGCAAAGCGGTGAGCAGCACCCGTCCCTTGGCGCTGCTCACCGGCCGAGGCGTGCCGTCGGCGCCGTACACGACGGTCGGTCCGAGAAGTCCGAACCGCAGCCCGGAACACAGCTCGGGCGGCGGCATGTGCGCCCCCTCCGACGGCAGCCCAAGCATCGCCCCGGCCGACGGTCCGGCAGGCGGGACGTGCGACGGGACGGACGAAAGGACAGGTGACGGGGGAGGTGATTGGGCAGGTGATGGGGCCGGTGACGAGGCAGGTGATGGGGCAGGTGACGGGACGGGCGATCGGCCAGGGCGCTGCCCGGCCCCCCGCTCCGACCGCTGTCCGCCGTCCACCTGTCCGCCTCTTCCCGTCGACGGCCATCAGCGACCATCCGCGGCCGTCAGCGGCCTGAATCCGCCGCTCCCGCCGCCCCTCGGGCGAAACTCTGTGCCTCGCCACACCGTTCGCCCCAATGTTAGCGATCGGTTGGCGTGGCCTGATTTGATCATCACTCGGACCCGGTCGCTCCGGTACGCGGTTGGCGTCGTAAGTCGCCGCGGCTCGGGGGAGTGTCACCGTCGCGATCGGGTCCTAAAGCACGTCAGCGGGCTCAGGAGCACGCGTGAACGGGTCCGGGAACATCCGTGCGCGGGCCCGAGGACAAGTTCAAGGGCAAGCCCGAGGACGACGCGACAGCACGCGTCCGCCCTCCGAGGCCACAGCCGACCGGGGCTTCCCGCAAGCAAAAGCCGGGCCGGGCCGGGCCGACTCAGATGATCGGCGGCCGTCCCAGTCGCGTCAGCCGCCATACCGTCCGCCAGCGCATCGGGCGGCGTTCTCCCGCCGGTGCCCGGAGCCCCTCCACGAAGCCGCCGAACCAGGCCCGCAGCCCGCCGACGGACCGCGTCCGTACGAGAGTCAGCGCGATCCAGACCGCCAGGTGGACCGGGATGAGCGGGAGCGGCAGCCGGCGCCGGACCAGCCAGACGCGGTTGCGGGCGGTGACGCGGTAGTAGATGGCGTGCCGTGCGGGTGAGGTTTTGGGGTGCTGGAGCAGCAGTTCGGGCTCGTAGCGGATGGTCCAGCCGGCGTCGGCGGCCCGCCACGCCAGGTCGGTCTCCTCGTGTTTTCTTACCTGAGGAGACAGGGCGCACCCCTTCACCAGGAGACTCACCTCGCAGACATGTATTCGACGTGCCAGAGGTGCTCCGTTCACGGCTAGCATCGGCGTCTTCGTCGACCACTGGAGTTTGCCGTCATGTCATTGCTGCGCCTCGGAGTCGTCATCGTGACGATGGGTACTCGCCCGAGGGAGTTGGAGGCTCTGCTCGCCTCGGTGGAGAAGCAAGACGTGCCTCCGGCGAGGGTGGTGCTGATCGGCAATGCGACGCCTCTCATCGACGTGGACGTCCCGGCGAACGTGACCAAGGTCCCGCTGGAGGAGAATCTGGGCTGCCCCGGCGGTCGCAACGTCGGTCTGGAGATGTTGCGCGACTCGGGCGGGGTCGACGTCGTCATCGAGCTGGACGACGACGGCCTGCTCATCGCCGACGACGTGTTCCGCAAGGTCCAGCAGTTGTTCGCGGAGGACCCGAAGCTGGGGATCATCGGTTTCAGGGTCGCTGATGAACACGGACATACGGCGCGACGCTGGGTGCCCCGGTTGCGCGCGGACGATCCGATGCGCCGCGGTCTGGTGACCGCCTTCCTCGGAGGAGGCCACGCCTTCTCGATGCCCATGCTCCGGCAGATCGACTTGTGGCCGGCGGAGTTTTTCTTTGGGCATGAAGAGTCTGATTTGGCATGGCGTGCGCTTGATGCGGGATGGAAGATCCTTTACGAACCCGAGCTCGTCCTCCAGCATCCGAAAACGTCTCCCGCTCGACATGCGGTCTACTACCGGTTCACCGCCCGGAACCGTGTCTGGCTGGCCCGCCGCCGACTGCCGATGCCATTGATTCCCGTCTATCTCGGCGTGTGGATCCTCCTCACAATGCTGCGGATGCGGTCCCTGACGGGTCTGAAAGCGTGGTGGGGCGGTTTCATCGAGGGCGCTCGGACTCCGTGCGGCCCGCGCAAGCCGATGAAGTGGCGCACGGTATGGCGTCTGACCCGGTTGGGTCGCCCGCCGATCCTCTGAAGCTCATCGCCCGGGCCTCAGCCCTCCGTGGAAGATCGCGAACTGTTCATGGGACACGCCGAGCACGTTCCCGGTCGCGCGACCGGCGCCAATTACGACCACGATGCCCCGACGGTTCAGAAGGTGCCCGTAGTTCAGGGCGAGTTGGTGGCCCGGCAGCACATCTGCCGGGCCACATTCCGCTCAGCGAGGGGCCGTGCGCCTTTCGAGACGGGTGCCGTGGCGAAGGGTGATCGATATCAGGTCGCTGGGGGCGGCCAGCTCCAGGCGATGCCAGCGCCCCCGGGGGACGATCGCGGCGGTGCCTGCCTGCAACCGCACCATGTCCTCGGCGCCGCCGGTCCTCGCGGGACGGAAGTAGAGGCGGACACCGCCGGTCAGGCAGCACACCGCCTCCTCGGCCTCCGGGTGCATCTCCCAGTGGTCGGCGTGGACGTCGGCGTCGGTCTCCACATGGAACGTCGCGATCTGCCAGGCGCCGGAGTCGCTGCTCGTCATCCGCCGTTCGGCGGCTTGGACATCGCCGTCGGGGTGGATGTGCAGCGCTGAGGCGAACAGGTCAATGGGTGAGATGGGTGTCGTCGTCATGACGGCGTTCCTTCCAGTCGGTTCTCTGCAGGGGCGGCAGGTCGCGGCGCAGGTGTTTCGGCCCGGCGGCGGGGCAGCACACTGATTGCCACGACCGCCGCAATCACGAAGAGGGCGGCGGCGGCCAGGCCCAAGGCGTAACCGTCGTTGAGCGCGGCGGGGTCGGTGGCCGTGCCGGTGCGGTGTGCGGCGATCGTGGCCAGGGCGGCCAGGCCGATGCAGCCGCCGAGTTGGCGGGAGCTGTTCATGAGGCCGGAGGCCATGCCGGCCTCGCGGGCGGCGACGCCGGTGGTCGCGGCGGCAACGATCGGGGCTATGACCAGTCCGACGCCGACGCCGGTGATGATGCAGGGGCCGAGCACGTCGGTGAGGAAGCCGCCGTCGGGACTGATGAAGGTGAACCAGGCCAGGCCCACGGCGGCCAGCAGGGCACCGGGCACCAGGGCCGCACGGGGGTGCGTGCCGCGGTGACGCGGGTCGCGACGAGGCTGCCCGCGACCAGGCTCGCGGAGAATGGCAGGAACGCGGCGCCGGTAGCGGCGGCGCCCATGCCCAGAACCTGCTGCGTGTACAGGGACACGAAGTAGAACGCCGCGAACTGTCCAGCAGTGGAAAAGAAGACCAGCACGTTGGCGCCGGCGACCCAGCGGCTGTGCAGCAGACTGAGGCGCAACAGCGGTGCGGGAGCCTTGGATTCGGCGTAGACGAAGGCGGCCAGGAGCGTGGTGGCGGCGACGAGCATCGCCCACGTGGCTGGAGACTCCCACCCTTGCGCGTCGGTGCGGACGACACCGAGCACCAGCAGCCCGACTCCGCCGGTGGCCAGGACAGCGCCGAGGAGGTCCAACCTCTCGCGCCGGGCGGGGCGTGCTTCGGCGGGCACGCCTGCGAGAACCAGCGCGAGAGTCACTGCCACGATGGGCAGGTTGATCAGCATGACCCAGCGCCAACCCGCGTAGTCGGTCAGCAGCCCACCCGCCAGCACGCCCAGTGCTCCGCCCGCGGCGTTCACCCCGCTCCACACCCCGAGCGCGCGCACACGCTGTGGGCCCTCGGTGAACGTGGTCGTGAGCATCGCCAGCGCGGCCGGGGTGGCCGCGGCGGCCCCCAGGCCCTGACCCGCGCGGGCGGCGATCAGTTGCCAGGGTGCCTGTGCCAGCCCGCCCGCCAGCGAGCACAGCCCGAAGACCGCCAGGCCCAGCACGAACAGCCGACGCCGGCTGTACAGGTCGCATGCGCGGCCCCCCAGCAGCAGAAATCCGCCGAGCGTGAGCGCGTAGACATGCACGACCCGCGACAGGTCCAGCGGTGCGAACCCGAGCGCGGTGCGCATCGCGGGCAACGCGACGTTGACCACCGACAGGTCCAGGGCGATGGCGAACTGGGCGACGGCTGCCGCCGCAAGCACCACTCCGGGGCACTCTCGCGATTTTTTATACATGTAAGAAAAGTAGCCTTAGGGGATCGCCGCTGTCGAGGCCTGGAGGATGATGAAGGCATGCCACAACCGTCCGCACCGCGCAAAGCACTCGGCCGACCTCCCCGTATCTCCCGAGAGGAGGTCATCCAGACGGCCCGCCGGATCGTGGACGCGGAAGGCGTGGATCGGCTGACCATGCGGCGGCTGGCCACGGAGATCGGCAGCACGCCGATGGCGCTCTACCACCACGTCCGCAACAAGGAAGAACTACTCGTCCTGCTACTGGACGACTACGCAGCGCGGACGCTCCACCGACCCGAACTGCCCGCCGAGCCTCGCGAGCGGATCGTCGTCGCCGCTGCCGCGATCCACGAGGCGCTCGCCGTCTGCCCCTGGATCGTGGAGGTGCTGACCGCCGACGACTTGATGTCCGCATCCGCCTTGTGGTTTGTCGAGCAGATCGTCGACGGCCTGGTCGAGTGCGGCCTGTCCCCTGAGCGGGCCGTACACGGATACCGCGCGATCTGGTACTACACCGCCGGAGAGATCGTGATCCGGACGACGGCGGCCCGGCGGCGCGCAGACGATGACCGTCTCACATACCGGGAGCGAGTCTTCGCCGCTCTCGACCCGAGCGAACTCCCCCGCTTGGCACAGGTCGCGGACCACTGGGTGCCACTGACCACCGAAGACACCTACCAGGATGGGCTCCAAGCCCTGGTGGATGGCCTTCTCGCCACCCGCTGACGGGGTTCCGCAGCCGACGATGTGCGCCTGGCCCCTGACTGGGCACTTGCCCCGTCTGCAGGGGGCGATGCACTCGCCTTCATGCTGATGAAGTCACCCCTGGAGAGGTCGGAGGTGGCGGACGGATCCCGATGGCTGTTGTTCGAGCAGGAGCGCTTGGAGTTCGGCGATCTTCCGATCCTGGGAGCGGTTGTTGTCCCGGGCGGCGGCGAGCCGGGTCGTCAGCGTGTGGTGATCCGCGGTCAGCGTGCGGAGCTGCTGCTTGAGGGTGGCGCTCTCGGTGGTCAGGCGCTGGACGGCGTCCGCGGGCAGGTCCAGCTCGAGGTCCCGGATCCGGCCCATGAGTTCGCCGATGTGCCGACGCTGCGCCTGGATCTCCGCCACCGCGTGCCGGAGCGCGTCCTCGGCGTTCAGCGCGCGCTCGCGCCAGGATGCCTCCACCGCATCGGCGGTTTCCTGTCTGCTGCGGGCCTGGCGGCCCTCGGCCTGGGCAACAGCCTCGGCGACCAGCTGGCGGGCGGTGGCGTTCTGGTAGAGGAAGGCGCGTGAGACGCCAGCACGTCGTTCGACGGCCCGGACGGTCACCGGGGCTCGTTCCTTGCGTATCGCCGCGAGCGCGTCCCGAACCCGGACGAGGAGCTTCTCGGTGTGCTGCCGACGGGCCTGGACGGCGCGGGCGGTCTGGGCTGATGTACTGCCGCTCATGCGACTTCGTCCTCCTGATCGTCAAAGTCGTCGGCGCCGACGTCGGTGAGTTCCTCGACGGGGAAGCCGGTGTTCCACATGTGGCTGAAGTAGTCCTGCGGGCGTCGCAGGTCCATCGCGAGCGCCTGGTCGAGCAGGCCGAGCCCGGCCAGGGCCTTCTCCAAGCCGTCGATCGCCCGTGCGGTGGGCTCGAAGACCTTGTGGAGGTAGTCGGCCGTGGCGTCGTCCGGGGCTCGTTCGGCGATGGAATACCACTGCTCGCGCTTGCGTCGCCAGTAGAGGAGGTCGGCGCCGGTCATTACGAGCTTGTCGCAGCTGTCGCAGTCCAGGTTCCTGGGGCATTTTCCGCCGTCCACGACGACCTGGGCCGTGCAGAGGCCGCCCAGGGTCGGTGTGCACCGGCGTCCCACGTCCACCGCCATGGCCAATGCGGTCTCCCGGCTGAGCGGGTTGGTGGCTGTGTCGAAGAGCGGCTCGCCGGGGTTGGCGGTGCCGGGCCCGCCGACCCAGACGCGGGGCAGGAGGTCGTCCAGTTCGGAGCCGGCGATGTCGACGTAGTGCTCGGCCATGCGCTCGGAGACCTGCCCGAGGTACTTCTTGATGTGCGTGAGCGACGCCCCGGCCCGAAGCAGCTTGGTGGCCAGGGTGTGGCGAGCCTGATGCGGGACTCCCCGTCCCAGGTCGAGCGTCGTCACCCAGGCCCGGAAGGAGCTGCTGAAGAAGCCGTAGGAGATCGACTCGGTCTCCCGTGGGTTCTTCACGTGGGTGGGGAACAGGGCCATCTGCTCCTGTTCCAGCACGGTGGGCAGGCGTCCCTGCCGCCGTTCGAAGCGCTGAAGCGTCGTCTTGCGCCGGCTGTCGAGGCGAGTGAAGAGGTACTCGGGGATACGGATCCCCTCCTCGAGGTTGCCGACCTTGGTCTGGTCGTGCCAGAGCATCGGGACCCCGTTGAGGTAGGAGATGCAGCTGAAGCGGAGCTTCAGGACCTCCGAGCACCGTCGGCCGGTGTAGACCAGGGTCTCCCAGGCGTCCCGCAGCCCACGGTCGTTGCCATCCCAAGTGGCGGCGAATCGCTGCAGGTTGTCCTCGTCGGCCAGGGCTCGCGCGAGCCGATCGTCGAACGGACGCCGCTTGCGGCCCTGGCTCCTTCCACCACGCGGCAGCGCAGTGATGAACGCCCGGTCCAGGCCGATCGCGTCGGCCTTCCCGCTCTCCAGTAGTTCGTAGAGAACCTTGCGTACGTAGTTGAATGTGGTCCTGGCGCTGGCCTTGGTCACCGTCGCGGGCGAGCCGTCGGTGCGGCGCAGAACCAGCGATGGCAGGTTGCCGGCAGCTCGGTGCCGGTGATCGGCGGCGAAGTTCTCCGCGTGCCTGCTCGTCAGCAGCTTCGGGTCGTGCCCGCCCTCCGGGGCCTCGACCTCCAAGAACGCTCCCAGCTCCGACAGCCCCCGTCGAGCCGAGTCCAGTGGGCCGCGGGACCGGGGGCAGTTCACGGACTGCAACAGACTGGCGACATGGTCCCAGAGCACGTTACGCAGCCAGCGCTGCGGCACCGCGGACAAGTCGAAGCAGGTGTCCGTGCCCGGGAACCGGCGTCCAAAGTGCTCGGTCTCGATGAACCCGGCCTCTCGGCTGTCTTCCTTCGTGTAGTAGATCGGCCGGAGCCGACTCAGGACCTCCCGGGCGATCTGCCGCGATCTTGTCTTGCCCTGGTCCAGATCGAGACCGGCGATGGAGTCGACGTCATACTCCCGGCACTCATTGGTCAGCATCCGCAGGTCGGTGACCGACCACTGGGTGCGGCTGCCGTCCCGGGTATGGGCCTCCAGTCCCCACTGCAACTCGGCCTTGGCCAGCGGCCGCATGCCGGTCATGTTGATCTGCCCGATCTGGTAGACCGGCTGCTGCTTGGCGCACCACGCCTCGAACGCCGACGGATCCTCGGTCAAGACGGGAAGAGACTGGCCTGTCCGCTCGTAGTGCCGCTCCCACGACCGGGGCAGACGCGCCTTGCCCGGTCGGCCAGCGGCGATGTAGCGCTCCCTGTGCTGTGCACACAGCCCCAGCGGCGTATCGGCCAGACGCTCACATGTCGATGCTCGGCAGGTCCCGTAGCCATGCGGATAGGGGACCTGGTCGCGCAGCCAGGAGGAATAGTCGGCAGAGGCCCTGGCCCGGCGGACGTAGTTGTTCCACTGCCGGTAGTGCATCATGCAGATCCGCCTCGACCGGACGTGAGCGGGCCGGTCAGGGCAGATCGCGCACAGTTCCGGCTCGCATCCTTCCTTGGGCTCCAAAGGTTCCGCGATGGCGAGGAACACAGCCCGCGTCGCCTCCCGTGGATCCCGGGCCAGGTACTCGTTCCACTCCTTCTGGTGGGTGTGGCAGAAGTCGCCGCTGCTGTTGCGGATGCGCAGGCACTCGGGAACCGCGCAGCCCCAGCCGTACTTCTCATGGTCGGGAGGGATCTTCAGCACATCGCCGCGGAAGAGCGGATCGAAACTCGGCCCGTTGATCAGGGCCTCAAGCAGCTCCAGACGATCCCGGCCGACCTGCCCAAGACCCCGGTCAGGCAGTGCCCGCAAAGGTGAACTCAACTCGGCTCACCCCACACGGTGTTCAGTGCGGTGACGAATGCAGGGTCGTGGACGTCGGTGTGCCCGTAGACCTCCTCGACGGTTTGCGCGGACGCCCAGCCACCCGCATCCCGTGCGATCACCGCATTACCGTCCGCGGCGTCGAGGACAGCACTGCCGAACCGATGCCGGAACATATGCGGCTTGACCAGACCCAAATCCAGCCGGTAGCCCGCTCTCCTCAGCAGCTTGCGCGCCGAGTCAGCTGTCCAGGGCAGCCCGGCGGCGGGCCCGCGGAGATTGACCAGGAGCATGCCGTGCGTGGCGTCCGATGGGTACTCGGTGGTCATGTACTCGAAGTAGGTGTGAACCATCGCCGGACTCACCCGCCGGATCGTGCCGCCTTGAACGACCCCGTCCTGGACCACCCAGTCCTGCTTCGTCTTCACCCGGGACCGGTTCACGTTCGTCTCACGGTGACAGATGTGCACATGGGCCGAACTGCACTCGCCGCAGCCCGCGTTCTCCCGAAGATGCAGATCGATCAGGTGCATCCCCGTCAGCTCGCCGATCCGGAAGCCCCCGTCGTCCAGCCACGTCACGACCATCCGGTCCCGCGCCGTCTTGAAGTCCTCCAGCAGGACCTCCCGGGTGCCCTCCGGCGGCAGCTTCGGATGACGCCGCCGAACCACCCGCTTCGGCCTCAGCTTGTTGGCCGGCGTCTCCCGCATTACATGGCCGAGCAGGGCACGATTCCGGTCGGCCTTCGTCGGCAGCCGGGTCTCGCCGAACTCCCTGGCGACGGCCTCATTGGTCCCCAGCTTCCCCTGGTGGACGTAGAACCCCTTCAACGCCGCCGCGGCGGTCACCAGCGTGCTCTGCCGGTAAGGCCTCTTCCCGTCCCGCCACGGCTGCCCGAACGGCCCACTGAACTCGGCGCCGACCGCCCCCATGTACCGCTCGAGGTCGTAGAACGTCACCGTCTCCGGCGACAGGCCCTCGTAGGGCAGCCACCGCAGATGATCCACGAGCAGATACGCGTACGTCCTCGCCGTACCGACGTCGCATGTCCGCAGGAAGCCGTCCGCCACGGAATGTGCCTGACCGCCCGGTTCCACGATCGTGTACGCGACCCGGCCGTCCCCCCGACGGATCTCCTGTACCCGCAGATCCCCGATGACTGTCCGTCGACTCACCTGTCCCCCCTCGCTGCATCCAGTCACACGTCGCACACATCACGTGTTCGGCTGGTTAACGAGGCTGGGACGCAGAAGGCAACGCCCTCAACACACATCAACTACACATGGCAGGCGGGCAAGTTAACTCGTGCGCGAAGAAGAACTCGGCCGGCCAGTCCCCGGTCCGCGCGAGCATCTCCATGGAGAGGGCGTGTCCGCCGCCGAGGAAGCCGGTGACCTCCCCGCCCCGCATCGGGTCCCTGGCACCGAGCCGGGGTACGTGCCGCCGCTGGGTCTCGCCGTGCTCGTCGGCGATGCGGAAACCGACGATGCCGAGGCGCGGCTCGGCGGCGTACAGGTCCCGTACCCTCCGCAGGACGTCGGGGTCGACGAGGAGCCCGTCGTCGTCCAGGTCGACGACGACGTCCACGTCGCCGAACTCCCGCAGCCGCCGCAGTGCGACGTTCCGGCCGCCCGGACAGCCGAGGTTCTCGTCGACCTCGACGGCGGTGACCTCGCCGGGCAGGCCCAGCCGGTCGGCGAACTCGGGCAGCGGGCAGCCGTTCCCGACGATCACGATCCGCGCGGGTGCGAGGTCCTGCTTGGCGACCGACGCGAGCAGCGCGTCGACCTCCTGGGGCCGGGTCCCCATCGTCACCACGGCCACCGCGATCCGCGGCCCCATCGACACGACGCCCACCCCCACCACTCGGCCCTCGACCGATACCGAAGGGCGATGCTAGCCGTTCATGGTAAGGACTCCTCAAGTACGCCGACGCTCTCCGCGCCGTACGCATTCAGGCCTGCCCGGTCGTTTCCGGCCCGTGCTTCACCTTCGTACTCCCTCCGTATCCCTTAATTCCCGCACCTCCACGTATTGCCGTCATCGGCCCGGTGACAGGTAGCGTGTTCACCGCCCGCTTCCAGAAGGAGCCCGAGACATGACCGTATCGATCTCCCTCCTCCTGATGGCGGTCGTCGCCCTGGCGGCGGCGGTCGCGGCGCCCCGCGTGCTGACCCGGGCCGGCTGGCCCGACCGGGAGCCCGTGCTCGGGCTGTGGGTGTGGCAGTGCCTGGTCGCCACCGTGCTGCTCTGCTGCCTGACGTCGCTCGTCCTGAGCGCCTCGGCCGTCTTCCACACCGTCCGCGGCCATGTCTTCGCGCCCGCGCCGCCCTCGGTGACCGCGTCGTACGACCTGGCCGCCGCCCCGCCCTGGACCACCGCGCTGGCGCTGCTGCTGGCCGGTGGTGCCGCCTGGACCACGGCCATGCTCGCGCGGGAGGTGGTGGAGGCCCGCAGGCGCGGCCGTCTGCGCCGCGCGCACCTGCGCGAACGCGCCCCCGAGCTGCCGGCCGGGCTCCGCGACTCCCGCGGCCCGCTCCTCGTGCTGGAGGACGAGTACCCGGACGCCTGGTGGATGCCGGGCAGCCCGCCTCAGCTCGTCGTCACCACGGGCGCCCTGCGGCGGCTCACCGACCACCAGCTGGACGCCATCCAGGCTCACGAACTCGGCCACGCCCGCGCCCGCCACGACTGGCTCCTGCACCTCTCCCAGGCGCTGGCCTCCGGTTTCCCGGGCATCCCGCTGTTCACGCACTTCCGCGACCAGACCCACCGCCTGGTCGAGCTGTCCGCCGACGACACGGCCTCCCGCCGCTGCGGCCACCTCACGACGGCTCTCGCGCTGATCACGCTGAACCAGCACCGGGGCGTCCTGTCCTGCGCCACTCCTCGCCCCCTGCTCCACCAGCGCGTGGAACGCCTCCTGGATCCCCCGCCCCGCCTCACCCGGTCCCACCGCCGCGGCACGACGACGGCCGCGGCCCTGGCCCCGCTCGTCCCGCTGCTCATCGCCTTCGGCCCGGCCCTGGCGACGCTCGCGTCCTAGACCCTGTCGCGCCGGATCAGTTCACAAGGCGTCGGCCCAGTTTCGTAGTGCCTCGGCCCAGTTCGTAGTGGCTCGGATCCTCAGTTCGTAGTGGCGTGGCCCAGCTCGTAGTGGCTCGGATCAGTTCGTAGTCCTCTCCCTCTCCCTCTCCCTCTCCCTCTCCCTCTCCCTCTCCCTCTCCCTCATGGGCCAACTCCGGTCTGCCCACTGCCACTTGTCGCGGCGGCAAATGAAACACTGAGCAACCCTTTGGCCTTGGTTCTCATCCTCTTCTCACGAAAGAGCGAGACGCCCGGGAAACGTGGGGCACCTGAGGTGCCGGGCGCCGGATCCAAGCTGAGGAGAAGACGTTGATCCATGCCCGGCGCACATTGGTCGCCGCTGCGGCCTTGTTCGCGGTGGTGGTGGGGTCGCCAGGACCGGCGCAGGCCCAGCCTGTCGCCGATCCCGTACCTCGCGCACCATCGGCCGACCCCGACGGCGGACTACCGAAGGGCTGGGAGATCACCGGCAACCGCTCCGGCCAGCAGCTGACCTGGCGCTCGACCGCGCCGGTGACCATGGGGAACGCCGCGATCGAGTTCTACGCCGGGGACCGGTTCCTCGGCCGGCCCGAGGGCGCCAAGGACGGACGTACGTTCAACCTCGGCCTCGCCGGCGTACGCCTCGGGAAGGCGACGGACCTGCACGTGAAGGCCGGTGGGCGCCGCCTCGACGCGGCCGGTGACACGGACACCTCGCAGCGGCGGCGCACCAAGGCTCCGCCGAAGCCCTCGGCCCGGCCGCCCGCCAACCGCGTGGACCCCGGTGTCCCCGGCCCGTACGGGACCGTCTCCGGCGAGTACGACCTGAAGCCGGTCAAGCTGCCCGGCTTCGCCGCCCCGGTGGAGATGCGCGCGGCCGTGGTCGCGCCGACCGGAGCCCCGGGCCGTCGGCCGGTGGCCCTGTTCCTGCACGGCCGCCACGCCTCCTGCTTCAGCTCCGAGGGCGAACACGGCGAGATGGTGGGCGGGTGGCCCTGCCCCGCCGGTTCGAAGCCGCTGCCGAGCTACCGCGGCTACCTGCACGATCAGAAACTGCTGGCGTCCCAGGGCTATGTGACGGTGTCCATCTCCGCCAACGGCATCAACGCGCAGGACGACCGGGCGGATGACGGCGGAGCGCAGGCCCGTTCGTCCCTCGTACGGCAGCACCTCGCCGACTGGGCGAACTGGTCGGGCGCCGGACAGGCCTCGGCCCCGGAGATCGTACGGAAGGCCGCGAAGGCCGACCTGTCCCGCGTGCTCCTGGTCGGCCACTCGCGGGGCGGCGAGGGCGTGAACCGGGCCGCGATGGACAGCCTCGTCAAGCCGCCCGCGGACCAGGACGGTTACCGGGGTCCGGTGAGCTGGAAGATCCGCGGAACGGTCCTCATCGGCCCCACCATCTTCGGGCAGAATCCGGCGCCCGACGTGCCGTCGATGACGATCCTGCCCGGCTGCGACGGCGATGTGGCCGATCTCCAGGGTGAGATCTACGTGGACGGGACACGCGGCGTCAGCCGTGGTGCCGCCCTGCACAGCGCGGTCTACATGGTCGGCGCCAACCACAACTTCTTCAACACCGAGTGGACGCCGGGCCAGGCCGAGGCGAGCGCCGAGGACGACTTCTCGGACGACCCGGAGAATCCGGACGCGGTCTGCAAGCCGGGCACCGCGACCCGGTTGACGGCCAAGCAGCAACAGGCCGCCGGTTCCACGTACATAGCCGCCGCGGCCCGGGTGTTCGTGGCCGGGGACGACAAGGTCCGTCCGCTGCTGGACGGCTCGAACGTGCGGGCGGCGTCGGCCGGTCCGGCACGCGTCCTCACCCACGCCGTCGGGGCCCGTCGCACCGGCGGGTTCCTGCCGAACACCCCGGTCACGGTGGATGGCGGCCGGCTGTGCGCCCAGGTCGACCCCGACCCGGCCACCGCCTGCCTGAACCCCGAGGAGCCCGGGACGTCACCGCACTTCGCCCGGTGGGAGTGGGAGGTGTCGCGTGAACCAAACCGCAACGCCGTGGCGCTCAAGTGGTCGGCACCGGGTTCCGCGGTACGGGTAAAGCCCGGGCGAACGGTCTCCGTAGCCGGAGCCAAGGACCTGTCCCTGCGGGTCATCGTGCCGCCGAACACCACCGGCACCCGGATGGACGTGTCCCTCACGGACGCCGCGGGCCGACAGGCGAAGCTCGGCGGCATCAGCGTGGACGGCCTCCCGGGAACCGACCGGACCGCCTCGTACTGGGGGCAGGAGGTACGCGTACCGCTGGCCGCCGCGACCAGGGCCGGGCTGGACCTGAAGCGGGTGAAGTCCCTTGCGCTGACACCTCGCAGCGGGTCGGGACAGGCGTGGCTGATGGACGCCTGGGGCTGGCGCCCCGGCATGGCGGAGGTGCGGCCGGTCGTGATGCCACGCGTCGACATCGGCCGGTTGCAGGTCAAGGAGGGTGACTCCGGAGTCCGGACCTACCAGGTGCCGGTGCGGGTCTCCGGCGAGGGCAGCGGCCGGATACGGCTCTTCGTCGCCAAGCCCGGGTCGAACGACTCCACGTCCCGGTTGGTGACGGTGCGTCCCGGCAGCGACAGCGTCGACGTGCCGATCGACGTGGAGGGCAACACCCGCTACAGCTCCGGCTCGGAACGGAACGTGTTCGCGAAGGCCGTCCAGGGTGCCGTGGTCGGCAGCCACCGAGGCGGCGTGACCGTGGAGAACGACGACCCGATGCCGACCTACAGCGCGACACCGGTCGCGGACCGGGTCACCGAAGGCAAGAGCCTGACCTGGCGGATCACTCAGTCGGCGCCCGCCGACTCCTACCTGTGGCTCAACTCCGCCTTCGTTCCGGTCGGCGGCGGCGCCGAACTGTCCACCACGGACCTCGCCCCGGACTGGGTCGAGGAGAACATCGGCGAGTCACCGACCCCGGCCACACCGCTGTCCGAGGTGGGATCGTTCTACCTGCCCCTCGAATTCCCCGCAGGGCAGGTGAGCGCCGAGGTGACCATACCCACCGTCACCGACACCGTGAGCGAGCCGGAGGAGTCACTGCGGATCCAGCTGTCCTTCACGAAGGAGGACGGCGAGGAGGCGATGGGTCCGGTCCTCACGGGAACGGTTCTGGACGCGGGGTAGGTCCGTAGACAGGTAAGTAGGTAGGCAGGTCGGGGGTGTGGGGGCCGGAGTTTTCCGACACCCACACCCCCGCATCCGTGGTGGGCTCAGCCGGCGGACCGCTGATCCATGATGCGGCGCAGTTCCTCGCTGAAGTCCCCCGCCGTCGGCTCCAGCAGGAGGGCCGCCAGGGGGATGTCCGCCCGCAGCCGTTCCCGGAGGGTCTCCACGACGCGCAGCACCTTGAAGGAATCGCCGCCCAGGTCGAAGAAGTCGTCGTCCCGGCCGACGGCGGAGACCTGGAGAACCTCGCACCACACCTCGGCCACGACGCTCTCCACGTCCAGATCCATATCCACATTCACGTCCGCGTCCGCGGCCACATCAGCGGCCACAGGCGCGGCTTCGGCCGACCGTTGTGCCGCTCGGGCCTCCAGGAGGCGGCGGTCCAGCTTGCCGTTCGGTGTCAGGGGCAGTTCGTCAGTCATCTCGATGGCCGACGGCACCATGTACGGCGGGAGCCAGGTCCGCAGGGCCTCGCGTACGGACGACGTCAGACTGTCGTCCGATGCCACGGCCTCCTCGGGCACCACGAACGCGGCGAGCCGCTTCTCGGCACCCGAGCCGTGCGCGACGACCGCCGCCTGCCGGACCCCCGCACAGCGCTTGGCGGTCTCCTCGATCTCGCCGGGCTCGATGCGGATGCCCCGGATCTTCACCTGCCGGTCGGCCCGGCCCAGGAACTCCAGCGCACCGTCGGGACGCGCCCTGACCAGGTCGCCGGAACGGTAGAGGCGGCTGTCCGGGCTCACCCCGGGGGCGTTGGGAAGACGCTCGGCGGTGAGGAAACGCTCAGCCGTGAGTTCGGGCCGGTTCAGATAGCCGAGGGCGACGCCCGCGCCGCCGATGTACAGCTCGCCGGGCTCCCCGTCGCCCACCGGGGCGCCGTTCTCGTCGAGGATCCACAGCTCGGTGTCCTGGATGGCGGGGCCGATGAGCACGGTGTCCGGGTCGGGATCGCGCGGGCACACCCAGGCCGTGGAGTAGATCGTGCACTCACTGGGCCCGTAGATATTGGTGAGGGTCGCGGTGGAGCGCGCGTGGAAGCGCTTGACGAGGTCGGGGCCGAGCGGTTCGCCGCCGGTGATCAATTGCCGCAGCCCGTCGTACCGCTCGGCGGGATCGCGGGTCAGCAGGAAGAGTTCGAGCTGGGAGACGCCGTAGTAGACCGTCGTGATCCCCTGGTCGCGTATGAGCGCCGCGAGATGGTCCGCGTCGCGATGGCGGCCCGGGGCCGCGATGACGACGGTGGCACCGGCGAGCAACGGCCAGTACAACTCACCGAGATACATGTCGAAGGTGCACACCGTGTGATGCATCATCCGGTCGCGCTCGTCCATGCGGTGCGTGGTCTGCAGGGCCGTGATCCGGGAGACGAGAGCGCGGTGGCTGATCAGCGAGGCCTTGGGGCGGCCGGTGGAGCCTGAGGTGTAGATGACGGCGACGGGGTCGTCCGCCGATGCGTTCCCCCGTACCGGTTCGAGTGTCGGCAGGTACGTGGCGCACTTCTCGTCCGTCAGGACGACCAGATCCGACAGGCCCGACAGGCCCGACAGACCCGGTACGTCCGAAAAGCGGTCGCGCAGCGCGGAGTTGGTGAGTACGGCCCGGGGTGCGCAGTCCTGGACGGCACGCAGGATCCGCCGTGTCGGGTCGCCCACGCCGAGGGCCGCGTGGGCGGCGCCCGCGAACATGGCGCCCAGCACGGCCACCACGAACTCGACGGAGCGCTCGTGGTGGACGACGACGCGGTCTCCCGCCCGTACGCCGTGCGCGCGCAGGGCCGCGGCGGTCCGTAGGACCCGGTCCCTCAACTCGCCCACCGTCAGGACGGTGTCGCCGGAGACGAGCGCGGGGAGTCCGGGATCGCGCTCCCACCGTTCGAGCAGGAGCGCGTCGAGCCGGTGCTGCGTATCGACTGCGACGGTCGTCATGGACGTCAACCTCAGTTCGGCCGGGTACGGGATCTATGACTGTTCTGTCGCGAACTGGTCGAGGTTGCCGACGAGGGCGTCCACCACCAGGGCGGGGCTCTCCGTCAGCAGCATGTGGCCGCCCGGCAGCCAGACACTGCGGGTGTTCTCGCTGAACAGGGCCCAGTCGGCGGTCCGTTCCTCCGGGCACAGCGGGTCCTCGTCCCCGAACACGGTCAGGAGGGGACACCGGAGAAGGGGGTCGGGGCCCGTCGAGTAGTCCTCGACGGCACGGATGTCCGCCACGATCGTCGGCAGCACCAGCTTGAGCATCTCCTCGTTGGCGGCGAGTGTTTCCGGGACTCCGCCGATCCCCGCGAGGATCGCCAGTACGTCGTCGGTGTCGTCGGTGTCGTCCGCGTCGCGCAGCAACCGGCGCTCGGGATCGGGCTTCTCGTTCACCGCCCACTGCGAGACGGCCACCATGCCGGTGACACGGCCGGTGTCCTCGCGTTGCAGCGCGCGCACGGCTTCCAGGCCGATGACCGCGCCGAAGCACACCCCGACGACGATCAAGGGGGCGGTGCCTGGCAGGGCCCGGGCCGTGGCCACGACGTCATCGACCAGGCCTGGCAGGTCCGGAACGCTCTCCCGGATACGCGTCTCCCGGCCCGGCAGCCGGGCCGTGGCCACCAGCCAGTCGTCCGGAGCGTGCTCCGCGAAGCCGCCACCGCTCGCCGCCCCGGCGCCGGCGTGCGGAACGATCAGCACGCGCAGCGAGGCGTCCTGCGGGTCGGCGCCCTTGAGGGCGAAGGTCTTTGCCGACATGCTCTGCAACCTCTCGCGTTCTCAGCTCGTCGTGACGAATTCGGCGAGTGCCTGGGCCAGGTAGCCGGGGTCCCTGGAGCCGACGAGTTCGCGGGCGGAGTGCATGGACAGGCCGGGCACGCCCACGTCGACCGTCGTCACGCCCAGGCGGGCCGCGGTGATCGGCCCGATCGAAGTCCCGCAGGGCATGGCGTTGTTGGACACGAACCGCTGCAACGGCACCCCGGCCCGCTCGCACGCGGCCGCGAACGCGGCGAGTCCGGTGCCGTCGGTGGCGTACCGCTGGTTGACGTTGACCTTCACCACGGGGCCGCCGTTGGGCAGCGGGTGGTTGTCCGGGTCGTGCCGCTCGCTGTAGTTGGGGTGGACCGCGTGGGACATGTCGGCCGAGACGCAGAGCGCGCCCGCGAGCGCCCGCGACCAGTCCTCGCCGCTGCCGCCGCGGGCCGCCACCGAGCGGTTCAGGACGCGTTCCAGGATCGGGCTCTGGGCGCCGGTCTCGGAGCCGCTGCCGACCTCTTCGTGGTCGAAGGCGGCGAGCACCGGAACCCGGAACGACTCGGCGTCGGCGCCGACGTCCTGCGACCAGGCTTCGGCCGCCGCCGTCAGCGCGGTGACCCCCGCGTGCACGGACACCAGGTTGTCCAGCCGCGACGACACCAGGAACTCGCGCTCCGCGCCCAGGTGGCCGGGTGCCTGGATGTCGTGCAGCATCAGGTCCCAGCCGAGGATCTCCGTGGGCTCCAGATCGGCCTCGTACGCGATCCGGCGCAGCAGCGCGCCCTGCTCCGGTCTGCCCAGGGACCAGATCGGCTGGGTCTGGCGCTGCCGGTCCAGGGCCAGGGCCTCATTGACCGTACGGTCGAGGTGGATGGCCAACTGCGGTACGCGGAACAGCGGTTCGTCGACCTTGACGAGGGTGGAGCTGCCGTCGCGCAGTGTGAGGCGCCCCGAGATACCCAGATCCCGGTCGAGCCAGGTGTTGAGCGGGACGCCTCCGTAGATCTCCACGGCGACCTGGCGCCACCCGGCGGAACCGATGTCTGGCCGCGGCTTGACCCGCAGGTTGGGCGAGTCGGTGTGGGCGCCGACGATCCGGAAGGGGGTGTGGGCGGGGGCGCCCTCGGGGACGTACCAGGCGATGAGCGCACCGCCGCGGGCGACGAAGCAGCCGCCCCTGCGCCCCGTCCACTCCTCGGTCTCGCTCAGCTCCGTGAAGCCCGCCTTCTCCAGGCGGCGCGCGGCCTGGCTCACCGCGTGGTACGGCGAGGAACTGCTCTGGAGGAAGGCGAGCAGGTCCTCGGTATGGCTGGGGTCGGTGGCCAGGGTCATTCGGCGTCCGCCTTCCGGGGCGTTGGGTGCGTGTCGAGCAGCGCGGCGACCGGGCGGTCGGGGTGCGCGCACAAGTCTCCGATCACCGAGACGTACTCGGCGAGCAGGTCTTCGGCCGATTCCCGATCCCACAGATCGGCCGAATACTCGAGGAAGGTCCGGTAGCCGAGTCCCGGATCACGACGCGGCGATAGACCGAAGACGAGTTCGGCGCGGGCGACCGGCGGGGCCACGTCGGCCACCTCGACGTAGAGGCCGGGTATCTCGATGTCGGAGTCGGCGTAGTTCTGGAAGGCGAGGCCGTTCGGGACGCGGTCGGGGACCTCGGTCGCGCCCGCGTCGCGCATCGCCTGGAGGATGCGGGCGGTGGGCAGGACGTTCGCCATGACGCCGAGGGCACCCGCACCGGTACGGGTCACCAGCTCGCCGACCGTCTCGGCCGGGTCGATCCGCACCCGGACCAGCACGGCCGTGGAGACCACCGACACGAGCGACTCGCTGTCCATCACGAGCGACTCGCTCTCCATGGCCTCGCGGTTGGCGTACGGGACGCTGAGCAGGACGTCCCGCTCCCCGGAGAGCCGGGCGAGGTGGATGCCGAGCGCGGCTGCCGCGACCGCGAACGGCGTCACGTGCCGGTCGGCCGCCAACTGCTCCATCTTCGCGCGGAGTTCACCCGAGGCGGTACCGCGTACCGTGCCGCCGTCACCGCTCAGCCGCTCGGGCCGGGGGCGGTCGGTCGGAGTGTCGAGCCGGCACGGCACCCCCTCCAGATAGGCGGCGCAGTGTGCGGCCCGCCGGTCCTCGACCGACGGGTCCTTCGTCTCCAGCTGGTGGCGGGCGTAGTCCGTGGCCTGGACGGCGGGGGCGCCGAGCGGGTGCGCGGTACCGGCCACGGCGGC
Source organism: Streptomyces sp. NBC_00878 (assembly GCF_026341515.1). Lineage (NCBI taxonomy): Bacteria > Bacillati > Actinomycetota > Actinomycetes > Kitasatosporales > Streptomycetaceae > Streptomyces > Streptomyces sp. NBC_00878. Next base: position 6,042,323 of record NZ_JAPEOK010000001.1, on the reverse strand, counting down.
GGTGTAGAGCGCGGCCAGCTCCGCCAGGAGCACGGAGTGGGCCCAGCCGTCGGCGCAGATGTGGTGCATGACGAACATCAGCACCCACTCGTCGCGCTCGGCTCGCCCGGCTCGCTCGACCCGCAGCAGCCTCAGGCGGGGCAGTGTCGGGCGGGTGAGGTCGACGGGGGCCGCGGCCATCGCTCGGCACACCTTGTCGACGCGGGCGGCACGCTTCTCGGGTTCGAGGCGGGTGAGGTCGTCGATCTGCAACCTCAGCGGCGGCGCGGCGACCACCTCCTGCCACCAGGCTCCTTCGCCGTCGCGCACGAACCGGGTACGCAACGAGTGGTGGCGCTCGATCAGTTCGGCGAGGGCCGAGCGCAGTGCGTCCGGGTTCAGGGCGCCCCGGAACCGGATCCTGGTCGGCACGTTCCAGACCTGGGGCTGGGGAACGGCGTAGTGACCTGCGATCATCCGGTTCTGCTGGTAGCTCGCGGGGGCGCGGTCGATGACCTCGGGGTCGATGACCTCGGGGTCAGGGGAAGGGTCGGCAGGCTCCTCGGGTCCGCCGACACCGACGTCACCACCGCCACCACCGCCACCACCGCCACCACCGAGTTGACGTGCCATCGCGCTCAAGGTCGCGTCCGCGAAGAAGTCCGCGAGGCCGATGTCCACGTGCAGCGCTTCGCGTACGCGGTTGACGAGCCGTATCGCCGCGATCGAATTGCCGCTGAGATCGAAGAAGTTGGCGTCGTCGGCCACGTCGTCGAGGTCGAGGACCGACTTCCAGATGGCCCGGAGCGTCTCCGGGACAGGGGCCTGCGAGGCCGATCGCGTGACGTCGACAGGCTTCGGCTGCACGGCGGTGTCCCGCACCAGCACCGCGTCGCCCGACGCCATGGTTCCCAGGATCCGGTCGAGGTCGCCGAGACAGTCCCGTACCGTCGCCGCGTCGAAGAGATCGGCGTCGTAGCGGATGCGCAGCCGCAGCCCCGAACGGTTAGGTCCCGAACCCGTAAGTCCCGGACCCGTAGACCCCGGACCCGAGCCCGTACGAATGGCCATCAGCGCCATTTCGAGCGGGGCCGATTCGGTGCCGCCCTCGATCTCTTCGGTGTGCAGCCCCGGCAGTCGGATCCCGGCCAGCGGGGCGGTGTCCAGGTCCGCGGACACGGTGATGAGCGGGCGCGGGTTGCCGGGGTCGGGGTTGACGGCCGCGAGAAGCGCGTCCAGGTCGACGTGTTGATGGGCGTCCGCCGCGAACAGCGCGTCCCGGGTGGCCCGTACGGCGTCAGTCAGCGGCGTCGACTCCGTCAGCGTGGCCCGCAGCGGAAGGAGCGCGACATGGAATCCCACCGTGCCCATCGTCTCCGGTGTGCGTCGGCCGAAGGTCGATCCCACGACGAACTCGTCCTGGCCCGAGCGCTCGCGCAGCACCAGCTGCCAGGCGGTGAGGAGCGTGGCGAAGAGCGTGACGCCCCGGCGGCCGCTCCATTCGCGCAGGGCCGCCGTGCGGGCACCGTCGAGGCGGATCTCGGCGGCGGCTCCGCTGCCCGCCACCCGGCGTCCGCGTGGGCGCCGGGTGGGCAGCGCGGGCGCCGGTGGCAGCGGGTCGAGATACCGCCGCCACCACTCCAGGTCGGCCGGGTCCCGGTCGGGTTCGGCGGCGCCGACCGTGCTGCCCGCGGGCGCCTCGAACCGCGCCGGGCGCCCCTCGACCGCGGCCTTGTAGAGCTCCTCCAGGTCGGCCGCGAGGATTCCGGCCGAGTGGGCGTCGGTGACGATGTGGTGCAGGCCGAGTACGAGGACATGGTCGTCGTCGGCGAGCGTCAGGAGCCGTGGGGTGAACAGCGGGCCCTCGGCCAGGTCGTACGGCCGCGCGCTCTCTTCCCGCAGCAGCGCCGCGACGGCCCCGTGGGGCTCGTCGGCGTCCTGTTCCCGGGCGTCGGTCACCCGCAGCGGCACGCGCAGGCCGTTCCGTACGACCTGCCGTACGGTCTCGTCGCCGCTGCCCGGGCGGAACACGGTCCGCAGTCCGGCGTGCCGCTCGACCAGCCCGTCCACCGCCACGGCGAGAGCCTCACCGTCCAGCGGGCCGCGCAGCCGCACCGCCTGGATCTCGTTGTACGCGGCCGGGTCGCCGACCAGTTGGCAGGCGAGCCAGATCCGGCGCTGGGCGTCGGTCGCGGGCGCGGAGACGTCGGCGCCCCGCCCCACACCAGCGCGGGCCGCCACGGAGCCCGCCGCGTCCTGGTGGCGCCGGCGCAGCGCGTCGAGGTGTTCGAGTCCGGAGCGCATCAGGTCGGCGGGCATGCCGAAGTCGACGAGAGCGGCGATCTCGTCGACGCCCGCCTCGTGCAGCGCGTCCACCACGGGCGCGCACGTGTCCGGCGTGCCGATCAGGGCCCGCTCGTCGCAGTACCCGTCGTACGCCCGGCGGAAGAGGTACTCCAGGTCCTCGTCGCTCGCCGCGGCCACGTCCCGCGGATCGCCGCCCCGCGTGCCCCGCGTGCTCGCCGCGGAGCGCATCTGCAGCGAGGAGCGCAGATAGCGGGTCATCGGCTCCAGCGCCTGGGCACGGGCCGTCGCGTGGTCGTCGCCGAGATAGGTGTGCAGGAGCACGGTCACGCGGCCGGTGTCGGGGTCGAGGCCGTGCTGCTCGCGGGCCTTGCGGTAGCGGCCGATGTTCTCGGTGAGTTCGGCGACCGTCTGGTTCATCAGGTTGGTGACGATGCCCAGACCGCGCCGCGCCGCCTCCTCGTACGACTCACGCCGTCCTGAGGTGGCGAGGAACATGGGCGGCATGTCCTGCACCGGGCGCGGGTGGATGCGTACCGCGGTCTCCGCGCCGTCCCCGGTCCGCCGCGTCAGCGTGCCGCCGCTCCACAGCGTCCGTACGTCGTCGAGGTGGGCGAAGCCGATCTCCTTGCGGCGCGCGAAGCGGTCCGGGTGGAGGGCGAAGTCCCGCGCGTGCCAGCCGGTGGCGCAGCCGATGCCGACCCGGCCGCCGGAGAGGTTGTCGACGACCGACCACTCCTCGGCGATCCGGACGGGGTCGTGCAACGGCAGGACGACGGAACCGGCGTTCAGCCGGATCCGGCTGGTCTCCCGGGCGAGCGCCGCCGCGAGCACGGACGGGTTGGGGAAGAGGCCGCCGAAGGAGTGGAAGTGCCGCTCCGGCACCCAGAGGGAACTGAAGCCCCGCTCGTCGGCGAAGCGGGCCGTCTCCATGATCTGGTCGTAGGCGTCGGACGGGCGGGGGGCGTTCGGTCGGCCGTCCGCGCCTCCTTCCTTGCCTGCGGCGGCCTCCGCGTCCGGGTAGTCGCCGAAGAAGTACAGGCCGAAGTCGGCGGCCGGGCGAGGACTTGTCGCCTTCGGCCGCGACTGCGACTGCGACTGCTGACGCAGGCTCGGACCTGGGCTCGTTCGGGTCGTGGGGAAGAAGCCGCCCTCGCGCAGGGCGCGCAGGGAGTCCTTCACGGCGTCCGAGACCCGCTCGATGTCCGCGTCCGTGTGAGCGGTGGACAGATAGAAACTGCGCCACTCCCATACGTAGATTCCGCGCAACAGCAGGTGCTGGTAGAGCAGTTCCATGTCGGCGCGGTGCGTGAACCGGAACATGGAGCCGAAGTGGCTGAGTTCCAGGGGGAATTCCTCGGTTCTGAAGAACTCGTTCAGGTCCTCGGCCAGCGCGTCGGTACGGGCGTTGAGCCGTTCCTGGAGAGCGGGGCCCTCGGCGGTGAGATGGGTCAGGACCGCCTTGGCCGCCGCCATGGACAGCGGGTGCTGCATGTACGTACCGCCGAAGAACGTGGTCTCGACCTCCGGGCGGCTGTCGTCGCCGTACCGCCAGAAGCCGCCGTCGACTCCGTCCAGGATGTCGCCGCGGCCCGCGATCGCGCCGATCGGGAAGCCGTTGCCGAGCGCCTTGCCGTAGGTGGCGAGGTCCGGGACGACGCCGAAGTGGTGCTGTGCGCCGCGCGGATGGGGGCGCAGGCCGGTGAGCATCTCGTCGAAGAGGAGGACGATGCCGCGGCGCCGCGTGAGATCGCGCAGCGCCCGCAGGAACGCGACCGGGCGCAGGGCGGGATTGCGGCACTGGACCGGCTCGACGAGGACCGCCGCGATCGTGTCGCCGAGCGCGTCTACGGTGTCGAGGGCTTCCTGGCTGCCGTATTCGAGGACGAGCACCTCGGAGACGGCGCTGTGCGGGATGCCGTGCGAGACGGGTACGGCGGGACCGCCGTCCGGCCCCGGGCGGCCGAGTACGGAGTCGATGTGGCCGTGGTACGAGCCGCGGAACATGACGATGCGGTCGCGTCCGGTGGCGGCGCGGGCGAGCCGGATGGCGGCGGAGTTGGCCTCGGTACCGGAGCCCGCGAACGCCACCCGCTCCATGCCCGTCAAGTCGGCCAGCAGCTGGGCGACTTCACCGGCCTCGACCGACCGGGGGCCGAAGCGCAGACCCTGGGCGAGGTGCTCCCGCACGGCCTCGGTGACGATCTCCGGCTCGTGGCCGAGGAGCAGGGCGCCGAAGCCCATGGTGATGTCGGTGTAGTCGTTGCCGTCCACGTCGGTCAGGTGCGCGCCTCGGGCCGAGCGGGCCGCGAGCGGGTACAGCGTCTCCTTCGTGGAGCGCCGGAACCCGACCACGGCCCGGCTGTCGGCGAGCACGGCCCGCTGCCGCTGGGCCAACTCCTTGGACGTACGGGTACGTTCGGCCAGCCTGCGCCCCAGTTCAACGGCGTGCGCCCGCTGACCGGCGTCGGCACCGGCACCGTCGCCGTCGCCGACCATGCCGGAGCCTTCGGGGAGGGTTACGCGGGGGCCGTGGAGGGTGGGTTGCGGGGGCCCCGGGGTGGGGGCGGAGGTTGAGGTGGGCGTGGGGGTGGGCGTGGGCGTGGGGGTGGGGATGGGGGCGGAGGTGGGGATGGGGATGGGTGTCTGCGCCTCCGCTTGTCGCTTGGCCGCCGCGAGTTGTGCCGTGAGTTTCCGGGAGAGCTCCGCGGCCCGGTCCGCCGCCGTCGTGCTCATCGGGTGCGCTCGGCGCCGAGCAGGGCGATCGCCTCGGAGAGCTGGGTCAGCATGGCTGCCTGGGTCTCGGCGAGCAGATCGACCTGCCGACTGAGCTCGGCGATCTCGGAGCGGAGCGCGTATTCCGGGCCCGTGGGCCCGTCTGGCTCAGCGGCGGTGGACGGGGCCACTGCGGCGGCCGCGGGCTCCGGGTCTGGGCGGAGCAGCCCGGCCTCCGGCTGCTTGGCCGGACCCGGACCCGGACTCGGACTCGGACCCGGAGCTGGAACCGGAACCTCCCGCCTCCTCCGCCCGGCGATCAGACGAGCCGTGAGCTCCGGCGTGCCCGCCTCCTCAAGGAGCTCCCGGACGGTTGCTCGTACGCCGAACTCGACTTCCAACTGCCGTAGCAGGCCGATGAGTTGCAGGGAGTCCGCGCCGAGACCGACGTACGTCTGCCCGGCCCCGAGTTCATCGGCGCGACAGCCGAGATGCCGGGCCGTGAGCGCCCGTACCCGTTCGAGTACTGCCTGTTCGGTCATGCCGTCCTGCACGGAACCTTGCTCCACGGAACCTTCCTCTGCCGGTAATCGGTCCACTGCCGGACCGGGGTGCGGTGGTGGGCCGGTCCAGTACGACCGGTGCTGGAACGGGTAGAGGGGCAGCGGAATCCGGCGTCCCCCGCAGCCGTCCAGGAGTGCCGCCCAGTCGAGGTCCACGCCGGAACAGTGCAGACGGGCCACCGCCGCCCACAGGCCGTCCGTGCCCGCGCCGCGACCCTGCGTCGGCACGCAGAGGGTCTCCGGCACGGCACGGCGGGCCATGCCGGTCAACGGCGCACCGGGCCCCAGTTCGACCAGGACGGCCCTCGGCGCGAGCGTGCGCAGCACGGCGTGGAAGTCGGCCGTGTGCCGCGCCTGCCGTACGAGGTAGTCGGCGTCGGGCAGCCAGCCCGCGGGATGCGCCGTGCCATCGAGTCCGCTGACGAACTCCATCTGTACGGGCCGGAGTTCGGCCTTGTCGGCGGCAGCGCGCAGCTCGTCGAGCATCGGGTCGAGCAGGGCCGTGTGGAAGGCGCGGTCGACGGGGAGCGGCTCCCCTGCCACATCGTGCTCGGCCAGCCAGGAACGGGCCGCCTCGACCGCGGCCGGCGGACCGGCGACGACCTGGTGCGCGGGACCGTTGGACACCGCCAGTTCGAGGCGCCCGTAGCGCGTCGCGTCGATGTCGCCGAGCAACCGCCGTACGTGTTCCGGCGGGGCGAACACGGCCAGCATCGCGCCGGGTTCGGTGTCCCGCATGAGGCGGCCACGGCGACAGACGAGCCGCATCCCGTCCTCCGGCGACAGGGCTCCCGCGACGCACAGTGCCGCGTACTCGCCGACGCTGTGCCCCGCGACGGCCGACGGGCGCACGCCGAACCCCTGCCAGAGCCGGGCCTGTGCCACCTGAAGGGCGAACAGCGCCGGCTGGGCGAAGGCGGTGTCCCACCGCTCCGGGCCCTCACCACCGACGATCCGGCCGAGAAAGCCCGCCTCCCCGGTCTCCTCCTGGTGGATGCGGGCGCACCGCTCCAGTACGTCGGCCACCACGGGGAAGCGGGTGGCGAGCGCGGCGGCCATGCCGGGGTGGCCGCCGCCCTGTCCGCTGAAGACGTACGCAGGTGTGACCGGGGTGACGGGGGTGTCCGCGGCCGCATCCACGTCTACGCCTACGCCTACGCCTACGTCCACGGTTCCCGTGCAGTACGTGGCGGCGGCGGGCGGCGCCGGGCTCCGCGCATCGGCCAGGAAGGCGTCGAGCCCGTTGACAAGGTTGTCGGCGGGGGCGAGGGCGGGGGTGGAACCGTCGACGGAGGCGGTGACGACGAGCCGGTGGCGCAGGTGCCGACGTCCGAGCGCGGTCGTGGTGAGGAGGTCGGCCGGTGCTATGTCCGGGCGGCGTGCCAGGGCATCGCGGAAGGAACGGGCGTACTCCTCCAGGGCTTTGGGGCTGTGCGCCGAGAGGGGCAACAGGGCAGGCACGGGGGCGGAGGCGGGAGCGGGGGCACCTCCGGTCCGAACTCGGGGAGCGTCCAGGCCGACCGGGGCCTCTTCAAGGATCACATGGGCATTGGTGCCCCCCATCCCGATGGAATGCACACCCGCCCGCCGGGGGACGCCGGCCACTCCGTCTCCGTCACCGTCTCCGTCACCCGGCGACGGCCAGGGCATGGCGCGTCGCGGCAGAGTGAACGGGCTTTCCTCGACACCGAGTTGGGGGTTGGGCCGGGTCAGGTTCACCAGTGGTGGGACGATGCCGTGCCGCAGCACCAGGATGGCCTTGACCAGCCCCGCGAGACCCGCCGCGCTGTCCAGGTGCCCGATGGCGGGCTTGGTGGACCCGAGCGCGCAGAAGCCCTTGCGGTCCGTGTGCCGCCGGAACGCTTCGCTGAGCGCGGCGAATTCGATCGGATCACCCTTGTAGGTGCCGGTGCCGTGCGCCTCCAGATAGCCGATCGTCTCGGCCCCGACACCCGCGCGGTCCAACGCGCCGAGCACGGCGTCGCGCTGGCCCGCGACCCCCGGAGCGGCGAAACCGGCCTTGTCCGCACCGTCGTTGGTGACCGCGGAGCCCAGGATGACGGCGTGCACGGTGTCGCCGTCGGCGAGTGCGTTCGCGAGCGGCTTGAGGAGTACGGCGGCCACCCCGTTGCCGCCGACCGTGCCGTCCGCTGCGGCGTCGAAGGCCCGTACCGCACCGCTCTTGGAGATCGTCGAGCCCTTCACATGGCGGTGCCCGGTGACCTGCGGCAGATGCAGGGCGGCCGATCCCACCACCATGAGGTCCGCGTCGCCCGCGAGCAGCGCCTGGCAGGCCAGGTGGACGGAGACGAGCCCGCTGGAACAGGCGGTCGCGACGTTCACCGCCGGACCGTCGAGTCCGAGCCGGAAGGCGGCCCGGTTGGCGGTGAAGTCCGGGTAGTTGCCGACCTGGATCTGCTTCACCGTGGCCCAGTCGTCGCCACGGCTCGACTCACCGATGTTGGAGGCGAGATAGCTGTGCAGTGAGTACAGGCGGTACCCGACACTCGCGTAGACGCCGATCCGGTCGCCCGCGTCCCGATTGCCCACGCCCCGGTTGCCGGATCCGGCGTAACCGCCGTCCTCCAGCGCGTGGTGGCAGCACTCCAGGAACAACCTCTGCTGGGGATCGGTCAGGGTGGCCTCTCGCCCGCTCATCCCGAAGAACGCGGCGTCGAAGCCGTCGATGCCGTGCAGCAGCGCGCTCGCTCCGGTGAAGTCCGGGTCCCGGTAGAGCTCCTCGGGCAGTCCGGCGGCGGCGAACTCGGAGTCCGTGAAGGGCCGTACGTGCGACACCCCGGACCGGATGTCGCGCCAGTACTCCTCGGGCGTGTCAGCCCCCGGAAACCTCAGCGCCATCCCGATGACCGCCACGCGCGGATCCTGCACCGCTCTCCCCTTTCCCGGCCCCGGTCCCCGTCTCCGTCCCGGTCCCGGTCCCCGTCTCCGTCCCGGTCCCGGTCCCCGTCTCCGTCCCGGTCCCCGTCTCCGTCCCGGTCCCGCTGTCGTCGCCGCTGTCGTCGCCGTTGCCGTTGCCGTTGACGTCCTGCTCCGCGCTTCCCGGCTCGGCTTCCCGCGCTCCGGCGCGCCCCCGCAGCACCCGGGCCACGTACACCAGGGCGATGACGATGGCGGCGCCGTGCGCGACGCCGACGACCGACAGCGGTGTGAAGACGTCGAGGGCCGCGGCGACGACGATCATGCCGACGCCGAACCCGAGGTTCTCCACCGTGGCGGAGAGCCCGAAGGCGTGGGTGCGCAGGGGGCCCGGCAGGGTCTGGAGGTGCGAGGTGTACGACACTTCGGTCAGGCCGTCGGCGGCGCCGGCCAGCAGCGCGATCAGCACGGTCGCGGCCCAGGGAAGTCCGGCGAAGGCCAGGATGAAGGTGCCCGACATGGCGATGGTGCCGAGCCCGAAACCCAGAGCGCCGACCGCGCGTCCCGTCCGCTTGGTGTACCTCTGCAGGACCTGCTGGACAAGGACGTTGCCGAGCGCCCAGACGCACCAGAAGACACTGACGAACACGGCCGGGTTGTCGGCGTCGAGCTCGGTGGAGTACACGGGCAGCGCGGCGTTGTGCGAGGAGGATCCCAGGGCGTCGATACCGCGCAGCGCCACCGTCAGCCCGAGCACCGGAACGGCACCGAGCGCCACGAGCGCGGCGGGCAGCCGCCGACGGCTGTTCCCACTGTCGTGCTCTGCGACGCTCTCGTCCCCCTGGCTCTCTTCCTCGCCCGGGCCGCGCTTCTCTCCCTCCCCATCTCCCTCCCCCTCGCGGCGCGCGGGCGCGAGGGACATCGGAAGCAGCAGAACCGTCAGCGCACAGACCAGAAAGGAAGCCATGTCCACGAGGAAGGCCGCGGTGTAGCCGAGCAACGACACCACCACGCCCGACGACGCGAACCCGGCCACCATCGCCATCGAACGTCCGCTGACCATCAGCGAGTTGGCCCAGGTGTGCCGCCCCTCGCCGACCATGTCCGGAATGGAGCTGCGCAGCGTGACGATGAACAGGGTGCCCGAGGCCCCGACCACCGCGGAGACGGCGAACAGGGTGCCCGTACGGAATCCGTCGGGTGCCACCACCAGAAGGAGCAGCGCCACCGCCTGGGCCACGTTGACCCAGAGCATGACCCCCTTCGCGGACCACCGGGCCAGGACCGCCGCGGCGGCGAGGCCCGCGACGAACCCCGCGGCGAGTCGCACGGCCATGAACACCCCGACGGCCAGCGCCCGGTCCGTGACGGCGTACACGTACAGATTGAGCGCCACCACGTTGAGGAAGGTGCCGTACGAGGAGATCGCGTAGCCGGTGACCAGGATCCGGTACCGGCGCTCCCGAAGCGCTGTCTCCGCCGCTGCCGCGGCCGCGGCCGTTGTCGCCGTCGTATCGGACGTCACGAACGCCCCCGCGCCACGACGTCCTCGTACCGTACGGAATCGGGCATGGAGGCATCCTTTGCGAACGCATGGGCGAAGGGGCTCCGCGCACCATAGGCAACCGAGCCCGCCGTTCGCAGCCAGAAGCCGTAACTCATGTTCGTTGTGCGGCAGTTGCGAAGCCTGATCACCGTACGACAGCGGTTTCTCAGGACAACGCCGACCGCCTGCCCGGCGAGGGCGGCAGCCGCTGAAGCAACTCCCAGAGCGGTCGTGAGCCTGCCGCCCACTCCCCCAGCGTTCCGCGATCGACCAGATGCAGCTTCTGGGACTTCGCCAGCGGCTCGCACCCCGCGGTGAAGCGCCCGTTCGTCACCAGAACGACGACGTCCCCGCCGTGCAACTGCCGGCCGGTGCCGTTGAGCACATGCAGATCCGGGGTACCCACCGGCGATCCCGAGGCCCCGTCCTGCCGGTGCTTGCACTGAATCACCCAGCGCCTGCCGACCGGATCGGTCGCTGTCACGTCCGCGCCGTTGTCTCCGGCCCCGCCCACCTGTACGGCGTCCGAACAGCCGTCACGCCGCATCAGATCGCGTACCGCGAACTCGAAGTCCTCGTGGTGAAGCCCGTCGAGCTGGGGAAGCTCGTAGCGCAGCATGCGCACATGCACCCGCTCCCACCGGGCACTCACCGCCCACTGCGTGAGCCAGAGACCACCGGCCCCGCCCAAGAGGCCGGCGAGCACGGCGAGCAGCCACCAGTTGCCCAACAGCCACTGCCCCACGGCGACACAGAGCCCGGCGCCCGCACCGGCCGCGATGGCGAGCACCAAGGGCTGGGGCCCTCTGGGCTTCGTCGGGGTCGGAACACGCTTCGGAGACTTCGGAACACGGTTCGGAGACTTCGGGGCTCGCTTCGATGACTTCGCGGCTCGCTTCGGAGACTTGCCAGTCCGGCGCACGGGCGGCGGGCGGCTCACCACTGCCCCCGGACTCGCGCACCGTCATTCCTCACGCACGGATCGGTCCAAGGCACCGTATCCCCCTCGGCGCTCCCGCCCACGGCCACTCCGACCGCACAACAGGCTTACGCGCAGGCACCTTTGACACTAAGTCAGGCTTTCCTCCTCGACACGGACGAGAGCCCTTTCGGGCCACGCCGAACACCCCTCCGCTCCAGCGGTACGACGCCGGCGAGGGCTCATGGACAGCATTCCGCCACTCATCCCACAGAACAGGATCGCCCGCCCGAACAGCGACATGTCACGTCAACCGCGCTCCGCCCGCCGCATGCCCCCACGACCCACACGTTCCATGTGTCGGGCTCCCAACCAGGGTGCGCGAATCCGTGCGGACTCATACGGACCCATACGGTGATCCGCCCCTCCCTCCCAAGGAGATGCCCGAAGTCGGCCGAGAAGCGCGTCGGCAGACGGCGACGTCACACTGACTAATGTGCGGTCGGCGGCTCGGGCGCTCAGTGCCCTTCAGGGCTCCGGGACCGGCAGCACTCCTGCGCCACCGAGACGAAGGCCAGTTTCGCGTGCTTGAGTTCGTCGTGCGTCACACGGCGTCTCAGGCAGTCGACGAGGTGCTCCGCCGCGGCGGCGGCTTCCGGCGGGCCCTCCAGGAGCACTCCGCCCAGGGCACGTTGCAGCACAACGTCGTCATCGGCCTGACCCCGGCCATTCCGTTCGGTGAGGATCCTGGCCTCGGCGGCTCCGAGGAACTCCGCGTAGGTCTGGCGGCGGAGGGCGAACTCACGGTGGCCGGACTCGGCACGCAGCGTCATGCGAACCGATTCGAGCAGCGCGTCCGCCTGTTCGCGCATCGCGTCCGCCTGACGGTCGCCCGCGTGACGTGCCGCGACGGCCTGCCGGATGCCCGCACTGCGGGCGTACCAGCCGGTGACGACGCTGCCCGCGACCGCCGAACCCGCGGCGATCAGTGCGATTCCCCAGTCACTCATGACTCCCATCCTCGCGATGAGCCGCGGCATGCCACACCACCCTTGCCGAATGTGCGGCATGGATCACTCTCGGCGACCGTCGAACAGCGCGCGATAGGATCGGATCATGTCGCCCGACGACGCGAAGGAACCTGCCCCGACCTGCGGAAACAGCCATATCCGCCCGCCGGCCCCCAGTAGACTGGATACTTTCGGGCGACGGGCGACGGGCGACGGGCGACGGGCGACGGGCGACGGGCGACGGGCGACGGGCGACGGGCGACGGGCGACGGGCGACGGGCGACGGGCGAGCGGTGCTGTTTGCGGCTCGGTCGGCGGTGGCTCTGTATCGCCTGCTCGACGTGCTCCCCATATTCTCCGGTGACGACCGGATCACCCGCCTGTTCACTCTCGTCCCCGGCTCCGACTTCGAAGCCGACACCCTCGCCGCGATCGACACCCTCGGGGGCCGCACGGTGCCGTGGAGCGAGGCATGCGGTCGCACGTACGACCTCGTCGTGGCCGCGAGCCCGAAGGGCGACCTGAGGCTGCTGCGCGGCCCGCACGTCCTCCTGCCGCACGGCGCCGGATTCAACAAGTCGATCCCCGGCGAGGGTTCGGCCGACTCGGCATCCGGACTCGACTCGGCATATCTGCGACGAACCCACGACGACGACGCTCCGATAGCGCTGCACGCCTTGGCCCACCCCGATCAGGTCGCCAGGCTGGCCGCCACGAATCCGCGGGCCGCCCGGCAGGCGAAGGTGATCGGCGACCTCACCCTGGAACGCGTCCTCGCCTCGTCGCCCCTACGCGACGGCTACCGGGCGGCGTTGGGCACCGGGGCCCGCACGCTGCTGGTCCTGGTCTCCACCTGGGGACCCGAGTCCCTCCTCCGACGACACCCCGGACTGCCCGCCCGCCTCGCGGCCCAACTGCCCTACGACGAGTACCAGTTGGCGCTGGTGGTCCACCCCAATGAGCGCAGCCTGTTCGGTACGTACGAGCTGAAGGAGCGCTTGGCGCCTGCCCTCGGCTCGGGGATGATCCTGCCGGATCCGCACGAGGAGTGGGCCTCCGTCCTGATAGCCGCCGATGCCCTGGTCACCGATCACGGATCAACGGCCCTGTACTACTGCGCCGCCCAGGACCGCCCCGTCGTGAGCGTCCACCGAGGCGGCGGCGAACTGATCCCCGGCAGCCCGATGGGCGTACTCCTCGGCCGCATACCGCAGTTGGAACGCGCCGAGGACGTCGCCGACGCACTGCGGGCGTACCGGCCGGGTCCCGGACACGCGGCCGCCGAGGCCGCGTTCGCACCCCCCGGTGACGCCGTGAACCGCCTACGCACCGAGGCCTACGCCCTGCTCGGCCTGGCGCCACCCGCCCACGACGCCACACCGCGCCTGCTACCCCCGCCCGCGTCCACGCCCGCCACGCGTGTCCCCACCGCGTTCGACGTCCACGTGGAGACCACCGCGGCCGACGTCCGGATCACCCGGCACCCGGCCGGCACCGGACCGCCCGGCCACCACCTGGCCGTGGAGTACGGCGCGGCGAGCGAACAACTCACCCGTTCCGCAGGCCTGTTGTACCGTCGCCCGCTCCCGGCGTCCGCCGCCCCCGTGGACCTGGCCTGGACCGCCGACGGATGGACTCGGCACGCCCTGTCCGCCTACCCGGGCTGCCGTTCGGCCGCGGCCCTGCTGCCGTCCGGCGGGTGCCTGCTCAGAGTCCGAGGCCATGAGCGGACGTACGCCGTCCAGGCCGAACCACGCTCCGAAGGAGGTGACCGGGTCGTACGGATCGACCCGGCCATCGCACTGTCGGCCGCGCACGCCTGGCTGATCTCCCCGCGGCCCGCCCCGGACCGCAGCACCCCGGACAGCAGCACCCAGGACGGCGGCACCCAGGACAGCAGCACCCCGGACGGCGGCATCGTGGTGAACTGCCTGGTCGGAGAGCGGACTTTCCCCATCACACTGCGCCCGGCCACGGACAACGAAGCGACGCAGGCGATATAGCGACGCAGGCGATATAGGGCCAGTCCGGCAGATCAGCTCTAGACAAGGCCGTTGCGTCGCCGGACGGACTGGGCCGCCGTGCGATGCTCCTCGGCCTCCGCCAAGTTCCCTTCGGCTGCGTCGAGTTCGGCGAGCGCGTCGTGGACGCGTGCCAGATCGAAGCCTGACCGGCGCCTGTCGGCACGCCCGAGTGACTGCTCGTACAGCTCGCGGGCCTCGTCCGTCCGGCCGAGGCGGTGCAGGACACCGGCGAGGGCGAACGCCGAGCGTCCGATCAGCCTCTCGCGGTTCTTCGCCACGAACCCGGTGTACGCCTCGGACAACAGCTGTTGCGCTGCCTCAAGGTCGCCCACCTCGGCGCTCGCCTCGCCCAGCCGATACGTCTGGAGCAGTTCGCCGTACGGGTTGGGGATCGCCCGGTGCATGTCGCGGGAGGCGGCGAAGTCGGCCAGAGCGGCGCTCCACTCACCCCGTGCGCCCTTGAGCATGCCGCGGTGCTCGACGGCCGACGCGGCGAGCTTGCGGTCGCGTTCGGAGTCCCCCAGCAGTTCACGGGCGGACATCGCGCGGTCCAGCTGGACCGCTGCCTCGCTCAGTTCTCCCGACTCCCAGAGCGGCCTGGCCAGTTGGCAGCGCGTGCGGACCAGCCACCCCGCGTTCCCACCGTGCCGGACCGCCGAGTCGACGGCGCGCCGGAAGACCTCGGTCACCTCGGACTGGTGGGGATGGTCCAGGGCATGCGTCCACACGGGCTCGGACAGGGCCACGACCTCGGTGTCCAGTCCACGGCCGTGAGCCAGGCGCGAGCACGCGAACAGCACATGACGTTCCTCGTCCAGCCAGCGGGCCGCGCGCTCACCGCGTTCGGCCCGCTCGGCCCGGGCCTGGTCGTCGTCCGCGTACTCGACCGCTTCCGGATCCTCCAGCGGAACGTCCGGCACACCGGGAACGGCGTCGAAAAGATCCACGACGGTCAACCGCCGCCCCGCGGCGAACCGGTCGGCCAACTGAGCCTGCCGTACGAACCAACGCACCAGCCTGACCTGCGCCTCGGCAACCTCCCCCCGCTCACTCTCCGGCGCCTCCGCCGCCTCCCGGCGGGACCGGCGCAGAGCGTGCCCCCGCAGCGGCCCCGGCAGCCTCATCTGGCCGGCCTCCGTCAGCGACAGCAGCCGCAGGTCCAGTAACCCGGCCCGGTCCAGCTCCTCCAGGGCGTCCTGGCAGGTCTCCGGTCCCAGCCCCGACAACGCGGTGGCGGAATGGAGCGTGAACGTCTCGCCGGGATGGTGCGGAAGCAGCCGGTAGAGCAGGGCCGCCGGGCGGGACAGATCGGCGTAGACCGTGTCCCAGACGTGCTCGACGCCGGACACGCCCTTCTCCTCCAACTCGGCCTGGAGATCGGCGAGCAGACGGGAGAGCGGACGTAGCCGGTGCGTGCGAACCCACCGGCCCGCCACGTGCAGCGCCGCGGGGAGGCCGTCGCACAGCCGGACCACCGCCCGCGCCGCCTCCGGGTCGGCGGCCAGCCGGTGGTCACGGACGATCAGCTCCAGCAGCTCCGCTGCCGCCCGCTCCTCCAGCGGCGGCAGCGCCAGATCCACCGCGGCTCCGGCTTCGAGGTCGTGGAGCGGACCGTGACTCGTGACGATCACCACGCTGTCGCCCGACGCCGGCAGCAGGGGTACGACCTCCGAGGCGTAGCGCGCGTTGTCCAGCAGGAGGACCAGTTTCGCGGCGGCCGTCTTCGTCCAGTACTGCTTGCAGCGGGCCGCGTACTGGGCCTGAACCCGATCCGGCGTCACATCGAGCGAGTCGAGCAACCGGGAGAGCACATCACCGGGGTCCAGCACGCCGTCCGCCCGGAAGTCGTCGAGGTCGACGGACAGCACACCATCGGTGAAGGGGTAACGGTCGAGCAGCGTACGGGCGATCAGGCCGGCCAGTTCCGTCTTCCCCAGGCCGCCCGGCCCGCTCAGCGACAGGACCAGCGGGCGGGAACGGCTCTGCCATTCCGTCACCGCGCGCAACGCGCGTTCCCGTTCATCGTCGCGGTTGACGAAGTGCACCGGCTCCGGCGGAAGTTCGACCCTCACAACAGCCCCCTCGACCCTCCGCAGTGCGTTGCACACACTGCCTGACGATCATGCACTCTAGAGACTTTCACTGCCTGGTGTCCGGTAGAGCCGAAGACCCGAAAGCCCCTGCCCCTGCCCCTGCCCCTGCCCCTGGCCCTGGCCCTGCCCCTGCCCCTGGCCGGAGGCGGCCGCCCTCGCCCGCTTCGGACAACGCGCGTCGGCGGGTGGCCAGTGTCCAGCCGGCGGCGGCGATCGCGGCCAGCGCGAGGGTGGCCAGCATCAGGGTGGTGTGGGATCCGGCGCTGTCGGCCGCCCGGGCGACCGGGTTGGGCGCGCCGAGCCGGTCGGCCAGCCAGCCGAGAGCCGCCGTGCCGGTGAGCAGCGCGCCGCCCACCCGCAGCGTGGGCTGCACCCGCCCCCGCATCCGCGCGATCACGAGCAGCGAGGGCAGGGCGAGGCAGACCAGCAGGAGCTGGACCAGCTCGATGCCCAGGTTGAAGCCGAGGAGACTGAACACGAGCTGTCCGGTGGACAGTTGCATCTCGGCGAGCACGAACGAGAACGCCATGCCGTGGCCGAGGCCGAAGACACCGGCCACGACCGCTTCCCGGCCCGGGAACAGCGGGCGGATGGCGTGTACGGCACCGACGAGGATGCTGGCGGCGATGAACGCCTCGACCGGCCGGCCGGGGAGCTCCAGGCGGCCGAGGGCGGTGGCGGCCAGCGCGGCGGAGTGCCCGACGGTGAAGGCGAGCGTGATGCGGCCGATCCGCCCGAGCGCGGCGCGGGCACCGACCAGCCCCTGCCAGCGTCCCCCGGTGGCGAGCAGGGGTGCGGGCAGCAGCAGGATGAGCAGGAACAACAGGTGGTCGGTGCCGGTGAGGATGTGGTCGCCGCCGAGTTCGACCATGGCGAGGAAGCCGTGCCAGGTGCTGCCGTCGCCGAGGTCGACGGTCAGTGGCGGGACGGTCATGTGCCGGACGTCGAGACGGACCGTACCGACCTGGGTGGCACTCCCCTCACCGACCTGACCGGCGGCCCAGTCCTGCCGTACGGACACCAGCGCCACGTGGGTGACGACCTGGTGGACGATCACGTCGTAGTCGAGGGTGAAGTGCCGTACGTCGGCGCCGGCCGGCGGGGTGAGGACGGCCTTGGCGATCAGCTCTCGGTACGGGCCGGTGGAGGTCTGCTCGGTGCTGCTGAGGCTCAGCGCGCCGATGCTGACCTGCCATGCCTCGCCCTTGAGGGTGGTCGGACGGATGTGCTTGCCGAGGTAGGTGCGGATGGCGGCGGCCTTGGCGGGCAGGGCGGCCGGTTCGATGCTGGTCACGTCGATTCCGCTGGCGGTGGAGAAGTCGGCGGCCGGCAGTTCCAGCCGCGCGGTGACCGATGCCTTGGAGACATCGAGCTGCACCACTGAATGCGGCATCGGGTGCGCGGCGGCCGGCGACGCCCCGAGCAGGAGCGCCGCCGGTACCGCGATCGCGATCCCGGCCACCAGGCGAAGTGCTGTGGTCAGCCAGTTCCGCGGTCGGGTCATGAGAACGTGAACTCGCTTCCGTAGTCGCGGGTGTGGTCCCGGTACACGGTGTGGTAGTGGATCTGGTCCCGGTAGACGAGGCCGCTCTGGCAGACGAACTCGATCCACACGCCGGGGCCGTCGATGCGCACGTAGTCGCCCTGGGCGTCCAGGCCGGTGCCGCCGGAGTAGCTCACGTAGGTCTGGTTCAGCTCACGCTCGTACGTCTTCATGAGCTGCTTGGCGGTGGCGTCGTCCACGTTGGCGACCCAGGGGTGGATCGCCTTCAGGACCAGCTGCTTCTGCTTGGCCGACAGCGAGCTGACCGGAATGCCTTCCTTGGTCTCCGGGAACTGGCCGTCCTCGCCCGGGCCGACGAGTACATCGCTGTACGACGTGGACAGCTTGGCCTTGGCCAGCTGTGCCGTGCTCAGGCTGCCGGTCAGCGCGAGCAGGCCGTCGCGCTGGGCCTTGAGGGGCGTGTACGTGGTGCCGTCGTCCGCGGTCCAGGTGGTCGGCTCGACACCGACGAAGTACGGGCTGGCGCCTGCCACCTTGCCCTTCTTGTAGGTGAGGTTCGCGGCGAGGTGGTGGCCGCCGAAGTGCAGCTGCCAGGTGCCGTCCGCCGAGGGGGTGCCCAGGAAGGCCATGAAGTAGACACCGCTGCCGTAGCCGCCCATGCCACCGCCGCCACCGGGACCGCCGGACGGCGGGGTACCCGTCGGGACGCCGGTGGCCGACGAGCTCGGGTCGGCCGAGACGGTCGGGTCTGCCGAGGGTGTGCTCGACGCGCCGTCCGTGGGCGACGGGGCCGGTGCTCCGGAGCTGGAGCCCTGCTCCGCGTTGAGCACGTCGTCGGCCTCAAGGATCTGCGCGATCTGGTCGTACCCGGTGCCCTTGCCGGTCCCCATGGCCGCCTTCAACACCTTCATGGCGGCGGCCAGTTGAGTGTCGGTCAGGGAGCCGAGCTGGATCCCGGGCCGACAGGTCGACCCGCACGGCAGGTTCGACCACGCCGTCGCGTTCGCCTCGGAGAAGTCGAGCAGCACCTCCGCCTGCTGGTCGGCGTCCAGCGTGTTCAGGAACGCGTTGGCGGCGCTGACCACGGCCTTGGTGCCGGTGGCGTGCTTGTCGACCGGGCGCTTGACACCCGCGGCCGATTTACCTGTCGGTACGTCAGTCGAAGCATTTGCCGCGACAAACCCGCCACCGACCAGCGCAATTGCCGCGACGGCACCGGCTATGCCTCGCCGAGTCCGCCGTGCACGTACTCGACGGGTTCTTTCTTTACTCACAAACAGCTCCTTTTGAGCCTGGAAATGGGCGTCCAGCCATGCGGGCAGGACCGAAGCGCGCAGCTGGGGCCCCGCTCGCCCACCCGCCACGATTGTTGACGATGTTATCGACACTCTTACCGAAATCTCAATGCATCCTCACGTGAATAAATTATCCTTAAATCACTCGGGCATAAAATTCATGGAATTCACTTACGAATTTGACAGGCTGCTCTTATTGCTTGAATAGAGTCTCCTGCTATCGCGGTCGGCAGGCAGGCAGGCAGGCTGGCCGGCCGAGCACCGGGGCCGGGGCCGGGGCCGCGCGGAACTGATCGCAAAAAATCGGCTGCTGTCCACTTCGGACGCCCTCGGACACCCTCGAACATCCCCGGGCACCCCCGCGCATCCCCGACTCCACGCCGCAGGCGGCTCGTTGATCAAGAAGACGTATCCAGCTCCTCGTCACAAGGCAGGCTCACGGCTTCATGGCAACCATCACCACGATCGAACTCGACGACGGCTCGCTGCTGCGTGTGGAGACGGCCACGCCGACAGCCACGCCGACGGCCCCTCGGCGGGCGCCTGCCGACGCGTACGAGCCCATCGGCCGACCGCGGCCCGCGCAGACGGCGGAGACGGTGGGAAGCGCCGCCGACACCCTGCGCGACGCGGTCGACCGGGTGCATCCGGCCGTCCAGGACGTCGTCGACTCACTGCGCGCGATGCCGCGTCGGCCCGACCGGATCACTTTGGAGTTCGGAGTGAAGGTGACCGCCGAGGCAGGTGTGGTGCTCGCCAGAACCGCCGCCGAGGCGCACTTCACCGTAGGCGTGGAGTGGGAGTCCACGGGAGGACGGGACGGGTCCGATGACGTCTGACGGTCTTCGGCCTGACAGTCTTCGGCCTGACGGCGTTCGGTCCGACGGTCTTCGGTCCGACGGTCTTCGGTCCGACGGTCTTCGGCTTCCCCCGGAAGCCCGCTACGAACGCGGCGCCGCCAGGGTGTTCGGCCCGGACGGAGAGGTCGCGGGAGCGGGTTTCCTCATCGGCGACGGGCTGGTGTGCACGTGCGCTCACGTCGTCCAGGAGCACGACGGCAGCCGCCCGGACCGACCGGTCACCGTCGACTTCCCGCTGCTCGCCGGGGCCGAAGCCGGCCCTCCGGTCACCGCCGAGGTGGAGTCCTGGCGGCCGGAGGACGACGTCGCGTTACTGCGCCTGGCCCTCCCGGTGGACGGCACGGAGCCACTGCCGTTCGTGGACGACAGGAGCGAGGAAGGGGGCGGGGAATGGGGCGGGGAGATCCGCTCCTTCGGCTTCCCCGTGGACGCACCACGCGGCGTGAACGCCACCGGCGTGCTGCGCGGTCGGCAACGGGCGGACCGACTCCAACTCGACCTCGCCGCCCACGGGGTGCCGATCGGTCAGGGATTCAGCGGCGCCGCCGTCTGGGACGTACGACGGAACGCCGCGGTCGGAATGCTCGTCACCCGCGGCCTGTACGAGCTCAGCGGCACCGCCTACCTCATTCCCGCGGACCAGTTGCTCGGGACGGAGGTGCGGGTGGAGTGCCCGTTCCGTGGTCTGGGCCGGTTCGAGGAGAGGGACGCCCGGTACTTCCACGGCCGTGGGCCGGAGGTACGGGCACTGCTGGAAGCGGTCGACTCGCGTCCTGTGACGGTGCTCGCCGGGCCCTCGGGCAGCGGGAAGTCATCCCTGCTCAGGGCCGGCCTGCTGGCCGAACTACGACGCCGGGGAACGCCCTCGGCGCTGCGCGCCCCTCAGCCCGCCGCAACTCCGACCATCCCGGATACGGCCATCCCGGATACGGCCATCCCGGCTCCCGCCGTCAGGGCTCTGGCCGTCAGGGCTCCGGCCGTCACGGATACGGCCTCCCCGAATACGGCCTCCCCGGATACGGCCACCGCGACTCAACCCGCTGCCGTGCCTCACCCCTCCCCCGCTCCGCCTCTCCCGGCCCCAGCGGCCACCGTGTTCGGGCACGCCGCCACCGCGCTCAGTCACGCCGACGCCTGGGTCGGCGAGGCAGTCACCGCCGCCTGGCAGGCCGCCGCACCGGACACCGAGGCCCGCCAAGAGCGCCTGAACGCCGTGCGCGAAGCCTGTGCCGGCCCGGAGAGCGCGCGAATCGCCCTGCGCGGCCGGCTCTGCGACGAACTCGGATCACACGGAGCCGTGCTCCTGCTCGACCAGTTCGAGGAGTACGCCGCCGCGGACCCGCACGCGGCGCTCCGAGCCTTCCGGACG
Source organism: Streptomyces sp. NBC_00878 (assembly GCF_026341515.1). Classification (NCBI taxonomy): domain Bacteria; kingdom Bacillati; phylum Actinomycetota; class Actinomycetes; order Kitasatosporales; family Streptomycetaceae; genus Streptomyces; species Streptomyces sp. NBC_00878. Next base: position 6,021,265 of record NZ_JAPEOK010000001.1, on the reverse strand, counting down.
CTGTCCGCCCTGACCGCCGCCCCCGATCCGGCACAAGGCGGCGGACTGCGCGTGGTGCTGACGGCGCGGCCCGCCACTCTGGAATCGCTCACCGCCGCCGACACCTCGGCATCCCTGAGCCAAGCGGTCACGTTCCTCGCCCCCATGACCACCGAAACGCTCGCCCTCACCGTCGACGAACCGGTCAGGGCCGTTCCCGGGCTGCGCCTGCAGGCCGGGCTGAGCGCCCGACTCGTACGCGACGCGGTCGACGAACCGGGCTGTCTGCCCCTGCTCCAGTTCACTCTCACCGAGCTGTGGCGCCGGAAGAGGGCCCATACGCTCACGCACGCCGCGTACGAGGAGATCGGCGGCGTCGGCAAGGCGCTGACCAGGCACGCCGAGGCGGCGCTCACCAAGTGCCTCGCGCAGAGCGGCGTGTCAGAGGACACCGCCCGTCGGCTCTTCCAGCGGCTGGCTCGTCCGGACGGCCGGGACAACTTCACCCGCCGAACGGTGATGACCAGCCAACTGCCGCCTGATCAAGCACAGTTGGCACGCATGCTGGCCGGACATCGCCTCCTCGTCTGGGACGTCACGGATGTAGCGAACGTAACCGACGCAACTGACGCAACCGACGTAACTGACGCAACGGGGGCCGCGGATCCCGGGCAGGCGGGCGGCACCGTACACGTCGTACACGAGGCGCTGCTGCGGGAGTGGTCGCGCCTTGAGGGCTGGCTGCGAGAGGGCGCCGGGTTCCTTGAGTGGCAGGAGCACGCGGCGCGTGAGGCGGCCGAATGGGAGGCCCTCGGGCGGCCGGCCGGTCTCCTGCCGCACGGGGTGCGGCTGGCCCAGGGTCTGGAGTGGCTGGCCCAACGGCCCGAGGACCTCACCACGGTGGAGAGAGCCTTCCTCGACGCGGGCCGACGTCGGCAGCGCCGCGGGCTGCGGCGCCTGTGGGCGGTCACCGGCCTGGTCACGGTATTGGCACTGCTGACGACCGGCCTCGCGGTGAACACCTACCGTGAACTCCGGCAAAACGAGCAGGAGTTGCGCACGGCCGCCGCCACCGAACTGAGTGAACTCGCCGACGAGGCGGCCGAGCAGTCACCGGACACCGCGTTCCGCTTCGCGGCGGGCGCCTGGTCGGCGCGGCACACACCACAGGCACAGCGGGCCTTGTTCGCCCAGTACGTCCGCGCGCAGGACACCGTATGGTCACGCAGCGGACTGTGGCCGGGTACGGCGAAATCCCTGCGTGCCACGCCGGACGGCCGCACTCTGCTGGTGGTGTCCCAGCCGAACGGCAGCTCCGCTCTGCAGATCACGGCCGTGACCGGCGCCCTCGACGGCACCCCACGGGCACTGCGCCTTCGGGGCGTCCCCGAGGACCTCGACCTGGAGAGCTAAGACGACGCGCTCAGCGACGACGGTCTGCACTACGCACTGGCGACGACGGAAGACAGGGTCCTGCTCTGGGACTTGACGGACCGTCAGTCCGGCAATCCGCGAGACCATCGCCCCAGCCCGCGTGTCCTGTCGGACCCCTTGGCCTTTCGAGGAGACGTCTACGCATCCTCCTCCGTGGACTTCTCCGAGGACGGCAGACGCGTACTGCGCTTCTTCCGGTTCCAGACCCCTCGCCCCGAAGACGCCGGACGGCACGCGCTGGCGCGCCTGTGGGACACGAGGACCGGGGACAGCCTGCCCCTCTCCCAACGGGCCGTGGCCCTGTACATCCCGGACGCGGCCTGGCTGCTCGGCCGAGGAGACCGTATCGCCGTCGGTGTCAGCCACCAGGTGCGGGCGGGGAAGGATCCGCTCTGGGAGCACTACCTCGACATCCACGACACAGCCTCCGGCGACCGCCTGCGCCGCGTCTTCGGGCCGGTACGGCAGTACTCGCTGCAAACCCTGGACCGGGGACGAGCCGCCCTGCTGATCGACGAACAGCGGGGGCCCGTCTGGTACCCCCTGACGCCCGAGGCGGACCGGGCGGGCGGCAAGCTGAACGCGACCCGATACTCCCGCGATCTGACCGGCACCCACGTCCTGGACCAGCGGAGCACCACCGGCGACACCGTCCAGACCCTGACGATCACCGACGCCCTGGACAACCGCCGCCGCTGGACCGCCGCTCTGCCGAGTACCGGCTCCACCATGGATCACATCGCCGTGAGCGGCCACGGCGACGGGCCGCGAACCGTACTCGCGGTCGTCGGGGACTCCTTGCTCCGGGTACGCCCCACGCCGATTCCCAAGCCCGTCCAGGGGGAATCCGCGTCCGCCACCGTCGACTTCGCCGTCTCCCCGGACGGCTCGCGCACCGCGCGCCTGTCCAAAGGCAGGCTGGAGGTATCGGGACCGGGCCGGCGGATCCGGGCCGCCAGGCAGATCTTCACGGACCGCGCCAGAAAGGAGAGCACCTACCTGCACGTGCTCTGGGTGACCCGCAAGGGCGGCGACGGGCTTCTCGTCTGGTCCGACGACTCCACCGAAGCGGCCTTGTACGACGCGAAGACGCTGCGCTCCCGGGTGCCCATCGGATGGGACTGCGGTCGCGGCAGGAACAAGGCGTGGAACCAACCGCAGGACATCGTCCAGACATCCGGCGGGGATCTCGCCCTGCTGTGCCTGGGCGACACACTCGTACGGCTCGATCCTCGCACCGGGGTGCAGAGCGGCGGCCCCTTGAACCTCGAACGCACCCCGCAGGAGCCCGGCAACTTCGCCCCCACCGGTCAGCTCGTACCGCGTCCGGGCCACCGTGACGAGGTGGCGGTCGTCACGGACGACTGGGCCGACCACGGCCGCGTCGAGGTCTGGGACGTACGGCGCGGCACGCGCACGGCCCGGCTGGAAGGCGCGCCGTTGATCTATACCAGCCAGATCCCGGAGCGTTGGATGGCGTTCAGCGCCGACGGTGACCGGCTCGCCGCGCTCGGCGGGGACCACCGCGTGGAGTGGTGGCGGGTCGACGACGAAAGCAGAGCAGGGCACACCCCGCCCCTCCCGGGCGCGGACGGGCTGCTGGGCATCACGTCCGACGCGACTCTGGTCGCCATGTCGTCGGACACCATCAGCCTGTTCTCCCCCTCGGACGGCGAACTACTCGGCCAGTTCGCCTGGCCCGGAAACAACTCGATCCGGGCCGGGCACCTCGTCGGCGACGCCCTGCGCCTGCTGGGAGACGAGGACGAACTGAGGATCCGCCTCTCCCCGTCCCACTGGCACGACGTCATCTGCGCCGCCACCCCCGGCGACTACAACCCCGCCCAGCGCGCCGAGCCGCGTCTGAAACAGGCACGGGAGACACCGCCGTGTCCCGCCGACTAGCCTTTCCGGGACGGGCGCGGCGCGGGCGGCGCGGGACCGCGAACCACCGAGGCAGGCCGCCAACCAGGTACGCCCGCCCCCGTACAGTCCGCCGGTCCGCCAATCCATCGGCCCGTCAGTCCGTCCGTCCGTCAGTCCGTCAGTCCGTCAGTCCGTCAGTCCGTGGAGCAAGCGCTCCGTTCTCGGCCAAGCCCAGCGGTTGATCAGTTGACCACTTGACCAGTTGACCAGGAGAAGAAACATGGACACCGAAGCCGGTCTCGGCTCCCTTCCGTACGTTCCCGGAACGGGGCGGCCGGTCCCCGAAGCCGAGCCGGGACTGGTGAAGCGATGGCATGCGGAGGGAGGCGAACTGGTCGAGCTGCTGTCCCAGGTGCGCGAGCGACTCGGCGGCGTCGCGGCGGTCCGCCTCGGGCCGACGCCCACGGTTCTCGTCACCGACCCGCAGGCGGTCCAGCACGTACTCGCCCGGCAGCCCGAGCGGTACGTCAAGCGCTCGCACCGCGCTCGTGTGCTGATCGGCGACGGCGTCATGGCCGCCACCGGGGCGGAGTGGAAGCAGCAACGCCGCTTGTTGCAGTCCCAGTTCACGGGTACCGGGATGCGCCGCTACGAACAGCGGATCATCGAGGCCGCCCGGACCACCGCGGGGCGCTGGGACGGGTACGCCCGCACCGGGCAGACCTTCGACCTCGGGCAGGAGATGCACCGCTTCGCCCTGGACGCCATCTGGCGCTCTCTCACCGGGCACCCCCTCGATGACGACACCGAGCGCGAACTGGCAGCCATCGAAGCCGTGGGGACGGCCATTCCGACTCTCCCCACCGACGCCGACGACGCCCGGGACGCCGTCGCGACCGATCTCGCCCGGATCGACGCGGTAGCCCGGCGCGCCATCGAGTCCGCCCACACTGGGTCGGCGGGACCTGACGGCCCGGGCCTGCTGCACGTCCTGACCGACGCGGCCGCCGAACGCCCCGAGTACACCGACCAGTTGATCCGCGATGAGCTGGTCACCCTGCTCGCGGCCGGCCACGAGACCACGGCCACCACCCTGACCTGGCTCTACCTGCTCCTCGACCGGAACCCCGCCGCCCGCGAAGACGCTCTCGCCGCAGGCGCCGAAGGCTCGGCGGAACGCCGCCAGGCCATCCAGGCCCTGATCCACGAGACACTCCGGCTGTACCCGTCCGCCTGGATCCTGCCCCGCCACGCCGCCGAGGCCGACACCCTCGCCGGCTACGCCATCGAGGCGGGCACCGACCTCCTGGTCTGCCCGTACCTCACCCACCGCGACCCCGAACTGTGGCCGGACCCGGAGCACTTCGACCCCCGCCGCTTCACCACCCCGGACGCCCGCCCCACCCACCCGGGCGCCTACTTCCCCTTCGGCATCGGCCCCCGAGCCTGCCTGGGCCTCCAATTCGCACTCCGCGAATCAACGGTCCTCCTCGAACACCTGCTACCGACCCACACCGTGACCCTCTCGTCCCGCCCCGAGAAGGCGACGTACGGAATCACAGTCCGCCCCGAAGGCCCGACGCCTGCGACGTTGGCACCGCCGCAAAAGCAAAAGCCCCAGGTCACGGCGAGTGAGTCCTGAGGCTTCCACAGAGCCGCCTTCGGGATTCGAACCCGGGACCTACGCATGACGAACCCGATAGAGGTCATGCCGCCCACGAGCCGGCCCCTGGACGGACGTTCAAGTCGACGTCGTCGGCACCTGCATGGACTTGCGGGAATCGGCAGCGGCTTGGTGCCACATGTGTTCCACGGCGCTCGCCCACAGGGTGGCGAGGTCTCCGGCCTCATCCAGGGCGCAGTCGGCGGTGACGCTGGCAACGACTTCGTCGCCGTACGCAAGGAACGCCACACCGAGGGCGTGCTCCCCATGGAGGAATTGTGTGACCACCACGGTTTCAATGGGGTCGGCTCCCACCGCCAGCCGTTCCGGAAGGCGCACCAGACCGGTTGTGTCCAAGCCGTTTCGGGCCTGCGTGCTCTGCCGGAGGAAGCGGTAGACAAGCCATTCCGGAAGACGCAGCTGGCCCCTGAGCACCCGCCGCGTTTCCTCGGTCCTGGCCGGAGCCGTTGCCCGGGAGATGGCGGTCACACGGGCAGGGGTGGAGTCTTCCCAGAACGACAACGGGATGCGGCAGGCGGAGAGTCTGTTGCCCACCATGAACCGTTCTTCTGGTTCACGCAGGCTGACGGGTAGACAGACGTGCAGGTCGCGCCCGTTCCGGCCGGATGCGATCCAGTTCTCGGGAAGCCACTGACGCATGGCATGTGAGAGAGCGGCCAGACAGATGTCGTTGGAGGTGGCTCCCATCGCCTGCCCGGTCTCACGCAGCCATGCCATGGGCACGGCAGCCGACTGGACCCGGGCCTTGCCTGTCAGAGGGCGTTGTGGCGACCAGGACAACGTGGGGCGCAAAGCCTCTACCTGATCCTTCAGGTTCTGGGCGATGGCACGCGCCGGGATGCGCTGCCACCAGGGCTGCCTGGCGGCCGGCGCGCCGGCGGCGGCGAGTGGGGCGATGGATGTGCGCGTTCCGAACAGTGTTGTCAGTGTGTCCATCATCGCCTGGCCGTCCTGGCCGGCGTGGTGGGAGCGGTAGAACAGGACGTACTCGCGGTCCGAGTAGCCGTGAATGAGCCAGATTCCCCAGCGCGGTGACTGCTCGGGCATGGGAAGGCAGAGCAGATCGTCGACCGCTTCCTCAGGGGTGGTGCCTTCGGCAAGCCGGACTTCATGCACATGATCGTGCGGGCGGAAGTGGGGGTCGGCCTCCCACACCGTGCGGCGGCCTCGCTTGCTGACCCGCCAAGCAAGGGTCGGCATGCGTCCGACACGGTCGGCGACCTGCTCCCTTACCCGGTGCACGGCTGGAGCCGGACCCACCGCGTGCATGATCAATCCGCTGTAGGGGCGGAACGAGGGGTGCTCTTGCTCGTATCGGAGAAAGCAGCTGTCAACCACATTCGGGCGTTGAATCATTCGGTGGCCACCAAAGAGGCAGGGCGAGGGCGCGCGTACCTCGCGTTGGCGTGTGTCTCCCCGTTCGCGCTGGACTAACTGCCGCCAAAGTGAGAGGTCACGTCCAGCGGGTGACATGCCGGGCCCTGACCTGCGGCTCTGCCGGGTGGCCTGCGGAGCAGCCGCCGCAGACTCAGGGCACGACCCCGAGGGCCTGGCAGCGCCCGGCTGGGACAGCCCTGGGAACCAGGTGGCGAGGCATGGGGCCGAGGTCGATGAGCGGTTCTGTGACGGTTACGTCGGCGGGGGCAGGAAGTCTTCCTTTGCGCACCACCGGATGACGGTTCCGCCCATGCTGAGGCCTGAGCCGAAGGCCACTGCGAGGATGAGGCTTCCCGGCTGGATCCGTCCCTCCTTCAGGGCTTCGCAGAGCGCGAGAGGAACGCTGGCTCCAGAGGTGTTGCCCATGTAGCCGGCGGTGACCACCGTTTTGTCGGCGGAGACTCCGACGCGTCGGAGGATCTTCGGGATCAGACGGGCGTTGGCTTGGTGGAGCACGATGAGGTCGGCTGCGTCGACACCGATCCCCTCCGCGGCGGCAACCTCCTGGATGAAGTGCGGAATGGTGTCGAGTGCGAAATCGCGCACCTCCGCACCGTTCATGACCAGAGCGTTGTCTCCGCTGAAGAGGTTGGCACGCGGGTCCTGGCTGGGACTGCGCCGCACGTGCGCGGTGTAGTACCAGTCAGGCATGGTTTTCAGGAGGGTGACACCGATTCCCCGTCCGGCCTCGCAGGGCTGCAGGAGATAGCAGGCCGCGCCGTCTCCGAAGATCGCTCGTGTGGTGCGGTCGTCGGTGGCGCAGATCCTGCTCATGACGTCGGTGAGGACCACGGCGACACACCGGTACTGCCCTGACGCGACATAGCGGGCTCCGACGTCCAGGGCGAATACGCCGCCCGCGCAGGCACCGCTGTTGACGTCGAAGCAGGGGACGCCGTTGAGACCGGCTTTGTGGGCGATGGCGGCGGCCGTGGCCGGGAGCATGTGATCGGGAGTTACCGTGCCGCAGATCAGAAGATCCACGTTCCGCAGGGGAACACCCGCGATGTCCAGCGCTTCCTGCAGAGCGGCCAGGCCCAGGTCGGATGCCTGCTGGTCCGGTGCGGCGATGTGGCGCTGATGGATGCCGAGGCGTTCGTCGATCCACGCGGCGGTGGTGTCGAGCAGCCCTTCCAGCTCCGCGTTGTCAAGAATCTCCTTCGGCAGGTAACCGCCGATGCTGCGGATGCCCACACTGGTGGGGAGGGGCGGGATCATGGTCTGCTCCTTCAATGTGTCGGCATGCGTGCGGTGTGGTCCGGCCGCGGGGCGCTGTCGTTGATCACCGGGTCGAGCACCCTGAGGGCAGGGGCAGCGAAGGTGCCGGCTCCCTGTTCTTCGGTACCGGGTGTTCCGCGGTCCGCCGCCCGGCGCCGACGTCACGGGCGCGTGAAACGGCGTCGTCCAACGGCGCTGCCGGGCGCCCGGGGAAGGGCGAAGCCACGCTGAGGCCTCCGTCGGCGACCAGCACCTGCCCGGTGATGTACGTGGCTGCGGGTGACAGGAGAAAGGCCACCAGCTGGGCGATCTCGTCGGCCGTGCCCAGTCTTCCCAGGGGGATGCAGCGCACCAGGTCGGTCTGGTCGAGGCCGGCTGCGGCTGCGTACTTGTCCAGTGAGTCGGTGCCGACCAGTCCGCCGCGCACGGCGTTGACCGTTACCTGCCGGGGCGCCAGTTCGCAGGCCAGATACCGGGCCCATGCCTCCAGTGACGCTTTCTCCGCCCCCATCAGGGCGTAGTGGGGCAGGGCCTGGGTGCTGCCCACTGAGGTCAGGACGACGATCGCCCCACCGCCGGTCATCAGACGCGCGGCCTCCTGGGAGGCCCGCACAAAGGCGTGCGTGTTCATCTCGTGGCTGAGCCGCAGGTGGTGTGGGGCCACCTCCGCCGCCGGGCGGAAGGAGGTGCCCGCGGCGTTGGAGACGAAATGGTCCAGGCGGCCGTAGGACTCGGCGGCCGCGAAGAGCCGTTGGATACCCGCCTCGGTGCTGACATCGGCCCGCACAGCGACGGCGTGCCCTCCGAGGTCGGTGATCTCACCCACCGTGTCTTCGGCGGCGGCGGTGTCTCGGCGGTAGTTGACGACGATGGTCCGCCCGGCCTGGCTGAGCCGCAGCGCCACGGCCCGGCCGATGCCCCGGGAAGCTCCGGTGATCACGGAGACGGTGTTACCGCCCATCAGGCGCCGTACCAGGTGGCGTACCAGGTGGCGACGGAGCCGCTCGGGGGGCTCCCGTAGGTGCTGGGGGGCGCGTCGCCTGCTGTGATCGTGGGATGCGTCATGGTGCCCTTTCGAGTGGCTGTGCGGCGCGTGCCGGCTCTCAGCGGCGGCCGCCGGTGTCCCTGTCAGGGGAGGTCCGGCGTTGGTGCAGGCGCATGGAGAGCCGGTGGGGTGCGAGGACTGCCTGGCAGGCGGGACGGACCTGCCGGCCGGGGGTCGGGCCGAGTTGCCAGTGCGCTGCGATGGTGGCGAGGGTCAACGTCGCCTGGATGTGGGCGAAGGTGTCGGCGATGCATTTGCGCGGGCCCCCTCCGAACGGCACGAACGTGCCGGGCGGGGGCTTGCCGATGTCTCGCCAGCGATCCGGGTCGAAACGGTCGGGCTCGGGATACAGGTCCGCACGCCGCTGGAGCTGATAGGGGCTGTAGATGACCGTCGTCCCGGCCCGCAAGTGGTGTCCCCCGAGCACGGTGTCGGTGGCGGTGGTGCGGGTCATCAGCGAGTCCGGCGGATACAGACGCAGGGTTTCGGTGACGACCCGGCCGGTCAGCCCGAGCGAGTCGAGATCGGTCAGCCGGGCAGCTCGGCCGACGAGGACGGTGTCGGCCTCGGCGTGCAACCGCTTCTGAATGTCGGGGTGAGAGCCGATCAGATGCCAGGCCCACGACAGTACGTTGGCGGTGCTCTCCACCCCCGCGAGGAGGAAGGAGATGACCTGGTCGTGGACTTCGGTGTCGCTCAGGAACGCCCCGTTGGCGTCCTGGGCGGTCAGCACGGACATCAGGTTGTCGCGGTCCCCCGCTGACGAGCGGTGGTCGCGGATCAACGTGTCGGTGATCTCGCGCAGTTCTCGTCGGGCTCGTTCGTAGCGGCGGTTGGCCGGAGTGGGAAGGCGGTGCAGCACAGGGACAGGCCACACCAGGCGCCGGGTGACGCCGGTGATCAGGGCGTCGATGTGTGCCTGCATGGCCGGAAGGCGGGAGCTGTCGGTGCCGGCGTCGAACAGACACCGGACCGTGACAGCGGTGGTGAGCTGGTGCATCGCGGCGGGCACGTCGATCGACTGTCCGTGACGCCATGGCGAGGTGAGCGCGGCGATCTCCTCGCTCATGAGGAGGGCATAGCCCGGCATCCGGTCACGGTGGAAGACGGGCTGGATCCTCCGGCGCTGCCGGCGGTGGGCTGCGGCAGGGCAGGTGCCCAGGCCGTTCCCGCCGATGTCGCGGAGCTTGTCATAGATCGGGCCGCCCTTGTCGAAGGTGCGGTCCGCGACCAGGAGCTGGTGGACCAGAGCGGGATGGCACACCGCGTACGCCGTGTGCGAGCCCAATTTGATGCGTACGAGATCGCCGTGGGCGGAGAGGGACGCCAGGAAGTCGAGCGGCTTGCGGGCGAACTGCGGGGCGTGTCCGAGCAGAGGCAGCGCACCCGGGCGGACCGTCTTGGTGTACGAGGGTGTCGCGGCCGTCGTCGTTTCCTGCGTGATGGCGAGGTGCGTGGCCTCGCGGCCGGTATCGCTTCGCATAGACGGGTCCTTCGGCTCGGACACAGCCGTGACGGGCTCGTGTACTCGGTCGACTGCTGTCCGTACGCCGGTGTTGTCCTGGTACGAGCCCAGGCGGGGGGTCGGGGAACTCGGCACGGCATTGTGGAGGTCGTGCGCGCTTGATCAACGTGACGGTGTCGTGCGTGTCACGCCTGTTCGGTTTCCTTCACACGCAGGAAGTAGAGGGTCCGGGGCACTGGACGTGGCCGGGCGGCGATGCGGACGGAGCCGGTGAGCGGGACGTGACCTTTCCCCCGGGCGGACTGTTGGCGTTGTGCCGCCCTCGTGCACGGCCCTGTCATCGCGAGGGCGCCCTCGTTCGCCCCCACCCTGCCGTTGGTGAGCCTTGATGATGCGACGCCGGATGCGGGATTGGCTGCGAGTCGTTGTTCAGCGGGCCCTCATCGGCCTGCCGAGGCCTGCCTGTCCGAGGGCCGATCCGCAGGCCGATGAGGCCTGTGGCTTTGACGAAGGATGCCGGTTGTATGAAGATGCGCGGGCCCGATGCGATCATGGCGTTGCTCCAGGAGAGCTGCCGCCTTCCGGTCACCGCCGCGGCGGTGACCGTCTTTCCCGGCCCGGCGCCGACACCTGAGCAGATGCACCAGCGGGTATGTCACCGCCTCGCACCGGTGGGGCGGCTTCGTCTTCGTCCGGACACCGATGGCGCAGGAAGGCTGCGACGCCCCTATTCCTGGCGTGTGGCGGAGAAGCTGGACGTCTCCCGTCATGTGACGCACGATCGCCTCCGCCCTGGTCAGCGCCTGGAGGACGCGGTGGCCGACCTTGTCCGCCGCAGCATGCCGGAAGCCGTGGGTGGCCCCCTGTGGGAGCTGCGCGTTGTGCAGGACGCCGCACCAGGGCACTTCGCTCTCGTGCTGCGCGCCCATCACGCTCTGCTGGACGGTGCCTCGCTGTTCACGGTGCTGCGTCTGCTGGGTGACGACCAGCCCGGCACCGCGCCGCCCTCCCCTGAGGGACTCGAAGCCGAACCGATGGTCTCCGCCGGCGTGCGGACCGTGGTTCATGCGGTCGCGGGCATGCTGCCCCCTGCGGGACGCTACCCGTGCAACGAGCCGGTGGACGAAGGCCGGACCATTGGGTGGCACGGCATCAGCGCCGACGTCATGGAAGCGGCCCGGAACGCGCTGCCGGAAGGCCGTACTTCGCCCAACAATGTGTTTCTGGCTGCTTTCACGGCGGCAGTGCGCGCCTGTCCGGACCTCCTGGGCCAAAGCCCGCGGCTCGACCGCGCATACGCCGCGGTGCCAGTGGACCTGCGTGGTCCCCAGGCGCCGTACGCGCTGGGCAATTACGTATCGGCCGTGCGTGTGCGCATGCCGCTGGAGACGGCCGACCCACTGGCCCGGCTGCGCGAAGTAGGGCACCAGATGCGGGAGAACAAGCGGCTGCGCAGAGCGGAGGGTATGGCATGGCTCGCTGACCACGTCGTCGGCCTGGGGGCCGCCGGAGCGCGAGTCTTCGTCCGCCGCCTGTTCGGGGGCCGTTCCCCGGCCACCTTCACCTGTACCTTTCCCCGGTGGGGCACCGATGCTCTGGTGCTGTACGGACGCACCGCCGAGTCCGTCATCGCCATGCCGAACCTTGCCGCACGCACGGGAATCATGGCATTGCTCAGCCAGCACGCAGACAGCTTCTACCTGTGCCTGGCCGCGGATGACGCCCACCGCGCCTACGCTCGCCCCCTCGCGGCAGCCTTCGTGGCCGAGATGCACGCGCTGGCCATGACCGGCGGTCAGAACCCGGCCGCCCCTTTCAGAGAACCGCGCGAAACGGAGCCGCCCGTCCCCATGGTGCCGGGTGAGGAAACCAACCTCCCCAGGTCGCCTTCCTGCGATCGGCAGGCAGCGTCTGACCCGCTGGAGGATCCGGACCGACACACGGCAGCCGCCGCTGACCATCGCGAGTGAGGCCCGTGCTTGAGCAGACATGAGCCACGGCGATGTCGCGCTCCCGGCAACGCCATGCCCGAGGCGGCCAGAAGCCACGGGGCAGGACGTGACTATTACCCCGGCCAGGCGGTTGACCCTGCGGTGCCGTCCCGTCCCTCGCCCTGCGCTCGCCGCGAGACCGGCGGGTCGACAGGACCCGCCGTCCCGGAGCGAATCCCTTGGGCGCAGTTGGTACGACGGTCCCGGGGTATCGACGAGCGACGACGCCCTCGAAGTGACGCCGCTTCCGACCGAACCGGACCGGTCTCACACCATCGACGGCCGTGACCGCCCACCACACCCAGGCAGCCCTGCCGCAGGCTGCGGCACGAAGGAGTTGACCATGGCAACAGCGCTCGTCACCGGCGCAAGTTACGGGATCGGCGCGGACATCGCCCGCGCGCTCGCGGCTCGCGGCCACGACCTCGTTCTCATCGCGCGCAGCGGTGAGGCCCTCGGCCGGCTCGCAGCCCGCCTCGAAGCAGAGCACGGCGTCAAGGCTCATGCCCTGCCCGCCGACCTGACCGTCGAAGCCGATCTCGAACGGGTGGCGGAAGCGGCGCACGGGGCAGACATCCTGGTCAACAACGCCGGTGCCGGTCTCAGCAGGTCCTTCGAACGCACCACGTGGGCGCAGGAGCAGCACATGCTGGCGCTCAATGTCGTCGCGCCCGCCAGACTCCTGCACGCCGCACTGCCCTCGATGCTTCAGCGCGGCAAGGGGCGGATCCTGAACGTTTCCTCCGTGGCGGCCGCCGGCCCTGTCTGGCAGGGCACCACCTACGGTGCGTCGAAGGCCTTCAGCCTGGCCCTGACCGAGTCCCTGGCCCACTCCCGGCGGCTGCGCAGATCACCGGTAGCCCTGACCGCGCTGGTGCTGGGCCACACGGTCTCCCGATTCCACGAAGTCGCCGGCATCGCGCCCTCACCCCGCCTGCTGACCCTTCCGTCCTCCTACGTCGCGCAGCGGGCGGTGAGAGCCATCCACCGGCGCCGCCCACCCATCGCCTACGTGCCCAGCCTGCGCTACAAACTGCTGGCTGGACTCGTCCGGCATCTGCCGCGACCGCTGGTTGCCCTGCCCGCCCTGGCCGACGACTTCACCGCCCTCCCGTTCCCGGAAACCGGACCGTACGCCCGTGCACCGCGTTCAGGCGGGGGCGACGACGAGTACGGCGTTCTGTCCCCCGAACCCGGTGGAGACCGACAGCGCCAGCGGTAGCGGCTGCTCGCGGCACTTGGTGGGGATGTCGAGGAGCACGGCCGGGTCGAGTTCCTCCAGGTTGGCGGTCGGCGGGACGATGCCTTGTCCGACCGACAGAACCGTCAGCGCTGCCTCCACCGCGCCGGCCGCACCCAGCAGATGCCCGGTCACGCCCTTGGTGGAGGTCACCGGGGGCCGATGCGGGAACAGCGAGGCCAGCACCGCTGCCTCCACCCGGTCGCCCATCGGTGTGCCGGTTCCGTGCGCGTTGACGTGCGAGACGTCTTCCGGCACAGCACCCGCCCGGGCGAGCGCCCGGCGGATGGCCGCCGTGAGCCCGGCGCCGTCGGGGCTGGGCCTCACCACGTGATGTGCGTCCGACGAAGCGCCAAAGCCCCTGATGCGTGCAAGCAGCCGCGCCCCGCGGGCCCGGGCGTCGACGGTGCGCTCCAGTACCAGAACCCCGGCGCCCTCGCCGACGACAAAGCCGTCCCGCTCGACGTCGAAGGGGCGCAGCGCTCCGGCAGGATCCTCGAACCGGTGCGAGAGCGCACCGATCCGGTCGTAGGCGGCGATGTTGAAGGCAGTGAGCGCGGCTTCCGCGCCACCGGCCAGAGCGATGTCGCAGTGGCCGAGTGCCAGCAGGTCCAGTGCCGTACCGATGGCGGTCGTCCCCGAGGCGCATGCGCTGCTGACCGTGTGACTGGGGCCCCTGACCGCGAATTCGATGGCCAGCTGGGCCGACACGCTGTTACTCAGGGAGGACGGCACCGCGTACGGCGACATGTCCTGCACCCCCTTCTGCAGCAGCGTACGGTGCTGCGCCTCCAGCGTGCCCGATCCGCCACTGCCCGATCCCATGACGACCGCGACGCGCGTGCCGTCCCAGCGCCCGGGATCCAGCCCGGCCTCGTTCACCGCTTCCCGGGCGGCGAGCAATGCCAACTGGGTGCAGCGGTCCGGTTTCCGGGAGAGGGCCCTGCCCAGTCGTGCGGGGTCGATGTCGCCCGCGGCACAGGCCAGATAGGCGACCGGCATCCCCTGTCCCAGGGCTGCGGTCGCCCGCCCCTCGCAGACACGTTCCCATCCCGTCCGCCAACCGTCGCCTGCCGGTGTCACCATGCCAAGACCCGTCACGCAGACGTCCTGGCCGGTCGGGCGGAAGGTCACCGTACGGCGACGAGGGCAGCGACGTCCCCGATCGTGCCGGCGGCCGCGAGCTCGTCCTCGGTCACCTGCAGGCCCCGCTCACTGCGCAGGAGCAGGGCCAGTTCCACCACGGCGATGGAGTCGAGCCCCGCTTCCTCCCGGCTCGCATCCAGACGGATATCCGAATCGGGAATCCCCATGGCGATCATAATATCTTTCAGTTCATCGAACGACATGCTTTTCTCCGGCGTGACAAAAACTTTGGAAAGGATCCTCAAAATACCACCGCCGACCGAAAGGGGACTCCTCATGTGAATTGGTGTGCCGGCAGCCCGGGATGGCATCGTGGAGCGAATACGGGAACCTGCCGGACAGTCGGGGGGCAGGGCCGCATTACCCGAACTGGAGATCGTACGCATGGACGTGTGGGAAAAGTGCCGGTCCTGGACAGCGTCCCATCTGCAGGAGACGGGACGAGCCTGTTACTACCGGGCCATCAGCGACACGTTCGACGGCACGGAAGTGGCCTTCGAGGGCCGACGGGTGATCATGGCCGCGTCCCACGACTACCTGGGCCTCGCCGCCGACTCCAGGGTACGGGAGGCCGCCGTGGCGGCCGTGCGACGCTTCGGCACCTCACTGGGCGGATCCCGCGCGGTCAGCGGATCACTCGGCCTGCACGAAGAACTCGAAGAGCGGCTCGCCCGGTTCCTCGGGCAGGAAGCGGCGGCAGTGCTCCCGTCCGGTTACCAGGCGAATCTGATGCTTTCGCCGCTGCTGGACAAAGGTGACTACGTCTTCAGCGACCTTTCCAATCACGCTTCACTGGACGAAGCAATTCGTCTGGGTGACGCCGAGGAACGAAAGTTCCTGCACAGCAACATGAAACACCTGGAGGAACTTCTGTCCTCGGCGGCCGAGGGAGCCGGGAAGACCATCCTCACCGATGGGATTTTCTCCGTCGACGGCGATATCTGCGCACTGCCCGCCCTGATGCGGCTGGCCGACGCGCACCGCGCGCATGTCGTCGTCGACAGCTCCCACGACCTTGGAGTGCTCGGACCGACCGGCGCGGGCGCCGCCGAACACTACGGTCTGCAGCCCCTGCTCATCACCAGTGCTCTGTCCAAGAGTCTGGCGTCCGTGGGCGGGGTCATCGCCGGCCCCCGGGAGGTGATCCGCTACCTGCGCTTCCACGCCCGCACCTCACTGTTCACCGCGGCCGCCTCACCCGCGAACGTCGCCGCCGCACTGGCCGCGCTCGACATCCTCCAGACCGAACCCGAGCGCCGTCGACGAGTACTGGACCTCGCCGAAAAGCTCCACAACGGCCTGCGCGCCCTCGGCTACGACACCGGCGCCTCCACCACCCCCGTGGTGCCCGTCCTCATCAGGGGACGTGAGCGGTGCCTTCGCATGTGGCACACGCTGTGCCAGGCCGGCGTGTTCACCGCACCAATGACCTACCCGGGCGTCCGCGCCGGCCGCGAAGTCCTCCGGGTCACCCTGACAGCCGCGCACACCGACGAACAACTGGCACGGCTGCTGGCCGCGTTCGAGAAGGCAGGACTGGCGGAAGGCATCCTGCCGAGGAACGATCGGTGGTGACCGAGGCGACCTCGGACTGCTGGAAGCCCTTCTCCTACGTGCTGGCCGAGGGCTTGTCGCGCCCTGAAGATGCCCATGGGCGCCGCCGTCCCGATCGGACAGCCGCGCAGCCCGTGCTCGCCGCCGCATCCGCCGCCGCATCCGCAAAAAGCAAAAGCCCCAGGTCACGGCGAGTGAGTCCTGAGGCTTCCACGGAGCCGCCTTCGGGATTCGAACCCGAGACCTACGCATGACGAGGCCACGAGTGATCGTGTCGCCTGATGACGGCTGATGCTGCGCGATGCTGTTGTGCCCGATCAGACCACAAGCACCGTGCTGAGCGCCGGTACCTCGTGCTGCACCGTCCACAGGCGTCCGGCCGCCCCTTGGCCACCCCGGACCACATCCCCGGTAGCGGACAAGCACAGAACAAGATCTGTTGGATCCGGACAAGCACCGTCAAGAACCGAATTCCTCAGTCAGGCAACCGAATCGACAGATCGGAAGCGGTGACAGAGATTCGTCCGAAGCCGCCTGTCATGAGTCGGTGTTCCCGTAGTCCAGCTCGCCAGTGGCATCTTTTGCCGGTGGGCCCCTGATCAACCCAATGCAGCTCGACCACTTGCGAGAACTCCAGCCTTCCTCGTCGAAGCGGCGGATTCGCTCGGTCAGGTACAGCGAGATGTGGGCCAGGTCCTCCGGATTGACGATCCGGCCCTACTCCTGGAGCCGGCGCACGATCTCGGCGATGTCCAGGGCGTTGTGGAAGATGACCCCGCTGGTCAACAAGGAGTTGAATTTCTCGGTCTTCCCCTGCTCGACGGGGTCGTTGTCGGTGATGACGCCGCCGTTGCCGAAGCCGATCCGCTGGGAGAAGCCGTTGAACGCCTCGACCTTGTTGGTAACCGCCGCCACCCGCCGACACAGTGGGGCGTCCGCGAGGTGGCGCAGCAGCTGAACGGTGCCGATCACGCGGCCGACCTCGCGGAAGACCGCGATCCAGGAACTGCCCGGACACTGTCGACGATGACGTCGCTCTCCGCGAGCTGGCCGACGGGCCGTAGGACAGAGCGTCCGTCCTACGGGCAGCAGCAGAAAGACGTTCCGACGGGCTCGGCCGGGGACGGACATGGCCTGCGTTCGTGACGACGCCGAAGCAGCTCCCGCGAGGTAACGGGCTTGCCGACTGTCAGCCGACCCGCCGGTTGACCTCGTCGACTCCTGGCCCACGCAGAACCGCCCTCACGAACCGGCCTTCAGGCCGTCCAGGGTGAGGTCGAGCAGGCGTTCGGCCTGCTGTCGTTGTTCGGGGCTCGCCGAGGTGAGGGCGATGCCTTCGAGTGCGGCACCCATGTCGTTGGGGCTGATGTCGGTGCGAATCGTTCCGGCGGCCACACATGCGTCCATCAGGGCGGTGATGGCGGCCTGGATCATGTCCCGACTGTGGCCGTAGGGGTTGCTTCCCGCCGCGGCGATGGCACGCAAGGCGTCGGCCATGCCGAATTTGGCGGTGACGTAGTCCAGGAAGAGGCGTGTCCAGGCGCGCAGGGCTTCGTAGGGCGGCTTCGCCGCGAGCAGACCGGGGACCGCGTCGCACAGTTGGGCCACCTCGTTGCGGTAGACCTCCTCGATCAGAGCCTCCCGGGTGGGGAAGCTGCGGTACAGGGTTGCGCTGCCCACGCCCGCCTCTTTGGCGATGCGCTCCAGGTGCGCGTCCAGCCCCTCCTCGGCGAACACGCGCACCGCGGCCGCGAGGATCTTGTCTCTGTTACGCCGTGCGTCAGCTCGCAACGGGCGTTGTGCACTGCCGGCCATCAGCGGTCGCCATTCCCCTCTCCAGTCCCCTGCAACTTGCTAAACGGAGACGCGCCCACTTAGTGTGACGTAAGTGGGGGCTCCCCCAATTCCACTGTATGCCATTGGGCTGACCTGCACACATACCCCTTGGAAGGACGTTGATCATGCCAGGTATCGAGGACAAGGTCATAGCGATCACAGGTGCCAGCAGCGGCATCGGAGCGGCGACGGCGACCTACCTCGCCGAGAAGGGGGCCCGGCTCGTGCTCGGGGCCCGGCGGGAGGACCGGCTGAACGCGGTGGTGGACCAGATCTCGGCGCAGGGCGGCTCGGCCGTCGGGGCCGTCATAGACGTGACGCGCCGTGAGGACCTCAAGCGCCTGGCGGACACGGCGGTCGACCGGTTCGGCCGGCTCGATGTCCTGGTCTCCAACGCCGGCACGATGGCGGTGTCACCGTTCGACGAGTTGCGTCAGGACGACTGGGACGCCATGGTCGCAACGCATATCACCGGCCTGCTGAACGGTATCGGGGCGGCACTTCCCGTCTTCCGGCGCCAGCGCTCCGGCCAGTTCGTCAACGTCGCCTCCACCGCGGCCTACGTCGTGAAGTCCCCTCAGGGTGTCTACGCAGCCACGAAGACGGCGGTCAAGGTACTGACCGAGGGCCTGCGGCAGGAGTCGGGACCCCACCTGCGCGTCACCCTCGTCTCACCCGGGTTCACCAACACCGAGGGCGTGGGCAAGGGAGCGAGTCCCGAAGCAGCGGCGGCCGCCGCCCGACAGCGCGACGAGATCGCCATCCCGCCCTCCGCCATCGCATCCGCGATCGGTTACGCGATCGAGCAGCCTGTCGGCATCGACATCAGCGAAATCGTCGTCCGGCCCACCGTGCAAGCCTGACGCCCAGCACAGTTGGCGCGGGCCTGGCGGGCCGCTGCCCAGCAAGACACCGCTACTGGCTGAAGGCGAGGGGCAGCCGCCGGCGAACTGGGCGGTGCACGGCCGAGGCGAAGACCGGCTGCACCGGCCACAGGGGCAAGTGACACCTCCGGCTGCAACCCAGGTCACTGAAGAACTCCAGGGCAAGCCGCGCCCCGGCCCAAGCCGGCCTGGCCTCTGGTGCGTAGGCACCAGGACACGTGCGTGGCTGGTCCGGGTGCACCAGGGGAAGACGGCGTCGGGGGACGATGCCCCGGCAGGGCGCCGGAGGGAAGTGTGGGAGGCGCGTGAATCCCGCGCATTCCCCTTGCCTAGCGGTGTCTGGAGTGATCAACAGGTGGCGACATTTCTCTACCGGATCGGACGGTGGGCCTTCCGGCGGCGCCGGCGCGTGCTTCGTCTGTGGCTGAGTGTCCTGCTACTGGCCGTGGTCGGCGCCGCCGTGGCGCCGGCCGCGGAGGAAGAGGACCTGTCCATGCCCGGCACCGAGTCGCAGAAGGCGTTCGACCTGCTGGACGAGCGCTTCCCCGAGAGCAACTCCCAGGGTGCCGAGGCCCGTTTGGTGTTCCGGGCCCCGGACGGGCAGCGGGTGACGGCCGGGGAGAAGAAGGCGGCCGTCGAGGACACGCTCGGCTCGCTGGACGGAGGCGATCAGGTCGAGTCGACCACCGACCCCTATGAGACCGGCGCTGTCAGCGAGGACGGCACCATCGCCTACTCCACGATCACCTACACCGCGGACGCCGTCGACCTGACCGGGCCGACGAAGAGCGCCCTCGAGGACGCCGCGAGCCAGGCCCGGGACGCGGGGCTGACCGTGGAGATCGGCGGCTCGGCCCTGGAAACGGAAGAGGAACCGGGCGGTACGACGGAGCTGATCGGCGTGGCGGTGGCGGCCCTGGTGCTGGTCCTCGCCCTCGGGTCGCTGGTCGCGGCCGGACTGTCGCTGCTGACCGCCTTCGTGGGCGTGGCCATCGCCTTCGGCCTGGTCTCCGCGCTGGCCGTTCCGCTGGGCCTGACGTCCACCGTCGCCATCCTGGCGCTGATGCTGGGGCTGGCGGTCGGCATCGACTATGCACTCTTCATCACCTCCCGCTTCCGCGACGAGCTCGCCCAGGGCAGCGAGCCGGAGGAGGCGGCCGGCCGGGCGGTGGGCACGGCCGGATCCGCAGTCGTCTTCGCCGGCGCGACCGTCATCATCGCCCTGGTCGGGCTGGGGGTCGTCGGAATCCCCGAACTCACCAAGATGGGCATGGGCGGCGCGGGCGCCGTGGCCCTTGCCGTACTCGTCGCACTGACCCTGGTCCCCGCGCTGTTCGGCTACTTCGGCCGGCGGATACTGTCCTGCGCCGTCCGCAAGGCACCCTTGCATCACCGGTTGTCTCGTCGGCCGGAAAGCGAGCGCCCGCACCCGGTGCCCACCGCGGCCGGCAGGCCCGGGCTCGGCACCCGCTGGGCGCGGTTCGTGCTGCGCCGGCCGGTGCCCGTGCTGATGATCGCCGGACTCGGTCTCGGCGCCGTCGCCCTGCCGGCGCTGAGCCTCGAACTCGGGCTGCCCGGAGACGAGTCCAAGTCGGTGGAGACCACCGAGCGCCGCGCCTACGACCTGCTGTCGGAAGGCTTCGGCCCCGGGTTCAACGGCCCGTTGACCGTGGTCGTGGACACGTCGGCGTCCTCGGGGTCTGCGGACCCTCGGGCCACCACGGACCTGGTCGTCAAGACCGTACGGGGAGTGGACGGGGTCGCGTCGGTCGGTGATCCGGTGCTCAGCCGGGCCAAGGACACGGCCGTCCTCACCGCCGTACCGCGGACCGCGCCGAACAGCGGCGAGACCAAGGACCTGGTGTACGCGATCCGGGGCGCGGTCTCCGGAGTCGAGGCCGACACGGGCGCCACCGTCCTGGTGACCGGCGCCACCGCGCTGAACATCGACATCTCCGAAGCCATGTCCGACGCCCTCGTCCCCTATCTGACCGTGGTCATCGGCCTGGCGGTGCTCCTGCTGATGGTGGTCTTCCGCTCGGTCCTGGTCCCGGTCAAGGCCGCGCTCGGTTTCCTGCTGTCGGTGGGTGCCGCCTTCGGCGTCCTCGTCGCCGTCTTCCAGTGGGGCTGGGCGGCAGACCTGGTCGGCATCGAGCAGACCGGACCGGTCATGTCGCTGATGCCGATTCTGATCATCGGCATAGTGTTCGGCCTCGCCATGGATTACGAGGTCTTCCTCCTCACCCGGATGCGGGAGGCCTACGTCCATGGCGCCTCCCCCGGCGAGGCGATCGTGAACGGCTTCCGGCACAGCGGACGTGTGGTGGCCGCGGCGGCGATCATCATGATCAGCGTGTTCGCCGGATTCATCGGGATGAACAGCCCGACCATCCAGACGATGGGCGTCGGCCTGGCCTCCGCCGTCGCCTTCGACGCCTTCGTGGTCCGGATGGCGATCGCACCCGCGGTCCTGGCACTCCTCGGCCACCGGGCCTGGTGGCTGCCTCGTATCCTGAACCGTGTGCTGCCGAATGTGGATATCGAGGGCGAGAAACTGAGCAGGCATGCCCCGGCCTCCGCGACCGAGCCGGACGCAGTGATACCGCGGCTCCCCGTCGGCCGGCAACGGCACTGAGCCGGCCATGACGAACACGGGTGGCGGTGCCCCGCGATCACGCGGTACGTGGTGGCGGGAGGGAGCGATCACGGCGACCGCGTTCGCGCTCTGCCTGCTCGGCGGTGTGCTGCAGGACGACGGTAGGACGCTGGCACCGCCGCCTGCCGCCGCCTACGTCATCGCCGTGGTGTCCTGTGCCGTGCTGCCGGTGCGGCACCGGGCACCCCTGGCCGCCATGGCGGCCACCACCGCGTGCGGCGTGCTGGTGCCGCTCTTGGGCCTCCTGCTGAGCCCGCTCATCGTGGCCCCCGCCGTGATCACCGCCTACTCGCTCACCCTGCGCACCGAACGGCACGCGGCGAGCGCGGTGTTGCTCACCTCCGCGGCGCTGCTGGTCGCCTTCACCCCTGTGTTCGGGGCCCTCTCATGGAAGGACGCGAGCAGGATGGGAGTGGTGGCGGCGTTCCCGCTGGTGGCCGGCGTACTCGGTCACTCGGTGCACAACCGACGGGCCTACCTGGCGGCCGTGGAGGAGCGGGCACGGCGGGCCGAGCAGAGCCGGGAGAGCGAGGCGCGCCGGAGAGTGGCCGAGGAACGGGTGCGCATCGCGCGGGAGTTGCACGACCTCGTGGCCCATCAGATCACCCTGGCCAACGCTCAGGCCACGGTCGCCGCCCACCTCTTCGACGCCCGCCCGGAGCAGACCCGTAAGAGCCTGAAGGAGCTCGTCGCGACCACAGGCGACGCGCTCGACGACCTGCGGGCCACGGTCGGTCTGCTGCGTCAGTCCGGGGACGCGGCCGGGCCCGCCGAACCGGCGCCCGGGCTGTCCCGGCTTCCCACTCTCCTCGAGTCCTTCCGCCGCGCGGGTCTGGAGGTGTCGGTGCACCAGGAGGGCACGGCCAGACCGCTGCCGCCGGGAGTGGACCTCACCGCCTACCGCATCGTCCAGGAGGCACTGACCAACGTGACCAAGCACGCCGGCACTGGTAGCGCCCGGGTGCGTCTCGCCTGGAACCGCGATCGCGTGACCATCACCGTCGCCGACGAGGGAGGGGGCGCCCGTACGGCGCCGACCGCATCCACGGGACCGAGTGCGTCCACGACGGCGGACCGTCCGCCCGGTTACGGTCTGATCGGGATGCGTGAACGTGCCACTGCGGTCGGCGGACACCTCTGGGCGGGCAGGAGCCCGGAGGGCGGCTTCCTCGTCTCAGCCCAGCTGCCCCTCCCGCCCGCCAAGGACACGACACGGAGGACTGCCGGAGCAACAACCAGCGAGGGGCGAATGGCTGACGGAGCGACAGGCGACGGACGGACGGGCGACGCACGGGCAGGGGATGCGCCGTGACGCTCCGGGTGCTGCTCGCCGACGATCAGGCCCTGCTGCGCGGTGCCTTCCGGCTGCTTCTCGACAGCGCCGACGACATCGCCGTGGTCGGCGAGGCCGCCGACGGCAAGGAGGCGGTGAGACTCACCCGGGAGCTGCGCCCGGACGTGGTGATCATGGACATCCGTATGCCCGAGGTGGACGGTCTCACCGCCACGTCGGAGATCTGCGCGGACCCGGACCTGCGTGCCAGCCGCATCCTGATCCTCACCACGTACGAGACCGACGAGTACGTCGCTCAGGCGCTGCGCGCGGGGGCCGGCGGCTTCATCGGCAAGGGCATCGGGGCCGAGGACCTGCTGGACGCCGTGCGTACGATCGCCGACGGCGACACTCTTCTGTCCCCCGCCGCGACCCGCTCCCTGGTCGCCCGTTTCCTGGCCACACCGGACGACGCCCCGCCGCACCACCCCGAACAACTCGCCGTGCTCACCCCACGCGAACGCGAGATGGTGGCCCTGGTCGCGACCGGCCTGTCCAACCAGGAGATCGCCGACCGGATGTTCCTCAGCCCCTTCACCGTCCGCGCCCACGTGCAGCGCGCCATGACAAAACTGGAGGCCCGCGACCGGGCGCAACTCGTCGTCATCGCCTACCGGACAGGCCTGGCCCACGCCGCCCCCGACAGCAGCACCGACCGCCTGTCGTAGTCCGATACCGGGGTCCCTCGAACTACTCCAAAGCACGGCCGCTGCACAAATGGCCACCCCTTGGCCACCCCCGACCATGCAGATCATGACCCCGGAGGGTAAAACCCTGACCTACGCATTCCATGCGCAGGCGACCGAAGCGCAATATGCCCACATTCCAAGGTCAAAAACAAAGAAACCGCAGGTCAGATTCCTGACCTGCGGTTTCCCTTGGAGCCGCCTTCGGGATTCGAACCCGAGACCTACGCATTACGGGACCGATAGGGGTCATGCCGGGCTGTGCTGCGCGGTCGTATCAAATCCCGTTTTCGCAGATCAGAGCACATGTGGCGGTCCCGCTGTTCGCACCCCATGTTGCACCGTCCAAAGGCGTCCGCGCTCCCCTTGCGCTCCCCTGGTAGCCACCGGTGACATTCCAGTCCCGGACAGCGACCCGACTTCCTGGCTGCGGCCGTATTGTCAGCATCAGACAATTCGAGCCAGGGCCTCAGCGCTGCCCCTTCATTGTCTCCCAGGGAGTGCACCCGGGTCACGTCCCCCGGAGTGGTTTATCGACGGCCACACCAGGACGATCTCCCTCACCCCAAGAAGCTCAACCGCACCTGATGGTCTGGGTTGGAGACGTTGGTGTCCACCAAGCTCCGTTTTAGACAGCCCCCAAAGTATCTCGGCGCCCCGCGAAACAGGGGCCGCCCGACCTTCGCCCGCGGCGTCCCAACTCGTGACGAGGCAGTCTTGGGTGAAGGGCCGCCTTCCTCGCCCGTTGCCGTTCCTGGTCAGCGATACGATCCGGGCTTGCGGCTCGGGTTCATGGGCCGAAGTGCACGAACGCCGCCCACAGGCTGGGGCTGTCGGGGTAGCGCTCACTCAGGTCTCGTGTTGCACGGTGCAGGGCTTCAGCCGCCGACGTCGTGTCGAGACCGGGCAGCGCGTCGTACACGTCGGCGCAGAGGG
Source organism: Streptomyces sp. NBC_00878 (assembly GCF_026341515.1). Lineage (NCBI taxonomy): Bacteria > Bacillati > Actinomycetota > Actinomycetes > Kitasatosporales > Streptomycetaceae > Streptomyces > Streptomyces sp. NBC_00878. Next base: position 5,996,875 of record NZ_JAPEOK010000001.1, on the reverse strand, counting down.
ACTTCGCCACTGCGTCCTCCACCGACCACAACGTTCCGATCACATGCGGAAACCCGGCCTGCTGGAAGGCCGCGGCCAGATGCACGGCCTCGTCAGCGAGCTGACGAGGCCCGAGCGATGTCGTGCACGCGGACAGGTAGGCCAGCTTCGCCCGCGGAAGCTCCAGACGGGAAATCTCGAAAACGGTGAGCGGTCTTGTGCGATGGTCCTGGAGCAGTAGCCCGGAGCCGTCGCTGTGACAGGCGAAGTGGACCACTTCGTAGTCGGGAAGAGCGGCGCATACCGCGTCGTGTGTGGCTTGTTCGCCGATCAGCACCTGTGCACCGTACCGCTCGGCGAGATGTCGCGCTTCTGCCGCCGCGCCCTCGATGGGTTCGGCGCCCGGCGTCTGCGGCATGGCGACGGCCAGGACCCTCGGCGCTGGGGGCATGGCAGTGTTCGCTGACGCTCGGCGCAGCGTGCCGAGCGTCAGCGCATACGAGGAGCAGACCTGTTGGAGAGCTGTCCCGGCAGCGTGGAGCGGTAGCTGGGCGAGTGCCCCGTCCGGCACCCACCACAAGCGCGGCAGCGGTTCCCCGGTGGCCACCGGGCGATACCCGAGCGCGGCAAGCACAGGCCCTGTCACAGTCGATCCCAGCCATTCGAGCACCGCGGAGATGGACTCCTCGGCCGCGCGTCGCCTCTCGTGTGAAGTCCGTGGGTCGACGGCCTCCTTCAGCGCCCCGTTGAGTCGATCGGTGTACTCAGCCACCGCGCCGGGAGTCAGCCCCGGCAACGGCACTCGGGCCATGACCCCGTCCGGTCCGAGAAGCACGGCACAGCTGCCGTAGGTGCTGGTGAGGATCGCTACGACCGGTCCCGTGACACCGGAGTGAGGGATGTCGCGCTCACCAGGCAGGCGAGGGAAATCGGCAAAGGCTTCCAGAGAACGGATCTCCTCCAGGAGCGACTGCCACTGCTGTCCCAACCGTCGGCGCTGTTCGGCCGCCATGCCCGGCTGCGCCTCCAGTTCGCTCTGCCAGCCGTACGGGGTCGATGGGTCCGTGAGCGAGCCGGCCCGATCTTGAGCATCGAGTCGCTCTCGTAATTCCTCGTAGGAGCGGGCCAGTCGGGGTGCGGTGGCACGTAGGGCTGCGAGATCACCGCGAGTCTCCGTCTGTTGCTCCCAGAGCACGCCGCGGCCCGCCTCCCAGAGCCGGATGGCCGTCTCACTGCGGTCCAGGCGTAGCAAGCAGGCCGCGGCGTGGGACGCGAGTCCGGTGGCTGAACCGAGGCCGTGCTCGCGGTCGGTGCGCTCAAGGGTGTGCGGCGCCAGCTGGGGCAGGAGGGCGAGCGCGACTTGATACGCCTTGGCGGCCTGCTCCCACTTCGCTTGCGAGGCGAGGAGTTCGGCCCAGCGCTGGGCGGCCTCCAGCCGCTCGGCGGGAGCCGCGTCGGTCATCAGCGCGACCTCGCGGAAGCATTCCTCGGCCCGCTCACGAGCGGGCGGGTCGGGGGACTGTCCCAGGAGGGCACCGAGGGCGGCGAGCGCTTCGGGGCGTCGGCCACGCTCATTGGGTAGTGCTGTCTCCAACAGGTGACGGGCTTCGTCCGGTGGGGGTCCACCGGCTGCAGTGGCCCGGTGGTGTGCGTCCAGGGCGCGGGCCAGGCCGACGGACGTCTCAGGCGTGGGCGCGGAGGTGTGTGCTTGCCGGCGCAGACCGACCGCCTCCGCCGTGTTCTCCGGAGTGGGTCCCGGCTCGCCGGGCAGTGTTGTCAGGAGAGCGTCCGCATGCGCGGCCCGCGCACGGTTCAAGGCTCTCAAATCGTCCTCGGGGGTCTCGCGGACGGCCTGACGGGCGAGCCGGCTGGCTTCGGTGAGGTCCGCTCGGATCCCTGTCCTGCCGTAGCGTGCGAGCAGCAACCGCACCAGCCTGACGCGCACGCCGTCCCGGTCGGACCAACCGTCGGGGACGGCTCGGACAACCTGTCGGGTCACCGCCACTGCTTCGTCCAGGTCGCTGAACGCCCCGTGGCGCAGCCACCTCTGATGCAGCACTTGCCCGAGCATCAACCCCGGCTCGTGATCCCTGATTCGCTGCTCAGGATGCAGGCGTACGGCGGCGTAGGCCTCCCTCAGCCGTTCGGCAGCCGTGTCCAGATCCGTGAGGGCGCCGTGCTCGTAGTACCGCGCGGTCAGCGCGGCGGCCAGATTCTGCAAGGCGACACCGGCGTTGACGTGGTCGGCGGGCAGTCCGTCGACGGCGGCCTCCAGCCAGTCAACGGCCCGTTCCAGGTCATCGAACCTATCGGTCGACGTGTCGTCCCTGTCCCTGTGACGTATCAGCAATGCCTGTGCCACCGTCACCCGCGCCAGCAGCCACTCCTCACCGCCCTCCTCGGCCACCTCGACCGCCTTTTCGCCACGCTGGAGCGCTTCCTCGAAGTCCGCGGCGTCGCCTCGCAACTCGTAGCGGCCCATGAGCACGTTAGCCAGTTCGACGAGCTGCACGGCATGCCGCGCGGCCGACCCCGTCTCTCTGACCGTCACGAGGCGGCGCTCCAGGGCGACGACCTCCTCAAGATCCTCAATCGCCGCAAACAGCCGGTGACGGGCCATGAGGCAGAAGATCAACCCCTGCGTGCTCTCCGCGTACCGCCCATGGTCCTCGGGCAATTGGTTCAGGGCCGCGTGGTAATGCCGGATCGCCTCTTCCAGATCTTCCAACGTGCCCATGCGTGACCAGCGTCGCTCGTGCTTGAGCGCCAATACAGACGTTGTCACTGCCCGTTCGAGCGGATCGCCGTCCGCGAGTTCGGCCAGTTCCCCGCGCAGCGTCGCGATCTCCTCCAGGGCTTCGTTCACCGTCACCATGGTGGGCGAACGCCCCGGCTCCTCCTTCATCGAGAAGTGAGCTACGACCGCCAACTCGGTCACACGGCCGACCTTCTCGTACACCGCACGTCGTGGGTGGTCAGCCGTCGTGAGTGCCAGGGCCAAGCCAATGGAACTGTGGGCTTGGTGGGCATCCTCCAGCTCACCGGAGCACGCGTGCTTGCTCAACAGCAGCTGGGCGTGGTCACTCAACCGGTCCGGGAGCTCCGGGTCATCGTGACGGGTCAGTTCCAGAGCCCGTTCCATCGCGGCGAGGGCTTCGTCGAGATGTCTTCGGTCGCGGCTGTGTTCGTGCAGGTAGCCGAGGGCGAGCGCAAGGCAGGCGAGGCACATCGGCATCAGGTACCCATCCTTCGGCACGCTGTCCACTGTCGCCCGCTGCACTTTCACCGCCTCTCCGAGGATTTCCGGGTCCTCGGTCGCCAGGCCGAGCGAGACGAGGGCAGCGCCGAGGTTCTGAAACAAGGCCGGGATCAACTCACCGTCGGGGAGCGCAACCAAGATCGCCGCGCGCGACAGCGCCACGCTTACAACGGCGAGCTCCGGCGGTTCGCTGGTCAACAAATCGATGGCGACGGCGTTGAGCTGGTACGGGTGTACGGGGGCACCCTCCACCGCCGGTTCAACGGACTCAGGCACCTCCACCCGCAACACGCTCTGGATCCGTGAGGGCACGTGCTCGGGATCGTGTTCGAACCAGACAGCGAAAACCCGCAAGGCCAGCATGAGGTCCGAGATGTCCCGAGGATCCCGGCGAGCCGCGAATCTCAGCCAGGCCAGCAGACCCGTGTAGTAAAAGGCCCAACTACTTCGCCCCATGGCAGCGTGCAACTCGGCCGCTTCGTCCATCGCGTCTACGCCCAACACGACCTCGCCGTCCCCACCGTTCATCACGGCTTGGGCCCGGTCGTACGCCGCGGCGAACAGTGCGGTCAATTGCTCGTCGTCCGCCACGGACGCTCCCCACCAAAGATCCCGTCGCATGCACCAACTCGCCTCATACTAGATCTACTTGGCTGACGCAGAGGCTTGTCCGGACAGGAGCACGATGGGCGTAACAGGAAGCAGTTCGACGGACTCGCTGGCGTGGCTGTGCCTGAGGCTCGCCGAGACCACAGGGCCTATCGCCGCGCCCGGCACAGCACGCACGGTGGCCTTGCGGGCCGTGGCGGCGGCGCGGCGCAACGACGCCACCGAGGGCGAGGTGGCTCCCTTGCTGGCAGATCTGGACGCGGAGTTGCGCCAGTCAGGGTTACCCGGCGGTATGGGCAGGTACCGTACGACGCCACCACCGGGCGTGGGCTACCGGTCGTTGCCCGGTGTGACCGCGCACGCCGTGCACGAGGTGCTGCGCTGTCCAGGGTTCCTGCGTTGCGCCCGGGTCGAAGGCATGACCTGGACGGCTCGACTCGACCCGCCACAGTGCGCGGTGCACGACACATCCCTGGTGACAGAGCGAATCAGAGGGTGAACGCCTTCCTCGCCGAACTCGGCAAGCGGGCGGCGGACCGCTGGCTGACGCTGCTGGTTTTGCCGGGGGCCCTCTTTCTGGCCGTGTCGGGGGCCGGCGTGCTGGTGCTGGGGCATGAGCGCTGGTACGACGTCAGGGCCCTGGCGGACGCGGTGAACAGCATCGGCGGAGCGTCTCGGGGCACCGGGCAGGTCTTGATGTTCGTGGTCTTCCTCGGGCTCGGGGCAAGCGCTGTGGGACTGGCCGCCCGGGCGGTGGGCGGTGGTGTGGAGCGGCTGTGGCTGACCACGAGTCGCGGCAGGGCGAGCCGCTGGCTGACGGCCCGCCGCCGTACCCGTTGGTCGATCGCAGACCAGAGGTATCGGACGGCCCTGCTCCGAGGCTCCGGAGAAGCCTCCCACGAAGCCACCGCCTACGAACTGGACGCTCTGCTCATCGCACGGGACCAGATCTGTCCCGTGAATCCGGAACGGCCGACCTGGATGGGCGACCGTGTCCGCGCCACTAGTGAACGCGTCCACCTGATGTACGACGTGGACTTCGCCTCTCTCTGGCCACGGTTGTGGTTGTGCATGCCGGACGCGACGTGTGCGGAACTCATCGCGGCGCGGACCGCGCTGTCGGCCGAGGCTCGCCTGTTTGGCTGGGGACTGCTCTATCTGCCGTTGGCAGGCTGGTGGTGGCCCTCTGGCGTGATCAGCATGGTCACGTGCCTGGTGGCGTGGTCACGCGGCCGTACGGCCGCCGCCACGCTGGCCGAACTGGCGGAGTCCACTGTGGATCTATACGGACGAGACCTGGCGGAGCAGTTGGGAGTCAACTGCTCTGGAACGTTCTCCAGGGATATCGGTCTGGAGGTCACCCGCATCCTCCGTAAAGATGGATAACTCACCCGGCTACACCCCGGGCACGGTACTGGCTCGCCTGAGCCGTGTCCTGGTTGCGACCGACACCCTCCCGCCCCGCGACGAACGGCTCATCGCTCTGGAGATTCGACCAGGCCTACAGCGGCAGGAACGGGCTCGGCCTGCCGTGCCAGGAAATGCGCAACGCGTCACGGGCTCGGGTCGTAGCGACGAACAACTGGTTGCGTCTCTTCTTGAGTTCGCGTTCGTAGCGCTTGGGGTCGGTCGTCTCATACTTCTCGTACGGACCGACGCCTCCCACGTCGCGGACGTCCTGACGCGATCACCGGCACGGATCCCGGGGGCCGTCTACGAGCCCCACGGCGTATCCGCCGGGCTGTTGGTCCTCAATGACGCGGCGGTGCTGCTGAAGTCGTCACACTTCTCGTAGCGAGTCCAGTGCCCTCTCAGCCGTCGCTTCTGGCCCATGCGGGCTCTGTGCTGAACTCTTCATCGCGCGCTGACGAGCCTAGCCATCGGCCTGCCCCCGGAGGCCGCGAGCCAGAGCAGCATGGTGACGCATGACCGTGACCGTGCCGACATCCACCGAGCGTTGGTCGTGGTCATCGCCACAGGGACAGATACTCCAACCGCTCGTCTCGACACGGTCAGCCACCGAGTCCACCAACTCGGCCAGTTCGTCGAGCACTCCCATGGAGATCTCCGCTGCCCCATCAGCATGGTTCCTCACGAGGGCCGCGCCAATCTCGGTAGCGAGATCCAGGAGGTGAGCCGCAGCCGCTCCGTCATCGTTGAGGCCGGCGTACTTGCCGGCCTGCGAAGCAGCCATGACCAAGTGGCCGTGCGACTCGACCGGGGCGCTGACCGTACGGTCGTCGATCCGCACCGGGCACACCGCGTGCGGGCCAGAGACTCCCTGGTCGTCTTCACTTGCCGCCTTCATGATGATCTCCGCGACGGCTTCCGGGGTCACCAGATGGACAGCTTCTTCATGGTCCATGCCCACCTGCTGAGCCATGGCCTCGACGAGGTGCTCCGCGACGCCCCGCACCGATGTCGCCTCGACCTCGACTCCGTGTGTCAGCAACACGGCACCCGCCTGCGTCACCAGGGTCTTGAACGGGAGAATGTCCAATCGATCTGCCACGGACCCAGCCTAGAAGTGCGGGTTGGAACGTTTCCACAAAACCGGCCTGCTCGCCAAGAAGCCTTCCCACGCCTTTCGACGGCGCTACCGCACCATCCCTCGCGCACCCCCGCGCACAAAGTCTGCGCTGATGCGCTCCCCTCGCGCACCCCTTGGATTTGGTGGCACGAACCGGGGAGGCTGTGTCGGCCGACGCGGGGGGCGGAAAAAGCAAAAGCCCCAGGTCACGGCGAGTGAGTCCTGAGGCTTCCACAGAGCCGCCTTCGGGATTCGAACCCGAGACCTACGCATTACGAGTGCGTTGCTCTGGCCATCTGAGCTAAGGCGGCGTGCTGCCAGAACTATGGTGCGATCGGCAACGGGCGTAAGTCTACACAGTTTCGGGGGGTGCTCCGTACTCGCCCTGGAGGCACCCCCGGAGACCGCGTGATCACGCCCCTGAGCAGCGCTTTCCGTCCTTCGGAGGGGTGCCTTCGAGGAGGTAGTCGTTGATCGCGGAGTCGATGCACGCGCTGCCCCGCCCGTACGCCGTGTGGCCGTCGCCGTCGTAGGTGAGGAGGGTGCCGGAGGAGAGCTGGCCGGCGAGGGACTGGGCCCACCGGTACGGGGTCGCGGGGTCGCGGGTGGTGCCGACGACGACGATGGGAGCGGCGCCCTTCGCCTCGATGGTGTGCGGTTCGCCGGTCGCCATCACGGGCCAGTACGTGCAGTTCAAAGAAGCCCAGGCGAGGCTCTCGCCGAAGACCGGGGACGCCTGCTCGAACGAGGGGAGCGCCTCCTTCACCTCCTCGGGGGAGGAGAAGGCCGCCGGCAGGTCCAGGCAGTTGACCGCCGCGTTGGCGAACATCAGGTTCTCGTACTTGCCGTCGGAATCGCGCTCGTAGTAGCCGTCGGAGAGAGCGAGCAGGCCCGCGCCGTCCTTGTCCTGGATGGCCATGGCGAGGGCGTCGCGCAGTTGGGGCCAGGCCCCTTCGTCGTACATCGCGGCGATGACGCCTGTCGTGGCCAGCGCCTCGCCCAGCTTGCGGCCGTCCGCGTCACCCGTCTCGATGGGGGCCTCGTCCAGCTTCCGGAAGAAGGCCTTCAGGTTCTTGCCCACCTCCTCCGTCGACGTGCCCGCGCCACCCAGCGGGCAATCCGACTCGCGTACGCAGTCCTTGGCGAAGGACTGGAACGCCGTCTCGAAGCCGACCGTCTGGTCCTGGTTCATCTTCCGCGCGGGCAGCGACGGATCCAGCGCGCCGTCCAGGACGAGACGGCCGACCCGCTCCGGGTACAGGCCCGCGTACGTCGCCCCCAGAAACGTGCCGTACGACGCACCCACATACGTCAGCTTCTCGTCGCCCAGTGCCGCGCGCACGAGGTCCATGTCCCGGGCCGCCTCGACCGTGGACACGTGCCGCAGCAGATTCCCCGAGCGCTGCCCGCAGCCCTCCGCGAACTCCTTGAAGGCATCGACCAGTTCGCCGGTCTCGCGCGCGTCGTCGGGGGTCGAGTCCGTCTGCGTGTACGCGTCCATCTCGCGCCCGGTGAGGCATTCGACGGGCTCGCTGCGGGCGACGCCGCGCGGGTCGACCGCGACCATGTCATAGCGGGCGCGGACCTTCGCCGGGTAGCCGATTCCGGCGTACGCCTGGAGGTAGCCGACCGCCGAACCGCCCGGCCCGCCCGGGTTGACCAGCAGCGAACCGAGCCGCTTGCCCGGGCCCGTGGCCTTCTTGCGGGCGACGGCCAGCTCGATGTCGCCCTTGGCCGGCTCGGCGTAGTCGAGCGGGGCCTTCAGCGTGGCGCACTCGAAGCCGGGGGCACCGCAGGAGCGCCAGGTCGGGCGCTGGCCGTAGTACGGGGACAGCGCCGACGGGGTGGCCTCGGGCAGCGCGCGCAGCACAGCCGCCCCGGCCGGGCTCGCGGTGCTCGTCGAACTCCCCGCGGAGCAGGCGGAGACGAGCAGTCCGGCGACGGCGAGCAGCGTGCCGCACGCGCGAAGGGATCGATGGGCCCGGAGGGGTGGGGTGCCCGGGAGAGATCGGGGGGCCCGGAGGGGCCGGGTGGCCCGGGGTGAGCTGGGCTGGCGGCTGGTGTACATCGAGCGAGCGTAACCCTGCGCGATCAACCGACTGCTCAGAGTTTTCGACCCGACCTCGTACGAGTGACTCCGTCAATACCCGAGCGGGACGTCACCCTGCCCGCAAGGACATCGTCATCGCCTCCACCGCCAGCAGCGGCGCCACATTCCGGTCGAGGGCCTCGCGGCAGGCGGCGATCGCCTCTATCCGCCGCAGGGTGGCCTCGGGGGACGAACCGCGCGCCAGCCGGTCCAGTGTGTCCCGCATCTCCGTGTTGGCGAGGGCGAGTTCGGTGCCGAACTGCAGGGCCAGTACGTCGCGGTAGAAGGCCGTGAGGTCGATCAGGGCCAGGTCCAGACTGTCGCGCTGCGTACGCGTCTTGCGGCGCTTCTGCTTGTCCTCCAGCTCCTTCATCACGCCCGCCGTACCGCGCGGCATCCGGCCGCCCTGGGACGCGCCGAGCGCCGCCTTCATGTCCTCGGTCTCCTTGACGTCGGTCTCCTCGGCGACCTGCTTGGCGTCCTCGGAGGCCGCGTCGATCAGCTCCTGGGCCGCCTTGAGGCAGGCGCCCACGTCGTCGACACGAAGAGGCAGTTTGAGGACGGCGGCGCGCCGCGCGCGGGCACGCTCGTCCGTGGCGAGGCGGCGGGCGCGCCCGATGTGGCCCTGGGTGGCGCGGGCCACGGCGGCCGCCACGTCCGGCTCGATGCCGTCGCGGCGTACGAGGACGTCGGCGACCGCGTCCACGGGCGGCGTCCGGAGAGTGAGGTGACGGCAGCGGGAGCGGATGGTGGGCAGAACGTCCTCGATGGAGGGCGCGCAGAGGAGCCAGACCGTGCGGGGGGCGGGCTCTTCGACGGCCTTCAGGAGGACGTTGCCCGCGCCCTCCGTGAGGCGGTCGGCGTCCTCCATGATGATGACCTGCCAGCGGCGGCCCGCCGGGGACAACTGAGCGCGGCGTACGAGATCGCGGGTCTCCTTCACGCCGATCGAGAGGAGGTCGGTGCGGATGATCTGCACGTCTGCGTGAGTGCCGATCAGGCTCGTGTGACAGCCGTCGCAGAAACCGCAGCCGGGGGTTCCGCCGAGGGCCCGGTCGGGGCTCACGCACTGGAGGGCCGCAGCGAAGGCCCGCGCGGCGGTGGAGCGGCCCGAGCCCGGCGGTCCCGTGAAGAGCCAGGCGTGCGTCATCTTCGAGGCCTCGGACACCGGAGTGTGGTCCGCCACCGCCGTGACCTGGGCGTCGGCGTCCCGGGCGGCGGCGTCGAGCTGCGCGCTCACCTTCTCCTGGCCCACCAGGTCATCCCATACGGTCATGGGGCCGCCCTTCCGTCGCACCTTGCCGTGCGCGATTTCGCCCTGCGCGTCATTGCCTTGCGGATCTTGGCCTTACAGATCTTCGCCCTGCGGGCCTTTGCCTTACGGGTCTGTGCCCTGCGGGTCTTTGCCCTGCGCGTCCCATTGTGCGGGAGGGCACTGACAACGCGGTCCGCGCGCTCACCGCCGACACCCACGGCACACGTCAACACAGCCGTCGAGCACGAGGATGCCGGGGCCGATGCCGGGGCCGACGCCAATGCCGATCCCGCCATGTCAGAGGCGCCGACACCCGCCCGGCCTCCGGCCGACAGGCTCGTCAGCGCCGCCGGCGCCCCCGCCCCTCGTCCTGCTCGTCGTCCTCACGGGGACCCAGCAACTCGTCCGCCAGCGACGGGAGGTCGTCCAGCGGAGTCTCCTCCGCCCAGTCCGAACGGGGACGGCGCCGAGGGGCACCCTCCTCGTCGACCTGAGGCAGCTCGCGCGTGCGGGCGTCGGTGCCGTCGGACGTGCCCGCGGACCCCGGCCGCTCGTCACGGAAGTACCCCGGGGGCACCCGGTCCGCCGGATCACTCCCCCGCACGCCGCCACGGTCCTCCCGTATGGGAGGAAGGACGGCCGTCTCGTCCTCAGCGGCCCCCTGCCCAACCGGCGGCAGGACGGCCGTCTCGTCCGCGGCGGGCCCTTGCCCAACCGGCGGAAGCACTGCCGTCTCCTCGGCATCGGCCCCGCGCCCGACAGACGGCAGCACAGCCGTCTCGTCGGCAGCGAACCGCTGCCCAACCGGCGGAACCGGTGGCAGCACAGCCGTCTCGTCCGCAGCTCCTTGCGGCGCCGGAGGCTGCGGCAGCACGGTTGTCTCGGCGTCGGGCCCGCCCTCGCGAGCCGGCACCGAAGGAAGCACAGCCGTCTCGTCGGCCGCCCCTCCGGTACCCGACCCTCCGGTACCCGACCCTCCGGTACCAGCCCCTCGGGGCCCGCCGGTCCCGCCGGAGGCCCCGGAATCCGCAGCACCACCAGCCTCACCACCAGCCTCACCGGTAGCCGCACTCGAAGCCGCAGCAGCCTCAGCCGCAGCAGCAGCCGCGCTGGCAGCAGCAGCCTCAGCCGCCCTCTCCGCCTCCGCCTCCCGCTGCGCCTCCGCCGCCCTGCGAGCCCGCTCGGCCCGGACCAACGCCTCCTCGGCCTTCCGCTGCTTCTCCAGCCGCCGTTCCTCCGCCTCGGCCCGGAGCCGCGCCTCCTCCTCGGCCTGCTTGCGCCGGCGCTCCTCCTCGGCCGCGAGGGCCTGCTCCTCCGCGAGCCGCCGCGCCCGTTCCTCCTCGGCACGCACGCGTGCCGCCTCGGCGCGCTGCCGGGCCTCCTCGGCCTGGCGCTCGGCCTCGCGCCGCTGGGCCTCCTCCAGCTCGCGCTGCTTGCGCTCCTCTTCCTCCGCACGCAGCCGGGCGAGCTGCTCCTGGCGCTCGCGCTCCAGCCGCTCCTCCTCGGCCTTGCGGGCGGCCTCTTCCTCGGCGCGCCGACGCGCCTCCTCCTCGGCGGCCTTGCGCGCCTCCTCCTTGGCCTTGATCTCGGCCTCGGAGAGCGGCAGCACCACATCCAGCCGGTGCCGGATCACGGTCGTGACGGCCTCGGGCTCCTGCCCGGCGTCGACGACCAGATAGCGCGCCGGATCGGCGGCGGCGAGCGTCAGGAAACCGGACCGCACGCGCGCGTGGAACTCGGCGGGCTCCGACTCCAGCCGGTCCGGCGCCTCCGTGAACCGCTCACGGGCGGTCTCCGGCGGCACGTCGAGCAGCACGGTCAGATGCGGCACCAGCCCGTCGGTCGCCCACCGGTTGATCCGGGCGATCTCGGTCGGGGACAGGTCACGCCCAGCCCCCTGGTACGCCACCGAGGAGTCGATGTAACGGTCGGAGACGACCACCGCGCCCCGCTCCAGGGCGGGCCGCACCACGGTGTCCACGTGCTCGGCGCGGTCGGCGGCGTACAACAGCGCCTCCGCGCGGTGCGAGAGACCGGCCGACGACACGTCGAGCAGGATCGACCGGAGCCGCTTGCCGACCGGCGTGGCGCCCGGCTCGCGCGTCACCACGACCTCGTGCCCCTTGGCGCGGATCCACTCCGCGAGCGCCTCGGCCTGGGTCGACTTCCCGGCCCCGTCACCGCCTTCCAGTGCGATGAAGAAGCCCTTCCCGGCGTGCGCCTGCACGGGGTCGTCGCCGCCCCGCAGCGCGTCCCTCAGGTCGTGCCGCAGCGGCACTCCGGAGCGGTCGTCGGCCTTGGCCAGCACCAGGGCGGCGACCGGCAGCAGCAGCGCGCCGACCAGCATCAGCGTGAAGGCCGCGCCGCCGTGCGCGAACACGAACTTGCCGTTCTCCACGCGGTGCGGGCCGATGACGGCGGCCACCAGAGGAGCCACCAGCGCGCCCAGGGCGACGAACACCCGTACGACGGCGTGCAGGTGTTCCGTCGTACGCGTACGTCGGTATTCCTCGGCCTCCTGGTCGAGCAGGGCGTGGCCGGTGTTGGCGGCGACGCCCGCGCCGGCGCCCGCTAGTCCGACGATCAGGACGACCGTGGTGACGTCCGGGACGAGCCCCGCGGCGAGCAGCGCTATCCCTGTGAAGGCGATCGCCAGCGCGAGCAGCCGGCGCCGCGACAGGGACGGCAGCAACTGGGCGGCCGTACGGATGCCGAGCACGACACCGCCGGTGAGCGCGAGCACCAGCAGCGCGTACGTCACCGGCCCGCCGCCCAGGTCCTTGGCGTGCAGCACGGCGACGGCGACGGCCGCCGCGATCGCCCCGGCGACGGCCGCGCAGGCGAGCACCAGGAGGGGGATGGCCCCGGTGCGGCCCTTGTCGATGCCGGTGCCCGTCTTGGGGCGGCGCAGCCCTTCGAGCGGCGACCGCGCTCGCGGGGTCCGCGCGTCGGGCAGTTCGAGGAACGTGAGCACCGACAGGGACGCGGCGAACAGGCCCGCGGCGACGTACGAGGCGAGCGCCGCCTGATGCTGCTCGAACCACGCGATCCCGGCGCCCAGCAGGTTGTTGACCAGCGCGACGACGAGCAGCGAGGCCGCCGCGAGGGGCACCGCCACGAATCCCGTACGCAGTGACAGGCGCCGCAGCGCCTCCATGTGGTCCGGCAGCGGGCGTACCGTCGCGCCCTCCAACGGCGGGGCGGGCAGCAGGGCGGGCGCCGCGCTCTCGCGGCACACCATCCAGAAGCGCTCGGCGACCCCGATCACGAAGGCCGTCACCAGGAGCACGGCCAGCGCGTTCTCCGGCGTCCAGTCGATCCACAGGGGGGCGATGATCAGCAGCGCGGCCCGCACGCCGTCCGCGCCGACCATGGTCCAGCGTCGGTCGAGCGGCCCCTCATGGGAGGTGAGGGAGGTGAGCGGGCCCAGCAGGACCGCCCCGAAGAGCAGCGTGGCGAGAATCCGCGCCCCGAAGACCGCCGACACGGAGAGGGCCACACCGCGGTAGCCACCGCCGAAGGAGCCGTCGGAGACCGCCGCCTGGAGGGCGAGCAGGACCAGCACCAGCAGCGCGAGGGCGTCGCCGACGCCGCCCACCAGCTGGGCGCTCCAGAGCCGCCTCAGTTGCGGCACGCGCAGCAGCGCCCGGACGGCGCGCTCCCGTGAATCTGCGACCAGGGCGTCGTCGGGGGCCGGGTTGTGGGCCGTTGGCTGCTCGGCTCGCGTCATCTTGCCAGCCTATCGGGACGCACTGACTCCCCGAAGAGGCCCCCGAACATGCGAACGCCCCCGACACCAAGTGGTGCGGAGGCGTTCGTTTCACGAACCAAAGGTGAAGAACTCGGTCCCGCGCCGGATGCGCCGCCCGAAGACCCCCACCGGAAGCGGACCGAAGGGTTCAGCCCTCTCCAGACACGGTCTGCGACCTCACCCCTCGGCCCTCGGCCCTCGGCCACAGTCCGCGACCCGAGTTCTCGGTCTCAGTCCTCGGCCGTCGCCTTGGAAGCCGTCGCCTTCTTTGCGGTCGTCTTCTTGGCAGTGGTCTTCTTTGCCGCCGTTTTCGCGGCCGCGGTCTTCTTGGCGGCGGTTTTCTTGGCCGGCGCCTTCTTGGCGGCCGTCTTCTTCGCCGTCTTCTTGGCGGGCGACTTCGCGCGCTTCTCGGCGAGCAGTTCGAAGCCGCGCTCCGGCGTGATCTCCTCGACGCTGTCGCCGGACCGCAGGGTGGCGTTGGTCTCGCCGTCGGTGACGTACGGCCCGAAGCGGCCGTCCTTGACGACGACGGGCTGCCCGCTGACCGGGTCCGCGCCGAGCTCCTTCAGCGGCGGCTTGGCGGCGGCGCGCCCGCGCTGCTTGGGCTGCGCGTAGATCGCCAGGGCCTCGTCGAGGGTGATCGTGAAGAGCTGGTCCTCGGCCTGGAGGGAGCGCGAGTCGGTGCCCTTCTTCAGGTACGGCCCGTAGCGCCCGTTCTGTGCGGTGATCTCCACGCCCTCGGCGTCCTTGCCGACGACGCGCGGCAGCGACATCAGCTTGAGGGCGTCGGCCAGCGTCACCGTGTCGAGGGACATCGACTTGAACAGCGAGGCCGTACGCGGCTTCACGGCGTTCTTGCCGGTCTTCGGGGTGCCCTCGGGGAGCACCTCGGTGACGTACGGGCCGTAGCGGCCGTCCCTGGCGATGATCTGGTGGCCCGACTGAGGGTCGGCGCCGAGCTCGAAGTCACCGCTCGGCTTGGCGAGCAGCTCCTCCGCGAGCTCGATGGTCAGCTCGTCGGGTGCCAGGTCCTCGGGAACGTCGGCGCGCTGGTGGTTCTCGGAGTCCTTCTCGCCACGCTCGACGTACGGACCGTAGCGGCCGACGCGCAGCATGATGTCGCTGCCGTCCACGCGGAACGACGACACCTCACGAGCGTCGATGGCACCGAGGTCGGTGACGAGCTCCTTGAGCCCGCCCAGGTGGTCCCCGTCGCCGTTGCCGGCCTCGGCGGCACCGGTCGCGTCGCCCTCACCGAAGTAGAAGCGGCGCAGCCACGGAATGGCCTGGGCCTCGCCCCGCGCGATGCGGTCTAGGTCGTCCTCCATCTTGGCGGTGAAGTCGTAGTCGACGAGCCGCCCGAAGTGCTTCTCCAGGAGGTTGACCACGGCGAAGGACAGGAAGGACGGCACGAGTGCCGTGCCCTTCTTGAACACATAGCCGCGGTCGAGGATCGTGCCGATGATCGACGCGTACGTCGACGGGCGGCCGATCTCGCGCTCTTCGAGCTCCTTGACGAGGCTGGCCTCGGTGTAGCGGGCCGGCGGCTTGGTCGCGTGGCCGTCGACCGAGATCTCCTCGGCGGACAGCGGGTCGCCCTCGTTGACCTGCGGAAGCCGGCGCTCGCGGTCGTCCAGCTCGGCGTTCGGGTCGTCCGCGCCCTCGACGTACGCCTTGAGGAAGCCGTGGAAGGTGATCGTCTTGCCGGACGCGCTGAACTCGGCGTCACGGCCGTCGGAGGCGGTGCCCGCGATCTTCACGGTCACGGAGTTTCCGACGGCGTCCTTCATCTGGGAGGCGACGGTCCGCTTCCAGATCAGCTCGTACAGCCTGAACTGGTCACCGGTCAGACCCGTCTCGGCCGGCGTGCGGAAACGGTCGCCCGAGGGGCGGATCGCCTCGTGCGCCTCCTGAGCGTTCTTGACCTTCCCGGCGTACGTACGCGGCTTGTCCGGCAGGTAGCTCGCTCCGTAGAGCTGCGTGACCTGGGCGCGGGCCGCGGTGATCGCGGTGTCCGAGAGGGTCGTGGAGTCCGTACGCATGTAGGTGATGAAGCCGTTCTCGTACAGCTTCTGCGCCACCTGCATCGTCGCCTTGGCACCGAAGCCGAGCTTGCGGCTGGCCTCCTGCTGGAGCGTCGTCGTACGGAACGGTGCGTACGGCGAACGTCGGTACGGCTTCGACTCGACGGACCGTACGGAGAAGTTCGTGTTCTCCAGGGCGGCGGCCAGCGCGCGGGCGCCCGCCTCGTCGAGGTGGAGCGTGTTCGCGCCCTTGATCTGACCGAGCGAGTCGAAGTCGCGGCCCTGGGCGACGCGCTTGCCGTCGACCGTGGTCAGCCGGGCGACCAGGGCGGACGGGTCGCTCGCGTCGCCGGCGCGGCCGGTGCCGAAGGTGCCCGTGAGGTCCCAGTACTCGGCGGAACGGAAGGCGATGCGCTCGCGCTCCCGCTCGACGACCAGGCGGGTCGCCACGGACTGGACACGGCCCGCCGACAGACGCGGCATGACCTTCTTCCAGAGGACCGGCGAGACCTCGTAGCCGTAGAGACGGTCGAGGATGCGGCGGGTCTCCTGGGCGTCGACCAGCTTCTGGTTGAGCTCGCGCGGGTTGGCGACGGCGGCCTGGATCGCGGCCTTGGTGATCTCGTGGAACACCATCCGCTTGACCGGGACCTTGGGCTTCAGCACCTCCTGGAGGTGCCACGCGATGGCCTCGCCCTCGCGGTCCTCATCGGTGGCGAGGAAGAGCTCGTCGGAGTCCTTGAGCAGGTCCTTGAGCTTCTTGACCTGGGCCCGCTTGTCGGCGTTCACCACATAGATCGGCTGAAAGTCATGTTCTACGTCCACACCGAGGCGGCGCACCTCGCCGGTGTACTTCTCGGGCACCTCCGCGGCGCCGTTGGGGAGGTCGCGGATGTGCCCGACACTCGCTTCGACGACGTAGCCGGGGCCGAGATAGCCCTTGATCGTCTTCGCCTTGGCAGGCGACTCGACGATGACGAGTCGGCGGCCGCCGTGTGCGGTCTCGCTGGTCGGGGACAACTTCGCTCTTCTCTCCGGTCGACGCAGGGGGTCTCGCCCCAGGCCTGGAACCCGGGGGTCGGGTCATGCTGACGCTGCGGAGTGTGACGGTACATCCCGCCCCCGTGTCAAACGGGAAAAGTTCGCAACGGCCACTCGAACGGTAACCCGACTCCCGCCATTCCTGCCGCCCGGAGTGCCGACCTGCCGTTTCGGGCTTATCCGGAGGGTGACCTCTCAATTACCGGAGGTCCGCGTTCTCGAAGGCTGCGGATCTTGTCCACGACCGCTGCGGAACGGCGATTCCCGGACGCCCGGGGGCCATTCCCGGCCAAGGTGAGGGCGGGGGCGTCGATGAGGCGAGCGGCACTCAGGTGCGCGTGAAACACCACACGGCGAGGAACAGCGCGGTCGTCCCGGCAAAGCCCGCGACCGCCGCCGAGGCGACCGGATTCACCCCGTGGGCGACCGGGGCGCGCTGCCGCAGCCGGACCGCCGTCCACAGCAGAAGCCCGCCTCCGAACAGGGCGAACACCGATCCCGTGAAGATCGCAGGTCCGCTCTCCATGGCTCGCCTCCTCCGCCCTTCGGTACCCCTGGGTCCGCCCTTCGGTACCCCGGCATCGGGACGCTGACACCTCCGGGAAGCCGGAAAACGAACCCTGGATGAACGCGGAGCGGACAGCTCCATGCACCCTCATGCGGCATCCGCCACGCCGTGCCCACACCTCGCACACAGGCGACTGTGCCAGGCGGGCGGAGCCGCCCACTCGACGCGGGCTTCGGCGAGGCCGGCCGCCGTGTCGACGGCCTCGACCTGGCCATCCGGCTGTACGGCCGGACCTCACCGCAGTCCACGGCCCACAACTCGCACCGGCTCGCTGAGCCCGACCTGTTCGCCGTACGGGGAGACGGGCCCGGTGAGCAGCACGCGCGCGTACGGATCGCCCGAAGCGTCCGGGGCCAGAAGGATGTTGGCCGGTTTCACATCCCGGTAGCGGATCCCGGTAGCGGATCCCGATGGAGGGGCCCGATGGAGGGGCCCGATGGAGGGGCTCGATCCGGTGTCCCGCGGTGAGCGCGTCGGCAATCCACGCCCCACGTCCCATGCCGCCCGCGTCCGGCGTGCGCAGCAACCGGTACCCGGGAAACTCACGCGGCGGGGCCCAGCCCACTCGCTCGCTCCCGCCACTCACTCGCTCGGCAGGCCCGGCAACTCACCGGGCAGGCTCAAGGAACCCCTGTTCGACCAGCAGCCGGATCTGGGAAGGGGTGCGGTCCCGGAGCAATACCGGGTCCTCTCCGACCAGTTGGGCGATGGCGTCCAGGATCCGGCCCGCGCTCAGCGTGCCGTCGCAGACGCCCGCGAAACCCGCGCCGACCGTGTCCACCTTCGTGGCCCGCCGCATCCCGCGGTGCTGGCGCAGCACGACGTGCTCGGGGTCCTCGGCGCCGGGCAGCCCGACCTGCTCCTGCACGACCTCGCCCGCGAGCATGAAGTGCCCGGCGAGCAGCGCCGCGTCGTCGTGCGCCCGCAGATAGTCGACACGGTCGAAGTGCGCGCGCACGGTGTCGCCGAGCGGCTGCTCGACGGGGTGCGGCCACTCCTCGACAACGACCGAGGGCTGTGCGGCCGCCGACTTGCGCAGGGTGATCCAGCCGAAGCCGACGGACTTCACCTTCCGCGCCTCGAACTCGTCCAGCCACGCGTCGTACCGCGCCTGGTACTCCACCGGGTCGGAGCGGTGGTCGCCCGCGTCCCGCAGCCACAGCTCGGCGTACTGCGTGACGTCCTGGACCTCGCGCTGCACGATCCACGCGTCGCAGCCGCGCGGCACCCAGGACCGCAGCCGGTCCTGCCAGTCCTCGCCCTCCACGTGCTGCCAGTTGGCGAGGAACTGCGCGTACCCCCCGTCGTTCAGCCGGTCGCCCGCCTCCTGAACGAGCGTGCGGCACAGATCGTCCCCGCCCATCCCGCCGTCGCGGTACGTGAGCCGGGCGCCGGGAGAGATCACGAAGGGCGGGTTGGAGACGATCAGGTCGTACGTCTCGTCGTCGGCCACCGGTGCGAAGAGGGAGCCCTCGCGCAGGTCCGCCGCCGGGGCGCCGGACAGGGCGAGCGTGAGCGCGGTGACGTGCAGCGCGCGGGGGTTGAGGTCGGTCGCGGTCACGCGCGTCGCGTGCTGGACGGCGTGCAGGGCCTGGATTCCGGAGCCGGTACCGAGGTCGAGGGCCGAGCCCACCGGCGTACGCACCGTGATGCCCGCGAGCGTCATGGACGCGCCGCCCACACCGAGTACGACCGCTTCGTCACGGCTGCCGATGCCGCCGGCGCCGCCGACCGCGCAGCCGAGGTCCGAGACGATGAACCAGTCCTCGCCGCCCGGTCCGCCGTACGGCCGTACGTCGACCGTCGCCGCGACCTCGTCCCCGCCGGTCCGGGTCAGCCAGCCGCTCTCCAGGCAGTCCGCCACCGGCAGGACGTCCGCCACGCGCGCGTGCGGCACGGGCTGCTGCAGCAGGAACAGCCGGACGAGCGCCTCCAGCGGCGAGTCGCCCCGGGTGGCCCGGAGCGCGGGCACGGTCTCGCTGCGGGCCAGCGCCGCGTACGCGGGGGCGCCGAGCAGGTCGAGCAGCCCGTCGGCGCTGAAGGAGGCGCCCAGGAGGGCGTCCCGCAGCCGTGCGGTGACGTCGGTGCGGTCGGACGAGGGCAACGGTGGCAGGCTGCTGTTACTCACGCCTCCATTGTGTCCGCTCGCACCGTCGTGGCGCGCGCCCTGTGGACAGACGGAGTCGACGGCTGGGGAAAGCGGCTGTGGCCCCATGCCGAGGGCCCGGCACGCGCGCGTACCGGGCCCTCTTTCGGTTGACGAACGATCGCTGCCCCAGGGGACGGCCTCAGGGGGCGCCCCTTGGGAGGTCTCGTCCGTTCCTCAGGCCTTGCTGGCCGACGGCGACCCAGTGGCGGACTTGCAGCTCTCCTGCTTGGCCATCGCCTTGCCCACGTCGCCCTCCTCCAGCTTCTTGAGGGCGTTGTTGCCGCTCTGGCTCAGTTTGTCGAGCTGGGTGGCGATCCCCTTGAGCCCGTCGGCGAACTTCGCCTGGTCCTTCGTGTCGAGGTCGTCGACCTGCTTCTTGAGAGCGGCGTACGACGAGGAGATGGTGTTCAGCTCGGTGACGGCGTCCTTCTGCTTCTTCTCGCCGTCGTCGACGTCGGGCGCCCCGGCCTCGTCCACGGCAGCGCCGATCGCCTTGTAGGCGTCGGACATGTCCTGGAAGGCCTGGGCGTCGGTCTTCTGGACGTCCGCCGGGGTGCTGTTGTCCGAGGTCTGCTGCTGGATCGAGGTATTGGCGGCCTCGATCTTCCCCGCCTGCGGCTGCACCGCGTCACACACCTGCTTGGCCCAGGAGTTCAGCTTGTCGCTGCTGTCGTCACTGCTGCATCCCGACAGCGCCAGTACCAGTACCGCACCGCCGGACAGTGCGGCCGCGAGCTTCTCGTTCACCGGATTGGTCCCTTCCATGGCCCTCGGCCCCGGAACATACACGCCGAGTGGGCGACACCAGCGTGACGAAGGTCCACTTTATCCGCTATTGCAGCCATTTGCACCAAGCGAGAGAAGGCTCACGAACAGGGCGTGAACACACACCGGCGGGCGGACGGCACGTCAATACGCGCCGCCCGCCCGCCCGTTGAGCGGAACCCGACCAGGCAATCGCCCGGCCGGCCACCCAGTGGCTGTCCGGTGCCTACGAAACCACCGCCGGATCCACCGACTTGGCCACCCGCTCGGAGTCGCCTTCGTCACCCACGGCGATCCCGCGCCGCTTGGACACGTACACCGCGCCCACGATGACGGCGAGCGAGAGCACCGCGATGAGGACCCGCATGCCCACGCTCTTGTCCTCGCCGTAGCTGAATTTGACCACCGCGGGCGCGATGAGCAGCGCCACCAGGTTCATCACCTTCAGGAGAGGGTTGATCGCCGGCCCCGCGGTGTCCTTGAAGGGGTCGCCGATCGTGTCGCCGATCACCGTCGCGGCATGGGCCTCGCTGCCCTTGCCGCCGTGGTGGCCGTCCTCGACGAGTTTCTTCGCGTTGTCCCACGCGCCGCCGGAGTTGGCTAGGAAGACGGCCATCAGCGTCCCGGTGCCGATGGCGCCCGCGAGGAACGAGCCGAGCGCGCCGACCCCGAGCGTGAAGCCGATCGCGATCGGCGTCAGTACGGCGAGCAGACCCGGCGTGGTCAGCTCGCGCAGCGCGTCCTTGGTGCAGATGTCGACGACGCGCCCGTACTCGGGCTTCTCGGTGTAGTCCATGATCCCGGGGTGCTCGCGGAACTGCCGCCGCACCTCGTAGACCACGGCCCCGGCGGACCGTGACACCGCGTTGATCGCCAGCCCCGAGAAGAGGAAGACGACCGCGGCGCCCGCGATGAGCCCGACCAGGTTGTTGGGCTGTGAGATGTCCATCATCAGGTTCATCGGCGCGCCCTCGCCGGAGACCTTCTCGCCCACTTCGTTCGCGGCCGTGAGGATCGCGTCGCGGTACGAGCCGAAGAGCGCCGCCGCCGCCAGTACCGCGGTGGCGATGGCGATGCCCTTGGTGATGGCCTTGGTGGTGTTGCCGACGGCGTCCAGGTCGGTGAGCACCTGCGCGCCTGCGCCCTCGACGTCGCCGGACATCTCGGCGATGCCCTGCGCGTTGTCGGAGACCGGACCGAAGGTGTCCATGGCGACGATGACACCGACCGTGGTGAGCAGACCGGTACCGGCCAGGGCCACCGCGAAGAGCGCCAGCATGATGGACGTACCGCCGAGCAGGAAGGCCCCGTACACGCCGAGGCCGATCAACAGGGCGGTGTAGACGGCCGATTCCAGACCGAGCGAGATACCGGCGAGGACGACCGTGGCCGGGCCGGTGAGCGAGGTCTTGCCGATGTCCCGTACGGGACGCCGGGTCGTCTCGGTGAAGTAGCCGGTCAGCTGCTGGATCAGCGCGGCCAGGACGATACCGATGGCGACCGCGACGAGCGCGAGGATCCGCGGGTCGCCGGAGTGGCCGAGGATGGCATCGTCCGTGACGCCGTCCAAGTCGGCGTACGTGGACGGCAGATAGGCGTAGACCGCCGCGGCCACGAGCACCAGCGAGATCGCCGCGGAGATGAAGAAGCCGCGGTTGATGGCGCTCATCCCGCTGCGGTCCGCACGGCGCGGAGCCACGGCGAAGATGCCTACCATCGCGGTGAGTACGCCGATCGCGGGCACGATCAGCGGGAAGGCGAGCCCGGAGTCACCGAACGCCGCCTTGCCGAGGATCAGCGCGGCGACGAGCGTGACGGCGTACGACTCGAAGAGGTCGGCGGCCATGCCGGCGCAGTCGCCGACGTTGTCGCCCACGTTGTCCGCGATGGTCGCGGCATTGCGCGGGTCGTCCTCCGGAATGCCCTGCTCGACCTTGCCGACCAGGTCGGCGCCGACGTCGGCGGCCTTGGTGAAGATGCCACCGCCGACACGCATGAACATGGCGATCAGCGCGGCACCGAGACCGAAGCCCTCCAGGACCTTGGGCGCGTCGGCCGCGTAGACGAGAACCACACAGGACGCACCAAGGAGTCCGAGCCCCACGGTGAACATGCCGACGACGCCGCCCGTGCGGAAAGCGATCTTCATGGCTTTGTGCGAGACGGCGGTGAGATCCTTTTCGGGCTCACCCTCTGCCGGAGTCGCTTCCCGGGCCGCGGCGGCCACGCGGACGTTACTGCGTACGGCGAGCCACATGCCGATATAGCCGGTGGTCGCCGAGAACGCCGCGCCGATCAAGAAGAAGACCGATCGTCCGGCGCGCTGATTCCAGTCGTCCGCGGGCAGCAGCATGAGCAGGAAGAACACCACGACGGCGAAAACGCCGAGTGTGCGCATCTGCCGGCCCAGGTAGGCATTCGCGCCCTCCTGGATCGCCACCGCGATCTTCTTCATGCTCTCGGTGCCCTCGCCCGCCGCGAGTACCTGGCGTACCAGGACCCCGGCGACGACAAGCGCCGCAAGGGCGACGGCCGCGATGACCATCACGATGAGACGGTTGTCGTCGGTCAGTACTGCGGCTGCGAAGGTTGTGGGTTGGTCAAACTGATGAGGGGTAGAAAGCCCCGCCATTCGTCCTCCTTGACGCTTGGACCGAGCTCAAGATGTGGACGGATTGTAGGTACCGGAACCTGATCAAAACAGTGCGCGGTAAGTGGAATCAGCCTTCACATGCTCTTGAGCAAATGATCCACGGGCCATCACGGAACCCGAAAGCGGTAATGCCTCAAAAGCATTGACGCGTGATCCATCGGCGCCCGGCGTGGCGTAAAGACGATCGTATTGTTGATCGTAATCCGGATAGTGAATTCATTCACGAAAACGCGGAGCTTGATCCGAAGAGGACCGCTCATGAGGTCCGGAAGGGGCCGGGCAGGAGGTCCGGAAGGGGACAGGTTCGCAGGTCCGGACAGGGCCGGGCAGGATGTCCAGGCCGGTCCGGGCATGCGAAAGGGCCCTGCTGAGCAGGGCCCTTTCGCACAGGTTGGGGCAGTACCAGGGGGTCGATCAGGGAACGAGCGCGGCCGGCGGCGTGGTGGGCCAGCTCATCCTGATCAGGCCGCCGTTCTCACCGGCGGTCACTTCCACGTCGTCGACGAGGCCGCTGATGACCGCGAGGCCCATCTCGTCCTCCTCGGTCTCGACGTCCGCGTCTTCGGCTCCGCCATGGGCGCCCGACGTCTTGTCGCCGGGAACCGTGTGCGGGGCCTCGTCGCCGACCTCGATGGAGAACTGCTTCTCCTCCTCGATCAGCGACACCCGCACCGGCGCCGAGATTCCGCCGCTCTGGTGCAGGCCGACGGCCCGAGTGCAGGCCTCGCCGACGGCGAGCCTGACCTCGTCGAGAACGGCCTCGTCCACTCCGGCCCTGCGCGCCACCGCTGCCGCCACCAGTCGGGCGGTCCTGACGTGCTCGGGCAGCGCGCTGAAGCGGAGTTCAACGGTGGCCATGCATCCCCCTCGGAACTACGGGCGTGCGGTCGGGGGGCCGGGTCGCCGAGACCTGGACCCCCCTCCATTGACTTCTGCCTCCCGGGCACGGCCCGGGATCCGGCTGTCGGTCGCTGACCGGCCAGTCAGGGACGGGCCGGACCGCGGCCGGTCAGTCGGTGGCCGCCACCGCTTCCTCGACCGAGGTGTGGATCGGGAACACCTTGGTGAGGCCGGTGATGCGGAAGATCTTCAGAATGCGCTCCTGGTTGCAGACGAGCCGGAGCGAGCCCTCATGGGCACGCACCCGCTTGAGGCCGCCGACCAGAACGCCGAGCCCGGTGGAGTCGAGGAAGTCGACTCCCTCCATGTCGACGACAAGGTGGAAACTGCCGTCGTTCACCAGCTCGACCAACTGCTCGCGCAGCTTGGGCGCGGTATATACATCGATTTCGCCACCGACCTCGACGACCGTACGATCGCCGACGGTACGGGTCGACAGGGACAGGTCCACGGATCCTCCAGCACCTTGCTATCGAGCGGTCATCCCAAGGGACACCTCGGCAGAGCCCCCGGGACGGTTCGCCAGCCGCGATGGCATTCAATCACTTACCGGCAGGCGTGCACGACGCCTTGGGTCCATTGTCCGTCACGCCAGTGACACACTCGATGCCGATGGCCAAGAATCACCGATCCGATCGAACCTCGACGGACACCGCATCCCGCCCCGCGCCGGGCGAGATCCTGGACCGGCTCGCCTCGGGGCCGAGCCGGGCTTCGCGCATCACTCATACGGAGCACTTGCCCCCACGTGAGGGTCGCCATGCCGTGTGGCCCGACCGGATCCGCGCGGAGGTCATCGCCGCGGTGCAGTCCGCGGGAATCGAACACCCCTGGGCCCACCAGGCACTCGCCGCCGAGCACGCCCTGGACGGCGAGTCGGTGATCGTCTCCACGGGCACGGCCTCCGGGAAGTCCCTGGCGTACCTCGTCCCGGTCCTGTCGACGCTCCTCGACGGCTCCGAGGCGCCGAACGGCCGTGGCACGACCGCGCTGTACCTCGCCCCGACGAAGGCGCTGGCAGCGGATCAGCGACGATCCGTGAAGGAACTTTCACAACCCCTGGGCAATGCCGTACGCGCCGCGGTCTACGACGGCGACACGCCCGTCGAGGAACGCGAATGGGTACGCCAGTACGCCAACTACGTGCTCACCAACCCCGACATGCTGCACCGCGGGATACTTCCGTCACATCCCCGCTGGTCCTCCTTCCTGCGCGCCCTGCGCTATGTCGTCATTGACGAATGTCACACCTACCGGGGCGTCTTCGGGTCCCATGTCGCCCAAGTGCTGCGCCGCCTGCGCCGCCTGTGCGCCCGCTACGGCTCCTCTCCCGTCTTCCTCATGGCCTCGGCGACCGCCGCCGAGCCCTCGGTCGCCGCCTCCCGTCTCACCGGCCTGCCCGTGCTGGAGGTCGCTGACGACGCCTCACCACGCGGCGAACTGGTTTTCGCCCTCTGGGAGCCGCCCCTCACCGAACTCCACGGCGAGAAGGGCGCTCCGGTCCGCCGCACCGCCACCGCCGAGACCGCCGACCTCCTCACCGACCTGACCGTGCAGGGCGTCCGCTCGGTCGCCTTCGTACGGTCCCGGCGCGGGGCCGAACTGATCTCGGTGATCGCCCAGGAACGGCTCTCCGAGATCGACCGCTCGCTGGCCCGCCGCGTGGCCGCCTACCGCGGCGGCTACCTCCCCGAGGAACGCCGCGCCCTCGAACGCGCCCTCCACTCCGGCGAACTCCTCGGCCTAGCCGCCACCACCGCCCTCGAACTCGGCATCGACGTCTCCGGGTTGGACGCCGTAGTCATCGCCGGCTACCCGGGCACCCGCGCCTCCCTCTGGCAGCAGGCGGGCCGCGCCGGCCGCGCCGGGCAGGGGTCGCTGGCGATCCTGGTCGCCCGCGACGACCCACTGGACACGTTCCTCGTCCACCACCCCGATGCCCTGTTCGACCAGCCGGTAGAGTCCACCGTCCTAGACCCCGACAACCCGTACGTCCTCGCACCCCACTTGTGCGCAGCGGCCTCCGAACTGCCGCTGACCGACGACGACTTGCCCCTCTTCGGTCCCGCCACCGGCGAACTGCTGCCGCAGTTGGAGGCCGCGAACCTGCTGCGCCGCCGTACGAAGGCATGGCACTGGACGCGCCGGGAGCGGGCCGCCGACCTGGCCGACATCCGCGGCGGCGGAGGCAGTCCGGTACAGATCGTGGAGGCCGGTTCCGGGCGGCTGCTGGGCACGGTCGACGCCGCGGCCGCGCACGCAACCGTCCACGAAGGGGCGGTCCACCTCCACCAGGGCCGTACGTACCTGGTGGAGAAGCTGCACCTGGACGACTCCGTCGCCCTGGTCGCGGAGGCCAACCCTCCATATTCGACGGTCGCCCGCGACACCACCTCCATCTCCGTCCTGGAGACGGATATCGAAGTCCCCTGGGGCGACGGCCGGTTGTGCTACGGATCCGTCGAAGTCACCAACCAGGTCGTCTCCTTCCTGCGTCGTCGCGTCATCACCGGTGAAGTGCTGGGCGAGTCGAAACTCGACCTCCCTCCTCGTACGCTGCGCACCCGGGCCGTGTGGTGGACGGTCACCGAGGACCAGCTCGACGCCGCCCGCGTGAACCCCGAGATCCTCGGCGGCGCCCTGCACGCCGCCGAGCACGCGTCGATCGGCATGCTGCCGCTCTTCGCCACCTGCGACCGCTGGGACATCGGCGGCGTCTCCGTCCCGCTGCACCCGGACACCCTCCTGCCCACCGTCTTCGTGTACGACGGCCACCCCGGCGGGGCGGGCTTCGCGGAGCGCGCCTTCCACACGGCCCGCGAGTGGCTCACCGCCACCCACCAGGCCATCGC
Source organism: Streptomyces sp. NBC_00878 (assembly GCF_026341515.1). Taxonomy (NCBI): domain Bacteria; kingdom Bacillati; phylum Actinomycetota; class Actinomycetes; order Kitasatosporales; family Streptomycetaceae; genus Streptomyces; species Streptomyces sp. NBC_00878. Next base: position 5,970,451 of record NZ_JAPEOK010000001.1, on the reverse strand, counting down.
CTCCTGCGAGTGCGACGCCGGCTGCCCGTCCTGCATCCAGTCCCCCAAGTGCGGCAACGGCAACGAGCCGTTGCACAAGCGAGGCGCTGTGCGGTTGCTGACGGTGCTGTTGAGGGGGGCGCCGGAGGGGCGGGCCGGGGAAGGGCAGTCCGGGAAAGGGCAGTCCGGAGAGGGGCCGTCCGGAGAGGGGCAAGCCGTGGAGGAGCAGGTTGGGGAGGGCTGAGGCGCGGTGTGGTGTCTGCTGCCTGTCTCCCGCCTCCTGTCTCCTGTTCTCCTGGCTCCTGGCTCCTGGCTCCTGTTCTCCTGGCTCCTGGCTCCTGGCTCCTGGCTCCTGGCTCCTGGCTCCTGCCGGTCTACGGCGGGGGCTGAGGACTACGGCCCCACCTCCTCGACATCCTCGACGGGTCGGCCGGTCGCGCCGACCGACGTCGTGGATCCGCCGGGACCAGCCGATCCCGCCGATCCCGCCCGGCCAGCGGGTCCCATCGGCCCCGCCAGTCCGGGAGGGCTGGCCGGAACCACAGGCCCTACGGGCCCTGCCGGGCCCGCCCTCGCACGCACCTCCGCCGTCAACGGTCCTCGACCCGCCGCCACCGTGACGTCCGAGATCTCGCCCTGGACGGCACACCGCACGACGCGGGCGCCCTGGGCCCGTGCCACCCGGTCCGCCTGTGCGCAGGCTTCCGTACCACCGTCCATCCAGCGATCGGCCGCCGCGAGCGCCGCAAGGTCGGCCGCTCCACCGGCGCGGTGACGGGTCACCACCGCTTGGCCCATGGCGAGGAGGGCACCGAAGACGACGCACAGCACGGCGATCGCGCCCACGGTCCAGACGGTCGCAGACCCTCGGTCCGACACGAAGGGCCTCGCGGACGACCTTGCGGAGGACCTCGCGAAGAGCCTTTCGAAAAGCCTTTCGAAAAGCCTTGCGAAGAGCCTTGTGCGCGACCGCATACGCGACCTCGTACTCGCTCTCGTAGCCGCCCCAGTCGTCGTCCTCGTACGCGGTCGGAGTCCTTGCCTCCTCATCCGGTCGCCCCCACCGTCTCCTCGGCCAGGGCCGCTGCCTCGTGCGTCAGGTCGAGGGCCAGCGCGTCGGGCCCCGGCGAGTTGGCCTCGACCCGTACGCGCACCATGTCGCTCTCCCGCCGGACGGTGACCCGCGCGCCGCTCGGCGCCGCGTCACGGGCCACCGCCATCACCGTGCCCGGCGGGTCCTGCCGGGCCGCCGCGCGGGCGCCCGCCCGGGCCGCGTCCACGCACTGGATCATCGCGGCCGACGCCATCAACGCCCAGACCAGCCCCATCGTGAGCGCGACCAGTGCGGGCAGCACCACGGCCGCCTCCGCCGTCACGAAACCCCGGTCGCGGGACATCTCCAGAGACACTTCCGCACCGGACGCCCCAGCCTCAGAACTGCCCATTGAGCGCCCGCCCCACGATGTCCTGCAGAGCGCCACGCACCTGCCCGCTGGTCAGCACCTCGTAGAGCACCACGGCGAACCCCACCGCCGTGATCAACCCCATGGCGTATTCGGAGGTGACCATTCCGGCATCCCGCCGCGCCTTCCAGACCCTGCCCGCCAGGACCCACGCCCGCACCCGCACTCGTACCCGCATTACCTTGCTCATCCGAACCCCCGTACAGCTCTGTTCCGTTGATGTTTCGGTCGTTGACGTTTTGGCCATTGACCTTTGCCTCGGGCCTTGAGCCTCGGGCCTCGGGCCTCGGGCCTCGGGCCTCGGGCCTCGGACTGACCTTGATCAGTCGTCGTTCACCCCGTTCCGTACGTCAGCCACCACCTCCGCCCAGCACTCCACCCGCGAGCCCGATCACCACAGGCAGCACGCCGATCGCGATGAACGCGGGCAGGAAACACAGCCCCACCGGCGCGGTGACCAGAACACCCGCCCGCCGAGCACGCGCCGTGGCGGTGCGCCCCCACTCCGCACGGGCCTCCGCGGCGACGCGTGCGACGGGCCCCGCCGCCGGTACGCCGGACTCGCCGGCCCGCTCCAGCAACCTGGCCAGCGCCCTGGCCCGGGGCAAGGCCGCCAACCCTCGCCACGCCTCGGCCGGTTCGCCTCCGAGCCGCACCTCGGCCGCACCCCGCGCCAGCCGCTCCCCCACGGGCCCGTCCAGCGCCTCCCCCACCGCCTGGGCGGCCACCGCGGGACTGGCCCCCGCCGCGATGCAGGCAGCCAACAGATCGGCGGCGAGCGGCAGTTGCCGCGTGGCCAACGCCGCGTCGAACTCCTCCACGGGCGCCGGTCTCCGCTGCCACCGCCACACTCCAAAGCCGGCCACCAGCCCGACCACGACCCCGGTCCCACCCCCGACGACCGCCCAACAAGCGCTCACAGCCCCGCAGACCGGCAGCCATCGCCTCAGCTCACCGCGCATGTCCAGACGCCGCCCGCCGTACACCGACTCCGCGGCCGCCCCTCTCAGCACGGCGGAATCCACGGCCGACACCGCCCTCAACCGCCTTCGCACCCTCCGCTCCCGCCGCGCCGCGCCCAGGGCCCGGGCGAGCACCCACATCCCCACCGCCACGCACAGCACGACCCCCAGCCTGTGGACAACTTCCGTGCTCATCCCGCCTCCGCTCCCCGTACGATCCGCAGCACCCACCACAGGCCGACGCCCTCCAGGACCCCACCGGCGAGCAGACAGCCCAGCCCCGCGCCCGTGTGCAGCACGACGTGCAGGGGATCGGCGCCGAGCGCGGTGCCGAGGAGCAGTCCGAGCAACGGCAATCCCGCCAGCAGCACCGCCGTCGACCGCGCCCCGGCCAACTGGGCACGCAGGTCGGCCCGTTGGTCCCGCTCCGCACGTAACGCGCCCTCCAGCCGGTCGAGCCCGACCGCGAGTCCGGCACCCCGGTCCACGGCGACGCGCCAGCACGCGGCGAGGCCCAGCAGTCCCTCGGCTCCCGGTCGCCGCGCCGCGTCGGCGAGCGCACCGGGCACATCCCCGCCGAACCGGGCCGCCGCCAGCACCACCGCCTGCCCGCCGCCGAGCCCGTCCGAGTCCCGGGACGCGCTCAGCAAGGCCTCGCCCGGCTGTCGCCCGGCCCGTACCTCCCCGGCGAGCGCCGCGCACAACGAGATAACCGCGTCGGTCCGCCGCTCCCGCGCCCGCCGCTCCGCCCCGGCATGCCGGGCCCGTCGGACCAGCGGCACCCCGAGCGCCCCCACGACGAGCGGCAGCACGGACGCCCCCAGCAGACCAACCACCAACCCTGCGACCAGCACCCACCATTCGCCCCGCATCCGGTGCAACCGCCGCAGCCGCTCTCCGGCCCGCACGGCCCACTCCCACGCAGGTGGCCCAACCCCCACGGCCCCACCGCCCGCACACACCAACCGCGTCCGCCGCGCCCCTGGCCCCTGCCCGCCCATCAGCCAGGCCGCCGCCCCGGCACACACCACCGCCGCGCTCACGGACACCGACACCTCACCGACCCCCGTCACAGCCCCTCACCCCTCCCACCGAGCCCACGAAATTCACCGAATTGGCCGATGCCACACCGCCGTCCGCGACAACCCCGCCATCCCCGATGCCGCCGATGTCACCAATGCCGCCCACACCGCCGATGCCGCCGATGTCACCGCCGCCTCCGAGCAGCTCCCGCAACCGCTCCCACCCCCGCTCGTACCTGAATGCCTCCGCGCCCCACCTCAGCGCCGGCACCGTCACCACCAACCCCGCCGGATCCCGCTCCAGCACATGCACCTCGGCGATCCGCCGCCGCCCGGCCCGGTCGCGTACGAGATGGAGCACCACCGAGAGCGCGGCCGCCACCTGGCTGTGCAGAGCGGCCCGGTCGAGCCCGGCGGCCGTGCCCAGCGCCTCCAGACGGGCCGGCACTCCGGAGGCCGCGTTGGCGTGTACGGTCCCGCAGCCGCCTTCGTGACCCGTGTTCAACGCGGCCAGCAGAGCGACGACTTCGGGCCCTCGTACCTCTCCGACGACCAGCCGGTCCGGCCGCATCCGCAGGGCCTGGCGGACCAGGTCCTGGAGCGTGACCAGTCCGGCGCCCTCCTGGTTCGCGGGTCTCGATTCCAGCCGTACGACGTGGGGATGGTCGGGGCGCAGCTCCGCCGAGTCCTCGGCGAGCACGATCCGCTCGCCCGGCCCGACGAGGCCCAGCAGGGCACTCAGGAGTGTTGTCTTGCCGCTGCCCGTGCCCCCACTGATCAGGAAGGACAGCCTCGCGTCCAGCAGCGCGCGCAGCAGCCGGTCCCCGCCCGGCGGCACTGTCCCCGCCGCCACCAACTCGTGGAGTGTGAAGGCCCGTGGCCGTACGACCCGCAGCGACAGGCATGTCGAGCCGACGGCGACCGGTGGTAGCACCGCGTGCAGACGGGTGCCGTCCGGGAGCCTGGCGTCGACCCAGGGATGTGCGTCGTCGAGCCGCCGCCCGGCCACGGCCGCCAGGCGCTGCGCGAGGCGTCGTACGGCCGCCGCGTCCGGAAAGGAGACGTCCGTCAACTCCAGGCCGCCGCCACGGTCCACCCACACCCGGTCGGGCGCCGAGACCAGCACGTCGGTCACCGAGGGATCCCCGAGCAACGGCTCCAGCGGCCCACTGCCGACCAGCTCCGACCTCAACCGCTCGGCCGCCCCGAGTACTTCGGCGTCCCCGAGCACCCGCCCCTGCTCCCGCAGGGCCTGCGCCACACGCGCGGGAGTCGGCTCGGCCCCACTCTCGGCCAGCCACTGCCGGACCCCGTCCAGCAGCCCCGTGTCCAAAGGCCCGCTCCCGCCCGTGCGTCGACCGGTCACCCTCATGCCAGAAGGCCCAGCCACGCCCGCACGCCGACCCGCGAGCCCGGCATCCCCAGCCCCAGTCCCGCCCGCACGCCGACCTGTCAGCCCCGCGTTACCAGGCCCAGCCACGTCCGTACGGGGACCCGTCGTCCCCGCCTCCCCAGCCCCAATCCCGCCCGCACGCCGACCCGCGAGCCCCACCTCCACAGGCCCAGCCACGCCCGCACGCCGACCCGCTACCTCCATGTCAGAAAGCTCAGTCATGCCCGTACGCCGCCGCCCCGTCGGCCCCGTATCCGCAGGCAGTCCGCCACCCGCCCACTGACCCGTCACCCTCGTGTCCGGACGTGGAGGCGGACTCGCATCCGTACGCCCGCCCGAGAACCCCGCCTGCGTCGGCGCGGCGCCACGCGTGCGCGTGCCCCCGCTCATGCGGTCCCTCCCGCGACCGCGGCCCGGTCCCAGAACGCCGAGCAGAAGCGGGCCAGCGGCCCCCGGCCGTCCGCGCCGGGCGGAGCGCCTCGCTCCTGGGCAGCCAACAGCCCCGTCTCCACCGGCACTTCGCCGGCCAGTGGCAGCCCGAGGAGTCGGGCGACCTCCCTGTCGTCCAGACCGGGGGCGTACGGTCCGCGGACCACGACGCGCAGGTCCTTCAGGACCATGCCGACCGCGGACGCCACCCGGCCGGCCGCCGCGACGGCGCGCAGTTCGGCGGGGACCACGAGCAGGCCCAGGTCCACCTGGGCGAGGGCTTCCGCGACCCCTTCGTCGATCCGGCGCGGCAGGTCCACGACCACGGCCCCACCCCGCCGCCGGGCGGCGGCCAGCACGGCCCGGACGGCCTCGGGTGCGATGGTGACGCAGTCGCCGCGGTCCCAGCTGAGGACCCGGAGGGCGTGCAGTGAGGGCAGCGACTCCTCCAGTGCGCCGCCGCCGACCCGCCCGTGCGACGCGGCGAAGGCCGGCCAGCGCAGACCCTCGGCGGCCTCTCCTCCGAGGAGTACATCGAGTCCGCCGCCCAGCGGATCCGCGTCGACGAGGAGCGTGCGCCGTCCCTGGCGCGCGGAGATGACCGCGAGCGCGCAGGCGAGCGTGGAGGATCCGGCGCCGCCGCGACCGCCGATCACGCCCACGGTGAGGGCAGGCGGTCCGACTCCTTCGGCCACGTCGGCGATCCGGTCGACCAACCATTGTTCGCCATCCGGCAACAACAGGACATGGTCGGCACCGATCTCCACAGCCCTCCGCCAGACCCCGGAATCGTCCTGATCCCGCCCCACCAACACCACTCCGCGCCTGCGCGCGGCTCCCCGCACCCGTCGCGCGGCATCGTCGCCGACGAGCACCAGTGGCGCCGTCTCCCAGCCGCCGCCGCGCTCAGGCACCCCGTGGTGGACCTCGGGCCGGGCGCCGGCCGCGGCACAGAGCCTCAGCAGGTCGTCCAGCAGATCCGCGTCCTCCGTGACGATCAACGGTCCGCCCTGCCGCCCCTCGGCGGCCGACAGCCGGTCATGTGTGATGGCTCCCGCCACGATCTCCAGCCCCCTTCGCTGCTTGCTCGCGAAGCCCCTGCGGCCCCGCGATTCCCGCCCGCGCGAAGAACCGGCAACCGGCCCTCCATATGAACCGCCGATACGAACCAGCCATAGCCGCCGGACAAACAGAACCGGCCATGAACTTCCGCGAGCGGTGCGCGCTGGAATCACGGTGCAGCGATCCAGGAAATCGTGTGGATCTTGGTCAATAACTGTGGACAACTCGGCGGTTGTGAATATCGCCTTCACCCAAACCGGTGACCGACGGGTGACCGATAGGTGACTGTTGTACGACTCTCTTAGAGCAGCAAGGCGACTACCCACAGTGACGAATCCTGTGCACGCACAAAGGAACGCCGTGGCCCGCACAACAGGGCCCGGCGTTCAGAAAAGTGAGGCGAAAAACCCACCCGGACATGCGACGACCCCCGCCGGGGGGGAGAGCGGGGGTCGTCCCCACGGTCTGACTCGGGGGGGGAGGAGCCGGACCGGGTTAGCACGGTCGCGAACGATCCGTGACTTCCATGGTGTACCCGAGAGCCATCTCAGGCAAACCCACACGCCCCACACTAGCCCGAATGGCGGGCGCATATGCTCGACCCCGTGGAAAACCACTCCTTGCCCCGCACAGCGGCCTTCTTTGACCTGGACAAGACGGTCATTGCGAAGTCGAGCACGCTCACCTTCAGCAAGTCGTTCTACCAAGGCGGCCTGATCAACCGCCGCGCCGTGCTGCGCACCGCATATGCCCAGTTCGTCTTCCTCGCAGGCGGCGCCGACCACGACCAGATGGAGCGGATGCGCGAGTACCTGTCCGCGCTGTGCCGCGGCTGGAACGTCCAACAAGTGAAGGAAATCGTCGCCGAGACCCTTCACGACCTGATCGATCCGATCATCTACGACGAGGCCGCGTCCCTCATCGAGGAGCACCACACCGCCGGACGGGACGTCGTGATCGTCTCCACATCGGGGGCGGAGGTCGTCGAGCCCATCGGTGAACTGCTCGGCGCGGACCGGGTGGTGGCGACCCGCATGGTCGTGGGAGACGACGGCTGTTTCACGGGCGAGGTGGAGTACTACGCGTACGGTCCGACGAAGGCCGAGGCCGTCATGGACCTGGCCGCGTCGGAGGGGTACGACCTCTCCCGCTGCTACGCCTACAGCGACTCGGCGACCGACATCCCGATGCTCGAGGCGGTCGGTCATCCGCACGCCGTGAACCCCGACCGCGCGCTGCGTCGCGAGGCCACCGCGCGCGCGTGGCCCATCCTCGACTTCCACCACCCGGTCCGGCTGAAGCAGCGTCTGTCCGTGCCGCCCCGGCCGGCCCTCGTTGCCGCCGCGGCCATAGGAGCGGCGGCCGCCACGGCGGGGCTGGTCTGGTACGCGAGCCGTCGGCGGGCGGCAGCCGTGTGATCCACCGGCCGCATCCGCGCCCGATTCGCTCCCTATCTGCCTAAAAGTAAAGAAGTACAGCGAGGGGTTCCGCTTCCTCCGGACCTGGAGTACAAAGGGGTTAACGGCCCGCGAGACCAAGGACATCCGAGAGGATCACCTTCAAACGCAACCGAGGCCCCACGGACCGCGCATGAACACCGGGCACCCACGCGACGTCGACCCGTCGATTACGGGCCAGCCGCACCAGGCGACGGGCACAGTTCCCGACCTGATGGGCAATATCTCGAGGACGCTTGGTAACCGGGTGAACATGCCAGCGGCGGTACGGATCCCGTACCGCCGCAACCCTGTTCAGGGACCTGGCGACCCAGTGGCCCCAGAGCACCCAGTGGCCCAGAGCACCCAGCGACCTGGGGACCCTGGTACCGACAGGCAGACCTACGCAGCCCCCCGCTGAAGCGCCTCGCACACCGCCGTCGACTCCCTGGCGCCGAGTTCGATCGCCTTGCCGCAGTGGGCGATCCAGGTGGCCACGCCCTCCGGGGTGCCGGAGACATAGCCTTCGAGGGCCGACGCGTAGGCCGCGCGGCCCAGTTCCGCGTGACCGACCTCCGCCGGGCAGACGGACTTGGGGTCGAGGCCGCTGCCGACCAGGACGATGCGTTCGGCCGCGCGCGCGACCAGGCCGTTGTGGGAACCGAAAGGGCGCAGCGCGAGGAGTTCGCCGTGCACGATGGCGGCGGTCACCAGGGCGGGTGCGGAACCCCCCGCGATGACCAGCCGCGCGAGGCCGTCGAGACGGCCCTCGACCTCGGCCGCGTCCGGCAGCGGGAGTTCGATCAACGGCGGTCCCGCGGCGGCGGCCGCGGATGTCTCCGTGACGGATTCGCCGTCCCGTCGCGGACGCCCGACCGCCTCCCCCTTGTCGGCGGCGGCCACCAGATGCAGCCGCGCCAGTACCCGAAGGGGCGACTGGCGCCAAATGGACAGGAGTTGGCCCGACTCGGCGGTCAGCCTGAGCGCGGCGCCCACCACCCGGGCCTCGTCGTCACCGCTGAAGTCGGTTCGCCGGCGCACCTCTTCGAGCCCCCAGTCGGCGCCGGACAGCGCCGCGGAACCGCGCGAGCCGCGCAGCGCCGCCTCTGACGTGATCGCGTTGCTGCGGCGCCGCATGACGCGGTGCCCGTAGACCCGGTCCACGGCCTTGCGTACGGACTCCACGGATTCGGCCACGCCGGGCAGCGACCCCAGCGCCGCGAGCGGGTCGGCGTTCGCACCTGTCGTACTCATGAGTACGACCCTACGCACACCTGGCCCGCACCCCACTAATGAGTGGTCTTCTTCACGTTTGACGACCCTCGGACACCGTCACGCCGGTACCTTACTGAACATGAAAATTGCTTTCGTTGGGAAGGGCGGCAGTGGCAAGACCACCCTGTCCTCGCTCTTCGTCCGTCACCTCGCGACCACCGGAGCGCCCGTCGTCGCGGTGGACGCCGACATCAACCAGCACCTCGGGCCCGCGCTCGGCCTGGACGACGCGGAGGCCGAGCGGATGCCCGCCATGGGCGACCGGCTGAGGCTCATCAAGGACTACCTGCGGGGTTCCAACCCCCGGATCACGTCCACCGAGAAAATGATCAAGACGACCCCGCCCGGCGAGGGCTCCCGCCTGCTGCGGGTGTGCGAGGACAACCCGGTGTACGAGGCCTGCGCGCGGCCGGTGGAACTCGACGGGGGCGCCGTCCGTTTGATGGTCACCGGCCCGTTCACCGAGGCCGACCTGGGAGTGTCCTGCTACCACTCCAAGACCGGTGCAGTGGAGCTCTGCTTGAACCATCTCGTCGACGGCCAGAGCGAGTACGTCGTCGTCGACATGACGGCGGGCTCGGACTCCTTCGCGTCCGGCATGTTCACCCGCTTCGACATCACGTTCCTCGTCGCCGAGCCGACCCGGAAGGGGGTCTCCGTCTACCGCCAGTACAAGGAGTACGCGCGCGACTTCGGCGTCACCCTGAAGGTCGTCGGCAACAAGGTGCAGGGGCCGGACGACATCGACTTCCTGAAGGGCGAGGTCGGCGACGACCTGCTGCTGACGGTCGGGCACTCGGACTGGGTGCGCGCCATGGAGAAGGGCCGCCCGCCCCGGTTCGAGCAGCTGGAGGACGACAACCGCCGTGCGCTGCACGCCCTCCAGGCCGCCGCGGACGCCACGTACGAGCAGCGCGACTGGGAGCGCTACACGCGCCAGATGGTCCACTTCCACCTGAAGAACGCGCAGTCCTGGGGCAACGAACGTACGGGCGCCGACTTGGCCGCCCAGGTCGACCCCGCCTTCGTCCTGCGTGAGGCCGAGTCCGCCACGGCCTGAGCCTCACGTCGAACGGACGGCGCGGCGCCCGCACTTGGTCCGCCGTGCCCGACTGACCGACCGCCTGCCCGACCGCCTGCCCGACTGGCTGCCCGGCCTGGTTGGCCACCCGCCCGCATACCTGCCCGCATACCCGCCCACCGGCCCGCCCAGTGGCTACGGCTTGACCGCCGATGCCCCCGGGACCCCCTTCGGGGCCGGTGCGGGCTGTGCGGGCTGCTCGGGCTGCTCGGGCTGCTCCGCGAGGAACGACTCCCAGCCCTGCTCCGGGGCCTTGCCCACCTCCAGGGTGCGGAGCTTGTCCAGGGTCTTCGGGTCCTGGGCGTCGAGCCAGTCGGCGAGTTGCCGGAAGGAGACGCAACGCACCTCGGACTTGGTGCAGACGCGCTCGATGGTCTCCCGGACGGCGCGCATGTACGTGCCGCCGTTCCAGGACTCGAAGTGGTTGCCGATGATCAGGGGCGCGCGGTTGCCCTCGTAGGCGCGGGAGAAGCCCGCGAGCAGGCCGTCGCGCATCTGGTCGCCCCAGTACACGTGCTTGGCCCCGTTGCCCTGGGTGGTGGTGCCCGACTGGTTGACCAAGAAGTTGTAGTCCATGCTCAGCGTCTCGAAGGCGCGGCCCGGGACCGGGACGAGCTGCAACGAGAGGTCCCACAGGCCGTTGTCCTTCTTGGGCCAGACCTGGCTGCCGACGCCGCTGGAGTCGTAGCGGAAGCCCAACTCGCGGGCAGCGCCCATGAAGTTCTTCCGCCCTTCGAGGCAGGGCGTGCGGGCGCCGATCAGCTCCTCGTCGTAGTCGAAGGGCAGCGGGGAGGCCTTCGTCGTCCCCGTGCTGGTCTTCCAGGACTTGACGAACAACTTGGCCTGGGCGATCTCGTCCTTCCACTCCTCGACCGACCACTGGCCCACACCGCCTCCGCCGCCGCAGAAGTGGCCGTTGAAGTGCGTGCCGATCTCGTTGCCCTCGAGCCAGGCGCCGCGCAGTTGCCGCACGGTGTCCTTGACGCCCTGCTCGTCATTGAAGCCGATGTCGGAGCGGCCCGGTGAGTGCTGCGGCGGCCGGTACAGCTGCCGTTTCCCCTCCGGGAGCATGTACACGCCGCTCAGGAAGTACGTCATCGTCGCGTTGTTGGCCTTGGCCACCTTGCGGAAGTGCGAGAACAGCCGCTGGCTGTCCTCGCCGGCACCGTCCCAGGAGAAGACCACGAACTGGGGCGGTTTCTGACCGGGCTTCAGCCGCTCGGGCCGCGGCAGATGCGGCTGCGCGCCGGTGAAGGCGGTGGAACCGTCACCGATCAGACGGACCACGGTCTTGGGCGCCGGGGCCTCGGGCGCCGCGGCCTTCGGCGCCGGGGCGCCCGCGCCCTTCGTCGCAGCGCGTGCGCCGTCGCCGTACGCTCCTTCCTCAGCGCCGGTGTCACCGATCGCGCAGCCGGCGAGCGCGGCAGCGCAGGCCACGGCGGCGGTGACGCCCGCGGCGATCCTCTGAGTGGCGGCCATGTTCCGCCCACCTTTCTTCCTTCGGTCGGGCCCAACGCGGAGGGGATTCCGTTCGGTGAAATCCCGGAGAACCCCGGGAAAAACGGACAGAAATCGACAGCTCCCCCAAGATCTCAGGGACCCGAGAAGGAATTAATACGACAAGCCGATCAAAATGATTAATCACCCCTCGGAGTGGATCCTTGACCCATTTGCGCTACTTTTTCGCACACGTCCTTTACTCTCCATTACGATTCATTTACCGAGCGTTGAGAAAATCCCGCCGCTGTACGCCGTGACCCACGGCCGCACCCCAAGCGACCGCGTAGCCCCGGAGGAAGACGGGAACCATGCCTGCCTGCGTCCCCACCCGCACCGACGACTCTTCACACCTGCCGGACGAGGGGCGGCCCCACAGCCCGCCCCGACTCCGCCGCCGAGCCCCACGGATCCCCCGTATCCCTCGTATCCCTCGTATCGACGGTGCCGATCTGTCCGCTTCGATCGCCGTCTTCCTGATCGCCCTTCCCCTGTCCCTGGGCATCGCCCTCGCCACCGGAGCGCCGCTGCAGGCGGGGCTTGTCGCGGGCGCAGCGGGCGGACTCGTGGCGGGCCGGCTCGGCGGCGCGCCGCTCCAGGTGAGCGGCCCCGCCGCCGGGCTCACGGTGGTCACCGCCGACCTCATCCAGAAGTACGGCTGGCGCACGACCTGCGCCATCACCGTCCTCGCCGGTCTGGCCCAACTCGGGCTGGGCTTCCTGCGGGTGGCCCGTTCCGCGCTCGCCGTCAGCCCCGCGATCGTGCACGGCATGCTGGCCGGCATCGGCATCACCATCGCCGTCGCCCAGCTGCACATCGTGCTGGGCGGCTCCCCGAGCAGCTCGGTCGTCGCCAACCTGCGGGAGCTGCCCGCCCAGTTGGCCCACTCCCAGGTGGCGGCGCTGTCGATGAGCGCCCTGACGCTGGTCGTCCTGCTGGCCTGGCCCCGGATCCCCGGAAGCGCGGGACGAGCTCTTCGTAGGGCGCCTGCCGCGCTCGTCGCCGTCACCCTGGCCACGGCGACGGCGGCACTCGCCGGGCTCACCGTCCCCAAGGTCGACCTGCCGTCCTGGCGGAGCCACGCACTGGCCGGACTGCCCGAGGGTCCGGTGCTCGGGCTCATCGCCGCCGTACTCACCATCACGCTGGTGTGCAGCGTCCAATCACTGCTCGGCGCCATCGCCGTGGACAAGCTCACGACCGGGCGGCCGACTCAGCAGAAGCGCGCCGACCTCGACCGCGAGCTGCTCGGCCAGGGCGCCGCCAACATCGTCTCCGGCTCGCTGGGCGGGCTCCCCGTCGCGGGGGTGGCCGTCCGCAGCTCGGCGAACGTGCAGGCGGGCGCGGTCAGTCGGAGCTCCACGATGCTGCACGGCGTTTGGGTAGTAGTGGCCGCGCTCCTGATGATCCCGGTCCTGGAGCTGATCCCCCTCGCGTCGCTCGCCGCCCTGGTGATGGCCGTCGGCATCCAGATGGTGTCCCTGCACCACATCCGTACGGTCACCCGCCACCGCGAGATCCCGGTGTACGCGGTCACGACGGCCGGAATCGTGTGCTTCGGCGTCCTCGAAGGCGTGACGGTCGGTGTCGCCGTGGCCGTGGCCGTGGCGCTGCACCGGCTCACCCGCACGCGGATCATCCACGAGGTGGACTCGGAAGGCGTCCACCACGTGCGCGTACGCGGGCAGTTGACCTTCCTCGCCGTGCCGCGCCTCAGCCGGACACTGCACCTCGTGCCCCAGGGCGCCGATGCCGTGGTCGAGCTGGACGGCTCCTTCATGGACCACGCGGCGTACGAGTCGCTGCACGACTGGCAGAGCACGCACCTCGCGCAGGGCGGTTCCGTCGAGCTGACCGGACGCACCGGAGCCCGGCTGGCCGCACCCCACGTCAAGGGGGGCACCGGCGAGACCTCGCACTGCCACTGCCGGCCCTGGACCCCCTGGCGCAACCACCACTGCGAGCGCCCCGAGAGCACCCCGCCCGGCGGGCGCCCGAGCGGGCATCAACTGGCCAGCGGCATCAGCACGTTCCAGCGCAACACCGCACCCCTGGTGCGTGGCGAGCTGGCCCGGCTCGCGCGGGAGGGGCAGCAGCCCTCGCAGCTCTTCCTGACCTGCGCCGACTCCCGGCTCGTGACGTCGATGATCACCTCCAGCGGCCCGGGCGACCTCTTCGTCGTACGGAACGTCGGCAATCTCGTACCGCCCCCCGGCGAGGAGAGCGCCGACGACTCGGTAGCGGCCGCGATCGAGTACGCGGTGGAGGTGCTCCAGGTGCGGTCCATCACCGTGTGCGGGCACTCCGGATGCGGGGCGATGCAGGCGCTGATGAACACCGAACCGGGCGGCGCGCAGACGCCGTTGAAGCGGTGGCTGCAGCACGGGATGCCGAGCCTGGAGCGGATGGCAGAGAAGAACCGGCCCTGGACGCGCATCGCCGGACGGCCCGCCGCCGACGCCGTGGAGCAGCTCTGCCTGACCAACGTGGTGCAGCAGTTGGAGCACCTGCGGGCGCACGACTCCGTGGCGCGCGCCTTGCAGGAGGGCGCGCTCGAACTGCACGGGATGTACTTCCACGTGGGCGAGGCCCAGGCGTATCTCCTCACGGAGCGCACGCCCCACGACAGCCCGGACGGCGAGCTCTTCGACCGGGTCGCGGCAACGGCACTGCACGACACACCCGCCTGAACCGGCCCTGCCCCGGGGGCCCGTAAGCCCTTCCCCAAGGGCTCACACGGGTCCTCCCGTGAGCTCACCCGACCGCTCGCGTGAGCTCACCGGGCCCACCCCGGATCAGCTCACCCCGTCCGCGTACCTGAACCGTTTTCTTCCCCCGGCCGTGGCAATGTGTGACCCCACCGTGTCCACGGAAAGCCGCACGCAGACACGAGCCGGCTCGGCACACATGATCCGGCTCACAGGTCTAAACCAATTTTTGAACGGCCCTTGTCACCAGGGTCCGCGTCTGATGAGCTGTGGCCGGGGCACAACGGACACCCGGGAAAGGCAGATGTCGTGAGCAACGAAAGCCTGGCCAACCTGCTGAAAGAAGAACGCAGGTTCGCGCCGCCCGCCGACCTGGCCGCGAACGCCAACGTCACCGCGGAGGCGTATGAGCAGGCCAAGGCTGACAGGCTCGGCTTCTGGGCCGCGCAGGCCCGCCGGCTGACCTGGGCCACCGAGCCGACCGAGACCCTGGACTGGTCGAACCCGCCGTTCGCCAAGTGGTTCAAGGACGGCAAGCTCAACGTCGCGTACAACTGCGTGGACCGGCACGTCGAGGCCGGGCACGGCGACCGCGTCGCCATCCACTTCGAGGGCGAGCCCGGTGACGGCCGCGCCATCACGTACGCCGAGTTGAAGGACGAGGTCTCCCGCGCGGCGAACGCGCTGACGGAGCTCGGGGTGGAGAAGGGCGACCGCGTCGCCATCTACCTGCCGATGATTCCCGAGGCCGTCGTCTCGATGCTGGCCTGCGCCCGCATCGGCGCCGCGCACTCCGTGGTCTTCGGCGGCTTCTCGGCCGACGCCATCGCCACCCGCATCCAGGACGCCGACGCCAAGCTGGTCATCACCTCCGACGGCGGTTACCGCCGCGGCAAGCCCTCCGCGCTCAAGCCGGCCGTCGACGAGGCGGTCTCCCGGGTCGACGGCGTGGACAAGGTGCTCGTCGTGCGCCGTACGGGCCAGGAGGTCGCGTGGACCGAGGGCCGTGACGTCTGGTGGCACGAGATCACGGCGAAGCAGTCCGCCGAGCACACCCCCGAGGCGTTCGACGCCGAGCACCCGCTGTTCATCCTCTACACCTCGGGGACGACGGGTAAGCCGAAGGGCATCCTGCACACCTCCGGCGGCTACCTCACCCAGGCCGCGTTCACCCACCACGCCGTCTTCGACCTCAAGCCGGAGACCGACGTCTACTGGTGCACGGCCGACATCGGCTGGGTCACCGGCCACTCGTACATCACGTACGGACCGCTGGCGAACGGCGCGACGCAGGTGATGTACGAGGGCACGCCGGACACACCGCACCAGGGCCGCTGGTGGGAGATCGTGCAGAAGTACGGCGTGACGATCCTCTACACCGCGCCGACGGCCATTCGTACGTTCATGAAGTGGGGCGACGACATCCCCGCGAAGTTCGACCTCAGCAGTCTGCGGGTGCTGGGCTCGGTCGGTGAACCGATCAACCCCGAGGCCTGGATCTGGTACCGCAAGCACATCGGCGCCGACCGCGCCCCGATCGTGGACACCTGGTGGCAGACCGAGACCGGCGCGATGATGATCGCGCCGCTGCCGGGTGTCACCGAGACCAAGCCGGGGTCGGCGCAGCGGGCGCTGCCCGGCATCGCCGCGACGGTCGTCGACGACGAGGCGCGCGAAGTGCCCGACGGCGGCGGCGGTTACCTCGTGCTCACCGAGCCGTGGCCGTCGATGCTGCGCACCATCTGGGGCGACGACCAGCGGTTCCTCGACACGTACTGGTCGCGCTTCGAAGGCAAGTACTTCGCCGGCGACGGCGCCAAGAAGGACGACGACGGCGACATCTGGCTGCTCGGCCGGGTGGACGACGTGATGCTCGTGTCCGGGCACAACATCTCGACCACCGAGGTCGAGTCGGCGCTCGTCTCGCACCCGTCGGTCGCCGAGGCGGCGGTCGTGGGCGCGGCCGACGACACGACCGGCCAGGCGATCGTGGCCTTCGTGATCCTGCGCGGTACGGCGTCGGAGACCGAGACCCTCGTCGGCGAACTGCGGAGCCACGTCGGGACCGTCCTCGGCCCGATCGCCAAGCCGAAGCGGATCCTGCCGGTGGCCGAGCTGCCCAAGACCCGTTCCGGCAAGATCATGCGCCGGCTGCTGCGCGACATCGCGGAGAACCGTCAGCTCGGCGACGTCACCACGCTCACCGACTCCACGGTGATGGACCTCATCCAGTCGAAGCTTCCGGCGGCGGCCAGCGAGGACTGACGTACGGCTCGGCTGACGTACGGCTCGAAGGGGCACCCGGCGCAGGACGCGCCGGGTGCCCCTTTCGCGTCTAGCCTGATGATCACCGGATGGGTCCGGCCGCATCTTGGGTAGGCTGAGGAGCGCGTCAACAACGCGACAAGAGAAACGCGACAAGAGCAGTCAGGGATCCCAGGGATCTCACTAGGTGCGCCGGGAAGTCTGGTCGGCAAGTGCTCAGTGATGCCTACCGACCGGAGGTCGATCCCGTGCCTGTGCCCGCGCCCGCTCCTGGCAAGAACCGCAAGGCCCTCGGACGGCTCTCGCTGCCCGAGCGGACCTTCGTCGCGGACGCGCTGCGCACCGAGACGGTCGGCGGCGTCCTTCTGCTCATCGCCGCGATCGCCGCGCTGATCTGGGCGAACACCCCCATCCGGGAGAGTTACGAGACCGTCCGCGACTTCCACGTCGGACCCGCCGCGCTCGGCCTGAACCTCTCGATCGAACACTGGGCCGCCGACGGCCTCCTCGCGGTCTTCTTCTTCGTCGCCGGCATCGAACTCAAACGCGAACTGGTCGCCGGTGACCTCAAGGACCCGCGGGCCGCCGCGCTCCCGGTCGTCGCCGCCCTGTGCGGCATGGCCGTGCCGGCGCTCGTCTACACCCTGGTGGGCGTCACCGGCGACGGCTCGCTCGCCGGCTGGGCCGTACCGACCGCGACCGACATCGCCTTCGCGCTCGCCGTCCTCGCCGTCATCGGTACGTCGCTGCCGAGCGCCCTGCGCGCCTTCCTGCTCACGCTCGCCGTCGTCGACGACCTCTTCGCGATCCTGATCATCGCGGTGTTCTTCACCGCGGACCTCGACTTCGCGGCGCTCGGCGGTGCCGTCGTCGGCCTCGTCGTCTTCTGGCTGCTGCTGCGCAAGGGCGTACGCGGCTGGTACGTGTACGTGCCGCTCGCCCTGGTGATCTGGGGGCTGATGTACAACAGCGGCATCCACGCCACGATCGCCGGTGTCGCGATGGGTCTGATGCTGCGCTGCACCACCCGCAAGGAGGACAGCGCAGGGCCGGGTGGGCGGGAAATGGCAGCGCGTTCTCCCGGCGAGCGCGTCGAGCACCTCGTACGCCCCCTGTCGGCGGGCCTCGCCGTGCCCCTGTTCGCGCTGTTCAGCGCCGGGGTCGCGGTGTCGGGCGGCGCGCTCGGCGAGGTGTTCACCCGGCCGGAGACCCTCGGTGTCGTGCTCGGTCTGGTCGTCGGCAAGGCGGTCGGCATCTTCGGCGGCACGTGGCTGACGGCCCGTTTCACCAGGGCGTCGCTCTCCGACGACCTGGCCTGGCCCGATGTCTTCGCGGTGTCCTCGCTCGCCGGTATCGGCTTCACCGTCTCACTGCTCATCGGCGAACTCGCCTTCGAGGGCGACCGGGCGCTCACCGACGAGGTCAAGGCCGCCGTCC
This sequence comes from Streptomyces sp. NBC_00878, assembly GCF_026341515.1. Taxonomy (NCBI): domain Bacteria; kingdom Bacillati; phylum Actinomycetota; class Actinomycetes; order Kitasatosporales; family Streptomycetaceae; genus Streptomyces; species Streptomyces sp. NBC_00878. The sequence continues at coordinate 5,952,442 of NZ_JAPEOK010000001.1, read as the reverse complement.
TGCTGGGCTCCCTGATCGCGGCCGTCCTGTCGGGCGTCCTGCTGAAGATACGCAACGCCAGATACCGCAGGCTGTGTGAGGACGAGGAGCTCGACGAGGACCTCTCCGGCATCCCCGACGTCTACGAGCAGGGCGACCCGGCCTACCACCTGCGGATGGCCGAGATCCACGAGCGCAAGGCCGCCGAACACCGGAGGCTTGCCGAAGTGACGGGCAGGGCAAGCGAGGAGAACGACGGTCCGGCATGATCGGACACGCACGGTCCCTTACGCACGTTCCGATACGCCCGGTCCGGCACGTGCGGTCCGGCACACGTAGGCCCGGCACGTACACGGTCCGCGCGTACCCGGAACGCTCACAGCTCCACGACGACAGACAACAGCGACAAGACAACAGCGACAGACAACAGGGAGAACGCGATGAGCGCACCCGACGGCAGCCCGGTCGGCGCCGAACGCAGCATCGGCCAGCTGGTCGCCTCGGCGACGACCGAGATGTCCGCGCTGGTGCACGACGAGATCGCGCTGGCGAAGGCGCAGCTCAAGCGGGACGTCAAGCGCGGAGCGGTCGGCGGCGGCGCGTTCGCGGCGGCCGGAGCGGTACTGATCTTCTCCCTGCCCATGCTGAGCTTCGCCCTGGCGTACGGCATCCGCACCTGGAGCGACTGGAACCTGGCCGTCTGCTTCCTGCTGTCGTTCGCCGCGAACGTGGTGATCGCCGGCGTCCTCGTGCTGATCGGCGTGGTCTTCGCGAAGAAGGCCAAGAAGGGCCAGGGCCCGCAGAAGACGGCCGCCTCGGTCAAGGAGTCGGCGGCCGTACTGCAGAACGTGAAACCGCACCCCCGTCAGGTGGCCCCGGCCGACCCGGTCGGTGACACCGTCGAGGCTGTGGCACGCTCGTCGTCATGACCGGCTCCTCCGTCCCCTCGGGGCAATCACCTTCGGCACAACCCACCTCGGTGGTACGGCTCGACGTGCCCGGCGGGAAAAAGGTGACCCACCGGGACGTCGCCGCCAACGGCGCGCGCTTCCACATCGCCGAGATGGGCGACGGGCCGCTGGTCCTGCTGCTGCACGGCTTCCCGCAGTTCTGGTGGGCCTGGCGGCATCAACTGGTGGCGCTCTCCGACGCGGGCTTCCGCGCGGTCGCGATGGATCTGCGGGGCATCGGCGGCAGCGACCGCACCCCGCGCGGCTACGACCCCGCGAACCTCGCGCTCGACATCACCGGCGTCGTACGGTCCCTCGGCGAGCCCGACGCCGCGCTCGTGGGCCACGACCTCGGCGGCTATCTGGCGTGGACCGCGGCCGTGATGCGCCCCAAGCTGGTCCGCCGGCTCGTGGTCTCCTCGATGCCGCACCCCCGGCGCTGGCGCTCCGCGATGCTCTCCGACATGAAGCAGACCGCGGCCGGCTCGTACATCTGGGGCTTCCAGCGGCCCTGGATCCCGGAGCGCCAACTGCTCGCCGACGACGGGGCGCTGGTCGCCGAGCTGATCCGGGACTGGTCCGGGCCGCGGCTGCCGGACGACGAGGCCGTGGAGATGTACCGGCGGGCGATGCTGATCCCGTCGACGGCGCACTGCGCGCTGGAACCGTACCGGTGGATGGTCCGCTCGATGGCCCGCCCGGACGGCATCCAGTTCAACCGCCGTATGAAGCGGCCGGTGCGTGTGCCGACGCTGCATCTGCACGGCTCGCTCGATCCGGTGATGCGTACGCGGAGTGCCGCGGGGTCCGGGGAGTACGTCGAAGCGCCGTACCGCTGGCGGCTGTTCGACGGGCTCGGGCACTTTCCTCACGAGGAGGATCCGGTGGCGTTTTCGACCGAGTTGGTGAACTGGCTGAAGGACCCCGAGCCGGACCGCTGAGGCCGCCATGCCTGACCGCTGAAGGTGTCCCGGCGCAGGTCGGGGGCCGGTCGGCGGAGCTTGCGCACCATGCGTCCCAGGCGTCTCGGGAACGCCTGTTCCGCGAACGGCCAATTGCCCGGCGCATAGGCCGATTGGGGGGCGTGGGGGCGGTTATCGACCTTGGGGCGGGGGCAGACGTCGGGGTATGGGCTGGACGCACGACTACAGTGACGCAGCACGAAACCGCCGCTCGGCCAGTGGCCTGAGCTCCCACCAGAGGGGAGCCCCGCAGCTGCAGGGCACGGATCCTCGGCTGGGCATCCCACACATCCTCAGGCGCCGTGCCCGCTGGGTCTCGGCGCGTCTGCGCCACCCGCGCGGCTGAAACCGCGCGGCGGGGACCTCGGAGCACGGCGCGGCGAGAACTTCGGGACACCGCGCGACGGGAACCTCGGGACTTCACTCGGGTGACGTCAGTGCTTTCGCCCGGGTGGCGTCGATGGCTTCGCCCGGGTGATGGTCGGTGCCTTCGCTCGGGTGGCGTCGGGTGACTTCGCCCGGGTGACGGTCGGTGCCTTCGCTCGGGTGGCGTCAGGTGACTTCGCCCGGGTGACGGTCGGTGCCTTCGCTCGGGTGGCGTCAGGTGACTTCGCCCGGGTGACGGTCGTCCGTCGAGCCCTCGGTGCCCGTGGACTACAGCGCGCAGCTGTCGCTGTCCACCTGCTGGTTGGCGGTGCGGCCCTTGGTGATGTCCTCCTGGACCTCGGCCACGGTCAGCGCGTACCCCGTGTCGGCGTCGTCGAGGGACTTCGCGAACACCACGCCGTACACCTCGCCGGTCGCGGTGAGGAGCGGGCCGCCGGAGTTGCCCTGGCGCACGGTCGCGTAGACCGAGTAGACCTTCCGCTGCACGGTGCCCCGGTGGTAGATGTCCGGGCCGTTGGCCGTGATGGGGCCGCGCACCCGCGCCGCGTTGACCGTGTACGACCCGTTCTCCGGGAAGCCCGCGACTATCGCGTCGTCCCCCCTCGACGCGTCCTTGGCGGCGAACCGCAGGGCGGGCGCGCTCAGATCGGGTACGTCGAGTACGGCGATGTCGCGCTCATAGTCGTAGAGCACGACCTTCGCGGCGTACCGCTTGCCCTCGCCGCCTATCTGGACGTACGGCTCGTCGACGCCGCCCACCACATGGGCGTTGGTCATCACGCGGCGCGGGCCGAAGACGAAGCCGGTGCCTTCGAGGACCTTGCCGCAACTCTGCGCGGTGCCGGTGACCTTGACGATGGAACGCTGGGCGCGGGCGGCGACCGGGCTGCTCGCGAGGGCCGGGTCGGGGGGCTCCACCTCGGTGATCGGCTCGTTCGAGAAGGGGCTGAAGACCTGCGGGAAGCCGTTCTGCGCGAGGACCGAGGAGAAGTCCGCGAACCAGGTGTCGGCCTGGTTGGGCAGCGCCCGGTCCACACCGAGCATCACCTTGGAGTTGCGGACCTCCTTGCCGAGCGTCGGCAGCGTCGTACCGGCGAGGGCCGAGCCGATGAGCCAGGCGACGAGGAGCATCGCCAGGACGTTGACGAGGGCGCCGCCCGTGGCATCCAGGGCGCGGGCCGGGGACCACGTGATGTACCGGCGCAGTTTGTTGCCGAGGTGGGTGGTGAGGGCCTGGCCGACCGAGGCGCAGACGATCACGACGACCACGGCGACGACGGCGGCGGTCGTACCGACCTCCGCGTCATCCGTCACCGCGCCCCAGATGACGGGCAGGAGGTAGACCGCGACCAGGCCGCCGCCCAGGAAACCGATCACCGACAGGATGCCGACGACGAACCCCTGGCGATAGCCCACGATCGCGAACCACACGGCGGCGACCAGCAACAGGATGTCCAGCACGTTCACTGCTTCAAGCCTCGCCTCATCACTTTGCGGTGGCCGTGCCTCGGCCGGGGGTCCGGGGGTCCGTGGCGCAGCCGCTCATGTCGGAGCTCCCGGGAAGACACAGCGCAGATGCCACCCTGTCATGCGCGCCAGTCGAGCGGGACCTGCTTGTCGCGGTCCCACGGCCGCTCCCAGCCCGCGTAGTGCAGGAGGCGGTCGATGATTCCGGCCGTGAAGCCCCAGACGAGGGCGGATTCGACCAGGAATGCCGGACCTGCGTGGCCGCGTGGATGCACGGCCGTCGCGCGGTTGCCGGGGTCCGTGAGATCCGCCACGGGGACCGTGAAGACGCGGGCCGTCTCGGCCGGGTCCACGACTCCGACCGGGGTCGGCTCGCGCCACCAGCCCAGCACCGGGGTGACCACGAAGCTGCTCACCGGGATGTAGAGCTTCGGGAGCACGCCGAAGAGCTGGACGCCTCGGGGGTCGAGCCCGGTCTCCTCCTCGGCCTCGCGGAGAGCGGCCCGCAACGGCCCGTCGGCCTTCGGGTCGCCGTCCTCGGGGTCGAGGGCACCACCGGGGAAAGCCGGCTGCCCGGCATGTGATCTGAGCGAACTCGCCCGCTCCATGAGCAGCAACTCGGGGCCGCGCTCCCCCTCGCCGAACAGGATCAGCACGGCCGACTGGCGTCCGCCGCCGTCCTCCGGCGGCAGGAAACGGCTCAGTTGGAGCGGCTCCACCGTCTCCGCGGCACGCACCACCGGGTCCAGCCAGCCGGGCAGGCCGTCCTTGGTCAGGACCAGATCGCCGTCCTGCATGCCGTGCGTGTGACTCGCGCGCGTCATCGCCACCCCCGTTCTGCTGCTCTCAACGCCCGCGGGTCCACAGATCGTTCCGTCATCCCGCCTCCGGCCGGGGTGAAACTGGCGCGGGGGTGGTGAGGGTGGTGGGCGCGGGTGGGGTGGGCGCGGAGGGCGCAGGTGTAGCGGGGGCGGGTGCACCAGTCGCGGAGGCGCCCAGGGCGGGGGCGCCAGGTGCAGAGGCGCCTAGGGCGGAGGTGGCGGGAGCAGAGGCGCCAGGCGTGGAGGCACCAGGCGCGGAGACACCCGAGGCGGATGCGCCGGGATCGGGCGCTCCCAGCGGGGGTGCGGGCATACCGCCCGCGTCGAGGTATGCCTGCGGAGGGTTGAGGCGCTGGCCCGGGAAGCCGCCCTTCTCGTACTTCAGGAGCTTCTGGGCCTTCTCCGGGTCCGTCTCGCCCTCGCCGTACGCCGGGCAGAGCGGGGCGATCGGGCAGGCACCGCAGGCGGGCTTGCGGGCGTGGCAGATACGGCGGCCGTGGAAGATCACGTGGTGCGAGAGCATCGTCCACTCGCTCTTCGGGAAGAGCGCGCCGATGGCCGCCTCGATCTTGTCGGGCTCCGTCTGATCGGTCCATTGCCAGCGTCGTACGAGCCGCTGGAAGTGGGTGTCCACGGTGATGCCCGGGCGGCCGAATGCGTTGCCCAGGACGACGAAGGCGGTCTTGCGGCCCACGCCGGGCAGTTTGACGAGGTCTTCGAGGCGGCCGGGGACCTCGCCTCCGAAGTCGTCCCGCAGGGCCTTGGAGAGCCCTATCACCGACTTCGTCTTGGCCCGGAAGAACCCTGTCGGCCGGAGGATCTCCTCGACCTCCTCCGGATTCGCCGCGGCCAGGTCCTCGGGCGTGGGGTACTTCCCGAAGAGAGCCGGTGTCGTCTGGTTCACCCTCAGGTCGGTCGTCTGCGCCGACAGGACGGTGGCGACCACCAGCTGGAAGGGGTTCTCGAAGTCCAACTCCGGGTGTGCGTACGGGTACACCTCGGCGAGCTCGCGATTGATACGGCGTGCTCGCCGGACGAGAGCCGTGGGCGACTCGTTCCGGGGCGGCTTGGCGGGGGCGACTTTGGCGGGGGTCACTTCGGTGTGGGCGGCTTTCCTCGCCGGTGCGGCCCTCTTCGCGGGTACGGGCTCCTGGGCAGGCGTGGGCTTCTTCGCCGCTGCGGGCTTCTGGGCGGGCGTGGGCTTCCTGGCGGGCGCCTTCGCGGACACGCTCTTCGCCGTGGACACGTCCTTCGCCGCAGACGGGCTCCTCGTCGCAGACGCGTCCTTCATCGCAGACGCGTCCTTCGCCGTGGACGCGTCAGTCGTCGCGGACGCGCCCATCGCCGCGAGTCCCCGCGTCGGCGAGGCCTTCTTCGCGGGCGCCTTGGCCGGTGCGCCTTTCTTGGCCGTCTTCTTGGCCGTCTTCTTCAGGGCGGCAGCCTTCTTGGCAGGTGCCTTGGCCGGTGCGCTCTTCGGGGCGGCAGCCTTCTGGGCGGACTTCTTGGCGGACGCGGCTCTCCTGACGGCCGCGGCCTTCTTCGCGGACGCGGCCATCTCCGAGGCCGCGGCGCCCGCGGCCTTCCCGGCGGCCCCCGCCGACCTCTTCACCGCCCCGACCCCTGCCGCTTTTGTCGTTTTGTTCGCTCCACCGGGCACCTGTTCGCCCACAGCGGAATCGCGACGTGCAACCACCCGTCCAGCCCCCTTGGCCTGTGCTCTCACCGGCTATTTGGACACCCGGCCAGCCTAAAGCCCCCCACTGACATCCGCCCCGGCCCTCGGAGATCGGCCCCCAATTGGCCCCCTGCCGCAATGCTGGACACACCTGTGCGGCAGACTTGTGACTGATCACACTGTTTGGACCGTCCGGCAAGATGGGGAACACGGTCCCCGGCACACGGGGGAGCAAGATCCCCTGAAGCAGGTCGACAAGGAGAGAACTCGTGGACGACGTTCTGCGGCGCGCCCCGCTCTTCGCGGCGCTCGATGACGAGCAGGCCGCGGAGCTCCGCGCCTCCATGAGTGAGGTGACCCTCGCACGCGGAGACGCGCTCTTCCATGAGGGTGACCCGGGTGACCGCCTGTACGTGGTCACCGAGGGCAAGGTGAAGCTCCACCGCACATCCCCCGACGGCCGCGAGAACATGCTGGCGGTCCTCGGCCCCGGCGAGCTCATCGGCGAGCTCTCGCTGTTCGACCCGGGCCCGCGCACGGCGACCGCCTCCGCGCTGACCGAGGTGAAGCTGCTGGGCCTCGGCCACGGCGACCTCCAGCCCTGGCTGAACGTGCGGCCCGAGGTGGCCGCCGCCCTGCTGCGCGCCGTCGCCCGGCGGCTGCGCAAGACCAACGACCAGATGTCCGACCTGGTCTTCTCCGACGTGCCGGGCCGGGTGGCCCGCGCGCTCCTGGACCTCTCGCGCCGCTTCGGCGTGCAGTCCGAGGAGGGCATCCACGTCGTGCACGACCTGACCCAGGAGGAGCTGGCCCAGCTCGTCGGCGCCTCCCGCGAGACGGTCAACAAGGCGCTCGCCGACTTCGCGGGCCGCGGCTGGCTCCGTCTGGAGGCCCGCGCGGTGATCCTGCTGGACGTGGAGCGCCTCGCGAAGCGCTCGCGCTAGGGCCTGTCCGGCGGATCAAGTCGCAGGAAATCGGCGGCGCCGTTACGTCACGTCTTCTTTAAGAAGGGCCCTGTCGCGCGGTGGGGCCCTTCTTGTCGTCGTCGGCTGCGCGAGTTCCGCTGGAAGTGACCGGAACGGGAAATGACATGAACCCGCGGCCCGCCCCATGCAGAGTGTTCCCATGCCGAACAAGGGGCTCGACGCCCGGGGATACATCGAACGCGAGGGATCACTTGGGCTGATCCCGCAGGCGTTCCGGCCCGTCGTGTCCGCGGCTCGCGACCGGGTGCCGGACGTCTTCGGGGCACGGCTGCACAGCGCGTACCTGTACGGGTCGATTCCGCGCGGCACCGCGCGCGTGGGCCGCTCCGACCTCGATCTGCTGCTCGCACTGCGCGAGGAGCCCACGGACGCGGACCGTACGGATGCCCGCTCGCTCGACGAGGCGCTCGACAAGGAGTTCCCGCAGATCGACGGGGCGGGGACGCTGCTGGTCAGTCGGACACAGGTGCTGAGCGACCTGGAGAGGCACGACCTCGGCTGGTTCGTCGCCTGCCTGTGTACCCCGCTGCTGGGCGAGGACCTCGCCGAGGACCTGCCGCGCTACCGGCCCGACGCCCTCCTCGCCCGCGAGACGAACGGCGACCTCGCGCTGTTCCTCACGCGGTGGCGCGAGCGGATCACCGAGGCGGGCCACTCGGAGGAGGCCAGGAGGCCCCTCGTGCGCTTCATGTCACGTCATCTCGTCCGCACCGGCTTCACCCTCGTCATGCCCCGCTGGAACGGCTGGACGAGCGATCTGACGGAGATGGCCGAGGCGTTCGGCGCGTACTACCCGGAGCGGGCCGCCCAACTGCGGGAGGCCGCCGTCCTCGGATACGAGCCGAGGGGCGATGCCGCCGTCCTGCGTTCGTACGTCGACGATCTCGGGCCGTGGCTCGCCGAGGAGTACGCGCGCGTGCACGGCATCAAGAAACCGCGTCCCTAGGGAGGGCGTTTACGGAGGGCGTTTACGGAGGGCGTTTACGGAGGACGTTTACGGAGGACGTTTTCCGGATGTCGGGCCCTGGGGTCAGGTCGTAGACCTCAATTCAGGGTCGTAGACCTCAGCCCGTCGTAGACCTCAGTCCCTGGGATTCAGGACCCTCGCCCTCACGCGTCTCCGATGAGCCCGTGCTCCCGGAGATACTCCAGCTGCGCCAGCACCGACAGTTCCGCCGCCGGCCACAGGGAGCGGTCGACGTCGGCGTAGACGTGGGCGACGACCTGGGACGGGGTCCTGTAGCCGTCCTCGACCGCCGTCTCGACCTGGGCGAGGCGGTGGGCCCGGTGCGCGAGATAGAACTCGACGGCGCCCTGGGCGTCCTCCAGGACGGGCCCATGGCCCGGCAGGACCACGTGCACGCCGTCGTCGACCGTGAGGGACCTGAGCCGCCGCAGGGAGTCCAGATAGTCACCGAGGCGCCCGTCGGGGTGCGCGACGACCGTGGTGCCCCGGCCCAGGATCGTGTCGCCGGTCAGGACGGCCCGGTCGGCGGGCAGATGGAAGCAGAGCGAGTCGGCGGTGTGGCCGGGCGTGGACACGACGCGCAGCTCCAGGCCACCGGTGGTGATGACGCTCCCGGCCGCCAGGCCCTCGTCACCGAGCCGCAGCGCCGGATCGAGCGCCCGCACCTTGGTGCCGGTCAGCTCCGCGAACCGCGCGGCGCCCTCCGCATGGTCCGGATGCCCGTGCGTCAGCAGGGTCAGCGCGACCCGCTTGCCGGCCTTCTCGGCGGTGTCGACGACGTTCCGCAGATGCACGTCGTCCAGAGGCCCCGGGTCGATCACCACCGCCAGTTCGGAGTCCGGCTCGGCCACGATCCAGGTGTTCGTACCGTCCAGGGTCATCGCGGACGCGTTGGGCGCGAGGACGTTGACGGCACGCGCGGTGGCGGGGCCCGAGAGCACCCCGCCCCGCGGCTGGCCGGGAAGGGCGGCGGCGTCGGTCATGCGGATGCTCCACCGGTCGGGATGTGCTTGGTGAACTCGTCGTGGCCGGGCCAGCTGAGGACCAGCTCGCCGTCCTCCAGGCGGGCCTGGGCCAGGACGGGCGTCATGTCACGCCCCGGTGCCGCGGCGAGGGCCTCGGCGGCGGTGGCGTACGCGCCGAGCTGGCGCAGGGTCGCGATCGTGGGCGGCATCATCAGGAGGTCGCCCTTGTCGTAACCGTCCCTCGCGTCCGCGGGGCGGATCCAGACGGTGCGGTCGGCCTCAGTGGAGGCGTTGCGGGTGCGCTGGCCCTCCGGGAGGGCGGCCACGAAGAACCACGTGTCATAGCGGCGAGGTTCGAACTCCGGGGTGATCCAACGGGTCCAGGCGCCGAGCAGATCGGAGCGCAGGACGAGCCCCCGGCGCTCCAGGAACTCGGCGAAGGACAGGTCACGGGCGACCAGCGCCTCCCGGTCCACCTCCCACTCGTCACCCGTGGTGTCGCCGACCACGGTGTCCTCGGTGGGGCCGGCGAGCAGGACGCCCGCCTCCTCGTACGTCTCGCGCACCGCCGCGCAGACGATCGCCTGGGCGGAGGTCTCGTCGACGTCGAGCCGGGACGCCCACCACGCGCGCGTGGGGCCCGCCCAGCGGATCCGGCGGTCGTCGTCCCTGGGGTCCACACCGCCGCCGGGATACGCGTACGCGCCTCCGGCGAAGGCCATGGAGGCGCGTCTGCGCAGCATGTGCACGACGGGGGTGGAGTCGGTGTCCTTGAGCAGCATGACGGTGGCCGCGCTCCTGGGGGCGACCGGTGAGAGCGTGCCCTCCGCGAGCGCGCGGATTCTCTCGGGCCACTCCGGGGGATACCACTGCCCATTCGCCATGGGCGGAGGCTATCCCGGAGTGAGCTGATGTTCGAGAGGCAACAATCGGCTCCCCAGGGAGGCCTGCCGAGCTACGGAGAGGCCCGCCCCGCCCCGATCGGCTGAGCCACGGAGGGGCCCACCCGGCTGACCGAACTGCGGAGAGGCCCGCCCCGGCAGAGCGAACTGCGAAGAGGGCCACCCCAACCGGCCGAGCTACGGAGAGGAGGAGGGCCACCCCAGCCGCGAAGGCTCGCTCACGCCTCCGTCAGCTCCACCTGGATCTCGACCTCGACAGGCGCGTCCAGCGGCAGCACCGCCACGCCGACCGCGCTGCGCGCGTGCACGCCCTTGTCGCCGAGAACCGCGCCCAGGAGTTCGCTCGCGCCGTTCAGTACGGCGGGCTGGCCCGTGAAGTCGGAGGCCGAGGCGACGAAGCCGAGGACCTTCACCACGCGCGCGATGCGGTCGAGGTCACCCGCGACCGACTTGACCGCCGCGAGGGCGTTCAGCGCACAGGTGCGGGCCAGCTCCTTGGCCTCCTCCGGCGTGACCTCCGCGCCCACCTTGCCGGTGACCGGAAGCTTGCCCTCCACCATCGGGAGCTGGCCGGATGTGTACACGTACACGCCCGACCGCACCGCGGGCTGGTACGCGGCCAGCGGCGGTACGACGTCCGGCAGGGTCAGTCCGAGCTCGGCCAGCTTCGCCTCGACGACGCTCATGCGGCCTTCTCGCGCTTCAGATAGGCGACGAGCTGCTCGGGGTTGTTCGGCCCGGGCACGACCTGGACAAGCTCCCAGCCGTCCTCGCCCCAGGTGTCCAGAATCTGCTTCGTGGCATGGACGAGCAGCGGCACGGTTGCGTATTCCCACTTGGTCATGAAGGCGACTGTATCCGCTGCCGCGCACGCCCTTCCGCGGGCCTCGTCCAGGACCACGTACGGGACCACGTACGGAACCTGGGGCATGCCTGGCGCACACGTTGTCCACAGCCTCCTGCTTACTCCGGCGGTCGACTGGTTAGGCTCGAAGACGTGAGCAGGCTCCAGGTCGTCAGTGGCAAGGGCGGTACCGGCAAGACCACGGTAGCCGCAGCACTAGCGCTCGCCCTCGCGACAGAGGGCAAGCGCGCTCTTCTGGTCGAGGTCGAGGGCAGACAGGGCATCGCACAGCTCTTCGAAGCGGAGGCGCTGCCCTATGAGGAGCGGAAGATCGCCGTCGCTCCCGGTGGCGGGGAGGTGTTCGCCCTCGCCATCGATCCCGAACTGGCCCTTCTGGACTACCTCCAGATGTTCTACAAGCTCGGCAGCGCCGGACGCGCCCTGAAGAAGCTCGGCGCCATCGACTTCGCGACCACCGTCGCACCGGGCCTCAGGGACGTACTCCTCACGGGCAAGGCCTGTGAGGCCGTGCGCCGCAAGGACAAGCGCGGGCGCTTCGCGTACGACTACGTGGTGATGGACGCACCGCCGACCGGTCGGATCACCCGCTTCCTGAACGTGAACGACGAGGTGGCGGGGCTCGCCAAGATCGGCCCGATACACAATCAGGCGCAGGCCGTCATGCGGGTGCTCAAGTCGCCCGAGACCGCCGTGCACATGGTGACGCTTCTGGAGGAAATGCCCGTCCAGGAGACCGCGGACGGCATCGCCGAGCTGCGCGCCGCACGGCTGCCGGTCGGGCGGATCATCGTGAACATGGTGCGGCCCGCGATCCTCGACGAGACCGATCTCGCGCTCACCCGCGAGGCACCGCGGACGGCGATCGCCAAGTCGCTGTCCGCCGCGGGGCTCGGCGGCGCGCGCCGCGGCCAGATCGCCGAGCGGCTCGTGGAGCCGCTACTGACCCAGGCCGACGAGTACGCCGAGCGGCACGCGCTGGAGCGCGAACAGCGGGCCGTGCTCCAGGATCTGGGCCTCCCGCTGCACGAACTCCCGCTGCTCGCCGAGGGAATGGACCTCGCGGGCCTGTACGAACTCGCCACGGAACTGCGTCAGCAAGGGATCTCATGAGCCAGGACCCCGCCCGCGCACACACCCCGGCCCACGCAACCGATCCGGCCCACCCGCACACCGACGACGCACACACAGGGACGAACGCGCCCGACAGCGACACCCAGGCGGGTACGCACGCGCCCGACAGCGGCACCAACACGGGTGGTGCGTACGCGCAGGACGCCGCCCGCGCCATAGACGCCGCCACCGTCCTGGACGTCGACCCGCTGATCGACGACCCGAAGACCCGCATCGTGGTCTGCTGCGGCTCCGGCGGCGTCGGCAAGACCACGACGGCAGCGGCCCTCGGGCTGCGCGCGGCCGAGCGCGGCCGCAAGGTGGTCGTCCTCACCATCGACCCGGCGCGCAGGCTCGCCCAGTCGATGGGCATCGACGCGCTCGACAACACCCCGCGCCGGGTGAAGGGCGTCGACGACTCCGCGGACGGTGAACTGCACGCGATGATGCTCGACATGAAGCGCACCTTCGACGAGATCGTCGAGGCGCACGCGGACCGCGAGCGAGCGGCCGCGATCCTCAACAACCCCTTCTACCAGTCGCTTTCGGCGGGCTTCGCGGGCACGCAGGAGTACATGGCGATGGAGAAGCTGGGACAGTTGCGGGCCCGCGACGAGTGGGACCTCATCGTCGTCGACACCCCGCCCTCGCGCTCGGCGCTCGACTTCCTGGACGCCCCGAAGCGGCTCGGGTCGTTCCTGGACGGCAAGTTGATCCGGCTGCTGACGGCACCGGCGAAGCTGGGCGGACGCGCCGGGATGAAGTTCCTGAACGTGGGGATGTCGATGATGACCGGCACCATCGGCAAGCTGCTGGGCGGCCAGCTCCTCAAGGACGTCCAGACGTTCGTGGCCGCCATGGACACCACCTTCGGTGGTTTCCGTACCCGCGCGGACGCCACGTACAAGCTGCTCCAGGCGCCCGGGACGGCGTTCCTGGTCGTCGCGGCCCCTGAGCGGGACGCGCTGCGCGAGGCGGCGTACTTCGTGGAGCGGCTGGCCGCCGAGGACATGCCGTTCGCGGGGCTCGTGCTGAACCGCGTCCACGGCAGCGGCGCGGCCCAGTTGTCCGCGGAGCGGGCGCTCGGCGCCGCGGAAAATCTTGATGAGGCCCGCATTGTTGATCAGATGGACGGGAAAGCTGGTCTTCGTAACTCTCCCGACACGTACGGCAGTTCAGAATCACCCGCTACCCAGACCACCGTTCCCGAGGCTCCCGCGCCCGACGCAGGCTCCCCCGCCGCGGACCGGACCACCGCCGAAGCAGCCGGGACGGACGACCACACGGACGACCACGCAGACGACCGCACCGTCGAACAACTCACCGCAGGCCTGCTGAGGCTGCACGCCGAGCGCATGCAGCTGCTCTCCCGTGAGCAGCGCACACGTGACCGCTTCGCCGCCCGCCACCCCGAAGTGGCGGTGGCCGAAGTGGCCGCGCTGCCCGGCGATGTGCACGACCTCGCGGGACTACGGGACATCGGAAACCGACTCGCGGCCGGTGCCGGTACCCCGCCGACCGGAGCTGCGTAGGCCCCCTCGGGGCCACAGAGGCCCCATGCCGCACTCAGGCGTGTCGCACGCAGACGCCGTATACGACGCGCCGCCAACTACACGGAACCGAGGGACGGACACACGAACTACGAGACCGTACGGACGATACGAGACCGGCCGAACGGATCGACACCGTACAAGCACGAAGCCAGACGAGACCGTACGAGCACGAAGCCAGCTGAGCACGGAGCCAGCCGGACATGACGCCGAACGGGGTCACGTGTGTGTACGTCACGTGGCCCCCTGACGTGTCCTGATGCGCACCCCCTGACGCACACGGGGCCGCCGGGGCCCCGGTTGCGTGCGGAGGTGGAGAGAGGCGGGTCAGCCGACCGCCGCGTAGTTCTCGTACACCTCTTCCTCGTCGAGGGGCAGGATTCCCGCCCCCCGCTCGTACTCGGTACGCGCGGTTTCGAGCAGCCTGCGCCAAGAGGTGACGGTGGGCCGCCTGCGCAACAGTGCGCGGCGCTCCCGCTCCGTCATTCCTCCCCACACGCCGAACTCGACGCGGTTGTCCAGCGCGTCGGCCAGGCACTCCGTGCGTACCGGACATCCGGTGCACACTGCCTTGGCCCTGTTCTGCGCTGCTCCTTGAACGAACAGTTCATCCGGATCGGTAGTGCGGCAGGCCGCCTGCGCACTCCAGTCGGTTACCCAGCCCATACCGGCGCCGTCCTCTCCCGAATCGAGGCTCCCCCACGGCGGCAGCGGCATATTCACCGCCGCCAGTTGAGGACGTTACGGAAGGTGGGCACAGTCAACCAGCCCCTTCGGGCCCAATCTTGAATGGCCCGAATGGACTATGGGTACGCGACAGATCACCCAACGGAGTGACCCGGCGACATGCGTGACCTTCCCGGCAAACCGGGGCAGTTGAGTTGCGTCACAACGGACGACAACTGACACATGAGGCGGATTCGGGCACGTCCTCAACAAAAAAGTCGAGTGCCGACCGAAACGATTCGGGGTCGCCGGACGTATTGATACGTAGCCCTACTGCTGTGACAGTTGAGAGCAGCTTAGGCCAAGGCCTGTACGTGTGTCCGGCGAATGAGAACGTAGGCTGCCCTCATGCCAAACAAGCGCTCGGGCGGAGGTCTGTCTCCAACGCAGCAGGCCGCCAAGTTCCTCGGTGTCAGTGTGCTCGCGGGAGCCGTCATGGCCGGCATCGCCGTGCCGGCGTTCGGCGCGCTCGGTCTCGCGGCCAAGGGTTCGGTCGAGGGATTCGACGAGATCCCGACCAACCTGAAGCGGCCTCCACTGAGCCAGCGCACCACGATCCTGGACAGCAAGGGCGGCCAGATCGCCACGGTCTACTCACGTGACCGCACGGTGGTCGACCTCAAGAACATCTCGCCGTACATGCAGAAGGCGATCGTCGCGATCGAGGACTCGCGCTTCTACGAGCACGGCGCGGTCGACCTCAAGGGCGTCCTGCGCGCCCTCAACAAGAACGCGCAGAGCGGCGGCGTCTCCCAGGGCGCCTCCACGCTCACGCAGCAGTACGTGAAGAACGTCTTCGTGGAGGAGGCCGGCGACGACCAGACCAAGGTCGCCCAGGCCACCCAGCAGACCCTCGGCCGGAAGGTCCGCGAGCTGAAGTTCGCGATCCAGGTCGAGGAGGAGCTCGGCAAGAAGAAGATCCTCGAGAACTACCTGAACATCACGTTCTTCGGGCAACAGGCGTACGGAGTCGAGGCCGCGGCCCAGCGTTACTTCTCCAAGTCCGCCAAGGACCTGAAGGTGGAGGAGGCCGCGCTGCTCGCCGGCATCGTCCAGTCGCCGAGCCGGTACGACCCGGTCAACGACGAGGCCGAGGCCACGAAGCGGCGCAACGTGGTGCTGCAGCGCATGGCCGACGTCCAGGACATCTCGCAGGCGGAGGCCGACAAGGCCATGAAGAAGCCGCTCGGCCTGAAGGTCAGCAAGCCGAAGAACGGCTGCATCACGGCGGTCAAGGGCGCCGGTTTCTTCTGTGACTACGTCCGCAAGGTGCTGCTCAACGACCCGGTCTTCGGCAAGACCAAGGCGGCCCGGGCCAAGGTCTGGAACAAGGGCGGCCTGACGATCCGCACGACGCTCGACCCGCAGTCCCAGAAGTCGGCTCAGAAGTCGATCAAGGACCACGTCTACAAGACCGACGACGTGGCCACCGCCGCCACCATCGTCGAGCCCGGCACCGGCAAGATCCTGGCGATGGGCCAGTCCCGTCCGTACGGCCTCGCCAAGAACGAGACGACGATCAACCTGTCCGTGGACAAGGGCATGGGCGGCGGCGCGGGCTACCAGCCCGGTTCGACGTTCAAGCCGATCGTGGCCGCGGCCGCCATCGAGGGCGGCAGGCCCGCGACGCAGGTGTACCCGTCGCCGTACGAGATGGACTACCCGAGCCCGGTCTCGGCCTGTAACGGCAAGAGCTGGAACGAAAAGAACGTCCCGGTCACCAACGAGAACTCCACCGAGGTCGGCCCGTACGACATGAAGGAAGCGACCGCGAAGTCGGTCAACACCTACTACGTACAGCTGATCAGCGACATCGGCATCTGCCCGGTGACCGAGCTTGCGGCCAAGATGGGCGTCGAGCGCGCCGACGGCACCAAGATGAACCAGGCCCCGTCCATCGCCCTGGGCACGCAGGAGATGTCCCCGCTGACGATGGCGAGCGCGTACGCGACGTTCGCCGCGCGGGGCACGTCCTGCTCGCCGGTCGCCATCGAGTCGATCAGCCAGACCGTCGGCGGTCAGAAGAAGTCCCTGCCCGTGCCGAAGACGAGCTGCCGACGCACGATGTCCGAGACCACCGCCGACACGATCAACACGATCCTCAAGGGCGTGGTCGAGGACGGTACGGGTCAGCAGGCGGGCCTCAGCGACGGCCGGTCGAGCGCGGGCAAGACCGGTACGACGGACGAGCGCTACGCGGCCTGGTTCGTCGGCTACACGCCGAACATGGCGGGCGCGGTCTGGGTCGGCGACCCGGCCCACAAGCGGCACATGACCAACATCACCATCGGCGGTGTCCCGTACGAGAAGGTCTTCGGTGGTCAGGTCCCCGGACCGATCTGGCGGGACATGATGACCGGCGCCCTGGAGGGCAAGGACAATCCCACCTTCAACCTGGTCTACATCCCCGACCGCAAGGTCGACGAGGACAAGGGCCGCGGCGACGAGGACGAAGGCGACAACGGGAACAACGGCGGGAACGAGAACGGCGGCGGGAACGGGAACAATGGCGGGACCGGTGATCCCCAGATCCCCACTCCGACCATCTCGATCCCTGAGGAGTGGACGATCGGCGGAAACGACGGCGGGAACGGGAACGGGAACGGCGGCAATTTCCCGTAGGCCGGGTTCCTGAATCCTGCTCTGCTCTCTGTACGCCGATGGGGGCGCCCCTAGTGACTAGGGGCGCCCCCATCGGCGTACGGCGGCATGGCCGGGGTCGTCGGCCGTACGGCGGCATGGTGAAGGCCATCGGCCGTACGGCGGCATGGCCAGGGCTGTCGGCATGGCCGAGGCCGTCGGTATGGGCCTGGCCATCGGTATGGGCCTGGGCCAAGGCCGTCACGGCGGCCTCGGACTGAGCCCGAGTTCCGGCGGGCGGCCCCCGAGGCCCCGGAGGCCCGAGCTCAGCCCAATTCTCGGCGGGCCCCGAAGGTCCCGGACTCAGCCCGCGAGGCTCAGCCCGCGAAACTCAGCCCGCGAGCAGCTTCTTGACCGCCGCGGCGACGCGGCCGCCCTCGGCCAGGCCGGCCACCTTCGGGTTCACGATCTTCATGACCTGGCCCATGGCACGCGGGCCCTCGGCACCGGCGGCCTTCGCCTCCTCGACCGCCTGCACGACGATCTGCTGGAGCTCGTCGTCGGAGAGCTGCTTGGGCAGGTAGTCGGCGAGGATCACACCCTCCGCCTTCTCGCGCTCGGCCGACTCGGCGCGGCCGCCCTGCGCGAAGGCCTCGGCCGCCTCGCGGCGCTTCTTCGCCTCCTTGGCGATCACCTTCTGTACCTCGTCGTCGGAGAGCTCGCGCTTCTCCGTACCCGCGACCTCCTCCTTCTGGATCGCGGCGAGGGTCAGCCGGAGCGTCGAGGAGCGGAGCTCGTCGCGCCCCTTGATCGCGGCGTTGAGGTCTGCCTGCAGCTTCGACTTGAGCGTGGTCATGGGGTGATTGTCGCAGGTGTGGTGCGGCGGCTGCCCGTGGATTTCGGGCGCCTCCTCCTATGCCCCTCCGATGCCCCTCCGATGCCCCTCCGATGGTCCTCCGATGGTCTTACGAGTGTGCGTGGTCTGACACGATGGACGTATGCGCGCGCGATACGGAGTACCTCTGGGAATCGCGGCGGCTGGCGCCGCCGGTCTGCTCTACTCGGCGGGTTTCGAGGCCCGCTCCTTCCGTCTGCGGCGGGTGACCGTCCCCGTGCTGCCGCCGGGGATGCGGCCACTGCGCATACTCCAGGTCTCCGACATCCACATGGTGAGAGACCAGCGCAAGAAGCAGCGCTGGCTGCGCTCGCTGGCCGGACTGCGCCCCGACTTCGTCATCAACACCGGGGACAACCTGTCCGACCCGGAGGGCGTGCCCGAGGTGCTGGACGCCCTCGGTCCGCTGATGGAGTTCCCGGGCGTGTACGTCTTCGGCTCGAACGACTACTACGGGCCCAAACTCCGCAACCCCGCACGCTACTTGTTCGACAAGGCTCAGGGCAGGCACGGGCTGAACGGCAACGCGCCCGCCGTCGACGTGGTCCACAACCCGTGGGAGTCGCTGCGCGACGGCTTCGACTCGGCGGGCTGGCTGAACCTGACGAACGTCCGGGGTTCGCTGAAGATCGACGGCTTCGAGATCGAGCTGACCGGGCTCGACGACCCGCACATCAAGCGCGACCGCTACGCGCGCGTGGCCGGCGGCCCGTCCACCTCGGCCGACTTCTCGATGGGCATCGTGCACGCCCCGTACCTGCGCACCCTCGACGCCTTCACCGCGGACGGCTACCCCCTGATCCTGGCCGGCCACACCCACGGCGGCCAGCTGTGCCTCCCCTTCTACGGCGCCCTGGTGACGAACTGCGACCTGGACACGGCACGGGCGAAGGGCCTGTCCACACATACGGAGGCGGAGTCCGGGCGGACGGCATACATGCACGTATCGGCAGGCTGCGGAACAAACCGCTACACACCGGTACGGTTCGCGTGCCCGCCGGAGGTTACGTTGCTGACGTTGGCGAGGCGGGACTGAGGGGATTGCGAGGGGGGAGGAGGGGGCGTTACCACCTCCCCCACCCACCCACCCCTCCCGCTCCCCCGCCCACACATCCATCCATCCACTCGACCGGTTCAACCCGTATCGCCCCTTTTGTTCACCCCGCTTAACGTGAGGGCATGACCGCTCCCATACCTGCGGATATCCCTGACATACCCGTCATCCCCGGCATAGCCGCCAGGGCTGCCGCCGTGGTCCCCGTCGTCCCGGCGGACGCGGTGATCCCCCGCGTCCGACGCCCCCTGGTCGCCGCCTTCCGCCTCCTCGTGGCAGGGACGGCGACGGCGGGTGTAGTGCTCGCGCTACTGCTGGCCTCCCCGTCCCGAGTCCTGAGCCACTTCACGATCCTGAGCGGCATCGTGGTGGCCGCGGTGTTCACCGCCTCGGCCTGGAGGGCATGGACGGCCCGCCGCCCGCTGCCGTCGGCCGTCACCGCCGGCACGCTGCTGTACGCGGTGGGCGCGGGCGTGGTCCACCACGTGATCCTGGCGAACGGTTCGAGCGCCTTCTCGATGACGAGCGATGCCGAGACGCTCACCGGCTGGCACGCCGTCGCGAACCAGCTCCTGCACACGGCGGTCCCGGTCATGGCCGTACTGGACTGGCTCCTGCTGACCCGCCCGGGCCCGCTACGCCTCCACACCGCGGCCACGTGGCTGATCCTCCCCGCCGCATACTTGGCCTTCACCCTCGCGCGGGGCGCACTCCTGCCTCCCAACGCCGAGGCCCGCTACCCGTACTCCTTCCTCGACGTACCCAGACACGGCTACGTAGAGGCCCTCGGCAACGCCACGGTCCTAGGCCTCGCCTGCTACGCCCTGGCCCTTCTCCTCGTCGTCCTGGACCACATCCGCCCGGGTCCGCGGCGCCACCGACCCCCCGAAAACCGGATTTCGTCTCCGGCCACCGGTGGGCTAAAGTAAACGACGTCGCCACGAACGTGGCCCACGCGAGTGGCCTGCTGAGCAGCGACATCGGGGTGTAGCGCAGCTTGGCAGCGCGCTTCGTTCGGGACGAAGAGGTCGTGGGTTCAAATCCCGCCACCCCGACAGCTAAGTAGCAGGTCAGAGGGCCCTTACCGGATAGGTAAGGGCCCTCTGGCGTTGCTGCGTGTCTAACTGCGTGACTAGCGTTTCGGATCCCGCTCGAAGATGCCGTCCATGACCACGGCACCGGTCTGTATGACGGGGCGGATCTGCTTGCGGTACACCTCCTCGGTCACGGCGGTGCCGGAGTGGCCGACGAGCCGGGAGATCTCTTCCAGCGGAACGCCACGATCGGAGAGCAGGGACACAAAGCTGTGCCGGAGCTCCCGAGGTGTCCACTCGTCAGCGTTGATCCCGTCGGCATCCTTGAGCGCTTGGCGGAAGGCACGCCGAACGTTGGTCGCGTCGAGCGGCTTGCCGACAGCCGACGAGAAGACGAGCCCGTGTTCCTCCCAGCTGTCGTCAGCGGCGAGCCGCTCCCAACCCTGGTCTTCGAACTGCTGCCAGAGGACCTCGACGCAACGTGCCGGCAGAGCGAGCGTTCGCCGGGACTTCCGTGTCTTCGTGTCCCCGCCACGCCGCACCGAACGCCACACCGCGATGTGCGGAGGCTGCGGCGGATCGGCGTCCAGCCTTCCCTTCAGGAAGACGTGGTCCCAAGTGAGCGCCCGGAGTTCCTCGGTGCGGGCACCGGTCAGAAGGGCGACGACGATGTACGCGTGCATCGAGGTCCCCTCGGCCGCCTTGAGCACCGCCTCAGCCTGAGCGAAGGTGAGCGCCTTGGACGGGCGACCCGGCTGTCCCTGAGGCACTGAGCACAACTCGACGACGTTGCGCTTCACCTTGTCCCGCGCCATGGCCCGCTTGACCGAGCGGTTCAGGCACGAGTGGACCGCTTGAAGGGTGCGCGTACTGAGCGTCTTGGCCTTTGTGGCCAGCCAGCGGTCGACGTCTTCCGCGCTGAGGTCGCGGAGCTTCCGCGCACCCAGAGCCGGGATCACGTGGTTCTGGCTCAACAGGGTGCAGGTCTCGACTGTGCCCGGGTCTCGGCCCGCCAATCCGTAGGCAAGCCAGTCGTTCACGGCGTCCGCAACGGTGTAGCCCGTGGGGGCGATAGCGAGACCGTCCTCATGGTCCCGCAGCACCTCTTTGAGCCTGTTCTTCGCCTCCGTCTTGGTCTTGCCACTCCCCCGCTTGACGATCCGCTTGCCGCTCGGGTCGAAACCGAGGTTCGCCGTGGCGATCCAACGCTGTCGCTTCTCGTCCCAGTGCAGACCGCCGTCACCGCGGCTCCGACGCTTGGTCATCAGGCAGCCTCGCCCAACTGGTGCTGGATGAAGTCGCGTACGGCGTCGGCGGGTATGCGACGAGCTCCATCGATCTTGATGGAGGCAAGCCGGTGCGTGCGGATCAGGTCATAGACCTTGGAGCGACCGACCTTGAGCCGCGCCATGACATCGGACACGGTCAGCAGTTCAGGGATGGCAGTGGTCATGCTGCGGCTCCTTCCAGGGCGAGTTGGTCACGTAGGGCCTCGCGTGCTGTTTCGCGGTTGAGTTGGAGGTCACGGGCGATGGTGGCGGCGAGGGCGGATTCGCCGGGGGTGTGGCCGTGTCCGGCGTACTGCCAGTCGGTGAGGACGAGGACGGTGTCCGGGTCGTGGTCGCCGAGGCCGAGGGCTTCGCGCTCCTGGGCGGCGCGGAAGTCGGCGCGGGCCTGGCGGAGTTCGCCGAGGGTGGTCGAGTAGCGGCGGGACTTGGAGGAGAAGTGGCCGCGGAAGCCGAGCATGTGCGCCCAGGCCCAGAGGCGGCGGTCCGAGTACAGGGGGTCGAGTTCCTTGCATGCCTTGATGAGTCGGCGTGTGTGGTCGGGGACCTGGTGGCGGTCGAGTTCGGAGAGTTCGCCGATGCGGCGGTCGAGGGTGCCGGTGTTCTCGGCGGCCTTGGTGGCGTACTTGGCGACGTAGGAGGCGACGGCCTGTTCGGTGATGTCGGAGCCGTCGCCGAAGGCCTTGACCGGGCGGACGTCGAGCTGTGTGCCCCACCGGAACGTCCGGGCGGGCTGGTCCTCGGAGGCCGGGGCGGAGACCGAGGTGTAGGAGTGCGCGGCGGCGGCGCGGATCGAGTCGGCGAGCAGGTCGGCGGTTGCCCAGGAAGGGGGCGGGGTGTCGGGGCCTTCCGGACCATCGAGGCGGATCACGGCGTGGAAGTGCAGGGCGCCGCGCTTCTGGAACTCGGCGACCTTGCCGTACGAGAGGCGGACGTGTTCGGCGAGCTCACGGCGGGTGAGTCCGGCGCGGGCGGCGATCTCGCGACGTAGGCGGGTGGTGAAGCGCTGCCAGAGGTCCCCTGCGTGGTTGTTGAAGAGAACGGCGGCGCTGTAGTCGTACGTCTCTGGATCGAGCGCCGTGCCGAGTGCGGGATCGTCGGACGGGTGACGGGTGCCGCAGCGGCAGGTACCTCGGTCAGGGCGGTTGTGGACCGGGCCGAAGGACGGGGCGGTGAGGGTGGCGAAGACGCGGGGGTGGTCGCGGACGGTGGCGGGGATGTCGCGGCGGTCGTCTCCGGCCAGGCCCGCGCGAATGAGGTGGTAGGTGTCTCCGGCGTACGTCCAGGCGCAGGAGGGGCAGCGGGAGGCACGGCGGTTGCCGCAGGCGAGGCGGAGGCGTCCGCCGGGCTCGTTCTCGGTGGAGTAGTGATGCAGGGTCTCGCCGGTCGTCTTGTCCTTGGCGAGGGTCCAGCCGGTGAGGTGGATCGGATCGGCGCAGCCGCCGGTACGGCGGATCTGGTCCTGCCAGCGGTCGAAGTCGTCGGCCGAAGCCACCCTCAGCAGGTCGCCGAGGGTGGTCGGGTCGAGCAGCGTGTCAGGCACGGACGCCCTCCCGGACGGGCGTACGGCGGGCGGTGCCAGTGCCGTGGCAGGCCGGGCAATGGGCGGTGATGGTCCGCAGGTGGCCGTGCCGGTTGCGTCCGCCGAGGGTGATGGCGGCGGACGCAAAGCCGTTGCAGTTCGGGCAGATGCAGGACGGAGGTCGGGTGCGGGGGGTCATGCTGGAGGTTCCTTCCGGTTGCGAGATCGGAGAGGGGCACGGCTCCCGGGCGGCGGAGACTTGGCGGTTGAGGCCGCCCGGGGGCCGGTCAACGGCGCTTTGCCTCGCTGTTGATGAGCGAGCGGATGACCAGGGCGCAGATGGCGACGGATGCGCCGGTGATGGCGACCGCGAGGAGCATCGAGACGAGGACGGCGCCGACGACCAGGACCACGGCCGTACCACCGCCGACGAGGGCGACGACGCCGCCAGGGGTGAGCTGGACGGTGGGCCGGGCCGGAGCCGGGGCGAGTGCCATGGGTGCGGGGGCCGCCGGGGTGTGCTGGACGGCGGTGGTCGGCTCGATGACAGCGGGCGGGGTGACGAGGCCGGTCGGCTGAGGCATGGTCGGGACCTTGGGGCGGAACATGGCCGAACTCCCTTCTGCGGGTGGTTACTTGACGGCGGTGTCGATGACCGGGGAGAGCAGGCTGTCGGCGAGGAGGTAGCCGCCGAGGAGGAGCACGGCCACGAGCCACCAGGGCGGGCGGATGAGCTTGATGCCGAGGTAGCCGACGGCGATCAGGGCGAGCCAGAGCGGGACGTCCATGGCGATGGCCTCCTAGCGGACCTTGCAGCGGTGCATGCGGGCGGCGAGTTGGGCGGCGGTCTGGCTGGAGTAGTCGGCGGACCAGCCGCATCGGTCGTTGGTGCACACGGCGGCGTGTTTGGTGTGCCCGTGGTGGTCGCGGTGGGTGCCGATCTGCACCGGTCCGATCCGCATCACGGAGTGGAAGTGGTCGCGGGCAGGCATGTCGGTCAGTCCTTCCGGGTGGGGGGCGGGAACTGTGCGCGGATGCTGCGGGCGGTGGCCGGGTCGGTGGTGCGCTGTGCGGCTTCCTCAGCGAGGAGGTGGGCCAGGTAGAGGCGTCCGGCGACGTGCATCTCGCGTGCGCCGTCGAGGTAGTCGGCGCTCGTCAGGTCGGCCGGGTTGCTGGTCATCCGGGACTTCCTTCCGGTCAGGTGAGTTGGGCGGCGATGGCGTCGGCCAATTGCTGCGGGACGCCGAGGCGGGCGCGCAGGGTGTCGACGTCGATCCGGGACCCGGTTCGGGCCTGGTGGTCGTCGGCGACCTTGCGGGCGTGGTCGACCAGTGCGGCCGGGACAGCCGGAGTTGTCGGGGTCGGGTCGGCGGCGGGTAGGGCTGGGGGTGCTTCAGCTGCGGGGTTCTCGGAGGGCTCCGGGGCCGGGGCGGAGGCCGCAGGTTCCGGGATCTGCGGAGCGGAGTCGGGGGCTGCGGGTGCCGGCCGATCCGGCACCCGGTCTTCGGCAGTGGGCGAGTGAGCGAGGAGCGTGCCGCCCATGAAGGCCAGCGCGGGCCAGGCGGCGACCAGGATGCGCAGCCAGGCCGGAACGTCGCTCAGGTCGAGCAGTCCGGCGGTGGCGATGTTGGCGCCGAGCGAGGCCACGAGCGCGGTCAGGAACCAGCACCAGGCCAGCCGGGATGGGCCATCGGTACGCAGCCGACGCCACGCGGCGACAAGGAGCAGGTCAACGCTGATCGGGTAGGCCCAGGCTTTCCAGCCGTCTTGTCCGGCAGCGGCGGCGAGGTCGTGCAGGTGGGCGAAGGACAGTGCTCCGGCGATCACGGCTTGTACGAGGACGGCGTCCGGGCGGATCGAGTGGGTCATGGAGTCACCTCCTGTTTTGGGCATGGGGCGGGTAGGGACCCGGCGCGAGACGGTCAAGCCGACCGTGGGATGGGAAGGTCAGGCGGTGGCGGGCGCTGTCTTGGACAGCGGCACGCGGACCGAGGGCAGCGGGGCGACGGCGGGCCGGAAGGCTGCGAGTGCGGGCAGGTCCGGTGTGCGGTCGGCGTGCCGGTTGCAGATGTTCACGGCTTGGCGCAGCGAGGTGTGCGGAGCGCGGATACGGGCCCAGCCGCCGGAGGAATCGCCGGTCACGGCGATGCCGGGGGTCTCGGTGGGGATCTGGATGGCGGCGAGGACGGCGTCCGGGGCGATGTCGCCGAAGGCCATGTTCGCGGAGGCTTCGTCGTTGACGCGGTGCGCGGTGCGGCCGGTGAGCTGGGCGCGGAGCATAGTGATGCCTTTGCCGAGTTCGGAGCCGAAGCGCTGTCCGCAGATCTCCAGGTAGATCCCGGAAGCGCGGCCGAGCTGGGCGAGGCGGACCAGGGCGGTGATGATGCGGTCCCGGCGCTTCTCCTCGTCCTTGGTGGCGAACAGGGCGAGTTCGGCGACCTCGTCGACCAGGACGACGACCGGGACCGGGCGCATGTCCGCAGGCAGGTCCCAAATGTCGGCGGCGATCTCCGCGTCAGGGACGTTGACGCTGATGCGCTGCTGAGCGCGGATGAGCTGGTAGACGTCCTCCATGTGCGTCACGAGCGCTTCCAGGAGCTCTAGCGCGGTGTCCGGGCTGTCGGCGAGGGCGGAGAAGCGGCGAGCGAGCGGGAAGAGTTCGACGCCCTGCTTGCAGTCGATGCCGACCAGGGCGACATCCTGCGCGGCGAGCCCGGCAACGAGGTTGCGCTGATACACGGACTTGCCCGACTCGGTGGCGCCGAGCGTGAGCCCGTGCGGAACGGTCCGATAGTCGCGGTAGTGGATCGCACCGTCTTCGCGCAGCGCGACCGGGATGCGCATCGGGGCACGGTCGACCTTGGCGGGCATCTGCACCCGCTGGAGGACGTCATAGCCGGTCATCCGCAACTCGACGACGCCAGACCGTAGTTCGCGCGAAGTGACGCCGTACATCCCGAAGGAGTGACGTAGCCGGTCGGTGGCGGCCGAGACGTCGAAGGCGTCCTGTCCGGGGCGGAGCTTGAGCCGCAGGACCAGGCCGGTCCGGGTGGGACGCAACCGCAGGATGCGCGGTGCACGGGACTCGGGAACCGGGCGGTTGGCCACCCGGGCGAGGGCGAGGCGCCAGCGCGAGGGCGGGACGGTCAGCCCGCAGGCATCCATGACGGAGGCGTAGCGGAAGGCGACCCGCAGCGCGGCGAGGACGACGCCGAAGGTCAGCCAGTACCAGGCGGGGCGCCGCCACCGCAGAAGACCTGCGGCAGCGACGACCAGCACCAGAGCGACCGTGAAGGCGGTCATGATCAGGCCGCCTTGGGCTGCGACGCACCGGCGGCGAGCGAGGTCACGGCGACCGCACGGAACGCGATCCCGTGGCGCTTCTGCCCGTTGAACTCGTTCTCCCACGCCGAGGCGACCAGACCGGTCAGCGCGACCGGGGTGCCCATGGCCAGGTCCTCGGAGACGCCGGGCTGCGGAACGGTGAGCTTGAGGATCTCGACCTCCTCGGGCGTGGAGAACATGACCTCCACGGTCATCAGGGTCACGCCGTCCTTGTCGAGGGCGATCTCACCGGTACGACGGTCCTTGACCTTGGGCTGCGGGGTCTTGGCGACCATCACGGTGGCGTTGGCGGTGTCGACGGGAATCTGACGCACAGCAGTTCACTCCTCTATAGGGGCTGGACTCCGTCACTCATGTATATGAGTGACACGAAGAAGAGTGCCTGACTCCTGTACATGAGTCAACCCGCCGCGAAGAAGAACTCGCGACGGGCTGCGGGGAGTTGAGCGCGCGTCAGTCGGCGGCCGGGATCCGGTACTCGAAAACGAACTGGTCAGCGGCCATGAGCGTGTCGCAGACCTCGACGACACGGCCCTCGGTCGTACGCGCTTCCCGGACCAGGTGAACCACCGGGGCACCGGGGCTGAGCGCCAGCTCGGACGACTCCGCCTTGGAGGCCGGGCGCGCTTGCAGCGTCTCGAGGAACTCCGCGAACTCATGGCCATGGTCTTCGAGTCGGGCGTAGATGCCACCACCGCCGGGGTTCTCCGCGAACAGCTCGGGGATCTCCTTCACGACGTCCCACGGGAGGTACGAGGACGCCGTCTCGACCGGAGTGCCGTTGCGAAAGTAGAGCCGCCGCCGGGCAAGCACCTGAGCGCCGGCGGGGACGCCCAACCGCCGGGCGGCATCCTCGGGAGCCTCCATCGGACCGATGTAGAGGACGCTCACCTTGGCCGTGGCCCCGGACTGCGCGGACTCGGCGAGGTACGCAGCCTTGCCGCCCTGCCGGAGCGAGCGCCGGAAGCGATCAGAGGAGCGATGCCGTACGGGCGGCCGATCCTTCACGATGGAGCCCTTGCCGTGCCGTGTCTCGACGAGCCCGCTCGCACGCACTTCGGCCATGGCCTTGCGGATCGTCCCGCCGGAGACGCTGTAGCGGTCCACGAGTTCGGACTCACTCGGCACCATGTCACCAGGCTTGAGGACGCCTGCCCGAATCTGCTGCACGATCTCTTCGGCGATCTGCACGTACCGAGGTACGGACCTCTCCCCTCCTACCGTTGTTTCCATAGCCCTTCTCTTCCTCCTATGCTCCTGTACATGAGTCAATCACAGGAAGCAACCTCGCCACCGCTGCACTCCGTATCTGTCGCCGGAGTAGTGGTGCGCGAAGATGGCCGCCTCCTGGCGATCCGCCGCGCCGACAACGGCACTTGGGAGCTCCCGGGCGGAGTGCTCGAACTCAGCGAGGCCCCGGAGACCGGCGTAGCCCGCGAAGTCTTCGAGGAGACGGGCATCCACGTCGAGGTGGACGAGCTCACCGGGGTCTACAAGAACACGACTCGGGGCATCGTGGCCCTGGTCTTCCGCTGCAAGCCGTCAGGCGGCATGGAGCGAACGTCGAGCGAGTCGACCGCGGTTGCGTGGCTCACGCCTGATGAAGTGTCGGAGTGCATGGCGGAGGTCTACTCGATCCGGCTCTTGGATGCCCTGGACGGCAACGGCCCTCACGTGCGGAGCCACGACGGCAAACGCCTCATCCCAGCGGGATAGAACTTTCCCTACGTTCATCAAGGCCCGCGCACGGCGCGGGCGCGCGCCGCCTCTGCGGCGCGGCCTGCCTCCTGTCTCCGCCCCGGCTGGCCGCGCCCGGCGGCGCGCTAGCGAGCTGCGGGCATGAGGTGGGAGACACCCTCTGTGGCTGGGGCGGTCGGCTCCACGGCTTTAGGCAGCCACTTTGGGGCGAGCCTCTAAGATCATGGCCCCAACGTCGTGCTTTAACGGGCAGGTCCACAGACTGCCCGACTCGCCGGAAGCTTAAGGGGCCATGATCACTCGCCCCAAAGCAGCTCCAGCCCAAAGCCGCTCCGCCGACCTGGATGGCCAGTACACTTCCTCCGGTCGACGGAATGGGCAGGGGGGCCTTGTGGAGTTCTGGATCGGCACTGCTATAGCCGTAGTGTCACTCGTGGTTGCGGTTGCGGCGCTTGCCTGGCAAAAGAGAGGTGGTGCGTTCAAGCGCATCCACTACACCGCATATTGCGAACCGTTCCTCATGGATCGCAGCGACGACGCCTACGATAACTTCAACCAAGGCCCTCTCAGTGTCCATCTAGAGCCAAGCGGCTTCAACCTGGTGTGGCCGATGGCGTTCAAACTAAAACTGGCGAATACCGGCCGGGGGCCGATTCTGCCGAGCGATTTCGCAGGGCCCATGTCCATCAACTTTGGTGAACTTTGCCGATTTGTGGGTGGGGCGATTGAGGTGAACCGGGGGGCTATTGACGACTTCATAGGCTCCGATTCACTTGAGCTTCGAGAAGGCGTTCTGAAAGTTGACCCCTTCCTTCTTAACCCCGGTGATCAAATCACGCTTTCCGGAATCCTGAACGGCATCGTCGCAGACGAGGGAATCACAATCAGCGGAAGAGTGGCGGGAGTTGAGACGTTCGTCCGCCTGGAACCTGATAGCGGCGGCATAACAATGCAAGTCAACGGAACTTCCCTTGTGCGCGACTTCACGGAGCCCCAAGGGGCGTGTTACGCGCTGAATGGGATGGTGCTCATTATGCCAAAGTTCCTCCCCCTCAGCGATATAGCTCCCGACGGCGAGCAAGGTAGGGCGATCTCAACGCGCATAAATGGTCAGCGAGTGGATGACCTACATCAGGTTTCGTTCATTCTTGCGAATGAGTCAGAGCAGCCCTTTGATGCGATGCAAGAGATCACCTTTCATGCTGGGAGCGCCCCATTTTTGCATCTGTTGCGAGTGAGCGTCGACGGTTTCGATCTGCCTCGACTTGAAGCCAATGAGATTGTGAACTGGGATGCTCGTGTGGTCCGGATTCGCGTCGATCGCATCCGTCCCAGAAGCACCTTGACTGTAAACATAATATGCCGGGGTGACGCGGGCGGCCTTATGCTGACCGAGCGCCCCTCCGTGCTCGGCGATATTCAAATTGCGAGAGCGCGAATAGCTGGAGATCCGCTAGGGAAAAAGCTCCTAGATATGGAGCCGAGAGTTCTCTTGCTGAGTCGTCGGGTTCACAGGAAGTTCCACCTTAAAATGCCTCGCACTAAGGAATTGGCTCAGCGCGTGCGCGAGCTGAAGCAAAGAGTGCTCCACGGCGACTAAGGCGCAGCAGCAGGGAGGCGACGATGCGCGGTAGGGAGTTGCCGTATCCGGACGGGTTCGGCCAGGAAGACGCGGCGCAATATATGCAGGAGTGCTACGCCGACGAGGGCGTCGACCGCTCTAGAGAGCCAGCTGTCTTGGTGCGCGCGAGCACACCGGAGGGCCGCGAGGTGTTCCATGGCAGCGAGCAGTGCGGACTCATTGTTGGGGGCGGACGGCAGTTGCAGGAGGCAAGTTGGATACTGCTGGGTGACGCAAAGGCCGTGGGCTACCGTCTGTGCGCGCGCTGCGGAACCCCGGATCAAAAGTGACCCACTTGGAAGGTGCTCCGCAACTGGCGTGCGGCCTGCTGTGCCGTCACTCTGGTTTCGTTAGGTCACTCTGAACGAGGGCATAATGTTCCCGAACTAGCTGCAAGCGCTCCCTCCTCGCAAGAAGGGAGATGTCGCGTCCCTCAATTTTTACGGTAGATCCCTGACGCATGGCGACCAAATCATCAAGAATTCCTTGACGGAGCTCTGCTTCTAGGATTGCAGATCTCGCATACGTGATAGTTTCTGGCGTCAGCGATGTGCATGAAAAAGCGGCAGCCAGGAAATCAATCACAGATGAATTAGAAATCTCATCCGGAAGCAGTCGCTGATTCGAATGCACACCGAGTTCTTTGTATGCCGTAGCTTCGGCTATTTCGTCCGCCACCTGAGCGAAATGGTCTGAATCCTGCGGGTCTAGTTCACAAGCTCGCAGATAACTTTCGATGGCATCTACAAGGCGATCCGAGTTGGTTCCTAGCTCATTGCCCAACCATTCCGAAGAGACGTCATCGACGTCGCCGGCGAGCACCGCTCGGCGATAGCAGTCCTCAGCGTCATTCTTGCGTTCTGCACGCGACAATGCCCGAGCGTGATTTCTGAGAGAAACTGTGCAATCTGGATATCTCTCTACTAGCGCAGTAGTAATTTTGAGTGCTGGACCATCCAGCCCATCGCGGTGGTATGCATCAAGCATCAAGCCGAATGTGCCAAGGTGCCTCTTTTCAAGTTCTGCAGGCAGTCTTAGTTCCCCGTCATCCCACGAGATGTTAAGGAGCGCTGCGAGTTCTTCGCGGGCTCGCTCGCGGTGACGCGGGTCCTCAGAATGAGCCAGGGCAGAAAGGTGCATACGCTTGAGCCCTTGATCATTGGGGCGCAACTGCAGAGCGCGCTCGCGCAGCACCAACGATATTTCGGGCAAATTTAGTCTATGCGCATCACCGGATAGAGCTGCCCAGTCTTGTACCGCAATAACGAAGGGGGAATCATTCACCAATTGCATGATGAGATTCAAGAATTCTGTTCGGTTCTCATCTTGCGCCGCCGCCCGCGCTTGGCTAAAGAGATCGGCAGGGAGTTCGCCACGTTGAGATTTGGATAGGACTTCTGACACAACGCTAGCAGCATCCGTGGTTCGCGTTTCGCTCACCGAATCAAATCCATATCTGCTCAGCGATGCACGAAGGCTGGATATCTCTTCCCTCAATTCACCTTCAATGGAGCCCTCTACGTGCGAGAATATATCGGCCGGAAGGGACGGAAGGAAGTCATGTACTGGGTTATCCTTCTGCGCTTCCCCAGCTTCTTCTAGTATCTCGCGAGAGAACCGATCCAGCAGCATTCGGAGCTTTTCGATGCCCTCCAGGTCCGGAGTAAATTCGATCATGCGGTAAGGCTTCAGGTCGAACGGCGTTTCAGTCCTATTTGTGTCGACAATCATCACCGTTCCTTTGCCTCGAAGGGCGTGCCTGACTCCGATCTCATAAAATACGTTGGGATTCAAGTCGGTCAGATCTGCGATCACGAGATCCGCCGTTGCGAGATGGTGAACGATTCCAGAGACTATCGCGCCGCCCTTTGCGATATCGTCCGCGCGAGTCACCGTGAGGCCTAGGTTCTTTATGACGGGCTCGATTACCAAATCCCGCAATGAGCGAAAATGTTGATACTCCGGCGTCCCTGCTTTTCGGATGGGCATTACAACAAAGCACTTCTTTTGCATGGCGACTCCATCGAAATTTGCGCTCCGGTGGTACCGCTCCAGCTTTTCGGTTCCAGATGCACCTTAGTTCTCACTACGCCACACAGCGACGCGCATGTCAACTGGACCGTACTGGCAGCGGGTAGTCGAATCGTTCACCATTAAGTGCCTCTTTCAATCTTTGAATCTCAAATAGCTGCTCGCATTGTCCCTCCTGGAACTCTGCGTGACGTAATCTCATGGAGCGAACTCAGCGAGGCAACCGCGATACTGACATAGTGATCGCGGCCGCCACCGAACCGTTCGAGGCCCTGCGGCGATGGCCGGCAAGGTGACAACAACCCACGACAGTGCACGCGATCTCTTCTTCTCGAACGACTGGCCACCGGCCAGTCAGGGTCAGGGCGGCCGTACGCCTGGAGAGTAAGGCGCGCCTTCACAGGGGTGAGATGAGATCTCTCGCGATCACGTGAACCCTGTGGAGCCGCAACTGGGCTTCCTCATCGTGGCTGACGATCAAGGCACGGCAGAAGTCATCGAGGC
The DNA here is from genome assembly GCF_026341515.1 of Streptomyces sp. NBC_00878. Classification (NCBI taxonomy): domain Bacteria; kingdom Bacillati; phylum Actinomycetota; class Actinomycetes; order Kitasatosporales; family Streptomycetaceae; genus Streptomyces; species Streptomyces sp. NBC_00878. Next base: position 5,920,560 of record NZ_JAPEOK010000001.1, on the reverse strand, counting down.
ACGCGCCAAGTTGAATCTGACATCACCAAGTGACATCAACGACAGCGGACATGGGCAGCCCGGGGCAGTCATGCACGAGAGATCGGCACAAGGGCGATGCCTCCAGACAGCCGGGTCGACCGAACTCCTAAAACGGTTGTCACCGACACGGCGGACACACGGGTGAAGGGCTTCGCCCGTGCCAGACGACGGCGACGAAGTCGTTGGCGTAGGCCTCTCGCCGAACCGCTGTCCACTGTGATGCCCCCCGAGTCCCAATGCGAACAACCTGATCGCAGTTTGCGGCCGTCAGAGGACGGTGAAGCTAGCCCGGACCTCTTTGTAGATCCTGACTGCCTGAGCCTCGATTTCCGACTTGTACCAGGTGTTGATCTGGTACGACGCGCCGTCCACATTGAAGCCCAGCAGCCGGGCCTGCCACAGGGCCCCTTTGAGCGTGAAGGTGTACTCCCAGATGACCGCGGGAGCGTCGTGGAACGTCGTCCGCTCCAAGCGGATCCTCTGGTAGTCCTCGCCCTCTTGGGCGTTCTGCTCCGAGGCCTGCCACGTCTCCGCCAGGTCGCCACGAGCTGGGGAGGCCGTTCCCACGAGTTCCTGTTGGCCGTCCGGGGAGGTGTAGTGCACCTCCGTCGGCGTCTTCGCTTCCCGCCGCCAGCCCGCAGGGGTCACCCAGGCGAACATGCCTGCCTCTGCGTGCATGCCTGAAGGCAGTACGGTGGGGCGGGTGGTTCCCGCGACAGTGGGCGACGACGGCACTGCCGCGCCGGTCGAGACGCTCGGGAACGCGTGGTGCCGCTCGGAGCCGGACGTCAAGAGCGAGGCGCTGATCGAGGCGGCGAAAATGAGGGTGGCAGCGACGGAGAACGCCAAGAGAGGCCACCCGTTCCTCCGTGCCGCGGCCGTCACCCCGATTTGGACAGTCGAGCCGAGCGTGTGGTGGGCGGCGGGCGACAGCCGATCCCGCACCACCCTGTGCTGATCCAAGCCCTCAGTGTTAACCGTCCGTTGCCCGATCACCTCGATGTCGAGCAGCGAAGCGACGTACCTGCGCCACAGGGGCAGGTCTCGCCGCCGTCCATGTTCGATCAGGTGGTCCAGTGCCTCGGGACGGGAGTCCGTCAGCGATGCCCAGTACCTCTCGGCGAGTCGGCTCATGGCTCAACTGCCTCCGTGCCGCCTGGCTGCGGAGCGGCCCCCGCGACGACCGCCTGAAGGCTCCGTGCGCTGCCGAGTTGCCGTAGCAGCGCAGGCGCCGACGCGCCCACCGCTACCGTGGCGAGCGCCCCGGTCAGTTGCGGGGCGAAGAGCCAACCAGCCCCGGCGCCGAGGGACACCCGGGTGAGGGCAGCCAGCGTGTCGGAGGCCGGATCAACATACTTGTCGAGCCGTGGCAGTTGCTCCCGACGCTTGTTGCGCGTGCGGGCCCGGTGCCGGGCCGCCTGCCATGTCGCGATCCGGCCGTAGAAGACCACGATCTCCACGACAAGACCGCCCAGTGCGCCGTACGTGATGGATATCGACCACTCCATAGCCGTCCCCCTCGGCGATGGCGAAACGCGCGGCTCGATTCGTTCCGCGCGTTTCAGCATCCCAGAATGGGGCTCTATCTGGGAGGACAACGGCATGAGGAGTCAGACCTACGCGCGGTGCGTACAGCGACGGCACACAAGTCGTATACCAGGCGGCCCAGTTAGACAGAGAGGGCCACGACGAGCAGGTCGTTCACTACTCCCCCGCCCCGGACGCCCGTCCGTCTCAGTGCCACCGACCGAGACTTACGACGCTTCCAGAAGCTCGGGAGGAGAGCCCATGGCAGACAAGGAGCTGGCGATCCGCTCCCTGGTGCAGCTCGCTGACCATGTGCATTGGGTACGGGAGTGGCCCGACAGGCCGACCTGGCGTAACCGGCTCCGCCAATACGTGTGGCCACTGTCCTGGGCCAGGGCCTCTCTCCCCATGGGTGCGCGCTGCTACTAGCTGAAGGTCGCCCTCGGCAATCGCGGCCTCCCGGTTCCCTCCCCCTCAGGAGCAGTGAGATTCGGGAGTAGCCAGGCGACAACCGCGGCTAGTCGCTACGCGGAGCGCGTCCCGCAAGGCTCCAGTCAGCTGCGCCGCCAGGAGTCGCAACTCCTCCGCCTCCGTATCCCCGTCGTCGAGCAACTCTTGAGCCTGCTTCAGCAGTTCGGCCGCCATCCCGAGTTGGACCGCTTCGATGTTGTCCGCGAGGCGGGACATGTGGCCATCACTGTCGTCCGTGCTGAGGTAGCAGGGCTTGCCGTCCGGCCCCAACCACGGGAGAAGCCTCAACTCATTTCGGGCTTTCATCCTTGCGTCCCGCTTTCGTCGATCACGTGGTGGGTGGTGAAGACCGCGTCGGCACGGTCCCCTGGGAACACCAGGAGCGCAGCCTCGACCACGCGCCCGGTGCTGTCAGCCGTCACGCGTGTAATTGCGAGAACCGCCAGGGCGGAGCTGATCCGAAGGGCTGAGGCTTCGTCCGGTGTCGGGAGGCGAACGCTGACTGTCTCCCGGACTTCGGCCGATGGAGGGCGCAGCACCGCGAATCTCGCCACGGCCATCTCGCACGCAGGCGACTCACCGAGCACAGGCTCAGTGGCCGGCATCAGGTCGCGAGGAACGTAGATACGAGCCAGGCTGAGTGGCGACTCCCCCTCATGGCTGAGGCAGAGGAATTCGGTCAGTGGACTACTGGTCGGCACCTTCAACAGAGCGGTCAGATGTCCGCGCGCCCGGATCTTGGCGGTTCGGACAGTGACTCGGAGAGGCGCCTCAGCCGCGGTCCGGGTATCCAGCGTGCCCCGTCCGCCGACGTACGTGATTTTGCGGAGGGGATGGCGAACGAAGTTCCCCTTGCCGTGGATCTTTTCGATAAAGCCTTCCCTCTCAAGCACTGCGAGAGCGCTCCGCAGCGTCGGCGTACTCACCATGTATCGAGCGGCTAACTGGGCCTCAGAGGGCAGGCGTTCGCCAGCCTTGATCCGACAGGTGGCGATCTGGTTCCGGAGGTCCTCGGCAATACCGTGACGGCGAGAAGGCATGGACTGGATCACCGCCCTCTCAGGACACGCACGGCGACGAGACGGGTCCGCATGTGCATGGTCAGGAGTTCGCCCGACTCGAACAGAAGCTGCTTGGCGCCATGGGGCAATTGGACGAGGTCAGTCACCCGGCAGGGTTGGCCGCCGACCTGGATGACGTCGCCGCACTGCACGCTGGTCGAGGTGATCTCGACGGTAGAGGCCGGCGCACCCCCGGGTGCCCATCCCCTCACCGCGCCACCTCCGCAGACGGGTCCCGATTCACGGCCGTATGACAGGCGCAATCGCATGCTTCGTAGATCACCGGAACGTCAACCGGCGCCGCGGCCGGGGAGGACTCCGTGCACGCGTGGTGCGTACCGATCCGGCACGAACCCGACCTGTAGGGGACGGCCTCTGCGTGCGTGACGCGAGGCTGCTGATGAAGAGGCATCAACGGGCCCCCGCCGTGGCGAACCAGATGTCAGCAGGGAGCGCATGAGGCCCTGCTGTCGTGCGTTGTCGCGTGAGTTCCTCACTGGCCAGCACATACGGACGGACGAGCGTCGTCTCCTCGCCTACGAGAGCATCCGCGCGCTCTCGACGCTGTCCCAGGGACGGCATCGGCCCGTAGAGCAATCCGAGGGGAGCGGCCATCGGCCGGGCGGACGTTACGGGGCGGCGGCGCCTGCCCTTGCGGAAGTACCGTTCGCTGGTGAGCGAGACGGCACGAAGGATACGGTCGAGCACGCTGCTCAGCTCCGATCGCTGATCGCGGGTCCCCCGACATCGCCCGTCGCGGGGACCCTTTTGCGTACGACCGCCCAGAGGGTGCGGCCGTTCAAGTTGGTGGCGATGAGCCCGAATCGATCGGCCTCGGCCACCGCTGCCAGGACCTCCCGCCATGACTCGGCGGAGAGCGTTTCCGGCACCTCCGCTTCGATCGACGTGCAACGACCGTGCTCCTCCACGCGTGCGGTGAGCCCGGCGGCGGATAACCGGGCGGCGATGGCCTCCGCGCTTACCTCCGAAGCAGGCACAGGGCAGCCTCCGTCACCAGTGATCACTTTCAGTGAAGCTAGTTAACTAGATTAGACCTAGTGGACTAGATTTTCTATATGCCTGAGCAGCCGCCCTATCTCCGCATCGCCGACGAACTCCGGCGGCGTATCGCGGAGCACGAGTGGACACCGGGAGACCGGCTCCCCTCCCGCGCCCAGATCGGCCAGGAGTGCGGCGTGGGCGAGAACGTGGTGCGCCGAGCACAGGAGCTACTGATCTCCCAAGGTGCGCTGGAGGGTCGCGCCGGTTCTGGCACCTACGTCGCCGAGCCGCGGCAGCGTGTACGGGTAGTCCGTTCGTCGGCACGCGAGCAGCCCGAGGGCTCCCCGTTTCGCGCGGACATGAAGGCCGTAGGCAGACAGGGCGACTGGGAGAGCCGGACCGACGCCAAAGTCCCGGCGCCCGCGGATATCGCGGTGCGTCTCGGTATCGCCGAGGGCGACCTATGCGTCCGTACCGCGTACGAGTTCCTCGCCGACGGCAAGCCAGTGCAACTGTCGACGAGTTGGGAGCCGTACGACCTCACCGGCGGCACTCTCGTCGTCCTCCCCGAGGGTGGGCCACATGCCGGGGCGGGTGTCGTAAACCGCATGGCCGAGATCGGCATCACCGTCAGCCACACCGTGGAGCAGCCGGAGCCACGGCAAGCGACCACCGAGGAGGCGTCACTTCTCGGCATCCAGAAGGCCGCGCTAGTTACGCACATCCGCCGGACGTACTACAGCGACCAGGGGCGACCCGTGGAGACAGCGGACATTGTGGTGCCCGCCGCTCACTGCGAAATCGTCTACGAGATCCCGATCAACCGTTAGTCGACGGCGAGCCCGCCGCCCGACGGATCTCCGAATACGGTGGTCAGTTCGCGGCCCAGGCGTGCCCCATCCATGCCCAATCGAGCGGGAATCCAGGGGAAGACACGGCGACGAGCGGGCACCGCTCAACACAGCGGCCCGTGGCCAGTCAGGGACCGCTTCGCAGTGCGGCGCATGCAGTTGAGCCCACGGCGACTTGCCCCACGACGACTTTCTAGATCGACGATGGCTGGCTTCAGTCATTGGAACTCCGCCGACTTACGCCCAGAGTAGATCTTTCAGGCGATATTAACATAACGGGATAAATAGCCGTTCACCTGCGCTGGTGCCTGACTGGTCGACATCATGGAGTCCGTTATATCCATGTTTGTCATGTTTCATTGATCACGATAGGTTGGAAAAAGTGAAATTGACATTTTTGGCGGAGTCGGAAAACGCGAAATTTTCGTTTCGAGCCAACAAAATCAAGAGTGGCAAAGTCATTTCGGCCGTCTTGCTCCTGCTACTGAGTGCGGCGGCACTGGTTGCATGGCTCAACGACGAACCTCCACGGCCAGCCGTCCCTGTCTCAAGCCCCGTCGATCCCCAGAAGCCTTGAGCGGGTGACCATCGGGTGGTCGGATCGGGGTCATGCTGAGTGTCTAACTGCGTGACAACGCCGACAGACAGCGGCGGACAACCGCGCACGCCTACGGACCATCACAGCAGGTGAGAGGCACACCGGCCCAAGGTCGACCGCCCACCCAAGTTGCTTCGGGACGAAGAGGTCGTGGGTTCAAATCCCGCCACCCCGACAGAGAAACAACAGGCCGACCAAGTACTCGCGTGAGTACTTGGTCGGCCTGTTGTCGTTGTGTGTCTACCCTCTGGCGAGCCCTGGACCCCAGGAAGAAAATCTGGCCCTGCTTGAAGAGCACGGATGATCTCAGGTAGCTGAGACAGCACCTCGGCGATCTATGTCAAAAGCAGCATGACGCAGCCAACGGCAGCAAGGATCCCTGACTGTCATGGGGAGGGAAAGCGACTCTTGAGACGTCAAAAGACGCGAATCGATCACGCCCCTGCTCGGCAGCCGAGCCGGCCAAAGGGCCGCCCTGGTATCAGGATTGGATCATTGACGCCAGCTAACCTCGCCGAACGACCCGTGATAGTACGGAAGTTGGAAGTATGAGAGCCGAGGGGTAGCCGACCGCAGGCTAAGGGTGGAGGGGCACATGGCAGACAAGGTTCAGCCGAAACCGATCAAGTTGATGTGGTTGAACACGCTCGACGACGTCAAGCGTGCTCTGGACTCTGCGGCGGAGCTTGGGCTCGGCATCGACATCTCCAGTGAGTTCCACCGTGCCGGCGACCACGGCGGTCAGGACGCCTTCTGGAGGATCACGCTGTACGACGGCATCCCCAAGAGGGACCCTGATTCCGAGCAGCGCTAGCCCATTGAAGATCCACCATCTTGAGGTCGCTGGTCACGGGGCTGGTGTGGGCGGACGGCCCCGTGGACGCCCGCTACTGTTCCGACATGGCCAACATGAGCGGCATGAGGGGCATGAATGGCATGAGCGGGGGCTCGGAGATGCGGACGCGGCCGTGCGAGTGGTGCCGGGCGCCGGTCCAACAACCGCGTAGCCGTTGGCGTCGGCGGCGCTTCTGCAGCAAGGCACACCGCCGGAGAAACCGCCTCCTGTCGGCCGTCGCGAGATTCCTGGACGGCCTGTAGCAGCAGGCCGGCGGTCAGTCGACAGCCTCGTACGGGAAGTTCGGTGCCGTCGGCACTCCGGGAGCCCCGGGATCTTCCCGTCGTTGACGCCGCGTTGATCCAGACGACGTATCCGTCGCTGCGGTCACCTGTGTTTCCGGCTACCTATGGTTCAGCCGTTCCAGCTCTCGTCGTACGGATCTCGTGGCGCCCGGACCGGTTTTACGTCGGTGACGTCGAGGAACGGGATGATGCCGTCGTTCAGCGGGTCCTTGGTCTGTTTGGTGGTGTACGTGCCGGTGGCCTCCAGCCAGGTGTCCGGTCGTAGGACGGGCGGAATCCGGCCGGTCAGGCCGATCTTCACCGGCTGGGCGTCGGCGGCGCAGCAGTTGAGTGCCATGCGGACCAGGTACGGGCTGCCGTCGCGGTCCAGGGCCAGCAGGCCGGCGATCTTGATGCGGCGGTGGTCGAGGGAACGGCCGTGGTCGTACGCGGCCCGGCCCGCGTAGTCGACGAGGTTGAGCCGGACCGTGTCACCGGCGGGGAGGTCCGCGAAGCCCCAGGGCTGTTTCTGCAACGCCGTGCCGGTACGCATGGCGCTGTAGGAGCCGAGGGCCGGAGGGGCTACGAGGACGAGCGCGAGGAGGGGGAGGACCAGGAGCCAGGAGATGCGGGGTTCGTGGTGAGTGTGGGGGTGGGCGCCGGTGTGGAGGTGGGTGTCGGTGTGGGCGGGGGCCGGGGCGTCAGCTTCGGCAACGGCTTCAGCTCCGGCCGGGGGCTCGGCTCCGGCCGGGGCTTCCGCTTCAGCCGGGGGCTCGGCTCCGGCCGGGGCTTCCGCTTCAGTCGGGGATTCAGTCGGCGTACCCGCCCCCCGGTGCTCGTACCAGACCGTCGCTGTCGCCGTGGCGATCAGCACCACCCCCGCCGCCAGCAGCAACGGCTGCAACCCTGCCTTGACGTACCGCAGATAGAGGTCGGTGAGGGCCGCGTGCAGGATTGCGCCGCCGGTGAGGAAGAGGACTGCTGCCTGGGCCTGGCGGTTCACAGGAGCACCGACCCGACCAGGGCCGAGACCAGGACGGCCAGGGCGAAGGTGGCCGGCGCGAAGCGCAGTGCGAACTCGCGGCCGAACGTGGCCGTCTGCATCGCGAAGAGTTTCAGGTCGATCATCGGGCCGACCACCAGGAACGTCAGCCGGGCCGTGAGAGAGAACTGAGTCAGGGACGCCGCCACGAACGCGTCCGCCTCGGAGCAGATGGAGAGCAGGACGGCCAGCACCGCCAGGGCGAGGACCGACACCACCGGGTTGTCGGCCGCGCGGCTCAGCCACTCCTCCGGGACCACGGCCTTGAGCGTGGCCGCCGCCATCGCGCCCACGACCAGGAAACCGCCCGCGTGCATCACGTCGTGCCGTACTGACCCCCAGAACGCCGCGCCCTTGCCCAGGCCGTCGGACGCCGGGCGGGCCGGCGGGCGCAACCAGTCGGCGCGGCCCAGCCGTTGCCACAGCCAGCCCATCGCGCAGGCCACCACCAGGCTCGCCACGAAACGGGCGACGACCATCTGCGGTTTGCCGGGGAACGCGACGGCGGTCGCGGTCAGCACGATCGGGTTGATCGCCGGCGCCGACAGCAGGAAGGCCAGCGCCGCCGCGGGCGTGACCCCCCTCCGCACCAACGCCCCTGCCACCGGCACGGACGCGCACTCACAGCCGGGCAGCACCGCCCCGGCCATCCCCGCGACCGGCACCGCGAGAGCGGGCCGGCTCGGCAGCGCGCGGGCGAAGAACGACGGCGGGACGAACACCGCGATGACCGCCGACAGCAGCACACCGAGTACGAGGAAGGGCAGCGCCTGCACCATCACCGCGACGAACACGGTCATCCAGCTCTGCATCACCGGCGCGGACAGCGCCCCGCGGATCGGGCCCTGGAGCACGATCCCCACGATCAGGAGCATGATCAGGACGAGAGGCGAGTCGAACTGCCAGCCCTTCCGCTCGTCCGTCTCGCGGTCCTCAACCCCGGTCGGCGCTGCGTCGGTTGTGGTCACGGGAGGGGTCACGGGAGAGGTACCTCCGGTAGGGAAGGGCTCGTGGGTGGGTTGCCCTCCACCTTCAGTACGCCCGTTCCGGCACAGTTTCTCATCCTGTGTTCCGGCCCTGCGTTCTGGTCCTGTGTTCCGGCCCTCTGTGCTGGTCCTGTGTTCCGGTCCTGTGTTCCGGTCCTGTGTTCCGGCCGGGGCGTGCCCGGGCGTCAGTTCCGGCGGCGCAGCGCCCGGATGATCCCGGGAAGCGCACTGCCGAGGGCAACCGCCACCAGCGGGACGAGGGCATAGACCCAGGGGTCCCGGATCGGGCGGTACGTCGCGAAGCCCTCCTGAATCTCGATGAAGCCGACGGGCTTCGCGCCACCGCCGCCACCTCCGCCACCGCCCTCGCCGGTCTGGGCCGCGCCGGCCTCGCGGCCCAGACCGGCCCCGAAGCCGAAGCCGACCTTGGCGACGGGGATGATCGTGACGCCGCCCCTGGTCACGGGTTCGCCGTAGACGGCGCTCACCGAGACGCTCCCTCCCAGCTTCTCGGCCAGCTGCTCCAGCAGCACGCCGGCCGAGTTGCCCGCGGGAAGATCCGCCACGATATCCGCGGGGACAACCGTGGAGGCATCCACAGGGACGACCTCGGTCGGCTGCACCGGTGTGGGTTCCACGGGTTTCACCGGCAGCACGGACTTCTCCGGAGGTACGGAATTCTCCGGCTCTACGGACTTCACCGGCTCTACGGGCTCTTCGTGCGGCATTACTCGTCACCATCCTTGTGGCAGTGCAGTCGGCTCCGGGCGGCCAGTGTCCCTCGGAACCCTTCCCTCAACTCCCTTGTGGCAGGCCCCCGTGCAACCGTCCGTGCCGGTGAGGCACTCTGTGCTGTTGTGGGGAGCCTTCCGAATCAGAGCGGGTCGGACGATCGCGGTGCGCACATGGTGGTGTGCGGGGACGATGCCCTGGCGCACCGGCTGGCGGCCGAGTTGCGTGGTGTCTACGGGGAACAGGTGACGCTGGTCGTGCCGTCCGCCGAGGGCAGCGTAGGGCCGCCGGTCGTCGGGCGGGCCCGTGCCTCGGCGCTGTTCGACCGGGTGTCGGCAGCGGTGACCCGGGCGGCGGCCAACGGCGGAATCGGCGGCAGCGGCAGTGGCAACGGCGGTGGAGGCGGCACCGGCGAGAGCGGAGGCGGGGGCGGAGGCGGGGGCGGAGTCGCGGGCAGCGGTGAGGGTGTGGTCAGCCGGGCTGCCGTCTCGTTGACCCGTGGAGCAATCTCGTCGTCCCGCGGAGCCGCCTCGTCGTCCCGGGGAGCCGCCTCGTCGTCCCGGGGAGCCGCTTCGGCGAATCGGTCCGCCACCTCCCAAGCGCCGCTCACCGCCCAGGTGTTGGAGGCCCCCGTACTCACGGAGGCCGTGCTCGCCGACGCCGGTGTCGAGCATGCCGCCGCGCTGGCGCTCGTCCATGACGACGACGAGACCAACATCCGCGCCGCGTTGATGGCGCGCCGCCTCAACCCCCGTCTGCGCCTGGTCGTCCGGCTCTACAACCGCCGGCTCGGCAAGCACATCGAGGCCCTCCTCGACCAGGCCTCCGCCCTGGCCATGGCGGGTATGGCCGATGCCGGAACGGATACCGGAACGGGCAGTGGACAGGGCGGCGGTCGGTCCGAGCCCGGTCTCCTCGACGCCTCCACGACCGTACTCTCCGACGCGGACACCGCCGCGCCCGCGCTCGCGGCGACCGCGGTGGCCGGGACCAGCAAGGTCGTACAGACCGACGGGCTGATGCTGCGGGCCGTGGAACGGCCGCCGCCCGGACCCGGCGAGGTCGCCGACCCGGGCCTGTGCACGCTGGCCCTGCTCTCGGCCACCACCAACGACCCGGCCGGCGCGGACGGTTCGGAGAGCAGCGGTGAGAACGGGCCGCGGCTCCTGCCCGACGAACGCTCCGTGGCCGCCGCGACCGGCCGCGGCACCGTCGTCCTGGAGGCGGTGTCGTACTCCGGTCCCCCGCTCCCCGCCGGACGCAGCGTCCTGCCCTTCGGCAGGCTGTTCTCCCGGCGGCTGCGCTGGTCGTTCGCGGGCCTGGTGGCCTGTGTCGTGGCGCTCGCCGTCGCGTCCATGGTGACGACGGGCGACCACCCGCTGCACGCCACCTACCTGACCCTCCTCGATCTTTTCGCCATCAACGACCCCGCGCTCGACGAACCCCTCGGCCGTCAGCTCCTCCAACTCCTCTCCGGTCTCGTCGGGTTGCTGCTGCTCCCCGTGCTCCTCGCCGCCGTGCTGGAGGCGCTCGGTACGTTCCGCGGCGGGACCGCGCTGCGGAAGCCGCCCCGCGGGCTCTCCGATCACGTCGTGCTCCTCGGACTCGGCAAGATCGGTACGCGTGTGCTCGCGCGCCTTCACGAACTCCGCATCCCGGTCGTCTGTGTCGAGGCAGATCCCGAGGCACGCGGGCTCGCGCTGGCGCGCCGGCTGCGCGTGCCCGTCGTCCTCGGTGACGTCACCCAGGAAGGCGTCCTGGAAGCCGCCAAGGTCCACCGTGCGCACGCCCTGCTCGCCCTGACCAGCGCGGACACCACCAACCTCGAAGCCGCCCTGTACGCCAGGTCGGTGCGGCCCGATCTGCGCGTCGTGCTGCGGCTGTACGACGACGACTTCGCCACCGCCGTCTACCGCACCCTGCGCGCCACCCACCCGCACGCGCTCACCCGCAGCCGCAGCGTCTCCCATCTCGCCGCGCCCGCCTTCGCCGGAGCGATGATGGGCCGCCAGATCCTGGGCGCGATCCCGGTCGAACGCCGGGTCCTGCTCTTCGCCGCCCTGGACGTCGCCGGGCATCCGCACCTGGAGGGCCGTACGGTCGCCGAGGCGTTCCGCGCGGGGGCGTGGCGGGTGCTGGCCCTGGACAGCGCCTCCCCCGAGGAACGCCGGACCGCTCCGGCGACCGCCGCCGCCCCGGGCGCCCCCGACCGCCCGTCGGGCCTGGTCTGGGACCTGCCGCCCACCTACGTCCTCGGTGCCGAGGACCGTGTCGTCATCGCGGCCACTCGACGCGGCCTCGCCGAACTGCTGCGACGGCGACCCCGGGAACGTACGGGTTCGTAGTCCCCGGGACGGGCTCTACGGGTTCGTGGTCCCCGGGACGGGCTGTCCCACGGGGTCTACGGGTTCGTGGTCCCCGGGACGGGCTGTCCCCTGGACCGGTGTGGGCGGGCCAACAGCCAACGGGCGAACAGGTCTGTCCCCACTGTGCGGCCAGCCCCACAATGGCCCCATGGAATTCGCCGTGTTCGCCTCCCTCCCCGGGCTGGTCATCCTGTTGACGGTCATCGCGTTCGTGGATCAGTTGATGTTGCGGGCCGGGCGGGCCGGGATGCTGCCCTGGCGCAACGGGGCGCGCGTCGGGCAGGTGTCGTCCACCGGCTTCGAGCAGTTGCACGGTGCCCTGTCACCGGGCAAGGCGAGCGAACTCAAGGAACGGGAGTCCGCCCTCGTGATCCGGGCCGACGAGGAGGACGGCGCGCCCCCGCACCGGACCCGGGTCGATCTGGACAGCGGGGTCGCCGTGATACAGGCCCCGGCCCGAGCCCGGAACGACGACTCGCCCGCCCCTCGGTAACACCCCAGCCGGTTGCCCCCGCTCAGCAACGCACCACGACAAGACGCCACGACTAGGCACCACGACAAGGCACCACTCGGCGGCGCCCCAACCCGTAGCGCTCCGCCCCAGCAACACTGCGCCTCAGTAACGCTCCACCAAGTGCTCCCGCCCCGGCGGCGGTTCGTACGGCTCGGGCCAGAAGTCCGTGATCGTCAGGACGCGGCCCTCGGCGTCACCCGTGAAGAACGAGATGGCGTGCATCTCCTCCAGCCCCGACGTGACGTGCAGCCAGGTGACGACCTGTCCGGGCTCGGCAACTATGCGCTCGATCCGCACATGCCAGTCGCCCGGATACTCCCTGTTGAACTGGACGTACCTCTTCCGCCCCCTGACGCGCTCGCGTGTCTGGGGCAGTGTGTAGACGACGTCCTCCGCGAGGGTGTCCGCGAACGCCGTCCAGTTCCTGTCCTCGGCCGTGGCCCAGAAGCTCTCCACTGTTTTGCGCAGATCGGTCGATGAGGTCATGGCGCCATAGTGCACCCGCCCACTGACAATCAGCTCTGACCTGCACGGACCCGGACATTGCCGGTGCCGCCGCAGCCTCGGCCCTGGGAGTTTTCCACAGGCTGAGGACCTTGAGAGCGGAATGTCGTCAGGTGCGGGCAGTATGGGGCCATGACTGAGAGCAACGGGGCCATCCCGCACGAGGGAAGCATGCCGGACTGGGAGAGGCGCTTCCGGGCGCCGCGGGTGTCCTTGCCGGACTGGGCGGAGGACGCGCCGCACCGGTCCTTGTTCGTGTCGAACGCGACAGGGACGTATGAGTTGTACACGTGGGACCGCGAGACAGGTGACCAGCGCCAGGTCACGGACCGGCCCAATGGAACGACGGACGGCGTGGTGTCGCCGGACGGCGAGTGGATCTGGTGGTTCGACGACAAGGACGGCGACGAGTTCGGGATCTGGCGACGACAGCCGTTCGCCGGGTCCGGCGGCAAGGGTGGCGAGGGTGACGAGGACGGCGCGCCCGTTCCCGACGAGCCCGCGGCTCCCGGGCTCGCCCCCTCCTATCCCGCGGGGCTCGCGCTCGGCCGGGACGGGCGGACGGCGATCGTCGGCCGGTCGACCGACGAGGACGGCTCGACGATCTATGTCAGCCGGACCGGCGAGGACCCCGCCGAGGTCTACCGGCACCGGGAGTCGGCCGGTGTCGGCGACCTCTCGCACGACGGTTCGCTGATCGCGATCGAGCACACCGAGCACGGCGACGCGATGCACTCGGCGCTGCGGGTGCTGCGGATGGACGGCTCGACGGTCGCGGAGCTCGACGACACCAAGGGCGGCACGGCCGAGCTCGGCCTGGAGGTGCTGGGCTTCGCCCCGGTCGACGGGGACACGCGTCTGCTCGTCGGGCATCAGCGGCGCGGCCGCTGGGAGCCGATGGTGTGGGACGCGGCGTCCGGCGAGGAGACGGACCTGGCCCTGACCTCGCAGCTGGACGGCGACCTGAGCGCCGAGTGGTATCCGGACGGTTCCGCGCTGCTCGTGGTGAACAGCTTCGAGGCGCGCAGCGAGCTGTGGCGGTTCGACCTGGCGACCCGCCGCCTGGAGCAGGTGCCGACGCCGAAGGGCACGGTGTCGGGAGCGACGGCCCGCCCGGACGGCAGCGTGGAGTACCTGTGGTCGTCGGCTGCCGAGCCGCCGGTGGTCCGCTCGACGTCCGGCAAGGTGGTCCTCGACCCGCCCGGCATGAAGGCCCCGGCGTCGGTGGCCGTCGAGGACGTGTGGGTGACCGGTCCCGGCGGCCGTATCCACGCCCTGGTCCAGCGGCCGGCCGGAGCGACGGGTCCGCTGCCGGCCGTCTTCGACATCCACGGCGGCCCGACCTGGCACGACAGCGACTCGTTCGCGGCGGGCCCGGCGGCCTGGGTGGACCACGGGTACATGGTGGTCCGGATCAACTACCGCGGCTCCACGGGGTACGGACGCGAGTGGACGGACGCGCTCAAGTACCGGGTCGGCCTGATCGAGCTGGAGGACATCGCGGCCGTACGGGAGTGGGCGGTGTCCTCCGGACTCGCCGACCCGGACCGGCTGATCCTCACCGGCGGTTCCTGGGGCGGCTACCTCACGCTGCTCGGTGTCGGGATGCAGCCGGAGGCGTGGGCGCTCGGCATCGCCGCGGTGCCGGTCGCGGACTACGTCACGGCGTACCACGACGAGATGGAGGCCCTGAAGGCGATGGACCGCACGCTGCTCGGCGGCACACCGGAGGAGGTACCGGAGCGCTTCGAGGCGTCGTCCCCGCTGACGTACGTCGACGCGGTGAAGGCCCCGGTCTACATCTCCGCCGGGGTCAACGACCCGCGCTGTCCGATCCGCCAGGTGGAGAACTACGTGACCAGGCTCACCGCGCGCGACGCCGTTCACGAGGTGTACCGCTATGACGCGGGGCACGGTTCGCTGGTCGTGGACGAGCGGATCAAGCAGGTCCGTCTGGAGCTGGACTTCGCGGAGCGACACCTGGGCAAGTGAGCGCACCGGGTCCCCTTGCGGGCGGGTCGGCCGAGAGGCACCCCCCTCGGCCGAGCCCCCCGCAAGGGCCCCGTACCTTTGAGGTTGTGTACCGGTTCCTGCTGACGCCCCGCTGGTGGGGGATCAACGTCTTCGTGCTGTTGGCCATCCCCTTCTGCATCTTCATGGGGTCATGGCAGTTGAGCCGCTTCGAGGACCGGGTCCAGGACCACCGTGACGCGGGCGAGCAGGCCACGGCGGCCAAGACGGATCCGGCCAGGCCGCTGGCCGAGCTGCTGCCCGTGGACAAGAAGACGTCAGGCAAGCAGACCACGGCGACGGGCCGGTACGGGAAGCAGTTGCTCGTGCCGGACAGAGAGCTGGACGACAAGCGCGGCTTCTACGTTCTGACGTTGCTGCGCACCGACGACGGCAGGGCCCTGCCGGTGGTCCGGGGCTGGCTCCCCGGAGCCGCGGACCCCGCGAAGGCCCCGGCCGCTCCGGCCGGTGAGGTCACCGTGGCCGGCGCGCTGCAGGCGTCGGAGACACCCGGGTCGAACGGCGTGCCCGCGGCCGGTGGTCTCCCCGCCGGCCAGACCGGCGCGATCAGCTCGGCGGCGCTGGTGAACCTCGTGCCGTACGACGTGTACGACGCGTGGGTCACGCTCGCCAAGGCCGACCCGGGATTGAAGGCGGTGCCCGCGGCGGCTCCGGCGGACACGGGCCTGGACCTGAAGGCGTTCCAGAACCTGGGCTACACCGGCGAGTGGTTCGTCTTCGCGGGCTTCGTGGTCTTCATGTGGTTCCGGCTGGTGCGACGCGAGGTGGAGTTCGCGCAGGACGCGGAGCTGGGCCTCGTCGAAGACGATCGTGAAGGCAGCACGAACCAGACCTCAAGGTCTCTGGAACCGGCCGAGGAACCGGCCAGCACCCCAGTCCCGTAGGACCCGCCCAGCGCCCTGGTCACTCAGGGATCGGCGGCGCCCAGTCCCGTAGGACCCGGCCGGCACCACCCCGGTCCCTCAGGACGTCAGGACGTCAGGTTCTCAGGACCCGGCCGCCAGTACCCCGGTCCGGTAGACCGTCCCGGCGCAGGCGTTGGGGACCGTCGTGGAGACCGTCGGGGCGCCGCCCTCCGCCGTGTAGGACACGACGACGCTTCCGTCGGCGACGCCGTCCGCCTTCATGAGCTGCGTGCTCTCACCGCTGGTGCCCTCCGATGCCGTACCACCGCTGTCGCCGCTTGTGTCCGTGGGCGTCGGGTCGGGCGTGGGCTCTCCGCCGCCGGGGCCGCCGGTGGTGGGGCAGGTGCTCGACGGCACCCAGGCGAACGCGACCTCGTACGCCGAGCCCGGCTCGAGCACCAGCGCGGCGGCGTACTTCGACGGGTCGGCCAGTCCGGCCGCCGCGTCACCCGTCGTGTGGAGGGCCGTACCGATCGCGGACTGGCTCGTCGCACCCTGTCCGGTCAGGGCGACGGAGCCGCTGCCGGAGACCGTACAGCCGGCGGCGGAGACGTTGGCGACCCGGAACGAGCCGTAGACCGCGCCGCCCGCGTCGGCCGAGCCGATGTTCGCGGAGGCGCCGCCGAGTTGCAGGGCCGTACAGGCGGGCACGTTGGCGGCGGAGGCCGACGGCTGCATGGTGCCGCCGCCGCTGGTCCCCTCGTTCTTGCCGGGCTTGTCCTTCTTGTCGTCATCGTCGTGATCCCTGGACGTGCTCGAGGCGCCGCCCGAGGTGCCCCCCGCGCCGGCCGCCTTGCCCTCGTTCGCGCCACCCTGGGTCTGCGAGCTGTTGCCGATCATGGACGGGTCGGCGTTGGGGCCGGTCGAGTTCGAGACGTGGACCAGGGCCGGGACGGCCGTGCCGATGAAGAGCGCGGCGGCCGCCATGCCGACCAGGGCCTGACGTTTGCGTGCCCGCCTGGCCGGTACCGCACGCCGCAGATGGTCCAGCGTGCCGTCGGTCGGCTCGATCTCCTCCACGGCCTGGTGCAGGAGCCGCCGCAGAGCCAGTTCGTCGGACCCGAGCGCCCCCAGACCGAGAAGCTCGGTAACGGGATCGTCGCCACCCGAACCTTCGCCACCGGGACCTTCGCCACCGGGACCGTTGAGACCAGGACCATTGAGACCAGGACCGTTGGTACCGGAACCCTTGGCACCGGGACCGTTGCCACCGAACCCGCCCGAGCCCCCCGACTCCGGCGCCGCGGCCTCCGTATCCGAGACCCTCGTATCCAAGGCCCTCGTATCCGATGTATCCGACGAATCCGAGACCCCGGTGTCCAAGGCCTCCGTCTCCGAGAAGTCCGACTCTTCCGGGCCCGGGTTCTCCGAGGGGCCGTGATTCACAATTCCGTTCCCAGCGTGCTGGTCATGCTCGTGGTGGTCATGCTCGTGGTCGTCGCTGTCACCGCGACCGTACTCGTCGTGGCGTGTCCACTCGTCATAGCCGCTCATGCCGACGCCTCCATGGCGACACGCAGCGCCGCGATCCCGCGCGAGCCGTACGCCTTAACCGAACCCAGCGAGATGCTGAGCGTCTCGGCGACCTGCGCCTCGGTCATGTCCGCGAAGTACCGAAGGACGAGGACCTCGCGCTGGCGCCTCTGGAGGCCCTTCATCGCCTTGATCAGGGCGTCGCGCTCCAGCTGGTCGTACGCGCCCTCCTCCGCGCTCGCCATGTCGGGCATCGGCTTGGAGAGGAGCTTCAGGCCGAGGATGCGCCGACGCAGGGCTGAACGCGAGAGGTTCACGACGGTCTGGCGCAGATAGGCGAGCGTCTTCTCCGGGTCACGCACGCGCTTGCGCGCCGAGTGCACCCGGATGAACGCCTCCTGGACGACGTCCTCGCAGGAGGCGGTGTCGTCGAGGAGGAGCGCCGCGAGGCCGAGGAGCGACCTGTAGTGGGCGCGGTAGGTCTCGGTGAGATGGTCGACGGTGGTGCCGGCCGCCAGGGCTTCGTCAGCGCCCTCGCGCTGGTTGGATATGCGGGTCGGCCGCGCTGCGGGCATGGGGGCGATCACCGGCATGCCGCCGCCGGACGCGCCGGACATGCGGGGTCGGCGGGGCGGACGCAGGGCCGTGCCGCGCGTCGCCACAGTGAATTCGAGTACCTCAGCCACGCCAGTTGGACACGTCTCACCCCGTTGGGGTTGTACGCGACAGGCATCACATTTGCGTCAGGCTGCGCGTCTGACCGTGCGTTAAATGCCCTCATACGTAACAGCTCTTCCCCTATGCCCCAATTAAACGCAGCGTTCGGACGCCCACGAAGGGCGTCCGCAAAGACGCTCCCCGCCCTCCGCGCGGTTGCGGAGAACGGGGAGGAAAAATCGTCGACCGCCAGAGGCCTCGATTCAAGTGGTCCGGACCATTATCCGACCATGAAAGTCACACGGATCCTACAAACCCTTCAACGTTCCGCCAGAAAATTTCCGGCCGGGAGTCACCCGCGGCTCACACCCGCCCAGTTGGGCGACTCACGCCCCACCCAACCCGGCGACTCACACTCCACCCAGCTCGGCCGCCACCAGTTCCGCGATCTGCGCCGTGTTCAGCGCGGCGCCCTTGCGCAGGTTGTCCCCGCACACGAACAGCTCCAGCGCCGTCGGGTCGTCGAGCGCCCGTCGCACCCGCCCCACCCACGTGGGATCCGTACCCACCACGTCGACCGGCGTCGGGAACTCCCCCGCCGCCGGATTGTCGAAGAGCACGACGCCCGGCGCCGTGGCGAGGATCTCGCGCGCCCGGTCCACCGTCACCTCGGCCTGGAAGCGGGCGTGGACGGTCAGCGAGTGCGTGGTGACGACGGGCACGCGTACGCATGTGACGGCGACGAGCAGTTTCGGCAGCCCGAGGATCTTGCGGGACTCGTCCCGCACCTTCATCTCCTCCGAGGACCAGCCGTCCTCCCGCACCGTCCCGGCCCATGGCACCACGTTGAGCGCCACCGGCTCCGGGAAAGGACCGGTGTTGTCCCCCACCGCCCTGCGTACGTCACCGGGGGTCGTCCCCAGTTCCGTACCCGCGACGAGCGACAGCTGCTGGCGCAGGGTGTCGACGCCGCGGCGGCCGGCACCGCTCACCGCCTGGTACGAGGAGACCACCAGCTCGCGCAGACCGAACTCGGCGTGCAGCGCGCCCAGGGCCACGATCATGGACAGGGTGGTGCAGTTGGGGTTCGCGATGATGCCGCGCGGCCGCACACGGGCGGCGTGCGGATTGACCTCCGGCACCACCAGCGGCACCTCGGGGTCCATCCGGAAGGCGCCGGAGTTGTCGACCACGATCGCGCCCTTGGCCGCGGCCAGCGGCGCCCAGCGCTCGGCGACCTCGTCGGGTACGTCGAACATGGCGACGTCGACCCCGTCGAAGGCCTCCTCCGTCAGGGCCACCACCTCGACCTGCTCGCCGCGCACGGCCAGCTTGCGGCCGGCCGAGCGCGGGGAGGCGATCAGGCGGATCTCGCCCCAGATGTCCGCGTGCTGGGACAGGATCTGGAGCATCACCGTGCCGACGGCGCCGGTCGCACCCACGACCGCGAGCGTCGGCCCCTTCGACCCGGGCCGCACGGACCCACGTCGCATGGACCCGGGTCGCACGGTCCCGGGTCCCTCGGTCTTGGCCATCAGCGGCCGGTGCCTCCGTAAACGACGGCCTCGTCGCTGTCGGAGTCGAGCCCGAAGGCGCTGTGCACGGCGCGCACGGCTTCGTTGACGTCGTCCTGGCGGGTCACGACCGAGATGCGGATCTCGGAGGTCGAGATCAGCTCGATGTTGACGCCCGCGTCGGACAGCGCCTGGAAGAACGAGGCGGTGACGCCCGGGTTGGTCTTCATCCCCGCGCCGACCAGGGAGATCTTGCCGATCTGGTCGTCGTAGCGCAGCGAGTCGAAGCCGATCGCGTCCTTCGCCCGCTTCAGGGCGTCGATGGCCTTGTGGCCCTCGGCCTTGGGGAGGGTGAAGGAGATGTCGGTGAGACCCGTCGAGGCCGCCGACACGTTCTGCACGATCATGTCGATGTTGATCTCGGCGTCCGCGATGGCGCGGAAGATCACCGCGGCCTCGCCCGGCTTGTCCGGGACGCCGACGACCGTGATCTTGGCTTCGGAGATGTCGTGCGCGACTCCGGAGATGATGGCGTGCTCCACCTGCGCGTCCCCTTGCGGATTCTCGTTGCTGACCCAGGTGCCCGGCAGTCCGGAGAAGGACGAGCGGACGTGGATCGGGATGTTGTATCGGCGTGCGTACTCGACGCAGCGGTGCAGCAGCACCTTGGAGCCGGAGGCGGCGAGCTCCAGCATGTCCTCGGAGGAGATCCAGTCGATCTTCCGGGCCTTCTTCACCACCCGCGGGTCGGCGGTGAACACACCGTCGACGTCCGTGTAGATCTCGCAGACCTCGGCGTCGAGGGCGGCGGCGAGGGCGACGGCCGTGGTGTCGGACCCGCCGCGCCCCAGCGTGGTGATGTCCTTCTTGTCCTGGCTGACGCCCTGGAACCCGGCGACGATCGCGATGTTGCCCTCGTCGAGCGCCGTCCTGATACGGCCCGGCGTGACATCGATGATCCGCGCTTTGTTGTGGACCGAGTCGGTGATCACGCCTGCCTGGCTGCCGGTGAAGCTCTGGGCCTCGTGGCCCAGGTTTTTGATCGCCATCGCCAGCAGGGCCATGGAGATCCGCTCTCCGGCGGTCAGCAGCATGTCGAACTCACGCCCGGCAGGGATCGGGGATACCTGCTCGGCGAGATCGATCAGCTCATCCGTCGTGTCACCCATCGCCGACACCACGACAACGACCTGATGGCCGTTCTTCTTGGCGTCGACGATCCGCTTGGCGACACGCTTGATGCCCTCGGCATCTGCTACGGAGGAGCCTCCGTACTTCTGCACGACAAGGCCCACGTGCGCTCCTCGCTCAGTCCGTCTCGTACCGCACGACTGCGGTCGGCTCAGTCTATCGAGCGGCCGAATACCACCCCGGCGATATCGCATCGTGAGATGTCCCGCTCACAAGTTGATCACCCGGGTGCGTCCGACTTCCGTCGTCCGATCGGTCGGCGTGCATCGTCCGATCAGTCGGCGTCCGCCGTCCGACCGTCCGGCTTCCGGTCGTCCGGCTTCCGGTCGTCCGGCTTCCGGTCGTCCGATCGGTCGGCTTCCGTCGGCCGGCCCTCCGGCCGCTCCAGGACCGCATCTGCCCTGTCCGCCCGCACCTCACTCGGAAAGTGCGCCTCGTCACACCCACAGCCGACCCCTTGAATTTCAAGCACTAGGGTTTCCGCTTGTGCGCGTACTCCTGGTGGAAGACGACGAGCCGGTGGCCCAGTCACTCCGGCGCGGACTGGTGCGTTACGGCTTCGAGGTGGCGTGGGTCGCCACGGGCGGTGACGCCCTGGCCCACGAGGCCCCGTACGACGTCGTCCTGCTCGACCTCGGGCTGCCCGACGCGGACGGTCTCGACATCTGCAAGACGCTGCGCGGGCGCGGCGACGTACCGATCATCGTGATCAGCGCGCGCATCGACGAGACGGACCGTGTGGTCGGCCTCGAACTCGGCGCCGACGACTACGTCACGAAGCCCTTCGGTGTGCGTGAGGTCATCGCGCGGATAAGGGCGGTGATGCGGCGCGCCCAGCCGCGTGCGTCCCCCGGGTCCGCGGGGAGCGGCCCCGACCGGTACGGGGCCCGGCTGACCGTCGACCGCAAGGCGGCCCGCGTACGGCTGGACGGCGAGGAGGTCGCACTCGCGCCCAAGGAGTACGACCTGCTGGCCTTCCTCACCGAGGAGCCGGGCGCGCTGATGTCGCGCGAGCAGATCATGGAAGCGGTGTGGGACGCGAACTGGTTCGGCCCGACGAAGACGCTGGACGTGCATGTGGCGGCGCTGCGGCGGAAGCTCGCGGGCGTGATCACGATCGAGGCGGTGCGTGGGGTCGGCTTCCGCCTGGAGATCGACAAGCACGGCGGCGAGAACAGCGACAAGAGCGACCGCGGCAAAGGTGACGGCTCGTCATGATTCGCCAGCTCATCCTCAGTTACATCCTGCTCGTCGCCATCGCCATCGCGCTGTTCACCGTCCCGGTGGCCTTCACGCTCACCGCCCAGCTGCGCGGGGACACCGAGCTGTCCGTCCTCCGCGAGGCCAGGACCACGGCCCTGCTGCTGGGCAACGGCAACTCCGCCTCCTGCCAGGCACTGGACGAGATGGCCAGGGCGTACCGCGAGCAGACGCCCGGCGAGGTCCAGGTGACCACCACCGGCGACCGGAGCTGCGCGCCGAGACTGCCCCGGCCGACGCGGGACGCGGCCCTGGCCAAGGCCCTGAACAACGGGGAGTCCACGACCGACTGGGGCTCGGACCTCATCTGGGGACGGCACCTGGTGGTCACCGTCCCCGCCCGGCAGGCCACGGCGGACAGCGCGGGCGAGAGCGAGAGCACGGGCCAGGGCACGGTCGTGGGTGCGGCCCGGATCGTGTACTCGACCAAGACGCTCACCTCCCGGCTGTGGACCATCTGGGGCTTCCGGGCCGGTCTCGCCGTGGCCGTCCTGGCCGCGGCGGCCGGTCTCGGCGCCCTCGTGGCCCGGCACCTCACCCGACCCCTGCACCAGCTCAACGACATGGCGACCCGTTTCAGCAACGGTGACCTGACCGCGCGCTCGCCGGTGACGGGCCCGCACGAGACGCAGCAGCTGGCCCGCACGCTCAACTCGGCCGGCGAACGCCTCGACAGCCTGGTCGCCGCCCAGCGGATCTTCGTCGCCGACGCCTCCCACCAACTGCGTACGCCGCTGACGGCGTTGCGGCTCTCCCTGGACAACATCGCGGACGGGGTCGACGACGAGTTCGTACGGGAGGACGTGGAGCAGGCGACGTCCGAGGTGGTCCGGATGAGCCGTCTGGTGAACGGTCTGCTGGTGCTCGCGCGGGCGGAGGCGAAGGTGTCCGCGGCCGAACCGCTTCCACTGCTCGACGTGATCAAGGAGCGCTTCTCGGTGTGGAGACCGGCCGCCGACGAGCGAGGAGTCACCATCGCTCTAGGGGGAGTTATCGGCGGCCGGCCGCTTGTGCTGGCCAGCCCCGGTCATCTCGACCAAGTGCTGGACAACGTCCTGTCGAATGCTCTGGAGGTCTCACCGGACGGCGGAACGATCACCGTGAAGGTGTCGTCCCACCCGGACGAGGTCGTGCTGTCGGTGCTGGACCAGGGGCCGGGCATGTCCGACGCGGAGAAGTCCCGCGCGTTCGACCGCTTCTGGCGCGGCCAGGGCCTGACCGGCCGGTCCGGCTCGGGACTCGGCCTCGCCATCGTCAAGCAGCTCGTCACGGACGACGGCGGTGCGGTGGCGCTGCGGGACGCCCCTGGTGGAGGGCTGTGCGTCCGGTTCAGCTTGCGGCGGGCAGCACCGAGGAGTGGTGGTTGACGATCAGCCACTTGCCGCCGCGCTTCTCGTACTCGTACGTGTAGCGGGCCTCGACGTCCCTCTTCACACCGGTCGTCGGGTCGGTGAGGTGGAAGACGTACAGCCCGGCGTCGAGCGCCGAGTCGTTGTCCAGGATGTTGATGACGGACTTGATCTTCTCGCCCTTGGGCTTGTTCAGCAGGAAGTGGTCGAAGTAGTCGACGATCCCGGCGCGGTCCGTACGGATGATGGGGGACGCGGTGGGAAGGAGTACGGCGTCCTTGGCGTACCGGTCGGCGACCTTCTCCGAGTCCCCGGTCTGCAGGGCCTTGTTCCAGCCGTCGAACAGCGCAGCGATCTGCTTCTTGGTCGGCTTCGCGGCCTGGCTCACCGCGGGCTTCGCCCTGTGCTCCGGAGCGGCCTGGCTGACACCGGCGGTGACGGCTCCGGCGACGACGAGGGCGGCCGTGACGATCGCTGCGCGGGTCCGTATGTGACGCTGCATCTCAACTCCTGTGCGGTGGGCTGGACTTGCTCCCCGGGGGGAGTGATCCAACCCTCTCGACACACGAGTAAAGCTCTGGCCAGTACATGTCCAGTACACAGCCAAGGTTCGTACAAATCAGCTAAAGCCACAGGTGACAGGCGGGTTTCAGCGGCTTGCGTTCTCCTGACGGACATGTTCCGGACGTGCTGGGCACTGAGGCGTGGCTTTCGGATGCCTCAGTCCACGAACTCCTTGAGCTCCTCGGTCTCCAGGGTGAGGCCGACCGGGGTCGGGATCTTGACGGATGCCCCGAAAGGCTCCTTCACCTGACGGCGGTAACGGCCGTCCTCCGGATCCGTGAAGACGGTGACCGAGCAGTCGTCGCGGTCGACAAGGAGGTATACGGGGATGCCTGCGGCCGCGTAGCCGTCGGGCTTCTCGATGCGGTCCCGCCGGTCGGTGTCGGCATCGAATGATGTGACTTCGACAGCCATGAGTACTCCCGGGGCGTCCGACCACTCCCCATGCCCTTTCGGGAAGCCGAAGGGCGCCAGAACACCGTCAGGGCGAGCGCGCCCCTTGCGATAGCGCTCGACCTTCATCCCGCGCTCCCCGTACAGCCACAACTCGGGACGGTGCTGCATGCACAGCCTCTGCAGCCACGCGATGATCTGGTCGTGGTTGCCATCGGTCACCGGCTTGACCTGGACCTTCCCCCTGATGAACTCCAACCGCACGTTCTCTGGCGCACGGCTGGCCAGCTCCTCGAACTCCTCGACGGACATCTGGGGCCGGTCTGCGGTCATGGGGGTCATGGCGTCGCCTCCTTGACTCCATGGTGCCCCGACCGGCACGTCCTGCACGCTCATACGCCGCCGCCCTCTCTCGATGGCCCGCAGATCTGCCCGTGCCCGCTCCCGACCCTCACGGCTTCCAGCGCCTCGGCGGGAGGCCGTTCGCGATGCGGTCCCGGTTGTCGCGGTAGTGGTAGTAGACGCGGTCGTCGATGGGCACGGGGCGGAACGTGTCGGGCACGGGTCCGCCCGTACGCCGCTCCAGCTTCAGCTTGAGGAGACGGGCGGTCGCCGTGCCCATGTGGGCGATCTCCTCGAAGCCCTTCTTGACGTCCTCCGGCGTCATCCCCAGCTCCGCCTCCTCCGCGTGGCAGTCCTCGCACACGCCCCGGATGATCTTCGCCGTCCGCTCGTCGGCGTCGCAGGTGGCGCACGCCATGATCACGCGGGTCACCTTGGCGCGGAGGGGACGACCGGGGCCGGTCTCGGCGGTGTCGTTCTTCTGCGGGGGCATCTTGTTCTCCAATCGTTTGCGGGCGAACCCGCCCGGGTTCGCGACGGCGGGCGGCAGCCCGTCGGTCAGTGCGCGGGTCAATTCGGCCGGGGTGACGCCTCGTGACAGCCACTCGGCGGCGAGGGGTTCAAGGGCCCGGCAATCCGCTTCCGACAGGGGCATACGGGGTTCTACGACGCGGAGTCGGGCGAGTGCGCGGTACGCGGCGCTGGGCTCGGGGGCCGCGTCCACCGGTTGGGCTTGCCGCACCTGTTCGGCCGCTTCGGCTTGCTGGGCCTGTCCGGCCCGTTCGGCCGCTTCGGCTGCTTCGGCTGCTTCGGCTTCTGGGGACGGTTGCGGGGCCGGAGCGGGGGTCTCGGTGCGGGCCAGGCCCGGCTGGTGGTTCTGCGTTACGTCCCTGCCGTGGCGCTCTCGCGCGAACTCCGTCCACCACTCCACCGACCTGGGCGTACGCGACCAGTACGTCCGCGTCACCCACCGCATCGAGTTGTCCTCGACGGTGATGTGTTCCTTGATCCAGCGCAGGTGGCCGACTTCGGTGAGGCTCCTGAGGGACGTACGGGACGCCTGCTGGCCGTATCGGGGGTGCTCCGCCGCGATCACCTTGTGGCCCATGGCGTGGCCGTCGTCGAGGTGGTCGATGAAGACGGCGAACTCGGCGTCTCGGGGGCACAGATGCGCGAAGTCCGCGTCCACGTGCGGAGGTTCGTCACCCACAGCGCGCTTTCCGTAACCCGTTTTGGCCATGGGGTGGGTGGGACGCGGCAGGGCGGGACTAGGCTGGGCGTAAGCCACGGTCGAACTCTCGATTCGATGCGTAGGTCCAGGCCCCGGAGCCGGTGTTGGCGCACCGACCGGGGCCGATCTATTGCCGCGAACCTAGAGTGACTTCACGTTCTGAAGCAAGCCGATCACGGATCGTCACTCTTACGAGTTACGCGCGCTCAACTCACGTACAGACTTGGTTGGTTGGTTAGCTCCCGCCATCAAAAACCAAAACCCAGAACCCATGGGAAGAGCTCGGGTCCCGGGGCTCAAGCTCCGGGCCGAACTGCGGACATGAAGGCGGACCAGGCGTGGGCCCTCACCTCCAACTCCGGGCTGGCGGCGGCCAGTTTGGTGTCGCGTATGTGGGTGGTGGTGGGGGTGAGGGCGACTTCGACGCAGTCGGAACCTTCGGAGTCGCTGTAGCTGGACTTGAACCACTTCAGCTGCTCGCTCACAGGTCCCCCAACATCCGCTCGACAAAGGCTTCCGACTCGGCAGGGCTGAGAGCCACCGCACGGATCATGCTAAGCCGCTCGGTGTGCTTCCAAACCACTTCTGGGTCAGAGGTGAACTGGCTCACCGACTGCCCCTCCGACAGCGCGTAGCGCTCACGCTCAGAGGTCTCCATCAGCACCATCGGCCCCATGAGAGCAGCCGGAATGGCCCGTACGAAGGGCAGCACCTGGATCGTCACGTTGCTGCGGCACCCCACGGCCAGCAGACGGTCCAGCTGATCCTTGTCGACCAACGGGCCACGCAGCGCCGCTTCGTACAGTACGAAGCTCAGCGCCACAGGCGGCCTACGCGTGAGCAGTTCCTGACGCTCCATCCGCGCCGTGACTCGCTCCTCAACCGTCTCCTCCTCCAGCGGAGGGCAGTGGTTGCCGATGAGCGCCCGCGCATACGGCTCCGTCTGCAACAGCCCCGAGATCAACGCCGCTTCGTACGACCAGCGACTGATCGCCTGCTGCTCGAACAGCATGAAGTCCTGGGCCCGAGCCGGGAATTTCTCCCTCTTGAGATAGTCCTTGGCCGCGCTCAGCATCCCGTCCGCGTCACACATCTCGTCCGCCACATCGAGGACGCGCGGCGTCGGCGCACGTACGCCCTGCTCCATGGCCTTGATGGTGTCCGGCGAGTAGTTGGAGGCGGCGGCCAGCTCCTCGCGGGTCACGTTCGCCTTGGTGCGCCAGCGTTTCAACTGGTTGCCGCTGTAGCGCCAGTTGATCGGCGCAGGCGAAGCGGAGTTGTACTGGACCGACACAGCGACCACCTCCGACCGATACACCCCGGCGTGTATCCCCTCGGTCACTACCGAGCGTAGCCTCGCAACCGCCACTGTGTGACCATGACGAACGCAATCCCCCACTACCGCCCCGAGTGGGTCCCCCTCGCCGGT
Organism: Streptomyces sp. NBC_00878; assembly: GCF_026341515.1. Classification (NCBI taxonomy): domain Bacteria; kingdom Bacillati; phylum Actinomycetota; class Actinomycetes; order Kitasatosporales; family Streptomycetaceae; genus Streptomyces; species Streptomyces sp. NBC_00878. Next base: position 5,893,427 of record NZ_JAPEOK010000001.1, on the reverse strand, counting down.
CACCAACTCCGCGTCTCCGGCATCCACTTCGACGCGGTCCGCATCCAGGGCGTACGCGGGGAAGAGGTCGCGGCCGACCTCATCGAGGCGGCCGACGGCGACGCGGGACCCGTCGTCTGCGAGGCGGTCGGGTTCCGGTGGATGTACTTCCTGCTGGCGCCGGGTGCGGCGAGGGCCTGCGAGTGGCCTTTGGGGGTGCAGCGGTTCGGCGGGGCCGGGAGTCGGAGCCGCACGGTCACGTACATCGGGATTCCGGCGCTGGACGGGAACACCTGGCCGTTGCAGTGGTACAGCGAACCGACCCCGACCACTCCGTACGTGGACCCGGTTCGCCTGCACGCGGCGCTCGACCAGAGCGTCGCTACGTAAGAGCGGCCTCGACTTCCGTCAGAGCGGGGCTACTTGACCTCTCGCAGGCCCAGTGGGCCCGCGATCTCCTCTGCCATCACCCTGCCGGCCGCCTCCGCGAGGGCGTCCTCGCTGAGGTCCTGGTCGGTGTCCAGGCCGTCCAGTTCCTCCAGGGGCTGGTTCAGGCGGACGTGGGCGACCAGGGACTGCAACGCCCTCAGCGTCGCCGACGCCGTCGAGCCCCAGTTGGAGAAGTACGAGAACTGCCACCACCACAGGGCCTCCGTCGTACGGCCCGCGCGGTAGTGGGCCATGCCGTGGCGGAGGTCGGTGATGACGTCGGCCAGGTCGTCGGAGATACGGGCCGGGACCGGGGGCTTGCGGGGCTCGTACGGGTCGAAGACCTCGGAGTAGACGTCGACCGGGTCGAGCATCACCGCGAAGCGCTCGCGGAGTTCGTCGACGTCCGGCTCGGGGCCCAGGTCGGGCTCGTAGCGCTCGTCGGGGACGATGTCCTCGTGCGCGCCCAGGCGACCACCCGCCAGCAGGAGCTGGGAGACCTCCAGGAGGAGGAAGGGGATCGCCGAGTCCGGCTCGTCGCCCTTGGCGACCTCTGTGACCGCGACGAGGAAGCTCTCCACCTGGTCCGCGATCTGGACCGCGAAGTCGTCGGGGTCCTGCCCCGTCGCGTGCAGCGTGGCGTCAGACATCTAGAAGCCGACCTTCCTCAAGGACTCGACAAGAACGCCGATACGCGCACCTACAGGGGCTTCGGCCCGTGCATGTCGCGTGCCTCGTACGTCTCGTGCATCTCGTGCGTCTACTACTCGTTCAGACATCCAGCAGCCGCCTTCCCTCGAAGGCGCGCCCCAGAGTGACCTCGTCCGCGTACTCGAGGTCACCGCCCACCGGCAGCCCGCTGGCGAGGCGGGTGACCCTGAGGCCCATGGGCTTGATCATGCGGGCGAGGTACGTGGCCGTGGCCTCGCCCTCCAGGTTCGGGTCCGTGGCCAGGATGAGCTCCGTGACCGTGCCGTCCGCCAGGCGCGCGAGCAGTTCCCTTATACGCAGGTCGTCGGGGCCCACGCCCTCGATCGGGCTGATCGCGCCGCCCAGGACGTGGTACTTGCCCCGGAACTCACGAGTGCGTTCGATGGCTACGACGTCCTTCGGCTCCTCGACCACACAGATCACCGTGAGGTCTCGGCGCGGGTCGCGGCAGATGTTGCACAGCTCCTCCTGCGCCACGTTCCCGCAGGTGGCGCAGAAGCGGACCTTCGCCTTGACCTCCATCAGGCACTGCGCGAGACGGCGTACGTCCGTCGGCTCGGCCTGGAGGATGTGGAAGGCGATCCGCTGCGCGCTCTTGGGACCGACGCCGGGCAGCCGCCCCAGTTCGTCGATGAGGTCCTGGACCACGCCTTCGTACACGGATTGCCTTCCTGTTCCTGCTCGTTGTGCTGCTCGTCCTACTGCTCGTTCGCTGCTCGCTCAGTACGTACCGTAGTCGTGCTCGCTCTCTTGGTACGTACGGTAGTTGGCGGTCGGCCGTCTTAGAAGGGACCGCCGGGTTGACTTAGAACGGCAGGCCGGGGATGCCGCCGCCGCCCAGCCCCTGGGTCAGCGGGCCGAGCTTCTGCTGCTGGAGGGTCTGGGCGTTCTCGTTCGCCGCCTGGACCGCCGCGACGATCAGGTCGGCGAGGGTCTCGGTGTCCTCGGGGTCCACCGCCTTGGGGTCGATGACCAGGCCGCGCAGTTCGCCGGAACCCGTCACCGTCGCCTTCACCAGGCCGCCGCCCGCCTGGCCGTCGACCTCCGTCCGCGCCAGCTCCTCCTGCGCGTTCGCGAGGTCCTGCTGCATCTTCTGGGCCTGCTGGAGCAGCTGCTGCATGTTGGGCTGGCCACCACCGGGAATCACGATCAGCTCCTGGTTCGTACGGCTGTCAATACGACTGTCAATACGGCTGTCAACGCGCCTGTGAGTACGGCTGCGAGTACGGCTGTCCGGCGGGGTTTCCCGCCTTGGCATGAGCCTACGTGGTCTGTCCGCCCGTCGCTCCAGCACTCTTTCGAGTGAGGCGGCAGCTTGGCCTATACCTGATCAAGACCCACGTCCGAGCGGAAAACCCCCGAAACCGGGGCCATCGCCACCCATTGGGAGGTAGTAAGGGTGCGGCGCTTCAGCACCTTGCGCCACATTACCGTCACGCAACGTCACACAACGTCGCGATTAGGGAGCGTCGGGTGAGCCAGCCGGACATGCAGCCCGAGGGGTCGGCCCAGGACGGGGACGGTCGGGGTGATGGTGCGGGGAGGGCCGGTGGCCTGAGGCCGGGGGAGATCGGGCCCGGTGGGCCCGGGGGTCCCGGTGGTTCCAGCAGTCCCGGTGGTCCCGGCGGTTCCGGCGGTTCCGGCGGTTCCGGGCGGAGTGGGCCGGGGCGGGGCATTCCCGGCCGTGGCGCGTTCGGGCCCGGCAGTCCCAGGCCCCGTGATCTCTCGGGGCGGGCCTTCCCGCTCGGGGACTGGGGGGAGCCGGCCGAGCGGCTTCACGAGCTGTACCGGTGGGTGGAGGCGGGGGCGCTGACCACCGTGTCCTGGTATCTCGCCGACCGGATGTGGAAGCGGCGGGGGGCTCGGGCGCTGCGGGCGGGGGCCGCGGGGGGTGCTTTTGCCGGGGCCGCGTTGCCTCTGCTCGATGTCACGGGGGTGGTGGGCGGGGGTGCCGTCTTCGGATATCTGGGGATGCTGGTCGCGGTCGCGTGTGTGGCGGGGGACCGTTTTTTCGGGGTGACCTCCGGGTGGATAAGGGATGTGGCCACTGCCCAGGCCGTGCAGCGTCGGTTGCAGGTGCTTCAGTTCGAGTGGGCGTCCGAGTGTGTGCGGGAGGTTCTCGGGCCTACCGAGGGGACGGCGGGGGAGGCGGCGGAGCGGTGTCTCGGGGTGCTTCGGCGGTTCTCGGAGGACATGACGGAGTTGGTGCGGGTGGAGACCGCGGACTGGATGGTGGAGTTTCGGACGGGGGCGGGGCCGCTGGGGATCCAGGCGGGGGTGGGTGGGGGTGCGCGGGTGGACTCGGCTCCGCCGGGGCGGCCGCCGTTGCCGCCGGCTCGCCCGAACATGCCGCGGCAGCGACCGCCTGAGCCGAGATAGGGGTTTCTTTTTCGCCCCCCGCCGCCCCTACCCATTCCCGTCCTTGCCTCGGGGGCTCCGCCCCCGAACCCCCGCTCCTCAAACGCCGGAGAGGCTGAAATTCAGCCTCTCCGGCGTTTGAGGACGTCCTACACCTGCGGCAACGGGAACGCCACCGGACCCCGCAACCCCGCTCGGTTTACCGCCCTCACCCCGAAGAAGACGTTGTCCTTGGACAAGTCCACCTCGTGGGATGTCACCTCTCCGACCGGGATCACGTGGGTCCACTCGGGCGCCGTGGTCTCGCGCCACACCACCTCGTAGCCGGAGAGGTCCGGCTCGGAGCCGCGCTTCCACGTCAGCTCCGTCGCGTTCGTGAGCGCCGCCGTCAGGATCCTCGTGTCGCGCGGCGCGGCCGGGGCCTGTGCCAGGGTCCAGAGCGCGGCCGCGTTGACCCGGGCGACCCGGGCCGTGAAAGCGAAGTCGCAGAACTCCGGCAGGTCCCCGTACTGCTTGCCGCCCTCGACCCGCACGTCCTGGTGCTGATGGGCGTAGTCCTCGGCGGGCTCGGTGAAACGGGCCGCCGCGTAGCCCTGTTCGAGGAAGGGGATGTGGTCACCGCCCCGGCGGTAGCGGTCCCGGCGGTAGACGACACGTACGTGCATCCCCGTCGCCGAGTTGTCCCCGGTGTCGCGCACGAAGCGCGCCAACTGCCGTGACGGGGAGTCGTTCTCGCCGCCCACCGAACGGCGCGTCGCCGCCTCCTCCGGGGTCTCCGACGTGGGCACGCCCTCCGCGAAGAGCCGGATCGTGTACGGGTCCTTCGTGCCGTCGTCCGCCGTCGAGGCGCCCACGATGTCGTTCGTGAACATGGCCTGCACGTCCGTGCCCGCCGCCTTGAACCGCGAGGCCATGTGCGCGGCCCCGTACAGCCCCTGCTCCTCCCCCGCCACCGCCGCGAACACGATCGTCGACGCCGGGCGGCGCTTCGCCATCACCCTCGCCAGCTCCATCGCCACGGCCACGCCGGAAGCGTCGTCGTCCGCGCCCGGGGCGTCCGAGGTCGCGTCCATGACGTCGGTGACACGGGAGTCGTAGTGGCCCGAGACGACGTACACGCGGTCCGGGGTGACCGAGCCGCGCAGGGTCGCCACCACGTTCGTGATGCGGGTGGCGGTGGGGATGCGGGGCGCGGGGTCTTGGACGTACGACTGGAGTTCGGCCGTCATCCGGCCGCCGGACGCGGCGGCGTACGAGCGCATCTCCGCGAGGATCCAGTCGCGGGCCGCGCCGATGCCGCGGTCCGGGTCGTCCTGGGTGGAGAGGGTGTGCCGGGTGCCGAAGGAGACGAGTTTGCGGACCGTCGCCTCGATGCGGTCGGGGTCGATCTCCCGTAGCAGGGCGCGCAGTTCGGGGGAGGGGGGCTGCGCGGTGGCCGGCGGGCGCGGGCCCGGCCGTTCGGCCTCGGCCGCCGTCGCGGGCCTCGCGGGCGTGTCCACCAGCTCGGCCGTCGGCATGGCCGGAGCGGACGCCGCGGGCGCCGCGGACGGCCCCACCGTGACGGCTCCGGCAGCCGCCGTCGCGGCCAGGACGGTTCTTCTGCTGGGGCTTCCGCTGGGGCCTATGGGCGGGGTGGGGGTGGTGGGGGTGGGGGTGGGTGACATGGATCCATGGTTGTGCGCGTGTCCGGCCCACACAAGGGTCCCTGTCGGCACCCCCTCCCCCACCCCGCCCATACGCCCGTGGCTCAGCTCTGCTTCGTGTACGTCAGTTCGTCGCCGTTGCTCGTGTTCACCCGGCGCAGGCGGCCGTCCGGGAGAACGGTCAACTCCGTTGCCGAGCCCGGGCTGCAGGACGTGGCCGGCTCGCCGACGGTGACCTCGGACGGGCCGATCCGGAGGGGACCGCCGGCGCTCGGCTTCTCGGAGAGCACCGCCCCGAACACACAGTGGTACGTACCGCTGCCCGCCGGGCCGTCCGCCGTGAGCGAGAGGACCGTGTCGCCCACCTCGCCCTGCTGGATGGTGAGTTCACGGGTGTTGTGGCCCGTGTCGTTGTCGATGGACGCGGTCCATGTGCCGAGGTACCCGACGGGGATCACGCCGTCCGTCGGTGTCTCCTCGGGCGTGGACGGCGGCTGCGAGGAGGGATCCTCGGTGGTGGGGCCCGGAGTCGGCGGCGCGCTCGGCGTCGGGGACGTACGGGGGTCGCCGCCCGCGCGGTCGCTTCCGTCGCCCTTCATCAGCGCGAACACGGACGCGCCCGCGGCGAGCGCGACGACCAGCGCGACGACGATCAGGACGGCGGTGGAGCGGCCGCTCCGCTGCGGCGGCTCGGGATGCGGGGCGACTCCTGGGCCGTACGGGGGTGTTGGGCCGTAGGGCGGGGTCGAACCGGGAGGGAGTGCGTATCCGCCGGGGGCTCCCGGCCAGGCGCCGGGCTGCTGCTGGTGCTGGTACGGCGGCTGCTGCTGCTGCTGCGGGTAGCCGTAGCCGGCGGGCTGGGGGTGCTGCTGGGGATAGCCGTAGGCCGGGTGGACGGGGGGTGGGCCTCCCGGCGGGGCAGTGGTCGGTGGGGGTGTTCCGGGATGGCCCGTGGTCACGGTGGGGAGGTGGTCGAAGGGGGCGGCGGCGGGCGGGGTGCCCGGCCTGGGTGGGGAGGAGCCGTCGGGGGTGGGCGCGTGTTCGGGAGAGGCCTCGGGGGCGGGGGCGGGTGTGGGGGGCCGCGTGGGGATGGGTGCGGCGGGTGGGGGGACCGGTGGTTTCTCGCCCCGGCCGCCCTTGCCCTTCCCGTCCCTGGGGGCTGCCGCCCCCGGACCCACGCTGTCGGCCTGAACGGCCTCGTCCTCAAACGCCGGACGGGCCGGGATCAGCCCCTCCTCCTCAGAAGGTTCCGGAACCTCCGGATCCTCCGTGTCCAGCAACTGCACCGCGTGGCGGCCCAGTTGGGCCACCAGCATCCCCGGCAGCCAGGGATCACGGCTGCGGCCGTCCGCGACGGTGTCCTCGGCTCCCGTCCTCTCCAGGATGTCGTCGAGGCTCGGCCGGGCCGCCGGATCCTTGCGCAGGCACTGCCGGACGAGGTCGGCGATGCCCTCCGGCACGCCCTCCAGGTCCGGCTCCTCCTGGGCGATGCGGAACATCAGGGCGTGCACCCCGCTGTTGGCCGTACCGAACGGCAGGTCGCCCGTGGCCGCGTACGACAGGACCGAGCCCAGGCAGAAGACGTCGCACGCGGGCGTGATGCGGTCGCCGCGGACCTGCTCGGGGGCCATGAAACCGGGCGAGCCGACGAGCGCGCCGGTACGCGTGAGTCCGCCGTCGGTCACCGTCTCCAGGGCGCGCGCGATACCGAAGTCGATGACGCGCGGGCCGTCGATCGTGACGAGGACGTTCGACGGCTTGAGGTCGCGGTGGATCAACTCTGCCGCGTGGATGTCCTTCAACGCGTGCGCGAGGCCCGCCGCGAGGATCCGTACGGAACGCTCCGGGAGCGCGCCGTGGTCGTGCCCGACGACGGCCTGGAGGCTGGGCCCGGCCACATATCCCGTGGCGACCCAGGGGATCGCCGCCTCCGTGTCCGCGTCGAGGACCGGTGCCGTCCAGTACCCGCCCACCCGCCGGGCCGCCAGCACCTCCTGGCGGAAGCGCGCGCGGAACTCCTCCTGCTCGGCGAGCTCCTGGCGTACGAGCTTGACCGCGACCGTCCGCCCCCGGTCGGATCGCGCCAGAAACACCTGGCCCATGCCGCCGGCACCGAGCCGCGCCAGCAGTCTGTACGCGCCGATCCTTTGCGGATCGGCGGGCCCGAGCTTCTCCATGGGTACGCCGCCCTCCCCCCGTGCGTGTGCGACAGCCCGAGGATAGTGCGGCCGTACGGGGAGGTGGTCGGGCGGTGTCTACGGTTCCGTAACAGCGGATGCCGTTTCTGTCACCATTCGCGCGCTCGCCCCCGCACTGGTTTGCGCGTTTGTTTCCGTGACCGTCTCCATGACGCCGATCAACCGCTCCAACACTCGTACGGTCTCGGCCAGTTCGGCCTCTCCGAGGGCTTCCGTGAGGCGGTCCGCGAAGGTCGCGTGGCCGGGGGTGATCCGCTGGACGGCCGCGAGGCCCTCCTCCGTCGGCCTCAGGAGCTTGGCGCGGCGGTGGGCGGGGTTGGGTACGTACTCCGCGAGCCCCCGGTCGACCAGCAGATCGGCGATCCGCTGCACGCTCTGCCGGGTGATGCCCATGACGCGGGCGATCCCGGAGACGGGCAGCGGCTCCTTCAGTACGGCCCCGAGCACCTGCCACCAGGCGGCGGTGAGTCCGGCGGGGCGGGCCAACTCCTCGGCCACGCCCAGGAATTGGCCGTTCAGCCGGAAGATGCCGAGGGCGGTCCGGCTGAACAGGTCCTGCCGCGCTCGGCCCACTTCACCCACCTCGCCCACCTCGCCCACCTCAGTCACTGCCCGGCCGCCTCAAGTACCGCGTACGCCTCCGCGTCCGAGTCGTGGAACAGCCGGTACCAGGCGTCGAGCACCTCTCCCTCGTACACCCCGAGCAGTCCGAACACCTCCCGCGCGAACGCGACGGGCTCGGTGGGCCCCGCGGTGATCAGCTTGCCGTCCGCGTCCGTGACGGCGTCGGTGTCGACGTAGTGCTCGCCGCCCTTGTATCCCGTGTCCGCGAGGTAGAAGGAGACGGCGCTGGTGTGGGCCCGGTCGTCGAGCAGGCCTTCGCGGGCGAGCCCGGCCGTGGCCCCGCAGATCGCGGCGACGGGTACGTCGGCGTCCAGGAACTCGCGCGCCTTGCGGGCGAAGGGGGCGAGGTCGTCGCTCCCCGCCGCGGTAGCAGCTGATGTCACAGCCCACAGGTCGGCGCCCGGCAGGATCAGCAGCGCGCTGTCCTCGGGCCGTAGCTCGTCGAGCGCGAGGTCGGGCTGGATCCGCAGCCCACCGACGGACTTCACGGACTTCACGGGGTCGCCGGACGCCCCGACCGTCCGGATCTCGTAGCCGCCGCGGGCCAGGTACGCGGTCGTGTGACCGGTCTCCCAGTCAGCGAGCGTGTCGTAGACGGCGAGGTGTACGGGCTTGCGGTCGCTGCTCATGACTGGACTCCCTCTCGGTCGTGCCGCTCGGTCCGGCCCCCTGCGTGTACTTATGTAAGCATGCTGTCATTACGACAGGATGCTGTCAATCAATTCACACGCGACAACCTGTCGCGTTCCCGGTCGGAGCGCAGACAGGACGCCGATGTCGCGCCTCCGCCCCGGCCGCTTACCCTCGGCGCATGACCCCTCAGCCCCATCCCCAGGCCGGCGCCGCCGTGAAAGCCGCGGACCGTGCGCATGTGTTCCACTCCTGGTCAGCGCAGGAGCTCATCGACCCGCTCGCCGTCGCCGGTGCGGAGGGGTCGTACTTCTGGGACTACGACGGCAGGCGGTATCTGGACTTCACCAGTGGGCTCGTCTTCACGAACATCGGCTACCAGCACCCGAAGGTCGTCGCCGCGATCCAGGAGCAGGCCGCGACGATGACGACGTTCGCGCCGGCCTTCGCCGTCGAGGCCCGGTCGGAGGCGGCGCGGCTGATCGCCGAGCGGACACCGGGAGATCTGGACAAGATCTTCTTCACCAACGGGGGCGCCGAGGCCGTCGAGAACGCCACGCGCATGGCCAAGCTGCACACCGGCCGCCCGAAGGTGCTCTCCGCCTACCGCTCGTACCACGGGGCGACCGCCGCCGCGATCAACCTCACGGGTGACCCGCGCCGCTGGCCGAACGACAGCGGGGCGGCCGGGGTCGTGCACTTCTGGGCGCCGTTCCTGTACCGCTCGCCCTTCCACGCGGAGACCGAGGAGCAGGAGTGCGAGCGCGCGCTCCAGCACCTGGAGGACACGATCGTCTTCGAGGGCCCCGCCACCATCGCGGCGATCATCCTGGAGACGATTCCGGGAACGGCGGGGATCATGATGCCGCCGCCGGGATACCTGGAGGGCGTCCGCGCCCTCTGCGACGAGTACGGGATCGTCTTCGTCCTGGACGAGGTCATGGCGGGCTTCGGCCGGACCGGGCACTGGTTCGCCGCCGACCACTACGGGGTCGTGCCGGACCTGATGACGTTCGCGAAGGGCGTGAACTCCGGGTACGTACCGCTGGGCGGTGTCGCGATCTCGCCGGCCATCGCCGAGACGTTCGCGAAGCGCCCGTACCCCGGCGGGCTCACCTACTCCGGGCACCCGCTCGCCTGCGCCGCCGCCGTCGCGACCCTCAACGTGATGGAGGAGGAGGACATCCTCGGCCAGGCCACCCGGACCGGCGAGGCCGTGCTCGGTCCCGGGCTGCGCGAGCTGGCCGAACGCCACCCGAGCGTCGGCGACGTCCGCGGCACGGGTGTCTTCTGGGCCCTGGAACTCGTACGGGACAGGGAGACGCGCGAGCCGCTGGTGCCGTACAACGCGTCCGGCGCCGCGAACGCGCCCATGGCGGCGTTCGGTGCCGCGGCGAAGGCGCACGGTCTGTGGCCCTTCATCAACATGAACCGCACCCATGTCGTTCCCCCGTGCAACATCACGGAGGCGGAGGCCAAGGAGGGCCTGGCGGCGCTCGACGAGGCGCTCTCCGTGGCGGACGAGCACACGGTGTAGCGGCGAGATGGAGATGGAGATGGAGATGGCGTAGCGGGGAGACGCGGAGGATTCGGCGCGGTGCGGCGCAGGATCGGTGCGGCGCAGGATCGGTGCGGCGCAGGATCGGTGCGGCGCAGGATCGGTGCGGCGCAGGATCGGTGCGGCGCAGGATCGGTGCGGCGCAGGATCGGTGCGGTGCCGGATCGGTGCGGTGCCGGATCGGTGCGGTGCCGGATCGGTGCGGTGGGGTGCGGTGCGGCGGAGAATTCGGTGGGGTGCGGCGCAGGATCGGTGCGGTGCCGTGGAGGGTCGGTGCAATCCGGATGGCCGAACCCCGAACGCGTAAGGTGACTGGCTCGTAGACATGAGCGAGTACTTACCCGATCGGAGGGAGACCCGGACGATGCCCGGCACCGGCAGCAGCAATGGCGCCGTCACCCGCAGCACCCTGCGGCAGCAGATCGCGGACGCGCTCCGCGACGAGGTGCTCGCCGGACGGCTCAAGCCGGGCCAGGAGTTCACGGTCAAGGAGATCGCCGAGCAGTACGGCGTCTCCGCGACCCCCGTCCGTGAGGCCCTCGTCGACCTGTCGGCCCAGGGCCTGCTGGACGCGGACCAGCACCGCGGCTTCCGCGTCCACGAGTACTCGCTGAACGACTACCGGGGCATGATCGAGGCCCGCAGCCTGGTCACGGACAGCATCTTCCGGGGCCTGCTCGACGGGAAGGCCACCACCACCCGGGGCGCCCGCGCCGCGCTCGCCACCCGCATCGACGACCCGCGCACCGGCGCCGCGCTCGCCGGGGTGCGCCGCCGCGGCGAGGAGGCCCAGCGGGCGGCCGCCGCCGGTGACCTCAACATCCTCATCGGCTACGACCTGCGCTTCTGGCGCGAGCTCAGCGGACTGTTCGGCAACCCCTATCTCGCCGACTTCCTGCACCGGCTGCGCGTCCAGTCCTGGGTGTGCGCGGTCCAGCACCTGCGCCTGGCCGATGACCTGCGCGGCCACCTGTGGGCCGAGCACACGGCCCTCGTGGACGCCCTCACCCAACGCGACGCCCCGACCGCACACGCGATCGTGACGGCGTACGACGCGCACTCGCTGGCGCTGATCGAGGGGCTTGCGGCGGAAGGGCTGGTGGCCGAAGGGCTGACCAGCGAAGGGCCGGTGAGCGGAGGGCCGGCGGCCGAATAGCGCCGGGCCACCGGGCATCGGGGGGTGGGGGCGGCGGGTGTGGGGTATCCGACGTGCACGGCGGGGACCGACCGCGCTTGCACCCACTACCCTTTCTTGACCACCGTGCTACGCGAGGAGCTCTCAGTTGGCCTGTGACCTGTGGCTGGTCCCGCTCGTCGACGTGTTGTGCCACACCCCCGACAACCCCTTCGCCGAGGAACTCGCGCTCTACGACAAGGTTCTGGGCGAGGCCGGACTTCCGCCGGTGCCGGTCTATGCCTATATGCCGGGGCTCTCCGGCGACGTGGCGCCGGTGGCGGGCTTCGACTACGACGCGCTGCACTTCCTGCGCCGCGCGTACCTGTTGCAGGTGTGCGGGCTCGCGGTGACGCCGGTCGACGCGCTGGGCGGCGACTACGAGCAGTTGCTGGAGATGTTCGACACGACGGCCCAGCAGTCGCACCTGGTCTGGCACTACGACCACGCGGGCGCGTACGTGCCGGTGGACTTCCCGCACCCGCTGTCCAGCGACGAACTCCTCGCGGGCGGGGGCCCGTTGGGCTCGTCCCAGACCCTGCTGCGCGAGCTGGAGTTCGTCGCCCCGTCGATCGGCATCGACCCCACCGTGCCTCCTCTCCCGCCGCAACCTCCCGTGGCCCCCACCGAGTTGGAGGAGCCGGCCGCCCCCGCTCCCTTCGATTCGAGCCCGTTCGCCCGCGAACGGCACGTATGGCTGGGCCTGCACGCGGCGGCGACCCGGAGCCTGGCCCAGGGCTCGATGATCATCTTCAGCTAGGTCCCTCCGGTAGGGCCTGTTCGGTAGGGCCTGTTCGGTAGGGCCTGTTCGGTAGGGCCTACCGAACAAGCGGTCCCCGGACAGGCGGTCCGGTCAGACGGTCAGTTCTGGGGCTCGATGCCCAGTGATCGGACTACATGGTCCTGGTGCACTCCAACGTGGTCGCCGAGCCCGGGACCCGGGGGCAGGCCGTGGTCCGAGATCTTTCTGGTGCCGGCCGGCTCCGCGAAGGCCGCTTTGTGCCCGGGTGGCAGAGGCGTGACTCCGCGCAATGGTCGGCTTCGATATAGGAAAGTTGCCTCACGAACTCGTCCGCGACTTCGCCCGGATGCTTGCCCAGCGCACCGGTGCCGCCCTGCCGGGCTGCCGGACTGCCGGGCTGCCGGGCTGCCGGGCTGCCGGGCTGCCGGGCTGCCGGACTGGATCAGCGCCGCCCGCAACGCGCAACGGACCGCTCGGGTGTGCGTCTGGGCGTCAGCCGTCGCCGTCCGGCGCGTCGACCGTTACTCAACCAGTCGGTTGACAACGCCGCGAGATGGGCCGTAGGGTTATTCAACCGATTGGTTGAATATGCGAGGTGGGAGATGGCCGACGACCGGCTGTCCCGGGTGTTCTCCGCTCTGGCCGACCCGACCCGGCGCGACATCGTGGCCAGGCTGGCCGCCGGGGATGCCACGGTCAATGAATTGGCCGAGCCGTACGACGTGACCGTGCAGGCCGTGTCCAAGCACATCAGGGTCCTGGAAGACGCCGGTCTGGTCAGTCGCGGCAGGGACGCCCAGCGGCGGCCCTGCCGCCTTGAGGCAGAGGTCTTCGACCTGATGACGAAATGGATCGAACGTTACCGGCGCGAGGCGGAGGACCGTTTCCATCGGCTCGATGCCGTCCTGGAGCAGATGGAGGAACAGCCGGTGGCGGGCACCTCGACGAAGGAGGCGGCATCGTGAGCACCACGAAGGCGAACCGTCGGCACGAGACGCAGATCGTGGCCGACCCGGCTCTGCCCACCATCCTCATCATCCGGGAGTTCGACGCTTCGCCGGAGCGCGTGTTCCGGGCGTACACCGATCCCGACCTGGTCGTCCAGTGGCTCGGCCCGCGTCGGCTCACCATGCGGATCGACGAGTACGACACATGCAGCGGTGGGTCGTACCGCTATGTGCATCGCGAGGACGACGGGACGGAGTACGGCTTCCGGGGCGTGTTCCACGAGGTACGCCTCGACGAACGCATCGTGCAGACCTTCGCCTTCGACGGCTTCCCGGACGGCGTCAGCCTGGAGACAACCATCTTCGAGGCCCTCGGCGGTCGCACCCGGGTCACCACCAAATCCCTCATGGACTCCATCGAGGCCCGCGACTCGATGATCAGGAGCGGCATGCAACGCGGCGTCCGGGAAGGCCACGAGCGGCTTGACGAGCTGCTCAGCGGCCACCAGAGCGGCAACGCCGACCGGCGTACCGAAACGGAAGGCTTGAGATCATGACGAGGGCAACCGATGAGCACCGCACCGTCGCAGGGGTATTCACGGACCGCGTGCGCGGGGTGAGTCCCGGGGCATGGGACAACCCGGCGCCGTGCGAGGGGTGGGTCGCCCGGGATGTGGTGCGCCACCTTGTCGAGTGGTTCCCGGACTTCCTGAAGGCCGGCGCCGGAGTCGAGCTGCCGAAAGGGCCGTCGGTGGACGACGACCCGGTGACGGCCTGGACGGTGCACAGCGACGGGGTGCAGGCCCTCCTCGACGATCCGGCCACGGCACAGAGGGTGCTGTCGAACCCTCACATCGGAGAGGTCCCGCTGGACCAGGCGGTCGACCGGTTCTACACCGCCGACGTCTTCATGCACACCTGGGACCTGGCGCGGGCCACCGGCCAGGAGGAGCGCCTCGACCCCGTCAGGTGCGCCCAGTTGCTCGACGGGATGCTTCCGCTCGACGACGTGCTCCGCGACAGCGGGCAGTACGGACCACGCGTAGAGGTACCCGAAAGTGCCGACGTACAGACCCGCTTGCTCGCCTTCATCGGCCGTAGGCCCTGAGCGCGTCTCCCTGTTGCCGGGCATGTCCGCGTACAGATCGGGGTCGGTGGTCACGACGTGGCGGCCGGGCAGAGTACGGGCACGTATATGAAGCGGACGCCCTGGCGGTCAGCGCAGCTGGGACAGACCCTTCTGGAGGTCCTCGGCGTTCATGATCGGGGTGACCTCGACCTCGGCGTTGAACTGGGTGAGGAACGGCTCTCCGGTGGGAGGCAGCTCCGAGCTGTCCTTCATGTCGAAGAACAGGAGGCAGGTACGCCGACCGCCCAAGGGCGCGAAGTACGCCGCTTCGGGCTTGAGGTGGTCCAGGATCTCCTTGATCAGCTCCGGCATCTTGCCGCTACGGATGGCCTCGTTCGCCCTCTCCGTGTCCAGCGTGGCCTTGAGCATGACACGCATCGCACTCACCTTCTCCTCATTTGGGGTGCAAAATCAGCGTATGCCCCCTATGCTCCGGACGCCCACTCCAGGGCCTCCAGCGCGGAGCGCAGCAGCAGGGTGTGCACGAAGCGTCCGTCGACGCCGGGCCGGTACCGCCAACTCAGCGGCCACGTCAGTCCGTTGAGGGCGGGAACGGGGATGTACGAGACGTGGTCCCGGCCCGCGACGAGCCGGGTGACCCCGTCGGGCCAGGCGCGGTGCGACGTGCTGCCCACCGACACCAGGAAGTACACCGCCCGGCGCCCGTTCGCCTCCTCGACGACCGGCCCCGGATCCCCGCCCGTCATCCGCGCGAGCACGTCCGCAGCGTGACGGCCGGGGACTCCGTCCACTCTCACCGCGTCGAACTGGACGCCCGCCCTGCGGAGTTGGAGGCCGGTGAGAGGGATCCAATCAGGGGCAAGTGGGGGGTCGGCGATGTTTAGGTCGTGACTTTCCGTATCCATGGGGACAGTTTCGGCAGGTGTGGCTAGCGTTCTCAATGACTCTGCGTTGCCGGTCGGTCACGGTCGGGACCAACGTTAGGCAGGTTGAGATCAGTTGAGTTCGGTTGAGTCCAGGGGTGACCGTATGGCGCGGGCTGAGAACAAGGCGGAGGCGGGCGGGACGGCACATCTGGTCGCCGCCCTCGCGAAGGCGCTGCGCGAGCAACTGCAGCTCTCGCAGGAGCAGGTGGGCAAGATGACCGGGTACACGGCGTCGGCGATCAGCGCGATGGAAACGTGCGCCCAGCCCGCGAGTGACCAGATGCTCGTCAAGCTGGAGGAGGCGATCGGCGGCGGGCTCCGCGTCTTCGACAAAGCACGCAAGTGGATGCTGCTGGAGAAGTACCCGGCTCGGTTCCGTGGTTTTTCGGAGCTGGAGGCTGGGGCGGTCACGCTGTCGTCGTACGAGACGCTGGTCGTCGACGGCCTGTTCCAGACCGAGGAGTACGCGCGGGCGCTGATCAGTGGCAGCTATCCGCCGGTGTCCGAGCCGAAGCGCGAGGAGCTGGTCGAAGCGCGGCTGGCCCGCAGGAAACTCTTCGAGCGGAGTCCGGCCCCGATGATCGAGCTGATCCTCGAAGAGGCCGTGCTGCGACGGCCGTTCGGCAGCTGGGAGATTTTGCGGGGACAACTGCGCTCGCTCGCCGAGGACGCGCGGAGAGACAATGTCTGCGTACAAGTGCTGCCGCTGGATCGCGGACTTCGCGGCACGTACGCGGGTGACCGCGGCGCCATGAAGCTCGTGGAGACCAAGGAGCACGAGCACGTCGTCTACATGGAGATCGAGGACCAGGGCATCCTGATCAACGATCCGGCGGAGGTGTCCCAATTGGCGCACCGCTATGCGAAGATCCGCGCACAGGCGCTGAGCCCCGACGAATCGCTCGGCCTCATCGAACGGTTGGCAGGAGAAGAAGGATGACCGGCACCGGAACGCTGCGGTGGTTCAAGTCGAGCTACAGCGACGGCGGCGGCGGAAACTGCCTCGAAGTCGCCTACGACTGGCGCAAGTCGTCATACAGCGACGACGGCGGCGGCAACTGTGTGGAAGTCGCTGCCGCCTGGCGCAAGTCGTCGTACAGCGACAGCGGCGGTGGCAACTGCGTCGAAGTCGCCGCCTGCCCCCACACCATCCACATCCGCGACTCCAAGAACCCGGACCTCCCCCACCTCACCGTGGACGCCCCCGCCTGGTCCGCCTTCCTGAGCTGGGCTCGTTGATCTGAACTCACCCTTCCCCAGGCGTCGTTGTGCGAAGATCCGGGCCATGCAGCCTCTGGCCCATGACGACCCGTCGCGCATCGGTCCGTACCGCCTGTTGGGAAGGCTGGGCGCGGGCGGTATGGGACGGGTGTACCTCGCCCGGGCCGCCGGCACGGGATCGGGCCCGGACTCAGGCACAGACACCGTGGCCGTGAAACTGGTCCGCGCCGAGATCGCCGAACAGGACGAGTTCCGGCGGAGGTTCGCGCGCGAGGTACGGGCGGCGCGACGGGTCGGCGGCAAGTGGACCGCACGCGTCCTCGACGCGGACACCGACGCCGACATCCCGTGGGTGGCCACCGCCTACGTTCCCGGACCCACGCTCCAGGCCGTCGTACGGGGCGACTTCGGCCCTCTTCCCTCCGCTTCCGCGCATGTGCTGGCGAACCGGATGGGGCTGGCACTACGGGCCATCCACGCCGCCGGTCTTGTCCACCGCGATCTGAAGCCGTCCAATGTACTGCTGACCGTGGACGGTCCACGGGTCATCGACTTCGGGATCGCCCACGTCCTGGACGCTCCGGCGGACAGCACGATCACCCCGGCGGGGAACCTCGTCGGCTCACCCGAATTCATGTCTCCGGAGCAGGTCCGCGGTGACCGGATCACCCCGGCCGGCGATGTCTTCTCACTCGGCTGCGTACTCGCGTACGCGGCCACCGGCTGCTCCCCGTTCGCCAAGGACGGCACCGCCGTCGGCGTGCACGCGCTGCTGTTCCGCATCGCTTACGAGGAACCGGACTTGACCGCGCTTCCCGAGGCTCTCATCGACCTGGTGCGGGAGTGTCTGGCCAAGGATCCGGCCGAGCGGCCGTCCGTGGACGAGGTGGTGGAGCATACGCGACGCGCTCCGGCGGGGGCCTGGCTGCCCGCGCCGTTGCTGGCACGGCTCGACCGGGCGGCCACCCAGCCTGTCCCGACCTCGCCCCAGCGGATGGAGCGGGAGGCGCCCCAGCTCACGGAGTTACCCGACTTCCCCGATCCGTCGGGGAACCGGGACCCGCTGGACGTCCCAGAGGCAGGGATCGCCCCACCACGGATCAGGACAGCGCCCCTGTCGAAACGCGCACTCATGAAGCGCAGGGCCGTTGGCCTGCTCGTCTCACTGGCAGCCGCCATGTCGGTCTACGTCGCGACGCATCTTGTCCTTCTCGTCAAGGAAACCGTGGCGGAGCGCAGCAGCACATCGGACAGGGTGGCGGACGAGGCGAGGGAGGCGAAGGAGGGGGACGAGGCGAAGGAGTATCCCCAGATCACCGGGCCCTGGGTGGCCACTGTGCCTCCCGAGACCGGCTCCCCCTTCTCCATGATCCGGCTGGACCTCGTGGAGGCGGAAGAGCCGGGGGACTGGGGCGCCCACTTCATCGTGGCCACGCACGACGCGGTCTGCACCGGTCGTTCCAGGGCAATCGAAATGGACGAGTACACCCTGGTCCTGGGCAACCACACGGTCAGCAGCATCACGCCCCCGGGCGCTTCGACACGACAGTGCACCCTCCCCGGGAGCGTGTACCTGGATTCCGAGCCCGGAAAGATCCTCTTCCAGGTCGGGAAGACCCCCAACGTGCGCATGACCCCGACCGAGGAACGAGGAGCTCACCTTCTCAAGGAATTTCAAGGCGCTTGGAGCGCCGACCGATTGTCCTTGACCATTGGCTCGGGCACCCCCGGCACCGCCACCGTCACCGGGGTCGACACCAACAGAAACCGACACTGTGAGTGGTCGGCGATCATCATGAGCGCCGGCGACGAGCTCATCACTGCCCCGGCGCACCTCGACAGGAAGGCGTCCGACGCCAAGTGCAAGGCGCCGAGCCTCGCGTATTCCTATCGCTTCGGGGGCTTCGACGGCGCGAGCATTCCCTCGACGCTCACCCGTACTCCCCTCCCCGAGGGCAGCGCCACAGAGTTTCGCCGTCTGAAGTGACCCGCCGGACGGCACAGCGCCCCCGGCGGTCCACCACGGACGATGCTGTTGGCGAATCCGCCGGGCGAAGTAATTGTCGCGGGAGTCCCAGCGACACGCCGGGTTTGCGGCGTGTCGCTGGGACTCATGGCCCACTTGCTGGAGGTCTGACGGGATTCGCCAACAGCATCGTCCACCACGGACCACCGGGGCGCAGCGACATCACGTACCGAAGTCCCGTACCACCCGTACTAGATGAACGAGTTGATCTGGATCGTCTCGTCGCGGCCCGGGCCCACGCCGATCGCTGAGATCGGGGCGCCCGACATCTCCTCCAGCGCCTTGACGTAGTCCTGCGCGTTCTTCGGGAGGTCCGCGAAGGTCTTGGCCTTCGTGATGTCCTCCGACCAGCCCGGCAGTGTCTCGTAGACCGGCTTCGCGTGGTGGAAGTCCGTCTGGGAGTACGGGAGTTCCTCGACGCGCTTGCCGTCGATCTCGTACGCCACGCAGACCGGGATCTCCTCCCAGCCGGTCAGGACGTCCAGCTTCGTCAGGAAGAAGTCCGTCAGGCCGTTGACGCGCGTCGCGTACCGCGCGATGACCGCGTCGAACCAACCGCAGCGGCGGTCACGGCCGGTGGTGACACCGCGCTCGTGGCCGATGCGGCGCAGGGCCTCGCCGTCCTCGTCGAAGAGCTCCGTGGGGAACGGGCCCGCGCCGACTCGGGTCGTGTACGCCTTCAGGATGCCGATGACCCGGCTGATCTTCGTCGGGCCCACGCCCGCGCCCGTGCAGGCGCCGCCCGCCGTCGGGTTCGACGACGTCACGAAGGGGTAGGTGCCGTGGTCGATGTCCAGCAGCGTGCCCTGGCCGCCCTCGAAGAGGACCACCTTGTCGTCGTCGAGCGCCTTGTTGAGCACGAGGACGGTGTCGGCGACATACGGGCGCAGCTTCTCCGCGTACGTCAGCAGTTCCTCGACGACCTGCCCCGACTCGATGGCGCGTCGGTTGAAGACCTTCGTGAGGAGCTGGTTCTTGCCGTCGAGGGCCGCCTCGACCTTCTGCATCAGGATCGACTCGTCGTACAGGTCCTGGACGCGGATGCCGACGCGGTTGATCTTGTCCGCGTACGTCGGGCCGATACCGCGGCCGGTCGTGCCGATCTTCCGCTTCCCGAGGAAGCGTTCCGTCACCTTGTCCACCGTCACGTTGTAGGGCGTGATGATGTGCGCGTTTCCGCTGATGAGGAGTTTGGAGGTGTCGACGCCTCGTTCGTTCAGTCCGTTCAGCTCGGAGAACAGGACCGACGGGTCGACGACGACTCCGTTGCCGATGACCGGAGTACACCCCGGCGAGAGGATTCCGGAAGGGAGGAGGTGGAGGGCGTACTTCTGATCGCCAACGACTACCGTGTGGCCGGCGTTGTTGCCGCCCTGGTAGCGCACCACATAGTCCACGGAACCACCGAGCAGGTCGGTGGCCTTTCCCTTGCCTTCGTCACCCCACTGAGCACCGAGCAGCACAAGTGCGGGCACGCGCGTACACCCCTTCCGGGCGGGGCATGTCCAAGGTCGGGACGTACGCGGCTGGTTCTGGTAGCGCTGCGTACGCGGCGACCACCTTTGGCCGCGACCGTCGGACCGGATGCCCCGGAATAGACGAAGCCCCTGGCGCAATAGCGCAAGGGGCTCTTGCACAAAGATGCTACCCGAGGAAGCGAGGCATGACCGAGGTGGCGACTTCCGACCAGCTCCTGGTGGTCATCGACCCGGTCGCCCGTCACGGTGACGGTGAGTCGGTACGGATCGCGAAAGACGTGCTCAGCGCGGGTGCGACGACCAAAGTGTGCCTCCCTGACGGACCCGAGGAATTCGATCGGGTACTGGCCCGGCGAGGGTCGCGCCGCCCTGTCGTGATCGGGGACGACCGGTCCCTTTTGCGTGCTGTATCCCTTTTGTACCGTCGGCGGGAACTGGCCGGATGTGCACTGTCCCTGGTGCCCGTGGGGGTGGAGGGCGGGACCCTGTCGCTCGCACGGGCGCTGGGAGTGCCGATAGGGGCCGTCGCGGCGGCTCGGGCCGTCCTCGACGGGTCCGAGCGGCGGCTCGATCTCCTGGTGGACGACAGTGACGGGGTGGTGTTGGGGTCGCTGCGGATTCCGCCGTTGGCGGGCGCCGGGTGGGGTGCGGGGGTCGGATGGGAAGCGGGGGCCGGTTGGGAAGCGGGGGGAGGTTCAGGGGGAGGTCCAGGGGCAGGCGCGGGTGCAGGTCCAGGGGCAGGGGCAGGGGCAGGGATGAGCTCGGGGTCGGGCTCGGGCTCGGGCTCGGGCTCGGGTTCAGGTGGCGGCTCGGGGAGCGGCTTGAGGTCTGGCCCTGACCACGGCTCTGGTTCCGGCTCCGGCTCTGCCTCCGGTTCCGGTTCCGGCTCCGGCTCCGGCTCCGGCTCGCGACTGGGGCTGGGACTGAGCTTGGGGTTCGGCTCCGGCTCACGTTCAGGCTCGGGTTCGGGTTCGGGTTCGGGCTCGGACTCCCGGGCCGCCTCGGAGAACGGTGACGGGCATCACCATCACTGGCTCCGCACCTGCCAGTCCCTCGTACGGACCCTCGCGGCGCGGCCCTCCCGGGGCTCGGCGCCTCCGGTGATCGGGCCCACGCGGCTGCGGATCGAGGTCGACGGGGTGACCCTCGTCGATCTGGACCAGCCGCTGGAGGCCGTGTCCGTCACGCCGGGCGGCCTCGGCGGAGGCGCCCTGGTCAGGGTGCGGCCCGCCTCCGTGGGCGCGGAGGCCGCCGCACTGGAGGCCGTGGCCCGGACCATCACCGTGTCGGGGTCGGACTTCCGCTATCGCGCGGACGCGGTGGTCTGGGGGCCAGTGCGGACGCGGACGTGGACGGTGCGGGAGGGGGCATGGGGGCTGACGTTGCCGGGGTGAGCCTGGCACTCCGTCCCGGCCGACGGGGCCAGGGGGGCCAGGGTCGGCGTCGGCCGAAGGCCGGGAGTGGGTCAGGCGGTGGGATCGGTCGGACCGACCGCCTGCTGCGGGAACGGCAGCGGGAGCGGCAGCGGGAGCGGCTGGGCCGACACCTGCTGGACCGGCGGCTGCAGCTCGGCCAGGACAAGGGCACTGGAGGGTACGGCGGCTCGCAGGGCATGGAGCTGGAGGAGGGCGACGTGGAGCTGCTCGACGCCCTCGTACGCCTCGAATGCCAGCACCAGACGGGCCCGTGTCTCCAGGGTCTGCCAAGCGTAGCGCCGCCGGAGGTTGGTCATCTGCCGTGCGTCGGCGCGCAGAAAGGTCGAGCCCGCCGAGAAACCGGCCGCCAGCAGGGCCAGGATGGCCGCCGGGACACGGGCACCCGTGGAGGCCAGGCCCGCGGCGCCGGAGATCCCCGCCAGGACGGCCGCGGGGAAGCCGAGACAGATGTTGGTCGCGTTCCACAGCTTGCCGCGCCGCTGCGCCCGCCGCGCCCCGATGCGCGCTTCGGTGATGAGCAGCTCGACCTCGGTGCGAAGAGCTCGCATGCGTTCGTCGACATGGGCGCCACCGGCGGGCGGCCCCGCCGGGATGCGTGGAGCGCCGGGACTACGGGACGCACCCTGCGCACCTTGCGCACCCTGCGCTCCCGGAACGCCCGGCTCTCCCGGCTCTCCCGGCTCTCCCGGCTCTCCCGGAACGGTGGGTTCGAGATTGCTGTCCGGCACGAATCCCCCTGTGTGCCAACGGAGTTGGAGGCACGCCGGAGTGTAGGGGACCGCGTCCGGCCGAGGGGTTGCATCCGGCCGAGGGACCGCGTCCGGCCAGAGAGCCGCGTCCGCCTACGGCAGCTTGGTCGGTGTCGTCGGTGCCGTCGGCAGTGTGTCCGACTCGTCCTTCAGGTTCACCCCGGTGAGACGCAGCTCGCGGGCCCGGTGCATGAGGACCGTCAGCTTGGCGGACGCCGTCTCGTAGGACAGGCCCAGCGGAGGCCGGATGTTGGAGAGGCAGTTGCGGTCGGCGTCCGTCGTGGTGCCGGGCTTCGGGGCGTACGTGAGGTACGCGCCCAGGGAGTCCGCCGCCGACATCCCGGGCCGTTCGCCGACAAGGACGACGACCATGGCCGCGCCCAGCGCGTGGGCGACGTCGTCACCGAGCGCCACCCGCGCCTGCTCGGCGAGGACGACCGGCGCGACCCGCCAGTCGGCCGGGAGCAGGGCCGTGGTCGCGCGGATCAGCGGCGCCGCGTGATCGTGGACGGCCCGGCTCGACAGCCCGTCCGCAACCACGAAGACAACGTCCCAGGCGTCCCGGGCGCCGCAGGCGTCACGCGGAAGGTGCGCCCGGTCGATGTCATCGAGCCTGCGGCCCAGATCGGGCCGCTGAAGGTACGTCAGCCGGTCGGGAGCCGCACTCCGGACCCGTACCGTCGGCACACCCGGCAGCGCCGACGCCACCACGTCCGGGTCGAACGGCGAGTGCACCGCGTCCCGCGCCGCCGCGTGCGCGGCCTGCAGTTCGAGACGGTGGCGCGTCGGCAGGGCGGACCCGGCACGGCCCAGCCCGATCCGCGCCTGGGTGTGCCGCCGCAGCCCCGCCCACAGCGCGGCATCCGACGAATCCGACGAATCCGGCGACCCGGGTGCCATCAATGCCCTTACCAGGGTCGCCAGTTGACGATCCGTCATGCTGCCAGCTCCTTGCCGATGGCCATCAGGGGGTGGGCGGTGCCGGCGACGGACCGTATCCCACCCCGTTCGTCGAGCAGGCCGATCCCGTCGAGCCATGCCTCGAACTCCGGTGCCGGGCGCAGCCCCAGGACCTCACGCAGGTACAACACGTCGTGGAAGGAGGCGGATTGGTAGTTGAGCATGATGTCGTCGCCGCCGGGCGTGCAGATGACGAAGGACGCCCCGGCCACGCCCAGCATGGTCAGCATGGTGGCGATGTCGTCGTCGTCCGCGTCGGCGTGGTTCGTGTAGCAGATGTCCAGGCCCATGGGCAGGCCGAGCAGCTTGCCGCAGAAGTGGTCTTCGAGGGCGGCGCGGAGGATCTGCCGGCCGTCGTACAGGTACTCCGGGCCGATGAAGCCGACCACCGTGTTGACGAGGAACGGCTCGTAGCGGCGGGCCACCGCGTACGCGCGTGCCTCGACCGTCTGCTGGTCCACCCCGTGGTGCGCGTCGGCGGAGAGCGCGCTGCCCTGGCCGGTCTCGAAGTACAGGGCGTTGGACCCGACCGTGCCGCGGCCCAGGGCGCGCGCCGCCTCGTACGCCTCGTCGAGGAGGCCGAGGGTGACGCCGAAGGAGGCGTTCGCGGCCTGGGTACCGGCGATGGACTGGAAGACGAGGTCGACGGGCGCTCCGGCGGCCATCAGGTCGATGCTCGTCGTGACGTGGCTGAGCACGCAGGACTGGGTGGGGATCGCGTACCGCTGGATCACGCCGTCCAGGAGTTCCAGCAGGTCCCGTACGGCCTTGGGGCTGTCGGTCGCCGGGTTGATGCCGATGACCGCGTCGCCGGAGCCGAGGAGGAGCCCGTCGAGGAGCGCCGCGGCGACGCCCGCCGGGTCGTCGGTGGGGTGGTTGGGCTGGAGGCGGGTCGCGAGGCGGCCGGGCAGGCCGATCGTCGAGCGGAAGGCCGTGACGACACGGACCTTGCGGGCGACGGCGACCAGGTCGGCGTTGCCCATGAGTTTGGAGACGGCCGCCGTCATCTCGGGGGTCAGACCTGGGGCCAGCGCGGCCAGGGCCGTCGCGTCCGCCGCGTCCGAGAGCAGCCACTCCCGGAACTCCCCGACCGTGAGACCGGCGACCGGTGCGAAGGCCACCGCGTCATGGGTGTCCACGATGAGCCGGGTGACGTCGTCGTCCTCGTACGGGATCACCGGCTCGGCCAGGAACCGTGCCAGCGGCACGTCCGCCAGCGCCCAGCGGGCCGCGACCCGCGCCTGCGCCGACTCGGCGGCGAGCCCGGCGAGGCGGTCGCCGGAGCGTTCGGGGCTCGCGGCGGCGAGCAGCCGGGCGAGGCCGTCGAAGCGGTGGGTGCGGTCGCCGAGGGTGGCGGTGTACATGCTCATGCCGGGGACGGTACGAAGCGTGGGCGTACGGGGTCCATGGCCGGGCGGAGAGTTAACGCAGACGTTCGCTGCCGGGGCGATCCATAGGCGTTCTAAAGGTCTGGTTGACAAACATTTAACGCCCGGACCGGCGACACGACTCATTTTCCGTGCAGCATTCCGGTCGACCGAAGACACGCGCGAAGACAAGCGCGAAGACGAGCGGGCGACCGCGGACGACCCTGGAGAGGGGCCACCCGATGGCAGTACAGGAGGGCGCAGCCCCCGAGGCGGCGACCGGCGAGGACACCACCGTCCACCGGCTCAAGCCGAACGCGATCGGCCTGCTGGGCGTGGTCTTCATGGCCGTCGCCACCGCCGCGCCGATCACCGCGATGACGGGCAACGTGCCCTTCATGGTCTCCTCCGGAAACGGCATCGGAGCCCCCGCGAGCTACCTCGTCGCAATGGTCGTCCTGGCGATCTTTGCGGTCGGCTTCACCTCGATGGCGAAGCACATCACGTCCACGGGCGCCTTCTACGGCTTCATCTCGTTCGGCCTCGGCCGGACCGTCGGCCTCGCCTCCGGACTCCTCGCGACCTTCGCGTACGTGGTCTTCGAGCCGGCCCTGATCGGTATCTTCTCGACCTTCGCCACGACGACCCTCCACGACCAGACGGGGGTGGACGTCCCGTGGTGGGCGTTCGCGATCCTGATGCTCGCGATCAACGCCATGGGCACATGGTTCGGGGTGTCGGTCGCCGAGAAGCTGCTCGTGGTTCTGCTGGCCACCGAGGTCACGATCCTCGCGGCGATGGCGATCTCCGTCGCGCTGCACGGCGGCGGCCCGGACGGCTTCACGTTCGGTCCGGTCAACCCGGTCAACGCCTTCCAGGGGACCTCGGCCGGTCTCGGACTCTTCTTCGCCTTCTGGTCGTGGGTCGGCTTCGAGTCGACGGCCATGTACGGCGAGGAGTCCCGCGACCCGAAGAAGATCATCCCCAAGGCCACGATGATCTCGGTACTCGGCGTCGGCATCTTCTACGTCTTCGTCTCCTGGATGGCCGTCACGGGCAACGGCGAGGCGGCGGCCGTCGAGGCTGCCTCGTCCTCCAACCCGCTCGCCCTCTTCTTCAACCCCACCGAGCAGTACGTCGGCCACTGGGCCGTCATCGTCATGCAGTGGCTGATGATCACCGGCTCGCTGGCCTGCGGCATGGCCTTCCACAACTGTGCCGCCCGCTATCTCTACGCCCTCGGCCGCGAAGGTGTCCTGCCGTCACTGCAGCGCACGATCGGGCGCACCCACCCGGACCACGGCTCCCCGCACGTCGCGGGCCTCGTCCAGACGGTCGTCAGCGCGGTGCTGCTCGGCGCGTTCTGGGCGGCCGGCAAGGACCCGTACACCGGTACGTACGTCCTGCTCGCCATCCTCGGCACGATGGCCATCCTGGTGGTGCAGGCGGTGTGTTCGTTCGCGGTGCTGGCGTACTTCCGCAAGAACCACCCCGAGTCGCGTCACTGGTTCAGGACCTTCACCGCCCCGCTCGTCGGCGGTCTCGCGATGCTCGCGGTGGTGGTGCTCCTGGTGTCCAACATGGGCGTCGCGGCCGGTCCCGAGTCCGGCTCGATCGTCCTGAAGGCCACCCCGTGGATCGTCGCGCTGATCGCGGTGGGCGGGGTCGCGTACGCGCAGTACCTGAAGCGCCGGCGGCCGGAAGGGTACGCGCTGCTGGGACGGACGGTCCTGGAGGAGACGAAGGAGCGGTAGGCGCGCCCCTTCAGGGGCGCGGGGAACTGCGCGACCAGCCACGACGGGCTCGCAGTTCCCCACCACGCTCAGCCACCCACGACCTCACCCGTCCCCAAACTCTCGCTCCTTGTGGACCCGCCAACGCTCCATCATCGCGGCGATCTCCCCCTCGATGAACTGGAAGAAGGCGCGGGTCTCGGCGAGCCGCCGCCCCGCGGGCGTCTCGATGCCCAGGCTGTCGACCCCCTCGTCGAGGGCGGACTGCCAGCGCTTGAGCACCGCGTCACGGTTGGTCAGCGCCTCGTACCACTGGTCGCTGTGCACCCGGTACCGCTCGCGCCGCGAGCCGGGTTCCCGCTCGCGCGAGACCATGTGCTGCTGCGCGAGATAGCGCACCGCCCCGGAGACGGCGGCGGGACTGACCTGGAGCTGCGCACCGATCTCGGCGGAGGACAGCGCCCCTGAGTCCGAGGCGAGCAGGGCGCCGAACACCCGGGCCGGCATCCGCTGCATCCCGGCCTCGACCAGCTGTGCGGCGAAGCTCTCGACGAACTTCGAGACCGCCTCCCGGTCCCGCCCCACCTCACTCGGTTCCGACATCCCTGGATCCTCTCCTGCCCATCACCTGCTCAGCGCGCCATGGTCGAGTCTATCCGTTATTTATACGCTTCCTTAACTTCACAAATTTCTGAAAGAAGCGTACGTTCTGAACCATGACGAAGGCAATCACCGTCTCCGGACTGCACAAGTCGTTCGGCAGCACGCACGCTCTGGACGGTCTCGACCTCGACGTCGAGACCGGCGAGGTCCACGGCTTCCTCGGCCCGAACGGCGCCGGGAAGTCCACCACCATCCGCGTCCTGCTGGGCCTGCTGCGCGCCGACTCCGGCGCCGCCCAGCTGCTGGGCGGCGACCCGTGGACCGACGCGGTGGACCTCCACCGCCGGGTCGCGTACGTCCCCGGCGACGTCACCCTCTGGCGGAACCTCTCCGGCGGCGAGGTCATCGACCTGTACGGGCGGCTGCGCGGGGGCCTCGACACGGCGCGCCGGACGGACCTGATCAAGCGGTTCGAACTCGACCCGACCAAGAAGGGGCGCACCTACTCCAAGGGCAACCGGCAGAAGGTCGCCCTCGTCGCCGCCTTCGCCTCGGACGTCGACCTGCTGATCCTGGACGAGCCGACCTCGGGCCTCGACCCGCTCATGGAGGAGGTCTTCCAGTCCTGCGTCGAGGAGGAACGCGACCGGGGCCGCACCATCCTCCTCTCCTCCCACATCCTCAGTGAGGTGGAGGAGCTGTGCGACCGCGTCAGCATCATCCGCAAGGGCCGGACCGTGGAGAGCGGCTCGCTCACCCAGCTGCGCCATCTGACCCGTACGAGCGTCACCGCCGAACTCGTGGGCCCGCCCAACGGATTGGCGGCCCTGCCCGGCATCCATGACCTCGACATCCAGGGCAGCAGGGTCAAACTCCAGGTGGAGAGCGACAAGTTGAACGCCGTACTGCGCTCGCTCACCGAATCCGGCGTACGGTCCCTGACCTCCACGCCGCCGACCCTGGAAGAGCTGTTCCTGCGCCACTACCAGGAGGACGCGCGGGCGGAGGCGGTGTCGCGATGACCGCCGTGGCTTCGGGCACTTCGGGCACTTCGGGCACAAGGTTCGGCGTACGAGCGGGCGGTTCCCGTCAACTGGCCGGTACCTGGACCCTGTTGAGGCTCGCACTGCGCCGCGACCGGGTGATGATCCCGCTGTGGGTCGCGGTGATCGGCCTGATGGTGGTCTCCATGCCGGGCTCGCTGAAGAGCGTGTACTCCACCGCCGCCGAACGCGCCGACGTGGCCAGCCAGATGCTGACCAACAGCTCACTGCGCGCCATGTACGGGCCGGTGTTCGGTGACTCTCTCGGCGGCCTCGTGGCGTGGCGCATCGGCACGTACGCGGGTGTGTTCGCCGCGATCATGAGCCTGCTCGTCGTCGTGCGGCACACCCGGGACGAGGAGGAGAGCGGCCGTCAGGAGATGATCTCGGCGGGCATGGTGGGCCGCCGCGCCCCGCTGACCGCCGCGCTCCTCGCCGCCCTCGTCGCGAACGCGGCCCTCGCACTGATCATCACGGGCGGCCTCGCGGGCCAGGGCTCGTCGGGCGCGCTGGCGCTCGGGCTCGGCACGGCCGGGGTCGGCATGGTCTTCGCGACGATGGCGGCGATCGTCGCCCAGCTCACCGAGAGCGCGCGGCTCACGAAGGGGCTGACGGGCGGACTGCTCGGCGCGGCGTTCGTCCTGCGGGCGGCGGGCGACTCGTCGGTGAACGACGGCTCGTCGGTACTGACCTGGCTCTCCCCCGTCGGCTGGCTGGAGAACCTGCGGGCCTTCGCCGCCGAACGCTGGTGGGTGCTGCTCCTCTTCGCCGCCGCCGTGGCCCTCCAGGGCGTGATCGCGTACGAACTGGCCGGCCGCCGTGACGTCGGCATGAGTTTCCTGCCGACCCGGCCCGGCCCGGCGGTCGGCCGTCTCGGTACGGCCGGGGCGCTGGCCTGGCGGCTGCAGCGCGGCAGCGTCCTCGGCTGGAGCCTCGGTTTCCTCGCCGCCGGGGCCGCCTTCGGTGGGATCACCACGGGCGCCACGGACCTGGTCGGCGACAACGAACGGACCCGCGAGATCATCGAGCGCATGGGCGGCCAGTCCGGGATCACGGACGCGTTCCTCGCCACGATGGTCGGCATGCTCGGGATGGTCGCCGCGCTGTACGTCGTCCAGTCCGTGCTGCGGCTGCACGCCGAGGAGACCTCCCAGCGTGCGGAACCCGTCCTCGCGAACGCCGTGGGCCGCCTGCGCTGGGCCTCCGGTCATCTGCTGATCGCCTTCGGCGGGGCGGTACTGCTCATGCTGGTGGGCGGCCTCGGCCTGGCCCTCGGCTACGGCCACGACCTCCCCTCCATCCTGGGCGCCTGTATGGTCCAGCTCCCCGCGATCTGGACCATCGGCGGCCTGGCCGTCCTCCTCCACGGGGTGTCGCCGCAGGTGGCTCCGGCAGCGTGGGGTGTGGCGGGCGCGGCTCTGCTCCTGGGCTGGATCGGCCCGGCCCTCGAACTCCCGGACGCGGCCTTGGACCTCTCCCCCTTCGGCCACCTCCCGAAGCTGCCGGGCGGGGAGATGGCATGGACACCGGTGCTGGTGCTTACGGGGATCGCGGTGGTGCTGGTGGGGACGGGGCTGGGTGCGCTGAGGCGCCGGGACATCACTACGTGACTCCGGGCCCAGCCCTCCTTCTTTGGAAGTCATCTCATTTGGCGCTGGCACCTCTGTCGTCGGCGGCTGTGGGGAGAGTCGCAGCGCTTGGTACCGGATGAGGTGGGCTCGCGCGTGGACTGGTTACGCGCTGTGCGATCGACGCGGTAAACATGCGCGCCCACGACAGCCGGGCCCAACTCCCGCTGGTCCGTGGCACTATGCGGATACCTCAGGAGCCGATGTCAGCCGTCCCAAGGACTCCTCCTGGGCCCATCGAGTGCCTCGTCACTGGGTCATCGAACGACCCCTGCCTGGGCGATGCGCGCTCGCCGGTACGTGCGGTACTACGAACGGCTGGTCAGGACACCTTGATCACCTGGACCGTCATCACCGTGATGACCCGGCGTCTCGCCCTGGGCAGGAAGAGCTTGACTCGCCTGCCCGTCGCTGTTTCTCCGGCTTTCTCCGAATGAAATGGCAGGTCCCTGAGATGCGCGAATTTCGTATCCGGCTAGCCTGGAAGAGAGTCCCAACAGCACTACGTCTTTCAACTTTGGGCAAGGTTGTTCCCCTTGAGAGGCTGAGCGGAGCAAGCGCGGCTGTTGGTGAGCACACAAGTACCCTGGCGGTATTGGTCTTGGGTAGGCCATGCGTTTGGGGGGACCTCCGGGGCAGACCTTTGGTTGAAATGAGTCCAGATCGCCAGGAGGCCGAGATGATGGCAACAGAACAGCAAGTGAGGGCAACAGAAGCGCAGGTGTTCGTCGACTGGACGTCCCGCGACAGCGACCAAAAAGCCACCGGGAAGCTGGGCGGCCGAACGGTGACGGTCACCGGACTCACCGGCACTTTGGGCGCCGTGGACATCAACGGAGAGCACACCGAATTCGGAACGACCCTCTACACCCCCCAACTGCCCACCTCGGACTCGGTAGAACTCAGGAGCAGAAAAGACGACACCGAGTTCA
The DNA here is from genome assembly GCF_026341515.1 of Streptomyces sp. NBC_00878. NCBI lineage: Bacteria > Bacillati > Actinomycetota > Actinomycetes > Kitasatosporales > Streptomycetaceae > Streptomyces > Streptomyces sp. NBC_00878. Next base: position 5,863,242 of record NZ_JAPEOK010000001.1, on the reverse strand, counting down.
AAATCGACTTCGGCGCCAAGGTACAGGATGCCATCCTCCACCTGGGATCACTCGCCTCAACCATGACGTTTGAGGCAGGTACGACTATCACCCGGATCAGCGGAGACGCGGACTTCAAGGTCCCCCAGAACAACACGGTCACGGGCAAGTTCAAGGAAGGCCCGCCCACCGATTCCAACGGCACCATTCACATCAGCAAGTCCGATCCCTTCAGTTCGATCACGTTCAAACTGAGGCTGAACTACGACGGCACAGAGGAAGGCGTATACCTCCAGTTCGGCAGGACAGTAGAGTTCGTCGACTGGACGTCCCGCGACAACGACCGAAAAGCCACCGGGAAGCTGGGCGGCCGAACAGTGACGGTCACCGGACTCACCGGCACTTTGGGCGCCGTGGACATCAACGGAGAGCACACCGAATTCGGAACGACCCTCTACACCCCCCAACTGCCCACCTCGGACTCCGTAGAACTCAGGAGCAGAAAAGACGACACCGAGTTCAAAATCGACTTCGGCGCCAAGGTACAGGATGCCATCCTCCACCTGGGATCACTCGCCTCAACCATGACGTTTGAGGCAGGTACGACTATCACCCGGATCAGCGGAGACGCGGACTTCAAGGTCCCCCAGAACAACACGGTCACGGGCAAGTTCAAGGAAGGCCCGCCCACCGATTCCAACGGCACCATTCACATCAGCAAGTCCGAACCCTTCAGATCAATCACGTTCAAACTGAAGCTGAACTACGACGGCACAGAGGAAGGCGTATACCTCCAGTTCGGCCGTTAGCGCCACCGCTATCAGCATCCCTCGAATTTGGGCTGCTGGGTAGGCTGTCGGCCGTGCTGGGAATCGTTGAGCGGCTGGTGCCGGATGAGTTGCGCAATCTTTTAGCGGCGGGGCCGTGACATCATGCGGCTCCGCCGCAGGGCGCGACCAGCCCCCACCCACCCGTACGTCACCACCGAACCGACCGCCCCCCGTCACACCTCGACAAGCAGCCCCTCCAACCCCCGAATCACAAAGTTCGGCTTTCGTTCGGGCTCGGCCGCGAGCCTGAGCGACGGAGCCTGGTCCAGCAACGCCCCCATGGACGCGGCGAGTTCGATCCGGGCGAGCGGCGCCCCGATGCAGTAGTGGATCCCCGCGCTGAAGGAGATGTGCGGGTTCTCCGGCCGGGACAGGTCGAGCGCCTCCGGCTCGGCGAACACCGCCGGGTCGTGGTTGGCGGAGCCGAAGAGCAACGCCACCTCGCTACCCCGGGGAATTACCGTCCCGTCCACCTCGATCTCGTCCAGCACCCACCGCTCGAAGAGCTGCAACGGCGTGTCGTACCGCATCAGCTCCTCCACCGCTGTGCCCACCAGACCCCGGTCCGCCCGGAGCGCCGCCAGCTGACCGGGGTTCCGGAACAGCGCCCACCAGCCATTCACCGTGGCGTTCACCGTCGCCTCGTGTCCCGCGTTCAGCAGGAGCACGCAGGTCGAGATCATCTCCTGCTCACTGAGCCGGTCCCCCTCGTCGTACGCCGCGATCAGACCCGAGACCAGGTCGTCCCCCGGCTCCTTGCGCCGGACCGCGATCAGCTCCCGCAGGAACTCGGTGAACTCCACCGACGCCCGCACCGCCTTCCCTGCCGTCTCCTCCGACGGGCTCAGCTCGTACATCCCGCAGATGTCCGCCGACCAGGGCCGCAACTGCGCCCGCTCGGACTCCGGGATCCCCAGCATCTCCGCGATGACCGCCACCGGAAGGGGTTCGGCGACGACCGTCAGCAGATCACCACCGCCGGCCGCGACCAGCTCGCCGACCAGCTCGGACGCCAGCCGGTCCACGTACGGCCGCAGCCGCTCGACCGTCCTCGGGGTGAACGCCTTCGACACCAGCCGTCGGATCCGCGTGTGGTCCGGCGGCTCCAGGTCGAGCATCCCGTGGTCGTTCAGCACGTGGAACGGCTCCTGCTCGGCCGGCGGTGCCGTACGCCCGAAGTCCTCGTGCGTGAACCGGTGCTGATACGTCCGGCCCAACCGACGGTCCCTGAGCAGCGCCGACACGTCCGCGTGACGCGGCACCAGCCACTGGTTGGTCGGTTCGTAGTAGTGCACCCGGCCGCGGGCACGGAGGTCCGCGTACGCGGGGTACGGGTCTGCCAGGAAGGTCTGGTCCCAGGGGTCGAACGTCTGCGGGGGTTTTGTAGCTGCCATGTCCGGACGCTAACCGGGGGTGTCCCTGTCTGACCAGGGCCGTCCCTCTCTGTGGGGCGCTCCGCGGAGGCCGGTGGGGACCATGCGGGTCCGCTGTGGCTTATCGCGCCCACGATGGGGGTCCCCCCGCTCGAGCGAAGCCGAGAGTGGGGGAGGAGCCGCATATCGACACAACCCCGCGCCCCTAAAAGACGGGCGCGCCCCGGCCCGGCAGCTGTCCTCTTACCCCGGTGTCACCAAGCGGGCCTCGTAGGCGAATACCGCTGCCTGGGTGCGGTCTCGCAGGCCCAGTTTCACCAGGATGCGGCTTACGTGAGTCTTGATGGTGGACTCGGCCACGACCAGGCGGGTGGCTATCTCGGCGTTGGACAGGCCCTGGGCTATGAGGACCAGTACCTCCGTCTCGCGTTCGGTCAGGTCTCCGTAGGACGCCTGGGCGGTGGGCGACAGGCGCGGCTCCTCGGCCAGCTTCGAGAACTCCGTGATCAGCCGCTTCGTCACCGAGGGCGCCAGCAGAGCCTCGCCGGCCGCCACCACCCGCACCCCGTCCGCGAGCTGTCGGGCCGAGGCGTCCTTCAGAAGGAAACCGGACGCTCCGGCGCGCAGCGCCTGGTACACGTACTCGTCGAGGTCGAACGTCGTCAGGACGAGCACCTTCGCCGCGCCGCTCGTCGCCACGATCTCGCGGGTCGCCTCGATGCCGTTCATCTCGGGCATCCGGATGTCCATCAGGACGACGTCCGGCGAGAGCTCCCGGACCCGGTCGACAGCCTCGCGTCCGTTGACCGCCTCGCCGACGACCTCGATGTCCGGCATCGCGCCGAGCAGCACCGAGAAGCCCTCGCGGACCATCATCTGGTCGTCGGCGATCAGTACGCGAATGGTCATGCGGAGTCCTCCGTCGGTGCGGTCGTCGGGACCGGGAGGAAGACCGCGACCTCATAGCCTCCGTCGTCCGTCGCCGCCGCCGTCATCTCGCCGTCCAGCATCGACACCCTCTCCCGCATGCCGGTGATGCCGTGCCCGGCGCCCGGTGAGGGCTTGACCAGGCCGGTCGCCGGACCGTTCACGATCCGTAGTCCGAGTCCGCCGAGCACGTAGCCGATCTCCACCCTGGCCGTGGCGCCCGGCGCGTGCCGCAGGCTGTTGCTCAGCGCCTCCTGGACTATTCGGAACGCGGACAGCTCGACGCCCTGCGGGAGCTCGCGCACCGCGCCGGTGACCGTCTTGTCCACACCGAGTCCCGCGTCCCGCACGTTCTCCAGGAGTCGGTCCAGGTCCGCGAGCGTGGGCTGCGGGGCGTCCGGGGCCTCGTAGTCCTCGGCCCGTACGACGCCGAGGACGCGGCGCAGCTCGGAGAGCGCTATGACCGCGTTCTCCCTGATCACCGCGAAGGCGTACTCCAGCTCCGGCGGCGGGTTCTCCACGCGGTAGGGCGCGGCCTCCGCCTGGATGGCGACCACCGACATGTGGTGGGCGACCACGTCGTGCAGCTCGCGGGCGATCGTCGTGCGCTCTTCGAGCAGGGTGCGCTTGGAACGCTCGTGCGCGGTCACCGTCTGCTGGGCGGTCACCTTCTGCGCGGCGTCGTGCCGCACATGCCAGACCGTGACGACGAGCAGCGCCAGCGCGCTCACGAACAGGAAGGGCATGGTGTTCGTGTAGTAGTGGCCGCCTCCGAAGAAGACCTCGGCGAAGAGGCCGTAAGCCGCGGTGAGCGCCCACATCCACGCCGCCGTGCGGGGCCTGGTCCTCAGCGCCACGACGGTGAGCACGACCATGTGGGTCACGAAGCTGCCGGGCAGCCAGGGCCAGTCGCTCCAGGAGCTGCCGAACACCGCCGTGAACGGTGTCAGCGCCATGGAGACCCAGAAGGCGCCGACCGGCCTGAGCAGGGTCAGCAGGATCGTGCCCATGGCGAGGAGGCCGGTCAGGAGCTGCGCGAGATCACCGCCGCCGTTGTCCGCGAGGGAGGCGAGCAGTGCCACCACACCTGCCAGCGCCACCACGACATGCGGGGTCCAGGCCGCCCGCTCGCGCATGCCCGGCGGCAGCCGCCGGATGAGGCGGCCGTCCACACGCGTCTTCGGAAGCGGGCGGAAGGCGAAGGCGTCGTGGAACAGGTCGTGTCGCAGCTCTCGCGACGCGTCCATCGCCAGCTGGAACTCCGGGCTGCGAGGCCGGGCACCGCCCGGCGGTGTCGTCTGCGTCTGGGTCGTCTCGGTCACATACAGAACCGTAGGCGGAGACCGGGGTAGCGGTCGTCACCAGTGAGAAGGGTCATTCGGCCTCCCTCTCAGGTACTACGGGTACGACCGGGTGTTCTCCGGGCCGCGCCGCCAGCGTCCGCCGGGCCCATCAGTAACCACTGGGGCGCACCAGCCCGCACTCGTACGCGAACACGGCCGCCTGTGTCCGGTCCCGCAGCCCCAGCTTCACCAGGATGCGGCCCACGTGGGTCTTCACGGTCTGCTCGGCGACGAAGAGCCGCTCGGCGATCTCCGCGTTGGACAGGCCCTGCGCGATGAGGGCGAGGACCTCCGTCTCGCGCTCGGTCAGCTCGCCGACGCGCTGCTTGAGCGGGGAACGAGGCGTGGAGTCCAGCCGGGAGAACTCCGCGATGAGGCGCCGGGTGATGCCGGGCGCGAGCAGCGCGTCACCGGCGGCCACCACCCGGACCGCCTCGGCGAGCTGGTCGGCGGACGCGTCCTTCAGCAGAAAACCGGAGGCGCCCGCGCGCAGCGCGTCGTACACGTACTCGTCGAGGTCGAAGGTGGTCAGCACCAGGACTCTGATCTGCGGAGTCTCGTCGGTGATGCGGCGGGTGGCCTCGATGCCGCCGAGTTCGGGCATGCGGATGTCCATCAGGACGACGTCCGGGGCGAGTTCGGCGACCTTGGCGATGGCGTCCAGCCCGTCGACCGCCTGGCCGACCACGTCGATGTCGGGCTGGGTGTTGAGCAGCACCGTGAAGCCCTGCCGGACCATCTGCTGGTCGTCGGCGATGAGTACGCGGATGCTGCCGCTCGTCATGGGGTCTCTCCCGTGGGGTCTGTGGGATCTGCGGTGGAGTCTGTGGGATCAATGGGGCCCGTGCGGCCTGTGGGGTCTGTTCGGCCTGCGGACTCGGTGTGGGCTTTGGGGTCGGTGGAGTTGTCGGGACGGGGAGTGGTGCCGGAGGTGGTGGTCCCCGAGCGGGGCAGGAAGGCGGCCACCGTGAAACCGCCGCAGGACGTCTCCATGGCCATGAGGGTCCCACCGAGCATCATCGCCCGCTCCCGCATCCCGAGCAGACCGTGTCCGGCGCCCGGTGACGGCGGGGCAGGGCGCCTCGGCGCGGAGTTGACGACCCGTATCTGCAGGCCACGCGGGAAGTGCGTGAGCTCCACCCGCACCACGGAACCGGGCGCGTGCCGCAGCGCGTTGCTCAGCGCCTCCTGGACGATCCGGTACGCGGACAGCTCCACACCGGGCGCCAACGGGAACTGCTCGCCGGTGATCTCCGTCGTCACCGTCAGCCCGGCGCCGCGGGTGTTCTCGACGAGGGCGTCCAGACGGTCGAGGGTGGGCTGCGGGGCGTCGGGGGCAGCACCGGTGCCGGGGGCGCCGAGACCGTACGGGTCGTCGGGGTTCTCCGAGCGCAGTACGCCGAGGACCCTGCGCAGCTCGGTGAGTGCCTCCAGGGCGTTCTGCCGGATGCCGTCGAGGTTCTCCCTGAGTTCGTCGGACGGGTTCTCCACCAGGTGCGGGGCGACCTGGGCCTGGATGGAGATGACCGACATGTGGTGGGCGACCACGTCGTGCAGTTCGCGGGCGATGCGGTTGCGCTCCTCCAGCAGGGTGCGGCGGGAACGCTCCTCGGCGGTCAGTGAGGCCTGCTCGACGAGCTCGGTCCGTGCCTCTCGGCGACCGCGCAGGGCGGTGCCGAGGAGGGTGACGCCGGCGAAGAGCGCCACCGCGGTGACACCCGTCGACCAGTAGTTCACGGCGCCCACGAGCCCCTGCATCACGTACGTGACCAGCGCGGTCAGTGCCAGGGCTTCGACGGCAACGCGTGTGGGTACCCGCAGGGCCAGCAGGAACAGCACCATCGAGTGCGCGACGATCAGGTCCGGCGCAAACGGCCAAGGCACGTTGGAGTCGACTTGTCCTGCGATCAGTTGGAACCGTGCTCCCATGGCGATCACCACACTGACGGCCGTCGACAGCCACAGCGCCGGAACCGGCCGCCACAGCGCCAGCGCCACCGCCGCGCCCTGCGCCGACGAGCACAGCAGGCCGTAACCCTCGCCTTGGTTGTAACTGTCGGTGATCAGGACATAGGTGAGGAGCGTCGTACTTATCGCGACCAGGTACACCAGCCCGTGCGGCAGCCAGCGCAGCCACACCGAGGGCGGCAGCGGGTCCGCCCTGACGTTCCACAGGTCGTCGCGCAGCACCCGCAGTCCGCGGGTCAGCCTCTTCTCCACCGCGCTCATCCGCACCACCCTAGACATGGCGCACCGCCTCGTCCCTCGCCGTTTCCGGTCGTCGCTGCCGAGCCACCACCACTCGGGAGCCCTCCTCGGTCCGTCGTCGGCGACCGCCCTTCTTGTGACCGCCCTTGTGACCGCCTTTCCTGTGACCGCCGCTCTCGTACCCGTGGAACGCGGCCCAGCAGAGCATGAGCGCCAGGGCGACGACCGGAAGCCAGGCCAGGCGGAACGGTATCCAGACCATGCTGGAGGGGACCGTGTGCAGACCCGGCAGATGACCGGCCGTCAGGCCCATCGCGGTCACCGCCATCAACGCCGTCTGGTGCCAGAGGAATATCGTCATCGCCGAGAGGTTGACGACCGCCACGGCCGCCCAGGCCAGCGGCCGTCGCATCGCCCGGCGCAGCGGCTCACGCAGGAGCAGAGCGAGACCGCACTGGGCCAGGCCGAAGGTGACCGCGGCCAGGGTCGGCGGGTCGAGGTTGGAGATCGAGGCGCCGGGGACGCCGACCATCGACGCCGGATAGCCGCCCCACGCCACGAGCCCCGCGGTCACCGCCGCGCCGCCCGTGAGCAGCACCCAGCCCGAGCGGCGGGTCAGCTCGCCCCGGGTCCAGGCCGCGCCCAGCGTGTACGGCACCAGCCAGCCCGCCACCACATTGACCCAGCCCAGCCAGGACGGGCCGTCGAACCCGAAGCGGAAGAGGTCCACGTGGAGAACGACGGCCAGCGGCCACAGGGGATTGATCCGGGTCACCAGTGGAGTCACCGCCGTCAGCGCGGCGAAGACCAGCAGGAACCAGAGAGGGGACAGGACCAGCTTCAGCAGCGCGTGGACCGTCGTCAGGTCCGCGCCCGTCACGAGCAGGCCGACCGTGACCACGGTCCACAGCCCGAGAACGGCCGCCACCGGCTTGAAGAGGCGGGACAGGCGCGTACCGAGCCAGCGTCCGTACGTCGTGCCGCGGGCCCGCGCCGACGCGTAGCTTCTGGTCGCCACATGCCCGCCCACCAGGAAGAACACGGCGAGCGTCTGGAAGACCCAGGAGATGGGAGCCAGCCAGGGCATGTACGCCAGCGGGCTCGACGTACGCAGCCTGCCGCCGTCCGCGACCAGGGCCGTGACCAGCCAGTGGCCGAGCACCACGCCGAGTATCGCGAAGGCGCGCAGGGCGTCGACGCAGCGGTCCCGGTCGGCCGGTGTCGCCGTGTCGATCCGCTCGACGCCGAGGCGCAGTCGCTGTATCACCTCACCCACGGGTCACCTCCCTTGTCTCCCCGAGCACGATCCGGGCGAGGTTGGCCAAGGACACCGAACCCGGCTTGAGGTAGTCGCTGTGGCCGCCGTCGCCCGCCGCGAAGACGCGTGCGCCGAAGGCCGGGGACACGGGGTCGGTGCCGAAGCCGACCGTCGTGCCGAAGAGGTCGGTCCTGGTGTGCGGGACGTCCGCGATCCAGTCGTCTCCGCCGCGGCCGGCCCAGACGCGTGCCCGTGTGTGCAGTGCGGCCGCGGAGTCCACGCCCGTGCCGGGGCTGCCGATGAACACGAGGTCCGATATGTCGAGGCCGCTCGCCGCGCGGGCGCCCACGGCTGTCCCGTACGAGTGGCAGAGCAGGGTGATCCGGGCGCGCCCGTTCAGTGCCCTCAACTCGCCTATGAAAGAGCGGAGTTCAGGTGCCGCTTCGTTGGCCCGGCTCGTGGTGAGGACCTCGGGGCTGATCGTGCCGGGCGTCTCGTAGCCGAGCCAGGCGATCACCGCGGCGCGCGGTCCGAGTCGCTCGTGCAGGGCGAGGGCTCCCGTGCGGAAGCGGTCGTACGTGTCGAGGCTCGTGTCGGAGCCGGGTACGAGGACCGCCAGGTGGGCGGCCTTCGCCAGGTCGCCGAAGACCTCGACGGCGTGGCCGGAGCCGCGGGCGTCGAAGGAGAGGAAGTGACGGGAGGGGGCCGCCATGGAACGGACGGCGGCCGCTCGGCTGCGGTCGCCGTGGTCCGCGGCCATGCGGGACGCCTCGGCGGCGTTCGCCCGGTTCGCCGCGTAGGCGCTGTCCAGCGTGGTGGGGGTCACCGGGCCGATGCGGGCCGGGGCGGGGGCCGGGATCTGCGGATGCGCGGCCGCGGCGGAGAGGGGGGCGATGACGGAGGTCATGACCAGTGCGGCGAGTAGGGCGCGGCGGAGGCGGGTGCAGCGGGGTCGGCTGCGTGGCTGGACTGGCCTGCCTGGCTGATCTGGCTGGCCCGGCTGGCCTCGCTGACCCTTCACGTCCGGCTGGCCCGACTGGCCCGGCTGGCCTCGCTGGCCTTTCAGCTCCGGCTGGCCCGGCTGGCCTCGCTGACCCTTCACGTCCGGCTGGCCCGACTGGCCCGGCTGGCCTCGCTGGCCTTTCAGGTCCGACTGGCCCTTCTGCTCCAGCTGGCACGGCTGATCCCGGTGGCCCAGCTGGCCCTTCTTGTCCAACTGATCCAACTGGACCGGCTGGACCGGCTGGACCTTCAGGTCCGGCTGATCCGGTCGTCCCGAGCGCCGCGGCCGCCCCGGCCACCCCGGCCACCCCGGCCACCCCGGCCACCCCGGCCACCCCGGCCACCCCGGCCACTTCGGAGCCGCCCCCGTGTCCGGCCTCCCCCGCAGCCCCATCCCGTGCCCCCCGTCTCAGTTCGCCCCCATCGGGCCCAACTGAGAAGGAAGTTACGGATCCGGGTCTGTGGTTGGCGTCCCGCCAGGGAGCTCACCTGCGATGTAGCTCTCAGGTATTACGGGTATCACCGGGGCGTCATCGACGGACCGCGCGTGCCAGCGGTGCGAGCAACCGCCACAGGCCGCACCCGTCGATGGGCGGACCGCGGCACACGCGGCTGCGGCTGCGGCTCGTGCGGGCTGAGCGCGCAGTTCCCCGCGCCCCTGGTAGGTACAGGTCTCCCCTGCCCAGGTAGGTACAGATCTCCCCCGTATTGGTAGGTCAAGGCCCTCCTGCCCCTGGTGGGGCCAGGTCTCCCTCAGCCCCCGATAGGTCCAGGCCGCCCCTCTACCAAGCCAGCTGTGCGATCTCCTCCGCCACCACCGCGCACGCGTCCGCCGCCGGGTCGATCAGGGGGAAGTGGCCCACGTCCTCCAGGAGCGTCAGGCCGACCACCTCGCCCGCCTTGGCCGCCGCGTCCGCGTACGCCTCGGCGACCGCCTGCGGCACGACCACGTCCGTGCGGCCCTGCACCAAGGTCGTGGCGATGCCCGTCGGGAGGAGCAGGGCCGGGTCGGCGTACGGCTGGCGTTCCCCGAACTTCGCCTCCCCGCCCAGGAGTTGGCGGGAGGCTCCGGAGCAGACGTCCAGCTTCTCCGCGACCGCGAAGTCGGCGATCGGGGCGAGTGCGACGACGCCCCGCAGCGGGGCCGGGCGGTCCGTGCGCCAGGGCGCGTCGGCCGGCAACAGGTGGCGGGCGGCGGCCCAGAGGGCCAGCTGGCCGCCCGCCGAGTGCCCGGTGACCACCATGCGGCGCGGATCGGCCTGCGGCAGGGCCCCACGTACGAGTCCGGGCAGCGCGTCGAACGCCGCCGCCACGTCGTCGAACGTGTCCGGCCAGCGGCCCGCGACGGGGCCCGCGCCGCCCTGCGCCGGGATGGTGCCGCCGCGCCGGTACTCGACGTTGGCCACGGCGAAACCCCGTCTGGCCAGGAAGTCCGCGAACGGCGTGATGTGCCGGCGGTCGTACGGTGCCCGCCAGGCGCCGCCGTGCAGGACGACGACGAGCGGGGCGAGTTCCTCGCCGCCGCGCGGCGCGTAGAAGTCGACGACCTGGTCGGGGTGGTCGCCGTACGCGGCGGTGATGTCGGGGTCGACGGGCGGATGTGAGAAGGCCGACTCCTCCTCCGCGGCGTCGCGGGCGTCGTCCGGCATGCTCCAACCTCTCAGCGGTGCGGTGTGTGTTCACCTGCGAGGTCCGCCTGCCAACACGCTCCGGCGGGCGGACCGTTGGCGGGACGCTATCAGGCCGGTGACGTGCCTCAACAAGCGGCTGTGACCCTGAGTGAGGGGCAAACGGTTCCGTTGTTTCGTTACGCTGGTGGCAGGCCGCGCGCCTCCACGTGCTCCGCGCACCTCCGCGCACCTCGGTGCACCACCTCGGTGCACCGCCTCCGCCGCGGCCACCGTACGTCCATGAAGGAGCCCGCCATGTCCGCCGAACCCGGTACCGTCCGCCCCGGCGGGCGCACCGCCCGCGTCCGTGCGGCCGTGCTGCGGGCCGCCGGGGACGTGCTCGCCGAGCAGGGGTTCGCCCATCTCGATCTGGCGGATGTCGCGCGGCGGGCCGAGGTGGGCAAGACCACCGTGTACCGGCGGTGGGGGACCGTGACGGGGCTCGTCGCGGACCTGCTCGCCGAGATGGCCGAGGAGTCGTTGCCGCGTACGGAGACGGGGTCCGTACTCGGTGATCTCCGGGCCAATGCCCGGCTCGTCCGGCGTACGCTCGCCGATGTGCGGCAGGGGGCGCTGTTCCGGGCGGTGATCGCCGCCGCGGCGTGCGATGAGCGTACGGCGGAGGCGGTGCGGCGCTTCTACGACGTACGGGTTGCCGAGTGGGCGCCGTGTGTCGAACAGGGGGTTGCCCGGGGTGAGTTGCCGTCCGGGACGGATGCGGCGGAGGTGGTGCGGGCGGTTTCGGCGCCCCTCTACTACGCGTTGCTCACGACGGGGGTGGCTCCCGGTGTGGCCGCGGCCGATCGGGCGGCGGAGGCCGCCGTTGCCGCCGCGCGGGCCGGGGTGTTCGTCGTGGCGCCGTGAGTCTGCGCCGGGGGTGACCTCGGTGTTTTCTTCGCCCCCGCCGCCCCTACCCGTTCCCATCCCTTTCTGGGGGCTGCGCCCCCAGGCCCCCGGTATCGCGCTGAACGCGCTCGTCCTCAAACGCCGGACGGGCTGAGAGGGCGGGGGGCTAGCGCAGGCTGGGTGGGTTCCGGGGTGGGTGAGGCAACGCCCCAGGACCGCACGGATACTGTCGGCGAATCCGCCGGGCGAAGTAATTGTCGCGAGAGTCCCAGCGACACGCCGGGTTTACGGCGTGTCGCTGGGACGCAGAACCCACTTGCCCCTGTCCGGCGGGATTCGAACCGGCAGCATCCCGCACAACCGGGCCGCCCGCTGAACGGCCCCGGTCGTGTCGTGCTCGTACGGGACGACCTCGACGGCCGTCGGTCTCGACGTCCCCTAGAACATCTCCCCCAACACCCGCGCCGCCCTCTCCACGTCGCCGAACCCCACGTACAGCGGGGTGAAGCCGAAGCGGAGGACGTCCGGTTCCCGGAAGTCGCCGACCACTCCTCGGGCGATCAGGCGGCGCATGACGTCGCCCGCGCCGGCGCAGCGCAGCGCTGCCTGGCTGCCTCGTTCCGCGTGGGCGGACGGCGTCAGGGACTCCACGGCGCCTTCGGGGACGTACGCCTCGACGCATTCCAGGAAGAAGTCCGTCAGGGCGAGGGACTTGGCGCGGACCGCCTCGATCGGTACGTCGTCCCAGACCTCCAACGCCGCCTCCAGGGCGAGCATGGAGAGGATGTCGGGGGTGCCGACGCGGCCGCGCAGGGCGCCGGGGGCCGGGGTGTAGTCCGGGGTCATGCCGAAGGGGTCGGCGTGGGAGTTCCAGCCCGGGAGGGGTGAGTCGAAGCGCGGTTGGAGGTCCTCGCGTACGTAGAGGTACGCCGGTGAACCCGGGCCGCCGTTCAGGTACTTGTAGGTGCAGCCGACCGCCAGGTCCACGCCGTGTTCGTCGAGGCCCACCGGCAGTGCGCCCGCGCTGTGGCACAGGTCCCAGATCGCAACCGCTCCCACCGCGTGGATGGCCGCCGTCAGGGACGGCAGGTCGTGCAGGCGGCCCGTGCGGTAGTCGACGTGGTTGAGCAGTACCGCCGCCGTACGCTCGCTCAGGGCGTCCGGCACCTCCTCCGGCGCCACCGGACGCAGCGTGCAGCCGGTGAGGCGCGCGGCCGACGCGGCGATGTAGCCGTCCGTGGGGAACGTCGTCGCGTCCACCAGGATCTCGTCCCGGCCGCCCGGCCCCTGCTTGCCGCCCGGCCCCTGCCTACCTCCCGGTTGCCCTTCCGTACCTCCCCCCGCCAGTCGCACCGCGCCCACAACTGCCTTGAAGACGTTGACACTTGTCGAGTCTCCTACGACGATCTGGCCGGCCGCCGCGCCCACGAGCGGAGCGATCCGGTCGCCGATCCGCTCCGGCGCCGTCCACCAGCCGCTCTCGTCCCAGGAACGGATCCGCAGCGAACCCCACTGCCTGCGTACGACGTCCTCGACGCGTCCCGGGACCGAGCGCGGCAGCGCGCCCAGCGAGTTCCCGTCCAGGTACACCGTGTCGTCGAGTACGAACTGGGCGCGCAGCCCGGCCAGTTCGTCCGCCGCGTCCAGTTTCTCGGCCTTCGGCCGCAGCTCGGGCTCAGACATGGGACCGCGCCGTCCACAGCTCGGGGAACACGTTCTTCCGCGCCCGCTTCTCCAGCCAGGCCACCCCGGCGGAGCCGCCCGTGCCGGTCTTCGACCCCATGGCGCGCCGGGTGGCCACCAGGTGGTCGTTGCGCCATCGCCACACCAGCTCGGCGACATCGGTCAACGCCTCGCCGAGCCGGGCGAGTTCGGCGCTCTCGTCGCCCGCGTACAGGTCGGTCCAGACCGTCTCGACCTCGGGCGACGGGTCGTAGCGGAGGGACACGTCACGGTCGACCACCGAGGTAGGAATCGCGTGGCCGCGCCGCGCCAGCAGCCTCAACACCTCGTCGTACAGGCTCGGTTCGTGCAGGGCCTTCTCCAGCTCGGCGTGCACGCGGGGCGCGCCCCGGTGCGGTACGAGCATCGACGAGGACTTCTCGCCGAGCAGGAACTCCATGCGGCGGTACATCGCCGACTGGAAGCCGGAACCCTCGCCGAGGGCACTGCGGTACGAGTTGAACTGGGCCGGGGTCAGCTGGCCGAGGGGCTTCCAGGACGCGTTCAGCGCCTCCAGCTCCCGTACGGACCGCTTGAGGGCCGCCACCGCGACCGGCACCCGGTCCTCGCGCAGCGCCTTCGCCGCGGTCTCCCACTCGTGGACGATGACGGTGAACCACAGCTCCATGACCTGGGTGGTCACCAGGAAGACCATCTCTCCGGGGTCGTCGGAGAGGGTGTGCTGGAGGTGGGTGAGGACGTCCGCCTGGACGTAGTCCTCGTACGGGGTCGTGCCCTGGAAGTCGAGATGCGGGGTCTCGGGCTCCGAAGCCTCATGGGGCTGAGCCAGGTGGGACATCGCTGTCTCCTGATGTGTACTCCGGGTAGCGGTCCGCCCCTGCCGAATTCCGACACGGGGGCCCCGGTCCCCACGGGCATACTCCACAATCGTGCCCCGAAACCGCAAGGTCCGCCTGGTCACACCAGGCGGACCTGCACAAACGAGACCGCTCGGGGCCGTTCACCGGCCCTGCGGGCTCAGCCCAGGGTCTGGGCCGCCGCCGGGGAGGAGTCCTTCAGGAACTGCGAGCAGCGCTCGTACTCCTCCTGCTCGCCGATCGCCTGCGCGGCGCGGGCGAGGCCGTGCAGGGCGCGCAGGAAGCCGCGGTTCGGCTCGTGCTCCCAGGGCACCGGGCCATGGCCCTTCCAGCCGTTGCGCCGCAGGGAGTCCAGACCGCGGTGGTAACCGGTACGGGCGTACGCGTACGACTCGACGACGCTGCCGCGCTCGTACGCCTCGTCGGCCAACTGGGCCCAGGCGAGCGAGGAGGTGGGGTACTTGGCGGCGACATCGGCGGACGGTGTGCCGTTCGCCAGGAGCTCGCGCGGCTCCGGGTCGTCGGGCAGGTGGGTCGGGGGCGGTCCCCCGAAGAGGTTCTCGTGAATGGCCATGGGTTCCAGTTTGCCTGCCCACGACGCCCGCGCGAGCACCGCGGGCCCGCTTTACTCGCCCCGCGAACACGCCGGCCACTCCGATACACCCACTCGATGCGCCCCCGCGACCGGCCCGTCTACTCAAGCCGTCCGGCTGTCTGCTCAAGCCGTCCGGCTGTCTGCTCAAGCCGCCCGGCTGTCTACTCAAGCCGCCCGCGTGACTGGTTCGGCTCCAGTGGTGGGGCCGTCACGCTGCCGTGGGTGAGACATTCCGGGCGGAGACAGCCCGGCGGCGGCTTGCGTACGGTCGCGAAGGCGATCACCGCGCCCACGACCAGGATGCCCGCGCACATCGGCATCGCCCGCCGGAACGCGTCGTTGAAGGCGTCCGCCGACCGGTACGCCTCCTCGCCCATCCCCGCGAGCAGCGGCAACGCGGCCACGGCGACGAGGCCGGCCGCGCGGGCCGCCGCGTTGTTGATGCCGCTGGCCAGGCCCGCCCGGCCGGTGTCCACGGAGGCCAGCACGGTCGCGGTGAGGGGCGCGACCAGCGTCACCATGCCGAGGCCGAGCACCAGCACGGCGGGCAGCACGTCGCCCACGTACGAGGCGTCGGTGCCCACCCGCAGCATCAGCAGCATCCCGGCCGCGCACAGCAGCGGGCCCACGGTGAGCGGGATGCGCGGGCCGATGCGCTGGGCGAGTTCGCCGGAGCGGGCCGACAGAAACAGCATCAGGACCGTCGTCGGCAGCAGGGCCGTACCGGCGCCGAGGGCCGAGTACCCCGCCACGACCTGGAGCTGGAGCGCGGAGAGGAAGAAGAAGCCCGCGAAGGCCGCGTACACGCACAGGGTGACGACGTTGACCGCCGTGAACTGGCGGGACGCGAAGATGTCGAGCGGCATCATCGGGTCGTCCCGCCGCCGCTCCACCATCACGAAGGCGACGCCCGCCGCGACCCCCACGGCCGCCGTCACGGCGACGACGAACGCCGATCCGGCGGACGCCTCGATGAGGGCGTACGTCACCAGGGCCAGCGCCAGCGCGCCGAGGGCCGCGCCGAGCACGTCGAAGCCGCGCGCGTGGACCCGGTCGTCCTTCGACTCCGGTACGTGACGCAGGGCGATCGGGGCGCAGAGCAGCGCGAGCGGGACGTTGAGGAGGAACACCCAGCGCCAGCCGGGGCCGTCCACCAGCCAGCCGCCCAGGAACGGGCCGACCGCCGCGCCGATGCCGCCGAAGCCCGACCACAGGCCGACGGCCCGCGCCCGGTCGTCCGGGTGGAACGACGCCTGGATCAGCGCGAGCGAACCGGGCGTGAGCAGCGCGCCGCCGATGCCCTGCAGCGCGCGGGCCGCGATGAGGACGCCCGAGCTGGGCGCGAGCCCGCAGAGCAGCGACGCCGCCGCGAACCACACCACGCCGATGACGAACACCTTGCGCCGCCCGAAGCGGTCGCCGAGGGCTCCGCCCAGCAGGATCAGACCGGCGAGGGTGAGCATGTACGCGTTGACGGTCCACTGGAGGCCCGCCAGGTCCGCGTCGAGGTCGCGGCCGATCGTCGGCAGCGCGACGTTCACGACCGTCGAGTCCAGCATCGCCATGCTCGACCCGAGCACGGTGGTCAGCAGGATCCACTTCCCGGCGGGGCTGGACATCCTGACGGCCGGGGACTCCTGCGGCGGGGCAGCCATACCCCGGAGCATACGGACATACGGCGGGGCCCGGCTCTCCGAAGGGAGAACCGGGCCCGAGCCGTACGAAACAGGGTTACTTGATCTTCGTGCCCGTGGAGCGCAGGTTGGCACAGGCCTCCGTGACGCGGGCGGCCATCGACGCCTCGGCGAGCTTGCCCCAGGTGCGGGGGTCGTACGTCTTCTTGTTGCCGACCTCGCCGTCGACCTTCAGGACGCCGTCGTAGTTGCGGAACATGTGGTCCGCGACCGGGCGCGTGAACGCGTACTGCGTGTCCGTGTCCAGGTTCATCTTCACGACGCCGTTCTCCAGCGCGGTGGCGATCTCCTCGGCCGTGGAGCCGGAGCCGCCGTGGAAGACGAAGTCGAACGGGGAGGGCTTGCCGTACTTGGCGCCCACGCCCTCGTTCAGCTCCTTGAGGAGCTCGGGACGGAGCACGACGTTGCCCGGCTTGTAGACGCCGTGCACGTTGCCGAAGGACGCGGCCAGCAGGTAGCGGCCCTTCTCGCCCAGGCCCAGGGCCTCGGCCGTACGAATGGCGTCGTCGACCGTCGTGTAGAGGGAGTCGTTGATCTCGTGCGAGACGCCGTCCTCCTCGCCGCCGGTCGGGGTGATCTCGACCTCAAGGATGATCTTCGCGGCGACGGCGCGGGCGAGCAGCTCCTGGCCGATGGCCAGGTTGTCGGCCAGCGTCTCCGCGGAGCCGTCCCACATGTGGGACTGGAAGAGGGGGTTCTCGCCGCGGGCGACGCGCTCCTCGGAGACCGCGATCAGCGGACGTACGTACCCGTCGAGCTTGTCCTTCGGGCAGTGGTCCGTGTGCAGGGCGACCGTGATGTCGTACTTCTTGGCGACGATGTGCGCGAACTCGGCCAGGGCGACCGAGCCGGTCACCATGTCCTTGTTGTGCTGGCCGCCCAGGAACTCCGCACCACCGGTGGAGATCTGGATGATGCCGTCGCTCTCGGCCTCCGCGAAGCCGCGCAGCGCAGCGTGCAGGGTCTGGGAGGAGGTCACGTTGATGGCCGGGTAGGCGAACTTGCCTGCCTTCGCCCGGTCGAGCATCTCGTTGTAGACCTCGGGGGTTGCGATCGGCATCTGTCCGCTCCTTGTGTATGTGCGGGTGGCGTTCTGCTGCTTACGGCCCTGACCTAGGGGGTGACGTCATCGTCGGCCCCATCTTTCCAGACTTGCCCGGATACTCCGGCCTCCCGCCCCCAGCCTGTGGACAACTCCGGGCCCGGGCCAAGACTTGGGGTCGGAATCGGGCTCGCAATCGGGTTCAGTCCAGGCCCAGTTCGTCCTTCGAGTACGCGAAGAGGTACGGGACGCCCGCGCTTTTCTGGATCTTCTCGGCGGCGCCGGTGGCGCGGTCGACGATGGTCGCGACGGCGACGACCTCGGCGCCCGCCTCGCGCACGGCCTCGACGGCGGTGAGCGGGGAGTCACCGGTGGTGGAGGTGTCCTCGACGACGAGCACGCGTCGGCCCGCGATGTCCGGGCCCTCCACACGCCGCTGCATGCCATGCGCCTTGGCGGCCTTGCGTACGACGAAGGCGTCGAGGCGGCGGCCGCGCGCGGCGGCGGTGTGCAGCATGGCGCCGGCCACCGGGTCGGCACCCAGGGTGAGGCCGCCGACCGCGTCGAAGTCGAGGTCCGCCGTCAGGTCGAGGAGCACCTGGCCGACCAGCGGGGCGGCCTCGCCGTCCAGGGTGACCCGTCGCAGGTCGACGTAGTAGTCGGCCTCCAGGCCCGAGGAGAGGGTCACCTTGCCGTGCACCACGGCCTTGTCCTTGATCTGCTGCAGCAGCTCGCCGCGTACGTCACTCATGCGGGTCAGCTTAGAGGCGCCGCCGGGTCGGTCGCCCTCGTCCCGCCCTCGTCCTGCCCTCGTCCCGCCCCCGTCCCGCCCCCGTCCCGCCCTCGTCCCGCCCTCGTCCCGCCTTCGTCCGGTCAGAGGCGCCGCCAGGTCCAGGTGGTGGCGGCTTCGAGGGGCTCGATGGGGGTGACCAGGCGGGGCAGGGTGTTGAGCCCGTTGGGCGGTCCGGTCTGCGGCTCCACGCAGACGGCGGCCTCCTGCTCGTCGTACACGACGACCCAGTGCTCGCGGCTCGTGACGCTCAGCTGCAGTTGTCCGGGCCAGGTCAGGGTGACGTCGACGCCGTCGGGCATCCCGAAGCAGTCGTCCCAGGGGCCGGGCTTCGGGTCGACGCGGCGGCCGGTGGGCAGGTGGTCGTCACCGCGCTCCTCCTGCCAGGCGGCGGTGAAGTCGAGGCGTACGTCTTCTGTGCCCTCGCCGCCGTCTTTTGTGCCCTCGCCGCCGCCCAGGTTGCGGTTGAACCAGGGGTGCCAGCCGATCTGCGCCGGGAACGAGTCGTCGTACGTCTCCACCGCCATGGTCAGCGTCAGGGTGTCCGCGGTCAGGGCGACGACCTGGGTGACGCGGCCGGCGTACGGCCAGGGGTCGACGAGGTCGTACGTGATGACGGCCTCGCTCTCGCTCTTGCGGGCGGTGCGCCAGGCGGCGTCGCGGGTGGTGCCGTGGATGGCGTGCGGCGGGGAGTTGAGGGGGAGTTGGTGGGAGGTGGCGCCGTTCAGGAAGCGGCCGTCCCTGGTGCGGCCGCACCAGGGGACCATCGGGAAGCAGCCGAACTTCTTGCCCTGGCGGAGCAGTTCGACTCCGTCGACCCTCAGTCCGCCGATTCGTCCGCCGTTGCCCGGCTGGACGGTCACTTCCGCGTCGGCCGCGGTCAGCGTGATGTCTTCGTTACTCACGCGGGAACCTTACGCGGCGCTTCGCGGGGGTGGGGTTGGGGGGCTTAGGGGGCTCGGGTTGTGCCTCGGGTCGTGCCTCGGCTGCAGGCCCGGTGGGGGCTTGTCGCGCGGTTCCCCGCGCCCCTGTCTTTCGGCTTTTGGGGGGGGCAGCCCCTGCTTTTTAGGGGCGCGGGGAACTGCGCGACCAGCCCCCACCCACCCGCAGCCGAGGCACGACCCAAAATCCCCCAGCCACAGCGGAGCGTCTAGCGGCGCTTGCGGAGGGCTCTGCCCACCACGACCGCCGAGGCCAGGAGCAGCGCCGCCGCGGGGGCAGCCCAGCGGAGCGCCGCGCCGGGCCCCGCCGCCTCGGGCGCGGGGACCGGGGCGTACCGGCCCCGCGGAGGCGCGTGGTCCACCTCCTCCGCACTGCGGCCGATCATCGTGCGCCGGGCGTGCGCCGCCTCGGCGGGAGCCTCCGGCACCGGGATCGCGTCGTCCTCGAAACCGCCCTCGAAGTCGCCCTCGGAGAAGGGCACGGGAGAGGAAGGCGGAACGTCGGCCTCGTGGATCGAAGAGGTCTCCTCGGAGGGCGACTCCTGGGCCGGGGGCTCCTCCGCCGCAGGGGTTTCCTCCGCGGCAGGAGGCTCCTCCGCGGCAGGGGGCTCCTCGGCCGCAGGGGTTTCTTCTACGGCAGGGGTTTCCTCTGCGGCTGGAGGTTCCTCTGCCGCAGGCGGCTGCTCCGCAGGCGAAGGCTCCTCGGCCGGGGGCGGCTCCGGGGCCGCCGCCTCGGGCGCGGGGGCCGACTCCGTCGGCCTCGTCCCACCGCCGGAGGCACCCGCGTCCGCCGCCCCCAACCCCAATCCCAACCCCTCCACGAACCGGCTCAGCAGGCGCGTCGTCGCCGACTTCACCGCGTCCGCCGGGAGCTCCGTGACCCGGCCGTCGGCCGACGCCGTACCGGTGAAGGTGACGGTCGAGCCGCTCAGGTCGTCCTCCCGCGAGCGCAGCGACAACGTGAGGGCCAGTTTCACCGTGCCGCTGCCGCGGGCCTCCGTGGCGTCGGCCTCGACGGCGTACGTTCCGTCGTCCTGCGGGGAGACGGTGAGCGCCCCGCGATACGTGATGGTGTGCCCGCCGACACGTACCTTCAGGCGGCCGGAGACGGGCGGTGTCCCCGCGTCCTGCTGGAGTCCGGGCACGGCCCGGGCCACCCGCGCGGGATCGGCGAGAGCCTCGCGCAGAGACTCGACGGAAACCGGAACGAACACCTCATGCTCCATGTCGGCCGAGCCTACCCAGCACCGCCCGCACCGCACGCGTGTATGAGGGGATTCCCCCGGATCCGTCGGCAGAGCGACTCGGTCGGAGTCATCGGCGCCCATCGGAGTCAAAGAGGAGGGAGATGGTGGGAGTCAGTCCGCATACCTCGGGTGCACCAGCGTGGACGGCGGGAGGTCGGTGGGCCGCCTGCCTCCCACGGCCCGCACGCCCGCGCACAGGGACGGTACGTACGGCGCGCCCGACGGCGTGCACAGCTGCGGCCACTCACGGGAGGCGAGAACGAACCCCCAGTCACCACCGCCCGCAGAATCGCCACGGGCCGCAGAGTCGCCATCGCCCGCTGAATCGCCACGGGTCGCAGCGTCACCACCACCCCCGGAGTCGCCACCGGCCGCAGAGTCACCACCGCCCCCGGAGTCGTCTCCGGCCGCCGAGTACGGAGCGGTCCGCAGCCCAGCCGCCCGTACCGTCGCGTCGACCGTCCAGAACGTCCGTGGCCGCGACGCCAGCGGCCCCGCGTGCACGACGAGCCGCCCGCCGCTCGCGAGGATGCCTCGGGCCAGCCCGTAGAACTCCTGCGAGTACAGCTTCGTACTGGATGTGATCCCGGGATCCGGCAGATCGGAGACCACCACGTCGTACGCGCCCCACGGAGCCCGCCGCAGCCAGCCGAACGCGTCCGCGGCGACGACCCGCACCCTCGGATCCCCGTAGACGTGTCCGTTCAGCTCGGACAGCGCCCGGTCGGTGCGTGCCAACTCCACGAGCCGCGTGTCGAGTTCGACGACGTCGACCCGTCGTACGCCGTCATGCCGCAGCACCTCGCGTACGGCGAGCCCGTCGCCGCCGCCGAGGACGAGCACGCGCGCGTGCGGGCCGTTCATCGCGGGGTGGACGAGGGCCTCGTGGTAGCGGCGCTCGTCTCCGGCGCTGACCCGCAGACGTCCGTCGAGGTAGAGGGCGAGGGGGCGGCCGTCCGTGCCGCCGGTGAGGACGATCTCCTGGACGTCGGTGTGTATCGCCACGCGGACGTCCTTGCCGTACACCGCGTGCCGCGCGGCCCGTTCGAAGTCGTCCACCAGGACGGCGGCCGTGGCGAGCAGCGCGAGCACGACGAGGTTGGCGACGACGAGCAGCCAGCGGCAGCGCCGGGTCAGGTCCTGCCGGAACAGGCCGAGGACGAGGGCGCCGCCCGCGACCGCGTTGACGGTTCCGGTGATCAGCGTCGCGGTCAACTGGCCGAGCAGGGGCAGCAGAAGGAAGGGGAAGGCGAGGCCGCCGACCAGCGCGCCCACGTAGTCCGCGGCGAACAGGTCCGCGACCGCGCCGCCCGCGTCCTGTCTGCGGACGCGCTGGATCAGCTCCATCAGCAGGGGGACCTCGGCGCCGATGAGCAGGCCGATGGCGAGGGAGAAGCCGACGAGGAGGTAGCTGGAGCCGCTCTCCCAGGCGCCTCCCCAGTCGCCGGTCCAGGCGAAGACGGCGTACAGGGCCATCGCGCTGGAGCCGCCGACGAGCGCGAGCAGGGCCTCGACCGCGCCGAAACCGGCCGCGGCGCGCCAGCGCAGGCGCTTCGCGACGAGCGAGCCGAGGCCCATCGCGAAGACCATCACGGACAGGACGACGGAGGCCTGGGTGACCGAGTCGCCGATCAAGTACGAGGCGAGGGCGACGAGTTCGAGTTCGTAGACGAGTCCGCAGGCCGCGCAGATGAAGACACCGGCGAGGACGAGGAACCGCCCGGTGGCCGGTCTGACCGGCAGACGCGCCGGGCCCTGGCCGCTCCGCGGCGGCGGGACCGTTTCCGTACCGGACCGGTCCGATTCCGCGCCGGAGCCGTCCGATTCCGTACCGGACCGGTCCGGTTCCCTGCCGGACTGATCCGAATCTCTGGTGGACTGGTCCCTTTCCGTGCCGGGCTGGTCCGTGGCCGTGCCGGGCTGGGCGGGGGCGTGCGGCTCGATCACCCAGCGAACGGTACGTCACCGAACAACTGCGTCCTGTCACCCACACGTGTGGAAACTCAGCCCTCGACGCATACTTTGGCCAGGACGGGCACGGGGCGTGAGCAGTCGGTCCGGCCGTCGAACGAACCGGTGCGGGAATGGCTATGGATGCACTAATGGGATTCGATGCGGGATCGGTGCGGGACTCTTTTTCCGCCGGGAGCGGGGCGGCGTGAGGAATCTCCTGGGGCCACCGGACTACTGAACGCCGATCAGAGCTAGGGTCGAAGTCAGGAAACCACGCGCAATCCTCAGGAGTACCCACCGAATGTCTATCGACCCGTCCTCGATTCCGAACTTCGGGGGCCAGCCCGAGCCGAACCCCGGCGGACCGGCGGGCCCTGTCGTCCCTGATCAGGACCTTGTGAAGCAGCTCCTCGACCAGATGGAGCTGAAGTATGTCGTCGACGACGAGGGTGACCTCGCGGCGCCGTGGGAGCAGTTCCGCACGTATTTCATGTTCCGCGGCGAGGGTGACCAGCAGGTCTTCTCGGTGCGGACGTTCTACGACCGGCCGCACCAGATCGAAGAGAAGCCCCAGCTCCTCGAGTCGATCGACGACTGGAACCGGCGCACACTGTGGCCCAAGGTCTACAGCCACACGCACGACGACGGCACCGTCCGCCTGATCGGCGAGGCGCAGATGCTGATCGGCACCGGCGTCAGCCTGGAGCACTTCGTGTCGTCCACGGTCAGCTGGGTGCGGGCCGCCATCGAGTTCGACAAGTGGCTCGTCGAGCAGCTCGGCCTGGAGCAGGAGATCGACGAGGCCGAGAAGCCCGAAGAGGACGAGTAGTCCTCACCCGAGCGGACGATTAGTCCTCACCGGAGCACGAGTCCCGCGGGCCACGGCCGCGCGGCGGCTCACGGCCACGCTGCTGTTCAAAGCTGCGCGGCGGCTCACGGCCACGCCGCTGCTCACAGCGGCTTGTGGGCGAGTACGACCAGATACGCCCCGTACGCGAACGAGAGCCCGGCCAGGGCGCCGACCACCAGGGTCGCGTGCCACGGTCGGGCTTTCGCCGTCCGCACCAGCGCGCACGCCATCGGCAGCAGCAGCGGGAACGCGGGCAGCAGGAACCTCGGCTTGCACTCGAAGAAGCCGGCGCCGCCGACCGCGACGAGTACCAGTGCGCCCGCGTAGACCAGCAGCGGCAGGGGCGCGCGGTCCACGATCAGCAGCCCGTACAGCAGCAGGCCCGCCGCCACGATCACCATCGACATGGGGAAGACCAGCCGGTCGCCGTGCAGCAGCAGATGCTTGACGAAGCGCAGCGCGCCCAGGCCGAAGTCGAAGCGCGAGCCCCACAGCCGCTGCACCTCGAAGTATCCGCCGAGCAGATCGCCCTGGCGCCGCCCCACCCACAGGACGTACGCCGTCCACCCGAGCGGTGCGAGCGCCACGCCCGTCCACAGCCTGTGGGAAACTTTTCCGCGCCGCCTGAAGATCTCGTACGCCGCCGCCGCGAGCACGGCCGCCGCCACGGCGAAGCCGTTCGGCCGGGCCAGTCCCGCGCCCGCCGCGAGGGCGCCCGCCCACACCCAGCGGCCGGTGAGGACTGCGTGGAGGGACCAGGCGGCGAAGGCGGTCAGCACCGGTTCCGTGTACGCCATCGACAGCACGACGGAGTGGGGCAGCAGGCCCCACAGGAGGACCAGGGCGGTGGCGACGGCGCGGTCGTGCAGCCGGGCGCCGATCGCGTAGATCCCGCAGGCGGCGACCGCGGCGGCCGTCCACGAGATGAGCAGGCCGGCGGCGGGACCGCTGAGCGGGGTCAGCTCGGTGACGGCTCGCAGCAGCGCCGGATAGAGCGGGAAGAACGCCAGGTCGCTGTGGACGGTGTGGCCGAAGCGCAGGTTGCCCACGTAGCCGTCGCCGGCGATCCGCAGATACCAGGTGGAGTCCCAGGACCGGCCGAGCAGGAGCACCGGATGCCCGCCGGTCGCCCAGGCGGTCACGGCCACCGCCGCGCTGCCCAGCAGCCGGGTGGCGACGAACAGCCCGAGAACGGTACCCATCGCCGCCCGCGGGGACGGATGCGGACGGGCACGGCCCCCGGCGGCAGTCTCCGTGACGACGGGTGGCGGGGGCGCGGGTGCGCGGGTACTTACTTGGGTCACACCCGAAGATTGCTGGCAATTCCTACCATTTGCCAGCAACGCGCGGCTGAGCGAGTGCGAATTCCCCCGCTTCTCTGCTTTCCCTACTTCTCCGCCGTTCCGGCGAGCCGCCGCCACCAGGTCGAGCGCGGTGACGCGGCATTGCCCGTCGTATCCTGACCACACACGGGAAGGAGCCGTCCATGAGCGTCGACGCGATCGTGCACACCGAGTTCCCCAAGGGGTACACGGTCCTGTTCGGGGCCGACGGAAAGGTGATCATGACTCCGCAGAGCGAAGAGCACTCCAGCACCATCAGGTCGATGCAGATCGACTCCGCTCTCGCCCTCGGCCGTCACTCGAAGGTCACCTCCGACGTCTACATCGACTTCCCCGCCGACGAGAACTCCGCCCCCGATCTGGCGATCCTTCGCGAGGATGCCCGCCGGGAGGGCAAGCGCTACAGCTTCGAAGACGTCCTGCTGATCTCCGAGGTCGTCTCGACCTCCTCCGCACGCAAGGACTACGACGACTGCACCGCGAAGTACGGCCGCTACGGCATCCCCGTCTACCTGGTCGTGGACCCCTACGCCCAGGAAGTCGTCCTTCACACCCAGCCGACCGCCACCGGCTACATCGCGGCACACACCCACAAGTACGGCACGGGCAAGCTCCCCATCTCCCTGGCCGACGGCCGCACCTTCACCCTCGACCTCGACGAGCTCCCGCGCCCGGAGCCCGAGACGGACGTCCGCTGACGAAGCCGCGGCCTCACCGCCGGCGGGTCCGCTTCCCGACGCGCCCTGGAAAAAGTTACGGGGCGCTGTCGAAAGGGCCACGTCTCGTTCGACATCATGATGTGCGGCGCCTCGCCGCACGATGACGCGACAGGACCTGACGAGGAAACACGTGGATCAACTGCTGAGAGTCATGAACTTCGTCGTCTCGAGCGACGGCATCGCTGCCGGTGAGAACCAGAGCTTCGAGAATCCGTTCGGCCTTCCCATCAGTCCCCAGAAGCTGTTCGCGTGGGCAGGCGCCACGGCGAGCTGGCCCATGCGCACCGATCCCGGGGGGAGCCGGGGCCTCGACGACTACTTCACGCGAGACTACGAGCGCAACATCGGTGCCGAGATCATGGGCCGCAACAAGTTCGGGCACCAGCGCGGGCCCTGGCACGACCATGAGTGGCGCGGCTGGTGGGGTGACGAGCCCCCGTTCCGTACCCCGGTGTTCGTCATGACTCACCACAAGCGTCCGTCGTTCACGCTCTCCGACACCACGTTCCACTTCGTCGACGGCGACCCGGCCACGGTCCTCGAACAGGCACGGGAGGCGGCGCAGGGCAAGGACGTCCGGCTCGGCGGCGGGGTCACCACCATCCGGGAGTTCCTTGACGCCGACCTCGTCGACACCATGCATGTGGCGGTCTCGCCGGTAGAGCTCGGGTCCGGACTACGACTCTGGGAGACCCCCGATGAGCTGCTCGACCGCTTCCACCTGGAGGTCGTGCCCAGCCCGAGCGGAGTGACGCACCACCTGTTCTGGCGAAGGTGACGCGAGGGCCCACTCGGGGATGCCGGCGCAATTGGGGCTGGTGCGGCGAGTGCGGCGAGTGCGGCGGGGTGGCGGGCGTTGGCGTTGCGCCGACGCAGGTAGCAGTGCAGGTCGGCGTGAACACAACTGCTCCCACCGCCAACCCGGCGAACCTTCCCGGCCAGAGCGGCCAGAGCGGCTAGACGACAGTTGATGCCTCGATGGGCACCTCCGCCCATACGGTCTTGCCCACGGGTCGACGAGGCTCGGACCCCCAGCGCACGGCCAGGACATCCACCAGGAGCAGCCCTCGGCCCGACTCGTCCTCGGGGTACGAGGAGGGCGGGGCCATGGGCGGCCGCTTCGCGGAAGCGGCGTCCGCGACCTCGATACGCACCAGGCCCGCAGCCGCGTCGAGGACGAGCCGGAGGCCGAAGTCACGCCCGGGGACCCGGCCGTGCTGCACGGCGTTCGCGGCGAGTTCGCCGACGACGAGGGCGACCGTGCACGACGCCTCCGACGCCGGCGGGTGGCCCCACTCCTCCATACACCGGACAGCGAGACGCCGGGCGAGCCGCGCACCTCGCGGCGAGGAGACGAACTGCTCGGCGAATGAGGGGAGTTCGCGGGCCGTGTCGGCGAGCGCGACGGTTTCCGCCGCAACGGGCGCGGCACTCCGCCGTGGCTCGTCTCCCGGGATGGTCGTTCCTGTCAGCACGGCTCGTCCGTCCTTGTCTTGTCTTGTCTTGTATGTCGAGTTGGGCGACATTCCGTGACGTACACGAGTCGTCACGTTCCGTGCTCAAGAGTCGTCCGATCGCCCTACGCTCGACAGATGACACAGCCTTACTTTTCAGCCCGTAAGGAACGGAAGTGACGCTTTGGCCAACGGAATTGACCCCAGTACGTCGATGGCGGCGCTGTTCGGTTCGCGGGTGCGCAGACTCCGTATGGCGGCCGGACTGACCCAGACCGAACTCGGCGCCCGAACGCACGTGGTGGGCTCGCGGATCACGCAGATCGAGCGAGCTTCCGGAGCGAAGCCCACGCTGGAACTGGCGCGTGCGCTGGACACCGCCCTCGGCGCGGACGACCTGCTGATCGACCTGTGGCCGTACGTGTACCGGGAGGCGTTTCCGGACTGGTCGCGGAAGTTCATGGAGTACTCGGCGCGGGCGGTGACCATCCGTGAGTACGCGGCTCATGTGGTGCCTGGCTTGTTGCAGACGGAGGACTACGCGCGGGCGGTGCTGAGTGTCGGTCGAACGCTCGGCAGCGAGGAGCAGTTGGAAGAGCGGGTCGCCCTTCGCATGGGACGACAGGAGCGTCTCGGTACGCCCGATCGTCCCGAGCTGTGGGTGGTCCTCGACGAGGCGGTGCTCCGGCGTCCGGTCGGCGGCCAGGCGGTGATGCGTGAGCAGTTGGCGCGGTTGCTCGGGACCACGGCGGAACCTCACATCACCGTGCAGGTACTGCCGTTCGACCAGGGCGAGCACGACGTCATGGGCGGCTCGCTCACGGTTCTCACCATGCCGGACGGCTCGGAGACCGCCTACACGGAAGGCGCGCACTACGGCCAACTCATCGAGGATCCGGACGAAGTCAGGAGTTTCGCGCTGACTTACGATCGGCTGCGGGCGGCAGCTCTGCCCCCGCTCATGTCACTCGACATGATCCGATCCGTGATGGAGGACAACCACCGTGGAGCGAAGGTCCCGTCCCGATCTGAGCGGCGCCGCGTGGCGCAAGAGCAGCTACAGCAATCAGGAGGGCGGCAACTGCGTGGAGGTGGCCGACGGGTTCCGCCTGAACGGCGCCGCCTGGCGTAAGAGCAGCTACAGCAATCAGGCGGGGGGCGATTGCGTGGAGGTGGCCGACCGGTTCGGAAGGGCCGTCGTCCCCGTCCGTGACAGCAAGGTCCCGCACGGTCCGGCGCTGTGCTTCGAAACCGCCGTCTGGGCCGCCTTCATAGGCGAGTTGAAGGCCGGGCACCACCGTCCCTGAGGCGGCCGGGCCCCGGCCGCCGTCCGTCTTCCGGGCCCGCCGGGCCCTTGTCCGCGAGGGTCCGGCGGGCCACTGACCTCCCCAAAGAACCGGGGGAAAGAACTACCCGCCCACCCACCCTCCCCGGCCGCGAAGCCTGCGTCACCCGTCCGAGTGACCGGCTTGCAGGGGCGGGACACGGACGGTTACGTTCGCCGCGACAACCGCAAACAGAAACGGCCCCCGGCCGGGATTCCCGTCCCGAACGAGGGCCTGACCAACCAGGAAGTAGCACCTTCCCGATGGCTGAGCCGCAGTCTAACGCGCGCCTGCGCGCCGACGCCGGAGCTCCCACCTCCGGCGTGATCCACGTACGCACCCGCCTCACGGCCGACTTCACCGTGATCGCCAATGCCCTCGCCCAGCGGCGCGGCAGCGCGGTCACGGTCGGCGTCGCGGTGTACATCCTCTCCCTGCCCACCGGCACACCCGTGACCATCGCCGCCCTGTGTGAGCACTTCACCGAGGGCGAGATCCTGATCTCGCGGGCGCTCAGGGAACTCGAAGCGGCCGGATACCTGGAGCGCCGCCGCGAGCGAACACCCACCGGGCAGGTCCGTACTCGGACGTACTTCTACGACGTACCCGGCGGCGATCCGGATCCGGATCCGGACGGGCCTCCCAAGCCACCGAAGCCGCCGAAGCCGCGTCGGACCCGGAAGCAGGCCGCCGCCGCTGCGGTCACACCCACGTCCGTGCCTGCGGAGGAAACGGCGGCCACGCCCGTACAGGCCGAGGCAGAGACACCGGTCCCGCTCGCCGACGCCGACCCGCGGGCCATCGCCGTACTCGCTGCCCTGCGCCGGGTCGACCCTCGCCTCGTCCTGTCGGCGCAGGACGCCGTCCGCCTCGCCCCGGCCGTCACCCGGTGGCTCGCGGCAGGCCTCCTGCCCACGCAGATCACCGACCACCTCACCGCAGGACTCCCGGGCAACCTCCTGGTCCGCCCGGCCGGCATCCTCGCCTACCGACTCAAGGAGACGCCCCTGTCCGCCCCGGCCAGAGGTGCAGAACCCGCAGTACGTCCAGCAGTCGCGCCCATGCGGAACTGCGACGGCTGCGACCGGGGGTTCCGCGCGGCGGAACCCGGCCGTTGCCGGGACTGCAGGTCCGGGGACCGTCTTCGTGCGGCCGGCTGAGCCGGTGGCTGGGTGTGCGGTCCACCCTCAGGTGGGAATCTTGATGTGCGACGATGCGAAACCCGGTATCAGGAGGAGGTCGGGCATGGTCGACAGATTCCAGGACGGGCTTCTGACGCCCACAGAAACGGCCTCCTACCTTGAGATTCCCCAGTCGACTCTCACCTCGTGGCTGAAGGGCAAGGCCGCCGGAGCACCACTGGTCCACCAGGTAGGGCCGGTACGGAAGGGGCAGCCTTCGGTGCCGTTCATCGCGGTGGCCGAGGCGCACGTCCTTCGTTCTCTGCGTTCCCTGGGGCTCCGCATGAGCGAGATCAGGGAGGCTGCTGCCGCTGTCCGGGACGCCTTCGACACTCCCTATGGCCTCGTGTCCAAGCGGATCGCGACGGACGGCGTGGACATCTTCATCGAGCACGGTTGGGGAGATCTCCGCAGAGCCCGCGACGGCCAGGTCCCCATCCACGAAGTGGTCTCCGACTATCTCCGGTACCTCACCTGGGAGCCGGGCGACGACTTCCCCTCCAGCCTGCGACTGAGGCAATACCCGGCCTCCGTCCCCGTCGTGATCGATCCGAGGTTCGGCCACGGTCTCCCCGTGGTCGCCGCCAACCGAGTCACGGTCCAGGCCATCACCGACCTGTGGGAGGCCGGGGAGACCGTCGAGGACATCGCGTACGACTACGACATGACGCCTGAGCAGGTGGACGCGCTCTGCCAGGCAGTGGTGCACCTTGTCGCCTGAGTTCTTCCTCGACCGGAATCTCGGTCGTCGTGTCTCCGAGGGGCTGAGAGCCTGCGGGTGGACGGTTCACCGAATCGGGGACGTCTTCCCGGACGACGGCCACAACGTTCCCGACGAGGAGTGGATCACTCACGGTCTCGACAGGTCCTGGGTCCGCTGTCGAAGGACGGTCGGATCAAGACCCGGGACCTGGAAATCCGGCCCGTCCTGGAGCGCGAGGCGGTGCTGTTCTACCTGGACAACCAGCAGCTTCGCAGCGCCGAGATGGTCGAACGGCTCGTCGCACGCTGTGACGCGATCCACCGGGCCGTCGAAAAGGGCGGTCCGGCGGCGTACGCAGTGCGGCTCGACCGCATCGAGCGCACCTGGCCCTGACGGGCGGGCGCCCCTCGGGGCAGCCCGCCCACGGCCGGAGCCACTTCGCTGCGGGCGCCCACAGCGCGGCCGTGCCGTACGGCTGTTACCCGCCCAGCGTCTTGAGGCGGCCGACCGCCTCCTCCAGGACCGGCATCTGCTTGCAGAACGCGAAACGGACGAAGGGCGCTCCGGCGTCGCGGTGGTCGTAGAAGACGGCGTTCGGGATGGCGACCACGCCCGCCCGCTCGGGCAGGGCACGGCAGAACGCGAACCCGTCGCTCTCGCCGAGCGGCCGGATGTCGGTGGTGATGAAGTACGTCCCGGCCGGCTCGAACACCTCGAAGCCCGCCTCCGTGAGCCCCGCGCCGAGCAGGTCCCGCTTGGCCCGCATGTCCGCGCGGAACGCCTCGAAGTACGAGTCGGGCAGCGCCAGCGCCTCGGCGACCGCGTACTGGAACGGCCCCGAGGCCACGTACGTCAGGAACTGCTTGGCCGAGCGCACCGCCGTCACCAGGTCGGGCGCGGCCGTCACCCAGCCCACCTTCCAGCCGGTGAACGAGAAGCTCTTGCCCGCGCTTCCGATGGTGACCGTACGACCGCGCATCCCGGGCAGCGTCGCGAGCGGGATGTGCTCGGCCCCGCCGAAGACCAGGTGCTCGTACACCTCGTCGGTGACGACCAACAGGTCCCGCTCGACGGCCAGTTCGGCGATCGCGGTGAGCTCCTCGCGGGTGAGGACCGTGCCGGTCGGGTTGTGCGGGGTGTTGATCAGCAGCAGCCGGGTGTTGTCCGTGACCGCGTCGCGCAGCTCGTCCAGGTCCAGGCGGAAGCGCCGGTGTACGACCCCGTCGTGGGTGTCCTCTTGCGGGCGCAGGGTGACCGGGACGCGCGTACCGCCCGCCATCGCGATGCAGGCCGCGTACGAGTCGTAGTACGGCTCCAGGGCGATGACCTCGTCGCCCGGTTCGAGGAGGGCCAACAGGGTGGCGGCGATGGCCTCCGTGGCGCCCGCGGTGACCAGTACCTCGGTGTCGGGGTCGAACGTGAGGCCGTACCGGTGCTCCTGGTGCGCGGTGATCGCCGTACGCAGCTCGGGGACGCCCGGGCCCGGTGGGTACTGGTTGCCGCGCCCGTCGCGCAGCGCCCGTACCGCCGCCTCGCGGATTTCCTCGGGGCCGTCGGTGTCGGGGAAACCCTGGCCGAGGTTGATCGAACCGGTGCTCAGGGCCAGGGTCGACATCTCGGCGAAGATCGTCGTGCCGAACTCGGCCAGGCGGCGGTTGAGGAAGGGGCGGCGCGCGTTGGAGGTCATGACCGCCATCCTGCGCTCAACCTCTGGACTTGCTCAACTCTGCTTTGGTCCGTGAGGCGCGGGGGCATCCCCCTTTCACAAAAGAAGCAGAACGAGAAGCTGAGCCCACGGGGGGCCGCTTCGGGGGAACGGAAGGAGGGTGGCGCCATGATCGTAGGCATCATCCTGGCGGTGTTCGTCGTCGTGATCGTCGTGGCACTCGTGTCCCGCGCAACGGGTGGCAGCAGGCAGCGTTCGCGCCGGTCCAGGCACAGTTGGTGGGCGGGCGGCTCGGGTTCGAACTCGGGCGGGGGCGCCGCCTGCTCAACGGGAGGTTCTTCGTGCGGTGGCGGCTCGTCCTGCGGAGGCGGGTCGTCGTCCTGCGGGGGCGGTGGGGGCGGATGCGGCGGAGGCAGCTGACACGGGGCAGCTGAGCTCCGGACGGGGAACCGCGTCCGGACCGTCCGGCACCACCGGCGTCCGCCGGGAGTCATCTCCCGGCGGACGCTTCCCTGTTGAGGGCGCGTCAGAAGGGAGCCGAGGGGGAGGCGGGGACCAGCGGGGACGGGCGGGGAGGGCAGGGGAGGCGGGGACCAGCGGGGACGGGCGGGGAGGGCAGGGGAGGCGGAGGAGTGCCGGGAATGTCGTCAGGACTGTTGTCGGGAGTGTTGAGGAATGTTGAGGGGCGTTGAGGGGCGTTGAGAGCGCGGGGGGCGTGAAGGCGCACGTGTGAGCCAATGGCGCACCTCCTGCTTGAACAGTTGAGCTGTGGAGCCCTCGGGGGGATGGAAACCCTACGAAGTTGGGTAAAAACGCTGTGGCGGACGCGCCGTTCATGATTCCCTCGTAATCGCCGACGCAGACCCCGGAACATCTTTCTGACCTGGCCGCCCGGGCCCAATCCCCGCCCGGCGCCGACCGGGGTGCGACGGACCGACTCGCCCTCACTCTTCACAGACACCAACCCCACCCTTTTGCGTGCAGCGGAGCCGACCCATGCTCACGACCCTCAACACCGCCTATACCGACACGCGCGCGGCCGATCTCGCCTGGACCCTTGGTCGCGAACCGCTGCCCGCGCTGGCCACGCTCGATCTCGAACTCTCGGGTTCGAAGCTTCAGTTGAGACTGCTCGGGGCGTCCCACCAGGTGCTGCTGGAGGAGGCGCGGGGCAGCTGTTCGGAGACCGTCGCCTGCATCCCGGGCAGCAGCACGCCGTTGCCGCTCGGCGTCGCCAAGCGGATGGGCGACTGGGAGTACGAGTTCGCCGCGCGGGTGGAGACGCTGTCGCGGGGCTCGTTCGCGGGGCGCGCGCAGGAGTTGCTCGCGCTGGTGGCCGACCATCCGAACGGTCTGGCGGGGGTTTTCCCCGGCAGCCCGCACGCGTTCACGGCGATGCTCGCCCAGCGGCACCAGGGGCAAATGCACTGGCGTACGTGGCACGCGTATCCGCAGGACGGGCAACTGGTGGCTACGCGTACGAGGGTGGGGGTGCGGGTGACTGCGCCTGCGTGAGGGGTGGGTGAGGTTTGGTTGTGCGGGTGCGGGTTGTTCTGGGCTGAGTGCGCAGTTCCCCGCGCCCCCGAAAGGCGGGGCTGCGCCTCCGCCTTTCGTCTTCAGGGGCGCGGGGGACTGCGCGACCAGCCCCCACGCGCCCGCGCGCCCGCAGGCGAACTCCGGCCTCCCTACAGCTCCTTGCCGGAGGCAGTCGGCGCCGGGCCGACGATCAGGCCGTCGCCGAACGCGTCGACGCGGACCGTGTCGCCGTCCGCGACCTCCCCCGAGAGGATCTCCTTGGCGAGCCGGTCACCGATGGCGGTCTGGACGAGCCGCCGCAGCGGCCGGGCCCCGTACGCCGGGTCGTTGCCCTCGTCCGCGAGCCAGGCCAGCGCCGCGTCGGTGACCTCCAGGGTCAGCCGCCGCTCGGCGAGCCGCTTCGCGAGCCGGTCGACCTGGAGCCTGGCGATCCGCTCCAACTCCGTACGGTCGAGCGCCGAGAAGACGACCAGGTCGTCGAGGCGGTTGAGGAACTCCGGCTTGAAGGAGGCCCGTACGACTTCGAGGACCTGCTGCTTCTTCTCCTCCTCGGACGTCAGCGGCTCGACCAGGTACTGGCTGCCGAGGTTCGAGGTGAGGATCAGGATGGTGTTGCGGAAGTCGACCGTGCGCCCCTGACCGTCCGTCAGGCGGCCGTCGTCCAGCACCTGGAGCAGGATGTCGAAGACCTCCGGGTGCGCCTTCTCCACCTCGTCGAGGAGCACGACGCTGTACGGGCGGCGGCGGACCGCCTCGGTCAGCTGGCCGCCCTCCTCGTACCCGATGTAGCCGGGCGGCGCGCCGACCAGCCGGGCCACGCTGTGCTTCTCCCCGTACTCGCTCATGTCGATACGGACCATGGCCCGCTCGTCGTCGAAGAGGAAGTCCGCGAGGGCCTTGGCGAGTTCGGTCTTACCGACGCCGGTCGGGCCGAGGAAGAGGAAGGAGCCGGTCGGGCGGTCCGGGTCGGCGATGCCCGCGCGGGTGCGGCGTACGGCGTCCGAGACGGCCTGCACCGCCTCCGTCTGGCCGATCAGCCTGCGGCCCAACTCCTCCTCCATGCGCAGGAGTTTCTGGGTCTCGCCCTCCAGGAGGCGGCCGGCGGGGATGCCGGTCCAGGCGCCGACCACGTCCGCGATGTCGTCGGGGCCGACCTCCTCCTTCACCATCGTGCCCTTGGCGGCTTCCTCCTCGGCCTCGGAGGCCTCCTCCAAGTCCCTTTCCAGGGTGGGGATCTCGCCGTACAGGAGCTTGGAGGCGGTGTCGAAGTCGCCGTCGCGCTGGGCCCGTTCGGCCTGGCCGCGCAGTTCGTCGAGCTTCTCCTTCAGCTCACCGACGCGGTTGAGGGACTGCTTCTCCTTCTCCCAGCGGGCGGTGAGGCCGCGCAGCTCCTCCTCCTTGTCGGCGAGGTCGCGGCGCAGCTTCTCCAGGCGCTGCTTGGAGGCGGGGTCGGTCTCCTTGTCGAGCGCGAGCTCCTCCATGCGCAACCGGTCGACGGCGCGCTGGAGTTCGTCGATCTCCAGCGGGGACGAGTCGATCTCCATGCGCAGCCGGGACGCGGACTCGTCGACGAGGTCGATGGCCTTGTCGGGCAGGAAGCGGGAGGTGATGTACCGGTCGGAGAGGGTCGCGGCGGCGACGAGCGCGCTGTCCGCGATCACGACCTTGTGGTGGGCCTCGTACCGTCCCTTGAGGCCGCGCAGGATCGCGATGGTGTCCTCGACGGTCGGCTCGGCGACCAGCACCTGCTGGAAGCGGCGTTCGAGGGCGGGGTCCTTCTCGATCCGCTCCCGGTACTCGTCCAGGGTCGTCGCACCGACCATGCGCAGCTCACCGCGGGCGAGCATCGGCTTCAGCATGTTGCCGGCGTCCATGGAGGAATCGCCACCGGCACCCGCGCCCACGACGGTGTGCAGTTCGTCGATGAAGGTGATGATCTGCCCGTCGGAGTCCTTGATCTCGGCCAGGACGGTCTTCAGGCGCTCCTCGAACTCACCGCGGTACTTGGCCCCGGCCACCATCGCGCCCAGGTCCAGCGAGACGAGCCGCTTGTTCTTGAGCGACTCGGGCACATCGCCCTTCACGATCCGCTGGGCGAGCCCCTCGACGACGGCGGTCTTGCCGACGCCGGGCTCGCCGATGAGGACGGGGTTGTTCTTCGTGCGGCGGGACAGCACCTGCACGACCCGACGAATTTCCTGGTCCCGTCCGATGACGGGATCGAGCTTGCCCTCACGCGCAGCCGCGGTGAAGTCCGTACCGAACTTTTCGAGTGCCTTGTACTGGCCCTCGGGATCCGGGGTGGTCACCCGGCGCCCTCCCCTGCTCTTCTGAAAGGCCTCAAGCAGCTTTTTCGCACTGGCCCCCTGCTGGGAGAGTACGTCCCCGCTCCGGCCGCCCTTCGCGGCGATCCCGATGAGCAGGTGCTCGGTGGAGAGGTAGTCGTCGCCCAGTTCCTTCGCCCGCTCGGCGGCGTCGGCGATCACGGCGAGCAGCTCACGGTTGGGCTGCGGCGGGGCGACGGTGGAGCCGGTCACGCTGGGCAACGCGCTCAGTACGCGCTCCGCGCCGGTCCGTACGCCGGCCTGGTCGGCCTCGACCGCGGCCAGCAGGTCGGTGATGTTCTCGTTCTCCTGCCCCTCCAGCAGCGCGAGGAGCAGGTGCGCGGGAGTGAGATCCGCGTGACCCCCGGTCACGGCCCGATTGCTGGCCGCGTTGATCGCGTCCCGGCTCCTGTTGGTCAGCTCGGCGTCCACGTGTCCGTTCTCCTCCTCGTGCTCCTGCACATACGCGTGCGTGTGTTTCGGGTTGACTGACCCAACCAACGTACACAAAGTTGAGTCTATTCCACTCAAGGCGATGCGGGAGAGGGGCAGGAGCTAGGTTCCGGTACATGGCTTCGTACCCCGTGAACCCACGCGATCCCGGCGACTCGTACCTCGGCTTCTGGCGGGAACGTCACCTGTGCACCCTGACCACCCTCCGCCCCGACGGCACGCCGCATGTGGTGCCGGTCGGAGTTACATACGATCCGGAGGCCGGTATCGCTCGGGTGATCGCGGACAAGTCCAGCGCGAAGGTACGGAACGTACTGGCCGCCGGGCCCGACGGCGTCCCGGCCTCGGTCTGCCAGGTGGACGGGCGGCGGTGGGCGACACTGGAGGGGCGCGCGACGGTTTCCACGGATCCGGCGCGGGTCACGGAGGCGGAACGACGGTACGCCGAGCGCTACGGCCGGACCCCGTCTCCCAACCCGTCCCGGGTGGTCATCGAGGTGCGACTGACGTCGGCGATGGGGCGCGGCTGACGCGACTGAGAGGAAGCTGGCCGCAAGGCAGGCAACTGACAGGCAAGCGACGGAGGGGAAACTGGTGCGAGGCGGGAGCACAACGGGACACGAGTCCGGTACCAGGCCGATTTCAGCCCTTGCGAAAACTGGTGGATGACCTGAAATATCCCTGGAAACTGCAGCGGCGTCACCGTGTTCAGGTCACGGTGACGCCGCTGCGGGGGGAAGCACCTGAGCGATTTACAACGACGGGGGAATCGCGTCAGGCACTGCGGGGGGTGGCTGAGATGGCTCGCACGTCCGGGGCTTCCGGCTCGGCCAGCCGATGGTCGCGCCGGTCAAGGTTCACAAAGATCATTCCGTACCGAATGGCGCACCGTACCGGCTGTGGCGCCCCCCGAGGCCGCCGCAGACACCGATACGCCCGCAGTTCATCGTCGTCGTCCCGGGTCACCACGACCGGCTCCCCGAAGACGGTCACCATCAACGAGTCACCACTGTGGGGGACAGCGGTGGCCAGGTCGATGAAGTGCCAGCCTGAGCGGTATGCGGTGGCCATTTCTCTCCGGAAGGAGCGGTCGTCGGGCGGAGTGGTCATGTCAGCTCCCGCTGCCGCTGTCGTCCGGGGACACCGGCCACTTACTGTCACCGACAACCAGGGCGGGGTCACTGACGCTATCCGCAGCCTGGACAGACGCGGCCGACGACGGCCACTTGCTGTCCGCCCGAGCGTCGCTCTTCGCACCGGAGAAGCCACTCAGAGCCCCGAAGGCCACAACGGTGGAGAAGGCGGCGACAAGCACCGAGCGAAGCATTTTGTTACGCATAATCGGCTTCGTCCTCACTTGAAGGTCCCCTCTTCCCCCGTCGCATACGACGATGGCTCATTCGGGCACGTCATGGCCACACAATCGATGCATCATGTTCCTGCACGTTCAGGACCCTGGGGGGTGGAGATTTAGTGACAAATCAAACAAAAGAGACACATCCCCATGCGGTGACCGAGCTGTGCGAGGAAGGTGGCCGACTTTACGCGAACGCTCTGCGCACGGGACGTATTGCCCGGGCGGACGCGGCACCCGCTCCCTGCTTGACGGAATTGGCCCTGCTTCACCCCGATCCTGACGATCCCGACTGGTTGCGACCCGTACCCCCCGCGATCGCCCTGGCTCAACGGCTCAACCCCCTTGAGCGCGAGATCGCCGAGCGCAGGCGCTGGTCGATCGAGCTGTCCGATGCTTTCGAGCCGTTCATGACTCTCAGCGCGCAATCGACGGCGTCCACTCACTCGATCTCGGTACTGGAGGGCAACGACCGCATCAACGCAGCGCTCGACCTGGCCACAGCCCAATGCCAGACAGAGATGCTCACTATCCAGCCAACCAACCGTTTCTCGGAGCGCAGCATCCTTCAGGGCCTCGAACGCGACAGGCCCTTGATCGAACGTGGCGTGCGCATACGGACCCTGTACCAACACACGGTCAGGTACGACCTTGAGAGGCTGGCCTATGTGGAACAGCTCTCCAACGGCAAGGTGGAGTACCGCACCATCGACGAGTTGGTCGAGCGCGTCATCATCTGCGACGAGACGGTTGCCTTCATCCCCACGCGAGACGACCAACAGGTCGCTCTGGAGCTTCGGCACCCCGGACTCGTCCGTTACTTGATCAAGGTCTTCGAGTTCATGTGGGGCCGATCCGTCCCGCTGAGTGCCGGCGCCCCGTACGAAACCGCCCCCGACGGCATCACGAACATCCAGCACTCCATCGCCAAGCTCCTCGTCGAGGGCCACGTCGACGAGGCCATAGCCCGCCGCCTAGGCATGAACGTACGCACCTGCCGCGCCCACATAGCGAAGCTGGCCACCGCCCTGGGCAGCGGCAGCCGGGCCCAACTCGGCTTCCTCATCGCGCAGTCGGGGATCCTGGAGCAGGATCACTGACGTGTCCTCCGGAGAGAGCCGCAACCTCCACGCGCACGGAGCCGAGGAGCTGTGCGAAGCAGGCATGGACCTGTACGCGCGGGCCCTGCGCGAGGGCAGTGTGCGCACGGTTGACGGCGAAGCAGCTCCCTGTCTCCTCGACTTCGGGCTGCTGCACCCCGACATGAACGACGAGAAGCGCCTGCTGCCCACAGCGCCGACCGTGGCACTGCCCCGGCTCCTTCAGGCGTTCGACGAGCGGATCGCGGAGGAACGGCGGCGGGAAGCTCGGCTGGCCAAGGCGTTCGAACCGCTGATGCGGATCGAGGGCAGCCATACAGCAGTGGCAGACACTCCCACGATCAGGGTTCTCCACGGCAAAGGACGGATCGACCTGGCCATTGCGGAGTCCCTGGCCAAGGCGAGCGAGGAACTCCTCGCGATCCAGCCGCACAACGGCCTGGCCTCCAAAACTCTGGGTGCCGCCCTGGACCGCGACCAAGCACTGCTGGACCGGGGTGCCCGTATCCGCACCCTCTACCAGCACCCCGTCCGCCATACGCCTCCGGTGATCGCCCGCTACGAGCTGCTCCAGGGCGATGTGGAAGCGCGCACCCTCGATGAAGTCACCGAGCGGCTGCTCGTCATCGACCGCACGGTGGCGTTCGTCGCGGCAAGCAAAGACCGTACGGCCGCACTTGAAGTCCGCACTCCGGCCCTGCTCACCTTCTTCGTCACCACCTTCGACCGCCTCTGGCGCCTGGCCACCCCCATGCACCCCGAAGCGGCACACCGCCCGTCCCTCAACGGCATCACCCCTCGCCAACAAGCCATCGCCGGACTCCTCGTCGAAGGCCAAACCGACGCGGCCATAGCCGACCGCCTCGGCCTCAACATCCGCACCGCCCGCGTCCACATCGCCAAACTCGCCGCCGCCCTCGGCAGCGAGAGCCGGGCCCAACTCGGTTACCTCATCGGTCAGTCGGGGATTCTGGAATCCCGGGACCGGGAGCAGTGAGGGGCTGGAGTTCCGGGTCGCGGTGCGGGCCGTCGAGGCCGGCCTGGGCTATGCGTACGCCCAACTGCGTACGGCTGGCCGCGCCCAGTGTCTCCGAGAGGCGGGCGATGTGGGCGCGGCACGTACGGACGCTTATGCCCAACCGCTCGGCGACGACCGCGTCCTGGTGGCCCTCGGCGAGGAGCGCCGCGATCGAACGCTCCCGGTGCGTGATGCCCTCGATGCCCGTGTCCGGGAGGGGCGCGGTGAGCGGGATCGCGAGGCGCCAGAGCCGTTCGAAGACGGTGACCAAGTAGTCCACCAGCGCCGGGTGGCGCAGCTCCAGCGCGATCGTGCGGTCGACACTCGCCGGGATGAAGGCGACCGTGCGGTCGAAGATGATGAGCCGCTCGGTGACCTCGTCGAGGGTGCGGGCCTCGGCCGCGTCGCCCATCAACTCCATGTAGTTGAGCAGGCCCTGCCCGTGCCGGGCCACGTGTGTGTACAGGTCCCGCATGCGCACGCCCCGGCGGCGCAGCGCCATCGCCCGGGGCAGGCCCTCGGAGAGTTCGTCCTCGCGGCGGATGCCGCCCGGCTGGACGGCCAGCACCTCGGCCGTGCAGGCCTCGGTCGCCCCGTCCATCGCGGCCTGGATCCGGGGCAGTCCGTCGAGTACCCGGATCGCCACGCCCTCGGCGGGCGACCGCGCGTCGCCGCCCAGGGCCGCGTACCACTCGAAGGCGGTCACCGCCGAGCCCATGCGTGACTGGGTCGCGACGACGTGCTCGTGCATCTCCCGCAGCAGCCGCGTCATGACCTCCTGCGGCGAGGTCGGCACCAGCCAGCGCATGTCGTCGGGGTCGGGATGCAACAGCGCCAACTCGACCAGGCAGGGCACGACTTCGGCGTCCTCGCGGGACACCCGGCCACGTCGTACCGCCCGGGAGTACACCCGATCCCCCGCATCGCACAGGCGGTCAGCACCGTGCGGATGCGCTTCCTCCCCGTGCCCGGCCATCTCCTCAACCCCCGGTTCCGGCTTCTTCCGGAGCGCAACTATGCGCGGCTGCCCACGCCTCCGCAACACGGCTCCGACGCGTCCACGCCCCCCATCGCCCCGTTGAATCCCGATTTGCCCCCACCCCAGCTTGGCTCATTGCAACAAGTTGATGGACGGGAGCGGCACACCTGCCCAGCAGGCCCTTGACGCTGCACCAGCCAGCTGCGCTCTCGATAGCCGCGAGATGACCACGAGGACATCCGGGCCGAACTGCTCTTCCAGCCGCAACTCCATGCGCTACGGAACACGCCACAGCGACCTACATGTCCCTATTCTTCAGTTGATTGACGTATGCACCCCCTCCTCACGCAACAAGATAGAGGGTGGTGCTCTCGTAGGCACTGATGCGATCGTTGATGCTCGCGGGAATACGGGCGAGATTCACGCAACCGGGATTTATCGATGCACTCGATGAGATTGACGAAGAAATTCTCAGCACCAAAGCCGGGGCGCTCAGCACAGCATCAGGGCTCAATATCTCTGATTCATCGAGCCATTCCAGGCAGACCGTATGAGTTTTTCTGCGCCCCAGATTGATAGCGCATCACCCTGATTTCCATTCAGGATTTTTCTCCTGACATGGACCTGACATTCTCCAGAAAAGGAGAGAGATGCAGAAGAAATTTGGTGTGCTGGCCGCCGTTGCCGCGCTACTCGTCGTGCCCATCGTCGCCGCACCGAACGCGCAGGCGTCGGATGAACAAAATCTGATGAGCATGGAGGTATGCAAGCGTCCCTCAGCTTCAGGGTTCAAATTACACCTCTGGTACAACTCGGGTCAGGGAGGGGCGTACAGAAACGTCGGATACAGCGTGTACGACTTCAACGCCCTCCGTGTGGGCGGAGACGACCCCAATGCCCAGCCGCTGAAATTCTGCATCATTGCGGGCGCCAGCGGCTATTGGCCCGGTTCCGGGCTACGGGTCAAGAACAACGCCACCTCGGGCGAGAACGACCACTACAAGTACACGGCGGAAGTCTGCTTCAACAGCGGCTACAAGGGCGTCCGGGACAAGATGGCCCCGTATCAGCACATCGACCGCTTCCGATACGTCTACAACGAGAACGCCTCGTTCCGGCGGGTATAGAAACGTAGGCTTCATTCAAGCAAGGGGGAAAATCAGTGACTTCCAGGAGAGCGGTAGCGCGGGTGGGAATTCCGTTCCTTGCGGCCGGGGCTGTGAGCACCGTCGCAGTGATCGGTTTATCC
This sequence comes from Streptomyces sp. NBC_00878, assembly GCF_026341515.1. NCBI lineage: Bacteria > Bacillati > Actinomycetota > Actinomycetes > Kitasatosporales > Streptomycetaceae > Streptomyces > Streptomyces sp. NBC_00878. The sequence goes on along the minus strand of NZ_JAPEOK010000001.1, from coordinate 5,821,750 downwards.
TCTGACCCGGCCGTCCGCAAAGACAGCCCCGCGTCGGCGTCCGCAGCCAAGCAGCCTCAGGCCCCGAATGCGCCTGCAGCAGACCCGGACAACCCGGCGACGTGGCAACTTCCCATCGCGGCATACATGCCCACCACGGCCCAGACCCGAATGGTCGCCGAGCTCCGGGACGAACTCATCGACGCCTGCATGAAGGACGCGGGATTCACGCAATGGGCCCCCGCCCCTGACCTTCCCAGCATCGGCGGCAAGACCCTGACCGACTGGCGCTACGGCATCCACGACGCCGCACTGGCCGCCAAGAACGGGTACCACCCTGCCCCCGCAGAGCAGGAGGCATACGACGCGGCCATGGCTGAGGGCGCGGTGGACGAGTCCGGGGCTGACGATGGCCAGGTGCGCCAGTGCGCCCAGCAGGCCAGCGGCGACGTCCCGACCGTGCAAACGGCCGACCTTGTGGCGCAGATCGACGGTGACACCTACCGCGCCGCCATGGAAGACCCGGCTGTGGTCGCCGCCTTCACCAAGTGGTCGTCGTGCATGAAGGACAAGGGCTACTCGTACACCAAGCCCATGGATGCCAACGACGATCCTCAGTTCTCCGACCCGAACACCATCACGGCCGCGGAGGTCGCCACCGCGACCACAGACGTCGCCTGCCGCGACGAACACAAGGTCGAAAAGACCTGGTTCGACGCGGAGGTTGATCTCCAGCAGGCTGCCATCAAGGAGAACCAGGCCGCCCTGGACAAGATCAAGGACACCACCCAGGCTTCGGTCACCCAAGCGAAGGCGTACGCCGCACAGGGGTAACTTCCGGCGTGCGACTCCTGCAACGCGGCCAGAAGCAGGCGAAGGCGACGCTCCGCCATCGCCGAAGCGAGCGGTACGTCCCGCATGCGCGAACAACCGCCGCGACAAACCGGGTCTTCGAAGTTGAGCGGTGGGCCCCCGTCGGGTAACTGGAAGATTTGGGACACTCGCGGCCTCCGTAAGGCCTGGTGGCAGCCGTCAGAACTGTCCCGAACCTTCCAAACGTCGCCCTGGCGGCAGGTGCGGACCAGCGGCCTCGCCGCTGCGCACCGCTCAACTTCGAAGACCCGACAAACCCACGGCAGCCGACCTGATCGCCCGCACGGACAGCCCGGAACCTGTCCAGACCCAGCGGTGTCACCGCTGCCAGAACTGACCGCGCACCGCCTTCCGGCCGACCGCCGCAGCACCGCCACCCGTACGGAGCTGCGGCGGTCTCTTGCGCCCTGCCCAAATCCACCGACACGAAGGGGAGTTGTCCCGTTGAGAAAGCTCAGACCTGTCCGCTCCGGGATTGCGGGCCTCGCAGCCACCGCGGTCCTCACCGGACTCATCCAGACCGTCGCTGTCGCCGACGAACCCGCCCCCCAGCCCGCCAAGCAGCCGCCGGAGAAGGCGGCGACCGCGCCACCGGCTCCTGCGGCGGTCCCCGCGGAAGGGCGGTCCCGGTTGCTCGGCAAGGAGTGGCGCGCGTCGGCGGACCGCGCATGGACGACCAGCTCCGACGCGCAAGGCTTTCACATCCTCACCGCCGACAAGGACGACGGCTACAGCTGGAAGACCGCCGCATCGCTCTCCGAGCCGGGCTTCGACGCGGACGCGTGGATCGGCAACGCCTGCGTCACGGCTTCCGGCAAACACGCCGTCGCCGTCTACGCGCCTCGCACCTTCACCAACAAGCCCGAGCTGATGACGCGGGGCGCCTTCACCGCAGTCGTCGACCTCACCACCGGCAAGGTGACCAAACTGCTGCTGCAGTCGTCCCTCGCGTACTTCTCGCCCGGCTGCGGACAAGGCGAGGCGGCGGTGGTGTCGCAGTTCACCGATGACAGTGCCAAGCAGAGCGGGACCCGGCTGGTCACCGTCGACGCCCAGGCGGGCAAGGCCGGCAAGGCCGGCAAGCCGCTCAGTCTGAAGGGCCAGGTGACCTCCGCGGTCCCGTACCGGGACGGCATCGCGGCGGCGGCCGGCTACCAGGTGGTGAAGATCGGCGCGAACGGGAAGCGCACACCGCTGGCCACGACATCCGGGGTGCCGTTCCAACTCCGTACAGACCGCGACGGCTGCGTGGTGTTCCTCGACCGCACGGGCAAGGACCGCGGTACGGTCAAGCGCTTCCATGCCGGGAGAACCTCGGCATTGGCTACGGGCCGGCTCGCGGACATGGATCTGAGTGCCTCGGCCGCGGGCACCGTGTTCATCACCGGCAAGGCGAAGACGTCCCGTACGCTGCCCGGCGCGGTCAAGAACCCCGGTGTCGCGAAGGACGCGACCGCCAGCACTCGCGGCCAGGCAGTCATCGTCTCCCGCTGGCAGGACACCAAGAAGCCGCCGCAGGGCGCGGACGCGTTGTCGATCCGCCCGGTGTCAACGAGCATCCTCACCCTTGCCACCGGCCGCACCGCGAAGCTCACTGCGTCGCCGGGAGACATTCCGGTTTCCGACGCGCGGATGCCGCAGGGCAAGAACACCTCGCCCGCCCTCACGGCCGGGGCCGGCACGCCGAAGGCGCAGCGGAGCGCGGCCGCGGCCTCGCCGAACGACCCCGTCGAGGACGAGCGCACCTGTGCCGTCCCGCGCGGCAGCGTCGTCAAGCAGGCCCTGCAGCCGACCCCCCCGGCAGGCCGAGTGGGCCGTGAACCAGGCGGTCATCGACGGCCTGGACACCTGGATCACCCGGCCCTCGAACTGGAACGGCACCGGTATGAGTGCCTATTCGCCGCAGGTCCTGTTCCCGCTGCGCGCGCTGGAGGGCGACCCGAACGGGGTCCCCGACCGCCCGGACGAGTGGCACATCCCGTCCCAGATCCTGCTCGGGATCACCGCCCAGGAATCCAACATGTGGCAGGCCGCACGAACCGTGGTGCCGGGCCTGACCGGCAACCCGCTGATCGGCAACTACTACGGGATCAAGTACGCCGCCGACGGCAACCAGGGTGACCCGTGGGGCATCAACTGGGCCAAGGCCGACTGCGGTTACGGCATCACCCAGGTCACCGACGACATGTGCAAGGCCGACACCACCCTGACGAGCGTGCAGAAGGAGGCCGCGGCACTCGACTACACGGCGAACATCGCCTACGGCGCGGACATCCTCGCCTCGAAGTGGAACCAGACCCGCAAGGCCGGCATGACCGTCAACGACGGCAAGCCGAAGTACATCGAGAACTGGTTCTTCGCCCTGTGGGCCTACAACTCCGGTTTCTACCCTCAGTCCGAAGCGGGCAACAACGGGGGCAAGTGGGGCGTGGGCTGGACGAACAACCCCGCCAACCCGTTGTGGAAGGAGAACCGCACCCCCTTCCTGGAGAACTCGACCGGCGGTGACGACTACTCGCACGCCGCGCATCCCCAGGACTGGCCGTACCAGGAGAAGGTCATCGGGTGGGCCGCTCGGCCGATCTCCGCCCTGTTCAAACCGGGCAGCATGCAGGCGGGATACCGGGCCGCCTGGTGGAACAGCAACCAGGACCGCACCGCGGCCAAGCCTCCGATCGCCCTGTTCTGCACCGAGGCGAACGACTGCGACAACGACAAGATCAACGAGGGGACATCGAACCAGACGGGGCAGGGCCCGTGCACACTGCCCGGGGACCCGAACGAGTCCGACCCGCTGTACCTCAAGTGCTGGTGGCACGACAACGTGAAGTGGAAGGACTGCGGCTCCGCCGCCCAGTGCGGCAACCCCGTCCACCGCTTCAACAACGCCGACTACCCAGAGCAGCCCAACGAGAACTCCTCCTACCCGCCCCGCTGTTCGTCCGACACCCCCCGCCTGCCCGCAGGCAGCCTCGTCGTCGACGACATCAAGCAGGGCACCACGCCAACCGGCCAGCCAGGACACACCTGCGGTGCCTCAACCTCCGCCGGAGAATTCGAGTTCACCTTCGCGAACTCGAACGGCACCTACCCCGGAAAGATCGATCTGCATCAGATCGGCGCCGGATACGGCGACCACTTCTGGTTCACCCACACCCGCCAGGCCGCCAACACCGACGGCACCCGGCTCAAGACAACCGGCACCTGGACACTCGGTCGCAACCTGAACGAATGGGTCCGCATCATGGTCCACGTTCCCGACCACGGCGCCCACACCCAGCAGGCCAGGTACGACATCGACACCGGCAGCGGCCAGGTCTCCCGGCACCGCACCATCGGCCAGAAGCACAAAGCCAACACCTGGGTGTCCCTGGGCGTCTACCAGATCAACGGCAAGCCCCGCGTGCAGCTGACCAGCCAGACCATGGAAGGCACCGGTGACGAGGACATCGCCTGGGACGCGGTCGCGTTCCAGCCGGTCGGCGCCAAACCCAAGCAAGTTGTCGCGATACTCGGCGACTCCTACACCTCCGGGGAAGGCGCCGGCTCCTACTCCCCGGAGAGCAACAAGGACATCGACACGTCTCAGTGGAACGCCTGCCGCCGCAGCAAGAACTCCTGGGCGCGCAAGACCACGCTGCCCGGCTTCTCATCCAGCGTCGGGCAGTTGGCCGACTCCTACTCGGGGACACTGGACTTTCAGGACGTATCGTGTTCCGGCGCCAACACCTGGCAGGGGCAGGTCAGACAAGGTCTCCCCACAGGCCAGGACGGGAACGTGCACTGGGGCTGGGACGGCAACTTCCGTGAAATTTCTCAGATCGACTCCGGCGTCCTCAGCAGTGACACCACCCTGGCCGCCCTCACCATCGGCGGCAACGACGCACGCTTCCCCTTCGTCCTGCAGATGTGCGCCACGTCCGGGTGCCCGGCAGAGGCAGACGTCCAGCGCGACATCGACGACACGATGCCGAGAGTCGAGGAGGTGCTGCGGCAGATCCATGGGCAGGCGCCCAACGCCAAGATCGTCCTGCTCGGGTATCCGAGACTCTTCAACGCAGATGCGACCCTCTGCGTGAGCGGCGTCGGCGGGGCAGGCATGAACAGGATCAACTCCATGGCCCAGTACATGGAGGCCAAGCAGAGGCAACTGGTCCAGACACTCAAGGCACAGCAGCTGCCGGTCACCTTCGAATCCCCAGACGGCGACTTCGAGGGCAAGCGCGCCTGCGACGACCCCGAGGGCATCAACAAGATCGTGAAAGCTCTCAAGGCGAAGGGGACTTCCGCTGCACCATCGGTGGCACCTGGTGCGTCAGCCACGAGGGCTTTCACCCCCACCGGCGTCGGCACCACCGCGTACTCTGAGGCCTTCCGGCGTGCGGTGAGCAACCTCTGGGCAGCGATGACAACGGATCAGATAGGAAGGACCGCTCCCTGGGCGAAGGCCCTGGGAGCGGTCCTGCTGTGCTTTCTGGCAGTGGTCCTGGTGGCGTACGGGATCGGCAGTGCCCGCGAAGCATCACGCAAGGACGCTGCCTTCGAGGCGACCCGGAACAGCGCGCAACGCTTCGCGGATGCCATCGTCGCCCAGGGCAGCGCTCACCCGGTCAACCGCCAGGACGTCAACAGTGCCCTGTCATCGGTCACGGGCCTGCACACCGGTCTGCTGTTCGGGATCGATTCCGCCAACGACAGCACACGCGTCAGCATTCAGTTCTCCAACAGCTACCAGCGCTCCCTTGCCGTCTTCGGTCCGGCCGATGCCACGGTGGGCCGCTGTTTCACCATCACCTTCCAGAACTCTGGCCAAGAGCGACAGGCACAGATCACCCCTCACAGTGCCAATGCGTCCTGCACGGACGTGGCGGCGGGACAACACCGGTCGTGAACGCGTGATCTCGGGCTCCGACAGCGCCCGACCTCCTCAGTCCGGCTGCTCGCCCCGGTCGGCCGTTTGGCACTCACGAACTTTCTGACACAGTCTGTGATCACGACCGTGCCGGCCGCCGCGTACGGTTTCTCGCTCCATGGGCACATCGGCGCGACCGCGGTGACTGTGCTCGCCTGCGCCGTGTAAGGCCTTCAACTTGCCGTGAGCACAGCGTGGCCGGCCCGATTGCGATACCGCCCCGTCGAGTGGCTGCTCCGGACGCTCACCCTGGCGGGCCCCCGGGAAAGCGTGCCCACCTGCAACAGACAGCGCGCTCGCCGCGCCACTGGGAACCCCGCCTCCCGTGAGCTCCCCGAAATAACCGAGTGATCGGCGCGTTACATACCACACTTAACGTCAGGCCATGGCGGACATATTTGACGCATACGCGTTGGCCGACGCGTGGGACGAGATGTTTGAGCGGCCGGGTGAGGTCAGGGCCGCCTATGAGCCGGTGCTGGCGGCGCTTCAACCGATGGAACCGGCCGAACTTCGGTTCAGGGCCGATCAGATGGCCCGGTCGTTCACGGACCGGGGCGTGACGTACGCGTTCGCGGGGGAGGAGCGGCCCTGGCCGCTGGACCTCGTGCCGCGCGTGCTGGACGCGATGGAGTGGGATCTCATTCAGCGCGGGGTTTCTCAACGGGTCAGGGCCCTTGAGGCCTACCTCGCCGACGCGTACGGGCCGTGCCGGGCCTTCGAGGACGGGGTCGTGCCCTGGCGGCTCCTCCTCAACTCCCCCCACTTCCACCGGGCCGCGCACGGGGTGGAGCCCCCGGGCGGCGTACGCATCCACGTCGCCGGCATCGATCTCGTACGGGACGAGGCCGGTGACTTCCGGGTTCTGGAGGACAACGTCCGGGTGCCGTCCGGGGTCTCGTACGTCATCGAGAACCGGCGGGCGATGACCCGGATCTTCCCCTCGCTCTTCGCCGAGCAGCATGTGCTGCCGGTCGACGGGTACGGGCAGCGGCTGCTCGCGGCGCTGCGCGCGTCCGCGCCCGACGGGGTCGGCGACCCGCGCGTCGTCGTGCTCACCCCCGGTCCGAACAACGCCGCCTACTTCGAACACGCCCTGCTGGCACGGCTGATGGGCGTGCAGCTGGTCGAGGGGCACGATCTGGTCTGCCGTGGGAACCGGGTGTGGATGCGGACCACGCGGGGCGAGATGCCCGTCCATGTCGTATACCGGCGGCTCGACGACGACTTCCTCGACCCGCTGCACTTCCGGCCCGACTCGGTGATCGGCTGCCCCGGCATCATGAACGCCGCCCAGGCCGGGAACATCACACTCGCGAACGCCGTGGGCAACGGCATCGCGGACGACAAGCTGCTCTACACGTACGTTCCCGATCTCATCCGGTACTACCTGTCCGAGGAACCGGTCCTCCCCAATGTCGAATCGTTTCGCCCCGACGAGCCGGGGCAGTTGGAGGCCGTCCTCGACCAGCTCGACCAGCTCGTCGTGAAGCCGGTCGACGGCGCCGGCGGACAGGGCATCGTCATCGGACCGCACGCCGACCGGCAGACCCTGGATCGCGTACGCAAAGAGGTTGCCGCCGATCCTCGCGGGTGGATCGCCCAGCGGCCGGTCGCCCTGTCCACCTCCCCCACCCTCGCGGGCGAGCGGATGGCTCCGCGCCACATCGACCTCCGGCCGTTCGCCGTGAACGACGGCAGCGACGTGTGGGTGCTGCCCGGCGGGCTCACCCGGGTCGCGCTCCAGGAGGGCAACCTCATCGTCAACTCCAGCCAGGGCGGCGGTTCCAAGGACACCTGGGTCCTCGCGGAGGGACCGGCGGAGGGACCGTCGGCGGAGCCCACGGGCGCCCTGCCCGAGGTCGCCCCGCGCCAGCTCGGCCCCGACGGCGACCGCCTCGTCCCTCAGGAAGGGGCGCAGCAGCAATGACACCCCCGCACGGAGCGTCCGCAACTCAAGCCGCTCAAGCCGCTCAAGCCGCTATAGCCGCTCAGCCCGCTCAAGCCGCACACGCAGCAGGAGGTACGGCCGTGAACGACGTGATCCTCTCCCGCATCGCCGAGGCGCTGACCTGGACGGGCCGCTATGTCGAACGGGCCGACGCCACCGGCCGCATCCTCGACGCGTATCTGCACCGGCTCCTCGAAGACCCCTGGCGGGACGAGGACGTGGCCTGCCGCTCGTTGTACGCGATCCTCGGCGTCGACGCGGGCACCGACCCCGTCGACATGCAACAGGTCCTGGACCAGCTGGCCTTCGACGCCCGCTCGACCTGTTCCATCGAGGGCGCGCTGGGCGCCGCCCGGCTGAACGCGCGCAGCGCCCGCGAGGCGGTGTCCTCCGAGATGTGGGAGTGCCTCAACTCCACCTGGCACGCCCTCGCCGACCAGCGTCTCGCCGCCCGCCGCACCGGCCCGTACGCCTATCTGGAGCTGGTCCGCCGGCGGGCCGCGCTCTTCTGCGGGCTCGCCGACTCGACGATGAGCCGGGACGACAGCTGGCGTTTCGTGGTCCTCGGCAGGAGCCTGGAGCGGGTGGACATGACCGTACGACTGCTGTCCGTACGGGTGTTGGACGCGGCGCACGCGCCCGACTGGCCGACGCTGCTCAGCGCGAGCGGGGCGGACGAGGCGTACGCGCGGGTGTACGGCGGTTTCGGGGACACGGCCCGGGTGGCCGAATTCCTCATCATGGACCGGGAGTTCCCGCGTTCGGTGCTGCACGCGCTGACCACGGCGGAGGAGTGCCTGGCGGCGCTCGGCCGCCCGCGCCAGGACCCGGCGCGCCGCCCGATCGGCAGAATGCGCACCCGCCTCGAATACCTGGACTCGACGGCCCTGGAGGACGTACTCCCGTCCCTCCTACGGGAGTTGCAGACGTCCTGCATGGCATCGGCCGAGGCGGTCGCGGAGAGGTTCTTCCCGTACCAGGGGCCGGTCGAGTGGGCCCAGGAAGGAGCATGAGCATGAGCGAGAACATGAACGCGAACATGAGTATGGACTCCCACACGAGCGCGGCGATGACTCGTCGGCTCCGCATCCGGCACATCACCCGCGTCTCGTACGCGCAGGCCGCGGTCCGCTCCCACAACGAGGTCCGTATGACCCCGCTGACGCTGCCGGGCCAGACGACGCTGGACGCCCGTGTCCTGGTCAACCCGTCCACGCCGACCTGGTCGTACTGGGACTACTGGGGCACCCAGGTCACCGGTTTCGACCTGATGGAGCCGCACGAGGACCTGACGATCACTGCGGTGAGCCTGGTGGAGACGGCCCCGCCGGCCGCCCTGCCGACCACCCCGACCTGGGCCGAAGTGGCCGAACGGGTGGCGAACTCCCGCCTGTTGGAGCAGGCGGTGCAGACGTCCCGTACGGCCGTCCCCGAGGAGCTGATCGAGCGGGCCCGCACGGCGGCGGCGGGCCTGGACCCGCACGAGACGGCGGTCGCGGTCTCGGACCTGGTCGCCGACCGGGTCTCGTACATCCCGGGCTCCACCGGCGTGAACACCAGCGCCGCCGAGGCCTGGGAACAGGGCGCGGGCGTCTGCCAGGACATCGCCCACCTCACGGCCGGACTGCTCCGGGCCCTGGGGCTGCCGACCCGGTACGTGTCCGGCTACCTGCACCCCGAGCGGGACGCGGAACTGCACCGGCCCGTCGCCGGGCAGAGCCACGCCTGGATCGAGTACTGGGCGGGCGACTGGACCGGCCACGACCCCACCAACCGCACCCGCGCCAACGAGTCCCACGTCGTGGTCGGCCGCGGCCGCGACTACGACGACGTGACCCCGCACAAGGGCGTGTACCGGGGGGTGGCCGGAGGACCGCCGGAGGTGACGGTGGAGTTCACGCGGGTGGCGTGAGAGCGCCTGAACCGCCCCGGTTACGCGCGTCGACCGGAACAGTGACGCTGCCGAGGCGTTACTTGATGCCGAGGGAGTCGCAGGCCGCCTTGTACTTGGCCGTGCAGATCTGGTCGGCCGTGTAGATGCCGTCCCGGAGGACCGTCGACTCGATGGTGTCCTTGGTCAGCGCGGAGACCTGGAGGAGGTTGGCCGGGATGTTCTTGTTCGTGGGGCTGGTGGCCTTGTCGGGGGTGAGGGAGTCGAACTCGATGCCGAAGCCGCGGACCCGGGCCACGGCCATCTCGGCGGCGGTCTCGGCCTCCTGCGGGTAGGGCTTGTAGACGCTCATGAACTGATCGCCGATGACGACGCGCTGCACCGCGTCCAGCTCCGCGTCCTGACCGGTGATCGGCGGCAACTCGGTGACTCCGGCCGCCTTCAGCGCGGAGATGATGCCTCCGGCCATGCCGTCGTTGGCGGAGTACACCCCGGCGATGTTGCCGGCGCCGACGGAGGAGATCGCCGCCATCATGTTGGCGCGCGCGTTCGACGGCTTCCAGTCCTTGGTGTCGTAGGACTTGGCGATGGTCACCTTGCCGCTGAGTTCGCCGAGGGCGCCCTTCTTGAACTGGGCGGCGTTCGGGTCCGTCACCGCGCCGTTCATCATGATGATCTTCTGCGTCTTGCCGCCGTTGAGCTCGTCGGCGAGGGCCCGGCCCTGCACCTGGCCGACCGCCTCGTTGTCGAACGAGACGTACGCATCGATGGGCCCCTCGGCCAGCCGGTCGTACGCGATGACGGGAATGCCCGCTTCCTTGGCCTTCGTCACCCCGGAGGCGATGGCCTTGGAGTCCACCGCGTCCACGAGGAGTACGTCGACCTTGTCGTCCACCATCTGCGCGAGCTGCTGGTTCTGCTGGTCCGCGTCCTGCTCGGCGTTCGCGTAGACGACCTTCCCCTTGCCGTTGGTGATGGTGTCGACCTTCTTCTTGATGATGGGGTAGTCGAACTTCTCATAGCGCGAGTTCGCCTTCTCCGGCAGCAGCAGCCCCACCGTGATGTCGTCGCCCTTGGTCGGGCTCGCGTCGCTGCCGTCACCACTCCCGCCCAGCGCCCCGCACGCGGCGAGCGTGAGGCTGAGTGTGGAAGCCGTGACGGCTACGGCGGTACGGCGTATTGCGGTGTTCACTTGGGGTGCCTTCCGGACGAGGGCGCAACTGTGCGTACCCAGTGTCCAAAAGCCAACGCTGGGGTTTCCGGGGCGTCAAGGAGTACCCGCTAACGAGATAGCAACAGAAACCTGTGGAGAGACCGGGGTGATGTGGGGGAAATCCATCGCGTGGGAGTGCACAGACTCGTCGCACCTGGGGCGGGGCAAGGCACACGAGGAGGACAAGAGGGACGAGGGTGCAGGCCAGGGCTTGGGCGAGGGTGGGGCGCGCCTGGGGCGGAAGTGGCCGGAAACACACCGTCGGGTCAGCGCGGGCACCTGTTCGGCCGCGTACGGATTGCGGTGGCGCGGTTCTCGGAAGTTGCTGGGAGGAGTTGCCAGGAGGAGTTGCCGGAACCGGCGGCTCGTCCCTCCCTCATGTCTCCCTTCACTCTGGAGTCCTCATGCGCACGCTCTCCCGATGCCTCATACCGCTCCTGGCGGCGGGCTGCCTGGCCGTGACGGCCATGACGGCCGCTACGCCCGCGACGGCCTCGACGGCCGATAGCGGTGGCGTATCGCGGTACGCGCCCGTCCTCACGCCCGCGTCCGTCCTCGCGCCCGTGTCCGCGCCCGTCCTCGTCCCCGACCCGTGCGACGTCGACTGGCCCGAGCTCGCCGGGCTCACCGATACCGCCACCCTCCGCGAGGCGATCGTCGCCTGCGTCGAGAGCTACACGGAACGCGATCTCGACTCCTGGCTCCAGGCGGCGCTGACGCCGTCGCCGACGCCGCCGCCCATACTGACCCCTGCGGGTACTGGTGCGGGTATGGCCACGGGTACGGGTGTGACGGCCGTGGAGGACTTGACCGGTGCCGACGCTGCCGACTGGGAGGCCGAGTTGGCCTGCGACCTCGCCGAGATCTTCGACGAGCCGACGGTGTGTCGCCCGACTCGGTGACCTCGCCCCCGCCCGCCGCCCCTGCCCTTCCCGTCCCTGGGGGCTGCCGCCCCAGACCCCCGCTGTCGGCCTGAACGGCCTCGTCCTCAAACGCCGGACGGGCTACTGGTTAGCCCCTCCGGCGTTTGAGGAGCGGGGGGTTCGGGGGGCTGCCCCTCCCCCGATCAGGCCCTCCCGCCCCCGCCCCCGTGCCCGTCTCCGTCTCCGTCTCCGCCCTCGTCATCCAGCGGGCGCTGAGGGAGAGGGAAATGGAGGAGGCGGGCGGAGGGCGGTACCGGGAAGTCCTCGCTGTCGGGATGCCCGGCGGCGCCGCCCCCGGGTCGGGCCTGCCCTTCCAGGCCGGTCGCGCGAGCGTGTTCCTCCCAGCCCGCGCGGAACCAGTTCAACTGGTGCCGCTGAAGCTCCTCCTCCGTGAGGACACGTACGGACTCGGGACCGGCTGCCCGCACCTTCTCGGCTAGTACGGCGAGCAGTTCGCCCGCGAGCCTGGCGACGCGTCCCGCCTCGTCGCCCGGGTCCCCTGGATTCGCCATTCCGCGATCCGACCCCTTCGCCGTCAACCGCCCTCCGGCAGGAACTGCCGCGCCACCTTGGCGAACAGACCATGGAGTTCGGGCGGAACGCCCATGCGGCAAGCGGCCTCCTCCGGGCTGAGCGGAAGCCGGACCTCACCGTCTCCGCTCCCGACCGCGCCCCCGTTTCCGACCCCGGCCCGGGTCGCATTCCCGGTCCCGTTGCCGGTCGCGTTGCCGGTCCCGTCCGCCGGGCGGCCCCCGCCGGTCAGCGGCAGGTCGTCCTCGGTGAGCCGGCCCGAGCGGATGAGCATCTCCCGCAGGGGCACGCCCAGTACGGCCGCGATGCGCCGCATCGTCTCCAGGTCGGGCATGGACTGCCGTTGCAGCAACCGGCTCACGGCGGCCCGGTGCACCCCGGCGTCGTCGGCGAGCTTCGAACGGCCGCCACCGCGCGGGCTGTCGATGTCGTAGTCGCGGCTGCGCAGCAGATCCTCGATCCAGCCGGCGAAGTCCTCAAGACCGGCGGCTCGGTAGGTCTGGTCTGTACGGGCCCCTGCCCGTGAGCTGGAACCCATGTGTCCGCTCTCCTGTCGTCGCGGGGAGAGGGTATCGATCGCACCGGTGCCGGTATGTGTGCGCGCTCGCACGTAACCGTGGAGATTCGGCAATGAGTGCTCCACAAAAGCCTGTTCAGGCACCATCCGTAGCTCGGCCATCACGCCAACCCTCCCGGGCGAATCAACTTGCGCACGCGCTCGCACCATGCCACTCTGTTCGCTCGTTCATCACTATCGAACACATGTTCCCATACCTGGGGATGGGGGTGCAGCCGAAAGCGAACGGCTCGCACTGCGGCCGGTGCCCCGAAGACCTCGAAACGAAGGCCACCGATTCATGAACACCGCACCGAACTCCCCCATGAACGCCAGGCAGACCACGCAGGCCGCGCGCATCGCGCACACCTCGCACACCTCGCGCACCGCGCAATCCACGCGATCCACGCAGCCGTTAATCGGCGGTCCGACCACACCGGGAGGCCACCGATGACCTCGACCGAGGCAGAGGAAGTCGTCCTGGAGCTGGAACGCCTGCGCCGGTCGGTCGACGTCGGGTTCGCCACCACCCGGGGAGACCTCGCGCTCCTCCTCCAGCGCGCCGACCAGACCGACAAGACCCTCGACGAACACGAGACCCGTATCGAGGCCCTGGAGCGCACCCGCTGGCCCCTGCCGTCACTGGCGGCGGCCACGTCGTGCCTGGCACTGGCACTGACGGTCTGGCAGACGATGGGCCGGTAACCCTGTTGTTCCGGTTACCGGGAAGGGGGGAAGTCGCGCTCTACCGCGCTCTACTTCCTGACTCGCGCAGGTCCCGTGATCGCCTCCGTGACGACGAAACCCTTGGCGGGACCTTCGGGGATGGTGACCTCGGTGCCGTAGGGCACGCGGTGAACGCCCACCCAGTCGGCCTTCTCGGGACGGGGTTCGGTGAGGACGGTTACCGTGCCCTCATCGTCGTAGTCGTCGATAAGGACGTATACGGGGATGGCGGCACGGGCGTATTCGCGGCGTTTCTTGACGCGGTCGCGGTCCTGGTTGCGTTTGCCCGGGGAGACGACCTCCACCACCAGACGGACAGCGGCTGCGGAGATCCCCACGCCATCGGCGGTGATGTACCGCTCCGTGTCTCTGGGGACGATGAAGAGGTCGGGAATCCAGGCGCTCCCCTTATGGATGACGTTGAAGTCGCTCCGCGCGGCGAAGTCCCCGTCCTTCAGGAAGACCACCAGGTCATCCCGGAGCAGGTTGATGATCTGGCCGTGCGAAAAACGACCGGTGGGCGACACCTCGATAGCTCCCTCGATGATCTCAGCGCGGTAGCCCTCGGGGAGTTCCATGGCCTCCCATGCCTGCCACACGACCTCGTCGAGGCTGGGCCCGTTCTCGGGTCGGTACTGAGGCTCGGTCCTGATCTCGGTCATGGTCTCGGGCCTCTCGTGCGCAAGAGCGGTCATAGCGGCGTCACCTCCTCAAGTGTGGGCTGGGCGTGCTTGTGGCACAAGCAACGCCATCACGGTAGGCAGCCACATGGGCTCACCTGCGGAAACGTTCGCTGTTCACTCGAACAGATGAAGCAGAAACGACTCACCCCGCCAGCCACAGCTCGAACCACACCCCCTTCGCGTACCGCCCCGCCCTCCCGTAGGCGACGCCCCACCCGTCCGCCACCTCCTCGACCAGGGCAAGCCCTCGCCCCCAGCAGGCGGCAACCCCCGCGGCCGGGTGCGCCACGACCGGTGGATCGGGGCTCTCGTCGAAGACGCTCACATGGAGGCGGGCCGGGTTCAGCCGGACACGGAGCATGGCGGCGCCCTTGGTGTGCAGATGGACGTTCGTGACGAGTTCCGAGGTGCAGAGTGCGGCGGGCATGACGAGGGATTCCCTGTCGTGCGTGAACAGGACGGCGCGTACGAAGTCCCGGCAGACGCGGGGCGCGGTGGCGTCGGCGGGGGCGAACAGGCTGTATTCGTGGGTGAGTTGAGCGGGACGGTGGGCGGCACGGCGGGCAGGGTTCATGGGCGTCGGCTCCAGTCGGGGGTGGAGGGATGGCCGACCCCGCGCCCGGCGATGGCGATGCCCGCGCGCTCCTGGATGGAGGGGCGGGTGCTCTGTCGGCTTGTGGGCAGGGGGAGTTGAACGGTTTCATTGCGTGACTGAAACCGCACTCACCGTAGCGTCACAGGGATAGACATCTCAACCCATTCACCAAACCCGTTGGACCACCCTCCCCCGCACAGTGCAGACTCCGAGGGAGCTTCCAAGGAGCGACCGTGGGACTACGCACCACCATCAGTGAACGCCAGCACCGTCTGGGCTTCGAACTCAAACAACTGCGCGAACAGGCGGGGTTAAGCGCAGCTGACGCCGCTCAGCGCATCGGCATGAGCCGAGCGCAGCTCAGTCATATCGAGCTGGGTCGGACATCGATCCTGACTGAGCGGCTCCTGGAGTTGTGCGACACGTACGGTTGCACAGACAAGCCCTATATTGACGCGCTGGTGTCCCTGTCCGAGGCAACCGGCAAAGGATGGTGGAGCGCGCACAAGAAGCATCTGGGGTCTGGTGCACTCAACCTCGCTGAACTGGAGGCCCAGGCCGCATCACTGCGGGTACACGAGTCGCTGTTCATTCCGGGGCTCTTCCAGACCGCCGACTACGCGCGGGCCATCTTCAACAGCCCCAAGCTGGGCTTCGAGAACATCAACGAGGCCCTGAAGTTCCGTATGGAACGGCAGCACATCCTCACCGGCAAGAACCCGCCTTCCGTCCATGCCGTGATCCACGAAGCCGCTCTGCACATGCGGTTCGGCAGCGCCCAAGTCGTACGCGAGCAGCTGGTGCGGCTCATCGAGCTGGCCCGACAGCCGAACGTGACGATCCAGGTCTATCCGTTCAGCGCACAGGCGTACGCGGCCCTCAGCGGGAACTTCGTCCATGTCATCCCCCATGCTCCACGGCTGGGCACCGTGGTCCTCGACCGCGCGACGGCCACCGACTACCTGCGCGAGCCAGCACAACTCGTTCAGTACGGCACGTTGTTCGACCGGCTCGCCGAGAACGCCCTCGGTCCTGTCGACGTATCGTTGGCCCCCGATGCACACTCGGTGAAGGACTCGCTTTCTCTCATCCAGCACTTGCTCTACACCCTCTAGGAGGCCCTGATGTCCGAACTGCACTGGCAGAAGTCTTCGTTCAGTGGAGCCCCCGACCAGAACTGCCTCTACATAGCCACCGCCCTCGACGGCACCCTCCGCCTCCGCGAGAGCGACACCCCGGAGGTCATCGTGTCCACCGCCCCGCAGGGCCTCGCGGGGCTGCTGCATCACGCCCGTACAGCCGGGCGCCCGACTCACGACTCCTGAGGTCGGGCCGGTGGCACCCCCGGCCCCACGCGCACCCTTGTGTCACAGATCATCGACAGCCCGAACCGGACAGACGGGTACCTCCTCTTGCAGGGCGTTCGGACGGCACCCGTCCGCTGCCGCTGCCTGCACCGACCGAGGAGATATCCGCCATGCCCGAGACCTCCACTTCCTTCGTCCGGCGTCTTCGTCGCCGGGGCATGGGACTCGCCGCGGCCACCACGGCCCTCGCCGTCGCCGCCCCGCTCGCGGCGATGGCGATGGCGGGCCAGGCACAGGCCGCCGCGCCCGACCCGGTCTCCGTCGTGAATTTCACCGCCAAGGAACGCAAGGACGCCCTCGCCTACTGGACGTCGGCCCGTATCAAGGCCGTCGGGAAGTCGGTGGACCTCGGCCCGACCGGGCCGAAGGCCAAACCGTGGGAGGGCACCGCTCTGAAGACCGTGGGTCGGCTCTTCTTCGTCAACGCCCGGGGCTCCGACACCTGGTGCACGGCCACGGCCGTGAAGAGCGCCAACCGCTCCGCCGTGATGACCGCGGCGCACTGCGTGCGCCTGGGCTCCTCGCCCGTGAACACCAGCAGCTCGATGGTGTTCGTCCCCGGCTACCTCAAGGGCCAGAAGCCGTACGGCATGTTCGCGGTCCGTAGCGCCGCGGCCCCGCGCAGCTGGGAGGAAGACTCCACCAACGACATGTCCGCGCTGACCGTCGACGCCGACATGAGCGGCCGTAAACTCACCGACGTGGTGGGCGGCCAGGCCATCGCCTTCAACCGCGCCGTCGGCGGCACCATCTCCGCCCTCGGATACTCCGCAACCAACCCACAGCTCGGCGAGCAACTCCTGCGCTGCGTCGGTACGGCGAAGAAGAAGAGCGACGGCTCGCAGGCCATCCCCTGTGACATGACCGGCGGCGCCAGCGGCGGCCCCTGGCTGGCCGACTTCAACGCCACCACGGGCAAGGGCACCATCGTCTCGGTCAACGCCTCACTGGACGGCCTGACCCCGACCGAGATGCAGGGAGAGGTGTGGGGAGCCACGGCCAAGAAGGTGTACGACCGGGCCCAGAACAGCTGACGGCGAGCGAGGCGTTCCGGCATCCTCGGCTCGCCGCGCTCCACGACCCGCTCGACCCGCTCGACCCCGATCACGGCGACCCCGATCACGGCGACCCCGATCACGGCGACCCCGATCACGGCGACCCCGATCACGGCGACCCCGATCACGGCGACCCCGATCGCGGAGACCCCGATCACGGCGACCTCGACGCGTACGTCCGCGTCACGGAGGAGTTCGGGGCGCGTCAGCCATCTCAACGATGCTGTTGCCGAATCCGCCGGGCGAAGTAAATGTCGGGAGAGTCCCAGCGACACGCCGGGTTTACGGCGTGTCGCTGGGACGCAGAACCCACTTGCCCTCATCCAGCGGGGTTCGCCAACAGCATCGCTGTCTCAACCCCCGGGCCCCTTCACACAGTTGGCGTGGTGTCGGTCCGCCAAGTCCGTCAGGCCGCCAGGCCGTCAGTCCGCCAGGCCGTCAGTCCGACTGCTGGCGCTTGGGGCGCCACACCACCAGCGCGCTCGTCTGCTGGACCTCCTGGTACGGGACCAGGTCGCGGCGGTACGAGGCGTGGACCGCGGCCTCGCGCTGTTGCATCGCCGCTGCCGCGCCGTCCAGGGCCGCTTCCATCTCCGCGACGCGGGACTGGAGCGCGGCGACCTGGTTCTCCAGTTCGATGATGCGCTTGATGCCCGCGAGGTTGATGCCCTCGTCCTGCGACAACTGCTGGACGGTGCGCAGCAGTTCGATGTCGCGGGCCGAGTAGCGGCGGCCGCGCCCGGCCGTGCGGTCCGGGGAGACCAGGCCGAGGCGGTCGTACTGGCGCAGGGTCTGCGGGTGCAGGCCGGAGAGCTGGGCGGCCACCGAGATGACGTACACCGGTGTTTCTTCCGTCAACTCATATGCGGAATAAGAACCCTGTCGACGGCGTCCGGTTGCGTCCATGGTGTCCTCATGCTCCCTTCGCGGCCTGGAACAGCTCCGCCCGCGGGTCCTCGTCCGCGGTGGCTTCGCGATACGCCTCAAGCGCGTCACGAGCCTTCCCCGTCACGTCCGTGGGGACACTCACCTCGACGGTGACCAACAGGTCCCCGCGGGTGCCGTCCTTGCGGACCGCGCCCTTGCCCCGGGCGCGCATCGTACGGCCGTTGGGCGTGCCCGGGGGCAGTTTCAGGGTGACCGGAGGTCCCCCGAGCGTGGGCACCCGGATCTCGCCGCCGAGCGCCGCCTCCGTGAAGGTGACGGGCACGGTGACGGTGAGGTTGTCGCCCTTGCGGCCGAAGACCGGGTGGGCGTCCACGTGCACGGTCACGTACAGGTCGCCGGCCGGTCCGCCCCGCTCGCCCGGTGCGCCCTTGCCGCGGAGCCGGATGCGCTGGCTGTCCGACACCCCGGCCGGGATACGGACCTGCATGGTGCGGGACGACTTGGCGCGCCCCGAGCCGTTGCAGACCAGGCACGCGTGCTCCGCGATCAGGCCGCGGCCCTTGCAGTCGGGGCACGGGTCGGTGAGCGAGAAGCCGCCGCCCGAGCCCCGCGCCACCTGGCCGGTGCCGACGCAGGTCGGGCACACGCGCGGTGTGCCGTTCTTGTCGCCGGTGCCCGAACAGGCCTTGCAGGGGGACTGCGAGGTCATGCGGAGCGGAACGGTCGCGCCGTCCACCGCCTCCGTGAAGCTGAGCGTGACCTCGGTGTCGATGTCCTGGCCGCGCCGCGGCTGCGTACGCGTGCCGGGGCCCGTGCCGCCGCGGTTGAACAGGCCGCCGAAGACGTCACCGATACCGCCGCCGAAGCCGCCGGCCCCGCCCGCGCCACCGGCGCCGCCCGCTCCGCCCTGGGGGCCGCCTCCGAAGAGGTCGCCCAGGTCGAAGTTGAAGTTGCCGCCTCCGGCGCCCGGTCCGGGCCGGAACCCGCCGTTGCCGAAGAGGGTGCGGGCCTCGTCGTACTCCTTGCGCTTCTTGGGGTCCCCGAGGACGTCGTTCGCCTCGGAGATCTCCTTGAAGCGCTCCTCTGCCTTCGCGTTCCCCTTGTTGGCGTCCGGGTGGTTCTCGCGGGCGAGCTTCCGGTACGCCTTCTTGATCTCGGCCTCGGTGGCGTCCTTGGGGACGCCGAGGACCTTGTAGTAGTCCTTCTCGATGAAGTCCTTGGTGCTCATCCTCGACGCCCCTCCTTCCGTACGTCACCGTCACGTACGCGCTTGGTCTTCGTGGTGCATACGGGCGCGCGTACGCCCTGTTTCACGTCAGCCCTCTTCCGGGCCACCGCTCTCCTTGTCGTCGGCAGACTGGGTCCCGTCCGTCTCGTCGCCCTTGAGCGGCTGCGCGCCCGGCTGCGGCTCGGCGACCGCCACCCGCGCGGGGCGGATGGTGCGCTCGCCGAAGCGATACCCCGGCTGCAGAATCGCCACGCACATCGTCTCGGTGACGTCCGGCGCGTACGAGTGCATCAGGGCCTCGTGGATCGTCGGGTCGAAGGGCTCGCCCTCCTTGCCGAACTGCTGCAGACCCATCTTCGCCGCGACGCTCTCCAGCGACTCGGCCACCGACTTGAAACCACCGACCAGCTCGCTGTGTTCCCGCGCGCGGCCGATGTCGTCGAGCACGGGCAGGAGCTCGGTCAGGAGGCTCGCGACGGCGACCTCCTTGACCGCGATCCGGTCGCGCTCGACCCGGCGGCGGTAGTTCTGGTACTCGGCCTGGAGCCGCTGGACGTCCGCCGTGCGCTCGTTGAGCGCCATGCGCACCTGGTCCAGCTGGGCGGTGAGGGCCGCGATCTGCGCTGCTGCTGCCGCGTCCCCGGCCGAGGGCGCCCCCTCCTCCGCGGAGGGGGCAGCCTTCGGCTCGGCGTCTTCAGGGGTGGCGCCGGAGGGAACGTCGGGCTGCTGCGACTGCTGCTCGTCGAAGCCCGGGGTCTCCTCCGTCACGCGGCACCGTCCTTGCGGTCACGGTCCTCGTCCACGATCTCGGCGTCCACGACGTCGTCGTCGGCGGCCTTGGCACCGGCGCCCGCGTCGGCACCCGGGGCCTCGGCGCCGCCCGCGGCGTTCTGCGCGGCCTGGGCGTCGGCGTACATCGCCTGGCCGAGCTTCTGGGAGACGGCGGCGACCTTCTCGGTGGCCGTACGGATCTCGGTGGTGTCCTCGCCCTTGAGCGCGGTCTTCAGCTCCTCGATGCTCGTCTCGACCTCGGTCTTGACGTCGCCGGGGACCTTGTCCTCGTTGTCCTTGAGGAACTTCTCCGTCTGGTAGACGAGCTGCTCGCCCTGGTTGCGGGACTCGGCGGCCTCGCGGCGACGGTGGTCCTCGTCCGCGTACTGCTCGGCCTCCTGGCGCATCCGGTCGACCTCGTCCTTCGGCAGCGAGGAGCCGCCGGTGACGGTCATCTTCTGCTCCTTGCCCGTGCCCAGGTCCTTCGCGGTCACGTGCATGATGCCGTTGGCGTCGATGTCGAAGGCGACCTCGATCTGCGGGACCCCACGCGGGGCCGGCGGCAGACCGGTCAGCTCGAACATCCCGAGCTTCTTGTTGTACGCCGCGATCTCGCGCTCGCCCTGGTAGACCTGGATCTGCACGGAGGGCTGGTTGTCCTCGGCCGTCGTGAAGATCTCGGACCGCTTGGTCGGGATCGTGGTGTTGCGCTCGATGAGCTTGGTCATGATCCCTCCCTTGGTCTCGATACCGAGGGACAGCGGGGTCACGTCGAGGAGCAGGACGTCCTTGACCTCGCCCTTGAGGACACCGGCCTGGAGGGCGGCGCCGATGGCGACGACCTCGTCCGGGTTCACACCCTTGTTGGCGTCCTGGCCGCCGGTCAGCTCCTTGACGAGCTCGGCGACGGCGGGCATACGGGTCGAGCCACCGACGAGAACGACGTGGTCGATCTCGCTGAGCTGGATGCCCGCGTCCTTGATGACGTTGTGGAACGGCGTCTTGCAGCGCTCCAGGAGGTCAGCCGTCAGCTGCTGGAACTGAGCCCGGGTGAGCTTCTCGTCCAGGTGCAGCGGGCCCTCGGCGGAGGCGGTGATGTAGGGCAGGTTGATCGAGGTCTCGGTGGAGCTGGACAGCTCGATCTTGGCCTTCTCGGCGGCCTCGCGCAGGCGCTGGAGCGCCATCTTGTCCTTGCCGAGGTCCACACCGTGGCCGCTGTTGAACTGCTTGACCAGGTAGTCGACGACCCGCTGGTCCCAGTCGTCACCACCGAGGTGGTTGTCGCCGTTCGTGGCCTTCACCTCGACGACGCCGTCGCCGATCTCCAGGAGGGACACGTCGAAGGTGCCGCCACCGAGGTCGAAGACGAGGATCGTCTGGTCGTCCTTGTCGAGGCCGTACGCGAGCGCCGCCGCGGTGGGCTCGTTCACGATGCGCAGGACGTTCAGGCCCGCGATCTCGCCGGCCTCCTTGGTGGCCTGACGCTCCGAGTCGTTGAAGTACGCGGGCACGGTGATGACCGCGTCCACGACCTTCTCGCCCAGGTAGGCCTCGGCGTCACGCTTCAGCTTCTGCAGGATGAAGGCGCTCATCTGCTGCGGGTTGAAGTCCTTGCCGTCGATCGCGACCTTCCAGTCAGTGCCCATGTGGCGCTTGACCGAACGGATCGTCCTGTCGACGTTGGTGACAGCCTGGCGCTTGGCGACCTCGCCGACGAGCACCTCGCCGTTCTTGGCGAAGGCGACGACGGACGGCGTGGTCCTGGCGCCCTCGGCGTTGGTGATGACGGTGGGCTCACCGCCCTCCAGAACGCTGACGACGGAGTTAGTCGTGCCCAGGTCGATGCCGACCGCACGTGCCATTTCAATTCCTCCAGCAATGACTTGAGTGGAACGGACTCAAGTGTGCACGACGCTCCCCGCTCGGTCAACAGAGGTGAGTCGCAGGGGCTCAACTCTTATCTCACCCTTACGCGCAATGAGGCCTTGACCTGCGGATCGGCGGACGCCTGCGGGCCGGTCGGGGTCGGCGAGAGCAGCCCCAGGACCGGTCGCGCCCACGCGACGGAGCCGCATAATGTCCCTGCCCCACACTCCCCCCGAAGGGGCGCGACCCGCTCAGGCAAGCCTCAGCGACGCAGATCACCGCGCCCCTGACTACAGTGCGGACACAGGAGTGGGTAGTCTCAGAGGACTACATAAGTTACCGCTTAGTAATCAATCTTCGGGGAACCAGGGAGACCCGCCCCGAAGAGAACCTCGCAGGCCCGAGGAGCCCCGAAATGCAACTCGCCGCGATCATCGTGTCGCTGGTCCTGACCGTGATCGGTGTTGCGCTCATCGCCCGAGCCGTCGCGCAGATCTACCGGTTCGTGAAGCTCGGCCAGCCGGTGCCCGCGGGCAGCCGCACCGACAACCCCAAGGCACGCACGATCACCCTGGCCAAGGAGTTCCTGGGCCACACCCGGATGAACCGGTGGGGCATCGTCGGCTTCGCCCACTGGTTCGTCGCGATCGGCTTCCTGACGCTGCCGCCGACCCTCGCGCAGGCGTACGGACAGCTCTTCGAGGCGGACTGGACCCTGCCGGTCATCGGCGGCTTCCTGCCGTTCGAGATGTACACCGAGTTCATCGGCGTGATGACGATCCTCGGCATCGCCGTGCTCATCGCGATCCGGCTGCTGAACCTGCCCTCCCGCGCCGGCCGCAAGTCCCGTTTCGCGGGCTCCAAGGCCTGGCAGGCGTACTTCGTCGAGTACGTCATCCTCACCATCGGCCTCGCGATCTACGCCCTGCGCGGTCTTGAGGGCGCGATCCACCACGTCGAGCACTACGAGGCCGCGTACTTCGCCTCGTACCCCCTGGTCCTCGCCTTCAAGGGGCTCTCCCTCGGCGTGCTCCAGAACCTCGTCTACCTCGTCGCGATGATCAAGATCGGCACCTCGCTGATCTGGATGATCACCGTCGCGCTGAACACCAACATGGGTGTCGCCTGGCACCGCTTCCTCGGCTTCCCGAACATCTGGTTCAAGCGGAACGCCGAGGGCGGCACCGCCCTGGGCGCCCTGCTGCCGATGACCTCCGGCGGCAAGCCGATCGACTTCACCGACCCCGGCGAGGACGACGTCTTCGGTGTCTCCCAGGTCGAGCAGTTCTCCTGGAAGGGCATCCTCGACTTCTCGACGTGTACGGAGTGCGGGCGCTGCCAGTCGCAGTGCCCCGCCTGGAACACCGGGAAGCCGCTCTCCCCGAAGCTGCTGATCATGTCCCTGAGGGACCACGCGCACGCCAAGGCCCCGTACCTGCTCGCCGGTGGCGGCAAACTGGATCCATCAGCGCCTGGCGGCGCGGGGTCGGGCAATGAGAAGGCTTCGGCCGAGGCGCTCAAGGACGTACCCGCCGCCGCCCTCGCGGAGGCCGAGCGCCCGCTCATCGGGACCCTCGAAGAGAACGGCGTCATCGACCCCGACGTGCTGTGGTCCTGCACCACCTGCGGCGCCTGTGTCGAGCAGTGCCCCGTCGACATCGAGCACGTCGACCACATCGTCGACATGCGCCGCTACCAGGTGATGATCGAGAGCGCCTTTCCGTCCGAGGCCGGGACGATGCTCAAGAACCTGGAGAAGAAGGGCAACCCCTGGGGTCTGGCGAAGAAGCAGCGCCTGGAGTGGACCAAGGAGGTCGACTTCGAGATCCCGGTCGTCGGCAAGGACATCGAGGACCTGTCCGAGGTCGACTACCTGTACTGGGTCGGCTGCGCGGGCGCCCTTGAGGACCGCGCCAAGAAGACCACCAAGGCCTTCGCCGAGCTGCTGCACATCGCGGGCGTCAAGTTCGCGATCATGGGCGGCGACGAGAAGTGCACCGGTGACTCCGCCCGCCGCCTGGGCAACGAGCCCCTCTTCCAGGAGCTCGGCATGGAGAACGTCTCCGCGCTGAACATGGCGTTCGGCGAGGAGATGGACGACGAGGGCAACTTCCCCGCGGAGTCGAGGAAGCCCAAGTCCGCGAAGAAGATCGTCGCGACCTGCCCGCACTGCCTCAACACCCTCGGCAACGAGTACCCGCAGCTCGGCGGCGACTACGAGGTCATCCACCACACCCAGCTGCTCCAGCACCTGATCGACGAGGGCAAGCTGATCCCGGTGACCCCGGTCGAGGGCCTCATCACCTACCACGACCCCTGCTACCTGGGGCGGCACAACAAGATCTACACGCCTCCGCGCGAGATCATGACCGCCGTCCCGGGCCTGCGTCAGCAGGAGATGCACCGCCACAAGGAGCGCGGCTTCTGCTGCGGCGCCGGTGGTGCGCGGATGTGGATGGAGGAGCGGATCGGCAAGCGCATCAACAACGAGCGCGTGGACGAGGCCCTCTCCCTCAACCCGGACATCGTCTCCACCGCCTGCCCGTTCTGCCTGGTCATGCTGACCGACTCGGTCAACGGCAAGAAGAACGACGGCAAGGCCAAGGAGTCCATCCAGGTCGTGGACGTGGCCCAGCTGCTCCTGGAGTCCGTCAAGACCCCGGTGGACGACGAGCCCCCGGCGGGCGAGGCGACGGCCGAGAGCGCACCGGAGCCCCAGCCGGTGAAGTGACGGCGCCACCGGCGGCGTAGGGCCGCATGCCCGTAACGAACGAAGCACCCCATGTCCAGGTTCACGCCAGGGACATGGGGTGCTGTCGTCGTACGAGGTCAAGTGGGGTGCTGTCGTCTCCGGAGGTCCGGAAGAGTGAGGTCCGGAAAAAAAGCCGGAAGAAAATCTGCCGGTGATGTCGAGAACCCGTGCCTCGCTCCGTCCCCGCTGTGAACGCGACCACAATGGGCCGCACTCGCACCAGTACCGAGGAGACACACCATGGCCAAGTACCTGCTGCTGAAGCACTACCGAGGCGCCCCGACCCCGGTCAACGACGTCCCCATGGACAAGTGGACGCCCGAGGAGATCTCGGCCCACATCCAGTACATGAACGACTTCGCGGCCCGGCTGGAGGAGACCGGCGAGTTCGTCGACGGTCAGGCGCTCGCTCCCGAGGGGGCATGGGTCCGGTACGACGGCGAGGGCCGCCCGCCGGTCACCGACGGCCCGTTCGCGGAGACCAAGGACCTCATCGCCGGCTGGATGATCATCGACGTCGATACGTACGAGCGCGCCGTCGAGCTGGCCGGGGAACTGTCGGCAGCCCCCGGGGCGGGCGGGAAGCCGATCCACGAGTGGCTGGAGCTGCGCCCGTTCTACGGCGAGTCGCCCACCATCACGGAGTAACACCAGTGACATCAGCGACACCAGGGCCACCGGAGATGCCAGGGACACCGAAGGCACCTGAGGTGGACGAGGTGAACGAGGCCCTGCTCCGGAGCCTCACGCCGGGTGTGCTCGGCATCCTCGTCCGCCGCGGAGCCGACTTCGCGGCGGCCGAGGACGCCGTGCAGGACGCGCTGGTCGAGGCGGTCCGTGTCTGGCCGGCCGACCCTCCGCGGGATGCGAAGGGCTGGCTGGTCACCGTGGCCTGGCGCAAGTTCCTCGACGCGACCCGGGCGGACACCGCCCGCCGCCGACGGGAGGACCTCGTCGACGAGGAACCGGCGCCGGGGCCCGCGCCCTCCGCGGACGACACGCTCCAGCTCTACTTCCTGTGCGCCCACCCGTCGTTGACGCCGTCGTCGGCGGTCGCGCTCACGCTGCGGGCCGTCGGCGGGCTGACCACCCGCCAGATCGCCCAGGCCTACCTGGTGCCCGAGGCGACCATGGCGCAGCGCATCAGCCGGGCCAAGCGCACCGTCTCCGAGGTGCGGTTCGACCGGCCCGGTGATGTCGCGACCGTGCTGCGCGTCCTCTACCTGGTCTTCAACGAGGGCTACTCCGGCGATGTCGACCTCGCCGCCGAGGCCATCCGGCTCACCCGGCAGCTCGCGGGCGCGATCGACCATCCCGAGGTGGCGGGGCTGCTCGCCCTCATGCTGCTCCACCACGCCCGGCGCGCCGCCCGGACCGCGCGCGACGGCAGCCTGGTACCGCTCGCCGAGCAGGACCGCGGCCGCTGGGACACGAAGGTGATCGCCGAGGGCGTCGGGATCCTGCAGATGGCCCTCTCCCGCGACCGGCTGGGCGAGTACCAGGCCCAGGCCGCCATCGCGGCCCTGCACGCCGACGCACCCGCCGCCGAGGAGACCGACTGGGTGCAGATCGTCGAGTGGTACGACGAGCTCGCGCGCCTGACGGACAGTCCGGTCGTCCGGCTCAACCGCGCGGTGGCGGTCGGCGAGGCCGACGGACCGCGGGCGGGCCTCGCGGCACTCGCGGCGCTGGACGACTCACTGCCCCGCCACACGGCGGTGGCGGCGTACCTCCACGAGCGCGACGGCGACCTGGCGACGGCGGCACGGCTGTACGCCGAGGCGGCGCAGAAGGCACCCAACCTCGCCGAGCGCGACCACCTGACGCGCCAGGCCGCCCGGCTCAACGCCGCCGGACAGCCCAAAAGTGACGGACAGCCCAAAAGCTAAAATCCGGATGGGAATATTCGAAATCCGCGGCCACCGAAAGGAAATTTTCTTAGCTATTCGGAAGGTTGGGGCGGATGCCCGAATCGCCGAAGGTAAAGAATTCAGTACACACACTTCACCGCGTTACCACCATTTACCCCCAGCTCGAACACGTGCATGATGACCGCGTTGTTGTTTTCGGGTCGGATGAGGTTCACGGTGCGCGGGCGAAGAATGAGTACGCGGATAGCGGCGGCCCTGACCGGATGCGTCCTCGGCGGCGGCCTCGCCGTCGGATGCGGCCCCACCGCCGACCGGAGCGACGGAGACTCGGCGGGAAACCGCGAACCCGTCACCATCGCCAACGCCCCCGCCCAGCTCCCCGTCCCGCTCGGCAGGGGCAGCCGCACCGCCGACGACTTCAACGGCGACGGGCACCCGGACCTCGTACTCAACAACCTCGTCAAGCGCGGCAGCCACGAGGACGACGCCGGAATCGGCGTCGTCTACGGGTCGGAGCGCGGACTCGCCCCCGGAGCCCGGCAGTTGCTGAGCCCCGCGCGGAACGCCGCTGACACCGAAGGGCAGTTGCCCGCCGTCTTCGACGCCGAGGCGAGCTGCGACCTCGACAAGGACGGCTTCACGGACCTCGTCGTCTCGACCGATCCGCCGTACGACGGACAGGGCCAGCCGCCCGTCCCGCTGCAGCTCCTCTTCGGCTCGGCCCGGGGCCTGACCGGCAAGGCGGTGAAGCTGATGGTTCCCGCGCAGGCCCGCTTCGGCAACGACTGGCCCGACCAGCCGGTGTGCGGGGACTTCGACGGTGACAAGGCCGAGGATCTCGTCGTCCACGCCTCCGACGGCCGACTCAGCTATCTGCGCGGCCCGTTCACGCGCAAGGGCGCCCCGAAGGCGGCCGGCGCGCCGATCGCCTCGCCCGGAAACGTGCCCACACCGCCGGCCGCTGACGTCGACGGTGACGGCTACGACGACCTGCTCGTCCGTACCGCCGAGGCCTCCGCCGCCGCGGCGTCCCCCGCCTCCCTCGTTCTGGGCGGACCGGCCGGGCCCACCGGCGCAGCGGTCGCCCTCCCGCGCGGAGTCGACGTCGCCTTCGGCCGGTTCGGGAAGGGCAAGGGGCTCGACGCGGCGATCGGTTCGATGAGCGGAACCGCGCTGCGGTACGACGTCCCGGGCACCGGGCGCGCCGAACTCGACGTCGCGGGTACGGTCCTGGACGCCGGGGACTTCGACGGGGACGGGGTGAGCGAACTCGTGTCCAGCGGTTCGGAGTTGCGGGTCCTGAAGGGTCGTACGGCGGGTCTGTCCGAGGCCGGGATGGTGACCGTGCCGCCGCCCGCCCGGGGCACCACCCGGGTGCTGAAGGTGGCCGACTTCGACGGAGACGGGCGGGCGGATCTGGTGGTCCGCACGTATCGCGGGGACACGAAGGACACGATCGCCGTGTACCCGGGCGAGAAGAAGGGCCTGCTCGCACGCGAGCCCACCCTCACCTTCTCCACCTCGGGGTTCCTGGGTATGGACAGCTGATGGGACGCCCTTCGAGGACCGGGCAGGCGGCGGTGGCCGTCGCCCTGGTCGCGAGCCTCGCCGTGGCGTGCGGCGGCGACGGCTCCCCGGACCGGCCAGGCAGCGGACAGAAGGGGCCCGCCGCCGGAAAGCCGTCCGACAACCCGGACCCCGGGGACTTCAACGGCGACGGATACGACGACTTCGCGACCGTCGTGTACTCGGAGTCCAAGGACAAGAAGCGGTACGCCGAGACACTCACGGTGGTCTACGGCTCCACCGACGGCCTCAACAAGGCCTCGGCTCAACGGGCTTCGGCGGGCCGGAAGGCGAGCGAGAAGGGCACGGGCTTCGTCTCGGGCCCGCTGCGCACCGACCTCGACGGCGACGGCTTCACCGACCTGGTCGTCGCCCGCGGGAACGCCGGCGCCCCGCTCGGGACCCTCGCCCTCTTCGGCGGCCCCCGCGGTCTGGGCAAGGCCACCGAGCTGGCCCTGCCCGACGGCTTCCAGCCGCGCGCCGCCGCCGACGGGAAGGCGGAGGTGGTGTTCACGTACGACTTCGACGCGGAGGAGGACGAGAGCGCGCCCGAGAGCCTGTACATGGTCGGCTCCTACGAGGGCGGCGCGGACGGGCTCGTACGCGACACCGCGCTCGAACCGCGCATCAGCAAGGCCGTGGGCACCTTCGAGGGGCCGCGTACGCCTGCCGCCGGTGACGCGGACGGCGACGGCGTCGACGACCTGCTGCTGCCCACGCAGCTCACCGTGGCGCCCGCCGACATGCCCGCGGAGGGTGGTGCGCTGACCATCCTGTACGGGGCCAAGTCCGGGCTCGGGAACGGGCGTTCGGAGTCCGTCATCGAGGGCAGGGGCGGAGAGAAGCGGCGGATCGACTTCGGGTCGTCGCCGGCCGTCGGGGACGTCGACGGCGACGGGAAGCCGGATGCCGTCGTGAACACGCCGGGCTATCGGGGGCACGACGTTGCTGCCGGGCGGGGCGTCGGGGGTGCCGTCCGCGGACGGGGAGCAGGCCGTTGATCCCCTGACCGACGGGTTGCCGGGGACGCCCAACCCGTACAAGTGGAACGAGTTCGGTTATCAGCCGCCGTTGCTGGATGTGGATGGTGACGGGCATGACGATGCGGTGGCGTTCGCGCCGTTGTGGGAGAAGCGGGCGGGGGCGTTCCTGGTGTTGCGGGGGACGGATGGCGGGTTCGATGCGGAGAAGGTACAGCTCCTTACGCCGGGGGAGCTTGGGGTGCCGCTGCGGTTGTCCTGAGCGGACCGACCGGACGGGAGCCATGGCGGAGGTCGTGTGTTGGCTGCGGACCGGTTGTGGCTGTCGCGCCCAGGCGGCAGAGCCGCCCGCGCGTTTGGGAACGTGCGTCCCGGATCGCCGCAAGGGCATTCGGGCCGAAGGCGGCGAGTGTGTCGACAAGACGGGAGACCGTCCGGATCGGAAGCCCCCGGGCCGAACACATCCGGCTCGGCCCGCGGCATGCCGATGTCGGCCAGGCAGTCTCCGCCGAGTGCGACGGCCAGGGCCACATCCAGCAGGATCTTGCCTGGATCGTGTCCGGCCCGCGGCTTGCGCCACGGCGTGAGTGCCGCCGATTTGCAGCACCGTTTCCACGGTCTGGACGATTGGCGACACTGTCAATGCCGACAGATCCAATGAAAGGCGAGTCCGAAGTAGCTGCGTAGTTAATTTCGACCCAGAGAGGTGAGCAACATGTCAAAGGGTAAGCGAGTGCGGATGCCAGTGATGGCATTGGGGGCCGTGATCGGGCTGGGCTCTGCGGTGATCTTCATGCCATCCGCGCAGGCAGACGGCATGGTGGACACGGATTACTCGGCCAATGACGGACATGTCACCATCGGGTACAACGGAATAAGGAGCGGCATCGGCCAAGTCGCGATGGCCAATTCGTACGCATGCTTAACCGGTGATGGCAGCATCAACCGGGGATGGGACAAACGCAGTAAGCATCCACTCGGGCAACAACTACATCCGGGTGATCTATAAATTCAACGGAGCGCCCGCGATATGGCGGACAGTTTACATGAAGCCGTTCCAAGAAGAGCACCTCGATGGCAGTGGAGGTGACGTCATAGCGGGTTTCGACATTGTGACTCAGAACGCCGTTTCTGGCGCCCCTGGTGCCGATCCGGTCGCCCCTCCTCCGCCAGACGCCAATCCGGTTGCTCCCCCTCCGGCAAACGGATAGCAACCCCCGGGTTTGCACGGCACGCTTGCGCGGGGCCGGCGGCTGGCCGCCGGCCCCGATCGCTCATGAGTCCTCGTCAGTTCACTGACGGGGACTCTGTGGTTGCGTGGTGCGGTCGTTGTGGGCCTCCAAAGGGACCGATCCCTCCCCGTATGCCCCAATTAGCCCTCTGACCTCAGAAGTCTTCTGCAAAAACTCTCGACCCCCGTACAACCCTGCCCCCTCCCCACGGGTCTTCTGATCGCCAACCGCCCGTAAAGCCCAGGAGAACTCCGGGCGAACGCGAGCGGAACGCACCCCATTGACTGCGGGCGCCCGCCAGGCGTCCCCGCATGCAGCAGGAGAATCCCGCATGCACAAGCATCTGCGACTCACCCTCGCGACGGCGTCCGTTGCCGCGCTGACGGGCGGTCTGCTCACCTTCTCGGCGGTGACGGCAACGGCCGCCGACTCGACGACCGTGCCGCACGCCGACTTCAACGGCGACGGCGTCGGCGACGTGGCCTTCTCGGCCGCGGGCGCCTACGTGAACGGCCGCGCGACCGCCGGCCAGCTCGTCACCCTCTACGGCACCGCCACCGGAGTGTCCTCCGCCAAGCGGTCCACGCTCAGCCAGAACAGCGCCGGGGTCCCCGGCACCGCGGAGGCCGGTGACGCCTTCAGCGCGGAGACCGCGTACGCCGACTTCAACGGCGACGGGTACGACGACCTCGCCGTGTCCTCCCCGGGGGAGAAGGTCGGCAGCGACACCAACGGCGGCACTCTCGCCGTGCTGTGGGGCTCCGCGAGCGGCCTGACCGGCAAGGGCGTCACCGTCGCCGACCCGGCCGTCTCCGCGCACGACTACTGGGGCAAGAACCTTGCCGCCGGCGACTTCGACGGCGACGGCACGGCCGACCTGGCCGTCGGCAACTCCTCCAGCACGGTCTACGTCTACAAGGGCGGCATCAGCGCGTCCGGCACCGCCGTGGGCGGCCGGTACACGCTCAAGCCCCCGATCCAGTCGGGCGGCGACGCCCGTGGCCCGATCAACCTCACCGCGGGCGACGTCAACGGCGACAAGAAGACCGACCTGGTCATCGACGGCTTCGAGACCGGGACCGAATACGGCTGGGCCAGGAACTACTTCGTGCCCGGCGCCGCGAGCGGCCTCGCCATCTCGTCGGCGCAGATCGTGAAGGCCGGCGCGATCACCGCGATCGGCGACGTCAACGGCGACGGCTTCGGCGACATCGTCTCCGGCG
Source organism: Streptomyces sp. NBC_00878 (assembly GCF_026341515.1). Lineage (NCBI taxonomy): Bacteria > Bacillati > Actinomycetota > Actinomycetes > Kitasatosporales > Streptomycetaceae > Streptomyces > Streptomyces sp. NBC_00878. Next base: position 5,790,118 of record NZ_JAPEOK010000001.1, on the reverse strand, counting down.
CGTACTGGGACAGCACGTTGAGCGACGGCACGACGGTCCCGGACTCGGCCTTCGGCGGCAAGGTGAACGTCACCTACGGCACCGCCGACGGCCCGGGCGCCACCGCGGGCATCACCCAGAACACCGGCAACGTCCCCGGCTCCTCGGAGAAGAACGACCTCTTCGGTTACGAGCTGGACCTCGGCGACATCAACGGCGACGGCTACCAGGACATCGTGGTCAGCTCCGCCGGCGAGGACCTGAACAGCATCACGGACACGGGCGCGGTCACCGTCCTGTACGGCTCGGCGAACGGCCTCAACACCGCTTCCGGCACCCAGTACTTCGCGCAGAGCACGGCGGGTGTGCCCGGCAGCGACGAGAAGAACGACAAGCTCGGCTCGGACGCGAAGCTCGACGACGTCAACGGCGACGGCCGGGCCGACCTGCTGGTCGGCTCGTACGAGAACGCGGGCAACGGCGCGGTGCTGTACCTGCCGTCGAACGGCACGAAGATCACCACGTCCGGCTCGCGGTCCGTCTCGCCGAGCAGCGCGGGTGTGTCGACGACCGGCACCCCGTCGTTCGGCGTCAACTTCGCCGACTGAGTTCGCCGACCGAGCACGTCCCTTCCCTCTTTCACCATCCGGCGGGCCCCGCACCACACAGGTGCGGGGCCCGTCGTCCCCACTACCGGAGACCTCTCTTGCGCAAGCGCACTCTCCTCCTCGCCACGACGCTCACCACCGCCCTCACGACCGGGCTCCTGGTGGCGCTCCCCGTCACCGCCTCCGCCGCCCCCTCGGGCCTGAAGGGCGACTTCAACGGCGACGGCTACGGCGACGTGGCGTTCGCCGCGCCGTACGCCAAGGTCGGCGACCAGGTCATGGCCGGGTACGTGGCCGTCGTCTACGGCGGCGCCACCGGCCTCGACCCGGCCAACCGCACGGTGATCGACCAGAGTTCGGCCGGTGTGCCCGGCACCCCGGAGGCCGAGGACGCCTTCGGCTCGGCACTCGCGGTCGCCGACTTCGACGGTGACGGCTTTGCCGACCTCGCGGTCGGCGCGTCCGGCGAGGACGTCGGCAGCGACGTCGACGGCGGCACGGTCGCCATCCTGTGGGGCGGCGCGAGCGGCCTCGCGGGCGGTACGACGGTCGCGGACCCGGCGGCCACCACGCACGACGAGTTCGGCCGCGTCCTGACGGCGGGCGACTTCGACGGCGACGGCAAGGCCGACCTGGCCGCGGGCACGACCGTCTCGCACGCGTACGTGGTCAAGGGCGGCTTCACCCGCTCCGGCACGACCGGCGCCGCCCAGCGGATCGCGTTGCCCGAGACCTCCCCGTACGGTGTCGACGCGATCAAGGCCGGCGACACGAACGGCGACGGGAAGGCCGACCTCGTGCTGACGTACCGGACCGAGCTGACCGGGGACGGTCCCAACAGCTGGTCCAAGGGGGTCGCGTATCTCGGCACGTCCGCCGGCCTGGACACCTCCGTGCCGCGCGGCCTGAACGGCGGCACCTCCATCGCGATCGGTGACATCGACGGGGACGGCTACGGCGAGATCGCCCTCGGCAACGTCTTCACCGCGGAGGACGACCACTCCGGCAGCCTCGGCGGCAAGGTGACGGTCATCCGCGGTTCGGCGGGCGGCCCGGTCAACGGCGACGCTCCCATGGCCGAACTCACCCAGGACTCCCCGGGCGTGCCCGGCGCGGACGAGGAGCGCGACGGCTTCGGCAGCGCGCTCTCCATCGGTGACGTGAACGGCGACGGCTACGGCGAACTGGCCATCGGCGTCATCTTCGAGGACATCGAGACGATCGAGGACACCGGCTCCACGGTCCTCCTCCAGGGCTCGGCGGACGGCGTCTCCGAGACCGGCGGCCGCACCCTCTCCCAGGCCTCCGCCGGTGTCCCCGGCGGCGCCGAGGCCATGGACTACTTCGGCTCCGACGTCCTGCTGACCGACGTCACGGCCGACGGCAAGGCCGACTACACGGTCTCCGCGACCTTCGAGGGCGAGGGCGTCGGCGCGGTCACCGCGATGCTCTCCGACGGCACGGGCATCTCCCCGGACGGCGACCGCGGCTTCGGCCCCGGCGCGTTCAACCTGCCTTACACGTACGGCGCGTTCGGCGCCGGCCTCACCGACTGACGGGACGTCACATGCGTATCCGCACCATGCTGACCCTCACCGCCGTCCTGGCGGCGGGCGTCGCCCCGCTGACCCTCACCACCCCCGCCGCCGCGGCGCCCGCCAAGCACTACGACGACTTCAACGGAGACGGCTACCGGGACCTGGCCATCGGCAACGACGGCGCCACCGTGGGCGGCAAGAAGAAGGCGGGCGCCGTCGTCGTCATCTGGGGCTCGGCGACCGGCCTCGCCCCCGCGAGCCGCACGGTCGTCTCCCAGAGCAGCGCGGGCATCCCGGGCGCGGCGGAGACGAACGACTACTTCGGCACGGACATCACCACGGTGGACCTGAACTCCGACGGCTACGCCGACGTGATCGCCACCGCGCCCGGCGAGAACGACGGTTCCTACAACGGCACGTTCACCGTCCTGTGGGGCTCGAAGTCCGGCCTGAAGAAGGGGAGTTCGTACCACAACCCCCAGTACAGGGACCGCGGCTTCGCGCTCGACATCGCCGTCGGCGACTTCAACGCCGACGGCAGGCAGGACGTCGTCGCGGTCGACGACATCAACATCTGGTACCTGCGCGGCCCGTTCACCAAGTCCGGCTCCCGCGGCACCGCCACCAATTTCGACCCGACCGACGGCGAGAACATCGACCCGGTCGTCGTCGCCTCCGGAAAGGTGACCAAGGACGGTACGGCCGACTTCGCTGTCCTGGGCCGCGACTGGGACACCGACAGCGACCGCGTCTGGTTCTACAAGGGCGGCTCCGGCGGCCCGAAGAAGACCAAGAAGGTGAGCCTGCCCGCGTCGGCCTCACTGACCGAGGCCGGCGTCACGATCGCCGACTTCGACAAGAACGGGTACGGCGACCTGGCACTCGGCAGCCGCCGCTCGGGCACGGGCGGGGCGGTCTTCGTGCTCCCGGGCACCTCCACCGGCCCCAGCGGCCCGGCGAAGAAGATCACCCAGTCGACGTCCGGCGTCCCCGGCACGCCGGAGTCGGTCGACTACTTCGGCAGTGACGTCTCGGCCGCCGACACCAACGGCGACGGCTACCCCGACCTCGCCGTCGGCGTCGCGGGCGAGGTGATCGGCGACAACTGGTTCCGCATGGGCGGTGTCACCGTCCTGCGCGGCGGCAGGTCCGGCCTCACCGGCACGAACGCCCGCATGTACGACTACGCCACCGCAGGCGTCGAGGGCGAGCCCGGCGAGGACAACGACGCCTGGTTCGGCGAGTCGGTCCAGCTGCGCGACTTCACCCGCGACGGCCGCCCCGAACTCATCGCGTCCGCCCCGGAACTGGGCCGCCTCCACATCCTGCCGGGCACCGCGTCGGGCGGCCTGACGGGCCAGGGCTCGTCGATGCTCACGGCCGAGGTCCTCGGCCTCCAGTCACTCACCAGGTTCGTGGCCGAACTGGCGGACTGACCGCGGACCGGTCACGGACAGACCCCCTCCCCCTCACGCACTCTTCTGGAGAACTCCACCCGATGAAGCGCCAGTTGCGCACCACCACCGCCCTCGCCGCCCTGCTGGCCGCGGGAGTCACCCCGCTGACCCTCACCACCACCAGCGCCTCCGCCGCCGCGGCCAAGTACGCGGACGACTTCAACGGCGACGGATTCCGCGACTACGCCGTCTACTGGGGCGACGACAGCAAGGGCGGTGGCGTCGAGGTCACCTTCGGTACGGCGAACGGGCCCGGTACGCGGACCCAGTTCGTCGACCAGGCGAGCCCCGGTGTGCCCGGCGCCGACGAGGCGGACGACTGGTTCGGCGAGGTCCGCACGGCCGCCGACTTCGACAAGGACGGCTACGGCGACCTCGCCGTGGCCGCGACCGGCGAGGACGTCGACGGCCGCAAGGACCAGGGCGCGGTCACCATCCTCTGGGGCGGCCCGAACGGCCTCTCCAAAGGCACGACCGTCCCGAACAAGGCGCCCAAGGACTCCCTCAACCGGATGGGTTCCGACCTCGCCACCGGAGACTTCAACGGCGACGGCAAGACCGACCTCGCCCTCGTCAACGACGAGAAGACGTACGTCTACCGCGGCTCCATCAACCGGTCCGGCGTCCACGGCTCGGTCACGACCCTCGACAAGACGACGTCCTTCTACTCCACCGCCCTCATCGCCGGAAAGGTGAACGGCGACGGCAAGACCGACCTCGTCGTCATCGGCGACGTCGTCACCGACTCGTACATCGCCTCCGACGCCTGGTTCGTCAAGGGCGGCTCCACCCTGACGTCCGGCAAGACCCTGCGCCTGGAGTCCCTGTCGGGCAACGGCGGAAGCTCGGACCGCGGCGGCGACGGTGTCATCGCCGACTTCGACAAGGACGGCTACGGCGACATCGCGGTCGGCACATCCGTGTACTCCAAGGCCAAGGGCCGGGTCTCCGTCTGGTACGGCTCGTCGTCCGGCCCCTCCACGAGCACCAGAATCACCCAGGCGACGAGTGGGGTGGCGGGCTCCCCGGAGACGTACGACGAGTTCGGCTGGTCCGTCTCCGCCGGTGACGCCAACGGGGACGGCTACAAGGACCTGGCGGTCGGCGTGATCGGCGAGGCCATCAACGGCAAGGAGTACGCGGGCGGCGTCCACGTGCTGTACGGCCGCGCGTCGGGCCTGTCCGGCACGCGCTCGCAGTGGTTCGCCCGCAACTCGGCAGGCGTACCGGGCGCGTTGGAGGAGGGCGAGCACTTCGGCTACGGGGTCCGCCTCCGCGACACGAACGCCGACGGCCGCGCCGACCTGTACGTACGCGGCAGTGTGAACACGCTGCGCCTGCCGGGTTCCCCGACGGGTGTCACCACGACGGGGGCGGCGCCCGCGGAGGAGAAGCTCATCGAGGGCACGCTTCAGTAACTGTGGCGGAGGTGCCATATGAGGGCGGCGAGCCCGGCGCCGGTGGTGGTTATCACCGCGTCGGGGTCGTCGCTTTCGCGGAGGAGGAGGGTGCGGGTGTTCTGACGGGCGGCTATCTCAACACAGTTGGGTGCGTCTTCAGGACCGGAGTACGACGACTTCTGCCAGTGGACGACGGGTGTCATGGCGGGTCCCCTCAGATGTGCTGCGCGAGCCGGTGGATGAAGTCTCTCGACTCTACGACCCCCAGCGCGGCGCTCTCCACGGAGTTGATCACCCGCCGATACAGGCGCAGTTGCGCCTCCGCGTCCATGAACGTCCCGGCGTGCAGGTGGTCCAGCAGGATGGTGTCCAGTTGTGGGACAGGACCGCCCGCCAAGAGCACGGGTGTGCCGATCATCGTGAACCCGTCAACATCGAACGGCACTACACGCACGGTGACTTGGGGACGTTCGGACTGCTCCAGGATGTGAAGCAGTTGCCGTTGAGCCACCTTGCGGTCGGCCCACCTGACGCGCAGCGCCGCCTCATGGACGACCACCTCGTAGTCGGCTTCTTCGAGTACCGCCTGGCGACGCAGACGGAATGCGACACGCCCCTCGATCCTCTCCTCGCTGAGCATGGTCCCCGGAGAGGCGTACGCCGCCCGCACCTGCTCCTCGGTCTGCAACAGGCCAGGAATGTGCACGTTCTCGAATGACCTCAGGTGCGTGGCGTGATGCTCCAGTTCCGCCAAGTCGAGGAAGCTGGGCGGCAGTTGCTCTCGATACTCGGCCCACCAACCACGCACACGCTCGGTCGCCATGGCCGCCAGCGCGTCGACGAGCGCGGCGTCATCGCACGCATACTCACTGGCCCAGTGCCGCACGCGCTCGGCGCTCACCCCGACCCGGGCCGTCTCCGTGGCGGAGAGCCTGCTCTCTGCGATCCCCAACGCCCGTGCCGCCTCCCGGCCACTGAGCCCCGCCCGCTCCCGGAGCTTGCGCAGCTCCGCGCCGAGCCGCTCCTGGCGTGCCGTGATGATGCTCCTAGCTGGCATGTACCCGTTCCCTCCGGGGAGTTGAGGTCCCCCAGTATCCCCGTTCGGCTTGACGGGCATCAGTTTAACCCCATACGGTCAGTGACGAAGCAGCCACTCAACGGAGCGGAAGCGCATCCCCCCGCCACGCCATGCCGGGCCCGACAGAGCCACCGCCCCGCCCCCCTCCTCCACCACTCCCCACCAGGAGACCCGTATGCCCGCACCCCTGGAGTACACCTTCTACATCCCCCACGACCCCCGAGCCGTAGGCATCTGTCGCCGCGCCCTCCGCGACATCCTGACCAGCCACCACCTCCCCGCCCTCATCGAACCGGCGGAGCTGCTCGCCTCGGAGCTCCTCGGGAACGCCATCCGGCACACCAAGGGCCCGGCTGCCCTCAAGCTCAGACATGCGGGACACTCCCTCCGGCTCGGCGCGTGGGACACGGACCCCGCGCCACCCATCACCAGCCCGCAGGGCGACGAATCCGGCCGCGGCCTGCACCTCGTCGACGCGTACGCCGACGACTGGGGCTGGTTCCAGGTCAACGGCACGGCGGGCAAGTACGTATGGTGCGAACTCAGCACAAAGGCTGAAAAGAGCGGATAATCAAAACGTCGGCCATAAGACGCCAGGCAAAGGAAAGGCGGCGATCACGATGGCTGAACACCCGCACGCACTGCTCGTCCGCAAGGGCTACGAGGCCTTCACGCGCGGTGACATGGACACCCTGCGCGGCCTGATGGCCGGGGACTGTACGCACCACGTCCCCGGCGACCACCTGCTCTCCGGCGACTACAAAGGACAGGACGCGGTCATCGGGCTGTACGGCCGGCTCTTCGAGGAGACGAACGGGACCTTCAGCGTCGACCTGAGCCACGTATGCGTCGACGGCCGGGGCCACGCGGTCTCCGTGCACCGCTACACGGCCGAGCGCAACGGCAAGCGCATCGAGCAGAACGGCTGCCTCGTCTTCCGGATCGTAGGGGACAAGATGACGGACATCGACGAATGCCAGGAGGACCTGGAAAGGGAGGCCGCGTTCTGGGAGTGACGCCCCGGGACCGTACGCCTTGATCTTGTACGGCCAAACCCTCAGCAGCCACGAAAAGGCCCCGAAAATGTCCCCGAAAAACCCATGACAGCCGCCCGGGACGTCCCTTAGGGGATGTCACAGCTCGGCAGCAAAGCCGGGTCCGATGCCCCGGGCCCGGCACGTCACCGTGCGGGACCAGGTACGTTCGATTGCGTGGCTGGATTCAGGATCGGACGCGGCCGGGACAACCGCACGCAGCAGGCGCACCCGCAGCAACAAGCGCGGCAGCAGCCTTACGGACAACAGGCCCCCCAGGGAGGCCCGTCGTACGGCCATCCTCCCGGGCCCTACCCCCCGCAGCAGCAGTACGGCAGCGGCGGCAACGGCCCGCAGCAGTGGCCCCAGGGGAACGGACACGGCGAGCCGGAGTACTTCGGCGACAACGGCCACCACCCCCAGGGCCCGGACCCGTACGCGGCGAACCAGGCGGGTCACACCGCGGCGTTCGCCGTCGGCGAGGACCCGTACGGCCAGGGCGGTACGTACCGAGCGGGCCAGGCGCCCGCGCCCCCGGTGGGCCCGCCGCTGCACTGGAAGGAACTGCTGAGCGGCGTCGTCATGCGCCCGAACCAGACCTTCCTGCGGATGCGCGACTACACCATGTGGGGCCCCGCCCTCATCGTGTCGTTCCTCTACGGCCTACTGGCGGTCTTCGGCTTCGACGGCGCCCGCGAGGACGTCATAAAAGCCACCCTGTCGAACGCGATCCCCATCGTCCTCACGACGGCGGTCGCGATCGTCCTCAGCGCGTTCATCCTGGGCGTGGTCACGCACACCCTCGCCCGCCAGCTCGGCGGTGACGGCGCCTGGCAGCCCACGGTCGGCCTCTCCATGCTGATCATGTCGCTCACGGACGCGCCGCGTCTGGTCGTCGCGATGTTCGCGGGCGGCGACGCGCCGTTCGTGCGGCTGCTGGGCTGGGCGACGTGGGTCGCGGCCGGTGTGCTGTTCACGCTGATGGTCAAGAAGTCGCACGACCTGCCGTGGCCCAAGGCCCTGGGAGCGTCGGCGATCCAGCTGGCCGCCCTGCTGTCGATCATCAAGCTGGGTACGTTCTAGGACCTGTCCGGCCTGTCCGGCGCGGGAGCCTCTGTCACGCCGGTCACGCCGGTCACGCCGGTCACGCTGGCTCGATGTTCTGGTTGGCGTGGAAGAGGTTGTGCGGGTCATAGGTCTGCTTGACCCGCGCCAGCCGGTCGTAGTGGTCGCGGTAGGTGGCCCTGACCCGCGCCTGGCCCTCGCCCGGCCCGATGAAGTTCACGTACGAACCGCCCATCGAGTACGGGTGCAGCTCCTCCTGGTAGTCCACGCACCACTGGCTGATGAGCTCGGCGTTGCTCGGGTCCGGGTCGACGCCGGCGAAGACGCCGGACCAGACGGCGTCGCGGTAGCTCCAGGCCGTGTCGTCGGGACCGACCCGGGCGGCGGCTCCGTCGACCGGGTAGAGGTGCATCAGCGACAGGTCGGTGGGGAGGTTCTCGCCGTACTTGAGGTGGACGTCGACCGCCTCGTCGGTGATCCGGTCGAAGAAGTCGCCGCGCCAGTACCACTGCAGGCCCTTGGGGATCAGCTCGTCGAACATGCTCTGCAGCGCCGGGTACGGCATCGGGCTCGTGAAGTGGAAGGCGGGCCGTCCGGCGTCGTTCACCACGGCGAGCGTCTCGTCGAGCAGGGCAGGGTCACCGGTCCAGCACCACACGACGGCGCACATCCGGTGCCCGTGCAGTTCCTCGGGGAACGGCGGCCCCGGCGGCACGGCGAGCGCCGCGTAGAAGCCGTTCAGGTCATCAGGCGCCTGCGGCAGGAACTCGCGGTACCAGCGCAGCACTTCGCGTGTGTGGTCGACCGGCCACACCGTGATGCCGGCCCCTACGGTGTGCACCGGGTGCAGCCGGTAGGTGAAGGACGTGACGACGCCGAAGTTCCCGCCTCCGCCGCGCAGCCCCCAGAACAGGTCCGGGAACTCGGCCTCGCTCGCCGTGACGAACCCGCCGTCGGCGAGAACGACGTCCGCGGAGAGGAGATTGTCCACCGTGAGCCCGTACTTGCGGGTGAGGTGCCCGTGTCCGCCGCCGAGGGTCAGGCCCCCGACGCCCGTCGTCGACATGATCCCGGCGGGGGTGGCGAGGCCGAAGGCGTGCGCGGCGTGGTCCAGGTCGCCGAGCGTGCTGCCGCCGCCGACCTGCGCGGTCTTCGCGACGGGGTCGACCCGTACCCAGCTCATCGGTGACAGGTCGAGGGTGACGCCGCCGTCCACCAGACACAGTCCCGGGCCGCTGTGTCCGCCGCCGAGCACGGCGAGTTCGAGCCCGTGGTCACGGACGAAGTCGACCGCGTTCATCACGTCCCCGGCATCCGCGCACCGCACCAAGGCGGCCGGCCGACGGTCGATCATCGCGTTGTAGATCGAGCGGGCCCCGTCGTACTGCGGGTCCTGAGGAGTGATGACGGGCCCGCGCAGTACGGTCCGCATCGCCTCCAGGGTCGTGCCGTCCATGCCACTGCCGCCGCCGATGCTGCCGCTGCCGCTGCCGCCCATGACGATCGCTCTCCTCCGCGAGGCCCGTGGGTACGGTCCGTCTGCGATCGCACGTTTCATCCGCCCCAGGGCCGATATGTCCATGTCGTCCATGTCCAGGGTCTCGCCGCGCGGAGGGCCTGGCAATCGCGAGCGGGGTACCCGGGGCCGGGCGACGGGAGCACCATGGAGCCATGGACAGCCGCAGGGGCAGGCAGAGTCACGGTCACAACAGCGGTCACGACCACGGCCGCGGCCCCGTCGGCTCGGCGCGCTCGCTTGAGGACATCAGCACGCCGGGGCGCGTGGCCGAGCCCGGCGAAGGCATCAGCCACGAGGAACTCGCCCTCGCGGCCCGCAACCACGGCCTCCCCCTGGAGGCCCTCCACCACGACGTGACCCCGCCCGGCCTGCACTACGTACTCGTCCACTACGACATCCCGTACGTCCCGCCCGCCGAGGCCCACGCCTGGACGCTCACGGTGGGCGGCCGGGTCCGTACGCCCCTGGTCCTGGACCTGTCCGCCCTGCACTCCCTGCCACCCGTCACGCACCGAGTGACCATGGAGTGCGCGGGCAACGGGCGGGCCCGCCTCACCCCACGCCCCGTGAGCCAGCCCTGGCTGGTCGAGGCGGTCGGCACGGCGGACTGGACCGGCGTACCCCTGCGGACACTCCTCGCCGAGGCCGGAGTCGAGCCGGACGCCGTCGAGGCGGTCTTCACGGGAGCCGACCACGGCGTCGAACGAGGCGTGGAGCAGGACTACCGCCGCAGCCTGCCGCTGACGGACGCCACGGCCCCCGACCCGGAGGTCCTGGTGGCGTACGAGATGAACGGCGCCCCGCTGCCACCGCAGCACGGCCACCCGCTCCGTCTGGTGGTCCCCGGCTGGTACGGCATGGCGCATGTGAAGTGGCTGCGGGACATCACGCTCACCGACACCCAGTTCACGGGCTTCCAGCAGGCGGTGGCGTACCGCTACCGCCAGGCCCCCGACGAGCCCGGCGCCCCGGTCACCCGTATCGCGCCCCGCGCGCTGATGATCCCGCCCGGCTTCCCGGACTTCATGTCCCGCACGAGGGTCGTACGCCCCGGTCCGGTACGGCTGGAGGGGCGCGCCTGGTCGGGCCGCGCCCCGGTGACGAAGGTCGAGGTCAGCACGGACGACGGCGGCTCGTGGCGGGAGGCGGAACTCGCGCCGCCGGACGGCCGCGCGGGCCATGCCTGGTCCTGGCGCCACTGGCAGTCGCTCTGGACGGCCACTCCGGGCGCCCATGTCCTGACGGCCCGCGCCACGGATGCCGCGGGCACCACCCAGCCGGTCACGCAGCCCTGGAACCGGGGAGGCTTCGGAAACAACCTGGTGCAACGGATTCCCGTACTGTGCACGCAGGTTGACGGGTCGTCATCCACACATTCCCGCCCGGTGTGAGGCAGACCGCGCGCGGCCGGCGGAACCCGAGCGGCCGCAGCTGGTCCCCGTGACGGGCGGAGAGCGTGACCGCGACGGCGGTGCCGCCCTCCTCGTCGACGGCACGCAGCCCCGGCGCCAGCAGGTCGGCAGCCACGGTGTGGTCCCAGGCGCTCGTGTCGTCCAGCGCGCCGACGACGGCCACCTTCCAGTGCGACTCGTCGGGCCCGGCTTCCCCTTGGGGCCCGGCTCCCCCTTCGGGCCGTGCCTTCCTCAAGCCCGCCGACAGGAGCGGGCGCTCCTGCGGGCCGAGGGCGAGCTCACGGGAGAGCAGGCTACTGAAGCGCTGGTCGGGCGGCTCGGCACCGGAGCTGGGCGGCAGCCAGACGGCGGCCGCGAGAAGCGTGCCGTCCTCGCGCTCGGCCACCCACACCTGACCGTCCTCCAGGGCGTGGTGGGCGAGCATCAGCCGCATGGCACGCCGAGCCCGGTCCCAGTCCACCGGTGCGGCGTCCGGGTGCTGCGGGACGACTCCGTTGTGGGCCGGGGCGATCAGGCGGGCCACGGCCGGTACGTCCACGAGTCCCGCGGCGCGCACGGTCGTCCGGGGCCGCGTCGGAAGAGGCTTCGCCATGGCCGAGGCCGAGGCCGAGTTCGAGGTCTTCGTCATGGTCATGGTCATGGTCATGGTCATGGTCATGTCTGGTGTTCTCCTTCTCAGACGGTCCGGCTCGTGCCGGTGAGTTCGACGGTGACGGGGCGTAACCGCGCGGCGGACGGGAGCCGGGCGCGGAGGAGCCGGGCGGGGACCAGGACGGGGGCAGGGGTGAGATCGGGGGCGGGGGTGAGATCGGGAGTGGGGGCGGGGGCAGGCTGGCCGCCGGATCGGCCGTATCGGCCGTATCGCGGCTGAGGCCGGCTGAGGAGGACCACGCCCCGGGCAGCCACCACCGCACCGGCGAGGGCGATCAGGGTGCCGACCGTGCCGTACCGGAAGCCTTCGCCGAGCAGGCCGATGCCGATCACGGACGCAGTGACGGGGTTGACGAGGGTGAGCAGGGCGAGCGGACCGCCGAGGCCGCTGCGGTACGCCTTCTGGGAGAGCAGCAGCCCGGCCGAGGCGAACGCGACGGCGAGAACCGCGACCACCGCCACACTCCAGGACAACGTCGGCCCGACGGCGAGCTTCTGCGCCAAAGTGGAGCCGACCCCGGACGCGACACCGGAGGCCGCCGCGAAGGCAAGACCGCCGAGACGGCCGAGACCGCCGAGGCCGGAGCGGACGAGTACGGCGATGACGACGAAGGCGACGAGCGCGACCCCAAGAACCTCGGCGGTCCCCAGAGTGTCGTCCGGCGCCTGCCCCGCCGCGGTGGCGGCCAGCAGCGCGGTCAGCCCGACGAGGGTCAGGGCCATACCGCGCCACTGCGTACCCGAGGTCCGGCGGCGGACGGCCAGCGAGCCGAGGGGCACCGCCACCACGAGGGTCAGCGCACCGAGCGGCTGCACGAGGGTCAGCGGCCCGTACCGCAGCGCGACCACATGCAGCAGCGCGCCGGAGGCGTTGAGCCCGACGGCCCACCACCACGAGCCGCGGGCGAGCGTGCCCCGCAGATCGGCCGTACCGGCCGCGGTCCGCTCCTGAACCACGGCGGCCGCCGCGTAACAGAACGCGGAGACGAGGGAGAGCACGAGTGCGAGGAACACCGGACTGGTCAGCATCGCGGCCCGGCCCTCCCTTCGATCGATACGAAACGGTTTCGTACACGAACGCTACGGGGGCCACTAGCGAAACGCAAGCGTTTTTTTAACGGCAAGAAAAACGCGCCCCGTAAGGGGCGCGGGGAACTGCGCGACCAGCCACAACGGCGCCGCAGCCAAAAAACGGGCACTCAGTGGAACGTCAGGCGTCGAGAACCTGCCCGGCCCTCTTCACCACAGGCGGCTCCACACTCCACGGAAAGTTGATCCACTGATCCGTGCGCTTCCACACGTACTCGCACTTCACGAGCGACTGCGACTTCTCGTAGATGACGGCGGACCGCACCTCCGCGACGGCGTCGACGCAGAAGTCGTACACGAGCTTCAACGTCTTGCCGGTGTCGGCGACGTCGTCCGTGATCAGCACCTTCTTGTCGGAGAAGTCGATGGCGTTGGGCACGGGGGCGAGCATGACCGGCATGTCCAACGTGGTCCCCACCCCCGTATAGAACTCGACGTTCACAAGGTGGATGTTCTTGCAGTCGAGGGCGTAGGCGAGCCCGCCGGCGACGAAGACGCCCCCGCGGGCGATGCTGAGCACGATGTCGGGCTCGTACCCGTCGTCGGCGATGGTCTGGGCGAGCTCGCGAACGGCGACGCCGAAGCGCTCGTAGGTGAGGTTCTCGCGCTGGTCGCCTATGCCACGGTTCGTATCACCGCTCATGTCGCCGCTCATATCGCCGCCACTCACACCTGGGTCCGATGGAAGTTGAGGAAGGACCGCGAGGCGGTCGGCCCGCGCTGGCCCTGGTAACGGGACCCGTACCGGTCGCTGCCGTACGGGAACTCGGCCGCCGAGCTGAGCTGGAACATGCACAGCTGCCCGATCTTCATACCCGGCCAGAGCTTGATGGGGAGGGTCGCGAGATTGGACAGCTCAAGGGTCACGTGGCCGGAGAATCCGGGGTCGATGAACCCGGCGGTGGAGTGGGTGACGAGCCCGAGCCGCCCGAGGGAACTCTTGCCTTCGAGCCGCGACGCCAGATCATCGGGAAGCGTGATGACCTCGTACGTCGACGCGAGGACGAACTCCCCGGGGTGGAGGATGAACGGCTCGTCCCCCTCGGGCTCGACGAGCCGCGTGAGATCCGCCTGCTCGATGGACGGATCGATGTGGGGATAACGGTGATTCTCGAACACCCGGAAGTAGCGGTCGAGCCGCACGTCGACGCTCGACGGCTGCACCATGGATTCGTCGTAGGGATCGATCCGTACGCGCCCGGCGTCGATCTCGGCCCGGATGTCCTTGTCAGAGAGAAGCACGCCCCGAGGATACGCAGAGCGCCCGGGCCCGCCACAATCCGGTGATCGTGGCGGACCCGGGCGATTGCGAACGAAGCGAACGCGCGGTACGCGGCACTGCGTACTACGCGCTGCACTCTGCGCTCTGCGTGTACTGCGCGCTCAGTGCTTCTCGAACTCCACAGGTACGACATTGCGGAGCCGGGCACAGCGTGGGCAACGGATCAACCGGCCGGGACCGAGCCGCTCGGCCTGCTGCATCGGAAGCGAAGCGGTGCTGAATACGTGCCCTTCGGCACAACGGACGACGGTGCTGCGTTCCATCAAGTCCTCAGAGTCCCTTCCCCAAGAGCTGCGTCTGACTGACGAGGAAGCGCCACATTACGGGACGAAGGGGACAGCCCTCCAGGCGGCACTCCGATCCCGCGCAGCCCCTCTTCAACCCCTCCACCGTACGCCCCAACTCCCGCGCCCCGCAGCCCCGTCCACCCCCCGAAACAGCACCGGGCGGGCCACGGCTTCAGCGCCGGGGGCCTGGCATGAGGTATGGTGATTCCGCGTTTCCGACACCGGTCCAAACCGCCTGAACCGGCGTCTTACGCGGGTGTAGTTTAGTGGTAGAACATCAGCTTCCCAAGCTGAGAGTGCGAGTTCGATTCTCGTCACCCGCTCCATAATGAAACCCCAGGTCAGCGGCCTGGGGTTTCGCAGTGTGCATCACAACCCTTTCGCGCTTGCGGCCCTCGGCCTGCGGTTCCCTGCGCGTCAGCTTCACCTGAGCCCCGCAGAACACCCTTCTCAGGTGCGTCGCGCCGCATACCGTCGAGACGGCTCTGGCGACGGACGGCGAGCCCCTCGTCGTCCCCCTCGGGAACGGCACGGTGGAACGCCCGTGCGCCCGACACCGGACGAGACACCCGGATCACCCGTGCGCAACCCGCCGCCCGGTCGGCACATGTCCCGAGGCCCGGTTCACCCCGTCGGCCCCTGATGTCCCCCTGCAGTGTTCGGGGATGCCCGTCCCGCGGCCGGGGGAGGCTCGCATGGCAGATGTGAACTTGCGCAGATTGTCCCGCCGGCAGGCCGATCAGCAGCGGGATGCCGTCGCGGACCTCCCGCCCACCGCCGCACCGGCATCGCGGCCCGCCTGGGCGAGCGGCTGCTGGCCCGCCTCGACGCCGACCTGCTCGTCGCGGCCGTGGAACGGACCGGCGACCGGACGGAGGGCGACACGGCGGCGGACGTCCTGCGCTCCTGGGGGTGGTCGAAGCTGGGCGAACTCGATCCCCCTGCCGCCCATGACGGTTCCGGCCCGGCACCGCTGGCCCGGGATGTGTGGATCCGCAGGCCGCTGCGGTGAGAACTGCCGGGAGCCTGGGGCCACTTGGTTTCTGTGGCGCTCCCCTGCTTCCGGTCACTCTTCGCCGGTGGGGAGCCGGACCGTGAACGTGGTCGCTCCGGGGCGGCTTTCGAGTGCGACGCTTCCGCCGTGGGCCTCCGCCACCGCCGCCACGATGGACAGGCCGAGGCCGGTGCCGGTGCCCGCGCCCTCGGTGCGGCGGCGGTCCCCGTGGGTGAAGCGTTCGAAGACCTTGGGCCGGATGTCCTCGGCTACGCCCGGTCCGTCGTCGTGGACCTGCAGTGCCGCCGTGCCGGCGTCGGTCTGCAGGGAGACGGTCACCGTGCTCCCGACGGGTGTGTGCAGGCGGGCGTTGGCGAGCAGGTTGGCCAGTACCTGGTGCAGCCGGTGGGCGTCGCCCGGCACCGTCACGGGTTCCTCGGGCAGCTCCAGCGTCCAGCGGTGTCCGGGGCCCGCGGCCTGCGCGTCCGTCACGGCGTCCAGGACGAGGCGGGTCAGGTCCACGGGACGGCGTTCCAACGGGCGGCCCGCGTCGAGGCGGGCGAGGAGCAGCAGGTCGTCGACCACCTCCCCCATCCGGGCGGCCTCGGCCTCGATGCGCTCCAGAGCCCGTACGACCTTCTGCGGCACCGGCTCCGGGTGCAGCAGCGCCAGTTCCGCGTGGCCGCGGATCGACGCCACGGGCGTACGCAGTTCGTGGCTGGCGTCGGCGGCGAAACTGCGCAGCCGTTCCTCGCTCGCGTGCCGTTTGGTCAGCGCGTCCTCGACGTGGCCGAGCATCGCGTTGAAGGCGCCGGCGACGCGTCCCACCTCGCTGCGCGGGTCGCTCTCGGGCGCGCGGGGCGGAAGTGCCACCTCGCCGCTGGAGAGCGGTAGTTCACTGACCCGGGTGGCGGTCGCGGCCACGCTGCTGAGCGGGCGCAGCGACCAGCGCACCCACAGCGCCCCCGCTACGCCGGCGACGGCGAGCGCCGCGCCGAAGACGATGGCGGCGACCAGCTCCAGCCGGTGGACGGTGGCCTCCACGGACTCCATGGGCAGCCCGGTGATGAGGACGTCGTCGTCCCGGCCCTCGCTGGCCATCATGCGGTAGTCGCCCAGCGACGAGAGTTCGGTCGTGTGTCCCTCGCCGTCGGCCGGCAGTCCGGCGAGCTCTCTTCTGTCCCGCGCGCCGAGCGATACGGTCACGGTGCCGCCCGTAGCGCTGCCGGACGGCACCACCGCGGCGTTGGTGACCGTGTCGCCGACCAGCCGGGCGCCGAAGGTTCCGACTGCCTGGCGGCGGGTGTCACCGTCGGCGTCCTCGTCTCCGATGGGGTCCCCCCCGGTCGAGTCCTTTCGAGACTGGGGGAGGTCGGACGGCAGCGTCCCGCCGTGCTCCAGGCTCGCCGGGAAGCGCACCCCCGCCTCGCGCAACTGCTGGTCGAGACGGCCGGTGAGAAAGCCGTTCAGCTCCACCACCGCGGCCACCCCGACGGCCGCGCAGCTGACCGCGAGCAGCACGACGAGCCCGGCGGTGAGCCGCGCCCGCAGCGTGTGCGGGCGCGGCACAGGGGGCAGCCACCGACGTGGCCTCACCGGGTCACCGGCTTGAGCACGTATCCGGCGCCCCGCACTGTGTGGATCATGGGCGGGCGGCCCGCGTCCACCTTCTTGCGCAGGTAGGAGATGTACAGCTCGACGACATGAGCCTGGCCGCCGAAGTCGTAGGACCAGACCCGGTCGAGGATCTGCGCCTTGCTGAGGACGCGCCGCGGGTTGCGCATGAGCAGGCGCAGCAGTTCGAACTCCGTCGGGGACAGCTCGATCAGTTCGCCGCCGCGGGTCACCTCGCGGGCCTCCTCGTCCATGATCAGGTCGCCGACGGTCAGCCGTGGACCGTCCTCCGTCTGCCGGGCCATGCCGGCGCGGCGCAGCAGTCCGCGCAGGCGGGCGACCACCTCCTCCAGGCTGAACGGTTTCGTCACGTAGTCGTCGCCGCCCGCCGTGATGCCGGCGATGCGGTCCTCGACGGCGTCCCGTGCGGTCAGGAAGAGCACGCACACATCGGGTCGTACGGCGTGCAGCGAGCGCAGCACGGCGAAGCCGTCCATGTCCGGGAGCGTGACGTCCAGGACGACGGCGTCGGGCAGCAGTTCGCGTGCCTCGGCGACGGCCGAGACGCCGTCGCCCGCCGTGCGCACCTCCCAGCCCTCGTAGCTCAGGGCGCCGGAGAGGACCTCCGCGAGGTCGGGGTCGTCGTCGACGACGAGGACCCGGAGCGGGGCGCCGTCGGTCCGGGTCAGCGCGGGGCGGGCGGGGCCGCGGGGGCGGTGGGCGTTCATCTCACGTACCAGGATGCGGCCTCGCCGCGTTCCGGGCCGCTCCCCGGACCTCTGAGTTCGCTCTGAGTCCGCCGTGCCGCCGGACCACCCCGGCCACCCGCGCCACCTGCGGCGGGGCCGCGCCGCGGGCCACGCGCTGAGAGCGGGCTCAGAGGTTGCGTCGGCACAGTGACATCCCGGACGGCCGACAGGGCGTACGGACAGCCGAAGGGACGAACGGATGACGACGGTGTACGCGCAACGAAGGTCGGCCCATACGCCGCCCGCGCCGCCCGCGCCACGGCGCTCCCCCGCGGGCCCCGTGCTCGCCGTCCTGTGGGGCGGAGCCGCCGCCGTGATCGCCCTGTGGTGGCACGACACGGGGTCGGTCGTGGGCACGGCGGGCTGGCTGACCGGCGCCGGGCGGATCGCGGGACTGCTGAGCGGGTACGCCTGCGCCGTCCTCGTCGGTCTGATGGCCCGGGTCCCGCTCCTGGAACGGCGGATCGGGTCGGACCGGGTGGCGCGCTGGCACGCGATGGCGGGCCGCTACACGATCTGTCTGCTGGTCGCCCACGTCGTACTGATCCTTCTCGGGTACGCCGCCCAGGACGGCTCCTCGGTCCTGGACGAAACACTCACCGTGGTCCTGGACTACCCGGAGATGCTCAAGGCCACCGCCGGTACCGTCATCCTGTTCGCGGTGGGGTTCGTCTCCGCCCGCGCGGTGCGCCGCCGGGTCAGCCACGAGTTCTGGTACTACGTGCACCTGCTCACGTACGCCGCGGTCTTCCTCTCCTTCGGCCACCAGCTCGCTCTGGGGTCCGACTTCACCGGCAACCGGCCGGCTCAGACCGCCTGGTACGCGCTGTATCTGGGCGTCGCGGCCCTGGTGGGGTGGTTCCGGATCCTCGCTCCGGTACGGCTCAACCTGCGCCACCGGCTGCGGGTCGACTCCGTGCACAAGGAGGCGCCGGGCGTGTATTCCGTCGTCATCCGTGGCCGGCGGCTGCACGAGATGGGTGCGCAGCCGGGGCAGTACCTGCGCTGGCGGTTCCTCACCGAGGGCATGCGCTGGACCGCCACTCCGTACTCCCTGTCGGCGCCGCCGCGTCCGGACCTGCTGCGCATCACCGTCAAGGCGCTCGGCGACCACAGTGCCGCCGTTGCCCTGCTGCGGCCGGGCACCCGCGTGTGGGCGGAGGGCCCCTACGGAGCGCTGACCGCCGAGCGGCAGACCTCGCACAAGTCGCTGCTGATCGCGGGCGGTGTCGGCATCACTCCGCTGCGGGCCCTGTTCGAGACACTGCCCGGGGACGTCACCCTCCTCTACCGCGCCCGCACGGCCGAGGACCTCGCCCTGGGCGTCGAGCTGGAGGCCGTCGCACGGTGGCGCGGGGCGAAGGTGCTGTACGCGCTCAACGGTCCGCACGACCGGCGCCCGGACCTCACGGCGCACTCCCTGCGCGCGGCCGTGCCCGACCTGGACGCCCACGACGTGTACCTGTGCGGCCCGCACGGGTTCGCGCGGGACCTGTACGAGGCGCTGCGCACCGCCGGGGTTCCGGACCGCCGTATCCACCACGAGTCCTTCGAGCTGTGAGGCCGTCTTGCACACGCTGAGGAAGAACCGACCGCTGCGCCGCATCGTGCTGGCGGGTGCCGCGACCGTCTCCGGGATGGTGCTGCTGCTGTCGCTCAAGCCACACACGACGCCGACTGCCGCCGGGGTGGCCACGGCTCCCGCACCGTCCAGCAGTTCGAGCGGAACAAGCGGATCGAGCGGATCGGCCACGGGCACCCGGACCCTCACCGGGGACTCGGTCCAGACCCGCTACGGCCCCGTCCAGGTCCGCGTCACCCTGAAGAACGGGAAACTCACCGACGTCACCGCGATCATCTATCCCCAGGAGAACCCGAGGGACCAGCAGATCAACGCCTACGCCATCCCGCAGCTGACCAGAGAGGCGCTCACCACCCAGAGCGCCGACATCGACACCGTCTCCGGAGCCACGTACACCAGCGAGGGCTACCGCCAGTCGCTCCAGTCGGCGCTGGACTCCGCGAGCGGCTGACGCCTGCGTGGTCGTGCCCGTTCCATGCCCGTAAGAGCGGACCGCCACGGTCGACAGCAGCGCGGTCAGCCCCCCGCGGCAGCGGCGACACAGCGAATCAACGCAGGTCAGCGACCATCTGGTCGTCCAAGCGCCGTCGCTTCCCAAGCTGAGAGTGCGAGTTCGATTCTCGTCACCCGCTCCAGGAGAAACCCCCAGGTCGATGACCCGGGGCCCCTTGTTGTCTAGTCCAATTCGGGGGTGGCGTGCCCTCCGCGTGCCCTGAGTCGAGGCGAAGCGGTCACCTCATGGGTGTTCACGGGCCGCTTCGGGCGCCCCGAAGCCCGGCACCACCGACAGCTGGGGAGACTTGCCGGTACAGCACCTCTCCATCAACTCATGGCTCGTCGCGCCCGGCCTGGAGTTGATCGACGACTGGTTCGGCGGCTGGTGCGAGCTCACTGACGACGAGACCCTCACCGACGCCGACACCCTCCACGCCGCCCTCCAGCACCCGTATATCGGTGCCTCTCTCGAAGAGGCGAGCCGGTGAACACCCACGCAGTCGTGTCGGTCCGTGGGCCTGGACCCAGGTGCCCACCCGGCCGGTATGGACCTGGTGGCCGTACGCCCACCGCGCTGTGGAGTCCGCGGCGCGCTCGGACGTGCCCCGGATGGCGCGCGGGAATCTGCCGGGGCCGATCAGGTAGGCGCCCAGCGCGATGACCACACCGAGCACGATCGTCGTGCGCAGGCTGACCTTCAGGAAGCGCAGCAGGGTGTCGAAGACGGCCGCCGCGGCGGCATCCGACTGAACCTGGGACGGGAGGTGATCCAGGTAGTAGCGGCGGGCGACGACCAGGACGACGGCCACGACCAGGCAGGCGAAGGCCGCGCCGAGAGCCGTACGGGCCAGGGCCCGGCGGCGCCGGTGGGCCAGCAGCACCCCGCACGCGCCGATCGCCACGACGATCACGGGCAACCAGTTCCCGATCACATCCAGCAGATGGGCACCCTCACGGATCTGGTCCAACTGGTCGGACTGGAAGAGCACCATCTGCTTGTCGACCTCGGGGATCTTCGAGGCCGGGGACACCCCGGCGTCCACGAGCGCCTTTTTGACCTGGTCGACTGCTTCACCGACATCAAGGGTGACCGTCCCTCCGTCCACGCCCACGGCACCACGGCCCTCGCCGGTGAGCGCGTCCACGACAGCGGTGTGGGCGGTCCGGTTGGCGTCCGCCCAGATCTTCTCGAAGCGGTCGCTCCGCACGAAGCGGGTGGCCACCTTCTCGACCGTGTCGTTGACCGCGGAGTCGAGCTGCGGGCCCAGCCCCTTCACGGCCTGCGCGGCCTTCGGCGGCAGCCCCTGCGACTGCAGCCACGCGGCGATGTCCGAGGTGACCTGGCTGCCGTCCACCCGTACGTCCGCGGCCTGGGTGATGCGCTTGACCGCCGCGTCCTCGATCGCCGGATCCGAGGCCAGCGGCGAGACCGTTTCCACGTACCGGTCGGTGTCCAGCGCGATGTCGTGCACCCACACCGTGAGCAGCGCGACCGGCACCAGGATGCAGGTGAGCACGATGAGCACCGCAGAGGCGATGTTCCGCGTGATCCGCGCGGACGCCGAGCCGCGCTTGTGCCCACTCCCCGCCGCATCACGTGCGCCCCCCCCTCCGGGGCTGTGCCGGGCTCGGGCGGGCTGGTCATGGAGGCTCCGGGGGATCCTGGGGGATTGGCCTGCCTCCATTCGCACAGTTGTACGGCGAGACGGCACGCCCAGGTGGGCCGTACGGACGAAGCGCGGCCAACCGCTTGAGGCCAGGCGGCGAGGAGTCGACTGCCGCCGGTCAGCCAAACCGTTCGAGCACCGTCACTTGGTCTTCGGGTCCTGCCGCCGCTGGCCGGTCTCGACGGCCTTGACGACCACCCGGGCCGCGACCCCGACGAGCAGGAGCCCGCCGACCATCTGGATCATCGTCATGACGCGGGCCGTTTCGGTGTGGGCGGTGATGTCGCCGAAGCCGACGGTGCTGATCACGGTGAGCGTGAGGTACAGCGCGTCGGTACGGGTGAGGGGCTCGGTGAAGCTGCCGGGTGTGGCCCGCTCCAGCAGGAAGTACGAGGTGGCGAAGAGCAGCGCGAACAGTGTGACGAGGGCGGCGAGCGACTCCACGGCCCGCAGCGGGGGATGCGGGGAACGGGCGATCGCGCGGATCTGCCAGAGGAACAGGGCCGTCAGGGCGAGCAGACCGAGGACGAGCCCGGCTATCGTGCCGTCGTCGAACGGCCCGTCCATGGGCAGCAGGTAGTAGGCGACGATCAGTCCGGTCGCCATGCCGATCGACCGGGCCACCGCCGACAGGGTCGCGCGACGGCCTGGCCGCGAAGGGTCACCTGTCATGTCCCGCGGCCCTCCGGATCGTCGTCAGGGCCAGCCGCCGCACCTGGTGCCAGTCCATCGGAGGTCTGCCGCGCGACACGCCGGGGCGGTCGCGGGGGACCCGCACGCGCAGGGCGCGCGGGCGGATCCGGCACCGGACCGGGGTCAGCAGGTTGAGCGCCTCGCCGTCCACTCCGACCGGGACCGTGTCGGCATCGGCATCGACGACGACCTCCCGAGCGGTCAGTTGCGCGAGCCCGGGCGCCCGGCGCCCGCGGAGCATCCCAGCCGCCTGCGCCGCGTTGTCGACCTTGACGCCCAGCACCCCGAGGACGCCGGAGTCCAGCCGTTCCCGGTGGCCCAGCCCCGCCGGGTCGTCCATCCGGTACGGGTTGTTGCTGACCAGGACCGCCTGCGGCTGCTCGACGGTCACGCCCTCGGCGCGCACGGCGAGGCGCGGGCCGTTCTCGTGCGTCAGCAGATCGGGCAGCATCTGCAGGGTGGTGCGGACCTTGTCGTCGCGGTAGGCGGGGCTCTGCACGACGGCCGCGTAGGCGCCGAACGAGGCGTTGTTGACGAACACCCGGTCGTTGATGAAGCCCAGGTCGATGCGGAGTTCGACGCCGTCCGTGAGAGCGTCGAGGCACTTCGACGGGTCGTCCCTGTCCAGCCCGAGATCCAGGGCGAAGTGGTTGCGGGTGCCGGCGGAGATCACCATGAACGGCAGGTCGCGCTCCGCCGCCACGGCCGCGACCAGGGCCTGTGTGCCGTCGCCTCCCGCGACGCCGAGCAGGTCCGCGCCCGCGTCGGCGGCCCGGCGGGCGAGCGCGGCCACGTCCTGTCGGCGCGTCACGTCCAGGACGTAGACCTCGGCGCCGAGCGCCTCGGCCTTCTCCCGCAGGCGGAACCGGCCGACCTTGCCACCGCCCGAGCGCGGGTTCATGATCAGGTAGGGGTGCCGCGGCGGCGCCAGCGGGCGTTGCGGGGACCGCGCCGGGGCGGCCTCGGTGCCTGCCAGTGCGACCCGGCCGCAGAAGACGGCCAGGACCCACAGCGCGAGCGAGACGAGCACCACCCACAGCAGCCCGGCCCGCACGTAGAGCACGACGACGGCGGCGGGGGCGGCGAGGGCCAGGGCCCCGCCCAGCACCCTGACCGGACCGGTGTGGACGAGTGCCCACCACAGGCCCGCCGCCGTCACCGCCAGCCCGGCGGCTCCCACGAGGACGAGCAGCAGGCTGTCGAACCCGGCGAACAGCAGCAGCACGGTGATCGCCCCGATGGCCGCGATCACAGCCACGCGTGCGGCCCAGCGTGGAGCGAGCACGGAACGGCTGTCTGACATGTCGACCTCCCAAGGGCGGGATGCGCTCGGTCCATGCCACCGTGCCGCCACCCGGTCCGGCATCACCCGACCCGGGGGATTCTCCGAACGGAGCGGTCCTCGCGCGGGCGGAGCGGTCCTCGCGGGCCGGCAGTACGTCTTGTGTCGGGCAGCCGGCGCGAGTCCTCCGCGTCTCCGCTTCCGGTGAGCAACCGAGCACGGCGGGGAACCTTGGCCGCTCCGCCGCGCAGCCTCCGAGGCACCGCAGCCTCCGAGGCACCGCAGCACCCGGCCGCCGGCGACCGGCCGATCACCTCCTGCGGGTGAGGCGGTCCGGGGCAGGCCCGGTTCTCATGGGAGGTGCACCACACCACGCCCAGGAAGGAAACGTGAACCATGGCCCAGAAAGAGACAGGCGCCGCAGGTGTCGCCGCCCTCGCCGAGGCGGACGCCCCCGTGTTCGAGACGCTCGTCCAGATGACCCTCGACACCTTCGAACTCAGCACCGAGGACGAATAGCAGCAAGGCGACCGGGACCGCCCATGAGTTCTGCCCGTCTACAGGCGGGACTCGCAGGCAGGTCCGCCGGGCTCCCGGCGGACGACACCCAGAGGAGAAGCAATGAGCGGCAGCATGAACCTGGCCTACGACTTTCCCGTCCTGGGGGCTTTCTGGGCGATCATGTGGTTCTTCCTGTGGATCATGTGGTTCGTCCTGCTCTTCCGCGTCATCGTGGACATCTTCCGTGACGACGACCTGAGCGGATGGGCCAAGACCGGATGGCTCCTCTTCGCCATCGTCCTCCCCTTCCTGGGCGTCTTCGTCTACGTCATCGCCCGGGGCAAGGACATGGGCAAGCGCGAGCAGGGCCACGCCAGGGCCAAGCAGGAGCAGACGGAGCGGTACATCCGCGAGACCGCAGGCAGCGCGGGCGCCAGCGAGGCGGACGAACTCGCCAAGCTCGCCGAGATCCGCGCCAAGGGCGACATCACCGACGAGGAGTACCGCCGGGCCAAGGAGAAGGTCCTCCACTGACCCGCTCGTGCGTACGGGCACAGGACACCGTGGGCGCCGCCCCGGATCGGTCAGCGGGCCGTCCGGAGACCGATACCGACGGTGCCCGCGGTGCGGCGCCCGACGGCCTCGTGCCCGCTGCACAACGCCGGCCCACCCATCGTGGAGTGTCTGCAATGACCAAGAACCACCTTTCCGGCACCGACACGCGGCACCTCACCCCGCAGGAGCGGGTCGCCCGTGGCAGGGCCGCGCGGGCCGCGGTACCCCGTTCCGGCCACGCCGAGTTCATACCTCCGCCGAAGCGCACGGACCCGGTGGAGATCATCGAGAAGCAGTCCGCGACGCGGGTGCCGGAACTCGTACCGATCCGCTACGGCAGGATGAGCGAGGCTCCGTTCCGCTTCTACCGCGGGGCCGCCGCCATCATGGCCGCGGACCTCGCGGAGACGCCGCGCAGCGGGTTCAGGGTGCAGTGCTGCGGCGACGCGCACATGCTGAACTTCCGGTTGCTGGCCTCGCCGGAACGCCGCCTGATGTTCGACATCAACGACTTCGACGAGACGCTGCCCGGACCGTGGGAATGGGACGTCAAGCGGCTGTCCGCCAGCCTGGTCATCGCGGGCCGGGCGAACGGCTTCAGTTCCAAGGAGCGGGCGTCGGTGGTGCGGGCGGCCGTGCGGTCCTACCGCGAGGGCATGCGGAGCTTTGCCGGAATGGGCAATCTTCGAGACGCCGGACACCGGGCTCTCGGTCTGACGACCCGGTGCGACGGCTCACTCGGCGGCGGTGTCGGACCCGCCGTCGGCCGGAGCCTTGAACCGCGCGCCGATCAGATACTTCACCCGCCCGACGCGGGGCTCGCCCCCGCGCCCTGTACTGCGGGACGGCGACGGCCCCGACGCCGGGTACGCGTTCAGCGGTGAAGAGGCTGTTGTCGTGTCATGGCGTCGGCCAACTGCCGACGGGCCACGGACAGCGCCGCATCCAACTGGCGGGTGCCGGTGACCACGCACAGCGTGTACGTCGCGTCCTCGAGCCGGCGCGCGACCGCCGGGCTGCCGCCGGACACCGCTTGCCGTCTGAGCGTCTCGCACCGCTCGACCAGCTCCCGCAGAAGCGAAGGGTGTGCCACCACCGTCATGGCCGCCTCCAGTGTCAAACCATCGGGACCATCCAGCACATCACTCCAACGGTCGCAGCCGTCCGCGCGCGCTGCACCCCGAGGTCCATGAGTGGCTTCGGATGCCGTGGCCCAGCGAAGCGAAGGAGCGGCGTCACCTGCACACCGGGCGGCGATTCATGGGCGTCTCGGACACCCACGGCAGTCGCATGCCCGCCGCAGCCGCTGACGGCCTGCGCCGGGCGGGACGGCGGCCGACCGGCTCCTGACACCCCCGGCCCACCGTCGCACTCCTGAGGCGGCACCGTCCGGCGTGTCCTGCTCGACGTCGGCGGGCAGCCCCTCGCCGACCTGTAGAGAAGAAGGCGAGCGGGCGTTCAGACGGACCAGTCAGGCTTCCGCAGCCGCACACGAGTCGACAATCCGCCGTGGGTGTCCGGCGGGTGGATCCGGAGGGTCGGAGCATGAGCGGTGGTGCCTGGACCGGTGTGGCGGTGGCGGGGGTCACTGCCGCCTACGCACTGGTTTCGCGTCGGCTGTCCTCGACGCCGCTGTCGTCGGCGATCGTGTTCGTCGGCGCCGGGATCCTCATCGGGCCGGCCGCGCTGGACATCATCGACCTGGAGCACGACACCGCGCCGATCATCGCGCTTCTCGAAGCCGCGCTGACCCTCGTGCTGTTCACCGATGCCATGACGATCCGCAGACGTGACCTCGCGGCCGGGGGCTTCCTCCCGGGCCGTCTGCTGGGCATCGGACTGCCGCTGAGCATCGGGGCGGGCTGGCTGCTCGCCTGGCCTCTGCTGCCGGGACTGACGGTGTGGGAACTCGCGCTCGTCGGCGCGATCCTCGCACCCACCGACGCAGCCCTCGGCAAGACCGCCATCTCCGATCCCCGGGTCCCGGCGCTCGTACGGCATGGGCTGAACGTGGAAAGCGGCCTGAACGACGGCATGGTGCTGCCGTTCTTCGTCCTGTTCCTGGCCGCCGTCCCGGGCACGCACTATGCGGAAGAGGGTGCGCAGGGTGTCTTCTGGCGCGCGCTGGTGCTGAGCACCGCCCTGGGTCTTCTGGTCGGTGGGCTGGGCGGTCGGCTGCTGCAGTGGTCCCGGGCCAGGGGATGGGTCACGCGGGAGTGGCGGCAGGTTCATGTGCTGGCCGTCGCGGTGGCGTCGTACGAACTCGGCGTCGTGACGGACGGCAGCGGTTTCATTGCCGCCTGGGTCGCCGGATTCGCCTTCGGGTTCGCGCTGCGCCGCCACCGGACCGGGGGCGAGAAGGAAAGCCCGGACCGCACAGCCGAGTTCGCCGAGAACCTCGGAGGACTCCTGGCGTCGATCAGCCTTCTGGTCTTCGGGGCGGTGCTGCTCGGCCCGGCGCTGGAGCACCTGAGCTGGCGGATCGTCCTGTACGCGCTGCTCAGTCTCACTGTCGTCAGGATGGTGCCGGTGGTCCTCTCCCTCGTCGGGAGTGGGCTGCGGGTGCCGACGGTGGCGTACATCGGGTGGTTCGGGCCGCGCGGTCTCGCGTCCGTCGTGCTGGCACTGCTCGTGGCGGAGGAATCCGCACACGTTCCCGGGGTGGAACTGGTGGGCAGAGTGGTCGCGGTCACCGTCGGCCTCAGTGTCCTCCTGCACGGCGTTTCGGCCGTTGCCCTCGCCGAGCGGTACGGCCGCTGGTACGAGAAGGCCGCGGCCGCCACCCGTGGTCTGCGTGAGGAGACACCCGTACCCGAGTCCCCGGGGCGCCACAGGCTGGGCCTCCTGGACCGGCCCGAGAGGTGAGGGCGGGGCCCGGGTGTCTCCGAGCCGTGTCACAGCTGTCCGGGTGCGACAGCAGGTACAACTCGGTCCCAGGCCACTGACTCGCGTCCGGGTCCTGCCGATCTCTGTGTGTGACCGCTGAGGGCGAAGCGCGGAGGGACGGCCCGTTCGCGTCCGAAGCAGACGACGCCCGCCTCCTGACCGGACCTGGCCGACCGGCTGCGCCTACCCGCCACTCGGAGCCTTCGTGGCCCCGTACCGGTGCCCTGAGCAGTCGGCCGGGATGCGATGCGGTTCCCCCCGTTGGATGGTGGAGTCATGAGCCATCACCAACAGTCCCGAGGGACGATCGAGGTCAACACCCGGCTCGTCACGACCGGTGTCGTACTCGCCGCGGCCGGTGCCGTGGTGTCGTGGGCCGGCATGGCCATCGCGGCCTCCGCCGTGTTGGTGGCAGGCCGGCGCCTGGTCCGCGACATGGACGTGCCCCCGGCCCAGCAGGCGGCCATGAAGTGGCGGCAGGCCAAGGAGGCGTCCCGAGCGGGCATGCAGGCATGGCAGTCCACGTCCGACGCGCAGAGCTGATCGCCCGCCTGCCAGGTGTGTCGATCACCAGCGACTCACGCCCCACCTCCCGGGGGCACGCACCCCCTCAACGGTCTGGCCTCCCGGCCGACCAGCAGGGGCACGGTCCGACCTCGGAAGTCACGTGCTTCCGGCGACAAGAGTGCTCACCTGCCGGCGGCTACGGCACGAGTCCCCACGGCCAGACGACTCCCATCAGGCGACATCGTGGATGTTGTGCTCGGTCAGGTCGGATGCGTGCCGGGCAATAGCGCGGTAGTCGGCATCGTCGTGGAGGACAGCCAGGCCGTGGTGGGCCGCGGTGGCGGCGATGACGAGGTCCACCGCTGAGGCGCTGCGATGCTCCCCGGCCCGGGCCATACGGTGTTGCACCGCGCCGATCCAACGTCCCGCGTTCTTCGGCACCGCCACATCGGCATAGAGGTCCGTGAACATCTCAACGATCTCGTCGTACTCGCGTCCGTTCCGGGCGCTGTGGAGGAACTCGGCGCGTTGCACGTAACAGGAGGCGACGGCTCCGGCATCGATCGCGTCGTACCAGGCCGACTGCAGTTTGGGATCGCGGAGCAGCCGGACCAGGCCGGACGTGTCGAGCAGGTAGATCACCGGCTGTGCTTCTCCGCCCGGTGCAGCCGTTCGGCATCCTCGACGGCACCCCACTCACGCGCACGCTCGAAGTGACGGCTGATCCGCGCCGCACGCTCCTGCTGCTCGGCGTAGAAGTGCAGAGCGAGATTGACCGCCTCCTTCTTGGTCCTGACCTTCGACAGAGCCATGGCACGCTCCAGGGCGTCGTCATCGATGTCGATCTGGGTCACAGACATACAGCACCTCCCGCACAATGTTGGTGATGTACATAGAAGAATACGTCACCAACATTCGCGGGTCCACGTCTGAGTGTTGACCCCCGGATTGTCTAGACCAATTCGAGGGTGACGCGCCCTCTGTGTGCCCGGATGGGAGGTCAGTGAGTGGCAGAGAACGAGGAGGAGGAAGAAGAAGAGGAGGAAGAGGAAGAGGAGGAAGAGGAAGAGGAAGAGGAGGACGGCCGGTCACGGTTCACCGGCCCGCCGCGGGTGCCCTGGCCACCGAGCGCGCTGACGAGACAGCCGAGCAGAAAGCCGACCGGCACCGAGACCAGGGCCACGCTCTGCAACGGAAACCAGTTCAGATGCCACTCGGGAAACAGCGCCGACGGGGCGCCGCTGAAGACCGGCGAGAACACGTGCAGGACAACGGTGGTCCCCGTGCCGCCGTACAGCGTCCACAGCAGACCGCGGCGGGTGTACGCACTCCAGAACAGCGAGTACACCAGCGCCGGCAGGAGGCTGGAGGCCGCGATGGCCAGCGAAAGCGTGGTCAACAAGTTGATGTTCCACTGCTGCACGGTCACCGCCAGAGCGATGCCGAGGAGGCCCACGCCCGCCACCGCCCACCGGGCCGTGCCGATCTCCGATCCTCCTTGGGCCCGGTCCGCACGCTGCGTCCGCCGGAAGACGTCATGGGCGACCGCAGCGGCGGCTGCCAGGGTGACGCCGGCCGTCGAGGCCAGCACGGTGACGAACAGAGCGCACGCCACGAGGATGAACACCGTGGCCCCGCCGGCCGTCGATGTCCCACCCGCCAGCCCGGCGGAGAGCAACGGCAACGCGCTGGCTCCGCCGGGATCGGCTGCCGTGATCTGTGCGCTGCCGACGAAGGCCGCCGCCCCCAGCCCCATCACGACGGCCAGGACCACGAACGCCGCCACGATGTGCATCACGCGCCGGACGGCCACCGTTGCCGAGGCCACGTCGGGCAGGGTGTTGACCCGCATGACCACATGGGGCATGGCCGCTATGCCGAGGACGATCGTCAGTTGAAGGCCGACGAAGTCGACCACCCCGAGTGCCGGCGAAACCCCCGCCTCCCTGCTCAGCCCCTGACTCAGGAACGCGTCCGGCCGACCGCTCTGGCTCTCGGCGGCCCGGAGCAGGCCACCCGGGTGGAAGTGGAACTCCCGCAGCACCAGGACCACGACGACCGCACAGGCGGCGAACAACACGACGCCCTTGATGATCTGCAGCGCGGTGGCACAGCGCATGCCGCCGAACACGGTGGCCGACACGATCAGGATGCCGATCATCGCCGTGGCGACGGCCTGGGCACCACTCCCGGTGAGTCCGAGCAGCAGTCCGGCGCTGAGACCGATGGTGGCGAGTTCGAACGTCAGCAAGGGCAGGCACACCGCAAGGGTGGCCGCTCCCGCGGCGATGCGTGGGCCCCGTCCCCAGTCGTGTCGCGCGAAGACGTCACCGACCGTGAACCGGCCATGGCGCCGCAGTGGCCCCGCAAGGACGAGAAGCAGGGCCAGGGAGAGCAGTGTGCTGAGGGCGATGAACATTCCGTCGTAACCGAACAGACTGATCGTCCCGGTCGTCCCCAGGACCGTGCCCGCCGGAAGGCACACCCCGGCCAGTGCCAGAACACTGCCGAAGAGGCCGCTTCGGCCACCCTTGTAGAACGCGTCGGCCTCGTCCCCTTCCGGCCCGACGAGCAGGCAGAAGAGCAGAGTCACCACCAGGAAGCCGAGGAACACCACGAGCAGAACCGCCCGGGTGTCGCTCGACATCGGCGCTGCCGCCGCCAGAACCGACCCCATCATGCCTGCCCTCTGTCCGCGGAAACGACGGCGGAGGCGTACAGGTGGGCCGTCCACAGCAGGAGGACCCCATGGCCGACGAGCAGCAGGACACCTGCCGTCATCGGGCCCATGACCTCGGCCGCAAGCTGGGTCTTGGCCGCGAGTGCCAGCGTCAGATGGAGCACCAGCGCGGCCGCGTTGAACATCAGGAACCGCCCCGCTGGGCTCGACGGGCGACGCCGGAACGCACCCTTGGTCTCAAGCTCGGGATGAGATCGGGACATTCGTGCCCTCCAGCGAGTCGTTGACCGGGGTGAACGGGCGGTACCGGAAGCACAGGAAGGTGCCTGGTCCGGAAGGCTCAAGCACGGTGCGGAGAGCACGGTGTTTCCCGGCACGCACCCGCCTCCGTTCTCACCACGCGTCGCCCGTTTCGGGGGAAACCGTTTCGAAGGAAACCGTTTCGGGGGAAACCTATGAGCCCGGCATCCGACTGGAACTGTCCTACGCGGCCATAGAGGGGGCCTCACCGGCCACACCCGATGCCACGGCAGGCCGACGTACCCCGGGTTTCTCTTCTCTCCCGGGTCCGACTCGGGCCGTGCTCACCGTCCGCGTGCAGAGCCGTGAGCCTCGCGCCGCCGGTCCGGCGAGCGGCTCTCGACGTTCGTGGCGAGCGGCTCTCGACGTTCATGAAGCCCGGACGGTGCCGGCTGTGCCGTGGACTTCGTGGCGCCGTGCGGTCAGGCCGTCGCCCGCGGCTTTCTCCATGATCCTTTCAGGACGCGGTCGTTCAGGAGCCCGCTTGCGGGTCGAGCCAGTCGCCGCGCCGTCGTGGGTCAGCCGCCGTATGAAACGCGGCGTGAAGTGTCACGGGGCTGCCGCGTGCGAGTGCGGATCCAGAAGGCCAGGAGAGCGATGAGGGTGAGGGCGCCGGTCCACGCGAGACTTGCGGTTACGGGTCGGAGCGGGACCGACGGGGCAAGGCCGGCGGCGAGGCAGGTCTGCGCGGGGCCGTACATCGGGAGCAGGGGGCCCAGGAAACCGTGCGGATCCGGGTTGACCAGGGGGCTTTGTGGGAGCAGGTCGAGGTTGCTGGTGACGAAGATGACGACCATGCCTTCGAGTTCACCGGGCAGGAAGAGGGCGAGGACGAGGCCGAGCGCTCCGTAGACCAGGCATGCGGTGAAGAGC
The DNA here is from genome assembly GCF_026341515.1 of Streptomyces sp. NBC_00878. NCBI lineage: Bacteria > Bacillati > Actinomycetota > Actinomycetes > Kitasatosporales > Streptomycetaceae > Streptomyces > Streptomyces sp. NBC_00878. Next base: position 5,758,341 of record NZ_JAPEOK010000001.1, on the reverse strand, counting down.
CCGAGCCAGAGGAACTCCGGGTGGCGGGGCGACCATACGGCCAGCGTCCATACGGTGGTGTACAGGGCGACGAGCGCGGCGGCCGAGAGCAGCGAGGTGGCCTTGGCCAGCAGGAGCGAAGTGCGCGGGTAGCCGGCCGCGGTGAGCCGGCGGTCGAAGGGGCCTGCCTGACGGGCGGCGCTGAAGGTGAGGAAGGCCATCAGGAGCATGACCACGCCGAGGCAACCGTGGATCATGCCCACGTGGTCCGTTGAGGCGGTGAGCGTCCGGCCGGTCGCGCGTAGCCGGAAGGTCAGCGAGGCGGGTGCGAAGATCTGCGGCGCGGCGAGGATCCACACGGGGATGAGCACGGCCAGCAGGAGAGCGGCGAGGGTGTTCTTGGCGAGTTCGGCCAGGTTGTGGCGGGCCGCGATGCGATAGGCCCTCACCGGCTGGATCCCTTGGTCATGACGGCCACTTTGCGGGTGAGTTGGATGACGGTGTCCAGGCGGTCGATGTCGTACGCGAGGTGGGAGATGACGACGGTGGTGCGCCCGGCCGCGCGACGGGCGGCGGCGAGGTCCCAGAAGGCCAGGTACGTCTGCCAGTCGAAACCCTGGTAGGGCTCGTCGAGCAGTACCACGTCGGGATCGTGCATGAGGGCGAGGACGAGGTTGAGCTTCTGCCGTGTTCCGCCGCTGAGGACTTTGACGGGGACGTACAGGTGATCGGCGAAGGCGAGCCGGTCGATCAGCTCGTGGGCGTGGTCCAGGTTCCGCAGGCCGAAGGCTTCCTGGAACAGGCTCAGGTGCTGCAGCGGCGTAAGGGCGTTGTTGAGAACGGGGTGTTGGGGGCAGTGGCTGAGGGTGCCGTCGATCGTGACGCTGCCCTTGTCCGGCCTCAGGTCTCCGCACAGGATGCGCAGGAGGGTGCTTTTGCCGGCGCCGTTCTCCCCGACGACGCCGACCGTCTCTCCGGAACGGATGGTGAGGTCGACGCCTGCCAGTACGACGTGTTTGCCGTATGCCTTGTGAACGTCCCGCGCGCTGAGGGCGGTCGCGGCGGAGGTGGGTGGAGCGGTCATGACCGGGAGCCCCGCAGCTGAGGCGTCATCACCAGAGGTGGGGCCTGCAGCAGCGCGTTGACGCGGGGGACCAGGGGGCGCGAGGAGGCGGCTTGCTCGTGCAGGGTCCAGCTCTGGAGAACCCGGGCGAGGACGACGACGATCTCGGTGAGCGCGAAAGCTTCTCCGAGGCACTTGCGGGAGCCGTTGCCGAACGGGATGTACGCCTCGCGGAGGCCGGGGGCTTCGGTTGCCCACCGGTCGGGGTCGAACCGCTCGGGGTCGGGGAAGAGACGCGGTTGGCGGTGCAGCTGGTACGGGCTGACGAGCAGGCTGGTACCGGATGGCAGGATCTGCCCGGCCAGTTCGACGGGTGTGGCGACGGTGCGGAAGACGAGCCAGCCGTGCGGATACAGCCGCAGTGTCTCCAGGACGACGTGCCGGGTGAGTTCCAGGCGTCGCAGCGCCGCATCGTCCGGTGGATCGCCTCCCAGGACGGAGTCGATCTCGTGCTGGACACGACGGGCGATGTCCGGGTGGCGGTCGAGCAGGTGAAGGGCCCACACCATGGCGCTGGCACGGCCCGCTGCTGTCGCCGCGGTGAACATGTTGATGACGTTGTCGCGCACCTCGCGGTCACTCATCGGCTCCCCGACGTCGTCACGTGCCGCCATGAGCATGGAGAGGATGTCCGCGTGCTCCCCGCCGGAGCGGCGGTAGGCGAAGATCACTTCGTCGATGATCTGCTCGAAACTGGTCAGCGCCCGATGGAAGCGGCGGGTGCGGTGGGGGAACAGCCACCGCACTCCGAGCGCGGAGGTGAGCACCTCGTGGTGGATCCCGCCGATGATCTCCTCGATGCAGGCATGGGTCTCGTCGCGGTGGTGCTCCGTGATCTCCGCGGCGAACATCGTGCGTACGCCGATCATCGCGGCCACGGCTGTCATCTCGCGCATCACGTCGCGCGGAACGCCGGATCGCCAGGCCCCGGTCACCGCGTCGGCCGTCTCGACCATGGTGGGGATGTAATCGGCGACGCGTGTGCGCTGGAACGGTGGCTGGAGGATCCGCCGTGTCCGCTTGTGCTTGGCGTTCGGGCACGTGACGATGCCGTCGCCGAGGAGCGTGCGAATCTGGGCGTAGCCCGGCCCCCCTTTGGGGTATGTGTGGGAGTCCCGCAGTACCTGGTCGGCCAGCTCCGGATGGCAGACCACATAGACAGGCAGCCGCCCGAGTCGGACGCGTACGAGATCCCCCTGGCTCGGCAGCGAGGAGAGGAAGGACAACGGCGTTCTCCAGACCCGGAGTGTGTGCCCCAGTCCCGGCAACGCGCCCGGTGCGTCCGCGAATCGGAAGTCGGATCGTGTCCTGCTCATGGGGAATGGGTTCCTTCCGCACAGGCTGTGGGGTCGACTGCGGCCGATGTCCGGGAACGTGTCTAGATCAGTGCGGGGCCGGACCGGCTCTGTTCGGTGGGATACGGCACCGTCGGGGTGGCCCTTTTGAGTCGTTCGCATGAAGCGTGCCCGACGCCGTTGACGTGCGAAGACCTCGACGGAGTGAACCGGGGCGGACTGCGTTGCGGTGACCGTCGGCCGTGCACGAGCATCATGGCGCCGGCCCGCCGCCTCTGCAGGGAGATCATCTTGCCCGACGCCACCGTGGTGGAGGAACGCCCGCTCGCGGCCAGCGAGTTGGCCTTCGCCTCGTTCGGTACTCCGATCTGTTTCAGCCAGCGGCTGCGGGGCCGGCTCGACCTCGACGCGCTGGCGGCCGCCGTCGGGGACCTGCTCGTCCTGCACCCTGTGCTGTCCGCGCGGATCGTGGCCGTGGACCGGGGCCACGTCCTGCGGCTGGCCCCGTCGGTGCCCGGCCCGCGTCTCGGTGTGGCCGACGGCATCGAACAGGTCGGGGCGCCCTACGCGCCGGACACGCCGCTGCTCAGGGCCGTCGTGACCGAGGAGGCGGAGGACCGCCACCGGTTGGCCCTGTCGGTGCACCACGCCATCAGCGACGGCGTCAGTGCGCTGACGCTGCTGCACACCCTGTGGCGCAGCTACAGCGCACGCGTCTGGGGTCGTACGCCGGTGCTGCCGCCCCGTACCGCCGGGTTGCCCCGCCCCGTCGAGGAGCACTTCCGCGCCCGTTTCTCCGCGGAGGAGCTGGACGAATTCCTCCGGGACCGCTCGGCGCGGATGCGGGACATCGTCCCCGCGTGCATCCCCGCCCTCGCGGCCGGCCACGGCACGCCGGCGCGGGCCGGCGTCCACAGGCGGCAGGTACGGCTGTCCGCCGAGTCGGTCGATCAACTGACGTACCGGGCCAAGGCGGCACGCATGAGTCTGCACGCGCTGGCCTGCGGCATCGCACTGCGCGCGGTCCATTCGCAGTCGCCTCACCCGGACGAAACCGTCCCTTTGACGTGCTTGTCCACACTGGATCTGCGGCGGCGGCTCAGACCGCCCATGCCCCCGCACGAGATGGTGCTGGCCGCCACCGCCGCGCAGGCCGTGGTCGAGGTGGGGCCCGACGTCCATCCGGTCGACCTCGGACGCCGCGTACTGGAGCAACTGCGCGAAGCGGTCCTGAACAACACGGTGCAGAAGGCCATCGCCGCGACCGCCGAGCTGATGGACGACGTGGCGCACGCTCCGATCAGCGTCCTGGTCAGCAACCTGATGACCAAGACTCCGCCGCTGCAGCTTCCCCCGGACCTGAGGTCCGACCCCATCGACGGGTGCGCCCTTCCCCCCGGCCCCCTGCCCTCGGTCTTCCTCACCGGCAGCCAGGACGGCACGGCGGGCCTCGACATCACTGTGGTCATGGCCGCGGACTGGTTCACCGCACGGCAGACCGACGACCTGGCCGACGCCATCGAGCGGGCCGTCCACCGCGCACTGCTCACGTAGGCGCGGCGAATTCCCCGTATACCCAGTCGTCGAAATCCCGTCGTCCGCCCGGAGGGCGGCAGACGGGATTTCGACGACAGTGCCTAGGACACCTGGCGGCGGTGCAGGCGCAGGTCGAGGTTGCGGGGTTCGATGATGCTGCGCCCGACGAGGGTGACCGGGCGGGACGTGGCGGGGGTCAGCTTCCAGCCGGCCAGGATCGACGCCAGGGACAGCATGACGTTCATGACGGTGAAGTCGTGTCCGATGCACTTGCGGATCCCGGTCCCGAAGGGCACCAACTCCATCGCCCGCTCGGCCTTGGCCCACGTGCGTCCGTCGCCGGTCCAGCGCCCCGGGTCGAACCGGTCGGGCTCGGGGAAGAGATCGGGCCGGTGGTGAATGATGTACGGACTGATCAGGACGTCGGCACCGTCCGGCACACGGTAAGTGCCCAAGGACGTGTCCGTGACGGTGGTCCTGCTGAACAGCCACGCGGAGGGCCTGATCCGGAAGGCCTCGGTCACCACGGCCATCAGGGTCGGCAGCTGCGGAAGGTGCTCGTGCCGGGCGAGGCCGCCGCCGCAGACCTGCTGTGCCTCGGCCGCGACGGCCGCGTCGAGATCGTCGTCCAGCGAGAGGTAGTACAAGGTCCAGGCGAGCATCGCGGCCGTCGTGCTGATACCGGCGATGAACATGGTCATCACCTGCTCGCGTAGTTCCGTGTCCGACAGCGCGTTTGAGTCGCCGTCCTCGGCCATGAACATGGACAGCAGGTCGCCCTGGTCGGTACCGGCCCGGCGGTACGAGGCGACCGTCGCGTCGATGTGCGCGTACAACGACTCCCGGGCCTGTACGTAGCGCCGGTTGTTCGGCAGTGGGAGGCGGGCGATGCCGGGCGCGACCATACGCAGGAACGCGCCGCTGACCAGGACGTCCACATCACCCAGCGTGCGGTCGATGGTGTCGGCGCCCGCACCTGTGTCGGCGAACCACGATGCCAGCATCGTCGAAACGGTGATCCGCATCGCCAGTTCCTGCATCAGCCGGCGCACGTCCAGGACCTGTCCCTCGCGCCACTCCTGAGTGACAGCCGTGATCTCGCGCCCGGCCAGCTCCCCGTACCCGGGCAGTTTGCTCGGGTGGAAGGCCGGCTGGGTCAGGCGGCGCAGCCGGGTGTGCTTGGCGTTGGGGCAGGTCGCCAGGCCGTCTCCGAAGAACTCGGAGATGTTGTCGAAGAAGGGGCCGCCCTTGTCGAAGTCGCGGTGGCGGCGCACCAGGATCTCGGAGACCAGTTCGGGACTGCAGACCACGTAGGTGGGGCGGGGACCGAGCCGGATCTCCACCAGGTCGCCGTAGGACGGCAGCCGGGCCAGGAACCGGGTGGGGTCGACGAGCAACTGCCGCAGATGGCCCAGGCCGGGCAGCGCGCCGGGTGCGCGCGGGGCGGGAACGAGTGATGCCGGGAGGTCTGTGGTCGCCATCGTTCAACTCCCCGCGCTCACGAGCAGACCGGACGCCCAGTCGGGCACAACGCGGTGCTCGTCGTGCCGTGTGGTGATCCGCTCCCACTCGTAGTCGCCGCAGATCCAGTCATGAATGATGTCCGCGTAACCCCGCAGCGCCGCGCGCCGGCTCTCGTCGACGGCCCGTAGCAGTCGGGACAGAGCCCTCTCCTCCAACTCCACGAGTTCGTCGACCTTTCGCTGGGCGTGGCGGGACGCCTCGACCAGCGCCTCCTGCCGCGTGCAGCCGCGGCTGCGCTGAATGAGGTGGATCGCGTTGTGCCCGCCGGTGACGTCCTCATGCCTGAGCGACATCGAGTCGTTCCTCAACGCGACGACGTCGGCGCCCAGTTGACGCATGCGCTGCAGCACCGGGTGGTGCCACAGCTCCGGCGGCACCTCGGTGCCGCCCCACTTCTCGCCCAGGTCGTTCTGACCGAAGGCGCACGTCGTGGCCGCCCGCAGCGAGAAGTAGTCCGCCAGGTCGCGATAGGCGAATCCCGTCGTACGGTCCATCGCCTCCGTCACCTGGGAGGAGAAGTACGACGCCCAGTTGAACGCCACACGCGTGCGCAGCGGCAGGGACATCCCCCGCACCATCCGGCTCCACAGATCGGCGAAGGCCCGCACCGTCGGCGTATCGTGCGGCTGCGGCCCGGTCGCGCCGTGCACGATGGCGATCAGGGCGTTGCAGACAGCCGCCACCGCGCTGGGATCACGGCCGATCTCACCGTCCAACTGGTCGTCGAACGGCAGGAAGTACCAGCCCATCATCTGTGCCGCCGTACAGCAGTCCTCGGCACTGGCGTTGGGGTAGAAGAAAGCGGCCACTTCGGCCAGCCGCCAGTCGACGAAGTCCTGCGCGGCCTGCTCGCCGTCCAGCAGGCCGAATCTCCGCATCCAGGCAAGCGCGCTTTCGCGGGCCTGATCCAGATGCGGGTTGACCCGCAGGGGCCACGGGATGGTGAACACCGCTCCGGTTCGCGTCACGCTCGGCTGCTCCTTCGCTCGACTCCCCAGGATGGTGCGTTAGCAGGATTGCGCTAAGCAATGCCCCGCAGAGGGGTCCACTCCAACGGGCGAGCGTGTACGGAAGGCGCCATGCGCCCCACGGTGATCTTGTGTCCGAATACGCCGATTCTCCTTTACTGAAACGGCAGTTCGTGCCCTGGCGGGACTTCCGGCGTTGGGCGGGACGTGCCTTCGCGGCCGGCCCCCGCCAACCCGGGCGCGATAGCAAGTCATTGCTACTGCGATGATCACGTGATTCGACGGAATGGGAGATCACGGCATGACACAGGCAGCGGAAACGGACGGTGAGCGGGCATTGCCCGAGCGGCTCGTCGCCCTGCTCAGCGATCACCTCGATGTCGATGTGGCGCCGGAGCAGTTGACCGCCGCGACGACGTTCGAAAGCCTCGGGATGGACTCGATGTCGTTGATGGAACTGGTCGTGGCGGCGGAGCAGGAGTTCGGGATCGTCCTGGCCGAGGGTGAGTTGGACCTGTTCCCGGCCTCCACGCTCGGTGAGGCGGCGCGGGCGTTCGAGCATGCGGCCTGAGATCGCGGTCACCGGGCTGGGCCTGGTGACTCCGGCGGGGCACACGGCGGACGCGAACTGGGCGGCCCTGTGCCAGGGCCGCTCACTGGCCGCCCCGGATCCCGAACTCACCGGGCTGCCCGTCGACTTCTCCTGTCAGGTGACCGGATTCGACGCTGCGGCCGAACTCGGCCGGTCACTCGCCCGGCGCGTGGACCGGTACATCCAGTTCGCCCTGACCGCCGCCCGACGGGCCGTCGCCGACGCCGCACTGGACACCGGCAGCTGGCCGGCGGAGCGGGTCGGGGTCGTGCTGGGTGTCGGGTCCAACAGCCTTGCCACGTACGTCACCGAGTTCTGCCATCTCGGCGCGGAACGGCCCGAGCGGGTCTCGCCGCTCGCGCTGCCGCGCAGTGTGCCGAGCATGGCAGCGGGCGAGGTCGCGATCGACCTGGGCGCCCAGGGGCCGAACTTCACCACGTCCAGCGCCTGCGCCTCGGGCGCGACCGCGATCGGTGTCGCGCGGGACCTGCTGCGGTCCGGCACGTGCGACATCGTGCTGACCGGCGGAAGCGAGTCCGCGCGCTCCCGTATGACGGCCACCTGCTTCACCCGGATGCGGGCGCTGTCCCGGCGGCGCGAACACCCGCGGCTGGCCAGTCGGCCGTTCGACGCGGCACGGGACGGCTTCGTGCTCGGGGAGGGCGCCGCCGTCCTCGTACTGGAACGCCTCTCCCACGCCCGCGCCCGCGGGGCACCGGTCCAGGCCGTGCTGCGCGGATACGGCGCCGGCGCGGACGCACACCATCCGGTGGCCCCGCACCCCCAGGGGCACGGAGCGGTCCGGGCCATCCGCGTCGCACTGGAGGACGCGGCATGCCATCCGGGAGACGTGGGCCTCGTCAACGCGCACGGCACCTCCACGCGGCACAACGACGCGGCCGAGGCCGCGGCTCTCACCCGGGTCTTCGGAAAGGACATGCCGCCCGTGACGGCCGCCAAGGGCGTGATCGGCCATGCTCTCGGGGCGGCGGGTGCGATCCAGGCGGCGTACACGGTCCTCGCCCTGAACCGTCGGGCAGTGCCGCCCGTGGCGAACTTCGAGGGCCAGGACGGCGATCACAAGCTGGACATCGTCGCCGGCCGACCACGGCCAGTGGCCGGGAACGCGGGCCTCAGTTGCTCGTTCGGCTTCGGCGGCCAGAACGCCGTCCTGTTGTTCACAACCGACTGACGGGAACGGGGTGCGGGGTACGGGGTACGGGGTACGGGGGAAGCCTGATCGGCGACCAAGTCCAGTCGGCCGCCGAGTGCGACATTGTCGCGGTGGGGCATCGGAGACACGGGTGTAGGGGACTTGTCCTACGCGGAGCATCAGTCTGTCTTTTCGGCACCAGCGGTGCCGTTGGGGACTGCGGCCGATGCGCGGGAAGTGATCAAGCATGGGGTCTATACCGAGGGGATCACCCGCAGATTGAGCGCTGCGGCCTTCGCCCGTACGGACTGGCTGGCTGGCTGGCTGGCTGGCTGGCTGTGTTACGTACCAGGAGCCCGTAGTGGAACCCTCGGCCCCTCGGCCCCTCGGCCTACCGCTTGATGGATCAGGGTGAGATCTCAGGGCTTCGCCCCCGGCCCGTCAGTTCTTGTCCTCGATGGTCACCGGCCGGTCGTTCCTCAGTTCGGTGAAGAGCTTCTTCGCCTTCGGTGTGTCCCACTGCACGGCACCGCCCTTGGACGTGCCGAAACCGACGCGGGACACGGGGACGTTGAGCTGCTCGCCATGGCCGGCGGTGACGCCTCTCATCGCCTGGAACAGTGACGCGAGTGTCTGCAGTTGCATGTCCTTGTCCACGACGAGCGTGTCCAGCACCGCGCCCAGGGCGGGATAGGTACGGAACGGATCGAGCGCGGTGCCCGGTGCGGAGGCCTTGTGGGCGAGTGCGGCGAGGAACTTCTGCTGGTTCCGGGTGCGGCCCAGGTCGCCCTGGGCCTCCTGGTGCCGCTGGCGGACGAACGCGAGCGCCCTTCTGCCGTCCAGGTTGTGGCAGCCCTTCGTCAGGTCAAGACCCGACTTCTTGTCCTTGATGTTCCTGTCCACGCACATCTCCACGCCGCCGACCGCGTCGACGACGCCGACGAAGCCCCCGAAGCCGATCTCCGCGTAGTGGTCGATGCGCAGGCCCGTGTTGAGCTCGATGGTGCGTACGAGCAGTTGGGGGCCGCCCAGCGAGAAGGATGCGTTGAGCTTGTTCTTCGCCGGCCGGTGGTGCTTGCCGGTGTCGGGGTCGACGTACGACGGGAGGGTCACCCACGAGTCACGCGGCAGGCTCACCATCGTGGTGCCGTGAGCACCTTTGTGCAGCAGGATCACCGAGTCGGTGCGGCCGCCACCGCCCGCTCCGGTGTGCAGATCCTTCTTCGCCTGCTCGGACAGACCGTCACGACTGTCCGAGCCCACGATGAGATACGTGGTTCCCTTCCCCTGCGGCGGACGGTCGGTGAGCTTGCCGAGGTCGACGTCCCGGTTGAGTTCGAAGTCGGCCCAGGCGTAGGTGCCTCCGCCGGTCGCGAGCAGCAGGCAGAGCAGGTACGCCAGCAGCCGTGCGATCCGGCGGCGCCGGCTGGGGCGTACCCAGGCGGGTCTGGTCCTGGAGGCGTGGGCGCCGCCGTTCTGCCCGACGGTACGGCCGTCGGGCCGCCGCGGGACGGTCGCCCGACCCGGAGCCGGACCGGGCGTGACGGGTTGTGGTCCGGGGGGCGCCTCGAACGGATGGGTGCTCCGCTGCGACACCTCTCCCCTGATCACGCGAGGCGGCTGCGCCTCCACGGCCCGAGCACTGCCATCGGGCCACGAGCCCGGCCGGTCGCTCATGGGTTGAACCACTCCTTGATCAACTCGAAATCGCGTCGCCGATCACCTCGACGACAGCTCTCGTGCGGCGACCGGCTGTCGGTACGGCTCCGGCGAGTTACTGCCGCCCGTGACGGCCGCGCGGTGCGTCGCCCGCCTGCGTCGACCGAGGGCGTCGGGCCGACAGAGCGGTCCGCGACGACGGGCCCCCGCCACCGGGCGTTCCAGCGGGCGTTTCCGCGCCGGTCGCAGGTGTCGGCGCACGATGAACGATGGAGCATTTTCAGCTGGTTTGTCTTCCGGTCGACCTCTTGCATGGGCGGCGAGTGTAGCCACGACCTATGCCGCGGGTGTGTCCGAACGAGCGCGTACGCCGCCCCGCCGCGGGGACTGTGACACCTGGCCCCTCCGGTGCGCTGGCCTGTACAGCTGCGGGGAAGTGTGTCTCGCGACAGCCCCGACGTGTCCGGGCGCGGCAATCCGTGCGGGCGCACGCGGCATTCGGCCGACCGGCGGCCCATTGGCCGCAGCACACACGTGGCAGCACACACATGGCAGCACACATGCATGAGGGCATCCTCGAACCCCGGTAGGCCCCCAAGCCATGTCGGCAGCCCGTGGGGGCCGTGCCGAAAGGACCCAAGCCCGACTTGCCTTGCATGGCCGTTGTTTTGTGCGTGAAAGGGGGTCGCCGCGATCGCCCGGGAGTGAGGGCGCCGTCACCCTTGGTGGCCCAGTGACGTTAGGGGCGCTCAATTCGATGTGTGACTCGTGGGGAAGGTGCATGCAAACGATGCAGGTGATGCGAATGAAGGCGACAGACAATGTGACGACCTTCACCCCGATGTGGCAGAAAGTGATGAATTCCTTACGCAACAAACGCGTAAGGGACTGTACGCAGGCAAGTGCGACTTTGGAGGTCTCCAGTGCGACCGTTCACCCTCAACTACACCTCCCCGAAGGTGCTTCGACCCGTGGTGACGCCGTACCGCTTCGACGCTTCGCGCCAGCTGAACGTGCTTCCCGACGGCCGCCCGGCCGTCAGCGACCGCGCCCTGCTCCTGGCGGCCGGCACGACGACGTCCACCGCCGGTTCCCAGACCCACTTCGACGACTGACGACCGGTGGCCGCATGACCGTGCTGATCCTCACGTCCGAGGAGGACGTGACCGCCGACATGGTGGTGGCCAAGCTGCACGAGACGGGGGCACCCGCGATCCGGCTGGACCCCGCCGATCTGCCGGGCAAGGCCGTGTTGTCCGCCGACTACGCCCACGGCGACTTCGACGGCCACCTGTCGGTGAACGGACATGTGCTCAGCACGAGAGGTCTGCGCTCCGTATGGGTGCGCAGGCCCGGCGAACCGGCCGCGCACGCGGCACACCCCTCGCCGTGGCTGACCGCCGAGACCCGTCAGGCCCTGTACGGAATGCTCTACTCCGCCTCCACGCGATGGATGAACCATCCGCGCAACGCCGACCAGGCCCGCCTGAAGCCATGGCAGTTGAGAGTCGCTCACCTCTGCGGCTTCGCCGTACCACCGACGGTCTTCACCACCTCGCCGCGCCTGGCACAGCAGTTCGCCGAGGAGCACCGGGACGTGGTGGTGAAGTCCGCCTCCGGGCCGCCGCCCGGCGATCCCGGACTGGCCCTGCCCACCACGTTGATCGGCCCCGACGCGGACTTCTCCACCGTAGCGGCCGGTCCTGCGCTGCTGCAGCGGTACATACCCAAGCGCGCCGACATTCGTCTGACCTGCGTCGGTACCCGGCTGTTCGCCGCGCGGAAGACGGCCGAGCCCGGCCAGGTCGACGGGCGCTACGGCGACACCGAGCACGCCTGGGAGGCGGTCCCGGTACCCGAACGCATCGGCAAACCGGTGCTCGACTACGTGGCCCTTGCCGGACTGGCGTACGCCGCCTTCGACTTCGCCGAGGACGAGGACGGCATCTGGTGGTTCCTGGAGTGCAACCAGGGCGGCCAGTTCGGCTTCGTCGAGCTGGCGACCGGCCAGCCGATCTCGGAGGCGGTCGCCCGGTGGCTGTCACAGCCCAAGGAGGAACGCCGTCGTCCCGAGAGGCGGTGGTGAGGGAGCGCGGCCGGACGGCTCTGCCGGGTCGGATCAGAGGCCGGCCCGGTCCAGGGCGCTCTGCAGGGACTGCTCGTAGCCCGCGCTGGTGTAGGTGGCACCGGACACCGAGTCGATGTCCGCGCTCTGCGCCGCCAGGGTCTCCTGGTTGAGCTTGGGGACGGCGTCGGAGGAGATGTCCCTGCTCCGCGCCGTCTCGTCGGGGACCTGGACGGCGCTCGCCCCGGTGATGCGGCCGTCGGCGAGGGTGAGCCGCACCTGGACCGGGCCGTACTTCGTCTGTGCCGTGGACCCGGTCACGGAACGGGTGGTGGGCGCGGCCGACGTCGTCTTCGAAGCAGCGGGGGCGCTGGTGGTCCTTGTGGGTGCTGCCGCAGCGGGCCGGGACGCCGACGGGCTCGGGGAGGAAGCGGCGCGCTTCGTGGGCGTCTTCGTCGGCGAGGCCGCCGAAGCGGACGGGGAGGACGGGGAGGACGGGGAGGGAGGCGTCGAGGCGTCGGCCGTGATCTCCGCCGTGGGGTCGGAGCCCTTCGTGAGCGCCGGGTCCGTCGTCGGCTTGAGCGAGAGCAGCAGCACGATGCCGGAGACCGTGGCGGCGGTGGCCAGCACGGCATGGCGGATTGGATGCTTCTTCTTCACGAGACTCACAGCGCACGGGAGCGCCTGGGTATCACAGGCCCCCGGGGTACCCGACGGGGTGGCGCACCGTAGCAAGCAGCAGCTCGACCTGCTCGACGGACTCGCCGAGCGGGGACTCACCCCGCCGGTGGTCGCCGACAGCAATACGGCGACAACGTCGCCGTCCGCACGGGAGTCCGTGTGCCGCGTGCTTCAGGTCGGCAGCCACTTCACCACCGCGTCTCCGCACGCGGCCGTCTGCGCGTAGAACTCTGTCAGCTCCCGATGCGCCGCCGCGAAAACGCCCCGCGTGTCGGGCTCTGCTGTGACGCCGCCGTAGCGCGGCAGCAGTTCGTCTCGGGCGAAGGCCCACAGCGCGTCGAAGTCGGCCATCGTCAGGAATCTGGCCACCCGGTGCGCCTGGCCCGCCGTCAGCACCAGGAACGGCGGCTTGTACCGATCGGGGTGGAACACCGGCCGACCGCCGAGCACCACCTGGGCCTGGGGTCGATCCTCCGCACGGTGCGGGGGATCGCCGGCGTAGAGGAGTTCCTGGTCCAGATAACGCTTGTCCAGCACCTCCTCGCGGTGCCGGTCGAGGCGGTGCCGGACGGTGTCCGAGTCGTCCCCGAACAGCCGTTCCAGCCAGGTCGCGCTGTTGCGCAGTGCCGGGGGCGGCACCGCTCGCAAATGGAAGTAGAGGCTCATCACAGAGGGAGCGCACGGGGACGCCGGAGCGTCACTCCGCCCGGCGCACGCCGCGTTCCGGGAAGCCCCCCGGCCGTCGTGCGGCAAGGTAGGAGGCGGCGCTGCGCCAGGTGCCGGAACCCCGGAGAACCAGGTGACGGATCACCCGCGTACGCCCCGCTGCGCGGCTTCGGGGCGTACGCGGGTGAGGTGATCGTCCGCCGTCGGTCCGAACGGCGTGTGGGGCGGCCGGACCCCATGCAGTGGTTGGGGTCCGGCCGCTCCTGCCCCTCTCCATGTCGCTCCCGGGGGGAGTCCAGAGCGACGCGGAGAGAGTTCGGGAGTGGTCGTGGCACGACGTCCGGCCCGGCGATCACCGATCGCCGATCACCGATCACCGTCGGGCGGTCCGGTACGGACTCGGTACTCACACAGCGCACGGCCGGCGCGATACGTCACCCGGCCGGGACGGCACGGGTTGCGCACAGGTGCCCGATCAGCGGATTCGCCGGGCGTCGCTGCGCCGCAACGCCGCCCGGACCGGCGTCCGACCCGGCGTCCGGATCGGCTCAACGTCCTTACGTCGCCGTTCCCTTGGAGCTGCCGACGGGCCTCGCGGCTTCGCCGCCCACGCCACAGGAGCTCCGACGACGACGTGAGGGACACGTGATGCGTTGTGACATTTCCGTGAGAACGCGCGCTGGTCTCAATGGGGCCGTCGATGCCAACGGGGCTCGTCGGACGGAACGGACTCGCTTTGAACCAGGTACGAACGAGGACAGTCTTGGGCCAGGCACGGCAATCCCGCCGCGTGCAGACGTACGACGGGGAATTGGGCGCGGCAGTCGCGCGGGCCCAGGACGGGGACGAGACCGCCTTCGCGGTCGCCTACCGGATCGTGCAGCCGGGCCTGATCGGCTATCTGCGCGGATTCGTCGGCGAGGACGCGGAGGACGTGGCGTCCGACGCCTGGCTGGAGATCGCCCGTGACCTGAGACGGTTCAAGGGGGACGGGGCCGGTTTCCGCGGCTGGACGGCGACCATCGCCCGGCACCGGGCACTGGACCATCTGCGCCGCCAGCGCGTGCGGCCCCGGTCGGGAGGGACCGAACAGGACGTCCTGAACCTGCCCGACCCGCACAACACCCATGACCAGGCGCTGGAGACCCTCTCCACCGAGCGGGCCCTGGAACTGGTCCGCGGGCTGCCGAAGGACCAGGCGCAGGCCGTGCTCCTGCGAGTCGTTGTCGGCCTGGACGGTACCGCCGCCGCGCGCGTCCTCGGCAAGCGCCCGGGAGCGGTGCGCACCGCCGCCCACCGAGGTCTGAAACGCCTCGCCCACCAGTTGGGCGTCGGGGGCCAGGTGGCAGAGGGTGTGACGGATGAGGCTTCCGGGACGCTGGGGGAGTCGAAGTGAACGACGCCCGCGACAGTGGGCCGGCGGACGGGCAGCAGGGCCCGGAACGCCAGGTGAATCGAACATGTCGGACAGGAACGGAAGCGGACATGGGTGAACGGCTGAGCGGCGACGGAGTGCCGGGCCGTCGATGTGTGCACCCTGACGACGCCGTGTCCGCCCCGTGGGACGTGCGTGACGACACCGCGCTGGAGACGGTGCTCGCCGCCGCCCTGCGCGGAGCCGATCTCGCCCCCGAGGCCGAGCAGCGGGCCGTCGCCGCCTTCCGGGCCGCTCGTGGCACGGACGGGCATCGGGCGTGTACCCGGCGCCGGGACGACTGGCGGCAGCCCGCGGAGCGGCGAACCGGGCGCCCCGTGAAGACAACGTTCGCCGCCGTGTTCGCCAGCCTCGCCCTGGGCGGTGTCGCGGTCGCGGCCATCGGTTCGGCCGGCTCGTCCACGGACGGCGCCGGCGCCGACCGGAAGACCCCGCACCCCTCGGTGTCCGCCCCGGCCCGGCCGAGCGGTGAGACCTCGTCGGCTTCCTCCGCCGGCGTCGGACCGACGGACGGCCCGGCCACCGCCCAGGACACCGAGGCCCACTGCCGCGCCTACGAACACGTCAAGGACCGCGGCAAGGCGCTCGACGCGACGGCCTGGCAGCAACTCGTCGCGGCGGCGGGCGGCGAGAGCAAGGTCGCCGCGTACTGCGCCGAGCAGCTGGCACGGGCGACAGCCGCACCGGGCAAGTCCGGCGACACGGGCAAACCCGGCGAGGGCGCTGCGGACGCCGGCACGGGCACGACGGGGAACACCGGCACGTCGGGCAACGGGAATTCCGGCAACGACGCCGGCGGCGCGGACAACGGGACCGGCAACGGCAAGGCAAGCGGCGGGAAGGGCGAGTAGCCCCTGCGCCCATCGGCCGGGCCACTCACCGTTCGGGGGCGGCACGCTCCAGGGCCTGCAGTTCCTCGCCCTTCCCGCCCCTCGACGGTTGCCTATCGCATCTTCGGAACCAGCAGCTCCAACGCCTCCTCCCAACGGAAACGGTCCGCCCCACCACCGGCCTTCGGCCGGTGAGGCACGTAGCCGCCGATCAGGACACCCATCTCACGCAGTTGGCCCAGACTCCGGCGATAGGCGGGGTGAGCGGCCTGGGCCGAGTTCACGTACGGCAGGACTGCTGTGGGGATGCCCAAGCCGTACGCCTCGCACAGGACGCCCAGGGCGAGGGTGTCCGAGATGCCGGCGGCCCACTTGTTGACCGTGTTGAACGTGGCCGGTGCAACGACGATCGCGTCCGCGGGCGGCAAAGGGCGGGCCTCCCCAGGCGTGCGCCAGGCCGAGCGGATCGGGTAGCCCGTCTGTGCCTCGATCGTCTCGGTGTCGAGGAAGCCCAAGCCCTGTGGGGTGGCGATGACGCCGACGTCCCAGTGCCGTTCCTGCACAGTGTTGATCAGCTTGCCGACGTCACCTGCGATGCCACACGCGCAGACGACGACGTACAGGAAGGGCTTCTTCTCCGGGGCGTTCGGCTCGGTCACGCAGGGACTCCCAGTTGGCGGCTGAAGCGGTGCAGTTCCGGCAGGGTACGGCGGTGGTCGCGGGCGGCCATGTCGGCGACCAGGTCGCGGACGGCGGGGCGGCGGACGTCTTGGGCGGCACAGGTCTCGGCGATGCGAAGGGATTGGTAGCCATCGGAGAGGCGGCCCTGCTGGCTGTAGGCGCGGGCGGTCTCCACCCATAGGGCGGCGCGGCGTTCGGGGACGGGGATGTGGCGGCGCATGAGGGGGCGGGCTGCCTGAAGGGCGAGCCCGGAGTCGCCGAAGGCCACCAAGGCGCTGAGTTCGTGAAGCGCTACGTTGGTGGGGCTGAAGTTGGCCCATGCGTCGGGCTGGTCGAGGGAGACATACCGGGCCACTTCCTTGGCCTCGGCGAGGAAGTCCCCGGTGGCGGCGCGGTCGCCTCCGCCACTGGCCGCGGTCACGCCGCGCAGCAGCAACAGTCCTACAGCCGCAAGGTACTTCGGGGAGCGTTGGTCGTAGGAGCCGGTGAGTTGGTCGGCTGTGTGGCGGACGAGGGTGACGGCTTGAGTGGTGTGCTTCTCGCGGGCCAGGACGTGGGCCTGCACGCGGACGCTGGAGGCGAGGACGACCGGGTCCCCGGAGCGTTCGGCTTCGGCCATCGCACGGCCGACGGCGAGCCAGGCATTTCCCTGGTCATGCTGTTTGAGCAAAAGGCTGGTCGAGGTCTGGTACGCCGTGGCCAACAGCGCGGACAGGATGTCGCTGTCCACCGCACCGCTGGAGGCGAGCCGCAGGTCGGCGATCAGGCCGGGGAGAGAGCGCTCCAGTTCCGTGTAGTCGCAGGTGTAGAAGAGCCTGCGGGCCGCGCCGACCCGCTCGCGGAGCACCGTGGTGTCCATGGGAGGCCCGATGCTCGTAGGGCTCAGGCCCGGGAGGAGCGCCCGGACGAGGTCGTCGTGGGCCGCGGCTGAGGCGGCCGGAGTCGCGAGTGCGGCGATGCTCGCGGCGAGGAAGGTTCGGCGGTGCATGTCTTCGGCTTCAGGATCGGTGGCGGAGACATCGGGCGCAGCGGCGAGGCCCAACTGCTGTGGCGGGATCTCAAGTTCCTGTGCGACGGCACGCAGAACGCGGATGTCCTCCGTACCGCGGCCGCCCTCCAAGCGACTCAGCTTGGACTGGTGGTATCCGAGCGCGGTGGCGACGTCCTTCTGCGAGCGTCGCCGTAACACCCGTGCCTGACGGATCACTTCGCCGATCCGTCTCGCTTCGCTGTGTGCTTCGGCCACCTGCCACGGCCCCTTCCGCCGTCGCCGATCCTGCCTGCTCAACCGAGCGTAGATCAGCCGTATCGCGCGGTGATGCAGCTTCTGCATGACCGATGCGGCGCAGGCACCTGGGCCAACCACCCACCGCGACGGGCTGGTTGCGTGGTGTGGCCGCACCAACCTCGGGAGGCCGCTCATGGCAGCGCACCAGCTCACTTTGTCCGTACCCGCCACTCCAACCGCGGTCACCGCCGCCCGGCACCAGGCCGTGGAGGCAATACAGCGCTGGGAGGCGGAGCTGGACAACGAGGTGGTGGACATGGCCGCGCTCACGATCAGCGAGTTGGTCACCAACGCGGTCCGCCACGCCGGTCCCGGCCAGATCTCGATGACTGTGCGGCTCGTCGAAGCCGTCCTGCGCGTCGAGGTCTGCGACTCCAGCCCGGTGTTGCCCCGGTTCGGTCTCCCGGACGAGTGCAGCGAGAACGGCCGCGGTCTGTTCCTCGTCGCCGCCCTGGCCGACCGGTATGGCGCCGAGCCGACGCCCGCGGGCAAGCGGTGCTGGGCCGAGATCGCCCTGGCTACCACCCCGGATCGGGAGATCGCTATCTCCCTTCCCCTGCAGAGGAGTTGACCATGACAACCACCGCTTTCACCCCGGCCAGGGCTGCCGAAGTGATCGCCGTACGCCCCGGTCCCCCGCTCGCCAGCACCGTCACCGTGGACGGCTCGAAGAACGCCGCCCTACCACTGCTGGCCACAGCGGCAGCCCTGGGCCGCCCGGTGAGGCTGAGCAACATCCCGGCCAACACGGACGTCCAGATCATGCTCGCCCTGTTGCAACAGGCGGGCTGGCACGTCGCACAGCCTGTCGGGGAGCCGACGACCGCGGTACTCCTGCCGACGGAGAGCCGATGCACATCTCCTGTACTGGCCCAGGCCGCTCACATCCGCGCCTCGTACTACCTGGTGCCCGCCCTGCTCGCCCGCCATGGTGAGGCACGGCTGCCTTGGCCGGGAGGCTGCCGGATCGGCGCGCGCGGGATGGACCTGCACTTCAAGGTGTACGAGGCGTTCGGGGACCGCAGCGCGATGGACGACTCCGGCTACCGCGTCGAGTCCGTCGCGCCGCGCATCGGCAGCGTGTCCCTGGTGCTGCCGTTCCGCTCCCGCGGGGCGACCGTGGCCGCCGTGCTGCGCGGTGTCACGACCGGCCGCCCGTTGAGGCTGAGCGGGCCCAACCTCTCTCCGGAGGTCCTGTGCGTGCTCAACGCACTGAACTCGGTGGGCTGGGAGACCCGGACCGACGAGCATCTCCTCACTCTTGCACCGCCGTCCTCAGGTCAGAGCAACGACATCGCCTGGGATGTACCCGGCGACAAGATCGAGGCAGGCACACTGGCGTGCGCGATCGCGGCGACCAGAGGCACAGCACGCATCGAGGGGGTGCGCGGCAAGGACGTCGGCCCGCTGGGCACTGGGACACCACACAGCACGGCCCACGATCGATCGGGAGACCATGGCGCTCGACCTCGATACCGACGGCATCCAACAACTCCTCCAGGACGGCGTCCGCGACAAGGTCCACCCAGGCGCCGTCTGGGCCGTCGGCGACAGCCTCGGCACCACGGCCAGCGGCACCGCGGGCGTCCTGGATCCCGAGCGGCCCAGCGAGCCCATGCGGCACGACACCGTCTTCGACGTAGCCAGCCTCACCAAGATCCTCGCCGTGTGGTCGACGATCGGCTGCCTCGTCGAGGACGGGAAGCTCCAACTCGACGCGCCGTTGGGCGACTTCTGGCCCGAGGTGTACGGGCACCCTCTGGCCCAGGTGACCGCTCGCCACCTGCTCACCCACACCGCCGGCGTCCCGCTCCGGGCCAACCTGAAGAACCTGTACGGCACCGATCCCCAGGACGTCCGCGACGGCGTCCTCCGCGAGGCCGCGCATCGGCCACCAGGCGAGGCGGTCGAGTACACCGACCGCGCCGCCCTCATCCTCGGCTACCTCGCCGAGCACCTCTCCGGCCAGAGCCTCGACGACCTCGCGACGCACCACGTGTGGCACCCCCTCGGCATGCCGCAGACCCGCTTCGGGCCGTTGCCCACTGTCACAGTCCGGCGCTGCGCACCCACCGAACTCGACGACGGCACAGCAACCCATCTCAAGGGCACCGCTCACGACTTCTCCGCCCGCCTGCTCGGCGGGGTGTGCGGCATCGCGGGCGCCTTCTCCGTCCTCGACGACTTCGCCACGTTCCTTCGCCACCTGCTCGCGCCGACCAGGTCCGTCGAGGCTCCCGGATTCGGCGCGGACTGGATCAAGGAGTCGTTGCGGATCCACACCGGCGAACTGACTCCGCCCCGCGGCCTGTTCTGGCACCCGGCCCCTGGCACCGCGCCAGAGACCGACGACATCTGGGTCCACTACGGCTTCACCGGCACAGGCATCTGGATCTCACCCGGCAAGGACCGATGGGCGACTCTGCTCACCAACAAGCTCTACTACACCCGCGACCGCGAGCCGCTCACCCACGTCCGCAACACATTCCGCTCGTTGGCCTTCGCCTGAGCCGAGTCGGTTTCAGAGGTCGGCCAGGCGACTGACCGGCGGCATCAAGACCGTCACCGACACCACAGGCACCGTGCACCGCGCGAAGACGGTGATCGTCGCGATCGGCCCCGGCTACCGCAAGCTCGGCCTGCCGCAAACAAGGACGAGCTGTCCTGTCGGGGCGTGTCCTGGTGCGCCATCTGCGACTTGCTTCTTCTTCCACGACCGCGACCCTCTGGAATGGCCCCGGCGCGAGCGGCGGTGTCCGCCCGGCGGCATCACCGACGTGAGCGGTACTCCACTCGGCTGAGGACGTCGGCTCTGGCGGGCCGTCGCGGTGCGCGCGCCGTTGGCGGTGGCGGTGCCGGGGAGGCGGGGAGGCGGGATCTGGCCGAGCGGCCTGAGTCTGCCCGCTGCTCGCTCGGTTGTCCGGGAACCACCCCGGAATTGTCCTTGGTCGGTAACCGACGCATCCAGTGGCCGCCACTCCTCGTCCTGTCGGATGGTCGCGAGTTGACCAAGGAATCGGCGAACTGTGTGAAAGCGGGGCGGACATGGCACGGCACAACGGCGGGCGGGGCTGGTACGGCAAGGTGCTCGGCGCGGCGTTCGGGGTGGCGTTGCTCGCCACCGGTGCCTCGATGTGGACCGCGCAGGCCGGTGCCGTGGGCGGTTCGTCGCCGAAGGCGAACGCGTCGGCCACGCCTGGCAGTGACGTCAAGCCGGTCGCGGTGACCATCGCGCACGCCTCGGACAAGGGGGCGCGCGGCGTCAACATCACCATCGACGACGGTCCCGACCCCGTGTGGACCCCTCAAGTGCTCGACGTGCTGCGGGAGTACGGAGTGAAGGCCACGTTCTGCATGGTGGGGACGCAGGCGCAGGCCCACCCGGACCTCGTGAAGAAGGTGGTCGCGGCCGGACACCGGCTGTGCGACCACTCGGTGTCGCACGACACGACCATGGACAAGAAGTCCCAGGCCTACCAGTCGCAGCAGATCCTCGACGCCGAACGCATGATCACCGACGCGTCCGGGGGCGTACGACCGATGTACTACCGGGCGCCCGGCGGGGCCTTCACCCCGTCCAGCCGCGCGCTCGCCGCCTCCCGCGGCATGCGCCCGCTGGGCTGGAACGTGGACAGCAAGGACTTCGAGCGGCCGGGCACGGACGCCATCGTCGCCACCGTCGAGCGGGAGGTGCCGAACGGGCCGACGCTCCTCTTCCACGACGCGGGAGGCGACCGCTCCCAGACCGTCGAGGCCCTGCGCCGGATCCTCCCCCGGCTCACGGAGCAGGGCTACTCCTTCGGCTTCCCGGTGCACTGAGCCCCGGCCCAGACACTGCGGTGCCACAGCGGTGTCCTGACGCCGGCCATCGTGTCCTTGAGGATGGCGGCCGTGAACCTTCCCGGTCACAGCACCAGGTGGCTGAAGGAACGAGGATTTCACCGTGCTGTTCCGTCGATGAGTCGCATGCGAGGATGGCGCCCGTGACCGGATCGTCGTCCTCGCCTGTCGCCGAGGGCCCGCCTCGCGACTACGGCCTGGGTTCCCGTGCCGCTGCCGCGCTTGTGTTCGGGTCTTCGGCCGCGGTCCTGGTGGTCGAGATCGTCGCCCTGCGGCTGCTGGCTCCCTACCTCGGTCTCACCCTTGAGACCAGCACCATGGTGATCGGCATCGCCCTCACCGCGATCGCCCTCGGCTCGTGGCTGGGTGGGCTCGTCGCCGACCAGGTCGATCCACGTCGGCTCATAGGTCCTTCGCTCGGGGTGTCGGGAGCGGTCGTGGCGGTCACCCCTGCCGTGCTGCGCACCACCGCCGAGTGGGCGCCGGCGTTGCTCTTTCTGATCGCGTCGCTGACCATCCTCGTGCCGGGCGCGCTGCTCTCCGCGGTGACGCCGATCGTGACCAAGCTCCGTCTCACCAGCCTCGCCGAGACCGGAACGGTGGTCGGCCGGCTGTCCGGCGTCGGTACCGTCGGCGCCATCTTCGGCACCGTCCTCACCGGCTTCGTCCTCGTATCGCGGTTATCGGTCAGCGGCATACTGATCGGCCTCGGAACACTACTGGTGGTCGGCGCGGCGCTGGTCGAGTGGCGAACGCGCGGCTGGAGCGGCACCCCTGCCCTCACACTCGTGGTCGTCGCCGGGGGCCTCGCCACCACGGTCGCGCCCGGTGCCTGCGACACGGAGACCAAGTACCACTGCGCACGGGTCGTCGCGGACCCCGACCGGGACAGCGGCCGCACACTCGTTCTGGACGGCCTGCGACACTCCTACGTCGACATCGACGACCCGACCTTCCTCGAGTTCGCGTATGTGCGCGCCATCGCGTCGGTGGTCGATGCCGCCTTTCCCGAGGGTGAGCCACTGGTCGCCCACCACCTGGGCGGCGGCGGGCTCACCTTTCCCCGTTACCTCGCGGCCACCCGGCCCGGGACGCGCAGCCTTGTGTCCGAGATCGACAGCGGGGTCGTACGCATCAACCGCGACCAACTCGGTCTGGGACCGGAAGCCGGTATCGAGGTACGCGCCGAGGACGGCAGGCTCGGCCTGCGGCGACTGGACGCCGGTGGTCGTGACCTCGTCGTCGGCGACGCCTTCGGGGGTGTCAGCGTGCCGTGGCACCTCACCACGGTGGAAGCGATGAGAGACGTGCGGCGCGTGCTCGACGAGGACGGCCTGTACGTCGCCAACCTCATCGATCACGGTCGTATGGACTTCGCACGTGCCGAAGTGGCCACTCTCGGCGAGACCTTCGAGCACGTGGCCCTCGTCGGCGAACCCGCCGATATCGGCCTCGACCCGACCACCACGCCCGAGGGCGGCAATCTGGTGGTGCTCGCCTCCGACCGACCAGTCGATCTGCGCGCGACCCAGGAAGCGCTGGACGCCCGGCGAACCGGCTGGAAGATCGCCACCGGCGAGGACCTCACCTCCTGGATCGGCGATGCCCAACTGCTCACCGACGACTACGCACCCGTCGACCAGCTCCTCCAGCCCTCCAGCCCACGGAGCAGACGGTGACAGGACACGCGTCCAGGTCCCGGCGACGCATCTGAACAAGCTGCCCCCCACGCACAAGGTGCCGACGGACGGCCCCGGCGGGCACGTCGGGCTCGTCAGGCTCGGCGGGCAAACACACGTCCCCGTGTGACTCCCTGAGGACGGCGGCGATCTCGTCCGGCGAGGGAACCCGCACGCGGCGAAATCGCAAAGGGATCAGCTCCGCAAGGCATGATTCACGATTTTGAATTGATGCCAGAGGGAGGGGTGCGTTATCGGTTAATTCCTGAGGCGAAAAACCCGTTCAAAACACTTAAGTTACCCGTAGGTTTCTCGTGACTTATTTCACTCCTCTTAGTAGAACTCGTTTCGATTATGCAAGAGGAAGGAGATCTACGTGGGCACCAGACATGCCAACACACTGCAAGGAAGAGGTTTGACCCGACGCCGAATAATTGGAGGAACTGGTTCTATTCTAGGCGCCGCCGCTCTGGGCGCATTGGACATCCCGACCGCCGCCGCGCTCCCCCGGAAGGCCGACCTGATCGAACCCGGCGCACAGGTCACCGCACTCGTGATAGGAACCGGATACGGGGGTTCCGTCACCGCACTGCGACTCGCACAGGCCGGCGTGGACGTCCACATGGTGGAAATGGGCATGGCCTGGGACACCCCGGGAACGGACGGGAAGATCTTCGCCAACACCGCCAGCCCCGACTACCGGTCCTTCTGGCTGCGGACCCGCACCAAGCAGCCGGTGAGCCAGTTCCTCGGCTTCCCGCTCGACAAGGACGTGCCGAAGTACACGGGCATTCTCGATGCCGAGGACATGGGCGGCATCATCGTGTACCAGGGCCGGGGCGTCGGAGGTGGCTCCCTCGTCAACGGCGGTATGGCGGTGACGCCCGACCGGTCCCGGTTCCCCGGGGTGCTCCCCTCGGTCGACGCCGACGAGATGTACGACGTGTACTACCCGCGCGCGAACAGCGCGCTCGGCGTCGGCACGATCGACCCGGCCTGGTTCGAGACGACGGACTGCTACCAGTACGCGCGCGTCGGCCGCAAACACGCGCAACGGTCCGGTTTCCCGTTCAGGTTCGTCCCCAGCGTCTACGACTGGGACTACATGAAGCGGGAGGCCGCGGGGACGGTGCCCAAGTCGGCCCTGGCCGCCGAGATCCTGTACGGCAACAACTACGGCAAGAAGTCCCTCCAGAAGACCTATCTCGCGCGGGCCCTCGCCACCGGCCGGGTCACCATCTCACCGCTGCACAGGGTCACCACGGTGACGCCGGCCACCGGCGGCCACTCCGTGACCATCGAGCAGCTCGACACGAACGGAGCCGTCACCACCACCAAGACCGTGCTCGCCGAGCGGGTGTTCTTCGCCGCCGGAAGCGTCGGCACCAGCAAGCTGCTGGTCCGGCTGAAGGCGACGGGCGCGCTGCCCGGCCTCAACAGCGAGATCGGCAACAGCTGGGGCGAGAACGGCAACGTCATGTGCGGCCGGGCCAACCACCTGTGGGACCCGACCGGAGCGCTCCAGTCGTCGATGCCGACATCGGGCATCGACAACTGGGCCGCGGGCGGTGCGTTCGCGGAGGTGGCGCCGCTGCCGACCGGTATCGAGACCTGGGCGTCGTTCTATCTGTCGATCACCAACAATCCCCACCGCGCCCGGTTCACCTGGAACGCGTCGACGGGACAGGTGGAACTGAACTGGCAGACCGCGTGGAAGCAGTCGTCCATCGACATGGCGAAAACCATCTTCGACAAGATCAACGCCACCGAGGGGACCATCTACCGCACGGACCTCTTCGGCGCCTACAAGATCTGGGGCGACCATCTCACGTACCACCCCCTGGGCGGCGCGGTCCTGAACAAGGCCACTGACAACTACGGCCGCCTGCAAGGCCATTCGGGTCTGTACGTGATGGACGGCGCGCTGATCCCCGGCAACGTCACCGTCAACCCCTTCGTGACCATCACCGCGCTCGCCGAGCGCAACATCGAGAAGGTCATCGCCGAGGACTTCTGACACCGTTCCCGCGTCCCGTCCGAGCGCCGTCCGAGCGCCGTACGGGCGCCCACAGGTGTCCGTACGGGCGCCGTACGGACACCTGTGGGGCCGTCGCTTCCCATCAGACGGCCCTGACGACGACCCCGGTGCCTTCGAGTGCCGTGACCTCGTCGGCCGGTGCCGTGGTGTCGGTGACGAGGGTGTGCAGGAGTGTGGCGGGGCCGACGTGGGCGTAGGCGGTGTGGCCGAGCTTGCTGCCGTCCGCCGCGACGATGATGCGGCGCGTGGCGGCGATGCCGGCCTTCTTCACGGCCGCGTCGTCGAGGTCGTACGCGGTCAGGCCGTCGGCCGCGCTCAGACCGCAGCAGCCCATGACGGCGGTGTCGAAGCGCAGCGCCGCCAGGGACGTGAGGGTGAGAGGGCCGGTGAGGGCTCCCTCGGCTGCGCGCGGCTGCCCACCGGGGACCATCAGCGTGGCCGGGCTCGGGCCCTCGCCCAGTACGTGGACGGCCTGCAAGGACAGGGCCATCACCGTGACCGGCCGGCGGCGCAGCAGGTGGGCGATCTCCAGGCAGGTGGTGCCGCTGTCGAGGAGGACGGTCTCGCCGTCGGCGATGAGCGAGGACACCTCGGCGGCGATGCGGCGCTTGGCGTCGACGGCCTCGTGGGCACGCAGTGCGAAAGGCGGCTCCTGGCCCCTGAGCAGCAGGGTGCGCGCCCCGCCACGGACGCGCTCGAGGACACCTTGCGCGGCCAGCGTGTCGAGGTCGCGCCGGATGGTCATCTCGGAGGTGCCGGTCAGTTCGGCGAGCTCCTGGACCGTGATCCTTCCCGACTCCCTCACGGCCTGCGCGATCATCCCGTGCCGGTCTGCGTTGCTCATGCCGCGATTGAACACCACACGAAACGAACATTCAATGTGTGCGAAGTGCCAGTATTCGATCGCATCAGATGTTCGTTACGGTGGATTCCATGAATCATCCGCTTCGGGGCGCCCGCGTCGCGACCTTCGTCTACTTCAGCCTCTGCGGCACTCTGATGGGCACCTGGGTGGTGAACATCCCCGCCATCGAGGAGCGCGTGGGCATCAGTCACGCGACGCTCGGGGGGCTGCTGGTACTGCTGGGGCTGGGGGCCTTCATCGGTATGCAGGTGGCCGGGCGTCTGACCGACAGGCTCGGGGCGCGCATCGTCGTCCCCGCCACCGGCGTGCTGTGCAGCGCGGCCCTGGTGCTGCCCGGCCTTCCCCGGGAACCGTGGACGCTGGCAGGTGCCCTGCTGGTCTTCGGGTTCTGCAACGGCTGCCTGGACGTGAGCATGAACGCCCACGCCGTGCACGTGGAGAAGGCGTACGGGCGGCCCGTCATGTCGGCCTTCCACGCCACGTTCTCGGTCGGCGGCGTCCTCGCCGCGCTCGTCGGAGCTGCCACGGCGAGCGCCGGTCTGAGCCCTGCCGCGGGCATGGCCGCCATGGGGACCCTGGGCATCGTGACCGCCCTGGTGTCGGCACGCGCCCTACTGCCGGCCGCGCCTGTGGCTGCCGACACCGACGCCGACTCTGCACGGGAGGCCGACTCCACGAGGGAGGCCGGGCCAGAGGCGGCGGCCGCCGTGCGCCGCGGCACCAGCGGGCGCATCTGGATCCTCGCCGTCCTGGCTCTGATGGTCATGCTGTGCGAGGGAGCCGCCAACGACTGGAGCGCGCTGCATCTGAAGGACGTCCTCGGCGCGCCCGCGAGCACCGCCGCCTTCGCGTACGGCACCTTCGCGGCGACCATGACCATCGGCCGGCTGCTCGCCGACCGCCTCGTCGCCCGGTTCGGGTCCATGGCGATCCTGCGCTACGGCGCGGCGACGGCTGCCGTCGGCATCGCGATCGTGACCGTCTTCCCGTGGACGTGGGCCGCGTTCGCGGGGTGGGCGCTGTTCGGTCTGGGGCTGTCCGGCTGTGTCCCGCAGCTGTTCAGCGCGGCCGGGCACGCCGACCCCTCCGCCGCGGGGGCCAATGTCTCCCGCGTCGCCGGGCTCGGCTACGTCGGCATGCTCGCCGGCCCCGCCGTCATCGGCTGGCTGACCCACTTCACCGCCCTGAACCACACCTTCGTACTGCTGATCCTGCTGTGTGCGATCACCGCTGTGGCCGCCGGGATCCTGCGCACCGATTCCGACCGCACGCGCCGCACGCGCGAGATGGCACACGGCAGCCACTGACCGCCTGTGCGGCACGGCTCACTCCGTGCCGCACAGGCTTTTCCTCCCGCCCCGGCCGCCAGAACCCGGAGGAACCCTCACCATGCCCACCGACCGACGCATCGTGCTGTTCGACCTCTTCGGGGTCATCGCCCGCCTCCAACGCCCGGGCGCCCTGGCACAGATGGCCGCCCGCTGTCACGCACCCACCGACGCCTTCACCACGGCCTACTGGGCCTGCCGCCCGCCCTACGACGCCGGTCAGCAGTCCGCGCCCGAGTACTGGACCGCCGTACTGCGATCACTGTCCCCGTCCCCGCCCCTGTCCCTGTCTCTGTCCCCGTCCCTGTCCATCGACGCCGACACGATCGAGGAACTGCGCCTCACCGACATCGACAGCTGGTCGCGCGTGGACAACCGGATGGTCGCCTACGCCCAGTCCCTCCGCGCCGTCACCGAGGTCGCCCTGCTGTCCAACATCCCCTCGGACCACGCGGACGCCTTCCTCGCAGCACAGCCCTGGCTGCACACCTTGGACCACGTTGCCTTCTCCGGGAAGATCAAGGCGGCCAAGCCGGCCCCGGCAGCCTTCCATCACTGCGTCATCGCCCTGCGGGCCGCCCCGGCCGACTTCCTCTTCGTCGACGACCGCGAGGAGAACGTACGCGCCGCGCAAGCCGTGGGTATGAACGGACACGTCTTCACCGACCGCGACGAGTTGGCAGCCGTCATCGACACCTGGTTGCCCACTCGACGCCCCACGCGGAAATGACACCTGACACCTGACACCCGAGACCTGACACCTGACGCCCGAGACCTGGCACCCGAGACCTGACACGAGGCACCGTGAGCACGCGTCAGGCGGCGTCGATCAGGGCCAAGTCCATCGGTACGAGCGTGGTCGACGACAGCAGTGCGCGGATCAGGTTGTCGTTGAGGGCGTTGCCCAGGGGCTCGCCGAGTTCCTCGCGGGTCAGCCAGGGCACTCCGTCGCGGGACAGCCGGGTGCGGACGCCGTTGACCAGGTGCTCGACGCGCTTGTCCGTCCAGCCCGCGTGCGGTTGCGACTCGGCGAGTTCGGCGGCGGTCTGTCTCCAGGTCAGCGGCTGCGGCCGGGGCTCGTGCAGCAGGTACCGCCGGCCCAGCACGACGAGGGCGAGCTTCTCCTGCTCGGTCAGCACCCACACCCGGGGCGGGCGGGTGACGTCACCGTGTCGCGGCAGTGGCCGCTCGCCCTCGGGGCCGGTGACGAAGACCTCCAACAAGTGCTCGCGGCCACGTGAACCGCCCACGAACAGCGGGGTGTAGCCGATGTCGAGCGCCAGTGGCTCCTCGCCCCGGAACAGCAGGCGGGCCCCGGCGCACCGGATCGGCAGCCGCCCGGCGTTGCTCACCCACCAGCGGCCGTCCCGGTGGGTGAGCGTGCCCTGGTGGCGGCTGAGCTGGGGGTCGTCCTCGCCGAGGCAGACGTGCACCTCGGGCCGGTTGCGGCCGAACAGGACCTCGCGCCCGTCCCCGGGTCCCAGCGTCATGCCTCCGGTCAGTGCGAGGGCGAAGAGGGTGCCGGGCAGCGGCGCGGACGCGCCCCGGGCGAGGCTCCCGTGGGTGGCGGGCAGGAACCGGCCGCCGCCCGAAGCGGGCATTCCCCGCTCGCCCGGCCGTCGCTCCCCTGGCCCCCGCTCCCCTGGCCCCCGCTCCCCCGGCCGTCGGTCCCCCGGCCCCCGCTCCCCCGGCCGTCTCCGTGCCATTCCCGGCTCGGTCATGTCACGCCTCCGGCAGTCGCTTCGCGATGTTCCGTACGACGACGGCGGCGAACTCCGTTGCGGTGTCGCACAGTTGCCTGTCCGGCTGCGGGGCGTACACGGTCAGCTGGAAGAGTTCGGTGGTGGGGTCGCCGACCGAGTTCCGGTAGGTGCGGTGCGGAGTCCGTACGGTGCAGCTGTCGTCCTCGGCCTCGTCCGCGACGAAGTAGCTCTTCGTGCCGACGACGTTCACCGGCGTTCCGTCGTCGGCGTCCAGGGAGTTGTCCCGGCTGAACTGGATCTCCACCGCGCGGCTGCCGTCGTCGCTCGACCAGTCGCAGTCCCAGGAACCGAAGCCGCGGTCCCGGTTGTCCGCGGAGGCGCCCGCGCTGACCGGCATCACCACGGCTGCATGGCCCTCGCCCTTGAGCGACACCAGGACGTGCTGGAGCCAGGCGAAGGCAGGGCTACCCGGTGGAGGCGGTCCATACGGCCAGTCGATGCCCTCACGCGGCTTCGGCATGGCCCCGAGAGCGTTGAATGGCGGATTGGTCAGAATCAGGTCGGCCTGGTGGCCCATAATCGACGTATGGCAACACAGCCCGGTCTCTCTGATCTTCGCCGTGCGAAGTTCGCTCGGCGTGCACCTGCCGCGCTCTCCGAGCTCGTCGGCCCTCAGCACGGCACAGTGACCCTGCCGCTGCATCTGGCGTGGTCGGGGCTGACCACATTCGATCTCGATCAGCCCCGGCTACGGATGAGCTACTACCGGATCGTCCTGGCCGAGGGTCTGCACGACGATCTGGTCCGGTATCTCCATCGCGAACTTCTGGTCAGCCTGTGGCCCACACTGCGCACGCTGGTCAGCCGTGATGTCCGGGAGGTGTGGGAGAGCTCCTTCGACGAGCTGGCTCACGGAGCCCGGGCCGCTGCGTGAACCTCACGGACCTGCACCGTCGCTTGCTTGCGGATGTCCTCGATGTCGGCGGTGTCTACCCTCTGGCGCTCACCGGTGGCTATGCGGTCCAAGCACATGGGTTGGTCGACCGGCTCAGCCAGGATCTCGATGTCGCGACCGAGAACCCGGAGCGCATGGAGGATATCGCCGCTGCCGTGCGTACCGGCCTGGAAGAGCGTGGGTGGCGCGTGAGAGCGCTGGAGACGGATCCGCTGTCGGCGCGGCTCATCGTCACCGATCCCGCCAGCCATGAGGAGTGCGAGGTCGATGTCCTCAAGGAGACACTCTGGCGGCCCCCTGTGCATACCGAGCACGGGTTGGTGCTGTCCCTCGAAGATGTCGTCGGCACCAAGGTTCGTGCACTGGCCGACCGGGGACTCGCCAGGGATCTGATCGACGTACTGGCCGCGGCGGACCGCTGGAGCCACATCGAGCTGGAAGAGCTTGGACGTCGCCACGCCCGCGACTCCTTCGACCTGCACGAGCTTCAAGCACGCTTGGGCGGGGCCGACTGGATCGACGACACGGAGTTTGCCGCCTACGGGCTCGACGAGCGAGCGATCACTGAGCTGCGTCGGTGGGCACAGTCGTGGGCCGACGACATCGGTGAACGACTCCTGGAGGGGGAGACCCCGCACGAGGACTGAAGGCCACGACGACGGCGATGAAGACGCGCTTCAGCCGACGGTCTTGAGGAAATCCGGTCGGCCCATGCCATGGAGGTTGCGGTAGGCGGCCCTGGCGGGTGGGGTCCAGTCGTTCAGGAGGGTGGGGTCGGGGCGGTAGACCTCGATGCCCAGGGGGCGGCAGACGTCCAGGGGGTCTCGGGCGTCCGGGCCCCACAGGGGGACCGAGAGGTCGCCGCCCGGGCAGGTGGACAGGGCGCAGAGCAGGTCCGTTTCGGCGAAGAACTCGAAATAGTCGCCCTCGCGCGCCGGGCAGTCCTTCATGAAGTACTGGTCGTCGGCGTTGAGGCCCGTGCACTGGAAGACGTTGAGTACGTCGTGGACGTCGAACTCGGTGAGTCCGTACGGCAGTACGGCCCGGACCAGGTTCGAGTGGCAGTGGAAGTCGAAGTCCTCGCCGGTGAGCATGCGGTTGACGTACGGGTCGCAGCGGGTGCCCAGCAGGTCGTGGACACGTCCGCCGTCGGCGTCCACACCGTAGTCCGCGAGCGTGTCGGCGGTGACGGTGAGCAGGGGGCGCAGGAAGGGGAGCGTGGACCAGATCCGGTCGTACGTGGAGATGTGCGCGCGCTGCAACTGGCGCGTGCGGGCGGCCCACATGCGCTCGCGCGGGTCGTGGAGGTTCCACACGTTGAAGTCGCCGACCTGGGGGCCCTCGACGGTGACGATCCGGCACAGGTGCCCCTGCGGGACGGTCCAGGCGCGGCCCGAGCGGATCGGGATCTCGAAGGAGTCCACGAGCTCGTGGCGTGCGGCGGCGAAGCGGTCGTAAAAGGCGCGGTCGACGTCGAGGGCGCCGCCCTGGGTGGCCTGGTAGGCGGGCGCCGCCTTGGACTGCGCGGTTGCCGCGGTCACCGCAGTCACCGCAGTCGCCTGAGTCGCCGCCTTCGCCGCCTTCGCCGCCGATGCTGTGCGGGAGTTCATCGCTTGCCCTTCGCTGCCGTTGTCACTGCTGTTGTCGCTGCCGTTGCCTTGGTCGCTGCCGTTGCCTTGGTCGCTGCCGTTTTCGTTGCCGAACGGGAGTTGGTCGTACGGGAGTTGGCGCGTACGGCGTCGAGTACCGTCCGCTCGGAGTCGTCGAGGTAGAGCCGCAGCGCGGCCGTGGCGTCCATGCGCCGGCCGCCGCGGATCAGGTCGCAGATCTCGCGGTCGCGGGCGACCCACGGTGCCTGGAAGGCGCCCTGGTCCGCCATCACCGCGAAGGCCAGGCGCAGTTGGGCGATCGTCACCCGGAAGAAGCCGTCGAGGCGGGCGCTGCCCAGCAGGGCCACCAGCGACTGGTGGAAGCGCAGTGACGCGGTGCCCACCTTGTCCCACGCCTCGACGTCGACGGCGAGTTCGGCGGCGGCGACCTTGGCCTCCATCGCGTCGAGCAGCGGTTCCGGGGCGAGCGGGCTCGCGTCGACGGCGCTGAGTTCGAGCGTGCGGCGGGCGATGTAGATGTCCGTCACGTCCTCGGCGGACAGGGTCTTCACCGCTGTGCCCTTGTGCAGGCGCTGCACCACCAGGCCCTCGTCGTGCAGGGTGCGCAGGGCCTCCCGCAGGGTGTTCCGGGACACCCCGAGCTCGGCGGAGAGCGCCACGTCCCGCAGCGGGGTACCGGGCGGCAGCTCTCCCTCGACGATGCGTTCGCGCAGCACGTCGGTCACCAGGACGGGCCGTCCCGCGGTCTCAGCCGCGCCGTTCAGAGTCGACATGGCCCCCACCCTAACGCACGATCTGTTGAACAAAACAGGGGCATGGTCCACCTGCTCCATGTGCGTCATCCAGGAAATTTCGACCTTTTACTTGACTGAAACACCAACCCGTCACCATCATCAGCAGCCAGATTGTTCAACAGTTTCAGGATCAGTTCCAGTCTCCCGGTCGAGAGGCCCCCTCATGCACTCCACATCGGTCCGCTCCGCCACGGCCCTCGGGGCCGCCGCCGCGCTCCTCGCCCTGTCCGGCTGTTCGAGCGGTTCCTCCTCGACCGGCGAGGCGGGCGGTTCGGGCGCTTCGGGCGGCTCGGGCACCATGACCGCCGGCACCCTGACCGTGGGATCGGACCTGACGTATCCCCCGTACGCCTATCTGGACGGCAAGACCCCGGCGGGCTTCGACCCGGACATCTCCCGTGCCCTGGCCGGGGCCTCCGGGCTGAAGACGACCTTCGTCGACACGCGTTTCGAGCAGCTCATCGCAGGGCTCGGCACCGGTCACTTCGACGTGATCGCCTCCGACCTCTACATCACCGACGAGCGCAAGAAGCAGGTCGACTTCATCCCGTACTTCACCACCGGCAACTCGATCGTCGTGCAGACCTCGGGCGGCGACCGGCCGGCCGTGGTCACCGACCTGTGCGGAAAGTCCGTCGCGGTGATCAAGGGCGGCCAGATCGTCCAGAAGCTGCGCGACGAGGCGAGCAAGCAGTGCACGGACGAGGGCGAAAAGGCCGTCGACGTACGGGAGTTCGGCACCGATCCCGAAGGCACCCAGGCGCTGCTGTCCGGCCAGGTCGACGCCCAGGTCACCGACGGTGCCGTGGCGAAGGCAGCCGCCGACAAGACGAACGGGCGGCTCACCATCTCCAGCAAGTCCCTGATCTATCCCGTCCAGTCCGGGCTGGCGGTCAAGCGGGGCAACACCGCCCTGAAGAAGACCCTCACCACCGCGCTGGACGAGCTCACGAAGAACGGTACCTACACCGAGCTGCTGAAGAAGTACAACCTCGGCCGCGCCGAAGGGAGTTGATGGATGATGGGCAGCTTCGACTGGCACTACACCATCGGTCTGTTCGCCGATGCCGACCTGTGGCGGGCGGCGCTGCTCGTCGTCGAACTCGCCGTCTCCGCCTGGGTGATCTCCACCGCGCTCGGCCTGCTCGTCGCCCTCGCCCAGCAGTCCCGGCTGCGTCCGCTGCGGCTGCTGGCCTCCGCGTACGTCTGGTTCTTCCGCAGTCTGCCGCTGCTGGTGCTGCTGATCTTCGTCTACAACTCGCCGCAGCTCTTCCCCGGCCTCAGGCCCCTGCTGTCGAGCCCCTTCGCCGCGGGCCTGGTCGCGCTCGTGCTCAGTGAGACCGCGTACATCGCCGAGATCCACCGCGGCGGCCTGCTGTCCGTGAGCAAGGACCAGGGCGAGGCCGCGCAGGCGCTGGGCATCCCGTACGCGGGGGTGCAGCGGCATGTGGTGGTGCCGCAGGCGTTCCGGGTCGCGCTTCCCACGCTGGGCAACGAGTTCATCAGCATCCTCAAACTGACCTCGCTGGTCAGCTCCATCTCCCTGGCCGAGCTGCTGCTGGTCGGCCAGCGCCTCTACACCCAGAACTTCCTGGTCCTGGAGACCCTGCTGGCCGTCGCGGTCTACTACGTCATGCTGGTCACCCTCTTCGACCGGCTCCGCGCCCTGGCCGAACGCCGCCTCGACGTCCGTAAGCGCCGTACGAAGGCCGC
Source organism: Streptomyces sp. NBC_00878 (assembly GCF_026341515.1). Classification (NCBI taxonomy): domain Bacteria; kingdom Bacillati; phylum Actinomycetota; class Actinomycetes; order Kitasatosporales; family Streptomycetaceae; genus Streptomyces; species Streptomyces sp. NBC_00878. The sequence continues at coordinate 5,724,341 of NZ_JAPEOK010000001.1, read as the reverse complement.
GGCACCCATCGACGACGCCCCGGAGGACGGGGTCCCCGCCGAACCGGTGCGGCGGACCCGTGCCCGCACCGCGCACGAGGGCGAGGCGGTCGTACGCGCCCGGGGCCTGCGGAAGTCGTTCGGCCCGGTGTCCGTCCTGGACGGGGTGGACCTCGATGTGCACCGCGGCGAGGTGGTGGCCGTCATCGGCCCCTCCGGCTCGGGCAAGACCACCCTCGTACGCACCCTCAACCACCTGGAACAGCCCGACCACGGCAGTGTGGAGATCGACGGGCTGCCCATGGGCGGCCGGGACCGTGAACTCGCCGCCCAGCGCCGTCGCGTCGGCATGGTCTTCCAGCGGTTCAATCTCTTCCCGCACAGAACCGCCCTGCAGAACATCACCCTCGCCCCGCTCCAGCAGCGGCAGTACCGCAGCCGGTTGGCCGCCGAGGTGCGGGCGCGCGAACTGCTCCGCAAGGTGGGCATGGACGCCCACGCCCACAAGTACCCCCACCAGCTCTCCGGGGGCCAGCAGCAGCGCGTGGCCATCGCCCGCGCCCTGGCGATGGACCCCAGCGTGCTGCTCTTCGACGAACCGACCTCCGCCCTCGACCCCGAGCTCGTGGGCGAGGTCCTGTCGGTGATGGGCGAACTCGCCGCCGAGGGTACGACCATGGTCGTCGTCACCCACGAGATGCGCTTCGCGCGCGAGGTCGCGGACTGGGTGGTCTTCATGGACCAGGGCCGCGTTCTTGTCCAGGGCCCGCCGGAGACGGTCTTCGACAAGTCCGGCGAACCGCGCCTGGAACGGTTCTTCGCCGCGGTCGGCTGAGGTCCGGCAGCCCGGCGCAGGCCCGCAGGCCCCGGTGGCGCACAGCTCTCCCGGTACCGGCGGAGGAACGCGGGCGGCGACCCGGGTGGGTGTCGCCCAGCCGGGCCTCTCGGTGACCCGGGCGGGCGTCGCCGAGAGGCCCGGCCCGGGTGGCAGCTGTGGGTGGCCGCGGCGGCCGGGCGGCAGCGGCCCGCCGTCGACGGACGGCCGTCGGCTGTGCCGCGGGCGGACGACCGTGTCGGCTGTACGGACGATCGTGTCGGCCGTGCAGTCGGGGAGCGGCCGGGCCCACCGGCCCGGCGCGCAGCCCGTGAGGGGGTGAACCCACCGCCGCGTCGCCCGTCCGGTGGGAGGATATGAAAGTGGGCGAAACGTCAGAAAACTCTACGCTGAGCTCGGCGCTGCGGCAGACGGTGACCGCTGTCGGCGCCCCGATCGGCATGGTGTACCTCTTCGACGGCCCCGGGGGCCCCGACGGCAGTCTTCGCCTGCACCCCGCGCTGACCAGCGGAAACCCGGAAGGCCTCAGCCTCGGCCGACAGGAGGTCGACGCCCTGACCGAGGCGGCCACCGCCCAGGCGATCCGAGAGCGCGCGGTGGTGTGGCTGCCGGCGTCCCCCGACCGGACCTCCACCCCGTACACGGGCCCGCGCACCGGTACGGACACCGGTCCGTACACCGCCCCGTACACCGGCGTCGCGGCCGTTCCGCTGTGTCACGAGGAGGACACCCTCGGGGTGCTGTCCGTCGTGACCAGCCGGCCCGGGCCGCCCACCGACGCGGAGCGAGGCCTTCTCGAAGTGGCCGCGCGGTGGATCGCCGGCCTGGTCGCCGACCTGGTGGATTCCGGCTCCGCGGCCCGGCCCGCCGCGTCACCCCTCCGCGCGGCACGGGAGGCCGTACGGGTCGGCGCGTGGGACTGGAACATCCGTACCGGCGACATCCTCTGGGACGAGGAGATGGCGCTCGTGCTCGGCATCCCCCCGGACCACTTCGACGGACGGATCGAGACCTGGCGCGCACTGGTCCATCCCGAGGATCTGCCGGCCGTGGTGACCCAGGCGGAGCAGTCGCTGCGCAAGGGCGGGGAGTACGGCGTCAGGCACCGGGTGCTCCGGCCCGACGGCACCGTCGGGTGGGTGGAGGCCAGGGGCCGGATCGTGAACGGGGACGACGGCCGTCCGGCCCGTATGGTGGGCCGGCTGTGGGAGACCAGCGAGACGCGCGCGGCCATGGACTCGGTCGGCCGTGCCCTGCAGCACATGAGCGACGGTTTCCTCGCCGTCGACTCCGACGGACGGATCATGTACGTCAACGGGCGGGCCCAGCAGCTTGTCGGTCCCTCGGACGACCTCATCGGCCGCGTGCTCTGGGAACTGCCCGCGGTCGCCGTGCCCGCCCTCGCGTCACGGTGCCGCAGTGCCATGGCGGACCGCGTCGCCACCGGTATCGACGTGAGGTCGCCGACCGACGGGCGCTCGTACCACCTGCGGATCATCCCGGTGCCCGACGGGCTGACGGTCTATCTGACCGATGTCACCGAGCAGCGGGAGATACAGGCCAGACGGGCCGCCGAGGAGCGCGCCGCCGCCGAGCGCACCTCCCGTATCGGGGGCCTGACGAGGGCACTCGCCGAGGCGCTCACCGTGCAGGACGTGATCAACGCCGTGGCGGAGCGGTTGCTGCCGCTCGTCGGGGCCACGGGGCTGATCGTGCACGCGGCCGGCCCCGGCGGCGACTGGACGCTCCAGTCCGTCGGCTACCCCCGCTCGTACATCGACCGGCTCCCCGACGGGCCCGAGAACAACCCGCTCGACCAGGCGATGCGCGACGGCGTACCGCGGTTCGTCGACTCGCCGCAGGAACTGGAGGCCCGCTATCCCGGGCTGGCCGCCTTCGCCGCCCTCGGCGGAAAACACTCCTGGGCCTTCCTCCCGCTGATGGTCTCCGGGCGCGTCGTGGGCGGTTGCGTCATCTCCTTCGACCGGCCCCGCCGCCTCGCGGACGACGAGCGCGGACTGCTGATCGCGCTGAGCGGACTGATCGCGCAGACCCTGGAGCGGGCCCGGCTGTACGACGCCGAGCACCACCGCGCGCAGGAGTTGCAGCGCGGTCTGCTGCCGCGCGCCCTGCCGTTGCTGCCCACCGTCACCACCGCCGCCCGTTACCTCCCGGCCAGCGAGGGCATGCTCGGCGGCGACTGGTACGACGTCATCCCGCTGTCCGGCGACCGGGTCGCGCTGGTGATCGGCGACGTCATGGGCCACGGCCTCTCCGAGGCGGCCACCATGGGGCGGCTGCGTACCGCCGTACACACCCTCGCCGGCCTCGAACTGCCCCCCGACGAGTTGTTCTCGCACCTCAACGACCTGGTCAGCGATCTCGGCGACGACTTCTACGCCACCTGCCTGTACGCCGTGTACGACCCGGCCACCGGCAGCTGCGCCGTCTCCAGCGCGGGACACCCGCCACCGGTCCTCGTCAGCCCCGACGGCACGGTCCGTCTCCTCGACCTGGCGGCCGACCCGCCCCTCGGCGCGGCCACACCCCCCTTCGAGACCACCGAACTGGTGCTGCCCGAGGGGAGCCTCCTGGTGCTCTACACCGACGGGTTCGTCGAGTCCGCCCGCCGCGACATCGACACCGGCATCGTGCAGCTGACCACCGCCCTCACCACTACGGCGGACACCGCGCCCCCGACCCCCGCCACCGGACCGTGGCCGCGGCCGGACGAGCGGGAGCAGGAGCAGACGGACGAGGCCGGCCGCCTGGACCGGCTGTGCGCCTCGCTCACCGCGGCCCTGCTGCCGGAGGGCGAGCAGACCGGCGACGACGCGGCCGTGCTCGTCGCCCGGGTCCGCGCTCTGCGCCCCGAGGACATGAGCGTCTGGACGCTCCCGGAGGATCCGGTCGCGGCCGGCCAGGCCCGCTCCCACATCCGTCGCCGACTCGCCGAATGGCAGCTCGACGAGTTGGTGACGACGACGGAACTGCTCGCCAGCGAGCTGGTGGGAAACGTGGTGCGCCACGCCAGGGGACCCCTGCGACTGCGCCTGGTCCGCAGCCGCAGCCTCATCTGCGAGGTCTCCGACGGCAGCCTCACCACTCCCCGCATGCGCCGCGCCCGGGACACCGACGAAGGCGGGCGCGGACTGCAACTGGTCGCCGCGCTCAGCCAGCGCTGGGGCGTCCGCTACACGCTCGACGGCAAGTGCATATGGACCGAACAGCCACTGCCGGACCCCGTGCCCGCGCACACCACGGGCGCGGCACAGACCTGATACGCCTGGCGGATGCTTCCAATCCGCCCGTCCCTTCTTGCCAAGTGAACGGCCCCGCTTGCCATCTCGTCGTCGCGGCAGATGCGGTGGGCGCTCACCGCGTCCGGAGCGGCTGGTGCGGCTGGGGCGGCTGGGGCGGAGGGGGCACGAGCATGGCCGTCAGCATGTCGGCCAGCCACTTCTCGTACGTGTCGGCCGACCAGCCCCGTCCCGCAGTGAGCTGCGTGTACAACTGGGGACCGGCCAGGGCCCAGACGGCGTCCATCAGGTGGGCCGGATCCGCCTCCGGGCCGAGCGCGCCGGACTCGTCGAGGTGCGTGACGAACGCGGTGACGCCGGTCAGCCGTTCCCGCTCGGCGGTCTCCAGGACCTCTCCGACGTCCGGCCCGGCCTGGGTCAGCAGGGCGAACAGCGGGGTGACCCGTTCATGGATGCCGCGCACGTACGCGGCGTAGAGCCGGAGCTTGGCGCCCAACTCCCTTGTCCCCAGGATCTCCCGCACCTGGGGGCGGTCCCCCATCGGAACCGGTTCGTCGTCCCCGGCCAGCGTGATGTCCCACAGGGCCTTGACCATGCCCGGCTTGCCGCCGAACGACTTGTACACCGTCTCGGCGGAGACACCCGCCCGCTCGGCCACCGCACGCACGGTCGTGGCGTGGTAGCCCTCCCGGAAGAGCAGCTCGCGGCATGCCTCCAGCACCGCCGCGCGGTTGCGGCGCGCGGCCTCGCGCCGGCCCTCGGAGTTGTAGGACCGACGTGGCGTTCCGGCTGCCATCGGCACACCCTCCAATTCTGTTACAGTCGACTGTATCGAATACTGTTCGGTCGCCGGAGGCTCGTATGTCCCGTCCCGCGCCCACGCAGGTCGCCCCCGGCGTTCACCGCCTCGGCGATCATGGCGTCAACTTCTACCTGATCGAGGACCCCGACGGTCTCGTCCTGGTCGACGCGGGAACGCCCGCCCATCTGAAGCAGCTGCGCACGCTGCTGACCGGCCTCGGCCGCTCCCTGGCCGATGTCCGTGCCGTACTCCTGACGCATGGCCACCCCGACCACACCGGGCTGGCCCACTCCCTCCAGGAAGCCGGCGCCGACCTCTGGATCCACGAGCGGGACGCCGCCATCCTGCGCGACGGCCCGCGCAGCGCGATGCGGCACGCCAAGCCGGAGCGTTCGATGCTCCCGTATCTGCTGCGCAGGCCCTCCGCGCTCGCCCTCCCCCTCGGGCTGGCCCGCTCCGGCGCCTTCACCGCACCCGCGGTGCGGGGTGCGCGGGTCTTCGGCGCCGACCAGGTGCTGAAGGACGTCCCCGGCGCCCCGCGGGCCGTCGTCCTGCCCGGCCACACACCCGGCAGCGCCGCGTACGCCTTCCCCGACCGCGGGCTGCTCTTCACCGGCGACGCCCTGGTCACCGCCGACGGCTTCTCCGACCACACCGGACCCACGATCGTGAGCCGCTGCTTCACCCACGACAGCCGGGCCGCACTCACCGCCCTCGACCGCCTCGACGAACTGACGGCGGACGCGGACCTGCTGCTGCCCGGCCATGGCGAGCCCTTCGCCGAAGGCGTCCGCACCGCGACGCGGCAGGCACGGCAGTTCGGCGTCCACTGACCTCTCATTACTTCCAACTCCCGAGGAAACAACATGAGTTACTACAGCCCGCGCGTCCTGCACGTCCCCGCCGAGAAGGGCGTGGTCAAGTGGATGTCCGGGGACGTCTACGAGACCATGGCGACGGCCGACTCGACCAACGGCGCACTCGGCTTCACGGTCTGCTGGGTGCCTCCGGGCGGCGGGCCGATAGCGCACGTGCACAAGAGTGCTGACGAATCCTTCTACGTCATTTCGGGTGCGCTGGAATTCCTGAACGGCGACCGGACCTTCACGGCGAACTCCGGTGACTTCGTCTTCGTACCCAGGGGTACGCGGCACCGGTTCCGGAACCTCACCGGCGAACAGGCGCACATGGTGTCGTTCTTCACGCCCGGCGGAGGCGAGGGGCTGTGGCTGGAAGGCGGGGACGACCCCGTTCCCGGCGCGAAGCCCGAGTTCTGGCCGCCGGAGCGCGGCCTGGCGCTGGGCCCGCTCCTCGATCGCGAGGACATCGACCTGGAGATCCTGCCGGAGGAAGCGGACTTCAACGGGGCCGCCTCAGGATGACTCTTCGTAGTGGGCGGCGACCGCGACTGCTCAACGCGTGTCGGCGGCGACGGGTCTGCTGGCGGACGAGATCCAGGCCATGACCTGGATGCGCTGTGCCGGGACCGCGTTGCCCGCACAGGCAGCGGGAGTTGTGTCCCAAGAGAAGATCCCTCTGGTGAAGTCGAGTTGGATCAACCCGTGGAGCTGAGGTTTTGTCCAGCCTGCGTCGATGAGCGACGCGGGCGCCGGCCTTTGGACTGGTCCACGCCGTGGGCGTTCGCGTGCCTCCGCCACGGGCGCTGTCTGCTCGCTGCCTGCTCCACCTGGAGGGAGCCGGTTCGCGCCGGAGGGGTGGGGCTGGGGCATGACAGGTGCCGGGTTTCGTCCGGGATGCCTCGGACGGGAAGCCGCAGCGATGCGGCACCGAGTTCCGGAATGTGGTAGCTCCTCCCCTTACGGATGTCCTGCTGGAGGACCTGCAGGAGCCGCTGCACGAGCGCCTTCAGGCCCGCGGCGGATGGCCGGCCTCGAACGCAACACGCGCGTGCTGTTGAACGAGCGCCCCCGGCTGGTCATTGCCTTCCACGACCACTTCGCCCCGGCCGGCGGAGGCACCTCGGACATGGCCCTGCGGGCCGTGCTCGCACAGGTGCCGGTGTGGCCGGTCCCTGGCCTGGACGTCAGGGTGGCGTGGGAGGCGCCACCGCCGATGGCCTGGTGAATACCGTTCTCTGCCCCGGGCGGCTCCCATCCAGCCCGTTCGACGGCAGCCCGCCGGTCGACGACTCGCCCGCTTCAGACGCAGCACTTCGGACCGCGCCTGTACTCACGCCAAGATCACCCGGGGCAGCGTGGGCCGTCGCAGTGACCAAACGCGCTACGGACGCCTTGCCCGATCGCCACATCGACATCCTCGCAGTGTCAGTCTGTCTGACAGTATGTTCCTAGCGGTGGGAGGAGCAGACGCCGTTCTCTCTCGCTCTCGGGACGTTGTGGGAGGCCGCCGTGCTACAGGAGCTGCAGGACGTCATCAACGGCATCTCCGCCGAGGTCGGTGTGCCGACATCACTCACCGACACCCGGTTGAACTCCCTGGTCTTCGGTCCGCACGACGATGCGGAGATCGATACGGTGCGTCGACAGGCGCTGCTTCTTCGGTCGACCCCGGAGTGGGTACGCGAGTGGTTCGGCCGGTACGGCATCGACACGGCGACCGCCCCGGTGCGTATTCCGGCGGATCCGGAACGCGAGCTGGCCGGCCGGGTCGTGGTTCCCGCCCGCTGGGCGTCGACCACCTGCGGGTACATCTGCCTCCTCGACGTCCACCAGGAGCTGGACGAAACCCGCATGGATGCGGTCATGGAAGCCGCAGCTGAGGTGGGGCGGGTCCTGTACCTGGATCAGCAAGCCCGGCACAGCGACGCCGACCTGCTCGGTGACCTCGTACGGGGATCCGCCGCCGTGCGCGGCAAGGCCGCCGATCGCCTGGGTGAGCAGGGACGGTTCCCTGTCGGCTGGCCGATCGCCGTCGTGTTCCTGCGGCCTGTCGGCGGAGGGTCCGGCACGGACGCTCTGGAGCACTGGCTGTGGCGTGATCATGGCGGCCTGCCTCGTGGGGCCCTGCGCTGTCTCGACGCGGAGGGAGCCGTGATCCTCGCGGCGGTCCCGCCCCCTGCGGAGCCCGGGCACACGGAACGCATCGTCGATCACCTGCTCGCCGGTGGCCACGATCTCCCCGAGCTCGTCATCGGCATCGGTGACCCGCAGTCAGATCTGCATGACGCCCACCTGTCGTACGAACATGCGCAGTTGGCCGCGCGGGCCGCCACTGTCTGGCCGGAGACAGGACCGGTGTGCTCGTGGGACCTGCTCGGCGCGCTGCGTGTCCTGATCGGTACCCCGGACCATCTCCTGCGGGATCTGATGGACCCGCGGGTGTCGCTGCTGAAGGAGGCCCAGCCCTCCCAGGCGAACCTGATCGACACCCTGGAGACCTATCTCGACTCCGGCTGTGACAACCAGACCACGGCGGCGCGTCTGCACGTGCACCGGGGCACCGTCTACTACCGCCTGGAGAAAGCCGCCTCCTTGTGCGGAATGGATCTGAGCGACGGGCTGGACCGGCTCGCCCTGCATCTGGGCATCAAGCTGCTGCGGCTGATCGAGTCGAAGGCCGACTGAGTGCGCCGGCTCTGAACGATTGCCGTATGGCGGGGTCCGTTCTTCGCAACGGATGTCCATGGTCCCTGCCGTACGTGGTTCCTAGCGTGAACAGCAGCCTGCTGGTACAGCCGCCAAGGAGCCCGCCGTGGACACCCTTTACCTGGTCAATGCCCGGACCATCGACGGAAGCGGTACGGATCCCGTCCAGGCAGGGTGGATTCGTGTCGAGGGCCGACGCATCACGGGAATGGGCCGGTCCCCGGTCGACACCGGCCGTAACCAGGTCATCGATGTCGGTGGCCGCACCGTCCTGCCGGGGCTGATAGACGCCCACACGCACCTCGCGGCCACCGAGATGCTCAACCTGGTGGATACCGTCTCCCGCCCCGTGCTGGCCGCGAAGACCTTCGAGAACATGCGCCAAACCCTGGCGGCCGGTTTCACCACAGTGCGGGACGCCGGGTTCACCGACTACGGCTTCAAGCAGGCGGTGGAGACCGGTCTCGTCCCCGGTCCCCGGATGTTCCTCGCGACCGGCCCCCTGAGCCAGACCGGCGGGCACAGCGACTTCCGCCCGGCCGAGGCGCAGGACCGGCAGCGGCGCAGCGACGGCCTGTACCACCCGGGAGTGGTCGTCGACGGCGTCGCGCAGTGCCAGTGGGGCGCTCGCGAAGTGCTGCGCCGGGGAGCGGACCAGATCAAGATCATGGCTGGGGGCGGCTGCACCTCCCCGACGGACCACGTGACGCACACGCAGTTCACCACCGAGGAGATCGCGGCCATAGTCCACGAGGCCCGGGCCAGGCACACCTATGTGATGGCGCACGGCTACACCCCCGAGTCGATCCGGACCTGCGTCGCGGCCGGCGTGCGCAGCATCGAGCATGCCAACCTGGTCGACGAGAAGGCCGCCGAGGCGATGGCCGCCGCCGGCACGTTCGCCGTACCGACCATCGCCACGTTCGATCTCCTGGTCCGCGACGGCCAGGAACACGGGCTCACGCCAGACAGCGCCGCCCAGGCCGCCCATGTGCTGGAGCGGGCGTACGAGGCCCTGCGCATCCTCAGGGACAAGGGCGTACGCATCGGTTCGGGCTCGGACGTCCTCGGCGCACATCAGCCCTTCAAGGCCCTGGAGCTTCAGCTGAAGGCGTCCGTGCTGGGGCCGATGGACGCCCTCGTGGCTGCGACCCGCACCAACGCCGAGTTGCTCGGTCTCGACGGCCTCGGGACACTCGCGCCCGGGAAGATCGCCGACCTGGTTGTCGTGGACGGGGACCCGCTCGACGACATCTCGGTCCTGCAGGACAGCGGCCGCGTCCACCTCGTCGTCAAGGACGGCCAGGTGGTGGTCGACAGGGTCGGCCTGTCCGCTGCCTCGTCCAAGGAGATACGGCAGCTGATGCCGGAGACGGAAGCAGCTGTGTCATGACCACCGCACTGCTGTCCGCGCGAGCCCCGGGATCGACCCCTTCCCGGCCGACCGCGTGCGTGTCCACCTCCCTGCCCGAGGGCGGCGTCCTGCATCAGGACGCCGCCCTCGCGGCCTTCCCGGCCGAAGCCCGATGGCTCGGCCCGATACGCTTCTTCGCCTCCTGCGCGCTCGGCCGGTGGCCACTCCCGGACGACACGCGAGATGCCGCGATGGCCATCCTGGGCGAGTTCACGGCCAATGCCGTCGTGCACGGCCGCAGCGAGCTCCATGTGCTGATGACGTTGTCCGACCGGTGCCTCACGCTGTACGTCCGCGATTCCGGTGAGATGCGCACGGCTTCGCGGGAGTCCGCCCTGCCGGACGACGAGCACGGCCGCGGGCTGCTCATGGTGGACGTGCTGGCCGAGCGCTGGGAGGCCGTGAGCACTGCGCTCGGCCGGCGCTGCACCGCGTGGCTACAGGTCCCGGATTCGGGTTGGCCCGACGCCGCTGGAAGGCCATGCGCAGGCGACCGGGAGTTCTTCGTCAGATGCCCAAAGGGCAGCAGCAGAACTCGGAACCGATGCACATGGTTCAGGACTTCCGGCGGTTCTACGGTCCTTCCCACCAGCGGCGCTCCGCGCCGTCGGTTCAGACACCTCCTCTCTCCCTTCGTTCGGGCTCGGCTCCCCCACAGCCTCAGCGCCCCCGATCTCGAGGACCGAACATGAACCACATCGCACGGCTTGAGCGTCTGCCGCTGAGCCGTACCCATCGCAAACTCCTGATCATCGGCGGTCTCGGCTACACCTTCGACGGAGCCGACGCGGCGATCATCGCCTTCATCCTGCCGGTGGTCGCCCAGCAGTGGTCACTGAGCGCCGGCCAGATCTCCCTGCTGGCCAGCGCGCTGCTCATCGGGTTCCTGTTCGGGGCTCTGACCGCCGGAACGCTGGGCGACAAGCTGGGCCGGAAGAAGGTGATGCTCGGCTCGCTCGTCGTGTACACGAGCATGACGCTGGTCGCCGCGTTCGCCCCCAACTACTGGGTGCTGTTCGCCTTCCGAGTCCTGGCCGGGGCAGGCATCGGTGCGGAGAGCGCCATCATCGCTCCCTACCTGTCCGAATTCGTGCCCGGGCGCTACCGGGGCCGGTTCATCGGCGCCGTCGCCGGGTTCTTCTCCTTCGGCTACGTCCTGTCCGCGCTCATCGGCCGGTACGTGATCTCGCCGTTCGACGACGGATGGCGGTACGCCCAGATCATCCTGACGCTGCCCATTTTCGCCGTGATCTGGTGGCGGCGTTCCATGCCCGAATCCCCGCGCTACCTGCTGTCCAAGGGGCGTGTGGAGGAGGCGGAGCAGGTCGTCGCCGCGCTGGAGGAGTCGGTGCGCAAGGAGACCGGCACGGCCCTGCCGCCCGTCCCCGCCGAGCCGGACGCCCCGTCGGCGACCAGCCACCTCGCTCACGCCTCGATGGGCAAGAAGCTCGCCGTACTGTGGAGCGGCCCCTTCGCCAAACGGACCTTCGTGGCCTGGGTGATGTGGTTCTGCCTGACCTTCGCCTACTACGGCTTCTTCACGATGATGCCCAAGCTCCTGGCCGACAGCGGCATGACCGTCGTGAAGTCCTTCAGCTTCGTGCTGTACATCTACCTGGCCCAGATCCCCGGCTATTTCAGCGCCGCCTTCCTCTCGGAGTACCTGGACCGCAAGCGGTCCATCGCCCTGTATCTCTCCGGCGCCACACTCTCCGCACTCGGCATGGCACTGTCCCACTCCGAGGGCGCCATCGTCGGCTTCGGCGCCGCACTCTCGCTGTTCATGAACGGCGTCTACGCCCTGCTGTACACCTACACGCCGGAGACCTACCCGACCGAGATCCGCACCACCGGGCAGGGCACGGCCTCGGCCTTCGGCCGTATCGGCGGCATCATCGCTCCCTTCGCCTTCACGGCCGCGGCGGCCCAGGGCGGCCTGAACGCCGTCTTCGGCGTCACCTCGGCCGTCCTTCTGGTGGGCGTGCTGACCGTGCTGTCCTTGGGACTTGCCACCAAGGGACGCACCCTCGAAGACCTCAGCCCCAAAGGCCGGCACCGAGCGACGGATCCGGCTACCGACACCTCCCAGGTGAAAAGCCCCGCCTCGCCGTGACCGCAGCCGCTGGATGCGCCCCGCAGAACGCACGGCCGGGGCGCATCAAGCATGCCCGGATACGCGATACCCCCGCATGTAAGACTGTGTGACAATCTGTTCGCTCGCGGGCCGGAGTAAGGGGATGCACCGTGCTGCAACGCGTCACCGCCGTGCAGGCACTGACCGAGGAGCTACGCCGGCAGATCCTCAGCGGTGACCTGCCGCCCGGCTCGAAACTCCCGGAGGTCGGGCTGGCCGAGCAATTCAACGTCGCCCGTCCCACCGTACGCACCGCTGTACAGCATCTGGTGGAGCGCGGAGTGCTGCGCCGCGACACCGGCCGCTCGGCCGTCGTACCGGAGCTGAGCGGTGCGGACGTGCGCGACGTCTACTTCGCGCGGGAAGCCGTAGAGCTGCATGTGGTCGACCATCTGTCGGCGCCCGGCCGGTCACCGCAGCGCCTGCGGCAGGTGCGGCAGGCCATGGAGCATCTGCAGAACCTTTCCGCCGACGCCCCGTGGAGCGAGGTGGCGGAGGCCGATCTCGCCTTTCACACGGCGCTGGTCGAAGCTGCGGAAAGTACGCGGCTGGACCGGCTGTTCCACGGTCTGCTGGAGGAGGTCCGGATGTGCCTGGTCCAGTTGGAGGCCCACTACCCGCGCCGTGCCGACCTCGCTGACGAGCATCGCCGGATCCTCGATGCCCTGGAGACTCAGGACGCGGCTGTGGCACGGAAGTTGATGCGTGCTCACCTGGACAGTGCGGTCAGGGCGCTCACAGACGACTGACCGCCGCCTCGCGAGGAGACGGCGGTCAGCGGTCAGGAACGTCAGCGGACCGGCTTTCGTTCCGGGTCCGGCAGTTCCACCAGAGCTGCACCGTGCCGCGTCTGCTGCACCCACGCGCACACCAGCACCAGAGCCGCCACACCGACCGACCACAGCAGCTGCGGTCGCGCGGAGTCGTCGAACAGCATCGTGACCAGGACGGCAAGGATGCCGACGATGGCGACCCACGTCAGGACCGGGAAGCCCCACATGCGCAGCACCAGCCGTTCCGGGGCTTCGCACTCGTACCGACGGCGCAGCCTCAGCTGCGACACGGCGACCACGAGCCAGACGAACAGCGCCACCGCTCCGGAGGAGTTGAGCAGGAAGGTGAAGGCGAGGTCGGGGGAGTAGTAGTTCAGGCCCACGGCGAGGAACCCGAACGGCGGACGACGGGCCGCCGGGTGACGAAGCGGGCGATCAGGCCCACGAGAATCGGGGCCCCGCCGACGGCGATCACCGTGCTCGTGGCCACCCCCGACAGTTCGACGGCGTGGAAGTAGCAGACGGAGAAGCCCGACACGGCCACGGAGCCGAGGGCGACGGCCCTCAACTCCCGCCACTGCCAGGGCACATGACCCATGCGGCGGCGCCGGGCCAGGAGGTACAGGGCCGCGGCGCCGATCAGCAGGCGCAGCTCTGCCACGTGCAGCAGCGACGGCGAACCATGTGCACGTGTTGAAAGTCGGCGCCGCCTTTTCTGGCCGGCTGACGAAAGACGCGGGGCGCGGAATCGTAGACGATCCGACTGTTGGCAATGCCGGTCGGCTTGCGGTCACGACCCCGCCCCGGCTCCTCCCTTCCGAGAACCCCAAGAACCCGGAGAAAGATCAATGAGCGAGAAGCGTTGGGTCACCTTCGACTGTTTCGGCACCCTCGTGGACTGGCGCCACGGCATCGCCACCGGCATCGAGCTCGTCGCGCCCGGCAAGGGCTGGGAGCTGCTGGACGTCTACAACCGCCACGAGCCGCAGGTACAGAGCGAGTACCCCGCCATGCGCTACAGCGACGTCCTGGCGGAGGCTCTGAAGCGCACGGCCGCCGAGGCGAAGCTCGACCTGGTGGAGGACCAGTTCCGGGTCCTGACGGCCGGCATCCCGTTCTGGCCGGTCTTCCCCGAGACCCGCCAGGCCCTGCTCGAACTGCAGGGGGCCGGCTGGAACCTCGCCCTGCTCACCAACTGTGACCGCGTCGTCATCGGCGAGACCCAGCGCCGCCTCGGGATCCAGTTCGACGCGATCGTCACCGCCGAGGACTCCGGCGCCTACAAGCCGGCCCTCAACCACTTCCAGTACTTCGAGAAGTCCCTCGGCGTCACCCGTGACCGCTGGGTGCATGTGGCGCAGAGCTACTTCCACGACATGGTGCCCGCCGGCCGGCTCGACATCACCCGCGTGTGGATCAACCGTCTCGACGAGAAGGACGACCCGTCGATCGCTCACGCCGTCCGCCGCGACCTGAGCGACCTGGCCGCCACCGTCAACGAGGTCCACCAAAAGTTCAACGGCTGACCCTCGCCGCCGACCGTGCCGGGCGCCGTCCACGTGTCCCCGGTGCCCGGCACGCCCGCAGTCCGCCCCGCACAAGGAGTCCGCCTTGACCAGCCTGTCCCCGCACCTGCGCCAAGCCACCCCCGTCACCGCCGAGCGCGGCGAGGGCGTCCACCTCTACGGCACCGACGGCCGCCGCTACCTGGACTTCACCGCCGGCATCGGCGTCACCAGCACGGGTCACTGTCACCCGCGCGTGGTCGCCGCCGCGCAAGAACAGATCGGCAGGCTCATCCACGGTCAGTACACGACCGTGATGCACCAGCCGCTCCAGCAACTCGTCGAACGGCTCGGGGATGTACTGCCCGCCGGCCTGGACAGCCTGTTCTTCTCCAACTCCGGCAGTGAGGCCGTCGAGGCGGCGCTGCGGCTGGCCCGGCAGGCCACCGGCCGCCCCAACATCGTCGTCTTCCACGGCGGCTTCCACGGCCGTACCGTCGCGGCCGCCTCGATGACCACGTCCGGCACCAAGTTCCGCACCGGGTTCTCCCCGCTGATGTCGGGCGTCGCCATCGCCCCGTTCCCTACGGCCTTCCGCTACGGCTGGGACCAGGAGACCGCGACCCGCTTCGCGCTCAGCGAGCTCGACTACCTGCTCCAGACCGTCACCGCCCCGCAGGAGACGGCGGCCTTCGTCGTCGAGCCCGTCCTCGGCGAGGGCGGCTACATCCAGGCCGACCCCGCTTTCCTGCGCGGGCTGCGCGAGCGCGCCGACCGCCACGGCATCGTCCTCGTGCTGGACGAGATCCAGACCGGCTTCGGCCGCACCGGCCGCTTCTGGGGCCACGACCACGCCGAGGACGTCCGCCCCGACGTCATCACCATCGCCAAGGGCCTGGCGAGCGGCTTCCCGCTGTCCGGCATCGCCGCCTCCCAGGAGCTCATGAGCAAGGTGCACCCGGGCTCGCAGGGCGGCACCTACGGCGGCAACGCCGTCGCCTGCGCGGCCGCGATCGCCACCCTGGACGTGATCCGGGACGAGAAGCTGGTTGAGAACGCCGACACCATGGGGCAGCGGCTGCGCGCCGGCCTGGAGGAAGTCGCCCGTACGACGCCAGGCATCGCCGACGTCCGCGGCCTGGGCCTGATGCTCGCCAACGAGTTCGTCACCGCCGACGGCTCGCCCGACCCGGCCACCGCCGCGCGGGTCCAGCAGGCAGCCGCCGAGGAGGGCCTCCTTCTGCTGCTCTGCGGACCCTGGAACAACGTCGTGCGCATGATCCCGGCACTGGTCATCGACGAGACCGCCGTCGACGAGGGGCTCGCCGCCTGGCGAGCCGCCGTGGGCAAGGGCACGGCCGCTACGTCATGACCACCGTGGAAGAGCTGGTGACGGCGTTGCGCAGGGAGGTGCCGTCCCTGCGGGTCGACACCTCCGGCGGCCGACGTGCCCAGTACGCCTACGACGCGTCGAACTACCGGGTACCGCCACTGGCCGTGGTGTTCCCCGTGCGCGCCGACGAAGTCGCCGGCGCGCACAAGGTCTGCCACGGCCTCGGCGTGCCCGTCACCACCCGAGGTGCGGGCACCAGCATGGCCGGCAACGCCGTGGGCACCGGCCTCGTCCTGGACCTGTCCCGCCACATGCGCCGCGTCCTGGAGATCGACGCGTCCGCCCGGACGGCGCGCGTTGAGGCCGGCATCGTCCTCGACGACCTCCAGGACGCCGCCGCTCCGCACGGGCTGGTCTTCGGCCCCGACCCGTCCTCGCACAGCCGCTGCACCATCGGCGGCATGATCGGCAACGACGCGTGCGGCAACCACTCCGTGCGCTACGGCCGCACCGGGGAGCACCTGGTCTCCCTCGACCTGGTCCTGGCCGACGGCACCCGCGCCACCGCCGACCGCGACGGACTGCACGCCGTGGACGAGGCGGGCCGGGAGCGGGTGGCACGGCTGACGGCCGACCTGCGTGGCATCGTCGACGCGGGTCTGGCGACTATCCGTCTGGCGCTGGGGCGCATTCCCCGCCAGGTCTCCGGCTATCAGCTCCAGCACCTGCTGCCCGAGAACGGCTTCGACGTCGTACGGGTCCTCGCCGGCACGGAAGGCACCTGCGCCACGGTCGTCTCCGCCACCGTCCGCCTGATGCCGAAGCCGCCTGCCGCGCTGCTCATCGCCCTCGGTTACGACGATGTCGTCGACGCGGCCGAGGATGTGCCGTTGATCCTGAAGTTCTCCCCGGCCGCGGTCGAGGGCCTGGACGAGGCGATCGTGGCCACCATGCGCCACCGCCGGGGCGCCGCCTCGGTGACGGGGCTGCCCGAGGGACGCGCCTGGCTGTACGTCGACCTCGACGGGGACGACCCGCAGCAGGTGGCCGCCGAGGCCGAGCGCCTCCTGGACGAGTTGAAGGCCGCGGGCCGCATGGTCTCCGGCCGACTGATCACCGACCAGACCGAGCGGGCCTCCCTGTGGCGAGTGCGCGAGGACGGCGCGGGACTGGCCGCCCGGCTCACCGACGGCAGCGCGTCCTGGCCCGGCTGGGAGGACGCGGCGGTCGCCCCCGACCAACTGGCGGGCTATCTGCGCGACTTCCGCACCCTCATGGCCGAGCACCGGCTCACCGGCGTGCTGTACGGCCACTTCGGCGCCGGCTGCGTCCACGTACGGCTCGACTTCCGCCCCGACACCGACGAGGGCCGCACCGTCATGCGCGCCTTCCTCACCGAGGCCGCCCGACTCGTCGTACGGCACGGAGGAACCCTCTCCGGCGAACACGGCGACGGCCGGGCCCGCAGCGAACTGCTGTCGGTGATGTACGACCGATCGATGCTGGCCGCCTTCGCGGCCTTCAAGCACGCCTGGGACCCCGAGGGCCTGCTCAACCCGGGCATCCTCGTCGACCCCCGCCCCCTGGACGCGGACCTCGCCCTCAACACCAGCCGGACCACCACACCCTCGACGGTGTTCGCCCTCCTGGAGGACCCGGACGGCATCACCGCGGCCGCCAACCGTTGTGTGGGCGTGGGCCGTTGCCGCAGCCACACCGGCGGGGTCATGTGCCCCAGCTACCGGGCCACCGGCGACGAACAGCACTCCACCCGAGGCCGGGCCCGCACCCTGCAGGAGATGCTGCGCGGTGCGCTCCCCGGTGGCTGGCGCTCCCGTGAGACCCGTGAGGCGCTCGACCTGTGCCTGTCGTGCAAGGCGTGCTCCAGCGACTGCCCGGTCGGCGTCGACGTGGCGACGTACAAGTCGGAGTTCCTGCACCACCACTACAAGTGGCGCCCGCGTCCCCTGTCGCACTACTCGCTCGGCTGGCTCCCGCTGTGGACGGCGCTCGCCGGCCGCATGCCGAAACTGGTCAACGCGGTGATGGGCAGCCGTCTCGGGCCATGGATCGCCCGCCTGGGCGGAGTGACGCCGAAGCGGAGCCTGCCCGCGTTCCACGGGCGGCACGCATGGCGGCGCGGTGTGTCGGAGACGGCGGAAGCACCAGGGGCAATCCTCATGGTGGACTCCTTCACGCGGGCCTTCCGGCCCGAACTGGCCGGAGCCGCCTCCCGAGTTCTCGCCGACGCCGGGCTGCCCACGCAGGCGAGAGGTGACGTCTGCTGCGGCCTGACCTGGATCACCACCGGCCAACTCGGCGTCGCCCGCCGTGTGTTGGCCCGTACGGCCGCCACCCTCGACGCGACCGAGGGACCGATCGTGGTCACGGAACCCAGCTGCGCCGCCGCCCTCGCCAAGGACCTGCCGGAGCTGGTGGACAGCGACGCGGCACGCCGGGTCGCCGCGCGGGTGCAGACCTTCACCGGAGCGCTCGCCGAGCGCGTCGCCACAGGGTGGAAGCCCCGGCACGTACCTGACGAGGTGGTGCTCCAGACCCACTGCCACCAGTACGCCGTCTTCGGCGCCGGACAGCAGCGCGACCTGTTGCGCGACCTGGGCATCGAGAAGGTCACCGAGGCCACCGGCTGCTGCGGCGTGGCCGGCAACTTCGGCTTCGAGAACGAGCATTACGACGTCTCGCTCGCCGTCGCCGACCAGGCACTGCGCCCCCGGCTGGAAGCGGCCGCTCCCGAGACGCCTGTCCTGGCCGACGGGTTCAGCTGCCAGATGCAGATCGAGCACCTCGCCGGAGACGACCGCCCCGGCGCCACCCACCTGGCACAACTGCTGGACGACCCCCAACCCCCTTCGCTTTCCTGAGTTCTGGAGACACGAACATGGCCGACACCAACGACACCAAGACGGACGTCATCGCGGACGTTCCCCGGCAGCTGTTCATCGCGGGCCAGTGGGTGCCGGCGGCCGACGGCCGCACCTTCGCCGTGGAGAACCCCGCCACCGAGACACAGCTGTGCGAGATCGCCGACGGTGGCACGGCCGACAGCGCCCACGCCGTCGAGGCAGCGGTGGCCGCCCAGGACTCCTGGGCCCGGACCGCGCCGCGGGTACGCAGCGAGATCCTGCGCCGCGCCTACGAGCTGATCGTGCAGCGAACCGACGAGCTGGCGATGCTGATGACCCTGGAGATGGGCAAGCCGCTCGCCGAGGCACGCGGTGAGGTGGCGTACGCCGCCGAGTTCTTCCGCTGGTTCTCCGAGGAGGCCGTCCGCATCAACGGCGGCATGACGACCACGCCCGACGGCCGCAACCGCATCATGGTCATGCGGCAGCCCGTCGGCCCCTGCATGCTGATCACCCCGTGGAACTTCCCCCTGGCGATGGGCACCCGCAAGATCGGCCCCGCGGTGGCCGCCGGCTGCACGATGGTCCTCAAGCCGGCCCCCCAGACCCCCCTGTCCAGCCTCGCGCTGGCCCGCATCCTCCAGGAGGCCGGGCTGCCCGACGGCGTCCTCAACGTCGTCACCACCACCCGCGCCCAGGACGTCGTCGAACCGGCCCTGCGCGGCGGCAACATCCGCAAGCTGTCCTTCACCGGCTCCACCGCCGTGGGCCGACTGCTACTCGCCCAGTGCGCGGACACCGTCATCCGGACCTCCATGGAACTCGGTGGCAACGCCCCCTTCATCGTCTTCGAGGACGCCGACCTCGACGTCGCCGTCGAAGGCGCGATGACCGCGAAGATGCGCAACATGGGCGAAGCCTGCACGGCGGCCAACCGCCTGTTCGTGCACCGGTCCGTCGCGGACGAGTTCGCCGAGCGCCTTGCCTCGCGCATGGCCGCCCTCACCGTGGGCCCGGGCACTCGCGACGGCGTCCAGGTCGGACCCCTCATCGACGCCGCGAGCAAGCAGAAGGTGACCTCCCTCGTCGAGGACGCGGTCGCCAAGGGCGCCAAGGTCGTCGCCGCCGGCGCCGCCCCGCAGGACGCCGGCCACTTCTACCCGCCGACCGTCCTGGCCCAGGTCAGCCCGGACAGCGACATGCTCAGCACCGAGATCTTCGGCCCCGTCGCCCCGGTCATCGCTTTCGACGACGAGGACCAGGCCGTACGCCTGGCCAACGACACCGACTGGGGACTCGTCGGCTACCTCTTCACCCAGGATCTCGACCGCGCCTTGGACGTCAGCGAACGCCTGGAGGTCGGCATGGTCGGCCTCAACACCGGCCTGGTCTCCAACCCGGCCGCACCCTTCGGCGGGGTCAAGCAGTCCGGCCTGGGCCGGGAAGGCGGCCGGGTCGGCATCGAGGAGTTCCTGGAGTACAAGTACATCGCCACACCCGTGCGGGACCGCTCGGCGTCATGAGTACGGTCCGGACCGCCACAAGGGGCAAACCACGAGGGGGATCAGGAGACGTGTCGCAGCCAGGACTCGACGAGCTCACCCCGGTCAACCTGCGAAGCACCCCCGCCCTCATCGCGGACCGGCTGCGGGAACAGATCGTCTCCGGCGCGTTCGCGCCAGGCAGCAGGATGATCGAGCCGCAGCTGGGGGCCCGGCTGGGCGTCAGCCGCGGCCCCGTGCGGGAGGCACTCCAGCGTCTGGTTCAAGAGGGTCTGTTGGTCAACATCCCCAACCGGGGCGTGTTCGTCGTCGAGCTGGACGCCGCCGACATCAAGGACATCTACACCGCGCGGCGTGCGATCGAACGCGAGGCGGCGACCCTGCTGCACCGCGGGAAGTCCCCGCACCGCCTGGAACGGCTCGCCGCCGTGGTCGAGGAGATGCGCGCCCTGGCCGGCCAGGGCGACACCCGCCTCATCGCCGAGCAGGACCTGGCCTTCCACAGCGCCCTCGTCGAAGCCGCCGAGAGCCCCAGGCTCAGCAGGATGTTCACCACCCTCCTCGCCGAGACCCGGATCTGCCTGGCCAACCTCATGGACCTCTATCCGGAGCAGGACCTGCTCGTCGCCGAGCACCAGCAACTGCTGGCCCTGCTCCAGGGCAGGGACGAGCAGGCCCTTCTGGACGCCGTCAACACGCACCTGGACTCGGCGGTGCGTGACCTGACGCGCCCAACCGGGAACTGACTCCTCCTCCCGTACTCCAGCCGACCTCTTCGGAGGGAACCCGCATGTCTGGACATATACCAAATGCATGCATATACACCAGACTGATGTATGGGCATCGCGTGCCGATGACGTATCTGAGGGCACGGCGCAGGTCTGTTGAGCGGAACAGTCGTGTTGTCCGGCCGCCGGGGGCGGCGGAGCATGTGGCCTTCCGGCCCGCTGCCGCCTCTTGGGAGGTTCCGTGCGCTCCGTCGTCCTACGAGGGCTTGCGACCCTGGTGAGCCTGCTCGCCCTGTTGAACGTCGTATCCGCCGTGCCCGCGTCCGCGACCCCTTCCCCTCGCTCCCTGACGGTCTCCACCGACACGGGCGCCCTCGCGGGAGCCGCGGCGGACGGGGTGAGCCGGTTCCTCGGCATCCCGTACGCCGCCCCGCCGACCGGTGCCGGACGCTGGCAACCGCCCGCGCCCGCCTCCGCCTGGCCGGGCGTACGGTCGGCCACCTCCTACGGCTCGCGCTGCCCGCAGTCGGCCGCCGGCAACGGCAACGGCAACGGCCCGGGCATGAGCGAGGACTGCCTCTATCTCAACGTCTACACCCCCGAACGGCGGACGAACCGCCCGCTGCCGGTGCTGTTCTGGATCCACGGCGGGGGCTTCGCCGGCGGTTCGGGTGACCTCTACGACGGCTCGCAGATCGCGAAGACCGAGAACGTCGTGGTCGTCACGATCAACTACCGGCTGGGCGTGTTCGGATTCCTCGACCTGCCCGGGCTGAGCCGGCGGGGCGCGGGCAACTACGGCCTGCTCGACCAGCAGGCGGCGCTTCGCTGGACGCAGCGCAACATCGGCGCCTTCGGCGGTGACGCGGGCCGCGTGACCATCGCGGGCGAGTCGGCCGGCGGCCACTCCGTCTGCGCGCTGCTGGCCTCACCTCCGGCCCGCGGCCTGTTCGCGGGCGCGATCATCCAGAGCGGCGGCTGCCCGAGCCACACGACCGCCCAGGCCCTCGCCAGGGGCAAGGACTACGCCGTGGCCGCCGGATGTTCCGACCCTGCGACGACCGCCGTGTCCTGCCTGCGGGCCAAGCCGACGAGCGAACTGCTGGGCGCCGGCAGCGGGTTCACCGGCGGCATCCTGACCGGCATCCTGCCCGTGTCCGGAGTTCCCGAACTGCCCCTCCCGCCGAGCGTCGCCGTACGGACCGGCCGGATCCACCACGTTCCCCTCCTCATCGGCAGCACCCGTGACGAAGTACGCCAATGGGCCCTGCCGTTCGCGAACGCGACGAAGGACCAGTACGAGCGGGCGGTCAGGCTGGAGTTCGGGCCGCGGACGGCGGACGCCGTACTCGCGCACTACCCCTACACCGCCTACGACCGCCCGTACGCCGGCACGTACGCCATCAGCGCGCTGTGGGACGACAGCAGCGTCTTCTACGGGCTGGGCGGCTGCGAGTACCAGAACCTCACGGCTCAGTACGCGGCTCGGCAACCGAGGACGTACTTCTACCAGTTCGACGACCCGCACCCGCCCACCCTCGCGACGACTCCGCCCGGTTTCGACTCCGGCGCCCCGCACGCCAGCGAGCTCGGCTACCTGTGGCCCATGGAGACCTCGAAGTCGCAGACTCCGGAGCAACGGCAGCTGTCCACGGCGATGGTGGGCTACTGGGGCGCTTTCGTGAAACACGCGAACCCCACGACCGCGGGACTGGCGGCCTGGCCGTCCTACGGCAGCGGCACGTACATGTCTCTGCTGCCCGGTGACGACAGCGAGGCCCTGAAGTCCAGGGTGTACGCCGACCGGCACCAGTGCGGGTTCTGGAACAGCATCGACTACGGCTGGCTCACCACCAACCCGGACCGCCTCGCGGCACAGGCGGGCGTTCCGACGTCCTGATGACAGGCCGGGCGTAGATCATTTCCCCCTGAGGGATCCCTCGTATCCCCCAGGGGGATCACGCCCCACGAGCAAGGCAGCGCGGTGTTGCCTGCACGTATGCGGGTTTCCGTATGCCGACGATATGCAGCGACTCGTACCCTCAATGGCATGCGTGTGTTGGTCGTCGAGGATGAGCCCTATATGGCGGAGGCCATCCGCGACGGCCTGCGTCTGGAAGCGATCGCGGCCGACATCGCCGGTGACGGCGACACCGCGCTGGAACTGCTGAGCATCAACACCTACGACATCGCCGTCCTCGACCGCGACATCCCCGGACCGTCCGGTGACGAGGTCGCCAAGCGCATCGTCGCCTCCGGCAGCGGTCTGCCGATCCTCATGCTCACCGCCGCCGACCGGCTCGACGACAAGGCCTCCGGGTTCGGGCTCGGCGCCGACGACTACCTCACGAAACCCTTCGACCTGCGCGAGCTCGTGCTCAGGCTCAGAGCACTCGACCGCCGGCGCGTGCACTACCGGCCGCCCGTACGGGAGATCGCGGGGCTGCGGCTGGATCCGTTCCGCCGCGAGGTCTACCGCGACGGCCGCTATGTCGCGCTGACCAGGAAACAGTTCGCCGTGCTCGAAGTCCTCGTCGCGGCCGAAGGCGGTGTCGTCGGCGCCGAAGAACTTCTGGAACGGGCGTGGGACGAGAACGCCGACCCGTTCACCAACGCCGTACGCATCACCGTCTCGGCCCTGCGCAAACGGCTCGGCGAGCCCTGGATCATCGCCACCGTGCCAGGCGTCGGCTACCGCATCGACACAGCACCCGGCACGGGACGTGAGGAAACCGGGAGGGAAGGAACCGGGCAGGAGGAAACCGGGCAGGAAGGAGGCGACCGTGACGGACGCGATCGTGGGTAGAGCGCCCGGGGTGAGCGTTCGGCTCAAACTCACCCTCAGCTACGCCGCGTTCCTCATGCTCACCGGTGCCCTGCTGCTCGCGGCGGTGTGGGTGTTCCTCCTCCGCTATGTCCCCGAACGCGCGATGCTCTACAACCCCGATGACAAGCCCCCGGGTGATGTCTTTCCCGTCCGGTCCGTCCTCCTCCAGGTTTTCGCTCCGAGGGCGGCGGCAGTCATGGCGTTCCTGCTGGTGTTCGGCCTCGTGGGCGGGTGGCTCCTCGCCGGCCGCATGCTCGCCCCCCTGGCCCGGATCACCAGCGCCACCCGCATGGCCACGAACGGATCGCTCTCCCACCGGATCCGGCTGCCGGGCCGCAGGGACGAGTTCCGCGAACTCGCCGACGCCTTCGACACCATGCTCGTACGGCTCGAAGCGCACGTCGCCGAACAGCGCAGATTCGCGGCCAACGCCTCGCACGAGTTGCGTACCCCGCTGGCGATCTCGAAGGCCCTGCTCGATGTCGCCCGCACCGATCCGCACCACGACACCGGCGAAATCATCGGCCGCCTCCGCACCGTCAACACCCGAGCCATCGACCTCACGGAAGCACTGCTCCTGCTCAGTCGCGCCGAACAACGGTCCTTCACCCTCGAACCCGTCGACCTGTCCCTCCTGGCGGAAGAGGCCACCGAAACCCTCCTCCCCCTCGCGGAAGGGCGGGGCGTCGCCCTCGACACCTCCGGCGGCATCACCCCCGCGCTCGGATCGCCCTCGCTCCTGCTGCAACTGACCACGAACCTCGTGCACAACGCGATCGTCCACAACCTGCCCAAGGAAGGCACCGTGTGGGTCACCACCGGCGTCCGCTCCACGACGGTGGTGCTCACCGTCGAAAACACCGGCGAGCAGCTCACCCCCCAGCTGGTCTCGACCCTCACCGAGCCCTTCCAGCGCGGCACCGAGCGCATCCACACCGACCACGCGGGCGTCGGCCTCGGCCTGGCCATCGTCAAGACCATCACCCAGGCGCACGACGGAACGCTCACCCTCACCCCGCGCCCGGCCGGCGGGATCCGTATCACTGTGGAACTGCCCGCACGGTCACCATGACCGTCACCGTCACCGTCACCGTGGCCGTGACCGTGACCGTGACCGTGTGAGGCGCTCGAAAACCACTGGCCTCGAAAACCGGTGGAGCAGCGCCGCCGTGCGCCATTACCGTGCTGCCGGACCAAGTCGTCTGGGCAAGGACGTGCCGTTGTACACCGTGTGAGACCTCCCGAGTGCTGATCTGTCGCGCGTCGCGCATGTGCGCCGCGCTGCTTTTTGCTGCGGACTTCTCACTGAAACCGGTGTACTTCTGTGCTCGAAAACTGGGTGGTCATGCCCACCTGCCTGCCCCTCGTTCTCCGTCGTTGCCACGCGTGCGCGTCCGAGCGTTTCCGGACGAGCGGCAAATTCCGCGTCAACGCCAACCACAAGGTCCTCGATGTCTGGCTCCTCGCGCTCTGTACCGCCTGCGGGGAGACCACGAAGCTCACGGTCATGGAACGGATGAACGTGCGCTCCATACGGCCCGGACTGCTGGACCGGCTGCATGACAACGACCCCGGCCTGGCGGCCGAGCTGCTCCAGGATCCGGTCGTACGGCGCCGCAATCGCATCGCCCTCGACTGGGACAACGCCTGGCGTCTCGACACCGGCGGATCGGATCACCAGGACCGCGAGGTGACCGACGTGAAGGAAGTGAAGGAAGTGAAGGAGGTGAAGGAGGTGAAGGAGGTGAAGGAAATGGCCGACGCGAACTACGCCATCGACGTATCGGTTCGCTTCGCGGCGCGGATACCCGTCCGGCCGGTGCGGCTCATCGCTGAAGGCTTCGGTCTTTCGCGGGCCGAGGTCGAGAGGCTGATCACGGAGGGGAATCTCGTCTCGGCGGTCCGGCTGAGCGGCAGGCTCTCCGGCGACTTCACCTTCACGCTCAAGCACTGAGCCCTCCCGCGTTCAGGCGCAGAGTCCTCCTCGGGACTCGGGACCAGGGGCCTGCACACCGGCTGAGCCATCGCGATCGGCTCAGCCGGTGTGCAGGATCCGAAAGCGATCGGGCTTCGCCGGGTCCCGGTCGACGACCTGGATGGGCGTCCCGGCCCATTGCCACACGCTGATGCCTGGCATGCGGGAGAACTGGATCTGCCCGCGGGTGCCTTCGACCGCGACGCGCGGCCAGGATTCGGCGGTACGTACGGTGCGTACCGTACGTACCCGGTCCGTGCCGTGGGAACGCAGCAGAGGCACGGCAGGCCGAGGGCGTCGGCCCTGGTGGCGGCGGCGCGGGCGACGGCGCTGTGATACTCCCCCGCCGGGGCGGCCACGCCCAGGCCGGCGAGCAAGTGCCGGCCCGCCTCTGCCCAGCCGGGCCGGGCCGGGCCGGGTCAGCGGAGCGAGAGCGCCGATCCGGAGGACGAATGACCCGTCAGTCCGCTCCCCTCCAAGGGGCGATGGGCGCGCCTCGGTAGCCATGCCGGACATTGCATCCACCACAGTCGCCGCCGGGCAACCGGATCTGCGGCGAAGGGAACGTGACCGAGATCGGCCAGCAGGAGGCGCGACACGCCCAAGATCCCGGGCGGGTTCACCCGTGTGATCGTCTTGAGTGGTGGCGGGTGGACAGCTGACTGACGGTGGTTCACGTCGGGGGCGGGCCACACCAGCTGACGAAGCACCAGCTGCCCGGCCGCCGACGGAAGGAACGTCAGATGCGCTCTGCTCGCATGCTCCTCGCCACTGCGGCGGCTTCGACCGTCCTCGTTCTCGGCGCACCCGGTGCCTACGCGGCCGCGGACGAATGGGACAACAGCACGGACTCCTCGTACAGCAAGGAGCAGGACAAGGACAGCGGCAAGGAGAAGGAGTACGACAAGGAGGCCACCCACGACTCGCCGCGCGGTGGCATGCACACGGGTGGTGGTGCGCTGACCGCGGCGGACGAGGGCGACCTGGGCACCGCGAAGGACACCAAGCGGGACTCGGGTGGCTACCAGGAGAAGGAGCAGGGCAAGGAGTCCGGCAGCACGAAGCAGGAGGAGGACTCCTGGAGCGGCAAGAAGGACGAGGGCTCCTGGAGCGGTGACCGCGCGAAGCCCAGTGGCGGAATGCACACCGGCGGCGGCGCGTTGGCCGCGTCGACCGTGACCGCGGGCGGGCTCGCCGTCCTGGCGGTCGTCGGAACGGGTCTGTACGCGGCGCGCCGCAAGAAGACCGCCGGAAGCGTGGCCTGATCCGTGCCCGGTGCGATAGCCGTTGTGGCCGCCACGCGCGTGGTGCGTGGCGGCCACGCCGGCTTTCCCCGTGTCCCACCTCCGTCCCGCTTCCGTCCCCGTCCCCCGTCCCCGTCCCCGTCCCCCGTCCGATTTGCTGCCGTGCCCCGGTGAGGTGGTGTCCGATGGCAGTCCGTCCTTCTTCCCCCGCAGACAAACCCGGTGGCAGACCCGTCAACAACGAGCCCGACCCGACCGAGCAGGGGTCCCGTACCAAGGTGATGGTGATCGGTGCCGCGGCCGCCCTGGTCCTGGCCGTGAGCCTGTTCGGCGGCAACGACACGCCGTCCGGCGCCTCCGGCGCATCAGGCGCCGCCCACGCCTCCGCGTCGGCTCCGCCTGCCGGTCAGCCGGCGGGGCAATCGGCAAGGCAGCCTGAAAGACGGGCGGCGGGGAAGCATCTGCCTCGGTCGAAGCCCCTGCGCCTGCTCATTCCGAAAATCTTCGTCGACGCCCCCTTCATGGCTCTCGCCATCGGTCGCAACGGACAGCTCGAACCTCCTCCCGCCGACGACATCAACCTCGTCGGCTGGCATGCCGAGGGGCCGTCCCCCGGGGAGACGGGCACGTCGGTCATCGCCGGGCACGTCGACACGGCGAAGTCGCCCGCCGTGTTCGCGAACCTCGGAGGACTGGCGAAGGGCGACTCCTTCTCCGTCAAACGAGCCGACGGGAGCAAGGCCTCCTTCGTGGTCGACAGCGTGGAGACGTTCGACAAGGAGCACTTCCCCAGCAAGCGCGTGTACGGCGACACGGCCCGGGCCCAGGTCCGGCTCATCACCTGTGCGGGTGACTACGACCGTACGGCCAAGGACTACACGGAGAACCTCGTCGTCTTCGCCCACCTCGCCTGAACCGGCCCCGGCCACCAGGCCCGCAGGTCACTGGCCCAGCGCACACGAGTCGCGCACTCGCGGGGGCGGGCTCAGGATCGAGGCACGCCGACGTCACACCGACGTGGCCGAGTTCGTCCGTCTCTGCCCCCACGAAGGAGATGTGCGCAGGATGACCACCGCGTCTGAACGTGTTTCGGAACCGCTGACGCAGCATGCGTCGCAGTGTGTCTCCCAGTCCGTGTTCGACGGCTCCCGGCTCCGGGTCGTCCTGCTGGTGGACGTCCACGACGGGGCCCAGCAGCGGTTCCTGGAGGCGTACGAGGGTCTGTGCAACCAGGTCGCCTCCGTCCCCGGACATGTCAGTGACCAGTTGTGCCAGTCCATCGAGAATCCCTCCCAATGGCTCATCACGAGTGAGTGGGAAAGCGCCCCGCCGTTCCTCACCTGGGTGAACAGTGAGGAACACGTGCGGATGGTGGAGCCGCTGCACAGCTGCGTCCGGGACACCAGGTCGCTTCGCTTCGGCGTCGTCCGCGAGACCGGCGGCCCGGCGGCGGACACCGCGCCCGGGGAGCGCCGGCTCCAGGCGTCGCCCCGGATCGGTGACGGGCTGATCCGCCACGCGCTCACCTTCACGGTCAAGCCGGGCAGCGAGGACACCGTCGCCAAGATCCTCGCCGACTACGCGCCGCCGGAGCCGCGGGTCGACGACACCACCCGGCTGTGCCGCACCTCCCTGTTCATGCACGGCAACCGCGTGGTCCGCGCCGTCGAGGTGCGGGGCGATCTGCTCGCCGCGCTGCGCCACGTCGCCCGGCAGCCCGAGGTACGGGCCGTCGAGGAGGCCATCAACCCCTACCTGGAGCAGGACCGGGACCTCGACGACCCCGAGTCCGCCCGGGTCTTCTTCACCCGCGCGGCGCTGCCCGCCGTCCACCATGTGACGGCGGGCCAGGAGAGTACGGACGCCGTGCGGCACGCGCTGTACTACCCGGCCCGTGAGGGCCGCGGTATGCGACTGGCCGAGTTGCTCGCCCGGTACGACGAGGAGGCGGCGGACGATCCGCGCGGACCGGTGCTGCGCAGCACGATCTTCCAGCGCGACGACGTCGTGGTGCGGCTGGTCGACGTACGCGGCGGGCTCGACGCCGACCCCGGCCTCGTCCTCGGTCTCACGGATCGCGGCCGGGCGGCCGAGCTGACGGCGCTCCTCGACGGCGGAGCCCTCGGGGCGGACGGTTCGGCGCCGGGGGACGGCGACCCCGCCCGTCTCCTCACGGCCTCCCGCATGGACCTCGTCACCGACCGCCGCGCGCCCGACGCGTGATGGCACCTGTCGACACATCACCTGTTCGGAGGAACGTCGTGAACAAACGTCATCCCGGAATAGTCGATCTCAGCGAGGCCGAGCCCAACACTCGGCGCGGTGGCGATCTGCGCGCGCTGCTCACCCCCACCACGGTCGGCTCGACCAGCGGTTTCATGGGCGTGGCCATCGTGCAGCCCGGCGACCGCATCGCCGAGCACTACCACCCGTACTCCGAGGAGTTCGTCTACGTCGTCTGCGGACACTTCGAGGTGGACCTGGACGGCGAAGCCCACCCGCTGGGGCCCGAGCAGGGGCTCCTGATCCCCGCCCACCTGCGGCACCGCTTCCGCAACGTGGGTGATGTGGAGGCCCGCATGGTCTTCCATCTCGGCCCGCTCGCCCCGAGCCCGCCGCTCGGCCACGTCGACACCGAGGACGCCGACGGCGTACCGATCGCGGTGGAGCCGGCCCACGCGGGTGCGGGGCGGGCGGCCCAGCGACGTCAGGTCCGTTCATGACGCGGCGCGTGGCGGTCACCGGCATAGGCGTCGTCGCGCCGGGCGGCATCGGCGTACCGGCGTTCTGGGATCTCCTGTCCAACGGGCGGACGGCGACGCGGGGCATCACGTTCTTCGACCCGGCCGGGCTGCGTTCGCGGATCGCCGCCGAGTGCGACTTCGACCCGGCGGCCCTCGGGCTGGACGCGGAGCAGATCGCACGCTGCGACCGGTACATCCAGTTCGCCCTGGTCGCCGGGGACGAGGCGGTACGGGACTCCGGTCTCGACCTCGCCGCGGAGGACCCGTGGCGCATCGGGGTCTCGCTGGGTACCGCGGTCGGCGGAACCACCCGGCTGGAGCAGGACTACGTGCTGGTCAGCGAGGGCGGCACGCGCTGGGACGTGGACCACCGGGAGGCCCGACCGCATCTGCACCGGGCGTTCTCGCCCAGCACCCTCGCCTCGACGGTGGCGGAGCGGTTCGAGGCACGCGGGCCGGTGCAGACCGTCTCCACCGGCTGCACCTCGGGGCTCGACGCGGTCGGGTACGCCTTCCACACCATCGAGGAGGGCCGGGCCGACATCTGCATAGCAGGCGCCTCGGACTCCCCGATCTCCCCGATCACCATGGCCTGCTTCGACGCGATCAAGGCCACCTCCCCGAACAACGACGACCCCGCCCACGCCTCGCGCCCCTTCGACGCGGACCGCAACGGGTTCGTCATGGGCGAGGGCGGCGCCGTACTCGTCCTGGAGGAGCTGGCACACGCAAGGGCCCGCGGCGCCCATGTGTACTGCGAGCTCAGCGGCTATGCCACCTTCGGCAACGCCTACCACATGACCGGTCTGACCAGCGAGGGCCTGGAAATGGCCCGGGCCATCGAGGACGCCCTCGGCCAGGCCCGGCTGGACGGCTCGGCGATCGACTACGTCAACGCGCACGGGTCGGGCACCGTGCAGAACGACCGGCACGAGACGGCCGCGGTCAAACGGGTCCTGGGCGCGCACGCCTACGACACCCCGATGAGCTCCATCAAGTCCATGGTGGGCCACTCCCTCGGCGCGATCGGCGCGATCGAGGTCGTCGCCTGTGCGCTGGCTCTGGCCCACCAGGTCGTCCCGCCCACCGCCAACTACGAGACCCCGGACCCCGAGTGCGACCTGGACTACGTCCCGCGCGTCGCCCGCGAGCGACGGCTGAACAACGTGCTCTCCGTGGGCAGCGGGTTCGGCGGCTTCCAGTCCGCGGTGATCATGACCCTGCCGAGGGAGACGACACGATGAGCGCAGCACGTCCTCGGCGCGCGGCCGTCACCGGAATCGGTGTGGTCGCGCCCAACGGAACCAGCACCGAGACCTTCTGGAAGTCCACCAGCGAGGGCATCAGCGTCCTGGACCGGGTCACCCGGGAAGGCTGCGAGCACCTGCCGCTGCGGGTGGCCGGCGAGATCCGGGGCTTCGACCCGCCGTCGGCGATCGAGGGCCGCTACCTCGTCCAGACCGACCGGTTCACGCACTTCGCGATGGCCGCGGCCGACCTCGCACTCGACGACGCCCGCCTCGGCGGGCCCGGCACCGACACCGACACCGACGACTCGCCGTTCTCGGTGGGCGTGGTCACCGCGGCCGGTTCCGGCGGCGGTGAGTTCGGTCAGCGGGAGCTCCAGCAGCTGTGGGGCAAGGGCAGCCGCTTCGTCGGGCCGTACCAGTCCATCGCCTGGTTCTACGCCGCGAGCACCGGCCAGATCTCCATCCGCCGCGGCTTCAAGGGCCCCTGCGCGGTGGTCGCCGCCGACGAGGCCGGCGGCCTGGACGCCCTGGCGCATGCGGTACGGGCCGTGCGGCGCGGCACCGACGTGATGGTGGCCGGCGCGACCGAGGCGCCGCTCGCCCCCTACTCGATGGTCTGCCAGCTCGGCTACGAGGAGCTGAGCACCATCGACGACCCGGAGCGGGCCTACCGCCCGTTCACCGCCGCGGCCTGCGGATTCGTGCCCGCCGAAGGCGGCGCGATGCTCGTCGTGGAAGCCGAGGAATCGGCCCGGGAGCGGGGCGTGCCCGTGCGGGCCATCCTGGCGGGACACGCGGCGACGTTCACCGGCGCCTCCCGCTGGGAGGAGTCCCGGGAGGGACTGGCCCAGGCCATTCGGGGCGCCCTGCGCGAGGCCGGCTGCGCGCCCGAGGAGATCGACGTGGTCTTCGCCGACGCCCTCGGTGTACCGGAGGCGGACCGGGCCGAAGCGCTGGCGATCGCGGACGCCCTGGGCACGCACGGCAGGCGCGTCCCCGTCACGGCGCCGAAGACCGCCTTCGGCCGGGGGTACGGGGCGGCCCCCGTCCTGGACGTCGCCGCCGCGGTGCTCGCGATGGAGCACGGCGTGATCCCGCCCACCCCCAACGTCTTCGACGTCTGCCACGACCTCGACCTCGTCACCACCCGCGCCCGTGCCGCCGAGCCGCGCACGGCACTGGTCCTCAGCCGAGGACTCATGGGGTCGAACTCGGCGCTCGTGCTCCGGCTCGGCGCCGACGACGCCTCGTAGCGAGACGTCACCCGCCCAACAAGTCACCCACCCACACGTCACCCACCACACAAGGAGAGACATCGCATGAGTGACCGCATCACCGTGGAAGAGCTGTCCGAGCTCATGAAGAAGTCCGCCGGAGTCACCGTCACCCCGGAGGAACTCCAGGAGCGGTACGAATCCGACTTCGGCGCCCTCGGTATCGACTCGCTCGGTCTGCTCGGCATCGTGGGCGAGCTGGAGAACCGGTACGGCACGCCGATGCCTACCGACACGGAGAAGAGCAAGAGCCCGCGGCAGTTCCTCGAACTCGCCAACAGCGCGCTTCTGGCGGGTGCGTGACATGGCCGGACACACGCAGAACGAGATCACCATCGCCGCGCCGGTCGACCTGGTCTGGGACATCACCAACGACGTCGCGGGCTGGCCGGGGCTGTTCAGCGAGTACGCCTCCGCCGAGATCATGTCCAGGGAGGGGAACAAGACCACCTTCCGGCTGACCATGCACCCCGACGACAACGGCAAGGTGTGGAGCTGGGTCTCGGAACGGGAAACGGACCGCGACACGCTCAGTGTGCGGGCCCGCCGCGTCGAGACCGGCCCCTTCGCCTACATGAACATCGTCTGGGAGTACGAGAAGGTGCTCGACGGCACCCGGATGGTGTGGACGCAGGACTTCGAGATGAAGCCGGACGCTCCGGTCGACGACGACTGGATGACGGACAACATCAACCGGAACTCCAAGGTCCAGATGGCCCTGATCCGGGACCGTATCGAGCGGGCCGCCACGGAACGCCGGCGCGTGCCGATGCTGTCCGACTGATCCGGAAGTCCGGAAGTCCGGAAGTCCGGAAGTCCGGAAGTCCGGACGGCGGACAGTACGAGGTACGAGGTACCCATCCCCTGATCGCCGGGCACGCGAGGGTTGCGTGCCCGGCGACCGGTGGTCTGCCGTCAGCCGTCAGCCGTCAGCCGTCAGGCATCAGGCGTCAGGCGTCAGGCGTCAGCCGTCAGGCATCAGGCGTCAGCCGTCAGCCGGGGACGGTGCAGTCGAACGCGTGCAGATACGGGTTGACCGGGCGGATGTCGTCGATGACCAGCCCCGCGTCCGTCAGCCTGCCGACCAGGCTGTCGGTGGTGTGCTTGGCCCCTCCGACGTTGAGGAGCAGCAGCAGGTCCATGGCGGTGCTGAACCGCATCGAGGGCGTGTCGTCGACAAGGTTCTCGATGACCACGACCCGTGCGCCGGGACCGCCCGCCTCGATGACGTTGCGCAGGGTGCGGGTCGTGCTGTCGTCGTCCCACTCCAGGATGTTCTTGATGACGTACACGTCGGCCTGGACCGGGACGGCCGTACGGCAGTCACCGGGCACGAGGCGCATCCGGTCCGCGAGCGCGCCTCCCTCACGGAGCCGTGGGTCGACGTTGTCCACCACGCGCGGCAGGTCGAGCAGGGTGCCGTGGAGCGCCGGGTACTTCTCCAGCAGGCTCGCCACCACATGCCCCTGGCCGCCCCCGATGTCGGCGACCGACTTGCTCCCCGACAGGTCGAGGAACTCGGCGACGTCCCGCGCGGACTGCACGCTGGAGGTCGTCATGGCGCGGTTGAAGACGTCGGCCGACTCCGGGGCGTCCTCGTTCAGGTAGGGGAAGAACTCCTTGCCGTACAGGTCCTGGACGACATTGCGGCCGGAGCGCACCGCCTCGTCCAGCTTCGGCCAGGCGTCCCAGGTCCACGGCTCGGTGCACCACAGCGCGATGTCGCGCAGGCTGTTCGGGTCGTCCTCGCGCAGCAGCCGGGACATGCCGGTGTGCGTGAACGTCCCGTCCGGCCGCTCCGCGAAGACGCCGTAGCAGGACAGGGCCCGCAGCAACCGCCGCAGCGGCTTCGGCTCGGTCTTCACCGCCGCCGCGAGGTCCGCCACGGCCAGCGGGCTGTCACCGAGGGCGTCGGCGACCCCCAGCCGGGCGGCCGCGCGGAGGGCGGCCGCACATGCCGCCCCGAACACCAGCTCCCTGAGCCGCATGGCCGGCGGCGGCACGGTCTGAGTGGTCGTCATGCGCTGTCTTCCTTCGTCGAGTTCATGCGTGACCACCGGCGGTCAGCACAGTCCCGCGGGCTGGGACGCCCGACAGGTGTTGCGTTCGAAGGTGTTGCCCTTGCCGGCCGTGTCCGTGTTGACGAGGTCCGCCGGGCCGTTGCCCTCCAGCACGTTGCCGGTGATCCGGTTCCGCTCGCTGGTGGCGCCCACGAAGCTCTTCCACAGGACGATGCCGCCCGACAGCGGGGAGGTGCCGACGTTGTTCGTGACCCGGTTCCGCGTCACCAGGGTGTCCTCGGCGCCGGTCAGCACGATGCCGGAGCCCTGCAGTGCTTCCAGCCGTGAGGACTTCGGGCAGGACTTGTTGTTGCGCGCGATGCGGTTGTCGCGCACGGTCAGGGCGCCGGCCCTCGGTTTGTTCTCGTCGCTGACGACGAAGACGCCCGCGCAGTTGCCGGTGATGTGGTTGTCCGAGACGGTGAGGTTCCGCAGGCGCCGGACGGTGATGCCGATCCGGTTGCCTTCGAGGCGGTTGCGTTCGATCACCGTTCCCCCGGTGTCGGCGGCGCCCGCCTCGGCCTTGATCGTGTTCGCGAGGAACAGACCCGCGTCGCCGTTGTCCCGGGCGGTGTTCATCCGGAACACACCGCGGACCGAACCCTCCTGGGCGATCCCCCACACCCCGTTCTTCACCGCGGTCACGTTCCGCACGGTCAGACCGTCGGTCGCCTGGGCGAGCACTCCGGACCCGGTGAAGCCGGTCACGGTCAGGGAGGCGACCGTGACACCCTCGACGCTGCGGTCCTTCGTCCCGACCACGCAGATGCCGTTGCCGACCTCGGCACAGCTGTTGACCGCCTTCTTCACGGCCGGTCTGATCACTGTGCCGCGGCCCATGCCGCGCAGGGTGAGTCCGGGCGTGCTCACCTTGACGCTCTGGCGGTACGTGCCGGGGGTCAGGAGAACGGTGTCTCCCGATTCGGCGGCGTCCACCACTTTCTGGATCGACTCTCCTGGGAAGACCACGTGGGTCGTGTGCTGGTCGGCGGCAATCGGCGGGGCGGCCCCGAGCCCCGCCCCGATGATCGCCGCGGTACAAGCCAGGTAGGCAATATGAAGTTTCGTCACGTTCCGTACGGTACGACCCAATAGTTCGTGAACAGCCCGGATCGACCATCCGGGGGCGTGTCATGCGCGTGCCTCGCCCCGGTCAGTGTCTGCGCCGGGCGGGCGGTACGGGGGTGGGCGGTACGCCGTCGACGACGGTGTTGCTGATGGAGCCGATGCCCTGCACGGTCATGGTGACCGTGTCTCCGGGAGTGAGCGGCGGCGGTTCCGGGATTAGGTGGCGGCCCCAGAGTTCGGCCAGGCAGCCGCCGTTGCCGCAGGTTCCGGAGCCCAGGACGTCGCCGGGCCGGACCCAGGTGCCGCGGGAGGCGTAGGCCACCATCTCCTCGAAGGTCCACGCCATGTTGGCGAGCCGGTCGTGGCCGACGGTCTCTCCGTTGACCTCGACGGTGAGGCCGAGGTCGAGGAAGCCGTCGGCGGTGCGGTGGGGTTCGAGTTCGTCCGCGGTGACCAGCCAGGGGCCGAGGGTGGTGGCGGAGTCCTTGCCCTTGGCCGGGCCCAGTCCGACGCGCATCTCGCGGCCTTGCAGATCGCGGGCCGACCAGTCGTTGAAGATCGTGTAGCCGAGGATGTGCTCGCGGGCCCGCTCCGGGCTGAGGTCGCGGCCCGCCTTGCCGATGACGGCGGCGACTTCGAGTTCGAAGTCGAAGCGCTCGCAGCCGGGCGGGACGGGCACGTCGTCGTGGGCGCCGATCACCGCGTAGGGATTGCCGAAGTAGAACGTGGGGGCCGCGTACCACTCTTCGGGGACGGTGTCGCCGTGTCCCCGCGCCATGCCCTCGACATGGCGCTCGAAGGTCACGAAGTCCCGCACCGTGGGCGGCTGGAGAGGGGGCAGAAGCCGTACGTCGGCCAGCGGCAGGGGCGCTGTCCGGGCCAGGGCGTCCTCGGCCGCCGTACGCAGCATGTCCTCTCCCGCCTTGATGAACTCCTGGAGTTCGGCGGGGACTTCGAAGGGGTGGACCTTGTCGTCCACCACGACTCCCGACTGCCGTCGGCCGCCGTGCAGGAACGTCGCGAACCTCATGCCCGGCTCCCTTCCGTCGAGGCGGGGGCGGCGGCGCGCGGCCTGATGCCCAGGAACACGGCGGCGATAACGGCGGCGGTCGCGCAGGCGGCGGCGGTGAGCAGGAGGACATCGCCGTAGCTGTCTGTCAGGGCCCGTTCGGTGAGCGGGGCGATCTTGGCGCTGAGCGGGCCCAGGTCGGCGGTGTGCAGCGCGAGGGGGCCGCCTCCGTCGAGGACGGCCGTGGCCGTGCCCTGTTCGGCGGGAGTGAGGGCCGCCGAGCGGAGGCTGCCGGTCAGCTGGTCGGTGGCCGTGGCGAGGGCGACGGCGCCGACGATCGCCGGGCCGAGGGTCTGGCCGAGGTCGCGGACCAGGCTGGTGGTCGCGGCGGCCATGCCGGTGAGGTGGAGCGGTACGACGTTGACGGCCGCTGCGGTGATGGCGGCGACGACGAGTCCGAAGCCGATCCCGTTGAGCACGAGCGGCCCCAGCAGGGCGGGTATGCCGGTCTCGTGCATCGGCACGGCACGCAGCCACAGTTGGGCGACGGCCAGCGAGACGAAGCCGGCGACCAGCATCGGACCCGGCCCCACCTTCTGGAGCAGGCGGACCAACAACGGCCAGATGAGCGGGGTGACGGCCTGGATGATCAGGAACGACACCGCGACCCGCAGCGGGCTCTGGTGATGGATGACGCCGAGCCGGATGCTCAGGTCGTACGCGCCGCCCAGGAAGCCGAACATGCCGATCACCGCCATGGCGGCCGAGGCCGCGAACGCGGGGTTGCGGAACAGTTCCAGGCGCAGCATCGGTGACTTGCTGCGCGACTCGGCCGCGATGAACGCCCCCAGCATCACCGCGGCGACGACGAAGCAGCCGACGACCGTCACCGACCCCCAACCGTCGGTGGGGCCCTGGATGATGCCGTAGAGCAGGGCCAGCATGGCGAGGGCGATGGTGATCTGTCCCGGCCAGTCCAGTGAGCGGCCATCGGGTGCGCTCGACTCGGCGGTCAGCCACCAGGCCACGGCCGCGGTGGCGACCGCCAGGACGCCGGTGGCCGCGAACGCCCAGTGGAAGGAGGTGTGTTCGACGACCGTTCCGGACAGCAGCGGAGCGATGAGGGCGCCCAGGGACAGTGCGGTGGTCCAGGAGGCCAGGCCTCGGGCGCGCGCCGCCGGTGTCGGGGTCCCGGCGATGATCACGGCGAGGGAGGCGGGGAAGAGGGCCGCGGCGCCGATGCCGGACAGCGCCTGCCCGGTGATCAGTTGCGCCGCCGAGTCGGAGGTGGCGGAGACGAGATAGCCGACCGCGGCCAGGAGAGCGCCGCCCACCAGGAGCTTCTTGCGGCCGTACAGGTCACCGACGACACCGAAGGTCAGTGCCAGGACCGCGGCGGGCACGAGGAACGCGTCGGTGATCCAGGTGAGTTCGGCGCCGGAGGTCTGCAGGGAGCGCTGCATGACGCCGTTGATCGCGGCGGGCAGGACGAGGCCGATCTGGGCGAGGCAGACCGCCAGACAGCCGGCGACGATCGTGCCCCGGTGCTGGACGGCGGCCGGCTTGCCGGTCGGGGCGGCGGATGGGTCGGCAGCGGGCGGATCGTAGGCGGGGCTGGAGACCATGTCTCCTCCTTGGTGGGTGCGGCGGCTCACAGCCGAGGGGATGCGGCTGCGGAAAGGGAAGGGGAAGGGGAAGGCCGGGCGAACGCGGCGGTCCGCCCGGCGGACGCGGCTCAGGGGTGGGCGAGGCAGGCCATGCGGCCGAAGAACTCGGGGCCGTCGAGCGAGGGCAGGCCGGGATCGAGTTCGCGGTAGACGGTGTACACGTTGACCGCGAGGCGTTCGCTCTCCTCCAGGTCGGCGAAGGGGCCGAGCTTGATGTCCCGCGCGGCGTCCGCGGCCGGCATCCCGGCGGTGAAGCGGGCGGTGGCCTCTTCATGGACGTACGACAGGTAGTCGCGGACGGTCCGGACGGCCTCCTTGGTGGTGACCGGGCCGTGTCCGGGCACGACGGTGTCCACGTCGAGGCCCAGCAACAGGTCGCAGGCGGCCAGCCCGTTGGCGATCGGACCGTCCCACACGATGGGGGTGGAGCCGACGAAGACGATGTCACCGGTGTAGACGGTCCGCGCGCCCGGGACATGGACGATCGTGTCCCCGGCGCTGTGCGCGGCCCCCGCGTCGATCAGCCGGACCTCCGTCCCGCCGATGTCGAGGACCGTCTCGCCGTCGAACACCCGGTTCGGGAGGACGGGCCGGACATGGCGGTGGTCGAAGCGGTCGAAGATCCGGCGGGCGAACCGCCCGGCGCCGCTGTCCGCGGCCAGCAGGGCCCGCACCTCGGCCGGGCCCGCCTGCCGCATGTCGGTCAGCGATCCGCGGGCCGCGATGATCTCCGCGTGGGCCACGAGCTGGTTGCCGAACCAGTGATCGCCGTTGCCGTGGGTGTTGACCACGGTCGAGATGGGCGCGGTGTCCGTCAGTGACGCCATCACGGTCAGCATGGTCCGGGTCAGGCGCAGGTCGAAGAGGGTGTCGACGAGCAGGGACTCGCCCCTGCCGGTGACCAGCCCGGCATTGCTCATCCCCCAGCCGCCGGCCTGCGGAATCCAGGCATGACAGCCACGGCCCAGGTCGACCAGGCCCACGGGAGAAATCAGGGAAGCCACGCTGCCTCCAGTTCGCATGTGTTCCAGATCCCGGACCGGGTCCCGAACGCCTCCGACGCACTCCTGCGGTGCACTCCCGCGAAGCACTCCGAGGTGCGAGACTCCAGTCCATTGATGGACTGGAGTCCACCAATGGATGGCAATCTAAAGAGAAGGGGCCGGGCGGGTCAATACCCGTGCACGCCCGTGCTGTACTGGGGGCCATGCAGATCCCGGAGGCAGCAGCCACAGCCGCAGCGGACGCCCGGCCGACCGGACGCCGCGAGCGCAAACGCCGACAGGTGCGCGATCAGCTCTACGCCGCCGCGCTGGACCTGTTCGTCTCCCAGGGATACGAGACGACGACCATGGAGCAGATCGCCGAGACCGCCGATGTCGCCCGGGCCACCGTCTTCAACCACTTCTCCCAGAAGGTCGGCTTCCTGGAGGAGTGGGGCGCCCACCGCCGGGCGCGCGTCGCGGAGCTCATCGGCTCGTCCCAGCTGGGGGACCTGTCGACAGGCGACCAACTGCGCCGCTACCTACGGGAGATGGCCGAGCTCAACATCGCCTCCCGGCCGGAGACCACCATCCTGATGGACGCCGCCGCCCGGGTCGGCAGCCTCCTGCACGACCGGTCCCTCGAAATCGAACTGGCGAAGATCGTCGAGCGGGGGCGGCAGCGCGGAGAGCTCCGGACCGGCGTCGACGCCGACCAGGTCGGCACCATGCTGGCCGCCTGCTACTTCTCCACGGTCCTGCGCTGGATCCGGGTGGAGCCCGCACCGTTCGACCTGCGCGACCGCCTCGACAGCGCGCTCGACGTCACCCTCTTCGGCATCCTCGACGGGAAGGGCGAGGGCCCGCCTCCCGGCCGCTGAAAAGTCACGTCTGAACACGCGCTTCCCACGACGCGGCGGTCACGGTGCACCCCGCGCTGCTGGGGACGCCTTCACCGCACCACACGTGTCCTAGTTGCAACTGACACCTCTCCGATCGTCAACTACCCTTCCAACAAGCACAGTTGGGTTCCGGCACCCGGGGGGCAGGAATGCCGAGGAAGACCAGGACGCCTGACCAGCGTCCGCGCAGCTCCACCACCGCGAACACCAAAACGCCCGCTCCAGGGCGACGGCCGGGGGTCCGACAACGTTGTGCGGCGCTGACCACGGCTGCCCGGGCACGGCTGCGGCCGACCGGCAACCGCGTCACCGGCTACGTCGCGGTCGGCGCGGTCGGCGCGCTCATCGGCACCTCGCTCGCCGTCGGAGCCGGCGCGTCCGGCACCCGGCCCGCGCTCGCCGACATCGGCGCCTGGCTGGCGAGCAGCGCGAAGGGCGAGGTCGCCCACGCCCACGGCCTGACCGGCGCTGTGGACGGCAAGGCCACCCTGCCGGACGGGATGGCGGGCCACCCGGTCTCGGTCGCGCAGAACGGCAGGACCACGCTGGTACTGGACGAACAGACCGGCCGGGTCGTACGGATCGACGCCTCCCAGCTGACCGCCGAACAGTCCGCCGACTACGGTGCGGCCGGTCTGCAACTGGTCTCCGGCGGCGCGTACGCGTACGTCCTCGACCCCGCGCAGGGCACCGTCCAGCGGATCGACCCGGCGATGACGACGGCCAAGAACCCGCCCGTGGGGCTGGGCGGGAAGCCGGGAGCCGCCGTGGTCGACGGGGACGGCACGCTGTGGGTGCCGCTGCCGGACAAGGGCACGGTGGTGCCGTTCGTCAAGGGCAGGAAGGGCACGGCGGTCAAGGTCGCCGACGCGGGCCACGATCTGACGCTGACCCTGGCCGACGGCCGGCCCGTGGTGACCGACAGGACCGCCGCCGCGATGAAGGTGCTGACGGTCACGGGCGTACGGAACACCTTCGACCTCGGCGACGCGTTCGCCGGGGCCGACCCGGCCGAGGTCCTGGTCCCGGCGGGCACCGACGGCTCCGAGGTGCCGGTGCTGGCCGCCGGCAGCGGGGCCGACAGCGGGGCCGACAGCGGGGATCTGGTGGTGGTGGACGTCCGCAGCAGGCACACCCTGCGCGCCCGTATACCCGTACAGGGCGTACAGGGCCAGGAGTTGGGAGCACCCCAACTGCTCGGCAAGCGGGTCTACGTACCGGACGAGTCCGTCGGCAGGCTGCTGGTGTACGACACGTCCCTCTCCGCGCTCGCCGAACCGGTCCAGATCACCGACGGGGCGGGCGAGCTCGAACTCTTCGTACGCGACGGCCTGTTGTGGGTGAACGACCAGGACGGTGCCGCCGCCGCGGTGATCGACGCCGACGGCGAGGTCAGGCACATCGGCAAGTACGAGAAGGATGTGCCGTCCGCGCGCAAGCCCGGGGACAGGCCGGAGGACACCGTCCCGACGGGCGGCCCCGCCGCGCAGGTTCCGCCCGCGGCGCCCGCTCCGGGAGTGACGGTGACGGCCCCGGGCGCGACCGTCACACCTCCGAACGGCCCGCCCGGACAGACACCGGGGCCGGGATCCGAGCCCGGACCGACGGAGACGAGCCCCTCACCCACGCCGACCCAGGACTGCGAAGCCCAGTGGGAGACCGGCTGCCCGGAGCCCGGGGCCCCGGGGTCACCGCAGGCGGAGTCGCGGTCGGGCGCCATCCGGATCACCTTCGCCGAGGCGGTGGGGGCGACCCCACAGCGCTATGTCCTCAAGGGAGTTGCGCCGGACCAGACCGTCACCCCGGACGAGATCGGACCCGACGGCCCGTTCACCTTCGAGGTCAAGGGCGGCTCGTGCGAGGAGCAGTACAGCTTCACCGTGGTCGCGGAGTACGCCGGGGGCAGGCCGAGCAAGGAGTCCGCGCCGTCGGCACGCGCGCGGCCGTGCATCGCGCCGGGGGCGCTGCGGGAGTTCACCGTGACTCCCGCCGAGGGAGGACACGGCGGCACGGTGACCTGGCAGCCGCCGCAGGACATCAGCGGCCCGGTGACGTACACCGTCAGCGGACCCGACGGAACGGTGGAGACCGGGGAGACCAGTCACGCGTACGCGAACCTGAAGAACAGCGAGACTTATGCGGTGTCGGTGACGGCACGCAACCCCGCCGGGTCGGGCGGCGCGGCGATCGGGACGCTCGACCTGATCCCACGCCCCCAGAAGATGAACATCGTGAACAATCAGAACAACCCCTCCACCGTCGGGATCCGTACGCTGCCCACCACCGCGGCCGGCGAACGGGCAAGCAGCATCCCCGGCATGTCGAGCCCCCAAGTCACCGTCGGCTGTTTCACAAAGGGCGAGGAACTCACGCAGGTCGGTGAGACGACCAACATCTGGGCCCGCATCACCTACCTGGGCATCAGCGGATACACGTTCGACGCCTATGTCCACGCCCGTCTCAACCCCAAAGTCTGGGAATGCGAATGACCCGTCCCCCCACCAATCCCCTCACAGACAGCACCGACACCACCGCCCGCCTCGCCAAGTGCTTCCACGCCCTCGCCGACAACGTCGAGCGGGTCGTGAAGGGGAAACGCGACACCATCGAACTGGCCCTGACCAGCCTGTTCTCCGAAGGGCATCTCCTGATCGAGGACGTGCCCGGCACCGGCAAGACCACCCTCGCCCGCTGTCTGGCCGCCTCCATCGAGGCCGACTTCGCGCGGGTGCAGTTCACTCCGGACCTGCTGCCTTCCGACATCACCGGCGTCACCGTCTACCGGCAGAACACGGGCGCGTTCGAGTTCCTCCCCGGTCCGGTCTTCGCCAACATCGTGCTGGGCGACGAGATCAACCGTGCCTCCCCCAAGACGCAGTCCGCGCTGCTTGAGGTGATGGAGGAGCGCCGCGTCACCGCCGACGGCACCACGCACCCGGTGCCCCGCCCGTTCATGGTGCTCGCCACCCAGAACTCGGTGGACATGGGCGGCACTTACCCGTTGCCGGAAGCCCAACTCGACCGCTTTCTGATGCGGATCACCGTCGGCTACCCCGATCACGCCTCCGAGGTC
Source organism: Streptomyces sp. NBC_00878 (assembly GCF_026341515.1). Taxonomy (NCBI): domain Bacteria; kingdom Bacillati; phylum Actinomycetota; class Actinomycetes; order Kitasatosporales; family Streptomycetaceae; genus Streptomyces; species Streptomyces sp. NBC_00878. Next base: position 5,681,570 of record NZ_JAPEOK010000001.1, on the reverse strand, counting down.
GCGGTCCTCACTGGGAAGGGCACGGACGCCGCCACCCCCGAGTCACTGACCCCCGTCGCCACCGCCCGGGAGATCGCGGAACTCATCGAGGCCGCCGCCGAGGTGCAGGTGGCCGACGCGCTGTACGGCTACCTGGTGCGGGTGGTGGCGGCGACCCGTTCCCTGCCCGACGTACGTCTCGGCGCCTCGCCGCGCGGCTCCGTCGCCCTGTTGCGCGCGGTCCGGGTGCGGGCGGCCTCGCAGTCCCGGCCGTACGTGTTCCCCGAGGACGTGAAGGCGCTGGCCGGGCCTGTCCTCGCGCACCGGCTGATCCTCACCCCGGAGGCCGAGCTGAGCGGCCGCACCGGCACGGACGTGATCGAAGAAGTACTGGCCACGGTGCCCCTGGACAGCGGGGCACGCGTCTGATGCTGTTGTCCGCCACCGGGTGGGGCACGCTGGCCGGCGGCGCCGTGCTGACCATCACCGGGTACGCGCTCGGGTACGGCGAGGCCGCGGCGCTCGGCCTGACCTGTCTGCTCACCGTCGCCGCCGCCGTCCTGTGGACCCTGCCCGCGCCCGTACTGGGCGCCGAGCGGCGGATCGCGCCGAGCAAGGTGGGCCGGGGCGATCCCGCCGAGGGCGTCCTCGTCCTCACCAACACCGGGGGCCGCACCCGGCGGGGCCTGCGCGTCGCCGACCGCTGCGGCGACCGGGACATCACCGTCGACGTACCGCCGCTGCGCCCCGGCACGGCCCACGAACTGCGGTACGCGCTGCCGACCGCCCGCCGCGGCCGTGTCCAGGTGGGGCCGCTGCGGCTGGAACGCGCCGACCCCCTCGGGCTGGCCCGCCGCATGCGCCCGTACGGCGACTCGGCCACGTTGCTCGTACGGCCCCGGATCTGCCCGCTGCCCGTGCTGCCGTCCGGGCAGGCGCACCACGTGGAGGGGCCGACCTCGGACACCGCGGACGACGGCTCGCTGGCCTTCCACGCGCTGCGCGAGTACGTGGTCGGCGACGACCTGCGCCGGGTCCACTGGCGGTCGACGGCCCGCACCGGCACGCTGATGGTCCGTCAGATGGTCGACGTGTCGCTCCCGCACACCACGCTCGTGCTGGACACCCGGCACCGCGCCTACGCCTCGGAGGACGACTTCGAGCTGGCCGTGGACTGCGCGGCCTCCGTCGCGCACGCGGCCGCCCGCTCCCACTTCCCCGTGCACCTGGTCAGCGAGGCGGGACCGGTCCTGCGTACCGAGGGCTCGGGCAGCGACGGCGAGGCGCTCCTGGACGGGCTGGCCGTCGTGCACCAGTCGGAACTGACGTCCGCGGCCACCGCCTTCGACGGCCTGGAGAACCACCGCGGGGGCGGCACGCTGGTCGTCGTCACCGGCACCGGCGACACCCTGGGGCTCGGCGCCGTCGACCGGGTACGGCGCCGCTTCGACCGCGCGACCATGCTGCGCGTCGGCGCCGAGGCCGCAGCCACGGCCACGGCCACGCGTGAGGGGTCCGGCCCTGGTTCCGGCGTACCGCAGCTGCGCGTCGCGTCGCTCGACGAACTGCTCGCCGGATGGCGCTGGGAGGCCGCGCGATGAGCACCACGGCCGCCGTGGCCTCGCCGCCCGCCCAAGGCGCCGTACCCTCGACCCCGACCTCGGCGCCGGCCCCTGACCTGGCGACGCCCACACGCGCAAGCCACACCGCCGGAGAGTCCGACCGGGAGCCCGACCGGGAGCCGGACCGGGCCCGACGGCTGTGGTCGTTGCTGCCCGTGGCGGCCATGTGCGGAGCGGCGGGGTACGGGTTCGAGCGGGTCTTCCCGCCGTCCGAGCTGCTTCCGGTGCTGGCGGTGGCCGTGTTCGCCCCGATCGTCCTGTCGGCGGTGCTGTCGGGCCTGCTCGGCCGCCGCCCCACCCGCGAGAAGACCGGGAAGGACGGGAACAACAACGACAAGAACGACGAGGGCCGCGAGAACGGCAAGGGTCGCGAGAGCCGCGAGGGCCGCTCCACCCTGCCCCTCTGGCCGTCCGCGCTGCTGACCGTCGTCGCCTGGGCCGTCGTCGTCAGCGCGACGTTGTTCCACGAGGTGAGCGACGGCCTGCCCGGCGGGCCCGCGCTGCGCGCCGCGTGGTCCGCGCTGCTCGACGCCCCGCACGCGCTGCTCTCCACCATCCTGCCCGCGCCCGGCGAGCCCGAACTGCTGGTGCTGCCGCACGCCGTCGTCTGGACGGCCGCCGCCGTCTCCGCGGAACTCGCCCTGCGCACCCGCACCCCGCTGCTCCCGGCCCTCCCCCCGGTCCTCGCCTTCGGCTTCCCGCTGGTGCTCGGCGCGGACGGCCCGGGATCCGCCTACCCGGCCGCGGGCGCGCTGGCCGGGGCCGCCGCGCTCCTCGTACTGGTCCGTTCACGAGCCCGGCTTCCGCTGCGCGCGATGGCGCTCCGGCTGCCGGTCGTGATCGCGCCCGGCCTCGTCGCGGCGCTGCTGGGCCCGTACGTTCCCGGTATCGGCGCCCCCCACGACTTCCGGGAGACGGTCACGCCGCCGACCGTACGGCCTCAGTCGACCAGCCCGCTGGACCAGGTCGCGGCCTGGATGCGCAACGGCGACGAGAAGGTCTTCACCGTACGGACCTCGGGCGCGGCCCCCGGGAACTACCGGCTGGCGGTCCTCGACCGGTACGACGGGACGACCTGGACCAGCGGCGCCGGGCTGACCCGTACCGGTGGCCGGGTCCCGGCGGAGAAGGGCGCCGACCCGGGCCGTACCAAGACGCTCGAACAGCGTTTCACCGTGCAGTCGTTGCCCGGTATCTGGCTCCCCGCCGCCGACCGGCCCTCGTCCGTGAGCGCGCCCGAGGGCACCTCCCTGTCCGTCGACCCGGACAGCGGAGTGCTCTCCACGGGAGTGGCGGTCCCGCGCGGCTTCGCCTACACCGCGACCTCGCACCTCCCCGGGTACGACGCCGAGCGGCTGCGGTACGCGGCCACCGCCGACGACCCGGCGCTGGTGAAGCTTCCCGGCGTCGACGCGGCCGGGCAGCCGATCCCCTCGGTGCGGTCCTTCAGGAAGATCGCCGAACAGGTGACCCAGGGCAGCACCCGCCCGTACGAGCGGGCCGTGCGGCTGGCCGACTGGCTGCGCACGACCTACGGGTTCGACCCCGGGGCGCTGCCCGGCCACACCTACCGGAGCCTGGAGTTCTTCCTGGCGGACGGCGGGCGCGGCACGTCCGAGCAGTTCGCCGCCTCGTTCGCGGTACTGGCGCGCGCCCTGGGCCTTCCCACCCGGGTGGCCGTGGGGTTCCGCCCGGGTACGCGGACCGGCGCCGGCACCTGGCAGGTGCGGGGACGGGACGTGCTGGCCTGGCCGGAGGTGAAGTTCGCCGGTGTCGGCTGGGTGCCGTTCCACCCGACGCCCGGCGAGGCCGCGCCGAGCGGTTCCTCCGCCGGGACGGCTGAGCAGCCCGAGGAACACCAGAAGGCGGGCGAGGAGACCGCCGAACCGGCGAGGCCGTCGACGCCGCCGCGCACGCCGGACGAGGCGGCCCCCGCCACCGGGGGCGCGCCCGGCTCCGGTCTGCCCATCTGGCTCACGGTCCCGCTCGCGCTGCTCCTCCTCACCACGGCCTATGTGCTGTACGCGCTGTGGCTGCCGCACAACAGGCGCAGCCGACGGCGCAACGACCCGGACGAGCGGCGCAGGGTCCTCGGTGCCTGGCAGCAGATCATCGAGCGCCTCACGGAGATCGGCCTGCCCGCCACGGGAGCGCACACGGCGCAGGAGATCGCCGCGTTCGGCGCGGAACGCGTGGGCGACACCGCGGGCCTGCGCCTGCCGGCCCTGGCCACCCTGGTCAACGAGGTCGAGTACGCGGGCCGCAGACCTGACACCACGGCCGCGGCCTCCGCGTGGGCGGACTGCGACGCGCTGGAGAAGGCGGTGGACCAGACCGCCCGCCACAGCATTCCGCGCCGCACCCGTCTGCTCCGCCTGCTGCGCGCGGCGGCCCCGGGCGGAGGACATGGGAGAGGACAGGAGAGAGGACCGGGGCAAGGACTGGGGCGAGGACTGGGGCGAGGGCTGAGACGAGGACTGAGGAAGTACCTCTACCGGACCTGATGCACCACGCCTCACACCAGTTCACGCCTCAGACCAGTTCGAGCTGCGGTTCCGGTTGCCGCGCCGGTGCGGTGGGCTTGGCCTCCCACCGTTTTGTGGTCCGGACGTAGCCGTGGACCACTGAGGCCATCGCCAGGATGAGAAGAGGGCCGGACACCCACGGATACTCGGCCATCTCCATCGGCAGATAGCGATACGCCACCAAGAGCGCGACAAAGACCGCCGCCCCGTGAATGACCAGCCGAATTCCTGACCGGTCCCAGCCACGGTCGTGCGCACGCAATGCCGCCTCGATCGTGAACACGAACACCACACCGGCGACGATATCCACGCCGTAGTGATAACCGAATCCCAGCGTCGCACCGAGCGTGGCAATCAGCCAGAACACGCCCATGAATCGCAGAATTCTCGGCCCTTTACGGGAATGAATGAAGATCGCGGTGGCCCACGCTGTGTGCAGGCTGGGCATGCAGTTGCGGGGCGTGATCTCGTCGTACGGCATCGGGTGCGGGGAGCTGACCGGCGGTGGTGTGTCCGGCCACAGGCTGGCCAGCGCCCAATGCTCGCCGCCGGTACCGAAGGCGCCGCCGCCGTAGGCGAAGATCGGTCCGACCACCGGGAAGAGCATGTAGATGGCCGGCCCGAGGAGGCCGACCACCAGAAAGGTGCGTACGAGATGGTGGCGCGGGAAGCGGCGCTCGACCGCCACATGGCGCAGTTGGTACAGCGCGACGGCGACCGCGGCCAGCGCGAGTTGAATGTAGACCCAGTCGAGCACATGGGTACCGACCGGCCCTGTGGCCCTGACGATCCGGCCCATCAGCCACGAGGGATCGCCCAGCGCGTGATCGGCGGTCGCCAGGTACTGGTCGAGCACCGTCGGGCGGGTCTTTGACGTGATCAGTAGCCAGGTGTCACCCGTCTTGCGGCCGGCCACGAGCAGCAGGCCCAGCCCGACGCCCTTCAGCAGCAGGACACGTTCCCGGCCGGTGCGGCGCGTGACGGCGATGACCGCACAGCCCAGAATCACCCACAACGCGCCGTTGCCGAAGGAATGGCCGACGGCCACCCTGGCATCGGCCGCCCACCGCACCAGCGAGAAGACGACGTCGATACCGATCGCGACACCGGCCGCGATGAACCGTTGCCGCCAGGTGAATACCACCATCATCAACGCCATACTGGCGTACAGCAGCGGCCCCGATTTGGGAGCGAAGATCACCTCTCGCGCCTGATTGGTGATCGGCCCGGGCAGGCCGTAGTGGCGCGCGGCGATCTCCAGCGCGACGAGGAATCCGAAGGCCACCGCACTTACCGTGACCCACAGCATCACCCGTGGTTGACGCCACATCACCCGTGATTGACGCCGCGCATCGAACGCAATTCTGCAATTTATTCGCGAAACCATTCGCGACACTATCGATATCAATTATTCAGCCGATTTATTGGATTCCAGGGCCTTCGCCGTGAGCTCAATTACAGGACGGACGGGCCACGGCGGGACGCCGCGGCTGCGCCGGGTTAGAGGGCCCCAGAGACCGCGGGGTTGCCTTCCTGTCAGATTCTTGTCAGGGCGCTGCCGACCTCCGTTCACGGCCGAAAGCGATGCCGGTCTCCGTTCACGACCGGAAGGTGGGTGAGCCTCGTCCAACTGGTGGGTCCCCAGCCTCACTTCCGCACGACGTTCCGCGCCCCTCCGGGACAGCCCCTTCGAGGAACGACCGACGGGCATCGATTCCGGCCACCCTGGAGTGCTCCGGCTGGCCCACAGCTCGTCGCCCTGACCCCGGCCGCGCAAGGTCAACTTCCGTACTTCTGGCAGGTTTCGGCAAGTTCCTCGTTTCACGGCACAGCCGCGGGCAAGCTCTGGCACAGAGATCGTTACCGGCAACCGAGGAGGACACCATGGCCCTGCGTAAGCTCGGCAAGGACCCGGAGAGTCCCAGTGGCGGTTCCCCCACCATCTACCTGGACGAGGAGAAGGACAGCTACCTCGTGCAGGGGTGGAAGGTGGAGGACATCGAGCGTCTCGGGCAGATGGACATCCCCGGCCACGAGTCGGTGGTCGAGATCCCTCGGCGCATGGTGCAGTTCTTCCTGGAGGTGAAGAAGGCTGATGAGGACCCCGACGTTTGAGGAGTTGTTCCGCGACTGCCAGCGGACGGCCATCCATCTGGAGATGCGCGACGCCTACATGAAGTCGGACCCGGCCTTCATCGACTGGAAGGCCGGTATGACCCTCGACCCGGCCGAGCGCTGGGGCAACTGGCACACCATCGTCACGGAGGCGACCTCGCGAGGCGTCGATGTCCGCCGGGCCCGCGTCGTCTCGACTCCCGTCAGCGAGTACATCCACTTCGAGTACGACGTGACAGACGGGCTGAACATAGCTGCCGGCGAAGACGTGCGCTGGCTCTCCCGGCGCAACGCCACGGACATCGCGCTTCCGGGCAACGACTTCTGGCTCTTCGACTCCAGCATCGTCCTCATCAACCACTTCGATGGCGACGGCGAGAACATGGAGATGGAACTCACGGAAGACGCGGAGGTCGCAAAGCTCTGCGAGTCGGCGTTCGAAGCCGTATGGGCGCGGGCGACACCGCACGCACAGTTCCAGCCGGCCTGACACCTCGAACGACACCATCACAGCGACATGACATCGCCATCTTCGAGCGTTCAGGAAGCCCGCAGGGCTCTGGGTAAACGCCTGAGCGAAATCCGGCTCGAAGCCGGGCTCACCAAGCGAGCGTTGGCTACCAGTCTCGGCTGGCACGAGTCGAAGTGTTCGCGCTTCGAGAGCGGCACGCGTCCGCCCTCGGAGCGCGACCTTCGCGCGTGGGCTACCGCTTGCGGCGCGGAGAGCACGGCCGAGGATCTCATCTCGACGGCCCGCGGCATCGAGGGCATGTATGTCGAGTGGCGCCGGATGGAGCGCACCGGCCTGAAGCAGGCCCAGGAGTCCGTCGTCCCTCTCTGGGAACGCACCCAGCGCTTCCGCATCTACTCGCCGTGGCTCATTCCCGGCCCCGTGCAGACGGCCTCGTACATCACCGCACTACTCACCTCTATTCGCGACCGTCGCGGCCTCATTGATGACGTGCCGGCGGCAGTCAAGGTACGGGTCGAGAAGCAGCAGATCGTGTACGGCAACCACACGTTCGCGATCCTCCTGGAAGAGGGAGCACTCCGAAAGCGCATAGGCGGAACGGACGTGATGGCCGGCCAACTCGGCTATCTGCTCAGCGTTATGGCGCTTCCCTCGGTGAGCCTCGGCATCATTCCTGAAAACGCCGACCGTTCAAGCCTCTGGCCTGTCGAGGGCTTCTTCCTGTACGACGACCACACGGTCCACGTCGAACTTGTCTCGGCCCACCTCGCCGTCACGCAGAAGCACGAACTTGCCATGTATGCCCAGACGTTCACGGATCTGGCCGAACTTGCCGTCTACGGCCCGGCGGCACGCGAGATCATCACGGCAGCCATCGGATCCCTGGGGTGAACGCCGGGCAAGTTCCGGCACACTCGTAGAGCCTCTCCTGTCGGTCTTCCTAGCGTTACTGGCACGGCTGGAACACGCGCACTGAAGGGGCGAAACGGTGATCACTGTGGCAAGTAGTGACAAGGAATCGAGAGCAACCGACGGCGCTGAAGCCGAAGTTCTCCCGGTCGACGTCGAGACAATCTCCGAAACCACCAAGGCAGTCCTCTCCCTGCAGATGGCCACCTCGACCCGCAAGGACATGGACGTGTCCTTGCCGGAGATCATCGGGCACCTCAACCTTCTGCTTGGTGAGGATCTGGGGGCAGACGAGGACGAGGACGTGCGGGAGTTGTTCCGCAAGGGGTACCGGCTCCTCGATTTGAAGAACCGCCCGACCGTGGAGACCCCGTCGTTCGGCGCCTTCATCTACCTCCGGGATGCCGCTGACCTCACGCGAAGGCTCCTGTGGGTCTACACGCAGCGCCACGGGCTCCGTGCCCCGTGAGTGTCAGGGAGGACCAGATCATCCGGAGTCTAAAACTGCCGATCATCGTTGACGCCTGGGTCTCCCATCACTACGAAGATCCACATGCCGAAGTGCCGCACGTCCACTGAGTAACAACTTTCTCTACGTGTTCAAGGCGGCTCGCTCCGCTCAACGCGCGCGGCACGGCCCCCGGCCGGGCCTGCGCTCCTGTCTCCGCCCCGCTCCAGCCCGGCCAGCGCCCGTGCCGCGCTCACAGCAATCAGCCACCTGATGCCAGAGAAGGGGGTACGTCACGGCTGAGCGCTCCACCTCTATTGACACTGTGCAGGGACACAGAGCGCAGCACCTCGTCCGGTGGCACCGAGGTGTTCGCGTCACTCAGTAAGCACCGCTGCACCGCTCCGGGGGATGGACCGGTACACAGCAAACGGGATAAGCGAGAAGCCTGGGTACTGTGGAAGGTCAATGAATCCCAAACGACCCAGGTTTCGCATCTGAGCGTTCATACTCTCCGCGAACTCTGCTCTATTCACGCTTCCGTCTGGATTGTAGAAATCCACGTCAGGCAAAGATATTTCCTCTGTGCCGTAACTACCGACACTGCCGACGATAGTCCATTCCTGCGGCTCCGTCCCGTATCGAGCGAACAGAATATCCGCCTCACTGTCCAAATACTGACGCCCTTCCTGAAGGCGCGAGTTGACGAGGACGCCTTTCGTTGGAGTAAGGTTTACATGAAGGCCAGGCGCAAACACACCCTTGGAGATACGCACGAATGCCCTTAGGGTATTCCCGTCAGCACCTCCAATGTCGGGAAAGTCAGGGATAGAATCTTCCAGTTCGACTGGCCCTGTCGCAGGTTTCGTTTTTGATGGACGCCCTTGCTGTTGCCCCTGCTTGCTTTTTCCCGAATTCGCTTTCTTAACCACCGGAAGATGACCCATGTCATTCAGTCCGACCATCACTGACCCAAAGGCCGAGAATGCCGAAGCCGCATAGCGAGTATCAAACAAGGAGCCCATGGCGGTAACTCTAACCAGAGATCCCGGGGGCAGATTTCTTTTCAGTTCACCAGAGGTCCATTGATTGGGGTCACAAACCTCTTGCGATATGTCGCGAAGCAGAAGCTCTGACTCCAGGGACTGTTCGAGCATCGGAAACAATGCGTCACCCAGAGACTTATTCGTGTACGTTTCACTTCCGGCGCCCTGAAAATATTGCCCAGCGACTCGCGGACCGACAGTTGTCCTCTTCTCTTTGCGCTCCGTCTCCCGAGATTCTTCTGCGACTCCTCCGTCCAGCTGGGCCAGCATTGCCCTTACTTTGTCAGTGTCGACATACAGGAACTCGCGAAGTATCATCCGCCACCCTCCCCTTTTGAGTAATTGGTATCGTAAGGGGAAGGGGTGCCTGCAATGGCGTATATCGCAAATGTTGATACCAAGTGCACGCGGCCCATGGTATGTTGTGCCCCGGTCCGCTCCTCGGCCAGTGCTGACGACGGAAGGCTGCGCCGTGCGCCACCGCGGTCTGGCCGAAGACCAACCCGGAAGCGTGGCTGAAGCCGGTGGGGGTGCAGCGAGACATACGCGCGCCTGATCGGTCGGCATACCCACCGCCGTGGCTGACTGTCGTTGGCTGAGGTTCAGACCTTCGGCGGCATAACGACGCCAAGCGAGGATGCGGCCACTGCACCAAACCGCACCAGATATAGCGGGGAACCACCGGGGAAGCAGGGGGCCAAGGCCGATGAGACCTCGTCACGGGCGTTCGCCCAGCTCAGCGCCCGACCGCGCCGTAAACGATCGCCAAGGCGGCTCGCTCCGCTCCCCGCGCACGACCCGGTCCCCAGCTGAGGCCGGCGCTCCTGTCTCCGCCCCGCTCCGGCACGCCGACGCCCGTACCGCGGCGCGAGCCACCTGATGCCAGAGAAGGCGCACGTCGTGACTTTACCGGGCAGGCCCACAGAGACTGCCCGACGCATCGGAAGCTGCGGAGCGGTGATCACTCGCGCCAAAACGGCTCCGGCCCAAAGCTGTTGCACCGACCTCGCAACTTACGTTGCGTCAGCCCGTCACTCTGGATCACCTCGAACAATTTGCACCCAATTGGACCGAACGCGTCCATCGGATTCGATTTTTGGAATGAATCGAACGATCTGACCAGTCAAGTCGTCTGAACCTTCCTCCTGGCGATTCTCCACAGATGATCCATGAAAAAATACATTTTCAGGAAACCGCGGATGAGCGATGAACCCGTAGGTCTCACGCCACGTCTTCACCACCCCTTCAGCTATCTCGTCCCGCTGCGACTCATGAGTAGCCGCTTCTGACTCTGTTGCAGGTCGAGCATATTCCAAGATTCGATCACACAAATCCTGAATCTCAGGATTGCTGGATGTGCGCCTCAGTTTGACTACGTGACCCGGGAAATGACGCCACGCCCGGCAGACCTCGAAAGCAAACAGTTGCGTGCTGACACGCTTTATCATGCGCACAGTCTGCTGGTCTCTCGCAGCGCCATCGACACCAGGCGAAGTAACACATCGAATATAGTGGGAAAAGCTTTCCAATACGGCATCAAAAAGGCGTAGATCAGAAATCCCGCCTCGGATCTCTTGATCGCCGATAGAAAACCCAGCTTGAGCCTTGTCGGCAGCTTCCAATGCTCGATGCTCGTGATCGAGCAGATATTCAGACCAGCGGCGCCACGAGTCGACCAAAGCCGTCAGGGTGATGAGCTTAATTCTACCTTCAGCTCGCTCCAGGGCCCATTCGAGAAAATGCTGTCCCTCGCTGAACTCTAGCATCCAGGTCAGATACGAACCGAGCGTTTGGGCAGTCTCCGGACTATTGAAGTACCCGTGAGCGATCCGAGCATATTCCGCAGCTTTGTGAACTTCGCGAGCTTTCCTCGCGAGATGGCCAGCAAAGAAATACGACACAACGGCCTCAGCGAGGCTGTCGTCGCTCGCCCTGGCTTTTCGAAGTGCTGCGAGGTAGGCAGAGGTAGCCGTATCAACGTTACCCTGAGCCGAAAGGATGAAGCCTTGAACTCGATCCACTTCCCAAAAGTCAGGGCTCATAGATCGCGCCCTCTCAACCAGGCTAAGGCTCTGCCCGAAGACACCGTCCTTCGACTCTGATAGTGCTTTCCTAAGCAGGTGCGCAACCGGCTCATCATTGCTTGTGCGCGTACGCACCACATTAGGCGCGAGCTTTCGCGCCTTTTCATCATTCCGTCGATGCTCGGCCGAACGCCTGAATTCTTGCTCTTTTTCAAGAATGGCGTTGACTGCAACTGGATTCGGTGTATTAACCCGCCTCAAGTAGGACTTCGCTGCTTCCGTGAGGCTTACCCTCGAAACAAGTGATCCATCTGGATCGTTGTCGAGCCGGACCATAGAACCGTTTAGAAGTTCATGGATCGAGCGACGCAACGAATCAATTGAGACATCCGTAAGGATGGCCAATTCATCGAACGTAACGTCCCTTTCGAGCGCAAAAAGCGTTAAGAGAACACCTTGCGTGCTCGGCGTCATACCCTCGTATACTGACCTCACGCAGAAATCCAAGAGATCTTCTTGGTTCTCCAGCGCAAGGTTTGGTTGCTCTCCGGCTTCTACAGAGAGGACATACCACCTAATAGCCAACGGGCTGAATCTAAGCCTCTTGACCACTTCCTTGACGGTATCAGGGACGAGACGCACCAGTCGAGAGACATCCCTAGAGCGTGCGAATTGACGGAATAGACTCGACGCGTCCTTCTCTTTCAAGGGGCCAAGAGGGATGCGACGCTCGAATTGCCCTACTCCAACCCGGCTCGTGAATAGGTAATTAACACTATCCGGAAGTCGCTCATAGAGTGCTATGACCTCTTCGCCGTCAACCGTCTCCAGATTGTCAATAATTAGAAGAGTGTCAATTCCTTCTAGAGCCTCTGCCAGCTCGTTGACCCCTCCCCGAAAATCTGTATCGAATGCCTGCCCTAGCTTCCTCGCTGCGCCCGTCAGATCCCTAATGGAGTTTACAATTCCAACTACACCAGAAGCAGTGAGCCGTTCCGTCTTGAGTGATACCCAAAGTATGCATTCATAGGGCGAATCGACGTCGTCGACAAGTGAGTAAGCAACTTCCAGGGCAGTAGCTGTCTTTCCGATACCCCCCTCACCGGTGATCGTCAGCATCGATTCCCTCCGCTTGATGAGGTGAGAAACGATCTTCTTGCAATCTTCGGCCCGACCGATCAATCCAGTCTCGTCATACTCAGAAAGCGGTAGGTTGTGAAGAATCCTATCTGAACGTCGCCCTTGATTCTCAAAGGCTGGCTACCAGGTTGGATCTGCGTCTAGGTGATCCACGATACCTTTGAGTGTGTTCCAGTATCGTGTCTGAAAGTTTCTGCAAACACTCACTGCGGTCTCAGGATCACCAGCCTGCAGGGGCCGGCCATGCATTACTCGGTTCCTGATGGGAACGAGCGAATCCATGGATGGTGTATTTTCTCGCAGTTCTCGACCAAGATCCGCTGGAAGAACCTCTCGGTGCCTGTTCAGTACATCATAAGCTTCACGCATGTCCAGATATTGAACTGCGCTCACAGACTCGCCCAGCCCATCAGCTTCACGACGCAAGTCAGCCTTCGCATAATTGGGACCCAGCGCAGACTCTTCGTCCATATGATCAAGGACATAGCGGACTAGAAAATTCCGCATATCGGATTCAACTGAGTCCACCAGAACATAAAGCCGGGAACGCGTCATGCGAGTATGCGGAATCACTCAGTCTCCCAGGTTGGCACCGGCACACTTAAGATGTTGCCACTGGCCAGTGCTCATGTCACCCGAACATGCAGAGGTCGCCTCCTTGCGGGTGGGCGTGGGACCCAGCTATCAGGAAGCGGCATCGCAAGCTTCATGGCCAGCCGGTTCAGGCAGGTGATCAGCTCGCAACGAGGGCCGGGGCGAACGCCATGGACTCTTGTACCAGACATGTGCCAAATCGTATGGGGAACACCGGGGAACCAGGAGACCGTCCATCGTGCGCCAACACCGCTCCGCCGCAGGTCAGCGTGGCAACCGCAGCTACTCTAGTGCGTTGGCCACGAACGTTCGCCGGGTCTGGTGATACGCCGGTCGATGTCCGGGGTGCCTGGGTCTGTCAGTCTCACTCTCGATAGCGACGTGGTTGTCGTGGGGAGTGAGGTCATGCATGGCAGAGCCGGTCAGAGCACGGCGGTTGACTGATCAAGAGGGCCAGAGACTGCAGCAGATCGTCCGGCGGGGCCGCCATGAGTCCGTACGGGTCCGTCGGGCACTGATCATCATGGCGTCGGCGTCGGGCACTCCCGTGGCGGCGATCGCACGGCTGGCCGCCGCGCACGAGGACACCGTCCGGGACGTGATCCATGCGTTCAACGAGAAGGGCCTGGCCGCGCTGGACCCTCGGTGGGCGGGAGGCCGTCCCCGCCTGATCAGCGATGACGAACGCGAGTTCATCATCGCGACGGCCAGGACCCGCCCAGTCACGCTGGGACGCCCGTTCACGCACTGGAGCCTTCGCAAGCTCACCGAGTACCTGGCCCGCAACCGGGTCCGGACGGTGAAGGTCGGCCGGGAACGACTGCGGCAGATCCTGCGCGAGCACGGGATCTCGTTTCAGCGGACCCGCACCTGGAAGGAGTCCAGGGATCCCGACAAGGACGCCAAACTCGACCGCATCGAGCACGTGACCAGCCGTTTCCTGGACCGGTGCTTCGCGTTCGACCAGTTCGGTCCGCTGTCGATCCGGCCCTGCCACGGCTCCGGCTGGGCCGGGGAGAAGAAACCGGACCGGCTGCCGGCCACCTATCACCGCACTCACGGTATCCGGTACTTCCACGGCTGCTATTCCCTCGGCGATGACCAGTTGTGGGGCGTGACCCGCCGCCGCAAAGGCGGTGACCACAGCCTCTCGGCGCTGAAGTCGATCCGGGCCGCCCGCCCCGACGGCGCCCCCGTCTACGTGATCATGGACAATTTGTCGGCGAACAAGACCCCGGCCATCCGGACCTGGGCCAGGAAGAACAAGGTCGAGTTGTGCCTGACGCCGACGAGCGCGTCGTGGGCCAACCCGATCGAGGCTCAGTTCGGGCCCCTGCGCAACTTCGTCATGGGCAACTCCAACCACCCCAACCACACCGTCCTGTCCTGGAAGCTTCAGGACTACCTGCGCTGGCGCAACGCCAACGCCCGTCACCCCGACGTCCTGGCCGCCCAGCGCCGCGAACGCGCCAAGGTCCGCAGCGAACGCCAGCAACGCTGGGGCCGACCACGACCCAAAGCCGCCTGATCAAACCCGGCGAACGTTCGTGGCCAACGCACTAGATAACCCAAGCCTCCCAAGCTGAGCGTCCTCCACTCAGTACGGCCGCTGAATCTGGTGCTCTTCCAACGCCGTGGAGTAGCGGATCAGCAATGCATCGAGATGCTCCAGCAGAAGGCCGGCGGACTCCCCCGCTTCAGCCAGGTCGCCACGTTCGCAGGCCTCCGCCAACTCGGCCACGTCGCTGCGAAGGATGTGCAGTGAGTCGCCCTGGACCAGCACACCGGGGAAGCGACGACCGGGCAGGCGAACCACAGCATCGTCCCGCCGTCAGTGAACAGCTCTGCCTCAACGCGCTCCATCGGGCCATCCAACCTGACATCACCAGCTGACATCAACGAGGGCGTACACAGGCGACCTTGGGCAGTCCTGCATGGCGCAGCCGTACCCGCGGAAGGGCTCCATGGAGACTGCTCGATCGAACTCCTAAAGCGGTGCTCACCCTCAGCTCAGGGCGAGGGCGTGAAGCCGGCGGACAGGTCGAGGTGGAAGGGGGAGCCTGGAGCCGTTGGGCTCCAGCCCTCACGATGGGCACGTTCGATGGCTTGGGCAACGTCGGATGGCAGTACAGGCGGGGCCTCACGTCCGATCCAGTTGCTCGCATGCGGCTGGTTGGTGGTGACCACGAGCGTTGTCCCGACGGCGTCTACTGCATGCTCGACCGCAAAGCTACACGGCGTCCAGCACAGCCCCTGAAAGTAGGTCGGCCTGCATCGCAACCGCCAGCGGTAGGCCGTACTGTCGACGACGATGCGTCGCGATCCCTTGCCGCCCAGTGCCATGGCTCCTCCTCGACACGGAGGATGCTAGCCAGTCCAGCCCGCCTGGGCGTCTCAGTTTCCGTCTTATTCAGCCCCGTTCACGGCCGTTCATCGAGGACCGCGCGCCGAGCTCGCCTCACGGACCAACCGCCCATGAACGCAGGTGAATGCCCCCGAACCAAGCCCAGCACCCCACCAACACAGTTGGAAAGCGTGTTGGTGAAGCGGATCCCTGGCGGACACAGCGGGGAGGGTGTCAGACCTCGATGACAGGGTGTGCGGCATGGAGACACCCACTGCCCCTGACAACGGGGATGAGGAGCACGCAGTCATCGCGCACTTCCGGCTTGCCCGTGACGGCTTCGGCGATGTCGACCAGCGCAAGCGGATCTATGACGCTGAGCAGGTGATGGAAGCAGCCACCAGGGCAGCCAACGTCGGGGAGGTCGACGGGAACGAGTTCGGAGGAGGCGAAGCCGTCGTGTACGCCTACGGACCCGATGCCGATGCTCTGTTCAAGGTCCTGGAGCCGACTCTGCGCAGTCTGCCGTTCCGGCCAGCGCACGTCCTTCTCCGGCGAGGCGACAACGAAACACGTGTCGACCTCTAGCTCTGCCGAGTAACCCGAGGCGTGTGCGAACGCACCACAAGCGCACCAGTTGGGGCGGGGAACAGCGGGGAAACACGGTGAAGGCCGCAAGCCCGACGTGGCCGCACCGCGGGCTTCGCCAAGGTCAGCGACCGAAACAACCGCGGATGATCGCAGCTTCCCAAGCTGTGAGCGCGAGTTGGATTCTGTCGCCCGTTCCACGATTCACACGTGAGGCCCAGGTCATCAGCCGGGCCTTTTGCTTCCTTGGTGTCGCACCGGGCACGTCGCCCGTTCATTCGCTCCGGCTCGGTGAGGCGAACACCGATGCTGGGGTTGTCGAGGTCGACGTCCCGCCGCCGGAGCCCGGCCGACTCTTTCGGCCGCATCGGGCCGTACGCACCGAGGTGGACCATCAGGCCGTCGGCTCGTCCCGCCAGCCTCCGCGAGTGCGTCGCGGGCTGGGTGACCGTGGCGGTATGGCGGGTCTTCGAAGTTGAGCGGTGGGCCCGTCGGGTAACTGGAAGATTTGGGACACTCGCGGCCTCCGTAAGGCCTGGTGGCAGCCGTCATAACTGTCCCGAACCTTCCAAACGTCGCCCTGGGCGGCAGGTACGGACCAGCGGCCTCGCCGCTGCGCACCGCTCAACTTCGAAGACCCGGTATTGCGCTCGGCCGCGTTCTCCCTGCCGCCGACACTCTTCGCGCTGCGCGGGGCGCGCTGGATCCGGGTCGTGGTGGTCTGCCAGTCCGTCGGCGACCCGGGGGTCACCCGACGGCTTCTGGACCGTACGCGGGGAAGCGGCGGCGCCCTCGCACAGTTGAGACGAGCGGTTGGGGCTGTCGGCCACTCGGCTGGACT
Source organism: Streptomyces sp. NBC_00878 (assembly GCF_026341515.1). NCBI lineage: Bacteria > Bacillati > Actinomycetota > Actinomycetes > Kitasatosporales > Streptomycetaceae > Streptomyces > Streptomyces sp. NBC_00878. The sequence goes on along the minus strand of NZ_JAPEOK010000001.1, from coordinate 5,664,923 downwards.
GCGCCTGCGGTTGCAGTCCGCCCTCTATCTCTGGTTGCAGGCGGCGGTTCGGAGATCAGGTTTTGAGTCGATGTGCCGTGATTCCCGTTCTTGGAGGATGTACGCGTACTGATCGACAACCGCCGAAAGCCGCTGCCGAAAGCCACTTCGGAGGAAACCCTCCGTCCCTGACACGCCCGCGCGTCTACCGACAGCCAACTACTGCTGGCCTTCACGGTGTTGGTCGCCTCACCCGAACGAGGACACACCCAACTCAGGAGTCTGTGATGAGCACCAAGACGGGACCTCAGCGATACCCCGGCGCGAGCCGGGCGAACTGGTACCAGGACGACTTCGGCGGCGACCCGATGCAGGTCAACGTCGTCGTCCTGCACACCACGGAGGGGCCCACCCTGCCCGGTTACGGCGGCGGCGCCTCCGCCCCGAACCTGACGGCGGTCCCCGACCTCGCCGCCAAGAAGCTGAAGTGGTACCAGCACTTCGACATAGAGACGTCCTCCAGAGCGCTGGTCAATCTGCGGGGCGGCGTCGACACGAACACGATGAACGTGTGCCAGGTCGAACTGGTCGGCACCTGCGACCCGAAGACCCACGGGAAGTGGAAGACCGCGGGCCGCGCGCACGTCTACTGGCCGGATGCCCCCGACTGGGCACTCCAGGGCGTCGCCCGCTTCCTGTCCTGGATGCACGAGGAACACGGCGTACCGCTGTCCGGCCCGAAGTCGTGGCCCGCGTACCCCTCGTCGTACGCGAACGGCGGCGGCCAGCGGATGTCGGGCGCGAAGTGGACGGACTTCAAGGGAGTCTGCGGGCACATGCACGTGCCCGAGAACGTCCACGGCGACCCCGGCGCGATCGACTTCGCCAGGATCGTCAAGTACGCGAAGGCCGACCTGGACGTGGACGACGGCACCCCGGGCACGCCCACACCGGCCAGGCCGCAGGTCCCGGCGTTCCCGGGACGCAAGCACTTCGTGGCCGGGGCCTCGAACGCGTACGTCCTGCAGCTCGGCAAGCAGTTGGTGAAGCGCGGCTTCGGCGACCACTACAAGGTCGGCCCGAGCAGGACCTGGGGCGAGGCGGACCGGCTGAACGTGCGGGACTTCCAGAAGTCGCGCAAGGAACTGCGCGGCGACGCCGACGGCAACCCCGGCCCGCTGACCTGGCGTCTGCTGTTCGCCTGACAGCACGGGGCTGACACCACGAAGCTGACATCACGAGGCTGACACGACGAGCTGAAACCACGAGGCGCCGGGCCTCTGTCAGGCGTTCGCCCGACGGAGGCTCGGCACCCCGCCACGGTTCAGGACCCGGTGGGGTTCAGTGCCTGCCGCGGATCAGGACCCCGTCGCCTCGGACGGCGGGCGTGGGCCGCCGAAGCCGTGTTCCGAGAGGTCGAACCAGTTGCCCTCCGGATCCATGGCCCGGTACTCGGCGAACGGGCGGTTGGTGAAGCGTTCGGCAGGCTTCGGGGTACCGGCCGCCGCCAGGGCCTCGGCGGTGGCCGCCGTGTCCTCGATGTGGAAACCGAAGTGGTTGAAGCCGACCGGGGTGTCACCGTCGAGCTGATGCTTGATCAGGGCGAGGGACAGATAGCCGTCGGAGAGGAAGCAACTGCCGTCCGGATCACGGTGGAAGAGCTCCATCGCGAAGACCGAGGCGTAGAACTCGGCCAGCTTCTCCGGATCGCGGGCCACGATGGCCAGGTGGCGGAGCTTGGGCCGGGCGGCGGTGGGTTCGTCCACGCCGACCTCCTGCTCGCCGGCTTTCTGCCCGCCAGCTTTCTGCTCGCCAACTTCCTGCACGGTGGCCTCCTTCACGGTCGCTTCCTTGGGGGCGCGGGACTGTGGCGCCGGGCGGGGCGCGGGGATCATGTTGTGGAACGCCGAGATCAACCAGCGGCCCTCCGCCCCGCGTTCGACGACGGCCAACGCGTGCGTACTGGCGGGCGGTCGCCCGTCCGGGGCGGTGATCGTCGACTCCGCCTCGACCGTGGCCAGGTCGGGGCGGAGAAAGCGGACGGCCACGACGCGTGCGTCGAGGACGGTTCCGGCGTACGGCCCGCGGAAGAGCGCGTCGTGCCCGGCCGCGATGCCGGTCCGGCCGTCCGGCTTGTCGCCTCGTACGGTCGTGAAGTCGCAGTCCTCCGCGAAGCTCGCGGCGAAGAGCGTGGCGTCGCCCGCCGCCCACGCACGGGCCATCTCGGCCCACAGGGCGCGGATCGCCCGAGCGTCGACATCGTTGTCGACCCGGGTGCCGTGCTGGGTGCCGTGCTGGTTGCCGTGCCCGGTTCCGTGCTGGGCGGGGGCGTTCGTTCCTTCTGGCTGATGCATCGCTCTCACGCCTTCGTCAGGGAACTCGTACGGATACGCAGGTCGACCTCGGGGCAGTCGGTGCGCTCGGAGCCTTCGGCGGGATGCTGGGGAGGCGGCGCCCAGGCGGCCAGGGCGTGGTAGAACTCGTCGCCCCGGCGCTCCAGGTAGCAGATGATGTTGAGCGGCCACCCGGTCCGGCCGAAGAGGTGACGGTCCATCAGCGTCGGCCGCTCGCTGAGCAGTTGGCCCCGTTCCGACGGCGGGCCCAGGCGGTGCCAGTCCGGGTGCATATGGATGGAGCCGAGCAGGTCAAGACCCAGGGCGTCGGCCTCGCGGGACGCCCGGAGGAGGTCGTGCGAGTCCATCCACCAGCCGCGGTGCTCGTTCTCGTAGGCCGGTCCGAACTGCGGCACGATCGTGTCGCGGAACTCCTGCCGGGCCGCGGGATCGGTGGCGCGGGCGTTGCGGCCGAAGGCCATGCGCCGCACGTGGTACGTCGTCGCCTCCGCGCTGCCGAGCAGGAGCGCGAAACAGGGTAACGGGGCTTCTGGCGTGATGAGTTGGTACTCACCGGCGGCCACGTCGAGGAAGTCCGCGAGGGCCTGGTCGTCCATCAGGACGGTGGGAGGGGTGGGAATGGGGGTGGTACGACCGGCCGCTGAACGGTCGGGGGAAATACATCGAGGGTTCGGCGAACCGGACCCCGATGCGTTCGTCGCAGGGGACATGAGTGTGGTCTCCGTCAAAGATGGGGGGGTGGGGAGGCCGTTGATGTGCAGTACACGAAAACGTTACTTGAGAGTTCACGTTCTCGGTAGCTTGCCGTCCGTCACTCAGGTGTTTCCCTATGGCTTGATATAAGGCTTGCCGCCGGCCGCGTCAGATGATGAGCATCAGCACGAGCCCCACGAGCACGGCGCCCAGGAGGAACACGCTCCCGAAGAAGCAACCCGGCTTGCTGATCAGTTCGGAGAGCCGGTCCAAGGGGGTCCGCGCATCCGGTGTGAAGGCCGGGGCCGGTGGCGGATCCGGCGTGAAGGCAGGTGACTGCGAGGGCGCCAGCGCGGGGTGGGGCGGCAGAGAAGCGGAGGACGTCCTGTCGTTCCTGCGCATCGCGTCCCGCAGGAGCTGGCTCCACAGGTTCGGATGCAGGTCGGGGACCTGGCCGTTCGCCGGTTCGATGATGCACTGCCGGAGCCAGTTGCCCATGGTGGGGTGAGAGTCCCGGTTCATGGTGTACAGCAGTTCCTGCAGATCGCGCAGATGACGTTCCTCCCGGGCCAGCGGGACGACAGCCCAGGTGAAGAGGTCGGCCGCCCGGTCGGCCGCGCCCGGTCCCTTCGGCGTGAAGTACAGGCCCTTGGCCAGCACCTCGGTGCACAGCTCGTGCCGCGTCTCCAGGTCACGCACCTGGACACGCTCGGGCCTGCCCAGCTCGTCCAGCACCAACTCGACTGAATCCGGCGGTAGTTCACCGGAGCGCAGCTCGTGCAGGAGCAGGTGGTCGGGCCGCGCGCGCAGGTCCGCCATCAGGATGCTGCGCAGACTGCCGTCCCCTCCCCCGCGCCGGTAGTCGCACAGGTCCTGGTGGAGGGCGTACGCGTCGTGGTCGTTCGGGGCGATCGAAACGGTCGGGGTGACCGGGGTGATCGGGGTGATCGGGCCGTTCAGGTCGGCCGGGGTGATCGGGGTGATCGAGGCCATTGGGGCTTGGGCCGCTCCCCCGGCCCGGTCCAAGTCGCGGGCCCTGTCCCCCGTTTCGCGGGACCTGTCCCTCATTTCCCTGTCGTGGTCGCCCACTTCCCGGTCACGGTCCCACTCCAGTTGCCGGTCCCATTCCAGTTGGCGGGCCCTCTCCTGGTCAGGGCCCCGGTCCTGATCCAGGTCACGCTCCTGGCCCCTTGCCCGATCCCGATCCCGGTCCCTCTCCCTCTCCCGGTCCCTCTCCCAATCCTTCTCCCGGTCCTGCTCCCAATCCCTCTCCTTCTCCCGCCCCCCATCCCGGCCCCGCTCCTGATTCCGCTCCTGATTCCGCTCCCGATCCGGTTCTCGCTCCCGATCCCATTCCGGGCCCGGGCCCGGATCCGCCGCGTTCCCCCTCCCTCGAACCGACTCACGCGGAGGCGCCCCCATCGCCAATCCCCTCGCCGACCCCGTCGCCGACCCGGTCGCCGACGAGGTGGCCCTCGGGCCGGTGGTGCGGTTCGTGCCGAGGATCTCCCGGAGGTGGGCACGGCGCCGCTCCCAGTCCAGGGACGCGCCGTCGGCGAACTCCTCGACCAGCTGCGGTACGCCAGGAGGTGCCTCCCGGTTGGCGAGGAGGTGTCTCACCAGCCGGGCCGCCGCGCGGTGTTCGAACTGGGAGGTGTCCGGCAGGCGGCCCATGACCCGGGCCAGCGGGCCGGAGCCGCCGGAGTCGGGCTCCCAGCGCGGGACGGCCATCAGCCGCAGGTGATGGGTGTCCACCGCGTCCCGGGTGGCGAAGGTCCACGGCCGGCCCAGCCAGTTCCCGAACAGCAGGTACAGCCCCAGATAGACCACCGGCACCTCGTCTCCGTCCGGCCAGCCGCGCGGCGCCTCCTCCTCCAGGAGCAGCGACACCCGCTGCGTCGGGTCACGCAGCAACTCCGCGGTGACGAGGATCAGCGCGTGCTCGACCCTGGGCAGCAGGTCCAGCATGTCCGGCCGCCGACTCCGCGACAGTTCGTCGAGCTTCGCTCGATCGAGCCTGGGCTGACGCCCGGACGCCTGCTCGGCCGTCTCCTGCTTGCGCCAGCCGTCGCCGTACGCGAGGCCGAGGCACACTCCGGGCGACAGGGTTCCACGGTCACCGATCAGGACATGACTGACCGTGCTGGGTCTGCCGCCCCGGTCGGTGGTGGGCCAGCGCTGGACGAGCAGGACCTCGTCGTCGCGGGACAGCGTGCGTACGACACTCGGCCGTGCGGCCGCCGCGCCGGACACCCACAGCAACGGGCCCAGTTCCCGGCCCAGTTCCTCGGCGCGCCCGGACTCGCAGGAGTGGGCGACGGCGTTCATGCCGGTGCCCTGGCGGCCGTGGTTTCCGTCCCACCGGAAGACGACCTGGTGCACCGAGCCCCCGCCGGTGCCACCACCGCCACCACCACCGCCCGGTCCGCGCAAACCTGCCGGTCCGTGCAGGCCCGCCGGTCCGCCGCGTGCCGGGCTCCGGCCTTGGAAGTCGCTCACTGGAATTCCCCTCCCTCGGATCGGCCGGACTGCCCGGACTGCCCGGACCGCCCGGACGCCCTGGATCTCCCGGGAGCTCCGCCCTCCCCGGGTGGCAGCCACTCGACCGCGGGCGCGTCCGACCCGGCCGACACCCCGGCCAACGCCTCGGCGCCGCCCGGCACTTGGATCAGTCCGTGCATCGTCAGCAGCGCGAGCAGCGGCTCCAGCACCCGCCGGGGTCCCGCCCCCGCCGGATAGCGGCCCCGGTCCTCCTGGCCGCCGGTGGCGGACGCGACGTGCAGGGTGCACCGGCGGATCGCGTCGAAGGGACGCAGCCACGCCGGGCCGGCATGCCGCCGCAGCAGCCCGTACACGTCCCGGCTCTCCTCGCGCATCAGCGCGGGGTCCAGCGAGGTGGCGGGCGGCCGGCCCAGCCACCGGTCGACGGGCGGCTGGAACCTGAGGAGGTCGGCCTTGCCGAGCACCACCGCGGCCGGCACGTCCACATACCCGCCGGTCTTCGGCAGCCGGTCCAGGACCGTGCCGAAGGCGAGGTCGCCGTCCGGGTTCACCTCCACGCCCCAGCGTTCCCTGGCATGGTTGAGCTGCGGCAGCGGGAGGGCCAGCGCCGGGTCGACGACGAAGACCAGGGCGTCGACCCCGAGCAGGAACCGCAACGCCGCGTCGGTCCGTACGAGATCCTCGCCGCCGAGGTCGAAGAAGGCGACCGGGCGCACCTGTCCGCGGGCGTCGGTGATCAGGAGGGACTCCACGAAGCGGGCGAAGTCCTCCAGGCCCAGCGCGGCGGTGTGGTCCAGGACGTTGCCGTTGCGCAGGGGCTGCACCCGGTCCCGTACGAACTTCGCGTGCTGTTCCGGATTGACGGACTGCCACTTCAGCCCGAACGGCTCCAGGCCGCCGTCGGTGATCGCCGCGATCATCTGGGTCAGCAGATGGCTCTTGCCGGTGGAGGACTGGCCGACCATGGCGACGGTCAGCGGGCGGCCGTACGTCAGATAGGGCACCGGGATGAAGTGCTCGGGGAAGTCCGCGTCCGCCGTGCACTTCTGGACGGCGCCGCGCATGATGTCGTTCCGCCGCACGGGGTTGTTGATGCCCTTGAGGTCCAGCTGCTTGTACTGCATCCGGCTGTCGGTGACGAACAGTTTCGCGAGGTCCAGCTGGATGGTCTCCAGGCAGTACGGGCAGAGCACCTCGCCGTTGCCGCGCCCGGCCGCCGCTGCGGACTCCTGCGGCCGGGCGGCGGAAGCGTGCTCCCGTTTGCGCCGCAGTGCCTGGTCGAAGGCCTCCTGGTCCATGGACGTCTCGTCGGCCGGCACGGCGAGCCGGACGCGGCGGGCGGTGTCCGGTGCCACGACGTCGAGCACCTGGGCGGGCGTCGGCCGCCGGGCCGCCCGCGGCGCGAAGGCGTCCCGCAACGTCTGGTCGAGCTTGCGGTGTTCGCCGAGATCGGCGGGCGCCCGGTCGGCGGGGCCGGGCCGCCCGGTCACCAGCTGGTAGAGCACCTGGGCCGCGCTCCACACCGCGTCCCGGGGGTCGGCGAGCCCCTCGCCCCGGCGCTGCTCGGGCGCGCAGAAGGGCGACCGGCCCCACGGACGCCTCGGCTGTCCGGTCCGGGTCACCGACTCCAAGCCCCAGAGCTGGACCTTGGCGCCGTCCCAGCGCACGGTGGCGGGCGAGACACCGCGCGGCACCAGGCCCTGGCCCTCCAGCAGGTACAGGGCCAGCAGCAGATCCCGGGTGAAGCGCTCCTGGTCGGTCGCGGACATCACATGGAGCCGCTCGACGAGCGTGCCCCGCGGCGGCTCGTACAGCAGGACCGGCTCGGCCGTGTCCAGCTCGTAGCCGATGATCCTCGGGAAGAGCGCCGCGTACTCCGTGTCGCCGAGGGTCTGGTGCAGGTGCAGGGCGGTGCCCGCCTCGGTGTCCAGCAGGGCGCGCGCCGCCGGGTTCGCCGCGTCCTTGGCGCTCAGGCGTACCTGCACGCACTGCTGTCCCTCGTCGTCGAGCACGGCCTTGCGGATCAGCAGGGGCAGCAGCCGGTCGCGGCGGAACTCCCGGCCGACGCGGACCGGAGTGACCCGCCGCCGCCCCGAGGGCAGGCTGAACGCCAGCTTGTCGGGAGGCGGACCGCCCGGTTCCTCCGGCTGGGAATACGGGGTGCTGGTCACCGGCGGTCCTTTCGTTCGTGCGTGAGCACCGGGTCGTGCGGGTTGATGGAGCACGGATGCGGGGTGCGGGTCACCAGCGGTCACCGTCCCCTCGGTGGGCGGCGCCCGGCCGACCGTCCGCGTCCGGCCCGTCGTACGGGTCCGTGCGGTCGTACGGGTCCGTCGTGCCGTACGGATCCGTCGGGCCGTAGGAGTCGGACCTGTCAGACCTGCCGGAGCCGTCGGACCCGTCGGCCAGGTCCGTTCCGTCGGGGGCGGAGCCGTGTCGGGGGCGGATGGTGTCCACCACGCCCATCCGCAGCGGGGTGAGGCGTACCAGGCCCGCGTACCGTCCCGACGACGTCCACAGGACCTCCTCGGGGTGCGCCGAACCGTTCGACAGCCAGGCCTTCTCGACCTCGTCGCGTACCGCCCTGGGGGCGAACCTGAGCCACACCGCGGCCGCCGGATCGCGGCTGAGCAACGTGCCCTGCTCGGGCGAGGACAGCTGCACCACGGCCCGCCGGTCGGCCTCCGCGCCGACCAGTTCGGCCGTTCCGTACGGGTCGGTCCCGAGCAGGTTCGCCGACGTGGCGCGGACGCGGCGGGGGGCGGCGAACGGAGGCGGGGCCAGAACTCCGTTCAGCCGGAGGTGATGGCGGGCCGTCGACAGCAGCTCGCGGACCCGTTCCTCGGTGCGCCGGACGGCGAGGGTGCCGGTCTGGCCGCGTTCGACGGCACCCCAGTAGTCCTTCATCGCCTCCAGGGCCGCGTCCGTCAGGTCGGCGGCCAGGGTGGCGACCAACTCGGGCCCGCCCTCGCCGTTCTCCCGCTCCAGCCAGCGCGGAGTTCCCGTGGCGCGGCGCTCCCGGGGACCGGCGGCACTCACCTCCCGGTCCTGCCTTCGGCCCTGCTCGCGCCCCTGCTCTCTGCCCTGTTCCCTGCCGCCCTTCTCCCGCCCCTTCTCCTCCGCGGGTTCGTCCCACGACGGACCGTCCTCCCAGGCGTACACGCTCGCCCAGTCGCTGTCCCCGTCGTCGGGCCCGGGGAGGGCCTCGTCCGGCTCCAGGTCCGCGTCGTCGACGAGCCAGGAGTCCTCGGCCGTCGTCCCGGCACCGGGCGCACCGAAGCCGCCCGACACCCCGCCGGGCATCCCGGCGGACACGAGCCGCTCCCGGTCGGGCACCGCCTCGGCCTCCGCCGCGGCCGCCGTCGCCCGCAGCATGCCCGCGACGGAACGGGCGGCGTCGGCGCAGTACAGGCGCTCCTCGACGGCCCAGTGCTCCCGGACCGCCTCGGCCAGCAGGTTGTCGAGCCCGTACAGGTCCGTGCCCAGTGCGGCGGTGACGTGGCCGGGCGCCCAGGCCGCGGCCGCCGCCCGCCAGAGCCGACGGGCCGTCTCCACCGCGACGCCGAGACCGACCAGCAGACCCATGGTGCCCAGCCAGACCGGGAGTTGGGCCGTGTACCCCACCGCCGCCCCGACCGCGGCGCCGCCGAACGCCGCGACCCTCGGGGCCACGGCCCAGCGGCCGGGACGTCCCGCGCCCCGCAGCCGGGCCGCCCCGAGCATCGCCATGCCGACGAACAGCAGCGGCACGACGAGCGCCAGCGCCAGGAACGGCCCCGACCACAGCGCCCCGAGCAGCCCCGCCCCGGCCGCCGCCATCGGACCGGCCACCGGGAGGCCGGGCACCGCGGCGCCCACGCCGGCGGGGGTGCCCCCGTCCGAGTCGGTTCGAGCGCGAGCACGAGCGTCGGCGCGGGAGAGTTCGGTGAGCTTCGACCGCAGTACCGAACCCGGCAGCGGCTCCACCCGCCCGGCCAGACCGGTGAAGCGCTGGGCAACCGACCGCAGGGTGAGCCCCTGGCCCAGCAGTTTCCCGGCGAACTCCCGCAGCCCCTCGCCGATTCGCTCGCCCGTGCCCTCGGCCGACGGCACCCGCAGCCCGAGGGCCGTGAGCCGGGCCGCCGACTCGGCGGTGGACGCCGCGCCGACGCCACCGCCTCGCAAGGCCGTGTCGACGAGGTCCCGGTACTCGTAGAGCGCCCGGCGCGCCTGGTCGACGTCCGCCTCGAACGCCGCCCGGCGCGAGGCCCTGACCAGTCCGGGCAGGCTCCGCAGCCCGGCCAGCGCGTGCTCGGCGTGGTCGAGGGCGTCCGCGCAGGCGCGGTAGGTGCCGTCCGCGACACCGCCGGGTTCCCGATGCCCCAGGTCCCGGCCGCCCCGGCCCGCGACCAGGCCGCGCAGCGGCTCCGGCAGATCGGCTCCCGACGAGGCGGTCAGCAGCACGTCCTGCGCCAGTTCGGTGTCCTCGCCCGCGAACCGGGTGAGCGCGTCGCGCCAGGCCCGCTCGTGCACCTCCGGCGGCAGGTCCTGCTCCAGCAGCCGTACGCCGGGCGCGGCGACGGCCTCGGGCAGCGACTGGATGCCGTGCAGTACGCCGAGGTAGACGTCCGGTACCGACAGCACGTCCGCCAGGACCGCCAGCGCGTCCGGGTCGTCGGGGGCGGGCTGGTCCAGCGCGGTGCGGGCGGAGCGCAGGTCGCCGACCCACAGCAGCGCGGTGCCCGAGGTCCGCAGCACCGCGGGGCGCAGCAGCCGCCGGTCGGGCTGGAACCCGCCTTCGGCACCGGCGAACGAGCCCGGCGCGCTGCCGACCACCAGCACCAGGAGCCTGACCTCGCCCACCGCCCGGTAACCGGCGAGCAGTTCGTACTGCGGCTGGTGGTCGATGAGCCCGGCCGGAGTGTCGACCACCAGGAACAGCGGGTCGTCGGGTTCCGGCAGCCCGGCGCGGCCCAGCTCCTGGGCGACCCTGGCCCGCACGGCCGACGGGCTGTGCAGCGCCGCCGCCCCGGCACGCAGGTCCAGGTGAACGACGGCACCGAAGTCCTGGGGCACGCTCACTGATCGTCACCGCCCCAGGGGCTGCGGGGGTCGGTGTGCCTGTCGGTGTGCGTGTCGGTGTCGGTGTCGGTGTCCCAGGGCGCCGGAGGCAGCTCGTCGCGCTCCCGGGAGGGCAGCCGGCCTCCGCCTCCGTACTCCTCGTCGTACGCCTCGTCGCGGACTGCTCCGTCCCGACGGTTGTCGCTCCCGTCTCGACGGTTGTCGCTTCCGTCCCGACGGTTGCCGCCGACGGGCTCTTCATAGTCGCCGTAGCCGTCGCGACGACGGTCGCCGACAGACCTGGCGCCGGTGGGCCCGTCGTAGTCGTCCCGGTCGTAGCGGTCGTCCCGGTCGTAGCGGTCGTCCCGGCGGTCGTCCCGGCGGTTGTCGGTACGGGGGCCGGTCTCGCTGTCGCGGCGGGCGCCCCAGGTGTCCCGGGTGTCCTGGCCCTCCCGAATGTCCCGGATGTCCCGGGTGTCCTGGGCGCCATGGGTGTCCCGAGTATCCCGAGGGCCCCGGGCATCCCGGCCTTCCCTTTCTCCTCCCCCATCCCCTTCTCCTGCGCCGCGTTCGTCGCCGTACGACGGCCGCTCGAAGGAGCCGACCGGTGTGGTGCCCCAGTCGTCGTCATCGGGTGCGGAGCGGCGGCGGGGTACCGAGAGGTCGTCGCGGGTGCGCGGGCGGGTCGGTGTGCCGCCGCGGAGGTGTTCCAGCAGGGTGCGCAGGGTCGGCTGGACGGCGCGCTGGTCGCCGAACTCGGTGTCCAGCGCGGCGGGCAGGGTCTCCGCCCAGAACTCCCACAGCGGCCGGACCCAGCCCTCGACCCGCTCGCCGCCCCGCTCCCGGCGGTCGGCCAGCAGCTCCAGCTGCCGCGGGGCGATCTTCTCGACCAGGTCGACGAAGAGGGGGTGCGGTTCGCTGCCGGACCGGGACAGGCCCAGCGGCTGGGCCCGCATCAGCTCACGGCAGTAGTCCTCGACGGTCCGTTCGTCGTCGAGGACCGTCCAGCGTTCGTACGAGCGCAGCAGCTCGGCCCAGCTCGACACGCCGCCGGGAAAGTCCTCCAGCATCAGCCGGACCCCGGGGATGTTCGGCCCGGCCTCGGGGAACAGCTTCAGCCGGACCCGCTCCGGGGACGCCGGGTCGCCGTCCACCACGTCCACCTGGCCGTTCCACATGCAGCACAGCAGCCGGTGCAGGATGCTGCGCCGGTCCTCCTCGCTGCTCACCATCCAGCTGTCCCGGAAGCCGAGCCGCTGCCGCCACCGCAGGACGTCCTGGGGCTCCTCGGACTTCTTCGCCCGGGCCCACTGGCGCAGCACCTTGCGGGCCTCGGGCACCTGGGTGAGGCTCATCTCGCTGCGGAACAGGACGACGGTGACCGAGTCGCTCTCCACCCCCCGGTACTCCACGGAGTTCTTCGCGTCCGTGGGCAGCCGCAGCGTCTTGCCGAGGTACTCCTGCACCTCCTCCACGGCCTGCACCCGCGGATACGTGACCAGCACCCGCAGCGGCCCGGTGCCCTCCGGCGTGAAGCCGACCGGCAGCAGCCCGGCCAGCTTGCGGCCGAACAGGTCGAGGGCCTCCTTGCTGACCTGGTCCTTGGCGTCCCCGTCGCCCGCCCCGGCGGCCAGCAGCGTGCCCATGGACGGCAGCAGCGGCCGCTCCTCCAGATGCGCGCCCCGCTCGGCGAACAGCCGCGTGATCCGGGCCTCCAGCCGCCCCTTGACCTTGGCCACCGAGGCCTCCGGGTCGCGGCGGCTCTGCGTAAGGACCTGCCGCCAGGTGTCGCCGTCGACCAGCTTGAGCAGCAGCGCGGACTCGTAGTCGTTCTCCCGCAGCCCCTCCCGGCGGATCAGCCGGGTGACCACGTCCTCGTAGAAGTGGTTGAGGGTGCGCTGCGGCGGCAGCAGATACGAGATACCGGTGCGGTCCTCGTACAGTTCGTGGCCCTTCTGCTTGGCGGCCTTGGGCTCCTGGTCGCAGTGCCGGCGGAAGGCGCTCACCAGGCGCACGATGTCGTCCCCGGCCGCGTCCGCCTGGGGCTGCCAGTGCTGGTGCTGCTCCCGCCAGGCCTCGTGCCAGACCGCCCGGCAGCTCCACTGGTACCAGGCGTCCTGCTCCTGGATGGCCGCCTGTACGTCGTCGTCGCCCCAGCGGGCCGGTGCCAGACCGGCCAACTGGCCCTTGATCCGCGGGATCTTGGGCGGCTGCTCGGTCACCCCCTGCGGACGCTGCGGCGCGCGGGCGCGGCTGTCCAGCATGCCGAGGAAGCCGCGCTTGGCGATCTCGTCGTCGCTGTCCGGGACGCCCCGGACGACGCGTTCGGCGAGGAAGGGGTCCACGCTCTGCAGCAGCTTGTCGATGGCGGGGCGCGGCGCGAACCGGTCGGCCATCGTGGCGGCGTCCCGGTCGGCCTCGTCCCGCAGGTCGGCCAGCAGCCGCTGCATGTCCGCGAGCCGCTCGCCGAGCGCCTGCTCGATGTTCCTGCCGCCGCGGGGCAGCGGATCGGGCTCGGCCAGCGGCAACTGCCTGCGTTCCCACAGCTCTTCGAGGTGGGAGTCGGCGAACAGCTGCCGGATCATCGGCATCGCGCCGTCCTTGAGCACGGCACGCGGCCGCTCCACGAGATCCGTGACCGCCTCCCGCAGCAGCCGCCCGGCCACCAGGTCGGCCAGCTCGTCCATCGGCGCGGTCATGGAGGCGACCAGGCTGGTGGAGACGCCCTGCCGGCCGATACCGGTCGGGGACGGGGCGCTGCGGGCCACTCCCCGGTTGATGAAGCTCGCGGCGAAGGTCTGGAAGTCGTCCTCGGCCGCCATCTTCCGGCCGAGGGAGCGGCCGTCGCCCAGCTCGGTGCCGATCAGCGACATCACCAGGGAGACGATGGAACGGCGCAGGTCGTCCGCGCGGATACCGGCGGTCGGGCTGAACAGGAACCCCGTGGGCAGGATGCCGGTCCGCAGCTTGACCGGGGTCGTGCCCGGGTAGCGGATGCCGAAGCCGGCCTCGTGGTCGAGGTCGCCGATCTCCGCGCCCTCCCGCGGCGCGTTCTGCCGGTCCACCAGCCGGAACAGGTCGACCAGCGCCCGGGCGGCGTTGAGTTCCGCCTCCCAGCCGCCGCCCGTGGCCGCCGAGAACGACGACGGCATCACCACCAGCGGGTAGATCTTCACCCCGTCGAAGCGGCGCAGCTGGAAGGCGTAGTTGATGAGGTTCAGGTAGTCCAGGAAGATCCCGGCGCCGGTGCCGCCCGCCACCGAGAAGGAGACGAACACGTCGCAGCCGTTGACCTTGCCGCCGCCGAGCTCGCTGAGTTCACCCGCCGACTTGGCGATCGCGTCGATCGCCTGCAACAGGGGCTCCAGGACCGGGGCGAGGCCGTACCGGAGCGTGGCGAACAGTGCGGCGCGGCCGACCGTGGGCAGCTGGCCCGCGCCGTTGCGCAGCGGGGTGACCTCCGGCTCGCCGATGAGCGGCGGCAGCCAGTCGGCCACCTCGGCGCGCATGCTCGCGCGGAGCATCTTGGTCACTTCCGGCGAACTGTCGAAGTTCGGCAGCAGATTGTGGGTGGCCCGGGAGGTACGGGCGTACGCGGCCCGCAGCGACGGGTCCACGTTGAACTGCGGCAGCCGCCTGAGGTCGCTCTCGCTGTAGTCCGCGTACACGAACTGGAGGCAGTCGGGCAGCTGGAAGGGCGGGTGACCGCTCTGCCGGTTGAGCGCCATGCCGTCGGGACCGCACAGCTCGGCGCGCAGTCTGCGTTCCAGCTCGGCGCCGACCAGACCCCCGGTGCCGCCCAGGCCGACGAAGAGCATCGGCTGGAAGATCTTCATGGTTTCCTCCCCGCTTGACGGCCGACGCGGCCGCGGTTTCGTGCTCGGACGTCCGTGCTCGGTACGTCCGGGAAGCGCGCGGCACGACGGCCGCGCTTCACTGCGATGTGCTGCGATGTGCTGCGACCCAATGGGACCCGATGGGACGCGATGTGATGCCGTGCGATGGGACACGGTGTGACGCGGTGCGTGGGGCGGGCGGGGCGGTGACGTGTCCGCCCCGCCCGCCTCGCGTCACAGATACGGGTTGTCGTCGTATCCGCCCCTGGTCCCGCCGCCCCTGTTCCCGCCGGAGCCGGCGGTTGCCGTCTGCGGCCGACTGGGCCTCGGGGGGTGGGTCTCGCCGAGGGCGAGGCTCAGCGTGTCGGTCAGCTGGACCTGACCGTTGGTGGGCACCGGGACCCGGCCGACGCCCGGCTTGCGCAGTACGGCACCGCCCTCACGGCGGCGCTGGACGGCGTACGGACCGTGGTTTCGCCGCTCGATACGCGGACTGCGGTGGGCCTCGGCGACGGCGAACTCGTACCACTGCTTGTTGTTCCCGTGCCCGGCCCGGTGCTCGTTGAGGACCGTGCCGTCGTCCGAGACCAGCCGCAGTACCAGGCCGAACGGGTCCCTGCGGCGCCTGCGCAGTCCCAGCCAGGCGACCACGGCCACCACGGCCAGCGCGATCAGGACGACGCCGGACACGAACGCCCACCAGTACTTCTCCCAGACCTGCTCCCAGAACCCGGGCTCCGGCGTGACCCGCACCGAGAGCGGGGTCCGTACGAGCGTCCGGTCGTCGTCGGTGGTGTCGACGACGGTGACGGTGCCGGCGAGCTTCAGTCCGTCGTCGCCGAGGCGGTCGCCGAAGACGTCCTTGGGAGCGACCTCGACCGTCACCTTGCGGGTGCCCTGCTCACCGGGCTTGAGCGTGATCTCCGCGGGCTTGACGGAGAGCAGCCCGTCCTTCACGTCGGCGACGGACAGCCGCAGGGTGTGCGGGGTGTCGGTGGTGTTGTGGACGGCCAGGTTGCCGGTGACCTCGGCGCCGGGGTGGGTGTCCGCGGCGGGCAGGTCCAGCGCGGTGGTGACGGGCAGCTCGCCGGGCGCGACCGTGCTGCCCTCGCCGCGGGTGTCGGCGCTCAGCCCCGCGGCCGTGAGGGTCGCGCTCACCTTCAGTGCCCCGTCGGCGTCCTCCGGGATCGTCGCGGTACCGGTGAAGGAGCCGTCGCTCGGGTCGGGGTCGGGCCCCTTGCCGTTGTCGGCGAGGTCCAGTGCCAGCGGGGAGAAGCCGTCCCCGGTCAGCTCGCTGCGCACGCGCAGCCCCGCGTAGTCGCGCGGGTCCTTGATCTCGTAACCCTCACGCGTCTGCAGCCGCATGGTGACCGTGACCTTCTCGCCGGCCTGCGGCGAGGGCGGGTCCATGGTGATGGCGCCGCGCAGCTCGCCCTGCCACAGCACGCTGACGGCGACGGGCAGCGAGCGGTGCCCCTCCGGGGCCTCGGCCTTCACCTTCCAGATGCCGGGCAGCGGGTCGACGACCTTCAGCGCCTCGACGGTGCCACTGCCGCCCGCCCGCTCGAAGCGGGAATTCTTGTACGTACCGGAGGTCGGGACCTTGTCACCGGCCGGGTCGATGTAGCTGATCCTCACCTCGGGGTCGCCCTTGTCGACGACGATGCTGCCCACGGTCGCCAGCGGTGAGATGCCGATCTCCAGGGTGGCCGGCGGCCGCTTGCTGGGGCCCTCCTCGTGACGCAGGCAGTGGGCGGCGGCGAAGATCTTCTCCAGCGTGGTGCCGACGTCCTTCGCGCCGGAGACCTTGTGGGCCTTCGGGGTGGCGGAGGGCAGTTCGACGCAGCCCTTCTGGTAGCCGCCGGCGGCGATCCGGTCGAGCTGCCTCTTGTCCGGGTCGGAGCCGAAGCCCAACGGCCAAATTTGGACGCCCTGTTCGGCGGCGTCCTTCAGCGCCGCCGTCAACTGCCGTTCGCCCTCGGCCGCCCGGTGGTCGGGGTCGCCGTACTTGCTGCTGTCGGTGACGTCCATCTTCCCGTCGGTCAGCAGGAACAGCACCCGGGGCTCCGACTCGTCGGTGCCGTCGGTCAGGTCGTGCACGCCCTGCCTGATCGCGCTCGGGTAGTCGGTGCCGGTGCCCTCGCTCTTCTTGCGGCTGCGCAGCTTTCCGACACAGTCGCCGATCGTCTCGCGGCCCGCGATGTCGAGCGCGGTGCGCGGGCACACCGGGTCCACCGCGCGCTGGTCGCTGGACTCGGCGGCGGCGAAGCCGAAGACCGTGACATGGGACGACGAGGAGACGTCGCCCAGCGCGATGCGCGCGGCGGCGGCCTTCTCGGCCTTCATGTCCTCGGGCGCGAGGCTGGCCGACTCGTCCACGGCCACCGCGTAGTTGACCGCCGGGAAGGCCGGTGCGGAGTCCGCCGCGGGCACCGGATCCTGACCGGCCGGTGCCAGCAGGGACGCGAACACCGCGGTGCCGCCCAGCACCGAGACCGCGGCGCGGCGCACCCGGCCCCTTCCTGATTGCCGTCTGTCCGTGACTCTTCCCACGGCGTCCCCCGATTCTCGGTTCGTGTTCGTGTTCGTGTTCGTTTTCGCGTTCTCTGCGTTTTCGTGTGTGGTGCGGGTCGGCCGGCCGTGTGTCAGCGCGCGGTCAGACCCCAGACCAGGGCCAGTGCCGCCGACGGGGCGAGCGAGCCCACTCCCCAGCGGATGGCCCGGTACTTGGCGGACAGGATCGAGCTGGCGTCCACGGCCTGGACGAGCAGCCACTCGGCGGGATCGCGCGCGGCCTCGGTCATCCGGGCGGACAGCCCCGCGAGGTCGAGGGGCGCCACCAGATCACCGAAGTACGTCACCCCGTCCCGGCCGCGGTTCGTGCCGGTACGCGGCAACAGCGCCCCGACCAGTGCGGTCACCGCGACGGCCCAGAGCACACCGGCGAGGACCAGCGTCACGTCGCGGAGCCCGTCCCAGCCGGGGCTGCCGTGCCACCCGACCAGGAACGCGGGCAGCGCGAGCGTCCCCGACAGCAGCACGGCCGCCTTGGAGTCGGCCCGGCCGAGGTCCTCCCGGGCCGTGCTCAACAGGCGTTCGGCCATGCGCTCCCCCGACCTGTCGTGCCCGCGCAGACCCCCGTCCGGCGCGGGCACGACGAGGTCGGGGGAGGTCCGTGCCGACGCCGCACCGTCGGCGGTCATCGGTCCTCTTCTTCCGTCCAGGACCATCCGTCGTCCTCGGAACGTCTACGGCGACGCGGCGGCTCCTCCGCCTGTCCGAGGCGGTCGTCCGGGTAGTAGGGCTCGGGCTGGTAGGCCTCGGGTCGGCGAGGCTCGGGCTGATAGGTGTCGCGCCGGGCGGGGGCGCGCGACCCGTCGTACGCGGCGCCGTCGCGCGGGTCGTCGCGCCGGTCTTCGCGCCGGTCGTCGCGCGGCTCGTACGGCTCCGGCCGGTAGGTCTCGCGCCGCGTGCGGGACCGTGGCCGGTCGTCCTCGGAGTCCGCTCCCGAGTAGAGCTCGGGCCGCTGCGGCGGGCGCCGATCACGGGAACGCGGCTCGTCGTACCCGTAGTCCGACTCGGGCCGGCGGGCCTGCTGCCGGTCCCGGGAACGCGGTCCGTCGTACGCGGCGTCGTCTCCTGGGCGCGGGGCATCCGCCCGATAGGGCTCCGGCTGATAGCGGTCCGAACGGTGGGACTCGGACCGCTGGGACTCCGAACGCTGGGACTCCGAACGCTGGGACTCCGAACGCTGGGACTCCGGCCGGTGAGGCTCCGGTCGATAGGCCTGCCGTCGCGCGCGGGAGCGTGGTTCGTCGTACCCGGCGTCGTACCCGGCGTCGTATTCGGAGTCATATCCGGCGTCGTCTCCCGGGTACGGCCCCCTCCGGTCGGACTCTTGGCGGTCGATCCCCCGGCCGTCAGACCCTCGACCGTCGATCCCCCGGCCGTCAGACCCTCGACCGTCGGACCCCCGGCCGTCAGACCCCCGGCGGCTGGCCCCCTGGCTGCCGGCCTCTTGGCGGTCGGGCTCGCCCCTGGAGGGCTCCGCCCGGTGGGGCCGTCGCCGGGGCGGTTCGTCCGATGCCCAGTCCGGGTTGAACGGGCGGTCGGCGGACGGCTCCAGCTGCCGGGGCTCCCGACGGGCGGGCACCGTCCCGATGGGCCCCACCATCGGCCTGCCGACGCCCTGGTTGAGGAGGTTCAGGACCTGGGTCTCCACGTCGACGGTGGCGAGTTCACCCCGGGAGGCCATGGCGAAGAGCCGGGCGACCCGGTCCTTCTCGTCCTGCCTGCCCTCCTGGCGGATCTTCTCCAGGAAGTCCTTGGCCCCCTCCGGATCGGCGGCCAGCATGAAGCTGAGCTGCTCCAGCTCCCCGCCCTGGAGCATGCGCCGGAACGACTCCTGCCGCAGCCGGGTCACCTTGGCCTGGGCGTGCGCGTCCCGCTCCTCGTCGGCGTGCTCGATGGTCCGGTCGTCCACCCGCAGCCGGACGTACAGCCGTACCCGCAGGCCGAGTTCGGAGCCCAGGTCGGCCCAGCGACCGCCGACGCACTCACGCGTGATGGCGCGGTTGGCCGCCTCGGCCTCGTTCACCCGGTAGGTCGTGGTGACCTCGCACAGCCGCTCCAGCACCGGGGAGGTGAGCCGGTTGGCGACATCGGTCACCACCTCAAGGGCGGCCAGATGGGGATCGGTCACGCGCCACTCGATGTCCACCTCGGCCTTGAAGAAGGTGGTGCCGCCGGCGGCCGGCAACTCCATCTGCAGCGGCGTCACATAGGTGCCGAGCGCGATCTCGCAGATGCTGTGCGGCCTCGCCAGCGCCCGCTTCTCGACGTGCTGGACGCCGGATGCCTTGATGACGCTGTAGCCGCCGTTGCGGTAGAACTGCACCAGCGCCGACCGGGGGCTCACCCGCGGAAGGCCGTCCGTCAGCGTGTTGTAGTCCTTCAGGAACGGACCCGCGGGCCCCGAGGCCGCGGGCGCCTCCTCCGCCGCGCCCGCCGCCTCGTCCTCGTCCTCAGACATAGCTCTCCTCCTCGCGCGTCCCATCCCGGCGCGGCCTCCCCTGGCGCGGCCGTTCCAGGCGCGCGCGCTCGTCCGTCGCGACGGCGAGCCACCACAGGTCGCGTGCCATCGCGTCGGGGAACGGCTTCTCCGGGTCGTTCATCATTCGGCGCAGCAGCCAGTCCAGCCGCCGCCGGTCGTGCTCGTCGGTCGCCAGCGCGGGCAGCAGGGCCGCCAGTCCCGGCCGGGTCCACTCGGTGCCGTCCTTGCGCACGGCCGACCGCAGGAGCGTCTCCAGCGCGTCCATCGCCACGTCCTTCGACCGCGCCGTGTTCATCGCGGTCCACATCAAGTCGGCCATGGGGCCCGCCAGTTCGGGCCGGACGGCGGCGAGGGCGAGCGGCAGCGGCCAGTCACCGCGGTCGCCCAACGGCGAGTCGGGGCCGCCCAACGGGGAGTCTGGGTCGTCCGTCAGCACCTCCTCCACGGTGGTCAGCGCCATCCGGACGGTGGTCACCAGGCCCAGGTCCTGGTACGGCTCGCGCTTGTGGTGGGTCCACTCGCCCATCCGCGCCAGCACCTCCTCGGCGTCCAGCAGCGCCAGCAGCCGTACGACGTTGAAGGAGGCGACCGCCAGCTGCTCCCCGTCGTCACGCACCCCGATCCGGGCCAGCGCGTCCAGGGCGTCGTCGGTCGTGGCCGCGGCGCTGCCGTAGCCCAGCGCCATCGCCGCCGTCCAGCGCAGCGACTTGGTGCCGTTCCTGCTCCAGTCGCCGACCAGCTTGTGCACCGTCCGGCGGTGCGAGTCATGACCGGCGGCCTGGTCCATGGTGGTGGCCGCGAAGATCCGCCGACGGGCCGTGGCCGCCTCGGCGAGCGGCCGCACCAGCTCCGTATAGCCGTGGTCGAAGTCCCGTACGCACAGCTCCCCGGCGGCGACCGCAGCACGCATCCACACCTGGGAGCGCGGATCGTCCGCCAGCAGCCGCAGCCAGCGCACCACCGGCGCCCGGACCGGGAAGTGCCGGTCCCACAGCTCGGTCAGCACCGCGGACGGCAGGGCGGAACCCCGGTACCAGATCAGCCGGGCCGGTACGTCGTGCCCGGCCACCTCGACCTTGCCGTCGACCACCTCGGCGCGCGAGAGCGCCCGATCGGCTTCCGGGTCGTCGCAGAACAGCGGGCGGGCCGGTGTGTTGTCCGGGTCGGACTGGACGGACAGTTCCCAGGTCAGCAGGTGCGCGGCGGTGGCCACGGCACTGTAGGAGGCCCCGCCGAGCACGGCCAGCGCGATCCGGAACGCCACCGGGTGGAACAGCGTCGCCGTGTCCGGCCGTCCCGCCTTCCCGTCCGTCCGCTCCGTCTCGGTCCGGGGCGCCGTCAGCGTCCGGTCCACTCCGGCGAACCACTCCTGCGCCTGCCCGGCGGCGAGGCTGCGGCAGCTGGCGAGCAGACCCTCGTACGAGCCGTCCCCCAGCACATGCCCGGCGAGCAGCGACGCGAGCAACTCGGCCTCGGCGGGGCGCAGATCCTTCAGCCCGACCGCGTCCTTGACCTCGGCCCGGTCCGCGAGCTCGGCCGCGCGGGCCAGCAGCTCGTCCAGCGAGGTCTCGCCTTCTCCCGCCTCGTCCTCCCCGGCCTCGTCCGCCCGTGCCTCGGCTTCGGCGGCACGGTCCTCCAGCCGCTCCCGCAGCCGGGTGGCGAGCAGTTCCCCGGTGGGCGCGGGCGGGCATAGCATGCCGTACCGCCCGGCGAGCAGCGGATTCGCCGCCGAGCCCACCGCCACGACGATCACCGCGAAGGCCTCGCGGCGGGCCAGGGCCGCGGCGAGCTCGTCGAGGTCCATCTCGTCCGGGGGCAGCACACCGGGCCGGGTGAGGGACAGCTCCAGCAGATACCCGGTACCGCGCCGGGCCTCCTCGCCCTCCCCGCCCCGCGGCTCGTCCAGCGACGCGGCCAACTGCCGTACCCCGCCGTCCGGATCGACCCGCAGCACGCGGGGTCCGGCCGCGGGCTCCGCGTCCGTCCCGTCCGCCGCGGCGGTGGTGACCTCGTCGAGGAGCGAGAGCGCCGTACTCGTACGTCCGGTGCCCGGCGCGGCCCCGAGCACCAGCAGCCGCCGGGAGCGGAGCGCTTTGCGCAGTCGTACGTACCCCTGTGGCTCCACGTGGACCCGGCGGAGCCTGCGCAGTTCCTCGTCGGGCACGGGTCCGCTGCGCATGCCCGCACCGGGCAGGCGGGAGCCCAGCAGCAGGTTGATGTTGTCGCCGATGTGGGCGCTCTGGAGCTGCGAGTGGGCGAAGCTGATCAGGTCCCGGCGGACGTCGAACAACTGCCGGGTGGCGCGGCGCGTCCGCGCGGCGGCGGCGAGATCGGTGGGCCCGTCCTCCCCCTGCTCGTCGAGGGGATCCCGGGTACGTTCCTTGAACCGCCCGGCGGCGCGCTCCCGCTCCCTCTCCCGTTCCTTCTCCTGCTCGCGCTCTTTCTCCGCGGCCTCGGATTCGGCCTCAGCGTCGGCCTCGGACGACTTCCCGTCGCCGCCCTTGCCCTCGTCGTCGCGGGACCGGTCGTCGTCCTTGGCCTTCCTGCCGTCCCGGTCCTGCCTCTTGTCGTCCCCGGACCTCTTGTGGTCGGCGTCGGGCGACCGGCCCTCGGCCGGCTTCTCGGGGGCGTCGTCGGCCGCGCCGCCCGCCTGCTCGTCGTCGCTCACTCGGCTCGGCCCTTCTCCTGCTGGGTGCCGTGGTCGGTGCCGTTGTCAGTGCCCTTGTCGGTGGTCCGGCCGATGTGTACGGGGGCCCGGTAGACGTTGTCGTGGTGCTGGGACATGTCGCCGTGGACGGTGTAGCGGGCGCGGGCGCCGGCGGGGCCGGGCCGGTGGCCGGACATGGTGTCGCCGAGGTCCTCGAAGTCATCGCTGTCGTCGGCTTCGTCGGCCTCGCTGGCCTCGTCGGCAGCGGCTGGTGACGGCGAAGGCGAAGCGGGTGCCACTGCCGTCGCTGGTGTCACGGCCGGTGCCGAGGCCCCTGCTGCTGCCTCTGCTGCTGCCCCTGCTGCTGCGGCCTGAGGAATCTCCGGAGCGAGCCGTCCGGGCAGGTGGAACCAGGCGGTGACCTCGCCCTCCTTGAGCTCCAGCCGGGCCGAGGAGTAGTGCGCGGGCTCGATGAACTTGCCGCCGCTGCTGACCACCTCCTCGTACAGGGACTGGGAGGTCACCAGCACGAGGTCGGCCTTCTCGGCGTCGAGGAGTTCACGGGCGACGGGAGAGTCGGCCAGCCGGCAGGCGAGGTCGACGGCGCGACCGCTGATACCCCGGCCGTCGTGCCGGACCGGACCGACGTTCATGCCGATGCGCAGCCCGAGCGGTACGGCCAGACCGCGGTTCTCGTCCCGCAGCTTCTCGTGCGCCTCGATCAGCCACAGCCCGAGCAGCCGGCTCGCCGCGATCCGGCCCGCGACCGACAGCAGCACGCCGTCGCCGCGGTCCTCCATGTGGACGGCGTCCCGCGCCACCTTGGCGTGGGTGAACGCCGTCTCCAGCACCCGGTAGATGCGGTCGCGCATCCGCGGCTTGTCCGCGTCGTCATAGGCGCCGGAACGTCTGGCGTCGACGCTGATCACCAACTCGTAGTGCGCTTCGGTGAGTTCCGGAACGTCGTGGTTCACCCATGCCCCCCTGCATGCTCTGTTTCTGTCCGCTTGCCGAAAAGGTCGTTCGTCCTGCCGAAAAGGTCGTTCGTCCTGCCGAAGAGGCGGTCCGCCTGTCGAAAGGGCGGTCCGTCCGGTCGAAGAGGCGGTGCGTCCCGCCAGGTCCGTCCCCCCTCAGCGTCGGGCCCTGGGCGGAGGACGTCTGTAGCCGTTTACACACGGCGGGGCGGGGGTTTACTCCTGATGGCCGTCCGCGAGAAGGGCGAGCAGGGCGGGATCGAGGATCTCGACCATGCGGTTGCCGGTGCGCACGACGTGCTGGGTGCGCAGGAGGCGCAGGGCCTTGGCGACGGCTTCCCTGGTGGCCCCTATCGTGGCGGCCAGCTCGTCCTGGGCCAGCTGGACGATGGGGCCCGCGGTCGTGGGGCCTCTCGAAGGGCCCGCCGCGGCCGGGGTGTAGGGGCCGACGGTTTCGGGCCCCGACAGTTCGGTGAGCCGGCTGGCCAGGCGCTGCAACACCGTGAGGGAGGCGAGCGCGGAACGTTCCTGGTCGGCGCTGCGGAGCCGGAAGGTGAGCTGGCGTATCACCAGTCCGCTGACCCGGGGATTCAGGGCGAGGAAACGCCGGAACGCGTCCCCGGATATGACCTGGGCCTCTATGGGACCCAGCGCGCGCACGGTGGCGCTGCGCGGATGCGGATCCAACGCGGCCATCTCACCGAGCAGTTCACCCGGGCCGCGCAGGCCGAGTATCAGCCGGGTGGCCCCACGGTCCGTTGCCACGGATACGGTCACCCACCCCCGAATTATGATCAAGACGTGACTGGACCGGTCACCCTCTGTCAGGAGATGGGCATCGGCCTCATAGCGCTTTTGATTGCCGAGGGCCATGACGCTCTCGCGCTCCTGGGCGGTCAGAGCACGCGCGAACGCCAGCTCATTGCCGAGCAGCCCCATGACCGGTCCCCCCGCTGCAGTCCGGACACCTGGATTTTTGGTGGGTGTTGATGGTGACAGAGCGAAGTTTTGCACCGAGTGATTTGCGCCACACCAGGTGTACTGACCGGTAATTGCGGAATGCCAGGTAGGTCGCCCTCCGGCCCACATCTCCGTCACACTCCGCCACCGACGCCCATCGCAGGTCGTACGCCCGCTGCGCCCATCCGGGCGAACGATCGTGAGGTCAGAACCCGGCACTCGAACGAGGAGCCGACTCGGCACGGGACATCGCTCACCGGCGGGTGAGTTGGCGAAAACTCGGGTTTGCCCTGTGAAGGGGGTGAGGAGGAGGTGGGGGCGACGTGAGGGGCTCGGCAGGCCGGGAGGGGCCCGCGGGACGAGGAGCCGGCGCGACTCACCGGCCCGCCAGGACCACCCCCTCCGGCGGTCGGAATCGGCACCCCGGCCGCCGCCCACCGAATTCCACCCTCGGCACGGACGGACAACAGCTGACGCTTCCCGAGCACACAACTCCGCGAGCGCATACCGGAGTTGAACCGGAGTTACGACGCGGCGAGCCATCGCCAGGGCCGTACGGGCGGACGGACGCAACGGCGGAAACGACTCGGGCCATGAGCTCACGAGCAGGCACTCCACCACCCCACCGCAGCCCCGCGAGGCGCGACTGCGGGCACGGCACGCCACCAGAAGACCTTCCCGTGACTACGGGAACCGACCCCGGCCATCCACTCGACGCACGAACGGATGGCCGACCTTGCCGCCGAGGCCGGACGGGCGGACGGACCGGCGGGCGGCCGGGCGGACTGCTGGACAGGCGGTCGGCCGGGCAGGCGGCCGAACCCGACCAGGCCGACACAGACAGCTTGGTTACGCTTGGCACTAAGAGCCTATTACGGGGTAATCTCGGACAAATTTTCCTAAGGAACCGACAATGGGTCTCGGTGTCAGCCTTCGGGCCGTGAAGTGCAGGTCCCTCATCCGTGTGTCCGTGGCGGTCACGGTGGCCGCCGGTCTGGCCCTGACCGGGGCCTGCGGCGGGGACAGCGGGGGCGGTGGGGGCTCTGGGGGCGGCGACGACAGCCTCACCGTCGGCCTGCTGCTCCCGGGTGGCGGAGCCTCGCGCTTCGGGCAGTTCGACAGGCCTCTGATCGAGAAGAGGCTGAAGGAGCTGTGCCCGGACTGCCCGGCAGCGAACGTCGCCGCCACACTTGAACCGACGGTCCAGCGACAGCAGCTCGACGCCATGATCGCCAGGGGTGTGGACGTCCTGATCATCGCCGTCGTCGACCCCACGGCGCTGCGCTCGTCGATCGAGGCCGCGCACCGGGCCGGTATCCCGGTCGTCGCCTATGACCGGCTCGCGCAGGGCCCGATCTCCGGTTACGTCACCTTCGACGGAGCGACGGTCGGCAGGCTCCAGGGCGAGGGGCTCCTGAAGGCCATGGGCGCGAAGGCGAACGGCGGCCAGATCGTCATGATGAACGGCGCCACGATCGATCCCAATGCCGGCTGGTTCAAGCGGGGCGCACTCTCCGTCCTCGACGGCAAGGTGAAGATCGGCAAGTCGTACGACACCGTCGGATGGCGGCCGGAGAACGCCTACGTGAACATGACCGGCGCCATCGCCGCCCTGGGCGCGGGCAACATCGACGGCGTTCTGGCCGCCAATGACAGCCTCGCCGGAGCCGTGATCTCCGCCTTCGAGGCCACGGGAGTCAGGCCGCTGCCCCCGGTCACCGGCCAGGACGCCGACCTCCCGGCCGTACGACGCATCGTCGCGGGCGAGCAGTACATGACCGTCTACAAACCCTTCAAGCCCGCGGCCGACGCCGCCGTCGAGATGGCCGTCGCCCTGGGGCGCGGGGAGACGGTCGAGTCCATCGCCACCGGCACCGTCGACAGCGCCACCACCAAGGACATCCCCGCGGTCCTGCTCCCGTCGGTGTCGGTGACCGTCGGCAACATCAAGAACACGCTGGTAAAGGATGGTCTGTACACGATCAACCAGATATGTACGCCGAAGCTCCGGTCCGCCTGCGACAAGGCCGGACTCACCCCATGAGCGGTCCCTGAAGGACGAGCTTTCCGCGAAGAGAGCGTTCCCCGAAGGACGAGTTTCCCCGAAGGACAGGCGTTCCCCGAAGGTGGAAGGAGGTGGCCCGTGCCGGTTCAGCCCCTGCTGGCGTTGCGCGGCGTCTCCAAGCGCTTCGCCGCCGTCCAGGCGCTGGTGGACGTGGAGCTGGAGATCAGGGCCGGGGAGGTGGTCGCCCTGGTCGGCGACAACGCCGCCGGAAAGTCCACCCTGGTAAAGGTGATCTCGGGGGTCGCTCCCGCCGACAAGGGCGTCATCGAGTGGCAGGGCAGTGCCGTCCAGATCAAGCGTCCCCAGGACGCCCGGGCCCTCGGGATCGCGACCGTCTACCAGGACCTCGCGATGTGCGGCAACCTCGACGTCGTCGGCAACCTCTACCTCGGCCGGGAGATCCACCGGTTCGGCATCCTCGACGAGGTGGAGATGGAGCGCCGCACCCGCGAGCTCCTACAGACCCTGTCCATCCGTATCCCCGACGTACGCGCACCGCTCGCCACCCTGTCCGGCGGCCAGCGGCAGGTCGTCGCGATCACCCGCTCGTTCGTCAGCGCGCCCAGGCTGCTCCTGCTCGACGAGCCCACCGCCTCCCTGGGCATCGCGCAGACCAATCAGCTCCTCGACCTCATCGAGCAGGTGCGCGACCGGGGCGCCGGAGTGCTCCTGATCAGCCACAACATGGGTGACATCAAGGCGGTCGCCGACCGGGTCGCCGTCCTGCGTCTGGGCCGCAACAACGGCCTCTTCAACGTGAACACCACCTCCCAGGAACAGATCATCTCCTCCATCACCGGCGCGTCGGACAACGCCGCCGGCCACCGCCCGACCCGCCCGGAGGAGGCATGGCCGTGAGGTGGAAGAGGACCGGGGCGGGCACCGGTGGGAGCGGGGCGGACGCCGGTGGGACCGGGGCAGACGCCGGTGGGACCGGGGCGGAGGCCGGTGGGACCGGAGCGGGCACCGGTTGGGTGCGCCGCAGACTTCACCGAGGTGAGCTCGGCCCGGCCCCGGCCCTGCTCGCTCTCGCCGTGACCTGGACGGTCTTCCAGAGCCTCAACGACAACTTCCTCTCGCCACGCAACCTGTCCGTGCTCAGCGTGGACATCGTCGGGACCGGCATGATCGCCGTCGGCATCGTCTTCGTGCTGCTGATCGGCGAGATCGACCTGTCGGTGGGCTCGGTCGCCGGCCTGGCGGGCGCGGTGTTCGCGACGCTCAACGTGAACCTCGGCATGCCGGAATGGCTCGCCGTGCTCATCGCGGTGATCTGCGGTACGGCCACCGGGGCCACGCAGGGGTTCTTCTTCGCGAGAATCGGCGTACCCGCGTTCGTCGTCACCCTCGCGGGCCTGCTGGCCTGGAACGGCCTGATGCTCTACCTGCTGGGCCCTGAGACGTCCATCAACTTCAGCGAGGACGGGCTGGTCGCCATGCTGACCAGCCGCTACTTCAGCGCCGCTGCGGTCACCTACGGCCTGGCGGCGCTCGGCACCGCCGCGTACCTCCTCGTCTCGTACCACGACCGCAGACGCCGCGGCGCCGCCGGAATGCCGTACCGGCCGGTGGGCGAGATCTGGGCACGCACGGCGCTCGTCGCGGTGATCGCGTTCGCCGTCGTGTACGTACTGGGCCGGTTCGAGGGCCTGCCGCTGGCACTCCTGATCTTCCTCGGCGTCATCGTCGTCTCGGACCTCTTCCTGCGCCGCACGACCTACGGCCGACAGGTCCTCGCACTGGGCGGCGGCGCGGAGGCGGCCCGGCGGTCCGGCGTCGATGTGGCACGCGTCCGGATCGCGGTGTTCCTGGTGTCGGGCACCCTGGCCGCGGTCGGCGGCCTGTTCGTGGCGTCCCGCCTCTCCTCGGCGACCCAGGTCCCGGGCTCCGGCATGCTCCTGATCAACGCCATCGCCGCGGCCGTAATCGGCGGCACCAGCCTGTTCGGCGGCCACGGCACGACCTGGTCCGCCCTGCTGGGCGTACTCATCATCCAGTCGATCGCCTCGGGCATGGCCCTACTGGGAGTCGAACCCGCGGTCCAGTTCATGATCACGGGCGGAGTGCTGCTCACCGCGGTGGTCTTCGACTCACTGGCACGGCGGGCGGGGGAGTCGCGGGGGCGGGCTTGAGGGGTGAGGGATAGGGATGCCGGGTCACCCGGCCCGAGCTGGTCATGAAGTCGAGCCCCGGCTCGGGCCGGGAGCGTCGCAAGTGGGGAGTCGACTCGTACGCCGAATGCTTCGGTCGTCCAGCGGACGAACTCCGATGCCGCCTCGCGTACGGCGTCAACGGCGGCCGGGATCAAGGGGTTCGGGTCCGTGGACCGGTGAGACCTGATCCTGGATTCATCAGGCTGCGACGCCGAGTTCCTTCCTCGTCCGGTGGATGAACTGGCGGACAGCCGGCTCGCGGCGCCAAGGAGCGAGGGCGGTGTTGAATTCACGGACGTAGTCCAGGGCTCGGGTGGACTGGACACGGGCGAGGATGTCGACGGACCGGTTGCCGAGTTCGAGGCCGTGGTCGAGGTCGCGGGCCTGAAGGTGGGCCGTTCCGACGATGGCGAGGCGCATGCCGACGGAGCGGGTGAACGCTCCGGTCGGCATGGCGGCGGCCCGCTTGTTCCAGGCGAGGGCGGCCTTGGGGTTCTTCAGGTCGCGGAAGACCTCGGCGGCGTCGGCGGAGAGGCGGGCGTGGTGATAGAAGTCGATCCACGCGGGCTCGTCGCCACTGTCCTCCTTCGCCTGGCCCAGGAGGTCCTCGGAGGCAGCCAGCGCCCGTGAGGCGGCCCGGGGGGCGTTCTCGCGGGCGTGAGCCCGTGCCTCGATGAGTTTGGTGAACGCCAGCACCCTCGGTGCCGTCTGGCCCTTGGCCCGCTCGAAGGCGCCCTGGGCCATATCGACGGCCTCGCTCGCGAAGCCGCGCAGGAGTGACTGCATGGCCATGGTGGTCAGGACATAGCAGCCGAGCTGGACGTCGCCGCCCGCGCGGGCGAGGCGGAGGGCCTGGATGAAGTGCCGCTGCGCGGCTTCGTGCTGGCCGACGTCGAAGGCCGTCCAGCCCGCGAGCCGGGACAACTCACCGGTGACGGAGAAGAGTTCGCGGCCGATCTCATCGGAGAAAGAGCCTTGCAGGAGTGGGGAGGCCCGGTGTTCGAGGCAGTCGGTGACGGAGTTGGCTTTCCAGTTCCCACCGCCGTATTTGGAGTCCCAGTGGCGGGCGTGGTCGGCGGCCTCGCGCAGTTCGTCGAGGTCGGTGCGGCCGACCTGCCGGCCGCCCTGGTGGTCCGCGGTGTCGTCGGCGGGGTTGACCAGCCATCGGGTGACGGGCGTGGTGAACGCGGACACGGCGAAGCCGGAGGTGCCGGTGGTGAGGAAGTCGCGGCGGTTCACGGAGCTCCAGAACGAAGTGGCGACGCGGATGGCGTCGGCGGGATTCCGCGGGAAATCCAACCCCATGTTCGCGTCAGGTGTCTCCGCCTCGCCCATACCGATCTCGGTGAGATGGACGGGCCGGCCCAGTCTCTCGCCGATGGCCTGGGCCAACAGCTTCGGCACCGGCCATTTCGGCGTCATGCCGCGCCGGACCCAGTTCGCGACGGAGGTATGTGAGTAGTCCTTCTCCGTCCCGGCTTCGCGAGCGAGCTGGTTGACGCGGTGAGCCAGGGACTTGTGGCTCGCACCGCAGGCGTCGATGAGCCGGGCCAGGTCCGCGTTGGGCGGGCGGGGCCGGCGGACGGTCGATGCCACGACGTCCCCCTTGACCAGGTACTGGAGCATTGCGCACGCGAGGCCGTACTCGAATCGAGCCCAGAAGTGGCACGCGACGGCCGCTGAGCACGTCCGTCCGTACGCGATGTCTGCCGAGTACGAAGAGCCGTACGCATCCCGCGTGTTGGGTCACCGAGGGTATTGCCTCTGGGCCCGCGGTGAACCACGCATGCGAGTTGTGAGCCCCCTTGCGAGCCCTGCCCGGTCTTCCTCGCGACCGCTGTGATGAAGGTCCGGGCCACCGCCGGAACCGGAGAGATCTCCTTCCGGTGGTGACCGCCGCCAAGGCGTCCCAACCACCCTCGGGGGTGAACCAGATGTGCGGAATCGCAGGACTGGCCGGAGGCGACGCCTCCCGGCACAAGCGCACGGTCGGCGCGATGGGCGTCTCGCAGTCGCATCCTCACGATCCCGCCGTTCATCCGGGACGGGATCACTCGCTGTCTGACCGCCCGGCCCGCCTGACCGCGTCCTCCACGGGGTCGCCGGGCGGCTGCCCCACCTGGAAGGACACCTTCGTGAAGCTCACCGTCATCGGCTGCGGCTACCTCGGCGCCACCCACGCGGCCTGCATGGCCGAACTCGGCCACGACGTCCTCGGCATGGACGCCGACCTGGACAAGGTCCACGTCCTCAACTCCGGCAAGGCCCCGTTCGTCGAACGCGACCTCGACGACTTGCTGACCAAGCACACCAACTCGGGGCGGCTGCGGTTCACCGCCTCCTATGCGGAAGCCGCCGCCTTCGGCGACCTGCACTTCATCGGCGTCGGAACCCCTCAGCGACCCGGCGAGACGGGCTACGACCTCACCCACTTGTTCAGCGCGGTACGCCAGCTCGCACCACGTCTGCACAACCCGGCCGTGGTCGCGGTGAAGTCCACCGTCCCGGTCGGCACCGCACCCCGCGTCCGCGACCTCCTCCACGAGTTCGCCCCCGCCGGGGACGCCGTCGAAGTCGCCTGGAACCCTGAGTTCCTGCGCGAATCGTCCGCCGTCGAGGACACCCTCCACCCCGACCGGCTCGTCCTCGGCTTCAACTCCGGACACTCCTGGGCCGAAGCGATCCTGCGGCAGTGCTTCGCCAGGATCATCGAAGCAGGGACCCCGACGATCGTCACCGACTGGGCCACAGCCGAGCTCGCGAAGTCCTCCGCGAACGCCTTCCTCGCCACGAAGATCTCCTTCATCAACGCGATGGCAGAGGTCTGCGAAGCCTCCGGCGCCGATGTCGGCCAACTCGCCGACATCCTCGGCCACGACGTCCGCATCGGACGGCGCGGGATGCGGCCCGGCCTCGGTTTCGGCGGCGGCTGCCTGCCCAAGGACCTCCGCGGCTTCATGGCCCGCGCCGGCGAACTCGGCGTGGACCAGGCCCTGACCATCCTCCGAGAGGTCGACGCCATCAACAACCGGCGCCGCGAGCGCATGATCGACCTCGCCCGCGAACAGTGCGACGGCGACCTCACCGGCAAGCGGATCACCATCTGGGGCGCCGCCTTCAAGCCGAACACCGACGACATCCGCGACTCACCCGCCCTCGCCGTCGCCCAGAGACTCCACGAACTCGGCGCAACGGTCACCGTCACCGACCCCAAGGCCCTCGACAACGCCCGCAAGCTGCATCCCGAGCTCGACTACGCCGACGACCCGATCGCCGCAGTCCAGGACGCGGACCTGCTGCTCCACCTGACCGAGTGGCCCCAGTTCAGCCACATCGACCCCCACCGCCTCGCCACCCGCGTCACCACCCCGAAGGTCATCGACGGGCGCGGCACCCTCAACCCCGACACCTGGCGCAACGCCGGATGGACCTGCCGAACCCTCGGCCGCCCCTGAGGAACACCGGGAAGCAGACCCTGGCAGCTTCAGCAAGAGGCAGCCAGGGCCTCCGCCATTCACGAGCTATCCACCAACATGCTCCACCAACATGACTAACGTCCCTGAGTGAGCAACAGAGCTCTGAACAGCATCAGGACTTGACAACCCTGGTCGTGGTCCAGGGTGTGCAGGGTGGCGCCGGTGACCACGCCGGTGACCACCGTACGGGCATGGGCCATTTAGTCGCCGCAGGTCAAGGCGCCGCAACCGACTAACTTCGATGACACCGGACAGACGACATCACGCATTCAAGGTCAGTAGGTGGTGGGGCTGCCGTCGACGACCGCTTTGGCAGTCACACAACGGGCGGGATTGCCTGTGGGTCGCAGCTGAGGATCCGTCTCGGTCAGTCATCTGCTCGCCAACGCGGATGTACGACCCGCGCTGCACCACACCACCCACGACGTGCCTTACGCGGTAGTGGGTCAGGACGGTGCGTCGGCGTCCTGCACCGAGGCCGCGAACGCCTCGGGGCCCTGCTCCAGCACCGCCGGGTCCATCCACATGACCTGCCAGCCGTGGCCGTCGAGGTCGAAGAAGCTGCGTGAGTACATGAAGCCGTAGTCCTCGGCGCCATCCGCCTCGGAGGCGCCCGCCTTGAGTGCGGCGGCGCTGACCGCGTCGACCTCATCGCGGGATGACACGCTGAAGCAGTAAAGCGCCAGCGTGTGCGTGGTGGGATCGGCCATCGGCAGTTTCGCGAACTCCGCGAACTTCTCGCGGCTGAGCAGCATGACGAAGGCATGCTCGCCGACCAGCATGCAGGCGGCGGTCTCGTCGGTGAACTTCGGGTTGAAGCTGAATCCGAGATTGGCGAAGAACGCCTTGCTGCGCTCCAGGTCCGCTACGGGGATGTTCACGAACAGCGTGCGGCCGGGGTGTGCGGAAGCGGTCATGGTGGGTCTCCAGTCAGTGGCTCGATTGCGTACGTCGTGGTAGACCGTCCCGGCCGACGGAACTCATCGGTGGCTCGTCGCCGACTTCCCGGACAGCAGACGCCTTCGCTGGGATGACTTCGCCCACCGCGTCGAGTTGCCCCCAGGGCAAGGCACTCAGCCACTGGCCCGGCTGACCCAGACATCCTGTCTGGGTCAAGCGTCAGGTGAGGCCACCGCACAAAGCATCAACCGAGACAGACGCAGACCCAGCAGACCGATGCCTAGGTTCAGTCAACCCTTGACGGTTCTGGCTCGGTTGATGCTTTCCAGTTCCTGGCCTGTTGTGCGGTTCCCCGTACCGTAGGCCTTGACAAGCCCGACCCCTGTGCCGGTCGGCTTCACAGCTTCCACGTCTATGCCGGGGCCCGCGCCTGCCGCAGAGGCAGACCCGTTCGAGGCGGCTCTGCGTGCCTCGCCCGCCGTACCCTCGCCGCTCGCCTTGCGATCAAGCTCGGATCTACCTGACTTGCCATTACCAAACGAAGCCAGCCCGTGGATCTGCACCCTCACGCGACAATTCCGCTGACAGCCACTCCTTCCCAATTGCAGTAGACACTTCCCCACCAGGGCCGTGCCGACGGCCTGCCTGCGGCGCCTATTGCGCTCCCTGCCCGTTGAAGGTCGTCGCCGGGGACGGCGAGGCAGCATCACGGGCATCGGCCGGGGCGAGCGCGGAACCCGGCAGGGCATAGGCGCTCAGGATGCCGACCACCGCGAGGAAACGGCACGCCAGGCGGAGGATGCCGTAACCGATCATGCCGCCCAGCGTGTTGGCGACGAGGTCGTTGGCATCGATCTGCCGGCCGTAGCTGGCCGCGACGTACAGGAGGGCCTGTGTGATCTCGACCGACAGGCTGAGCAGCGCCGACCAGAGCGTGACCCGGCCCGGCGAGGACGCCTTCCGCTGCAGGAGGGGAAGCATCATCCCGAACGGCACCAGCATGACCACGTTGGCCAGGATGCTGGGATCGGGCTCGGGCCGGGGGACCCACTGGATCTGATTCCACAGCGGAACCTGAGGTTCCGGTCGATGCCACCTCGTACGAAGGAGAGTCGGCGTCGGCGTCGGCCCGCCGGTCATACGCGGTATGCCGACGGATGATCAGCGAGTGCGGATGATCGGCGAATCAGGCCGATGGCGATGAATTGGCACGATGGCTGTGAGCTGGACCATGGCCGTGAACTGGGCGATGGCTGATGACTATGAGGACGGGGTCTGCTTCATGTCGTCGACGATGGCGCGGTTGGTGATGGCGCTGGTGTAGAGCACCGTGCCGGGCTTGATCAGTCCGTTGTCGCCGCCGTTCTCGCGCACCTGGACGATGCGTTCGCCGAGGTAGACGTGGGTCTTCTTGTCGAAGATCCATTGGCTGTACGACGACCGCCTGCTCGCCGTTGGCCACTTCGCACCCGGCGGACGGCCGCCAGATCTGCCGAAGGTTGTAGGCCGAAGGTTGTAGAGGGAGGGCGAGGGTTCTGTCTTGTGGGAGATCCACCAGCCTTGAGCGGCGCGGGAGAGTGGGGCCGCGCCGTGCTCCTTCCACTGCGGTCCGCCGCCACCGACGAAAAGCGAGCCATTCCATGGGCAACGCTCAGTTCGAAATCCCTTCCTGGTGGCTGCTGGCTGATCATCCGCCGCCGACCGCATCTGGCCGACGGGCCGACGCTCGTTCGGACGAGATCGCTTCGACCGGAGCCTCAACGCCCGGTAATTCACCCGGCATCGACCCTAGGAAGAAGTTTTGCGCAGACACGTGAAGGGATCCGCCGCGGCGACCGTTGCCGCCGCCGCGGCCGTCGTCCTCGCCGCGGGCATGACCAGCCCGGCGTCGGCCAGACCCGAGCAGCAAGCCACCTCAGCCGGCACCTCCACCTCCACCCTCTCCTCCCCCCTCACCCCCAGCCACGAAGTCGCCCTCATCACCGGTGACCGGGTCACCGTCGATGCCAAGGGCAACGCCGTCGGCGTGAAGAAGGCCAAGGGACGCGAGAACATCATGTTCCGGGTTCACAAGTCGAAGGGGCACACGCTGGTCGTTCCCTCCGACGCGGCCGGGCTGCTCGCCTCCGGCAAGGTGGACCAACGGCTGTTCGACGTAACCCAGTTGAACAAGGCCGCGACCCGCACGTCCCAGAAGAGGGGCCTGAAGGTCATCGTGGGCTACAAGGGCGCCGCCACGGCCACCAAGGCGGACGTCCGGGACACCGGTACCCTGCGCCGCAGCCTCAAGTCCCTCAACGCGGACGCCGTACAGACCCCCCTCCAGGAGACACCCGACCTGTGGGCCGCCCTCACCAACGGGGGCAAGGCCGCCTCCGGCATCGCGAACGTCTGGCTGGACGGCGTTCGCAAGGTCAGCCTCGACAAGTCCGTGGCGCAGATCGGCGCCCCCACGGCGTGGTCGGCCGGCTATGACGGCACGGGCGTGAAGATCGCCGTCCTGGACACGGGCGTGGACGCGACCCACCCGGACCTCAAGGACAAGGTGATCGCGTCCAAGAACTTCTCCAGTTCCCCCGACGTCAAGGACAGGGGCGGCCACGGCACGCACGTCGCGTCGACCGCGGCGGGCACCGGGGCCAAGTCGGGCGGCACGTACAAGGGTGTCGCGCCCGGCGCGAAGATCCTCGACGGCAAGATCCTCGACGACGAAGGGGTAGGCGAGGACTCCGGCATCCTCGCGGGCATGGAGTGGGCGGCGGCACAGGGCGCCGACATCGTCAACATGAGCCTGGGCAGCGAAGACTTCCCCGGGATCGACCCGGTGGAAGCCGAGGTCAACAAGCTCTCCGCCGAGAAGGGCGTCCTCTTCGCCGTCGCCGCCGGCAACTCGGGCCCCCAGACGGTCGGTTCGCCTGCGAGCGCGGACGCCGCGCTCGCCGTGGGCGCCGTCGACGACAACGACAAGCTGGCCGACTTCTCCTCCACCGGCCCGCGCCTCGGCGATGTCGGCATCAAGCCGGACGTCACCGCGCCCGGCGTGGACATCACCGCCGCCTCGGCCAAGGGCAGCGTCATCGCCCAGGAGATGGGGGAGAAGCCCGAGGGCTACACGACCATCTCCGGTACGTCGATGGCGACCCCGCATGTCGCCGGTGCGGCCGCGCTCCTCAAGCAGCAGCACCCCAACTGGGGCTACGCCGAGCTGAAGGGCGCCCTGACCGGCTCCGCCAAGGGCGGCAACTACACGCCGTTCGAGCAGGGTTCGGGCCGAATCCAGGTCGACCAGGCCATCAAGCAGACCGTGATAGCCGACCCGGTGTCGGTGAGCTTCGGCACCCAGCTGTGGCCGCACACCGACGACACACCGGTCACCAAGCAGCTGACCTACCGCAACCTGGGCACGGCCGACGTCACGCTCAGCCTGGCCGCCACCACCATGGACCCCAAGGGCCAAGCGGCCCCGGAAGGCTTCTTCAAACTCGCCAAGACCTCGGTGACCGTCCCCGCGGGCGGCAAGGCCTCGGTCGACTTCACCGTCGACACCAGGCTGGGCGGCACCGTCGACGGCGCCTACTCCTCGTACGTGACCGCGACCGGCGGCGGCCAGACCGTCCGCACAGCCGCCGCCGTGCAGCGCGAAGTCGAGTCGTACGACGTCACGTTCAAGTTCATCGGCCGGGACGGCAAGCCCGCCCCGTACAACCAGGCCCTTCTGATGGGTGTGGGCGGCCTCGCGCTGGAGAAGGAGGGCGCGGTGAGCGACGTCCCCGCCGCCGGCCAGGTGGTGCGGCTGCCCAAGGGCGACTACGTCCTCGACTCGGAAATCATGGTGGACCGGGAGGACGCCGCCAAGGGCCTCGACTGGCTGGTCCAGCCGCAGCTGACCGTCGACAAGAAGCAGACGGTCGTCCTGGACGCCCGGAAGGCCAAGCCGGTGAACATCACAGTTCCCGACGCGCGCGCCAAGCCAGTCTCCGTCTCGCCGTGGTTCACAGTCAAGACGCCCGATCGTACCTACGGCTTCGACCTGGTGCTGGACTCATACGAGAACTTCCGCAGCGCCGGCATCGGCCCGAAGATGACCCGCGGTTCGGTCTTCCAGCAGTGGGACGGGCACTGGATCAGCGGCGCCGCCGCGGAGTACAACACCGTCGACGGCGCCCGGGGCAAGCAGCTTGCCACCGGCTACACCAGGCACTTCAAGGCGCGCGACCTGGCCACGGTGAAGGCCAGGATGGGCGCGGTGCCCGGCGGTAAGGTGGGCACGGTCCGTGCGGAGGGCCAGGTCGGCGAGCTCAACAACCAGACCTCCATCAACGAGCCCCAGTCCATCCCGGGCACCCGCACGCTGTACCTGTCCGCACTGCGCGACACGAAGTGGACCCTGGTGTTCACTCAAAGAGGGGTCGACTCGGGGGGCGAGACGACGGTCCGCGAGGCGACGTACACAACGGACCGGCCCGAGAGGTTCGCGGCCGGCAAGACCTACACGAGGACCTTCAACACCGCGGTCTTCGGCCCGCACCTGACCAAGGACTACGGCCTGTTCCGCGAGGGCGACGAGATCTACGGCAGCCTGCCGCTGTTCGCCGACAGCAGCAGGAACGTGGGCATCTCCAACCTCACCTCGGTCACCACGAAGCTGTACCGCAACGGCACCAAGGTCGCCTCCAAGGAGGACCCGCTGCTGGGTGACGAGCGCTACGCGGTCCCGGCGGGCGATGCCGCGTACAAGCTGACCACGTCGGCGAAGCGCAGCAGCAAGATCGCGGGGGGCTCCACCCGGATCGACGCGAGTTGGACGTTCCGCTCCAAGACGGCCGCCGACAAGGTCCAACTGCCCGCCTCCACCGTCCGCTTCAACGCCAAGACGGCCCTGGACAGCACGGTCGCGGCCGGCAGGACGACGACGGTCCCCCTCGTCGTGGAAGGCGCCGCCGCGGGCCGCAACCTCAAGTCGCAGTCGGTGTGGACCTCCTACGACGGCGGGAAGAACTGGAAGAAGGTCAAGGTCACGAACGGGAAGATCAGCGTGAAGAACCCGGCGAAGGGCAAGGCCATCTCGTTCCGCGCCGAGGTCACCGACAAGAAGGGCAACAAGTCGACGCTGTCGATCTACAACGCGTACTACGGCAAGTAGGCGGCAAATAGCACGCGTTGCAGGCAGCGCGCCGTACGGCGAATGATCCAGGCCGTAGGCGGGCGTGAGCAGCCGTAAGCGGGGGTCCGGGAGCGTTGCTCCCGGGCCCCCGCTCTGTGTGCACCGTCCTGAAGCACCCCCGTCGACCCCCGTCACGTGCGGCAGCGGTATATGCGTGAGGCCCGGGAATCTGTACAGGAGCGTCACACAGACTCCACACAGGCTTTCGAATGCCTCGTTAGCGTTGCTGACTGCTCGGTTCACCGGGCGAACGCGGCCGGCCTCGACCAGGCGGGCCGACCGCGCAGTCAACTCAGGAAGACCGCAGATGGACTACTGCTCCTCGTGTCGTCGGCATCTCAACGGCGCCCTGGTGTGTCCCGGGTGCGGCGCCTACGCGCCGAACGTCGCTCCGTACACCGCCGACGGTCGCTTCGTCCCGGCCCCCGCCGTCATGCCCGCGGCTGCGAACTCAAGGACTGCGAACCCAGAGGCCGCGCGCTCAAGGACTGCGAACCCAGAGGCCGCGCGCTCAGGGGTCGCGCGCTCAGGGACTGCGCGCTCAGGGACTGCGAGGCAGTTCACCGCCTCGGGCTCGTGGCACAGTGGCCGTCTTCGTGACGAGGCAGCGGCAGAGACCGCCACCATGAACGAGACCGCGGTCGGGGCCGACCTGAACGAGGCCCCGCGCACCTCCCCCTCCGGCGACATCGAGGGTGTGACGCCCGCGCCGCAGGGCCGGGCGGCGAGGCGTCGCCAGCTGGCCCGCTGGAAGAAGAACAAGCGCCGGGCCGTGGTCGCGACCGCTGTCGCCATCGTCGGAGGCGGCCTGACCGTCACCTCGATGGACCGGAACGCCAACGACCGGGCACAGGCGTCGACGGCACCGGCGGACCCGGGCTCGGAGGATCAGGCGGCGGAGCGCCCCCAGTTGGCGCCACGCCCCGACACACCCGGCGCACCCCACATACCCGGCGCGCCCGGCACTCCCGAGTCCCCGACCACTCCTCGCACGCAGCAGACGCGTACCGCTCAGTCGCCCGAGACCACGCCTCAGCGCCGGCAGTCCTTCGCCTCCCCGCCCCGCACCGGGCGGGCGGGCTCTCGGCCGGACGGCGCCGTCTCTCTCAGTCCGACGGGTACGACGGCCCCGCCGTCGGGGAACACCTCCCCGTCGTCCGATGAAGCAGCCCCCGGCGGCACCGACACGGCGACGACTCAGCCGTCCGATCCCGCGGACGCGGCCGGCGGAACGCAGCCGGGAACGACGCCGCCGGAGAACCCCGCGAACCCCTCGCCGGCGGCGACTTCGCCCTCGCAGATCTGCGTGCTCGTGCTGTGTCTCGGCTGAGCAAGAAAACCAGGAAAACCCAAGAACGCGAAAAAGCCTGAAGCCCAAAAGCCGAGGAACCCGTAGACATTCCGTCGTACGGGTTCCTCGTCATACGGG
This sequence comes from Streptomyces sp. NBC_00878, assembly GCF_026341515.1. Taxonomy (NCBI): domain Bacteria; kingdom Bacillati; phylum Actinomycetota; class Actinomycetes; order Kitasatosporales; family Streptomycetaceae; genus Streptomyces; species Streptomyces sp. NBC_00878. Next base: position 5,625,698 of record NZ_JAPEOK010000001.1, on the reverse strand, counting down.
TTCCTCGTCGCCCGGGGTTACCAGGTCAGGACGTCGTCACCAGGTGAGGGCGTCGTCCATGCGCTGCTGCCAGTACGTGACCGTCAGCTTGTCGTCGATGTAGACGCCCTTCGCGGGGAGCGGCGGGGTGGCGCTGTTGATGCCGTCGTTGTTGAAGAGGACCTTCAGGGTCTTGGCCATGTAGCCGTTCGAGCCGCTGTCGTCGGCGGCCGACAGCCGTACGCCCGCGTAGCCGGACTCGCCCGGGGCCAGCGTGACCACCGCCTGCGGCTTGGACTCCTCGAAGACCGGCGGGACCGACTGGGCGTCGGTGAACCGGACGATCGGGTAGCCGACGAGGTCGCAGTTCTTCGAGCCGGTGTTGGTGACGGTGAGGAGGAGGTGGTTCAACGGGCGGGAGACCGTGGTGGCCGTGGTCTTGCTGTTCGAGGCGTCGCACGGGTTGAGCTTGGCGGAGTCGGAACCGGAGCCCGTCGTGCCCGAGCCCGTCGTGCCCGAGCCCTTCGAGCCGGAGTCCTTCGAGCCGGTGGAGCCCGTCCCGCCGCTCGAACCCTTGGATCCGGTGGAACCGTTGGAGGAGCCCGCGGAGTCGGCCTTGCCGCCGCCCGTGGCCGCCTCCTCCTTCGCCTTGCCCGCGGAGTTTTCGGAAGCGCTGGGAGTGGACGTGGCCGCGCCCTTGGAGGACCCCTTGTCCTGGAGGTCGTCTCCGTTGTTGCAGGCCGTCAGCGACAGCGCGGCGAGCGTGATCGTGGTGGCGGCGAGCAGACGGGTGCGGGTGGTGCGTGCGGACATGAGTGGTTCCCCAGTTTTCGGTACGGGTGGTCAGTGCTGGCCGCTCGACCGGGTGCCGGAAGCGGCGTGCTTGGATGACCGAAGCTTGTGGGGTGATCCGTCCCAGCCGCCACGGTTGCCGGGACCTTAGGAACGCCGGAACGCCCGCAACTACTCTGACCTGGTGACATACGGTCCTCCTGGAACGCGGACCTGGAACGTGGAGAGCGGGAGGAACGATGGCGCGGGACAGCTTTCCGGAGCTTCTCGGGCAGTTGAAGGAGCGGTCCGGGCTCAGTTACGGGGTGCTCGGGAAGCGGCTGCACATGAGTGCGTCGACGTTGCACCGGTACGTCAACGGAGATGCAGTTCCGGCGGACTACGCGCCGATCGAGCGGTTCGCCAGGTCGTGCAAGGCGACGCCCGAGGAACTGGTGGAGCTGCACCGAAGGTGGGTGCTGGCCGACGCGCGCCGACGGGACCTGAAGGAGGCGGCCGCTTCCGCCACCTCTTCGGAGCCCGCGGCTTCGGCGCCCGAGGGGGTGGCGCCCAAGGGGGTGGCGCCCAAGGGGGTGGCGGAGGCCGCCGACAACAACACTGAGCCGGCCTCTGAGCCGACGCCCGAGCCAGCTCCTGAGCCAGGCACTCAGCCGGACCCGGACCCGGGCCCTGGCCCCGCCCCGGAGCCGGGCCCTGGCCCCGCCCCGCAGCCGGGAGCCGGGACCGTCCCGCAGCCGAAGGGCTCGCTCCTCTCACTCCTCTCGCTCCTCACGGGGCGGCATCGGCGCACCGTCGTCCTGGCGGGGGCAGGCGCGGTCGCGGTCCTCCTGGCAGCCGCCCTGGTCCTGAATCTCGTAACCGGCGACGGCAGTGGCGACGACGATGGCGACGACGGTCAGGTCAAGCAGCGGGTCGGCGGAGCCGCCTCCCCGAGTCTCAGTACCTCCGCGTCCCCCTCCCGCGGCCCCGGCGCGAGCGAGTCCGGCGGCACAGTGGGCGGCAGTGCCGGCGCGCCCCTCGTGGCCACCGATCCGTACTACTGGGACAGCGCGTGCAAGCAGCACTACCTGATGGACCGGGATCCGGCCCAGGTGCCCCCGCCGCCGTACGGTGACGAGGCGCGCGGGTGGGTCACCGCGCTCGGCGGAGTCGCCGCCGGCGAGCAGTGGGTGCGGCTGACCGTACGGGGGGCCGGGAAGAACACGGTCGTCCTGGAGGGGCTGCATGTGCGTGTGGTGGGGAAGGACGCGCCGCTCGCCTGGAACGACTACCGCATGGGCGTCGACGGCTGCGACGGCGGCGGGCAGCCGAAGCACTTCGGCACGAACCTCGACGCCGGGCGGCCCGCGGTCGCGCCCAAGGCCGGGCAGCGGGACTTCCCGTACAAGGTGAGCGACACCGACTCCGAGATCTACTACGTGGCCGCACGCACGCAGACGCACGACGTGAGCTGGTACCTGGAAATGGACTGGACCAGCGGCAACCGGCACGGGAAGTTGCGGATCGACGACCGCGGGAAGCCGTTCCGGACGAGCGGCAACCTGGGCCGGCCGGCGTACGACTACCCACTGGGCTACAACGACAAGTGGGAAGTCGCCGACGGCAAGCCGGGCGCTCCGACGGGCTAGGCGCGGCCCCCTCATGCATCGCCGTGGTGTCTGCCGGAGAAGGCAGAATGGGGCCATGAGCATCGTCAAGATCAACGTACTCACGGTTCCCGAAGAGCAGCGCGAGACGCTGGAGAAGCGGTTCGCCGCTCGCGCCGGGTCGGTGGAGGGCTCGGACGGTTTCGAGGGGTTCGAGCTGCTGCGTCCGCTGGAGGGCACCGACACCTACCTCGTCTACACGCGCTGGCGTGCCGAGGAGGACTTCCAGAACTGGATGTCCGGGCGTGGACAGGGCGCACACCGCGGCGGGGCCACGGAGGGCGAGCGACCGAAGCCCGCCGCGACGGACTCGACGCTGTGGACCTTCGAGGTGATTCAGCAGGCCTGACCCGAACAGGCCTCACCCAAGCAGTCCGGGACCACGCGGGCCTCACCCAAGCAATCCGGGACCACGCGGGCCTGACCCGAACTCAGGGGCGGGCGGTGCAGGCCGCTCTGACGAACGCCGTGATCAGGGCCGGGTCCTTGACTCCCCTGCTCCGTTCCACGCCGCTGGACACGTCGACGCCCCAGGGGTGGGTGGCGTCGACGGCGGCGCGCACGTTGTCCGGGGTGAGGCCGCCGGCGAGGAGCCACTTCTCACCGGGGCCCGCCAGCGGTTTCCTCGACCAGTCCCACGCGACGCCGGAGCCCGGTACGGGGGCGTCGAGGAGGAGGACGTCCTCGCCCATCTCCCCGTGGCGCGGCGCCGGGTCGCCGAACGCCGCCGCGCGGATCAGCGTCCAGCCGCCCGCCGCGAGGTCCTCGTAGTAGCCGCGGTCCTCGGGTCCGTGCAGTTGGACGGCCCGGATTCCCGCCTCGGTGGCCAGGGACCGTACGTCCCGCAGGGGCTCGGCGCGGAAGACACCGACCGTCAGGACGTGCTCCGGCACGCGGCCGCACAGCCGCGCCGCCGTGGTCGCGTCGATGCGGCGCGGGCTGTCCGAGAAGACGAAGCCGATGGCGTCGGCACCCGCCTCGACGGCCGTGTCGACGTCCCGTTCGGTCTTCAGGCCACAGATCTTGATGAAGAGGGAGCTGCTCACCCCCTCAGCCTGCCGTATCCGGGCCGGAACTGGGACTGAGACCGGACCGGGACCGGGACCGGACCGGGACCGGACCGGGACCGGGACCGGGCGCCGCTCAGTAGCGGGACAACCACCGCCGGTTGTGGAGATCCTTCAGAACGGCGGCGACATGATCGGTTTCTGTGGCCCTTTCCCGTCCGGGTGAGCTAGAAATTCCCCGAACTCACATTGACCAGTGGGTTCTTGGTGCACACCAGCACGAGGGGGAACACCCAGTGACAACGCACGATCATGTCCCGTCCGGCCGAGAAGGCCGCCCGACGCACCGGCTCAGACTCGCCGGAGCCGCGGTGACCGCGCTCGTCGTCGCCGGTTCGGGGGCCCAGGCGATGGCCGCCCAGGCGGACCCGACGTCAGCGGCGTCGGCGAGGTCAGCGGCGGCCTCGACGGTCTCGTACAAGGCGCCGGCGGTGCCGTCGCTCGCCTGGACCGACTGTGGGGGCGGCTTCGAGTGCGCGAGCGCCGAAGTGCCCCTGGACTACCGCGCACCGGAGGGCAAGAAGATCACCCTGGCGGTGACCCGCAAGAAGGCCGCCGACCAGACGAAGCGCAAGGGCACGCTCTTCATGCAGCCCGGCGGACCGGGCAACTCGGGCGTGGACTTCGTCCGCAACAACTACGCCGACCTGCCGGCCGCCCTGCGCGACTCGTTCGACGTCTTCGGATACGACGTACGCGGCGTCGCGCGCAGTTCGGCGCTCGAATGCTGGGACGACCAGCGGTACACCAAGGCCGTCACCGACGCGAAGGGCGTCCCCGGCCCCGACGCCTTCGGTCCGGCCCTGCGCGAGGCCGCCGAGTTCAACCAGGCCTGTACGGACAAGTCGAGCGAACTGCTGCCGTTCGTGGGCACCGAGTACGTCGCCCGTGACATCGACCTGCTGCGCCAGGCGCTGGGCGAGGACAAACTCACCTACTACGGGCGGTCGTTCGGCGCCTACATCGGCACCGTCTACGCCGCCCTGTTCCCGAAGCGCGTGCGCGCCCTGACGCTCGACGGGGCGTACGACCCGGTGAACTACGCCAACCGGCCGTACGCCTATGACCGGCCCCAGTACCTCGCGCTGGACGGCGCGATGAGCCGTTTCCTCGACTGGTGCCAGGCCGACCAGGCCACCTGCGGATTCGGCGACGGCGACCCCCGTGCCGCGTTCGAGAAGCTCAAGAGCGACCTCGACGCCAACCCGGTGCCGACCGCGAACGGCGGACAGGCCAACGGCTACACCCTGGTCTACCGGCTGATGTTCAACATCAACGAGGGCAAGGTCATCTGGCCCGCGTTCGGCGAGGCCCTGCGCAAGGCCCAGCAGCGCGACAACACGTCCTTCCTGCTGCGGCCGCCGTCCCCGGCCAGCTTCGACTTCCTGGTCCCGAACGTGGTCGTCGAGTGCGTCGACAGGGACTACCCGCGTGACCAGGCCCTGCTGAAGCGGAAGGTCACGGCCTACGCCAAGGCGGCACCGCTGCTCGGCCCGGCCATGGCGTACGGCCCGCCGACCTACGACCACCAGCACGCCACGGCCTGCACCCAGTGGAACGGCGAGCGGGTCAGCCGCTACGACGGCTCCTACCGTGCGAAGGGCTCCGCGCCGATCCTCGTCCTCGGCACCACCGGCGACCCGGACACCCCCTACCAGGACGCGGTGGCCCTGTCCCGGCAGCTCGACAACGCCTCGCTGCTCACGTTCAAGGCCGAGGGACACACCGCCTTCGGACGGAGTGCCTGCGCGACGGAGGCGGTCATCAACTACCTGGTGGACCTGAAGGTCCCGGCGTCGGGCACGACCTGCGCAGACGAGACCCAGCCGCCGTCCTCCACGCCCAAGGTGGCCCCGCCCGGCACGACGCTCGGTGAACTCCGCAACGGCGTCGACGAGCGCATCGACCGGATCGGCCGGATCGGTTCCCTGCGCTGATCCGGATCGCTTCCCCGCGCTGATCCGGATCAGCGCGGTGATCCGGTTCGCTGCTCCGATCCGGGCCAAATCTGTGCCCGCGAAGTAAGAAATGGGCACGACGCGCGATGAATATTCCTTGCTCGACAGGCCCAGCAGAATTGTCCACCGAACACGGTCGATCGCACCGTGCTACTCTCGACGTCAGTTGCAGTTGTGGTTCCCGAAATCTTCTGGACCGGGGTAATCATCACAGCGACTCGGAGTCCGCACACCGTTGGACTCCGTCGCACCCCTGAAGGAGATTGACATGGCTGCAGGCACCGTAAAGTGGTTCAACGCGGAAAAGGGTTTCGGCTTCATCGAGCAGGACGGCGGCGGCGCTGACGTCTTCGCCCACTACTCGAACATCGCGGCCCAGGGCTTCCGCGAGCTGCAGGAGGGCCAGAAGGTCACCTTCGACATCGCGCAGGGCCAGAAGGGCCCGACGGCCGAGAACATCGTTCCCGCCTGACGCTGAATCCTGACGCTGAACACAGACGTCGCAGCTGGGGCCCGCACCTTGGGGTGCGGGCCCCAGCTCGCTGCATTCCAGAACACCCGCTCCCGCCCACTCCTCGGGAATGCTCGGACCGACGCTCCGGTTGACGTACTGCCGGACCCTCCCACACGGAATACCCGGCCGCACCGCCGGAATATCGCCTCGCAATTCAGCGACGTATCCCGCGAGCATTCCCCGCCGATCCGATTCGGCCCCCATTCTCTTCGGCTCGTTCTTGCAATTCTCTGCGCTGCTCATTTGCTGCGGGAATTCCTTGATACGCGCCTCATCAAGGAAGGTTCCGCATGAACCGCACACGCACGAACGACCGCTTCTCCCGCACCCGTTCGGGAGGATCCACCCGCATGGGCGGTTCGGGCGCCGGAAGGGGCGGCGGCTACTCCGGTGGCTCGCGCCGCTCCGAGGGCTACAGCCGTCAACGGTCCGCGCCGCAGGGCGAGTTCGCACTGCCGGTGACGACCACCCCCGCGCTGCCCGCCGTCGAGGCGTTCGCCGAGCTCGACATGCCGGCGCAGCTGCTGGCCGCGCTCGGCCGGGAGGGCGTGACCGTGCCGTTCCCGATCCAGGCGGCGACCCTGCCGAACTCTCTCGCGGGCCGTGACGTACTCGGCCGTGGCCGCACCGGATCGGGCAAGACCCTCGCCTTCGGTCTCGCGCTCCTCGCCCGTACGGCGGGCCTGCGCGCCGAGCCGAGGCAGCCGCTGGCCCTCGTCCTCGTACCCACCCGCGAGCTGGCCCAGCAGGTCACCGACGCGCTCACCCCGTACGCCCGCTCCCTGTCGCTGCGGCTTGCCACCGTGGTCGGCGGGATGCCGATCGGCCGGCAGGCCGGCGCGCTGCGTGCCGGTGCCGAGGTCGTCGTCGCGACGCCGGGCCGGCTCAAGGATCTCATCGAGCGCGGCGACTGCCGCCTCGGCCAGGTCGCCATCACCGTCCTCGACGAGGCCGACCAGATGGCCGACATGGGCTTCATGCCCCAGGTCACCGAACTGCTCAACCAGGTGCGGCCCGAGGGACAGCGGATGCTGTTCTCGGCCACGCTCGACCGCAACGTCGACCTGCTGGTCCGCCGCTACCTCTCCGACCCGGTCGTCCACTCCGTCGACCCGTCCCAGGGCGCAGTCACCACGATGGAGCACCACGTCCTCCACGTGCACGGCGCGGACAAGCACCGGACGACCACCGAGATCGCGGCGCGCGACGGCCGGGTCCTCATGTTCCTGGACACCAAGCACGCGGTGGACCGGCTGACCGAGCACCTGCTGAACAGCGGAGTCCGGGCCGCGGCCCTGCACGGCGGCAAGTCCCAGCCGCAGCGCACGCGGACCCTGACCCAGTTCAAGACCGGGCACGTCACAGTGCTGGTGGCGACCAACGTCGCGGCCCGTGGCATCCACGTCGACAACCTCGACCTGGTCGTGAACGTCGATCCGCCCAGCGACCACAAGGACTACCTGCACCGCGGCGGCCGTACGGCCCGCGCGGGCGAGTCCGGCAGCGTCGTCACGTTGGTGACCCCCAACCAGCGCCGCGAGATGAGCCGACTGATGGCCGCCGCCGGTATCACTCCGCAGACCACCCAAGTACGTTCGGGCGAGGCGGAGTTGAGCCGCATCACGGGTGCCCAGGCCCCCTCGGGCGTGCCGGTCGTCATCACCGCTCCGGTCGTGGACCGTCCGCGGCGCGGCGCCTCCTCCTCGTCCCGGGGCCGTCGGGGCCGTACGGGCGGCAAGGGCCGCTCCACCGGCGACGCCCGCCGCACGCCCCAGCGCCCGTCCGCCACCGGTGCGGCGGCCTAGGTCCTGTCGTCACCTTCCCGTCGCTCGCCGGAAGAGCGGTCCGGGCTGTGTCCGGTACGCGCTCCCGGCGGGCAGTGGGGGAGCGTGCCGGGCGTTGCCCGGCGTTCTCGCGCCCTCCCGCCGATCCGCCCCCGGCCGGCCCGGGTCCCCTCGTCTTTCTTCTCCTCCCTCCCCACCCCTCCTTTCCCTGTGAGGCATCATGCGCTGCGTCATCGCCCGGTTCCCGTTCGACCTCGACAAGAGCGGGGTCCTGGACTCGATGAAGGGTGTCAAGCCCGAGGCCATCACGGGCGAGTCCGTGATCATCGGCCGCCGTCACTACCCCGTCAAGCAGGTGGGCGAGGTCATCACCCGGCAGGACCGCCGTGACTTCACCAGCGGAGAGGTCGTACGGGCCATGACCCGGCTCGGCTTCACCTGCCAGGCCGGCCCCGCGCCCGAGCCCACCCCGCCCGCCGCCACACCGCTCCAGACCGCGTCGGCGCTGCTCGGCAGCCCGGCTCCGGCCCCGGCCCCCCTGGGACTGTGACGACCGGCGGGAGCCGACACCAGGACGTACCACTCCCCGGCTGACACCGGGAACAGCGATGAGGGCCCTGCCGACGCGCGTCGGCAGGGCCCTCATCGCCTTTGCGGAGCGCGTCGGTACGGCGGTTCAGTGGTCGGAGTAGCTGACGTCGCCCACGGTCCAGGCGCTGACGTCCTCGATCGCGACGCGGTACATCCCGCCCGTCTCGGGAATCCCGACGTTGCCCTGCAGGATCCGGGCGAGGTGGAAGTGCAGGTACGCGGGTGGCTCGCCGGCCCCGTCACGGTCGCCGCCCTCGGGGCCGCCGCCCGCTGCCGGCTCGGCGCCGAAGACCGCGGAGAACGGGCCCAGGCGGTCCGAATCGTTCAGGACCTCCGACACCCGCTCCCTCCATACGGCTTCGGGAGCGAGCCGGCCGGTGATGACGGCACCGCCGACCACCACGGTCAGCGACATCTGATTGCTCTGCCCGGACTCCACGAGGGCGGAGATGTCCACGAGGAGCCGGTCGGGGTTCGTCATGGAAGCCGAGTCTATTCAGCGGCTCGTCCGACCTCACCCGCACGGCCCCGCCCCAACCCCGTCCGGTCCCGGACGTCACCGGGTGTTACCGGGCGTCACCGTGAACCGCAGAATACCTACGCCTCAAGTGAACCGAAATCTACTCTCGCCAGAGTAGACATTGGCCTGCGTCGTAGCTAAGGTTTCTCTCGTAGACAAGGTCGAGAGAGACCCGGCAGACACGAACTGGCGGGTAGAAGACGACAGTTCCACCACAGGTACCGAGGAAGAACGGAAGGAGCAGACGCCATCAGGATCGCCCGGCCAGGGCATCATCCGGCCGGGTACCGCAAGACCCCGGAATGGAAGGTGGTCCACGGTCACGCATTCGCGATCCCCGCATACCCGCCCGTCTCCCGGGCCGGACTGCGGAAACGGAAGGTCGGCGCAGCAGTAGCGCCGACAGATGGTGTTCAATTTCCTTCGGGGCCCTGGTGCCGTTCGGCACCAGGGCCCCTCGACGCGTTGGTCAACGAGGTGACATGACAGCAGATACTCCGCTCAGCGGTCGTCTGGACGACGACGACTACCCCGCGTACACGATGGGCCGGGCAGCCGAGATGCTCGGCACCACCCCGGGTTTCCTCCGGGCCATCGGCGAGGCACGGCTGATCACTCCGCTCCGCTCCGAAGGCGGACACCGGCGGTACTCCCGCTACCAACTACGGATCGCCGCGCGCGCCCGCGAACTCGTCGACCAGGGAACCCCTGTCGAAGCGGCCTGCCGCATCGTCATCCTTGAGGACCAGCTAGAGGAAGCACAGCGCATCAACGCCGAGTACCGCCGCCGTACCGAGGACAAGGCGCCCGGCGACTCCGCATGAGCGCTGTCGCCGGAAGCGGTCACCAGTCCGAGGCCGGTGAGCGGGCTTCCGCATGTGCGGCGTACGGCGATCGGTCACCGGGCGGACCGGTGACCCCCGTCGTCAGATGTCGAACTCCTCGTCCCGGGTCTCCGGGAGTGCCAGCAGGCACAGGAGGCTCAGGAGGCAGAGGGTGCCCGTGTAGAAGCCGAGGACGAGTGGGGATTCCCAGTTGCTGTTCAGCCAGGTGGCGACCAGGGGGGCGAAGCCGCCGCCGAGGGTGTTGGCGAGGATGAACGCCGCGGAGGCTCCGGTGTAGCGCAGGCGGGCGGGGAACAGCTCCGGGAGGAAGGCCGCCACCGGGGAGAACATCAGCGCGAGGAGCATCAGGCCGACCGTGTAGGCGCCGGTGATCACCAGCCCGTTGCGTGAACTCAGCGAGGCGTACATGGGCACCGCCCAGACCACGCAGCCGATGGCTCCGGCCAGCATCACCGGGCGGCGGCCGATCCGGTCGGACAGCCTGGCGACCGGGAGGGTGATGGCGATTCCGGCCGCCGCGCCGATGCTCGCGGCGGTCAGCATCGTGTTCTGGGGGATGCCGAGTTCCTTCGGGCCGTACGAGAGGCTGTAGACGATCGTCAGGTAGTAGACGGCCGAGCCGCCGATCGCCGCGCCCGTGCCGAGCAGGACCCGGCCGGGATACCGCTTGAGGAGCGTGACCAGCGGAAAGCGGGAACCCGGCTCCGGCGTCGGTTCCGGCCTCGGCTCCGATGCCGGAGCCGATGCCCTTGACCGCGGCTGCGTCGTGGGGTCCGCCGCGGCGCTGAACACCGGTGACTCCGAGACCGTCGTACGCACCCACAGGCCGACCACGACGAGCACGGTGCTGAGCAGGAACGGGATCCGCCAGGCCCAGTCGACGAAGCCGTCCCGGCCCACGATGTTCAGGGTGGGCAGGATGACCGCGGTGGACAGCAGGAAGCCGAGCGAGGGTCCGGCCTGCGGGATGGACGCGTACAACGCGCGGCGCCCCGGCGGCGCGTGCTCCGCGGCGAGCAGCACCGCTCCGCCCCACTCGCCGCCCATGCTGATGCCCTGGAGCAGACGGAGCGTCACCAGCAGTACGGGGGCGAGGAGTCCGGCGGTCTCGTACGTGGGCAGCAGGCCGACGCCGATCGTGGCCACGCCCATCAGCAGGAGCGAGGCGACCAGGGCCCGTCGGCGGCCCAGCCGGTCACCGATCGTGCCGAACAGGACGACGCCCAGGGGGCGGGAGAGGAAGGCCGCGGCGAACGTGAGGAACGCGGCCAGGGAGGAGACGGTGGCGTTGCCCGAGGGGAAGAAGGCGGGGCCGAGGACGAGCGCGCTCGCGGTGCCGTACACCGCGAAGTCGTAGTACTCGATCGTGGTGCCGACCAGGCTCGCGACGGCGACCCGCGAGGCCTCGGTCTTCGCCGGCGGTGACGCAGACGCCGACGGCAGCGGTGGTGGTGGCTCCGTGGCCGGTCTGGGGTCGACGGTCTCGGGAGCGGTCTTGGACGGTAATTCGGGCATGGGGGGTCACTTCCGGTACGCCCGGTCCGTAACGGCCCGGGTCCAGATGGGGGGGACGGCCTCGCATGAAACACGAACCAGAGCGCGCCTGTCACCCTAAACCCGCAAATTCAATTTCGACAAGGAAGTTCGGCAGGGAAGTTCGGCAAGGAGGTTCGACAGGAAATCCACCCGTCCGAATTCCCGAACCGCCGAAGGGGCGGCTCGGGAATTGCCGTCCGCGTACACGTGCCACCAGTGATAAAGCGCCCCATGCGGTCATGCGCGGGGGCAGACCTCCTCAATGCGCATAGAGCGCACTACATCCACCACCTCGCCATTTGCCGCCCAACAGCCCACGAACAGTACCTCTCCACGGCGTCAACCCCGTCATACCTGTCAAATCGCTGTCAATATTCATTCTGGCTTCCGCATAAAAATTACCAGTGATCACGCCTTGCCAACAGGCGATTACGCGGGAATGCTGATGGCCGACTGAACTTGAAAGTTCTACAACCATCGTTTTTCGGACATGGAGACCGCAACAGGATGTCGCGGTTCGGCTTTCTTAAATGCGGCCTCCGGGCTGGGAAGGCGCATTACCCATGCTGAAAACTGGCAAGCTATTACGCTTAAGAAGACTTTCGCTGGCGGGTGACGACCGGCACCTGCTCGTACCGCTCGACCACAGCGTTTCGGACGGCCCGATCGTCCCCGCCGACAAGTGGGACGACCTGCTGCGCGCACTGGTGGCCGGCGGAGCCGACGGGATCATCGTCCACAAGGGGCGGGCGAGCGCCCTCCCGCCGGACATCCTGAAGAGCTGCGCCCTGGTGGTGCACCTGAGCGCCAGCACCGCCCGCTCCGCCGACGTCCACGCCAAGGTGCTGGTCGCCGATGTCGAGGAGGCGCTGCGGCTCGGCGCGGACGCGGTCAGCGTCCATGTGAACATCGGCTCGGACACCGAGGCACAGCAGCTCGCCGACCTGGGGGCGGTGGCCCGTTCCTGCGACGCGTGGGGCATGCCGCTGATCGCGATGGTCTACCCCCGCGGCCCCCGTATCGAGGACCCGCGCGACCCCGACCTCCTCGCCCATCTGGCCAACGTCGCCGCCGACCTGGGCGCGGACATGGTGAAGACCTCCGTCGCCCTGCCGCTCGACCGGATGGCCGAGGTGGTGGCGGGCAGCCCCATCCCCGTCCTCGCGGCCGGCGGTCCGCCGGACGGCTCCGACCTCGTCGAGTACGGCGCCGCCGTGATGGCCACCGGCTGCCGGGGGCTGGCCATCGGCCGCCGGATCTTCTCGTCCCCTTCCCCGGCCGCGCTGGTGTCCCGGCTCGCGGCGGTCGTGCACGGCCGTCCCGGCGCGCCCGACGACAACAGCATCACCAATGACATGAACATGGCTGATTACTCGACGATCGTGGCAGGAGTCGCATGAGGTTCGCATGGATCGATCTGCGTGAAGTCCCCCGTCCGCAGCTCCAGGCGGTGGTGGACGCGGCCATTCACGCCCGGATGGCCGGGGTGGTGGCCGCCGACGCCGAGTTACTCGGGACCCTGCCCCCGACGGTCACGCGGGTGCTCGTCTCCGAGGGGGGTTCGGTTGCGGCCGCCGCCGCGAAGAGGCCCGCCGACAAGCCCGGTGACAGGCCTGGTGACAAGCCCGGCGACAAGGAGGGGAAGGGTACCGGCGGCTCGAAGGACACCAACCCGGCCTCCGGCAAGGGCAGTTCCCCGGTCGGCACCGGAATCGACGTCCTCCTGCGGAAGTTCGGCACCCAGGATGAGCTGGACGCCCTGGCCGCCGATCATCGAGCCGCCGTCGGCACCGGCAGCGCCGGCGGTACCGGCGGCACGCCCGTCTCCGGATTCATCGACGTACGGGACGACCGCACGCTGACGCTGTCCTGCGCGGGCGCCATGGTGCTGCCGTACACCGTCATCCACTTCGCCGACCCGACCAAGATCCCGCTGGAGATCGTGCTCGCCGCGGCCGAGTCCGCCGAGGGCAAACTGGTGACCGTCGTCGACGGCCTGGAGGAGGCGGCCATCGTCTTCGACGTCCTCGAACGCGGCTCGGACGGCATCCTGTTCACGCCCCGCAGCGCCGACGAAGTGTTCGCGCTGGCACGGCTGTTGGAGGCCACGACGCCCCAACTGGAGCTGTCCACACTGACCGTGGAGAGCATCCGGCACGTCGGGCTCGGCGACCGGGTCTGCGTCGACACCTGCTCGCACTTCGAGGAGGACGAGGGCATCCTCGTCGGCTCGTACTCCTCCGGGTTCGTGCTCTGCTGCAGCGAGACCCACCCCCTGCCGTACATGCCGACCAGGCCGTTCCGGGTCAACGCCGGTGCCCTGCACTCGTACACGCTCGGGCCCGACAACCGCACCAGCTATCTGAGCGAGGTCGGTTCCGGCAGCGCCCTGCTCGCGGTCGGCGCCGACGGGCGCACCCGGCGGGTCGTGGTCGGGCGCGCCAAACTGGAGTCCAGGCCGCTGCTGGAGATCCGTACCCACGCCGAGGACGGCCGGCTGGTCAGCCTCACCGTGCAGGACGACTGGCACGTACGGGTGCTCGGCCCGGGCGGGAAGGTCCTCAACGTCACCGAGTTGCAGACGGGTGACGAGTTGCTCGGCTATCTGGCCGCGGACAAGCGCCATGTGGGCCTGCCCATCGGCGAGTTCTGCAAGGAAGTCTGATGGGCGGCGGGCTGAGAGACCCTCTGAGAGACACCTCGAGGGACACACCGGAAGACACACCGGAAGGCACATCGGGAGACACATCGGGAGACGGTCTGTCCGGTGGTCCCGTGGACGACGACGGGATGGGTTTCCTCGTACGGCGGCTGTTCGACGCGCGGGACGACAGGCTTCCCTATCTGACACACCAACACGAGACCGTCAGCCGGGGCGAGTTACGGGAGCGGGTGGCCAAGCAGGCCGCCGTCTTCGCCGGTTACGGCATCGGCCCCGGCAGCACCGTGGGCCTGCGGACACCGCCCAGCTTCACCCAGGTCGAGGTGCTGCTCGCGCTGTGGCGGCTGGGCGCCCAGGTGGCACTGTTCGACTTCCGGCTCAAACCGGCCGAGGTTGCGGCGCTCTGCGCGTCCTGCCGGCCGCAGTTCATGGTCCGGGCGGGCTCCAACGTCCAGGCCACGTTCGGCTTCCGGCCCGAGTACGAGGTCGTCACCGAGTGCCGTGGCACCGGCCTGCCCGCCACCACCGGGCACCGGCTGGTCCAGTTCAGCTCGGGCTCCACCGGGCGGCCGAAAGTGATCGGCCGGACCGCGCGGTCGCTCGCCGCCGAGGTGGACCGGTTCGCCGGGATCCCCGGGATGCCGGGTGAGGGCGACCGCGTGCTGCTGCTCAGTTCGACGGCGCACAGTTTCGGCCTGGTCGCCGGGCTGCTGTACTCCCTGGCGGCCGGGGTCTCCGTCGTCTTCGCGCCCCGGATCTCGGCCCGCGACATCCTGCGGACCGCGGTGAACCACCGGATCACCACCCTGTTCGGGGTCCCGATGCACTACGAACTCCTCGCCGCCGCCATCGATCCCCCCGAACTGCCCGACCTGCGCATCGCGGTGTCGGGCGGCGAACTGATGCCCCCGGACGTCGCGGCACGGTTCACCGAGCGGTACGGGGTGCCGGTCGGCGAGTCCTACGGGACCACCGAGAGCGGTGTCGTCGCCATGGACGTCGGCGGCACGCTGCGGCCGTCGGTCGGCCGGGCCGTACCGGGCATGGTGGTCCGGGAGCGGCAGGGCGAACTGGACGTCGCCCTCGACGAGTCCCCGTATCTCTTCGACTCCGGCGGTACGCAGTACGCGGACGGCTGGCTGCACACCCGGGACCGGGCCTCGGTGGACGGCACCGGGGCGGTGCGGGTGCACGGCCGGGCCGACTCCCTTGTCGTGATCGGCGGCCTCAAGGTGGACCTCGTCGAGGTCGAGAACGTGCTGCGGGGGCATCCTGCGGTTGAGCAGGCGGTTGTGGTTCACGAGGACGTGACCGAGGCGTATGTCGTGACGGCCGCCGGGTCTTCCGCCGAGGGCGGGGATCCTTCCGCCGAGGAGTTGCTGCGGTGGTGTCGGGAGCGGCTCGCCGACTACAAGTTGCCGCGGGTGGTGCGGCTGTTGGATGCGTTGCCTCGTACGTCCAACGGGAAGCTTTTGCGCCAGGCCGATGCGCTTCGGGAGCGCGCCGCCGGGTGAGGCGGGGTCGGCCGGTCGTTTGTTGACTGCGGACCCGTTGTGGCTGGTCGCTCCCCCACTCTCGGCTTCGCTCGAGCGGGGGGACCCCCATCGCGGCGGAGCCGCAGATGTCACAGTCCCGCGCCCCTGAAGGGGCGCGCCCCTGATTTCCTCTACTGGAGTTTGCTGACCATGAGTACGTCAACGTTGGAAGACGAGATCCGTGAGTTCGTGCTGGGCACGGTCATCGACGAGATGAACATCATCATGAGCCGCGACGGCATCACGGACGAGAGTCCGGTGACCATCGGTGGGCTGGACCTGGACTCGTTGAGTCTGATCGAGCTCACGTTGCGGCTGGAGGCGCGGTTCGGTGTGGAGATACCGGACACCGACATCGAGCCCCTGGCCTCCCTGTCCCTCGGCTCCCTCGTCGCCGAGGTCGTCCGACGCGGTGCGAAGGCATGAGTACGGGGGCCACCGCGAGCGATGCGCGCGACGCGCGCGAGGGGGACCCCGCGGAGTTCCCCCTCACCGCCGACGCCGTCCGCGAGCTGCTGGCGGACCGCAAGATCTTTCCAGGGGTGCCGGACGATCTCGGTGAGGACACCGAACTCATCCTGGACTCCCTCGGGTTGGTGTGGCTGCTGCACGTGGTGGAGGAGCGGTTCGGTCTGATCGTCGAGCCCACCTACGAGGACATCTCCGGGTTCACCTCGCTGCGGCGGCTCACCGACTATCTGCGCGCCGCCCAGACGGACCGCGGGGAGGAAGGTGGTTCCGGTGAGCGGTGAGGTGACCGTCACCGGGTTCGGTGTGCGTACCGCGTTCGGTACGGGGGGTGATGCCTTGCGGCGCGGGGTCTTTGCGGGGGTTCCGTCGTTCGCGGCCACGACTCGGTTCGATACCGGGCCGTACCGTACGGCGATGGCGGGGGCCGCGGCTGATGGGCCCGACGCGGTCGAGGGGTGGGCCCTGCGGTATGCGCTTGCGCGGTGCGGGGAGGAGGCCCTTGACATGGCGGGGCTGCGCCGCGGCGCTGAGGCGGCCGTGCTGCTTGGTGTGGCCGGGGATCACACGAGTGTGACGCGGTATTGGCGGGGTGTCGGGTCGGATGTCGGCTGCGGATCCGTCGTGGCTGGTCGCGCCCACGATGGGGGTCCCCCCGCTCGAGCGAAGCCGAGAGTGGGGGAGGAGCCGCAAATGTCACAGCCCCGCGCCCCTTTAGGTACGCCCATGCCCAGCACCTCCACCGACACCAAGCGCGTTGCCGACGCCGTTCCCGCCCGCCTCGCCGAACTGCTCGCCGGAAGGCTTGGGTTGGTTGGGCCTCGGCTTACCTTCACCAATGCCTGTGTTGCCTCCGCCGCCGCGATCATCCATGGGTGCCGGCTGATCTCCTCCGGTCGGACCGATGTGGCCGTCTGTGCGGGCGGATACCTGGTCGAGGAGGAGACCTTCGGGAAGTTCGACTCCGGGCGGGCGCTGTCCCGCGACGGCATGGTGCGCCCGTTCAGTGCCGACCGCAGTGGACTGCTGCTCGGCGACGGTGTGGCGGTCGTCGTGCTGGAGTCCGCCGAGCACGCCCGGCGCCGCGGTGCCCCGCCGCTGGCGAGCGTGGTGGGGTGGGGCGCGGCCTCGGACGCCCACCACATCGCCCAGCCGCACCCGGAGGGCGTCGGGCTGGCCCGCGCGGCCCGGCAGGCGATGCGGCTCGCGGGCGACCCGGACGGCGCGGCCCTCGGCTACGTCAACGCCCATGGCACCGGCACCAAGTACAACGACGGTGCCGAGACCCGCGGACTGCGGGCCGCATTCCCGGAGCGGGCCGAGTCGATACCGGTCAGCTCCACCAAGAGCACCACCGGCCACCTCCTGGAGGCGGCGGGCGTCGTGGAGTTCGTCATCACGATGCTGGCCCTGACGGACGGTGTCCTGCCGCCGACCGCCGGATTCACCGCGCCCGACCCGGAGTGCGACCTCGACTACGTGCCGAACGAGCCGCGCCGGACCGACGCCCGCCGGGCCCTCACCGTCAACGCCGCCTTCGGGGGCGCCAACACCGCACTCGTCCTGGAGCGGCCGTGACCCCGACCGAGAACGGCCACAAGACCGTGCTGCGCTCGTCCCTCGGCATCCTCGCCACCGGCACCGCCACCCACGGCACCGGGCGCGACGACGACATCCCGCTGCCGAGGCTCCCCGGCTTCGTGGAGTCGGCCTTCAGCCCGCTGGCGTACGAGGCCGCCCGGCAGTGCCTCGCCGAACGGCCCGATGGGGGCACCTCCCGGTCGAGCGAAGCCGAGAGTGGGGGAGGCTCCCGTACCGCCGTCGCGCTGGCCAGTACGACGGGTGACACCACCACCGCGGACCTGGCCAGCCGGCGCATGGTCTCCGGGCGGGTCCACAACCCGCTGCTGTTCATGCAGGCCACCCCCAACTCCGTACTGGGCTATCTGAGCCGGGAGTTCGGGATCACCGGGCAGATGTTCAGCCTCTCCACCCTCGACGACCCGGTGACCGAACTGCTCGCCATGGCCGATCTGCTCCTGGAGGACCCGGAGGTCGACCGGGTCCTGGTGGTGGGCGTGGAGCTGGGGGGCAGCGAGCGACTGGCCGCCGCGTACGAGGAGTTGGCCGGTGGCGGCGGTCGTTCGGACCCGGTCCCGGACCCGGACCCGGACCCGGTCCCCGCCCTTCCCGCGTCCGCCGGGCTGGCCGCGGCCGTACTGCTCGGCCGTCCCGGCGCCGACGCGCCCGTGTCGGTCCGGTCGAGCGAGACCTACGACGCCGATGCCCATCCCGAAACCCATCCCGAAACCGACGCCGATATCGACAGCGGTTCCGTCGCGAGCGGGCGGCCCGGTGACATCCAGGGACTGTTCGACCTGGTCGCCGTCCACCGGCGGCTGGTGCGGGACGGCGGCAGCCGCCTCCTGGTGACCGAGCCACGCGCGCCCGCGTTCCTCCTCGCCACCGACACCGAAGCAAGGGCCAACGCAAGACCCAACGCAACGACCAACGCGAGGAACGAGACGGAGACCCATGCTCATCAGTAGGCAGGAGCGGGCGCGGATCTGCTCCGACACCGAACTCGGCGCCGGCAACGTACTGGAGCGGCTGACCGCGTACGGCCGCACGCTCGACGAACCCGTGCTGTGGACGGACGGCGGCTGGCAGGCGCCGGACGGCAGCCGTCCCGAGACGCTGACGCTCGGGCAACTGAACGAGGCGGTCGAGACCTACGCGGGCTGGTACACCGCCCAGGGCGTGCGCCCGCGCGACCCGGTCGCCATCCACTCCTACTCCAGCGCCGAGTTCGCGGTGAACTTCCTGGCGCTGACGGCCCTCGGCGCCGTCCCGTCGTTCGTCAACGGCAATCTGCCTCCGGAAACCGCCCGGGAGTACGTACGACGGCAGGGCGCGGTCGGCGCCTTCACGGACCGCGAGCACCATGACGTGCTGTCGCCAACGGAGGTGGCGAAAGGGGCCGCGGCGGCGGAAGGGCTCCGCTTCTGTGTCACCGCCGGGGACATCCGTCCGGAGCACCGCGCCTCGCTGCCGCCCTCGTATCCGTACCGGCACGACCCCACCGACCCGGTGCTCATCTCGCACTCCTCCGGAACCACCGGGATGCCCAAGGGAGTTCCGCACACCCACCGGACGCTGATGTACGCGCAGCTGCACCGGCTCCGCTACTCCACCGGCACCGACATGGCACGCACGCTGGTGGGGCTGCCGGGCGCGCACAACGCCATGGTGGCGACGCTGCTGTACTGCCTGCTGCTGCGCACGGACATCAAGCTGCTCTCCAGCCAGCGGGGCAGCCAAGTACTGGACGCCATCGAGGAGTTCCGGCCGACCACCGTGCTGGCCTTCGCCGGGACCTTCGGCGAGATGGCCGCCGAGGCGCTGGCGGACCGTGACCTGTCGAGCGTGCAGGTGTGGTTCAACACCGGGGACGCCGCGCACGAGGCGCACATCCGGGCCCTCGTCCAGCACGGCAGTCACCAGACGATGGGCAAGGACCTGCGGCGCGTACGCGTCGAGGGTTCGGTGTTCGTGGACGGGCTCGGCTCCTCGGAGGCCGGGTACTCCGTCTTCCACAACCGGCATACCAAGGACACCTCGGCCTACTCGCGCTGTGTCGGCAAGCCGATCAGCTTCGCCGAGGCCGCCGTACTCGCCGAGGACGGCACCCCGCTGCCGCCCGGCCGGATCGGCCGCCTCGGCCTCAAGTCGCCCACTCTCACGCCCGGTTACTGGAACGACTCGCTGACCTGGAACCGGATGCGGCTGGGCGGCTACTGGCTCACCGGGGACCTCGCCCAGCAGGACGAGGAGGGCAACTTCTACCACCTCGACCGGGCACCGGACGCCGTCCGCACCCGCGACGGGATCCTGTTCAGCACCCGCACCGAGGAACTCCTCCTGCGGGAGCTGCCCGAGCTGGCCGACTGCACGGTCGTCGGGGTGGCCCCCGAGGGCGTACGGGCGGACTGGGACGGCGACGGCGAGGCCGAGGCGTACGCGCTGCTCCAACTCACCGACGAGCAGGGCGACAAGGGAAGCGACGAGGAGGTGTGGACCGCGCGGGTCAACGCCGTTCTCGTACGCGCCGGGTTCCCGCCGGTGACCCGGGCCCTGCGGATGAAGCCCGACGACGTCGCCAAGGGCGCGACCGGCAAGGTCCTGAAACGTGTGATGCGCGACCGGTTCGCCGCCAGGGGGCAAGTGTGAGTGCCGACGAGGTCAACCAGCGCGCGCAGACCGTGGAGGCGTACCGGCTGTGGTGGCAGCACGACGCCCACTGGTACCAGGGGGTGGCGAGCCGGTTCGGCCAGCAGGCCGCGAACGAGCTCAACGCCGAGGCACTGCGCAAGGTCGCCCTGCACGTCGGGCAGCGCGTCGGCCGCCGCTCCGGACCGCTGCCCGACAGCGGTGACAACGGTGACAACGGTGACAACGGCAAGAGCCTGGAGGAGCTGCGCCGCCGTTACGACGAGTGCGGCGACCGGATGTTCCCGCGGGAGCTGCGCAACGCCTCCACCGAGGTCGAGGAAGAGGGCGAGGACGAGGGCCTGATCGTGCTCACACTGCGGCGGAACTTCGCCATCACCATGGTCCGGATGGCCGGTTCGCTGGAGGGCTACCGGTGCCCGTGCACCGACATCCACGCGGGCTGGTCCGAGGGGCTCGGCGTGACCCTGACGGAGAACCGCGCCGAAAGCTGTCTGCGGGACGGCGACAAGGCGTGCCGCCTGCTGATGCGGGTCGCCACTCCCCTCGCTCCCCCCGCTCCCGCCTCCTCCCCCGCCACGGAGGGCTGAGCCGTGCGCGTACTGGTCGCCGGGGCCACCGGAGCGGTCGGACATCCGCTGGTGGGAGCGTTGCGGGCGCGGGGTCATGAAGTGAGCGCGCTGGTACGGGAGGAGTCCCGGGCCCGGGCTCCGGAGGCGGACGAGGTCGTGGTCGCCGACGCCCTGGACCCGGCCGGCCTGCTGGCCGCGGTGTCGGCCGTCCGGCCCGAGGTGGTCGTCCATCAGATGACGGCGTTGCGGCTGCTCCCCGACGACCCCGTGGAGGCCTTCGCCCTGACCGCTCGGCTGCGGACCGAGGGCACGGCCAATCTCGTCGCCGCGGCCCGTGCGTCCGGTGCGCGGCGGCTGGTCGCACAGTCCGTCGCCTTCGCCGCCGCCCCGGCCGGGGACCCGGTCCTCGACGAGGACGCGCCGCTGTACGTGGACGCCCCGGACGCCGGCTGGGCCGCCACCGTACGGGCCGTCGCCGAGCTGGAGCGGCTCGCGCTGGGCAGCGGCCCGGAGCTTGCGGGCGTGGTGCTGCGGTACGGCACCCTGTACGGGCCCGGGACCGCGTACGTCCGTATCGGCGGGACCGGGCAGAGGGTGCTCGCAGGGAAGCTGCCGGTGCCCGGGGACGGTTCCGGGATCACCTCGTTCCTGCATGTGGTGGACGCCGTGGGGGCGGCCGTGGCGGCCGTCGAGTCGGAGGCCACCGGCGTCTTCCATGTGACCGACGACGATCCGGCCCCGGCCGCGCAGTGGCTGCCGCACTTCGCCCGCACGCTGGGCGGCCCGCCGCCGCGTACGGTCCCGGCGGCGCTCGCGCCCCGGCTGCTCGGCTGGTTCATGACCCATCAGCTGACCGCGGCGCGGGGCGCGGCGAACGACCGGGCCCGTACGGCACTGGGCTGGAAGCCGCTGCGGCCGAGCTGGCGTGACGGGCTGGGCCGGGAATGACCGGGCCCGGTGACGCCATCACCCTGTGCGTGATCGGCGCCGGTCCGCGGGGGCTCTCGGTCCTGGAGCGGCTCTGCGCCAACGCGGGCCAGGCCGCCCGCCCGGTCGTGGTCCACCTCGTCGACCCGTACCCGCCCGGCGCGGGCGCGGTGTGGCGCACCGACCAGCCGCCCGAGCTGCTGATGAACACGGTCGCCTCCCAGGTGACCCTGTTCACCGACGACAGCGTGGACTGCGCCGGGCCGTCGGTGCCGGGGCCGAGCCTGTACGAGTGGGCGCGCGCACTGGGGCACGAGGCCTACCCGGACCGGATCCTGGCGGAGGCGCGGCGGCTCGGCCCTGACACCTATCCGACCCGGGCCTTCCACGGCCACTACCTGGAGTGGGTGTTCCGGCATCTCTTACGCACCGCCCCTCCCGGGGTGACGGTCCACACGCACCGCGCGACCGCGGTCGCCCTGGCCGACACCCCGGACGGGCGGCAGACGGTCACCCTGGCGGACGGCGAGCCGCTCGCCGGGATGGACGCGGTGGTGCTGGCGCTCGGCCACGGCGGCCTGACCCCGAGCCCGGAGGAACGTTCGCTGGGCTCCTTCGCCGACCGGCATGGCCCGCTCTACGTGCGGCCCGCCAACCCCGCCGACGCCGACCTGAGCGGGATCGCGCCGGGCACACCCGTCGCCCTGCGCGGGCTTGGGCTCAACTTCTTCGACTGCGTGGCGCTGCTCACCGAGGGCCGCGGCGGCACGTTCAAGGAGAGCCAGTCCGGCCTGGTGTACCTCCCGAGCGGCAACGAGCCGGTGCTGTACGCCGGTTCGCGGCGCGGAGTGCCGTACCACGCACGCGGCGAGAACGAGAAGGGCGCGCTCGGCCGCCACCACCCCCGCTTCCTGACCCCCGAGGTCATCGCCGGGCTGCGGCGGCGGGCGGACGACGGACACCCCGTCTCCTTCCGCGGCGAGATCTGGCCGCTGATCGACCGTGAGGTGCGGACCGTCTACCACGAGGCGTGGCTCGAACGGTACGGAGTGCCGCCCGCCGAGCCGTGGGACTGGCGGCGGATCGAACGGCCCTACGGCGACCGGGACTTCACCGGCCGCGACGACTTCCGGCACTGGCTGCTGGAATACCTGCGGCAGGATGTCGCCGAGGCCCGGCTGGGCAATGTGAGCGGGCCGTTGAAGGCCGCGCTGGACGCCCTGCGGGACCTGCGCAACGAGATCCGGCTGGTCGTCGATCACGGCGGGGTGTCCGGCACGTCGTACCGGTCCGAACTGGACGGCTGGTACACGCCGTTGAACGCGTTCACGTCGATCGGCCCGCCCGCCTTCCGGATCGAGCAGCTGATCGCGCTGATCGAGGCCGAGGTGGTGCATGTGCTCGGGCCGGGGATGCGCGTACGGCCCTCGGCGCGCGAGCGCGGTTTCCTCGTGGACGCCGAGCTGGTGCCCGAGCCCCCCGTGCTGGTCGGCGCGCTCGTCGAGGCGCGGCTGCCCGTGGTCGATCTGCGGCGCAGCGCCGATCCCCTGCTGCGGGGGCTGCTGGCGGCCGGTGACTGTGTCCCGTACCGGCTGAGCGGTCGGGAGACGGGCGGGCTTGAGACGGGCGGGCTCGAGACGGGTGGGCTCGAGACGGGTGGGACTGAAACGAGCGGGACTGAGACGGGCGGGCTCGCGGTGACGAGGGACGCGCCCCGGCTGGTGGACGCGGCGGGCCGGGCGCACCCTCGCCGGTTCGCCTTCGGGGTGCCGACGGAGGGAGTGCGCTGGGTGACGGCGGTCGGCATCCGGCCGGGCGTCGGCTCGGTGACGCTGGAGGACTCGGACGCGATCGCGCGGGCGGCCTTGATGCTTCCGGAGGAAGCGGCATCAAGCCCGCTGCCCGAAGTGCCGGTGCCCGACGCCTCGTTGCCCGACGCCTCGTTGCCCGAAGTGCCGCTGCCGGACGCGGCTTTGACGAGACGTCGGATATCAGGCGAAGGAAGCCGAGGAGCGCGAAGATGACGTCCGTAGGAAC
Source organism: Streptomyces sp. NBC_00878 (assembly GCF_026341515.1). NCBI lineage: Bacteria > Bacillati > Actinomycetota > Actinomycetes > Kitasatosporales > Streptomycetaceae > Streptomyces > Streptomyces sp. NBC_00878. The sequence continues at coordinate 5,602,035 of NZ_JAPEOK010000001.1, read as the reverse complement.
CGACGCGGGCCTGCTCGCCCCCACCTGGGCGGGTACGCCCGCCGCCGCCGAGGTGACCGACGAGGCGTGGCTGCAAGCCATGCTGGACGCCGAAGTGGCGCTGGCCCGGGCCCAGTTCGCGGTCGGGCTGACGCCCGTCGCCGCGGTGGAGGCGATCGCCTCGGTGGCCCGCGCCGACCGGCTGGACCTGGTCGCCCTGGCACACGCGGCCCGGGCGACCGCCAACCCGGTGGTCGCGCTGGTGACGGCGTTCACCGAGGTGGTCGCCGCCAAGGACCCGGCCGCCGCCGAGTACGTACACCGGGGGTCGACCAGCCAGGACATCCTCGACTCGGCGTCGATGCTGGTCGCCCGCCGGGTACTCGGCCTGATCGCCGCCGACCTGGAACGCACCGGCGCCGCCCTGGCCGCGCTGGCCCGCACCCACCGCCACACCGTGCTGGCCGGGCGCACCCTGGCCCAGCACGCCGTGCCCACCACCTTCGGTCTCAAGGCGGCGGGCTGGCTCCAGTTGGTCGCCGACGCCCTGGTCCGGGTACGGGCGGTCGCGTCCGCGCTCCCGGCCCAGCTGGGCGGAGCGGCCGGAACACTCGCCGCGTACCGCGAATACGCCCTGCTGGACCGCGGGGACAGCGGGGAGGCCGGGGAGGGGAGCCCGAACCCGGTCGGCGGCGAGGGCGAGGACGGGAGCCCCAACCCAACCGGTGGCGAGGGCGGAGTCGAGTTGCTCCGGCCGTTCGCCGAGGCGTTGGGGCTGGCCGAGCCGGTGCTGCCGTGGCACACCGTGCGCACGCCCGTCGCGGAGTTGGGGGCGGTGCTCCAGCTGGTCACCGGCGCGCTCGGCAAGTTCGCACTCGACGTGCAGACGCTGTCCCGTACCGAGATCGGTGAGGTGTCCGAGCCCGTGGCCGCCGGGCGCGGGGCCTCCTCGGCGATGCCGCAGAAGCGCAACCCCGCGCTCGCCACGCTGATCGTGGCCGCCGCCCGTCAGGTGCCCGCCCATGCCCTCGTACTGGCCCAGTGTCTGCTCGCCGAGGACGAGCGGCCCGCCGGGGCGTGGCACGCCGAATGGCAGCCGCTGCGGGAGGCGTTGCGGCTGGCGGGCGGGGCCGCGCACACCGCCGTCGAGCTCGCCGAGGGACTGATCGTCCACCCGGAACGGATGCTGGCCAACCTCGAACTGACCGGGGGCGCCCTCGTCACCGAGCGGCTGATGGTGGTGCTCGCTCCGGCGCTCGGCAAGGTACGGGCGAAGAAGCTGCTGACCGCCGCGTCGGCAGAGGCGGAGTACACCGGGCGCCCGCTCGCCGCGGTGCTGTCCCAACACCCCGATCTGACAACCGACTTCACCCCCGCCCGGCTGTCCGAACTCCTCGACCCGGTCCAGTACACGGGCGCGGCCGACGCGCTGATCGACCGAGCGCTCCACAACTACGCGGATCTCATCCACCTAAGCCGGGACGGCATGCACACCACAGACAACGGAGGCACCCGATGACCACCGCGAGCCGAGCGGAAGGGGCGGCAGAGAAGTCCGCCCCGTCCCGGTCCTGGCCCGTCCTCCTGGTCGTGGTCTGCGCCCAGATGCTGATCTGGCTGGACACCTCGGTCCTGAACGTCGCCGTCACCACGCTGGCCGATCCGGTCGACGGCCTGGGCGCGACCCCCGCCGAACTGGAGTGGGTGGCGAGCGCCTACACCCTGGTCTTCGCCGGCACGCTCTTCGCGGGCGGGGCGCTGGCCGACCGGTTCGGCCCCCGGAACACCCTTCTCGCGGGGCTTGCGCTGTTCGGCGCCGCCTCCGGCGCGGGCGCCTTCGCCACGAGTCCCGCCTGGCTGATCGTGGCGCGTGCCGTCATGGGCGCGGGCAGCGCGCTGCTGATGCCCGCGACCCTGTCGGTCATCGTGCAGAGCACTCCGGAGGAGAAGCGCACCCGGGCGATCGCGATCTGGAGCTCGTCCAGCGGTCTCGGGGTGGCCGTCGGACCGGTCGTGGGCGGGGCGCTGCTCAGCCACTTCTGGTGGGGTTCGGTGTTCCTGGTCAACGTGCCGATCGTGGCCCTGTGTCTGGCCGGAGTGGTCGCCGTCGTACCGGAGTTGAAGGGTCCCCGGCGCCGGGTGCTCGACCTGCCGGGGCTCGCCCTGTCGGTGCTCGGGCTCGGCGGCGTGGTCTTCGGAATCATCGAACTCGGCAACGGGCAGACCTGGTACGGCCCGTACGTACTCCTCCCCCTCCTCCTCGGCTGCGCGCTGCTCGCCGCCTTCGTCGCCGGTCAGCGCAGGTCGCCCGCCCCCAGCCTGGACGTACGACTCTTCCGGCAGCCCGGGTTCACGGCCGGCAGCGTGGTGCTGCTGATCGCGTTCATGGCGCTGGCCGGGCACCTCTTCTACGCGGCCTTCTATCTCCAGGGGCCGCGCGGACTCTCCCCCGCCGACGCCGGAACGGTGATGATCGCCGCGGCGATCGGCATCGTCCTGGGCAGTCAGGCGTCCCCCGCGCTGAGCCGGCTGTTGTCGGCCCGGTGGACGGTCGCGGCCGGGGTCCTGGCCACGGCGGCCACGTACGTCGGCTATCTGTGGTTCGACGGACGGACCCCGATCCTGACCGTGGTCGCGCTGCTGTGGGTGCAGGGGTTCGGGATGGGCCTGGTCGGTACGCCGGTCACGGCCGTGATGATGAGCGGGGTGCCGCCGCATCTCGCGGGCGCCGGGTCGGCCGTCAACAGCGTCACCCGGCAGGTGGGCGGGACGCTCGGGGTGGCGATGACCGGTTCGATCCTCTCCGGGGTGTACCGGGAGCGGATGGCGGACGCCGAACTGCCCGGCGGGGCACAGGGGTTGACGCCGGGCGCCGAGGAGCAGGCCAGGACCTCCGCCGAGGCGGCCCGCTCACTGGCCGGTTCGCTGCGCCTGCCGGAACTGGCGGCCACCGCCGACCGCGCCTTCCTCGACGCCATGTACGCGGCCACGTTCTGGACCGCCGTACTGGCCCTCGTCGGGTTCGCCGTGGGCGTCGTGGGCCTGCGGACACGGAACGTCAGCAGCGGAAGTGGCGGAAGTGGCGGAAGCAGGAAGGGAAGTGGGGACGACGATGGAACAGGCAACGGCCCGGTCGGTCTTCGTGACCGGGGGCAACAGGGGGATCGGACTGGCCACAGCTCGCCGCTTCGCGGCGGCGGGGGACCGGGTCACGGTGACGTACCGCGGTGAGGAGCCGCCGCCCGCGCCCGAGTCCGCGCCCGCGCCCGCGTCCGCGGGATTCCTCGCCGTACGCTGCGATGTGACGGACAGTCAGCAGGTGGACCAGGCCTTCAAGGAGGCCGAGGCGGCGCACGGCCCGGTCACCGTCCTGGTCGCCAACGCGGGCACCGCCCACGACCGGCTGCTGGTGCGGATGACCGAGGAGGACTTCACCTCCGTCGTCGACACCAACCTCACGGGGGCCTTCCGGGTGGCCCGGCGCGCGATGCGCGGGATGCTCCGCGCGGGCCACGGCCGTATCGTGCTGGTCTCCTCCACGTCGGCGCTGCACGGTGCCGCCGGGCAGACCAACTACGCGGCGTCGAAGGCGGGTCTGGTCGGTTTCGCCCGGGCGCTGACCCATGAACTCGGCCCCCGGGACATCACCTGCAACGTGGTGGCGCCCGGCCTGACCGACACGGACATGCTCCGCGCACTCACCGAGGAACAGCGCCGGAACCTGCTGCGGCAGACCCCGGCCGGCCGGCTCGCCCGCCCGGAGGAGGTCGCCGAGGCGGTGGCGTTCCTGACCGGCGCCGGTGCCGGTTTCGTACGCGGCGCCGTGATCCCGGTCGACGGGGGCGCGGGGATGGGGCACTGAGACCGGCCACCCGTGGCCCGGCCGATGCCGGAGACGGTCACCGATCCCAGGACGGTCCCCGATGCCGGAGACGGCCGCGGCCCTTGGACCCCGCGCGGGAACGGGGTCCAAGGGCCGGTGGGGGACCGGTCCTTTTTTTGGGGGGAGGACCGGTCGGGTCAGGCGGCTACGGGGCGTTGACCAGGTCGTGCGGCGGCACGGTCACCGTGCGGGCGCCCGGCGTACCGGCCAGGACGACCTTGCGCAGGGCGACGTTGTTCTTGGTGTTCGTCTCCTGGAGGCGGTTCTCCGGGTTGGCGATCACCTGGATGTAGTACGTGCCGTTCGGCAGGTCGGTGATGTCGAAGGACTGGCCGGGACGGTACTGGGTGTACGTGTCGCCGGAGCCGACGTCGAGGACCTCACGGACGGAGATCGAGTTCTGCTGACCGCAGGCGGTCGACAGGTCGGTGTTGTCCGGGTGCCAGTTGGCGTTCTTCACCGTGTAGTCGACGGCGTCGGTGTTGGCCAGGCAGAACGCCTCCTTGCCGCTGCGCACCTCCTTGGTCTGGTCCTCGCTCAGCAGCCGGTAGCTGGCGAAGTCCGTGAAGTGCCAGTGCTCGTGACCCTCCCGCGGGTCCCACTCCATGGTGCCGCTGGGGGCGTAACCAACCTGCTTGCCGGCGGCGTCGTAGAAGTACTGGTACGAGTCCATCAGGTCCTTGCCCGGACTGCGGAATCCGTCCACGACGAGCGGCGCGGGGCCCGCGTTCCAGACGTTCGCGCTGAAGGCGAGGTAGTCCTTGCCCGGTACGTCGCCGTCCTCGCCGTCGGTGACGGCGATGTCCCAGGCCGGCAGCGAACGCAGGTCGGGCTTGGGCACGTTCGCCGGGGCACCGGCACGGCCGCTGGGCCGCTTGGCGGCGGGCTTCAGCGCGGGCGCGATGCGCGAGCCGTCGGTGTGGCCGGGTCCGTCGCCCAGGTGGTGCGCCAGGCCACGGTCTTCGAGCGCGTGGGAGAGGGCGGGCGGGGTGGGTTCGTCGGCGCCGCGGGGACCGTAGTGGTGGGCGGCGGCAGCCGCGGCGCGTGCGGCGGTGTCGTCGGCGGCGGACTGCGTGTCGTGTCCGGCTCCGTGGTGGGCGGCGGCGGACCGCGAGGAGGCCATTCCCGCGCCACCCCCGCCCTCGCCCCCGCCCTCGCCGTCACCCATGTCCCGGACCGTCACCTTGATGGTGGGCTGGTCGTCGGGGATGCCGAACAGGTCACGGTACTTCTTGGCCACCGAGACCGTGGCCGTGTACTCACCGGCCGGAAGGTCCACCGGCTCGTCGTATCCGACAGCGCTGGAGTTGGCCGCCCAGCCCTTCTCGACACCCCACACCGAGCCCAGCGTGAACGGATTGGTGGGACAGCTCTGCGGATAGTGCGAGGTCGCCGGAGCATCCGGACGGAGCCTCCCGGAGGCGTTGTTCGGGCAGAAGCTCCCCTCCTTCTTCAGCACCTCCTCACCGGCCGCGTTCTTGATCGACATGGTGAGGAAGCCGGGCAGCCCGGAGAAGTCCGTCACTGTCCCGGCGGGCAGTGTTTTGGTCTTCGTGCTCGTTCCGTCGCGGAGGATCTGCTGGGCGACGATGGGGTCCTTGTACGACTTCCGCGTCACCTTGAACTCCAGCGGCGCGTCGTCGACCGCGAGGTACGTGCCGAGATCCAGCGAGACGCCGTCCTCCCAGCGGTCGAGCGTCACGGAGTTCGACGCGGCGATCAGCTTGAGATTCGGCTTGCCCGCCGCGTTCGCCGGCGCGGCCCCCGCACCAGGAGCGGCCCCGGCCCCCGCGACGACAACGGTGAGCGCCGCTCCCGCGGCGAGCGTCGCACGCTGTAGACGACTGCGGCTTTCCTGACTTCCCTGGCTTTTCTGGCTTCTCTGGCTGGTCATCGATTCCTCGTCTGCGAGTGCCATTGGTCAGTGGCGTGCCCGGCGCCGATCAGTGATCAAGATGCCGTGATCAAGCAGCAGTGATCATGATGCGAGCAGCGCTGTGAGCGACTTGTGAGAGAGGTAAATGCGGTGTGTGGGTTGCCTGTTGAGGAACCGGATCGGAAAAAATCGGTCAGGGCCGGTACACGGCCCCGGGTTCCGGTGACGCGGGCGCCAGGAGCCGGGAGACCGTCACGATGGTGTAGCCGCGCCGGCGCAGGGAGTCGATGATGCCCGGCACGGCCGGCACGGTCCCCTTGTAGCGGTCGTGCAGCAGGATGATCCCGTCCCGGCGCGTCTGATCCAGCACCCGCCGGGTGATCAAGGCGGTGTCGGTCGTGGCGTAGTCCTTGGCCGTGACGCTCCACAGGACCTGAGCCAGCCCCATCCTCCGCATCACGGCCGAGACGTCGTCGTCGGTCCGCCCCTGCGGGGGCCGCATCAGCACCGGGGCGCGGCCCGTGATACGCCGCACATCGTCCTGCACGGGCTTCATTTCGGCCTCGATCTCCTCGGCACTCAACTCCGTGAGCACTTTGTGGGACCAGGTGTGGTTGGCTATCTCGTGCCCTTCCCTGGCCATCCGCAGAACCGTGCCCGGATACGTATCCGTGTGGCCCTTTCCCTGGAGAAAGAACGTCGCGTACACCTTCTTCTCCTTCAGGATGTCGAGGAGTTTCGGGGTGGGCCTGCTCGGGCCACCGTCAAAGGTGAGCGCGACACACTTGGCGACCGCGCAGTCGGGCCCGCCACCGCCACCGCCTTTGCTCTTCTGTGCTCCGGGTGCCGCCGCGGCGGCGGACTCCCGTACGTCACGGGGAGCGGTCACGCCGTTCAGGGTGCTGCACCCGCCGACCAGGAAGAGCGAGGCACCGGCCACGAGCGCGACAGCGGCCCGGAAGGCGGACGCGGCTGATGTGACTGAGGTGACTGAGGTGACTGACGAGGACTTCTTGATTTCCATTCCGTCGACCGTAGAAATCGACAAGGAAAAGGAAATCGGCAAAAAGAATGCGGCACACCTGATCCAATGAAGAGAACGCATCCATACCAACGAACAGGGCGCGCCTATACTTTGGTCTAGGAATTCGCACCGGGCTCCCGCCCTCCCTGATCCGCGGGTACGGTTTCTCCGTGATCGACGTGCGAAACGCCTGGCGTGGCCATCTCGGGCTCGCGGACCTGACCGTGGCCACGGCAGCCGCTGCCGTGACCGTGCTCGTGGCCAGGGCGCAGGACTCGGGCCTGTCCGTCTATCCGCAGGTCGGCGAAGGCACCCCGGAACGCCTCCTTGAGCGGGTGGTGCCGTATTACTGGGGGCCCGGGTCAATCGGCGGAATACAACCGTTCGGCTGGACGCACACGGGACCCGGCAGCCTCGTACCCCTGCTCGCCTGCGCCGCACTGTGTCTGCGGCGGCGCCACCCCGCCGGGGTCGCGGTGACCCTGATCGTCCTCAGCACCGGCTGGCCCCTGGCGGTGCCCATGCTGATCGCCCTGTTCACCGTCGCCACGAGGTGCCCGGCCCGTACCACCTGGGCGGTGACCGCGGCCGCGCTCGCCCCGGTACCCGCGTACCTCCTGCTCGCCCCGTATCCCCCCGAGCCCCTCACCCTGGCTACCGCGGTGTCGGCCGTCACCCTGGTCGCGGGCGCCGTCGGATGGGGCCTGGTCGTCGTGGGCCTGCGGGACCGGGCGGTCCGCGCGGAGACGGAGGCGGCGTTGCGGACCGAGCAGGCGCAGCAGCACGCCAGGGAGGAGATCGCCCGGGAGATGCACGATGTGCTCGCACACCGGCTGTCGCTGCTGTCCATACACGCGGGCGCGCTGGAATACGCTCCGGGCGCGCCGCCGGAACAGCTCGCCGAGGCCGTGGGCGTGATCCGGCAGAGCGCCACCCGGGCGCTGGAGGACCTCCAGGACGTACTGAAGGTCCTGCGGGCCCCCGTCGTGGGCGACCACACCGAACCGCCCCAGCCCACGCGGATGGACGTGGCCCTGCTGATCGAGGAGTCGCGCGCCGCAGGAGCGGAACTCCACCTGCGGGAGCGGCTCGACGACCCGGCCACCATGTCGCCGGCGCTCGCACGCACGGCCTACCGGCTGCTCCAGGAAGCCCTGACCAACCACCGCAAGCACGCCCCCGGCGCCCCGGTGACGCTCACGCTTGAGGGCGGCCCCGGCACCGGCCTGACCATTCAGGTGACGAACCCACTGGAGCCGGCGCCGCCCGCCGACACTGCCGCCCTCGCCGCCCCCGTACAGGGTTCGGCGCAAGGTTCCGTACCGGGCTCCGGTCAAGGGCTCATCGGCATGCGGGAGCGGGTCGACCTCGCGGGCGGGCGCCTGCGCCACCGCACCACACCCACCGACTTCCACCTCGACGTCTGGCTCCCATGGACGGCATGACTCCCCGGGCGGACGACCCGGCGACCTCCGGGACGAGCGCCCCGGCCCACCGCATCCGTCTGCTCGTCGTCGACGACGACCCCCTGGTACGCGCCGGACTGCGCCTCATGCTGTCGGCGGCCGAGGACATCGACGTCGTCGCGGAGGCGGCCGACGGAGCCGACGTGCAGGCACTCGTGGACGAGTACCGTCCGGATCTCGTCCTCATGGACATCCGGATGCCGAAGACGGACGGTCTCGCGGCCACCGCGGCGCTCCGGCAACGGCAGCGGCCACGGCCTCCGGAAGTGCTGATCCTCACCACCTTCACCACCGACAGCTACGTCCTCCAGGCCCTGCGCGCCGGAGCCGCGGGCTACATCCTCAAGCACACGCCCCCGGCCCAGATCGTGGCGGCCGTACGCAACGTCATGGCGGGAGAGCCCGTCCTGTCCTCCGCCGCCGTCAGGCAGCTGATCGACACGGTGACCGACCCCGCGGGCGTCCCCGGCCCCTCCCGCCACGAGGAACGGAAGAAGGCCGAAGCGATGCTGGACCGGCTCGGCGCCCGGGAGCGGGAGGTCGCCCTGGCCGTCGCCGAGGGCAGGACCAACGCGGAGATCGCCGCCGCCCGCCACATGAGCCTGCCCACGGTGAAGGCCCACGTCTCCCACATCCTGACCAGACTCGGCCTCAACAACCGCGTACAGATCGCACTCCTGGTCTACCGCGCGGGCCACGTCTGACCAGGTCTTACGGACCTGTGACGGCATGGGCGTGGTAGTGCCGCCGGGAGACCTCGCGGTCCTAGCGTGACGCGTATGCGAGTACTGGTCACCGGCGGTGCCGGGTTCATCGGGTCCCAGGTCGTCGAGGCGCTGCGGGCGCACGGGCACGAGGCGGTCGTGTTCGATCTGCGGGACGGGCTGGACGTACGGGATGCGGGGGCGGTCGCCTCCGCCCTGGCCGGCATCGACGCGGTATGCCATCAGGCGGCGATGGTCGGACTGGGGAACGGCTTCGGGGACGCCGTCGAATACGTGTCGCGCAACGACCTCGGCACGGCGGTGCTGCTGAGCGCCATGGCCGACGCCGGGGTGCGGCGGCTCGTGCTCGCCGGGTCGATGGTCGTGTACGGGGAGGGGCGGTACGCGTGCGAGTGGCACGGGGTGGTGCGGCCGGGACCCCGGACCGTCACCGACCTGGACGCGCGGCTGTTCGAGCCCCGATGCCCCACGTGCGGTGAGGAGCTGACACCCGGGCTCGTGGGCGAGGACGCCCCGGTCGATCCCCGGAACGTGTACGCGACCACCAAGCTGACCCAGGAGCACCTGGCGGCGGCCTGGGCCCGTTCGACGGGCGGCTCGGCCGTGTCGTTGCGCTACCACAACGTGTACGGACCCGGGATGCCCCGCGACACCCCGTACGCGGGCGTCGCCTCCTTCTTCCGCTCGGCGCTCGCCCGGGGCGAGGCCCCGCGTGTGTACGAGGACGGGGCCCAGCGACGGGACTTCGTGCACGTACGGGATGTGGCCGCGGCCAATGTGACGGCGCTGGAGTCCGAGCCGCGGGCGGGGGCGCTGACCGCCTACAACACCGGGAGCGGGGAGCCGCACACGGTCGGGGAGATGGCCCGGGCACTGGCGGCGGCGGGCGGCGGGCCCGAGCCGGTGGTGACCGGGGAGTACCGGCTGGGCGATGTACGGCACATCACGGCGGACTCTTCGCGGCTGCGGAGCGAGCTCGGCTGGAAGCCGGCGGTCGCGTTCGCGGAGGGGATGAGGGAGTTCGCGGGATCGGACTGAGACGGCGCCGTTCACGACGCGTATCGGCGAGCTTGTTCACCTGGCGAAACCACCCATACGGGCAGATTCTCGGGCGGAGGCCGACGGGAAGGCTTCTCTCGGCGCAGTACCTCATCGCGCGGGACAGCCGCGCGATGGCTCCGCCCTGGCTGATCGGAGATCGGGTGATGGTACGGAGGACGACACCTCGCAGGCGGCACGCCGCCCGCGCCGCTTCGATGGCGGCGGCGTCGCTCGTGGTGGCGTTACTTGTGGTGGCGGGGCCGACCGCGACGGAGTCCTCCGCGACGCCCGCCGCATCCGGCGCCTCCGCCGCAACCGAGACAGGTACCGCACCCGCCGCACCCGGGGCAGACGCACCCTCCTACCTGCGGCGGGACACCGAGGCGGTGCACCGGGCGGGGGCGGTCGGGGTGCTGGCGGATCTACGGGACGGGGACAGGCGCGCCCGGGCCCGTGCCGGAGTGGCGGAGCTGGGCACCGACCGGCCGGTGGCGTGGCACTCCTCGATCCGGATCGGCAGCGCGACCAAGGCGTTCACCGCGACGGTTGTCCTGCAACTGGTGGGCGAGGGACGGGTCTCGCTTGACGACACCGTCGAGCGCTGGCTGCCCGGCCTGGTCACCGGCAACGGCAACGACGGCCGCGCCATCACCATCCGCCACCTCCTCCAGCACACCAGCGGACTCCCCACGGTCTCCGACCTGCCGGGCTGGGAGAACGCGAAGGAGTTCGAGAAGCACCGCTACGACGCGCACGACCCCCGGTACGTGGTGAAGCTGGCCATGCGGCACCGGCCCAGCAGCGCCCCCGGCACCCGGTGGGAGTACTCCAACACCAACTACATCCTGGCCGGACTGGTCGTCCAAGCGGTGACGGGGCGCTCCTGGGATCAGGAGGTCACCTCGCGCATCATCGTCCCGCTGGAGCTGACCGGTACGTTCGTCCCTGGTCACCGCCCCTATCTGCCGCTGCCGCACCCGCGCACGTACTACCAGTTCGCCGAGGGCGAGCCGTGGTTCGACACCACGGTGCTCAATATGAAGGACGCGGACGCCGAGGGCTCCATCGTGAGCACCACGAAGGATCTGGGCCGGTTCCACACAGCGCTGATCGGCGGCAAGCTGCTGAAGCGGGCCCAGCTCGCCGAGATGATGAAGACCGTCCCGGTACCCGAGTTCACTCAGTGGGGGATGCGCTACGGCCTCGGCCTGATGTGGTTCGACCTCAGCTGCGGAGGTGGCTACTGGACGCACTGGGGAGACACCCTCGGCGCCTCCACCCGTGGCGGGATCACCCCGGACGGAAAGCGCGGCATCGTGGTCTCCACCAGCGGAAACGGTGATCACTTGAAGATCCCGATGGAGGACGACGCACTGCATCCCCTGGTGGACCACGCACTGTGCCGAGGTCTGTCATGACCCTCAGCAGACGGACCGTCGTCACCGCCCTCGGCCTCACCGCTGTCTCCGGCGGCCTTACCGCTGTCTCGGGCGCCCTCCCGGTCACCACCCCCGCCGCGGCGGACAGTCGACCGGCGGATGGTGGGCTCCAGGCGGGTGGTTGGCTCCAGGCGGATGTGGACGCGGTGGCCGCTACCGGCCCCGTGGGGGTGCTCGCACGCGTCACGACCCCGCACGGCACCCGCACCGCCCGGGCCGGCACGGCCGTGCTGGGCACTGACCGGCCGGTGCCCTGGCGGTCTCGGATGCGGGTCGGCAGTACGACCAAGGCGTTCACCGCGACAGTGGTGCTGCAACTGGTGGGCGAGGGACGGCTCTCGCTGGACGACACCGTCGAGCGCCGGCTGCCCGGCCTCATCACCGGCAACGGCAACGACGGCCGCGCCATCACCGTCCGCCACCTCCTCCAGCACACCAGCGGCCTGTACGACTACCCCGAGGACGCGGCCGGGATGCCTCAGCTGCGTACGGCGGAGGCGTTCCGTACGCACCGCTTCCGGACGTATTCCGCGGCGGAACTCATCGCCATCGCGCTGCGTCATCCGCCGGAATTCCCACCCGGCACCGCGTTCAACTACTCCAACACCGGCTACCAGGTGCTCAGTCTGATCATCGAGAAGGTGACCGGCGAAAGCTGGGAACAGCAGGTCACCCGGCGCATCATCCGGCCCCTTGGCCTGCGTGGCACGACCGCTCCCGGTACCGATCCGCTGATCCACGGCCCGCACCCACGCGGCTACCGCCCCTTCCCCGACGAGCCGGGCCTGGTCGATGTCACCGACTGCGACCAGACGTTCGGCGGTGCGGCCGGTGCGCTGATCGCCACACTCGCCGATGTGAACAGCTTCTTCGCCGCGTTGCAGCGCGGCGACCTGCTGCGCCCGGCCGAACAGGCGGAGATGCACCGGACCGTGCCGACAGCCGGAGACGTCGCGGAGGCGTGGCCGGGCTCCCGATACGGCCTCGGCCTGATGTGGACGCCCTCCCCGGACGGCGGGTACTGGGGTCACCACGGTGACACCTTCGGCTTCCACACCCGAGCCGCGACCACCCTCGACGGGCGGCGCGCCTTCACCCTGGTGTGGACCGGCCCCGGCGACGAGGCGACGGACGCCGCGGCCAACACCCTGGCCGCACACGCGCTCACGGCCGAACGCGGAGACGGAGACGGACCGGAACGCGGCCAGTAGGCGCATGGTTCCCCGCGCCCCTGAAGGCCGCAGCCCTGAAGGCCGCAGCCCGATCGGGCGCAGCGCTAAAGTGCGCCTTCCGCCGCTGGGAGCGTTACCTCGAAGCGGCAGCCGCCGGGGACGTTGTGGACGGCGGCCTGGCCCCGGTGGGCCTCCACGATGCCGCGGACGATGGCGAGGCCGAGGCCCGCGCCGGCCGGGGGCGTACGGGCGTGGGTGCCGCGCCAGCCGGTGTCGAAGACCCGGGGGAGGTCCTCCTCGGGGATGCCGCCGCAGCCGTCGGTGACGGACAGGACGATGCCGCCGGCCGGGGAGCGTTCGGCGGCGACCGCGACCGTGCCGTCGGCGGGTGTACGGCGGATCGCGTTGATGAGGAGGTTGCCGAGGACGCGGCTCATCTCCTTGCCGTCCACGTCGACCGGCAGAGCTTCGACCCGGTGGCCGACGAGCCGTACGCCGTGCTCGCGGGCGAGCGGATCCGCTCCCGCGAGGGCGTCGCCGACGAGGTCGTACACCGAGATGCGGGAGGGTGAGAGGGCCAGCGTCCCGGCGTGGATGCGGGAGAGTTCGAAGAGGTCGCCGACCATGCCGTTGAGGCGTTCGACCTCCGTGCGGATCTGGCGGAGGTAGCGGTCGGGGTCGGCGGCGACGCCGTCCTCCAGCGCCTCGGACATGGCGCGCAGCCCGGCGAGCGGGGTGCGCAGATCGTGCGAGATCCAGGCGACCAGTTCGCGGCGCGAGGTCTCCAGGGCGCGCTCGCGGTCGCGGGACTCGGCGAGCTTCGCGCTGGTGGCCGCCAACTCCCGGCTCAGCGCGGCCAGTTCGGCGGTCGCCGGTCCGTCGGGCGCCTCGAAGGCACCGCCGTCACCGAACGAGCGGGCGGCGAGGGCGAGTTCATGGCTGCGGGCGACTACCCAGCGGCCCAGCAGCAGCGCGGTCGCGAGGGAGACGACGGCGGCCATCGCGACGACGGTGGTCACGACGGTCAGGTCGTGCGTGTTCAGGAACATCGCCCACGCCACGACCAGCGTTCCGGCGAGCATCGCGCCCACGGCCACGGCGGCGACCACGGCGAGCGACGCGGTCAGCGAACGCCGCCGGATCAGCCAGAGCGCACCCGCGCCGAGCAGCCCGGCCCCGGCGGCGCCGAGGAAGGCGTAGAGAGCGATGAGCAGCATGTCGCGCACGGTCAGCCCACCTCCCCTGACGTCTCCGAGAGTTCCGAGGGCGTGGAGGGCGGCCAGGACATGGGGGGCTCCGGGGGCGTGGAGGGCTCGGAGGGCGTAGAGAGCTCGGAGGGCGTAGAGAGCTCGGAGGGCGTAGAGAGCTCGGAGGGCGTAGAGAGCTCGGATGTCTCGGGCGGCTCAGTTTTCTGGGGCGTCTCGGACGTCTCGAACGTCTCGTACGCCTCGGCGTTGAAGCGGTAGCCGACGCCCCACACCGTCTGGATCTGTCGCGGTCGGGCCGGGTCGTCCTCGACCTTGCCGCGCAGCCGCCGCACATGGACCGTGACCGTCGACAGGTCGCCGAAGTCCCAGCCCCACACCTCGCGCATCAGCTCCTCCCGGCTGTACGCGTGCCCCGGGTGGCGGAGGAAGAAAGCAAGAAGGTCGAACTCCCTTACCGTGAGGGCGAGTTCGGTGCCGTTCTTGGTAGCTCGGCGGGCCCCCGGGTCGACGGCGAGGCCGGGCGCGTACAAGGGCCGCTCGGTGGCGGCGGGGCGCGTCCGGCGCAGGACCGACTCCACGCGCAGAACCAGTTCGCGGGGGCTGAACGGCTTGGTCACGTAGTCGTCGGCGCCCACCTCCAGGCCGAGGATCCGGTCGTCCTCGTCGCCGCGCGCGGTGAGCATGATGACCGGGACGGGCCCGTGGCCGCGTATCCGGTGGCACACCTCCAGCCCGTCCATGCCGGGCAGCATCAGGTCCAGTACGACCAGGTCGGGCCGGTGCACGGCCGCGCGGGCGAGCGCGGACGGGCCGTCCTCGGCACGGTCCACGGTGTATCCGGCGCGGTCGAGGTAGCCGGCGACGACCTCGGCGACGGTGGGGTCGTCGTCCACGACGAGGACGCGCGCACCGGCACCGGGTGCGGGTCCGGGTGCGGGTGCCGGTCCGGCTTCGGCTGCGGGTCCGGGTCCGGCTGCGGGTCCGGGTCCGGGTCCGGGTCCGCCTGCGGGTCCGGGTCCGGGTCCGGTACCTGGGGATTCGTGCGGCTGCTGCATGGGTCCAGCGTCCCACCGGGGCCGTTCGCCTGGCGTGCGTCGGTCTCGACGTCCGTGTTTCGTAAGGAGCCGTGGTCCGTTATGCGCTTTTTGCGTCCGTAGGGTGAATGCCGTGATGATCTCTCACCCTCCGCGACCGGCACGGCGGCCGCCAGGACCCGTCGACGTGGTCCTGCCCTGTCTGAACGAGGCCGAGGCCCTGCCCTGGGTACTCGACCGCATCCCGCCCGGCTGGCGCGCGCTCGTCGTGGACAACGGCTCCACCGACGGCTCGGCGGACGTGGCCCGCGAGTTGGGCGCGACCGTCGTGCACGAGGAGCGGCGCGGGTTCGGGGCCGCCTGCCACGCCGGGCTGACCGCCGCCACGGCCGACATCGTCTGCTTCTGCGACTGCGACGCCTCGCTCGACCCTGCCTGTCTGCTGCCCTTCGTCGATGAGGTGCGGGACGGCGACGCCGACCTGGTACTCGGCCGACGCCGGCCGCGGGGCCGGGGCGCCTGGCCGCCGCATGCCCGGGCCGGCAATCTCGCGCTCGCCCGCATGCTGCGTCGCCGCACCGGGCTGCGGCTGCACGACCTCGGCCCGCTGCGGGCCGCCCGCCGCGAACCGCTGCTCGCCCTCGGCCTCACCGACCGGCGCAGCGGCTATCCGCTCCAGATGGTCGTACGCGCGGCCGACGCCGGGTGGCGCGTCACCGAGCACGACGTTCCGTATCTGCCGCGTACCGGCGCCTCGAAGGTGACGGGCACCTGGCGCGGCACGTGGCAGGCGGTACGGGACATGAGCCGGGTGCTGGCCGAACCGCCCGCCGCGCCCTCTCGTACCCCCGCGTCTTCTGCTGCCTCTTCCCCTTCCCAGGGGGGTGCCGCCCAGTGACCGGACCAGGGGGCGACCGTCCCGTGACCACGTTGCTCGTGATCGCGAAGGAACCGGTGCCGGGGCGGGTGAAGACCCGGCTCACGCCGCCGTTCACCCCGGAGGAGGCGGCGGCGCTCGCGGAGGCCGCCCTCGCGGACACGCTCCGTGCCGTTGCGGCGACCCCGGCGCGACGGCGTGTGCTGGTGCTCGACGGGGCGCCGGGGCGCTGGCTGCCGCCCGGCTTCGACGTCGTACCGCAGTGCGCGGGCGGCCTGGACGAGCGGCTGGCCGCCGCCTTCGCGGGCTGCGACGGGCCCGCCCTGCTCATCGGCATGGACACGCCCCAGGTGACACCCGAGCTGCTGACCGTGGACTTCGCGGACTGCGACGCGTACTTCGGGCCTGCCGAGGACGGGGGTTTCTGGGCGCTGGGGCTCGCCGAGCCCGGTTCCGGCCCCGGGCTGCTGCGGGGCGTACCGATGTCCACCGCCGCGACGGGGGCCGTGCAGCGTGCGCGGCTGGTCGCGGCGGGGCTGCGGGTGCGGGATCTGCCGCGGTTGCGGGATGTGGACACCGCGGGGGACGCGGAGTCGGTCGCCGCGGTGGTGCCCGGTGGGCGGTTCGGTTTGGAGTTGGCTCGTGTGCGGGGGGTCTCCCGCGAGCGGGGGGTCAGTCGGCTGTGACCGTCGTGCCCGGCAGTCGCGCTGCCGCCGCCGGTGGGCGGCCTGCGGCGGAGCCGCTGATGGTGGGAGTCGCCCCCGCCGCCCCTACCCGTTCCCGTCCCCTGGGGGCTCCGCCCCCAGACCCTCGTCATCGGCCTGAACGGCCTCGTCCTCAAACTCCCCCAGAGGGGGGACCCCCAGACGGGCTGGAAACGCCCGGGCCCGCCTCAAAGGTGCCCGACAGACTGGATGTGCCAGGCCCCGCCTCCTGGTCCGCCGATCCCTACTCCGACGCCCTGGTCGCCGGTCGCGGGCCGCTCTTCCTTCGGCGGGCCGACGGGTGGCTGTTGCCGTTGGAGGTCGAGCGGTGGTGTGCGGACGCCGATGCCGTGGACCGGGAGGTGCTGGGGCGCTGCGAAGGGGCCGTACTGGATGTGGGATGCGGGCCGGGGCGGCTCGTCGCCGACCTCGCCGCCCAGGGCAGGACCGCACTCGGCATCGACGTCAGCGAAGCCGCCGTCGACCACACCGTGCGGCTCGGCGGGCACGCGCTGCGGCGCTCGGTCTTCGAGCCGCTGCCGGGCGAGGGCCGCTGGCACACCGCGCTCCTCATCGACGGCAACGTCGGCATCGGCGGCGACCCGGCCGCCCTGCTCGACCGGATGTCCCAACTCCTCTCCCCCAACGGACTGTTGATCGTCGAAACCGTCCCGGGAGTGGACGTCGACGAACGGGTCAGCGTCCGCATAGTCCGGGCATCCGACGGCGGCCAGGGCACCGCGGGCCCCGACTTCCCCTGGGCCCGCCTCGGCACCCCGGCCCTGCTGCGGCACGCGGCCCGCGCGGGCTGGCGCCCCGACGGTCAGTGGACGACCGGCGGCCGCTCCTTCGCCGCCCTGCGCAACCGCGAGAACCGAGAGAACCGCGAGAACCGCGACAGCCTTGGCCGCCGAAGGACGAACAGCGCCGCCGAGCCTCCGAACAACGCCGCCGTCAGCAACAGCCAACGACCCAGGAACACATCACCCGGCATGCCGGTCGCGGACTCGTAGCTGCTCGCCACCTGCCCGCTGATCAGCGGGAACCACACCAGCAGGAGCAGCGCGGACAGGGCCGCCGGGACACGGACGTACATCGTCCACTCCCGGTGGCCGGCCGCGCCGAAGGCCCGTACGAGCGCCCGGTCCAGGGCGGCGTACAGCGGCAGCAGTACCAGGTCGTGCAGCACCGCCGCCCCCACGAACCACAGCGCGACCCCGAGCCAGTCGTCCGCCAGCAGCCGCACCCCCGCATATCCCGCGAGTGCGAACGAGCAGGCGAGCAGGAGCAGTTGGAAGGGGCTCCCCACCACCGGCCGCCACTTCGCCACAGACCTCTTCACCACAGACCTCTTGGGCGCAGACCACTTCGGCACGGGCCACTTCGGCACAGGCCACTTGAGCACAGGCCGCTTCATCCCAGGTCTCCGAACGTCATCCGGGCCACCCACTTGGTGTTCAGCACGCCGGGTGCCGCCGGCACGATGATCCGCGCCGGGTGGCCGTGGTCGGGGGTCAGGGGCTCGCCGTTGACGTCCAGGGCGAGCAGGGAGCGCGGGTCGCGTACCTGGTTGGCGCGCAGGGCGGCCCGGCGGAACGCCCCGTGCCGCTGAAGCGACTCCACCAGGACGTCCGGCGCCGCTTCCGCCTCGTACCCGACGAGTGCCGCGAGGTCCCGCAGCCGTACGCCCCGCCACCACTGGTCGGACGTCGACCAGCCCTCCACACAGGCGATGGGCAACGCGGCGCTGTGGAGCGGGAGTTGGCGCAGTTCGGCACGGCTCAGCCGGACGGTCCCGGTGCGGCCGGTCACGACCAGCCGCCACGCCTCCTCGCTCGTCTCCGCCGCCGTGATCCCGCGCGACGCGGCCGTCTTGTTGATCTGGAACCCGCCGGGACCGCTGCCCGGTTCGGATCCACCGTGCGGGGCGAGCAGGGCGGTGGCTCGCGGCGGCCCGTCGAAGTTCTGCCCCACCGTCGTACCGAACAGGAGCAGCGACCCACCGCCGACGAAGCCGAGGGCCCCGCGCCGCGAGACGGTCGCCCCGGCGGGAGCGGGCGAGACCAACTCGCCTCCTTCCAGGTCCTGTTGCAGATCCGGTCGGGAAGGTTTCCCGGCTGCTGGTTCCTCCCTCTCCTCTCGCTCCTCCCGCTCCTCTCGTTCCTCTCTCTCCTCCCGGAGGCCGCGCAGATTGCGTACCGCCGCCGGTACGCGCAGCACCGCGTGCGTCACGAACGCGGCGAAGAACACCCACGCACCGTAGAAGTGCAGCGGGTAGAAGGAGCCGGGGAAGAGGTAGTCGAGCTGGACGTTGAGGACGCCCGTCGTGAACTCGAACAGGGCGCCGCCGACCAGCAGGAGCAGCGAGATCCGCTCCAGCGCGTGCGCGAGCGACCGCGCGGGCGGCAGCGCGAACAGCTTCGGCACGACCGACCACAGCTTCGCCAGCAGTACGGGGATCAGCGTGATGCCGAGCGTCACGTGGACGCCCTGGTTGAGGCGGTACAGCCAGTGCGGGTCGGTCGGCCAGGAGAAGAGATAGAAGCCGAGTACGCCCTTGTCCGGGGTCTTGTCGTTCACCGGCGACAGGCCGGGGTTGTAGGCGGCGTACGACAGCAGTCCCGTCACGAACAGCACCGTGATCCCGACGAGGAGCACGACACCGAGCACGGAGGTGAACCAGGGACCGCGCACGGGACTGCGCCAGAACGCGGGCGAGGCGGGCGAGGAGGGCAAGGAGCGCTTGAAGGGGGAAGGGGAGCGGGCCATGTGCCGACCGTAGGCAGGGAGCACCCCGCGAAAGGGTTCTGGAACCATGACGAAACGCTGACGTCCACCCCGGCGGGGGCCGCTCCGGCCGGCCCCCGCCCTAGCTTCTCCATGTGAACCGCGATCTTCTCCGCGAAACCCTCCGCGACCTGGCCGCGACCCTGGCCGCCGCACTGCTCGTCACGGCCGCCGCCCTGGTCGGCGCCGCCATCAAGCGCGAGCACGACGTCCTCCATGTCGGATGGCCGCCCCTGTACGCCAACTGGATGCCGCACATCGGCCCCGGCACCCCGGCCGCCGTCGCCGTCGCGGTCGCCGTGGTGGCGTACGGCCCACTCCTCGCCGCACGACTGCCCTGGCGCGCGCTGCTGGTCACCGCCTGGGGCACGGCCACGGCCTGGACGTTCTCGCTCGCGCTGATCGACGGCTGGCATCGGGGCATCGCCCGGCGGCTGACGACCAGCTACGAGTATCTCCAGGTCATCGACCGTTTCGACGACATCCCCGGCACGCTGCGGGACTTCACCCACCACATCCTGATCGGCTCCCCGGACCACTGGCCCGCGCACGTCGCCGGACACCCGCCGGGGGCCACCCTCACGTTCGTGCTCCTCGACCGGATCGGGCTCGGCGGCGGGGCGTGGGCGGGCGTGTGGTGCATCGCCGTCGGGGCGGCGGCATCGACGGCGATCCTGGTGACCGTACGGGCGCTGGCCGGTGAGACCCTCGCCCGCCGGGCGGCGCCCTTCCTCGTCCTCGCCCCGGCGGCCGTCTGGGCGGGCGCCTCCGCGGACGGGTACTTCGCGGCGGTCGCGGCCTGGGCGGTCGCGTTCCTCGCGCTCGCCGTCACGGGCCACCGGCCGCGAGCGACCGGCCTCGCCTCCGGGCTCCTCCTCGGGCTCACCGTGTATCTCTCGTACGGCCTGACGCTGTACGCCGTGATCGCCGGCGGCGTGCTGCTGCTCGGCTCCCGAAGACTGCGGCCCCTCCCCTACGTCCTTGCCGGAGCGATCGTCGTCCCGGCCGTTTTCACCCTCCTCGGCTTCGACTGGTGGGAGGCGTACCGCCTGCTGGTCGAGCGCTATCACGAAGGGGCGGGCGGCTTCCGGCCGTACTCCTACTGGGTGTGGGCGAACCTCGCGTGCACGGTGCTGGTGGTGGGCCCGGCGACGGTGGCGGGCCTGCGGCGGGCGGGCTCGGCTCCGGTACGCAAGGGGTTCCGCGACTGCCTGCGCCCACCCGCCGACACCGACTCCCGGACCGACACCGCCTCCAACCAGGCCCCCGCCCCCTCCCCCTCCCCCTCCCTCGAATCCCGACTCGCCCTGCTCCTGCTCGCCGCGCTGCTCGCCCTCCTCATCGCCGACCTCTCCGGGATGAGCAAGGCGGAGACCGAACGCATCTGGCTGCCGTTCGCGGTGTGGCTGCTCGCCGCGGGCGCGTTCCTGCCCCGGCCGCGCGCGTGGCTCACCGCGCAGGCGGCCCTCGCGCTGCTCCTCAACCACCTGCTGCTGACGGGGTGGTGACGTAGGGCGGGGTGAGGCGCGGCGCGCTTCATCAGGGGCGGTCCCCGGACCGGGTCGCACGGGGCCGGGGGAGGGAGTAGACATAGTGGCATGAGCGACAGTGATGCGCCTGGTGGGAGAGAAGGCCCGGGCATCAAGAACAACTCCGACGCCGATCGCGACGCCGCTCTCGATACCGCCGCCCACGCCAAAGCCAAGGTCGACATCGACATCGACATCGACTTCGAAGAGGTCTTCCAGGCTCTGCCCAGCCCGGTCCTGCTGCTCGCGCCCGACCTGGTGATCGTCGCCGCGAACCGGGCCTATGCGCAGGTCAGCGGCCGCGGCCCCGAGGAGCTGGTCGGCCGGTTCCTCTTCGACGTGTTTCCCGACAGCCCCTCCGAGGAGGCCACCGGCGCCCGGACGCTGCGCGCCTCGCTCGAACGGGTACTGGAAACCGGCGAGCGGGACACCATGGCCCTGCAGAAGTACGACGTCGAGGAGCCCGGCCGACCGGGCGTGTTCAGGGAGCGCTACTGGAGCCCGGTCAACATCCCGGTGCTCGACGCGGAGGGACGGGTGTCGCTCATCGCCCAACGCGTCGAGGAGGTCACGGCCCTGGTCCGCGCCCGCCAGGCCGCCGCCACAACGACGCCCGGCACCCCGCACACCCAGCACACGAGCCCCACCAACCCCACCACCCTCACCACGCTCAGCCAGGAGGACGCCATGACGGCCGACCTCCTGACCCGCTCCCAGGAGCTGCAGGAACTCAACGAGGAGTTGCGCAAGGCCCACGCCCGTACGCACGAGGTGGCCGTCACCCTGCAGCGCGCCATGCTTCCCGGCACCGCGCTGCCGAGGCACGACTTCGCCGCCGTCCGCTACCGGCCCGCGGTCAGTTTCCTCAACGTCTGCGGCGACTGGTACGACCTGATCGACCTCGACGCGGACCGGCTGGCCGCGGCGGTCGGCGACGTCGTCGGACACGGTCTGGAGGCGGCCGGAGTCATGGGCCAGCTGCGCAGCGCCCTGAGCGCCGCGATCCGCGCCACCGGCCGTCCCGCCGACGCGCTCAGGACCCTCGCCCAGCACGCGCACACCGTCGAGGGCGCGCTCGCCACGACCGCCGTCCAGGCCGTCATCGACCGCGCCGCCCACACGATCACGTACAGCTGCGCGGGCCACCCGCCCCCGCTCCTGGCCCACGCCGACGGAACCGTCGTACTCCTCGACACGGCCACGGACCCGCCCCTGGCGGCCTGCGACGACAGCGTCCCCCGCAACCAGGCGACCGCGTCCTACGCCCCCGGTGCCACCCTCGTCCTCTACACCGACGGCCTGATCGAACGCCGCGGCGAGGACATCGACCAGGGCCTCCACCGCCTCATCCACAGCCTCACCCGCCACCACACCCTGTCCCCGGAACCCCTGGCCGACGCGATCCTCTCCGACCTGGTCCCAGCACCCCGCCGAGGACCGGACGACGACACGGCGCTCGTGGTGATCCGCCTGTGAACACGTCAGTTCCGGACCCGGCGGAGTGTCACTCGCCGCCCTCCGGGCGCGGGGGCGCCGGCCGTTCGGCGTCCATGGTGGCGCGGCCGGAGGCGGCGACGAGTGCGAGCAGGGCGAGCACGGCCAGGAGGACGATGACCAGCAGCAGGATGGTCAGTGCCGTGGGGTGGTTCCAGAGTGCGAAGACCAGGGCCACGATCAGCAGCGCGGCCAGGGCGATCCACCGGCGGTGGGCCTGGGTCCAGGTGCCCACCCGGCCGGTATGGACCTGGTGGCCGTACGCCCACCGCGCTGTGGAGTCCGCGGCTCGCTCGGACGTGCCCCGGATGGCGCGCGGGAATCTGCCGGGGCCGATCAGGTAGGCGCCCAGCGCGATGACCACACCGAGCACGATCGTCGTGCGCAGGCTGACCTTCAGGAAGCGCAGCAGGGTGTCGAAGACGGCCGCCGCGGCGGCATCCGACTGGACCTGGGACGGGAGGTGATCCAGGTAGTAGCGGCGGGCGACGACCAGGACGACGGCCACGACCAGGCAGGCGAAGGCCGCGCCGAGAGCCGTACGGGCCAGGGCCCGGCGGCGCCGGTGGGCCAGCAGCACCCCGCACGCGCCGATCGCCACGACGATCACGGGCAACCAGTTCCCGATCACATCCAGCAGATGGGCGCCCTCACGGATCTGGTCCAACTGGTCGGACTGGAAGAGCACCATCTGCTTGTCGACCTCGGGGATCTTCGAGGCCGGGGACACCCCGGCGTCCACGAGCGCCTTTTTGACCTGGTCGACTGCTTCACCGACATCAAGGGTGACCGTCCCTCCGTCCACGCCCACGGCACCACGGCCCTCGCCGGTGAGCGCGTCCACGACAGCGGTGTGGGCGGTCCGGTTGGCGTCCGTCCAGATCTTCTCGAAGCGGTCGCTCTCCACGAAACGGGTGGCCACCTTCTCGACCGTGTCGTTGACCGCGGAGTCGAGCTGCGGGCCCAGCCCCTTCACGGCCTGCGCGGCCTTCGGCGGCAGCCCCTGCGACTGCAGCCACGCGGCGATGTCCGAGGTGACCTGGCTGCCGTCCACCCGTACGTCGGCGGCCTGGGTGATGCGCTTGACCGCCGCGTCCTCGATCGCCGGATCCGAGGCCAGCGGCGAGACCGTTTCCACGTACCGGTCGGTGTCCAGCGCGATGTCGTGCACCCACACCGTGAGCAGCGCGACCGGCACCAGGATGCAGGTGAGCACGATAAGCACCGCAGAGGCGATGTTCCGCATGATCCGCATGGCAGTCGAGCCGTGCTTGGGCTCACTTCCCGCCCCGCCACCCGCGTCCGCGTCCGGGGCGGCATCGGGCTCGGACGGCTCGGACGGCTCGGACGGCTCGTGCGAGCTGGTCATGGGGGCTCCAGGACTCCTGGGGGACTGGTCTGCCTCCATTTCCGCCGCTTTGCAGCGATGTGGCTCGCCCAGGTGGGCCGTACGGGCGTATCCCCTCTCTCAGCTGGTCAAGCCGTTGGCAGCTCCTCCGCGGGGAGCCTGCCCGCCCGTACCGCGTCGACCAGCTCCTGGTGGTCGTGCTCGTTCTGGTCGGCGTAGGACTCCGCGAAGGTGGCGAGGGCTCGGTCGAACGGGTCGCCGCTGCCCAGGTACGCGGCGATCGCGATCCGGTCGCCGGACCGTGCGTGCGCACGAGCCAGCGTGACCCCGCACAGTTGGCCGAACGCCTCCATGCCCTCCGGCACCATTTCCTCCGGCACGGCGATGCCCTTCCAGTCCCGCAACTGGCGGACGTAGAAGTCGCGTTGCTTGCCGTCGATCCCGTCCACCCGTTCCCAGCCGAGGAAGATGTCGCTCGTGGCCTGCATCAACCGCTGGCCCGAGACCACCCGTTCGCCCTGGTTGAGGTACTGGCTGGCGCCGACGTGTTCCGCGAGTACGGAGGTGTCGGCCTCCTTGGCCTGGAGGAAGAGGGGGTCCTGGTCGTCCCGGCCGAGGAGCAGGAAGATCCAGCACCGGGTGCCGACACTGCCGACGCCGACCACCTTGCGGGCGACGTCCGCGAGCCGGTAGTCCTCCAGGAGCGTGCGCCGGTCGGAAGCCAGAGTGCGGCCGTACCGCTCGACCAGGCTGCGGAACTGGCGCTCCAGCGCGCTGCGTTCGACGTCCGGCATCAGGTCGCCGGCCGGCATGAGCAGCGGAGGGTCCGGCGCGATCCTGGGCCGCCCGTCGACCATGGTGGTCAGCTTGTCGAAAGCCTTCAGGCTGTCGCGGGTACGGGCCTTCGCCATGGCGTGGGCCAGCCTCTTCTGACCGCGCTTGTGGAGCCGGCCCTGGGCCAGGGACTCAAGGAGGGCCTGGTCGATCTTCGCGTACCAGACGTCGAGGTTGCCCATGCCCGCGAAGCGGATCATCGCCTCGCGGTACGAACGGACCGCGGAGGTCACGATGCGGGCGCGCTCGGCGTCGTCGAACCCGTTCGCCCGGGCCGCGATGACGAGACTCGCCGACAGTCGCTTGACGTCCCACTCCCAGGGTCCCGGCAGTGTCTCGTCGAAGTCGTTGATGTCGAACATCAACTGTCGCTCTGGTGAGGCGAGCAGACGGAAGTTCAGCAGGTGGGCGTCCCCGCACAGTTGGGCCGTGAGTCCCGAGGTGGGGCTGTCGGCCAGGTCGGACGCCATGATCGCGGCGGCGCCCCGGTAGAAGCGGAACGGGGCCTCCATCATCCGGCCGTAGCGGATCGGGACGAGTTCGGGCACGCGTGTCGCGGACTGCGCCTCCAGGATCGCCAGCGGGTCCGGGCGGTCGGGAGAGGGCTTGTACTCGGCGTGGCCCGAGCGCGGTGAGCGGCGCCGTGCCTCCTTGCCGAGGGCCGCACGCTCCTTGCGTGTGGTGTGGGGTGCCGCGCGCATGGCCGTGGTCGCGTTCTGAGTCACCGAAGGCCCTCCTGCCTGGTCCTGCGGCCGTGGGGGACGCCTGGCACCGGGCACGTCGGGCAGAAGGGCTCTGTGGCCTCCTGCCCGACGTCGGCCGCGCGGATCACCGATGCGGAGTGGTGTCTGCTCTCAGCCCTGGGGCTCGATCTCGGCATCTGCGACGGCGATGGCGATGCCGAGCGCTTCGGCGATGTTGCCCGCTGCCGTCATGACGCGGGCGGTGCCCACGATGGGCGCGATGGCGACCAGGACGTCCTGCAGCTGCTCGGCGGTCAGGCCGGCCTGGAGGGCGGGGTCGATATGGGCGACGTAGGAGATCGGCGGGGCGTCCGAGGCGGCGAGGGCCGCGATACGCGTGAGGATGAGCATGTCCGGGGCCAGCCCGCATCGCTCGATCGAGTCGACCGTCATGGCGGCGAGAGTGTCCAGGACAGGGGTTTCAGATGCAGTGGACATGTCGTATGCCCTCCTGACGTGTTTCCGAGCCCGAATGGGGGAGCCAGGCGGAAGGCACGGATTTCCGCGAGCTCGGTGATTCCCTTCAACCCTAGGACTCATTCGGACCACACGCATGAGGAGGCCGTCCGGCCACGGCCGCCACAGTGCGCGCACGAGAGTGTGGCGCCTGTCAACTTCACTTCCCGGCCCGTGAGTCAAGTGCGGCACCATGAGTACTGTCGAGCACTCGGAATGAGCGGCTGGGAGCCTTTTCGTGGGTCATCCTGTACACCCCGGCGCAGCGGTTGCCGGTGCGGTCGAGATCGCGCGGCTCGGTGGGCTGTTGCGGGTCACCCGGCCCTGGCATCCCGGCTTACGGCCGTTCCTGCGCAGCTATGTCGGCTACTGGCAAGCGGTGGCCTCCCCGTACGAGGCGCGGTTGGTGCCGTCGGGGCGGGCGACGCTGGTGATCAGCCTCGCGGAGCCGTTTTCCCAGGTGCGGCGGTTGGGCTTACCGGGCGGCGACAGCGGGAACATCGGCTCGCTGGTGGTGGGGCTGGAGGACCGGCCCGCGATCTGTGTGCATCCCGGCGGGCAGGAGGCGATCCGGGTCGAGTTCACGCCGCTGGGCGCCTACCGGCTGTTCGGCATGCCGATGAGCGAGTTGACGAACCTGGCCATCGAGATCCGGGACGTGCTGGGGCCCGAGGCCGGGACGCTGGTGGAGCGGCTGGCGTCCACCGGGGACTGGGCGGCCAGGTTCGACCTGCTGGACGCGGCGTTGCTCGCCCGGCTCGGCCGCGGCCCGGAGCCCGCGCCCGAGGTCGGCCAGGCCTGGCGGCTGCTCTCCGGCAGCGCGGGGGCGATCCCGATCTCCCGTATCGCCGCCGAAGTGGGGTGGAGCCAGGGGTACTTGATCCGGCGGTTCACCCAGCAGATCGGGCTGACGCCGAAGGCCTCCGCCCGCGTGCTGCGCTTCCGCCACGCCGTGGCGCTGCTCAACCGCGGGGCCGTGAGCCTGGCCGAGATCTCGACGGCCTGCGGCTTCTACGACCAGGCACACCTCAACCGCGAGTTCCGGGCCATCGCCGACACCACACCCGGGCAGATGGTGGCCTCGCGCCGGGTGGAGGGGGCACTGGCTCTCTCGGCGAGGACAGCGGGTGCGGCGGGTGCGGCGAGTACGGCAAGTGCGGCAAGTGCGGCGAGTGCGGCGAGTGCAAATTCGTCCAAGACCCGGCCTGCCGCCGGGCAATAGCGTCCCGCGTGCACCACCGATGGCCGGTCGGGTGGCACGGGGGACCGTCCGACCGGCCGACTGACCTGACCTGACCTGACCTGACCTGTTCGAGGGTAGGGTTCCGAGGCCCCCCTCCCACGCCTCACCACGTCGTGGCGAGGCACGACGACTCGGAGCACCCTGAGACCATGACCTCGTTCTGGACAGGCGAACGGATACGGCTGCGCGGTATCGAGCCCGATGACTGGACCGCGTTCCTGCGCTTCGCCGTGGACGAGGAGCGGTTGGGGGACGCGGTGCGTCCGCCCCGTTCCGCCGCCGGCCATCGCGCCTGGGCGGAGGCGCAGGCCGCGGCCGAGCCCGACGGTGACTGCTTCCGGCTGGCGATCGAGGCCCTCGACACCGGGGAGGCGGTCGGCGCCGTCTCCTCGAACCACGCGGAGCCGCAGGCGGGGCGGTTCGAGTACGGCGTCACGATCGGCGCGGATCACCGGCGCAAGGGCTACGCGGCGGAGGCCGTGGTGATGCTGCTGCGGTTCATGTTCGCCGAGCGGCGCTATCACAAGTGCGAAGCGCGGGTCTTCGCCCACAACGAGGGGTCGTTGGCGCTCCATCGTCGGCTCGGGTTCGTCGAGGAGGGGCGCCTGCGCGATCACGTGTTCCTCGCCGGCGGGCACCACGATCTCGTCCTGCTGGGCCTGCTCGCCGACGAGTTCGCCGAGCTGCACCCGCCGACCGGTTAGGTCGTGTCCTGTCCGGCGAATCGGGCCGGAGACGCGGAGTCGGTGCGGCGGTCGCCGCCGGTGTAGTGCCGACGGCGACCGCACCGCCCTGTCGCGCCATCCCCCCGGTCGGCGGGTTACAGGGCAGGGGATCCCTCATGGGCCGCAGCGGCACGCGGGAGTGCACGGTGGCGGGCTCCGAAAGGGACACATGGTCGAGGGCCCGGCCGCGAACGGGCGGCGGGGCTACGGAGGTTGTCTCGGCGGTGGAGGCCGCCGCCTCGTGCTGGCGCCCGGGGGTCAAGGGGCGGATGCGCCCGGGGACAGGGGGCGCGCGGGAAGCCGACGAACGCGGCTTCGACACCGTGACCGGCTCACACCGGAGCCTCACTCGTCACTTGTCCCCGAGCCTAGGCCAGGCGGCCTGGTGTGGATAGCCCCGCGGGCCATCGGTCGCGGTCGGAGGCCATCGGTCGCGGCCGGCGGTCTTGGCGCCTGCGGCCAGCGGTCGTCGGCTCTCCCTCCCCTCGCCTCCCCTCCCCTCCCCTCCCCTCGCCTCCCGCCCCCTCCCACACCTCATCCCCTCCTCGTCCGTACGGGCCGTGCAGACCGGACAGACCACGCCGCCCACCTGCGTGGCGGGGCGTCACCCCGCTGATCCCGACGCCCCGTTTACCCCGGCGGCTCCTGCTGTGATGATGCCGAGTCGGGGGGATGCCCGTCCCCGCGGCTGGGGGAGGTCCGTATGGCAGAGGTGTACTTGCGCAGGCTGTCCCGGTGGCAGGGTGAGCAGCAGCGGGCCGCCGTCGCTGACCTGTACGTCTCGGCGTACCGGGGCGCGCCGGGGGCCGAATACCGTGACCGCCAGGGCTTTCTGGACCGGTTCGAACGGCATGTGCAGGGCACCGGCTTCGACATGGTGGTCGCCGAGGCGGCCGGGCTGGTCGGCTGCGCGTACGGGTTCCGGGTGGCGCGTACCGGCGAGTGGTGGTCTGACTTCCGGGGGCAACTGCCCACCGACATCGAGGAACTCACCGCCTCGGGCCGTACCTTCCTGCTCGCCGAACTGATGGTGCTGCCGGCCCACCGCAGGCTCGGCGTCGCGACCCTCATGGGCGAACGGCTGCTGGCCCGGCTCGACGCCGACCTGGTCGTCGCCACCGTGGATGAGGAATTGCCTGAGGAGATGGACGAGATGGAGGGCAGCGGAGACGGCGGTCGTCCGGAGAACGCCGCCCGGGCGACCCTGCACGCCTGGGGATGGTCGAGACTCGGCGTCCTCGGCCCGCACAGCGGAACGAACGCTCGTGAGGTATGGATCCGCAGGCCACCGCGGTGATCCATACCGCGGTGGTGATCCACACTGCGGGGTGATCCACACTGCGGTGATCCACCGCGACCCGTCAGTGAGAGGGGCGCACGCCCGCCGCCGCGGCCGCCATCAGCGGCTCCGCGTCCGCCGCGTCGACCTCCGGCGGCACGACCAGCAGGTCCCAGCGGCCCCGGCCCGGACTGACCAGGCAGACGGTGTGTCGGCCGTGCGCCCCGGACGACCTGCTCAGCCGCACGACGTGGTTGGCGACGAGCATCCGGCCGGGCGACGCCGCCCACATCGCCGTGTTCACGGTGACGCCGGTGATCTGTCCCCACGTAGGGGGCAACGCGCCGATCAGCAGCGGAAGTTCGGCCAGCAGATCGCGTGAGTGGGGCCACCACGCCCCGTCGATACGGCGCGGCAGGTCGCTGCGCGGGGCCAGGCGGAGGCGGGCGAGGGGCTGGGACGGCAGGGGTTCGAGGACGGGGACGGTGGTCATGGAGCGCTCCTGTCTGGGGCACAACTACGGCGTGCCGGTGGTCCGTTCGCAACGGTCACGACGGACGCAACGGTCACGACGAAGACGACGGACACGACGGACACGACGGACCGCGGGACGCAACAGGCTCTCTTCGCCTGCGAAGCCCACGGTCAGGACTCGTGACACCACGACACGCGCACGGCACGCGGACGCGCGACCGGGGGACGTGAACGACGTCAACCGGCCATGGGGGCGGACCCTGCCCCGGGCACTGATCGGCCCGGCGTCGTCGTGCGCCGAGGACGAGACCGACTCGAACACCGGTGTACGACATGCCCTCGGTTCCCCCACCGTACCTTGGCCGTCGGCAAAGGAGGCGGTCCGAGACCGTACGGTTTGCGAGGTCTCGGGCCGCGTCAACTTCCGCACAGACCTCGCGGCTTCGGCCTCGATCCGCCAGGAACCGGTCGGGTACCGGCCAAGTACGGCCTCTTCGAGCGACCACCCGACGTATACCCGAAGCGGCGCGACGGGCGGCTCCTCCCCGGCAGTACGCTCGCCATACGGCAGCCCGTGCCCCCGGCCCTCTCCGTGAAGTCCGTTCCGCGCAACAGAGGCTCTGCGCAGGCGAAAGCCACTCTGGAGAGCCGTTCCACAACGGATGCTCCGCGGAGCGACTCCACCAAGTCGCTCCACAGCAAGAGGAGATGGGGCACATGAGCCTGCATCCCAGCCTGTTCGACGAATGCCGTGTGGTCCGGGCACACGGCGAGCTGGACCTGACGACCTCCCCGGGCTTCGCCCGTGACCTGGAGGGCGCGCGCCGCGACACCGGACGCCTCTTCCTCATCGTCGACCTGAGCGGCGTGACGTTCATGGACGGCAGCGCCCTGGACCCGCTGTGCGCGGCGTGGGACGACTGCCGGTCCCGGCACGGTTGGACCCGAGTCGTGTACGCCCGCTCCTGCATAGGGCTGCTGTTCTGGGCCGGCGCGGTCGTGGAGCGCTTCCCCCGGTACGCGAGTGCCCAGGACGCCTGGCGGGGCGTGCCCGCCGATGGCGGGGAACAGTGGAACGCGACGGCGGACCGATCCGCGTAGGGTGACGACGCAAGTCGGCCGGGAGCCTCGCCCCGAGGCTGTCGGCCGCGGCGGAACGGAAACCGGTGATCAGCGACGGCATGGCCGACGTGCTCCGGTCGCTGCGCCTCGGCGGGCGCGGTGATCCGGCCCGGGCGTGCGCGCTGGCGTTGGGCGCCGAAGGCATCGCGCTCTCGGTGCTCGTCGGCAAGGGCCGGACGGCCGAGCCGCTCTGGTGCCATCCCGAGGTGAGCGCGCGTTTCGAGGAACTCCAGTTCACGCTGGGCGAGGGCCCGGGCCCGGACGCGGTGCGCACCGGGTTTCCCGTCATGGAGCCGGATCTGGACCGCGTACGCCCCGACCGGTGGCCCGCGCTGCTGCGTCCCGCGCGGGACATGGGCGTCCACGGGGTGTGCTGCTTCCCGCTGGGCATCGGCGCCATCCGGGTCGGCGTACTGACCGTGCTCTGCGATGGCGACCGGACGATGACCGTCCAGCAGAGTGCGGACGCGACAGCCCTCGCCACCGTGCTGACCGGCGCGCTTCTGAACGGGGACCGGCGAGGGAAGCCGGGCGGTCACGAGGGCGGGCACGGGAGCGGGAACGTAGACCGGGGCGGGAACGAGAACGGAGAGCGGGACGAGAACGGAGAGCGGGACGGGAGCGGAGAGCGGGACGGGAGCGGAGACCGGGACGAGATCGGGAACGTCGGTCCGGTACTCGGCCTGTTCCTGGACCGGCCGACGGGACTGCACCGCGCGGCGGTGCACCAGGCCACGGGCATGATCAGTGTCCAGCTCGACGTGCCGATGGAGGAGGCCCTCCTGCGCCTGCGGGCCCACGCCTACAGCAGCGAGCGCCCCCTCGGGGAGGTCGCGGACGACGTGGTCGCCCGCAGGCTCCGCTTCAACGACGACATGAACGGGCCGTACTCGCCCGGCGACGGAAAGGGATGATCGGCATGGCCCGCGAACAACGTCTGGCCGAGGTCTTCGTGGAGGTCGCGGACTCCCTCGTCGAGGACTTCGACGTCATCGACCTGCTGCAACGGCTGGCCACGCGCTGCGTGGAGCTGCTGGACGTGTCGGCGGCGGGCATCCTGCTCGTGGACGCGCACGGCGAGCTGCAGATCATCGCCGCGTCGGACGAGCACGCGCGCCTGCTGGAGCTGTTCGCGCTCCAGCACGACCAGGGCCCGTGCGTGGAGTGCTACCGCACCGGCACGGCCCGGACGAACATCGACCTGACGCGGCCGGAGACGACGACGGCCTGGCCGCGCTTCGCCGGTCGGGCCCGCGAGACGGGTTACGTGACCACGCACGCGTTCCCGCTGCGCCTGCGCAGCCGGGTCGTCGGCGCGCTCAACCTCTTCCAGACCGCACCGCACCGTCTCGGCGACGCCGACATCGCGCTCGCCCAGGCTCTCGCCGACGTGGCCACCATCGCGATCCTCCAGCAGCGCACGCTGGAACAGTCGCACGTCGAGAACAGCCAGCTGGCCACCGCGCTCACCAGCCGCATCCTGATCGAACAGGTCAAGGGAGTCCTGGCGGAACGCTGGAACACCTCGGTGGACGACGCCTTCGCCGCGTTCCGCTCGTACGCGCGATCCCAGCACCTGCGCCTCGCGGACCTCGCCGCGCGGATCATCGCGGGTGACTTCGACACCGCGTCCATCCCGGCTCCGGCGCCGACCTCGGCGCCGGAGCCATCGGCACCCGCACCCGCACCCGCGTCGCCGGAGAACCGCGCCGGATGACCCATCGTCGACCGACTCATCGAGCGACCCGTCGACCGACCCGTCAACCGACGCGCAGGCCCGCCTTGGCCGTGTCGAAGACAGGGCGGTACTTGCCCCACTGCGCTTCCGGCGCCGAGAGGTAGATGTCGTACTCCGTGCCGCCCACCTCGCCGAAACCGAAGTCGATGGCACGGAAGGACCGGACCTGGCCGTGAAAGGTGAACTCCCACACCGCCGCGGGCTTTCCCCGGAACGTGGTGCTCTGCATGCGCAGCTTCCGGTACGTGGGGTAGTTGAGCTTGGTGTTCGCCTCGATGTTCTCGAAGTGGGAGATCGGGTTCTCGCCCGCGGGGCTCACGGTGCCGAGGGTGAGTTCGACCAGTCGCGACTCGTCGGTGTAGGTGATCTGTTCGGTGTTCGCCTTGCCGCTGCGCTTCCAGCCGTCCGGGACGGGGAAAGCGACCCCCAGCGTCTTGTCCTTGATCAGGTGGAACCCCTGGGGGACGGGGGGAGGCAGCGGCCCGGACGCGGAGGGTGAGGGGGAGGAGGGGGAGGGCTCCGTCGCGGAGTCCCGCGCGCTGTCGCCCAAGCCGTAGCCCGGGGCCATCACGTAGAGCCCGCCCGCGACCGCCGCGGCGGCCAGCGTCACGGCGGTCGCGCTCCAGAGGAGGGCACGACGCCCCCGGCCCCGGCCACGACCGTTGCCACCGCCGCGGGCATCACCACTGCCACTGCTGCCACTGCTGTCGGCGGCGGGAGGGGGCGGCATGGACGTGAGGGGGGAAGCCGACCCCGAGTCGTGCCTCGTCCCCGGCCCCATTGCCGAATCGGTGATCGTGGCGCCGACCGGATTCGCCGCCCCGGTCACACCCGTCGACCCCGCCACCCCAGTCGCCGGCATCGTCGCCGTCGCCGTCGCCGTCGCCGGAGACCACGTGGTCTCGGTCGTCACCGTCTCGCCCGCGCCAGGGCCCGGGCTCCGCGATGCCACGACCCGCAGAGCGCGTTCCGCCTCCTCCGCGGACGGACGGCTCTCCGGGTCCTTGGCGAGCAGCATCTCGATGAGAGGTTGCAGCGAACCGGCCTGCTTCATGGGGGCGAGCGGGTCGACGGCGACGGCGTACGCGGTCTCCATCGCCGTATTCCTGCGGAACGGGGGCCGCCCCTCGACGCACTGGTAGAGGGTGGCGCCGAGCGCCCAGAGGTCCGAGGTGGGGCCGGGCTTGTGGCCCCTCATCCGCTCCGGCGCCATGTAGTCGATCGAGCCGATGAGTTCGCCGGTCTTCGTCAGCGTCGAGCTGCCGGTCGCCATCGCGATGCCGAAGTCGGTGAGGACGACACGGCCGTTCCCGCCCAGCAGGACGTTGCCGGGCTTCACGTCGCGGTGCAGTACTCCGGCGGCGTGGGCGGCCCGCAGCGCGGCGATCATGCGGACGCCGATCCGGGCGGCCTCACCGGGCGGTAGGGCCCCGCCGCCCTTCAGCAGGTCGGCGAGGGTGGTGCCGTGCACGTACTCCATGACGATGCAGGGCAGCCCCTCGTCGTCCACGACGTCATGGACGACGACCACGTTCGGGTGGGTGATGCGGGCGGCGCTGCGTGCCTCCCGGCGGGTGCGTTCGTAGACGGTGGCGAGCTCGTCCTCGGTGAGGTGCTGCTGGACGTGCAGCCGCTTGAGGGCGATCTCACGGCTGAGGACCTCGTCCTCGGTGCGCCACACAGTGCCCATGCCACCGCGGCCGATCCGCTCGATCAGCCGGTACCGCCCGGCGATCAACCGCCCCTCGTCCGACACAGCGCGCCCTTCCGACCTGATCTGTTACGACGTGCGACTACTCGCGACGATAGTGGCAGTGGGTTGCGGAGCACTGTGGTGTAGACCACGCCGCCGGTCACACCCCCGCCGGAGACGGCCCGACCAGTTCCGACAACACGTCCTCCATCGTGACGAAGCCGAGGACTTTCCCCGACTCACCGGTGACCGCCGCGAGGTGGCTGTCATTGGCGCGCAGCGCGGTGAGGGTGTCGTCGAGCGGGGTGTCGATACGGACACGGGTGACCGCGTGCAGGGCGGAACGCGGGAACGGGCGGTCACGGTCGGCGACGCCGAGGGTGTCCTTGATGTGGAGGTAGCCGAGCAGCGTGCCGTCCTCGTCGGTCACGGGGAAGCGGGAGAAACCGGCTTCGGCGGCCGCGCGCTCCAGCCGTGCCGGGGTGATGGTGTGTTCGACCGTACGCATCCGCTGGGCCGGGACGAGGATCTCGCCGACCGGGCGGGTGCCCAACTCCAGGGCGTCGCGCAGCCGTTCGCCGTCCGCGGCCAGCAGCAGCCCGGCCTGGCTGGAGTCCACGACCATGCGGGCGAGCTGGTCGTCGGTGAAGACCGACTCCACCTCGCCCTTGGCCTCGACCCGCAGCAGCTTCAGCAGGGCGTTGGCGAAGGCGTTGATACCGAAGACGACCGGCTTCAGCGCCCGGGTGAGGGCCACCAGGGGCGGGCCGAGCAGCAGCGCGGCGGGCACCGGCGCGGCGAGCGCGAGGTTCTTCGGGATCATCTCGCCGATCAGCATGTGCAGATACGTCGCCACGGTGAGCGCGATCACGAAGGCGATCGGGTGGACGAGGGCGTCCGGGACGCTGGCCGCCTCGAAGGCGGGCTCCAGCAGATGCGCGATGGCCGGTTCGGCGACCGCGCCCAGCACCAACGACGAGACGGTGATGCCGAGTTGGGCGGTCGCCATCATCGCGGAGATGTGCCTGAGGCCCCACAGGGTCATCCGGGCCCGCTTGTCGCCCTTCTGGGCACGCGGTTCGATCTGGCTCCGGCGTACGGAGATCAGGGCGAACTCCGCGCCGACGAAGAACGCGTTGGTCAGCAGGGTCAGGGCGCCGATGGCCAGTTGGAGGGTCGTGATCGTGCTCATCGGGACTCCTCCACGCTCTGGCCGGCCGCCCCATGAGCAGACGCGGTGGCCGACCCATGAGCAGACGCGGTGGCCGGCTCGTGAGCGGACCCGGGAGCCGAGTCGTGAACAGACTTGCGCGTGGCCGGTTCCGTGATGCGGACCCGGTCCGCCCGGTGGTGCTCCACGTCGAGGACGTCGAGGCGCCAGCCGTCGAGGTCGAGCGCGTCGCCCGCGGCCGGGATCCGGGCGAGCCGCGTGGCGACCAGGCCGGCGACGGTCTCGTACGGACCCTCCGGCGCCCGCAGGCCTATCGCGGCGAGTTCGTCGATCCGTACGCCCCCGTCCGCCTCCCAGACCGCGCGGCCGTCCGCGGACGCGGGGGCGGGCAGCAGGTCGGGCACCTCGACGGGGTCGTGCTCGTCGCGCACCTCGCCGACGACCTCCTCGACGATGTCCTCGACCGTCGCCACGCCCGCCGTACCGCCGTACTCGTCGATGACGACGGCCATGGTGCGGGCCGTCCGCATCCGCTCCAGGAGGCGGTCGGCCGGCAGGGTGTCGGGCACCAGCAGCGGGGCCGTGGCCAGCTCGGTGACGGGTGTGACGGCCCGCTTGTCCGGCTCCAGGGCGAGTACGTCACGAATGTGGACCGAGCCGACGACCTCGTCCAGGCTGTCGCGGTAGACCGGGAAGCGGGACAGCCCGGTCGCGTGGGTGAGGTTGGCGGCGTCGGCGGCCGTGGCGCGCGACTCCAGCGCCCGTACGTCGACGCGCGGGGTCATCACGTTCTCCGCGGTCAGCTCGCTCAGGTGCAGTGTGCGGACGAAGAGCTCCGCCGAGTCCGGCTCCAGGGCGCCCTGGGCGGCCGAGTGCTGGGCCAGCGCGACGAGTTCCTCGGGGCCGCGGGCGGAGGCCAGCTCCTCGGCGGGCTCCAGGCCGGCGCGGCGTACGAAACGGTTCGCGGTGTTGTTGAGGTGATGGATGAACGGGCCGAACGCGGCCGTGAATCCGCGCTGCGGGCCCGCGACCACCTTGGCGACGGCCAGCGGGCGCGAGATCGCCCAGTTCTTCGGCACCAGCTCGCCGACCACCATCAGGACGACGGTGGAGACGACCACGCCGAGCACGGTCGCCACGGTCGAGGCGGCGCCGCCCAGACCGGCCGACTCCAGCGGCCCCTTCAGCAGCACGGCGAGCGACGGCTCGGCGAGCA
This sequence comes from Streptomyces sp. NBC_00878, assembly GCF_026341515.1. Lineage (NCBI taxonomy): Bacteria > Bacillati > Actinomycetota > Actinomycetes > Kitasatosporales > Streptomycetaceae > Streptomyces > Streptomyces sp. NBC_00878. Next base: position 5,565,755 of record NZ_JAPEOK010000001.1, on the reverse strand, counting down.
TGCCGATCACCAGCGAGGTGACGGTGATGCCCAGCTGCGCCCCGGACAGTTGGAGCGTCAGCCGCCGCACCGCCTTCAGCGCGCCGTCGGCGCCCCGCTCGCCCGCCTCGGCGGCCCGCTCCAGGTCACCGCGCTCGACGGTGGTCAGCGAGAACTCGGCCGCCACGAACACGGCACAGGCGAGCGTGAGCAGCAGGGCGAGCAGAAGCAGCAGGATCTCGGTCACCGTGCCGCCCCCGCTCCGTCACGCGTGCGTCTCGGGCCGGGCTTGGCACGGCTGGTACTGGGAGGTTCACCCATCGCGGAACCGTCGCTCCTTCACTCGCGCTCAAGGTCATGTGACGTGCCCTGATGGACACGTCGCACCCAGTGTAAAGGAATCGCAAAGTACCGGCCGAGAGCGCCGAGGACCAGGTCCGCGCCGAGTCTCACGGAGTGGCGTGACCATGGCCGGCCCGGCTGTCGCACGGGCCGTACCAGTCTCCTACGTACGAGGCTTCAGCCGACTGTCGTACGTACCGGGCCTCAGCCGACCTTGCCCGGGGGGTTCATCTCCAGCTTGGGGCCCGAGGAGCCGTCCGAGACCGGGAGGGAACCCGCGGGCCAGGCGACACGGACGTACTTGGTCTCGTTCGGGGGCGTGACGAGGATGTCCTTCAGACGGACACCGGAGCCGCCGGAGTCGTTGGCGGGGAACGTGATGTTGAAGGCGGCGGACTCGCCGTTCTTGAGGACCGCCAGGTCGGCTGACTGTTGGCCGTCGCGCGCGACGGAGAGGGTGTCGCCGTCGGCGGTCTTCAGGTCGACGCCCGCGTAACCCACCATTGTGCAGTCGCGGCCGCCGGCGTTCTTGAACGAAACGGTGACGACACCCTCCTTCTTGTCGGTGGTGTTGTCTTCGGCGTTGACCTCAAGCTCGTCGGTGCGGCACTTGGTCGCGTTGGCACCCGAGCCCGAACCCGTACCGGCGACTGTGCCCTTGGCGTCGTCACCGGCGTTCGATCCGCTGGAGGAGCCACTGCCGCCCGAGCCGGAGGTACCGCTGCTGCCCGAGCCGCCCGTCTCCTTGCCGCCGGTGTCCTTGCCGGTGTCGGCCGAGGCGGCCGGTGCGCTCGACGACGAGTTGCCCGACGCGTTGTCGCCTCCGGGGTTGCACGCGGTGAGCGTGACGGCGGCAGCGAGGCCGAGCGCGGCGAGCAGGGTCTGGCGGCGGACGTTCGTGAAGCGCATGACTATCCCTTGGTGGAGGCCGTGAGACCTCGCTTGGTGGAGGCCGTGAGGCGTGATCGTTCCGAACTGCCTCCAGGAAACGGGAGCCATCGGCGACCGGGCAAGGAACCTCGGCCAGCACGGGACGCTGGAACGCTTTCACCACCTCTGACCTGCGAAAACACAACCGCCTGGAACGACGGTACGGGACGTCCGCGCACGCCGGGGCGCGTTGGCAGTCGCGAAAATCCGGTGACTGGCCGAGGACGGGAACCCTCGAGTGGGCGCGACCAGCCCCCACGCACCCGCAGGCGCCCACCCGCCCGGCGGCTATTTCTCGGCAGGCGCGTCAGGGCTCGGGACAAGGTCCCGGTCCTGCGGCGCCTCACCCCCCGCGGCGGCGGCCGTACGACGCGACCGCCCGGTCAGCCGCGTGGCCAGCGGCTCGGTGTACCGCGCGGTGAGCGGACCGACGATCACCAGGATCAGGACGTACGCCGTGGCCAGCGGACCGAGTGAGGGTTCGATGCCGGACGTGACGGCCAGCCCGGCGATGACGATGGAGAACTCGCCCCGGGCCACCAGCGTGCCGCCCGCCCGCCAACGGCCCTTCGCGGAGATCCCGGCCCGCTTGGCGGCCCAGTAGCCGGTGGCGATCTTCGTGCCGGCGGTGACGACCGCCAGCGCCAGCGCGGGCAGCAGAACCGGCGGAATGCTCGCCGGGTCGGTGTGCAGGCCGAAGAAGACGAAGAACACGGCGGCGAACAGGTCGCGCAGCGGCGAGAGCAGTCCGTGCGCGCCCTCGGCGACCTCGCCGGACAGCGCGATGCCGACCAGGAACGCACCCACGGCCGCGGAGACCTGGAGCTGCTGCGCGACACCCGCGACCAGCAGGGTCAGGCCCAGGACGACCAGCAGCAGCTTCTCGGGGTCGTCGCTGGAGACGAAACGGGAGATGTGGCGGCCGTAGCGCACCGCGATCACGAGAACGAGTCCGGCGGCGCCGAGCGCGATCGCGAGCGTGGCGCTGCCCGCCGCCAGACCGGCGCCGGCCAGCAGCGCGGTGATGATCGGCAGATAGACGGCCATGGAGAGGTCTTCGAGGACCAGGATGCTGAGGATCACCGGGGTCTCGCGGTTGCCGAGCCGTCCCAGGTCGCCCAGGACCTTGGCGATGACACCGGAGGAGGAGATCCAGGTGACGCCGGCCAGCACGACGGCGGCGACCGGGCCCCAGCCGAGCAGCAGCGCCATCGCCGCGCCCGGCAGGGCGTTCAGGGCGGCGTCCACCAGGCCCGCCGGGTACTGGGTCTTGAGGTTGGAGACCAGGTCGGTCGCCGTGTACTCCAGGCCGAGCATGAGCAGCAGCAGGACGACGCCGATCTCGGCGCCGATCGCGACGAACTCCTCACTGGTGCCCAGCGGGAGCAGCCCGCCCTCGCCGAAGGCGAGACCGGCCAGCAGATAGAGGGGTATGGGCGAGAACTGGAAGCGTCCGGCGAACCGGCCGAGCAGTCCGAGGGCCAGGATGATCGCGCCGAACTCGATCAGGAACGTCGCGGACGAGTGCACCGCGCTCACTCCCTTCCGAGTATCGCCGCCGCGGCCTCGACGCCCTCGCGGGTGCCGATCACGATGAGGATGTCGCCACCGGCCAGCCGGAAGTCCGGCACGGGGGACGGGATGGCCTCGGCCCGGCGCAGGACCGCGACGATCGAGACGCCGGTCTCGGTCCGCAGCCGGGTGTCGCCCAGCAGCCGGCCGTTCCAGTGCGAGGTCGACGACAGCTCGATCCGCTCGGCCACCAGGCCCAGTTCGGTGGTGGAGAGCAGGTTCGGGCTGTGGTGCGCGGGCATCAGCGCGTCGATGAGCGCCGTGGACTCACCTGAGGTGAGCCGTACGGAGAGGGCGCAGGCGTCCGGGTCGTCCGTCCGGTACGCGCTCAGTGTCCGGCCGCCGTCCCGGTGCGCGACCACCGACAGCCGGCGCTGCTCGCGCGTCGTCAGGTCGTACCGCACACCGATCCCCGGCAACGGCGTACTGCTCAGGCGTGGAGTACCCATGACTGCTCCCCTGTCTGGTGTCCCGTGTCCGGCGTCGATCTAGGTGTGCGTTCACCCTACGGCGGCCTGCGGAATGGATTTGGCTGCGGCCCGGTGGGGTGGCTGGTCGCGGCGCAGCCGCGCTTTCAGGGGCGCGGGGAACTGCGCGACCAGCCCCCACGCGCCCGCAGCCACATCTCAACCCGTACCGTCAGTCACTCACTTCGATCTTCCCGTTGGCCTCGACCGCGACAGCGCCCGCCGGCTTCGGCGCAGTGATCCCCTTGAGAAGCTCCGCAAGGTCAACGCCCGTCGTGGAGCTGAGGAGTTCGACCCCCTGGGCGACGTTGTCCGCGACCGTACGCGACAACTGGCTCGCCCCATCCGTAGAGATCACCGTCATCTTGTCGATGGCGCTGAGCGGCTCGGACGCCTTGGCGACAACCTGCGGCAACACCTCGACAAGCATCTGCAGCACGGCCGCATCGCCGTACTGCGCGAACGCGTCGGCCTTCTTCCGCATCGCCTCGGCCTCGGCCGCCCCCTTCGCCCCGATCGCGGCGGCCTCCGCCTCACCCTCGATGCGTACGGCGTCGGCGAGCGCCGCGCGGTGCGCCTTCTCGCCCTCACCGGTCAGCCTGGACCGCTGGGCGTCCGCCTCGGCCTCCTTGACCTGCGCGATACGCCGGGCCTCGGCCTCCTGCTCGGCCTGGTAGCGGGCGGCGTCGGCGGGCTTGCGGACCTTGGTGTCCAGCTCGCGGTCGGTCAGCGCGGCCTGCCGCTGGGCGACCTTCTCCTGCTCGGCGAGCACCTCCTGCGAGCGGGCCGCCTCGGCCAGCGGGCCGGCCGCCGCGGCACGGGCCGCGGCCTCGTCCGTCTCGGCCTTGATCTCCGCCGTCTTGAGGGCGAAGGTCCGCTGAGCGATCGCGATCTCCTCCTCGGCCTTCAGCCGGGCCTGTTCGGCGGCGCGCCGGGCCACCGCCTCGGCGATGTCGGCCTCCTGCCTGGCGCGGGCGGCCTCGGGGCGGCCGAGGTCCTCCAGGTAGGAGCCCTCGGTGGTGATGTCCTGGATCTGGAAGGCGTCGAGCACCAGGCCCTGCCCGGACAGGCTCGCCTCCGCCTCCTCCGCGACCTGCCCGGCGAACGCGGCACGGTCCCGGATGATGTCCTCGACCGACATCCGGCCCACGATGGAACGCAGCGCGCCGGACAGCACCTCCTGGGTGAAGCCGACGATGCCGTCCTGCTGCATCAGGAACCGCTGGGCCGCGGCGCGGATGGAGTCCTCGGTGCCGCCGACCTTGACGATGGCGACGCCTTCGAGGTTCGCCTTGACGCCGCGCAGCGTGACCGCGCCACGCACCGAGATCGGAATGTGCCGCGAGGACAGGTCCAGGGTGAACTTCTGCTGCACGAACGGCACGACGAAGACACCGCCGCCGACCACGACCTTCTGGCCGCTGTTGTCGGTGAACACCCGGCCGGTGTCCGGGTCGGTGGACTTCTTGCCGCGCCTGCCCGTGACGATGAACGCCTGGCTGGGCCCGGCCACCTTGTAACGGGTGACGACGACGAGCGCGAGCAGTACGAGGAGTACGACGACTCCCACGACCGCGACGAGAACTGGACTCATGGTGGATTCCCCCCTGCCGCCCCCAGGCGGCAGATCAGTACGAGCGGTACGGGTTACGGGACAGACAGGGCTTCAGCGCTGGACCGGGCGGACCGCCACCGACGTCGGTGACAGCGACTCTTCGACCCAGATCTCGGCACCCCGGGCCACCGGCTCGGGACTCTTCGCCGCCAGCTTCACCGGCTGGCCCGCGAGATACACGAGCACCTCGCCGTAGCCGTCGGCCGGGATCGGTGTGACGACCGAGCCCGAACTGCCCACGAGGTCGGTGCCGCGCGGCGTCGCGGACGGCTCGTCCCGCATCAGGGCCCGGCTGAACCGCCAGGTCAGCCAGCCCGCCCCCGCGCCCGCGCCGATGCCCACCGCGGTGGCGGGACCGGCGCCGAGCCCGGTCGTGCCGAGGACGAGCGCCCCGCCGAAGCCGAGCATCGAGACGAATCCGGCGATGACCGGCAGCGAGAGCAGTCCGTCGAAGAGCCCGTCCAGGAAACCCGCCCCGCCGAAGAGCCCTTCGAGTACGCCGTCGAAGACGAACGTCAGGACCAGCAGAACGATTCCCGCGATGCCGAGACCAAGAAACAGCGCCATCCGGTCCACCTCCCCACCTGTGCCGGTCACCTCGACCGATGCACATCGTGCCAGGCTCGTACGTGTGTGCGCATTGCCGTAACCCGGCAGTCTTTACGCGTTCTTGATGCCGCGCCGATGCGTGAGCGGCGTCCGGAATCGAACCTGTGAGCGCTGCCCGGCATCAAGGACGCGTAAAGACTGCCGGAATCCGGCAATGCGCCGGGCTCCCGTCCCGGGTCACGATGGTGGGGCAGAAACGGGGAGCACGGGGGACGGACAGGGCCCCGGTACCGGAACATCGTCGGGGGACGACCGGTATCGGGGCCCAGCCCCGAGGGGAGCCGAGGTCACGTATGGACCTGCCGCACTCCGGCAGTGAACCCCACCCTCACCGGACCACGCTCCGCCCGTATGCGCTAGAAAGACGTCAACGGCTCATCAGGAAACCGGGGGCGCGCATGGCGGCGGGGCGGGAGATACCCGAGGAGTACCTGGACGGGTACGGGCGCATCCTCGCGGACGCCGCCGCGACCGGCCGCCGGCTGACCCGCGAAGAACTCGCCTCCCGCCGGGCCCTGGGCGAGCGGGCCGCCGAGGCGGGGTACGGACTGCGCGCCCTGGTCGGCGCGCACCTGGCCGCCGCCCGCGTCCACTGGCCGGCCACGGCCGGCGAGAGCACGCTCGCCGCCGTCGAGCAGGCCGTCGACGCCTTCGCCGAGGGCTACGAGCGCGCGCAACTCCTCGCCGTACGCCAGGAGGAGGCCGCACGCCGGGAGTTCATCGACGACCTCCTGCACGGCCGCAGCGACCTCGGCCTGCTGGCCGAGCGCGCCGAACGCTTCGGACTGCGCCTGTCGCACGCCCACGCCGTCGCGGTGGCACAGGGCGAGACGGCGTACGACGAGGGGGACGCCGTGCCCCGCGATGTGGAGCGCTCCCTGATCAGCCGGTTCGGCGACCGCAGCATCCTCGTGACCACCAAGGACGGACGTCTGGTGTGCATCGCGCCCGGCGACCAGGACGACGTGCTCGACTTCTTCGCCAAGCAGGCGTACGCGGCCACCGACGGCGGACGCGTCGCCATCGGCCGCTCCCAGCCGGGGCCCGGCGGGGTAGTCCACTCGTACGAGGAGGCCCTGAACGCCCTCGACCTGGCCGACCGCCTGGAGTTCGACAGCCCCGTGCTGCGCGCCGCCGACCTCCTCGTCTACCCCGTGCTCACCCGGGACCGGCAGGCCATGGCCGATCTGGTCCTCAGCGCGCTCGGCCCGCTGCGTCAGGCCCGCGGCGGGGCGGAACCGCTCCTCGACACCCTCACCGCTTACTTCGACTCCGGCTGCGTCGCCGCGGAGGCCGCCCGACGGCTGTCGCTCAGCGTCCGCGCGCTCACGTACCGGCTGGACCGCATCCACAAACTCACCGACGCGAATCCGGCCGATCCGCTGCACCGGTACACGCTCCAGACGGCGGTCATCGGAGCACGGCTGCTCGACTGGCCGGAGAAGGACTTCTAGTCCTCGCCCCAGCTCTCGCCCGGTCCGGCTAGTCCTCTTCGTACCCGTCGTCGTCCCCATCGTCCCCGTCGTCGCCGTACTGCGGCGGGGGCTGCGGCAGCTCTTCCTGCTTCGGGTCCTTCTGGTCCTTCGGTTGCTTCTCCTCGGCCTCGGCCTCATCCTCGGCCGGGGTCGGCGTGGCTACCGGACTTTCCGATAACGAGGGGGACGCGGGGGGCTCCGCGTTGACGTCGTCGCCGGGTGCGGGTGCGGAGTCGGGCGTCCCGGTCCGGGCCACTGTCCCGGCGGCGGGCGCCTCGGTGTTCTCGGGGCCGGTGGACGACCCGTCCTTCCGCCCGGTCCCGGTCTCGGCCGCGGTGTTGTCCGGCGCGAATATCTTCATGCCGGCGAGCACGGCCAGCACGAAGAGCACCGCGCCCGCGAGGACCGCGAGGCCCAAGGGCCGCCGACGGGCCATCGCACCGACGCCACCTCCCGATCTCGCGCTTCCCGACCGCCCGCCTCCGGGCCGTGCACCTCCGGACCGTGCGCGGCGCGACGGCGCGGAGGGCATGGAGCGGGCGGCGTGAGCAGCGTTGGCGGAGTGGGCAGCGTGTGCGGAGTGGGTGGCATGGGCGGCGGCCTGCGCGGGCCGGGCCGGCTGTGCGGCGGTCGGCGGCAGCCGGTACATCGTCGAAGGGCCGCTCTCGGCGGAAGCCGACCGCGACGGCCGGGAGTCGTACGACGGCGAGGCGGAGAGCGCCGACGGCCTCGGTGTCGGTGTCGTCCCCGACGCCACGGGCAGCGGCTCGGCCGGCCCCCGCCACGCCCCGGTGCCGAACCAGTCCGCGACCTCCTGGGCCGTGGGCCGGTCCTCGGGCTTCTTGGCGAGGAGGCCGAGGAGGTAGCTCTCGAAGGCGGGCGGCAGTTGGACACCGCGCTCGCGGGGCGGCACCGGGGCCATGTCGATGTGCTGGTGCAGGGTGACCGTGGCGCTCTCGGCCCGGAACGGCGGTCGCCCGGTGAGGAGTTGGTACAGCACGCAGCCCAGGGAGTAGACGTCGGAGGCGGCCGACGCCGGTCTCCCGAGGGCGCGTTCGGGGGCGAGGTAGAGGCTGGTGCCGACGATCTGCCCGGCCGTGGTGAGCGCGGAGGACGGGTCGTCGACGAAGCGGGCGATGCCGAAGTCACCGATCTTCACGGTGCCTTGGGCGTCCGCGAGGAGGTTGCCGGGCTTGATGTCCCGGTGCACGATCCCCTCCCGGTGCGCGGCGGCGAGCCCGGCCGCGGCCTGGGCGGCGACCGTGGCGACCCGCTCGGTCCCGAGGGTGCCCGCCGCGGTCAGCTCCTGCGCGAGGCTCTGCCCTTCGACGAGCTCCATGACCAGGTAGAAGCGGTCGTCCCAGGCGCCGAAGTCGAACACGGCGACGACGTACGGGTGGCTCAGCCGGGCCGCCGTCTGCGCCTCCAGCCGGAACCGGGCGGCCGCCGCGCTGTCGGCCTCGTCCCCGAGCAGCAGCTTGACGGCCACCTCCCGCCCGAGCACCTCGTCGGTGGCCTGCCACACCTCCCCCATACCGCCGCGGCCAATCGACCCGTTCAACCGATACCGCTCCGCGACGAGCACCAGCGAATCATCCTCAACACAGCAGAAGGCCAACACGACGACCGCGAACGGCACTTCATGCGATGAAGAAGCGCGCAGGTAGGGGGATCCGCAGCAGTGATCAGCCTACCGACTCCGGCCCCCCACCAGCGCCCCGCAAGGGGCGCGGGGCTGTGACACCGGCGGCTCCGCCGCGGGGCGGCGGCCAGCCCAACTCAACCCGCGGCAATCCCACTTGCCTCAGGCCGCACCATCACACAGTCGAACTCGACAACCCGCCCGGTGGCCGGCTCCCGGGTAACGGGATACATCCCGGTCACCCCGAACCCCGCGGCCTCGTACGCGGCGACGGCCTCCCCCATCGAAGGACTCCCCTCGTACAACCGCAACGCCGCCACCTCGGACTGCATCCCCACGAACTCGGAGATCCGCTCACCCGCCCCGGCGAACACCTCCATGTCGAACCCCTGCGTGTCCATCTTCAGATACGGCCGGGGATCTTCGATCCCCTCCAGGGCCTTCTGCATCACGTCGTCGAGCCGCCGGATCTCGATCTCCTCGGTACGCCCCTTGGCGAACCGCTTGTACCGCTCCTTGCCGTACTCGCTCGGCGGCAGCAGCGAGTTCATGGACTTCCAGTCGATGTGGATGGACTGCACGGCCTCCTCACGCCCGAGCGCGAAGTTGTAGACCTGCCAGTCGGGGTCGCTCTCTGCCGACTCCCGCAGCTTCGCGAAGGTGTCGGAGACCGGCTCGAAGGAGACGATGCGTCCCTTGTAGCCGAACTTCCGCAGCTCCTTCCCGTACTGCCCGATGTTGGCACCCACGTCGAACACGCAGTTCACGCGGTACAGCTCCAGCAGCGCGGCCACGTGCTGGGCGCACAGATAGTGGGCGGCCCCGAGCTGGAACTCCCGCTCCGACTCGGCCGACACGGCCTTGTCGAGGAGGAGCCGTGCTCCGGTGCCGCCGAAGGCGACGCTCGTCGCCTTGCGCCCCTTGGCCGCGCGCGCCACCAGCCACGTATCGGAGCCCACGGACGTGACGGCGTACCGCCCCTTCCCCTGGGTCACCAGATGGGCACTCTGTCCCACCGGAACGCCGGTCCGTTCACCTCGCCGGAACACGACGGAGGCACCGGGGCCGAGATCGAGGACCTTCACACCGATACGGGGAAGGAACGTGAGCAGTCTTCTGTAAAGCGTCTGCATCCTGCCAGCCTCGCAGAAGTCGCCTCGGATTCACTGACACTTTACGGAAGTTTTCGCGCGTGATGGATCGCGTGGTGGTCGAGTTCGTACGCCACGCGGATGAGCGGGACGTGCGTGAACGCCTGGGGGAAATTGCCCAGCTGGCGGTGGGTGAGGACGTCGTACTCCTCGGCGAGGAGACCGACGTCGTTGCGCAGGAGCAGCAGGCGCTCGAAAAGGCGGCGGGCGTCGTCCTCCCGGCCGGTCAGACGCAGGGCGTCCGCGAGCCAGAAGGAACAGGCGAGGAAGGTTCCCTCGCCACCGGTGAGACCGTCGGGGCCCGCGGTTCCACCGGGGACCGTCGAGTAGCGGCTGACCAGGCCGTCGTCGGTCGCGAGTTCGCGCTCGACGGCGGCGACCGTGCCGACGACGCGCGGGTCGTCCGGCGGCAGGAAGCCGGTCCCCGGGATGAGCAGCAGCGCGGCGTCGAGCGCGCGGGAACCGTAGGACTGCGTGAAGGTGGCGCGGACCGGGTCGAAGCCCCGCTCGCAGACCTCCCGGTGGATACGGTCGCGGATCTCGCGCCAGCGCGCGACGGGCCCCGGGCGCCCGTGCTCCTCGGCCATGCGGACCGCCCGGTCGAAGGCCACCCAGCACATGACCTTGGAGTGGACGTGGTGGCGGGGTTCGCCGCGGGTCTCCCACAGACCCTGGTCGGGGTGCGTCCACACCTCCTCCAGATGGTCGAGCACGGCCTGCTGGAGGGAGAGGAGATGCCGTTGGGGGCGCAGTCCGGAGCGGAGGGTCAGGTAGAGGGTGTCCATCAACTCACCGGGTACGTCGAGCTGTTGCTGAGCGGCGGCGCCGTTGCCGATGCGTACCGGGCGGGACTTCTCGTACCCGGCGAGCCAGTCGGCCGTCCACTCCGTCAGCCGGCGCTCGCCGCCGATGCCGTACATGATCTGGATGTCCTTCGGCCGGCCCGCCACCGCCCGTTCCAGCCAGCCGCGCCAGGCGTCCGCCTCGGCGGTGAAGCCGCTGCGCAGCAGGGCCTCCAGGGTCATTCCGGCGTCGCGGAGCCAGCAGTAGCGGTAGTCCCAGTTGCGGACGCCGCCGGGCTGTTCGGGGAGGGAGGTGGTGGGGGCGGCGACGATGCCGCCGGTCGGCTCGTAGGTGAGGGCCTTGAGGGTGATGAGGGAACGGACGACCGCGTCACGGTAGGTGCCGTCGTACGAGAACGGGCGCAGCCACTGGCTCCAGTACTGCTCGGTGCGGCGCAGCGCGTCGAAGGGGTCCACGGTGTCGGGGGTGGGCAGGTGGGAGGGGTGCCAGGTCAGGACGGAGGGGATCCGTTCGCCCGCGGTGACGGTGAAGTCGGCGGTGTGGGCCTCGCCGTGTCCGGTCAGCGCGACGGGCGTGGACAGCCACACCGACTCCGGGCCCGCGATCCCCGTCAGCTGCCCGTCCACCCGGTGCATCCAGGGCACGACGCTGCCGTACTCGAAGCGCAGTCGCAGGTCCATGCGCAGGGCGACCGTGCCGGCGTTGCCCTCGACGATGCGTACGACGCAGGGGGCGCCGTCGCGGCGCGGCATGAAGTCGACGACGGTGGCCCGGCCGGTGGCGGTCTCCCACTCGGTCTCCAGGATGAGGGAGTCACCGCGGTAACGACGGCGGACCGTCACACCCTCGCCCTCGCCCGTGTACGCGTCCGCCGGGGCGATCCGCCAGCGGCCGTTGTTCTCGTCGCCCAGCAGCGCGGCGAAGCAGGCGGGCGAGTCGAAGCGCGGCAGGCACAGCCAGTCGAGGCTGCCGTCGCGCCCCACGAGGGCGGCTGTGAGCAGGTCTCCGACGAGGGCGTAGTCCTCGATCCGTCCCGGCATGCTGCCAGTGTCGATGTGGTGGGGGACGGGGGCATCTGGAAGGGACATCTCGAACCGGGCGTCCCGAACCGGGGGCGTCCCGAACGGGCGGAATGCCTCACCCGGTCGGACCGGTGCGCTGGTGGGCGGTTCCGGCAGGTGGTGCGGTGAGGTGGAGATCCCGCGCCCGCAGCAGCCGCATGAGCGGGAGAAGCCGCGTAGTCAGCGGGAGAAGCCGTAGAAGCCGTTGAAGCCGTAGGAGGCATTCCGCGATGACCCGTCCGCCCGGCCCGCCCGGCCCGCTCGGCCAGTTCCGCCTCTCCCGTCGTCGTACCGTCCCCGCGGCCGTCCCGGTCCTGGCGGCGGTGGCCGCGCTGCTCACGACCGCCGGGTGCTCGGCCGGCGATGGCGGCGGCTCCCGGGCGGCGGCGGGCGACACGGCGGTCTCCGCCTCGCCCGTGGCCGGGAAAGCCCCGTCGTCGTCCCCCTCGGTCACGGTCGCCCGCACGCTCACCGAGGCGCAGGTGAAGTCGGCGCTGATCACCGACAAGGACCTGGGCGGGGACTGGACACCGACGCAGGGCGCGGCGACCTGGCGGGACGCCCTGCTCAAGGGCAAGGCGGACGTCGCCGACTGCCAGCGGCTGCTGGACGGCCTGTACGCGGAGGACCTGCTGGGCGAGCCGACCGGGGCCCGCGCGGTCACGGGCCTGGACGACACCGACGACGGGACGCAGGTGCGGTACCAGGTCGGGGCGTACGACCGGGCGGCGCTGGACGCGTCGCTGGCCTGGCTGAAGGCCGTGCCGGGGAAGTGCGGCGAGTTCACGGCCACGGACGTCAGGGGCGGGGAGCTGTCGGTCCAGGTCGTCGCCTCGCCCCTGCCCGGCGTGGGCGAGGCCCGCGAGAGCCTGCGGGTGACGGTGTACGGGGAGTCGGGCGGCGCGAACTCCAAGCTCAGCCTGGACTTCGCCGCGGTCCGCGTCGGCGACAGCGCCCTGTCCGTCACCAACGGCGGCCTGGACGGGGTGATCGCCGAGTCCACCCGGCAGGCCGCCCAACTCGGCACGCAGCGCCTCCAGGACGTACTCGCCGGAAAGAAACCGGCGGCCCGCCCGGCGAACGAGGACGAGAACGAGAACGAGGACGGCTGACCGGCCCGGGGCGTCCCTGGTCAGCCCTGGTCGGCGAAATAGCGCGCGACCGGGGCCAGTCCCCGGTCGCGCGGCGGCGCGGGGCGGGGCAGGGAGGTCAGCAGCCGCCGGACCCCACAGCCCGGCCGCCGATCTCAAGCGTGACGGAGGCGGTGGACGCCGCAGGGGCGGAGCAGCAACCGCCGCCGCCCTCCCCGGTCTGCGCCTCCTCCGGCTCGTCGAACAGACCCGCGCCGCCGCAGACGCCCGTTTCCGGGAGCGTCAGCTCCACGCGCTCGGCGGCCTCGTGGTCCCCGGCCAGGGCCGCGGCGAGGGAGCGGACCTGCTCGTAGCCGGTCATCGCGAGGAACGTGGGGGCGCGGCCGTACGACTTCATGCCGGCCAGGTGGATGTCCCGCTCGGGGTGGGAGAGTTCGCGGACGCCGTGCGGGTAGACCGTGCCGCAGGAGTGGACGTTCGGGTCGATGAGCGGGGCCAGGCGCACGGGTGCCTGGAGACGTTCGTCCAGGCCGAGGCGTACCTCCGAGAGGAAGGAGAGGTCGGGCCGGAAGCCGGTCAGGACGATGACCTCGTCGACCGGTTCGAGACGACGGCCGTCCTCGGCGACGAGCACCAGCCGCCCGCCCTCCCTCTCCAGCGCCTCGGCGCCTTCCAGCGCCGCGACCCTCTCCAGCGCCGCGACGCGGAAGCCGGTGGCGGCGGAGGCGTACCCGTCCGCCACGGCCGCCTTGGCGCGCAGCCCCAGGGCACCGCGGGCGGGAAGCGCGTCGGCCTCGCCACCGCCGTACGTGTCCGCGCCGAGGCCGCGGCGCAGGATCCACACCGCGTGCGTCCCGGGCGCCTCCTTCGCGAGGTCGGCCAGGGCGGCGAGGGCCGTGAAGGCGGAGGCGCCGGAACCGACGACCGCCGTACGCCGGCCCGCGTAACGGGCGCGTACGGCGGGGTCGTTGAGGTCGGGAACGCGGTAGGAGACGCGGTCGGCCGCGGCCCGCTCGCCGAGCGCGGGCAGTCCGTCCGCTCCGGCCGGTCCGGGCAGGGACCAGGTGCCGGAGGCGTCGATGACGGCTCGGGCGGCGATCCGTTCCTCCCCGCCGTCGGCCCGCCGGACGTGCACGGTGAAGGGCTGCTCCTCCCGGCCGGAGTCGACCACGCGGTCGCGTCCGGCGCGGGCGACGCCGATGACGGTCGTACCGCACCGGACCCGGTCACCGAGGACGTCGGCGAGCGGCTGGAGGTAGCGCTCGGCCCAGTCGGCGCCGGTCGGGTACGTCGCCGCGTCGGGCCGTGTCCATCCGGTGGGCGCGAGGAGCTTCTCGGCCGCGGGGTCGACGACCTCGGCCCAGGTGGAGAACAGCCGTACGTGAGCCCACTCCCGGACGGCGGCACCGGCGACCGGACCGGCCTCCAGGACCAGCGGTTCGAGGCCGCGCCCGACGAGGTGGGCAGCGGCGGCGAGCCCGACGGGCCCGGCACCGATGACAACGACGGGAAGACCGGTGGTGGTGTTTTCGCTGCTCATCGACACACTCACTCCTGATTCGACACCTGATTGCCCAGCTGATTCGACGTCTATCGATATAGCCGATACACGGAGCTTGCCTCACTGCATCGACAGCTGTCAACATAGACAGATGTCGAATTCAGGTGCGGTGGAGCAGGTGGAGCAGATGGAGCAGGTGCAGATCGTGGAGCTGGACGATCGAGCGACCCCGGCCACCCCTGCCACCCCGGCCACCCCTGCCACCCGGGCCACCCGGGCCACCCCTGCCACCCGGGCCTCCCAGGCCACCCGGGCCACCCAGGCAGCCCTTGCGGCGACGGCGGTGGCCCCCTGCTGCCCTCCCCTGACCGAGCGCCCGCTCACCGTCGAGGAGGCCGAGCGGACCGCCACCATGTTCAAGGCGCTCGGCGACCCGGTCCGGCTGCGGCTCTTCTCGCTGGTCGCCTCGCACGAGGGCGGCGAGGCGTGCGTCTGCGACATCTCCGATGTCGGCGTCTCCCAGCCGACCGTGTCCCACCACCTGAAGAAGCTCAAGGAGGCGGGCCTGCTGACCTCCGAGCGCCGCGGCACCTGGGTCTACTACCGCGTGGAGCCGAGCGTGCTGGCGGGGATGGGCCAGTTGCTCACGAGCCCCCGGCCTCAGCGCTCGCCCGGCCGGTGACCGCGCGCCGTCCACCGGCGTTCCGTGAGCGACTCCGCCAAGTGGTCCACGAATTCGACGAGCCGGTCCAGCCGGAATCCGCCGCGGGCCACCCGGAATCCGTGCCGACGGCCCCAGAACGCCGCCTGGACGGCATGGAACTGGGCCCAGCGCCGCACGCGTTCGCGATCGAGTTCCCCGGTCTCGGCGAAGACGTCCAGGACGCGGTGGGCGGCCCCGCGCAGGTCGTCCACCCCGATGAGCGTCAGCGCGCGGGACTTGAGCAGCGTGCCGCCGTCGTAGGCGGGGTCGCCCGCGTAGCCCTTGGGGTCGACGGCCAGCCACGGTTCGCGGTCGCCGCGCAGGATGTTCCGGGCGTGGAGGTCCCCGTGGACGACGACGTCCGGCTGGACGCGGCCGAGTTCGCGGGCGGTCGCCACCGCCGTGTCCACCACGTCACGCGGCAGGGTGTGCGCCAACTCCTGGGCGTCCTTGAGCAGTTGCTCCTCCCAGCCCGCCGCCTGCTCCCGTAGCCGGGGGAGGCCCGGCGGAGCCGGGACGGCCAGCCGGCGACTGAGCCGCCCCGCGACCGTCACCACCTCGTCGCCGTCCTCGACGTCCGCCAGCGCCGACGCCTGGGCCCGCTCCAGCAGCATCGCGAACCGCTGGTCGTCGCGCTCGTGCAGCTGGACGGCTCCTCGTCCGCCCCACACCTCGAACGCGTCCGGCTCGTGAACGTTGCCGTGGTGCGGGAACGACACCTTCAGTACGGCGCTTTCCGCCAATTCGGCGCTTTCCGTGGCCCGCCGTCGCACCGGGACGACGACCCCGACACCGCCGTGCATGACCTCGCCGTCCCGCACGCACTCCCACTGCCCCAGCAACTCGTCCACGATGCCGGGCAGCTCGGCGAGCCAGGCCGCGCCGGGCTCGCCCTCCCGCTCGACGGTGCTCCGGGCGAACACTTCCGGTACGTCGATCATCCGGGCACCCTACGCGGCACCCACACACTGAACGGCCCCGCCCGGTGGTGAGACACGATGCTGTTGGCGAATCCGCGGGGCGAAGCAATTGTCGCGTGAGTCCCAGCGACACGCCGGGTTTACGGCGTGTCGCTGGGACTCACGGCCCACTTGCCGCACTCGGACTCGTCCCCGGCAACGCACCGTGCCCCGTACTCCGGTTCCGCCGTCGTGTCCTGGACGATCGTGAAGGGCACGTAGCGGAAGGTCCGGCGAGTCATCCGCCGTGCTCCCGTCGCTGGTGCTGACGCATCAACACGTTGGCGTCGGTCACCTTGCTGCCGTCGAACTCGGCGCGCGCTGCCTTGCGTTGCCCATCGAGCTCGGCGCACGCCGCACAGCCGGGGACAGGAACGGGCGGGCAGGTCAGGTCGTAGCCCGGCCCACGCACCGCGCCCCGACCGGCACGGTCGTTGACCGCCTTCACCTCGGCGCTCAGCCGCTCCGCCATGGTGGCCGGACGGATCCGCGCAGGGTCGGCCTGCCACTCCCGGCCACCACCCACCGGGCGCAGCATCGCGTACGGCCCCGCCTTGTCCCGGTACTCCCCGACCTTGCCGGCCACCGGGTCGTAGACCAACGCCCCAGGGTTCAGGGGCTGCTCCTCCGCCTGCTGCGTCATCGTCGCTCCATGCACGTCCGTGTGCGCACCCCGAGTAAGTGGGTAGTTACGCACTGCGTTCCAGTCACTACCAACATGACCGATCGGACAGGCCGGACACACCGGTGGACTGTCACCGAACGCCTTGGGTGACAGCGGTTCGATGAGACGAGAGGTGCGGCACAGTGGAGTTGACCAGCGAGGACGGCAAGCTCACGCCACGGGTGAGGCTCGGCAGGCGTCTCCGTCGGCTCCGCGAGCGCAAGGGGCTGTCACTGCGCCAGCTCTCCGAACGGGTGGGCGGCTACTCGCACAGCTACTTGGGGCGGGTGGAGTTGGGGGAGCAGCTGCCGTCGGGGGCGTTGGTGAACACGCTCGACGAGTACTTCGATGCGGACGGGGTGTTGGTCGAGTTGCTGGAGTTGGCGCAGGACACCCTGATTCCGGACTACTTCCGGAAACCCTTCGCCAAGGAACAGGAGGCCGTACGTATTCAGGTTTTCACCAGCAGCCTCGTCCCCGGACTCGCCCAGACTCCTCACTACGCGCGGGCGCTCATCCGGAGGTCACTGCCGGGCGAGACCGACGAGCACGTCGACGAGCGGGTCTCCATTCGCATGAACCGGCAAAGAATCCTGGAACGTGAAGAACCGCCCTTTTACTGGGTAATTATGGATGAGTCCGCACTTAAGCGAAAAATTGGCAGCGCAAAGTGCATGAAGGAACAGATGTATCGCCTGTTGGACCTGACGGCCCGACCACGCGTGACCGTGCAGGTCCTGCCTTTCGACAGGGGGGCTTACCCCATGCTGGGCGGAAGCCTGACCTTGCGGACCATGTCCGACGGCGAGACGATCGCGGCTATCGAGAGCTTCGACTCCGGTGAACTAGTAGAGTCCCCGGAAAGGGTTCTTGAGCAGACGCAGAGGTTCGACATGGCGCGCTCCCTGGCCCTCACGGACGATGAATCGCTCGATCTGATCCGCGTATACCTGAAAGAGTACGAAGTTGAAGACGATTCCTGACGCATCGGCTCTCCCCTCCTGGCGCAAGTCCAGTTACAGCGACAACGGGGCAGGCGGTTGTGTCGAGGTCTCGGACGGCTACGGCAATGGCGTTCCCGTCCGTGATTCCAAGGCGCCGCACGGCCCCGCGCTCATCGTCGAGACGGTCGCCTGGTCGTCGTTCGTCGATGCCGTCAAGGGTGGGAAGTTGCCCACCTGAGCCCTCGCAGCAGAGCAGACCCCGGAGTAACCGGCCCTCGCCAGTGGCGGGGGCCGTCGTTGTCAAGGACGCGTCGGCCGAACGGTCGTACGTGGACCAGGTCCTGGTCATCGGGTAACCGAACGTGCGGGTTGAGTAGTGGGAAGTGGCTGGGGGTGGTCCTTCAGGTGAAGCGTGCGCGAGGATGGGGTTATGACCGCGGCCCATCGCGCCATGGCTCTTCTGGAGACCTGGCCGAACCTGGTAAGTGGCCCGCCCCGGTGCGCCGTTGGGCATGCCTTCGCTTCGGCAGGACACGAGCTCGTCCACTTCCACTCCGACGACTCCGCCGACCTCTACCTCACCCGCACGGCCGTCGAACGCCTGCTGCCCCAACTCGGGCACGCCAGCGCGATCAGGGTCCGCCCCGGCGCCTCCTGGATCACCGTGCTCCTCGACTGCGACGCCGACGTCCAGCTTCTGCTGGGCCTCGTGAGCGTCGCCCTGAAGGAGCACGGCGCGGTCACGCCCCGCCGCCCCTCCCCACCGTGCGACTGGGAGCGGCCACCGGTGGTCCCCGGCCCACGCCCGGGAGCGGCCCGGCGCATGGTGGACCGCCTCCTGCCGCACGGTCACTGACCGGCACATTCGCTGATCGGCACGGCCGCCGGACAACGCTGTCATCAAGGCCCCCGCACCTGCAACTAATGCGCAGTAAAGGCCGGACCGCGTCTTGCCCCGCATCCGACCGGCAACCGGGAAAACCCGCGGGCCCATCCACCTCAGCGCGTAGCGTCGTCGCTCGCGGTCGGTGCCGCCCCCACCACGTCCACCCGCGATCCCGGCTTCAGGACCTTGTACAGCCACATCGCCTCGTCGTACCGCAGGCCGATCGCGCCGCCGGTGATGTCGTAGTTGCCGGGCGCCTTCTCGTCCCAGGTGAGGGCGAGGAGGTAGTTCGTACGGTTGTCGGGGGTGCGCAGTGTCATCACCCAGGGCGCCTTGACGTCGTACCCGTTCCAGCCCGCCTCCGCGGCGGGCACCATCGCCGCCTCGTACTTTTCGGTGACGGTCATCAGCCCCGTCGGTGTCGGTGACTTGGGCGAACCGGAGGAGATGGCCAGCGTCCGTCCCTCGACGGTCATTTCGCGCCGCCCGAGATCGACCGTGGCGGCGACCTCCGCCGGACCGGCCTTGGCGGCCGACGGCGGCGCGGACGCGGACGCGGTGGGCCCGGCATAGCTCGCGGCGGGCGAGGTCGTCCTGGGCTCCCGCCCACCCGTGAGGGCCACGGTCAGGACCAGCGCGAGGGCCGTCGCGGCCGAGGCGCCGACCGCGGCGAACGAGGCCTGCCGCCGACGCCGGCGACGTACCGCACGACGCCGGATCTCCGCACCCGGAACGGGCACGGGCATCTCATGGTCGTGGGCCAGTTCACGCAGCGAGATGGCCAGTTCGGAGCCAACGGACCAGCCGTCGGGGCCGTCGGCCCCGTGCGCCGCGCCGGGCTTGAGCTCATCGGACACGGCCGCCCTCCCTCTCACCCAGTTCGTCGGTCTCGCCGAGCTGTCGCGCCAGCGCCGCCCGGCCACGGGACAGCCTGGCCTTGACCGTCCCCACGGGCGCACCGGTTTCGGAGGCTACCTGTTCGACACTCAAGTCGCACAGATGGTGCAGAACGACAGCCCTGCGCTGCGCCTCCGGGAGGTCCCGCAACGCCCCGATGAGCGCGGTCCGTTCGGGACCCGGACCAGGTGTGTGCTCGGGCAGCGGATGGCGACGCATCAATTCCAGCCAGCGCCGTGCCCGCCGCCACCGACTCACCGCGAGCCGCATCGCGACCGTACGGACCCACGCCTCGGGGGCTCCGTCGGCGAGGAACTCCCTGCGCCGGTCCCAGGCGCGGACGAACGCCTCCTGGACGACGTCCTGCGCCTCGCCGTGGTCACCGGTGAGGGCGTAGAGCTGCCCGGTCAGCCGGGGGAACGCCGCGGCGTAGAACCCGTCGAACTCTTCCTCGGTCATACCTCCCGCCCAGCCCCCCGCCGTTGTCTTCGGATGTCCTGTGCAACCCGGCTGCCTCCGCCGTGCGTACAGGTCCCGTACGTCAAAGACGTCACAGACGGCACTGAGGTTACGGACGTCGGCGTACATCGAAGCACAAGGCACCACGCAGGGCTGAGCCGGAGGGAGTGGCGCGCGTGAGCGCGCTCGACTGACCATGGACGACGACTTCACCGCCCTCGCCGGGGAGTACTGGCCCCGGCTGACGCGTACGGCCCGTTTGCTCACGGGGGACTCCGCCGAGGCGGAGAGACTCGCGAGAGCGGCGCTCACCGAGGTGTACGCGCGGCGGCGGACCCCGCCCGACGACGCGGAGTTCTATGTCCGGCGTGCCCTGGTACGGGGCTTTCTGCGCGGCCGGACACGGCCGTTCCTCCGCTCCGGGCGCACCCCGGAGTCGTACGCGCCCGATCAACTCGACCCGCTCACCGAGGTGTTGGCGGGTCTGCGGCCCCGCCGCCGGGCCGTCGCCGTCCTGCACGACTGGGACGGCCTGCCGCACCGCGAGATCGCCGCACTCCTCACCTCCTCGCCGGGCGCGGTCAAGGCGGACAGCCGCCGGGCCCGCAAGGCCCTCCGCGCCCACCCCGCGTACAGCGGGTCCCCGCGCTTCGGGGGCTCGTCCGTACCGGGCCGCCCCGGGAGCACCTCCGCATCGCACACCGCCATACCCTTCGCCGTCCTCCCCGCCATCAAGGAGGCGGGCCGCACCCGCCGGAGAATCCGCTGCCGCACCACGGCCGCGCTCACGACGCTCGGTGCGCTGCTCCTCGTACCGCTGGTCCTGGGTGCCGTGCGCGGCACGGACTCCGCCGCAGGTCAGCGGTCAACTCCCGTCGCCAGAACGGCGGTTCGGGTCGTCACCCCCGGCGAACGGGTCGCCGCCGCGCCCGGTGTCGAGCTCTGGCTCACCAAGGACGGCAAGCACTGGTCGACCCCGAGGGAGACCAAAGTCCAGCAGGCCCAGAAGAGTTCGGCCCCCACCATCACCCTGGAGTCGGACCCCGTCTCCGGGAAACGCCTGTTCCTCTCCGGCGTCCTCCAGGGCCAGGGCTCCCGCGAGCCGTCCCGCGTCGAACTCACCACTCCCGACGGCACGTTCACGGCCCGGGTCCTCACCCTGGCGGGCAGCCCCGGCTGGTCCGTCTGGTACGCGGACACCCAACTCACCTACGAGGAGCTGCCGTCGAGCGAGGTCACCGTGAAGGCCTACGACTCCGCCGGCACCCTCCTCGCGCAGATGGACACCCCCACCACATGAGCTCCCCCCGCCATACCTCGCGCAGCCGTCTCCGCACCCTGCGCAGTCACCTCCGTACCTTGCGCAGCCATCTCCGCACGCTGCGGAACCGCCTCCGCCGCACCCGCCCCCGACGCCTGCGGCGCGCCCTGGCCGCACTCCTCGTCCTGTTCCTCACGGCGTGCGCCGCGCTCGTCGTCGCGTACCGGATGACCGAGATCCCCGACCCGCACCCGGAGACGGTCAGCCAGAGCACGGTCTTCGTCGACGCCGAGGGCGAGTACCTGGGCCGACGCGGGCCCGTCGACCGCCAGGACATCCCGCTCAAGCAGGTGCCCCGGCATGTGCAGGACGCGGTGATCGCCGCGGAGAACCGCTCCTTCCGTACGGACTCGGGGGTCGCCCCGGCCGCGATCCTGCGGGCCGCGCTCGCGACCGTGACGGGCGGCGAACGGCAGGGCGGCTCCACCATCACGCAGCAGTACGTCAAGAACGCCCTGCTGACCCCGGAGCAGTCGCTGAGCCGCAAGGCGCGCGAGGCGCTGATCGCCGTGAAGCTGGACCGCACGCGGTCCAAGGACGAGATCCTGGAGGGCTACTTCAACACGGTGTACTTCGGCCGCGGGGCCGCCGGTGTCGAGTCGGCGGCGCGGAACTACTTCGGCGTGGGCGCGAAGGACCTGACGGTCTCCCAGGGCGCGGCCCTCGCGTCGATCGTCAACATCCCCTCGTACTACGAGCGGGCGGGCGCCGACGCGAAGGTGACCCGGACGCTGGAGCGCCGCTGGGTCTGGGTGCTCGACGCCATGGCGGCCTCGGGCGCGATCAGCGAGCGCGAGCGGACGGATGCCCGCTTCCCGGCGTTCCGCTTCTATCCGCCGGGCGACACGGACGGCGGGCGCCAGTACCTGATCGACGCGGCGTCCGCCGAGGCCGCCGACCGGCTCGGCATCACGGAGGACCAGCTGGCGCGCGGCGGCTACAAGGTGCACACCACCTTCGACCTCGGCCTCCAGGACGCGACGGCGGAACTGGTCCGCGACCGTACGCCCGCGGCCACGAAGGGGACACGGCTGCACACCGCGGTCGTCGCGACCGTCCCCGGCGACGGCGCGATCCGCGTGCTGTACGGCGGCTCGGACTACGCGCACCAGCCGTTCAACGACGCCGTCGACGGGGCGGTGGAGGCGGGCACGGCGACCGAACCGTTCGCGTTCAAGGGCCTCTGGCCGGGCGAGCCGCTGACCGACGTGCTGAAGGAGGCGGCCCCGACGCCCGTGCGCCTGAACTCGGCGTACGCCGCCGTCGCGGCCGGGGGCACGTACGCGGCCCCGTACACGGTCACGAAGATCACCCGCGCGGGCCGTACGGTCCACACGACGGATCCGAAGACGCGGGCGTCGATGGACGAGAAGCAGGCGACGCTGATCACCGCGCTGCTGCACGCGTCGTCCGCTTCGGGTTCCGCGCTCGAACCGGTCGCGGGCAAGGTCGACGCCGCGTCCCTGCCGGCGACCAGCCATTCCGCGGGCGCGGGCAGCGGGCCGGGGGCCCGGACGGTCTGGCAGAACGTCTACTCGTCCCGGCTCGCCCTCACCGTCGCCCTGTTCGCCGAGCGCGGGGGCAAGCCCGCCCGGGTCGCGGGACTGACCGGCGCGTTCCCGCCCGCCGAGCACGCCGCGCTGGAGGCGGGCGAGCTGTGGCAACTGGCGGGGTCGCCCGGGGCGGGGGCGCCGGAGGCGGGGGGCTGGAAGGGAGCCTGGGCCGGGGCCGGGGCCGGGGATGTGTCCGGGGACGGGGGCGGGGGCGGAAGCAAGGCCGGGGACGAGGCCAGGGCCGGGGACAAGGTGTCGGCCGAGGACAAGGCCGCGGCCGACAAGGAAACCGGGGTCAACGACAACGCCGGAGCCGAGGACAGAAGCAAGCCCGGAGCCGGAGCCGGGGTCGAGGACAAGGAGGGGACCGACGACGGGGTCGGGGACGACGGGGTCGAGGACGGCGCCGGCGTCACCCGGAAGGTCCCGTCCGTTGGTGAGAAGGAGGACGGCGTGGTGCCGTGAGAGGGTGCCCGGTGACCAGGTCCAGCCCACCCCGCGCATCCTGCTCACCCAGGCGGAGCTGACGGCGATCGCGAACGCGGTGGACCGTGCCGAGGGGATCGGGGAACACGCGGAGCGGCTGCTGGCGGAACTGACGCTGGCCCGGCAGATCCTCGACGGCTGCCCGGCCGGCATCGCCGTCATGGACCGCGAGCTGCGCTACCTCTACGTGAACGAAGCGCTGGCCCTGCTCAACGGCGTCCCGGCCGCCGACCACATCGGCCGCCGGCTGCGGGACGTCCTGCCGGACCTGGAGTCGTCGGAACAGCTCCTCGAACAGGTGCTGCGCACGGGAGTGCCGCAGGTCGTCACGGTGGGCGGGCAGACCCCGGCCGACGGGACGGGCAACGGGACAGACGACGGGACGGGCGACGGGACGGCCGACGGGACGGGCGACCGGACGGGCGACAGCCGGTGGTGGCTGGGCGCGTACCACCGGCTGTCGACGTCGTCCGGCGAGATCATCGGAGTGGCGGGGGTCCTCCTGGAGATCACCGACGCACTGCGCGGCCGCGAGCACCTCGTACGGGCGGGCAACCGGATGGCCCTGCTCGACGAGGCGAACCGCGCCACCGGCGCCACACTCGACCTCCGGCAGGCCTGCCAGGCACTCGCCGACCTGCTGGTCCCGCGCTTCGCGGACTACGCGGCGGTGGACGTGGTCGACCCGGAGGGCACACCCCGGGTGCCGTCGGAGCACTACCCGCTGCGGCTGCGCCGTATCGCGCTGTCCACCACCCCGGACCTGGCGGAGGCGTCCTCCCCGCTGGGCCGCCTCGGCGAGTTCGTGATCTACCGGGCCGGGTCCCCGATGGCCCGGGTGCTGGCCGACCGGCGCCCGCTGATCCTCAGCCACCCCGACGACGAGTCGATGCGCCAGTTCTCGCCGTCGCCCGAGCGCAAGGAGCACCTGCTCCGGATGGGCGCGCACTCGGGGATCTACCTCCCGCTCGCCGTCCGCGAGGACCTGGTGGGCGCGGTGATGGTGTTCCGGGCCGGAAACTCCCCCCAACTCACCGACGCGGACGGCGAGTTGCTGGGCGACCTCACCGACCGGGCCGCCACCGGCATCGCCCACGCGGTCCGCTACACGCACGAACACGAGACGGCCCTGGAGATGCAGCGCGCCTACCTGAACGCGCCCACGGTCACGGGCCCCGGCGTGGAGACCCTGGGCCGTTACCTCCCGGCGGGCTCGGGCGCGGAGGTGGGCGGCGACTGGTACGACACGCTCGCGCTCCCCCACGGCCGGACGCTGCTGGTGGTGGGCGACGTCATGGGCCACGGAGTCCGCGCGGCCGCGGCGATGAGCGAGTACCGCTCCGTACTGCGCACCCTGGCCATCCAGGGCAGCACCCCGGACCTCATCCTCCTCCAGGCCGAACGCACGGCGCTGACCCTGGAGTTGGACAGAGTGGCAACCTGCCTCCTCGCCCTCCTGGACCCGCACCGGGAACGCGCCACCTTCTCCAACGCGGGCCACATCCCGCCGCTCCTCGTCACCCCCGACGGCACCCGCACCCTCCTCGACCTCCCCGTCGCCCCACCCCTGGGCGTGGGCCTCGGCTCCTTCGCGGCCACCACGGTCCCGCTCCCCCCGGGCTCCGTCCTCCTCCTGTGCACCGACGGCCTGGTCGAACGCCGCGACCGCGACATCGAAACGGGCCTCCATACCCTCGCCACCCTCCCGATCACCCCGACCGCACCTCTCCCCACCCTCCTCGACACGGTCATCACCCACCTGGACCCGGCCGCCTCGGAGGACGACGTGGCCATCCTGCTGGCCCGCACGACGAGGCCCGGAGGTTAAGGGGACGGGGCCGGATGGGCGGGCTACCACGGGCGTGGGTGAACGGTCCGGGGTGAACGACCCGGGGTGAACGACCCGGTTGGAACGGTCAGGGGTGAACGGTCGGGGGTGAACGGTCGCGGGTCAGGGGCCAGGGGTGAACGGTCGCGGGTCAGGGCCGGGGGTCAGGGGCCGGGCTGCGACAATCGCGGAGCCGACCGCGCCGCCGCGTGGGCGCGTCCGGCCCGGTCGACCGGGCACACGACAACCACTCCGGGCCCCTACTGGTTCTCCGGGTTCTCCGGGTTCTCCTGGTTCTCCTCCGGACCGCTGTCGGGGACGAAACGGAACGGCGGGTCGAACGGCCCCATCACCAGCAGCTGGGTGGCTGGGGCAACGCTGTCGACCAGCCGCTGGTGCGAGGCCGCGGGGCTCTTCTCATGCGGGTGCGGAAAGTCGGCCCGCTCAGCGGGCTCCATCCGTACCGCGTTCTCGCTCGCCTGCTTGATCCGGCCCCGGAATTCGTTCAACCAGCCTTCTTGGGGGCCGTTCCTCTCGAAAACCCTCAGCATGGCGATCTCGATCTCGCGTGCGGAGAAGCCGGACAGGTCGGGCGGTGTCATCCGAGCCAGATCCCTGGCTGCCTTGAGGTAGACCGCCTCGTCGTCGGAGGTGATCATCGGTGGAAGTCCTTCCCCAGTGGAATGCCGTCTGGACGGCGGCTGTCTGTGACAGCCGCCGTCCAGAGCACATGTCGTTCAGGCGATGGCGCGGATGACGTAGGGCAGCGCTGTACCGACCACGTCGAGCGCGTCGTCCCAGAAGTTCTTCTTCTCGCTTTCGCTCAGGCCGGCCGGCAGTTCCACGTCGATCTTGCCGACGGCGGGGCGCCCGTTGTGCTTGAAGTCCTTGGTGACCGCGTCGATGATGATCGGCGCCGCGATGCCGATCAGCGTTTCCACGAGACCGAAGAACTTCGGGTCTCCCATGCGGGCCGACGGGACCGCCTTCGAGATCTCACGGTGCACATCGGCCGGATCGGCGGCCTTCGAGTAGCCCTTCCTGGGGCTGCCACTCTTGGTGAGTTCGTCGAGAACGGCCGGCACGACCACCCGCGCCAGGCGGGCCGCGGAGTCCCAGAAGCCCTTGTCGAGGAGATTGTCGGTGTCGGACACGGGCTGCCGCACCGCATAGCTCTTGCTGTCCGTGGGAATCGCGGCCGCCATGGCGGGGGCGAGGACGGCGGCGACCGTCTGTGTGTCCAGCCCGTAGGACACATCCGTCGTGAAGCCGAAGGCCGACTTTCCCTTACCTGCCGCCTTGACTCCGGCAAAAATCTTTTCGGTGGCTGCGTCGACCGACTTTTCGAGTTCTACCGTGCTCATTCCCTTTACCTCCCAGGTGTGACTTTCCGTCGAGACTCCTTCGCCCGTTCCGTGGGCGAAAGCTTTTTGGGCGCCGCCTGCGTAGGCCACCTCTTTGAGCATCTCCTCGACCTGGTGGATCATCTCCTTGCTTTTCGTCTGCTGCCTGGAGATGAACGTTTCGGTGAGGAGGTACGGATGATCCGAGGGAGCGAAGACACAGGGGGTCTGGCTCATATTGAGGTCCGCGATACGCGCCACGGACCGGTCACGCAGGGTGGAGATGGAAATCGACGGGTCCATCTCCGCGGTCAGGGCGTACGTGAACGCCGAGAGCCAGTCGGTGGCCTCGCTGCCCGCCGCCGCGGTCTGGTCCGCCTGACAGGCCGTGAGGAGCACCCCGTTCAGCTCGTTCGCGCCGGTGATGGCGCCCTTGGTCATCGGCGCCTTGTTGGGGACGTGCGCCATGTTCCGTGCCAGAGACGCCTCGTTGCGCAGAGCGGTACGGCCGAAGGGCTTGAGTGCGTGCGCGAGGCCCACGGACTTGGCCCGCTCCATGAGTTTCTCCCGGGGCGGGATGAACACCTTGGCCCGCACGCTCTGTGGCAGGCCCATGCGGAAGAGCGCCTTCTCCATACCACCGGAGTGGCAGGAGTCGAGCACCACGGTGAGGACGCCTGACGGGAGAAGCGCGGTGCGGTCGGCGAGTTCCGTGTCCTCCAGGAACTCGTCGTACGCGCAGAGCACTTCGGTCATGACGTCACCCTTGAGGTAGCGATAGCCGTGGGAGGACTGGAAGAAGACCAAGCGGTCGCCCTCCTGAGCACCGTCCATCAGCCAGTCCAGGCCGTCCCGGGTCGCCGCCAGGGTGGCGTCCGAGTTGTGCAGCACACGGATCCCGGACTCGTCGAAGTCGAGCCGCCGGAGCAGGTGGGTGAAGGCCACGGTGTCGGCGACGCAACTGTTGAGGTTGTTCAGCGGATCCGGATACTCATCGATGCCGATGAGCAACGCGCGATCTGTCATCGCCCATCCCTTTCTCTATTTCTTCTGCATGCCGTACCTGCTGCACAGAATCGATTTTCCAATGCGCGGTGGGAACCGAAGCAGAGCAACGTGCGTCCGCCAGCAGAAGGAAGGTTTGGCCGTATCGGCTTGCTCCCATGGTTTGTCACCGTCGGAACGCGGGCAAGTCGATGCCGATCGGTACTGCTGACTTAAGCGATCTATTCACCAACGACCGGGAAGGTGCTCCAATGCCACGGTCGGGACAATTGAAGGCGGCGGCCGACGACAGATTGTCCGACCGCATTGCCCTCGCATTGCTGATGCGTACATTTCCGTCGCAAACAGTTGACCGCGTGGTCGCGGAATGCGGCAGGACCGAGCGACGCAGTCGGCTGCTGCCCGCGCGCACCGTGGTGTACTTCGTCCTCGCCATATGTCTGTTCGCCCAGCACAGTTACGAACAGGTGGCCAGGATGCTGGCGGAAGCGATGGCCTGGGCAGCCCGGCAGGACGGCTGTCCTCCTTCCGTGCCGACCTCCGCCGCCATCTCCCGGGCGCGGGTTCGCCTGGGCCCCGAGCCGCTGGCGGCGCTGTTCGCCCAGGCCGCGGGGGAAACGCGGGCAGGCCGGGCCAGGCGGGAGAGGTGCACCCGCTACCGGCGGTGGCGAGTGATGGCGGTCGACGCGACGGCGGTAGGCGTCCCGGACACCCCGGACAACCGGACCCGTTACGGTTTCCCGTCGATCGTCGATACGGAACCTGGCGGCGCCCTGCCACAGGCGCATGTGGCGGCACTGGCAGAATGCGGCAGCCATGCCATCACCCGGGCCACGCTTGGCCGGCTGCCTGTCAGGACGGGACAGTCCCTCCCCTGCGACCTGTTCGCCGCCCTCACCCGCGAAGATCTGCTGCTCGCCGACTGCGGGTCGGCCGACCTGGAACTGCTCCCCATGGTCCGTGCCGCGGGCGCGGACGTGTTGTGGCGGGCCGGGCCCTGGCAGGTACCGGCGGTGCGCACCGCACTGCCGGACGGCTCCTACCTCTGTGATCTGCGCTGCGGCGGCCCCGCAGGGGTCCGTACGGAGGTCAGGGTGCTCGAAGACCCTCCGTACCGGCTGATCACGACCCTCGTGGACCACGAGGCACACCCCGCGCCCGTCCTGAGCGCCCTGCACCGCCAGCGGTGGGGAATCAGGGCTTCCCTTGAAGCCGTCGGCACACTGCGGTGGGACACCCCGCTGGTCCTGCGGTCACGCTGGCCGGACGGTGTCGAGCAGGAGCTGTGGGGGCACCTGCTCGTCCACCACACCATCCGTTCACTCCTGCGCCCGGCTTAAGTAAGTGCTGTCTAGCGCTTCTCGTACGGATCCGAAGGTGCCGCGACCCGCTTCACGGACGCGGCGTCCAGGACCGGGCGAGCCGCGTCGGAGCCGGGCTTGCCGGTCGGGTGCCAGGTCCCCGTGACCGTCACCCACGCGTCGGCCGCGGGCGCGTCCGCGCCGCGGATCTCGACCTTCAGGGCCTGCGCGTCGGCGGCGCAGCAGGTGACGAGGAGCCGCGCGACGGACCACGTACCGTCGCCGTCCCGGGTCACGAAGCCGGTGAGCCGAACCGTCCGGCCCTTCATCGACGCCCCCGTGTCCCACTCCGCACGGGACGCGAACGCACCGAGCGTCAGGGGTACGGGATCCCCGGCCGGCAGTTCGGGGAAGGTGCCGGTGCCCTGAGCCGCGGCCCTGGCCTCCTCACGTGCCGCGCTGTACGAGCCGAGGGCGGGCGGCGGAAAGAGGAGGAGGGCGAGGGCGGGCGCGGTGAGGAGCCAGGCGATACGCGGGTTGCGGGTGTGGTCGTGCCCGGCGTGGGCGTCGTACTCGTACTCGTACTCGTACTCGGCCTCGGCCTCGTTGTGATCGTGATCGTGGTCGTGGTCGCGTCGGAACATGCCCACCAGGCCGAGCGCGATCAGTGCCACCCCCGAGACCACGAGGTACGGCCGCAGGCCCTCCTTCACGTAACGCAGATACAGCTCGCTGAAGAGGGCGATCCGGAGCAGTGCGGCGCCGCACAGAATGAGCAGCACCCCCTGCGGACGCAGACGCAGATGCAGGCGCAGACGTACGCGCGGTCGTGTCGTCACAGCAGCCACCAGCCCACCACCCCACTGCTCACCACAGCCACCACCCACGTCACGGCGGAGAACCGCATCGCGAACGCGCGCCCGAAGGTGCCCGCCTGGAGAGCGATGAGCTTCAGGTCGACCATCGGGCCGACGACCATGAAGGCGAGCCGGGCGGTGGGCGAGAACCCGGTCAGGGAGGCCGCCACGAAGGCGTCCGCCTCGGAACACACGCACAGGACGACGGCGAGGACGGCGAGCAGCAGGACGGAGAGCCAGGGCGATCCTGTGAACACGTCCAGCAAGGACCGTGGCACCAGGATGTTGAACGTCGCCGCGGCGGCCGCGCCCAGCACGAGAAAGCCCCCGGCGTGCAGGAAGTCGTGCTGAAGCCCGTCCCGGAACCCGCGCCACCCGCCCGGTCCCGCAGCGCCCTCGGCCCCCGGCTCCGTCCCCGGCTCCGTACCCATCCCGGTGGTTCCCGTTCCCGTTCCCGTTCCCGTTCTGGCCTTGCGCCGTGCGGCCACCTTCGGCAGCCATTCCTCCTTGCCGAAGCGCACCCACAGCCACCCCATGACCACGGCGGTGGCGAGCGAGGCGACGAGGCGGGCGCCGACCATGGCCGGGTTTCCCGGGAAGGCGATGGAGGTGGCGACGAGTACGACGGGGTTGATGGCCGGGGCGGAGAGGAGGAAGGCGAGCGCCGCCGCCGGTGCGACCCCGCGCCGCATCAGGCTGTCGGCCACGGGGACGGACGCGCACTCACATCCGGGCAGCACGGCCCCGGCCGCCCCCGCGACGGGCACGGCGAGGGCCGGGTTCTTCGGCAGTACGCGTCTGAAGACCCGCTCCGGCACGAACGCCCCGATCGCCGCCGACACCACCGTGCCCAGCAGAAGGAAGGGGATGCCCTGGACGACGACGGCCGTGAACACGGTCCACCAGGCAGCCATGGCCGGCGTCGCGAGGTCGAGCGCGACCATCGGCCCGAGCACGGACCCGAAGGTGGCGATGGCGACCAACGCGACCCCGCCGACCACCGCGTACACCAGCACCCGGACGACGACCCGCGCCCCGTCGGCCACACTCCGCCGACTCTCCACGCCTCTTGTCTCCACGTGCCTTGCTTCCCGCCCCCGCCTCACCCGTCGTACGTTCGCGCAGGCTAACCGGTGGTTCTGTGCGGGGTCTGCGTTTTCGCCAGGAGTGGGCTGTCGGCCGGACGTCACCGTCGGGCCGGACGTCCGGGTTGACCCTCGACCTTGTGCAGGGCTCAGAGTTCCGGGTGTGGAGAGCGAGATGCGCAGTATCGGGGAGATGGCCCGGGACAGCGGACTGAGGGTGAGTGCCCTGCGGTTCTACGACCGTGCCGGGGTGCTGGTGCCCGCCTGGGTGGATCCGGTGAGCGGGTACCGCTGGTACGGCCCCGAGCAGTGTGAGGAGGCCCGGTTGCTGACCCGGCTGCGCCGGGCGGGGATGCCGTTGCCGGACATCCGGCTGGTGCTGGCCGGCTGGTCCGGCGCGGACACCGACCTCGTACGGAAGCTGCTTCAGGCGCATCTGCGCCGTCTGGAACGGGGGCTGTCCGATGCCCGCAACGAGTTCTCCGCGGTCCGAGCGCTACTCGAACGCAGGGAGAACCCCATGACATCCCTCCGCACCACCACCCCCACCGCCGCCGTCCGGCTGGCCGTCTCCGCGGCCGAGCTGGCCGCCGCGCTGGACGCCGTCCGGTTCGCCGTCAGTACCGACCCGGAGCTGCCGATGCTCGGCGGTGTCCTGTTCGACATCGAGGGCGAGGCACTTCATGTCGTGGCGACCGACCGGTACCGGATGGCTGTCGCGCGGACCGGTGCCGCCGGGCACGACGGGCCCCGTGCGCAGGTCATCGTGCCGGTCCCGCTCGCCGACGCGATGCGGGCGCTGCTGAGCGGTGAGGGATCCGTCCAACTCTCCGTGGCCGACAGCCGCGTGGACGGTGGCCTCGTGGGTGGCAGCCCCGCGGATGGCAGCCCCGTGGACGGTGACCCGGTGGACGGCAGCCCCGTGGACGGCAGCCCCGTGGACGGCAGCCCCGTGGACGGCAGCCCCGTGG
Organism: Streptomyces sp. NBC_00878; assembly: GCF_026341515.1. Classification (NCBI taxonomy): domain Bacteria; kingdom Bacillati; phylum Actinomycetota; class Actinomycetes; order Kitasatosporales; family Streptomycetaceae; genus Streptomyces; species Streptomyces sp. NBC_00878. The sequence continues at coordinate 5,534,254 of NZ_JAPEOK010000001.1, read as the reverse complement.
ACGGCAGCCCCGTGGACGGCAGCCCCGTGGACGGCAGCCCCGTGGACGGTGGTCCCGTGGACGGTGGTCCCGTGGGCGGTGGCCGTCTGACGTTGGAAGTCGGGGACCGGCAAGTCGGCGGTCAGTGTCTCGACCACGCCTTTCCCGACTACCGTCGCCTCGTCCGCCTGCCCGCGGGGCACCGCGCGGTCGTCGACGTACGGGCTTTCCGGGAGGCGCTGGAGACCGGGCCCGTCAGCGTGAGCGAGACACTCGGCCCGGACGGCGTGCCCTGCGACCTCAGCTTGCTCAAGCCGACGCCCGACGGCACGGTGATCGTCTGCGCGGACGATGAGGGCGACGAGGACGACCAGCCCGGCAAGGAGAGCGAGGGCGGTCGGGATCGCGTCGCCGTCAACCGCGAGTTCCTGCTGCACGCGCTCGCCGCCGGGGGCCGCGATCGACTGGTCCTGGAGTTCGGTGCTCCCACCGCACCCCTGGTGATCCGCCGGCCCGACACCGAGGACGCGTTCTCGATGCTGATGCCGGTCCGCCTGGAGAACTAGGTCCTGTCGGGGCGGTCACCCGGCACACTGACCGACATGCCTGTCTCGCTGCATCACATCGTCATCGACGCCCACGACCTGCCCGGCCTGGCTCGGTTCTGGGCCGAGGCACTGCGCTGGCGGATCCTGTCCGAGCGGGAGCGGGAGGTCGTGATCGGGCCGGACGAGACCGCCCCGGTGGGGATCTGCTTCATGCCGGTGACGGACCGGAAGGTCGTCAAGAACCGCCTGCACCTCGATCTCACCTCCGCCGCGGACGACCGGGAGGCCGAAATCGAGCGCCTCCTCACCCTCGGCGCCCGCCGGGTGAACGTCGGCCAGACCGGCAACGAGTCGTGGACGGTACTGGCCGACCCGGAGGGAAACGAGTTCTGCGTGATCCGCCCGAAGCAAACCCTCATCAGCTAGGAAGCGAGGGATTCCTTCATCGCGGGCGCAGCCGCGTCTTTGGCGGGCGCGGCCCCGCCTCTTCAGGGGCGCGGGGCTGTGCCATTGCGCGGCTCCTCCCCCACTCTCGGCTTCGCTCGAGCGGGGGACCCCCATCGTGGGCGCGACCAGCCCCCACCGCCCCGCACACAACAATCAACACCCACCGAACAGCACCAAACCGGCGGGACCTTAATGCGGCCCCGCCTCCGCCGCACTGATCAGCGCGGCGAACGCGATCACGGCCGCGCCCAGAGCGGTGAGGAACCGGGCCGGGAAGTAGCGCGTGGCAATCCGTCGGAACACGGCGACAACCTCGCATCGTCAACGTAGGCCAGCGTATTAAGTCTGCGTCATCGTGCGCTTAACGTGCCGCTTAACCTAGGGCGTGTTCGCGCCCGCGGCAAGGGTCGCATTGAGCCGATCGGCGGCCCGCCCGCCGCGGTTTAACTCCCCCGTTACGAGCGGAAGTTGAATAGCGGGCGGGCGTAAGTCGACTTACTGGCATGCTTACGCCATGGCCGAGCGCGACGACCCGGGAATCATCGGGCGCAGAGTACAGCAGCTGCGTACGGAACGCGGGCTGACACAGAAGCAGTTGGCGGAACCCGCCTACACACCCGCGTACGTCTCCACGCTGGAGGCAGGCCGCGTACGCCCCTCCGAAGAGGCGCTGCGGCACATCGCGGAACGGCTCGGGATCGCCTACGAGGAGCTCGCCACCGGGCGGCCCGCCCGCCTGGCCACGGACCTGAGGCTGCGGCTCACCGACGCGCAGCGGACGCTGGCGACCGGCGAGGCGGAGGTCGCCGCCGAGCAGTACGCCGCCCTGCTCGCGGAGGCGGAGTCCCACGGACTGAACGCCGAGTGCGCCGCCGCGCTGCTCGGTCTGGGCGAATGCGCCCTGGACACAGGCGACTTGGTGACGGCCCGGCTGCGATTCGAGGAGTCCGAGAAGCGCCTCGCGGACGAGCCGCTGCCCGTCCGCGTCCCGGCCCTGCGCGGCCGGGCCGTCTCGCACTACCTCGCGGGCGAACTCCGGTACTCCTGCTACCTGTTGGAGTCCGCACTCGACGAGCTGAACCGCGGCGGGCTGCACGATCCGGACGCCCTGCTCCTGCTCTACGCGGCGGTCATCGCGCCCTACATGGACATGGGCGCCCACGCACGGGCCGCGACGGCGGCGGAGTACGCGCTCGCGCTGGCCCCCCAGGTCGCCGACCCCGCGCTGCTGGCCAGAATGCACCGGTCTGTCGCCCGCACGATGATCGCCGAGGGCCGGATCGCCGAGGCGGACGCCTCCCTGGGCAAGGCGGCGGAGCTGTACCGGCAGCTCCAGATCCGTACGGAACTCGCCAACTGCCACTGGATGCGCGGGTACTTGCACGCGCAGAACGGCGACATGGAGCGCGCGGAGGGCGAGTTGCGCGAGGCGCTGGCCATGCACTCCGCCCAGCGTGCCGCGCTCTACACCAGCCAGGTGGCCGTCGAACTCGCGGACGTGCTGCACCGGCGCGGGAAGTCGGACGAGGCTGCGACGCTGCTCCACGGCGTGCTCGGGGACCTGAGTTCGGAGCGCGGGGCCGTCCACTCCGCGGCAGCGCACCGGCTGCTCGGCATCATCGCGGAGGACGCCCGGGACACGGAGACGGCCGAGGAGCACTACGTACGCGCGCTCAGCCTCCTCGAACGGGCGGGCGCGGCCGGTGACTTGGCCGACCTGTGCCGTCTGCTGGGTGATCTGCTCCGGCGTACCGGGCGGATCGAGGCGGCGTTGGACGCGTACCGGACGGGGCTTGGGCACCGGACGGCACCGGGCACCACGACACTGGGCCCGGCACCGGCGCACCCGCCGCTCTGACGCTCCGCGAGGAGGCGGTCATGTATCTGCGGGCTCGTTGTGGCTGGTCGCGCCCACGCGGCGGAGCCGCATATCGATACAGCCCCGCGCCCCTAGAGGGCGCGGTGCTCCCATCGAGCCGGGTCGCGGCCCAAGAAGCCCGCCAAGCGGTCCGTGGCCGAAGCTGTCTCGGCCACCGGGACGATCTCGCCGAAGGCCATGCCCTCGCCCCGGTACTGCGGCGGCAGCGTCACCTCCGCGCGGGCCAGGATCTCGGTCGCCTCCCGCTCCGTGAAGGGGACGGGTTGGCCCGTGGCCACCGCCAGGTCCCAGCCGTGTACCGCGAACTCCATGAGCGTCATGTTGAGCACCATGGCGGCGGGCAGTCCGCTGTCGCCGGTCACCCCCACCTCGCGGTCGAAGCCGTACTTCTCCCACCCCGCGACCAGCCCGGCCGCCGCGGCCCGGAACTCACCGGCGGGGTCCGCCCCCGACCGGTGCCGCGCCGGGTCGGCCTCGTACTCCCTGCCGTGACAGCGGGCCTCGAACAGCAGCAGCCAGCCGACGAGATGGTCGACCAGTGTCTCGACGTCGTACTCCTCGCACGGCGTCGGAGCACCGAGCCGCCCGGCCTCGACGCCTTCGATGAGGTCGCCGGTCTTGGACAGAACACCAGAAAGCAGCTCAATCTCATCCATGCCTGGAGTCTAGGAGCACCCGCGCACGACGGTCTTGAAAAAACGCGTCACACCGTCACACCGAGCGCGCCTCCCACCGAGCGCGTACAGACAACGGCGTACGGACAACGGCGTACAGACAACGGCGTACGGACAACGGCGTACGGACATACGCTGATCCCGTGATCTCACCCGCCGCACGCACCGCGCTGGACCTCACCGCCGACCTCCCGGTCCCCGCCCTGGAGGACCTCTACCGGGACCTGCACCGCCATCCCGAGCTGTCCCGGCACGAACACCGGACGGCCGCGAGACTCTCCGAGCGCCTCGCCAAGGCCGGGTACGAGACCACCGAGGGCATCGGCGGCACCGGCGTGGTCGGGCTGCTGCGCAACGGCGACGGGCCGACCGTCCTGCTGCGCGGCGACATGGACGCGCTGCCGGTCGCCGAGGAGACCGGCCTGCCGTACGCCTCCGAGACCCCCGGGGTCATGCACGCCTGCGGTCACGACCTGCACGTCACATGGCTGACCGGCGCCGCCGACGCGCTCGCCGCAGGCCGCGACACCTGGAACGGCACGCTCCTCGTGGTCGGCCAGCCCGCCGAGGAGACCGGCGAGGGCGCCGCCGCGATGGTCAACGACGGCCTGTACGAACGCTTTCCGCGTCCCGACGTGCTGCTCGCCCAGCACGCGGCCCCCGGCCCCGCCGGGCTGTACGCGCACTCGCCCGGACTGATCATGTCGGCCTCGACGGACGTCGACATAGTCGTGCACGGCGTGGGCGGGCACGGCTCCCGGCCCGAGGCCACCGTCGACCCGGTGGTGACGGCCGCGTACATCGTGACGCGTCTGCAGACCGTCGTCTCGCGCGAGATCGCCGCCCGTGAGCCCGCCGTGCTGACCGTCGGCCGGATCGAGGCGGGCACCCGGCACAACATCATCCCGGCCGAGGCGCACATCTCCCTCAACCTCCGTACGCAGTCCGCCGAGGTGAGGGACCGGATGCTGGCCTCGATCCGGCGGATCGTGGCGGGCGAGTGCGCGGCGGCGGGCTGTCGGCGCGAGCCCACGGTGACGGTCGGCGGCAGCTTCCCGGTGACCGTGAACGACGCCGACACCGACCGCCGGGTCGCCGCCGTGCACGGCGAGGTGTTCGGCGCGGGCACGGTCCTCGACTTCGGGCCCGTCATGGGCAGCGAGGACTTCCCGATGCTCGCCCCGGGCGGACTCCCGTACGCCTACTGGTTCGTGACGAGCACGCCCGCCGAGGTGTGGGACGCGGCGGCCGCCGGCGCCGGGGGCGACCTGATGGAACAGCTCGCGGCCGTGCCCAGCAACCACAGCCCGCAGTTCGCACCCGACCTGTCGACGGTCGGCCCGGGCGTACGGACTCTGGTGTCGGGAGCGCTGGAGATGTTTGCCCGATAACGCGTGTTACCCATCTACTCGCGCCTGTTACCCACTACTCGGCGGTACGTGTGACGATGTGCGCCCACTGAGGTTGAGACCTCAATAGCCTGCCTTCACGGGCAGGCACAGCACAGGACAGCAAAGGAACAGGACATGTCCGCCCCTGTCTCCACTGCCCCCGCCCATCTCCTGGTCGTGGACGAGGACGGCGTGCGCGCCACGCTCACCTCGTCGATGGAGTTCCTCGGCTTCCGGGTGACCGGCGCCGCCACGGGCCGCCAGGCACTGGAGGTCCTCTCCCGCCACCGCCCCGACCTCGTACTGCTCGACGTCAACCTCCCCGGCATCGACGGCTTCGAGGTCTGCCGGACGATGCGGACGCGCGGGCACACGATGCCGGTGATGTTCCTCACAGGCCGCGACGAGGTCGACGAGCGGGTCCGCGGACTGGACCTGGGCGGCGACGACTTCGTCACCAAGCCCTTCGAGCTCAAGGAACTCGCGGCACGGGTCCGGGCGCTCCTGCGCCGCACCTCGGTCCCGCCGGCCGAACGCCACCGCCTGCGGGCCGGCGGCATACGGCTCGACGCCGACACGTACGAAGTCTGGTCCGCCGAGCGGCCGGTGAGACTGACGACCACCGAATTCGCCCTGCTGCGCTATCTGATGGAGAACCCGGGCCGGGTGCTGACCCGCGTCCAGATCCAGGAGCGCGTCTGGCACCACCGCACCGAGGGCTCGGGCAGCGTCGACACGTACGTCTACTATCTGCGCCGCAAGCTGGGCGACCCGGGACAGGCGCTCATACGGACCGTGCGCGGGACGGGCTATCTGCTGGCCACGGACTGAATGGACTGAATGGACTGGATGGACTGGATGGCGAGGGTACGGCCGTGTGACCTGGGAGGGAGGGTCTACCCGCATAGGGATTTCTGAGAGAACTCTGATCCCGCCCAGACCTATCCGTGATCTTGACTTGCTTCACTTGCCTTTCGGAAGCGCGCTCCCCCGGCGCCCTTCCGGCGACGAGGAAAAGCTCAGCCTCGTCAGACCTGTGCCTGAAGCCGGCTGAGGTGCCGCTGGACATCGTCCAGCGCCCCCTGCCGACGCCCCGGAACGCGCAGGCGCAGGTCGGCCAGCGCGGGCCCGAGCTCACGGGCCCGCGCCGCGTCGTCGATACGGCCCCACTGGTGATGCGCCCGGTCCACGGCCGCCTCGACTCCGGGCGCGCCCGGGTCCTGCCGCGCGGCCAGCCGTACGTCGGCCACCGCCAGCCAGATCCGGCAGCTGAGCTCCGCGTCCCCCGCGAACATGGCCAGGTCCGCGCGCACCTCCATCCAGTGCACGACCTCGTCGGCCCCGGGCCCGTGCGCGCTCAGCGCTTCCCGCTCCCGCCGCCCGGCCAGCTCCGCGGCCTCGGCGTGCCTGCCGCTCTCGACGGCGGCGGTGATCTCGGCGTGGGGGTCGGAGGGCGGGGACGGGCACGGTGACGGGGGTGCCGTCGGGGAGGCGGGGGCGGGCACGGATACCGGTACGGGAGGGGGCGCGGGGTGGAACGGTTCGGGGTAGGGCCCGGGTGCCGGTTGCATGGGCTGCATGGTCTGCGCGGGCTGCATGTACTGCGGGATGTCCTGCGGGGGCTGCATGTACTGCGGGATGTGCTGCGCGGGCTGCGTGGGGTCGAGCGCCAGCACGATGTCGCGGTGGGCGGCCTCCGGGTCCTCGCCCCACGACCGGGTCAGCGCCTGCTGGTGGAGGTGCGGGAGCGGCGGACGGTGGCCGCTGCGGAGGATCGTGGCCAGGGACTTCATGTACGTGGGTGACGCCACCGCGCGTCGCGGGGGAGGCGGGGCGACGCGGCCGTACAGCCGGGTGCCCGGTCCCACGGCGAGCGGCTGGGTGGCCAGGTGCTGCCAGGTCTCGGGGTCCGCGTGCAGGTCGACGAGGACCGTCGTACTGCCCGGCGTACGCAGCCGGAGTTCCTCGCGGATCCAGTGCCACGGGAAGCCGGTGTAACGGACGGTCGCGGGGGTCGTCCGGGCCAGCGCGAGGTGCGGAAGCCGTTGGCGGCGGTCGAGTTGGAGCTGGCCGGTGAGGAAGACGGTGAGCGGTCCGGGGGCCGTCGCGGCGGCGCGCAGGCGGGTGAGGACGGCCTGCGGTTCCAGGGGGTCGGCCAGTTCGACGACGTTCGCGGTGTCCGTTCCGGAAAGCACGTCGGGGGCGACGGCGGCGAGTATGGGGAGTACCGACGCGGCGTCCACGAGGCAGCTCTTGCCTGTCGGCGACGCTGCGAGCAGCAATACGGTTCCTGGCATCGCCGGTGTCTCCTCCCACTCGATCACCACGGCAGCACCGTAACCGGTGCGGGTGCAAAGGGTGTTGGGGTGGGGGCGATAGGGGGTGGGTGGTGGAGGTTTGTTCGGCCTCTGCGGGCCCGGTGGGGGCTGGTCGCGCCCACGCGGCAGAGCCGCACGATGTCACAGCCCCGCGCCCCTTAAAAGCAGGCAGTTGCTCCTGAGCCATCTTCATCACGTGACCTGACGGATCGCGAAGATCGTTGTGTCGTCTGCCACGTGGTCCGTGCTGTGGTGGAGGGTGCCTTCGCGGACCAGTTCCACCAGGTAGGCGGGGTGGGCGGTCGTGGGGTCGGTGGTGACGGCTTGGGTCACGCGTTCGCGGAGGGGGAAGAAGACGCCGTCGGCGTCGCGGGCCTCGGTCACGCCGTCCGTGACGAGGAGGAGGGTCTCGTCGGCGGCGAGGGGGACGGTGCGGACCGGCGGGATCCCTGAACCGGATCCCACGAGTCCGGCCAGGCCGAGCGGCAGGCCGTCTCCGGGCGGCAGGGCGCGTACGCCGCGCGGGCCCGCCACCAGCGGGGGTTCGTGGCCGAAGTTGACGACCTCGATGTGGCCGCCGGGGGAGCCCGGGGGAGGGAACGCGACGAGGACGGCGGTCGCGAAGCGCTCCAGGCCGCGCTCCGGGTCGCCGTCCAGGTCCTCGCCGAGGTCCGTGACGTAATGCCGGTGGCGGCCCATCCGTACCTCCAGCCGTTCGGCGACGACGGCCAGGGATGCCTCGTGGTACGCGGACTCGCGGAAGGTGCCGAGCAGGGCTGCGGCCGCCGCGACCGCGGGCAGGCCCTTGCCCTGGACGTCGCCGAGGAGGACCCGGGTGCCGTGCGGGCCGGGCTGGATGTCGTAGAAGTCCCCACCCACGCGGGCCTCGCTGTCGGCGGCCAGGTACACGGCTGCGTGGTCCAGCCCTCCCCACGGGGTGGGCAGCGGGCGCAGCACGGTACGGCGGGTCGTGTCGGCCACGTCCCGCATGTGCAGCATCCGCCGTTCCTCCCGGACCCGTACGGCACAGGCCAGCGTCGCCAGGGCTCCGCCCACGGCGACGAGGATGAAGTCCGGCAGGCCGGTCTGGTTCTGGTGCGGCCAGGAGGCGTCCACCTCGATGTACGCGAGGAGGGCGAGCACGGCGAAGGTGGCCGTCGCCCTGACTCCGCAGATCGCCGCCGCGATGCCGGGTACGAGGACGATCCAGGAGATGACCCTGAACTCGCCCGACGTGTTCCAGTCGACCACCGCGATGGCCACGAGCAGGAGCAGGGGTGGTACCCAGGTCACATTCCGGCCGCGTACCCGGAGAAGCTGCTGCCGTCGGGCGGGGCTGCCCGGATCCGCGCCGCTCACTCGCCCAGCGAAGCACGGTCGAGTGCCGGGCGCACGCCGACTTTCCTACTGGGCTTGGCTGCCGCCGGCTCGTTTTTGGGTGCGGGCCCGGTGGGGGCTGGTCGCGCAGTTCCCCGCGCCCCTGAAGACAAAAGCCGGGGCGCAGCCCCGCTTTCAGGGGCGCGGGGAACTGCGCGCTCAGCCTCCACGCACCCGCACCCAAAAACGAGCCGGCGGCAGCCAAGCCCCACACGACTTGCCAGGGCCCTCCCCCAGGTGTGCCCTGGAAGGCAGGGGCGAAAGAGAGGAGTGCCCGATGACTCACGCGGCACCCGCACCACGCACGCCCGCACCAGCTCCCACGCCTACACCCACCGCCACAAAACCGGCGGCCTCCGCAATGCTCGCGAAACTCGCGATCCCCGCACTCGGCGGCATCGTCTACGGCTTCTGGGTATCAGGCATACACCGGGACGAAGGCCCGATCACCGGCTGGAACGTACTCCTGGGTTTCGTCTCGGCGATCGTGTTCGCCGCGGTCGCCCTCGGCATCCACACCGTCGTCGCCCCGCGCCTCCCCCGGGAGGTCCGAGCGGCCACGTGGGCGGCGTTCGCGGGCATCTCGTTCGGCTACCTCTACAGCCTCACGGACGCCAGCGTCCTCAAGTCGTCCGGCCTGGCCCTCGTGATCGCCGGAAGCGTGTTCGCGATGGTGTTCTACCGCTACTACACGACCGAGGACTGAACCGCATACACGACGAAGGACGGAAACCCGGACTCACCGCCCGCTGGGCACCCACTCCCAGCCGGAGTCCGAGGTCTCCGTCCCCAGCACCAGGAAACACCCGTTCGAGTGAACCCTCCACCGGAGACCGGCCGCGCGGACTGAGAAATCTCCTGCCGCCCCACCGATGAGTTTTCGCGCGCCGCGAGGTCTGCATCGTGAGACCGATCGAGGACTGCGTCGCAGGACCGATGCCATTCAATGCGGACAGCCGCACTCTTGAGGGCCTGAGGGTCTGAGGGCCTGAGGGTCTGAGGGCCTGAGGGCCTGAGGGCCTGAGGGCCTGAGGGCCTGAGGGCCTGAGGGCCTGAGGGCCTGAGGGCCTGAGGGCCTGAGGGCCTGAGGGCCTGAGGGCCTGAGGGCCTGAGGGCCTGAGGGCCTGAGGGTCTGAGGGTCTACAGAAGAAGCAACGGCGACAGCACTCCAGGACCGCAAGTCGAACACCACGAGCAAACCGAGAGAACGACGCGGATGGGCGGACCGACATGACGAGCAAGAACCGCACCGACCACTGGGCCGGGCCGGCCATCGAGACCGCGGGTCTGGTGAAAACCTTCGGCGACAACCGCGCCGTCGACGGCGTCGACCTGCGCATCGAGGCCGGCACGGTGTACGGCCTGCTCGGTCCGAACGGAGCGGGCAAGACCACGACCGTAAGAATGCTGGCGACCCTCCTGCGCCCCGACGGCGGCGAGGCCCACGTCTTCGGCCACGACGTCGTACGGGAGGCGGACGCCGTACGGACCAGGGTGAGCCTCACCGGGCAGTACGCCTCGGTGGACGAGGACCTGACCGGCACGGAGAACCTCGTACTGCTGGCCCGGCTGACGGGCCACAGCAAGAAGGCCTCGTACGACCGCGCGGCCCAGCTCCTCGACGCCTTCGGCCTGTCGGAGGCGGCGGCCCGCCAGGTGAAGAACTACTCGGGCGGCATGCGGCGCCGTATCGACATCGCCGCGTCCATCCTCAACACCCCCGACCTGCTGTTCCTGGACGAGCCGACGACGGGCCTGGACCCGCGCAGCCGCAACCAGGTGTGGGAGATCGTCCGGGCGGTCGTCGCCCAGGGGACCACGGTCCTGCTCACCACCCAGTACCTGGACGAGGCCGACCAGTTGGCGTCCCGGATCGCCGTCATCGACAAGGGCAAGGTCATCGCCGAGGGCACGAAGGGCGAGCTGAAGGCGTCGGTCGGCGCGGGAGCCGTGCACGTACGGCTGCGGGACGCGCACCAGCGGCCGGACGCCGAGCGGGTGCTCCGGCAGGCCCTCGACGCGGACATCCAGCTGGAGCCGGACCCGGTGGCACTGACCGCCCGGGTCGGCAACGGCTCCTCGAACGGCGCCGGGGCCGCCGAGAAGGCGTCCCGGGCCCTCGCCGAACTCGCCCACGCGGGCATCACCGTCGACAACTTCTCCCTGGGCCAGCCGAGCCTGGACGAGGTCTTCCTCGCCCTCACCGGCAAGTCCGACCACGTACAGACGTCAGCACAGTCACCGTCGCAGACACAGCAGCAGGCGCAGACGAAAGAGGCCACGGCATGAGCACCGCGACCCAGCCCACCAACAGCGCTGAAACCGCCGACCTCGCACCGGTCAGCACCGAGAGCCTGGCCGCGCTGCTCGTCGCCACCGAGCGCCCGCCGCGACCGAACGCGATCCAGACGTCCCTCACCTTCGGCTGGCGGGCGCTCCTGAAGATCAAGCACGTGCCCGAGCAGCTCTTCGACGTGACGGCGTTCCCGATCATGCTGGTGCTGATGTACACGTACCTGTTCGGCGGGGCCCTGGCGGGCTCGCCGAGGGAGTACATCCAGTATCTGCTGCCCGGCATCCTCGTCATGTCCGTCACCATGATCACGATGTACACGGGCCTGGCGGTCAACATCGACATCGAGAAGGGCGTCTTCGACCGCTTCCGCTCGCTGCCGATCTGGCGCCCGTCGACGCTGGTCGGCTATCTGCTCGGGGACGCCCTGCGCTACACGATGGCGTCGGCCGTGATGCTGACAGTGGGCCTGATCATGGGCTTCCGCCCGGACGGCGGATTCCAGGGAGTGCTCGGCGGGGTGGTCCTGCTGATCATCTTCTCCTTCGCCTTCTCCTGGGTGTGGACGATGTTCGGCCTGCTGCTGCGCACGGAGAAGTCGGTGATGGGTGTCAGCATGATGATCCTTTTCCCGCTGACCTTCCTCAGCGACATCTTCGTCCGCCCCGAGACGATGCCCGGCTGGCTCCAGGCCTTCGTCAACAACAACCCGATCACGCATCTGGCCTCGGCGGTCCGCGGCCTGATGGACGGCTCCTGGCCGACCGCGGAGATCGCGTGGTCGCTGGGGTGGGCCGGGCTGTTCGTGGCGATCTTCGGCCCGGTGACGATGCGGCTCTACAACCGCAAGTAACCGGGGAACTGAGGGGGACCCTCCGATCCCCCAGTCCCCCCAGTCCCCTCGGTCCCCTCGGTCCCCCTGTCCCCCAGTCCCCCAGTCCCCCGGAAGAACGCAATCCGCGCCCGGATGCAGTCACCCCGGCAGTGCCCCGATGGCGGAGGGCGCGGCCGGGGTTCTTGCTGGAGAGGTGCGGAATGTCCTCTCGGCGGTGCTGATCGTCCTCGGCTGCGTCCTCGTGCCGCTGGGCGGGCTGTCGGCGTGGGCGAAGTACGAGATCGGCGACACCGGACGGTACGTCGCCGCCATGGCACCGCTCGCCGCCGGACCCGACGTACAGAGCGCGATCGCGGACTCGGTCACCGACGGGGTCATGAGCGAGATCGAGGTCGGGCCGCTGGAGGGAGAGGTCCGCGCGTACGTACGCCGGGCGGTGCGGTCCTTCACCGGTACGGAGGCCTTCCGCGTGGCCTGGAACACGGCGAACCGGGCCGCGCACGACGCCGTCCTGCGGGCCCTGCGCAGCGACCGCGAGGGCGCCGTCACGCTCGACCTGGCGCCCGTCACCCGGCAGCTGAAGTCCCAACTCGCCTATGACCGGGTGCCGTTGGCGAACCGCATCCCCGTCGAGCACACCAGGGTCACGGTGCTTCAGGCCCAGGAGCTGAGCACGCTCCGAAAGGGGTTCCACATGCTGGAGATCGCCGGTTTCTGGCTCCCTCTCGCGGCGGTCGGCCTGGCCGTCGGCGGTATTCTCCTCGCCGTACGCCGCCGCCGTGCCGTCACGGCCACCGCGCTCGGCATGGCCCTGGGCGCCGCCCTCCTCGCCCTCGCCACGGTCATCGGCCGGGTCCTGACGCTCGCCGATCTCCCGTCGCACGTCTCGCGCGCGGCGGCGGGCGCGATCTACGACGCCCTGACCTCGACGCTTCGCACGGCCACCTGGTTCATCCTGGCCCTCGGCCTCACCGTCGCCGCCGCGACCTGGCTCATGGACCACCGCGCGCGACGTCGCGCAGCGTCCGCAGCGCCTTCCCCAGCACAGGCACCGGAACCGACGCGAGCCCGAGCCTGACGGCGTCCGGCGCCGCCCGCGCCCCCACCGCGAAGGCGGGCCCCGGCGTGACCGCGATCCCGCGCGCCGCCGCGGCGGCCGTGAAGGTGTCCGCACGCCAGGGGGATGGCAGCTCCCACCAGGCGTAGTACGCGGACGGGTCGGCGCATACGGCGAACCCGGCCAGCAGTTCGGCGACGACCCGCTGCCGCCGGGCGGCGTCCGCACGCCGGTCGGCGACGAGCCGGTCCACGACCCCGCCCTGGATCCACCGCGTCCCCGCCTCCAGCGCGAACCGTCCCGCTGTCCACCCGCCCGACCGCAGCGCCCCCGCCACCACCGCGACGCGCCCCTCGGGCACGACGAGAAAGCCGACGGTCAGCCCTGGCGCGACGCGCTTGGACAGCCCGTCGACGACATGGACGCGCTCGGGGGCGTACGCGGCGAACGGCACGCCCTCCTCGTGGAGGAAGGACCAGATCCGGTCCTCCACGACGGGCAGCCCCAACTCCCGCACCACATCGGCGAGTTCACGCTTGCGTGTGTCCCCCATCGTCACCGAGGTGGGATTGTGCAGGGTCGGCTGGACGTACAGGGCGGAGAGCGGCGCCGCGCGATGGGCGGCCGTGACGGCGCCGGGCAGCAGCCCTTCACCGTCCGTCTCCAGCGGCACGAGCACGCACCCGATCCGCGCCGCGATCTCCTTGACCAGCGGATACGTCAGCTCCTCGACGCCGACGCGCCCGCCGGGCCGTACCAGCGAGGCGAGCGCGCCCGCGATGGCCTGCCGCGCGTTCCCGGCGAAGAGGAGCTGCTCCGGGTGGGGCCGCCACCCGGCCCCGGCCAGCAGCCCGGCGACGGCCTCGCGGGCGGCGGCGGTCCCGGTGGCGGGAACGGTACGGGTCGCCCCCGCCAGCACATCGGCCCGCAGCAACGGCACGAGTGCGCCGGCCAACAGCTCCGACTGCCCCTCCACGGACGGGTAGTTGAGCTCCAGATTGACCCTCGCCGTCGCCGTGGACGTCCCCCTCGTCGCGGTCCCGGTCCCGATCCCCGTCTCGATCTCCGTCTCCGCTTCCGACTCGCCCTCGGTGAGGGCCCGCCCCGACGGGACCGGCGCCGCCCGTACGAAGGTGCCGCGCCCGACCTCCCCGACGACCAGGCCCCGCCGTACCAACTCCCCGTACACGCGCCCCGCGGTGGACCCCGCGATGCGCCGCCGCCGGGCGAACACGCGCTGCGGCGGCAGTTGTTCACCGGCCTTGAGCCGCCCCGAGAGGATCTCCTCGGCCAGCCGGTCGGCGATCTGCCGATAGTCCTCCACACCCACCCCTCCCAGGATTGCACCGAGGGCAAAGATCTTATTGCACCGAGGAGTTCCCGGAATCTAAGGTCCAGCACATGGTTCCCTTCCTCCTGTACGAGGACAAAGGCACGCATGCCTCAACTTCCCCGCCCCTTGTCCTGATCCACGGCCACCCGTTCGACCACACGATGTGGGCCCCGCAGGTGGCCGCCTTCTCCCCGGACCGCCGGGTGATCGCCCCTGACCTGCGCGGCTATGGCAGGTCCCCGGTGGTACCCGGGGTCACGCCGCTCGCCACCTTCGCGGAGGACATCGCGGAACTCCTCGACGACCTGGGCGTACGGGAGTTCGCGCTGGCGGGGCTGTCCATGGGTGGCCAGATCGTCATGGAGTGCTACCGGCGGTTTCCCGAGCGCGTCCGGGCGCTGGTGCTGGCGGACACGTTCCCGGCGGCCGAGAGCGCGGTCGGCAGGAAGTCCCGCAACGACATGGCCGACCGTCTGCTACGGGAGGGAATGCGCCCGTACGCCGACGAGGTCCTGCACAAGATGGTCGCCCCGTACGCCGACCCGGACGTGGCGGCCCATGTGCACCGCATGATGACGGGCACGTCCCCGGAAGGAGCGGCGGCGGCCCTGCGGGGGCGGGCGGAACGCCCCGACTATCGCGAACTGCTGACCCGCGTCACGGTTCCGACGCTCGTGGTGGTGGGCGAGGACGACGAGTACACGCCGGTCGCGGACGCGCGGGCGATGCACGCGGCGATCCCCGGCTCCGCCCTGCACGTCATCCCGCGAGCGGCCCACATGCCGAACCTTGAACAGCCGGAGGCGTTCAATGCGGCCGTGGCCGCGCTTCTGCGTCGCCTCTGAGTGCGGGCCCGGTGGGGGCTGGTCGCGCAGTTCCCCGCGCCCCTGAAAGCGGGGCTGCGCGACCAGCCACGACGCGCCCGCACCCGGCAGCAGCCCTCAACCGTCCCCCTGCGTCCCCCGTCTATGAGGGAGGATCCAGCAAACGGAACGGGGGCAAACTTGCGCGGCGCAACTGCTGAGGTGGACGAGTGGACGGACGACGTCCCGGTGTCACGGCGCGGGGGCACACGGGCCGGCGCCTGGTTCGCCGGGCTGCTGCTCCTCGGCGTGAGCGCGGTCGTCGGGTGCCGCATCGCGGACACCGACGCCATCACCCCCGTACCCCAGCTGCTCGCGTTCCTGCCCTGGCTCCTCGCCGCCACCGCCCTCGCCCTCCTCCTCGCCGCCCTCACCCGCTGGCGCCTCGGCCTCGTCTGGGGCGTGGCCGCGCTCGGCGCGCTGGCCTGGTACATCGAGCCGTACGGCAGGACGACGGCGCCGAAGGGCACGCCGGTCGTCGAACTCCGCGTCCTCACCTCGAACGTCGAGTTCGGCCAGGCCACGGACGAGCTGATCGACGCGATCCGGGACCAGCGCCCGGACCTCGTCTTCGTCCAGGAATGCGAGTACACGTGCGTGGCGAAGCTGGCGCAGACCTTCGGCAAGGAAGGAGAGGAAGGAGCAGGAGAAGGAGAAGGGGCAGGAGAGAGGGAGGTCGGTGTCGGCGGCGGCAAGGGCTCCTACCCCTACCAGCAGAGCGTCGCAGGCTTGGGTTCCGACGGTTCCGTCATCCTCAGTCGGCATCCGCTCAAGCCGGCCGCCGGCCTTCCCGCCACCATGGGTATGCCCGGTGCCACCGCGGACGTGAAAGGACACGAGATCCGTCTCCAGCTGGCCCATCCCATGCCGCCGCTCCCGGCCCACCTGTCCACCTGGCGCGAGGAGTTGTCCGACCTCCGCGACTACGCGGCGGCGAACCGCGCCCGCCCCGCCATCCTCGCGGGCGACTTCAACGCCTCCCAGGACCACGCGGCCTTCCGCCGCATCCTGGACGCCGGTTTCCAGGACGCCGCCCGCCTCACCGGCGACGCCCGCACCCCGAGCTGGCCGGCCAGAACGGCCCCGCCGCTCGGCGCCCAGATCGACCACGTTCTCGTGTCCCGGGACTTCTCGGCGAACAGAACCCGCTTCCTGGACCTCGACAACACGGACCACCGGACGCTGGTAGTGGACCTGACCCTGTTCAAGAGCGCCTAGGCCTGTCCGGCGGATCATGCCCTGGAGCACAAAACGACGTGAGCCGCCCCTGTGCAGGAGGGACGGCCCACGCCAGTGGGGGGTGGGGTGTTACAGCTGGGAGGACCTAGCGGTCCTGGTTCACCTTGGCCAGGGCCTTCGCGAGACCGTTGGCCCACAGTGCGTTCACCCGGGCCCGCTCGTTCGCGTCCGGGTTCGGGTTCGTGCAGGAAGCGCCGGGTCCGCCGCCCGACATCAGCTCGGAGCACGGCCCCTGGTAGTGGTCGGGCAGCCCGAGCACGTGCCCGGTCTCGTGGGCGGTCACGCGCACGGAGTCGTAGATCTCGTTCTGCGCGTAGTCGAGGAAGATGTACCCCCGGCCGTGCCCGTTCGAGGAGGCGTACGAACCGCGGGGGTCGTTCCCCTCGCGGTACGTGAAGTCGGCGTTGGAGCCGGCCTGGAGCTTCACGTTCGTGACCGAGCTGTTCCAGATCTGCGTGCTGCGGGCTATCTCGGCGCTGAACGAGGGCGCGGCCGAGGCGTTGTAGATGACCGTGACGGCGGCAGCTCTCGGGTTCGCGGCCCGCTTCTCGGCCACGGACGTCAGGACGGCGTCGAAGAACGCCTGGTTGGCCTTGGCCTCTTCGCCGGAACCGCTGTAGCTGCTGTAGCCGGCGACGGGGGCGTCGGACAGCGGGGCGGGCGCCGCGGAGGCCGGGACCGCCCCGAACAGGGCGGCCGTGAGACCGAGGCCGATCGCGGCCGAGAGAGCGGGAGAGGACAGACCGATGGACAGTCGCATCGATGACTCCTTGAGTGGGGGGTGAAGTCGTCATCGGTGAGTCTCGGCGCCTGTGGGGCAGCTGTGATGATGGCAATCGGAGATAGGACGCAGCTATCACCCGGTCAAGAACGATCATCAAAAGCCCACTAGCGCTCAGTTTCCCACGCAACTCGCCCCCATCGGTTGCGGTTTGTGCGTCTGGTGCGGCCCGTGTGACCGTCCTAGGCTCACCGCATGGAGCTCGAGGTGAGGCACCTCCGCGCGCTGTGCGCCATCGCCGACACCGGCAGCCTGCACCGGGCGGCCCGTCAACTCGGCGTCGCCCAGCCCTCGTTGAGCACTCAGCTCAAGCGCATCGAGCAGGAACTCGGCGGCCCCCTCTTCCGCCGTGAACGCACCGGCTGCCGGCCGACTCCGCTCGGCCGTATCGTCCTCGGCCGCGCCCGCCCGCTGGTGGCCGAAATGCGTTCGCTGGTCGCGGAGGCACGGGCCGCCGCGACGGACGACGACGGTCCCCAGCTGCGGATCGGCTCCACCGCGAGCCGCGCCCTCGCGGGCTGGCTGCGCCGGCTGCGTTCGCGGCACCGCCTGGAGCCGGTGCTCCAGATGGACGTATCCGCGAACGCCCTGCTCCGCACGCTCGCGGACGGCCGGCTCGACGTCGCCTTCGTACACGAGGTGGAAGGCTGTCCGCTGCGCGTGCCGGACGGGCTGGCGGTGCGCGTCCTGGTCGAACGCGAGCCGCAGTTCGTCTCCCTGCCCGCCGACCATCCGGCGGCCGCGCACTCGGAGGTCCAGCTCTCCGATCTGGCCGAAGACCGGTGGATGATCGATCCGACGGTCGACGGCGAGTGGGACGCCGTGCATCGCATGCTGCGGGCGGCGGGGCTCAACCCCCGTGTGCTGCACGGGGATTACCACACGGCTGCGTCGCTGGTCGCGACCGGTGAGGTCGTCACGGTGTGCCAGCCGACGTGTCAGCCCCGGCCGGAGATGGCCGTACGGCGGATCCATGGGGACCCTCTCGGCGTACGGCTGTTGCTCGCGGCGCGTACGGAGGAGGAGTTGGAGCCGGTGTTTCCCGAGCTGTGGGAGGCGTACGCGGAGGTTGCGCTGGAGGCGCCGGGGTATCGGGAGTGGCTGGATCGGGTGGGGGCGTGATGGCTGCCGCCGGCTTGTGGGTGATGTGCGGGTTGGCTGCCGCCGGGTTGTGTGTCGGGTGCGGCGCCGTGGGGGCTGGTCGCGCAGTTCCCCGCGCCCCTAAAGACATGGGGCTGGGCGCGCCCACGCGGCGGAGCCGCACAATGTCACAGCCCCGCGCCCCTAAAAGCCTGGGGGTGCCCCGTCTCAGATAGGACCGCCCCTGAAAGACCAAAGACAAAGGACGAAGGGGCGCCCCCTTCCGAAGAAGGCGCCCCCGTCCTCACTCAACTCACATCACACGCCGATGTCGCAGCCGTCCTTGCGCCAGACCGCCACCACCGACGGGCGGACGATCTTGCCGGGGCCGTCGGGCCAGGTGCTTGCCGGGTTTTCGACGGTCGCGCCGGTGATCTCGCCCGGGTGCTGGACCGACACGAGGACGCGGCGGTCCTGGACGAGCGGGCCGCAGGTCTCGGCGCCCTTCGGCACGGTGAGGAACTGCTTCAGCTCACCGCGCCGTTCGCCCTTGGTCGCCACGCCGAACAGGCCGTCGTGGGACCCGAGCTGGGCACCGTCGGTGGAGATCCACAGGTTGCCGTGCGGGTCGAAGGCCACGTTGTCCGGGCAGGAGATCTGGCTGACCTTGTCCTTCGGGTAGCCCGCGAAGTACGTGGCAGGGTCCTTCGGGTCGCCCGCGACGAGGAACAGCGACCAGGCGAAGGTCGTGGAGTCGGCGCGGTTGCGGCGCTCGGTGAGCTCCAGGATGTGCCCGTGCTTGTTGGCGTTGCGCGGGTTGGCCTCGTCCACCTTGGCGTTGGAGCCGACACCGCGGTTGGTGTTGTTCGTCAGGGCGACGTACACCTTGCCGGTGTACGGGGAGGGCTGGATGTCCTCGGGGCGGTCCATCTTCGTGGCGCCGACCTTGTCACCGGCGAGGCGCGTGAAGACGTACACCTCCTCGGCGGTCATGCCCTCGACGTGCGACACGGCGCCCTTGGCGGTGGCGGTGGCCAGCGGGATCCACGTACCGCTGCCGTCGAACTCGCCGTCCGCGGGGAGCTTGCCGGTGCCGTCGATCTCGATCGCCGGGGAGTCGCCGGTGAGCTTGGCGACGTACAGCGTGCCCTCGTCGAGGAGGGTCAGGTTGTGCTCGCGGGCGGCGCGGCTGTTGCCGTGGCGCATCCGCTTGCTGCCGACGAACTTGTACATGTAGTCGAAGCGCTCGTCGTCACCCGTGTAGGCGACCGGGCGGCCGTCCTCCGTGAGTCGGATGGTCGCGCCCTCGTGCTTGAACCGGCCGAGCGCGGTGCGCTTGCGGGGCGTCGAGGTGGGGTCGTAGGGGTCCAGCTCGACGATGTAGCCGAAGCGGTGCACCTCGTTCGGCTCCTGGGCGACGTCGAAGCGCTTGTCGAAACGCTCCCACTTGCGCTCGGAGGCGCCGGTGCCGATGCCGTAGCGCGCGTCCGTGGGACGGCCGGCGTTGGCGAAGTACTGGTTGAAGTTCTCCTCGCCGTGCAGCGTGGTGCCCCAGGGGGTCTCGCCGCCGGCGCAGTTGTTGAGCGTGCCGAGGACCTTCTTGCCGGTCGGGTCGACGGAGGTCTTGAGGAGGCTGGAGCCGGCCGCCGGACCGGTTACCTTGAACTCGGTGGTCGCGGTGACGCGGCGGTTGAGGTGGTGGCGGGGGACGACGGTGAGCTTGCCGCTCCCGCGGTCCTCCTCGACCACGACGACGCCCAGACCGTGGGCGGCCCAGGCGATCTCGGCCTGCTCGCGGGTGGGGTTGGCGGGGTCGTATCCCTTGAACATCAGGACTTCGTCCGTGTACTCGTGGTTCGCCACGAGCACCTGGCGACCGCGCTCGCCCGGCAGCGGGAGCAGCGCGAGGAAGTCGCAGTTGTACCCGAACTGACCCTCCTGCGCCTTGGCGGTCTGCTTGTCCGGGTCGAAGGCCGGGGCACCACGGAGGATGGGCTCGCCCCAGCGGACGACCACGTTCTGGCCGTAGCCCTCGGGGACGGTCACGACGTCGGCGGTGTTCGGCGCGACGGGGGTGAAGCGGAGGCCGCGCGCGGCCTTGCCCTTCGAGAACGCGGCGGCAGCGCCTTCGGCGGGCTGGGCAGCGGGCTGGGCGGCGGCGGGGGTCGCGCCGGCGCCGACGACCGCGCCTCCGGCCGCCGCGGTCACGGTCACCGCGGCCGCGGCGCGCATCATGGAACGGCGGCTGAGCGCTCCGGCGATGACGTCGCCGACGTATTCGTTGGCGCTGGTGTTGGGTGCCGGGTGAAAGCAGGCGTCACCACAGCGGTACCGGCAGGTCATCTCGGAACGACCGCCCGGGTGTGAGCCGGTCGAGCCGATCAGAGGCAGCAGGTTGCGCACGTTCCCTCCCCTATGTCTGTGTCGGGCGTGACGCTAGGCGGACGCGCGTGCGAGGGCGCAGCCGCGAGGTGAACGATGAGTGAACCCGGGACGTCCGCAGGGGAGTCGAGGCAAAGGGGAGGTAAGGGAAACCTAAGTTGACGGGCTTAATCGACCCTGCCCAAGATCTCCAAATCCGGCGGCTAACCTTACGTGTCCGTCCTGGCCAGGGATTGACGGAACCAACTCATGCGAAGGGTTGCGCACATGGGCATTCTCACCCGCCTGCGGAATGCGTTCGGAAAGTCACGCAAGGGGGACGCTGCCGCTGCTGCCGCCACCCCTGCCGCCGAGCCGAGCGTGCCGGCGGCCCGACAGGAGACGGCTCCCGAGCCGGTGCCTACGGCAACTGAGCCGAGCCCGTCGACCGAACCGGCTCAGCCGACTCGGCCGACCCAGCCGGAGGTCTCGGTACCGGCCCCCACCACCGAGCCCAAGGCATCAACAACGTCAAAGGCGTCACCAACGTCAACGGCGTCAAAGGCATCAGCGGTGGAAGACCTGGTGTCGGCGGCCTTCGACAATGTGACGGTCCCCAAGCAGTCGTCGCCGACGGCCGAACGGGAAATCGAGGCCGAGCCGGTTGCCGAGGCGACGGCCGAGCCGGTGGCCGAGCCGGTGGCCAAGGCTGAGCCGGTCGTGGAGGCCGAGCCTGTGGTGGAGGCGAAGGCTGAGCCGGTGATCGAGGCTGAGCCGGTCGTCGAGACCAAGGCTGAGCCGGTGGTCGAGACCAAGGCTGAGCCGGTCGTCGAGACCAAGGCTGAGCCGGTCGTCGAAGCCGAGCCGGTCGTGGAAGCCAAGGCCGAGCCCGTGGTCGAAGCCGAGCCGGTCGTCGAGCCCGAGCCCGAGGTGAAGCCCGAGCCCGTCGCGGAGGCAGAGCCGGAGGCCAAGGCCAAGGCCGAGCCCCTGGTCGAAGCCGAGCCGAAGGCCGAGACCGCGCCCGAGGCCGAGTCCGAGCCGGTCGTCGAGGCCGAGCCGGTGGTCGAGCCTGAGCCCGTCGCCGAAGCCGAGCCCGAGCCTGTTGCCGCTGACGTGACACCGGAGCCGGAGCCGGAGCCGACGCCAGAGCCTGTGGTCGAGCCCGAGCCTGAGCCCGTCGTGGCCGAGGTCGCACCGGAGCCCGAGCCGGTCGTCGCCGAGGTCACGCCCGAGCCCGAGCTCGTTACCGCACAGGCACAGGCACAGGCACAGGCGCAGGCGCAGGCGGAGGCGGACGAGCCCGCGGCCGAGCCCACCCCGGCCCCCCTCCCGGCGGAGCCCATCGGCGGAGCCGAGTCCGAGGAAACGGCCCCCGCCACCACCCTCGCCAAGGTCAAGGCCCACGCCCCCGGCCTCCTCACCGCCTACAAGGCCGCCACCTCCACCCTCGAAAAGCACAACCTCACCGGCACCCGAGCCAAGGTCTACCTCGTCCTGGACCGCTCCGCCTCCATGCGCCCGTACTACAAGGACGGCTCCGCCCAGGCCCTCGGCGAGCAGACCCTCGCCCTCGCGGCCCACCTGGACCCCGACACCACGGTCCACGTCGTCTTCTTCTCCACCGAACTGGACGGCACCGGCGAACTCGCCCTCGCCGACCACGAGAACAAGATCGACGAACTCCACGCCGGCCTCGGCCGCATGGGACGTACGAGCTACCACGCCGCCGTACAGGAAGTCCTCACCCACCACGAGAAGTCGGACGCCCCCACGTCCCCAGCCCTCGTGATCTTCCAGACGGACGGCGCCCCCGACGCCAAGACCCCCGCCACCCAGTCCCTCGCCGACGCGGCGAAGAACCACCCCGGCGTCTTCTTCTCGTTCATCGCGTTCGGCGAGCACGACAACAAGGCCTTCGACTACCTCCGCAAGCTCAAGACGGACAACACCGCCTTCTTCCACGCGGGCCCGACCCCGCGCGAGCTCACGGACACGGAGATCTACGAGGGCGTACTGGCGAACTGGCGCCCGTAGACCCACGTAGCCCCACAGAAGCAACCCACAGAAACAACCCACAGAAACAACCCGCAGGAACAACCCACGGGAACAACCCTCAGCCACGACCCACCGGGCCGCCCGCTTCCACCCCATAAAAGGGGGAGCGGGCGGCCCACCCGTGTCGGCTACGATTTCAAGGTTCGTAAGACGGTCGACGATCGAAGCACCACCCACCGAAAACCGTCACCCCATGTAACGACCCGGGAGCAGCCCGCAATGGCTCGACACCTCATCACCAGCGCCCTTCCGTACATCAACGGGATCAAGCACCTGGGCAACATGGTGGGGTCCATGCTCCCGGCGGACGTGTACGCCAGGTACCTCCGCCAGCGCGGCCACGACGTGCTCTACATCTGCGCGACGGACGAGCACGGCACCCCGGCCGAACTGGCGGCGAAGGAGCAGGGCCTCCCGGTCGACGAGTTCTGCGCCCAGGCGCACGACGCCCAGAAGGCGGTCTACGACGGCTTCGAGCTGGCCTTCGACTACTTCGGCCGCAGCTCGTCCCCCCAGAACCGCGAGATCACCCAGCACTTCGCCCGCCGTCTGAACGAGAACGGCTTCATCGAAGAGCGGGCGATCCGCCAGGTGTACTCCCCGGTGGACGGCCGCTTCCTCCCGGACCGCTACGTCGAGGGCACCTGCCCCCACTGCGGCTACGACAAGGCCCGCGGCGACCAGTGCGAGAACTGCACCCGCGTCCTGGACCCGACCGACCTGATCAACCCCCGCTCGGCGATCTCCGGTTCGACGGAGCTGGAGGTCCGGGAGACGAAGCACCTCTTCCTCCTCCAGTCGAAGCTCCAGCACGAGGTGGAGGAGTGGGTGGCGCGTACCTCCGAACAGGCTCCGGAGTGGCCGCAGCTGGCCTCCTCCATCGCCCGCAAGTGGCTGAACGAAGGCCTGCACGACCGCGCGATCACCCGTGACCTCGACTGGGGCGTCCCGGTCCCGGCGGACACGTGGCCGGAGCTGGCGGCCGAGGGCAAGGTCTTCTACGTCTGGTTCGACGCCCCGATCGAGTACATCGGCGCGACGAAGGAGTGGTCGGACAAGGACCCGGAGAACCGCGACTGGAAGTCCTGGTGGTACGAGGCGGACGCCGGCGAGAACCCGGTCCGCTACACGGAGTTCATGGCGAAGGACAACGTCCCCTTCCACACGGTGATGTTCCCCGCCACGGAGCTGGGCGTCCGCGAACCGTGGAAGAAGGTCGACTACGTCAAGGCCTTCAACTGGCTGACGTACTACGGCGGAAAGTTCTCCACGTCCCAGAAGCGCGGCGTCTTCACCGACCACGCCCTGGAGATCCTCCCCGCCGACTACTGGCGCTACTTCCTGATCGCCAACGCCCCGGAGTCCGACGACTCGTCCTTCACCTGGGAGCACTTCACGGCCACGGTGAACAAGGACCTGGCGGACACCCTCGGGAACTTCGTCAACCGAGTCCTCTCCTTCTCGAAGAAGCGCTTCGGCGAGGAGGTCCCGGCGGGCGCGGAGGCGGGCGGCCCCGAGACGAAGCTGGGCGAGGAGATCGCCGCCCTTCTCTCGGAGTACGAGACCCAGATGGAGGCCCTCCAGTTCCGCAAGGCGGCGACCGCCCTGCGCGCCCTGTGGTCGGCCGGCAACTCCTACCTGGAGGAGAAGGCCCCCTGGCTGGAGATCAAGACCAACCCGGACGGCGCGGCCCTCACCCTCCGCACGGCGATGAACCTCATCCACCTCTACGCGGTGGTCTCGGAGCCCTTCATCCCGGCCTCGTCCAAGGCGATGCGCGCAGCCTTCACCCTGCCGAACGACACGGCGACCTGGGTGACGGCGGACGGGGCCAAGTCCCTGACCTTCCTCCCCGCGGGCACCCCCTTCACGGTCCCCCCGGTCCTCTTCGCCAAGATCACGGACGAGGACGTGGAGTCGTACAAGGAGCGCTTCGGCAGCGCCCCGGAGTAACCGCCTCCTACGTCGTCGACGTCAGTACGCCGATCTTGTCGATGCGGTGTTCGGGGTTGCCCCGGTCGTCGCGCCAGAAGTTTCCGGCCGCGTTGTCCTCGGGGGTCGCGCACGTGGAGATGGTGATCATGGCCTGGGTGGGGGTCCTGCCCGGGAAGCCCGGAACCGCCGCCCGCTGCTCGGCGAGTGAGCGCTCGGAGCGGAAGGAGGTCTCCCTGGTGCCGGTGATCTCGTACTCGTACACCGTGCCGCCGGACGTGACGACGACCGAGTCGCCCTCGTCGAGGGCCGGAAGGTCGCGCAGCGGGCCGTCGGCGGACAGACGGTGGGCCGTGACGAGATAGTTCCCGACCTCACCGGGCCCGACCCCACCACGACTCCCGTACGGGCTGGCCCCGACGCCACGGTTCTGTATCCGCGTGCCCGGCCAGTCGTCGGTCGTCCCCTCGTACGGCACGACGCGCAGCTCCTTGAGCCCGATCGCCGGAATGGCGAGCAGGGCGGTCCTGGTCCGGCTGTCGCTCTCCGATGGAGCCGGGCTGGCGGAGGACGTGTCCGGGGCCGGAGTGACGGGAGCCGTCGGTACCTGGGCCGTCCCGGAGGAGTCCCGCGGAGGCTTGACAGAGGTGTCCGTGGACACGGTCTCGCTGGAACAGCCCGGCAGCACCAGGAGCAGCACGACGACAGCGCCTGCGAGCGCGCCGGAAACTACTCGGGAACGGGACATGGCACCCAGGATCGACAGCCGTGTCTCGGGACCGGCCACCACGCATGGAGGCCGGGGCCGACTCGTACACAAGAACGACCAGAACGGACCGGGTGTTCCCGAGCCGACGCCAGAACGCCCTCGCCCGCCCGCCCGCCCGCCGAACGGACCGGGCGACCGGGTCCGCTACGGACCCACACAGGCCGACGTTGCCGTCAGCTCTCAGTGAAGAGCTGCGCCGCCTCGGTCGCGTGCACCGCTCGCTGCGCCCAGAGTTCGAGTTCGTCGAGGTCCGTGCACGTGCGAACGCGCACGCGTACCGAGTCCGGGACCTCGATGCCTCGCCACTGAAGGATGTTCAAGGTCATCTCGGCGCGGTCCTCGATGCGTCCCTCTTCGCGCCCTTCCTCACGTCCTTCCTCCCGCACCTTCTCGGCAACCTCGTGCCGGAAGAAGTAGTTGATCGCCGTCATCAGGTCCCTCCAGATCTGCTGCGCCTGGGGGTCGACCAGGCATGACTCGGTGAACTGCGCGAGGACCGCCGCGGTGTCGGGGTCGATGGTCCGCAGAGCGGCTGCCAGGCTCTCCAGTATGGCTGCGGACTGCGGGCCCCTGCCATGTGTCATCGCCGAGAACGCGGCGAGCGGCACGTCCTGTGCGGCCTCGCGTTCGTCCGTGATCAGCGGCACATTGTCCGGGCCCAGAACCAACGGCCGCAGGGTGAGCGAGTTCCAGACGGGCAGCCCGAACCGGATGGGCCGAGCCGCCCAGCGAGCTGTGGCACTGGTCTGGGTCAGCACGATCAGGATCGGCTCGCAGCGGTACTTCGCGTACAGGTACGAGAGGTAGTAGGCCCAGCTGCCTCGCTTTCCCTCGTCCACCTTCCCCTGTGCCTCGACGACCAGGAGGTATGTCCCCACGTCCGTCTCCACCCGTAACAGGGTGTCCACCCGCCGTTCGACGGGCTCGATCTCCGTGAGGTCCGCGTTCAGGATCGCGATATCCCTGGGTTCGGGGAACGGGATGTGCAGTACGCGTTGAAGTGTGCGGGTGAGCAGCGCGGGATCCTTCTGGAAGATCCGGTGCAGGGCCTCGTGCGACGAGCTGACCATCGGGTCTCCTTTCTTTGTCGGCGTGATCAACGCGCTACGCGGCGCCAAGGTCACACCACACGTACTTGCCCCTGTCAGTGCCTCTGGCCAGCGGGTGCCAGCCCCAGACGTCGGCGCAGGCCTGGACGAGGGTCAGGCCTCGGCCCGTTTCCGAGTCCAGGGAGGTCTGGTCCAACGCCGGTGCGGGGTCGGGGGGTTCGGGGTTCGCGTCCCACGCTCCGATACGGAGGACTCCGTCGCGCCAGCGGAGGCGTAGGGCGGCGGGGCCCTTTGTGTGGCGTACGGCGTTGGAGATCAGCTCTGTTGCGAGGAGTTCGGCGACGTCCGTGAGGCGGATCAGGCCGTGGATCGTGAGGATGAGGCGGAGGGTTCGGCGGCAGACCGTCACCGCGCGGGGGTCGTGGGGGATGTCGAGCGTGTATTCCCAGGGTTCGGTGGCGTTTTGCGGCATGCGTGAACTCCGGTTCAGGTGTGGGGAGTTGGAGGTCTGCTGCGGGTGGCGGGCGGTGGCTGTGTCACGGCCGTCATGGCAGGACGGAGTGGTGCGCTTCCGGAGGTCCCGAAGTTCCGCAACGTGTGCGTCGCATCACCGACAGTAGAGACCAAAATTGGTCTCACGCAACCTGCTGTCGTAATCTGCCCCCGAACGAGGCACCCTTCCAAGGCCGTTGAGACGAGGAGAAACCCATGGCTCGGAGGCGGCAACCCACCGCGCGCCAGATGCGTCTCGGCGCCGAATTGCAGAGGCTGCGTGAGGCCGCAGGGCTCAAGGGACGCGAGGCCGCCGCGGCTCTGGGAACGGACTCGGCACGGTTGAGTCAGATCGAGTCCGGGGTCGTGGGCATGAGCGAGAACACTGTTCGTCGGCTTGCCGCCAACTACGCCTGCACCGACGAGGAGTTGATCGAGGCGCTGGTAGCGATGGCAACCGACCGGACGCGCGGCTGGTGGGAGAAGTACCAGGGCATATTGCCGGTTTCATTCCTGGACATCGCCGAGTTGGAGCACCACGCCACCTACCGGTTCGATGTCGAGTTCCTGCACGTCCCCGGCCTCTTCCAGACGGAGGATTACGCTCGCGGCCTCTTCTCGTACCGCGTTCCCGAACTCCCCCACAACGACCTGGGGTTGCGCGTGACCCACCGCATGGATCGCAAGGTGATCATCACTGGCCCCACGCCCATCCCCTACGAAGCAGTGATCCACGAGGCCGCTCTCCGCATCAGAGTCGGCAACCGAACCGCCGCACGAACTCAGCTCACCCGCATCCTGGAACTCTCCGAAGCGGATCACATCACCGTGCGCGTCATCCCTTTTGACCTGGACGACTTCGGCGGAGCCTGGAGCTCAATGACGTACGCGGGTGGCGCCGTACCCAAACTGGATACGGCGCTTCGCGATACAGCCCACGGCACGGCCTTCATTGATTCCGAAGCACAACTCGGCGCCTTTCGAACGCTCTTCCGTAAAGTGGAGGCAGTGTCACTCGAACCCGAACGGTCTCGTGACTTCATCCGCAGACTGACCAAGGAACTGTGAGGCGCGCCGTGACCACCCCCGGCAACTGGCAGAAGTCGTCCTTCTCAGGCGGCGCCGACGGCAACAACTGCGTCGAACTCGCCTCCACCCCCCACACCATCCACCTCCGCGAGAGCGACGCCCCCTCCATACAGCTCGTCACCACCCCCACCCCCCTCGCCCACCTCCTCCACGGCATACGCTCCGGCAGCCTCGGCGGCGTATGAAAGTGGCCCGGGACGCCAAGGATGCTGTTGGCGAATCCGCCGGGCGCAGTAATTGTCGCGGGAGTCCCAGCGACACGCCGGGTTTACGGCGTGTCGCTGGGACTCACGGCCCACTTGCCGGAGGTCTGACGGGATTCGCCAACAGCATCCGCCAAGTCCCGGGCCACTCGCACGCCTTCAGTGGGGCGGGGTCAGGAGAGAACCCCAGCCCCCGTCGTGCCCAGCAGCTCCGCCGACAGGGTCTTCGCCGAGGTCTGGAGGCCCGCCGTCAGGGTCGGCGTCCAGTTCACGGTCGTCTTGATCTTCTTCGAGTTCGCCGCGTTGTATGCGGCGACGAGGTCCGTCGACGTGCCGTTGACGAGGTTGCCCGTGCCGGCGACCGAGCCGGTTCCGTCGCCGCTCAGGAGCTTCGCGACCTTCGCGCCGGACGGGAGCGTCCAGGAGTTGTGCTCCGCGACCACCTGGGCCTTGGCGCGGGAGTCGAGGCTGTACTTGGGGGCGTACCCGTTGAGGGTCGTCGTGTCGTACACGTTGTTGTAGAGGTGGATCTGGCCGATGCGGGCCAGCGGGGCGCGCTGGGTGATGCCCTTCCACACGTTGTGGTGGATGGAGACGCGCAGCTTGCCGACGCTGTCGGTGTCGCTGCTGCCGATCAGCATCGTCTTGTCGTGGTTGGTGAACTGGTTGCGCTCGACGGTCACCAGGTCCGAGCCGTTGGTGATGTCGAGGGCGCCGTCGTGGATCTGGTACTTGCGGCCGAAGTACGTCTGCTCGGACTTGTCGAAGAACGGCGCGTCGCTGAACGTGTTGTGGTCCGCCCACACATGCGTCGCACCGCGCAGCGACACCGAGTCGTAGTTCGAGTTCCACTCGCCCAGGGAACCGTCCGTCGGGTCCCACTGCGGGAAGCAGTCCTCGGTGGCGGTGAGGGCGAGGTTGCGGATGATGACGTTGTCGACGTCCTGCACCTGCAGACTGCCGCCGGTGATCCCCGCCTTGGTGCCCGGGACGCCGACGATGGTGGTGTTGGCAGGCACCCTGAAGACGATGTTCTTCTTCTGCTTGGTCTGGGCGGCCGCGCGGGCCTTCTCCTGCGTGCCCGAGGGAGCCTTCTTGCCGTACGTGGCCGGGTCGAACGCCTTCAGATACGCGGACAGCGAGTACCCCGTGCCGGAGGCGTAGTCGGCGCAGGTCAGCTTCTTGCCCGCGTTGTCCGTGTTCGCGTCGATCGTGCCCTTGATCTTGATGATCTTCGGGGTGGAGTTGGTCGCCGCGCCTAGCGCCTTCACCAGCTCGGCGCGGGTGCTGACGGTGAGGGTGTGCGCGGCGTCGGCCGTCGAACCGCCGGTCGTGCCCGAACCGGAGGCCGCCCAGCCGTCCTTGGCGGGCAGCGCCTGGTGAGCCAGGTCGACGGCACCGGCGTTCGCGTTCATCACGAAGGGGACGGCGCCGAGACCCGCGGCCGCCACGGCAGCGGCGGAGAGGAGAGCGGTGCGCCGCTTGCGGAGGGACCTGCGGTGGGAGGGGGATGCCGGGGATGCCACGGATGAGTCCTTACGTGGTTCTGGTGGGGCTCGTGCGTTGCGTGGAGCCCCCGTGAACAGGGCTTCCGACTCATCTGTGGTCGCGGGATCCGGAAAGGTTGCCATGAGTTGTGGCCATGAGTTGTGGCCATGAGAGTCTTCGGGCGTCCGTCAGGGCACGGCGGGGCCCGTGATGAACCGGCCCTCGGTGTCGTACGGCCAGACGTTCGGCCTGCAGCCGTGCATGCCCTTGATCTGCTGCATCATCGCCGGGGCCGGTTGGCCCTTCCCGGGGCAGGTCACATGGCCGTGGCCGAGGAAGTGGCCGACCTCGTGGTTGATGATCAGCGCCCGGTAGGCGTTCACGTCGTCGGCGTAGACCGGCGTCGCCAGCGTCCACCGCTTGAGGTTGACCATGACGTCCTTGCCCACACTGCAGTTGACCTCGCCGCCGGTGTCCAGGCCGGACGCGCCGCAGATCCTGTCCACCGTTCCCGGGGTGGCGAGCCGTACGACGAAGTCGGCCGTACCGCTGGAGACGCGCCGGAACGCCGACTCGCCGTCGGCCGTCCAGCCGCGCGGGTCGGCGAGTATGCCCTCCACCTGACGGGCGACATCGGCGGGCGACTGCTTGAGGCCGTCCTCGACGAGGACCTTGTAGCTCATGACCCGGTCGCCCTGGCCCACGGTCCCGCTCTCGCCACCGGCCGTGGTGAACGTACCGGGACCCGACTCCGCCGTGGATCCCGAGGAGGACGAGGAGGACGAAGACTCATCGCAGGTCGCGGCCATGGCGGCGATCACCAACACGACCAGCGCGGCCAGGCCGCCGAGCACGGGTGAGGACCGCCCGGTCGAGGACGGTTTCGCGCGGCGGGCAGTTGAGTTCATGCCCAGCAAGAGTGAGTACGGCATGTGGTGGGATATCGCCCACGCGATAACGAAAAGATAACGCTCGATCAGTCGTTCGGGCTGCGCGATCGCCCCGCGACACGACCGGCCCGGTACACCGCATGCCGCCGCACCCCGGTACACCGCGTGCCGCCGTACCCCGGTACACCGCGTGCCGCCGTACCCCGGTACACCGCGTGCCGCCGTGGCGCGGCGCGCGGCGGACCGGGCAGGCATCAACTGGTCTTGTGGGCAACCGGCTCCGGCTCCGGTGTGGTCAGTCGCGTCCACCCCTCGTCCCAGATGAACGAGGTTCCGTTCGCGTCACCGTGCGTCTCCCAGACCCGGCCGGTCGTGGTCACCACCTTGATCCAGACGTCGCTCCCCACGTCGCCCTCCAGGGCCGAGATGGAGATGGCGCAGGCATTCCTGGGGAAGTGCGGATTGTCGGAGTCGGTGAGGTCCTGCCACTCGTAGGGGCTCACCGGGGGGACGCTCCGCCGCCCGGCGAACGCGGTCCCGCCGGTCAGCACGGCACTGAACTCCTCGTTGTCGCCCGGCAGGACCGAGTCGATGTCGGAGCACTCGTCCCGATTGCCCTGACGGCCCTGACGGCCGTCGCCACACGAGTCGTGACGCGCGGCGTCGTCGAGCGACGGGGCCCGCCCCTCCGCGTTCGGACGCTGCGAGTCCTGCGGACGCTGAGAGTCCTGCGGACGCTGCGAGCCGTTCTGCTGCGAGCCGTTCTGCTGCGAGCCGTTCTGCTGCGAGCCGTTCTGTTGCGAGCCGTTCTGCTCCCGCGGCTTCCTGCACTCGTCACTGGCCGACGCGCCGGTGACCGACGTACCGGTTCCCTGTGTGGCCGCCGCCGGATTCGCGATTCCGGCAAGCACGAGGGCGAGCGAGGCGACGGCCCCGCCGGCCAGCCACGCGGCGCGGGCGGGGAGGGGGCCGAGAAGGTACCTGGTCCTGGGTTCAGGACTCATACAGTGCTCCTTTTGATCCGAATGTACAGATGTACATATATACGAATACTCCGGAAGCGAGTTCGAGCTTCCTTAGCAAACATCGGATCGCGGACGCAACGACTGAAGGCCTCCTCCGTACGATCAACACATCGGCCGACACCCGATACCCCAATGGATTCCTGCGCGAAAGCGAATGGAAAACGGGCACGCGGCAAGCGACACCAAGGCGGACGCGGTCGGGTGGGTACGGTCTCCCGGGCCGAGCCGCCGGGAGTGGTGTTGCCGTGCGGCCGTCGATCTGCCTCCGCACGATCGCCGGGAACGAGGCAAGCGAGGCGGACCTCTTCGAACTATGCCTCGCGGCTGTCCGGAGCCCGCGGACACTTACGGTGCGCTTACGGTGGCCCCGCCTGTGGCATGTCCACTATTCATCCGTATGGTTTCGCCATGGCAGTCCCCGAGGTCATCCCGATCGCCTACGAGCCGCGCCACCGCACCGAGGCCATCGGTCACTACGCGGAGGGGCAGTTCCTGGGGTCGGTCACGTACGCCTTCCCCGAGGGGTACCGGCCCGACGACGGCTGGGAAGAGCACAAACGGCTCTACACGGTGCTCCACACCTTCGACGCCGACGGCCGCTACCGCGACTCGGACATCTGGTGCGCCGGTACCTGGGCCGAACAGCAGCGCGCCCCGCACGGCCCGGACTCGGTCCTCGCCCGAGCCCAGGCCCACCTGGCCAAACTCCTCAGAAGCCTCCCCCGGCGCCGCTACACGGACATCGCCATCCGCCCCTTCGGGCTCACCGTCGACGGCGTGCTGTTCGGCCTGTCGACCGGCGAGGACGAAGGGGGGCCATGGGCCGAGCTCTACCCGGACCGCCTGGGCTTCGGCCCGCCCTGGGACGGCCTGTACGAGACCTGATCCCGAGGCTGTAGGACCCCGGTGGGCCCCCGGTACGACCCCTATGGGCGCCGGCCGCCGCCCCCGAACCCTCCCTCCGGGGCCTCGCCCGCCGTTACCGTGGCGATCCGTTCGGCCGAGCCCAGGGAGCCCGAGGACGCCAAACCCCCGGTGCTGGTACCGGACTTCGTGCCGCCCGAGTAGATCGCGTACTCCTCGCCCTTCTTCACCGCGGAGGAGGAATGGACGACGTTCTGGATCGACTTCGAGGTGACGTACGTGGCGACGACCTTGCCGTCGGAGTCGACGACGTGGAGGGTCGTGCCCGCCGGGACCGCCGCGTCGAGGGTCGCGGAGAGCCAGCCCTGTTCTGAGTCGGCGGACGGGGCGACGGCCATGCCCGCGCTGCCGGCGGCCAGCAGCAATCCGCCGCTGATGCCGAAGTCGCCGTTGACGTCGAGGGCGCCGTTGCCGCCCTGCTGCGGGCCGTTGACGACGACCGTGCCGCCGGTGATCTCGGCGGTGCCGTTGGAGTCGAGGCCGTCTCCCTCGGAGTCGACCACCAGGGTGCCGCCGCTGACGGTCAGCTTGAAGTCGCCGACGTCCTCGCCGCCACCTCCGCCACCCGGGCCGCCGCCGAAGCCACCGCCGCCACCGCCACCCCCGGCATCCGAAGTCCCGGTACCACCGGCCGCGTTGATCCCGTCGTCGCTGGAACGGATCTCCACCGTGCCGCCGTTCACGGAGATGTCGGCGCCCTCCACGCCCTCGACCGCCGACGTGATCTTCAACGTCCCCTTGTCGACGGTCAGATCGCCCTCCGCGTGCGTCCCGTCGTCACCGCTCGCGGCCGTCACCTTCGCGCCGTTGACGTGCACCGCGCCGTCGCTGTGGACGGCGTCGTCGGAGGCGTCGACCGAGACGGTACCGCCCTCCAGGACGTTGATCACGCCCGCCTTCAGCCCCTTCGTGGACGCGTCGTCCGAGGGCTGCGTACCGCTTCCGCCGCCGCTCTCGACGGTCAGCGAGCCGCCGGTGGCGACCAGGTCGGTGGCCGCGTCGACCCCGTCGCCCTTGGCGGTCACCTTCACCGTGCCGCCGCCGACCGCGACGTAACCGGAGTCCTTGTCCTCGGAGTTGTCGGCCTTGAGCCCGTCGCCACCGGCCGTGACGGTCACCGCGCCGCCCTCGACGATCAGGTAGTCCTTGCCCCGGATACCGTCGTCGACGGCGTCGACCACGACCGTGCCGGAGGCGATCACCAGACCGTCCGTGCCGGCGATCCCGTCGTTTCCGTTGCCGCGCACGGTGAGCTTCCCCTCGCCCGTGACGGTGAGGTCGGCGGCGCTGTACAACGCGGCGTTCGCCTCGGCGTCATCGGCGTACGAGTCGGCGTCGCCGAGGGTGTTCTCGCTGCCGTCGGCGAGGATCACGACGGCCTCGTCCGCCTCGGTGACGTCGATCGCCGCACCGGAGGAGTGGGATATCTTCGCCCCGTCGAGCACCAACTTCACTTTCTGGTCAGGGGCGTTGACGACGATCTGCCCGTCGGAGAGGGTGCCGCTGATCCGATAGGTGCCGCCACCGGTGATGGTCACGGTGGCCCCCTTCACCGTCACCCCGTCACCGTCGGCCGAAGCCGAGTCGCCGTCGAGCTCGATCGCGACGGCGTCCGACTCGTCCCACTCGGCGTCGGAGTCCTTCGCGTGCGACTCCTTGTTGGCGGCGAGCACGGCGGCGGCGTCCTGACCCCCGTCCACGGCGGCCGCAGCCCCACTCGTACCGGAAGAGCCCGACGAGGAGCCGGAGTCGGAATCCGCGTCGCTCCCCGACGAACACCCGGCCAGCGCCGCCGTGGCGAGCACCAGCGAGGCGAGGGCACCGGCCGCCTTCGTACGAAACCGTCGTGCCGTCCGCGAGGACTTGCTCAGGTAGGTGTTCATGCGGGACTCCCGTCGAGCGCGGTCGGAAAGTGGCGCCGCAGTACGGGCAGCCAGCGGTTGGAGGGCAGGTCGGGACGGAGGGCGGCGAGCCCCGTGCCGTACTTCGACACGGGACAGGGCCGGTGCTTCAGCGACCAGAGCAGCCGGTCGGCACCCGAGCCCGCCCGGCCCGCCTTCGTCTCGACGATGGCGCGGTCCGGCGTCCGCAGCGCGGTCCCGTCGGGCAGCGTCCACACCAGATCCGTGTCGACGGTCAACCGGCTCCCGGTGGCCGGGAGGAAGAGCGTCGTACGCCGGTAGTACGTGGTCAGCGCGGGTACGAAACGGAGGCGCCCGGAGTTGATCCCGGCCTCGGCGAGCACGGTGTCCGCGTACGCGCGGGCGTCGGGTCCGAGCCGCCGGACGTCTCCCTCGTACGGGATGCGCTGTTTGACGGTGGTGCCGCGCGGGCCCCGCGTCTTGACCTCGAAGTAGTGCCGCCCGGAGTCGAGATACGTACGGATCCGCAGCTTGAACCGCCGTCGGCGGTGGCGGGCGGCGCCCAGGTACCCGTCCATCTCCGGGGTGTCGAAGTAGACGGACCGGTATGCGAACTCCCGTGTGCCGTCCACGTCCAGGACTCGCGTGTCCTCGTCGAGGCCGCCCAGGACGTGGGGCAACTCGGCGACCGGCAACATGTACTTGCGGTCCAGCCGGGTCAACAGCCCGGCCTGCGCGACGAGTTCGTCGAGCCCGATGGTCGGCAGCACGCCGAGCACGCGTGCGACGGGGTCGGGGGCTGTCATGCCCGCACTCCGCGCCCGCTGCGGGAGTCGTCCGTACGGGGGTCGTCGTCGGTACGGGACCCTGCGTGTTCGGGCTTGGCGGCCACCCCGGACACGGATGCGGACGTCGATTTGGGCGCGGACGCGGATGTTACGTACCGGACCTCGACGAGTGTCGTGTCGTTGACGAGGTCGATGCCCTTGACCGACAGGTTCAGCACCCGTCCGCCCAGCAGCACTTCGAGGTGGGCGCGCAGGGCCTGCTCGTCGGTGTACGCGGAGTCCAGGCGCAGTTCCCGCTGCCGGTGGCGGGGGTAGAGGCGGGGGTGGTCGCCGGCGTAGAGCGTGGCCACGACGAGCAGCATCAGCCCGGTGTGGAGGAGGTCGAGGGACTCGGACAGCCCGGTCAGCAGGCCGAGGGCCAGCGCGGAGAAGTAGTACGCGATCTCGTGCTGCGCGATCTCGTACGACCGGAGCCTGATGATCGACAGGACCCCGAAGAGCCCCATCCCCATGCCGATCCCGACCGATGTCGAGCCGAGCACCATCGCCACGGCGAGCACGCCGACGTTGACGCCGAGGAACGCGGCGACCAGGTCTCTGCGGTGGTGGCGGGGGAAGTAGACCACGAAGGTCAGGACGGAGATGGCGACCAGATCGGCGACCACGAGAAGCAACCGGTCCATGTCAGGCGTCTCCCTCGGATCTACCGTCGACTGCGATGAATGGGCTCATGCCGACGACGATCGAGGGTCTCCCTGTGAGCCGCCTTTGCCACCCCTTAAGGGAACTTGAGAAGTAGAAAACCCAAACGACGGGTGAACTCAGCCGGTTGTGTCCGCGCCCCGAGCGCGGACGTGATGGAGGAGGGCGACGAGGCCGAGCTGGTCGACGGCTATCACGTGGGTGGGCTGGTCGCTCTCACGGATCAGCAAGGTGTGGAGGGCAGCGGCAAGTTCCACGCATTCGTTGCCGTCGGCGCCGCCGGAGAACGAGGACTTCTGCCAGTGGAGGGACTGCGCCATGGGATGCCTCACAGGTCCTTCGCCAAACGGTGGATGAAATCCCGGGACTTCACGGTGCCGAGGGATACCGACTCCACCTTACGAAAGAGCGTCTGATGCGAACTGGCTCCGGCGGCGTGAACCTCGGCCCGGACGCCCGTGGCGGGCACTATGTAGATTGAATCTACGTAGATTCAATCTACATAGACTCCCCATCGCGACGCCCTACCGGGGCGAGACCTCGTGCGGGCGGCCGCCCCCGGCTGTGCTCGCGCTCGTGTGCAGGTCCGGCAAGGCGGCGGAGCGAACGTCGAGGTCGAAGGCCGTGCGGGCCGCGTGGATGTGGTGCATGCCCTCCAGGGCCGTGCGCGTCACCACCGCGTACTCGGCGGGGGTGCGGGCCGTGGCGAGTTGGTGCCGGGCGGTGCGGTGGCGCTCGGCGGCGGCCGACAGCTCCCGGGCCGCGGTCCTGTCTGCCCCTGCCCGCGCCCTCACATCGGAGGCGGACAGGCTGCCGCCGAGCCGTACCACCCAGCGGTTTGCCTCGGCCTCCGCGTCCAGGTCGGACATGGTGGCCGCGCCCTTCGACCGCCGCCGCACGATGGCCGCGACCACCGCCCCGGCGATCAGGAACAGTGCGAGCAGCGTGAACCCCATGGCTTCCTCCGGCGCTTTCGGTACCGGGCGGGGCCATCACACCCCGCCACAGTTCCCATCACACGCCCCGCCACTGTGCGCTACCGACGAGAAGCCTGTGCGCCGGCTGCGAGTCCGAGCGCGGCAGGCGGCGACGCGCCTCGACCGCCGCCACCTGCACAAACGCCACCCGCACAGAGGTGGGCGGACCCGGATCCCACCGAACCGGGCCCGCCCCGTCATCAGCCGGCCGAAGCCGACGCGGAAGCCGACGCCGAAGCGCCCGGCTGTACCGCGTCGTCCGTGCCGTCGTGGGTCGCCTCCGGGTCGACGCCCATCGTGATGGTGCCGGTGACACCCTTCGCGATGCCGTTCTTCTTGTACTTGAGCTTGAGGAGACCGCCGGCCGTGCCGGACTGGTCGTAGATGGTGTCCTCGGTGAGCGTCGTGCGCTCGGTCGTCGACGTGGAGTACGGCTCGACCTCCGCGGACGCGAGCACCGACTCCTCGTCGAAGAAGAACTGGCCTGTGTGGCAGGTGTTGCCACCCTCGTAGCCGGCGTCCGTCCAGGTGCCGCTGACGTGCACCTTGGTGTGGATGTGGACGCAACGGCCCCGGTACCAGCCGGGGAAGACCGTCTTGAACGTGACGAAGCCCTGCTTGTCCGTCCGCCACGTGCCGCGCAGGTAGCGCTTGTCGTCGGTGGGCTCCTGGTGGCCCGCACCGCCGCCGCCACCCTCCGGCGGGGAGCCGGTCGGCGTACCGGTCGGAACATCCGTGGGCGTTCCGGTGGGCGGAGTGCCGCCACCGCCGCCGGTGGAGGAGTCCTCGTAGCCGGAGTAGAGGCCCAGCGCGTCACAGTGCCAGATGTCGACGGCCGCGTTTCTGATGGGCTTGCAGGTCTCGTTGTCGATCACCTTGAGGCGGAGGGTCAGCGGGATGCCCTCTCTGTCCTCGGTGATGTCCTGGCGGATCTTGTCCGCGTCGATGTAATACGGGCCCTCGGTGGTCTCCGACGTGAGCTTGTAGCACGTCTCCGAGGAGGTGGAGGTGGGGGAGGCGGTCGGCGACTTGCCCTTGGTCGTGCTCGTCTGGCCCGCGTTCGCGGTCGCGGCGACCGTGGCGCCCACGCCCACCGCGGCAACCGCCGCGCCACCCGCCATGACGACCTTGCGGCGCGTCACGTTCCGCTTGTGTTTCGGCCCTTGGGTCGTTTGGTTTCCCTGGCCTTCTTGGTTTTCCTGGTTTCCCGTCATGGACAGGGAAGCTAGGGAAGGAGACTGTCAGGGGCGTGGGCAGGGACTGTGGGTTGCTGTGCACATGGGGAACGTGGCGCGAATCGTTCGCAGGCCCCGGATCTCAACGGCTGCCGCGCGTCTGAGCGGCGCGGCGCGACAGATCGCGGACCAGGGCGGCGCGGTCCACGCGCCCGAGCGCGTCGGCGAGCCGGGTGAGCAGCTCGTCGGCGGTCTGCTCCCGCTCGGCGCCGGTCCCGGACAGGGTCGCGTGGTCCGCGATGCGCGCGAGGCAGGCGCGTACGGCCAGCTCGGCCGTGTCCCGCAGCCGGGGTTCCCGGATCGCGACGGTGACGTGCACGGACTCCGTGTCGAGGGTGCGTGTGTGGTGGGCGATGCCCTCAGGCAGATACAGCACCTGGCCGGGCCGCAGGTCCACGGTCTCGGCGCTCTCCAGGTCCTCGACGTAACCGGGGCTCCAGCCGTCCGGCTCGCGCGGCGTGTCGTACAGATACCAGCGCTTGGTCCCGGAGATCTGCACGACGAACAGGTGGCCGTCGTCGCGGTGGACACGCAGACCGTCCTCCCCCGCCCGTGTCCAGAACGCCACGGCCCCCGCTTTGGCCGAGAACAGCCGTGCCAGGCGACGGCACAGGTGTTGCGCGGGGCGGTGCCACTCGTGCAGGTTCTGTACGACCACGGTGGCCCCGGCGGCCAACTGGAAGCGGACCTTCGCCCCGTCCACGTAGCCGCCTCGGGGGTCGCCGGACACGTACATGACCCGGGTCAGCGCCTCGGGCGGCACCGGAGTGCCGCCGCGCATCGCGTTCAGCACCGGGTAGTGGAGCAGGCTGCAGTCCAGCCAGTCCTCCAGGTCCTGCCGGGACACGATCCCGGCGACATCCGGCGCGGCGTCGAAGACGGCGTGCGCCTCGCCCCAGGGCAGGTCGTCGGCGATACGGGGCTCGCGGCAGAGCAGTCGCAGTCCGTCCTGCTGGCCGTCTTGCCGCCCGTCCTGCTGGCCGTCCTGCTGGCCGTTCCGCTGGCCGTTCCGCTGCCCGTTCTGCTGCCCGTTCCGCTGCCCGGCGGTCTCCGTGCCCACGGGCTCGGTCGCCTTCTCGGGCACCCTCTCAGTCTTGGTCTCAGTCTTGGTCTCAGTCTTGGTCTCAGTCTTGGTCTCAGTCTTGGTCTCAGTCTTGGTCTCAGCCGTCGTCATCAGGCCTCCTCGTGGGATCGGGTGCGTACGGCGTCGTCGGCTCGGGAACCCGTAGTGCGTCCAGGAATCCCGCGGCGGACCCTGCCGCCCCGGTTCGGGCCAGCGCGCTCCGCAACAGCGCCCAGGCCTCCTCCCGGTCCGCCCAGCCATCGCCCTCACCACAGCTGTTGCCGTCGCCCTCACCACAGCTGTTGCCGTCGCCCTCAGCACAGTTGTTGTCATCGCCGTCGCCGAAACGGGCGTCGAGTTCGGCGCGGACGGCATCTCGCCAGGCGTAACCCGCGAGGTAGGAGCGCCAGTGCAGGACGCGGGTCTGCCGCAGCAGGAGGAGTTCCGGAGCCCAGCGCAGTCCGGTGCCGACGGCCACGGCCGACGCCGCGTCCAGCGCCTCGGCCGACGTACGACAGCCCGCGAGGTCCGCGTCGAGTGCCAGGTCGGCCGCCATCAGCCCGCGGCTGAAGCGCTCCTCCTCGGCGTAGAAGCGGGCGAGGGCTGCCGCGGTCTCCTCGTCGATTCCCAGCCGGGCGAGAAACGCGGTCGATCCCGCCAGGTGCTCCAGCAGCAGGGCCCAGCCCTCCGACCGCAGCGGATCGAACGTCCACCGTTCGACGAGCGGGGCGTCGGCCGGACGCAGCGCGTGCTCGGCGAGATGGGCCAGCTCGTGCTGCACGTACTGGACCGTCACCGGAGTGACCGCGGTCGGCAGGGACAGCAACGAGACCCCGGGCAGCCGTACGGGCATGACCATGGACGGGGTGTTCGGGCGCCGCAACACCTTCACCTGGTGGGCGAGCGGCAGCAGCCCGCACCGCCGCGCCGCCCCGACGAGCAGGGTGATGAGCTCGTTCAGCGGGGGCAACGGAGGCAGCGCCTCACCTGAGACCCCGTCGGACGCTTCGCCGGACGCTTCGCCGGGCGCTTCGTCGGACGGCCCGAGCAGCCCCTTGCCGAGCAGCAGCCAGCGCCAGTTGTACTCCGCGGTGGCGCTGCCGCGCAGCCCGGTCGGCCGGGCCCAGGCGGCGGCGAGCTCCGAGAGGTCCCGCACCGGGGCCGTCACCTCGGCGAGCCGCCGTACGGAGTCGTGGGGCAGCGGGAGCGCCGACTCGCCGCACCACCAAGGGAGTTCGGCGGCGGCGCGGCGCCGCTCGATCAGCCACCGCCAGACCTCATCGGTCAGCTCGCGGGCCTCGGCGCACCAGATCCCGTACGAGGCGCGTCGGCCGTCCTCGTCTGCCTCCAGGTCGAGTACGGCTACGGGGGCGGGCACGGGCTCCGTCTCGCCCAGCAGCTCGGCGACGAACCGGGTAAGGCCCATCTCGGCCAACTCACCGGCAGCCTCCCGGGCACGCCGTGCCGCCGGCACCGGGTCGCGGCCGGGGAGCCCGGCACGCGCCAACTGGAGATCCGCGAGCAGGTCCTCGACGTATACGACGGGTGCGGGTACGGGTACGGGCACACGTACGGGTTCGGACACTGGCACGGGTACGGACCAGGGCACAGGCACAGGCACAGGTACGGGCGCGGGCGCGGGCGCGGCGGCGGTCATGGCGTGGGCACCTCCTGGGGCCCGGTCGTCGACGTCGTGGGCCGGGTCGGTCCGGCGGGCGGGGCGGTGGGCGGTGCGGTCCCGGGGCGTACGGCCAGGGCGGCCACCCACAGTCCCGCGGCGCCGAAACCGGCGGCGGCGAGCGGCCAGGCGAGGGCGGCGCTGCCGAGGTCGCCGACGGCCAGCCCGGTCAGGATCAGGCCGCCACCGGTGAACACGCTGTTGAACAGTGAGGCCACGG
The DNA here is from genome assembly GCF_026341515.1 of Streptomyces sp. NBC_00878. Lineage (NCBI taxonomy): Bacteria > Bacillati > Actinomycetota > Actinomycetes > Kitasatosporales > Streptomycetaceae > Streptomyces > Streptomyces sp. NBC_00878. The sequence continues at coordinate 5,493,358 of NZ_JAPEOK010000001.1, read as the reverse complement.
ACAGAACGGTGGCGCGGTGCCGGCTCTCGATCCGTTCGTTCATGGCCGCCCGCACCCCGGGCATGCACAGGCCGAACGCCGTGGAGAAGCACACGTAGCAGACGACCGAGACGGCCGGTTCCTTCACCACGGCGGCGCAGACGAGTGCGAGGGCGCCGACCGTCGAAGCGGTGACGATGACCGTACGGCGCGCGGACGCCCGGCGCTTCTGCAGGCTCAGGGTCCAGCCGAGCAACGGGATCTCCAGCAGGGAGCCGACGCTGCGCATCGCGCCGAGCACCAGGAGATTGCCGCCGACGAGTCCCTCGTACACCACCGTCCACTGGACGCCGGGGATGCCCCGGAACAGCCACAGGAGTGCGGCGGCGACGATCAGGGCGATCAGCACCTTGTCGCCCCGCAGAGTGAGCCGGGTCCCGGTCATGACCTCGCCGAACGATTCGCGCAGCCGTGGCGCGAAGGCTTCCCGGTGCCCCCGGATGCTGTTGGCGAATCCCGTCAGACCTCCAGCAAGTGGGCCCTGAGTCCCAGCGACACGCCGTAAACCCGGCGTGTCGCTGGGACTCACGCGACAATTACTTCGCCCGGCGGATTCGCCACCAGCATCCCCCGGGGCCGGGGGGCGGTCCGGGTCCGGGCGCCCGGGCATGAGCCGCAGGGACAGTACGGCCGCCACTGCGCAGCTCAGGCCCGCGACGATCTGGGGCAGCGCCAGGTCCAGCGTGCCCAGTGCGGCGCCGGTCAGCGTGCCCAGGACCAGGCCCGCGTTCTCGGCGATCTTTCCCTGGGCGAAGAGCCGGTCCAGGCCGCGCGGGTCCTTGGCCCCGGTCTCGTCCACGGCCCAGGCCTCCAGGGCGCCGGACGCGAAGGTGCCGCCCAGCGCGGAGAGCAGGACTCCGGCGGCAGCGACGTACACGCTGCCGCTGAAGAACAGGGCGCTGTAGCCGACCGCCCGCAGGACGAAGCTGATCGCGACCGAGGTGCGTCGGCCCAGCAGGTCGGCCAGGACGCCGGTGGGGATCTCGGAGACCCCTTCGACGATCCACACCGCGGCGATGAGGGCGAACACCGCGCCCGAACCCATACCCAGCGACTGCAGCAGCAGGACCGACGTGACGGTGAGGAGCATGTCGGCGAAGTAGTCGAGACCGGAGACCAGCAGATAGCCGCGGCGGACGCGGTTGACGCGGTCGGCGCGGTCGGCGCGGTCGGTTGGGTCCTGGTCGGCGGGGCGCGGCGGACCGGGGCTCGTGCTCTCGTGTTCCGGGCCGCGAGAGGTCCCAGAGGTCACTGGCGCTCGGCCCCGTCCACCACTCCGGCCGCCCCGTCCACCAGTCCCGCCCCGTCCACCAGTCCGGCGCCGAGCGCCTTGGCGTAGGTGGGCGTCGTGGCGACGTCCTCGGGGAGCGGTACGTCGGTGTCCCACAGCCAGCGCAGCGCGGCGACGGTGTCACCCGTGAGCCGGACCCGGCGGACGCGTTCCCCGGCCGGTGCCGAGACCGGGACCGAGATGACGGCGAGCGGCGCGGGACGGCGTTTGACCAGCAGCAGCGCCTCGGTCCACGGATCCACCGTGCCCCGCTCCCGCAGCAGCCTGCCGTACGCGGGGACGTCGAACGCGGCCTCGGCGGTCCAGGCGCCGGGCACCAGACGGGGGCGGTCGGGGGAGCCCGCGCGGGACGGGCGGGCGTCGGCCGTGATGCCGCCGAAGAGGTAGGCGTCCTCGAAGGCGAAAGCCTCGCCGACCCAGTCCTCCTGCCGGGCGATCCAGTCGGTGGCGCGCAGGAAACCGGCGAAGGCGGCCGACGCGGTGGCCGCGGGCGGGAACACGGACCCCGGCTGGGCAGGCCGCCGCTGCCAGAACTCACTGTCCAGGAAGGTGTGCAGGCCGTCCGCGCCGGTCCGGCCGTAGTACGCGAAGAAGGTGACCGGGAAGCTGACGTTCAGCACGTTGGCGACGGTCTTGCGGCGCCGGGCCTGCTCCATGTCGAAGCCCGGCCCGCTGGTGCCCTCGGCGACGACCGCCCGCTCGGCCGGGGGCAGCGCGTCGAGGAGTTCGGCCCGCCGTCCGGGGGTGGCGTTGAGGATGCGCCAGGTCGTGTCGGTCACCCGGACGTAGTCGAGAGCGGCTACTGAACCGACATCGAAGGTATCGGGGGTATCGGAGGTATCGGAGGTATCGAGGGTCGCTTCGCGGGTCATGAGGCGCTCCACCAGTGGCCGGCCCGGCGGGCGAATCGCCGTACGCTGTCGGTCAGTTCGTCGGCGGTCATGCCCTCCGCCTCGGCCATCACCGACCGCAGGTGGGGAGCGCGGGGGAGCAGCGCGTCGGCCAGTTCCCACACCTCGTCGCTGACCGGCCAGTCGTGCTTGTCGTCGACAAGGCGTACGCCGCCCTCGAAGCGCCGGACGAACGTGCCGCTCATATGCGCCTCGACGACCCGGTCCCAGGCGATGTCGTCGTCGCTCGGCAGCACCGGGGGCAGCCCGCGCTGGACCCGCAGTCCGTAGAGGTGGCCGACGTCGATGGTCATCAGGCAGTCGGCCCGTTCCGCGATCCGCGTCATCAGGGTGAGGATGTCCCGGTCGCCGACGACGAACGGATAGGGCGCGTTCTCGATGGTCAGGGGGCGGCCGATGACGTCCTGGGCGTGCTTGATCCGGTCCACCGCCCAGTCGACGGCCTCGTCGACGAGCGGCATGGGCACCAGCGACTCCAGCAGGGTCTCCCCCTCGCGGACCCACATCGCGAGGTCGATGTTGAGCCAGGGCGAGTTGAGTTCGTCGGCGCGCTCGCCGAGCAGGCGCAGCAGCCGGTCGTCGAGCGGGTCGGTGCCGCACACGTCCAGGTCCAGCGGGTGGAACAGCGCGTGCAGCCCGTGCCGACGGCAGAACTCCGCACAGCGCAGGGCGAGTTCCTGGTCCGTGGCGAGGACACCGACGCTGTACCAGGTGGCGGTGGAACCGAGCCTGGTCGCCGTCTCCTCGGCGATGTCCATGTCCTTGATCGAGTCACAGCTGAAGCAGATCCCGTGGACACCGGGCGGACCCGGTTCGGGGATCGGGGACCCTGTACTGACTGCTGTGGTCATATGGCCAGTGCCTGCCATGCGCTAGTCCCTCCCGTGCGGAGCGGCGGCGCCCGGGGCCTGCACGAAGCCTGCCTCCCGCGCGACGGCCTCGGTGCGTTCGATCAGGTCGTGCAGATGGACGTGGTCGTGTCCCAGGCGGGGCAGCAGCGCTTCGAGTCCGCCCTCTTCTCTCTTGTCTCCGCCCTCGTCTCCGCCCTCGTTCAGCCGTGGGAATCCGGCTTCGGCGTCCTCCAGCAGCCGTTCCATGAAGAGGTTGGGCGCGTGCCGCAGCGACACGACGTCGAGTTGCAGCCGGGCGTGCGGCTCACGGGGGAAGTCCCAGTCGTCCGAACCGTCGGCCATGGAGGCGAGCGCGAGTTCCCCCTGGGCCAGGGCGCCGTCGATCCGGTCCTGCCACCGCTTGCGGAAGGCCCGCAGCGTGTCGCTGAACCGCTGCACCTCGGGCAGTTCGAAGAGCGTGAAGGGGCTGGGCAGATCGTCGGGGTCGAAGACGACGCCGAACCGCTGGGCGTAGAAGTCACGGATCGGCGTGCCCTCGTAGAGGACGAGCGCGGTGTAGAGGTGGTCGTGCGGCACGTAGTCGTAGAACCCTGCCTCGCGCAGGAACTCCAGGTTGGCGCGGATGTCGGGCAGAGTGGTGGCCGGGTCCAGCATGATGAAGTCGAGGGAGATCTCGATGCCCAGGCGCTTCAGCAGGCGTACGGCCGCGACGTTGACCTCGGGCTTCACATGCTTGGCGAGCCGTTCGAGGACCGGTTCCGAGGCGGACTCGATGCCGAGCTCGATGAACCGCAGCCCGCGTTCCTTGAGCCGGGGCAGTACCTCGGCGGCCTTGAGGATCTGGTTGACCCGGGTGCCGAAACTGAAGGTGACCTGCGGATCGGCCTCGTACAGCGCCTCGGCGACCTCCAGGGCACGGGTCGGCGAGACGAAGAAGTTGGCGTCGCTGAAGTACACGTGCTCGTAGTTGACGCCGTGCCGCTCGCGGAAGTGGAGCAGCTCGGCGACGACCCGCTCCGCCTCGCGCGAGCGGTACTTGCGGCCGATGGTGAGCACACCGCAGAAGGAGCAGTTGTACGGACAGCTGCGGCTGCTGCAGATCGTCAGCGCGGCCTTCAGCCGGCCCTGCACCTCGTCGTAGTACGTGAGGTCGGGGTAGCCGGAGTGCGAGATGAACTCGGCGTCGGGGAACGGGATCTGGTCGAGGTCGGGCACGAAGTCCCGGTCCTCGTTGACCAGGAGGCCGCTGCCGTCGGGAGCGCGCCAGGTGGTGCCCTTGATCCCGGTCAGCTTGGCGCGGTCGTCCACCTCTACGTCCACGTCCACGTCCACCTCTACGTCCACCTCTACGTCCACGTCCGAGCCCGAGCCCGAGCCCGAGCTCAGGGTCAGGCCTCGGACGAGATCGAGCATGGCCTCCTCTCCCTCGCGTCGGACCACGACGTCGACGCAGGAGTAGCGGCGCAGGATGTGTTCGTGCACGGCGGTGGCGTGCGGGCCGCCGAGGACGATCAGGCACTCCGGTCGACGGCTCTTGATCCACTCGGCCATGGCGATCGCCGCGCGGAACGACTCGTTGTAGACGGAGAAACCGACGACGTCGAAGCGGTCGAGCCCGTAGAGCGCGGCGAGTTCGACGGCGTCGTCCTCGGAGTCCCCGAAGTCGAAGCCCAAGCTGGGGAATCCGGATTTCTCCAGGTAGGCCATGATGTAGGCCAGCCCGATGGGCTTGGACTTTCGACGGTCGGCGAAGCCGACCGAGGGGTTGACGAAGGCGATGGCCGGCCGTGTCAGCGTGTCCATCCGACCGCTCCCTCCGACGCGGACGCATGCCCTGAGGCTGACGCGGGCTCGGCCTCAGGCTGTGGCTCGGACGCGGGCTCGGTGTGCAGGACGCCGCGTCGGGTGAAGCCGAGCAGGAAGTCCCGGTCCGGCTCGGGCAGCGTGTCGAGGTCCACGGGGCGGCGCAGCGCTTCGCGCCAGACGTCTGACGCGTGACGGTTGAGCTTCAGACAGGACCGTGCCGGTCCGACGAGCGGCACGTAGACGTGACCTGCCTGGTCCAAGTAGGGCAGTTCCGAGGTGATGCGCAGCATCGACGGGCTCTCCGAGGTCCGGCGCGACGGATCTCGGGGCCCGGCGCCTCAGACGCCGGAGCCCCGAGGGGAGCGGTCAGGCGTAGATCTTGCCGAGCATCTTGGTGTAGCTGGCGCCGCCGAGGCTGACGATGTCCGCCTCGGGGGTCTCGACCTCGTCGAACCCTGCGATCTCCAGCTCGTCCTGGGTGCGCTCGGTCAGCGACTTGCGGACCGGCCTCTGCTGCTTTTCCGCGCTACGGGCCATCGTTGGTCTTCCTCTCGTCCGGCCCCGGGCAGCCTGGGGCCCATCCGGAGTCACCCTGAGCAACAGGGAGACCGCGTGCCCAAGGAGCGTGTGGGGCGGAACGCTTCGTCGTCAAACAGGCAAATGGCCGGTAAGTGACGTCGCACAAGGGAGAGTTGAGGAGCGTGAAACAGGGCGCGTTTTCTGCCAGGGCAAGCCGCGCACGGCGGCACCCACCAGGGACGCAGCCCGACACGCCCGGGCAGGCCACAGGCACGGCACACACGCGCTGTCCGGATCTCTACGGCGCACGAAGAACCGGCGTCACCCACATGGCGGCGCCAGGATATTCACTCTCCGTGCTCTCCGGTTCGTGCCACTCTGTGACCCATGACAGACGAATCCGGCGGGAGCCGGGACGACCCGGAGGACGTCACGCCCGGGGAGGCGGCAGCCGCCCAGGAGCGTTCCTTCTGGGAGGCCCGCCGACAGTACAACGAACTGGACGATGACGACGAAGCCGGCCGACGCGAGCGCCGCCGACTCAGCAAGGAGTCCCGGCGCATGAACCTCCAGGTACGCATACACCGCTACGCCCGAGGCCAGGACGACAAGGGCCCGGTACCGGGCGACCTGCGACTCCCACCCCTGCCGGACCGCGAGGACGTTGACGACCCAAGCTGAGAAGGCAAGGTCGGACCCGCGCCCCTTTAGGGGCGCGGGGCTGTGACATTTGCGGCTCCGCCGCGTGGGCGCGCCCAGCCACAACGCTCCCGCAGACGAAGCACGGCCCTTCAGCGGAGCGCTTGGCGGGCCCGACCCGAGAGCCGGACCCACAAGCCGGACCCGCATACCGGACCCAAGAACCGGACCCAAGAACCGGACCCGAGAGCCAGACCTGAGAGCGGGGCCCGCAGGGCCCTACTTCGGCTGCGGCTTGCGCACCGAAAGGTGCAGCTCACGCAGCCGCGTCTCGTCCAGCTCCGTCGGCGCGCCCATCATCAGGTCCTGCGCGTTGCCGTTCAGCGGGAACGCGATGGTCTCCCGGATGTTCGGCTCGTCGGCGAGGAGCATGACGATGCGGTCGACGCCCGGGGCGATACCGCCGTGCGGCGGGGCGCCGAAGCGGAAAGCGCGGAGCATGCCCGCGAACTGCTCCTCGACGGTCTCGCGGTCGTAGCCAGCGATCTCGAAAGCCTTGAGCATGATGTCCGGCTCGTGGTTCCGGATGGCGCCGGAGGACAGCTCGACGCCGTTGCAGACGATGTCGTACTGCCAGCCGAGGATGTCCAGCGGGTCCTGGGTCTCCAGGGCCTCCAGACCGCCCTGCGGCATCGAGAACGGGTTGTGCGAGAAGTCGATCTTCCCGGTGTCCTCGTCCTTCTCGTACATCGGGAAGTCGATGATCCAGCAGAAGCGGAAGACGTTCTCCTCGAAGTGCCCGGCACGCTTGGCGGTCTCGACCCGCACCGCGCCCATGATCTTCGAGACCTCGTCGAACTCGCCCGCGCCGAAGAAGACGGCGTGACCGGCGGCCAGCGACAGGCGCTTGGTCAGCTCGGCGACGTTCTCCTCGGTCAGGAACTTGGCGATCGGGCCCGTCAGCGAACCGTCCTCGGCCACCCGCACCCAGGCCAGGCCCTTCGCACCCTGCGAGACCGCGTAGTCACCGAGCTGGTCGAAGAACTTCCGCGGCTGCGCGGACACGTCCGGCACCGCGAGGGCGCGTACGTGCTTGCCCGCGAATGCCTTGAACTCCGAGCCCTCGAAGACGTCCGTGATGTCGACGAGCTCCAGCTGGGCCCGCAGGTCCGGCTTGTCGGAGCCGTACTTCAGCATCGCCTCGCGGAACGGGATGCGCGGGAACGGGGACGTCACATGACGGCCCTTGCCGAACTCCTCGAACAGCTCGGTCATGAGCTTCTCGATGGGCTGGAACACGTCCTCCTGCTCGACGAAGGACATCTCCACGTCGAGCTGGTAGAACTCGCCCGGCGAACGGTCCGCGCGCGCGTCCTCGTCACGGAAGCAGGGCGCGATCTGGAAGTACCGGTCGAAGCCGGAGATCATCAGCAGCTGCTTGAACTGCTGCGGTGCCTGGGGGAGGGCGTAGAACCTGCCCGGGTTCAGGCGGGACGGGACGACGAAGTCACGCGCGCCCTCCGGGGAGGTGGCGCTCAGGATCGGCGTCGCCATCTCGTTGAAGCCCAGCGCCGTCATCTTGTGACGGATGGCCGAGATGACCGACGTACGCAGCAGGATGTTGCGGTGCATGCGCTCGCGGCGCAGGTCCAGGAAGCGGTACTCCAGGCGCCGCTCCTCGTTGACCCCGTCCTCGGTGTTGATCGTGAAGGGGAGGGGGGCGGCCGCACCGAGCAGCTCGACCTCGCTCACCTCGACCTCGATCTCACCGGTCGGCAGCTCCGCGTTCACGTTCTCCGTGCCGCGTGAGACGACCTTGCCGTCGATGCGGACCGTGGACTCCTTGGAGAGCTTGTCCAGGGCCTCGTACGCGGGGGTGCCGGGGCGGGCGACGAGCTGCGTGATGCCGTAGTGGTCGCGCAGATCGATGAAGAGGATGCCGCCCAGGTCTCGGCGATTGTGCAGCCAGCCGCTCAGCCGGACGTCGCTGCCGACGTCAGAGGCGCGGAGCTCGCCGCAGGTGTGGGACCTGTACCGATGCATCGTCGTTCATCCAGTCTTCGCAGATCGGGGGCTGTTTCACGGGAAACTCGCGGCATGAAGCTCGCGGGCTGTTTCACGTGGAACACGGACCGTGTTTCACGTGAAACATGGCAAGCCTACCGGCCGCCCCAAGATCGCTGTTCGCAATACTTCCGCCCCCGCTGTCGCTCAGCGCTCACCCACCCCTCGCCTGCCTCGGTGGCACCCTTCGTTCACCTCTTCATACAGTGGGTCAATGCGCATCGGTGATCCCCTTCCCTCTATTGGGGACGTCCTCGCCACCCTCGCCACCGGCGTGTGGAGGTGGGACGACGCCGCCGGGAAGGTCACCCTCGACGCCGAGGCCTCCCGGCTCCTCGGCCTGCCCGCGGAGCCGACCGTCCTGACGGAGGCGGGCGTACGGGCCCGTTTCCACCCTGTCGACTGGAACGAGGTCAACGGGGTCGTCCAGCTCGCCGCCGCCGAGGGCACGCTCGCCGAGATGCGGCTGCGCGTCATGGACGACCAGGGCCACGTCATCCGTACCGTACGCAGCCGCTCCAAGCCGTCGATCGACCCGCGCAACAGGTCGTACCAGCTGATCGGCACCATGCAGGAGGTCACCGAGCCGCAGCCGGGTGCCGCCGCGCGTACGCCTGTCACGGGCGACTGGAGACGCTCGCGCGAGGCGTTCCTGCTGGACGCGGGGCGGGCGCTGGCCGAGGCGCGCTCCACGGCGGAAGTGCTGCGGGTCGCGGCCGGCCTGTCGATGCCGGGCTTCTCGCCGGACGGGCTCGCGGTCTTCGGCGCGGAGGGCGACCGTCTGACGGTCATCGGCCATCACGGGCACAAGCCGGGGGACGAGGAACCCTTCACCCAGATGCAGCTGGACACGGACTATCCGGCCGCGGAGGTCGTCCGCACCGGCCGGGCCGTCTATCTCTCCTCACCCGACCACTACCGCGACCGATATCCGGCCTCCTGGCCCCTCGCCCGGCACTTCGACCGCCAGTCCTGGGCCTTCCTGCCGCTCACGTTCGCGGGGCGCACGATGGGCGCCTGGATGGCGGCCTTCACGTACCCCGTCACCTTCACGCCCGACGAGCGCTCCGTGCTGACGACGGTGGCGCGGATGCTGGCGCAGGCGCTCTCGCGGGCCGGAGTCGCCGAGTCCGAGCGGGAGCTCACGGACGGCCTCCAGCGCTCGATGCTGCCCACCCTGGGACCGCAGATCCCGGGGATGAGCGTCGCGGCCCGGTACGTACCCACGGGCGGCGGACTCCAGGTGGGCGGCGACTGGTACGACATGATCCCGCTGCCCGGCGGCACCTCCCGGACGAGCCCCGGCACAGGCCGCTTCGCGCTTGTCATCGGCGACGTCCAGGGACATGACGTACGCGCCGCCGGGCTGATGGGCCAGCTCCGGATAGCCCTGCGGGCGTACGCCTCCGAGGGACACCGCCCGGACGCGGTCCTCTCGCGCGCCTCGCGCTTCCTGTACGGGATCACATACGACGAGGAGATCGCGGACCTGCGCTTCGCGACCTGCCTGTACGTGGAGGTCGATCCGGAGAGCGGGGTCCTCGAGATAGCCAGGGCCGGGCATCCGGACCCGGCTTTCCGTATGGCCGACGGGACCGTGCTGACCCGGACGACCGCGGGCGGGCTGCCGCTCGGCATCGATCCGGACGCCGACTATCCGACGACGCGGCTCGTCCTGGAGCCCGGCGAGACCATGCTGATCTGCACGGACGGGCTCATCGAGACCGGCGGGCACGACCTGGACACCGGCTGGCGACGGATCCGCAAGATCCTGGAGAGCCACGACGGCGATATGGAGGAGCTCGCCGACGCGCTGGTCCAGGCCGTACACGGGCCCTCCTCGCACCACACGACCGGGCCGCTGGCGGACCGGCGCGAGGACGACATAGCGGTCCTGCTGCTGAGCAGGTCGGGGGAGGGCCGCGGCGACACCGTGACCGAGCGGCCCTCCGTGCGCCGCACCATGGTGACCGTCGCGCAGGCCGATCACCAGCGGGTCGCCGGGGCCCGGCAGCAGCTGCGGGAGTTCCTGCACGACTGGGCCTCCGCCGACCAGGTCGACTCGGCGGTCCTGCTGGTCTCCGAGATGGTCACGAACGTCCTCGTCCACACGGACGCGGACGCGCTGCTCGTCGCCGAGATGACGGGCGGGGCCGGGTCCCGTCGGATACGGATCCAGGTGTCGGACGGGAGCGACGACCTGCCCCACAAGCGCCATCCCGGCGAACTGGCGTCCTCCGGGCGGGGCTTGGTCCTGATGGAACTGCTCGCGGACGCGTGGGGGGTGGACCCGCGGGGCGAGGGCAAGAGCATCTGGTTCGAGCTCTATGAGGAGGGGTCGGACGGGGAGGACGAACCTGGGGCTTCCGGACTGCCCGGAGCCGCCGACGCCTCTGGAGTCCCCGAGGTCCCGGAGGTCTCCGAGGTCTCCGAGGTCTCCGAGGTCTCCGAGGTCTCCGAGGACGCGTAACGCCCCCGCAGTTCCGCGATCACACCGAACGCCGCCGCCGTCAGGGGCACCGCCAGCAGCATCCCGAGGATGCCCGCCACCGACGCGCCCGCGGTGATGGCCAGCATGACGACAGCTGGATGCATCTGCACGGTCCGGCTCTGGATCATCGGCTGGAGCACATGTCCCTCCAGGACCTGCACGGCCAGCACGACCCCGAGCGCCCACAGCGCGATCACGAAACCGCGGTCCGCGAGGGCCACCAGAATCGCCACCGCACCGGAGAGGAAAGCGCCCAGGTACGGGATGTACGCGCCGACGAACACGAGCGCGCCGAGCCCGACGGCCCCCGGCACCCGCAGCACGAACAGACCCACGGTGATGCAGATCGCGTCGATGAGCGCGATGAGCGTCGTCCCGCGCATGAAACCCTCGACGGCCTGGTAGGCCCGCCGCGCCATCGCCTCGACCGTGTCCCCCGAGTTCCGGGGTACCAGCGAGCGCAGGGTCCCGGCCGCCCGGTGGGAGTCCCGCAGGAAGAAGAAGACGAGCAGCAGCGCGAGGACGGCCATGGCGATGGCCTGGCCCACGACGCTGATCCCGCTGATCACCCCGGACGCCGCCGTCCCGCCGAACTTGCCCAGCAGCTCCTTGGCGTTGGAGGCGAGGTCGTCGAGCGAGGTGCCGGCCGCCCCGAAGTGCTCGGACAGCGACCTGGCGGCCTGCTTGAGCGAGGCGGTGATCTCGTCACCGGTGTCGATCAACGCGGCCACCACGATGTACGTGGCCCCGCCGACGACGCCGAGCACGGCGACGCACGTCACGCCGGCCGCGATCGACCGGCTCACCTTCGCCCGCACCAGCCGCCGGTACAACGGCCCGAGCAGCGCCGTCCCGAGGAGGGCGAGCAGCACCGGCACCACCGCCGTCTTGAACTCCACGCACAGCCGCACCCCGACCGCCACGACCCCGGTGACCAGCAGCACGACGACGCACCAGGCGGCCACGCGCCGTACGGGCTCGGGCAGGAGCCGGGCGGAATCGGGAAGCAGGGTCTGCACGGCTCCACCTGATCATGCGTCAGACGGGGCGGCGCTCCGGAAGGGCTGAAAGGGGGAAGTGTCGGGGGACCGTGCGGAATGATGCGAACCATGGCCGCCATCACTGAGATACCAGGGCCCAAAGGCCTCCCCCTGCTCGGCTCGGCACTCGATCTGCGGCGCGACTCGCTGAACGTCTTCCTCCGCGCCCGCCGGGACCACGGCGACGTGGTGCGTTTCTCCGCGGGCCCACCGGGACTCCGTACGGTGCTGCACTGCGTCTTCTCCGCGGAGGGCGTGCAGCAGGTGCTGGGCTCGCAGGCGGCCAACTTCCGCAAGGACAACCAGTTCTACGAGGAACTGCGGCTGTCCGCAGGCAACGGCCTGCTCACCGCCCAGGACGCCGACTACCTGCGCCAACGCCGCCTGATCCAGCCGCTGTTCACGAAGCGGCAGGTGAACACCTATGCCACGGCGGTAACACTGGAGGCCGACGGCACGGTGGAACGCTGGCGGGACGCGGCCGAAGGAGCAGCCGACAGGGTGGTCGACGTGAGGCGGGAGATGGACCGACTCGCGCTACGCGCGGTCTCCCGCATCCTGTTCGGCGCGGACGTCGAGGCCGCGGTCGACGTCATCCACAACACCTTCCCCGTGGTCAGCGAGTACGTGACGCGGCGCGGCTTCTCCCCCGTCAACCCGCCGCGTTCCTGGCCGCTTCCGTCCAACCGCCGGGCGGAGGAGGCGACACAGGCGGTGTACGCGGTCTGCGACCGAATAATCGCGGAACGCAGAGCAGCCGACGGGACGTCCGCCTCCACGCCAACGTCCGCCTCCCCCGGGGCCGACGACCTGCTCTCCCTCCTCTCCCGGGCGAACAGCGAGGAGGACGGCAGCCTCGACGCGACCGAGCTGCGCGATCAGGTCCTGGTCTTCCTCGTCGCGGGCCACGAGACGACCGCAACGTCCATGGCCTTCGCGCTCCATCTCCTCTCCCGCCACCCGGAGGCCCAGAAGCGGGCCCACGAGGAGGCCGACCGACTGCCGCCCGGGCGTACGCCCTCGGCCGCAGACCTGGAGGAACTCCCGTACCTGACAAGGGTGCTGAAGGAGACCATGCGGCTGTACCCGGCGGCTCCGGTGGTCGGCCGCCGGTCCGTCGAGGCCGCCGAGATCGACGGACACGTGATCCCGGCAGACGCGGACGTCCTGATCCTGCCCTGGGTCACCCACCGCCACCCGGACCTGTGGGACGACCCGGACCGCTTCGACCCCGACCGTTTCACCCCCGAACGCGAGGCGACCCGCCACCGCTACGCCTGGTTCCCCTTCGGCGGCGGCCCCCGCGCCTGCATAGGCCAGCACTTCTCAATGCTGGAGTCCGTACTCGCCCTGGCAACCCTGCTCCGCTCGTACGAACTGGAGACCCTGGACACGGAAATCCCCCTGGCAGCGGGCATCACCCTCCAGGCGACGGGACCGATGAGGGTACGGGTGCGGGCCCGCACGTAACGTCAGGGACCGGCCGCCTGGTCCGGGCCATGCGCGGCAGAATCGATACCCCTGCCCCCTATCGGGTGAACATCCTTGCTGTGGACATGAGTTGCGCCTCCGCATGCCTACGTTCCGGGGCGGAGGTGACGCTCGATGCACGAGCAGAACAACATGCCGCCGAACAGTGCGGCGGCACCGCGACAGGACGCGATCGACATCAACGACTTCGTGTTCGCGGCCACGGGGGCGCGGGTACGAAGGCTGACGCTGCCGAGTGAGGAGCGCTGGTTTCCGGCGACGGATGTCGCCGCGGACCTCGGCTATGCAAACACGAGGCAAGCGCTTCTCTGGCATGTTGCAGCAGATTGCCAGCAGAGCCTTGAGGATCTTGCTCGAAGCGTCTATGGAGTAGACGCTTCGAGCAAAATTGCAGGTCACGGGCTCAAGAAGTCGATGAAGATGGTGAACCTGCGCGGTCTCATCGCACTCGTCAACGGGTGCACGAAGCCCGAGTGCGCCCCTTTCAAGGCGTGGGTCTCCGAGGTCGTCGCCACCATCCAACGCACCGGTTCCTACTCCCTGGAACCGGCCCCCGTCCAACCCACGCCCGACGCCGCCACCGCATACGTCATGCCCCAGCAGGTCGCCGATGCCATCGTGCGGCTCGAAGAGCGGAACATCCGGGCGGACGAGCTGCTGCTCGCCTTCCAGGAGGAGCGCGGCGACCTGCTGCGGCAGATCAGCCGCAGCCAGAACGTGATGGCCGAGGCACTGCAGCAGATCGCCGAGGCGCTCAAACCTTCACATGGCCGTTCTCGACCCGCCGCGGCACCGGAGCCCGAGCTGACGCCCCAGCAACTCCTTGCCACCTGGAAGGCGAAGAATCTCGTCGTCACCGGAGACGTTCACGCCGTGGCGGCCTATCTGGCCCCGGCGCTCCTGCGCGGCGGGGCCCGCTACCCGCTGGAGGAGATCGCCACTCGTACGGGTCTGCCGCAGGAGCGCGTCCACGACTGCGTGCGGATGCTGCTCAAGCGGGGGTGTGTGCGGCAGACGGGCTGCGCGCCCGACGGAGCCCCGGTCTACGTGTTGCCGTAGTCCCGTAGTGCCGTAGCAGGGACACAGCGAAACAGGCCCGAAGCCGCAAAACCAAGTTGCGGCTTCGGGCCTTGTCGCACCGTACCGGAAGACCCGGCGTCCAAAGGCGACTACAGCCCACCCTCGGACATTCCGTGCACCGCCGGAATGGTCCCCAGGCGGCCCTTCTGGAAGTCGTCGAACGCCTGCTGGAGTTCCTCGCGGGAGTTCATGACGAACGGCCCGTAGTGCGCCATCGGCTCCCGGATCGGCTGGCCGCCCAGGATGACGACCTCCAGGTCCGGGGTGTTCGAGTCCTGCTTCTCGTCCGCGCGGACGGTCAGCGAGGAACCCGCGCCGAAGACAGCCGTCTGTCCCATGTGCAACTGACGACGATCCGCACCGACCGATCCACGACCGGCCAACACGTATGCGAGGGCGTTGAAGTCCTCGCGCCACGGGAGCGTGAGTTCGGCACCGGGCGCCACGGTCGCGTGGATCATGGTGATCGGCGTGTGCGTGATGCCGGGACCCTCGTGGCCGTCCAGCTCACCGGCGATGACGCGCAGGAGCGCGCCGCCGTCCGGAGTGGTCAGGAGCTGCACCTGGCCACCGCGGATGTCCTGATAGCGCGGGGGCATCATCTTGTCCTTGGCAGGCAGGTTCACCCACAGCTGGAGCCCGTGGAACAGCCCGCCCGACAGGACGAGCGACTCCGGCGGAGCCTCGATGTGCAAGAGGCCCGAGCCCGCCGTCATCCACTGGGTGTCGCCGTTGGTGATGGTGCCGCCGCCACCGTTCGAGTCCTGGTGGTCGAAGACGCCGTCGATGATGTAGGTCACGGTCTCGAAACCGCGGTGGGGGTGCCACGGGGTGCCCTTCGGCTCGCCCGGCGCGTACTCCACCTCACCCATCTGGTCCATCATGATGAACGGGTCGAGATGGCGGTAGTTGATCCCGGCGAACGCGCGGCGGACCGGGAAACCCTCACCCTCGAAACCGCTCGGCGCGGTGGTCACGGCGAGCACGGGACGGGACACGGCCTCGGCCGACGCCGCCACACGGGGCAGGGTCAGCGGGTTCTCGACGGTCACTGCAGGCATGTCGGTACCTCCTTGTGCTCGAAGTTTAGTTGAATCTCGAACTTTCTGCCACCCACAACGCAGAACGCCCGGAGGGCATTCCCTCCGGGCGTCATTCGTGGAGCGGGACGTGCGGGACGTGCGGGACGTGCGGGACGTGCGGGACGTGCGGGACGTGCGGGACGTGCGGGACGGTCGTACGGGCTGCCTGCACGGGCCGGTCGTACGGGCCGGTCGTACGGAGCGGTACGCGCTTGCCCTCCGCGCGAAGCGGCGCCCGCGGGCCGCCCGTGGAGCGGACGCGGTCAGCCGTACATCCGGCGCATCGCGAAATCGACCATCTGCTCGACCGCCTTCGCGTCGAAGACGATGCGGTGCTCACCCTCCATGTCGAGGACGAAGCCGTAGCCGGTGGGGAGCAGGTCGATCACCTCGGCGCCGGTGATCACGAAGTACTTGGACTCCTTGCCGGCGTACCGGCGCAGCTCCTTGAGCGAGGTGAACATCGGGATCACGGGCTGCTGGGTGTTGTGCAGCGCCAGGAAGCCGGGGTTGTCACCGCGCGGGCAGTAGACCTTGGAGGTCGCGAAGGCCTGCTGGAAGTCCTCGGGCGTCAGCGACCCCGTAGTGAACGCGCGCACCGCGTCCGCGAGCGACGGCGGCGACGGTTCGGGGTAGAGCGGTGGCTGCCGGCCGTATCCGCCGACCCCGCCGACACCACCGGGCATCTGCTGCTGCGGCGGCGGCTGGGACTGCGCGTACTGCTGCTGCCCCGGTCCCACGTTCTGGTCGTAGCCGTACATGGGGGCAAGCGTACTGGCGAGGCGGGCCACCTGGCCGCCCGCTGTGGATTTCTTCGAACAGGTGGCGGAGCCGTCCGCCCGCACCCGAGGGTGGACTCCGAAATGTAGACGCTGCTCACACTTTGGGCAGTCAGGGGTTGCACCTTATTACCGGCGGGTAGCATCATCGTAGCTACTAGCTGGTACGTGAACCGGATGCGCACCAGCCCAGACTCGAACCAGGTCGAGGACTCGTCACCGAGGACTCACCACCTCCCCGATCACTTACGGAGCCGTCGCCATGGGGCACTACAAGTCGAATCTCCGCGACATCGAGTTCAACCTCTTCGAGGTGCTCGGGCGCGACAAGCTGTACGGCACCGGCCCGTTCGCGGAGATGGACACCGAGACCGCCAAGAGCATCCTCGAAGAGCTGACCCGCCTCTCGGAGAACGAGCTGGCGGAGTCCTTCGCGGACGCCGACCGCAACCCCCCGGTCTTCGACCCGGAGACCAACACCGCCCCCGTACCGGCATCGTTCAAGAAGTCCTACCAGGCCTTCATGGACTCCGAGTACTGGCGGCTCGGCCTGCCCGAGGAGATCGGCGGCACCACCGCCCCCCGCTCCCTGATCTGGGCGTACGCGGAGCTGGTGCTCGGCGCCAACCCCGCCGTGTGGATGTACTCCTCCGGCCCGGCCTTCGCGGGCATCCTCTTCGACGAGGGCAACGAGGTCCAGAAGCACATCGCGAAGATCGCCGTGGACAAGCAGTGGGGCTCCACCATGGTGCTCACCGAGCCGGACGCAGGCTCGGACGTGGGCGCGGGGCGGACGAAGGCGGTCGAGCAGGCGGACGGCTCCTGGCACATCGAGGGCGTCAAGCGTTTCATCACGTCCGGTGAGCACGACATGTCGGAGAACATCCTCCACTACGTCCTCGCCCGCCCCGAGGGTGCCGGCCCCGGTACCAAGGGCCTGTCCCTCTTCCTCGTGCCGAAGTACGAGTTCGACTTCGAGACCGGCGAGCTGGGCGAGCGCAACGGCGCCTACGCGACGAACGTCGAGCACAAGATGGGCCTCAAGGCCTCCAACACCTGCGAGATGACGTTCGGCGACCGCCACCCGGCCAAGGGCTGGCTGATCGGCGACAAGCACGACGGCATCCGCCAGATGTTCCGCATCATCGAGTTCGCCCGCATGATGGTCGGCACGAAGGCCATCTCGACGCTGTCGACCGGCTACCTGAACGCACTGGAGTACGCCAAGGAGCGCGTCCAGGGCCCCGACCTCGCGCAGTTCATGGACAAGACCGCGCCCAAGGTCACCATCACGCACCACCCGGACGTGCGCCGCTCGCTGATGACGCAGAAGGCGTACGCGGAGGGCATGCGCGCCCTGGTGCTGCACACCGCCGCGCTCCAGGACGAGATCCAGATAAAGGAGGCCGAGGGCGAGGACGCCACCGCTCTGGAGGCGATGAACGACCTGCTCCTGCCGATCGTGAAGGGCTACGGCTCCGAGCAGGGCTACGAGCAGCTCGCCCAGTCCCTGCAGACGTTCGGCGGCTCCGGCTTCCTGCAGGAGTACCCGATCGAGCAGTACATCCGCGACGCCAAGATCGACACCCTGTACGAGGGCACGACCGCGATCCAGGGCCAGGACTTCTTCTTCCGGAAGATCGTCCGTAACCAGGGCGCGGCCCTCAACTCCCTCGCCGAGGACATCAAGAAGTTCCTGGCGCTCGGCACCGGCGGCGAGGAGCTGTCCGGCGCCCGCGAGTACCTCGCCAAGGCGGCCGTCGACCTGGAGGCCATCGTGGGCCTGATGCTCACCGACCTCGCGGCGACCGAGCAGGACGTCAAGAACATCTACAAGGTGGGCCTCAACACCACCCGCCTGCTGATGGCCTCCGGTGACGTCGTCGTCGGCTACCTGCTCCTCAAGGGCGCCGCCGTCGCCGCCGAGAAGCTGGAGACGGCCTCCACGAAGGCTCTGTCCTCCAAAGACGTGTCGTTCTACACCGGCAAGATCGCCGCGGCGAAGTTCTTCGCGGCCAACGTCCTGCCGGGCGTCACCGGCGCGCGCAAGCTCGCCGAGGCCGTCGAGCTGGACCTGATGGAACTGGACGAGGCGGCCTTCTAGGCACAGGCGCAGGCGCAGGCGCAGGCGGGTGGCCGGGTGGCCTCGACTGCCGCGGCGGACCGCAGCGGACCGCGGCCTTCGAGGCAGTCGACCGGTCACCGGCGAGCGTCCGGCCGACGCCCGCGAGCGCGAGCGTCCGGCCGACGCCCGTGGGAGCGTGCAGCCGACGCCCGTGGGAGCGTGCAGCCGATGCCCGTGGGAGCGTGCATCCGGCACCCACGGGAGCCTGCGGCCGGCAGCCGCGGGAGCCTGCGGCCGGCACCCTCCGCGGAAGCGTCATCCGCCGCCTTCGCGGCGGATCATCCCCACCCGCCCCGACCCATCCCGTCCCATCCCCACGCGTCCCCGCCGTCTGTACAGACCCCTCACCAGGGCCCGTTCCCATCCCCGGGAACGGGCCCTCGTACGTCGTTAAGGTGAACCCATGCGCACACCGCCCCGCTTCGACCGCGGACACACCGACGACCTCATGTCCTTCCTGGCGGCGAGCCCGTCCCCGTACCACGCGGTGGCGAATGCCGCCGAGCGGCTGGAGAAGGCAGGCTTCCGGCAGGTCGCGGAGACCGACGCGTGGGACGGCACGAGCGGCGGAAAGTACGTACTGCGCGGGGGCGCGATCGTGGCCTGGTACGTGCCGGAGGGCGCCGAGCCGCACACCCCCTTCCGGATCGTCGGGGCGCACACCGACTCCCCCAACCTGCGGGTGAAACCGCGTCCGGACAGCGGTGCGCACGGCTGGCGTCAGGTCGCGGTCGAGGTCTACGGCGGCCCGCTGCTCAACTCCTGGCTCGACCGGGACCTGGGCCTCGCCGGGCGGCTGTCGCTGCGGAACGGTTCGACGCGTCTGGTGAACATCGACCGGCCGTTGCTGCGCGTGCCCCAACTCGCCATCCACCTGGACCGTTCCGTCACCTCGGACGGCCTCAAGCTCGACAAACAGCGGCATCTGCAGCCCATCTGGGGCCTGGGCGACGACGTCCGCGACGGCGACCTGATCCGGTTCCTGGAGGAGGAGTCCGGGCTGGCCGAGGGCGAGACCACCGGCTGGGACCTGATGGTGCACTCCATCGAGCCGCCCGCTTACCTGGGCCGCGACAAGGAACTGCTCGCGGGCCCGCGCATGGACAACCTGCTGTCCGTGCACGCCGGTACGGCGGCGCTGGCGGCCGTGGCGACCACCACCGACGACGCCCTCTCGCACATCCCGGTCCTTGTGGCGTTCGACCACGAGGAGAACGGTTCGCAGTCGGACACGGGAGCGGACGGACCGCTGCTGGGCGGCGTGCTGGAGCGTTCGGTGTTCGCGCGCGGCGGATCGTACGAGGACAGGGCCCGCGCGTTCGCCGGTACGGTCTGTCTCTCCTCCGACACGGGTCACGCCGTGCACCCGAACTACGCCGAGCGGCACGACCCGACGCACCACCCGCGCGCGGGCGACGGCCCGATCCTCAAGGTGAACGTCAACAACCGCTACGCGACGGACGGTTCGGGCCGTGCCGTGTGGGCCGCCGCCTGCGAGAAGGCCGACGTGCCCTTCCAGACCTTCGTCTCCAACAACTCCATGCCCTGCGGCACCACCATCGGCCCCATCACCGCGGCCCGCCACGGCATCAAGACGGTCGACATCGGCGTGGCCATCCTGTCGATGCACAGCGCCCGCGAACTGTGCGGCGCGGCCGACCCGTTCCTGCTGGCGAACTCGCTGGTGGCGTTCCTGGAGGGGTAGGGCCGGGCTGGGTCAAGGTGCTGGGTCGAGGTGCCGGGTCGAGGTGCTGGGTCAAGGTGCCGGGTCGAGGTGCGGCGGTGCGCGGCCGACCGCTCAAGGCGCGCTCAAGGCGCCGCCGGCCAAGGCGACGCCGGTCGCCGTGCGGGCAGGTCGAACCAGACGGCCTTGCCCTCCGGGTGCGACTGTCCGCCGTACGGGATGTCAGGGGCATGCCCCCACCGCCCCTGAGTGATGGCGTCCACGAGGTACAGGCCCCGGCCTCCGCAGTCCTCCCACGCCTGGGCCGTGAGTTCCCTTATCACCGGCGGATTGTCATCCCCGTCGTACACCACCACCCGCAGCCGTCCCTCCTCCACCGCCAGCCACAGCACGGTCCCGTCACCGCCCTTCGCATGCACGCAGGCGTTGGTGACGAGTTCGGAGGTACAGAGGATCGCGTCGTCGACGAGGGCACGGTCCAGTTCCAGTGTGCGCAGGACGGTGGCGACGAAGTCGCGGGCGATGTGAGGGGAGGTGTCGAGGGGCGGGCAGATGAGGGTGTACGAGGGCATGGACCATCAACTCCGGTGGGGTGAGGGGGGTTTGCGCCAGCCCAGCCACGTCGGTGTCCTTCGCCCCGGGGTCGACCGGCCGGGGTGGCGCTTCCAACGAGAGGAGGGCGTGCGGGAGTTGCGGAATAGTGACCGTGAGGACACTCTCCGTGAGTACGATGACGACAGTAGCGGTGATAATTACACCCACGCAACCTCGTCGGACGAACTGCACTCAACCCCGTGATAGGGAAGACGCCATGCCACCGAGAACCACTCCCACCGCGCGGCAGCTGCGTATTGGTGCTGAGCTGCGCAGATTGCGCGAGGCCGCAGGCGTCGTGTCCCGCGACGCGGCCGGGTTTCTCGGCACGAGCCAGGCGCAGATCAGCAACATCGAGGCCGGGAAGAACGGCATTAGCGAAGCGCGGCTGCGCAGGCTCACTCGTATCTACGCCTGTGTCGATGCCCAACTTGTCAACGCGCTGGCTCAGATGGCGAACACACAGGGACAAGGCTGGTGGGAGGAGCACCGTGGCACCCTGCCTCCTGCGGCCCTCGACCTTGCCGAGCTGGAACATCACGCGTCGTACGTGCGCACGTTCCAGGTTGTGCACATCCCTGGCGTCCTGCAGACCGAGGAACACGTGCGCGCTGCTTCGATCTTCGTGGAACCCGACCTTCCAGAGGATGATCGAGAGGCTCGCGTCACGTTCCGGATGCAGCGCCAGCAGGTGCTCAGCACCGGGACCCCATATGACGTGATCATCCACGAAGCGGCGCTACGTATGCGTGTCGGTGGTGAAAACGTCGCCCGAACTCAGCTTGAGCACATCCTCCAGGTGGCCAGAAGGGACAACGTCTCGATCCGCGTCATCCCGTTCACGGTCGACGGTTTCGCAGGCGCGGGGCATGCCATGCAGTACGTCGGCGGATCTGTCCCTCAACTGGACACCGCGCAACTCGACTCCACACACGGAGCCGTTTTCATCGACGCCCCCGCCCAGCTGCACCGCTACCGAGCCCGCTGGGAACGCGTTGACAGTGCCGCCGCCACACAGGACGCTTCCCTTGACCTAATCCGCCGTATCGCCCAGGAACTGTGAAAGGCCTCTCATGTCCCCCATTCTCCACTGGCAGAAGTCGTCGTTCTCCGGGGGCGGCGGCGATGAGGACTGCCTGGAGATAGCCGCCACCCCCACCACTCTCCACCTCCGCGAGAGCGACACCCCGGCCACCATCCTCTCGCCCGCCCCCACCGCCCTGAACGCCCTGCTCACGGCCATGAAAAACACGGCGGCGCCCGGCCCCTCCTCGTGAGGGGATGCGTTGGCGAATCCGTCAGGCAACGCAAGTGTCGCGAGAGTCCCAGCGACACGCCGGGTGTACGGCGTGTCGCTGGGACTCAGCGCCCACTTACCGGGAACTGACGGGATTCGCCAGCAGCATCCTGAGGGAACCCGGGGCCCACGGCGACATCCCGTCGGTGACGGCTCACCGCAACGCTTGCCCCGTCGTCGCGTCCACGTGGTCCGGTACCTCCTCGTGGCGGTCACCGACCGTGGACGTGCCGGTCGGTTCCAGAAGGAGGATCTCGGTGGGAACCGGGGCGTACGGCTTGTGCTCGGTGCCGCGCGGGACCGTGAAGACGCTGCCCGTGGGCAGGACGACCGTACGCTCGCCGGCCGCCTCGCGCAGCGCGATGTGCAGTTCGCCGTCCAGGACCAGGAAGAACTCGTCGGTGTGGTCGTGGACGTGCCAGAGGTGTTCACCCTCGACCTTGGCCACGCGGACGTCGTAGTCGTTGACGGCGGTGACGATGCGGGGGCTCCACCGCTGGGAGAACGAGGCCAGGGCGGCGGACAGGGAGACAGGTTCCGTGGGTGCGCTCATACCGGTCATCGTCGGCGATGGCGCACGGCCGGACGAGTGCTAGGAATCGCACATGCCGCAAGGATCCTCGCAGCACCCTTCGCCTCCCGGCTCGTCCTCCGGAAAGAGGCCCCACCGCGTCGTGGTGATCGTCGACGAGGGCACCAACCCCTTCGAAGTCGGCGTCGCGACGGAGCTGTTCGGGCTGCCCCGGCCGGAACTCGGCCTGCCGGAGCCGCTGTACGAGCTGACTTTGTGCACACCCACGCCCGGGGTGCGGATGAACCACGGCTTCTTCACGCTGAGCGGGGTGCCCGGGCTCGACGCGGTGGACGGCGCGGACACCCTCGTCGTCCCCGGCCGCCCCGACAACGCCGTGCCTCGCGGCGAGGCCGTACTCGACGCCGTCCGGCGGACCCACGCCCGCGGTGCCCGCGTCGTGAGCCTGTGCACCGGGAGCTTTGCGCTCGCCGAGACCGGAATCCTGGACGGGCGCCGGGCCACCACCCACTGGCGCTGGGCCGACCTCTTCCGGGAGCTCCACCCGAAGGTCCTCCTGGAGCCGGACGTCCTCTTCGTCGACGAGGGAGACGTGCTGACCGCGGCCGGCAGCGCCGCCGCGCTCGACCTGGGGCTGCACATCGTGCGCCGCGACCACGGCGCCGAGATCGCGAACGCCGTGTCCCGGCGGCTCGTCTTCGCCGCACATCGCGACGGCGGACAGCGGCAGTTCGTCGAGCGCCCCGTGCCCGACGTACCGGACGAGTCGCTGGCGCCGCTGCTGGCCTGGGCGCAGGCCCGGATCGGCGAACCGCTGACGGTCGCGGGCCTCGCGACGCGTGCGGCAGTGTCACCCGCCACGCTCCACCGCCGCTTCCGTGCCCAGCTGGGCACGACTCCGCTGGCGTGGCTGACGGGTGAGCGGGTGGCGCTGGCCTGCCGGCTCATCGAACGCGGCGAGGAACGGCTCGACGTGGTGGCCGAGCGCAGCGGCCTCGGCACCGCCGCCAACCTGCGGGCGCGGCTGCGCCGCGAGACCGGACTCAGCCCGTCGGCCTACCGACGGCGTTTCGGACCGGCTGCCGGGGAAGCGCTATGAGCATGAAATTCCTCGTACGCGACCGGCTTATGGGCTTCGGTGACGACTACTGGATCGAGGACGAGCACGGCCGGAGGGCCTTTCTCGTCGACGGCAAGGCGATGCGGCTGCGGGACACCTTCGAGCTGAAGGATCCGCAGGGGCGGGTGCTGATCGACATCCACAAGAAGATGCTCTCCCTGCGGGACACGATGGTCATCGAGCGGGGCGGCGAGCCCCTGGCAACCATCCGCCGCAAACGGCTCTCGCTCCTCCGCAACCACTACCGCGTGGCCCTCGCCGACGGTACCGAGCTCGACGTCAGCGGCAAGATCCTCGACCGGGAGTTCGTCGTCGAGTACGACGGCGAACTCCTCGCCCACATCTCGCGCCGCTGGCTCCGCGTGCGGGAGACGTACGGCGTCGAGGTCGTACGCGACGACGCCGATCCGGGACTGCTGATCGCCGTGGCGGTGTGTGTCATCCATCTGGCGGAGGAGGAACACGGGCGGGACTGAGCTGACGGAACTTGGGTGATCGGACGAACGACCCACGTCACCGACGAGGTCGCTCAACCCCCAGCACCCGGTCCTTCAGCACCGGGAACTGCCCCCGCGTCGTGCCGACCTTCGCGGGGTCGAACTCCACGGTGAGGACCTCCTCACCGCCCCCCGCCTCCGCGAGAACCTCACCCCAAGGATCGACCACGACCGAGTACCCGGCCTGCGCCACCCCCGCATGCGTCCCAGCGGTCCCACACGCGAGCACGAACATCTGGTCCTCAACCGCCCGCGCCCGAGCGAGCAGCGTCCAGTGCGACCGCCGCCGCTCGGGCCACCCGGCCGGCAGGACAACCGCCTCGGCCCCGGCGTCCACAAGCCCACGGAACAGCTCGGGAAAACGAAGGTCGTAGCACGTGGCGAGGCCGATCGTGATCTCCGGCAGCCGAACGGTGACCAGCTCCGACCCGGCCCCCATCAGCACGGCCTCGCCCTTGTCGAAGCCGAACCGGTGGATCTTCCGATACGCGGCGGCCAGTTCACCGTCGGGGGAGAAGACGAGGGAGGTGTTGTAGAGCGGCCCGTCAGGATCCCGCTCGGGAATCGAACCCGCGTGCAGCCACACGCCCGCGTCGCTCGCCGCCTTGGCCATCACCTCGTACGTGGGCCCTTCGAGCGGCTCGGCCTCGGCGCCGAACGACTCGAACGAGAAGGCCCCCGTCGTCCACAGTTCGGGCAGAACGACCAGATCAGCACCGGCTTGTTCCCGTACGAGCGAGGCGGCACGCCGTCTGCGGGCGTCGACCGATTCGCCCTCGTCCACCGCGATCTGGAGCAGAGAGGCGCGCACAGTACCACCGTCCTGGCATTCGAGCCTTTGATACGGGCCTACGATCGTCACACGAAAGCACTGCCGGGGTGCCTCTCAGCAGCGTAACTTAGCGTCCCAAGACACCCGCTGACTGAGCACTGCCCGCGTCCAACCGCCCGAGGGGTCCCGTTCCGTGAGTCTGCATCCCAGCCTTCAGTCCTACGCCGACGCCTGGACCCACTCCATCGACGCGATATCCGAGTTGGTGTCGCCGTTGGTGGAAGGGGAGTGGAACCGGCGGACTCCCTGCCCAGGCTGGTCGGTGCGCGACCTGGTCTCGCATGTCATCGGCCTCGACTGCGAGATGCTGGGCGACCCCCGGCCGATCCACACACTCCCCCGCGACCTGTACCACGTGACGAACGAACACCAGCGGTACATGGAGATGCAGGTCGACGTACGCCGTCACCACACCGCTCCGGAGATGACCTCCGAGCTGGAGTACACGATCATCCGCCGCAACCGTCAGCTGCGGAACGAGTCGCGGCAGCCCGACGCACTCGTGCGCGCCCCGCTCAGCACCGAGGTCACCCTCGAAGAGTCCATGCGCAACCGGGCGTTCGACCTCTGGGTGCACGAGCAGGACCTGCGCACCGCCCTCGGCCGGCCGGGCAACCTCGACTCGCCGGGCGCGCACATCGCCCGGGACGTACTGCTCAGCAGGCTCCCCAAGGTCGTCGCCAAGGACGCGGGCGCACCGGCGAACTCGGCGGTCGTCTTCGACGTCCACGGGCCCGTCGAGTTCCTGCGCACGGTACGGGTCGACGCCGAGGGCGTCGGTTCGATAGACGGTGCCCCGTCCCTCGGCCCGGCCGCCACCCTCACCCTCGACTGGGAAACGTACTTCCGCCTGGCCTGCGGCCGCGTCACCCCGGAAGCTGTGGCGGACCGCCTGAAGACCGAGGGCGACCCGGAACTGACAGCGGCGATCCTGCGGAACTTCGCGGTCACACCCTGACTTATTGGCTCGTCCGGCGCTGACTTCAGCCCGTCGTGGGGGTCCCCCCGCTCGAGCGAAGCCGAGAGTGGGGGAGTTTGAGGACGAGGCCGTTCAGGCCGACAAGCGGGGGTCTGGGGGCGGCAGCCCCCAGGCTCACGCGGGGACGTGCACCGTCTCCACCCGGCTGGCAACCAGCCGCTCCCGCTCCCGCCGAGCCGCCTGCTTCCTCAGCCGCAGTATCTGGCTGAGGCCGACCGCCTGGAGCACGTACACCACGGAGAACGCGGCCGCGTAGTCGCCCCCGGTGGCGTCCAGAAGCACCCCGATCGCGAACAGCGTCGTCATGGAGGCGACGAAACCGCCCATGTTGGTGATGCCGGAGGCGGTGCCCTGACGCTCGGGCGGGTTCGCGGGCCGCGCGAAGTCGAAGCCGAGCATCGACGCGGGTCCACAGGCGCCGAGGACGACGCACAGCACGATCAGCAGCCACATCGGCGCATGGTCGGCGGGATAGGCGAGCGTGGCGCCCCATACGGCGGCCGTCGACAGCACCGTACCGAGCGTCAGCGGCAGCCGCGCCGCGTGGTGCCGGGCGACGATCTGCCCGTACACCAGGCCGACGAGCATGTTGGAGAGCACGATCAGGGTGAGGAGTTCGCCGGCGGCCGCTCGCGACAGGCCCTGGGCCTCGACGAGGAACGGCAGGCCCCACAGCAGCAGGAACACCATCGCCGGGAACTGGGTCGTGAAGTGCACCCACAGCCCGAGCCGGGTGCCGGGTTCCCGCCAGGACGCCGCGACCTGGCGGCGCACGTACGCCGCTCCGTGGTGCGGGAAGGGCTCCGGTGCGTGTCCCTCGGGGTGGTCCTTCAGGAACAGCAGCATCAGGACGAGGACGACCACGCCGGCGACCGCGCTGCCCGCGAAGGCGGTCGTCCAGCCGACGCCGTGCAGCAACCGGGCGATGACGAGCGTCGAGACGAGGTTGCCCGCCATGCCGACCAGGCCGGCGAGCTGCGCGACCAGCGGCCCGCGCCGGGCCGGGAACCAGCGCGTGCCGAGGCGCAGCACGCTGATGAACGTCATGGCGTCACCGCACCCGAGCAGCGCGCGCGAGGCCAGCGCCATCCCGTACGAGGGTGAGAACGCGAAGCCCAGCTGCCCGATCGTGAACAGGACGGCGCCGAGGGTCAGCATCTTCTTGGTGCCGACCCGGTCGACCAGCAGGCCGACGGGTATCTGCATGCCCGCGTAGACGAGGAGCTGCAGGATCGAGAAGGTCGAGAGCGCGGAGGCGTTGACTTGGAAACGGTCGGCGGCGTCGAGGCCGGCCACCCCCAGCGACGTACGGAAGATGACCGCGACGAAGTAGACGGAGACGCCGACCGACCAGACAGTGATCGCGCGTCGGCCGCCGGGCGGATCGCCGGGGAGGGTGAGCGCCGAGGAGGAGGACGAGCTCATCGGACGTCCCCACGCGCCAGGTTGGAGAACCAGCTGACGTGGCGGTGGACCAGGGCGACGGCCGCCTCGGCGTCGCCGGAGCGGAGCGCGTCGAGGATCTCCTGGTGTTCGACGAGCGTCTTGGTGATCCGGTCCGGGTGGGCGTGCATCACGGCGACGCCCATCCTCAACTGGCGGTCGCGCAGCTGGTCGTAGAGGCGGGAGAGGATCTGGTTGCCGCCGCTGCGGACGATCTCGGCGTGGAAGCAGCGGTCGGTGACGGCGGCTCCGGCCAGGTCTCCGGCGGCGGCCTGCTCCTTCTGCTTCGCGAGGAGTTCGGTGAGGCGCTCGATCAACGCGGGGGAGGCCGGGACCGCCTTGCGGATCGCGTGCTCCTCTACGAGCTGCCGGGTCTCCACCACGTCCGCGATCTCCTGCGCGGAGACGGGCAGGACGAGGGCGCCCTTCTTCGGGTAGAGCCGGATCAGGCCCTCGACCTCCAGTTTGAGCAGCGCCTCGCGCACGGGCGTCCGGGAAACCCCGACCGCCTCGGCCAACTCGCCCTCGGTGAGCAGGGTCCCGCCCTCGTAACGGCGCTCCAGCACGCCCTGCTTGACGTGCGCGTAGACGCGTTCGGCGGCGGGGGGTTGCTTCACTGCCAAGGACATGGCGACAGCATAGATACAACACGTACGCATCGTCGTGGGCCGTCCAGGATGCGGACGCAGCAGACTCAGCAAGAGGCCGGGCAAAAAAAGAGGAGCTTCTGTTCAGCAAACGCACATCCTTTTGTGCTACTTACGTGTCACACGAGAAGGCGGTGCTCTCAAGTGGCCGCCATCTTGGGGCATTTGGCACCTCTCGGTGCCTTCAACCTAATCGGGGTAAACGACTTGAAAACCGGAATAAAGGGCGCACGAGTTCGCAGAGCTGCCGCAGTGGTCGTCACCACCGGAGCCGTGCTCGCGAGCGGTGCCCTCACAGCCGCACCCGCGCAGGCCGTCGCCGCGCCCACGATCGCCGCCAAGGGCGGCTACGTGATGAACAACGGCACGGCCAGGACGCTCTACACCAAGGCCGCGGACACCCGCCGCTCCACCGGCTCCACGACGAAGATCATGACCGCGAAGGTCGTGCTGTCGCAGACGAACCTCAACCTGGACGCCAAGGTCACCATCCAGAAGGCGTACAGCGACTACATCGTCGCCAACACCGCCTCGTCGGCCCGGCTGATCGTCGGCGACAAGGTCACCGTCCGCCAGCTGCTGTACGGGCTGATGCTGCCGTCGGGCAGCGACGCCGCGTACGCGCTCGCCGACAAGTTCGGCGCCGGCTCGACGCGTGCCGCCCGCGTGAAGTCGTTCATCGGCAAGATGAACAGGCAGGCCAGGGACCTCGGCCTGACGAACACGAAGTTCGACTCGTTCGACGGCATCAGCAGCGGCTCGAACTACTCGACGCCGCGCGACCTGACGAAGATCGCCAGCAGCGCGATGAAGAGCGCCAGCTTCCGCGCGATCGTGAAGACGAAGAAGTACACGGCGAGGACCGTGACGAGGACCGGCAGCATCCGCACCATGGCTGCCTGGAACAACACCAACGGCCTGCTCAGCAGCTACAGCGGCGCCATCGGCGTGAAGACCGGCTCCGGCGCCCAGGCCAAGTACTGCCTGGTCTTCGCCGCCACCCGCAACGGGAAGACGGTGATCGGCACCGTGCTTACCTCGTCCTCCATCGCGGCCCGCGAGTCGGACGCGAAGAAGCTGATGGACTACGCCTTCAGGCGGTAGGCGAGTCGCTCCGCGAGGGTGTTCGCCCGCGGGCCGTGTGTGGCTGGTCGCGCAGTTCCCCGCGCCCCCAAAAAATGGGGGCGCGGGGAACTGCGCAGCTTTTTTGGGGGGGGCGGGGGCGGGGGGGCTGTCACATTCTGCGGCTCCGCCGCATGGGCGCGACCAGCCCCCACCACCCCGCAGCCGAGCCGCTACCCCCAAGTAATCAACCGCTTGGGCTGCTCCAGGATCGCCGCCACATCGGCAAGCACCTTGGAGCCCAGCTCCCCGTCCACCAGCCGGTGATCGAAGGACAACGCCAACGTGGTCACCTGACGAGGCTTGACCTTGCCCTTGTGGACCCACGGCTGGAGCTTGATCGATCCGACCGCGAGGATCGCGGACTCACCGGGGTTGAGAATCGGCGTACCGGTGTCGACGCCGAACACACCCACATTCGTGATCGTCACCGTGCCGCCCTGCATGGCCGCCGGCGACGTCTTCCCCTCGCGCGCGGTGGCGACCAGCTTCCCGAGGGCCTCGGCGAGCTGGGGCAGGGTCTTGGTGTGGGCGTCCTTGATGTTCGGGACGATCAGGCCGCGGGGGGTGGCGGCGGCGATACCCAGGTTCACGTAGTGCTTCTGGACGATCTCCTGGTTGGCCTCGTCCCACGAGGCGTTGATGTCCGGGTGGCGCTTGACCGCGACCAGCAGCGCCTTGGCGATCAGCAGCAGCGGGTTGACCCGCAGCCCCTGCATCTCCTTGTCCTGCTTGAGCTCCTCGACCAGCTTCATCGTGCGCGTCACGTCCACCGTGACGAACTCGGTGACATGCGGCGCGGTGAACGCCGAACTGACCACGGCCTGAGCCGTGACCTTACGGACGCCCTTGACCGGGATACGGGTCTCCCGGACACCGTCGTACGTGACGACCGGGGCCGACGCCGATGCCGGAGCGGGAGCCGGAGCCCGGACGGGAGCGGGCGCCTGCGGGGGCGCCGCCGTGACCGGGGGCGCCTGGGCGGGAGCGGCCGGGGCCACCGCCGCGTGCACGTCCTCGCGCGTGATGACCCCGTCGGGACCGGACGGCGTGACCGTCGCCAGGTCGACGCCGAGATCCTTGGCCAGCTTGCGCACCGGAGGCTTGGCGAGCGGGCGGGCCGCCGGAGCCGCATGCCCGTTCAGCTCGCTCTGGACGGCCGCGACCGCCGCTGCCGCCTCGGGCTGCCGGGCCGGAACCACCCTGCGGGGGCGGCGCTTCGTGGAGGACTCCGCGACGCCGTACCCGACGAGAACCGGCTTACGTCCCTCGGACTTGGGCTTCCGCTCTGAAGCCTCGGAGGCATCCGAGGCTTCAGAAGCCGAGGGCTTCTCAGGAAGAGCCCCGGTCTGCTCCACCGGAGCCACCGGAGCCACCGGAGCCACCGGAGCCACCGGAGCCACCGGAGCGAGCGGAGCAGTGGGAGAGGACGGGGTCGATGGGGTGGATGGAGCGGAGGGAGTCGCCGGAGCCGAGCCGGCCGGAGCCCCCGCCTCGGTCGGGGCCGCGACCGGTGTCGCGACCGGAGCGGCCCCGCCACCCGCCACATCCACCGCGATGATCACCTGGCCGACGTCCACCGTCGTCCCCTCGGGGAAGCGCAGCTCGTGCACCACCCCGTCGAAGGGAATCGGCAGCTCGACCGCGGCCTTGGCGGTTTCGACCTCGCACACCACCTGGCCGTCGGTGACCGTGTCACCGGGCTGGACGTACCACTTGAGGATCTCCGCCTCGGTCAGACCCTCGCCCACGTCGGGCATCTTGAACTCGCGAAGTCCCGAGGCAGTCTCAGTCATCGTCGTCACGACCCTCTCCTCAGTACGCCAGCGAGCGGTCGACGGCGTCGAGCACCCGGTCCAGACCCGGCAGGTACTCATCCTCCAGCCGTGCCGGCGGGTAGGGCGCGTGATAGCCGCCCACCCGCAGCACGGGCGCCTCCAGGTGGTAGAAGCACCGCTCCGTGATCCGGGCCGCGATCTCCGCGCCCGTCCCCAGGAACACCGGTGCCTCGTGGACCACGACCAGGCGGCGGGTCTTCTCGACCGAGGTCTGGAGGGAGTCGAAGTCGATCGGGGACATGGACCGCAGGTCCAGCACTTCGAGGGACTTGCCCTCCTCCTGGGCGGCGGCCGCGGCCTCCTGGCAGACCTTCACCATCGGCCCGTACGCGGCCAGTGTCAGGTCGCTGCCCTCGCGCACCACGCGTGCCTTGTGGAGCGGGCCGGGGATCGCCTCGCGGTTCACCTCGGACTTGTCCCAGTAGCGCCGCTTGGGCTCGAAGAAGATCACCGGGTCGTCGCTCTGGATGGCCTGCTGCATCATCCAGTACGCGTCGGAGGCGTTCGACGGGGAGACCACCTTGAGGCCCGCGACGTGCGCGAAGAGCGCTTCCGGGGACTCGGAGTGGTGCTCGACCGCGCCGATGCCGCCCCCGTACGGAATGCGGATCACGACGGGGAGCTTGATCTTGCCCAGCGCCCGTGCGTGCATCTTCGCGAGCTGCGTGACGATCTGGTCGTACGCCGGGAAGACGAAGCCGTCGAACTGGATCTCCGCCACCGGGCGGTAGCCGCGCAGCGCGAGGCCGATCGCCGTGCCGATGATGCCCGACTCGGCGAGCGGGGTGTCGATGACCCGCTCCTCGCCGAAGTCCTTCTGCAGGCCGTCGGTCACCCGGAACACACCGCCGAGCTTGCCGACGTCCTCACCCATGATCAGGACCTTGGGGTCGGCGTCGAGGGCCGTGCGCAGCGATTCGTTGAGCGCCTTGGCCAGCGCCATCTTTTCCGCGGTCATCGCTACTTGCCCTCCCCTTCATCGGCGAACGACGCCTGGTAGGCCGCGAACTG
This sequence comes from Streptomyces sp. NBC_00878, assembly GCF_026341515.1. Lineage (NCBI taxonomy): Bacteria > Bacillati > Actinomycetota > Actinomycetes > Kitasatosporales > Streptomycetaceae > Streptomyces > Streptomyces sp. NBC_00878. The sequence continues at coordinate 5,461,554 of NZ_JAPEOK010000001.1, read as the reverse complement.
GGCCCGTTCCTCGTCGACGAGCGCGTGTCCGTCCGCGTACACGTTCTCGAAGATGGCGAAGTGGTCCGGGTCCGGCATGGCACGGACCACTTCGCGCACTCGCCTTCCCAACGCCTCGCTCTCGGCTTCGAGTTCCGCGAAGAATCCCTCGTCCGCGTGGTTTGAAGCCTCCAGGTACGTGCGCAGGCGCTGGATCGGGTCCTTCGCCGCCCACGCCTCGCGCTCCTCGTCAGCCCGGTACTTGGTCGGGTCGTCCGAGGTGGTGTGGGCGCCCATGCGGTACGTGTACGCCTCGACGAGCGTGGGCCCCTCGCCCCGGCGGGCCCGCTCCAGGGCCCACTTGGTGACGGCCAGGCAGGCGAGGACGTCGTTGCCGTCGACGCGGACGCCCGGGAAGCCGTAGCCCTGCGCGCGCTGGTAGAGCGGGACGCGGGTCTGGCGCTCGGTGGGCTCGGAGATGGCCCACTGGTTGTTCTGGCAGAAGAACACGACGGGAGCGTTGTAGACCGCGGAGAAGGTGAACGATTCAGCGACGTCGCCCTGGCTGGAGGCGCCGTCTCCGAAGTACGCGATCACGGCCGAGTCGGCGCCGTCCTTGGCGACGCCCATGGCGTAGCCGGTGGCGTGCAGCGTCTGCGAGCCGATGACGATCGTGTAGAGGTGGAAGTTGTTGCTGTTCGGGTCCCAGCCGCCGTTGTTCACACCGCGGAACATGCCGAGGAGGTTGGTCGGGTCGACCCCGCGGCACCAGGCCACGCCGTGCTCGCGGTAGGTCGGGAAGACGTAGTCGTCCTCGCGGGTGGCCCGTCCGGAGCCGATCTGGGCGGCCTCCTGGCCGAGCAGCGAGGCCCACAGGCCCAGCTCGCCCTGGCGCTGGAGAGAGGTGGCCTCCGCGTCGAAGCGGCGGGTGAGCACCATGTCGCGGTAGAGGCCGCGGAGCTCTTCGGGGGTGATGTCGGCTACGTACGCGTCATATTCGCCATTCTTGACGCGCTTGCCCTCGGGGGTCAGCAGCTGTACGAGGTCGGGCTGGGCGCCCGGCGGCTTCTTCGCAGCGGTGCGCTTGGTACCCGCGCCGCGTCGCGGCTTGCGCGCGGCAGTACTCTCCACGGTCACGTGTGCTCCTCCGTCGGTCCGGCCCCCGGGGTTGCCGGGTGGCCAGTGCGGCTCGCCTGATCTCCGTACCCGCGCACGGGGTGGGTGCCCTCGGCCGGGAACAGGCGTAACAGGTGCCCCGGCGAGCGCCCTGCAACCACCACGTTACCCAGTGCTCCACATTTTGCGAGACCCATCCTGACCTGCGATTTGATCGGATTTCCGAGTACCTTCGACTCGAAAATCCGATCACTTCGCGCGGGTCGGGAACAGCCGCTGGTCACAGCACTGGTTACAGCCTTGCAGGGGGCCGGAACACCGGCACGTTATCCCGGTCACCCCGGGGACGGGAAGAGCTCGACCGGGGCGGTCGGAAAGATCGTGTGTGGCACTGACTCCGTGCACGAAGAGGGAAAAATCACTGTATTTCTTCTCGATGACCACGAGGTGGTCCGCCGCGGTGTTCACGAACTGTTCTCGGTGGAGGACGACATCGTGGTGGTCGGCGAGGCCGGTACGGCGGCCGACGCTCTGGCGCGAATTCCGGCCACGCACCCGGACGTCGCCGTCCTCGACGTACGGCTGCCGGACGGCAGCGGAGTCGAGGTGTGCCGCGAGATCCGCTCGCGGGACGAAAGCATCAAATGCCTCACGCTGACGTCCTACGCCGACGACGAGGCGCTGTTCGACGCGATCATGGCGGGCACCTCGGGTTAGTCTGCTTTCCAAACTCGGTAGGGAGTGGCGTGCGCAGGCGGCCGCGTACGTGGCCCGGATGCAGGCGGAGAAGCAGCGCTGAGCCTTCCGCGTTTTCCGCGCACTCCGTAGAGGCCGCTCTTGTCCGCGCACTCCGTAGAGGCCGACCCCTCCGTGGTGCCGCACACCACCGTGCACTCCACCGGCCATGGCCCGCTGCTGCCACACACGTACCGTCCGTGACAAGCCCGAGGTCAAGGGCCTCTCGGGTGCCCTAACATCTGGCGCGTGCCGCGCTCATCTGTTTCGCCCACCCTCTCCCCCGCACCCCCGCTGGGCGCCCTGCTGCGGCGGTACGCCGCCGGGGTCCCGCTGGCCTGCGAACCCGTCGACCAAGGGCTGCTGAACCGCGGCTACCGGCTCGCCACCACTCAGGGCCGGTACTTCCTCAAGCACCATTTCGACCCCGAGACCGCCGACCCCGCCGCGATCGCCCGCCAGCACTGCGCGACCCAGCGCCTGGCCGACCTCGGCGTCCCGGTGGCCCCGCCGCTGACCGGCACCGACGGCCGCACGGTCGCCGTCATCGGCGGCCACGCGTACGCGCTGCACCCCTGGATCGACGGACGCCACCGCAGCGGCGCCCAGCTCACCGAGGTGCAGTGCCGGCGCCTGGGGGCCCTCCTGGGCGTCGTACACGCGTCCCTGGAGCGGGTGATGCCGCCGCGGCAGTCCGAGGAGCGCGCGGAGAGCGCGGACCCCGCCGACACCTTCGCGCTCATCGACGACCTGCTCGCCCGGGTACGCCGCCACCACCCGGCGGACGCCTTCGACGAACTGGCCCGCCACCGCCTCCTGGAGCGGCGCGCCCTCCTGGAGCGGCACGCGGACCGACGGCCCCCGCAGGGCGGCTCCGTGGGCTGGGTGCACGGGGACTTCCACCCCTTCAACGTGCTCTACCGGGGAGACACCCCCGCCGCGATCGTCGACTGGGACCGGCTCGGCGTCCAGCCGCAGGCCGAGGAGGCGGTACGCGCCGCGGTGATCTTCTTCGTACGTCCCGCCGGCACGCTCGACCTGACGAAGGTACGGGCGTACGCGCGCGCGTACCGGCGATCCGCGCGGGCCACCCCGTCCGAGCTCTCGGCCGCCGTGCACCGCGTGTGGTGGGAGCGGCTCAACGACTTCTGGATACTGCGCTGGCACTACGAGCGCGGGGACACCCGCGCCGACCCGCAGTTCCCCGCGGTCTCCGCGCTGGCGGTGTGGTGGACGCGCGAGTACGACGCGGTGTGCGAGGCGTTCGTCGGGTGACGCTCACCCGTGTCCGTCGGCTCGGCCCAGGAACTCGTGAACGGGAAAAGCCACGCGCGCGTGGAGCCCGATTCCGGGTCCCACGCGCGCGCGTGATGGTCGTGAAGAAGGAAGCCGGGTCAGCCCACGCCGCCGGCATCCGCGCCGGTCTGGCCACCGTCGTTGCCCGTCTCCACCGGCTCGGACGGTTCTTCCGAAGGCGTCACCTCCGGGTCCGTCGGCTCGGTCGGTTCGTCCGAAGGCGTCACCTCCGGGTCCGACGGCTCGGTCTCCGAGGGCGTGGGGGACTTGCTCGGCGATGGTGTGAACGACGGCGTGAAGTCCGAGTTGCCGCCCGTGCTGGTGTCCTTCTCGGTGTTCTCGTCCGACGGCTCCTCGGACGGGTCCTCGCTCGGAGTCGCTTCCTTCTCGGTCTGCGAGGCGGTCGGCGACTGCGTCGTGCCGTTCCCGCCGCCGTTCCCGGCGCCGTTCTGCAGCGCCAGCGCGACCCCCGCCGCGATCGCGACCACCGCGAAGACCGCCAGGATCCACAGCTTGCCGCGGCCGCTGCCCCGGTTGCCGTGTCCCTCGAAGCCCCCGTCGTCGCCTCCGCCACCACGGCCGGGCGGCAGTATCGGTGACGGGATCTGGGTGGTGCCCGAGTCGCTGGGGTGCGGCATCCCGGCGGTGCCCGCGAAGCCCATCGCCGGGGTGTTCACGGACTCGTACATCTCCACGGGACCGGTGTTCCAGGTCCCGGTGTGGCCACCCTGGTCGTACAGCATCTGCAGCCCGTACTGGGTGAGCCCGCGCATCTCCTCCGCGGTCTGGAACCGGTCGTCCGGCTCCTTCGCGAGCGAGCGCATGACCAGGCCGTCCAGCTCCGGCGGCGCCGCGTCCGAGACCTCGGAAGGGGGCACCGGAATGTCCTGGACATGCTGGTAGACCACCGACAGCGGCGTCTCACCGGTGAACGGCGGCCGCAGCGCGAGGAGTTCATAGAGGAGGCAGCCCGTCGCGTACAGGTCGCTGCGGTGGTCGACCGCCTTGCCGAGCGCCTGCTCCGGCGAGAGGTACTGGGGCGTGCCCATGACCATGCCGGTTTGAGTCATCGTGGACTGGGCGCCGTGCAGGGCGCGCGCGATGCCGAAGTCCATCACCTTGACCGCACCGGTGTTGGTGATGATCACGTTCGCGGGCTTGATGTCGCGGTGCACGATGCCGTGCTGGTGCGAATACGCAAGCGCTTCCAGCACCCCGGAGACGATGATGAGCGCCTGCTCGGGCCCGGGCGCCTCGGCGTTGAGCAGCAGGTCACGGATCGTGTGGCCCTCGACGAGCTCCATCACGATGTACGGGACGGTCTGGTGTCCGACCACGTCCTCGCCGGAGTCGTAGACCGCCACCACCGCGTGGTGGTTGAGGCCGGCCACCGACTGTGCCTCACGCGTGAAGCGAGCCTTGGAGACGGGGTCCTCGGCCAGGTCGGAGCGGAGCAGCTTGACCGCGACCGTCCGCCCCAGACGGACGTCCTCGGCCCCGAAGACCTCGGCCATACCACCCCGGCCCAGTCTGTGGGTCAGCCGATATCGGCCGTCCCCGACCAGCCCGCCGTTACCCCACAACTCCGGCGCATCTGACATACCGCCGCCAGTCGCCTCGGGGTCGGACGGGCCCTGAGCGCGCTGCTGCTGTGCCATCAGTCCTCGCCGTCGTTTCTGTCCGCACCGGTCGAAGTACGCGCGGTGGTTGTTACGGTCTCCGTCGGGCCACGCTACAGCCTCCGTGCGCGAGGCCGACCCGAGATGGACCGGCCATGAAACCCGCAGCCGGTCCGCGGGTGCAAATTCTGTGTACCTGCCGGACGGCACCTGTAACGCTTCCGCGACTCTTCTTTCGCGTACGGTCACGGATCGGGCACCGAGCTTGACGTGTCAGTGGCCTCCGGCAGACTTGGCCGGGAATCACACTAAGGATCACCGCCGCGGGAGCCACAGCAGCAGTTCGGCCCGCGTGACGGCGCACGCCGATGGGGGACGCAGAGACATGAGCCAGGACGGCGCACATGACCGGTATGCGGGGCGTTCGGTCGCCGGCGGCCGCTACCAACTGCGTGACCTGCTCGGCGAAGGCGGCATGGCCTCGGTCCATCTTGCGTACGACTCGGTGCTCGACCGACAGGTCGCGATCAAGACACTGCACACCGAGCTCGGCCGTGAGCAGGCCTTCCGCGAGCGCTTCCGGCGCGAGGCCCAGGCGGTGGCCAAGCTCACGCACACGAACATCGTCTCGGTCTTCGACACCGGCGAGGACACGCTGCTCGACGGCGGCTCCACCGCGGGCGCCGGAGCGCCGACCCCGTACATCGTCATGGAGTACGTCGAGGGCCGCCCGCTCGGTTCGGTCCTCGACCAGGACATCGCGCAGTACGGCGCCATGCCCGCCGACAAGGCCCTGAAGATCACCGCGGACGTGCTGGCGGCCCTGGAGATCAGCCACGAGATGGGCCTGGTCCACCGCGACATCAAGCCGGGCAACGTGATGATGACGAAGCGCGGCGTCGTCAAGGTGATGGACTTCGGCATCGCCCGCGCCATGCAGTCCGGTGTCACGTCGATGACGCAGACCGGCATGGTCGTCGGCACCCCGCAGTACCTCTCCCCGGAGCAGGCCCTCGGCCGCGGCGTGGACGCCCGCTCGGACCTGTACTCGGTCGGCATCATGCTGTTCCAACTGGTCACCGGGCGGCTGCCGTTCGAGGCGGACTCGCCGCTGGCGATCGCGTACGCGCACGTCCAGGAGGAGCCCGTCGTGCCCTCCTCGATCAACCGCTCGCTGCCTCCGGCCGTGGACGCGCTGGTCACCCGCGCACTGAAGAAGAACCCGAACGAGCGTTTCGTGAACGCCGAGTCGATGCGCGACGAGTGCCTGCGCGTCGCCCAGTCGTTCCAGGCCACGCCGCCGAGCATCGTGCCGGGTGCCCAGACGTCGAGCGGCGCGGGCGTCGGCTCCGCCGTGTTCCCGCCGGTCGACCAGTCGGCCCAGGCTCCGCAGGGCAACGTGCAGACGCCGTACCAGCCGGGTGCCTACGGCCCGCCGACCCCGACGCCCGCGTCCACGCCCGCCCCGTCGTACGGCTATCCGCAGCAGGGCGGCTACCAGACGCCGCCCCAGACCGCCGCGTACTCCCCTCAGCAGCCGCAGCACCAGCAGCCACAACAGGGCTACTCGACCCCGCCGCCGTACACGATCACTCCGCAGCCCTCGGCCCCCGCGCCCGGTGGCGGCCGCAAGAGCAACATGCCGGTGATCGTGGGCTCGATCGTCGTCGCGCTCGCCGCCATCGGCGGGCTGATCGCCGCGTTGTCACTGAACGGCGGGGACAAGGGCGACGACGCGGGAGGCGACAGCAGCCCCAGCGCCTCGGCGTCCGCGGTCGCCGGGCACAAGGGGCCGGACACGACGAAGAAGATCGAGACGACGGTCTGCACGGAGCCCGACGAGTCGTACAACGACGCCGACAAGATCAAGGTCCCGGACTTCAAGTTCAAGAACATGGACTCGGTGAAGGCGTGCCTGCAGGCCGCGGGCTGGCAGTACGAGAGCAAGCCGGTCGACGAGAACGCCTACGGCGAGGACACGGTCATGACCCAGATCCCCGAGGCCGACTCGGACGTCGACCCCAAGGACATGCCCAAGATCCAGCTCTACGTGTCGACGGGCAACCCCGCCTGACGCCCGGTCCTTGGGACGCACGCATACAGAAGCGGGCTTCGGACGCGGGCTTTCGGACACACGAAGGGGCCCGGCATTCCTGCCGGGCCCCTTTCCGCTGCGCTCTGTTCGGAGTTACAGGTAGGCGTACGGGCCGGAGTCGGCGTACGGGTCGGAGTTACAGGTAGGGACCGCCCGCTCGGCCGCCCGCACGCGGGTCGTCGTCGTCCTCGCCGCCGCCCACACCCGGCGGGAGCGCCCGGCGCATCGACTCCAACTGGGCGCGAGCCGCCATCTGCTGGGCGAACAGGGTGGTCTGGATCCCGTGGAAGAGCCCCTCCAGCCAGCCGACCAACTGGGCCTGCGCGATCCGCAGCTCGGCGTCGGAAGGGATTCCGTCGTCCGTGAACGGCAGGGAGAGCCGCTCCAGCTCATCGACGAGATCGGGAGCGAGACCGTCCTCCAGCTCCTTGACCGAGCTCGCGTGGATCTCCTTGAGCCGGACCCGGCTCGCCTCGTCCAGAGGCGCCGCACGCACCTCCTCCAGCAGTTGCTTGATCATGCTCCCGATGCGCATGACCTTGGCGGGCTGCTCCACCATCTCCGTCACCGGGACCTCACGGGAGTCCTCGTCTCCTCCGCCGCCAAGAGCCATCCCGTCCTGGCCAACGACCAGGATCTGGGGGTTCTCCGGCGACCTTTCGCTCCTCGGCATCTCCATGCCGCCATTCTCTCGCACCCGCACACTTCATCACCCTGGTGCCCCCTCCCGTGCGTGATCCACCATGTCCGCACCGGCGCTTCACGTCAGGCTGACGGCGTCGGCGGCTGCGGCGGGTCCGTGGCCACGGCGTTCGCGAGCCGCAGCAGCCGGACCTCGCAGTGGTCGAGCCACCGCGTTTCGGCCTCCGCGCGGAAGACGAGGTGCTCCAGGACGAGCAGCCGGGCCACACCGTCGCGGTGCCCGGGACCCTCCGCGAGCACCTGGGCCCGCCGCCGGGTGTACGTGTGCATCGCCTCCGACAGATACCGCCGCTGTGTCTCCACGACCGCCCGTACGTCGGCCCCTGGCACCCCGACCGCCATGGCCAGCTTGATCGCCAGCTCGTCGCGCGGCAGGTCCGTGCGCTCCACGGGACGCGTGAACCAGGCCCGCAGCTCGGCCCGGCCCGCGTCCGTCAGCGCGTACAGCACGTGTCCGGCCTCGTCCGGGCCCTGCTGTACGACCAGGCCGTCCCGCTCCAGCCGGCCGAGCGTCGTGTAGACCTGGCCGATGTTCAACGGCCAGACGGAGCCGGTGCGCGCCTCGAACTCGCTGCGCAGCCGCGAACCGTAGCGGGGGCCGCGCTCCAGGAGCGCCAGCAGACCGTGTCGTATCGACATAACCGGTATCTACCCCGTGCATGTGTGTGAACCAAGGGCATGACCGAGGGTGACGAGATCAGAGCGGCTGGCGACCGGGCGACCGAACCGTCGTCAACCCAGCCATCGAGATGCCGGTGCGCGCGCACCATGTGACGCTGGTGCCGTCGATCTTGGTTCCTTCGCACCAGGAAGGGGTCACCGACGTGGCTCCATGGCTCCGCTCCCTGCGCGCGGCCGGCCTGCTGCTGCTCCTGCTGGCGGGCCCCGCCCCGGCGTCGTACGCCGTCCCGCGCGTCTCCTCGTACGAACCCGCGCCCGGCGAGTCACGGGCGGGCAGCCGGGCCGGGGAGGGACGGGAGCGGCCGGGCCGACCGCCCGCGCCGACGGAGACGGACGAGGCAGAGGAAGCGGAGGAGACGCAGGCAGAGGAAGCGCCGCAAGAAGACTTCGGGGAGGGGGTGGGTCACCCGGACAGCTCAGCGGGCCGGGAGCGCTCGGAGGACGCCGTCGCCCCCGAGACGCCCGGGGACACCGCACCGCGGTCCCACCCGCCCGCCGACGCCGGACAGGCCACGAACCGCCCCGTACGCGCCTCGGAACCCGTCCTCCGGGTCCTGCCCCTCGGCAGCGGGCTGGTCCTCATCGGCCTGGGCCTCGGCCTCGCGTTCCTCGCACTGCGCGTACGACGGGGCTGAGCCCTACGGGACCGTGAGCAGCACCTTCCCGATGTTCCCGCTCTCCTCCAGTACCCGGTGCGCCGCGGCCGCGTCGCTCATCGGCAGCTCGCGGTCGACCACCGGACGTACGTGACCGGCGGAGATCAACGGCCAGACGTGCTCCCGTACGGCCGCGACGATCGCCGCCTTCTCCTCGGCGGGGCGGGCGCGCAGCGAGGTCGCGGTGACGGCGCCGCGCTTGCCCAGAAGCATCGCGATGTTCAGCTCGCCCTTGATGCCGCCCTGCATGCCGATGATCGCGAGCCGTCCGTTGACCGCGAGGGCCTGGACGTTGCGGTCCAGATACTTGGCACCCATGTTGTCGAGGATGACGTCGGCGCCCGCCCCGTCGGTGGCGGCCTTGATCTCCTCGACGAAGTCCTGCTCGCGGTAGTTGATCAGCACGTCCGCGCCGAGCCCGGCGCAGTACTCCAGCTTCTCCTTGCTGCCCGCGGTGACGGCGACCTTCGCGCCGACGGCCTTGGCCAGCTGGATCGCCATGGTGCCGATGCCGCTCGCTCCGCCGTGCACCAGCAGCGTCTCGCCGGGGCGGAGGTGGGCGATCATGAAGACGTTGGACCAGACCGTGCAGGTCACCTCGGGCAGCGCGGCCGCCGTGTCGAGTCCGACCCCCTCGGGCACGGGCAGCAGTTGCCCGGCCGGCACCGCCACCTTCTCGGCGTACCCGCCGCCGGAAAGCAGCGCGCACACCTCGTCCCCGACGTCCCAGCCCGAGACACCGGGACCGACCGCCGCGATCCGCCCGGAGCACTCCAGGCCGGGGTACGGGGACGCGCCGGGCGGCGGGTCGTAGAAGCCCTGCCGCTGAAGCAGATCGGCACGGTTCACCGCGCCGGCCGCCACCTCGACCAGCACTTCGCCCTCTCCGGCCACCGGATCCGGGACCTCGTCCCACACCAGCGCCTCGGGCCCACCAGGTTCAGGAATCGTGATCGCTCGCATGCGGGCGAGGCTACTCCGGAGGTCCGGTCCTGCCACCGGCCCACCTCGGTCCTACCGATGGCCCTGCCTCGATTCTGCCGCTAGTGCGTTGGCCACGAACGTTCGCCGGGTCTGGTGATACGCCGGTCGATGTCCGGGGTGCCTGGGTCTGTCAGTCTCACTCTCGATAGCGACGTGGTTGTCGTGGGGAGTGAGGTCATGCATGGCAGAGCCGGTCAGAGCACGGCGGTTGACTGATCAAGAGGGCCAGAGACTGCAGCAGATCGTCCGGCGGGGCCGCCATGAGTCCGTACGGGTCCGTCGGGCACTGATCATCATGGCGTCGGCGTCGGGCACTCCCGTGGCGGCGATCGCACGGCTGGCCGCCGCGCACGAGGACACCGTCCGGGACGTGATCCATGCGTTCAACGAGAAGGGCCTGGCCGCGCTGGACCCTCGGTGGGCGGGAGGCCGTCCCCGCCTGATCAGCGATGACGAACGCGAGTTCATCATCGCGACGGCCAGGACCCGCCCAGTCACGCTGGGACGCCCGTTCACGCACTGGAGCCTTCGCAAGCTCACCGAGTACCTGGCCCGCAACCGGGTCCGGACGGTGAAGGTCGGCCGGGAACGACTGCGGCAGATCCTGCGCGAGCACGGGATCTCGTTTCAGCGGACCCGCACCTGGAAGGAGTCCAGGGATCCCGACAAGGACGCCAAACTCGACCGCATCGAGCACGTGACCAGCCGTTTCCTGGACCGGTGCTTCGCGTTCGACCAGTTCGGTCCGCTGTCGATCCGGCCCTGCCACGGCTCCGGCTGGGCCGGGGAGAAGAAACCGGACCGGCTGCCGGCCACCTATCACCGCACTCACGGTATCCGGTACTTCCACGGCTGCTATTCCCTCGGCGATGACCAGTTGTGGGGCGTGACCCGCCGCCGCAAAGGCGGTGACCACAGCCTCTCGGCGCTGAAGTCGATCCGGGCCGCCCGCCCCGACGGCGCCCCCGTCTACGTGATCATGGACAATTTGTCGGCGAACAAGACCCCGGCCATCCGGACCTGGGCCAGGAAGAACAAGGTCGAGTTGTGCCTGACGCCGACGAGCGCGTCGTGGGCCAACCCGATCGAGGCTCAGTTCGGGCCCCTGCGCAACTTCGTCATGGGCAACTCCAACCACCCCAACCACACCGTCCTGTCCTGGAAGCTTCAGGACTACCTGCGCTGGCGCAACGCCAACGCCCGTCACCCCGACGTCCTGGCCGCCCAGCGCCGCGAACGCGCCAAGGTCCGCAGCGAACGCCAGCAACGCTGGGGCCGACCACGACCCAAAGCCGCCTGATCAAACCCGGCGAACGTTCGTGGCCAACGCACTAGGGGGCTTCTGATGGATCTCCGTGGGGAAGGAGCGGCGTTCGGTGCGTTCTCTCGGCGTGCCGGGCACAGACCCGCGTACTGGACGTACTTGGGTCTGTGCCCGGTGCGGCGAGAGGACGTGCCGGGCGTCGCGACGCCGCGGAGATCCATCAGAAGCCCCCTAGTCCTGCCTCAGTGGCCTGATGTCCGGGGCGACCTGGGTGTGCGGGGTGACGCGGACGATGGTGATCAGACGGTCCGTCAACTGGAGCTTTCCTACCGCGGGATCGTCGTATCCGAGCACCCGGTGCCCTCGTACGACGCTCACCACGAGGTCCTCGGTCTCCCGGACGCCCAGGCCCACCTCGGCTTTTATGACGGGCCGTTCGACGATGTCGAGGCCGCTGCCCTGCTGGATGAGGTCCTCCATGACCATGCCCGCGCTGGGGCTGAGCACGGAGAGACCGAGGAGGCGGCCGGCCGCGCTGGCGCTGGTGATGACGGCGTCGGCGCCGGACTGCTTCAGCAGTGGCGCGTTCTCCTCCTCGCGCACGGCGGCCACGATCTTCGCCCCGCGGTTGAGCTGCCGGGCCGTCAGCGTGACGAGCACGGCCGTGTCGTCGCGCTGGGTCGCGATGATGATCTGCCGGGCCCGCTGGACCTCGGCGCGAATCAGTACGTCACTGCGGGTGGCGTCGCCGATCACGCCCGCGTACCCGTCCGCCGTCGCCGTCTCGATCACCTTCGAGCTGGGGTCGACGACTACGACCTGCTCCGTCTTCAGCCCCGTCGCACACACGGTCTGAATCGCCGAGCGGCCTTTCGTGCCGAACCCGATGACAACGGTGTGCTCCCTCAAAGTGGTCCTCCAGCGGTTCAGTCGCCACTCCTCCCGGGTGCGTTCCGTGAGGACCTCGAGAGTGGTGCCGACCAGGATGATCAGAAAGAGCACGCGCAGTGGCGTGATCACGAAGATATTGGTGAACCGGGCGGCGTCGCTGACGGGCGTGATGTCGCCGTATCCGGTGGTGGAGAGCGTGACGGTCGCGTAGTAGAAGGCGTCGAGCAGATCGACCGAGCCGTCGGAGTTGTCGTTGTAGCCGTCGTGGTCGGCGTAGACGATGAGGGCGGTCCCGATCAGCACGAGCAACGCGATGGCGACCCGTTTGGCGACCTGCCGCAACGGATGCTCCACCCGTCGGCGAGGCAGGGACACTCGACGGGTGACGAGGCGTTCGCCCGCCTGTCGGGCGATCGCGTCCTGGCCCGGAAGTTTCACGTGAAACACACCCCGATTCCGGCCGTGGCCCAGGGCAGGTCGAGAATCTCCAGCTCCTGGCCGGGGCGCGCCCCGCCGGGTGGCACGACCGCGAGCGCGTCGGCCACGGCGATACCCCGCAGCATGGCCGGTCCGTTGTAGTGCAGCGGCACAGCCCGGTCCTCGCGCAGGACGACAGGGATCAGCCGGGTGTCGTACGGGTGCCCGTGCACGGTCTCCTTCAGGGGCAGCGTGTACGTCTCCGGGGCCGCACGTCCCGCGAGGGTCCGCAGCAGGGGTTCGGCGAGCGTGAGCAGGCCGGAGACGGCGGCGAGGGGGTTGCCCGGGAGGCCGACGAGGTGCTGGTTCTCCTTGGTGCGGGCCAGGAGCATGGGGTGACCGGGGCGCACCTTGACGCCGTCCACCAGGAGTTCGGCGCCGATGCGGCGCAGGGTGGGGTGCACATGGTCGACGGGGCCCGCGGCGGTGCCGCCGGTCGTCACGACGAGGTCGGCGTCGGAGTTCTTCAGGACCTGGTGGAGTGCTTCGGCGTCGTCACCGAGCCTGCGCACCGCGATGACGTCCGCGCCGAGCGCGCGCAGCCAGGAGGGCAGCATCGGGCCGAGCGCGTCCCGGATCAGCCCGTCGTGGGGCAGGCCCTCGGTGAGCAACTCGTCGCCCAGGACGACGACTTCGGCCCGGGGCCGGGGGAGGGCCGCGACGGTGTCGTATCCGGCGGCCGCGGCCAGCCCGAGTACGGCCGGGGTGACCACTGTGCCGCGCTGGAGCAGGGGATCGCCGGAGCGGCACTCCTGGCCCCGGGGACGGATGTCCTGCCCGGGGACAACCTCCCGGGTCGCGTGCAGCCGTTCTTTCTCGTCGGTGCGGCCGTGTTCACTGCGGATCACCGCGGTGGCGTCCTGCGGGATCCGCGCGCCGGTCGCGATGCGGACGGCCTCGCCGTCAGTGAGCGGCTCGGGCTCGGCGTGGCCCGCGAGGACTCCCTCGGCCCGGACGTCCCAGGGTCCCGGTCCGGCGACCGCCCAGCCGTCCATCGCGGACGTGTCGAACGACGGGAGGTCCGTGAGGGCGGTAAGGGGAGCGGCGAGGACGAGGCCCAGTGCGGCGTCGAGGGGGACGGAGACGGGGATGTCCGGCCGACGGGGGGCTCGCCCGGCGAGGGTACGCGCCTCGGGCCAGGGGGTCGCTCTGTGGTGGCCGCGCTTGTCCGCGTGGGCCTGGGAGGTTCCGTGGGTGGGGTGTTCCCCGTGGGCCCGGGAGGTTCCGTCGGCCGTGTGTTCCCCTGGCGCGCTGCTCCCACCCCGCGGTGTCGGCTGGGGCACGGCGGGAGGACCTCCCGTGGCTCCGGAGCCGTCGGGCACCTGAGCACCGCCTTCCCGCATCCCGCCTTCGTTGGCACGGCCTTCCCTGGCACCGCCTTGCTTGGCCAGGGCGAGGGCCTCCTCTACGTGGAGGTCGTCGAGGTCGACCTCCCCGTACTGCCTCGGGGCGGTCATCCGGCGTCCGGGCGAGGGGCTTCGGGAGCGGCGGTTCCGCTGCCGGTCCCTGTCCCAGTCCCGGTGCCGCTGCTGGTGCCAGTGCCGGTCCCGGTGGCGTCGCCGGGTGCCGCCGTCGGGGGTGCCGGGGTGCCGCCGTCCGCCTCTGCCTCTGCCTCTGCCTCCGCCGCCCAGCGCAGCGCCAGGGCCGTCGCCTTGCGGGCGGCCTCCGCGACCGCCTCCGGGCCGCCCTCGGCCCGCGCCGCCGCGTACCCCACGAGGAACGTGGTCAGCGGCGCCGCCGGGCGGGCCACGCCGTGCGCGGCGTCGCGGGCGAGGTCGAGCAGGATGCCGATGTCGACATCCAGGTCGATGCCCAACTCGTCCTTGACTGCGGTAATCCATTCATCCAACACGTGCTCATGCTCCCTGATGCGTGCCCGAGCGGCGGCGATGTCGTCCCAGGTGTCGCAGTCGAAGGACGCGACGGGGTCGGTGATGCGGGTGAGATCCAGCGCACCGGTGAGCCGGCGCAGCGGCAGCCCGGTGAGTCCGCCGTGCTCGGCGCTGAGGGCCGCCAGCTCGCGGCGCAGCGCCGAACTCCGGTACGCGGCCACGAGCGGCTGGTCCCGGCCGTCGGAGTCGGTGAGCAACACGCCCTCGGTGCCCGCCTCCCGCAGAGCGGCCGGCAGCCGCTGAACCGTTCCCTCGTCCAGGAACGGCAGGTCGGCGGAGAGCACCACGACATACGCGGCGGTGGTGCGCCGGAGCCCGGCGTCCAGCGCGGCCAGCGGGCCCCCGCCGGGCGGGTCCTCACGCGCCCACTCCACCGGGCGCGCGGTGGGCCGGGGCTCCGCGACGACGACGGTGGTGGCCGCGCCGGAACAGGCGGCCAGGACACGGTCGAGCAGCGCGCGGCCGCCCACGCGTACGCCGGGCTTGTCCGCTCCGCCGAGGCGACGGGCGGCGCCACCGGCGAGCACGACGGCGTCATGGCCGTCCGTGTCGCGACCGCCCGTACCGGGTGCGCAGGGGGACCCGAGTGCGCTGGGAGGCTCGTACGCGGTCACCCCCCGAGTATGAGCGCCCGATGGATCATTTCCACCCCCGCGCACAGCATGTGGACGGGGGTGGTGACGAGGCCGTACAGACCATGGGGGCTACAGGGTCCGCAGCAGCACCGCAGGATGCTCCACGCAGTCCGCCACATACCTGAGGAAACCACCCGCCGTGCCGCCGTCGCACACCCGGTGGTCGAAGGTGAACGAGAGCTGCACGACCTGCCGCACCGCCAGCTCGCCCTCGTGCACCCAGGGCTTGGGGACGATCCGGCCGACGCCGAGCATGGCCGCCTCGGGGTGGTTGATGATCGGCGTGGAGCCGTCGACGCCGAACACTCCGTAGTTGTTCAACGTGAAGGTCCCGCCGGTGAGTTCCGCCGGGGTGAGCGTCCCGGTCCGGGCCGCCTCGGTGAGCCGGGCGAACTCCGCGCTCAGCGACTCCGCGTCCCGCGTGTGCGCGTCCTTCACCACCGGCACGACGAGCCCCCGCTCGGTCTGCGCCGCGAACCCGAGGTGCACCGCGTCGAGCCGTACGACCTCCCGGGCGTCCATGTCGACGGTGGAGTTGAGCTCGGGGAAGCGGGCCAGCGCGGCGGTGCAGATGCGGGCGAGGAGGGCGAGGAGGGAGATCTTCGGCCCACCGGCCTCGTTCATCCGCACGCGCGCGTGCAGCAGTTCCGTGGCGTCGGCGTCCACCCAGCAGGTCGCGTCGGGGATCTCGCGCCGACTCCGGGAGAGCTTGTCGGCGACGGCACCGCGGACGCCCTTGAGGGGGATGCGGGTGCCACGCGCGCGCGTGGGCGCAGACGTCGGGACGGGTTCGGCCGCGGCCGCCGCGGCCTGTGGTGGCCGCGCGACGGTCGAGGCGGACGCGGCGGCCCGCACGGCGTGCTCGACGTCCGCGCGCGTGATCAGCCCGTCGGGACCCGAGCCCGCCAGCTCCCGCAGGTCGAGCCCGTGCTCCCGGGCCAGCCGACGCACGAGCGGGGAGATCACCGGCACAGGGCCGTCGGTCCGGCGCGCAGCGTCAGTACCGACCGTGGCCTCGACCCGCCCCTCGTCCCGTACGGGGTGAGGGGTGACCGTGCCGGACCCGGCGGGCACTGCCGTGACGGCCAGGTCGGCGTCCGGGAGCCCGGCTCGACGGTCTCCAGCCGATCCGGCACCTGCCCTCGCTCCAGAGCCGGAACCGGAGCCGGAGCCGCCTCCGGCAGCATCCGCGCCGCCGAGCCGTCCCGAGCCCGGCCGCCCGCCGTCGGACCCACGCGGTGACCGACGTCCCGGAGCGGCCCCGGCCGCGGGCGGACGCAGCCTCCCGCGCCGTGCCGGAGGCGCCTGCGTGCCGTAGCCCACGAGCACGTTCCCGGAGCCCTCGTCCTCGCCGCCGGAAGCCGGCGTACCGGAAGCATGCGCTCCGGAGGCCGGTGCGCCGGAAGCCAGTGCTCCGGAGGCGGGTGTTCCCACCGCGACCGTCAGCAGCGGGGAGCCGACGGGCAGTTCGGTGCCCTCTTCGCCGTAGCGGGCCGTGACCACGCCGCCGTACGGGCAGGGGACCTCGACCATCGCCTTGGCCGTCTCGACCTCGACGACCGGTTGGTCGACGGCGACGACATCGCCGACCTGGACGAGCCAGCGGACGATCTCGGCCTCGGTGAGCCCCTCACCGAGGTCGGGCAGCTTGAATTCCAGGACCTGGGCCATCAGCTCTGTGCCTCCCACTGCAGCCGCGCCACCGCGTCCAGGATCCGGTCGACGCCGGGCAGATGGTGGCGCTCCAGCATCGGCGGCGGATACGGGATGTCGAACCCGGCCACGCGCAGCACCGGCGCCTCCAGATAGTGGAAGCACCGCTCGGTGACCCGCGCGGCGATCTCCCCGCCGGGCCCGCCGAAACTGCCCGACTCGTGTACGACGACGGCCCGGCCGGTGCGTCGTACGGACGCGGAGACCGTCTCGTCGTCGAACGGCACCAGGGAGCGCAGGTCGACGACTTCGAGGTCCCAGCCCTCGTCCCGTGCCGCCTCGGCGGCCTCCAGGCAGACGGGCACCGACGGCCCGTACGTGATGAGCGTGGCGCTGTGGCCGTGGCGCCGCACGACCGCGCGGCCGATCGGGTCCACGGCCTGCGGCTCGTCGGGGTTCCAGGTGTCCTTCGACCAGTACAGGCGCTTGGGTTCGAGGAAGACCACCGGGTCGTCGGAGGCGATGGCCGCGCGCAGCAGCCCGTACGCGTCGGCGACCGTCGCGGGAGTGACGACGTGGAGCCCCGGAGTCGCCATGTAGTAGGCCTCGGAGGAGTCGCTGTGGTGCTCGACGCCGCCGATGCCGCCCCCGTAGGGCACACGCACGGTGATGGGCAGCGGCATCGCCCCACGCGTGCGGTTGCGCATGCGTGCCACGTGCGAGATCAACTGCTCGAAGGCCGGGTAGGCGAAGGCGTCGAACTGCATCTCCACGACCGGCCTGAGCCCGTACATGGCCATGCCGACGGCCGTGCCGAGGATGCCCGCCTCGGCGAGCGGCGTGTCCGTGACACGGCCCTCGCCGAACTCCTTGGCGAGCCCGTCGGTGACGCGGAAGACGCCGCCGAGGGCACCGACGTCCTCGCCCATGACGTGCACGGTCGGGTCGTCGGCCATCGCGTCCCGCAGGGCGCGCCCGAGGGCCTGCGCCATGGTGGCCGGCTTCACCGCGACGGTGGTCATCGCGCCGCCCCTTCCGACTCGTCCTCGGTCCCGCTCTCGTGGTGGCGTGCCTCGGCGTCCAGCTCGGCCCGCAACTGCGCCTCCTGTTCCAGGAGTTGTGTCGTGGGCTGGGTGTAGACGTGCGCGAAGAGGTCCATGGGGTCGAGCGCCGGGTCCTGGTTCATGCGCTCGCGCAGGTCCGCGGCCATCGCCTCGGCGTCCTCGCGCGCGGCGCGCGTCCCGGCCTCGTCGAGCAGTCCGCGCTCGGTCAGCTCGTGCTCCAGGAGGGCGATCGGGTCGTGCGCGCGCCAGGCCTCGACCTCGGAGTCGCCGCGGTAGCGCTTGTCGTCGTCGGCGTTCGTGTGCGCCTCCATGCGGTACGTGACCGCCTCCACGAGCGTCGGACCGCCACCCGCGCGCGCGTGGGCGATGGCGTCGCCGAGGACCTCGTACACGGCGGCGGCGTCGTTGCCGTCGACCAGGCGGCCGGGCATCCCGTAGCCGACGGCCTTGTGGGCCAGTGACGGGGCGGCGGTCTGCTTGGCGAGCGGGACGGAGATCGCGAAGCCGTTGTTCTGTACGAGGAAGACGACCGGGGCCTGCCAGACGGCGGCGAAGTTCAGCGCTTCGTGGAAGTCGCCCTCGCTGGTGCCGCCGTCGCCGACCAGGGCGAGCGCGACCACGTCGTCGCCCTTGAGGCGGGCGGCGTGCGCGAGGCCCACGGCGTGCGGGAGCTGGGTCGCGAGCGGCGTGCACAGGGGCGCGATCCGGTGCTCGTGGGGGTCGTAGCCGGTGTGCCAGTCGCCGCGCAGGAGGGTCAGGGCCTGGACGGGGTCGAGGCCGCGGGCGACGGCGGCGAGCGTGTCGCGGTAGCTGGGGAAGAGCCAGTCGCGCTCTCGCAGGACGAGCGCGGCGGCGACCTGGCAGGCCTCCTGGCCGGTGGAGGAGGGGTAGACGGCGAGGCGGCCCTGCTTGGTGAGGGCCGTGGCCTGCGCGTTGTAACGGCGGCCGCGCACCAGCTCCGCGTACAGCCGGCGCAGGAGCTCCGGGTCGACCCGCTCGGCCGCGTCGGTGCCGAGGACGCGGTGGGGCAGCGCGTCGGGCAGCAGCGGCGCGGGGTCGGTGCGGGGCTGCCAGGCGGGCGGCGGGGTCGGCCGGTATGCGCCTCGCTGCTCCATGACCGTCATGTCGGCACCTCCTCGTCGGGGCGGCTTCGAGAGGCGTGCCGAGAGTGACGCGCCTCACCTACCGATTGTTCGGTCGTCGGCACATTTTGGCTACAGGCACCTCCAGGCTGTGGACAAACGGTTCTCCACAGCCTGAGATGGACGCAGTACGTCCATGGTAGGGAGGCGGGGGGACATGGCACCTGAACAAATGGCCGAAGGGCCGGATGCCGGATCCTCGCTGCCGCCCCCGCGCCCGCTCGACGCCATCGATCAGGACATCCTCAAGATGCTCCAGGCGGACGGCCGCGCCTCGATACGGTCCGTGGCCGAGCGCGTCCATGTCTCGCGCGCGAACGCCTACGCGCGCATCAACCGCCTCATCGAGGACGGCGTGATCCGCGGCTTCGGGGCCCGCGTCAACCACGAGCGCGCGGGGCACGGCACATCGGCGTACATCACTCTCAAGATCGTGCAGAACTCCTGGCGCACCGTGCGCGAGCAGCTGACGGCGCTTCCGGGGGCCTCCCACATCGCGCTGGTGGGCGGGGACTTCGACGTCCTGCTCCTGGTGCACTCGCCCGACAACAGGGCACTGCGCGAACTGGTGCTCACCCGGCTCCAGGCCATCCCCGAGGTGCTCAGCACGCGCACCCTGCTGGTGTTCGAGGAGGAGGACCTGGAGCCGCAGGCGTGACCTGCGCCTTTGGCGGCTTCGGGCTCTTCCCGCGCCTCAGTCCTCCTGCCGGAGTCCCCCGAAGACCAGCCGCACCACCGCGTCGGCGACCTCGCGCTCGCCCATGCCCCGCCCGTCGGGGCGGTACCACTCGACGATCGAGTTGATCATCCCGAAGACCAGCCGCGTCGCGAGCCGGAACTCCACGTCGCCGCGTACGTCCCCGTCGGCGGCGGCCGCCCTCAGGAGCTCGGCCACCCGGTGGTCGAAGTCCCGGCGCCGCTCCAGGGCCCACCGCTCGGCGTCGGTGTTGCCGCGCACACGCAGCAGCAGCGTCACGTACGGCAGCTCGGAGGTGAGGACCTCGACCATGCGCCGGGTGACGTACTCCAGGCGCTCCACGGCACGCCCCACGCGCGCGTGCTCCTCGTCGAGGATCCCGAAGAGGCCGTCGAGCGCCCGGCTGACGGCCCGGCGCAGCAGCTCCTCCTTGCCGGTGACGTGGTGGTATATCGACGACTTGGAGATGCCGGCCGCCTTGGAGAGGTGCTCCATGGAGGTGCCGTCGTAGCCGCGCTCGTTGAAGACCCGCACGGCCACGGAGAGCAGCGTCTCGGGGGTGTAGGTGTCGCGCTTGGCGGTGGTCATGGGGTGCCCTCCCGCTTCTCGGAGGCGTACGCGTGGCGGTAGAGCGCGAGGGACGGCGCGTAACGCCCCGAGGGGTCGCGCATGTGCAGGTCGTCCAGGACGTCGTAGGCCCAGCTCCTGCCCAGCCGACGGCTCCACTCGAAGGGGCCCAGGGGGTAGTTGACGCCCAGGCGCATCGCCGTGTCGATGTCCTCCTCGGTGGCCACGCCCTTGGCGACGGCGTCGTGCGCCAGGTCGACGATGCGGGCCACCGTGCGGGCGACGATCAGACCGGGCACGTCCCCGATGACGCTGACGTCCTTGCCGAGCGCCTGGAAGAGCCCGGTGGCCTCGGCGAGGGTCTGGGTCTGCGTGTCCTGCGAGTGGGACAGGGCGATCCGGGTCGCCCGGCGGTAGTCGAGCGCCAGGTCGAAGTAGACGACGTCACGGAACTCGACGGCGGTCTGGCCGTCCGCGAGGGCCAGCTGGCCGCCGCTCGGCAGCACCAGCCGGGTGCCGTGGTCCTCCTCGTCCTCACGGACCTGGATGCCCGCCTCGCGGATCAGCGCGAGCAGCTCGGACGCGGGGCCCAGATCGCCCTCGGCGACGACGTACGCGGGCGGCTGGACCTTCTCCGCGGTGTGCGGCTCGGGCCGCTCGCCCTCGTCCCCGTAGTCGAACCAGCCGTGCCCCGACTTGCGGCCGTGCCGGCCCGACTCGACGAGTCTGCGCTGGGCCAGCGAGGGGGTGAACCGCACGTCCTGAAAGAAGGCCTCCCACACGGAGCGCGTGACGGACTCGTTGACGTCCTGGCCGATGAGGTCGGTCAGTTCGAAGGCGCCCATCTTGAAGCCGCCCGACTCGCGCAGGACCGCGTCGATCGTGGCGGGATCGGCGGCCTGGGCCTCGTAGACCGCGAAGGCCTCGGCGTAGAAGGGCCGCGCGATGCGGTTGACGATGAAGCCCGGGGTGTCGGCGCAGGCGACCGGGGTCTTCCCCCAGGCGCGGGCCATCTCGTACGCGCGCGTGGCCGACGTGACGTCGGTCGCGAACCCGGAGACGACCTCCACCAGGGGCAGCAGCGGCGCAGGGTTGAAGAAGTGCAGCCCCACGAAGCGGCCGGGGTTGCGCAGGGCGCCACCGATCGCGGTCACCGACAGGGAGGAGGTGTTGGTGGCGAGCAGGCAGTCGTCGTCGACGATGTCCTCCAGCTCGCGCAGCAGCTGCTGTTTGACGTCCAGGCGCTCCAGGACGGCCTCGACGACCAGGCCCGAGTCGGCGAGGTCGGAGAGGCTCTCAGCGGGGCGCAGACGGGCGCGTGCGGCGTCCCGCTCGGCGCCGGTCAGCCGGTCCTTCTCGACGAGCCGGTCGAGGCGGGCGGCGATCGCTTCGGCCGCGGCCGGGGCACGGCCCGGCACGGCGTCGTACAGCCGCACGAGGTGGCCCGCGACGAGCGCGACCTGAGCGATGCCCTGGCCCATGGTGCCGGTACCGACGACGGCCACAGGGCCGGCGAGGTCGAGTGCTGTCATGCTCGCGATCCTCCCGCACGGGGTTGTCCACAGGTTCAGCGGACCCCCTTGTCCCGACCGATCGTTCGGTTACTCTAACTCTGTCCGCCCACCCGTCGCCCACCACCACCCTGACCGAGGCGCTTCGCGCCACACCTCTTGATTCCATCCTGCCCAGGTCGCGAGCTCGACGCAGAGCTCATGAGACGAGGAGTTGGTCCCTCATGGCCGCCGAACTCACCGCGCACCAGCTGATCGCCCAGCACCGGCCCACCCTCGACCAGGCGCTGGAAGCGATCCGCACGCGCGCGTACTGGTCGCCCCACCCCGAGCACCCCAAGGCGTACGGGGAGAACGGCAGCCTGGGAGCGCCAGCGGGCAAGGCCGCCTTCGACGCCCTCCTGGGCGGCCGCCTCGACCTCGGGCAGCCCGGCACCGACGACTGGGTGGGCGGCGAGGTCTCTCCGTACGGAATCGAGTTGGGGGTGACCTACCCGCACGCGGACGTCGACACCCTGCTGCCCGCCATGCGCGCGGGGCAGCGCGCGTGGCGCGACGCCGGCGCGGAGATGCGCGCGGTGGTGTGCCTGGAGATCCTCAAGCGGATCAGCGACCGCACGCACGAGTTCGCGCACGCGGTCATGCACACCAGCGGCCAGGCCTTCATGATGGCGTTCCAGGCGGGCGGACCGCACGCGCAGGACCGCGGCCTGGAAGCGGTGGCGTACGCGTACGTGGAGCAGGTCCGCACCCCCGACAACGCGGAGTGGACGAAGCCCCAGGGCAAGCGCGACCCGCTCGCGCTGACCAAGCGGTTCACGCCGGTGCCGCGTGGCATCGCGCTGCTGATCGGCTGCAACACCTTCCCGACGTGGAACGGCTATCCGGGCCTGTTCGCGTCCCTCGCCACCGGCAACGCGGTCCTCGTGAAGCCCCACCCGCGCGCGGTGCTGCCGCTCGCGCTCACCGTCCAGGTGGCCCGCGAGGTGCTCTCCGAGGCCGGCTTCGACCCGAACCTGGTGGCGCTGGCCGCCGAGCGTCCCGGCGAGGGCATCGCCAAGACCCTGGCGACACGCCCGGAGATCCGGATCATCGACTACACGGGATCGACGGCGTTCGGCGACTGGCTGGAGGCCAACGCCCGCCAGGCGCAGGTCTACACGGAGAAGGCCGGCGTCAACACGGTGATCGTGGACTCGACCGACAACTACAAGGGGATGCTGTCGAACCTCGCCTTCTCCTTGTCCCTCTACAGCGGCCAGATGTGCACGACGCCGCAGAACCTCCTCATCCCCCGCGACGGCATCCGTACGGAGGAGGGCCCCCGGTCGTACGACGAGGTGGTCGCCGACCTCGCCAGGTCGGTCGGCGGACTCCTCGGGGACGACGCCCGGGCGAACGGCCTGCTGGGCGCGATCGTGAACCCCGACGTGAAGGCCCGTCTGGAGGCGGCCGCCGGGCTCGGCGAGGTCGCCCTGGCCTCACGGGAGATCGCCAACCCCGAGTTCCCGGACGCGGTCGTGCGCACCCCGGTGATCGTGAAGCTCGACGGCGCCAAGCCGGACGACCAGGCCGCGTTCATGAACGAGTGTTTCGGCCCCGTCTCCTTCGCCGTCGCGGTCGACTCGGCGGCCGACGCCGTGGCACTGCTGCGGCGGACCATCGCCGGCAAGGGCGCGATGACGGTGGGCGCGTACACGACCTCGGAGGAGGTCGAAGAGGCCGTCCAGGAGGCCTGCCTGGAGGAGTGCGCCCAGCTCTCGCTCAACCTGACCGGCGGGGTCTACGTCAACCAGACCGCCGCCTTCTCGGACTTCCACGGCTCGGGCGGCAACCCGGCGGCGAACGCCGCGCTGTGCGACGGGGCGTTCGTGGCCAACCGGTTCCGGGTGGTGGAGGTACGCCGGGAGGCGTAGGCAGCCCCCAAAGGGGCGCGGGGAACTGCGCGACCAGCCACAGCCGACCCGCAGTGATACGACTACGAGGCACTCCAGTGGAACAGCGCCATCGCCACGCTGGTGGCGAGGTTGTAGCTGGACACCTGGGGTCGCATCGGCAGCGAGACCAAGTGGTCCGTGCGGGCGCGCAGTTCGCCGGACAACCCGCTGCGCTCGGAGCCGAAGGCGAGAACCGCGTCGTCCGGGAGCTTCAGCGACCGGATGTCCTCGCCCTCCGGGTCGAGGGCGAACACCGGGTCGGCGGGCAACTCGTCCACGGTCAGTCGCTCGACGGCCGTGGCGAAGTGCAGGCCCGCCCCGGCGCGTACCACCGTGGGATGCCACGGATCGAGTGTGCCGGTCGTGACGACCCCCGTGGCGCCGAAGCCGGCCGCGAGCCGGATCACGGCGCCCGCGTTGCCGAGGTTGCGCGGCTGGTCGAGGACGACCACGGGCGCGGTGCGGGGTGTGCGGGCCAGCGCCCGCAGGTTCGCGTCGCGCCCGGGACGTACCGCCAGGGCGGCCACGGTGGTGGGGTGCGGGCGCGGCACGAGGGCTTCGTACGCGGCCTGCGGGACCTCGGTCAGGAGGGCGTCCAGCGTGTCCCGTACGTCCGGGGCCAGGTCGTCGGCGAGGGCGAGCGCGGCCCGCCGGTCGGCGGTGACCGCCACCGGGATCTCGGCCCCGAAGCGCACGGCGTGCTTGAGGGCGTGGAAGCCGTCGAGCAGCACGGCGGTGCCGGCGAGCCGACGCCAGGCGCTCACGGGGTCCGGGTCGCGGGAGCCGACAGGATCGAGGTCGCGGGGGTCGACGGGGTCGAGGTCGCGGGAGCCGTCCGTCATGCGGTGAAGCCTACGGGCGGGTGGTCGGCCGTCTCCGGGGTGCGCGGGGGCTCCTTGCGGGGCCGCGGGATCGTACGCGTAGGGCCTATGCGCGAAAACAGGCCCTCACGCGCGCGTGCCGCCCGTCCGCCCACGCGGCGCAGGAAGGACGTCGGGAGGAACACGGCGTCGGCGGCGATCATCGCGAGCGAGAAGAACGGCAGGCCCAGGACGACGGCGATCACGGCGTGCTCGGTCATCATCGCGGCCAGCAGGACGTTCTTCGCCCGCCGGTTGAACAGCGTGAAGGGGAAGGCGACCTGCACGATCACCGTCCCGTACGTCACCAGCATCACCATCGTGCCGCTCGCGGACAGCAGGTCGGACAGGGCGGGCCAGGGGGAGAAGTAGTCCAGGTGGAGCGGGTAGTAGACGGCGGTGCCGTCCTGCCAGCGCGAGCCCTGGATCTTGTACCAGCCCGCGGTCGCGTAGATCAGACACGCCTCGGCCATGATCACGAAGAGGGCCGCGTTGTGGACGAGATTGGCGACGACGTCGAGGAAGATGCGGGGCTGGACACTCCGGGCGTACCGGCCGGCCAGCCACCACAGGCCCTGTATGGCCCAGAGCCCCCAGTAGACCGCCCGCCAGCCGCCGAGGAAGCCGCCGTCGATCTTCCCCGCGAGCGTGGCGGCGGCCAGGGCGAGGCCGAGCACCGTCCAGAGGGCGGGACCGACCCTGTCCGGGCCTATCGCACCAACCCTGTCCGGGCCCGCCGCACCAACCCTGTCCGGGCCCGCCGCACCAACCCTGTCCGGGCCCGTCGCACCGACCCTGTCCGGGGCCATTGCACCGACCGTGCCCGGGGCCACTACGCCGACCGTGTCCGAGCCCAATCGTGCTCCACGCGCGCGTGCGTCCCTGGCTCGGCGTTCCCGGCGCTGCCGCCGCTCCCGCCGCTCGTCCAGCGACCAGACCTGGCCGCAGCGCGTGAGCACGAGGTAGATCGCCATGAGGTGGATGACGTTGTCGCCGCCGTCCCCCATGAAGACGCTGCGGTTCTGCAGGGAGAGCACGCCGATCATGAACAGCACGGACATGGTGCGGGTGCGCCAGCCGAGCATCAGCAGGGCACTGGACAGCAGGGCGAGCGCGTAGACGATCCCGAACCAGACCTGGCCGTCGGCCCACATCAGGGCCGTGAAGGCGTGGTTGCTCCCGATGAGCTGCTGGGCGAGGTCCCAGCTCCAGGGGCCGTCGGGCCCGTACATCTCCTCGCGGTGCGGGAACTCCCGCAGCAGGAACAGCAGCCAGGTCCCGGCGAAGCCGATGCGGATCACGGCGCTCTGGTAGGGGCCGAGGGCCTCGCCGGTGACGCGCGTGATGGCGTGCGTGAGGGTCCGGTCGACGCGGTACTTCCGGTCGAACCGGCTTATCCGTCCGGCGAGCCGCTCACCGCCGGGACCGCCCGGCGGTCGCCCACCACCGGGACTGCCCGGCGGGTTGGGCCTGGGGCTAGGAGTGGGGCTCGGGTTGGGGTTGGACCGGGGGTTCGGATTGGGCTGGGGGTCGTGGTTGTCCGTCGGGTTGTGGTCGAGGCCGCTCATCGGGCGCTCGCCTCCGTCCCCGTGGACCGCGCGGGCCGTGTCCCGGCCGCTCGGTCGGTCTCCGTGACCGGCCACCAGGGCAACTGGCGGACGATGGGTTTGTCGGACACCTGCTCCTGGCTCCACTTCGGCGGCGGCACATTGGTCGTACGGGAGCGGACCTGGACCTGTTGCACGACCGCGCCCCGGCCGCCCGCCTGCTCACGGTCGAGGCGCAGGACCACGATGCGGCGCAGATAGCGCTCGGAGAGGGCACCGCGCAGGCCGTTCGGACTGTTGGCGTTGTCGTGCGTGGCCACGAAGAA
This sequence comes from Streptomyces sp. NBC_00878, assembly GCF_026341515.1. Lineage (NCBI taxonomy): Bacteria > Bacillati > Actinomycetota > Actinomycetes > Kitasatosporales > Streptomycetaceae > Streptomyces > Streptomyces sp. NBC_00878. Next base: position 5,435,228 of record NZ_JAPEOK010000001.1, on the reverse strand, counting down.
GTCCCAGGCCCGGCGCAGCTCGTTCTGCTGGGTGTGGCTGGGCAGCAGATTGCCGTCGATGGCGGCACCGTCCCGCGCGGAGAGGTCGTACCAGCGGGTCGTCCTGATCTCGCCCTCCGAATCCCGCACCTCGGCGCGCACCTGGACCGCGATGTTCTGCTGCAGCGGGTTGGGGGCGAAGAGCTTCCAGTTCTGCTCGAACTCGGGGTAGACCCACTCGTCGATCACCTGCCCGTGCTGCTTGGAGGCCGTGTTCGAGGGCGCGACGTGCAGGAACACCATGCCGACGTGCACACAGGCGGCGACCGCGACGACCGCGAGCGCGAGCGCCGCGGCGACCTGGTAGGGGACGGAGAGAGCGGCGATGCCGGTGGGAGGAGTGGGCCCGGCGGGAGCTGTGTCGTCGTAGTACTGCGCGGGGCCCGCGTACTGCTCGGGGACCACAAAACCGCCCTGGGTTCCGTGACCGCCTGAGGTCTCGTGCCCCTCTGAGGTGTCGTGACCGCCTGAAGCCTCATGACCGCCTGAGGCCTCATGACCGCCTGAGGCCTCGTGACCGTCCGGCGGAGGGTTGTCAGAGGCAGGTGCGGTGGGTGTGGGGGCTGCGGCGGGTGTGGAGGCTGCGGGCTCGCCCGGCGCGGGCCGGGCGTTCGAGCCCTTGTCGTACGCGTCCATTCCGCCCCGTTCCCGAAGTCTGTCCGATTCCCGTCGCCCGCCCCGCGGCGGTCGTTCCGGAACGGTACTCAGGCCCACCCGCCCAGCACAGCCCCATGGGTCACAGCGGCCACGAGGTTATCCGCAGCGATTGCCACCTTACGACCCTCGCCCACCCTCGAATCGAACATCCCGACCGGCGTCAACGATCCCGGAGGAGTGAGGTGGACCGGCCTGCCCACCTCACTCCTCCGGGACCGGCGGCCCGCACCGTTCCCTTCTTGTAGAACCTGTTCTATCTTGACGCTCCGTCAGATCAGCGGACCCGCCGGAAGGACAAGGCCGTGGACTTCACCTTCACCGAGGAGCAGCAGGCGGCCGTGGAGGCGGCGAGGGCGGTGTTCGCCGGGGTCGCGCCGGACGGTGTGCCGAGTCCCGCGCTCACCACCGGCGCCGTCGCAGACGACTTCGACCGTGCACTGTGGGCGAGGCTCGCCGACGCGGACCTGCTGAGCCTGCTGCTCGACACCCGCCACGGCGGCGCGGGCCTGGACGCCATCGCGCTCTGCCTGGTGCTGCGCGAGTCCGCGAAGGTGCTCGCGCGGGTGCCCTTGCTGGAGAGCACCGCGGCCGCGGTGGCCGTACAGACGTACGGCGGCGAGGAGCTGAAGGCGGATCTGCTCGACCGAGCCGGCCGCGGTGAGCTGGTCCTGACGGTCGCCGCGAACGGCCGCACCGGCCACGACGGCGCCGAACTCGCCGTGACCGCACGGCCGGAGGGCGACGTGTGGGTGCTGGACGGGGTACAGACGGCCGTCCCCTGGGCTCAGAACGCCGACTTCGTCCTCGTACCCGCGCTGAGCACCGACTCGGGCCGCTCCGTGCTCGCTCTTGTCCCCCGCGTCCACGAAGGCACGCTGCTCGCCGAGCAGTTCTCGACGACGGGCGAGCGGCTCGGCGAACTCCGGCTGGATTCCGTACGCGTTCCCGCCCGTGACGTCATCGACGCCGACGGAGCCTGGGAGTGGCTGCGTGGCCTGCTTGCCACCGGAACCTGCGCGCTGGCGCTCGGACTGGGTGAGGGAGTACTCGGGATGACGAGTGAATACACCAGCAAGCGGGAGCAGTTCGGGTTCCCGGTCGCCACGTTCCAGGCCGTGGCCGTGCAGGCCGCCGACCGTTACATCGACTTGCGCGCGATGGAGGCGACCCTCTGGCAAGCGGCCTGGCGGATCAGCGCGGGGGCGTGCGGGGCGCTGCCCGCGTCCGGTGACATCGCCGTCGCCAAGATCTGGGCCTCCGAGGGCGTACGCCGTGTCGTGCAGACCGCGCAGCACCTGCACGGCGGCTTCGGCGCGGACACCGACTATCCCCTGCACCGGTACCACGCCTGGGCCAAACACCTGGAACTCTCGCTCGGCCCGGCCGCGGCACATGAGGAGGCGCTGGGCGACCTGCTGGCGGCGCATCCCTTGGGATGAGCACGGCTCTGGGACGAACCCGAGGCTCCGGGATGAGCGCGCGGCATTGTGACGAACCAAGGCTCCGGGATGAGCGCGCGGCATCGTGACGAACCAAAGCACCGGGATGAGCGAGGGGCCTTGAGACGAACCAAAGCACCGGGATGAGCGAGGGGGCCTTGAGACAGGCGGGCGGCCAGGAAACCCGGCCGCCCCGGGTCGGCTAAAGCACGAACCCCGACTGCCCCTCCGCGTTCACCACAGGACGGCCCGCGGCCGCCCAGACCTGCATGCCGCCGTCGACGTTCACCGCGTCGACGCCCTGCTGGACCAGGTACATCGCGACCTGTGCCGAACGGCCACCGGAGCGGCAGATCACATGGACCCTGCCGTCCTGCGGCGCCGCCTCGGTCAGCTCGCCGTAGCGTGCGACGAAATCACTGATGGGGATGTGCAGTGCCCCTTCGGCGTGACCCGCCTGCCACTCGTCGTCCTCCCGGACGTCCAGCAGGAAGTCACCGTCCGCGAGATCCACGACCTCGACCGTGGGCACACCAGCTCCGAAACTCATACCCCGACGCTACCCGACCGGGCCGCTCCGCAACTCGGCCCGGTGTACGCGGACGGACGCCACCGGTCCAGGGCGGACGCCACCGGAAGCCTGCTCTCAGGCGCCGCTGCCGAGCAGGCCCGCCAGCTCGGCCTCCCGCTCGCTCACCTGCGTCAGCAGCTGCTCGGCGATCTCCTCCAGCAGCCGGTCGGGATCGTCCGGCGCGATCTTGAGCATCGCGCCGATCGCGCTCTCCTCCAGGTCGCGGGCCACGAGGGCAAGCAATTCCTTGCGCTGGGCGAGCCATTCGAGGCGTGCGTAGAGCTCCTCGCTGCGGCTCGGGCGCCACTCCTCGGACACGGGACCGGCGGCCCACTCCTCGGACAGCTCCCGGAGCAGGGCCTCGTCCCCACGGCCGTACGCCGCGTTGACCCGGGAGATGAACTCGTCGCGCCGCGCGCGCTCCGTGTCGTCCTGCGCCAGGTCGGGGTGCGCCTTGCGGACCAGCTCCCGGTAGAGCTTGCGGGCCTCGTCGCTCGGCCGGACCCGCTGCGGCGGCCGTACCGGCTGCTCGGTCAGCATGGCCGCCGCCTCCGGGGACAGCCCGTCCGAGTCGAGCCAGTCGTGGAACAACTCCTCGATCCCCGGCATCGGCATGACACGGGCACGCGCCTCCTGTGCCTTGAGCACGTCCTCCGGGTCGCCGGTGCTCGCGGCCCGCGCCTCGGCGATCTGCGCCTCCAACTCGTCGAGCCGCGAGTACATCGGCCCGAGTTTCTGGTGGTGCAGCCGGGAGAAGTTCTCCACCTCGACCCGGAAGGTCTCCACCGCGATCTCGAACTCGATCAACGCCTGCTCGGCCGCCCGCACGGCCCGCTCCAGCCGCTCCTCGGGCCGCGCCTGCTCCTGCTCCTGCCCTTCACCGCCGGCACCACCCGCGGACGCGTCACCCGCGGACGTGTCACCCACGGACGTGTCACCCACCGCGGGGCCGTCCGTCGCGGGGCCGTCCGCCGTCTGGTCACCTGCGGCCGGTCCGCCCACCGTCCCGTCGACCGCCGCCTCGTCACCCACCTCTGGGCCGTCCGCCGTCCCGACGCTCGCCGCCGAACCGTCCGCGGACGCCTCACCTCCGGCCGCGTCCGACAGCGGCGCGTCGGCACCGGACCGGGAACCCGAACCGGCCCCCGACCCGGCGGATGCCTCATGGGACGGCTCGGGGCCCGACTCGGCAGACGGCACGTTCTCGTCACGCCGCTCATCGGAGCCCGGTTCCACGGCGGGCTCGGACGGGGGCTGCTCAGCTTCCGGGGTCGTCACCCGCCCAGCCTAGGCCACGGCCCAACCACCCATTCGAACCGCCTGAACAGGGGCCTTCCCCGGACGCGTTCCCAGACGCCTTCCGACGTCTTCCGACACCTTTCCCGGACGCGTCCCCGGGCTTTCGCCAACCCGTCAAACCCCCAGCTCCGCCACGATCCGTCCCGCTCGCACGGCCGCCACCAGCGCCGTGTGGTCCGCCTCGGTCCGGTCCGCGTACGCCACCGAGAAGGCGGCGACCGCCTCGTCCAGTTCCTCGCTCTTGCCGCAGTACCCCGCGATGAGCCGTGGATCGGCGCTGTGCGCGTGCGCCCGTGCCAGCAGGGCCCCCGTCATCCGGGCGTAGTCGTCGATCTGGTCCGCGGCCAGCGCCGCGGGATCGACGCTGCCCTTGCGGTTGCGGAACTGCCGCACCTGGAAGGGGCGCCCCTCGACCGTCGTCCAGCCGAGGAGGATGTCGCTGACGACCTGCATGCGCTTCTGGCCGAGGACGACCCGGCGGCCCTCGTGCGCGACCTCCGGCACCGCGAGGCCGGCCGTCTCCAGATGCGGCACCAGGACGGACGCACGGGCCTCCTTCACCTGGAGGACGAGGGCCTCACCGCGGTGGTCGAGAAGCAGCACCACATACGAGCGCGTGCCCACACTGCCCGTGCCGACCACGCGGAACGCCACGTCGTGCACCGCGTACCGCGCGAGGAGTGGGAGGCGGTCCTCGGAGAGCGTGGCCAGATAGTCCTCCAGCGACAGCGCGACCGCGACGGCCTCCTCGTCCGGAACGCGCCGCAGCACCGGCGGGGCATCGACGAACCGGCGCCCGCCGCCCTCCACGACCTCCGTCGACTTGGCCGCGAATCGCCCGCTGGTGTTGCCCCGCGCCTTCTCCGAGACCCGCTCCAGCGTGCCGAGCAGGTCGTGGGCGTCGGTGTGCGAGACCAACTCCTCGTCCGCGATCGCGTTCCACGCGTCCAGGACCGGGAGCTTGGCGAGCAGCCGCATGGTGCGCCGGTACGAACCGGTCGCGAAGTACGCCGCCTTGCGGCAGGTGTCCTCGTCCGCACCCGCCTCCCGGGCGGCGAGCACCAGCGAGGTCGTGAGGCGCTTGAGGTCCCACTCCCACGGCCCGTGCACCGTTTCGTCGAAGTCGTTCAAGTCGATGACGAGGCCGCCGCGCGCGTCCCCGTACAGACCGAAGTTCGCCGCGTGCGCGTCGCCGCAGATCTGGGCGCCGATGCCGGTCAGGGGGGTGCGCGCCAGGTCGTACGCCATGAGTCCGGCCGAACCGCGCAGGAAGGCGAAGGGGGTGGCCGCCATCCGGCCGACCCGTATCGGCGTGAGCCCGGGGATGCGGCCGTGGTTGGACGCATCGACCGCGGTCACCGCGTCCGGTCGGTCGCCGTTCGTGTCGAAGGAGGCGTGCGCGCCGCGCGGGACGCGCCCTCGCAGTGCCTTCCCGTCCTCCTTGGGCGAGCCCTCACCGGGCCACCGCGCGAACCCGCGCACTGCCCGAACCCTTGCCGCCTCGGCCACCGCACCATCGGTCTCGCTCACCTGAACCGCCTTCCCCCGCGCACGAACATCAAGCACGAACATCAATTCGTGACGACCGTACCGTCGGGCGTCGATCCGTGTGAGCCCCTGTGGACAACTCCGCACCTGTGGACAACACCCCAGCTCAGTGCCGGAACCGCTCCGGAGCTCAGCGCCGGAACTTCTCGGGGCAACGGCCGTCCTCCGACAGATACGTCTTCGCCCACGCGCCCAGCGCGTGAAGCGGGGGCTCCAGCGCCGCCCCCGCCTCCGTCAGCCGGTAGGAGACCCGCAGTGGCGGCCCGTCGTCGACCTCGCGCACCAGCAGCCCGACCGTCGCCAGCTCCGTGAGCGGGTCGGAGAGCATGCGTTCGCTCGAGCGGCGCTCGGCCGAGCCGACCCCCTGGAGAAACCCATGGCCACCCTGTTGCACCTGGACTCATCCGTCTTCCCAGGTCCCGCCTCGGCGTCCCGCGCCGTGACGGACACCTTCCGCAAGACCTGGGAGGCACAGCACCCGCACGGCACGGTGATCTACCGCGACCTCGCCGCCAGCCCCGTGCCGCACATCACCGCCGACGCCCACAGCGCCGGCTTCGCAGCCCCGTCCGAGCACACCCCCGAGCAGGCCGCCGCCTTCACCGCGCGCGTGCAGCTCATCGAGGACTGGAGCAGGCGGACGCCGTGCTGATCGGCGCGCCCATGTACAACTACGCGATCCCGTCGACCCTCAAGGCATGGCTGGACAACGTGATCCTCTTCGGCCGTACCGCGGGCGAGACCCCGTCAGCCAAGGGCACCCCGGTCACCGTCGTCGCCAGCCGCGGCGGCTCCTACGCACCGGGAACACCACGCGAGGGCTACGAGTACGTACAGAACTACCTGGAGGCCGTCCTCAAGGACGCCCTCGCCCTGGACCTCGACTTCATCGTCCCGGAGCTCACGATGGCTCCGCACAACCCGGCGATGTCCGAGCTGGTCCCGCTCTTCGAGGCCTCCCGCTCCAAAGCCCTGCAGGACGCGGCCGACAAGGCCAGGGCCCTCGCCGAACAGCTCACGTCCAAGGCCGCGGCCTGACGTTTCACCACGCGGGCCCGCATCACGGTCGTGCGGCGCGCAAAGGGCCCAGGACACCCAGGACACCCTGAATGGCCTGGACACCCTGGACACCCTGGATGGCCTGGATGGCCTGGATGGCCTGGATGGCCAAAGCAGCGCCGCACGACCGTTTTTCGCCCTCTCCGGAGAGGGCACTTTCGCCGATGGGCATCCCTAGGAAGCGCCCTACCCGGCCGCCGCTGTCTGGTTGATCCCGTCCGTCTCCAGCACCCGCTCCGCCGCTCCGTCCCGGGCCACCACGATCATCGCCAGGCCCACCTGTTCGGTCGTGGTGATCCGCCGGGGCGCCAGCTTCCGCAGGACGGGCAGCAGGAACCCGGTCACCGAGTAGATCGCCTGGTACAACCGGGTCTTCGACCGGACTCCGTGCAGCGGCTGGATGAGCCCCGGCCGGAACATGTACGCGTCCACACCGTCCAACGCGAGCAGCGCGTTCTCCGTCTCCCCCTTGACCCGCGCCCACATCACACGCCCCCGCCCGGAGGCGTCGGTCCCCTGCCCGGACACGTAACAGAAGGTCAGCCCCGGATTCCAGCGGCCCAGGGAACGTGCCACCTCAAGCGTGAGGTCGTACGTGATCCTCCGGTAAGCGTCCTCCTTCATACCCACCGACGAAACCCCGAGGCAGAAGAAGCAGGCGTCGTATCCGGAGAGTTCGCCCTCGACCTCGCCGAGTTCCATGAGGTCCGCCCGTACGACCTCACTCAGCTTCGGATGCGAGACCCCGACGGGTGTCCGCCCGACCACCAGCACGCTCTCGACCGCCGCGTCCCGCAGGCACTCCCGCAGAACCCCTTGCCCGACCATTCCGGTCGCCCCGAAAAGAATCACCTTCATAAAGACCCACCTCACCACATCATCGGACCGGCACCCCAGGACGATCTGCCCCGACGAAGATGTTGGTCGACCGTCCAAGACGCTGCGATACGCTGAGTGGGACACGCACTCCGTACTCGAAGCAGAAAGCGAGCCAGATGTCTCGTATGGCAGCGAAGGACCGGCGCGAAGAGCTGATCGCGGCGGGGTTTCGGGTGATGATCCGCGACGGAGTCACGAAGGCGACCACGCGCGCGATCGTCAACGAGGCCAAAATGCCGCTGGGCGTCTTCCACTACTGCTTCAAGTCGCGTGAAGAGCTGCTTCAGGAAGTCCTCACCCGCTTTACCGACAACACGGTGGCCGCCGCGCGGAAGACGTTCGAGGGGGAGGGCGACCTCGGATCGCGTATCACCAAGAGCCTGAGCGCCTTCTGGGGCACTGTCGAGCTCAGTCCGGGAGAGCACCAGGTCAGCTATGAACTGACGCACTACGCCCTGCGCCAGGCCGGGTTCGAGGATCTGGCCCGACGTCAGTACCAGCACTACCGGGAAGTCCACCAAGAGCTCCTGGAGGAGGCCGCCAAGGCCGCGGACATCGAGTGGGCCGTGCCCGTTCCGGTGCTGGCCCGCTATCTCAACGCGGTGCTCGACGGCGTCACCCTGAACTGGCTGGTCGACCGCGACAGCGAGCACAGTCGCGAGGTCCTGCGGCTGACGGGCGACCACCTCTTGACGCTGGCCCGCGAGCGGACCCGGCCGACGGCAGAGCCGAACCCTGCGACAGCGGAGCCGAGCCCGGCGTCGTAGTCGCTGTCGTAGTCGCCGTCGTAGTCGCCGCTGGTCGGGAAAAGCGGCCGACGCCGCGCCGCTTACGTCGCCTACTGGAACAGATCGGGCTCTTCCGCCGTGATCTGATCCCAGAGCGGACGGAACTGGAACCAGCCCGGCAGCGCACCGGAGATCTGGTCACGGACCATCCGTGCCGTCTCGGGGTCGATGAGGTGCGGCTCTCCGGCGGCCATGGCCAGCAGCTGCGCCTGGCAGGAACGCTCCATCGTGATGAAGTACCAGGCGGCCTCGGCGACGGACGACCCGACCGTGAGCAGTCCGTGGTTCCGCAGGACGACGGCCTTGCCGTCACCCAGGGCCGCGCCGATGCGCCGGCCCTCCTCGGTGTCGTTCACCACGCCCCGGTAGTCCGCGTAGATGCCGTGGTCCTCGTAGAAGGCGCAGGCGTCCTGGGTGATCGGCTGCAGCGGGACGCCGAGGCTGGAGAAGGCCTTGCCGTGCACGGAGTGGGTGTGCGCCGCCGCGACCGCGTCGGGCCTGGCCCGGTGCACCTCGGAGTGGATGCAGAACGCGGCGTTGTTCACCGGGCGCCTGCCTTCCAGGAGCGTGCCGTCGTGGTCGACGAGGATCAGGTCGGAGACGCTGATCTGGCTGAACGACATGCCGAACGGGTTGACCCAGAAGGCCGACGGGTTCTCGGAGTCACGGGCCGTGATGTGTCCGGCCACTCCTTCGGAGAAGCCGAAGCGGGCGAACAGCCGGAAGGCGGCGGCGAGTTCCTGCTTCCGGACCTCGCGCTCCTGCTCGAAGCTCAGGTTCTGCTGGGGAAGCGGCAGGTAGACGCCTTCGGGCAGGGTGGCGACGGAAGCATGCGCGGGCACCTCGGAGGTCGTTGACATCTCGGGGGTCGTGGTCATGGTCTGGCCTCTCGAAATCTGCGGGTTCGTGAACGGCGGGTTCGTGAACGGCGGGTTCGTGAACTGCGGATACGTGATCCACGGTTTCGTGGACGGCGGATGCGTGAGCTACAGGACGTGAGCAGCGCGGCGCGAACTACGGGACGTGAACAGCGCGGCGCGAACCGCTACTTGGCCCGGCCACGCGGCCCGCGCAGGCCGGCCCCGTACATGACGTCCACCAGGCGGAGGATGAACCGGTAGGCCGAGGGCTCGTACGGGATCATGTGCATGTCGCGGCGCATCGGGAACCGGTTGGCGCTGATGGCCTGGAGCCTCGTGTACTTGAGGAATCCCTCGGCTCCGTGGCGGACTCCGAGGCCCGATTCCTTCCAGCCGCCCATCGGCAGACCGAGGGCCATGTAGTTGGTCTGGGCGTCGTTGATGGTGACGCAGCCGGCCTCGAACCGTTCGGCGAGGCGGCGGGCGCGCTTCAGGTCCGACCCGATGATCGAGGCCTGAAGCCCGTACTCACTGTCATTGACCAGCCGGAGCGCTTCCTCGGCATCGGCGACCTTCATCACGGGCAGCGTGGGGCCGAAGGTCTCCTCGCGCATGCACTTCATGCTGTGGTCGACGTCGACGAGCAGCGTGGGTGCGAAGAACCGGCCGGGTCCTTCGGCCGCCTGCCCTCCGACAAGTACGCGGGCGCCCTTGCGCACGGCGTCGCCGACGTGGTCCTCGATGACCGCCAGCTGGGGAGGGAAGGTGACGGCACCCACGTCGACACTGCCGAGTCCGGCCGGCCTGCCCGAGGTGACCTGCTGGAACCGTTCACGCAGCAGGCTGATGTACGCGTCGTACACCGGCTCCTCGACGTAGACCCGCTCCACCGAGGTGCACATCTGACCTCCGTTGGACAGGGCCCCCTGGATCGTGACGCTGACGGCCCGCTCCAGGGAGGCGTCGGCGAGGACGACCAGGGCGTCCTTGCCGCCGAGCTCCAGTGAGCAGGGGATGAGACGCTCGCCCGCGCGGGCCGCGACCAGGCGGCCGGTCCTGGTCGATCCGGTGAACATCACGAAGTCCACGGTGTCCACGACCGCGCTGCCGGTGGCCCCCGCGCCGGTGACGACCTGGAAGACGTCCTCGGGCCAGCCGCACTCATGGGCCATCCGCGCCATGAGCAGCGCGGTCAACGGCGTCTGTTCGGAAGGCTTCAGGACGACCGCGTTGCCCGCGGCGAGAGCGGGGATGGCGTCGCCGAAGGAGTTGAGCAACGGGTTGTTCCACGGGCCGATGACCCCGACGACACCTCGCGGCACCCGGCGCGTGTACATGCCGCGGCCGAGGACGAACGGCGAGAGGGAGCGGATTTTCGTGGTGGCGAGAAGGCCGCGGGCCTGCTTCGCCCAGTAGGCGAAGGCACTGGCGCAGTAGACGATCTCGACGATCGCGTCCTCTTCCGCCTTGCCGTTCTCCTCGACGATGAGGTCGGCGATCTCCTGCCGGTGGGCCAGGAGCCAGCGGCGGCCACGCGCGAAGAACTCGGCGCGGGCACGGGTGTCCAACTCGGCCCAGTCCTTCTGCGCCCGCCGGGCGCGCTCCACCGCCTGCGCCACCTCTTCCGCGGACGTGTCGGACACCTCGCCGACCACCGCTCCGGTGGCGGGGTTGTCCACCGCGATACGTGCGGCCGTCGGGGGGCCGCCTGTCATGAGGGCTTGATTCTGAGCCACGGAAACTCCCCACCGGAACGTTGACTTCTCTTCACTCAGAATGAGACGGTCAGCCGTACAAGTCAAGCGTCTTGTACAAGCGTCCAAGTAGACGCGGAGGAGCGGTCGGATGAACGGTCGGACGAAAAGGACGGCGTCGGTCGCACTGAGCGGTCTGGGCGTTCCCGAGTCCCTGCGCTGGCACCTAGGCGCCTTGTGGTTCTCTGATCTCGCGCACGGCACGGTGCACCGATGGGACGGCACCGAGGAGCCGGAGACGGTGATCGAGGTCCCCGGCCGGGCCGGCGGGCTCGGCTGGCTTCCCGACGGCCGCCTGCTCGTCGTGTCCATGGACGGGGGCCGCGTCCACCGCCTGGAGGCCGGGGGTGAACTGGTCGAACACGCCGATCTGCGCCACATCGTCGGCGGCCCGGTCAACGACATGCTCGTCGACCCCGAGGGGCGCGCCTACGTCGGCAACTTCGGGTTCGACTACCACGCCCACTCCCGCGAGCACCCGAACTCCATGCTCTACGCGCCCCCCGGCCCCCCGAGAGCTCCGATCGCCTGCCTGGCGCCGGACGGAAGCCTGCTCGGGCTGACGGAACCGCTGCTCTTCCCGAACGGGACCCTGCTCAGCGCGGACGGCAGGAGCCTGATCGTGGCCGAGACCCTGGCCATGCGGCTCACCGCCTTCTCCAGGAACCCCGACGGCTCCCTCACGCGCCCGGAACCGTGGGCGCCCCTGATCTCACCGCTCCTGTGGCGCCTCGTGAACCACCCGGGGACGGCCGGCCGCATCACCCGCAGGATCTCGGCGCTCCTGGACCACCCGGCCGTGTCGAAGCGCTCCTCGTCCCCGATCGCACCGGACGGCATCGCATGGGACGCCGACGGCACGTCCATCTGGGTCGCGAACGCCCTCCGAGGCGAATGCGTGCGCGTGGCCCGCGGCGGCCGCCTCCTCGACCGGGTCGCCACGAGCCAGAACACCCTGAGCTGCCTGATGGCCGGACACGACGGCCGCACCCTCTTCGCCGCCACTGTCCCGACGGACGACCCCGTCCGCGCCGCCGAGCTCAACGGTGGCCGCATCGAGATGGTGCGGCTGTAAGCCCCATGGCGCGGCTGCGAGTCCCCGGGTAACAATCCAGGGGAATTTTTCTTGAACAATTGACTTGGACAGTTGACCAGGAGAATCTGTGGCCATGCCCCAACCATCCGAACCACCACAAGAGCCACAAAAACCCCAAGCATCCCAAAAATCCCAAACATTCGAAACATTCGAAACATTCGAAACGAGCAAGGTCATCCTCGTGACCGGCGCCGCCGGTGGCATCGGAGCCGCCATCGCGGAACTGGCGATCACGCGCGGCCACCGCGTCCTGCTGACCGACGTGGACGAGGACGCAGTCCTGGCCCGAGCCCACGCCCTGGGCGAGCGAGCCGCCGCCCACGCCCTGGACATTCGCAGTCCCGCGGACTGGAGCACGGCGTTCGACGCGGCTCAGGCACGCTTCGGGGTCGTCGACGTGCTGGTCAACAACGCCGGCATCACCCACACCGGACTCGCCCGCGATCTCCGCCCCCAGCAGCACCGCGACATCGTCGAGATCAACCTGCTCGGCACCATCACCGGGGTCTGCACGGCGCTGGAGCGCATGACCGCGCAGGGCCACGGTCACCTCATCAACGTCTGCAGCATGACGTCGTTCCTGCCGCTGCCCGGATACGCCACCTACGGCGCCACGAAGCACGGCCTCCGGGCCTTTCACCACAGCGTCGCGATCGAAGAGCGCGACGGACCGCTGGACTTCACGATCGTCCATCCGCCGTCCACCCGGACCGGCATGCTCGACCAGGAGATGGCCGACCCCTCCGCCGCCATCGCCTTCGCGGAGAAGTCCTACGCCCCGGAGCAGATCGCCAAGGTCGTCGTGGACGCCATGACCGCCAAGCCGGTCGAAGTGGTGTTCCCGCCGCTCGCCGGCCGCTTGCAGCGGGTCGTCGGAGTCTTCCCCCGGCTGATGCGCCGCGTCATCCCCATCGTCGAGGCCCAAGGCCGACGCCGACGCGAGAAGCTGCGCTCCGCTCAGGAGATCCCGGCATCCGGGAACTGAGGGACATTTCCCAGCCCGCTCTCGACAACCCAAAGCCATGCCCGGCACCAAGTGCCCGGCCGACGACGACGAACCTCCCAGAAAGGGTGCGGATATGAGTACGCACGCGACGTCCCGACCGGACATGAGAAACCCGGACGGGAGAAACCCGGACGTGAAAAGGGCCGTATCCGCTGCCGCCGGGCCGAACGAAGCCCGGATGATCCAGCTGAACAGGGCGACCGAGCACCTGGACCCGCCGTTCGCCGTGGTGGACCTGGACGCCTTCGACGCCAACGCCGCGGAGCTGGCCCACCGGGCGGCGGGCCGGGCGACCATCCGCCTGGCCAGCAAGTCGGTCCGCAGCCGCGAGCTGATCGGGCGTGCCGCCCGCCGTGAGGGATATCGGGGAATCCTCGCCTTCACCCTGCCCGAGGCCCTGTGGCTGGCCGAGGACCACGAGGACGTGGTGATCGGCTATCCGACGACGGACCGCACCGCGCTGAAGCGGCTCGCCTCGGACGAGCGCGCGGCCTCGCGCATCACCCTCATGATCGACTCGATCGGCCAGTTGGACTTCGTCGACGAGGTGGTGGGCGCCTCCCGCCCCGACATCCGCGTCTGCATCGATCTGGACGCCTCGCTGGAACTGGCCGGAGGCCGCATCCACCTGGGCCCGTACCGCTCGCCCGTGCACTCCCCCCGCCAGGCCGCCGCGCTCGCCCGCGCCATCCAGGACCGACCCGGATTCCGGCTGGCCGGGCTCATGTCCTACGAAGGCCAGATCGCCGGTCTGGGCGACAACCAACCCGGCTCGCTGCTCAGGCGGGCCGCGATCCGCGCCATGCAGCGCCTCTCCGCCGCCGAACTGGCCGACCGGCGCGCGGCGGTCATAGCCGCCGTCGAAGCCGTGGCCCCGCTGGAATTCGTCAACGGCGGCGGTACGGGCTCCATCGAGCAGACCTCCGCCGAACACGTCATCACCGAGATCGGTGCCGGATCGGGGCTCTACGGGCCCGGACTCTTCGACTTCTACCGGCGCTTCCGCCCTCGGCCCGCGGCCTTCTTCGTCATGTCCGTCGTACGCCGCCCGAGCCCCAGGATCGCCACCGTGCTCGGCGGCGGCTGGATCGCCTCCGGCGCGACCGGCCTCGACCGCCAGCCCACCCTGACCTGGCCGCACGGCCTGCGTACGAACCCACGCGAGGGGGCCGGCGAAGTCCAGACACCGGTCCTGGGCACCGCCGCGCACGGACTGCGGCTCGGCGACCACGTGTGGTTCCGGCACGCCAAGGCCGGCGAACTGTGCGAACGCGTCAACACACTCCACCTGGTGTCCGGCACGGAGATCGTCGACGAGGTCGCGACCTACCGGGGCGAGGGACACGCCTTCCTGTAGCCCGTTCCTGAACAGGCCAGCCCCCGAACAGGCCAGTTCCCGAACGGGCAACGTCCCGAACAGGCCCGCTCCCGAACAGGCCCGTTTCCGTCCCCGGAGGCCGTATGTCCACCGAATTCCACGCTCCGGCCCCGTTGCCGGCAGCCGCCGCCGCAGCAGACGCCGCCGCGACAGACGCGAAAGCGCCAGACGCCGGCCACGCGCCGACCGAACCCGTCTCCCGTGGCTGGATCACCTTGTTCGGCCTGGTCTGGTTCGGGTTCTAGATGGCGAGTCTCGTCCCCCTTCAGCTGCTGCTGCCCCAGCAGTTGGAGATCATCGATCCGGCGTCCAAGGTCCACAGTTTCGCCGTCGTCAACGCCCTCGCCGGACTGGTCTCGCTGCTCGCCCTCCCGGTCTGCGGGGCGCTGTGCGACCGCTCCCGAAGCCGTTTCGGACGCAGAAGGCTCTGGCTCGCGGGCGGCGCGCTGTGGTTCGCGGCGGGGCTGGCGATCACCGGGGAGCAGACGACCGTGACGGGCATGACCCTCGCGTGGTCGGCGAGCATGCTCGGTCTCAGCGCCGCAACTGCCGGGCTGACCGCCATGATCGCCGACCGCGTCCCCGTCGGCCAGCGCGGTCTGGTGTCCAGCGCGATCTACGGCCCCCAGGCGCTCGGCGTGGTGACCGGCATCGCCCTCGTCTCCGTACTCGCGCTGTCCCCTGCGAGCGGCTACCTCGTCATCGCGGCCCTGCTGATCGTCTGTGCCGTACCGTTCCTCACGCGCTTCCGTGACACCTCGTACGAGTACGACGCCGAGCCCGCGCTGAGTCTGCGTACGCTGCTCACCGCCATGGGCCGCTCGCTCAGGAACCGCGACTTCGCCTGGGCGTTCGGCGGGCGGCTCCTGGTCAACCTGGCGAACTCCCTGGGCGTCTGCTACACGCTCTACTTCCTGACCGACGACCTGTTGGTCCCCGATCCGGCCGGCAGCCTTCTCGCCTGCACGGCCCTCTACCTCGTGGCCGGGGTCCTGGCGAGCTCCGTCGCCGGCGTGCTGTCCGACCGCCTCGGCAGACGACGGATCTTCGTCGCGCTGGCAGCGCTGCTCCAGGCGGCCTCGGGTTTCCTCCTGGCGAGCTTTCCCAACCTCGGCATCACGCTGGTGGCGTCAGCCGTCATGGGCGCGGGTTTCGGTGCGTACATGGCCGTCGACCAGGCGCTGATCACCCAGGTCCTGCCCGATGCCGAGAGCCGGGCCCAGGACCTCGGCGTCATGAACATCGCCGCGGTCGTCCCGCCCTCGCTGGCCCCTCTGATCGCCAGCTTCCTCATCACCTCCGACCGCGGCTATCCGCTCCTGTTCTCGTGCGTGGGCGTGGCCGCGACCGTGGGGGTGCTGCTCGTGTACCGCGTTCGGTCCGTCAGATAGAGACGCTGAGCCACCCCTCACCCGCCCTCCGCCCCGAGAAGAAAGGAAAGCCGTGGACACACTCTCCTCCAACGCGCCCCGGCGCAGAGCGAATCCGAACCCGACGCCGAACCCGACCCCGAAGCCGGACACCTGGCGGAACTGGGCCGGGAACGTCACCGCTCGCCCGGCCCGAGTCGTCTCCCCCGCCTCGGTGGAGGAGCTGCGCGCCGTCGTTCGCCGGGCGGCCGAGGACGGCCTGCCCGTGAAAGCGGTGGGCAGCGGCCACTCCTTCAGCACGGCCGCCGCGACCGACGGCGTACTGATTCGCCCCGACCGACTCAGCGGCATTCGTACGATCGACCCGAAGGCCGGCACCGTCACCGTCGAGGCGGGTACGCGGCTCAAGACGATGAACACGGCTCTGGCCCAACAGGGCCTGTCGCTCACGAACATGGGCGACATCATGGAACAGACAGCGGCCGGCGCCACCAGCACGGGCACCCACGGCACAGGGCGCGCATCGGGTGGGATCGCGGCGCAGATCCGTGGCCTGGAGCTGGTGACGGCGGACGGATCGCTGCTGAAGTGCTCTACGACGGAGAACCCGGAGGTCTTCGCCGCGGCGCGCGTCGGACTCGGCGCCCTGGGCGTCGTCAGCGCCCTCACCTTCGCCGTCGAACCACTCTTCCTCCTCGCCTCCCACGAGGAACCGATGACGTTCGACACGGTCACCGCGGCCTTCGACGAACTCCACGCGCACAACGACCACTTCGAGTTCTACTGGTTCCCGCACACGGACAACTGCAACACCCTGCGCAACAACCGGACCGTCGGCCCCCACGCCCCACTGGGCCGACTCAAGACATGGTTCGAGGACGAATTCCTCTCCAACAACGTCTTCCAGGCACTCAATTCCGTATGCCGAACCATCCCCGCCACCGTCCCGGCGATCGCGCGGATCACCAGCCGCGGCCTCTCGGCCAGGACGTACACGGACATCCCTTTCAAGGTCTTCACCAGCCCGCGCCGCGTCCGGATGATCGAGATGGAGTACGCCGTCCCGCGCGAGGCCGTCCTCGACGTCCTCCGCGAACTCAAGGCCATGATCGAGCGCTCGGATCTGCGCATCAGCTTCCCGGTCGAGGTCCGCACCACACCCGCCGACGACATCACCCTCTCCACGGCAAGCGGACGCGACAGCGCCTACATCGCCGTCCACGTCTACCGGGGCATGCCGTACAAGCAGTACTTCGCGGAAGCGGAGCGCATCTTCGTCGCGCACGAGGGACGCCCGCACTGGGGCAAGCTCCACACCCGGAACGCCGCCTGCTTCGCGGACGCCTACCCCCGCTTCGACGAGTTCACGGCACTGCGCAACCGCCTCGACCCCGACCGACGCTTCACCAACACGTACCTCCGCAGGGTGCTGGGCGACTGACCCGCCAAGCACCAGCCGCCCCCACCATCCCGCTTGACCGGCATCCGGATCATGCCCGGGACCGTGAGAAACCTCACCGCCGGGCCCCTGTCCACGACACCGACCGGGCACCAGCCCACCCAACGACAACGAGAAACGGGCCCCACCAGGACTTTCGTCACTGGTGGAGACCCGTTTCGTCGGTTTCTCCTGGTGCGCGAGGGGGGAGTTGAACCCCCACGCCCTTGCGGGCACTGGAACCTGAATCCAGCGCGTCTGCCTATTCCGCCACCCGCGCATTGGGTGTGTCGTCCGTCTCCCACCGAGTGGGTGAGCGCCTGCCGACATGCAGAAGATTAGCACGGTGGATGCGGTGGATTCACATCCGTTTCCGAGGGCCGCGACGGGGCAGCCGACCTCCGCGCCGGCCCTCCACCAGCCCCCGATCAGGCCCCCATCAGCCACTCATCAGGCACGCGTCACCCCAGCACCACCCCCGCACCACCCCCTCGTCACCTGCGGGACCGCCTCGGGCGGCGTCCCGGATCCCTCCGTCCCCACCCCCCACGTTTCAACAAGAACCGGTTCACGTATCAACCTCGTACCGGTCCAGGCCATCTCCACAGGAGGCGGCCAAGGTCCACAGTCAGGTGCGGGACACTGTGGTGAAGCCACCTCTACGATCCTTCTCATACGGAGTGCCCGGGGAGAGTTCGAAGTGGGGCTTCGGAGGGAACCTCGGGAGGGGACTTCAGCGGACGTCGACACCTGTCGACCATGCCGACAGGGGGAACCAGCCGATTTCCCGACGCGTGGATACGATCAGTAAGCAGTACCAGGGCAACGACGAAGGAGGAGGTGCCCCATGGGAGTCCTGAAGAAGTTCGAGCAACGTCTCGAAGGTCTGGTCAACGGCACCTTCGCCAAGGTGTTCAAGTCCGAGGTCCAGCCCGTGGAGATCGCGGGAGCACTCCAGCGCGAGTGCGACAACAACGCCACGATCTGGAACCGCGAGCGGACCGTCGTCCCGAACGACTTCATCGTGGAGCTGAGCACGCCGGACTTCGAGCGGCTCAGCCCGTACTCGGGCCAGCTCGGCGACGAGCTGGCCGGCATGGTGCGCGACTACGCCAAGCAGCAGCGCTACACGTTCATGGGCCCCATCAAGGTCCACCTGGAGAAGGCGGACGACCTCGACACCGGTCTGTACCGGGTCCGCAGCCGTACGCTCGCCTCCTCCGCCAACCAGCAGGCCACTCCAGAGCGCGCACCCGCGGGACCGCCACCCGCGGCAGCCCGCGGCGGCCAGCCGGGCGGCTACGGCTACCCGCCCGCGGCCGCTCCTCCCATGCCTGCCGCGCCGCCGCCCGGCGGCCGTCCGGGCGCCGCACCCGCGGGCCAACGGCCCGCCGCGGCCCCGCAGCCGGGTGGACGTACGCGGCACTGGATCGAGATCAACGGCACCCGCCATCAGATCTCCCGCCCGACGCTGGTGCTGGGCCGCAGCACCGAAGCCGACGTGCGGATCGACGACCCCGGCGTATCCCGCCGGCACTGTGAGATCCGGACCGGAACGCCCTCGACGATCCAGGATCTCGGGTCCACCAACGGCATCGTGGTGGACGGGCAGCACACCACCCGCGCTACGCTCCGCGACGGCTCGCGGATCGTCGTGGGCAGCACCACCATCATTTACCGGCAAGCCGAAGGGTGAAGCGGGGGCAATGTCAGAGCTGACCCTCACGGTCATGCGGCTGGGTTTCCTGGCCGTACTGTGGCTGTTCGTGATCGTGGCCGTGCAGGTCATCCGCAGCGACCTGTTCGGAACGCGTGTCACACAGCGCGGCTCGCGCCGGGACGCCAACCGGCCGCAGCCGGCCGCGCGCCAGGCCGCGCCGCCGCCGCAGCGCCAGCAGGCGGCACCGAGCAGCGGTGGCCGTCAGCGCCGCGGCGCCCCCACCAAACTGGTCGTCTCCGAGGGAATCCTCACGGGCACGACGGTCGCGCTGCAGGGCCAGACCATCTCGCTGGGCCGCGCGCACGACAGCACCATCGTGCTGGATGACGACTACGCGTCCAGCAGGCATGCCAGGATCTACCCCGACCGAGACGGCCAGTGGATCGTCGAGGATCTCGGGTCCACCAACGGCACGTATCTCGACCGGACCCGACTGACGACTCCCACGCCGATTCCGCTGGGCGCGCCGATCCGCATCGGCAAGACCGTCATCGAGCTGCGGAAGTAGTACGACAATGAGCGAGCGGAGCGAGCGAGCAGCGGCGGCCCCCACGACGGGCCCCGGCACGCTCCCGACCGGAGGGTGGGCACCGTGCGGATGTACCCGGAGCCGACGGGCGAGGTGCGCATGAGTCTGTCACTGCGCTTCGCCGCCGGATCGCACAAAGGCATGATCCGCGAGGGCAATGAGGACTCCGGCTACGCCGGTCCGCGCCTGCTCGCGATCGCCGACGGAATGGGCGGCCAGGCCGCCGGCGAGGTCGCCTCCTCCGAGGTGATCTCCACCATCGTCGCGCTCGACGACGACGTACCCGGATCCGACATCCTCACCTCGCTCGGTACGGCGGTGCAGCGCGCCAACGACCAGCTCAGGATGATGGTCGAGGAGGACCCCCAGCTCGAAGGCATGGGGACCACCCTCACCGCGCTCCTGTGGACCGGGCAGCGGCTCGGCCTCGTACACGTCGGCGACTCCCGCGCGTACCTGCTGCGGGACGGCGTGCTGACGCAGATCACGCAGGACCACACGTGGGTGCAGCGCCTCGTCGACGAGGGCCGCATCACGGAGGAGGAGGCCACCACCCACCCGCAGCGCTCCCTGCTGATGCGCGCGCTGGGCAGTGGCGACCACGTCGAACCCGACCTCTCCATCCGCGAGGTCCGCGCCGGCGACCGGTACCTGATCTGCTCCGACGGGCTGTCCGGGGTCGTCTCCCATCAGACGATGGAGGACACCCTCGCCAGCTACCAGGGCCCGCAGGAGACGGTGCAGCAGCTCATCGAGCTCGCGCTGCGCGGCGGCGGCCCCGACAACATCACGGTCATCGTGGCCGACGTCCTCGACATCGACGGCGGGGACACCCTCGCGGGGCAGCTCTCCGACACCCCGGTCGTCGTGGGCGCGGTCGCCGAGAACCAGCAGCAGCACCAGATGCACGACGACGGCGCCATGCAGACGCCCGCGGGCCGCGCTTCCAGCCTCGGCCGGCAGGTGCCCGGACAGGGCGGCGGCGGCGAGTTCGGCCCGCCCGGCAGCGGCGACACCACCGGCTACGTACCCACCGGCGGCTTCGGCGGCTACTCGGACGACGACTTCGTCAAACCGCGCTCCAGGCGGAAGTGGCTGAAGAGATCTCTCTACACCGCACTCGCGCTCGGTGTCATCGGCGGCGGGCTGTACGGCGGCTACCGCTGGACGCAGACGCAGTACTACGTCGGCAGCAACGACGAGCACGTCGCGCTGTACCAGGGCATCAGCCAGGACCTGGCCTGGGTCTCGCTCTCGAAGGTGGAGAAGGACCACCCCGAGATCGAACTCAAGTACCTGCCGCCCTACCAGCAGAAGCAGGTCAAGGCCACGATCGCCGAAGGCGGTCTGACCGACGCCCGCTCGAAGATCGAGGAGCTGGCCACCCAGGCGTCGGCGTGCAAGAAGGACGCCGATCGCCGCGAGGCCGAGAGCAAGCAGAACTCGAAGACCGGTGAGGGGGAGGCGGGCGGCGTCACGGGAACCACACGGACCTCGGCCGCGTCCAAGGCGACACCGACGCCGACCCCGTCGGGATCCGGTACCACATCGCCCAACCCTCCCAAGTCCACGACCGCACCCACTCCCACACCCGGCCCCAGCCTCTCCGACGAAGAGCAGAAGCTGGTCTCGCTGTGCGGTAAGCAGTAAGCAGCCGTGAGGGGCCCTGTCACACGATGAGCAGCACTTCCAACCCGTCGACGCACCACACGTCCACGATCGGCTCGATCGGAACACCGAGCCGACGTAACACCGAGCTCGCGCTGCTGGTGTTCGCCGTGCTCATCCCGGTGTTCGCCTACGCCAACGTCGGCCTGGCCATCAACGACTCGGTGCCGCCCGGCCTGCTGAGCTACGGCCTCGGTCTCGGCCTGCTCGCGGGCGTCGGCCATCTCGTCGTACGAAAGTTCGCGCCCTACGCGGACCCGCTGCTGCTGCCGCTGGCGACGCTGCTCAACGGGCTCGGTCTGGTCGCCATCTGGCGGCTCGACCAGTCCAAGCTGCTCCAGTCGATCAACCAGGCGGGCAGTGCCGCACCCCGTCAGTTGTTGTACACCGCGCTCGGCATCAGCCTGTTCGTCGTCGTGCTGATCTTCCTCAAGGACCACCGCGTCCTGCAGCGCTACACGTACATCTCCATGGCGGTGGCCCTCGTACTGCTCGTGCTGCCACTGGTGCCGGGCCTCGGAGCCAGCGTCTTCGGCGCCAAGATCTGGATCAAGATCCCGGGTCTGGGAACCGTCCAGCCCGGCGAGTTCGCGAAGATCGTCCTCGCGGTCTTCTTCGCCGGCTACCTCATGGTGAAGAGGGACGCGCTCGCGCTCGCCAGCCGCCGCTTCATGGGCCTGTACCTGCCACGCGGACGCGACCTCGGGCCGATCCTCGTCGTGTGGTTCATCTCGATCCTCATCCTGGTATTCGAGACCGACCTCGGTACGTCGCTGCTGTTCTTCGGAATGTTCATCATCATGCTGTACGTCGCCACCGAGCGCACCAGCTGGATCGTGTTCGGTCTGCTGATGTCCGGCGCCGGCGCGGTCGGTGTGGCTTCCTTCGAACCGCACGTCCAGCAGCGTGTCCAGGCCTGGCTCGACCCCATGCGCGAGTACACACTGAGCCAGTCCGGTGCCCCCGGCGTCCACTCCGAGCAGTCCATGCAGGCCCTGTGGGCCTTCGGCTCCGGCGGCACCCTCGGCACCGGACTCGGCCAGGGTCACTCCGACCTCATCCGGTTCGCCACCAACTCCGACTTCATCCTCGCCACGTTCGGCGAGGAGCTCGGCCTGGCCGGCGTCATGGCGATCCTGCTCATCTACGGACTGATCGTGGAGCGCGGCGTGCGCACCGCCCTCGCCGCCCGTGACCCCTTCGGAAAGCTCCTCGCCATCGGACTGTCCGGCGCTTTCGCACTCCAGGTGTTCGTCGTCTCCGGCGGCGTGATGGGCCTCATCCCGCTGACCGGTATGACTATGCCGTTCCTGGCGTCAGGCGGTTCCTCCGTCCTCGCCAACTGGGCCCTCATCGGCATCCTGATCCGCATCAGCGACACCGCGCGCCGCCCGGCCCCCGCTCCTGCCCCGAACCCCGACGCCGAGATGACCCAGGTGGTCCGCCCGTCATGAACAAGCCCCTGCGCCGGATCGCACTCTTCTGCGGGCTACTCGTCCTCGCCCTGCTCGTCCGTGACAACTGGCTCCAGTACGTCATGGCCGAAGACCTCAAGAACGATCCCAAGAACCGCCGCGTCTCCATCGCCCGCTACGCCTCCCCACGCGGGGACATCATCGTCGACGGCAATCCCATCACCGGATCGACCAAGACGAGCGGCGACGGCTACAACGACTTCGAGTACAAGCGCACCTACAAGGACGGCCCGATGTGGGCCCCCGTCACGGGCTACGCCTCGCAGGCCTTCGGCGCCACCCAGCTGGAGAGCATCGATGACGGCATCCTCACCGGCAACGACGACCGGCTCTTCTTCCGCCGCACCCTCGACATGATCACCGGCAAGAAGCAGGAGGGCGGCAACGTCGTCACCACGCTCAACGCCGCCGCGCAGAAGGCCGCGTACAACGGTCTGGTCAAGCAGGGCAAGGGCGCCGTCGCCGCGATCGACCCCGAGACCGGCGCGATCCTGGCGCTGGCCTCCACGCCCTCCTACGACCCGTCGTCGTTCGCCGGGAACACCACCAAGGGCGACGGCGCGGCCTGGGAGAAGCTCCAGAAGAAGAACGACCCGGACAACCCGATGCTCAACCGGGCGCTGCGCGAGATCTACCCGCCCGGCTCCACCTTCAAGGTGGTCACCACGGCCGCGGCCCTGGAGAAGGGCCTCTACTCGTCCGCGGACGAGAAGACCGACTCGCCCCTGCCGTACACCCTGCCGGACACCACCACCGAGCTGAAGAACGAGGGGACCATCCCCTGCAAGAACGCGACCCTGCGCGAGGCGCTGCGCGTGTCCTGCAACACCGTCTTCGGCAAGCTGGGCGTCGACGTCGGCAGGGAGGACATGCTGGAGGAGGCCAAGAAGTTCGGCTTCAACGCCGAGCAGTTCATCCCGGTCCGCTCCAGCGCCTCCAACTTCCCCGAGAAGATGGACAGGCCGCAGACCGCGCTCAGCTCGATCGGCCAGTTCGAGACCGCCACGACGCCGCTGCAGATGGCCATGGTGACCGCGGCCATCGCCAACGACGGCAAGCTGATGAAGCCGTACATGGTCGACAAGCTCCAGGCGCCGAACCTCGACGTCATCGAGCAGACCGACCCGGAGCAGATGAGTGAGCCGCTGTCCGAGAAGAACGCCCAGATCCTTCAGTCGATGATGGAGACGGTCGTCACGGACGGCACCGGCAAGAAGGGTGCGATCAACGAGGACGGCGTCACCGTCGGCGGCAAGACCGGTACCGCCCAGCGCGGCATCGACAACAGCGGGAACCCGTACGCCTGGTTCATCTCGTACGCAAAGCTCGAAGACGGCAGCTCACCGGTCGCCGTCGCCGTGGTCGTCGAGGACGAGGACGCCGGCAACCGTCAGAACATCACCGGCGGCGGTCTCGCGGCACCGATTGCGAGGGACGTGATGAAGGCAGTCATCGACAGCAAGAAGTGACCCCGCTCACGTCCCCTTCACATCGGTGCACGTTGCGATACCGGTCCTGTATCGGGTGACGGTTATAGCCAGGTCAGTCAAGGCGAGCCGGGTACGGTATGCCCGGACAGCACACCGCCCGACCACACGTGGTGTGATCGGGACCGTCGGAGAGGGCTGGTAGGTAGCTATGGAAGAGCCGCGTCGCCTCGGCGGCCGGTACGAGCTGGGCCACGTGCTCGGCCGTGGTGGCATGGCGGAGGTACACCTCGCCCATGACACCCGGCTCGGCCGCACGGTGGCGGTGAAGACGCTGCGAGCCGACCTCGCACGTGACCCGTCGTTCCAGGCCCGGTTCCGCCGGGAGGCCCAGTCGGCCGCCTCGCTCAACCATCCCGCGATCGTCGCCGTGTACGACACGGGTGAGGACTACATCGAGGGCATCTCCATCCCGTACATCGTGATGGAGTACGTCGACGGGTCCACGCTGAGAGAGCTGCTGCACTCCGGGCGCAAACTGCTGCCCGAGCGGGCCATGGAGATGACCATCGGCATCCTCCAGGCACTCGAGTACTCGCACCGCGCGGGCATCGTCCACCGCGACATCAAGCCGGCGAACGTCATGCTGACGCGCAACGGCCAGGTCAAGGTCATGGACTTCGGCATCGCCCGCGCCATGGGCGACTCCGGCATGACGATGACGCAGACCTCGGCGGTCATAGGGACGGCGCAGTACCTCTCGCCGGAGCAGGCCAAGGGCGAGCAGGTCGACGCCCGCTCCGACCTGTACTCGGCGGGATGTCTGCTGTACGAGCTCCTGACGGTCCGCCCGCCGTTCATCGGGG
This sequence comes from Streptomyces sp. NBC_00878, assembly GCF_026341515.1. Classification (NCBI taxonomy): domain Bacteria; kingdom Bacillati; phylum Actinomycetota; class Actinomycetes; order Kitasatosporales; family Streptomycetaceae; genus Streptomyces; species Streptomyces sp. NBC_00878. The sequence continues at coordinate 5,410,362 of NZ_JAPEOK010000001.1, read as the reverse complement.
ACTCCCCGGTCGCCGTGGCGTACCAGCACGTGCGCGAGGAGCCGCAGCCGCCGAGCGTCTTCGACCCCGAGATCACGCCCGAGATGGATGCCATCGTCCTGAAGGCGCTCACCAAGGACCCGGACTACCGGTACCAGTCCGCCGACGAGATGCGCATCGACATCGAGGCCTGCCTCGACGGCCAGCCCGTCGCGGCGACGGCGGCCATGGGCTCCGTGGGCTACGGCGGCTACCCCGACGACCGGCCCACCACCGCGCTGCGCTCCACGGACGCGCAGGCCACGTCCATGCTGCCCCCGATGAGCCCGGACGACGGCGGCTTCGGCTACGACGACCGCGCCGGGCGCCGACGCCAGCCGAAGAAGAGCAACACCTCGACGATCCTGCTGGTCGTCGCGGGCGCGCTCGTCCTGGTCGGCGCGATCCTCATCGGCAAGTGGGCGTTCACTGGGGACGGCGGGTCGGACGACGAGGCGTTCCCGGCGCCGAACTTCGTCGGCCGGACTCTGGACGAGGCCAAGAAGATGGCCGTCAACCGTGAGCTGAACCTGACGACCGAGTCCAAGCCCTGCGAGAACACCCCGAAGAACAGTATCTGCGCCCAGAACCCGAAGGCGGAGACCCAGGTCAAGAAGAACGACACGATCACGCTGACGGTGTCGACGGGGGCGCCGAAGGTCGCCGTCCCGAACGTCATCGACGACCCGGTCGACGAGGCCACCGAGAAGCTTGAGGACGACAAGTACGGCTTCAAGGTCGAGACGGAGACCAAGGAGTCCAGCGAGGAGCCCGGCACGGTCCTCGAACAGGACCCGACGGCGGGTAAGGAGGTGGAGAAGGGGACCGTGGTCACCCTCACCATCGCCAAGGAGAAGGAGCAGGTCACCGTTCCGGACGTCAGCGGCCTGAGCTGTGACGACGCCAAGGCGCGGATGGAGCAGAACGACCTCAAGGGCACCTGCAACGATGTGGAGACCGACGACCAGAACCTGGTCGGCAAGGTCATCGCGACGGTGCCCGCAGCCAACTCGCAGGCCGACCCCGGCGACACGGTGACGATCCAGATCGGCAAGGCGGCGGAGGAGCAGAAGTTCGCCATGCCGAAGGTGACCCAGCTGACCCTCGCCCAGGCCAAGCAGGTTCTCGCGCAGAACCAGCTCCAGCTTGGCAACATCCAGGGGTCGCAGGACGACAACTCCATCGTCCTCGCCAGCAACCCGCAGGAGGGCCAGCAGGTGAAGGCCGGCGACAAGGTCACCCTCGGCACGGTCGATGCCGGTCAACAGAACAACGGCGGCAACGGCAACGGCGGCCTGTTCGGAGGCACCAGCGGGGTAGTCCGCAGCGAAGACGACTGACCCGGGATCAAGACCCGCCACACAAGGATGGGGGCGTGTGCAGCTCGACAGAGCCGCACACGCCCCCACTTGCTGCTCCCCGCTGCTCCCCGCTGCTCCCCGCTGCTCCCCGCCCGCTCCCGCTCCCGCTCCCGCTGTCCCGCTAGCGCAGCTCCGGCGGCGGCGTGCGCTCGTCGTTGACCTTCTCCACACGATCCAGCTCGCCCCACACGACGTACCGGTAGCGGGACGTGTAGACGGGCGTGCAGGTCGTGAGCGTGATGTAGCGGCCCGCCTTCTTCTTGCCCGATTCCTTGGGGACGGGCGCGAGGACCTTGACGTTGAACTTCGACGTCTCGGGGAGGGTCGCGTAGACCTTGTAGACGTACCAGTCGTCCTTGGTCTCGAAGACGATCGCGTCGCCCTTCTTGAGCTTGTCGATGTTGTGGAACTTGGCGCCGTGGCCGTCGCGGTGGGCGGCCAGCGAGAAGTTGCCCTTCTTGTCCTGCGGGAGGGCGGACTTGACGGGGTCGGTGTAGTAGCCGGCGATGCCGTTGTTGAGGGACTTGGTGGAGGTGCCCTTCTTGACCAGCACCTCGCCGCTGTTCATCGCCGGGACGTGCAGGAAGCCGATGCCGTCCTTGGTGTCCAGACCGACCGGGCCGCGGTCCTCCGCCCAGTGGTCGCGCACCTTGTCGCCCTGCTTGTCGGCCGCCCGGTCCGCGACGACGTTCGTCCACCACAGCGAGTAGGCGACGAACAGGCCGAGGATCAGCCCCGCCGTGATGAGGAGTTCACCGAAGACGCTGACCGCCGCCGCGATCCGGCCGCCGCGGCGCCGCGGCGCGGGCGAGGACGCCCGGGCGTCCGTGTGCTCTTCGTGGTCGGTCGTCGCTGCCACTGCGTTGCCCCGTCTGGTCTCTCAGGAATCTTGGGATGTCGTGAAGCATGGGATGCCATGACGTCTGAACTTCCATGGCGCTAGGAACGTCTGGTCGCCAGGGATACTCTCAGCTGACGAGCTCGTCCGGTTTGCCCTGGTCGCGCGGCCGTTCCTCGACCATCGTGCCCCAGACGATCATCCGGTACTTGCTGGTGAATTCTGGGGTGCAGGTGGTGAGAGTGATGTAGCGGCCCGCCTTGGTGAAGCCCCCCGCCTTGGGGATCGCGTCCAGCACGGACGTGTTGCTCGGCGGTGTCACCGGCAGGATCGACGCCATCTTGTAGACGAAGTACTTGTCCTGCGTCTCCACCACGATCGGGTCGCCCGGCTTGAGACGGTTGATGTAGCGGAACGGTTCGCCATGGGTGTTGCGGTGACCGGCAAGACCGAAGTTGCCCGTCTTGGCGTCCGGCATCGCCGTCTTCACGCCGTCCTCGGCATAGTGGCCGACCATGCCGCGGTCCAGCACCCGCTTCTTGTCGGTGCCCTCGGCTATCGGCACGATCACGTCCAGCTTCGGGATGTGCAGAAGGGCGAAACCCTGCCCCGGCTCGAACGTCCCCGGGTTCCCCTTGCCGCTGGCCCAGTCGTCCTGGAGGCTGCTCGCCGCGTTGCCCGCCTGCGCGTGCGCCCGGACGTTCGTCCACCACAGCTGGTACGTCACGAACAGCAGCATCAGTACGCCGGTGGTGATGAACACCTCGCCGATCGCGCGGCTGGCCAGCACGGCCGCGCCCGGCTTCCGTGCCCGCGCCGCGCGTCTCGCCTCCATACGGGAGAGGGGCGCTCCGGACTCGTCCCGGCTCTCCTGCCCCTCCTGCCCCTCGTGTGCCCCGCCGGACCCACCGGCCCCGCTGTGCCGCCCGTGACCGTGGCCGTGACGCCTGGCGGCCTTGCGACGGGCCGCACGGCCACCGCCCGGGGCTCCCGCGCCTCCGACGCCCCCTGCGGGCGTTGCGGCGGACCCAGGGGTCGCGGCGGCGGTCCTCGTGGTTCCCGTTATGGACTCGACGTCGGCTATGCGCAGCCCTACCGTCTCGTCGTCGGCGGGAGGCGGCTCGTACGGCGTCTGCGGCGCCGCGCCAGGAGCCACGCCGGGAGTCACTCCAGGCGCCGCTCCATAGGACGGTTGCTGCTCCTCGTACGAGCGTTGCGGCTCGGCATACGGCAGCGGTTGCTGCGGCTCGGCGTACGACGGCTGCGGCTGCGGCTGCGGCTGCGGCTGCGGCTCGGCGTACCCGTGCGCGGGCTCCGCGTGTGCCCGACGCACCGGCTCCGCGTACGACGAGGCCGTCTGCCCGGCGCTCCAGTCCTGCGCGTACGCCTGAGGGTCGTACCACTCCTGCTCGGGAGCCGCGGGAGCTGCCGGGGGCGTGGGGGCCGCGGGCTGCTGCTGGCCCGGCAGCGGGTCGCTGAGCGGGTCGGCGAGCCCGTCGACGGCGGCCCGCATCGCACCGTTCGGCCGGGCAGCACCGTTCAGTGCCCCGAGACCATCATTCGGCGCCGCGAAATCAAGGGACGTCAGACCATCACGGGACGGCTCGAAGGCCGTTGCCCCGTCGAAAGCGCCCGGCGCCGCAAACGCCTCAGCGCCCCCGTACCCGGCGTCCTCGCCGTACGGGGCGGCACTGTCGCGCTCAGGGCGCAGCGCGGTCACGCCGTGGCCCTGCCCACCACCGGAGCGAGCCCCACCGATCTGGCCACGGCACCCTGGTCGCCGCATTCGGTCAGCCAGTTGGCCAGCATGCGGTGACCGTGCTCGGTCAGGACGGACTCGGGGTGGAACTGCACGCCCTCGACCAGGAGTTCACGGTGCCTGAGCCCCATGATGATCCCGTCGTGCGTACGGGCCGTGACCTCCAGTTCGACGGGCACGGTCTTCGGCTCGGCGGCCAACGAGTGGTAGCGGGTGGCGGTGAAGGGCGACGGCAGCCCCGCGAACACCCCCGTGCCCTCGTGCTCGACGAGCGACGTCTTGCCGTGCAGCAGCTCGGGCGCACGGTCCACGACCCCGCCGTACGCCACCTGCATCGACTGCATTCCGAGGCAGACCCCGAAGACGGGGATGCCGGTCTCGGCGCAGTGCCGCACCATGTCGACGCAGACACCGGCCTCTTCGGGGGTGCCGGGACCGGGCGACAGCAGCACGCCGTCGAAACCGTCCTGCGCGTGCAGCGCCGACACCTCGTCGTTGCGCAGCACCTCGCACTCGGCGCCCAGCTGGTAGAGGTACTGGACCAGGTTGAAGACGAAGCTGTCGTAGTTGTCAACGACGAGAATCCGCGCGCTCACTGGTTGTCCACCGTCACATCGTTGAAGGGCAGCAGCGGTTCGGCCCACGGGAAGACGTATTGGAAGAGCACGTAGACCGCCGCGAGGATCAGCACCATGGAGATCAGTGCCTTGATCCACGTGTTCCCCGGCAGATGCCGCCAGATAAAGCCGTACATGCCGTCCCTTCCGTCGCGCCACGGCACCAGACTCACGCCGTACCAGACCAGACTAACGGCGTAGGGCCTCCGGTTTCCCAGCCTCTACAGGCTGGGTCGAGTCAAGATGTGCCCAGATAATCAGCCGGTGGCTGTGGCCCCATTCCGGCTCACAGGTCGTCAGCGTCAGATAGCGGCCCGCACGCGTGTACCCCGACTTCTTCGGTACGGGGTCAATGACCGCCATGTCACTGGGAAGCGTTTTGTAGGGCTTCGTATCGATGCGGTACGTGAACCAGGCCGTGCCGTCGGTCAGCACCACCGCGTCACCCGGCCGCAACCTGGGGAAATCCTTGAACGGGTCACCGTACGTACGCCGATGGCCGGCGACGGAGAAGTTCCCCCGCTGCCCGAGCCGGGCGGTGCTCGCGTAGTGGCCGAGGCCCTTCTTGAGGGTGCCCGTCTTCGTGCCTTCGAGCACGGGCTTGTTCCACGTGAAACCAAGCCGCGGGATGTACATCACAGCGAAGGGCCTGCCGTCCTTGTACGGGACCGGCTTGTACGGGGCCGGCGCCCGGGGACTCGCACCGGGGCCCTCCGTCGCCGTGGGCGTGGGCCTCGGTTCCTCGGGCCCGGCGGTCACGGAGCCCTTCGCCCACTGCTCCTGGAGCAGGGCGATCTGGTCGTCCATCGCGGTGTCGGCCTTCACACCCGTCCAGAACAGCACGTAGACCACGAAGAGCACGATCACGGTGCCGACGGTGACGCACAGCTCGCTGAACGTCCTGACGACCACTCGCACCGACACAAGGTCCCCCAGCGGCAGCGGCTCCACTACTCCATGCGCTCATACCCCACGGGTTCATACCCCATGGGCTCTCACCTCATGGGCTGCTACTCCACAGGCTTCGCGTAGTGGAGATCCACCGTGCCCGAGTAGCCGGGAAGAGTCACCGTCCCGTCCTCGTCGACTTTCCAGCCGAGCCCGTAGACGTTGACGTACACCATGTAGTTCTGGATCGCCTTGGAGGCCGAGAGGGCCTTCTGGAGCTTCTCCGGGTCGCCGACCGCCTGGACCTTGTACGGGGGTGAGTAGACGCGGCCCTGGAGGATCAGGGTGTTGCCCACACAACGGACGGCGGAGGTGGAGATCAGCCGCTGGTCCATGACCTTGATGCCCTTGGCGCCTCCCTGCCACAGGGCGTTCACCACGGCCTGGAGGTCCTGCTGGTGGATGACCAGGTAGTCGGGCTGCGGCTCGGGGTAGCCGGGGAGCTTCGCGGTGGCGTTCGGAGGCGCGTCGTCGAGGGTGACCGTGAGGGCCTCGCCCTTGAGCTTCTGGGTGCCCGCGTTCTCCTCCAGGGCGGCGAGCCTGGCCGCCTCCGCCTTCGTACTGCCGTTGTCCCGCTCCGCGAGCGACTCGACGTCTTCGCGCAACGAGCCGTTGCTCTCGTCGAGCTGCCCGTTCTTGTGGCTGCGCTCCTGGATCAGGTCGGAGAGCTTCAGCAGCGAGGCGTCCGTACGGATATTGGTGCCCTTGGCCGTGTTGAAGCTGGTGAAGAAGATCAGCCCGGCCAGAGCGAACACGGCCACGGTCAGCACCCGCACCGGCCGGAAACGCCGGACTGTGACCGTGCTGGAACCCGACTGGGAGGAGTCGGCAGAATTGCTCAACGTACCCTTATCTCCTTCGGCGCCGCGGAAGCACTACGCTAACGGACGCCCGGGGGAGTGCTAAGAGTCCCCTTGTACGCTGCCCCGGAGCCCGCCCACGTTCCCTGCGCGGCCACGCAGCGCATCGACAGGAGAGACCCTCGTGCCGAAGTCACGTATCCGCAAGAAGGCCGACTACACGCCGCCCCCGGCGAAGCAGGCGACCAACATCAAGCTGAACAGCCGTGCCTGGGTCGCCCCGGTCATGCTGGCCATGTTCCTCATCGGCCTCGCCTGGATCGTCGTGTTCTACGTGACGGACGGTTCCCTGCCGATCGACGCACTGGGCAACTGGAACATCGTGGTGGGCTTCGGCTTCATCGCGGCGGGATTCGGCGTTTCCACGCAGTGGAAGTGACGCGGCCGTAAGGTGTCCGGAGCCTGCACCAGGGCTTCTCCCCACCTGTGACCGCAAGCCGTGGCCCAAGTTGTCCACTGAGTTATCCACAAGGGTTTCCACAGTGTGGATAGGTCTGAAGATCTGTGGATAACCCACCGGGCGTTGACGCCGGTGTGACTGACCTACCGGTATCCGGAAGTGCGTTCGCCCCCTGCCCCGCCTGGGGAAATCCAGGTCAGGGACAGGGGGCACGCTTGTTCCCACACAGCATGCACAAGATCCGCCACGGTCTGTGGACAACGTGGGCTCCCGCGGGACTCCCGGGTGGGTTGGGCCGGCCTCTCAGGCGGGTCGAGCTTGACTTTCGGGCGGCTCCGGGCAACTCGGCCCGGATGGCCGGGGCAGCGCGGCTCAGGCGGGCGGGCTGTTCGGCTCAGGTGAGCTGGCCGGTCCTCACCACTGTCATGACCACAACCGCGATCAACACGAGCGCGCACGCGCCGTACTGGATCAGGGCCCGGCGTTCACGGGGCGCGTGCACCATGGCGTAGCCGGTCAGGACACCGCCGACGAGGCCGCCGATATGGGCTTGCCAGGCGATGTTGAACCCTGGGTTGAAGGTGAAGAGCAGGTTGATCACCAGCAGGATGATCACCGGACGCATGTCGTAGTTGAGCCGCCGCATGAGGACAGCCGTCGCGCCGAACAGACCGAAGATCGCGCCGGAGGCGCCCAGCGACGGCTGGTTCGGCTCGGCGAGCAGATACGTGAGCGCACTGCCGGCGAGACCGGACACCGCATACAAGGCGAGGTAGCGGGCACGGCCGAGGGCCGCCTCCAGGGGGCCGCCGATCCACCACAGGCTGAACATGTTGAAGGCGATGTGGATATAGCTGGCGTGCAGGAACATCGACGTGACCAGCCGGTACCACTGCCCCTCCGCGACGCCCTGGAGGTCGTTTCCGAGGATCGGCAAGAACACCCGGCCGATGAGGTAAAAGCTGTCGGTGAAGCGGTCGCCCACGGAGAGCTGGACCAGGAAGATCGCGAGGTTGAGCCCGACGAGGATCTTGGTGATCAGCCGGGGATCCGCGGTGACCGTGCCGCCCGCGAGGGTGCGCGGCTGGGCGGCGTCGGGGGCGTGGCCCGTACCGGAACCGTTCCGCACGCATTCCGGGCACTGGAAGCCGACCGAGGCGCTGATCATGCACTCGGGGCAGATGGGGCGCTCGCAGCGGGTGCAGTGGACGCCGGTCTCCCGGTCCGGGTGCCGGTAACAGGTGGGCAGGCTCGCGGCACCCTGTGGTTCCTGCGGGCTGCCTGGCGCCTGGTCCATGGGGATCCCCTCATCCTCTGTACGCATTTGGTACGCAACGCACCGCCCCGCTCATCCTTACGGATGGGCGGGGCGTTTGGTTCCCTGCGGGCGACCTCTCTCGGTTCCCCCCGGGAGGCCTCGGTTCAGCGGGTCTCGATGACGACCGACTCGATGACCACGTCGTTGACCGGGCGGTCGGTGCGCGGGTTCGTCTGCGCGGAGGCGATGGCGTCCACGATCTTCTGGCTCGCCCCGTCGCTGACCTCACCGAAGATGGTGTGCTTGCGGGTCAGCCACGCCGTCGGGGAGACGGTGATGAAGAACTGGGAGCCGTTGGTGCCCGGGCCGGCGTTCGCCATGGCCAGCAGGTACGGCTTGTCGAAGGCGAGGTCCGGGTGGAACTCGTCCTCGAACTCGTAACCGGGACCGCCGGTGCCGTTGCCCAGCGGGTCACCGCCCTGGATCATGAATCCGCTGATCACCCGGTGGAAGACCGTGCCGTCGTAGAGCTTGTCCGTGGACTTCGCACCCGTGGCCGGGTTGGTCCACTCACGCTCGCCCTTGGCGAGCTCGACGAAGTTCCGGACCGTCTTGGGCGCGTGGTTCGGCAGGAGCCGCACTTCGATGTCGCCGTGATTGGTCTTCAGGGTGGCGTAAAGCTGCTCAGCCACGATCTGCCTTCCGTTGTCCTTTGTGACTCCCCGATCCTCGCACGGACCGCGCCGCCAGTCTTCCGTCACCACCGTTCAGGACCGCTTCAACCGCTTCGTACCAAAGCGACGCACAGTTCGGGGATCCGTGACATTGTCGTCGCAAGCTCCTGTTGCACCGCATTGATCGGTTATTGCCCCGAGTAGACCCGGAGTCGTCTCTCATGACCCGGATGCCCGCCCTCGCATGCCCCGGAGCGCTCCGGCAGGCATGATCCGGATAAGGGTGGAAAGGTGAACTGTGACTTCCTGGGGGATGGCCCCAAGCCCCCATGTACGCCACCGAGGAGGAGGATCCCGTGACCCGCAAGGACAGCGTGCGCGCAGCGGCCGAGTCGGCGAGGGACAGCGTGCGGCACGCCGCGGAAGTGGTGGCGCCCTACGCCGACACGACCAGGGACCGAGCCACGCACTACGCGCAGGAAGCACGCGTCAAGCTCGCGCCGAAGGTGTCGGCCGCCGCTCTCCTGGCCGCTGAACAGGCACGCACGCAGTACGACGCCCATCTCGCCCCGCGTCTTGAGCAGGCGCGCACCCATGTACCGCCGAAAGTCGACCTGGCCGCCCACGAGGCAGCTGTCCGCACGCGCAAGGCTGCCCAGCAGGCGGCGGACTACTCCCGGCCGAGGATCGAGCAGGCCAGGGCCGCGGCCGGTCCCGTCCGTGACGAGGCCGCGTCCCGCAGTGCGGCGGCGATGGCGGCGCTGCGCGGTCAGGTCTCGGCCAAGGAGATCGAGAAGCTGGCCCGTAAGCACGAGCGGCGGGCCAGGGCCGGCCGCCTCGCCAAGGGCCTGGCCGTTCTGGGCATCCTGGCCGGTGGCGCCTTCGCCGCCTGGAAGTGGTGGGACAAGCAGGCCAACCCCGACTGGCTGGTCGAACCGCCGGCCGCCACGGAGGTCCCGGAGGGCGGCCACCTGACCTCGGTCGACGACAGCGGTCAGGACGAGCTCGACCCCGAGGTCCAGGCCAAGCAGGCCGAGGCCGAGGCGGCGGAGCGCGAGGACCGCGACTGACGCGGCCGTAGGACATCACCATCGTGGGGGGCAGGAGGCCTGGGGCCTCCTGCCCCCCACGATGTTTCACGTGGAACCAGCCCCTCACGCGGAACCAACCGCGTTGCGGTTTCACGTGAAACCGGCTCTACGTGAAACCGGTCGCGGTGCGGCGTGAACGCCTGCGCTCCGGCAGGGGCTTGCGCTTACAGGAGCGGCAGGGGGCTTCCGCCGCGCCGCCGACCGGTGCGGTCGGAGTCGAAGAAGCGGAAGGTGTGGCGGTGAGGGCCCTTATGCGGTCGGTGAAGTCGGGGTCCGGCAGGGGAAGATCCAGGTCGTCGTCCACGTAGGCGACGGCCGCGGGCACGTAGTGCAGGACGGCGTTGACCGGTTCGGGCACGGGCGAGTCGTCCGGCTTCAGCGCGCGGAGGATGCGCAGCGTGGTGGTGATCGCGACCTCGGATCCGGTCTTCCCGGCGGCCACGGCGTCGGTCTGGGTGTGCTGGATGTGCTGGGCCTGTTGTGCGTGCTGAGTGTGCTGGGTGTGCCACCAATCGGCTGCTCCGTGCTCGCCCAGGGCCCGGTGGTGCAGATAGAGGCAGTAGCTGGCGGTGGGGTCGCCGGCCCCTGCGGCGTACTGCCACCAGAAGCGGGCGGACTCCTCGCGCTCGGAGAGCTGCAGCATGCACCCCAGGACGCGCGCCCCGGACGGTTCGGGCAGGGCCCGGGCGAGAAAGTCCCGGAGGTCGGCGAGGGCTCCGGTGTAGGTGATCACGGTCTCGCAGAGGGTCTGGAGATCGTCGGCGGCGGAACTCTCCTCCACTGATCCCTCGCCGGTCGGGCTTCTGTCTGTGGAGCGTTCCTCGGTCTGGGTCTCGTCGCACGAGCCGCTCTCGCCCGCGTTCCTGCCCGGGTTCTTGCCGAGGGCACTCTCCCTGACCCAGTCCTCGCCGGTCGGCTCGGCGGCCTTGCGGGCGTGGAGCGTAGGACAGGGTCGCACTTCGGTTTCGTCCCACCGCACCGCCGCTCGGGCCGCCAGGCGGGCCGCGCCAGCGTCGATGGCGGCCGCGGAGTAGGGCTCGCGTCGCAGCCTGGCGCGGGCGAGCAGTTCGTCAATGTGCGATGTCATCGGCATGCCCTTCCTCGCTCTCGCTCCGCGCGGCACCCTCGCTGCGCAGGGCGCTCTCGCCCTGTGGGTCGCTCTCGTTCCGCGTGGCCTCCAGCCGCCGCTTGACCCCGTAAGCGTGCTCCAGCCGTCGCCTGGCATGGCGGACCGTGGAGCGTACGCCCGCCGGGGTGATCCCGAGTGCGGCCGCCACCTCCTCCACCGTGAAGCCCTGGCCGAACTGCAGGAGCATGACGTCCATCTGACGTGGCGGCAGCTGCCCGATCGCCTCGTAGAGGCTGAGGCTTTCCTCGAACTGGCCGATGGGGTCGACCGTCTGACGGAGCGCCACCGTCTCGAAGGCGGCCTCGCCCATGAGTGCGGGACGACGGTCTCGGGCCCTGGCGAAGTCGATCGTGGTGTGCCTGAGCACGCGCCAGGCGTACGCGGTCGGGTTCTCCTTGGTCAGGACGGTGGGCCAGGCCCTCAGTAACTTCTCGAAGGCCGCGTCTACGGCCTCTTCGGCATCGGCCCTGCTGCCCAGCCGGATCTCCGCCCAGTGGACATAGATCGGCCGGTACATCCGGTGGAAGGCCTCGAAATCCAGCGGCAGTGTCCTCATCGGCCGGGCACCAGTCGCGTATCGGGGAAGGTCCTGGCTCATGTCCGCCCCTCCGTACCGCCCTCGCGCCGCATCTCGGTGATGCCCGCCCGGACTCCGGCCGCGGCCACGCGGCGCAGCAGACCGAGCGCGTCACGGCCGAACACCCGCAGTGCGAGCACCGCCAGGATCACATCGCATGCAACGTCCAGATTCACGTGCGGTTTTGCCTCTCCTCGCGGAAGGCGAGGCCTCGTGTGCGCTTCTGGCGGCCTCGGGAGAGCGCCTGCTTTACGCCCTCCGTTCACGATGACGTTTGCAACGGGCCAGGCGTGCAACACCCGCACACACTTTCTTAACGGAGCGCAGTGTTCTGGTTACACATCTCCGTTCACAGCAGCTCACGCAACCCTTCACTACTCCCACCCACTACGGCCACGCCACCTCAGTCACCTGCGCGAGGACCCCGCGGACCTGTCACCAGGCGTCACTTTGCGCAAACAATTGCAAATTACATTGCCCCGATTCTGTGATGCACCTCACCGCTCGCACCCGCCCCGCGGGGCCCCGGCGCCCGAGGGGAGCGGGACCATGAAGATTGACGAGGCCACGTCACGCCAGAACGGACGGTCAATTCCCGGCCATCTCAGGCCCGTTGATCAGCCCATCACGGCGTGGAACCATCCCTGAGGCACACGAGATCAAAAGCTTCGACGGGCAGGGCGGGCAGCCGCTCATGGACGCCGCCACAGTGCGGCCAGGACACCTCAGGAGTCCCCCAAAAGGCGGGCTCCACACCTCCCGCCTGCACTGCTCACTACATAAGAAAACCCCCTCTGACCTGCGGCTAAGCCGATCAGAGGGGGTTCGTTCCGTGGAGCCTAGGGGAGTCGAACCCCTGACATCTGCCATGCAAAGACAGCGCTCTACCAACTGAGCTAAGGCCCCGGAAGGGAGGCATCTGCCAGAAGGATGTCCTTCTTGAACAGCGCCGCAGACCAGAGTACCGGGTCACCCCCGGTATCCCGCAAAAAGATTGGGGCTCCCCGCGCACGACCACTCTCCGTAAGATGCTCGACGTGGTTCGCGACAGCGAACCGCGGTACTTGGGGAAGCGATGGGGAGACGCGAATGGACGCCGCACAGCAGGAAGCAACCGCAAGAGCCCGGGAGCTGCAGCGGAACTGGTACGGAGAGCCGTTGGGGGCGCTCTTCCGTAGGCTCATAGACGATCTGGGGCTCAATCAGGCGCGCCTCGCGGGAGTGCTCGGCCTGTCAGCGCCCATGCTGTCGCAGCTGATGAGCGGCCAACGCGCCAAAATCGGGAACCCTGCGGTGGTCCAGCGCGTACAGCTACTGCAGGATCTTGCGGGGCAGGTGGCGGACGGCAGTGTGAGCGCTGCCGAGGCCACCGAGCGGATGGACGAGATCAAGAAGTCGCAAGGGGGCTCGGTGCTCAGCAACACCACGCAGTCGACGACCAGTTCGGGGGGTGCGCCCACGGTGAAGCGTGTGGTGCGCGAGATCCAGTCACTGCTGCGTTCGGTCGCTGCCGCGGGGGACATCATCGAGGCGGCGGACACCCTCGCCCCGACCCACCCGGAACTGGCAGAGTTCCTCCGGGTGTACGGAGCCGGCCGCACCTCGGACGCGGTGGCCCATTACCAGTCCCACCAGAGCTGAGCACACCGCCCGGCCGCCGAACACCCGGTAGCCGAAGGCCTGTTGGGCCTGCCGGACACTGGAAGCCAGGCAGCCGGGCACCTCGGAAGGGCCGCTGTACCGACCGCCGAAGGGGGAGCGACGCACGACCATGGGTGAGGTCTTCGCCGGCCGGTACGAACTGGTCGACCCGATCGGACGCGGGGGAGTCGGTGCCGTCTGGCGCGCCTGGGACCACAGGCGGCGCCGGTATGTGGCCGCCAAGGTGCTCCAGCAGAGCGACGCGCACTCGCTGCTGCGCTTCGTGCGGGAGCAGGCACTACGGATCGACCACCCCCATGTGCTCGCACCCGCCAGCTGGGCCGCCGACGACGACAAGGTCCTGTTCACCATGGACCTCGTCGGAGGCGGTTCGCTGGTCCACTTGATCGGGGACTACGGCCCCCTGCCGCCGGTGTTCGTCTGCACTCTCCTCGACCAGCTGCTGGCGGGGCTTGCCGCGGTGCACGCGGAGGGGGTCGTGCACCGTGACATCAAGCCCGCCAACATCCTCCTGGAGGCGACCGGAACGGGCCGTCCGCGGCTGCGGCTGTCCGACTTCGGCATCTCGATGCGGCTGGGTGAGCCCCGGCTGACGGAGACCAACTACGTGGTGGGGACGCCCGGTTACTTCGCGCCCGAGCAGCTGATCGGAGCGGAGCCGGACTTCCCCGCCGACCTCTTCGCCGTGGGCCTGGTCGCCCTCTATCTCCTGGAGGGCGCCAAGCCCGATGCCAAGGCATTGGTCGACCACTTCACGGCCCACGGCACCCCGGGCGCCCCGAAGGGGGTTCCCGAGCCGCTGTGGCAGATCGTGGCCTCTCTGCTCCAGCCGGACCCGCAGGCGCGGTTCCGCACCGCCACAGGGGCGCGCAAGGCGCTCGCCGCGGCCAGGGAGCTCCTCCCGGAGCCCGGTCCTGACGACGAGCTGATCGAGATCTTCGACCAACTAGGCCCGCTTCCGGCGGAGTTCGGCCCGCAGGGCCCCCTCACGACCACCGCCGCGTCCGGTGGTGCCCAGCCTCACGACACGGCGCCTCAACACCACGGCCCGAGCACCTCGACCCCGTCGCAGCAGTCGGGTCCCGCGTCTCCGAGCGCTCGGACGGACACGGAGGGGCGTGAGGCGCGAGCGCGGAGCACCGCTTGGCCCGAGGCCCACGCGGGAGCCGTATCCCCCCAGGCGACCACGTCTCCTGAGGCACGTCACGGTGCCGTGTCCCCCGACGCCCACACCGACACGGCCTGGCCCCGGACCCGCACGGGTGCTGTCCCACCGACGCCTCCCGCGGACATTGCTCCTCAGCATCCCCACGCCGGCGCCGTACCGTCTCCCCTCACCCCCGGAGACGTACCGCCACCGCCGACGACCGCACCCGTCCCCCCGCAGTCCCCCGCCGTGTCGGACAGCGGCAGCTTCCCTCAGCCGCCCCCACCCCGGACCAGCACCTCTCACATACAGCGGCACCAGCCGCAGCCCCACCCACAGGCGCAACCACAGCCCGAGCAGCCTCCCACTCCCCCCACGTCGCCGACGATCCCGAACCCCGCGTACTCCCCGTCGCTGCCGTACGAACCCACTCACACGCCCTCCCCCCAGGCTCCGCACGTCTCGGCTCCGACCCCCGTGTCGCCGCCGCAGCCGCGCGAATTCGCCTCTACTGCTTCATACACCGCTCAAGACGTTCGGGTTCCGCCTCAGCCGCAGCCAGTTGCGCGGCATCGCGCCAGGCGGGCGCCGCGGCGGCCCGGGCCGCCCGCGAACGTGGCGGTTCCGGTGCTCCTGCTCGCGCTGGCCTGTTTCGCGGTCGGATTCTGGGCGCTGACACAGATCTGAGCCTGCAGCCTGTAGTCCACGGGGAGCCCATGGACTTCAGGACAGGCTCCCGGGGCCCGGGGACTGTGGCAGCCCTGGCCCGTGGACTACCAGGTTCGCGGAGGCCCGTACTCCCGCGACCGCGCGTCCGGCCGGTCGGCGAACGGCACGGCCACCGCCCCCGCTCCGGGACTCCCTGCTCCGGGACTCCCCGCTGCGGGTGCCGCCGCTCCGGCCGCCGCCGCCGCCCGCCGTCTCGCGACCACGGTCCACACACCGAGCCCCAGGACCAGTACGGTCCCCGCGCCGATCCCGCCCGCGGCCACCGCCTTCATCGCGGTGTTCCCGTCCGGTCCCGCGTCCCCGTCCCCGTCCCCGCCAGGCGCCACGGCGCCGATCGACGCCGCGTCCTTGTCCCCCGCGGTGACGTCGAACACGTCACGCGGCACGACGGCTCCGTCGTACGCAACCGGCGCCCCGGCCACACCGCTCACCCGCACGCGCAGCGTCAGATCCAACGGCCCGTCGCCGAACTTGTCGGCCATCTCCTCGCCGAGGTGCACGGCCAGGTAGTACCAGCCCGCGAACCGCATGCCGCTCACCTGATCGTCGATGTCGTACCGGTTCTCGTAGGCGACGGGGGGCAGCGGCTCCAGCGTGGCCGACTTCTGCGTGCCGTCGTATCCGGCGCCGGCGTCGTCCACCAGGGCGCGCACCGGGTTGTAGAGCGACAGGCCGAGGGCGTTGCCCAGGAATCCGTCGCCGCTCGCGGGACCCAGTTCGGCGGTGGCGTAGAACTGTTGCCCCCAGTCGACGGGAACGCGGTAGAAGAGCGTCTGCCCGGCCTGCACCAGGTCTTTCCAGACGCCCTGTTCCAGGGCACGCGCCTCGTTGAAGCTCGTACCGCCCTTACGGGGCCTGGCGGGGCCGTCGATCACTTGCGGGGAAGCGGAGTTCCAGACCTCGGGGGCGGTCGTCGAAGCGGCCTTCTTCAGCGCGGGCTCCGACACGTACCGAAGCTCCAGCTCCCAGTCGTCCGGCGAGGACTCGGCCCCGCTGATGCGCTCGACGAGCACGGAGTACGTCCCCGCGCCCTTGCACGAATACGTGCCGGGGCCGGTCCTGCGCGAGGCCCAGGCGGTGAGCGGTCGCGGGGTCTCGGTGGGGCCGAAGCGTGCTTCGGCGGCGTCTCCGGAGAAGCACTTGTGGCCGTTGGGGTCCTGGATGGACACCTTGATGCCGTCCGCGTACACGACCTTCGTTCCCGCCTTGGGGACGGCGGTGGCCGACACGTACGCGGTGGACACGGCGTCGAGCCGCAGCCCGTAATAGAGCTTCCCCTTGTTTCGGATGGAGCTCCGGTAGGTCGTGCCGGGGGTCAGCCGTACGGCGTCCGTGGCCGTCGTCGTGCCCTCGACCCGTTCGGCGTCGGCGGCGAAGCGGTACGGAGGGGGAGTACCGGCCGCCGTCGCCTGCCCCACCGACGCCACGACCGAGAACAGCGCCGCCGCCCCGGCCAGGACCGTACGGCCGCGCCACCGTCCCGTGCGCCGCCCCATCACGCGCCACCCCTCGCCGTAGCACCGGATCGTCACTCACCGGGCATCCGCGGACCGGCACCATCACTGTCCCGAAGCCGTCCCGGACGCCGCGAAGCCTCGACCATCCTGCCCCTCCGGCCGCCGCGTCATCCCTTCTTCAGCTACTCAAGCGCTTCCTGTGACGTCCACGACGCTCTGTCGTGACCTACGCCCCCTGGCACCCTGGCAACACAAAACCCCGACCGCGAGGCGGCCGGGGTCTGTACTGAGACTGTCGTCGATACTCACGAACCCGTGGGCACGGAGTCGGTCGCCTCCGTCCACAGATCCTGCTCGGCGCGATCCGCCTGGATCTGGCGGTACACGAGGAGCCCGCCGATGGCGGCCAGTGCGACCAGGAGAAGCTTCTTCACCGCGCGACCTCGTCTTTCCTTGACGTAGGGGACTTCTGCCGCCCGACTATACACACCGGCCGATACCGATCGGTGACCTGCGCCGGTCGCCAACTCCCGCCCGGCACACAGCAGTAGAACCGGACGGCAGCGCTCCCTGCGGAGCGTGAACAGTCACCACACACTGTGACTTTCTCTACTTTTCCCTGCTTTTCGGTCTTCTTGGGTCCATCTGGGTGGTGTTGATCTGAAGATCGACGCGCCACGGGCGCGGATCCACCACTTCGCGACCTCCATACACATCATGAGGAAAGTACGCAAATCGCCCAACCCGAAAGTGAGGGGCCATGGCCAAGAACAGGGTCATGAAGCTGTGGACCGCGGTCATCACCGCGTTCATCGCACTGTGCACGACGCTCGGACTCGTCGCCACGGCCCGCGCGGCCACACCGGTACAGCAGCCGGAGAGCCCGCGCAACAGCACCGCGGCCGTGACGCTCCCGCCGACGGCCGCCTGGGCGTGGGCCTTCGCCCGCTCCCTGCCCCCCACTATGAAGCAACGCATCCGCGCCGAGGCCCACGGCTCCTCACCGAGCTGCCGCCACCGCGCGCCGACGGACACGGGCGAGACCTCCGACGAGGAGGAGCCCGCGACGGACTCCGCCGCCCACTGCACGGACCGGACGTAGACCGAGCGCCGACAAACAGGCCCCTACGTAGACCCTCTTCCGCGTAACTCGGCCTCTACGTAGACCTCGATTACGTCTCTTGATCACCTCTCTTGATCACCTCTCACGCACCTCACGTCCGGGGCGAACTTGCGTACACACCGGGCACACTGCGAAGACCCCCAACCAGGACTGGTTGGGGGGTCTTGTTGCGTGAGGCCAATGGGATTTGAATCTGCGACCTGGGGTGAAAGCCCGCCCGGACCGACCTCTGGTGCAGCCGAGGTCGGTCATCTCCAGGACGACGCGGAGGCGCGTCTCCTCGCCTCCCCGCCGATAACGGCACTCCAATCACCTCTCCGCCCCCTGTCACCCCTGCGCCTTCTCATTCACGTGGAACACGTAGTCGCGCCAGTGCGCCTTGATGTACGTGAACCGCGTCGGGTCGTAACTCCACAGCTCGTGCAGCGCGTCGCCGATCACGTCCGGTCTCATATCGTTCGCTGCGCCACGGCTGCGCGCACCCAGTCGCTTCCCGCTCCGCCACACAACGGCGCGTGACCATCGCGAAGAGGAGCACGGCCGAACTACCGACTCAGGCTTCACCATCATCAAAAGACAGCTCCAACATCCGAATCGCATTCCCTCGCAACAGCTTGTACGCCACGTCATCCGGCAGCCCACTCACACGCTCCGCCGCCCCCTTCTTTGCCTCCGGCCACGTCGAGTCGACGTGCGGGTAGTCCGTCTCGAGGGTCGTGTTGTTCACGCCCACGGTCTCGATCGCCTCGATGCCGTGTTTGCCGCGGTAGAAGCAGCAGAAGATCTGCCGGTATCAGCACGACGACGGCGGATCCGGGATCAGATCCCGCACCCCCGCCCGAAGCCCGGCGCCCCTCCCACACGTCGTCGGCTCGCTCCAGGGCGTACGGAATCCACCCCATCTACCCCTCGCTATAGGCGAGTTCGAGCCGAGGAAACTTCACCAGGACCCCGGTGAACAGGAAGTCCTTCATCCACGCCACGGCGTGGATGAAGCTGAGCGCTGACTGGACGGTGGGCGGCGCGTCCGGAGACGCCGCCGGCATCTGGCTGCTCGACCCGATGCGCAGGTTCACCGGAGTCCCAGTCTCCTGGCAGACGGCGAAGAACGGGTCCCAGGCAAGGAATCGGGTCCCAGTAACCGATGTGGATCGACGCCAGCCCCAGACGTCGGGATCTCGCTGAACGTCACCGCACGCACCCCACAGGCCGCGTTGCGCCGGATCTCGGCCGAGGCCGGCCACGAACTGAACGTCCTCCTCCGAGATCGGCTGACAGGCGACGGGGAAGATCACAGGCGCCCTGGACGACTGGCGTCGACGCATCCGCGACGCCTTCCACGAAGCCGCCCGCGAGGACCTCGGAATCCGAGGGAGCGTCACCGGCGAGAAGCACCCCGGGGCAGGATCTCCTGCTTCCGCCGGCCCGCGAGGTGCAGGAAGACACAGGAGGACAGCTGAGGGCTCCGAGCCCACCTATCCCGGCGCTCTCCTCGCGCTCTCGCGGCGCTCTCCCGAAACACCCGCCCAGACCTGCTCACGGCCGTTCCAACGCCATAGGACACCGCTCGGAGGAAACGGGGTTGGGACGGTCCGCTCTCAGCCGGAGCACCCGTAGGTCATAAGCCCCGCAAGGCTGGGAGGAGTTGAGTGAATCCCGAAAGACGATCGTCCTCCGCAGCCCCGATCCAGCCCCTCCCGGACCAGCGCACCCCAAGCACCCCGCCCCAGTCTCCAAACACAAAGAAGGCGCCTCCCACCAGGGGAAACGCCTTCTCGACACTGCTTCTAGATGTGGGGCTAACAGGATTTGAACCTGTGGCCTCATCCTTATCAGGGATGCGCTCTAACCAACTGAGCTATAGCCCCGCCGCGCTCTGCGGTGTATGTCCCGCGCGCTGACCTCTGAAGATTAGCGCACGACGGGGTCAGTCCCAAAATCGGTATCCGGGCCCCGCTCCCGCCCGCTCCGACAGCGTGAGAGCTCATCCCCGACAGGGACGAGCTCTCACCGTGAAGCGGTTACGACAACGTTTTACTCATCCTCCGCGAGCGTCAACTCGATACCGCCGACGAAGCCCGCGGAGAGGTTGTAGATGAACGCGCCGAGGGTGGCGAGCGCGGTGGCGAGGACGACGTCGATGACCGCGATGATCGACGTGAAGATGAGCACACGCGGCAGCGACAGGAAGGACTGCAGGTCGAAGCCGTTGGACTCGTTCGAGCCGGTGGCCTCGGAGATCGTGCCGCCCACCGTGGAGAAGACGCCCATGGCGTCCATGACCATCCACAGCACCGCGGCCGCGACGATCGTGCAGATGCCGAGCGCGATGGAGAGCAGGAAGCTGACCTTCATCACCGACCAGGGGTCGGCCTTGGCCACCCGCAGGCGCGCCTTGCGCGTGCGCGGCGTCGTACGCGCCCCGGTGCGCGGCCTGCGGACGGCGCCGGAGGGCGCCGGCTGTACCGGGTACGCCTGGGGCGGGTGATACGGCTGAGCAGACTGCTGCGGCTGCCGCTCCCCGGGCAGCGGAGAGCCCGGAGCCGGCGGTACCGCCGCGCCCACAGGAGCCGCCGGCCCGGGAGGCGGCCCGGGAGGCGGCCCGGGAATCGGTCCCGGAGTCGGCCCCGGAGCTGGTCCCGGCCCCGGCGCCGGCCCCGGAGAAGGCGCCGGGCCCGGAGGCACCTGCGAGCCTGGGGCCGCACCCGCCGCGTACTGCGGCGTCTGCGGGCCTCTGGTGTCCGTCACAGTTCCCCCCTGGGATCCATGAGAGTCATGGGAGTGGGTCGTCTCCGTGGCGGGGCCACGGCCGCCGTCCGTATCCGTATCGGTCGAACCGGCGCCCGTGGCTCCGCTCACGATGGCTCACTCCTCGCGCTACTCGTCCGAGGACCCCTCGCCCTCGTCCGTGCCGGCGACCGTCTCGACCTCGTCCGAGTCGTCGACCGCGGCGTCGACTTCCTCGGCCTCGCGACCGGCCTCGGCGTTACGTGCGACGCCCACTACGGCGTCGCGCTTGCCCAGGTTGATCAGTTGGACGCCCATGGTGTCACGGCCCGTCTCCCTGATCTCATTGACTCGCGTACGAATCACACCGCCGGACAGCGTGATGGCGAGGATCTCATCGGTCTCCTCGACCACCAGCGCGCCGACGAGCGAGCCGCGGTCCTCGACGATCTTGGCGGCCTTGATCCCCAGGCCACCGCGACCCTGAACGCGGTACTCGTCGACGGCGGTCCGCTTCGCGTACCCACCGTCTGTAGCAGTGAACACGAACGTACCGGGTCGAACAACATTCATCGAGAGCAACCGGTCTCCCTCACGGAAGCTCATGCCCTTGACACCCGAGGTCGCACGGCCCATGGGACGCAACGCGTCATCCGTCGCCGTGAACCTGATCGATTGTGCCTTTCTGCTGATCAGAAGCAGATCATCCTCTGCCGAAACCAGCTCGGCACCGATCAGTTCGTCGTCGGAACCGTCCTCCGTTTCACGGAGATTGATCGCGATGACGCCGCCGGAACGGGGCGAATCGTAATCCTTCAAGGGCGTCTTCTTCACAAGTCCGCCCTTGGTGGCGAGCACCAGATAGGGCGCCGCCTCGTAGTCGCGGATCGCGAGGATCTCGGCGATCGCCTCGTCCGGCTGGAAGGCCAGCAGGTTGGCGACGTGCTGTCCACGCGCGTCACGTCCGGCGTCGGGAAGCTCGTACGCCTTCGCGCGGTAGACCCGGCCCTTGTTGGTGAAGAACAGCAACCAGTGGTGCGTCGTCGACACGAAGAAGTGGTCAACGATGTCGTCTTCCTTGAGCTTCGTGCCGCGTACGCCCTTGCCGCCGCGCTTCTGCGAGCGGTAGTCCTCGGTCTTGGTGCGCTTGATGTAGCCACCGCGCGAGATGGTGACGACGATGTCCTCTTCGGCGATCAGGTCCTCCATGGACATGTCGCCGTCGAAGGGCACCAGCTTGGAGCGGCGGTCGTCACCGAACTTCTCGACGATCGCGGCGAGTTCCTCGCTGATGATGCCGCGCTGACGCACGGGCGAGGCCAGGATCGCGTTGTACTCGCGGATCTTCGCCTGGAGTTCGTCGTGCTCGGAGACGATCTTCTGGCGCTCCAGAGCGGCCAGGCGGCGCAGCTGCATCTCGAGGATGGCGTTGGCCTGGATCTCGTCGATCTCCAGGAGGCCCATGAGGCCCTCTCGGGCGATCTCTACGGTGTCACTGCGCCGGATCAGCGCGATGACCTCGTCGATGGCGTCCAGGGCCTTCAGGAGGCCACGCAGGATGTGCGCGCGCTCCTCGGCCTTGCGCAGCCTGAAGCGCGTACGGCGGACGATGACCTCGATCTGGTGGCTCACCCAGTGGCGGATGAACGCGTCGAGCGACAGGGTGCGCGGCACGCCGTCCACCAGCGCCAGCATGTTGGCGCCGAAGTTCGTCTGCAGGTCGGTGTGCTTGTAGAGGTTGTTCAGGACGACCTTGGCGACCGCGTCCCGCTTCAGGACGATGACCAGGCGCTGGCCCGTACGGGACGACGTCTCGTCGCGGACGTCCGCGATGCCGCCGATCTTGCCGTCCTTCACCAGGTCGGCGATCTTCTGCGCGAGGTTGTCGGGGTTGACCTGGTAGGGGAGCTCGGTGACCACCAGGCACTGGCGGTTCTGGATCTCCTCGACCTCGACGACCGCGCGCATCGTGATGGAGCCGCGGCCCGTGCGGTACGCCTCCTCGATGCCCTTTCGGCCCACTACAAGGGCGCCGCTCGGGAAATCGGGGCCCTTGATGCGCTCGATCAGCGCGTCCAGGAGCTCCTCGTGCGAGGCCTCCGGGTGCTCCAGGTACCACTGGGCGCCGGCCGCGACCTCGCGCAGGTTGTGCGGCGGGATGTTGGTGGCCATGCCGACCGCGATGCCCGCCGAGCCGTTGATCAGCAGGTTCGGGAAGCGGGCCGGCAGAACGGTCGGCTCCTGGGAGCGGCCGTCGTAGTTGTCCGTGAAGTCGACGGTCTCCTCATCGATGTCGCGGACCATCTCCATGGACAGCGGCATCATCTTGCACTCGGTGTACCGCATGGCCGCGGCCGGGTCGTTGCCCGGAGAACCGAAGTTGCCGTTGGAGTCCACCAGCGGCATCCGCATCGACCACGGCTGCGCGAGGCGGACCAGCGCGTCGTAGATCGAGGAGTCGCCGTGCGGGTGGTAGTTGCCCATGACGTCGCCGACGACGCGGGCGCACTTGTAGAAGCCCTTCTCGGGCCGGTAGCCGCCGTCGTACATGGCGTACAGGACGCGGCGGTGGACGGGCTTGAGACCGTCCCGTACGTCGGGCAGGGCGCGCGACACGATGACGGACATCGCGTAGTCGAGGTACGAGCGCTGCATCTCGGTCTCGAGCCCGACGGGCTCGACACGCAACGCGATCTCGCCCTCTTCAGGAGTGCTCGGACCAGTGGGGGAAAGAGGTGTCTCGTCGGTCATTGCTGGTGAAGATCCTTTCTGGTGCGGTCAGCTGAGACCGACTCAGATGTCGAGGAACCGGACGTCCTTGGCATTGCGCTGGATGAACGCGCGGCGCGCCTCGACGTCCTCGCCCATCAGGACCGAGAACAGGTCGTCGGCCTGGGCGGCGTCGTCGAGCGTGACCTGACCGAGGACGCGGTGCTCCTGGTCCATCGTCGTGATGCGCAGCTCCTCGGCGTTCATCTCACCGAGGCCCTTGAAGCGCTGGATCGAGTCCTCCCTGACGCGCTTGCCCGCCTGGCGGCCGAGCTCGGTCAGGGCGTCGCGCTCACGGTCCGAGTACGCGTACTCGAAGTCGTCGCGGCCCCACTTGATCTTGTAGAGCGGCGGGCGCGACAGGAACACGTGCCCGGCCTCGACCAGTGGCCGCATGAAGCGGAACAGGAAGGTCAGCAGCAGGGTGTTGATGTGCTGGCCGTCGACGTCGGCGTCCGCCATCAGGATGATCTTGTGATAGCGGAGCTTCGCGATGTCGAAGTCCTCGTGGACCCCGGTGCCGAAAGCGGAGATCAGCGCCTGGATCTCCTGGTTCTGCAGGATCTTGTCGATCCGCGACTTCTCGACGTTGAGGATCTTTCCCCGGATCGGGAGGATCGCCTGGTACTCCGGGTTGCGGCCGGACTTGGCCGAGCCACCGGCGGAGTCTCCCTCGACGATGAAGATCTCGCATTTGGTGGGGTCGTTCGACTGGCAGTCGCTCAGCTTGCCCGGCAGCGACGCCGTCTCCAGGAGCCCCTTGCGGCGGGTGAGGTCACGGGCCTTGCGGGCCGCCACGCGCGCGGTGGCCGCCTGGATGGACTTGCGGATGATGTCCGCGGCCTCGTTCGGGTTGCGGTCCAGCCAGTCGCTGATGTGCTCGTGGACGACCTTCTGGACGAAGGTCTTCGCCTCGGTGTTGCCCAGCTTGGTCTTGGTCTGGCCCTCGAACTGCGGCTCGCCGAGCTTGATCGAGATGATCGCCGTCAGACCCTCGCGGATGTCGTCGCCCGTGAGGTTGTCGTCCTTCTCGCGCAGCAGCTTCTTGTCGCGCGCGTACCGGTTGATGAGACCGGTGAGCGCCGCGCGGAAGCCCTCCTCGTGCGTACCGCCCTCGTGCGTGTGGATGGTGTTGGCGAAGGAGTACACGCCCTCGCTGTAGCCGCTGTTCCACTGCATCGCGACCTCGAGGGAGAGCATGCGCTCCTTGTCCTCGGCCTCGATGTCGATCACGGTGTCGTGGACCACGTCTCCCTTGCGGGAGTTGAGGTACTTCACGAAGTCGACGATGCCGCCCTCGTAGTGGTACGTGACGGTCTTGACCTCGGCGATGTCGTCCGCACCGGCCTCGTCCGCGCCCGCCGTGGCCTTCGCCGAGTCGCGCTCATCAGTGAGTTTGATTGTCAAACCCTTGTTGAGGAACGCCATCTCCTGAAAGCGCCGCGAGAGCGTCTCGAAGGAGTAGTCGGTGGTCTCGAAGATGTCCCCGTCGGCCCAGAAGGTGACCGAGGTGCCGGTCTCCTCGATGGCCTCGTGCTGGGCGAGCGGGGCGGTCGGGACGCCCAGCTTGTAGTCCTGCGTCCAGCGGTGCCCGTCGGTCCTGACCTCAACGGCCACCTTCGTGGACAGCGCGTTCACGACGGAGACGCCCACGCCGTGCAGACCGCCGGAGACCGCGTAGCCGCCGCCACCGAACTTTCCGCCCGCGTGCAGCACGGTCAGGACGACCTCGACGGCGGGCTTGCCCTCGGACGGGACGATGCCCACCGGGATGCCGCGGCCGTTGTCGACGACGCGCACGCCGCCGTCGGGGAGGATCGTGACCTCGATCGTGTCGGCGTGCCCGGCCAGCGCCTCGTCGACGGAGTTGTCAACCACCTCGTACACGAGGTGATGAAGCCCACGCTCACCGGTCGAGCCGATGTACATGCCGGGTCGCTTGCGGACCGCGTCCAGACCCTCGAGGACGGTGATGGCGCTGGCGTCGTACGAGGCTGTGACCTCGCCGTTCGAGGTGTTGGCCTCGCGCTTCGCGCCGGCGTCGGTGGACGGGATGTTCTCGTTGGGGTTGCCGGAATCGGCCACGAAGCGCCCTTTCTGGCACAGCACAAGCCAAGCTCCCGGCAGGTGGCCGGAGCGGCTGCGGCGTGTTGCGTTGGTAAGCCTTAGTCAGCGTTGCTCGGTGCGTCCCACAAGTGGGGCGGGATTAGCCTCCAGTCTACCGGTAGCGCCGACAGTGATGGGGGTTTGCCGGTACCTGAGTCCGCATGTGCCGCCCTGAACCGGTCTCCACCGACTCCCCATATGCGGACCCGGGCTCAAAGAGGCGCAGAGCGCCACTCAGCGCTTCGAGGTGTCAACCCCGCGCTACGAACGGCATACCATCCGGTCTGCCTCACCCGTAGGTGTCACCGGGACCGGTGCTGCCGGGCGCGCGCAAGGGGCCGAAGCGCTGGGCGGGACCCGCGGGACCGAGCACCTTGATCAGCCGCACCGAGCCGTGCCCGAGGTCCTCGTTCAGGCGGGCGACCAGCTGCGGAGCCAGCAGCCGCAGGTTCGTCGCCCAGGCCGTCGAGTCGCAGCGCACGATCAGTACGCGCTCGTCCTCGTCGTACTTCTCCGGTACGCAGTGGTTGGCCAGGTCGTCGCCGACGATCTGCGGCCAGCGGCCCATGACACCGCCGACGGCGGCCGGGGTCTCCCAGCCGCGCTCCGTGATGAGCCGGTTGATGGCGGAGCCGAGCGCCATCGGGTCGCGGCCGTCGGCGTGCGCGCCCGAGCGCAGGCCGCCGCGCCGCGCCTGCTTCTTCTGCCGCGCCGCGTCCCCACGCGCGCGTGCCTGTTCTTTCGCCGCGCGCAGGGCCACGCGCGCGAGGTCGACGCCGGAGGGCTCCGGGTCCTTCGCCGGCTCGGGCTTCGGATCGGGTGTGTTCTCGCTCATACGCGCTCCACCGTGCCCCCGGACACGGTGAACCGCGTCCCCGTCAGTACGCCCGGTACGTCGTCGTCGACCGCGGCCGTCACCAGCACCTGCTCGCCCGGGGCGACCAGCTCGGCGAGGCGTTCACGGCGACGGGTGTCCAGCTCGGCGAACACGTCGTCGAGGACCAGCACCGGCTCGTTGCCCTCGGCCCGCAACAGGTCGTACGAGGCCAGGCGCAGCGCCAGCGCGTAGGACCAGGACTCGCCGTGCGACGCGTAACCCTTCGCGGGCAGCTCGCCGAGTTTGAGCAGCAGCTCGTCCCGGTGCGGTCCCACCAGGGTGACGCCCCGCTCGATCTCCTGCTTGCGGGTCTCCGCCAGCGCCGCCATCAGCTGCTCGTACAGCTCCTCGCGCGCGTGACCGACGATTTCGGGCGAGGAGGGCTTGTACTCCAGCGCCACGGGACCGCCGCCGGGCGCCAGCTGCTCGTACGCCTTGTCGGCCAGCGGCTGGATCGCGGCGACCAGGTCGAGGCGCTGGGCGAGCAGTTCGGCGCCCACGCGCGCGAGGTGCTGGTCCCACACGTCGAGCGTGGACAGGTCCATCGTGCGACCGCCGTGGCGACGGGCGAGCGCGGCCGACTTCAGGAGCGTGTTGCGCTGCTTCAGGACACGGTCGTAGTCCGCACGCACGCCCGCCATACGTGGGGAGCGTGCGGTGATCAGCTCGTCGAGGAAGCGCCGGCGCTCGCCCGGATCGCCCTTGACCAGCGCGAGGTCCTCCGGTGCGAACAGCACGGTCCGCACGATGCCGAGCACATCACGCGGTCTGACCTGCGAGGACCTGTTGATGCGGGCGCGGTTGGCCCTGCCGGGGTTGAGCTCCAGCTCGACGAGCTGCTGACGCTCCCCCTGCTGGACATTGGCCCGGATGATCGCGCGGTCGGCACCCATCCGCACCAGGGGCGCGTCGGACGAGACACGGTGGCTGCCGAGGGTGGCGAGATAGCCGACCGCCTCGACGAGGTTGGTCTTGCCCTGTCCGTTGGGCCCCACGAACGCAGTGACGCCCGGGTCGAGCGGGACCTCGACCCCGGCGTACGAGCGGAAGTCGGCCAGCGACAGATGCGTGACGTGCATGGTCGTTCGCCGACCTCCCCCAGGGCTGTGGATCCGCGGTGCGGACCTGTGGATTACTTCTACTCGCTGCTCGACGGACTCACTTCGCCGGGTTCACTTCTTCTCGACCTCGTGGCCGCCGAACTGGTTCCGCAGCGCCGCGACCATCTTCATCTGCGGGGAGTCGTCCTGCCGGGACGCGAACCGTGCGAACAGCGACGCGGTGATCGCGGGCAGCGGCACCGCGTGGTCGATGGCGGCCTCCACGGTCCACCGGCCCTCTCCGGAGTCCTGTGCGTAGCCGCGCAGCTTCTCCAGGTGCTCGTCCTCGTCCAGTGCGTTGACCGCCAGGTCGAGCAGCCAGGAGCGGATGACGGTGCCCTCCTGCCAGGAGCGGAAGACCTCGCGCACGTCGGTGACCGAGTCGACCTTCTCCAGGAGCTCCCAGCCCTCGGCGTAGGCCTGCATCATGGCGTACTCGATGCCGTTGTGGACCATCTTCGAGAAGTGGCCCGCGCCCACCTTGCCCGCGTGTACGGCGCCGACGCCGGCGTCGCCCTCGGGCTTGAGGGCGTCGAGGACCGGCTGGACCTTGGCTATGTTCTCGGCGTCGCCGCCGTACATCAGCGCGTAGCCGTTCTGCAGGCCCCAGACGCCGCCAGAGACGCCGCAGTCGACGAAGCCGATGCCCTTGGCCGCCAGCTCCTCGGCGTGCTTCTCGTCGTCCGTCCAGCGTGAGTTCCCGCCGTCCACGACGACGTCACCGGGCGCCAGGAGCTCGGCGAGCTCGTCGATCGTCGACTGGGTGGCCGCCCCGGCCGGAACCATCACCCACACCGCGCGCGGAGCTTTGAGCTTGCCCACAAGCTCCTCGAGGCTGTGGACATCGGCGACGTCCGGATTGCGGTCGTATCCGATGACGGTGTGGCCTGCGCGGCGAATGCGCTCGCGCATGTTGCCGCCCATCTTGCCGAGGCCGACGAGACCGAGCTCCATCAGGTTGTTCCTTCACTAGCGATGTGGCAGGAGGGCACTTTCGTACCTGCGTCCGAGCCTAAACCCGGACGCTCCCGCACATCTGTGGGCATAGCCGCTCAGACGTATGCCCCCACCTGCGGCCTTCGTCAGCCGCTGAGCCGCACCGGCATGATCAGGTACTTGTACGCCTCGTCCGCCTCCGCGTCCACGGCGGGCTTGCCGCTGAGGAGCGCCGGCTTGGTGGACGTCGTGAAGGAGAGCTGCGCCACCGGAGAGTCGATGGCGCTCAGGCCGTCGAGCAGGAACGTGGGGTTGAAGGCGATCGAGACATCGTCGCCCTCCAGCTGGGCGTCGACCCTCTCCACAGCCTGTGCGTCGTCGCTGGAGCCGGCCTCCAGGATCAGCACGCCCTGCTCGAAGGAGAGCCGCACCGGGGTGTTCCGCTCGGCGACCAGGGCCACGCGCTTGACAGCCTCCACGAAGGGGGCGGTCTCGATGACGGCGATCGAGTTGAACTCCGTCGGGAACAGCGAGCGGTACTTCGGGAGGTCGCCCTCCAGCAGACGCGTGGTCGTGCGCCGTCCCGCGCCCTCGAAGCCGATCAGACCCTCGCCGGCGCCGGAGCCGGACAGCGCCAGGATGACGCTGTCGCCGCTTGTGAGGGCCTTGGCGGTGTCCAGGAGCGTCTTGGCGGGCACCAGGGCCACCGCGGACGCCTCGGGGTTCTCAGGCTTCCACAGGAACTCACGGACCGCGAAGCGGTAGCGGTCGGTGGAGGCGAGGGTGACCGTGTCGCCCTCGATCTCGATGCGGACGCCCGTGAGGACGGGAAGCGTGTCGTCTCGCCCGGCCGCGATGGCCACCTGGGCAGCGGCCGAGGCGAAGACCTCACCGGGGACGGTGCCTGTCGCCGACGGCATCTGCGGCAGCGCCGGGTACTCCTCCACAGGCAGTGTGTGCAGGGTGAAGCGGGAGGAGCCGCAGACCACGGTCGCCCGTACACCGTCTGTGGAAATCTCCACCGGCCGGTTGGGAAGAGCGCGGCAGATGTCGGCGAGCAGACGGCCGGAGACGAGCACCGTGCCTTCCTCGTCGACCTCGGCGTCCACGGAGACCCGTGCCGAGACCTCGTAGTCGAAGCTGGAGAGGCTCAGTGCGCCCTCCTCGGCCTTCAGCAGAAGGCCGGCGAGCACAGGCGCCGGCGGACGGGCCGGGAGGCTGCGTGCCGCCCAGGCCACTGCCTCCGCGAGTACGTCGCGTTCCACCCGGATCTTCACCGTTGCCGCCTCCGTCTGTTGCCGGCGCTCTCGCCCTGCTTCGCCTTCGTCGTCTGACTCGGTGTCGCTCAGCCCTGTCAGGGGAAGGACACCGGGGACCAGTCTGACGCACCGCACTGACAGTCGGTGCCCCTCGGGGTCAAGTCGTACCGAGCGGCACCTGAGGCACCGAGCGCGAGTTGTGCACAGCCCCGTCTTCGAATCGATTCCCAAGCTCTCTCTAGTTGGGAGTAGTAGTAGGGGCTGTGGATACCGTGGATAACCGCGTATTCGCAGGTCAGAGTCGGTTTTTTGTCCACTGACCCTGTGGGTGGAGGCGGTGGAAAACCGGGGTCCGCTGTGGACAGGGAAAAGTTCTGCACACCCGATGCACAGACTCGGGGCACTTCTCCCCAGCGCCGTCCCCAGGTTTACCCACGTTCCCCACAGCCCAACCCGGCACCTTCGTGTGACGCCTTTCACTCGACACGGTGAGGAGGCGCGTCGCGTTGCCGAACAGTGGACAGCGATGTGGAGAAGCCTCCGGTCGCTGGGGACAACCGCCCCCAGCCTGTGGGCTGCCGGTGGACAACTTTCTGCACACCCTGTGGATTCTTTCTTCGTCCACAGTCTGTGGAGATCGTTCGTCCACGAATCCACAACCGGCTGACCTGGCCTGACGTCCTTTCGGCAGCACACCCTGTGGACACGATCTGGACAACTTCCCAGTCCCCAGGGTGTGGACGCGAGAAAGTCCCCGAATCTGTGGAGGACGGCCGTAACCGGGGCGTGTATTCGAACAACAGGTGGTCGTCGGGTGTCGGCGGAACGACTGCGGGCACAGCAGGGAGGGGCGCCCGAGCCCGGATCCAGGCGGATCCGGGCGGAATGAGGGCCCTCAGGAGGCGTACGAGAGCGGTGGAATCGTCTTCGGAGGGGTGCCGGAACGATGCCTGACGCGCGTCGGCACGCCTGCGCACGCGTCCGGGAACGTCGAAAGGCGCCCTCGGGAACGTGTCCCGGGGCGCCTTCAGCGACGTACCGCCGTGGCTGTCAGCCGTTCTTGATGCGGTTCGTGAGCTCGGTGACCTGGTTGTAGATGGAGCGGCGCTCGGCCATCAGCGCGCGGATCTTCCGGTCGGCGTGCATGACGGTCGTGTGGTCGCGGCCGCCGAACTGGGCGCCGATCTTCGGCAGGGAGAGGTCCGTGAGCTCGCGGCACAGGTACATGGCGATCTGGCGTGCCGTCACCAGCACGCGGCTGCGCGAGGAGCCGCACAGGTCGTCCACCGTGAGACCGAAGTAGTCGGCGGTCGCCGCCATGATGGCCGTCGCGGTGATCTCCGGGGCCGAGTCCTCGCCGCCCGGGATCAGGTCCTTGAGGACGATCTCCGTCAGACCGAGGTCCACGGGCTGCCGGTTGAGCGACGCGAACGCCGTCACCCGGATCAGCGCGCCCTCCAGCTCGCGGATGTTCCGCGAGATGCGGGACGCGATGAACTCCAGGACCTCCGGCGGGGCGTTGAGCTGCTCCTGCACCGCCTTCTTACGGAGGATGGCGATCCGGGTCTCCAGCTCGGGCGGCTGGACGTCGGTGATCAGGCCCCACTCGAAACGGTTCCGCAGCCGGTCCTCCAGGGTGACCAGCTGCTTGGGCGGCCGGTCACTGGAGAGCACGATCTGCTTGTTCGCGTTGTGGAGCGTATTGAAGGTGTGGAAGAACTCCTCCTGCGTCGACTCCTTGTCCGCCAGGAACTGGATGTCGTCGACGAGCAGGATGTCCATCTCGCGGTACCGCTTGCGGAAGCTGTCGCCCTTGCCGTCGCGGATGGAGTTGATGAACTCGTTGGTGAACTCCTCGGAACTCACGTACCGCACGCGCGTGCCGGGGTAGAGGCTGCGCGCGTAGTGCCCGATCGCGTGCAGCAGGTGCGTCTTGCCGAGTCCCGACTCCCCGTAGATGAAGAGGGGGTTGTACGCCTTCGCGGGCGCTTCGGCGACGGCGACCGCCGCGGCGTGCGCGAAGCGGTTCGAGGCGCCGATGACGAACGTGTCGAAGAGGTACTTCGGGTTGAGGCGCGCGGTGGGCTCGCCGGGACCGGCCGCGGGCGCCGGCTGTGCGGCCAGCGGACCTGGGGCACCACTGGAGGAGGGCAGCCCGGAGCCGACGGGTCCGCCTCGGTGGAGATGCCCGTTGCCGGACTGCGACGGCGGTTCGGGCCGCCGGTCGCGGCGGTCCGAGCGCTGGTCGTAGTCGGAGCGCGGCTGGTCGTACCCGGGCCGCTGCTGCTCGTAGTCGGAACGCTGCTGATCGTAGGGAGAGCGGTCCGGTGACTGCGGCCGGTAGTCCTGCGAGGGCGACGCGTACGGGTCCCGGTCCGGAAAGCCGAGCCGCTGCTGTTGCCAGCCGTAGTCGTCCTGCGAGGGCCTCGGCCAGCCGCCGGGGTCGGGGCGCTGATAGTCGGGGTACGCGGGACGGGCGGTCGGGAGCTGGTCCCCGCGGGAGGGCGGCTGCTGGTCGGGGCGGCCCTGCGGGTGGTCGTCCCGGTGGTCGTCCGCGCGGTGGCGGCCGTACCCCCGGTATCCGTCACGGCCCTGCGCGGAGGGGAGATCGGGCTCCTCGTAGCGCGACTGCGAAGGCGCGGGCGGCGCCGGCGGGGAGGGCTCGCCGACGGAGTCGTCGACAGTGATCGCGATACGGATCGGGCGGCCGCACTCACGGCTCAGTGTGTCGCTGACGATCGGCGCCAGACGCCCCTCCAGCACGCCTTTCGCAAACTCGTTCGGGACCGCGAGCAGTGCGGTGTCCGCGACGAGCGCCAGCGGCTGGCAGCGTTTGATCCAGTGCTCGTCCTTCGTCTCGACGCCCTGCCCACGGTCCTCACCGAGAAGTTGCTCCAATACTCGTGGCCACACTGCGGCAAGATCGGCAGGTACGTCAGCCACAGGGCACGCTCTCTCACGGGTCCCACGAACGTGTGATTCCTGGGACGGATGGGGTTGGAACTCGAGGTGGGGCGGGCGGCACGAATCAGATGGAGCGGGGAGAAGGGAACGAACCGGAGTCCAGCCACGGTAGTCAGGGCGACCCATGCGGTTCAAGTTGTTGTCCCCAGGCTGTGGATAGTGTCTCCCGGGCGGCGCTGGTTTGACCGGATGGCGTAGCCGCGCGTACCGTAACCAGGTCGAGTTGTCGATGGCTGCTGCCGCCTGCCTCCGATGGGCACAGATCGCGAAGAGTGATCGGGAAGCGGTGCACTCGGGCGTAAGCGAGCTACTCGTGGGCGCACGGTGACAGCCAGGACGGCACCCCGAAACTACCGATTTCCTCTGGAGCCCCCGAGTGAGCAAGCGCACCTTCCAGCCGAACAACCGTCGTCGTGCCAAGACCCACGGCTTCCGCCTGCGGATGCGTACCCGTGCCGGTCGCGCGATTCTCGCGAACCGTCGTGGCAAGGGTCGCGCCAGCCTGTCCGCCTGATCACTTACAGGTCATGACGTGCTGCCTACCGAGCATCGGCTGAGGCGGCGCGAGGACTTCGCGACCGCGGTACGCCGAGGACGCCGGGCCGGACGCCCGCTTCTTGTCGTCCATCTACGTAGCGGTGCAACGGACCCGCACGCGCCTGGGGAGAGCGCTCCCCCGACGCGTGCGGGTTTCGTTGTCAGCAAAGCAGTGGGCGGGGCCGTCGTACGCAACAAGGTGAAGCGCCGGCTTCGCCATCTGATGCGTGACCGAGTGGCTCTGCTGGCCCCCGGTAGCCTGGTAGTCGTACGAGCGCTGCCCGGTGCGGGCGACGCCGACCATGCACAGCTGGCCCGAGACCTGGACGCCGCCCTGGAGCGGCTACTGGGAGGGGGCGCGCGATGAAGTACCCACTGCTGGCTCTCATCAAGCTCTACCAGTGGACCATCAGCCCGTTGCTCGGGCCGGTGTGCAAGTACTACCCGTCGTGCTCCCACTACGGGTACCAGGCCATCGACCGCCACGGTGCGATCAAGGGAACGGCACTCACCGCCTGGCGCATCCTGCGGTGCAATCCGTGGTCGCTGGGCGGCGTGGACCATGTCCCGCCGCGCAAGCGTCCGCGGTGGCACGAAGTGCTGCGTAACGCCTGGCGTGCACGCAAGGGCGGAACCTCCGCCGCCGAACCGGCCATCGAGGGGCACGGTATGTCCGACCGTCCCCCGAGCCCGGCCGCCGAGACTCCGTCCCATGCTCAAGGAGCCTGATTAGTGGACACGATTGCCAGTATTTTCAGCTTCATCACGACACCCGTTTCCTGGGTCATCGTCCAGTTCCACTCGGTGTACGGCGCCATCTTCGGCCCCGACACGGGCTGGGCCTGGGGCTTGTCCATCGTGTCCCTGGTGATCCTGATCCGTATCTGCCTGATCCCGCTCTTCGTGAAGCAGATCAAGGCCACCCGGGCGATGCAGACGCTCCAGCCCGAGATGAAGAAGATCCAGGAGCGCTACAAGAACGACAAACAGCGCCAGTCCGAAGAGATGATGAAGCTGTACAAGGAGACGGGTACCAACCCGCTCTCCTCGTGTCTTCCCATCCTGGCGCAGTCTCCGTTCTTCTTCGCCCTCTACCACGTGCTCAACAGCATCGCGTCGAACGACACCATCGGCGTGATCAACGAGCGGCTGCTGGAGAGCGCGCAGAAGGCGCATATCTTCGGGGCTCCGCTGGCCGCGAAGTTCACGGACAGCGACGCCAAGGTCCAGGCGCTGGGCTCCTCGATCACCGACGTGCGCGTCGTCACGGCGATCATGATCGTCCTGATGTCGTTCTCGCAGTTCTACACGCAGCGCCAGCTGATGACGAAGAACGTCGACACGACGGTGAAGACGCCCTTCATGCAGCAGCAGAAGATGCTGATGTACGTCTTCCCGATCATGTTCGCCGTCTTCGGCATCAACTTCCCGGTCGGTGTCCTCGTCTACTGGCTGACCACCAACGTGTGGACCATGGGCCAGCAGATGTACGTCATCCACAACAACCCGACCCCGGGTTCCAAGGCTCAGGCCTCCTATCTGGAGCGGCTGCACAAGCGCGTCACGCACCACGGCAAGACGCGCGGCCGCGGTGAGAAGGCCATCGTCAAGGCCATCGTGGCCAAGGGCCGCGACCGCAACGAATTCGAGCGCAAGTTCATCAACGGCCTCAACAAGGCGGGCCTGGCGGCCCAGGCCGACGGCGCCGTGGTGAAGAGCGAGGTCTCGACCGTGGTCGAGACCGAGGACGGCACCCCGGCGACGAGCGCCACGCCCAAGCGTCAGCAGCCCAAGCGGCAGAGCAAGTCCCAGCGTCAGTCGGGCGCTGCCCACGGTGGTCCCAAGGCGGCGGACGACTCCGAGCCGAAGACCTCGCTCAGCAAGTCCGACGAACCGCAGGACGCCAAGCCCGGCCCCAAGCCGGCGGGCGGCAAGCCCGCGTCCGGTGGCACCCGCAGCAAGGCCCAGTCCGGACAGCGCAAGGGCCCGCAGCGGCCCAAGTCCCCGTCCAAGAAGTAAGAAGGAGCCCATCCCGTGACGGAAGGCACCACCTCCGCTGCCCCTGAGGGTGGCGACACCCTGACCCGCCTGGAGCAGGAGGGCGAGATCGCGGCCGACTACCTCGAGGGTCTGCTGGACATCGCCGATCTCGACGGCGACATCGACATGGACGTCGAGGCCGATCGCGCGGCGGTCTCGATCATCAGTGACTCAAGCGGCCGTGATCTGCAGAAGCTCGTCGGCCGCGACGGTGAGGTGCTGGAGGCCCTCCAGGAGCTCACGCGGCTGGCCGTGCACCGGGAGACCGGGGACCGCAGCCGGCTGATGCTGGACATCGCGGGTTACCGCGCCAAGAAGCGCGAGGAGCTCTCCGAGCTGGGCGCGAAGGCCGCGGCCGAGGTCAGGAGCTCCGGTGAGCCGGTGAAGATGAACCCGATGACCCCCTTCGAGCGCAAGGTGGTGCACGACGCGGTCAAGGCCGCGGGCCTGCGCAGTGAGTCCGAGGGCGAGGAGCCACAGCGCTTCGTCGTCGTGCTCCCCGCCTGATCCAGCAGTCGTTCTCCGGCCCCGTCTGTACGCGCAGGCGGGGCCGAACTTTGTCAGCCTGATAGTCCCCGATAGTTCCTGATAGCCCTGGAAGTCAGCGCGCAGTGCGCTCAAGCGGTACGGAAGGACGGTTCCCCGTGACGGAGGCAGCGGAGCTTCCCCCTGCGCCCGAGCAGGCCCGGGCGGTATTCGGCGATCGCTTCGCAGACGCGGTTCGGTACGCGGAACTGCTGGCGGACACGGGAGTCCAGCGGGGTCTG
Organism: Streptomyces sp. NBC_00878; assembly: GCF_026341515.1. Taxonomy (NCBI): domain Bacteria; kingdom Bacillati; phylum Actinomycetota; class Actinomycetes; order Kitasatosporales; family Streptomycetaceae; genus Streptomyces; species Streptomyces sp. NBC_00878. Next base: position 5,374,632 of record NZ_JAPEOK010000001.1, on the reverse strand, counting down.
ATCGGCCCCCGTGAAGTGCCACGCCTGTGGGAACGGCATCTGCTGAACTGCGCGGTGCTCTCGGAGGTCGTTCCCGAAAGCGTGACCGTGTGCGACGTCGGTTCCGGGGCCGGCCTGCCGGGCATTCCGCTCGCCCTCGTCCGCCCGGACCTGAAGATCACTCTTCTTGAGCCCTTGCTGCGGCGGACGAACTTCCTCAACGAGGTCGTGGAGCTGCTTGGTCTCGACCATGTCACCGTCGTGCGTGGGCGTGCCGAGGAGGTCCTTGGCACGCTGCCTCCGGTCCACGTGGTGACCGCGCGGGCCGTGGCACCGCTGGACCGCCTCGCGGCCTGGGGCGTCCCGCTGCTGCGCCCGTACGGCGAGATGCTCCTCCTCAAGGGCGACACCGCGGAGGAAGAGGTCAAGAATGCCGGAGCCGCACTGAGCAAGCTGGGCGCCGTGGAGACTTTCGTGCTTCACGTCGGTGAGGGTGTGGTGGATCCCCTCGCCACGGTGGTGAGGGTCGAAGTCGGGGAGAGTCCCGGTGGTGTGCGCTTTGCGGCCAAGCGGGCGAAGGCTGCCCGGACGGGGCGGACTCGTCGGCGTCGCTGACCGCCGGTGCCTGGGAAAGGTGACTCGTTCGGGATATGTGTCGTCGGGCCGGAGCTCGTTGATTGATCCGTCCTGACGACGAGACGTACTCCACACAAGCTGCCAAACCTACACATGCCGGAGTGTCGCACGGCCGCGGTCGCACGTGCTGTGCATCGTGTTTCACGTGAAACGTCGCTCACTGCTGCACGGCATCATCAGTCGCGGTCGCGCCGCGGCCGAACCCCGCGACCGAAATCCTTTTGGATCCCGGGGATCCTTCGGTAAAAGACCCTCTCCTGGCGGCAGTGCGTCCCCCGCGGAGGGCACGGAGTTGTCCACAGAGGTGGATTTCTCCACAGAACAACGGGCCTCGCTGGTTCACGACCCCGAAGGCATGGGAGGCTCTGTTCATTGCGAGCCTGAAGTCGAGGAGAGTGAATCCTTGCGGTCCGACGCCAACATCGCGGGACCGATGACCGATCCGGTCCCCGGTCCCCGTACCGAGTCGATGGGGGAGGATGTTTCACGTGAAACACCGCCCCCGATGGACGACACTCCCATCGGTCGTGCTGCCCAACTGGCGGTGGAGGCTCTAGGCCGCGCCGGCGAGGGCCTGCCACGGCCCGAGCAAACGCGTGTGATGGTGGTAGCCAACCAGAAGGGCGGGGTGGGCAAGACAACGACCACGGTCAATCTTGCCGCTTCGCTGGCTCTGCATGGCGGGCGCGTCCTGGTGGTCGACCTCGATCCTCAGGGCAATGCCTCCACCGCGCTGGGCATTGACCATCATGCCGACGTACCTTCGATCTACGACGTGCTGATCGACAGCAAGCCACTCTCCGAGGTCGTGCAGCCGGTGCCCGATGTCGAGGGGCTGTTCTGCGCACCTGCCACGATCGATCTCGCCGGTGCGGAGATCGAGCTGGTGTCCCTGGTGGCACGCGAGAGCCGCTTGGAGCGGGCGATCCAGGCTTACGAGCAGCCGCTGGACTACATCCTCATCGACTGCCCGCCCTCGCTGGGCCTCCTGACGGTCAACGCTCTCGTAGCCGGTGCCGAGGTTCTCATCCCGATTCAGTGCGAGTACTACGCGCTGGAGGGCCTGGGCCAGCTACTGCGCAACGTCGACCTGGTGCGGGGGCACCTCAACCCCGACCTGCATGTATCGACGATCCTGCTCACCATGTACGACGGCCGGACCCGCCTCGCGTCCCAAGTCGCCGACGAGGTGCGCAACCACTTCGGCGACGAGGTGCTGCGGACGAGCATTCCTCGCTCGGTCCGTATCTCCGAGGCCCCCAGCTACGGTCAGACGGTTCTGACCTACGACCCGGGGTCGAGCGGTGCCCTCTCCTACCTTGAGGCGGCGCGGGAGATCGCGCTGCGGGGAGTCGGAGTGGCGTACGACGCGCAGCATGCCCACATGGGCGCACACAACGAACAGAGCATGGTGGAGGGGATCCAGTGAGCGAGCGACGGAGGGGGTTGGGCCGTGGTCTCGGCGCACTGATCCCGGCTGCACCTACAGGAGAGAAGGCGGCACCACCGGCGGTGGGCGGATCGTCCACATCGCCGGGAGTCGTGCCCGTGCTCACCGCGGAGCGCGGGGTGGCGGCGGCCAAGGTGGCCACGCTTCCGCCTGCCCAGGTTTCACATGAAACGGATGAGCCGTCGGCGAGCGTGTTCGGGGAGGCTCCGTCGGCACCCGTCGGCGCGTACTTCGCCGAGCTGCCTCTCGACTCCATCACCCCGAACCCGCGCCAGCCCCGTGAGGTGTTCGACGAGGACGCTCTCGCGGAACTTGTCACCTCCATCAAGGAGGTCGGCCTTCTCCAGCCGGTCGTCGTACGGCAGCTGGGTCCGGCGCAGTACGAGCTCATCATGGGCGAGCGGCGCTGGCGGGCCTGCCGTGAGGCGGGGCTTGAGGCCATTCCGGCGATCGTGCGGGCCACGGAGGACGAGAAGCTTCTCCTGGACGCGCTCCTGGAGAACCTGCACCGTGCTCAGCTGAACCCGCTGGAAGAGGCTGCCGCCTACGATCAGCTGCTCAAGGACTTCAACTGCACGCACGATCAGCTGGCTGACCGGATCGGCCGGTCGCGCCCTCAGGTCTCCAACACTCTGCGTCTGCTGAGGCTGTCGCCGTCGGTTCAGCGGCGAGTCGCAGCAGGGGTGCTCTCCGCCGGACATGCGCGAGCCCTGCTTTCCGTCGACGACTCGGAGGAGCAGGATCGACTGGCTCACCGGATCGTGGCCGAGGGCCTCTCGGTGCGAGCTGTCGAGGAAATCGTCACGCTCATGGGCTCGCGGCCGCAGTCGGCCTCACGCTCCAAGGGGCCTCGGGCCGGCACTCGGGTCTCTCCCGCGCTGAGTGACCTTGCGACCCGTCTCTCGGACCGCTTCGAGACTCGGGTGAAGGTCGACCTCGGTCAGAAGAAGGGCAAGATCACCGTCGAGTTCGCCTCGATAGACGATCTTGAGCGGATCCTCGGTGCGCTCGCCCCGGGCGAGGGACCGGTTCTGCAGAAGAGCCTCCTGGACGACGACTCCGAGGATTCGGAAGCCTGAGGTCTGGGTCGGTCGGTTTGACCGTGCGACCCTTGCGATCAGTGGAGCGGGTCGTGTCCGGTGTGTACCGGAACACGGCCCGCTCTTTGCTTTCTGGCGGTATCGATGGAATCGCATCGTGGATACGATGCGTTCGGGTATGGCGCATCCACCTGGCAGCACCTTCTATGGGGAGGCGAGGGGCCATGCGAACGGTGAGCCGCACCGGATTGGTGAGCGCGGGCTTGGGGCTCGGCGCGGTCGGCGGGTTCGTCGGCAGCCTGCTCAGGGAACGGAGCGCTCTGACAGCCGCCCGCGACGCTGCGGGCGAAGGAAGCGAGGAACTGCCTTCATGGGGCGTCGGCTCGTACCGCTCACGCTGGACAACCTCCAGGACCTTCCCAAGCGCTGTCGCGCCTGTGTCTTCTGGGAGTTGGACCCAGTCAGCGGTCAGGCCGCGGTAAAGGCAGGAACACCCGAGCTGGAGAAAGAGGCGTGGATCTCCGCCGTCCTGCTCGAATGGGGATCCTGCGGCCGGGTCGTCTATGTGGACGACGTACCGGCGGGCTTCGTGCTGTACGCGCCGCCCGCCTATGTGCCGCGTTCGACGGCCTTCCCCACCAGTCCGGTCTCCCCTGACGCGGTTCAGCTGATGACGGCTTTCATCATGCCTGGCTTTCAGGGGCAGGGGCTTGGGCGTGTGATGGTGCAGACGGTTGCCAAGGATCTGCTCAGGCGGGGCTTCAAGGCGATCGAGGCCTTCGGGGACGCTCGCTGGAAGGAGCCGGCCTGCGTGCTGCCCGCCGACCATCTCCTGGCCGTGGGATTCAAGACGGTCCGGCCGCACCCGACATACCCGCGACTGCGTCTGGAACTGCGGACGACACTCTCGTGGAAGGAAGACGTGGAGCTGGCGCTCGACCGACTGCTCGGGGCGGTACAGAAGGAGCCGGTGCTGCGTCCGCTCTAGGTCGCTCCTGCGTCCGTTGGAGAGGCGCCTGAGTCATCGGCCATACATGCGTATGGGCCAACCCGTCCGGGTTGGCCCATACGTGTTTCACGTGAAACATCGCCGCCTGGGTGGGCGGCCTGCCGATCTACTCGGCGATGAAGTCCTCAAGGTCCCGCACGATCGCGGCCTTCGGCTTCGCACCGACGATGGTCTTGGCGACCTCACCGTCCTGGTACACGTTCAGGGTCGGGATGGACATGACGCCGTACTTGGCAGCCGTACCCGGGTTCTCGTCGATGTTGAGCTTGACGACCTCGATCTTGTCGCCGTACTCGGCGGCGATCGCTTCGAGGGACGGAGCGATCTGACGGCACGGACCGCACCAGGCGGCCCAGAAGTCCACCAGGACGGGCTTGTCGCTCTTGAGGACGTCCTGCTCGAAGGAATCGTCGGTCACGTGCTTGAGGGTGCCGGCCACGGCGGGCTCCTTAACTGGTTGGTGCGGTGGGGCGGGATGGAGGGTCAGACAGTGGTCTTTGCGGGCTCCGCGGCAGCCTCGCCGTCCGCGAGGGCGGAGAGGAAGCGCTCGGCGTCCAGAGCAGCGGAGCAGCCGGTGCCGGCCGCGGTGATCGCCTGGCGGTAGGTGTGGTCGACGACGTCGCCGGCGCCGAAGACACCCGTCAGGTTCGTCTGGGTCGAGGGTGCCTCGACCCTGAGGTAGCCCTCCCCGTCGAGGTCGAGCTGACCCTTGAAGAGCTCGGTGCGCGGGTCGTGGCCGATCGCGATGAACAGTCCGGTGACGGGCAGCTCGGACGTCTCGCCGGTCTTCAGGTTCCGCAGCTGTAGACCGGAGAGCTTCTGATCGCCCTGGATCTCGGCGACCTCGCTGTCCCAGACGAACTTGATCTTCGGGTCCGCGAAGGCACGCTCCTGCATCGCCTTGGAGGCGCGCAGGGTGTCGCGGCGGTGGACGATCGTCACGGACTTGGCGAACCGGGAGAGGAAGGTGGCTTCCTCCATGGCGGTGTCGCCGCCGCCGATCACGGCGATGTCCTGGTCCTTGAAGAAGAAGCCGTCGCAGGTCGCGCACCAGGAGACACCGCGCCCGGAGAGGGCGTCTTCCTTGGGCAGACCCAGCTTGCGGTGCTGCGAGCCCGTGGCGACGATGATCGCCTTCGCCCGGTGCACGGTGCCCGCAGTGTCGGTGACGGTCTTGATCTCACCGCTGAGGTCGACCGCGATGATGTCGTCCGGCACCAGCTCGGCACCGAAGCGCTCGGACTGCGCACGCATGTTGTCCATGAGCTCGGGGCCCATGATGCCGTCCTGGAAGCCGGGGAAGTTCTCCACCTCAGTGGTGGTCATCAGCGCACCGCCTGCGGTGACGGCGCCCTCGAACACCAGCGGCTTAAGCGACGCGCGCGCAGTGTAGAGCGCCGCCGTGTAGCCGGCGGGCCCGGAGCCGATGATGATCACGTTACGGACGTCGCTCACGGCTTGATTCCTCGTCTCTGGAGACTGCTTCGTACGACCGGTGGGAGCCTCTCTCAGAACTCTCACCCCACCCAACGGATCCTAAGGGGCGCGCATTCCCACTGTGTCCGGGCACACGAAGACGGCGTCACCGCGCGACGACGCCACGGATGGCACAGGGGTGCTCAGGATGGTCCCCGGCAGAGCCGGGCTCGGTCAGCTCTGCGGGTAGGAGTGCGTCAGCAGGACCTTGCCGGCGGTGATCGACGGCTTGTCCACACAGGTGGAGTCGACGACGTAGGCCGTGACCCGTGTGGTGTCGGAGGCGTCGGGCAGGACCACGAGATATGCATCCGTGCCTTCGTAGGAACCTTCCTTGAAGGCGAGCGGTTCCGCGTCCCGGCCGATGCCGAGCTTGACGCAATCAGGAACCGAGGCGGACGGCGTGTTCAGGATGCGCGGCTCGTCCGTGGACTGGGTGCCGTAAGGATTCGAGGTGCGCGGGCCGCCGTCCTTCTTCTTGTCGGCCTTGTCGAGGAGATCGGCGACCTGACCCTTGAGCTTCCCCTCAGCGAAGGTGTTCGCGGAGTCGGTCTGATTCTCGGACGCCGACGGGGGGTCATTGTCCGAGCCGTCGCTGCCGAGCGTCTGGAGCAGCAGTCCACCGAGTCCCAGCGCGGCGGCCGTGAACATGACGCTCAGGACTGCGGTCCTGCGGCGTCCGCGACGCGTGCGGTTCGTGCGGCCCGGGCCAGTGGCGGCGCGGGGGCGTCCTGCGGGGCGGTCTGCCGTGGTCGATGTTTCACGTGAAACATGCCTGCTGTCGCTGTCGCTGTCGTCTTCGTCGGACAGTGGACGTGAGGCGTCCCCGGACGCGAGGGTGCCTGTGGCGTCGCCTGCGGGAGCCGTGGCATTCAGCAGGGCCTCAGCGGCGAGAGCGGCGTCGATACGCCCCGCGACGTCGTCGGGCATGCGGAGCGGGCCCGGCAGCGTGCCGAGCATGCCGCGGATCTCCTCCAGCGAGTCGTACACGTCGGCGCAGAGTGCGCAGTCGTCCAGATGCTGTCGCACGTCCGCCGTGCGAGAGGGCGGGAGCAGACCTTCGGTGAGGTCGGAGATCTCCTCGACGTCCGGGTGCCCGGCCGTGTCGGTCGTGGATGTCACGCTCGCCCACCTCCGCCCTTCACAGCAGCTGAATCGCTTGGTCCATCGTGTTCTCCCGCTGCGGGTGGGACGGATGCCCCCTGCGTACGGTTCCGTACCTCACCCGACTTCTTGCTCGATCTGTCGCTCCCGCTGTCCGTACGCAGGTGTTTCAGCAGCGGGAGAAGTCTGGCTCTGCCACGCGCACAGCGGCTCTTCACCGTGCCGGTGGGCACATCGAGCAGGCTGGCGGCCTCCGCCACGGGGTAGCCCTGCATGTCCACCAGGACAAGGGCGGCCCGCTGGTCGGGGGGCAGGGTGCCCAGGGCCTGCAGCAGTTCACGGTGCAGATCGTTGCGCTCGGCGGGAGCGGAGGCGGACTCGTGCGGCTCCAGGAGCTGTTCGAGCCGTTCCGTGTCGTCCACGGGGGACGTCTTCCTGGAGGCCGCCTTGCGCGCGCGGTCCAGGCAGGCGTTCACCGTGATCCGGTGCAGCCACGTTGTGACGGCCGACTGGCCACGGAAGGTGTGGGCGGCCCGGTAGGCGGAGACGAGGGCGTCCTGGACGGCGTCAGCGGCCTCCTCGCGGTCGCCCAGCGTCCGCAGCGCCACCGCCCAGAGCCGATCACGGTGACGCCGCACGATCTCGCCGAAGGCGTCGGGATCGCCCTCCACATGACGGGCGAGGAGGTCCTGATCGCTCACTTCGCTGAATCCGGCGCCGTCCGCCATCGAACCCCCTCCCCCTCGGTGAGTGCTCAGCCAGTGAACTTCACGTCGGTGATGGCCTGCTTGTAACCGGCGTCGCTGAACTGGTCGCCAGGTGCGTACGGCAGCGCAGTGAACCACACCAGCACGTACTGGGTCTTCACTTTCTTGTCGACCTTCACCTTCGCGGTGGTCTCGCTCGTGGTCAGAGTCCCGATCTTCTGCATGGAGCTCAGCGACGTCGAGGAACTCATCGAGTCCGTCGCATACAGCGTGACCGTCGTGTGGTCACCGGCGAACCGGAGCCCTATGGAAGCGGCTGAGATCTCCTTCTGCGAGCCGAGGTCGTAGACGATGCCGACACCCGGCTTGAAGGCCGGGTTCATCGCCGGACCGTCCACGAAGCTCTTGCTCCGCCAGTACGTCGAGCTGTCGCCGTCGTATGTCTTGGCAACGTCCCCAGCAGCCTGGGCAGAACCCTTCGCGACGTACTCCTCGGCGCCCTCGATGGTGATCGGCTTGGCCGGCTTGGCCTCGTCGCCGTTCTTGTCGTTGTCGTCCGTCGGCTGGGTGTTGCCCGTGTCGTCGGACTTCCCGCGGTCCATGAGGGCGTCCGCCAGCTGCCAGCTGCCCAGGCCGAGCGCGGCGATCAAGAGAGCCGACACGGCCCACTTGAGTGCCTTGCCGGTACGGGTCTGCAGCGGAGGCAGGGGAGTCGGTACCGGCTGGGTCGGGCCCGGGTGGGCCCCGGAGCGGCCGTAGCTGCCCTGCTGGTACGTCGTGCGCTGGTAGTCGGGCGGTGCTGTGAACGTGGGCTCCGGCGGCCGGATGCGGGGCATCTCGCCGACCGCCTTCACCAGTTCCTCCGGAGTGGTGCACGGAGGCTCCTGGCGGGACGCGGTCGCGCCGTCGTTGACGAGCGCGCGCATCGCGAGCTCCGAGAGGCCCCGGTGCACGCCTGCCCGTACCTGGTCGGGGGAGATGAGCCCCACTCCCTTGGGCAGCCCTGACAGGCCGTAGGCATCGTTCTCGTACGGCCAGCGCTGGGTGAGCGCGGCGTACAGCAGCGCGCCGATCGCCTCTGTGTCGGTGCGCTGCGGGGTGTCGGAGCTGATGCCGCGCAGTGCGGCGTTCACGGCGAGGCCGCGGATGCGCCACTGCCCGGACGAGGTGCGCAGTACGGCACTAGGGGTCAGCTTCAGATGCGCCAGCCCCTCGCGGTGTGCGGCGGCCATCGCCTGGGAGACCTGGCTGACCATCTGGTACGCCTCGTGCACCTCCAGAGGGCCGGCGGCCAGCAGAGGCGTCAGCTCCGTGGCATCCGGCAGCCATTCGTGCACCACATAGACAAGGTCGTTCTCCTCGACCGCGTCCAGGACCTGGACGAACCGGGGATCACCCAGGAGAGCGGAAGAACGGGCCGCCGCCAGGACGGAGCGCGCTCGTGGATGGTCGGCGGGCAGCAAGTGCACACCAACGGCGCGGCGGAGTTTCTCGTCCACCGCACGCCAACTGCTGAAACCGTCCAGACGGGTGACGCACTCTTCCAGGCGGTAGCGTCTGGCGAGTTTGTGTCCGCTGTGCAGCTCGGGCGGCGAGGTCCTGCCAGGGCTCTCGTTCCCCCCGCTCCCCTGTTCCTCTTCGCTCTCCGAGCTGTCCGTGTCCCGCTCCCGGTTCTGGGCCACCCCGTCGGCCGTGGACTGGTCCGCCTTCGCGGTCAGCGGCTCGTCGCCGCTGTTGTCTGCCACGTCGACGGCAGCCGTGCTCCGTTCCGCCACCGTCGTTCCTGCCTCCCCATCCATTGCGTGCTCTCCGACGCCAAAGCCAATTGTGCCCACAGTCCGTCCCTATGCACGACACGCGGTCGCGGACGATGGTTGTGCGCCTACTCCCGTCTTAGCGCCCGAGGCGCCCGCGGACCATGCCGACCATTCCGTTCAGCTCCTCGATACGCATCCGCCGTGCCGCGACGTAGAAGACACCGAGCAGTACGACACCACCACCGAGCAGGGAGGCGAACGAGCCGCCGACGCCCTGTCCCAGTGTGCGGGCGATTCCGTAGCAGGCCGCACCGCTGAGCAGCGCGGCCGGCACCGCCGCGATACCGAGCCGTGCGTACGTACGCAGGACTCGGGCACCGTCCAGGTCGCCGCCCAGCCGTTTCCGCAGCCTGCGCCACGCGACCCCGACGCCGATCGCGTAGGCAAGACCGTACGACGCGGCCATGCCCGCCACGGCCCAGCGAGGGGGCAGCAGGAAGAAGCAGAGCGCCGAGGCCCCGGCGTTGACGGCGGCCACGATGACCGTGTTGTAGAAGGGCGTCCGGGTGTCCTCGTACGCGTAGAAGGCGCGCAACACGACGTACTGCACGGAGTACGGGATCAGGCCCAGGCCGAAGGCCATCAGCATGTAGCCCATGTTCGTCGCTTCGCCGGCCCCGGAGGCGCCGAAAATCAGCGTGCACATCGGGATGCCGAGCGCGACGAAGCCGAAGGAGATCGGCACGATCGCCACGGCGGTCGTGCGCAGCCCCTGGGAGATGTCGTCGCGGACCGCGCCGCTGTCGCCCTCGTGGGCCGAACGCGAGAGCCGCGGCAACAGAGCGGCCATCAGGGAGACCGTGATGATGGCCTGCGGGAGGCCCCAGATGAGCTGGGCGTTGGCGTAGGCCGCGAAGCCGGTGCCGTCGACCGGTGAGTCCTTGCCCGCCGCGGTGGACAGCTGGGTCACCACGATCGCGCCCGCCTGGTTGGCGAGGACGAAGAGCACCGTCCACTTGGCGAGCATCGCGGCCTTGCCGAGCCCGTGGCCCTTCCAGTCGAAGCGCAGCCGCAGTCGGAATCCGGTCTCGCGGAGGTACGGGATCATCGCGAGGGCTTGGACGACGAGGCCGAGCAGGACACCGATGCCGAGCAGCCGCTCGCCCTCCGGCGGGATGGTCGCGGCCTTCATGCCGGAGTTCTCCGCGGTGCCGTACACCCAGATGAACAGGCCGAGCGTCACGATGATGACGACGTTGTTGAGGACCGGGGTCCACATCATCGCGCCGAACTTTCCGCGTGCGTTCAGGATCTGACCCATCACCACGTGGATGCCCATGAAGAAGATCGTGGGCAGGAAGTATCGGGCGAACGTGATGGCGACGTCGTTGGCCGCCGGATCGCTCGCGACGGGTGCCGAGAGCATGCGGACCAGGAGCGGAGCGGCGAAGACCGCGAGTGCGGTGAGCGCGCCGAGAGCCACGACGACGAGGGTCAGCAGCCGGTTGGCGAATGCCTCACCACCGTCCTCGTCGTCCTTCATGGCGCGCACCAGCTGAGGTACGAAGACGGAGTTGAGGCCGCCGCCGACGGTCAGGATGTAGATCATCGTCGGCAGCTGGTACGCGACCTGGAAGGTGTCACCGAGGAGGCCGACGCCGAGTGCCGCGACGATCAGAGCGGAGCGGATGAAGCCGGTGAGACGGGACACCATGGTGCCCGCCGCCATGACCGCGCTCGACTTCAGGAGACCGGACGCACGCCCACCGGACTTCTTCGCGGCCGCAGTCGCAGCCGCGGGCGCGGGCGCAGGGGCAGGCTGAGGCGGCGGCGGGGGGGCGGCAGCCGGAGCCGGTGCGGGTGTCGGCGCGGGCACGCCGGGCGGACCCGCGGGCGGATATCCGCTGCCCTGCTGGTCCTGGAGGGGATACCCGGCGCCCTGCTGCTGATCCCGGAAGAGATGGGCGAACGCGTCCGGCTCGTGGCGCTGCTCGCCGGCCTGGGTCACCAGGTCGTCCACGCCTACGAACTGGGTCGTGCGGGGATCGTCGCCGTACGGCAGGTACTGGGTGGGGCCTTCTGGCTCGGGGGCCGGGGTCTGCGCCCAGACACGCGGGTCGGGGGCGTACGGAGACTGGGGCGGCTGGGCGTAGAGCGGGGGCTGCGGCTGGTAGGTGCCGGGCGGCGGCGGGGGATGAGCGGCGCGGTCGTAGAGGGCCTCGGTGACGGGGTCCTGGGCGGAGAGGTCCTGCGCCCGGTAGGGATCCTGGGCGTAGGCATCCTGGAAGTACACGTCGGGTGCGGGCTGCGGAGGCACCTCGCCGGGTTCCGGCGGGCCCTGCGGCGGGTCGTCGGGGTGGCCGGAGCCGCCCGCGCCCTGGCCGCGGTCACCGTCGTACGGCGCGTTCATGGTTACCCCACCTCATCGTCCCCGGGCCCACCGGCCGCGACATCGCTCAACGGTCCACTCTCTCACCCGTGCCGGACGGGTCCGTGATTTCCGGTGCGGTGTCCGGTGAAGGGTCACTCGGGTGCTCCGGCTCCCGTGCCCCCTTTTCCGGCTCGGGTTCCCCCGACTCGGCCTCGGACGCCTCGGGAGTTTCATCGTCCTCGTCGTCCCCGTGGACGTTCGCCGATTCCCGTGTGGCCTCGCGGGCGGCGCGCTTGCGCTGCGTGTACATCCGGAATCCGGCGAGTACGAGCAACAGGACACCACCGGCGATGACCAGCATCACCGTGGCGGTGATCTCGGTGACCTTCACATCGAAGGAGACGGCGGGGCCGTACTTCTGGCCGTCCTCCGTGTAGAGCTGGGCGACGACCCCCGCCCGGCCGTTCGCATGAGCGTTGGTGGTGAACTTCACCGACTGGCTGTGCCCGCCCGAGACCGCGACCGGCTGCTCGTCGTAGGCGCCGTCACCGATGCTGAGGCGGCTCGGCTGGGTCGAGGTCAGGCGCAGTACCAGGCGGTCGACGCCCTGGACGAGGTTGTTCTGCACCGTCACGGGGATCGTGGCGCTGCGGCCCGACAGCTTCGCCTCGGACTTCTTGATCAGTCCGACGCTCTCGGTGAGCCGGGTGAGGTACGCCTCCACACCGTCGCGGTAGAGCGTCGCGTCGGTGGTGCGGCCGCGCCAGGACGTGGACATCGACCGGTCCATGGCCCGTCCGAAGGGGGTGACCACGCGGGACTTGTCCGCCAGGATCACCTGGAAGCTGTCGAGGTTGCCCTGCGTCCGCTCGATCTGCTCGAAGGCCGTCTGCGGCAGCTCCTGCTTGCGCAGTGACTTGGGGTACGAGGACGCCGACGGGACCCGTGTGGTGGCCCCCGCGTCAGGCTTGGCCTTGGTGGCCGCGGACAGGTCCGCCGACTGCGACCAGTTTCCGTTCTGGAGCTCCGTCAGCGCCTGTGCCATTGCCTGGGCCTGGCTGGCGGTCGGCATGCGCTGCGGAGCGACCACGACACTGCGCTGCTTGTCCGGGACCTGGAGCGCGAACATCAGGCTCTGGGCGAGGAACCTCTGCACGGCGAGCGTGGAGTTGCTCGCCACCGTCATGTCGCCCTGGAACGCCGTCGACAGACGGGCGTCCGCGACCACCGCTGTGGTGCCGCCGCCGATCGGTCGCGCCGCCGAAGGCGTGTACGGCAGACTTCCGGTCTCCTTCAGGCTGTCGCTGCGGGAGATCACGGTGTCGGCCCCGGCCGAGGTGGCGACCTTGACGATCGAGGGGTCGATCGCGCCGTTCGCGGGCCAGGCATAGTCCGTGCTGGGGACCACGTGGAGGATCGACTCCACCGTCGTCGCGGCCACGGTGGTCGCGTCCTTGAGATGGCTGAGCGTCCCGGTGGCCGTCTTTCCGTTGTGGGCCAGCGACGCCAGGTCCGGGTCGGCGAAGGGAAGAGCGACGACTTCCTCGTTCTCGACCGTGTTCTCCAGCTCGGCGAGCCACTGCTTGGCCACCGCCTGGTGGGTGCCCGCCGTGGTCGTTTCGCTGGAGCCGTTCACCTGGACCCGGTAGCTGCGGGTCATCGCGTCCACGGAGGCCAGCAGATCCGGGTCGAGGACCCAGGTGACGTCGAGGCTCTTGCCGAGCGCCAGGAGCTGCTGCAGGCGGCCGCCGGGGGCGATCTCAGCGGCCAGGCTGTCGTTCTCGAAGACGGGGGTCTGCTGCTCGTTCGACCCCGTCTCGGCCGTCATGTGGGAGGTGGAGATGAGCGGCCAGAGGTAGGTGGTCCGGGTCTTGGTGTCCGCCGCCTCGGGCTGCCACGGCAGGAAGGTCCGCTCGATACCGAGGATCTGGTCGTACGCCGCGGCGGGGGTCCTGCCGGTGAGTGTGACACCGAACTGATAGACGCCGTCGGACCCGAGGGGCAGCTTGTCGACGGGGACGGAGATGCTGAAAGTCTGTGGGATACCCGGCGCGAGCTTGGAGAATTCCGCCACGTACTTGCCGCCGACGTTCGTGCCCGCGTACGGATTGGCGGCCGCGACGTTGTCGATCGCCGAGCGGCCGTTCATCGTGGGGCCCACACGCAGGCCGACGTGCGCGCCCGTGATCGTCTGCTTGCCCTTGTTGACGATCCTGCCGGAGACGGTGAGCGTGTCCCCGTCGGAAGGCACGCGGGGGCTCAGCGAGTCCAGGGAGACGTCGACCGTACGGGAACCGGAAACCTCCGCCGCGGCGCTGCGCTCGGCGGCGTACGCGGACGGCGACACGGGCAGCTGGCAGAGGCCGGCCAGCAGGGGCGCGCCGGCGAGCAGAGCCCCGGTGCGCCGCAGCCAGCGGCGGGCAGGTGAGGGACTCGTCCCCTGGAAGTCTGCCGCCTCGGCCACGCGCTCGCCCGTCCCTCGTCGTCGTCAGTGGTCGTCGGAATGTGCGTCCACGCATGGTAACGATGCGCGCTGAGGGTAAGTGCCGCGGTCCGGTCCACAAGATCGGGGGGGGAGACGGCACTGTCCCATTATGTCCACGTATCTCTAGTGAGCCCTTCAGAGGGGTGGGGGAAGGTATCTGTGCACGTTTAATGGAGGCGCATGCGGGCGTCCGGGCCACGTACCCTTTTCTGTTGTGCCGAATGCCAACGAAGACAATCCCAGGTCCCTGAATCAGGTGCAGAGCCGCGCGGTGAGTGAACTGCTGCGGGTGTCCCCCGTCGCCGATGATCTCGCCCGCCGTTTCCACGAGGCCGGGTTCTCCCTCGCCCTGGTCGGCGGCTCGGTCCGGGATGCCCTCCTCGGCCGGCTCGGCAACGACCTGGACTTCACGACCGACGCCCGGCCCGACGACGTACTGAAGATCATGAGGCCCTGGGCGGACGCGGTGTGGGAGGTCGGGATCGCCTTCGGCACGGTCGGTGCGCAGAAGGAGGCCCGCGTCGGAGACGTCAGCCAGCGCTTTGACATCGAGGTGACGACGTATCGCTCGGAGGCATACGACCGTGCCTCGCGCAAGCCCGAGGTCTCGTACGGCGACTCCATCGAGGAAGACCTGGTGCGCCGTGACTTCACAGTGAACGCGATGGCCGTGGCGCTCCCCGAGAAGGCGTTCATCGATCCGCACGGCGGGCTCGACGATCTTGCCGCGAGCGTGCTGCAGACTCCGGGCACCCCCGAGGCCTCCTTCTCCGACGACCCCCTGCGGATGATGCGGGCCGCGCGGTTCGCGGCGCAGCTCGACTTCGAGGTGGCGCCGGAGGTCGTTGCGGCGATGAAGGCCATGGCCGAGCGCATCGAGATCGTCTCCGCCGAGCGGGTGCGTGACGAGGTGAACAAGCTGGTCCTGTCCGCGCACCCGCGCAAGGGGCTGACGCTGCTCGTCGACACAGGGCTCGCCGACCGGGTGCTGCCCGAGCTGCCCGCCCTGCGTCTGGAGCGGGATGAGCACCATCGGCACAAGGACGTCTACGACCACACTCTGATCGTCCTGGAGCAGGCGATGGCGCTGGAGACGGACGGTCCTGACCTCACCCTGCGTCTGGCAGCGCTGTTCCATGACATCGGCAAGCCGCGGACGCGTCGTTTCGAGAACGACGGCCGGGTCTCCTTCCACCACCACGAGGTGGTGGGCGCCAAGATGACCAAGAAGCGTATGACGGCGCTCAAGTACTCCAACGACCTCGTGAAGGACGTCTCGCGTCTGGTCGAGTTGCACCTGCGTTTCCACGGCTACGGCACCGGGGAGTGGACGGACTCCGCGGTCCGGAGGTACGTGCGTGATGCGGGTCCGCTCCTCGACCGCCTCCACAAGCTGACCCGCTCCGACTGCACGACGCGCAACAAGCGCAAAGCTGCCGCGCTCTCCAGCGCGTACGACGGCCTGGAGGAGCGCATCGCGCAGCTTCAGGGGCAGGAGGAACTGGACGCGATCCGACCCGACCTCGACGGCAACCAGATCATGGAGATCCTGGGTGTCGGGCCCGGCCCGGCCATCGGGCAGGCTTACAAGTTCCTGCTGGAACTGCGTCTGGAGAACGGACCGATGGAGTACGACGCAGCGGTATCGGCGCTCAAGGAATGGTGGGCCGCGCAGAACTGAGGACGCGCGACGGGGTCATGTTTCACGTGAAACATGACCTGCTCTCGTGGAGCCGGAGATGCCGAGGGGCGGTGTTTCACGTGAAACACCGCCCCTCGTGTGCGCGTGAGGTCCTACTTGTTGTCTGCCAGACAGAGAACGAAGGAGTCGGACCCTTCCTTCCAGGAGAGAGCAGCGGTGGTGCCCTGGATGGACTGGCATGCAAGCTGCGCCAGCGTGGAACCGTCCTTCTTCGCCAGAACCTTGTGGGTGGCCTTCGAATCGCCGCAGTCGAGCTTCTCGACCGTGGCGTTGGAGTCGGAGCCCGTGTTCCGCAGGCAGTCGCCGGCCTTGAGCTTCGTGGCGTCGTCGCCGCCGAGGAAATAGGCACCGGCAGCGATGGACAGCGCGGCTATGGGGATGATGAACCGCAGGTATTTCTTGAAGCCGCCACGCGACGGAGCGGGCGGCGGCGGAACCGGCGCACCCTGATTGAAGTACGGAGACTGCTGGGGATCCCCGGGCTGCGGCTGGCCGTACGGGTTCCCGCTCGGCGGCTGCCCATAAGGGTTTTGGCCCTGGGGCGGCTGCCCCTGCGCGAACGGGTTCTGGCCTTGGGGCGGCGGAGTAGTCACTTTGGGGGTCCCCCTCGAACATTGGAGCGCGTGGCGCGAATTGGACGCACGTAAGCTACCGGCCGCCACTGACAACTCTGTAGAGCGAAGAGGCTCTGTGGCATTGATGTGACACTTACTGCCGCGCAAAGCGGGCCATAGTTGCAGCAACTGCCCCGTAGATAACGGCCACCGTGACCACCAGCGGGACGGATCGGCCATCGGGAGGCAGCATCAGAGCGGCCACCGCGGCGGCTCCGACGAAGGCGACATTGAACAGCACGTCGTAGACGGCGAAGATCCGGCCACGGAAGCCGTCGTCGACGGACGACTGCACCACGGTGTCCGTGGCGATCTTCGCGCCCTGGGTGGTCAGACCGAGAACGAAGGCCGCGACCAGTATGGGGACTTCCGCGAACGGCAGGCCGAGCGCGGGCTCCAGGACCGCGGCGGATCCGGCACAGGCGATGATCCAGCCGCTGGGCCCGAGCCGGCCGACCGCCGCCGGGGTCACTACCGCCGCGGCGAAGAAGCCCGCTCCGGAGATCCCCACGGCCAGGCCGAGGAGGGCGAGCCCGTCGTCGTCCGAGCCCGACGACCAGGCGTACCGGCAGAGCATCAGCACCATGACTGTCAGTGCGCCGTAGCAGAACCGCATCAGCGTCATCGCGACCAGCGCCCAGGCGGCCTCCCGACGTGCGGGCGCGGCCAGATGGCGTACGCCTGCCGTCAGGCCGCGCGCTGTGCCGAGCAGCGCCGCCTTCAGCCGTGGCTGCACCAACTCCCGGTCGGGGCCCAGAAGTTCCGGTGCCAGGCGCAGCGACGCGAGCGCGGAGCACACGTAGAGGACCGCTCCGACGAGGACCACCGCCGCGTCGGAGTCGGAGGCGACGAGGCGTACGACGAAGGCGAGACCGCCCCCGACGGTCGCCGCGAGTGTTCCGGCCGTGGGCGACAGGGAGTTGGCCATCACCAGGCGCTCGGAGTCGACGACGCGGGGCAGCGCCGCGGACAGGCCCGCCAGGACGAACCGGTTGACCGCGGTCACACACAGCGCGGACGCGTAGAAGAGCCAGTCCGGCACGCCGCTCAGCATCAGGACGGCCGTCAGGGCGGCCAGCGACGCTCGCAGCAGGTTCCCGTACAGGAAGACCTGGCGGCGTCGCCAGCGGTCCAGCAGGACGCCCGCGAAAGGGCCGACGAAGGAGTACGGGAGCAGGAGGACCGCCATCGCCGAGGCGATGGCCGCTGCCGAGGTCTGCTTCTCCGGTGAGAAGACGACGTACGTGGCGAGCGCGACCTGATAGACGCCGTCGGCTCCCTGCGACAGCAGCCGGACGGCGAGCAGACGCCGGAAGTTCTCGAAGCGCAGGAGGACGCGCAGGTCACGCACGACAGCCATGGGGCTCAGCCTCACATACGAGGAGGGTCCCCGGGCTTGCGACCCGGGGACCCTCAACAGAGCTGTACATCAAGCGTTTTAGCGCTCGACCTCGCCCTTGATGAACTTCTCGACGTTGTCGTAGGCCTCGTCGTCGAAGTACTGGACCGGCGGCGACTTCATGAAGTAGCTCGACGCGGAGAGGATCGGGCCGCCGATGCCACGGTCCTTGGCGATCTTCGCGGCACGCAGGGCGTCGATGATGACACCCGCGGAGTTCGGGGAGTCCCAGACCTCCAGCTTGTACTCCAGGTTCAGCGGGACGTCGCCGAAGGCGCGGCCCTCGAGGCGGACGTACGCCCACTTGCGGTCGTCGAGCCAGGCCACGTAGTCCGAGGGACCGATGTGGACGTTCTTCGCACCCATGTCGCGGTCGGGGATCTGCGAGGTCACGGCCTGCGTCTTCGAGATCTTCTTGGACTCCAGGCGGTCGCGCTCCAGCATGTTCTTGAAGTCCATGTTGCCGCCGACGTTGAGTTGCATCGTGCGCTCGAGACGGACACCGCGGTCCTCGAACAGTTTCGCCATCACGCGATGCGTGATCGTGGCGCCGACCTGCGACTTGATGTCGTCGCCGACGATCGGGACACCCGCCTCGGTGAACTTGTCCGCCCACTCCTTGGTGCCGGCGATGAAGACCGGAAGGGCGTTGACGAAGGCGACCTTGGCGTCGATGGCGGCCTGGGCGTAGAACTTCGCCGCGTCCTCGGAACCGACGGGCAGATAGCAGACGAGGACGTCTACCTGCCTGTCCTTGAGGATCTGGACGATATCGACCGGGGCCTCGGCGGACTCCTCGATGGTCTCGCGGTAGTACTTGCCGAGACCGTCGTAGGTGTGGCCGCGCTGGACCGTGACGCCCTTGTTCGGGACGTCGCAGATCTTGATGGTGTTGTTCTCGCTGGCACCGATGGCGTCCGAGAGGTCGAGGCCGACCTTCTTCGCGTCGACGTCGAAGGCGGCGACGAATTCGACGTCACCCACGTGGTAGTCGCCGAACTGGACGTGCATCAGGCCGGGCACCTTGGACGCCGCGTCGGCGTCCTTGTAGTACTCGACTCCCTGCACCAACGAGGCGGCGCAGTTGCCCACGCCGACGATGGCTACGCGAACCGAACCCATTCCGGTTGCTCCCTGTGTGTACTCGGTGAAGTCCTGGGAGGACTTCACGTGGCAGTGTCATCGGACGGATCCGGCCCGGGAGTGTCCCCGGGCCGGGGCAGGCCGCCCGACTCCCCAGATGTGCTGTCCTGCTGAGCGGAGCCGTCCGATCCGGGACGCTGCTGGTCCCGTCCGGCCCGCTCGCTCTCGATGAGCTCGTTCAGCCAGCGCACTTCGCGCTCCACGGACTCCATTCCGTGGCGCTGGAGCTCAAGGGTGTAGTCGTCGAGGCGCTCCCGGGTGCGTGCCAGAGAGGCGCGCATTTTCTCCAGGCGCTCCTCGAGACGGCTGCGGCGGCCTTCGAGGACCCGCATCCGTACGTCCCGTGACGTCTGGCCGAAGAAGGCGAAGCGAGCGGCGAAGTGCTCGTCCTCGTACGCGTCGGGACCCGTCTGTGAGAGCAGGTCCTCGAAATGTTCCTTACCTTCCGCCGTCAACCGATAGACGATCTTGGCGCGACGCCCTGAGAGTGGCGCCGCGAGCGCGTCCTCGGGAGTGTTCCCCGGCTCCTCGATCAACCAGCCGTTGGCGACCAGCGTCTTGAGGCAGGGGTAGAGCGTCCCGTAGCTGAACGCACGGAACACACCCAGTGACGTATTGAGGCGTTTGCGCAGCTCATAGCCGTGCATCGGGGACTCGCGGAGCAGGCCGAGGATGGCGAACTCGAGGATCCCGGAACGCCGGCTCATCGTCGCCTCCTCTCTGCCGCGGACTGGCCGTGACGGCTTTTATGCCGAGCTGATGTATCGACTCGATACATCAGAACGATAGATCGGTCCTCCGCCTGCGACAAGAGGGGGCACGGTGAACGGCGTCACATCACCGATTCGTAGGAAGCAAGTTGCCTGTTTTGGGGTGAACTTCGGTGCTAGGTGGGTTTTGACGGTGCGTAGTCTGTGGGCCATGCCAACCACCGGGAACCGAGTGACGCATGGGGACGTCCTTGTCCTCGGTGCAGTACGGATGAATGCAAGAACGACCGCATCCGTACTTTGGGGGGACCGGAAACCAGCCGCCGTTTCCAGGCGCGCTCAGGTGCGCCTGCCCGAGGAGTAATCGTTCGATGAGCGAGCACCGTCGCAAACCGTCGCAGCCGCAGGGTGGCGGACGTGCCGCGGCCCGACGCGGCCAGACCGGGTCGTCCTCCGGCCGCCGCGCGGCACCGCGAAGCGCCACTGGGTCTCCTTCCGATTCCTATGACTCGGGAGGGGAGGAGAGTCCGTTCGGTAGCCGTGCCGAGGCCCGGCGTGCGGCACAGAGAAGCAGCGGCGGCGCCAGGCGCAGAGCCGCTGACGGCGCCGGGCGCGGCGGTCACGGTGGTGGCGGCCCGCGCGGTCTTCCGGGCGGGCCCGGCCGGGGCAGAGGGCGCGGACCCGTGCCCGAGAAGAAGCGGATCATCGACTATCCGCGTGCGGGCAAGTACGGGTGGGCGCGTTGGGTCCCCTCGTGGAAGCTCGTGACGGGTTCGTTCATCGGCTTCTGCGGCAGCATGATGGCCGTGGCCGGTATCGCGTACGCCATGGTGGGAGTGCCGGACGTCGCGGCGGCCGCGAAGGCGCAGAACAACGTCTACTACTGGTCCAACGGCAAGCCGATGGTGTCCACGGGCGGTGAGACCAACCGCCAGAACATCAAGTACGAGCAGATCCCCCAGGCGATGCGCTTCGCCGTCATGTCGGCCGAGAACAAGAAGTTCGAGACCGACAAGGGCATCGACCCCGTGGGCATCGGCCGTGCGCTCTTCAACATGGCCAAAGGCGGCCAGACGCAGGGCGGCTCGACCATCACCCAGCAGTACGTGAAGAACGCCATGCTGAACGACCAGTCGCAGACGGTGTCCCGCAAGTTCAAGGAACTCCTCGTCTCCATCAAGGTGGGCCGCACCGAGCCCAAGGAGGAGGTCATGGCGGGGTACCTGAACACCGCCTACTACGGCCGTGCCTCCTATGGCCTCCAGGCGGCCGCTCGTTCGTACTTCGGCAAGGACGCGACCGACCTGGACGCGAGTGAGTGCGCCCTCCTCGCCGCTGTTCTGAAGGGCGCCACGTACTACGACCCTGCGGGAGCGACGGCGATCGACCCGAGGGCCACGCGAGAGGGCAACACCAGGCGGGCCACGGAACGATGGACCTGGATCCTCAACGAGATGGTCAAGGACGGGTACCTGTCGGCCACGGAGCGGGCCAAGTACAAGGAGCTCCCCAAGCTCCAGAACCCGCGGTCCAGCTCTGAGCTGGGCGGTCAGATCGGCTACCTCGTCGACCTGGCCAAGGGCTACGTCATCAACAACACCGACGTCACCGAAGAGCAGCTCCAGCGGGGTGGCTACGAGATCCACACGACCTTCGACAAGAACAAGGTCGACAAGCTCGAAGAGGCCGTGAAGAAGGTCCGCAAGGAGAACCTCGACGAGAAGCGCCGCCCGAAGACCGACAAGTACGTTCAGTTCGGCGGGGCTTCCGTGGACCCGAAATCCGGCGCCATCGTGGCCATTTACGGTGGTGAGTCCGCGACCAAGCACTTCACCAACAACGCCGACGAGACCGGTGCCGCGGTCGGTTCGACGTTCAAGCCGTTCGTCCTGGCCGCCGCCATGCAGGACGGCAAGCGTGACCCCGACCTCGGGGAGTCCCAGGCGCAGGACGAACGGACCCAGGTCTCGCCGGACAGCTTCTACAGTGGCAAGAACAAGCTCAAGATCAAGAATTACGACGGCAGCATCTGGAAGAACGACAAGGACGAGGAGTGGCTCCAGACCAACGACGGCGGCGCGTCGTACGGTATTGCGCCGAACTACCGGATCAACCTGCGCGAGGCCATGAGGGTCTCGGCGAACTCCCCCTTCGTGCAGCTCGGTATGGACGTCGGTCTGGACAAGGTGAAGCTGGCAGCCGAAAATGCCGGCCTCAGGCCGAGCAGTCTGACGGGTACCACCTTCCCGTCCTTCTCCATCGGTATCTCGGACCCCAGCTCGATCCGCATGGCCGGCGCGTACGCGACGTTCGCGGCCAGCGGTGAGCAGAACGAACCGTTCTCGGTCAAGTCCGTCGAGTACGAAGGGGCTACGAAGTGGAAGCACAAGGCGGCGCCCAAGCCGGCCTTCACTGAGAAGGTCGCCGACAACGTCACCGACGTCCTGAAGACCGTCGTCGACGACGGAACCGGTAAGCCTGCACAACTCGACGGTCGCGAGGTGGCCGGCAAGACCGGTACGACGGACGGCAACAAGTCCGCCTGGTTCGTCGGATACACGCCGCAGCTGTCGACCGCGGTCAGCATGTACCGCATGGACGACGACGAGACCAACAAGAATCGTCAGTTCCTGGAGATGTACGGCACGGGTGGCCAGAAGACCATCCACGGTGCCTCGTTCCCGGCCGAGATCTGGCACGACTACATGGAGCAGGCGCTCAAGGGAACGAAGCCCGAAGACTTCCCGCAGGCCGAGCCCATCGGCAAAGTGGTCAATGACCTTCCGACTCCGAGCGTGACCCCCACGCCCACTGAGTCCGAAGAGGAGACGATCGAACCCAGTACGGAGCCCAGTGAGTCGGAGACGGCTCCCTCGCCCTCCCCGAGCGAGACCTGTGGCAACTTCGGCCTCGGATGCGAGGACACCGCTGGAGCCGACGCGGGCGGAACGGATGCCGGCACCTCGGACGGAGGGGTGACCTCTTCACCCACGGAATCTGAGGATCCCGGAAATACCAGAGGCAATGGCAATGGCAGCCTCTTCGGAGGACCGACCGGGTAGCTGCCACCACGGGGTGTTTCACGTGAAACATCCGCAGTGAGGTGTTTCACGTGAAACGAGGGCTGTCGCACCGACTCGGTGCGACAGCCCTCGGCGTTTTCCTAGGCGCGTACGGCAGGATGTGCGGCATGCCCAGTGCAGAAACGACGCGCGCGAGCGTGCACGAGCCAGATCTGGTGCGGCCGACCAAGGAGGACCCGGTCGCCGCGGCCGGCAGTGAACTGTTCGGTGGTCCTCTCGGACGGCGTGCGCTGCTCGGGACGTCCTGGTGGACTCCCGTGCGGGTCATCGCGCTCGTCGCGATCGGTATGTTCGCCCTCGGCATGGTGCAGAAGCTGCCCTGCTACGACGGCGCCTGGTTCTTCGGGGCCAGCTCGCAGTACACGCATGCCTGCTACTCGGACATCCCGCACCTCTACCAGGGGCGGGGCTTCGCCGACGGGCTGATGCCGTACTTCGACAAGCTCGAAGGCGACATGGAGTACCTCGAATACCCGGTGCTGACCGGTGTGTTCATGGAGGTCGCCTCATGGCTGACGCCCGGCAGCGGCAGCATCCAGGACCAGGAGCAGGTCTACTGGATGGTCAACGCCGGGATGCTGATGGCGTGCACGGCAGTCATCGGCGTCTGCGTGACCCGCACCCACCGGCGGCGGCCCTGGGACGGCCTGCTGGTCGCCCTGGCGCCCGCTTTCGCACTGACCGCAACTATCAACTGGGACCTGCTGGCCGTCGCTCTGACGGCCGCCGCGATGCTGATGTGGGCGCGGAGCCGTCCCCTTGCCTTCGGAGTCCTGCTGGGGCTTGCCACCGCCGCCAAGCTCTATCCCGTGCTGCTCCTCGGGCCGCTGCTCGTGCTGTGCTGGCGCGCGGGCAGGTGGCGCGAGTTCGGTACGGCCCTGCTCGGTGCGGTCGGCTCCTGGCTGGTCGTGAACCTGCCGGTCATGCTGCTCGCGCCCGAGGGCTGGTCGAAGTTCTACACGTTCAGCCAGGAACGCGGCGTCGACTTCGGGTCCTTCTGGCTGATCCTGTCCCAGCGCATGGAGACCCCGCTCGACACCGACACCGTCAACACGTTCGCCATGGTGCTGATTCTGATCTCCTGCGTGGGCATCGCGGCTCTCTCGCTGACGGCCCCGCGTCGGCCGCGCTTCGCCCAGCTGGCGTTCCTGATCGTCGCGGCCTTCATCCTCACCAACAAGGTCTACTCGCCGCAGTACGTGTTGTGGCTGGTGCCTCTCGCCGTGCTGGCCCGCCCGAAGTGGCGGGACTTCCTGATCTGGCAGGCGTGCGAGGTGGCGTACTTCCTCGGGATCTGGATGTACCTCGCGTACACGACCAGCGGAGACGCCCACAAGGGACTGCCGCAAGAGGGATATCAACTGGCCATCGCCGTGCACCTGTTGGGGACGCTGTACTTGGGCGCGGTGATCGTGCGCGACATCCTCATGCCGGAGCGGGACGTGGTGCGCCGCTCCGGTGACGACGATCCCTCCGGTGGGGTGCTGGACGGCGCGGAGGACGTGTTCGTCCTGGGCGCCGCGGCCCACCCGCCGCGGCATGCGGCGCACTTCGACGGGCCGTACGTGGAGTGGGGCGGCGGCGATGAATCGACGGAGCGGCGTTCGCCCTGAGCGAACAAGGTGCGGGTGGCCACGTAAAAGGCCGTACACGGAGTCCGTGTACGGCCTTTCGCCTGTGTGCGGGGCTCGGCGTTCCCCGCTGTCAGCGCTCGACGATGCGGTCGAACTGCGTGGTGGTGTGCCGCAGATGGGCCACCAGCTCCTCGCCGACCTTCGGCTCCGGAGCGTCCGAGGGCACGAAGAGGATCGAGACCTGCATGTGCGGGGGCTCCGCGAACCAGCGCTGCTTGGCGCCCCAGACGAACGGTGAGAGGTTCCGGTTGACCGTGGCGAGGCCGGCCCGGGCGACGCCCTTGGCGCGCGGCATGACGCCGTGCAGGGCCTTCGGAGCCTCGAGGCCCACGCCGTGCGACGTACCGCCCGCCACGACCACCAGCCAGCCGTCCGAGGCGACCTTTTGCTGGCGGTAGCCGAAACGGTCGCCCTTGGAAACGGGGGTGACGTCCAGGACGGCTCCGCGGTACTCGGTCGCCTCGTGGTCCCCCAGCCACAGCCGCGTGCCGATGCGGGCGCGGAAGCGGGTCTGCGGGAACTGCTGCTGCAGCCTGGCGAGTTCCTCGGCCTTGAGATGACTGACGAACATGGTGTGCAGCGGCAGCCGGGCCGCGCGCAGCCTGTCCATCCAGCCGATAACCTCCTCGACGGCGTCCGAGCCGTCGGTGCGGTCCAGCGGCAAGTGGATCGCGAAGCCCTCAAGGCGCACGTTCTCTATGGCGGCGTGGAGCTGGGACAGATCCTGCCCGTTCACTCCGTGCCGCTTCATCGAGGACATGACCTCGATGACGACACGGGCGCCCACGAGGCCGTAGACCCCGTCCACCGACGACACGGATCGGATGACCCGGTCGGGCAGCGGTACGGGCTCCTCGCCGCGTCTGAACGGCGTCAGCACCAGCAGATCGCCGCCGAACCAGTCCTTGATCCGCGCGGCTTCGTACGTCGTGCCGACGGCCAGGACATCGGAGCCCAGGCGGGTGGCCTCGTCCGCGAGGCGCTCGTGGCCGAAGCCGTAGCCGTTGCCCTTGCAGACGGGGACGAGCCCCGGAAACTGCTCGGACACGTGCTTGTGGTGCGCCCGCCAGCGTGCGGTGTCGACGTAGAGCGTGAGCGCCATGACCGGAACCGGAACCTTTCTCGTGGCAGCGGTGTATCAGAGGTGTGAAGACGAATTCTGGCGCGTCAGCGGCGCGACATGTAGATGTCGAGCGCCTTGTGGAGCATTTTGTTGAGCGGGAAGTCCCACTCGCCGAGGTATTCAGCGGCTTGTCCACCGGTGCCCACCTTGAACTGGATCAGACCGAAGAGGTGGTCGGTCTCATCCAGCGAGTCGGAGATGCCGCGCAGGTCGTAGACGGTGGCGCCGAGCGCGTAGGCGTCGCGCAGCATCCGCCACTGCATCGCGTTCGAGGGCCGGAACTCCCGCCCGATGTTGTCGGAGGCACCGTAGGAATACCAGACGTGCCCGCCGACGACCAACATCGTCGCGGCGGACAGGTTCACGCCCTCGCGTCGGGCGAAGTACAGCCGCATGCGGTTGGGGTCCTCGGTGTTGAGGGCTGTCCACATGCGCTGGAAGTACAAGAGCGGTCGGGGCCGGAAGTGGTCGCGCAGAGCCGTGATCTCGTAGAGGCGCTGCCACTCCTCCAGGTCCTGATAGCCGCCCTGGACGACTTCGACGCCGGCCTTCTCGGCCTTCTTGATGTTGCGCCGCCACAGCTGGTTGAAGCCCTTGCTGACATCCTCGAGCGACCGGTTGGCCAGCGGCACCTGATAGACGTAGCGGGGCTGTACGTCGCCGAAGCCTGGCCCGCCGTCCTCTCCCTGCTGCCAGCCCATGCGGCGCAGCCGGTCGGCGACCTCGAAGGCGCGCGGCTCGATGAAGTCGGCCTCGGTGTCGCGCAGGCGCTTCACGTCCGGGTCCTGGATGCCCTTCTTGATCGAGGCGGCGTCCCAGCGCCGGATGATCACGGGTGGGCCCATCTTCACCGAGAAGGCGCCCTGCTGCTTGAGGTGTGCGAGCATCGGATCCAGCCACTCGGTCAAATTCGGCGCGAACCAGTTGATGACCGGGCCTTCGGGCAGATAGGCGAGATAGCGCTTGATCTTGGGCAGCTGGCGATACAGCACGAGACCTGCACCGATGATCTCGCCGGACCTGCTGTCGAACCATCCGAGGCTCTCGGAGCGCCACTCCGCCTTGACGTCCGCCCAGGCCGGGACCTGCATGTGGCTAGCCGCGGGCAGACTCTGGATGTACGCCAGATGCTGCTCTCGGCTAATGGTCCTCATGGTCGGGCTCATTCGGGGCGCTCCTCGGGCTGGTGTGTCCCCATGAGTACAGGGGCTCCGGCTCTCGCGCCGAAGCCTACTGCGCCCTGCGAGCGCCTCGTCTGGCCGTATGGAAGCTGGGCCCCGACCCATACGTGGCCGGGGCACCCATATAAGCGTTGTCCGGCCGCGGGGCCGGGCGTTGGCGGGAGTTGGGAAGGCCACGGGCCGGTGACTCCGGTGGCCGGGGCGGCGGTCAGCCGATGATGCCGCCGAAGAGGCCGCCGTGCGCCATGCCGAGGAAGAAGCCGACGCTGGAGGCACCGAGACCCAGGATCAGCCCGAAGCGCTCCCTGGTTGTCTCGGAGACGAACTGGCCGGCCGCCCCGGTAAGGATGCCGACCAGGCCTGTCCACGAGCTGAGCAGATGGAGGCTGTGGAACATCGCGGTGACGAAGGCCGTCACTCCGAGGACCAGCGTTACGGCGAGCAGCGTGTCCTGGAGCGGATGGGGCTTGTGGTCGGTGGCGAACAGGGAACCGACGGTGTTGGAGTTGGGTCGCAATGCCTGTGCCATGGGGCACCTCCTGCGGAAGGCAGCGCATCGTAGCGCCATACACACCCGACGTGTACAGATTGACGGTCCCGGGCCCCTGATTTCAACCGGAAGCCGGTGTGCGGGTAGTCTGTACCGTCTGCACCGGTGTCTGCCCAGGCCGCAGCACGATCCCCCGTTCAGTTCGCTGATCGGCGGGCCCGATTGTCAGTGGTGGCCGATACCGTTGCGTACGCATCACAACCCTCCTGCCACGGAACGACCGTGGCCGTTGAGTCCAAAGGAGGTGGGTTCCACATGCGTCACTACGAAGTGATGGTCATCCTCGACCCCGATCTGGAGGAGCGCGCTGTCGCCCCTCTGATCGAGAACTTCCTCTCCGTCGTCCGTGAGGGCAACGGAAAGGTCGAGAAGGTCGACACCTGGGGCCGTCGTCGTCTCTCGTACGAGATCAAGAAGAAGCCCGAGGGCATCTACTCGGTCATCGATCTGCAGGCTGAGCCCGCGATCGTCAAGGAGCTCGACCGCCAGATGAACCTGAACGAGTCGGTCCTCCGGACCAAGGTCCTCCGCCCCGAGACCCACTGAGCCTCCGGCTCAGCTGATCCCGGGATTCGAGTAGCAGCACCAAAAGCAGCCAGCAGCAAACCCGCCGAGAGGTTCCCCCATGGCAGGCGAGACCGTCATCACGGTCGTCGGCAATCTTGTCGACGACCCCGAGCTGCGCTTCACCCCGTCCGGTGCGGCGGTCGCGAAGTTCCGTGTCGCGTCCACCCCCCGCACCTTCGACCGTCAGACCAACGAGTGGAAGGACGGCGAAAGCCTGTTCCTGACCTGCTCGGTCTGGCGTCAGGCGGCGGAGAACGTCGCCGAGTCGCTCCAGCGAGGCATGCGCGTCGTCGTGCAGGGCCGGCTGAAGCAGCGGTCCTACGAGGACCGTGAGGGCGTCAAGCGCACGGTCTACGAGCTGGACGTCGAGGAAGTCGGCGCCAGCCTGAAGAACGCCACGGCCAAGGTCACCAAGACCACAGGTCGAGGCGGCCAGGGCGGTTACGGCGGCGGCGGTGGCGGCGGCCAGCAGGGCGGCGGCTGGGGCGGAGGCTCCGGCGGCGGTCAGCCGCAGGGTGGCGGCGCTCCCGCCGACGACCCCTGGGCGACCAGCGCTCCGGCCGGCGGCGGCCAGCAGGGCGGCAGCGGCGGTGGAGGCTGGGGCGGAAGCTCCGGCGGTTCCTCCGGCGGCTCCGGCGGCGGCTACTCGGACGAGCCCCCCTTCTAGCCCTCGGGCTGAGGGTGGGCCGTACCCACACTTCTTGATCACACAGGAGAAACACCCATGGCGAAGCCGCCTGTGCGCAAGCCGAAGAAGAAGGTCTGCGCTTTCTGCAAGGACAAGGTCACGTACGTGGACTACAAGGACACGAACATGCTGCGGAAGTTCATTTCCGACCGCGGCAAGATCCGTGCCCGCCGCGTGACCGGCAACTGCACGCAGCACCAGCGTGACGTCGCCACGGCTGTGAAGAACAGCCGTGAGATGGCGCTGCTGCCCTACACCTCCACCGCGCGATAAGGGAAGGGTGACCGACTCATGAAGATCATCCTCACCCACGAGGTCTCCGGCCTCGGTGCCGCGGGCGACGTCGTCGACGTCAAGGACGGCTACGCTCGCAACTACCTGATCCCGCGGAACTTCGCGATCCGTTGGACCAAGGGTGGCGAGAAGGACGTCGAGCAGATTCGTCGTGCTCGCAAGATCCACGAGATCCAGACCATCGAGCAGGCCAACGAGATCAAGGCCCGCCTCGAAGGTGTGAAGGTCCGTCTGGCCGTTCGCTCCGGCGACGCCGGTCGTCTCTTCGGTTCCGTCACCCCGGCCGACGTCGCCTCGGCGATCAAGGCTTCCGGTGGCCCCGATGTCGACAAGCGCCGCATTGAGCTGGGCTCGCCGATCAAGACGCTGGGCGCTCACGAGACGTCCGTGCGTCTGCACCCCGAGGTTGCCGCCAAGGTCAACATCGAGGTCGTCGCCGCGTAAGCGCTGCGCCGGTTGAAGCAGTACGTGTGGGGCCGCACCCTCAAGGGTGCGGCCCCACACGTTTGCCGGAGCTTCCCGGACGGGAGCACCGCTGGGGAGGGCTCGCGGGACGCCGATGTTTCACGTGAAACAGAGCGCAGTTGTTGTCGGTGAACGGTGCGGAACGATCGTTGTTTCACGTGAAACCGAGTGGAGTCACGCACCAACGCGGCGCCGGAACGGGTGTGCTCAGCGCGTGGCGCCTGTGACGACCCAGCGTCCCGAGCGGGTGCGCAGCCACAGAGTCAGCATCCGCACGGTCATCATGAGGGTCATTGCTCCCCAGAGAGCGGTCAGCCCGCCGCCGAACACCGGCACGAGCAGTGCGACCGGAGCGAAGACCGCCAGGGTGAGAATCATGGCCCATGCGAGATACGGGCCGTCCCCCGCTCCCATCAGCACGCCGTCCAGGACGAAGACGATCCCGCAGATCGGCTGGGAGAGCGCCACCATGAGCAGGGCGGGCAGCGCGGTGTCATGGACGATGGAGTCACTGGTGAAGAGCGGCAGGAACAGAGGACGGCTGACGATCACCAGCCCGCCGAGCACGACACCGACGGCGATGCCCCACTCCACCATGCGACGGCACGCTTCACGGGCCCCCTGGGCGTCTCCCGCGCCGAGATAGCGGCCAATGATGGCCTGTCCCGCGATGGCGATGGCGTCGAGGGCGAAGGCGAGCAGACTCCACAGCGACAGAATGATCTGGTGCGCGGCGACATCGGTGTCTCCGAGGCGAGCGGCGACGGCGGTGGCGATCATCAGGACCGCGCGCAACGACAGAGTGCGAAGCAGTAGCGGTACACCGGCTTGGGCGCAGGCGCGTATCCCGGCGGCGTCGGGTCGCAGGGATGCCCCGTGCTTCCGTGCCCCGCGGATCACCACGAGAAGGTACGCCGCGGCCATGCCGCACTGGGCGATGACGGTTCCCCAGGCGGAGCCGGCGATGCCGAGATCGGCGCCGTAGACAAGGCCTACGTTGAGGGCGCCGTTGGCGACGAAGCCCGCGACGGCGACGTACAGGGGTGTCTTTGTGTCCTGTAGGCCACGGAGGACGCCGGTGGCGGCGAGGACGACGAGCATCGCGGGGATGCCGAGGGCCGAGATGCGCAGATAGGTGGTGGCGTACGGGGCGGCGGTGTCCGAGGCGCCGAAGAGTTCCACCAGAGCGGGAGCGGTGGGCAGGACGATAGCGATGACAGCGGTGCCGAGCAGCAGGGCCAGCCAGATGCCGTCCATGCCTTGTCGGATCGCGGCCTGGAGGTCGCCCGCGCCAACCCGTCGGGCGACGGCTGCCGTGGTGGCGTACGCGAGGAAGACGAAGATGCTCACGGCTGTGGCGAGGAGGGCCGAGGCGATGCCGAGACCGGCGAGTTGTGCGGTGCCGAGATGTCCGACGATCGCGGTGTCGACCATGAGAAAGAGAGGCTCGGCGATGAGTGCGCCGAAGGCCGGAACGGCAAGCGCGACGATCTCTCGGTCATGCCGACGCCGGGCGGCCTTGGGTGCCGCGGGAGCCTGTGTCATGGGCATCAATCTAATCTTCCACAGGTAAGAGACGCAAGTAGCTAGTGCCCCTTACTAATGCTCTCGTGGGGTGCGCCGCCTCGCGCTATTCGCGGCGATCTTGATCCGGTCGGGAAAGTTTTTCTTCTACACAGCCAGTGGACGGCGTACATGCAGGTCAGAGCGGGTGCGAGAAAAGAGCTGAGTGCTTGTTCACAGGCCTGTCCACCGGGTCGTGCACAGGTTTTGCTGGGTTCTCCACAGCATCGGGGCCGTCGTCCACATGGCCTGTGGATAACCAGATTGGCTGACGGTGCCCGCGGGCCTACCGTGGGGCGGCGCCCGCTCGCTCCTCCGTCCTCGGAAACCTCACAAAACCGACGCGTCAGAACCGGAGTTGGGCATCTTATTTGTCAGTGTCGTGCCGTAGGAATGAGGGGCACGGCGAGGTCCGCTCGGCGGACGGGAGGAGGTGGCCCGGTGAGTATTTCCGAGCCCTTGGACGATCCGTGGGCCGACAGCGGTCCCAGTGATCGTCTGCCCGCCTCCCGCCAGCGCCGCGACGGTGGCCGGAGCAGAGACGATCAGCACGACCGTGGACCGGACAACGGAGCCTGGGACGGCGGAGGTTCGGCCTTCGAGCGCGTGCCGCCGCAGGACCTGGATGCGGAGCAGTCCGTTCTCGGCGGCATGCTGCTCTCGAAGGACGCCATCGCCGACGTCGTCGAGGTGCTCAAGGGCCATGACTTCTACCGTCCGGCCCACGAGACCATCTACGGCTCGATCCTCGACCTCTACGCGAAGGGCGAGCCGGCCGACCCGATCACGGTCGCCGCCGAGCTCACCAAGCGCGGCGAGATCACCAAGGTCGGCGGCGCCTCGTATCTGCACACCCTGGTCCAGACGGTCCCGACGGCGGCGAACGCCGAGTACTACGCGGAGATCGTCCACGAACGGGCTGTGCTGCGCCGCTTGGTCGAGGCCGGTACCCGCATCACGCAGATGGGTTACGCGGCCGACGGCGACGTGGACGAGATCGTCAACAGCGCCCAGGCCGAGATCTACGCAGTCACCGAGCAGCGCACCACCGAGGACTATCTGCCGCTCGGCGACATCATGGAGGGCGCGCTCGACGAGATCGAGGCGATCGGTTCGCGGTCGGGGGAGATGACCGGTGTACCGACGGGCTTCACCGACCTCGACCAGCTCACGAACGGTCTGCACCCGGGCCAGATGATCATCATCGCGGCCCGTCCCGCCATGGGTAAGTCGACGCTGGCGCTGGACTTCGCACGAGCTTGCTCGATCAAGCACAACATGCCGAGCGTGATCTTCTCGCTCGAAATGGGCCGCAACGAGATCGCGATGCGTCTGCTGTCCGCCGAGGCGCGCGTGGCCCTTCACCACATGCGTTCCGGGACGATGACCGACGAGGACTGGACCCGGCTCGCGCGCCGGATGCCGGATGTCTCGGCCGCTCCGCTCTACATCGACGACTCTCCGAACCTGTCGATGATGGAAATCCGTGCCAAGTGCCGCCGTCTCAAGCAGCGCAGCGACCTCAAGCTCGTCATCATCGACTATCTGCAGCTGATGCAGTCGGGCGGCAAGCGGTCCGAGAGCCGACAGCAGGAAGTTTCCGACATGTCGCGAAACCTCAAGCTGCTGGCCAAGGAGCTGGAGCTGCCGGTGATCGCGCTCTCACAGCTGAACCGTGGCCCCGAGCAGCGCACGGACAAGAAGCCCATGGTCTCCGACCTGCGTGAATCCGGGTCGATCGAGCAGGACGCGGACATGGTGATCCTGCTGCACCGCGAGGACGCGTACGAGAAGGAGTCGCCGCGCGCGGGCGAGGCGGACATCATCGTGGGCAAGCACCGAAACGGCCCGACGGCCACGATCACGGTCGCCTTCCAGGGCCACTACTCGCGCTTCGTGGACATGGCACAGACCTGATCGGCGTCCGGACAGCGGAGTGGGGCCGGAGGTCAGTCGCGTCGGTAGCGAGCTCTGATGTGGAAGCGTTCGCCCTGAGGGCCGAGGATGCTCAGGAACTCCACCGGCCGTTCGTCGGCGTTGCCGAACCAGTGCGGGAGGTGGGTGTCGAACTCGGCGACTTCGCCCGTGGTGAGCACGAGGTCCTGGTCGGCGAGTACGAGGCGCAGTCGTCCGTTGAGGACGTACAGCCAGTGGTACCCCTCGTGTGAGCGGGGATCGGGTTCGCGATCGGTCGGGCCCGCGGGGAGGATCTGTTTGAACGCCTGGAGCCCGCCTGGTTTGCGGGTCAGCGGGATGACCGTCATGCCGTTGCGGGTGAACGGCTGTGGGTACACCCGGGGGTCGAGGCCGGCCGGGGAGCCGATGAGTTCGTCGAGCGGCATCTGATAGGCCCTGGTCAGGGGCAGCAGCAGTTCCAGGCCCGGCTTGCGATGCCCGGACTCCAGCCGGGACAGGGTGCTGACCGCAATACCGGTGGTCTCCGACAGGGCGGTGAGGGTAGCCCCGCTGCGGCGCCGCAACTCGCGCAGCCGTGGCCCGACCGCGGCCAGCACGGCGTCGAACTCGCCGCTCATGCCTTCACTGTGCCCACGCTTTGCAGTTCTCGCATAGAACTTTGCCGGTTCGTCATGGGCGAGGACAGGTTGATGGCAGGCCATGGGCGACCGGCACCATGGCTTCCGACCCACTACGCGAGGCACAGACAATGGACGCGCAGACAACGGACGCACAGTTCTGGGACGAGATGTATCGCAGCCGCGACCAGGTCTTCAGCGGTGACCCCAACGGAGTGCTCGTCACCGAAGTCACCGGCTTACCGGCAGGACGAGCGCTCGACGTCGGATGCGGTGAAGGCGCCGACGCCCTCTGGCTGGCCCGACACGGCTGGCAGGTCACCGCGGTCGACATCTCAAGGACTGCTCTGGAACGCGCCGCCGCAGCCGCGCACATCGAGGGCCGCGTTGCATGGACACGGGCCGACCTGAACATCACGCCACCGCCGGCCGACGCGTTCGACCTGGTGTCCGTCCAGTACTTCCCGCTCGTACTCCAGCCGGATCACACCGCGCTGCGCGGACTGCTGGACACCGTCGCGCCCGGCGGCACCCTGCTCTTCGTCAGCCACGACCTCGCCGACCTGACTCCACGCCCGGAGCAGGGCTTCGACCCCGGTAACTACTACCAGCCCGCTGACATCGCCGCGCTCCTCGACGGCGACTGGACCGTCCTGATCAACGAAACCCGCCCACGAACCGCTCCCGCACCCACCGGCACACACCACACCCATGACACCGTCCTGCGTGCGCAACGCTTGCGGTGATCCGTGGGCCGCGAGATCTCGCGGCGGGCTCAAATGCGCTCGACTCGGGACGCCGGGGCAGGTGGACTTGGACCATGACGACACCTGTGGAAGAACTGCTTCCCGCCACGCGCAGAGCCCTGCTGCACCGAATTGCCACCGCTCAGGCCGAAGGACGGGCGCCGTCGTTGGTGGCGGCGGTCGTCCGGGGCGGAGAGACGGTGTGGCACGGGGCCCGCACCTCGGTGGAGGGTCATGGGCCGGACGAGAACGTGCAGTACCGGATCGGTTCGATCACCAAGACATTCACCGCCGTCCTGGTCCTTCGGCTGCGCGACGAAGGTGCCCTGGACCTGAGTGATCCGCTGGAGAAGCATCTTCCGGGCACCGGCGCGGGGGAGGCGACGATCGCCGAACTCCTTGCGCACACCGGCGGGTTGGCGGCAGAAGCGCCCGCCCCTTGGTGGGAGCGCACCCCCGGAGCGCTGCGCCCCGAGCTCGTCGACGTGCTGGGCGAGCAGCCGCACCTGCATCCCGTAGGACGGCGGTTCCACTACTCGAACCCCGGCTACACGTTGCTGGGCGCAATGGTGGAGGAGCTGAGGGGCGCCCCGTGGGAGGAGGTGCTGCGGAGCGAGGTGCTGGAACCGCTGGGGTTGCACCGGACGAGCGCGGAGCCTCGGGCACCGCACGCGGGCGGTTGGGCCGTGCATCCCTGGGCGGACGTGATGCTGCCGGAGCGCGTCGAGGACCTGGGCCGAATGGCACCGGCAGGTCAACTCTGGTCCACCACGGGTGACTTGGCGCGCTTCGCAGCCTTCCTGGCCAAGGGCGACGACCGGGTGCTGAGCGCGGAGTCCGTACGGGAGATGCGTACGCCCGCCGCACCGGCCGAAGCCGAAGAGGTGGCGGCCGGCAGTGCCTACGGCCTCGGCATGCAGATCCAGTACCGGGACGGCCGGACGCTCGTGGGGCACAGCGGATCCCTTCCCGGCTTCCTGGCCGGTCTCATGATCAGTGTCGAGGACGACCTGGCCGCCGCCGTGCTCGCGAACTGCACCTCAGGCCCGCTGACGTTGACGGTCGCCGCCGATCTCGTACGTATCGTTGCGGAGGCCGAGCCGCGCATTCCTGAGCCGTGGCGGCCGCTGCCCGAAGTCGAGCGGTCCGTGCTGGAGTTGGCAGGGCCGTGGTACTGGGGGACGCACGCCTTCGCGCTGCGTCTCACAGCTGAGGGTGGCGTCTCGCTCGGGCCGCTGTCCGGCAACGGCCGACGGTCGCGCTTCCGGGCCAACGGGGACGGCACCTGGACCGGACTCGACGGCTACTACGCGGGCGAGGCCCTGCGGGCCGTAGAGCGCCCCGATGGGTCGGTGAGTCACCTGGACCTCGGGTCGTTCGTGTTCACGCGGCAGCCGTACGAGGAGGGGGCTTCCGTGCCGGGTGGCGTGGATCCCGAGGGGTGGCGCGGGATTCGGTAGCTGTCTCGGCGATGGGTGATCTGTACGGGGAGGGGGGGCATGTTTCACGTGAAACATGCCCCGAGGCTGCTATATCGCGTCAAGCCGCTTGGTCGAGATTCTCGGAGTTCGTGACGGCGTTCTCTCGGCCGGAATGCTCGAGGATCTTGAAGAGCTGACGGCAGATTGCTCGCTTGAGGCAGCGTTGCGCGTCGCGAGAGGTCTTCCCCTCGGCGACTCTGCGGGCGACGTACGCCTTCGTGGTCGGGTCGAGCCGCATACGGATCAGCGAGATGGTGTGCAGAGCCCGGTTGAGCTGCCGGTCGCCGCTGCGGTTGAGCCGGTGCCGGTTGGTCAGCCCGGAGGAGGCGGGTATCGGCGATACTCCGGCGAAGGACGCGAAGGCGGCCTCGGACCTGAACCGGCCGGGATGGGACCAGCTGACCAGGATCTGGGTCGCTGTGATCGGCCCGACGCCGAGCAGGTCCAGGAGCTCCGGCGCAACCCCGCGGACCAGGATGAGCATTTCGTTCTCGAGCTCTTTGGCCTCGGCCTGCAGGGCTTGGATGCGTTGTGCGGTGGATCGCAGGGCCCGCGCGGTCATGCGATGCTCGACGTCCTGTGCCGGGCGGTCTCGCAGCTGAGCACAGCGGGCAATCTGGACCGGCCGCTTGAGTTTCCGCAGCTCGGCGCGGAGCTCGTCCGGCGCGGACACGATCAGCGACTTGAGCTGATTGATCGCGGCGGTGGAGGCGAGGACGGCACTGTGGCGGGTGGCGAGCAGGACGCGCAGGGCCTCGCGCCAGCCGCGGAGCCGGGGCTGGATCAGATGTTCGGTGGCCAGGGCTTCCTTGGCCGCGCGGATCGCATCGATCATGTCGGTCTTGCGCCCGCCACGGACAGCGGGGCGCTTGGGCCGGCAGACTTCCACGACCTGTTCACCGGCTTGATTGAGGAAGATGGCCAGACCGGCGCCGTAGCTGCCAATGCCTTCCAGGGCCCAGCAACGACGGCCGGGGATGTGCTGGCGGGCGAAGTCCAGCAGCCGCCGGTAGCCACGGGCGTTGGTGGGGGCATCAGTGCTGGCCAGGACGGCGCCAATGGGGCTGACGGCCGCAGCGGCGAGGGTGTCACGGTGGGTGTCGACGCCGATGACGCCGTCGACCTGTTCTGCGAGCATGGTCACGTGGTTGTTCTCCTTCGTGGGCGGGACGGCCGTGGTCGGCGTCGGCCTGGGTGGAGTCACCGCGTGGCAGAACTGTGATGAGTCACGTCGAAATGGCGGACAAGCTGCTGATCAAGCCAACGGGGTGGGCCAGGCCGACGCCGACGTCCAGCAGACATCTCGGGGGCACGACAAGCTCTGACGAGCCGTCAGTTACCTTGTGAGTCATGCCGGAACGTCGGCGTCGATCCTGACAGCAGCCCAACCCGGGCCGCAGCTCTACTCTCACAGTTACCTTTTTCGTGGCCCCGCAATGGGGCGCCTGGCCCCCGGGTCCGGTATGGCTGTGTGCCCCCTGTCGAAGTGGATGACCTGGGGGGTGTTGCCGCCGGGCTTCGGGGCACCGCTTGACCGCTGATGAGGGGCCTGACGACCGCCTGGTCCGGCGCAAATGCCGGGCCGCTTTACGGGCGGCATGTCTGCGTAACGTGGTTGCCGGCGTGTGGTGCCACAGGGACGGCCAGGAGTTGAGGAGACGAGTGGCGAGGGGCACGCGCACATGGTCGACACGACCGCGATAGATCTCTTCCTCGGCCTGGACCTGGGCAAGGAGTTCCACCACGCCCACGGCCGGACCGAGGACGGCACAACCGTGCACGACAAGCGGCTGCCCAACACCGAGCCGGAACTGCTGGAACTGTTCACCAGGCTGGTGGCGAAGTTCGGCACTGTCCTGGTGATCGTGGACCAGGTCGCCAACATCGGCGCGCTGCCGCTGACGGTGGCCCGCGCGGCGGGCTGCCGGGTGGCCTACCTGCCCGGTCTGTCGATGCGGCGGGCCGCCGACCTGCACCCGGGCGAGGCCAAGACCGACGTCCGCGACGCGTTCGTGATCGCCGAGACCGCCCGCACCATGCCGCACACCCTGCGCGCGGTGGACCGCGACGACGAGGTGCTGGCCGAGCTGACCATGCTCACCGGCTACGACAACGACCTGGCCGGCGAGGTCAACCGCGCCACCAACCGGCTGCGCGGCTTGCTCTCCCAGATCCACCCCTCTCTCGAGCGCGTGCTCGGCCCGCGCCTGGCCTACCCCTATATCCAGGCCCTCCTCCAACGGCACGGCTCCCCGGCGAGACTGAAGAAACTCGGCCGGGCCCGCTGCGAGGCCCTGCTCAAGGCACACGGCTCGCGCAAGGCCCACCACCTCACCACCGAGATCTTCGACGCGCTCGCCGAGCAGACCCTGGTCGTTCCCGGCACCGAGGCATCCGCGCTGATCGTGCCCGGCCTGGCCGCCCAGCTCGCCGCCGCCCACACCCAGCGCCGGGCCACCGAGCAGGAGATCGCCGCCCTGCTGGAGGCCCTCCCTCTTTTCCACCTCCTGACGTCTCTGCCCGGCCTCGGCGTCAGGACCACAGCGGCCGTGATCGTCGCGATCGGTGACGGCACCGGCTTCCCCACCGCCGGACACCTCGCCTCCTACGCCGGACTCGCCCCGGCCACGAAGTCCTCGGGCACCTCGATTCGCGGCGAGCACGCACCCCACCGCGGCAACCGGCTCCTCAAACGAGCCCTGTTCCAGGCCGCGTTCGCCGCGATCGGCTGCAAAACCGACCCGTCCTCCCGGACCTACTACGACCGGCAACGCGCACGCGGCAAGACCCACACCCAGGCAATCCTCCGCCTCGCCCGGCAACGCGTGAACGTCATCCACGCGATGATCCGCACCGGCGCCCTCTACGAACCACACACCCCCAGCGACGTCGACCTCGTAGCCTGACGACCCTGCCCTTGGCGACCCCGTCCCGCCCGCACACCGGCACGGCCACGAGCCGAGCCGCCCACCAGGCTGCCCAACAAGCACCTGATCCACCGGGGACATCCCGCTTCGCCAGACGTCCCCGAAAACCCGGATCAACCCCTACAAGTCAGCCCCACCAGGGTTGACGAAACAGATAGGGGCACCCCCCTCCCCGTACACGGACCTGTGGACCGACTCCCTCGTTGGGATGCGTCTCAGAGCTGCAGCTTGAACCCGACGTGGGATGCCGTGAAGCCGAGCCGTTCGTAGAACCGGTGGGCGTCGGTGCGGCTGACGTCGGAGGTCAACTGCACCAACTGGCAGCCCTCGCTCCGGGAACGGTCGATCGCCCACTCGATGAAGCGGGTGCCCAGGCCGCTGCCGCGCTCATCGGCATGGACGCGTACGCCTTCGATGATCGAGCGGGTCGCGCCCTTGCGGGACAGCCCCGGAATGATCGTGAGTTGGAGCGTGCCGACGACACGGCCCTCACGCACGGCGACGACCAGATGCTGGTTCGGGTCGCCGCTCAGGCGCTCCAGGGCGGTCAGATAGGGGCTCAGGTCGTCCGGTGATTCTCGCTGCGCCCCCAGTGGGTCGTCGGCGAGCATCGAGACGATGGCGGGGACATCGTCCGCTCCGGCCGGTCGTATCTCAAGATCTCCCATGACGTCAGCCTACGCAGACGCGCCCCGAGGCAGCTGCGGTGCGGCCTACGAGGGGGCCGGTACGCTCGCGGACTCCACGACGCGGACCAGCGGAGCCAGTTCGGGATTCCTGGCCGCTTCGTCGAGCGCCTCGCGCAGGGCGGCGTCATTGGTGGGCCGGGCCTCGTCGAGGAGCTTGAGACCTGCCTCGCTGACGTTCGTGTAGATGCCGCGGCGGTCGGTCGGGCACAGGTAGCGCAAGAGCAGCCCGCGGTCCTCGAGCCGGGTCACCAGTCGTGTGGTGGCGCTCTGGCTGAGGACGACCGCGTCGGCGACCTGCTTCATCTGCAGGTGGCCGCCGTCACCGTCGTGCTGACGGCTGAGAACGTCGAGGAGCGAGTACTCGCGAACGCTCAGGTTGTGCTTGGACTGCAGGGCCCGTTCGATGTGCGCCTCGATCCTCCCGTGCAGCAGAGAGAGGGCACACCAGCCCTGGGCAAGGGCGGTGAGCGCGGGGTCCGTCGCTGTCATGGCGTTTTCCTCCGTCCCGGAGCGGCTCACACCAGGATAGAGCACAGTCGCAATAGTCCGCGCTTGCATATAGCCCGCGTCTGCAAGTATTGTGAACGCACGTAAAGCGCTCCTGCAACCACCTTGGAAGGGTATCCCCATGCCTCTCGCGCTTCTGGCCCTCGCGATCGGGGCCTTCGGAATCGGCACCACCGAGTTCGTGATCATGGGCTTGCTGCCCGATGTCGCGAGTGACTTCGGTGTCTCCATCCCCACCGCGGGCTTCCTCGTGACCGGCTACGCGCTCGGCGTCATGTTCGGCGCGCCGCTCATGACGGTCCTCGGCACCAAGGTGTCCCGCAAGCGGATGCTGATGCTCCTGATGGGGCTCTTCATCGTCGGGAACCTGCTCTCCGCCATCGCGCCCTCCTTCTCCGTGATGCTGATCGGCCGCGTGGTCGCGTCGCTCGCGCACGGCGCCTTCTTCGGCATCGGCTCGGTCGTCGCCGCGGACCTCGTCGCGCCTGACAAGAAGGCAGGCGCCATCTCGATGATGTTCACGGGCCTGACCGTCGCCAACGTAATCGGCGTACCGCTGGGCACCCTCATCGGTCAGTCCGTCGGCTGGCGCGTGACCTTCACGATCGTCGCGGTCCTGGGTGTTCTCGGCCTGGCGGGCATCGCCAAGCTCGTCCCCGACATGCCCAAGCCGGAAGGCGTGCGCCTGCGCCACGAGGTGGCCGCGTTCAAGAACGTCCAGGTGCTGCTGGCCATGGCGATGACCGTCCTCGGCTTCGGCGGTGTCTTCGCGGCGATCACCTACATCGCGCCGATGATGACGCACGTGGGCGGTTTCGCCGACGGCTCCGTCACCTGGCTGCTCGTGCTCTTCGGCCTCGGCATGGTCGGCGGCAACCTCGTCGGCGGCAGGTTCGCCGACCGTGCCCTGATGCCGATGCTGTACGTCTCTCTGGGCGCGCTCGCGGTCGTACTCGCCCTCTTCACGCTCACCGCGCACAACAAGATCGCGGCGGCTGTGACCATCACGCTGATCGGTGCCCTCGGGTTCGCCACCGTGCCGCCGCTCCAGAAGCGGGTGCTCGACCAGGCGCACGGCGCCCCGACGCTCGCCTCCGCCGTGAACATCGGCGCCTTCAACCTCGGCAACGCCCTCTCCGCCTGGCTCGGCGGCCTCGTCATCGCAGCCGGCCTCGGCTACACCGCTCCCAACTGGGTCGGTGCCGTTCTCGCGGCCGCTGCCCTGGTGCTCGCCGTCCTCTCGGCCGCTCTGGAGCGCCGGGCCGCCACCGACGACGTCGACAGCCTGGTTGTCACCGGGGCTGCGCCGACCGAGTCCGTACAGCAGAAGGCCACAGTCCACCCCTGAC
This sequence comes from Streptomyces sp. NBC_00878, assembly GCF_026341515.1. Lineage (NCBI taxonomy): Bacteria > Bacillati > Actinomycetota > Actinomycetes > Kitasatosporales > Streptomycetaceae > Streptomyces > Streptomyces sp. NBC_00878. Next base: position 5,333,669 of record NZ_JAPEOK010000001.1, on the reverse strand, counting down.
TCGCTGTCTGGGTGGCGGTATCTGTCCTGACGTGGTCAGTCGTGGGGTCAGGCCCGCCCCCGCGTCCCACCACACCCCTGAACAAGCCACCTCCCAACCTGAACAAGTCCCCCACTCACACAGTCCACCCCACCAAGGAGAAACCCCTCATGAGCACCACCGCTGTCGCCCCGCTGACCATCCAGGACGCCGAGGTTCTCGTCACCGCCGCCCGTCGGGCCGCGGAAGCCGCCGATGTGACGGTCAGCGTCACCGTCCTCGACGCGGGCGGCCATCTGCTTGCCTTCCGGCGTGACGACCGGGCCGTACTGATCTCCGGTGAGACCAGCACCCGCAAGGCGTACACGGCACTGCAGCTGGACACCCCCACCGCCGACCTTGTCGACGCGGTCCAGCCGGGTGGCCTCTTCCACACCCTGCCCACCGCGCTCGACCGCCCGCTTCTCTTCATCGCGGGCGGTGTCCCTGTCCACCGTGACGGTCGTCTGATCGGCGCGATCGGAGTCGGCGGCGGCGCGCCCGAGCAGGACCACACCTTTGCCACCGCGGCAGTGAAGGCGCTCGCCTAGCAGCCATCGGAAGCGCTGGAGCGCCAAGAAACACCCGAACGCCGGGAAAGCCGAAGCGCCTGCCCATCCAGGGCAGGCGCTTCGGCGTTGGCCGCCGAACTCCCAGCCGTCGGCTCAGCTCACCTCGCTCAGTTCACCTTCCGCTCAGCTCATCCTCGGCTCAGCCTTTCCTCGACTCCTCAGCCCGCCGCCACCGTGAGCGGAGCGAATCGCCGCGTCCAGTCGCCGGGCAACTCCCCGATGCCGAACGTCATGACCGCGTTGAAGCCCGCGGAGGCGAGCCCGCGTTCCTTCACCCAGACCAGCAACTCCTCGTGCCGTACGTCGATGTCGGTGCGCAGCACGCGGTCGGTTCGGGCGGCCAGCGAGGCGATGAGTGCCTTGGCCGTCTCCGTGTCCTGAGCGATCAGCGGGCCCACGACGTGGTTGTCCATGTTGGGCCAGGCGGCGGCATACCCGGAGATCCGTCCGTCCTGCTCGGCGACTCGCAGCTGGTCGGCGAAGGCGGGCAGGCGCGTGATCATGTGCGTGCGATCGGTACCGAAGACCTCTTCGTCGAGCCGGAGGATCGCGGTGAGGTCCCCGGCCGTGGCCGCGCGTGTGGCGACTTCGGGCTCCGGGCCGCCTGGAACGAAGTGGCCGCGGACCATCTCGGTCCGCCCGATGGCCTTGAAGCCCAGCTCCTCGTAGAGAGGGCGCCCGTACGGTGTCGCGTGCAGCGTCAACGGTGTGGTGCCCAGTTCGGCGACGACATGCCGCATCAGTCGGCGTCCGACGCCCTGGCGGGCGTGCCGCTCGGCGACCAGCACCATGCCGATGGCGGCCAGCCCGGGGCGGTCCCGAGGCCCGTACGAGGTCACGACGCAGGCAGTGACGAGGCCCCCGTCGGGGTCGTCGATGCCGAAGCCCGTGCCGGCCGCGAGAAGGAGGCTCCACTTGTGTTCCTCGCGAGGCCAACCGCGGTTCTCGCAAAGATCGGCGCAGGCGACGAGATCGCGCGGGGTCAGACGACGGATGGGCAGAGAGGTGGGGGAAGGAGTCGACACGCAGGTCAGGCTGTCTGACCCGTACGCTCGACGTCCACCGGTTTCCGGGCGGCTGTACTGATCTTTTGCCCACGCGGTTCTTGTCCACGCGGCTTCTGCTCACGCAGCCTCCGCCCGCGCCGAGTCAGTCCCCAGGGCTTGAGGATCGAGATCACCGTCATGAAGAGATAGGCGGACAGCGAGACGATCGGCCCGAACAGAACGTCACCGGGGTCGGGCAGCGGTCCGCCCGCCGAAACGGCCGTGACGGCGGATCCGACGCCGGGGCGCAGCGCGAAGACAGTGGCGGTGGTCGTGGCGAGGGTCAGCCAGAACTTGATGTAGACCCAGCGATGCCTTGCCAGCCCCCACGGCGTGCCCAAGGACAGCACCAGACCGCTCAGGAGCGTGAGGAACGCGAGGGGGAGCAGAAGCCAGTCGGCGAACAGCTTCATGGCGCGGACGGAGGCCTCCACGGTTACCGCGGACCCTGTGGTGGTCGCGGTGATCCCCAGGGCGAGCAGCCCGAGCGTGAGCCCGAGCCAGCCCGCGGAGGCGGCTACATGGACGACGAGGGTGGCCCGGCGTGCGGGGCGGCTTAGTTTCACGTGAAACACCGTGCCGGGCGGGAGCGGCGAGTACGTCTGACAGCGGGAGTAACCCCACGTACTAGCCTCGGCGTACATGGCGAGACTTCATCTCTTCGATCTGGACGGGACGTTGCTGCATGGCACCTCGGCGCCCGTAGAAATATCCCGGCAGCTCGGCCTGGAAGCCGAGACCATGGCGCTCGATGAGGCGATCGGCACGGGACTCATAGGCCCACCGGAGTACGCGACGCGGGTACACGCGCTCTGGACGGACCTCACCGAAGCACATGTGGCGACGGCTTTCGCGAGCGCGCCGTGGCTGGAGGGCATCAAGGACGTCTGGGCGGAGATCAGGGGGAGCGGCGACTACTGCGCCGTCGTCTCGCTCTCACCCTCCTTCTTCGTCGAGCGGCTGACGGGGTGGGGCGCACACGCGGCGTACGGATCACGCTTCCCCGCCGTGCCGTTCACCGAGCCGGTGGACCCTGCCGGGATTCTGAGTGCGGCGGCCAAGGTACGGATCGCGGACCGGCTCTGCGCAGAGTTCGGGGTGGCGAGGGCCGACTGCGTCGCGTACGGCGACTCGATGTCGGACAGGGACCTTTTCGGGGTGGTTCCGGTATCCGTCGCCGTCAATGCGGACCGGCATCTGGAAGGTCTCGCCACCCACTCCTACGTCGGGCGGGATCTGCGGGATGCCTATGAATTGGTGCGCCCTGCCCGGTAATTGAGGGAATTGATGGTCAGGTTCCCTATCAGTTCCCGGCGTGGCCAAGGGGGGACTTGTATGCCGGACCGTGGCCGGTATGGTCGACTCCGGTTCGTGTCCGGTGTGATGTCCGCACATCTCGCCTGGGTGAACGCAGGGCAATGCAGCCTAACGGGACAGAGAGATCGAAGACCCTCATTTCCGGTTACGTGGCTGGGGTGTTGGTGCGGGGATGGGATGCTTCGATGGCGGTAGTGCGGCCAATGTCACACTCTCGGCTTCCTTGTCCGTAGGGTGTGGGATTCCGGGTTCAATGTGGTCGCCAATGGCCGCCGGGGCGGAACGGGGAAAGCAAGCAGTCTGCGGGGGAAAGCAGGCATCTTCCGATCGAGGAAGTGCGCAGACCGACCGAAAGATGTTCGAGGCGAGGCACACCATGGACGCTCCGACCACCACGTCGGCCGACAACGGCACTTCAGGGGGTAGTGGCGGAGGCGGCTGGTTCACGCCGCACAAGCCGCCGGAGCCGCCTGCGGGCGGCGAGCAGGAGACGACCGAGGGTCGCCGCCTGGCCGGGCTGCGCCCCGTCGGCAGGACCGCGACGGGTGCCGGCGCCGCAGCGAGGCAACGAATATCTCCGTCCGTCGAGACCGTCTCCGACGCCGAACGAGCCGACACCGGCTCCACGGAGGCAGTCGGTCGGCATGCGGGCCCTCCTGACGGCGGCTCCGCCCACGGCGACCCCACCTACGACGACAGGTCCGTGCCCGCCGCCGACGCCCCGTATACCGGTGCTGCGCCCGCTGACGGCCCGTATGCCGGGTCCGCGCCCGTCGATGGCCCGCACGCCAGTGCCACTCCCGCCGGACCGACCGCGACACCGGCCATGGCCCACGAGGCGACACCCACCCCTGAGGCACACACCGCTCCACCCGAGATCGACCACGCTCCTCGCGTCCCCGACCAGCGGGCAGCCCGCGGCTCCGCGCCCGTCTCCGTTCCCGCACCCGCGCAGACCGCCTCCCCCGACGCCATCCTCATCCGCCGCACCATGGCCGAGGTGGGCCCCGTCGCCGACAAGGTCACCTCGTACTTCTACGCCCTGCTCTTCGTGCGGCACCCGGAACTGCGCTCGCTCTTCCCCGCCGCGATGGACACTCAGCGGGACCGGCTACTCAGGGCACTGCTGACCGCGGCCGAACACATCGACAACACCGAGATCCTGGTCGCGTATCTCAGGAACCTCGGTCGTGGCCACCGCAAGTACGGCACCCGACCCGAGCACTATCCGGCCGTCGGCGAGTGCCTGATCGGCTCGCTCAGCCGGTTCGGCTCGGCGGTCTGGGACGAGGAGACCGAGGCTGCCTGGGTCCGGGCGTACACGACGATCTCGCAGGTCATGATCGACGCTGCGGCCGCGGACGAACTGCGTGCTCCGGCCTGGTGGCACGCCGAGGTGGTCTCGCACGACCTCAGGACTCCAGAGGTCGCCGTCATCACGGTCCGCCCCAACCAGCCGTACCCCTTCCTCGCCGGGCAGTACGCGAGCCTGGAGACGCCATGGTGGCCCCGGATCTGGCGGCACTACTCGTTCGCCTCGGCTCCCCGCTCCGACGGACTGCTGTCGTTCCACGTGAAGGCGATTCCGGCGGGCTGGGTCTCCAACGCGCTGGTGCACCGAGCCCGCCCTGGCGATGTCGTCCGGCTCGGCCCCCCGGCCGGCTCGATGACCGTCGACCACACCACCGATAGCGGTCTGCTCTGTCTGGGCGGCGGTACCGGCATCGCGCCGATCAAGGCCCTCGTCGAGGATGTCGCCGAGCACGGTGAGCGGCGCCCGGTCGAGGTCTTCTACGGAGCCCGCACCGATCACGACCTGTACGACATCGACACGATGCTCCGGCTCCAGCAGAGCCACCCCTGGCTCGCGGTGCGCCCGATAGTCGACCAGCGGGCGCATCTGCAGCTCCCCGACGCCATACGCGCATACGGGCCGTGGAACGAGTACGACGCGTACCTGTCGGGTCCGCCCGGCATGATCCGCAGTGGCGTGGACGCGCTCAGGGACATCGGTATCCCGCCGGAACGGATCCGTCACGACGCGGTGGAGGAACTCGCCGCGACCGGAGACTGACCTTCGGACGAAGAACGACGCGGACAGCGGCCTGACGCCAGGCCACGGGGCACGCGGAACGAGGCACGCGGAACGGGGCCGCCCCGGGGTCTTACGGAGCGAGTGAGCCGTCAGCCCAGGTCGGGTGCGTGCATCGCCCGTACGCCCTCGATGTTCCCGTCGAGGTAGTGCCGCAACGACAGCGGTACGAGATGGACGGAAGCGATGCCCACGCGGGTGAAGGGGATCCGTACGATCTCGTACTCGCCGCTGGGCTCCTCGATCTCGGGGCCGTGACGCAACGAGGGGTCCATGGATTCCAGGCGGCAGACGAAGAAGTGCTGGACTTTTACGCCGGTCGCGCCGCCGTCCGCGCCGATGTGTTCGACGGTGTCGACGAAACAGGGCACGACATCGCTGATCTTGGCGCCGAGTTCCTCGTGCACCTCACGATGGAGCGCGTCGACGACGGTCGTGTCCTCCGGCTCGACCCCGCCGCCGGGCGTCAGCCAGTAGGGATCGACGCCGGGCTTGGTCCGCTTGATGAGAACCAAGTCGTCGCCGTCCAGCAGGACGGCTCGGGCGGTGCGCTTGACCACGGGTCGGACGGTCATGGGAGAAATGTGGCCCGGTTGGTTCCACGTGAAACATCGCCCTCTTGACGAGGTGGTGCATCTCCGTCATGACCAGCCGGTGGCGGCGTGCATGAGCCACTCGTGCGCCCGCGCAATATGGGGCATGGCCAGGGTGCCGGTGCGCACGACCAGGAAGTACGTACGAAGCGGGGGCACCGGGGGTTCGATCAGTGCGACCACGTCCCCCCGCTCCAGAGCCGGTGCGCACAGATAGCGTGGCAGCACCGCCAGCCCGGCACCCGTGATCGTGCAGGCGAGCACTGCACGCAGGTCGGGAACGATGACGGTGCCCGAGGCGGCCGGGCGGGAGTCGAAGACGGAGGCCCAGTAGCGGGCGACGAACGGCAGTGTCTCGTGCACCTCCACGACGGGGAAGTTCTCCAGGGAGGGCTCGCCCCGGTGCCGCAGCTTGTGGGAGCCGAGGCGGTCGGCCCAGCGTGGGGCGGCGACCAGGACGTGCTCCTCGTCGCAGAGCGGAGTCGCGGTGAGCAGGGCGCCGCGTGGACGGGCCGTACTGATGGCCAGATCGTGATGTCCGGCGGCGAGTCCTTCCAGTGTCTCCTCCGCGTTGCCGAAGGAGGCACGGAGCGCGAAGCTCTGGCCGTCCTCCCCGGTCAGCTCGGTGAGCGCGGGCAGGGCGCGTTCGGCGGTGAACTCCGGCGGTCCGGCGAGGTGAAGGGTGCGTATGGAGGAGTCCTCGTCGAGGCCGGTCTCGGTGATCTCCACGAGGGCGTCGAGGTGGGGTGCCGCCTTGTGGGCGAGCTCGTCGCCCATGGTCGTGGGGGTCACTCCGCGGGCCTGACGCAGGAAGAGAGGGCGTCCCAGCTGTCGTTCGAGGGTCCGGATCTGGGAGGTGACGGCCGGCTGCGAGAGGCCGAGCAGAGCGGCGGCGCGGGTGAAGGAGCCGGCCCGGTGCACGGTCACGAAGGTCCGCAGTAAGGCCAGATCCATGGCGTCCCTTCTCTCCCCAGCTCCCCGGAAGCCCTCAACTATAAATATGTCGATAGGTCTCTGTCGCTACTGTGATTGGACACTGACACAGAGTCAACTAGCCTTGTTCGCGCGGTTCTTCGCGCGCAGAACCGGGGCGGTCCGAGCCACGAGGGGGGAGGCTCGGACCGTCCGCCGTATGTACGCGGGCCACTGACCCGGTCACTCAGGAATGCTCACTGTGCCGACTCGTCGAGCGCGCGCAGCACATCGGCCACCAGGTCCTCCGCATCCTCGGCACCGGCCGAGAAACGGATGAAGCCCTCCGGCACCGCGTCACCGCCCCAGCGGCCGCGCCGCTCGGCCGTCGACCGCACTCCGCCGAAGCTGGTCGCGTCGTCCACCAGCCGCAGCGCGTCGAGAAAACGGTCGGCACGCGCGCGCGTGGGCAGCGTGAACGACACCACGCACCCGAAGCGCCGCATCTGCTGCGAAGCGATCTTGTACGAGGGGTCGCCGGGCAGTCCCGGATATCGGACCCTGAGCTCCTCGGGCCAGTCGCGCAGGGCCTCGGCGATCACCAGCGCGTTGGCGTTCTGCCGGTCCACGCGCAACTGGAGTGTCGCGAGAGAGCGGTGCGCGAGCCACGCCTCCATCGGACCCGGAATCGCCCCGACGATCTTGCGCCAGCGCCGCACGGAGGCCATCACCGAGGCGTCGCCACCGGTGACGTACCCCAGAAGGATGTCACCGTGCCCGCTGAGCTGCTTGGTGCCGCTGGCCACGGAGAAGTCGGCGCCCAGCTCCAGCGGGCGCTGCCCGAGCGGCGTCGCCAGGGTGTTGTCGACGGCGACCAGGCAGCCACGCGCGCGGGCCGCCTCGACGAGCCGCCGCACGTCGCACACGTCGAGCCCCGGGTTCGACGGGGTCTCGATCCACAGCAGCCTCGCGCCGTCGAGGACGTCGAGCTGGGCGTCGCCGCCGGTCGGCGCGGTCCGCACCTCGATTCCGTACGCCTCCAGCTGCGTGCGCACGAGCGGCAGTACCTGGTAGCCGTCGTTGGGCAGCACCACGGTGTCGCCGGCGCTCAGCTGCGAGAAGAGGACGGCCGAGATGGCGGCCATGCCGGAGGCGAAGACGAGCGTCTCGACGCCGTCCTGCTCCGGTGCCTCCAGCTCGCCGATGGCGCGCTCCAGATGGGTCCAGGTCGGGTTGTCGTCGCGGCCGTAGGTGTACGGGCCCGTGGGGTCGCCCGGCAGATGGAAGTGGGCGGCGAAGACCGGCCCCGGGAGGGTCGGTTCGTGCCTGACGGGCTCGGGCAGCCCCGCCCGCACCGCGCGTGTGCCGTCGCCGGCGCCCGTAACGGAATCTGTCATGCCGCCTGTCCCTCCACTTGCTCCCGCACCGCGGCGAGCAGACCGGGGCTCGCCGCCTCCACCATCTCAAGGCACTCCTCGAAGCCGTCCAGACCCCCGTAGTAGGGGTCCGGTACGTCGAGGCCGGTTCCCGTGGCGAGTGCGACGGCAGGGTCGTACGAGCGCAGCAGCCGGACCTTCTCCGCGTCGGCCTCAGTGGGGGCGAGGCGGCGCAGGGCCGTGAGATGGCCGGCGTCGAGAGCTATGACCAGGTCGAGCCGGGCGAACCAGTCGGCCCGGAACTGCCGGGCGGCATGGGCGCCTTCGTAGCCGCCGGCTTCGAGGACGGAGACGGTGCGCGGGTCGGCGCCGTCGCCCTCGTGCCAGCCGCCGGTGCCGGCGCTGTCCACCACGACCAAGCCGTCGAGCCCGGCCTCCGCCACCCGCGCGCGGAAGACGGACTCGGCCATCGGGGAGCGGCAGATGTTGCCGGTGCAGACGAAGCACACGCGAAAAGGCATCAAGGTCGCTCAGTCCTTGTCGGGGAGGACGACGTTCAGCGCCCAGGAGACGATCGAGATGATCAGGCCGCCCAGGACGGCGGTCCAGAAGCCGTCGACGTGGAAACTCAGGTCGAACACGTCCGCCAGCCACGACGTGATCAGCAGCATCAGGGCGTTGACCACCAGGGTGATCAGGCCGAGCGTGAGGATGAACAGGGGGAACGTGAGTATCTGCACGATCGGCTTGACCAGGAAGTTCACCAGGCCGAAGACCAGCGCGACGAGCAGCAGCGTGCCGAACTTCTTGCCCGCGCTGTCGCCGGTCAGGGTGATCTTGTCGAGAATCCACACGGCGACAGCCAGCGCACCCGCGTTGGCGATCGTCTTGACTACGAAATTGTTCATGTGTCTGATCGTGACAGACGAGATCGGATACGAGCAGTGGGGCAAGGGCGGACAAGGGCGATGAAGGCATTCCGGCTGGACGAACTGGAGGCGGAGCGCGCCGCCAACGACGGCGCGTACCTCCAGTTCCTGCGTGAGAAGAACATGTCGGTCGGCCTCTACGCGCTGGACGCGGGGGTGCAGGACCCGCAACAGCCCCACCGCCAGGACGAGGTGTACTTCGTCGTGAGCGGCCGTGCCGCGATCACGGTCGGCATGGAGACGACCCAGGTGGCACGCGGCAGCGTCGTGTACGTACCCGCGGGGGTGGCCCACAAGTTCCACCACATCAGCGAGGATCTGCGGGTTCTGGTGGTCTTCTCTCCGCCGGAGAGCTGACACCCGCCTCAGGGTTCCCTAGGGGAACGTTCAGGGGAGGACAAGGGGTGCGAGGCCCCCGTCGGCACCCCTGCCGCGCCTAGCATCGAGGGCAGGACATTCGAGACCCGTCACCATTCGGGAGCGGGCAGGGACAGCACTCGGAAACGGGCAGAGAGACAAGGAACAAGGGCGATGCGAGAGATCTTCGCGGGGATGCCGTGGTGGATTAAGTGGGTCGCGGTGCCGGTCATCGCCCTGGTCGTGTTCGGCGGCCTGATAGCGAGCGTCGTCGGTTTCGTGATCGGCCTGCTCTTCAAGCTGCTGGTCTTCGTGGCGTTGGTCGGCGGACTGATCTACGTGGTACGGAAGTTCATGTCGAACTCCTCGTCGAGGAGCGACTGGTAGGCGACGGGAGACCCGCCGGCCGGCAACCGGCCGGCGGTAACAGGAATCGGTGGTTCCCTCGGGCGAGGGAAGTTTCGGCACAGGCCGTCTGCGAGCGGTGGCAGACGGTTAAAGTCCGGAATTCGACGCGGGGTTGATCCCCGCGAGCGGCGCTCTGATCCCTCCCGTGTTACCCCCGCACGGGCGGCCCCCCTCGCGCTTCGGGAGTGAGCCTTGGCCACGGTTGACACCGCACCCGCAGGACCGCACATCCCTTCCCCCGAGCTCCATCCCACGACCCTCATCGGATCCGTGCAGCGTGCGATGCGCCTCCTGGAGTCCGTCGCCCGTCACGAGCACGGGGCGCCCGCGAAGCTACTGGCCCGCGAGGCCGGGCTCGCTCTCCCCACGGCGTACCACCTGCTGCGCACCCTGACCCACGAGGGTTATCTGCGCAGGGAGAAGGGCCTGTTCTTCCTCGGCGAGGCGGTCGAGCGGCTGAGTAGCAGCGGTGCCCAGCAGAAACGTCGCAGCACGGTCGCCGACGCCCTCGCCCAGTGGCGCGATTCGATCGGTGCGCCCGTGTACTACGCGGTTTACCGCGACGGCGAGATCGAGGTCCAGTGCGTCGCCGACACCCCGGCCAATCCGGCGGTCGAGGAGTGGGCCGACTTCCGCGAGACGGGGCACGCGCACGCGATCGGCCAGTGCCTGCTGTCCCAGCTCGACGAGGAAGCCCGCCGGGACCATCTCGACCGCTACCCCGTGCAGTCCCTCACGCCCTATACGGTGCGTGACGATCGCACGCTATTGCGACGTCTCGAATCGACGCGACGCATGCAGCCCGTGACCGAGCGTCAGGAGTACGGGCTGGGTACGGTCTGCGCCGCGATTCCGATCACCTTGGGCAGTACTGCCGGCACGATGGCCATCTCCCTCCCGGCCCACCAGGCCGACCGGCTGCTGCCGGCGGCACGGCGATTGCAGAGCGAGATCGGCAGGCTGCTGGGGACACTCTCGCTCTCTATCAGCATCTGAAAACTCACTCCTTGTGATCTGGTGTGTACTTTCAGCAAGATGCCAGCAGTGTCAGGTGGATGATTCCCGGCCAGTCGAAGGCGAACGACGGGGTAGGCGATGCGCGAGTCGGTAGTACAGGCAGAGGTCATGATGAGCTTCGTCGTCTCGGAGGAGCTCTCCTTCCGCATCCCGGTGGAGCTGCGCTATGAGACCTGTGATCCGTACGCCGTGCGGCTGACCTTCCACCTGCCCGGTGACGCACCGGTGACCTGGGCCTTCGGCCGTGAGCTGCTGATCGACGGGGTGGGCCGGGCGTGCGGGGACGGTGATGTGCACATCGCTCCCGCCGACACCGAGGGGTTCGGCGATGTGCTGATCAGGCTTCAGGTGGGTGGCGACCACGCGTTGTTCCGCTGCGGGACAGCGCCGCTGCTGGCGTTCCTCGACCGTACGGACCGGCTGGTGCCGCTGGGGCAGGAGCGTTCCCTCGCCGACTTCGACAGCCACCTGGACGAGGCTCTCGACCGCATCCTGGCGGAGGAACAGAGCACCGGGTGAAGCGCTATGGGGCCGGGCGGCCGTAGCGCTGCTCGCCGTACGTCGTCCTGTACGGGTGAGGCGTGGCGGCATCCCGCCTGCCCGGCGTACTGGCACGCCGTACGCCGCTTGGTTCGCGGCACCGCGGTCTGCCGTAACGCTTCTCCTCAAGCCTCCTCAAGCCTTGTTGCGCCTCCTCAACCGGTTCCGGCGCGGGCCGGTTCAGTGCTTGCGGCGGCGGCCGCTCCCGCCGCGCAAGGGTGTTTTGGCGCCCGACTGCGGATGCGGCTCCGGCTGCTGCTGTTGCTGTGCCCCGGCGGTGGGCTCCGGGCGGTCCGCCGCGACCACCACGGCCGCGAGAGCCGTGGTGACCGGTACGGAGGCGACCAGTCCGATCGAGCCGACGAGCGTGCGCACGATCTCCGCGGCGACCAACTCGCTGTTGGCCACCGTCCCCACACTGCTCTGCGCGATGGAGAAGAGCAGCAGCAACGGCAGGGCGGCGCCCGCGTAGGCGAGGACGAGCGTGTTGACGACCGACGCGATGTGATCGCGGCCGATGCGGATGCCCGCGCGGTACAGCCCGCGCCGGCCCATCGTCGGATTGGCCTCGTGCAACTCCCAGACCGCCGACGTCTGCGTCACCGTCACGTCGTCGAGCACACCGAGCGAACCGATGATGACGCCCGCGAGCAGCAGACCGCTCATGTCGATGGACGGGTACAGGCCGTGGATCAGGCCGGTGTTGTCGTCGGTGTTACCGGTCAGCGCGGCCCAGTCGATGAACAGCGAGCCGAGCAGCCCGATCAGCAGCAGGGAGAGCAGGGTGCCCAGCACCGCCACCGAGGTCCGGGCAGAGAGTCCGTGGCACAAATAGAGCGCGATCAGCATGATGGCGCTCGCCCCGACCACCGCCACGACCAGGGGATTCGAGCCCTGCAGAATCGCGGGCAGGATGAAGAACGTCAGGATGAGGAAGCTGACGGCCAGCGCGATCAGCGCCATGACGCCACGCATCCGGCCCACCACGACCACGGCGAGGGCGAAGATGCCGGCGAGCAACGCCATCGGGAGCTTGCGGTTCACGTCGGTGACCGCGTACTGGAGCTCCTTGGGGGCGTCCGGCGCGTACGCGACGATCACCTCCTGGCCCTGACTCAACTGCCGCGAGGAATCCGGCTGGACGATCTCCGTGAAGGTACGGCCCTTGTCCTTGCCGGTGTCGACCCGGACCGTCGCCTTCTTGCAGGTGCCGGACGCCTGTTGCTGCGCCGACGAGCCCTCGGCGGTCGAGGTGTCGCCGGTCGGCGTCCCTCCCGAGGCGTTCACCGACTTGCAGTCGACCGCGTCGACTTTGGTCACCGTGGCCTGCTGGGTCTGCCGGTCGAAGCCGACACCGGTGCGCTCGTGCCCCGGTGCGCCACCGGGCCAGAGCACCACGAGGCCGACGACGACCGCAGCCGCGAAGGGGATCAGCACGGCCGCGATGACCTTGCGCAGGTGCATCGAGACGGGCGCTGCGGGTCCATGACTGTGCGAGTGGCCGTGCCCGCCGCCGCCCGGCGCGTCACCGTTGCCACCGCCCGGACGGCCGCCTCCGCCGCCCGGTCCGAGGCCGTGGGGTCCGTGCCCGGGTTCGCCGCCATGCCCATGGCCGTCGTGGCCGTGTCCGTGGGGCGGTTCGGGCGGCGGGAGCGGGGGCTGCTGCGTCGTGGTCACCGACCGATCATCGCAAGAACAGCCCGGGCCCACTGTTCACCGCGCCACATCTGACGCTAGCGTGGAGGCACCTTTGCACACGCGGGAGCTCGGAGCACCGGGCTGAGAGGGCGCTGACCTCCGTAGACGCGATGTTTCACGTGGAACATCGCCGGACGGAAATCGCTGCGCCGACCGCCGAACCTGTTACCGGGTAATGCCGGCGTAGGGAGTAGGTCTCATGACCAACAAGGACGTACGCATGCCTGCCTTCAGCGAGGCGAACGGAACCCTGTCCGGGAGTTCCCCGTCTCAGAACGGCGAGGCCGGGAAGTCCATCGGTTGGCACAAGGGGTATGTCGAGGGTTCGCGCCCCGACCTGCGGGTGCCGGTCCGGCAGGTGCACCTCACCAACGGGCAGTCGGTCGCGCTGTACGACACCTCCGGCCCGTACACCGATCCGACCGTCGACACCGACGTACGCAGGGGTCTCGCACCCCTCCGCGGCAACTGGATCATCGCCCGCGGTGACACCGAGGAGTACGCGGGCCGTCCCGTCCGCCCCGAGGACGACGGGATCAAGCACACCTCGCCGCGCGGCGGACTGCGCAACCTCGACGCGGTCTTCCCGGGGCGCCCGCGCCAGCCCCGGCGCAGCCGTGACGGACAGGCGGTGACGCAACTCGCGTACGCCCGGCGGGGTGAGGTCACGCAGGAGATGGAGTTCGTGGCTGTCCGGGAGAACGTTTCTCCCGAGGTTGTCCGCGAGGAGATCGCCGCGGGCCGGGCCGTGCTGCCGGCCAACGTCAATCACCCGGAGATCGAGCCGATGATCATCGGCAAGCGGTTCCTGGTGAAGGTCAACGCCAACATCGGCAACTCCGCGGTCACCTCCTCCATCGAGGAGGAGGTCGAGAAGATGACGTGGGCGACCCGTTGGGGCGCCGACACGGTCATGGACCTGTCCACCGGCCGCAACATCCACACCACCCGGGAGTGGGTGCTGCGGAACTCCCCCGTCCCCATCGGCACGGTCCCGCTCTACCAGGCGCTGGAGAAGGTCGACGGCCGGGCCGAAGAGCTGACCTGGGAGATCTACAAGGACACGGTCGTCGAGCAGGCCGAGCAGGGCGTGGACTACATGACCGTCCACGCGGGTGTGCGTCTGCCGTTCGTCCCGCTGACCGCGAACCGCAAGACCGGCATCGTCTCGCGCGGCGGCTCGATCATGGCGGCGTGGTGCCTGGCGCACCACAAGGAGTCGTTCCTGTACGAGAACTTCGAGGAGCTGTGCGAGATCCTCGCCGCCTACGACGTCACGTATTCGCTGGGCGACGGGCTGCGGCCCGGCTCGATCGCGGACGCCAACGACCGTGCGCAGTTCGCGGAGTTGAAGACGCTCGGGGAACTCAAGAGGGTCGCGAAGCGTTTCAACGTACAGACCATGATCGAGGGCCCGGGGCATGTCCCGATGCACAAGATCAAGGAGAACATCGACCTTCAGCAGGAGATCTGTGATGAAGCTCCGTTCTATACGCTCGGCCCGCTGACGACGGACGTCGCGCCGGCGTACGACCACATCACTTCCGGCATCGGTGCCGCGATGATCGCTTGGTGGGGCACGGCCATGCTCTGCTACGTCACGCCCAAGGAGCACTTGGGCCTGCCCAACCGTGACGACGTCAAGACGGGCGTCATCACCTACAAGATCGCGGCCCATGCGGCGGACCTCGCCAAGGGACACCCGGGCGCACAGGAGTGGGACGACGCGTTGTCGGACGCCCGCTTCGAGTTCCGCTGGGAGGACCAGTTCAATCTGGCCCTCGACCCTGACACGGCCCGGGAGTTCCACGACGAGACCCTCCCGGCCGAGCCCGCCAAGACAGCGCACTTCTGCTCCATGTGCGGGCCGAAGTTCTGCTCGATGAAGATCAGCCACAGCATCACCGAGCAGTTCGGCGGCACGGCGGCTGCGGGGGCGACGGCCGAGGAGGTCGCCGAGGGGATGCTCCAGAAGTCGAAGGAGTTCGCGGCGAGCGGGAACCGGGTGTACCTGCCCATGGCGGACTGACTCCGGCGCGCTGTTTCAACCTCTTGTCCGAGGTCCCGGCCATCCCGGCCGGGGCCTCGCGGAGGAACGCGCTGCCTTGTCCCAGGCCGTAACGGTAGAGACAAGATCACGCATGACGTGATCGACTTCCCTACCCTGCCTGACATGGGCGGGATCGATGTGGCCAACGGAGTTGTCGGCGCTGTGCTGGGGATGCTGTGCGCAGTGCTGTTCCAGCAACCCCTGCAGAACGGCTGGTACAGGCTGCGAACCCGCTCGACCCGTGCCGTACGCGGTCTGCGGCAGCGCGAGGAGTCCAGTCCGGCGTGGAGAACCTTCTCCCTGGGGCCTCTGCACACCTCGGCCCTGATTGTCGAAGGAGATGGCGAGTCGTCCATATCCGCCGAATCCATCTATATCCAAGTACTCGACGAGGAGATCGAGTTGCCTTCGGACATGGTCGGCTGGCGGGCCGAGCTCGAGGAACAGAACACGCGCGGGCGGGCTGAGGGCCGGACACCGTTGTGGAACGGTCCTCGCTACGCGGTCGAATCGTTCAGCGTGTCCCGAACCGCTCTCGACGAGCATCCCGAAGTGCATCTCCGGCTGCGTCCGACGGACTACTTCACCTTTCTGGCGGCTCAACAGCTGGACCGGCGTCTGCCCGACGGAACAAGCCCGCGGTCCCGCTATCTCGATCCGGACGATCCGCTGTCGGCACCCGCGTTCCTGCAGTGCAGCTTCGCCGTGAACATCGCGGTGGTGACCGCCGACGACATGGTGGTCGTGAGCCAGCGCAGCGACCGGGTCCGTATGGCGCCGGGTGTCTGGAACTCCTCCGTCAACGAGGGCATGTCACGGCACATCGACTCCTCCGGAAGGAGCGCCCCCGACCTGCACGCGGTGGCCCGGCGGGGCATGCGCGAGGAACTGTCCCTGGAGCCTCACGAGTACTCGCTGGAGCTGCTCGCCTTCGTGCTCGACACCGACAAGCGTCACTGGAGCGCCCACTTCTACGCCAAGCTGGAGGATCTGACGCGTGAGGGCCTGCAGACGCGTATGAGCAGGGGAGTCGCGGACCGATGGGAGCACCAGACCATCGATTACGTGCCTTTCCGTCCCGCGACCGTGGTCAAGTACATGCTGCGTGCCGACCGCGTTCACCGATGGGCCCCTCTCGCACCGGCGCTCTTCCACCTCGCCCTGGTGCATGTCTACAGCCGCACACCGGTCGAACGGGCAACCGCGCAGATCGTGCGACGCATGTAGAAACGGAATTACGGCACGGAATTACGGCACGCCATGAAGGAAGAGCGTGAAGAAGCGGCATGAAGGCCGCACCTGCCGGGACGCGGCCGTCGCGGGCACGTGCCCGCGACGCTACGGCCGGTCGCGCCTCACTCCCCGCGGCCGCGCCCGGTTGCCGGCCCCCGCACAGGGCCGGGCCCGGGCGGGGCGGGGCTACTCCGGCTGGTGCTCCGGTCCCCCGAAGTCCGGGCTGCTGAAGTCCGGGCTGGAGTAGCTGGGGCGGGGGCCCGCTGTCGGGCCGCCGTCCGGGCTGCTGAAGCCAGGCCGGTTGTAGCCGAGCTGGGGCATCCGGCTGATCGGCGCCGACGGCTTCGTACGACCGAGGGAAGCCGCACCCGGGTCGGCGAGGGCCTCCCTGAGGAACGGCATGATGCCGCGCTCCAGGAGGGCATCGTGCCAGGCTTCCTTGGCCCGGGTGACCTCCTCGCTGCGTTCGCCGTGCGCGTCGGCCTGGAGCGAGCTGGCTCCGTTGCGCAGGGCGGCGAGCAGGAGACCGACCGCGGCCACCAGGATCGTGGCCGCCGTAATGGCACCGAAGACCCATCCCGTGGTGAGGAGAGTCTGGGCGACGCCCGGCTGAGGGTCGAGCATCTTCAGGATGTACCCGACGAGCAGGAATATCGCCGCGGCGGTGCCGGCGAGCACGGGGGCGAGCACGGCGACGATCGCGGCGGCACCCGCCCCGGCGGTCTCGGCGACCTCCCCCACGGTGGTGGCGAGCCCGACCGCGCCCGTGGCCGGATCCGCGGTGCTGGTGGACCCTTCACGGACGGGAGGGGTGGACGGCGCCGGCTGGCGCAGTTCCTCGCGGACCTTCACGTAGTGCTGGTACTCGGTCGCCGCGGCCGCCGTGATGAGAGCGGTGGCGTTGAGCGCCATGGTGCGCAGTTGTTCGGGGTTGAGCCGCTGACCGACAGCGGCGAGTTCCGGACGGTGTGGTGCGGAGCGCAGCGCCTCATCGAGGATCCGCTCGTACTCTTGGCGGTCCTCGCTCAGCAGGTGCTGCGGAACGCTGTTCATGTGCATCCCCCGATGCTCCGTAGGGCTTGGGGCTCGGCATGCTGACGAGCCGTCGGGCAGAAACGGAGGGGAGCCTGCTACGGATAAGCCGATGGTAGAGCGGTGACGGCACGCGGTGACAGGGGGTTTCCAGAAATTGCCCCTGGGTTGTGTAGGTCCTCCTGCGGAGGACGCCTGCCCGATGAAGGCTCAGCCATCCAGGGGAAGTTGCTGGACCAGCAGCTTTCCGGCCATGGTCACGCCTCCGTCCATGGCGATGGCGAGCCCGTCGGCGTACACATGCGGCTTTTCGACAACGGGGTTCGGGGAATTCTCCCCTTCCTCCGAGCCGACCTCGCCCAGGAGGTACGGAATGGGGCTGTGACCATGGACGATGCGTGAACCGCCGTACATGTCCAGCAAGGAGCGCACCGCCTGCGCACCCCCGTCGTCGCGGAAGGCGAAGCGCTTGGTGAACTTGCGGAAGAGGTCCCAGCACTCGTCCGCGTCATTGCGGGTGAGCGTTTCGCGGACGGTGTCGTTGACCGCTTCGATGGAGTCGCCGTAGTCGAGATAGGCCGTCGTGTCGGAGTGGACCAGGAGATGCCCGTCCGCCATCTCCATGGCGTCGAGGCGGGCCATCCACTGCAGATGGTGGTCCTGGAGGCGCTCCATGTCGGTCTTCTGGCCGCCGTTGAGCAGCCAGGCGGCCTGGAAGGTGGCCGTTCCCGCGCCGGAGTTGACGGGGATGTCCCCGAACCGCTTGGCGCCGAGCAGCAGCAGCTCATGGTTGCCCATCAGCGCCTTGCAGTAGCCGCCGGCCGCGGCGGCCTCCGCGGACAGCCGCATCACGAGGTCGATGACGCCGATGCCGTCGGGCCCGCGGTCGGTGAAGTCGCCAAGGAACCACAGCCGCGAGGTCCCCGCCGCCCAACTGCCGTCGATGTCGATGAGGCCCTTCTCCCGCAGCGCGGCGACGAGCTCGTCGAGATAACCGTGGACGTCACCGACGACGTACAGCGGTCCCGGCCCCTCGTCGGACTGGAGGATCTGTCCGGCCTCGGGGTCGACCGTCACCTGAAGGGTGTCACCGCGATTGATGACCGGCAGATCGCGCTGCGTCGGTGTGTAGCCCTCCGGCTCGGCGGCCACCGGTCCGGCGTCCTCGCCGGGCGGTGTCTGCTGCGCATAGGGGCCGGGCCGACCGTACTGGCCGGCGGCCTCGGCGTAGGGACTGGCGGACTGGTCCCGGGCCTGGTCGTACGGCTCGGCGGCCTGGTCGTACACCTCGCCGGACCGCGCGTACGGGCCGGGGGACTGTGTGTACGGACCGGCCTCGTGGACGTATGCCGGCACGCGGAAGTCGCGCACCGTCGGCGTACGCATCTCGGGTCCCTGACCGGCCCCCTGAGTCATCGACCCCTCCACCACCATCGCGCCGCATCTGCACCGCGTCGGACTGCCTGGTCGCAGCGGCCCGCGGTGTCGTCCGCCCATCATAGGAATGCGGATCGCGCCATGTGATGACCCAGGGGTGGTGAATCGGAGCAGAACCCCAGTTCACCGTGGTTTTCTCCCGAATTGGGAGGTGCTTTCCGCGCCGGATTTGCCCGGAGGCCATCCGGAGGTCAGCCTTCCTCCGGTGATCGGGGCGGGCTGACGGTCGTCCGCGGCGGCCGTCGCTGGGAGGAAGTGCGCACGATCAGCTCGGTCGGTATCACCTGCTCGACCGGTTGGTCCGATTCGACCCCCTCGATGGCGTCGATGAGGAGCTGGACCACGGCCGTGCCGATGCGACGCGGTTTGAGCGAGAGCGTCGTGACGGGCGGCTCGGTGCTGGCGTAGACGGTGGACTCGCTGCAGCAGACGAGAAGCAGGTCGTCCGGTACGCGCAGTCCGTAGCGGCGGGCCGCCGCGAGGAGGTCGGTGCCGTTCGGGTCGAACAGCCCGTAGACGGCGTCGGGCCGGTCGGGCCGGGCGAGGAGCCGGTCGGCGGCGACGGCCCCCGCACACGGATCGTGCGCGGGATAGGCCTCGTACACCGGATCCTGTCCCACGCGCTCGCACCAGCGCAGGTACGCGGTCGTGGACAGATGGGTGTACGTGTCCGTGGTCGTCCCCGTGAGCAGGCCGATCCGGCGGGCGCCGGCGTCGGCCAAGTGGTCGAGGATGCCCAGGACCGCGGCTTCGTGGTCGTTGTCCACCCAGGCGGTCACCGGCAGCGTGCCGGCCGGGCGGCCGTCGGAGACCACCGGCAGGCCCTGGCGGACCAGTTCGCTGACGACCGGGTCCTGGTCGGACGGGTCGATGACGACCGTCCCGTCCAGGGCCACGTTCGACCACACGTCGTGGCGCGAGGTCGCGGGGAGGATGACCAGGGCATAGCCCCGGGCGAGCGCGGCCGAGGTGGCGGCTCTGGCCATCTCCGCGAAGTACGCGAACTCCGTGAAGGTGAAAGGTTCATCCCCGTAGGTCGTCACCGTCAGGCCGATGAGGCCGGACTTTCCGGTACGGAGGGTTCGGGCCGCGGCCGAGGGGCGATAGCCCAGCCGGTCGGCGACCTCGCGGACATGGCGTCGGGTGGCGTCCGGGAGCCGCCCCTTGCCGTTGAGCGCGTCGGACACGGTCGTGATGGAGACTCCGGCGGCCGCCGCCACGTCTCTGATGCCCGCCCGGCCCGGCCGGCTTCCTCGGCGGGAGGTTTCCGACCGGCTCACCTGGTGCTTCCCTGCTGCTGTCATGGCGAGCCGATAGTAGGGCTCATGAGGTGGGGTAGTGCGGACGCATATGCACGGGTTGACAGGCACGTTTCTGCAAGGTCATCAACGGTCAAGTGCCTTGGAAGAAAAGGGAGTTGACCGTTTCGATGGCAGTACGTCACTTGTCGGCGCGTATGGGCCTGCCAAATGGGCCATGTTTCGAAGAGGTCTCAACTCACCTTCACGAGGGATGCGCGCCACGGCGTGAGCCACCGGCGCGGGCTTCGGTAGACAGTGCGCCCCCTCTTTCGTATGCCTTCGTGCGGTGATGCCCGGGAGTGCGTACGCGGCTGCCCGGTGCCGCTGAGGCGGTTGGTCCCGGGCCATACGCAACGGAGCTGAATCCTCTTAAGGTGAGGAGCATTGGTAGCCGGTGGTGGTCATGAGCCGGAGACGGTCACGAGGAGGACTGCGGTGAGCGAGACGAGCCCGAAGCTGCGTGCCGAGCTGGAGGGTATCCCCACGTACAAGCCGGGGAGGCCCGCCGCGTCGGCGGACGGTCCGGTGGCGTACAAGCTGTCCTCCAACGAGAACCCCTATCCGCCGCTGCCGGGTGTGATGGAGAGCGTCGTCTCGGCGGCCGGTGCCTTCAACCGCTACCCCGACATGGCGTGCACGGGGCTGATGAACGAACTGGCGGACCGCTTCGGTGTGCCGCTCGCGCATCTGGCCACCGGCACCGGTTCGGTCGGTGTCGCCCAGCAGCTGCTCCAGGCGACCTCGGGGCCGGGCGACGAGGTGATCTACGCCTGGCGGTCCTTCGAGGCGTACCCGATCATCACCCAGATCAGCGGGGCGACCTCCGTGCGGGTGCCGCTGACGCCGGGGGACGTGCACGATCTCGACGCGATGGCCGACGCGATCACCGACCGAACCCGGCTGATCTTCGTCTGCAACCCCAACAACCCCACGGGCACCGTGGTGCGCCGGGCCGAGCTGGAACGGTTCCTCGACCGGGTGCCGGGCGATGTCCTCGTGGTCCTCGACGAGGCCTACCGCGAGTTCATCCGCGATTCCGAGGTGCCGGACGGTGTCGAGCTCTACCGCGAGCGGCCGAACGTGTGCGTGCTGCGTACGTTCTCCAAGGCGTACGGACTGGCCGGGCTGCGGGTCGGTTTCGCGATCGCCCATGAGCCGGTCGCGGCGGCGCTGCGCAAGACGGCCGTGCCCTTCGGGGTGAGCCAGCTCGCGCAGGACGCGGCGGTGGCCTCGCTGCGGGCCGAGGACGAGCTGCTCGGCCGGGTGGGTGCGTTGGTGTCCGAGCGCGCCCGTGTGGTCGAGACGCTGCGCGGGCAGGGCTGGACGGTGCCGGAGACCCAGGCGAACTTCGTGTGGCTGCGGCTCGGTGAGCGCACGCTCGACTTCGCGTCGGTCTGCGAGCAGGCCGGGGTCGTCGTGCGGCCGTTCGCCGGCGAGGGGGTTCGGGTCACGGTGGGCGAGACCGAGGCGAACGACATCTTCCTCAAGACGGCCGAGACGTTCCACAAGGAGCTCTAGCTGGTTGGCGGGGTGCCGGCCTGCGGTCGAGCCTGGCGGTTCTGGCGGTCCTGTCGAGCCGAAGGCCTGTGTGACCGATCCGGCACCCCCCTCGTGTCAATCGTCGAACGGCCATGCGTCATAATTGCTTGTGAATGTGAACGCGTTCACAAGCGTGTCCATTTGATCCCGTGATGTCTGCGACAAGCGGGACAAACTGGCGCCGACGCTTCGGCGATGTAAGGAGATGACGACGTGGAATTGGCTTTGGCGCCGGAGACACTGGCGCGATGGCAGTTCGGCATCACCACCGTCTACCACTTCCTCTTCGTCCCCCTCACGATCTCGCTCGCCGCGCTCACCGCCGGCCTGCAGACCGCCTGGGTGCGGACGGAGAACGAGAAGTACCTCAAAGCGACGAAGTTCTGGGGCAAGCTCTTCCTGATCAACATCGCGATGGGCGTCGTCACGGGCATCGTGCAGGAGTTCCAGTTCGGTATGAACTGGTCCGACTACTCGCGCTTCGTCGGTGACGTCTTCGGCGCCCCCCTCGCCTTCGAGGCGCTGATCGCCTTCTTCTTCGAGTCCACCTTCATCGGCCTGTGGATCTTCGGCTGGGACAAGCTGCCCAAGAAGATCCACCTGGCCTGCATCTGGATGGTCTCGATCGGCACGATCCTGTCGGCGTACTTCATCCTCGCGGCCAACTCGTGGATGCAGCACCCCGTCGGCTACCGGATCAACGAGCAGAAGGGCCGTGCCGAACTCACCGACTTCTGGCTGGTCCTGACCCAGAACACGGCGCTCGCCCAGGCCTTCCACACCCTCTCCGCGGCCTTCCTCACGGGCGGCGCCTTCATGGTCGGCATCGCCGCCTTCCACCTGGTCCGCAAGAACCACATCCCCGTGATGAAGACCTCGCTGCGCCTCGGCCTCGTCACCGTGGTCGCCGGCGGCATGCTCACCGCGCTCAGCGGTGACACGCTCGGCAAGATCATGTACGAGCAGCAGCCAATGAAGATGGCCGCGGCCGAGGCGCTGTGGGACGGCGAGGCTCCCGCTCCCTTCTCCGTCTTCGCCTACGGGGACGTCGACGCCGGCCACAACAAGGTCGCCATAGAGATCCCAGGACTCCTGTCCTTCCTGGCCAAGGACGACTTCACTTCGTACGTCCCCGGTATCAACGACGTCAACAAGTCCGAGCAGGAGCGGTTCGGGCCCGGCGACTACCGGCCCAACATCCCCGTCGCCTACTGGGGATTCCGCTGGATGATCGGCTTCGGCATGACGTCCTTCGCCATCGGTCTGGCCGGACTCTGGCTGACCAGGAAGAAGTTCATGCTGGGGCGGCATCTGCGGGTCGGCGACGATGAAGTGCCGCACGTGGTGCTCTTCAAGAACAAGGCTCTCGGCCCGACGCTCACCAAGTGGTACTGGCGCATCGCGATCCTGACTCTGGGCTTCCCGCTCATCGCCAACTCGTGGGGCTGGATCTTCACCGAGATGGGCCGTCAGCCGTGGGTCGTCTACGGCGTGCTCCAGACTCGCGACGCGGTCTCCCCCGGCGTCTCGCAGGGCGAGATCCTCACCTCGATGATCGTCTTCACCGCGCTCTACGCGATCCTCGCCGTCATCGAGGTCAAGCTGCTCGTGAAGTACGTCAAGGCCGGACCGCCCGAGCTCACCGAGGCCGACCTCAATCCGCCCACGAAGATCGGCGGCGACCCCCGGGACGCCGACAAGCCGATGGCCTTCTCGTACTAGGCCCAGGGAGCTGCTGAGTCATGGAACTTCACGACGTCTGGTTCGTCCTCATCGCCGTCCTGTGGACCGGCTACTTCTTCCTGGAGGGCTTCGACTTCGGGATCGGCGTCCTCACCAAGCTGCTCGCCCGGAACCGGACCGAGAAGCGGGTGCTGATCAACACCATCGGGCCGGTCTGGGACGGCAACGAGGTCTGGCTGCTCTCGGCGGGCGGCGCGACCTTCGCCGCCTTCCCCGAGTGGTACGCCACGCTCTTCTCCGGCTTCTACCTGCCGCTGCTGCTCATCCTGGTCTGCCTGATCGTGCGCGGAGTCGCCTTCGAGTACCGGGCGAAGCGGCCCGAGGAGCAGTGGCAGCGCAACTGGGAGAACGCGATCTTCTGGACCTCGCTGCTCCCGGCGTTCCTGTGGGGTGTGGCCTTCGCCAACATCGTGCGGGGCGTGAAGATCGACCAGGACTTCGAGTACGTGGGCAACCTCGGGGACCTGCTCAACCCGTACGCCATTCTGGGCGGCCTGGTGACGCTGACCCTGTTCACCTTTCACGGGGCGGTTTTCGCGGCGCTCAAGACCCTGGGCGACATCCGGGAGCGCGCCAGGAAGCTGGCGCTCGGGCTCGGTCTGGTGACGGCTGTGCTCGCGCTGGTCTTCCTGCTCTGGACCCAGGCCGACAACGGTGACGGCGAGAGCCTGGCCGCGCTGGTCGTGGCGGTCGTCGCCCTGGTCGCGGCGATCGGGGCGAATCAGGCCGGGCGTGAGGGCTGGGCGTTCGCTCTGTCGGGCCTCACCATCGTCGCCGCCGTCGCGATGCTCTTCCTGTCGCTCTTCCCGAACGTCATGCCGTCCTCGCTCAATGACGAATGGAGCCTGACGGTCACCAACGCCTCGTCGAGCCCCTACACGCTGAAGATCATGACCTGGTGTGCGGTGATCGCGACGCCAGTGGTGATGCTTTACCAGGGCTGGACGTACTGGGTGTTCCGCAAGCGGATCGGTACGCAGCACATCGCCGAGGCAGCGCACTGAGGCCGATCTTTCAGCGGCGCAGTGAGACCGAGACTCCAAGGGTATGTTTCACGTGAAACATGCCCAATGAGAAGAGGGTGTGTTTCACGTGAAACACACCTGCTTGACCCAAGGGTGTGTTTCACGTGAAACCAATCGACCCGCGACTGCTGCGATACGCCCGCGCCACCCGGCTGTTCCTGATGGCGGTCGTCGGGCTGGGAGTTGCGGGTGCCGCGCTGGTCATCGCCCAGGCGATGCTCATCGCCGAAGTGGTGGTCGGCGCCTTCCAGCATGAACTGTCGGTTGCTGAACTCCGCACCCCGCTCCTGCTGTTGGTGGCCGTAGCGAGCAGCCGAGCGCTCGTCTCCTGGCTCACCGAACTCGCCGCGCACCGGGCGAGCGCGGCGGTCAAGTCGGAGCTGCGGAGGCGGTTGCTGGAGCGTGCCGGTGAGCTGGGCCCGGGCTGGCTGAGTGGACAGCGGACGGGTTCGCTGGTGGCACTCGCCACCCGCGGGGTCGATGCCCTGGACGACTACTTCTCGCGCTATCTGCCGCAGCTGGGCCTCGCGGTGGTCGTGCCGGTGGCGGTGCTCGCGAGGATCGTCACCGAGGACTGGGTGTCGGCGGCGATCATCGTCGGCACCCTCCCCCTCATCCCGATCTTCATGATGCTGATCGGCTGGGTCACCCAGTCCCAGATGGACCGTCAGTGGCGGATGCTGTCACGGCTCTCGGGCCACTTCCTGGACGTGGTCGCGGGACTTCCCACGCTCAAGGTGTTCGGGCGGGCCAAGGCGCAGGCCGAGTCGATCCGCCGGATCACCGGGGAGTACCGGCAGGCGACCATGCGGACCCTGCGGATCGCCTTCATCTCGTCCTTCGCGCTGGAGTTGCTCGCCACGATCTCGGTCGCTCTGGTCGCGGTGACCATCGGGATGCGGCTCGTCCACGGCGAGATGGCGTTGTACGACGGTCTGGTCGTCCTCGTTCTCGCACCCGAGGCCTATCTGCCGCTGCGGCAGGTGGGGGCGCAGTATCACGCGGCGGCGGAGGGGCTGTCCGCCGCCGAGGAGATCTTCTCGGTCCTGGAAACACCGGTGCCGACGCCGGGGACAGGTGCTGTGCCGTCCTCCGGAGGCGTGCGCTTCGAAGGGGTGACGGTCCGGTACCCCGGGCGGTCCTCTGACGCGGTGTCGGGTGCGTCCTTCGCGGTCGAGCCGGGCGAGACGGTTGCGCTCGTCGGGCCCAGTGGAGTGGGTAAGTCGACGCTCCTGAACGTGCTGTTGGGATTCGTGGCACCCACCGCGGGGCGGGTGCGTATCGGGGGAGCCGATCTCACCGAGACCTCCCTGGAGGAGTGGCGGTCACAGGTTGCCTGGGTGCCGCAGCGGCCTCATCTGTACGCCGGGTCCGTCGCCGAGAACGTACGGCTGGGGCGGCCGGACGCCGATGACTCCGCGGTGCGGCAGGCGCTGGCCGATGCGGGGGCCCTCGAATTCGTGGACGCGCTGCCCGACGGTGTGCGGACGGTACTCGGTGAGGAAGGCGCCGGGCTGTCCGCCGGGCAGCGTCAACGGCTCGCTCTGGCGCGAGCGTTCCTCGCGGACCGGCCGGTACTGCTGCTCGACGAGCCGACGGCGTCACTGGACGGGGCGACCGAAGCCGAGGTCGTGGAGGCGGTCCGGCGCCTGGCGGTGGGGCGCACCGTGCTGCTCGTCGTTCACCGGCCGGCCCTACTGGACGTGGCGGACCGGGTGGTGAGGCTGGAGCCGGAGGCGCCGGTCGGGGTGGACGGGCCCGTGGGCTCCGAGGGCGGAAAGGAGCTTCGCTCCGACGTGGTGGCCGCGGAGCCTGAGGGCGGCGAGGAAGAGGCGACCGTGCTCCCGCGGGGGCGGGAACGGGTACTCGCGCGGGTGCGTGCCATGGCCGGGCCTCGGCGTGGGCGGCTGGTGCTTGCCCTCCTGCTCGGCAGTCTCGCGCTCGGAAGTGCCGTCGGCCTCATGGCCACCTCCGGCTGGTTGATCTCCAGGGCCTCCCAGCAGCCGCCCGTGCTGTATCTGATGGTCGCCGTGACGGCCACGCGGGCGTTCGGGATCGGGCGGGCCGTCTTCCGGTACGCCGAGCGGCTCGTGTCGCACGACGCGGTGCTGCGAATGCTCGCCGACACGCGGGTCGCCGTGTACCGGCGCCTCGAACGGCTCGCGCCCGCCGGGCTGCGTACCGCTCGCCGCGGTGATCTGCTCTCGCGACTCGTCGCCGACGTCGACACGTTGCAGGACTACTGGCTGCGCTGGCTGCTGCCCGCCGCGGCCGCCGCCCTCGTGTCCGCCGGCTCCGTCGGCTTCACGGCCTGGCTGCTGCCGGAGGCCGGTGCGGCTCTCGCGGTCGGGCTGCTGGCCGCCGGGGTGGGCGTCCCGCTGGTGACCGGTGCCGTCGCACACCGTGCGGAGCGCCGGCTGGCCCCCGCTCGCGGTGTGCTG
The DNA here is from genome assembly GCF_026341515.1 of Streptomyces sp. NBC_00878. Classification (NCBI taxonomy): domain Bacteria; kingdom Bacillati; phylum Actinomycetota; class Actinomycetes; order Kitasatosporales; family Streptomycetaceae; genus Streptomyces; species Streptomyces sp. NBC_00878. Next base: position 5,306,993 of record NZ_JAPEOK010000001.1, on the reverse strand, counting down.
GCGACCCGGGTGGCCGATCTCCTCACGGGGACGGCCGAGTTGACGGTCGCGGGTGCGCTGCCCGCGCGCACCGCCGAGGTGCGGCGGGCCGACGGCGAGCTGACCCGCATCGCCTCACGCGCCGCCACCGCCACCGCGCTCGGCGACGGACTCATCGCGCTGGTCTCAGGACTCACCGTCGCGGCCACCTCCCTCGTCGGCGCCCAGGCGGTCCTCGACGGGCGGCTCAGCGGCGTGGCGATGGCCGTCGTCGTCCTCACCCCCCTCGCCGCCTTCGAGGCCGTCCTGGGGCTGCCGCTCGCGGTCCAGCACCGCCAGCGAGTACGCAAGAGCGCGGAGCGCGTGTACGAGGTCCTGGACGCGCCCGAGCCCGTACGCGAACCGGAACGGCCGCTGGAGGCGCCCGAGTCGCCGTTCCCCGTCGTGGTGAAGGGCTTGGCAGCCCGCCACGCGGGGCAGGACCGGGACGCGCTCGCCGGAGTGGATCTGACGCTCGAACGCGGGCGCCGGACCGCCGTCGTGGGGACGTCCGGGTCCGGCAAGACGACGCTCGCGCAGGTGTTGCTGCGGTTCCTGGACGCGGGGGCGGGGACGTACACCCTGGGCGGCGTGGACGCGTACGGCATGGACGGTGACGACGTACGGAGGCTGGTCGGGCTGTGCGCGCAGGACGCGCATCTCTTCGACAGTTCGGTGCGGGAGAACCTGCTGCTCGCACGGAAGGGCGCCACCGATTCCGCGCTGCGGGACGTGCTGGGGCGGGTGCGGCTGCTCGACTGGGTCGACGGGCTGCCCGATGGACTGGACACGTTGATCGGGGAGCACGGGGCACGGTTGTCCGGGGGACAGCAGCAGCGGCTCGCGTTGGCGCGGGCGTTGCTCGCGGACTTTCCCGTGCTCGTTCTCGATGAACCCGCGGAGCATCTTGACCTGGCGACCGCCGATGCGCTCACCACTGATCTGCTGGCCGCGACCGAGGGGCGTACGACGTTGCTGATCACGCACCGGCTGGCGGGGCTTGAGGCGGTCGACGAGGTGATCGTGCTGGATGACGGGTGTGTGGTGCAGCGGGGGGCTTTTGGGGAGCTGGCACGTGCGGAAGGGGCGCTGCGGGGGATGGTCGAGCGGGAGAGTCGGACGGAGGGGTTGGTTGCTGTGCGGTAAGGGCTGGCTGCCGCAGCTTGTGTGCCACGTGCGGGTGGGTGGGGGCTGGTCGCGCAGTTCCCCGGGCCCCTAAAAGCGGGCGTTTGTGCCCGTTGTGAGTGAGTCCGCTCGCCTCTTAGCGGTTGGTCGTAGGCCTCAGCTCGAAGGGTTCGACTTTCCCTCCCAAAAAGGGCTAATTGTGCTCGTGGCATGCCAATTGGAACGAACTCGGCGGTATGTCGCCGAGGCTGTGTGGAGCGAACTCGGCAGCATGGCGCTGAGGCCGTACGGATCGAAGTCGGCAGTATGTCGCCGTGCGCGACGGACTCGGGCGGTGCCGTCGGCCGGTGCGAACAGCCTCGCAAGACGGCCCGCCGGAATCTCCCGGGCCAGACCCCTGTTCGGCCCATGGAAGTGGTCCATTCGGGACAACCGGTCCCCCAGGTGTACGACTTGAACAGGACCGGAGCCGCTCCCACGCGACACGATCCGTGTCATGCGTTCACGTCGTCGCCATCCCCTGCTTGTCCCGGTGCTGCTGTGCGCGTCGGCCGTTCTGGTGGCCCGGCCCACGGCGGCCATGGGAGACACCGAGGGCCCGGGCGGCCTGAGCGCCGACGTGGTGCGGTTGTACGAGGAAGCGGCCGTGGCGACGCGGCAGTACGAGGCGGGGCGCCGGGAGGCCGACGTGCAGCGGGGCCGGGCAAAGCGGCTGGAGCGGCTCCTCGCGCGGGAGCGACAGGACATCGCCGCGCTGCACGGGGACCTCGGCCGGATCGCGCGCGCCCAGTACCGCAGCGGCGGCGGCCTCCCGCACACCGCGCAGATGCTGCTCGCGGACAGCCCCGAGGAACTCATGCGCGGTCAGCGTGCCGTCTGGCAGGCGGATCTGGCGGTCAACAACGCCGTCACCAAGAGCCGCAGGGCCGAGGCACGGCTCGTCGCCGACGAGGCGAGGGCGGCGTCCGCCTGGCGGGCCCTGGAGCGGCGCAACGGCGAACTCGGCGAGATCAAGCGGGGGATCGAGCAGAAGCTCGAAGAGGCACAGTGGACGCTCCAGGGGCAGGCGGACGCCTCGGTCGCCGCCGGCGCCTGCCGGGGCCCCGTCCGGCTCGACCAGCCGCGAACGGGCTTCACACAGCCGTGGGTCGCGCCGGTGGAGACGTACGAACTCTCTTCGGGCTTCGGCAGAGGCGGTGATCGCTGGGCGAGACGGCACACCGGGCAGGACTTCGCGGTGGACATCGGCACGCCGGTGCGGTCGGCGGGCGCGGGACGTGTGGTGAAGGTGTCCTGCGGCGGCGCGTTCGGCATCGAGATCGTGGTGAAACACGCGGGGGGCTACTACACGCAGTACGCCCACCTGGCCGCCGTCACTGTGAGCCAGGGGGAGCGGGTGGCCGTGGGGCAGTGGATCGGCCAGGCGGGCACGACCGGCAACTCGACCGGGCCGCATCTGCACTTCGAGGTGCGTCTGACGCCGCAGCTGGGATCGGGGGTCGATCCGCGGAAGTGGCTGGCCGCGCGGGGGGTTCGGCTGTGAACGGGGTCCAAGGAGAGGGCCAGTAGGCAAGGAGAGGGGCCAGTAAAGGGTGGGGGCGGCCGGTAAGGGGCGGGCGCCAGGAAGGCGTCCCTTACCGGTGCTCCGCGAGGGTCCGCTCCGCTACCGGCGCTCGGCTCGCTACCTGCGTTCCGCTCACTTACCGGCGTTCCGCGAGAATCCGCCCGCTTCGCTACCGGCGTCCCGCTACTGGCGTCCTCCTACCCGCGTTCCGCGAGCATCCGCTCGATCACGACGGCCACCCCGTCCTCGTTGTTGGCGACCGTGCGCCCGGAGGCGGCCGCGATCACGTCGGGGTGCGCGTTGCCCATCGCGTACGACGTGCCTGCCCAGGTGAGCATCTCCACGTCATTGGGCATGTCGCCGAAGGCGACGACCTCCTCCTGCGAGATGCCGCGCTCGGCGCAGCACAGCGCGAGCGTGCTGGCCTTGGAGACGCCGGGGCCGCTGATCTCCAGGAGCGCGCTGGGGCTGGAGCGGGTGACGTCGGCCCGGTCGCCGATGGCCAGGCGGGCCGTCATGAGGAAGTCGTCCGGGGCGATCTCGTGGTGGAAGGCGAGGATCTTGAGCACGGGCTCATCGGCACCGGGTGCGTCCGGCGCCAGGAGTTTCTCGGCGGGCGCGAGGGTGTCGGGGGTCTCCATGTGCAGCTTCGGATACGCCGGCTCCTGGTAGAAGCCGTACGTCTGCTCGATGGCGAACACGGTCCCCGGTGCGGCGTCACGGAGCAGCCGCACCGCGTCGAGCGCGTTCTCCCGCGCGAGCTCCCGGACCTTGACGAAGCGGTGGGTGCCGGGGCCGCCGTGCAGGTCGACCACGGCGGCGCCGTTCCCGCAGATGGCCAGGCCATGACCGTGGACGTGGTCGCTGACGACGTCCATCCAGCGGGCGGGGCGGCCGGTCACGAAGAAGACCTCGATACCGGCCTCCTCGGCGGCGGCCAGCGCGGCGACCGTGCGCGGTGAGACGGACTTGTCGTCGCGCAGCAGGGTGCCGTCGAGGTCCGTGGCGATCAGCCGGGGCGGGAGGGTGGAGGCCGGGTTCCCGGGCCGTCGGGTCGCTGAGGTCACCCCGCCATTCTCCCGCACCTGCGCGCACGGGCGTGCGGCGGTCCGCACATCTGAGTGACGTATGCCTTCACCTGCGACTTTGAGGCACCGGAGCAGCCGTCGGAACCGGCCACCGAAAAACGCCTCAGCCGAGCTGCCCGACCGCCTCCATCGCGATGTGCTCGAAGACCTTCTCGTCCGCGGCGAAGTCCGGGTAGTCGGGGACGGGCCAGTGGATCACGATGTCGGTGAAGCCCAGCTCCATGTGCCGGCCGGCGAAGTCGACGAACGCGTCGAGGGACTCCAGCGGACGCGCGCGGTCCGGGGTGAAGCCGGTGAGCAGGATCTTGTCGAGCTCGTTCACGTCGCGGCCGACCGTCTCGCACGCGGCGGCCAGCTTCTCGACCTGTCCGCGAATGGCCTGAACCGACTGCTCGGGAGTGCCTGTCGCGAACAGCTTCGGGTCGCCTGTCGTCACCCACGCCTGCCCGTGCCGGGCGGCGAGCTTCAGCCCGCGCGGCCCGGTGGCGGCCACCGCGAAGGGCAGCCGGGGGCGCTGGACGCAGCCGGGGATGTTGTAGGCCTCGCGCGCCGAGTAGAACGTGCCGTCGTACGAAACGGAGTCCTCGGTGAGCAGCCGGTCGAGCAGCGGTACGAACTCGCCGAAGCGGTCGGCCCGCTCGCGCGGCGTCCACGGCTCCTCGCCGCTCTCCAGCAGTGTCGTGGCGTCGAAGCCGGAACCGCCCGCGCCGATGCCCAGCGTGATCCGGCCACCGGAGATGTCGTCGAGCGCGATCAGCTCCTTGGCGAGGGTCACCGGATGCCGGAAGTTCGGGGAGGTCACCAGCGTGCCGAGGCGCAGCCGGTCGGTGGCTCCCGCGGCGGCCGTGAGGGTCGGTACGGCGCCGTACCACGGCCCCTCGCGGAACGTCCGCCACGACAGATGGTCGTACGTGAAGGCGGTGTGGAACCCGAGCTGCTCGGCGCGCTGCCATGCGGAACGCCCTCCCTCGTGCCAGCGGAGGTACGGCAGGATCACGGTGCTCAGGCGCAGACTCATGCCGCAGAGCCTAAGCGCAGCCGAGGGGCACATCCGAAACGGCCGGTCGGCGGGAGACGGGCCCGGCAAGCCCGCGGAGAACGCGCCCGCCCGGTCAGTGCTCGGCGGGAAACCGCAGGTAGCGCGGGGGTACGGCGGTCGTGAGCCAGACCCCGTTGGCGCTGACCCGGAACTCGTGGCCGTCGCGGTGCATGGCGGCGGCGTCCACGGAGAGTACGACGGGTCGGCCGCGGCGGGCGCCGACGCGGGTCGCGGTCTCGCGGTCGGGCGAGAGGTGCACATCGTGCCGGTTCATCGGCCGCAGGCCCTCGGCGCGGATCGCGTCCAGGCTGCGGGCGACGGTCCCGTGGTAGAGGTACGCGGGCGGGGTCGCCGCCGCCAGGCCCAGGTCGACCTCGACGGAGTGCCCCTGGCTGGCGCGGATCCGTGTGCCCTCGATCGCGAAGCGCCGCTTGTCGTTGTGGGCGACCACGTGGTCGAGCTCGTCCCGGGTGAACGTGAAGCCGTGTGCCGCCGCCGAGGCCATGAGCGTTTCGATCTCGGCCCAGCCGCCCTCGTCGAGCGTCAGCCCGATCCGCTCGGGCTGATGCCGCAGGTGCTTCGAGAGGTACTTCGACACCTTCACGGTGCGTCTTTCGTCCATCCCGCCAGAGTGCCTGGCGAGACGCTCATCACGCATTTGATTTTGTCGTGAAGGTTTGATCCACAGCCAAGTGCGTTATCCACAGGGTCAGTTGGAGATTCTGTGGACAACTCCTCGACGCTTTAGGGTATTTTGTCAACTGTGGCTTCCTTGGTGTGATTTGCGGCGAGTGTGTCCATGGCCCGCGCCCGGACCTCACGTTCAGCCGCCAGAGCGATGAACTCGGCCGCCTTCTCCGAGCCGACCAGCCTCTCCACGGCGGCCATTGTCTCCGCCGGGACGGCCACGGATCGCGTCTCGTCCGCACGATCCGGGGGCTGCTCCGCACCGAGGTGCCGACGCAGGTGCAGGTTCGCGAACAGCCGCATGGCCCGGGCGAGTTCGGCGTCCACCGTCTGGCGCGCGAGCGGCCGCATCCGTCGTACGAGCGCGGCCGCCTCGGCGGCGTCCGCGTCGGTCGGCGGGTGCTCGCCGAGATAGCGGGCGAAGACGTGCTCGCTCGTGAACTCCAGGAAGCGGGAGGCGATGTGCTCCACCTGGCCCCTCAACTCCCGCAGATGGCCCGAGATCGCGGACAGCGGGACGCCCGCCTCGTACAACTCGGCGGCCACAGCCAGCTCTTGAGGGCTGGGCACGAGGAACATGTCCTCGCTACCCGGAACGTATTCGAGGACCCCGAGCTCGACGGCGTCGGCCACCGCCGTGTCGTCCGGGCTGCCGCCGAACCGCTCCTCCAGCTCGGCCCGCGAGATACGGACCGCCTCCTCGTCCGTCCACGGCCCGTCGACCTCCGCGACCAGGCCGAGCACGCCGCCGAGGCCCCGGCCAGCGTCCCAAGCCTCCAGGAGTTCCTTGATCGAGGCCAGCGTGTAGCCGCGGTCCAGCAGGTCGGCGATCTGCCGCAGCCGGGCCAGATGGGCGTCGGAGTACACGTTGGCGCGGCCACGCCGCTCGGGCCGCGGGAGCAGCCCGCGGTCCTGGTAGGCACGGATCGTCCGGACCGTGGCACCACTGCGGTGCGCCAGGTCCTCGATCCGGTACGCGACGCCGGCCGGCTCGTCCTCCACGGTCCTGCCCTCCCGAATCCCTACGGCCCCTGCCCTACCGAGTCTCTACGGGCCCATGCCTTACCGAGCCGAGTCTCTACGGCCCTGTCCTACGGTCTCTACGGCTCCTGTCCTACCGGAGTCCCTGCGGTCCCTGTCCTCCCGCGAGCCCTCGTCGCTACCCGATCGCGGCCCTGCCGATCGCCCCCGCCGCCGTCCGGGCCGCGGGCGACCGCGCCAGGTACTCGACCGCCCTGCGCATCGACCCCTCCTGCGAGGGGTGGTACGAGCGCCGCAGATGGCGCGGTACGGCCGAACCGAGCTCCTTCCGCGTGGGCAGCAGTCCCTTGCGCACCGCCAGACTGTGCGCGCCGAGCGAGTAGCGCTGCCGCCCGGCCAGCCGAGGGTCGTGGCGTATGAGATCTGCGGCGCCCCCGCGTCCGTAGGCATAGCGTCAAGGACGCGGGGACCGCCATGCCCGTGTTCCGCCGGGCGTACGGGGGCAGGTCTCTGCCCTGTTGGGGCCTCCTGGCCCATGAACCGTTCCTGGGCAGTGGCTGGCGCGAACCTGACTTCTGGCGCACCCCGAACGGTCTTGGGTGCACTGGTCGCCCGCTTTCGCAGTCGCGCGGCGGTACGGATCCTGTCCGTGCTCCGGTCTCGGCCGGGCGGGGTCCCTCACGACCCGGCCCGGTGAACGCGGCAAGCGGCGCTCGGGAAGCCCTGATCCATCTCTCCGGTGGAGCAGGGGCCCGCGCGCTGACGCCCCGTTCGGCCGACCAGATCGCACGAGCGACGCTACCGGGGGGAAGCCTCCTCCCTTGCAAGCCGATGGTCCGATCATCACCCGATCGGGGGATGGAGTGGATCGCTAGCAGCGGCAGGCCCTTTTTGAAGACCTTCACGAACCACCGCTCCCCCGCCGGCAGCAGCAGATGCAGCACGTTGATGACGTGGGTCGCGGTCGGCTCGTCCGGTATCCAGTGGAGCGGGGTCTCCTCCCAGTCGAAGGACACCCGCCGCGGCGTGATCGCGTAGTGGTCGCTCACAGCGGTGGCTCCATCCGTGCGATCGCGCGCAGCGCCCTGGGCGCGAAGCGGGACAGGAGACGGCCGACGCGTGCCTCCGCGGTCACGAGCACCACGGCCTGGTTGCGGACGACCGCGCGCAGCACGGCCTCGGCGACCTTCTCCGGCGGGTAGTTGCGCAGCCCGTACAGCCGCGCGGACTTCTTCTGGCGCCGCTTCTCCTCGTCGGCGTCGACCCCCGTGAAACGCGCGGTCGACGTGATGTTCGTGTTGATGAAGCCCGGACAGATCGCCGAGACGCCGATGCCCTGGTCTGCCAGCTCGGCGCGCAGGCACTCGCTGAGCATCAGCACCGCCGCCTTCGAGGTGCTGTAGGCGGGCAGCGTCCTGGAGGGCAGATACGCGGCCGCCGACGCGGTGTTGACGATGTGGCCGCCCTGTCCGCGCTCGGCCATCTGCTTCCCGAAGAGGCGGCAGCCGTGGATCACGCCCCACAGATTGACGTCGAGGACACTGCGCCAGTCCTCCGCGGTGGTGTCGAGGAACGAACCGGACAGCCCGATCCCGGCGTTGTTCACCAGGACGTCGACCACCCCGTACTCGGCGGCGACCCTCTCGGCGAGCTTCTCCATGGCCTGCTCGTCGGAGACGTCGACCGTCTCGGCCCAGGCCTGGGGGGCGCCGATGAGCCGGGAAGGCTCGGCGGTGCGGGCCGCGCTCTCCGCGTCCCGGTCGACGGCCACCACGCGCGCGCCGGCCTCGGCGAACGCGAAGGCGGTGGCCCGCCCGATACCGCTGCCCGCACCGGTGACCAGCACCAACTGCCCGGCGAAGCGGTCGGCGTACGGACCACTCGCCGCCGGTGCGGTCCGCCCGCCCTCGGCGACGGTCACGAACTCGGTGATCCAGGCGGCCAGTTGGTCCGGCCGGGTGCGTGGGATCCAGTGCTTGGCCGGGAGGGTGCGCCGCGTCAGCTGCGGGGCCCACAGCTCCAGCTCGTCGTAGATCTTCTCCGACAGGAACACGTCCCCCAGAGGCGTGATGAGCTGCACGGGCGCGTGTGCGTACGCATCGGGGCGCGGCCTGCGCAGCCGGGCCCGTACGTTGTCCCGGTACAGCCAGATGCCGCGCGCCGCGTCCGTGGGCAGCGACGAGGTCGGATAGCCGTCCCCGGGGACCTTCTCCAGCCGCCGGAGGATCTTCGGCCACTGCTTGCCGAGGGGGCCGCGCCAGGCCAGTTCGGGCAGCACCGGGGTGTGCATCAGGTACACGTACCAGGACTTGGCGCTCTGGCCGAGCAGCTGACCGACCCTGCGGGGCGTCGGGCGGGACATGCGCTTCTTGATCCAGTGCCCGAAGTGGTCGAGGGACGGCCCCGACATCGACGTGAAGGAGGCGATCCGCCCCTCGGTGCGCTTGACCGTGGTGAACTCCCAGGCCTGGATCGAGCCCCAGTCGTGGCCCACCAGATGGACCGGACGGTCCGGGCTGACCGCGTCCGCGACCGCCAGGAAGTCGTCCGTCAGCTTCTCCAGGGTGAAGCCGCCGCGCAGCGGCTGCGGCGCCGTCGACCTGCCGTGACCGCGCACGTCGTACAGCACGACATGGAAGCGCCCGGCGAGGCGCGCGGCGACCTCGGACCACACCTCCTTGGAGTCCGGAAAGCCGTGCACGAGCACCACCGTGGGCTGTTCCGGGTCGCCCAGCTCGGCGACGCACAGCTCGACCCCGCCCGTACGCACCCAGCGCTCGCGCGCGCCCTTGAGCATCACTTGTCCCCCGCCCAGCGCCACATGTGCGGCAGGTCGTCGTCCAGCCAGAACGCGCTCTGCCCGGGGTCCTGGGAGTCGGTGACCACCAGGATCTCCTCGAACTTCGCCCCCGTACCCCGGAATCCGAGGTGCGGCTCGACCGCCCACAGACCGGGGCGGGGAGGATGGTCGGAGAACCTGTACGGCGACCACAGCGGGGACCAGCCGTCACGGTGACCGTGGACCGCGTCGCTCGCCAGGCCCTTCAGCGACTGCGTGCCGAACCCGAACAGATGCGGTGACCAGCGCCGCTCCTTGACCCGGTCGACCTTGTGCGCGATGACTCCGAAGGGATACACCCGATGCCGGTTCGCGTAGCCCTGGCGGACCATGAGCCGGTCCACGTCCTGGTAGATCTCGCGCAGCGGGCGCCGCTCGCGCACCTCGCGCAGGATCAGCTCGCGGTGGGCCTCCAGGTCGGCGAGAAGCCTGTCCTGCACCGGGTTCGGTCCCAGCGAGCCGGAGTACCCGATGTCCGCGGTGAAGCCCTTGTACACCGGCGCCAGGTCGAGGATGAACGGCATCCCCGCCTCCAGACGCCGGTTGGTGGGGAAGAACTGCAGAGGTATCCGGAAGTCCACGAACGCCGTACGGTCCCCGAACCAGGCGAAGGGCAGATGGAACCAGTCCCGCACTCCGCGCACGCGCAGCCACTCGCGCTGCATCCGCGCCGCCTCGCGCTCCGTCACACCAGGCTTCAGCTGCGCCGCGACCGCCTCCGCGCACTCGTACGCGAGACGCTGTACCTCTCTGAACCCCCGCAGTTCCGCGGTGAGTTCGCCCGCCCTTGCGGAGGGACCCGAAGAATTCCCTGAAGCCGCTTCCGATGCCACTGCCGAGGTCATGCCACCGTCCGTCCCAAGCCGACTGCCGTACACGCCCGCAACGTGACACTGATGAATGTGACAATTGCTGGAGGCTGCGTCAATAGGCGTGCGCGCGGCCTGTGGACAACCGGGCCCATGTGGACAACCGGCCCGATGACCAGCCTCATGACCTGCCTGATGGGGACAACCGGGCCGAGCCGGGCCCCCGCCTGATGCAGGCCGTCCGTCGTCGGTTGTTCGACCTCAGGGGGACCCCTACGGGCCCGTAATACCCGAGGTGGACGCCGATACAGCTCCCAGGTCTGACGACCAGTGTGGCCTGCGCCACTACCTTCGAGGTGTGACTGTGATCGCGACCGAAAGCCTGAGCAAGCGGTTCCCGAGGGTGACCGCTCTTGACCGGCTCTCCGTGGACGTCGGACCCGGTGTGACCGGACTCGTCGGAGCCAACGGAGCCGGCAAGTCCACATTGATCAAGATCCTGCTGGGTCTGTCCCCGGCCACCGAGGGCCGTGCCGAAGTGCTCGGACTCGATGTCGCCACCAAGGGCGGTGACATCCGTGAGCGGGTCGGCTACATGCCCGAGCACGACTGCCTGCCGCCCGACGTCTCCGCCACCGAGTTCGTCGTCCACATGGCGCGCATGTCCGGCCTGCCCCCGGCGGCGGCCCGCGAGCGCACCGCGGACACGCTGCGCCACGTCGGCCTCTACGAGGAGCGCTACCGCCCGATCGGCGGTTACTCGACGGGCATGAAACAGCGAGTGAAACTCGCCCAGGCGCTGGTCCACGACCCGCAACTGGTCTTCCTCGACGAGCCGACCAACGGCCTGGATCCCGTCGGCCGCGACGAGATGCTCGGCCTGATCCGCCGTATCCACACCGACTTCGGCATCTCCGTCCTGGTCACCTCGCACCTCCTCGGCGAGCTGGAGCGCACCTGCGACCACGTCGTCGTGGTCGACGGCGGCAAGCTCCTGCGGTCCAGCTCCACCACGGACTTCACGCAGAGCACGGCGACCCTCGCGATCGAGGTCACCGACACCGACGAGCACCCGGACGGCACCCGCGCGGTGCGCGACGTGTTCCACGCGCGCGGGATCGACACCCACGACGACAGCGGACTGCCCGGCGCGGGCCACATCCTCCTGCTCACGGCGGAAGGCGAGGAGACGTACGACGTCGTACGGGACGTCGTCGCCGACCTGGGCCTCGGCCTGGTGCGCATGGAGCAGCGCAGGCACCACATCTCGGAGGTCTTCGCGGACAGCGACGAGCAGGCCGCGCAGGCTCTCCAAGGCGGCGACGAACAGCGGAAGGAGGCGGTCGGTCATGGCGGTTGAGCAGCCCTCGGGACAGGCCTTGGCTCAGGCCACAGCCCAGGTCCCGGCTCGCGCGGGCGAGCAGACCCGGATCCACAACATCGGCTACCGCAACTACGACGGCCCGCGCCTGGGCCGCGGGTACGCCCGCCGTTCGCTCTACTCCCAGTCCCTGCGCGGCGCCTACGGCCTCGGCCGCTCGGTGAAGTCGAAGGCGCTCCCGATGCTGCTCTTCGTGGTGATGTGCGTCCCCGCGCTGATCATGGTCGCGGTCGCCGTCGCCACCAAGGCGAACGACCTGCCTGTCGACTGCACGCGCTACGCGGTCATCATGCAGGCCGTCATCGGCCTGTACGTCGCCTCCCAGGGACCTCAGGCGGTCTCCCGCGACCTGCGCTTCAAGACCGTTCCGCTCTACTTCTCGCGCCCCATCGAGGCCGTCGACTACGTACGCGCCAAGTACGCGGCGCTGGCCTCGGCGCTGTTCCTGCTTACCGCCGCACCGCTGTTCGTGCTGTACGTGGGTGCGCTGCTGGCCAAACTCGACTTCGCGGACCAGACCAAGGGTTTCGCACAAGGGCTTGTCTCCGTGGCGCTGCTCTCCCTCCTCTTCGCCGGCATCGGCCTGGTCATCTCGGCGGTCACGCCCCGGCGCGGCTTCGGCGTCGCCGCCATCATCGCCGTGCTGACCATCTCCTACGGGGCCGTCTCCACCGTCCAGGCCATCGCCTTCGAGCAGTCCAGTAGCGGAGCCGTCCCGTGGCTCGGGCTCTTCTCGCCCATCACGCTCATCGACGGAGTGCAGACGGCCTTCCTGGGCGCCACCTCCGCCTTCCCCGGAGGGGAAGGCCCCTCGTCCGGGCAGGGCGTCATCTACCTCCTCGTCGTCCTGGGTCTCATCGCGGGCTGCTACGGCCTCCTGATGCGCCGCTACCGAAAGGTCGGACTGTGACCACGCTCACCATCGACCACGTGTCGCGCTGGTTCGGCAACGTGGTGGCCGTCAACGACGTCACCATGACGATCGGCCCCGGCGTCACCGGCCTGCTCGGTCCGAACGGCGCGGGAAAGTCCACCCTCATCAACATGATGGGCGGCTTCCTGGCCCCCTCCACGGGCAGCGTCACGCTCGACGGCCAGCCGACCTGGCGCAACGAAGAGATCTACAAGCAGATCGGCATCGTCCCCGAGCGCGAGGGGATGTACGACTTCCTCACGGGCCGCGAATTCGTCGTCGCCAACGCCGAGTTGCACGGCCTGGGCGACAAGGCCGCCCAGCGGGCCCTCGCCACGGTCGAGATGGAGTACGCGCAGGACCGCAAGATCTCCACGTACTCCAAGGGCATGCGCCAGCGCGTGAAGATGGCCTCGGCGCTCGTCCACAACCCTTCCCTGCTGCTGCTCGACGAGCCCTTCAACGGCATGGACCCGCGCCAGCGCATGCAGCTGATGGACCTGCTGCGGCGCATGGGCGACGAGGGCCGCACGGTCCTCTTCTCGTCCCACATCCTCGAAGAGGTCGAGCAGCTCGCCTCGCACATCGAGGTGGTCGTCGCCGGACGGCACGCGGCGAGCGGCGACTTCCGCCGGATCCGCCGCCTGATGATCGACCGCCCGCACCGCTACCTCGTGCGTTCCAGCGACGACCGCGCCCTCGCGGCCGCGCTCATCGCCGACCCGTCGACGTCCGGCATCGAAGTGGACCTCCAGGAGGGCGCGTTGCGCATCCAGGCCGTCGACTTCCCACGCTTCACGGCACTGCTGCCGCGGGTGGCCCGCGACCACGGCATCCGGCTGCTCACGGTCTCGCCGTCCGACGAGTCCCTCGAGTCCGTCTTCTCGTATCTCGTCGCGGCGTAGGAGGCCCAAGATGTACGACCCCACAGTCGCCCGGCTCACCTACCGCGGCCTGCTCGGCCGCCGCCGGGCCCTCATCCTGGGCGCCCTGCCCGCCCTGCTGATCGTCATCTCCGTGGCCGTACGCGGCTTCACGGGCGCCGACGACCAGGTGGCCTCTGACGTCCTCGGCGGGTTCGCGCTCGCCACGATGGTGCCCATCATCGGCGTCATCGCGGGCACCGGCGCCATCGGCCCCGAGATCGACGACGGATCGGTCGTCTACCTGCTCGCCAAGCCGGTCAAACGCCCCACGATCATCTTCACCAAGCTGATCGTCGCCATCGCCGTCACCATGGCGTTCTCCGCGATCCCGACGTTCCTCGCGGGAATGATCCTCAACGGCAACGGCCAGCAGATCGCCGTCGCCTACACGGTGGCCGCCCTGGTCGCCTCCATCGCGTACGCCGCGATCTTCCTGCTCCTGGGCACCATCACGCGGCACGCGGTCGTCTTCGGACTCGTCTACGCCCTCGTGTGGGAGACCCTCTTCGGGTCGCTGGTCTCCGGGGCACGCACGCTCAGCGTCCAGCAGTGGTCCCTCGCCGTGGCCCAGAAGGTGTCCGGTGGCGACCTCGTCACGTCGGACGTCGGGCTGACCACGGGGACGGTGCTGCTGGTCGTGGTGACCGTCGCCGCCACCTGGTTCGCCGGGCAGAAGCTGCGGACGCTGACGCTGGCCGGCGAGGAGTAACCGCTCCAGGGAGTCGGGGCGGCTCCACGCGCGCGTGACCGTTTTCCGGGTGCACGCGCGCGTGGGGCCTTTTTTGATCTTGAGATCGGCTTTACACGCAGAACGGCACACTTACTCAAGGGGATGCACAGCGAGGAGGACGGGGATGGCAGGGCAGGCACCGCGGAGTGACGGGCAGGGCCCCGGCGACGGTCAGGGTCAGGGGGAGTCCGAGGACGCTTGGGACGAGCTCGTCCTGGACGACGACTTCATACGGTCCGCCGAGACGGCCGAGCCGTCCGCGCGTGCCCGGATGCTCGCGGCCCGCTGGCGCGACGGCGGACCGGATCCCCAGCCCTGGCGCTCGGACGAGCCGCCCGCGGGCTGGTTCTTCAGCAAGGCACGGCGTCGCAGGTGGCGCCGCCGGTAGTCGTTCTGGGGTGCCTCTATAAAGAGGTGGCGTCGAGGTCGGCGTACGAGCACAGGGAGTTGTGCCCACACGCAGACTGCGACGCCACGTCTGGGAGAGAAGCTCATAGCGAGCTCCGGAGTAGTTACCGTTCCTTGGCAGCAAGCAGGAGTGTGTCCCCTCGCTGGCACACCCCGAACGGTCTTGGGCGCACTGGTCATCCGCTTTCGCATCCCGGGCGGAGACACGGATCATGTCCGTGGTCCGAGCCGGGCGGGCGGAGTCCCTGGCGATCTGGCCTGTCGAACGCAGCCAGAGGCGACGAGGAGGCCCTGAACCATCTCTCCGGTGGAGCAGGGGCCTCGCACGCTGGCGCCACATTCGGCGTCCCAGATCACGCAATCACGCTACCCCGGACCATGCCCAGGCCTGCAAGTCTGTTACCCGACCATCACACGATCGAGCTAACCCAGCAACCGTTCCAGCACCACAGCGATCCCGTCCTCCTCGTTCGACAACGTCAGCTCGTCCGCCACGGCCTTGAGTTCCTCATGGGCGTTGGCCATTGCCACGCCATGGGCCGACCACGCGAACATGGGGACGTCGTTCGGCATGTCGCCGAAGGCGATCGTGTCGGCGGCCTTCACGCCCAAGCGGCGGGCCGCCAGGGACAGGCCCGTGGCCTTCGACAGGCCGAGCGGCAGGATCTCGACTATGCCCTCGCCCGCCATCACGACGTTCACCACACCGCCGGCCGCCACTCGCGCCGCGGTCGCCAGTTCGTCGTCGGTGAGGTCGGGATGCTGGATGTACATCTTGATCAGCGGCGCGGCCCAGAGCTCCGAGACGTCCGTGAACGGGACGGCCCGCAGCGGACCCTGGACCCGGTAGCCGGGGCCGATCAGGACGTCCCCGTCGATGCCGTCGCGGCTCGCGGCGAGGGCCAGCGGGCCGACCTCCGCCTCGATCTTGGCGAGCGCGAGACCCGCGACCTGCCGGTCGAGGGTCACCGACGTGAGCAGGCGGTGCGCTCCGGCGTCGTACAGCTGCGCGCCCTGGCCGCACACCGCGAGCCCCTCGTACCCGAGTTCGTCGAGGATGTGGCGCGTCCAGGGCGCCGCACGGCCGGTGACGACGAGGTGTGCCGCGCCCGCCGCGGTGGCCGCGGCGAGCGCCTCACGCGTGCGCTCCGAGACCGTGTCGTCGGAGCGCAGCAACGTTCCGTCGAGATCGGTCGCGACGAGCTTGTAGGGGAACGCCCCGGTCGGCGCGGTCGAACCGGTCGGGGCAGCCGACCCAGTGGTGCCGGTCACTTGGAGATCGGCTCCAGCACCTCACGGCCGCCCAGATACGGACGCAGCACCTCGGGCACCCGTACGGAGCCGTCGGCCAGCTGGTGGTTCTCCAGGATCGCCACGATCGTGCGTGGTACGGCGCACAGCGTGCCGTTCAGCGTGGCGAGCGGCTGCACCTTCTTGCCGTCGCGCATGCGGACCGACAGGCGGCGGGCCTGGAAGCTGTCGCAGTTCGAGGCCGACGTCAGCTCGCGGTACTTGCCCTGGGTCGGGATCCACGCCTCGCAGTCGAACTTGCGCGAGGCGGACGCGCCCAGGTCGGCCGAGGCGACATCGATGACCTGGAAGGGCAGCTCAAGCCCGGTCAGCCACTGCTTCTCCCACTCCAGGAGCCGCTGGTGCTCGTTCTGAGCGTCCTCGGGGTTGACGTACGAGAACATCTCGACCTTGTCGAACTGGTGCACGCGGAAGATGCCCCGCGTGTCCTTGCCGTACGTCCCGGCCTCGCGGCGGAAGCACGGCGAGAAGCCCGCGTAGCGCATCGGCAGCTGGTCGGCTTCGAGGATCTCGTCCATGTGGTACGCGGCGAGCGGGACCTCGGAGGTGCCGACCAGGTAGTAGTCGTCCTTCTCCAGGTGGTACACGTTCTCCGCGGCCTGGCCGAGGAAGCCGGTGCCCTCCATGGCGCGCGAGCGGACCAGTGCCGGGGTCAGCATCGGGACGAAGCCGGCCTCCGTGGCCTGCGCGATCGCCGCGTTGACGAGGGCGAGCTCAAGGAGCGCGCCGACGCCCGTCAGGTAGTAGAAGCGCGAGCCGGACACCTTGGCGCCGCGCTCGACGTCGATGGCGCCCAGCGCCTCGCCGAGCTCCAGGTGGTCCTTGGGCTCGAAGCCCTCGGCGCCGAAGTCGCGGATGGTCCCGTGCGTCTCCAGGACGACGAAGTCCTCCTCGCCGCCGACCGGGACGTCGGGGTGCACGAGGTTGCCGAGCTGGAGCAGGAGGTGCTTGGTCGCCTCGTCCGCCTCGTGCTGCTCGGCGTCGGCTGTCTTGACGTCGGCGGCGAGCTGGCCCGCCTTCTTCAGCAGCTCGGCCTTCTCGTCGCCGGAGGCCTTGGGGATCAGCTTGCCGAGCGCCTTCTGCTCGGAACGGAGCTCGTCGAAGCGGACGCCGGACGACCTGCGCCGCTCGTCGGCGGAGAGGAGGGCGTCGACGAGGGCGACGTCCTCTCCACGGGCGCGCTGGGAGGCGCGAACACGGTCGGGGTCCTCACGGAGCAGGCGAAGGTCAATCACCCCTCAAGGCTACCGGTGCGGGGTTCCGGCTCACGACTCGGTATTCCGTTCTGTCTCTTCTGTCATGTTTTGGGGGAATTAATGGGTCGCGTCAATCGGCACCAATAGGCGTCGACGGGCGTCAATGAAGGAAGGGCTGCTCCCCGGAACGGGGCAGGTGGGATTCGGTCGGTTGACTCGATTCCCTTGTGGGGAACGGGACTTGGAGGCCGGGTTGTCCACAGGAATCCACACCCCCGAAAAGTTATCCACAGGCTGTGCGAAAGATCTGTGGACACCGGAAGTGATCGTTCCCAAAGCCCTGTGCGGGGCCAAGAATTCCCGGACCAAACCCTCCCTGCACGCACTTTCGAGTGGAAATGGTTCGCTCTATGGGATTGACCAACAGAAACGGGTGGACGAAGGGTGACCTACCGGGCTGTGGACGGGGTTGTGGGCTGTAGGGCGATTTGTCGACTGAGTCATGCTCCGTTGTCGACTTGTCCCCAGGTCGAGAAGCGCGCCTGTGGATAACTTCTGTGGACAGAGACAATCTGCAGGTAGGACTGGACCAAGCGGGCTGCCCGAACCGACGGCTCCGCTCCGCGAAGCCGCATGAAGAAGCGGCTCGGAGCAGCCGCTCAGAACCGACGACGTGTTCGGAGAGCCCGTTCAGAAGTACCCGTTCAGAACCGGCCGTCCTGGCACCGTGCCAGCCAGTCCGAAGCCGCCGCGAACTCGCCGTCCGACGTACCGGCCCGCGGCGCGCTTACGTCCTTGGGGTCGACGTCGGCCTGTGGATAGGACCCGAGGAAGCGCACCTGCGGACAGACGCGCTTGAGCCCCATCAGCGCCTCGCTCACGCGGCGGTCCGCGATGTGCCCCTCGGCGTCGATGGCGAAGCAGTAGTTGCCGATGCCCTCACCGGTCGGCCGGGACTGCAGCAGCATCAGGTTGACCCCGCGGACGGCGAACTCCTGGAGGAGTTCGAGCA
This sequence comes from Streptomyces sp. NBC_00878, assembly GCF_026341515.1. Lineage (NCBI taxonomy): Bacteria > Bacillati > Actinomycetota > Actinomycetes > Kitasatosporales > Streptomycetaceae > Streptomyces > Streptomyces sp. NBC_00878. The sequence goes on along the minus strand of NZ_JAPEOK010000001.1, from coordinate 5,288,966 downwards.
GGGCACCCGGGTGGTCGTCGCGCTGCCAGATGACCACGGAGGTCTTGTCCGCGCCGGTCGGGGCCGCGGGCCGGGCGGGCCTGCCCACCAGGACGAACCGGGTCTGCGCGTTCTCCGCGTCGTGGATGCCGGTCTCAAGGGGCTCCAGGCCGTACCGCGCCGCGGCGAACTCGCCCGCGAAGGCGGCGTCGAAGCGCCCCTCCTGCACGAGGCGGGCGCCGTCCGCGTTGGAGGCCGCCGACTCCCAGACGACGTCCGGGAGGTTGTTCTTCATCCAGTTGCGGACCTGTGGCTGCGCGGCCGGGTGCGCGGTGATCGTCTTGATCTCCGAGAGCTTCGTGCCCGGGCGGACCAGCAGCGCGAAGGTGATCGAGAGAAGGACCTCGCGGTAGATCATCAGCGGTTCGCCGACGGCCAGTGCGTCGACCGTGGTGGTGATGCCGCCCTCGACGGAGTTCTCGATCGGTACGAACGCGGCCTCGGCCTCGCCGGCCCGGACCGCGTCGAGCGCGGCGGGCACGGACACCATCGGGATGAGCTGCCGGGTGGCCGACTCCGGAAGAGTCCGCAGGGCGACTTCGGTGAAGGTGCCCTCGGGGCCGAGATACGCGTAGCTGGCTGGCATGGCCTCACCCTAATGGGCCTTGCGCAGCCAGGCTCCCGCTTCCGGTCTCAGGCGCCTTGGCCATCTCAGCAGCTCAGTGAGCGGATCTCACCCCTCCAGCAACTTCTGCCCCACGTACTCCCCCTCCGCGGCCCCGCCCGGCACGGCGAACAGCCCGCTCGCCTCATGCCGGATGAACGTGGACAGCGCGTCACCGCGGTCGAGCTTGCGCTGCACCGGTACGAAGCCGCGCAGCGGATCGGCCTGCCAGCAGACGAAGAGCAGGCCCGCGTCCGGTACGCCCTCGGCGTCGATGCCGTCGTGGAAGGAGAACGGCCTGCGGAGCATCGCTGCGCCACCGTTCTCGTCGGGCCGGGTGATGCGGGCATGGGCGTTGATGGGGACGACGAGTGTGCCGCCGGCGTCGGTCTTCTCCAGGTCCATCTCGGTCGTCTCGGTGCCGCCGGAGAGCGGTGCCCCGGTGGACTTCCGCCGCCCGATCACGTCCTCCTGGGCCTTGACCGAGAGCTTCTCCCAGTCGTCGAGGAGCATGCGGATACGGCGTACGACGGCGTACGAGCCGCCCGCCATCCATGACGGGTCGCTCGCGTCGGGCACGAAGATCCGCCGGTCGAAGTCGGACTCCGACGGCTTGGGATTGCGCGTGCCGTCGATCTGCCCCATCAGGTTGCGGGCCGTCATGGGGCGGGTGGTGGCTCCCGGCGAGCGGTTGAAGCCGTTCATCTGCCAGCGCACCTTGGCCGCCTGCCCCGCTTCCTTCTGGACCGCGCGCAGGGCGTGGAAGGCGACGAGGGCGTCGTTCGCGCCGATCTGCACCCAGAGGTCACCGTTGCTGCGCGCCTTGTCGAGGTGGTCCGAGGAGAAGTCGGGCAGCGGGTCGAGGGCGATCGGGCGCTGCTTCTCCAGTCCCGTACGGGCGAAGAAGCTGTGGCCGAAGCCGAAGGTGACCGTGAGGGACGAGGGCCCGGCGTCGCGCGCCACGTCCGTGTCCCCGCTCGCGGATGCCTCGCCCGCCATCAGCCGCTGGGCCGTCGTCGACCAGCGCCGCAGCAGGGCGGCCGCCTCCTTGCGGCCCGCGCCCGCCGCGAGGTCGAAGGCGACGAGGTGGCCGTGGGCCTGCAGGGCGGTCGTGATGCCCTGCTGATGTTTCCCGTGAAACATCACCTCGTCCGCGCCGAGCGAGTTGAGCGGCACGGTCCGGTCGGCGGACGGCGCTGCGGCGTATCCGGCGGCCCCGCCCGCGGCGCCGAGCGCGAGCCCGGTGGCACCGGCGGTACCGAGCAGGCGGCGCCGCGAAATGACGCCCTTGGAGGAGGGCTCCGCAGAAACGGCCTCCCCAGGAGGGGCATTTCCGGAAGAGGCCTCCTTGGGGGTGGCCTTTGAAGCAGCGCCACCCCGGGAGGCGCTTTTAGGGGAGGCGTCTCCCCGTCGAGGTGTCCCTTGGTCAGGTTGGCCGGGTTGATCAGGGGCGCTCGGGGGCGACGTCTCCGGAGTGGACTGTTCAGCCATGGTGTCGTTCAGCCGATCTGCGCGTTCTTGTCCACGGTCACCTGGTCGATGTCGGAGGTCCGTACCGTCACCGCGATCTCCCAGTTGCCCGCCATCGGGATCTGCACCCCGGTGGCCGTCCAGTGCCCGGTGGCGATGCGGTCGGGAACCACGGGCAGCGGCCCGATGTCCTTCTCCTTGAGGGTGAAGGCGACCTTGACCTCGGGGATGTCGAAGGCCTTGCCGTTCGACCGCTCTACGTAGACGTGCATGTCGTTGCCGCCGACGCGGGCCGGGTCGAGTTCGACGCGTGCGATGCCCTTGCCGTCCTGGCCGCCGGTGTCGAACGGGAGGTCGAGGGACAGCGCCGCACCGGGCTTCTCCGAGGTGGCGGCGGTGGCGGCCTTGGCCTCCTCCACCGTGCGCCCCGGTTCGGTGGAGGTCAGCACGGTGGTGACGGCCAGCAGGACCACCGCGACGCCCGCCTCGGCGAGCACGGAGCGGCGCAGGCCCGAGCGGAGCGGATCGGCGTCCCGCAGGCGCTTCTCGCGCGCCGTGGCCACCGCGGCCCGCTGCCGGGCCAGTTGGGTGGCCCGCTTGCCGTCTCCGCCGCCCACGGGAGTGCCGGTCGACTCCTTCTCGCCCTCGCCCTCGCCGTCGCTCTGGGGGTCCTCCGGGTCCTCGGGGTCTTCCTTCTCCGAGGTCGCCGCGGAGGCCTTCGCTGCGCTCTTCGCGGACGCCTTCACCGGCGCGGACACCGAGGTCTTCACGGCTTTCGCGACCGGCGCCTGCGACAGTTGCGCCGTCCAGCGCCGCGAGATCCACGCGATGCCGACAAGGACGACCACCAGGCCGACCTTGACGAGCAGCAGCTGCCCGTACGAGGTCCCGGTGAGCGCGGACCAGGAGCCGAGCTGCCGCCATGACTGGTAGATGCCCGTCGCGACCAGCACGGCCACGCTGCCGAACGCGAGGCGGGAGAAGCGGCGTACGGCCGACGGTTCCAGGGACGGCGCGCGGAAGAGCGCCACGAGCAGGGTCGACAGACCGCCGAGCCAGACGGCGACGGCGAGCAGATGCAGCACGTCGACGGGCATCGCGATCCCGGTCTGGATACCCGCCGAGGCGTGCTCGGCCATGGCCCAGGTCGCGGCGAGACCCGCCGCCACGACGAACCCGCCGATGGCGAGCCCGAAGGTCAGATCGCCCCTCTCCTCGTCGTCCTCGCGTTTTTCGTACGCTCCGAAGAGCACGGCGATGAACAGGGCGGCCGCGGCGAGCAGCAACAGGCGCGAGACCAGGGCCGCGCCCGTCTTGGTCTGCAGCACATCGCTGAGGAGGGCCAGGTCGAAGATGTCCCCGACCTTCCCGGAGCCGGTGTACGAGCCGCGCAGCAGCAGCATGGCGAGCGTGGCCCCGGTCAGCGCGAGCCACCCGGAGACCACGAGCCGCTGCACCGACCGTTCCCCGGTACCCCGCTGCCAGCAGGCCAGCACGAAGGCCGCGCCGCCGACGAGGAGGATGAAGCCCGCGTACGAGAGATAGCGCGCGAAGCCGTAGAGCCAGCCCACCACTCCGCCGCCGGCCTCCTGGTCGGAGACGGAGACCGAGGTCGTCGAGGGTGCCCCGATGGAGAAGGTGAAGGCTCCGGAGACGGGGTGGCTGTCCGCCGACACCACCTGGTAGGTGACGGTGAACGTGCCGTCCGGCAGACCCGAGTGCAGCTTCACGGAGTACGTGTTCGTGCCCTGCTCGCTGGTCTTCCCGGTGTCGACGCGCTTGCCCTTGGGGTCGAGTACGCGCACCGAGCCGTCGGACATGGCGACGCCCTCGGAGAAGGTGAGCGACACCTGGTCCGGCGCCTCCTTGACCACCGTTCCCTGCTGGGGGTCGCTCGCGGTCAGGGCCGCGTGCGCGGAGACGGGCACGGATCCGGCGATGAGCGCGCCGGTGACGGCGAGAAGCAGCAACAGCAGCGTCCGGACGCGGGGAGCGATGGTCTGACTCACGGTGGTCCCTCCCTCAGTGGTGCGACGTCTTGGACGACTGCGCGGACGATTGCATGAACGACTGCGTGGACGACTTGGTGGATGCCTTCGGCCGGTAGGTGGGGGGCATCACCGGCATCTCGACCTTCATCGTCCCGGACTCGGTGAAGTGCAGCTCCAGGGACACCTTGTCGCCCTCCTTCGGCTTGCGCTTCAGCTTCTCGAACATGAGGTGGTTGCCGCCGCTCTCCAGGACGAGCTTGCCGTGCGCGGGGATGTCGAGGTTCTTGACCTCGGTCATCGACTGACCGGAGGTCGTGTGGAGGGTGACCTCCCCGGCGATGTCGCTGGTGACGGAGGACAGCCGGTCGTCGGCTCCGCTGTCGTTGGCGATGACCAGGAAGCCGGCCGCCATGGAGTCCGAGACCGGCTGCGGCATGTAGGCCGAGCCGACGGACAGTTCGGGCTCCGACGAGCCGGAGTCCGAGTCGCCGCAGCCCGCCAGGGCCAGCGCCGCCGCCATGACGAGGGCACCCGCGGAGGCTCCCGTGGGCACCTTCGCGGACGTCGTACGACGCGTCACGGCTTCTCGCCCTTGATCAGCTTGGGGAGGTCCTTGGTGTAGTCGTCGACGGTGGCGTCCTCGCCGTACAGCACGTAACCGCCGTCGGTCTTCGGGGAGAAGGCGATGACCTGGGTGCCGTGCATCGAGACGACCTTGCCGTTCTTGTCCTTCTTCGGCGCCTCGATGGAGATGCCGAGCGTCCGGGCACCGCCCTGGATCGTGGCGAAGGACCCGGTCAGGCCGACGACGTCGGGGTCGATGCCCTTGAGCCACTTGCCGAGCGCGGCGGCGGTGTCCCGCTCCGGGTCGGTGGTGACGAACACGATGCGGAGCGAGTCCTTCTCGGCCTGCGACAGCTGCTTGTTCTGGGCCAGCTGCTTCTCGGCGACGGCGATATTGTTCATCGTCAGCGGGCAGACGTCGGGGCAGTTGGTGTAGCCGAAGTAGATCAGGGTCGGCTTGCCCTTGGTCTCCTTGCGGAGGTCGTACTGCTTGCCGTGTGTGTCGGTGAGGACGAGGTCCGGCTTCTCGAACGGCTTGTCGAGGACCGTCGCGGCCTTGTCCGAGCCGGCTTCGGCGGACACCTCGGCGACGGCGTTGTCGGCGTCGTCACCGCTGCCGCAGGCGGAAAGGGTCAGGGCGGCCGCGGCGAACAGCGCGGCCGTGGCGTACGTCTTCTTGCGCATAGTGCAATCTCCGGGGGGACGCCCTACCCGACCGCCGCTGTGCGGCGGCCGGACCCCCGGCCGGAAACGGATCCGGCCGGGGATCCCGGTGGGGCGTCCCGGGGTTTCGGTGGGTGGGACTTGGCTTACGCGGTGGTACGCCGACGACCGGCGAGAACGCCGAACGCCACGCCCGCCACGCCGACGACGATGCCCACGACGCCCAGCACGCGGGCCGTGGTGTCGCTGCCGGCAGGAGAAGAGGCCTCGGTCGTCGAGGTGCTGGCGGCCGCCTTCGCGTCGTCGGCCTCTCCGGAGTCGTCGGAAGCGGCGGAGGCGGACCCGTGGTGGTCCGCCTCGGCGGCGGACAGCGCGAGCACCGGAGCCGGCGTCTCGGGCTCCTCCGCGCCCTCCTTCGGGGTCTCGATCCAGCGCACGACCTCCTTGTTGGAGTACGTCTGGATCGCCTTGAACACCAGCTCGTCGGTGTCGTCGGGCAGCGCGCCGATGGAGAGCGGGAACTTCTGGAAGTAGCCGGGCTGGATGCCCTTGCCGGAGGCGGTCCAGGTGACCTTCGTGACGGCCTCGTTGATCTTCTCGCCGTGCAGTTCGAGCGGCTTGGCGAGCTTGGACTTGGTGACCTTGACGGTCCAGCCGTCGACGGCCTGCGGCATGACGGAGGCGAGCGGGTGGTCGGCCGGGAAGTTCACTTCGATCTTGGTGGTCGAGGCGTCGTCGCGCTCGTTCGGCACCTTGAAGTTGACGGTCGCGTAACCGCCCTTGGCGGCCGTGCCCTCGGGCTGCACGCTGACGTGCGCGAACGCGGGACCGGACAGGACGAGGACGGCGGTCGCTGCGACGGCACCGGTCGCGGCGATACGGGAAGCCTTCATGGCAGGGACACTCCACTTTCAGCACTGTTCGATGACAGAACGGGGTTGTGCGTGCGAAAGAGCGGGCACGCGCGCGTGCCGCACGACGGCGCCCCGGGAGTGATACGTCCAGTACGTCCAGAAGGGATGCGTCGCGTCAGGCGGCGAGGGCGAGAGCCCCGTGGGACGGCGGACCGCGCCGGCCGACCGAGTGCTGAAGAACGGCCGTACGCACGGCCGGTGGCACGTACTCCGTGGCCCGCGGTGCGCGCGGCGCCCCGGGGAACGTGCCCGGGAGACCCGCCAGCAGGGCGCGTACGAGTGCCAGGGCCCCGCGCAGGGAGACGAGCGCCCCTTCGACCACTCCGTGTGCCGAGAGACGCAGGAGGCGCCGCAGCGCGATGTCCCCGCAGCGCAGCAGCCACCCTGTGGCGGCGGCCGCGAGAAGGTGGCCGAGGAGCATGGACAGCGACGGCAGCGCGGACAGCGGGGCTTCGGCGGTGGCCGACATGGCGCCCGCCTGTTCGTGCATGGCGTGCGCCATGCCCGTCCCGCCCATGCCGCCGGTCCCGCCCGTCCCGCCGGTGTCGAGCCGTGCGTCGGCGATGATCCGCTGTGCCTGGGCGGGGCTGAGCGTCGCGACCCCCGCGCCGCACACCAGCCGCGCGGCGCGGGCCACGAGCGAGGCGTCCACGCTCGCGGCAGCCGTCGCCGCCGTGCTGTGCTGGCCGAGCCCGAAGAGCGTGTGCAGTACGGTCTGGCCGACCGCGAGCAGCACGGCGATACCCGGCAGGGAACGCTCCCGCCCGGCCAGCGGTGCCGCGACGGCGAAGACGGCGAGGGATCCGGCACCCAGCGACCACAGCGGGACCGTGGCGCAGGAGGCGATCGCATGACCTGCCGCGGCCAGCACGACACAGACCGCGGTGAACACCGCGGCCCTCAGAACCCGGAGTTCACCTCCGGTGCGCGCGCGCTGGTGGGGGGCAGTCATGGCGGGCTCATCATCGCACTGGCCTCACCCGCTCCATACGGCAGGTCCACAAGATGACATACGTTCCGGAAGGTCACGTTCTGGCCCTGGTCGCCCGCACATACACCGGCCAATGGCGCCGGCACATCCCCCGAATGGGCGATGTCACGTCAGCGGCACGCTTACATCCGGTTCCTCGCGGCAATACGTAACGGTATGTCGAGCCGCGGCCAGGAGGCTGGAGCATGAGCATCTGGTGGTCCCTCCATCTCCGGCGTGAGGCGGCGAGCGTGCCGCTCGCCCGGCGCCTGCTGCTCGGCACGATGGAGTCGGCGGGGGTGGACCCGGACATTTCCTACGATCTCTCCGTCGCGCTGAGCGAGGCCTGCGCCAACGCCGTCGAGCACGGGGGCGAGTCCGTCCACGGGGAATTCGTCGAGGCCTACCGGGTCACGGCCTATCTGGACGGTGAGAAGTGCCGCATCGAAGTGGCCGACTCCGGGCCCGGGTTCCCGTCGGGACGGGGGCGCGCCCCCGTCCGCACCGCCCACAGCGACGCCGAGAACGGCCGGGGCCTGGGTCTGATCCAGGAACTCGCCGACCACGTCCACATCGGCAACAAGCCCGGCCGGGGCGGCGCGGTGGTCAGCTTCGACAAGATGCTGAAGTGGCGCGAGGACACGCCGCTGGTGGCCACGTAACGGGCCTCCTGGAGAGGCCGATCCACCGATCGCCCTCCTGGAGGGGGCGTTTCCCGCCGACTTCGGCTGCCTTCCCGTCTCTTTCCTTCGCAGAGCCTCATCTCCTCAGGGCCCTGCCCTTCTCCGAGCCCTGCTCTTCTCAGGGTCCTCACAGCCGCCACCCACGTTTCTCACGGGTGGCGTCCCTAGCTTTCCGGTATGACGGGAACAACGGGAACACACGCCCAGCGATGCCCCCAACGGCGCTCCGAGCGCATCGGCTTCCTCCACCGACTCGTCCTCGTAAGCGTTTACGTCGATGAGCGGCCGTGACGAGTCGAACGAGCGGCCGTGAAGCGATGAGCAGGCGCGAGGACGAGACGCTCGCCCACGCCGCCGTGACCGCGCTGACCGGGCACCTGGCGCTGGCCCCCAAGCCCGGACTGCCCGACCCGCGCGATCTCGGCGCTCGCGTGACCGGTGAGGACCACTGCTCCCTGCGCTGGTCGGCCAAGGCGCTGGCGCCGGGCCTCGCGGCGATGGCGGCGGCCGCCCGCCGCACCGGCTCGGCGACACCGGAACTGAGGGCGGAGCTCGGCGCGATAGGGCGCTCCACCGAACACTCGGTGGCGCTGGCGGGCGGCGGCCACCGAGGCGCTCTGTGGGTGCTCGGCCTGCTGGTCGCCGCGGCGGCCCTGGAACCCCGTGCCACCGGGCGCGACCTGGCCGCGACCGCCAAGCTGATCGCGGCGCACCCCGACCGGCGGGCCCCGCGACGGCCCTCCCGGGGCTCGTCGGTCTCCGCGCAGTACGGCGCGGCGGGCGCGAGGGGCGAGGCCAGGGCCGGATTCCCGCACGTGCGGCGGGCGTTGGACGCGCTGGCCACGGCCCGCTCGGCGGGCGTCTCCGAGCCGTACGCCCGGCTCGACGCCCTGCTGACCGTGATGTCGACGCTCCAGGACACGGAGTTGCTCTACACAGTGGGTCCGCGCGGGCTGCGGCACGTCCAGGCGGGTGCCCGCGGGGTCCTGGAAGCGGGCAGTACGTCCACCGAGGCGGGCCGCATCGCGTTGGCCGCCTTCGACGACGACCTCCACGCGCGCGCGTGGAGCCCCCGCGGAAGCGGCGGGCTGCTCGCGGGGGCCCTGTTCGTGGACTCGCTGCCGGTGACGGCCAGTTCACCGGTACTGGCCGCCTGACCACATGCGCGGCGGCGGGCCGACGGTCCGTCGCCCACCGCGCGGCCGACCCCATCGCGTACGAGGCCGCCGCCATAAGACCACCGAAGGCAGCCACCCGGGCGTTCGCCACCTCGCGAGCAGCGTCGTCAGCACCAGCAGCTCCGCGGTCCGCGCCACCGTCACGCCCGTACCGAACGGTGTTGAGGAACGTCACGAGGACGTACGAGCGATCGCGCAGCACCCAGAGGCCGTCGCCCCGTCCGCGCCCCTGCCCGGAGTCCGTGAGTTTCTGATCGGCCTCCACGCGCGCGTGCACCGCCTTCACGACGGGCGGCAGCAGACGAAATGGCCGAGTACCTCACCAGTACCCGGCCATCGGTTCCGTCAGTTCCGTATCAGCCCTTCAGGGATCCGTGTCAGCCCTTCAGGGACGCCATCCACGCCTCGACCTCGTCCGACCGGCGAGGCAGCCCGGCGGACAGGTTCCGGTTGCCGTCCTCCGTGACGAGGATGTCGTCCTCGATGCGGACGCCGATGCCCCGGTACTCCTCGGGCACGGTCAGGTCGTCCGCCTGGAAGTACAGGCCCGGCTCGACGGTCAGGCACATGCCCGGCTCCAGCGTGCCGTCCACATACGTCTCCACGCGCGCGGCCGCGCAGTCGTGGACGTCCATGCCGAGCATGTGACCGGTGCCGTGCAGCGTCCAGCGACGCTGGAGCCCCAGCTCCAGAACGCGCTCCACAGGGCCCTCGACGAGCCCCCACTCGACCAGCTTCTCGGCCAGTACGCGCTGCGAGGCGTCGTGGAAGTCGCGGTACTTGGCGCCCGGCCGCACGGCCGCGATACCGGCCTCCTGGGCTTCGTACACGGCGTCGTAGATCTTCTTCTGGATCTCGCTGTACGTGCCGTTGATCGGCAGCGTGCGCGTGACGTCGGCGGTGTAGAGCGTGTGGGTCTCCACGCCCGCGTCGAGCAGGAGCAGGTCCCCGGAACGCACGGGACCGTCGTTGCGCACCCAGTGCAGCGTGCACGCGTGCGGCCCCGCGGCGCAGATGGAGCCGTACCCGACATCGTTGCCCTCGACCCGCGCGCGCAGGAAGAACGTGCCCTCGATGTAGCGCTCGGACGTGGCCTCCGCCTTGTCGAGGACCTTCACCACGTCCTCGAAACCGCGGGCCGTCGCGTCGACGGCCTTCTGCAGCTCGCCGGCCTCGAACTCGTCCTTGACCAGCCGCGCTTCGGAGAGGAAGACGCGCAGCTCCTCGTCGCGCTCGGCGGTCACCTTGTCGGTGAGCGCCGCCTCGACGCCGGCGTCGTAGCCGCGTACGACCCGCACCGGGCCGGTCGCCTCGCGCAGCGCGTCGGTGAGCGCGCGGACATCGGAGGCCGGGATGCCGTACACCTGCTCGGCCTCGGTCAGGGAGTGGCGGCGGCCGACCCACAGCTCGCCCTGGCCGGAGAGCCAGAACTCGCCGTTCTCGCGGTCGGAGCGCGGCAGCAGGTAGATCGTGGCCTTGTGGCCGCCCGACGTCGGCTCCAGGACCAGGACGCCGTCCTCGGTCAGGTTGCCGGTCAGGTACGCGTACTCGACCGAGGCACGGAAGGGGTACTCCGTGTCGTTCGAGCGGGTCTTCAGGTTGCCCGCGGGGATCACCAGGCGCTCGCCCGGGAAGCGCGCGGAGAGCGCGGCACGGCGGGCGGCGGTGTACGCGGCCTGCGGGATCGGCTCCAGGCCGTGCAGCTCGGTGTCGGCCCAGCCGGACTTCATGCTCTCGGCCAGCTCGTCGGACACGCCCGGGTACAGGCCGTTCTTGCGCAGCTTGATCGGCTTTTCTTCGTCCGCCTGGTCGGCGTCATCGTCAAGCACAGCTTCCGGGGTCTCCGGGTTGAGCGCCTCCGACACGGTCTGCCTCCTCGATACGACTCTGGACGCCCTCCATCGTACGGTCGTACGGAAGGACGCCCAGGGCCGGAAGACCTGTCACGCGGGGCTCGCCCGAAGGGGCGGGACGCTCACTCGAAGCGTGCCGCCAGGAGGACCACGTCCTCGTCGCTGTCGGCGACGTCGAGGCCGTCCGGCAGCACACTCCGTAGGACGTGATCGGCGACCGCGCCCGGGTCCGTGCGCAATGTCCTGGGCACGGACGCGGCGGCCGCGTGCAGCCGCGCGAAAGCACGGTCCATGGGGTCGCCGGTGCGGTGCAGCAGCCCGTCCGTGTACAGCAGAACCGTCTCTCCGGGCTCCGCCTGGAACTCCACGCTCGGTGCCTCCCAGCAGGCGAGCATCCCCAGGGGCGCCGACAGCGACGTCTCCACGTACTCGGTGCGCCGCTCGCCGATCACCAGCGGCGGGCTGTGCCCGGCCCCGGCGAGTGTGATCTTGCGCAGCGCGGGCTCGCAGTACGCGAACAGGGCGGTGGCGGAACGGGCGGGCTCGGTCAGCCGCAGCAGCAGTTCGAGGTCGGACAGGACGGCGACCGGGTCCTCGCCCTCCATCACCGCGTACGCCCTCAGGGAGGCCCTCAGCCGTCCCATTGCGGCGACCGCGCTGGGACCCGACCCGGTGACGGACCCGACCGCGAGGCCGAGCGCGGCGTCGGGCAGCGGGAGCGCGTCGTACCAGTCGCCGCCGCCGCGCGGCCCCGTGCGGTGGCGGGCGGCGAGCTGGACGCCGGAGACCCGGGGCAGCCGCGAGGGGAGCAGTTCCTCGGAGATGGTCGCCATGCACGCGCGCGTGCGGTGCAGTTCCACCAGCCGGGCCAGGTGCTCGGCCGCGTAGCGCGCGTACAGCCCGACCAGGTGCCGCTGGCGCTCGACGGGCTCGGCCGGCTCGTCGTACAGCCACACGGCGGCGCCCAGGCGGCCCGACGCCTCCGTGGACAGGGGGAGCGCGTAGCTCGCGGCGTAGCCGAGGCGGGCGGCGACCTCGCGGTGGCGCGGGTCGAGGCCGTCCTCGGAGAGGAGATCGGGCTGGGCGATCTCGCCCTCGCCCCCCGGGAGTCCGTCGAGGATCTTCCCGTACGACATGGCGCTGCGCGGGACGGTCTCGATGTGACCGAGATCGGCGCGGGCCAGACCCAGGCCGATGGTGGTGTCGGGGCCGAGTCCGTCTCCCGGTTCCAGGACCACGAGACCGCGCCGGGCGCCCACGAGGGCGGCTCCGGCGCGCAGCAGTTCCTGCAGTGCGTTGGGCAGTGCGCCGGTGTGGGCGAGGCGCTCGGTCAGCTCGTGCAGAGTCGTGAGATCGGAGACCCAACCTGCGAGTCTGTCCTGGAGAACGGCTCCGGGAGCGTGTGGAGAGACGGCCGAAGAGGTGTCCGGGGCGGCAGGTGCGGGCGCGACAGTGTGTGCGGGCGATGGAACCGTTGAATCGATTCCGGCCACTTTCGGGAGGTGAGGGGCGTTCATGGCGTCCGGCTTTCCGACCGGTGCGTTTTGCTCGATAGCATCGCAAACCCCCATGTCATTCTGCGCCGCTAGCAGTGTCTCCACATGTACACGCACTCGTAAGGGGATGTCCAGCATTGTCCTGCTGGGATTCCTGGTGTCCGTGGGACCGTTGCGGAAAAGCAAAGTTGGCTTAAAACCGACTCGAAGCCCGGCTTATTGAGGTCGACTGGCCTTGTTCGACGGAGCGTCACAGCGGTCGTGATGGGTACGTACTCGGTGAAGGCCAGGGGTGGTTGGGCTCGTCCCGGAACCTGGCGACGGACCCGGGCGTCTTAACCACCGACGACCGTGCCCCATCCTCCCGTGGCGGAGGCGGCGAGAAATACGCGGGACGGCAAACGCCAGGCGCCGCCACCCCACGCCATGCCCATGCTTTTGCCAGACGCAGTATGGACGCGGACGCAGCCAAACGCTCGGCCCATAAGGGGTTCCCCTTGTCTCGGACGGGGGTGTGATGCGCCAGTAGGTACGCACAGTGAAGTGATCGACACATGGTGTGATGTGGTCCTCGGTGTTGCCAGGCGTGCAACGGAAAGGAACGAGCGCTCATGCGCGAGATCCTCGGAAGGCGACGCAGGCTCCTGTCCAAACGAAACGGCGGACGGCCTGAGATGCTCGGCGCGGCCCTGACCTTCGCGACCGCATGGCAGTGGCCCGTACTCCCGGGAGTGGCGGCGGACCCGCAGGGGCGGGGCCGATGCGCGTGTCCCGACCCGGAATGCACGGTGCCCGGTGCCCATCCCTTCGACCCCGGCCTGCTCGCGGCCACCACCGACGAGCGGATGGTGCGCTGGTGGTGGACGAACAGGCCGACGGCGCCGATCATCCTGGCCACAGGGGACAAAGCCCCCTGCGCGGTGAGCCTGCCGGCGCTCGCCGCTTCCCGCGCGCTCCTCGCGCTCGACCACATGGGGATGCGCCTCGGCCCCGTGATCGCGTCCCCGACGCGCTGGGCGCTGCTCGTGAAGCCGTACTCCCTGGAGCAGCTGGGCGAGTTGCTCTACGCCCAGGACCACGTGCCGGGCTCGCTGCGCTTCCACGGAGAGGGCGGCTACGTGGCGCTGCCCCCGTCCGAGACCGGCCAGGGCCAGCTGCGCTGGGAGCGGGCTCCGCTGCCCGGCTCGGCCGCCCCCTGGGTGCCCGATGTCGAGGCCGTCGTGGACGCCGTGGTGGAGGCCCTCACCCGTACGGGTGTGAGCGCACCCGAGTTGTAGGGAACCGGGCGCGCGGCGAACCGCGCGCCCGCCCTCGCTCGTTATGTTCCTTTCATGCTGCGTCACTCCGGGGGACGACGATCCCCAGGCCCTCGAAGATTTCGCCCGCTGGCGTTGGCGGGCGCCGTGGCGCTCATGGCCGCGCTGCCGCTGGCCGTGGCCTCCGCGGGACCCGTGGGCGACCCGGATCCCGCGACCGCGCGTACCTCCGATGACCGCTCCCGAGCGTCCGATGGCGGCTCCCGAGCGTCTGATGACAGGTCCCGAGCGCCCGATGACGCCGTACGTGCCTCGGGCGCCCGTGATTCCGACGACGCGCCTGCCGCGGTCGGTCGCGCCGACGCGGGGGCGGGGGCGCCCGAGTCGCGTCCCACGCCCTCCAGAAGCCCCCTGACGCTCGGCCTGGGCATCGCCACCGCCGCCCGCTGCGGTCCCGAACTCGCTTCCCCCGACGGCATCGAGGCCCAGACCTGCGTGCTGACGCAGGGGCGCGACACCTGGGCGCGTACGTACTACCGCAACGCGACCGGAGACGATCTCACGTCCGTACTGACCCTCATGGGGCCCGCGGACCGCACCGTACGGATGCACTGCGCCGTGGGCGCGGACGACGAGCCGGGGGTGTGTGAGACACCGCGGCAGCGCACGACGGGGGACGTGCGGGCGTACACGGCGGTCGTGGAGTTCGCGGAGGGGGCCGACGGGCCGCTGCTGTTGCGCGCGGGGAGCAACTCACCTGCGCAGACCGGGCGTTGAGGCTTCCGCCGACAGGGGGTCCGAATCCGGAAACAGAAAGACCCGGTTGCTGGCGACGGGGGATGCACCAGCAACCGGGCTAATGAAACGGTAACAAGAGATCGGCGGTTCGCAAATTCGATCTCGGCTATTCGGACACCGATTTCCTTGTCAGGACCGGGAGTTGTGACAGGAGTCACCTGGTTCACGGCCCTGTCGGCCAGCTGACTGGTCGGTCAGTCCGGCTTGAGTGTCCGCTGTGTCTCAGCTGAGGGTGACCTGTCGGTTGGTGAGGCCGCCGCGCGCCCGTCGCTCGTCCCCGGTGAGCGGCGCGTCCGAGGCCAGCGCGGCGGTGAGCCGCTCGGCGAACTCGGCCGCCGGCTTCTCGACGTCCTCCGCCGAGACGCCGGTCGGCAGGTCCCAGACCGGCACCGTGAGGCCGTGGGCACGGAAGGAGCCCACGAGGCGGGTGCCTTCCCCGAGGCTCGACCGGCCCGCGGCGTGCAGCCGGGCGAGCGCGTCCAGAAGCTGCTCCTCCGGGTACGGCATGACCCAGCGCAGATGGTTCTTGTCGGGCGTTTCGCACCAGTACGCCGCGTCGACGCCCGCGAGCTTCACGGTCGGGATGGCGGCGGCGTTGGCCCGTTCCAGGGAGGCGGTCACCTCCGTGGTCGCGTTCTGCGCGTCCGGAACCCAGAATTCGAAGCCCGCGTGCACAACTGGCTCGAACGCGCCTTCGGGGTCGAGGAGGTCCTGCAGCCGCGGTCCGTCAGCCGGGGCGCGGCGGCCCTGGACCGGACTGCCCGGCTCCGCGATGAGCGCCCGCTGGAGCGTGTCGGCCAGGTCGCGGCTGATGTCACCGGACGCGGTGTCGTTCTGCAGGCCGATCAGCACCGAGCCGTCGTCACGGCGCAGCGCGGGCCAGGCCATCGGCAGCACCGTCGCGAGCGTGATCGACGGGACGCCCTCCGGGAGCGGCTCCTTCAGGTGCAGCTCTACGGTGGCCGCGGGCACGAGCTCGCGCAGCGCGACCCAGTCGGCCTCGCCCGCCAGCGCCTCGAAGGGGCGGTGCACCAGCTCGGTCACGGCGTGCGCGGCGGCGCGTCCGTGACACGCCTTGTAGCGGCGGCCGCTGCCGCAGGGGCACGGCTCGCGTGCCCCGACGACCGGGATCTCTCCATCCGTCAGCTGAGGCTGCTTGGCCTTCGTCTGGGGTCGCTTCTTGGCCATCGTGGATGTCTCCCGGTTACGGCTCGACTCGTACGGGCGCGAGCCTAGCCGCTCGTACGAGGACCCACGGGACCCTGTGGACAACGTGCCGAGTCGTCCCGGAAGCGGTGCTTCGGTTCGGCTTCGGTTCGTCCCGGAACCAGCGCTGCGGTTCGTCCTCGAACCGGTGCTTCCGTGTGCTTCGTGCTGCTTCGTGCTGCTTCGGTCCAGGTCGTCCCCGGCGGCCGGTTCTTGGCCGGACAGTCCTGCGCTCACATGGTCCTGGGCTTGGGCCGCGCCCGCTCCAAGCCGTCCAGGCCGTTCTGTTTTCTGGTCGCGCTCGGTCCAGGCCATTCCGGGCCCTGGTGGTGCCTGGCCCAGGCCATTCCGGCTGGGCTCTGGTCGCGCTCGGTCCAGGTCGTCCTGGGCTCAGGTCGTGCTCGGTCGAGGTTGCTCTGGGCTCAGTCCGTTCTCAGTCCAGGTCGTCGAAAGCGTCCGCGAAGTTCAGGTCGGGTATCGCGGACACCGACGGGCCCGTGACGCGCGCGGCGAAGTCGTCGCGGCGGTGCCCGGCAACGGCGTCCTTGTGCACGACCACCCACACCGTGACCTCACCGCGGGCGTCGTCCCGGACGCCCCAGTCGTCGGCGAGCGCCGTGATGATGTTCAGCCCGCGGCCGCCGCGCGCCGTGACCGAAGGAGTGGCCGGAACCGGACGGGTCGGACCACCGCCGTCCGTCACCTCGACCGTGAGCCTGCCGGTCTGTTCGACGCGCCAGGCGGCCCGGACGTCGCCGTCCCCCGCCAGGGCGTCACCCAATGGCCTGCCGTGTCGGCAAGCGTTGCTCAGTAGTTCGGAAAGGATCAGTACGGCATCGTCGATGACCGTTTCCGCCACACCGCCGGTGCGCAGCTGAGCCCGCATCCGGTGTCTTGCTTCCCCCACGCCCGCAGGGCCATGGGATACGGCCATGCTCGACGACGTGGGCACCTCCTGTGCCACCACCAACGCCACCCCCGAGACCTCCTTTGCCCCACGCCACGGTGTGGATGCCCCTCTGGGCTGGACTGGAAACCGGCCAATGCACGTACGGTGACGCACTCTTAACGATCGAATACGGACTGAACGCGCCGGAGCACTCCCTGTAATCGCATGGCCTGAATTCGACGGTGCGGCTGACGTGCGA
The DNA here is from genome assembly GCF_026341515.1 of Streptomyces sp. NBC_00878. Lineage (NCBI taxonomy): Bacteria > Bacillati > Actinomycetota > Actinomycetes > Kitasatosporales > Streptomycetaceae > Streptomyces > Streptomyces sp. NBC_00878. The sequence continues at coordinate 5,272,133 of NZ_JAPEOK010000001.1, read as the reverse complement.
GGTCTGTGCGCGGGGGAACCCGGACGGTCCCGCGGGGGACCTCGGAGGGTTGAGGTCAGCGGCCCAGTTGGTGGCGCACCGCGCGCGGGCGGTTGGTGATGATGGCGTCGACGCCCAGCTCGACGCAGAGATCGACGTCCTCGGGCTCGTTCACCGTCCATACGTGAACCTGATGCCCAGCCCGCTTCAGACGCTCGATGTACGCGGGGTGATTGCGCACGATGCGCATCGAGGGGCCCGCGATCCGGACACCGGCGGGCAGCCGTCCGTCGCGCAGCCGGGGCGAGACGAACTGCAGCAGATAGACCGTCGGCAGCGTCGGGGACGCCGCCCGGACGTGGTGCAGCGAGCGCGCCGAGAAACTCATGACGCGTACGGGGGACTCGGCGGCCGAGGGCGGGGCGTCCAGGCCGAAACGCTTCAGGAGGACCAGCAGGCGCTCCTCGACCTGGCCCGCCCAGCGCGTGGGGTGCTTCGTCTCGATGGCGAGCCGTACGGGGCGGTCGGCGTCGGCGACGAGTTCGAGCAGTCTTTCCAGGGTGAGGACGGACTGCTGCTCCCAGGACGGGGGCCGTTGCTGCTCCCAGTCGGGCGCCTCGTCGCGGTTCTTCCAGGAGCCGAAGTCCAGGGCGGCGAGGTCGGCGAGTTCCAGGGCGGAGACGGCGCCGCGGCCGTTGGAGGTGCGGTTGACGCGGCGGTCGTGGACACAGACGAGATGTCCGTCCGCGGTCAGCCGTACATCGCACTCCAGGGCGTCGGCCCCGTCCTCGATCGCCTTCTCGTACGCGGCCAGGGTGTGCTCCGGGGCCTCTTCGGAGGCTCCACGGTGGGCGACGACCTGGATCTGGTGCTGTCGTGCGTGGGTCACCGCGTCATGGTGCCATCGTCAGTGGGTAGGCGTGAGAGCGGTGGCGCCGTGCGCTCGATGGTTTTGTCAGACCTGTCCGATATAAATGAAGATCCCGGAGTCACAGGTGCCGCTTATGGCGCCCTGACGTCCCGTGGGAAAAGCTGACGGCATACAAAAGCACATGCACAGCTGGAATCGTGCCGGTTCCTGAACACACGCGAGTGGAGCCATGAACACGCGCGAGCGAACATGACCGTGTGCGACCTGAACGAACAGCCGTGGACCGAGAGGAAGAGCTGTGAGCACCGAGAACGAGGGCACTGAGGTACCCCCGGCCCCGTCTGCACCTCCCGTGCCGGTGGACACTCCCGCTGCTTCCGCGCCTCCGGAGCAGGGGGTGCCACAGGGAGCGGGCCCCGTGGACCCCTATCAGGGCACGACTCAGTCCCAGGGGTCGGCTTACTCCCACGAGGCGGCCACGCCCCAAGAAGGCGCGCCGACGGCCTCGTTGCCCCCGGTTCCCTCCGGGGCGCCCGCGGGCGCGGGCCCCGCCCCGGAAGCGGGTGCCTGGCCGCCTCCTCCACCCGCCACGCCCTCGTACGCGAGCGGGGGTGAGGGCGGCTCGGGGGATGCCTGGGGTTCCTCGTACCAGCAGCCGGCGCCCACGTCGAAGTCCGGCGGACGCGGCGGTCTGGTCGCAGCGATTCTGGTGGCCGCACTGGTGGCGGGCGGGGTGGGCGGTGGCTTCGGCTACTGGGCGGCCGACCGGAACGACAACACCACGGCCTCCACGACGGTTGCCGCCTCCCAGAGCGGCGGCGACCTCAAGCGTGACCCGGGCACGGTCGCGAGCGTGGCCGCCACGGCGCTGCCGAGCACGGTCACCATCGAGGCCGAGGGGAGCAATGGCGAGGGCGGTACGGGCACCGGCTTCGTCTTCGACACGCAGGGTCACATCCTCACCAACAACCACGTGGTGGCGGAGGCGGTCGACAGCGGCAAGCTCTCGGCGACCTTCTCGAACGGCAAGAAGTACGAGGCCGAGGTGGTCGGCCACGCCCAGGGCTACGACGTCGCGGTCATCAAGCTCAAGAACGCGCCGAACGGCCTCAAGCCGCTGCCCCTCGGCAATTCCGACAAGGTCGCGGTCGGTGACTCGACGATCGCGATCGGCGCGCCCTTCGGTCTGTCGAACACGGTGACCACGGGCATCATCAGCGCCAAGAACCGCCCGGTGGCCTCCAGCGACGGCAGTGGCCAGAGCAAGGCCTCGTACATGAGCGCCCTGCAGACGGACGCCTCGATCAACCCGGGCAACTCCGGCGGCCCGCTCCTGGACGCGAACGGCTCGGTCATCGGCATCAACTCCGCCATCCAGTCCAGCAGTGGCGGCATGGGCGGCACCAGCCAGTCCGGTTCCATCGGCCTGGGCTTCGCGATCCCGATCAACCAGGCGAAGGCCGTCGCCCAGCAGCTGATCAAGACGGGCAAACCCGTCTATCCGGTGATCGGCGCCTCGGTCGCCCTGGAGGAGGGCACGGGCGGCGCAAAGATCACCGAGCAGGGTGCGAGCGGCTCCGACGCGGTCACGCCGAACGGCCCCGCGGCGAAGGCCGGCCTCAAGCCCGGCGACGTCATCACCAAGCTCGACGACCGGGTGATCGACAGCGGCCCCACCCTCATCGGCGAGATCTGGACCCACCAGCCCGGCGACACCGTCAAACTCACCTACACCCGCGACGGCAAGCAGCAGACCGCCAACGTCACCCTGGGCCAGCGCGAGGGCGACAGCTGACCCGTTACTCTTGTCCCCGCGCCGATCTCTCAGCGGCGCGGGGTGGGTTGCCCGAGCGGCCTAAGGGAACGGTCTTGAAAACCGTCGTCGCAGCGATGTGACCGTGGGTTCAAATCCCACACCCACCGCGCAGGTCAGAAGCGTGCAGGTCAGAAGGGGTGCCTCTCAGTGAGAGGCACCCCTTCTGTGTTCAGCCTGTCTCACCCTGAGTCGGGTTGTCCCACCCTTGACCAGTGCGTGCGGCCAACCTGTGGCCAAGAGGCAGGTGCCATAAGCCCTGGTCAGGCGCCATCGGCCAGCGCGGCATCAATCATCTGGTTCGACACCGTCTGTTGGCCGCGAAGGATCTTCGCGTAAAACCGCCACAGGACCGCCGGACTGTGACCGGCACGCCGCGCGACTTCCACCGGATCGACACCCGCTTTGATCCACAGCGAGACCCCGGCGTGCCGGAGCGAGTACGGGACGTCCGCGAGCGGGGTGGCAGCTTCCTCGGGTGTGAGGGCAGCCTTTCGGGCCTGTTGCCACAGGTCGGTGTACTCGTTGGACCCGATACGACCCCCACGGGGCGCACGGAAGAGCCGACCATCCGCCGCCGTACCGAACCGGTCCAAGTGAGTGCGGAGCATCGCGACCAGCGTGGGCGGGATCGGCACGGGACGTGTGGCCTTACGCGCCCGCCGCTTCAACCCTCGTTCGTCGAACGAGCGGCCATCGTCGGTCCACCCCTTCCCGACCTCTGGTCGACTCTGCGTGAGTACTAACTCCCCCCAACCCTCAGCAGGGAGCTTGCAGTTCCGCCGCATGAGCGAAGCCACTTCGGACGGGCGCATCGCGGCGTAGTAGAGGCAGCCAAAGAACGCGTGCAGATGTGGGCCGCGCACGTCGGCATCCCGTACAGCGTCGATCAGCCGTCGCGTCTGCTGCGGGTCCGGCACGTACTGAAAATCCACCTCATCCGTGGTGTCCGGCGCCGCCCAGTCGATTCGTCCCAAGGGGTTCGCAGGAAGCACCTCCCGCTCGACCGCGTACCGCATGGCGTTGCTGAACACCATGCGCTTACGCCTCATCGTGTTGTCCGCCGCACGCTTCCCGTCCAGCCGCTTGGACAGAGCAGTCAGGGCCCGGCGGATGTTGTCCGACTCGGCTACGTCGACCACCTTCAACGAGGCGCCGGCCACCCAGTCCAGGGCACTACGGATCTCGCGCGGAACGTCCCGATCGGCATCCTTAAGTGCCTGATGCTCCCCGTCGTCCCCGAGCGTGGCCCTGAACGCCCATCCCTGAAGAGCGCGGCGCAGGACGGCTGAATCCGGTGCCCCGCGGGAGGTGGATACGAGCGCGACCGTCAGAGCAGTCAGAGCCTCGGCGATGCCAGCGCGATGCTTAGCGGACGCGTTGGGCCACTTCATAAGCGCGTACGCACAAGCGTGTTCGTACCAGGTCGGGGACGTCGCCTCCCGCAGCTCCGAGGCGGGGAGCCCCGTTGCGACGTCGAATGCCTCACCGGCGCCAACTGCGGTGACGAGTTTCGAACGACGGGCGTCCGCGAGGGTCTTGGTAGCAAAGGGCTCTTGGCAGACCTTGCCCGCCACGGTCCAACGCACCTGGAAGGGCGCCGACTTGCTGTCGCGGCGACGGATACCCCAGATCCGCACGTTGTGGCTCTTCATTGATCACCTCATGACGGAGGGGACCGCCAAAGCGGTCCCCTCAACGGGCGTTCGGATGGTGCGGCGTCGATTCAGGCGGCGCGCTGGTCGCAGCTCGCCCACCACGCGTCCAAGTCGGCGCGGTTCACGCGGATCTCGCCGTTCGGGAGCTTCTGGAGGCGGGGGGCCTGGCCACGGGCGCGCATGCGGTAGAACGCGGCGCGGCTCATGCGGATCTCTGCGAGGACTTCATTGAGCTTGAGCTTCTGAGGGCGGGCCAAGGCGGTGACTCCTTCTCGGTGTGAGGAGAGGGCGGGGCGGGGTGTGGTTGGCGTCCCAATCTGTGGGTCGCGTCCACGCTTGCGGAGGACAGGTGCAGGGGTGTCCGATAGGCGCCATGACTGAAGCGTTAGCGGCCCCTGGGGGCGCAGATGGATCGGACGACCAGGACCTTCTGTACCGCGACGGAGAGTGGACGCGGATTCCGTCCCCGATAACGGGTGAGGGGGACTGGGACAAGGCAGTCTCTGAAGCCGGATACAAGGAATTTTTCGGGTCTGGGGACCCGGATTCGAACTACGTGACCATCCATCTGTATCGGGGGCCGTCGAACTACCTGATCGATCTGTCATCGAATGTGTCGAGCGAGGTGGTGTACGCCGCCACGTTGCCGGACGCGATGGATCTTCTCGCCAAGTGGATGCCGGTCGTCAGCTCGGCGAGCTTGGGCTGTTTGCTTACCGAGCTTGACCAGGGCCAATCAGCGCTGGGCCAGTTGATCGCCAAGGCTGTCGAGAAGCAGTAAGGCCGCTCGGCCACCGGGGTCGTCGACGGGTTTGAGGCAGGTGGCCACTCGTAGTGCCAATCGGTGGGGCTAACAATGCTGTGGGTCGCGGACCATCGCGGACCACCTTGTTTGACCTGCGGTTTTGGTGGAGTGGCTGTGCGGACCATCGCGGACCACGAGGCTTTGGCCGGTCCGCGATGGTCCGCTCTGCGGGTTGGCGTAATCCGCAGGTCATGAGGGGTGGTCCGCGATGGTCCGCGACCCGGCGGATTGTGGAACTAGCTCTGGTCGACGGCGCAGAGTGTGACCCCGGTGTAGGTGCGTACCCGGCTTTCACCGTCGCGGGGGCGGGTGAGGGCGAGCTGGGGGACGACGGAGAGTAGGTTGCGGCCGAAGACTTGCTTGGTGCCGGCGCGGACGCCGTTGTCTTCGGCCCACTCGCGCCAGACCGTCCACAGTGCGTCCACGGGGACGCTGCATGTGGGTCCGGTGGTGCAGCGTTCGCGGATGAATGCGCTGGTGGGTGAGGCGGTGTCCCGGATGGTGGTGATTGCCTCGCGGCTGGAGGGTGGCTCGGTGATCCGTCCGTTGCGCTGGAGACGGGCGAGGCCGTCCAGGGCCCAGTTGAGGATGCCGGGCATCTCCGCGGTGAGCCGGTCGGTGAGGGTGGGATCTTCCTTGCCGAGCCACGACATCCGGGTGCTGAGCAGGACGAATCGGTTGGCGATGACGCCTGATGAGTCGCCGAAGTGCGGCAGTTCGTTGGACAGGATCATCAGCCGCGAGGGGACACGGCCAGTCCAGGGTTCGCGGTACTTGCGGTCGATGTCGATCGTGTCGTCACCGGAGATCGTCAACAGCCGTTCGACGACCTGGGTGTTGTCGTTGCCGGACAGTCGGGCGTCCGAGATGATCGCCAGCGATTTGCCGATCAGGGTGGACAGACCGAAGTTCGTTCCCAGGCCGGCCAGGGTCGGGCCGGCCAGATTCTCTTTGCCGACCAGCGCTTTCATGACGCGGGCGATGGTGCCCTTTCCGGAGCGCGACGGGCCGACGATGAGCAGGATCTTCTGCTGGTCGGTGCGCCCGGACAGCACGTAGCCGAACCATTCCTGAAGTGCTGCGATGGCGTCGGGGTCGTCGTGCCAGATCTGCGCGAGGAAGTTGTGCCAGGTGGGTGCGCTCGCGTCGGGGTCGTAGGCGAACGGTACGGAGACGATGTTGAAGAACTCCGGTCCGTGCGGCAACAGTGCCCGGTCCCGGATCCGTAGTAGCCCGTTCTCGCAGGCCACGATGGGGCCTTCGTCGCGTCCGGTGTCGCCCTGGTCGTCGACCCAGGCGGGGGCGTCGGTGTCGGTGGGCAGCAGGGTGATGGAGCCGAGGGCGTCGAGCAGGTTGCCGATCTTCTGTTTGGTGGGTGCCCAGTCGCGTTCCTCGCTCTGCCCGTCCTTGCCGGGGGCGCGGTAGATGGTGTGTTCGAGGCGGGTGTACATGGCCTTGCGGATCTGGGCTTCCTCCGCCTCGCGCCAGCAGGAGCCGTTCCACCGCATCCACGAGGCACGCCAGCGCCGGAAGAGCAGCCGTCCGTCCTGTGTCTGCCAGTCGGGCAGCAGCCGGCGGGCCACGGCCAGGGGGTTGGTGGGCGGGGGGAGTTCCTCGGTCTCGGTCATGCGGCGGTCCTCCCTTCCAGGAGTGAGAGCGGGGCAGGTGTGCCGGGGCAGGCGTCCTTGTGGCCGTCGTAGTCGGCGACCAGGGCGGACACGGCGCGGGGGCCGGTGGCCGTGCGGGTGCGACCGCAGGTGCAGGCGTAGGCGGCGTTCGGGGTGTCACCGTGTCGTTTGGACCAGCGGGCCCCGTCGTCGTGGGAGCGGTAGACGGGTGGGGCGTAGATGCGGATACCGGGCCGATCCGGTGTGGGGTCACCGTCGTTGCCGCGTCCCTGGCTGGTCGGGAAGCGCTTCGAGCGAGGAAGGACTGAAAGGACGCCCTGACGGGCGGCGACCTTCGATTCGCCCACGTACGGCCGTGGCGGGCCCTGTGCGGCGCCCTGGGGAGCGTTCGTGGGGTTATCTGATGGTTTGGTCATGCCGCACGCCCCTGAGCCGTCTGGAGGCCGTTGGTGACGGCGCGTCGGGCGTAGGGCTCGGGGACGCCGACCAGGACGGCGGCGGCCACGATCTCCTCCCCAATCACAGGCAACCCGCAGGGACCGGGGCAGCGTTCGTGCTGGACGGCGACGAACCGTGCCACCCCGAACGCCTGCGACCCGGCACCGGATTCGGTACGGCTACGTACGAGGGTGAGGCCGCGTTCCAGGCCGGCGCGGACGAACCGCTCCGTGTGGCGGCACCCCGTGGCAACCGTGCGGTCCCAAGTGGCGCGCCCGGGGAGAGAAGAGACCACCTGGCCCCGGGCGGGGGTGGTCTCTTCCTTCACGACCAACGCGCGGACACAGTCCGGCAGGGACGCGATACGGCCGGTGCCGGAGCCGAGCCAACGGACGTACTGCATCGACGACTTGACGTCCACGCCGGGCCGGACTGCGTTGGCCGATTGCATCGCGCCCCGGTAGAGCCAGTGCTCGCCGCGTGTGGTCGGCACGGTGCGGGTGGCGGGCAGGGTCTCGCGGGCCCATGCGAGGGCGTCCGCGTTGTCGAGGTCGACCACGGTCACCCCGGCTCCGCCGGGGTGGTAGGCGACCGCCACGGCTTGACGCCACGCCGCCGCCCATGCGGGCGAGGCGAGAACGTTCGGGTCGGTGGTGGCGGCGGCCCATGCGTGACACGGGGCCGTGCACTGGCAGGGGCCCGCGTTGCGCATGTTCGGCCGGCCACCGCAGGCACCATCGGCGCACGTGCGGCAGTTCCCGAACGGCACCTTCCCCACCCGGAGGGGCAGCGGCGGCACACCGGTGGCCGCGAGACTGAGGGCGGTTCGCAGCTGATCGGGCAGCACGGTCATGCCGCCTCCAACGCGGGGGCGAGGGACGCGAGATAGGCGGCGCCGATCCACTGGGTGTAGGCGGGCGGCAGGGCCTCCCTCAGGCGGAAGTGGTCGGTGGACCAGTCGATGCCCTTGGCCGCGCGGATCTCTTCCACGGTGGCCTTGCCGCCGCCCTTGCCGTAGGCGGCCACGTACGGCCCGTCGTGGTACTCGCCGTGGCGCCAACCGCGCACCCTGCCCCTGTGCTGGGGGTGGGCCGGCTGCATAGTGGTCCAGTTGCCGAGTTCGAAGTAGCGGTGCATGAGCACGGCGAGGCCGAACTGTTCGCCGCACAGGCGGATGTCCTTGCGGACCTCGGAGCCGGGCACGTTCTCGATCACGTACGGCTGGCCCGTGGTCTCCAACGCGGCGCGGGCGGGGACGATGAGCCGGGGGTAGGTGCGGCCGATCGCCTTGTTGCGGGCGGCGTTGGTGCCCTTGGTGGGGGCGCCCTCGCCCTGGCAGGGCGGGGAGATGTGGATGAAGTCGTACTCGTGGCCGTGGGCGCGGATGTACTCGATGGCGTCGCCCTGGTGGAAGGCGTCGCCCCGGTAGTCGGGTTGGGGCTCGATGTCCACACCGGTGATGTGGCAGGAGGGGCCGAACGCGCGCCGGTATCCCTCGGTGCCGCCGCCGATGCAGCAACAGGCGTCCAGGACCCGGAAGGGTCGGAAGGTGTCCGGCACTCGCCGGATGACGATGGGTTGCGTCATGCTGGGAGATCTCCAGTTCCTTGATAGGCGCTGGCTGGACAAGGGCGGCCCCGGAACCTTTGGCGAGATGAGGGGGCCGCCCTTGGCGTAGCTACTGGTCGTAGGTGGTGAGGTTGAGGGCGTACTGCTGTCGGACGTAGTCGCGCGGGTCGCAGGTCACGCCCGGCTGGTCGATGTCCATCAGGAACACAGCCGCCGCAACGGCCGTGTCGGTGACGTCGCCGGGGGTGTCGGGCTCGTCCAGGAGCGCGATGCGGTCGAGCAGCGCGGCCTTGCGCAGGTAGAACTCCCGGTCCAGCGCGGTGAAGCACTCCAGGGCGGCCAGGGTGCGGGCCGTCCATCCGATCTCGCTGAGGATGCTCGGGGCATTGGCGTACGCCTGCTCCGGCGTCGGGCAGGTGACATGGATCGCGAACATGGCTTCCTTCGCTACTTGGTGGGGCGGGCGAGTCGCAGGGTGATGCCGCCGATGCCGAGCGAGCCAGCCGCACCGCCGACGGTGGCGGCGGTCTGGGAGGCGAAGTCGAGCAGGGCGAAGAACGCGGCCACGAGGCCGAAGACGCCCATCGTTGCCGCGCCCGCGACGGCGAGCGGGTACAGGTAGTGGCGCAGCGGCCGGCCGGTCCGGTCGGTGGTCTGCACGACGATGACGACCGGTGCTCCGGTGGCTTCGGCGCGGCGCCAGTCGTCGGCGGGGATGTGCGGGGCGATGATCCCCGGCGGGTCACGGTGGCTCATCCGGAATCCCATCTGTGGTTGGGGCAGGGAGGCGGAAGCACCCCCTGTGGGGAGTGCTGTGGAGGGGGTTTCAGGGGTGCTGACCTGCGGTCCTCCCTGACTCCCTGAACGATCATTCGTGCAGGTCAGGGCGAGGGAGGCGGGTCAGGGAGGGGTTCAGGGAGTTCTCCCTGCCTCCCTGCCCCGTCGGGGGTTGGCTCCCTGTCATCCGTTGGCGGAAGCGGAACCGTCGCTGTCGCGGTTGGCGAGGGCGCGGGCGAGCCGGTCGCGGCCGATGACCATGACGCCGTCGGACTTGTACGGCTCGGCTCCGGTGCCGTCGAGAACGCGGGTGAGGTCGCCGAACGACCAGTCGCCGTAGGCGTCCGCATTGAGGGCGGACAGCCGCTTGATGACGTCCTGCGTACGCACCCGCGCCGCGGTGCCGACCACGGACGCGATGTCCGCGAGCGGGTCGCGCTCCTCGCCCCGCTCGATCACGTGCAGGGTGGTGACCCCGTCTCGCAGTGCCTTGGCGCGGGCCGCGATCTCCTTCGCGTCGTCGGTGCTGATGTAGTGCGTGCGCACCGTGATGGATGCCTGTCCGGCGGGAATCTCGATGCCGTCGGACGCGACGACCAGCGTTCCCTTGTCGAGCCCCGGGCGCAGCAGGTGCGGCGCGGCGCCGCCGTCAACGGCCTTGTCGCTCAGCGCCATGCGGGCCTGCGACTCGGTGCCCAGGGCGAGCGAGGCGCGGGTGTGGGCGCCCTCGCGGACCAGCTTGGGAAGGTTCTGGTCGGTCGGGTCCTGCGTGCCCTGCCACAGCAGCACGTTCACGGCGCGGCCCTGGTTGTGGACCTTCCGGCAGGCCATGAAGTACCGGGAGTTCGCCTTGGACCCGCCGTAGGGGCGCTTGTCCTCGTCCTTGGCGGGGCACATGAACGCCACCTGTGCCTCGTCGACCAGCAGGATCAGCGGCGGGAACGAGGTGCCGGGCGGGGCCTGGAGACGGCGGTTCATCTCCTGAACCCCGCTCTCCAGCATCTCGGTCGCCTCGATCACGTGCTCATCGGTGGGTCCCTGGATCAGGACGGTGGCGAGCCCGTCGAACATGGCCCAGTCACCGGCGCCCTTGAGGTCGGCCACCCGGAACTCCACCGTGCGATCCAGCGCGATCCACAGCGCGAGCGCGCGCAGGGCGGCGGTCTTGCCCTGGTTGGACATGCCGGTGACCAGCAGCATCCGCTGAAACAGGCTCAGCAGCGCGGCATCCCCGCGCAGGTCCTGCCCCCACGGGGCGCGGCCCTTGGTGTAGTCGGCGGTCATCGTCTCGTCGGTGACCAGCGGAGACGGGCCGATCGGCTCATCCAGAGCGCCGGAGTCGGCCACCCACAGCCGCACCGTGCGGGCGGCGGTCGGGATGGTGATGAACACCTCGTGTTCGTGCCGGGTGAGGTTCTCCGCGAGCTTGCGGCGCCGGTTCTGCACCTCGATCGTCGACACCCCCGAGGGCAGCGTGACGTCGACTTCCACGCCGCATCCGGCGATGCGGATCGGTCCCAGCATGGATGCGCCGGCGTCGCCCATCTCCTTGATGGCGCCCCGTAGGGCCGGAACCCCCAGGTCACGCAGTGCCTTGACCACGATCGAGGGGGTGATCGGCTCCCCCTCGCCGGAGCGGATGTTGGCGGGCAATGCCCACTGGGGTGCTGCCTGCTGGTGTCGGCCAACGGCCCACAGGGCGAGCAGGGCGAGGAACGGGCCGATCGTGAGGGCCGGTCCCCACACCACTCGCACGATGGTGATCAGCAGGTTGATGAAGTCGATCACGGCGCTGATGGGGGTGATGACGTCGCTGATGTCCTTGTTGGCGATGGCCATCACGACCCCGAGGCCGACCAGCGCGCCGATGCTCATGCCCGTGCCGACCAGGGCGCCCTTGGCCAGGTCGATGGGTGAGGTGAGCAGGTCCATGCGGCGGCGGTGCCGGGCGTCGCGGAAGTGCTGCAACCGCTCTTCCCACTCGCCAGCCAATTCCATGTTCCCCGCGGCTTCGGCCGCGCGGAGGAACCGTTCGTAGCGGGCGCCGGTGCGGCCGTCCCAGGTGCGACGGGCCACGATCCGGCCCCCGCCCCACACGTAGAGGCCGTGCCGGGCGACCGCCCGCGCACCGGTCTTGGTCCGCTCGTGCGTCACGGCGGTCTTCACGGCGCGGCCCGAGCGCACCCACAGCGGCACCACGGGTGCGGCGGGCGGGTCGGGCACCACGGTCTTGTGGGAGCGCAGCAGCGACTCATGGTGTATCCAAGCCAGGGCTTCATGATCGAACAATTCATCCCGAACGATGTAGCCCAAGCGTATGAGCGCCTCCGCCAATTTGGCTTCGCGAGTCGGCTTATTCCTGACATTGCCACCAAGGGTTGACCGTCGAGACGAAGTCAAACAGCTCAGAACATTTCGATCTGATCGGGGTTAACTTCCGGATGGGCGCGTCGAGAAGATTCATATTCATCCAAGGGGCCCAAAGTGCGAATCACCGTCGCGTCATAGAGCCAACTAAGATTTCCTTCCTTCTCTAGTCGACCACTCACCTGAATAGCAAGGTCTTCCTCGTGGGCCCTGATGGCCTCGTGATAGTCCTCGTCGTCCGCGAGTCGTACGCGTACTTTCCGTGGTCCTGCGGATTGAAGGGAATCTACGCCAAAAACCCCGGCACTACCAGCTAGTTTCTTAGCCAGCAAATGCACCCTGCCAGTGATGGACACTTGCGCGGTTGACTGATCCTCGGCAAGCCTAATCGCAGCCTGGGCAAGTGTTGGAACATCCGAAGCAAGGAACTCGAAGTGGCTGGCAACTCCAGTCGGTGGAGTCGACGCCTTATCCCACTCGATCGTAATATCCGACTCATCGGCGTTTGCGGCGATGCCGAGGATGGCGTTCGTCATCTCGTATGAAATGCCATCCACTACGCCGCTCTCGAAGCCTGCCAGGGAGCCACTTGATCGGTAGTGTTCCAGCGCCTCGACGGTTGCCCCGACAGCATGCGCGACTGCCTCGTTGACAGTTCGGAGTCGAATGGCGCCGGGGTCCCACGTAGAGCTGAGTGGCTCAGCGGACGGCTTTAGGCTGACTTGGTCATCGGGGGGTGCCAAAGCGGTGACGATGTAACTTCCAGGCGCTGTTTGCCCCATCATCACGCGGTCCAAATACCTGCCGGCGAACCTTCCGTGGCGGTTCACGAAATGACGTTCTGCCCCCAGGTAGTACTTGGCTCCAGCCAAAAGAGTTCTTCTAGCACATTCGATGAGACGCTCCCCGTGGCGCCACGAAATTAGACCACTCGGAGCACTTGACTCTTTTCGGAAGCGGAATTCGTCTGAGGATGACAGCGCAAGCCGAGGATAGAGAGAGCGCGTCCAAAAATCTCTGCGATGGGCCAATTGACTCAACGCCGAGTACATCAGTCGGGGGTAGTCCACTGCGTTCTGATCGAGGGGAATCAGAACGCTCGGCGCTCCTGACAGCGTGCCCGCTTCACTGGGTGGGGCATACCGAGCATAGATGCCCTCACGCCCGCCCACGTTTTGCCATCCCAGATCTTTAAGGACTACTCGCAATCTGTTTGGATCGACATTTTCAGGGATTGCGGCCTCGACTTCATCCATCAAGTGACTCACCCCTGTCCTGCCTTTCCATGATCTTGATTAGGGCATTTGCGTCAAAAACGTTGTCGGTTGGGACGTCGATTACCGGCTTCACCAGTTTTGACGTCTGACCCTCCAAGTGCATCCAGTAGCACTCGCGCTTGACGAGTAGACCGCCGTCCACCACCTCTGTCCATCCGAGCTGCTCGAACGGCACCGTCATGACGATCAAGATCTTCTTGGGGTACACGCGGGTGGCAGCCAGGCCCTCAAAGTACTCACGCTTGGAGAACCGGTACTGAAACGACTTGGTGTCGCGGTCTGGGACGACCTGCGTTGTGCACTTCAACTGAGCAAAGAGCAGCCCCTCCTGCTCCAGGTGCGTAGGAGCAGGGCGGATGAACTGGACGTCGACCCCGAATGTGTCCTTGCCGATCACCTCGGCGGAGCAGCCGGCGCTCGCCGCCACACTGGAGACGTACCCCTCTTGGAGCTGCTCCATCATCTTCGTGACGGTTCGAGGGTGTACTGCCTTGATGTTCTGAGCCCGGGACTTGCCTCCACTGTCCGCCCCCGGCGAACCCCCCATGCGACACACCCTTCATTCCGTCTCATAGGAGGGTAGATCAACTGCCCGGCTGTAGGCAGGGGTTGAGTGGTAGTCATGTATCGAACGCTAGCTCGCCCCACTGACAGGGCCTCCTGACCTCGTGCCGGTGACCGGACTGCTGCCGGGCGGTGACGCCTGCCCGAGCTGCTGACGGCCGTTCCTGGCCTGCTCCTGGCCATCCTCTGGCCAGGACGCTCTCAACGGAACGGCTCGAACCGATAAACTGGCTGGTCAGCGCCGGTTGGGGTCGGTGCTTTTGAGCGGTCTTGAAAACCGTCGTGGCAGCGATGTCACCGTGGGTTCAAATCCCACACCCACCGCAGTGCGAGAAGCAGGGGCGTCCGGAACCGAGAGGTGCCGGACGCCCCTGCTGTGTTGGCGGTGGGCAGGTGCTTTGCGCCGGTGTTTTGGGGTGCACGCGCGTGCGTGCCTTGTCGTTTCGGCTGCTCTCGGTTTTCTAGGGCTCCCAGGGGGCGGGTTTTCCGTTGCGGTCGGCCTAGGGGCGGTGCCTCGTCATGCGGGAGGCCGAGGTGATGGTCGAGCGGGCCTCGCGTTCGGTGAGGCCTGTGCGGACGGCGGCGTCGACCAGGGCTTCGGTGACCTCCGGGCCGAGGCCGTTCTCGTAGGCGCGGCAGGCGGCCCAGAAGAGGCGGGTGTTGCGCTGGCCCTCGTGGGCGGCGAGGACGAACTGGACGAGGCCCTGGCCGTGTTGGCCTGTCGCGGCGGCAGGGTGGTGGTTGGTGCGGGGTGGGGGCAGGAGGAGTTGCAGGAGGGCCGGCGGGCAGGGGGCCGGTGCCAGGTGGGCGGTGCCCGGGGCCGTGCCGTAGACGCCGTGTTCCGTGCGTGAACCGGGGCCGACGAGGTAGCCGCCGGCGCCGCGGATGTCGATTCCGGGGGCCAGGCGACCCGCGGAGTTGGGGACGACGATGTCGGGTGGGCCGCTCAGCCAGACGTGGCGGCCGCCGCTGGGGGTCAGCACGACGACCGTCTCGGGGATCGTGAACAGGTGGCGCAGAGCCAGTTCCCGGAGCGCCGCGGACGAGTCCGTACCCGATTTCGTGTCGAGGTCGATGCCGATCAGGTGGTGCGGGTCCAGGCCGCAGGCGATGCCGTAGCCGGTGGCCCAGGGGGCGGTGGCGAAGAGTTCTCGGATGCGTAGCGGATCGGTCGAGGCGTCGTACACCCCGTGTCCGAAGCGGCCGCACTCGCCGTGGCAGAGCGGGGCCGTCGGGTCGTCGCGGTGGGGTGAGCGCAGCGCCGGGAGTTTGGCGCGGGACAGCGGGATGACTGCCAGTCCGCGTTCGGCGGCTGACAGGGCGTGTGCGAGGGCCAGCGTCGTGGCCTGCCGGTCGATGGTGGCCATGACTCCATGTTCGTACGAGTGTTCGAAAAAAGGAAGGGTGCCCCGGGGGTTGGGTGAAGGGGGTCGGGTTGGGAGGGGTGGAAACCGGCCCTGGGGGATTGGCTGAAAACGTGCCGGAACGCTTTGTCCCTTGCGGTGTATGGGGTTGGGGTGCCCGCACCGTCCTGAGCTGCGGTTTCGGGGATGTGGAGAGGGTTTATCGACATGTCTTCACGCTTGCGAGCGAATAGTGGCTTCCGGGGTGGTTCGCCGGGGATTCGGTGGGCAATTCTGGTCTCGCGACGTTGTGACACACGCCGAGGCGGTCGGCCAACTGCCTCGGAACAAGCCGTACTCAGCCGGTCCTGGCCGGTGCGAACTTTCGCTTCTGGAGGAATAGACATGGCAAGCATCCGTACCGCCCGCCTTCTCGCCGCCGCGGCAGCCCTGCCGCTTGCCGCCGCCCTCTTCGCAGGTGTTGCGGCGGCCGACAACGGCGCTATCGCGGACAACGGATCGAACGCGGCCGTGGCCAACGTCGTCGGCAGCGGTGTCGGTGGTGACAACTACGGGACCTCGTCCACGACGCAGCAGCAGGCTGTCGGCTCCGGTGCCTCGAACCAGAGCAACACGGCTCAGGTGAACGGTTCCGCGTTCACGGCCATTGACCAGTCGAACGAGAACATCGCCGTCAACTTCACCGAGCTCTGGTGAGCCGGCGGCTGTCGGGGACTGGAGACCCCCGACGGTCGTACGCCTCCTTAGTGGGGTGCTTTGTGGGGTGGTAACACGTCTGCGCGGCGGCACTTCGGTGCCGCCGCGCAGACGTGTTCGCGTGTGCTCCGGGGCGGGCGTAGGCGCCCCTGGCGGTCGAGGTCTGTGACCTTGACAGTCGAACGCATCTGACGGACAGTCAGAAACCCTTGTTCGTACGAGGTCCGGGAGGGCCGTCGTCGTGCATCTCGCCCCCACCGAGCGCCAGCGACGACTGCGCGCCGAACTCCGTACGTACTTCCGGGACCTGATGCCGGACGGACCGCCACCCCTGCAACCGTCCTCGCCCGCGGACTCGGATGAGCCGGATGCCCCGGACCGGCAGCGGGCGCTGTTGCGCCGGATCGGAGCCGACGGGTGGCTGGGGCTCGGCTGGCCCGTCGCGTACGGGGGGCAGGGGCGCGGTGCCGACGAGCAGTTCGTCTTCTTCGACGAGGCCTGCCGGGCGGGCGCTCCGGTCTCCATGGTCACGCTGAACACGGTCGGACCGACACTCATGAAGTACGGGACCGAGGAGCAGAAGGACTTCTTCCTGCCGCGGATCCTGCGCGGGGAGCTCGTGTTCGCCATCGGGTACAACGAGCCGTCGGCGGGGACGGATCTGGCGTCGCTGCGGACTCGGGCCGTGCGGGTGGGGGGCGGGGGGCGCGAGAGGAGCCCTGAGGGCGAGAGAAGCCCCGGGGATGAGCGGAGCCCCGGCGGTGCGGGGAACAGCGGCGGCGGTGCGGGGCGTGGGGCCGGCGGTGAGTGGCTCGTCGACGGGCAGAAGGTCTTCACCTCCAACGCCCAGAACGCCGACTGGATCTGGCTGGCCTGTCGTACGGACCCCGAGGCGCCGAAGCACAAGGGGATCTCGATCCTGCTCGTGCCCACCGACGCTCCCGGGTTCTCGTGGACGCCGATCGCGACGGTGGGCGGGCTGACCACGACGGCCACGTACTACGACGGCATCCGGGTCCCGGCGGCCAACCTCGTCGGTGAGGAGAACGGCGGCTGGGGGCTCATCACCAACCAGCTCAATCACGAGCGGGTCGCGCTCGCGGCGATCGGCATGCAGGCCGAGGACTTCTACGCGGCCGCGCTGGCCGCCGCCCGTACGCCCGATCCGGTGACTGGGCGGCGCAGAGTTGACGAGCCGTGGGTGCGGTCGAAACTGGCCGAGATACATGCCCGACTGGCGGCAACACGCCTGCTCAACTGGCGTTTGGTGGGTGATGTGGGGGTCGGCCGGCTGGCACCCGGCGACGCGAGCGGCGTGAAAGTCGTGGGAACCGAATCGGCCGTCGCGGTGTACCGAATGTGTCAGGAAATTATCGGATCGGACGCGCTGGTCCGTGCCGGATCGCCGGGTGTGTTCGGGGACGGCGAGCTGGAGCGGATGAACAGGGCGGCACAGATCAACACGTTCGGGGGCGGGGTGAGCGAGGTGCAGCGGGAGATCGTGGCGACGACGCGGCTCGGGATGGCCAGGGGGCGGCGGTGAGCGAGAGGGGGACTTCGACGGGAGAGGGGGCGGCGGCCTTGGGCGAGGGCGGCGCTCATGAGGACGTGTTCGTGCGGGCGAAGGTGTACGAGGGACAGGCCGCCGCGGTCGGCGGCGTGGGCAAGGATCTGGTCAACGAGCCGATGATCAGGCACTGGTGCGAGGCGATGGGAGACACGAATCCGGCGTACGAGGGGGCGGACGCCACAGCTCCCCCCACCATGCTCCAGGCGTGGACGATGGGGGGTCTCTCAGGGCACGCGGGGCGTTCTGAGGCGTACGACGAGCTGCTCGGGCTGCTCGACGACGCCGGGTACACCTCGGTGGTCGCCACCGACTGCGAGCAGGAGTATCTGCGGCCGTTGCGGCCGAGGGACGCGATCACCTTCGACGCGGTGATCGAGTCGGTCTCCGAGCGCAAGACGACCAAGCTGGGCACGGGGTACTTCGTCACGACGCGGACGGATGTACGGGTGGATGGCCGGCCAGTGGGGACACATCGGTTCCGGATCCTGAAGTACGTGCCCGCGGTGCGGAGGAGGAGCGCTCCGAAGCCGGAAGGGGCAGCCGCGGTTTCGAAGACAGCGGTGGCTGCCGAGGTCTCACCGCCCAGGCGGCCCCGCCCCGTCGTCAATCGCGACAACGCCGGCTTCTGGGAGGGCGTGTCCCGGCACCGGCTGCTCATACAGCGCTGCGACGGGTGCAGGACGCTGCGCTTCCCCTGGCTCCCGGGGTGCAACGCGTGCGGTTGCCCCGAGTGGGACACGGTCGAGGCGGGCGGCGAGGGGACCGTCTACTCGTACGTGGTGATGCACCACCCGCCCTTCCCTGCCTTCGATCCCCCGTATGCGGTGGGGCTGATCGAACTCACGGAGGGCGTGCGGATGATCAGCAACGTGGTGGGAGTGCCGCACGACCGGGTCCGGATCGGGATGCCGGTACGGCTGGAATTCCAGCCGGTGGACGAGGAGTTGGAGCTGCCGGTCTTCCGGGCCGTCGAAGGGAGCGGGGTCTGACATGGACTTCACGCCTACGGAGGAGCAGACGGCGGCCCGCGATCTCGCCGCGCGGATCTTCGGCGACCTGTCCACGCACGAGCGGCTGACTGCTGCCGGCACCGGCAGCGATGCCGAGCTGTGGAAGGCGTTGTGCGAGGCCGGGTTGCCGGCGGCCGTCGAGGACATAGGGCTCCTCGGGCTGGTGCTCCTGCTGGAGGAACAGGGGCGGACTACGGCCCAGGTGCCGTTCGCGGCGAGTTGCGTGTACGGGCTGCTGGCGGTGTCGGCCCATGGTTCGGCGGACCAGCGGGAGCGGCTGCTGCCCGGCATCGGAGACGGAACGGTGGTCGTGACCGGCGCCCTGTCCGAGGATGCCGTACGGGCGGGCGGCCCTGGGGAGTTGAGCGGCGTGGTTCCCGTGGTGCCGTGGCTCCGCGATGCCACACATGTCCTCGTCGCCGATGACGAGCACCGCCTGTGGCTCGTACGAACCGTCGACGCGCGGTGCGACCCGGTCGAGCTGACAGCGCCCTGGTCGGCGGGACGGTTGACCCTGGATTCGACGCCGGGCGAGCGGCTGGGCGGCCCGGAAGCGGACGTCGAGGGTGAAAGGGCGTACGACGACGTACTGGCCACCGCGCGTACCGCCTTCGCGGGGCTGCAGGCCGGGGTGTGCGCGGGCTCGGTGGCCCGGGCGGTTGCCTACACGAACACGCGCGAGCAGTTCGGGAGACCGCTCGCGACCAAGCAGGGGGTCCAACTCCGGGCGGCCGACGCGTACATGGACACCGAGGCCATACGGGTCACGGTCTACGAAGCGGCGTGGCGGCGGGACGAGGGGCTGGACTGCGCTGCGCACTCGCTGACCGCGGCCTGGTGGGCGTCGGAGGCGGGGCACCGCGTGGTCCATGCAGGACAGCATCTGCACGGCGGCATGGGGGCGGACCTCGGCCATCCCGTGCACCGGCACTTTCTGTGGGGACGACAGCTGGAGGCGTACCTGGGGTGCGGGAGCGAAGTGCTCCAGGAGCTGGGGGAGTTGATCGTGCGCGGAGAGGGGGAGGTATGAACGCCGACGTCGGGCCGGTGCGGGTCGGGGACGCGCTGCCGCCGCTGGAGATCGAGATCACCCGCACGCTCATCGTCGCCGGGGCGATCGCGTCGAGGGACTACCAGGACGTGCACCACGACGCGGAGCTCGCCCGGCAGAAGGGCTCGCCGGACATCTTCATGAACATTCTGACGACCAACGGGCTGGCCGGGCGCTACATCACGGACCACTTCGGACCCGGATCCGTGCTGCGAAGGGTCGCGATCAGGCTGGGCGCGCCCAACTACCCCGGCGACACGATGGTGTTGACCGGCACGGTGGAGGCGGTGGTCGGCGACACGGTGACGGTCAGGGTGGTGGGGGCCAATGGGATCGGCAGGCATGTCACCGGGACGGTGACGGTCACTGTCCCGGTGGCCGATGGAGGCGATGGGACGGACAGAGCAGACAGGGCAGGCAGAGCAGACGGGGTCGCTGGAGCCGAGGGCGCTGAAGGAGCCGTGGGTAGTGCGGGCGCTTCGGGCGTCGCAGTCCGCGGGACGGGGAGTCGGCCATGAGTGTGCGGACGAGGGACACGCTCGGCGGGCGGGCGGCGATCGTCGGGATTGGGGCCACCGAGTTCTCCAAGGATTCGGGGCGCAGCGAGCTGCGGCTGGCTGTCGAGGCGGTGCGGGCCGCGCTCGACGACGCGGGGCTCACGCCGGCCGACGTGGACGGGATGGTGACGTTCACGATGGACACCAGCCCAGAGATCACGGTTGCCCAGGCGGTCGGCATGGGCGAGCTGTCCTTCTTCTCGCGGGTCCACTACGGGGGAGGCGCGGCTTGCGCGACCGTCCAGCAGGCGGCTCTCGCCGTGGCCACGGGGGTGGCCGAAGTGGTGGTCTGCTACCGGGCGTTCAACGAGCGGTCGGGACGGAGATTCGGTTCCGGAGTGCAGCGGCGTGAGCCGTCGGCGGAGGGCACCGCGCTCGGCTGGTCGCTGCCCTTCGGACTGCTCACGCCCGCGTCCTGGGTCGCGATGGCGGCCCAGCGCTATCTGCACACGTACGGACTGACGCCCGAGGTGTTCGGGCAGGTGGCGGTCGTCGACCGGAAGTATGCCGCGACCAACCCGGCGGCGTACTTCCACGGCAGACCGATCACGCTCGCCGACCATGCCGCCTCGCGGTGGATCGTCGAGCCGCTGCGGCTGCTGGACTGCTGTCAGGAGACCGACGGCGGTCAGGCCCTGGTCGTCACCTCGGTGGAGCGGGCGCGCGACCTGCCGCATCCGCCCGCTGTGATCACCGCGGCCGCCCAGGGCGCGGGGCGGGCCCAGGAGCAGATGACCAGCTTCTACCGGGACGACCTGACGGGGCTGCCGGAGATGGGCATGGTGGCGCGGCAACTGTGGCGCACATCCGGGCTGACGCCGGCCGGAATCGACGTGGGGATTTTGTACGACCACTTCACACCGTTCGTGCTGACGCAGTTGGAGGAGTTCGGGTTCTGCAAGCCGGGTGAGGCCGCGGACTTCGTCGCCGAGGAGCGGCTGCCGTTGAACACGCACGGGGGGCAACTCGGGGAGGCCTATCTGCACGGGATGAACGGCGTGGCGGAAGGCGTACGACAGCTCCGGGGCACGTCCGTGAACCAGATACCAGAGGCCCGCAGGGTGCTGGTGACCGCGGGGACGGGGGTCCCTACATCGGGGCTGATCCTGGGCTCTGACGATCGGGGTTGATGCGGGGCGGACGGATGAGCGCGTTGCGTGCAACGGGGCCGGGGCCGGGCGCCGGAGCGGGACCGTGCGTTCAGGCGCCCTACGCGTCGGCTGCCTCGTTCACGGGGCGAGGGTCGGTGTCGGATTCGCGCCGCTTCCTGTCCGCGCTGCCTCCGGTGCGCCCTCCCCCAGTCTCGGCGAGCGTCCGGGCGTACCCTCGGGGACTACTCGTGGGTGCGGCTGTACTACTCACGCATCATTCCGGGGGCCGCGCTACTGCCGGGGGAGCCGTCTCTCAGGGGTGAACCCTCAGAGGGCCGGGGCCTGGCGTCCACCTTCAGTAGGTGGGGCCGGCCCCCCTCCTACAACCTGAGGCGGACACGGCTTCGGGACCTCCGGCCGATCCGCAGGAGTAGGGGGCGCTCCTAGCGTGGAGCCATGACCACAACCGTCTGCACCAGCGCTTCGAATGCGGCGACGCGGACTCTTGCGTACCCGTCGTTCTCCTCGTACGTCAAGGCTCGCCAACCAGTGCTGCTGCGTACCGCTCGTTCGTTGACCGCGAACCCGAGCGACGCGGAGGATCTGCTGCAGACCGCGCTCACGAAGACGTATGTCGCGTGGGAGCGGATCGAGGACCACCGGGCGCTCGACGGCTATGTGCGGCGCGCCTTGCTGAACACGCGGACGTCGCAGTGGCGGAAGCGGAAAGTCGACGAGTTCGCGTGCGACGAGCTGCCGGAGCCGGAGGCTCCGCCGGCCGGTGACCCGGCGGAGCAGCAGGCGCTGCACGACGCGATGTGGCGCGCGATCATGAAGTTGCCGGCGCGGCAGCGGGCGATGGTCGTCCTGCGGTACTACGAGGACCTGAGCGAAGCACAGACGGCGGACGTGCTGGGCGTGTCGATCGGTACGGTCAAGTCGGCCGTGTCGCGTGCACTGGGCAAGCTTCGTGAGGACCCGGAACTGGGTCCTGTTCGCTGATCAGAGCCGGGGAGGTACAAAGTCGATGGCAGGGCAAGCAATGCCGTCGTGACGTGATCGATCACCCCTGAGTAGTGACATACCAACCGGTATGTGAGCAGAATCAGCGCAGCCCTTACTACCGCGTAGGCAATGTCGCCCCCGGGAGGACGCCGTGCTGAGCACGATGCAGGACGTACCGCTGCTGATCTCAAGGATTCTGACCCATGGGTCGACGATCCACGGTTCATCTCAGGTGATCACCTGGACGGGTGAGAGTGAGCCGCAGCGGCGCTCGTTCGCCGAGATCGGGGGCCGGGCGGCCCGTCTGGCGCACGCGCTGCGCGACGAACTCGGAGTCCGGGACGACGACCGGGTCGCGACGCTGATGTGGAACAACGCCGAGCATGTCGAGGCGTACTACGCGATCCCCTCCATGGGTGCGATCCTCCACACGCTCAACCTCCGGCTGCCTCCCGAGCAGCTCGTCTGGATTGTCGGCCACGCCGCCGACCGGGTGGTTTTGGCCAACGGTTCGCTGCTCCCGCTGCTCGCGCCGCTGCTGCCCCACCTCAAGTCGGTCGAGCACGTGGTCGTGTCCGGCCCCGGTGACCGTTCGCTGCTGGCCGGGGCGATGGTCCAGGTGCACGAGTACGAGGACCTGATCGCCGACAAGCCGGAAAGCTACGACTGGCCGGAGCTGGACGAGCGCCAGGCCGCGGCCATGTGCTACACCTCCGGCACGACCGGCGACCCCAAGGGCGTCATCTACTCGCACCGGTCGATCTACCTGCACTCGATGCAGGTCAACATGGCGCAGTCCATGGGTCTCACCGACAGCGACACATCCCTGGTCGTGGTCCCGCAGTTTCATGTGAACGCCTGGGGCCTGCCGCACGCGATGTTCATGACCGGCGTGAACGTGCTGATGCCGGATCGTTTCCTCCAGCCCGCCCCGCTCGCCGAGATGATCGAGAGTCAGCGTCCGACGCACGCGGCCGCCGTCCCGACCATCTGGCAGGGCCTGCTCGCGGAGCTCAAGGCCAAGCCTCGTGACGTGAGTTCGCTGACCCAGGTCACCATCGGCGGCTCCGCCTGTCCGCCCGCCCTCATGAAGGCATTCGATGAGCTCGGCATGCGCGTCTGCCACGCCTGGGGCATGACGGAGACCTCCCCGCTCGGCACGATCGCGCGGCCTCCGGCCCAGGTGGTGGGCACGGAAGAGGAGTTCGCGTACCGCCTCACACAGGGCCGTTTCCCGGCGGGCGTCGAGCCCCGGCTGACCGGACCGGGCGGCGAGCGGCTGCCATGGGACGGCGAGTCGGCGGGTGAGCTGGAGGTGCGCGGCCCGTGGATCGCGGGCGCGTACTACGGCGGTCAGGATGCCGAAGTCCTGCGTCCCGCCGACAAGTTCAGCGAGGACGGCTGGCTCAAGACCGGCGACGTCGGCACGATCAGCCCTGACGGCTTCCTGACCCTCACCGACCGCGCCAAGGATGTCATCAAGTCGGGAGGCGAGTGGATCTCGTCCGTGGACTTGGAGAACGCCCTGATGGCCCACCCGGACGTCGAAGAGGCCGCCGTCGTCGCCGTACCGGACGAGAAGTGGGGCGAACGCCCGCTCGCCACCGTCGTGTTGAAGGCAGGCGCCGACTCCGACTTCGAGTCCCTGCGGTCCTTCCTCGCCGACGAGGGCAAGATCGCCAAGTGGCAGCTTCCGGAGCGCTGGACGATCATCGAGGCGGTGCCGAAGACGAGCGTCGGCAAGTTCGACAAGAAGGTGCTGCGCAGGCAGTACGCGGAGGGTGAGTTGGACGTCACCCAGATCTGACGGTCGTCAGGATAGGCAGGCTTCTGGGTGTATTGGGCCCGCTATGTGAGGGCATGTGAGGGCATGTGAGTTGGGGCGTTGTTTCACGTGAAACAACGCCCCAACTCACGTATGCGCACATGCGCTTCTCGCCGGTACTCCCTGTGCTCCCAGTACGTCCGGTGCAGCCAGGGCTTGCTGGTTCGCAGGCTGCTCAGTTCGTGCCGATGCGTGCCAGCAAGTCCACGATCCGCCCTTGCACCTCGGTACTCGTCGACCGCTCCGCGAGGAACAGCACCGTCTCCCCCGCCGCCAGGCGCGGCAGTTCGGTCTGGTCGACGGCGGCGGTGTAGACGACGAGCGGGGTGCGGTTGAGCTGGCCGTTCGCCCGCAGCCAGTCGACGATTCCGGCACGTCGGCGGCGTACCTGCATCAGGTCCATCACGACCAGGTTCGGCCGCATCTGCGAGGCCAGCGTGACGGCGTCCTCGTCCGACGAGGCCCGCGCGACCTGCATCCCGCGCCGCTCCAGCGTCGAGGTCAGCGCCAGTGCGATCTCCGCGTGTTCCTCGATGAGCAGGACGCGCGGCGGGTGCTGCTCGCTGTCGCGCGGGGCGAGGGCCTTGAGAAGTACGGCAGGGTCGGCGCCGTACGCCGCCTCGCGCGTCGCCTGGCCGAGTCCCGCCGTCACGAGAACCGGGACTTCGGCTGCGACGGCGGCCTGGCGCAGCGACTGAAGGGCCGTGCGGGTGATCGGACCAGTGAGCGGGTCCACGAAGAGCGCGGCCGGGAAGGCGGCGATCTGCGCGGCGACCTCCTCGCGCGAGTGCACGATGACGGGCCGGTAGCCGCGGTCGCTCAGCGCCTGCTGGGTGGTGATGTCCGGCGCGGGCCAGACCAGCAGCCGACGCGGGTTGTCGAGCGGCTCCGGGGGCAGCTCGTCGTCCATCGGCTGCGGCTGGGGCTGGTTCGCGACCTCGACCGCACCGCCGGGGCCGTCGAGCGGCTCGGGACCCTCGTCGGCGTTCTCGTCGGGGGCTCCTATGGCGTACGAACGGCCGGTGCCCTCGGTGACGTTGGCCAGCCGGGACTGGCCTCCCCCGGACTGCGGGGTCGGGCGGGCCGCCGTCTCCGCCTGCTCGGCCGCTTCCGCTACGGGCTCGGGGCGGGTGCCGAGCTTGCGGCGCCGCCCCGAGCCGTTGGTCGCGTGCGGGGGAGGCGTATGTGCCTGCGGCTGCGGCTGCGGCGCGGACTGGACCGGGGCTTGCGCCTGCGCCTGAGGAAGCGGCTGCGGCGTCTGGGACACGGGCCGGCTCGGCCGGGGCTGCTGCGCATCCGTCATACGGCGGCCGAACGGGACGCCCTGCCCGAGCGTACGGACGCTGAACGCGCGGCCCTGCGTCGAGTTGGGGTCGACGGAAGGCGGCGTGGCCTCGGCGGGGAGCGGCTGGGCGGCGCGGGGCTGCTCCAGGACAGGCGCGGGCTCAGGGTCCGCCGAGCCGTCGACCGCGCCCGGCCAGGGCTGCGAGGCGACAGCCGCGTCCGCGGGAGTTTGGGGCGGCGGCTGCGACTGGGCGTTCCGCGCGGGGGTCTGGGTGCCCTGGGCATCTTGGGCGGGTGTGGGTGTAGCGGCCGCAGGGATTCCGCCGGGGCCGACGGTTCCTGCGGGGGCCAACGCACCGGCCGGCGTGGCCTGGCCGGGAAGAGCCTGCGGCGGAAGGGCCTGTCCTGGGACTGGGGCGCCGGGTTGAGGCATGCCCTGCGGAGGAACAGCCTGCCCGGGAACGGGACCGGCCTGGACAGGAGCGCCCTGCCCGGGATTTCCCTGGGCGGGTACGGGTACGGGCTGCGGCTGCCCGGAAGCAGCTTGCGGCGGCGTGCCCTCACCGGGGACGCCCTGCGCCGGGGGCAACTGTCCGGGCAGGGGCATGGCTTGACCAGCAACGCCTTGTACGGGGCTCAGTTGCGCGGGCATCCCTTGTCCAGGAGCTCCCTGCCCGGGAACCGCCTGTCCAGGAGCCCCCTCCCCGGGGACCGCGACGGCCTGACCGGGGATCGCCATGGCCTGCCCGGTTGCGGCGGGCGCTCCCGGCATACCCGGCGCCTGGGGAGCGACCTGCACCGGGCCCACTTGACCGGGAACCCCCGGCGCCCCGGCGACTCCGGTGGTGCCAGCGGCGGATGTGGCGGTGGTGGTGGCCCCATCGAGCTCGCCAGCCGCCTGTCGAGCGCGGCGACGCCCGCTCGGTGCCTGCACCGGATGCGGCTGGGGTGGTGTGTGATCGTCGGCCGAGTCGTGCAACGCCACGTCATGGCGCCCGTTGCCGGCCTGGGCGGGAGCTTGCCCGGGAGCTGCCTGGCCGTGGGGCGCTTGTGCGAGGGCGGCCTGGCCGGGTGCTGCCTGGCCATGCGCTTCGGCATGCTGGGCGGCGTACTCGGGAGAGCGGTCCGCCTCGGCCGGCGGCAGCGCGAACACCGCGCGCGGCCCCGCCTCCTGCGCCGCCGCACGCTCGGCCGCGGCGGCCAGCGCACGCCGACGCCGCCCCGTCGGCTGAGGCGCGCCACCACTGCCATCCGCACCGGCACCAGCGCCAGCACCCGCACCAGGGCCAGCACTCGCGTCCGGAGCGGGAGAAGGCGCCGCGGGCAACGCCGCCGGCAGCGCCTGCCGCTCGCCGTCCCGTCGTGCTCGCCGTCCACCGGCGGGCGCGGGCACGCCCTGCGGAGGCACGGTCTCCCCGAGCCCCGTGGCAGCGGTACCGGCGGCATGCTCGGCGGCGGTCACGACCGCGCCCTCGGAGACTCCGCCGCCCTCGGCCGGACTGGGCCGCCCACGCCGCCGCCCGGTCCCACCGGAACCCTCGGCGCCGCCCTCGTCGGCGGAGACCTGAGCCGGAAGTGCGGGCTGAGGCTGGGCTTCCTCCCCGGCGGCACGCCTGCGCCGCCCGGTGGGCACGGCTGTCTGCGTCGGGGGCCCGACCTCGCTCTCCAAGAAGGCGTCGACGGAAGCCCGCCGGGCCCGCCGCCGCCCGCCCGCCTGAGGCGAAGCCTGCTCGGGCAGCGCGACCGCGGAACCGACCCCGCCTCCGGAGCCCGCACCTCCGGCCTCGCCACCGCCCGAAGCCGAGCCCGTATCCACGCCTGTGCCTGTGCCTGCGCCCGCACCGGGAGCCGGAACCGCCCCGGCCCCACCCCCGATCGGCACTTCGAGAACGAACGCGCTGCCGCTCATCCCGGGAACCTCGTGCGTCTGCAGCACTCCGCCGTGCGCGCGCACGATCCCCCGCACGATCGGCTCGTGCACCGGGTCTCCCCCGGCGTACGGCCCGCGCACCTCGATCCGTACGACCTCACCGCGCTGCGCTGCCGCCACGACGACCGTGTTGTCCATGTAGCCACCGGCCGAGACCGGTGAGTTGCCCGTGGAGTCGACGCCCGCGACGTCCGCGACGAGATGCGCGAGCGCGGTCGCGAGCCGTTGCGGGTCGACCTCGGCCTCTATGGGCGGCGCGTGCACGGCGAACTGCACCCGCCCTGGCCCGATCAGCTCGACCGCCCCGTCGACACCGGCGGCGACGACCGCGTCCAGCATCACTTTCGTCCGCGTGACCGCCTCGGTCCCGGAGTCAAGGCGCTGGTAGGCGAGCACGTTGTCGACGAGTGTGGTGATACGCGAGTAGCCGGCCGAGAGGTGGTGCAGCACCTGGTTGGCCTCGGGCCACAACTGTCCGGCGTCGTCCGCGGCGAGGGCGGACAGCTCGCTCCGCAGCTGGTCCAGCGGCCCGCGCAGGGAGCGCCCGAGCACGGCGAGCAGCTGATCGTGCCGCGCGGACAGTGCCTCGTACCGGTCCTTCTCGCGCTCGGCGAGTGCCGCGTACCGGTCGTCGCCGGCGGCCAACTCCTCCTCGTGCCGCTCACGCAGCTCGGCGAGCTCCCCGGCGTGCTCGTCCCGGAGCGCGGTCAGTTCCTCGGCGTGCTCCTCGGCGGCCCGAGCGAGTTCGTCCTGATGCCGCTTGGCCTCGGCGTCCTTCTCCTCGGCGAGCGTGTCGTACGGCCGACGGTCCGTGAAGGTCATCACGGCGCCGACGAGCTGGTCCCCGTCCCGTACGGGCGCGGTGGTCAGGTCGACCGGCACTCGGTCACCGTTCTTGGACCACAGCACCTGCCCGCGTACCCGGTGCTTGCGCCCGGAGCGCAGGGTGTCGGCGAGCGGCGACTCCTCGTACGGGAACGGCTCGCCGTCGGCGCGCGAGTGCAGCATCAGCGGGTGCAGTTCCTGCCCGCCCAGGTCGCTGGCCCGGAAACCGAGGATCTGCGCGGCGGCCGGATTGACGAGGACGACCCGTCCCTCGGTGTCCGTCCCCACGACGCCCTCGGCGGCGGCGCGCAGGATCATCTCCGTCTGCCGCTGCGAACGGGCGAGCTCGGCCTCGGTGTCGACGGTGCCGGAGAGATCGCGTACGACAAGCATCAGCAGCTCATCGCTGGTGTAGCCGTAACCGTCGTACGCCTGCTGGCCGTTCTCCAGATTCGCGCTCGTGACCTCGACCGGGAACTCGCTGCCGTCGGTGCGGCGGGCGATCATCCGGGTGGGCCTGGTGCGGCCGCTCTCGTCGACGCTGTCGGGCCGCCGCATCGTGCCGGGGATGAGCCGGGAGTCGAACTGCGGCAGCAGATCGAGCAGTCCGCGCCCGACGAGAGCCGTGCCCGGGGCCTCGAAGGCCTCCAGGGCGATGGTGTTGGCGTTGACGACCGTCCCATTGGCGTTGACCAGCACCAACGCATCGGGAAGCGCGTCGAGTATGGCTGCGAGGCGAGCAGCGCCTCGGGATGGCCTGCTGCTCACGAGACGCTTCCTCCCTGTTACCGCACCTTGCCGACCGCGGGTGCCATCTTGCCAACCGGTCCGCGACGTGTCACGCGAGGGAGTCTACGGGCAGTGGTTGCGCTCGCGACGCCGGATGAGAGGGAGGTCGCACGTAGAGGGGACGCAGAACGGACGCAGAAGACACGGAGAACCTGTGACCGTGCATTTCGTCCCCCAGAACCACGCGCGACTATGAAAATTCCTATGAACTGAGCTTCGGGAGTACGGGCACGAGGGCGTCCCAGCGCGCGATCTCGCACCCGTCACGGCGCTCGTACGTCGCGTCGACGGGGCGCCCGGCCCAGGTTCCCGTGACCCGCGCGGTGGCCGGACCGCCGTACTGCATCGTGCACATGCCGCGCGGCTCGGCCGGCGCGAACGGGTCCTTGCCCCAGGAAGCGTTCCGGTCCAACTGATCGCAGGCGGCCTGGGCGTCGGGGTGGCTGCCGCCCATCGGATGACAGTCCAGCTCGAACGTCCCGTCCATGCCGCCGCCCGCCTTGCTCACGGTCACGGTGAGCCGGTCGACGTCGTCCACGCCGCTCACCGGCAGCGGCACAAGGGGAAGCGATGCGGCGTACGCGGCCGGGGGCGCCGCGGACAGCGCCGCGAGGGACGCGGCGGCGGAGGTGGCGAGGGTGAGAGCGATGCGGTGCAGCATGCGGGCTCCAGGGGGTGCGGCGGATCGGTGGGGGACCTGAGGGCTGAGCGGGACGCTGAACGCTGAACGGAACCGGAGGGGAACCTCGCCGCAGGTGCCGCGAGGAACCTCGGTGATCACTGACCATCGACCATCGACCAGAGACGCGAGTGGTCCCCGTCCGGGAGTACGCCCCACTCCTCTAACGCCGTCCGGCCCGTGACGTTGCGCCGTGGGGCGGGCTTTGCCCTCTGACCTTTCCGCCTAGTACCGTAGGAGCCGATTGGTGACACCCCACTCGGCTGTGTCATCATCTGCACGCATCCACTCGCGCTCGCGCGGGCGGGTTGTGCTGGAGGCGTCGCCTAGTCCGGTCTATGGCGCCGCACTGCTAATGCGGTTTGGGACTTAAATCCCATCGAGGGTTCAAATCCCTCCGCCTCCGCCGAAGATCCCGAAAGCCCCGGTCATCACTGACCGGGGCTTTGGTCGTTTCTTGATCGTTTCCGGGCGCCTCAGAGGCCTCTCAGGGGGCTGCTTCCGGGCTGGTTTCGGGTCGTTTCCGCAGGTCAGGCCGGGTCCGACAAACGGATTTCGCCTCACGCCGCCAGTCATGTAATGTTGTTCCCGCAACGCCGAGCGGGTCGAAAAGTCCGCAAGGAAGAGCGAACACAACAGAACACACAAGCACTCGTAGCTTAACGGATAGAGCATCTGACTACGGATCAGAAGGTTGCAGGTTCGAATCCTGCCGAGTGCACAGCAAGCTAGAGGCCCAGTGGAGTGATCCGCTGGGCCTCTGGCTTTTGCCTTGACGGCAGTGGTTGACGGCAACCGCCTCGGGTGGGGGCGGGGCGCTCGCGCCGCCGCTGCCCGCTCCCGATTCGGCCTGGAGTGATGCGCTCCCCACGGTGAGGTCGGCCGGCGCCGGATCGGTTCGGGGCGGCGGGCCGACCGCATCAGACAGCTACCAAGTCACCGGCTGCGCCGTCGTAGTTGACGACGCTGGGTACGGGTGTGCCTTGCTGGTCGGCGCCGCCAGGGAGTTGACCCGAAAATCGCTCGATAGCAAGATGTCACGCATCTGCTTAATTTGATAAGCCATGCGTTGAATCAGATGCTCTGGTCGGTAACCGCTGGTAATTCCCCTGAATGCACGATGCCTTACGCCGTGTGCTGCTCGTTAAGGTGGGCGTGACTTTGAAGGAAAGCCATGTGGGTAAGGCTCGTTCCGCTACCGAAAGCAGTGCCATCTGGCTCGATCCGGTCAGCGGGAGAGCGAGCCTCAAACACTGCTCAGACCTGCTTGAGGAATTCCTCGAAACCATCAGCCGGATGGAGAGTGAATACCTACGGGCGGCCCTGGGGGGACGGTCAGCCCAAGGTTCGCACTCTGAGTGAGGTATTTCAAACCGGCGCGCGGAAGGCCAAGGATGGACGGGATTCAGAGTGCGAACCGACTATGATTCGGTAGACCAATACCTTGATTACACTCAGCCAATTGACGTGCGGAAACTCTGGCGCGTCACTGATCCGGAGGTCCCGTCGGCCGCATGGGATCCGGATGAGGAACTGGCTCGGATCCTCGACTCGACGCACAGCGTGGATCCTGCTCCTCCCCCGCTGGACGGCGGTAGGCACTCGCTTCGCCCGGCCAGTCCGCATCGCCCGGCCGGTCGACGGCGGGCTCGGCCAGGGTTTCGCTTCCTTGCCGGAAAGCGGAGGATCATCACTGTTGCGATCTTGGTTGCGGCAATCGTCATCTGTGCAGTGACGATGCTGACCTGGTCCATCTCTTATTCGTGTGATCAACTGCGCACCATCGCACTGCTTGCGGTGCCGCCGAAGTTGGCGCAATGGTGGCCACTGATGGTGTACGGACCGTGGCTCATGGCAGGATTGTCCATCCTGCGGAAATCCGTTCAGCGTCGAACCGCTCGGCGGTCTTGGGCGGTGATGCTGATCTGCTCCGGCACGGCGGTGGCTCTGTGTATCGGCCAATCACCGGACTCTCTGCTCGCGATGGTGATCGTCGGAATTCCGCCGATTACCGCACTGGTCTGTTTTCGTGAACTCGTCGGCCAGTTCTCGCCCCGGCACTGCCCTCGGCACGCCTCTGACACCCGGAACGGGAACAAGCAGGCAAGGACGTAGACGGCCCCGTCACTGTTCCGCCGCTCCGCCCGTCCGCCGGACCGCCCGTCTGTTCGTTCGTTCAGCGGATTTCGGAGTCTGGGTGTTCGGCGTCCCACTTCCGGCGGGCCCGAGCGATTGAGTCGCGGTGCTCCGCCGACCAGTCCGCGAGGGCCTTGACCAGGTGAGTGAGGCTGTGGCCCGTCGCTGTGAGCGCGTACTCGACCTGCGGGGGCACCGTTGGGTGCACAGTCCGGGTGACCAGCCCGTCTCGTTCCAGTCGGCGCACCGTGAGTGTCAGCATCCGCTGTGAGATGCCGGGGATGGCGCGCTGCAGTTGCCGGAAACGGCGTATGCCCTGGGCCAGTTCGACCACGACCAGGACCGACCATTTGTCGCCGATCCGGTCGAGTACATCGCGGATTCCGCAGTCCTCGTGCTCGTCCCCGCAACTGACGACGGGGCCGACGGTGGTTACCTCTGTGTGCCCCACCGACATCAAAGTGCCTCCTTACGCGCCCTGGTGCAAGCCCGCACGATGATCCTGGTTACTGAAGAGAACCTACCTGAACCGGGAGACCGTGATGATTCTGGTTACTGGTGCCGGCGGCGCCCTGGGCACGCTTGTCGCCGAGCAGTTGGCCGGCCGTGATGACGTTGTTCTCGGCACTCGCGATCTCCGGCGGAGCCAGGGCCCGTTGCCCGTACGCCGTATCGATTTCGACGAGCCCGACACCCTCGCCGAGGGGTTCGAGGGCGTGGACGTGCTGTTGATGATCTCCGCGGGCTACGGCGAGGACGACACCGTCACGGCCCGGCATGGCGCCGTCGTCGTCGCTGCGGAACAGGTGGGCGTGGGTCATGTCGTCTATACGAGTCTGACCGCCGACGGTGATCATCTTCCGTACGCCCTGCCGCACCGCTGGACCGAGCGTCGGCTCCGGGAGAGCGGCATGGACTGGACGATCCTGCGCAATGGCCTCTACGCGGAGTTGCTGGCCTGGCTCGCCGCGCCGTCGGCGGACGGGCGGATCACTGCCCCGCTCGGCGAGGGTCGGTTGGCCGCCGTCGCGCGCGCGGACCTGGCCGACGCCGCCGTACGCGTGGTGGTGGACGCCCCCACTCACGCGGGGCGCGTCTATGAACTCGTCGGTGAGCAGGCCGTTGGCGGTGCCGAGCTGGCGCGAGCGCATGGCCCCCATATGACCTACGAGCCGGAGACGCTCGCTCAGGCTCGTGCGCGCATCGCCGCTTCCGGGGCCGAGCCGTTCCAGGTGCCGATGTTGGTCGGCACCTACTCCGCCGTCGCTGCCGGATTCATGGCGCACGTCGGTGGCGATCTGCGTCAACTGCTGGGCCGTGCACCCCGCTCTGCGCTCGCGGCGGCCGTCGCGTAGACCTCAGCCGATCACATGTCTCGGTGCGGAGATCAGGTGCCGCGGATCTCTTCGAGGTAGTCGCTCATCAGCTTGCCGGTTCGGGTGAACCAGTCGTTCAGGACGGCGATTTCGGCGGGGGAGTAGTCGTCGAACTGTTCGTTCAGGCGGGCGTAGTACGGGCCGTAGAGGGCGGTGGCGCGGTCCACCGCGGCCGGAACCGCGGCGATGCGTACGCGGCGGCGGTCTGACGGGTCGGGGCGGCGGGTCACGTAACCCGCGCGTTCCAGGCGGTTGACGATGCCGGTGACAGCGCCCGTGGTGACGTGGGCCCGGGTGGCGAGGTCGCCCGCGGTGAGCAGGTGTTCGCCGGCCTCCAGGACGTAGGCGAAGCAGGTCAGGTCGGTGGCGTTCAGGCCCAGGCGCTCGGCCATCTCCTGCTGGGCGACCATGCTCGTGGCGATGACGTGGTCCATCGCCGAGAGGGTCTCCGCCGGAGTGGCCGACGGGCGCTGCGGGCGCTGTCGCGGCCTTGATCCACTCTCGCTCGCCCTCTTGTCGCTCACCAGCTTCTCCTTCTGTTTTGTCCTGGCTCATTCTCTCCCTGTCCGACGTCTGGAAGGTTCCTTAGTTCGTGAGGTAAATTTCTTACTTACTAAGAGATTCTTTCGTGGGGCGGTCGGGAGGTACGCACATGAGCGAGCAGCACCATGACGAAGGGCACACCGTCGCCGGGTGGACCGGGTTTGCGGTCGCTGTGGTGGGGACGTCGGTGGCCGGGGTGGGGATGTGTCTGGGCTCCGGGCCCGGGATCTCGCTGGGGCTGGGAGTCGTCGGGCTCAGCGTGCTGGTGACCTGGGCGCTGCATCTGGCGGGGTGGGGCAAGCCGCCCGGGATCCGGCCGGCGGCGGAGTGGGGTATGAGGGTGCGGGATCGTGCCGCGCGGGCCGGGCATCCCGCGTGTGTCGGGTGCCGGATGGCTGGACGGGGGCGTTCGGCGAGGTCCTCTGTGGTTGCCTCCCTGTCCCCATCCCCTTCGGAGTCCGTTTCCCCTTCGGAGTCCGTCGGCTGAGGTCCGGCTCGCTCGTCCACAGCCCGACGCCGGGGGCTGCCCGATGTCGGTCGCGTTGTCAGTGCCTCCCTCTACGCTCGTGAGC
This sequence comes from Streptomyces sp. NBC_00878, assembly GCF_026341515.1. NCBI lineage: Bacteria > Bacillati > Actinomycetota > Actinomycetes > Kitasatosporales > Streptomycetaceae > Streptomyces > Streptomyces sp. NBC_00878. The sequence continues at coordinate 5,238,084 of NZ_JAPEOK010000001.1, read as the reverse complement.
AATGGCACAGGTGTGGAAATGCACGGGACTTCGGTGGGGCGGAGAAGGGCCCGTGCTGACGTGGGACGGGGGGCGTCGTAGTGAGTTGCCGTGGGGGAAGCAGGTTGCGTTCGCCGTGGTCCGTGGGGGTGGGCGGACGTGTGTGGGGGCGCGGGGGCACAGCTGTCCCGTGGGGGCCGGGGTGTCCGGGCGGAGCGTCGGTGCCCGGTGTGAGGAGTGCGCTCGGCTGGACCGGGCCCACTCCGTGGCCGCGGACACCATCGCCGACGATCCCCGGCCCTACTCGGTCTATCTGGCGTGGTTCGGACCCGGGCTGGTCAAGGTCGGGATCACCGCCGTCGAGCGGGGGTCCGCCCGGCTGCTGGAGCAGGGCGCCGTCGTCTTCAGTTGGCTGGGGCGGGGGCCGCTGATGGCCGCCCGGCGGAGTGAGGAGTTGCTGCGTACGGCCTTGGGGGTGCCGGACCGGATTCCGTACGACGCCAAGCGGGCCGTGCGGAGCGAGTTGCCCGAGGCGGGGGTGCGGGTGGCGGAGGTGCGGGAGTTGCATGCTCGGGCCGTGAGGCTGGGCGGGTGGCCGGAGGCGTTGGAGCGGATGCCGTTCGAGGCCGTCGATCATGCCGAGGTGTTCGGGCTCGGCGGGCTGCCGTCTGCCGTGGGCGTTGTCGGTGAGCTCGTGGCGGGGGGTGTCGTGAGCGGGGAACTCGTCGCTGCCGCCGGGCCCGATCTGCATCTGCGGACGCGGCGTGGGGTCGTCGTGGTCGATACGCGGCTCATGACCGGGTGGGAGCTGACCGCCGCGCGGACCGTCGAGGGTGAGCGGGGTGAAGTCACCGTGCCTGTACGGGAGTTCGGCGGCGTTCAGGGCGGACTCTTCTGAGGGAGGGGAACACGAGAGGAGACGTGGAGATGAGGAGCCGAGAGGGAGCTGCGGAGACGAGGAGATACGGGAGGGAGATGGGGAGAGAAGGGAAGGCAGGAGGGATGGTCAAGAGATCGCTTCCTGGGGACCCCCTTTGCTGCCAGGCCCTGGACTTGGCGCGGTAGCCGGGCCGAGAGTGGGTGACATGAGTGATCACCCCATTGCACCTGTCGCCGACGGTGCTTCTGTTGCCGATGTCCCCGCCGCTCTTGGCCCTGTCTCCGCTGCCGTACCCACCGCCTTACCCGCCGTCGTGCCCGTCGCCGCGCACGAACCGCCGTACTACGCCGTTGTGTTCACCTCGGTGAAGACGGAGGAGGCCGGGCGGGGCGGAGCGGCCGATGGGTATGCCGAGGGGTATGGGGAGACCGCGGAGCGGATGGAGGAGCTGGTGAAGGAGATTCCGGGGTTCCTCGGGATGGATCTCGCGAGTTCCCCCGGCGGGCTGACCGTCACTGTCGGGTACTTCCGCGACGCGGACGCCATCGAGGAGTGGCGGAGCAATGTCGAGCACCGGGCGGCGCAGAAGCGCGGACGCGCCGAGTGGTACGAGCGCTACACCCTGCATGTCGCCAAGGTCGAGCGAAGCCATGGGTTCGAGCGTGAGCACGGCTGACGGAGCGACGGGGCGACGGGGTGGATCGGGTGGCTGGGGTGGATGGGTCGACGAGGCGGGCCGAGTAAACAGGCGGACCGAGTAGGCGAGTAAACGAGTAGGCGAGTAAACGCGGTAGCCGGACGGAACGGAGGGGCCTGGTGGAGGAGGGGACAGGTGAGGTCGGTGAGGTGCGGCGGTTCTGGGAAGGGCTTGGGCTTCCCGGGCTTGTCGACGTGCATACCCACTTCATGCCCGAGCGGGTTCTGACGAAGGTCTGGGAGTACTTCGACGGGCTCGGGCCGCTGACCGGTGGGGTCGAGTGGCCCATCACCTACCGGGGCGAGGAGCTTGAACGGGTCGGGCTGCTGCGGGAGTTCGGAGTGCGGGCGTTCACCGCCATGCTCTACCCGCACAAGCCGGGCATGGCCGAGTGGCTGAACCAGTGGGCCGTCGACTTCGCAGCCCGGACCCCCGACTGTCTGCATACGGCGACCCTCTTTCCGGAGCCGGGCGTGGCGGCGTACGTCCAGAAGGCGGTGGACGAGGGCGCGCGGGTCTTCAAGGCACACGTTCAGGTGGGGGCGTACGACCCTGGCGACGAACTCCTCGATCCGGCCTGGGGGTTGCTCGCCGAGGCCGGGATACCCGTGGTGATCCACTGCGGTTCGGGGCCCTCGCCAGGGAAGTACACCGGGCCCGAGCCGGTCGGGCGGGTGCTCGCGCGGCATCCGCGGCTGCGGCTGGTGTTCGCGCACATGGGGATGCCGGAGTACGAGGACTTCCTGGGCCTCGCCGAGCGGTTCGGCGAGGTGCGGCTGGACACGACGATGGCGTTCACGGACTTCAGTGAGCGCTTCGCCCCGTTCCCCCGGCGCGCGCTCCCCCGGCTCGCCGACCTCGGTGACCGGATCCTGCTCGGGAGCGATTTTCCCAACATCCCCTATCCGTACGTCCATCAGCTGCGTGCGCTGGAGGGGCTGGGCCTGGGGGACGCGTGGCTTCGGGCGGTGTGCCATGACAACGGGGTGCGGTTGCTGGGGCTGGGGCTGGGGCTGTGAGGAGGAGAGGAGGAGAGGAGGGAGGGGGCGCGGCGGGTGCCCGAGCGCGCTCGGGGGGAAGGGGATTCGTCACCATGCCCGCCCCGGACAGTGTTCGCGATGAAAGGCCAGATCGCCTGGAAAGCTGCTCCAATCTCCGTGAAACCATCGAAAATCCTGAGATGTTGCTGTGAGAGACGGCCTTCCTGAGACTCTGCTGTGAGGTTCTCAGGAAAATCACAGACAGTGGAAAGGATGCTCTCAGCGTCGCCCAGCAATGTGTGCGCTATGACCACGACCTCGCCCCAGGGGCGCACCGAACTGCTGAGGCCGGACGGGAGCCCCGTCCGAGTGCTTGTGGTGGACGACGAGCTGTCGATCACCGAGCTGTTGTCCATGGCCCTTCGCTACGAAGGCTGGCAGATCCGCAGCGCGGGTGACGGGACCGGCGCTGTGCAGACCGCGCGGGAGTTCCGGCCCGACGCCGTGGTGCTCGACATGATGCTGCCCGACATGGACGGGCTCGCCGTCCTCGGCCGGCTGCGGCGCGAGCTGCCCGACGTGCCCGTTCTCTTCCTGACCGCCAAGGACGCGGTCGAGGACCGGATCGCGGGCCTGACCGCCGGTGGCGACGACTACGTCACCAAGCCCTTCAGCCTCGAAGAGGTCGTGGCGCGGTTGCGCGGGCTCATCCGCCGCTCCGGCGCCGCCGACCGTCGCTCCGACTCCGTGCTCGTCGTCGGGGACCTCACCCTCGACGAGGACAGCCACGAGGTGTCGCGGGCCGGCGAGGGCATCCACCTCACCGCGACCGAGTTCGAGCTGCTGCGCTTCCTGATGCGCAACCCGCGCCGGGTGCTCAGCAAGGCGCAGATCCTCGACCGCGTGTGGTCGTACGACTTCGGCGGTCAGGCCAACGTCGTCGAGCTCTACATCTCGTACCTGCGCCGCAAGATAGACGCCGGTCGTGAGCCGATGATCCACACTCGGCGCGGTGCCGGGTATCTGATCAAGCCCGCGACGTCGTGACCGGGCGACGACAGCTGCGGAGGCAGCGGCGCCGACAGCCTCGGACGCTGCGGACGCGGCTCGTCGTCTCGGCGGTCGCGCTCATCGCGGTGGTGTGTGCGGTGATCGGTACGGTGACGACGATCGCGTTGAGCCAGCACCTGTACAAGCAGTTGGACACGCAGGTGACCGATGCCGCTCGGCGTGCCGGTGGCCCGCCGCCGGACCAGTTGCCCGAGAACCCGAACGGCGGCGATTTGTCGAGGCCCTCCGGTGCCTCCTCGACGAACGACGCGCTCACGGAGTTCGTCACCAAGGGTGGGACGCAGAAGGACACCATCGCCGCCGAGGTCGATGCCGACGGCGGGATCTCCAGGGCGGTCGTCGCCGTGGAGAAGTCCACCGGCGGCGCCTTCGACAGCATGGATTCCGACAATCTTGGCGAGGCGGCGAAGGCCGCGCTCGCTTCCGTGCCCAAGACCGGCAAGCACACCGTCGACATCCCGGGCATGGGCGAGTACCGCGTCACCTACGTCACCGGGGTCAAGGGCAGCTACTACGTAGCCCTGCCCACCGAGTCCGTCACCAGCACCATCAACACCCTCGTCATCGTCGAGGTGAGTGTCACGGTGGCCGGTCTCGTCGCCGCCGGGATCGCCGGGTCCGTCCTCGTGACGGTTGCCCTCCGCCCCCTTCGCAAGGTGGCCTCCACCGCCACCCGGGTCTCCGAACTCCCCCTCCACACGGGCGAGGTGACCCTCAACGAGCGTGTGCCCGAGTCCGAGACCGACCCCCACACGGAGGTCGGGCAGGTCGGTGCCGCGCTCAACCGCATGCTCGACCACGTTCACGGAGCCCTGCACGCGCGCCAGGAGAGCGAGACGCGCGTACGGCAGTTCGTCGCGGACGCGAGCCATGAGCTGCGTACGCCGCTGGCGTCCATCCGCGGGTACGCCGAGCTGACCAGACGCGGACGGGAAGAGACCGGGCCCGACACGAGACACGCGCTCGGCCGGATCGAGTCCGAGGCCGGGCGGATGACCGGGCTCGTCGAGGACCTGCTGCTGCTCGCGCGGCTCGACGCCGGACGGCCGCTCAGCTATGAGCACACCGACCTCTCCCCGCTGGTCGTGGACGCCGTGAGCGACGCCCGCGCCGCCGGGCGCGAACACAACTGGCGCCTTGAGCTGCCCGACGAACCCGCGCTCGTGCTGGCGGACGCCGCGCGCGTCCAGCAGGTCATGGTGAATCTGTTTGCGAATGCGCGAACGCACACGCCGCCGGGTACGACGGTGACCGCGCGCGTGCGCCGTCAGGGAGCCTGGGTGTGCGTGGACGTCCAGGACGACGGCCAGGGCATTCCGCCGGACCTGCTCCCCCATGTCTTCGAGCGGTTCGCGCGGGGCGACTCGTCCCGGTCGCGCGCCTCCGGGTCCACCGGGCTAGGGCTCGCCATCGTGCAGGCCGTCGCGGCCGCGCACGGCGGCGCCGTGACCGTCGACAGCGTGCCCGGACGCACCGTCTTTACCGTGCATCTGCCCGCGCTGGCGCCCGAAGCCTCGCATTCTCATGAGGCCTTCATTTCCTCATCAAATTCGCAATCGTACTCACAGGCACAGCACAGCACGACCACATGGGTGCAACAGGGCGCTTGACGAAAGTCTTCGTCATGCGAACCGAACCTTCTCCCGGCAACCTGCCGGCGCGGGAGCACCTCCCGGCCGGAAATGCCGGTACGCCTGTCCTGGACGTAGTGATCCCCGTCTACAACGAGGAGAAGGACCTCCAGCCGTGTGTGCTCAGACTGCATGAGCACCTTGCCCGCACCTTCCCGTACGCGTTCCGCATCACCATCGCGGACAACGCGTCCACGGACACCACTCCCCTGGTGGCGGCGCGGCTGGAGGCGGAGATACCCGAGGTCAGGGCGTTCCGGCTGGAGCAGAAGGGGCGCGGCAGGGCGCTGCGCACCGTCTGGTCCGCCTCGGACGCCCCGGTCCTCGCCTATATGGATGTCGACCTCTCCACCGACCTCAACGCGCTTCTTCCGCTGGTCGCCCCGCTGATCTCCGGTCACTCGGACCTGGCGATCGGCTCGCGGCTCGCCCGCAGCTCGCGGGTGGTGCGGGGCGCCAAGCGGGAGTTCATCTCCCGTACGTACAACCTGATCCTGCGGGGCTCGTTGCAGGCCCGCTTCTCCGACGCCCAGTGCGGTTTCAAGGCGATCCGGCGCGATGTGGCGCAGGTGCTGCTGCCGCTCGTCGAGGACACCGGATGGTTCTTCGACACCGAGATGCTGGTCCTCGCCGAGCGGGCCGGCCTGCGGATCCACGAGGTGCCGGTCGACTGGGTCGACGACCCGGACTCGACCGTGCACATCGTGAAGACCGCGACCGACGACCTCAAGGGTGTCTGGCGGGTGGGGCGCGCCCTGGCCACCGGTTCGCTGGCGCTCGACCGGCTCGCCCGTCCCTTCGGGGACGATCCGCGCGACCGCGAGATCAGCGGCGTACCGAAGGGTCTCGCCCGCCAGCTCGTCGGGTTCTGTGTCGTGGGCGCGCTGTCCACGCTGTTCTACCTGCTGCTCTACAGCGGCTTCCGTACGTTCTCGGAGTCGCAGGTCGCCAACGCGCTCGCCCTGCTCGTCTCGGCGGTCGCCAACACCGCGGCCAACCGGCGTCTCACCTTCGGTGTGCGCGGCCGGGGCGACGCCGTGAAGCACCAGGCGCAGGGCCTGGTCGTCTTCGGTATCGGCCTCGCCCTCACCAGCGGTTCGCTCGCCGCCCTGAACGCGGCGACGGCCGACCCCGCGCACTCCACCGAGCTGGCGGTGCTGATCGCCGCCAACCTTGCGGCCACCGTGCTGCGGTTCCTGCTCTTCCGGGCCTGGGTGTTCCCGGACCGGCGTGACGAGTCACCGTCGACCGTCGTCGCCTCTCACACACCCGCCGTGCCGGTCGGACCGGCCTCGCCCGTCTACACGACGGCGCCGCAGTCCCCGTACGGCTCGAATTCCGCTCCGTACGGCTCGGCTCCCGCTCCGTACGAGACGGCTCCCGTTTCGTACGAGACGGCTTCGGCTCCCTACGAGACGAACCCGTACGACGCGAACCCGTATGAGGCGAACTCGTACGACGCGAACCCGTACGGCACGGCCCACTCTCCGCACGATCACCAGACCTGGGGGGACGCGACCATGCAGATGCAGCCGGTGCGCCCGAACGATCACGATCCGAGGAACGCACGATGACGACGACTCAGCCCGACACGACCTATCAGGAGGGCGTCGGCCCCTCCGGGGGCGCGAGCCCCGACTGGGGACCGCCCGGTCCGACCGGGGCAACCGCCGTGCAGGAGCCCGTGGTTGCTCCGCCGGCCGCCCCCGAGGACGGCAGCCCCAAGCAGCCCTTCGCGCGCCGCCTGTGGCGCGGGCGGCCCGAGGACCACCGCTGGACGCGTCCGGCGTTCCTCGGCACGCTGCTGCTGATCGGCGCGCTCTACACCTGGAACCTCACGGCCTCCGGGTACGCCAACTCCTTCTACTCCGCGGCCGTCCAGGCCGGCAGCCAGTCGTGGAAGGCATTCTTCTTCGGCTCGCTCGACTCGGCCAACGCCATCACCGTCGACAAGCCCCCGGCCTCCCTGTGGCCGATGGCCCTGTCGGTGCGGCTGTTCGGCCTGAACTCCTTCGCGATCCTGTTCCCGCAGGTGCTGATGGCCGTCGCCACGGCCGGAGTGCTGTACGGGGCGGTGCGCCGCCGGTTCAGCGCCGCGGCCGGGTTCGTCACCATGGCGGTCTTCGCGCTCACGCCCGTCGCCGCGCTGATGTTCCGCTTCAACAACCCGGACGCGGCCCTCGCGCTCCTGATGGCCGTCACGGTCTACTGCGTGCTGCGCGCCATGGAGAAGGCACAGACGAAGTGGCTGGTGTGGGCGGGTGCGGCGGTCGGTCTCGCCTTCCTGGTGAAGACCCTCCAGGCCTTCCTGATCCTGCCTCCGCTGGCCCTGATCTACGTGGTCTTCGCGCCGACGACCCTGCGCAAGCGCATCGGCCAGGTGCTCCTCGCGGGCCTGTCGATGATCGTCGCGGGCGGCTGGTGGGTGGCCATCGTCGAACTGTGGCCCGCGTCCTCCCGCCCGTACATCGGCGGCTCGCAGAACAACTCCTTCCTTGAACTGACCTTCGGTTACAACGGACTCGGCCGGATCAACGGCGAGGAGACCGGCAGCGTCGGGGGCGGCGGCGGTGGCGGTGGCGGCAGCTGGGGCGAGACCGGCTGGGACCGGATGTTCGGCTCCTCCATCGGCGGCCAGATCTCCTGGCTGATCCCGGCCGCGCTGATCGTGCTCGCCGCGGGCATCGCCCTCACCTGGAAGGCCAAGCGGACCGACACGGCCCGCGCCGCGTTCCTCGCCTGGGGTGGCTCGCTGCTGATCACCATGGTGATCTTCAGCTACATGCAGGGCATCTTCCACGAGTACTACACCGTGGCCCTCGCCCCGTACGTCGCCGCCGTGATCGGCATGGGCGCGAGCGTGCTGTGGGAAGAGCGCGGCAAGATGTGGGTCTCGCTCACCATGGCGGCCGGAGTGACGGCCACCGCGGTCTGGGGGTACGTCCTCCTGAACCGCTCCTCCGACTACCTGCCCTGGCTGAAGTGGCTGGTCCTGGTCGGCGGCCTGGCCGCGGCCCTCGGCCTGGTCTTCGTCTCGCGGCTCGGGCGCAGGCTCGCCCTCGCGGTCGTGGGGCTGAGCTTCGTGGCGGCCCTGGCGGGTCCGACGGCGTACACCCTCACCACGCTCAACGAGGGCCACACCGGTTCGATCGTGACGGCCGGTCCGGCGGTCTCGGGCGGCCGCGGCGGCCCGGGCGGCGGCGGTGGCATGGGCGGCGGCCCCGGTGGCGGCGGCGGTATGCCGGGCCAGAACCAGCAGGGCGGCACCGGCCAGAACCAGCAGGGCGGCGGCATGGGCCAGCCCCCGACCGGCGGTATGCCGGGCGGCGGCCAGAACGGCCAGGGCCAGCAGAACGGCAACGGCCAGACGGGCAACGGTCAGACGGGCCAGAACGGCCAGACCCAGCGGGGCGGCGGCACCGGCGACGGCGGCGGTATGGGCGGTGGCGGTGGCATGGGCGGTCTGCTCAACGGCGCGACCGTCAGTTCCGAGGCCAAGGTGCTCCTGGAGAAGAACTCCGGTGACTACACCTGGGTCGCGGCGGCCATCGGCGCCCAGAACGCCGCGAGCTACCAGCTCTCCACCGGTGACCCGGTCATGGCGATCGGCGGCTTCAACGGCAGCGACCCGTCGCCGACGCTGGCCCAGTTCAAGAAGTACGTGGAGGACGGGAAGATCCACTACTTCATCTCCTCCGGCTCGATGGGCGGCGGTGGCGGCGGCAGCAGCTCCGGTACCGGCACGCAGATCAGCGAGTGGGTGCAGGAGAACTTCAAGGAGGTGACGGTGGGTTCGTCCACCTTCTATGACCTGACGCAGCCGACCAGCTAGTCCGGAGGACGGCGGCCCAGGGGCGGCAGCGAAGGGGCGGTGGCCGAGGCGAAAGTGCCTCGGCCACCGCCCCTCACTTTTTGTGTTGTACAGCGTATGGGAGTTGTTCTACGGTGTATGGCATGCCAACCTCGCAAGGCCAGAGCCCAGGTCAAGGCCAGAGCCCAGGTCAGAGCCAGAGCCCAGGTCAGAGCCAAGGCCACCCCCAACGCTGGCTGATCCTCGGCGTGATCCTGCTCGCCACGCTCACCGTGCTGCTCGACAACACCGTCCTCAACGTCGCGATCCCCTCCCTCACCGAGGAGTTGGACGCGTCCACCGCGGACATCCAGTGGATGATCAACGCCTACTCGCTGGTCCAGTCGGGCCTGCTGCTCACCGCCGGCAGCTCGGCCGACCGCTACGGCCGCAAGAAGATGCTCGCCACGGGTCTCGCCCTCTTCGGTATCGGCTCGCTCGTCGCGGGGCTCGCCCAGAACGCGACGCAGCTGATCGCGGCCCGCGCGGGCATGGGTGTCGGCGGTGCGCTGCTCATGACCACGACCCTCGCCGTCGTCGTGCAGATCTTCGACGAGACCGAGCGCGTCAAGGCGATCGGCCTCTGGTCGACCGTCAACTCCCTCGGCTTCGCGGCGGGCCCGCTCCTCGGCGGCGTCATGCTCGAACACTTCTGGTGGGGCGCGATCTTCCTGATCAACCTCCCCGTGGCCGCCCTCGCCCTGGTCGCCGTACTCAAACTGGTCCCCGAGTCCAAGAACCCCCGGGGCGACCGCCCCGACCTCCTCGGCGCCCTGCTCTCGACCGTCGGCATGACCGGGGTCGTGTACGCGATCATCTCGGGCCCCGAGCACGGCTGGACGTCGCTCCAGGTCCTGGGGTCGGGGGCCGTCGGCGTCGCCGTCCTCGCGGCGTTCGCCCGGTGGGAGCTGAGCATCCCGCACCCGATGCTGGACATGCATTTCTTCCGCAACCAGCGTTTCGTCGGCGCGGTCGCCGGCGCGATCCTGGTCGCCTTCGGCATGGGCGGTTCCCTCTTCCTGCTCACCCAGCACCTCCAATTCGTGCTCGGATACGAGCCGTTGGAGGCGGGCCTGCGCATCGCCCCGATGGCCCTGTCCGTCGTGGCCCTCAACCTCGCCGGTGTGGGCGCCCGGATCGTCGCCAAGGTGGGCACCCCGGCCGCCATCGCCCTCGGCATGACGATGCTGTCGGCGGGCCTGGCCGCCATCGCCCTGCTCGGCGGCGGCACGGACGGCGGCTACGGCGGGATGCTGCTGGGCCTGGTCGTCATGGGCGCGGGTATCTCGGTCGCCATGCCCGCCATGGCCAACGCCATCATGAGCGCGATTCCGCCGGAGAAGGCGGGCGTGGGCGCGGGCGTCAACGGCACGCTCGCCGAATTCGGCGTCGGCCTCGGCGTGGCGGTCCTCGGCGCGGTTCTCCACTCCCGCTTCGCCGCGCTGATCACGGTCGCGGCGGCCTCGCTGCCGGCGGCGCTGGCCTCCGCGGAGTCGGCGGACGAGCGCGCGCGGATCACGGACGCGTTCTCCTCCGGCCTGGAGACCAGCCAACTGGTGGGCGCGGTGGCCGTTCTCCTCGGCGGACTCCTCGCCGCGGCGTTGCTCCGGCGGGCGGAGAGGGCAGACTCGGAGTCCGCGGTGACGATGGCGGCCTGACGCCCGCTTAGCATCAGGGAGGGGGCGGACCTCGGTATTCCGGGGCGCCCCTCCGTACGAGCTCCGAGGAAGGTGGGCCATGGTGAGGGCAGCCGACCGGGCCAAGCGTCCGGCGCGGACCAGCGTCTGGTTGGAGGGCAAGGCCCCGCGGGGCGGAGCCGCCCGGGGCGGTCAGCCGTCGTCGCTCGACCGGGACCGGATCACCGAGGCCACGGTACGGCTGCTCGACGCGGAGGGGCTGGCCAAGTTCTCCATGCGCCGGCTGGCCGCCGAGCTGAACGTGACCGCGATGTCCGTCTACTGGTACGTGGACACCAAGGACGACCTCCTTGAACTCGCCCTCGACGCGGTCTTTGGCGAACTGGAGCTGCCCGACCCGGAGTCGGGCGAGGACTGGCGCGACCAGCTCCGGGCGATCGCCTCCGGCTACCGGGCGCTCCTGGTGCGGCACCCATGGGTGTCACCGCTGCTCGGCACGTACCTCAACATCGGGCCCAGGTCGGTGGCCTTCTCGCGCACCGTGCAGCAGGTGATCCGCAGGACCGGGCTGCCCACGCACCGGTTGACCGGGGCCATCTCGGCCGTCTTCCAGTTCGTGTACGGCTTCGGCACGATCGAGGGGCATTTCACCGTGCGCTCCGCCGCTGCGGGGATGACTCCGGACGAGTACTTCCAGCAGTCTCTGAGCACGCTCCGGCAGGCTCCTGAACTCGACGACGTTCTCCAGGAGTCCAAGGAGATCATGCGGGCTCGTGGGGGCAACACGGTCGAGGAGATGTACGAGCGGGACTTCCACTTCGCGCTTGACCTGGTGATCACGGGGATCGAGTCGGTGGTGCGGAGGGAAGGGCGGGGGGTGTGAGTGGTACGGGTTGGCTGCCGCCGGCTTGTGTGTGATGTGCGGGTGCGTGGGGGCTGGTCGCGCCCACGGTGGGGGTCCCCCCGCTCGAGCGAAGTCGAGAGTGGGGGAGGAGCCGCACAATGTGACAGCCCCGCGCCCCTAAAGGCTCGCGGTGGCCCCTGCCGGAAGAGGCACCCGGCTTCCAGCGCCCCTGAAAGATTGCGGTGCCCCCTGCCCGAAAGGCGCCCCGTTTCCCGCGCCCCCGGAAGGAGAAGGGGCGCGATACCGCCGGGTCGCTACTCCTGGGGAGCCAGCCTTGCCGGGAAGCCGCCCGTTGCCACCGGGCCCCACCTCTGCGGGGTGATCCTGATGATGGACTTGGCCTGCTTGAGCATGGCCTCTCGGTACTCGTCCCAGTCCGGGTGCTCGCCCGCGATGTTGCGGTAGTACTCGACGAGCGGTTCGACGGAGTCGGGGGAGTCGATCACCTCGGCCGTGCCGTCGACCTGGACCCACGGGCCGTTCCAGTCGTCGCTCAGGACGATGAGGCTGACGCGGTCGTCGCGCTTGGCGTTGCGGGTCTTGGCGCGCTCCGGGTAGGTCGAGACGACGATGCGGCCCGAGTCGTCGACTCCGCAGGTCAGCGGGGAACCCTGGGGGCCGCCGTCCGACCTGCGCGTCAGCAGGATGGCGTGGTGGCGGGGGCGTACGAAGGCCAGCAGGTCGTCGAGGGAGACGGAGGTGTTCGTCGCGATGTTCGATGCCATGGCCCCAGCCTAGGACGCGGCCGGCTTCTGGGGCTTGCCTGGCTCGGTCCGCACGACGGTCGGGGCGACGGCGGGGACGGCGGTCCCTCGGACCCTTCCGACCCTTCCGGCCCCTCGGGCCGGGCGTCACAGCGGCGGTAGCGTTCCGCCCCGCACCGCCTGGATGTCCAGTTCCACCTTCAGGGTCGTGCCGATCGCCGCCCGCCCGCTCGCCGTCACGATCGCGCCGGCCGCCGCGGGCGCGTACCCGACGGCCGTGACGATCACGGTGTACGCACCGGGCGCGAGCTCCGTCGCGTCCCGAACCGCGCCCTCCTCGTCCGCCTCGGCGCGCACCATCTGCGCGCCCGTCCCGTCGGTCACCGTGACGACCGCGTGCGACACGGCCCAGCCGTCCCGCGTACGGATCCGCGCGGTCAGTCCCATGGCAAGCAACCTCATCTCATGAAACCGGCCCGTGGTGCGTGCCCTCCACCAAGAGCACGCACCACGGGCCGGGGTCCTCAACTACTCGCCGGGATGGGCGAGTTCGATGTCGTGGCCGTCGACGCCGGTGCCGTTCACGGTCAGGGCCGTGGCCACTGGCGGGTAGCCGGTCGCGATGACCGTGTACTCGCCGCTGTCCAGGTCGGCGAAGGCGTACGCCCCGTCGGCCCCGGTGGTGGAGGTGCCGACCACGTTGCCCGCCGCGTCGACGAGGGTGACCCGGGCGTCGGCCAGCGGCCCGCCGGGTGCCCGCACGACGCCCTGGACCTGCGCGCCCGGGACGAGTTCGACCTCGACCCGGGTGACGCCGGTGCCGCCGACCTCGACGGGCAGGGCCCGCGGCCGGTGTCCGGAGGCGTTCACCGCGACGGTCACGGCGCCCGGCACCAGCTCGGCGAAGGCGAACTCGCCCTGCTCGCCGGTGGTTCCGGTGGCCAGCACGTCACCGCGCACGTCGGTCACGATCACCATCGCGCCCACGACCGGCTTCCCGCCCTCGACCGCCCGCACCGTGCCGGACAGCCCGCTCGTCCCGCTCAGCAGGATGTCGTACGCGAGCGGCTCCCCGTTCACGACGACCGTCGAGGCCTGCGGCTGGAACCCGTCGGCGGAGGCGATCAGTACGTACGAACCCGTGCCGGGCGCGTCCACCGCGTAGGCGCCGTCGGCCTGCGCGACCGCGCGGCCCAGCTGACGGCCCGCGAGCGAGATCAGCGTGACGGCGGCCCGGGGTACGGGCTCGCTCTCGGCGCCTCGGACGTATCCGCGCACCGGGATCCCGATGGAGCCGGGGATGGAGGTGGGGCTGGGGTCGAGGTCGGGGCCCGCGCTGGATTCGGTCCCGGTGCTGGTCCCGGTTCCGGTTTCCGTGTCTGCTACGGCCCGGCTCGGGACGCGCTCCTCGGTCTCGGCCGGGGTGGTCTCGGCCGGGGAGGCCTCGGCGGCCTGCGCCAGAGCACCCGACGTACGCAGCGGAACCTCCTTGATGAACAGCGTGACGAAGAAGGCGACCAGCGCCAGCGCGCCCGCGATCAGGAAGACGTCCGCGATGCCGTGTCCGTACGCGCTCTCCATGACCGTGCGGAGCGGCGCGGGCAGTGCGTCCATGTCCGGGATGCTGCCGCCGGTGCTCGAACCGGCCGCCGCGGCCGCGGACTTGGGGTCGAGGCCGGTCAGGCCGTCCTTGACGTAGTCGGTGATCCGGTTGGCCATCACCGCACCCAGCGCGGAGACGCCGATCGCGCCGCCGAGGGAACGGAAGAAGGTGACCGTGGAGCTGGCCGAGCCGAGGTCCTGCGGCGCCACCTGGTTCTGCGTGGACAGCACCAGGTTCTGCATCATCATGCCGATGCCGAGACCCAGCAGCGCCATGAAGACGGCCACCCGCCAGTAGTCCGTGTCGTACCGGATGGTGCCCAGCAGACCGAGCCCCGCGGTGATCAGGACACCGCCGCTGACCAGCCAGACCTTCCACTTGCCCGTCTTGGTGATGATCTGCCCGGAGACGGTGGAGGAGATGAACAGGCCACCGATCATCGGGATCGTCATGACACCCGACATCGTCGGGGACTTGTCCCGGGCCAGCTGGAAGTACTGGCTGAAGAAGACCGTGCCGGAGAACATCGCGACGCCCACGAAGAGCGAGGCGATGGAGGAGAGGGTGATGGTCCGGTTGCGGAAGAGCCGCAGCGGGATGATCGGTTCCCTGGCCCTCGACTCGACGAGCACGAACAACAGCCCCAGGGCGACGGCGCCGCCGACCATCGCGTACGTCTGCCACGACACCCACTCGTACTTGTCCCCCGCGAAGGTGACCCAGAGCAGCAGCAGCGAGACCGCCGCGGAGATGAGGAACGCGCCGCCCCAGTCGACCTTCACGTCCCGCTTCACGACCGGCAGGTGCAGGGTCTTCTGCAGCACGATCAGCGCGATGACCGCGAACGGTACGCCGACGTAGAAGCACCAGCGCCAGCCGAGCCAGCTGGTGTCGGTGATGACACCGCCGAGCAGCGGGCCGCCGACGGTCGCGACGGCGAACGTGGCGCCGAGGTAGCCGGAGTACCGGCCGCGCTCGCGCGGGGAGATCATCGCCGCCATGACGATCTGCGCGAGGGCGGACAGACCGCCCACGCCGATGCCCTGCACCACGCGGCAGGCGATCAGCATGCCGGGGTTCTGCGACAGGCCCGCGGCGGCCGATCCCAGGACGTAGATGACCAGGGCTATCTGGACGAGCGCCTTCTTGCTGTACAGGTCGGCGAGCTTGCCCCACAGGGGCGTCGCGGCGGTCATCGACAGCAGCGCGGCGGTGACGACCCAGGTGTAGGCGGACTGGCCGCCGCCCAGGTCGCCGATGATCTCGGGGAGGGCGTTGGTGACGATCGTCGACGACAGGATCGCGACGAACATGCCGAGCAGCAGCCCGGAGAGGGCCTCCATGATCTGCCGGTGCGTCATCGGAGCGCCGTCGGCGGCGCCTCCGGCGCCTCCGGCACCTGCGTGCTTGGCGTGTGAGCCCCGCACACCGGCTGGTGTGGTCGTTGCCATGGGGATCCTTTTCTTGTGATGCGTCATGCGGGTGGGCGGCAGTCGCCGAAGCTGGTGCGGAGTCGTTCGAGCAGGGAGTTGAGCTGGTCGACCTCGTCGTCCGACCAGTCCGCCAAGTAGTGGGCGAGCGCGTTCATGTGGCGCTCGGAGAGTTCGGCGAGCATGTCCCGGCCGGTGGGGGTCAGCCGGAGGATGCGTGAACGTTTGTCGGCGGGGTCGGGGGAGCGGTTGATCCAGCCGTGGTCGGCCACGTGTGCCACGTGGCGGCTTGTGACCGACATGTCGATGGCGAGCAGTTCCGCGAGGCGGCTCATTCGCATCTCGCCGTGCCGGTCCAGCAGGGTGAGTACGGCGGCGGAGCCGGTCGGGCACTCGTGCGGGAGCATCCGGCCGAGGCCTCGCTTCACCGCGCCCAGGGCGCTGAGCTGCCGGGCCAACTCCTCGTACTGGCGTCGAGCGGCCATTGCTCCTCCCTGTCTCCTGGTTTGTTGCTTTAGGCAACCATAAGAACTGTTGGTTGCTACAGGCAAATGAAACGGGGGCTGTGGGGCTAAAACCTTGGCAAAGGCAAGCATTGGCGAACGTAAACTCGCAGGTGGGGTGGCTTGTGTGCGGGGGTTTTCGGCTGCGGGGTGGGTGGGGGTTGCTCGCGCAGTTCCCCGCGCCCCTGGGTGGGTGGGGGCTGGCGTTTGTCTGTCGGGTGCGGGGCCGCGGCGGGACGTGCGTCCGCAGCCGGTGACGTAAAGCGCGGTTGCCGCACGGTGGCTGCGTTCGTGTGTCGTCGTACGCTGCGGACGCACGTCCCGCCGCGGCCCCTTGGCCCGGTGGGTGGCAACCGGCCGGGCCCCCGCCAGGGGCGCGGGGAACTGCGCGAGCAACCCAGGACGGGCGTCACGTGGGGCTTTCAGGGGCGCGGGCAACCCGGGTTCGCGGGCAGGTGGCAACGGTGTGGGGCGGTGCAGGAAGGCGGGGGCGCGTTCCTTTCCGGGCGGTCCCAGGGGGTACCCGGGTGGACGTTCACCCGAAGCGGCACCTAGAGTCCAGGGCCATGGCAAACACCCAGGGCCCCGAGGGCAACTACGACCCCGCGGGTAGCACCCAGATGTTCCGAGCGTTCGTCGACGACCCGCAGAGCGGCCGGCAGCAGCAGGCGGCTCCCGCGGGTCCCCGCATCGGCGTGATCGTCGGCGTGATCGTGGCCGTCGCGGTCGTAGCCGTCGTCGCCTGGCTCGCGTTCAGCTAGGCGAGGCGGGGGCACCGCACGGCGCCCTACTCCCACCGGACGGACACGTCCCGCGTCTCGACGCGCATGCCCAGCGGTACGTGCCACGCGTCGACGCACACCGTCCAGGTCTTCTCTTCCCGCGCGCCCGGAGCGATCGGCGCGGGAAGCTTCTCGGCCGACTCGACGGTCGCCCAGTCGATCCCGAGCGCCCCGATGATGTGCGTCCCGAAGGTCACCGTGCCCGAACGCACCGCGGTGCCCCCGGTGTTGTGGAAACCGACGGTGACCTTCTCGCACCAGCGCTTGTCGGCGGGCTCCCGCTCAGGGTCGCCGATGCCGAGTACGGCGGGCCCGGGTCGCGCGGGAGCGGCGGGACTCGCCTGTGCGCCACCGCTCGGCGCACCCGTGCCGGAACTCCCGCTCGCGGCACCGGAGTCGGTATCGGGTCCGTTGCCGCCCGTCGTCGGAGTCGTACGACCGTTGCCGTCGGAGCCTGACGCAGAGTTCGGCCCGGATGCGGCCGAGGCGCTCCTGCCTGCGCTCTTGCTTCCCGGATTGCCTGGAGACCCCGAAGTACCGGTCCCTGGCTTGCCCGTCGACCCCTCCAGCGGTACCAACTCCACGTCCCCGGTGGGCGCCACCGCCTCGCCGGATGACGCGGGGCGCTGCACGGCGACGTAACCCTCGCTGTTGCCGTCGGTTGCGCAGGCGGCGAGGGTCGCTGCCAGGCAGACGACAGTCGCCGAGGTGCCCTTGTGGGTGCCTCGGCGACCACGAATCGACTTCTGACCCATTCGTCGGCGCATCGCGCCAGTGTGGCTGACGGGTCGTCAATTATGAAGCCTCGGTAGGGGTCTTGATGGGCGACCCCTCCGTCCGGCCTCAGTCGGAGATCAGGCCTTCCCGCAGCTGTGACAGCGTGCGCGTGAGCAGGCGGGAGACGTGCATCTGTGAGATGCCGACCTCCTCGCCGATCTGCGACTGCGTCATGTTCGCGAAGAAGCGGAGCATGATGATCCGCCGCTCGCGGGGCGGGAGTTTGGCGAGGAGGGGCTTCAACGACTCGCGGTACTCGACGCCTTCCAGCGCCGTGTCCTCGTAGCCGAGGCGGTCCGCGAGGGAGCCTTCGCCGCCGTCGTCCTCGGGGGCCGGCGAGTCGAGCGACGACGCCGTGTACGCGTTGCCGACCGCGAGGCCGTCGACCACGTCCTCCTCGGAGACGCCGAGGACGGCGGCGAGTTCGGCGACGGTCGGCGAGCGGTCCAGCTTCTGGGAGAGCTCGTCACTGGCCTTGGTGAGGGCCAGCCGCAGCTCCTGGAGGCGGCGCGGCACCCGCACCGACCACGAGGTGTCCCGGAAGAACCGCTTGATCTCGCCCACGACCGTCGGCATCGCGAACGTCGGGAACTCGACGCCGCGTTCGCAGTCGAAGCGGTCGATCGCCTTGATCAGGCCGATCGTGCCGACCTGGACGATGTCCTCCATCGGCTCGTTGCGCGACCGGAATCGCGCGGCCGCGTAACGCACCAGCGGCAGATTGAGCTCGATGAGGGTGTCTCGTACATAGGCACGCTCGGGGCTGTTCTCATCCAGTGCGGCGAGCCGCAGGAACAGGGAGCGGGACAGGGTGCGGGTGTCGATGGCTTCGGTCGTCGGGGGGAAGGCCGGGACTTCCGTGGCCGGGACGGCCGGTCCATCAACAACGCCACTGTGAAGCGCGTCGGGCGCGGATTCGCTCTTCGTGAGCGTGAGCACCTTCGAGCTGCCCTGGTCTGCGGACATGCCACCCCCTTTGGGTCGCGGACGGTCGCGGCGGACGCTCCCGTCGAAGGAACGCAGCCTCCACCTGAATACCGGAGGTGGGGCTGCGGCAAACGCGTCACCGGAAGAATGTCACATGTCGGCAACACGCTGTAGTGACATGTCGACATGGAGAGGGTGAATAGGCCCTGGAAAACAGGGGTCTGACAGTTTTTGGGCCAAGAAATGTCAGGAAAAGGCCTTCGGAGTGATTCGCTCCTGTGGGTTACGCCTCGATCCTGTTTGCGGATCGCAGCCGGGCAAAGCTGCGGGCAAGCAGCCTTGACACATGCATCTGCGATACGCCCAGTTCGGCACTGATCTGTGACTGGGTCAGATTGCTGTAGTAGCGCAGGAGGAGGATGCGCTGCTCCCGCTCGGGGAGCTGGACGAGGAGGTGCCGTACGAGGTCGCGGTGTTCGACGCCGTCGAGCGCGGGGTCCTCGTAGCCGAGGCGGTCGAGGAGCCCCGGCAGCCCGTCGCCCTCCTGGGCGGCCTCCAGCGAGGTCGCGTGGTACGAACGTCCGGCCTCGATGCAGGCCAGGACCTCCTCCTCGGTGATCCGCAGCCGCTCGGCGATCTCGCCGGTGGTGGGTACGCGTCCGAAGGCCGTCGTGAGGTCCTCGGTCGCGCTGTTCACCTGGACCCACAGCTCGTGCAGCCGGCGCGGTACGTGGACCGTGCGGACGTTGTCGCGGAAGTACCGCTTGATCTCGCCGATCACCGTGGGCATCGCAAAGGTCGGGAACTGCACGCCCCGGTCGGGGTCGAACCGGTCGATGGCGTTGATCAGCCCGATGGTGCCGACCTGGACGACGTCCTCCATGGGCTCGTTGCGCGACCGGAACCGGGCGGCGGCATACCGCACCAGCGGGAGGTTCGCCTCGATCAGCGCGGTGCGCACCCTGCCGTGCTCGGGGCTGCCGGGCTCCAGGTTCTTGAGCTCGCCGAAGAGCACCTGGGTGAGGGCCCGGGTGTCGGCCCCGCGGCGGCGCTGCGGGCTCTCCTCCGGAGGGTCGGGAAGGCGCTCCTGGGCTGGAGCGGAAGCCGGGGCCGGGGGTTCATGGGCTGGAGCTGCGGGTTCAGGGGCTGGGGCTGGGGTAGGGGCTGGGGTCGAGGGTGGAGCCGGTGGCTCTTGGGGCGGTGCTTGAGGCGCAGTACTGGCCGGCACGGTCAACTCCACCTCTGGGTCGGTCAACATCCGTCAACTCATCCGTCAAAAGCGGTCATAGCATCACAAGACATGTGCACTGTGTGCAAGCACCGCATAACTCCGTGTTGAGCGTGAGTTGGGGCCCGAGGCGGGCTCAGGGGCGCAAAACGGCCCCCCGCCGTTCAGGCGAGGGGCCGGGGGCGTGCGCCGGGCGCGCTCAGAACTCGTAGTCGGCGATCACCCACGTGGCGAACTCCCGCCACAGTGCGACGCCCGCCTGGTGGGCCGGGTGCTCGATGTACCGCTTGAGCGCGTCCGTGTCCTCGACCGCCGAGTTGATCGCGAAGTCGTACGCGACGGGCCGGTCGGTGATGTTCCACTCGCACTCCCAGAACTTCAGTTCGGGGATCTGTCCGCCGAGGGCGCGGAAGGCGGCGACGCCCTCGACGACGCGCGGGTCGTCGCGCTCGACACCCTCGTTGAGCTTGAGCAGGACCAGGTGGCGGATCACGGGCACTCCTAGTTCTGGGCCCCGTCGGCGAGCCACGTCATGAAGTCCCCGACGGCCTGAGCGGCGTTCGAAATGCCCTCGAACCCTATCTCGACGTACTTGGCGGCATTTTTGGGGTCGGTGATGATCACGTACAGCACGAAGACCACGAGCGCGTAGACAGCGATCTTCTTCGAATTCACCGCCATCGCGGCCTCCCCGTGTGCCTGCTGCCTGGTGCGTCTGCCGGCTGCGCCTGTTGGAACCCCTGTTGTCGGCCGAGAGTGTAACCCGGGCAGATGATCTGACAATCTTTCAAGAAAGGGCGAGTTCGGAACGCACGATCGGAACGCACGAAGGGCCCCGTCTTTCGACGGGGCCCTTCCGAAGCGGTAGCGGAGGGATTTGAACCCTCGGTGACTTGCGCCACACTCGCTTTCGAGGCGAGCTCCTTCGGCCGCTCGGACACGCTACCGAGAGAGATCCTAGCCCACGTTGGGCCGTGCTTCGAAATCCGTATTCGGCCGCCGGGTGGGCAGTGCGCCGACGTCTGGGGCGGCGGATGTGTCAGCGGTCGCGGAAGAAGTCGGTGAGCAGCCGGGCGCACTCCTCGTCGAGTACGCCGGCGATCACTTCGGGGCGGTGGTTGAGCCGTCGGTCGCGTACGACGTCCCAGAGGGAGCCGGCCGCGCCCGCCTTCTCGTCGCGGGCGCCGTAGACCACGCGGTCCAGTCGGGACTGCACGATCGCGCCCGCGCACATCGTGCAGGGTTCGAGGGTCACGACGAGCGTGCAGCCGGTGAGCCGCCACGCACCGAGCTTCGCGGCGGCCCGGCGGACCGCCAGTACCTCGGCGTGGGCGGTCGGATCGCCGGTCGCCTCACGTTCGTTGTGCCCGGTGGCGAGCACCGTCGTGCCGTCCGGGGACAGCACGACGGCGCCGACGGGGACGTCCCCGCCCCGGACGGCCAGTTCGGCCTCGTCCAGGGCGAGCCGCATCGCGGCCCGCCAGCGGTCGCGTACGGGGTCCTGTTCCTCCTGGGCGCTCGGGGGAGTCAGCGGACGGTCTCCAGGACCTCCGCCGCGCCGAGCACCTCGGCGATCTCGCCGAGCGCGTCGGTGCTGTCCAGGGCCAGCAGTTCCTTCTCGTCCACGCCGAGGTCGGCGAGGACCTGGCGGTCTCCGATGGGTCCGGACGGCACGGCCTCACCCTTGGCGGTGGCGCCGACGTCTTCCTCATCGTCGGCGTCGGCTTCGTCCTCGGGTTCACCGTCCTCCGTGCCGTCGAGGTCGAGGGAGTCCAGGTCGGCGACATCGTCGTCGCCGGGATCCCTTCCGAGCAGTTCGTCCGTGAGCAGGATCTCGCCGTACGAACTACGGGCAGCGGCCGCGGCGTCCGAGACGTAGATGCGAGGGTCCTCCTCGCCGTCCACCCGGACGACTCCGAACCACGCGTCCTCCTGCTCGATGAAGACGAGCACCGTGTCGTCGTCGACCGAGGCTTCGCGGGCCAGGTCGGTCAGATCCGACAGGGTCTCCACATCGTCGAGCTCTGTGTCGCTCGCTTCCCACCCGTCTTCGGTGCGCGCGAGCAGTGCGGCGAAGTACACCGTGACTCTCCCACTGGTCATAGGCGTGCCGGTTGGGGGTCCCCCCGGCGGAGGCTGTGAGCGGGGAGTTGTGAACTCCGAGTCCCGCCCACTCGGCATCGTGGCAGAAACGGAGCGTTCAGGAGAGGTCTTCGGCTCGCTGTGTCCCGGTCGCGTTTCAGCGCCCGTTCACGTGTCGCGTACGTCACGCCGCCGTATGGCCTCACCTGGGCGCCCAGCGCCCACCGACAGCGGGATCGTACGCCGACACGGCCTCCGCTTTGTACGCGCCTGTCCGAGGGATCGTCGTACGGCGGGGATGCGGGGTGTCAACAGGTGGCCTGGTGGCGGCCTTCGCGTGAACGCGGCTACCCGCGGAACGTGCGCATGCGCATGGCGTGGCGCAGCCGGGCCGTCTTCGCCCGCCGGGGCTGCACCCGGTCGCGCAGCTCGCGCGCCTCCGTGAGTTCCCGCAGGAACTGGGCGCGGCGCCTGCGTCGCTCGGCGTCGCTCGCCGGGTCCTCCCGGTCCTCCCGGTCCTCCCGGTACTCCCTGTTCCGCTGTTCCGGTTCGGACATGGGCAACACCCCCAGTCGGTCCCTCTCACTTTCCCTCCGACGGGCGGTTTGATGCCAGCCGAGGTTTGGATACCGGTCGGCGTTCGGAGGGACGGCGCATCCGCTGGGAGGAGTAGGTGGTCGGGGAGGGGTGGGCGACGAGGGCCCGGATACCCTTGTGGGCATGCGCCTCCACGTCGTCGACCACCCGCTGGTCGCTCACAAGCTCACCACGCTGCGCGACCTCCGCACCGATTCCGCGACCTTCCGGCGGCTCGCCGACGAGCTGGTCACCCTGCTCGCCTACGAGGCCACCCGGGACGTGCGCACCGAGCAGGTCGACATCGTGACCCCGGTGTCCCCGACCACGGGCGTCAAGCTGTCCCACCCGCGCCCCCTCGTCGTACCGATCCTGCGGGCCGGCCTCGGCATGCTCGACGGCATGGTGCGCCTGCTGCCGACCGCCGAGGTGGGCTTCCTGGGCATGATCCGCGACGAGGAGACGCTCCAGGCGTCCACGTACGCGACCCGGATGCCGGAGGACCTCTCCGGCCGCCAGGTGTACGTCCTCGACCCGATGCTCGCCACCGGCGGCACGCTCGTCGCGGCGATCCAGGAGCTCATGAAGCGCGGCGCCGACGATGTGACCGCCGTGGTCCTCCTCGCCGCCCCCGAGGGCGTCGAGGTCATGGAGCGCGAGCTGGCCGGCACACCCGTCACGGTCGTGACGGCATCGGTCGACGAGCGCCTGAACGAGCACGGCTACATCGTCCCGGGCCTGGGCGACGCGGGGGACCGGATGTACGGCGCGGCCGAGTAGCGCGCCCGCTGCCCGGCCGCCCGCTGCCCGGCCGTTGCCGGACAGCGGGCTCTGCCCCGGCAACGGCCCGTGCAAGGGACCTCGTACGGGCTTGTACGGGCTCGTACGGAATCGGGCTCGTTGTTGGAGCCCGCTAGCAGCTCTTCTTCGTCGCCGATGGCGTTGGTGCGGGCTCGGTCAGCGTGGTGAGGGCCTTGTCGGCATCCTCTTTCTTTGTCAGGGACTTGAAGGCCGAGCCGAGGATCAGGTCGACCTCGGCCGGCTTCGCGCGGGTGTCGGTCTTCAGCTCGGCGCCGGTGAGCTGCGTTCCGAGTACGGGGAGCGCGGTGTCGGAGGCCGACGTGGCACCGAGGACTATCCCGATGCCCTTGACCTTCTTGTCGTACGCCTTCGTCGCGTTCCCGATCTCGCCGATCTTGAAGCCGCGTTTCTTCAGCTCGGCGGCGGTGTCCTTGGCGAGGCCGAAGCGGGGCGTGGCGTTGAGGACGTTCACGGTGATCTGGCCGGGCTCGGGGAGGGCGCTGGCCGGGCTTGAAGAGGGCGCGGGGGATGCCGTGCAGTCGGCGGCCGGACCTGCCGCGGAAGCCTCGTCGCCGCCGCCTGTGAAGACGTCGATGAGCTGCAGCGTTCCCCAGCCGATCAGTCCGAGCGCGGCGACGGAGGCGATGACCGCGAGCGCGATCTTGCGACGCCCTCGGCTTCTGCGCATCCGTGGGTACTTGTCCCCCGTGATTTTGTACTGGCCGCCCATGCCAGGGGGAGTCAGCATGCTCATGGGCGCAGCGTAGTGCGCCTTGGCGGCGATGCCTACTAGATGATCATTGACCTGGGCTCAGTCCAACCCAAAAGGGTCAATGTGCGAATGTGCTCCGCGGGGGCGCCGATGGAAACTGCGGGTGGGCGGGGGCTTGTCGCGCCCGCGCGGCGGAGCCGCACCATGTCACAGCCCCGCGCCCCTGAGTGGGTGGGTGCACCCGTAGGACGGTCGGTGCGGGTCGTTCGTGGCTGAGCGCGCAGTTCCCCGCGCCCCTTGCGGGGCTGCCGCTAGTCCAGTTCCAGGACTCGGGCGTGGAGGACCTGGCGTTGCTGGAGGGCGGCTCGGACGGCTCGGTGGAGGCCGTCTTCCAGGTAGAGGTCGCCCTGCCACTTCACTACGTGCGCGAAGAGGTCGCCGTAGAACGTGGAGTCCTCGGCGAGCAGCGTTTCCAGGTCGAGCTGGCCCTTGGTCGTCACCAGCTGATCGAGGCGGACCGGGCGTGGCGCGACATCCGCCCACTGCCGGGTGCTTTCCCGGCCGTGGTCGGGGTACGGCCGGCCGTTTCCGATGCGCTTGAAGATCACACGGAAAGCCTACCGGTCAAGACCTTCCGGGCGCAGCCATGGTGGCGGAGTGCGACGCTGGAAATGACGCCGTAAATATGGGCAAACCGGTAATTCTCCTGGATCACCCTTTCAAGATCGGTTCGGAAGTGGACCTGGGGCAGGTGCGGGCAAACCAGGAACATGGGTCTGAAATGACTGACAGCGAAGCGCCGTCGGCGAAGGCACCCGAAAGCGTGAGCGGTGCTCCCGCACTTCCCCAGGGGGCCCTCGAAATCGCCTCCGGGTACGCCTTCACGGGACCCGCGCTCGACCTGGGCGCCCTGCTGTGGGACGGGCGGTGCCTGTCGGACGTACAGATCCGTATCCCGCTGCCGATGCTCAACCGGCACGGGCTGGTCGCCGGGGCCACCGGTACGGGCAAGACGAAGACGCTGCAGCTCATCGCGGAGCAACTGTCCGCGCAGGGCGTGCCGGTGTTCCTCGCCGACGTGAAGGGCGATGTCTCCGGGATCTCGGCACCGGGACAGGAGAACGACAAGGTGCGGGCGCGGGCCGCGGAGGTCCACCAGGAGTGGACGCCGGCCGGGTTCCCCTGCGAGTTCTACGCACTCGGGGGCATGGGCCACGGCATCCCCGTACGCGCGACGATCACCGGCTTCGGGCCGGTCCTGCTGTCCAAGGTGCTCCAGCTCAACCGGACCCAGGAGCAGTCGCTCGGCCTGATCTTCCACTACGCCGACCAGAAGGGCCTGGAGTTGGT
The DNA here is from genome assembly GCF_026341515.1 of Streptomyces sp. NBC_00878. Lineage (NCBI taxonomy): Bacteria > Bacillati > Actinomycetota > Actinomycetes > Kitasatosporales > Streptomycetaceae > Streptomyces > Streptomyces sp. NBC_00878. The sequence goes on along the minus strand of NZ_JAPEOK010000001.1, from coordinate 5,212,980 downwards.
CGACCTGTTGGATCTGCGGGCCGTGGTGACCTTTCTGACCTCCGACGAGGGGAAGTCCGAGCTCAAGGGCATCGGAGGGCTCTCCTCGGCCACGGCCGGGGTGATCCTGCGCTCGCTGACCGCGTTCGAGGCGCAGGGGATGAGTCCGTTCTTCGGGGAGCCGGAGTTCGACACGAGCGAGCTGCTGCGTGTGGCGGGGGACGGACGGGGCACGGTCTCCGTCCTGGAACTGCCCGCCGTGCAGGACAAGCCGCAGCTCTTCTCGACCTTCCTGATGTGGCTGCTCGCGGACCTCTTCCACGACCTCCCGGAGGTCGGTGACGCGGACAAGCCGAAACTCGTCTTCTTCTTCGACGAGGCGCACCTGCTCTTCAACGACGCGTCGAAGGCCTTTCTGGACGCCATCACCCAGACCGTCCGGCTGATCCGCTCGAAAGGGGTAGGTGTCTTCTTCGTCACCCAGACCCCGAAGGACGTGCCGGGGGATGTCCTCGCCCAGCTCGGCAACCGGGTGCAGCACGCGCTGCGAGCCTTCACTCCCGACGACCAGAAGGCCCTCAGAGCCACGGTGAAGACCTTCCCCAACTCCCCGTACGACCTGGAAGAGGTCCTCACCGCGCTGGGCACCGGCGAGGCCGTGGTGACCGTCCTCAGCGAGAAGGGCGCGCCGACGCCGGTCGCGGCGACACGGCTGAGGGCGCCGGAGTCCCTGATGGGTCCCGTCGAACCGGCCGTCCTGGACGGGGCGGTCAAGGAGTCGTCGCTGTACGGGAGTTACGCGGAGGCGGTCGACCGGGAGTCGGCGTACGAGAAGCTGACGGCGAGGGGGACCGGGGCCTCCTCCCCCGCTTCCGAGGCTTCCACGCCTTCCACGCCTTCCTCGGAGGCGGGTCCGTCGCGGGGGCGCGCCCGGAAGGGTGATGACCAGGATGCCTCTGTCGTCCAGCAGGTCGTCGGCAGTGGTGTCTTCAAGTCACTGGCCCGGAGTTTGGGTACGCAGATCGGCCGCGAGATCACCCGGTCGGTCTTCGGTACGGCTCGGCGCAGGCGGTAGCTGTCGCTGAGGGGCCCTGTTCGGCGCGGCCCGGTTCGGTTCGGCTCGGGCGGAGGCGGCTCGGGCGGAGGCGGAACGGGTCCGCCTCCGCCGGGTGGCTCAGTCGCGCTTGTGGTCCTTCGGCGGGGACTGCTGTCCCGGAGCGGGGTCCGGAGTCACCTGGTGGGGGTCCGGGGGCGGCTTCGGGGCGTTGCGGAGGGATTCGGCGCGTACGAGGGCGCGCAGGATCGCGTACGGGTCCTTCGGCATGAGGGTCCTCTCGTGCTGCTGGGGAGGGGGAGGGGAACGGTCCGGAGCGGGGACCGTCAGCAGCGGAGGACCAGGCAGCGCTGGGCGCGCGGGGTGGGGGCGTACGGAGGCGCAGGGCGGGCGCGTGCCGTCGGGTGCCGGTGGCGTGGGTGTGCGGGGGGTCGCGCGGGGCGCTGGGGTACGAGGGGGCGGTGGCCCTGGCGGGCGGGTGGGCGTAGGGCGGTGTCCAGGAGGTCGTGGGGGTGTTCCGGACCGGACTCGGTGGAGACGGCGGCCGGCGGAGCGGCGCGTGTTCCGGTGTGGCCGCTCACGGCAGTCATCGCGCATACCGCGCACAGCACCGCCGCGAGCATCACGAGGAACCGCGGCCAGGTGGGCCGACGGTGCCACCGGCGCGGGGCGCGCGGGACGAACCGGTCGGGGTTCATGAGGGGTTATGTCCCCGGGAGGGGCGGGTGGTTCATCGGCTGTGCCGCGGAACCGCTCTGTTGGCGTACGCGGTGGCCCATGGCGGTTGCCGACTGTTGCCCCGGCGGTTGGGCCGGAGTGTCGGGTGCGGGTCGGTGGGAGTCGGGTCGGTGGGAGTCGGGTCGGCGGGGGTTGGGTCGGTGGGAATCGGGCCGATGTGTTGAGGCGCCGTGGGTTTCGCGGGTTCAGCGGGTGAGTTCCCGCTCCTGGTCTCCGAGGGGCTGGTCTCCGAGGGCCAGGTCTCCGACGGTCCGGTCTCCGACGGTCCGGTCTCCGACGGTCAGGACCGTCGTGCGGAACGAGGTGACGACCGGGCGGAGGTCGATCCGGTGCCAGGCCGCCCACAGGCGTACGGACCGCTGGAACCAGGGGAGTTCGCGGACCGTGATGCCCGGTGTGTGGTCGCGCAGCATGCTCTTCTGTACGAACGCCATGCCGAGCCCGGACGCGACGAGACCGAGCGCGGTGAGGGATTCCGGGGCCTCGAACCGGACGTCGGGGGTGAACCCGGCAGCGGCGCAGGACGCGACGAAATTGTCCCGCCAGGCGTGGTCCTGGCTGTTCTCGATGGCGATCCACGGCTGGGTGTCCAGGTCTGCGGGCCGGATCTCCGTCGCGTCGGCGAGGGAGTGGCCGCTCGGCATGGCCAGGAGCAGCGGGTCTTCGAGGAGGAGGGCGCTGCGCAGGTCCGGATCCGTCTCGGGCGGTTCCTCCGGGACCAGGGCGATGTCCAGGCTGCGTTGGCGCAGTCCCTCGAACTGCTGGGGCGAGGCCAGGTCGTAGAGGGCGACGTGGATTCCGGGACGTTCGTCGTGCAGCGCGCGCAGGGCCCGGGGCAGGAGCCCGGTGTGCATGGCGTCGCCCACGTACCCCACGCACAGGCCGCCCTCTTCGCCCCGGCCTAGGCGGCGGCCCAGGTTCTCCAGCCGGTCCGCGTGCCGCAGCAGGGCCGTGGCCTCGCTGAGGAAGACGCGGCCGTCGGAGGTGAGCCGGATGCGTTGCTGGCTGCGCTCGAACAGGGTCAGGCCCAGGACCTTCTCCAGCTGGGCGATCTGCCGGCTGAGCGGCGACTGAGAGATGTGCAGGCGTTCGGCGGCCCGGCCGACGTGTTCCTCTTCGGCGACGGCCACGAAATATCGGAGTTGGCGCAGGTCAAGCACGTAAGACCTCTCAGGACTCAAGTGTGTCCAAGCAAGTCTTGGACAGTCTTATTCCTCGATCCTAACCTCGGCAGAGCAAGAGCCGCGGAGCGGAAAAGTCTCCCGATACCTCCCGAAACTCCGCGTCACGCCGCGTCACGTCATGGAGGGAAGGATCTTTCTCATGGGCATCAAGCCGCTTCTGCCGGGCACCCTCGGCTTCGGTACCGCACCGCTGGGCAACATGTTCCGCGGTATCCCGGACGAGGAGGCCGCGGCCACTGTCGAGGCCGCCTGGGACCAGGGCGTCCGCTACTTCGACACCGCCCCGTTCTACGGAGCCGGGCTGTCCGAGATCCGCCTGGGCGAGGTGCTGGCCGACCGGCCGCGCGACGAGTTCGTACTCAGCACCAAGGTCGGCCGGGTCATCCTCGACGAGCTGGAGGACCCCGCGGCCCGGGACCTGGGCGAGAAGGGCGGACTGTTCGAGCACGGCCGCCCGAACAAGATGGTCGACGACTACACGGCGGACGCCACCCTGCGCTCCATCGAGGACAGCCTGAAGCGCCTGAGGACGGACCGCCTCGACATCGTCTGGGTGCACGACGTCGCCCAGGACTTCCACGGCGACGGCTGGCTGGCCGCGTACGAGACCGCGCGCACCGGCGCCTTCCGCGTCCTGCAGCGGCTCCGCGACGAAGGTGTCATCAAGGCCTGGGGCCTGGGCGTCAACCGGGTGGAACCGATCGAGCTCACCCTCGACCTGGACGAGCCCCGGCCCGACGCGTTTCTTCTGGCCGGCCGCTACACCCTCCTCGACCACGACCGGTCGCTCCAGCGCCTGCTGCCCGCCGCGGCCGAGCAGGGCGTCGACATGGTCGTCGGCGGCCCGTACAGCTCGGGCATCCTCGCCGGCGGCCGGCACTTCGAGTACCAGGAGGCCCCGGCGGAGATCGTCGCCAAGGTCGGACGGATCAAGGCACTCGCCGCCGAGCACGGTGTGAGCGTCAAGGCGGCCGCCCTGCAGTTCGCCCTGGCCCACCCCGCCACGGCCGCCGTCGTACCCGGCGCCACCCGGCCCAGCCGGATCGGCGAGGACGTCGCCGCCCTCGCCGAGAGCGTCCCGGCCGCCTTCTGGACCGCCCTGCGCGACGAGAAGCTCATCGCCGCCGATGCGCCCACTCCCACTCCCACCGTCTGACACTCACCGCGCACCGCAGACCGCGCACCGCAGGAAACCCGGAAGTTCGGAAGTACGGAAGTTCGGAAGCACTCACCATGGCCAAGACCACCGCATCCCTCGACATCCCGCGGAGCCCCGACCGCGTCTGGCGGCTCATCGGCGGGTTCGGATCCCTGCCCGACTGGCTCCCCTACATCCCCGAGAGCGAGTTGAGCGAAGGCGGTCGCGTACGCCGCCTGACCAACCAGGACGGCGGCATCATCGTCGAACGCCTCCAGGCCTTCGACCACGAGGCGCGCAGCTACTCCTACGCCATCGAACAGGCGCTGTTCCCGGTGACCGGCTACCTCTCCACGCTCCGCGTGCACGCCGTCCCCGGCCGCCCCGACGCCTCGCGCGTCGAATGGTCCGGCACGTTCATCCCGGTCGGCGTTAGCGACACCGACGCCGAGGAGCTCTTCCACGGCATCTACGCCGACGGCCTCGCCGCGCTCCTGAAGACAGTGAGCGGGACAGCGAGCGAGAAAGCGAGCGGGAGCGTCTGAAACGGAACGGGTTCCTCACAGCGCCCGCGGCGCGTACCGGGCCCGTTTACGCAGGTGCAGGGCCGTGATGAGCTCCGTGATGCCGAGCGCGAGGAGCCAGCAGCCGCCGACCACGGTGAGAACCGCGACCGACTCGAACGGCGAGACGATCAGCACGACGCCGGCGAGGAAACTGAGGACGCCGAGCAGGATCTGCCAGCCGCGGGCGGGAGCGGACGGGTCGGACACCGCGGCCAGGGTCTGCGTCACGCCCCGGAACAGCCAGCCGATGCCGATCCACAGCGCGAGCAGCAGGATCGACTGCATCTCCCCGCGGAAGCAGAACAGTCCGAGCAGGATCGACAGGGCGCCGCTGATGAAGGCCATGACCCGAAGGGAGGTCGCCGCGTGCGTACCGAAGGCGGAGACCAGTTGGAGGATGCCGCTGAAGAGCAGGTAGAGCCCGAAGAGCACCCCCGCCGCGAGCAGCGTCGCCTCGGGCCACACCAGGATCATGATCCCGAGAGTCAGTGTCGCGATCCCGGCGGCCAGTACGGCCTGCCAGGCGGTACGCGTGAGGAGGAAGAGGGGATGCTCGGGTCCGCCGGGGCCGCCGATTCCCCCCGGTCCGCCGGGTCTGCCGGGCCGTTCCGCCCTGTGCGGGTCGCGGGACGCGTGGACGCGCCGGTCGTCGTATTCCGGCCCCCAGGGGCCTCCGCTCGGTACCTCGGCCATGCCCCATGCTCGGACCGGCGGCCGACACCCCGCCACTTGGGACGGCTGACCGACTGACGGACCGGCCGGCCGTAGGCCAGTCACGGCACGGGCCGGCTGGCTGGCTGGCTGGAGGCTTTGGCTAGGAAGCCTTCACCTGCCGGAGGCCTTCGGCGTCTTCGCGGTCTTCGCCGCCTTCGCCGCCGCCTTCATCTCCTGCTTGTGCGCCCGCACCTTCGCGAGCGACTCCGGCCCCGTGATGTCGGCGACCGAGCGGAAGGACTGCTCCTCCCCGTACGCACCGGCCGCCTCGCGCCAGCCGTTCGGGCGGGCGCCGAGCTGCTTGCCCAGCAGGGCGAGGAAGATCTGCGCCTTCTGCGTGCCGAAGCCGGGCAGCTCCTTGAGGCGCCGCAGCAGCTCCTCGCCCGTCTCCACGCCCTCCCAGACCTTCGCCGCGTCCCCGTCGTAGTGCTCGACGAGGTACTGGCACAGCTGCTGGATCCGCTTCGCCATCGAGCCCGGATAGCGGTGCACGGCGGGCTTTTGCGAGAGCAGGGCGGCGAAGGCCTCCGGTTCGTACTGCGCGATCTCGTGCGCGTCGAGATCGTCGGCGGCGAGCCGCTGCGCGATCGTGTACGGGCCCGCGAAGGCCCACTCCATCGGAACCTGCTGGTCGAGCAGCATGCCGACGAGCGCGGCGAGCGGGCTGCGGCCGAGCAGTTCGTCGGCCTCGGGCTGCTGGGCCAGGTGAAGCGTGGCGTCCATGCCCCGATCATCGCAAGTGAGTGTCCGGGCCGCGCGTCATCGCGATTGGGTGCCGAGCGAGCGCTCGGGCCGCGCGCCAGTACCCCAGCGCGTTCACCCGCTGCTTCGGCAGCGCCGGCTCCTTGCGGAAGCAGGCCGCGAGCGACCGGGTCGTCGCCGTGTCGCAGGCGATCCAGACGTACGGGTCGGGCGCGGCCTTGAGAAGTTCCGGCACGGCCGCCTTCACCTGGGCCACGAGGTGTGCGCCCTTGTCGAGCCGGGCGACATCGGCGTCCACCTGGTTTCCGCGCGTCGGGAGCCGGTTGGTGCATCGACAACTCCCTTTGGGGCATGGTCGGGAGGTGGTCCATGACATCACTCCCGAAGCCCTTGTCGCCCATTACCAACTGGAGCCCATTCCCCAGGAGGGTGGACTCTTCCGCCGTACCTGGGCGGGTCCCGAACGGCCCGACGGCCGCCCCGAGGGGTCCGCGATAGTGGTCCTTCTGACCGCGGAACCCGGTGACTTCTCCGCACTGCACCGGCTCCCCGCCGACGAGACCTGGCACTTCTACCTGGGGGATCCGCTGGAGATGCTGCTCCTGTCCCCCGACGGCACGTCCCGTACGGTCCTGCTCGGCCCCGACGTCCTCGGCGGCCAGCACCTCCAGTACACCGTGCCCGCACGCACCTGGATGGGCGCGCGGGTCGCCGCCACCTCCGGCTGGTCGTTCTTCGGGTGCACGATGGCGCCCGGGTTCACGTACGAGGGATACGAGCACGGGGACGCGGCTGAACTCACCGCCCGCTACCCGGTTCAGGCCGCGCGGATCGCCGCGCTGAGCCGCCCGTGAGCGGCGGCCCGTCCGCCGGTGGGCTCCTGGTCGGACAGGTGGCCCTGGTCACCGGCGCCTCGGGCGGTATCGGGCGGGGGATCGCCCTGCGGTTCGCGGCGGCGGGGGCGGCGGTGGCCGTCCACTTCCGTACGCATCCGGAGGCGGCGCGTGAAGTCGTCGACGCCATCGCCGAGTTGGGGGGTCGCGCGGTCGCCCTGCGGGCCGACCTGACCGTCGAGGACGAGTGCCACCGCCTGGTGCGCGAGGCGGCCGACTGGGGTGGCGGCCGCCTGACGGCCCTGGTCAACAACGCGGGCGTACAGCCCGTCCAGGAGCTGCCCGGGATGACGGCGGCGGACTGGCGGGCGGTGGTCGACGCCAATGTGTCGAGCGTGTTCGCGTGCACGCAGGTGGCGGCGGAGGTGATGCGCGACGGCAGCGAGCAGAGCGCCCCGAACGATCTGAGTGAGCAGAGCGATGAGAGGGATGAGAGCGATGAGAGGGATGAGAGGGATGGGAATGACCGGAGGGGCTCGCCCGGCGGGCCTGTGGGCAGCATCACGCACATCGCGTCCATCGAGGCCACCCACCCCGCGCCGCTCCACGCCCACTACTCCGCGTCCAAGGCCGCCGTCGTCATGCACGCGCGCTCGGCGGCCCTGGAGTACGGTCCCTACGGAATCCGGGTGAACACCGTCTCCCCGGGGCTGATCGACCGCGAGGGTCTCGCGGAGGCATGGCCCGACGGCGTACGGCGCTGGCGACAGGCGGTTCCCACCGGAAGGCTGGGGCGGCCCGAGGACGTGGCCGACGCCTGTGTGTTCCTCGCCTCGCCGATGGCCTCCTGGATCACCGGGCACGACCTGGTCGTGGACGGCGGGGTGTCGGCGCGGCCGACGTGGTGAGGGCACGGTGCCGCGCGGCACCGTGAACAAGGTGCCGCGTACATCCGTACTCCCACTGAGGCCGCAGCGACAGACGCAGACGCGTATGCAACCGCGTATGCAGACGCGCGTACATGAACGTGCGGTGCGAGCAGGACATGCAGGACGGGCAGTCAGGACGAGCCGTAGGGAGAGGCCACGTGGGCCGAGTGCGCCGCATACACCGGGCAGTGGCCCTCGTCGCCCTGCTGGGCGCGCTGTTCCTGCTCGGCGGCGCGGGCCCGGTGTCCGCCCACTCGGCCGTGCGTGACACGAACCCGGGCGAGGGAACCGTCCTCAAGTCCGCGCCGAAGCAGGTCACCATGACCTTCACCGAGGCGGTCGGCATCACCGACGACTCGTTGCGCGTCCTCAGCCCGGAGAACCGCCGGGTGAACGCGGGTGACACGAAGCACGTGTCCGGCAGTTCCGACAGCGTCCGGGTGCCGCTCGACGGCGGCCTGGCCGACGGCACGTACACCGTGGCCTGGCGGGTGGTCTCGGCGGACAGCCACCCCATCTCAGGCGCCTTCACCTTCTCCATCGGCAAACCGTCCGAGACCATGGCGGCCGTCTCCGTCGAACCGGCCGTGAACCCCGCCTCGGGCGCGTTCTACGACATCGCCCGCTACGCCGCGTACGCCGCCGTCGCCCTGCTCATCGGCGCGGCCACCTTCGTCCTGGTCTGCCGTCCGCCCTCCGCCGAGCCGCTGCGCGGACTCGTCCGGGCCGGCTGGTGGGTCCTCGTCGTCTCCACGGCCGCACTCCTCCTGGTACGCGGCCCGTACGAGCGCGGCACCGGCCCCTCGACCCTCTTCGACCCCGAACTCATCGAGAACACGCTGACCAGCAGGCCGGGTTGGGCCCTGTTGGCGCGGCTCGCGCTGCTGGCGGGGGCGGCGGTCTTCCTCGTACGGGTCCTACGGGTGCGGGTCCTACGGGTGCGGGTCCTACGGGTGCGGGTCCTACGGGTTCGGGGCATGCGTGGAGCACCGGAGAAGGAGGGCCTGGCGGCAGAGCGGCAGCGGCCGAAGGCGGTCGTTCTCGCGGTCGGCGGGCTCCTCGCCGTCGGACTGGCGGGCACCTGGGCCGCCGCCGAGCACGCGTCCGCCGGGATTCAGGTCCCCGTGGCGATGACCTCCTCCGTACTGCACCTGCTGGCGATGGCGGTCTGGCTGGGCGGACTCGCGGCGCTCCTCACCACGCTCCACCGCTCGGAGGCCCCGCTTTCGGCGGTCTCCGTGGCCCGTTTCTCCCGGCTCGCGTTCGCCTCTGTCTGCGTTCTGGTGCTGACCGGCGTCTACCAGTCCTGGCGGGGGCTCGGCTCGTGGGACGCGGTGTTCGACACGTCGTACGGCCGGATCCTGGTCGCCAAGGTGTGCGCGGTGGTCGTCCTGCTGGCGGCGGCGGGTTTCTCGCGCCGCTGGACGAGCCGGCTGACGGACGCGGAGGAGCCGGTGCGGGTTCCGGTGCTGGAGACGGTGGGTGCGAGTGCGAGTGCGAGTGCGAGTGCGAGTGCGAGTGCGGGGGCGGGAGCGGGTGGGGGCGCGGATTCCGGCTCCGGGTCCGGGTCCGGGTCTGGGTCCGGGTCTGGGTCTGGGGCAGACGGCCTGGGTTCGGACGCCGGGGAGTCCACTTCGGCCACCGCCGACGGCGGCGACGAGCCCGAACCGGCCCTGGGACCCGGCGGCGCCGGCCGTCGCCGGAACTCCCTGCGCCGCTCGGTCCTGGCCGAAGTCGTCGTGGGCGTGGTCGTGTTGGTCGTCACGACGGTTCTCACCGGTACCCAGCCGGGGCGCGCCGAGATCGAGACGGCGGCGGCCGAGGAGTCCGCGGCGGTCGGTCAGCGGGCCGCGTCGACGACCCTGATCCCCTTCGACGTCGGCACCCCGGGCGGCCACGGCAAGGTCCAGATCGTCCTGGAACCGGGCCGCGTCGGCGAGAACACCGTCGAGGCGGTCATCATCGGCCCCGACGGAGGCATCGCCACCGTCCCCGAGATCCGCCTCTCCTTCACCCTCGCTGCCCAGAAGATCGGCCCCATCGACGCCGGCCTCACCAACAAGGGCGGCTACTGGGGCACTTCGTCCCTCAACCTCCCCATCCCGGGCACCTGGACGATGAAGGTCACGATCCGCACGTCGGACATCGACCAGGTGTCGGAGACCCGGCGGGTCAAGATCCTCCGCTGACGGGCCCCGGTGCTGGTCGGCTCGGCCGGGCCGGCTGGGCTGGTCGAGTTGACCGAGTGGCCGAGTTGGCCGGGTCAGTCCCGCTTGAGGACGACGTACCCCTTGACGGCGCCGGCGAGCGAGTAGCTGGCGTGGGGGTGGTACCGGCGGGCGCGGTCCTCGACGTCGCGGATCCGGTCGCGGGGGTTCCGCAGGGCGATGTAGTCGGGGGTGATTCCGCGGGTGTTGCCGACCCACAGGACGCGGCAGCGGGAGGTGAGGCGGCTGATGGGGCGGATGTCGGCCTCGACGGTCGCGCCGTCCGGGATCCGGTTCAGGAGGCGTTCGACCGCGGCGACCCGCGCGGGCTTGCGGTAGGCGGCGGGCTCGGCCAGCACGGACATCGGGAGCGTGGTCGTGAGCGAGAGCGCCGCCGCGGCGACGGCCGCGGGCAGGTGGTGCGCGTACGAACGCAGCCAGGGGCGCGGGCTGTACCGGGCGCCGGTGAGAGCGTCGGCGAGGGCGAGTGTGACGACGGGCATCAGCACCGCGCTGTAGTGCCAGTCGGTCCCCCAGTAATGGTCCTCGGAGGAGAAGAACCGCCACCCGAGCGTGGGCAGGGCGACGGCGAACAGCGGGGAGCGCAGGGCCAGTAGCCCGCTGGTCGGCAGCAACAGCCAGGCGAGGGTGCGGAGTTTGGTACCTGTACCGTCGAAGAGCGAGAAGCCGCCGTCGACCTTGTTCCAGTAGTCGTAGCCGCCGGTCGTGTTGAAGGCCGGGACGACGAGGACGAGGGTGACCAGCGTGGCGGCGATGCCCGCGGCCGCCACGACGAGGGCGTACGGGATCGTGCGCCGGGAGGTGCGGCGGCATCGCACGGCGACGACGAGGGCGATGGCCGCCACTGTCGCACCGAGGTCCTCCTTGACCAGCACCAGCGGTAACGCCCACAGCAGCGCCCGGCGCCACCGCCGGGCCAGGAGTGCCTCCAGGCTGAAGGCGATCAGGGGCACGGCGAAGCAGATCTCGTGGAAGTCGAAGTCGACGGCACGCTGGATGCCCCAGGACAGGCCGTACGCGATACCGAGCGCGAGTCCGCGTCCGCGGCCCAGGAGCCCGGCGGCCGCCCGGGTCACCGGCACGGCCGACAGCGCGAACAGCGCGGCCTGCGCGACGAGCAGCGTGAGGGGAGAGGGGAAGACCCGGTAGACGGGGGCGAGGAGAGCGATGACCGGGCTGAAGTGATCGCCCAGGATGTTGGTTCCCGGCCCCTTCAGATCGACGACGGGCGCCTGGAGGTGCGCGTACGCGCGGACGGCCTGCTCGAAGATGCCGAGATCCCAGGAACGGGTGGCCAGGTAGCGGTAGCGGGCGACGGAAACAGCCGTGTAGGCGGTGAAGAGGGTGACCGCGAGGAGATACGGGTCGAATCGGCCGGGAGGGCGGGGGCGCCGGTCACGCGGGGAGGGCGGGACCGGCTCGGGTGTCGCGGACGGGGAGGGGGGCGGGGAGGGGGACGCGGACGCCGACGGGGGTCCGGTCCGCGAGGGTATCGGTGCGGGTACGGGTGCGGGTGCGGGTGCGGGTCCGGGTCCGGGTATGGGTTCTGGCATCGATGCCGATGCTGGTGCTGGTGCTGGTGCTGGTGCTGGTGCTGGTGCCGGTGACGTCTGCGCGGTGCGGGTGTCCTGTGGCGGGCCGGGGAGAGCCTTGGTCACGGGCGGTCCTTTCAGCGGCTTCCGCGGTCAGGGGCCGAGGCGGGTCGTGGGCTGCCGTGGAAGACCTGGCTGGTGTGCCAGGTGCGGTGAGCCTGCGCGACGGGGTCGGCACCGGGTTGAGGTCCGATGAGCGGGCGGTCGGCGAGCGCGACGACGTACTCGCGGGCGGCACGGCTGTGGCCGACGAAGCCCTGCGAGACCAGGATGCGGTGACTCTTGCCGATGCCGAGGACTCCCTTGTCGAAGAGCCTGTGGTGCAGCGAGCACAGGCACAGGCCGTTGTCGACGTCGTCCGGGCCGTCGAACGCCCACCAGCGCACGTGCGCGGCCTCCAGCCCGACCGGCACCGCGCCGATCCTGCCGTCGTAACCGCAGAAGGCGCACCGGTACTCGTAGGCGGTCAGTACCCGCTCCCGCATCCGCGGGTCCCGCGATTGCCGTACGGCCGAGAGCTGTTCGGTCTCGGCGGGCTCCAGCCCGAGGCCGACGGCTTCGCACAGTTCGCCGTGGAGCGAGGGCGGGAAGTTCAGGTCGAGCAGGACCCGTGCCAACCGGCCGAGCAGCGAGGGCTCGCGCCGCAGCGCTGTCCGCAGTTCGGGCGCGAGCCGTCCGCCGGCCCCGGCCGCGCGCAGCTCCCGCACCCCGCTTCCCGGGCTGCCCGGCCCGTGATCGGTGCGTACCTCCCAGACCCCGTCGCTCACCAGATGGTGGAACGGGTAGGCGGGCGAGGTCTTGTTCGGCGGACCGAACTCGGCCAGCAGCTGCTTCAGATCCTCCTCCACGGCGCTGTATCGCAGCTCGCCGTCGGCATCCTGCTGAAACCGGCCGAGCGCGTACAGGAACAACAGCGGCTTGTGCGGAGCGCGGGTCCCGTTCCTGTTCCACTGCCTCAACTTCGCGGCGCGCTCAAGCCAGTCCATGACCGGTCATCGTAGTAGCGCCTCGCAACGGTCCCCGCTCCAGCGCCGAGCGCCCACCCGGCTCGGAGTCGGCCTGTGGGACCCCGAGCGTCACACCGGGTACGCACCCAAGCGGGTACGCACCCAAGCGGGTACGCACCCAAGCGGGTGCGTACCCGGTGTGACGGCGTGTGGCCGGCTATTTCGCGACGAACGCGTCGGCCTCGCACTTTTTGATCCACTTCATCTGGCTGTCCGGGGGAAGGCCGTCGTCGAAGGCGATCATGCCGGGGTTGTCAGCCGCGGCCGAGACCTTGAGGCCGTGGGACCGCATGCACTTGAGCCACTTCTCGTTCTTGTCCTGGAACTCGGGATCCTCCCTGGCGGCCCGCTGGGGAAGGGTTTCCGGCTCCTTCGACGCGCAGGCTTTCTTGGCCTTCTCCCACAGCTCGTCGTTCCCGCCCTTATACCCCTTCCAGGTGCCGTCCTCGTTCTTGATCATGTACTTCGCCAGGCCGTGCTGAGCCTGACATTCCTGGTACAGCTGGCCCAGCCGCGTTTCCTCCTCTTCCGTGGTGTCGGGGCGAATGAGGGGCCGTTCCGCCTGCGCCGGTGCCTGCGACGACTTGCCGCTGGGTTCGGTCACGCTCGCGACGCCCTTGTCCTCGGCGGACTTGGCCGACCCGGATTCGCCGCTGCAGGCCGTGATCAGAGCCAACGAGGCCAGCGCGGTGACCGTGGTGAGGCAGCGGCCGAAATGTGCCGGGCGGGACCCAGTGAATGTACGCATCACAGTGGTCATCTCCTGTGGGTGTAGGGGAATTTGTCAGGGTTTCCGTGTTCAGGTATGTCTTCAGGTGGTGGTCAGTGCCGCCGTCGGGGACAGGCGGGAAGCGCGGACGGCCGGGTACACGCCGGCCATGACGCCGATGAGTACCGCGCCGCAGAATCCTCCGGTCACCGCTTGCAGCGGGATCACCGGCGGCCAGTCCTTGTAGGCCGCGTAGCCCATGGTCGCCAGCACGCCGACGCCGATACCGGCGATGCCGCCCAAACAAGACAGAGCGATCGATTCGGTGAGGAACTGGCCTCGGATCTGGCCCCGGTTGGCGCCCAGGGCACGGCGCAGTCCGATCTCGCGGCGGCGTTCGAGTACGGAGATCACCATGGTGTTGGCGACTCCGATGCCGCCGACCAGCAGGGCGAGGCCGGCCAGGCCGACGAACAGCCCGGAGAACGTGGCCTCGGCGGAGCGCTTGGCAGCCAGCGCGTCCGACGGCCGGCTGACCAGGACAACGCTCGGGGACTGCGGGTTGACGGTGGCGGGAAGCACCGCGCGTACGTCCTCGACCGCCGGCTCGTCCGCCTGGATGAACAACTGCGTCGGCCTGCCGTCGAAGCCGAGCTTGCTGTGCGCGGCCTGCCAGCCGACCAGCACCGACCGATCGATGTCCGGAGCCAGCGGTACGGTGCGCAGAATCCCGATCACGCCGAACCACTGGTCTCCGATCAGCACGAGGGGCGGCGGTTCGCCGGGGCGCAGGTCGGGAAAGCCCAGGCGGGCCGCGGCGACCGCGCCGAGGACGACGCTCGGAAACCGTTCGGTGGCCGCGGTGAAGTACTGGCCCGAGCGGACCTTCGCGTTGATCACGTCGAGCAAGTCCTTCCGGGCGGCCAGTACCGTCAGGCCCGAGGCGTCGAGCGGTCCGAGCCGGTCCGAACGCCGCACCGTCGCATGGGTGTTGGCCACTGCGGCCACGGCTTCGACGGCGCCGATACGGTCCACCATCGACACCGACTCGGCCGGGAACGAGACCGGCCCCTCCCCGCCGCTCGCGTTGGCGTCCGCGACCGCCTGGAGCCGGTCGGTGCCCAGCGCGGTCAGTTCCGCGTTGAGCGCCCGCTGGCTGGAGGCCGGGATACCGGTGACCACGATCATGGTGGCGATACCGATGGAGATGCCGATGGCCGACAGCGCCGCTCGCATCCGCCGTGATCGGATACCGACCAGGCCGAGGCGCAGCAGGTCGGCCGGTGAGAGCCGTACCGGGCGGAGCCACGGGGGCGTCGTCCGGGCCTGCGGGGTCGTGGACTCCCGTAGGACCGTGGACCGAAGCCGGGAGCCCGCCCTCACCGCACTACCCCTTCGGTCGCGATCGTGTCCGCTGCCATCCGTTCGTCCGCCATCCGTTCGTCCGCGATCTGATCGGACGTGACCCGGTCGGACATGACCCGGTCGGCCGCGACCCTGTCGGCGACGATGCGCCCGTCCTGCATCTCCACCTGCCGGGGCAGCCGCGCCGCGATGTCGCGATCGTGGGTGATGAGCGCGATGGTGGTCCCCTCCTTGTTGAGCCGGGTGAGCAGTTCGAGCACCGCGAGCCCGTTCGCGGTGTCCAGCGCGCCGGTCGGCTCGTCCGCGAGTACCAGCGCGGGTTCGTGGACGAGGGCTCTTGCGATGGCCACCCGCTGCCGTTCGCCGCCGGAGAGCTGGTGCGGCCGGTGGCCGGCGCGGTGGGCCAGACCGACCCGTTCCAGCGCCGCCAGGGCGAGGGGCCCGCGGTGTCTCTTCGCCACTCCGGCGTAGAGCAGCCCGGTGGACACGTTTTCGGTGGCGGTCAGGCCCTCGGACAGGTGGAACTGCTGGAAGACGAAACCGAGCCAGCGCCCACGCAGTGCGGACAGTTTCCGGTCGGGCATGGTGGTCACGTCGTGACCGGCGATGACGATGGCGCCGCTGCTCGGCTGATCGAGGGTTCCCATGACGTTCAGCAGAGTCGACTTGCCCGAGCCGGACGGTCCGACGATCGCCAGGAATTCCCCCTCCTGGATCTCCATGGACACGCCGGCGAGTGCCATGACCCCGCCGGGATACTCGACCGTCACGTCCTGGACCGACAACACCGCCGTCACGACGCGGTCACCACCCGAGCTCCTTCGGCGATACCGGCGCCGCTGACCTCCACCATCCCCCCGGCGTACAGTCCGGTCTCCACGGGTACCAGCCGACCGTCGGCCAGCCGCAGCCCGTAACCGCCTTCGCGCAGCGCGAGCAGGGCGGTGACCGGGACCGCGAGCACTCCGGTACGGGTCTCGGAGCCGAAGTCGACCTCGACCGGCGCGGAGTTGAACTTCTTCGCCTTCGCGGGGTTCGTGAAGGTGACCGTGACCGTCACCTTCAGCGCCCCGGTGGCGTCCTGACCCTCCGCGGCCCTGGCCGCGGTGCCGATGGCGGCCACCTTGCCCGCGGCCTTGGCGTCGTCCGGGAGCCGTACGGTCACCGCGTCCCCGCGCTTGACGGTGCCCACCTGGGGGGCGTCCACCTCGAGTGTCACTGCCTTGGTGGTGGGGGTGACCCGCATCAGGGTCCCGTCGGCGGGGTCGCCGGGCTGGACGTCGGCGCCTTCCACACGGACGGCTCCGCGGAGCACCGCCACGTCACCGGCCTCCAGTACACCCGTGGCCGGGATACCGCGAGCGGTCTGCCAGCGCTTGACCGCCCTCATCAGGGAATCCGTGAGCACACCGTCACCGGAGTGCACCACTTGTACCCGGCTGATCGTGGAAGCCGGATCGGCGGGGTCCTTCCCACCCGGCCTCGCCGTCTCCGTAGCCGATTCCGATTTCGGGTCCGCTTCCGAATTCGCTTCCGAATTCGACTTCGATGCGGCGGACGGCGACGCGGAGCCGGACGCGGACGAACCAGATGAACCGGCTGAATCGGATGACGATTGTCCTTCCGTGCCGGACGCCGGAGTCGTGACGGTGACCCTCTGCCCCGGCGTGGGCTGACTGCCGATGTCGTAGCCCAGGGCCCGCAGGTTGTCGGCGATCACGCGGACGTCGCGTCCCACCGTGTTCGGGGTCTCCAGCCGCCGGTACAGCGGGACGGTGCCGTAGAAGACCGGTACGGGCAGGTCGTCGACGCGGTACAGCGGCTTGCCGCGGGAGACCGTGCTGCCGCTCGGCGCCAGCCACGTCACCGTGCCTTCGCCGGCCCCCTTGACCGGCCGCGGGGTCCCGTAGCCGAGTGTGCCGTCGAGGGACTGCCGGTCGGTCAGGTCGGTACGGACCACCTTGACCGTCCGCGCGGCCGGTTCGGACGTGGAACGCGCTGTACCGGCTCCGGAGTTCCATGGAACCGACATGGCGACGCCCGCTCCCACCAGCACCACCGCGCCCACGGCAAGTGCGATCCGGGCGCGCCGTCGGCGCCCCCGCGGGGCCGCGTCGGCCGTGGTGGACACGGGCTCCGGCTCGCCGCCGGTCACCGGCGGGACTCCGAGGCGGGGTGGGGCAGGTCGACGACGAGGTGTACGGGACCCTGAACGGCGCGCTGGGCATGAGTCGGCACGGCGCGTGCCGCGGCGGCGTGCTGGGTGACTCGGATCATGGGTGATGACTCCGGATCGATACGGGTTGCCGGAAGCAGGACGCGTCCTGGCAGCCGGAGGAAGCCGAGGGCCTCCCTTGCGAACGGAGCCGACGATGCCGGACCGCGATCAGAGCGGCTTCAGGAAGATGTATCGGGATTGTCAGCGTGGCGGGCACGACCGGACGCCCGACCTATAGTCGCCGCCATGAGCGCACAGATCCTGGTCGCCGAGGACGACGTCAGACAGGCGCGGGTACTGCGTATGTACCTGGAGTCGGAGGGGTACGGCGCGACGGTCGTGCACGACGGACGGGCGGCGATCGACGCCGCACGGCGGCTGCGCCCCGACCTGCTGGTGCTGGACGTGATGCTGCCGAAGGTCGACGGCCTCGACGTGTGCCGGATCCTGCGCGGGGAGTCGGCCGTACCGGTGTTGATGCTGACCGCGAGGTCCGACGAGAACGACCTGTTGCTCGGCCTCGACCTCGGCGCCGACGACTACATGACCAAGCCCTACAGCCCACGTGAACTCATGGCCAGGATCCGTACGCTGCTGCGGCGGGTGGAGCGCGTGGCGCCCGCGGACGACGGCGTACTGCGGGTGGGGCCCCTCACGGTGGACCCTCTCCGGCACGAGGTGCTGGACGGTTCCGGCCGCGAGGTCACCTGTACCCGCGGGGAGTTCACGGTCCTGGCGACCATGGCCGCGGAGCCCGGCCGGGTCTTCACCCGCGGGCAGCTTCTCGAACGCACCCGTGGCTGGGACACCGCCCCGACCGAACGCACGATCGACATGTACGTGATGAATCTGCGCAAGAAGCTGGAGCCCGACCCGCGCCGTCCCGTGTACCTGGTCACCGTCCACGGGGTCGGCTACAAGCTGACCCCGGGGCCCGCCGCCGTGGAGGACCCGCGTGGCCCGCGCTAGGGTCCCGCTGCGCGGCAGCCTGTTCACCCGCCTGCTCACCGCCTCGCTGCTGGTCGCCGTCTGCGCGGTGGCCGCCACGACCTGGCTCGCCGTCACGACCACGACGCGGGCGATCCGCACGCAACAGGGGCAGTCCCTGGAGGACGACACCCGGGTCTACGACGCCCTGATCGGCTACGCGGCGACACACTCCGACTGGGGCGGAGTGCAGGAACTCGTCGCCGCCCTCGCGAAACGCACCGGCAGGCCCGTTACGGTGACCACCCAGGCACGCACCCGCATCGCCGGTTCCGGTTCGGACAGAGACGGAAAGGCCGTCCGGCTTCCGTACCGGCCGACCGCGCAGGTCGACCCGCTGCGGCTCGACCCTGTCCTGTCCGACGCCGGCCCGATCGATCCGCGCGCCGTGGGCCCGTACCTCCTGGAGGCGAAGGACCGGGAGGAACTGCGGCGGACGGCCGACATGATCGTCCGGTGCCTGCGCGGGAAGGGAATCGACGCCAAGATCACCAAGCTGCCCAGCGGGCGCCCCAAAGTCCTGCCGGCCCGCCTCGTCACCGACCACAGGGGGGACAAGTCATGCGATCCCTCCACTCTGGCGATACCCCTGCGGTCGGAGTCGCTGGCGGTGGAGCAGGTGAGCGACCTCGCCACGAAGTGCATGAGGCAGCAGGGCAGAGCGGAGCTCGACGTCTACGCGGACTTTTCCTGGTTCTCCCACGGAACCGGTCCCGAGAACTCGGAGCGCGCGGCCCAGGAGTGCGTCAACGACGCCCGGCGCCAGCAGCTCCGGTCCTACGTCTCGCCCCCTGCGCTGCTGTTCGTCGGTGACCGCAGCGCTCCGGAGGCGTCGGGTCTGCGGCTGTCCACGGGGAGCACCCTGCGGATCGTCGGGGCCGCGGCTCTGGTCCTCGCCGTCGCCGCCACCGTGACCACGCTCGTGGGCAGACGGCTGGTCCGTCCGCTGCGCGCCCTGATCCGGGCGGCCCAGCGCCCCGCCGACGAGGCCGTACGGGTCCCGGTGACGGCGAACGACGAGATCGGCCTTCTCTCCGCGGCGTTCAACGACCTCGCCGAACGCAGACAGGAGCTCGAACAGCTGCGCAAGTCGATGGTCAACGACGTGGCGCACGAGCTGCGCACCCCGCTGACCAACATCCGCAGCTGGCTGGAGGCGGCCCAGGACGGCCTCACCCCGGCGAACCCGGAACTGCTGGCGCTCCTCCTGGACGAGGCGGTACTGCTGCAGCACGTCATCGACGACCTGCGCGATCTCGCGGCCGCCGATGCCGGGAGGCTCGTGCTGCACTGTGAACCGCTGCACGTCGCTGAGCTGCTCGAACAGGTGACGGCGGCCCACCGCGGTACCGCCGACCTGGCCGGCGTAGGCCTGACGATCGAGGCCGTCGAGAAACTTGAAGTGCGTGCCGACCGGGTGCGGCTGCGCCAGGTGATCGGCAACCTCGTGTCCAACGCGGTCAGGCACACGCCGGACGGTGGCTCCGTCGTTCTGCGGTCCCGCATGGAGGGCGACGACCTGGTCGTGGAGGTCGCCGACTCCGGGACCGGAATCGATCCGGCGGACCTGGACCATGTCTTCGACCGTTTCTGGCGGGCCGACAAGTCCCGCAACCGGCAGACCGGCGGAAGCGGCCTCGGCCTGGCCATCGCCCGCAAACTGACGGAGGCGCACGACGGAACGGTCTCGGCGGCAAGCGCCCCGGGCCTCGGCTCGGTGTTCACGGTCCGACTGCCACAACGGTGACGTCGGACGGGGATCCTGGTGGACCCCGGCCATTTCATTCGGGCGATTCCACAGCTGCGGTCTCCGAGCCGCTCAGGGCTGGCGGCCGCTCAGGGCTGGCCGCCGTTTAGGGCTGGCGGCCATTTGGGGCCGGTGGCCGTTTAGGGCTGGCGCTCGATCCGCCGACCGAGTAGGGATGCTGTACGGCGACCAGATAGCGGGGCATCTGAGCACCTGTCAGTAGCGGGGGTCATGATGAGTTGGTGGCAATTTGCCATGTTCGGTGCTGCGGGAGGCCTGAGTGTCGAAATGCTCGCCGTGTTCCGCAGATGCACGGAATGGCAAGCGGCACGCCGCACTCCAAGTGGCCGACGCCGCGCAAAGCCCCCGACTCTGCGGCTTTACTTGGACGCAGCCGCCCACACATGCCTTGCCGTCCTACGCTCTGCCATCGGAGCCGGCGCGGCATTGCTCTTCGGAACCAGTGGACAGATCAGCGGAGCCTACGCGGCGGTGGCACTGGGCGTCTGCGCCCCAGCGATGCTGGCTCAGCTGGGTGCTTCCCCTCAAGTCGCGCGGCTTGTCACCGGCCCAACGATGCCCGCCCCCGAAACCGGCAACTCCCCCGCGCAAGGAACCGCCCTCGAAACGACTGGTCCCGGAGGCGGCCAGTGAAGACGAACCTGCGGCGACGAGTACTGATGAATCTCCTCGGTGTGCCCGAAGGCGAAGTCCATCTTCCCGTCCCAGCAAGGCAGTTCGATAAATTTCCTTTGCATCGCCGTGTAGCGGCGGGCCTGTTGGGCGTGGACTTGAACCGCCCTTTTGCCCTGCCGAGTGAAGACTCGTTCAAAGCGGCGGCGCGGCCACTTCCAGAGGGAAAGCCCGCAGTCGGAATCGACTGGGCCACCTCCCCACATGAGGCGCTCGAAGAACACGAGTATCACGACTATCGCGAGTATCAAGAGCCGCCTTTGGTTCCCGAAATGCTTCGGCGGCCATATGCCGAGATCTCGGAGCCGCGGCCGTGCAGCGGCGCTGAGACCCTGGGCCGCGCACCCGCCCGGCCCGAACTCCCCCTCGAATGGACTGCCATGTGGCGGGGCGTTGTGGCGGCGGCGCTCGGAGTGGCCCTGACGCTTGGCGGTGTCTGGTTCGCCGTGCCGCACCAGCGATCGGGCGACGGGACACCGTACGGGGAGGTCGCCACTCTCACCGAGCCGCTCAAGGCCGGCGACTGCGTCCACGCCAACTGGGAGGGCACCTCCTTCACGAGCGAACTCGGACTCGAGGTCGTGCAGTGCCTCAGCGGCCAGACGTCCGGGCAGGTGATGGCGATGGTCGAGGCCGGAACCGCCGCGGAGGCGCAACTGACGGGCCCCAAGCGGTGTGAGCAACGGACTGAGGGAACCCGCGCCAAGCTCGCGGACGTACGCTCGTACGCCGTTGTCCCGACCTGGAAGGGCTTCGAGGCTGCCGGACGGCGTACGGCCTGTCTGCTGCTGGGCGCACGTGGCGAAGTGTTGTACGGCCCGCTCGGGGACTACCGCAGGCTGGGCATGGTGTTCACCGACACGGCCACCATGCAGAAGGGGGACTGCCTCGACGGGGTCTCCGCCGAGAGCGTCAAGCTGGTCTCGTGCAACGGCCCGCACGACGAGCAGGTGCTCGATTTCTTTCGGATGAGCCCGGATACGACCCTGGCCCAGGCGCGGAACCAGGCCAACGAGGCCTGCGCGAAGAACGTACCGCCCAAGGCCTACGCCTACGACCCGAAGTTGTACAAGGCCGCCTCCTGGGTGGGCCAGGGCGCTTGGAGCTCCGGCACGCACATCGTGGTCTGCACGGCAATTCGCCAGGACGGGGACGTCATGCAGAGGGGCGAACCATGACGTTCTGGAGCGGTGGCGATGGAGACGGTGGGGCAGCCGTCCACGGCCACGGCTGAAGCGGCCATGGCTACGGCGGCCACGGCCGCGACCATGACCATGACCATGACCAGAAATGATCTTTCTGTAGCGGTGCCGCCGGGCTTGGATGAGGCGATCTAGCCAGGTGAAAGATGGGAAGTCATGCGTCTGTCTCTGAAGGCCACAGCTGTCGCCGTAGCTGCTCTCGGCGCGATGGGTGCCATGATCGGCCCTGCCGACGCCGCACCCGCGACCCAGGTCGAGGTCGCCCAGAAGGCTTCCGTGACGGCGGTCAGCTGCTATGCCTACAACCGGTCCGGAACGACCCTGAACGTACGGGGTGGAGCCGGTACCAGCTACTCGGTCGTGGGGACCATCGCTGCCGGGGGCCGCCTGCCCTGCGGAAGCCTTGGGGAGGCCGACGTGAACGGCCAGACCTACACGGCTTGCGGCGGAACTTCCAATGACTGGAAGACCGTGCGAATCAACGGCCGCGACGGCTGGGTCGCGTCGGAATGCGTGGCGCTGGGCGCCTGATCCTGCCGACCTGCCGACCGGCCGCGGTGTGGTGGTTGCGGTTCCAAACAGCGTGAGCGAACGCCGGACGTGGACAGGTCGACTGCGAGATCACGGTGCCGTCGGAGTCCGGATAGTCGGGGCTGACGGCGATGTCGGGGAACTCGGAGATGGTCACCTTGATCGCGTCATCCGCGGTGCGGAGCAGGACATGCGTCAGTCGGGGTCGCACGTCGTGCGGTGAGCCGGCACCACTGGATCGCCCGGTAATGGATCGATTCCACGGTCCCTTACCGCCTTGAGTGCCGGGTGCTGCGCGTGGTCAGGGCCTGATCGCGAACACCATGCCGATGTCGCCGGCCCGCTGCACCGAGTCCTGCTCGGTGCTGACTGTGAAGCCGTGTGTGAGGAGGACCTCGCAGACTGTGTCGCGGTTCTGCTGCCAGCCCTCCACCTCGACGACGGCCTGGCGGACCAGCGGCCAATGCCGTTCCTCGATGCCTTTGAGTACCTCGAGTTCGGCGCCTTCCACATCGACCTTGAGCAGGTCGATGTGGTCGATGCCCTGCTCGTCGAGCACCGATGACAGGGGCCTGACCTTCACCCGGTGCGTCTCAAGTCGCCGCAGCACCCGCAGCTTGCGGCTGATGAGAAGAGTGAGGATGGAGGCGGGTACGCGGCGCAGGACCGGTCCCAGGCCGCCCTGGCGGATCATTTCGACAACGCTGGCGGTGACCCGGCGCCGCTCATCCTCGATGTTCCCCTGATCCCGCGAGGAGGACGAGAAGATCGTGGCGGCCGGAACGTAGCTGAAATCGAGCTCGTCGTCACGGGACGCCAGGCCGTAAGGGAGCGCGGTCAGACGTCCGTTGAAGAACTCGCGAGCATTGCGTTCGAGTGTGGCGTGGAGTGGCGGCATCGGCTCGAAGGCGTAGATCCGCACGTCCCCGTCCAGCCGCTCATAGACGGCGGCCGAGAACACACCGATGTTGGCGCCCACGTCGAGTACCGTCGCGCCCGGCGTGCACTTGATGCCGTGGGTGAAGTAGCCGTCCACCTCCTCGCGGAGGAAGGACGCCTCCCAACGATTTATGCTGTGCAGTTCGATCGCACTCATGGTCATGACAAAGTGATGTATCAGGGCTGGAGCCAACAATCCAGCCCGCACCCTTCGCTTCGGCCGCGTCCCAGATCCACAGGGTGTGACATCGGCCCATTCTCATAACGGTGGCGAAGGTGCTGGCGAGCGAGGTCACTGTCCAATGACTACGGTCGTACTCGCGCGTCACTGTCTGCCGTCGTCCGGGGGTCCGGAACGCTCGGCTGCACGACGCTCGGTACACAGCCGCCACCGTGCTCATGCTGCTCGGAGTCCCGGCCCGCGTCATCGATCAGATGATGGGATGGGAGCCGGGCACGTCCGTGAGCATGCGGGCGCGGTACCTCCACGTGCCGGACGCCATGGTCAAGGATGTCACCGGGCACGATGTCGAAGGGCCCCACCGCGAGGTGGGGCCCTTCGACGTTGTCTTCAGACCTCGTTGTCCTGCAGGCACTGGCGGAGGATACGAGATTCGAACTCGTGAGGGGTTGCCCCCAACACGCTTTCCAAATGTTCGTCCGGGGGTTCTGGGGCGTACGGCAACGTCCTGACCTGCGGTGCAGCTGGTCCCGGCGAGGGTTCTGAACGGTTCTGTACGCCGGTGAATGCAACCAGAACTGCAACCATGGAAATGGGAGCAGCGTGAATGTGTCCAGCTTCTGCTCGTGGTTCCTGCTCGGCAGGGAATCGCCTCTTTACTCCCCGTTCTGCGACCAGGCCGCGGTGAGCGCGGTGACCGGGTCGCTGTCGGCTGGTGCCGCGGGCCACCATTCGCCGTCGTCGTCCTGGAGGTAGGGGTACCAGCGGGCGTCGGGGCCCAGACGCAGCTGGATGCCGTGGTGGGTGAGGGTGAGGCGGTTGCGCCAGGCTCTGAGGTGTGTGGGGGAGTCGGTCATCTCGGCGAGGGCCGTGTCCAGGGCGGTGCGGGCGGTCTTCATCACCGTCGGGTCGGGGGCGTAGGGCTGTTCGGCGACGGTGATTCCCGTGGGGCCGCCGTGGCGCCAGGCGCGGGTGAGGCGTGCGAAGACAGTGGGTTTGGTGCCGGTGTTCTGGATCAGGTGGTGGAACCACTCGGGTCCGGGGTTGCTCGCGGCGATGCGGACGGCGTCCTGGTGCTGGGTCAGGTGCAGGTCGGCGGTGTCGCCCGCGAGGAGCCGGGCGGCGCGCGCGGTGGCGTCGGCCATGAGGCGTTCCAGGTCCGCGGCGGCCAGGCCGGTGCCGGGTGGCGGGGCGACGGGCAGTGCTGTGGTGTGGGCAGCGGGTTCCGGGAGTTCGGGCAGTGCGGGGGGCTCTTCGGCCCAGTGGGCGTACGCGGCGGCGGCCGGGATGCCGGCAGGTGCCGGTTGGGCTGCGGTCTCCTGTGCTGCCGTACGGCGTACGCGTAGCTGGGCGAAGACCTCCTCGCGACCGCGGCCGCGCAGCGCGAAGAGCACGAACGGGTCGGTGTCGATGGTGGCGGCGATGGCGTAGCAGAGCGCGGCGGCGTGCTTGCAGGGGTATCCCCAGTCGGGGCAGGAACACTCCGGATCGAGCTCGGTGGGCAGTGGGAGCAGTGGGACGCCTGCGTGCCGGGCGTCGTCCACGAGTTCGGCGGGCATCTCGTCGTCGAGAAGTGCTGCGAGATGTCCGGCGCGGGCCGCGATCGTGTCGAGCAGGGTGTCCCACTGAGGGTCGGTGAGGACGGGCAGGTGGACTGAGGAGCGGTACGGGCGCGGGCGGCTGCCCTGGACAGCGGCGGTGACCTTGCCCGGAGCGACGGTGACCGGGCCGACCATGCCTTTGCGGGCGTAGGTGCGTCCGCGCGAGAGCCGTCCGGCGTCCAGGGTGGAGTCCTCCAGGGCGGCCACCCATGCCTGGCCCCACCATGTCGCGGCGAAGGCTCGCTTGCCGCGGGCGGGCGCACGGCGCGGGCCGGGGACAGCGGGGCTCATGACTGCCTTCCCAGGGCGACGAGTTCGGCGAGGTCGGCGTCGGACAGTTCGGTCAGGGCTGCCTCGCCGGAGCTGACGACGGCGTCGGCGAGGGCGCGCTTGGCTTCGAGTAGCTTCGCCACCTTGTCCTCCACGGTTCCCTCCGCGAGGAGCTTGTGTACCTGGACGGGTTTGTCCTGGCCGATGCGGTAGGCGCGGTCGGTGGCCTGCTCCTCGACGGCCGGGTTCCACCAGCGGTCGTAGTGCACGACGTGAGTGGCGCGGGTGAGGTTGAGTCCGGTGCCCGCCGCCTTCAACGACAGCAGGAACACCGGCACTTCACCGCGCTGGAAGCGGTCCACCATCTCCTCACGCCGCGCGACGGGGGTGCCGCCGTGCAGGAAGAGAGTGGGGACGCCGCGCTCGGCGAGATGCTTCTCCAGCAGAGCCGCCATCTGTTTGTACTGCGTGAAGACCAGCACGGATTCGCCTTCCGCGGTGATGGTGTCGAGAAGTTCGTCGAGCAGGTCGAGCTTGCCGGAGCGGCCCCGCAGGGGAGTGGACTGGCGCAGGCTGTGCTCTCTCAAATACTGGGCGGGGTGGTTGCAGATCTGCTTCAGCGCGGTGAGCAGCTTGAGTACCAGACCGCGCCGGGCGATGCCCTCCGACTCCGCGATCTTCGCCATGGTCTCGCGGACCTGTGCCTCGTACAGGCTGGTCTGCTCGGCCGTCAGCGGGACGACGTGGTCGGTCTCGGTCTTGGGCGGCAGTTCCGGTGCGATGCCGGGGTCGGACTTCTTGCGGCGCAACAGGAAGGGACGTACGAGACGGGACAGGCGCTCGGCCGCCTCGGGATCCTCGCCCGCCTCGATGGCGCGGGCATGCCGGTCACGGAAGGCGGTGAGTGAGCCGAGGAGCCCGGGGGTGGTCCAGTCGAGGAGCGCCCACAGTTCGGAGAGGTTGTTCTCCACGGGGGTGCCGGTGAGGGCGACGCGGGCGCGGGCGGGCAGGGCACGCAGCTCACGGGCGGTGACGGCGTAGGGGTTCTTGACGTGCTGTGCCTCGTCGGCGGCGATCAGCGACCAGTCGTGCTCGGTGAGGGTCTCCCGGTCGCGGCGCAGGACGCCGTAGGTGACCAGGACGATCTCGTCATCGGCGAGGTCCTTCAGGTGGCGGTCGCCGCCGTGGTAGCGGCGCACGGGGATGGAAGGGGCGAACCTGGCGGCCTCGCGCTGCCAGTTGCCGAGCAGAGAGGTGGGGCAGACGACGAGCGTGGGGCCGGCGGTGGCGGGGTCGGTCTGGCGGTGCAGGTGCAGCGCGAGCAGGGTGATGGTCTTGCCCAGACCCATGTCGTCGGCGAGGCAGCCGCCGAGGCCGAGTGAGCACATCTCGGCCAGCCAGGCCAGGCCCCGCTTCTGGTACTCGCGCAACGTGGCCTTGAGCGCGGCGGGCTGGGGCACGGGGGTGCGGGACTCGGGGTCGCGGATACGAGCGACCAAGTCGCCGAGCGCACCGACCGCCGCACAGGGGACCCGGTCACCGTCCCTCCCCCAGCCTCCGGCCGGGGGGACCCCCATCTCGCTTCGCTCGGCCTCGCCGGTCAGCGCGGCGCTCAACGCCTCCATGGGGGTGAGCGGTTCCATCCGGCGGCGCTTGGCGCGGGCCACCAGCTTCGGGTCGGCGACCACCCACTGGTCGCGAAGCCGGACGAGGGGACGGCGTGACTCTGCGAGGGCATCCATCTCGGCCTCGGTGAGCGGCTCGCCACCCAGGGAGACCTGCCAGCGGAAGTCGAGGAGGGCCTCGGTGTCCAGCAGGCCGCCCGCGGTGGAACCGGGGGCGGTGCGCTGCCCGATCTCCGCGGTCGCGGTGAGCGCCTTGACCAGGTCGCGCGGCCAGTGCACGTCGACACCGGCCGCGCGCAGCGCGTCCGTGGCGTCCCCCAGGAGTTCGAAGGCTTCGTCGTCGGTCAACCGGAGCTGATCGGGAGCGGCATCGTCGAGCAGCCTCCGCAGCGGGGGCCAGGCGCGGGCGCCGCGGCGCAGGGCGAGCAGGGTCTCGGTCTCGGCCCGCGGGCCGAGCAGCCGCTCCACTTCGGCCGGCTCGCTCCACAGCTGTGCGGCTTCGATGACGAGCGCCGGGTCCGCCGCGGTGTGCAGTTGCAGGACGGCCCGGAACTGCCGTCGGCGTCCTTCGGGTACGTCGACGCGCAGGGAGACACTGACCTCGGCGGTGAGCGCCGCCTGGGTTTCCTCGGCCCATTCACGCAAGGTGGGCACGGCACGGGCCTCGCGCCAGGCGTACGGCAGCGCTCCCATGGCGAGCGGCGCGGCCGGTGTACGGACCAGATCGTCGGCGACCGCGTCGCAGAACTGGCGTACCAGCGCAGCCGGTTCGGCGATGCGCACCGGCGCAGGACCTGGCTCGGGCAGGCAGTGGGCGTGTGGCGGGAAGGCGGCGGCCAGGGCGTCCAGCGTCTGGCGCTGGGCGGCGGTGCAGGGACCCACCTGCCAGGTGTCGTAACCGGCGGGGGTGATGGCCGGGTGCAGGCGGCCGTCGGCGAGCAGCCGCAGCGCGAAGCGAGTGGCGGCCTGCCAGGCGGCGCCGGAGGGATGCGTCGGCTCCGCATTGGCCAGGGCGGAGACAGCGACGGCGACAGGCAGCGCGTAACCCTCGACCCTGCGCCGCCTGACCGAGCGGCCGTGCGGCAGGACCAGGTCCACCGCCTCGGTCTCGAGGCCGGTGGGTGCCGTACTGTCTCCGGCTGCTGCCCCGGTCGGCTTCCACAGCAGCAGCCGTCCAAGGCGGGCGGGCTCACCGGGCAGGAACACCGCCGCCCAGCCGGCGCCGAGCAGCTCCCTCACGAAGGCGGATGTTTCCTGCCGGGCCAGCGGCGGCGCGCTCCTCGCGCCCGTACTCGGCTCTCGTACGACGACTCGTGCCACTCTCTTCCGCCCTGTCGCTTGCCGGGCCCTCCCCTGGGCCGCGCACTACCGAACCCCACCAGGCAACGTCACACGCTGGCAACCGCGAGCCTTGGCTTGACTGCCGGCGACGGCGCCGCGACGGATACGCCGCTGCTGAACACACCGGTCCTCAACCGTACGGTGCAGCGCTACGGTGAGGCCATGAGCACCTGGACCCCAGCCGCGCTGGAGGCGTTGATCGAAGAGGCCACCGTCGACGCCTACGGCGAGGATGAGCAGCTCACCGGCTTCTTCACGATGATCGAGGAAAGTCTTGCCATGCCGTTCACCACGACTGTTCTCGGCGTCGAGGTGAGCGTGGTCGGTGTCGATCTGGCCGAGGACGGACGCGTGGTCGCACGCTGCGCCCGGGGGTCGGTCCGACAGGACATCGGAATTCTGGATCTGCCGCTGCCGGAACCCGCCCCCGAGGGCTGGCAGTGGATCGAGGCATACCGCTACTGGGCCCGCTGAACTGGCGCGTCGTAGAACTGCCCAGCTGAGCCCCAGCTCGATCGGACAGCCGCCCCGACTGCCGTTGACCGGACCGACTGCGAGGAAACGGACAGCACGTAGCGCGCATACCGCAGTATGCTTGCGGCTATGGCTGACACCACACGCATCACGGTGACACTCCCCACTGAGCAGGTGGCGGAGCTGAAGAAGATCACGGACAACATCTCCGGCTACGTGGCCGAAGCGGTCGCCAGGCAGATCCGGCACCAGCTCCTGGGGGCCGACCTGCGCAGCCACACGGACGAGCATGGGGCCTTCAGTGAGGAAGAGCTGGCCGAGGCGCGGGCGCGGATCTTCGGTACGACGTCGGCCGCCGGCGGCGCGAGCGCCGTGTGAGCGGGCACATTGAGACCGTCGTCCTGGACAGTGAGGGGCTGTCGGCCTGGGTGGCGCAGGACCGGAAAATTCTGGCGATGTTCCAGGTGTTCCACGACATGGGAGCGGACCTTGTCGTCAGCGCCAACACCATCGTGGAGGTGAGCCACGCCAGGGTGAACCTGCCCCGACTGCAATGGGCGCTCTCCCGGGTCAAGGTGGAGGCGATCACGGAGGCAGCGGCCAAGGCGGCGGCCCAATTGCTCAAGGGCGCCGGTCTGCACGGACACAAGTACGCGATCGACGCCACCGTCGCGGAAGCGGCCTTGCGTCAGCCTGGCCCGGTCGCCATCCTCACGTCGGATGTCGATGACATGACCCGGCTGTGCGGCAGCAAGGTCCGGATGATCGGGCTATGACCGCGACATCGTCCCGGGACCATGGACAGATCCGCGTGGATCCGCCGAGACCAGAGTCGCCGCATGCCAACCCGTGATGAGACGATCGACAGTCGGCGGGCTTCGTGGTTGCCGAGGATCTCGATGGCGGGGTTGCGGTCCCAGCTGCGCAGGGCATGGCGCCAGTGGCGTTCCTCCGCGGTCTGGATGGTGTCGGTGCCGACGGCCTGTTTGAGGGCGACGACCAGACCGGCGCGGATGGACTCCACGATGGCCGGGGTGCCGCCCTCCTCGCGGGCGACCGGGTCGTCCAGATAGCGGTGGCCGAGCGGGCCGACGAAGGAGACGGTGCCGCCGACCGCGTCGCCGATGATCCGGCGGGCGTCCTCCCGCAGCCGGGTGGTCTGCAGTCCGGTACTGGAGCTCTCGGTGTGGGTGTTGGCGTAGCGCGGCAGGACGTGGTCGCGGACGAAGTCCTCGACGAAGTCCAGCGAGCGTCCCGAGGCCGTGTAGTCGGCGTAGACGACGCGCCGGGGCCCGTAGGGGCCGTCCATCACCTCGTCGTCGCCGATGATCCCCTGGCGGATGCGTTCCAGGAGGGGAAGCGCGGGCGGCGCCTGGCCGGTCACCGGACGGGCGGACATCGTCAGGGCTCCAGCCTGATGACGATCTCCGGCGGCTGGTGCAGGGTGTTGTGGACGGTGCAGTGCGAGGCGACGGCGAGGAGAGCGGCGCGGCGCTGCTCGGGCAGGCCGGGAGGCGGCAGGACCCTCACGTGGACCGTGTCGATCCTGGCCGGGCGGTCGGTGGACATCGTGAACTCGGTCCGCACCCGCAGCCCGGTGCGGTCCAGGCCGTGACGGTGCAGGTAACGGCCGGCGTAGAAGGCGACACAGGAAGCCAGGGACGCGGCGAACAGCTCGGTGGGCGTGGGGGCGGTGTCCTGCCCGCCGGCGTCCTCGGGCTGGTCGACCAGCAGCCGGTGGCCGCGTACCTCGACGGCGTACACGTCCCCGTCGACATGGGCGACCTCCAGCCGGTGCACATCCGCTACCGGCGGACGGGCGGGGGCGGCGGTGTCAGGTGCGGTGTGGGTCATGGCCGCGTCTCCTCGGGTCCGATCAGTCGCTCCGGTATCCAGTGCACCGCGCCCGGTGCGTCTTCGCGAGAGGCCGAGGGGATCGGAGAGAGGGCCGTTCGGCCCTGGGGCGAACCTCATGGACCGAAATACCCTAGGGGGTATTCGAGTTCACCTTCGAGGAGAGTGCCCCATGACCGTTGCCGAACAGCCGACCATCACTCCCACCCGGCCTCCCCTCATCGGCGACAAGGCGCCGGACTTCGAGGCCGAGTCCACCCACGGCCCGGTCAGCCTGACCGACTACACCGGGCGCTGGCTGGTGCTCTTCAGTCACCCGGCCGACTTCACCCCGGTGTGCACCACCGAGTTCATCGCCTTCACCGAACTCGCCGACGAGTTCACCGCCCGGAACGTGGCCCTGCTGGGCAACTCCGTGGACTCCGTCCACAGCCACCTGGCCTGGACCCGGTCCATTCAGGAGAAGCTCGGCGTACGCATCCCGTTCCCGATCATCGCCGACCTCGACACCCGGGTCGCGCGCGCCTACGGCATGCTCCACCCGAACACCTCCGGCACCGCCGCCGTCCGCGCCGTCTTCCTCATCGACCCGGAGCAGACCGTACGGGCGGTGCTCTACTACCCGATGAACGCCGGGCGGATGATCCCCGAGATCCTGCGGCTCGTGGACGCCCTGCAGATCTCCGACCGCGACGGCGTCTCCTGCCCGGCCAACTGGCGCCCCGACGACGACGTCGTCCTCGGCGCCCCGAAGACCCAGGCCGAACTCGACGCCAGGCTCGCGGACGAGACCGTCAAGCTCGCCGACTGGTATCTCGCGACGAAGCCCGGCACTCCCGGCTGAGCCCGGGGTCGAAGGTATACCCCCACGGGTACCCCTTCCGGGACCAACGGCCCATGACGATGCCTCACCCCGCCGCCGAGAGTGGGGGCATGGACAAGAGCATCGTGATTCTCGGAAGCGGCACCGCCGGCACGCTGACGGCCAACCGGCTGCGGCGGACGTACGACGAGCGCGAGTGCCGGATCACCGTGGTCGACCAGAACGACGACCACGTTTACCAGCCCGGACTGCTGTTCGTTCCCTTCGGCCTGGCCGAACCTCACGCCCTGGTCCGCCCGCGCCCGCGGCAGCTCCTGAACGGGATCGCCTACCGGAGCGCCGAGATCGACCGGGTGGACCTGACCGCCGAGCAGGTGCACTTCACCGACGGCACCTCGCTGGGCTACGACGTACTGGTGGTGGCCACCGGCGCGAGCCTGCTGCGGGAGGAGACCGAGGGCCTGACCGGGCCGGGCTGGGGCGAGAAGGTCCACACCTTCTACGACCTGCCCGGCGCGGTCGCCCTCCATCAGGCGCTGGAGCGCTTCGAGGGCGGCCGCGTCGTGATCGACGTGGTGGACCTGCCGATCAAGTGCCCGGTCGCGCCCCTGGAGTTCGCCTTCCTCGCGGACTGGTACTTCCAGCGCCGGGGTATCCGCGACCGCGTCGAGCTGACCTACGTCACCCCGCTGGACGGCGCCTTCACCAAGCCGGTCGCCGCGAAGGCGCTGGGCGGCCTGCTGAAGGAGAAGGGCATCGAGCTGGTCACCGAGTTCG
Organism: Streptomyces sp. NBC_00878; assembly: GCF_026341515.1. Classification (NCBI taxonomy): domain Bacteria; kingdom Bacillati; phylum Actinomycetota; class Actinomycetes; order Kitasatosporales; family Streptomycetaceae; genus Streptomyces; species Streptomyces sp. NBC_00878. The sequence continues at coordinate 5,180,979 of NZ_JAPEOK010000001.1, read as the reverse complement.
CGCTCGGTGAGGTCGACGGCACCGGTGGCAGGCTGGTGTCGTACGACGAGCGTGAGGTGCCGTTCGACCTGGCCGTGGTCGTACCGCTGCACGGCGGCGCCGAGTACGTTGAACGCTCGCCGGGCCTGGGTGACGAGCTCGGGTTCGTCCCCGTGGACCGGCACACGCTGCAACACCCGGACCACCCCGAGGTGTTCGCCATCGGTGACGCGGCGGGTCTGCCGGCGTCCAAGGCCGGCTCGGTGGCCCACTTCGAGGGCGAGGTGCTCGCGCACAACATCGGCCGCTTCCTGGCCGGGAAGCCGCTGGACGCCTCCTTCGACGGGCACACCAACTGCTTCATCGAGACCGGCTTCCACAAGGCGCTGCTCATCGACTTCAATTACGACACCGAGCCGCTGCCCGGTCACTTCCCGGGCGCGCTGGGGCTGCCGCTGCTGAAGGAGTCGCGCGCCAACCACCTCGGCAAGCTCGCCTTCGAGTGGCTGTACTGGCACAGCCTGCTGCCCGGCCGGGAACTGCCCGGCATCGGTTCGGCGATGCCCGAGCACGGCAAGACCCATACCCCCGCCTGACGAGACCCACACCCCGCCTGAACGGAGACAGACCGCCATGACCACCGCCACCTACGCCGACACGTCCGTGACCGTCGACGACGAAGGCTTCTTCACCGACCCCGGCCAGTGGACCGAGCCGATGGCCGAGCAGATCGCCCGCGAACAGGACATCGAGACGCTGACCGACCGCCACTGGACGGTCATCCACTTCATGCGCGCCGAATACGCCGCCAAGGGCACCGGCCCCACCGTGCGGATCCTCGGCAAGACCTCCGGCGTGAGCGTCAAGGAGCTCTACCAGCTCTTCCCGAAGGGCCCGGCGAAGACCGCCGCCAGGATCGCCGGAATCCCCAAGCCCCGCGGCTGCATCTGACCCCACCCGCCGACCGCCACCCGAAGGAGCGTCCGACATGACCGCCAGCGCCACCATCGAGAAGGTCTCGATCATCGTTTCCAAGGGGTCCCTGGAAGGGATCTACCCGGCCCTGATCATGGCCAACGGCGCCCGCGCCGAAGGCATCGAGGCCGACCTGTTCTTCACCTTCTTCGGCCTCGACGCCATTACGAAGAAGCAGTACGACCACATCAAACTCGCCACCGTCGGCAACCCCGGCCTGCACCTGCCCACCCTTCTGGGTGGACTGCCCGGCGTCCCGGACCTGATCACCCGGTACATGGAACGCAAGATGGAGAAGCTCGACATCCCGCCGATCCCCGAGTTCATCGAGATGATCTCCGACACCGGCGCCGGCATCTACGCCTGCAAGGCGTCCGTGGACCTCTTCGAACTCGACAAGGACGACCTCATCGAGCAGGTCCAGGGCATCATCACGGTCGGCGAGTTCTACGAGCACGCGGCCGGCGGCCAGATCATCTACACATGACCGGCCCCCGGCCCGGCGGCGCGGGACTGCCCGACGACCTGCGCCGTGTGCTGGCGGTGGTCGCCCACCCCGACGACGAGTCGTTCGTCCTCGGCGGCCTCCTGGCACTGCTGTCCGCTCACGGCGTGCCCGCCACGGTGCTCTGCTTCACCCACGGCGAGGCGTCCACGCTGCACGCCGGCCCCGGCGACCTGCGCACGCTGCGGGCGGACGAACTGGCTTGCGCCGCACGGTAACTGGGCGTGGAACGCGTGGAGCTGGCCGCATATCCGGACGGCGATCTTGCCTCCGTCCCGCTGAGCAGGCTCGCCGCGCGGGTCGGCCGTCTCGTCACCGAACGGCGCCCCAGTCATCTGCTGGTGTTCGACACCACCGGCGTCACCGGACACCGTGATCACCGGCGGGCCACCGAGGCGGCTCTTGCCGCCGCCCGTGAAAGGGGAATCCAGGTCCTCGGCTGGACCCTGCCGAGGGCGGTCGCGGAGACCATGAACAGGGAGTTCGGAGCCTCGTTCGAGGGACGTGAGCCGGGTGAATGCCATGAGACCAGGTCGGTCCCGCGGGCCCGGCAGCACCGCGCCATCGCCTGTCACGCAAGCCAGTCGACCGACAACCCAGTGCTGTGGCGTCGCCTCGAACTCCTGGGGGAGAGCGAGTACCTGCGTCGCTTGCTGTGACCTTGGGGAACGGCTCGTTGTCAGGCGGAGGGAGCACGAGGCGGCGTGGACGCAGGCGCATCGACCGGTGCTGACTCTGCTTCGGCGACGCAGACTTGCGCCATGAGCCGACGGGCCAGGTCGAGTGCCTCGCCCATGGTCAGCGAGGCCCAGGTTCCCGGTTCGCCGCTGCGGACGGGGCCCACATCGAGCGCGACCCGGCTGATCGGCCGGTCCGTGGCGGCGGCCAGTCGCAGGAACTTCACGTCGATCCGCCGGCTGCAGGAGGTCACCAGTGGCGCCTCGCCAGCCGGACCAAGCTGCATGTGCTCTGACTCCGCCATCCTGCCCACGTCCTCTCCCTGGATACCCGGTGGGGTATTAGGGGCAGCGTCGCGCAGGCTCGGAATGTTCCCGGAAACGCGGGGCGCCCGCCGCCCCGCGTTTCCGGGAGGCGGCGGGCGCTCCACGCCGTTGACTCGGTCTCAGGCCAGCGCCAGGAACAGCTTCTCCAGTTCCGCCTCGGTCATCGGCGGGGCGGATCCGTCCTCCTGTTCGGCGAGGCACTGCCGCATACCGCTGGCCACGATCTTGAACCCAGCCCGGTCCAGGGCGCGGGAGACCGCCGCGAGCTGGGTGACCACGTCCTTGCAGTCGCGGCCTGCCTCGATCATGGCGATGACCCCGGCCAGCTGCCCCTGCGCGCGGCGCAGCCGGTTGAGCACCGCGCCCATCGCTTCCTCTTCCACCTTCACCGGGAGCCTCCTCGTGGCCGGTCGATCGCTCCCATAGTACCCGTGGGGGTATATGGACCGGGATAGTCGCTCGTCAGCGGCGTTCGGCGCGCACCAGTGAGTCGATGGCGGTGCGCGGACCTTCCGGACCGTCGACCGGTCGCGCGACCGTCTCGGCGCGCGGGATCCGGGCGTAGGGCCGCCATTCGGCGGCGACCTGCGCCGCGGTGTACAGGACGCGGGGGTCTTGCGGCCCGCCGAAGCCGTGCTCGCGGTTCGAGGCGTCATGCCGACCAGCAGCAGGGTCCCGCCGCTGCCGAGGCGGGAGAGGGCCACACGGTGCGGCCCGGCCGGGCCGCCCTTGCCGGAGCGGGGCTGGGCGGGGTGACCGGGCTACTCGGCGTCGGGGGTGGCTTCCTCGCCGTCCCCGCCCTGGTCACCGTGCTCGGCTTCGCCATGCCGCAGGCGGTCGGCACCAGCCTGCTGGTCATCGCCGTGAACGCGCTGGCCGCGCTGGCGGCCCGGCTGCCCTCGGCCGGTGTACTGGACTGGGCGCTCGTCGGCCCCTTCCTCGGAGCGGCGATCCTCGGAGCCTGGGACGGCAAGCGCATCGCCGCCAAGGTCCCCGCCCGGCGCCTGCAACGCATCTCCGCCGTACTGCTGCCGGCCGTCGCGGTCTTCATGCTCGCCGACGCGCTCCGGTGAGTCATTGGGCGTCCGGTCCATATCGGCGGGGCGCATGGATTCACGGGCTTTGGCCCGGGCGGCGGCGGAGCCGTGGGCCGGGTGTGCGGCGGAGGGCCGGGGCCCGGGCCCGAGGGTGGTCCGCCTCACGTTCGAGCGGGGCCGCACCGCACGCCCTTGCTGCCGGGGGCTGCGGCCGGATTGTGCGGGCCTCGGCCTCGCCGTCGCGCAGCGGCCCGTCTGCTTCACCGGACGGTTGCCGGGGTGCCCCAAGTGCTGCCGGCCGCCCGGCGTCACAACTGCACAGGAGTCCAGGACGCTCGACTGCCGAGATGCGGTTCAGGCCAGAGCCAGGAACAGTCTCTCCAGTTCGGCTTCGGTCATCGGCGGGGCTTCGCCGTCCGGCTGCTCGGCCAGGCACTGCCGCATGCCACTGGCCACGATCTTGAACCCGGCCCGGTCGAGTGCCCGGGAGACCGCCGCGAGCTGGGTGACGACGTCTTTGCGGTCGCGTCCGGATTCGATCATGGCGATGACTCCGGCCAGCTGGCCCTGTGCGCGATGGAGACGGTTGAGTATGTCGGTCGTCGCTTCTGCATTCACCGGACGCCTCCTCGGAGTCGGCCATCCCCTTTGAATATACCCATAGGGGTATATGAAGACTATGGCCTGGTGGGCACACTCGCTGCCGGGTCGGGTGCCCGCCGGGAGCGGTTGTGCAGGTACCGGCCGAGCAGGAGAGCCGCGGTGGTCGTTGCGAGGGCCCAGGTGGCCGGGTGCGTCAGCACGGTGCCGCGGATCTCGGGGCTGACCTGCTGGCCCAGGACGAAGACGCCCATGGTGACCACGAACCAGCCGAACGCCTTGCGCAGCGCGTCCTGCGGGATGCGTCCCGCGAGACGGCCGCCGACGAGTCCGCCGACGACGGCGGCCGCGGTGACGAGTGTCGCGAGCCCCCAGTCGATGTGGACGCTGGAGAGGTAGCCGGCCAGCCCGGCGAAGGACTTCATGGAGATCACCAGGAGCGAGGTGCCGACGGCGACGCTCATCGGGAGCCCGCCGAGCAGTGCGAGGGCGGGCACGACGAGGAAGCCTCCGCCTGCGCCGACCAGTCCGGTGACCAGGCCCACGACGATCCCGTCCAGCAGGACGTGCCCGACGGGGAGTTCGTGGTGGACCTTCCTGGGCGCCTGCTTGCGGCCGCGGATCATGGCGATCGCCGTCGCGACCATCATCAGGCCGAAGGTGATCAGCAGGACCGTGCCGGAGATGAACTCCGCCAGCCGCCCTCCTCCGTACGCTCCGGCCATGCCGACCAGGCCGAACAGCAGCCCGGTGCGCCACCGGACGCGTCCGGCGCGGGCGTGCGAGACGACTCCGGCGGCGCTGGTGACGCCGACGACGAACAGGGAGGTGGCGATGGCCTGCTTGGCCTCCATGCCGGCCAGGTAGATCAGGATGGGCACGGTGAGGATGGATCCGCCGCCGCCCAGGATGCCGAGGCTGACGCCGATCAGCAGGGACGCTGCGACGATGACGGCGATCATGAGCGGGCCCCCAGCGCGTTGATGACGGACTGCAGGTCGGTGCGGGGGCCGCGGTTGTAGGGGAGCTTGGACAGCAGCATGCCCATGGCGCAGGTGTTGGTGAGCGCGGCGACGGTCAGCCCCGCGCCGACGGCGGTGCCGATGAGGTAGAGGCCGGGCACGAGGAGGGCCGCCAGCCCGGACAACAGGACGATGCTTCCCGCGACCAGCCGTACCTGGCGTTCCAGGTCCCAGCGGGCCGGGCCGCGGTTGAGCGGACCACCGGCCGCCTCCCAGGCGAGGACGCCGCCGTCGAGGACGCGCAGGTTGGGCAGCCCGGCCTCGGCCAGGGCCTGCTCGGCCTGGGCGGCGCGCCCGCCGGAGCGGCAGATCAGGACGACGTCCTCGTCCAGGTGGCGCAGGAGTTCGGCGCGGTGTTCCCGCAGGGTGTCTAGGGGGACGTTGTAGGAGCCGGGTATGTGGGCGGTGCGGAACTCACCGGGGGTGCGTACGTCGAGGAGCCGGGGCCCGGCGCCGCTCTCGGTGATCTCGTGCAGGGCGGCCGGGTCGAGCCGCGGGGTGGGACGGGGGCTGGTGGCGTCGGCGGTCACGGAATCTCCTTCAGGGGGCGGACGGAGCCGCCGGAACAGAGGACAGGGAAATGCGGGTGGGGCGCCGGGCGGCGGTGGCCATGGAGATGGCCGCCGCCCGGCGGGACCGAGCGAGGGATCAGGCGTCGGCTGTCGCGGTCTCGGCGAGCCAGGCGCCGTAACCCCCGAGGAGGTCGGAGACGTCGTCGAGGCCGTTGTGGCGGAGCAGGCTGGCCGCGATGGAGGAGCGGTGGCCGCCCGCGCAGTGCACGACCAGGGGCCGGCCGACGGGGATCTCGTCGAGACGGCGGGGGAGTTCGGCGAGCGGGACGTGCGCGGACCCCTCGATGAAGCCTTCCTCGCGTTCGGCGGTGTTGCGGACGTCGAGGACGAGCGGGGGCTGCTCGCTGTCGAGCGCCCGGCGGAGCTGGTGGGCGGTCAGGCGGCTTGCCTGCCGCATCTCCTCGGCCATGTCCGGGAAGGCGCCCTCGGGCTCGCGCAGGTAACCGCCGACCTTGTCGAATCCGATCCGGGCGAGCCGGGTGACGATCTCCTCCTCACGGTCCTGCGGTGCGATGACGACGACCTCCTGGTCGGGGGCGACGACCGTTCCGGCCTGCTCGGCGAACCGCCCGTCGGCGGGCACGTTCACGGAGCCGCGCAGATGGCCGGCGGCGAACTCCTGCGGGTCGCGGGCGTCCAGTACCAGCGCGCCGGCGGCCCGACGGCTGAGGAACTCGGCGGCGGACAGCGGCTGTTGGGTGGCGGCAGCGTCGAACAGGCCGTGGTCCTTGCGGTTGAGGATGGCGTCGTAGACGAAGTAGCCGGGCGCGGAGGGCTGTCCGGCGGTGACGAGGGCGACGAACTCCTGCTCGCTCATGGGCGCGCAGGCGTAGTTGGTGGTGCGCTGCTGTCCGATGGTCGACTGGCGTTCGGTGGAGAGGTTCTTGCCGCAGGAGGATCCGGCGCCGTGGGCCGGGAAGACGCGGACCGGGTCGGGCAGGGCCATGAGTTTGTGCTGGATGCTGTCGTAGAGCATGTGGCCGAGTTCGTCGGCGGTGGCGCCGAGGGAGGCGAGCAGGTCGGGGCGGCCGACGTCGCCGATGAACAGCGCGTCGCCGGTCAGCACGCCGTACGGGACCGCGTCGGCCGCGTGCTCGTAGACCAGGACGCTGATGGACTCCGGGGTGTGGCCGGGGGTTTCCAGTATCTCCAGGGTGACGTCGCCGAGGCTGATGCGCTCGCCGTCGGTGAGCTTGCGGATCGGGTACTCCGTCTCGGCGCGGTGTCCGTAGCCGATCCAGGCGCCGGTGCGGGCGGCGAGTTCGAGGTGGCCGGCGAGGAAGTCGGCGTGGAAGTGGGTGTTGATGACGGCTTCGATGGTGAAGCCATGGGCCTCGGCGTCGGCGAGGTACTCCGAGACGTCGCGGCGCGGGTCGACGACGACGGCCTTGCCGGTGGACTCGTCGGCGATCAGGTAGGACGCCTGGGAGAGGCAGTCGAGGTAGTGCTGGGCGAAGAACACGGATGACCTCCGTAGCGGATCGATGAGACTTAATACCCCGGGGGGTATTTAAATGGTCAGGGTTGGCCCTTGTGCGGGGCGGTGAGATGACCGGCCCGGGTCGGGGGAGGCCCGGGCCGGTCGGTCAGAGGCGGCCGGTGAGCATGCCGTGCCAGTAGAGCGGTGGCAGCCCGTACCGCTTGAACAGCCACATGTCGCGGCGTTCCTTGAAGGTGTCGATGAGCGGGAAGCTCGGGGTGGGCTTCAGGTCGTAGTCGAACTCGGCGAGCAGCATCTTGTCGCGGGCGGTCACCAGAGGGCAGGAGGTGTAGCCGTCGTAGCGGCTGGTGGGCTCGGCGCCCTTCATGACGGCGAGCAGGTTGGCGGCGACCACCGGGGCCTGCTTGCGGACGGCCGCGCCGGTCTTGGAAGTCGGCAGGTTCGCCACGTCGCCGAGAGCGAAGACCTCGGGGTGGCGGGGGTGTTGGAGGGCGTGCCTGTCGGCCGCGATGAATCCCTGCGGGCTCGCGGGGTCGGCGAGCGGGCCGGTCTTGACCCAGTCCGGGGCGCTCTGCGGCGGCACGGCGTGCAGGAGATCGTAGGCGAGGGTTTCCTTGGTTCCGGTGGCGTGATCGGTGACGGTCAGTTCGCGGGCGTCGCCGTCGATGGCGGTCATCTCCGAGCGCAGTCGCACCTCTGTGCTGTACCGGGCGGCGACCTTCTCCAGTACCTCGGACCAGGCCGGCACCTTGAACAGGGCCGGGTCGGGGATCACGAGTACGATCCGGATGCGGTCCAGGACCTTCTGCCTGCGCCAGTGGTCGGCGGCCAGGTAGGCGATCTTCTGCGGAGCGCCGCCACACTTGAGCGGGGTGGCCGGGTGGGTGAAGACCGCCGTGCCCGAGCGCATGCCGCGGATCAGGTCCCAGGTGCGCGGGGCGTACTCGGGTGCGTAGTTGCTGGTGACACGGTCATGGCCGATGGCCTCGGCGAGGCCGGGCACTCCGTTCCAGTCGAGTTGCAGGCCGGGCGCCATGACGAGGGAGTCGTAGCCGAGCCTGCGCCCGTCGCCGAGGGTGATGGTCCGCAGGTCCGGGTCGACGGCCCGGGCTGCTTGCCGGATCCAGTGCACTCCGTCGGGGACGACGGACGCCTCGGGGCGGCGGGTGGCGCGCAGCGGGGCCTGGCCGCCGCCGACCAGGGTCCACAGCGGCTGGTACCAGTGGGTGTCGGACGGTTCGATCAGGGCGATGTCGGTGACACCGGCGCGGCGCAGCCGGGCCGCGACGCTGATCCCGGCGCTGCCGCCGCCGACGATGACGACGTGGTGGTGGGTGGGGGGTGAGGGTATGGAGGCCAAGGGAGGACTCCCATCGGATGTGGGTGCGGATGCGGTGCCCGATGAACCGGGCCGGGGCCAGGGGCGGCCAAAGGGGGCGTGCCCGGTCAGGCCGCGGTGGCGTGGGGTCCGGTCACCAGCGGGCGCCCGGTTCGGGCCCAGCCGCTGGTGCCGCCCGCCACGGAGTACGCGTCGATGCCGAACCCGCTCATGCGGTCGGCGGCGGTCAGGCTGCGGTTGCCGCTGGCGCAGATCACGTACACCGGCCGGCCGACGGGCAGTTCACCGATCCGGCCCGCCAGCACGCTGAGCGGCATCAGCCGTGCGCCCGGTACATGGCCGGCCAGGTATTCGCCCGGCTCCCGGACGTCCACGACGACCCCGCCGGCTGCCAGAGCCGCGGCGAACGCTTCCAGATCCACTTCGCGAGCCATGTTCGGAACCTCCTCAAAATACCCTAGGGGGTATCAATGACAGTGAGGGTAGAGTGCCCGTCGAAGCGCTGTCAAATACCCCCTGGGGTATTTGCCTCCCGGGTAAGGACACCGATCGGGAGGGATCACCGGACCAGCCACGATTCGAAGGCGGCCTGGTGCATCCGGGAGGCGGCGAGCAGGTTGGCGTACATCTGCTCGACGTCCGGGGCGTCGAGCCCGGACTGCGCCTTCGTGAGGGCGGCGATGTCGTCGGTCTCGAACGTGAGGCCGGCCTTGAGGGCGCCGTCCACGTTTGCGGTGCCCTGCTTCAGCAGCCGGTCGTACGTGGCCTGGACGGTGGTGTCGGCGAAGTCGCCCGTCGCCTTGCCCGTGGTGGGGTCGGTCACGTCGTAGCGGTCGAGGAGTGTGCGGACCGCATCGAGGTGATGGGTCTCGGCGGCAGCGATCCGGTCGAAGACCCGGGCGTCGTACCGGGCGGCGAACACGGTGTAGAGGTCGTGGGCGAGCTTCTCCTCCTCGGCCATGCGGGCGAGCGTGGTCTTCTGAGCCGCGCTCAGGGTGCCGCTGGGTGCCGTGGTGGCGGTACCGGTGAGTGAGCAGGGGCCGTTGCCGTCCCCGACTCCCGTCCCGTCGCCGTGGCGGTGGGTGTGCTGCTGACCGTTCATCATCGAGCTCTGCGTGGTGGACCGCGCGGACGGCGTCTGCTCTCCAGCCGCGCCGGCGGTGGCCGGACCGGCGATGAGGATGCCGCCGGTCACGACGGCCGCTGCCGCGGCGATCGCGGTGGCGAGTTTGGTGTTGCGCTTCATGACGCACCTTCTCGGGTCTGTTCTCCGGTTCTTGCGCTGACTGCTCTTCTTTGATGCGCTTTCACCGTCCCGCCGGGCGTCGCAGACGGCGTGGCGGTGGTGTGGAGGCGGTATGGAGCCCACTGGACGTGTCCACGGGGGCTGTTCGGCCCTGGCAGAGGGGGTCCGCGGCCCGTACACCTGGGTGCATGGCCACCACCGTGCTCGTCGTCGAGGACGAGAAGGAGATACGCGAACTGCTGCGCCGCTACATGGAGCGGGCGGGGTACGCGGTGGTGACGACCGGCTCGGGCGCTGAGGCGATCCGGCTGCTCGGCGACGGGTCGGTGGACCTCGCGGTCCTGGACCTCGGTCTGCCGGACGTGGACGGCGAAGAGGTGCTGCGGGAGGCGCACGCCCGTGGCGGGATCCCGGTCGTGGTGCTCACGGCGCGCAGCGCGGTCGAGGACCGGATCCACGGGCTGCGGCTGGGCGCCGACGACTACGTGACCAAACCGTTCAGCCCCACCGAGGTGGTGCTGCGCGTTCAGGCGGTGCTGCACCGGGCCGGGGCGGCGTCCGGAGCCCCGGGAGCTCCGGCGGCCTACGGCGGAGGCCGGCTGCGGATCGACGAGGTACGGCATGAGGCGGCATGGGACGGCTCGGTGGTGGATCTGACGCCCACCGAATGGGGTCTGCTCACCGCGCTCGCCTCGGTGCCGGGACGGGTGTACTCGCGCTACGAACTGGTCAACCGGGTCCAGGGCTATGAGTTCACCGGCTACGAGCGCACCATCGACTCGCACGTGAAGAACCTGCGGCACAAGCTGGGGTCCGACGGCTCCGGCGTCGTCGAAACGGTGCTCGGTGTCGGCTACCGGCTGGGGCTGACCCGTGACCAGTGAATCAGGACGTCGCCTGGGACTCGGGCCGCTGGGCAGGCGCCTGTTCGCGGCCTTCGCCGTGGTCGCCCTGTCCTCGGTGGCCCTCCTGACGGCGGCAGCCCTGGTCGGCACCGACCGGGGCATCAGCACGGCGCAGCAGGCCGACCGCCAGCGCATCGCCGATCGCACGGCCGCCGCGGCCGGGGCCGCCTACCGCAGGGCGGGCGGCTGGAGCGCGGCAGATCTCGGGCCCACCCGTACGATCGCGGACGGGGCCGGCGCGGTGCTCACCCTGTGGGACGCCGACGACGGGGTGATCCTGTCCACGGCCGCTTCCTCGGACGGCACGGAACTCGACGCGGAGATGCCCGGTTCGGGGCACGGTATGGGACACGGTGGCGCCGCTGCCTCCGGCCGCAGCGCAAGCGCCGACGTCGTGTCCGGCGGCAGCACCGTGGGCTCCGTCCAACTGCGCTTCCCCCACGGATCCGGAACGGCAGGTCGGAACATCGCCTGGGGCTGGGTCGGCGGCGCGGCGCTGGCCGCCCTGGCACTGGCCCTGGCCGTGAGCTGGTACGTGACCCGCCGCCTCACCGACCCGGTCGTACGGGTCGCCCGCACCGCCCGCGCACTCGCCGCCGGTGACCACACCGCTCGCGCCCGGGTGGACGCGCCCGGCGAACTGGGTGACCTCTCCCGCGCCTTCGACACCATGGCCGACGACGTCACCCACACCGAGCAGGCCCGCCGCCGCCTCTCGGCCGACGTCGCCCACGAGCTGCGCACCCCGCTGGCCGCGCTGCAGGCCGGCCTCGAGGAACTGCGCGACGGATACGCCACCCCCTCACCGGCACGCCTGGCCGCACTCCACGACCAGACCCTGCGCCTGGGCCGCGTCGTCGGTGACCTGGCCGAACTGTCCGAGGCCGAATCGGCCCGGCTGTCCCTGAACACGGTTCCGGTCGAACTCGCCCACCTCGTACGCCATGCCGTGACCGACCGGGAGGCCGAACTGCGTGCCGCCGGACTCACCGTCCGCACCCGCATCGCAACCGAGGCGCTGCCCGTCCGAGCCGACGCCGACCGCATCCACCAGGCCCTGGGCAACCTGCTGAGCAACGCGGCCCGCTACTGCCGCCCCGGCGACACCGTCACCGTCACCGCGTCCGCCGAAGGCGACGCGGTACTCGTGCAGGTCACCGACGACGGCCCCGGCATTCCCGCCGACGAACTCCCGCACGTCTTCGACCGGCTCTGGCGCGGCAGCGCCGCCCGGAACCGCAGCGGCGGCAGCGGCATCGGCCTCGCCGTGGTGAAAGAACTGATCACCGCGCACGGCGGCACCGTCACGGCCCTCTCCGAACCCGCCGCAGGGACACGGATCGTCATCCGGCTGCCGCGCGACGGCGCCGCCCGGTCGTCCGGTGACCGGCTGGCGCACCTTTGATCCTGGCATCAAGGGTCACCTGATGGCGGACGGGGCGGACGAACATGTGCCGCGAGCACGGCAGCACCATCACTAAGGCCCAGATCCGGTGCCGTTTGCCGGTGCGCGGGTTGATCCACTGGCCCAGGAAGCCGTAGTCGATCTGCGCTTCCTCGCCTGGCTCGATGTCCTCGCGCAGGACGGTGACCTGCGACCTCTTCACTTCGTCGGGCAGCGTGGCGTGGACCCAGCGGCGGAACGCGGAGATCGACACCTGAAGCTTGTGCTCGTCCCGCAGCCGCTGGTGGATCGTGGTGACCGTCACCGTCCCCAGCAGGCTCTCGATGTAGTCACGGTGCTGGTCGATGTCCGCCCAAGTGATCTGCCTCAGGCGGGAGTTGGCCAGTTCCGGGAACCAGCCCTTGAACAGTCCGGCCCAGTCGGCCTCACTCATCGGAGGGCCGCCCGGCGTGATTCCGGCCGCCTCCGCCGGCGCCAGATACTTTCTGACCGTTTTGCGGTCCACGCCCAGCGACGCGGCCAGCGCGCTCTTCGAGCGGCCCGCGTACCAGTGGACGTAGATCTCGGTGACATCGACCACGACGAACGTTCTCCTCGCCATCGGGGCTGCCCATCGGCCTTCCCACCCACAGGCCGAGGGCCGCTCACGCGAACTCCGCGATGACCAGGTCCCTCGATCCCGAACTCCGCCGTACCCATGGCCAATTAGGAGAATTCAGGATGAGGAATAACGAAGTGCTCAAACCACCCGAGCTGGGGAAAACGCGATCGTCGACACGCGTCGGCGCCGTCTCGTTCTCAGGGGTGGTCACGAGGTGCCGCCGGGCCGGGGGCGCTCGGCGGTGCCGAGGATGTGGGTGGCCGCCGGGGAGGGGGCGCGGGTCTCGGGGGAGGCGAACTTCTCCAGCGAGGTGAGCGTGAACCCGGCGGCGGTGATGGCCGCCTGGGTGTCGCGGCCGGTGTGGCAGCCGCCCATCAGCAAGGGCCAGACGGTGGCGTCCACGACGCGCTGCACGCGGCGCATCGCGGGTGAGTCGGCGCGTACGTGCTCGAAGAAGCGGAGCTGTCCGCCGGGCCGCAGGAGGCGGTGGAGTTCGGCGAGGGCGGCGTGCGGGTCGGCCACCGAGCACAGAGTGAGGCAGACGACCGCGGCGTCGAACGAGCCGTTCGGGACCGGCAGTTGCTCGGCGATCCCGTCGATCACATCCATCTGGACCGACGTCGTGCGGGCGCTCTCCTCGGCCAGGGCGCGCAGGCGCGGCTCGGGCTCGACGGCCAGCACCCGCTTTACCTCCGCCGGGTAGTGGGCGAAGTTCAGCCCGTTGCCCGCGCCGATCTCGACGACCTCGCCGGCCAGGCCGGACAGGCCGGACAGCAGACGGGTGCGGTGTTCCGTGATGCCGGCCTTGTCCAGGGCGGGGCCGGCGACCTTCGCGTAGAAGCGGGCGAATACCGGATGGCGCCTGGTGGGTGTAGCGATCTGTTGGGCCATGGCTGGTCACCGTCCTGCTCGACAGCAGTGCCTTGGGGCTACGATGTTTTGCGGAGGTACTACATAGTGAAGTCACTTCACGATATGCCCGAGGGGACCGCTTCCGCCAGCGTCTCGCTGAACCGGCTCTTCGAGCTCGCCGAGGTGCTCGGCGCGATGATGGCGCGCGGCGTCGCCGAGCGTGGGCTGACGACGGCCCGGGCGGGGCTGCTGTGGGCTCTGCTGCACGACGGGCCGATGACCCAGCGGGCGCTGGCCGCGCGGCTGGGGGTCACCCCGCGCAATGTCACCGGGCTGCTGGACGCACTGCAGGCTGACGGGCTGGTGGTCCGCGAGGCACACCCGACCGACCGGCGCGCGACCCTGGTGTCCCTGACCGTGAAGGGCCGTACGGTCACGGCGACCCTGCGGGGCGGCCGCGACTCCATGGCCGCCGAGCTGTTCGGCGACATGCCAGCCGCGCAACTGGAGGCGTTCCAGGGCGGGCTGGAGGTCGTGATCGAGCGGTTGCGGGCGATGGGGTGAGCGTGCCGGATGTCGTCGTCAACGGAGGTGACTGGCTAGGCACTGCGTGACCTGGCTGGGGCAGTGCGGCACCACGTCCTGTTCTCAGTCCTGTCGGCCGTCGGAGTGCCACGGGGCGTCGGGCCGGGTGGGCAGGGCGCCGGCCGTCGGACGGAGCGCGTACACATCCCGGTCGGAGTCGGGGACGGGCCCGAGATAGGTGTGGCCTGTCCTGTGGCACCAGGCGGGCAGGTCGAGCGGGGCGGCCGGGTCTGTGGCGATGACGTGGACGATCGAGCTGGGCTCGGCGTCGGCGATGTGGGCGCGCAGCTTCAGTAGGAGAGTGACGCAGAGCAGGCCGGTGCCGTCGACCGTGATGGCGGCGGCGGTAGAGGTGGAGGGGCTGTTCATCGGCTGCTCGCGGTGGTGTCGAACGCGAACGTCGAGTGCGTGTACAGCGGGGTGTGGATCGCTCCCTCGGGATCGCGGCTCTCGCCGGCGTGCACACTGCGGGTGGACATCCCCTGAGCGGTGGTGTCGGTCATACCTCTCCTGCTCGTCGTCGCTCTCACGGTCGTCGCTCTCACGTAGGGGCCGATGGCCCCGTTCTCACAGCGCGGCAGCCGCCTTGAGCAGCGCGGTTGCCGCCGTCTCGATGTCCTCGGGCGTGCTCCGGCGGCCCAGGGACAGCCGCAGAGCCCCGAGCGCGCGGTCCGCGTCGAGGCCCATGGCGGTCAGGACGGGGGAGGGGGTGTGGGTGCCGCTGTGGCAGGCCGAGCCGGTGGAGGCCGCGAGGCCGGGTGCGGCGGCGAGGAGTTCGTGCCCGAGCGTGCCGTCGATGCTGACGTTCAGCGTGTTGGGCAGGCGTCCCGTGTCGGGCCCGTTGAGGTGGACGCGGCCGGGCAGGGCATCGGCCAGGCGCCGGTGCAGGCTGTCCCGGAGTCCCGCGATACGGCCCGGTGTCCCGTCGGCCAGTTCGGTGGCGGCGAGTTCGGCGGCCGTGCCCAGCGCGATGGCGAACGCGACGTTCTCGGTGCCGGCGCGCAGGCCCCTTTCCTGCCCTCCGCCGTGGACGAGCGGTTCGAGGGCGACGCCCTGGCGGACGTACAGGGCGGCGATGCCCTTCGGCGCGTACATCTTGTGGCCGACGACCGTCAGCAGGTCGACGCCCCACTCCTGTACGCCCAAGGGGATTTTCCCGGCGGCCTGGGCGGCGTCGCAGTGGAAGAGCGCCCCGTGGGCGCGGGTGATGCGGGCCAGTTCGAAGATGGGCTGGAGAGCGCCGGTCTCGTTGTTCGCAGCCATGAGCGAGACCAGGACGGTGCGTTCGGTGAGGGCGGCGGCGAGCGCCGCCGGGTCGACCAGGCCGTCGTCGCCGCCGACGGGCAGGTACGTCACCTCGGTGCCGTGGTGGCGTTCCAGGGAGCGGCAGGTCTCCAGGATGGCCGGGTGCTCGGTGACCTGGGTGATCACATGGGGGCGGTCGGTCCTGGCGGACAGTACGGCGCCGCGTAGGGCGAGGTTGTCGGCCTCGGAGCCGGAGCCGGTGAGGCGATCTCGTCGGGCCGGGCCCCGATCAGGGCCGCGACCTGCGCGCGTGCCTGATCGAGCGCGTGGCGGGGCTGGTCGCCGTAGGAATGGCTGCTGGACGGGTTGCCGAAGTGATGCCCCAGGTGAGGCAGCATCGCGTCGAACACCCTCGGGTCCACCGGAGTGGTGGCGTTGTAGTCCAGGTAGACCGGCCCGCCCTGCAGCGCGGAGTGCGCGGGGATCACGCGGCTTCTCCGGTGGCCACCGGCAGGTCGGCGAGGCGCCACTCCAGCATGCCGTCGGACAGCCGCACGGCCCGCCGCCCGCGGGAGGCGAGCAGCCGTACGGCGTCGTGGGCCAGGACGCAGTACTCGCCACGGCAGTAGGCGACGACCTCGGTATCGGCGGGCAACTCGGCGATACGGTCGGCGAGTTCCTCGACCGGGATGGAGAGCGCGCCGGGAATGTGCCCGGCGGCGTACTCCTCGGCAGGCCGCACGTCCAGGACGACGACCTCGCCCGCCTGCGCTCGGGCCAGCAACTCCTCGCGCCCGACACCCTCCGACCGGTCCTCCCCGAGGTAGGCAGTACGGGCGGCCTCGACACCTGCCTGATGGGTCTGGGCGACCCGGCGCAACAGGGCGTAGAGAGCGGCGACGTCGTCTCCGGCCAGCCGGTAGTGGATGCGCACACCCTCACGGCGGGTGGCCACGAGCCCGGCCTGCTTGAGGGTCTGCAGGTGGGCCGAGGCGGTGGTCAGGTTCAGCCCGGCCGCCTTGGCGAGGGCGTCGACGGTGCGCTCGCCCTGGGCCAG
This sequence comes from Streptomyces sp. NBC_00878, assembly GCF_026341515.1. Classification (NCBI taxonomy): domain Bacteria; kingdom Bacillati; phylum Actinomycetota; class Actinomycetes; order Kitasatosporales; family Streptomycetaceae; genus Streptomyces; species Streptomyces sp. NBC_00878. The sequence continues at coordinate 5,164,609 of NZ_JAPEOK010000001.1, read as the reverse complement.
CAGATCGAGCAGTTCCAGACGCTTGCCACTGCTCAGCGCCTTACCGGTGCGGGCGAAGGCGTCGTACAGCGCCGACTTGCGCGCGGGGTCTCCCATGGCATCCTCCATAAATCCATGGAATATTGTATCTGCAGGTGGGCGCTATGACCATCCAGCACCTACCGTGACACCAGGAGGACCTGATGGGCTTCGCCGACGATCACCTGATACCGCTGGTCGACGAGGGTCTTGGCAACAGCGCCTACCTCGTCGACCTGGGCGAAGGGCACGCCCTGGCAGTGGACGCGAGCCGGGATCTACGCGCCCTGCGCACTGCCGCCGGGCGGCGCGGGCTGAGCGTGGCTTACGCCGCCGACACCCACCTGCATGCCGACTTCCTCACCGGTGCGCTCCAACTCGCAGCCGACGACGGCGCGACCGTCCTGGCCTCCACCGCCGGACACCGCGACTTTCCGCACACCGCGCTCGCCGACGGCGACGAGACCGACCTGGGCGGGCTGACCCTGCGGGCTTTGGCCACCCCCGGACACACTGACGAGCACCTGTCCTTCCTCCTCCTGGACGGCACCCGCGAGCTGGGCGTCTTCACCGGCGGATCCCTCATCGTCGGCTCCGCCGCCCGCACCGACCTGCTCGGCGCCGACCGCGCGGACGAACTCGCCCGCGCCCAGTACCACTCACTACGGCGCCTGACCCAGCTGCCGGACACGACCGCCGTGTGGCCCACCCACGGCGCCGGCTCCTTCTGCTCCGCCCCGCCCGGCGCCGAGCGCACGACCACCATCGGCGCCCAGCGGCGGGCCAACGCCCTGCTTACCGCACCGGACGAGGACACCTTCGTACGGCAGCTGCTGGGCAGCCTCGGATCCTACCCGGCGTACTTCGACCGCCTGGGCGAGATCAACCGGCGCGGGCCCGCGGTCCTCGGCACCGCCCCCACGCTCGCCGCCCTCACAGCGGCCGAGACGCGCCAACTGCTGGGCGAAGGCGCCCAGATCATCGACGTACGCCCTGTCGCGGACTTCGCCCATGGCCACATCCCTGGCGCGATCTCCATCCCGCTGCGCGACCAGTTCGCCACCTGGCTCGGCTGGCTGCTGCCCGACGCCACCCCGATGGTCTTCGTCACCGCGCCGGGCCAGGACCTCGCTGAACTCACCTGGCAGGCACTGAAGATCGGATACGAGCGGCTGGCCGGACACCTGGACTGGGACGCCTGGCAGGCGGACGGCGGAGAGCAGCAGACCATCGATCTGCTCACCGCCGACCGCATCGCCGACCGCCCGGTCCTCGACATCCGGCAGCAGGCCGAGCACGCAACGGGACACATCCCCGGCGCCGTCGGCATCGAACTTGCCGAACTGACCGCCCGTAGCGACGAAGCACCAGCCGGGGCCGTGGTCGCCTGCGGGCACGGCGAGCGCGCGATGACCGCCGCCAGCCTCCTCGCGCGTGCCGGACACGACGACCTCGCCGTCCTGGACGGCGGACCGGGCGACTGGGCCAAGGCCACCGGCCGCACGCTGGAGACAGGCGCGTGACAGCCACTGCCACCCCCGGCGGCGTACGGCTCGGGCTGCGCGCCAACCTCGCCCAGTTCAGCCTGCTCGTCGCGGTCAACGCCCTGGTCGGCGGCATGCTCGGCCAGGAACGCACCGTGCTGCCGCTGCTCGCCGACGACGTCTTCCACCTGTCCGCCTACACCGCCGCCCTCACCTACATCCTGGCCTTCGGCACCACCAAGGCCATCACCAACTTCTTCGCAGGCACATGGTCGGACCGCTACGGCCGCAAGCCGGTCCTGATCGCCGGCTGGCTGATCGCCCTGCCCGTGCCCGTCATGCTGGCCTGGGGTCCGACCTGGGCCTGGATCATCGCCGCCAACGTCCTGCTCGGCATGAACCAGGGCCTGACCTGGTCCACCACCGTCATCATGAAGATCGACCTCGCCGGCCCCCAGCGCCGCGGCCTGGCCATGGGCTTCAACGAGGCCGCCGGCTACGGAGCCGTCGCCGCCACCGCCATGGCCACCGGCGCCATCGCCGAACACGCCGGGCTGCGGCCGGAGCCGTTCCTCCTCGGCGCCGCCTATGTCGTCCTGGCGCTGGGCCTGTCCACCTTCGCCGTCCGTGAGACCCGCGAGCACGCCCGGGCCGAGGCCGCCCAGCACCCCCAGCAACCGGGATCGGAAGCCGAATTGACCACCGGCCAGATCGCTCGCCTTACCAGCCTGAGCGACAAGGCCCTGTCCGCCGCCAGCCAGGCCGGCCTGGTCAACAACCTCAACGACGCCCTCGCCTGGGGCATCTTCCCCCTGCTCTTCGCCGCCCACGGCCTGTCCATCGCCCAGATCGGCGTCCTCGCCGCCCTCTACCCCGCAGTATGGGGCGCGGGCCAGATGCTCACCGGCTGGTGGTCCGACCACATCGGCCGCAAACACCTCATCACCGCGGGCATGCTGCTGCAGGCCGCCGCTATCGCCCTCGTCGCTGAAGGGACCACCTTCGCCGTGTGGGCCACCGCCCAGATCCTGCTCGGCATCGGCACCGCGCTGGTCTACCCGACCCTCCTCGCTGTCGTAGGAGACGTCGCTCACCCCGCCTGGCGTGCCCGCGCAGTCGGCGTCTACCGCCTGTGGCGCGACGGCGGCTTCGCAGTCGGCGCCCTGCTCGCCGGCATCCTGGCCGACGCCTACGGACTCACCACCGCCATCTGGGCCGTAGCCGCCCTCACGGCAGCCTCCGGCCTGATCGTCGCCGTCCGCATGTACGAAACCCACCCGCGGCCCGGTCCGGCGGGCAACTGAGACCAAAACTGAGACCACGCATGTCGAAGGGCCCCACCGTTCACGGTGGGGCCCTTCGACATCGTGCCCGGTGAGGCACTGGCGGAGGATACGAGATTCGAACTCGTGAGGGGTTGCCCCCAACACGCTTTCCAACTGTCCGCATGACCGTCCAGGGACGTTCGCGGGGGTTCGCGCGGCAGGTCGGGCGGGGTGCGCGTACAACGGTGAACGGTGGCGGCTGTCAGCGCACTGGACAAAGACCAGGACAACGAGCGGCTCAGCGCCGGGACCTCAACTAAGTCGCGAGGGACGACGCGAACGTACGCGCAGCCGGTTCGTACGAGAAGGCTCACGCTTCCATGCCCACGGCGATAGCATAGATTTTCTGCGATGGAGGAAAAATGTCTGAACCAAAGTCCGCTTCGTTCACGCAAGGCTACGAGGAGTTCTGGAGAAAACCTCAAAAATTTGCGGATGAGGCAATCGGGAATAGCACTGTTGTGCTAGATACCAACGCAATCCTCAATCTCTACCGGATGAAGCCGTCTGCGCGAAACGAGTATCTGCAAGTGCTGCAAAGGATCGCAGACAGAGTATGGATTCCGAGGCAAGTGGCGGATGAGTTTCATAAGAATCGGCTCTCCACGGTAGATTCGCACTTAAATTCACTCAGAGGTAAGTCTGACAAGGTCTCCGAGGCTGCCGACGTTCTGAGATCTGCATTGCGCGACTTCTTTAAACTTCACTCGCTGGCGGACGGAAGGGCGACCGATTATCTGGAGCCGCTAAACAATTCAATCTCGGGGATTGTCGACTCTATCAAGCGAGAGGTTGAGGAGTACGATCTGAAGCCGTCGGATCTGCTTTCCGGTGATCCGATTCTGGAGCACCTTGCCGTTCTGTTTGATGGGAAGGTTGGGGTGGGTGTATCCGTTGGTGAGCGCAAGGGATTGATTGAAAAGGCGCTTAATCGAGGGAAGCAGGGGATTCCTCCAGGCTACAAGGATGTGCAAAAGAAGGGGGAGGAGGGGGCGGGGGACTATTTTATTTGGTGGGAAATGATTGAGTATGCGAAGGTAGTCAAAAGGGATGTCCTATTCATTTCTACGGACGTGAAAGAGGACTGGGTGAGAGAGCAGTGTGGATTTTCCATCGGCCCCCGCCCCGAGCTGGTACAAGAGATGCAAGACTCTGCCGAAGTGAAATATCATCACCTGCCCTTGGCGATCTTTCTGTCTCGCGCTGCCGATGTGCTCAAGGTGCGAGTCAGTCAGGACACAATTGATCAGGCTAAGGACAGGCTTGGCGCGATTGAACGACGCCGCTTGAAGAGCGAGATCCTGAAGCGGCGGGACGCCCTTGTGGCCAGCGAGCAAAGCATGATTGAGATTCAGCATGCGGTCGGCGAACTCAATAGCGAGACTAGGCAGGCAAATCGGAGGGCGGCCGAGGCGCGAGAGCGATTCGATTCCATGAGGGCTTCGGATGCTGAGCGTGGAAGTGCTCTCGCTGAAGCGGCAACCGCCGAGGATTATCTGAGGCGAAAGTCAACCGAATATGAGGCAGCGGTGAGTACTCTGGCTAGAGTTGAGCAAGAAAACGCTGCTCTTCGGCACTATTTGCATATCGTGGAACTGGAAATATAGTTCGGATAGGGGCGAGCTCCGGCTATTCCTAGTAGTGCCCCCAGAGGGCCGCCCTTCGCGCCCTGCACCTCGTGACATTCAAGCGAGAAAGGAAGAAATAGGCACCTCCCGGTGACCTGAGTGGTTTTCTCTGGGCATGCCCCAGATCCCGGTGGCTATCGTTGGGCCCCGGTCCGCGTGTGGCGCGGGCATGCGATCCTTAGCAGTGAGCAATGGAGCAATGGAGCAATGGAGCAATGGAGCGATGCGAGAGGAGCTGAGGTGCCGGAAGCCAGTCCGCGCGGAACCTACCTGATCATTGCCGAGACGCTGCGAAGCGAGATTCAGGTGGAGAGTGGCAGGGACACCTTGCCCTCGGAAGCCGACCTGATGGACTCGCACAGCGTCTCCAGGAACACGATCCGTCGTGCGCTCAAGGTTCTCGAAGCTGACGGGATTGTCGAGTCTGCCCCCGGGATCGGGTGGCGCGTGGTCCGAGGGGGTGACCGTCGGTCGCTCGCGGAGCGCATGACGGACGTGATCATTGAGGACTCACTCTCGGCGGGGGATACGTATCCGTCCGAAGCGAAGCTGTGCGAGCGGTTCGACGCGTCTCGGACCGCCGTGCGCCGCGTTCTGGCACAGATGGAAGGAAACGGCCTGCTTGCCACCGTGCATGGCAAGGGGCGGACCGTGCGGGCTCTCCCACCTCCCGATGCCCGGCCGTAGTCTTGGCCGCCATGGGACTGACTGAGTGGGCGTACACGCTCTCCGAATCGCTGCTCTCCGAACCGCTCCCGCGCCGGTGGGAGCACTCACTAGGGGTCGCCAAGCGCGCTCGCTCCCTGAGCCCGATCCTGGGGGACGACGCGGAGCTGTTGGAGGCGGCGGCCGTACTGCATGACATCGGCTACTCGCCGGCCATTGCTGCCACCGGCTTCCATCCATTGGACGGCGCGCGGTTCCTCAGGGATCAGGAAGGCGCGGACGAGCGGGTTGTTCGTCTCGTGGCCCATCACTCCTGTGCCTTGCTGGAAGCAGAGGAACGCGGACTCCGTCAGGAACTTGAGAGCGAGTTCGACCTAGAGCGTCCCGACCTAGTAGACGCCTTGCTGTACTGCGACATGACGACGACGCCGGACGGGACACAGACGACGGCGGCTGAGCGGCTGGACGAGATCGTGCAGCGATACGGCGCGGACACGATCGTCGGGCGGTTTATCCAGCGCGCGGCCCCTGAGATCCATGCAGCGTCGAAGCGCGTCGGGGAGCGGATGGCCGAAGTCTCCGGTGACGGTCAGCCGATGTAGGGCCCTCGCCGCGTGTGATCGAGACCGTGCCGGATACGCAGCATCATCGATGGGTGGATGTCCAGTCCGTCAAGGTCCGCCGGATCGATCCAGCGGACCTCTTTCGACTCGCTACTTGTGCGCAGCGAACCGCCGACCGGATGGGCCCGGAAGCAGATGGAGAACTGTTGCCGGACCTCGCCGTCGTCGTACGCCAACACGTGCTGAGGGTCGGTGTAGAGCCCCACGATGTCGTCGACCTCAACGTCGATGCCGGTCTCTTCCCGGACCTCGCGAACGACCGTGTCAGCGATGCGTTCGCCGATGTCGTGGCCACCACCGGGCAGGGCCCAGAGGTCGTTGTCCGTCTTGTGGATCAGCAACAGGCGTCCCGCATCGTCCCGGACCAGCGCCGTCACCGAGGGGACCACTGAGTTGGCCTTAGGGGCGTTCGGGTCGCGGAAGTAGTCGATCCGGCTCATCAGCGCGTGCCTTCCCAATCGGCGGGTGAGGAGATCGGACGGGCCGACTCCCACACCTTCTCAACACTCTCAGCGTAGGCGTCGAAGAGTTCACCGCCCGGGACCCGTTGAAGGTGGAGCACGGGGGCCATGTAGGCGCCGACCCCGTAGAGGTGGCCGTTCGCCAACATCTCGTCATCGGCCCGGTAGATCGAGTTGTAGAGCGTGGTGCCGTGCAAGCGGAACTCGACACCGGGCAGGCCGAAGAGCGGGCCGTAGTTGACGAGGGCGTTTCGAATCTTGCCTGCCATCGCAGCGCCGATCCCTTCGTCCTCGCCCCGCATGGCAACGGCCGGCGACATGGGCTCTCCCAGCATGAAGCGGATGGGCACTCCGTCGGCCGACTTCTCTTTCACGATGCGGTGGAACGATGCGTCCTCCGTGAGCCAGAACCCGGAGTACACCAGCAGGTCAAACTGTCGCGTCGCCTTGGAGTAGAGGTTCGTCCAGAGGGTTTGCATCACGACGGACCGGTGTGGATAGAGCCTGACCAACTCCGCGTTGCCCGAGGCCGTGACCTCGGCTGATGTGCGTTCGTCCGGCCACAAGTACGACACTTCGCACTTCAACAGCGAGGCTGTCGCGTACTGGAAGCGGCGGTATGGCTTGCGCTCAGGTTCGTTGATCCAGCGTTCGACCGTCTTGGACGCGACCCCGAGCCGCTGGGCGACCTCATCGAGCGTCAAGCCCAAGTCCACTATCGCGCCGCGCAGTCGTTCGTTCGCCACATCCAACCTCCGCCTTGCTGGGACGACTTGGTTCGACTTCACGCTAGCTAAGAACGACTTAGGCCGTACAGGCGCGAAGTCGAGCGTCGCCGCTGACGAGGCCAATCTGTAGGTACATCGAGGCGAGGGGCTCGCCGAACTCCAACAGCCGAAGGGCTTGACGGGGCGAACCCTTCTCTGCATGATGAGGAACACGTAATACATGTTCCTCATGAAGCGTCCGGAGGAAAGCCCGAGGGGGTGAGTACGAAGGCAGCGCCGGTTCCTTGAGAACTCAACAGAGTGTTGTGAGCTTGACGGGGCTTGACCCCGTCCCCGTGGCGGCCGGGTGATGACCGTCGGGCCCCGGTATCCAGCCGTGAGGGCGCGGAATCGACTTCCGCCCGGGGTCACTTGGCCCGCCGTGACGTGCGGTGTTGGCCCTCATTTCCGGACGCGGCGGCACTCCCGGACAGGACAGCCCGCCGCGCCGGATCTCCCTATCCCGACGTATCAAGGAGAGATCCACTATGCGTATGCGCACTTTCGTCGCCGGCCAGGAAGCGCACGGCGACATCGAGTTCGCGGAACTGGCGCTCGGTATCGACGTCGACCTGTTCCGGGGCCCGCTGGAGTTCGAGACGGACGACGAGCGGGCTGCCCGTGAGGACGCGGCCCATGACATCCTCGCCGACCTGCGGCAGGAGGCGGAGGCCGGTGACGAGATCGCCGGTTGGGACGCCCTGTATGCCGACGCGCTGACCCACACGGTGCCGTTCCTGCGCTCCGTTCGCGCCTTCCGGCCGGGGGCGGGGGAAGCGGCATGAGCGAGACCCGTTCGTATCAGGCGGTGCTGTCGGTGTCGTCCATGACAGGCCGGTGGCGGGTGTTCGTGGGGGTGCTGGGCACGACAGACCCGTGGCCCGAACACGACTTCGCTGTCACGGACGCTTCCTCGCTCGCGGCCCGGCTGTCGGCGCTCGCCCAGCTCGGGTTCGAGCCGGTTGAGGGTGCTGAGTGGAAGTGGAGCGAGGACCAGGCGGGTTTCGGCGCGCCGGTCGAGCTGATCGCTGGCCTGCGAGTGCGTGAGTGGACGGGAGGAGCAGCGTGAGTGAGATCCGCAAGCCGCTGACGAAGGTTCAGATCGGTGTGCTGTCGGCCGCGTTCGTGCCGATGCTGGCCACGGGTGTGGTCGGCGGTATCGGCACCTACAGCAACATCGGGCACGCCTACGGCAAGGGAACCGCGCTCGGGGCCCTCGGTGCCGGTGAGGGAGCCACGGCTGTTCTCGCCCTGGTGTTGCTGGGCCTGACCATGCTGGGGCAGTCCTCACCGCGTGTTGTGCGGATCGGGCTGTGGGCGTTGCCGGCCGCCGCCGCCGTCATGGGCGCGATGGCCGCACCCGACGCGGGCCGGACCGTCGTCTACGCCCTGACCCCAATGGGCATGTCGGTGTCGGCGGAGGGCATGGCGTTCCTCGCGCGGCGGATCGTCGTCCACACCGACGGCCGGGACGCGGAGAACGAGCGGCGCACCGCCGACATCGTCCAGGCCCTCGCCTACCACCGGGCGCGCGCCGTGCATCACCCGGTCGACCGGGTCAGGAAGCGGTCGGATCGGGCGTCGTGGCGTCTGGCCCGCAAAGTCGGAGTCGGGGACACGACGCTCGGATCAAGGCTGCTGGACGTCCAACGCGACCGGGTGACCGCCGGTGCGGATGCCGCGCTCGCGTCGATGTTCGGCGGCACCGACCCGGTCCCCGCCCTGGCCGTGAATGCGGAGGAATCTACCGAGACCATGAGGAATCGGTCTATGGCTGAGCTGCGGGAATCGACCCCGGCGCCGTCGGTGGTGCTGACTCGATTCCCGGTGCCCGATCCGGTGGCGGTCGACTTCGTGAAGCCGACGCTTCCCGTCAAGCCGGTCCCGGCGATCGCCTCGCCGGTCGCCCCGGTGAAGCCCGACCGGGCGCCGGCTGGATCGGCCGGTCGGCGGGCCGTGGGGGTCGAATCCCCCCGATCCCGTCGGGCGACCGGCAAGGTTCCCGCCGTGGCCCGCTCGCCCCGACCCAAGCGCACGGCAGATCAGTTGCTCACTGAGGCACGCACCGCGACCGCCGATTGGCCGGACAGCCGGATCACGGCGGAGGGCATCCGCCGCGAGATCCACACCTCGCCCGCGAACGCGCGGATGCTGCGGGACACGATCCTCGCCGAACGTGCCGCCGACGGCGGCAAGGCCGCGTGAAGCGGCTGACCCTCGCCGACTGCTTCGACCCGGACGGCGAGCGCTTCGGCATCCCCACCTACCCGTGGCGCTGTGCTCCCGACGACTTGGCCACCCGCCGCCAACTCCGCATCCGTGGACTGCGACCGGGTGGCCAGGACATCGCGGCACAGCTACTCCGGCCACGTCGCCGGCGCCAACCCCTAGCCGCCTACCTGTACCGGGTCGAACTCGCCCGTCCGGTGCGGCCGATGACGCCCGGCCGGTGGCGCGCGCACGCAGCGATGATGCGCGCCCGTCGCCGTTGCCCCGAGTGCGGGCGGGATGCCGGATACGTCATTCCGCCGACGCTCGGCATGTGCGTGACCTGCGCTTATCCCGAAGAACAGTGCGTTGCATGACCACCCGAACCGGGTCCGGCCGTCCGCCTCCTACAGCAAGCCGGCCGGACCCTTCGACTCCCGAAGGAGTACGTACATCGTGACCGAGAACCCCGTGTTCCCGCCCCCCAACGAGCCGGAGGGCACCGACGAGCGGACGGCCGACGTGCTGCCGTTCCCGCTCAAGAAGAACACCACCCCGCCCCCCGCCCCCGAGGCACCTGCCGAGGGCGACGTGAAGCCGGGCGAGTGGGAGGCCGAACTCCCCGACACCGACGACCCCGAGGCGGAAGGGCTCTCCGAGGGCGCTCCGGTCGACCCGCCGCGCGAGGTCTACCCGCCCTCCGTCGCGGAGTGGATGGAGGCCAAGGACAAGACCCGCCTGCCGGTACTGCCGGACTGGGTCAAGCTCCCCGACCAGCGCACGGCCGTGCGCAAGTGGGCCGTGCGCCACTACTCGACTGTGATCGGCTACCACGCCGTGCGCCTGCCCTGCATCTACACCCCCAAGATCCTTTGGTACTCGCCGCGCGGTGCGTGGCGCTGGTCGACCGCGATCGGCCGGTGGGTGTTCGACGCGGAGGGCAAGGGCCTGCGCCTGGCCTCTGTGGCCAACGAGGATGCGGCCGAGTACCTGAAGCTCTCTCGGCAGCGCAACGACCGCGTGCGGCTACGGGGCATCGTCGCGAGTCTCGCCGGATTCGTCGGCCTCGCCGCCGCGCTGACGCTGTTCGTCATGGCGCCGTCGTGGCTGTTGCTGCTGGCGGTGGCGACGTTGACGACGACGCTCGGGGCGGTGGGGGCGCCGGCGGACCGTCCGCTGATCGATCTGGCGAAGGTGACGTTCCGCAAGCGGCGGTTGTCCTCGGACATCGTGATCCGCGCCCACGAGGCAGCCGGACTGACCAGCAAAGACCAGTCCATCGCGTTCCCGCGGCCGATCGGCCGCGACGGCGACGGCTGGCGTGTGATCGTGGATCTGCCGTTCGGCAGGACATGGGACGACGCGCTCAAGGCGCACGGCCGTCTCGCGTCGGGGATGGACATCGCCCCGACTCAGCTCTTCCTCGACAAGGACGAGACGAGCAACCGGCGGGTGTCGTACTGGATCGCCGACCGCGACCCGCTCGCCGTCCCCTCCGGCAAGTCCCCGCTGCTGGGAGCGACTCGGGTGGACTTCTGGAAGCCGTTCCCGTGGGGTGTCGACGAGCGCGGCAACGCGGTCATGGCCACGATGCTGTGGCTGTCGCTGCTGGTCGGTGCCGTCCCTCGGCAGGGAAAGACGTTCTCTGCGCGGACGATCGCGCTCGCCGCGGCGTTGGACCCGTACGTGCGCCTGTACGTGTTCGATGGGAAGGCGTCGCCGGACTGGCGCAAGTTCGCGCTGGTCGCGCACCGGATCGGGTTCGGCATCGTCCCGAAGAACGGCATCGACCCGGTGGGACACCTGCTCACCTCGCTGCGGGAGTTGAAGGCGGATGTCGAGGACCGTTACCACCGGCTCTCGGAACTGCCGCTGCACATCTGCCCGGAGGGCAAGCTCACCCCGGAGATCAGCCGGGATCCGAAGCTGAACATGCCCCTGACCCTGTTCGTCGTGGACGAGGTGCAGGAGTACTTGCAGCACCCCGAGCACGGCAAGGAGATCCTGTCTCTGCTGGTCTACCTCGCCCGGGTCGCCCCGGCGGTCGGCGTGTCCGTGATGACGTCCACGCAGAAGCCAGACGACAAAGCGTGCCCCTCTGAGCTGCGCGACCAGCATCAGGCGCGGTTCGCGCTGCGGGTGGGCGCCTATCAGGTGTCGGACACGATCCTTGGTGCGGGCTCGTACTCGGAAGGGTTGGACGCGTCCAAGCTGCTCAAGTCCCACAAGGGAGTTGGCCTGCTCAAGGGCATGTCCGACGATGCCGGGATCGTTCGTACGTACCTCGCCGACGGCCGCGACGCGGAGCGCATCCTCACCAGGGCTGCCGCGCTGCGGGAGGCTGAGGGCACGCTGTCCGGCGACGCGGCCGGCGAGGCACCGGCACCCGAGGTGTCCGCGACGGTCCTGGACGACGTCGCGCAGGTGCTCGGCAAGGGTGAGGTCAAGGTGTGGTCGGAGACCATCGTCGATCGCCTCGCCGACCTGCGTCCCGAGACCTACGGGCCGTGGGCCGAGCTGGACGCCAAGCCGAAGGCGGAAGCGCTCACCGCAGCGCTCAAGCCGTACGGCGTGGCCACGGAACAGATCAGCCGCCGCATCGACGGCAAGACCGTCAACAAGCGTGGGATCAAGCGCGAGGACCTCGCCACCGCGATTACTCAGCGCAACGAGAAGCGGGATGCCGGATAGCTCTCTGGGGTCGCTTGCGCAAGCATCGCCCGTCGCTTGCGCAAGCGACCCTGCTAGCGACCAAAACGGCACCTGATCAGGTCGCTAGCAAGTAGCGGCCCACCTGCGGAAACCCTCAAAACCCGCCTGAGAGGCCCTCTGATGAGCCTTCCCCTCCTCGCTATCGCCTGCCTACTCACCGTCACGCTCGGTTACGGCGGTAAGTGCTGGCTGAGCCCGTTCGGTGACTGCCGCAAGTGCCGCGGCATGGGCCACGACTTCAAGACCGACCGCAAGGGACGCCTCAGGCGCGGCCGTGACTGCCGCCGCTGCCACGCGACCGGCAAGCGCATACGCATCGGCCGCTGGATCTACAACCGCGCCGCGCGCACCTACCGCGCCGGCACCCGCTGACCGCCCTGCCGAAGGAGCAACCCGCCATGCGCAAGGCCCTGGCAACCGCCCTCGTGTCCGTCGGGACCGTCCTGGCTCTGAGCGCGTGCAGCCCCAACTACGCCCCCGGCCCGACCGGCACCGTCACCGACCGCAGCGCCGCGTACTTCAAGTCCGGCGGCTGGCACTACCGGCTCACCGTCACCACCGACGGCCGCCCCCACGCCTTCCGCGTCACCCGGGACGACTACAAGCACTGCTTCCACGGCTCCGCCTACCCCACCTGTACCCACCGCTGATTCCCGGAGGACCCATGGTCATCACCATCCCGCTCGTACTGCTGCTCGCCGCCGCACTCGCCGTGCTGCTGCGCTTCAAGGCGCTCGGCGCCGGCGCGGCCGTCATCGCCGCGCTCTTCGGCTTCTACCTCGCCGCCACCGACGCGAGCGACACCGTCAACCAGCTCGTGACCGCCGTGACCGGCGCCCTCGCCGACACCGGCCGATAGACAGGGAGATCAGGACGTGAACGAACCGACCGCGTACCGCCGTTCGGCCGGGAACCACACGGCCGTTGAAGTCCACCGCCCCGCCCCCCTCGCGCCCACGCACACGATGCCGCTCGTGCCCGTGCAGCCCGGCACGATCCCGGCCGTGGCGAGCATCGTCCTGCCGGACGGCCGCGTCGTCACCGGCTACGCCATGGAGCCCACCAAGCCCGAACCGGTCGTGGCCAAGCCGGCCGTCTCGCGCACGGCGGTGAACATCGCGCTCGGAGGGATCGGGTTCGGCGCGGTGTGCGGCGGGCTGTTCCTGTTGACCGCGTTCATCGCCGCCCTGACCGCGTTCATCACCCAGCTCATCACCCTCGCCGCCGTCATCTTCGGCGGCTGGATCGCCGTGCAGATCTTCGGCCACGGCTCCGGCGGCGGCAACACGTTCCACATCCGCAAGGCCGTCTTCAAGCGCAACCACTTCAACTAGCTACGCCCGAGGGCGGCGGCACTCCCGGACAAGGACAGCCCGCCGCCCTCGGTCTCCGTATCCCGACGTAGCAGAACAGGAGACCTCAAGGATGACACCTGACTGCAAGACCGGGCGCCCCAGCGCTGCGGATCACCCGGACGGGAGTAACCTGCGCACCGCGCTGGACCTTGCGGCGGCCGGTGTGCCGCCGCTGCCCCTGCGGGCAGGCAAGGTGCCGTTCGGGAACTGCCACCGGTGCGCGGACGGCGCATGCGGCGGCCGTCCGAACATGAAGAACGCGGGCCCCTGCCAGTGCCTCGCCCCCTGCCACGCGTGGGCTGCGGCCACCATCGACCCGGCTGTACTCACCTCGCCTGGATGGGCCCTGGCATGGCGACAGGCCGTGTCCGTCGCCTACCACCCTGGTGGGGCTGGGGTGACCGTGGTGGACCTCGACAGTGTGACGGCCGTCGTATGGGCCCGTGAGACCTTGCCCGCCACGCGGATCGTGCCGACGACGCGGGGCGAGCACTGGATCTATCGGGGCGTCATGCAGTCGTCCAACGCGGTCCGGCCGGGCGTGGATATCAAGTCGCTCATGCAGTACGCCCGTTGGCTCGGACCCGGCGCCGGTCGCATGGTCGATCTGCCGGCGGCCGTGCGCGCCCTGCTGGTGAAGGAAGAGACCACCCGCGCCCCGGGGGAGGTGGTCTCTTCTGTCCCCGAGCGCGCCACCTGGGACCGGAGCGTGGCCACCGGGTGCCGCCACACCGAGCGCTACGTCCGTACCGGCCTTGAACGCGGCCTCGCCCTCGTACGGGCGCGCACTGAATCCGGCGCCGGCTCACAGGCGTTCGGCGTCGCACGGTTCCTCGCCGCTCAGCACGCCGCGTGTCCCGGACCGTGCGGCCTCGCGGCGATCGGTGAGGAGATCGTGGCCGCCGCCGTCTTGGTGGGCGTCCCGGAGTCCTACGCCCGCCGCGCGGTCGCCAACGGCCTTGAGGCGGCTGCGGAGCGCGCGGCATGAACAAAGCATCCCGAACCCCCGCGAACAACCCTCAGGGCGCCGTACAGGGCCCGCAACGGCCGACCTTGGGCGAACCGAAGGTCGCCGCCCGTAAGGGCGTCCTTTCTGCCGTTGGTTCTGACCGGCAGACGGTCACCGTCACCGGCATCACCCCGGGTCTTCAGATCCAGTGCGAGGGCGTACCCGTCGCGGACTGGATCTGCGCCTGTGGACACCACGAACGCGCCCGGGGCCGTGCCGCCGTCATCAGGCTGACCGCCCGCGTCATCGTCGGCATCTGCCCCCACACCACCACCGCCGAAGGGAGGGCCGTCTCATGACTCCACAGCCTGTGGACAGCCCCGACCTGTGGGCCGGACTGCCCACCCTGGAAGACCCGCCCGGCGAGGATGACGCGGCACCGGACGTGTGGGAGGACCCCATTCCCCTCACCGGCCGTCGCGATCGGCCCGCGTTCCCTGCCCACGTCCTCCCTGCCTGGTTGGGGGAGTTCGTGGCGGCCGTCGCGGAAGAGACACAGACCCCGGTCGACCTCGCCGGGTCCATCGCCCTCGCCGTGCTCGCCACGGCGGCCGGCGGCCGGTCGGTCGTCCACGTGCGCGGCAACTGGCGTGAGCCCACCAACCTCTTCACCGTGGTCGCGCTCCCGCCCGGCAACCGCAAGACCGCCGTCTTCGGACTGCTCACCGACCCCTTGTACGAGGCGGAGAAACAGCTTCAGGCGGCTATGAAGCCCATGATCGTGGAAGCGGAGCTGACGGCGAGGCTGGCCAAGGAAGCGGCCGACAAGGCAACCGCCAAGGCCGCGTCCGCTGACGGCGACAAGCGGGATGACATGGTGGCCACCGCCGTCGGCCTCGCGCAGACCGCCGACACGCTCACCGTGCCGGCCGAACCGCTCCTGTTGGCGGACGACTGCACACCCGAGACGGTCACTTCGCTCATCGCGGAACAGGGCGGCCGGCTGTCGGTGATGAGCGATGAGGGCGGCATCTTCGACATCATCGCCGGCCGCTACTCAGGCAGTCCCAACATGGAGGTCTTCCTCAAAGGCCATGCCGGGGGACGCCTGCGGGTGAACCGGCAGACCCGCCGCGAGTACGTCGACGCCCCCGCCCTGACCATGGGTTTGGCCGTTCAACCCGATGTGCTCGTGGACATGGGGAAGATCAAGGGCGGTAAGGGGCGCGGCCTATTGGGACGCTTCCTGTACTCACTGCCGGTGTCGACGGTCGGTGAGCGGAAGGTCATCACCGACCCGGTCCCCGAACAGACGGCCGCCACCTATACCGCCCGGGTCATCGAACTCACCCTGTCCCTCGCGGACTGGACCGACCCGGCCGTCATCCAGCTCACCCCCGAGGCGGACGTGGCCCTGATCGCCTATCAGGAACGCGTCGAACCGTGGCTCAAGGCACGCGGCGGGAAGCTGGGCCACATCACCGACTGGGCCGGGAAATTGGTCGGAGCGACCGCCCGCATGGCCGCGTTGCTGCACCTCGCCGAACACGGCGGCAACGGCTACGCCCACCCGGTGACCGAGGCCACCGTGCACGCGGCCATTGAGCTGGGGGAGTACTACACCGCCCACGCCCTCGCCGTCTTCGACGCCATGGGTGCCGATCCGGTCGTGTCCCGTGCCCGCAGCGTTCTGGAAGTACTGCGGGACAAGGGATGGACGGACGTCAAACGGCGGGACGTCTTCAGCACCGTGTCCCGCAGCGAGTTCCCCAACGTCGCCGACCTGGAACCGGCCCTCGCGCTGCTGGAAGACCACGGATACGTACGGTCCTACCAACCCGAGCGCACCGGCAAGCGCGGACGGCCCCCGGCGCCCCGCCTGTTGGCCCACCCCGCCCTACGCCACGGCGGCCGGTAATCCCCGGCCGCGCCCTCAACCCCTCCCGCACAAACCGCAAAATCCGCAGAAAAGCCGGGACACCCCGCTGACCTGCGACGGGACCCCCGCCCCATCCCGGCCGGAGGCCCGCCGCACAATCCCGCGATATTCCGCAAAAAACCGAGCACCACCCCACCACCGGGGCCGGCCCTGATTTTTGCGGAATATCGCGGATTTCTGCGGAGCACTCCCCGTCACCACCCGCACTCCGCATCACCGCAGGTCAACGCCTACTCCCGGCTTTTCTGCGGATTTTGCGGTTTGTGCGGCGGCACCTGCCCATGAACTCAGCCCCCACAGGAGCGAGCCTTGGACGAACACAGCACCCTCACGGCCCCCGCCGCCGACGACACGACCCTCGTTCTCCTCACCGTCGAAGAAGCCGCCCGCCGCCTCCGCATCGGCCGCACCACATGCTTCGCGCTCATCCGCGCTGGAGAACTGGAGTCCATCGACATCGGCCGTCTCCGTCGCGTCCCCGCAGACGCACCCGCCGAATACCTCGCCCGCCGACGCGCAGCCAAACGAGCCGCTTGACCACGCCCGGGGCGGCAGCACTCCCGGACAGGACAGCCCGCCGCCCCGGTCCCCATCCCGACACCAAGAAACAGGAGCCTGCCTGTGGCAGAGAAGAAGAAGGGCACCCGCCGCGCCAACGGCGAATCCGCGATCTACCTCGGGAAAGACGGCCGTTGGCACGCCCGCGTCCCGATGGGCTACAAGGACAACGGGGAGCCGTACCGCCGGCACCTGACGCGCAAGACGCGCGAGGACCTGGTCGGGGAAGTCAAGAAGCTGGAGAAGCAGCGCGACGCGGGTTCGGCGCAACAGCCGGGCAAGGCTTGGACGGTTGAGAAGTGGCTTCAGCACTGGGTTGAGAACATTGCGAAGCCGACCGTCAGCGAGAACACCTACGACGGCTACGAGGTCGCCGTTCGCGTTCACCTCGTGCCCGGTGTCGGCAAGCACCGCCTTGACCGGTTGCAGCCCGAGCACCTGGAGAGTCTGTATCGCCGTATGCAGGCGAAAGGGGCGCGCAAGGCCGGTACCGCTCACCAGGCTCACCGCACGGCCCGCACCGCCCTGGGGGAGGCGGTACGGCGCGGCTACGCGGCGAAGAACGCCGCCGCGCTGGCGAAGCCGCCGCGGATGGAAGAGGACGAATCAGAGGTTGAGCCCTACTCCGTGGAAGAGGTTCAGTGCCTGTTGCTGGAAGCCAACAAGCGCCGGAACAGCGCCCGTTGGATGCTGGCACTGGCGCTCGGACTGCGGCAGGGCGAGACACTCGGACTGCGCTGGTCTGACGTCGACCTGGACAACGAGTACCTGAAGCTGCGTCGGAACCGTCTGCGTCCCAGATACGAGCACGGGTGCCCGGAAGCCTCACCGTGCGGCCGGAAGGCGGGGTACTGCCGGGACAAGGTGCAGGTCCGGCGCGAGACCAAGAACACCAAGTCCCGAGCGGGCCGACGCGCCGTGCCCCTGCCCGGCCCGCTGGTCGCCATGCTCCGTGCACATGCCGAGACGCAAGCGCGCGAGCGCAAGGCGGCCGGCAACCTGTGGATCGAGTCGGACTACGTGTTCACCAAGCCCCTGGGTGGCCCGCTGAGCCCGAACACGGACTACCACGACTGGAAGCGACTGCTGGAAGACGCGAGGGTTCGGAACGCTCGGCTGCACGACGCCCGGCACACGGCCGCCACTGTGCTCATGCTGCTCGGTGTCCCGGCCCGGGTCATTGATCAGATCATGGGGTGGGAGCCGGGCACCTCCGCAAGCATGCGAGCCCGGTACCTCCACGTGCCGGACGCCATGCTCAAGGACGTTGCCCGGAAGATCGCCGAAGCCATCTGGGGAACCCCGGAGACACCCGCTGTGGACAAAAACCAGGACAACGAGGGCTGAGAACCGTCGAAGGGCCCCACCGCAAGCGGTGGGGCCCTTCGACATCGTGCCCGGTGAGGCACTGGCGGAGGATACGAGATTCGAACTCGTGAGGGGTTGCCCCCAACACGCTTTCCAAGCGTGCGCCCTAGGCCACTAGGCGAATCCTCCGCCGCAAACAATACAAGACGTTGAGGAGTGCTCGCGAACTCGTTCCCCCCGCTCAGATCGGGTACCCTGTGCGGAGCCCCTCACGTGGCGCTATCTGACTGAACTCCCCCAGGGCCGGAAGGCAGCAAGGGTAGGTTGGCTCTGGCGGGTGCGTGAGGGGCGCTTGCGTTTGCGGGGTTCGGGCGGCGGTAGATGGTGGTCGGCGGCGGTGCCGTCGGCGACTGGTGGCGGGCGATGGGCAGAGGGGAACGGGCCTCTTACAGGACGCCTTGCTGTGGACCCCTTGCCGCACCCCTTTCCGGGCGCCTTCGGGGAAGACCTGTGGGCCCGTGGCGTCGGTGGAGCCCGGTGGACGGTCCCCGTTGTCAGTGGGCGCCTATAACCTCGTATGCGTGTCGTCTCTCGCGCTGTACCGCCGTTATCGCCCGGAGTCGTTCGCCGAGGTCATCGGGCAGGAGCATGTCACCGACCCGTTGCAGCAGGCGCTGCGGAACAACCGGGTCAATCACGCGTACCTGTTCAGCGGGCCGCGTGGGTGCGGGAAGACGACCAGTGCGCGGATCCTGGCGCGGTGTCTGAACTGCGAGCAGGGGCCCACCCCGACGCCGTGCGGGGAGTGCCAGTCCTGCCGCGACCTCGCGCGCAACGGGCCCGGTTCCATCGACGTCATCGAGATCGACGCCGCCTCCCACGGCGGTGTGGACGACGCCCGTGACCTGCGAGAGAAGGCCTTCTTCGGGCCCGCCGGCAGCCGGTACAAGATCTACATCATCGACGAGGCCCACATGGTCACGTCGGCGGGGTTCAACGCGCTGCTGAAGGTCGTCGAGGAGCCGCCCGAGCACCTCAAGTTCATCTTCGCCACCACCGAACCCGAGAAGGTCATCGGGACCATTCGGTCGCGTACGCATCACTATCCGTTCCGGCTCGTGCCACCGGGGACTCTGCGGGAGTACCTGAGCGAGGTGTGCGGGCGCGAGGGCAGCCCCGTCGAGGACGGGGTGCTTCCGCTGGTCGTGCGCGCCGGGGCCGGGTCCGTGCGTGACTCCATGTCCGTCATGGACCAGTTGCTGGCGGGCGCCGGGGACGACGGCGTCACGTACGCCATGGCCACCTCGCTGCTCGGTTATACGGACGGGTCGCTTCTCGATTCCGTGGTCGAGGCCTTCGCCGCGGGGGACGGCGCCGCCGCCTTCGAGGTCGTCGACCGGGTCATCGAGGGCGGAAACGATCCTCGGCGGTTCGTCGCCGACCTGCTGGAGCGGTTGCGGGATCTGGTCATCCTGGCGGCCGTGCCGGACGCGGGGGAGAAGGGGCTCATCGACGCTCCCACCGATGTCGTGGAGCGGATGACGGCCCAGGCCGGAGTGTTCGGCGCCGCCGAGCTCAGCCGGGCCGCCGACCTCGTCAACGAAGGACTCACGGAGATGCGCGGGGCCACCTCGCCCCGCCTCCAGCTCGAACTGATCTGCGCGCGCGTGCTGCTGCCCGCGGCGTACGGCGACGAGCGGTCCGTCATGGCCCGGCTCGACCGGATCGAGCGCGGGGTGAACTTCACGGCGTCGGGGCCGGCCGGCGCGCCCCCCATGGGGTACGTACCCGGGCCCGACGCGCATGCCGGGATGCGGATGCCCGGAGGGGGGCAGGGCATGCAGGGCGGCGGGGGCACGGTTGCTCCTGGGCCGCCCGGCCCATCCGGGCCGCCTGGTCCCTCCGCTCCACCCGTTTCGTCCGGGCCCTCTGTTCCGCCGGGGGGCGGGGCCGCCGCGGCTCGCGCTGCTGTACGGGGGGCCGGAGGCCCCGGCGGCGATACGGGTCCCGAGTCGGGCCACGCCCCGACGGGGGGCACGCCTGCGCAGGCTCCGCCCCCTCCCGCTACTCCCGGTCCGCCCGCGCCCGCCCCGGAACAGCCGCCCGCCCAGATGCCGCCCTCGGCTCCCGCGGCCGGCGGTGCTCCCGGTGCCTGGCCCGCCGCGACCGCCGCGGGCAGTGGTCGGCGCCCCGGTGGGTGGCCGACCGCAGCACCCGCGGGCGGGGGACAGCCGCCCACGCCGGCGTCCGGTCCCCCTCCGGCCCAGGCTCAGCCCCCGTCTCAGGCCCAGGCCCCGGCATCGACGTACACCTCCGCCCCTCCGGCGCACGCCGCACCCGCCGCTCCCCCGAGCGGCGGCCCCGACCCCCGCATGCTGTGGCCGAACATCCTTGAGGCGGTGAAGAACCGACGCCGCTTCACCTGGATCCTGCTCAGTCAGAACGCGCAGGTGGTCGGCTTCGACGGCACCACCCTCCAGCTCGGCTTCGTCAACGCGGGAGCGCGGGACAACTTCGCGAGCAGCGGCAGCGAGGAAGTGCTCAAGCAGGCGCTGGCCGAGCAGTTCAACGTGCAGTGGAAGGTCGAGTCGGTCGTCGACCCGTCCGGGGGTTCGGCAGCACCGCCCGCGCCCGGGCCCGGTTATGGCGGTGGGCAAGGCGGAGGCCAAGGTGGTGGATATGGCGGAGGACAGGGACAAGGTGGTGGGTACGGAGGCGGATACGGGTCGGGAGGCACCGCGACCCCGGCCGCATCCCACCCCGCCACCCCGCAGCAGCCCTCCGCTCAGGCCGCCTCCCGGCCCGCCGCCACGGGGCCCCAGGGGCAGGCGACGTCCACACATGCACCCGCTTCCGCATCCGCGGGCGCTCCGGGACCCTCACCCGCCTCCCGCCCCTCCGCTCCGGAACCGCCCCCCGTATCTCCCGAGGACGACACCCCGGAGGACGACGATCCGGACCTCGACGAGTCGGCCCTGTCGGGCCACGAACTGATCGTGAGGGAACTGGGAGCGACGGTGATGGAGGAGTTCTCCAACGAGTGAGCGGCCCTGGCGGGCGCAGGGGGGACCGGCGGGCATAGGCGGGCGCAAGGGGCGCAGGACTGCGCCATATGCGGCTCCGCCGCGCGGGCGCGACCAGCCCACCACGACCCGCCCCCCTCGCCACCCACCACGACCCGCCCCCCTCGCCACCCACCACGACCCGCCCCCCTCGCCACCCGCCACGACCCGCACCAGGCCACGCACCACGACCTGCCCCCACCCCCCTCCGCTCCCGCCACCCATCACGACCCGCACCCCCATCACGTCCCGCCCCCGCCCCCGGCCTCCGCACCCCGACCCGCCTTCGCCCCCACACCACGCCCTGCCCGCCCGCGCCCGCCCCGCACGCCCACGAACCCATCCCCACAAACCCGCCCATGCCCCCCACCCATGCCCCCCGCGCCGCCTCAGCGCCAAGGCCCCTCCAGCTAGGCTGACCCCCGTGAAGGTCCTAGTAATCGGCGGCGGTGCCCGCGAACACGCCCTGTGTCGTTCCCTCTCCCTCGACCCCGACGTCACCGCGCTGCACTGTGCCCCAGGCAACGCGGGAATCGCCGAGGTGGCCGAGCTGCACCAGGTCGACGCCCTCGACGGCAAGGCCGTGGCCGCGCTCGCCACGGAGCTCGGCGCCGAGCTGGTGGTCGTCGGCCCGGAGGCCCCCCTCGTGGCCGGGGTCGCCGACGCCGTACGCGAGGCGGGCATCCCGGTGTTCGGCCCCTCGAAGGACGCCGCCCAGCTGGAGGGCTCCAAGGCCTTCGCCAAGGACGTCATGGCGGGCGCGGGCGTACCCACCGCCCGCTCGTACGTCTGTACGAACCCCGACGAGGTCGACGAGGCGCTCGACGCCTTCGGAGCCCCGTACGTCGTGAAGGACGACGGTCTCGCGGCCGGCAAGGGCGTCGTCGTGACCGCCGACCTCGACGTGGCCCGCGCGCACGCCAACGCCTGCGAGCGCGTGGTCATCGAGGAGTTCCTCGACGGACCCGAGGTCTCCCTCTTCGCGATCACCGACGGTGAGACGGTCGTCCCGCTGCAGCCCGCCCAGGACTTCAAGCGGGCGCTCGACGGCGACGAGGGTCCGAACACCGGCGGCATGGGTGCGTACTCGCCCCTCCCGTGGGCCGACCCGAAGCTGGTCGAGGAGGTCATGCAGACCGTTCTGCAGCCGACCGTCGACGAGATGCACCGCCGCGGCCTCCCCTTCTCCGGGCTCCTCTACGCGGGCCTCGCGATCACCTCGCGCGGCGTACGGGTCATCGAGTTCAACGCCCGCTTCGGCGACCCCGAGACCCAGGTCGTCCTAGACCGCCTGAAGACCCCTCTCTCCGGCGTGCTCCTCGCGGCGGCGAACGGCACCCTCGCCGACCTCGAACCCCTCCGCTGGAGCGACGACGCGGCCGTCACCGTGGTCATCGCCTCGTACAACTACCCCGGCACCCCGCGCACCGGCGACCCCATCGAGGGCCTCGACGACGTGGTGGCACAGGACGCCCCGCACGCGTACGTCCTGCACGCGGGCACCAAGCGCGACGGCGACGCGATCGTGAGCGCGGGCGGCCGGGTGCTCTCCGTCACGGCCGGCGGCAAGGACCTCACCGAGGCCCGCGCGCGTGCGTACGAGGCGGTCAACCGAATCCGCCTCGACGGCTCCCAGTACCGTACGGACATCGCGGCGAAGGTGGCGGGGGCGGTACAGACGTAACCGATGGTTACGCCTGTCCACCTGCGTCGACGTTCGACACGCGGCCACTCTGGCTGACGAATGGGCCCCGGATCCAGCACTGGATCCGGGGCCCATTCGTCAGCCACCTCTACCCAAAGCCATTCCATCGAGTGACCGATGCCCCATCCGGCTGACGAGGGCCGGGGCCCCAACTAGGGTGCGGCGCAAGCGTTCCGGCACTTGGCCCACCGGCATTGCGATGTCAGTCGTGGGTGCCACAGTGGGGGAGTGAGCAACGCCATGGACGTTCGTCGGCGGTGGCTGGGTATGCACGCGCCGGGCGGGCAGTAGGGGGTGACACCGGTCGTGTCCGGTATGGGTGTGGAGGTGGGCGCGCAGGCCGCGCGCTCACGGGCTCTCGCCGTGCTGCGGGTCCGCAGCCGGGCGCTGGCCGTCGCACTGCTGCCCGCGGCCGTCGCCGTCGTGCTGCTCGTCGGCGGGTCGACGGGCCACATCGACGGCCCTGGCTGGGCCGTCACGCGCTGGATCGTGACCGGGTTCGCCCTGTTCGTGCTCCTCTCCGCGGCGGGCATCGCGCTGGTCGTCGCCCGCTCCCGGCCCGCCGTGAGCCCCACGGTCACGATCGCCGAGGAATCGGCGCCCGATCTCTACCGCATGGTGCGGGACCTGGCCGACCGCCTCGAAGTGCCCGCGCCCTCCGCGATAGCGCTCACCCCGGACTGCGACAGCTGGCTGGAGGACCGCACCCACCCCGCCCACGGCCCGCCCAAACCGGAGTCCCGCGACGAGATAGCGGGCGTACCGGGCGTACGGGGCCTGCCCTCGGCCCACCGTCGTACGCCGGCCGCGCCCGTCCTCGTCATCGGCTCGCCCTTCCTGTGGTGGATGCGAGTCGGCGAACTGCGCGCCGTCCTCGCGCCGGTCGTCGCCGGGACGGGACCGTCGGCGCACCCGGACATAGCCGCGGCGCGGCGTTTCGTCCGGGGGCTCGACGCGGCGGTGGCCGTGACCTCGGCGCCCCGCGGGCCGCTGTCCCGGACCGTGCTCGGCGGAGTCGGCTGGGTGGCGCGGCTTCTGCTGCGCAGTTGTCGCGGGCATGCCGCCGAGATGGAGCGGGGTGTCGCCGCCGCGGCGGCGGAGCGTGCACAGGCTGTGGATTACGGTCTGCGGATCGTCGCCCAGGAGCAGGTGGGCCTGGCGTACGCGGGCTGGGACCGGCTGCTGACGCGGGTCGCGCTGCCCGCCTGGCGGATGGGGCGCTGGCCGTCCCGGCTCGACGCGGGCGTGGTCGCGGCGCTCACCGAGCTCTCGCGGCGTGACCGCCTGGCCGAGGGCTTCGCCTCCCGGCTCGGCGAGCGACCTGCCTGCGACCTTCTTGAGGAGCCCGGTGCGATCGACGAGGCGGCGTCCCTGCTGGCCGCGCGCCTCTTCCACGGCGGGCCCTCCGAGACCGGGCCCGACTGGGCTCCGGTCGACTGGGACGAGTATCCGGACGAGGTCGTCGACCGGAAGTGGCGTACGGATGCGGCGCGGTTGCATCGAGTGCTGGACGCACTCGGCGTGAGCCGGTCCTCGCGGGCCGGGGGTTCTTCCCCGGGCGCCGGGGCCGGGGCCTCGGATCCGGAGGGACCGACCTTGGCGCGGGTGATGGATCACCTCAGCGCGGGGGGTCCGGGTGACTCTGGGGATTCTGGTGACCTTGGGGTTCCTGATGACCCGGTGGTCGTGGAGAGGCGTGAGGCGTCGGCGTACGCGGAATCGGCGTACGAGGAAGAAGACGGCGGGCCGGAGAACGAGCGGAGTTCGGCGCTCGCGGCGGGGCTGAGTGCGGAGGTGGCGCGGGAGGAGGCCGCGGTGTCGGCCGAGCCTGCCGCACCCTCCGGGGCCGCCGGGCAGGTCGGTCCCGACATGGCTCTCTGGGACGACGGCTCGTTGCCGCTCTTTCCGCTGCAACCGCCTCGGACGGGGCGGGAGCTGCTGGCCGACCATGTCACGGCGATGGTCTGTTGTGCGGCGATGGACACGGCTGGGGCTGCGCCGGGGCTCGACTGGCTCGACGGGCCGTCGCTGCTCATCAACGGTGAGCGGTCCGTGGATCTGGGGCCGCGGGTCCTGAGCCTGATCGAGGAGGGCGACGCGGGTCCTCTCCGAACGTGGCTCCTCCACCTGGGCATACGCCCGGAGAAACCGGTCCGGCTGGTCTGAGGCCGCGGCCGCGGCCTCGGCCGACGGCCAACCCGCTTTCGCCCCCGTCGGCCCCTACCCATTCCCATCCCTTTCTGGGGGCTGCCGCCCCCAGACCCCCGCTGCCAGCCTGAACGGCCTCGTCCTCAAACTCCCCCGCTCTCGGCTTCGCTAGAGCGGGGGACCCCCACGACGGGCTGGAAGCCACGGACGGACTCCGTGATGCGGACCGGCTGGGAGGCGCGTGCTGGCTTGGCCGGGAGGCCGGGCTCGCTGGGAGGCGCGGCGCAGCCGCCTCCCAGGGGCGCGGGGCTGTGACATATGCGGCTCCGCCGCGTGGGCGCGACCAGCCACGAACAACCCGCACGCACCCCCCCAACCCAAGCCCCCTTCAACCTCCCCCGCCCAACCGCCGGAGGCACCTGTCGCCAATTCGCGACGAACAGTGACCGTGCGCGTGCTGAATGTGATGTGCTGGGGGGCCGGTCGGTGACATGGCAGGGGCTTGCACGGGCTGACGGGGGCACGAGGGAGGGGACGCGGTATGGGGTCGGAGCAGATTCGCCGGTGGGAGTCGGGAGCGCTGGCGCATGCCGTCACCGACCCCTTCGGACAGGGCCCCGTTCCGTGGCTGCGCGGCAGCGAGCACTACTTCGACGACACCGGCCACGTCGTCCCGTGGTACGTGGACCACGCCCCACCCCCCGGCGCGACCTCCCCCGGCAACCGCTACCGCGACCCCCACCGAACCACCGGCCCGCACCTCCCCACCCCGCGCCAGACCGCCGGCGACCCCCGCACGGCGGACGACGTCCGCCGGCAGATCAAGGGCTTCGCCTCCACCGGCGCGGCCGCCCCCGGCGACGCCATCGACTTCCACATCACGGTCGACCCGCCGCAGCGCTTCAGCGTGGACATCTACCGCATCGGCCACTACGGAGGCGACGGCGCCAGCAAGATCACCACCAGCCCGCGGCTCGCCGGCATCGTGCAGCCGCCCCCGCTCGCCGCGGACCGTACGGTCTCCTGCCACCACTGGTGGCTCTCCTGGCGGCTGCAGATCCCGAGCTACTGGAGCGTCGGCGCGTACGTGGCCGTGCTCACCACCGACGACGGCTACCGCTCCCACATCCCGTTCACGGTCCGCGACAACCACCCCGCCGACCTGCTGCTCCTCCTCCCGGACATCACCTGGCAGGCGTACAACCTCTATCCGGAGGACGGGCGCACGGGCGCGAGCCTGTACCACGCGTGGGACGAGCACGGCCGGCTGCTCGGCGAGGCCGACGCCGCCACGACGGTGTCGTTCGACCGGCCGTTCGCGGGCGCGGGCCTCCCCCTCCACGTGGGCCACGCCTACGACTTCATCCGCTGGGCCGAGCGCTACGGCTACGACCTCGCGTACGCAGACGCCCGCGACCTGCACGCCGGCCGCGTCGATCCCACCCGCTACCGCGGTCTGGTCTTCCCGGGCCACGACGAGTACTGGTCGACGACCATGCGCCGGACCGTGGAGATCGCCCGTGAGCACGGCACGTCCCTCGTCTTCCTCTCCGCCAACACCATGTACTGGCAGGCGGAGTTGGGCCCGTCCCCGTCCGGCGTCCCCGACCGCCTGCTCACCTGCCGCAAACGCCGGGGCCCCGGCAAGCCCGTACTGTGGCGCGAGGTCGACCGCCCCGAGCAGGAGATCCTGGGCGTCCAGTACGCGGGGCGGGTCCCCGAGGCCCACCCCCTGGTCGTCCGCAACGCCGACCACTGGCTGTGGGAGGCGACCGGCGCCCACGAGGGCGACGAACTGGAAGGCATGGTCGCCGGTGAGGCCGACCGCTACTTCCCGCGCGTCGCGCTCCCCGAGCACCAGGGCCGCATGCTCCTCTCCCACTCCCCGTACCGGGACACGGAGGGAGCCATCCGCCACCAGGAGACGTCCGTGTACCGCGCCCCGTCCGGTGCCCTCGTCTTCGCGTCCGGCACCTTCGCCTGGTCCCCTGCCCTGGACCGCCCGGGCCACGTCGACACCCGCGTCCAGCGCGCCACGGCCAACCTCCTGGACCGCATCTGCAAACGCGACTGAGCCCGTTGGGCCCGTAGAGCCCGTGGAAAACCTTCAGAACTGAGCCCGTGGAGAGCTCGCGGAAGACCTTCACCCCCGGCCCCTGGCCGACCCTGTCCCTCCCGTACGGGAGAATCGACCCAGTTGGCCAGAAAGACGGGGAGGAACCGTGTCCGGATTCGTAGAAAAGCCCGAGCCCGTCGAGGTGCCGGGTCTGGTGCATCTGCACACCGGCAAGGTGCGCGACCTGTACCAGAACGAGGCGGGCGACCTCGTGATGGTCGCCAGCGACCGCATCTCCGCGTTCGACTGGGTGCTGCCCACGGAGATCCCCGACAAGGGCCGTGTCCTGACGCAGCTCTCGCTCTGGTGGTTCGACCAGATCGCCGACCTGCTGCCGAACCACGTCCTCGGCACCGAACTCCCGCCCGGCGCCCCCGCCGACTGGGCGGGCCGCACCATGGTCTGCACGTCGCTCCGCATGGCCCCGGTCGAGTGCGTGGCCCGCGGCTACCTCACCGGCTCCGGTCTCGCCGAGTACAACCAGACCCGTACCGTCTGCGGTCTCGCCCTCCCCGAGGGCCTGTCCGACGGCTCGGAGCTGCCCGCCGCGATCTTCACCCCGGCCACCAAGGCCGCCGTCGGCGAGCACGACGAGAACGTCTCGTACGAGGAGGTCGCCCGCCAGGTCGGCGCGGACACCGCGGCCCAGCTGCGCCAGGCGACGCTCGCCGTCTACGGCCGGGGCCGGGACATCGCGCGCGAGCGCGGGATCATCCTCGCGGACACGAAGTTCGAGTTCGGCTTCGACGGCGAGACGCTCGTCGTCGCCGACGAGGTGCTCACCCCGGACTCCTCCCGTTTCTGGCCCGCCGACCAGTGGGAGCCGGGCCGCCCGCAGCCATCGTTCGACAAACAGTTCGTCCGCGACTGGCTGACCTCCGCCGAGTCCGGCTGGGACCGCAAGAGCGAGCGCCCGCCGCCCGCCCTGCCCCAGCAGGTCGTGGACGCGACCCGCGCCAAGTACGTGGAGGCGTACGACCGCCTGACGGGCACCACCTGGAGCTGAGCGCCCACGCTGAGCATGAAGAAGCCCCCGGTCGCGATGACCGGGGGCTTTCTCGTGCTGAGCGGACGACCAGGTTCGAACTGGCGACCTCAACCTTGGCAAGGTTGCGCTCTACCAACTGAGCTACGTCCGCACTGCGCCGTGGCGCGAGAGCAACTATACCCAACCTCGCTCCCGCGCGAGACGCACCGCCGAGTGACGGTTCTCGACCCCGAGCTTGGAGACGGCCGACGACAGATAGTTCCGTACCGTCCCCTGCGACAGTGCGGCCCGCTCCGCGATCTCCGCGACGGGCGCCCCGTCGGCGGCCAGCTCCAGCACCTCCGCCTCGCGCGCGGTCAGCGGCGAGTCCCCGGCGGAGATCGCGTCGGCGGCCAACTCCGGGTCGACGTAACGGTTTCCGGCATGGACGGTACGGATGATCTCCGCGAGCCGCTGCGCGCTGACAGTCTTCGGGACGAATCCGCGCACACCCGCCGCAAGCGCCCGCTTCAGATGCCCCGGCCGCCCATGGCTCGTCACGATCAGCACCCGGCACGCGGGCAGTTCGGCCCGCAGCGATGTGGCCACCCTCACACCGTCCGCCCCGGGCATCTGCAGATCCAGTACCGCCACGTCGGGTTCGTGGGCCCTGGCCATCGCCAGCGCCTCGGGCCCGCCGGCCGCCTCCGCCACGATGAGCAGGTCCTCCTCGAGACCCAGCAGCGCGACGAGCGCCCCCCGGATGAGGTGCTCGTCGTCGGCGAGCAGCAGCCGGATGGGTCGTACGGGTGTCATGGGGCGACCTCTTCGTTCACGGGGCGCGGGGCGGGAGACGGGAAAGAGGACAGTGGCGGTGACGAGGACGATGAGGCGGTGGCCGCCGGAGGCAGTGGAACCTCGGCCACCACCCGGAACCGGTCACCGTCGACCGGCCCCGCCTCCAGCGTTCCGTCCACCGCCGACAACCGCTCCCGCAGCCCGGCGAGGCCGGACCCCTTGCTGGTGGGCGTGACCGGCACCCTGTCCCTCTCCACTCCGTCGTTCTCCACGGTCAGGACCACGCGGGTCCCCTCCACCCGCAGTGACACACGGCAGTACCCCGCGTCCCCGTGCCGCAGCACGTTCGTGGTCGCCTCCCGTACGACCCAGCCCAGCGCGGACTGCACCGCCGAGGGCAGGCCCGCGGGGGAGCCGGTCACCGTGCAGTCGAACCCGGCCGCGGTCAACACGCCCTGCGCGCCGGAGAGTTCGGCGCCGAGGTCGGCCTCGCGATAGCCGCGTACGACCGCGCGGACCTCCTTCTGCGACTCGTGGGCGATCCGCTGCACCTCGATCATCTGGTCCACGGCCTCGGGCCGTTCACGTCGCGCGAGCTGGACGGCGAGCTCGCTCTTCAGGGCGATCACCGCGAGGTTGCGCCCCATCACGTCGTGCAGATCGCGGCCGAACCGCAGCCGCTCCTCGGCGACGGCGAGGCGGGTACGGGTCTCGCGGGCCGCGTCGAGTTCGAGCACGGCTTTCAGCAGCCACACCGAGAAGACGGAGGTGAAGGCGATGAATCCGCCGGCGATCAGCACCGCGGCCGCCATGCCCAGCGCGCTTGACGGCCGCATCCCGAGCGCGACCGACACGGCCGCGGTACTCGCGGTGCAGCCGCACACGAGCGCCAGTACGCGCCGTCGGCTGCGCATCCCGAGGGCCATGTTGCCGACGCCGAAGGTCAGCACCACGATGAAGAACCCGCCTGCCGCGCCCTCGGCGTCCGCGCCGACCGGACCGTGCTGCTGGACGGCGAGCGCGGTGATCCCGAGCAGCGCGGTGACGGCGCCGAGTACCCAGACCAGACGTACGGGCTGCGCGCGGCTGCCCCCCACCCAGTCGAGCGACCGGGCGGCGAGGCGCACGCCCACCAGCGCGTGCCCGCACAGCGGCAGGAACAGCCAGAGGGCGAGCGGCATCCCCAGCTCCGCGAAGGTCGGCAGCCCGATCGCGGCCACCTCGACCACCGGGAAGGTGTAGAAGGACCAACGCGTGTACGTCTCGACCTTGGCCGGCGTGCTCTTCGCCCGCCACCAGACCCCCGGCCTGCGCATATCCGCCTCCGTCTTTCTCCGTCTTCCGGTCGTGCCGCGCGGCCGTCTCAGCGCCGCGGTTCCCAGCGGAACCACCGCCGTACAGCAAACACCGCGATGACGGTCCAGGCCACCGCCGTGGCGATGGCACCCAGGGCCTCGTAGCCGGAGAGGTCCCCGGTCCAGCCGCCGCGTATGAGCGTGATCACCGGGGACAGCGGCAGCAGTTCGCAGACGGTGGCGATCCGGTCGGGCATGAGCTCGAACGGTATGAAGGTGCCGGAGCCCATCATCGACACGAGCAGCAACGGCATCGCGGCGACCTGGGCGCCCTCCACGCTCCGGCTGAAACTGGCGACGACCGCGGCCAGCGCCGGCCACATCGCGAGCCCCAACAGGAGCCCCAGCAGGGCGAGATGGGGTGCCTCGGGCGCCCCCACGTCGAGGAGCGCCATGCAGGCGACCGTCAGCACCACGCACTGCACCAGACCGATGAGGACCGATGGCAGAGCGGCACCCGCCAGGATCTCCCTGTCCCGCAGCTCCCCGGTACGCAGCCGCTTGAGCACGAGTTCCTCGCGCCGGGCGGCATACACGCTCACCAGCGAACTGTAGACGGCGAAGAGCAGGGAGAAGCCGATGGCGGAGGGCAGGATGACCGAGCCGACCGAGAGCCCCGCCCCCTTCAGATCCATCCCGTCGACCGCCGAACGAAGGCTGAGCGGCATGATCAGCGGCACGAACAGGGCTGCGAAGAACGTGGCCCTGGTGCGTCCGAGCAGCGTCAGCTCGGCCCGCGCGAGAGCCGTCATCCGCCCCGCCGCGGTCACCGTCGCCCCCACGGGTGCGGCCTTGGTCACAGTCTCCGCGCTCATGCCACGCCCTCCTTCTCCGAAATCTGCTCCGCAACCTGCTCCGACGACAGCGACACCTCGCGGGCGATCCGCAGGAACGCCTCCTCCAGCGACCCCGACCGCACATCGAGCCTCCGCAGCTCGACCCCGGCCCGCTCGGCCCACGTCAGGAGCCCGGTGGCGGCCCGCTGCAACTCGTGCGTACGCAGCCGGAGCAGCCGTCCGTCGAGCTCGTGGTCGGTGATCCCGAGCGAGGCGAGCGGCGGCAGGTCGCCGGGGAAGTAGCCGGCGGGCAGCTCGAAGGAGATCCGGGACGGCTGGGTGGCGGTCACCTCGGCCGGGGTCCCGGCGACCGCGATGCGCCCCGCGTGCAGGATCGCGAGCCGGTCGGCGAGCCCTTCCGCCTCCTCCAGGTAGTGCGTGGTCAGCACCACGGTCGTGCCCGTCTCGCGCAGTTGGCGCACCAACTCCCAGGTCTCCTGGCGCCCTTCGACGTCGAGTCCGGTCGTCGGCTCGTCCAGGAAGAGCACCTCGGGCCGTCCGAGGGTCGCGCATGCCAGGTCCAGGCGCCGTTTCTCGCCCCCGGACAACTGCTTCACCCGCACATCGGCCCGGCGCGCCATGCCGACCATGGACAGCGCCTCGCTCTCCGGCCGCGCCCCGCTCGTGCAGCCCGCCCACATCCGTACGGTCTCCGCGACCGTCAGCTCGGACGAGAAGCCGCCTTCCTGGAGCATGACGCCGATGCGTGGGCGCACGGCGGCGCGTTCGGTGTACGGGTCGTGGCCGAGGACGCGCACCCGTCCGCCGGCCGGCGGCGCGAGGCCCTCCAGCAGTTCGACGGTGGAGGTCTTGCCCGCGCCGTTCGTCCCGAGCAGCGCGAACAGCTCCCCGCGGCCGACGTCGAAGGACACCCCCCGGACCGCCTCGAACTGTCCCCCGTACACGCGTCGTAGATCGTTGACCTCAATCACGTGTTCGTTCGTCTTCATGCCTCCAGCGTCCCCGCGGTGGAGGGCCCGGAGCAGTGCACGCTGTCACCACTGCACATGACAAATGTCAGAGGGCCCCGGCGAGCGGAACACGTTCGGACGGCCCGGCGGGGGCGGCACACCTACGCATACGCATACGGACGCATACGGACGTATACGGATACGCATACGAGAAAGACCCCGGTCGCGATGACCAGGGCCTCTCTCACTACTACTCGCTGGAGCGGACGACCAGGTTCGAACTGGCGACCTCAACCTTGGCAAGGTTGCGCTCTACCAACTGAGCTACGTCCGCATTGCCTCCGACCGGCTCTCACCGATCGGTGCGGGCACCAGCCTACCTGATCCAGAAGTCTGGACCAGACCGGCGATGCAGAGCGGGTGACAGGAATTGCACACTGCGCCTTCCCCCTGGAAGGGGGATGTTCTGCTACTGAACTACACCCGCGTGACTCCGGGGCCGGACCTTTCGACCTTGCCCCTCGGCGTGCTCCAGACTCTAGCTGATCAGCGGGGGTGCTGCGCAAGTCGGCTGCTCCCAGGGCCGGATGGCGTCCGGTTGAGGGCCCGGGAACCGGGCCCCTCAGGGGCGCGGGGCTGTGACATGTGCGGCTCCGCCGCGTGGGCGCGACCAGCCCAAACGAACCGGCACCCGACAACGGCCCCGCGGAAGCCACACCCCACCCAACAGAGTCCCGGCTCACTTACTGCGCGGCGGTGAACGCCTCATAGACCCGCTTGGGGATCCGCCCCCGCGCAGGCACCTCCATCCGGTGGGACTGCGCCCAGGCCCGAACGGCCGCCGGATCAGGCGCGACCGCCGTCTGCCGGTACGCCTTGCCGGACCGCGACCGCTTGCGGCCGGCCTCCAGGTACGGCTCCAGAGCCTGACGCAGTTTCTTTGCATTGGCTTGATTCAGGTCGATCTCGTACGACTTGCCATCCAGACCGAAGGCGATCGTTTCCGCCGCTTCCGAGCCGTCGATGTCGTCGAAGAGAGTGACTACGACACGCTGCGCCACGAATATCGGTCCCTTCGTGCGGCACCTCTCCTGCGACGCGCGATGGCGTGCGGAGATGCCGACTGTCCGGCTGCATTTATGGGCGATTGGTCAAAGTATCGGCTTTTGCCAATTCCTTTGTACAGTGCCCGGCAATCCAATGTGAAGCTCGACTAAATCTCTTGGCGTGTCTCAAGGCAATAGGAGACGGCGCCTCGATCCGGATCTTCCCCAGGATTTTTCGTGAAGGTAGCCCTCCGATAGGCCATAGATAGCTTCTTGATGCGGAATCGTGATGGCCGTCACGTAGATTCCTACGAATCTACCCGCGTAGAATTTTTGTGCGGGTAGTCTGAAGGAACCTGCTCAGCACCACACACCGGGAGTGCCAGTGGCACGCGTCGTAGTCGACGTCATGCTCAAGCCGGAGATCCTCGACCCCCAGGGCCAGGCGGTGCAGCGTGCACTGCCGCGTCTCGGTTTCGAAGGCATCGCCGACGTTCGTCAGGGAAAGCGATTCGAACTGGAAGTGGACGGACCGGTGGACGAAGCCGCCCTCGCCCGCATCCATGAACTTGCGGAATCCTTCCTCGCCAACACCGTGATCGAGGACTTCACCGTCAAGGTCGAGGAAGTCGCGGAGGCCGGAAAGTGACCGCTCGTATTGGCGTCGTCACTTTCCCAGGAAGTCTCGACGACCGGGACACCCAGCGCGCGATCAAGATCGCCGGTGCCGAACCCGTCGCTCTCTGGCACAAGGACAAGGACCTCAAGCAGGTCGACGCCGTGGTGCTGCCCGGCGGTTTCTCGTACGGCGACTATCTGCGTGCGGGAGCGATCTCGCGCTTCTCACCGGTGATGGAAACCGTGATTGAGCAGGCGAAGTCGGGAATGCCGGTACTTGGCATCTGCAACGGCTTTCAGATCCTCACCGAGGCCCATCTCCTCCCGGGCGGGATGCTCGGTAACGATCACCTGCACTTCATCTGTCGTGACCAGAAACTGCGGGTGGAGAACGCGGAAACGGCCTGGACCGCCGACTACGAGTCCGGCCAGGAGATCCACATCCCGCTGAAGAACATGGATGGGCGGTACGTCGCCGACGAGCGCACCCTCGACATGCTGGAGGCGGAGGGCCGCGTCGCGTTCCGGTACGTCGTGAGCGGCGAAACCGCCGACGGATACGGCAACCCGAACGGCTCGCTCCGGGACATCGCGGGCATCACCAACGAGGCCGGGAACGTTGTCGGCCTCATGCCGCACCCCGAGCACGCGGTGGAGCCCCTCGTCGGGTCCGGCCGCACGGACGGCCTCCCCTTCTTCACCTCGATCCTCAAGAAGCTGGTCAACGCATGAGCCGGACTCCTCTGGACACGGTCGAGCACGCGGCCGAGACCCCCGACGTCGAGCTGCCCTGGGCCGAACTGGGCCTGAAGAAGGACGAGTACGAGCGGGTCGTGGAGATCCTCGGCCGCCGGCCCACCGGTGCAGAGCTCGCCATGTACTCGGTCATGTGGTCCGAGCACTGCTCCTACAAGTCCTCCAAGGTCCACCTGCGCCAGTTCGGCGAGAAGGCCCCCCACTCGGACGCCCTCCTCGTCGGCATCGGTGAGAACGCGGGCGTGGTGGACGTCGGCCAGGGCTACGCGGTCACCTTCAAGGTCGAGTCGCACAACCACCCCTCCTACGTCGAGCCCTACCAGGGCGCGGCCACGGGAGTCGGCGGCATCGTGCGCGACATCATCGCGATGGGCGCGCGCCCGGTCGCGGTCGTGGACCCCCTCCGTTTCGGTGCGGCGGACCACCCGGACACCAAGCGCGTACTCCCGGGTGTCGTCGCGGGCATCGGCGGCTACGGCAACTGCCTGGGCCTGCCGAACATCGGCGGCGAGGTCGTCTTCGACGCCTGCTACCAGGGCAACCCGCTCGTGAACGCCGGTGCCATCGGCGTCATGCGGCACGAGGACATCCACCTCGCGAGGGCGTCCGGTTCGGGCAACAAGGTCATCCTGTACGGGGCCCGCACGGGCGGCGACGGCATCGGCGGCGCCTCGATCCTGGCGAGTGAGACCTTCGACGACGCGAAGCCGTCGAAGCGCCCCGCGGTCCAGGTCGGCGACCCCTTCCAGGAGAAGCTGCTCATCGAGTGCACGCTCGAAGCCTTCGCCGAGAAGCTGGTCGTCGGCATCCAGGACCTGGGGGCGGCGGGCCTGTCGTGCGCCACATCCGAGCTGGCGTCGAACGGCTCGGGCGGCATGCGCGTGACGCTGGACGACGTACCGCTGCGCGACTCGACGCTCTCGCCCGAGGAAATCCTCATGAGCGAGTCGCAGGAGCGGATGTGCGCGGTCGTCGAGCCGGAGAAGGTCGACCGCTTCCTGGAGATCTGCGACAAGTGGGACGTCATCGCCACGGTGATCGGTGAGGTGACGGACGGCGACCGCCTGGAGATCTTCTGGCACGGCGGCAAGATCGTAGACGTGGACCCCCGGACCGTGGCGCACGACGGCCCGGTCTATCAGCGCCCGTACGCCCGTCCGTCCTGGCAGGACGCCCTCCAGGCGGACGACGCCAACAAGCTGGCCAGGCCGGCGACTTCGGAGGAGCTGAAGGACCAGGTCCGCAGGCTGGTCTCCTCCCCGAACCAGGCCTCCAAGTCCTGGATCACCAGCCAGTACGACCACTTCGTGCAGGGCAACACGGTCCTGGCCCAGCCCGAGGACTCGGGCATGATCCGCATCGACGAGGAGTCCGGCCTCGGCGTCGCGATCGCCACGGACGGCAACGGCCGCTACACCAAGCTGGACCCGTACCACGGCGCCCAGTTGGCCCTGGCGGAGGCGTACCGGAACGTGGCGACGACCGGCGCCAAGCCGCTCGCCGTCTCCGACTGCCTGAACTTCGGTTCGCCCGAGGACCCGGCCGTCATGTGGCAGTTCGCGGAGGCCATCCGCGGACTGGCCGACGCCTGCCAGCAGTTGGGCACCCCGGTGACCGGCGGCAACGTCTCGCTCTACAACCAGACGGGCGAGGTGGCCATCCACCCCACCCCGGTCGTCGCGGTCCTGGGCGTCATCGACGACGTGGCCCGTCGCACCCCGGTCGCCTTCCGGGAGGAGGGGCAGCTGATCTACCTCCTCGGTGACACCCGCGAGGAGTTCGGCGGTTCGGCCTGGTCGCAGGTCATCCACGACCACCTCGGCGGCCTGCCGCCGGCCGTGGACCTGGAGCGCGAGCGCCTCCTGGCCGAGATCCTGATCTCCGCCTCCCGCGACGGAATGATCGACTCCGCGCACGATCTGTCCGACGGCGGTCTGATCCAGGCCGTGGTCGAGTCGGCCCTGCTCGGCGACAAGGGCGCGCGCCTCGTCGTACCGGACGGGCTCGACGCCTTCACCTTCCTCTTCTCCGAGTCCGCGGGCCGCGCGATCGTGGCGATCCCGCGCTCCGAGGAACTCCGCTTCAACGACATGTGCGGGGCACGCGGCCTCCCCGCCACCCGCATCGGCGTCGTGGACGGCGACACGGTGGAGGTCCAGGGCGAGTTCACCTTCCCCCTGACGGACCTGCGCACGGCACACGAACTCACGATCCCGGCACTCCTGGCCTGACGGGCAGGCCGCCCCGACCCGACCGATGTCCCCCGCCCGTCCCGGGCGGGGGACTTCGTCGTCTCGGCCCCCGCCCGTCCAGGGGGTGACTGGAAGATTTGGGACAGCTCTGGCAGCCCGTGACCAGCCCTTTTCCCGGTCGACGGTGTCCCGAATCTGCCAATCGTCTCCGCACGTCGGGGGCGGCCAGCGGGGAGATGGTCACGGTCGGGCAAGGGCGGGCTGGACTCTGGCTCTCTGGCCGGGGGGCGCAGCTCCGGCAGGCGTACTCGGCCCACCCGGGGCCGGTGGCGCCGTGCACGAAGCGTACGGGGACGAGCGTGGCTGTCGGCCTGGTCCGTCCGCTCACGTGACCTCCAGCCCGTGGAAGAGTTCGTGAGCGACGAGGTAGGGGCGTACGAGGGGGCCGGGGGTGTCTCGTGCCACGTGGAGGGGCGGGCCGCTCGCCGGGGCCCGAGGAGGAGTCGGTGAAGCAGTTCTCTCACGACTCGCCTCCAGGGGCCATGAGTTCGGTCTCACTGACGCTGAAAACCCGGTAACCCCCGACGTACGCTTCCCACCATGCCCCCGGCCAAGAAGCGCGCCCGTACCTACGACCCGGCGAAGACCCGCGCGGCGGTACTCGCCCAGTTCGAGAACGTGCGGGCGGCGGTGCGCGAGTTGACCCCCGAGCAGCTCGCCGGGGCGACGCGGCTCGGGGACTGGACCGTGCGGGAGTTGGCCGGGCATCTCGCGATGGCGGTGGAGGCGGTGAGCCGGGGGCTGGACAAGGACGAGCCCGCCGGGCCCCGGCTCGCGCTGCTCGACTGGCCGTTCGCCACGGCCCCGCGCGCGGGCGAGGTCGACGACGACGTGCACGCGCTCGCCGCCGCCGAACCGGACCTCGACGCGCTGTACGAGCGCACCCTGGCCCGGTTCGGCGAACGCCTCCCAGGCGCCCGGGACGGACGGCTGCTCGTCACGCGCGTGGGAGTGATGACCCTCGCCGACTATCTCGTCACCCGCACGGTGGAGCTCGTTGTCCACACCGACGACCTGAACGCTGCCGTCCCGGGGCTCGACGTCCCGTACGACCGCCAGGCCCTCGCCGCCTGCACCCGCCTCCTCGCCGACGCGCTCGCCGCGAAGGCCCCCGGCGCCTCCACCGAGGTGCGCGTACCGCCGTACGCGGTCGTGCAGTGCGTGGCGGGTCCGCGGCACACCCGCGGCACCCCGCCGAACGTCGTCGAGACCGACCCGCTGACGTGGATCAGGCTCGCGACCGGGCGGGTGGAGTGGAAGGCGGCACTCGACGACGCGAAGGTCAGCGCGAGCGGGGAGCGCGCCGACCTCGGCGTGCTGCTTCCTCTTATGCGCTGACCCGGCGCCAACACGCGTTGACCCCGGCGCCCGCCCCAGCGGTCGGGCGTTGCGCGGCCGTTATCCGGCGAGGGAACCAAGCACCCCACCCGCCCCGTCAAAGCGGCATGCACACGCAGCGTCTCAACCTCAGCGCCCTCGGCGCCGTCAGTACCCGGGTCGGCCTCAGCGCCCTGACCGTCACCGGGCTCCTCGCCACGGCCGCCTGCGGGACGGAGAGCGGCAGCGGCACATCCGATTCCCGTTCCGGTTCCGGTTCCGGTGCCGGGTCCGTCAGTACCCGGACGGCCACCGAGATCATCGGCAAACAGTGGAACGTGCAGAGCGTGACCGTCGACGGCAAGACACGGCTCGCCCCGGCCGGTGCCCACATCGAGTTCGGCAAGGACGGCAAGATGGGCGGCAACTACGGCTGCAACCACTTCGCGGCCACCGCCGAGATCAAGGGCGACACGATCACGATCGGCAACAACACCGTCAAGACCGAGATGGCCTGTACGACCAAGGGCACGATGGACTTCGAGTCGCAGCTCGGCGGCGTGATCTCCAGCAGTACGGCCAAGGCCGAGCTCAACGACGACAAGCTGACGCTCACCATGGAGAACGGAACCACCGTGGACCTCACCGCCGAGAAGCCGGCCGAGCCCGCCGAGCTCTACGGCACCAAGTGGAACGTCACCGGGATGACGAAGGACGCCGCGAAGGGCGATTCGGCGGTGGCCCTGGTCTCCGAGGCCGAGGGGCAGGTCCACCTCACCTTCGACGAGAAGGGCACGGTGAGCGGCAAGCTCGGCTGCAACAAGGTGACCGCGAAGGCGACGGTAGGCGACGGCACTATCACTCTGGGCACGCCGGGCACCACTCGGATGATGTGCTCCCCCTCACTCATGGACACCGAGAAGACCCTCCTGAAGCTCTTCGGCGGGACCGTGAAATACCAGCTGAAGGGCAGCACGCTCACTCTGACCAGCGAAAACGGCACCGGCGTCGAAGCGGTCGCCGCCAAGTGATCCATTAGGGGCAACGCATTCCCGGCATTCCCCAATTCGGACCAGTGGTCGATCTCGCCTACACTCGGTGGCGTGCCACGTGGTGACGGTCGACTCAGTCATGATCTGCTCCCCGGCGAGAAAGGACCCCAGGACGCTTGCGGCGTCTTCGGAGTCTGGGCTCCCGGTGAAGAGGTCGCCAAGCTCACTTACTTCGGGCTCTACGCCCTCCAGCATCGAGGCCAGGAATCCGCGGGAATCGCGGTCAGCAACGGCTCCCAGATCCTCGTCTTCAAGGACATGGGCCTCGTGTCCCAGGTCTTCGACGAGGCCTCCCTCGGTTCGCTCCTCGGTCATATCGCGGTCGGTCACGCCCGCTACTCGACCACCGGCGCCTCCACCTGGGAGAACGCCCAGCCCACCTTCCGTGCCACCGCGCACGGATCCATCGCACTCGGCCACAACGGCAACCTGGTCAACACGGCGCAGCTCGCCGAGATGGTCGCCGACCTGCCCAAGCAGCCGGACGGCCGCTCCCCGCGCGTGGCGGCGACCAACGACACCGACCTGCTCACGGCCCTGCTGGCCGCGCAGGTCGACGACGACGGCAAGCCGCTGACCATAGAAGAGGCCTCCGGGAAGGTCCTCCCGCAGGTCAAGGGCGCCTTCTCTCTCGTCTTCATGGACGAGCACACGCTGTACGCGGCCCGCGACCCGCAGGGCATCCGCCCGCTGGTCCTCGGCCGGCTTGAGCGCGGCTGGGTCGTCGCCTCCGAGTCCGCCGCCCTCGACATCTGCGGCGCCGCCTACGTCCGCGAGATCGAGCCGGGCGAGTTCGTCGCCATCGACGAGAACGGCCTCCGTACGTCCCGATTCGCGGAAGCGAAGCCCAAGGGCTGTGTCTTCGAGTACGTGTATCTGGCCCGCCCGGACACGGACATCGCCGGCCGGAACGTATACCTCTCCCGGGTCGAGATGGGCCGCCGCCTCGCCAAGGAAGCCCCCGCCGACGCCGATCTGGTCATAGCGACCCCGGAGTCCGGCACACCGGCCGCGATCGGTTACGCGGAGGCGTCCGGCATCCCGTTCGGCGCCGGTCTGGTGAAGAACGCGTACGTCGGCCGGACCTTCATCCAGCCGTCCCAGACCATCCGTCAACTGGGCATCCGCCTCAAGCTGAACCCGCTCAAGGAAGTCATCAAGGGCAAGCGCCTGGTCGTCGTCGACGACTCGATCGTGCGCGGCAACACGCAGCGCGCGCTGGTCCGCATGCTCCGGGAAGCGGGCGCGGCGG
Source organism: Streptomyces sp. NBC_00878 (assembly GCF_026341515.1). Lineage (NCBI taxonomy): Bacteria > Bacillati > Actinomycetota > Actinomycetes > Kitasatosporales > Streptomycetaceae > Streptomyces > Streptomyces sp. NBC_00878. The sequence goes on along the minus strand of NZ_JAPEOK010000001.1, from coordinate 5,124,417 downwards.
AGGTCCACATCCGGATCTCCTCGCCCCCCGTGAAGTGGCCCTGCTTCTTCGGCATAGATTTCGCCACCCGCGCCGAGCTGATCGCCAACGGCATGACCATCGACGAGATCGGCACCTCGCTCGGCGCCGACTCCCTCTCGTACATCTCCATCGACGGCATGATCGAGGCCACGACCATCGACAAGCCGAACCTCTGCCGCGCCTGCTTCGACGGCGAGTACCCGATGGACCTTCCGGACCCCGAACTGCTCGGCAAGCAGCTCCTGGAGACCGAGCTGGCGGCAGGCCCGGCGGCAACCGCCGCGACCGACGCGATCCGTCGCCCGTAAGCCCTCGCAGCAACACCGCTGTACGACACGAAAGTTCTCACCGTCATGTCTGAGACAACTGGTGCCAGCTACGCAACGGCGTCCTACAAAACAGCAGGTGTCGACATCGAGGCGGGCGACCGCGCCGTAGAGCTCATGAAGGAGTGGGTGAAGAAGACGCAGCGCCCCGAGGTCCTCGGCGGCCTCGGCGGCTTCGCCGGCCTCTTCGACGCCTCCGCCCTCAAGCGGTACGAGCGACCGCTGCTCGCCTCCGCCACGGACGGCGTGGGCACGAAGGTCGACCTCGCCCGCCGGCTCGGCGTGTACGACACCATCGGCCACGACCTGGTCGCGATGGTCATGGACGACATCGTGGTGTGCGGCGCCGAACCGCTCTTCATGACCGACTACATCTGCGTCGGCAAGGTCCACCCCGAGCGCGTGGCCGCCATCGTGAAGGGCATCGCCGAGGGCTGCGTCCTCGCCGGCTGCGCCCTGGTGGGCGGCGAGACGGCCGAACACCCGGGACTCCTGGGCCCGGACGACTTCGACGTCGCGGGCGCCGGTACGGGCGTCGTGGAGGCGGACCGCCTCCTGGGCGCGGATCGTATCCGTACGGGTGACACGGTGATCGCCATGGCGGCCTCCGGGCTTCACTCGAACGGGTACTCACTCGTCCGGCACGTCCTCTTCGACCGCGCCAAGCTGAAGCTCGACCAGCATGTCGCGGAGTTCGGCCGCACGCTCGGCGAGGAGCTCCTGGAGCCCACCAAGATCTACTCGCTGGACTGTCTGGCGCTGACCCGCACGACCGACGTACACGCCTTCTCGCACATCACGGGCGGCGGTCTCGCGGCCAACCTGGCCCGCGTGATCCCGGACGGCCTCCACGCGATCGTCGACCGCGCCACCTGGACCCCGGCCCCGGTCTTCGACCTCGTCGGCACCACCGGCCAGGTAGACCGCCTGGAGCTGGAAAAGACCCTCAACATGGGCGTCGGCATGATCGCGATCGTCCCCGAGGAGTCGACGGATGTGGCCCTCGCCACACTCGCCGACCGAGGCGTGGAGGCCTGGGTAGCAGGCGAGATCGCCGACCGCGGCAACCACGAGACGGGCGCGGCCCTGATCAACGACTACGCGATCTGATCAACACGCCTGGGCTGGAGAGGCGCCCCTTTAGGGGCGCGGGGAACTGCGCGACCAGCCCACGATCACCCGCAGATCACAACGCGCCGTAGTTACCCCGCTAACCCAGCGGAGCGCCCACGCACAAAACCCGGTCCGGCGGTAACCCCTCCGGACCGGGTGAAGCGCAGCTAGAACGACAAGCTCAACTGGAGCGTCAAGCGCCGCGGCGTTGCGACGTGGGACCGGACTCGTCGTCCTCGTCCTCGTCGTCGTTGTAGAGATCCGCGTACTGGGCGTACGGGTCGTCTTCCTCGTCGTCGTCCTCGAACGGCTCGCCATTCGGCGGCTGTTGCGAAGTCGAAGCGCCCAGCTCATTGGCCAGACGCGAGAGGTCAGTCCCGCCGCTGCTGTACTTCAGCTGGCGGGCGACCTTCGTCTGCTTGGCCTTTGCCCGGCCGCGCCCCATGGCTCGACCCCCTCGGATACGGGGCTCGACGGCCCCAGAGTCTTGACACGCGTTCATGATCTGGAACGGGCTCTCCGTGGAGAGACCGGTCCGTAGGGCTTCCACGGTACCTGAGCCCGCGCCCATACGGTACGTCGCCCGCAGGACGCGCCTGTGCCCAGAACCCGCGAGGTGCCCTGTCCTCGCTGGTCAACCGCGATTTTAACCTCTTCTTGGCGAACGACCCGCCGACGAACGTGAGAGTTCTCTCCAACACCCGCCGACGGGTACCCGCCAGACGCCCGGGACAGGTCTCCCGGACCCTACGGACGGCGTGCTTCCGCCATGCGGTGCTCGGCGATCCGGTCGGCCGCAGCGGCCGGCGGAATCCCGTCCTCCTTCGCACGTGCGAATATGGCCAGCGTGGTGTCGAAGATCTTCGCGGCTTTCGCTTTGCACCGCTCGAAGTCGAATCCGTGGAGTTCGTCGGCGACCTGGATGACCCCGCCGGCGTTCACCACGTAGTCCGGCGCGTAGAGGATCCCGCGGTCGGCGAGGTCCTTCTCGACGCCCGTGTGCGCCAGCTGGTTGTTGGCCGCGCCGCAGACGATCTTCGCGGTGAGCACCGGTACGGAGTCGTCGCTCAGGGCGCCGCCCAGCGCGCAGGGGGCGTAGATGTCCAGTCCCTCGACCCGGATGAGCGCGTCTGTGTCCGCGACGGCCGTCACGCCGCCGGACGGGTGCCTGTCCAGAATTCGCCGTACGGACTCCGCCCGTACGTCCGTGATCACGACCTCGGCGCCGTCCTCCAGCAGATGCTCCACGAGGTGGTGTCCGACCTTGCCCACGCCCGCGACGCCGACCCTGCGGCCGCGCAGCGACGGGTCGCCCCACAGGTGCTGGGCGGAGGCCCGCATGCCCTGGAAGACGCCGAAGGCCGTCAGGACGGACGAGTCGCCCGCGCCGCCGTTCTCGGGGGAGCGCCCGGTCGTCCAGCGGCACTCGCGCGCCACGACGTCCATGTCGGCCACGTACGTACCGACGTCACAGGCGGTGACGTACCGGCCGCCGAGCGAGGCCACGAACCGGCCGTACGCGAGGAGCAGCGCCTCTGTCTTGATCCGCTCGGGATCACCGATGATCACCGCTTTGCCGCCGCCGTGGTCGAGCCCGGCCATGGCGTTCTTGTACGACATCCCGCGGGCGAGGTTCAGCGCGTCGGCGACGGCCTCCGCCTCGCTCGCGTACGGGTAGAAGCGCGTGCCGCCGAGGGCGGGGCCCAGGGCGGTCGAGTGGATGGCGATGACGGCCTTGAGGCCACTGGCTCGGTCCTGGCAGAGCACGACTTGCTCATGGCCGCCCTGATCCGAGTGGAACAGGGTGTGCAGTACATCAGCAGGCGCGCCGGTTACGTCGGTCACGGTGGTGACTCCCAGTGAAGAAGCGGCGGTTGGGGCGGCCTCCGTACGGGTGGCGGAGGTCTGTGTGGCATGAGATTAGAGCCTGGATGCGACCGCCATCCGCGCAGTGGTCAGGATCACCCTCTCGCGGAGTACGGTCACGATGGGGCGTGGGACGATTTGCTGTGGTTTCCCGCACTCCTGTGAGCGGGTTTCGCGGGTTTTCCGTCGGGTCGGCGGGGGAGGGAGCAAGCGTGCCCAAGGTGTCCTCGTTGATCGTCCCGTACGCGTCCTATCTGCGCGTGTACGAACCGCTGGCGGCTTTTCCGGAGCCGGAGCGCGGCCACTGGGCCCGCTATGCGCGCCGGCCCGACCGGCCCTCCTACCAGGATGAACTGCGCCGGTCGCTGGCCGACTTGCTGCCCATCCCGCCGGTCCCGGTGCCGGTGCAGGAGAGCGGCGACGCGTTCGTCGCGGACGTGGACGGCGTGCTGTGCGTGTGCCCCTGGCGGACCCGGCTGCGTGGCTGGCAGGCCCTGGGCGACCTGGCCGAGGAGCTGCCGGCGCCGGTCCTGGAGGCGGTGCTCCCGGCGGTCGTACGCCATCAGGCGACCCAGGACTACGAGCGCTGGCTGACCCGCAATCCCGACGCCCGGCCGTGGATCCGCACGTCGACCTGGCAGGTCCCGCTGAACTGGTTCGTCCTGGTGTCGGACGAGGAGCGCGAGTACGACAAGGGAACCGGCTCAGGGGGCGCCCCGGGGGCGGCGGAGGACCCGCCCGTCCTGCGCTACCGGACGCCGATGGTGCAGGCCCGGCGGCGGGTGGCGCGGGGCCTGCGGACGCTGCGGGACGCCCTCGACGAGGGGCCGCTCATCGACGGTCTGGTGGACGTGGGGCGGTGGCTGGAGGAGTTCCATCCGCGCTCGCTGGTGGAGCTCGACTACGGCGGCCTGGTGCACGTCCTGCCCGCCGGGGAGCTCGACGGCGACCATTCGGCGGCGGACGTCGCGGCGGGCATCGAGGCGCTGCGTACCGGAGACGGGCCCGCGGCCGGGGAGGCGTACGGTCGGCTCGTGGAGCGGTGGCGCTCGGTCCGGGACCGCCGCTCGGCGAACTGAGGGCCGGGGAGCCGGAGCGCCGGAGCGCCGGAGGGTCGAGAAGCCGACAGGCCGGCCGGCGAACCGTTCGAGGGGTCGGCCGACAGGTTGTTCGAGGGGTCGGCATACTGAGTTCGCATACCGGCGCCGATGGTTCGGACGGCGGGGCGGCAGGGCACCTGTGGGGCCGATGGTTTCTATGCGTCACGGCATCTGACAGGACGTAAGTCCCTATCCGGGTCTTACGGGGTAAGCGTGACGGACGGCACTTACGCGGACCTTGCGCCTAACGCCCCTCCTCGTGCCAAAATAGGACAAGGAGTCCGGGGAGGGCTCCTTCTGCCCGCCTATGGGTGGAATCTCGGCATTGTGCGCTATGGGGGGTCTGATGGCTCCTGATCGCCCTGTGACTGATCGTCACAGCGGCGTGACTGTCCGCTATGGCATGGTCCATTGGCTTCCGTCGCCGATGGACACCTGGGAGGGCAATTCCATCGGTTTGGCCGACGCGGTTGGACAGATGGTGTAGTTGTAGTGCCGAGGACAAGCCGTTCGTCCTATAACCGACTCGACCCGCATCCGCCATTTCGGGCAACGCGGGTCAAGGTGCAGAATTTAGAGGAATGAACCGAGAAGGTTCGGTTCTCCCGAGGAGGCCGCTCATGACCGCTCGCACCCCTGATGCCGAGCCGCTGCTGACCCCGGCTGAGGTCGCCACGATGTTCCGCGTGGACCCTAAGACGGTCACGCGGTGGGCGAAGGCCGGCAAGCTCACTTCGATTCGCACGCTCGGCGGCCATCGCCGTTACCGCGAAGCGGAGGTCCGCGCCCTGCTCGCGGGCATCCCGCAGCAGCGCAGCGAAGCCTGAACAACAACTGCATAGCAGGGCATTTCGGTAGTTCCCCCAACTTGCCGGACTGCCCGAACCCAAGCTCCAAGCGACGCGGATCCCGCCCCAACGGGGTCCACGCCCGAGCAACAACCAAACAGCAACAAGGGTGCGTCGTAGATCGCGCTGGACTCCGCCGGGTCCAGCGCGATCTTTTTGTGCGCCGGGGGTGCCGGGCGGTGCCCGATGGCACCTGGTCATGGGCTGCTGATGCGCCGATGACGCGCTGGTCATGGCGCGCGCACAGAGTGCGGGGCCGGTCTGTGAGCGGCCTGGCCGCAGTCTGGGGGGACCTGTCGGATCAGCTGTGCGTGGCCCCGAAGCGGGGTGCAATTGCACATATTAAATTGACCAGTTGTAGGTGGGGGCTAAGTTCCGCGAGTTTGAAAACTTATGCGGTGACACCCGTCACACGTCATGGTCCTTGTTGTGGGCGGCGTACCTGCGCTAAAGGAGGCGGCGCGCATCTCGCGTCGTCCGAGGGGCAGTTGGGGTGCGGGGCGCGTCGTGCGGTCCGCTCACGCCGGGGAGGGACTCTCGTCCTCGTGAGGGTTTTCGAGGCTCTCCTGGTCGAAGGGAGCGCTCTCGGAGGCCAGCCGGAGGAGTCGGTGGCAGATGGGGCAGTGCCTCGTCCGATGGCGGTACTCGGAGGCGGCCGACAGGTGGGCGCGGAGCAGGGCTCGCGTCTCATGCCGAACGGACGCCGCCATGGTCACCTCCGGTGGGGTGTCGTGGACCCTGATTTCTAGGTACTGGCGGAATGTGACGGCGTCAAGCCCAGGATGCGCTCCGCGGGGCCTGTGGGGCTGGTGTGGCGCTCTGTTGCCGGATGCGGGGCGTTTCTTGGGGGTGCGCCCAAGGGGAAGGGCTTGCGGTGCCGTGCGCGGCTGCACGCCGGTGGGGGCTTGTCGCTCCCCCACTCTCGGCTTCGCTCGAGCGGGGGGACCCCCATCGCGGCGGAGCCGCATAGTGTCACCGCCCCGCGCCCCTGGCGACGGAGCTGCGCCCCGGTCGTCGCAGCAACGACAGTGGGCCCGCATCCGGATTCGGATGCGGGCCCACTCATCTGATGCGGTCCTGACGGGATTTGAACCCGCGGCCTCCACCTTGACAGGGTGGCGAGCACTCCAAGCTGCTCCACAGGACCATGTTTCGCAGTGCGATCTTGCGTTGCGCTGCGAGACGAAACTGTACAGGAGGGTGAGCCCCGGGAGCGAACTCACCCACTGTGCGGGCGCCGTTACGGGACAGCGGCGTCGATGGCCTTCACGATGCGCTTGTCGGAGACGGGGTACGCCGTGCCCAGAGCGTGCGCGAAGTAGCTGACGCGCAGCTCCTCGATCATCCAGCGGATGTCCAGGACCGAGGACGGGACGGGACGCCCCTGCGGCATCTGCTCCAGGAGCCAGGCGTACTCGTCCTGCATCTCGTGGACCTTCTCCATGCGGCTGGTGTCCCGCTGGACGTTCGTCGGCATCTGCTGGAGCCGGCGGTCCGCGGCCACCAGGTAGCGCATCAGGTCCGGCAGCCGCCGCAGACCCGTCTCCGTCACGAAGCCGGGCTTCACGAGGGCGTCCAGCTGCTTGCGTACGTCCGTGAGGTTCGCGAGCAGCACCGGACTCCGTACGCCCTTCAGGCGGCGCTCACAGGCCTGCCAGGCCGCCAGGACCTGCTGGACCTGGTCGACCGTACGGACCGTGGTGTCGACGATCTCCGCGCGCACCTTCTCGTACAGCTTGCGGTACGACTCCTCGTCCCAGGCCGGGCCGCCGAAGTCGGCGATCAGCTTGTCGGCGGCGGCCGTCGCGCAGTCGTCGAAGAGGGCCTGGACCGAGCCGTGCGGGTTCGCGGACAGGGCCAGCTTGTGCGCGTTCGTGAGCTTGTCCGAGGCGAACTTCGCCGGGTTCACCGGGATGCCCAGCAGGATGAGCCGCCGCGTGCCCTTCCACATGGCCTGCTGCTGCTCGGCCTCGGTGTCGAAGAGGCGTACGGACACGGTGGCCGTCGTCGGTCCGGTCGCCGTCGCTCCGTCGTCGACCAGGGCCGGATACGCCTTCACCGGCTGGCCGGCCCGACGCGTCTCGAAGACGCGGGTGAGGGAGCCGATGGACCAGTCCGTGAGGCCCTTGCGTTCCAGGGACTCGCCGCCCTGCCGCTCGGCCGTGGCCGCCGCGGCCTGCGAGATGGCCTGGCGCGCCTTCGGCCGCAGGCGCAGCTTCAGGGCCTCCAGGTCCTTGTCCTCGGCCAGCTTGCGCCGCCGCTCGTCGACGATCCGGAACGTGATCTTCAGGTGGTCGGGGATCCGGGACCAGTCGAAGTCGTCGGCCGTCAGCTCCACCCCGACCATGCGCTTCAGCTCGCGCGCCATCGTCGTGGACAGCGGCTCTTGGAGGGGCACCGCCCGGTCCAGGAACCGTTGCGCGAAGTCGGGGGCGGGGACGTAGTTCCGCCGGATCGGCTTCGGGAGGGAACGGATCAGCTCCGTCACGACCTGGTCCCGCAGCCCCGGGATCTGCCAGTCGAAGCCCTCGTCCGTGACCTGGTTCAGCACCTGGAGCGGGACGTGGACGGTCACGCCGTCCGCGTCCGCACCTGGCTCGAATTGATAGGTCACCCGGAACTTCAGCGGGCCCTGGCGCCACGTGTCCGGATAGTCGTCCTTGCTGACATCCCCGGCCCGTTCGTTGATGAGCATCGACCGCTCGAAGTCGAGCAGTTCTGGCTCTTCGTGGCGCTTGTGCTTCCACCAGGAGTCGAAGTGCGCGCCCGACACGACGTGCTCGGGCACCCGCTGGTCGTAGAAGTCGAACAGCGTCTCGTCGTCCACGAGAATGTCGCGGCGCCGGGCGCGGTGCTCCAACTCCTCGACCTCGGTGAGGAGTTTGCGGTTGTCCGCGAAGAACTTGTGGTGCGTACGCCAGTCGCCCTCGACCAGGGCGTTGCGAATGAAAAGCTCGCGGCTGGCCTCCGGATCGATCCGCCCGTAGTTGACCTTCCGCTGGGCGACGATCGGCACGCCGTACAACGTGACCTTCTCGTACGCCATCACCGCGGCCTGGTCCTTCTCCCAGTGCGGTTCGCTGTACGTGCGCTTCAGCAGGTGTTCCGCGAGCGGTTCGACCCACTCGGGCTCGATCTTCGCGTTGACCCGGGCCCAGAGGCGGGAGGTCTCGACGAGCTCGGCGGACATCACGAAGCGCGGGGGCTTCTTGAAGAGGGCCGAGCCGGGGAAGATCGCGAACTTGGCGTTGCGCGCGCCCAGATACTCGTTCTTCCCGGTGTTCCTCCCGCCCTCGCCCCCTGCCTCCTTCACGTCCTTCATGCCGATGTGGGAGAGCAGGCCGGCGAGCAGGGAGAGATGGACCTGCTGCTCGGGGGCGGCAGTACCCGCCGGAGGCTCCTCCGGATGGATGCCCATCTGCTTGGCGACGGTCCGCAGCTGCGTGTAGATGTCCTGCCACTCGCGGATCCGCAGGAAGTTCAGGTACTCCTGCTTGCACATGCGGCGGAAGGACGACGAGCCGCGCTCCTTCTGCTGCTCGCGCACGTACCGCCAGAGGTTGAGATACGCGAGGAAGTCGGACGTCTCGTCCTTGAAGCGGGCGTGCTGCTGGTCCGCCTGCGCCTGTTTTTCCGCCGGGCGCTCGCGCGGGTCCTGGATGGACAGCGCGGCCGCGATCACCATGACCTCGCGTACGCAGCCGTTCTTGTCGGCCTCCAGGACCATCCGGGCCAGGCGCGGGTCCACGGGCAGCTGGGCGAGCTTGCGGCCGCTGTCCGTGAGCCGCTTGCGTACGTCCTTCTGGGCCGGGTCCAACGCGCCCAGTTCCTGGAGGAGTTGGACGCCGTCGCGGATGTTGCGGTGGTCCGGCGGGTCGATGAACGGGAACTTCTCGATGTCGCCGAGACCGGCCGCGGTCATCTGGAGGATGACGGACGCCAGGTTCGTACGGAGGATCTCGGCGTCGGTGAACTCCGGGCGGGCGAGGAAGTCGTCCTCGGAGTAGAGGCGGACGCAGATGCCGTCGCTGGTCCGGCCGCAGCGGCCCTTGCGCTGGTTGGCGCTGGCCTGCGAGACCGGCTCGATCGGGAGCCGCTGGACCTTCGTACGGTGGCTGTATCTGGAGATACGGGCCGTGCCCGGGTCGATCACGTACTTGATGCCCGGGACGGTGAGGGAGGTCTCGGCGACGTTGGTCGCGAGAACGATCCTGCGGCCGGTGTGCGGCTGGAAGGCGCGGTGCTGCTCGGCGTGCGAGAGGCGCGCGTAGAGGGGGAGGACCTCCGTGAAGCGGTAGTTCTTCTTCGTCAGCGCGTCCGCCGTGTCGCGGATCTCGCGCTCGCCCGAGAGGAAGACCAGGATGTCGCCCTTGCCCTCGCCCTGGAGCTCCTCGACGGCGTCGCAGATCGCGGTGATCTGGTCGCGGTCGGAGTCGTCGCCCTCCTCTTCGAGGAGCGGGCGGTAGCGGACCTCGACGGGGTACGTACGGCCGCTGACCTCGACGATCGGGGCGTCCCCGAAGTGGCGGGAGAAGCGTTCGGGATCGATGGTCGCGGAAGTGATGACGACCTTGAGGTCCGGCCGCTTGGGCAGCAGCTGGGCGAGGTAGCCCAGCAGGAAGTCGATGTTCAGGGACCGCTCGTGGGCCTCGTCGATGATGATCGTGTCGTACGCGAGCAGTTCGCGGTCCGTCTGGATCTCGGCCAGCAGGATGCCGTCCGTCATCAGCTTCACGAAGGTGCCGTCCGGGTTCACCTGGTCGGTGAAGCGCACCTTCCAGCCGACGGCCTCGCCGAGCGGGACGTCGAGCTCGTCCGCGACGCGCTCGGCGACGGTCCGGGCGGCGATACGGCGGGGCTGGGTGTGGCCGATCATGCCGCGGACGCCACGGCCGAGTTCCATACAGATCTTGGGGATCTGGGTCGTCTTACCGGAACCGGTCTCGCCGGCGACGATGACGACCTGGTGATCACGGATGGCCGCCGCGATGTCGTCCTTCTTCTGGCTGACCGGGAGCTGCTCGGGGTAGGTGATCGCGGGCACACGGGTGCGCCGCTCGGCCATGCGGATCGCGGCCTTGGTGACCTCCGCCTCGATCTCGGCGGTGACGGCGGCCCGGGCCTCGGGCTTGCGGATCCGGCGCGCGCCTTCGAGCCTGCGCCCGAGCCGGTGCGCGTCGCGCAGTGACAGCTCGGCCAGACGGGGGGCGAGATCGCCGAGGGCGGGGGCAGGATGCGTAGACATACGCTCCCCAGGATCTCACCTCGGAGAAACGAGGGGCGAACGCTTTTGCGCGGTGTGCAACGCGGTGTGCACCGCGGTGCACACCGCGACGGGCAACGTGGCATGCGAAGCGGCGAACGAAACGGCATACGGCGCCGGGCGACGCGGCGTACGGCCGGGGCGTGCGTGGCATACAACAAGGCCCCGATCCGGGGATCGGGGCCTGTGCTGTGGCTGGGGCCGGGGTCGAACCGGCGACCTACCGCTTTTCAGGCGGTCGCTCGTACCAACTGAGCTACCCAGCCGCGAGATTCGCGAGGAATCTCAGCGGTCCTGACGGGATTTGAACCCGCGGCCTCCACCTTGACAGGGTGGCGAGCACTCCAAACTGCTCCACAGGACCAAGCTGTTGTGTGCGAACAGTCTTGCACACGGGATTGCGTGCTCCCAACGGGATTCTTATCGTCGCAGAACGTCCCGCGAAGTCTTCATCCCGTCGTGAGCTGACGCTCACTGCGACAGTCGGACTGCCTCGCCGCCGCCGGACTGGTGGTTCCCAGTGGCCGGTTTGAGGCTTTCTTGCGGGCCGATGTCGCTGGAAAAGCGTATCAGACCACGGGGCGTGCTCAGCGCACCCGACGAGCGGCCCGCAGCCCCCTGGGCAGGGGGTTCGCACGTCACGGTTCGACGGGAATGCGCAGGGTGAAGACGGAGCCGACGCCCAGGGTGCTCCTGGCCGTCGCCGTTCCGCCGTGCGCCTCGGCCAGCTTGCGGACGATGGACAGGCCGAGTCCGCTGCCGCCGGTCTGCCGGCTGCGTGATCCCTCGGCCCGCCAGAAGCGGTCGAACAGCCGGGGCACGTCCTCCGGCGCGATGCCGTCCCCGGTGTCGGCCACCTCGACGACCACCTGCCCGTCCTCGGTACGGGCCGACAGGGTGACGTGCCCGCCGGGCCGCGAGTACCGGACCGCGTTGGACACGAGATTGCCGATGGCCTGTCGCAGCCGCACCGGGTCGGCCACCGCCTCCGGGTAGTCCACGCACCGGGTCTCCAGGCGAAGGCCCGCCTCCTTCGCGTTCCCCTGGTGCGCGGTGGCGACCTGGTCGAGCAGGTCGGCGATGTCCACGCGTTCCCTCATGAGACGCAGCTCGCCGGCGTCGGCCGCGGACAGGTCCCGCAGATCGTCGATGATGTGCTGGAGCACGACCGCCTCGCCCACCAGGGCCGACAGCAGTGCCTGGTCGGGCACCGCGATACCGTGCTCGGCCGCTTCCAGCCAGCCGCGGATGTTGCTCAGGGGCGTACGCAGCTCGTGAGCGACGTCACTCACCATCGACCTGCGCAACTTCTCCGACCGCTCGCGCTGTTCGGACATCGCGTTGAACGCCGTGGCCACGCTGCCGATCTCGTCGTTGGCCCCGATCCTGACGCGGGTCGACAGATCTCCGGCCGTCATCCGGCGCGTGGCCGTCACCAGCGCCCGCAGCGGTCTGACCATCCTGAGGCCGGCCACGGCGGTGAACAGGGTGGTGACCAGCAGCACCAGGGCCGTGACGCCGGCGATCCGGGCGCGGTTGGTGGGCGACAGGTCGAGGAACGTCGACGTGGTCTGTGCGGGACGGCCGAGGAACAGCAGCGCGGGAACGGTCACGTAGGGCAGGAGCTGCTCCTTGCGGCCGGTGTCCACGCAGGAGGAGACCGTCTGGTAGTTCGCGGGCCCGACCTTCTTGGTCTTCTGGGACCAGGACATGTCGAGGTTCATCGAGACGGCGGGCGCGCCCTGACGGGTCAGGCAGGCAGCCACCAGCTTGTCGAGTTGCTTGAGCGCGTCTGCCTCGGTCGGCAGCGGCAGGTCCACCATCTTGACGCCGCACATGTCCGGCAGGGGTATCTCGGGCGCCGGGATCTCGATGACCGACCGGCCGGTGGGGCGTTCCGTGATGCCCACGTTCCACCCTTCCTCGCGCAGGCAGTTGGCGGCTTTGGCCACCCGTATGTTCTGAATCCTTCGCTCGTCCCGTTTCAGGAGGAACGGGCCGACGGCGCGAGGATCGATGGAGCCGGTTGCCGGCGCTGGCGGCGAGCCGTTGGCGGTCCTGCACCCGAGGCCCGGTTCAGCCGATTCTGCTGATGTGCAGGGAACGTCCGCCGCTGCCTTCGCGGTCCTGCCGGTGCCCGGGACCTTGTCGACGGCGAGCGGGTCGACGGTCGTGGACGCCTCGGCGGGCAGCGGTTGTTCCTTGGCCTCGGCGGCGGGAGCCGAGTCGACAAGGGGTCTGCGGCTGGTGTCGGTGAGGGTGATGCGCTGCCCGTTCTGCTCGGCCAGGCGCTTGACCAGAGGACCGGCGCCGCGCCAGTCGTGATGGGTCGCGGCGTATCCGAGCAGGGTGTCGTAGATCTTGTGCTCGCCGTCGAGCACCTGCCCCTGTTCCTGCCGGATGGCGACGGCCGTGCTGTGGACCGTCAGCCAGGCGGTGGCGATGATCGAGCATGCCGTGACCAGCATGGACAGTGCCATCAGCTTCAGCAGAAGACTGCTGCGCAGGGGCACGTCACTCTTCACGTGACCCGTCCCTGTCCTGCCTGCGCGCGGCGGCCTCGCCGTTCACGAGTTTGTATCCGACGCCGTACACCGTGATCAGCCTGACCGGGCGGCGTGGGACAGGCTCGATCTTCCGGCGCAGGTTCATCACGTGCCCGTCCACCGCGCGGGCGGTGAGGCTCCCGTCGATGCCGTACTGACGGCTGATGATCTGCTGGCGGGAGAACACCCTTCCCGGCTCGGCGGCCAGCAGGGCGAGCAGCTGGAACTCTCCGGGCGTGCAGTCGACGAGGAGGCCGTCGACGGTGACCTCGTGCCGTTCCGGATCGACCGCGAGCGCACCGACCCTCAGGACCGGATCGGGCGGGGTGGCCGTCCTGCCCGCCCTGCGCAGCAGCGTGCGGACGCGTGCCATCAGCTCGGGAGGGCTGAACGGCTTGGTCATGTAGTCGTCCGCGCCCAGGTCGAGGCCGAGCAGCAGATCGTCCTCGGCGGCACGGGCCGTCAGCATCAGCATCGGCAGATCGGACTCGGCGCGCAGTACGCGGCACACGTCGAGGCCGTCGATCCTGGGCATCATCACGTCGAGGACGAGAAGGTCGGGCGGATCCTGGCGGGCCGCCTCGATCGCGGCTCTGCCGTCCGTGACGATCACGACGCGGTGGTTCTCGCTTTCGAGACAACGGCGGACCAGGGCGGCCTGCAGTACGTCGTCCTCCGCCACCAGTATGTGTGCGCACATGACGACGAGACTAAGCAGTCCCGAGCCTCGCCGTACCGTGCGCGGAGTCCTCTGAGGCCGAAGGAGCAGCTTCCCCACAACTTCCCGATAGTTTTCCGACATTCCTTTCCTAGTGTCCGCGCCATGACTTCTTCCACACGCCGGACGTCAGGTCCGGCTGTACGTGGGGTGCGTGGGGTACGTGGAGCGGCATTGGCCGCCTTGGCGGCCGCCGCCCTCCTCACGCTCACCGCGTGCGGCGGTGGCGATGCGGCGAAGCCGCAGGTCGCCTCGATCCCGACGCACAACGCTTCGGCCCCCGCCACAGGCGGCACGAGCGGTACGGACGCAGGTGGCGAGAGCGCCACGAACGCCGGCGGCAGGAACGCCGACGCGGATCGGGCGAATCGCCCCCAGATGCGTCTCGACGACACCCCGGCCAGGCGGAAGGCGCTCATCAACGCCTGGAACGAGTGCCTGGCGCGGCACGGGGCCCGGTGGTCGAAGGCGACCCTGGAGAACTGGTCGAAGACAGGCCCCAAGGGGCCTCTGCGAAGCGTGGAAGATCCGGTGCCCCAGTCGGCGAAGAACGCGTGCACGGGCAGGCTGCCGCTCGGGCCGCCCGAACTGGACCCCTCCAGGAATCCGAAGTACCGGGACGACATGCTCGCCCAGCTGCGGTGCATGAAAAAGCGCGGCATGCACGTGCGCCTCGTGGCCGACACCAGCGTGCACGCCAATGGCCTCAGTTGGAACTACGACGGCTCGGAGAAGACGGTGGGCGACGGCGACGAGCAGATCGCCAAGGCGTGTGAGCTGGAAGCGTTCAAGGGGAAATGACAGCGCGGGCACGGGCGGTGCCGCGGCGATCAAGTCACCGGGTGATCCGGGCGCTGGTCCGGTGGTAGCACCCGACACGGCCTCCCCCGACATGGCCTCGCCCGGCGCCGCCGTCGGCCACTGACCTCACCGGCACCTCCGTAACCAGGCCATCGCGCAGGCAGTCACGTACGCCACTGCATAGGCCACCCATACGCCGTCACGTACGTCGTCGCGTGGAAAGCCATGCCCGGCGGTCGGCCGATCAGCGACCATCGACGATTCGAGGACCCGATATGTCAGCACATCGCACCATCTCCTGGGGAGTCTCTGCCGCCCGGGCCGCGCCAGTGGTCTGTCTGCTGGTACTCACCGCGTGCGGCGGCAGTGGTGGAGACGAGACGGCATCCGGCACGAAGGAGGTGGCCTCGCTGCCGAGTTCCGGGGCTCCTTCCGCGTCGGCGTCGGCGTCGAAGGGTGGCGGCGGTTCGGATGAGGCCGAGACGTCCTCGGGCCGCCCTCAGATGCGGCTGGACATGACCGACCAGGAGCGTCAGGTGCTGATTTACGCGTGGAACGCGTGCCTGGTCAAGCACGGTGCCCACTACACCAAGCCCGTCGAACGGGAGGGACCCAAGAAGCCCGGCTGGCGGCCGGGCGTGGCCGATCCGATACCGCAGTCGGCGGCGAAGGCGTGCAGGAACAAACTGCCGCTCGGGGCACCGGAACTGGATCCGGAGCGGAACCCGCACTACCGGGACGACTGGGTTGCCAACGTGAAGTGTCTTCGGGATCACGGGATGCGGGTGCATCTCACCGAGGACAACAGCGCCGGCAGAAACGGGCTCACCTGGACCTACGACGACGATTCGGGCTCAGGTGTCCCCGACGACCAGCAGCCCAAGATCGTACGCGACTGCGAGCTGGCGGCCTTCGGTGGCAAGAAGTAGCGGCGCCGCGCTGGTCGCGCTGGCCTGCGCGGTCAGCCTCGGTGCCTGCGGGTCCGGCAGCGGCCGTGACGGAGACGACGGCGACGACGGCGCGAAGGCGTGGCGGGCGTGTCTGGCCGACCGTGGCATCACGGTGCGGGCCGCCTCCGGCGGGGGTTGGACCTATACCGGCGGGTCCGACATGAGCGCCACCGAAATGATGCTGATCGAGAAGAACTGCAAGGAGAAAACTCACGGTGACAACGATGGGTAGCGCCGAGGATGCCCCCCGGGGCAGGAACCGTAAGTGGATCGCGGCCGTCGTGGCGGCCCTGACCGCCACGGGTGCGCTGTCCGGGGTGTTGGTGTTCGGCGGGCATACGTCGAAGCCGGCCGTGGACAAGGCCGCGAAGGTCAGGGTGAGTACCACGACGGTGACCAAGACCGATCTGTCGGACAGCCAGACACTGCAGGGCACGCTGGGTTTCGGCGTACAGACGCCGGTGAAGGGAACGGCGGAGGCAGTGGTCACCAAACTGCCCGCCGTGGGCACCACCGTGGCCCGTGGGCATGTGCTGTACCGGGCGGACGACCAGCCGGTGGTGGTGTTCTACGGGGACACCCCGATGTTCCGTACGTTGCGGGTGCCGGCCTCGACCGGTCCGACCGGCCCGACTGGTTCTGCCGACCCTGCCGGCCCTGCCGACTCGAAGGCTGGTGCCGACCGGACCGCTCCTGCCGACTCGGCCGCCTCGGGCAGTCCTGCCGCCTCGGGCAGTCCTGCCGTTCCTGACAAGGCGGCCGTGCCGACTGATGACGGTGGGCAGCGGCGGTCTGTGAACGGGCCCCGGGGACGGGATGTGACCGTCGTCGCGGACAATCTGCGGGCGCTGGGCTACGACGTCGGTGCCGTGCCGTCCTCCTCGGCGGGCTCTGTGTACACGCCGACGCTGGCCGCGGCCGTGAAGCGCTGGCAGAGGTACGTCGGAATGAAGGCGACCGGGACCCTCGGCGCCGAGCAGATCGTGGTGCTGCCCGGGCGGGTCCGGGTCAACGCGGTCCAGGCGCGGCTGGGCGACCCGGTCGCGGAGCCGCTGATGTCGGTGACCTCGACCGGCAAGGCGATCACGGTCTCGGTGAACGCCACGGACGTGGGGGGAATCACCTCGGGTGCCCGGGTGACGGTCGAGCTGCCCGACGCCAAGGAGATCCCGGCCACCGTCACAGCGATCAGCCAGACCGTGCAGGAGACCGCGGAGCAGCCGACCGGTAACGAGGAACCGCCGAAGCTGAACGTCACCGTCACGCCGGTGCGTCCCGGCGACGTGGCGAAGCTGGACTCCGCCCCGGTGCAGGTCCGTTTCGCGACGGCGACCCGTCGCGGGGTGCTGGCGGTCCCGGTCACGGCGCTGGTGGCGCTGCGCGGGGGAGGCTACGCGGTGCAGCGTCCGAACGGCACTCTGCTGGAGGTGAAGACCGGTCTGTTCGCCGACGGCATGGTCGAGGTCAGCGGCACCGGTGTCACGCCCGGCCTGCGGGTGGAGACCGCCTCGTGAACGGCCCGTCCTCGCCCCCGCTCCCGTCCTTGGTCCCGTCGACGCTTCCGCTCCCGTCGCCGTCCCTGCCGGGCGGGCCGGTGCTGCGGGTGGAGCGGGCGACCAAGTCCTACCCGGGCGGAGTGACCGCCCTGGACGATGTGTCGCTGACGATCGGGCAGGGGGAACTGCTGGCCATCCTCGGGCCGTCGGGTTCGGGCAAGTCGACGCTGCTGAACATCATGGGCACCCTGGATCTGCCCTCCAGCGGCACCGTCGAGGTCGCGGGCCAGGACGTCGCGGGGCTGTCCGACCGGCGGCTGTCGGTGCTCAGGGGCCGTTGGCTGGGGTTCGTCTTCCAGCAGTTCCACCTCACCGAGGGGCTCAGCGCCGCCGAGAACGTCGCCACCGGGCTGCTGTACGCCGGGGTACCCCGCCGCCGTCGGCTGCCGCTGGCCCGCGAGGCCCTCGCCCGGGTCGGCCTGGCCCACCGCACCGGCCACGCCCCGCACCAGCTGTCCGGCGGTGAACGCCAACGCGTCGCGATCGCCCGCGCACTGGTCAACAGCCCGGCCCTCGTCCTGGCGGACGAGCCCACCGGCGCCCTGGACACCGTCAACGGGCGGGCGGTACTGGAGCTGCTGGTGAAGCTCAACCAAGAGGGAACCACCATCGCCATCATCACCCACGACCGCGACATCGCGGCCCGGTTGCCCCGCCGGGTGGAGATCCGCGACGGCCGGATCGTGGCCGACGCCCACCCGAGGACGCGAACATGAACGACGCCCGCCCCACCCCCGCGTACCGAGGGGACGATAAGACCGACACCCTCGAAGTCCCCGAAGTCCATGAAATCCCCGAAGCTCCCGGCAGGTACCGCAAAGGTGACAGGCGCGGCATTTGCCGCCGGGGCACCCGCCGCCGGGGCACCCGCCGCCGGGGCACCCGCCGACGGGGCACCGCCGTGGCGGCCACCGGGGCGGCCGCCGGCCAGCTCACGGCTTCGGTCCGGCTCTCCCCGGGCGACATCCTGCGGCTGGGCTGGATCGGCGTACGGATCCGTAAGATGCGCGCGGCACTGTCTGCCCTGGGTATCTCGATCGGCATCGCCACCATGATCGTGGTGACCGGGATTCCGGCGTCCAGTCAGAAGGCGGTGCTCGCCGAGCTGACCGCGCTCGGCACCAACATGCTCAAGGCGCAGCCGCAGCCCAACCAGGACCCGCCCGTACTGCTGCCCCCCGACGCGGCGGCCATGGCCCGCCGTATCGGGCCGGTGACCCGGGCGAGCGCCATCGCCAACACCCACACCACCGTTCAGCGCACGGACAGGTCGGATCCCAACGCCAGCGCCGGTATCAGTGTGCTCGCGGCCCAGAACAACCTGCTGGCCTCGATCAACGGCAGTGTCGCCTCCGGCCGTTTCCTCAGTGCCTCGACCGCGCGCTTCCCCACTGTCGTCCTGGGCCATCAGGCCGCCGCCTGGCTCGGCTTCGGCACGATCCGTCCGGGCGGTACCGCTCCCCAGGTCTACATCGACAACCGCTGGTTCACCGTGATCGGCATCCTGGATCCGATGCCGCTCACCTCCGACCTCGAACAGTCCGTCCTGGTCGGCTGGGACGCCGCACGCACGTACCTGGGCTTCGACGGCCATCCCACCGTGGTCTACGTCAAAGCCAGGGAAAACGCCATCGAGGACGTGCGGTCCGTCCTCCCCGCGACCGTCTACCCCCAACTGCCCGGCCTGGTCAGCATCAGCCGCCCCTCCGACGCCCTCGCCGCCAAGCGCGTCACCGAGAGCGCCTTCTCCGATCTGTTCCTCGGCCTGGCCGGTGTCGCTCTGCTGGTCGGCGGGATCGGAGTGGCCAACACCATGATCATCTCTGTGCTGGAACGCCGCCGTGAGATCGGGCTGCGCCGGGCACTGGGCGCCAACCGCGCCCAGATCCGCAGCCAGTTCCTCGTCGAAGCCGTGATCCTCTCCAGCCTCGGCGGTCTCGCGGGCGCCCTCCTCGGCACCCTCGCCACCCTCGGCTACGCCGCCTACCAGGGGTGGCCGCCCGTCATCCCGCTCACCTCCGTCACCGGAGGTATCGGCGGGGCCTTCCTCGTCGGTATCGCGGCGGGCGTCTACCCCTCCATCCGCGCCTCACGGCTCACCCCCACCGAAGCACTCGCCACAACCTGACGAACGCGGGCTGGGCTCACGGTGACTGTCCCTGCCGAAGAGCTGCGTCCGTCGACGATCGGATTCGCCGAGAAACGTCACAACAGGGCAATCCAGCAACGGCAGTTCGGACGAACCCGTGAGGCCTGCCCGCGCGGGGCCGGTTGCACGCGACACGTGTCGAACCAGGGTGAGATCCGGAGGGTGACATGGAGAATCTCTTCGCGAAACTGATGAAACGAGTGGACGCCAACGCACACCACGCGGTGGACGTCTACCGGCGTGAGATCAACGAGTACCACGTGCTGGAGCGGGACATGCGTTCTCGGGCGGAGGCGCTGGACTACACCGTGTGGTTGAGGCGCCGGACCGTTGAACTGGCGGAGCAGGAGCAGCCCCTCGACGCGGAGGATCTCGCGTTGATGGCGTCGGTGGGGGGACAGCGGGCCGAGAAGCGGCTGCCCTTGTTATCGCACAAGCGGCTGGTCGTCCTGCATACCAGCCTGATGCTGCGTGAGATCCAGGAGGCGACCGAGGCCTGCGACGGAGACGATCTCATGCGGCTGATGAGATGGTTCGGTCCGCAGGGAACGCGGGGCACTGACGCTTACATGTCCGGTTACGTGGAGAGGCAGCAGCAGGGTGTGTCCCTTGTCGGCCGCGTCCGTACGCTGACGGAAGCTCTCGTCGCCGACGATCCTGCCGCGCCGAGCCTGGCGGACAGCGTCGGCGTGCGCCTGAGCCCGCGCTATCTGGTGACCGTCCTCCGCTTCCCCGGCCGCGCCCGTCCCACGGACGCCCGGCGTGAGGAGATCACCCAGGCCCTGCTGCAGCACCGAAGAATGCCGATCATGTGGCACGCCCCCGAGGAATTGGTAGCCCTGACGCCCGGCAATTCCGGCGAGTCGGCCGATGCCATGGTGGAGGACCAGGCGCTCCGCCTGGTGCGCGATGCCGCCGAGGCCGTGGGGAGTGGGTGCGCGATCGGCACGAGTGCCGGCTGCGTCGGTGCGCTGGCCGACGCCTTCGCCCAAGCGCGGAGTGTCAGCCGGGTGGCCCCGGTCCAGGCCCGGCCACGGCAGCTGCACACCCTGGCCGATGTCTTCGTCGAACTCGGCGTCGCGCGGCTGCCGGAGGCCACCGACTGGCTGCGCGACTTCGGCAGGAGGCTCTCTCACGGGCCTGACCTCATCACCACACTGAACATGTACTACCGGAACGATATGAACCGGGCGCGTACGGCGGAGGCGCTGAACGTCCATCCTCGGACGTTGGACTACCGCCTCCAACGTGTTCAGGACCTCATCGGGATCCATCCCGCTTCCACTCACGGCATACGGGTCCTGAGCGTCGTGGTGAACCAGACACTCGCGCGGGGCTGAACGCGCACCGCTCGGTGGAGAACCAGCGGTGGACGTCGGCACGGCGACGCCGCAGGACGCGAACGCGTCCTGCGGCGTGCCTTCTGACGGTCAGGCCGGGTCGCCTGTGCCAAAGAAGTAGTGCGACACGAGCAACCGGTCGAACTGCGGAACGAAATTGCCGTACCAGCCGTAGGGCGATCCGTACGGATCGGCGTATCCACAGACCCCCATGTAGTTCACGTCGATGCAGCCCAGCACGTAGCTGTATGGATTTCCGTTGAGGAAGCTGCCGGTGTTCTGGGCTACGGTGAATTCCGACGCGATGAACTTGTCGTCGAAGTAGTTGGGGTCATTTCCTGCGAAGTCGATCAGGGCGCCCCCGAAGTCCGGTTGGTACCAGAGGCAGAACTCTCCCAGATTGCACAGTCCGTCCTTGCCGGCCATGATCCCGCGGCCTTGGTTCAGTGACGGCGCGCTGCTCTTTGCCGTGCCCAACCCGCCTGACGTGTCGGCGCTGAAGGGGGCTTCCTGCGCTGATGCGGTGGATGGGACGGTCAGCGCCAGCATCAGCCCGGCGACAATGCCGACCATTCGTAATGTGGTGGCCTTGGCTTTCTGTCTCATGGTGTCGGTGTCCCTCTCTGAAGATCGGGTTGTTGGTTTCCTGTGTTCCGGTTTCCCGTGTTCCGGTTTCCCGGTTTCCCGGTTTCCCGGTTTCCCGTGTTCCGGTGTCCGGTGTCCGGTGTCCGGTGTCTGGTGTTCCGTGGTGTTCTTTTCTTCGTACGCCCCTCGGTAGGGGCACGGGCCTCAGCGGCGAAGCACCGTTCGTGCGGCCGCTGATTCGGTCTGATTGGCTCGTCGTAGCCGTTGCAGTTTGTCGTGATGCTTTTTCACCAGCGATCGCTGGAAGGAGGACTCGACGGTGGACCAGACGCCGACGAGATTGGTCTCCCGCTTGCAGGAGACATCCGCCGTCGCGGTCGAGATCTCCGCGGCCGAGAGCGCACCCCTGAAGCGTGGGTCTCGCGTGGCCTCGAAGGGGTCGGCGTAGTGGAAGCCTCGTTTCGCCATGCAGGCGGACCACTCGCCTATGACGTCGTGCACCCGGGAGTCCTGCCGGGAACGGTTGTAGCTGTCCGTGGACAACCGCTGCGCGAGGTCGCGGTCGGTGAGCTCAGGGCTGTCTGCCCGCAGCTCTCGCTGTGCCTCCCCGACGCATCCGCCTCTCGGGACCGGCCGTCCGTTGACGGTGGCCGCACCCTCGCCGGTCAAGGCGTCGGCCTGCGCGGGGCTCCACTTGCCCGGTTCCCGTTGCGGCTGAGCCGCGGGGTCCCGGTCACCCAACCGGTAGCCCAGGTCGGCCGCCTCCTCTGCGTTCGTGAGCCCGTAGCGCCGTTCGTTCAAGGAACGCAGCCCCATGGGGGCTTTGAGTTCCTCCGGCTCGGTGGTGGCGTTGTCGAAACCGAGACGGGCCATGCACCGTTCCACGAGCTTGCTGTGGGCCTGGGAGAGGTCGTTCACCTGCCTTGGTGTCAGCAGGTAGGCGCCCAGGGGGAGGTCCAGGTCGACACTGCTGACCAGAACCGGAGTGCTCCCGCTTCGGTTCTTCTCGCCGGAAGACGCCGAGGACCCACCCGTACACCCCACTGTGGCGGCCAGGAACAGGACCGCGGCTCCCGCGATCACATTCCTGGAACGAATTGGCCGGAGCTTGCTCCTTCGGACCTTGGAATTCCGCATCTGGCTCCTCGCAGCACAATGTCGGTGTCGACCTTCCAAGTGGCGACAGCCCCGCCATGTTTTCAGCGCGGTGGAGCGGATTCCTTCGTGATGAAGCGAGAACAACCGCGCCGAGGCGAACGCCAATTTGTCACTGCGCGCAATGCGGTGCGAAGAAGCCTGGTCGTCCGCCCGGCGCGGACGGGACAGCGAGCCTCGGGCAGCGGTTTCGCCGACACACGCGGCGCTTTTCGATCAAAGGATTGGATCAAAGGGTTTGATCAAATGACTGGCAAGATGCCGTGCCACGGGCAGCTCAACGGCTGTGACGTGCAATCCCAGGGGCCGGTGATCCAATTCGCGGCCCGGTCGTGGACGTCGAAATGTCACGCGAGCGAAAAAACGGGGATGTCTGAGGTGTGGCGTGACTGATGCCGGGTAAGGGGAGTAGCCAAGTGCCAGTCTGAAAGGCGAAGTGCAGCGTCGGCAAGATGCGGGCGGGGGCCTGATCATCAGCGAGCACACGGACAACACACCGGACAGGGGCGGCGTCGAGGCTGGTCGGGCCAATGTGGAAGGCGCCGCGGGTCTACCGCGCGCCGTGCCCGTGCGGACCAGCCTCCTGACCGCGATCCAGAACGCCCGTGAGCAGCTGTCCGTACTGCTCGGGCGGGAGACGGAGTCCGTCTCCGCGCTCGCCCGCAGCAAGGACGGCTGGACGGTGAACGTCGAGGTGCTGGAGCTGGAGCGGGTCCCCGACTCGACCAGTGTGCTGGCTACGTACATCGTCCAACTGGACGCGGACGGCGACGTGATCAGTTACGCGCGCAGCCGCCGCTATCCCCGTGGTCAAGTCAACCGGCAGTAAACGTCGACGAGCAGTAAACGTCGACGAGCAGTAAACGTCGACGGGCAGTAAGCGTCAACAGGCAGTAAACGCCGACCGGCAGTAAGCGCTCACCGATCCGCGCCGCTCCGAACCCCACGGCGCAGGGACTCTGCGCCCATTCCACGCAAAGGCAGTCAGGGGGAACACATCCATGACCGTGATCACTCAAAACGCCGCACCACGAGCCCAGAAGACCGATGGCGGACTCTACGACATCCTCGAACTCATCCTCGACCGGGGGCTGGTGATCGATGTGTTCATCCGGGTCGCGGTCATCGGCATCGAGGTCCTTCGCGTCGACATACGCGTCGTGGTCGCCAGTGTCGACACCTATCTGCGCTTCGCCGAGGCCTGCAACCGCCTCGACCTGGAGCACCAGGGCAACGGCGGCCTCCCCGTTTTCGGCGACGCCCCGGCAGTCATCCAGAACGCGGGCCAGTCCGCGCTGCCCCACACGGTCGGTGCGGGCGCGCTGACCGAATCCCAGAAACTGCTCGGAGGCCAGCAGGCGGAGGCCCCGGCAGACGCCCCCATTCGCGCCACCACGCAACGGATGGACGAGAGTTGAGGGCTGAGGCATGACTGTCTACGTCTACGCCATCACCGACGCCGGGCATCCCCTGGCGGTCGACGGCGCCAGGGGGGTCGGGGAGACCCCGGCCCCGCTGCGGGTCGTCCGCGGCGGATCGGTGGCCGCCGTCATCAGTGACGCGCCGGGGAAACTGCGCGCCAAACGCCGCGATCTGATGATGCATCAGGAAGTAACGCGATCGCTCAGCGAGTCCGGGCCGGTCCTTCCGATGCGGTTCGGCATGCTCGCCGCGGACGACGAGGCCGTGCGGGACGTACTCGCCGGGCACGAAGCGGAGTTCACGGGGCAGTTGAGGGCGGTCGAGGACCGCGTCGAGTTCAACGTCAAGGTCCTGCAGGACCAGGACACCGCGCTGCTTGAGGTGCTCAGCCAGAACGACGAGGCGCGGCGGCTGAACGCGCTCACCCGGGCCGGAGAGGGAACGCACGAGGACCGTGTCGCGCTCGGCGAGATCATCAGTGCCGAGGTCGAGGCCCGGCAGTCTCAGCTCGGAGAGGAGATCCGGCGGGCCCTGCGCCCGCTGGCCTTCCGCGAGTCGGTGGGAGGTCCCAGCGGCGAGGCCTTCTTCAGCCTGAGCCTTCTCGTGGAGCGGGAGCGGGCGCAGGAGTGCGCGGCCGCCGTGCGGAAGCTCGCCGACGGCTTCGGCCACGGAGTGGAGTTCAGACTCTCCGGGCCGCTGCCGCCGTACAGTTTCGTGTGAGGCGGAGGGCTCCACATGGGATTGCTGACCGGCCTGCTCGGTGCGCCGTTCGGGCCCGTACGCGGAATCGTCTGGGCACTCGATCAGGCCCTGGCCGCGGCGGAACGCGAGTACTACGACCCCACCCCGTTTCATCGTGAACTCGCCGAGCTGGAGGGTTCACTGCTGGCCGGGGACATCGATCAGGCGGAGTTCGACAGACGGGAGGACGAACTGCTCGATCGGCTCGAACGCATCCGTCCCACCGTGAACCCACAGCGCTGGGAGGACAGCCTTGAGTGAACCGACCTTGAGCGAACCGACCCTATGGAGCGGCGCACCGCCACCGGCGCCCAGGCCGCGCGCCACCGGACAGGCGTCCTTCGGGCCCCAGCAGGGCGGATCGGCCAACCTGGCCGACATCCTGGAGCGTGTGCTGGACAAGGGCGTGGTCATCGCCGGAGACATCAAGATCAACCTGCTCGACATCGAACTGCTCACCATCAAGTTGCGGCTTCTGATCGTCTCCGTCGACACCGCTCGGGAGATGGGCATCGACTGGTGGGAGCACGACCCGTCGCTCTCCTCGCGGGCCCGTGCCGTCGGTGGGCAGGCGGAACTCGCGGACGAGAACACGCGCCTGCGCGCCGAGCTCACGGCGCTGCGCGAGCGCGCCGCGGAGAAGGGGCCATGACCGAATCGGTGTTGTACGCGTACGGAGTGCTGCTGCCGTTCGACGGCTCGGAGGAGACGGTCGGCGGCCTGCGCGGCATCGCGGGCCGCCCGGTGCGTCTGGTGGAGGCCTGCGGTCTCGCGTCGGCGGCGAGCGACGTACCCGCCGACGAGTTCACCGAGCAGGCGGTCAAGCTACGGCTGGACGACCTTGATCAGCTGGAGCGGCTGGCCCGCGAGCATCACACCGTGGTGGAGGCGCTGGCCGGCCGCACCGCGGTACTCCCGCTGCGGCTGGCCACCGTCCACATCGATGACGAGCGGCTGAAGCTGCGGCTCAGGGAGCGGCGCGTTCACTTCGCCGATCTGCTCTCGCGCCTGTCCGGGCACGTGGAGTGGGGCGTCAAGGTGTACGCGCTGGGCGGCGTCGTGCCCAGTGAGCCGTCCGGGTCCGGGGCGAGCGCCGGTACGGGTCGGGACTACCTGCGGCGGCGACGGAACGAGCGGCTCAGCCGGGAGGGCGCGTGGCAGGCCGCGGCACGGCTCGGTGAGCGCGTCGACGCCGGACTCGCCGGGCTGGCCGCCGACTCGCGCCGCCACCGCCCGCAATCCGCCCAGCTCTCCCCGGGCCCCGGCCAGAACGTCGTCAACGCCGCCTATCTGGTGCCCCGGGACCGCTCCGAGGAGTTCCGGGCGCGCGTGCGGGAACTCGGCGGCGGGGTGGAGGGAGTAAGGCTGGAGGTGACGGCCCCTGGGCGCCGTACTCCTTCGCCGCGGTGCCACAGGACGAGCCGCGGGGGCTGCTGTGAACGGGACAGGGTCGTACGAGGCGGGGCCAGGGTCGTACGAGGCGGGGACAGGGACCGGGGACATCGCGCTGGTCGACCTGCTGGACCGGTTGCTGGCCGGCGGCGTGGTCCTCACCGGCGACCTCACGCTGTGCATCGCGGATGTGGATCTGGTCCATGTCTCGTTACGCGCCCTGATCACCTCGGTGGAAGCCGCGGCGCCACCGCCGTGGCCGAGTTGAAAGGACGGGAGGAAGGGGCATGGAGAACGAAGGGCCGGTCCACGGACGACCAACGCCGTTCGCCGCACTGTCGGATTCGTCCGAGCCGGTCCAGTCCGAGCCGGTCCAGTCCGAGCCGGTCCAGTCCGAGCCGGTCCAGTCCGAGCGGGTCCAGCACGATGCCGCCCGCCGGAACGGCTCGCCTTCGCAGCGGCTGCGCCTGGACCAGGAGACCGTCGAGCGCGATCTCATCAAGCTGGTGCTGACCGTCGTGGAACTGCTGCGGCAGCTGATGGAGCGACAGGCGATCCGCAGGGTGGACCAGGGGGATCTCTCCGAGGCCGAAGAGGAGCGAGTCGGCATGACACTGATGATCCTTGACGACCGCATGACGGAACTGCGCCACCGCTACGGGCTCCGTCCCGAAGACCTCAACCTCGACCTGGGCCCACTCGGCACCCTCCTGCCGCGGGACGGAAGGATCGAGTGAAGTCACCGGGGTTGTTGGGACGGCCAGGTACCTGGTTGTGGGCGCACCGGCTCGGGGCGAGGGTGCCGGTCGGCGGCGTCCTCGGCGCTGATGTGGGGCAGCCGATGGTCGAGCCAGCGGGGCAGCCACCAGGTCGCGCGCCCCATCAGCGCCATGGCCGCGGGCACGAGCACCATGCGGACGATCGTGGCGTCGAGCACGATCGCGGTCGCCAGGCCCAGGCCCATCATCTTGACGAGCGGCGACGGGTTGGCGACGAAGCTGAGAAACACCACCGTCATGATCAGTGCGGCAGAGGTGATCACGCGGCCCGTGGCCGCCATGCCGCGTGCCACCGATTCGGTGGCGTCGCCCGTGGCGGCGTACTCCTCGCGGACGCGCGAGAGCAGGAACACCTCGTAGTCCATGGACAGGCCGAACAGGACCGCGAAGAAGATCGTCGGCATGGGCGAGGCGATCGGCAGAGGGCCCTCCAGGTTGAAGAGGCCCCCGAACCAGCCCCACTGGAAGACGGCGACCACCACGCCGTATGCCCCGCCGATGGACAACAGGTTGACCACGGCGGCCTTCAGCGGCAGGGCGACGGAGCGGAACACCACCATCAGCAGCAGGAACGACGTGGCCAGGATCGCGGCGATGAAGGCCGGCAGAGTGTCGGCGAGTTGCTCGGTGAGGTCGTCGGTCATGGCGGTCAGGCCGGATACGGCGACGTTGTCGGGGACGAGGTCACGGACGCGCTCAAGGGTCCGGGAGGTCTCGGCATCCGCGGGGGCGGTGGTGGGGAACGTGGGCAGTACGACGGTGTCTTTGGCCGCGGAGGTCTGTGGCTCGCCGACCGTGGCGATGCCGGGGTCGGCGGCGATGCGCCCGGACAGCGCGGGGACGTCCTCGGCGTCGGCACCGGGGCGGGTCAGGTCGACGACGATCAGCAGGGGGGCGTTGAAGCCCGGACCGAAGCCCTCGGCCAGCAGGTCGTAGGCGCGGCGGTGGGTGAAGCTCGTGGAATCGTCGCCGGCGTCGGGGAAGCCGGTCTCCATACGCAGCGCGGGGGCGGCCAGCGCGAGCAGGACCGCTGACGCGGCGAGCAGGTAGCGCCACGGGCGTCCGGACACCCGGTGGGCGAAGCGCCACCACGCCGAGTCCTCGGCCTTCTTCACAGGGCGCTCGCGGTCCAGGCGGCGTCCTTCGCGGACACGGCGCCCTTTGCCTACACGGCGCCCCTTGCGGACACGGCGTCCTTCGTGGACGCGGTCGCCCAGCAACGACAGCAGGGCGGGCAGCAACGTCAGGGCGGTCGCCACGGAGAAGAGCACGACCAGGGCGGTGCTCAGGCCGATCGACGTCAGGAAGCCCAGGCCGGTCAGCGCGAGAGCGGACATCGCCACGATGACGGTGCCGCCGGCGAACAGGACGGCCGCGCCCGATGACGCCATGGCGTTCGACAGGGCGGTGGCGTTGTCCTGGCCGGCCGCGCGGTTCTCGCGGTGGCGGGCCACGATGAACAGGGCGTAGTCGATGCCGACGCCCAGGCCGATCATCGCGCCGATCGTGGGTGCGGCGGTGGAGACGTCCATCGCGTTGGCCAGCAGCGTGATGCTGCCCAGGCCGGCGGCGACGGCCACCAGGGCGAGCGCGATCGGGACCAGCGCGGCCACGATCGTGCCGAACACCACCACCAGGATGACGAGTGCGATCAGCAGGCCGACCGCCTCCGCACCCGACGTCTGAGTCTCGGCGTTGATGAAGACGGCGTCACCGCCCAGCTCGGCGACGACGCCGTCCCCGCGCGCGGGTTCGATCGCGTCGGCCAGCGCAGCGGTCTCCTTGGGGTGCACGTTCATCGTGGGCACGTCGAACGTGATCCGGGCGAAGCCGATACGTCCGTCGGACGAGAGCGCGTCCGTGGTGAAGGGATCGGCTGCCGTTGCGACGTGCTCCACGTCGGCGATCCGGGCGACGGCGGCTTCGACAGCAGGCCGGTGGCGCTCCAGCCGTTCCCCTTCCGGCACGGCGAAGACCGCCATGGCCGTGCCGACCGACGCTTCAGGGAAGCGCTCTTCGAGCAGTTCCATCGCCTCCTCGCTCTGGCTGCCGGGAGCGACCAGGTCGTCGACGAACGAGCCGCCGACCGTGCCGGCCAGGGGCAGCACGAGGAGGAGGGCAACCGCCCAGGTGGCGATGGTGACCCATGGCCGGCGTGCGCTCGCCCTGCCGATACGACGGGTGAATCGGTTCATGGCTGTGTGGGCTCCCCGTGAGATGGCCGCCGTCCGCCGCCGGTCCGTGGCGCCCCGGAGGCAGGATTCGTGAGCGGTTCCATCGTGGGTTCCGGCGCCGGTGCTGTCCCCCGCCGCCGGACGGGTTCGGGGCTCCGGCGCGGGAGGGGGAGAACGCGGCGGCATCTCCCGCTGACGGGGGAGGGCGGGATCCGCCCACAGGCGGGTGACCGCGTCTTCGACCTGGACCTACGATGGCGTGCCCGGTGCACCCTGATGACCAACGCCAGATGGCCGGAAGCCTTGTGACGGAGCGATGATGAACCGCACGGCGCTGCCTTCGGAGAAGCTGGTCCGCGACGTGCCGGGCAGGTTCCGCGGGCCCTTCGCCCGGTGGCCGCGGAGCGCGGACGCCGTCCTGGCTGCCGCCATGCTTGTGGCCACGGTGTTCCTGGAGGAAGGACCCGGCGACGCGGTCGGCGTTCGCCCGATCACCGAGGTGCCCGTCCCGGTCCTGCTGCTGTTCGCGGTGGCCGGCGGGGCGCTCTACCGGCGTCGCCGCGAACCCCTCGCGGTCGTGTTCGTGGCCCTCGCCGCCTGGGCGCCGACGCTGGCGAGCAACTACTCCAACGCGGGCGGGTACGTGATCGTGGCGCTGTACAGCGTCGGGCGATACACCGCGGACACCCGGCGGAGCAGCCTCGCCACCGCCGCGGCCATCGTCGGCGCCATGGCCGCGCTCGTGATCGACGGCCTGCTGCACTCCTCCCCCTGGGGGGACGTCGGCTTCGGCGCCGTGGTCATGTGCGTGGCCTGGTACGTCGGCCGGCGTCTGCGGCTGCGTGCGGAGCGCCGCGCCCGACGCGGCCAGGAGCAGGCCGCCGAGGCGCGCCGGATCGTCGCCGAGGAGCGCACCCACATCGCCCGCGAACTGCACGACGTGGTCGCCCACCGGGTGAGCATGATGACGGTGCAGGCGGGTGCCGCCCGGATGGTGGCCGCCCACGATCCTCAGGAGGCCATCGAAGCGATGGCCGCTGTCGAGAAGGCCGGGCGCCAGGCGCTGGACGAACTGCGTCACCTGCTGGGAGTACTGCGGCCGGACGACGGCCGCGACGGGCTGGGCCCCCAGCCCCGGCTGGCCGACCTTCACCAACTCGTCGAGCAGGTCCGCGAGGCGGGTCTGGACGTCTCGGTCACCGGCGGTGTCCACGGTGCGCTCCCGGCCCGCGTGGAGCTGTCGGCGTACCGCATCGTCCAGGAGGCACTGACCAACGTGCTCAAGCACAGCGGACCGCGGACCCGTACCGAGGTGCGCCTGAGCTGCGAGAGTGGCGGCCTCACCATCGAGGTGCTCGACGACGGCCGCGGAGCCGCCGTCCCGTCGGTGTCGGCCGGAGCCAACGGCGGTGTGCCCGGCCATGGGATCGTGGGCATGCGGGAGAGAGCGCTCCTCCTCGGGGGCAGCCTCGATGCGGGGCCGCGTCCCGGTGGCGGATTCCGGCTGGCCGCCCAGCTGCCCACTGGAGGAGAGCCCGCGTGACTATCCGTGTCGTCGTCGTGGATGACCAGGCGCTGGTCCGCCGGGGTTTCGTCATGATTCTGCGGGTCCATGACGACATCGAGGTCATGGCCGAGGCCGGAACCGGACTCGAGGCCGTGGACGCGGCACGTACGCATCGTCCGGACGTGGTCCTCATGGACATCCGCATGCCCGGCATGGACGGCATCGAGGCCACCTCCCGGATCCTGCGGGAGGCGGACTGGGATGTGCGCGTGCTGATCCTGACCACGTTCGATCCGGACGAGTACGTGTACAAGGCGCTGCGTGCCGGTGCCAGTGCCTTCGTGCTCAAGGACATTCCTCCCGAGCAACTCGCCACTGCCGTGCGCACCGTGGCCGAGGGCGGGGCGCTGCTGGCACCGTCGATCACCCGGCGCCTCATCGGCCAGTTCGCGGAGCGACGTGTCGTCAACACCACCGTGGCGGGCCGCCTGGAGCGACTCACCGACCGCGAACGCGAGATCGTGGGCGCCGTCGCGCGAGGCGCGAGCAACTCGGAGATCGCCGCCCAGCTCTTCATCGGGCCCGCCACCGTCAAATCGCACGTGTCGAGCATTCTCAACAAACTCGGCCTGCGTGACCGAATCCAGATCGTGATCTTCGCCTACGAGAGCGGAGTCGTCGAGGCCGGCGACCACGACATCGGTCACTGAGACAACCGAGGCGGGTCGGGAAGCGGCAGATCCTGGGTGTCGGTCAGCCTGGGACCCAAAAAATACCAAAAGCCTCGCGCACCAGTACGTCTCGACCGCGTCTCCACCGCGGACGGTGACGCTCTGGGTGTGCCGGCCGGGAGGAGCCCGGCCGTCCCTCAGCTGGCACGGAGGCGGCATGACACGGGTGGATCCGGCAGCGTTCCGGGGATTCTTCGGTTCGATACCCACGGCCGTGGCGGTGGTGACCACGGCGGATGCCGACGGGAGGCCCCAGGGCTTCACCTGCAACGCGTTCTCGGCGGTCTCTCCGGACCCGCCCCTGCTGCTGGTGTGCGCGGACCGAGGCTCGCGCACCCTGCCGTCCCTGCTGCTGCGGCGCGCGTTCGCGGTGCATCTGCTCGCGGACGACGGTGAGCCGACGGCACGGGCGTTCGCCGGCCGGGCACAGGACAAGTTCGAGGGCCTGCGGTGGCTGCCGGGGGCCGCGGTGCCCGGGGTGCCGATCCTCGACCAGGGGGTGCTGGCACACGCCGAGTGCTCCCTGCTGCGCGCCGTGGAGGTGGCGGACCACACGCTGCTCATCGGGCGGATGGAGACGGCGCGCGTGCGCCCCCGCCGGCCCGTGCTGTACCAGCGGGGGTCCTTCCGCGCCTGGGGCGGCCTCGCCGAGGAGGTCGTTCAGGCTTGACAGACCGGGCGTCCTCCGTGGAATTCCACCATCTCGGCGAAGAGTGCGGGCATGTCGGCGGGATCACCGACGGCCTGGCCCCGTTCCTCGGCATACGCCCGGTGCAGGTTGGGCACCAGCCGTTCCGCGTCGACCCACTCCCCGTACGGACCGAGGTCCGCGGCCCGAGCGGCCTGGAGCGGAGTGATTCCGGCCGCCGTGCCCTCGCGGGCGAGACGCCGGACGAGCTGGAGATATCCCTCCGCGGCATCGAGGACCTCAGGGCCGCGGACCGGGCCGTGGCCCGGTATCACGGTGTGGGCACCGAGGGACCGCAGCACGGCGAGGGCACGCAGGGAACCGGCCACCGAGCCCATGGGACAGAAGGGCGTCACCCCGGACATCACCAGGTCTCCGGTGAACAGGACCCGCTCCCGGGGGAGCCAGACCACGGTGTCGTTCGTGGTGTGGGCGGGGCCCGGATGCAGCAGTTCCGCCGTGGTCCCGCCGATGTGCAGGGTCATGCGGTCCCGGTAGGTGATGTCGGGAAGGACGACCTCGACGGCGCCCCACGACACCTCGGGCCACAGGCCCGTCAGATGGAGGCCGACCGTGGCCATCTCCTCGCGCGTGCGCTCATGCCCCACGACGACGGCCTCGGGGAAGACGAAGTTGCCGAAGGTGTGGTCGCCGTGCGCGTGGGTGTTGACCACCACGCGGGGCGGAGCCTGCGCCGCGGCGAGCACAGCGCCGCGCAGCGCCCGGGTGCGGGCCTCGGTGGCGGCGGTGTCCACCAGGGCCGCATGCCGGCCCGAGACGATCAACCCGGCGTTGTTGAGGCACCAGCCGCCGTCCGGCTGTACATACGCGAAGACGCCGTCGGCGACCTCGTCGAGCCGCGGTTCCACTCCTGCGTGTTCCACAGTCATACGGATTTCCTCCTGGGCATCGTGGGTCTCGCGCATCGTCGGCTCCGGGGATGGAGGCCGACTTGAGCGCCGCCGACGGGCCGTCGCCCAGCGGAGTGTGAACAACTCACGTCCCGCTGTGCGGAGTTCACGCGCCAACTCGTGTCGTACGCCCTGGGAATCAAGCGGCACGGAGTGTCAGGATCCGACTGCGCTTCGCCACAAGACGATCGCAGAACGGAGAAAAACCTGTGAAGACACGGGTCTTGGGTCCGCTCACCGTCGACTACAACGGCGCATCCATCGTCCCCACCGCCGGCAAACCCAGGCAGATCCTGGCCCTGCTGGCGCTCCGGTCCGGACGCAGTGTCCCGATCGACACCCTGATCGAGGAGGTCTGGGCAGACGCGGTGCCACGCAGTGCCACGACCACACTGCAGACGTACATCCTGCAGCTGCGTCGGCGCATCGCCGACGCCCTGGGGCACAGCCCGGGTGTCTCGCCGAAGGACGTGCTCTCCACGTCGTACGGCGGCTACCGGCTCGTCCCGGCCGGTCTGGGCAACGACCTGGCCGAGTTCCACGACCTCTCGGCACGGGGTGCCAGGGCACTGGAGGCCGGCGACGCGTCGTCCGCCTCGGCTCTGCTCGGCGCGGGCCTGGGCCTGTGGCGGGGGCCGGCGCTGGCCGACGTGCCCACGGGGCCGGCCCTCGCACTGGAGGTGATCGGCATGGAGGAGGCCCGGCTGACCGCGCTCGAACAGCGCATCGAGGCGGACCTTCGCCTCGGCCGGCACAGCTCTCTGCTCGCCGAACTGAGGATGCTCAGCGCCGGCCATCCCCTCAGCGAGAACCTCTGCGCCCAGCTGATGACGGCGCTCTACCGGGCGGGCAGTCCCTGGCGCGCCCTGGAGGAGTTCCGGCAGCTGCGGGGCCGGCTCCACGCGGAACTGGGCGTGGAGCCGACCCCGCGGCTGCAGCGGTTGCACCAGGCGATGCTCGACGGGGACCCCGCCCTGGACGGTCCCGCCGACTCCCTTGTGCGGTACGCGAGTTGATTCCCCTGAGGTACGCGAGCTGATCGGACGGTCCGCGAGGTTCCGCCGACGACCGAGCCCGGCGGCTCAGAACATCTGGTCGTGCTCGATCCGGCGGGACCGAAGGCGTACCGCGTCGTCCTCGACCACCAGCACGTCGTGCACCAGGCAGCTGGGGGCGATCTCCGGCCTGGCGCCCGGCCGTACGGTCACCACCAGCGCGTAGACCGTGGACCGCAGGGCACCGTCGGCCTGCGGCACCAGGGCGATGTGGTTGAACCAGTGGCGGCGTCGTACCGGGTCGTCGTCGAACCGCTTGTGGAAGGCGACGAGTTCGGCGACGATCCCGTCCCGCCCGACCGCCGGCTCGACTCCTGGTGAGTGCTGGAAAGTGCCGTCCTTGGTGAACGTGGCCGCGTACTCCTCGAAGCGGAGCGCGTCCAAAGCCTGCATCTGATGGGCGTAGAAGTGCTGGACTCGCGCATAGAGCTCGGCCAGTACGGCATTGCTCTCGGTCACCGGGTTCCTCCTGCCGTTCGGCTGCGGGGAGGCACATCGTCGGCCGGGACGCTGGAGGCCCGGTGGAGCGCGGCGGTCCACGGGGCCTCCAGTACGGCTCCACCGGGTCCTTGGAGTCTCGGCGGAACGAATGGCCCCGACCCTACGGAGGGTTCATGACCGCGACCGCCTCGCCGGTGGCCCTGGTATCCGGAGCGACCAGCGGCATCGGCCTAGAGATCGCCAAGCGGCTGGCCGGACTCGGCGCCCGCCTCCACCTCTGCGCCCGGGACGAGGGCAGGCTGGCCGCCACCGTCAAGGAACTGCGGGAGCAGGGACACGATGCCGACGGCATCGTGTGCGACGTCACCGACCCCGGGCAGATCCGTGCGTATGTCCGCGCCGCGGTGGAGCGCCACGGGCCCGTCGACATCCTGGTCAACAATGCCGGCCGCAGCGGCGGCGGTGCCACCACCGAGATCCCCGACGAGCTGTGGAACGACGTCGTCGCTACCAACCTCACCGGCGTCTTCCTCATGACCAAGGAGGTGCTCACCACCGGCGGGATGCGGGAGCGGCAGCGCGGCCGCATCGTCAACATCGCGTCCACGGGCGGCAAACAGGGTGTGGTGCACGCTGCTCCGTACTCCGCCTCCAAGCATGGTGTGGTCGGCTTCACCAAGGCCCTGGGGCTGGAACTGGCCCGCACCGGCATCACCGTCAACGCGGTGTGCCCGGGCTTCGTGGAGACGCCGATGGCCGAACGGGTCCGCGCGCACTACGCGGGCATCTGGGGGGTCAGCGAGCAGGAGACCTTCGACCGGATCACGGCGCGGGTACCCATGGGCCGTTACGTGGAGCCGCGGGAGGTGGCCGCCATGGTCGAGTACCTCGTCGGCGACGACGCCGCGGCCGTCACCGCCCAGGCGCTCAACGTCTGCGGTGGACTGGGCAACTACTGATGCGCGCCGACGCCCCCGTCGCGCTGGTGACCGGCTCCTCGTCCGGGATCGGGGAGGCGATCGCGCGACACCTGGGAGAGCTCGGACACCGGGTCGCGGTCAACTCCTCGCGTTCCGTGGAGGAGGGCGAGAAGGTGGCGGCCTCGCTGCCGGACGCGGTGTACGTCCGGGCCGATGTCGCGGACGAGGCCGGGGCCCGTGCTCTGGTGGCCGCCGTCGTCCAGCGGTTCGGCCGCCTGGATGTGCTGGTCAACAGCGCGGGCCGGACCAGAGTGATCCCCCATCACGACCTCGAAGCCGCCGGCCCGGACGTCTGGCGCGACATCCTGGACCTCAACGTCATCGGCACCTGGCAGACCACGGTGGCCGCCATGCCGCACCTGGCCGCGACCGGAAACGGCACGGTGGTCAACGTCTCGTCCATCGCGGGGAGCAGGACGGCGGGCAGCTCCATCCCGTACGCGGTGAGCAAGGCGGCCGTCGAGCACATGACCAGGCTGCTCGCGAAGGCGGTCGGGCCACAGGTCCGGGTGAACGCCGTCGCCCCCAGCCTGATCGAGACCCACTGGACGGCGAACGACCCCTTCTTCGCGCCGATCGCGGACTACGTACGGCAGAACGCGCCCCTGCGCCGGGTGGGCGTCCCGCAGGACGTCGCCCGTGCCGTGGGCCACCTCCTCGACGCGACGTACACCACCGGGCAGGTCGTGTACGTCGACGGCGGCTGCCACCTCCTCTGACACACCGACCACCCCCTGACCCCCACACCCCAGGAGGCCGGCGCCATGCGCCTCGCCGTCAATCTCACCCTTCAGGGTGCGGCGGACCTCGCCCGTACCGCGGAAGAGCTCGGATACGCGGCGGTGCTCGCCCCGGAGGGCTTCCGGTCCGATGCCGCGAGCCTGCTGGGACTGGTCGCCGGGCAGACCCGGCGCCTGGCCCTGGTCTCCGGCGTGATGCAGATGCCGGCGCGCCCGCCGGGGCTCGCCGCGCTGACCGCCGCCACCCTCGACGCACTGAGCGGCGGCCGCTTCCGGCTCGGTCTCGGCATCTCCAACCCCGATGTCTCGCGGGGCTGGTACGGCGCGGACGCGGACCGGCCGCTCGGCCGGACCCGCGAGTACGTGGAGATCGTCCGCCGGGTGCTGTCCGGCGAACCGGTCGTGTACCGCGGCCGCCACTACTCCGTCGGCGATCCGGCTCCGGTCCGGCTCCTGACCGGCCCGGCGCCGGTGGACCTCCCCGTCTATCTCGGGGCCGTCGGGCCGCGCAACCTCCGGCTGGCCGGTGAGATCGCCGACGGCTGGATCGGGGTCTTCACCTCGCCCGAGGCGGTGGCCGACGCGGTCGGCGCGATCACCGAGGGACGCAAGCGGGCGGGCAAGGACCTGGACGGCTTCGACGTACTGCCCTGTCTGCCCACGGCCGTGGGGCCGGATCCGGCCACCGCCGCGGACCGGTTGCGCGGCCAGTACGTGTACCTGATGGGCATGGGTGACGCCGAGCGCAACGTGTACTGCGCGCTGGCCCGCCGACTCGGACACGGCCGGGCGGCCGAGGAGCTCAGGGCCCGGCTGGCCGCGGGCGACCGGGCCGGGGCCGGGGCGGCACTGCCCGTGGACCTCATCGACCGGACCGCGCTCATCGGTCCCGTCCCGCGGATCGCCGAAAGGATGGCCGAGTACGCCGGGGCCGGGGTCACCACGCTCGGCATCATGGTCTCGGCCGCGGCGGTCGCCCCCGAGGAGCGCCTGGCCATCCTGCGGGGATGCGCACAGGCACTGGAGAAGTCGGGCGTGGCGGGATGAGCCCCCGCGGCACGCGGCACATCCGGGACGGCACCACACGGCACATCCGGGACGGCACCACGCGGCTCGTCCGGGACGGCGCGCGGTACGTCCGGTACGGCGCCCGGCGCTTCTTGGTCTCAGACGGGCGAGTCGGCCCGGCGGTCGTGGTCCTCCTGTGCGGCGAGCACCGTCAGGGCATTGTCGCGCACCCAGCGGAGCATGGTCTCCAGGGGAAGGGCCGCATCCGCACCCAACGGCGTGAGCGCGTACCGCACGCTCGGCGGCACGGACGGCAGCACCTCGCGCGACAGCAGTCCGTCGCGCACCAGTGTGCGGAGGTTCTGCGACAGCATCTTCTCGCTGATGCCGTCCACCAGCGCGCGCAGCTCGTAGAAGCGCAGCGGGCCGCTGCGCAGGGCGACCAGGATCAACAGGCCCCAGCGGCTGGTCAGATGGTTGAGAACCTCCCGTCCCGGACAGTCGCTGTTAAATGCGTCACAGGGGTCGAGCGGCTCGTGGACCGCACGCTGGGAACCATCCTTCATGGAATGAGCTTACCTCCAGGTATGTCCTTTCTGAAAGTTAGCCATGGTTCCTATGGTCGGTGTCATGACTGCCCCTCGACCCACCAGTACCGACACCTCGGGGACGCGCGCGACGGACCTCGACGTCTGGTCCGACTTCGTGTGCGGGCACTGCTACTACGGAACTCGTCGCATCGTCGCCGCGCTCGCCCTGCTGCCCGACCCGGACGCCTTCCGGCTGCGCTGGCGCAGCTTCCAGCTCGACCCCCGGCCGGCCGGGGCGCGGCCTTCCGGCGACCTGTACGACTACCTGGCGCAGTTCAACGGAAGCCGGGCGGCGGGGCGGGCGGCGATGGACCGCATCGGTGCCGTCGCCGCGGCCGACGGCCTGCCGTTCCGCCCCGACCGCGCGCGGCCGGGCAACACCACCGACGCCCACCGGCTGGTCCACCTGGCCCGGCGGGAAGGCCGGGACACCGAGACCGTACTGAGCCTGTACACCGCGTACTGGACCGAAGGACGGCCCATCGCCGACCGGACGGTCCTGCGCGAGCTGGCGGCGGACGTCGGTCTCGACGCCCGGCGGGCCCAAGAGGTGCTCGACGGCGACGAGTTCACCGCCGAGGTGGCCGAGGACCAGCAACGCGCCGCGCACCTGGGCGTCATGGGCGTGCCCGCCCTCGTCGTCGGCGACCGCTGGTCCCTGGGCGCCACCGCGACCGCCGAGGCGATCGCCGCCGAACTCCATCTGCTCAGCCGTGAGAGGAACGAAGCATGACCACTCCTACCGACGCCCCCGCGGAGGGAACGGCCGGATCGGGCAGGATTCTCGCCGCCCTGGTCATCGCCGTCTTCGGCTACGCCCTCATGCAGACCCTCCTGGTACCGGCCCTCGGGCTGCTGCAGAGCGAACTGCACACCACACCCGAGTGGTCGGCCTGGATCCTCAGCGCCTTCCTGCTGTCCAGCGCGGTCCTCACCCCGCTCATCGGCAGGATGGGAGACCAGTACGGCAAGCGCCGCGTTCTGCTGTGGGTGCTGGCCGTCTACGGTCTGGGCACCCTCGGCGCGGCCGCCGCCCAGACCATCGGACAGCTCATCGCCGCCCGCGTGGTGCAGGGCTCGGCGCTCTCCGTGCTGCCGCTGGCCTTCGCCATCCTGCGCGAGACGCTTCCGCCGAAGCGACTGCACCTCGGCACCGGCATGGTCTCGGGTGTGGTGGGCGTCGGGGCCGGCGGGGGCCTGGTCGTCGGCGGTCTGCTCGCCGACCACTTCTCCTGGCGGGCGCTGTTCGTCCTCGGCGCGATCCTCGCCACGGTGAGCCTCGTCCTCGTCGCCTGGTGGGTGCCGGACAGCCGGCACACCGAGGGCGGGCGCCTGGATCTGGCCGGTGCGGCGCTGCTCGGCCTGGGTCTTGTGGCCCTGCTGCTGGCCCTCACCGAGGGCCCGGGCTGGGGCTGGACCTCCTGGCGGGTCCTCGGGCTCTTCCTGCTCGCCCTCTGCTTCTTCGCGGTGCTCGCGGCGGTCGAGTCCGGCAGGAGCAACGCCCTGGTCGACATCGCGGAGTTCACCCACCGGCCGATGCTGCTGACCCATCTGTCGGCCTTCGCCTTCGGCGTGCTCTCCTACGTCTTCTACGTGGCCCTGCCCCGCTTCGCCCAGACGCCCCACGAGGCCGCCGGCTTCGGCTTCGGCGCCACGATCACATTGGCCGGCCTGCTGATGCTCCCCGGCGCGCTCACCGTGCTGCCCGCGAGCATGGCTGTGGGCTGGATCGCCCGGCACGCCGGCGAACGGGCGCCACTGGTCATCGGTTTCCTCGTGTGCGCGGTCGGCTCGGCCCTGCTCGCCGCGGCACACACCGCCATGTGGCAGCACCTGGTCTTCTACGCCCTGGTCGGGGTCGGGACGGGACTGGTGATGGCCGCCCTGCCCAAACTCATCGGCGCGCTGGCACCGCCCACCCGGATGGGTACGGCCAACGGCATCAACAACATCGCCCGCACCGTCGGCGGCGTCGTCGGCAGCCAGTTGGCGGCGGCCTTTCTCAGCGCCGGCGCGACGGGCGGCACGGTCACCGGCTCCACCTACACCTCGCTGTTCTGGCTGGCCACCGCCGTCGGCCTGGCGGGCGCCGTCATCGCCCCGCTCGCCGCGGTCGCCCGCGCGGGCTCCGGGGCGGCCCGCGTGCCGGCGTCCGGGCACACCGAGAAGGAGCTGAGCGGCTGACTCCGCGCCGGGATCGCTCAAGTGCCCCGCGAGGGCGGCCTGTTGCCCTGGCCACGCAGCGCCGGTCCGTCGCGGCGAACGAAAACCAACGAGTTGACGAAGGCTGGAGAAGAGGAAGGAAATCCCGTGGACCGGGACGTAAGTCGCAGAAGAATCGTCCTCGGTGCGGCCGGCCTGGCCTCCACCGCCGTGGCCGCCGGTACCGGTCCGGCGAGTGCCGCGGGGGCCGTGCGGGAGGCCGCCCCGGCGGCCTCGCCGGTGTCGGTGCGGCCGGGCGACAGCAGGTACGCCGAGCTCACCACGGGCGTGAACCGACGGTGGACCGCTTCACCCGGCGAGGTACGCCTGGTCCGCTCCACGGCAGAGGTGAGGGACGCCGTCGACAAGGCCGTGAGCGACGGGCTCCGCATCACGGTGCGCGGCGGCGGCCACTGCCTCGCCGACTTCGTGTTCCACCGGGATGTCGACCTGGTCGTCGACATGTCCCTGATGAAGCGGGTGTACTTCGACGAGTCGCGCGGGGCCTTCGCGGTGGAGGCCGGCGCCACCCTGATGGACGTCTACGACACGCTGTACAAGGAGTGGGGCGTCACCGTCCCCGGGGGCCTGTGCTATTCGGTCGGGGTCGGCGGGCACGTGTCCGGCGGCGGGTTCGGCCTGCTCTCCCGACAGCACGGACTGACCGTCGATCACCTGTACGCCGTCGAGGTCGTGGTCGTGGACGGCACGGGCCGCGTCCGCAGCGTGGTGGCCACCAGGGAGCCGGGCGATCCCCACCGCGACCTGTGGTGGGGGTGCGCGGGTGGCGGGGGCGGCAACTTCGGCGTGATCACCCGCTACTGGTTCCGCACCCCCGGCACGTCGGGCAGCGACCCCGGCCGGCTGCTCGTACGGCCCCCGGAGGAGGTGCTCGTACAGGCGGTGACCCTGCCCTGGGACCGGCTGGACGCACGCCGTTTCCAGCGGCTGCTGGAGAACATCGGTGCCTGGTACGAGGACAACAGCGCGCCCGACTCACCGTTCGCGGCGCTCAGCGGCTCCTTCAGCCTCACCCACCGCGCCGGCGGCGGCATCGGCATGATGACCCAGATCGACGCGACCGTCCCCGACGCGGAGCGGCTCTTCCAGGAGTACGTGGACGCCATCACCGACGGGGTCCAGGCCGCCCCGGAAGCCGCCACCACGCAGACGGGCGAGCTGGGCCCGCTGCCCGAACTCGCCGAGCCCACCCGCCTTCCATGGCTGCGCGCCACGCGCAGGCTGGGCACCAGCTCTCCGATGATCACCGATCCCGCGGTGCGCAGCGACCACCACTCCGCCTATCTGCGCAGGCGCCTGCCGGCCCAGCACATCCGGCGCATCCACGACTGGCTGAGCAGCGACAGCGTCGACAACCCGATGGCCATGGTCGTGATCAACCTGGTCGGCGGTGCCATCGACCGGGTGGGGCCCGACGAGACGGCTGTCGCCCAGCGGGACGCGATCTTCAAACTGCTGTACCAGAGCAGGTGGCAGGACCCGGCGGACGACGCGGCCAACATCGCCTGGACCAGCGGTTGTTACCGAGCCGTGTATGCCGAGAGCGGAGGCGTCCCGGTGCCGAACGGCACGACGGACGGCTGCTACATCAACTACCCGGACACCGGCGTCGACGATCCCGATGCCAACACCTCCGGAGTGTCCTGGCACCGCCTCTACCACAAGGGCAACTACCCCCGGTTGCAACGGGTCAAGGCCCGCTGGGACCCGCGTGACATCTTCCACCACCGGCAGTCGGTCGAACTCCCCGGAACCTGAGCGCGCGGCCTTCGGGACGGACTTCGGGACGGCCTTCGAGAACAAGGAGAGTGTGTGCAGTGATGCCCCAACACCCCCTGTCGGCCAACGGGTTGCGGGCGACGGCCCGCGACGCCCTGCAGGTGGCGGCGGCGTACGCGGCCCAGGCGGACACCGACCGGCGGCTCGCGCCCGAGCCGGTGAAGGCCCTGCTGGCCGCCGGATTCGCGCGTCACTTCGTACCGGAGCGCCGGGGCGGGCAGGAAGGCGGATTCACCGAACTCCTCGATGCCGTCTCCGTGCTCGCGGAAGGGTGCACCTCCACGGCCTGGATCGCGTCGCTCGGAGCCCAGGTGGGGCGCATGGCCGCCTTCCTGCCCGAGGAGGGCGGCGGGGCGGTGTGGCGCGAGGGCCCGGACACTCTGCTCGTCGGCGGACTCGTCCCGTCCGGCTCGGCCACGGCGACGGACGGCGGCTGGCTCCTCGACGGCGCGTGGCCCTATGTGAGCGGCGTCGACTTCTCCGACTGGGCGCTGCTCTGCGGCCGGGTCCCCGGCGTCGGGGGCGGTGAACTGAGGTTCTTCGCC
Source organism: Streptomyces sp. NBC_00878 (assembly GCF_026341515.1). Lineage (NCBI taxonomy): Bacteria > Bacillati > Actinomycetota > Actinomycetes > Kitasatosporales > Streptomycetaceae > Streptomyces > Streptomyces sp. NBC_00878. The sequence continues at coordinate 5,082,374 of NZ_JAPEOK010000001.1, read as the reverse complement.
GTGCCCCGGAGCACATACCGGATCAAGGAGACCTGGGACAGCGTCGGGATGCGTGCCACCGGCAGCCACACGCTGGTGGTGGAGGGCGCCGTCGTCCCCGCGCACCTGTCGTTTCCGTACGACGATCTGCTCCGTGGCAGCGACCGGGGAGGCAGGTGCTACCGGGTCCCGCACCGGGCGGTCAACGGGCTGTCCTTCGTCGCACCGGTCCTGGGCGCCGCACGCGGGTTGCTGCGCCGCTGGACTGACTGGGAGGCACCGCAACCCGAAGTGGTGCGCGCGGGCGCCGAGATCGACGCGGCGCAGCTCCTGCTGGAGCGGACGGCGGCCGCCGCCGACGCGGGCGAGTACAGCCCTCTGCTCACCGCCCGCGCGACGAGGGACTGCGCCGTGGCGGCGGAGTTGCTCGCCACCGCGACGGGACGGCTGTTTCGCGCACACGGCACGCGAGGACAGTCCGAGGCCCACCCCGCCCAGCGTGTGTGGCGGGACGTCAGCACGGCGACGACCCACGCCGTCCTCAGGTTCCCCACGGCCGCCACGGCGTTCGGCGCCGCTGCCCACGCGGCACGGGAGGCATGATGAGCCGACCGGCGCCGGACGAGGGCACGTTCACCGCCGTCATCACCACCCGGGTGGACGGTCCGTCCACCCAGCGCGCCGTCGCCGGCCTGTTCCTCAAGGGGGCGGAGGGCTGGGTACGGCACCGCAGGGGCTTCCTGCGCGCGACCGTCCACCTGAGCACCGACGGAGGACAGGTCGTGCTCGTGGCCGACTGGCGCGACGAGGAGTGCTACCGGGAGTTCCTCGCCACCGACGAGGACCGCGCGGCGCTCGGCCGCGAGATGCGGTCTCTGCCCGGAGTGCAGGCCGGACCGGACCTGGTGGCCTGCCACCCCTACCGCACGGTGGCGGCGGCCGTCTCCCCTTCCTGAGCTGTGTACGAAGGGGGGGCTGCCCGGCCGGGCAGCCCCCCCTTCGTACACAGCTCAGGCCCTGACCGCGGCAGAGTGTTCCAGCGTGGTGCGGCTGTTGCGGCCGAGTGCCTCCCGGACGTAGGCGCGGGCGTCGGCCAAAGAGGCGTGCGCGCCGAGCACCTCGGCGACCGCACCGGGAGCGATCGCCACGACGTGCCGGGCGGTGGCGACCGCCCCCGACCCCGAAGGGCCGTCGGTGAAAGTCCACTCACCGCTGTGCCCGCTCAGCAGCCGTGGCGTGATCTGCTGCTTGTACGCGATCCACTGCCCGGGGCGGCAGATCCGCGACGAGCGGGTGGTGTGCCGGGCGCCGTCCGCGGTGACGGTCTCCATCTCCAGGTCCTGCACACGCTGTTCGTTCTCCGTGAGCCGTACCCGGGCCACATGGGGCAGCAGATCCGGCCAGCGCTCGGCATGGGCGACGAACGAGTACGCCTCGGCGGCGGTGCCGGTCAGCTCGATGGTGTCGGTGAAGGCGAAGACGAGTTCGTCCACGGGGTGTCCGGCCCCGGCGACCTGGGTCAGAGCGGCGAGTTCGCGCGCGCTGTTGCGGTCGAGGGCCGCCGATACGGCGCTGACCGCGGAAGGGTCGTCGTCCTCCACGGTGAACCGGTGGCGCAGCACGATCTCCGTCTTTCCGGTGGGGAGTTCGCGGAAGAGCCAGCTGCCGGACATCGAGGTGACGGGGGGCCTGGCGTGCTCCTGACGGAACGTGACGCAGTGGCGGTCGGCGTCGCGGACACGGTGTGACGTCCAGTGCGCGACCTCGCCGTTCATCACGGCCCAGATCTCGAAGCGCTCGGACCGCGCCGACCGCTCGATGTGCCGTACGTGAACGGTGGGTTCGAAGATCGCGGGCCAGCGGGTGACATCCGCGACGAGGGCGTACAGGACGTCCGCCGGCGCGTCGGTGGTCCAGGTGTGCTCGGTGCGGTGGAGCGGAGTGACAGAGGCCATCGGGTCTCCTGCTCGGGATGTCGGGACGGTGGGGGAAGCGGACGGGGGTGAGGACCCGTTCCGCGGTGGGACGGGCCCTCGTCACGCCGTCGTGCTCAGGCGGACGCCGCGGTGATGCCGTTGACGAGGTCCAGCAGGGCCCGGGGAGTCTCCGCATCGGCGACGGCCTCGTCGGGGAGCGCGATGCCGTACTCGCGCTCGATCCTGGCGGCGCTCTCCATCCGTGCCAGCGAGTCGTAGCCCAGGTCGTCGAAGGCCATGTCGAGGATGTCGCCGCTGAGGTCCGTGGAATCGTCCTCGCCCGCGCAGGCGATGAGCGTCGTGCGGAGTTCGTCCAGGGTCATCTGTGCCATGGCGGTTGTCTCCCTTGTGTGCCGCGTGCAGCGGATTGTGTGAGTGGTTGATCAGGCGGTGGTGAGCACCACGGCCGAGTTGAATCCATGCCGTCCGCGGGCCAGGACGAGCGCCGCCCGGGTCCGCAGTGCGCGCGGCTCGCCGAGGACCAGGTCGAGGCCGTAGTCGTCCGGTACGGAGTGGGTGTGGGCGGTGGCCGGAGCGATCTGGTCGCGCAGGCTGAGGAACGCCGCGACGATGTCGGCCGGGCCGCCGCCGGCGTACATCCGCCCGGTGAGCGTCTTGGGCGCGGTCACCGGGACGCCGCGTACGCCGAAGAGCTGGCGCAGTGCCTGTGCCTCGGCCCGGTCCAGTGCGGGGACCGCCGCCGCGTCGGCGAAGACCACCCCGATGTCGGAGGGATCGAGGCCCGCGTCGGCGAGAGCGAGTTCGGCGGCACGCCGGAGGCCCGGGGGCCGCCCGGATCCGGGCGCCGGGTCGAAGGTGGCCGCGTATCCGGCGACCTCGCCGTAGATCCGCTCGGCGCCGCGCTCCCTGGCCGTGGCGAGGTCCTCGAGGACGAGGATCGCGCCCCCCTCACCGGGGACATGGCCGTCGGCCTCGCGGTCGAAGGGCAGATAGGCACGCTCGGGATCTGCGGAGGCGGTGACCCGTCCACCGGCCAGCTGGGCGGACCAGCCCCATGGATCGAAGGCCGAGTCGACCCCTCCGCTCAGTACGAGGGGAGTACCGCGCCGGACGGTGCGGCGGGCGTGGCCCACGGCGTCCAGGCCGCCCGCCTGTTCGCCGACGAGTGCCGCGCTCGGACCGCGCATGCCGTTGCGAATCGAGATCTGTCCGGTGTTGACCGCGTAGAACCAGGCGAAGGACTCGTAGACGCTGACGTACTGGGGGCCCTGGTTCCACAGCTTGTGGAACTCCCGGTGCGTGAAGTCGAATCCGCCCTGCGCCGTCGACGTGACGACCCCCATGTCGTAGTCGGCGAGACCGGACTCGGGACCGACACCGGCGTCGGTCAGCGCCCAGTCCGCCGCGGCGATCGCGTAGCGCGTGGAGACGTCGGTCTGCGGCAGCAGCCTGTTCGGCAGATGCCGCGTGGCGTCGAAGTCCCGGATCTCGCCCGCGAGCGTCGCCGGATAGCCGGCCGGGTCGAAGCGGCTGAGCCGGGCGATGGCGTTCTCGCCGGCGAGCAGCGCCTTCCAGTACTCCTCGGTGCCCAGGCCGGTGGGTGCCAATACGCCGAGCCCGGTCACCACCGTGCGGACGTCGCTCATGCGGCCCTCACCTCAGGAGCGTGCAGCACCATGGCGCTCTGGAAGCCGCCGAATCCGCTGCCCACGGTCAGGACCGTGTCCACCCGCTGCTCCCGGGCGGTGAGCGGCACGTAGTCCAGGTCGCACTCCGGGTCGGGGGTGCGCAGGTTGGCTGTCGGCGGCACCACGCCGTACTTGATCGCCAGCGCGGACGCGGCGATCTCGATGGATCCGATCGCTCCCAGGGAGTGCCCCACCATCGACTTGATCGAGCTCACCGGCACGTCGTGGGCGTGCGGTCCCAGGCTCCGCTTGAAGGCGGCCGTCTCGTGCCGGTCGTTCTGTTTCGTGCCGGAGCCATGGGCGTTGACGTAGTCGACCACGGTGCGGTCGAGCCGTGCCTCGTCGAGCGCGGCGCGGATCGCCTCGGCCATCTCCCGGCCGTCCTTCTTCAGGCCGGTCATGTGATACGCGTTGCTGCGGGTGGCGTAGCCGCCGATCTCGGCGTAGACCGTCGCCCCGCGGGCCCGCGCCGCCTCGTGCTCCTCCAGAACGAACATCGCCGCGCCCTCGGCCAGGACGAAGCCGTTGCGGGTGCCGTCGAAGGGACGCGACGCGGTCGCGGGCTCGTCGTTGCGGGGCGTCGTCGCCTTGATCGCGTCGAAGCAGGCGACGACGATCGGCGATACGGGGGTGTCCGCGGCGCCCGCCAGCACCGTGTCCGCGGCGCCCTCGCGGATGAGCTGGACGCCGTATCCCACCGCGTCGAGCCCCGACGTGCAGCCGTCGGAGACCATCGTGACGGGTCCTTCGGCCCCCACCTCCCAGGCGACCTCGGCGGGCATCACACCGGGGCTGAGGTAGTCGAACATGTACGGCGACAGGTGCGCGGGGTCGACGAGCCACTCGCGGCCCGCGTCGGACATCACCAGATATTCCCGCTCCAGACTGGTCGCCGAGGCGACAGCGCTGCCGAGCACCACGCCGACCCGGTGCGGGTCGGACGACGTAAAGTCCAGGCCGCTGTCGGCGACCGCGTCCCGCGTACATGCCACGGCGAATTGCGTTGCCCTGTCCATTCGCCTCAGCTCCCGCGGGCTGAACCCCTCCGCCCGTCCGTCGAAGTCGGCTTCTCCCGCGATTCGGGAACGAAAGGGTGAGGCGTCGAAGAACGTGATGGGCCGGGTAGCGGTGCGTCCCGCGGTCAGCAGTTCCCAGAACTCCTTCGTGCCGGCTCCGCCCGGTGTCCGCACACCCATTCCCGTGATCACCACCCGCCGGTTCATCGCGTGCCTCCCGTGTAATCCGCCATGGTCCGAAAGCCTCTCCGGTCGTGCCTGCGCTGCGTTGACGGGGGCAACACTCCAGGGGCCCACTTGAGCCCGGCTCGGGAGCGGATGGGGTCCGGGACGGGTATCGATTTCGCCGCGGTGGCCGATATTCGGTGTTTCCGCGGCGATTCGGATCGATCCGAATCGATCCGCGTGAAATGAAATGACGAGCCGGTGACGGGCAGGAGTCGACAATATTTCATGTGCCATGTAGGTGATGGGGATGCGAGGCTGGTCTCGGTATTTCCGCGCACATCGCTGATCGCTTGTTTATGATTCGGGAGTTGGCGCTGGATCGGCTGCCGATGGCCCGCGGGGGTGGAATGAGTAAACTCCAGCGAGACGTTTCGATGGCATGGATCACAACATTCGTCATATGCGGACTGCAGTGCGGTGTGGCGCTGCAGGGATCGTCGGGGCCTCTGGTGGTGCCCCGGGGAGGCGAGGGGAGATCGCCGATCGCCCTCTGGCCGTCGCTCCTGGCCGCCCTCGTGCTCCTGCAGACACTGCACAGCGCTCCCGTGACCAAGCGGCTGAGGCGACCCCTCGCGCCGTGGACTCTGGCCCTCCAGGTGGTGCTGACGTACGCGCCGCTGTTTCTCATCGGCGCCGAATGGCGGGGCATGGGCGGTTTCGCGGCCGGATCGGTGCTGGCCGTTCTGCGCGGGCGGGCGGGGGCCCTGGCGTTCGGTGCTGTGCTGGCGGCCGACTGGGCGGCGCAAAGACTCAGTGGCCTCTCGTACGAAGAGAGCGCCGTCGCCCTCGCCGTCACCTTGATGATCGGGCTGGTGGCCGCTTCCCTGATGCGGATCGCCTGTCGGCTCAGCTGGATGAGACGGGCGGAGGCCAGCGCGATCCAGCGCGCCCTCCAGGACGAGCGCATACGGATCGGGCGCGACCTGCACGATCTGCTGGCGGCCCGGCTGACGTTCGCCGCCCTGCGCGGTGAACTGGTCAACCGCTACCTGGGCGTGGAGGACGAGCGCGCGCGCTCCGAGCTGCGGGGGCTGCTCATGCTGACCCGCGGGGTGCTCGCCGACATGCGGTCCATGGCCCACGGCTTCGGGGACCGCACCCTCCACGAGGAGATGGACACCGCCCGCACCGTGCTGGGCGGCATGGGCCTCGTCGTGACCGTGCGCGACGGCGCGCGTGTTCCACCGGGTGAGGTCGAGAACCTCTTCGCGGTCGCGGTGGGCGAGGCCGTCACCAACGTCCTGCGGCACAGCGAGGCCGATGCGTGCGCGATCACCCTGGGGCAGGACCGGGAGACGGTCACACTGGCCGTCGCGAACAACGGGGTGAGCGCGCCGCCGGGCTCCGTGGAGGTCGCCCCGGGACACGGCCTCGGCAACCTGGCCGCGCGGGCCGCGGAACTCGGCGGTACGTGCACGGCACGGGTCACCCCCGCCGGATGGTTCCGCTTCACGGTGGTGTGTCCGGTGAAGGAGCGCGATCGCCGGCGAGGGGCAGCCATCCCGCTTGACGCGCAATGCGCACCGCGTCGAGACGACTACGCGCACCGAGCTTTGTGACGCAGTTGCTGAGGTAGTTGCGGACGGTGCCGACGGACAGCTTCGTGGCGGCGGCGATCTCCCGCACGGGGGACCCTTCCGCGGCCCGCATCAGGATCTCGGCCTCGCGCGGGGTGAGGGGCATCCGGCTGCTCTCCCAGGCCGCGAGCATCAGCTCGGAAGCGATGACCCGCTGCCCGGAGGCCACCTTCCTGATGGCGGCGGCCAGTTCGCCGGGGGCGGCGTCCTTCATGAGATAGCCGCCGATGTTGCGCTCCACGGCAAGCCGCACCGTGGCCGGCCGGCCGAGGCTCGTTACGAGCAGCGTGCGGCATCGGGGAAGCTGCTCGTGCAGGAGTGCCGCCACCTCGATCCCGTTCCGGTCCGGGAGGTTCACGTCGAGGACGGCCACGTCCGGGCGGTGCTCCCGGGCGAGGGGCAGGACCTGGAGCCCCTCACCGGTGTCCGCGACGACACTCAGATCGCGCTCACCTCGCAGGAGCTCGATGAGCGCACCGCGGACCAGGTGCTCGTCGTCGGCGAGAAGGACACGGATCATCAGGCCTCCGAGAAGCGTCCGAACTGTCAGTACAGGCCGCGCCGTTCGATCGTACGTGGCCCTGCCTCGAGGACTCCCGGAGCACGGCCGGGCGGGGGCGCCCAGCGGACGTCATGGGCGGCATACGGTGGCGGGGGAGCGGCGAACCGGTCCGTGGCATCACGCGAAGCCTGCGGTTTGCCGAGCGCAGAAAATACCAAAAGCCCTACCATTGGGGGTTCCCATTGGTAGGGCAAAAGGCCTGTCTGACCTGCGAAAACAACTAAACGTTCTGGTGCCCCCAACGGGATTCGAACCCGTGCTACCGCCTTGAAAGGGCGGCGTCCTAGGCCGCTAGACGATGAGGGCTATCGGCCCACCTGGGCGCCTCGCGGCGCGTCGGGGACGTCAAAAGCATATGGGATAGCGGGAGGGATCGCCAAAACGGTTTACGGGGTGGGGGTTGAAGGGGGTGAGGGGGTGGAGGCGGAAGGGGTCGGGGTGGTCGACGCGCCCGGCTGGTTCTCCTCGGGGAGATGGCGGCTGACCTCGGCCGTGGTGAGGCCCAGGCCGCCGAGTTTGATCTCGTCCCAGGCCTGGAGGCGGCGGGTGTCGCGGTCGAGGTAGAGGATCGACGTCTCGATCGGGTCGGGGTTCTTGCCCTCGACCGCGCGCAGACCGCTGCCGCCCGTGGAGCCCTCGATGCGCAGCCGGGTGCCGTACTTCATGACCTCCATCTCCTGGTGGTGAAGGTGGCCGGCCAGGACCAGGGGCACGTCGCCGTCCGTCTGGCGCGCGGCCGTCGGGTTGTGCGCCACGGCGATGTCGACGGGGGTGCCCGCCGCCTCCTGGTCGCGGAGGGAGGAGGCGAGCCGGGCGCCCGCGAGTTCCTCCGCCTGGTCGCCGCCCAGCTTGGCCGTGCGGTCGGGGGTGAACTGCGGGTCGCCGATGCCCGCGAACCGCAGGCCCGCGACCGTGACGGCCCGGCCGTCGTCGAGTACGTGCACGTTCTTCATGCGCTCCAGGTAGTCCTGGGTGATCCCGGAGTCGTGGTTCCCGCGCACCCACACGTACGGGGCGCCGAGGTCGGCCGCCGGGTCCAGGAAGCCGTTCTCCGCCGCCGTGCCGTGGTCCATGGTGTCGCCGGAGTCGACGATCACGTTGATCTTGTACTGCTTCACCAGCGAGGCGATGATCTTCCAGCTCGCCGGGTTCAGATGGATGTCGGAGACGTGCAGGACCCGGACGGTGGAGGGGTCGGGCGCGTAGGCCGGGAGCGTGGACGTGGCGTCGTACAGCTTCGTCACGTTCGTCACCAGGCGCGCCAACTCCTTCTGGTAGACGTCGAATTCGCTGACGATGCTGCGGGCGTTGCCGACGACCGAGGGGGCGGAGGAGAGCAGGCCCGAGAACTTCGGTTCCAGGACCGACTTGGGGTTCCACGTCGCGAAGGCCGTCACTCCCGAGGCCGCCAGCAGCGTCAGGGCCAGGCCGCCCGCCGCCAGGGCCCGGCGGGGACGGCGGTAGACCGCGAGGCCGAGCGCGGTCGCACCGGAGACGACGGCGACGACGGACCGTACGGCGAGGTCGAGCGTGCCGTCGCCGACGTCCTGGGCCACCTCGTCCTGGAGGCCGGAGAGGCGTTCGGGGTGGTCGACCAAGGCCTGGGAGCGGACCGGGTCGAGCTGGTCGACGTCCACGTCGAGGCGGAGCGGCGCCGTGTGGCTGCGCAGCTCCAGGGCGCCCAGCGGCGAGACGTTGATCTTCGTGCCGCCCGTGAGGGAGGGACGCAGCGTCATCGTGGTGTCCATGGGGCCCACCGGCGCCCGGACGTTCCCGACGATCAGCAGGCCCAGCCACGCGCCGAGCAGGACGACAGCGATGAGCCCGAGGGCGCGGGACCACGGGTGGGGTTGGTGGACGAGTTCGACGACGGGGTCGACCGGGTGTGTGCGGCGCGCGCGGTAGCGGCGTACGAGGGCACGGGGAGCCCTTCGTACACGGTGCAGAGCGGTGGCGGCAGCGGGGACGCGGGCCATTGGTCCCGTATGCCCAAGGTCGGGGGTGGATATGCGGTGCGGCTCCCGCTCTCGGGCGTGCTCGGGGTGTGTTCTCGTACGCCGCGTCCCGTGGCGCCCGTGCGTTCGTGCCGGACAATGGCCCTGTGCTGGAGATGACGCGCGAGGAGTTCGAGGAACTGGTCGCCGAGGCGCTGGACCGGATTCCGCCGGAACTGACGCGGCTGATGGACAACGTGGCGGTGTTCGTCGAGGACGAGCCGCCCGCCGACGATCCCGAGCTGCTCGGGCTCTACGAGGGGACTCCGCTGACCGACCGCGGTGAGTGGTACGCCGGGGTGCTGCCGGACCGGATCACGATCTACCGGGGGCCCACGCTGCGGATGTGCGCGACGCGGGAGGAAGTGGTGGCCGAGACCGAGGTGACCGTGGTCCACGAGATCGCCCACCACTTCGGGATCGACGACGCACGGCTGCACGCCCTCGGGTACGGGTGACGCGTACGGGGGTGGCGCGGCGCCGGTGCCGCGATACGGGTGGCGCGGTAGGGGTGGCACGGCACGGGCGTGACGTATCTCTCGTAATCCTTTGTGTCGCTCGGGTCTCTTGAGTGGCGGCGTGTCTTCTTGCGGGCGGCGGGAGTTGGGCAGGGGGACTCCCCACACCGCCTCGGAGGTGGCTGCTCGTGCGCGCCATGTACGTACCCGTCCGTCTGGCCGCCGCGGCCCTGGCCGTCGCCGCGTCCACCGGCTGTATGAGCGTCGGTGACGGTGGAGGGGACCACGCGAAGCCCTCGCACTCGGCGGGGCAGCGGGGCGGTGCGGCGCCCGACGGCGGGTCGGCGGTGAGCGGCGGGGGACCCGGCTATCACGGGGCGAGTGACGGAAAACACGGTGCGGGGAAGCCGCGCGGGTCCGCGTCCGGGTCGGCGTCGCCGTCCGCGGGGGAGAGCGGGACGGCCGCTCCGCCCAAGCCGGGCAAGGACGGCAAGGGCGGCAAGGACGTGAACAAGCCCAAGCCGGGGGCGCCTTCACCGACAAACGCGCAGCCCACGCCGACGCGGCCGGATCCCGAGCCGACGCCCACCAAGGAGGAGCCCCCGCCGCCGTCGCCGGATCCGACCACCGCCGAGCCGTCGTCCTCGGCCCATCCGGAGCCCGAGCCGCAGCTCGTCGAGCGGCGTGAACCGGCCCCGGAGGCCGGGGTCAAGGCCTGAACGGCCTTGAACGGCCTTGAACGGGCCTGAACGAGTTTGGGTGGGTTTGGATGTGCTTGGGTCGGCTTGGGGGTCGGCTTGGGTGGGCTTGGAGATGTCCGGAGGTGGGGTGTGACCAGAGCCTCTCGGAGCCGGTTTGCCTTGGGGGGTGGGGGGTGCGTATGGTGGTAGATCGTTTGATCCCATTGCCCGGCGCCAAGTAGAGCGCGCCGTGTGGCGCGTACTCTCCCTTGCCGTGGCTGACCGCATTGAGGCGGTCGTTTGCGAAATCACGGAGTTGACGGGCGCGTGCCGTACGAGACTCCGGAAGGTTTCGCATTCGCATGTCCATTTCCAGTACTGATCACGTCGTCGTGCCCGAGAACGAGAACATCGGGGACGTTGCCGATGTGGTCGATGGTGTCGACACCATCGAGGCCATCGACTCTGTCGACGAGACCGCCGCTCCCGCGGCCCCCGAGGTCACCTTCGGCGACCTCGGTCTGCCCGAGGGCGTCGTGCGCAAGCTCGCGCAGAACGGCGTGACCGCCCCCTTCCCGATCCAGGCCGCGACCATCCCGGACGCCCTGGCAGGCAAGGACATCCTCGGCCGTGGCCGCACCGGCTCCGGCAAGACCCTCTCGTTCGGCCTGCCGCTGCTGACGCAGCTCTCCGGCGGCCACACCGAGAAGAAGAAGCCCCGCGGCATCATCCTCACGCCGACGCGTGAGCTCGCGATGCAGGTCGCGGACGCCCTCCAGCCGTACGGCGACGTGCTCGGCCTGAAGATGAAGGTCGTCTGCGGCGGTACGTCGATGGGCAACCAGATCTACGCCCTGGAGCGCGGCGTCGACGTCCTCGTCGCCACCCCGGGCCGGCTGCGCGACATCATCAACCGCGGCGCCTGCTCCCTGGAGAACGTCCAGGTGGCCGTCCTCGACGAGGCCGACCAGATGTCCGACCTGGGCTTCCTGCCCGAGGTCACCGAACTGCTCGACCAGATCCCGGGCGGCGGCCAGCGCATGCTGTTCTCGGCCACCATGGAGAACGAGATCTCCACGCTGGTCAAGCGCTACCTGAGCAACCCCGTCACGCACGAGGTCGACAGCGCCCAGGGCAACGTCACGACCATGTCGCACCACATCCTCATCGTGAAGCCCAAGGACAAGGCGCCGGTCACCGCCGCGATCGCCTCCCGCAAGGGCCGCACGATCATCTTCGTACGCACCCAGCTGGGCGCCGACCGTATCGCCGAGCAGCTCTGCGACTCCGGTGTGAAGGCCGACGCGCTCCACGGCGGTATGACGCAGGGCGCGCGTACCCGCGTGCTTGAGGACTTCAAGAAGGGCTACGTCAACGCGCTCGTCGCGACCGACGTCGCCGCCCGCGGTATCCACGTCGACGGCATCGACCTGGTCCTGAACGTGGACCCGGCCGGTGACCACAAGGACTACCTGCACCGCTCCGGCCGTACGGCCCGCGCGGGCCGCTCCGGCACGGTCGTCTCGCTCTCCCTGCCGCACCAGCGCCGCCAGATCTTCCGGCTGATGGAGGACGCGGGCGTCGACGCCTCGCGCCACATCATCCAGGGCGGTACGACCTTCGACCCGGAGGTCGCCGACATCACCGGTGCCCGGTCGATGACCGAGGTCCAGGCCGAGTCCGCGGGCAACGCGGCGCAGCAGGCCGAGCGCGAGGTCACCGACCTCACCAAGCAGCTGGAGCGCGCGCAGCGGCGTGCGACCGAGCTGCGCGAGGAGTCGGACCGGCTGATCGCCCGTGCCGCTCGTGAGCGCGGCGAGGACCCGGAGGCCGCGCTCGCCGAGGCCGCCGCCGTGGTCGAGGCGGCAGCGGCCGCCGTGGCCGAGCAGGCGGTGGCGGCGGAAGCCGCGGCGGCCGTGCGCGAGGAGCAGCCGCGTCAGCGTCGTGACGAGCGCGGCAACTACGAGCGCCGTGACCGTCGTGACGACCGTCCGTCGGGCGGTTTCAACCGTGACCGTCGTGACGAGCGTCCCTCGGGTGGTGACCGTGGTGGTTTCCGTCGCGATGACCGTCCGTCGGGTGGCTTCAACCGTGACCGTCGTGACGAGCGTCCTTCCGGTGGCGACCGTGGCGGTTTCCGCCGTGACGACCGTCCGTCGGGTGGCTTCAACCGTGACCGTCGCGATGACCGTCCGTCGGGCGGTTTCAACCGTGACCGTCGCGATGAGCGTCCTTCCGGTGGTGACCGTGGCGGGTTCCGCCGTGACGACCGTCCGTCGGGTGGCTTCCGCCGCGACGACCGTCGTGACGACCGGGGTGGCGACCGCGGCGGTGACCGTGGCGGCTTCCGCCGCGACGACCGCCCCTCGGGTGGCGGTTTCAACCGTGACCGTCGTGACGAGCGTCCCTCCGGTGGCGACCGTGGCGGTGACCGTGGTGGCTTCCGCCGCGACGACCGTCCCGCCGGTCACCGGGGCAGCGACCGTCCGTTCAACCGTGACCGCCAGGGCGACCGCCCCGCGGGCGGCGGCTTCCGTGCCGGCGGCCACGACCGCCCGTACGGCCGTCGTGACGACCACCGCGGCGCCGGTTCCGGCTCGGGCCCGTCCTTCGGCCGCCGTGACGACAAGCCGCGCTGGAAGCGCAACGGCTGAGGTCGCCTGAGCGGCACCGCCCATCAACTGGGCGACCGCCGAGCAACTGAAGGGGCCCGGACGACCTTGGTCGTCCGGGCCCCTTCAGCATTTTCCGGACGCCGGCTCGCCACACAGGTCGCTCACCTGGGGGCCGGGGCCACGGACGTCTAGGTCAGTTGCCGGAGGGCTCATATTTAGCCAAATGAGCCCTTCCGTGGCGCATGTCACACCCCCGGCGGGGGAATTGCTGGGGGCATGACAGATGACGCCAGAGCAAGTGGGCTGTCGGACGAGGAACGTCTCGCGCAGCTCGGCTACACGCAGGTCCTCGCCCGCCGCATGTCGGCGTTCTCCAACTACGCGGTCTCCTTCACGATCATCTCGGTGCTCTCCGGGTGCCTGACGCTCTACCTGTTCGGCATGAACACCGGCGGGCCCGCCGTGATCACCTGGGGCTGGGTCGCGGTCGGCCTGATGACCCTGTTCGTCGGGCTGGCGATGGCCGAGATCTGTTCGGCATACCCGACCTCCGCCGGCCTCTACTTCTGGGCCCACCGCCTTGCCCCGCCGCGTTCGGCGGCGGCCTGGGCGTGGTTCACGGGCTGGTTCAACGTCCTCGGCCAGATCGCGGTGACCGCGGGCGTCGACTTCGGCGCGGCCTCCTTCCTGGGCGCGTACCTGAACCTGCAGTTCGACTTCGAGGTCACGCCCGGCCGTACGATCCTGCTCTTCGCCGGGATCCTGGTCCTGCACGGCCTGTTGAACACCTTCGGCGTACGCATCGTCGGCCTCCTCAACAGCGTCAGCGTGTGGTGGCACGTGGTGGGTGTGGCGGTCCTCGTGGGCGCGCTGACGTTCGCGCCGGACCACCACCAGTCGGCGTCCTTCGTGTTCACGGAGTTCGTGAACAACACGGGCTGGGGCAGCAGCTTCTACGTGGTGCTGCTCGGCCTGCTGATGGCGCAGTACACCTTCACCGGCTACGACGCCTCCGCGCACATGACGGAGGAGACGCACGACGCGTCGACGGCGGGCCCGAAGGGCATAGTCCAATCGATCTGGACATCATGGATAGCGGGCTTCGTCCTGCTCCTCGGCTTCACCTTCGCGATCCAGTCGTACGACGGTGCCCTCGGCTCGCCGACCGGCGTACCGCCCGCCCAGATCCTCCTGGACGCGCTCGGCGCCACGGCGGGCAAACTCCTCCTGCTGGTGGTGATCGGCGCCCAGCTGTTCTGCGGCATGGCGTCCGTGACGGCCAACTCCCGCATGATCTACGCCTTTTCGCGCGACGGGGCCCTGCCGTTCTCGCACGTCTGGCACACGGTGAGCCCGCGTACGCGCACGCCCGTCGCGGCGGTGTGGCTGGCGGCGATGGGCGCGCTGGTGCTCGGCCTGCCGTACCTGATCAACGTGACCGCGTACGCGGCGGTGACGTCCATCGCCGTGATCGGCCTCTACATCGCGTACGTCATCCCGACACTGCTGCGCCTGCGCAAGGGCGAGGCCTTCGACCGCGGCCCGTGGCACCTGGGCCGCTGGTCCCGCCCGATCGGCGTGGTGGCGGTGGCGTGGGTGGTCGTCATCACGATCCTCTTCATGCTGCCCCAGGTCTCCCCGGTCACCTGGGAGACCTTCAACTACGCCCCGCTCGCCGTCCTGGCCGTCCTGGGCTTCGCCGCGGCCTGGTGGTTCGCCTCGGCCCGCCACTGGTTCCTGAACCCGGACCACGAACGCACCCACGCCCGCGAGGCGGCTCGGGCGGGGGCGCCGGATCCGGTGGACCCCTGACACGCGGGACACCGAGCCGGTGCTCGGCGTCGCGCTGGGCGCCGCGCTGGGCGTCGCGCTGGGCGTCGCGCTGGGCGTCTCATCCGAGTTGCGCTCTGCGTCGCACGTGGCCTCGTGCCTGGCTCGCGCCCTGCGTCGCACCTTGAGTTGCCCTCCCGCGCGGCCGGGACACCGATACCCGATCGGAGTCCCGGCCGCGTCCGGCTATGCTCGTTCCTGCATCGACACGGGTCGGTGCGTGCGCTGGCGCGGTCCAACGCACGGACCCTTAGCTCAATTGGCAGAGCAGTGGACTTTTAATCCATTGGTTGTGGGTTCGAGTCCCACAGGGTCTACCGAACGGGTCAGCAGGGAAACCCTTGTTGACCAGTAGCGGAGCGCTCCGGCTGATCTTGTTCAGCCGGGGCGCTTTCTTCTGGTCGGGCGCAGGTGAGCCCGAAGTGAGCCCGGAGGTTTCGCCAACCGCCTCCCTGCGAGCCCTTGGCACGATCGCCGCGGCCTTCTCTGACACCTCACGGTCGACCTCGGGGAGCAGGCTCGTGTACGTGTCCGACGTCAGCACGATCGTGCCGTGCCGCAAGGTCTCCTTGATCGTGTGCAGGTCGCCGCCACCCGCATGGATCAAGGTCGCCGCCACGTGCCGCAGATCCCGGAGGTTGATCGGCGGAAGGTCCGTACGGGCACAGATGCGGCGGAAGGCCTCTGACACCGCCTCGGGGTGAAGCCACGTTCCGTCCTCGCGGGTGAACACCTTGCCGGTGTCCATCCAGGCCCCGCCCCACTTCAGGCGCTCCCGGTTCTGCCGGGCCCGGTGCGCCCGCAGCGCCGACACCGTGGCCTTGTCGAGTCCGATCGTGGCGGCACTGCTGTCCGTCTTGGGAGCCGATTCGTACGGCATCCAGCCGTCCATCACGATTTCTGTGGACACCGTGAGTTCCCCACCATCGAGGTTTACGTCCGTCCAACCCTGGCCGACTGCCTCGCCGCGGCGAAGCCCCCGGAAGCCCATGAGGTGGAACAGGGCGTACAGGCGCTCGCCGTCGGCCTCGGTCTGGTCGAGGAACACCCCGAACTGCGCCGGGGTCCACACCATGACGGCACTGGGCTTTTCGCCCGTCTCCCGCCATCGCTGTACCCGGTCTTGGGTCCACAGTTGTGGCTTCGGCCGCTTGCCGGACTCCAACTCGACGTGGGAGGCCGGGTTGAAGACGATGAGCTGACGAGCGATGGCCGCATTCAGGGCGGTGCGCAGCGTCCGACGGATGGCCTGGCGGGTGGCTGGCCCGTTCGTCTTGCGGTGCGGCTTCATCTCGGCGAGCTTCGCCCGCTCTGCTGTCAGCGCGGGCCGCTCCGAAGCTTTCGGTGCGCCCGGCTTGCCTGGCCGGCACCGTGCTTCCTGCTCCCGTCGTGCGGCGTTCTCAGCTTCGATCACCTCATTGTCGTCGGCGACCGCATCGAACATCTCCTGAACGTGGCCGACGTTCAGTCGGTCGAGCCGGATGTGCCCGATGCGGGGCTTTAGATGCACGCGGATGTGGGAGGCGTAGCCGTTGTTCGTGTTCTTCCTGGTCTTCTTCGCCGCGAACCAGGTGTCCAGCCATTCGCCCACGGTCATGCGGCTGGTGAGCGACTGCCCATAGTTCAGCTTGCGACGCGTCTCCTCCAGGTCAGGCAGCGGCGCTCGGTCCTTGGCGACCTGCTCCAACAACTCGGCGACACGGCGGCGCCCTTCGTCGTCGTCGGGCTCGGGGAGTCCGAGGAGCGCGCGGACCTTGTCGAGGTCGTCCTGGGCGTCCTTGGCGGAGGTGTAGCCGCCTCGGCGGAACGTGCGACGGGTGTCGTCCTCGCGTGGAGGGAGTTCCTGGCGGAGGGCCCACAGACCGTGGCGCTTCTGCGAGAACTTTGGGCACGCCTGGCCGTACTGCTTGCCGGTCTCTGGGTTGCGGCAGGCACACCGCCGGAATGTGGAGCCCTTCACTGGGTCCCCTCCCCCCTACTGTTTTCCGGCGGCGCTTCACCGGCCCGGCGATACACCTTGCGGACCGCCTCCGCGAGGCTGATCCGCTCTGTGTACGCAACGGTCCGGGCCAGCTCGTCGAGCGTCGTCCCCTCACTGAAGGACTCCGGCTCGACGTACGCTGCCTCGGCCCCAAGCTGGGGAGGCGTCAGGCCTAGGTTGCGCATCTCCTGCCGGACGGCTGCGATCGCGTCTGAGAGGTCGCGCATCCGGTCGACCTTGAGTTCAAGTAGCCGGTCATCGATCGCGTCGGGGTCGGCCTCCCTGCGGAACTCACGAAGGTCTGTCCGTCCCCTGGTCGCGATGATCTGGTCCATCTCTTGCCGGTTTGTCCACCAGTCCAAGACGAGCCGTTCATGCTCGCGGTAGAGCTGGACGGCCTCAACGTCCTGGGTCTTCTCCAGGTCGCTGGGGAGTCGGTTGGCCTCGCCGGTGAACCACTTGAGGGCCTCCCAGGTGGTTGCGGGTGAGTCTGGTAGCGCGTCGACGGTATCGGCCTGCCCGATGGGGAACACGAGCTGGACAGCCGGGACCTCAAGTGCGCGGGCGAACACCAGTAGCTCCGGGATGGATACCGTCGGCCGGCGCCCGCTCTCGAAGTTCGCCAGCACGCTTCTCGCGATGGGATGCCCAAGCCGAGTGCAGGCGTCGGACAACTGTTGCGCGCTCATGCCGCGGCGCAGGCGGTGGCGGCGGACTTCTCCCGCTACTGCCCTTGCGATCTGTGCGGCCCACGGTTCATCTGTCACGGACGATCACAATACGCGGACACGGTGGCATCGTCTAGCACGGCACGGTATTGTGCTCGGTGAGCACCTGAGCCATCGGAGTTGCCACGTGAAATCACATGCCCGTAGGAAGACCGAGCGCGCTATGACCCAGACGGAGCTCCTGAGCCTCCCGGTGTCCTTCCCCTTGGAGACGGCGAACCGGGCTCTGTCTCTCGGCCGTACGACCGGCTATGACCTGGCAAAACGCGGCCAATACCCAGTCCCGGTCCTGCGCTTCGGGAACGCATATCGCGTTACCAGGGCCGATCTCCTCCGTGTCCTGGGCATCCAGGACGGCCGCTCCGCGGAGGTCGCCTGACAGCGCGCCCGCGCTGTCCCCCCCCACGAGACAGCCCCCCGGCGCCGGTGTCTTCAGCACCAGCGGCGAGGGGCGCCAAGCAACAGACCCCAACAGCGATGCCCCAGGCCGCCTACCACAGCACCCAGGGCATCGCTTCACAGAAGTGGATCCATCACCAATGGCAAGCATGGCACATCAGCCGCCGCCCAAGGAACGAGGCAAGCGGCGCCGCAGGGGCCGCCCGCGTAGTGCGCGGATGCGGATCGGTGCCTGTAAGTCCGCCGCGCAGCTGCGCGCCCTGGCCGGTCCGTCTCGTACCGAGACGCGCGCCGAACTCCGCGAGGTCCAGCTCACCGTGGGGTCCGCGTGAAGAGCCGTACGACCGCCGATCAGGCGGCGCTCTTCCCGGTCGATTCGGGCGCGGTCGATAGCCATCTGCCGGTCGTACGACCCATCGCCATCGCCACCCGTGGCCGAGTCGAGTTCACCGGCCGCTGTCCGAAGTGCGAGGGCTGGCACCGACACATTCACCTCGGCAAGGTCACCGGCCCGTGTGGCGCTCGCTACAACCTCCAGCCCAGACGAGTACGTCGGGGGAGGGGCGCATGAGCACGCAGTACACCCGCGCTGCTTGGCTCCGTGCGTACGAGTCCGCACACCAGGCGGCGCAGCGCGGGATGCACGTCTTCCCGATCGGCCGGTCCAAGCTGCCCGCGATCCGCTCACCACACCGCGACGACTCGCCCGGCACACCGTCCTGCCGCGGAACCTGCGGGCGAATCGGGCACGGCGTGCACGACGCGACGACCGACGCGACGCGGCTCGACGAACTGTTCGACGCGGCTCCGTACGCCGCCGGTTATGGGATCGCCTGCGGTCACGGTAACGAGCCGCTCCTCGGCGTCGACCTCGACCGGAAGAACGGTGTCGACGGCGTGGCCTCCCTCGCTGCCCTTGCCGAGCAGCACCGATTCACCGTGCCCGAGACGGCTGTCATCGCCACCCCGTCCGGCGGCGAACACCGCTGGTTCACCGGTCCGGCCGGCGCTCCCGTACGAAACAGCGCGGGCAAGCTCGGTCCGGGCATCGACGTCCGCGGATACGGCGGATACCTCGTCGGCCCCGGCTCCTGGACCCCGAAAGGCATCTACCGGTTCGTCGAGCGGCGGCCGGCCGCTGAACTTCCGGACGGACTGCTCGCCTTGATGCTGCCTCCCCCTCCGTCTCGGCCGCGCCCGGTGCTGCTGCCTGGCCCTCGCCGGGGCGCGGCCCTGGTCGGCCTAGTCAAGTTCGTGCTGGAGGCGCCTGAGGGGCAGTTGAACACCCGCTTGTACTGGTCGGCCTGCCGGGCGTACGAGACCGGCGTCGATGCCGACTCCATCAGCCGCGCCCTGGTCGATGCCGCCGTCTCTCTCGGGCACCCCGAACGTGCTGCTGAACGCACCGTGAGCAGTGCCCGCAACGCACCTGTGAGGAACAGCGCATGAGCAACGACGACAGGGCCCGCGAACTCCTCCAGGCCAACGGCATCGACGCTGACGAGGTCGAACAGTGCCCTTTCGGCACACCCGAGGAAGCCGTCAACGAGCTTGCCGGGCTGGAGGATGACAAGCGGCTCGACCGCATCGGTGAGCTTGTGGCATGGGCAGCTGGTCATAGCCAACTCGAACTCCAGCGGTACAAGAAAGCGGTCGTCGAGGCGGAGCTGATCGGTGCCGGAGACTGGCGTTCCCTTGCCTCGGAGGCGAAGAAGCGGCACGTCACCGCCATCAGGACGGCCGTCCGCTCGGATTGCCCGTACACCTCCGAGAACGGTCTGCTGTACCTGGCCACCCCGGACGGCGGTCAGATGCTCCTCGCCCGTTTCGTGCCCGAGGTCGTGGCGCAGGTGATCCGGGACGACGGCGCCGAGGTCACCACGCTCATCAAGATCCGGGTCACGCGGCCTGGTGGCTACTCGGTCGAGGTGGAGGTTCCCGCCGATCGGCTCCCCATGGCCCGCCGCTGGGCAGCGCAGGCGATCGGCGCCTCAGCGGTCATCACCCCGATGTCTCGCGACGAGGCCCACGTCGCCACGGCCGCGCAGTACTTCGGCAACGACCAGTGGGACAGCCAGACCACCTATGCCCACACCGGATGGCGGGCGGACATCGACGGAACGTGGAGGTTCCTCACTGCTTCCGGCGCCCTGGGCGCGGCCGGCCTGGACACGTCCGTCACCGTCGACCTGGGCACCGAGGCGCTGAACATGTACGCCTTGCGCGACCCGTCCGAGGTGGGCGCCGAGTCACTGGCCGTGGCCGTGCGCGCGTCCATGGCACTGCTGGACGTGGCGCCGCTGACCATCACCGCGCCGTTGCTCGGTGCCGCCTACCGCGCGCCGCTACCGCTGCTACCGGAAACGTCCGCGTACGTAGTAGGGCCCAGCGGATCACTTAAAAGCGCGGCGTCCGCCACGGTGCTTCAGCACTTCGGACGGCTCCTCGATGCACGGCACTTTCCGGCGAACTGGAACTTCACGGGCAACGCTCTGGAATCCATCGCCAACCAGCTTGCGAATGTCCTGCTGGTCATCGACGACTACGCGCCACAGTCCGCGGACGACCCCCGCCGTCTGGCCACCGCAGCGGATCGGATCTTCCGTGGGGCGGCGAACAGTGCTGGACGCGGACGGCTACGCCCAGACGGAACCCGGCGCCCTGAGCGTCCTCCCAGGGCGCAGATCGCTGCGACCGGAGAGGACGTGCCGCCAGGCGAATCCCTGCGCGCCCGGCTGACGGTCACCACGGTCGACGCCGGAGCCATCGACGTCACCAAGCTGACTGAGGCCCAGCGGCGAGCGGCGAACGGCGTGTACGAACTCGCGATGGCCGGGTACGTACGACACCTCGCGGGGCTCCTCGACGGAGACGCCGGGTACGCCGACCGGCTGCGAGGGCAGATCGCCGAGCGCCGAGCCGAGTTGGCCGGGGGAACCGTGGGGCATGCCCGCGTCCCCGAGGCAACAGCCGGCCTGCTGACGGGGTACTGCGAGTTCCTCACCTATGCGGTCACCGTCGGCGCCTTCACGGGCGACGAGGCGAAGGCGCAGATGGACAAGGTGAAGGCGGCACTCCTCCAGGTCGCTGCCGACCAGGCAGCCTACTCCAAGAACATGAGCGTCGCGGAGATCTATCTCCGGGCATTGGCTGCGGCCCTCGTCGGCGGCGGCGCGCACCTGGGCGACCAGGAGACCGGATGCGAGCCTGCCGAGCCGGAGAAGTGGGGGTGGGAGTCGCGGCCGACGGCCTACGCGACTGCGTACCACGCGAAAGGCAAGTGCATCGGGTGGCTCTCGAAGTCCGGAGACATCTACCTGCACCCGGACGTGGCGTACGAGGTGGCGCGCGACCACGCCGGACGTGCGGCCGAGCCGCTGGCAACGACGAAGGTCACGATCCACAAGCGGCTCAAGGAAGGCGATCACCTTGCTTCCTACAGCGAAGACGGTAGGCCGTCCGTCGTGCGGAGGATTGCGGGCAGAAGCCGGCGGGTGCTCCATGTCCGAGTCGACCGGATCACAGGAGAGAGCGCGTAGTGCTTTCCGTTCTAGGCGCGCCCTACCTATGAGAAAAGCGGTAGCACCGGTAGCAGCGCGCCCCCCGGGGTGCATCGCCCCAGCTCAACCAGCTACCGCCGTGCTACCAGTATGGCGCCGACAGCGGTAGCAGACCGGTAGCAGCGGGGTGTGAGAGCGGTAGCGCGCTACCGGTTACCGCCGCTGCTACCGGTGCCCGCTACCGGTCAGCTACCGGTTCGAGACCCAAACCGGTAGCAGCAGAACCGCCCCTTGACCTGCGAATGCCCACCGTCGCTACCGGTGCTACCGCTTTCCCGCGCGGCACCCAGACCCATAGGCGAATACGACACACAGGAGACCCGTCATGAGCGACCCACTCCGCACCGACTACCTGTTCGGCGACGTCGATTGCCTGGCACTCACCGAGCACTACCGGTGCAGCCACTGCAACAGCGATCCCGCCACCCTGAGCATCAACTCCGAGACCGGTCTCCCTCACGTCCAGGTCGCCCACGACTCGGGATGCCCGGTCGCGAACGGGGTCCTGTCGGCGATGCCGGACACGGTGCGCGCCGTCGTCGGGCACGTGCCCGAGACCTTCCGGGCCTGAGCCGCGTATCCGGATACCACCCTCCTCAGGCGTACGAACTTCCGGCCGTCACTCGGCGGCCGGCCAACCCCGACAAGGGAGACCACCATGCACCGCACCACCTTCACCGACGTCGACGACTTCACCGCAGCCCGCCTCGCCGACCTATGGAACGCCGTAGCCCCCAGCATGATCGAAGGCCTCGCCGAAGACCTCCACTACGCCCCCGAGGAAGCCACCTTCAACGCCGGGGAACGGACGGCCCTCACCAGCCTGGAGTCCCTCCTGCGCCGCCTCGACAGCGGCGAACTGCACGCCAACCCTGTCGTGTTCCGCGACGCGGTCCAAGGCTGGCTCGCCTACTTCTTCCGCAGCGCAGAGACCCCCGTCGGCATGCCCCTCGGCCCGGTCTACCGGCTCGCCGCTGAACTGGATGACCTCGCCCAGGCGTTCCAGCGGGAGCGGCTCGTCAACACCGACCCGTGGCAGAGCAGCACTTCTGCCTGACCCGCACACGCAGTCGGCCGGCCCCGCGGGTATCGGGGCCGGCCACCCCGACAGGATCGCAGAGGACACCGACATGACCACCACCGTGATCAGCCTCAAAGGCCGCATCCACGAGTACGGCCCCTGCCTCGAACGCGTCACCGACGCCCTCGTCTACGTCGGCCGCACGATGACCGGCGTACGGGCCGGAGGCTGGCAGCTGCACAAGCACCCGCTAGCCAACCCGTTCACGCTGCGCCAGACCGGCACCCCCGAGGCCGCGGTCGCCGCGTACATCCGCCACCTCCTCGACCGCCCCGCCCTCCTCGCCGCCGCGGCCCAACTCCGTGACCGCACCCTCGCCTGTTGGTGCGCCCCGCAGCTCTGCCACGCGCACGCCATCGCCTGGTACGCCGACAGCCTCGACTCCGGCCGGCTTGCCGAGCGTGCGGCTGATCTGGAGGCGGCGGCCAGTCGAGGCGAGGCGGCACTGTTCGAGCGGCTCGCCTGACTATCTGGGTCCGGTCGTCCCCGCGGCGGCCGGACCCGTTTTGCGTTGATGTTGCGGGTTGGTGTGGGGGCGGGTTGGTCCTGACCTCCATGGTCTCGGGTCGGTCTACTGAATGGATGTTCAGTAGCGGTGGGGTGTTGGTGGGGGTGTGGGGGTGGTGAGGTGCGGCGGAAAGGGGTGGTTGTGATGGGTGACGAGACGTCGTCTTGGACCCGTCCTGGCCCTGTCTTCCCTCTCCGGAAGGCCGGCCCCTTTCGCTGCCCGACACTGTCGTGAGCGCTCTGGTTCACAAGTTTTTACTAGAAGGGAGGCCACCGTGGGAGAGCGACTGGAAGGCAGGAACGGGCAGGTCTGGCGGTTGTTCCTGGAGGGGCACACCCAAGAGGCCATCGCAGAGAGGTTCGGTATCTCGCAGCAGCGTGTGAGCCAGATCATCGACGAGGTGCGCGAGTCGATTCCGGAGGTTGCCCGTGTGGCCGCTGCCCTGTTGGATCTTGAGCGGTTGGACCTGTTGATGACGGGGATGATGCCGCCGGCGCTGGCGGGGGATGCGAAGGCGACGGCGGCGGTGCTGAGGATTTTGGAGCGGCGGGCGAAGGCCCTGGGCACCGATCCGAGTGAGCCTCTTGAGCTGGTGTTGGACGCGCGGATGGACGTGGTTGGGCAGTTGGTTGCGGATGCGCTAGCGGCGGCGATGGATGCGTTGCCGGGGTTGTCGCAGGAGCAGAGGATTGCGGCGCTGTCGAAGGCTCAGGAGTTGCTGTTCCGAGAGGGGCAGGACGGGGTCGTCTGAGTCTGTGTGACGCACAGCGGCCCGCTCCCGTCGTACACCGGGGGCGGGCCGTTGTGGTGCCGCCCCGGTAAAGGGCGCCGGGTTCGCGGTCCGGCCCCGGGGCGGCACTTCCTCTTCACGGTTCCACGGTAGCGGTGGTTGACCAACTGTCGTTCCGGCGCCGGAACGATCAAGGTGTGTACTGCTCTTACGCTCCCTCCACGGTTGGTCAACCAGGAGGTCGGAAGCGTGGGCAAGCAGCAGCAAGGGGTGTCCGTCGAGCAGGCTGCGACCCGGCTCGGGATCAGCAAATGGGGCGCCTATAAGGCGTTGGAGCGGGGCGATCTGAAGGGCCTTCCAGGGCGTGGCCCGGCGCGGCTGGATCCGGCGGACGTTGAGCGGTTCCGCAGGGCCAGGCAGACGGCGGCGTTGGAGCGGTACGCGGCGAAGGGGACGGACATGGTCCGGCTCGCCCACTCGACGCGGGCCTTCATGCGGCCGTACCCCGGTGCGAATACCGGGAGGGTGTCGGCGGTTGGCTCGGATGTGGTCGCGGCGTTCGGCGCGGCGGCATTGCACGCGGCCGGAGTTCGGGAGGGCTGCTGTTGGTGTGCGTCGGAGATCGCGGCGCAGCTGCTGGGGACCGAGCCGCCGGTGTACGGAGAGGCGATGCTTGCGCTGCTCGGCAAGCCGTGCCCGAAGGACATGAAGCGGTTCACCGGGGTGGAGATGGAGCGGCTGCGGGCGCGCGTCCATCCGGCTGACGTGCGGCCGTCTGGCGCCCGTACGGAGGCCGCGGGGCCCCCTGCTCCGGCTACTCGTCCTCAGCCCGCTCAGCCGGTCCAGAACGACGACGGGAAGGCGCTGGTCGCGTCTCGACTCCGTGAGACCCGGGCCCGGTTGAAGGATGCGAAGCGGCGCGGGGACCAGGCGTACGCGATCCGGCTGACGCAGATAGCGCGCGGTCTGGAAGCGGATGCCGCTGTCGTCGACGGGCGGCTGACGGCGTCTGCCCGGCCGGGGACGCTGCGCTGCGGTCACCTTCTGGCGGCGGGCTGCGCGTGCCCGCGACGGGCTTCGAAGCGGGCCATGTCGTGACCGGCGAGCGCGAGGCAATGGTGGAGGCCGGGTACGCGGCGCTCGCCCGGTTGCAGCACGCTCACGAGGTCGCGGTGGAGAGCGTCGTCAGCGAGGTGCAGCAGCACACCGGCGAGAGGCTTCTCGTACGACGCCCGGGAGTGCTCGATGCCGCGCTCGGGGACTTGGCCGCGATGGAGGAGCAGACCCAGCACTACGCGGCAGCCATGGTGCTGATCAGGCGCTGGATGCTGCCCACCGACCGACGTCCCTTGGGTGCGCTGTTGAAGGTGATTCCGGCGCAGGTTGCCCACGAGATCACGGACCATCTGAGGGCGGCCGGCGTGTTGGCCGATGGGGGCGCGCGGCTGTCACCGTGACGTCCACCGGTCGGGGGTTCGGCCGTACCCGTGCCAGCCTCCGCGCTGTCGTACGGCGAGGCCGGTGGTCTCCAGCTGGCCCAGGGCTCGGGCCGTCTGCTGTGCGGCGGACTCCAGATCGGGCGGGAGCAGTTGCTCGGCGAGTTGGGCGGCAGTCACGGGCCCGGGCTGGTCGGCGAGGGCGTGGCGGATGCGGTCACGGAGTACCAGCGGCTGCGGCGCGAGTGTCATGGGCAGATGATGCGGCATCGGGACGACGCTGGTCACTGCAAGGGGTGGGCACCAGTGCCCACCCCTCAGTCGTTGCTCGGCTACTTGCCGACCGGCCACTCCACCGGCTCATCCAAATCCTGCGGCGAGTACAGAACCCGCTCCGCCCTGCCCGACTCCTCCGGCACCTCGAAGAAGACATTGCCGCGCACGCAATCCCCACCACGAACCTTCGCGTCCATCGGATACACCGGCTGCGGCAACCCGCTCCCACTCATGTGGAACGGCTCCACCCGGACCCCGTCCTCGTAGGCCAGGGACCACACGAACGGACTCACCTCAATCGGCTCGTCGTTCTTGTTGCACACCTTCACCTCGACCAGGGCCAGCTTCATCCCGTCTTGCAGCATGCCCGGCGGGCTGCTGACGCCCTTGTCCTTGTAGGCGAGCGCGGCGGCGGAGAAGCTGAAGCCACCCGTGTTGACGTTGGCGGTGTCCCCGAGGCGCAGAGCCTCCTTGCTTGGCGACGGGCTCGGGGTCGGCTTCGTGGTGGCCGATGGAGTGTCGGTGGCTTTCGACACGGTGGGCTTGTCGTCGTCGCTTCCTCCGCAAGCGGTGAGTGTGGCGAGCAGGCAGGCTGCGAGCAGGACAGTGGTACGACGCATGGTCCCCCCAGGACGTGTGCAGTGGAGTCGCATCATCGTGGGACGGGCACCGTTGTGCGGCGTGTTGGCCGTGTTGTGACCCTGCGGGGTGATGTGTGCGGTGCGACCTCTCGAACGTGGGGCCGCCCCGCCCCCTGTTCGTACCGGGGAGGGGCAGGGCGGCCGTGCCCGGGCCGAGGCCGGGCACCCTCTGACGGGTCGGCGGAGACGCGTACGCCGCGGCGTCAGGGATGGTCCCGCCCGCCCCCTTGAGCCTGGGGTGCGAGGACGGGCGGGAGTCTCGATACGAGGATGTCGGCGTGCACGCGGTGTGTGTAGATGTCCCGGCCCGGGCCGAGCAGGCCGGGCTCGTGCCACAGGAACACGGCGCCGTCCAGGTCGGCGACCGGCTCGTCGCAGTAACGGCATACGCGCCGGGTCTCGCTCATGGTCGACTGCCGAGCCGCTCGTAGTGGTCGCACAGGGCGTTCAGGACGCGGGCCAAGCGCCGCGCGTACGCGGCCGCCCCATCAAGGCCGGGCCGCGGCTCGACGCGCAGCTTCCCCCGGGCTTCCCCGACGCACGCCAGAGCGCAGTACTGCGCCACGTCTTTGGGGCGTGGCCCCGCAGCGTGCTCGATCTCGGGGATCAGCAACTCCAGTTGCCCGCGCATCGTGCGGGTGAGCGTGTCCAGCTCGGCGGCGGCCAGCGGGAGGGCGTCCGCGGCGGCGTCCGCATCCAGCAGACGATCAGCGGTCTCGCGCATCGTCACGATGTCCGGCGGAGCCTGATCCTGGGCTTCGCTGGCCGGCGGGCGGATGGTATCTGTTGCCATGTCGGCGCTCCTGCTCAGCGTTGGCCGCGCCCCGGGGGTCCTGACCGACTCGCCGGGGTCTTGTCGTACCTGCCGACGCTAGGAACCCGCGCATGGCCCCGGCTACGAAGTTGCACCGAATTACACGGCAGTTGGATACCCCTGGCCATGGCTGGCATGCGCTCTTGACCATGTGACTCCAGGCCACGACGGTGGTGTAAATCGCTGCAACCGACTAGCGCGGGAGGCCAGCCACCATGAACATTCATTTCGTCGGGATCGACCCCGAGACAGACGAGGACGGATGCCCCACGGTCTGGGTAGACACGGACGCATCAGACCTGCTGATCCAGAGCTACCAGGCCGACGAGGAGACGACGGGCTCATGCGACACCCTGTCTCCCGCACGGGCGCCGATCCCGCCCGGCGAGACGGTCATCAGGATCCCGGCGCGCATGATCCCGATCATCAGGAAGGCGTGCGATGAGCTCGATCCCGGAGTTCGCTGAACTCCTCGCCGACACCGGGAAGTCGGCCGTCCACCTGGAGATGCGGGACGCCTACTTCAGCAACCCCCGGTTCGAGGCGTGGCAGGACGGCCAGCGCGTCGACTGGGACGATCGCGCGTCCTGGTGGCGGCCCTATCACCAGGACATCGCGGACGCTGTCGCTCGCGGCGTGACAGTGCGCCGCGCCCGGGTCGTGTCCGAGCCGGTCTCCGACTACATCCGCTGGGAGCACTACCAGACCCGCGCCAACGTCGAGGCCGGCGAACAGGTGCGGTGGCTGCCGCGCCGTGCGGCGTGGGATCTTCTGCTGCCCGGCACCGACTTGTGGGTCTTCGACGGTCGGCTGATGCGGGTTCACCACTTCTCCGGTGGCGGCGAGTGGATCAGTAAGGAACTGAGCGACGATCCCGCGGTGGTCGAGCAGCATGCGGCCGCGTTCGAGAAGGTCTGGGAGCGGGCCACTCCGCACGACGAGTACGAGGTCAAGTAGCCAGTCATGTCCACGTTCCCCACGTCCAGCGTGCAGGAAGCGCGCGCAGCTCTCGCGGCCCGTCTGCGGGAGCTGCGCCTGGACGCGGGCATCTCCGGCAAGGAACTCGCGCGCCGCTGCGGGTGGTCCGTCGCCAAGTCGTCCAGGATCGAGAACTCCGTCACTGCCCCGGCGGACGCGGACATCCGGGCCTGGTGCGCGGCGTGCGATGCCGACGTCCAGGCGGCGGACCTGATCGCGGCCAACCGGCAGGCCGACTCCATGTATCTGCACTGGAAGCGGCTCCAGCGCACGGGCATGAAGCAGCTGGCGGAGACGTCCGCGAAGCTGTACGAGCGCACCCGCCTGTTCCGCGTGTACGCCTCCCACGTCATGCCCGGCTATCTGCAGACGCCCGGCTACGCGACGGCGCTCATGCGTACGATCGCGGGCTTCCGCGGCACCCCGGACGATGTGGCGGACGCGGTGAAGGTCCGGATGCGCCGCGCCCGGGTCGTCCACGAGGGCGACCACCGGTTCGCGACGCTGATTGAGGAGAGCGTCCTCAACCATCGGGTTGGAGATCAGGACGTGATGGCCGGCCAGCTGGGCAACCTGCTCGCCGCGATGACCCTGCCGTCCATGTCGCTGGGCATCATCCCGGCCGCGGCCTCGCGGGAGGGGATCATGTGGCCGCTCGAACAGTTCACGGTCTTCGACGACGCGCGTGTCCACGTGGAGCTGCTCGCGGCGAAGGTGACCGTCACGGCCCCGGGTGAGCTGGACATCTACCTGCGGGCGTTCGCCCGGCTGGCGGATCTGGCCGTGTACGGGGCGGACGCACGTGCTCTGGTCGTGAAGGCAATCGACGGCCTGCGCTGACCCCGGCACGGCAAAGCGCCCCCGCCTGCCCGGAGGAAGTGGGTGGATGGCGTGTCTTTGACCCGATTGAGGGAATCCTCACAACAGGAAGTTCGATGGCTAGAACTGATGTTGATGATGCGTCAGAGTGTCACACCTATGCCGCACACTGGCGGCAGAGGCTGGGGGGTAATAGATGAGCGTGACAACGAACGAGCAGCGGACGTTAGAGCACGAAGAGTCGCATGTCGTTGAGGTAACCGCAGACGAGTATCGCGAGGCGATTAGCCGCGCGCTGAAACAGCTTGAGCTCACCTGGGAACAGTTGCAGGACCAAGCCCGGCGCGGAGATTTCTCTTCGCGTGACGCCCGCGCCTTGTGGGCGGCCGTGGGGCACTTCGGTGAGCAGAGCTGACCTCAGGAACCTGGCCAACGCCTTCGCGGGACAGATCGAGAAGACCCTTAACCGGACGATCACCAACAACGCGAAGATCAAGGCTGTCGTGCCGGACGGATCCGACGGCAGCCTCATCCCCGTTGGCCAGGGGTTGACCAAGCGCAGCCTCGTCGCCACGCTGATTCCTTTGCATCTGCGGAATGAGACGCCTACCGCTTGGCTGGACCTGATCTTCCAGATGTGCATGGACGATCAGGGGGAGTACCTCATGGTGCGCTCCTCCTACATCGCCATTGCAGCGGACCCAGTGGGTGAGGCGCAGCTGTGCCACTTCGACTACGAGCGGGACAAGGGCGACGGCTACCCAGAAGCACACCTGCAGATTCATGGCCCCACGCCTCCAGCTCTCACCAAGATCTGCAAAGCCGCACGCCGCGACGATGACACCCTGGCCAAGCTGCACTTCCCGGTCGGTGGTCGGCGCTTTCGTCCCTGCTTGGAAGACGTCATCGAGTTCCTCATCACCGAGCGGCTCGCCAGAGGCCACCCCGACTGGCAGAAAGTCATAGAAGAGGGGCGGGAGGGCTTTCAGGCCGTCCAGCTCAGGGCGGCTATGCGTAAACGACCCGACGTGGTCGAGGCGTACCTCGGTAAGTACGGCGAGAAGCTCGGGTGGCAGCGTGTACCACCACCCCGTAGTGGGTCTCTTCCAGTACAGCCGAGGCGAGGCTGAGACAACCGAAGCGCCCCTGCACGGTCATTGCGACCGTGCAGGGGGCGCAGTGGCGTTTCAGCGGGAGCCGTCGTCTCGTCGTCGTACGGAGGCAAAGAGAGCCCTGAGCCATTCGCGCTGCTCGGGACGAAGAGGAGGGGCAGCCGCCGCGTTACGGCGTGACGCCTCGACAGCGGCCGGGCCGAGACGACGCTCGGCCTGCTCGCGGTCGAACAGCGGGCCCGCGCTCATGGGGAATCGGGCTGATGACAGCAGACCTCTCGTCGTTCCGGTACGGAGCCGCCGGGCCGAGTGAGGATCCTACGGAGCTGCTCGACAACCTCGGGGCTCGGATCAGGTGCGGCGGCGACTCGTTCGCGGATGTGCGCGATGACATCGTCGCCGAGGATGGCCCGGCGTCGTTCCGCTGGCGTCACGGCTGGGCAGTCTTGGCACGGAATCTTCTTCATGCCTTCATGGCTGCCCTTGGGGTATCGGTCCGGCTCCGCCTGATCGCGCGGTTTGCTGAGCGCCTGCCACTCAGACAGAGGTATGAGGATGCGGACTACAGCCGCCCTACGAGAGCGGCGGCTGGCGAACCCGCGTGGACAGACAGACGCGGCCCACCGCCCGTGCTGGGCAGTGGGCCGCGGACTGCTCAGACCGCGCGCTGCGCCGCGAGACCAGCGAGAAGCGCCTCGCGGGTGAGGGCGAAGACGTGGCCGCACTGGTCGAAGTCGACGCGGGTGCCGTAGGCCTCGATGACGATCTGCTGCGGGCGGCGTCGGCAGGCAGGGCAGGAAGGCAGCGGCACTGGATGCTGCTTGCTGGGGAAGGCCTGCTGTTGGGCGGCGACGGCGGCGAAGAGTCGCGCGGTACGCGCGGGGGTGAGAAGGATGGACACGGCCGAACCTTTCGTAGTGAGCGCATGATGCACTCCGTGGCTCGGCGCGGGCCATCGTCAAGGTAACGCGATCGGTCGTCAGCAGTCCAGGGTGGGCCGCGTGAGCATGGGAAAGGCCCCCGTCATCGAGCTCTGTAGCGTCCGCTACGCCGCTCGATGCGGGGGCCGTTGTCGTACGGGGAGGGAGGCCGGTCGGGGGAGGCAGACCCTCCCGTTTCCCGGTTTCCACAGGTGTGGAGATCAGCCTCCCTGCCCTCCCTGAAATGGCATATGCGCAGGTCATCCCAGGGGAGGCAGGACAGGGAGGCTTCAGGGAGAACTCCCCAAGATCTAGGAGGGTCCCTCCTCGTCGTCGACATCCGCGACGTCCTCGGCGAACCGCTCCAGGATGGCGTCCTGGATGCGCTCACTGGCCACGACCATGACCCCGTTCGACTTGTACTGCTCGGCCCCGTACGGCTCCAGCGCACGCTTCAGGTCGGTCGGCCCCCAACTGCCGTACGCCTCCGGGTTCCGGGCGGCGAGACGGTGCAGCACCTCCTGCGCGAGGATGCGCGTCTCATCCGCGAGGACGGCCGCGGTGTCGGCGAGCGGGTCGGCCGGCTGGAACATCGGCTCGTCGTCGACCGGCACGCCACCCTCGTACAGCCCCATCGCCCGTACGACGATCGGCGTCACCTCGTCGATGCCCTTGTCGGGGTCGCGGGCCACGTAGTGAGCGCGCACCACCTCGAACGGCTTGTTGCTGAACCCCACGGTCACCGCGGTCCCGACGTCCTCGCCGGGGATCAGGGTGGTCGCGGTGATGCCGGCCTTGTGCTTGCCGGAGCCGAGCAGGCCATCGTTCGCAACGTGGTCGCCGACGGCGAACGCGACCCGGTGGGAGGTGTTGCGGGTGACGTCCCGCGGCAGTGAATCGGCGGTCGGGGAGACCGTGACCCACACGAGGGTGATGGCTACCTTCCGGGCCTTCTTCATCACCTTGATGGCCAGCTCAGCGGCCTCTTTGCCGTACTCCTTGTGCATGAACAGTTCGTGGCACTCGTCGAACACGACGACCTTCGGCCGCATCCGCGGGTCCTTCAGCGCCAGCTCGCGCGTCACCTTCGTGGCACCCTCGCCGAGTTCCTCCAGCAGCTTGCCCCTCAGGGTCACCTCGTCGCGCAGGCTGCGCAGCGCCTTCAGCGCGGCCTCGATGTCCTCGTCGTCGTCGCCCTTGACCAGCGTCCGCAGCCGAGGCTTCAAGGGGTCGTAATCGGTGTTATATGCCATGACGTACGCCTCGACGATGACGAGCGGATCGAGGATCGCACCGAGCAACAGGGCGATGACCAGCGACGACTTACCCGAACCCATGATCCCGCCGACCATGTAGTTCGCGGCCATCAGCTTCCCGATGATGGCGTCACCCCGCTGCGAGACCGCGACCGGCACGCCCTTGAAGTAGTCGGTCACGCCCTCCGTGAGCAGCGGCCACGGCGGCACCGCCCCGGACAGTGAGCCCTGATCGGCGACCCACAGATCGAGCACCCCGGGCTGCTTCGGGGGCTCGATCGGCCACACCTCGACCGGCTTCCGCAGGAGGTTGTGCGCGAGGACGTTCTTCCGCCCGCAGATCATTTCCACGGTGACGCCCATGGGCAGCTGCAGCTGCGTGTGCCAGCCGTTCCCCGAGCGGGTGGTGGGCTGCTCCCAACGAGGCTGCCAGCCATCCTTGATGGCCTTGTTCAGCGGGGCGATGCCGAGGTTGCCAAGCGCCCGGAGGATGGCGCCCTCGTCGGGCACGATGTCCCGCTCGTCGCCGCCGACGGGCAGCGCCCACAAGGGTGCGGTCTGGCGGTGCCGGCCGACGGCCCACGCTCCGGCGAGGGCGAGCCAGGGCAGCGAGTACAGCACGGGCTCCCACAGCACCCCGGCGACGAACGCGACCCAGCCGACCAGCTCGACCGCCGTATCGAGCGGGGTGAGCAGGTCGGAGACGTCGTGGTTGTACCAGGCCAGCATCAGGCCGAGGACGAGCAGGACGCTGCCCGCGCTGAGGACCGCGGACGCGATGGCCTTCGGTGCGTTGAGGAGCATCTGCAGGATGTCCATGCGCCGCTTGTGCCGGGCGAAGCGGAACGCGTACGCGCGCTGCTCCCACTGCCGGATCAGTTCCTCGTTCCCCGCGGCCTCGGCCTGGCGGATCATCCGCGAGTGCATCGCGGTGGTCCGGGCTTCCCATGCCCGTCGGGTGAGGACGCGGGTACCCCCGAGTACGTAGGCGCCGTGTCGTACGAGTACGCGGTACGCGTCGTGCTCGCGGGCCTCGACGACGGCCTGCCGGAGGGCGGCGATTCGGACGCGGCGGCGGGGCTGTACCTCGGTCGCGGGTACGGGCGGGGTACGGGTACCCGCGGGCTCGGGTACATCGGGTACGGGTGTACCCGTCGGGTCGGTGTGGGCGGGTGCGGTTGTGTCCGTCATCCTGGTTCTCCGTCGTTCCTGAGAGGGGCGTGCGGACCACGGGGCGCCCGGATTCCTTGGCCGGGTGCGGGCGCCCCGTGGGGTACCTACTTCTTGCGCTTGGCGTCCTCGCGGGCCTGCGCCTGCTCGCGGATGCGGTCGACGCGGTTCTCCAGCGCCTTGACCTTCTTGCCTCGGGCCTCGCGTCGGGCGATGCGTGCGCCGAGGATCACGACGCGGGCCAACTCGCGGGCGTTGTGCGGGTCTTTGCTGGTCGCAGCCATGGTCATTTCCCCTTCTGAGTGCTCTGCCAGATGGACCGGAGGATCAGGAAGCAGCCGGTGGCGCAGCACGCGGCGATGGCGATGGCGAGGGACGCGAAGGCCAGGCCGACGGAGCCGACGCACACCGCGCAGGCGATGCCGATCCACTCGCCGGCGCTGCGGCCCTGCTTGTGCTGGTGCTCGCATGCGTGCTGCTGGGAGGGCTGTTGCGCCTGCTGCTGGGTGGCGAGCTTCGCCAGCTCCATCGCGGCGAACGCCAGCTGTACGGCGGCCGTGTCCGTCGAGGCCTCTCTCACCGCGGCCTCGGCCTTGTCGAGGGCGTCGCTCACGACAGCCACCCCCGGACGCGGCGGACGATGCGCGGCCAGAGGAAGACGCCTGCGGCGAACGCGAGGACCGGCGGCTGAGAAGCGGCCAGGGTCGCGGCGGCGAGGACGATGTCGAAGAGCGGCGGGACCGCGACGAGCAGCGCGAGGACGAGGCCGAACAGGACACGCGTCATGCCCGCACCCCCATCAGCTCGTCACGGATGCGCTGCGCGCGGGCCTGGCCGATCTTGTACGTCTCCCTCAGGCGCCGTACCCCGGGTGCCTCGTCGGGGAAAGCGAGGCGTACCTCACGGATGAGCGGGTCCGGGTACACCGGCTCGTCTTCCGGCTCCTCGTCGGGCTCCGTGGGGACCGTCCGCTCCCGGGTCTCCGGCTCCTCGGGTACGGGGTACTCGCGGGCAGGTACGGGCTCGGGTACGGGTACCCGCACGACCGGCTCGGGGATGAGCGGAGGGAGCCCGCAGGGTGCCGCCGTGGGCAGCAGTCGGACGCCCGGAGGTACGGCCGCGGGTACGGCGGGTACGGCCTCAGCGAGCGCCGGGTACACCTCGGGTACAGGCGGCGCGGCGACGGGTACGGGTACCCGCTCGACGGCCGCCGCGTACTCCGGCTCAGGGGCACGCACCTCGTGCGCATCCTCGCCGCGGGCGAGCGCGTGCGTCCTCCACAGAGCCACCGGTACGAGGACCGAGACGACCGTGACGAGTTCGAGGCTCACCTTCACGACACCCGCGTCGAGAGCGTGAGCGGCCACCTGCGCCGCGCACATCAGGATCAGCGACAGGGCGACGTCGAACGCGCGGAACCACTTCAGGGCGGCGATCACGTAGCAGTCGAGGGAGAGCGGCAGCATGACCGCGATGGGCTGCTGCGCCCCCAACCTTCGGGCGAGTTCGTACTCGGCGATGGCGGTGTAGGCGAGGCCGGCCGCGGTCGACGTCCGGCGGATCCACGTACGGGTGCTGTCAGTTGTCACGACTCGCCCACCTCCGGGGCGGCGGCGCGCACCACACGGTGCGCGCAGATGATGACGCCCTCGCGGTCACGGCGCTCGTTCGCGTCGAGCAGCGCGGCCATCAAGGCGGGAACAGGCGGGAGGCGCCGGGCGGACCGGCACACGGCCGCGAGGGCCGCATGCTCGGTCGGCCGACGGACGGGGCCGCGCTTCACTCGGCGCCCCCGAGAATCGTGGAGAGCCGGTCGGCCATGTCGCGCAGCCGGTCGGCGTACGCGTCCAGCTGCGCGGCGAGGGAGTACAGGTCGGCCGGGTCGAGGGTCTTGCCGAGCGGATGAATGGAGACGCCAGGCGTACGGCCGCCGAGGTAGCGCGAGCTCGGCCCGGCGAACGGGGACTGCACCAGCTCGGCGGTGAACAGGGTGACGCCGAGGTGGGTGCAGTCGACCTCAGGGCCCACGTGCATCAGGTCGGCCCGGGCGGACTCGGGGTCGTGGTCAGCGTGGCCGACGCACCAGGCCGGGCACGGCAGGGTGACGTCCCCGTGGTCGCTGGTCTGCAGGGTGACGGTGCGGCCGACGCTCACTGACCCTCCCCGACGGGAAGGGCGACGGCCTCGGACCAGGACTTCCCGGCGTCGAGAGCAGCGTGCGCCTGGTCGGCGGTGACGTACCCGGCGACAGGGTGCTCGGCGAGGCGCTCACGCAGGTAGCCGGCGTTCCAGGCGGGGCCCAAGTCGGGTCCGCCGTCGAGGACGGCCCGCAGCGCGATCCTCGCGTGCGAGGCGCGGACGGCGAGCAGCTGGTCGTGGGTTCCGTTACCGCCGATGGTCGCGGGGTGCGGGAGGTCGATGGCTTCGAGGACGGCGGCGAGGAGTTCGCGGACGGGCTCGGGGATGTTGGTCATCGCCCGGCTCCCTTGCGGATGGTGCCGGTGACGCCGGCCGCGGTGACGCGCACGGTCGTGGTGCGGTCCGCGCTCCGGCGGATGACGCCCGCGGCGACGAGGCGGCGGGTGGGCGCGGCCTGCTCGGGTACGGTCCTGGACAAGGTCTGACTCCTTGCGTTGAAAGGGTCGGATCCAGGCCCCGGGCCGGCGGTAGGGTCGCCGGCCTCGGGGCCGTCTTGCGGGTGGGACTCAGGCGGTCTCGGCGCGGACCTGGACGAGGCGGGTGTGGAGCTTCCGCAGCTCGGTCAGCTGGCCCTCGACCGTGCCGATGAACTCGGCCAGCTCGTCCCGGCCCATCGCGCGGGTCCACAGTTCGTCGACGACCTCGACCCTCACGTGCGGGGCGCGCTCGGCCTCACCCAGCTCGGAGTCCGGGATCACGGCGAGCTGCGCGGACAGAAGACGCCGCGGCTCGTACTTCTCGCACTCGTCGGTGGCCTCGACGGTCCGCTCCTGGCCCCACGCCTGGTGGTAGATGTCCGAGGCGACCTGAGTGGAGTACTGATCCATCTCGTGGGTGTTCTCGCACCACGGCGGGCAGGTGACGTCGACCCTGGTGTCAGTGCCCCGGAGGGTGTACGCCCACGAGTGCGGCGCCACCTCGGGCTTGCCGATGGCGAGGACCTTCTCGGCCATGGCGTCGGCGGTGTCGAGGAGCCGCCGGAGCTCCGCGGTCTTCGCCGGGATCTCCTCCGGGGCGAAGTCCTCGCCGCGGACGTAGATCTTCGCCGGACTGTTGCCGCCGAGGTCGGAGAGCTGGACGAACCCGACGTCGAGCAGCGGGTTGCCGCTCTTGTCGAGGACGCGGTGCTCGTGGTTGAAGTGGTCGAAGTGCCCCGGGGCGGTGTCGGTGCAGATGCCGGGCCACACGGGGCACTCGGCGGTGGTCTTGTTCCTCTTGGCGTTCTCGCTGGAGATGACGTTCAGGAGCGTGTCGAAGGTGGCGGCGGGGTCCGGGGAGACGGAGACGAGGAGCGCGACCTCGTTGTAGAAGTTCTCCACAGCCGGGGTGTAGGTGCCGCGTTCGCGGTGGAGGTCGCCGACCTTCTTCCAGTCGTCGAGGAGGCTTCGGCGGGTTGCCTCGCGCTCAGCCTCGGCGGCCTGGTTGTTGGTGTGCTCGCGGGCTCCGTCCTCGACGAGCTCCTCGGCGCGGGCCCGCTGCTGGCTGCCGGCACCCGTCTCCGCGGTGCGGGCGCGGAAGGTCGCGGGGGGCTGGTCGGTGTCGACGAGGTGGGCGGTGGCGGCGGCAAGGGCGGTCGTGTTCTGCATGGTCTCTGTCCCCTCGGGTGTGGTGTGCATGCGGCTCTTCTCCTCGTAGTCGTCCCGCCGGGGGTGGGCCAGGCGTCCCTTCTCCGTTTGGGGGACGTCCGGCCCAACTCCGTTACCCGGCGGTAGAATTCGCGTCCTTCAGAACGCGGGCGGGGCAGGCGCGGGCGGGTGGCGGACTAGGCAGCCAGGGCCGCGAGCTCGTTGGCGGCCGGGACGAACTCGACGCGCTCGACCTTCAGCGAGGGGGCGCACGGCTTCATCGGCACCGGGCCGAGACCGAGGCGCTTGTAGGTCTCCGTGATGGCAGCGAGGTCCGGGGTCTGCCGCGAGGACGGGGTGCGGAACACCTTCCATCCGCCGTAGATCCCGGCCGGAAGGCGGTCGAGGACCTTCTTCGCGGCGCGCTTCCCGCGGTCGGCGCGGCGGGCCTGGTCGGCGGCGCGCTCGTACTCGCGGGCGGCGGTCTCGATGGTGTCGACCGGGGGGAGTTCGTCGGCGGTGAGGACGCCAGCCGGGTCCGGGGCCTCGACGGTCGTAACGACCGTGGAGGTCTCGGTCTGCTCGACGAGCGTCGCCGGGGCGACGACGGAGCGGACGGCGTCGGCAACGGTGCCGAGGATGCCGCGGACCGTACGAACGGTCCGGGGGGACGTGAGAAGGTTGAACACAGCGGGCTCCTGCCTAGATCAGGTTGTTCCGTCAGGCCCTCAGTCGGTGCTCGTAACACCGTCCGAGGGCCGCTCCGTTTCCGGAGTAGCTAACCTTGCAACTACAGAGTATCCGGAAACCTTGTAGTTGCACAAGGCTCATGCAAAGATTCCCTGTATCTACAGAGAGGGAGCAGCGTGAGCGGCGAGCAGGAAAGCCCATCCCCCCGGCATACGAGGACCCGCCCCATCCGAGTACCCGGGCCGCTCTGGGACGCGTACGGACGGATCTGCGAGAGGCTCGACACGGACCGCACGAACGACCTGCTCGACCACATGCGAGGCCGCGTTCGTGAGCATGGCGACGATCAGGACCGCGCCGACCTCGTGAAGGCCGAACAGGAGTTGGCCGAGCGTCGCGCACGGAAGGGCGGCCGGCCGAAACGGACGGCAGGCGAGTGAGCCCGCCGTGAGCCCGGACACCTTCGGACGATGCGGTATCGATCGATACCGCATCACCGAGAAACGGCGTCTGACCTGGACTGGAAGGACGATGCCGGATCATGCGTCACCGTCCGGCATGAAGTCATCGAGACTTTTAATCCATTGGTTGTGGGTTCGAGTCCCACAGGGTCTACCGACAAGGCCCAGGTCAGAGGCAATCTGACCTGGGCCTTTGGTCCGTTTCGAAGCCGCAGAGATCGTTAGCTCGCCCGGTGCTCGCCCGAAGTGCAGACGATCACGGCCCGGGACATGGGTCGGCCTCGGCCGGTGGACATGCCCGGCCGGGGGTCGGTCGTCCGACCGCGGCGCTTTCGTGATCAGGATTCGCACGGGGGTCGGCGTGAGGAGGTCGGCGTGCTCGCGGTGTGTGTAGACGCCCCACCCCGGGCCGAGCATGCCGGGCTCATGCCACAGGCACACGGCGCCGTCCAGGTCGGTGTTGGGATCGTCGCAGTAGCGGCATACGCGTCGGGTCCCACTCACGGGCACCCGCCGAGCCGCTCGTAGTGGTGGCACAGGGCGTTCAGGACGCGGGCCAGGCGCCGCGCGTGGGCGGCCGCCCCATCAGGGCCGGGCTGCGGCTCGACGCGCAGCTTCCCCCCGCTTCCCCGACCCACGCCAGAGCGCAGTACTGCGCCACGTTCTTGGGGCGTCCGCCAACGGAGCGCTCGACGTCGGGGATCAGCAACTCCAGATGTCCGCGCATCGTGAGAGTGAGCGTGTCCAGCTCGGCAGCGGCCAGCGGGATGGCGTCCGGTCCAGCAGACGATCAGCGGTCTCGCGCATTGTCTCAATGTCCGGCGGGGCCTGATTCTGGGCTTCGCTGGCGGTCGGGTGGATGGTATTTGTTGCCATGCCGGCGCTCCTGCTCAGCGTTGGCCACGCCCCGGGAGTCCTGACCGACTCGTCGGGGTCTTGTCGGTACCTGCCGACGCCAGGAACCCGCGCATCGGCTCGGCTACGAAGTTGCACCGAATTACATGGCAGTTGGACACCCCTGGCCATGGCCGGTATGCGCTCTTGGCCATGTGACTCCAGGCCACGACGGTGGTGTAAATCGCTGCAACCGACTAGCGCGGGAGGCCAGCCACCATGAACATTCATTTCGTCGGGATCAACCCCGAGACAGACGAGGACGGATGCCCCACGGTCTGGGTAGACACGGACGCATCAGACCTGCTGACCCAGAGCTACTAAGCCGACGAGGAGACGACGAGCTCATGCGACACGCTGTCGCCCGCGGCGTGACCGTGCGCCGTGCCCGGGTCGTGTCCGAGCCGGTCACCGACTACATCCGCTGGGAGCACTACCAGACCCGCGCCAACGTCGAAGCCGGCGAACAGGTGCGGTGGCTGCCGCGCCGTGCGGCCTGGGATCTGCTGCTGCCCGGCACCGACTTGTGGGTCTTCGACGGCCGGCTGATGCGGGTCCGCACTTCGCCGGGGACGGCGAGTGGATCAGTAAGGAACTGAGCGACGATCCCGCGGTGGTCGAGCAGCATGCGGCCGCGTTCGTCTGGGAGCGGGCCACTCCGCACGACGAGTACGAGGTCAAGTAGCCAGCCATGTCCACGTTCCCGACGTCCAGCGTGCAGGAAGCGCGCGCGGCTCTCGCGGCCCGTCTGCGGGAGCTGCGCCTGGACGCGGGCATCTCCGGTAAGGAGCCGGCCCGCCTGTGCGGCTGGTCCGTCGCCAAGTCGTCCAGGATCGAGAACGCCGTCACCGCCCCGGCGGACGCGGACATCCGCGCCTGGTGTGCGGCGTGCGATGCCGACTGCCAGGCGGCAGACCTGATCGAGGCCAGCCGCCGGGCCGACTCCATGTACTTGCACTGGAAGCGGCTCCAGCGCACGGGCATGAAGCAGTTGGCGGAGACGTCCGCGAGGTTGTACGAGCGCACCCGCCTGTTCCGCGTGTACGCCTCCCACGTCATGCCCGGCTACCTGCAGACGCCCGGCTACGCGACGGCGCTCATGGGCACGATCGCGGGCTTCCGCGGCACTCCCGACGATGTGGCCGATGCGGTGAAGGTCCGGATGCGCCGCGCCCGGGTCATCCACGAGGGCGACCACCGGTTCGCGACGCTGATCGAAGAGAGCGTACTCAACCATCGGGTCGGCGACCAGGACGTGATGGCCGGCCAGCTCGGCAACGTGCTCGTCGCGATGACCCTGCCGTCCATGTCGCTGGGCATCATCCCGGCCGCGGCCGCGAGGGAGGGGGACATGTGGCCGCTCGAACAGTTCACGGTCTTCGACGACGTG
Source organism: Streptomyces sp. NBC_00878 (assembly GCF_026341515.1). Classification (NCBI taxonomy): domain Bacteria; kingdom Bacillati; phylum Actinomycetota; class Actinomycetes; order Kitasatosporales; family Streptomycetaceae; genus Streptomyces; species Streptomyces sp. NBC_00878. Next base: position 5,042,202 of record NZ_JAPEOK010000001.1, on the reverse strand, counting down.
CGGGTTCACGTGGAACTGCTCGCGGCGAAGGTGACCGTCACGGCTCCCGGTGAACTGGACATGTACCTGCGGGCGTTCGCCCGGCTGGCGGATCTGGCCGTGTACGGGGCGGATCGCGCGCCCTGATCTGAAAGCCATCGACGCCCTGCGCGGACAGGGGTACCCGCTGGCGGGTACCCCTGTCCGCACGACAGCGGCTCCGCCCTCCCAGAGAAGAGCGGAGCTGCAGGCGTTCGGTTAGGCGGCGGCGTGAGCCTGCCAGCGGTCGAAGACAAAGTCGGCTCCGAGAACGGTGGCGTAAGCCACCTCGTAGGACACCTTCCCGTTCGTCTCCAGCTTGACCTTGAAGTGATCCGAGGACTGGTACGCGCGGCGCGGCATATTCTTGTTCGCGCCGAACCTGGAGGGCTGCTCATGGAAGACGCCCTCGTCGACGAGCCAGTTCGTCATGTCCCTCACGGGCATGTTGAGCATGTCGGCGATGGCGGTCATGCCGATCAGGCCCTCGGAGTTCATGAACTGGTCCCACCTGTTCGCCTTCGGCGCGAGGACCTTGTTCGCCGCCTCCAGTGCCTTGTTCTGCCGGCCCTTGTCGAGGAGGTTTACGAGGGCCTCTTCGTAGTCCTGCGGCGCTCCGGATTCCGGGGCCTCGTACCGTCCCGTCTCCCGGATCTCCCGGAGGACCTCCTTCACCTGCTTCTTGATCACCTTGGCGCCCGGGAGAGTGCTGCCCTCGACTTCACCCAACTCGGGACAGTCCGACGTCTTCTTGCGAACCAGGGCGGTTCACTCTGCCTTTTGAAGCGGTTGCCGTCCCAGGCGACGCTGTTGCCGTTCTAGGGTAGGAACACAGCAGGTCGGGCGACGAGCCCGTGTCCTCAGCAAAGAATTCCGACTACACGTCCGGCTTACCCGCTGGACTTCCGTCGGTAGATCGTTGGGCTGGTGCGAGCCGCTCGTACATCGTCACTCTCCGGCCGCGGACCTGCTTGTCCGCCACCGCCGTGAAGTACTCCTTCAACACGGAGATCTTCATCCTGTCCCGTTTCGCCGACACCGGCTTCGCCACCTTCGTTGCGTCCGTGACCAGCAGGATCCGCCGCTGGGTCAGCATCGCAGCCCGTATCCGGACTTGGCTGTCCTCCACACCTTTCAGTGTCCCGGACTTCGCCGGGCTCTCGGTCAGAGCGATGTCCCGCAGACCGATGAAGGCGTCGGGGGAGACCAACTTGGTGTCGCGCCGCGCCGCAGGCACGAAGAGGACCGCGTCCCCGGTCTCCTTCAGACGTCGCACGTCTACTGCCACCGCCAGTACGTCGTCCACCCGGCTCGACGAAGACCGCTTGGCAAGCGACTGCGGCAGCAGCGCCACCATCGATACGGCGACCACCACAGGGAGAGCCCACGTCGATGCTCTCGGGAACCGCGGTGTGGCTGCTCGCACCGCCGCACTCAGCCCCGCACCGGTCAACAGTGCCAGACCCAGCAGGCTGAAGAGAACGTACCGGTCCAAGAACAGCGGCTGGACCAGCGAGAGACCGATCAGGCTGATCTGCGGCACGGCCAGCAGTGGCAGCCCGATGGCTGCCGCCGACAATTGGCCTACCTGCGGCCGATTCAGCAGGGCTCCGAGGCCGCCGATCGCCAGCAGGACCGCCGGGCCGATCATCATGTGCCAGGTCAGCGGCGGTATCCAGGAAATCTGTCTGGACTGGCTCCGACTGAACAGGATCAACGGCAGCACACACGCTGTAGCGACCGCTGAGGCAGACGCCCAGCGTGTCCAGATCCCGCGCCGGGCCCGTGTCCAGACCAGGGTCGCCACGTGCGCGGGCAGTATGAGCAGCGACAGCCAGTTCAACAGCCCGCACAGGAGGATTGTGGTGCCGTACGCCGCCCAGCACATCGCCCCACCACGCCCCTCGAACGCGGTCACCAGCAGCAGTGTGGAAATCGCGGCGGCGGCCGCGACCAGCGCGTACGGGCGGCCTTCTTGGAGATAGAACTGCACGGCCGGAAGCAGCCCGAACGCCAGTCCTCCTCCCAGGCCGGCCCGGGCGCCCGCCAGCCGGTGGCCGATGACCGCCACACTGCCCGCCGCCACCGCAATCGCCAGCACGGAGGGCAGCCGCAGGGTCGTGGTACTGGGTCCGAACCATTCGAAGAGTCCGTGCATCAGCAGGTAGTAGAGCCCGTGCACGGCGTCGACCTGCCCGAGCATGTGCCAGATGTCGGCTGCTGACCGTTGTGCCACCTGCCAGGTCGCGGCCTCGTCCCGCCACACGCTGTGCTGCCGGGACAGCCCCCACAGGCCGAAGGCGAGAGTCCACAGCATCGGGATCGCCCAGACAGGCAGACAGCGCCGGAGAACGGCTATGTGGGAAGTCATGAAGGTGTTCAGGCCCTCGGGATAGCGGTGCGGATCGACATCAGCGGTCTATGTCAATGAAAGTGAGCTATCCGGCCGACTGCTGTGCAGCGCGGAGCGCCAGAGAGGCGCGAATTCCACACCGCCTGCGGATGGCAGGAGGCATAGTTCCACTGCTTCGGGACTCGTTCGACAACAGCCGCTCCTGGAAGATGACGCCGCTTTCCGGGGCCGCGGCGCGGCAAGGCACCGTCAGGGCCTAAGCGTGAGCACCTTCATGCCGATGCCCTCCACTCATTACGGCGCGACAGGAGCGATTACCTTAGCCCCAACCTGCCCCGGTGGGGAGTAGATCCCATGACTTCGGCCACCACCACTGGGCCATCGATCCGGCCATTGAATGGCGCATTCCGCCTCCGCGCCCTCGTTCCCCCGGCGTGCGCGCGACGTCTCGACACAACGGACGAACGCCACCTTTCGTCGATATCAACCGGCGTTTATGTCCTATTGGAGAAAATATGTGGCCACATTCCGCTTACGCTGACGACTTCTTGATGCCGTCAACCTCGAGCGCCTGCGGCCTCTACTCCTTCGGCCACGGCCGGATTTCGACGTTACCTAGATCACATGGATATCCGGTTGCTCAGACCATGCTTCGCGATCAAGCTCTTGACCTGTCCCGATCAAAACAAAATGACTAGGGGTCAATCTTGAGACTCTCCAACGGGGTTAAGGCTGCGGTGGCAGGCGCCGCCATGGTCATGGCTGCTGCCACTCCGGCGCTGGCGTCTGTCAACGTCGGTGGCGGCACGTGGGCTTACGGCGTGGGCTGTTGCAGCGTGTGGTCGAACTACAAGCACCCGACCGCAAACCACTCGTCTTCGGTGCACGGTAACTACTGGTCCTACAGCGCCTGCACCGCGCCTGGGCCGTGGTCTCTGGCCTCGGCGGAGGTGGACAGCTCTTCGGTCGGCTCGTCCTACTGGGACAAGGGCTGCACGAGGTAGTTTTGCATTCCTGGGCCTTTCGGTAGTCGCGGTCAGTCTCCTGCGGCCCGGCAGGATTGCTGCGTTGGCCGAGAGTTCAGGTAGCTCTGCTGCCAGGGCTCTCGGCCGCCTTGCGATCGCACCGTATGAGGCTTCTCGTAGGCAAACGTGCCTGACTCGGCATCAGCTGTCGGGGCGAGAGATTTGCGTCACACGGCTGGACCGCTTCACAATCCCAGTCTTGTTCAGAGATGTTTGCTCCTCGAATGCCCTGATCTAGGAAACCCATGCTGCACCGAGGTATTAAATTCGTTCACGCCGCCGTGTTGGCCTTCTCTGCAGTGTTGGCGTTTCTGTTCGTGCGGGGGTTGGATGAGGGCGGGGTGCTGGGAAACTCGGCTCTGATTTGGGTCTTCGACTCCGACGATTCGGTGAGCGGCGCTCAGGTCGCCCAGGCGATCGCGTCGTTTTCGGCCGACCATGGAGTCACGGTGGCTCGTGAGGTGCCCGATGTGAGGGACCCCGACGGTCACCGGCATCTGTATATGGCCCCGGACAATCGGCAGTCCGGTGCGGGCGCGTGGCTGGACGAGGGCTATCCGGCGTTCAGCAGGAATTACACGACGGACGTGCACCCGATCGCCGAGATCGGGCAGCGTGATCCGCGGGGCGAGTACTACGTGTTCGGGTCACCTGCGGCTGCTGATGCGCTGGTTGCCGAGTTCGCGGACCTCGGCCTGCGCGCAAGCGTGTCCCATCCTCTCTCGTACACCACTCTGGCCGCTGCGTATATCGGTGATGTCCTGGCCTGGTCCTTCTGGGTGGTTGCGCTCGCTGCGGTGACGATGACCGGAGCGAGCGTGCTGCTCAGTGCGAAGGCGTACGGAGTTCTGCGGCTGCAGGGCATGTCTTTCGCTGACCTCCTTGTTCGTGATCTGAGGCAGCTGACGGCGTCCTGGTCGGTGGCTGCCGGCGTTGTGGCAGCTGGGGTGCTCGCTTTCCTCGGCTTCTACAATGGCCTTGCCTGGCTGGGGATGTTTGCCGCCGTTGCCGCGAGCCTTGCCGGTCTGTTCGTTCTCCTGGTGCTAGCCGCCCACGCGGCCGTGCTCGCCCTCACCTTCAAGGTTGACGTACTGCGTGCTCTCAAGGGTGAACTGCCCGCCCGGGCGGCATCTGTCAGTGTTTACCTGGTGCGTATCCCCGCACTGCTGCTCGCCCTCGGCATCGCCATGGATGTCGCATCGGCGGGCCAGGATGTACTGGTCCGACAGAAAAGCCGGGAGGCTTACGCCGAAGCCGGTGATGCCGTCACCATCCGCCTCAACGGCAGCCTGCCCAGCGAAACGGACCAGGTGATCAAGGAGGTGGGTCCGTGGCTGCGCCAAGCTGACGGGAAAGGCAAGATCATTCTGGCTGGGCGCCGAGATCTCCAGAGCCTTGCCCAGGACTCGCACATGCCGCCGGGAGAGGTGCTCGTCGTGAATGAGACCTTTCTTGCGAAACAGTCGGTTCTCGCCCCGACGGGACGGCGCTACACCCCGGTGGCCCAGGACGGCAAGGCGCCAGAAGCGTACCCGGTGCGGCTCATAATCCCTGAATCCCTCAGTCGCCATACAGCAGCCATAACCGCGGCAATCCCCAACGTGTTGGCTTCAAGTTTTAACCGGCATACCCAGCTGGAGACGCTGAGGGCGAAGAGCGGCCAACGTCTCTTCGCCTACAACCCCGGAAACCAGGTCTACAACGCAGCCCACAGCCCGAAGGACGACCGGTCTTTGGTGCGCGACCCGGTTCTTGTCGTGGTCCCCAACGGCTCGAAATTTCTCTCCGACGACGGCTATACCGCATTCGCTACCCAGGAAGGAGTCGTCTTTCCCGACCCTGATGACGTCCTGGGTGCCATCGAGGCGAACAAACTGCAGACATATGTGACAGCCGTACGCCCAGTCGGCCAGAACTCCGCCCTGAAACTGAGGGATGCTGTCAACGAGTTTCGAGTACAGCTCTTCAACCTTGTGCTGGCTGTGATCGTCCTTCTTATCGCTGGCGTCGGCGTCTGCATCATCTACTCGCGCAAGAATTCCCAGGCCATCTTCGTGCAGCACATCAGTGGTTGGAGATACACGGTCACCCACCGCTTCATCCTCAGCATAGAGGTGGGCATTGCAGTTCTCCTCGCCACGCGGGTACCTTTCGAAACATGGCTGCAGAACCAGGAGTTGGAGAAGCTAGCTGCTGCTGGCACCCCTCTTCCCCGCCCATTCGTCCATCTCACCGAACTAGATCTCAGCATCATCGCTGGGCTGGTCACTGTCGAACTCGGCGCCGTGCTCCTCGCTCTTGCAGTTTTCCACGGTCGCATCGTCAGAGAAGGGGCAACCGAGGCGTGAGCTCCGCACATGCGATTCTCTTCCACTCAGCAGGAGCACTGTCGTGATCGAAATCGAGAATCTGTCGAAGTCCTTCGGCCGCCGGACCCTGTGGTCCGATGTCACCTTCACGGTCAGCCGCGGCGAGATGCTCGCCCTTGTCGGCCCTAGCGGATCGGGCAAGTCCACCCTTCTCAACTGTCTCGGCCTGCTCGACAGGCCGAGCGCGGGGGCGATCCGTCACGAGGGAAAGGACATCACCCGATTCGGTCGACGCGAGATTCGAGGCTTCCGCAGCAGTATTCTCGGCTACCTCTTCCAGAACTATGCCCTGATCGAGAACGCGACCGTCGCCGAAAATCTGAAGGTGGCCGTCAAACCACAGCGGTCTTCGCGGAGCGAGGTCGGCACAGCTATCGCCAAGGCCCTCGATCGCGTTGGCCTGGGCGAGCGGGAGAAGGAGAAGATCTACCACCTCAGCGGCGGAGAACAGCAGCGTGTGGCCCTCGCCCGACTCATGGTCAAGCAGCCGGCCCTCGTGCTCGCGGACGAGCCGACCGGCGCCCTCGACCATGACAATGCCACCATGGTCGTCGACATCCTCCGCGAGATGAGCAAGGCCGGATGTGCCGTAGTCATTGCCACTCACGACGATCGTGTCCAGGATCGATGTGACACCGTCTTTGCCGTGAATGAGTCGTCTCTGGTCAGTTCCCCCATGAAGGCGGCGCCCTCTACGGCTGCCCGGCTGGCAGCGGTCACGGTTGAGTAAGGGTAGGTGCTCTCGGAACCCGGCCCAGACAACGCACGCATCGACGTCGCCGCGGACATTGCGTTGCTGCCCAAGTGCGAAAGTACTGTCGGCGAGCGTTTTTTACAGCAATCCCTCTCCCGCACTCCGTGTGGACCTGGTGACGCTGATTGAGGACACGGATGTGATGCAGGCGCTCGTGGTGCTCCTGGAGACCGCCGTCATTCCTCGCTGCACGTGGACAAGGTGCCAGAATCCGCACATTGGGCGACAGCCTAGGTTGTCTCGGCATGTCAGGTTGTCGTGACTTGAGTTACGTCCGTGGACATGCCAGAACCGACCGAGCCCGAGATGGCCGCGTTGATCGGAGCGCTGTACGGCGCGATTCAACCGCTGGCCCAGGCCATGCGCAGGCGAATGACCAGCGACGCCCACGACAACACCCCGTGGGACGACACTTCCATGGAGGCCGCGCTGGCAACGCTGGCCGCTTGGCGGCCCCCGTCCGACGAGACCGAGCGCCTTGCTGCGAGGTCTGCTCGGATCGCGGGAGCCAAGGGTGCGAGCTACGCCGCCCTGGGAGCTGCGTGGAAGATCTCCCGGCAAGCCGCCCGCAAGCGCTGGCCCGGAGCGGTGCTCCCCGAGAAGGCGCTTGCCGGGCCCAGCCACTTCAAGGCGTTCGGCGGAGAGGCCCTCACTACCTGGCGCCCGGAAGAAGGCACCTGGTGGTGGATCGCGAACGCAGCCAGCGGGCAGGGCGACGAGGCTCCCGAGGAAGCCACCTACAGCTCCAGCGAGGAAGCCGCAGCCGGCGCGTTCCTCGCTGCCAATGCCACGACCACCCGGGAGGCAACCGAGCCTTCAAGGTTGAGCGGTGCGGTGTCCGTCTCGGGCATGTCGGCGGAGTCTCGATCTATCGTAAGGGTCCGCCGGTATCTCTCCGGGCGTTTCGGCTGGTGGTGAGGGCCGCGGGCAGGTCGGTAGCCCAGCTCCGCTTCGGGAAGCAGCCGATCGCCCGCCGACTGGGCCTGGCCCGCAACGCGGTTCGCCGACTTGCGAATGTGGCCACCGCAGACGAGTTCCTGGTCGGACGGCGGACCGGCATGACCAGCATTCTCGATCCCGACAAGCCCTACCTGCATCAGCGGTGGGCGGAGAGCTGCACGGTCGCCCGCCGCCTGTTCGAGGGCGATGTGCAGGTGGCGGAGCCATCCAGGAGGATCGGACATGGGCCCATTCTTTCGCGAGGGAAGGCAGCCCGTAAGGTGCCCTTCCTCGGCAGACGATGCCGTCGTCGTAGGTACGTACGGTGTCAGGAGCCGTCCGCGCCGGCTGAGGCCCTGCCGTGGCTACACCCCAGCGTCGCGCTCGCTGATCCGGCTTCCGTGTAGGGACAAAGAGAGCCGTCAGCCACTCGCGCTGCTCGGGGCGATGCCGAGGTTGCCGGGCGCCCGCGGGATGGCGCACTCGTCGGGCACGACGTCCCGCTCGTCACCGCCAAGTGGCAGGGCCCACGACGTGGCAGCCTGCAGCGAACTCAACCGAAACGTGGAGGCCAGGGCTCGGCGGACGAGCGGGCTAGCGAGTCACGCGGTAGCGCTGGTGGACGACTTTCGAGTTGAAGGTGCGGGTCTCGACGAGTTCGAGATCCACCTGGCGCTCGCGCCGGGGAAAGTACGGGATGCCGCCACCGACCAGCACCGGGTAGACCATGGTCTGGTACTCGTCGATCAGATCCAGCGCGGCCGCCTCGGCGGCGAGAGTCGCGCCGCCGATCGCGATGTCGCCCTCCCCCAGCCCGGCCCGCAACCGCTCGATCTCCTCCGCCAGGCCGCCGAAGGCCGGCCGGGCATTGCCCTGCACCTCCGGCAGAGTGGTGGAGAACACCACCTTGGGCAGCGGGTTCCAGAGCGCGATCCACTCGAGCTTTGAGTCGTCGAGCGATGGATCCTGGTCGGCCGTTTCCCAGTACAGCATCGTCTCGTACAGCCGTCGTCCCAACAGGTGGACGCCTACCCCGCGAATCTCCTCGATCCAGAAGCGAAAGACCTCCTCGTCGGGCACCGACCAGTCGAAACTGCCGTCCGGCCCGACGATGTAGCCGTCAAGCGAGACGCTCATCGAATAGGTCACGCTGCGCATCGGGAGTTCTCCTCGGTAGCGGGTTCAACAGTACGACCGCCGGACACCGCAGAACTCGTCGCGGCGCGCGGGATCCCTTGGTCCGAGTCACCTCACGAAATCAGGGTGGTGGGGTTGGGACGTTCCATGTCTCCGACGACCGCATGGTGGCGGTTGAACTCGTATCCGCCCGGGTGAAGATCACTCAGCCCAGCGAGATTGCCGTGTACCTGAGGGCGTTCGAGAAGCTGCGCAGCATGGCCGTGTACGGAGCCGACGCCCGCGCCCTGATCGTGAAAGCCATCGACGCGCTCCACTGACCCGGCCGGACGGGCTGGATGCGGTCTGTGGCCGGCGCGGCCGGCCCGTCGCTGTCCATGTGCCGGATCGTCACGCCGGCGGTACGGGATGAAGCGGGCCAGACGATGATCGTCCGCCTCCTGGTGGCCCAGGCGTCCACCGTTGCCGCGAGGATGTGCACGGAGCGGTGACAGTTGCTCATAGCGCCCACAACGACCGCAAAGTCGCGGAAGACTTCCCTCCCTCGCGCACCGCGCGTCGCACCGCCAGGGGGAGCCATGAGCGACAAGCCGCACCGTCCACCGCATCTCAGCGAGGAGCTTCGCCGTTTCCACAACGGTGACACCCTCGACGACATCCCTGTCGTGCGCCCGGCCGGTCCGGTCGCACTTGCCGGTCCGGCCGGACCGGTCGCCGCGGCGGTAGTACGCGGTCGGGTCCGGCCCCGCCTCCCGCTGCTCGCCCTCGTGATCCCGGTCGCGGGTGTCATTGGCGGGCTGGCCGGTGTCGGGGCGTTCGTTCTGGCCGATCATGGCCCGGAGTCGGCCGCACAGCCGACGTCTCCGGCCGCGCGTGCGGCCGCCGCGACCCCCGAACCTCCCGCCATGAGGAAGGCACCGGCTTCTTCCGCCCCGCCCACGCCGTCGCCGAGCCCGCCGCACGTGGCCGAGGCGCCGGTCCCCGCGGAGTCGGTATGGCAGGAACCGCGGCCCGTGCTGGAGCAGGTCCGTGTCATTCAGACGCCCCAGACGGGCGGCGACCCGGGCGCTTCGTACTGCCTGGTCTACACGGGCGGCTACTCCGGTCCGGAGCGCGAGGCGATCCTGCTCATGAACGCGGCGGGCTACCAGTGCCAGGACATGCTGCCGGTCGACCCGACGGGGCAGCAGCCTCCCTTCTCCACCGAGGCGCCGACGTGTGAGGTGCCCGCGCGGGCTGCCCTGCTCACCTTCGCCGAGGTGGGCGGCTGGGAGGACGAGCTGTTGTACACCTGCCTCTACCAGCACCGCGGCGCGTAGTTCGCGGCGGCGGTGCGCCTCGGCTCTGGCGTCACCATGGCGTCGGGCGGCGCCGCCTGGCGTCATCTGGCGCCATCCAGTGTCGCGCGGTGCCACCAGGGTGTCATTCGGGTGCCATTCGATGCCATATCGCGCTACTGCGACGCCATATCGCGCTCCTGAGAGTGGGTGAGCGCGCGTGGCGCCATGGTTGCTCAGGTAGACGCCATCATGTTTTTGCAGGTCAGGTCGTTTTCATCGGGCTCAGTCCCAGTGGTGTCACCTTGCGGCTTGCGTGCTGAGCCAATGTGGTGCCATCATGGCGTCATGGACCTCACCCCGTACGTCGAAACCCTCCGCCGCGAACTCGCGGTGGCTGCCGAAGCCGGTGGCGACGAAGCTCGCGAGCTGGCCGAGAGGCTCACCGCTCCCCTGGAGTCGGCGACCCGGCTGACCATGCTCAACGTGCTCTCCGCCGCGACGGACGAGATCACCCGCGAACTCGCCCCCGGCTCGGTCGACGTACGGCTGCGCGGGCTCGACCCCGACTTTGTGGTGACGCTGCCGCCCAGCGACGGCGGCGCCCCCGCGGAGCCGACCGCGCCCGTCGAACCGCTCGGCGCCCCGGCCTCGGCCCCGGCCGACGGCGACGAGGGCGGCACCGCTCGCGTCAACCTGCGTCTGCCGGCCCACCTCAAGGCCCGCGCCGAGGAGGCCGCGGCCCGCGAGGGCCTGTCGGTCAACGCGTGGCTGGTGCGCGCCGTGTCGGCCGCGGTCGACGGCGGCACCCGGCCGCGTACGACGGAGAAGATCCCGACCATCGGACAGAGCATCACGGGCTGGGTGCGCTAGCCGTGCCCCGCAGCACTTGACCAACACCATCTCTCGGCCAACACCACCTCTCAGCTCACACCACTTCACCCACACCACGTCCCACCAGCGGGGACGCCCTGAAGACCCAAGAGGACGGGACAGCCATGCCTTCTTTCGACACTCCCGAAGCGATCTCGGTCACGGCGCACGTGGAGGCCGGATCCATCCAGTTCACCGCGGGCGACCGCCTCGACACCGTCGTCGAGGTGCGCCCCCGCGATCCGAACAAGGACCTGGACGTACGGGCGGTCGATCAGACCGTGGTCACGTACGCGAGCGGCGCACTGACCGTCAGGACGCCCAAGTCCAATCTGTTCGGCCTCGGCCGCACCGGCACCGTCGACGTGACGGTCGAACTCCCCATGGGTTCGCGCGTCGACATGACCGGCGCCTGGGCCCAGGTGTTCGGCGAGGGCCGGCTCGGCGAGGTCCGTGTGAAGACCTCGTCCGGCGATGTCCGCCTCGACACCACCGGCCCGCTGCAACTGACCGCGTCGCACGGCTCGATCAGTGTGGACCGGGTCGAGGGCATGGCCGAGATCACCACCAGCTCCGGCAGCCTGCGCGTCGGCCTCATCGACGGCCCCGCCGTCCTGAAGAACTCGCACGGCACCACCACCGTCGGCGCCGCGACCGGCGAGCTGCGGGTGAGCGGCGCCAACGGCGACATCGAGATCCGGCGCGCCGAGGACTCGGTCACCGCCACCACCGCCCACGGCACCCTGCGCGTGGACGACGTGGCCCGCGGCACCGTCCAGTTGGAGACCTCCTACGGCGCCATCGAGGTCGGCGTCCGCGAGGGCACGGCCGCCTGGCTCGACGTCAGCTCGGGCTCCGGCCAGGTGCGCAACACCCTCGCCTCGTCCGACGCCCCGGAGAAGACCGAGGACGCCGTCAAGGTCCGCGCCCGCACCCGGTACGGCAACATCGACGTCCGCCGCGCCAAGGTCTGACCTCACCGAGGCCCTACTCCAAATTCCAACAGGGCCTGACTTCAACAGGGCCTGACTCCGGCAGGGCCTGACTCCAGCAGGACCTGACTCCGGCCAGGGCCCGACCTCGCAGGCCGGGCCCTGGCCGGAGAACCGAACCAGCCGCAACTCGTTCACCACCCCCCAGCCCCTTCAGCCTTCGAACGGGAGGGCCCATGCCTTCTTCTGTCATGTCCACGTCCAGCCGGACCGACGGTCACCCGTCGCCGACCGCCGTCTCCGCCATCGGTCTGCGCAAGTCGTACGGCGACAAGACCGTCCTCGACGGCATCGATCTGTGCATCCCGGCCGGGTCCGTGTTCGCGCTGCTCGGGCCGAACGGCGCGGGCAAGACCACCGCCGTCAAGATCCTGTCCACGCTCATCTCCGCCGACGGCGGGCAGGTCCAGGTCGCGGGCCACGACGTCGCCGCGTCACCGGACGGGGTGCGTGCCGCGATCGGCGTCACCGGGCAGTTCTCCGCCGTCGACGGGCTGATCACCGGCGAGGAGAACATGCTCCTCATGGCGGACCTGCACCACCTGTCCAAGCGTGAGGGACGGCACGTCGCCGCCGAACTCCTTGAGCGGTTCGACCTCGTCGACGCCGCCAAGAAGCCCGCCTCCACCTACTCCGGCGGTATGAAGCGGCGTCTGGACATCGCCATGACGCTGGTCGGCAGCCCGCGGATCATCTTCCTCGACGAGCCGACCACCGGTCTCGACCCGCGCTCGCGCCACAACATGTGGGGGATCATCCGCGAGCTGGTTTCCGACGGCGTCACCGTCTTCCTCACCACCCAGTACCTGGAGGAGGCCGACGAACTCGCCGACCGCATCGCCGTGCTCAACGACGGCAAGATCGCCGCCGAGGGCACCGCCGACGAGCTCAAGCGGCTCGTCCCCGGCGGGCACGTGCGGCTGCGGTTCGACGACCCGGCCGCGTACCAGAGCGCCGCCGTCTCGCTGAGCGAGGCGGCGCGGGACGACGAGGCGCTGTCGCTGCGCATCCCCAGCGACGGCACCCAGCGTGAGCTGCGCTCCATCCTCAACTGGCTGGACTCGGCCGGTGTCGAGGCGGACGAGCTGACCGTGCACACCCCCGACCTCGACGACGTGTTCTTCGCCCTGACCGGCGGCACCACCACCGTGCCCAACCAGCCCAACCAGCCCAACCAGCCCAACCAGCCCAACCAGCCTGGCCAGTTCAGCCAGTTCAGCCAGCTCGGCCAGTCCAAGGAGGACGTCCGATGAGCTCCCTCTCCCTCGCCGTGCGCGACTCGAACACGATGCTCCGCCGCAACCTGCTGCACGCGCGGCGCTACCCGTCCCTCACCCTGAACCTGCTGCTCACACCGGTCATGCTGCTCCTGCTCTTCGTCTACGTCTTCGGCGACGTGATGAGCGCCGGCATCGGCAACGGCGGCGGCGACCGGTCCGACTACATCGCGTATCTCGTCCCGGGCATCCTGATGATGACCATCGGCGGCACCACGATCGGCACCGCGGTGTCCGTCTCCATGGACATGACCGAGGGCATCATCGCCCGCTTCCGCACGATGGCGATCCACCGCGGGTCGGTGCTCATAGGGCACGTCGTCGGCAGCGTGCTGCAGTGTGTGATGAGCGTGGTCCTCGTCGGGGCCGTCGGGGTGGCCATCGGGTTCCGGTCCACGGATGCCACCGCCCTGGAGTGGGTCGCGGCGTTCGGGCTGCTCGCGATGTTCGCCCTGGCGCTCACCTGGATCGCGGTCGGGATGGGCTTGATCAGCCCGAACGCCGAGGCGGCCAGCAACAACGCGCTGCCGCTGGTCTTCCTGCCGCTCATCTCCAGCACCTTCGTCCCGGTCGACGCGATGCCGGGCTGGTTCCAGCCGATCGCCGAGTACCAGCCGTTCACCCCGGCCATCGAGACCCTGCGAGGCCTGCTGCTCGGCACCGAGATCGGCCACAACGGCTGGCTCGCGATCGCCTGGTCCCTGGCGCTGACCGTGCTGGGCTACTTCTGGTCGAAGGCCTCGTTCAACCGCGACCCGAAGTAGGCGACTTGAGCGAGCGTTCCCAGCGCGAGCGCGGCGTACGTCGACACCGTGTCGGCGTACGCCGCCTTTTCGCGACCAGCACAAGCAGGCGTCAGCCCGCCGTCAGTTCTGCCAGACCGGCCAGTTCCGTCGGTTCCGTCAGGTCCGGGAGCCGCAGTGTGTGCTGGGTCTGCAAGACCTTCGCCCGGAGGTAGCGGACGTTGTGGGCCGTCGTGAAGACGCCCGTCGGGACGCGGCGGCCGACCGTGATGCCGAGGTCCCGGAGCTGGTTCGCCTTGTCCGGGTTGTTCGAGAGCAGGTCCAGTTCCGTGATGCCGAGGGCTGTCAGCATCTGGGCCGCCGCCGTGTAGTCGCGGGCGTCCTCCGGGAGGCCCAGGGCCGTGTTCGCGGCGTACGTGTCGAGGCCCTGGTCCTGGAGGGCGTACGCGTCGAGCTTGTTGTAGAGGCCTATGCCCCGGCCCTCCTGGCGGAGGTAGAGGAGTACGCCGCCCCGGGTGGCGATCTGCTCGACGGCCTCGCGGAGCTGGGGGCCGCAGTCGCAGCGGGACGAGCCGAAGGCGTCGCCCGTCAGGCACTCGGAGTGGAGGCGGACGAGAGGGGGCGCCGAGGCCGAAGGGGTGCCGAGGACCATCGCCACGTGTTCCAGGCCGTCGGTCAGGCCGTGGAAGGTGACCAGTTCGGCGTCGACGCTGTAGCCGTCGTGGAAACGCAGCGGCACCCGGACGCGCGAGCGCTGGGTGGCGGCGGGGTAGTCGGGCATGCGGTTCTCCCGGTCCGATCTCTCAACTGCTTCAGATTTGAAGCAGCTCCTCGGAGCGAGACCTTACCCCATGCTTTAAAGTTGAAGCAATGCTTGGGAGCGGTTGTGCTGAGGTTTATGTGCAGGGTGTGGACGAGCGGCGGCGCCACGGGACGTCGTCCGGCGCCGCCTGCGGGTCATCTCCCTCCAGGCCCCGCGCGATCCCCGTGCAGATCTCCTCCAGCTGGCTCACCTGCTCGGGGGTGAGCTTGTCGAAGATCGCCGCGCGGACCGTTTCGGCATGGCCGGGCGCCGTGCGCTCCAGGACGGCCATCCCCTCGTCCGTGAGGACCGCGATGCTGCCCCGTTTGTCCGTGCGGCATCCTTCACGGCGTACCGCCCCGTCCTTCTCCAGCCGGGTCACCGCGTACGTCAGCCGGCTGCGGGTGATCTTCGTCCGTTCGGCGAGGTCGGTCATACGCAGGCTGCGGTCCGGGGCCTCGGAGAGGTTGGCCAGGATGGAGTAGTACAGGTGTGGCATGCCGGCCTCCTGCTGGAGCTGCCGGTCGATCGCGTCCTCCAGAAGATGGGAGGCGGCGATGTAGGCGCGCCAGGCGCGCTGCTCCTCGGGGGTGAGCCAGCGGGTCGTCATACCCCCAGTGTAGTTTTGTTTCAAACTTGAACCAAGACCGGCCCCTGAACCCTCCCCCTGACCCCGGACAAGCCCAGGCTCCGCCCCTGAAAGAGAGCGCGTCAATGCCTCACCCCTACGTCCTGTTGTCCGCCGCCGTCTCCCTCGACGGCTGCCTGGACGACACCGGCCCCGATCGGCTGCTGCTCTCCGGACCGGCCGACTTCGACCGGGTCGACGAGGTACGGGCCGAGTCCGACGCGATCCTCGTCGGCGCGGGCACCCTGCGCGCCGACAACCCCCGGCTCCTCGTCAACTCCGCCGAGCGGCGCGCGGCCCGGGTCGCCGCCGGCCGGCCGGAGTACCCGCTGAAGGTCACCGTCAGCGGCAGCGGCGACCTCGACCCCGACGCCAACTTCTGGTCCACGGGCGGCGAGAAGATCGTCTATACGTCCGACAAGGGGGCGGTGACGGCCGCCGAAGCGCTGCGCGGGCTGGGCGTCGACATCGTCCCCGTGGGCCCGGACGTCGACTGGCGGGCCGTACTCACCCACCTCCACGACGTACGCGGCGTACGGCGGCTCATGGTCGAGGGCGGCGGTCGCGTCCACACCCAGCTCCTCCGGCAGGGCCTCGCCGACGAACTTCAACTCGCGGTCGCCCCCCTCGTCGTGGGCGAGCCGGACGCGCCACGGCTGTTCGGGCCCGGCGACTATCCGGGCGGCCCCCGCAACCGGATGCGGCTGACCGAGACACGGCCCGTGGGCGACGTCGTCCTCATGCGGTACGTCCCCACCGCGCCCGGCACCGGGAACGTACCCTCCGCCGCCGACCACCGGTGGCTGGCCCTCGCCTGCGAACTGGCCGCCCAGTGCCCGCCCTCGCGGACCGCGTTCAGCGTCGGCGCGGTCGTCGTCGCGGCCGACGGTACGGAGCTGGCCCGCGGGTACTCCCGCGAGTCCGACCCCGTGTCGCACGCCGAGGAGGCCGCGCTCGCCAAGGTCGAGCCGGGTGATCCGCGTCTCACGACCGCCACGGTCTACAGCAGCCTGGAGCCGTGCGCCCGCCGGTCGTCACGGCCCGCGCCCTGCGCCCGGCTGATCCTCGACGCGGGCGTACGCAGGGTCGTGACCGCGTGGCGGGAGCCGGACACCTTCGTGACCGGCGCGGACGGGAGCGGGCTGCTGGCCGCGGCCGGTGCCGATGTCCTGGTGCTCCCCGAGTACGAGGCCGACGCGAAGTCGCCCAACCGGCATCTCGGTTGACGCGTACGACCGGCGCGCCGCCATCTCGGTTGGCCGGTGCGGTGATCGGCACGTTTCATGTCAAACCTCCGATGAAGCGCGGTCGACATCAATGCGTGTGCTTCGGGTCCCGCGGATGGCGTACAGTGGTCTTAACGACGCGGGGTGGAGCAGCTCGGTAGCTCGCTGGGCTCATAACCCAGAGGTCGCAGGTTCAAATCCTGTCCCCGCTACTGAAGGCCCAGGGCCGGAATCCGATTCAGGATTCCGGCCCTGGACGTTTCCCCAGGTGTTTTCACTCGCCCAACTCCCGTCGGCCGCCCGCTACTCCTGCTCTCGGAAGCCTGGACAGGTCGGGAGTCGTGGCGACCGCGGCCATCGTGAGATGCGTCGCTCTTTTCAGGCTCTGTCACTGGTGGTAGTCGAACGGCGTCCCTCCGCATAACAACTGACGCACCATCAACAAAGCCCCCATGCCTGAATGACGATCAACTCGCCCGTTTTGGCCCGCTCATCACCCGTAAGTCCAGGCCGGAGGTCGTAACGATCATCAGGAACAGCTTGGAATCCGGTACCGGGGTCCATTAACGTTCGATAACGCAGCGCGGTCGTCCCTGCCGTCACTAGAGTCGGCGCCGTGCGCACGCGCCGAATTCCGCAAGGGAACCGGGGAACCACCACTTGGGGTGAATCGCGTGTCTTTCGCGGTGGAACACACCGCGGTTGACGCGCGTAGGAGACCTTCCTGCTCCGAACCCGTCAGCTAACCCGGTAGGCGAGAAGGAAGGAAAGGAGTGCGCCTACGTGGCGTCCAACCGGCCTGCCCCCACCACCTCGTTCGCGCCGAGTGAGTCGTCGGGTGAGAAGAAGCCCGACACCTTCGGCTACGGCGTCCGCCAGGACGAGGAGACGTGGGAGGTCTGGAATCCCAGCGCGGAGACCGTCCTTCCCGTCCGCGGCCGGCACCGCGTCTCCAAGCAGCGCGGCGGAGGACTCGCCCGTAGCTCGACCGTTCTCGGCGTCGGTGTCATAGCCGCCGTCGGCGCGGGTGGCATGGCCTCCGCGCAGACCGGCAAGCCGCCGGTGTCGATCTCGATGCCCGACCTGCCCAATGTGGGCTCGCCGTTCACGGACGACGACACCCCCGAGGGCTCCAGCACGCCGATCACCTCCGTCGGCCTCACCACCGCCGACGCTGAGCAGGGCAACTCGGACGCGGGCGAGGCGCTGCGCGCCCGCATCATGCTCCAGGCCGAGCGGCAGCAGGACCAGGTGGACCGCGAGGCCCAGCGGGCCGCCGAGGCCGCCGCCGCGAAGAAGGCCGCCGACCAGGCCGCCAAGGAGCGGGACGCCGCCGAGGCCAAGGTCGCCGCCGCCAAGAAGAAGGCGGACGAGGAGGCCAAGGAGAAGGCCGAGGCCGCGCGCCTCGCCGAGCTCGCCAAGCAGTACACGCTGCCGACCTCCTCGTACACGATCACCTCGACCTTCGGGCAGTCCGGTGCGCTGTGGTCCTCCGGGTACCACACGGGTCTGGACTTCGCCGCTCCCACCGGTACGCCGATCAAGGCGGTCCACAGCGGCACGATCACCGAGGCCGGGTGGAACGGGTCGTACGGCTACCGCACGGTCCTCACCCTCGACGACGGTACGGAGCTGTGGTTCGCCCACCAGTCGTCGATCAACGTCAGCGTGGGGCAGAAGGTCAACACGGGCGACGTCATCGGCCGCGTGGGCGCGACCGGCAACGTCACCGGGGCGCACCTCCACCTTGAGGTCCACACCCCTGGTGGCGGCGACATCGACCCGATGGCTTGGCTGCGGGGCAAGGGGCTCACTCCGTAACACCGACGACCGGGTCGTCTTGGGCGCTTTGGGTGCCCGGGACGTGGTGTCTGGGGTGCCGGGTGCCTTGATTGCCTCGGGTCACGAGCGGTACGGGTTGTATGCGGGGTACGGCGTCTGTGCCGGGTGCGGGTTCGTGTACGGGGATCCGTAGCCCGGCCATTGGGGTGCCCTTGGTGCCGGAGCCGTCGCGTGGGCCGCGTACAGCAGGGCGGGGCGGGCCGGTTCGCGGCGCGTCCACAGTTCGTGGAGCAACTCCCGTTCGCGTAAGACGAAGTCGGCGTCCGCGCGGCCCTGATGTCCCCGGTGGCGCAGGAACGCCAGCGATGTCGCGTACGCCTCGTACTCCGCGACCGTCCGGCCCGCCGCGCGCCCGCCGTGGTGGGTGGCGTACTCGCGGGCCAGCCGCCGTGCCTTCATCGAGCCGAGGGCGAACGGTTCGGGGGCGGTGAGCCAGCCCGCCATGGCGTACGCGGGCAGTTCGGAGCGGATCGTGCCGAGTTCGCGCTGGCGGGTCCAGATCACCAGCCAGGTGAGCAGTCCGAACGTCGGGACCATGAACGCCGCGTAGACCGCGAAGAAGCCGTACTCGCCGAAGGCCGACGAGCCGTTCCACATCGCGTGCATGCCCATCGCGAGCAGCAGTCCGACGATCGGGAGCAGTACGCGGCGTACCTTGTGGCGGTCCGCGGAGAGCGCCGCGATGCCGAAGCCGATGCCCGTCAGTACGCTGAACAGCGGATGCGCGAAGGGCGACATGATCACGCGGACGAAGAAGGTCGCCGCCGTGACGGAGAAGAGGCCGGTCTCGCCGGAGAGCTGGTCCGTCCCGAACGCCGTGCCGAGGTAGAGGATGTTCTCGGTGAACGCGAAGCCGGTCGCCGTGACGCCGGCTATCACCACGCCGTCGAGGATTCCGGTGAACTCCCGTCTGCGGAACAGGAAGACGAGGAGCACCGCGGCCGCCTTCGCCGATTCCTCGACTATCGGCGCGATGACCGTCGCGCCGAGGGTGTCGGCGCTGGACGGGTCCGCCGTCGCCGTCGCTATCCATCTCGTCGCGAAGCTGTTCGCGACGATGGCTATCAGTGCGGCTGCGCAGGCGCCCCAGGCGAAGGAGAAGAGCAGGTTGCGCCATGGGCCCGGTTCCACTCGGTCCAGCCAGCGGAACGCGGCGACCAGGAGTGGGACGGGCAGTACGGCGAGGCCCAGGCCCACCAGGAAGCCCTCGGTGCCTGTCTGTTTGCGGACCAGGGCCAGGATGACGAGGCCGGAGAGGGCCAGCAGCGTGGTCAGGGCGCTGTAGCGGACCCACCTGCGGTGCCACCAGTGTGCGGCTCCGCCGGGGACGGTGGCGGGGGTGATGCTGGGGGCGACGCTGGGGGGTGGGCCGGACTGCGGGCTGGTGTGCGGGTCGTTGTGCGGGTTGTTGTGTGGGCCGGAGTGCGGTGGGAGTGGGGGACCGGTGGCCATGACAATGACCCTAACGAGGGAGGGGCTTGGGCCGCGAGGGCGCCCTGTCAGGGGCGCGGGGGCGCTGCGTGGTGTGGCTTCGCTGTGGGTGCGTTCATGTCTGTGGGTGGGTTCCCCTGAGCGGGTGGGTTCCTTTGAGTGGGTGCGTTCACCTGCGTGGGCGTTCGGCTCCTACTACTTGTGCGGTACGCGGCGGAAGAGCAGGTCGTTCACCACGTGTCCCTTGTCCAGGCCCTGGCCCTCGAAACGTGTCAGGGGACGGAAGTCGGGGCGCGGCGCGTAGCCGCCGTCCGGCTGGGTGTTCTCGAAGTCCGGGTGGGCGGTGAGGACTTCGAGCATGACCTCGGCGTACGGCTCCCAGTCCGTGGCGCAGTGCAGCAGCGCGCCCGGCTTGAGGCGGGACGCGGCGAGGGTGAGGAACTCGGGCTGGATCAGGCGCCGCTTGTGGTGGCGCTTCTTGGGCCACGGGTCCGGGAAGTAGACACGGAGGCCGTCGAGGGAGTCCGGGGTCAGCATCTCGCGGAGCAGGATGATCGCGTCGCCGTTGGCGACACGGAGGTTGGACAGGCCTGATTGGTCCGCGAGGTTGAGCAGGTTGCCCTGGCCCGGGGTGTGGACGTCGACGGCGAGGATGCCGGTGTCGGGGGCCTCGGCGGCCATCTGAGCGGTGGCCTCGCCCATGCCGAAGCCGATCTCCAGGATGACGGGGATGTCCGCGCCGAAGAGTTCCTTGAGGTCGAGGTGTCGTTGTCCGTCGATGTCGAGGCCCCACTTGGGCCACAGGCGCTGGAGGGCGTCCGCCTGGCCGTGGGTGACGCGGCTTCGGCGGGGCTGGAAGCTGCGGATTCGGCGCTCGAAGTGGGAGCCGGCCGGGTCGGCGCGAGGGCCGTCGGGGAAGCGGGGCTCGCCCTTTGGGCGGGGGGTCCGGGGCATGGAGGAGTCAGACACAGTACGTCGATTTTACGGGGTGGGCGCTCGCGGTGGCCGTGCGCCGTCGTGGGTCGGGGCCGCGCCGGTACGTCGAGTCCACCGCTTTCCGGGTATCCGGCTGTCAGTTTTGGAGGGAACCGCTTCCTGGAGGAGCCCTACGCGGCGGACTCGACGTACCGGCACGGCCCCTTCCGTTGGTCTCTGAGTCTCAGATCGTCGTCATTGACCTGAGGGCCCTGCTTGCCACCTCTCGGCCGATCGGGAGGGAGGCTGTGGCTGCGGGGGAGGGGGCATTGAGTACGTGGACCGTGCGGGGGGACTCCTGGATCAGGAAGTCGTCCAGGAGGGTGCCGTCGCGTAGGACCGCCTGGGCTCGGACGCCTGCGGTGGAGGGGATCAGGTCGTCGGGGGTGGCTGCCGGGAGCAGGCGGCGGACTGCGTGAGTGAAGGCTGTCTTCGAGAGGGAACGGTGCAGTTCGCCGCCGCCGTAGCGCCAGTGGTGGCGGGCTATCCGCCAGGAACCTGGCCAGGCGAGGGTCGACGCCAGGTCGCGGGGGCGTACGGTCCGCCAGTCGTAGCCCTCGCGGGCCAGGGCCGGGACCGCGTTCGGGCCGATGTGGACGCTTCCGTCGATGCCCCGGGTGAGGTGGATGCCGAGGAAGGGGAAGGCCGGGTCCGGCACGGGGTAGACGAGGCCGTTGACGAGGGAGGGGCGGGCCAGGGTGTAGTACTCGCCTCGGAAAGGGACGATCCGCATGTTGGGGTCGTCGCCCGTCAGGCGGGCGATCCTGTCGCAGTGGAGGCCGGCGCAGTTGACCAGCACGCGGGACCGGATGATCGTTCCGTCGTGGGTGCGGACCGCTACTCCGAGGTCGGGGCGGCGGTCGATGTGTGTGACCTCCGCGTTGTACTGGATGTGGGCGCCGGACGCGTCCGCGAGCTGGCGGGCTACGGCCACGAAGTCGCACACGCCTGTGGTGGCCACGTGGATCGCGGCGAGGCCCCGCACCTGGGGTTCGTACTCCGCGATCTGGGTGGCGCCCAGCTCACGGACCGGAATGCCGTTCTCCCGGCCTCGCTGGACGAGTGCGTGCAGGCGGGGCAGCTCGTCGCGTTCCGTGGCGACGATCAGCTTGCCGGTGACGGCGTGGGCGATGTCGTACTCCGCGCAGAACTTGACCATCTCGGCGGCGCCCCGGACGGCGTACCGGGCCTTGAGGGAGTTCGGGCGGTAGTAGATACCGCTGTGGATGACGCCGCTGTTGCGTCCTGTTTGGTGGCGGGCCGGGCCGGGCTCCTTCTCCAGCACCGTCACGCGCGTGCCCGGCGCGGCACGCGTGATCGCATACGCCGTCGACAGACCGACGATCCCGCCGCCGATCACGAGCACGTCACAGTCGTAAGCGACCTTCCGCCCCATCTGCCCGCTCCACCTCCCGCCTTCGTTTCCCGCCTCGGATTCCCGCCTTCGGCTCCCCCTCCGATAGTGCACTGCGCCACTGACAACACCCTCAAACCCACAATCCCTCAAACCCACAGAACACCCCTGTGGCATGTTCATGGTGGCGGGCGCGCCCCTTCAGGGGCGTGGGGTGCTGGGGCTACCAGCCGCATGCGGCTGGTAGCCCCAGCACCCCACGCCCCGCAGACGCTAAGGGGGCTTTCCCACTAGGCCGGTGCCATAAGCAACGGCCTAGCCCGTTCGCGTAGCTCCACCACCCGGGGCTCGTCGCCGTACGGCTCCAGGCGGTGGAGGAGGTCCTTCACGTACTCGGTCGTGCGGGCGGACGAGATGCGCCCGGCGACCTCCACCGCCCGTACGCCCTGCTCGCACGCCGCATCGAGGTTGCCCGACTCGAGTTCGGCGACCGCCGACACCACCAGGCGCAGGCCGTGCGAGCGTACGAACTCC
Organism: Streptomyces sp. NBC_00878; assembly: GCF_026341515.1. Classification (NCBI taxonomy): domain Bacteria; kingdom Bacillati; phylum Actinomycetota; class Actinomycetes; order Kitasatosporales; family Streptomycetaceae; genus Streptomyces; species Streptomyces sp. NBC_00878. The sequence goes on along the minus strand of NZ_JAPEOK010000001.1, from coordinate 5,019,653 downwards.
TCCGTCGGCTTCGACAGGGCCTGCTCCGTGAAGCGGCGGACCTGGCGCGGGGCCTTCAGATCGCGGTAGCACTCCGCGGCGTCGGCCGCGAAACGGTCGTACGAGTAGAAGCCGAGCCAGGTCGGGTCGTGGTCGCCGTCGCGGGCCCGCTCCAGCCAGCCCTCGGCCGCCTTCAGGGCGCCGCCGGCCGCCTGGGCGTCACCCGCGCGCGCGTGGGCCCGTGCCTCGACGAGGCGGAAGAAGCTCATCGTGCGGGCGGTGGCCAGGCCACGGTTGCGCTCCAGAGCGGCCTGGGCGAGGTCGACGCCCTCGTCGCCGAAGCCCCGGTAGGTCGCCTGGAGGGACATGGTGGCCAGTACGTAGCCCCCCAGGGGCACGTCGGCCGCCGCGCGGGCGAGGCGCAGGGCCTGGATGTAGTAGCGCTGGGCGGCTTCCTGCTGGCCCGTGTCGAAGGCCATCCAGCCCGCGAGGCGGGTGAGTTCGGCGCTGGCTCCGAAGAGGGCGCGGCCGACCTCGTCCGAGTACGAGCCCAGCAGGAGCGGGGCCGCCTCGACTCTTAAGCACTCCGGCACCATGGACGAACGCCAGTCGCCGCCTCCGTACTTGGAGTCCCAGCGCCTGGCGTCCTCGGCGGCCTCCCGCAGCTTCTGAACGTCGCTGTGGCCGACTTTCAGCGGTGTTCCGGAGCCTTCCAGCGGGCTCGCGTCCCGTGCCACCGAGCTGTCGGCCGGTGTTATCAGCCACCGGGACGCGGGCGTTGCGTATGCGCTCACTGCGAATGATCCGGCGAGCGACTGCCAGATGCCGCCGGAGCCGGCCCGGCGTCCGGCGAGGTCGAGTCGGTAGAGGTCCGTCGCTGATCGCACGGCCTGTCCGACGTCACGGGGGAAGGCGAGGCCCACTTCCGGTGCGGGATCCGCGTCCGCCAGGCCGATCTCGTGGAGCGGCACGGGGCGGCCGAGCTTCTGGCCGATGGCGGCCGCGATGAGGTGTGGCGCGGCACCCTGCGGCACCATGCCTTTCGACACCCAGCGCGCCACCGACGTCTTGTCGTAGCGAAGAGTCAACCCGCGTTGAGCGCCAAGATCGTTGACGCGTCGCGCGAGTCCTGCGTTGCTGATTCCCGCGAGGGCGAGAACGGCGCCGAGTTTTTCGTTCGGCCCGCGTTGCTCCCTGGACATGCGCCACCCCTCGACACAGACGGCTGCCGCGCGGTGTGGCCACGCGGCATTCGTGCTGCGTCTTCCCGGGAGCCAACCTCTGGAACCCCACCCGCACAAGCACGTGGCCGAGCCCTCAGGTATATGCCTCCCGCGAAAACACAGGCAAACACAGGGTAGTTCGCCGCATCCCAAGCGTTAAGGGGCATTGTTCCGGATGGCGGGATTGTGGTCCGGGGGCGAGCACGGAGCGTTGTCCCGTGCTCCCGCTGTGTGGCCGTGCGCCTGTCCGTGCGCTCTTCTCCGGCCATGGGGGTAACGGTTCCATGGATCGTGCGTGGGTCGGCCCGCTGTACTGGATCCAGTGGGCTGGGGGACACTGCCGCCTACATCCCCGCGGGCGGCGGACCGGTCCGGGAGGCGAACTCCGCCTCCCGGACTGTGCGTTGCGCACAGCATGTACAGAGCGTGTGCACGCCCGTTCGGCCATCACCGATTTGGCCGAATTTCGCCCATGCCTTCTGAGGGCAATTACCCCTCCCACCATGGCACTTGAGGGCGCGTTGGGTGCCTTGGGGGAGCGTAGCGGGGGCGCATTCAGGTCGTAGCCATTGGGTAAATTCTGTGCGATCGCCGTTCTTCGTGCGTGCGTTCGCCCCTTCCCGGGCATCTCCAAGGGGCGCACTCCGGGGAGCACAAGCAGCCGCTCTGCCCCTCCGGTGCGCTCTCTTCGTGGCAGCATGGTGACCGTTCGTGCGGTGCACTGGGTTGTCCACAGCCTGTGGAGGCGGCGATGCGGTGGTTGGTGGGATGGAGCAGTACCGCCGCTCGTGCGCCTGAGATCGGTTCCGCGGGAGCGACCGGCAGCGGCGGCGAGACGGTGCACCCGGTGGGGTCCCAGATCCTGTGGGGCGATCCCGACCCCCTCTGGGCGGTCGGCGACTGGCGCCCCGACGAGGTGCGCGTCGTCAAGGCCGACGACCAGAACCGCATCGCGGTGCTGGGCACCTGCGGCGCCTCCGACGAGGAACTGCGCGTGGGCCTGTTCGCCGCGCGCGGCGGCGCGCTGCGGCATCTGACGGCCTGGTCCGGCAGCTACACGGCCGTCGTCCAGGTGGGCCGCCGGGTCATGGTCTGCGGCGATCTGGCGGGCGCCAGGCCGGTGTTCTACACCCCCTGGGCGGGCGGCACGGCGTACGCGACCGCGGCCCTCCCCCTCGCCGACCTCATCGAGGCCAACCTCGACTTCGGGCACCTGGCGGCCCTCCTCGCCGCTCCCGACGTACCCGCCGCGATCCAGGACTCGACCCCCTACGAAGGCGTACGGCGCATCCCGCCCGGACACGCGCTGATCCTGCGCGCGGGTGCCCGGGAGATCGCCGGGTACGAACCGGTGGCCTCCCTCGCCGTCGCGGCCCCGATCACCGACGCGGACAGCGCGGTGAACGCCGTACGCGACGCCCTGGTAGAGGCCGTACGGGCCCGACTCGCCGCCCCCAGGCACGTACCCGGGGCCGACATAGACCCCGGTCCCGTCCCCGGCATGGGCCCCGCCGAGCGGCGCGCCGCGCGCGGCATGCCCGTGCCCGGCATAGGAGCCGACCTCTCCGGAGGACCCGCTTCCGGCACGCTCGCCCTCCTCGCCGCCGGCCTCCCCGGCGCGCCGGGCACGGTCCTGGGCCATGGCACGGGCGCCGGCGAACGCCTCCTCGCGGTCACGTTCAACGACCTCGCGGTGAAGGGCCGGGAGGCCGAACTGGAGCGGGCGGGCACGTTGGCGGCCAATCCGCGCCTGCACCACGTGGTCGTCGCGGGCGGCGAAGAGGTCCTCCCCTACGCCGAGTTGGAGGGGCCCCTGACGGACGAGCCGGGGCCTTCGTTGGTGACGGCTGCCCGTCACCGCGCGCGGCTGGCCGCGGGCAGCGCGGACCACTTCACGGGCTACGGAGCCCGGCAGGTCCTGGACGCGCACCCGGCCCGCCTCGCCGACCTCCTCATGGACCGCAAACGACGTCATCTGGTGCGCCCGGTCGCGGCGTTGGCGAAGGCCGACGGTTCCGTCATGGTCCCCGCGCGCGTGTACGGCGCGGCACGCAAGCTGTCCCGTACGCCGTATCTCGTCGGCATAGAGGGACTCGCCGACCGGCTGCTGCACAAGCGGTTCGAGGAGCCGGGAGGTGCCGTGGGGGCGTCGCTCGCCGCGCTCACGTGGGCCAGACCGGGGCCCGCCGCACGCTGGCTCACCGGCGAGGCCCTCGCTGAAGTATCGGTTCGCCTGGCGGGTGCGTCGTCCCGGGCGAGCGTCGGCCCCGGCCAGCGTCCGGGCGACTTCCGCGCACGCTCCGCGCTGGCCCGGCACGCCGCGGACCTCCGCATCCTGGAGCAGGCCGCGGAGGTCCGCTTCCAGCGCCTGCACGCCCCCTTCCTCGACAACCAGGTCGTACGCGCCTGCCGTGCCCTTCCCGAGGCGCTGCGCGTCCAGCCCGGCGCACGGGCCGCGATCCTCCGTACGGTCCTGGAGGGCGCCGGCGTGGCAGACCTCCCGCCCGGCTGGGGCGCCCCGTCCCACGCGTCCTCCACGGCCGCGGCGCGTACGGGCCTCCGGGTCGCCGTGAACGACCTGATCGCCCTCTTCGACACACCCCTCCTGGCCCAGGCGGGCCTGGTCGAGGCCCGAGTGGTCCGCAAGGCCCTCCGGGCTGCGGCCGACGGCGAGGTCCTGCCCTTGGAGGGGCTCGCGGACCTGGTCTCCCTGGAACTGTGGCTACGCCGCCTCCTGGACCGCCGGGGCACGTGCTGGACGGGGACGCCTGCGCGTCAGCGGGCCGTTCCGGCGGGGATCCGGCCGCAGAGGGGGGCGTTGGGGGCGGCGCGCTGAGTGGCGCGCTGAGCGGCCGGCTGAGCTGAGAGGCGGGGGCCGACATTTCAGCCGGTCTGGCGTTTGAGGACGAGCGCGTTCAGCGCGATACGGGGGTCTGGGGGCGGAGCCCCCAGAACAGGGATGATGGGGGTCCCCCCGCTCGAGCGAAGCCGAGAGTGGGGAAGGGTAAGGGCGGCGGGGGCGAAAGACTCGGCCCCACCGCAACGTACCGGCGACAATGACCCCGTGCGGTACAGAATCCTGGGCGTCACCCAGGCAACGGACGCCCAGGGCAACGACGTGCCCCTGGGCGGCCCCCGCCTCCGCGCACTCCTGACCGCGATGGCGCTGCGCGCAGGCCGCACGACGTCTCCGGAGACCCTCATCGACGAGGTCTGGCCGGACCACCCCCCGCACGCCGCCCCCGCCGCCCTCCAGGCCCTCATCGGCCGCCTCCGCCGAGCCCTGGGCAGGGCCGCGATCGCATCGGAGCCGGGCGGCTACCGCCTCGCCGCCACCCAAGAGGACGTGGACCTGTTCGTCTTCGAGCGCCTGGTCCGCGAGGGCAGGGCGCAACTGGACGAAGCCCCGGAGACCGCGGCCCGCACCCTCCGCGAGGCACTCGCCCTGTGGCGGGGCCCGGCCCTGACCGACCTCCCCGACCGTACGACGGCGGCGACCCGCCCGGACTCCCTCCGCGAGGAGGCCACCCGCGCGCGCGTGGAGGCGGACCTGCGCAACGGCCACGCCCACGACGCCCTACCGGAACTGAGGGAACTCACCGAGACCCACCCGTACGACGAACCCCTGCACGCCCTCCTCATCAGGGCCCTGCGCGACACCGGCCGCACGGCGGACGCCCTCGCCGCGTACGAGTCGGCCCGCCGGGGCCTGGCGGAGGGCCTGGGCACGGACCCGGGCCCGGAACTCCGGACCCTGCACACGGAGTTGCTGACACCTCGGCGAGACGTGGGTCCCCCCTCGGGTCCCACTCCAGGCACCACGCCGGGTCCCACCCCGGGTCCCACCCCGAGCCAGGGCCGGCGCACAGGCTCCGGCTTCGGCTCCGGCCAGGGCTCGGCCAACGGCGCGGGCGGCTCAGGCCACGCCCACACCGTGAGCCCGACACCGACACCGACACCGACACCGACACCGACACGGGCACCAATACCGACACCGCCCCCGAGCCCGTACGCAGCCCCCACCACCCCGTCAAGAGCCGAGCGCATCGGCAACCTCCGCCCCCGCCTGAATTCCTTCGTGGGCCGGGAACCCGAACTCGACGCCATCCGTTCCGAATTGCACAGGGTCCGACTCGTCACCCTCACGGGACCGGGCGGATCCGGGAAGACCCGCCTCGCCGAGGAAGCCGCCACCGGGCATCCACAGGCATGGCTGGCCGAGCTCGCTCCGCTCGACCGGCCGGAGGCGGTGCCCGGCGCGGTCGTCAGCGCCCTCGGTCTGCGCGAGACCATGCTGATGACCCATGAGATGACGGTGCAGCAGGACGACCCGGTCGCCCTGCTCATCGAGTACTGCGCCCCGCGCAGCCAACTCCTGATCCTTGACAACTGCGAACATGTGATCGGTGCGGCGGCCGAGCTGGCCGAGACCCTCCTGACCCACTGCCCAGGACTCACGATCCTCGCCACCAGTCGTGAACCCCTGGGCGTGCCCGGCGAATCCGTGCGCCCGGTCGAACCCCTGCTCCCCGCCCCGGCACACCGCCTCTTCACGGAACGGGCGGTGGCGGTCCGCCCGGGCGACGACGTCACCCAGGACCCCGCCGTCGACGAGATCTGCCGCCGTCTCGACGGCCTGCCCCTGGCCATCGAGCTGGCCGCCGCACGGCTGCGCATGCTCACCCCGCGCCAGATCGCCGACCGCCTCGACGACCGTTTCCGCCTCCTCACCTCCGGAAACCGCACGGCGCTGCCCCGCCAGCAGACCCTGCGCGCGGTCGTCGACTGGTCCTGGGACCTGCTCGACGAGCCCGAGCGGACCGTCCTGCGCGAGGTCTCCGTCTTCGCGGGCGGCTGGGACCTGGAGGCCGCGGAGGCGGTGTGCACCGGGCCCGTGGCCGAGATCGTCGGCGCGCTCGTCGACAAGTCCCTGGTCGTCGCGGCGCCCTGCCGGCGGGGAATCAGCGGCATGCGCTACCGCCTGCTGGAGACGATCCACGAGTACGCCGCGGAGCGCGCCGCCGAGACCCCCGAGCTGCGTGCGACGGCCGAGCGACGGCATCGCGCGTGGGTCCGCGCCCTGGTCGAGGAGGCCGATCCGCTCCTGCGGTCCGCCGACCAACTCCGGTGGATCCACCGCCTGGAGACCGACATGGACAACATCCGTGCGGCCCTCCACCGCAGCCTCGTCGCCGCCGACGAGCCGGAGCTGCACGCGATGGTCCTCGCGATGGGCTGGTTCTGGTGGCTGCGCAACTTCCGGAGCGAGGGCGCGGCATGGGCGGACCGGGCGCTGCGCCTGGGAGCGGCACTCGACAAGTTCGCCGCCGACTCCGCCCACCCCTCCGACTCCGCCGACCTCTGCGCCTCGACCGACCTCTCCAGCTTCTGCGAAGCACCGACGCCGACCGAGCCGGTCCCCGAAGGACTGGAACGACTAGAAGGACTGGAACGACGGGAACGACTGGAAGGACTGGAAGGACGAGGGCGAGAGGGAGAACCAGTCCCCGAGGGACGCTACGGACACCCGGCCCGCGAGGGACACAAGAGATGCGAGAGACGCTTCTCGAAGGAGCTGCCCCATCTCGACGCGGTCGACCCCATGGAGGCGTATCTCGCCGACCCCGAGGCCGACAAGGACCACCCCTACCACCGGCTCCGTATGCAAGTGCGCGTGCTGCATCTCTTCCTGAGGGCGGAGCTCGGTCAGGTCCCGCCGGTGGACGAGCGGACGCTGGAGTACGTCACACGCCTGCGGAACACGCTGGCGAAGGGCGGCCCGGACGCGGCGCGCTTCCCCGGCATCATCTGGCCGCTGATCGCGTTCGTGCTCGGCAACACCCACGACATACGTCACTCGATGGACGTGTCGCTCGCCAACTGCCGGACGCACGGCGGCGACTGGGAGATCGGCGCCGCCCTGCTGTTCTGTGTGCATGTGGCCGTCGACACCCCCGGCGGCATGGCGGGCGTCGACGAGCGCCTCGCGGAGCTGCGTGTCTTCGCCGTGCGCGCGGGTGACCGCTGGATGCTCGCCCAGATGCGCAGCGCGGGCGGCGAGACGGCCATGGTGCGGAGCCGCCTGGACGAGGCGAAGGGGGAGTACGAGGAGGCGCTGCGGCTCGCCCACGAGGTGGGGGCGTATGCCGAGACGCCGTTCCTCATCGCCCGCCTCGGCGAGATCGCGTACCGCGCGGGCGACCGGGCCGGAGCCCTCGCCGCTCTGGACGAAGCGACCGCCTTGGCCGATCGCTACGCGGTGCCGGACTCCCGGGCGTTCGTCCTCATCATGCGGTCCCAAATGGCCCTCGACGACGGGGACTTCGTATGGGCGCGCGAACTGTGCGAGGCGGCCCGCGCGGAGTCGAACCGGGGCACGCCGCCGCCACAGTTCGTGGCCGGGCTGAACGGCATCGACGCGCTGCTCACCGTGGTCGAGGCGGGTCCCGGGCAGGGGCTGCGCAAGCTGGCCGACACGCTGCGCGAGGCCGCGTCGGCCGGGTGCGCGGAGGCGGTCCTCGCCACGCTGGCCGAGCGGGCGGCGGGCGTCCTGGCCGACGTCGACGACCACGCGCGCGTGGTCCGCCTCCTCGCGGCCGGCTCCCGCTGGCGCGAGGGCCACCCCCGCCCGTTGCCCGACAGCCTGGAGCTCGACCGCATCGAGGCCGCTGCCCTGTCCCACCTGGGCCGAGAGGTCTACGACGCCGAGTGGTCGACCGGCGTGCCCCTCACCCCGGACGACGTCCTAAGGGAACTCGCCGAGGCATCGGCCACCGTCACGAACACCAGCCCCCGCTGAGGCCGACGCGAAACCCACGGCGCCCCGAACTCGCCGCCACGAGTACGGGCATGGACACAGGCACGGGCACAGGCACAGGCACGGGCCCAGGCACGGGCCCTACGTCCCCCCCCAGCCTCGCGGACGTCGGCACGCAACCCGCAACCCGCAACCCGCAACCCGCAGCTCGCAACCCGTACCCAGCGACCACCCGCCCCCACCCCCCCCCGACACCGACGCGCGACCTCACCGACACCGGAACCGCGAATCGGCCCAGTCCGCCAACGACACCGAGTCGAAGGGCGAATGCGGCTCGACGACCAGGCGGATCGTTTTCCTGCCGGTCAGATCGACATGCACGGGCACCGCGGCATGCCCGCCCTGGACCAGCCCCGACTGCCACGTCCGAGCCCCGTCCGCGAACACGGAGAACCGCACCTGACCGAGCCCCATCGTCATGTCGTCGACGCCGACCATCGCGTCGTACGAGGAACACGTGCGGTTGAGATCGATGGTGACCGAGGACGCGCCGTGGACGGTGACCCCGTTCGCGTACCGCTTGTCGGCGATCGACAGGCCGTACCGCTGCCAGACCCAGCTGCTCTCGCCGAGCCGCATCTCGGGCTTGGTGCCGTCACCGGTGGCGCCGTACTCCAGCTCGTTCCACTGGAAGTCCGCCGGTGGCTGCGGCGCAGGAGCGGGAGGTGCGGGAGGTGCCGGGGGCGGTGGGGGCGACGGCTTCGGCGGCGTGGGCCTCGGTTTCGGGGCGGGCGTAGGAGTGGGAGTGGGCTTCGGGGTCGGGCTCGGTGTGGTGCGCGGCGAGGGCGCGGCGATCTGCACTGGCCGATTCGGCGCGGGCGCCGCCTTCGGGGGCTTCGGCGACGGCGACGGTACGCGCGGTTCGACGGCGGGCGGGGACGGATCCGGCTCGGCCACGGGGTCCTTGGGCTTGACGTCGTCACCGGCCAGCGCGAGCGCCACCACGGCGACGGCCGCCGCGACGACACCCGCCGCGATCCCCGCCTTCGCGGGCGCCCCGAGCCCCTCGGCGGCGACCCCACCACCGGCGCCCCCGGAGCTGCCGCCCGCCGCCGACGCGGCGCCCGCGGCGCCCGCGGCACCGGCCGCACCCGCGCCGACCCCGCCGGCGATGAGCGCGGCCGCCTTCGCGTACCCGGCGGCGCCGAACCAGCCGATGACCGCGACCGGTACGACCGCGGGAATCCCGCTGGCGACTGTGCCACAGCACGGCCTGCCACCGCTCCGGCAACGACCGGAACGCCTGCATGGCCATCGACTGCTCGGCCTCGTGCATCGCCCGTACGTCCGCGCCCAGGTCCAGCCCCGCTCCGAAGGAGTCAACGGACGCAGTGGTGTCGGACACCTCGGAGCCGCGTGCGGCCTGCGCCGCGAACACGGCGAAGTCGTCGACGAGATGCTCGCGCCTCGCCGACTTGGTCCAGCCCGCCGCGACGCGTCGTACGGTCGTCAGCAGATAAGCCCGTACGCGTGCTCGGGGCCGTGCCCGCCGCGTACGGCCTGGAGCATGCGGGCGAAGACCTCGGCCGTGAGGTCGTCCGCCGTGTGGGCGTCCCGGCAGCAGGAGCGCGCGTACCGGCGGACGGCGTCCGCGTGACGCCTGTACAGCTCCTCGTACGCCGTGTCGTCGCCCGAGCGCATCCGCTCGATCAGCTCGGCGTCGGCCGGCGGCATCTCGATCGGGGGCGGCAGCACGCCACTGTCGTGCCACTCACGCCACTGTCGTGCCACTCACGCCGCTCCCGCTGCGGCGGAACGCCGACTTCGGGGACGACGGCACCAACTTCCGGGACGACGGTGCCGCCGACCGGCACGTCCTTCGGGGGCCCGGCCGGGCTGCCCTTCGGTCGGCCTCCCTGGCTCGGCACTTGGTTCGGCACGTGGCCCGGTACTTGCCGCGGCGGCGGCCCACCGGCCTCCGTGTCACCGTCACCGAGTGACTCGTCCCGCCCGTCAACGCTCATCGCGGAAAGCCCCCGCCTGCACACTCGGACCCGAACACCGGGAAAGAGTGCCGCACGGATCCTCCACTGTTACCCGGAGGAACGGACCAACCACTCGTCCGTGAGGACGTGCCGAACCACAGCGCTACCGTTCACTGGAACGGGAAAGGTTCAACCGCGTTCCGCAGCACACGGGTTGACGAAAGCGCCCCGTCAGGGGCGCGGGGCGGTGACACCATGCGGCTCCGCCGCGTGGGCGCGACCAACCCCTACAGCCCCGCACCGACAACGAACCCGCCCCCGCCGGAGGCAACCCGCCCCCGCCGGAGGCACCGCGCGCCCAGGCACGTCACACCGGCCGAGACCGAAGCCCCTCCAGCAGAATGTCCAGCAACCGCGCCGACGCAGCCGCCTGCTGCGCCGCGTCGGGCAGCGAGGGCGCCGCCGTGGCGATCACCAGCAGCACGTCGGACACCGTCACGTCCGGCCGCAGCTCGCCCGCCGCCCGCGCCCGCTCCACCAGCCGGCCCACGACTTCGAGCAGCTGCGCCGCACCCGCGTCGTCATCGGCCGTCAGCGCCTCCACGGCCTCACGGCCGGGCACCGGCCGCTGCTCCACGAGCCGCAGGTCGGGCGAGAGGGGCTGGGACCGCTGCTGCGGCACCCGCGTCTCGTCGAGGACCGTGCTCTCGATCCCCTCGATCCCCTCGTCGCCGACTCCCACCCGCAGCACCTGCGGCGGCAGCAGCCGCCCGGCACCCGAGGCCACCGACGTCCGCAGGAAGCGCGACAGCGCCGACCACGGCTCGTCCTCCTGACCCAGCGCCGAACGCGCCTGGTCGGTCAGCCGGGAGGTCTCCTCCTCGGCTATCCGCCGGACCAGGACGTCCTTGCTCGGGAAGCGCCGGTACACCGTGCCGACGCCGACCCGCGCGCGCCGCGCCACGTCCTCCATCGGCGCGCCGTACCCCAGCTCGCCGAAGACCTCACGGGCCGCTCGCAGTACGTGCTCAAGATTGCGCTGTGCGTCCACGCGCAGTGGCGTCGTACGCGACGGGTCCCCCACGCCGCGTCCGTTCGATGCCGCCGCACTGATCGCGCCGCCCGCCCCGATGGCAGACGCGGTAGACCATTGAGAGTCCTGAATGTGCATATGTGTTCCCCCGGTAATGACGTCTCCCCCCGGAGACTCTCCCCGCCATTGACAGCCGGAGCGAGCGGAACAGCCTTCGCCGTGCGGCTCACCGCACGGACCCGTCGAGCGCATCCCCCTACACTCCGATGACACACGAACATAGTTGAGCGGGAGTCAATTCAGAAGGGGCAGGTTCCGCACGGAGCGCCCCCCGATCGGAGTACGGGCCGCTTACGTCCCGGTTGCGCCCCCTACTGCTACCCCGCTCACACCAGCTGACCTGCGAACCTTCCCCACACTCCGGCAATTCGGCCAACCCTGCGCGTCTCAGGCGCCCGGTCACACAAATTGACGGGGCTGTGGACAAACTCCCGTCGCCGTTGCGTCATGGGTGAGTGAAGGAACGTGCGCGCATTCTCGTTGTCGGCGGCGGCTACGTCGGGATGTACACCGCTCTCGGGCTCCAGCGGAAGCTGAAACCCGAGCTCAGGCGGGGCGATGTGGAAATCGTGGTGGTGACGCCCGACCCATACATGACCTATCAGCCGTTTCTGCCCGAGGCCGCCGCGGGCTCGATCTCACCGCGTCATGTCGTCGTGCCGCTGCGTCGTGTCCTCGACCAGTGCCGGGTCGTGATCGGCGAGGCCTCGTCGATCGACCACGCCAAGCGCACCGCGACCCTCACCACCCTCGCCACCGAGGAGGAGGGCACGGGCCCCGAGCAGATCACGTACGACGAACTCGTGCTGGCCCCCGGCTCCATCGCGCGGACCCTCCCGATCCCCGGACTCGCCGAGTTCGCGATCGGCTTCAAGACCGTCGAAGAGGCCATCGGGCTGCGCAACCACGTCATCGAGCAGATGGACATCGCCTCCTCCACCCGCGACCCCGCGATCCGCGACGCCGCCCTGACCTTCGTCTTCGTAGGCGGCGGTTACGCCGGAGTGGAGGCCCTCGGCGAGCTGGAGGACATGGCCCGCTACGCCGCGCGCTACTACCACAACGTCCAGCCCGACGACATGAAGTGGATCCTCGTCGAGGCCTCGAACCGCATCCTCCCCGAGGTCGGCGAGGAAATGGGCAAGTACACCGTCACCCAGCTGCGCCGCCGCAACATCGACGTACGCCTGGAGACCCGCCTCGACTCCTGCGCGGACCGCGTCGCCGTCCTCAGCGACGGGGCGCGCTTCCCGACCCGTACGGTCGTGTGGACCGCCGGAGTGAAACCGCACCCCGTTCTCGCGGCCACCGACCTCCCGCTGAACGAACGCGGCCGCCTGAAATGCACCGCCCAGCTGACCGTCGACGGCGCCACGCACGCGTGGGCCGCGGGAGACGCCGCGGCCGTCCCGGACGTCACCGTCGGCGAACCCGGCACGGAGACCGCCCCCAACGCCCAGCACGCCGTACGCCAGGCCAAGGTCCTCGCCGCCAACATCGCCCACTCCCTGCGCGGCGAGCCCCTGGAGACGTACGCGCACAAGTACGTCGGCTCGGTCGCCTCCCTGGGACTGCACAAAGGCGTCGCGTTCATCTACGGGCGCAAGGTGAAGGGCTACCCTGCCTGGTTCATGCACCGCGTCTACCACCTGAGCAGGGTGCCCACCTTCAACCGCAAGGCCCGCGTGCTCGCCGAATGGACCCTGTCCGGGCTCTTCAAGAGGGAGATCGTCTCCCTCGGTTCGCTCGAACATCCCCGTGCGGAGTTCGAACTCGCGGCCGGTGGAAAGACTCCTCAGAACCCGAAGGGGTCGTCCTGACCGGACCCAGGAACTCCAGCGGCGGGGCCCACGTCTGACGGATGTCGGTCCGGTCGGACACACTGGTCCATGACCTGGGCGGGCCGACCGCTCGCCCTTCAAACCCACGAGGCCTGTCCCACAGTGAACTTCACGCGCTGGAGCGCCCGGCTCCCCGGAACACAGCGCCGCGCCGCAGCGCGGACCGAGGATGCGCCGACGGCGCTTTCCTCGGAAGGCTCCGTGCCCGCGGCACGCGCCGAGCAGCTGACCGACGCGGCGGTGCTCCTGCCCGCCGTCGACGAGCTGCCGGCCCGCGAGGTCCTCGACCGCATCCCGGCCCTCGTCGCCCTCGTCCACGGCCCGGACCACCGCCTCGCGTACGTGAACGACGCCTATGTGGCGGCCTTCGGCGTCCGCCCCGCCGGCGCACCCGCCCGGGACGCGCTGCCCGAGCTGGCCGAGGTCGGCCTGCTGCCGCTCCTCGACCAGGTCCTGCGCAGCTCCAAGCCGCGTACGGTCAAGTCCCGCAAGGCCCCCGGCGGCCGTTCCTACACGTTCACGTGCACCCCCGTCGAGATCTCGGCCACCCCCGAAGGGGGTGGCGTACTGATCTTCGCCGCCGATGTCACCGACCACGCCGAGGCCGCCGAGCGGCTGCGCGCCAGCGAGCGCCGGCAGCGCGAGACCGCCGTCACCCTCCAGCGCTCCCTGCTGCCCCAGGAACTCGAAGAACCCGACGACCTGCGCGTCGCCGCCACCTACCACCCGGGCGGCACGGAGGCCGCGGTCGGCGGCGACTGGTACGACGTGATCACCCTCGGCGGCGGCCGCACGGCCCTCGTCATCGGCGACGTCATGGGCCGAGGCGTCCGCGCGGCGGCCGTCATGGGCCAGCTCCGCACAGCCGTCCGCGCGTACGCCCGCCTCGACCTGCCCCCGCACGAAGTCCTCCAGCTGCTGGACGGCCTCGCCATGGAGATCGACGCCAACCAGATCGCCACCTGCGCGTACGCGGTCCACGACCCGAACGAGGGCCGGCTGGTGTACGCCTCCGCGGGCCACCTCCCGATCCTCGTCCGCGACGAGAGCGGCACGGTCCTGCGCGCCGACGAACCCACCGGCCCCCCGCTCGGCACGGGCGGCTGGATGCACGCCTCCGGCTCGATCCCCCTCGGCCCCGGCTCCACCGCCGTGCTCTACACCGATGGGCTGGTAGAGCGCCGCAACGAGGACCTGGACGAGGGCATCGCCTCCCTGGAGCGCGCCCTCGCGGGCGCCACGGGCACCCCCCAGGTGGTCTGCGACCGCCTGGTCCGCTCGGCGGGCGTGACGGCCGACCACGACGACGACGTAGCCGTCCTGGTCCTCCAGCACCCCGCCCGTACGGGACCCGACGGCGAGCTCTTCCGCAACGCCGCCCTGGAGCTGCTCGGCGGCGTGGAAGCGGCCCCACGCGCGCGTGCCTTCGCCTCCGGCGTCCTCACCAGCTGGCGCTTCCCGCCCGACCTGCACGACCTCGGCGTCCTGGCCGCCAGCGAACTCGTCGCCAACTCCCTCCAGCACGGCACCCCGCCGATGCGCCTCAGACTCCGCCGCACCGACCGCCGCCTCATCGTCGAGGTCACCGACGGCGACGACCACCTCCCGCGCCGCCGCCGCGCCGAGCCCGCCGACGAGTCGGGCCGCGGCATCGCGATCGTCGCCACCATCGCCTCGAACTGGGGCTCCCGCCGCACCCCGGGCGGCGGCAAGGCGGTGTGGTGCGAGTTCGCACTTCCGCGCACCACCTGACCCAGGAGCCGCGCACCACCTGACCTACAAGCCCCCCACCACCTGACCAACAAGCCACCCACCATCTGACCCACAGGCCGCGCGGCATCTGGTCGGACCCGCCCCGCGGTGCTAGTAGCTCACCCATGGCTAGCTCACCCCAGGCAGACGAAACGGGCTTTCAGCTCAAAGGCAGCGCTCCCGAGCGCTACGAGGAGTACGGCGCACCGATCAACGCACCGTTCGTCGAGGCGGTGCTGGACGCCGTGGACCTGTGTCCCGGTCACCAGGTCCTCGATCTCGCCTGCGGCACCGGCTTCGTGGCCCGCGCGGCCGCTGCCCGGGTCGGCCCCACGGGCCATGTCGCGGCCGCCGACTTCAACGAGGGCATGCTCAAGGTGGCCGCCGCCAAGGCACCCCGCATGTACCCGGACATCGAGTTCACGCCGGCCCCCGCCGACCACCTCCCCTACCCCGACGACACGTTCGACGCGGTCCTCTGCCAGCAGGGCGTCCAGTTCTTCCCCGACCTCGGCGCGGCCCTCGTCGAGGCGTCCAGGGTCCTGCGCGCCGGCGGCAGGTTCGCCGCCACCGCCTGGGCCGCCCGGGACCGCTCCCCGTACTTCGCGGCGCACCACCGGGCCATCACCGAGTACGGCGGCCCGGAGGCCGAGGCGCACTTCGCGATGGCCTTCTCCTGCCCCGCCGAACGCCTCACGGCTGCTCTCACCGACGCGGGCTTCCACGACGTGATCAGCCGTGACATCACTTTCGACATCACCCTGCCCCCACTCGTCGCCTTCGCCCGCGGCCACCTGTCGGCCGTCCCCTGGGGCCAGGCCATCGAGGACGCGGGCGGCCCGGACCGCCTCACCCGAGCGGCCGAGACGATCGCCGAAACCCTCGCCACCCACACGAACCCCGACGGCACGGCAACGCTCCCGTTCACGTCCACCCTGGTAACAGCCGTCCACTGAGCCCTTCGAGGCGAACAGGAGACGGCCGCCACCACATCAGTGGCGACGGCCGTCCTCAGTTCCCCAGCCTCCGTACGCCCATCAGGCCGCGGTCCGCACGGACTCGGCCGAAGCCCCACCCCGCGCCACGACCCGACTCTTCGCCAACGACGGCTGATTCTGTACGGGAGTGAGCTGCTTCCCCAGCCGCACCGCCAGGAACGTGATCCCCAGCGAGAACAGCAGGAACGTCACCACGTACGGAGCGTGCAGCGAGGCCCCCATCGGCCCACCCACCGCGGGACCGACCGCGAGCGCCAGCTGCTTCACCAGGGCGAAGGCGGAGTTGTACTGCCCCGCCATCCCGTTCGGCGCGAGATCCGCGACCAACGGCGCCACGGTCGGCGACAACATCGCCTCTCCGAGCCCGAACAGCGCGTACGTGGACACGAACGCGGCCGTCGCCATGGTCTGGCTGCCGTGCCCGAGCCCCGCGTACCCGGCGACGACCCAGGCGAAGGCCCAGATCAGCCCGACAGCGGCGATCACCTGGGACCGCTTCCGCCGCTCGACGAACCGCAGCACGGCGAACTGCGCGACCACGATCATCGCCGTGTTCGCGGCAAGGGCGGTCCCGAGCGCGGACGTGGAGATCCCCACCGCCTCGACGCCGTACGCGCTGAGCCCCGACTCGAACTGCCCGTAGCAGGAGAAGAACAGCACGAAGCCCACCGCACACAGCTGCACCATGGCCCGGTTGCCGAGCAACTGCTTCCAGCTGCCCCCGGCCCCTCCCGGAGCACCCTCGACCTGCGGCGCCCGCGGCATCCGTACGGTCGCCATGACCACCACGAGCAGCAGGAACATCGCCGCCTCGATCGAGAACAGCAGCGTGAACGAGCTCGCCCGCGAGGCATCCACGAGATGACCGCCGATGAGCCCGCCCACCCCGAGCCCGAGGTTCTGCAGAAAGAACTGCGTGGCGAAGGCGCGCGACCGTGTCTCGGTCGACGAGCAGTCCACGATCATCGTCGCGAGCGCCGGCTGCATCACGGCCTGACCGGCACCGAGCGCGGCAGCGGACAGCAGCACGGTCGTCGAGCTGCTCGCGAGTCCCAGGCTCAGCGCTCCGACGGCGGCGGCGACCAGGGCGGCGAACAGCACCGGCAGCGGGCCCCGGCGGACGATGGCCCGCCCGGCGAACGGCAGCACCACGAGCGCGGCCACGGCGAAGACGGCGAGCACGAGACCCGCCGTCATCGCACCAAGATCCCGTACCTGCGCCACATAGATGTACAGATACGGGACGGTAAAGCCGAGCCCGAACGCGCTGAGTGCGTTGCCCACATGGATCCGGCGCATCTCCGCGCCCATCGCCCTGGTCACTTTCACCTGCCTTGGTAGGGGAAGTCTTACGTCTGCCTCAGGAGTTAGATGTGAAGACTTCGAAGCTAAAGTTAGGATCTAAACAGTACATCTCGAAGGACTTCAACGCCAAGCGACCGCGTGCCATACTGCGGCTATGGGTCACACCCGCCGCGTCAGCGAGCCGACGATCGAGGAACAGATCGCCGCCTACCAGCGCGAGTTCCAGGACCTCGACCCCCAGGTCGAGAAGATCGTCTCGGCACTGGGCCGTCTGAACCGCCGTATGAACGTCGCGTACGGCCGCCAGACCGCGACCCTCGGCATGAGCAACGCCGAGTGGGAGGTCCTCAAGGCACTCGTCCTCTCCGGCGCCCCCTACCGCATGGGCCCGAGCGACCTCGCCAAGCGCCTCGGCCTCACCCCGGCCGCGATGACCCACCGCATCGACCGCATGGTCGCGGAGGGCCTGGTCACCCGGGAACGCGACGAGTCCAATCGGGTACGCGTCATCGTCGAACTCACGGAGGAGGGGCGAGCGAAGTGGCTGGCGGTCATGCGCCTTGCCTCCGTTTTCGAGGAGGACCTGCTCCAGGACCTCTCCCCGGAGGAGCGCGGCGTCCTGGGCGAGGTGCTGACCCGCCTGCTGCGCCGTGTGGAGCACGCCCAGCCGGACGCCGGCGGTCGGCTCACCGACCTTGACTGAGGCCTGAGTTGGGCCTTGGCTCCGGCTCGGACTTCCTGCCCGCCGCTGGTTTGCCGGACGGTCGCCCGGGGGAGACTTGACACTCCCCTCGCCGATCCGTAAGGTTCTTCGAGTTGCCACGGGGCCGTAACGGTTCTGCGACAGCACCTCCGCCGCAGAAGCGGCACACCAAACCATCAGCACGATCTCCCCACCGGGGCGAATTCGGCGTGCCCGAATTCAATTCGATGTGGGGTCGGCAGCTCCGATTAGGACCTGCCGAGAGGATCCGCTAACGTTTGGGACGTCGGAACGGCCCAACAGCCGCGAAGGCAAACCCGGTTGACAGGGAGTCAGGCCCGAAAGGATCTGCTAGAGTCAACACCGCCGGAAAGGGAAACGCGAAAGCGAAAACCTGGAAAGTACCGAGGAAATCGGATCGGAAAACGGTCTGATAGAGTCGGAAACGCAAGACCGCAAGACCGAAGGGAAGCGCCCGGAGGAAAGCCGCGAGAGATTATCTCGGGTGAGTACGAAGGAAGCGTCCGTTCCTTGAGAACTCAACAGCGTGCCAAAAATCAACGCCAGATATGTTGATACCCCGTCCACCGCATTATGTGGTGGGTGGAGGTTCCTTTGAAAAAGTCCTGCCGGGCATGGTCCTGGCAGGCGCACAGCGAGGACGTTGTGAACAGCCGGGCTTATTCCGTCCGACTGTTCCGCTCTCGTGGTGTTGTCCCGATTACGGGAATACATTCACGGAGAGTTTGATCCTGGCTCAGGACGAACGCTGGCGGCGTGCTTAACACATGCAAGTCGAACGATGAAGCCCTTCGGGGTGGATTAGTGGCGAACGGGTGAGTAACACGTGGGCAATCTGCCCTTCACTCTGGGACAAGCCCTGGAAACGGGGTCTAATACCGGATAACACTCCTGCCCGCATGGGTGGGGGTTGAAAGCTCCGGCGGTGAGGGATGAGCCCGCGGCCTATCAGCTTGTTGGTGAGGTAGAAGCTCACCAAGGCGACGACGGGTAGCCGGCCTGAGAGGGCGACCGGCCACACTGGGACTGAGACACGGCCCAGACTCCTACGGGAGGCAGCAGTGGGGAATATTGCACAATGGGCGGAAGCCTGATGCAGCGACGCCGCGTGAGGGATGACGGCCTTCGGGTTGTAAACCTCTTTCAGCAGGGAAGAAGCGCAAGTGACGGTACCTGCAGAAGAAGCGCCGGCTAACTACGTGCCAGCAGCCGCGGTAATACGTAGGGCGCAAGCGTTGTCCGGAATTATTGGGCGTAAAGAGCTCGTAGGCGGTCTGTCGCGTCGGATGTGAAAGCCCGGGGCTTAACCCCGGGTCTGCATTCGATACGGGCAGACTAGAGTGTGGTAGGGGAGATCGGAATTCCTGGTGTAGCGGTGAAATGCGCAGATATCAGGAGGAACACCGGTGGCGAAGGCGGATCTCTGGGCCATTACTGACGCTGAGGAGCGAAAGCGTGGGGAGCGAACAGGATTAGATACCCTGGTAGTCCACGCCGTAAACGGTGGGAACTAGGTGTTGGCGACATTCCACGTCGTCGGTGCCGCAGCTAACGCATTAAGTTCCCCGCCTGGGGAGTACGGCCGCAAGGCTAAAACTCAAAGGAATTGACGGGGGCCCGCACAAGCAGCGGAGCATGTGGCTTAATTCGACGCAACGCGAAGAACCTTACCAAGGCTTGACATCGCCCGGAAAGCATCAGAGATGGTGCCCCCCTTGTGGTCGGGTGACAGGTGGTGCATGGCTGTCGTCAGCTCGTGTCGTGAGATGTTGGGTTAAGTCCCGCAACGAGCGCAACCCTTGTTCTGTGTTGCCAGCAACTCCTTCGGGAGGTTGGGGACTCACAGGAGACTGCCGGGGTCAACTCGGAGGAAGGTGGGGACGACGTCAAGTCATCATGCCCCTTATGTCTTGGGCTGCACACGTGCTACAATGGCAGGTACAATGAGCTGCGATGTCGCAAGGCGGAGCGAATCTCAAAAAGCCTGTCTCAGTTCGGATTGGGGTCTGCAACTCGACCCCATGAAGTCGGAGTTGCTAGTAATCGCAGATCAGCATTGCTGCGGTGAATACGTTCCCGGGCCTTGTACACACCGCCCGTCACGTCACGAAAGTCGGTAACACCCGAAGCCGGTGGCCCAACCCCCTTGTGGGGAGGGAGCTGTCGAAGGTGGGACTGGCGATTGGGACGAAGTCGTAACAAGGTAGCCGTACCGGAAGGTGCGGCTGGATCACCTCCTTTCTAAGGAGCATCTAGGCCGCCGGGTTCACTTGGTGGTCCAGGGCCATTACGTCGGCACACGTCCGACGGTGGTTGCTCATGGGTGGAACGTTGATTATTCGGCACTCTCAGTCATCTCGGCTGCCAGTACTGTCCTTCGGGGCGTGGAAAGCTGATCACGAGTGGCGAGGGTGCCGGGCACGCTGTTGGGTGTCTGAGGGTACGGCCGGTTGATTGGCTGCCTTCAGTGCCGGCCCCAGTGAACTCGCCCGTGAGGGTGGGGTGGTGGGTGGTTGGTCGTTGTTTGAGAACTGCACAGTGGACGCGAGCATCTGTGGCCAAGTTTTTAAGGGCGCACGGTGGATGCCTTGGTACCAGGAACCGATGAAGGACGTGGGAGGCCACGATAGTCCCCGGGGAGTCGTCAACCAGGCTTTGATCCGGGGGTTTCCGAATGGGGAAACCCGGCAGTCGTCATGGGCTGTCACCCACATCTGAACACATAGGGTGTGTGGAGGGAACGCGGGGAAGTGAAACATCTCAGTACCCGCAGGAAGAGAAAACAACCGTGATTCCGGGAGTAGTGGCGAGCGAAACCGGATGAGGCCAAACCGTATACGTGTGAGACCCGGCAGGGGTTGCGTATGCGGGGTTGTGGGATCTCTCTTCTGTCGTCTGCCGGCGACAGGACGAGTCAGAAACCGTTGATGTAGGCGAAGGACATGCGAAAGGTCCGGCGTAGAGGGTAAGACCCCCGTAGTCGAAACATCAACGGCTCGTTTGAGAGACACCCAAGTAGCACGGGGCCCGAGAAATCCCGTGTGAATCTGGCGGGACCACCCGCTAAGCCTAAATATTCCCTGGTGACCGATAGCGGATAGTACCGTGAGGGAATGGTGAAAAGTACCGCGGGAGCGGAGTGAAATAGTACCTGAAACCGTGTGCCTACAAGCCGTGGGAGCGTCGCGCAAGGAACTTGTTCCTTGCGTCGTGACTGCGTGCCTTTTGAAGAATGAGCCTGCGAGTTTGCGGTGTGTTGCGAGGTTAACCCGTGTGGGGAAGCCGTAGCGAAAGCGAGTCCGAACAGGGCGGTTTAGTAGCGCGCTCAAGACCCGAAGCGGAGTGATCTAGCCATGGGCAGGTTGAAGCGGCTGTAAGAGGTCGTGGAGGACCGAACCCACCAGGGTTGAAAACCTGGGGGATGACCTGTGGTTAGGGGTGAAAGGCCAATCAAACTCCGTGATAGCTGGTTCTCCCCGAAATGCATTTAGGTGCAGCGTCGTGTGTTTCTTGCCGGAGGTAGAGCACTGGATAGGCGATGGGCCCTACCGGGTTACTGACCTTAGCCAAACTCCGAATGCCGGTAAGTGAGAGCGCGGCAGTGAGACTGTGGGGGATAAGCTCCATGGTCGAGAGGGAAACAGCCCAGAGCATCGACTAAGGCCCCTAAGCGTACGCTAAGTGGGAAAGGATGTGGAGTCGCAGAGACAACCAGGAGGTTGGCTTAGAAGCAGCCACCCTTGAAAGAGTGCGTAATAGCTCACTGGTCTAGTGATTCCGCGCCGACAATGTAGCGGGGCTCAAGCGTACCGCCGAAGTCGTGTCAATCCAGCATGAGGGCCAACGCCCGCTGGGTTGGGTAGGGGAGCGTCGTGTGCCGGGTGAAGCCGCAGCGGAAGCTAGTGGTGGACGGTTCACGAGTGAGAATGCAGGCATGAGTAGCGATACACACGTGAGAAACGTGTGCGCCGATTGACTAAGGGTTCCTGGGTCAAGCTGATCTGCCCAGGGTAAGTCGGGACCTAAGGCGAGGCCGACAGGCGTAGTCGATGGATAACCGGTTGATATTCCGGTACCCGCTGTGAAGCGTCAAACATCGAACCTTCTGATGCTAAGACCGTGAAGCCGTTCCGGACCCTTCGGGGAAAGGAAAGTGGTGGAGCCGTCGGCCCAAGGTGGTAGTAGGTGAGTGATGGGGTGACGCAGGAAGGTAGTCCAGCCCGGGCGGTGGTTGTCCCGGGGTAAGGGTGTAGGCCGTGTGGCAGGTAAATCCGTCACACATTGAGGCTGAGACCTGATGCCGAGCCGATTGTGGTGAAGTGGATGATCCTATGCTGTCGAGAAAAGCCTCTAGCGAGTTTCATGGCGGCCCGTACCCTAAACCGACTCAGGTGGTCAGGTAGAGAATACCGAGGCGTTCGGGTGAACTATGGTTAAGGAACTCGGCAAAATGCCCCCGTAACTTCGGGAGAAGGGGGGCCATCACTGGTGATAGCACTTGCTGCTTGAGCTGGGGGTGGCCGCAGAGACCAGCGAGAAGCGACTGTTTACTAAAAACACAGGTCCGTGCGAAGCCGTAAGGCGATGTATACGGACTGACGCCTGCCCGGTGCTGGAACGTTAAGGGGACCGGTTAGTCACATTTCGGTGTGGCGAAGCTGAGAACTTAAGCGCCAGTAAACGGCGGTGGTAACTATAACCATCCTAAGGTAGCGAAATTCCTTGTCGGGTAAGTTCCGACCTGCACGAATGGCGTAACGACTTCTCGACTGTCTCAACCATAGGCCCGGTGAAATTGCACTACGAGTAAAGATGCTCGTTTCGCGCAGCAGGACGGAAAGACCCCGGGACCTTTACTACAGTTTGATATTGGTGTTCGGTTCGGCTTGTGTAGGATAGCTGGGAGACTGTGAAGCGGGCACGCCAGTGTCTGTGGAGTCGTCGTTGAAATACCAGTCTGGTCGTGCTGGATGTCTAACCTGGGTCCGTGATCCGGATCAGGGACAGTGTCTGATGGGTAGTTTAACTGGGGCGGTTGCCTCCCAAAGGGTAACGGAGGCGCCCAAAGGTTCCCTCAGCCTGGTTGGTAATCAGGTGTTGAGTGTAAGTGCACAAGGGAGCTTGACTGTGAGACCGACGGGTCGAGCAGGGACGAAAGTCGGGACTAGTGATCCGGCGGTGGCTTGTGGAAGCGCCGTCGCTCAACGGATAAAAGGTACCCCGGGGATAACAGGCTGATCTTCCCCAAGAGTCCATATCGACGGGATGGTTTGGCACCTCGATGTCGGCTCGTCGCATCCTGGGGCTGGAGTCGGTCCCAAGGGTTGGGCTGTTCGCCCATTAAAGCGGTACGCGAGCTGGGTTTAGAACGTCGTGAGACAGTTCGGTCCCTATCCGCTGTGCGCGTAGGAGTCTTGAGAAGGGCTGTCCCTAGTACGAGAGGACCGGGACGGACGAACCTCTGGTGTGCCAGTTGTCCTGCCAAGGGCATGGCTGGTTGGCTACGTTCGGGAGGGATAACCGCTGAAAGCATCTAAGCGGGAAGCCTGCTTCGAGATGAGGGCTCCCACCCACTTGATGGGTTAAGGCTCCCAGTAGACGACTGGGTTGATAGGCCGGATGTGGAAGCCTCGTAAGGGGTGAAGCTGACCGGTACTAATAGGCCGAGGGCTTGTCCTCAGTTGCTCGCGTCCACTGTGTTGGTTCTGAAACCACGAACAACCGTTGTAGCCATGGTCACGGCTCCGGTTTGTCAGTTTCATAGTGTTTCGGTGGTCATAGCGTGAGGGAAACGCCCGGTTACATTCCGAACCCGGAAGCTAAGCCTTACAGCGCCGATGGTACTGCAGGGGGGACCCTGTGGGAGAGTAGGACGCCGCCGAACGAATATTGCAGAAAGCCCCCGCACTTCGGTGCGGGGGCTTTCTCGCGTTTCAGGGCACTTCCCGGCTCTTCCCGGTTCTTTCCCCGGGCCTTTTCAGGATGGCTGTACCAGCTTTGTGTCGTACGCCAGGATCACTGCCTGGATGCGGTCCCGGGAACCCGTCTTCGCGAGAATGCGGCTCACGTGGGTCTTCACCGTCGATTCTGCGAGATGGAGGCGGGCGGATATCTCGGCGTTCGTCCAGCCCTGGCCGATGACTGTCAGGATTTCGCGTTCGCGGTCCGTGAGGGAGAGCAGGCGTGGGTCCCCGCCGGGGGCCGTTTCCCTGTCCGGTGCGGGGAGGTGCTCGGCGTACGCGTCGAGGAGGCGGCGGGTGAGGCTCGGGGCCACGACCGCGTCGCCCGTGGCCACCGCGCGGATGCCGGCGAGGAGTTCCTCGGGCTGGGCGTCCTTGATGAGGAAGCCGGAGGCGCCCGCCCGCAGGCCTGCGTATGCGTACTCGTCCAGGTCGAACGTGGTGAGGATGAGGACGCGGGTGCGGGCTCCGGAGGAGACGATGCGGCGGGTTGCCTCGATGCCGTCCAGGCCGGGCATGCGGATGTCCATCAGGACCACGTCCGGGTGGAGTTCGGCGGTCATGCGGACGGCCTCGCTGCCGTTGCCCGCCTCGCCCAGGACCGTCATGTCGTCCTGGCTCTCCAGGAGCATGCGGAAGCCGAAGCGCTGCAGCGACTGGTCGTCGATGATGAGCACGGTGGTCACTGCGGGGGTTCCTCCGGTAGGTGAAGGTGGACGCGCCAGCCGTGGTCCGGGAGCGGGCCGGACTCAAGTGTGCCGCCGTACAAGGCGGTTCGCTCGCGCATTCCGGTGAGGCCGCGGCCCCCGGTACCGGTGCCGGCGGCAGTGGCCGTGGCGTCGTGGTCTGTGCTTCCGCGGCCGGTGTCGGTCACCGTGGCGGTTACGGCGCCTCCGTCCGCGTACGACACCACGACTGTCGATGTCGCGTCGGGGCCGCCGTGTTTGAGGGTGTTCGTCAGGGCTTCCTGGATGACTCGGTAGACGGTGAGTTGGCGGCCCGGGGGGAGGGCGGTGGCGTGGCCGTGCAGGGTGGTGCGGACGGGGAGGCCGGCGGAGCGTACGCCGTCGATGAGGTGGTCGAGGTCGATGAGGGAGGGCTGGGGGGCCATCTCGATTCCTGGGGGATCGGCGCGCAGTACGTCCAGGAGGCGGCGGAGTTCGCCGAGTGCCTGGCGGCTGGTGGTGCCGATGGCGGTGAGGGCCTGGGCGGCCCGTTCCGGGTTCCTGGCGGCTGCGTACGAACCGCCGTCCGCGAGGCTGGTGATGACCGAGAGGTTGTGGCCGATGATGTCGTGCATCTCGCGGGCTATGCGGGCGCGTTCGGCGGCGGTGGCGAGTTGGGCCTGCTGGTCGCGTTCGACCTCCAGTTGGCGGGCGCGTTCGACGAGGGAGGCGAGGTACTCCTGGCGGGTGCGGTAGGAGATGCCGACGATGGCCACCATGGCGAGGCGGGTCGCCTGCGGGAAGAAGGTCTGGTCGGCGCCCTGCTCGGCGGGGTAGCGGAAGCTGTCCACGGTGATGGGCACCAGGATCAGGGCGTACGACCAGAGCAGGGTACGCAGGCGGGTGTGCACCGCGATGTTGTAGGTGACGACGAGCAGGGTCAGGCTTGCCTGGAGGTCGGCGCCGGTCCAGGCGTTGGTCAGGGCGAGCGGCAGCATGACCAGGAGGACCGTGACGGGGCGGGTGCGGCGCCACAGCAGGGGGACGGAGAAGCCCAGTGTCAGCATGGTGAGCAGCCAGGTCGGCGGGACGTCCGGGTTCGCGTCGATGTTCCGCCAGCCGCCGCTCAGGAAGTCGCCGAAGGCAGCGGTCACGAAGAAGCCCGTGAGCAGGATGTCCCACAGCAGCGGGTGGAGCCGGTCGAAGGCGCGCACCCGCTGGGTGAGGCGGTGGGTCAGGCGGGTGAACGGCTGCTGCCTCGCGCCGTTCGGCGACCAGCCCCGCCAGGACTGATCGCGCCAGGACTGGTCGCGCCAGACCTGGTCCCTTCGGGCGCGGTCGCGGTGGCTCTGGTCGCGGGCTGTGCGCAGCCAGTTCCAGGGCCCGTTCCAAGGGCCGTTCCAGGGCCTGTTCCTGTGCCGGTCCTGTTTCTCGGTCACGGCTCCATCCTCGTACACCCTCGTACGAGGGCCGGTCGTACGAGGGCCGGTCGTACGAGAACCGGTCGTACGGGAGTTGGTCATACGTCCCGTCGCCTGAGGAGCAGTGCCGCCACGCCCAGGGTCGCGGCCGTCCACAGGGTGAGGGCGAGAAGGGCGGGGCCCGTGGCCGCGTAGTCGGGGGTGTTCTGGAGGGTCATCAGGCCCTCGGCGGCCCTGCCGGGGAAGTACTTGGCGGCGCTGTCCATGGCGTCGTACGGGAACATCCTGAGCACCTCCGGGAGGATGGTGACGCCTCCGATGAAGGCGGTGATGCCGCCGGGGACCGAGCGGAGCAGGGCGCCCAGGCCGAGGCCGATGAGGGTCAGGAACGTGAGGCCCGCCGCGCTGGCAAGGAGAGTGCCGAAGACGCCCGGGGCGGTGAGCGACAGCTCCTTGTCCGTGCCGTCGAGGAAGAGTTGACCGGCCGTGAACGTGGTGGTGAGCGTGGCGAGCGTGGTCGTGAAGGTGACCGCGGCGACGACGCCGGCCTTGGACCACAGCACGGGGAGTCGGCGGGGTACGGCGACCATCGTGGAGCGGACCATCCCCGTGCCGTACTCGCCCGCGATGAACAGGACCGCGACGACGGCCAGGAAGATCTGCGAGAACTGCGTGCCGAAGAGGAGGAACTGGACGGGGTCGAAGCGTTCGGCTCTGCTGACGTCCTCCTCGTACGACGCGCTCATCCCGATGCCGATGACGAGGGTCACGGCGGTCGCGGCGGTCAGCATGATCCAGGTGGAGCGGACCGTCCACAGCTTGTGCCATTCGGAGCGCAGGATGCGGGACGGGGTGAGGGCGAGGGTGGTCATGCCGGCTCCAGGTGGGCTGCGTATTCGAGGGAGTCGCGGGTCAGGTCCATGAAGGCCGCTTCCAACGAGGCGGCGTGCGGGGTGAGTTCGTAGAGGGGGATGCGGTGGGCGGCGGCGGTGCGGCCGATGTGTTCGGCGTCCGTGCCGCGGACTTCGAGGGTGCCGGGGGTGGAGCTCGACACGTTTACGTCCGGGGCGGTGAGCAGTTGGGTGAGCAGGCCTGCTTCCGGGGTGACCACCTTGACCGTGCCCGCGCCCGATTCGCGTACGAACGTGTCGACTGTCGTGTCGGCCAGCAGGCGGCCCTTGCCGATGATGATCAGGTGCTCGGCGGTGAGGGCCATTTCGCTCATCAGGTGGGAGGAGACGAAGACCGTACGGCCTTCTGCGGCAAGGGACTTGAGGAGGTTGCGGATCCACAGGACGCCCTCGGGGTCCAGGCCGTTTACTGGTTCGTCGAGGATCACGGTGGCCGGGTCGCCGAGCAACGCGGCCGCGATGCCGAGGCGTTGGCCCATGCCGAGGGAGAAGCCCTTGACCCGCTGTCCGGCCACATCGGTCAGGCCGGTGAGGTCCAGGACGTGGGCCACGCGGCTCCTGGGGATGCCGTGGGTGAGGGCGAGCGCGACCAGGTGGTGGTGGGCCGTGCGGCCCGGGTGGACCGAGCGGGCCTCCAGGAGTGCGCCGACCTCGTGGAGGGGTGCGGGGTGGTCGGCGTACGCGTGGTCGCCGACCGTCGCGGTGCCGCGCGTCGGGGCGTCCAGGCCGAGGATCATGCGCATGGTGGTGGACTTGCCGGCGCCGTTGGGGCCGAGGAAGCCGGTGACGGTGCCAGGGCGGACCGTGAAGGTGAGGTCGGACACGACTGTCTTGCCGCCGTAGCGTTTGGTCAGTTCGGAGACCGTAATCATGTCTTCGATGGTCGGGCGGGCGGGTGGCCGGGGCGTCGGACGACGGCGGGATATGAGGTGAGGGGCGTAGTACCCCGGTATTACGGTGACCCTCATGAGCCCCGATGTTCGTTCTGATGACCGTCTCGATGCCTCGGCGGGCCATGTGGTGCGTTCGGTACGTGCCGACGAGTGGCCCGCGGCGAAGGAGCTCAGTTTGGCCGCGCTCCGGGATCCGGTGGCGCACCTCGCTTTTCTGGAGACGTACGAGGCTGCCGTGGGCCGGCCCGACAGCTTCTGGCGGGAGCGGGCGGCCGGGGCCGCCGAGGGTGTGCGTGAGCGGCAGCAGGTGGTGGCCGTGGCGCCCGACCGGCGGTGGGTCGGGTCGGTGGTCGTGCTCGTGGAGGAGGCCGGGGCGGTCGGCGCGCTCGGGGATGTCAGCGACGTACGCCAGGGGCATCTTGTGGGGGTGTATGTGCGGCCCGAGATGCGCGGGCGGGGGCTCACCGAGCGGCTCTTCGGTTGCGCCCTGGAGTGGGCGTGGGAGGTCGCCGGGGTGGACCGGGTCCGGTTGTTCGTGGACGAGCGGAACGGGCGGGCCGAGGGCTTCTACCGGAAGTTCGGGTTCGTGCCCACGGGGGAGAGCCTGCCGGTGGCCGGGGATCCGGGCACGCGGGAGCTGGAGTTCGTGTTCAAGCGGCCCTGACGGGCCCTGGGGGAGGTGGCCTACACCGGGAGTTCGCGGTCCGGCCAGCGGGAGCGGGCCTGTTCGCGGGAGCGGAGGAGGGCCAGGATGGGGAGGCCTCGGTTCGGGCCCGTGCCCATACCCGTGCTTGTGCTCGTGGCGAGCAGGTCCGGGAGTTGGGGGAGTGGGGCCACCGCGGCCACGTCGTCCAGGACGAGGGTGAGTGGTGGGTCGAGGCGACCGGAGGATGACCGTTCGGCCATGCGCCGGCCGCGCTCGACCACGCTTGAGGCGAGGGCCGTCAGCAGGGGCATCGCACCCGGATTTGCCCTGGGGTCCTCGATGGGTTCACCGACCACATAGAGCGTGCCCCCTTCGTCGACGAAGGAATCCAGGGTGAGGCTGTCGGTTCGGTTTGGGGTGCAGGCTTCTCGGACGTTGACCGTGAAGAGGGCGGAGAGCGCCCGGGCCGTCAACTCCTGGGCGATGTCCCGGCGTTCGGGGTGCGAGGTGAGGGTGGCTTCGAGTTCGCCCGCGGAGCCGGCGGCCGCCTTGGGGTTCGTACGGAGGATGCGTACGGCTTCCTGGACCTGGGTGCCCTGCGCCCAGCGGTGGACGTGGCGGATGGCGCGGCCGTCCACGGCGGCGGCGTGGAGGTAGCTGCGCAGGAGGGTTTCGGCCGTGTCGGCGACCGTCTGGTCGATCTTCGCGGTGGGGCGCACCGGGGCGAGGAGCGCTGCCGCGCGGGCCCCCGCGGTGTCCTTGTTCTCGCAGCCGGCGGAGGGGGACCAATGGAGGCGGGCCGGGGTGTCGCAGAGGTGGGAGGGGTCGTAGAGGAGGACCGGGCCCAGTTTCGCGCGGGCGTCCTTCGTGTCCGACCAGAGGGCGGGGTTGGAGGTGATGACCAGGGCCGGGCCGTCCGCGTCCCGGATCGCCTGCACGGCGAGGGGGTGGCGGGTCTCGGGCGGGCCGAGGACTACGGGGCCTCGCGGGGTGGGTACGCCCCCTGCCCCTGCCCCTGCCCCTGCCTCTGCCCCTGCCCCTGCCTCTGCCCCTGCCTCTGCCCCTGCGCCTTCGGCGCGGATGCTTTCCCACCCACCTACCCGATTACCGTCGGCCACCGAGGGAACCGACTCCAGCGGCGGCTCCGCCGCATGGACAGGCTCGGCGATGGGCTCGGCCGCCGATACCCGCTCCACCGCAGGGCGCGGGGCGACCTCACGAGGCACGGGCACGCTCTCGTACTGTGGTTGTGGTTGTGGTTGTGGTTGTGGCTGCGGTGCTGCCTCTTGCTTCCGCTGCGGCTCGGGAGTGGGCTCCGGCACGGTGGACGCGGACGCGGCCAGCGCTCTGCGTCTCACTCTCCCCGCCCGCCATCTCGCCACCGTGCCCAGGACGAACACCGTCAGGACCAGCAGCACCATCAGTTGGCCGATGAACAGGCCCCAGAAGAGTCCGTAGCCCGACAGCTGGGTGTCCGGGGTGTCCGGCCAGGCGGCCGCGATGTCGTGCGGGGCCTGGACGAGTTGGCGCATGGCCAGGGGCGTACGGCGGAAGGTGACGGCGGTGGGCCAGGAGCCGTGGGCGAACAGGCCGGCCAGGCCGGTCGCCGTCCACACCATCACGGTCATGCCGAGGACGAAGGCCAGGACGCCGACCAACAGCCCGTCGGGGATGCCTCCTTCGCCGCCGCGGTGGCGGTCGCGCTCGTCCGGTCTCATCTCGGGCCGCTCCTCTGCGCCTACGCCACCGTGGACTCGGACGAGTCGTCGAGATCGCTCAGGTGTTGCTCCATGAACGCCGCCGCGCGTTCCTCGGCCTCCAGTTCGGCGGCCCGCAGGGCGTCGTCGGCCAGGTGGTCGGCCGACGACTGTGTCATGGCGCGGTCGGTGAAGCAGAGGGGGCGTTCGGTCTCGGTGATCAGGTGTTTGACCACCTGGACGTTGCCGTTGACGTCCCAGACCGCGATGCCTGGCGTCAGGGTGGGGATGATTTCCACGGCCCACCTGGGCAGGCCGAGGACCCGGCCTGTTGAGCGTGCCTCGTCCGCCTTCTGGGCGTAGATCGTGCGCGTCGAGGCCATCTTCAGGATTGCCGCGGCCTCCTTCGCCGCTGCCCCGTCGACCACGTCGCTCAAGTGGTGGACCACCGCCACGAACGACAGGCCCAGGCGTCGGCCGAACTTCAGCAGGCGCTGGAACAGCTGGGCCACGAACGGGCTGTTGATGATGTGCCAGGCCTCCTCGACCAGGAAGATGCGCTTCTTCCGGTCGGGGCGGATCCATGTGTGTTCCAGCCATACGCCGACGATCGCCATGAGGATCGGCATGGCGATGGAGTTGCGGTCGATGTGGGACAGGTCGAAGACGATGAGCGGGGCGTCCAGGTCGATGCCGACCGTGGTCGGGCCGTCGAACATGCCGCGCAGGTCACCGTCGACGAGGCGGTCGATGACGAGGGCGACGTCCAGGCCCCAGGCCCGTACGTCGTCTATGGCGACGTTCATCGCCTCCGCCGACTCCGGTTCGGGGTGGCGCAGTTGCTCGACGATGTCCGTCAGTACGGGCTGGCGCTCGACGATCGTCTCGTTGACGTACGCGTGCGCGACCTTGAGTGCGAAGCCGGAGCGCTCGTCCAGGCCGTGGCCCAGCGCGACCTCGATGATCGTCCGGAGCAGGGCGAGCTGGCCGGTCGTGGTGATCGCGGGGTCGAGCGGATTGAGCCGGATTCCCATGTCCAGGGCGGCGGTCGGGTCGAGCCGGATGGGGGTTATACCCAGCTGCCGGGCGATGAGGTTCCACTCGCCGTCGCCGTCCTCGCCCTGTGCGTCGAGTACGACGACCTGGCGGTCCTTGAACCTCAACTGCCGTAGGACGTACGTCTTCTCCAGGGCCGACTTGCCGTTGCCGGACTCGCCGAGGACCAGCCAGTGCGGGGCCGGGAGCTGCTGTCCGTACAGCTGGAAGGGGTCGTAGATGTAGCCCTTCCCGGAGTAGACCTCGCGGCCGATGATGACGCCGGAGTCGCCGAGGCCGGGGGCCGCGGTCGGCAGGTAGACGGCCTGGGCCTGGCCGGTGGAGGTGCGCACCGGTGGGCGGGTCGTCTCGACCTTGCCGAAGAGGAAGGACGTGAAGGCCTCGGTGAGGACGGACAGCGGATCCCGCATCAGTACTCAGCCCTACCTTCGGATGCCGGTGGCGAACGGAAGTGTGTTCACGAAGGCGCGGTGGTGCTCTCGGTCGCACCACTCCAGCTTCAGGTACGACTTGCCGGCCGAGGCCCTTATGGTCCGCTTGTCGCGGGCAAGGGCTTCGGGGTTGCGGGAGGAGACGGTGATGTAGCCGACGATGTTGACGCCGGCGGCGCCGCTCGCGAGGTCCTCGCCGCGCTGGTCCATGCGGTTGTGCGAGGCGACGTCGCGGGGGTCGACGGTGCGGTTCATCTTGGCCTGGCGGCTGGCCTCCGCCTCGTCGTTCGTCTTCTCGGTCAGCATGCGCTCGATGGCGACCTCGGTGGGTTCGAGGTCCATGGTGACGGCGACCGTGCGGATCACGTCGGGGGTGTGGACGAGCAGCGGGGCGAGGAAGTTGACGCCCACCGGGGTCATCGGCCACTCCTTCACCCAGGCCGTGGCGTGGCACCAGGGGGCGCGGGTGGAGGACTCGCGGGTCTTCGCCTGGAGGTAGGTGGGCGAGACGGCGTCCAGCTCGGCGGGCCAGGCGTTCCGTTTCGTCATCGCCTGGATGTGGTCGATGGGGTGGTCCGGGTCGTACATCGAGTGCACGAGGGAGGAGAGCCTGCCCTGGCCGAGCGGCTGGCGCACCCGGATGTCGGCCTCCTGGAGGCGCGAGCAGATGTCGGTGAGCTCGCGGGCCATGACGACGGCGAGGCCGGAGTCCTTGTCGAGCCTCTTGCCGCCGTGCGGGCGGGCGGCGCGGGCCATCGTGTGGGCCTCGGCGGCGAGTTCGCGGGAGTAGTGCATGCAGGCGACGAGGTAGGCGCGGTGCTGCTCGCTGCTCGTCGACACCATGGACTGGAGCTGGTCGTACGACTGCTGCAGCCAGCCGGGGGACCGCTCGTCGCCGCGCTGGACGACGTCCTTGGCGTGGGCGTCGGGGTCGGCGGGGAGCGTACGGGCGAGCATCTGGAGGCGGGTGACGAAGCCGTCGCCGTTCGCGACGTGCTTGAGGAGGGTGCCGAAGCGGTCGACGAGGGCTTCCTGGTCCTCGCTGTCGCGCAGGCCGACGCCCGGGCCCTCGATCTCGATCGCAGCAGTGACGGTTTTCCGGTCGGCGTGCAGGAGGACGGCGATCTCGTCGGGGCCGAAGGGTGCGGCGAGCCAGGTGATCCGTCCGATGCCGGGCGGGGGGCCGACCTCGACCTCGCGGCCGTCGACGCTCGTACCGGACTCCATGACGTTGCTGCGGTAGGCGGTGCCCTTGCGCAGGCTGCGCTTGTAACTGCGGTTGATCTCGAACCACTTGTAGAAGGTCCGCCGCTTGTACGGCACGTACACCGCGGCCAGCGCGAGCAGCGGGAAGCCCACGAGCGTCACGATGCGCAGGGAGAGCACGGGGACGAGCAGGCCGGACATCATGCCGAGGAACGCGCCCACGATGATCAGCGCGATCTCGCCGGACTCGCGGTTCCGGCCGACGATCGCGTTCGGCCGGGCGCGGCCGATCAGATATGTCCGGCGGGGCGTGACCACGTGGGACACGTGGGACTCGGTCGTCAACGCCCTTCACCTCCCGTGCGGTTGTTGCTGCTGTTGCGTGAGTTGCTGGCGTGGGGGGTGTTGACCGGGCTGCTGCGGGGCGGGGGCGCGGCCGAGGGTGCGGATCCGCCCCCTCCGCCGGAGCTGCCGCCCGAGCCGCGTGAGCTGTGGGCGGCGACGCCGCCGGAGGCGGGGTTGGAGGGCCGGGCGCCGCTGTTGCCGCCCCCGCCGCCTCCGCCGCCGTTGTTGTCGGCACGGGCGCTGTGGGTCTTGATGCCCTGGGCGACGAGGGTGGCGGGCGAGCTGATGACGGCCGCGGCCTTGCCTTCGGCGCCCTGCATGATGCGGTTGCTGCGGGAGTTGGCGATTTCGTCGCCGAAGCCCGGTACGAAGCGGTAGATCATCGCGCTCGCGAAGATGGCGAGCAGGATGATGGCGAGGCCGGAGACGACGGCGGAGAAGGCGTCGGGCCCGTCCTCGGCGGACAGGGCTCCGGCGAGGCCCAGCACGATCACGATGACCGGTTTCACGAGGATGACGGCGATCATGATGCCCGCCCAGCGGCGGACGTGGCCCCAGAGGTTCTTGTCGACCAGGCCCGCGTAGACGACGGTGCCGAGCAGCGCGCCCACGTAGAGGAGGGCGGCGCGGATCACGAGCTCCAGCCACAGGATGCCGGCGGCCAGGATCGACACGAGGGACACCACGATCAGCATGATCGGGCCGCCGCCGATGTCGTTGCCCTTGTTCAGGGCGCCGGAGAAGTTGCCGAAGAACGTGTCCGTCTGGTTGCCGGTCGTCTTGGCGAGGACCTCGGCGATGCCGTCGGTCGCCGACACGATGGTGTAGAGGATCAGCGGGGTGAAGGCCGACGCCAGCACCGTCAGCCAGAGGAAGCCGATCGCCTCGCCGATGGCCGTGCTGAGCGGGACGCCTCGTACGGCTCGCTTGGCGACCGCGAGCAGCCACAGGAGGAGGGTGAGGATCGTCGACGCGGCGAAGACGACCGCGTACTGCTGGAGGAACGTGGTGTTCGTGAAGTCGACGGTCGCCGTGTTCTGGACCGCGTCACTGAGCTTGTCGATGGTCCAGGAGGCGGCTTTGGCGCAGCCCTTGGCGAGGGAGGCGAGGGGGTCGAGGGTGTCGGTGACGGAGGGGGCGGTGGTGTCGCCCTTGTCGCCGCTGCCTCGTTCGCAGTAGTCCTTGGCGGGGCCGACGATCAGGTCGCAGTTGTCGTCGGACGGCGTGGGCGTCGGTGTCGGTGCGGCGGCCGCCCGCGTGGCGAGCAGGACGAGCGTGGTCTGTACGGCTGTGACGGCGGCGGTGACCTTGAGCACGCGGCGCGGGCTACCGGGCATACGTGAAGCCTCCGAACTCTTCCACGGCCTTCGAGATCTCGTCGGACGGCGAGACCTTGTTGTCGCCGTTCACCGGCGCCGGTCCATCCTTCTGGGAGAAACTGTCGACCTTCCAGTCGCCGTCGGTCCACCGCAGCTGGAGCGTCATGGTGAACCAGTCGTTGCTGACCGGGTTTTTCGAGTCGTCCCCTGCCGTGCCGAACACGCCCGTGCACCAGACCTCGACGGTCGCCGCGCCGGTCGAGTAGTCCGCGACCTTGGTGCCGACCGGCATGGTGCGTGAGACGTAGGTCTGTCCTGAGGCCGCGTTGCCGTTCTCGTCCAGGCCGACGTTACTCAGGAACTCCTTGGAGTACGCCTTGTCGAGCTTGGCCTGCAGCGCGGACACCTTGTCGGCGACGAACACCCGCTGGACGATCTCGCCGCGCCGGGCGGGCTTGAGGATGTCGGCCGAGACCAGTACGACCGAGTAGTTCGCGGCGGCGGACTGGGCCCCCTGCTGGTCGTGTGCGAACCCCGAGGGAATCCCGCCCGCCTGCGTCTCCACCGGCTGCGTTCCGGAGGCCGCCGTAGGCGCGCTCTCCGCCTTGTCGCCCCCCGTCTCACTCGACCCGGAATCATCGCCCCCACGGTTCGCGAAGGCGATGGCGGCAATCAGGAGCACCACGACACCCACCACGGTGACGAGGCTGCGGGACGACGAGCGGCCGCGTCGGGCGCCGCCGTAGACGTCACCGGCACTGTCGGGCAGCCGCGTGCGGGTCTGGCCGGTACCCCCGTATCCGCCGTCGTCGCCGCGCGCTCCGTGCTCGTCGCCGAGACTCATGCCGCGTACGCCCCCTCAACCTCGTGCTGAACCGCGTAGACCGCGTAATACGACGGTAGCCGCGCTGGCTCCCGCGCGGGCGCGGTGTGGTGACTCGACATCAGGGAAACGCAACCTCAGCCGGTGGGCACGACGGACGGGTGGGTTGGAGGGGGACCGGGTGCGCCCGGCCGGGTCTGAGGACGCCGAGCCGGCGGCCGCCTAGACGGCCATGCCGTACACGATGGTGAAGACAGTGCCGAGCGAACCGATGATGAAGACTCCGGTGAGACCCGCCACGATGAGGCCTTTGCCTTGTTCGGCGCTGAAGGTGTCGCGGAGGGCCGTCGCGCCGATGCGTTGCTTCGCCGCTCCCCAGATCGCGATGCCGAGGCACAGCAGGATGGCGACCGCCATCACGACCTCGATCATCACCCGCGCCTCGTTGCCCAGGCTGCCGAAGGGGCCCCAGTCAGGGGCAATCCCGCCGATGATCGTGTTGATGTCGCCCTTTTCGGCTGCGAAAAGCATGTAAGTCACCGCCCCTTGTGGGTTGTTCTGCACCCCCTGCCACTCTGCGCAGAGGTCAGGCCTATTCTCGCCGACAATTGCGCTGTCGTATGTCGACTTGGCGTCATTGATTGGCGGGTTTCGTACGTATCCCTTGCCACCGGCCCTCGCGAGGCCCTGTCAGGGAGCGGGAGACGGTATACAGAGAGGCGTATTGTCACTCTGTGTATCACGGCTGGTCACGCCGGGCAATGAAGTGGAACCGGAAGTCGAACCGGAACCTGAGGTGTGGTTCCGTCGTTAACCCCTCTTATCCGGCTTACCCCTGGCGGCGACCGACTCCGCCTGTCCATCGAGCCCGACCCCGTCCCATGTGCGCCGGTTCGTCGTGCCGATGCTCTCCGGGTCGTGCGTCTCCTGGTGAGTAGACACCGCCCGTTTTGCGCTGGGGAAAGGTTATCTCGCGTGGGGGCGTGCGGATCTGGTGGGGTGTCAGTGATCTGTGATTCATAGTCTTGCGCTTATATAAGTCACCAGTGATACATTGGTTCCGTGCACGCATTCGACGTACTCGGGGATCCCGTACGCCGCCGGATCCTTGAGCTGCTCGCAGGCGGCGAGATGAGTTCCGGGGCCGTCTCGGAGGCCATCAGGGAGGAGTTCGGGATATCGCAGCCGGGCGTCTCCCAGCATCTGAAGGTGCTGCGGGAGAACGGCTTCGCCACGGTCAGGCCGGAGGGGACCCGGCGGCTCTACGCGGTGAACTCCGACCCGTTGCGCGACATCGACGCGTGGCTGGCCCGCTTCCGGCACTTCTGGACTCCCCACCTGGACGCTCTGGCCACGGAGCTGGCCCGGGGCAAACGCGAGCGCCGGCTCCGCGGATCCGCGGACGACACCGGCGAGGGCGCCCCCTCAGACGACAACTCTCCACAGCGGAGGAGCAACCCATGATCGACGTCACTCACCAGATCAACGCCGTACGGCGTCACGTCGGCAGCCGTGTCATCGAGGCCGGCGAGGCACACGTGGTGACCTTGAGTCAGACGTACGATTCGACCGTCGAGGACCTCTGGGACGCCTGCACCAACCCCGAGCGCATCCCGCGCTGGTTTCTGCCCGTGACCGGCGACCTCCGCCCCGGCGGCAAGTACCAGCTGCAGGGCAACGCCAACGGCACCGTCGAGAGCTGTGACCCGCCGCGGGGCTTCACCGCGACCTGGGAGTTCGCCGGGAACGTCAGCTGGATCGAGCTCCGGCTGATCCCCGCGGAGGACGGCGGAACGCGTTTCGAGCTGGACCACATCGCCCCGGACGACGACGAGAAGTGGGCGCAGTTCGGCCCCGGAGCCGTCGGCGTCGGCTGGGACATGGCCCTCATCGGCCTCACCCTGCACCTGTCCTCCGGCGAGGCCGTGAACCCCGAGGAGGCCATGGCCTGGTTCGGGACGGAGGAGGGCCTCAGGTTTGTCACCCTGAGCAGTGAGGGCTGGTACGCGGCGAGTGTCTCCGGCGGTGAGGCGGAGGGGGTCGCGCGGGCACGGGCCGACCGTACGACGGCGGCGTACACCGGGGCCGATGCCGGTGCCGATGGCAGCACCGGTGAGGAGTGACGTCGGTCTAGGGTGACCCGTCCTCCAGGCCTTCCACGCCCTCCACGAAGTGGTCGAACTCGCCTGCCTGTACGCCGAGTACGAAGGCGTCCCACTTCTTCTGGGTGGTTGTGACGACGGTCTCGGGGTCGCTGGTCTCGCGGATGTAGACGAGGTCGTTGTCGCCGAAGGCGAGCTCGATCCAGGGGCCCGGGCCGGTTGCCTCCGGCGGGGCGGCGCGTTCCCAGGTGAGGTTCGCGGGGATGTCAGCCATGGTTCGGGTTCTCTTTGAGTACGTGGATGAGGGCGGCGAAGGCTTGGGGGGTGGCCCCGAGTATGGCGTGGGTGGGGTCGCCGCTTTCGGTGAGATGGATGGCTTCGGCGGTGGAGGCCGTATGTATGCATGAGTCGCCCTCGGAGCAGTAGGACGACTTCTGCCAGGCGTAGGGAGTCACGGGAGTTCCTCAGAGGTCGTGGATCACGGCGTGGATGAGGTCGCGGGTTTTGTCGGGTGAGAGAGCGACGGCGTTCAGTCTCTCGAAGAGGTTCCGGTACTTGCGCAGTTGGGCTTCGGCGTCCAGGAACGTGAGGCCGTGAGACTGGTCCAGGTGCACCGTGTCGAGCTCCGGTACTGGGCCGTGCGCGTAGAAGATGGACTGGCCCGATCCGGGGTAGGCGCCGACATCGAACGTGATGGCGCGCAGGGTGATGTGCTCCCGCTCGCTCGCGTCGAGCAGATGCTTGAGCTGCTGTTGGGACACCGACGGCCCGCCGATCTTCATCCGCAGAGCTGCCTCGTGAATGATCGCCTCGTACGGAGTGGGGTCGTCCCGGTACAGCACGGCCTGGCGCTTGATGCGGAACGAGACGCGGTGCTCGATGTCCGGTGGGGAAAGCTCCGTGACTGCTTGCCGGAAGATTTCACGGGCATGGTCGACGGTCTGGAGCAGGCCGGGGATGCGTGCAGTGACCATGGTGCGCAACGACTGGGCGTTGTGCTCCAGTTCGGCCAGGTCGAGTAGCGGGCCGGGCAGGATCTCGCGGTACGTCTCCCACCAGCCGTGCTTGCGGCCGCCAACCATCCCCGCGATGGCTTCCGTCAGGGCTTTGTCTGAGCACTCGTACTGGCAGGCCAAACTGCGCACGCGCTCTGCGCTAACACCGATCCGGCCGGTCTCCATGTTGCTGACCTGTGCTTGCGGCATGCCGAGGAGTTGAGCGGCCGCCGTTGAAGTGAGACCTGCTTGTTCGCGCAACTTGCGCAGCTCGGCCCCGAGCCGGAGTTGACGTCCTGTCGGGTTGGTCCGCACGGCGATGCTCCTCGATCTTCCGTGCTGCAAGTCACCCACACGGATGGTTGTGCTTATTCTTCACTGTTATCCGGTGAAGAATATAACTTCTGCCGCTACCTTGTTGGTCAGGCGCCCCGCTCAGAAGTACCCCGCTCGACGGAGCGACCGCGGTCACTGAGCAACCGTCCAACTCCCCTCCGTGATCGGAGACTTCCGATGGTCACCGTATCCCCGTCCTTGGCCTACACCCTTCATCTCCCGCGCGATCCCCGCGCCCCGGGCATCGGCCGCGCAACCCTGCGAACCGTCCTCGCCGCGCACGACCTCACGCAACTCATCCCGACGGCGGAGCTGCTCGCCGCCGAGCTGCTCGCCAACGCCCACCTCCATACCGACGGCCCGTACGCCCTGCGCCTGCGTGCCGCCGAGTCGGGGCGGGTGCGGATCGGGGTGTGGGACTCCGACCCCACCGTCCCGCGAGGCTTCGACGCCCCCGGTGCCGTACCGCCGGACATGTCGGAGAACGGGCGCGGGCTGAACCTCGTACGGGCGTGTGCGGACACGTGGGGCGCGTACGCGCTGGGCGGGGACCGGGGCGGGAAGTTGCTCTGGGCCGAGTGTCAGCGGGGGTGACCAAGTGCTGTCCCGTGAACGGACGGCTTCCGTTGCTCTAGTCACCATGCGTCGATGACCGGCGCGTCCGGTTCGTGCCGCCGCCAGGCCTTGTTGAGGCGCGCGAGCCGGTCTGCGGCGGCGATGCCGCTCAGGGACGCGACCTTGCCGTCGCTGACTTCGAACGCCACGGCGCCCACGACCCGGCCGTCGACCACGGCGAGGACGGCCGGGGAGCCGTTGACCAGCGCGATATGCATCGCGGGCGAGCCGCCGGCCAGCCGCCGCTTCGCCGGTGTGGGCTTGAAGCCGGCGCGCACGAAGGAGGCGACCTTCTCGCGCGTCTTGTACCGCAACAGCCGCTTGGCCAGTCCGGCGCCGTCCGAGACCGCCGTCACGTCGTCGGTGAGCAGCGCCACCAGCCGTTCGGTGCGCCCCGACGTGGCGGCGGCGAGGAACTCCTCGACGACCCGGCGCGCGGACGCGGGGTCGGCCTCGCCGCCGCGTCGGCGCTCGGCGGCGACCCGGATCCGGGCCCGGTGGACATGCTGCTGGCTCGCGGACTCGGTGATGTCGAGGATCCCGGCGATCTCGGCATGGCCGTACGAGAAGGCCTCACGCAGGACGTAGACGGCCCGCTCGACCGGCGAGAGGCGCTCCAGGAGGGTCAGTACGGCCAAGGACACCGATTCGCGCTGCTCGAAGGTGTCGGCCGGGCCGAGCATCGGGTCGCCCTCCAGGAGCGGCTCGGGCAGCCAGGCACCGGCCGCCCGCTCGTGGCGCGCCTGCGCCGAACGGAGCCGGTCGAGGCAGAGATTGGTGACGACCTTGGTCAGCCACGCTTCCGGCACCTCGACCCGTTCGCGGTCCGCGGCCTGCCAGCGCAGGAACGTGTCCTGCACGGCGTCCTCGGCGTCGGCGGCCGAACCGAGCAGACGGTACGCGAGCGAGGCCAGCCGGCCCCGGCTGGCCTCGAACCGATCGATGGCTGCGCTGTCCATGCGGAACAGCCTATGCAGCGGCCCTCGCACCGGCCCCTGCACCGGCCCCTGCACCGGCCTCTGCACCGGCCCGGTCGGGCGCGGTGGCCAGGCGGCGCTTGCGCTTCGGCATGCCGAAGGTCGGGTGGGCGATGCTCCACCCGGCCCCCTTGAGCACGCCCGACTTGAGCCGCGCGGCGGCCTTGCCGCCCAGGTACCAGGACTTCGACCGCGCGTCCCCGTCCACCATCTGGAAGATCGCGTCCCGCCGCCCGAGGCTGATGTGGTTGCCGTAGTACTTCAGCGCGGTGTTCGGGACCTCGCTGCCCGTCAGGCGCGCGATGATCGCGGCGGTCGCCTGCATGTTGGTGAAGCCGGCCGAGCCGCAGGACATCGGCAGCGGTCGGCCGTTCTCGCCGATCGCGTAGGCGCAGTCACCGGCGGCGTAGACGTCCGGGTGCGAGACCGAGCGCATGGTGCGGTCGACGACGATCTGGCCGGTCTCGGCGACCTCCAGCCCGCTCGCGGCCGCGATGGGGTGCACGGCGAACCCGGCCGCCCACACGGTCACGTCGGCCGGGACGGACGCCCCAGTGACGCGGTCGGCGATCGCCCGTGTCGGCTCCACGGCTTCGATGCCGGTGTGCTCGTGGACGGTGATGCCGAGCCGGTCGAAGGCCTGGCGCAGGTGACGGCGGGCCTTCGGGCAGAGCCAGGCGCCCAGCTCGCCGCGGGCGGCGAGCGCGACCGAGAGGTCGGGCCGGAACTCGGCGAACTCGGTGGCGGTCTCGATGCCGGTCAGCCCCTCACCGACGACCAGTACGGTGCCGCCCTCGGCCAGGCCGGCCATGCGCTCGCGCAGACGCAGTGCCGAGGACCGGCCGGTCACATCGAAGGCGTACTCGGCCACGCCGGGGACGCCATGGTGGGCCACGGAGCTGCCGAGCGCGTAGAGAAGCGTGTCGTACGCGAGCTCGCCATCGCCGTCCTCGCCGGTCACGGCGACGGTCCTGCGCTCGGGGTCGACGCCGGTGACGCGCGCCAGGCGCAGCCGCACGCCGGTGCCCGCGAACACGTCGGCGAGCTTGCGGAACGCGACGTCCTGGCCGATCGCGAGCTGGTGGAGCCGCATCCGCTCAACGAAGTCGGGCACGGCGTTGACGACGGTGATCTCGGTGTCGGCGGGGGAGAGCCGGCGGGCCAGGTTTCCGGCGGCGAAGGCCCCGGCATATCCGGCGCCGAGTACGACGATGCGGTGCTTCATGGCGTTGCTCCTGTCTCGTTCGCGGGCCCTTTGAACGAGACGGCGACCCGATTGCTGACAGGAGCCGGGTGTGACGCGGGTCACCGACCCGGGACGAGCGGCGGGAATGGATCGGTTGCGCCGGGTTCCGGGTGGGAAGCTCCTAGACTGACGTGGGCGAATTCCGGAGTGGTGGAGGGCGGTTGACGGTGCGTAAGGCCTGGATCGTCGTGACCGTCGCCGCGGGGGCGGGGCTCAGCTTCGTCATGGTGCTGGTCATCGGGGTCTACATGGTCGCCGGCAACCTCGCCAACGGAGTGGGGCAGGGTGCCCGTGGCCTGGCGAAAGGGGCCGTACCGGCGGCTTACCAGACGCTCGTGCAGAAGTGGGGCAATCTGTGCAGCGCCATCAATCCGGCTCTTCTCGCCGCGCAGCTGTATCAGGAGAGCGGGTTCAATCCCACCGCCAAGAGCCCGGCCGCCGCACAGGGGATAGCGCAATTCATCCCGGGAACGTGGGCGACGCACGGAATCGACGGCGACGGAGACGGCGACCGTGACGTCTGGGATCCGAATGACGCGATTCCATCGGCCGCGAAGTACGACTGCACACTCGCCAAGTACGTGAAGGACGCGCCCGGAGACCCGACGAAGAACATGCTCGCCGCGTACAACGCGGGGGCGTACGCCGTCATCAAGTACGGGGGCGTGCCGCCGTACGCGGAAACGCAGAACTATGTGAAAACGATCACCACGCTTGAGGAGAGCTTCGCCGCTCCGGTTTCCCGCGTCGACCCCTCGAAGCAGGCCGCCGCTGCCATTGGCTACGCGCAGAAGAAACTCGGGACGCTGTATCTCTGGGGCGGCAATGGCACCGAGGACCAGGGCGGACGCTTCGACTGTTCCGGGCTGACCAAGGCCGCGTACGAGAGTGTGGGGATCACCCTGCCCCGCGTCGCCAACGACCAGTACAACGCCGGGCCGCACCCGGGCCGGGACGAGCTGCTGCCCGGGGATCTGGTCTTCTTCTCGGACGACCTCACCAACTCCCGGGCCATCCGGCACGTCGGGATCTACGTGGGCGGCGGCTACATGATCGACGCGCCCCGGCCGGGGGCCGTGATCCGGTTCGACCCGATCGACACCCCCGACTACTTCGGGGCGACCCGGGTCACCGAAGATGGCGCGAAAGCGTTGCCCACCTCTGTGTGAAACCCTCCCCTGAGCTGCGGCGATGGGTCTCTCTTCGATAACGGCTGAGTGATCATTCGGTGGAGGGTGGAACGTATGGAAGGGGAGTGTGCGTTCCTGTTCTCGAACGCCGACGACGGGGGTTGATGGCGCGGCGCACCGGTGGGTGCGCCGGGAAGACGACGAAGGGGCCGTTGCACCATGGCTGGACTCGCCGAATCCGGGTCGAACCCCGACGTCGACTTGCTCTACGACATCAATGGTCTCGCCAAAGACGCGCCCCGCTGGTTCGACCGCGTCATGGAGTTTGTGGGCGAATGGGGGCTTTTGGCCGCCATGGTGTTGTTGGTGATCTGGTGCTGGTTCACCGTGCGGCGCCGGGGTGAAGAGGATGCCGCCGCGTCCGTGGCCGCGCTGGTGTGGGCGCCGCTTGCCGGTGCCATCGCCGTACTCGTGAATGTGCCGATACGGGGATTTGTGGAGCGGCCACGGCCTTTTGTCGACCATGACGGGCTGGATGTTCTTATCGGCGGCAAGAGCGACTATTCGTTCGTGAGTGATCACGCGACTCTGATGATGGCGATGGGGGTCGGGCTGTTCGTCGCGCATCGGAAGTTCGGGCTCGTGGGGATAGCGCTGGCGCTGTTCGGCGGGTTCTGCCGGGTTTATATGGGCGTGCACTATCCGACGGACGTGATCGGTGGATTCGCGCTCGGGACCGCGGTGGTTCTGTTGCTTTCGCCGCTTGCGATGGCTTTGCTGACGCCGGTGATGACCGCGGTGGAGGGGTCGGGGCGGGTGGGGTGGTTGATCCGCGCGAGTGGCTCCGCCGGTGAGCGGGGGAAAGTGATTCCTGGGGCTCGGAGTGAGGTTGAGGCGGAGGAGCGGGATCTTGCGGCGTAGGTGGGGGGCTCCTGCGTTCGTTGCCGGGTGCGCGCCCGGTGGGGGCTGGTCGCGCCCCCGCGGCGGAGCCGCATATCGATACAGCCCCGCGCCCCTAAAAGCCACAAGATTGCGCAGTTCCCCGCGCCCCTAAAAACGGTGAGCCGCGCCTCACAGCGACTGCGGGAACTTGAAGAAGCCCTGGGGGTCGTACTTCGTCCTCAGGGTTTTCAGGCGGGGGGCCGCCTCGCCGTAGTACGCCTTGCGCCAGTTGGTGAGGGTGGGGTCTGTGTAGTTCTGGTAGGCCGCGCCGGATGCGTACGGCTTCATCGCCGCGTGCGCCTCGGTCAGCCAGGCGTTGGATGTCGTGCCGGAGGTTCCCGCGCGCCAGGCCGCGATGTACTGGGCCAGCATGCGGGAGCGGCGGTGGACGAAGGCCGTTGCCGTGGGGTCGATTCTGTTGATCGCGCCGCCCAGGGCCGTCAGGACGAAGCTGCCCGTGCCGCCGCGGACTCCGGATATCTGGGAGAGCAGGGTCTGGATGCCCGCCGCCGAGATCGAGCGGTCGAAGAAGTCCGAGCGGCCCGTGTACGTTTCGCGGCCCAGGGCGCCTTGGGCGGAGCGGCCCGGTGTCTTGCCCGGGAGGTGGCACTGGGCGTCGGTCGGGAAGGTCGAGCAGCCCGCGTACAGCTCCATCGACTCCTCGTAGGAGCGGCGCTTGAGGGAGACGCTGCGGGCGGGGGCGCCGATGCGGTCGGCGAGGCGGTCGACGGCGTTCTGGAGTTCGCCGTACGTGCCGAGGGAGAACGCGGCGACCGAGACCGTGGGCGTGCCGCCGGCCGCGTTCGCGAAGTGGCACGAGGACCAGATCTCGTCCGGCTGGTCGGGGCCCCACTCCTGCCAGGCACTGAGGACGGCGGCGGCCCTGGACCACGGCCACGACATGTACGCCGAGACGCCCTGGGGGGCCGGGTGGGTGGTGAAGCGGAGTTCGGTGACGATGCCGAAGTTGCCGTTGCCCGCGCCGCGCAGGGCCCAGAAGAGGTCCTTGTTCTCGGTCGCGCTCGCGGTGAGCTGCTTTCCGGCGGCCGTGATCAGGGTTGCCTGGGTGAGGCTGTCGCACGTCAGGCCGTAGGCGCGGGACACGACGCCGTGGCCGCCGCCGAGTGTCAGGCCCGAGACGCCCACCGTCGGGCAGGAACCCGCCGGGATCGTGACGCCCTTGGCGGCCAGCGCGCGGTAGACGTCGATCAGCTTGGCGCCCGCGCCGACCACGGCCTCGTTGCCGGAGGCCCGCACCTTGGAGAGCTTCGAGATGTCGACGATCAG
Organism: Streptomyces sp. NBC_00878; assembly: GCF_026341515.1. NCBI lineage: Bacteria > Bacillati > Actinomycetota > Actinomycetes > Kitasatosporales > Streptomycetaceae > Streptomyces > Streptomyces sp. NBC_00878. Next base: position 4,974,993 of record NZ_JAPEOK010000001.1, on the reverse strand, counting down.
GCGGCCGTTGCCCGAGGACCAGCCGGCGTACGAGTGGCCGCCGTTGCGGATCGAGACGGGGACGGAGCGGGCGCGGGCGTACGCGAGTGTCGTACGGATGTCCTCGGCGTGGGCGACGTACGCGACGGCCGTCGGCTTGAGCGAGTCGAAGCGGGTGTTGTAGAGCTGGCGGGCCGCCGCCCAGTTGGCCTCACCGGGGCGGACCAAGGAGCCGTCCAGGTCCCGCGCCAGGGCCTTGAGGTTGGCCGCGGCGGTGCGGCTCGTCGTCTCGAGCGAGGTGCTGGACGTAGGAGCCTTCCCACCCGTCGGCGGCTTGGAACCCGCGGTGGTGCACGCGGCCGAAACCGCCGTCGTCGCGAGTGCGACACCGCCACCTATGAACGTACGCCGTTGCATGAGCGCCTCCCCGTTGTTCCCGTGGAACGAGACGGCTGTACGGTCCGGCGGGTTCCACGGGCGGGGCACCGGGAATCGCGGTACGACTAGGTAGTACCGGCGATTTTCAGCCAGGAGGAGGCTGGGGCCGCAGGGGCATATGGGACGGGAGAGTCGGCCGGAAGGGGTTCGGAAGGGGTGAGGAGTGGTGGGAGGAGGTGGGCGGTGCTTCCGAACGAGGTGGTTCCGGTCGTCGGGACCCTCGCGTGTTCCTCCCGTAAGCGTTCCGTGACCTCACCGCACTGACGGCAGGGGTTCACCCCCCGTTCACTCACGGCCATCGGCGGCTTCACCTCATCTGCCTAATTTCGGCCTTACCCGGTGCGTGGTGCGAACGGAAGTACGCCTGCGTATCAGTCGATGCCAGCAAGTCGACAACAGCAGTACGAGGCAGCCTCGGACGACGAGGGGCTGCACCACGACCTCGCACGCCGCCACCAGACGGCGGCTCCTGGAAGGAACTCCCGAAAGTGAAGCTTCAGCGCAAGAACCGGCTTCGCGCCCTTTCGCTCGGTGCTGTCGCCGTCACCGGCGCCCTGACGCTGACGGCGTGCGGCTCGGACGACACCGGCGGTGGCGACACCAGCTCCTCGGCGCAGCCCTCGGCCGGCAGCATCAAGTGTGACGACGCCAAGGGGCAGCTCCTTGCCGACGGCTCCTCCGCGCAGAAGAACGCGATCGACGCCTGGGTCAAGCAGTTCACCGCCGCCTGTGGCGTGCAGATCAACTACAAGGGTGGCGGCTCCGGCGCGGGCGTCACCGCCTTCACGCAGGGCCAGGTCGCCTTCGCCGGCTCCGACTCGGCGCTGAAGCCCGAAGAGCTCACCGCCTCCAAGTCGGTCTGCAAGGGCGGCCAGGGCATCGACCTCCCGATGGTCGGCGGCCCGATCGCGGTCGGTTTCAACGTGGAAGGCGTCGACAGCCTCGTGCTGGACGCGCCCACCCTCGCCAAGATCTTCAACGACAAGATCAAGAACTGGAACGACCCGGCGATCAAGGCGCTCAACCCCGACGCCAAGCTCCCCGACCTCAAGATCCAGGCGTTCCACCGCTCGGACGAGTCCGGCACCACGGACAACTTCACCAAGTACCTGATCGCCACGGCCAAGACCGAGTGGCCCTACGAGGGCGGCAAGGCCTGGCAGGCCAAGGGCGGCCAGTCCGCCGCGCAGTCCTCCGGCGTGGCCCAGCAGGTGAAGCAGACCAACGGCGCGATCAGCTACATGGAGCTGTCGTACGCCAAGGAAGGCATCACCCCGGTCAAGATCGACACCGGCGCCGCCGCTCCGGTCGAGGCCACCGTCGCCAACGCCACGAAGGCCATCGCGGCAGCCCAGACGGTCGGCACCGCCCCGGACCTCGCGCTGAAGCTCGACTACGCGACCAAGGCCGAGGGCGCCTACCCGATCACCCTCGTCACCTACGAGATCGTCTGCGACAAGGGCAACAAGGCCGACACCCTGGCCGCCACGAAGGCGTTCCTGCGGTACATCGCCTCCGAGGAGGGCCAGAACGTCCTCACCGAGGCCGACTACGCCCCGATGCCCGAGGAGATCATCACCAAGGTCCGTACCACCGTCGAGAGCCTGAGCTGATCTGAGCGTGTGGTCCGGTCCGGGGCTGACGACCCCCGGACCGGACCACACCGTCCGGTGCACCGCCGCCAGGAGCCGCCGCCGACCGCGTACGGCTCCACAGGGCCGTACAGTGCGTACGGGTCCGCAGACCGGAGAACCCGATGGACATAACCACGAAGAACACAGACGCCCCACCACCCACTCCCCAGCCGACCGAGGCCGAGCAGAAGCGTGCGGCCCGTGGCGCCACCCGACCCGGTGACCGGATCTTCCTCGGTCTCTCCCGCGGCTCGGGCATCCTGCTGCTGGTGATCATGGCCGCGATCGCGGGCTTCCTCACCTACCGCGCCTCGATCGCGATCAGCAAGGACGACGCCAACTTCCTCACCACGTTCGAATGGAACACCGGCGTCCTCCCGCCGAAGTTCGGCATCGCCGTCCTGGCCTTCGGCACGGTGGTCTCCTCGGTCATCGCCATGGTCATCGCGGTCCCGATCGCCGTCGCCATCGCGCTGTTCCTCACGCACTACGCCCCGCGCAGGCTGAGCGGTCCCATCTCCTACGTGATCGACCTGCTCGCCGCGGTGCCGTCCATCGTGTACGGCCTGTGGGGCGCCCTGATCCTCGTACCGCACATGAACGGCCTCTTCGGCTGGCTGGACACGTACTTCGGCTGGACCGGCATCTTCGAGTGGCAGGGCGGCGCCCCCCGCTCAATGCTCACCGTCGGCATCCTGCTCGCGATCATGATCCTGCCGATCATCACCAACGTGAGCCGCGAGGTCTTCCGCCAGGCCCCGCAGATGATCGAGGAGGCTGCGCTCGCCCTCGGCGCCACCCGCTGGGAGGTCATCCGCATGGCCGTCCTGCCCTTCGGCCGCTCCGGCGTGATCTCCGCCTCGATGCTCGGCCTCGGCCGCGCCCTCGGCGAGACGATGGCCGTGGCCACCGTGCTCTCCCCGACCTTCCTGATCCAGTCCAGCCTGCTCGACCCGGGCGGCGGCACCTTCGCCCAGAACATCGCCAGCAAGTTCGGTGAGGCCAACGAGCTCGGCCGGGACGCGCTCATCGCGTCCGGTCTGGTCCTGTTCGTCATCACCCTGCTGGTCAACGGCGCGGCCCGCGCGATCATCGCCCGCCGCAAGGAGTACTCGGGGGCCAACGCATGAGCACCGCAATCGCCGACAAGCGCCCCAGCGACAGCCTGCGCGGCGGCCACCTCCCCAAGTGGGCGCCGTACGCGATCGGCGCCGGCTCCGTCGTCGTCGCGATCGGCATCGGCCTGGCGGGCGGCCTCCACAGCCGCATCCAGTGGGGCCTGATCGCCGGGATCCTCTTCGTCCTCACCACGTTCGTCGTCGCCTCCCTCGTCGAGGGCCGCCGCCAGGCCAAGGACCGGGTCGCGACCGCGCTGGTCTGGGTCGCCTTCCTGCTCGCCGTGATCCCGTTGGTTTCCCTGGTCTGGACGACCGTCTCGCGCGGTGTGAAGGTCCTCGACGTCTACTTCCTGACCCACTCGATGGGCCTGATCGCCGACACCGAGGTGGGCGGCGGCATCTACCACGCCATCGTCGGAAGCCTGGAGCAGGTCGGCCTCGCCACGCTGATGGCCGCGCCGATCGGCGTGCTCACCGCGATCTACCTGGTGGAGTACGGGCGCGGCAACCTCGCCCGGGCCGTCACCTTCTTCGTCGACGTGATGACCGGCATCCCGTCGATCGTCGCCGGTCTGTTCATCCTCAGCATCATGCTGCAGTTCGACATGCAGCCCTTCGGATTCGCCGGCTCGCTCGCCCTGGCCATCCTGATGATGCCGGTGGTCGTCCGCTCCACCGAGGAGATGCTCAAGCTCGTACCGAACGAGCTGCGCGAGGCCTCCCTGGCGCTCGGCATCCCGAAGTGGCGCACCATCCTGAAGGTGGTCCTGCCGACCTCGATCGGCGGCATCACCACCGGCATCATGCTGGCCGTCGCCCGTATCGCGGGCGAGACCGCGCCGGTGCTGCTGCTGGTGTGGGGCAACACCCTCATCAACACCAACCCCTTCGAAGGTGCGCAACAGTCGCTGCCGTTGTACATCTATCAGCAGTACGCGAACAGTGCGGGTGCGGGCGCGGCCTACGACCGCGCATGGGCGGCGTCGCTGACGCTGATCGCCTTCGTGATGATCCTCAACCTGGGAGCCCGCGGCATCGCCCGCTGGAAGGCCCCGAAGACCGGTCGCTGACGCGACCCCCAGCGACTGATCCGGAAGAAGTGAAGTAGTCATGGCCAAGCGAATCGACGTAAGCGGGCTCACCGCCTACTACGGATCCCACAAGGCGATCGAGGACATCTCGATGACGGTCGAGCCGCGTTCGGTGACGGCCTTCATCGGCCCGTCCGGTTGCGGCAAGTCGACGTTCCTGCGCACGCTGAACCGTATGCACGAGGTCACCACCGGTGGCCGCGTCGAGGGCAAGGTGCTCCTCGACGACGAGGACCTGTACGGGCAGGGAGTCGACCCCGTCTCCGTGCGCCGCACCATCGGCATGGTGTTCCAGCGGCCGAACCCCTTCCCGACCATGTCGATCTTCGACAACGTGGCGGCGGGGCTGCGGCTGAACGGCTCGTACAAGAAGTCCGAGCTGAGCGATGTCGTGGAGAAGTCGCTGAAGGGCGCGAACCTCTGGAACGAGGTCAAGGACCGGCTGAACAAGCCCGGGTCCGGCCTCTCCGGTGGTCAGCAGCAGCGTCTGTGCATCGCCCGTGCGATCGCGGTCGAGCCGCAGGTGCTGCTGATGGACGAGCCCTGCTCGGCGCTCGACCCGATCTCGACGCTGGCCATCGAGGACCTGATCGGTGAGCTGAAGGAGCGCTTCACGATCGTCATCGTGACGCACAACATGCAGCAGGCGGCGCGGGTGTCCGACCGGACGGCCTTCTTCAACCTCTCGGCGGTCGGTCAGCCGGGGCGGCTCATCGAGATCGACGACACGGAGCGGATCTTCTCCAACCCGTCTGTCCAGGCCACGGAGGACTACATCTCGGGCCGCTTCGGCTGAGCCGGGTCGTTCTCACTGGTTCGCTGGTCTTTCCGACCCCTCGCGGTGCTGCATGGCGGTGCCACCGCGGGGCCCAATAGGGCCCGCCCCCCGGCTCCCGGGGGGCGGGCCCGTCGGGTTTCCGCCCCCGCCGCCCCTAACCCTCCCCCACTCTCGGCTTCGCTCGAGCGGGGGAGGGTAGGGGCGGCGGGGGCGAAAAAGGGCCCTACACGAACGCCAGGTTCACAACCCAGAAGCTTGCCGCCGCGACCAGCGCCGCCGCCGGCATCGTGATGAACCAGCCGAGGACGATGTTCTTGGCCACGCCCCAGCGGACCGCGTTCACCCGCTTCGTGGCGCCGACGCCCATGATGGCCGAGGTGATGACGTGAGTCGTCGAGATGGGCGCCTGAAAGAGGAACGCCGTCGTGAACATGATCGAGGCGCCGGTCGTCTCGGCCGCGAAACCCTGCGGCGGATCCAACTCGATGATCTTCCGGCCCAGCGTACGCATGATGCGCCAGCCACCCGCGTACGTACCGAGGGACAGCATCACCGCGCACACGATCTTGACCCATACCGGGATCGGGTCGCCCGCGTCCTCCACGTCCGCGATGACCAGGGCCATCACCACGATGCCCATCGTCTTCTGGGCGTCCTGGAGACCGTGGCCCAGCGCCATCCCCGCCGCGGACACCGTCTGCGCTATGCGGAAACCGCGCTTCGCCTTGTGCGGGTTGGAGCGCCGGAATATCCACATGATCGCGCACATCACCAGGTAGCCGGCGACCAGGCCGACGAGCGGTGAGACGAACATCGGGATGACGACCTTGTCCAGGACGCCGGACCAGATGACCCCGATGCCGCCCGCGAGCGCCGCCCCCACCATGCCGCCGAACAGCGCGTGGGAGGAGGAGGACGGGAGGCCGAAGTACCAGGTGACGAGGTTCCACACGATCGCGCCCACCAGCGCGGAGAACAGGACCCACATACCCTTGGTGCCCTGCGGTGTCTCGATCAGGCCTTCACTGACGGTCTTGGCGACCCCGCTGCCGAGGAACGCGCCTGCGAGATTCATCACCGCGGCCATCGCGAGCGCCGCCCGTGGCGTCAGCGCGCGCGTGGACACGGACGTGGCGATGGCGTTGGCCGAGTCGTGGAAGCCGTTGGTATAGGTGAATCCGAGCGCGACACCGATGGTCACTATCAAGGCGAAGGTGTCCATGAAGAGGTCAGGACTCCTTGACCGCGATGGTCTCCACCGTGTTGGCCACATGCTCGAAGGCGTCGGCGGCCTCTTCCAGCACGTCCACGACCTGCTTGAGCTTGAGCACCTCGATGGCTTCGTACTTGCCGTTGAAGAGCATGGCCAGCAGCTTGCGGTGGATCTGGTCGGCCTGGTTCTCGAGGCGGTTGACCTCGATCCAGTACTCGGTGAGGTTGTCCATCGTCCGCAGGTTCGGCATGGCCTCCGCGGTCAGGTCGGCCGCCCGCGCCAGCACCTCGATCTGCTGCTCGACGCCCTTCGGGAGATCCTCGATGTTGTAGAGGACGACCAGGTCGACGGCCTCCTCCATGAAGTCCATGATGTCGTCGAGGGACGAGGCGAGGTTGTAGATGTCCTCGCGGTCGAACGGCGTGATGAACGAGGAGTTCAGCTGGTGGAAGATCGCGTGTGTGGCATCGTCACCAGCGTGTTCCGCGGCCCGCATACGCTCTGCGATCTCGGCCCGGCCGGACGCGTCCGCCCCGAGCAGTTCCATCAGGAGTTTCGAGCCCGTGACGATGTTGTCCGCGGATGCGGCAAACATGTCGTAGAAGCTCGTCTCCCTGGGGGTCAGACGAAATCGCACGTGTGGTCCTCGGATTGCTTCGGGTTCGGTCAGGCTGATGCTAGGTGCATCATTCGGCCACGGCTAACCGGCCGCCCACCAGTGTCGCTCATCGGGCACAGTGATCAGCATGGGGTCCTTCGAGGACGTTCGCCAAGAGCCCTATACCCAGCAAAGTTCGTTACCATATACCCGGTAGGGGTATCAGTCAGCAGGAGGACGCGATGACGACCACCGAGGCCGGCGCGACGGCGCCCTCCGGGGAGGCGAGGGACGCGCGGGAGGCCGGAGGCCAGGAGACCGGGACGCAGGACATCGTGACCGACCACGACCGCGGGATCCACGGTTACCACAAGCAGAAGGACGAGCACCTCAAGCGGCTGCGGCGCATCGAGGGCCAGATCCGTGGCCTGCAGCGCATGGTCGACGAGGACGTCTACTGCATCGACATACTCACGCAGGTCTCCGCCTCCACCAAGGCCCTCCAGTCGTTCGCCCTCCAGCTGCTCGAAGAGCACCTCCGCCACTGCGTCGCGGACGCGGCCCTCAAGGGCGGCACCGAGATCGACGCGAAGGTGGAGGAGGCGACGAAGGCGATCGGACGACTCCTGCGCACGTGACCCCTCCGGGGGGAGCCGTATAAAGGCCGGTGTGTTGTCTGCGGGTCCGTAGTGGCTGGTCGCTCCCCCACTCTCGGCTTCTCCCCCACTCTCGGCTTCGCTCGAGCGGGGGGACCCCCATGAGCGGGGGGACCCCCATCGCGGCGGAGCCGCACGACGACACAGCCCCGCGCCCCTGAAAGGCAGTCGGTGCGCGGCGGTGTTACCTGTCGGTCTTCTCGCCGTGCTCCGCCAGGAAGCGCTGTTCGGCCAGCTTCAGTACCTCGTCGATGCGGTCGGGGCTGAGCCGGTCCTCGCGGGCGGCCGAGGCCGCGATGATCAGGTCGCCGCACAGCTCGATCTCGGCGAGGGCCACGTGGTCCTGAACTGCCGTACCGCGCGCCGGAGCCACGTGCATCACCTCTTCCTGCCGTCACCGACTTCCTAGAGTAGGGAGCGGCCCACGGACCGCGCATGGCACCAACGGACCATTTCCGGCCCCGCACATTCCGGCCTCCCCTGACCGGCGATCATTCGGCGATCCGCCCGGCGTAGATGTCCTTCGCGTCCGGCAGCCGTACGTCGACGGGGGCCCCGAAGTCGTACAGCAGGGTCGTCGAGGAGACGGCGACGGTGTCCTTCTGCCGTCCGTTCACGAAACTGAAGCGGTGCCGGACCTTGCGGATGCGTCCCTCGTCGTCGAGGTAGACGTCGAAGGGGACCGTGGCCGTGGCGAAGCCCTTGGCCGCCGCCCGCAGGGACGCCCGGTTCCCGGCCGAGGCATCGCGCGCGGCCGCGGCGAGATCGGCGGTACCGCGGTAGTGCCGTACCGGGGTGCCCGCGACCGAGGTCTTCCCCAGGTACGTCGCTTTCCGCGTGCCCCGCAGCAGTTCCGCGGCGGCGAACGGGTCGGTCGCGCCGCCCGTGACCAGGTTCCCGTCGGAGAGCGTGGCCGTGTCGACGCGGACCCACTTGTCCGCCGGGACGCCTGCGCCGCGGTTCTTCATGTAGAGGGCGCCCGGCGCGAGGAGTTCGGTGATCGGGCGGTGCGCGTCGGCGCCGGTCGGGTCCTCGGGGAGGAGCACCTTCAGGCGGCCCACCTGGTCCCCGTAGTCGTAGACGCCCTCGCCGCGGATGGTCACGCGGGTGCCGCCGGTGGCCATCTCCATCGACGTACGCGCCTTGGAACTGTCCGCCCGGACCAGGTTCCCGGCGGCCCGGCGGAGGACCTCGACCGGGTCCTCGGCCGCTCGCGCGTCCTCGACGGCGGCGCCGCTGCCCGAGCAGCCCGCGGTGCAGACCACCAGCCCCGCCGTCGCGGCGGCCAGGGCGACCGCCCCGCTCCGCAGCCTTCGCTGCCGCTCCACCATCGCCTGCTACCCCCAGCCGGGCCGTCCTCACGCGGACCTACTGACGTTCCGCTTAACGACGGGTGGGGGGTGTTGTCACGCGGGAGCCCGGCCCGGGGATGCGTCCACCCGGGATGGGTACGGTGATTCATGTGGCACAGCAGGAGCAGACCGGCCCCCCGGAGCACCGCACGACAACGGTCGAACAGGGCAGTTTCTGCGTGGCCCGCTGCACTTGCGGCTGGCGGGGCCCGGCAAGACGAGCGAGAGGCCGGGCGCGCAGGGACGCGGAGACGCACTCAACCGAGGGCAGCTGAAAGTCTTCACCTGCTTGAGGGCCCCGCGGATTTCCGCGGGGCCTTCTGCTTTGCCGAGCCGGTCGCCACCCTCATCATCCGGCTGGTGACCCGGCCCTCCCTGAGAGCGAGCCGATGGCTCGGGATCAAGCACCGACACGACCGGCAGGGTGAATAACACGCACTCAGCACCCCGTTCGGCCTCTTAGCCATATGTACTTTATGAGGCTATTGCTAGCTTTTCACTGGTTAGTGACGGCTCGTCGCCATCGGCAGGTGCTCGCCCCAGTGGTCCTCTGTTTGGGGCTGATCCGCGGAACCTCGACACGAGACGCGGCTTCCGGCTTGACCGGAATCCGCTTCGGGAGTTCGGGATCCCCCTTGTGCCAGGGCGACCGAGCTCAACGGTGACAAGAAAGGCAGGCCCCATGACAGTGGTTGACACACCATCATCGCCGCCAGGCAGATCCCGTATGAACCGCGGACGCAAGGTGCGTCTCGCGCTGATCCCCGGCGTAGTACTGCTGGCCACGGCCACCTTGGCCTGGGCCACCACCGCGCAGGCCGCGGAAGCCCCTGTTCCCCTGGGGACCGCCGAGAGTTACGCGATCCTGGCCGGTTCGACGATCACCAACACCGGCGACTCCGACATCATCGGCGACGTGGGGCTCAGTCCGGGCACCTCCGTGACGGGCTTCCCGCCCGGAGAGATCTTCGGCACCCTGAACATCGCCAACGGCGCGGCTGGTCAGGCGAAGCTGGATCTGACCGCGGCCTACGACGACGCGGCCGGTCGAACCGGGACTGACGTTGATGTCGAACTCGGCGGACGGGTACTGGGGCCCGGCGTCTACTCGAACGAGACATTGGGAATCACCGGAGAACTCACGCTCAACGCTCAGGGTGACCCCAACGCCGTCTTCATCTTCCAGACCACAGAGACGCTGATCACCGCTTCGAACAGCAGCGTCAGGCTCATCAACGGTGCGCAGGCCTGCAACGTGTTCTGGAAGGTGGGCAGTTCCGCCACTCTCGGGACAGATACAGACTTCGTGGGCACCATCATGGCCCTGGCATCCATCACGCTGAATACCGGCGCCGACATTCAGGGCCGAGCACTGGCGCAAACCGCCGCGGTGACGCTGGACGACAACGACATCACGAGGCCGTTCTGCGTGACCGGCCCCACCGGGCCTCCCGGGCCCACGGGATCCACCGGACCGAGCGGACCTGCCGGACCCTCCGGGCCTCCCGGAGCTGACGGATCCGTGGGGCCGACCGGGCCTCCCGGAGCTGACGGATCCGTGGGGCCGACCGGGCCTCCCGGAGCTGACGGATCTGTCGGGCCGACCGGGCCTGCCGGACCGAGCGGACCTGCTGGACCCTCCGGGCCTCCCGGAGCTGACGGATCCGTGGGGCCGACCGGACCTGCCGGACCCACCGGACCTGAAGGCCCTGAAGGCCCTCAAGGCCCTGAAGGGCCACAGGGTCCTGAAGGACCGCAGGGCCCTGCGGGACCCGGCGGTGGCCACGGTGGCCACGGTGACCAGGGCGGTCACGGTGGTCACGGCGACCACGGCGGTCACAAGCCCTGCCCCCCCAAGCACGACGGGCCTCCCCCGTGGGAGCAGCACGACAAGGACGGGCCGCGGAAGTCCCGGGCGATGTGCGAGAAGTGAGCGAGAACGCGGCCTCATCTTCTTGAGGAGAAAAGCGGGATGAGTAAGGGGCGCTCCCATAAAGGGGCGCCCCTTGCCTTTGAGTATCGTCCGACCTAGTTGTTCGTCCCCGTCTTGTGCAGCGCGTCGAGGAGCGAGGAGACCATCTCTCGATCCCTCTCGTGTGTGAGGCGCTGTGTCGCCGCCTCGGGAGACAGCCAGAGGAGGCGGGACACCTCGTCGTTGGGGGCGAAGGTGCCGCTGGTCGCTTCGGCCGCCCAGTAGCGCACTTCCTTGGGGCGTCCCTGGGCGTCGGTGTAGTGGGCGGTGGGGAGTTCGGGGCCGAGGGCGCATTCCATGCCGGTTTCCTCGAGGACTTCGCGAAAGGCCCCGTCGCGGGCTTCCTCGTCGTGCTTGAGCTTGCCCTTCGGCAGTGACCAGTCCGACCACTTCGGTCGGTAGACCAGGGCCAGCTCGATGCCCTCGCCGGAGGACGACTTGCGCCACAGGGCACAGCCCGCGGCACGTACCAACGGTGTGATGTCCATCACTACCTCGATCTCGTTGCGCCTCTGACCTGCCGGTTTCGCTCACGGTGGTGAGCGATCGCGTGCACTGGGCCTCCCATCGCGTGTCCGGGGCCTCCGCGGTCACGGAGTGCCGACCGTCTCCCTCAGCCAGGCCCGCTGGAACGCGAACCGGGCCGCTTCCACCTCGTGCCGCTGGTCCGCGTGCAGCACCCCGAGCGCGTACGCCGTCGCCGGGGCGATGCGCGGGGTGCGGGCCGCCGAGGCCGCCGCGGCGGCGGCCTCCGCCGCGTCGCGGTGCCGGTCCAGGGCCTGACCCGTGGTCAACAGGCGTACGTCCACGGCGACTTCGTCGCTGTACATGACTTCCCGCGCATAGCGGTGCAGGCGCAGCAGGAGCCGGACCTGGTGCCAGGGGGCGTCCTGGGGCTGCGGTGCCGTGTCGGCGGAGAGGCCGTGGACGAGTGCCTCCGCGTTGTAGGGGTGGCCCGCGGTGATCAGGGGCAGCCCGGTCACGGCGTCGCCGAGGCGGTCCTCCGCGGCGGCGGCCAGGGGTCTGAGCGCGGTGCCGGCCGCGGACGCGGTCAGCGGGACCTCGCTGGCGAGGACGGCGACGCTGTCGGCGACGGCGTGGAAGCGGGAGGAACCGAGCGCCTGGAGCGCGGCCGAGTGGGCGCGCGTCCGGGCGAGCGTCAGCTGACGCTCCAGAAGGGCGCCCGCCTTGGCCGCGCCGACCGTCAAGGTGCCTTTCTCCGTGCGCACTTCGGAGGCGGCCTGTGCCGGGAACGCCGAGGAGCCCGACAGGCGGTGCAGGGCCGCCAGCAGGCGTTCCAGCCGGGCCCCGTACGCGTGTTCCCGGGCCAACGTGCCCGACAGCCAGGCCAGTTCGGGGCGCATGCCCTCCGACCAGCCCTCGTCGAGGAGAGGCCGGAACGTGTGCAGCGTGCCGCTGATGCGGCGGGCCGAGCGGCGCAGGGCGCGCGCCGCGTCCACGGCCTCCTCCGTCCCGTTCGTCGCCGTCGCCGTCGCACCGCCGGTCTCGCGGTGCTGGCGCAGCGCGCGCAGGAACTCCGTGGCCTGGGCCTGGAGATAGGCCGCCAGGGCGTCCCCGGCCACGGGTCCGGCCGTGGGGTCAAGGTGTTGCTGTGCCACGCCGGCGCCTCCGGGCGTCTATGAGCATCTCCTGGACGTTGCGCAGGGGCTGGCCGTCGGCATCGGTCGCGTGCCGGGTCCATTCGCCGTCTGGGCCGAGGTGCCAGGAGGAAGTGGTGTCGGACATACCGGTCTCCAGGAGCCGGGTGAGCGCCGCCCGGTGCGCCGGGTCGGTGACCCGGACCAGGGCTTCGATGCGGCGGTCGAGGTTGCGGTGCATCATGTCGGCGCTGCCGATCCACACTTCGGGTTCGCCGCCGTTGCCGAAGGTGAAGACCCGGGAGTGTTCGAGGAAGCGGCCGAGGACGGACCGTACGCGTATGTTCTCGGACAGGCCCGGGACTCCCGGTCGTACGGCGCAGATTCCGCGCACCCACACGTCCACCGGCACGCCTGCCTCGGACGCGCGGTAGAGGGAGTCGATGAGTGCCTCGTCCACCATGGAGTTGACCTTGATGCGGACGTAGGCGGGACGTCCGGCACGGTGGTGCTGGACCTCCTTGTTGACGCGGGCGATCAGGCCGTCGCGCAGGGACTTGGGCGCGACGAGGAGACGGCGGTACGTCTCGCGGCGGGAGTAGCCCGAGAGCCGGTTGAAGAGGTCCGAGAGGTCCGCGCCGACCTGCGGGTCGGCGGTCAGGAGCCCCAGGTCCTCGTACAGCCGGGCGGTCTTCGGGTGGTAGTTGCCCGTGCCGACGTGGCTGTAGCGGCGGAGGGTCTCGCCCTCCTGGCGCACGACGAGGGACAGCTTGCAGTGGGTCTTGAGGCCGACGAGGCCGTAGACCACGTGGCAGCCCGCCTCCTCCAGCTTCTTCGCCCACTTGATGTTGGCCTGCTCGTCGAAGCGGGCCTTGAGCTCGACGAGGACCAGCACCTGCTTGCCGGCCTCGGCGGCCTCGATGAGCGCGTCGACTATCGGGGAGTCGCCGGAGGTGCGGTACAGGGTCTGCTTGATGGCGAGGACGTCCGGGTCCTCGGCCGCCTGCTCCAGGAAGGCCTGGACGGAGGTGGAGAAGGAGTCGTACGGGTGGTGGAGGAGTACGTCCCGTTCCCGCAGTGCCGCGAAGATGTCCGGCGCCGACGCCGACTCGACCTCCGCGAGGTCGCGGTGGGTGCCCGCGATGAACTTCTGGAACTTCAGCTCGGGCCGGTCGAGCTTGCCGATGCCGAAGAGGCCGGTGAGGTCCAGGGGGCCCGGCAGCGGGTACACCTCGGCCTCGGTGATCTTCAACTCCCGTACCAGCAGGTCGAGTACGTACCGGTCGATGGACTCCTCGACCTCCAGGCGCACCGGCGGTCCGAAGCGGCGCCGCATGAGCTCCTTCTCCAGGGCCTGGAGCAGGCTCTCGGCGTCGTCCTCCTCGACCTCCAGGTCCTCGTTCCGGGTGACGCGGAACGCGTGGTGCTCAAGGACCTCCATGCCCGGGAAGAGCTCCTCCAGGTGGGCCGCGATGACGTCCTCGATGGGGACGAAGCGGTCCGGGGAGGCCTCCAGGAAGCGGGAGAGCAGCGGCGGGACCTTGACGCGCGCGAAGTGACGGTGGCCGGAGACCGGGTTCCGCACGATCACGGCCAGGTTCAGCGACAGGCCGGAGATGTACGGGAAGGGGTGCGCGGGGTCGACCGCCAGCGGGGTCAGGACCGGGAAGATCTGGTGGCGGAAGAGCGTGAAGAGGCGGGCCTGCTCCTTCTCGGTCAGCTCGCTCCAGCGGACGAGGTGGATGCCCTCCTCGGCGAGCTGGGGGGCCACGTCCTCCTGGTAGCAGGCGGCGTGCCGGGCCATGAGCTCGCGGGAGCGGGCCCAGATCATCTCCAGGACCTCGCGGGGCTGCAGGCCGGAGGCGGAGCGGGTGGCCACGCCGGTGTGGATGCGGCGCTTGAGTCCGGCCACGCGGACCATGAAGAACTCGTCCAGGTTGCTGGCGAAGATCGCCAGGAAATTCGCCCGTTCGAGAAGCGGTGTGTTCGGATCCTCGGCGAGTTCGAGGACGCGCTCGTTGAACGCGAGCCAGCTGCGCTCCCGGTCGAGGAAACGGCCCGGCGGAAGCTGGACGCCGTCCTGCACCGTGTCCTCGTACGCGTCGAGGTCGGCGTCGAGATCGGGCTCCAGGTCGGAGACGTTCGCCGCCACGGTGTGCGGGCGGTGCGCGGCTATGGAACCGACGGACGGTTGGGGGTGCTGGACCTGCGCCTTGGCGTTGGGCTGACTCATGAACCCATTCTTCCGCGTCTGGACGGAAACGGGCGCGTCGGCGAGCGCGTGTGGGAGCGCCACGGGGATGTGCGGGCTCCCGTTCTCCCTCACCGGCGAGGGCTCGTGCTCCGGCTCAGGCGCGGGCTCGGGCGCGTCGGGGTTCATTGGCCGAGCGTCGCAAGCTCGTCTGAATCAACGGTTACGGCGACATGACGTGCGGGATATCGGGGGGAGGCTCCCCGGCGTTCAGATCGCCGTCCCGTCCGTCCCCGGGCCTTGCAGGAGGGCCCGCGCCCCGATTTTTAGGGGCGCGGGGCTGTGACATTTGCGGCTCCGCCGCAGGGCGCGACCAGCCATATACGGCCCGCACGTACAACCGATCCTCAGGCCGTACGGCGCCGAAGCACCCAGAAAGCCGCCCCGGTGGCAACAGCGGCGACACCGAGAACAATCCCGGTCTCCACCAGGTGCATCGGCCAGTAGTGGGCCTGGGGATGGAACCGACCGGTCCCGTCACCGAGCTGCCACACGTCCCCGGACATCTCGACCCCCTTGGTCGGGGCGGGCGAAACCGTTGGCCACAGATCCTCGCGGTGCTCCTCCAGATTGTGGTTGAGCAGGTACATCGCGACGCAGGAGATCGCGAGTGCGGGCAGCGACCGCCGCAGTACGACACCGGCGAGGGCCCCGACCGCCAGGCCGCACAGGGAGTACGCCACCAGTGCGGGCCCCCGCGCCGCGAACACGTCGGCGAACGTCCAGTCGTCGCCCATCAGGTCCCGGTTCGCCGCCCAGGCCCACCGGAACACGAGGACGAACACCGTGCCGCCGACCACCAGCAGCACCGCGGGCACGGCGAGCTTGGCGGCAAGCCAGCGCGTCGGCGAGACGGACTGCGTCCAGGCGAGCTGGGCGGTGCCGTTCTCCAGCTCGCGCCCGATCAGCGCGCCGCCGGCGAACGCGGCCACGGCGAAGAAGCTGTAGTAGACGAGGGTCGACGCCCAGCCGATGTTTCCGCCGTAGTCGAGCACGGCCTCGAAGCGGCACGAGGCGGCGCCCTGGTGGCAGGAGGCGATCCGGTCCCGTACGGAGTCCGCGGTGATCTCGACCTCCCACACCAGCACGCCGACGGCGGCCAGCAGGAAGGCGCCCCACACGACGAGCGCCGCGCGGTGCAGCCGCAGCACGGCCCACGGCAGCCCCCTGACCGGCCCGCCGGGCGGATCCCCGGCTCCGTCGGCTGTGGTTCTGTCTGTTCCGTCTGTTCCGTTTGTTTCGTTGACGGCGAAGGCACTCATACGGCGGCTCCTACGGCTGCGGTACGACGGTTGAGCAGGACGAACGCGGCGATGACCGCGAGGGCGGCGACGGCGAGGACGACCCCGGTCTCGGCGAGCTGGAGGGGCCAGAAGTGGGACCGCGGGTGGTAGGTGGCCCAGATGTCGTCGAGGCCGCCGCGGGCCAGGCAGCGCTGGAGATCGGCGGCGCCGTCGGCGTCGGTGCAGGCCATGTTGTCGGCGATGCGGGTGCCCTCGTCCGTGATCACGCCCTGGTCGAGCTGGAGGGCCTGGTCCGGCGGGTTCAGGACCTTGGCGCCGGTGACCGTGACCGTGGGCCACAGGCTCGGGCGGTAGCTGTTGCCGAGGTGGGTGACGGCCGCCATGGCGGTGAAGGCGACGCCCAGGGCGGGCAGCGTGCGGCCGAGGTGCAGGCCCGCGAGGGCGCCGACGGCCAGGCCGCACAGGGCGTAGGCGAGGGTGACGGTGCCGCCCGCGCGGAAGCCCTCCTGGTCGTACCAGTCCGTCCAGAGCAGTTCCTCGCCGCCGTTCCACATCAGGTGGTGCAGCGGGACCAGCACGGCTGTGCCCGCGGTGATGAGCAGCGCGGGTACGGCGAGCTTCGCGGCGAGCCAGCGGGCGGGGGAGACGGACTGGGTCCAGGCGAGGTGCGCGGTGCCGTTCTCCAGCTCGCGGCCGATGAGGGCCGCGCCCGCCCAGGCGGCGACGAGGAGGGGGAGGTAGGCGACGACGAGGGTGGTGAGGCCCACGGTCGTGTCGTACTTGTTCAGCCAGGGGCCGCCGGGGGAGTGGCAGGCCTCGACGTTGCCGCGGCACTGCTCCCGGACGTCCGCGAGGGCGGCGTCGAAGCCCGGACCGTACGCCCACAGCATCGCCGCCGACAGGGCCGCGACCAGCAGCAGCCAACACCACAGGGCTGCCCGGTGCAGCCGCAGCACGGACCAGGCGAGGCCGCGGCCGGGTCCACGGTCGGGGCGCGGGGAGGTGCCGGGGGAGGGGCTGGGCGTGGGGCCGGCGGAGGTGAGGAGGGGTGTCGTCATGCGCGCGCACTCTCCTCGGCGGCCCCGTTCGGCTCGTTCCGGCTGCCCCCATCGGTCGCTTCGGCCCCGTCGGCCTCTTCGATTTCCTCGGTGAGCAGGTCCGGTGCCTTCGGGTTGCGCAGGTGGGCCAGGAGCAGTTCCTCCAGGGAGGGCGCGGTGGTCTGCCAGTCGTCGGGCAGCGGGCCGCCCGGGCGGATCAGGGCGGTGAGCTGGCGGCCGGTGTCGCGCGACTCGACGACGGTGTGGCCCGTGAGGTCGCGCGCCGGGCCGGTGAGCAGGGTGTGCGCGGCGAGCAGCCGGTCCGGGTCGCCGCCGAGCCGGATCCGGCCGCCGCCCATGAGGAGCAGGTGGTCGCAGGCGCCCTCCAGCTCGGCGACGACGTGCGAGGACAGCACGATCGTCGTGCCGTGTTCGGCGGCCTCGCCCAGCAGCGCGCCGAGGAGTTCGCGCCGGGCCAGCGGGTCGAGGTCGGCCATCGGCTCGTCCAGCAGCATCAGTTCGGGCCGCTTGCCGAAGGCCAGGGCGAGGGCGACGCGGGTGCGCTGGCCGCCGGAGAGGGAGCGGATCCTGGCGGTGGGTTCGAGGGCGCCCTCCCGGGGCTCCGCCGGGGTGTGCGCGTCGGCGCGCTCTCCGTACGCGATCCGTTCCGCGGCCGACCGGTCCCAGCGGGCGCGGTTCAGCTCGGCGCCGAGGCGGAGCGTGGCGGCGACCGTGAGCTGGGGCGGCAGCGGCTTGCCCTGGGCGACGTAGGCGAGCCGCTCGCGGGCCTCGGCGGGGCTGGTGCCCAGGACGGTCAGGGCGCCCTCGGTGGGGCGTATCAGCCCGGCGGCCAGTTGCAGGAGGGTCGACTTGCCCGCGCCGTTCGGCCCTACCAGGGCGCAGATCCGGCCGGCCGGCAGCCGGAAGGAGCAGTCCCGCAGCGCGGGGCCGCGCCGCCGCCAGTACCGCTTGCCCAGCCCGACCGCTGCCAGCGCGGTCCCTTCCCCGTCTTTGTCCATCTCCCCAACCCTGTTCATCGCTCCCCTTCAGGGCACTTCTCGTCCAGTACGGAGGTGAAGAGCGCGCTGATGTCCTCGCGCTCCAGGCCTTCCTTGCGTGCCTCGTCCAGCCAGGCGGTCAGCTTCGAGCGCAGGGCGGTGTGGTCGGCGGGTGCGGCGCCCAGCGAGCGCCGTACGAAGGTGCCGAGGCCACGCCGGGCCTCGACCAGGCCCTCGCGCTCCAGCTCGCGGTAGGCCTTCAGGACGGTGTTCGGATTGATCGCGGTGGCCTCCACGACCTCGCGGGCCGTGGGGAGCTTGTCGCCCGGTTCGAGAACGCCCAGCCGCAGGGCCTGCTTGGTCTGCTGGACGATCTGGACGTACGTGGCGACACCGCTGCGCCGGTCGATGCGGTACTCGACCACAACCGACCACCACCCTTTCACTAATTGAGTAGTGAAAGGGTGGTGGAAGGCTGGGGGCCTTGTCAAGGCGAATGCGGGAGCCTGGCAACGTGAATGCGAGGTTCCGGAAACTTCTCGCGGAGCCGTGAACCGATCGGCGGGGCTCGTGCGATGAGGGGGTGTGAGGGAAACGAGAAGCGACGGGGATCTGCTGCGGGCCATCGCGGCGGACGGTGACCGGCGCGCCTTCGAAGAGCTGTACCGGCGGTACGCGCCCTGGCTCGCAGCACGGCTGCGCGGGCGGTGCGCGGACGCCGGGATAGTCGACGACGTCGTGCAGGAGACGTTCCTCGCGGTGTGGCGGGGCACAGCCCGCTACCGCGAGGAGGGCGACGTGGCGGGGTGGCTGTGGCGCATCGGCTCGCGGCGGCTGATCGACGCGCTGCGCGGCGACGGCGCCCGGGGCCGGCTGCGGCAGACGCTCGCGCGGCTGCGGCACCGCGACGAGGCGTCCGCGGAGGAGCGCGTGCTCGCGGGGGTGGAGCACGGGGACCTCGCGGGCGCCCTGGTCCGGCTGTCGCCGGAGCTGCGGGCGGTTCTCCAGGCCACCGTCATCGACGGGCTGACCACCAGGGAGGCGTCCGTCCTGCTCGGCATCCCGCCGGGGACGGTCAAGACACGGGCCCTGCGGGCCCGCAAGCAGCTGCGGGAGGAGTTGGCATGAGCGACAGGAACGGCATGAGTGACGCGGACGGCATGACCTGGCACGTCGCGGAGGACGACCTCCGGGCGTACGTACGGGGCGAGTTGGCGCAGCCGATGCTCTGGTCGGCCGACACGCACCTCGTCGCCTGCGCGCGCTGCCGGGCACAGCTCGCCGAAGTGAGCGACCCGGTCGCCCTGGACGCGGGATGGGAGCGGCTCGACGCCGAACTGGACGTGCCGCGACCGGGATTCATGGAGTCGCTGCTCATGCGGGCCGGGGTGGCCGACCACACCGCGCGGCTGCTCGCCGCGACGCCGGTGCTGCGCCGGTCGTGGCTGGCCGCGGTCGTCGCCGTGCTGGTCATGACGGTGATCGCCACCGACTCCGTTCGGACGTCCGACTCTCCGGCGTTGTTCCTCGCCCTCGCCCCGCTGCTGCCCCTCGCGGGGGTCGCGCTGTCGTACGGGCCGGTCCTCGACCCGACGTACGAGATGGCCGTGGTATCGCCCATGCACGGGTTCCGGCTGCTGATGATCCGCACGGTCCCCGTGCTGGCCGTCGCGCTCGTCCTGAACGGCCTTGCGACGCTCGCGCTTCCCTCGTACGGACTGCGCGCCCTGGCCTGGCTGCTGCCCGCGCTCGCGCTCACCGCGACCGGGCTCGCGCTGACGCCCCGGCTGGGTCCGGTCCTCGCGCCCGGCCTGGTCGGCGGGACATGGGTCGCCCTGCTGGTGGTCGCGCACGGGACGAGCCACGGGACCCTCGCGCCGTACACCGCGGCGGGGCAGGGCATCGCGGCCGCGGTCGCCGCACTCGCCGCCGGGCTCTTCTACCTCGGCCGTGACCGATTCGACTTGTCCCCCGCGAACACGCCGTTCGCGGGCTTCACGGACGGAGGTAAAGCGTGATGTCCGACACCACGCGCAGGAGGCTCAAGCTGCTCAAGGCCGGGCTGCTGATGACCGCTTCGGTCGTCCTGCGGGTACTCCATTTCATCGCCGTGATCCTCCCGAGGTCCTCCCGCAAACGGAATTCCTCCCCCTTCACCTCCTCCGACAGCTCCTCCGACGGAGGCGACGGGTGAGGGCCGCTGCCCCACTCCGGCGCCGGTGCCGTATCCCGGCCGCCCGCCTCCCCCTCCCCTTGCTTTAGCCCTCTTCTCCAGGAGTCACGCGTGTCCGACCTTCCTACGACACCGACGGTGTCCGCCTCCGGGCTGACCCTCCGCTACGGCGGAACGGCCGCCCTCGACGACGTGTCGCTGCGGTTCGGCGAGGGCGTCACCGGGCTGCTCGGGCCCAACGGAGCCGGAAAGACCACCCTGTTGAGGGTCCTGGCCACCGCCGTGCCCCCGGACCGGGGCGCGTTCACCGTGCTCGGGCACGACCCGGGCACCGCGGCCGGACGACAGGAACTACGGCGCATGCTGGGCTATCTGCCGCAGGCGCCCGGATTCCACCCGGACTTCTCGGCCTTCGAGTTCGTCGACTACGTGGCGATCCTGAAGGAGCTGACGGACCGCACCGCCCGGCACCGCGAGGTGCGGCGGGTCCTGGACTCCGTCGGGTTGTCCGACGTACGGAGCAAGCGCATCAAGAAGCTCTCCGGCGGGATGCGCCAGCGGGTCGCGCTGGCCGCCGCCCTCGTCGGCGACCCCGGCTTCCTGGTGCTCGACGAGCCGACCGTCGGACTCGACCCCGAACAGCGCATGCGCTTCAGGGAGTTGATCGCCCGGGCGGGGGAGGGGCGGACCGTGCTGCTCTCCACCCACCAGACCGAGGACGTCGCGATGCTCTGCCACCGCGTGATCGTCATGGCCGGCGGCCGCGTCCGCTTCGAGGGCACCCCGGCCGAGCTGACCGCCCGGGCGGCGGGCCGGGTGTGGAGCAGTACGGAACGCGACCCGGGCGCGTGGGCCGGATGGCGCACCGGCACGGGTTCCTTCCGCAATGTGGGCGAGCCCCCCGAGGGCGCCGAACTCGTCGAACCGACCCTGGAGGACGGCTACTTGCTCACCCTCGACGGTGCGTCCTCGGAGGTGACGGCGGCATGAGCACCGTACTGGAGACACCCGCCCGGGCCGTCCGTCCGGCGCACCCGCCCCGCCCCTGGGCGGCCGTGTTCGCCCTCGCCCGCTTCGAGGCGCGCGAGCTGCGCATGACCGTCGGCTTCCTCGGCATCACCGTCCTGTACGTCGCCGTGACCGTGTGGCAGGCCACGCAGCGCCAGGGCGACTACCCGGTGCTCCAGGACGTCGACCGGTCCACGCAGGCCATGCCGGTCCTCGTCGCGCTCGCCGTCATGCTGGGCGTCAACCGCGCCGTGCTGCGCTCCCACCGGCGCGACACGGACCGCCATTTCGACGTGCTGGTCGTCGAGCCCTGGCGGCGTACGGTCGCCCACGTGCTGTCCGCCGTCCCGGCGGTGCTGCTCACGGCGGTGTGTGTCATCGCCCAGTTCACCTGGGCCGCGCTCAAGCCCGGCGCGGTCGGGCACGGTTCGCCCGCCGAACTCGCCGTGGGCCCCCTGACGGTCCTGCTGTTCGGCGTGTTCGGTGTCCTCCTCGCCCGCCTGGTCCGCTCCCTCTTCGCCGCGCCGCTCGTCCTGCTCCTCCTGATCTTCGGCCTGCTCTTCGTGGGGAACCCGTACGGGACGAACTGGACGAACTGGCTGGGCCCGATGGTCACCGAGACCGGCTCCACCCCGTTCCCCTCCGACCTGCTGGACCGCCCCGCCGCCTGGCACGCCCTGTACCTCGTCGGGCTCGTCCTGTTCCTGGCGGTGCTCGCGGTGCTGGTCAGCGGCGGGCGTACGGCGGTCGTCAAGGCGGCCCTCGCCGGATCGCTCGCGCTGGCGCTGGTCGGCGGAGTCGGCCAGTCCGGGGGCACCCCGGCCGGGACGACGCCGGCCCGCGAACGGGCGTCGACCACCCCCGAGAAGGTCTGGTCGTGCATCGAGCACGGCAAGTCCTCGTACTGCGCCTTCCCCGAGTGGACGGGCCGCACCGCCGACTGGGCCGCCGTGGTCGACCGGGTCCAGAACCTCGCGGGCGGCCGGGCCGGCGGCGAGCGGCTGACCGTGCAGCAGCGCCTCGAAGCCCGCTACGGGCTGCAGACCGACACCACGCTCTCCCCGTCCACCGAGCCCGGCCATGTGACCGTGGGCACGGACTGGGGCGGCAACCGCGTCCCCGAGTTCGCCGTGGCCGTCGCGTCCGTGCTGGTGGCGGGGGACGAGAAGACGGCCAGCCTGGTCTGCGACGCCCGCATAGTGACGATCATGTGGCTCGCGCTCGGCGGGGACTCCGACCCGATGTCCGCGCTCAGCGACGTCCGCATCGACGACAGTGTCTCGGGCTCCGCCATCCTCCTGTCCCCCACGGAAACCTTCAGCATGAGCGCCGAACAGACCCGGATCGTGGCGAACCTGCTCAAGAAGCCGCGCTACAGCGTCGCGGGCAAGGTGAAGGCCCATTGGACGGAGCTGACCTCGCCGAAGACGTCGACAGCACGGGTGGCGGAACTGCTGGGGGTCCCGGCCGCGAGCAAGACGGCGGACGTGGCAGAGGCGGACGCCGACTCGTGCGAGGAGGAGGGATGACCGCCATGACACGCGCCCTCATCACCCCCGTGTGGCGCACACTGCCCTGGCGCGCGCTCACGGCCGCCGGTGCCGCGGGACTGCTGCTGGCCGGCCTCCCGCGCCTGCAGTCCGGCGAGCCCGACCCGTGGCTCGGCCTCAACGCGCTGCGGGGCGCCGCACTCGCCTTCGCCCTCGGTCTCGCCTACCTGCTGGACGACCCGGCCCGGCACACCACCTCGGTGGTGCCGGTCCGGCGCCCGCTGCGCGTCGGCCTGCGCGTGGCGCTCGTCGCCCCGTGGGCCGCGCTCTGCTGGACGGCCGCGCTGTTCCTGGTCCCGGAGGGAGCGAGGCCCGCGGCCGGCGCCCTCTCCCTGGAGGCGGCCGGCACCGCCGTGCTGGCCCTCACCGCGGCGGCCCTGACCGTCCGCCGCATGGCGGCCACCGAGCCGGGCGTCGCGGTGTCGACCTGGCTCCTGTCCACCGCGGTCGCCGCGTACCTGCTCCTGCCCGGCACCTGGACACTCCTCGTCACCCCGGACAACCCCCGCTGGGACACGACCCACGATCACTGGGCGATCCTGCTGATAGCGGCGACGGCGGTGGGGGCGAGGGCGTGCGCGGAGCCGCTGCGGGCGGGATTGCGGCTGCGCCGCCCTTAGGGGCGCGGGGCTGTGACATATGCGGCTTCGCAGCGTGGGCGCGACCAGCCCCCACCGGCCCGCACGTTCGAAACGGTCCGCTGAATCCCGTTGCCCGTCCGGCGAGGACCCCGCTCAGGACTCCGTCCGATACATCAAATCCGTCTCGTACGTAACGAACCCCAGCCGCTCATAGACGGTCACCGCGGCCTTGTTGTCCGCATCGACGTACAACATGGCGGTAGGCACCCCCTGCCCCGCCAAATGCCGAAGGCCGATCGTGGTGAGGGCCTTACCCAGCCCACCCCCCTGCGCACCGGGCCGCACACCCACGACGTACACCTCGCCGAGCCCCTCCGCCGCATGGACCTTCGTCCAGTGGAAGCCGACCAGCTCCCCGCCCCGGAAGGCGAGGAAGAAACCGTCGGGGTCGAACCACGGCTCGGCCTTGCGGTCGTCGAGGTCCCGCTGCGTGAGGGAGCCCTGCTCGGGATGGTGGGCGAAGGCGGCGGCGTTCGCGGCGAGCCACGCGGCGTCGTCCTCGCCGGGTACGAACGTCCGCACGCGAACGCCGTCGGGAAGCTTCGGCCCGGGCAGGTCGAGGTCGGTCAACGGCCGCCGCATCTGCCGCAGTTCGCGGAAGAGGGTGAGGCCCAGGACCTGGGCGAGATGGCGGGCCGCCGAGTGGCCGCCGTGCGCCCAGACCCGCAGCCGCTTGCCGGACTCGGCGAGGAGCGCGTTGCCCAGCGCCCGCCCGTGGCCGTGGCCGCGGTGCGCCGGGTGGACGACCAGTTCGGCGGCCGGGGCCTCGACGGGGTCGGTGTCCTCCAGCTGCGCGTACCCGACGAGCAGGCCCTGGGCGGTCAGCAGCAGATGCCGGACCCCCTCCCGGGCGCCACCGCGCAGTTGCAGCCGGCCCTGCTCGGACACCGCCTGCTGTCCGTCGGCCAGGGCGGCCTCCGCGAGGAGCGCGAGCACGGCCTCGGTCTGCTCGGGGCGCAGCGCGGAGAGGACGTCGAGGGAGCGGACGGTGGGGGAACCACCCTGGTCGAGCGAAGCCGAGACCCTGGGGGAAGCCGGTGCGGTGTCGTCGCTGGTCATGAGTACGAGGGTACGGCGTGTCCGGTTCATGGCGAAGTGGTCCGACGAGTCCGACGGGTGAGCGCGCGGCCAGGGCGCCGCCGACGCGCCGCCTGTCCGGTTGGTGGCGAATCGCCCCTGAAGGCAACCAGTCCGTAACCCTGAACCCCCTGTCGCGCTACGCGCGTTGACTCTAGGCTGCGGCCGGACGGGGCCCACATATCAGCCGACCCACAGGGGGGCACATGTCAGCCACACCTCATCCGTACCGCCGCAGACGCCGGACCACCCGCCTCCTGGCGGCGGCCGCGGGCGTCGCCACCGTCGGCGCGCTCGTCGCCGCGCTGCCCGCGTCCGCGGGCGAGTCGGGCCAGAAGCCCGGCTACCAGCGCCCGAGCCGCTACCAGGACGTCCAGCTGCTCTCCTTCAATGATCTGCACGGCAACCTGGAGCCGCCGGCCGGCTCCTCCGGCCGGGTCACCGAGCTTCAGCCGGACGGCACCAGCAAGACGATCGACGCGGGCGGTGTCGAGTACCTGGCGACGCATTTGCGCCAGGCCCGCGAAGGCAACAAGTACTCGGTCACCGCGGCCGGCGGCGACATGGTCGGTGCCTCCCCGCTGATCTCCGGGCTCTTCCACGACGAGCCCACCATCGAGGCGCTGAACAAGCTCGACCTCGACGTGACGAGCGTCGGCAACCACGAGTTCGACGAGGGCGCCAAGGAACTGGGCCGTCTGCAGAAGGGCGGCTGCCACCCCACGGACGGCTGCTACACGCCGGGCAAGAAGTTCAAGGGCGCCGACTTCCCGTACCTCGCGGCGAACGTTCTCGACGAGAAGACCAAGAAGCCGATCCTCAAGCCCTACTGGGTGTGGAAGAAGAACGGCGTCAAGGTCGGCTTCATCGGCGTGACCCTTGAGGACACCCCGGGTGTCGTCTCCGCCGAGGGTGTGAAGGGCCTCAAGTTCAAGGACGAGGTCGAGACGATCAACAAGTACGCCAAGGAGCTGGAGAAGCAGGGCGTCAAGTCGGTCGTCGCGCTGATCCACGAGGGCGGACTCCCGGCCTCGGCCGCGTACAACTACGACTGTGACTCGCCCGGTGGCGGCGACGGCATATCCGGCCCCATCGTGGACATCGCCAAGAACATCACGCCGAAGGTCGACGCGCTGGTCACCGGCCACACCCACGCCGCGTACGCGTGCACGATCAACGACCCGTCGGGCAAGCCCCGCATGGTCACCTCGGCCGCGTCCTTCGGGCGGCTCTACACCGACACGACGCTGACGTACGACCGCCGGACCGGCGACATCGCCCGGACCGCCGTCGCCTCCGCGAACCACGTGGTGACGCGTACCGTGCCCAAGGCGCCGGACATGACCGAGCTGATCACCAAGTGGAACACCCTCGCCGCGCCGATCGGCAACAAGGCCATCGGGTACATCTCCGGTGACATCTCGAACATCGGCACCGAGTCCCCGATCGGCGACCTGATCGCCGACGCGCAGCTCGCGTACGGCAAGGAGCTGGACCCCGAGACCGACCTCGCGCTGATGAACCCGGGCGGTATCCGGGCACCCCTCACCTACGCGGCCAAGGGCGCCGAGGGCGACGGCGTCGTCACGTACGCCGAGGGCTTCACGGTCCAGCCGTTCGCCAACACGGTGAACCTGCAGAACTTCACCGGCGCCCAGCTCGTCCAGGTGCTCAAGGAGCAGGTCACCGGCACGAACGCGGCCTCGCCGAAGGTGCTCCAGATCTCGAAGGGCCTCACCTACACGCTCGACCTGACGAAGACCGGCGCAGACCGTGTCGTCGCCGACTCGGTCAAGCTGAACGGGGCCGCGATCGACCCCGCCGCCACCTACCGCGTCGCGACGAACAGCTTCCTCGCGGGCGGCGGCGACGGCTTCACCACGCTCGGCCAGGGCACCAACGACCTGGTGGGCGACGACGACCTCGCCGCCCTGGAGAAGTACCTGCTGGCCAACTCGTCGGCCACGAACCCGATCGCGCCGCCGGCGGCCGACCGGATCACGGTCGTGAAGTAGCCATCCGGTGAAGTGAAGTAGCCACTCGGTAACGGCGGTCTGTCCGTGAGGTAGATCCCAAACCGCCGGTACGAGTTGCGGGTGGGGTTGGTACGCGTGATCGAATCAGATGATGCGTACCCCCCACCCCATCGCAGCGCATTCTCATTCCCCTCCGAGCCCGAGCCCGAGCCCGAGCCCGAGCCCGTACGAGGATCTCGCCGCCCTCGACGACGGACCTCTGGAGGACTTCCTCCATGAGGAGCCCGACGCGACCGAGGGGGCCGGAGAAGATGCGGACTGGGCACCGCCCGATCACCGCCGGGGCTCCCGCGGACGTCGGGACTCCGGAACCCGCCCACGCCGCCGGACCGGCCGGACCGGCCGGACCCGCCGGACCCGTCGCCGTCGAAGCCCCCTCGCGGGACTGTCCCTCGCGGCCAAGGCCGTCATCGCCGTCCTCGTCCTCGCCGCCTTCCTCGCCCTCGGTGACCGCTGGGCGCTGCTGTACGCCGAGCGCACGGCGGCCGAGAAGGTCCGGGACCAGCTGAACCTCAGCGCGGCGCCCGAGGTCGAGATCGACGGCTTCCCCTTCCTCACCCAGGTCCTCGACCGCAGGATCGACTCCGTGTCGGTCACCGTCCCGGACGTGGCGGCGAACCGCGTCTCCCTGGCCAAGGTCTCCGCCGAGGCCACGGGCATACGGATCGACGGCGGCCCCACCTCCATACGCGGCGCCCGCATACCGGAGCTGCGCGGCGAGGTGCTGCTTTCCTTCAACGACCTGAACCGTGAACTCGGCGCGTCCCAGATGACGTTCACCGGTCACGGCGGCGACGAGGTGCGGGCGCGCGGCGTACTGCCGGTCGCCGGGCACGACCTGCGGATGCGCGCCGACGCGCGGATCAAGCGGGACGGCGAGCGCGGCATCTCGACGGAGGTCGGCGGCATGCGCCTGGACATCGGCGACCTGGCCACCTTCAGCCCCGGCACCCGCGAGTCCCAGGGCCTGCACCTGACCCGCAAGTCCGCCACGCGCCTCGCGAAGGAGAAGAAGCGGGCGAAGGAGCTGCTGTCGGTGCCGTCGATCGCGAAGCGGCTCGGCGTACCGGATTCGGCGGTCCAGGAGGCGCTGAGCGACGACACCAAGTTCGAGGAGCTCACCGGCTCCCCGCGCTTCGCCGACGGGCTGATGAAGGTCAACCTCATCGACCTCGCCGTGGAGAACCCCGAGTTGCTGAAGCGCCTCGGCTTCGACCTGGCGCTCCTCGACGGTCTCTCCCGCCTTACCCGCCCCGCCCTCGTCGACCGCCTCTCCCTCGGCTTCCGCCTCCCGAAGCCCCCGAAGGGCGAACTGACCCTGCGGGACGTGCGCGTGCAGAAGGACGGGATCAGAGTGCGGGTCACCGGGCAGGGGCTGGCCGTCGGCAAGTAGACACCGGGGTAAATAAAATCCAGGTGAGTCGCGTAATAAGTTCTGTGTGAATAGCGGTCCGGTTCCCGTGAGTTCCTGAAAATCGGTCTCAGCTGCAATTAATTGAGGTCTCAGCGGATCTGGTGTTTTTCGCTTCCGCGGTCTCGTAGTGTTTTCCATGTCGAAGCCGAACGGGGCTTACGGCGAAAGAGAATCAATCGCAGCATCAACCGCAGCAGGACACCGAGGAAACCGAGGAAAGGGACTCCCATGAGCTTCCACAAGATCGCCCCCGTCAAGAAGACCCGCAAGCCCGCCCCGGCCGCCAAGAAGCACGCCGCGAAGCCCGCGCCGAAGCACGGTGCCAAGAAGCCGCAGCGTCGTCCGGTGGGCAAGAAGTAGTCACTGCCGCGAGGCGGGGTCTCCGGATTCGTTCCGGAGACCCCGCCTCGGCTATTTTCCGGATCTGTTGACCGGAACCCGGAACCAGGGAACCAGTAATCAGGAAAGGGAATGTGACGGCATGCGGGAAGTCCGCGAGGCATTCGCGCGGTTCTGGCCGTTGACGCGCGACGACCGCAGGTGGCTGCTGCTGATCGTCGCGTGCGTGATCGTGTCGGCGCTGGCGGAGACGGCCTCGATCCTGCTCTTCGCGGAGTTGACCGATCACGCGCTGAAAGCCGGTTCGCTCGCCGCGTTCTGGGGGCCGGCCGGGGCCTGGCTCGGTGTCGCCGTGCTCGGCGCGATCGTCGGATACCTCGGGAACTCCCTCGCGGTCTGGACGGCCGAGAGATTCGTACTGCGGCTGCGCGCGAGCGTCTTCCGGCACGTCCAGGACCTGCCGCCGCACTTCTTCCAGAAGCACCGGCAGGGCGATCTGGTCGAACGGCTCACGGGCGACGTCGAGGCCATCGAGCAGATGGTGGTGTCGGGGGTCGTGGGAACGGTCTCCGCCATGTTCTCGGCGCTCTTCTACTCCGCCGCCGCCCTCTGGCTCCGCTGGGACCTCGCCCTGGTCACCTTCCTCCTCGCCCCCCTCTTCCTCGTCGCGGCCCGCCGCTTCGCCGGCCGCATCAGGACGGCAGCCCAGGACGAGCGCACGGCCGACGGCGCGATCACCTCGGTCGTCGAGGAGTCACTGGGCAACGTCGTACTCACCCAGGCCTACAACCGCCGCCACGCCGAGGAGAAGCGCCTCGACCGGGAGGCCCGGGCCTGGCTGCGCGCCAGTGTGCGGGGCGCCCGCGCGAGTGAGCTGTACGAGCAGTTCGTCGAGGTCGTCGAGACGGTGTGCGTGCTCGCGGTCATCGGGCTCGGCGCCTGGGAGATCGCCCAAGGGCGCATGTCGCTCGGGCAGTTGCTCGCCTTCGCCGCCTTCCTCGGCTACCTCTACCCGCCGATCCGCGACCTCGGCCAGCTCGGCCTGACGCTGACCGCAGCGACGGCCGGCGCCCAGCGCCTCCAGGAGATCCTGGACGCGGAGCCCGCCGTCACCGACCCCGCCGAACCGGTCCGGCCCTGGCCCGTACGCGGCTGGGTCAGCTTCCACGGCGTCTCCTTCCGCTACCCGGGCGGCGACGGGCTGCGCGACGGGCTGCACGACGCGCTGCACGACGTGACGTTCACCGCGGGACCCGGCGAGTTCGTCCTCGTCACGGGCCCGAGCGGCGCCGGAAAGTCGACGCTCTCCAAACTCCTGACCCGCTTCTACGACCCCACCGCGGGCGTGATCTGCCTGGACGACGTCCCGCTGACGGACGTACCCCTGGAGTTCCTGCGCGAGAACGTGGCCCTGCTGCCCCAGGAGACGCTGGTCCTGCGCGGCACGATCCGCGAGAACATCGCGTGCGGGCGGCCGGGCGCGACCGACGAGGAGATCGAGCGGGCCGCGCGGGACGCCGACGCGCACGCCTTCGTCACCGCGCTGCCGGACGCGTACGACACCGAGATCGCTCCCGGCACGGCCGCCCTCTCCGGCGGCCAGCTCCAGCGGGTCGCGCTCGCCCGCGCGATCCTGCGGGCCGCCCCCGTCCTCGTACTCGACGAACCGACCACCGGACTCGACGCTCTCGCCGCGCGCCGGGTCGTCCAGCCGCTGCGGCGCCTGGTGTCCGGGCGTACGACCGTCATGATCACCCATGATCTGACCCTCGCCCCCGACGCCGACCGGATCCTGGTGGTGGACGGCGGACGGCTGGTGGAGGAGGGCACGCACGAGGAACTGCTGGCGCGGGGAGGGGTGTACGCGAGGCTGGCGGGCCCGCTGCCGCTGCCGGTGGGCGTGGGCGTGGATGCGCATGCGGATGTGGATGCGGATGTGGAGACGACCATGAGGTTGCTGCTGCCGCAGCCGTGCCCGTAGGGGCGTGGCCGGGTGGCGGGGTCGCCGGCTGGGGAGCGGCTCGTGGCTCGCACTCCCCAGCCGGACGGGTGTGGACCGGCGTGACGAGCCGGGTGGGTGTCGACTGGTGTGGACCGGCGTGACGAGCCGGGTGGGTGTCGACTGGTGTGGACCGACGTGACGAGCCGTTTGTGTGACGAGTGGTGTGACGTCGGGGTCGGGGTGTCAGGCGGTCGGGTTCCAGGTGCCCAGCCAGTCCGCGACCTCCTGGCCGGTGGCCTGGGCGTCGGTCAGCTGCGGGCGGTTGCCGCTCGCGGTGCCCGATCCGGGGCCGGTGTTCTTGTACTCCGCGAAGCGGTCGTCCTTCCACGGGAAGCCGCCCATGTCCGACCAGGGGGTCGACTTGATCGCGGCGCTGAGCGTGGAGTTGCGGACGGTGGTCTGCGGGTCGAGGGTCGCGTCGCCGCCCGCGTGCCAGTTGCGGCCGAGGAAGTAGCTTCCGGCGGCCACGTCACCGTTCACGACGGACCGGTTGATGAGGATGCCCTTGCGGTCGGCCGCCGTACTGGGGGCGGTGACGTACCCCGCCGAGCTGCCGTCCCAGCGCTTCTTCAGGGTGATGACGGACTGGTCGATCACCGCGGTCGCGCGCCCGAAGATGAAGTCGACGTTGCCGCTGACGTAGGAGTTGGTGACGTAGACCCGGCCGAGTCTTTCCTTGGCCGCGGTGTCCAGGAGCAGGGTGTCCTGGTCGCCGTCGACGATGATCCCGTCGAGGAGGACCAGGTCGGCGGCGGTACGCAGCGCCACAGCCTGGTGGCCGCTCAGGCTCTGGTTCCGCGCCTCGTCGAAGTCGTTGGCGATGGTCAGGTTGCGGGCCTGGAAGTCGTCGGCCTCGACGGCGACGGTCGCGCTGCCGCCGGTGCCGTACGTGCCGCCGCCGGGCTTCGGCGTTCCGGCCGCGTTGTTGAAGACGATGACGGTGTCCTTGCGGCTGGAGCCCGTGCCCTGGATGGTCACGTGCGGCTTGTTCGACGGCACTTTCACCATCTCGCGGTACGTGCCTGGCTTGACCGAGATCAGGACGCGTGAGGGGTTGTTCGCGGGGACGGCGTCGACGGCGGCCTGCACGGTCGCGTACGTGCCGGAGCCGTCCTTGGCGACGGTGAGGGTGGTGGCCGCCGCCTTGGTCGCGGCGGAGGCCTTCGGCTGGGCGTCCTCGCCGAAGACGCCGAGCGCGGTGCCGTAGGCCATGACCCCGGCGGCACCCAGGGCCAGCGGAGCGCCGAAGACCACGGCGGTCTTACGTCTGCGATGGCGGGCCTTGCTGCGGTTCTCGCTCACGGCGGCTTCCGTTCAAGTCTGTGGAGGGAGGCGTCAGTTGCTGGTCGCCGCCGCCAGGGAAAAGGTTGCCGGGAATGGGTTGCCGAGCCATGGAACGCGAACACGAACACGAACGCGCCTCCGCCCCGGGGGAGGGGACGGAGGCGCGAGTTGGGGAGGAAGAACCGAGAGGCGAGCGCGGCGGGCGCGATGGGCGCGATGGGCGCTGGCCTACACGGGAACCGTCAGCGTGGCGGTGTAGCCCTTCTCGACGCTGCCCTTGGTCGTGGCCAGCTGCTGGTCGTAGCCGTCGCTGAAGATGTTGTCGGTCTCCAGGGAGAGCTGGCTCATGTTCTGGACACTGCGGTCGTAGCCGTCCGACGCGTACACGGTGTCGCATACGTCCTTGGCGAAGGCGAGCTGCGAAGTGGCCGTGATGGACGTGGCCTTGGTGGCGTCCTCCAGGCTGTCGTACACCTCGAAGTGGATGTGGGGCCAGCGGCCGGTGTAGCAGGCGGGGAAGATGCTGGTGAACGTGACCTGCCCCTTGGCGTCGGTCTCCTGGACGCCGCGCAGGTAGTTCTCCTCGGTGACGCCCTCCGAGTAGAGGGAGTAGTTGCCGTCCCGGTCGCAGTGCCAGAGGTAGACGGCGGCGCCCTCCTTGGGCGTACCGCAGCCCGATGCGGCATCGACGACGGTGAGCGTGATGGTCAGCGGTACGCCTTCCGCCTTGCCGCTCGCCGAGCCGAAACTGGAGGTGATGTCCTTGCGGACGACACCGCTCTCTTTGAGGACGTTCACTCCGTTGGAGCCGTCACCGGGGTACGGCCCGGCGGTCTCGTTGGGGATGGTCTCGCACTCGGCGCTCCCGGAGGAGGCGGCGGAGGACGAACTGGATGAGGAGGCCGACGAGGCCGACGAGGCCGAGCTGTCCGAGTCGTCTCCACCGCACCCGACGAGCGGCACCAGACTGGCACCGGCCAGGAGCCGGATCATCTTCCGCCGGTGAAGGGTCGGCAGGTCGAAGGAGAGACCTCGGTCGTGATCGTGCAGTTCTTCACTCATGGCCGCTCTCCTGTGCCTGTCTGTGGCGCCTGTTTGTGGCTGTATCCACGTCTGTGCCACCCGCTGATGGAAATGACAGTAGGCGCGCTGTCTGTGGGGGATCCATGGGGCGGCTGTTCGTCGGCTGAGAGCCGGGTGAGGGCTGGTGGGGGCCGTGGTTCAGAGGGCCACCAGATCGACGACGTTGATCACGACGTGACGGTTCGATACGACGTAGGTGATGAAGCCGCCCTTGAACGAGGCCGACCAGCTGTTGTCACGGTTACTGACCGCGGGCGCGCCGAACGGGTTCAGGCTGAGCCGCTTCTCCAGTTCCTCCAGCGAGGCCCGCTGCGGTGCGCTCAGTGCGGACTTGCGCTGAGCCGCGCGGTCCACGTACCTGATGTCGTACGCGCTCACCCGCGCCGGCCCGCGTCGATGGGGTCGATCGGGTGGTTGTCGGCGTCGTAGGCGTTCCCGTCCGCGTCGCGGAAGACCATGCCGTCCGTGTCGCCCTCCGTCATGCGCTTGACGGTCTGTTCCATGTCGTCCAGATAGCCGGGTGTCGCGCAGGCGCAGGCGAAGGGGAACCACTTGTCGGTCACGGCGTCGAGCGCCGACTGGTCGAAGTCCGCCGCCGCACTCAGCCAGTCCTGCTCGAAGGCCTGCAGCCAGTCGGGGCGCCGCTGCAAGGCCGCGCGGATTGCCTCGGGCGTTCTCTCGCAGGAGCTCGGATCCACCTCGTGAGCCATGATCGGTTTCTCTTCTCCGGCAGGGGCGGTGTGTGGTGACCGGAGGCCCACGGTAGAGCGTGCTGGGTGCCGAGTGCTGGAGGATGAAGGTGATGACGAGGTGAGCGGGCCACGGAGTGTTGCGGCCCCGCCCCGCCACCAGCGCGGCATCACTGTTCGTTCCCGGGGATGCGTCCGCCCCGGCTGACCGCGATGCGGAGTACGTCCCCGAGGCACTCCACCGCCCTGGTGAGCGCGAAGCGCACTGCGCGTTCGCCTGCCTCGGTGTCGGCGAGTACGGCTCTGGCTCCCGTGAGGACCTGTTCGCCGGAGTCGAGTTGCGCCGCCTCCAGGTCGTCGGCGAGCCGGGAGAGCCTGCTCTCCTCGCTGTCCGTACTGAGGTAACAGGGCTTGCCCTCCGGGGACGTCCACGGCAGCAGACGCAGCGGACTCGTCACGCGGACACCTCCATGTCGCGGAGGTAGGGGCGAGCGAGAGGGGTGTCCCACTCGAAGTTCCTTGCCCCGGGGCTGAGTTGGCAGCGGCACGGGGGTGCGGCGGGCGCCCATGACTCGCTCCTGTCGGGCGGGGCGGCGGTGGTGGTGGTGGGCGTTCCTCGATGTCGGCCGCGTGCGGGCAGCAGTACGCGCAGCAACAACTCGCAGAGGACTGTGACGAGTTGGCCCATGGTCGTGCTCCTTCTGGGGGGAGGGGGCTTTGACGAGCGGTGATTACCGTTCGTGGCTCGATCGTCACTGCTTGGACGTACGCTGCGGAAGGGGGTCGGTGTTGTCTGGGGCGCCAGGCAACGGTTAGGGGTGACAGTGGGCGAAGTTGTTGACACGGATGGGGAGTCGGGGCTCGCGGGGCTCGGGCGGACCCTTCGGTACCTGAGGGAGAAGGCCGGAAAGTCACTGGGGCAAGTGGCCCAGGAGACGGCATACGACAAGAGCTATCTGAGCCGCCTGGAATCGGGCAAGCGGCTGTCCAAGCTGGCGGTCATGGAGGACCTGGACCGCTACTACGGGTCCGGTGACCTGCTGGTTCAGCTCTGGAAGGTGGCACGGCACGACGCGTTCAAGGACAAGTACAAGGAGTTCATGCGGCTGGAAGCGACGGCGCGGATCATGCACCTGTTCACGCCCGGCGTGCCCGGACTCGTGCAGACCGAGGAGTTCGCCCGTGGGGTGTTGTCTGGAGCCCAGGCAACGGCTGGCAACACCGAGGAAATTGAGGAACAGGTGGCCGCGCGCATGGGGCGGCAGCTTCTGTTGAGCCGGGAGCCAGTGTCTAACTTCCGCTTCATCATTGACGAGTACGCATTCCGCCGTCCTGCGGCCACCGCGAAGACCTGGGACGACCAGCTGCTTCGTATCGAGGCCGTGGCCGAGTGGCCGAACGTTGTCCTGCAGGTGCTCCCCTTCGCCACCGGAGTGCACCACCTCATGGACGGATCCCTGACCCTGCTGTGGCAGAACGACGGAAGCGCCGTTGCCTACAAGGAGGGCAGCGGCGGCGGCGAGTTGATCGACGACTCGGAGGAGGTCCTGCGCCACCGTTTGTCCTACGATCGGTTCCGAGACTTGGCGCTGCCCCCGTCAGACTCGCTGGCGTTCATCCGGGGCGTTCTGGAGGAGCACAGGTCATGAAGTACACCCCCGACCTCAGCACCGCTGCCTGGCGTAAGTCGTCCTACAGCGACGGGGGAGCGAACAATTGCGTCGAGGTAGCCGACGGCTACCCCGGCCTCGTCCCGGTCCGCGACAGTAAGACCCCGGCGGGCCGGCCGCTGGTCTTCGCGGCCGCGTCATGGTCCGCGTTCGTGGAGGGCGTCAACCGTGAGGCGGGTGTGAACACCGCCGGGTGAAGCGGGCGGGAAACCTGGACGGAAAGGTGTGCGGTCCGGCCACGGTGATGCCATGGCAGAGATCACGACCACAGACCCCTTGGCGGCTGAGCGGCTCACCGCCGATCGACTCGATCAAGGGCCAGACGTACTGGCCAACCTGTACGCCCTGGCCGCCGAGAAGATCCGCGCCCGGGGCTTACCGTCTCTCTTGGAGCCGGTGCCCGGACAGTCCGCGCGGGGAAGGTGAGCGCGGCTATGGTCGTAGACACGGCGCGTCGAAGGAGGACATCGATCATGGCTGCTCACGCTGCGGAGACCGATCCGACCATTTCTCCCATGCCCGAGCGGACTCCCAAGGCGCTGCGCAGGGCCCTCGCCGAGGATGCGCCCCAGCTCCTCCCCGACTTCGACAAGCACTGGAAGCGCGCGATCGCCGACACATACGATATTGAACCTGAGCCCGCTTTCGTGGCGCGTTGGTGGTGCGAGTACGCGATTGCCCGTGATCCCAGGCTCGACGCTCACGTGAGGGACCTTCACCGCCGTGCGGCAGAAACCGCCGACTTCGCTGAGGCTCAGGCTCTCCTCGAAGAGGTGTCGAAGATCCGCTACAGGACGCGGGAACTGGAGCCTGGCGAGTGACCGGCGCGTTCATGGGGCCGCCCTGGCAGATGGACTGGCGGCTCGATGTCCTCGCCTACCGTGATGCACTGCCTGAGCACGTGCGGAAGATGGTTGACGAGGTCCGCGCCGAGCTGGTTACGGCGAAGGACCCGTATTTTCGGGGGATTGATGCCGATGGTGGCCTGCCGGAGACCATGAGCGTTGAGCCGGTGCGGTCCACCGATCCCAAGGGACCGCGCATTCTGTACTTCGACACCTACAAAGGCTGGCTGGTCTACACCTTCAAGCGGCGTATTGAGGATCCGCAGATCGTGGTGGTGGAGCTCTTCTGGCAGTGAGCGCTGCCTTTCTGGGGCACCGGCCCCCGTTCATCAAGGGCGTTCTGGAGGAGCACAGTTCATGACGAGCACCCCCGACCTCAGCACCGCCGCCTGGCGCAAGTCGTCCTACAGCGACGGGGGAGCGAGCAATTGCGTCGAGGTAGCCGACGGCTACCCCGACCTCGTCCCCGTCCGCGTCCGCGACAGCAAAACCCCGCAGGGCCCCGCCCTACTCTTCGGGGCGGAGCCCTGGGCCCTGTTCCTGGGGAACGTCAGGCAGGGATAGGGACCAGGCGCCACAGTGAGGTGACTTCGGCAGCTCGGGCGCGGTGGAGCGGGTCCATGGTGTCCCGGGCCCGGGGATGACGGGGCCTCGTGTCGAGGCGGTCCGCGACCCGTAGGCCCGCCGAGGCGAAGTCGGCCAGCAGCTCGGCTCGTGTTCTGAGGCCGAGGTGTTCGGCCAGGTCGGACAGGACAAGCCAGCCCTCGCCTCCTGGCCGGAGGTGGGCGGCGAGGCCGTACAGGAAGTCGTGGAGCATGGTGCCGTTCGCGTCGTAGACGCCCTGTTCGACGGACGAGGTCGGACTCGCCGGGATCCAGGGCGGGTTGCAGACGACGAGGTCCGCGCGGCCATCGGGATGGCCATCGGGATAGAGGCCGGGGCCGGTGACGTCGATGCGGTCGGCGAGGCCCAGCCGGTGGGCGTTCTCGCGGGCGCAGGCCAGGGCGCGCGGGTTGATGTCGGTCGCCACGACGCGGTCGAACCCCCGGCGGGCCAGCACGGCGGCGAGCACGCCCGTTCCCGTGCCGAGGTCGAATGCCGTGGTCGGGCAGCCCTCGTGGCCATGGTCACGGTCCGCCTGTGTCGGCAGCGCCGCCCGTGCGACCAGGTCGACGTACTCGCCCCTCACCGGGGAGAACACGCCGAAGTGGGGGTGGATACGGGCCCCGAGAGCCGGTACCTCCACCCCCTTCTCGCGCCACTCCCGCGCCCCGATCACGCCCAGCAGCTCCTTGAGGGAGACCGCTCGATCGCCTCGCGACGGACCGTACGCGTCGGTGCATGCCCGGCGTACGTCGGGAGCGCGGCGCAGGGTCAGGGAGTGGTCGTCCTCCAGCAGCACGAGGAGTCTGCCGAGGACGCGGGCGCGGTGGCCACGGGCCCGGCGGTGCAGATGGAAGGACTCGGCCGGTGTGCCACCGGGCCGGGGCGGTTTCCGGTCGATGCGGCGGCCCATCGCCTGGAGCAACTGGCGCGCGTTGTGGAAGTCGCCCCGCCACAGCAACGCCGTACCCTCGCAGGCCAGCCGATAGGCGGTGTCGGCTTTCATTCGGTCGTCGGCGACGACGACCCGACGCGGAGGCGGCGCGGCACTCTCGGAGTGCCAAGGGGTAGATCGGTCGGATCCGCCGGTTTCGCCGGATCCGTCAGTCTCGTCGGTTCGGTCTTCGGCCCACGTGATCGTGGGTGTCGGGGATGTGCTGGGCGTCGTGGACACGACGTACTCCTCGTGTTCGAACGTGCGGGGCACGAAGAGCACTTCGACGAGGAGCGGGGAAGCGGGGAGCCGCCGTGCGTGGCAGATGGCCCAGCCCGCGGTACGGGCTCGGGCTCGTAGGTCGGGCTCGGGCTCGGACTCGTAGGTCAGGCAGGAAGGGCTACCGCTCCCGCGTCGAAGCGCGGGAGGAGAAGTCGCCCAGGACCATGCCGAGTGGGACCATGGCGAGCGTCACGAGCAGCCCTTTCGTGTGACGAGGGGTGATGTACGAGACTGGCACGGCTGCCCCCGCCTCGTGGGCGAACAGCCCCGACCGCCGTGTGACGCAGGTCACGGGAAGGCGCCCCGTCGTGCCGGACAGCTCATGGATGTGACCACTCATATGCGAACCCGGGTGCGGGCCGGGGATTCGAGCGCGTTCGCTGAACTCTTCGACAGTTACTCCCGCGCGGTCTACAACCACGCCTACCGGCTGACCGCCGACTGGTCGACCGCCGAGGACGTGATGGCCGCGACCTTCATGGAGGCATGGCGGCTGCGCGACAAGGTCGACCCCGACGGCGGCTCCCTGCGGCCCTGGCTGCTGGGGATCGCCACGAACACGGCGCGTAACCAGTACCGCAGCAACCGGCGCTACCGCCGGGCCGCGAACGCCGCCGCGGCGGCCGAGCTGTCGATGCCCGACCACGCCGACGACGTCGTCGACCGCGTCGACGACCGGCGGCGTCTCGCCACCGCGCTCACCGCGCTCGCGGGCCTGCGCAGACCGGAACGCGAGGTCATCACGCTCTGCCTGGGGGAGGGCCTGGACTACGAGGCCGCGTCGGAGGCGCTCGGCATTCCCGTCGGGACCGTCGCCTCCCGGCTCTCCCGCGCCCGCAAGAAGCTGCGCAAGATCGCCGAGGCCGAACTCGCCCGTCCGGCAGCCGGGCGGGGTCATCCGGCCCCCGACGCCGAACTGGAGAAAGTTTGCGGAAATCGGGAAGGCCCCGGCCTCCCGCGACAGACAAGAGGCGATCACTCACATGCGATTCGGCCCGCACAGGAAGGAAACCGATGAACGCGAACACGCCCCGGCAGGACCCTGCCGAGTGGGACCAGGACGCACAGCTCCTGTCCCAGACGGCGCGCGACCTGCCGTCGGGCCGTCACCAGTTCCACAAGGAGCGTCTGATGGCCCACATCCAGCAGGATTCCCGTACGGCGACGATGGCAGCGCCGGAGAGGACGGGGAGGGCGCAGAAGGCGCCGCGATTCCGGTTCCCGCGCCTCGCGATCACGCTGCCCGCGACGGCGGCGGCCCTGTCCGTGGCGGCCATCGCCGGGATGGTGACGTACGGCGGACTCGGCGGGGGCGGGAACGGGGGGAGCGGTCTCGCCACCGGACCGGCTCTCACCACGGAGGTCGGTACGGCGAGCACGAAGGGTGTGCCGCAGTTGCTCGACCAGATCTCGCTGGCGGCGGCCGAGGGCGACCACCCGACCGTCAAGCCCGGCCAGTACGTCTACATCGAGTCCAAGTCGGCCGACACCTTTGAGAAGACCGTCGACGACAAGACGACCCTGGCCAGTCACGTACTGCACAAACGCCAGGTCTGGTCGTCCGCGGACGGCGTCGAGGGCTGGCTGATCGACCCCGCCGTCAACGACGGCCCGGAGGGCGAGACCCTGGCCCTGCCCGACGAGCTGGGCAACACCCCTACCGCGCACATGGGCGCTCCGTCGTACGACTTCCTGGCCAAGCTGCCCACCGATCCCGACGCCTTGCTGGCCAAGATCTACAAGGACACCAAGGGTCAGGGAAACACCCCTGACCAGCAGGCGTTCGATACCATCGGCGACCTGCTCAGCGAGAGCTACCCGCCCGCGGAGCTCTACTCGGCGCTGTTCAAGGCCGCAGGCAAGATCCCCGGGGTCGCGGTTGTCAACGACGCGGAGGACGCGGCCGGCCGGCACGGCATCGCGGTGGTCCGGCAGGACGAGACCAGCGGCCAGCGCGAGGAATGGATCTTCGACAAGGAGACCCACGTCTACCTCGGCGAGCGCATCGTCCAGGTGCGCGAGAACGGCGGCGACAGCGGGCTGATCAAGCCCGGCACGGTGGTCTACACCAGCGCCATCACGAACCGGGCCATCGTCGACGAGATGAAGCAGGTCCCGTCCCAAGCGGGCTGAGGCCCGGTTACCGCGCAGGCTCCGACGGGTGGGTGCTTCCGCGGGACCTGCGCAAGAGGGATGGAGACGATTGGAGGAAATGGGACAGCGCCGGTGCCTGTGACCGGGCTGTCCCGGGCTTCCGGCTGTCCTATTTCTTCCAATCGCTGTGTCGTTCGGGCGTGGTCTAGGTCACGGGAGGTCGGGTGGGGGTGTCGGGGCGCCTGGCAACCGGATCGTTGCCACCGTGCCGCCGCCCGTGGCCGGGCTCAACGCCACGTCGCCGCCCGCCTGTTGGACCGTACGGGCCACGATGGACAGGCCCAGGCCCGAACCGGGCAGGGCGCGGGCGCTCGGGGAGCGCCAGAAGCGGTCGAAGACGTGCGGGAGTTCGTCGGCGGGGATGCCGGGGCCGTGGTCCCGTACGGTCAGCCGGCCGTGCCTGAGGGTGACGTCGATCGTGCCGCCCTCGGGGCTGAACTTCACCGCGTTGTCGAGGATGTTCACGATCGCCCGCTCCAGCGCGGAGGGCTCCGCCCGTACGAACCAGGGGGCCACGTCCGCGACGATCGTCAGCTCCGGGCCGCGCAGGCGGGCCCGGCGCAGGGCCGCCTCGACCGTGTCCTGCAACGAGACCACCTGGATGCGGTCCGCCGGCGTGCCTGCCTCCGACCGCGAAAGCGTCTGCAAGTCGCCGATCAGCGCGGCCAGTTCGGTCATCTGGGCCTTCACGGAGGCGAGCAGCGCCTTCCGGTCCGCCTCGGGGATGGGCCGCCCCGTCTCCTCGCTCCGGGTGAGCAGCTCGATGTTCGTACGGAGGGAGGTGAGGGGGGTACGCAGTTCGTGCCCGGCGTCGGCGATGAGCTGTTGTTGCAATTCGCGGGAGGTCGCCAGCGACGCCGTCATCGAGTTGAAGGAACGGGAGAGGCGGGCGATCTCGTCCTCGCTGTCGTCCTCGACCGGGATACGGATGGTGAGGTCTTCGGTGCGGGCCACGTGCTCGACGGCTTCGGTGAGCTTGTCGACGGGACGGAGGCCGGCGCGGGCCACGGCCAGGCCCGCCGCCCCGGCGCCCAAGACCCCGATGCCGGAGACGAGGAGGAGGATGAGAGCGAGGTCGTTGAGGGTCTTCTCGGTGTCCTTGAGCGAGATACCGATCATCAGGGCGGTCTCGGGGTACACCTGAGGGCCGAGACCAGGGCTTCCCACCACGATGGCGCGGGTCAGCACCCGGACATTGTTGCCGTCGTTGTCGGTGGTGTTGTGGGAGACGCGGATCCTCGGATCGGGCTCCTCCGCCAGCTCCTTGTCAGCATTCGTCGCCTTCAGAACGCCTTCGGAGTTGGTGAAGACGCAGGTCTCACCGTCCGCCTTCACGACCTGCATGTAGTAGAAGGTCCGCTGCTGCATGGCACCGGTCGTATCGTTCACGTCCTTGGGACAGGCAGTGAGTAGGGCGTTGACCTGGGTCTCCTCCAGCTTCGAGCTGAAGCTGTTGAGCCGTGAGTCGACCTGCTCGTACAGCTTCCCCTGCACGATGAACCAGCACGTCACCGAAACCGCGGCCACTCCGAACGCCACCGCTGCGGCGACGAGCAACGCCAGCCGTGACCGGATCGGCAATGCCTGGAACCGGCGTACTACCTTCCTCACTCCGCCCCACCCGACCGCAGCACATACCCCACACCCCGCACCGTGTGCACAAGCCGCGGCTCGCCGCCCGCCTCGGTCTTCCGGCGGAGGTACATCACGTACACATCGAGGGAGTTGGAGGACGGCTCGAAGTCGAAGCCCCACACCGCCTTCAGGATCTGCTCGCGGGTGAGGACCTGGCGCGGATGGGCGAGGAACATCTCCAGCAGGGTGAACTCCGTGCGGGTCAGCTCGACCGGCCGTCCACCCCGCGTGACCTCGCGCGTCGCGAGGTCCATGCGCAGGTCGCCGAAGGTGAGCGCGTCGTCCGCGGGGGCGCCGACCGCCGCGGCCGCGTAGGAGCTGCGGCGCAGCAACGCCCGTACGCGGGCGAAGAGTTCGTCGAGTTCGAAGGGCTTGACCAGGTAGTCGTCGGCGCCGGCGTCGAGGCCGGTGACGCGGTCGCCGACCGTGTCGCGGGCCGTCAGCATGAGGATCGGCGTCGTGGTGCCCGCGCCGCGCATCCGGCGGGCGGCGGTCAGGCCGTCCATCCGCGGCATCTGGATGTCGAGGACGACCAGGTCGGGCTGGTACACCGTGGCCTTCTCCAGCGCGTCCGCGCCGTCGACGGCCACCTCGGTGTCGTACCCCTCGAAGGCCAGGCTGCGCTGGAGCGCTTCGCGTACGGCCGGCTCGTCGTCGACGATCAGGATGCGCTGGGGTTCACGGTCGCCTTCGGCGGGGCTCATCGCGGTCAGTTCCTCGGGTGCGGTGGGACGTGGTCGGGGCGCTTTCAGCCTCGCACGTTTCAGGGCGGTTCTCGTTCCAGGGCTGTTTTCGTAGCGCCTGCCGGGCCGTGAGCCCGGGAGGGATCAGCCTCGTACGGTGCGGCGGGTGCGGGCGGCGGCACCGCGGCGGGCGCTGTACGGAGCCGCGGTGGGGACCACCTCGGGCGCGCGGGGCGCCGGTGCGTGGAGCTCGTACGCCACTTCGAGGGCCAGGGCGAAGGCGGCCGGGTCGGCGCCCGCGCCCGCGACGGTGTGCGAGACGTTCCTGATCATCATGACGACCTCCGGGTCGGTTCGAGGAAGGCGATTCGAAGAAGGCGATGGGAAGTGGGTGAGTGGACCTGGACGACCGTCAGCTGTCGGAGCCGCCCGCCCGCAGGGTGGCCAGGTCGGACTTGACGGTGTTGATCGGGATGGCGAAGCCGAGGCCCACGCTGCCGGCGGTCGACGAGGTGGCGTCCGCGGCGGAGTACATCGCGGAGTTGATGCCGATGATGTTGCCGTTCATGTCGATCAGCGCGCCGCCGGAGTTGCCCGGGTTGAGGGACGCGTCGGTCTGGAGGGCCTTGTACGTCGTCGTGGACGAGCCGGTGTCGCCGTTGAACTCCTGGCCGCCGAACTCGAACGGCCACTGACCGCTGCCGCCGCCCTGCTGTTGCTGCTGCTGGCCCTGGCTCTCGCCCGTCGAGACGGTGACGTCACGGTCGAGCGCGGAGACGATGCCGCTGGTGACAGTGCCGGTCAGGCCCTCGGGGGAGCCGATCGCCACGACCTGGTCGCCGACCTTGACGCCGGTGGAGTCGCCGAGCGTCGCGACCGTCAGACCGGACGGCGCGTTCTCCAGCTTGATCAGCGCGAGGTCCTTCTTGCTGTCGGTGCCGACGACCTTCGCGGTGTACGACTTGCCGTTGCTCAGCTGCACCTTGATCTCGGAGGCGCCCGAGATCACGTGGTTGTTGGTGATGATCTCGCCGCCGCTCGTGATGATCACGCCGGAACCGGTGGACTGGCCGGCGTTCGAGGTGGCGCTGATCTCGACGATGCTCGGGCTGACCGCCTTGGCGACCCCGGCGACGGTGCCCTTCTCACTGGTGGGCACGACGCTGGTGCTGGTGCTGCTAGTCGCCACCGTGTCGTTGCCGGTCAGCTCCTGGAAGGCGTATGCGGTACCGCCGCCCACGGCCGCGGCGGCTATCGCCACGGCGGCCAGCAGGGCGAGAGGACCCTTGGCGCGCTTGCGGCGGGTGGCGGGAGAGCCAGGAGAACCGGGAGCGGGGGAGACGGGCTCGGTGAGGAGTGCCGTGGGGGCGGCGCCCTGCTGCGCCGGCTCGTACGCCGGCGGGGGCGGCCACTCCGGGTTCACGGAGGAGGTCGAGGGGGAGTTCGGGAAGGGAGTCGAGGAGGAGCTCACGGGGTGCGCGGAGGAGGCGTACGACTGCTCGGGGTACGCGGACTGCTGCGCGTCGCCCTGTGCGTACGGGTCCTGCTGCGCATCGCTCTGCGTGTACGGGGACTGCTGGTCGCCCTGGGGGTACTCGCCGCTGCGGCGGAAGCTCTCGGTCATGACTCAAACTCTGACGCGCGACCATGAGAGCTCCCTGAGTGCTCCCTGAGAAGCCCGACAGAACCGCGTATGCCCGATATAAAGCCGCTCGCGGCCAGTGCTGAAGCCACTCCCGTCCCACTGAGACCGGTGAAACGGGAGGTTGCGGCACGGTGATGTGGCGGAAGCTGCGGGCGAACACTTGTCGGATCCTTGTCGGACCGCTGTGAGGGGCGTGTGCAAAGGGGTTTGAGGGGGCCAATCTTGGTGGGTTCACGACACATCACCCACCTCAGGAGCCCTGAGTGATACGTGCCCTGCGCGACCGTTGGAGACGCCCCGCCACGGCGTTCCCCGCGGCCGCTCTCGCGCTGGCGCTGAGTTGCGCCGGCGTCCTCGCGGCGCAGCCCGCGACAGCGGCGGACGACCCCACAGGCGGTCTGCCCGACGCGAACCTTTCGCAACCCGCGAAGCCGGCCGCCTCCGCCAAGGAGCTGCGCGACCGGATCGTCGAGGCGGCGAAGGCGACCGGCGAGACGCCCGCGGACGCCTCGCCCAGCAAGTCACCGTTCATCATCGGCGGCGGTGAGACCACCATCGCCAGTGCCCCGTGGATGGTCCAGCTCGGCTACTCCGACCCGGCCACCGGCAACGGCTACTTCTGCGGCGGCACCCTCGTCGCGCCGAACAAGGTCCTCACGGCCGCCCACTGCGTCGCGGGCCTCGACTGGGTGAGCAACGGCGCCGTCCTGGCCGGCACCACCGACCTCGACGACTACGCCACCGGCACCCCCGCGGGCGTCTTCCGCCAGTGGACGCACCCCCGTTACAACGACGCCACCGCCCAGAACGACATCGCGGTGCTCACCCTGGACCGCCCGCTGGAACAGCCGTGGCTGCGCCTGGCCGCGTCCGACGACAGCGCGCTCTACACGCCCGGCACGGCGGCCACCGTCTACGGCTGGGGCCTG
This sequence comes from Streptomyces sp. NBC_00878, assembly GCF_026341515.1. Taxonomy (NCBI): domain Bacteria; kingdom Bacillati; phylum Actinomycetota; class Actinomycetes; order Kitasatosporales; family Streptomycetaceae; genus Streptomyces; species Streptomyces sp. NBC_00878. The sequence goes on along the minus strand of NZ_JAPEOK010000001.1, from coordinate 4,930,360 downwards.
ACCTCAGGCGCCGCCGACGCCACCCTCTCGACGAAGCTGAAGAAGGCGAGTCTGCCGCTGGTCGCCGACGCGACCTGCAACAGCGCCATGCAGGCGGTCCTCGGCGTCGACGAGTTCTTCGAGGGTTCGATGACCTGCGCGGGCGCGCCCGCGACCGGCGCTGACGAGGGCACGAACAGCCCCTGCAACGGTGACTCCGGCGGCCCCCTGGTCGTCGCCAACAAGATCGTCGGCATCGTCTCCTGGGGTGTCCAGGGCTGCACCGGCAAGGGCGCCTACCCGGTCTTCACCAAGGTCAGCTCCTACGCCTGGGCGGCCCAGCCGCGCATCGACGACACCGACGTGTCGTACGACGGCCGCGCGGACCTGCTCGCCCGCACGCCGTCCGGTGGCCTGTTCCAGCAGAACAGCAACGGCACCTCGCTGGCGCAGCGCGCCTACCAGGGCAACGGCTGGCAGACCGCCACCTGGGTCCTTCAGGCCGACCTGGACCGGGACTTCTACCAGGACCTGATCGTCCGCGACAAGGTCGACGGCAAGCTGTACCGCAGCTACATGGACCACGCCCTCGGCGACTGGGCCTGGATGCAGATCAGTTCGGTCTGGGGCGGCTACAAGTCCTACGCGATCCCCGGTGACATGACGGGCGACGCCCGCCCGGACCTGCTCGCGGTGGACGCCGACGGCTCGGTCTACCTCTACCCGGGACGCGGCAACGGCCAGTTCTACGCCAAGGTCAAGGTCATCAGCGGCGCCTGGAAGAACGTGAAGATCTTCGGCCACGGCGACCTGTCCGGCGACGGCAAGCCCGACCTCCTGGTCCGCTCCACGGACGGCATCCTCTGGCTCTACCGCGGCACCGGCAAGGAGAAGACCCCCTGGTCGGCCCGCATCAAGGCCCGTACCGGCTGGAACTTCACCTCGTACGTCTCCAGCGGCGACGTGACGGGCGACGGCGTGGCCGACATCATGGCCCGCGACTCGGGCGGCACGCTCTGGCTCTACCGCGGCACGAACAAGGCCTCGACGGACCTGTTCGCCTCGCGCATCAGCTTGGGAACGGGCTTCAACCAGTACAACTTGCTGTTCTAGAAGTCCCTGCTTTAGAAGTCCTTGATTTAGAAGTCCTTGCTCTGGAAGCCCCTGTTCTGGGAGCCCAAGAGCATGCGGCCGGTCCTCGCGAAACGCGCAGGGCCGGCCGCTGCCTTTCGCGGCAGGATCCCGAGCAGTGGTCACCGTGCGCGGGGCCTGTCACCTTCGATCAGCTCCGATACCGTTCTGCCACCGCCGCGAAGGCGGCCTTGGGTTCCCATTCCATGTCGGGGTAGGTCTGCCCCCGGTGCCCTTCGAGGAGTTTGACGATGCCCAGGCCGGCCCGGTCCAGGTCGTCCCTGGGGTCGCCGTCGGGGCGGTGCGGGTAGCCGGGCAGGGCGAACAGGAACACGAACGCGCTGTCCACGCCCTCGGTCTCGAAGATCTCCAGCAGTTCGCTCAGATACGCGGCCTGGCCTGCCTCGTCACGCTCGTACACGCCGTTCAGCCGTACGGGGGCCCTGGTCCGAGGGTCGTGCTCGACCACTTCCAGCACCCGCCCGCCCCGGTCTCCCGCGCCGCGGTAGGCCGCGGTGCCGAACCCGGTGATGGCGAGCGGCTTCGGGCCCCGGGCCAGGGTGCGCACCGCGTCCCGGAACCGGTCGGCGACCTCGGCGGAGCGGATCAGCTCGAACGTCACAAAGTCGAAGGGGGTCCAGTCGACCTGCTCGAACTGGATGGACGAGTAGGTGAGTTGGCCCTGGAAGCGCGCGCGGACCGTGGCCGTGGCGTCGCGGAGGAACGCGTTGATGCGCACACCGAGGTCGCGCATCGCTTCGGCCCGCCGCTCGGGCCGGCTCATCAGCTGCTCGACCCGGTCCTCGGGGTTCTCTCCGGGCAGGAACCCGCGGTTCATCACGCTCAGCTCGACTCCCGTGACGAACACGACCGTGGCCCCCTGCTGCCGGAGCCGTTCCGCCCGCTCGGCGCAGTCGCGGAAGAGCGTGAGGATCTGCTCCGGGTCCAACTCCAGCGGATAGGGCGAGAACCAGACCTCCAGGCCGAGTTCGGCGGCGGCGCCGGCGGCCAGCTCCAGCCGGTCCGGGTCGCCGCCGATGATCTGGACCGCGTTGCAGTGCAGGTCGTCGCGGATGATGGCGAGCTCGCGCCGGACCACCGCGGGGTCGAAGTGCTCGCGCGATATCTGGCCGTGTACGACGAATCCGGTGTCGTAGGTCATGCCTCTTGCCCGCATGGTGACGTCCTCTCTGTCTGTCCCCGTCGGGTCTGCCGGTCGGTCCCGGTCGGGTCAGCCGGTCTCGGTCGGGTCGAGGCTGACAGAGAAAAGTGCGTGCACGCAAGTTTGCGTACACGCACTTCTGTGTGGAACCGTGTGGAACACTGACACCGTGACGACACCACCACCGGGGCCGGGGCTGCGGGAGCGGAAGAAGCAGGCCACGCGCGTGGCGCTGCGCGAGGCGGCCCTGCGCCTGGCCGTGGAGCGCGGACCGGACCAGGTGCGGGTCGAGGACATCGCCGAGGCGGCCGGGGTCTCGCCGCGCACCTACAACAACTACTTCGCCAGCCGCGAGCAGGCGATCGTCGCCGCTGTCACCGCGGACCGGGAGGCGCGGATCGCGGCGGCGGTCGCGGCCCGGCCTCCAGGAGTGCGCCTGGCCGACGCCGTCACCGAAGCGGTGGTCGAGCAGTACACGAACACCGGTGAGCGCGAACAAGAGGCGCTGCTGCTGATCACCACGCGGACCGCGCTGCGCGACGCGTTCCTCGACACCACCGCCGGCATCGAGACCCCTCTCACAGCGGTGATCGCCGAACGCCTGGGTGACGCCGGAGCGCACACGGCCCGCGTTCTCGGGGCGAGCGTGGCCGCGGCGGTCCGCATCGCGCTGGAAGGCTGGCTCCGCCCGGACGGGAACACGGGGCCCGGAAACTTCAGCACCGGAGGACTGGTCGTACCCTCCGGCTCACTGCCCGACCAGCTCCGCACGGCGCTGGCCCCACTCGCCCCCGCATTCGACGCCGCCGAACACCGCACCCACCCGTGAGGTCAACCCGGCTTAGGGGGCGACCCACCCACCCGAGCCGCTACCCACACCCGCAAGACCGCCGCACAACCAACTGCGACGGGAACAACTTCAACCGCTCCCGCCGAGCGCCGGCGACCCGCACCCCGTCATCGAGAACGAGATCGACAGCCGCCCGAGCCATCCCGGACCGATCGCTCGCGATCGTGGTCAGCGGCGGATCGGTCAACGCCGCTTCCTTGATGTCGTCGAACCCGGCGACAGCCAACTCCCCCGGCACATCGATCCGAAGCTCGCGCGCGGCCCGCAACAGCCCGACCGCCTGGTCATCGGTGGAACAGAAGATCGCCGGCGGCCGATCCGGCCCGGCCAGCAGCTCAAGACCGACCTTGTACGCGTCGTACCGGTTGTAGGGCGCCTCGAAGACGCGGCCCTCGGTCGACCGCCCGGCCTCCCGCATCGCGCGCCGCCAGCCCTCGATGTGGTCGGAGACGGGGTCGCCGACGGTGGGGGTCTCCGCGACGCCGCCCAGACAGGCGACGTACTCGTACCCGTGCTCCAGAAGATGACGTGTGGCGAGCTGCGCGCCGCCTATGTCGTCCGTGACGACGGCGACGTCGTCGATGGCCTCGGGCCGCGCGTGCATCAGCACCACCCGGGCGTCCCACGCCTCGATCTCGGCGGCCGCGTTGTCGTTCAGCGCGTTGCTGACGAGGATGAGCCCCGAGACCCGCATACCGAGGAAGGCCCGCAGATAGTGGACCTCGCGCTCACCGACGTAGTCGGAGTTGCCGACGAGCACCATTTTCCCGCGCTCGGACGCGGCCTGTTCGACCGCGTGCGCCATCTCCCCGAAGAAGGCCTGGCGCGCGTCCGGCACGATCAGGCCTATGAGGTCCGTACGCCGCGACGCCATGGCCTGGGCGACCCGGTCCGGCCGATACCCCAGCTCCTTGATCGCGGCGAGGACACGCTCGCGCGTGGCCGGGGCAACCGGCCGGGGTCCGTTGTTGATGACGTAACTGACGACGGCAGTCGACGTCCCTGCCAGCCGTGCTACGTCATCCCGAGTCACCTTGGCCACGCGCGGAGTCTACGCGGATGGAACTACCTCTGTGCAGGTCGTACGGGTTCCTGTTCCTCCACCGTGACCTCGGTGGTCTCGGTGGCGTCCAGGTGTGCCGTCTCGTCCGCGTCCGCGTCCTCCGGCTTCGGCTGGGCCGCCCTGGCCTTCGCCTCGTCCGTGATGCCGCGCTCCGCCTTCTCCGGCGTGACGAATCGGTAGCCGACGTTGCGGACGGTCCCGATCAGCGACTCGTGCTCGGGTCCGAGCTTCGCGCGCAGCCGCCGTACGTGGACGTCGACGGTCCGCGTGCCACCGAAGTAGTCGTAGCCCCAGACCTCCTGGAGCAGCTGGGCGCGCGTGAAGACGCGACCCGGGTGCTGGGCCAGGTACTTCAGGAGCTCGAACTCCTTGAAGGTCAGGTCGAGGACCCGGCCCTTGAGCTTGGCGGAGTACGTCGCCTCGTCGACCGACAGGTCGCCGTTGCGGATCTCCATGGGGGAGTCGTCGTTGACGATCTGCTGGCGGCCCATGGCCAGCCGCAGCCGTGCCTCGACCTCCGCCGGACCGGCGGTGTCGAGCAGGACGTCGTCGATGCCCCAGTCGGCGGTGACCGCCGCGAGACCGCCCTCCGTGACGACGAGGACGAGGGGGCAGCCGGGCCCGGTGGACCGCAGCAGCTGGCACAGGCTGCGGACCTGAGGCAGGTCACGCCGCCCGTCGATCAGGATGACGTCGGCACCAGGGGTGTCGACGAGAGCGGGTCCCTCCGCCGGAGCCACGCGCACGTTGTGCAGCAGCAGGCCGAGGGCGGGAAGCACCTCCGTCGACGGCTGGAGAGCATTGGTAAGGAGCAGCAGAGAACTCATCGCGCCCCACCTGCCTGGGTCGTGTCACGGTCATGCACGGTTCGCTCGGCCATAACGTCGGTTCCTCCTCGGTCCCTGCGAGGACGTTTGCGGCACTGCATCGAACTGTTGCGGCTTCCCGCGCCCCGGGGCGCCGCAGCTGCGCTCTCACGTCGCACTTTGTGTCGCGACTTCGCTCCGGGGCTCGTATACAGCGTTCGTATACAACGCTCCAGATAGCGCAAAAGGACCCGGGGGCTACGCTGCCCGAGTCCTCTGCCGAGCAGAATAGCCCACATGAACCTAGGTCCGGCAGGTCATGTGACGCGATCTTTGCTTCGTCCACACCTTGAGACAACCCTGAGGCCACCACGGCGGAGATTTCTGCGCACCGTCGACGGAGTCACGATCGATGCCGCGTACGACCCCGGAAGGGGCACGTCCGACACGTCCGGCACCACGGGCGACACCTCCGCCGACACCTCCGCCGACGCCTCTGTCGACGCTTCCGCCGACCTCGCCATCGTCGTCGCACACGGCTTCACGGGCGACTTGGAGCGGCTCCACGTGCGGCGGGCGGCGGCCGCCTTCACGCAGTACGGGGCGGTGGTCACGTTCTCCTTCCGGGGCCACGGGGCCTCCGGCGGACGTTCCACGGTCGGCGACCGCGAGGTGCTCGATCTCGCGGCGGCGGTGGAGTGGGCACGAGAGCTCGGTCACACCCGGGTGGCCACGGTCGGTTTCTCGATGGGCGGGTCGGTGGTGCTCCGGCACGCGGCCATCAATTCGGCGGGCGGCGAGGAGCACGAGGGGCGCACGGGAGCGCACGCGGACGCGGTGGTTTCGGTCAGTGCACCCGCTCGCTGGTACTACCGCGGCACGGCGCCTATGCGGCGCGTGCACTGGCTGGTAACCCGCCCGGTGGGCCGTGCCGTCGGCCGCTACGGCCTGCGCACCCGCATCCACCACCGCGAGTGGGACCCCGTTCCCTCCTCCCCGGTGGAGTCGGTGCCCCTCATCGCCCCCACGCCGCTGCTGATCGTCCACGGCGACCTGGACGGATACTTCCCGGTGGACCACCCGCGGATGCTGGCCGACGCGTCCGACGGGCACGCCGAACTGTGGCTGGAGCCGGGAATGGGCCACGCGGAGAACGCCGCGGACGACGAACTCCTGACCCGCATCGGGAACTGGGCCGCGGCGCACGCGGGCTAGCCTGGGCGACACCCATACACCGGCTGTACCGGCACCCACATATATCGAGTGATCGAGGAACCAGATGGCAAAGGGCACGGTGCGTTACTGGGCCGCCGCCAAGGCCGCCGCAGGCGTCGCCGACGAGCCGTACGAGGCGGAGACCCTCGCGGACGCGCTCGCCGCGGCCCGCGAGCGACACCCCGGCGAACTCGTCCGCGTCCTGCGGCGATGCTCGTTCCTCATCGACGGTGACCCCGTGGGCACCCGCGGACATGAGACGGTACGGCTGGCCGAGGGCGGCACGGTCGAAGTGCTCCCGCCGTTCGCAGGAGGGTGACGGGACGATGAGCGACCAGCCGTACGAGGGGCCGGGCCCGTACGAGGGGACAGGCTCGTACGAGGGGACCGGGCCGTACGAGGGCTACGACCCGTACCAGCAGCCGCAGCAGCCGCAACAGCCGCCGCCGTCGGAGTGGCCGGGCCATCAGGGCCATCAGCAGCAGTACGGGGCCGGAGCGGGGTCCGGCGCCGGGGCCGGACCCGAGGCCGACGCCGACGCCGACGAGCAGCAGTACACCCAGCAGTGGGAGGGCCAGACCTGGGAGACCCAGTTCCAGCCCACGATCCCGCCCGCCGCGCAGTCCGCTGCCCCGCCCGCGGACCCGGCATACCTGCCGCCGCAACAGGCTCCGCAGGGCCAGGGACAGAGCCAGGGACAGGGGCAAGTGCAGGATCAGTACGCGGCTCAGTACGACAGCCGGGGCAGCCAGGGCGGTCAGTACGGCGTTCAGAACGGCCAAGGCAGCCACGGGGGCCAGGGAGGCCAGTACGGCGTAGTGGGGCAGCCGATGCCGGCGGAGACGGGTTGGAGCCAGGCTGGGCACCCCCAGGGTGCCTACGGAAGCCACCAGACGCCCGCGTCCGCACCCACGCCCACGCCCACGCCCGCACCTACGCCAGTGCCCGGCGAACCAACATCAGCCACGGGCGACGCCTCCGCTCCTGGATACGGCCCGCCCACCGTCACAGGGAACTCCCGCCTCACCGCCGCCCAACGGGCCCGCGCGGAGGGGCGTTCGCCGATCATCGAGCCCGGCGTGCAGCCGGCCGCGCTGACGGCGGTACTCGGGCTGCTGCTCGCAGGGGCGGCGGTGGTCGGGGAGTACGCGCTGGTCGTACCGCTGGTGATCCTCCAGGCCGTGACCGCGGCGGGCTGGTTCCGGCTGAACGGGATGTGGCCCGCGCGGCAGGGCATCGCGCTCGCCTTCGCGGGGGCGCTCACCGCCGACGTAGCCGTGCTCGCGGACGGGCGGGACAACGCTCCCGCCGCCATCCTGGGCACCCTCGGCGTCTGGGTCCTGCTGACCCTGGTCCTCCAGCTCCGCAGCCACGCGTCGCCGGACGAGCGGATGCAGGGGCTGATGGCCACGGTCGCCTCGGCGGCGCTGGCGATCGTCGCGACGGGACACCTGGCCGCGGAGCCGGACGCGGTGACGGTGGGCGGACTGGCGGTCGCGGCAACGATTCTGGCCCGCGCGCTTCCGCTGCCGACGGTGGTGTCGGTGGCCGTGGCGTTGGCGGCGGGGGCGGGCGTGGGCGGTGTGGCGGGCGCAGTGACCGACCTTGGCACGGCGTCCGGCGCGCTCCTGGGCGCGGGGGCAGGTGTCTGCGCCCTGATCGGCCACCGAGTAGCCAGCTACGACTACCCGTCCCGCTTCGTCCACTTCACCGCGGGAGTAGCCCTCCCGTTGGCAGCGGCGGCCCCGGCTGTCTATGTACTGGGCCGGGCGTTGTCCTGACGAGGACGTTCTTCGCCCCCGCCCCTCCCCTGTCACAGCTGATCGACAACCCACCCCGCCCACCGGGCCGGAGGCCCCCGCAGGGTTACTCTCGCTCAGGAGACCGCCAAGGTGGGGGAACACGGAACCATGCGAGCACTGCGAATACTTCTGATCGTGACCGTCATCCTCGGCGGACTGTTCGTCATCGCCGACCGCGTAGCCGTCGCCTACGCCGAGGACGAGGCAGCGAACAGACTGAAGACCAACGAGGGCCTGGCAACCACCCCGAGCGTCTCGATCAAGGGCTTCCCCTTCCTCACCCAGGTCGTCGGCGGCGAACTGGACGAGGTGGAGGTCGGCATCAAGAACTACGAGGCCGACACCAGCGGCGCCGCGACCGGAGAGAGCGACACGTCCGCCGTCGACGTCCCCGACAAGATCCGTATCGACGACCTCTCCGCCCAGATGCGCGGCGTCGCGTTCTCCGGCGACTACAGCTCCGCGAAGGCCGCCTCGGCGACGGGCACGGCGACGATCTCGTACGACGAACTCCTCAAGGCGGCGAAGGCGGAGCCCGTGGACGTCGCGACCGGAGTCACCGCCAAGGTCGTCGGCCTCTCCGACGGCGGCAACGGCAAGATCAAGGTCGACGTGGAGGCCACGGTGCTCGGCAACAAGCTCCCCCGCCCGGTCTCCGTGCTGAGCTCGGTCAGCGTCAAGGGCGACACCGTCGAGGTGCGCGCGGACTCCCTCGCCAAGCTGGGTGTCCAGCTCGCCGAGGACCGGATCCGCCTGATCACCGACTTCCGGCAGGAGATCGACGGCCTGCCCGGCGGCATCCAGCTCGACAAGGTCCAGGCGGCGAAGAAGGGTGTCGAGATCGCGGTGAAGGGTTCGGACGTCAGCCTCGTCGGGTAGTCGGGTAGGGAGCAAGGGCGTCCGGACACCGTGACGCCTTCACACACCGCCGACTCGGACGAGGGGCGAGCCGCCGCGGAAGAGCTGAAGACGGGACGAGCCTCAACGCTCGGACGATCCGCCGTCCGACGGACCGATCCGCCGTCCGAAAGGCGAGACGACCCCGTCCGAACAGCAGATGTACGAGCGAGACGACGAGACCTGCAACCCCTCCGGAGCCGGACGAGACCGGGAGGAACCCGGGAGAGACCGGGCGGGAAGGTGTTCCCCCACCCTCCCCATCCCACATCGCGGACGATCGTGTCTCAGCATGCGACACACCGGTGACATGCCCGCCTGTCCGTCCCTACGATCGACGCTATGCAGTGCAAATTGAGCGTCCTCCGGCCGCGGGGACAGGCGGATCTCACGAAGCGGCGGGCAGTAGACCTGTGCCGCGTCGCCGCCATGCTCTGTCGCACTTCCTGAGCGGAAGCGTTCGTACTTCCGCGAGCCGGGCCCTTCGACCTCTCTCGTCGGGGCCACCCCTGCGCCGCGTACGCCGCCGCAGCCGTCACCGTCGAGCGCGTACCAAGCACCCCTTTCTGACGCAACGCCCCGCCGCAACTGCCCCGGAGGAGAACGAGCATGAGCCGCAGCGACGTCCTGGTAGACGCCGACTGGGTCCAGGACCACCTGGACGACCCGAGCGTGGCCATCGTCGAGGTCGACGAGGACACGTCCGCGTACGAGAAGAACCACATCCGCAACGCGATCCGGATCGACTGGACCAAGGACCTCCAGGACCCGGTCCGCCGTGACTTCGTCGACCAGGCCGGCTTCGAGAAGCTCCTGTCGGAGAAGGGCATCGGCAACGACACCCTGGTCGTCCTCTACGGCGGCAACAACAACTGGTTCGCGTCCTACGCCTACTGGTACTTCAAGCTGTACGGCCACGAGAACGTGAAGCTTCTCGACGGCGGCCGCAAGAAGTGGGAGCTCGACTCCCGCGACCTGGTCGTCGAGGTGCCCGAGCGCGCCGCGACCGACTACAAGGCCAAGGCTCAGAACGTCGCGATCCGCGCCTTCCGTGACGACGTCGTGGCGGCCATCGGTTCGCAGAACCTGGTCGACGTCCGGTCGCCCGACGAGTTCAGCGGCAAGCTGCTCGCGCCGGCCCACCTGCCGCAGGAGCAGTCGCAGCGTCCGGGCCACGTCCCGTCCGCGCGCAACATCCCGTGGTCGAAGAACGCCAACGACGACGGCACCTTCAAGTCGGACGACGAGCTCAAGGAGCTCTACGCCGAGGAGCAGGTCGACCTCGCCAAGGACACGATCGCGTACTGCCGCATCGGTGAGCGTTCCGCGCTCACCTGGTTCGTGCTGCACGAGCTGCTCGGCGTGGAGAACGTCAAGAACTACGACGGCTCCTGGACCGAGTACGGCTCCCTGGTCGGCGTCCCGATCGAGCTCGGCGCCAACAAGTAATCCTCGAAGACAAGGCCTGAAGGACGGAAACGAAACATGTGTGGAGCGAAGGCCGGCGGCCCCGACGCCTCGACGATCAAGCCCGGTGAGACCACCATCCAGGGTCAGGTGACCAGGGACGGCGAGCCGGTGGTGGGCTACGTCCGCCTCCTGGACTCGACCGGCGAGTTCACCGCCGAGGTCCCGACCTCGGCGACCGGACAGTTCCGCTTCTACGCGGCCGAGGGAACCTGGACCGTCCGCGCCCTCGTCCCCGGCGGCACGGCCGACCGCACGGTAGTCGCCCAGACGGGCGGCCTGGCCGAGGTGGCCATCGCGGTCTGACCTGCTTGATCCGCTTGATCCGCTTGATCCGTCTGAACTGTCTGAACCGTCTGACGCGCTTGAACCGTCCGACCGTCTGAACCGCTGGACGGCAGACACCGTATAAACGGCCGAAGGGCCGCGCCCCGGGGAGTTGGACGCTTTCCGGTAATGGGGCGCGGCCCTTCGGCTTGCCCGGATCTACTCTGGACGTATGTACGCGCGACGGCGTCACGCCTACTTCGCCATGATGGGCACGTGCATCGGGCTGTTCGTGCTCGCCTGGGGAGTCGTGCGGCTCTGGTCGGTGCCCGTGGCCGTCGGCATGTGCGTGGTGGCCATGGTGATTCCCCCGCTCGCGGCGATGGTGGCCAACCGGCGTGGCCCCGACGACCGCTGGTGGGACGACCCGTCCGGCGACCCCAAGTCCGACGAGTGGTGGGACGAACTGGACGGCAAGAAGCGCCGACAGTGACCCGTCCCGGCCCCTCTGTCCCCACTCCCGTACTCCCCGGCGCTCCCTGTACTCCCCGGTGCTTCCCGGTGTCTCCGGTGCTCCCGGTCCTCGGTCAGTAGACGAGTGCCTGGGTCTCGTCCCCCAGCGCCTCCTGGACGAAGACCTGTGCGCCCGCGATCCGTACGCCCTCGATGACGTCCTTCTCCGTGATGTCGCGGCGGGCAGCGCACTGCGTGCAGAGGGTGAGGCGGCCCCCGGCCAGGATCGAGTCGAGCAGATCGGGGAGCGGGGCCGCGTGCGGCAGCTCGAACTCGGCGGCCCGGCCCGGCAGCGCGAACCACGCGGACTCGCCGGTCAGCCAGAGCGACACGTCCACGCCACTGGCCACGGCGACCGCGGCCACCGTGAACGCCTGAGAGCAGCGTTCGGGAGCGTCCGCCCCCGCCGTCACCTTGATCACGAGCTTCTTCGCCATGGGGCGAATGGTAGGGCCTACCTCAGGGAGAGCCCCGGTCCCCGCCCGACTAGAGTGGGGGCGGCTCTGCAACGCCAAACCACCGTGTCACCCCCGAGGAGCACCCCGTGCTTGAGTACTTCTTCGAAGCCCTGCTGGTCCTGGTCTGTGTCGGTGTTCTCGCCTTCACCGGGCTGGCCGTGAAGAAGCTGTACCAGGGCCAGCGCTGACCCCCATCAAGGAACTGCCGACCTCATGATCGAGATCCCGTCCGACCTGCACAAGGACCTCGTCCCCCTTGTCTTTCTCCTGGGCAACTGGACCGGCGCGGGCGTCCACGACTTCCCCGGCGACGAGAAGTGCAACTTCGGCCAGGAAGTCAGCTTCACCCACGACGGGCGGGACTTCCTGGAGTACCACTCGCACACCTGGGTCCTCGACTCCGAGGGCAACAAGGTGCGGCCGCTGGAGTCCGAGTCCGGCTACTGGCGGATCGACCAGGACCGCAAGGTCGAGGTCGTCATGGTCCGCGACGACGGTGTCGTCGAGGTCTGGTACGGCGAGCTGGCCGCCAAGAAGCCCCAGATCGACCTGGTCACGGACGCGGTCGCCCGCACGGCCGCCTCGGGCCCGTACAACGGTGGCAAGCGTCTGTACGGCTATGTGAAGAGCGATCTCATGTGGGTCGGCGAGAAGCAGACCCCCGAGGTTCCGCTCCGCCCGTACATGTCGGCCCAGCTCAAGAAGGTCGTCAGCCCGGAGGACGTCGAGCGCTGGGCCAAGGCCCTGCCCGACGACATGCCGGACGACGGGATCGCCTTCTTCAAGTAGTTCTCCGAGCAGTTCTCCGAGTAGTCCTAGACTTTCGGTGTGGTGAGCACTGGAAGTAGCACCGAAGGTACCGAAGGCACCGACTGGAAGAGCGATCTGCGGCAGCGCGGCTACCGGCTGACCCCGCAGCGGCAACTTGTGCTCGAAGCCGTGGACACCCTGGAGCACGCGACCCCCGACGACATCCTCATCGAGGTGAGGAAGACGGCGTCGGGGGTCAACATTTCCACGGTGTACCGGACCCTGGAGCTCCTGGAGGAGCTCGCGCTCGTCTCCCACGCGCACCTCGGGCACGGCGCGCCCACGTACCACCTCGCGGACCGGCACCACCATCTCCACCTGGTCTGCCGCGACTGCACGAACGTCATCGAGGCGGACGTCGAGGTCGCCGCCGACTTCACGGCCAAGCTCCGCGAGACCTTCGGCTTCTCCACCGACATGAAGCACTTCGCGATCTTCGGCCGCTGCGAGGACTGCACGGCGAGCGCGGCGAAGAAGGCCGCGAAGGCGGAGTAGGCCGCGAAGCGGCTCCCGGGGGAAATAAAAAGCGCGCCCACTCGGTCGTAGGCTGTGTGGATATGAAGAGCCCTCTGTTGTCCCTGCCCGGTGCCGTTCCCGCCGAGGGTGTGGACGAAGGTGTCGCCGCCCACTACGGAGACCTGTTCCGAGAACAGCGCGCCTTCGCCGACGGCACCGGATTCGTGGACCTCTCGCACCGCGGCGTGGTCACCGTCACCGGTGACGACCGGCTCAGCTGGCTGCACCTGCTGCTCACCCAGCACGTCAGCGACCTCCCGGCGGGCCGCGCCACCGAGGCGCTGGTCCTCTCCGCGCACGGCCACATCGAGCACGCGCTGTATCTCGTCGACGACGGGACGACCACCTGGGCCCACGTGGAGCCCGACAGCCAGGACGCGTTGATCGCGTACCTGGAGTCGATGAAGTTCTTCTACCGCGTCGACGTCGCCGACCGGACCGGTGATTTCGCGGTCGTCCACCTGCCGGCCGGCTCCATCGCCGAGGTCCCGGAGGGCGTCGTCGTCCGCGAGACGCCGTACGGGCGTGATCTGTTCCTGCCGCGTACGGACCTGGAGTCGTTCGCCTCTGACGTCGACCAGCACGGCCCGGCGGTCGGGCTGCTCGCGTACGAGGCGCTGCGCGTCGAGCACCACCAGCCGCGGCTCGGTTTCGAGACCGACCACCGGACCATCCCGCACGAGCTGGGCTGGATCGGCAGCGCGGTGCATCTGCAGAAGGGGTGCTATCGCGGCCAGGAGACCGTCGCCCGCGTCCAGAACCTGGGCAAGCCCCCGCGTCGGCTCGTCTTCCTGCACCTGGACGGCAGCGAGGTCCATCTGCCGCCGCACGGCGCGGAGCTCCGGCTCGCGGACGACGGGCCCGACGGGCGCAAGATCGGCTTCGTCACGACCTCCGTACGCCATCACGAGCTCGGGCCGATCGCCCTCGGCCTCGTCAAGCGGAACGTACCGCTGGACGCGCGGCTGGTGGCCGATACGACGGCCGCGGCGCAGGAGGTCGTGGTCGAGCCGTAGGGGGACGTTGGGGACGTTGGGCTGGATCTGTGGTGTGGAGGGTCCGCCCGGTACTGGTGGTTACATCTCGGTCCGCCCGGTACTGGTGGTTACATCTCCAGCAGCACGGTGAACGGGCCGTCGTTCGTCAGTGAGACGCGCATCTGCGCGCCGAAGCGGCCCGTCGCCACCGTTGCGCCGAGTGAGCGGAGCTGGGCCACGACCTCGTCCACGAGCGGCTCCGCCACGTCGCCGGGGGCGGCCGCGTTCCAGGTCGGGCGGCGGCCCTTGCGGGCGTCTCCGTAGAGTGTGAACTGGCTGATCACGAGCAGCGGGGCGTCGATGTCCGAGCACGACTTCTCGTCGGTCAGCATGCGGACCGACCAGAGTTTGCGGGCCAGTTGGGCCGCCTTCTCCTTGGTGTCCTCGTGGGTCACCCCGACGAGGACGCACAGTCCCTCGCCGTCGATCTCCCCGACGGTCTCACCCTCGACGACGACACTCGCGCCGTCCACTCTCTGCACCACCGCACGCATACGGGCCATCATGCCGTGCGTCGGGTTGACCTCGGTGTCCGGTCTCGTCGCTGCCTCGGCGTCGGCCTCCGTACGAGGGCTTTCTTATTGATGCTTACCCCCCATCTGGGGCCGATCGGGGGCACTCGGTCACATAGCGGCCACTTGGGGTGGCACGATGCTCACACGCGCCGGTCGAGGGGACGGTTGAGGCACATGAGCACACCGAGTACGGGGCAGTCACCCGGGGTCGTTTCGCTGATTCGGGGGGAGCCGCCGTCATCGCCATCGCCGTCTTCGCCGCCGCCGTCATTGCCACCGCGGTCTTCGCCGCCGCTGGCGTCGTCGTCAGTGCGTCCGGTCGCGGCGCGTCCGCCCACCCAGCGCACGGACAGTCCCATGCCTGAGGCGGCGTCCGGGCCCCAGCCCGAGTCCCAACCCCAGCCCCAGCCCCAGCCTGAGTCCGAGTTGGGCCGTCTGCGGTTGCCCGAACTGCGCACCCTGCGGAGGGATGCGCAGCGGGACGAGGCCGATCTGAGTTATGTGCGTCGGTTGTTGCAGGGGCGGATCGACATCCTGCGGGCCGAGTTGGGGCGGCGGGGTGCGCCGCGGCGGGGGCAGGGGCAGGGGCGTGAGGCGCGGATCGCCGACGACGCGTCCGTTGTGGAGCGGCTGTCGGAGATCCTGACGGATGCGCCGGCGCGGCAGCGGTCGTCCGCGCGGCACGTCACTGTGGGTACGCCCCACAGCGAGGAGTACCGGCGGCTGGCCGCGGACATGCTCGCCGAGGTCGAGCTGTCCGACCTGGAGGCGCGTACGGATCTGGAGTTGAACGCGGCGATGGGGCGGCTCGTGGGGTACGAGCAGGAGGTTTCGCGGCGGCGGCAGGAGTTGCAGCGGACGGCTGACGACTGCAGCGCTGAGATCGCCCGTCGCTATCGCGAGGGCGAGGCGCAGGTGGATGACTTGCTGATGTGACGTGTTCGGCCGCGGGTGCGTTGTGGCTGGTCGCGCCCCGCGGCGGAGCCGCAAATGTCACAGCCCCGCGCCCCCTCCGGCAGGGGACCACCCGGACCCCGGCAGGGGCGCGGGGAACGGCGCGAGCAACCGACGACGGTCGGTACACGGCGACGGCGGGAACGCCCCCGTCTTTTTAGGGGCGCGGGGAACTGCGCGACAAGCCCAGGGCGGTCCGCGGGCGACGTACAAGCGACGGGGGTCTGGGGGCGGAGCACCCAGTTTCGGGAAGGGGTGGGGTTGGGGAGGGAGAAAACCCCGCGACACCCCTCGGCACGTATGCCTAGCGTGGCCGCATGAGTTCGCGTCAGGACATCGACATACGCCCCATCCGCGAGGACGAGATCCGTGAGTGGATCCGCGCGATGAAAACAGGGTTCCAGCAACCCCCGTCCGTGTCGGACGCGGAGGTCAGGGACCGCAGCACCCATTTCGTGCCCGAGCGCACCCTGGGAGCCTTCGACGGCGGCCGATGCGTGGGCACGTTCCGTTCGTTCGCGCAGGAGATCACCGCGGTGGGCGGAACCCCCGTCGCGGCCGACGCCGTCACGAATGTGACCGTCACCGCCACCCACCGCCGCCGGGGCATCCTCACCCGGATGATGGCCCGGGACCTGGCCGCCGCGAAGGAGCGGGGCGACACCGTGGCGACGCTCATCGCCGCGGAGTACCCGATCTACGGACGGTACGGATTCGGCGCGGCCACGACGGGCGTCGAGTGGACGATCGACGTGCCGAGGGCGGGACTCGACCCGCGCTGGTCGGGTCCGGAGGACGGCGGGCGTATCGACCTCGTGGACGGCGACGGCGTACGGAAAATCGGTCCGGAGCTCCATGAGCGGCTCAGGCGCGTGAAGCCCGGCGTGGTCGGGCGAGATGAGCGGTGGTGGCAGGTCCGTACGGGCGGGCTGGTGCTGGACCCGGCATCGTGGATCGAGCCGTTCCAGGCCGTGTACCGCAACGCGGGCGGAGAGGTCGAGGGGCTGCTCACGTACACCGTGGACGACCACTGGGGGGACGTGAAGCAGCCGCTGGAGACGGCGAAGGTCAAGGACATGATCGCGGTCACGCCGGCCGCGGAGCGTGCCCTGTGGCGGTACCTGTGCTCGGTCGACTGGGTCACGAAGGTCAGGACGGGGATGCGGGCGCCGGACGACCTGCTGCCGCATCTGCTGCCGGATCCGCGTGCGGCGCGCATCACCACCCAGGCCGACCTGGTGTGGGTGCGGATCCTGGATGTCGGGGCCGCATTGGAGGCGCGTACGTACGGGGCGACCGGCTCGCTCGTCCTGGAGGTCGAAGACCGGGGAGGGCTGTGCGGGGGGCGGTATCGGCTGGACGCCTCTGAGGCGGGCGGGAGTTGTGAGCGGACCACCGCCGATGCCGAACTCACTCTGGGTGTGAGTGAGTTGGGGGCGTTGTGGCTCGGGGACGAGTCCGCGGTGCGGCTCGCGGCGTTGGGGCGGGTGCGGGAAGCACGAGCGGGCGCCGCCTCCTTGGCCGACGCCCTGCTGCGCACGTCCAGGCGACCGTGGTGCCCGGACATCTTCTGATTCGATCTTCTTCCGACTTCTTCCGACTTCTTCTGATTCTCCCGGTCCCTGGTCCTGGTGCTCCGTTCTGTGTCGGCGGGTTCTCCTCCGTTGATGGGTATTCAGTTGTGATCCGTAGCTGTTCAGTTGTGTTTTCCTGCGATTCAGTTGTTTGCCGCGGGTCTTGGAGCGATCCGCGGTCGTGCTGACTGACCAGGCTCCCGGCTCCCCTCCGGAAGGGAGCCCGGTCAGCCGGACTGGCGGACGGTGGCGTCCGGTCAGCCGGACTGGGCGAGCAGCATCACGAGGATCACGGCCCCGATGCCGCCGATCATGGAATTCTTGGCTTTGATGCCGACGGCGAGGGCGACGAAGGCGATGACGCCCAACGCGCCGAACTTCAGCTGGAGAAGCTGCTCGAAACCGACGGCGAGGGCAGCGACGATGATGGCGATGAGCGGCATGCGGTCCCTCCTTCGGGACGGGGAGGCGGACCCCCGCTGGGACCGTTCGCCTGGTCGAGGGCTTCGACTCTGGCGGCCAACCCCTGGGAAGCTTGACCATGTTGCTCAAGTTGGTAACCAACTTCACTGAACTTATCTCCGTTTGGATGCGTCTCATAACCACCTTCTCAATAACTGCCCAAAGATGGCGCGAAGTTGTAGGGTTTGGTTGTGGACCCGGAACACGTCGCCGTCAATGGGCGGAAGAGGTCACAACGGCCACAGAGGTCACACCGCGAGGTGGCCGAGGAGCTGCGCACCCGGATCAGGTCCGGTGAGCTGCGGCCTGGCCAGCGCATGCCCACACAGGCCCAGTTGGCCGACGAGTTCGGCGTCGAGCGCGGGGCGGTGCGGCAGGCCCTGCGCATCCTGCAGTCGGAACACCTGCTGTCCAACGTGTCCAAAGGGAGCCCGGCGACGGTCGCCCAGGACGTGGGACCGGCTCTGACCGGGCCCGGAGCTCCGCCGCAGCCCACCATGGTGGCGCTCGCGTCACGGATCACGGACGCCTTCTCGGCCCCTCATGTGGAGATCGACGCCCTGTGCCTGACGGCGGTCTCCCTCACTCTCGCGATGGGTGAGCCGTTGCGTCTCATCCACGAGGGGCGACTAAAACCGGCCAGGGTCGACGTCCGGGTGCTCCTGCCGTCCAGCGATATCGACCTCGCCTTCCCGGCACCCGTGGACGACACGGTCGACGACCGGCTGCAGCGCCGCTGGCTGGCCCACCGCAACGCCCAGGGCCAGGTCCTCAAGCACAACCTGCTGGCGTTACGGGCCACGCACGGCATCGACGTACACATCACGTTCCGGGCCCTGCCGTTCACTCCACCCGTGAAGCTGTATCTGCTCAACGGGTCGGAGGCGCTCTTCGCGTACTACACGCTGTCGCGGCGCGGCGAGGAGATCGACCACGAGTACCTGGAGATGTACGACGCGGAGGGGACCCAGTCCATGCTGTTCCCCTTCGAGCAGGGGGACGGCATGCGGGACACGACGTTCGTGGAGCAGTCCCATCTGTGGTTCAACGCACTGTGGGAGACCATCAGCTCCGAGCTGGTGCTCACGGGCTGAGGTCTCCCACGTATCCGTACCGGTACGGAAACCGGTATCCCACGTATCCGTACCGGTACGGAAACCGGTATCCGTACCGGATCTTCGGGTGGATCGTCCTCGCAGGTCATACGGGCCAGACGGGCTGTACGGGCCGTACGCGATATACGGGCCGTACGGGTTGTGCGGGTCACAGGGCCGGGCCGGAGAACATCAGGGCGAGGACGACGGCGCCTATCGAGCTGCACGTCGGGCTCTTCGCCTTGATGCCGACCGTGAGCAGCAGCAGCCCGACGACGCCGCCGGGGCCGTACTGCCATCCGACGAACTGCTCGAAGCCGACGACGAAGACGGCGGAGAGGAAGGCTATGGCTGGCATGGTGGATCCTCCTTCGGGGTCCTTCGAGGTCTTTCGGGGCGAGGGTGGAGCGGGGTGGGGCGGTGGGGCCTGTGGTGCTGAGGTGCGGGACGATGCTGGGGAGGTGCGGACACTTATCAGCTGCCAAGTACTTGTGAGAGGAGGCATGGATTCCGCCATCTTTCTTGAGTTGGTTGCCAACTATGGTTAAGTTATCCCCAGTTGGTCTCTACTTCAAAACAACTTTCAAACAACTCCCCTAAGATGGGGTGAAGTTGTAGCGTTTGGTCGTGACCCAGGAGAACGTGGCAGTGGACGGCACCAGAAGGCTCTCGCCGCAGGAGATCGCCGACATCCTGCGGGACCGCATCCGCGCGGGTGACCTGCGCGCCGGCGACCGCCTGCCCACCCAGGCCGAGCTGGCCGAGGAGTTCGGCGTGGAGCGCGGCACGATCCGCCAGGCCCTGCGGGCACTTCAGGACGAAGGCCGGCTGAGCAACGTCAGCAAGGGGAGCCCGCCGCGCATCGCGGACGTGACTCCTCCGCAGGGCGAGCCTCAGCCGACGATGGTGGGGTTGGCGCCGCAGTTGGCCGAGGCGTTCGCCGCGCCGCACGTACGGGTGGACGCCGCGTGCCTCACCGCCGAGACCCTGATGCTGGCCCTCGGCGAACCGGTTCGCCTGATCCACGAGGGCAGGCTCCGCCCGGAGTCGATCGACGTCCGCATCCTGCTGCCCTCCCGGGACATCAACCTCGCCTTCCCCGTCTCCGTCGAAGCGCAGGGAGACGGAGACCGGGATCCGGTCCACCAGCGCTGGCTGGAGATGCGCAACGCCCAGGGCCACGTCCTGCGCCACAACCTCAAGGCCCTGCGCTCCTCGCACGGCATCGACGTCAACGTGCGGTTCCGGGCGCTCCCGTTCACCCCGCCGGTGAAGCTGTACCTGCTCAACGGTGTCCAGGCCCTCATCGCGTACTACATGATCACGCGGCGGGAGGAGGCCGGGGACAGCGGCACGCTCGACATGTACGACGCCCTGGGCTCCGCCTCCCTCTTGTTCTCCTTCGAGCAAAGGGTCGGCCAACGCGACGCCGCCTTCGTCGAGCAGTCCCAAAAGTGGTTCGACGCCCTCTGGGAAACCATTACGACGGACCTGACACTCTCCTAGTGACTCCTGATACGAAGCAGACTGGTCCGGTGGCAGCAGAGACAGAGAACCTCCAGGAAGTGATCAAGCGCGCCCGCTTCGTGCTCTTCGACTTCGACGGGCCGATCTGTCGGCTCTTCGCGGGGCACTCGGCGGAGGACGTGGCGAAGGATCTGGTGGAGTGGCTGGCGCGGCAGGGGCTGCGCGGACTGCTGACCGAGGACGAGCGTGTCCACCCCGACCCGATGGCGGTCCTGTACGCGGTCAACCGGCGTCATCCGCACAGCGATCTGGTGGTCGAGCTGGAGGAACGGCTCACCCAGCAGGAACTGAAGGCGGTGCCCTCCGCCTGGCCCACCGAGTTCGCGGATCCGCTGATACGGACCTGGAGCGCGGTCGGCGCCCGGCTGGCCGTGGCGACCAACAACTCGCCGCGGACCGCGGTCAGTTACCTGGAGAACCGTGGTCTCGCCGACTGCTTCACCCCCAACATCTACGGGCGCACCCAGGACCTGCACCAGCTCAAGCCGGACCCGCACTGCCTCAACCGGGCCCTGAACGCCCTCGGCGCCGCCCCGCAGTCCGCGCTGATGATCGGCGACGCCCCTTCGGACTACGAAGCCGCTCAGCGCGCCGGTGTTCCCTTCCTTGGCTACGCGCGTAACGGCGACAAGGAGAAGGAACTGCGCGACGCGGGGGCCGAGGCCGTGGTGGGCTCGCTGGAACCGGTGCTGCGGGTGCTGCGGAGTCAGGCCTGAAGTTGAAGGGTCAGCAGAAAGAAGAGGCCTGCCGACCAGCAGGCCAATCGGGGGTGGCCCCCTCGGGCCCCCACCAGTGCGAGGGTCAGCAGGACCAGGCCCGCGTACCCGAGCGTCGATTGGACCAGCTGGGCTATCGCGAATTCGATGCCGACGCCCACTAGTTGGAAGAAGACCATGTTCCCCACCCCGTCCAGTTCAGCGGATCGATCAACTTGCGGTCCAGTTGGGCTGATTCTGTGTTGAGTTGAATGTTCCCTGACTGCTTGATCCCTTAACTGTCAGTCAATTTTGGATTGGTTGGGTGTAGTGCCGGGCCGCCAATGTGACTGGAAGCGGTTTGCTCGTGGGGTGGGCGAGGTACGGTCGCGGTGTGAGCACAGAACGCGGCGACGGAGGCGGCAAGGAGTTCGAGCGTGTCCTGGACGCGCTGCGTACTCGTATCGCCGACGGCACGTACGCGCTGAAGTCCCAGCTGCCCCCGCAGCGGGAGCTCGCCGAGGAGTTCGAGGTCTCGCGTGACACGGTCCAGCGGGTGTTGCGGGAGCTGAGCGCCGACGGATGGGTCAAGTCCCGCCAAGGCAGCGGGACAACGGTCGTCCACCACAGCCCGATCCACTCACGGATACGGCAGCCGGAGACGCCCCGGGTGCGTGCGGCCCTGGGGCCCTTCATCGCTCGGGCCTTCGCCCAGCCGGTCGTGCGGTTGGACGTGTTCACCCTCACGTCCGAGTCCCTGGACACCCACATCCGCGTGCAGGCGGAGCGCATCCGGCTCGGCGAGGTGGTTCCGCCCGAGCGCATCGAGTTGCGCATGCTGCTGCCTTCGGAATCTCTGGAGCTTCCGTATCCCCGCGCCAGGGAGACGGTCGGGGATGCGGACGTGCGGCGGGCACCCGATGAATTGGACCGGTTGCAGGAGCAGCTTCAGGAGCGGCTCCACGCCATCACCCGCAGGCACACCGAGTCGTTGCACGATGCCCTGATCGACCTGAAGACGCAGCACAAGGTGCCGTCGGTGGAAGTGGAGATCAGGCACGTACCGCTGGCCCCGTCGAGCAAGCTGTATCTGCGCCGGGACGCCGAGGTGCTGTTCGGACCATACGAGGTGGTGGAGCGCCCCATCCTGCTGGGTGGCGATACCGTCGACGCCCTGGATGTGCTCGGCCTCGAATCGAAGCTGACCCGTCACGTCAATGACGAAGGCGACTCGAACGCTCCGGGATCCATGTTCATCGAGAGTATGCAGTCCTGGTTCGACTCCTGCTGGAACCTCCTGGCCGAAGGCCCGCCGGAATCGCCGGAACCGGCAGAACCGCCTCTGAATCCGTAGGACTTCCGCAGGACTCGGTCGGCGTAAGGCTGAAGAGGTGGTGTCTCCGCTCAAGTTCGTATCGATCCGGCGGAGTTCGGTCATCGCCGTGGTGCTTGCCACTACTGTGTCGTTTTTCCACTTGCAGCGCATAAAGATCAGTGGTAACGCACAGCTATTCAGGAGTGACCGTGGGCAGTCCGCCCGTGCCAGCACCCGCCGTACTCGCTCTGGAAAGAGCGGCGGACGACGCGTATGGCAAGTTCGTGCACTATGCCAAAGAGCACGGATCGTTCGGCCGCGGACACCACAACCTGAACTACATGGTGCGGCCGCCCACGGAGGACGACTCGCGCCTCGTGGCCTGCGACGACGGTGAAGCGGTCACGGTGCGGGAGCGGATCCGGGCGGCGCTGCCCGTGGTCATCAGGACCTGGCAGGACGAGGCGGAGATCCTCAACACGATCTCCGGTGTCCTTCCGCATGTTCCGCGGTGTCTGGTCAAGCGCCGGGACGTGATCATCCTCAGCTATGTGGAGGGCGTGCCTCTCTCCAGCATCTGCCCCAACGGTAAGCCGGTGGACGGTGGACTGATCGCCGCCCTCGTGGGTCTCCTCGCGGACATGACGCAGGTGCGCAGGCAGCATCTTCCTCCGCTGCCCGCCTCCTGGCCCCGCTCCAGCCGGGACAGCCGAGCCTTTCTGCGGGCGCTGGCGTTCGCGGTCGAGGAGCAGATCAGACAGCGCAACTGGGCCGATTTCGGCGGGCTGTTCGCGATGCTGGGGATCCCCGACGACGCGATGGTGCGGTTCGCGGAACGGGTGCCGACGCTCATCAGGCGTCCGTTCAGCCTGCTCCACACGGACCTGCACCGGGACAACGTCATCGTCTCCTTCCAGGGTGATCCGCCCCTGATCTGTGTCGACTGGGAGCTCGCGACCTATGGCGACCCGCTGCATGATCTCGCCACCCATTTGGTGCGGATGCAGTACCCCGACTACCAGTGGCCCGAGGTCATCGAGGCGTGGGCCATGGCCATGGGCGAGCGGCGCAGCAAAGCCGTCAACGGCCTCGACCGGGATCTGAAGCAATACGTGGCCTTCGAGCGCGCCCAGTCGGTGTACCCGGATGTCATGCGCGCTGCCACCGGGCTCGGCGACTCGTTCGACCAGCGGGACCTGGACTCCGCGACAGGAGCGGTGTACCAAGCCCTGAAGGCTGCCGAGGAACCCCTGCGGCTCAAGAGCGTGCCGGACAAGACGGCGATCGAGCGCATCCTCTTCCGGTGGAACGAGTCCCACGGGGGCCGGCACAGCCGCGACAGATCTGTTTCCCAGATCCCCTGGCAACGTGATCCGCGGGTCCCGGAGCACCCCGAGTTCCGGGCATCGGCGGTGCAGGAGGCGCTGTTCGAGGAGGGGGCGGCCTCCTCGGACCGGGTGTTCAAGGGAACCGCGCATCTCAGCACGGCGGTCCGGGTGTCGGGGGTGCCGTTCCCGGTCATGGTCCGCCGAAAGGTGGGCTCGGCGAAACCGCTGGAACGCCGAGTGCTCAACGAACACGTCGTTCTGAGGACGATCGAGGAGTCGGGGGCTGCGGTGAGAGCCCCGAGGGTGCTGGCCCTGGGCTCCAGCGGTCTTCGGGACGAGTTCACCATCCACTCCTACGAGGGTCCGGCGGACGGCATCCGTCCGCCGGACCACCCCGCGGACGGGCTCCTGCCGTACGAGGCCGATGACCTCGTCGACCAGCTCCGCGCTCTGGCCCTCGTCGACTGCGAACAGCTCGATCCCGAGTTGGAAGGCCTGCACTTCTACTCGGGACGGAGTGGCGAACTGGTCCGCATGGTGACCGAACTTCCCAAGTCCACCCGGAATTTGGCGCGAGAGCTGGGCCTCCCCAGCAGCCACCGACTGGGTGAGATCCTCGACCGCCACACCTTGGTCCCGCGACGGCCCGTGCTCCTGCACGGCGACCTCAACCCGTGGAACCTCGTACGCCGTGAGAACGGTGGTCTGACCCTCATCGACTGGGAGATGGCGATGGTCGGTGATCCGCTGTACGACCTGGTCCGCCACATACATCTCACCCCGACGCGCCCCGAGATCCGTGGACGTCTGTTCTCCCGCTGGGTCCGTCTGCTGCCGGAGGACTGCACCAAGGGCTGGCTCGAGGACTGGCGTGTGTACCGGTGGATGGAAGTCATCCGCTCCGCCTACGTGGACCTCGACCGCCTCGTGACCGGCGACAGCCTGGATACCCCGAACGTCCGACGGGCGGTGGACTCCTATGCCATGACCCTGGCCGGAGCCATGGCCGGGCTGGGACTGCCAGACAGATCTGTGGCGAACCCCTATCTTGCCCGTGCACTGCCGCACGGACACCATGGAGACCTACGGACGGCTGGTTTCTCCGCGGACGTCTGACCTGCCGCCGGGCGCTTCGGCACGGGGGAGGGGCTGCGCATGTCCGGTGGGGGAAGCAGGCCGGCCGACGGTGGCATGGGCGAACGGCTCAGGCGGTTCCAGGCCCGCTATGAGCCGGCGGTCACGCGAATCCTGCTGATGGCGATCTTCGTCATCGGAGTGACGGCCCAGTTCGTGAAGCCGGTCGGGGACGCCTTACAGGACAAGGTATTCCTGGGCGGCGCGCTGCTCAGTCTGGTCGGCTACGTGCTGTACGACACGCTGAAGGACCTCGCTGCCTCGCTTCGCCTGCCGACGCGCGGGCAGGTCCAGTCGAGGGAGCTGGGCAGCTTCGTTAGTGAGGCGTTCGACGCTCGGATGGTGGAGATCAGTTTCCTCGGCTACACGGGCGAGACGCTCTACAACGAGCTCTACCACCGCCTGGAGGGACTGCTCGACGATCCAGGACCGACCAGGCACGTCTCCGTCAGAGTGCTGATTCCGGACTTCGGGCAGCCGATGACCGTTCCGTCGAGGGTGGGTCCGGGAGGGGCGCCCCTGGACGATCCCGACTTCCGGAAGCGACTGGAGCGCAAGTGCCAGGAGTACGACCAGACGCTCTCGGGCCTCGCGGAACGGCTCACCGGGCTGGGGCGGGTCACGGCAGAGTGCGAGTACCGCCTCTACCCCGGCATACCGAGGGACAAGATCTGCATCTTCAACCGGGATCAGGTGCTGCACGGTCTCTACGACGTGATGGCACGGACTGTGCTGCGCAGTTCGGATCCGGAGTTCTACGACCCCAAGGGTTACCGCACCGATCTCAACGTCTGGTCCCCGAAGGGCAGCGACGACTCCAAGGCCGTTGTCGCCACATGGAACAAGCATCTGGACGACCTGTGGAGCCTGGCGTCGGTACCGAGTTGGCGTGGCGGAACGCCGCCCTGAGAACACCTCACCGACGACTGGCCGCAGCCGTCCCGCCGCGGCCGTGTGGAAGGATCCCGACCATGGCAGTTCAGGACGCCGCAGCCAGAACAGAGGCTGAATGGAAGACGCTGTTCGGTGCGCAGTACGTGGACAGCGAGTTGGTGCGAGCCGCCTATGCCGAGCCTCGGCTTCGGCAGCTCTTCCCCTGGAGCGGTCATGGGGAACTGCACTTCAGCCGCTGCATCGAAAATCCCTGGACGTGGGATGTCCCCTACATACGCCCACAGCCGGGCGGTCGGTTCCGTGTGGAAGGGCCGTCCAGGACCGAGTTCGTGGGAGAGGTCCACAGCGTCGAGGCGGCCGTGGCGATGGTCGTCGAGCGCTTGCCGCCGGGCTGCGGCCCTGCCGTCGTCGACCGGGACGCCCTCGCCACCGAGGAGAGCGACGGCTGACAGTCTTCGGCCTCAACTTTGGTCGTGGTCAAGGGGAGGGCGGGAGTCCGGAAGGTGCGTACCCTCGGGGCATGGGCGAGACGGGTGCTGTGGGCGGCGTGAGCGGGGTGAGCGCCGTGGGGCCAATGGGGCCAATGGGGCCGGTGGGCGCAGTGAGTACGGCGGACTCGGCAGGTGCGGCAGGTGCGGCAGGTGCGGCAGGTGCGGTGGGTACTGCGGATGCGGTGGGTACTGCGGATGTGGTGAGTGCCATGGGGCTGCGTGAGCGCAAGAAGCTGCGGATGTACCAGGACGTGTCGGATGTCGCCATCTCGCTCTTCCTGGAGAAGGGGTTCGAGCGGGTTTCCGTCGCGGAGGTGGCCGCCGCCGCCCAGATCTCGAAGCCGACCCTCTTCCGCTACTTCCCGTCGAAGGAGGACCTGGTTCTGCACCGGTTCGCCGATCACGAGACCGAGGCCGCGCGGGTGGTCGCCGCGCGGGCGCCGGGGGAGTCCGCCATCGATGTGCTGCGGCGGCACTTCCTGGCGGGGATCGAGCGGAGCGACCCCATTACCGGGGTCAATGAACACCCGCACATCCTCGCCTTTCACCGGCTGCTCTACGGGACCCCTTCGCTGGTCGCGCGGCTGTACGAGTACCTGCAGCGGTCCGAGGCCGCCCTCGCCGAGGCGCTCGGCGGCGGCCTTGAGGACAGGCTCGCCGCCGGCCAGATCATCGCCGTGCAGCGGATCCTCGCGCAGGAGAACTGGCGGCGGATCGCGAGGGGCGAGTCGGTCGTGGTGGTGCGGCGGGATGCCGTCGTCGCCGCGGAGGGCGCGTTCGCGCGACTTGAGGCGGGATTGCCGCGATGCGTGTGACGCCTGGCGCCGAGATGCGTGTGACGCCTGGCGTCCTGAAACGCCAGACGCCTCGATGCGCGTGACGCCCGGCGTCCCGAAACGCAGACGCCTTGATGCGTGTGACGCCCCGGCGCTGGATACGCCCCACCCCATAGCCAAGTAAAAAAGTTAACCGAGTCACGCTATTCGGCTATCCTCGCTCGAATGACGTCACCCGACCCCGCTCTCACCACCTCCCTCACCCAGGAACGCGTCTACCACGACACCTGCCGGACCGCCCTCGCCGCGATGGTCGACGGAGCGCAGGAACACGTCGTCACCGGAGAGGACGTATCCGCGTCCGGCGCCGACGCCGAAGTACTCGGGTACCGGCTTCGCAGTCGGGCGAAGGAGATGCGGGAACTGCCCGAAGGGCCTTTGTTCTTCGGGCGGTTGGACTTCGCGGCGGACCGCGGAACGGCCGGTGATCGCGCCGCTGATCCCGCTGGTGAGCATGCGGGTGGGCATGCGGGTGATCACGCCGGGCAGAGCTATCACATCGGGCGGCGCAGGATCACCGAGCACCCCTCCGCGCCGCCCCTCGTCGTCGACTGGCGCGCTCCCGTCTCGCGCGCCTTCTACCAGGCGAGCGCCCGTCATCCACAGGGTGTGCATGTGCGGCGCCGGTTCGGCTGGGCGCCGGGAAGCCGCGGCGACTCGGCCGACCTCACGGGCCTGGAGGACGAGCGGCTCGCCTACGAGCACCGGGAGGACGAGCGGCTCGCACAGGAGCGCCAAGTTGAAGGGCGCCTCCCCGGTTCGCCGGGAGTGAGCAGTCGCATTCTCGCGAGCGAGATCGAGCGGCCCCGCGTCGGCCCGATGCGCGACATCGCCGCGACCATCCAGCCCGAACAGGACGATCTCGTACGGGCGGACTTCACCGTCTCCGTCTGCGTGCAGGGCGCGCCAGGCACCGGGAAGACGGCGGTCGGGCTGCACCGGGCCGCGTACCTGCTCTACACGTTCCCGCAGCGCGTCCAGCGTGGCGGACTGCTGATCCTGGGGCCGAACCGCACCTTCCTCTCCTACATCTCGGAGGTGCTGCCCGCGCTCGGCGAGACCGGTGTACGGCAGTCCACAGTCGGTGAGGAGATCGGGCGGCAGCCGGTCACGGGCGAGGACGCCGAGGCCACCGCGGCCGTCAAGCACGACCCCCGCATGGCGGAGGTCCTGCGGCGTGCCCTCTACTCCCGAGTGCGTGCGGACGGGGCGGACGGGGCGGATGGAGAGGAGGGGGCGGAGGGGGTGTTGGGGGGCAACGGCCTTGCGGTGCCCGACGGTTCGTACCGGTGGCGGGTGCCGGGCGGTGAACTCGTGCGGATCGTGGCGGGCGTGCGGGCCGAGGAACCGCCGTACGCGGTCGGACGTGAGCGCGTACGGACCCGGGTCGTGCGGTACGTGCAGGCGCGGGCCGAGTTGCGTGCCGGACCGCAGACCAACGCCTGGGTGCAGAAGATCTCGCGGGCGCGGCCCATCAGCGCGTACGTCGACGCCGTGTGGCCCAGGGCACGGCCGGAGGAGGTGGTCGCCGAACTGCTCACCGATCCGGACGCGTTGGCCGCGGCGGCGGACGGGGTGCTGGACGCGGACGAACAGAAGGCGCTGCTGTGGGCGCGGCCGCCCCGGTCGTGGAAGTCCGCCAAGTGGTCGGCGGCCGATCTCGTGCTCCTCGACGAGGTCGCCGGACTCGTCGAACACCCGGAAGGATACGGGCACTTGGTCATCGACGAGGCGCAGGACCTGTCGCCGATGGAGTGCCGGGCGATCGGGCGGCGGGCGGCCTTCGGGTCGGTCACCGTGCTCGGCGATCTCGCGCAGGGGACCACGCCGTGGGCCGCGCGGGAGTGGGGCGAACTCCTCGGCCATCTGGGCAAACCGGAGGCGGTGGTCGTGCCGCTGACCACCGGTTTCCGCGTACCGGAGTCGGTGGTCGAACTGGCGAACCGGGTACTGGCACGGCTGGACGTGGGAGTCGCGGCAGCCCAATCCCTGCGGAGGGACGGCGAGTTGAGGGTGCGCCGCACGGACGACGTGCCCCGGGAGACCGTCGAGGCCGTGCGGCGTGCCCTCTCGTACGAGGGGTCGGTGGGCGTCATCGCGGCCGACTCGGATGTCGGATGGGTGCGGGAGACGCTGGGCGGGGCCGGTATCGACGTGGCCGGGGCGGACCAACTGGGCGCGCGCGTCACGGTGTTGGGGGCCGGTGTCGCGAAAGGCCTGGAGTACGACCATGTCGTCGCCGTGGAGCCGGCGGCGATCGCGGAGGGGGAGGCCCGGGGGCTGCATCGGCTGTACGTGGTGCTCACGCGGGCCGTTTCGCGGCTGGACGTGGTGCATGCGCGGCCGTTGCCGTTCGAGTGAGGACCTTCGGGGGGCGCCGGGGGCCGTCCGGGGCCGCCCTGGTCCGTCGGACAGGACCTAGTGGATCCCCGGTTCCGGCTCCCTGTCGCCGGTACCGGCCCCCGACGCCTCCATGAGGACCTGCCCGGCCGGCGTCCGGACGTACAGCACCGACTGACCGGCCCGCCGCCGCTCCACCAGTCCCGCGTCCAGCAGCACCCGCAGATGCCGGCCCACCGAACCCAGCCCCTGCCCGGTCACGGCGACGAGCTGGGTCGTGCTCATGGGAGTTCCGAGCAGCGCCAGCACTCCGGCCCGTGCGGTTCCGACGAGCGCCCCGAGTCCGGCCGGGACGGGGCGCCGGTGGTGGTCCTCGGCGAGCACTCCGAGGCACGGGTAGACGACGGCGTACCGCTCCCGTCCCTCCCACGACACCCAACTGGTCTTCGGTGTGACCGGCATGAACAGCAGCTCAGCCCCGGCGGCGATCTCCCGCGGCGGATACGCGTTCGGGTTGACCTGGAACCCGCTTTCGCCGAGCCACCGCGTCCCGGGCTTCAGCGAGTCCAGCACGGCGGCCCAGCCTCCCTGGCTCACGCGTGCGGTCCGCGCGATCATGTCGGCCTCCAGGACGCGCCGCCGGCGTTCCCAGTACGGCCGCACGGTCTCCTCCCAGACGTAGGTCAGGAGCGCGGTCGCCCGCTCGGGCAGGTCGTCCCGCTCCAGGGCGGCGGGAAGCGGGCTGCCCCGGAGGCACACCCGGAGGTTGGCCCGCGCCTCCTCGGCCCCGGTCGCCCGCACCCGCGCCACGGTCTCCTCGAAGCTCTCCCCGGCGCACGAGGTGGGGCAGAAGAAGTCGGCGATCCAGGACGTGCCGAACGCCACCCGCACGACCAGCGCGGCCACCGGATCGGCCGTGAGACGGGCGCGGTAGCAGGGCAGATGCTCGCGCAGCCAGGCCTCCTCGCCCGGATGGGCACCGGTCCCCGCGTGCAGCAGTCTCAGGCTCGCGAAGGTCTCGGCGAACGGCGAGAGCACGAAGCGGCTGCGGGCGAGGGTGTCGGTGCCGATCTGCCACAAGCCCATGCGCACGACCTTAAGCCCATGTGTGCGACGTTCCTCAAGCCCATGTGTGCGACGTTCCTCAAGCCCATGCGTGCGACGTTCCTCAAGCCCATGCGTACGACGTTCCTCAAGCCCATGCGTACGGCGTTCCTCAAGCCCATGCGTGCGACGTTTCGCGTGTCGGCGAAACAGTAAACAGGGCCCCTGAGTTGCTCCGAGACTTCGGCCCATGCGCAGCTACCGCTCCTTGTTCCGCACCCCGGAGTTCACCCCGTTCCTGCTCTCCTTCGGTGCTTTCGCCGCCGCCCAGACGATCGGTGGCCTGGCCCTCGGCACGCTGGTCTTCCGGGCCACCGGCTCCCCGCTCCTGTCGGCGGTGAGCATGTTCGCCCCGCAGTTGGCGCAGTTGCTGGGCGGCGCGGTCCTGCTCTCGGGCGCCGACCGCCTGCCCCCGCGCGCGATCCTGACCGCCCTCACCCTCGCCTTTGCGGTCGGCACAGCGGTGCTGGCGCTGCCCGGACTGCCGGTCTGGGGGGTCTTCGCCGTCGTACTCCTGCAGGGCCTGGTCGCGTCGCTGGGCGGGGGCGTACGCGGGGGACTGCTGAACGAGATCCTGACCAAGGACGGCTATGTCCTGGGGCGTTCGGTTTACAACATGCTCTGGGGCCTGGTGCAGATGGCCGGGTTCGCGACGGGCGGCGCACTGCTGGTGATCCTGTCCCCGAGGACGTGCCTGCTCCTTGCAGCAGCGCTGTACGTGCTGTCGGCCCTCGTCACCCGCCTCGGCCTCACGGCCCGCCCACCGCGCGCA
Organism: Streptomyces sp. NBC_00878; assembly: GCF_026341515.1. NCBI lineage: Bacteria > Bacillati > Actinomycetota > Actinomycetes > Kitasatosporales > Streptomycetaceae > Streptomyces > Streptomyces sp. NBC_00878. The sequence continues at coordinate 4,899,352 of NZ_JAPEOK010000001.1, read as the reverse complement.
TCCGGCCGCCCGTCCGTCTCGGCGACCTGGCGCACCAACGCCCTCCTGTGGTCCTCACGCCCCCGTCGCCTCGTCTACCTGGGCCTGTGGGTCCCCAACGGCCTGATAGTCGGCGGCGATTCGCTCTATGTCTCCTACGCTCCCGAAGCGGCCGGCATGCTCTACGCGTTCGGGGCGCTGGGCATGTTCGCGGGCGACATGGCGGTGGGGCGCCTGGTACCGCCCGCGTTGCGCTCCCGTCTCGCGACCCCGCTGCGTCTGCTGCTTGCGGTTCCCTACCTGTTCTTCGTCCTGCGGCCCGGAGTGACGCTGTCGGCCGTGGCCGTCACCGTCGCCTCCGTCGGCTTCGCCGCGAGCCTGGTCCTGCAGGAACGCCTGATGTCCCTCACCCCCGACGACCTCGCGGGCCAGGCTCTCGGCCTGCACGCCACCGGCATGGCCGCCATGCAGGGCGTCGGTGCCGTCATCGCGGGCGCACTCGCCCAACTGACCTCCCCGGCAACGGCGATGACACTGATGGCGGTCGCATCGGTCACCGTGACCCTGACCCTCGCGGCGCTGGGCAGGCACGACAAACGACAGCCGGCCGTCCCCGGTACGCGCCCGGGCGTCCTGCCGGAACCCGCCGCCACGGACTGGTAGTGCTTCGTTAGGTTCTGGTTCTGGTTCTGGTGAGGGGGCGGCCGGCGGATCGGGCCGCCCTCCTCTTTGATGTCGTTCGGTGTGCCGGTGAGCGGCTGGACGTCCGCGGGGTCGCCCAGCCGTTGCCGCGCAGACCGAACTAGTGGGTCAGCCCGGCCAGCGCGTCGAGTGCGGGGATCAACTGCTCCTCCTCGTACGTCAGATGGGCCTCCAGCTCGGCGGTGAGGCGCTCGACCTCCCGGCGTGCGTGCTGGGGATCCGCGGAGCCGTCGCCGACGATCCGCTTCAACTCCGCGGTCAGGGCGGCGATGCGCCCGTGTTCCTCGCGCAGGCGGTCCAGGGCGGGGGCGAGTTGGGGGTGGCTGTCGGCGAGGAACTTGAAGATGCCGTGTTCCTCGCCGGTGTGGTGGTTGTGCAGGCCCGCGCAGAGGGTCAGGCAGTTGACGCGGAGCTGAGCACCGAGGGTGGCGCCGGCGGTGGTGAACTCCTTGCGGATCAGGGCGAGTTCACGGCGGAACGCGTCATGGATGGCCTTGAGCGCCTCGCCCATCGAGGAGGCGTTGACGTTCGGCGGGCCGTCGACGGCGATCTCGTGGAGGGCGACCACCGGTATCACCCGAGTGGTCTTCGCCTGGTACTCCGCCCAGCCGGCGTCGGCCTCGACCGCGCGGGCGAAGGCCTTGTCCCGGGCGGCGCCCGAGAGCACCTCCGCCTTCGCCTCGTACGTGAACACCCCGGTCTCCACGGTGACTTGAGGGTGCGCGACCAGGTTGTGGAACCAGGCCGGGTGCGTCGGCGCGCCGCCGGCCGAGGCGATGACCAGCACGCTCTCGCCGCCGTCGGGGTAGTAGCCGACCGGGGTGGTGTGCGGCTTCCCCGAGCGTGCTCCCGTCGTGGTCAGCAGGATCAGCCGGGCTCCTTCGAAATAGCCGCCGACCTGACCCGCATTGGCGCGGAACTCCTCGATGACCGGCACATTGAAGTCGTTGGGCATTCTCTTCTTTCTTCTCGTTGACTGGGTTAGTTCTGGATTGAGGCATGGCGAATCGCCACGGGGCGAATTCAGGTACGCCCGTGGTAACGGCATGGTGGTGAAGAGACGAAGGCGCACGAATTCCCGGCGGGGCACCGGCAGGGCATGTGTCGACGGGCGACACCGGCAGACCGGTAGACCGGCGGGGAGACGTGCAGGTACGCGCAATGGCATGCACAACGGCGTGCACAACGGCATGCGGGGCGATGCTGCGCCGCGACGTGCTGCGGCATGGCTCGGCGCGGCATGGCATGGCATGGCAGTGCACGGCAACGCACGGCATGGCGGGGCACTCGTGCAAGAACCCCGTACAAGAACCCCGTACAAGAACTCCGTACAAGAACTCCGTACGAGCGCTCAGTGCGCGAAATCAGAAAGGGCGGCCCTCTGGCCCGCCCGGGCCTCACTCGGAGGCCGGGAACCCTACTCGCTGATGGCCCATGGCCGACCCGGCAGTCACGGGGAAAAGGGTAAGGGAAAGGGAGCGGTCAGGCAATGCGCTGTTTCCAGACCTTGTTCGGGCCTCACCGTTCCGGGGCGAGGACGGGCGGGGCGCGTGGACCGGATGCGGTGGACCGGCGGGGCCCGTCCGTGGTCGACTCCCTGCCATGAGTCTGTCGGTCGATGTGTACGTGCCCAGAGCGGAGGGCGGCATCGAAGTGCTGGACGTTCCGCCCGGGTGCTCCGACGTGGCCGGCTGGGAGCGGTGGCGTACGGAGGTGTGGGGGTCGGAGGCCGTTCGTGCGCTGGGCGCTCGGTTCTTTCCGCGGCTGGCCGTCGAGGACCTGGCCGTGGCGCCGGACGAGGTGTCCGACTTCCTCGCCGAGTGCGACCTGATCCGCACCCATCTCGCGCGGATCGCCGATCACATGACGGCGGAGGCGGGATCGGCGGAGGCGGGATCCGCGGAGGCGAGAACGGCGTCACGAAAGTCCCACGCCGAGCACGCTGACGACGTGAGCCGCCGCCTGGACAACATCGTGAACGCGGCTCGCCGGGCGTTGGGAGTCGGCGGCGGGGTCATCATCTGGTAGCCGTATTGGTCACGGTGGCCACAGCGGCCGGGCACAGCAGGCAGCGCGGCGACCGCTTCCCTCACGGTCACCGAGCACTCCTGCCCGCCGGCTCTTTTGGTGCTCCGCTATTTGCCGCGCGGCTGGATGAACCGCAGCAGGTTCCCGGCCGGGTCGCGGAAGGCGCAGTCGCGTACGCCGTACGGCTGGTCCATCGGTTCCTGCAGCACATCGCCGCCCGCGGCGCGGATCCGTTCGAACGTGGCGTCGCAGTCGCCGGTCCGGAAGATGACGCCGCGCAGCAGGCCCTTGGCCATCAGCTCGGCGACCGCCTGGCGATCGGTGTCCGTGGCGTTCGGGTCCGCGAGCGGCGGTTCCAGGACGATTTCGACGTCCGGCTGCGACGGCGAGCCGACGGTCACCCAGCGCATCCCCTCGAATCCGACGTCGTTGCGCACTTCGAGACCGAGCACATCGCGGTAGAAGGCGAGCGCCTTGTCGTGGTCGTCGACGGCGATGAAGCACTGTGCAAGCTTGATATCCATACTCATCACGCTACGGACCGGCGGCGGCGTTGGCTTCTTTGTTACTGACCGGTCCCGACCGGTGTCTCTGGCAGGCGGTCGGCCAGGACCCGCTGTTCCTGACCGACTTCCGGTGCGGCACTTGAGAAGTCGGCCGAGAAGTCGTACGTCGCCCAGTTGGTGAGCGGGCGGTAGCCCAGGCGCTGGTACAGGGCGTTGCTGGTGGGGTTCGCCAAGTCCGCGAACAGGACGACGTCCCTCGCGCCGGCAGCCAGTGCAGCCCGGCTCACCTCCGCCGCAACGGCGCCCGCGTAGCCGCGACCGCGTAGGCCGGCCGGGGTGTAGACGATGTCCACCTGGACCTGGCCGCCGATCATCGGGTTCATGCCGGCGATGGAGACGGGAGTGCCGTCCGGGGTCTCCCAGAGCGTGTAGCGCTTGTCGGCGAAGCGCGTGTCGGCCCAGGAGTCGGCGTCGATGGAGACGTCCTCCCCAACGGCCTTGGCGAACTCGCCGCACCAGAACATGACCTGCTCAAGGTCCTGCTCGCCCAGGACGCGGCCCCGGCCTGCCGGGTGCGGATCCGGTGGGGTGAGCGTGCCGAGGCGGTACAGACAGAGCCGTGTGTCGCGGATTTCCGGCGTCGCCCCGGTGTGCCGCTGCCAGGCCTCGGCGAAAGCGGTGGCGCTGCTGTGGTCCGCGCTGACGGCGGGGAGGGAGTGCCCGAGGGCGGCCAGGTGGGCGGCAAGGATGTCGGCCTGCTCTGGTGTGAGCGGGGTGGGGCACAGGGCGCGAGGCGGGAGGCGGTAGAAGGTGGCATGGACCTCACCCGCTTGCTCCAGTACGCCGAAGACGGGGGCTTCGGCGCCGAACGCGTCCGCTCCGCGTGCTTTCAGCCTCGCGGCCCACGTCAGCGGCATGACGTGCAAGCCGGGCCGGGAGCGCAGGAAGTCTCCGGCTCGGGCGAGAAAGTCGTCGACGTCTTGGGTGAGGTGCCAGTCATCAGGGCGCATGCTTCATGATTCCCCAGGCTGTGGGTACGCCCCGCGGTTTTCCGCCAGGGCGGGGCAGCAGGGTTTCGACCGAGAGCGACGCAGTCGCAGCCGCAGTCGCAGCCGATGCGGCTGTCGCTGTCGCTGTCGCTGTCGCTGTCGTAGAGGCTCCGCCTCAGGGCAGGGCGAGGACGCAGAAGTCGTGGCCCTCCGGATCGGTCAGGCACGTCCACGGGACGTCGCCCTGGCCGAGGTCGAGGTCGGTGGCGCCGAGGGCCCGCAGCCGGGCCACCTCCGCTTCCTTGTCGTCACCGGGGTACGGCAGCAGGTCGAGATGGACGCGGTCCGGCACGGTCTTCGCACCGGGCTTGCGGAGGAACTCGAGATACGGGCCGACCCCCTTGGCGGAGCGCAGCGTCGCATGATCGTCGGCCACCTCGTGCAGGGTCCAGTCCATCGCCTCGCCCCAGAACCGGGCCATGGCCCGCGGATCCACGCAGTCGACCACCACCGCGGCGATCGGCCCGGTGTCCCGGTAGACATCCCGAGGCTCCAGCACGCAGAACTCGTTGCCCTCCGGGTCGGCGAGGACCGTCCACGGCACCTCTCCCTGGCCCACGTCGGCGGGCGTCGCACCGAGCGCCCGGAGCCGCGCGACCAACTCCGTCTGATGCGCCGCTGAGGTGGTGGCGAGATCGAGGTGCGTACGGTTCTTCGTCGCCGTCTTGGGCTCCGGGACGGGAACGACGTCGATGCAGACGGCGACCGGGTCCGGCCAGACGGGGCTGTCGGCTGGGCCGTCGACTGGACCGCCGGCGGGTCCGACGTAAGTGGTCACGCCGGGGCTGTAAGCCCTCCAGCCGAGCGCCTCCGCCCAGAACCGGCCGACCGCCAAGCCGTCAACAGCCTTGATGTTCACCTGAACAGGTCGCAGTGCCATGCCAACGATCCTATGCACCCGCCCCGCCGAGAGCGGCGCCCAAGCGGCGGGCAGCTCCCAACAGCGCGGCCCGCGGCGAGGCAGCCCCCGTCAACCAGCCGCATCACCGTGCCGGAACTGCGCACAATGATCAGAACGGCCGTTCGCGAGGCGCCGGGGACCAGGCGCGGTCACGGGCCACGGACCGCAGATCGACCACGCGGAGATCGACCGCAGGATGCTGAGCTTCATGGCGTCCGTCGACTGACAACTGCCCACGCCGACGGGGCCAGGGAGCGAGGATTGAGGAGAGCCCGTCATCGGCGTACGTGCCCGGGGTCACGTCATGGGCATGAAGCCATGGGCATGAATTCGGGCAGCGTGAGGGCCGAATGGGCCGGTCGGCCTTCCGCTCGGCCCTCCGTGCGTCCCTCCGTGCGTCCCTCCGCTCGTCCTTCCCCGGAGGGCATGGCGCTGAGCTTGCGCAGCATGTCGTTGCGCTGTTCCAGGGCCCGAGCCGTGGTCGGGAAGAGTGTGGCATCGCCTTCGCCGACCAGATCCTGGTTCACGGTCACGAACTCACGGGTGCGGTGTTCGTAGGCGGCGAAGCCCGCGGTGTGGTCCCGGTGGTCGGCCAGGGAACCGGCGAGCATGTACGCGCCGACGAGCGCGAGGCTGGAGCCCTGTCCGGTGAGGAACGAGGGCGCGTACGCGGCGTCGCCCACCAGCGCGGCCCTGCCGCTGGACCAGCGGGGCATACGGATCTGGCTGACCGCGTCGAAGAACAGGTCATCCGCGTCGCGCATGGCGGCCAGCATGCCCGGGACCTCCCACCCGGCGTCGGCGAAGACCGCGGCGACCAGGTCCCGTTGGGCTTCCGGATTCCGGAACGCGTCGTACGGCGGTTCAGGGTGGGCGAAGTTGAGGAAGGCGTGCACGTCGTCGTTGTCGCCCACGGCGTAGAGTGCCGCGGCCCTGCCCGGGCTGTTCCACATCACGGTCTCGTGGGAGAGCCCGAAGGTGTTGCGCATGGTGAACCCGGCGAAGCAGTAGCCGAGATACCGGTGGAACTGCTCTTCGGGGCCGAACAACAACTCGCGGGTACGAGAGTGCAGACCGTCCGCGCCGAACACCATGTCGTACATACGCCTGCCGCCCCCGCGGAAGGAGACGTCGACTCCGTGGCCGGACGGGCTGGACGGGCTGGACGGGCCGCGCTGGTCGGACTGGTCGAGGGTCTCGATGGAGTCGTCGAACAAGAACTCCACGTCGTCACGGACCGCCGCGTAGAGAGCGTCGGTCAGATCCCCGCGCCGCACTTCCAGGTCCCGTCCCGCGACACCGCCGGTGACGGTGTGCGGGTTGACCGAGGCCACCTCGCCGCCGTCCCCTTCGAGGAAGGTCAGCCGCCGCAGGTCGATGTGCGCGTCCCGCAGTCGCGGCAGGATTCCCATCTTCCGGACGACCTCGAGTGCGGTGCCGCGTACGTCGATGGGGTAACCGCCGGAGCGAAGCGCGCCCGCTTTCTCGACCACCGTGACCGCGAATCCGTAACGGTTCAGCCAGAACGCGAGGGCGGGCCCCGCGACACTGGCCCCGGATATCAGGACCGTGCGCCTCGGCGTCGTATGGATGTCCCGCATACGGATATCCCTTGTGCGGATGCCCCTCGACAGCTCACTGCGGGTCATTCCTTGACTCCTTTGCTCATGGTGCGGGCGACAAGCAGGGACAGTGCCGTGACGACGCCGGCTATGACGAAGCCGGTGACGAAGGAGGATTCGGCCGGGACCTTCGACCCGGAAGGGGTTCCGGCGGTGAGGATCGCACCGCTGACCTGCACACCAACGGCGAAGCCGATCACGCGAGTTACGAGGACCAGGCTGGTGGCGATGCCGGTGTCACCGTGATCGACGGAGGTGGCGGTGCTGGTCACCAGCGCCGTAACGCACAGGCCGTTGGCGAGCGCGATCACCGCCTTGCCGATGACGAGGTGCCAGACCTCGGAGTGCACGGCCGCCAGGGCGATCAGGGCGACGGCCATGATGACGATCCCGACGGTGACCACGGCACGCGAGCCGAAGCGCCGGGCCCCGATCCCACCGATCGGCCCGGCCAGCGACGCGGCGACGGCGCCGGGCAGCAGGAAGAAGCCGATCTCGGTGGCGCCGGCCCCGAACCCGTACTCGTCGCCGGACACCGCGAACAACTGCGGGACGAGATGGACCGCCGCCGAGGTACCGACGCAGATCATGAACGTCAGTACGCACGACCTCCACACCGTCGGCCGCGCCAGCATGCGCAGATCGACCATCGGCGAGGCCGCGCGTCGCTCGACTGCCGCCCATCCGGTCCCGAAGGCGGCCAGAATCACGACGAGGGCTCCGAGCACGAGTGGCTGCGAGCCGCCGATGTCGGGCGCCAGCTTGAGTACGAGCATGAGCGTGACGAGCGTCCCGCTGAGGAGGACCAGGCCGGGCCAGTCGACCCCGGCGCCGTCCGACCGGCTCGGCGGATCGTGCGGCATCAGCCTGTTCACCAGCAGGGTGGCCCCGATGACGGCGATCGTCGGCAGCGCGAACATCCAGTGCCGGGACAGCCCTTCCGCGACGGGCCCGGCCGACAGCGTGCCCGCCATCCCGCCCCCGACGAACAGCCCGCTGACCACTCCGATGGCCACCTTCGACTCTTCCGCGGGGAGGTGTTCGCGCACCAGGATGAACGTCAGGGGCAGCGCGCCCACCATCGCCCCTTGCAGCACCTGACCGAGCAGCAGCACGGGCAGGTTCGGCGCGAGGGCGGACACAAAACCACCGGCCGAGACCACGGCCATCAGCCGGATCAGGACCCGTTTTCCGCCGTAGCGGTCGCCGAACTTGCCCGCGAGCGGTGTGACGAGCGCGCCGGTGATGAGGAGCGTGATGCTGAGTAACGCCCCTTCGGCGGGACTCATATCCAGCTCGCGTTGCAGGAGCGGCAGCGTCGGCGTCACCACCGACTCCAGGGCACCGGTCGCGACCGCCAGCATGCCGAAGGCCCAGACAGCGGCCTTACTGATACGGACCGGGGGAGCGAGAGTCGCGGTCATGGACGTCCTTTCCATCATTGCGGTGCTTTGCGGACGGGTCTGGGGTCGTCCGGCGGGTGAATCCGGGGAAGCGGTACCCGAGTTGGCGCATGCACGGCTCCGCCGGGCGGTGCGGGCGTACGAGTCGGTACGCGTCGTGAGGCAGGCGTCGTGAGGCAGGCGTCGTGAGGCAGGCGTCGTGAGGCAGAATTACACTACACCGTGCAGTGTAGAACGGCTAGGATGTGCCCATGTCGACCACGAAGACACCGACCACGAAGACGCTGCGCGAGGGGTCCGCGCGGAAGAGGGCCGCCATCCTCTCGGCGGCCCGAGAGCTGTTCCTTGCCGACGGCTTCGACCGGTCCAGCGTCGACGCGGTCGCCGCCCGGGCCGAGGTGTCCAAGCGGACGGTCTACGACTACTTCGGTGACAAGCAGACGCTGCTTCGAGCCGTTGTCGACTCCGTCGGCCAGTCGCTGATTGCCACGATCAGGCGCACCCTCGACGACACCCTCACCGACCGCACCGAGGCCGCCGACCTGGAGGACGCCCTGGTCGCGTTCTCGATGCGCATCGCGACCGACATGCTCGGCTCGGCGGAGTACGCAACGCTGCAACGACTGGTCCGGGCCGAATCCGGCCACCTGCCGCACCAGGGCTACAACTCCATGGCCGACACCCCCGACGAGGCACTCGCCGAGCGGCTCGCCGCCTTCGCCGAGGCCGGCCTGCTCGACGTCCCCGACCCCCGCCTCGCGGCCGACCAGTTCATCGCCCTGACCTTCGGCGTCGCGCTGGACAGACTCGGCTCCGCGAACGCCACGGAGGACGCCCGCGTCCGGCCACTCGTCGTCGAGGGGGTACGGACCTTTCTCCGGGCGTACCGGACGGTGTAGGGCTGGGGTGGCGCCAGTGCTCGCGGGCAGCCTGATGAACGGCGCCCGAGTTCGGCTTGGGGATCACCTAGATGTGATGAGGGCGGGCCGGAGTACATGCGAGTTGGCGCTGCAGAGGCGAGTCGACTGGTGCGACGGTGTGGCCCCGTCGTCCGGTGCCGGAACCGGACTCCGTTCCGGAACTGAACTCCGTCCGTAGGTAGTCATGGCACCGGTGCAGGGATTCACCTGGTGGCAGAGCCGGGTGCGGGTCCGCGTAGAGGCATTCTCGCGATAGTGCTTGTGAGGCTGACGCGACGACGAGGGCCGGCCCAGCGGAACCGGGGATCGTTGTGGATCGGCTCGCGGTTCGGCTCGCGGTTCGGCTCGTGCTTCGGCTTGCCCGGAGGCGGCGATGGGGACCCGGGGTGCTGTCCCCGTGGCGACGGGGTCAGCCAGACTCGCGTGGGTCTCTGGACTGCGTCACTGCTCGCCGGCCGGTGGCTGTCGGGCCAGGAATTCTTCGAATGCCGCTGCCTGCTTGGGGCCCATGTATCCCTGGCGCGTGTGCATGGCACTGTCCTCAAGCCACGCCGCCTCGTCGGCAGTCAGCTGCACCGCCACCACCACCCCGCTCCGGGCGAAGCTCACGCGACTGCCATCTGAGCGTACGTACCGGATGTAGGGTCCGTACTCCTTCGGGCCGGCCAACGGCTCGACCTGGAGCCGGCCAACGTCCCAGGTCGGCTCGTCCGCGTCCTGCTCTTCCCCTTCCTGCGATATCGGTGAGGGAGCGGAGTACTCGGCACGGGCCCAGTGCTCCAACTCGGCCACCACCCCCTGCCGGGAACAGGACACTCACCGGCACGTCGGCCTCAGTGAGCACGACACGTTCGCCGGTGGACTCGATCAGCGAGACGAGGCGCTCGTAGTCGATCGGGTCGGGGGCGCATCGGCGTTCAACAATGATCTTCACATCACCCATGGAGCCGAAGGCTACCGAGCAGATGCAACTTTTCGAGATGGGTGACATTGGGTCGAAGGACTGATCCGAGCCCAAGTGGCCAGCACGGACTGTGTGAGTCGGCAGCCGGGCAGGTGGGCCTCGCTCACGCAGTCCGGGTTGTTGTCCCTGGGCTGTTGCTGAACTCAGGTTTCGGCAGGCGCGGGGTCGAGCGCTGCCGGGTCGAAGCCGGCGTCGGTCAGGACAGCGGCGGCCACTCCGCGGCCGACCCGGGCAAGACTGATCAGCAGGTCCTCGCAGTCGATGCGGTCGGATCCGTGCTGCTCGGACCGTGCCTCCGCGATGTCGATGGCCTTGCGGGAGTAGGGGGTCCAGGCGATCCGTTCGGCCGCCTGGGAAGCCCCCATGCTCAGCCGGGTTCCGACGGACTGGTGGACCGTCTCCGGTGAGACGCCGGCGGTCTGCAGGAGCCGGGTGGCGCTGTTGTCCTCCGCGGTCAGCCCCCAGAGCAGGTGCTCGGTGCCGATGTAGTTGTTGCGGTGGTGCACCGCCGCCTGCTTGACGTGGACCATCGCCTGGCGGAGGTCATGGGTCATCGTCTCGGGGCTGTAGCGCTTGTGAGGAGCCTGGAAGCGTTGCTGGACCGCCTGACGGGTCACGCCCAGAGCGGTGCCGATGTCTGTCCATGAGTTGCCGTGCATCCGGCAGTGCTCGACGTAGTCCTCGACTAGGTCGTCTGCCAGCACCTGTAGTTGGCCTGCGAGTTGGGCGGCGACCGTGAGCAGAGCGAGCCAGTCGGGCTGTTCTTGTCCGCCGGGGCGGTGCGCGGTGTCGCATCTCCGGTCGACTTCCGCGATGAGATCGTCCAGGTCTGGAAGAGACATGAGGCAAGTACGTCTTGACAGTTCAGGATTGTCAAGGCGTACTTGCCTCTGTTGGGTGTGGGGGTGTGCTCTCGGCAGCGGACAGGAGGGTTTCGATCTGCTTGGCCGTGGCGGCGATGGACTTGCCGAGCCAGGTGCGGCTGGTGCCGCGAAGCCGCGCCTCAGTGGGGAAGCTCCGGTCGAATTCGGCGATGGCGTCGGTGAAGAGGATGAGATCATCGCTGGCGGCCAGCTGTCTCCATGGGGCGGAGGCGAACAGGCTGATCAGTGCGACACGTTCGGGATAGCCGGCGGCGAGTAGCCAGGGTGCTGCCCGGTCCGGGTCCGTTGTCGACATGGTGGGGGCCAGATTCAGGAGTTCGGCTCGGCGGGAAAGCCGGTAGTGGTGCTGGGCCAGGCCGCGCCAGAGACGGGCGGTGGCGTCCTCGCAGATGTCGGTAACGGCGGGCCGCGGCGTCGGCGAAGGCGCCAGTAGCGATTCTGGGCGCGGACGATGTCGGGGCCTGCGGACACGTCGAGCTGGTGTTCCGGCGTGCTGACGTTCTTGCCGATCCAGAGTTTGTGGCGGATGCCGCACCCGCTTCCCGTCCGGCCCGGCCCAGGACAGCTGGAACGGCTGGGAGGACATGCCCGCCACCAGCGGGTCGAAGTCGAGCAGCATCAGGCGATCACGCTCCAGCCACGACTCGTAGCCCACATGCCCGCCACACGTCGCCGACCAGTACCAGCCGCACCAGTTGCCTTGACCTCGAAAAGCCGGAAACCGGCGCTCGGGCCGTACCGACTCGAACCGGACCGGCCACAAATGGCACAGAGGTCCCCGCTCACGCGCCCCGGACGCGCTGACGTACTCCAGCTCGACGTCCTCCGCCGACACCTCGCGCGCATCCATCCGGACCTCCGGTACGACGCCGACCAGCCACGACGGCCGTAGTCAGCACAGAGGCCGCGTAACCGGAGAAGACCGAGACGCCCCACCAAATGCCCGGAGGCGACCGAGACGTCAGCTCACTTGCCCGGAGATCTCCGAGACTGCCCGGACATCACAGAGACAGGACACGTTTACTGGGAACGGACAGTTGGCGTCACGAGTGAGACTGAGCACGGTAGGTGTCGTGAACTCGATGCGTCGACCTGGCGCTTCTTGAGGGGCTGAGCAGGACAACTGTCGCCAGATTCGCATCCTTCTTGACGTGTCCCCTGCTCTTTGCGGGCAAGTTGTCGCCAACCCTGAAGACTGGCCGCCCACGGCGAGGTGCAGCGCTTACCTGGGGTCATGAGTGACATGCAGGCTGGCGGAGGGCCGGGGACCCGCCCGGACACGTCGCCGCATGCGGCTGGGCCCCTGTGGTCCCACCGGTGTCTGTGGACGGATCTGCTGGTGCCGGTCTCGCTGGATGCGGGCCGGGGTGACCTGGATCTGTCCGTCGGCTGGGCGGACCGGTGGACCGCGACCTGGAAGTACGCGGGGGACGAGGTGACGGGACCGGTCCGGCACCTGGGGCAGGTACCGGTGGCGGGTCGTGGGCCGATGCGAGGGTTTACCTGGCGGCGGGAGCAGAGGCACCGGCCCGGTCTGGAGTCTTTGATGGCGACCGGGCGGCTGCATGGGTTCGAGAGCCTCGAAGAGGACCAGTTCTTGGTCGCCCTGGACTTTGCCGGCGATTTGGTCGAGGTGCTGGCGCAGCCCCTGCGTATTCGGTTTCGTACGGCGGAGAAGTGGCGCAGACACACGCCCGACTTTCTCGCGGTCACGCGCGCAGGGACATGGCTGATCGATGTCCGGCCCCGGCATCTGATCGAGCCCGAAGACCTGGAGTCCTTTGCGGCGGCTGATGAAGTGGCGGTGGCCTGCGGGTGGCATTACGTGGTTGCAGCCGAGTGGCGGCCGCATGTGCGGTCCACGCTCGACGCGTTGTACGGAAAGCGCCGTCCGACGCGTGACGTGTTCGGTGTCCAGGCTGACCTGCTGGCTCAGGCCGAGGGTGGCGTGACGTTCGGGGAGTTGGCGGCCGCGCAGACGTACTGGCCGGTGGCGCGTGCCCAGCTGCTGCACTTGCTGTGGCACCGCAGGCTCGGGATCGACCTCTCGCAGCCGTTGACCGACCGGACGCGGGTGGTGCTGGCGGGAGGCGTCTCATGAACGGGGCTGCCGCGCTGGATCTCTCGCCCGGAGCAGGCGTGGTGCTCGACGATGTGGAGTGGCTGGTCGAGCGGCAGGAGGCGCATCTGGGGCGGGTCCAGCTGGTGCGGGCGGACGGTGAGCGCCAGCGGGTGAGCTTCCGCTTCCTGGTCAATCACCCGCGGTGCAGGCCGTCGTCGCGTACGGCGGCGGAGGGGGCGAACCGCGGGCGTCAGCTGGCTTCGTGGAGCGATGTGAAGCCGGAGAAGCGTCCCCTGATGGAACAGCGCTTCGCTCATCTGATGGAGATCAACTGCGGTTTCCGGAGGGGTGATCCGTTCCGTCCCGAACCGGGAGAGCCGCGTCCCGAGTACGACTCGGACCGTACGACGCTGACCGAGCGGCGGGAGGCGAAGGCCGCCGAGTTGTCGGCGTTGCGGCCCGACGAGGCGAAGCTGCTCCTGGGCGTCGCCCATGTCGGGGCGCGCACCCTTGAGCGCTGGGAGAAACGGCGCAGAAAGTACGGGATCGTGGGCTGCGCCGATCATCGGTGGCTGCGGTCGAGTGGGGGACATCCGAGTATCAGCGAGGAGGTCCGTGAGGCGATCTTCGCGGTACGGCAGGAGACGCAGCAGCACCGGTCCCGCGTGAGTGCACGGACCCGCGAGATCATGATCCGGCGCTATGTGCGGGAGACCTTCGAGGACGCAAACGAGGCCGAGGACCAGGAGGAGAACGAGGAGGGCAGCAAGGGGCGGGAGATCAAGGTCCCGAGCTATCACACGCTGCTGCGAGTGTGGAAGGAATGGTTCGGACCGGGCGGGGCCCGACCGAAGTACGAGCGCTCGGCCGAACTCCCCACCAAGAACGGGCACGTGCTCGTGACCCGCCCCGGGCAGGTCGTCGCGCTGGACACGACGATCCTGCCGGTGATGGTCCGCGAGAACGTCTTCGGAGATCCGGTCACCGTCCACTTCACCCTGGCGCTGGACGTCTACACCCACTCCATCTGCGCCTTCCGGCTCACGCTGGTGTCGGACTCCTCAGTGGATGTCGCGATGATGCTGCGCGACGTCATGCTGCCGCTGCCCATGCGCGAGGAGTGGGGTGAGGACATGGAGTGGCCTTACCCAGGGCTGCCGGCCGCCGTGGTCGCCGAGTTCGCCGGTCACAAGGTGGCCGCCCTGCCGTTCTTCAACCCCGAGACCATCACCTCCGACCACGGCTCCGTCTACCGTAACCACCATCTTGTGGACGTCCAGGAGGCGATGGGCTGCCGGATCCTGCCGGCTCGCGTCCTACGCCCCCAGGACAAGGCCGCGGTGGAACGCACTTTCGGTGGTATCCGCTCGCTGGTGTTCGAGAAGTTGCCCGGCTACACGGGAGTCGACGTCGCCGACCGCGGTGCCGACCCGGAGGGCGACGCTGTGCTGACCCTCAGCCAGATGGAAAACTTCATCGCCACCTGGGTCGTGGGTATCTGGCAGAACCGCAGGCTCGGTGAGTTCGCCCCGTGCTGGGATCCGGGTGGCGACCACAGCCCCAACACCCTGTTCGCCGCTTCCTTCGCACAGGAAGGCTTCGACCTGGACATCCCGTCACCGGAGACGTACTACCGCTTCCTGCCCAAGCACCACGTGAAGAGGATCTACCGGCGGGGTGTGAAGGTCAAAGGGCTCTGGTACGACGCGGAGTTGCTGCACCAGCCCGACCTGCAATCCGCCAGGGGCGGCCGGTACAAGAAGCAGTGGGTCATCCACCGCGAACCGCGGGACCGGCGGATGGTGTTCTTCCATGATCCCGATACGCACGAGTGGCATGAGCTGCGCTGGACGGGCCTGCCTCCGGAGGGCGAGATGCCGGCCTTCGGGGACGCACGGGTCGAGGAACTCCTCACGCGCGTACGGGAAGCGGGGCTGAAGCCGCGCTCCGACAGTGACCTCGTCCCGGTCCTCCTGGAGATGCTGGGCGCGGTCGACCCGGTCGCGAACTGGCCGTCCCAGCTGACCAAGTCCCAGCGCACCCAGCACGCACGGGAAATCACCCAAGCTCGGGCGGCGGCCGCGGACCGGCCGAAGCCGTCGCAGGCGACGGACGCACCTCCACGTCTGGCCGCTGTCGGTGCGCGTGAAACGGAACCGCCGTGGCGGGAGAGGGCGCGGGAGGCCACCGAGAGCCTGGATGCCCACCGGCGCAGGAGGCGCGAGGCGGCCGGGCCACGAAAGCTGTCGGAGTCGGCCCCGCTGGGTTCCAGCCGTCGTGGCCGCAACCTCTTCGTCATCGCGGACGACGACACCCCACCCGACGCACCAGCCACAGACCAGCAAAGCCTGGATGCGCAAGCGACGGACGAGGAGCGAGATGAGTGACCACACCTGGGAGGAGACGGAGAAGCCCGTACCGTTCCTGCGCCTCGGGCCCCGACCGGACCGAACGACCCATGAGGGTTGGCAGGAGTTCCGCAGGACCCGCGAACTGTTCGTGCCGGTCAAGAAGATCTCCGTGGCCGAATACAGGCTGATGAGCCCGCGCAAGAAGTCGTTGTACGACCTGCACCGGGCCGCCACGCACGTCAACATGCGGATGGAGGAGACCCCGATGAGCGCGGTGGTCACCACGCTCATGCGCGCCCGGATCCAGAACAATGCGATGCGCATCGGTCCGAGCACCCTCGACGGACTGATGATCAACGGCGGCGGCTACCAAGGCAAGACCGAGACCGCCTGCCGAACCGCCGTCGAATTCGAGGACACCGTGCGCCTCCTGTTCGAGCAGAACCGCGCCTACTACTTCGACCCGATGCCCGGCACTCGGGACATCATCGCGCCGGTCGCCTACTGCCAGACCCCGGTCAAGGCCACCCCGATCGGCCTGTGCGAGGCGATCCTCGACTACTACGGCGCCCCCTACGGAAAGAACCTGCGCGGCATGATCCGCAACGTCCGCGCATCGATCAAGGCGCACGCCACCACCGTCCTGATCGTCGACGACATCACCCGTCTGAAAATGCACAGGGAGGACGACCAGGACACCCTCGACCTCATCCGGGGCCTGATGGACCTGGACGTCACGCTCGTCCTCATCGGCGTCAACATCCCCCGCTCCGGCCTGCTGAGGGAAGGCTGGCACGACCCGCGCACCAAGCAGTGGGTCTACGAGCCGCTGAAGAAGGGCAAGAGCTACAACCCCGACGCCTCCACCCAGACCGAACGCCGCTTCGACCTGGTCAACCTCGACCCGTTCGACTTCACCACGGACGCCGGGACCGCAGCATTCGTCGATCACCTCGAAGCCACGGAGAACCAGATCCGGCTTTTCAACGCCGGACCGGGCACGCTGTCTGAAGGGGCGATGCCCGAGTACCTCCGCCGCCGGACCCACGGCATCGTCGGCCTCCTACGGCGGCTGATCGAGGACGGACTAACCAAGGCCATGGAGAGCGGTCTGGAGGACCTGACCACCAGCCTCCTCGACGAGATCACCATCAACCTGGGCAACATCCCCGGCCAGTACGGCGTACGGGACGCCGAATCCGGTGAGATCCCCGACGTTCACACTTCCCCGGAACCGGAGCAGGGGCCGGAGCGGAAGGTGGAGACGAAGAGCGTGAAGCCCCGGAAGAGGCGGAACACGGTCTTGGACGACCGCGGCACTCCTCCGGCGGCCGAGGCATGACCCCACGACCCCTGCCCCGTACTCTCGCGCCCCTCGAGGACGAATCGCTCGTGGGACTGATTCTGCGCCTGGCCCAGCACACGGGGAGTTCACCCGCGGTCATCGCCACGCGCATGGGCCTCACGGACAGGGTGGGAATCCATGTGCCGGCGGGATCGATTCTTGCCCTCCCTCCGCAACGGCTCGCCGAAGCTGCGCATGTGGCGGGCCTGTCGCTATCCGAGATGGAGAACCTCTTGCTGGCTCCCCTCGGCGAGCGCTATGGACCACTGAGCCAAGCGCACGCTCCGTGGTACGGGCCTCAACTCCTCACTAACCCCCGGCGATGGGTCAACCTGCGTAGCACGCAGTTCTGCGAGCGCTGCTTGGCCGGAAAGGACAACCCTCTAGGTGCCGAACTCGGTGGCTCGTGGAAGAGGCACTGGCACCTGCCGGTGGTCTTCGTCTGCGTCGAGCACCGCCGCACGCTCCGACGCTGCTGCCCCTCCTGTGGGCGTCCCGCCCACGCCACCCGGCAGGGACTCATCGCTCATGCCACCTATGAAGGATTGCACCCCATCCAGTGTCGCGCACCGTCCATCTTCCAGACCGACTTCAGGGAAAGGGCTGTGTGCGGCGCTTACATGACCGACAGATCGCGCGGCCGCATCGTGGCGAAGGACCGTGCGACACGAGAGGAGAGCATCGGTGTCCAGAGGCGTATTGATGCACTGCTTTCTCCCGACGGTCCGGCCGAGACCCTGAGCTGTGGGGAACTTGTCTCTGTGGCGCAGTACTTCATGGACCTGCGGGCCGTCACCGCGTTGATCTACGCGTCCTGGCCTCAGGCGCGCCCTCTGGCGGCAACGGAGGTGCTGGCCAGGGCCATTGAGCGCGACGCTGCAGGTCGCCACCGAAGTTCCCGGGGCCTTCGCAGTCGGGTCATGGGAGCTCCGGCCCGCGACTACTTCCTCGCGCCTCCCGCCACGGCACTCGCGACCGGTGCCATTCTGGGGATCGCGGACCGACTCCTCAGAGCGACGGACAGCTCTGAGGAACGAACCGAGCTCGTTGCCCTCTACCGGCGTGAAGTCGAGGAATGCCACGCGCTCGGCTCCAGGCACGTGAAAGATCTCGGGGTATCCCCACCCCTGAGCCGTATTCTCGGCCTGGCTCCGCGGCCGCGCAGGGCTGCTACCCGCGGCGCTTCGCAGACGCCGGCAGCGGAAGCGGGGTGAGAATGACGTGCGACGTGCGTCCCCTGCCCCGCAGCCTTGATCCGCTACCCGACGAGGCCCTTACCGGATTCGTACTGCGCCTAGTAGGGCTTGGTCAGATTCGTATCGGTGTGGGCATGTTGCGGTGGCAGGTGGGGCAGGCACCGGTCCAGAGGGCGAGGAGTGTCTGTAGCTCGCGGACGACTTGGTAGAGGCTCAGGCCGGTGCTGGGTCTTTTGGGGCCCGGGCCAGTCGTTGCAGGGTGCAGAAGGCGTGCGCGACGGAGACGAGGGTGACGTGGTGGTGCCAGCCGCCCCAGGTCCGGCCCTCGAAGTGGGCAAGTCCCAGGGCCTGCTTCATCTCCCGGTAGTCGTGCTCGATGCGCCAGCGGAGTTTGGCGAGGCGGACCAGCGTGGTCAGAGGCATGCCGGAGGGCAGGTCGGACAGCCAGAACTGCACCGGCTCGTTCTCACCGGCGGGCCATTCGGCCAGCAGCCAGCACACGGGCAGTTCCGGGCCGTCGGTGGCCTGGCGGACCTCGCGTCCGGCAGGCCGGATGCGCAAGGCCACGAAGCGGGAGTACATCCGCTTACGGCCAAAGCGGCCGGTGCCGGGCCGGGAGCCCTCTCGCCACTGCACCGGCCGGGCAGCCTTCCGGCCCGCCGCGATGACCAGCTCCTTCACCGACCGCGGCTTGTCGGGATACTTGGCCAGCGGCGGGCGTCCCGTCCCGCAGTACGGCCCGGCCACCGGCACCGCGTCGGCGGGCTGGGCCGACAGTGTGGTGGAGATCCCCACCACGTAGTTCAGGCCGCGGGCCTGCAGTCCGTGCCGGAACGCGGCAGCGTCGCCGTATCCGGCGTCCGCGACGGCCAGCGGCACCTCGATCCCCCACGAGCGGGTCTCGTCGAGCATGTCCAGGGCCAGCTGCCACTTCTCCACATGCCCGACATCGTCCGGGATGCCGCAGGCGGTGCGGCGGGCGACCTTGTCCGCATCGGCCTCCGGTGAGGCGGGATCCCATGTCCGGGGCAGGAACAGCCGCCAGTTGACCGCCGCCGAGGCGTGGTCGGACGCGAGGTGGAGTGAGACGCCGACCTGGCAGTTGGTGACCTTGCCCGCGGTGCCGGTGTACTGCCGCGACACGCATGCCGAGGCCATCCCGTCCTTGAGGAACCCGGTGTCGTCGAAGATGAGGGCCTTGGGCCCGATCGTCTCCTCCATCCGCCAGGCGAGCTGGGCCCGGATGTGCGCCGGGTCCCAGGGGCTGGTGGTGATGAAGTTGGCCAGTGCCTGACGATTGCCGTCCTCCCCGAGCCGGGCGGCCATCGGCTCGACCGACTTACGCTGCCCGTCGGTCAGCAGCCCCCGCACATAAACCTGCCCCCACCGGCGCTGATCCTTGCGCGCGAACGGCTCGAACACCTCCGCCGCGAACGTCTCCAACTCACCACGCACCACAGCAATCTCGTCCGGAGTCACACACTCTCAACGCCACACCGGGCCCGCAGGACACGCACCACAACAACCGACCTGACCAAGCCCTACTAGTGACAAGCATGTCCTCACAGCCGTTCCGGCTGTCCTGTGCCGAGGGCCACCGACTGTCAGTGGCGCGTGCTTCTCTGTATGCACTTCCGTCTTCGATGGGAAGATGCGCGAGAAGAGGGCATATGGCCATCTCTGACACAGAACGCTTGAAGGCTTGGGTCCGAGCCGGGGGACGGTGCGAGTTCTGCGGCAACTACCTGCTCGAAGGCAAGCTCACCTACAAGGACTTCACCCTCGGGGAACTGGCCCACATCGTGGGCCGTGACGTAGCACCTGGCTCTCCACGGGGCATGGACCCGCTCCCGGAAGACAAGCGCGACCTCGCTGACAACCTGATGCTTCTGTGTCGAGGTGAGCACAACGAGATCGACCGCAAGGGGTCACTCAACCTCATGACGGTGGAGCGCTTGCGGACGATCAAGCGCAAGCGCGAGGCATGGATTCGACGCATGACTGGCCTCAGCCCCCAAAACGGAACCGCGGTGATCCGGTTGATCGGGCCGGTGCGGGGCTACGAAGTTGAGCTGACCAAGCCGACGGCCGCCGAGGCGGTGATCCGCTCAGAAGGGCGGTTCCCCGATTTCCCATTGAGCCTGCACGGCGACGGCTTCGAGATCGACCTCCGTAACGTGATCGGAGAGGAGGAGTCCGAGTCGGCCTACTGGGAACAGTGCAAGCGGCACATCGATCGGATTCTTGAACGTCGGCTCGCCGAAGCACTGCGCGAGGACACCGTGCAACACGTCAGCGCCTTCGGCTTCGCGCGTCTGCCGTTGCTCGTCTACTTCGGCTCGCGCCTCGACGACACCTTTGCCGTCACTATCTACCAACGGCACCGCAGTACAGAAGCCTGGAACTGGCCCGACAACCCGGCGCCCAGCACGAGCTTCACCACCACCTCACCGCAGAACCCCCCGCAGGACGCCGAGGAGGGAGTCCTGGTACTCAACATCTCCGGCTCAATCCAGGCTGACGAACTTCCCGAGAATCTCCGGGAACTACCACGCTGGGTGATCAACCCTGCTGGCACGGTGCCCTCCGTCGATGTAATCGACTCACTGGAAACGCTGAGCGAATTCACAAACTCGCTGCGCTCAATGCTCTCCAGCATGGAAGCCCAGCACAAGCACATGCGAATCCTGCACGTTCTAGCCGCAGCCCCGGTTTCGGCAGCCGTGGCGTTGGGACGGGTTCACGACTCTCATGTGCACCCGAAGATGGCCATCTACGACCGAACCGACGGGCGCTACACAGTCGCGCTGGAGATTTCATGAAACTGCTGGCTTACTTCAGCGCATTCCTTACGGACACTGTAAATCTCAACCAGACACGCCTAGATAAACTCGACGATCGCGTGGCCGCAATTACATCAACTCTGAAGGCTGACAGTCAAATCGGCAGCCTCTACAGGACGCACATTCCGCAGGGGTCCTGGGCTCACCGCACAATCATCAGGCCATTCAACAATCACGAGTTTGACGCAGACTTCCTCCTACATCTGGATGAGGTGGAGGACTGGAAGCCAAAAGACTACTTGCGGGAGGTCCGGGCTGCGTTCAAGCGATCCGCCACCTACAAGTCGAAGGTAACCAAGAAGAACCGGTGCTGCCGCATCGTCTACGCGGGTGACTGCCACGTCGACGTGGTGCCCTACATCACTCTGGCGGACGGCCGCGAGGTTATCGTCAACTACGCCGAGAATGATTTCGAAGATACCAACCCTCAGGGATTTACGGACTGGATGAAGGAGAAGGATAGTCTGGCCAACGGCCAACTGCGGCGCGTCATCAGGCTGATGAAATATGTACGAGACTACAAGCAGACCTTCAGCGTACCGTCCGTAATTCTCACGACTCTGCTTGGCGAACGAATCCAAACCTGGCACGAAGCTACGCGCTACAGCGACACTCCCACAGCTCTAAAGGTAATTCTGGCCGATCTGAGCGCTTGGCTAGACCTGTACCCGCTCATGCCGACCCTCGCCGACCCAAGCTGTCCGGAGACAACGTTCAACCACCGCTGGAACCAGGAGCAATACGAGAACTTCCGAAAGAAGATCAAGCTGTATAGCTCATGGGTAACCGAGGCCTATGATGAGGAGGGCAAAGCGCTGAGCCTTGCAGCATGGCAGCGCGTCTTTGGCGACTCGTTCCAGCAACCGAGCTCGGTTCAGAAGTCTCTGACGGCATCCTCGGATATTCAACCGACCCGCGAAGCTCGTGCCCCGCACGAGCAGTACATCGAAGAGTTTGGCTTCAGCTGGCGAGGAGGGTACAAAGTACGGATCAACGCTCAGGTTCTCCCGAAGAGTGGTTTTCGGAACGGCCCCCTACGCCGTCTCCGTCGAGTGAGCGTCCTTCAGAGCCTGCGCTTCACAATCACCACCGATGTTCCAGAGCCGTACGACCTCTATTGGAAGGTCAGGAATCGCGGCCCCGAAGCCGCTGCGCGCGATCAACTCCGAGGCGCGATCGTTCTCGATGAGGACCGAAGCAGAACCCGCGAGGAGTCAACATCTTGGAAAGGACAACACTATGTGGAGGTCTACATCGTTAAAAACGGCCGTGTCCTAGCCACTGATCACCACGACGTCATCATCAGCTGAGCCCAGGATAAGGTGACTCTTCGTGGTCGTAGCGCCGGGCAGAGTTGAGCGAGAACCTCGCGCTGGGCCCCATTCGTCCTTCCTACTGTGCGGCTGCGGCTTTCGGACCGAGCCCGATTCCCAATCGCGCCTTCGTGTCCGAACGCGGGGCTGGTGAGGGTCAGTGTGTCCGGCGCGGCCAGGTGCGGTGTGTTCCACGCGAGGCGCGCTTGCCCGGCCCGTCGCTTCTTCAGCAAGGCTCCCAGGACTTTCAACTCTGCTCCGACGATGAGTCAGCAGGCTCGGTGCTTTGATGCCCTGTCACGCGGGGTCTGCGTGCGTGCAGGACGAAGGCGGGGGGTGTTGCGCCAGACGGTCCGGCTGGGCACGACCTCCTCTAAGCGGTCGGCCAGTAGTCCGCGGAACCGGCTGGCGGGGGTCAGGGGTACGGCGTGGAGGTAGGTGAACGCGGTGAAGGCGCCCGCCGGGCCCAGCACTGCGGCTGTCGCGTCCATCAGCAGGCATCGGGTTTGCGCCCCCACCGGAGCCGCCGAACACACAGCCCGGAAGGGAACGTTCGTACGCGACGCGTGACCCGTGCGTGGGACGTGCGGGATGCGTGCGCCTGCGCGCCCGCGGGGTGGCTGGCAGGTTGCGGCGCATGCCTACCCGACTGAGTGACGCAGCTTTCGACGAGCAGACGTGGTCCTCGGGGCCGGTGCGCCGGGCCCTGTGGAACGTGACCTCGTCGGACATCGCGACGATCGCGTGCCCGACCTGCGGGGCGTCGCAGTACGCCCCCTGCCGGACCTTGCGGGACCGTCCGACCACGGCGCTGCACCGTGGCCGCACCCTCCGCTATCTCAACGTCCGCTTCGCCCTCGACCTGCGCGAACCCCATCACCGCAGCGTGCAGCGACGCAGCGGCCTCGGCCTTGACGCGGCGGGCCTGCGCGCCGTGCGGATGCCGCACCCGCAGCCGTGGCGACTGCCCCTGCCCCAACTGTCGGACTTGATCAGCGTCAGCTTCCTCGACCTGGCCAAAGTGGTGACCGCGCAGGCGTGCGGGGTGCGCCGCACGGGTCTCGACGAGCTGCTGTACGGCCCGGACCGTATCGAGCACAGCATCGACGCCCTCACCTACGCGCTGTACGACCGGCAGATCAGACGCGAGATCCGGATCCTGTCCGGCCAGTGTGATGAGACGGCCCGGAATCTCAAGGCTCAGCAGCAGGCGGTATGGCAGCAGTTGCGGGAAGCGGAGCGGCGCTTGAAGGCCCAGCGCGTCGAGGAGCTCACCACCGCGGGAGTGCTCCCGTTCCCGCCCGCCACCGATGACTCCCGGCGCGTGGCACGCGCCTGGCTGGGCCGCTACCTCAGCGCCGAGAAGGACGCCCTGGTCCTGGAGTTCGCGACCGCGGCAGGGGTGCCCGCCGCGGCAGCCGCACCGATCCGCTGCATTCAGGAGAAGATCACCCGCTGCATCGACAACGGGTGGCTCATCGCACCGCTCAACGACGCCGTCCGCTCCGTCCTCGCACTCGACGAGTCGGCGTTTCGAAAGCGGCTGCTCACCGACGCCGGCCGCCAGGACGAACGCGATGACGTGCTGTGTCATCCCCTGGTACTCAACCGCTGGCGCGATCAGCTCAACGAGAGCTTGCGTGCCGTCGCCCCGGGCGCGGACAACCCACACACCAAGCATCTGACCGATCTGACCCGCACGCCGACTCCCCGCACCACCGCGCAGCTGAAGCAACTCCAGGCCCGGCGGCGGCTGTTCGCGGCGCTGCTGCAGCGCCGCGCCGAGGCCGTACGTCTGATCACCACGCTCAACGATGGGCTGTCCATCGCCGAGCGCGGCGATCCCAGCCATGCACTGCTGAAGCAAGCCGGCGACCAGGCCTACGACGAGCTCGTACGCCGCCACCCGGATCTCTACCAGCGTATCCGTGCGCACCTGGCAGGGTTCGAGACGCGCTATGGGCGCCTGCAGACCCCCGGCTCGCGCACCCGGCTGCGCGAGCAGATCTTCGAGGAACTCGACCGCGCGGCGGTGCGGACGCCGGCCGGTGTGACCGTGCGGCGGTGAGCTGACGCGATGCCGCGCGGGTAGCCGCATCGCGGCCCGGTCCCCGCTCCTGTGGCCCGCCGCGGCCGACGGAGCTCGGGCCGGGCAGGATTCGGGGCCGCGGCGGTATCGCGTCGTTGGTGGGCGGGTATTCGGCTGGCGGCGCACTTCCGCAGCACCTTCTGCGGGGGCACACTGGCGCAGCACGTCAACGATCAAGGGGGATATATGGAGTTGGAGCCGGCTGAGCTGTCGGATGCGATCAAAGCGGTGCGCGACGGGCTGGCCGCAGCCCAGCGTGATGGGGCGGGCTCGCCGATCCGGTTCACCGTCAAGGACGTCGTCCTCGACCTGGGGATCGAACTGCGGCACACCGCGTCGGCGGGCGGAGGTGTGAAGGCGTTCGTCGTCTCCGCTGACGCGAAAGGGGAGCGGTCACGGACCGCCACCCACCGCATGACGGTCACCCTCAGCGTCGCCCCCGACGCGGACGGAAACGACCTTGAGATCGGGGACACGGCGGGTGGCCGCGGCGGGTCCCTGGCCGGACTGGGCCTGGACTAGCGGCCATGCCGATGATCGGGGGATCGGAACGGCGCACCGTAGAAGTACAAGGCACAAGCAGCGGCGAGGAATCCTACGGCACCGGCTACCTCATCGCCCCCGGCTTGATCCTGACCGCCTTGCACGTCGCCCAGCCCACGCCCCGCGACGTGGCGGTCCGGGACCTGCAGAACACCAAGTTCACCCCAGCCCGCGTGGTGTGGAGCGATCCTCGCCTTGATGCGGCGCTGTTGGAGGCGGACCGTGATGCCGTCGGCGCGGGGATGACCACAGTGCGGTTCGGCGAGCTGGTGTGCAGCGATCCCGGCCATCGCCCGCAGTGCACCATGTCGGGCTTTCCCAAGGCCATGCGCCGCAAAGCCGGTGCGGATCCGGAGCGTTTCGTCGACGACCTGAAAACGGTGGACGGAACGATCGCACCGCACACCGGTTCACGCTCGATGCTGTACGGGTTCGAGGTGTTGGGGGCGCTGCCCCGCTTCTACGAGAACTGGAAGGGACTGTCCGGGGCGGGGGTCACCTGCCAGGGGCTGCTGGTCGGGCTGGTGCGCACGGTCGACAAGCAGTGGGATCGCAGTCTGATGGCCCTGCCAGCCTCCCAGCTGATGGCAGCCGACGGCTTCTGCCGCGCCGTGGCAAAGCACACGGGCCTGCTGCCCCAGCTGCAGGCGGCCGACCTGCAACCCCTACTGCACGGCCCGCCCGAACCGGTGCTGTCCTCCTCCTACTTGCTCGATCCGCATGCGCGCACCGTCGCCCTCACTGGCATGTCCCACCTGATCGACGAGATCGTGACCTGGTGCCGTACGGCACACCGGGTGGACGTCGCCGCGCTGACCGGGTTGGGCGGCACCGGCAAAACCCGCCTGCTCGCCGAGGTGTTGCAGCGCCTGGCCGTCCCGCTTCCCCAGGACGCGGACCGGCGTCCATGGAGCGGCGGCTTCCTCACCGACCGACCGCCCCACGCCGGTTACGGCCTGCTCGCCTCCTCCCGCTACCCGCTGCTGGTGATCGTGGACCTGGCCGAGAGCCGGGATGGTCAACTCGCCGACCTGATGGCGGCCCTGGCCTCACAGCACGACGGCCACACGGTGCGCGTCCTGCTCCTGGCCCGCCGCCGGGACGGCTGGTGGCCGTCCAAACAGCGCGAACTGCGCGCCCTGCACGCGGGCCCCGTCGCCCACACCTTCGCCGTCACCCCCGACGACGCCTACGGTGGCCAGCCCGGCACGGACATCTACCGATGCGCCAAGACGGCCTTCGCGCACCGGATCGAACAGCTCCGCCTCGCCGGACACGCGGACGAGAGCTGGCGCGAGGGCGCTCTCGCGGATGCGCCGGCCGCGTACGGCGCCCGCATCGCGAACTCGGGGCCGCATCCGGTCATCTACCACCACATCGCGGCCCTCGCCGACGTCCTGGTCCACGCCAACCCGGACTTCGCCGACCGTGACCATCCCATGGACGTGCTCCTGGCACATGAGGAGAACTACGTCCGCAAGATCGCCGAGGCCCGTCTTCCGCAGGGTGCGGTGGACACCAAGCTGATCCGCAGTCTGATCACCGCCCAGTTCCTCGCCGGGGCGGCCACCATCCGCGACGGGCAGGCCGTTATCCGCGCCGGGTACGACTCCCATCACAGCGGCTACGGCCCCTCGGCTCCGCCCGACCAGCGAGTCCTCGCCGCGCTGGATGACATCCTCACCGCGGCCTACCCCAGCACCGACGGCGCCCACTGGGGCGCGGTCGGCGAGCCGCTGGCCGCAGCCCTGCTCACCGAGGTCGAGACCGACAGCGGGCACGAATTCGTCGAGCAGTTCCTGCAGCACGAAACCCTCAAGCCCGCGCAGCGCACCCAGACCCTCCACGTTGTCGCCCGTGTCAGCGCGGAGGATCCCGCGCTTGCCGAGGGCGCCCACCGGGCCGTGGCCGCGGCCCCCGACGAGCTGCTGCCCCTGGCCGTCCAGGCCGCCGCCGAGCTGGATACCGACGATGCCGCCCACTGGCTGAACGGAACCCGGCAGGCGGTCAGCGTCCGCGCAGCTCAGCCTGGCGCGGACACCGCCGTCTACGAGCGGGCGGCCGACCTGGTGCAGCGGGCCGAGGACTGCGTGGCCGCCGGGACCAGCCTCACCACCCTCCTCGACCACACGGGCACCGGGGAAGGCGAGCCGTCGGGCGGCAGCTGGTCACCAACCAGCCGCGCACCCGCAGGGCGCCGCGACTACGTCCTGGTCAAGCAGGTCGTGAAGTGGCACGTCCGGCTGCTGCTCACCACGGTCAGCATGGTCTACCTGCTGGCCATCACCGCCTCCACGGTCGGCGTCGCCTACTCCAACGGGCTGGGAGAAGGGTGGGCTGGCTGGCTCTACATCCCGGCACACGTCGGCTTCAGCATGACCTTTGCCGCGTACTGGGGCAGCGGCCGGCTGGACTGGACGGCCGGGGCGACTTGGATCGGTCCGCCACTCGTCGTGCTCATGGACGTGTGCATGGGCGCGCTGTTCCATGACGCCTGGCCTCTGCCGGCCTACTTCCCTCCAGCGTGGCTGGTGTGGCTCATGTTCTGCGTCCCGGGTCTGGCGTGCCTCCTCTTCACCTGGCGCATCTGGTTCGGCCAGCTCCAGCCCCTGACGCCCGCGCAAGGCGACACTCCCTCGCTCCGCAATGTGCCCTGGTAGTGGCCTCCCGGCGTATCCGGCTGCGGTACCACGTGCCGCACTGCCAGGCGGTCGGGTGGGAGCCGCCTGACGGCACGCCATGCCGGGCGCGCACACGTGCCCACCGACGGGCTGCGCCATCTTGCCTCTGCGCAGTGACAGGAAAGGATCAGATACTCGAATTGGGCACGAGCGCCCGAACGCCGCGTCCCCTTCGGGTGGGCCTTGCCTCCCTCAGGTCAGCGCTCGGATCCCGGAGGCTCGTGCCCCGTACACAGGGGATCCAGGAGCTCGCCCAGCGGAATACCGAAGGCGTGGGCGAGGGCGTGCCAGGTACCGAGTGATCCGATGGTGCGGCCCTGTTCGACCTCGATGAGGGTGCGGCGCGACAGGCCGCTGCGGGCGGCGAGCTCGTCATAGCTCCAGCCCCGCTCGGCACGGTGCCGGGCGAGGGCCTGCCGGAGCGCCGTCGGGTCGGGGTCCGGCGGCGGAAAGATCGTCACCTCACCATCGGACGGTGCAGACCCCTGCCCTGACAGTGCAGACCTCTGCCCTATTTGTGGCGATACCGAGACGCCCCGTGAGGGCAGAGGTCTGCACTACCCTCTCCGAGCGTCGCCCGGGTCGAAGGCCAGCGACGATCTGATGACGGCTTGGAGGGATCCGATGACCACCGCCCTGCCTTCGCGCGCCTGGACGGTCACCATCAGCAGTCCGGCCGGGCGGCCCCTGCTGATGTGCAGCGCCTGCCCCGGACCGGGCCCTGCCGCGGGTGTCCCGCGAGGGGAGGAGATGCGGCGGCATCTGGCGCGCCACGTACGGGAATCCGGCCTGGAGCCGCATCTACGTACGTGTCAGTGCCGCGAGCGGTCCTGCGTCTGGCACCAGCGCCAGGGCCCGTGCAACGGCGCCCTGCGGCTGGTGCTGATCCGGGCGGACCAGGGCCGGACCTGGCACCTCGCCGACGTCTGCGCCGCCTGCGCCGTCGCGATTCCGCAGGCGGCGACCGTCCCGGAGCCCCCTGCGCCGCACGGCCGGACAGCGCGCGACTCGCCGGCGACCGACGCCTCGTATGTGCTCGAAGAGCCCGGCGAGTGGACCGAATCGCTGTGAGCACCGCCGCATCGCGGCCGTGACAGGGATCTGCATGGGCGGGTTCCAGCGCGGCCGACCCGCTTACGCTGCCGTAGCGGGGGTTAAAAGGCATCATCGGGGTGTCGGACCCTGTGCCGACCGGCCGCGTTGTGCGCGCCCGCGACGACAGGGGTGATTGTCAGACGCAGTCGCTAACCTCCTTTGATCTGAGCGGCGTTGGACGAACTGGGGGTTCGATGGTGCGGATGGACGGCGGCCGGATAGCAGCCCGCGGGTTTCAATACCAGTACCTGCGCACGCTCGAAGCGATGTTGACCGCATCGGATCAGGAACGGATCCACGGCTGCCGGATCGAGGGGCCCACCGACACGACCTCGACCGCGGCGGTCGACGTGGTCGACTTCGACCTTGTCGACAGGGAAGGCGACTGTCTGCTCGCCGCACAGGTCAAGAGCGCTTCGCCGGGCCGACAGGTCAGCGCCCCGGACGCGTTCACCATCCTTGCCGAGCTGGTCTGCAAGGTCGAGGCCGAACGGTACGAGCTGATCACAGCTGCAATGCCCGACCGCAACTGCCGGACTCTGGCCACGATCCTCAACGCCCCGCCCGCCGACCCCGGTCAGCTCAGGTCGCAGCTGGCGCAGCTGCTGCAGCGGGCCTCCTCCGCCACGGCCCGCCTGACGGCCCTGTCCGAGCAGGACCTGGAACGCCTCGCCCGCGCCCGGGTAGTAGTCGACGCCCGGGACGTGGAGGACATTCGCCACAACCTGCACGAGCGACTGCGAGAGCGCAGGGCCCACCATCGTGCCGGTCTCGGCAGCCGCTCGGCGGGGCTGATCACGGGGCACCTGGTCGCCGAGATCATGCGTCGCGCGTCCGACCCCCACCAGGCGTACTGGACCATCGCCGACTTCACCGACGCCGCGCTGGTGGAGGACGACGTGCTGGTGCGCGCGTTGGGACGCCAGGACTGGGGCAGTGTGTTCGGCCCGCTCGCGCCCGTGCCCGACATCCCCCGGCCGGGCCTGCTCGCAGATATCACCAAGGCCCTGGCCCCGGCCGACCCGCGCGATCGGTCGGTCAACTCCTGTGTTCTGTCCGGACTGTCGGGGATCGGGAAATCGAGCACGGCCGCCGCGTACGTCGCCGCACACGCCGACCGCTACGACCTCGTCCTGTGGGCTGAGGCGGCCACCGATGAGGCCCTGGCCGGCTCCTTTAGGCGCATCTGGGGGCACCTGAACGGGCACACGCACGACAGCCCGGCCTCCGCGAGCACGCCCTACCTTCGCGAACAAGTCCACGAACTGCTCGCGGCGCTGCCCGGACGCTGGCTGCTCGTCTTCGACGACGCCGCCCCAGCCGACGTCGATGCGTGGATCCCTCGGCTGGGCCGCGGCGATGTGTTGTTCACGTCCATCGACAGCGCCGGCTGGCACGCCATGCCCTGCGTCGTCCTGTCCCGGATGGACCACGCCCAGGCCGTGGAACTCCTCACCCGCCGCCTCGACCTGGACGAGAAGGCGACGGCCACCTGGCGGGAAGACCTGGACGCTCTGGCCGAAACACTGGAGGGATGGCCCCTGGCCATCGAGCTGGCCTGCGGATACATGCGTACCTGCCGGATCCCTGTCGAGCGTCTGAAGCAATTCCGTACCCTTCTGCTCGATCGGGCCCTGGCCGACAAGAGATCCAAACCCTCCGGCTATCCGCGGACCCTGGCCGCCACCGTCGAACTGAGCCTGGAACGCCTGGCCCACAACACCGCCGACGACGGCGAGTTACCGAACCAGGTACACGAAGTCCTCGGATTCCTGTGCAACTTCGCCGCCCAGCGCATTCCGGTGCACCTGGCGATGGCCTGCGCGCTCATCCCGCCGGGCATCGTGCCCGCAGGCAAGGAAGCCGTCGTTCTGGACGAAACCACCGTGCCGGTACGGGAGATCATCCGGGCACTGATCCAGGTGTCCTTCGTCCGCTACGACGAGCCGCTCACCTCCCGCATCTCTGGGTTCGCCGACAGCGACGACACCGTGTCGATGAACACCGTCCTGCAGCATCTGCTGCGCCAGCGCCTCACCCAGGGAGGCCAGGTGGAAACGGCGCTCTCACGCAGCGCCTTCCACACCGCGCGCTGGCTGGGCGCGGCCCTCGAATTCGGCGACGGCGACCTGGCCTGGGAGATCGCCCCGCACGCGGCGGCCCTGGCGAGCCATATCCAAGCCAGCGAGGTCAAGGACAACGACACCGCGCTCCTGATCGGCAACCTCGCCGGATTCGAGTACATCCAGGGGCAGCTGGACCAGGCGATGCGGCTGCTGCACCTGGAACTGGAATGGCTTCAGGACCTGGCCGACCCCAACACGCTGCTAATCGCGCAGACCCGCATCTCACTGGCCCAGATGTACGCGCACCATGACACCTCCGATCCGGTGGAGCAGGCCGTGAATCTGCTGTCGCCGCTGGTGGAGTACATCGAGCAGCTGCCTGGTGAACCGGATGGCGAGCCGGCCGCGGCGCTCCTGGCCACGCAGGCGCTCATCGTCCTGCGCAACCTTGCCAGCACCCACCCCGACGATCCGCGCCTGCGCCCCGCGCTCGAAGCGTTCACCACGCTGGCCGACCGGCTGCCGAAGACCGCGGCGGTCGCCGAGCGGCTCGAGGCCGAACAGGTCGCCCACCTGTTCGGCGACGGCGATCTGCAGGGCGTCGAGCACCTCGCCCGCAGCCAGCTTCCCCACACCCATCACAGCCACGCACGCTCCTTCCACGCCGCGGAGGTCACACGCCACCTCATCGAGGCGCTCGTCTACCAGCGCCGCTGGCAGGAGGCCGAAGCGGAGTTCGAGACGTTCCTCCCCTACACCGGACCGCGGTCGCTGTATCGCTCCTCCGTCCAGGACTTCGTCCACAACGTCGGTCTCGCCTGCGCCCTGGTGTGGATCGAGTCCACCGACGAGACCGCCGCAGCGCTCCTGCGCCGGGTGCTGACGGAGTGCGGCATCGAGCATCTCGATGCCGCACTGCGCGAGCACGAGCGGGCCCGGTTCACGCTCCTCAAGGCGGTCGACGCCGCCGCGCACCATGACACGGACGACTTCGTCACTCTGATCGTCGAACTCCGCGACCAGTGCTTCGATGCCGGCGGCATCGATGCGGCCGCGCCGTGGGAGCAGGTGTTTCGGGCCCTGCTGGAACGGGTCAAGACCATAACCAGCAAGCAGATCCACGACCATGTTCACGCCAGGGGCGAGGAGGTTTTCGACCTGGAGCGCATGCTCCCCGAGCAGAGCACCTACCTCCGCCAGACCGCCGAGGCGGCGCTGGCCGATGTCCATTGCACCCTCAGCGGCCAGCCCCCATTCCAGTCGGTCGGCATCATCCGTAATCCACACACCGACGGTGACAGCAAGGACGGCGAGCGGCCCCCCAGGACACCGATCGTGCTGATGGAGCCGCGTTACATGCTCACCGCCATGCCCCTGACCGGGGCGCCCGCCATGGAGTACCAGGTCCACCGCATCAGCGGCGCAGGCTTTCGACGCATCATCCCCGAGGCCATGTCCATCCCCGCCCTTCTTGACTGGCGGCTGTACCAGCGCGGCAACCGCATGGAACTGCGCGACCAGAAGGGGACCGTCTGGGCCCGCGCCCAGACCAGCCTGCCGCCGCGCTGGCTTCAGGCGGCCGCCACCAGCAAACGCGTCCTGGTGCTCTACGGGTTCGGGTTCATGCTCCAGGAACCTGCCGAGCGGCGCCCCGCGTTCGCTTCGCCGCAGGCCTTCGCGGAGCATTTCCACACCGCCGCGTCCTCCGGACTGCTGACCGCCGCATTTGTGGCATTGGACGGTGCCCGTCCTCCGAAGCGCACCCGCCGCCAGCAGGGCCGCAAGCCGCGCAAGCGGTGACAAGGCCCGTCACCTGCCAGCACTGCTGAGCCACGCCGGCTACCGGACAGAGCGTAGATACCGGCCGGACCGCGTCATCGTCCTCACCGCCGTACCCGTGTCTCACGTCGGTGCGGTGGGCGGGTGGTGCGTGGCGCGGAACTCAGCGAGGGTCTGCCCCACCCCGGCGATGGTCAGCCACCAGAAATCCCAGCCGTCGATCTTGTTGCTGCCGGTGGCGACTCGGGCGGCGGTGGTCGGGGTGCGCCAGGGGCGGCCCCCGACGTCGATCTGGCCCTCGTGGTTCAGGACTGCCCGGTGGACCTTCTTCTCGTGCCGGCCGGTGAGGGTGATACCGGCCTTCAGGTCGTCCGGGTCCAGATGTTGCAGCAGGTCGTGCAGGTCGACTCGGGAGCGTGCCGGGTCGATGGTGGGCGCGGCGCCGGCCGTCGTTGCGGCCGGGGCGGGCGCGGCGGCCGGCTGGTCGACGGCGCGCTGCAGGGCCAGGGCCATGGAGGCTGCCGAACTGTAGGGCGCCTTGGGTCCCACCTTGTCGTCGATCAGCTGCTGGATGTCGGTCTTGTCCCCGTAGCGGGCGAGTACGGTGACCTCCCGCATGAGGCGGCCGCGGAGCGGGACGAGGTGGGAGTCGTTGAGCGCCAGAATCCGTATGGTTTCGTCGGCGCGGCACAGACCGCGGTTCGTTTCGGCCGGCGAGTAAGGGGTGCTGCTGCGCCGGGCGTAGCCAGCGAAGTCGAAGCCGAGCAGGTCGGGGTCGCTGGGGCGAGCCGGGTCCAGGAGCAGCGGCTGTTCGTTGTTCAGGTCGTCGACTGATGTGCGGGCGCGGGTTCCGCCTATGAGCGGGAACTGGCTGCCCTTGGCGCGGCCTTCCCGGACACCGTTGTAGCGGGCTCCGCCGCTGTTGCAATGCTTGCAGGCGATGCGGTAGTTCGACACCTCGTAAGCCAGCCACCAGTAGCCCGGGTGGCCAGGCACGTCGAGTACTTCGGATTTCGGCCGGAAGTGGTCGACGGTGATGTCCGCGCGCACGATGAGGGTCTCGCAGTACCAGCACTTGACGCCGACGAGACCGAGGAGCAAGTCGCGTACGGCGTCCTCGGCCCAGTGCGAATTGAATTCACGCTCCGTGCCGGCAGCGACGGCGGCCCTGACCGCGTCGAGGGTGCGTTTGGCCTTGGCTGCCCAGGCCGGCGGGGCGGTGAGCCCTTGCATGTTGACGTGTCTCATCGGCGTCAGATCACCGACGAGAAGCGCTCGTGGAACAGCTCGGCGACCAAGGCCTGCAGTCGTTCGGGCGAGGGCGGATTGGGGCCGTGGGCGGCCTCGAGGAGCGCGAGGCGTCTGCGGTGGAGCTCGGCGAGGAAGGCCGCCACGAGCGGATCACGGTCGGAGTTGGGAAAGTCCATGGTCTCCAGCTGGGCGGTGACATCGCGCAGTGCAGCCTGTTTGACCGGGTCGCCAGCCGCCTCGGGAAGCAGCGCGTACTGGCGGTCGATCAGTTCCTGGGTGTGCTCATCGAGTTGGGTGGGCAGGCCGAACAGGTCGGTGGTCAGCAGGCCGCCGGCGCCTTGTCCGCGCGGGTTGGCCCGGGGTATCACCGCGCTGGCCTGGCCCTCCGCGTCGGTGGTGACGACGCGGATCTGCTCGCGGGTCATGTTGGACACCAGGAGCGGTTCGTGGGTGGCGGTGAGGAACTGCGAGTGCTGATGCGGTCCCAGCACGCTGCGCACGGAGGAGTACCAGCGTCGGCTCCACTCGGGGTGGAAGTGGGAGTCGGGTTCATCCAGAAGGAACAGCGACTCATGCGCCCGCTGTAGTCTCAGCAGGCCCAAAATGGTCAGGAGCTGCTGCTCCCCCGAGCTCAGATCGTCCAGGCCGACGGTGAGCGCGCCGGGTTTGTCCAGGCGGACGTCGACGGTGAGGTAGCCGGCATCCAGCAGGGTGGCCAGCAGGCCGAACATCGACAGGTCACTGTCGAAGAGGTTACGGAAGGCGCGGACGTCCTCCGCGGTGCCCAGGACAATCTGGAACCCGTCGGCCGGGCTACCGGCCCCGTCCACCGGGTCTGCGTCGGGGATGAGACCGAACCGCCCCGATTCGGCGGCGGCCGCGAACAGGGTGCGGGCAGGCCCGCCCAGGCCCCAGTACGGGAGGGCAGCCAGGTGCGGGGCGCGTGCGGTGCGTGGCGCTCGGATCCGCAGGACCGCGGAGGCCACCCGCTGCAGGTAGGAATGGCGGCGCAGGTAGGTGCCGAACGAGTCGGCCCAGTGAGTGGTCTGCGCGAGGAGCAGCAGCGGCAGATGCGCGGGCGTACACAGGAACACCGGTGTGTACAGGGGGCAGTTGATGGGCAGGGTGAGCTGCTCGGTCCACAGCTCGCCTTCGTTCGGGGCGTGGTGTGCGCGCCACTGGTCGAAGTCCGTCATCCACTGCCGGCGCCATTGGCCGACGCGGCGGGCGGCGAAGCGGCGGTGCTGGTCGAACTCGCTGGTCCAGGGAGCCTGGGCGTGCGCCTGGTAGCCGAAGACGTGATCGGGCAGATGCTGCGTCCACACTGCGCGGGCCGCGCGTATCGGCCGGCCCAGGGAGGTGTCCACGGTCAGCTCGGGTGAGGTGTCGGGGGAGGTCTGAACGACCCGGACCGTCCTGTCGTGGACCTCGTAGTCGAGTTCGAAGGCGAAGGCCGCACGGCGGCCCGGCCGGTGCAGGGCGCCGAAGATCTCGGCGAGCGCGTGCAGGGCCCGGGACTTTCCGCCGCCGTTGGGGCCGATCAGGGTGGCAATGGCATGGCCGCCATCGAGGGCGCCGGTGAGGTCCAGCTCGAAGTGACGCAGGCCCCGGTAGGAGGGAAGTCTCAGTCGCAGCAGCCGCACGGCATCCCCCCGGTCAAGGTGCTCCTGGTCGCCGTCACCGCTCCGCCTCACGATCCGGGCCGTCCGCGTGCACACCGTAGGGGCGCAGTGCTTCAGTCAGGGAGGCGAACTCGGCCAGGGCGGCGCCCAGTTCAGCGGTGATCTCCTGGGCCATGCGGTACAGGTCGGCCTCGGGCTCTTCCAGTGCGAAGGGCCCGGGCGGGGGTTCGGCGACGTGAACGTCCAGGTTGACGCCGGGCCGGGCGAGCAGGTCCTGGACGGCGAAGGAGCGAAAGCGGGGAATCTCGACTCGTTCGCTGCGGGGTCGGCCGGGCCGGTAGGCGGACACGAAGTCGCTGTAGTCGGGACCGGCTGGTGTCATGGGCTTGGCCGTCGTCGTGTGCGGGGAGCGCAGGTCGTACACCCACAACCGTGTCGTGGACGGGCTGCCATCGGGGCGCGGTTCGGGCTTGTCGAAGAACAGGACGCTGGCCTTGAGACCGCCCGCGTAGAAGATGCCCGTGGGAAGCCGCAGCAGGGTGTGGACGTCGCACGCGGACAGCAGTCGCTGCCGGATCAACTCACCCGGCCCGCCTTCGAACAGCACACTGTCGGGCACCACGACAGCGGCGCGGCCGTCGGTCTCCAGCAGGCTGTGGATGTGCTGGAGGAAGTTGAGCTGCCGGCTGGTGGTGAGGGTCCAGAAGTCCTCCCGGTAGGGCTCCTCGCTGGTGGAGCGGCGCCCGAACGGAGGGTTGGTGAGCACCAGCGTCGCCCGCCGCGCCGGTGGGCGGGCCAGCGCGTCCCCGACGGTGATGCACGGGTGGGTCTCGTCGGCCCGGGTGACGCCGTGCAGGACGAGGTTCGTCGTGGCCAGCCGCGCGGTGGCGTCGACGAGTTCGGTGCCGAAGAAGGCCCCCTGGCCGAGCCGCTTGCGCTGAGCCGCGGTGACACCTGAAGGAAAGTGGTCGACCATGTAGTCGAAGGCTTT
Organism: Streptomyces sp. NBC_00878; assembly: GCF_026341515.1. NCBI lineage: Bacteria > Bacillati > Actinomycetota > Actinomycetes > Kitasatosporales > Streptomycetaceae > Streptomyces > Streptomyces sp. NBC_00878. Next base: position 4,863,167 of record NZ_JAPEOK010000001.1, on the reverse strand, counting down.
GATCAGGAAACCACCGGTGCCGCAGGCCGGGTCGGAGACCGTGTCGTCGATGCCGGGCTGCATGCACTGCACGATCGCCTCGATCAGCGGCCGGGGCGTGAAGTACTGGCCGGCGCCGGTCTTCGTGTCTGTGCTCATGCGGGCCAGCAGCGCCTCGAAGACAGCGCCGATGTCGGCTGAGGACCACTGGTAGCGGTCCACCACGTCGACGATCAAGCGGTGCAGGAGGGCAGGGTCCGGGATGCGGTTTTGTGCCCGCCGGAAGAGCAGCCCGAGCGTTCCGGGCCGGGCGGCGAGCTGGCCCAGGATCTGCTCGTACGCCGGGATGAGGTAGTCGCGCTCGGTCGAGGTGAGCTGCTCCCATGCGTCGAAGCCGAGGATGTCCTGCCCGTTGAGGGGGCGTTGGCGTTGTTCATGGGCGCGCTTGAGGACGATCAGGCTGGAGAGCTGCTCGATGAGCTCCAGGCCCGAGGTGCCGTTGTCGCGCAGCACGTTGGCGTAGTTCCACAGCCGGTCCACCAGGGCCTGGTCGTGTCCGGGGCGGGAGGAGACGGTGGGGTTCACAGCACATACTCCTGTCGCCCGGACGGGGAGAGCGGAGGGGACAGGTGACCGGTGAAGGCGCGTTCCAGGAGGTTACGCCGTAGCCGTCCGGCCACCTCGAGAGCGCGTTCGGCTGCAGCGCAGGCCGCGTTCAGGGCCGCGGTGTGTGCCTGGACCACCGCGACCAGATGGTGCTGCTCGTCTACGGGAGCAACCGGCACCGGCATGAGCCGGATCCTGGCCAGGCTGATGGATGCCAGCCCCGCACTCTGGGTGGCGTTGCGGTGGCACCACTGGCGGCCGAGGCCGTTGGCGTGCCAGGCCAGCAGGACGGGGTGGAGCTGATGGGTGGTGATCCGGACACGGAAGACGTGGCTGTGGGGGACGCAGTGGGGCAGCTGGTCCTCCCAGATCCAGCCGCGGCCCAGACTGTCGATCGATCCGCCGCCGGTCAGCAGCACATCACCCGCCCGCAGTCGGGCTGCCTCGGCCCGTGACGGGAGCAGCCGGATCGTGCGGACGTCGTTCAGGTCCAGGCGGCCGCGCTGCACGTTGGCGACTCGCAGGCAGGAGACGTCCGTATCGGCGGGATTCCACTCCTGCGTGCCGGGTGGGGTGATACCGCGGGTGACCTCGGCGACATCGTGCAGGCGGGTCCACCGCCAGCGTTCGGGCAGGTCGGGCAGTGTCCCGTCCCCTGCGCCGGCAACCCGGGGCAGGTCCGCGGGAACCCGAGCGGTATCGGTGAGAGCGCCGCGCCCTGCCCGCGCGGTCAGGGCGCGGCTAAGGACGTCGGCCTGGTCGAGAGCGCTGTGGGCGCGGATCGTGGTGGCGTCGATGCGGGCGAGGTGGTCCTCCAACAGGCCGACGATCCGGCGCTGTTCCCCCACAGGGGGCAGCGGCAGCAGGACGGCGGCCAGATCACGCTGGTTGATCCGCCAGATCGCTGCGCCGCCCTGGCGGGCGCGTGCCTCGATCTGGCGCCGCATGACCGGCGACTTCCACAGGTGTGCGAGGTAGCGCGGATCGAGGACATCGGGGCGTACGCGTACTCGGATCATGGTGTCAGGGATGGCCGTCGGGGCCGGGGGGCCGTCCACCAGCGCGCCCTCGCCGACCAAGGAATGTGAGCCGTTGACCCGGCCGACCAGCACATCCCCGTGGTCGGCCAGCAGTATCGCGTGGCCGTTGTCCCGCGGGTTGCTGCTCTTGGACTGGGTGAAGTCCACGGTGACTGCCCGCAGCGCCGGCATGCGCAGTACGGGCAATCCGCCCTCGCCGGGGCGCGGGGACCGGCCGTTGACCAACGGTTCACTCAGCACGTCGGCCAGCCGGACGATCCTCCAGCCGGCAGGCACCTCATTCATCACGCTAGGGCCCTGCGCAGTTCGTCCAGGAGGTCGATCGCGGCGTCGGGCCCGAAGGCGTCAAGGAAGCCGTCCGTGCCGCCGCGCGCCGAGAAGGGGATGCTGTCGAGATACGCCGGGTCGAAGCGCGTCTCGGTGGCCACCACATCCGCGATCTTCTCGATCCACCACAGCTGGGCGGAGTTAAAGGGTCCGGACCGCTCGACGAACTCGGCCAGACGCCGGCCCACTGTCTTGTCTTGGCGGCGACCCCGGCTGCCGGATGTCGTTCCCCGAGCAAGGGCCGGCCGGTCGTACAGGTCGAGCAGCACCTCTTGGAGTTGGAGGTCCTCGGTGAGCGGGTAGAGGGCCTCCCGCCGCTCGTCCTCGACGGCTCTCTTGCCTCCCGCCCGGCGCAGCGATGCCAGGTGATCCGAGTCGACCGAGTCGAGGAGACGGGTCACCAGCTCCTGCAGAGGCCGGCCCGCCAGCTTGCGGATCTCGGCGCCGTCGGCGTCACTGAGCGCGGGGATAAGCCGGGCGAGCCGGATGGCGAGTTCGGCTGTCTCCTGCGGCGTCGCCCGGCCGTCAGTGGCTCGGTGCAGCAGGCGCTCCAAGGCGGCCCGTCCCCTCTGCCCGGATGCATCCGTCACGTTCACCAGCGGCTGGAGGTGACGCGAAGCGCCCGCCGCGTCGACGACCACGAGCTGCGCCTTGGCATCCGCTCCCGGGGTGACGGCGCGCAACTCCGCGGACGAGATGGTCTGCGTTCCCATGGCCAGCAGCTGCTCGTAGTAGGCGGCGGAGCGCACCTCGCGCAGGATCAGCAGGCACTCCATCACCCGCATGTCACTGTTCCCAGAGATCAGATCCGTCACGACCGCGATCCGGAACTGCGGTGTCGTGCGGAACTCCCGCAGCAGCTCCGCCGCATAAGCGTCGCGCGGCGTGATCCGCCGGCAGAAGACGTCCCCGGCGCCGAACACGTCGCGGACGCGCTCCACGACCTCGTCCGCATGCAGTCCGTCCTGCGCCAGCACCACGGTCTTGGGAACCGCGAGGAGCCCGCCGCCGTGCTGCATTCGGCCGGGGAACAGGGTCGGCAGCGCGTTACGGAAAGCCGTCACCACCTTGGCCAGGCGCTCAGAGGGGACAGCCCTTGCCGGACCCTGCCCTACGGTGAAGGCCAGCTCCTCGTCCAGGTCCTCGTAACGGGCGCGGCGCGAGCTGCGGGCTTGCACACCGACCGCGTCGACGGGGGTGGCAAACGCCGGCTGCCGGTCGCCGTCGACCTGGATCTGGTAGACGGAGTAGTCCACGGCGACGCCGTCGGCGACGGCCTGTTCATAGCTGTAGGACTCGACCAGGTTGCCCTTGAAGAATCCCAGCACGGTAGCGGTCGGCGTCGCGCTGAATCCGACGACGGGAGCGTCGAAGTATTCAAGAAGGGCACGTCGCTGTCCGTACAGCGCGCGGTGGCAGTCGTCGACGATGATGAGATCGAACGCGTCGGGCGGCAGCGCCTCGCAGTAGGACACTTCCAGGGGCGTGGCATCGGAATGCGCCTGCCGTTCGGCGGTCTCGTACGCCGCCACGCTCTCGGATCCGTCCTCGGGTGCTGGCGTGCCGGCGAGCATGGCCGACAGACGCTGCACCGTGGCCACGGCCACGGAAGCCGACGGGGCCAGGCCGTGCGCGGTCAGTTCCTGGACGTGGTACACGTCATCGAGAGGGCGCCCTCCGTCCGGCATGCTGAACTGGCGCAGCTGAGCGATCAGTTGGTGCACGGTGAGCTTGCGGTCGGTCACGAACAGGATCCGGCCCGCGCGCGCGTAGTGGAGCTGCCGGTAGGCGGTGAATACCCCGGTGAAGCTCGCCCCGGAGCCGGTGGCCATCTGCACCAGTGCGCGCCGCTGACCGGCCGCGAGGGCCTGCTCGATGGCCCGCACCGCCCCGCGCTGGGCAATGCGCAGCTGGTCGAACCCCTCGTCCTGCAGCTGCAGGTAGGCGGCCTGGCGGGCCCGGTAGGTCGGCGCCACACCGTCCGCCTCCGCTTCGCGCTGCCAGCGGGCCAGCGTGCGAGGCTGATGGAAGCCGCTGACTAGGCGCGCGTGGGATTCGGGGTCATTTGCGTCGCAGAACAGAAGACGGCGGCCATCGCTCACATACCGGTACGGCAGCGGCGAGCGCCACACAGGCCACGGCAGGGAGCCCTCCGGGGCCTTCGCCAGTGCGCCCGTCTGCTCCATGGCCTCGGCGAGATCGATGCCGTCCCGCTTGCACTCGACGATCCCGACCACCTGTCCGCCGACCGTCAGCAGCATGTCGGCGCGGAGTCCTCCGCCCAGGCGGGGCACCAGAACGCAGCCCAGGGAGCGGTTGAGCTGAGACTCCTCGCCAGCGCCGAGGACGTCCCATCCCGCCTTGGCGAGCCTGCGCTGCACTTCCGCGGAAATATCGGCTTCGCGCAGCGGTTCATAGGCGGCATCGCGTGCGCTGACGATCAGCTGTTCACGTTCGGCGACCGCCAGGGGCGCGGGAGCGACGCGCTGGTCGAATTCGCGGCGCAGGCGGGGCAGGTCCTCTTCCAGCGCAGCGACCCGCTGCGCCAGAACCTGCAGATCGGATGCTGAGGCGTGGACGAAGGTCATCGGTTCCGGGTCGCCGGTCAGGGCGCGGAAGAGCCAAACGGCCAGCGCGAAGCAGCGCCCGACCAGATGCGCGGCCACCTCCCGCTCATCATGCGCGCCGCCGTCGAGGCGGTGAAGGTCGTTGAACGCGTCCAGAACCGGCCCGGGAAGCATCCCGGCTCGGGACAGGAGGTCCAGACGGGCCTGCTGATCGCCCGTAGGCAGGCGCACCCTGGCCCGGTGGCCGAGCTCAGCGGCGAGAACCTCACCGAACTGGCGTGCCGCCACCACTGCTTCAGCGGGCGCGATAGCCGCGCGGGCCTCACAGGATGCGCCGTGAAGAACAAGAAGCGGTTCGTGGGGAAGCAGGAATCCGAAATTGGCTGACGCCAGAGCCAGGTCCGTGAACCGGCTTTCGAGCACGCTCGGCTCCAGAGCCACGCCGACCCTCCCCTACCTGCACTGCGGCGCCGCGGAATCCGCTACAGAACGGCTCTCACCCTACCGTCCGGCCCCTGCCCACAACACAGACGCTTTGCCCCGATTCAGGCCGTCTGCCCTTTATCTCATCCGACGGGCAGAAGGGGCCTGAGGTGCGAAGCCGAAGCTCCCGGTCGATCCGAGCGGCCTGGTCGTCCTGCCGGCCAGCCTCGGCGAGGGGGGCTCCGCTGTCACGGTGCGCCGCCGAGGCACGGTGGTGCTTCAGGCGGCGACGCCGAGTTCTTGGCGTGTGCGGTGGATGGAGTCGCGGACAGCCGGCTCGCGCCGCCAGGGGGCCAGGGCCATGTTGAAGTCGGCCACGTAGTCCTTGGCTCGGCTGGACTGGACGCGGGCGAGGATGTCGACGGCTTACTTCGGCGACTGGCACCTTTCCACTCGTCCTCGACGGCAGACCGCAACTGCTTCGAGATCCAGCCTGGGCGCCGCAAATAGGTACTGAGTGCCCGGTCGGCGGCACGTAGGCGCAGCACCAACGGGGCCAGGCGCTCTCGTGCTTCGTGCCGGTCCGGGGTTCCAAGGAATTGCGCCGCGATGTCCAGGACCGCGCCCGTGACCAGGGAGTCGTCGGGCGGCACGGTGTAGGGCTTGGAGGTCTTCTTCTTGCCTGCGCTGTTTAGCAGGGGCTCAGCCTGCGCGGCGCGGGCGGCATGTTCCGCGTCGAGCGCGGCGACCAGCACGGGGGTGCTGGCGTAGGGGCGGGCTTCCGGCCAGGACCGGAAGATCATGGCAACGATAGCTCTCAGGTCGGCGAAGTAGTGGGCAACGGGGACCGGTGCCCCGGCGCTCATGGTGGTCGCTGGCCCTCCTGCCGCGAGTAGGTGCCCCAGTTCGCGCTGGACGTGGAGCAGCACGTTCATGGTGACGGGATCAGGCCCGGGCGAGATATCTGGCCGGGCAAGGTCGGCTCCACAGGCCCCCGTGGGCTGCCGGTGCGAGGCCGATCGTGCGGTGAAGCGGCACTGTGTTGGGTGGAGCGAGTCGTCGGACAGGCGCGCAATGCTGTTTGCCGTGCGGACGAATTGCGCGAGTGTTCCGCACCTGGTGCATCGGTGCGACAGGAGTCGTCGGTGCCGGAGACAGAGGAAAATCACGGGTAGACGCCACAGCCGCTGCCATGCGCCTCCGTGGCGGTCCTGGATCGCATCGCCGTGCCCGGTGAGGCAGAAGGGGCAGTAGCGCGAGGAGCGGGTCAGCACCCACGGGTTGTCGTAGATCATCCGCGTTGGGGTAGTGCGTGGCGTGAAGGCGGGGTTCAGTGGCCCGTATCGCTCTCCGAGCGGGGCGAGGAGCATGCCGCTGACCTCGCCGGGCGCCAGGCGGGTGGCTCGGGCGAAGCCTGCTATGTGTTCGTCGTCTAGATGAATGAGTCCGAGGGGTGTCGTTGCGGTCAGTGATCGTAGGCGGTCAGTGATCGCTTGATCGGTTGTCCGGTCTTGTCGTTGTGCCAGATCGCGGCGGTGAGCGCGAGGATCCGGCACAGGACGCGGGCCGCTACCCCCGCCGGGCTCTTGCCGCCGTGTCGTTCCAGGTCGAGCTGTCCCTTGAGGGTCTGGTTGACCGACTCGATGACCTGCCGCAGGGGCTTGAACAGGTGTGACCCGGCCCGCTCGGCCTCTCCCTTGCGGGCCGGCCGCAGCAACTGAAGGTGACGCTCGGCAAGATCATGCTCGAACTCGCGGCCGTAGTAGTTCTTGTCCCCGATGATCGTCTGGCCGGGGCGGGCGGCTGCGGCATCGGGTGCGGTGTCGAGCATGTCGCGCAGCGTCTCGCGCTCGTCGGCCTTCGCGCCGGTGAGGGCGAACAGGACCGGCAGCCCGCCGAGTGTGCACACCAGGTGCAGCCGCAGCCCCCAGAAGTACCGTGAGTGCGACGCGCAGTAACCGTACTCGGCCCAGCCTGCCAGGTCCGAGCGTTTCGCCGTCTCGCGGGAGCAGCCGCAGCCGACCGGGGTGGAGTCGACCAGCCACACATCGTCGCTCCACAGCGAGGTGTCCCGGGCCAGGATCCGGATCATGCTGGTGAGCAGCGAGGACGCGGCACGCAGCCGCTTGTTGTAGCCGGACTGCTGGGGCACGTAGGGGAAGAGGTGGCCGAAGTCCCGCCCGACGCGGCGCAGCCAGCGCCGCTCGGAGGTGTAACCGAGCAGCGCCGACGTGACTGCGAGGGTGACCAGTTCGGCGTCACTGAGCGTGGGCGCGATCCCGACGGCGGGCCGGTACGGGGCCAGCCACGGCGAAGCCTTCAACTCGTCGTCGATCCGGGCATAGAGTGCCGTTGCGAGGGTGTCCAGGTCTGTCTTCACACACTGACATTGGACGCCCTCGTCTCATGTCCGCAGGCCATCCCTTGGACTCATTCATCTAGGTGGTACAGGAGCCCCAGCGGCAGCCGGGTGGGCAGGCCCGGGCGGGTGCGGGGTACCAGGCCGGTGCGGACGGAGACCTCTGCGGGTGTCGTGCCGAGCCTGTGGGCTAGTGCGTTGGCCACGAACGTTCGCCGGGTCTGGTGATACGCCGGTCGATGTCCGGGGTGCCTGGGTCTGTCAGTCTCACTCTCGATAGCGACGTGGTTGTCGTGGGGAGTGAGGTCATGCATGGCAGAGCCGGTCAGAGCACGGCGGTTGACTGATCAAGAGGGCCAGAGACTGCAGCAGATCGTCCGGCGGGGCCGCCATGAGTCCGTACGGGTCCGTCGGGCACTGATCATCATGGCGTCGGCGTCGGGCACTCCCGTGGCGGCGATCGCACGGCTGGCCGCCGCGCACGAGGACACCGTCCGGGACGTGATCCATGCGTTCAACGAGAAGGGCCTGGCCGCGCTGGACCCTCGGTGGGCGGGAGGCCGTCCCCGCCTGATCAGCGATGACGAACGCGAGTTCATCATCGCGACGGCCAGGACCCGCCCAGTCACGCTGGGACGCCCGTTCACGCACTGGAGCCTTCGCAAGCTCACCGAGTACCTGGCCCGCAACCGGGTCCGGACGGTGAAGGTCGGCCGGGAACGACTGCGGCAGATCCTGCGCGAGCACGGGATCTCGTTTCAGCGGACCCGCACCTGGAAGGAGTCCAGGGATCCCGACAAGGACGCCAAACTCGACCGCATCGAGCACGTGACCAGCCGTTTCCTGGACCGGTGCTTCGCGTTCGACCAGTTCGGTCCGCTGTCGATCCGGCCCTGCCACGGCTCCGGCTGGGCCGGGGAGAAGAAACCGGACCGGCTGCCGGCCACCTATCACCGCACTCACGGTATCCGGTACTTCCACGGCTGCTATTCCCTCGGCGATGACCAGTTGTGGGGCGTGACCCGCCGCCGCAAAGGCGGTGACCACAGCCTCTCGGCGCTGAAGTCGATCCGGGCCGCCCGCCCCGACGGCGCCCCCGTCTACGTGATCATGGACAATTTGTCGGCGAACAAGACCCCGGCCATCCGGACCTGGGCCAGGAAGAACAAGGTCGAGTTGTGCCTGACGCCGACGAGCGCGTCGTGGGCCAACCCGATCGAGGCTCAGTTCGGGCCCCTGCGCAACTTCGTCATGGGCAACTCCAACCACCCCAACCACACCGTCCTGTCCTGGAAGCTTCAGGACTACCTGCGCTGGCGCAACGCCAACGCCCGTCACCCCGACGTCCTGGCCGCCCAGCGCCGCGAACGCGCCAAGGTCCGCAGCGAACGCCAGCAACGCTGGGGCCGACCACGACCCAAAGCCGCCTGATCAAACCCGGCGAACGTTCGTGGCCAACGCACTAGTAGGGCTTGGTCAGGTCGGTTGTTGTGGTGCGTGTCCTGCGGGCCCGGTGTGGCGTTGAGAGTGTGTGACTCCGGACGAGATTGCTGTGGTGCGTGGTGAGTTGGAGACGTTCGCGGCGGAGGTGTTCGAGCCGTTCGCGCGCAAGGATCAGCGCCGGTGGGGGCAGGTTTATGTGCGGGGGCTGCTGACCGACGGGCAGCGTAAGTCGGTCGAGCCGATGGCCGCCCGGCTCGGGGAGGACGGCAATCGTCAGGCACTGGCCAACTTCATCACCACCAGCCCCTGGGACCCGGCGCACATCCGGGCCCAGCTCGCCTGGCGGATGGAGGAGACGATCGGGCCCAAGGCCCTCATCTTCGACGACACCGGGTTCCTCAAGGACGGGATGGCCTCGGCATGCGTGTCGCGGCAGTACACCGGCACCGCGGGCAAGGTCACCAACTGCCAGGTCGGCGTCTCACTCCACCTCGCGTCCGACCACGCCTCGGCGGCGGTCAACTGGCGGCTGTTCCTGCCCCGGACATGGGATCCCGCCTCACCGGAGGCCGATGCGGACAAGGTCGCCCGCCGCACCGCCTGCGGCATCCCGGACGATGTCGGGCATGTGGAGAAGTGGCAGCTGGCCCTGGACATGCTCGACGAGACCCGCTCGTGGGGGATCGAGGTGCCGCTGGCCGTCGCGGACGCCGGATACGGCGACGCTGCCGCGTTCCGGCACGGACTGCAGGCCCGCGGCCTGAACTACGTGGTGGGGATCTCCACCACACTGTCGGCCCAGCCCGCCGACGCGGTGCCGGTGGCCGGGCCGTACTGCGGGACGGGACGCCCGCCGCTGGCCAAGTATCCCGACAAGCCGCGGTCGGTGAAGGAGCTGGTCATCGCGGCGGGCCGGAAGGCTGCCCGGCCGGTGCAGTGGCGAGAGGGCTCCCGGCCCGGCACCGGCCGCTTTGGCCGTAAGCGGATGTACTCCCGCTTCGTGGCCTTGCGCATCCGGCCTGCCGGACGCGAGGTCCGCCAGGCCACCGACGGCCCGGAACTGCCCGTGTGCTGGCTGCTGGCCGAATGGCCCGCCGGTGAGAACGAGCCGGTGCAGTTCTGGCTGTCCGACCTGCCCTCCGGCATGCCTCTGACCACGCTGGTCCGCCTCGCCAAACTCCGCTGGCGCATCGAGCACGACTACCGGGAGATGAAGCAGGCCCTGGGACTTGCCCACTTCGAGGGCCGGACCTGGGGCGGCTGGCACCACCACGTCACCCTCGTCTCCGTCGCGCACGCCTTCTGCACCCTGCAACGACTGGCCCGGGCCCCAAAAGACCCAGCACCGGCCTGAGCCTCTACCAAGTCGTCCGCGAGCTACAGACACTCCTCGCCCTCTGGACCGGTGCCTGCCCCACCTGCCACCGCAACATGCCCACACCGATACGAATCTGACCAAGCCCTACTAGTGCGTTGGCCACGAACGTTCGCCGGGTTTGATCAGGCGGCTTTGGGTCGTGGTCGGCCCCAGCGTTGCTGGCGTTCGCTGCGGACCTTGGCGCGTTCGCGGCGCTGGGCGGCCAGGACGTCGGGGTGACGGGCGTTGGCGTTGCGCCAGCGCAGGTAGTCCTGAAGCTTCCAGGACAGGACGGTGTGGTTGGGGTGGTTGGAGTTGCCCATGACGAAGTTGCGCAGGGGCCCGAACTGAGCCTCGATCGGGTTGGCCCACGACGCGCTCGTCGGCGTCAGGCACAACTCGACCTTGTTCTTCCTGGCCCAGGTCCGGATGGCCGGGGTCTTGTTCGCCGACAAATTGTCCATGATCACGTAGACGGGGGCGCCGTCGGGGCGGGCGGCCCGGATCGACTTCAGCGCCGAGAGGCTGTGGTCACCGCCTTTGCGGCGGCGGGTCACGCCCCACAACTGGTCATCGCCGAGGGAATAGCAGCCGTGGAAGTACCGGATACCGTGAGTGCGGTGATAGGTGGCCGGCAGCCGGTCCGGTTTCTTCTCCCCGGCCCAGCCGGAGCCGTGGCAGGGCCGGATCGACAGCGGACCGAACTGGTCGAACGCGAAGCACCGGTCCAGGAAACGGCTGGTCACGTGCTCGATGCGGTCGAGTTTGGCGTCCTTGTCGGGATCCCTGGACTCCTTCCAGGTGCGGGTCCGCTGAAACGAGATCCCGTGCTCGCGCAGGATCTGCCGCAGTCGTTCCCGGCCGACCTTCACCGTCCGGACCCGGTTGCGGGCCAGGTACTCGGTGAGCTTGCGAAGGCTCCAGTGCGTGAACGGGCGTCCCAGCGTGACTGGGCGGGTCCTGGCCGTCGCGATGATGAACTCGCGTTCGTCATCGCTGATCAGGCGGGGACGGCCTCCCGCCCACCGAGGGTCCAGCGCGGCCAGGCCCTTCTCGTTGAACGCATGGATCACGTCCCGGACGGTGTCCTCGTGCGCGGCGGCCAGCCGTGCGATCGCCGCCACGGGAGTGCCCGACGCCGACGCCATGATGATCAGTGCCCGACGGACCCGTACGGACTCATGGCGGCCCCGCCGGACGATCTGCTGCAGTCTCTGGCCCTCTTGATCAGTCAACCGCCGTGCTCTGACCGGCTCTGCCATGCATGACCTCACTCCCCACGACAACCACGTCGCTATCGAGAGTGAGACTGACAGACCCAGGCACCCCGGACATCGACCGGCGTATCACCAGACCCGGCGAACGTTCGTGGCCAACGCACTAGCGGGTCGCAGTCGAGCAGCATCAGGCGATCGCGGTCCAGCCACGACTCGTAGCCCACATGCCCGCCACACGTCGCTGACCAGCACCAGCCGTACCGGTTGCCCCGCCCTCGGAAAGCCGGCAACCGGCGCTCGGGCCGTACCGACTCGAACCGGACCGACCACAGACACTCCAGCGCCCCGCGCTCACGGACCCCGCCCGCGTTGACGTACTCCAGATCGACGTCCTCCGCCGACACCTCACACGCATCCATCCAGGCCTCCGGAACGACGCCTACCAGCCACGACGACCGTGGACACAGTCACAGCGACGTACCCGGAGATGACTGAGACATCAGCTCACCTGCCCGGAGATCTCCGAGACTGCCCGGACATCACAGAGACCGGACAGCTGCTGGTCATCGAGGACGCGGACAGCCCACTGCGGTCCCCGTTCGTACACGCAGTGGCCTTGATCGACGCTTCCGTCAGGCGGATAGGCAACGGTTCACTCGGCGCGCAGAACCCTCAACGAGCCCGGTACCCGGCGATGACGTCGGCCTCTTCCAGGCGTTTGAGCCGCGCAGGCAGGCGTCCTCGACCCGGAAGCCCTCGGCCGCGGCCTCGAGGGCCTAATCGACGTCGAGATCTACTCCCAGGACCGCAAGAGCTTCGAGGAGTTCGAGTCCGCCGTGGCCGCCTTCGACGAGGTCATCGAGTGCCGACGCATGTACGGCCGCCCCGACTACTTCCTTCGCGTCGCCGTCGGCGACCACGCCGCCTGTGAAGCCTTCCTCACAGGCAAGTTGAGCGGCTTGACCGGCGTACGGTGCCTCGAATCCCACCTCACCATGAAGAAGATCAAGGCAGACAGCTGACCGGCAATGGTGGCACGACAGTTGCCCTGCAAATACGACACCTATCGTGCTCAGTCTCAAGCACTCACCCGCAGTGGCGTAGCGCACTTTTGCAAGCAGGTGCTTGCAATAGTTAGCGCGAGCGGGCAGGGTGGAGGCATGGCATCACTCAACGTCGGCAATCTCGGGGAGTACCTGCGGGAGCAGCGGCGCAACGCGCATCTGAGCCTGCGGCAGCTCGCCGACGCCGCCGGGGTGTCCAATCCGTATCTGAGCCAGATCGAGCGCGGGCTGCGCAAGCCGAGCGCGGAGGTGTTGCAGCAGGTCGCCAAGGCCCTGCGGATCTCCGCCGAGACGCTGTACGTCCGTGCCGGGATCCTCGACGCCGAGCGTGACCGGGACGAGGTGGAGACGCGTGCGGTCATCCTCGCCGACCCGACGCTCAACGAGCGGCAGAAGCAGGTGCTGCTCCAGATCTACGAGTCCTTCCGCAAGGAGAACGGGTTCGAGATCGACATCGAGGCCGAGATCAAGGCGGTCGGGGACGTGACCGCCACGACTGGCGCAACAGGCGTGACGGATGGTCCGGGCGCCGTCGTTGACAGGGTTCGTGCGGGTGACGGCAGCGATGCCGGGGAGAACGACCCGCATGACCCGCACCGCCCGCATGACACGAACGACCCTCACGACCAGCAGCAGTCCTCCGCGGGCTGACGGTATGGCTCGGCCGGCCGCGGAGTAACGAACGACAAAACCCTCAAAGTACTCAAAACCCTCACGCTTCAACTGATAGCGATTCCCGGAGGACCATCGCCATGGCCATCACCGACGACCTGCGCAAGACCTTCAGCGACCCGACCCCGCTCTACTTCGCCGCCGGCACCGCCGACCTGGCCATTCAGCAGGCCAAGAAGGTACCCGGCATCGTCGAGCAGCTGCGTGTCGAGGCGCCGGCCCGTATCGACGCCGTACGCGGCATCGACCCGAACGAGGTTCAGGGGAAGGCCACCGCCCGCGCCAAGGAGGCGCAGGAGACCATTCAGACCAAGGTGAGCGAGTTCATCGGCACCCTGGACACCGACCTGAAGAAGATCGGTGAGACGGCTCAGGACTTCGCCCTCCGCGGTGTCGGCGTGGCCGCCGAGTACGCCGTGAAGGCGCGCGAGACGTACGAGAAGGTCGCCGAGCACGGTGAGCAGACCGTGAAGACCTGGCGCGGCGAGGCCGCCGAGGAGATCGAGGAACTGGCCGTCGCCGTCGAGCCGAAGCCGAAGCCGAAGTCGGAGCCCGTCGAGGTCAAGGCCGAGACGCCCGCCGAGGCCAAGGCCGAGCCCGCCCCGGCGAAGAAGACCGCGGCCAAGAAGGCCCCGGCCGCCCGTAAGACCACCGCGAAGAAGACGACGCCGCCCGCGAAGTAGGCGAAGTAGGCGAAGCAGGCGTGGCGCCGCCGGGTCAGAGGCGGCAGGTGTCACGCGAACGGGTCGGGGACTCCGGGCACTACCGGAGTCCCCGACCCGTTCTGCGGGTACGGTGACCGCGTAGGGACGAGGACTCGAATCGGGTAGGTGGGCCAAGTGCTGTTGACCGCGTTCGGCGGCTTCATGTCGCTGATCTTCCTCGGCATGCTGGTGCTCGCGGTGGTGGCGCTGGTGATGGCCGGCCTGGCCCGCGAGGACGCGTATCGCGCCGCGAACAAGCAGACCAAGATGTTCTGGCTGATCATCCTCGGCGTCACGGTGGCCGTGAACCTGCTGGTGCCGATGGTCTTCCTGCAGATCGCCGGACTCATCGCCACGATCGTCTTCTTCGTGGACGTCCGGCCCGCCATCAGGCAGGTTTCGGGCGGCGGCGGAGGCGGCCGCCGAGGCGGAAGCAGCAGCGACGGTCCGTACGGGCCGTACAACGGCGGACGCTGAGCTCTCCTTTCCGGCCCCGGCACACTCGCGCCCCCTTCTTAGGGGCGCGGGCTTCTTGGGGGCGCGGGGAACTGCGCGACCAGCCACGGACGGCCGGCAGCCAGGAAACGGCGGCACCCAGCGGAGCACGAGCGCGGGCGCGTCGCTGCTAAGCCACTCGGTCCAGCAGCAGTACCGCCACGTCGTCCGTCAGCTCCCCGCCATTGAGGTCCCGCGCCTCGTTCACCGCCGCTCGCAGCAGGTCCTCGCCGCGCAGTCCCTGCGCGAGCTGGCGGCGGACCATGTCCACCATCCCGTCCTGGCCCAGCCGCTCCCGGCCCTCGCCGGTCCGGCCCTCTATCAGGCCGTCCGTGTAGAGCATCAGACTCCACTCGCCGCCCAGCTCCACCTGCCGGCGCGGCCAGCGGGCGTTCGGCAGCAGGCCCAGCGCCGGGCCGCCGTTCTCGTACGGGAGCAGCTCGGCCACCGGAGGGAGAAGGGGAGGGGTCCCGACGTCGTCCGTGCCGATGACCGCGCGCGAGCGGGCGGGGGCCAGGGCCGGGCGCGAGATGAGCGGGGCCGGGTGGCCGGCCAGGCACAGGCCCGCGCGGCGGCCGTCCGGGGCGATGTCCACCGTGCAGAGCGTCGCGAAGATCTCGTCGTTGTCGCGCTCGTGCTCCAGGACCTGCTGGAGCGTGGAGAGCAGTTCGTCGCCGCACAGGCCCGCCAGCGTCAGCGCGCGCCAGGCGATCCGCAGCTCCACGCCGAGCGCCGCCTCGTCGGGGCCGTGACCGCAGACGTCGCCGATCATGGCGTGCACGGTGCCGTCGGGGGTGCGGACCGTGTCGTAGAAGTCGCCGCCGAGCAGCGCGCGCGAACGGCCGGGCCGGTAGCGCGCGGCGAACCGCAGCGACGAACCCTCCAGGAGAGGCGTGGGCAGCAGGCCGCGCTCAAGACGCGCGTTCTCCTGCGCGCGCAGCTTGGACTCGGTGAGCCGTCGCTCGGCCGTGTCGGAACGCTTTCGCTCCACCGCGTAGCGGATCGCGCGGCTCAGCAGGCGGCCGTCCAGCTCGTCGCGGAAGAGGTAGTCCTGGGCGCCGACGCGTACCGCCTCGGCGCCGCGCTCGGCGTCCTCGGACGCGGTGAGCGCCAGGACGGCGTGCCGCGGCGCGAGCCGCAGTACGTGTTTGAGCATGGCCAGCTCGTCGTCCGCCTCGGCCCCGGCGACCGGTCGGCCGCCGGCCGTCAGCGCGAGGTCGAGCAGGATGCACTGGACGTCGTCGGTCAGCAGCCGCTCGGCCTCGGTGAGGTTGCGGGCGGTACGGATACGGATCGGTTTGCCGCCCGAGTCCAGGAGCGAGGGCACGTTCAGCGAGCCGGCCGGGTCGTCCTCGATCACGAGCAGCGTCAGCGGGGCCATGCCGTTGTGGGCATTGCCGTGCGCGGCACCGCTCACGTGGGCGTGGGCTGTGCCGTCGTGGACGCCGTCGTCGTGGACGCCGTTGTGGTGGGCGTCGCTTCCACGGTCGGCGTCTACACCGGTGCCGACGCCGGTGTCACGGCTCGTCGAGGGCGGCGCCTGGCCGGGCAGGGCGCCGGGTGCGGGCGCGGCCTGAGCCGGACCGCCGGTTGAAGACGCGGCGCGAGCCTGACCACCTTCCACGGCGGGGATCGCTCTCTGCCGCGGTACGGGTGCGGGCATCGTCTTGGTTCCTTCCCTCCCCCCGAGGGCATGGTGGGCCGAGGGGTCTCGACCCACCGACGGGGACCATAGCGTCAGCCGCCGCCACAAAGGAATGGCGGAAGGCCCGGCACACCGAAAGCGGCCACCGTCATATGCCGCATCCCCTACCACAATTGGGCAGGACGCAGCTTGTCCGGGATGACGTACATCACGCCACCGAGGTTGCGCGACTGGCCGGAAAGTGCCGCCCATCACGTGCGACACGTCACGCCACTGACGGCATCAATACGGTGAACCGCCACATGTCGGGCGTCACTGATTGGGGCGTACGACGCCGAGTATCGGCATCGATCCCGCCCCCGCGATCGTCACCGTCCGTCCCGGACGGGGGGAGTGCACGATCGCGCCGTCGCCTATGTACATCGCGACGTGGCTGGCGTCGGAGTTGTAGATGATGAGGTCGCCGGGGCGCATGTCCTCGACGGCGATGTGGTCGAGCTGCTTCCACTGCTCCTGGGAGGTGCGCGGAATGCCCTGCCCGGCGGCCGCCCACGCCTGCGAGGTCAGGCCCGAGCAGTCGAACGTGTCGGGCCCCTCGGCGCCCCATTCGTACGCCTTGCCGATCTGCTTCGTCGCGTACTCCACGGCCTTCTCGCCCTGGGCCGACGCCTCGCCGCTGATCTTGTCGAGGGCGACGGAGCTCAGCCAGGCCGACTGTGCCTTGTACGCCGCCTGCTGCTCCAGCTTCGCCAGGCGCCGCTTCTCTTCCTTCTCCAGCTGTGATTCGACCTTCTTCGCGGCGGCGATCTGCTCCTTGATCTTCTTCTTGGCCTTGGCCTTCGCCTCGCGGTTGGCCTCCAGCTTCTTCCACTGGGCCGCCGCGTCGCGCGCGTACTGCTCCAAGTCGTCCTGGGTGCGCTTCATTTCGGCGAGCAGGCCCTTGGTCGCCTGCGCGCCCTCGCGGATCCGGCCCGCGCCGTCCAGGAACTCCTGCGGGTCGTCGCTGAGCATCAACTGGGCCTCGTCCGGCAGTCCGCCGCTGCGGTACTGGGCCCGGGCCGCGGCGCCCGCGCGGTCCTTCAGCCGGTCAAGCCGCGCCTGCCCCTCGACGATCTCGCGGGCCAGCCCGACGATCTGCGCCGACTGCTGCTCGGTCCGCTCCTCCGCGAGGTTGTACGCGTCCGTGGCGACCGCCGCGTCGTGGTAGAGCGTGTCCAGCTTGATGCGGACCGCTTCAAGGTCCTTGGTGCTCGGGGGCGTTGCGCTCGGGGTCGGCGTGGGAGTGGGCGTGGGCGTCGGGGCCGCGAACGCCACTCCCGGCGCGGACAGGATGGTTGCCGCGCAGGCCAGGGCCATGGCCGTAGTGGTCAGGCTCCGCTTGCCGGATCCCATGGACGAACCCCCAAGTTGATTTACCGTCAGTAACTTACGAAGGCCTCGGGGATCGTGCCATGTCGACGCGCAAAGTGACAGAGGTGGGCAGGAACTCCACTGCCTACACCCACCCGTTCCCCACCCCTCACTGCCCACTCGACGATGATCTCCCGCACGTTCCCCGCCAGTGTGACGAACGACTCATCGAGATCGTTCCCGTCATGTCACACCGAGATCGCTTCCGCCGCCGCCCGCCCCCGTGAGAGAGGTGCGGATCTTACGAGGCGGGCGCCAACGCCTCCCAGCGCACGGTCACTTCGCCCTGCCGCCAGCGCGCCGCCCCGTCCGTGACCGGCCAGTCCGCCGCCAGATCTCGTACGGCCCGGATCCAGCGCTGTCGGGCGCCGTACGAGGCGTACGGCGCCGCGGCTGCCCACGCGCGGTCGAAATCGCGGAGGAAGGCGTGCACCGGTTCGCCCGGGACATTGCGGTGGATCAGTGCCTTGGGGAGGCGTTCGGCCAGGTCGGACGGGCGGTCCAGGGAGCCGAGGCGGGTGGCGAACGTGACCGTCCGCGGGCCCTCGGGGCCGAGCGCGACCCACACGTGCCGGCGGCCGATCTCGTCACACGTGCCCTCGACGAGGAGCCCGCCCCGCGAGTCGGCGCACGCCGGAGCGAGGCGGGCGCACAGCCGCGCCCAGACCGCGGCGACCTCCGCCTCCTCGTACTGCCGCAGTACGTTCGCCGCGCGGATCAGGGCGGGCCGTTCCGGCAGGGGGATCTCGAAGCCGCCGTGCCGGAAGGCCAGCCCCTCGCGTTCGCACGGCTTGGCGGACGCGACCCGGGCCGGGTCGATCTCCACGCCCACCACGCGCGCGCGTGGAGCGACGGTACGGAGGCGTTGGAGCAGCTCCACCGCCGTCCAGGGGGCCGCGCCGTATCCGAGGTCGACGGCCACGGGGGTGTCCGACCTGCGGAGTTCGGTGCCGTGGGTGGCCGCGATCCAGCGGTCCATGCGGCGGAGGCGGTTCGGGTTGGTGGTGCCGCGCGTGACCGTCCCCACGGGGGTCGCTGCGCGGGCTGTCATGGGGGTAAGGGTATGCGGTGCCTTTGTGGTGAGGCTCGCTGGTGTGGGCCTTGCTGGTGTGGGCGGTGCTCGTGTGGGCCTTGCTGGGGGCTGCCGCCCCCAGGCCCCCGCTGTCGGCCTGGACGGCCTCGTCCTCAAGCGCCGGACGGGCTTAGGGGTGTGCTCGTTCGTGTCGAGAGGTGCGGGTTCGTCGTGGCTGGTCGCGCCCCGCGGCGGAGCCGCAAATGTCAGGGCCCCGCGCCCCTAAGCATCTCGGCCCTGGGGTTTCTCTAGCGCCTGAGGCATTTCTTTCAGCCCCTCCGGCGTTTGAGGAGCGGGGGTTCGGGGGCGGAGCCCCCGAGTAAGGGACGGGAATGGGTAGGGGCGGCGGGGGCGAGAAAGATCCCCGGGGCGAGCCCCACCTCCACCACGCACCACACCCCCGAACAGTTGAGCGATAGGCGGTAATGATTCGGCAAAGAGGAAATGAGGGCGGGGCCCTCCGGCGTTCAAGCACCTGGAGGGCGCTCCACGTCCTCCGTCAGGCATGCCCGCACCACGGCCACACGTGCCCGCACCACAGTTCAGAGCCCGTCCACACCACGGTCAGAGCACGTCCGCAGCAAGGAGGAACGCCACGTGAGCCAGTACGTGAGCAGGCTCGGACGCCGCTCCCCGGCGGCCTCTTCGAGGCTCAGGCTGCACCGCCGGCCACGCCGCGTCGCGATGCTCTCCGTACACACCTCACCACTGCACCAGCCCGGTACGGGCGACGCCGGCGGCATGAACGTCTACATCGTGGAGCTGGCCCAGCGCCTCGCCGCGATCAACATCGAGGTCGAGATCTTCACGCGCGCGACGACCGGCGCCCTCCCACCGAAGGTGGAACTCGCGCCCGGTGTCCTCGTACGCCACGTGGACGCCGGCCCGTACGAAGGCCTCGCCAAGGAGGACCTGCCCGCCCAGCTCTGCGCGTTCACGCACGGGGTGATGCAGGCCTGGGCCGGTCACCGCCCCGGCCACTACGACCTGGTGCACTCGCACTACTGGCTCTCCGGCCACGTCGGCTGGCTCGCCGCCGAGCGCTGGGGCGCGCCCCTGGTGCACGCGATGCACACCATGGCGAAGGTCAAGAACGCCGCCCTGGCCGACGGCGACACCCCCGAGCCCGCCGCCCGGGTCATCGGCGAGACACAGATCGTGCGCGCCGCCGACCGCCTCATCGCCAACACCTCCGAAGAGGCCGACGAACTCGTACGCCACTACGACGCCGAGCCCGGCAAGGTCGCGGTCGTCCACCCGGGCGTGAACCTCGACCGCTTCCGCCCGGCCGACGGCCGCGCCGCCGCCCGCGCCCGGCTCGGCCTCCCGCAGGACGCCCTGATACCGCTCTTCGCCGGTCGCATCCAGCCCCTCAAGGCGCCCGACGTGCTGCTGCGCGCGGTGGCCGTCCTCCTGGACGAGCGGCCCGACCTCCGCTCGAACATCGTCGTCCCCGTAGTGGGCGGTCCGAGCGGCAGCGGCCTCGCCAAGCCCGAGGGCCTGCAGAAACTCGCCGCCCGGCTCGGTATCGCCGATGTCGTACGGTTCCGGCCGCCGGTCGGTCAGGAGCAGCTCGCCGACTGGTTCCGGGCCGCGTCCGTCCTCGTGATGCCCTCCTACAGTGAGTCCTTCGGGCTCGTCGCCATAGAGGCACAGGCGGCCGGCACTCCCGTCCTCGCGGCTGCCGTGGGCGGTCTGCCCGTCGCGGTGCGCCACAAGGAGACGGGCTTTTTGGTACCGGGGCACAATCCCGTCGACTACGCGCGCGTGCTGCGCGATTTCGCCGACAACCGGGCACTCCCCGACCGGATGGGCGCGGCTGCCGCCTGGCACGCCAAGTCCTTCGGCTGGGACACGGCGGCCGCCGCCACGGCGGACGTCTACACGGCGGCCATGCACGATCACCGCCGTCACGTACGCTCCCACCATGGCTGACGTAGAGCGCGCGGCGGGGACCATCGAGGGGGTCCTGAAGGACGCCGACATCGAGTGGGAGTGTCCTGAGCCCGGCCATTTCGTGGTGAAGCTCCCCGGCACCCGCAAGTTGTCGACGACCGTCTCACTGATCGTCGGCAAGCACTCCCTGTCGCTCAACGCCTTCGTGATCCGGCACCCGGACGAGAACGAGGCCGGCGTCCACCGCTGGCTCCTGGAGCGCAACCTCAAGCTCTACGGAGTGAGTTACGCGGTCGACCGCCTCGGCGACATTTATGTGGCGGGCAAGCTCCCGCTCGCCGCGGTCACCGCCGACGAGGTCGACCGGCTCCTCGGCTCGGTCCTGGAGGCCGCCGACGGCAGCTTCAACACCCTCCTGGAGCTCGGTTTCGCCTCCGCGATCCGCAAGGAGTACGCCTGGCGGGTGTCGCGCGGCGAGTCCACGCGCAACTTGGACGCGTTCGGTCATCTGACGCGGAGTTCGACCGACGGTTAGCGCCGCCGCCCTGCAATGCCCTGCCGACGCCGGGTCTAGTGCTGTGACCGCATAGGTTCACCGGCATGGCGTGGCAGCATGCCCAGGTCAGCGATTCATTCCCGGACCGCCCGCCCGTGGACGAGTCAGCATGGCGGGCAGTTCCTCGTCGAGCCGCCGCAGGGAGGCCAGGTTGTCCGGCCGTTCGTGACGGCGCGCCTGTTCCAGCCCGGCCGTCGCCGCCGCCCCCCGCTCCCGGCCACGCCCACTCACCCCTTCGCGCGTCGGGAGCATCCGCCCCAGCGGGTGACTATGGGCTAACGGGACTTCTACAGGGTCGGCGAGCGCGCGGTCAGAACCAGTGCAGGCAGTGCGGGGGACGGTCGGCGCGGAAGAGGGCGTCGGCGAGGGTGGCCGCGCTCGGGTGGTGGGCCCGGATGTGTCCGGCACGCACGAGCGTGCTCGGGGCGGTGCCGCCGAGGTAGATCGAGCCCAGGTCGCGTATGTCCAGGGACAGGTCGGGCTCCCGGTCTGTCGGGATGCAGTCGGCCTTGCCTTCCTGGACAGTCAGCAGGTAGCTGCCGTGTTCGCCGAGGAACGGGTCGTCGACGTCGAGGACGAGTTCGCCGTCCGTGAACCAGCCACGTGCGGTCAGCGCATGCGGGATGTCAAGGAGCCGTACGTAGAGCCAGTCCATGTCGCCGCTCACCTCGCCAGCGCGGAAGTCCGCGAGCTGCCAGCGCAGTGGGTGCCCGGGCGGGACATGCTGGAACACGACCTGAGTGACCAGGTCGTGTCCGAGTACGTACCGGGCCAGGGCCATGAAGACGGCGTCGTCGGTGGCGATGGTCTCGTCGACTGTCAAGGTGTTGGGTTCGCCGATCGAGTAGCTGGCGTACCCGTCCGGGACGCCGTCGGCGTCCCGGTGAACGGCGACGTAGCGCGGCGCCGGCGAGATCGGGGGCTGCCCCGCGCGCAAGGCCCACCAGCGGTGCGGCCGGGACAGCGCGCCGGGCTGGGCACGGCGATACCGGTCGTAGACCTCTTCCAGAATCTCGCCGCACTCGGCCCGACGCAGCACCTCGACCGAGCCGTTGTCCGAGCCGGCCGCTGGGGCGCCCGCCACGGTGCGGGCCCGGGGAACGACGAGAGCGGCCCGGTGGCGTGGCACCGTCAGCCGCGCCGTGTAGGTCGCCGGTCCGTAGCCGAACCTGCCGTAGATCGGGGCCTCGGAGGCCAGCAGCACGGAGAGGAACTCTCCTCGGGCCCGCAACTCGGTGAGCTGGTGCCGCATCATCGTACTGAGCACGCCTTGGCGCCGGTGGGAGGGCAGGACGCCGACGGCGGTCACCCCGGAGGCCGGGACGAGGATCTCACCGGGCAGAGTGAGTTCGAAAGGATGCGCGGCGGCGGTGCCGACGGGCCGCCCGTCCGCCGTCAGGGCGAGCAGGCAGCGGTCCATTTCGAGCGCCGACCACCACAGCCCGCCGCCCTCGACCGGGGTTTCCGGGAAGCGCCCGAACGCGGCATGGACTGTGTCGACGAAGACGTCGAGATCCTTGTCGGTCGTGGAACGGATCTCCATTGCTGCCGCTGCCTCCTCGGGTACCGGCACCACGACTCGTGGTGTCCCGCCACAGTGCAGCGTTGACCCGTGGCCCGGTCAAACGAATTACGGCTCAGCCCGCGGCCGGTCACTGCACAGCCCGGTCCCAGCCCGGCGCCGGGGGTGAGTGCGGTGGTCGGCTCGGCGGCGGTCGTGAGCGAGGCGTCAGGCTGTGACGGGCAGTGAGCGTCCGCCCCAGCGGATGCCCTTCTCGCTGCGGATGCGGGCGCGCTCGCGGCGTTGGGCGGCCAGTACGTCGGGGTGTCGGGCGTTGGCGTTGCGCCAACGCAGGTAGGCGTGGAGTGCTCGGGTCTGTGTGGTGTGGTTGCGGTGGTTGGAGTTGGCGATGGTGAACTGCCGCAGAGGGCCGAAGTGCGCCTCGATCGGGTTCGCCCAAGATGCGTTCGTCGGGGTGAAGCACAGCTCGACCTTGTTCCTGACTGCCCAGCGCAGGATGTGCGCGTTCTTGTGGGCGGAGAGGTTGTCCAGGATCACGTAGATCGGGGCACCGTCGGGGCGTGCCGCACGGATCGACCTGAGCGCGGCCCAGGTGGGCCCGATGCCTTTGCGGCGCCGGTTGATGCCCCACAGGGTGTCGTCGCCGACCGAGTAGCAGCCGTGGAAGTACGTCACCCCATGGGTGCGGTGGAAGGTCGCCGGCAGCCGGTCGGTGCGACCCTTCCTGGCCCAGCAGGACCCGGAGGTCGGGCGGATGCCGAGCGGTCCGAACTCGGCGAAGGCGAAGGTCCGGTCGGGCCGTTCGGTCAGCGCGTACTCGATCCGCTCCAGTTTGGCGTCGAAGTCCGGGTCGCTGGATTCCTTCCAGGTCTTGGTCCGCTGGAACGTCACGCCGCGGCGCGCAAGCAGGCAGCGCAGGGCCTCGCGGCCGATGCGTATCGGTCGGGCGACGTTGCGCCGCAGATGGTCGGCGAGCTTGCGGATCGACCAGCGGGTGAAGGGTTTGCCAAGCTTGGTGGGGCGGGTGGCGGCTGTCTGGATAACGAACTCCTCGTCGTCATCGCTGAGGAGGCGGGGACGGCCTCCCGCCCACCGAGGGTCCAGGCAGGCCAGCCCGATCTCGTTGAAGCGGTGGATCATGTCACGAACGGTGTCCTCGTCCGCCTGGACCAAATTCGCGATCACCGGCACGGTGTTCCCGCCCGCCGAGGCCAGCAGCATCATCGCCCGGCGGAAGCGCACCGTGCTGGTGGTGCCTCGCCTCACGATCCGCTGCAGCTTCTGCCCCTCCTGCTCGGTCAGCCTGCGAACCCTGACCGGCTCTGCCACCGCGCCTCCCCGCGCCGATCGGACGTGTCGTCACATCCAACCGGCGCAAGGCCAGTCGGCACCAATCCGGTGATCGTTTCCGGTCAGAGCACTAGCTGCGGCCTCTGCGGCCTCTGCGGGCCATGCCTGCGCTGACGCGGTAGCGCCCCGGAGCCACCCCGACCAGCCGTTTGAAGTGGCGGGTCAGATGCGACTGGTCGTAGAAGCCGGTCTCCGCCGCCACCTCGCCCGGCACGCGGCCATCCAGGAGAAGGCGGCGGGCGAGGTCGACGCGGCGGGCCATCAGATACTGGTGCGGGGCGATCCCGAAGGCGCCGCTGAACGCCCGTACCAGGTGGGCGGGGTGGGCGTGCAACAGCCGCGCGGCCTCCTCCAGGTTCACACCCTGGACGAGCCGCTCGTCGAGGAGTTCGCGCAGACGGTGGGCGAGGGGCCGGTCGGCGGCCTGGTAGGAGCGATGCGAGAGATCGTCCCCCGTCCTAGTCCTAGTCCTAGTCCCCGTCCCCTTCCCCGCCCCCTTCCCCGACCCCTTTCCTGCCCGGGCCCCGGGCCGCAGATGGCCGCGCAGCCGCTCCCCGATCAGGGTCAGCCTGCTCTCTGCCTCCAGTTCGTCGCCCGGGTGGGCGAGGGCGGTGTGCAACTGCCCGACGCGCCGGCGCAGTACGGGGTCGACGAGGTCCGGGGTGTCGACCGCCGGACCGATGTAGGTCTCGTCGAGCCGGCTGAGGTCCAGGTACAGCACACGCTTGCGGAAGCCGTACGGCGTGACCGGCGACCCGTTGTGCGGGACGTGCGGCGGGAGCAGCGAGACCGAGTCGTGCGGGGTGCCGTGCTCGTGCCGGTCGAGGTCGTACCGCACGGCCCCGGCGTCGACGATCAGCAGCGTCCACGCGTCATGGACGTGCATCGGATACGCGTACTCAGTGAAGTGGGCGTGGAAAACCTCCACGACACCCGGTACGCGCGGGCGCCAGGCGGAGACTTCACGCTGGGGCACCATGCAAGGAACGTACAAGACGGGCGCGTACGGAGCTCGGCAGTCTCAGTGCATGAACGCCGAACCTCTCCCCACGGAACCTGTCCGCGCCGAACCCGTCCGCTTCGACACAAAGATCGCCGTCCTGCTGCGGGAGGACCTGGAGCCGTGGCAGCGGCTGAACGTGACCGCGTTCCTCGTGAGCGGGATCGGGGCGTCCGTACCCGAGGTGATCGGAGAGCCGTACGAGGACGCGGACGGTATCGGCTACCTGCCGATGTTCCGGCAGCCGGTCCTGGTCTTCGAGGGTACGAAGGAGACACTGACGGCGGCCCACGCGCGCGTGCTGTCCCGGGCGCTGCCCCGCGCGCTCTTCACCTCCGACCTGTTCACCACCGGCCATGACCGAGACAACCGCGCGGCGGTACGGGCCGTACGGACCGCGGAACTGGATCTGGTGGGCCTCGCGGTGTACGGACCGCGCAACGCGGTGGACAAGGTGCTCAAGGGGGCGAGGATGCATCCCTGAGACGTACGGGAGTACACGCCTCGGCGGCGTCCGGGGCCTTGCCCTCCGGCTCCTCCGGCTCCTCCGGGACGGCCGCGGCGGCCGGGATGTTCGGGATGTTCGGGGCGTTCAGGGTGTCCGGAGCGTTCACGGTGTCCGGGGCATCCGGCTCCGGCAGTTGCCGCATGAGCGCCCCATACCCCACACCGGCCACCGTGCCGACGACCGCGCACGCGGCCCACAGCCACTCCGCCCCGTACCGGTCGATGACGAGACCGGACATCAGGGGCGCGACGAGGGCGGCCGCGGACCAGGACATGGTGTACATGCCCTGGTACCGGCCGCGGCCATGCGTCGGGGACAGGCGAACGACGAGGCTCGTCTGGGTGGGCGCGTTCACGATCTCGCCGAGGGTCCAGACGCAGACCGTGAGGGCGAAGACGCCGACCGAGCCGGCGAAGGCGGTGAGGCCGAATCCGTACCCGACGAGGAGCGAGGAGACGACGAGCAGGCGTCGCGGATCGCGGTGCTCGATGAAACGGGTGACCGGGATCTGGAGGACGACGATGAGGACGCCGTTGACGGCGATCGCCATGCCGTAGTCGGCGGGCGTGAACCCGGCCCGGCCCATCGCCACGGGCAGTCCCACGAACGCCTGCTGGATGATCAGCGCGATGAGGAAGGACAGCCCGACGACGCCCATGAAACGCCGGTCGCGGAGCACCGTCCCGAGCCCGACCTCGGGTTCGCCGACCTCCTTCGCCGCCCGCTCGGGCCGTGACTCGGGCAGCTTCGCGAAGACGACGACCGCGCAGGCCAGCGTCATCCCGGCCTCAAGAAGGAACCCGGCGAGATAGCTGTACTCGGCGATGAACCCGGCCGCCGCGGAGGAGATGGCGAACCCGAGGTTGATCGCCCAGTAGTTGAGGGAGAAGGCCCGCACGCGGTCTTCCGGCCGGACGATGTCGGCGATCATCGCCTGCACGGCGGGCCGGGATGCATTGCTGGCCATGCCCACCAGGAAGGCGACGGCGGCGATCGTGATCGGGTGGTGCACGAAGCCGAGCAGCGCGACGCAGACGGCGGTCGACGACTGGGCGATGAGGAGGGTGGGCCGCCGCCCGAGCCGGTCCGTGAGGACGCCCGCGCCGAGGGAGGAGATGACACCGCCGAGCCCGTGGAGCGCGGCGACGAGTCCGGCGTACGAGGCGGAGTAGCCGCGGTCGAGGGTGAGATAGAGCGCCATGAAGGCGGCGACGAACGCGCCGAGCCGGTTGACGAGCGTGCTGGTCCACAGCCACCAGAACTCGCGGGGGAGCCCGGACACGGTCTCGCGGGCGACACGTCTCAGGGACGTGAGTGGCATCGATGACCCCCGGGTGCGCATGGGCGACGTGTAAGCGGCTCAGGCAATGAGCGCAACTTACGAGTACGCAGCGGGCGGGGTCCACTCAATTAACGGAAGCCGCTGGCAGAAGCCGCCAACTCTCGGCCACGCGCCCGCGGTTCGCCCTGCCGCCGGCTGTGCCGCTTGCCTCCCGTCTGCCCTCCCCTGTCCGGGTTCCGGGCGGGGCAGCGGGCGATCCGGGGGTTCGATTACGCTCGGGGCCATGGCCGACGCACCGTACAAGCTGATCCTCCTCCGCCACGGCGAGAGCGAATGGAACGCCAAGAACCTGTTCACCGGCTGGGTGGACGTCAACCTCAACGAGAAGGGCGAGAAGGAGGCAGTCCGCGGCGGCGAGCTCCTGAAGGACGCCGACCTTCTCCCCGACGTGGTCCACACGTCCCTCCAGAAGCGTGCGATCCGCACGGCCCAACTGGCCCTCGAATCCGCGGACCGCCACTGGATCCCGGTCCAGCGCAGCTGGCGCCTGAACGAGCGCCACTACGGCGCCCTCCAGGGCAAGGACAAGGCGCAGACCCTCGCGGAGTTCGGCGAGGAGCAGTTCATGCTGTGGCGCCGCTCGTACGACACACCGCCGCCCCCGCTGGAGGACGGCACGGAGTTCTCCCAGTCCGCCGACCCGCGCTACGCGACGATCCCGCCGGAACTCCGCCCGCGCACGGAGTGCCTGAAGGACGTCGTCATCCGCATGCTCCCGTACTGGTACGACGGCATCGTCCCCGACCTCCTGGCAGGCCGCACGGTCCTGGTCGCGGCCCACGGCAACAGCCTCCGGGCCCTGGTCAAGCACCTCGACAACATCTCGGACGCGGACATCGCGGGCCTGAACATCCCAACGGGCATCCCACTCGCATACGAACTGGACGAGGCCTTCAAGCCGCTGAACCCGGGCGGAACTTACCTGGACCCGGACGCGGCTGCGGCGGCGATCGAGGCTGTCAAGAACCAGGGCAAGAAGAAGTAGGTTTGGCGACCATGCCCCTGATCTGTACCTACGGAGCAGATCAGGGGTCTTTGTTTGCCCTGGGCCCACTCTGGGCCCTCCCAGGCGGAACCGACAACGACCGCCCGACCGCAGGTCAGTTGGGGTGCGCGGCCCACTGACCAGGCGCGAAGAACGAGCCTGCCAGACCTGGAGCCATGGCATATCGGCAGGCAGACGGCCGCCGTTTGCCTGCACAGCCGCTGCCGCCCGTTTCGCGTCGCCGTAGTGAACTGGTGCTGACCTGGGCGACGACCGTACGTACGAAAGGGCCCCACACCTGAAGTGGGGCCCGTCCGCAGTCCTAGGTCGTACGTGATCAGGAGCGCAGGCGCGCCGACAGAGTCGATGGTCAACCGGGTCGACTTATCATCCGCGCCGGCGCGTCATCCGCCCCGGAGTCTCAATCGCCCCGGAGTGAACAAACCGCCCCGGCGCGATCAGCCGCCAGGTGCATCAACCGCACTGGCACGGATTGCCGGACTGGCACCCGCAGCCGCAGCCCGAGCCGCAGCCGCAGGCGGCGATGAGCGGCAGGCTCTTGATCTCGGTGGGCTGCTCGGTCTCGCGGTCCTGGGTCGGGTTGGGCGTGGTGGGGGATTCGGCCATGGGTCCCTCCTCGAAGGCTTGTGTGCCTACACCCATTGCACGCCCACCCGGTCGGGCGCATCAACGGCGCACAGAGGCTCGCGCGCTCCCACAACGACCACAACGAATCGATGCGCCCAGCCCATGCCAGCTCACCTGCCCATGCGAGCTCACCTGCCCATGCGAGCTCACCTGCCCATGCGAGCTCACCTGCCCGCGCAGCCCACCTGCCCGCGCAGCCCACACGCCCGCGCAGCCCACACGCCCGCGCAAGCCCACACGCCCGCGCAAGCCCAAATGCCCAGGGAGCAGCCCGCCACCGTGGGCGGGCTTACGCCCCTTCCACCTGCGGCGCCGCCTGCAGTTCGTCCGCGTGTTCGCCCGTCACCAGGTACACCACCCGGTTCGCCACGGACACCGCGTGGTCGGCGAAGCGTTCGTAGTAGCGGCCGAGCAGCGTGACGTCCACCGCCGTCTCGATGCCGTGCTTCCAGCGGTCGTCCAGCAGGTGCTGGAAGAGCGTGCGGTGGAGGAGGTCCATCGCGTCGTCGTCCTGCTCCAGCTGCAGCGCGAGGTCGACGTCGTTGGTGATGATGACCTCCGCGGCCTTCGCCATCAGGCGCTGCGCGAGCTGGCCCATCTCCAGGATCGTGGCGTGCAGGTCGTGCGGGATCGCGCGCTCCGGGAAGCGGAGCCGGGCGAGCTTCGCCACATGCTGGGCGAGGTCGCCGGAGCGCTCCAGGTCGGCGGACATACGGAGCGAGGTGACGACGATCCGCAGGTCGGTGGCCACGGGCTGCTGCCGGGCCAGCAGTGCTATCGCCCGTGCTTCGAGGTCGTGCTGGAGATCGTCGACCTTCTGGTCGCCCGCGATCACGCTCTCCGCCAGCTTCAGATCGGAGTCGAGGATCGCCGTCGTCGCGCGACCGATCGCCGAGCCGACGAGACGGGCCATCTCAACCAGGCCCTCGCCGATCGAGTCAAGTTCCTCGTGGTACGCGTCCCGCATCAGGATGTCCCTCTCTACGTCTGCAATCGGGGGGTTCAGGGGGCTCTAGAACCCCACGCTCCCACGG
Source organism: Streptomyces sp. NBC_00878 (assembly GCF_026341515.1). NCBI lineage: Bacteria > Bacillati > Actinomycetota > Actinomycetes > Kitasatosporales > Streptomycetaceae > Streptomyces > Streptomyces sp. NBC_00878. Next base: position 4,833,946 of record NZ_JAPEOK010000001.1, on the reverse strand, counting down.
TCCGGCCTGAACGCGTCGGTTTCCGCCCCCTCAAATGAACCGTCACCGGCACCCAGGTTAATTCTGGGCGACACCGCCTCTTCTCGCTGGTGGAAGGCTCGCGTCTCCCGTTCGTACGAAGTGAACCGACACGGTCTCCAGAGTGAACTCTGAGCGACGAGTGTTCGAGTCCACCCTCGGACGGCTGTGACCCGGGCGTACAGCGTGCCTAACCTGGGGCCATGGACGTGAACGCGGCGGTCGCCGCAGCGGCAGCGATCGCCGGTGTGCTCACCGGTGTCATCGCCATGCTGGCGTTCCGCTGGAGCGAGCGGGAACAGAAACGCCCCACCCGCACCTCCCTGCACACGGACCCGGTGCTTCCGCCGGGCGTGGACACGGTCCTGTCCGTGCTCCGCTCCTCCGCGGTCGTCCTCGACGAGGCCGACGCCGTGGTCAAGGCGAGCTCGGCAGCGTACGCCCTCGGTCTCGTCCGGGGTGGAAAACTGGCCGTCGAGCCGATGCTCCAGATGGCTCGCGACACGCGCAGGGACGGGGAGATACGGCAGGTCGAGCTGGACCTGCCCCGGCGGGGCACCGGCCGTGGCGAGGCACTCGCCGTGTCCGCCCGGGTGGCGCCGCTCGGCTCCCGGCTCGTACTGCTCCTCGTCGAGGACCTCACCGAGGCCCGCCGGATCGAGGCCGTACGACGCGACTTCGTCGCCAACGTCAGCCATGAGCTCAAGACCCCCGTCGGCGCGCTCTCGCTCCTCTCCGAGGCCGTCATGGGCGCCTCCGACGACCCGGAAGCGGTGGAACGCTTCGCCGGGCGGATGCAGATAGAGGCCACCCGCCTCACCAACCTCGTCCAGGAGCTCATCGACCTCTCCCGGGTCCAGAACGACGATCCCCTGGAGGACGCCGAGCCCGTTGGCGTCGACGAACTGGTCGCCGAGGCGATCGACCGCTGCCGCCACCAGGCCGGTACGAAGCAGATCACCATGGCCGCCGGCGGTACCGCCGACCTGAGTATCTGGGGCAACCGGGGTCAGCTGGCCGCCGCGCTGGGCAACCTCGTGGAGAACGCCGTCAACTACTCGCCCGCCCGCACTCGGGTGGGCATAGCCGCGCGCCGGGTCACCGCGCCCGGCGGAGACCTCATCGAGATCGCCGTGACCGACCAGGGCATCGGCATCTCCGACAAGGACAAGGAGCGCGTCTTCGAGCGCTTCTATCGTGTGGATCCGGCCCGCTCCCGCGCCACAGGCGGTACGGGACTCGGGCTCGCGATCGTCAAGCACGTGGCCGCCTCGCACAGCGGGGAGGTCACGGTGTGGAGCTCCGAGGGTCAGGGCTCCACCTTCACCCTGAGGCTGCCGGAGGCGGGCGCGGCCCGCGACCGCGCGACCGACGACCAGACACCCGGCCTCGACGAAGACGACGAGACCGGTGAGACCGACGGGACGACCACCGTCTCATCCCCGTACGAACCCTTTTCTGCCCCGGAGGTCCTTCCGTGACCCGAGTGCTCGTCGTCGAGGACGAGGAGTCCTTCAGCGACGCTCTGTCCTACATGCTCCGCAAAGAGGGTTTCGAGGTCGCCATCGCGACCACCGGGCCCGACGGACTCGACGAGTTCGAGCGCAACGGCGCCGACCTCGTCCTCCTCGACCTGATGCTGCCCGGACTGCCCGGCACCGAGGTGTGCCGCCAGCTGCGCAGCCGATCGAACGTCCCGGTGATCATGGTCACCGCCAAGGACAGCGAGATCGACAAGGTCGTGGGGCTCGAAATAGGAGCCGATGACTATGTCACCAAGCCCTTCTCGTCCCGCGAACTGGTCGCCCGTATCCGGGCCGTCCTGCGCCGCCGCGGCGAGCCCGAGGAAGTCACCCCGGCGGCTCTGGAAGCTGGCCCGGTCCGTATGGACGTCGACCGCCACGTGGTCACCGTCTCCGGCTCCAAGGTCGACCTCCCCCTCAAGGAGTTCGACCTGCTGGAGATGCTGCTCCGCAACGCGGGCCGCGTTCTGACGCGTATGCAGCTCATCGACCGGGTATGGGGCGCCGACTACGTGGGCGACACCAAAACCCTGGACGTCCACGTCAAGCGCCTCCGCGCGAAGATCGAGCCGGACCCGGGTGCCCCTCGCTACCTGGTCACGGTCCGCGGGCTCGGCTACAAGTTCGAGCCGTAAACCGGGTACCTGGGTACGGAGAGTTCGCGTACGAGTCCGAGTACCCGTACGGGTACGAGTTCGCGGTTCGCGTACGAGTGCGACGAAAGGGCGGGCCCCCTCCAAGAGGGGGCCCGCCCTTTCGTCGTGGGCGTGGGTGGGCCTCAGTGGCCCTCTGCCTCGCCTGATGCCGAGGACGTCGCGCTCGCCGAGGCCGCGGTGTCGCTGGGCTCGGAGCCCGCCGCACCGGCCTCACCCGTCGCGGTCCCGGACGGCGAGCCCGAGGGCAACCCGGTCGCCGAGCCGGTCGCCGACTCCGACGGGGAGGGCTCCGTGGGCGTCGGGACCTCGGTCGGACCCCACTCGGAGAAATAGCTCTCGGCGGGTACGACGAACGCGTCCAGCGTCACGTCACCGGTCTTGCTGAAGGCGAAGGTGACCGGCTGGGCGTCGCCGTCCTTGAAGGCCTCACGGCTGCTCTCCAGTACGGCGGAGGCGTTGCCCTTGCCGCCGATGATCACCGAACCGCCCGCGGGGATGGTCAGCGCCCCCGAGCCCTTCGCGGGCTTGAGCTCGGCGGGCTCGCTGATGCCCTCCACGGTGATCGAGTCCAGCGTCTGGGCGGTGCCGCCCTCGTTGAACAAGGTCGCGGAGACCACGGCGGGGCCCGTCGACTCCAGCTCGGGCTGGGTGACGACGACAGCATTCTGGATCTTGATGTCGCCGACGCTGGTGGCGGCGTTGTCCGGCTTGATCTCCAGCGTCTGGGCCTTGTTGCCGGCACCGCACGCGGCGAGCGAGGCGACCGAGAACGCGATGGCGGCGGCGGCGAGGGCGCCGCGTCGAAGGCTGCTGCTCACGGCGGCGGCAACTCCTTGAACGTGGGCGAAGCAGGACGGCTCCTGTGTAAAGCCGCCCTAAGGATCAGTCAGGCGCCTTAGGTTACCGAGACGTTCCCGCGCCTTCGCACCCGACCCGCCTCTTGGGGCTGGTGGGTGCTTTCCGGCTCCGGTCGAGGCCGCCCCGGTCGAGGCCTCCCCTCGGTCACTCGGTCGCTCGGTCGCTCGCCGTCCCCCGGTCGTCCGCCGCTCAACTGCACTCGGTGTTCCATTGGGCGCGGCGCACACTGGTCCGCCATTCACATAAGAAGCCTCGGGAAGCCTCAGTAAGTCACCCGGCCGGGTCTTGCGGATTTCGTGCGGGGAATGCAGGGAGATCCCGGAAATCGATCTTCCGTCGATCTTCTGCCGAGCTTCTCCTGATCTTCTGCTCGCCTTCTGGTGATCTTCGGTCGATGTTCCATTGGTCTTCCGCCTGCCTTCCGTCGGCCTTCTTCTGGTCCATTGAGGATCCGCTGCGGATCCGCAGCGGATCGGCTGCTGATCTTCGACCGGGCTACGGTCGCCGTGATCAATTCCGGATTCGCCTCGTACTCGACTCCGGTCACCGAACGGAGTAGCGAAACATGGGCCCTCGGAACCCGACAAATACGGACGTTCAGGCGTGTGGGCGGGGTCTCCGGGTGTTGTAACGTGCGCGTTTCTCCTCGCCCGGAGAGCCGCTCCGACCTGCGAATACCCTCCTCCGCTCGCCCGTCGCAGCACGTTCCTGTTGCGATTGTCAAGCCCCGAGATGCGCCCTGACCTGCGAAAACGCCATTCAGAACACGCGGTTTCCGTGTTACCCTGGATAGCCACGGAAGGGGTACCTGTCACATGACGTTCAAGGTTGGCGACACCGTGGTCTATCCCCATCACGGGGCCGCGCTGATCGAGGCCATCGAAACTCGCCAGATCAAAGGCGTGGACAAGACCTACTTGGTGCTGAAGGTCGCTCAGGGCGACCTGACGGTGCGTGTGCCAGCGGACAATGCGGAGTTCGTCGGCGTGCGTGATGTGGTCGGTCAGGACGGACTGGACCGGGTCTTCGAGGTGCTGCGCGCGCCGTATGCCGAGGAGCCCACGAACTGGTCGCGTCGTTACAAGGCAAATCTGGAGAAGCTCGCCTCCGGCGATGTCATCAAGGTCGCGGAAGTGGTCCGTGACCTGTGGCGTCGTGAGCGCGAGCGTGGACTCTCCGCCGGCGAGAAGCGCATGCTCGCCAAGGCCCGCCAGATCCTGGTGAGCGAGCTCGCCCTCGCGGAGAACACGAACGAGGACAAGGCCGAGGCCCTGCTCGACGAGGTCCTCGCGTCCTGACGCCCGTCACGCTCTGATCGTTTTCTGACCAGTTCTGCTTTCCGACCAGTTCTTCTGACCGGATTTTCTGGACCAGATCGCTTTCTGGCCAGAGGCGAAACGAGCGGTTCGGCGCAATGAAATGCCGCGGTGCCCGATGACGTATCCATTGTCGCCGGGCGCTGCGGCATGTTCGCACCCGGATGCCGTGCCGCCACCCCGCGGTCGGTGACCCCAAGAATTCACGGGTCCGATACTTGGCGTGCCGGGCCCGGGCAGCTGGCTCGACCAGATGTCACGGAAGGGTCCCCGGTCAAGGCGTCGCGCCCGGCACGCTGTGGCCATACCCATGTCGGCCGAGCACACAAACCTGACAGGAACCGATGTCTGACGATTCGCGCCCTTCGCCTTCGGGGGCCCGTACAGCGGCCGTGATTCCGGCCGCCGGCCGGGGCGTACGCCTTGGTCCGGGTGCCCCCAAAGCACTTCGCGCGCTGAATGGCACCCCCATGCTCATCCACGCGGTACGCGCCATGGCCGCGTCCCGTGCCGTCTCCCTGGTCGTCGTCGTGGCGCCGCCCGACGGGGCGGCCGAGGTGAAGACGCTTCTCGACGCGCACGCCCTGCCCGAGCGCACCGACTTCCTCGTCGTACCCGGGGGAGACAGCCGGCAGGAGTCCGTACGGATAGGACTGGACGCGCTGCCGCCCGGGATCGACATCGTGCTCGTGCACGACGCGGCGCGTCCGCTGGTGCCCGTCGACACGGTCGATGCCGTGATCGAGGCCGTGCGGGACGGGGCTCCCGCCGTCGTGCCCGCGCTGCCGCTCGCGGACACCGTCAAGCAGGTCGAGCCCGCGGGGGTGGCCGGGGAGCCCGAGCCGGTCGTCGCCACGCCGGAGCGGGCGCGGCTTCGGGCCGTGCAGACTCCGCAGGGGTTCGACCGCGACACGCTCGTACGCGCCCACGAGACCGTCACCGAGAACGTCACCGATGACGCGAGCATGGTCGAGCAGCTCGGGCTTCGGGTGGTGGTTGTGCCCGGGCACGAGGAGGCGTTCAAGGTGACGCGTCCCTTGGACCTGGTGCTGGCGGAGGCCGTTTTGGCGCGGCGGAGGTTGAACGATGGGTTCTGAGGGGCCTGAGGGGTTTGAGGGGGCGGGGGCTTCTGGAGGGCTTGTGCTGCCGCTCGTTGGTATTGGTACCGACATTCACGCCTTCGAGGAAGGGCGTGAGTTGTGGTGTGCGGGGTTGAAGTGGGAGAGGGAGGGGCCTGGGCTGGCTGGGCACTCCGATGCCGATGTTGTCGCGCATGCCGCGTGCAACGCGCTCTTCTCCGCGGCCGGGATGGGTGACCTGGGGCAGCACTTCGGTACGGGGCGGGCCGAGTGGGCCGGGGCCTCGGGGGTTGTGCTGCTGACGGAGGCTGCGCGGATCGTTCGCGCCGGCGGTTTCACCATCGGCAACGTGGCCGTGCAGGTGGTGGGTCCTCGTCCGAAGATCGGCAAGCGGCGTGACGAGGCGCAGAAGATTCTGTCGGAGGCGGTGGGGGCGCCGGTTTCGGTGTCCGGTGCCACGACGGATGGGCTGGGCTTTCCCGGGCGGGGTGAGGGGTTGATGGCGGTGGCCACGGCGTTGGTGGCTCGGGTGGGGTGAGGGTTTCTCTCGCCCCCGCCGCCCCTACCCGTCCCATCCTTCTGGGGCTCCGCCCCAGACCCCGTTGTTGGGTGCGGGCCCGCTGTGGCTTGTCGCGCAGTTCCCCGCGCCCCTTGGGTATCTCGCCCCCTAGATATCTCAGCCTCTCCGGCGTTTGAGGAGCGGGGGTTCGGGGGCCGGCCCCCGGGCGAAAGCCCCGGTCCCGCGCCCGCCCCGCGTGGATGTCACGAATCGTGAGTCATGTGTCGGAAGGGTCTCGGGGCACTGGCTGCCGCCCACTACCCTGGAGTGGTGACTATTCGCCTGTACGACACCAGCGCCCGGCAGATCCGTGACTTCATCCCGATCACGCCGGGTTGTGTCTCGATCTACCTCTGTGGCGCCACCGTGCAGGCGGCCCCGCACATCGGGCACATCCGGTCCGGGCTCAACTTCGACATCATGCGCCGCTGGTTCGAGCACCGCGGCTATGACGTGACGTTCATCCGGAATGTCACCGACATCGACGACAAGATCATCAGGAAGGCCGCCGAACAGAACAGGCCGTGGTGGTCGATCGGTTACGAGAACGAGCGGGCGTTCAACGACGGCTACACGTCACTGGGCTGCCTGCCGCCGACGTACGAGCCGCGCGCGACCGGCCATGTCACCGAGATGGTCGAGATGATGCGCACGCTCATCGAGCGCGGGCACGCGTACGAGGCCGAGGGGAACGTGTACTTCGACGTGCGCTCCCTGCCCGGGTATCTGTCGCTGTCGAACCAGGACCTCGACGATCTGCGGCAGCCGGCCGAGGACGGCGAGACCGGGAAGCGGGACCCCCGGGACTTCGCCATGTGGAAGGCCGTCAAGCCCGGTGAGCCGAGCTGGGAGACGCCCTGGGGCCGGGGGCGGCCCGGCTGGCACCTGGAGTGCAGTGCCATGGCCCACAAGTACCTGGGCTCCGCCTTCGACATCCACGGCGGCGGGATCGACCTGATCTTCCCGCACCACGAGAACGAGATCGCCCAGGCCAGGGGCTTCGGCGACGAGTTCGCGCACTACTGGGTGCACAACTCGTGGGTCACCATGAGCGGCGAGAAGATGTCCAAGTCGCTCGGCAACTCCGTGCTCGTGAGCGAGATGGTCAAGGCCTGGCGGCCCATCGTGCTGCGCTACTACCTCGGTACCCCGCACTACCGCTCCACCATCGAGTACAGCGAAGAGGCACTGCGCGAGGCCGAGTCCGCGTTCGCGCGGATCGAGGGCTTCGTACAGCGCGTGGTGGAGAAGGCCGGGGGAGTCGTCGAGCCCGCGGCCGAGGTGCCGCCGACGTTCGCCGACGCGATGGACGACGACCTGGGCGTCCCGCAGGCCCTCGCCGTCGTGCACACCACGGTCCGGCAGGGCAACAGCGCACTGGCCGCCGACGACAAGGAAGCGGCGGTCGCGCGGCTCGCCGAGGTGCGGGCCATGCTCGGCGTCCTCGGCCTCGACCCGCTCGACCCGCACTGGGCGGGCGAGACCGACCGCGGCGAGGACCTGCACGGGGTCGTCGACACGCTCGTACGGCTGGTGCTGCAGCAGCGCGAGTCCGCCCGGGTCCGTAAGGACTGGGCCACCGCCGACGCCATCCGGGACCAGCTCAACCAGTCCGGGCTCGTGATCGAGGACGGCCCGCAGGGGCCGCGCTGGACGCTCGGACCGCGCTGAACGTTTCCTGTTTCCTTGGCTGAACGTTTTCTGTTTCCTTGATCGATTGTGCCGCTCGGGTCTCCGGGCGGCACACTCATAGACGACGACACTTCGCAGAGGCGTACGGACGTGCGCCCTCACACAGACAGACAGGTAGGTCATGGCCGCTAACAACCGCCGCATGTCCGGCAAGAAGGGCGCGCAGGTCGGCAGTGGCGGCCAGCGACGCCGGGGCCTGGAAGGCAAGGGACCGACCCCGCCCGCCGAAGCGCGCAAGGGGCACAAGAAGAACCGCATCGCCAACGCCAACGCCAGGACGAATGCGAAGCAGACCGTGCGTCGGCCCTCGCCGCGCGGCGGCCGGGGCGGCAAGGGCACGTCCGAGATGGTCGTCGGCCGCAACTCCGTCGTCGAGGCGCTGCGCGAGGGCGTCCCGGCGTCGATGCTCTACGTACAGCAGTTCATCGACAACGACGAGCGGGTGCGCGAGGCGCTCCAGCTCGCCGCGGACCGCGGCGGCATCCACCTCATGGAAGCCCCCCGCCCCGAGCTCGACCGCATGACCAACGGCCTCAACCACCAGGGGCTCGTCCTCCAGGTCCCGCCGTACGAGTACGCGCATCCGGAGGACCTCGCGGGCGCCGCGTACGACGAGGGTGTGGACCCGCTGATCGTCGCGCTCGACGGCGTGACCGACCCGCGCAACCTCGGTGCCGTCGTCCGGTCCGTCTCCGCGTTCGGCGGTCACGGTGTGGTCGTGCCCGAGCGCCGCGCGGCCGGGATGACCGCCGGTGCGTGGAAGACGTCCGCGGGTGCCGCGGCGCGTACGCCGGTTGCCCGTGCGTCCAACCTGACGCGGGCCCTTGAGGCCTACAAAAAGGCGGGCCTCATCGTGGTCGGCCTCGCCGCGGACGGCGAGGCCGAGGTCGGCGAACTGGAGGCCCTCGGCGGCCCCGTCGTCATCGTCGTCGGCAGCGAGGGCAAGGGGCTGTCGCGACTCGTCGGCGAGACCTGCGACTTCCGGGTACGGATCCCCATGCCCGGCGGCACCGAGTCGCTGAATGCCGGTGTGGCCGCGGGAGTTGTGCTGTACGAGGCCTCGCGGCGACGGGTCTGAGGGGCTTTCGGCGGGGGCGGGGGCGGGGGCGGGGGCGGTCGGAAACGCCGTCCCCGTAGGGCGATTCGAGCGGGCTCGTTGATCTTGACGCGGTCCGGACAGATCGGGCCGGTCAAAGCAGTGTCCTAACGGCACGTCACTCGGTTAGATGAGTGTGGACACCAGAACACCCCGCACACCCACGGGGGACCGCTCGTTGGGATTCGACGACGCTCCCGCGCTGAGCATGGTGAAGGTGCCGAGCGATCCGGCGCAGGTCATCGTCAATCATGCGAGTTTCCGCGTGCTGCTGAACACCGCCCCGCGGGCCCAGTCCCCGCGCACCGCGCGGCACTTGAGCTCGGGCGAGGACACCGCGCGCATCCCCGTCGTCGGAACCACCTCGGGCACCCGCCGCCGCGCGCCCGTCGTCTGGAGCGGGAAGTCCGCCCCCGACGACACCGGCGCCACCCGGCTGTTGCAGGCGGTGCGGAGCACGAGTCTGAGGCACGGCGCCGGCGCCCCGGCGGCCGACGGCTCCACCCAGGTCATCCCGCGCGTCGGCGAGGGCCGCACCGCCGGCCTCGACATCGACGCCACCGTCGAGGCACCGGCCGTCCGCCCCGAGACCCCCCTTCTGCCCCAGATGCGCAGCGCGGGCAGCGCGTACGACGAAATCGACGAACGCCCGTACGCGGAGGGCGAGTTCGGAGACGACGCGTACGACGCGGACGCCGACACCGATGCCGACGAGTACCGGGACGAGGACGGCGAGCTCAGGCGGCACGGCGCCACTCCCGTACGGCACGGGTACTACCCCGGCCGCCGGATGAACCTCGGCGTCGTCCTGCTCCCGCTGCGCGTCTTCCTCGGCTTCATCTCCATCTACGCCGGCATGGGCAAGCTCTGCGACCCCGTCTACTTCGACGGCGGCAAACGCGGCTCCATGGTCAAGTGGCTGAACTCCCTGCATCCCTGGGAACTCGCCGAGCCACTGCGCCAGTTCGCGCTCGAACACCCCGTCGGTGCCGGACTCCTCATCGCCTTCTTCCAGGTGATCGTCGGCGTCCTCACCGTGCTGGGCCTGTGGCAGCGGGTCGCCGCGGTCGTCGGCGCGCTGCTGTCGGCGGCGCTGCTCCTCACCGTCAGCTGGAAGTCCGTCCCCGCCTACGACGCGCCGGACATCATCTACCTCGCCGCCTGGTCCCCGCTGATCATCGCGGGCGCCCCCGTCTACTCCATCGACAGCCGCCTCGCCGGAGAAGCCTGGCGCAGGCTCGGGCCGCGCGCCGACATCTGGGAACTGCGCAGCCGCGTCCTGCGCCGGGGCGCGATCGTCTCGACCATCGTCGTCGGACTCACCCTGCTCATCGGCTCGTTGCTCGGCGGTGCCGTCCGGGACGCCGACCGGGTGGTCGTCCCCGGCCCCGGCGAGGCCCCGCGCAACGAACTGCCCGGCTCCCCTCTCCCGAAGGAACCCGGCGAGCGCCGCCGTCACAAGGAAAGCCCCTCGGCGTCCAACTCGCCCACCCAGGGCGCCACTTCGGCGAGCCCCTCGGGCGAGGCCGCCGCGACCACCCCGGGCGCGACCCGCGAGACCGCCGGCGCCACTGCCGGCCAGCCCAGCCAGACGCAGGGCACCGGTCAGGCCCCGCCCCAGCAGTCCGCCGCACCGCAGGCCCCCAGCACCAGCGCCGGGCCGTCCTCCTCGGGCGGCACCACCGGCGGCACGGGCTCGGGCGGCGGCTCCGGCGGCACCACCGGCTCCGGCGGAAGCACGGGCGGCGGTGGCAACGGCGGTGGCAGCGGTTCCGGCGGCAGCTCCGGACTCGTGGGCGGCCTGCTGGGCTGAGACCGCCCGCCGCCGCCGACAGGGGCGGCCAGGCCAAGCCACTTACGGCGGCGCCAAGACCGTACGACGATGGGGCCCGCACCAACTCAGGTGCCGGGCCCCATCGACGTACGTACTGCTGCTGCGTGCTGCGTGCTGCGTGCTGCGTGCTGCGTGTTGCTTGTGCGTACTGCTTCTGTCTGTTGTCTGTGTGGGGCGGGGTAAGTCCGTCAACGCTTCCTCAACGTCCCAAGGCCGCCAGTTCCTTGGCGGCCTCCGTGAGGTCCTTCGCGGTGTCGATGGCGCGCCAGTACGCGCCCTGCGGGATCGGATAGCCGGCCAGGCGGCGCTCACGGGCCAGGCGGGGGAACGTGGAGCGCTCGTGGTCACCGAGGTCGGGCAGCAGAGCGGCGAAGTCGGGGGAGAAGACGTACACACCCGCGTTGATGCCGTACGCGGTCGGCGGGGACTCGATGAAGTCCGTGATGTGGCCGAAGTCGTCGGTCTCGACGGCGCCCCACGGGATGCGGGGGCGGGCCAGCGCGAGAGTGGCCACCGCGTCGCGCTCGGTGTGGAAGTCCGCCATCTCACGCAGCGAGAAACGCGTCCAGATGTCGCCGTTCGTCGCATACCAGGGGCGGTCCGGGTGGGGCAGGTGCTTGGCGGCGAACTTGAGGCCGCCACCGCGGCCCAGGGGCTCCGTCTCGACCACGGTCGTCACGGAGACGGGCAGCTCGGCCGAGTCCAGCCACTCCTGGAGCACCTCGGCGAGATGGCCGCACGAGACGACGACGTCGGTGACGCCCTCCTCGGCGAGCCAGGCCAGCTGGTGGCCGATGATCGGGGTCCCGGTGCCGGGAATCTCGACCATCGGCTTGGGACGGTCGTCGGTGTAGGGACGCAGCCGGGAGCCCTGGCCGCCGGCCAGGACGACGGCTTGAACGGGGCGCGACGCGGCGTTCGGATCGGTCATGACCCGAACTGTACGTGGCGCCCCGCGGGTTTTGCGGGTGGGCGTCTGCGGGGCTGCGCGGGGTGGGGAGCTGCGGGTCCGTGGGCGCTGGTCGCGCAGTTCCCCGCGCCCCTGAAAGCGGGGCTGCGCCCCGGCTTTTGTCCTTCAGAGGGCCCGAGGGGCCCTCCTGGCGGCTCAGGTGTGCTGGGCTGCCACGCCCGTGGCGAAGGACGTGTCGCAGACCGGGCGGGCGAACGACTGGGCGCGGGCCGGGCCGTACGCGCGGACCGCGGCGCGACCCAGGGCGCGGGCGATGGACGCGCAGTGCTTGGCGAGCGACGGACGGGCGTTCACTGTCTCCTGGAGGTGGGTGAGGGCCACGCCGGGGTTCTTCTCCTGGAGTTCGAGCAGGAGCTTGTCGCGCAGCACCTCCTGCGGGGCGCGGTACGTGGCACGCCGGGAGACGTCCTCGGCGGATGCGGCGAGCACCGATGTCGAGGAACTGTTTCCCGACCAGTTGACTCGGGTGACCGCCAGCGTCCCGGAGAGCACCAGGACGACGGGCAGAACGAGGGCGAGAGTGCGGCCGATCCGGTGGGCCGGACCGCGGCCGTGCGAGGTCGGTCGGCCGGCGGGACCACGGCCATGTCGCGTCGAGTGGTTAGTGGAGTGCTTCACGCGAGTGAGGGTAGCGCGGGGTGATGATTTGGAGACATTTAGTAATCAGTTCGGGGGACGGGTAAACCGTCGTTTTCGAGTTTGATGTTGACGTACGGGTATCGAAATGACCGGTCTGCCGGGGTATTTGTCGACAACGAAGAAGGCCCCGCAGCAGCCTGCGGGGCCTTCTTCGTCAACCCGGGTGGAATCAGTCGGTGAGGCGCTCGCCGGTGGACGTCGAGAACACGTGGGTCTCGCCCGCACGCGGTACGACGTGCAGCGTGGCGCCCTTATCGGGCACGGCGCGGCCGCTGACGCGGACAACCAGGTCCTTGTGCTCGTCGCCGACCTTGGCACTGCCGTAGACGTAGCCGTCGGCGCCGAGCTCCTCGACGACGTTCACCGATACGGCGAGACCCGCCGGGGCGTCCTCGGACTCCTTCGAGAGGGAGCTCGCGGCGCCGCCGTTCTGCTCGACGATGTCGAAGTGCTCCGGGCGGACACCGACGGTCACCGTGGTGTCACCCTTGTCGGAAGCGGCCTTGAGGGCATCGCGGTTGACGGGCACCACGCTGTTGCCGAACTTCACGCCGCCGTCGGTGATCGGGACCTCGATCAGGTTCATGGCCGGGGAGCCGATGAAGCCGGCCACGAAGAGGTTCTTGGGGCGGTCGTACATGTTGCGCGGCGAGTCGACCTGCTGGAGCAGGCCGTCCTTCAGTACGGCCACGCGGTCGCCCATGGTCATGGCCTCGACCTGGTCGTGGGTGACGTACACGGTGGTGATCCCGAGGCGGCGCTGGAGGCTCGCGATCTGCGTACGGGTCGAGACGCGGAGCTTGGCGTCGAGGTTCGACAGCGGCTCGTCCATGAGGAAGACCTGGGGCTCACGCACGATGGCGCGACCCATCGCGACACGCTGGCGCTGACCGCCGGAGAGGGCCTTCGGCTTGCGGGCCAGGTAGTCGGTGAGGTCGAGGATCTTCGCCGCGTCCTCCACCTTCTGGCGGATCTCGGCCTTGTTGACGCCGGCGATCTTGAGCGCGAAGCCCATGTTGTCGGCGACCGTCATGTGCGGGTACAGCGCGTAGTTCTGGAACACCATGGCGATGTCCCGGTCCTTGGGCGGCAGGTGCGTGACGTCGCGGTCACCGATGTGGATCGAGCCGCCGTTGACGTCCTCGAGACCCGCGAGCATGCGCAGGGAGGTGGACTTTCCGCAGCCGGAGGGACCGACGAGGACGAGGAACTCGCCGTCCGCGACGTCGAGCTCCAACTGGTCGACGGCGGGCTTGTCGCCACCCGGGTAGATGCGGGTCGCCTTGTTGAACGAGACAGTGGCCATGGGTCGTAGGCCCCCTTCACCGGCAGGAACGTGCCGGACGATCCGTAGTGGAAGGTGGTGTGCCGCTACAAAACATTCCGTAGCGGCGTACTGGTGTAGTCCACGTGAGCGAACTGGGTCAGGACGCTACCCCGCGTTCACACGTTCTGTCAGTACTCCGTGGGCGATGAAGTTCGAGGAAATTTGCGATCGTGGAAGAACAGATCACTTTTGACCTTGCCGAGGCTTCCCGCTTCACGGCCGCTGCCGACGGACAACGGGCTACCCCGAGTCCGCTGTCAGGGCAACCGCGTGGTTTGGGATGAGGGGGTCTGTGTACAGTGGACCCGCCTTCGCGTACGGCGTTGTAGTGCGCGATGCCCCCTTAGCTCAGCTCGGCCAGAGCGCCGCACTTGTAATGCGTAGGTCGTCGGTTCGAATCCGACAGGGGGCTCCACTCCAAGCCCAGCCCAGCCCAGACAGTGTCTGAGCTGGGTTTTTTGGTTCAGCGGAGGCGGCGACGGCGTCAGGCGCGTGCCGCTGGAAGCTCACGGGCTGGAGATCTCATCGCGCGGCCACGGCACCGTGGTGCGTCAGCAGGCGCCCCCTCTCAAGGGTGTCAGGAAGACCTGTAAAGCGAAGGTCGTCGGTTCGAATCCGGCAGAGGCTCTAGGCTTCGGAAGGGCTACAGGCGAAGGGCCGAGAAGCTCATGTCAGCCGTTGACTTGGGCCTTTTCCATGGGCAGGCCCGCCGCCTCCGCGATGACGCGGGCCGTGCGCAGGCCCTCGCGGTGGGCGGATCCGGAGTGGGCGGGGCGGCAGCGGCCCAGTTCGGCGGCGTACTCGGCCATGACCGCGCCCGAGTGGTCCGTGGAGAGCACGGTGAGCGGTGCGGGGCGGCCGCAGGCGGCCAGGACCGCCTGGAAGGCGTGGGCGTTGGCGAAGTCGCAGACTCGGTCCGCCGTGCCGTGCACCAGGTGGATGGGCAGCGGCGGGGCGGTGGCGCAGACGGCCATGGGGGAGGGCAGGCCCAGCAGTGGCTCTGGCTGGTTGTAGCGGGCGGCGATGCCGACCACGGCGGCGGGGCGCCAGCCCTCCGGCGGGTCGGGGCGCAGGGCGGTGGCCATCGCGGCCCGGCCGCCGAGCGACCAGCCGACGAGGACGACCTGGGCCGGGTCCCGTACGAAGTCCCAGGTGAAGCGGAGGGACGCTTCGAGGTGCGGGCGGCCGCCGTCGGCGGCGTCCGGGTGCCAGTCGGGGACTATGACGGTGGCGCCGAGGCGGGCCACTTCCGCGGCCAGGGCGCCCAGGACGTCCCGCTCGGCCGGGCCGCGCCCGTGCCAGAGCAGGACCGTCGGGGCGTCCGGGGCGGCGGCGCGATGGATGTCGAGGAGTTGACCGTCGGAGGAGTAACGGACCGTGTCCATGACTGCGGTGCTCATGGGGTTCCCCTTGTCTCAGCGGCCCGCGACCCGGTCGGCGATACGCGCGATCCGGGACGACTGTGCGGCATGGGTGGTGAGTTCGCGGCGGTCGGCGGCTCGATACGTCGCGTACATGCCGTGTACCCCGAGCCAGCGGAAAGGCTCGGGTTCCCACTTGCGGACCTTGTGTTCGACCCAGGGGAGGGCGGTGAGGTCGGTGGCTCCCGATTGGCCGGAATCCCGCTGTACGAGGTCCCGGAGGGTGCGGGCGGCGAGGTTGGCGGTGGCGACGCCGGAGCCCACGTAGCCGCCGGCCCAGCCGAGGCCCGTGGTGCGGTCGAGGGTGACCGTGGCGCACCAGTCGCGCGGGACGCCGAGGACACCCGACCAGGCGTGGGCCACGGCGACGGAGGCGAGCTGGGGGAAGAACCGGACGAGGACCTCTCGCAGCGCGAGGACCGTCGACGCCTGCGTACGGCCGTCGTTGTCCGTGCGTGAGCCGAAGCGGTACGGGATGCCGCGGCCGCCGAGTGCGATGCGGTCGTCGGCGGTGCGCTGGGCGTACATGTAGGCGTGCGCCATGTCGCCGAGGGTCTCGCGGCCCTCCCAGCCGACCGAGGCCCACTGCTCGGGGGTGAGGGGCTCGGTGGCGATCATGGAGGAGTTCATGGGGAGCCAGGTTCGCTTCTGGCCCTTGAGGGAGGCGGTGAAGCCTTCCGTGCAGCGCAGGACGTAGGGGGCGCGGACCGTGCCGTACGGGGTGACGGCGTGCTGGGGTCTGATCTCGGTGACGGGTGTCGACTCGTGGATCGTGACGCCGAGCGCCTCGACGGCGGCGGCCAGGCCCTTGAGCAGCTTGACGGGGTGCAGGCGGGCGCCGTGCGGGGTCCAGGACGAGCCGACGGCGTCCGCGACCCGGATACGGTCGGCGGTCTCGCGCGCGCCGTACAGCTCGCGGTCCTTTTCGCCGTACGAGAGTTCCGTCGCGTGGAAGGCCTTGAGGCGGGCCAGTTGGGCCGGGGTGTAGGCGACTTCGAGTACGCCGCCCTGGTGGATGTCCGCGTCGATGTGCTCTTCTCCGGCGACCCGTACGACCTCGGCGACCGTGGCGTTCATGGCCTCCTGGAGGCGTACGGCGGCCTCGTGGCCGTGCAGGCGCGCGTAGCGGTCGCGGCCCGCGATGCCGTTGTAGAGCCAGCCGCCGTTGCGGCCGGAGGCTCCGTAGCCGCAGAACTTCTGCTCCAGGACGGTGACCCGCAGGAAGGGCGCGGCCTTCTTGAGGTAGTACGCGGTCCACAGGCCGGTGTAGCCGCCGCCCACGATCACCACGTCGGCGCTCGCGTCCCCGGGGAGGGGTTCGCGGGGCGCGGGGAGGCCGTCCTGGGCGTACCAGAACGATATGCCGCCGTTGATTACGGTGCGTGGCGCCGCCATGGCTGCTGCGGGTGTGGGGGCCTCGGGGGCCACTGCGGCTGCTGGGGCCGTGGGGGTCGCTGCGGTCTCGCGGGGCGCGTCGGCCGCGCGGTCCGCGTTCTCCGTGCTGCTCATGCGCGGGACGTTAGCTTCTCGGGGTGGCGGGTGTCTCCTTCGGATTCCATGGTTTCGTGAGGTGATGGTCATGGTTCGGTACGCACGGCTGCTGAAGCGGGGCGAGGAGTTCCTGGAGCGGTGGGGGCTGCGGCAGGACGGGGCGCCCATGAGCGGGCGGGTCTCGGTTGTGCTCCCGGTGGTGTGCGGGGACGGGACGCGGGCCGCGCTGAAGCTCCAGGACGTCGACGAGGAGACCGTCGGCGAGGGGCTCGCGCTGCGGACCTGGGGCGGCGACGGGGTCGTACGGCTGCTGGCCGAGGACGCGGAGACGGGCACGTTGCTGCTCGAACGGCTCGACGAGGCGCGGCCGTTGGCGGTCGTGGAGGATGTGATCGAGGCCACCCGGATCCTCGCCGGGTTGCTGGCGCGGCTGACGGCGGTGCCGGCGCCGGAGGGGTTGCGGCGGCTGGACGGGGTCGTCGTGGGCATGTTCGAGCGGCTGCCGGCTGTCCTCAAGTCGCTTGAGGAGGAGGGCGCCGACGAGGCGGACCGGCGGCTGCTGAAGGACTGCGCCGCCGCGGTGGGGGAGGTCGCGGGGGAGCCGGGGGACCGGCTGCTCCACTGGGACCTGCACTTCGAGAACGTCCTCGCGGCCGAGCGCGAACCGTGGCTGGTCATCGATCCGAAGCCGCTCGGGGGAGACCCGGGGTTCGAGCTGCTGCCGGCGCTGTGGAACCGGTTCGAGGAGGGGCGGTTGGCGCGGCGCTTCGATCTGCTGACGGGGGTTGTGGGGTTGGAGCGCGAGCGGGCGCGGGCCTGGACGCTCGGGCGGGTGTTGCAGAACTCCTTGTGGCGGGTGGAGGAGGGGGGTGGGGACGGGGAGGCGCTGGATGCCGAGCAGATGGCCATTGCTCGGTGGCTGCTTGGGCGTTGACGGTGGCTGGTGGCTGGTGGCTGGTGGCTGGTGGCTGGTGGCTGGTGGCTGGTGGCTGGTGGCTGGTGGCCCGTGGCAGGTGGCTTGGGCTTGATCCTGGGGTGCCTCAACGCTGTCGTAGCCTGCCCGCATGATTCGTATGGCTACTCCCGCAGATGTGCCCGTGATCCACTCCATGGTTCGTGAACTGGCCGAGTACGAGAAAGCGTTGGAGGAGGCCAGGGCCACCGAGGAGCAGCTGCGCGAGGCGCTCTTCGGGGCACGGCCGGCGGCGTTCGCGCACATCGCGGAGTCGGCGGAGGGTGAGCCGGTCGGGTTCGCGCTGTGGTTCCTCAACTTCTCGACGTGGCGCGGGGTGCACGGGATCTACCTGGAGGACCTGTACGTACGGCCGCAGGCGCGCGGTGGCGGCCACGGGAAGGCGCTGCTCGGGGAGCTGGCCCGGATCTGCGTGGAGCGGGGGTACGAGCGGCTGGAGTGGTCCGTGCTCGACTGGAACAAGCCGTCGATCGACTTCTACGAGGCGTTGGGGGCTCGGCCGCAGGATGAGTGGACGGTGTATCGGCTCACGGATGATGCGTTGAGGGACCTGGGCGGCCTGGGCGGCCTGGGCGGTCTGGGGGATCGCGTGGGCTCGGTCGGCTAGCGTTGACGTTGAGCGCTATGTCGAGCGTTGTGGCGAGGACAAGCCGTTCGTCCTATAACTGACTTGGCCCGCTTTCGGTGCTTTGGCGGGGGTGGGCATCGCGGCAGAGTGATCCGTGCTCACTCACTGACACACGAGCCGGGGGATCTCCGTGCCCAAGCCGTCACGTCCGCATTCCGAGTCACGTCCGTACTTCGAACTCCGTATCGGTGGGTTTCGAGTGACCGCCGATCACTTTCCCGCTCGGCTTGTCACGGCCGTTACCGCCGCCGTTGGTTCGGGGGTGGGCATGTGGTCCATGTTCGGGCGCTGAGCGCGGCTCACGCGTGCTTCAGGTCGACGCTCTGCCTGGTTCGCGTGCCCAGTGCCAGCGACACCGCTTCCAGCGCGCTGTTGAACGACACCTCGGAGAGCACGCCCGGTGCCGCGACCTGGTCGCCCGCCAGATACACGCCGTCGCCCCGGTCGATGCGCGGGCGGTCGCGCCAGCTCGTCCCGGGGAGGTCCACCGCGCCGGTCCGGCCGTTGGCGAGCGCCTCGCGGCGGTACGTCACGCGGTCCCGCCAGGCCGGGAAGGCCAGGTCGAGGAGTTCCTCGGCACGGGTGATGCCGTCCGCGCGCGACTCGTGCGGTGCGATCGGGATCTGGCCCTGGAGGAGTTGTTCGCCGGCCGGGGCGAGTGTGCGGTCCTGGGCCGTGAACCGTTCGATCCAGCCCGGCGCGTCCAGGTCGGAGACGGCGAACGCGTCGCCCCTGCGTGTGCGGAGCGCCAGGTCGAGCAGGGCCGTGCGGCCGCTCGTCCAGGTCAGGGAGCTGTCTCTGAGGAGGGTGCGGGCCGCGTCGAGGGAGGTGGCGACGATGACGGGGCCGCGGTCGGTGGGGAGGCTGGAGGGGAGGTCGGCGGGGGCGCCGGAGGGGATGCTGGAGGGGAGGTTGGGGAGTGCGTAGACGCGGGTGAGGGTTTCTACGCGTACGCCCAGGTTCCAGGCGCGGGCCGCCATCCTGTCGATCACCCTCGCCCAGCCGCCGCGCGGGTAGTGCGCCTCGGGGGGCAGTTTCGTCGCGCGGCGCAGGCGTTCCTGTACGAAAGCGGCGGAGAGGGTGCCCGGGTCGTGGTGGAACAGGGCGACCGCGGAGTAGTGGGCTGCCGCGGTCGCGCCTTCCTCGCCTGCGATGTTCGTGGCCCAGGTCTTGAAATCCTGGTCCACGGGGGCCTGTTCGGCCGTACGGCGGAGGAGTTTGAGCATCGCGAACGGTGGGGTGCGGCGGAGGGCGCCCTTGTGGCGGAGGCGGAGTCGGGCGGCTTCGAGGGGTGGCAGTGGGGCGAGTTCGCCGATCAGGTCGCGCTGCCTGAGCCAGGTCCAGTGGGGGCCGCCCTTGTAGAGGGCGTGGGGGCCCTCGTTCGTGCGGTAGGGGCCTTCGGCGGTGCGGGCTCGGCCGCCGAGGGTGTGGTGGGCTTCGTACACGGTGACCTTGGCGCCTGCCTCCGCGGCGGTGATGGCCGCGATGAGGCCGGCGAAGCCGCCGCCGATGATGGTGATGCGGTGCATGGGCTTGGGTCTCCCTCTGGTCCGGGGCCTGTGGTCCGGTGCGCGTCTCCTGTATGACTCTCTGGGGGGCTCGGAATGTGACATCGGGGGAGTTTTGGCTGGTCAGAGGTGTTGTCAGTGGGTGGGTGCAGGATGGGGGCATGGCGAGGAAAGTGGTGAAGGCGGGCGTGCGGGCAGGGGCGGGGGCGGCGGTCAAGGGGGCTCGGCGGCCTGAGGTGCGGTTGCCGCCGCTTGAGTCGTATGGGGGTGGGGGGCTGGAGCCGGACGGGGACTATGACGGGCTGCGGTTCAGTGATGTGGACTTCGGGGGGCAGGACGGTGGGGGTGCGCGGTTCATGGACTGTGCGCTGACGGGGTGTGCGGTGGATGAGACGCGGCTGCATGGGGCGCGGGTGCTGGACTCCGTGCTGAGCGGGATTCGGGGGGTGGGTACGGATCTTGGATCTTCGACCTTTCGGGACGTGGAGGTTGTTGATGCTCGGCTGGGTGGGGTTCAGTTGCACGGGGCTGTGCTGGAGCGGGTGGTGGTGCGTGGGGGGAAGATCGACTACCTGAATCTGCGGGAGGCTCGGCTTCGGGATGTCGTGTTCGAGGGGTGTGTGCTCGTGGAGCCGGACTTCGGGGGTGCTCGGCTGGAGCGGGTTGAGTTTGTGGACTGTGTGCTGAAGGGGGCGGACTTCAGCGGGGTGTCGCTGGTGGATGTCGATCTGCGGCGGGCGGCTGAGGTGGGGTTCACGCGGGGGGTTGATCGGCTGGCGGGGGCCGTGATCAGTCCGGCTCAGTTGGTGGATCTGGCGGGGGTGTTCGCGGCGGAGCTGGGGGTTCGGGTGGTGGGGGTGGACGTGTGAGGGTGGGGGCCGTGCCGCGTTGGGCGCCTGCTGGTGGGTGGGGGCGCGGGCCGTGCCGGTACGTCGAGCCCGCCGCTTTCCGGGTATACGGCTGCGGTTTTGAGGGTGCTGTGTTCTGGAGGAGCCCTACGCGGCGGGCTTCGACGTACCGGCACGGCCCGCTCCCGTGGGTCTGGCGTCTGCGGGTGCGTTCTCGTCCGCCGACTCGGCTTGGGGGTGGCGTGGTTGGGCTCACTCACCTGTCCGGCGCGTTCGGGGCGCGGATGGTTCCATTCAGCCCGTCCGGCGTGTTCCGGCGTGGCCGGTCTATTCAGCCCGTCCGGCGCGTTCGGGTGTGGCTGGTCTATTCAGCCCGTCCGGCCTTTGAGGACGAGGCCGTTCAGGCCGATGCGGGGGTCTGGGGGCGGAGTCCCCCGGGCGGTTGCGCTGGCTCAGGGGAGGCGGGGAAAGCGGGCCTCAAGGCTCCAGATGGCCGGGTTTTCGCGGAGCGCTTCGTGGAGGTCGGTCAGGTCCGCCAGGAGGTCGTGGAGGAAGTCGCGGGCCTCGCGGCGCAGTTCCGCGTGGGAGAAGGTGAGCGGGGGCTCGTCGCCGGGCATCCAGTCGGACTCGATGTCGACCCAGCCGAAGCGGCGCTCGAAGAGCATGCGGTCGGTGGACTCGGTGAAGTCGAGTTCGGCGTGCTGGGGGCGGGCGGCGCGGCTGCCGAGGGGGTCCTGGTCGAGTTGCTCGACGATGTCGCACAGGGCCCAGGCGAAGTCGAGTACGGGCACCCATCCCCAGGCTGTGGACAGCTCGCGGTCTTCCTTCGTGTCGGCGAGGTAGACGTCTCCGCAGAACAGGTCGTGGCGGAGGGTGTGGACGTCCGCGCGGCGGTAGTCGGTCTGCGGGGGGTCCGGGAAGCGGGCGGAGAGGGCGTAGCCGATGTCGAGCACGTGGTGATGGTGTCATGTCGTCTTAGGATCACCGTCGTGCCCCGATCTGTGCCGGTTGCCCGCGCTGTCGCCGTGCTCCTCGTGCTCGCTCTCGCCGCTTGTGACGGCGAGGTACGGCGGGGTGTGGCGGGTGCCGCTGGTGTGCGGGATCCGTACTTTCCGAAGGCGGGGAACGGGGGATACGACGTTACGCACTATGGGCTGACGGTTGGTTATGACCCCGAAGCGCGTCGGCTGTCGGGGGAGGCGGAGATCACGGCGCGGGCGGAGCGGGATCTGAGTGCGTTCAATCTCGATCTCAAGGGGATGGACGTCGAGTCGGTGGAGGTGGCGGGGGAGGCCGCGCGATTCAGTCGCGGTGGGGGGCAGGAGGGGCAGGAACTGACCGTCCGGCCTCGTGACGATCTTGATGAGGGTGCTGTGTTCACCGCGGTGGTTCGCTACTCCGGGTCCCCGGAGACGATCACCGATCCGGACGGTTCGGAGGAGGGCTGGCTGCGGACCGCGGACGGGGCTCTCGGGCTGGGCGAGCCGACCGGGTCGATGGCCTGGTTCCCCGGGAACCACCACCCGAGCGACAAGGCGACGTACGACATCACGGTCACCGTGCCCGAGGGGCTGAGGGCCGTGTCGAACGGGGAGTTGCGGAGTGAAGTGACGAAGCGGGGGCGGACTTCGTTCGCCTGGCATGTGGGGGAGCCGATGGCGTCGTACGTGGCGACGGTCGCGGTGGGGGAGTACGAGGTGCGTCGGTCGAAGGGCGAGGGTGTGCCGCCGGTGTACACGGCCGTCGATCCGAGTCAGGTGAAGGAGAGCCGCTCGGTGCTCGCTCGCATTCCCGAGGTGATGAAGTGGGCCGAGTTGAATTTCGGGCCGTATCCGTTCTCGTCGGTGGGGGCGATCGTCGAGCGGGAGGACGATGCGGGGTATGCGCTGGAGACGCAGAACCGGCCCGTCTTTCCGGGTGCCCCGAGTGTCGAGCTGTTGGTCCATGAACTGGCCCACCAGTGGTACGGGAACTCCGTCACCCCTAAGACGTGGCGGGACATGTGGCTGAACGAGGGCTTCGCGACGTACGCCGAGTGGCTGTGGGCGGAGGACCACGGCGGTGACTCGGCCCAGGACGTCTTCGACGCCCTCTACAGGGACGCCTACTACGACACCAGGGAAGCCAGTGACGCCGTCTGGGCCTTTCCGCCCGCGAAGCCGCCGAGTGCGGCTCGTATCTCCGACAGTCCCGTGTACCAGCGGGGCGGGATGGTGCTGCACAAGATCCGCCAGTCGGTCGGCGATGACACCTTCTACGACATCGTTCAGGGCTGGGCCGCCGCTCATCGGCACGGCAACGCGGACACGGCCGACTTCACGGCATACGTGGAGAAGAAGGCGCCGGGCGTGGACTTCTCGGGGATCTGGAAGGACTGGCTGTACGGGGACGGAAAGCCGGACAGGCCCTGAGGCCAGGGGAGGGGCAAGGGCTGGGCTATCGGAGGATCTTGCGCAATACCGCGCAGGGGCGGCCCAGTTGGCGGTCCTTGCGGTGGCCGATGATCTCGTAGCCGATGGTCGTCCAGAAGGCGAGGGCCTGGGGGTTGTTGTCGAGGGCGGCGAGGCGTACCGCGTCCCGGCCCGCACCGCGGAAGCGTTCCTCGATGTGGGTCGCCAGCCGCCGGCCGTACCCCTTGCCCTGCTGTTCCGCGTCCACCAGCAGCAGGCCGATCCACGGGTCCGGGTCGGCCGGGTCGGGGTGGTGCGTGAGGGTGATCGCGACGGCGACGAGGCGCCCGGCACCGCGCGCCAGTAAGACGTCCACGTCCGGGTTGGCCAGCTCGTCGGCCAGTGCCGTCGCCACTTGGTCCGGGCGGATGTCGTGGGGGTCCGGGAAGTCGCCGCTCAGGGCGTAGAACTCGTGGTTCGACGCGTACAGCGCGGTGAGTTCGGTGAGGAGGGGGCCCGGGAGGTCGTGGTCGGGTGTGAGGGCTAGGGGTTCGATGATCACTCGGGGCAGGTTAGCCGCCGGTGTTGCTTCGCAGTTCGAACCAGACGCGTTTGCCGGTGGTGTGGTAGCCGTCGGTCCAGGTCACTCCCCAGTCGTGGGCGAGTCCGGCGAGGAGTGCTAAACCGCGGCCGTTCTCGGACTGACCGTCCGCGGCTCGCAGGTGGGGACGGCCGGCGCTCGGATCGTCGTCGTGCACGGAGACGAGTACGCGGTCGTGGCGGACCACCGCTTCGAGATGGACGGCGGATGCGGTGGTGTGGAGGTTGACGTTCGTCACGGCTTCGGACACCAGCAGGCGGGCCGTTTCCGCGAGTTCGGGGTGGCCGGTGGTTTGGAGGAGGAGGGCGATCGTGTCTCGGCAGACCTTTGGGCTGGAGGAAGCGTTCGGGGCGCGGAGGCGGTAGGTGTGTGAGCGGTCCTCGGTGAGTACTGCGAAGGGCATGCGGACTCTCCCTGTTCGGTACGTGATGGTTCGCGCTGCACACCGCCATGGCTCGGCCACGCCAACTGGCCTGGCTGCACTGTGGGGTTATTGGTGTGTGGTGCGAGTAAGGCAGTAGGGCACATCTATGTGCCGTCTCATGGATGTGCCGAAAATGCACCCGTGCGAGTGGACCCGCCGTACGAGTGCGCGGCAGACTTGGATCGCTCGACCAGGAAGAGGAACGGATGCCGCCCAGGAGTAAACCCACCGCACGCCAGGCTCGGCTCGGCGCGGAATTGCGCAAGCTCCGGGAGGTGGCAGGCATGCCGGCCCGCGAGGTGGGGGCCTTCCTCGGCGGCAACCAGGCGCAGATCAGCCATATCGAGGCGGGACGTTGGGGCGTCAGCGCGGATCGTGTGAGGCGGTTGGCCACCTTGTACTCAGCCTCTGACGAGAAGTTGGTCGAGGCGTTGTGCGCCATGGCGGAGGAGCGGGGCAAAAGGTGGTGGGAGGACTACCGAGGTGTCCTGCGTCCTGGGTTTCTGGACCTCGCCGAGATGGAGCAACACGCCACCTGCTTGCGCAGTGTCCAGATCGTGAACGTGCCCGGAATCCTTCAGAGCGAGGAGTACGTACGGGCGATTCACAGTAGTTACGTTCCCGAACTCCCCGCTGACGAGTTGGATGCACGTGTGGAGTTCCGGATGAAGCGGAGGAGCATCTTCGAGTGTGCTGCGCCCACACCTTTCGTGGCCCTTGTGCACGAAGCAGCCCTGCGCATGCGGTACGGCGGACGCAAGGTGGCGAAGGGGCAACTGGAATTCCTGCTGGAAGCGTCCGAGTGGCCGACGGTGACATTGCGGGTCATCCCGTTCACCTGTGAGGACTTCATCGAGGCAGCCCACTCCCTGTTGTACGCGGTAGGAGTTGTGCCGCAGCTCGACACGGTTCATCTGGACAGCCCTGTGGGCGGCGTCCCCATCACCGACACTGCCGGTCTCAACAGGTTCGGTGGGATGCTTGACTTCGCCGAAGGCGCGGCACTGAGCGAAGGTGAGTCCCGGCAACTCATCCACCACATCGCACGAGAGCTGTGAGGGGTACCGGTATGTCGCTCCAGTGGCAGAAGTCCTCCTTCTCGGGAATCGACGCCGAAGATTGCGTCGAGCTCGCCCATCACGAGGGCCAGATCCTGATACGCGAGAGTGACGCCCCGGACAAGGTCATCACCGCCATACCGGCCCGACTCCAAGCCCTGCTCGGGGCCTTGAAGGCCGAGCGGTAGAGAGGCCCGTCAGGAGAGGGAGCTCAACTCCGTCTCGATCAGGGCCCTTGTTTGCGGTGTGTTGCGAGCCTCCTGCCCATAGACCGCCGACCGTTCAAGCAAGCCGAACGCCTTCTCGTAGACGGCCACCTCGTCCTTGTCCGTGATGGTGAGACCGGCTGAGAACGTCTCGACCTCCACCTGGATTCCGTCGAAGATCGAGAACGAGTTCCCTGGGTAGAGGTCGATTTCTGCCCGTGCTGGGATGACGCCCAGCTTCAGGCCCGGCATTTCGAGGTCCTCCAGGAGGTGGGTGAGCTGGCCCCGCATCACGTCCGTACCGCCGAGGTTCGTACGCAGAGCCTGTTCGCCGAGCAGGGTGCGGTATGTGCGGCCGTCCTGCCCGATGAACTGGGCGCGGGCCGTCCGGCGTGCCACACCGGCCTCGACGTCGTCGGGGGTCCCGTGGAAATCGATGACCCGCTGGAATACGGCTCGGGCGTAGTCGGCGGTCTGGAGGTTGCCCCAAACGATGTTGGCGCAGTAGTGACGGGAGTCCTGTGTCCTGCGGACCAGTTCCAGGAACTCGTCCTGCACCGGCCCGGTTCCCTCGTGGAGCAGTTCGTCCCACTTGCCGTGCGGCTGCCTTGGCTTCGTCATGGGCAGGAAGCCTGCCCATGACCGAGGGCGGAGGGAACCTTAAATCGGTGCAAGTGCCCGCAAGTTCAGTGCGTGCATCGGAGAATTGCGTGCAAGCTCGGATCCGTAGATCGTTGGCCCACAAGCATGGAGGAAGCCATGGCTCTGCACCTGCTGGGCAAGGATCCTGAATCGCCGGAGGGTAAGTCCCCGACGGTGTACTACGACGACGCGACCGACAACTATCTGGTCCAGGGCTGGAAGGTCCTGGACGGCGAGCGGCTGACGCAGCTCGACCTGCCGGATCACGAGACCGTTGTCGAGATCCCCAAACGCATGATGCAGTTCTTCCCGGAGGTGAACGGTGGCGGAGGAGCCCACGTTTGACGAGCTTTTCCGGCTGGCCAAGCGGTCTGCGGTGCATCTTGAGATGCGGGACGGCTACATGCAGTCGGATCCGGAGTACGTCGCCTGGCGCGAGGGGGCCCGCGAAAAGTCCCGCTATCTCGATCAGGAGACCAGTTCCTGGCTTGCACTGATGCGCGAGATCACCGGTCGAGGAGTGGTGGTGCGACGATCTCGGATCGTCTCGGAGCCGGTCACTGACTACATTCGCTTCGAGCATCACGTGACGGCTGGAAACATCGAGGCGGGAGAACAGGTTCGCTGGCTTCCTCGGCGACGGGCCTCGGATCTGGCGCTGCCGGGGAACGACTTCTGGCTGTTCGACGACAGCCTCGTCGTCTTCCTGCACTTCACGGGTGACGGAGAACTCTCACCTGAGGGTGATGAAGAACGGACGTCGGATGAGGCCGTGGTCAGGCTGTGTGCCGAGGCCTTCGAAGCCGTCTGGGAGCGCGCTGTTCCGCATGACGAATACCGGTTGTCCTGACTGACTGAGTGTGGCGGCGAGTACTCCAAGTGACTTCTTCAGCGTCCTCGGCCGTCCAAGAAGCACGCAGGACTTTGGGCAAGCGGCTTCGGGAGATCCGCCAAGCGGCAGGATTCACCACGGCACGGGCGCTCGCTGCCCGTGCCGGCTGGCATGAGTCCAAGTCCTCGCGCATCGAGAACGGAGTAACTCTCCCCTCAGAAACCGACATTCGTGTCTGGGCCGAAGTGTGCTGTGCGGAGGATCAGGTCCCAGAGCTGATCGCCACGGCTCGCGGCATAGAGGAAATGTATGTCGACTGGCGGCGCCTGGAGCGTGCGGGCCTGAGGCATGTGCAGGAGTCCGTTCTACCGCTCTATGAGCGCACGCACCGGTTCCGCTTCTACCAGTCGTGGGTCGTCCCCGGGTTGTTGCAGACGCCGGGCTACACCTGCTCGGTCCTGGAGACCGTCGCTTCTCTTCGTGAGGCTCCAGGGGACGTTGCTGATGCCGTGGCCGCGAGGATGGCACGCCAGCACATTCTCCACTCTGCCGGTCGTAGGTTCGCATTCCTCGTTGAAGAGTGGGTTCTTCGTACCGTCATCGGTAATAGCGAGACCATGGCGGCTCAGCTGGGTCGGCTCATTACTACCGCTTCATTTCCCTCGGTAAGTCTCGGCGTCATTCCGATGGGTGTTCCTCGCGGGCGTGCCTGGCCGACCGAGTCGTTCTCGATCTTCGATGACGACCAGGTCGGCGTGGAGCTGGTCAGTGCGCACCTCAACGTGCGTCAACCGGTCGGGATTGTCGAGTACGTGCGGACGTTCGCCGAGTTGGCGGGGATCGCGGTCGACGGAGCCCAGGCGCGGAAGCTGATCACGTCTGCCATCGACGCGCTTGAGTGAACCGGCGCAAGTGTGTAGAAGTTCGTTGGCCTGCTGTGCCGTCCGGCCTGACGCTTTGTGCATCGTCAGCAGCGTCCGACGACACCGGCACGCTGCCGCGGAGTTCGCGGTGTCCGAAGTGCCGCCGATCGAGACCGCGCACTGGCTGTTGAAACCGGCCGGGCACATCCGGGGCACGTGGCGGAATCCCCAGGGCGCATCGGCGTGGCTGGGGGTGCGGCTCGTCGAATACGCACCTCGGTTCAGCGGCCGACGCCAGCAGTCCGCAGCTTGGATCGCGGACACGGTCACGTCGGCCGCGGAGAGATTGACCGGGGGCTGCGACGTGTCGCTGGGCT
Organism: Streptomyces sp. NBC_00878; assembly: GCF_026341515.1. NCBI lineage: Bacteria > Bacillati > Actinomycetota > Actinomycetes > Kitasatosporales > Streptomycetaceae > Streptomyces > Streptomyces sp. NBC_00878. The sequence goes on along the minus strand of NZ_JAPEOK010000001.1, from coordinate 4,806,117 downwards.
TCTACCTCGGCCATCCGCTGTTCCTGTCCCTCGCCCTGGTCACCTGCTCACCCAATCGCGCGTCGCCAGAGTTGTTGTGTCCCGCCGGGTTGGCGGGGCGATGACAGGGAGCCCCTGGGCCGGCTGTGCCGGACCAGGGGCTCCCTGTCATTGCCGTTCAGGCGGGACTTGGCTGTCAGACGTTGACGCCGAAGTCCTGGGCGATGCCCGTCAGGCCGGAGGCGTAGCCTTGGCCCACCGCGCGGAACTTCCACTCCGCGCCGTTGCGGTACAGCTCGCCGAAGACCATGGCCGTCTCCGTGGCCGCGTCCTCCGAGAGGTCGTAGCGGGCGATCTCCGTGCCGCCGGCCTGGTTGACGATGCGGATGTACGCGTTGCGGACCTGGCCGAAGTTCTGCGAGCGGGTCTCCGCGTCGTAGATGGAGACCGGGAAGACGATCTTGTCGACGTCGGCCGGGAGGCCGGCCAGGTTGACGTTGATCGCCTCGTCGTCGCCGGCGCCCTCGCCCGTGCGGTTGTCGCCCGTGTGGACGATCGTCTGGTCCGGGGTCTGCTTGTTGTTGAAGAAGACGAAGTGGGCGTCCGAGTAGACCTTGCCCGCGGGGTTGACCGCGATGGCCGAGGCGTCCAGGTCGAAGTCGGTACCCGTGGTGCTGCGGACGTCCCAGCCGAGGCCCACGGTGACGGCGGTCAGGCCCGGAGCCTCCTTGGTGAGCGAGACGTTGCCACCCTTGGACAGGCTTACAGCCATTGTTGGGAGTCCTTCCCTCGTTTGACGTACGTACGGGTCCTGCGGGTCCTGCGGCCCTGCGGTCCTGCGGTGGTGCGGTGGTGCTGTCCTGCGCGCCGGGCTTCGTACGGTTCGTACGGGACGAAGCTACCGGCACCCCTAAGAACGCCGAAGGGGGTCCCCAGGGTTCCACCCCTCTTTACTTTCTTTACCTGTCGTCGAGGAGGGTGGGGTGGCGCCCGTCCCGGAGGGGTGGGGTGGCGCCCGTCCCGGAGGGGTGGGACCGGCGTGTCGAAAAGCGCGTGACGTGGACCGGACAGGCAGGGGACCATGGGGGCTATGTCCGGTCCCTATGTCATCCGTGGCTCCGTCTCGCTGCCCGAGGCCGAGCTCATGTGGCGTTTCTCGCGCTCCTCCGGGCCGGGCGGGCAGCACGTCAACACGTCCGACTCACAGGTCGAGCTGCGCTTCGACCTGGCGAAGACGGAGGCGCTGCCGCCGGTGTGGAAGGAGCGGGCCCTCGCCAAGCTGGCCGGGCGGCTCGTCGACGGCGTCGTCAGCGTGCGCGCCTCCGAGCACCGTTCCCAGTGGCGCAACCGCGAGACCGCGGCCGTCCGGCTCGCCTCGCTGCTCGCCGAGGCCAGCGCCCCGCCGCCGAGGCCCCGTCGCGCCACCCGGATTCCCCGCGGGATCAACGAGCGTCGGCTGCGCGAGAAGAAGCAGCGCGGAGATATGAAGCGCGGGCGCTCCGGTCGCGACTGGACCTGAGGGGCCGCGTCCTCCCGTCACATTCGTCCCCCGTCACATTCGTCCCTCGTCACATTCGGCCCCTGTCACATTCGGCCGCCCCGGTACGTCAACTTACCGACGGACCGCGGAAGAACGCGGAAGAAAGCGGTGGAGCAGCGGCCGAGGGTGGCCGAGGTGTGGTCGATGGGTGGCTGAGGAGATGCTGCGCGCATGAGCGGGGACGAATTCCTTTCGTCGGAAGAAAAGGCCGAAGAAAAGTCGGAGAGCGGGCCGGAAAACAAAGAAAACAGTCGTGAGGGCGATCGTCGGAACGGCTCTTGGGACGGTCGTGAGGATCGTCGTCCGCGCGGGCGCGAGAACGTGCTCGACGTGGAAACGCTCGCCCTGCGATTCGAAGCGCACCGCGCCCATCTGCATGCCGTCGCCCACCGCATGCTCGGCTCGCTCACCGAGGCCGACGACGCCGTTCAGGAGGCCTGGCTCCGGCTCAGCCGGTCCGACGTCGGCGCGGTCGAGAACCTGGGCGGCTGGCTCACGACTGTCGTTGGCCGGGTCTGTCTCGACATGCTGCGCTCCCGCCGGACGCGCCGCGAGGAGCCCCTGGGCGAGCCGGACAGCAGGCCCGGTGGGGTGGGTGCGCCGGGCGGGCGGGTGCCGGACGCTGTCCTCGGGGCCGGCGCCGGAGCCGATCCCGAGGAGGAGGCGCTGCTCGCCGACTCCGTCGGCCTCGCCCTGCTCGTCGTCCTGGAGACGCTGAGTCCGGCCGAGCGGCTCGCCTTCGTGCTGCACGACCTGTTCGCCGTGCCCTTCGAGGAGGTCGCGACCGTCGTGGGGCGTACGCCGGCCGCGGCCCGTCAGCTCGCCAGCCGAGCCCGGCGCCGGGTCCAGGGAGGTACTCCGACGTCCGATGCCGATCTCGAACGGCAGCGGGAGGTCGTCGGCGCCTTCCTGGCCGCCGCGCGGGACGGGGACTTCGACGGGCTCGTCGCGGTGCTCGATCCCGATGTGGTCGCACGGTCCGGGGCCGCTGTCACGACCGGCGCGGCGGCCGTGGCGTCCGGCGCGATCACGTTCGGGCGGCTCGCCGGCGCCGGGCGGCCCGCCCTCGTCAACGGAGCCACGGGCATCGTGGGCTTCATGGAGGGACGCCTGGTCAGCGTGCTGACCTTCACCTTCGTACGCGGCCGGATCGCGGTGATCGACATCGTCCGGGAGGCGGAGTGGCCAGTCGGGGCCGGGCTCGACACCACCTGCCTCGACATCACTTACCTGGATCGGTGAGGCGGATCGCCGCCACCACCCCGACTGTCGTCAACTGCCCCCGCTGCCCCCGCTCCCGGCCCCGGCGGAGTACGTCACCTACCCCAACGGCCGGTACCGGCCCCGGAAGTGCGTCAGCGGGCCGCTCTCCGTGTTCGGTACCGACGACGTCAGGACCCGGCCGATGACCAGCGTGTGATCGCCCGCCGTCACCCGCTGTTCGGTCCGGCACTCCAGGGTCGCGAGCGCCCCGCCGACCAGCGGGGCGCCGGACGCCTCGCCGCGTACCCACGAGATGTCCTCGAAGAGGAGGCGGTCCGAGATGCGGCCCTTCATGGCGAAGCGGCCCGCGATCTGACGCTGGGTCTCGGTGAGGACGGAGACCGCCCACAGGGGCTGTTCGTCGAGCAGGTCGTCCATGCGGGAGCCCTCGCGCAGGCTGAGGAGGACGAGGGGCGGGTCCAGGGACACGGACATGAACGAGGTCGCCGTCATGCCGACGTCTTCGCCGCTCGGGCCGTCCGGGTCCGGCTGCGGCTCGTGCGCGGTCACCAGGACCACGCCCGCGGCCAGCCGGGACATGGCGGCGCGGAACTCGTCGTTGCTCACCCCCTCAGCATGCACGGGCGGGGCGGGCGGAGCGGCAGAGGGAGTGTTCAGCACGGAAAGACGCTATTCTCCGGCGTCCGTGCGGCACATCGGGCCAAGGGCCGAGTCGAGTCCTAGGTCTTGCGACTGGCTTGCGGTCGGGGAGAGGAGTGTGACTTGTGCCTCCTATCTGGAGCGCGCACACATCCCACAAATTTGCGGTCAGTAAACGCACCGCGAAAACACAGAAACTCTACTCAATTGTTCATCTTAATCTGTGACTTGAGTCACAGGTGCCATATTTTGTTGACCCTGTGTACCGAGTGGGCAGCGCGCTGTGATTCAGTGGCGGGGACGCTGTGAGCAGTAGGCGATCAGTGGGACCGGCCGTTGAGTGGGTCGAGTGGCCGGTGGATGATCAGTTGGCGATCAGTAGGCGATGAGTACAGACGAGAAGCCTGGATAACTCTGGAGTTGCTGTCGAGGTCTCGGGGAGAGCGAGCATGGAGACCGAGTCGGAGCCGTACGTCCGTCTTGCGACCCTGCGGCAGCTGCATCAGGTCATGGCGGACATGAACACGGCCCGCAGCCTGGCCGACACGCTGCAGACCGTCGCCGACGGAGTCGTGACCGGCCTCGGCTACGAACTTGCCTGCGTCAACCTCGTACGCCCCGACGGCGACCTCGTGGTCGCCGCCCTCGCCGGGAACTCCGCCGCCGAGGCGCTCATCGCCGGACGGGCCGGCTCCCGCGCCTCCTGGGACCGTCGGCTCACCATGGGCGAGTCGTGGGGCGATCTGCGCTTCATACCGCACACGGAGGGCTGGGTCCTCGACGAGGACGACGTCCCGCAGTGGTACACCGACGGGCCCGCTCCGCGCTTCGAGGACGAGTGGCACCCCGCGGACCGGCTCTTCGCGCCCATGTACACCCCGGGAGTCCCTGGCGGCTCCCGCGGCGAACTGATCGGCGTGCTGTCCGTGGACCGCCCGCGCAACGGACGGCACCCCGGCGCCTGGGGCCGCGAGGCCCTGCAGATGTACGCGTTCCAGGCCGCCATCGCCATCAGCAACGCGCGTCTACGTGCCAATATGCAGCGCGCGCTGGTCCGCCTGGAGCGGGAGCAACAGGCGCTGCGCGCCAGCGAAGAGAGCTTTCGGCAGGCCTTCGAGTACGCCCCGTCCGGCATGGCCATCGCCGAGATGGGCGGCGAAGAGCACGGCCGGATCCTGCGTACGAACGACGCCCTGTGCCGCCTCCTGGGCCGGCCCGCCTCCTCGATGCGCCGCTACTCCTTCTCCGACCTCGTCCACCCCGAGGACATCGGCACGCTGCTGCGGACCTCCGCCGAGGGCGGGCGGGCCGAACTCAGACTCTGTCGCCGCGACGGTACGTACCTGTGGGTGTCGCTGCGCAACAGCGTGGTCGCGGACGCCGCCGACGGGCCGCGGTTCCTGCTCACCCACGTCGAGGACATCGAGGAGCGCAAGCGCCGCGAGTTGCAGCTCGCCCACCGCGCCTCGCACGACTCGCTCACCGGCCTGCCCAACTCGGCCGAACTGCGCGCCCGGCTCGGCTCCCGGCTGTGCGCGAAGCCCGCGGCGACGGAGCCCGGCGTGGTCGACACGATCGACGCGGCGTACGGGCACCCGCCGGCCGAGCACGACACGGCCGGTGCGGTCGGCGTGTACGACGCGAACGGGCACGGCTTCGACTACCGGCCGGGCCACGACGGGTTCGCCGCCTACGACCACCATGTGCACACCGTCGCCCCGGAGGGCGACGTGGACGACGGGACGAAGGGGCTCGCGGTGCTCTTCTGCGACCTCGACGGCTTCAAGTCGATCAACGACCGGTTCGGGCACAACGCCGGCGACGCGGTGCTGATCGAGGTGGCCCGGCGCCTCGGCGGCGCGGTGCGCGACGGGGACACGGTCGCGCGGCTCGGCGGCGACGAGTTCGTGGTGCTCGCCGACGGCCTCGGCCGCGCCGACGCGCAGGACCTCGCGGTACGGCTGCGGAACGAGATCATCCAGCCCATCAGGGTCGACGGCCGGGCCGTGCGGGTCGGTGCCAGCTTCGGTATCGGGTGGGCACACTGCGGCATGACGGCGGACGAGGTCCTGCAGTCCGCCGACGAGCGGATGTACGTAGAGAAACGGTCTCGTCCCAAAGCGCACAGGCGTGCGGGCTGATCCGCAGGTCAGCGATGCGAGGCGAGCCGAGTCACCCGTTTGGGGCACCGGATGGGGGTCCCCCCGGTCGAGTGAATCCGAGACTGGGGGAGGGTAGGCTCGCCTTTCGATCCCCCGTACCGCATCTGAACCGCACCCGCTAGGAGACCTAGGGATGACGCCCGGCAACAACGGCGCGAGCACGCCCGAGGACGACGACCCGTTCGGCTATCTGTACGCCGACGGTCAGGCCGCCGGAGCCCAGCCGCCGAGCGGCGGCGGTGGCTACGGCTACCCCGGCTCGGTCAACAGGTCGCGGCCGGTCGGTGAACGCCAGTACGGCCAGCCCGCCGCGCCGACAGCCCCCACCGCGCAGTACGGGCAGGTGCCCCCGCAGCAGGGGACGTACGGCCAGCCGAACGCGAACTACTCGGCGCCCGAGGCCTTCCCCGGCGGCGCGCCCACCACGTACGAGCCGCTGCCCGACTACGCCGGTAGCGGTGGCGGTGGCGGCCGGGGCCGCGGTCCCAACACCAAGGGTCTGCTGATCGGTGCCGTCGCCGTCGTGGCCGCCGTCGTGATCGGCATCGGCATCGCGATGCTCGGCGGCGACTCGGACGACGACAAGGGCGGCGACGCGACGGGCTCGACCCCGCCGCCCGGCCAGAGCGTCGAGCCGAGCGCGGAGCCGACGAAGGAGAGCGAGGCCCCGGCCGACCTCCCGACGATCGACGCGAAGGCCCTGAAACTGGGCTCCGGCGTGACGACGGCGTCGGACGTCGACGGCGCGAGCTCCGCGGGCGGGATCTATGTGACGGGCCTCAACACGGTCGGCTCCGAGGTCACCTGGTCCGTCAGCGGGATCCCTGAGGGCGGTGTCTACACCCTCTTCGCGGTATACAGCGCCGCCGGCGACGACCAGGAGATGACCCTCACCGTCAACGGCAAGCCGTTCGGCAACAAGCTGAACCTCGGCAACTTCGCGAAGGCCGGGGCGGGCGAGTTCGAGAAGGGCTGGACGCAGACCTACGCGTGGCCGACCCTCAACAAGGGCACCAACACGATCTCCCTCTCCTGCCAGACCGGCGACAAGTGCGACGTACTCCTGGACCAACTGAGCCTGAAGGCGGGCCAGGTCAAGCGCTAGGGCAGGTTTTTTTGGGGGCGCGGGGAACGGCGCAGTCTTTTAGGGGCGCGGGGAACGGCGCGACCAGCCCCCACCCACCCGCAGCCGACACTCTGCCTCATAAGGGGCGCGGGGAACTGCGCGAGCAACCCCCACCCACCCGCAGCCGAACATTCCGCAGCCAAGCGGAGCGCTTCCGCGGCCAAGCGGGGCGCTCACGCCGCGGTCACCTCCCCCGTCACAGTCACCCGCCCCACCAACTCCTCGTACGCCGACCGGTCGAACTCCCCCGCCACCGGGGTCAGTACGGTCGCCGCGGACAGCGCCACCGCCCGGGCCAGGCGGTCCGGCCACGGTAAGTGTTCGACCAGCCCCGATAGCAGGCCCGCGACCACGGAGTCACCCGCGCCCGTCGGGTTCCCGCGGACCGGCCCGGGCGGGACGGCCCGCCAGTCGCCGTCGGGCGTACGGGCCAGGAGGCCCTCCGCGCCCAGCGAGGCCACCACCGCGTGCGCGCCACGCCGACGCGCATCCCGCGTCGCCTGCGACGGCTCGTGCGCGCCGGTGAGTTCGGCCAGTTCGTCGGCGTTCGGCTTCACGACGTCGGGGCGCGCGGCCACCCCGCGCCGCAGCGGCTCCCCGCTGGTGTCGAGCAGCACCGGCACCGCCAACGCCCTTGCCGCGCGGACGAGTTGGGCGTACGCCCCCACCGGCACCCCGGGCGGCAGACTGCCGCACAGCGCCACCGCCGAGGAGGACCGCAGCAGATGCTCGTACGCCTCCTTGAAGGCGGACCACTCGGCCGAAGTGATCGACGGGCCAGGCTCGTTGAGTTGAGTCGTGTCACCGGTCGTCGTGTCGGCCACCGCGATCGTGCGACGGGTCGCGCCCGCCACCGGGACCAGCGCGTCCACGACACCTGGTGTGTACGTGAGTTGCTCCTGGACGGCCCGCCCGGTCGCCCCGCCCGCGAAGCCCGTCGCCGTCACCTCGTGGCCGAGGGCGGCGAGCACCCGGGCCACGTTCAGGCCCTTGCCGCCGGGCCGTTCGGTCACCTCGGTGACGCGGTGCGAGGTGTGCGGGCGCAGCCCCCGTACGCGATAGGTGATGTCGAGAGCGGTGTTCAGCGTGACCGTGAGGATCACCTGGGCCCGGCCTCCCTCGAAGAGATTGATCAAAGAGATTCAAGGACGTTCGTCAAAGACGTTCGTCAAAGAGATTCATCAAGCGGACACCCAGAACGCGCTTGCCGGCCGTCCCGGAGACCCGATCATGTCAAAGGGAACGGCGGTCGGCCCAGTCCTGCGGGCCAACCGCCGTACGGCAACAGGGGATTGCGTCACCCCAGCCGCGGTTCCACCACCCATGCGCCCCGGCGCATCACGCCCTTGACCTCGAAGTCGGAGTCCAGCACCACCAGGTCCGCGTCCTTGCCCGGCTCCAGCGAGCCCACCCGGTCGTACAGGCCGAGCAGCCTGGCCGGATTGGCCGAGATGGCCGCGACGACGTCCTCGACCGGCAGCCGGTCCACGGTCACCGCCCGCCTGAACGCCCGGTCCAGCGTGAGCGTCGAGCCCGCGATCGAACCGCCCTCCACCAGCCGCGCCACACCCTCACTGACCTCGACCTCCAGCGGGCCGAGCATGTAGCGCCCGTCGCCGAAGCCCGCCGCGTCCATCGCGTCCGTGATGAACGCCACCCGGTCGCCGCCCGCGTGATGGAACGCCAGCTGGAGCGAGGCCGGGTGCAGATGCACGCCGTCGTTGATCAGCTCGACCGTGATCCGCTCGTCCTCCAGGAGGGCGGCGATCGGACCGGGGGAGCGGTGCCCGAGCGTGGGCATCGCGTTGTAGAGGTGCGTCGCCACGGTCGCGCCCGCGTCGATGGCCTCCACCGTCTGCTCGTACGTCGCGTCCGTGTGCCCGATCGCCGCGATGACGCCGTGTTCGGCGAGGAGGCGTACGGAGTCGATGCCGCCCGGCAGTTCGGTGGCGAGCGTGACCATGGTGGCCCGGCCGCGGGCCGCGTCGATCAGCTTGCGGACCTCCGCCGGGTCCGGGTCGCGCAGCAGCTCCTCGGAGTGGGCGCCCTTGCGGCACGGGGAGATGAACGGGCCCTCGAAGTGGATGCCCGCGATGTCGTCCTGCTCGGCCAGCTCGGAGAGCAGTCCGGCGCGCTGGGCGAGGCCGTCCATGTCACCGGTGACGGTGGAGGCGACGAGGGTCGTCGTGCCGTGCAGGCGGTGGGTGTGGATGCCCTTGAGGATCTCCTCGACCGTGCCGGAGGTGAAGGAGGCTCCGCCGCCGCCGTGGTTGTGCATGTCGACGAAGCCCGGGACCACCCAGTGGTTGCGCAGGTCCACCGTGGGTGCGCCCGCGGGAGCGCTTCCGGCGATGCGCGTGCCCTCGACGATTACGCGGCCGCCGTTCACCGTCCCGGTGGGGAGTACGACGTCGGCACCTGAGAGGACCACGATGTGCGGGTCGGTGGGGGCTGGTCGCGCCCACGCGGCGGAGCCGCGTGATGTCTCGCCCCGCGCCCCTTGCGGGGCGCTGTCGTGCACCCGGTTCATGGTCATCAGGGGGTTACCTCCGAAGCGGGGTTGGAAGGGGAAGGGGTACCCAGCAGGTCCCAGGCCAGGAGGCCCGCGCCCAGGCAGCCGGCCGTGTCCCCCAGTGCCGCGGGGACGATGGCGGGCAGCTTCTGGAACGTGACGCGTTGCTCGACCGCGGCCCGTAGCGGTGTGAACAAGGTTTCCCCTGCCTCGGCGAGACCGCCACCGATGATCAGGGTGCGCGGGTCCAGCAGGGTGAGCGCCGTGACGAGTCCGTCGGCGAGGGCGTCCACGGCTTCCTGCCAGACCACCCGTGCCCGGGGGTCCCCGGACTCGACGGCCTTCGCGCAGTCCGCCGCGTCCGCCTCCGGGTCGCCGGACGCCTCGGCCCAGGCCTCGCTGACCGCCGCCGCGGACGCGAACCGTTCCAGACAGCCGCGCTGGCCGCACGGACAGGGGGCGCCACCGGGGCGTACGACGATGTGGCCGATCTCGCCCGCGAAGCCGTGCGCGCCCGCCTCCACCCGGCCGTCGATGCCGATCGCGCCCGCGATGCCGGTGCCCAGCGGCACGAACAGAAAGCGGTCGGCCCCCTGGCCCGCGCCGATCCGGCCCTCCGCGAGTCCGCCGGTGCGCACGTCGTGGCCGAGGGCGACCGGGATCCCGTCCAGCCGCTCGCTGAGCAGGTCCCGCAGGGGTACGTCGCGCCAGCCGAGGTTGGCCGAGTAGGCGGCGATGCCGCGGTCGGCGTCCACGATGCCGGGTACGGCGACGCCGACGGCCGCCGCGGGCTCGCCGAGGTGGCGCTCGCCGTACGCGCGCAGGTCGGCCGCGAAGGCGAGGATCGACTCGACCACGGCGTCCGGCCCGTGCTCGCGGCCGGTGGCGCGGCGGGCCTGGTGCAGCACGGGGGGTGGCGCCGGGGGTGACCCCTCGGAGCGCATGGCATCGGCCGCCCCCACGAGGGCGGCCTTCATCCCGGTGCCGCCCACGTCGAGGGCGATGACATGTCTCACGAGGACAGTGTCGCCCCTTACCCCGTGAGAGGTCTAGTCCACTCACGTGGTGTAGACCTTAGGGCGAAATTGCGAATCGAAATAAATTGGATCGCACGTGTGAATCGGCCGTTTCGATCGGCCGTGCGGACGAGTCAAGAGTGGGGCGACAGCAGTGCAGCGGCGAGTGACAGGTCTGATCGCGATGGTGTCCGCGCTGGGCATGACGGCGGTCATCGGAGGCTGCGCCAGTTTGTCCGGGGACGGGGATGGAGAAGGGGGCGCGTCCGGGTCCGGGGGCGTCACGCTGAGGCTGGTCGCGGCCGACTACGGCGACTCCGAGGCGAACAGCTCCCAGAAGTACTGGGACCGACTGACCAAGGCGTACGAGGCGAAGAACCCCGGGGTCAAGGTCGAGGTGAGCGTCTACTCCTGGAACGACGTCGACGCCAAGGTCAAGAAAATGGTCGCCGACGGTCACGCGCCCGACATGGCACAGATCGGCGCGTACGCCGACTACGCCGCGAAGGGGCAGCTCTACGAGGCCGACGACCTGCTCTCCATCGACACCCAGGCCGACTTCGTGGGCCGGCTCACCGAGGCGGGGGAGCTGGACCGGACCCAGTACGGCATGCCGTTCGCCTCCTCGACGCGGCTGCTCTTCTACAACAAGAAGCTCTTCGCCGACGCGGGCCTCACCCCGCCGCGGAGCTGGAGCCGGCTCGCCGCCGACGCCCAGGTCCTCAAGTCGCGTGGCGTCACGTACCCGTACGCGCTGCCGCTGGGGCCCGAGGAGGCGCAGGCCGAGACGATGATGTGGCTGCTGAGCGGCGGTGACGGCTACACCGACACGGTCGGGTCGTACGGCATCGACTCCGACCAGAACGTCGAGACCTTCACCTGGCTGAAGGAGGAACTGGTCGAGAAGGGACTCACCGGACCCGTCGCGCCCGCGAATCTCAACCGCGCACAGGCCTTCGAGGCGTTCACACGCGGCGAGGTCGGCATGCTGAACGGCCACCCCACGCTGATGAAGGCCGCCGCGGCGAAGGGCGTGGAGTTCGGCATGGTGCCGGTGCCCGGCATCAACGGGCGGTCCAAGGCCACGATGGGCGTCGCCGACTGGATGACGGCGTTCAGGAAGCCCGGGCACGCCGAGCAGGTCGGGGACTTCCTCGACTACGTGTACAGCGACAAGAACGTGCTCGCGTTCTCGCGCGAGTACGACCTGCTGCCGGTGACCACGTCGGCGTCCGAGACGATGGCGGCGGACAGGTCCGACGCGGATCTCGTCGACTTCCTCGGCGAGTTGCCCAATGCCGAGCTGTACCCCGCGGCGAAGACGTCCTGGGCGTCGGTGAGCGCGGCCATCAAGCAGCGCATAGGCAAGGCCGTGAGCCCGAAGGGCAACCCGTCGGCAATCCTGGGCCGGCTCCAGCGGACCGCTGTCGCGGAGGAGAGCGCGTCGTAGCGCTGTCGGTGGTGTGTCGGGTGCCGGTCGCGGGGGCTTGTCGCCCCCACGTGGCGGAGCCGTGCGTCGACACGGTCCCGCGCTCTCAAGGCCGTTCCACCGGCTCGTCGCGGTCGAGGCACGGTGTCCGTGGCGGCCGGTGGTGGCTACTCTCGGGAAAGAGGCGATACGCGCGCGTGTGTGTGCCGAGGGGGAACCGCATGGCCGATCACCTGCACCGTCCCGTCCGCCTCCGAGATCACGAGATCACCAACGCGGTCAACGCCTCGGCCGGTGTGGTGGTTCAGGCGGGCCGGATCGACGGTGGGATCCAGGTGACCGGCGGCGCGCCGGGAACCGAGATACCGCGTCAGCTTCCGGTGAGCGGGGGCCTGTTCGTGGGGCGCGCCGCGGAACTGGAGGAACTGGGAAGTCTGCTCCAGCCGCCCACGGCCGGGCAACCGAGAATCGTGCTGCTCTCCGGCGCCGCCGCCACGGGTAAGACGGCACTGGCCGCATTCTGGGGACACCGGGCCGCCCCCCACTTCCCGGACGGCCAGCTCTACGTGGACCTGAGGGGTTTCGGTCCGGAGGAACCGCTGTCGCCGCTCACCGTTCTCAGCGGCTTTCTGCGCGCCCTGGGGCGGTCGCTCGCCGCCGAGAGCGGGCCACTGGAGGAACGGGCGGCCACCTTCCGTACGGCGCTGAGCGGTCGCCGGGTGCTCGTCCTCCTCGACAACGCCTCCTCCACCGACCAGATCCGCCCCCTCCTGCCGGGCTCGGACACCTGCGCCGTGGTGGTCACCAGTCGACGGAAGCTGAGCGGACTGAGTGTGCACCACGCGGTACGGACCGTGGCGCTCGGCGTCCTCGGCGGTGCCGAGAGCATCACGCTGCTCAATGCCGCGATCGGGGAGCGGGCGGCCGCCGAGAAGAAGAGCGTCGGCCGACTCGCCGCCCACTGCGCCGGCCTTCCGCTGGCCCTGCGCATCGCGGCGCAGAAAGTCGCCGTACGTCCCACACGCAGCATCGCCTCGCTCGTCAGCGAGCTGAACGGCATCGGCACCGGGCTCGACCTCTTCGACTTCGACGCGGACGACGACACCCGTTCCACCCTGCGCAGTGTGTTCTCCTGGTCCTACCGAAGCCTGCCGACGGCCGTACGCGAAGCCTTCGTACTCCTCGCGCTGCACCCCGGCGACACGTTCGACCTCCCCTCGGCCGCGGCGCTGCTCGGAACGCCGGGCGACGAGGCGGTCCGTCTGCTGCGCCGGCTGTCCGACTCGCACCTCGTGGACGACAGGGGCGACCGGTTCGCGATGCACGATCTGATGCGCGCCTACGGGCGCGAACTGCACACGGCCGTCGGCACGTCGGCGCACGACCCGCACCCGCACGACCCGCACCCGCTCGACGGCCTGTACGACTACTACCTGTCCATGGCGGACCGGGCCGGACGCGTCATCATGCCGTACCGCTACCGCTTCGCCCTGGCGACCGGAGGGCGTCCGATCGCGGTCGAGCCGCCGATGGCGAGCAGGGCCGACGCACTGTGCTGGATGGACGCCGAGTGGCGCACCCTGGTGGCGCTCTGCCGACTGGACGACCCCGTCTTCGACGTGCGCCGTTGGCAACTGGCCTACACCCTGCGCGACTACTTCTACCTGGCCAAGCACCTGGACGGCTGGTCGGAGAGCCACTACCTGGCATTGGCCGGATGTGAACGCCTGGGCGACCGCCGTGCCGAGGCCATGACGCGCAACAACCTCGGGCGCGCTCTGCTGGAAGCGGGCAGCGTGGAGGAGGCGGCCCGCCAGTACCGGCTGGCGCACGACCGGTTCGCGGAACTCGACGACGGGCACGGCCTCAGTGACGCCCTGGCCAACCTCGCCTCCGTCCGTCGGCGGCAGGGCGCGTACGCCGAGGCGCTGGACCTTCAGCAGCGTGCCCTGGACGTCTATCGCAGGACCGGGGCGATGCGGAAGGTCGGCATCACTCTGCGCAGCATGGCCAAGGCCGAGACCGCGCTGGGCCGCACCGCCGACGCGACGGGCCACGCCACCGAGGCGATGACCCTGTTCTCCGCGCTGGGCCTCGGCCTCGACGTCGCCCAGTCCGCGTACACGCTCGGTATGGCCCTGGAGCGGGACGGCGACGGTGTGTCCGCCGCCCGGGCCTATGAACAGGCCATCGAGTTCGCCCGCGGAGCCGGAAGCCGATACGAGGAGGCACGGGCCCTGCGGCAGCTCGGCTCCGTGTACGCCACCGCGGGGCATGTCGACGCGGCCCGTGACCGGTGGCAGGCGGCGCTGGAGCTGTTCACGTCGCTGGGCGCGTCGGATGCCGATGCGGTGGCCGCGCGGTTGGCGGACCTCGGTGACGGGCGGCCCGGCTCAGTAGGCGGGGACCTCGGTGACGGGCGGCCCGGCTCAGTAGGCGGGGACCTCGGTGACGGGCGGCCCGGCTCAGTAGGTGGGGTCCTCGCCCAGCCGGTCGAGGACCCAGTGGTGCAGGGTCCGGGCAACCTCCTGGTCCCTGGCACCGACGGCCTCGGGTGACCGTGCCGCCCAGTCGTCGATGCCCTCCCGGGCGTCCTGCGCCAGGATCAGGGCGTGGTCGCGCTGCCCTTCGTACTGATTGGCCGCGGCCATCGCGTGGGCGAGGCCCAGGGTCGCGCGCAGTGTCTCGGGGGCGTCCGGGCCGTGCCGTGCGACCTGCCGTTCCTGGAAATCGACCGCGGCGACCAGGAGTTCGGAGAGCAGTTCGTCGTGGTCGCCTTCCAGATGGACGTCTTCGGGGCCGACGCCGTCGGGCAGATCGCTCGGCTCGCCGACGGTAATGCCGGCGCCCTCCGGCAGCGGAAAGTCCGTGAGACCTCCGTGCAGCAGGGCCCAGAGGGTCGTCACGGTGGCGAGATGCTCGGGCCCCTGCACCCGCAGCCGGTCCGCGTAGAGGGCGTAGTGGCTCCAGTCGTCGGGAGCAGTGGTCACGAGGCGGTCCTCCTGCGTGCGGTGATGATGTTCTCGCGAGCGTCGAGGGTGTCGGGGTGGTCGTCGCCCAGGTGGGCCCGGCGTCGCCGCCAGACCTCCTCGAACGCGGTGAGCGCCGTCGCGGCGTCACCGAGGCGGAGGTGGTTGGCGCCGATGCTGAACAGGCTGTCCACCGTGCCCCGGGCGTCGCGTCCGGCCGTGTTGGCCCATCGTTCGTGGGCGAAGGCGGCGATGCGCAGCGCGGTGGGCGCCGCGTAACGGCCGGGTCCTCGGCCGATCGCTATCGCCAGGTTGTTGAGGGCCGTCAGGGTTTGCGGAGCGGACGGGCCGAGGCGTCCGTGCCAGCCACGGTAGGTCTCCCGCAGCAGCGTGCGGGCCGTCCGGTGGTCGCCGAGCGCCTGGTGGGTGTTGGCGAGATTGTTCATCGCCCACAGGGTGTCGGGATGGGGGCGGCCGAACCCGTCGCGGCCGTGCAGTGCGTCGAGTTCCTCGACGGCCCGCTCCTGGAGTTCGCGCGCTTGTGTGAGTGCTCCGTTCTCCTGGAGCACGGCTCCGAGTCCGACCAGCGCGCACAGCGTGGTGTACGGGTCGCAGAGCGGCGAAGCACGGCACGAGGCGTACAGGGCCTGGAAGTCGTCGACGGCGCCCGCGCTGTCGCCCAGCTGCGAGCGAAGACGCCCGGACTGCGCGACGAGGGACCACTGGCCGTTGTCGACGCCCCAGCCTTCCGGGGCCGCCAGATTCGCCGCGGCCTGGACGTGTGCCAGCAGGCCGAGCGTACGGAGCCTCGACGCGGCGTCGACTTCCGTCCGGTCGAGGAGGTCGGCCAGCGTGCGCACCGCCCGGTGGGAGACCTGCCGCCGCGTCGCGTCGCGCAGCAGGACGCGTGCCGCGCGACCGACCAGCGCGTGGACGAAGTAGGTGGCGCCGGAGACATCCTGGGCCGCCTCGACGAGTCCTCGGCCCTCAAGAGCGCGGATGCCGTCCGTCACCGCTGTCTCGGCGGCGTCCGGGTCCTCGTCCGTACCGCGGAGTGCGCCCGCCAGGAGGTCGTGAGGGATGGGCGCTGCGGCGAGTACGCTCGCGCCGGCGAGCAGGCGGGAAGCAGGGGCGGGCAGGGCGTCGAACGCGCGCAGCAGGACTCCGCTGAGCGGGCGGGCGGTCTCCGCGGGCAGGTCGTGGCCCAGGTGTTCCGCGAGTTCGAGCACGGGCTTGGGATCCTCGCGCAGGTCCGCGAGGAGGGAGCGGTAGCCGGTGAATCCCTCTGTAGTCGTCAGCCCGGCGGTGATCCGCAGAGCGAGGGGGTGCTCCCGCAGGTCCGCCACGATGCCGCGAGCGGCGTTGCGTTCGTCGATGTCCTCCCGGACCGGCCTGCGGTGTGCGGTCAGCAGACTCAGTCCTGGTCTCGGGCCCAGGCGGGACAGAACGATGTCGGTGCGGCTCGTGCCGCGGACAGTGCCGCGGGTGGTGACGAGTGTCCTGCCGTTGGGGCTGGGGGCGAGCAGGTACGGGTGCTCGCGCAGGCTCACGGAGGCGGGGAGGTCGTCGACGATCCAGAGATAGGACGGCAGATCTCTCAGATGGCGGCCGACTGCATGCCGTAACTCTTCGCTGGTGCCCGCGCGTTCGGGCAGGGAGAGATCGGGCAGCGAGAGATCGGGGATGGAGAGACCTGTCGCGATACGCCGCATCGCCGTGTCGAAGCCGGCCTGGACGGCGCCGGAGTCGTCCCGGCCCAGGGGGTCACTGCCGGACAGCTCGACGACGAAGACGCCGCCGGGATGGTCCTGGGCCGCCCAACGGCCGTACTGCCTGGCCAGGGTGGTCTTGCCCGAGCCTCCCAGTCCTCGTACGGAAACGATGGGTGCACCGCTGTCGAGTGTTCCGCCGCGCTCCTGCAGTGCGTCGTGCAGGGCCCAGAGTTCCTTGCGCCGTCCGACGAATCCGGACTCGCCGATCAGTTCATCGACGATCCAGCTCGGCCTGTCGGTCATCGCGTCGCCGAAGCGCCGGCCGTCGGCTTCCGCCACCTCGCGGACCACACCTGCGACATGGTCCGCCAGTTCCTCGACCGAGCGGCCCTCCCGGGTGAGCTTGCGCCGCTTGACCGCCTTGGGCCTGACCTTCGCGGGCGGCACCTTCCAGGTCAGCGGCATGATCCGGCGCATCGCGGTCCCGCCCAGAGCCTTCGCGCAGGACAGGGCGAGGTGCAATTCGGACCAGCAGTGGTCGCTTTCGTCGAAGCACGGGGTGAGCAGGGGAAGGAGAACCCGTGAGCCGAGGAGGGCCGCCTTCACCGACGGCAGCATTTCGTCGTCGTCCCACTCGGGCACCGACAGGTCGTCCTGGAAGACCACCAGTCCCCTGGCGCTCAGGGCCGCGTACATGGCGTCGGCCCATTCCTTGCCGTCCGCCCACGTGTAGCAGATGAAGACGTCGTACAGGGAATCCGGGCCTGGAACAGCGCCACCTCGGTGCTCGGTCACTTGGGGTCCTCGGGCTCATCGCGACGGCTGCCGGGGCACCATCACGCCGCGTCCCCGGACACCCACCCCCAGCGGGCTGGACGCATCCCATCGGAATCCGGGCGCCGTCACAAGACCGCGAGAGCGTTGATCACTGAAACGAGCGAAAAGCGAGCGAAAAATGAGCGAAACAGGACTGATCAGGTTCCCGTTTGCTCGGAAAGTGACGACGGCCTTCCTGGCAAGCTCGTGCACCCACGCTCGGCGTGCAGGGGGTGCCCCGGCCGGACTCCGCTACCGTGCCGGGCATGGACGACGAGGAGCTGACCGCGCAGGAGCATGCGGTGCTTGCGCTGGAGCGGCGGGGGTGGTCCACGCCGGGGGCCAAGGAGCGGGCGATACGGGAGGAACTGGGGCTGGCCCCGGTTCGCTACTACCAGCTGCTCAACGCCCTCCTGGACGCGCCGCGGGCCCTTGCCCACGATCCCGTCACGGTCAACCGGTTGCGGCGGGTGAGGGATGTACGGCGGGCTGAGAGGGAGGGGTGAGGGGGAGGGACGAGGGGGAGGTTTTTCTCGCCCCCGCGGATAGGGTCACAGCATGGCCAGTCACCCCGACTCATCGTCGATGCCGATCCCCGTGACCCCGGCGGGCCGAGACGGACTCGACGCCATCATCGCGCGGCCCGCCAGGGCCGTACTCGCCTTCGACTTCGACGGCACCCTCGCCCCGATCGTCCCCGACCCGGAACAGGCCCGCGCCCACCCGGACGCCGTACCCGCCCTCGCGGCCCTCGCCCCGAGGGTCGCCTCGGTCGCCGTCGTCACCGGCAGGCCCGCCGCCGTCGCCGTCCGCCACGGCGGCTTCGACGGAGTCCCCGGCCTGGAACACCTCGTCGTACTCGGCCACTACGGGGCCGAACGCTGGGACGCCGTCACCGGCACCGTCCAGGCCCCCGCCCCCCACCCCGGCGTCGCCGAAGCCCGCGCCGAACTCCCCGGATTCCTCGACGCCATCGGCGCCTGGCAGGGCACGTGGATCGAGGAGAAGGGCCGGGCCGTCGCCGTTCACACGCGCCGCGCCCAGGACCCCCAGGCCGCGTTCGAGGCCCTCCGCGAACCCCTCGCCGAGCTCGCCACCCGCCACGGTCTGATCGTCGAGCCGGGGAGAATGGTGCTGGAACTGCGCCCGCCCGGCATGGACAAGGGCGTCGCCCTCAGCGAGTACGTACGGGACGTCGGCGCCGAGTCGGTCATGTACTGCGGCGACGACCTCGGCGACCTCCCCGCCTTCGCCGCCGTCGAAAAACTCCGCACCGAGGGCGTACCGGGCGTCCTCGTATGCAGCGGCAGCAACGAGGTGACGGAACTGTCCGACCGAGCGGACTTGGTGGTGGACGGCCCGGAGGGGGTGGTACGCCTACTGGCGGCACTGGCGACGAAGCTGGCCCCGTGAGCTTTTGAGGGGCGCGGGGCTGTGACATTTGCGGCTCCGCCGCGGGGCGCGACCAGCCACAACGGACCCGCACGGTCCGAGCAACCCGCGGCAGCGCAGCGCTACGCCTCCAGCGCCTGAAGCTGGTCCAAGAACCACTGCGCCGGAGGCAAAGCCGTCCCGGCGACAGCCAACCGCTTCGCCCTCTCGGCCCGCTCACTCACCGGCATGGCCAGCGCCGCGTACAACGCGTCCGCCGTGCCCGACACGTCGTACGGGTTCACCACGATCGCGTCCTCGCCCAGTTCCTCGTACGCCCCCGCCTCCCGGGACAGCACCAGCACGCACCCGTCGTCCGACACGAGCGGCATCTCCTTGGCGACGAGGTTCATGCCGTCCCGGATGGGGTTCACCAGGGCCACGTCCGCCAGCCGGTAGGCCGCGAGGGAGCGGGCGAAGTCGTCCTTGAGGTTCAGCAGGACCGGGGTCCAACCCGGCGTCCCGTACTGGGAGTTGATCTCGTCGGTGACGCGCTGCACCTCGGCCATGTAGTCGCGGTAGACCGCCAGGTCCTGGCGCGACGGGTACGCGAAGGCGACATGCACCACGCGCTCGCGCAACTCCGGCCGGTCCGCCAGCAGTTCCCGGTACGCCAGCAGCCCGCGCACGATGTTCTTGGACAGCTCGGTCCGGTCCACCCGCACGATCGTCCGGCGGGCGCGGCCGTCGGGGTCCGTGCCGATCTGCTCCCGCAGGGTCGCCATCCGCTCGTCCACGTCGGGCCGGTGCGAGCGCTCGCGCAGGAAGTCCGCGTCGACCCCGAGGCCGTGCACCCCGATGCGGGTCCCGGACGGAATCCCCGGACCCAGTACGGCGTGACAGCAGTCCGTGAACGCGTCCGCCCACCGCTGGGTGAGGAACGCGGCCCGGTCGGCCCCGAGGATCCCGCCGAGTACCTTCGCCGCGATGTCGTCCGGCAGCAGCCGGAAGTACTCCGGTGGCGCCCACGGCGTGTGCGAGAAGTGCCCGATCCGCAGGTCGGGGCGGAGTTCGCGGAGCATCCGCGGGACGAGGGTCAGGTGGTAGTCCTGTACGAGGACGGCCGCGCCCTCCGCCGCCTCCTCGGCGAGCGCTTCGGCGAAGGCGTGGTTGTACGTCTCGAACGCCGCCCACTGCCGCCGGAACTCGGCGTCGAAGACCGGCTCCAGGGGGGTCTGGTAGAGCATGTGGTGGACGAACCACAGCGCGGAGTTGGCGATGCCGTTGTACGCGGCGGCATGCGTGTCGGCGTCGATGTCGAGCATGCGTACGCCGTCTTCGCCCACCCCGCGTCGTACCGCCTCGCGGTCGCCGTCGCCGAGGGCCGAGCACACCCACAGGGCGCCCGCGTCCGGGCCGATCGCGGAGAGACCGGACACGAGGCCGCCGCCGCCGCGCTTGGCGGTGAGCGCCCCGGTCTCGTCCTGGGTGTACGAGACCGGGCCGCGATTGGAGGCGACCAGGATGGTGTGGGTGCCGCGGGTGGAGACCATGCCTCGAAATCTAGCCCCCGGCGGAAACGCTCAAACGTTCCCACCCGCCGTATACGGGAGGCTGTACGCCGCCCGACCGCCGGTGGGAGCCGGTCCCGCCCCGCGGCGGAGCGGTGAATGTCACAGCCCCGCGCCCCCGAAAAGGCCTACGCCGCCTTCCGTTCCACGTACTCCTCGATCTCCGCCATCGGCGGCCTCTCCTCCATGTCCACCGAGTACGTGCGCGGCTCGAAGCCGTGCTCGCCGCGTTCGAACTGGGTCAGGGACGGGCGGATCATGTGGCCGCGGGCCAGGCGGAGCTGGGCCGTGCGGTAGATCGCGGCGGACATGCGGCCCAGGGCCTGGCCGTCCTGGTGGCGGTGTTTGCGGACGCCGACGTCGACCTGGGCCAGGGCGTCCAGGCCCACCAGGTGCAGCGCGTCGACCAGCATGCCCAGCTCCACGCCGTATCCGACGGGGAACGGGAGCTGTTCGAGGAGGGAGCGGCGGGCCGCGTACTCCCCGCCCAGCGGCTGGACGAAGCCGGCCAGCTGCGGCCAGTGCATGTTCAGGATCGGACGGGCCATGAGTTCCGTCACCCGACCCCCCTGACCTGCGGCGGAGCCCAGCGGTCGGTCGTACATCGCCTTGACGAGGTCCACGCCCGGGTCGGTCAGCAGCGGGCCGACGATCCCGGAGACGAAGTCGGCCGAGAACTCCTTCAGGTCCGCGTCGACGAAGGCGACGATGTCCCCGCTGGTGACGAGGAGCGAGCGCCACAGCACCTCGCCCTTGCCGGGGACGGCCGGCAGCCGGGGCAGGATCTCGTCCCGGTGCACGACACGGGCACCCGCGTCGGCGGCGACCTCGGAGGTACGGTCCGTCGAGCCCGAGTCGATCACCACGATCTCGTCGACGAGCGGCACCTTCCTGGTCATCAGCTCACGGCGGATGATCGCGACGATCTCGCCGACGGTCTCCTCCTCGTTGAGCGCGGGCAGTACGACACTCACCGTGGAGCCATTGGCACGCTTCGCGGCGATGAGTTGCTTGAGCGGGCGGTCCTCGACGGACCAGGAGCGCGTGCTCAGCCAGCGCTCGACGTCTTCCAGCACGTGCGGCTCTCCCTTGCGTTCTTTGGGATGCGTGTGCCCGGCGCGAGGCACTGTCGGGTGCGTCACTGTCATCTCGCGGTTCGGACGGCTCTCTCCACCATCCAGGCCTTCGGTTACAGTCTTGAACAACGCTGATGACCATCGCATGTCGGGGGTCGTTGCGTGCACAACCAAAACCAGAGCCAGAACCACAACTGAATACCGCTCATCCAGAGGGGCAGAGGGATACGGCCCGTTGAAGCCCCGGCAACCCTCCAGCCGGTCTCGTCCTGATCATCGTCGATCAGCGCAGCGAGGCTCCCGGCTAGGGAAGGTGCCAAATCCGTCTCACGGCGAAGTGCGTCGTGAGGAAGATGAGGAGAAAGGGCCTCGCCTCCATGGCTGCGCAGACAGTTGCAAGCACCACGAACTCCACCCCCGCCGCGAACTCCGTCGACCTGGGCCCGGCTGCCGCGCTTTCCTGCCGCGAATGCGGCCACCGCGTGCCGCTCGGTCCGGTCTTCGCCTGCGAGGAGTGTTTCGGCCCGCTGGAGATCGCGTACGACTTCTCGGCGTACGACACCGAGGAGCTCCGCAAGCGGATCGAAGCGGGACCCGCGAACATCTGGCGGTACGCGCCGCTGCTGCCCGTCCCCGCGGACGTGGCCGACAAGCCCAACATCAACCCCGGCTGGACCAAGCTCGTCCAGGCCGACAACCTGGCGCGCGAGCTGGGTGTCGAGGCCGGCAAGCTCTTCGTCAAGGACGACTCCGGCAACCCGACGCACTCCTTCAAGGACCGGGTCGTCGCCCAGGCGCTGGAGGCCGCGCGTGCCTTCGGCTTCACCACCCTCTCCTGCTCCTCCACCGGCAACCTCGCCGGCGCGGTGGGCGCCGCCGCCGCGCGCGCCGGTTTCCGGTCCTGCGTGTTCATCCCGCACGACCTGGAGCAGGGCAAGGTCGTCATGGCCGCGGTCTACGGCGGCGAGCTCGTCGGCATCGAGGGCAACTACGACGACGTGAACCGTTTCTGCTCCGAGCTGATCGGCGACCCGGCCGGCGAGGGCTGGGGCTTCGTCAACGTCAACCTGCGGCCGTACTACGCGGAGGGGTCCAAGACCCTGGCGTACGAGATCTGTGAGCAGCTCGGCTGGCAGCTGCCGGACCAGCTGGTCGTGCCGATCGCCTCCGGCTCGCAGCTCACGAAGATCGACAAGGGGCTCCAGGAGCTGATCAAGCTCGGGCTCGTCGAGGACAAGCCGTACAAGATCTTCGGTGCGCAGGCCGAGGGCTGCTCGCCGGTGTCCGTGGCGTACAAGGCCGGGCACGACGTCGTACGGCCGCAGAAGCCGAACACGATCGCGAAGTCGCTCGCGATCGGAAACCCGGCGGATGGTCCTTACGTTCTCGATATCGCCCGGCGTACGGGTGGGGCCGTCGAGGACGTGAACGACGAGCAGGTGGTCGACGCGATCAAGTTGCTGGCGCGGACCGAGGGGATCTTTGCGGAGACCGCTGGTGGTGTGACGGTGGGGGTGGCGAAGAAGCTGATCGAGAATGGGCTGCTGGATCCGAGTCTGACGACTGTCGTCCTCAATACCGGGGATGGTCTGAAGACCTTGGACGCGGTCGCTTCCGACACGGGGCTGACCGCGACGATCCGGCCGAACCTGGATTCCTTCCGTGAAGCTGGGCTCGGCTAGTCGTTGTTCCTTCGCTGCGGGCGCGTGGGGGCTGGTCGCGCAGTTCCCCGCGCCCCCAAAAAAGACTGCGCAGTTCCCCGCGCCCCTGAAGGGGCCACCCACTCCGACGGAGGTCTAACCCCATGAGCGTCAACGTTCGTATCCCCACCATTCTGCGTACCTACACGGGCGGCAAGGCCGAGGTTTCTGCCGAGGGTGGGACTCTCGGCGCGGTCATCGCCGATCTGGAGAAGAACCACGCCGGGATCGCGGCCCGGGTTCTGGACGACCAGGGGCAGCTGCGGCGGTTCGTCAACGTGTACGTGAACGACGACGACGTCCGCTTCGAGCAGGGGCTGGAGACGGCCACGCCGGACGGGGTCGGGGTGTCGATCATCCCCGCCGTCGCCGGCGGCTGACCAGCGGGCGCGGTGCCGATGACTGATCATTACCGTCGGTAACTGTGATTACTGAGAGTTCACCGAATTGCCCCCTCCGTAAGAGAAGCGGAAGGGGCAATTCTGTATGGTTGAGCGGGGTACAGTTGGGGAAGCTGCTTCGATCCGCATGCCAGGCGCATATAAGTTCCCGCCCGAAGCCCGACAAGAAGTAGCCAAAGTGCCCCGCCTTTTTGAGCCGTTTATGGCATTTATGGGGCCCGACTTGCCCTGAATCTTCGTGAATTCTTCGCATATTCCCGATCGGTCACGCCCGGAATTCTCGTCGGATTGACCTGTTGCAGAGGGCAGTTGGACGGATACATTCGGCCGCGGTCGACGCGTTCCGGCGCACACCCCCAACCGTTGGGGGGTGAGGTCTGACCCGGATCCGCGAAGTGCGGGTCTGTGCAAGGGCCAGTAATAGGGGAGTTAGGCATGGCTCAGGGCACCGTCAAATGGTTCAACGCGGAGAAGGGGTACGGCTTCATCGCGGTCGACGGTGGTGCGGATGTTTTCGTCCACTACAGCGCGATTCAGATGGACGGCTACCGCACCCTGGAAGAGGGTCAGCGGGTCGATTTTGAGATCTCGCAAGGCCAGAAGGGGCCGCAGGCGGACATGGTCCGACTGGCGACCGGCTGAAGCACGCGCCGACTTACTGCAGCGACGTTCTTCTTTCGAAGGGCTCGTACCTCCGGGTGCGGGCCCTTCGGTATGTCCGCGTGACGCCCTCACGGCGGCAGGCTCCCCCTCTCCTCCCCACCTCCTGCCCCCTCCCGTCCTCCTCCTGCCCTCTCCCCCCACCGGCTCTCACCTGCGGATCATCCTGAGCCGCTTGCACTCGCATGGGTCGAGTGCTAATCATTGGCGTTAGCACTCTGAAGGTGAGAGTGATAACGAGGACCGGGTCGGTGAGGCCCGCAGGCCGGGTGGGGCAAGGAACCACGAGGTCGGCAGGCCGTCCGTCGCGGGCGCGGGCGCGGTCCTGGAGATTCCACCCCAGTCCGGGAGGACCACTTCACATGGCCAAGATCATCGCGTTCGACGAGGAGGCACGGCGCGGTCTCGAGCGCGGGATGAACCAGCTCGCCGACGCCGTAAAGGTCACCCTCGGTCCCAAGGGTCGCAACGTCGTCCTCGAGAAGAAGTGGGGCGCCCCCACGATCACCAACGATGGTGTGTCCATCGCCAAGGAGATCGAGCTCGAGGACCCGTACGAGAAGATCGGCGCCGAGCTGGTCAAGGAAGTCGCCAAGAAGACGGACGACGTCGCCGGTGACGGTACGACCACTGCGACCGTTCTCGCCCAGGCGCTCGTCCGCGAGGGCCTGCGCAACGTGGCCGCGGGTGCCAACCCGATGGCTCTCAAGCGCGGTATCGAGAAGGCCGTCGAGGCCGTCTCCGGTGCTCTCCTTGAGCAGGCCAAGGATGTCGAGACCAAGGAGCAGATCGCTTCGACGGCCTCCATCTCCGCCGCCGACACCCAGATCGGCGAGCTCATCGCCGAGGCGATGGACAAGGTCGGCAAGGAAGGCGTCATCACCGTCGAGGAGTCCCAGACCTTCGGTCTGGAGCTGGAGCTCACCGAGGGTATGCGCTTCGACAAGGGCTACATCTCGGCGTACTTCGCCACCGACATGGAGCGGATGGAGGCGTCGCTCGACGACCCGTACATCCTCATCGCCAACTCCAAGATCGGCAACGTCAAGGACCTGCTGCCCCTTCTCGAGAAGGTCATGCAGTCCGGCAAGCCGCTGCTGATCATCGCCGAGGACGTCGAGGGCGAGGCGCTGTCGACCCTCGTCGTCAACAAGATCCGTGGCACCTTCAAGTCCGTCGCCGTCAAGGCTCCGGGCTTCGGTGACCGCCGCAAGGCGATGCTGAACGACATCGCCATCCTCACGGGCGGCGAGGTCATCTCCGAGGAGGTCGGCCTCAAGCTGGAGAACACGGGCCTGGAGCTGCTGGGTCGGGCCCGCAAGGTCGTCATCACCAAGGACGAGACGACGATCGTCGACGGCTCGGGCTCGGCGGACCAGGTTGCCGGTCGCGTCAACCAGATCCGTGCCGAGATCGAGAACTCCGACTCGGACTACGACCGCGAGAAGCTCCAGGAGCGCCTGGCGAAGCTGGCCGGCGGCGTGGCCGTCATCAAGGCCGGTGCCGCCACCGAGGTCGAGCTCAAGGAGCGCAAGCACCGCATCGAGGACGCCGTTCGCAACGCGAAGGCGGCCGTCGAGGAGGGCATCGTCGCCGGTGGCGGCGTGGCCCTGCTCCAGGCCTCCTCGGTCTTCGAGAAGCTGGACCTGGAGGGTGACGAGGCGACCGGCGCCAACGCCGTGAAGCTCGCCCTGGAGGCCCCGCTCAAGCAGATCGCCGTCAACGGTGGCCTTGAGGGTGGCGTCATCGTCGAGAAGGTGCGCAACCTTCCCGTCGGCCACGGCCTGAACGCCGCGACCGGTGAGTACGTCGACATGATCGCCGAAGGCATCATCGACCCGGCGAAGGTCACGCGCTCTGCCCTGCAGAACGCCGCGTCCATCGCCGCGCTGTTCCTCACCACCGAGGCCGTCATCGCCGACAAGCCGGAGAAGGCCAGCGCCGGCGCAGGCGCCGGTGGCGGCATGCCGGGCGGCGACATGGACTTCTGAGCCCAGGCGCAAGCAGCCCAGGCTCGGTAGTTCTCGGCAGTTCCCGGTAGTACATCGCAGTACCAGGCAGTACCAGTACGTGAACGAGGGCGGTACCTCACTCCAGGGGTGCCGCCCTCGGGCGTGTCCGGGGTCATGGACGTGACCGGGACGTGGCTGTCGCCGCCTCTGCTCCCGCGTCTACCTCCGTTTCCGCCTCCGCCTCCGCCTCCCGCGCGGCCGAGATCCTCTCCCTGCCCGTTGCCCTAAACGGCCTGACCGTGCCGAACCGGATCATGATGGCGCCGATGACCCGGCAGTTCTCGCCGGGCGGTGTTCCGGGGGAGGACGTGGCGTCGTACTACGCGCGCCGTGCCGCCGCCGGGGTCGGCCTGATCGTCACCGAGGGCACGTACGTGGGTCATGAGTCGGCCGGGCAGAGTGACCGGATTCCGCGGTTCCACGGGGAGGAGCAGCTCGCGGGGTGGGCGAAGGTCGCCGAGGCGGTGCACGCGGCGGGCGGCAGGATCGTGCCGTAGCTCTGGCACATCGGCATGGTGCGGTCCGCCGGGCAGCCGCCGTTCGCGGACGCGCCCGCGGTCGACCCGTCCGGCCTGCGCCTCGACGGCACCGAGGGCCAGGGCACGGCCATGACCCAGGCCGACCTGGACGACGTCATCCGGGCCTTCGCCGAGGCCGCGGCCGCCGCCGAACGGATCGGCTTCGACGGGGTCGAACTGCACGGCGCGCACGGCTACTTGATCGACCAGTTCCTGTGGTCGGGCACGAACCGCCGTACGGACGCGTACGGGGGGAATCTCGTCGCCCGGACGAAGTTCGCCGCCGAGATCGTGGCCGCGGTGCGGGCGGCGGTCTCGCCGACCTTCCCTGTCCTCTTCCGCTACTCGCAGTGGAAGCAGGACGTGTACAAGGCGCGCCTGGCGGAGACGCCGGAGGAGCTGGAGGCCCTGCTGGCCCCGCTCGCCTCGGCGGGCGTGGACGCCTTCCACGCGTCGACGCGCCGCTACTGGCTGCCGGAGTTCGACGGCTCCGACCTGAACCTCGCGGGCTGGACGAAGAAGCTCACCGGCAAGCCGGGTCTTCGAAGTTGAGCGGTGGGCCCGTCAGGTAACTGGAAGATTTGGGACACTCGCGGCCTCCGTAAGGCCTGGTGGCAGCCGTCAGAACTGTCCCGAACCTTCCAAACGTCGCCCTGGGCGGGCGGCCTCGCCGCTGCGCACCGCTCAACTTCGAAGACCCGGCAAGCCCGCGATCACCGTCGGCTCGGTCGGCCTGGACGGCGACTTCCTCAAGGGTTTCCAGGGCGAGGGCGCCCCGGTCAAGGGCATCGACGACCTCCTCGACCGCCTGGAGGCCGAGGAGTTCGACCTGATCGCGGTCGGCCGCGCACTGCTCCAGGACCCGCAGCGGGCCGCGAAGGTCCTGGGCGGGCGGTTCGGTGAGCTGGGGGCGTTTGACGCTACGGCGCTGGGGTCACTGAGCTGAGCCGACCACCACTGACCGCTGTTGTACGCCGAGGGCGGCAGCCTCAATTGCGGGGGTGTCGCCCTCGGGCGTTGCGGGGGTGGGCCACGCGCTGCGGCCGACCTTCAGCACATGGACGGTGGCGACGCCCGCCAGGCGCCGATGCGGCGGTCTCCCGGCGGTCCTCTTCCTCCAGCCGGGCCATGAACTCGTCGTGGGACATGGCTGCCCCGGCCGGAGCCGCCTCACGGGCCCGCGCTTCGGCGATGTCCGCGTCGTCCCGCAACCGCTGCGGCTCTTCCGGTTCGCTTGTTGGGATGGGTGCGGCGGCGGGCTTGCCGTACTCACCGGCGGGTGTGCGCGGTTGGTTCACTTGGCTGCTCTTCCGCTGATGCGTCGGCTGTCAGTCCGCGTAGTCCATGAGCTTCTCGGTTTCCAGGGTGATGCCGACGGGGGCGGGAAGCTCGACGACGGCTCCGTACGGGTACGAGGGGCTCTGCTGGTACGTCCCGTTCCTCACATCGTTGTAAACGACGAGGGTGTCGTTGTCCCGGTCGATGAGGAGGTAGATGGGGATGCCTGCTTCCGCGTAGCCGCGGACCTTGTCGATGCGGTCGCGCCGGTTGGTGTCGCGGTCGTGGGAGGTGACTTCGACGACCATGAGGATGCCCTTCGGGTCGGCCCAGTCGTCTTCCTGGGCGATGAAGTGATCCAGTGGCGCCAACGCGGCGTCCGCAGTGGCGTTCCCTTTGCGATAGGTACCGATCTTGAGGTCCTGTTCGGGGTACAGGGCCAGCTCAGGGCGCAGTTGCAGGAACAGCCGGATGAGCCACATCACGATGGCCCTGTGACGATTGTCCGGCAACGGCTTGACCTCTAGCTTCCCGTCGATGAGTTCGAGCTTGACGCCCTCTGGGGCCCTGCGGGCGAGCTCTTCGAAGTCCTCGACCTCGATGTGGTCGCCCTTGACGTACAGCCGTCCATCGAGGAATTCGAGCCGCACGTTTTCCGGAGCCTTACTGGCCAGCTCTTCGAAGTCCTCCATGGACATCTGCGGGCGCCTGGTGCCAAAGGTCATGGTGGTGTCGCCTCCTTCCCACCATGGTGCCCCGGCTTGGTGCCTTCGGACTGTTGGAGCGGTCATACGCGTGGCCTTTCTCGTCGGTCGACCATCGCCGCGCGGGCTGCGGCGGCGTGGGCGTGGACTGCGGTGGATGTCAGCGGGGTGGAGTGCCGGGCGGGCCCGGCCTCGCCCCGGCACAGCCCGCAGATGCCGCCCGGCAGGGCCTCCGGGCGGCCCGGTGTGCCGCACTTCGCGCACTCCAGTACGCGGAGGGGTGGGCGTGGGGCGGGCTCTTGTACCGGTTCCGATTCCGGTTCCGGTTCCGGTGGGAGCTTGGTGGTCAGGCGGCGGCGGACGAGGGCCGTCGGGCTGTGGACCGGGGTCGGGAGGCCTGCCGTCAGGGACTGGAGTACGTGTTCGTCGCTCGCGCCCCTCGCGAACCACTCCGTGACGAGCGGGGCGAGGTCCTCGCACGCCCTGGCGGACAGGGAGAGCGCCGGGGCCGTACGGCCGAGCGCCGCGAGCAGGATGTACGCGCGGGAGCGGGTCGGGCCGCCCTGCCTGACAGGAGTTTCCGGTTCCGGTGACTCCTTCGGTACGTCGCCCCTCGTGAACGCCGCCCACCAGTCGTCGTCCCGTGCCGTTCGCGAGAACCACGTTCGGGTGATCCAGCGGGCGCTGCCCGAGTCGGCCAGGTGTTCGCGGCCCCGGCGCAAGTGGCCTGCCCGCTGGAGGTTGTTGAGGGCCGTGCGGAGGGCGCACTGGCCGTACGGGAGCGTCTTGGCCAGCGTCTTTACGGAGATGTCGGCGCCGCCGGGGAGCCGGTCGATGTATGCGGCGACTGCGGCTTCGCGGGGTGGGAGGTGGGCGAAGTCGTGGGCCGTGCGAGGGAGTTGGTCCGGGGCGTCGCGTTTTCCGTAACCCGGATTGGCCATCGGGTGCGGCGGGGTCGCGTGCGCGGGCAGGAAGGCAGGACTAGGCTTGGCGTCAGCCACGGATCGACTCTCATTCGATCTTGTTGGTCAAGCCCCCGCAGGTGCCTCTCATGCACCGAGCGGGGGCTGTTTGCTATTTGGGCACGCTAAGCCCATGTGACTGTCTGTGGCAAACCGGTTGCGTCGAGTCAACTCACAGGGAGGGTGGGTGGGTTGAAACCCACCACCCAATCCTCAGAAGCAGGGCTCGGAGCTCGGCGCTTGAGCTTCGGGGCGGCTGCCGGTTAGTTCTGCTTGAGGTTTTCGACGAACGCTGACCACGCCTCGGCCCGGAACTTGAGCTTCGGGCCGAGGGGGGTCTTGGAGTCGCGGACCGGGATGAAGGTGGCGTGGCCGTCGGCGACTTCCAGGCAGTCGCCGCCGTCACCGGCGCTGTAGCTGGACTTGAACCAGGTGCTGGAGGGCAGGTCGTACTCACGGGTGCTGGACTTCATGCTCGTAATCCTGCGCCACTGACTCCATCAGGGCCAGTGAACCCTGAGGTAGAAGTGCTGCCGCCTGGAGGAGATTGAACGTGAGGGCGTGCCGGGCGACCGTGGCGGGGTCGTCCAGCAGTTTGCCCATGTCCAGCCCCTCGACGAAACAGAGCGGCGGGGCGTCTGCGAACTCCATCAGTTTCAAGGGGCCGCCCATTCCGGCATGTACTCCGGCGGCAAACGGCAGTACCTGCATGATGATCCGGTGGCGACGCGCCAGGTCTGCCACATGGCGTAGGGCCTCTGCCATCACTGCCGCTCCGCCGACCGGTCGCCGGAGCGCGGCCTCGTCGAGGATCACCCAAAACAGCGGGGTTGTTGGATCGCTGAGGAGGTGGGCACGTTCCATTCGGGTCGCCACCAGCTCTTCGATCTCGGCGTCCGAGACCATCGGCCGGTAGGAGCGGAACAGCGCTGCCGCGTACGCCGGGGTCTGCAACAGGCCGGGGATCAGTAGCGGGAGGTAGTGCCTGATCGCCGTAGCAACTGCCTCGGCCTCCGCCGCCTCCGCGAAGTGGTTGGGGTACTTGGACTTGGCGAGAGCCTTGCAATTCCGCTCGAAGAAGTCGTTCGTGCCGAGGATCTCGTCTAACTGGACGGCGTATTCGAGGTGGAGGCGTCGTGTCCCGGCCTCCAACTGGCCGATGAACGAGCCGCTGACGAACAACAGCTCGCCCAGTTCGGTCTGGCTGAGGCCCTTCCTCTCGCGGGCGAGACGCAACTCGGCGCCGATCAGGGCGCGAGGTGAGGAGGACGGGTCGAGTTTCTTCGGTCCTGGCATGCGCAACTCCCTGTTACACAGGAGGGGTTGTTGGGGCGCCGTCTCTGGCCAGGTTAGAGCGCTGTTGGCCACGCTGTGTGGTGAACGGGAACACTCAGAGTGGAGGCAGGGCGCGATGGAGACGACGTCTGGTGAGCGGGTGCGGTCGACTGAGGAGGCGGTGGAGTGCCTTCGGGCGGCCCTGGAGGAGGCGGGCGTCGCGCTGCCCTCGCTGGGCGTTGACCAGGTCACGGCGGCGACCGGCGAACCGTACGCACTGGTGGAGTTGGGGCGGTGCAACGTACGTACGGCGGTTCGGCTGGCCGACGCGCTGCGCGGGGCGGGCGGGGACGCGTGAGCGGGGAGTACGCGGTCGACGTACGCGACGGGCGGGTCGGGCAGGTCATGGGGCGCGTCGGCGGTTACGTACAGTTGCGGCCCGTGGGTGGTGGGCGGGAGTGGGACTGTCCGCCGGAGGCGGTGGGCGAGGCCACGGTGGGGGAGGTGCTGCGGGCTCGGGTGCGGCAGATCAACCAGGACGGGCGGTTGCCATGACGCCGCGTCAGGGTTCTGGCCTGACGAATGTCACGGTGAAGTGGTGACACCGCGCCCTGCGAATGGCGTGCGAGGGCGGCTGAGGTGGATACATGACCTCAACACCCGTCACCCAACCCGTCATCGACCCTGAAAGTCTGATGCGTCTGACGCAGCGGATGCGTCGGACGCGTAGAGCCCTGTCCCTCGCTCTCGCCCTCACCGTCACCGCCGTGGTGGCCGTGACCGTGAATTCGGGGGTGTCGGCGGCGGCGGTGCCGGACACCGTGCGGTGGGGGCCGTGCCCGGAGAAGGTCGCCGCACCTCGTCTTGAGTGCTCGACGCTCGAAGTCCCGCTGGACTACCGGGATCCGGACGGGCGGCAGATCGAGATCGCGATCTCCCGGCTGGTGAGTGAGGAACCGTCGCGGCGGCGTGGCGTGCTGCTGACCAATCCGGGCGGCCCGGGAATCACGGCACTCGGCTGGCCGGCCGTGCTCGCCGAATCGGGGCTGCCGAAAGAGGTGTTGGACTCCTACGACGTGATCGGCTTCGATCCGCGTGGCGTCGCCCGCAGTACGCCGGTGACCTGCGATCTGACGCCGGAGCAGCAGGCACGCGGCAACTTCCCGACGTACGCGCACACCGCGGCCGATGTCGCGCGGGAGGCGGGGAAGGCGCGGACCGTCGCCGGGCAGTGCGCCGACTCGCGGACGGCGTGGATGCTGCCGCACACCACCACCGCGAACACCGCGCGCGACATGGACCGGATCCGGGTGGCGCTGGGCGAGCCGAAGCTCTCGTACCTCGGTGCCTCCTACGGCTCCTACCTCGGCGCGGTGTACACGACGATGTTCCCGGAGCGCGGCGACCGGATCGTGCTCGACAGCAACCTGGGCCCCGGCGGCTACGACGCCACGGCCATGCGGTTGTTCGGCCGGGGAATGGAGGACCGGTTCCCGGACTTCGCGGCGTACGCGGCCGCGCACCCCGAGTACGGTCTTGGCGCCACGCCGGAGCAGGTGACCGCGAAGTTCTTCGACCTGGCGGAGCGGTTGGAGGCGAAGCCGGTCCACGGTATCGACGGGACGCTGTTCCGCGGGCTCACGTTCGGGGACCTCTACGACGACTCCCTCTTGCCTCGGCTGGCCGAGACCTGGCAGGCGCTCGACACGGGCCGGCCGCTGCCGATCGACCCGCCGACGGGAGACATGGACAACTTCATGTCCGCCCGTTTCTCTGTCGTATGCGGTGATACGCGCTGGCCGGGGACGGTCCGGGAGTATCAGCGCAATGTCGCGGTCGACCGGCTGAAGTACCCGATGCTGGGCGCGTCCACGGCCGGCATAGGACCGTGCGCGTTCTGGCCGGACGAGCGGGTCGAGCCGCCGGTGCGCATCGGTGACCGGGGACCGTCGAACGTACTCATGGCGCAGAACGAGCGCGACCCGGCGACGCCGCTGGCTGGCGCCCAGGAGCTGCGGCGGGCGTTCGGGAAGCGGGCCACGATGGTGACGGCCGATCAGGGCGGGCACGGCGTCTATCCGTTCGGCCGCAACACGTGCGCGAACGACACGGTGACGGCGTTCCTGACCACCGGGCAGCGCCCGTCGCGGGATCTCGCCTGCGCGGCGGAGCCGAGCGAGTAACGGGAGCGGAGACATGTTCAAGGAGTGGCGGCATCGCCGGGCCGCGCAGCGGGTCAAGCCTGGGGACGGGCGACCGTTGAAGCGTTTCCGCTGGTGGCAGTCGCTTTCCCGCGCACTGTTCCATCTTCGGCTGATGAACGACGACGGCCGACAGATGGTCTACGCCGTCGACGTCAGGCATCAGAACCAGTCGGAGGGCCACGTCAAGGCTCACCTGTACCTCGATGGCAGGCATCACGCCGAGTCCAGAGTCCCTGCCGTCTTCCCCGTCCAGGGCGGCACCGTCGAAGTAAGGGCGAGTAGCTTCGGGCTCAAGCGCTGCCACTATGTCACCGCCGAGGGCGTCGAGTTCCCGCTCGTCCCGGACGCCGCCTCCGCCGAGGGGCGCCGCGCGCGCCTCGACCGCGGGCACCCCGCGCTGAGCCGCTGGATCGGTTTCCTCTCGGTGATCGTGCTCGTCATCGGCCTGGTTCTCCTGATCCTTCAGCTCGCCGAACAGGTCACCCGGGCGCCGGAGGGCGTCGCCCAGTATGTCGGGACCTTCGCCTCGCCCATTGATCTACCGGCGTGGGGCAACGTCGTGCTCGGGCTCGCCACTGTGGCGGCCAGCACGGAGCGGGCGCTGCGGCTGCGCTACAACTGGCTGCTCGACGGTGGGGCGGGCTGAGCTGCACGTTTGGCCGGTGCGGGATGCGGGCCAGAAAAGTCTCTCCGGACCTGCAACCTCGGTGCGGTCGGAACGTCTGTCCGGGTGGAGGCGCCTCCAAGCCAAGGCCTTCGCCACGGGAAACCACCTGTGGCGGTGGCCCGACCGACACAGTCACCATCGACGATTCGAGGAACCACATGTTTGCAGGTCAGACTGGACGGGGCGGCCTCCGTTCGCGTCGAGTGCGTATCGCTGTGGGAGTTACCGCTGCCGCCGCCATGCTCGGCCTCGGTGGCGCTATCACCGCTCAGGCCAGCGACTCCGGGCCCGCCCTGAAGGAGTCGGTCAAGAACGTGAAGTTCACCGATGACTGCTGGGAGTCGGAGCCGTCTGACGACGTGGTCGAGGCGGTGCGGGATAAGGGCGAGGACCTCCCGAAGCCCGACTCCTACAAGGACTACGAGTTCGTCGACGAGGGCCCCGTCGACGCGGTCCCCGGTGATGACCAGTGCGCGGAGCCGGAGCCGGTCGGGGACCCGGTTGAGGCGGTGCCGGGTGACAGCGACGACGTCGCGAAGCCCGGCTCCGTCAGGGATGCCGAGATCGCTCCCTCCAAGCGCTGACGTTGAGCGGTCTGGCCCCGGTCTGGGGGGTGGCTGAGGGCGGGGCCAGATCTGTACGTCCCCCTGCGGGTGCCTGGGTGGATGAGCCGCACCGGGTGTGGGGCCTGGTGCGGCATCTGGTGCGTGGGGTGTCGTACAGGAGAGAGGACATTCCGGTGGGCCCGTCGGTGCCGGGCCCACCGGATGTCTTCGCCGGTGCCGGTGATGAGCGGCCCGGGATTGACGAGTTGTACGCCCACCGGCGTCTGCAACTGGTGCGGTTGGCGCTGCTGTTGGTGGATGACCTTCCGACGGCGGAGGACGTGGTGCAGGACGTGTTCGCTGCGCTGTACCGCCGTTATGGGGAGCGGCTGTCCGGGCTGGACAATCCGGACGCGTACCTGCGGACGAGTGTGGTCAACACCTCGCGCTCGGTGCTGCGTCGGCGCCGTACGGTGCGGGCGCATGTCCCCGAGCGTGAGGGGCATGCGCCGTCGGCGGAGGAGCCGGTGCTGCTCAACGAGGAGCACGGAGAAGTGATCGCCGCGTTGCACTGTCTGACGCGGCGGCAGCGTGAGGTGCTGGTGCTGCGGTACTGGTCCCACCTGAGTGAGGCGCAGATCGCCGATACGTTGGGGCTGTCCCGTGGGGCGGTCAAGTCGACCGCGAGCCGGGCGCTGGCGGCCCTGCGGCGGCAGTTGGAGGCTTCCTGATGAAGCCATGTGTGATCCCGGAGGCGCCGCGATGATTGACCAGGACCCCGGCTCCGGGCTGTGCCCGGATCCTCTGGAACAGCGGTTGCGTGATGCCTTGCGGGCCCGGACCGAGGCGGTCGGCCGGTCCGATCTGCGGCCCGCTGCCCCGCCGTCCTGGCAGGCCCGGTTCCGGCTGCCCGGTACCTTTCCTGCCTGCCGCGCCGTCGGGCTGTTCGTCCTGGCCGCAGTGGTGGCCGGTCTCCTGTTCGTGGCGGCGCGCTGGGAACGGGAGACGCCGGTCCATCCCACGAACGTCCCGACGGCGCCGCCCACCCCCGAGTACACGGACACGGTCGACCTCGAGCTGGATCCTGGCGAGCTGTTTCCTGACGAGGATTGGGTTCCTGCCGAGAAGCAGACTCCTTGACCAAGGGCGAGAAGCACACTCCTTGACCAAGGAGGGGAGCAGGCACGGCGCCTGCTCCCCATTGGCGCGACGTGATCTCCGTACGAGAATGCGCCAAAACTGCTGACAATTTTGTGGGCGATTCGCTCGGTATGGCGGCGGACCAGGCAGGAAGCCGTGTCGGGGCCCGTGGCCGGTTCCTGGTGCCGTCACTGGTGGGGCACAGGAAGTCCCAAGGAACGGCTGGTGCACTGAGGTGTGTCGACGCCCAACTGGCGTTGGCAAACGGTTGTTGACCGTTTGAGCCGTGAAGACAGGAGACGGGCGTGAAGCGCAGAGCAGTGGTCATGGGACTCACGGCGGCCGCGGCGGTGCCGACGGTCGGGTTCGCCTCCGGTGCGCGGGCCGCGCAGGCCACGCAGGCTGGGCAGGCTGGGCAGGCTGGGAGCGGGGCTTCTTCGGCGGCCTCGGGCTCCTCCCTGGTCTTCGACCCCGACGCCTACACCGAGCCGGCCATCACCATCAAGGACACCGACGGCGTCTCCCACGAGGTCGTCTACCGCTTCTACAAGGGCGCCTCGTACGTGGCGAAGCCGGTCGACGCGACGTACCAGTCCCTGAACGTCAGCGTCCCGGTGAAGATCGACGGCAAGGTCGTCGACGCCACCGACGCGCCCATCCTCCTCGCCAACGCCATCGGCGGTTACATGCCGTCGTCCGTGGCGAACAACACCGGGATCTCCGGCTCCGGGATGGGCGGCGGGACCAGCCGCCAGGCGCTGGCGCTCGCCGCCGGGTACGTCGTCGTGGAGCCGGGCGCCCGCGGCCGTACCCTCGTCGACTCCGCGGGGACGTACTACGGCACCGCCCCCGCCGCCATCGTGGACCTGAAGGCCGCCGTCCGGTACGTGAAGTTCAACAAGGGCCGCATCCCGGGCAACGTGCGGCGGATCGTCTCCTCCGGCGTCAGCGCCGGCGGGGCCCTGTCCTCACTGCTCGGCGCGTCGGGCGACAGCCCGCTGTACGCCCCGTACCTGAAGGCGATCGGCGCGGCCGACGCGAGCGACGCGATCTTCGCCGTCGGCGCCTGGTGCCCGATCACCGATCTCGAACACTCCGACATGGCGTACGAGTGGTGCTGGGGCGGCAACCCGCTCGCCAGTGGCGCGCAGGTCGACCAGACGATCTCCAAGGAACTGAAGGCCTCGTACGGCGACTACCTGGCCTCCCTCGGGCTGCGCGCGAACGGCTTCGGCAGGCTCACCGCGCGCAACCTCGACGAGTACCTGGTGAAGACCCACCTGGAGCCGTCGGCCACCCGGTACCTCGCCGCGCTGTCGGACGCGGACCGTGCGACCTACCTGGCCGCGAACACGTTCATCACCTGGTCCGGCGGCAAAGCGACCTTCTCCTGGGCCGACTTCCTCACCCACGTGGGCGCCCGGAAGAAGAACGCGCCGTCGTTCGACGGCTTCGACCTGGCCACCGGCGAGAACAACCTGTTCGGGACGGGGACCACGAAGGCACGCCACTTCACGCTCTACAGCCTGCGGCACGAGAACGGCAGCAGCGCGCGTCTCGACGCCGACATCCCCGCGAAGCTCGACCTGATGAACCCGATGTACCACCTCGTCGAGGACGTGAACGGGAACCGGTCGAAGCACTGGTGGATCCGCCTCGGCACCAAGGACACCGACACGTCGCTCTCGGTCGCGGGCAACCTCTCCGCCCGCCTGACGAGCCTGGGCGACGACGTCGACACCGCGTACTACTGGGACGCCGGTCATGGCGCCGACGAGGACCCGGGCGACTTCATCAAGTGGATGGCGGAGGTGTCGGGCTAGGGCCGAGGTGTCAGGCTAGGGCCGAGGCGTCGGGTTAGAGGTTCCAGAGGTTCTAGAGGTTTCCCATCGGCTCGATGTCGACCTTCACCGGGGTGCCCCAGATCCGTAGCACCTCGTAGTCCGTGAACTCGTGCACGAGTCGGTAGGCCATGCTCGGCCGGGGCCCCCGGCGCTGCGCGGCGAGATACAGCTCCGCTTCCTGCTTGTCGCGGCGGGGCGTGCCGCACAGCTGCCAGGTCTGGCCGGTCCACAGCTCGGGGAGCCAGCGCTGCTGGGGCTGGGGCCGGTCGCCCCGTACGCCGTAACGGGACTTCGTACGCTCCACGATCTCGTCCGGGGCGGTCGGACGGCCCTGCGGGAACGAGTCGTTGACCTTCGAACGGCGGGCGAGGCGGCGACGGGTCTCGCAGAGCAGACACAGGTCGGGGGCGTCCTTGTCGACCGGCCCTGTGGGGTGCTCGGGGCAGCGCGTGGTGGGCGCCGCCGTCGTGACGGTCTCCTCCAGCAGGTCAAGGGCGCGCTTCAGATCGGCCTTGACCTCGTGCAGCTTCGCGTCGGGCATCTCGGAGGACAACGCGTCCCCGTGCTCCCCGAGCACGCGCAAGGCGCGGCCCAGAGAGGTCAATTGCGCGTGGTTCACGGTCCTCGTACCCCTTCCTGTTCGGCTTCCCGTTCGGCTTCCGGTTCGGCTTCCGGTTCGGTTACCTGATCTGCTTCCTGATCTGCTTCCTGTCCGGCGTACCTAGACTCCCACGCCCCACTGACAGTCCAGTTCCGCCCGCATCCGCTCGCATACCTCCGCCACCGCTGCCTCGTCCGGTACGACGCCCGCGTCGAACATGGCCATCTGCAGGGCGGGCCCGTGGACCCCGTACCGGTCGATGTCGCTCTTCAGGACGGGCTGCACCACGAAGTGGATGTGGCCCGGGACGGCGCCGGCGTGGGACCAGAGGCAGACGTAGACCTGTTCGGGACGGGTCACCGCCGTGACGGCGGCGGTGACGCGGCGCAGGAGCGGGCCGAGTTCGGCGGATTCGGGCGGCGTCAGGTCGGCCACGTGGAGGACGTGGCGGAGCGGCTTGACGATGAGCGTGCCGAGGCCGAGGGGGCCGACGCAGTGCTCGACGACCCACAGGTCGGTGCGGTGGATCGTCCCGCCCGGGAGGTGTTCGGCGCCGGAGGCGAGTCGGCAGGCCATACAGGTCGTACGGCCGGTTCCCGGCTTCTCGGTCACGGGCGTTGCTCCTTCTGACGGAAGGGAAGCGGGCTCTGACGGCAAGGGAGGGGGCTCCGACGGCAAGGGAGCGCGCTGGTCAGTCGGGCGCCGCCGCCAGTGCCGCTCGCAGGTGGCCGTTGCTTTCCTCCAGGAGGCGGGCCGCGGTCGGGCCGTCCACGTTGCCCAGGATGGTGAGAATGGCGTTCTTGACCTCGCCGTCGGTCTCCGCGAGGGCCGTCTCGATCTCCTCGTCGGAGGCGCCGGTGGCGAGTGCGACGATCCGGCGGGAACGGGCGCGGAGCTTCTCGTTCGAGGCGCGTACGTCGACCATCAGGTTCCCGTACGTCTTGCCCAGGCGGATCATCGTGATCGTCGAGAACATGTTGAGGACGAGTTTCTGGGCCGTGCCGGCCTTCAGGCGGGTGGAGCCCGTGAGCAGTTCCGGGCCCACGACGACCTCGATGCCGTGGTCGGCCGCCGCGGCCAGGGCGCTGTCCGCGTTGCAGGACAGCCCGACCGTGAGGGCGCCGAGCGAGCGGGCGTGCTCCACCGCGCCGATCGCGTACGGGGTGCGGCCGGAGGCGGAGACGCCGACGACCACGTCGTCCGCCGTGAGGTTCAGGGCGGACAGGTCCTCCACGGCCAGTTCCGCCGAGTCCTCCGCGCCCTCGATCGACGTCGTCATCGCGGCCGGACCGCCCGCGACCAGCCCGACGACCTCGGCGGGGTCGGTGTTGAAGGTGGGCGGACACTCGGACGCGTCCAGCACGCCGAGCCGGCCGGCGGTCCCCGCCCCGGCGTAGACGAGCCGCCCGCCCCGGCCCATCCGCTCCGCGATGGCGTCGATCGCCGCCGCGATGCCCGGCAACTGCGGGGCGATCGCGCCCGGCACGGTCGCGTCCTCCCCGTTCATCAGCTTCGCGATGTCCAGCGTGGGCAACTGGTCGATCTCGGACAACTCGGGCCGGAAGGCCTCGGTGGTCAGACTCTCCAACTCGGCCCGCACATCGCGGTGGTCGGAGGGGTGAGAGGAGTGATTCGAGTGCGAGGGGGCGTCGGTGGCATCGGCGCTGGAGGTCATGTGCGACGGCTCTTTCTGGTGCTGGGTGTTCTGGTGCAGAAGTTTCGTTCGCGGGCTTCAGAGTGCCGGGGGCGCCTGGTCTTTGTCTTTTAGGGGCGCGGGGCTGTGACATGTGCGGCTCCGCCGCGATGGGGGTCCCCCCGCTCATGGGGGTCCCCCCGCTCGAGCGAAGCCGAGAGTGGGGGAGAAGCAGAGAGTGGGGGAGCGACCAGCCCCCACGCACCCGCAGCTACCCACCGGCCCGGACTGCGGCTATCGCGTAGCGCTCCGATGGCGATGCGCCAACGCCTCGTACGAAGCCGACAACGCGGGCGCCGCAGTCTCATACGTCCTCTGCGCGACCCCGATGAACAGGCAGTCCACCACCAGCAGTTGACTCGTCCGCGAGGACATCGCCGCGGGCCGCAGCTCGCTCTCCCGAGCCGTGGACGTCGTGAGGATGTGATCCGCGTACTGAGTGACGGGACCGTCCGGACGCCCGGTGATCGCGACCGTCGTGGCCCCGTGCTCGAACGCGACCCGCAACGGCTCGATGACATCCCCCGTCGACCCGGAGTGCGTGATCGAGATCGCCACGTCCTTGGCCCGCAACTGCACGGCGTTGGTCACCGCGAGGTGGGGGTCGCTGTGCGCATGGGCCATGAGCCCGATCCGCAGCAGCTTCTGCACGAGGTCCTGGGCGACGAGCCCGGACGCCCCGACGCCGTACACGTCGATACGGCGGGCTGCCGCGAGGGCGCCGACCGCCGCACCGAGCTGGACCATGTCCAGTCCGGCCGCCGTGTCGGCGAGCGTCTGCTGTTCGTCGTACGCGAGCTTGGCGACGACGTCAGCGAGCGGGTCGTCGACCGCGATGTCGGCCGTCATGGCGGGCGCGCGGCCCGACTGCTGCTGGGCGGCGAGTCCGGCGAGGGCCAGACGCAGGTCGCGGTAGCCGGGGTAGCCGAGGAGACGGGCCGTACGGACGACCGTGGCCTCGCTGGTGCCGGTCAGTTCCGCGAGGCCGGTGACCGTGAGGGCCGCGCAGCCCGCGGGGTCGCCGGCCACGGCCTCGGCGACGCGCTGCATGGAACGGGTCATCGACGGGGCGAGGGTGCGGACCTTGGCGGCCAGGGCCGCCGGCGCCGGCGGGGTTTCGCCCGCGAAAATTTCCTTCACTTCGTGGGTCACATATGAAAGATATTTTCGCCGCGGGGGAGGGGTCAAGGGCGAGGTGGTGTGCGGCCCGGTCGTGTCCGCGGGCCGGTGCGAGCCGGTCACGCCCCCTGCGGCGCAGCCGCACAGCTCGCTGCCCCGCGCCCCTTACGGGGCCCGGCCCCGCCACGTTCGGGTGACGCACAATGGACGTATGGATTCTCCGCCCTCTCCTCAT
Source organism: Streptomyces sp. NBC_00878 (assembly GCF_026341515.1). Lineage (NCBI taxonomy): Bacteria > Bacillati > Actinomycetota > Actinomycetes > Kitasatosporales > Streptomycetaceae > Streptomyces > Streptomyces sp. NBC_00878. The sequence goes on along the minus strand of NZ_JAPEOK010000001.1, from coordinate 4,765,417 downwards.
CCCATCAGCCCCTTGGAGCAGGCGCTGCACGCGGCGCGGGCGCTCGTGCTCGCCGATCTCGCCGCGGGGGAGGTCGCCGAGCCGGACGTCGTCTCGCTCGTCGAGGAGTCGGTGGTGCAGCGGCGGTGGTGGGTGGAACAGTGGCCGGAGGGCGTCGACTACGTGGCGGGGCTCGTCGCCCAGGACGTACAGGACGCGCTGCTGGAGCGGTACGGGCGGTGGCCGTTGTGCCCCGTCTGCGGTGCCGGTGATCCCCATGCCCTGGAAGTGGAACCGGAGTTGGGGCCCGACCCGCACTGGGTGTGCCACCAGGCGGGGGTGAAGGTCTCGGCGGTGGGCGCGCTCGGCGCGACGGGCGGAGGCACCGGGAACGGCACCGGGAACGGCACCGGGAACGGGAGAGGCACCGGGGGCGGGAACGAGGACGGGAACGGCGGGGGGACGGTATCCCCGTGACGGTCTACATCGATCCCCCGGACTGGCCGGGGCACGGCCGCCTGTGGTCCCACCTCGTCAGCGATGTCTCGTACGACGAACTCCACGACTTCGCCCGCCGGTTGGGCGCCCCGGCCCGGGCCTTCGAACGCGATCACTACGACATTCCCTCGCACCGGTACGAGGACGCGGTGGCGGCCGGAGCGGTGCAGATCGGGTCGAAGGAGCTGGTGCGGCGGCTCACGCAGGCGGGGCTGCGGCGGCCGAAGCATCGGCGGGTTCAGGGTGGGGCTGGGTGAACCAGGTCTCCAGTTCGTGGCGGATGCCCATCGCCGTCGCCGTCGAGGCGACCTCGCGGCGCAGCGCGTTGGCGACCTTGCGCCGGGACCAGGGCTGTACGCCGGGCGGCGCCGCCATGCTGTCCCGGTCGATCCCTTCACGGCAGGCGTCGACCAGGAAGACGACATGGCCTGCGGGGGAGTCCTCCAGCTCCTGCTCCCAGCCGATCTCGATGCAGCTGTCGGCGAACACCTGGACGTCGAAGGTGGCGTCCTCCGGGATCAGATAGTCCTTGCCCTCGAAGTGCTGCCCATGCCCGCTGAGCAGCACGAACAGGGTGTCTCCCGGCCCGGCCCCGCGCAGGAAGCCGCGGATCCGGCCGTTCACGGTGTTCGGGGTGATCCCGCGTTTGCTCTCGACGATCTCGGCGGACTGGAAACCGCGGTTGAGCAGGATGTCCCGGACGCGCTGGAGATCGTCGCGGACGAAGGGCAGATCCTGGATGCGCGGATCGTCGTACTCGGGATCAGGGGCGTAGCTCGTATGCGTACTGTTCCGAGTCCGGGCCCTCAATGTGTTCCGTGGTTACTTGGGTGAAGCCCGCGCGGGTCAGGACGTCCTGGGAAGGGGAGTTGGCGCGGTCCACCGTGGCGAACAGGGACGTGACGCCGTCGCGGGAGAGGGCCCAGGCGGCCAGAGCGCGCAGGGCTTCGGTGGCGTAGCCGTGGCCGCGGGCCGACTCGACCAGGTCGTAGCCGACCTCGACGCGGCCGTCCTCGTCCGGGGCACCGTGGAAGCCCATGCCGCCGACCGCCCGGCCGTCCGCACGGCGTACGAGGACGAAGACGCCCCACTCCGGTCGGTGCACCCCGGCCTCGTACGCCTTCGTCAGCATCCCGGCGGCGTCCCGCGTGCCCTCGAAGGGGCCGCCCTCGATCCACTCGAAGCCGCCGGTGCCGCCCGCGCGCAGGTCGGCGGCGGCAGCGGGGGTGACGCCCTGGAGGGTGAGGCGGTCGGCGGGGACGACGAGGTTGTTGCTCCAGCGCCAGCCGGTGAGGGGCGCGCGGCCGGGCAGATCGCCGCGGCCTGTGGCCCACAGGAGGATCCGCCAGGGGGCCGAGCCCGGGTCGGGCCGGACCTGCGGGAAGATCCGCGTCAGTACGTCCTCGCAGAGCGCGCCCGGGGGCTCGTACGCCAGGCCGAGACCCTCGGCGATGTCGTACGTGTGCACCAGCACCTCGGTGACGCCCATCGCGGCGAAGCCCTCACGGTTCGCGCTGCGGAAGGGGTACGGGTGGAAGGCCCGGGCCTCGCGCGGGGCGGCGCGGATGGCGGCGGTGAGCAGGGCGCCGGTCGCCTCGACGACCTGGAGGATGTCCTCGGCGCTCTCGCACTCCTCGAAGGTGATGTCGAAGGGTACGTAGCGGTCGGCGGGGAGGCCCGCGAGCTGGCCCGCGTACCCGATGAGGGCAGCCGCGAGGTGCTCCCCGGTCTCGCGGCAACTCCAGTCGAGGCGGCCCGCCTTGACGCTCCAGTCCCGGTCGGCCGCCTGCCGGAGCGTTGCCACCGCGCCTGCGACGGCTTCTTCTATCTGGTCCCCGCCCATGTCCCGCATGGCGGTGAGGATAGGTGATCTGTTCGCTGAACGAGAGTGATTAATTGGCTGGTTGGGCGGCGGGCCGGGTTGCTGAGGTCAGGTCGGGCTGCCGAACCAGTCCTCGGCGTCGTGGCGGAAGCCGATTCTTGTCGCCATCGCGGCCACCTCCCAGAAGGGCCGCCGCACCATGATCGCCGCGGAGGCGATCTCGGCGAGGTGGATGTGTTGGCCCTTGCCGTTGGGGCGGCGGAGGCGGGTCAGGGTCTCGGGTTTCTCGAAGCAGCGGATCAGGGTTTGGTCGTGGGCGGGGTCATCCGGGAGCCGACTTGGAATGTCGATGTCCTCGGGTCCGAGTTCGGTCAGGAGCCTGCTTTTGAGCTCTTCGGCCGAGCCGTTGGCGATCGCGGCCGCGACTCTCAGGTACGTCGGGTTGGCGACGGCCCGCAGGTGCTGACGGCTCAACGCCCCTCCTCGGACGTACCGGGGGATTTCGCGCGACGGCGAATCTTTGGCGGCGTCGTCGACCACGTAGCCGAAGTCGGCGAGCACCGAGCGGATCTCGTTGTCGCTCGCGCCCGGCGAACGGTATCGGTTGCGCGTCACGTCGGCGGCGCTCACCGTGCGACGCCGGCCGACTGGCCACTGGGAGGCCACCCAGGAGTGCAGCTCGGTCAGCACCACGAGGCTGTCGGCCTCGGGCACGGTGAAGCCAAGCTCGGCCAGGCGCGTCGCGACGGTCTGCGGTTCCTTTCCCCCTTGTGCGCTCACGTACAGGAGCTGCCCACGGGTAACGGTCGCCGCCTGCGTCGACGAGGCAGCCACGGCGTCGGGATGACCGAGCAATGCCCGGATGGTCCGGCGGTCCTCGATGTCCAGACTGGAGGGACTGACGAGGCGGTCGGAGAACCGGTCGGGAAGCGTGTAGCCGAGCTCAGCGAGCCGCCGGGCCGCCTTAGCGGGATCCCGCTGGACGTACAGATAAGCGAGATGCACACACGAATAGGCGGGGAGAAGATCCTCGGGCGCCAGTTCGCGAACTCGTGCCTGCCCGGCGTCGAAGGAGTTCCACGAGCGGCGCTCCACCCGGTCCCCCACATTCCGGATCAACAGCAGCGGCAAGTCGTCGGCGGTCAAGGCGGAGAGTGCGCCGAGCGGAGCCACGTCGTAGCCCAACTCCACCAGTCGCCGGGCGATTTGACCGGCGGTGAACTGCGTACCGTACGTGGCGGTGGCCGCTTCCTCCGGTGACACGGGGGACTGGGCCGGTCGCCAGGGAAAGAGCTTCCTCAGCAGACTCGCGTCGTTCAGGTCGCGCTCGTTGGACAACGACGACCTGACGAGGAGAGAGGGTGTCTGATGCCCCCCTCGGACCCGGGCGAAGCTCTCGCTGATCTCGGCAACGAACCGGGCCCACTCCTGGTTCGTGGGACCTCCGATCGCGCAGAGCAGGTCCAGGTCGGACGGTCGGGCGGCCGGTACGAATTCCTGTGGCAGGTCCGTGTGCAGGGCGCGCAGCCGCCAGCGGAGCACTGGTTCCGGCATGCAGAGGACCAGCAGGGCGGCTACGGCATCGTGGTGGGAGACGGGCCAGGGATAGGTGCCGGTGACGGCCGGGAGGAGCAGCAGGTCAGGTGGGAAGAACCCGGTTCGGCCGATGTCGAGCGTCCAGTCGTACGTCTTCCAGGAGACACCCTTGTCCGCCGCGCGGACCGCGATCGCCTCGGCGAGTACGGGATCGTCCTTGTGCAGGGAGAGCAGCCAGGACGGGGAGGGAATGCCGGGTGTCTCCAGAAGGTCGTCGATACCCGTGAGGGACCGCTCGCGCACCAGCAGTTCGTCATGCCACTGGATCTTCTTGCGGTCGACGGACAGGGTCGCCTGGCCCGCTCCGTGCAGATTGGCGACCCTCCCGAACAGCCCCGTGTCGATGGCGATTCCGTCCACGAGCACCGAGCCCCTGCCGTCCGTCCACCACAGGCCGTACTGTCCGGAAGGCGCTGCGGTCGAGGGCCGCTCTTGGCTCGGGAAGGACCGGTAGCTGCCAAATAGTTGTTCGTTGCCCTCCGCGTACCACGTGTAGGGGCTGGCATCGGAAGACAGACCGAAAGGGTCGCGGGAGTCGATCTCGGGGGCCCGGTATACCTGTCCGCGGCGTGGGGCATTTGGATCGGTCACCAATTTCCCGGGCTCCCACAGTCGGGCCTTCTCCCCTTTACCGGCCCGCACTTCGTACGGTGACACCCAAAGGCACTTCCCCAGCTCTTCCCCGCTGGACGGGATGTTCCGCCCGGGCGCCCCGATGAGCCGCACGGCGGTCCCGGCTTCCTTCCCGGGCCCCAGGTCCTCCACCCGGAACAGGTTTCCAGGCCCCGCGATCGTCACCTTGAGCAGGTGCCCCGGTCGACCCGTCCGGTCCAACCGGCAGGTCAGTACGGACAGTTCGTCCGCGATCATGAAGTAGCTGAGCACCCCGAGCCCGAAGCGGCTCACCGGGTGCATCTCCACCGGCGGGTCGAGGGCCGCCCACAGCGCGCCCTCCTCCAGGTACTCGGGCAGGTCGACGAAGCGGGACCCGCCCCGGGAGAAGGCGCGGCTCAGTTCCGTGACGCCCATGCCGACGCCGTTGTCCGCGCACTCCAGATAGGGGCGGCCGTGTTCGTCCGTCCCCTCAGTGAAGAGGACCTTTCCCTGCCACGGCGGGGCGTGTACTCCCGTACGCCGCAGGTACTCCGTACGAGCCGTGCGGTAGCGCAGCGCGTCCAGTGCGTTCTGGTACAGCTCGCGGATGGCCAACGCCCGGTCGCCGTAGAGCTGTTCGCCCATCAGGAGTTCCTGGACGCGGTCGTCGGCGAGGCGGAACCGGATGCCGGTGGAGAGCTTGGCCGGGGTGGCGCCGCTGGCCTTCACCTGCTGGCCGTCGGCGTAGGCGGGCAGCGAGTTCAGCGGGGTGAGGGAACTGCCCTTCTTCGCCGACTCCTTGTTGATGTCGCGCAGCAGGGTGTCGACCGTCTCGGCGTGCCGTTTGAGGGCCAGTTCCACGGCGGGGTGCTCGCACAGCGCGCTCAGCGAACGTCCCGTGCCGGAGGCCAGCCAGTGCGACTGGCGGAGCGTGGCGTGCAGCGCGTCGAGGGAGACGCTGTCCGAGATGCCGAGGTGCTCGACCAGGACCTCGGGGAGGTCGGCGGGGTCGATCGCGAAGGCGTGGGCCGCCTTGAGGAGGGCGGAGACCAGCCGTTCACGGACCGTGTGTTCGTGCGGGGTGCTGGGTGCGACCTGGCGTTCCTCCCCGAGGGCCGTGCTGCGGGTGGTGCCGGGTGCTGCGGCGGGCGCGATGCGCTGCTCCTTGACGTACCGGAGCAGCCGGGCGGTCGAGAGCTCCGTACGAATCCAGCCCGCTCCGGCCGGGACGTCGGCGGCGTCACAGGCGACGAGGTCGGACGTAAAGGCCTCCGGGTGCTGGACGAGCCACCGGTGCACACCCCACCAGCGGATGTCCCGCACGGCTGTCCCGGACAGTGACGGGGGTTGGGAGGGGAGTTGGGACGAGGGCTGGGAGGGGGCCTGGGACGGAGGATCGGACTCGGACTTGGCCCCGGCCCCGGAATTCGGCTCGGCCTCGGACTCGCCCAAGGTGCGCAATCGCCGGCGCAGGCGCGGAAAGGCCTGCAGAAACGTGCTCAGTTCGTCCTCGGGCAGCTTCCGGCGGGCCGCGTGCCGTGCCCAGTGGGCCTGGGCCGCGAAGGGCAGGACGGTCAGCAGGGCCGCCTCGGTCGGTGAGAGCCGGGTTCCCTCGGCGAGCCGCAGCAGCAGGAAACCGACCCGTTCCGTGGTGCGTTCCGCCAACTCCCGGTCGTACCAGGGATCTTGGGCGAGTACGGTCTCGGCCTCGGCGCAGGCGCGGGCGAACCGTCCGGCGAGCCGGCCGCAGACGTCCTTGAGGGCCTCGACGTCCGTTTCCCCGGTGAGTTTCCAGGCCAGGTGTCCGGCCACCGCCTCGGTCCAGGTCCGTTCCGTGCCCCGGGCGACCTCGTCCTGCTCCAGCAGCGGGAACAGGACGAAATCGGCGTGGTCGTCCTCGGTGAGGACGCGGATCGTCTGGGCGGCACCCGGTTTGCCGTACGCGGTGTGCAGCGCGTCGATACGTTGCTGGGCCACGGGCCTGAACTCCCGCAGACTGCTCACCTGGGCCGGGCCGCCGAGCAGCTCCGTGACGGTCCGGGAGAAGAGGCTGAAGGACTCGCCGGGCTCGGTGCCCACGTCGTGGCCGTCCCGCACGGTGTCCTTCTCCCGCACGAAGCGGGCCACCTGCGCCTTCGAGCACGCGTAGACGTACGCGACCTTGCGCCGCAGGGTGGCGGCCACCTTGCGGTTCGTCCACGCGGCGGTGCCCATCGCGTCGCCCATGGTGTCGCGCTGGATGCCCTCGCGGCAGGCGTCGATCAGGAAGACGATCTGGGCGGCCGGGCTGCTCTCCAGTTCGTCCTGCCAGTCGATCTTCACGCAGCCGTCGGTGAACGCGGCGAGTTCCGGGCGGATGTCCTCGGGGACGAGATAGTCCTTGCCCGCCGAGTGCACGCCGTGCCCGCTGAGCACGATGAGCAGCCGGTCACCGGGTTCGGCGCCGGCGAGGAAACCGGCCACCTCGCCGTTGATCACGTTCGGGGTGAACCACGGGGCGCGCGCGAGGCGCACCTGGTGGAAACCGCGCGCTGTGAGGGCGGCGGCCATCCGCTCCAGGTCCTGCGGCACGAACGGAAGCGCGCTGATGCCGGGAGCTTCGTACTGGGCGACCCCGATGAGCAGGGCCCTGTGACGGGACAATCGGGCACCGGCCTCAGGAGGGGCGCTTGAAGACGAGCGTCAGTCCTCGCGTGCCCTGCATCTGACCGGTGCCGATGAGCTGGACGCCGCCGCTCGCGGTCACCTGGAAGGACAGCTGGGCCTCGGCGAGGGGGAGCGTGCCGCCCCGGGCCTCGGCGTCGGCGAACAGCTGCTGCAGCGCGTCGACGGTCTCGGCGAGGTTCTTGCGCAGCGGGCCGAGGGGAACGGCGCGCAGGGCCGGTTCGCTGCTCCGCCCGAACATTCCCATCGCGTCGTCGTCGCCGTCCTCCGAGACGGTGACCCAGAACGGCAGGGTCTGGTCGGAGAGCTCGTTCGTGTCGTCCATTTCTGGTCCTTCCCCCGGGTGCGGCTGGCCCAACCTTAGGGTGCGGAAGGACAGTTGAGGAGCCGTTTGAGGGGGTACGGGCGGGTCGGGGACGAGGTGGCCGGCCGAACCGGGTTCAGCTGCCGAATCAGCCCGCGAATCAGCTGCCGAACCAGCTGACGATCAGCTGCCGAGGAGGTCCAGCTCGCCACGGATGTTCCAGCGGGCCGTGGTCTCCCATTCCCTTGCTCCGTACGGCGTATGGAAGAGGCGGGGCAGCTCCAGCAGTTGGCGCAGGATTGCCGCGCGGCCCTCCCGGAAGGCCTCCGGCGGGACGAAGGCGTACTCCTCGCGGACGGCGGCCGTGTAGGCGGCGTACGCGGCCGGGGGCGCCGCCAGGATGGCGAGGTCGGCGTCGCAGAGGACCTGGCCGTTGCGGTCGTCGTCGGCCGGGGCGTGGGTGACGGTGAGGCGGACCAGGCGGGCGACTTCCGCCGTGGCGGCCTCGGAGACGCCGGCCTCGGGGAGCGCACGCTCGGCGAGCCGGGCCGACCGCTCCTCGTTCTCGGAACGGTCGGGGAGATAGACCGCGTCGTGGAACCACGCGGCCAGCCGGACGAGATCCGCGTCGGCCGTGTATTTCTCGGCCCCCTCGGTTCTCTCGGTTGTCTCGGTTCTCTCGTAGGTCTCCAGTACGTCGATGTGGTCCAGGACCGCCGTCAGGTGGGCGAGCGTGTGGTAGCGGCGCTGCGGCTCCGACCAGCGGGCGAGGAGGTTGTCGGCGTAGGGGACGGGGTCCGGCCGGGAGTCTGTCCGGGAGTCCCGCCGGGAGCCGGTCCGGGCCCCTTCCAGGGCGCGGACCCAGCGGGCGCGCAGGGCGTCGAGCGCGTCGGGGTCGGGGAGGGCGCCGCGTGCGTCAGGGGCGGGGAGAGCGCCGCGCGCGCCGGGGGCATCGAAGGCGTCGGGGTCGGGCATGGGCGTCATTCTCCCGGTGGTGCCTTCTCCTCGCACGGTGGTGTCAGTCGGCGGTCGCGTTCGCCGGTTTGTCGCGGCAGGAAAGGGCCTCGATGTCGGCGGTGGTCGGCTGGGCCTCGTCCCGTTCGGCCTTGGGGACCTCGGGCAGGTTGAGCGCGAAGTCGCGTGCCCAGTCGTTGCCGGTCACGTACTTCTTGAGGGCGTCGCGGAGCTTCTCGCAGTCCTTGCGATGGCCCTTGGCCATGGCGATGCCGTAGTCGTTGGGCGTGCCGAACTTGATGCCCGGTACGACCTTGAGGCCGGGCTCCGCCGCCATGAACCCGAAGAGGATCAACCGGTCGGTGGAGACGGCGTCCACTTCCCCCTCCCGCAGCGCCTTGACGCAGTAGTTGGCGTCCGTCTCCGTGCGGACGCTGATTCCGTCGTACGCCTCGCTCTTCAGCTCGTCGGCGGACGTCGTGCTCTCCCAGACGCAGACCTGCTTGCCCTTGAGGTCGCTGAGGTTGCCGTAGCGGCCGTAGTCCGCCGCCCGTACGAGGATGCCCTGGTGGGTGGACGCGTACGGGCCCGCGAAGTCGAGGTCCTTGCCCCCCTCGTCCTCGGGTTTCATCCGGTCCGCCGTGATGGAGAACGTGGCTGCCACCAGCTCCAGGTCCCCGCTCCGGAGATCTACGTCGCGGTTCTTGGACAGCACGCCCTCGAAGTCCGGTTCGTCGATGCCCATGGTTCTCAGCAGCTCCCGGACCACGGTGATGTCGAAGCCGTTGTACTCGCCGTCGTGCGGCGAGAAGCTGGTGCCGGGCTGGTCGCTCTTCGCGCCGACCTCGACCCTTCCGTCGTCGGTGATCGACGACGGTGACGAGGAACAGCCCGTCGCCAGCACGAGCAGCACGGCCGCCGCGATCGCCGCGGTGGCGGTCGGCCGCGGACCCGGTGCTCCGGCGCGTACTCGATTTCCCGATTCGCTTCTGCCCACGCGCTCTGTACTCCTGCCCGTTCTCTGCCAGTTGTCAGTTGCCTGTCAGTTGCCGAGGTTTTCCGTTGCCACAGTGGTGAGTTGTCGGCCGTTGAGTTGTCAGCGTTGAGTTGTGAGCCGTTGAGTTGTGAGTCGTTGAATGTCAGCCGTGGAGCGTCCCCAACGCCTTCTCCAGGCGCATGCGGCAGCGCGAGTTCGCGTCCGTGGTCACGGTGAGGAGGAACTGGACCGTGTCCTGTCTGCCGCCGAGGTCGAAGTCGACGGTGCTGTCGGCCGCCACCTTGTGCTCCGGTGTGACGTTCTGTGTGACCGGCTCGATCGTGGCCTTGGTCTTGTGCACGCAGGTACCGGTGGCCGAGTCGTCGTCCACGATCGACAGCGCGAGCCGGAGCCGTTTGCGGGGATGCTCCGGAGCGGCCATTTCGAGGGTGAGGAGCGCGGGGTTCGAGCCGGTCAGCAGCCGGTCGCCCTTGACGCTGATCTGGGCGGGGATCTCGCCGGTGTCGACGACATCGAGGAAGACCACCAGCCCGGCGACGCAGGACAGGACGGACACGGCGGCCAGAGCGGGGAGCGCCGCGACCCGCAGGGCGCGCACCCAGCCCTTCATCACCCAGGGCACGGCCTTTCGTTCCGAGCCCGCACCCGCACCCGCACCCGTACTCGCACCGATGCCTGTGCCCGTGCCCGTGCCCGTGCCCGAGCCCGTGCTCACGATCACGAACGCGACGGCGGCGGAGAACGCGGCGCCGCAGCACACGTAGAACCCGATGTACTGAGTCCACGGGCCGTCCGGCCACAACGCGAGCGCCCCGACGAGCATGATGAGTTCGACGACGAGGAGCAGCGCGCCGAGGTTGACGCGCCGGACCTTCCCGCCGATGACGATCTTCTCGAACCTGCCGCCCTGGAAGACGGGGCCGCGCACCTTTCCGCCCAGGTCGTTGCGGACGCCTCCGCTCTCGGACTCCATCCCGTTCCCCCGATATGTCCCGCTCACGCATTTCGTGTACATGCCAGTGAAGTCGTCAAGTTCCCGATGGTAAGCGGTTGTTGACGATGCGGGGGAGGGGGTGGAAGTGGAGGAGGGGTGAAGCGGGGCCGATCGGGGAGCGGGCTGGGTTCGGCCCCCGAGGCGAACAGCGCGCATCGGCGGGCCCCGGCACTCCGGGGCCCGCCGACAGTCATCCGGTCATCCGGTCATCCGCGGATCAGGAGGTCGGCGGTTCGGCGGATCGGCAGCTCAGCAGGAAGCCTCCCAGCGGTGGGAGCGGAACCTGACGTTGAGGTTTGCCCAGTAGTCGCCGTTCTGCGCGATGCAGTAGCCGGAACCGGTGTAGTTGGCGCCGGTGTAGAGGACGACGTAGCCGTACGCGGACGACGTGCCACGGTTGTAGGCCGACCCGACGTTCTGCGTGTCGGACCACGAACACTGGACGGAACCGCTGTACCAGTCCGGGTCGGCGTTGCTCCACGAGCACCTGCTGCCCGTGCCGTAGGCGCCGGTGTAGATGCATACATTGCCGCTGCTGCACTCCCACGCCTGCGCCGTGGCACTCGCGGAACTGGGTGCGATCAGGCCCAGGGCGGCCGTGGCGAAGGTGAGTGACGCGGCGACGAGGGCCCTGCGGCCTCGGCGTGGTGTGCGGCTGGACTTCCGGTCGTGCTCCTGCTCGTACGAGGACATCCCGTGCCCTTTCTGGTGTGAATGGTGCCAACGGGCCTACAGCTGGCGGGAATTCATATTTCCGGCCATGCATGCCACTGTCATGCTCATGCGAGTGCGCTGACACTTCGCAGGTCGGCAACGGGGGCCCACGGAGAACAGGATGCTCCGATTTCATTTCACGCCCGAGGACCTCACCAAGGTCACAGTGGCGACCGAGCCGCATGTCCTCTGGGAGATCGCGGTCAGTCTGCACCGGCTCCAGACCCGCGAAGGCCGCTGGGCCTACGCGCCCTGGTTCCGTACCGCGCGTACGTCCTTGCGCCGGGCGGGGCTCGAACGGACGGTGAAGACCCTCCTGTTGCCGCTCTTCCCGCGTGCCAGCTACTTCCCCGACTTTCTGACGCCGCCGGAGGGCACCCAAGGTCTGGACGCCGGGCTGGAGGCCGTTCTGGCGACGCCGTACGAGCGGGTCGTGAGCGAGGTCGACGTGCTCACCCGGGCCGTCGGTGCTCCGGCCTGGGCACGCCGGCTCACCGAGCGGGACATGCGTGGACAGCTCGTGGGCGCCCTGCGCGCCTACCACCGTGCCGTGATCGCCCCGCACGAGGAGTGCATCCAGGAACGTCTGCACGCCGAGCGGGCCCGGCACGCCCACACGCTGTTCCACACCGGGACCGAGGGCATGCTCACCGGACTGGGCCCCACGATCCACTGGCGGCCACCGGTCCTGGAGATCGACCCGTATCCGGACCACCGCGACGTCCACCTCGACGGGCGGGGGCTGCTCCTGATCCCCTCCTACTTCTGCTGGCACGCGCCCATCGCCCTGGCCGACCCCGGGCTCCCGCCCGTCCTGCTCTACCCCCTCCATCACCTACCGCCAACGGCGACGACCCCGCACGCCGACTCCCCACCGCTGAACGTGCTGCTCGGCTCCACCCGTGCCGCCATCCTGAGAGCCAGCGCGACCGGCTCCACCACCACCGAGGCCGCCCGCCGGGCCGGCGTGACCCCCACGACGGCAAGCCATCACACCGCCGTACTGCGCGACGCCGGCCTGATCACCAGCCACCGCCACGCCAACACGGTCCTGCACACCCTGACCCCCCTCGGAGCGGCCCTGCTGCGAACGGGGCCGGGGGGCGGCTGACCTCGTGCAGCGGGCGGCGGCAGCGTGACTTCCCCGGCCCAGGGCCGACCCCCGGAGGCCCGCTTAGGATGGCGAACGGACGAGGTGGTCGGAGCCGACTGAGCGGACTGGGGGAAGCGATGGGTGACCAGTCTGTGGCCGGAGCCGGTCCAGGGGTGGGTCATGGCTGGAACCGGCAACGGTTGCGCAGCAACAACGAATGGCTGTTGCTGGAGCGGATCCGTACCGCCGGACCGCTCTCCCGCGCCCAGCTGGCCCGTGAGACCGGGCTTTCCAAGCCGACCGTGTCCGCCGCGCTGGCCGCGCTCGAACAGGCCGGCCTGGTCTGCGAGGCCGGCCAGTTCATTCCTGAGCGCGGACGGATCTCGGTTCTGTACGAGGCGGACCCGTCCGCAGGCCATGTGCTCGGGGTCGACATCGGACGAGCCCGGCTGCGCGTGGCGGTGGCCGATCTTTCCGGGCGCGTCGTTGCCCGTCGGGATGTGCCCAATCGGGGCAGGACCGCCAACGCCGTCGCCGATGCCGTCGTAGAGGCCGCCCGAGGGGCCGTCGCCGAGGCCGGGCTGATCCCCTCGGAGATCGTCCATACGGTGATCGGAACGCCGGGAGTCTGGGACGAGCAGCGGCGCAGTGTGCGGTACGCGCCGAAGCTGCCGGGGTGGAGCCGGCCCGGGTTGCTCGACCGGATCGCCGAGGGGCTCGAAACCGCGATCACCGTCGGCAACGACGCCAACCTCGCCGCCTTGGGGGAGTACTCCTTCGGTGCCGGCGAAGGCAGCCAGGTCCTGGCCTACCTCCTGATCGGGACCGGGCTCGGCGTGGGCGTGGTCAAGGACGGCGAACTGTTGCCGGGTGCGCATGGCGCCGCCGGCGAAATCGGCTTCCTCCCGCTTCCTCTGCCCGCCACGCTGTCCGGAGGAGCCGATGATGCGCCCCGTGCGACGTTGGAGGACGCGGTCTCGGCCGACGCGGTGGTCCGCTCGGCCCTTGCCCACGGGATGACCGGTCCGTTGACGGCCCGCGAGGTGTTCGACGCGGCCCGCGCCGGGGTACCGGCAGCCGAGGCCGCGGTGCTCCGTGAGGCGGAGCTTCTGGCGTACGCGGTGGCGGTGGTGTCCGCCGTCCTCGACCCCGACACCGTTGTCGTCGGTGGCGGGGTGGGACTCAGCGCCGACCTGCTGCTCGGCCCGCTCGACCAGGCCCTCAAGAAGTTCTCGCCGGTACACCCGCGGCTCGTCCGAAGCCGTCTCGGCGAGGAGGCCGTACTTCTCGGAGCGGTGGCGACGGCTCTGGAGACGGCCCGGCCGGAGGTGTTCGGACGCCGTTCCGCGGCCATCGCATGACCGACTGACATCGCATGACCGACTGACATCGCACGACTGACTGACACCGCATGACCGACTGCCATCTCATGACTGACTGACACCGAAGTCACGACAGCCGATCCCCACCAAGATCTTCGCGAGCGCCACCCGCACCGTCGGCCGGACAGGCCCGACTGCTCCTCGACTACTCCTCGATCGTGGTGGCGAGCAGCGAGGAAAGCGCCGCCGAGTCGAGCAACGAGCCGTCCCAGGTCGTGGTCAGGCGAGTGATGCGGGCATGCCGGCCGAGTTCCAGAGCGACAACGCCCCTGCTCACCGGATTGTGTGGGGAGGCCCACTCATAGCCGCCGCCCTGTGTGCTGCCGACGACATGGCGGACGGATGCCGACTGCCCGTACGGCAGCAGCGGCAGCGCGCGCTTCAGGTGAGCGGCGATCGCCTTGTGCCCGATCAACTCCGTGTGCAGCGCCAGGTCTTCGAAGACGGCATCGGCTGCCCGCGGTGACCAGCGCAACCAGGGCCGGGCTTGCATGGCTGATGTCCAGACTCGCTTGGCCGATGTCCGGACCCGATGCCTGCTGTCCAGCCGAGAGGGAGCTCGCATCCGCAGAAAGGGAGCCCGCTTCGGCCGAAGCGCGTCCAGTGAGCAGTGTGCCAATGGCCATACCGGCGCCACCGGCGGCGCGGCCCTTCAACACACCGCGGCGGGATGAAGCGGCCTTATGAGTCCCTCCGGGACTCATGGGGGCCTGAGAACCAGCGATGTCCATCTTGTGCTCCTCGGACGATCTGTCGCCGACGGGAAACGGGCGGACGATTGAAGCTTCAATTTAAAGTTAAACGACAGTGATTGAACGGTCAACTCTTCGGCTAAGATGAACCTCATGGACGCGACGGATCACCATCAGCCAGACACGCCTCGCGGCGGCTGGCTCGATGAGCAGGAGCGCGACGCGTGGCTCGGGGTCGCCGCCCTGATCCTGAAGCTCCCCACGGCCCTCGACGGTCAGCTCCAGCAGGCCGTCGGCGTCAACCTGTTCGAGTACATCGTGATGGCCAGGCTGTCGGAGCACCCGTCCCGGAGAATGCGGATGAGTGACCTGGCGACGCTGGTGAACGGCTCACGGTCACGGTTGTCGCACACGGTGCGAAGGCTGTCGACGCGGGGCTATATGGAGCGGCACCCGGACCCTGAAGACGGGCGCTATACCGATGCGTTCCTCACCGAGGCGGGATACGACCTCGTCGTCCGCGCAGCGCCGGCCCACGTGGCCATGGTGCGTCACGTGCTCATCGATGCGGTGTCCCCGGACCAACTGCTGCAACTCGCGGACATCGGGCAGCGTGTAGTCGCCAGAATCGACCCAGGCGGCAGTTGGCCCCCGTGAGCGGAGCCACGACCGTTGATCACGACTCGATACGCGCCCCAGGTGAGCCCCAGGTGTGCCCTAGGTGCCAGGCGCCAAGTGCTCAACCGCCAGGTGGTCAACCGCCAGGGCGACGGCACCGTGCAGCGAGGCGTCCTCAAGGAAGTGGGCCGGCACCACGTCCGGCGGGAAGGGGACGGTACGGGAGAGGTGGGCGGAGAGGGCCGGAAGGATGTGCTCCGCGGCGGCCATCATCCCGCCGCCCACCGCGATGCGCGCCGGGTCCACCAGAACCGCGATGTTCGCCACCGCGACGGCCAGCGCGCCGAGCGCTTGGCGGGCCAGCCGCTGCGACGCCGGGTCGTCCCGGCCGAACAGGTCCGTCGCTGACACCTCCCTGCCCAGCAGAGCACTGGCGCGTGCTCCGAGCCCCTTGCCGCCGACCAACTCCTCCAGCGGCGCCCGAAGGTCGACTGGCTCGGCGCGCGCGACGGGCTCGGTGCTCGCGAGGGACTCGGTGATCGATCCATGCGCGCAGCCGCGCTCTCCCGCTGATGCGCCCGCGCCCATCAGCTCTCGGCCGCTCGGCAGCGGCGCCCGCCCCGCTCCGTACTCGCCGCCGTCGTACTCGCCGCCGTCGTGGACGCCGCCTTCGTGGACGCCCGGTCCCGGTTCGAGATAGGCGATCTCTCCGGCAGCCTGGTGCGCCCCGTTGAGCACCTTGCCGCCGATGGTCAGCGCGGCGGCGATGCCGGTGCCGAGGCTGATGTAGATGCCGGGATCGGCATCGCGCAAGGCACCGGAACGCGCCTCGGCGAGGGCTCCCGCGCGTACGTCGTTGGTGACCGGAACGACGTCCACCCCCAACTCCCGTTGCAGGCGCTCGGCCAGGGCCAGGTCCTCCCAGCCCGGGAGGTTCGGCGAGAGCAGGATGCGGTCGGGCCGGATCACGCCGGGAGCGACCGCTGCGTACGCGCCGACCGGCGCGCCGTGGTGGGACCGGGCCTGCCCGGCCAGTTCGAGGGCGGCCGCACAGGCGCGGGCGAGTATCTGGTCGGGCCCCTGCTCGGCACGGGTGGGTATACGCAGCTGCCGCAGAAGGTTGCCTCGCGCGTCAGCGAGTGCGACCGCGGTCTTGGTCCCCCCGAAGTCGATGCCGATGACGGTCGAGTCGATGACGGTGGAGTCGAGGACACGCCCCCTGGACGCGGCGGAGTCGAGCATGAGGATGGCCCTCCGTGGTGACGGCTCCGGGGGGAGTTCGAGCGTGCTGCGCCGTCCCCGGCCGTGGTGAGTGATCCGTGCGGCGCCCACCGTCGGGATCGGTCGGTGACTGGCGACCTATTCAAGTTAGGGAACTTAACTTTACTGGTCAAGCCTTTGTGAGAGTTGCCCGGGAAGCATTGACAAGAGGGAAACCGACGGTGTTCCCTGGCGCTGCCGACCCCGTTCGGGGCATCCGATGGCATGGCGTCGGGTGGCTGACTTGGTTCAGTTCGGGCCCGCCGTTGCCGATCGCGCCGCGCGCACGGATGTCGCTCCGCGTGCACGGACATCGCTCTACGTGTACGGATATCGCTTCGTTCGCGGCATCACATGTACTCGCTCTTCGCTCTCTTCTCTCTTCGCTCTTCGTGCCGCAGTCGGCCAGTGGGTGGCCGCGGCACTTCATCGGATGGTTCGTTCCAGCGCCGCGACGACGCGGCTCACCAGGGAGGTTCAGCATGAACACACGTTTGCGTCGTGCCGTCGTCGCTGCCGCCGTCACCGCGATGGCCGTGTCGCTCGCTGCCTGTGGCAGTGCCAAGGAGTCCAGCGACAAGGCCAAGGAGCCTTCGGCGAAGAAGGGTGACGACCTCACCGTCGGTCTGCTGCTGCCGGAGAACCAGACCGCGCGCTACGAGTCGTTCGACAAGCCGCTGATCGAGAAAAGGCTCAATGAGGTCACCGGCGGCAAGGGCAAGCTCATCTACGCCAACGCCAAGCAGGACGCCACACTGCAGACGCAGCAGGTCGACACCATGATCACCAACAAGGTCGACGTGCTCATCCTGGACGCCGTCGACGCCAAGGCGATCGCCGGAAGCGTGAAGAAGGTGAAGGATGCCGGTATCCCGGTCGTCGCCTTCGACCGCCTCGCCGAGGGCCCGATCGACGCGTACACCTCCTTCGACAACGAGGAGGTCGGCCGCGTCCAGGGCAAGGCCCTGCTGGAGGCCCTGGGTGCCAAGGCCAAGGACGGCAAGATCGTCATGATGAACGGCGCGGTCACCGACCCCAGCGCGGGCCAGTACAAGAAGGGCGCCCACGCCGAACTGGACGGCAAGGTCACCATCGGCAAGGAGTACGACACGAAGGAGTGGAAGCCGGCGAACGCCAACGCCAACATGGCGGCCGCGATCACCGCGATCGGCAAGGACAAGATCGTCGGCGTCTACTCCGCCAACGACGGTATGGCGGGCGGCATCATCACCGCCCTGAAGGCCGCGGGCGTCTCCCCGCTGCCGCCGGTCACCGGCCAGGACGCCGAACTCGCCGCCGTGCAGCGCATCGTCGCCGGTGAGCAGTTCATGAGCGTCTACCTCCCCTACGCGCCGGAGACCGCCGCCGCCGTGGACATGGCCGTCGCTCTCGCCAAGGGCGAGAAGCTCGACTCCATCGCCGGCACCAAGGTCGACAGCGCCACCGCCAAGGGCATCCCCACCCATCTCGTCCCGTCCGTGTCACTGACCAAGAACAACATCAAGGACACGGTGCTCAAGGACGGCATCTTCACCGTCCAGCAGATCTGCACCGCGAAGTACAAGGCGGCGTGCGACAAGCTGGGCCTGAAGTAGCCAGCCGTCCGGCGTGGCGAAGTGCTTGGGACGGTCCCGGAAGGACTCCAGCGGGGCGGGCGTCGAGAGGGTGGGCGAGTGGGCCGCAGCGAGGGATGCCTGCGGCCCACCGCGTGTCACTGTGCTGGTCAGTCCTGGTCGTGACAGGCAATCAGGGCCCGGCTGATCAGGAGCTTGCAGGTGGGTAGGTGCTCACACCTACCCCATCTGCAAGCTGGGTAGGTGCTCACACCTCGCGCAGCCACGCGTCCACGCTGTTGCCGGAACTCGACCATATGAAGTCCAGCCGCTGGCCATTGCCGCATGCCAGGGGAGTGGACTTGTTGACGCCGCTGTAGGGGAAGGTCGCATACACCTGAGCACACTGACCGTCAGCGGAGCCGTTGGTGTCCTTCACCCAGCCGTTGATCGACACCTTGTTGCCGGAGCTGCAAATAACCGTCCAATGCGCCTCGGCACCACGAAGGGACACGTTCTTCACGGCGCCGCATCCAGCTAAGGGGCCGAACTCCGCTGACGAGATCTGGGGGTGAGCACTGGCCACCGGGGCCGCAAAGCCCGCGAAGGCGAGGGCGACAGTCGCCGTACCGACGGCGAATTTACGCTTCATTTCTTCTCCTTGGAGGATTGGACGAAAGGGGCGGAGGCAATGGCAGATCGGCGCTCCGCACAACCGCACGAGCACGGGCCGGTCGTGAGCGGGCCCACACCGCCGGTGCGGTCCAAGCCTCGGCCCAGATGACTGCCAAAAGCCAGATCAGGCCCTGTCCCGGACACGTCCGAGCCTGTCCCGGACAGGTTCCGAGCCCTATTTGCGGCTGATGACACGGTTCTTACGGCACTTCGCCGTCGTGTGCGGGGTTCGTGGGCGAGTGGGTAGCGGTCCAGGCTCTTCTGCTGGAGGCCGGGCGACGACGCGAATTGCCGGACAAGCCCTAGCGTTGGCCTCATGACTACTGCTGATGCGCACGGCGTACGGGACCCGGAACTGCCCGGGCGGCTGCTGGCCGCCGAGCGGGATGTGCTGATCCCCCTACTACGGGGGCGGCCCGAGAAGGACTTCGCGGTCAGGACCTGTTGTCCGGGGTGGACCGTGCGGCATGTGCTCGCGCACTGCTCGACCGCGTTGTCGCGGGTGGTGGAAGGCCGGTACGAGGAGGGGGTGTTCAGCCCCGAGACGAACGACCGGGACATCGCCGAGCGGGCCGACTGGTCCGTCGCGGAGGTCATCGACGAACTGGAGCGGGGCATGACTGACGCGGGCCCGGTGATCGCCAAGTCGGGTGGCGCACTGGACGGGGTCGGGCTCGGCGAGTGGGTGCACGCGGGCGACGTACGGGAGGCCTGGGGCGAACCCGGAGCGTACGGCGGGGCCCAAGTCGGCCTCGCGCTCGACCTGTTGGCGTGGATCAGCCGCGAACGGGGGCTCCTCGCCCTGCACGCCGACCTCGACGACGTGGACGAGCCGCTGCTCCTCGGCGCGCCGTCCGGCGAACGCCCGCCCGCCCGTTACCTCGGCGACGCGACCACCCTCGTACGGCTCTACGCGGGGCGCCCGCTGACCGGCACGCGGTACGAGCTGGCGGGGGCGACGGAGGCCGAGCTCAACCTGTACGGCTGAGGCCCGGCGGCCTCCGCCTTCACCTCTGCTACCGCCCGGCGGCCGCCGCCGCGACGAAGGACGACCAGGCGGCCGCCCCGAATATCAGCGTCCCCTGGGCGGGGTGCTTGCTGTCGCGGACGGGGACGATGCCGGGGAGGTCGTCGGAGACTTCGATGCAGTCGTCGCCGCTGCCGCCACTGTGCGTGGACTTGCGCCATGACAGGGCCGCTCCGGCGAAGTCGCCGCCAATCTCCACGCACTCGTTGGCCGTGCCGCCGCTGTAGCTGCTCTTACGCCAGGTCGCGGTCCTCAGATCGGGTGCGGTGCGCATCCTCGTACTCCTCGGCCGCCTGCTCGATCAGGGCGAGGGACGCGGTAGGCGACAAGGCCACGGCCCCCAGCAGATCGTAGGTCAGCGTGCAGCGGGTCACCACAGCCGGATCGTCCAACAGGCGGCCGGTTTGGACGCCTTGGACATATACGAGGGGCGGGGCGTCGTCGAAGGTCATCATCTTGAAGAGGCCGTCCAACCCGGCATGCGCACCCTCCGAGAGAGGCAGCACCTGGACGATGATCCGGTTGCGGTTGGCCAGTGTGGCGATGTGGCGGAGCTGCTCGGCCATGGCCTTCGGGCCGCCCACTTGGCGTCGTACCACGATCTCGTCCAGGATCACCCAGTAGCGGGGCATCGCCGGATTGTCGAAGACACGGGCGCGAGCCAGCCGGGAAGCCACTCGTTCCTCGACGACGTCCTCCGCCAGGACCGGGTCGTACGCCCGGACCACCGCACGTGTGTACCCCGCAGTCTGGAGCAGGCCGGGAACCAGGTCCGGCGCCCAGTCCTTGATCCCCTGCGCCAACCCCTCGAACTCCACCACATCCGCGAAGTGATGCTCGTAGGGCGACTTCATCGCCGCCTCAAGGTTCCGTACGAAGAACCCGTCCGTCTTCAGGATCTCGTCGGCCATCTTCGCGTACTCCGGTTGCATGCGCCGGATCCCGGCCTCCAGCTGCCCGATGAACGAGCCGCTGACGAACATGAGCGCGCCCAGTTCGTCCTGGGAGAGGCCGGCCGCCTCGCGCTGGTGGCGCAGCTCCGCGCCGTACAGGGCTCGGGGGGACTGGGACGGATCGAGTCGCTTTGGCTGAGGCATCGGGCAACTCCCTTTCGCGCGGTCGGCGTTGTTGGACGGGCGCCACATCGAGAGTAGTTGCAGACAGTGACAGTTGCTGTGCGAATGGTGATATCCGTTGATCTCTGGTGGCGGGCGCGTAGGGTGACTATTGGACTAGACCTGTTGTCGATGTTGTAGTCGTAGTCGTAGCCGCCCGAGGGAAGAGGTCCTATGAGTGAGCGTGCAGTCCTGGAGGTGATCGCCCTCGGCGTCGAGGACGCGGTCGCCGCCGAGGCCGGAGGCGCGGACCGGCTGGAGCTGGTCACCGACATCGCCGCCGACGGGCTGACCCCGCCGGTCGCGATCTTCGCGGGGATCAGGGCCGCCGTCGGCATCTCGCTGCGCGTGATGCTGCGCCTGGCCGACGGTTTCGAGGCCGGGGACGTACGGGGACTCGTACGGGCGGCGCGGGAGCTGCGGGCCGCCGGGGCGGAGGAGTTCGTGCTCGGGTTCCTGGACGAGGCCGCGCAGCCGGACCTGCCCGCGCTGGAGGCGGTGCTCGCCGAACTGGACGGCTGCCGTTGGACGTTCCACCGGGCGATCGACCGCGCCGCCGACCGCGACGCGCTGCGCAAGAGCCTCGCCGACCTGCCCGGTCTGGACGCCTACCTCACGGCCGGGTCGGCCGACGGCGTGGACGAGGGCCTGCCCACGCTCCTCGCGGAGGCGGCCCGCCGTGGCGAACAGGGCTACGAGCCGCGGCTCATGGTCGGCGGCGGCCTCCGCCTCGACCACCTCCCGCACCTGCGGGCCGCAGGCATCGACGCCTTCCACATCGGCGGCGCGGCCCGGCCCGGTGGCTGGGAGTCACCGGTCTCGGCGGAGGCGGTACGGGAGTGGCGAACCGCGCTCGACGCGTGAGCGCTCCACTGGGGTGCGGTACTTCACAGTGCCGCGCCCCTTACGGGACACCGTGCCGCACCCGCAGAGCAGCTCGGGCCCGTCAGCTCTCCGACTCCGACAGCTGAGGCGGCAGCGGCGCCCCGTGCGTCACGATCAGGCCCGAGACCGCTCGGGTCAGGGAGACGTACAGGCGGCGCAGGCCGGTGCGTTCGTCCGGTTCGCCATCGACCACGGCCCGGGGTTCGTCCAGGACCACGTAGTCGTACTCCAGGCCCTTGGCGAGCGAGGCCGGGACCAGGGTGAGGCGGGTGGTGAGGGTCGTCTCCTCGCCGGGCCCCAGGTACGGGAGCCCGGCCGCCGTCAGCGCCTCGGCCAGCGCCGGTACGCGCGCGTCGGCCGCGATCAGGCCGACCGAGCCCTCGTTGCGGAGCAACTCCTCGCAGGCGGCGACCACTTCGGTGTCCGCGGCGTCGGCGGTGGCCGGGCGGACCTCGAAGAAGCCGGGGTTCTCGCGGACCGACGCCACCGGGGTCAGGCCCGGCGCGATGTGGGGGAGGAGCCGGGACGCGTACGTGATGACGTCCGTCGGTACACGGAAACCGGCCGTCAGTTCCTCCACGACCGCCTCCCGCTTGCCGAGGTGGGCCAGCGCCTCGTCCCAACTCCGGGTCGCCCAGGGCGTGGTGCCCTGCGCCAGGTCCCCGAGCACGGTCGCCGAACCGGTCGTGCAGCGCCGCCCCACCGCCCGGTACTGCATGGGGGACAGGTCCTGCGCCTCGTCGAGCACCACGTGCCCGAGGGAGTGCGTGCGCTGGACGAGATCGGTGGCCTCGTCGATCAACACGGCGTCCGCGGCTGCCCACTTGGCGGACTTCACCGACCGTACGGGCCTGGCCCACAGGATCGTCTTCTGCTCGTCCTCGGTGAGGATGCCCTCGGCGTGGGTGGCCAGGAAGTCGGCGTCGGAGAGGAGGCGGAGGACCAGCTTCGCGGGATCGACCGGCGGCCAGAGGGTCTTCACCGCCGCCTTCACCGCGGTGTTGCGGGCCACGGCGTCCTGCACGCGGTCGTCAGGGGCCTCGCCCGACCGCTCCATCTGCACCAGCACGGCGTGCGCGATGCGCTGCGGCAAGGCCTCGCGGGCGGCGCCGTAACGGATGTCCCGGTCGAGCAACTCCCGGACGATGTCCTCCAGTTCGTACGCCGGGACCCGCCAGCGTCGCGAACCGCGCACCACCATGACCGGTTCGACGGGCATGGTCACGTGCGAGCGGACGGCCCGGCGCAGTACCTGGGCCATCCGCGCGTCGCCCTTGACCACCGCTGCCGCCGCCTCGTCCGTACTCCGCACCTCCACATGGGCGACCAGGTCGTCGACCGTCGCCTGCTTGACCTCCAACTCGCCCAGTGCGGGCAGCACTTGCTCGATGTAGTGGAGGAAGGACGCGTTCGGCCCGATGACCAGGGTGCCGGTGCGGGCGAGCCGGTCGCGGTGGGCGTAGAGGAGATAGGCGACCCGGTGCAGACCGACCGCCGTCTTTCCGGTGCCCGGACCGCCCTGCACGCAGACCGAGCCGCCGAGACCGGACCGTACGATCTCGTCCTGCTCGGGCTGGATCGTCGCCACGATGTCGCGCATCGGGCCGACGCGCGGGCGCTCGATCTCCTGCTGGAGCAGCTTGCTGGTGGCCGCCGCCTCGGACGGGTCGGACAGGTGCTCGTCCTCGTACGCGGTGAGGTCGCCGCCCGTGTACCCGAAGCGGCGGCGCAGCGCGATGTCCAGCGGGTTCTTCTTGGAGGCCCGGTAGAAGGGCTGGGACACCGGGGCGCGCCAGTCGATCACCATCGGGTCCCCGTCGGCGTCGTGCACATGCCGGCGCCCGATGTAGAACTGCTCGCCCTCGGCGCCCTCCGCCCGGTCGGCGCCCGGGGAGTGCAGATAGTCGAGGCGGCCGAAGAAGAGCGGGGTGTGCGAGAGGTCCGCGAGGGCTTTGACGCGCGCGTCGATCTGGTGGGCCAGGGCTTCCGCGTTGACCCAGTTCGCGGTGACGTCCCGGATGTCGAGCGACTCGACGTCCTCGCGCATCGAGCGGAGGGCGGCGCGGGAGTGGGTGAGGTGGGCCCGCTCGCGGGAGAGCGGGTCGTCGGACGAATAGCCGTCGGACGAATAGCCGTGGGGTGAGTAGTCGTCGGACGAATCGGGGACCGACATGGCGGAGTCGGACGGGGTGGACACGGGGGTGCCTCCGGGGCCTGGAGCCTGCTGCGTGGGTGTGCCCGACCGGGGTACGGCCGGGCTGAGAGCCTGTCGGGTGACCTCCGTTCGCCAGGCCGGCGGTCACCCGACAGGCTCTGAGGACCGACCGGTTTCCGTCCGGTCGGCGGCACTCCGCTGGGGAGGCGGGCAAGAGCGGAGATTTTAGGCGAGAGGGCGTGGCGGGTGCCAACCGTTTTCCTGCGTGGGCTCGTGGGCTCCGTACGGAATCTGCCGTCCCCTAGGGGACGGGGTCCCCCTCCCTACGGGGGACGGGTCACTCCGGAGGCGTACGAGGAGGCGGCGGAGGTTCGGTCCACAGGCCGATGTAAGCGGAGGGCGGAAATTCCACTATGGATACATGAGCGCAGCGACCTTCACCCCAGGCCCCGTCAGTCCCGGCGCACCCCCGGGAGCCACCGCCCTCCAGGGCAGCCACCGCCACCGCCTCGGCGACGCCCTCCGCGCCGTCAAGGTCTTCGCGACCGCGACCCTGAGCGTGGTGCTCCTGGGCGAATACGAAGAGGAAGCAGGCGTACGCCGCCGGTAAGCGCACCGGCGCCCCTTTAGGGGCGCGGGGCGGTGACACTTGCGGCTCCGCCGCGGGGCGCGACCAGCCCCCACCGGCCCGCACCCTCCCACGAACCCCCTGCTCAACTGTCCGCGAGCAACTCATCCGCATCCACAATCCGATACGCATACCCCTGCTCAGCCAAGAACCGCTGCCGATGCGCGGCGAAGTCCTGATCGATCGTGTCCCGAGCCACCACCGAGTAGAAGTGAGCCTGGTGCCCGTCGGCCTTGGGCCGCAGCACCCGCCCGAGCCGCTGCGCCTCCTCCTGACGCGAGCCGAACGTCCCCGACACCTGAATCGCGACCGTCGCCTCCGGCAGATCGATCGAGAAGTTCGCCACCTTCGACACCACGAGCACACTGATCTCGCCCTGCCGGAACGCCTCGAAGAGCTTCTCGCGCTGGGCGTTCGACGTCTCACCCTTGATGACCGGCGCGTCCAAGTGCTCGCCCAGCTCGTCGAGTTGGTCGATGTACTGCCCGATGACCAGGATCTGCTGCCCGGCGAACCGCCGCACCAGCGCCTCCGTCACCTTGCGCTTCGTCGCCGTCGTCGCGCAGAAGCGGTACTTCTCCTCCGTCTCGGCGGTCGCGTACGCGAGCCGCTCCGCGTCCGTGAGGTTGACGCGGACCTCCACGCAGTCCGCGGGCGCGATGTACCCCTGCGCCTCGATCTCCTTCCAAGGAGCGTCAAACCGCTTCGGGCCGATCAGCGAGAACACGTCCGACTCGCGGCCGTCCTCCCGGACCAGCGTGGCCGTCAGGCCCAGGCGCCGGCGCGCTTGCAGATCCGCCGTGAACTTGAAGACCGGCGCGGGCAGCAGATGCACCTCGTCGTAGACGATCAGGCCCCAGTCGCGCGAGTCGAACAGCTCCAGGTGCGGATAGACGCCCTTCCGCTTCGTCGTCAGGACCTGGTAGGTCGCGATGGTGACGGGGCGGATCTCCTTCCTCGTACCGCTGTACTCGCCGATCTCGTCCTCGGTCAGCGAGGTCCGCTTCACCAGCTCGTGCTTCCACTGCCGCGCCGAGACCGTGTTCGTGACGAGGATCAGGGTCGTCGCCTTCGCCTGGGCCATGGCTCCGGCGCCGACCAGCGTCTTGCCCGCACCACAGGGGAGGACGACCACTCCGGACCCGCCGTGCCAGAAGTTCTCCACCGCCTGCTTCTGGTACGGCCGCAGCGCCCAGCCGTCCTCGGCCAGTTCGATGGAGTGCGCCTCACCGTCCACGTACCCGGCGAGGTCCTCGGCCGGCCAGCCCAGCTTCAGCAGCGTCTGCTTGATCTGGCCTCGCTCGGAGGGGTGCACGGCGACCGTGTCCGGGTCGAGCCGGGCGCCGACCAGCGGGATGATCCGCTTCGAGCGCAGGATCTCCTCCAGCACGGGCCGGTCGGTGGTCGTGAGCACCAGACCGTGGGCCGGGTGCTTGGACAGCGTCAGCCGTCCGTAGCGGTCCATCGTCTCGGCGATGTCGACCAGCAGCGCGTGCGGCACCGGATAGCGGCTGTACTGCACGAGGGCGTCCACGACCTGCTCGGCGTCGTGCCCGGCCGCGCGCGCGTTCCACAGCCCGAGCGGCGTCACCCGGTAGGTGTGGATGTGCTCCGGCGCGCGCTCCAGCTCCGCGAAGGGCGCGATGACACGGCGGCACTCGCCCGCCAGCTCGTGGTCGACCTCCAGGAGCAGCGTCTTGTCGGACTGGACGATGAGTGGACCATTCACGCGTGCGTCCCCTTCTGCACAGCTGTGCGGTGTGCACGGCCAAACGTCCAGTGTGCCTGATCGTCCACGCGGTACGCCGTGAACCGGGTGACGCCCCGTCCCGTCCTGGGTGACGTCTCGTCCTGTCCTACTGGATGTCTATTCATTCCAATGAGTGGTGGGAATTCAGATTTACCGCCGCATCCCCGAAGAATGGCGATCCCCGCAGGTCACTGCCCCAGGTCACCGCCCAGGGAGAAGCCACCGTTGTCCGGACCCGGTCAGAGTCACAGTCATGCCCCGCCGCCCGCGCCTCCGTCTGTCTCACCACCCGTTCCGCTGCCCGTCGCGTCCCCGACCACGACGCTCGGGTACGCCCTCTTCGCCACCCGCTGGCTCCAGGCCCCGCTCTACTTCGGGCTGGTGGCCGCGCAGGGCGTGTACGTCTACAAGTTCTTCAACGAACTGTGGAATTTAATTCTTCGGTGCGTGACCGGGCAGGCGAACGAGACCTACGTCATGCTCGCCGTGCTGAAGCTGGTCGACGTCGTCATGATCGCCAACCTGCTGATCATGGTGATCGTCGGCGGCTACGAGACCTTCGTCTCGCGCATCGGTCTGCAGGGCCACCGTGACCAGCCGGAATGGCTCTCGCACGTCAACTCCAACGTGCTGAAGGTGAAGCTCGCCACCGCCATCGTGGGCATCTCCTCCGTCCATCTGCTCCAGATGTTCGTGGACGTGCACCACACCTCCCACCACTCGCTGCTGTGGGGCACGGTGATCCACATGGCCTTCATCGCCTCGGCGGCGATCCTGGCGTACATGTCGGGGCCGATGGCGGACCACGGAGACCGTTCGCACAAGGGACAGAGATCGGGACACGGGCCGGGGCACGGGCACGGAGACGCCGGTGGGGGGCACGGCTCGAACGTCCCCGCCGAGTTCTCGACCTCGGCGGTGGCCACGCGGGCCCCGGTCCCGATTCCCGCCCAGGCGACCGCCTCGTACACCTCCTCGTACGAGCACTCCTCGCCGTACGAGAAGCGGAACCCCTCCTCCTACGACGGCTACGAAACGGGCGCCGAGGCCCGGATCCGTGCCGCGCGTTTTCCCTCCCGGAAGCAGCTGGAGGAGTTCGACCAGGAGCATCCCCGGGACTTCGACCGGGAGGTGCTGGCCCGGCTCGGCAAGCTGGACTTCGTCGCCGCGCGGCGGAACGTGGTCTTCGTCGGCCCGCCCGGTACCGGCAAGACGCATCTCGCCGTCGGCCTCGGCGTGCGGGCCTGCCAGGCGGGGCACCAGGTGCTGTTCGCGACCGCCGCGGAGTGGGCCGCCCGGCTGACCGACGCCCGGGCGGCGGGGCGGCTCGCCGAGGAGCTGGCCGCGCTGGACGCCCACGCGCTGCTGATCATCGACGAGGTCGGCTACACCCCGTTCGACGCGGACACCGCCCACCTCTTCTTCCAGCTCGTCGCGCACCGCTACGAGCGGGCCTCGGTGATCGTGGCCGGCGACCGCCCGCTCGGCCGCTGGGACGAGATCTTCGGCGGCGCCGCTCCCGCGATGGTCGACCGCCTCGCTCACCACGCGGAGATCGTCCGCCTCGAAGGGGACAGCTACCGGATGCGCCGGGCTACCGGGATTCATTCGCAGTGCATCGGCCTTCAGGCCGGTGGTGAAGCGAATCTGTCATTGTGACGCGGAGCGTCACGGACGCTGTCCTGCGGAGCAGGAGGGCGCAGGCATCACCACGGCCGACGCGGAGCGTCAGGGGGGCCGATCCGGCGAAGCCGGGCAACGCCTCCCTCGTTCGGCCCGTTCCGCTCCTCCCGGTTCAAGGGAGTACCGACCGTTCATACGTTCCCTCTGGTAGGGGGTGGCGCTCGTTCGTACGATCACCGCATGCGGCTTCGGTACGCCTTCAGGCTGTACCCGGAACCGAGCCAACGCACGGCGCTGGCCAGAGCGTTCGGGTGCGCCCGCGTCGTGTACAACGATGCCGTGCGCGCCCGCGAGGACGCCCGTACGGCGGGCGAGGCCTTCCCCACGGCGGGTGTGCTGTCCCGGAAGCTGATCATCGAGGCCAGGCAGACACCCGAGCGGTCCTGGCTGGGCGAGGTCTCCGCGGTCATCCTCCAGCAGTCCCTCCGCGACGCGGAGGCCGCATACCGCAACTTCTTCGCCTCCCTCAAGGGGACCCGTAAGGGCACGCAGGTCGGTGCGCCCCGGTTCAAGTCCCGCAAGGACAACCGGCAGTCGATCCGCTTCACGGCCAATGCCCGCTGGTCGATCACCGGTTCCGGGCGGTTGAACCTTCCCAAGGTCGGCGCGGTGAAGGTGAAGTGGTCACGAGTGCTGCCCGCACGGCCCTCCTCGGTCACCGTGATCAAGGACGCGGCCGGACGGTATTTCGCCTCCTTCGTGATCGACACCGACCCGGCCGCCGACGCTGCCCGGATGCCCGACGCCGACCCACACGGTTGGCATCGATCTGGGCCTGACCCACTTCGCTGTCCTGTCCGACGGTACGAAGATCGAATCCCCGCGGTTTCTGCGCCGGGCGGAGAAGAAACTGAAGAAGGCCCAGCGGGAGCTGTCCCGTAAGCAGAAGGGGTCGAAGAACCGGGAGAAGGCCCGCCTCAAGGTCGCCCGCGCCCACGCACAAGTGGCCGATGCGCGCCGCGAGTTCCACCACCAGCTCTCCACGAAGCTGATCCGCGAGAACCAAGCGATCGGTGTGGAGGACCTGGCGGTCAAGGCTCTGGCGCGCACCAGAATGGCCAAGAGCGTGCATGAGGCGGGCTGGGCACAGTTCGTGGCCATGCTGGAGTACAAGGCAGCCAGGTACGGACGCACCCTGGTGAAGATCGGCAGGTTCGAGCCGACCTCCCAGACCTGTTCCGCCTGTGGCGTCAAGGACGGCCCCGAACCTCTCCACATCAGGGAGTGGACCTGCCCTGCGTGCGGCACGGTCCATGACCGGGATCACAACGCCGCGAAGAACGTGAAAAAGGCCGCCGGACTGGCGGTAACAGCCTGTCGAGCGCAGGTAGGACCAGGACTCGTCCTGGCACAGCGCGACGAAGCAGGAAGCCATGGACTCCCGCCCGAAACCTGTGCCGCGTAGCGGCACAGCAACGGACGAGAAGGCCGGAATCCTCGGGCTTCAGCCCGAGGAGCAAGTCAATTCAGCGTGGGCAGAGTGATGTTGTTGACCAGCGGCCCCTCGACCGTGACCCCCTCCGTGACGAGCGGTTCGGCGGCGGCGATCGGGATGGGCAGCGGCAGGGCGGGCTGGGCGAGCGGGGCGGCGGCGGCCTGCGGAGCGAGCACGCCGATCAGCGCGACCGAGGCGAACAGGGTGGCGATGGCGGCGGTACGGATCGCCGTACGGGTCGCGGCCGGAGTCGCCGTACGGGTCGGGAGCGTGGGACGCATGGGGTTTCTGAAGCCTTTCGAACGCTGCTGAGCGTGGGTGGGGGCCCACGGAGGGGACGGGCCGGACTCGGGATGCCGAGTCCGGCCCGCGGGGCGTGCGGGGGCCGCCTCAGAGGGTCAGGCCCCCGCCGAGATCGATGCCGATCGCCGCGGCCTGGGACGCGAGTGCGCCGAGCAGCGCGGCGGTACCGATCAGAACGGTGGCGACACGACGAGCAGTGCGCATGGGACTACCTCCTGGTTGGGTGATCAGGCCGGTGTGTGATCAGGCGGGTGCGTGATCAGGACGACCAGTGGCTGCCCCACGACTCGCGCGACGATGCGGGAGGTCCTCGAAGGTCGCTCATGGGTGGGAACCGTCCGGCGTGGCGTGCATGAACCGCCGCGTACACCCGGACGAGTGACCGGAGGAGGGAGGCGGGACCAGCCCTCCGCCCCCGCCCGGGCCTGCCCGGGCCTGCCTCAGGTCCCCGCCCCCGCCCGCCGCCCGCCCCTGCCCGCGCCTGCCTCAGGTCCGCCTATGGCCCGCCTCAGGCCTGCTCGTCCGCCAGTTCCGCCACGCCCGTCACGCGGTGCAGCGGGTACGTGCGGACCTCGTCCGCGGTGTGGTCGTACGCCGTGACGAAGCCGCCCTCCACCCGGATCGGGGCGATGACGCGCTGGCTGGCGGAGCCCTCGGCGTTGACGTAGCCGATCCAGAGGGTGTCGCCGGTGAGGACGGCGGCCTGCATGGTGGCGAGCGTCTCGGCGGAGGTGGTGCGCGGGAGCGTGCCGTTGCGGCCGGGAACGGCGGTGGCAGTGGCGGAGGCGGAGGGCTTGTGCGGGGTCGTGGAGGCCAGGTCGCCCGCGCGGATGGCCCGGATCGCGGCGCTCAGCAGGGTGGTGTCGGGGGACGGCGGACCGTCGGGTACCGGCTCGGGCGCCGTGCGCGGGGGCGTGCGGTGGGCGTGCGCGCGGGTGATCAGTACGTCGCCCTCGGCGGACTCGGCGGCCGGTGCGAAGCCCATCGCGCGCAGCCCGTCGAGCAGCGTGGCCGGGTCGGCCTGGGTGGCCAGCACCGTGGGCGCGAGGCGGCGCAGCCGCAGCCCCTGGGAGCGCTTGTCGGCGAGGATCTCGTTCAGTACGGCGTCGTCGTCGCAGCGGACGTACGCCGATGCCGCGCCGATCCGCAGGTGGCCGTGCCTGCGCGCCACGTCGTCGATGAGGTAGGTGAGCGGCTGCGGAATCGGCGTACGGGAGTGCGCGGTGAGGAAGGCGTGCAGGTCGGAGGCCGAGCGGCCCGCGTCCAGGGCACGGCGGACGGAGCCCGGCGTGAAGCGGTACACCGTCGCCCCGCCCTTCGACTCCACGTCCGCGAGGACGTCCAGCATGTCCGCGAGGGGGCGTTCCAGCGGGCCGGGGGCCACCGCCGTCAGGTCCGCCTGGAGGAGGACGTGGTCGAGGGGCTCGGGCAGGAGGGGCGTGAGGAGGCGGCGGGCGCGGGCGGCGGCGGAGGCCAGTTCCGCGGGCGAGCGGGGTTCCGGCGGGAGCGCCGGACGGTGGTGCGTGTGGTGGTGGACGGGGAGCTTGTCGCCGGGGCCGGACGGCTGCCGCGGAGCCGGTGCGCTCGGTTCGGCCCCGAGCAGCGCCCGCCCGTGCGCCGACAGCGCCCCCCGCCCGGTGATCCCCAGTGACTCCGCCTCGGTCAGCGTCCACCGGGCGAGCCGGGCGCGCAGGTCGTCCGAGGCGGCGGTCCCGCGCAGCGCGCGCTCCCAGTGGAGGCGGGCGACGAGGGCGTCGGGGGACGCGGAGGCGCCCTCGGGGAGCGCGGCGAGGAGCGCCAGGA
The DNA here is from genome assembly GCF_026341515.1 of Streptomyces sp. NBC_00878. Classification (NCBI taxonomy): domain Bacteria; kingdom Bacillati; phylum Actinomycetota; class Actinomycetes; order Kitasatosporales; family Streptomycetaceae; genus Streptomyces; species Streptomyces sp. NBC_00878. Next base: position 4,734,244 of record NZ_JAPEOK010000001.1, on the reverse strand, counting down.
CGCGGTGGCGGACCTCGGGGGCGGCCGAGCGGTCGAGGCCGGGACCCAGGGCCGACAGGGTGCGCTCCTTGGCGTCCCGGCCGCCGATCACGCCCGCCGTGCGGGTTGCCGACAGCCACGCCGTGGCCAGCCGCGTCCAGCGCTCGGCCGCCGGGAGTTCCAGCCACTCGTCGTACGCCGGGGTCGCCGCGTACCGCTCCTCGTCCCCCACTGCCTTAAGGGCGTGGGAGGTGCCCCCACCGCCGTCCGACGCCAACAGGCCCGCCGCGTAGGCGAGTTCGACCCAGAAGGCGGCGACCGGCTCCGGTACGTCCAGGGCCACCGCGGTGCGCTTGAGGTCCCGTACGCTCAGGCCGCCCGCGCGCAGGACGGCCGGGCCGCCCTCGTCCCAGTCCTTCAGCAGTTCCTCGACGGTCGCGAGCGCGGTGTACGCCTGGCCGGCCGCCGTCGTGTCCACAACCTGTGGACGGTGCGTGGCGGCGGGCTCGACGGCGGGCGGCAGCGGCTCGGTGTTCCGGTGCGCGCGGCCCGCGCGCAGGTGGAGGGCGACCTCGCGGGGCAGGACGACCGTGCCGGGAGCCGTCGGCAGGAGCAGTCCGCGGTCCAGGAGCCACCGCAGGTGCGCGGCCGGTTCGGCGGTCACCTGGCCGTACGGCGGGCCCCAGACCAGCCGGGAGAGGACGTCCAGGGAGTCGGGCGGGGCCGTGGCGAGCAGGGCCGCCATCCGGGCGCGGTCGGTGAAGAGGGCGGTCAGGGACGCCACGGCCGACACCGCGTCGTGCGTCGTGGGCAGCTCCGCCGTCGTGAGGAGCTCCTGGATACGGCCCGGGGACATGCCCGTCGTGGCCTCCGCGACCGTGGGGCCGAGGCCCGTCGGCGACGGGTGCTGCGGCGACGGCGCGAGCAGTTCGCGGGCCGTGCGGACCAGGCGGAGCCGGTCGTCCGTACCCCACACCAGGGCCTGATCGCGCAGCGCGGCCAGGGCGTGCGGGAACGCGCCGACGACCGCGGGGTCGTCCTCGTCACCGGCCAGCAGCGCCAGGAGCGTCCCGTACTCGGCCGGCTCCGGGGCCACGGCCAGCGCCTGAGCCGTCTGGAGCGCGAACCGGTCCAGGCGCTCCAGGGCGCGGATCACCGAGGCACGGGTGCCGGCGCGGGTCGCGAGCTGCGTGAGGTCGGTCGGTACGGGCGTGATGAGGTCGGGGCGGGCGCGCAGGAGCGCGGCCAGGGAACCGTCGTCCTTCACGCGGAGCGCCTCCGCGAGGGACCGCGGGGCCACCTGCTTCTCATCGCTGCTCATCCGGTCAACGGTAGCGGGTGGCGGGCCGGGCGGCGGCGGTGTACGAGGGCCCGCGGCCTGCGCCCCGGGCGGACATCGGGCGAACGGAACGTTTCCCAGATGGCCACGGGATGAACTTCCTCAGGAGGAACACGGCACCCCTGGCAACACTCCACCCGCGGTCGTCACCCTGGGCTCCCGGCCAACTGCTTTATCGATCAAGGGGATTGGGGGATCCGAGGGCGGCACCTACGGCGAACCGCCCGCGGGCTCCATAGCCGCGGCCTTCCTGACCTACCTCACCGAACAGGGCGGCAGGGACGTCCTGCGCGAGTACGGCAACCGCCTCTGCTCGGAAGTGGAGAACCCACGGCTGTGCGAGCCGACCTGACCCGCGATCCGACCGGCGACCTGACCCGCGATCCGACCGGCGACCTGACCCGCGATCCGACCGGCGACCTGACCCGCGATCCGACCGGCGACCCGACCCGCGGCCCGACCGGCGACTGACCCGTGCCCCGACCCGTGCCCCGATCCGCGACCTGACCCGGGTCCTGACCCGGGTCCTGACCCGCGACCTGACCCGGGTCCTGACCCGCGTCCGCGCCCACCGCGCGCCCACCACCCTGCGCTAACGTCGTCCCACGGGGTATTCGACGCACCCGCCCCGGAGGGGACTTCGTGGGTATCGAGAGCGACCAGGTCGTCTACGAGTATCTGAGCCGTGTCGGTGACGTGGCTCAGCAACGGCAGCTGCCGTCGGGCACCCGCATGCGCCTGGTGTCCGAGCTGCGGAACGAGATCGACCGGCGCCGGGCCAAGGCGACCGTCGACAGTCCGGCCGCGGTCCGCCGCATCCTCGAACGGCTCGGCAGCCCCGAGTCGGTGGTCTCCGCCGCGAACGCCGGTGGCGGCGAGGGCGGCGGTTCAGGGGGCCGGGCGGAGCCCCGGGCGGCCGTCCCCGTCCAGCGCGCCCAGGAGCCCGAGTCGCGGTCGAAGCGCCTGCGCCGAGTCGTCCCCCGGCCGCGCCCCGCCGAGCCCGACGTCCCCGAGCCGGCCGACTCCGCGCCCTCCCCGCCGCACCTCGCGAGCGCGGAGGAACTCGGCTCCGGGCAGCCCGACTGGTGGCGGGTGGGCGGCGGCAGCCCGTTCGGGGCGATGGACAGCGTGCCGGGGTTCACCGGCGGCATCGAGATCCCCGACCTGCTCAAGCCACCGTCCGAGAAGCCCGAGGGGCCCGAGAAGCCCGCGGATCCCGAGGATCCCGGTGGGAAGGACGAGCGGAACCCGAAGTCGGCGGTACCGGGCGCCGTACCCAAGGCTCCCGTCGAGGCGGCGGAGGCGGACGCGGCGGCCGGCACGGCCGACACGAAGACCCGCCGTTTCGTCCCCCGCCTGCGCCCGATCGGCGGCGGCTGGACGAACCCCCTCCTCCTGCTCGCCGCCGCCCTGCTGGTCGCCGGCGCCGTCATCGGCAACCTCGTCATGCTCGGCCTCGGCTGGCTCATCGCCTACCTCTCGCGCCGCCTCAGCCCCAGCGAGTCGAAACTGGCCGTCCTCGGCCTCCCCGGCCTGGCCGTCACCGCGGGCCTGGTCTGGATCTGGGGCCGTACGGAACGCCGCTGGGGCGCACCCATCGCGGACGGCCACATGAGCGCCGCGGTCGCCGAGACCTGGCCATGGGTCCTGCGGGTCGCGGCTTTCGCCTCGGCGCTGTACCTGGTGTGGAGATCACAGCGCCCGAGGTCGTAAGGGGTACGCCCCCTTGGGGAGGGTGCGGGACGGGCCGAGCCGGTGTGGTGCGGGACGGGCGGGGGCGCTGTTGCTCACCGGAGCATCACAAGTGGGCCATCTTCGCTGGGCACAATGACCCATATGACTTCTCGCGCGCTGACCGTCGGCTTCGACCTCGACATGACCCTCATCGACTCCCGGCCCGGTATCCACGCCTGCTACCAGGCGCTTTCCGCGCGGACGGGGACGTACATCGACGCCGACCTGGCCATCACGAGGCTCGGGCCGCCGCTCGCGGAAGAGCTGGTCAACTGGTTCCCGGCCGACCAGGTCGAGGCCGTGGCGGACGTCTACCGCGCGATGTATCCCACGCACGCCATCGCCGCGACGCCCGCGATGGCCGGCGCCCGCGAGGCGATAGCGGCGGTGCGGGCGGCCGGGGGCCGGGCGATCGTCGTCACCGCCAAGTACGAGCCGAATGCCAAGCTGCATCTCAGCCACCTCGGCATCGAGCCCGACGCCGTCATCGGAGACCTGTGGGCCGAACGCAAGGCGGAAGCGCTGCGCGAGTACGACGCGGGCATCTACGTCGGCGACCACACCGGCGACGTACGCGGAGCCCACACCGCGAACGCCCTCGCGGTAGCGGTGGCCACGGGCCCGTGCGGCGCGGAGGAACTACGGGAGGCGGGCGCGGACGTGGTGCTCACGGACTTGACGGAGTTCCCGAGTTGGCTCGCGGGCCACCAGGGCGCGCCCCTTTAGGGACCTTCGCGCGCCTGCCGCCGCCCACTGGCAATCGACTGAAACACCCCCGCTCCCGCAATCAGGAACCCAACCCCCATCAACATGCTCAACCCGAACATGTACGTAGGAAAGGGCGTCGTACCAAGCAGCAACGGGGCCACAGTGACCAACGTGGCCACCGCACCGACGAAGAACACGATGGCCCCGGCACGGATCAGTCCGTCTCCGGTCGCGGCGGAATTCGTTTGGGTTTTGTCACGCACCCGACCAGGGTAGTTCCCAGCGCGGAGGAACAATCCGGCGACGTCTTGTCAGCAGCCGCCGGAGCATTAGCGTCTCTGATCAGCTAAGCGATCCCATGCAGGACGTGGTGTCTGGCAACGGGATTTCCCATCGTGGGGCAGTGGCGTGAGCGTGCAGGTGGAATCCCGCGCCCAGTGCCGCTCCCCGTGGCCGGTGAGAGCCGATGGTGGGTGTGCTGATCGTTGTCACGCCCTGGTGCCGGTGGGCTGCGCGGGGCAGCCGAGTCCGGTCCGTTGGTGCGTGTCCCTCCGGACGCTTGCCCGCCGGACCGCATGGGCCGGTGGGGGAGGGTGCCCTGCGTCGCCTGGGCGCGGGGCGTGGTTTCCTGCGCCGGGTGGGGCCGGTCTTGGACCGGTCCTTCCGGCGGGTCTCGGCGGTGTCCGGGGTGACCACGGCGGTGGCTTCGAGCCGGTCGACCACGCTGCGGACAACCAGGATGCCGCTGGTGCGATCCACCACGGTCTTGGACTGGTGGGTCAGGCCGCGTGCGGCGATGCGCTGCCAGGCCCCGGTGTCGCGGTCGCCCTGCCAACCGCACCCGGAGTCGGGGCACGCGGCCCATTTCCAGCCCGGTGTGGTGGGCCGGTCGGGGGCCTTGCGGTGGCGCAGCGGGGTGAGGCACCGGGGACAGTGCCGGGAGGTGTTGCGGGCCGGGACCGTCACGACGGCGATGCCCACCTCGGCGGCCAGGTGCCGCATCCGTTCGACGATCTGCCCGCGCACGGCCTGGGAGAGCCGGGTGTTCAGGGAGCGGCCCATGCCCCGCGCCTCCATCGACCGGAGGTCCTCGACGTAGATCGCAGTCGCGTCGGCGGCGATGCCCTGGTCGACCACCCAGCGGGCGGCGGACCAGGCGAGCGCGTCGTTGAGGTTCGACCGCCGGGCCGAGATGTGCCGGATCTCGTCGGCCAGGACAGTGTGCTTGCCGGTCAACGGGTGCGTGTCGGCTCCGGCGATGAGCCGCTCATACTGGTCCTTCTTGGCGTGCAGGTGCTCGCCCTCGCGGCGCAGCCGGTGCTGTTTGGCCAGGACACCGGCCGCCCGGAACATGCCTCCGGTCCCGAGAAGGCTGATCCTGCCGTCGTCATTCTGGCGGACCGCTCCCGCGCTGAGCAGCGTGTTCAGCCCCCAGTCCACGCCGAGCGCAACTGCGTGCCCGGCGTGCCGGGCTTTCGGCACGGTGTGGGTGTAGGCCAGATCGGCCCTCACCGTGCCGTGGTGGAGTCGCAGGGTGGGCAGGTGCAGCAGCGCGTCGGGCGGGACCGTCGGCGGCAGCGTGATCGGGCACGCCACCCACGTCCAGTCCCGGTAGGAGCGCGGATCGGGGCGGGTGGGCAACTGCAGTCGCAGCAGCGCCCGGCCGGGATCCTCACCCCGCGCGATCGTGGCCTGTTGGCTGTCGCACGCGGACAACAACAGCATCCGCGCGCCATGAGGCGCTCTCTCCAGCTCGAACACGCTGGCAGGTAACCGGCCGTGCCTGCGCTGAAAGGCGACGACCTGCCGCGTGCGGGACGTGATGACGCTGGACGGCAGATGTGGCCCGCCAGGGATCGCCTCGCGGACGGCATCCCACTCCTGAGGGGTGCGCTTGCCCGGTTCGACAGGCCATGTCTTCATGACTCCGGCGGCCAGATCGGCCCGCCATTTCACCGACCGCAGAGTGCGCCCGGCCTGTTCCTGGGCCATGCGCACGATGCGGTCGTTGACACGGACCCCCTCGGCCGGTGCGGTGGTCCAGCCCAGACGGCGCAGCGCCATCCACGCGTTCGACGGCAGCACCCGCCCCCCGGCATCCTCACCCGCGGCCAGCACGTCCACATCGGCGGCATTCCAGTGCTCGGCCAGCAGGTCGGTGACCATGCCGGACACCAGACCGGCAGCCCACCCCACCCGCTCCGCCAACACTGGCGCAGTGAGGACCTCCCCGCTCCTCTCATCCACCCCGGTACGCAACAGGCCACGGGCACACGCGGTACGGGACGCCTCACCCTCGCTAAGCGGCAGTCGCCTGTTCACCGGCACCCCCTCACACCCGCAGTGCTGTCATCCGATCAACGACACCTCCACGAAAAGGTCACGCATTCGATCTGCGCACCCACATACGACGGGCACCCGGCACGACGGCAACGGATGGCACAACCACTACGGATCCCGAAGGAAATAAGTGGGCCTTGGTACTGGCGGGTCCGATGCCCTGCTGTAGCGCTGTAAGCGTCCTGGTCTCCTCTCCGCTCTTGACTGCATGAGGGAGGGAAAGCCCTTTGCGTGTGGGGAGGGCAAGTTCTCTTTTACGGTGATGGTCGCCACCCTCTACCCGCACGTCGGGTAGCCCCTCACACTTTCCCCACTACTTTGAGCCTCTGCCGCCACAGGCGGGGGCTCAGTCTCGTTTTAAGGCGTGTTGGGTTGGAGAGACCCCCGGTAAGGTGGTTCGTCGCGGCAGTTCAACCGGCGTCCGGGTCCGTCCGGGAGTGATCGAGGGAGTGTGTGCTTTGCCGACTGGCAAGGTCAAGTGGTTCAACAGTGAGAAGGGCTTCGGCTTTCTCTCCCGCGACGACGGCGGCGACGTCTTCGTTCATTCCTCGGTCCTGCCCTCCGGAGTCGATGTTCTCAAGCCGGGTCAGCGCGTGGAGTTCGGCGTGGTCGCCGGGCAGCGCGGTGACCAGGCGCTTTCGGTGACGATCCTGGACCCCACCCCATCGGTCGCGGCTGCCCAGCGCCGCAAGCCGGACGAACTCGCGTCCATCGTGCAGGACTTGACGACCCTCCTCGAAAACATCACGCCCATGCTGGAGAGGGGCCGCTACCCCGACAAGGCCTCCGGCGCGAAGATCGCGGGCCTGCTCCGCGCGGTGGCGGACCAGTTGGACGTCTAGGGCCCTGGTCCCTGGTCCCTGGTCCCGTCAGGTTCTACTTGTACTTCTACGGGAACGCGAGCGCGTCCGGTCCGAGGGGCGGAACCAGCCCCTCGGCCGCCGCGCGCGTGAGCAGCCCGCGGACCGCCGCGTAGCCGTCCTCGCCGAGGTCGGCCGTGAACTCGTTGACGTACAGGCCGATGTGCTGGTTCGCGACGGAGACGTCCATCTCCTGGGCGTGCTCCATCACATACGGCCGTGACGCCTCGGGATCGTCCCAGGCCTCCCGTACGGACGCTCGCGCGGATTCGGCGAGCAGCCGCAGTGTGTCCTCGCCCAGCGACCGCTTGGCGATGATCGCGCCGAGCGGGATCGGCAGCCCCGTCGTCGACTCCCAGTGCTCGCCCATGTCCGCGAGCTTGTGCAGCCCGTAGTTCTGGTACGTGAAGCGCGCTTCGTGGATCACCAGACCCGCGTCCACCTTGCCGTCCCGTACCGCGGGCATGATCTCGTGGAACGGCATGACCACGATCTCGCCGACCCCGTCGGGCACGATGTCCGCGGTCCACAGGCGGAACAGCAGGTACGCGGTCGACCTCTCGCTCGGCACGGCGACCGTGCGCCCGGTGAGGTCCACGCCGGGCTCCCGGGTCAGCACCAGCGGCCCGCAGCCCCGCCCCAGCGCGCCTCCGCAGGGCAGCAGCGCCCATTCGTCCAGGACGTACGGCAGGACGGCGTACGACACCTTCAGGACGTCGAACTCACCGCGTTCCGCCATGCCGTTGGTGATGTCGATGTCCGCGAAGGTCACGTCCAGCGCGGGCGCGCCCGGGATCCGGCCGTGCGCCCAGGCGTCGAAGACGAAGGTGTCGTTCGGACAGGGCGAGTACGCGATCTTCAGCGGCTCGGCGCCGGTCCCAGTCCCGGGACCGATCCCGGTGTCGGTCTCATTGTGTGCGGTCATGTGGGTTCCAACTCTCCAGTGCGGGCGCGAGCTTCCCGAACGCCCCGGTGAGCGCCGCGAGCGCGTCTCCGATCCGCCAGGCGGCGCGGTCGCGGGGGCCCACGGGGTTGGACACGGCACGGAGTTCCAGCACGGGTACGCCGTGTGCGGCGGCGGCCTCCGCGACCCCGAACCCCTCCATCGCCTCGGCGAGCGCCCGCGGATGACGCCGGCGCAGCTCGGCGGCGCGTCCGGCGCTGCCGGTCACGGTGTTGACGGTGAGGACGGCTCCGGTAAGCGCTTCCGTCCGGGCCGCGACCTCTCGTACGAGTGATTCCGGCGGGCGGTGGGTGACGGCCCCGAAGCCCAGTTCGGTGACCGGGACGAACCCCTCCGCGGTCTCGGCGCCGAGGTCCGCCGCGGTGATCTCGTCGGCGAGGACGAGCGATCCGACGGGCGCGTGGGGCTGGAAGCCGCCCCCGATACCGGTGGAGACGACGAGGTCGTACGGCCCGTACGGCCCGTACGGCTTGTGCGGGTCGTGTGATCCATGCGGCCCGTGCGGTTCTTCGGTCAGAGCGGCCGCGGTGAGCGCGGCGGCGGTCGCCGCGGCGGCGGCAGCCGGACCCACGCCCGCGGCGAGCAGATCGAAGACGGGGACGGGGACGGAGGAGCCCGCGGAGGGCGTCACCCGGGCCAGGCTCGCCCCCGGAATCGCGTACTCCTTGGCCGTCGAGGGCGCGAACGCCGCGGCCACCGCGTCCCGTTCGACGAGGACCGCGGTGGCTACGAGGACACGCATGCGCGGCGGATCAGGCGGCTCAAGCGTCGGCGTTTTCGAGCTTGAAGTTCCAGACGCCCGCGAACTTCGAGTCGGCCTTGTCCTGCTGGACGATGCTGATGTTCAGCGTCTTGGGGGCGGCCTGGCCCTGCTGGCCGGCGAAGAGGTCGACGCCCTCGAAGGCGTAGTACGTCTTCTTGAACGGCTCGGTGACCCGCTGTCCGTTGATCCACAGGGCCCAGCCCTCGTCCGCGATCTCCGGGTCGACACCGATGCGCAGGGTCTCGCCCTGCGGGACGCTGATCGTGTCGGAGGCCTTCTTGAGGGCGCACTTGGCGACCTCCGCGCGGCCGATGTTCTCGCCGTCCTTGTAGCACTCGGCCTCGGTGCTGACCGAGTCGTTGCCGATCGTGACGGTGGCCATCGGCGTCGGCTTGTCACAGGCGGACAGGACGAGAAGTCCGGCGGAAACGGCGCCGACGGCGGCGACGGCGCGGCGACGGCGCGCGAGGGGACGCTGGGAGCTCATGGACAAAGGCTATCGGGAGGCCTCGGCCCCCGGGCTACGCGGGTGGGGTACGCGGCGTGCCGCACCCGTCCTCAAGCGTTGGACGGGCCGGGTATTTCAGCCCCTCCGGCGTTTGAGGAGCGGGGGTTCGGGGGCTGGCCCCCGAGTAAGGGACGGGAATGGGTAGGGGCGGCGGGGGCGAAAAAAGGCCGTTGTCCGCGGCGCCGGGTCACGCCACCCGCGCGTGCTGCCGCCCCCCGCGGCGGGCCGTGGTCAGCAGCCCGCGGACCGTGGTGAGCCAGCCGGCCGCGACGATCCCGGCGGCCACCGACAGCCCCAGCGTGCCGTTGAGCGGCAGCGCGATACCGATCGCCCCGCCGACCACCCACGCCATCTGCAGGATGGTCTCCGAACGCGCGAACGCCGACGTCCGGACCAGTTCCGGCACATCCCGCTGGATCAGCGCGTCCAGCGACAGCTTGGACAGCGCCTGCGCGAACCCGGCGAACGCGGCGAGTATCGCCACCAGGATCACCCCGAAGAACACCGCCGCAGTGATCGCGACCGCCAGCACCACCGCGATCACCGTCACGATGATCAGCTCCGGAGCCCGGGTCCGCAGCGCCGCCCCGACCGCCGTACCGAGCGCGTTGCCCACGCCCGCCGCGATGCCCACCATGGCCAGGGAAACCGCCGCGCTCGCACCGGCCAGCGGATGCTCGCGCAGCAGGAACGCGAGGAAGAAGATCAGGAACCCGGAGAGGCAGCGCAGCGACGCGTTCGCGACGAGCGCGTGCGTGACCGCCGTGCCGACCGTACGCAGGCCCGGCCGCTTCGGCGGTTTCAGGTGCGGCCCGTGCAGGTGCTGCTCGTCCGCGGCGAGCAGGGCCTTGTCCTCGCCCTTGGCCGAGTCGACCTTGTGCGGGAGCTGGAACGACAGGAACGTACCCGCCACGAAGATCAGGAAGGCGCCGTAGAGCGGATAGCGCGGTCCGAGTGCCTGGAGCCCCGCCCCGATCGGGGCGGCCACACCGGTGGCGAGGAGGCCGCCAAGCGTGACCCGCGAGTTCGCCTTGACCAGGGAGAACCCGGGCGGCAGGAGCCGGGGCACCACGGCGCTTCTGACCACGCCGTACGCCTTCGACGCCACCAGGACCCCGAGTGCCGCCGGATACAGCTCGATGCTGCCCGTGACGACCGCGCTCGACAGCAGCAGGGCCATGAACGCGCGGGCGATGAACGCGCCCGCCATCGCGGCCCGGCGGCCGTGCGGGAGGCGGTCCAGGAGCGGCCCGATGACCGGGGCGAGGAGTGCGAACGGCGCCATCGTGATCGCGAGGTAGAGCGCCACCCGGCCGCGGGCCTCGTCCGTCGGGACCGAGAAGAAGACCGTGGAGGCGAGGGCGACGGTGATCAGCATGTCGCCGGCGCCGTTCACCCCGTGCAGTTCGATCAGTTTGCCGAGGCCCGACTCACCCGCGCCGTGCGCGTGGGTCGCCTTTCTGATGCCCTTCGCCGTTCCCGTGAACGGCAGGTGCAGGGCACGCCCGACGGAACGGACGGCCCCGCGAACCGGGCCCGATCCGCCTGTCCGTCCCGCCCCGGCGCCACCGATCCCGGTCGCACCTTGGGGCGACCTCGCGGCTGCCACCCCGCAATAGTGCCCCGAGAACGGGGTGTGTAGCGCGGTTACCGCGCGTATAGGGGCTGGGTGGACGCTGTGAGTTCTGTCGCGGTGCGGCAGGATTCGGCCGTGGAGCGGGCCGTGGAGTGGACAAAGGCCACGCCGCGAAGCGGTGAAGAGACCGCCGGTGTAGGCCAAGCGCCGGTGAGAGGGTAGCGTGCGTAGCGCGCCCGCGGTGGTAGTTCTCGGCCGCGCGCCTCTCGGCCATCCCGCAGAATGGATGACGTAGGTGCGCCCGAGTGCGATCGGGCGCGGACGTCGACGCGGCCCTCCGGTCCGCTCCGTCCGCACCCCCGTCGAGGGACGGCGCACTCGTGAGACGGCGTAGGAGAGAAGCGATACCAGTGAGCGCGACAACGCGAAGCCGAACCCCCGACCGTCTTTGTGCAGAGGCCGTCGACCTCGCCCGGGCCGCTGCCGAGGAGGCCGCCGCGCCCGGCGTCGTAGGGGAGCACGCGGGGACGGTCGGCGAAGGGGATCGTGTCGTCACGCACTTTTTCGAGTGCAAGGAGATGGGCTACCGCGGGTGGCGCTGGGCCGTGACCGTGGCCCGGGCCTCGCGGGCGAAGGTCGTCACCCTCGACGAGACGGTGCTGCTGCCCGGCCCGGACGCGTTGCAGGCGCCCGAGTGGGTGCCGTGGAGCGAGCGGCTCCGGCCCGGCGACATGGGCCCGGGGGACCTGCTGCCCACGGACGCGGAGGATCTGCGCCTGGAGGCGGGGTTCTCCGGCGAGGACGAGCCCGCGCCGAACTCGCCGATCTCCGAGGAGATGGCCGAGCTCGTGGAGGCGGAGGACGCCGAGGTCACGGCCGGGACGCCGGCCGCGCTGCCGGCCGTGCCGACCCGCGGATCGATCGCCTCCGTCGCCGAGGAGCTCGGGATGCGGCGGGCGCGGGTGCTGTCGCGGTACGGGCTGCATGTCGCCGCGGACCGCTGGGAGGAGTCGTACGGGCCCAAGACCGCGATGGCCCAGGCCGCTCCCGCGACGTGCCTCAGCTGTGGCTTCCTGAACCCCATCGGGGGCTCGCTCGGACAGGCGTTCGGTGTGTGCGCGAATGAGTTCTCGCCGGCGGACGGGCGTGTGGTGTCGCTGTCGTACGGGTGTGGCGGCCACTCGGAGGCCGCGGTCATGCCCAAACCGGCCCGTCCCGCTCCGCCGGTGATCGACGAGACCCGGGTGGACCCGTTCCCACTTCGTCCGTCGCCGGACTCGGGGTCGGTGTCGGTGGGCCCGGACGAACCGTCATCGGAGTTCGGTCACTCCTAGGCTGCCACTTGGCTGCCGCCGGCTTGTTTGTGACCTGCGGGCCGGTGGGGGCTGGTCGCTCCCCCACTCTCGGCTTCTCCCCCACTCTCGGCTTCGCTCGAGCGGGGGGACCCCCATGAGCGGGGGGACCCCCATGAGCGGGGGGACCCCCATCGCGGCGGAGCCGCAAATGTCACAGCCCCGCGCCCCTGAAAAGCAGGCGGTACGGCCCGGGCCTTGTCTTTTAGGGGCGCGGGGAACTGCGCGAGCAACCCCCACCGGCCCGCAGGCCAGGACCGCCCTTCCCGCGGAGCCCCCTGCAAGGGAACCCGCGGTACCTTCTTGCCGCGACCGAGCCACCGTGTGCGGCCGCACAACGTGAGAGGGAGAGTGAACCGTGAGCAAGTTCGTGCGGCCGGCTGCCGAGGGCGCGGACCCGTTCGGGACGGCGCGGCTTCGGCGCGGCGTGCTGGACGCCTGGGCGACGAGCCCGGCCCGGTTCCGTGAGGACGCCAACGCCGAGGAGGACCTGGTCCTCGGCGGCTACCGGGACCGGCTGGTGGTCGAGCTCGCGCAGAACGCCGCCGACGCCGCCGCCCGGGCCGGAGTGCCCGGCCGGCTCAGGCTCACCCTCCGCGGCGGCGTCCTCGTCGCCGCCAACACCGGCGCCCCGCTGGACGCGACGGGCGTCGAGTCGCTCTCCACGCTGCGCGCCTCCGCCAAGCGCGACGACCACGACAGCGCGGTCGGCCGGTTCGGTGTCGGCTTCGCGGCCGTGCTCGCCGTGACCGACGAACCCGCCCTCGTGGGCCGGCACGGCGGCGTGCGCTGGTCGCTCGCCGAGGCCCGCGAACTCGCCACCGACACCGCCCGCCACAGCCCCGGGCTCGGTGACGAACTGCGGCGCCGTGACGGTCATGTGCCGCTGCTCCGGCTGCCGTTCGCGGCCGAGGGCACCGCCCCGGACCCGTACGACAGCGCCGTGATCCTGCCGCTGCGCGACGCGACGGCCGAGGACCTCGCCGAGCGGCTCCTCGACGGCGTCGACGACGCGCTGCTGCTGGCCCTGCCCGGCCTTGAGGAAGTCGTCGTCGAGGCGCGGGACGGGAGCGTACGGACCATCCGGCGCCGCCCCGACGCGGACACCGACGGCGATGTGGTCGTCGAGGACTCCCGTGACGGTACGACCCGCTGGCGTACCGTCTCCGCGCACGGTGCGCTGGAGCCCGTGCTGCTCGCCGACCGGCCCGTCGAGGAGCGGCTGCGCCCCCACTGGTCGGTCACCTGGGCCGTCCCGGTCGACGCCGACGGCACTCCGGCCAAGCCCCGCACCAGCCCCGTCGTGCACGCGCCCACACCCAGCGACGAACCCCTCGGCGTGCCCGCGCTGCTCATTGCCTCGCTCCCGCTCGACACCACCCGGCGGCACGCCGCCCCCGGCCCGCTGACGGACTTCCTGGTGCAGCGCGCGGCGGACGCGTACACCGAACTGCTCGCCGGCTGGCGGCCGGTGACCACCGGGATCATCGGCCTCGTACCGGGCGCGCTCGGTCAGGGCGAGCTGGACGGGGCCCTGCGCCAGGCGATCCTCGACCGGCTGCCGCGTACCGCCTTCCTGCCGCCCGCCGTCGAGCCGACCGGCGACGAGGACGGCGACGGCGACGAGGACGACGACTCCGACCTTCCGGAGGCCCTGCGGCCCCGCGACGCCGAGGTGGTGGAGGGGGCGGGCGCCGAGACCGTACGCGTCCTCGCCGAGGTGCTGCCGAGCCTGCTGCCCGCCGGGCTCGAACGGCGGGTGGAGCTGCGGACGTTGGGCGTCGCGCGTGTGCCGCTGACCGAGGCGATCGACCGGCTGGCCGGGCTGGAGAAGGACCCGGAGTGGTGGCGGCGGCTGTACGACAGCCTCGCCGGCGTCGACCCGGACCGGCTCACCGGACTTCCCGTGCCCTTGGCCGACGGGCGTACGACGATCGGGCCCCGGCAGGTCCTGCTGCCCGCCGACGACGGTGAGCGGGCGGCCCCGGAGGCCCTGGTCCGCCTGGCCCGCCTCGGGCTCAAGGTCGCCCACCCGGACGCCGCCCATCCGCTCCTGGAGAAGCTGGGCGCCCTGCCCGCCACCCCGCGCGCCGTCCTCACCACCCCGCAGGTCCGCGCGGCCGTCGCCGCCTCCCTCGACGACGACGGCGGCGCCTGGGACGAGGACGCACCGGACGCCGAGGAACTGGCCGACACCGTCCTCGCGCTCGTCCGCGACGCGCGCCTCGAACCCGGCGACGAACCCTGGCTCGGCGCCCTCGCCCTCCCCGACGAGGAGGGCGAACTCGCCCCGGCCGGTGAACTCGTGCTCCCCGGCAGCCCGTTCGCCCAGGTGATGCGCGAGGACGAACTCGCCTCCGTGGACGCCGAGTTGGCCGAGCGCTGGGGCGAGCAGCCGCTCGCCGCCTGTGGTGTGCTGGCCGACTTCGCCCTCGTACGCGCTACGGACGTGGTCCTCGACCCGGACGAACTGGAGCCGCGGGAAGGGGAGTTCGCCGAGCCCGACGACGCGGGTCTGCTCGACGCGGTGGACGTGTGGTGCGAGGACGTCCTCGACCGGCTGCCGGACCTGCCGGTACCGCCCGTCGCCACCGAGATCATCGCCGTACGGGATCTCGACCTGGTCGACGACGACCGCTGGCCGCAGGCCCTCGCCCTGCTCTCCCGGCCGCCGCTGCGGGACGCCCTCACCCAGCCGGTCCGCATGCTGCTGCCCGACGGAACGCACGAGATCGTCCGCTCCTACACCGCCTGGTGGCTGCGCGGGCACCCGGTCCTCGGCGGCCGCCGCCCGGCCGGCCTGCGCGCCGAGGGCGGCGACCCGCTTCTGCACGGCCTGTACGACCCCGCCGACGCCACCGGCTTCGACGACGAGCAGGTCCTGCGGGCGCTCGGCGTCCGCACGTCCGTCGCCGCCCTCCTCTCCGAACCGGGAGGAGCCGCCGAGCTCCTCGACCGCCTGGCCGACCCCGACCGCGAGGTCACGGCAGCCCAACTGCACGCCCTCTACAGCGCGTTGGCGGACCTCGACCCCGAGCAGGTCACCCTGCCGGACGAGCTGCGAGCCGTGGTGGACGGCCGGGTGACGGTTGTGGACGCGGCCGACGCCGTGGTCGTCGACTCGCCCGACCTGCTGCCCTTCACCACCGGCACCCCGCTGCTCCCCGTCCGCCCGTCCCACGCCGCCGACCTCGCCGAACTGTTCCAGGTGCGGCGCCTGAGCGACTCGGTCACCGGCGAGGTGACGAGCGAGGGCACCGAGCACGACGTCCCGGAGTCCGTACGGGTCCTGCTGGGCCCGGCCACCCCCACGACGTACGTCGAGCACGAGGAGCTCTTCGTCGACGCCACCGAACTCGACTGGCGCCGCACCCGCGACGGCGTGCTGCACGCCGCCACCCTGGAGGGCGTCGCCGCGGGCCTGGCCTGGTCGGCCGGCCAGTGGCCACGCCGCTTCGAGGTCGCCGCACTCCTGGAGGACCCGTCCAGGACGGAGGAACTGGAGCGGGACCGCTGGTTCGACTGAGGGGCTCGGGGCTCGGGGGCTCAGGTGCGGTTGGGTCGGCCGGGGAAGCCGGGGCCGGTGATGTGATCTGGGCAACATTTGCGCCAGAAATTCACCGGCCGTACAACTATTCGTTCCCCTCGTGGATCTGATCACCGCGAGCCCTCCGGGCTCCGTGAACTCAATGATTCGGACCTCGCGGACATGGCTTTGCCGCGAGGTCCCTCTCCACGTGGGGAACACATGCGCATGCGTGCCATCCTGGGCGTCGTCACCGGTGCCCTGGCCCTCTCCGCCCTCGCCGTGCCGGCCGCCCAGGCCGACGACGTCGTGGGCGACACCAAGATCTCGAACGTCGTGGTCAACGGCGGCAAGGCCGTCGTCGCCGGCGCGACCGGGCAGAAGACGTTCACGGTCAGCTTCACCGCCACGGACGACTCGGGCATCGACTGGGCCCAGGCGATCCTGTTCCACGGCTCGGACATCGAATCGTCCGACACCGGCGCCGTCGCCAACAGCAGCGACCTCCGGGCCACCTGCACCGCGGTCAACGCCACGACCTCGACCTGCAAGTCGAGCTTCACCGTCGCGGCGGGCGACAACCTCTTCAACGGGGCGGCCGGCGGCTGGAAGGTCTGGGCGCTCGCCGCGGCCACCGACGCGGACTATGTCCAGAAGGACAACGTCAAGGGCTTCAAGGTCCAGCGCGCCTCGAAGCTGACCGTCAACGCCTCCCCGGAGCCCGTGAAGAAGGGCAAGACCATCACGGTCACCGGCAGCCTGACCCGTGCCAACTGGGACACGGGCAGGTACGCGGGGTACACCGCCCAGTCGGTGAAGCTCCAGTTCAAGAAGAAGGGCACGACGACCTACGGGGACGTCAAGACGGTCACGTCCGGTTCGGCCGGTGCCCTGAGGACGACGGTCACGGCCTCGGTCGACGGCTACTACCGCTACAACTTCGCGGGCACGACGACGACTCCGGCGGTCAAGGCCGCGGGCGACTTCATCGACGTGCAGTAACCGTCCGACTTGCCGCCGACCGGCCCCACGCCCAGCCCGGGTGTGGGGCCGGTGGTGTGTGGTGTGGAGGGGCTTGGCGTGGGTGGGGGCTGATCTGCGACCAGCCCCCACCCACCCGCACCCCGCAATCCGACCGATCCACCCACCCCCTACGCGCCCGCGCCCTACACGGGAAATCGACGGTCAACCACCTTCCACACCAGCTCCAACGATGCCGAAGCCACCACCGCAATCCCCACCGCCGTCCACGGCATGGTCGTCCCCACCAGTTTCAGCGCGAAGAAGTCCTGAAGCCACGGCACCACCAGCACGACCACGAACCCCATCCCCATCGCAGCAACCAGCCCCACCCGCCACCACGTATACGGCCGCGCGACGATCGCCAGTACCCACATCGTGATCAGGAACAACGTCAGCGTCGCCGCACTCGTCTCCGCGTCCAGAGACCCTTCCCCGGTGTAGTAGTGACGAGCGATCAGATACGTGGCGAACGTGGCGACCGCCGCGACGACCCCGCCCGGAATCGAGTACCGCATCACCCGCCGTACGAAGTGCGGCCGAGCCCGTTCCTTGTTGGGCGCCAGGGCCAGGAAGAACGCCGGCACACCGATCGTCAGCGTCGACAACAGCGTCAAGTGCCGCGGCAGGAACGGGTACTCCACCTGCGAGCACACCACCAGCACCGCGAGCAGCACCGAGTACACCGTCTTGACGAGGAACAACGTCGCGACCCGCGTGATGTTCCCGATGACCCGCCGCCCCTCGGCGACGACGGACGGCAACGTCGCGAAGCTGTTGTTCAGCAGCACGATCTGCGCGACGGCCCGGGTCGCCTCCGACCCCGACCCCATCGCGACCCCGATGTCGGCGTCCTTCAGGGCGAGCACGTCGTTGACCCCGTCACCCGTCATCGCGACCGTGTGGCCGTGTGACTGGAGCGCCCCCACCATGTCCCGCTTCTGCTGCGGCGTGACCCGTCCGAACACCGTCCCCTCGTCCAGCGCCTTGGCCATCTCCGCCTTCTCGGTGGGCAGCCGCCGCGCGTCGACCGTGGCGGCGGCCCCGGCCAGACCGAGCTTGGCGGCGACCGCGCCGACCGACACCGCGTTGTCGCCGGAGAGCACCTTGGCCCGTACGTCCTGCTCCTCGAAGTACCGCAGGGTGTCCGCCGCGTCGGGCCGCAGCCGCTGCTCCAGGACGACGAGCGCGGTCGGCCGGGCCTCCTCCTGAACCCGCGGGTCGTCCAGGCCCTTCACGGCCCGAGCGAGCAGCAGCACGCGCAGCCCCTGCTCGTTGAGCTGCTCGGTCTCGGCGAGCGCCGGGTCCTCGGACGGCAACAGCACATCCGGGGCGCCCAGCAGCCACGTACTCGACTGGCCGTCGCCCTCGCTGAAGGACGCCCCGCTGTACTTGCGCGCGGAGGAAAAAGGCAGGGCCTGGACGCAGCGCCAGTTCTCGCCGTCCGGGTAGGCGTCGATGATCGCCTGGAGCGAGGCGTTCGGCCGCGGGTCCGACTCACCGAGGGCGCCCAGCACCTTCCGTACGTACGACTCGTCGCTGCCGCCCAGCGGCCGTACCTCCGTGACGTCCATGCCGCCCTCGGTGAGCGTGCCCGTCTTGTCGAGGCAGACCGTGTCGACGCGGGCGAGGCCCTCGATGGCGGGAAGTTCCTGGACGAGGCACTGTTTCCGGCCAAGTCTGATGACCCCGATCGCGAAGGCGACGGAGGTGAGGAGGACCAGCCCCTCCGGAACCATGGGCACGATGCCACCGACGGCCCGCGCGATCGAGTCCTTGAAGTCGTCGTTCTTGACGACGAGCTGGGTGATGGCCAGGCCGATCGCGGCCGGGACCATCATCCACGTCACGTACTTGAGGATCGTGGAGATACCGGTCCGCAGCTCGGAGTGGACGAGGGTGAAGCGGCTCGCCTCCTCGGCGAGCTGCGCCGCGTACGCCTCGCGCCCCACCTTCGTCGCGGTGAACGCACCGCCGCCCGCCACCACGAAGCTGCCCGACATGACCTGGTCGCCGGGCTGTTTGACGACCGGGTCCGCCTCACCGGTGAGCAGCGACTCGTCGATCTCCAGACCGTCGGCCTCGGCGCACTCGCCGTCCACGACGATCTTGTCGCCGGGCCCGATCTCGATGAGATCCCCGAGCACGATCTCCGAGGTGCCGACCTCGGCGGCGACCCCGTCCCTGCGGACGGTCGGCCGCGCCTCGCCGATCACCGCCAGCGAGTCCAGGGTCTTCTTCGCGCGCAGCTCCTGGATGATGCCGATCCCGGTGTTCGCGAGGATCACATAGCCGAACAGGCTGTCCTGGAACGGCGCGACGAACATCATGATCAGCCAGAGCACACCGATGATCGCGTTGAAGCGGGTGAAGACGTTCGCCCGGACGATCTCGACCGTGGAGCGACTGCTGCGCACGGGTACGTCGTTGACCTCGCCCCGCGCCACGCGCTCGGCGACCTCGGCCGCGGTGAGGCCCACCGCCTTGGGCGTGGGGGTGCGTATGGGTGTGGGATGCACAGGGTCGAGTTCGGCACCCGCGTCGGTGTGCGACATGCATCCGACGGTACGGGGGGATATACGGCTTCACCCGCCGAGTGCACCAAAGATCCGACCAGGGGAGGACCCGGATGGTGCTGTGGTTGTATGCGGGCGCTCCGCCGGGTCACGCTTTGTTCATCTGCGGGTGGGTGGGGGTTGGCCGCGCCCCTGAAAGCGGGGCTGCGCCCCTTACGAGGCCGCGTCGCGCTTGATCGCCGCCTCGCGGCCCCGTACGTACCAGATGCCGATCAGGCCGAGGCCCGCGCCGGCCAGGCAGGTCCACAGCCACCACAGGTGGCCGTGGTCGTCGAGCCAGCCGTAGAAGGGCAGCTGCACCAGGAAGAGGACGAACCAGAGGATCGCGCCACCGGTGACGGTGGCGACCACCGGGCCCTCCAGGGGTTCCGGTGCCTCGTGCCGTTGCGTCCACTTCGCCATGGGGACAGCTTACGAGGTGATCAGAACCCTGCGCGCCCGTGAACCAGGCCGTGAACCAGGGCGTGAACCAGGGCGTGAACCAGCCCGTGAACCAGCCCGTAGACCAGGGTGTGATGGCAGACCGCGACGTGCCTCGGAGCCCGACCCGCGTGTCACCCGTCGCCGATCGGGCATACGCAGCCGAGGCCGTGCCCGTCGGTATCGGCCGAAACGGCGAGCCGATCGCCCAGCCGCCAGGCTGACGGCGGACGTACCGGCACGCAGGACGGAGGGGCACGTAGAACGGTAGGACGGACAGGTACGCGGGGCGGACAGACGCACGAGGAGACTGGTTCCACATGCAGATCGACCTGGCGGGACGCACCGCCCTGGTGACGGGCTCGACGCAGGGCATCGGCGCGGCGATCGCCGCCGGACTCGCCCGCTCCGGCGCCCGTGTCGGGGTGAACGGCCGAGACGAGAAGCGGGTCGCGGAGGCCGTGGCGCGGCTGACGGAGGAAGTGCCCGGGGGCTCCTTCGTACCCGTGGCCGCCGACGTGGCGAACGAGGAGGGTGCCCAGCGCGTCCTGGAGGTGCTGCCGGAGGTGGACATCCTCGTCAACAACCTCGGCATCTTCGGCTCCGCCGACCCCCTCGACATCAGCGACGAGGAGTGGCGGCGCTACTTCGAGGTGAACGTGCTGGCCGCGGTACGGCTGACCCGCATGTACCTGCCGGGCATGACCGAGCGCGGCTGGGGCCGGATCCTGAACATCGCCAGTGACTCGGCGATCGTCATCCCGGCCGAGATGATCCACTACGGCATGTCCAAGACGGCGCTCCTCGCGGTCGGCCGCGGCTTCGCGAAGCAGGCGGCGGGCACGGGGGTGACGGTCAACTCGGTCATCGCCGGCCCTACCCACACCGGCGGCGTCGAGGACTTCGTCTACGAACTCGTCGACCGTGATCTGCCCTGGGACGAGGCCCAGCGCGAGTTCATGCGCAGGCACCGGCCGCAGTCGCTCCTGCAACGGCTGATCGAGCCCGAGGAGATCGCCCACATGGTCGTCTACCTCAGCTCCGACCAGGCGTCGGCCACGACGGGCGGAGCCCTGCGGGTCGACGGTGGATACGTCGACTCGATCCTGCCCTGACGACGCGGGCCCGGCGCCCGGCGCAGCTCACCGCGGGCTCACGCGACCCGGCCCCATCGCGTGGGCTCACGTGACCCGTCGTCCCCCTGTGGGCTCACGTGACCCCGTAGAACTTTTCCGTCTCCTCGACCGCGGTCTGGAACCGCTCGTCGAAGTCGTCGCGTACGAGCGTCCGGACCACGTAGTCCTGGACGCTCATCCCCCTTTTGGCCGCATGATGCCGGAGCCGATCGAGCAGCTCCCCGTCTATCCGCAGGCTGAGCACACTGGTCCCCATGAGGTCGAGGGTTGCCGTACCCCGCCGTGCCTTGGGTCACTTTCCGGAGCATTCTCACTCGTATGAGTGATGAGAGGTGTGGGTGGCCCGTTTCACGGTGATCCGGAGTGTGTCCCGGTGGTCTTTAGGGAGAGTAATGAGTTACTCTAATGAACATGCCTGACCTGACCCATGGCGACGACGTTGCCGCCGTGAACTCCCTGCGATCAGCCGTGATGCGCCTGTCGCGTCGACTCAAGCACCAACGGGTCGACGAGTCGCTGAGCCCGACCGAAATGTCGGTGCTCGGCACCCTCGCCCGCTGCGGCACGGCCACCCCGGGCGAGCTCGCCCGCAAGGAGCATGTGCAGCCGCCCTCGATGACCCGCATCGTGGCGCTCCTCGAAGCCAAGGGCCTGGTCAAGCTGGAGCCGCACCCCGAGGACCGGCGCCAGAAGGTCGTCACGCAGACCGAGCGGGCCGAGGCCATGCTCGACGAGAGCCGCCGCAAGCGGAACGCGTGGCTGGCCTCCCTGGTCGACGGCCTGGACGAGGACGACTGGGCGAAGCTCCGCGAGGCCGCCCCCGTCCTGGAGAAACTCGCGCACCTGTAACGCGCGCGCACCGGTACGTCGCGCGCACCGAACCCACCCCGTCCCCCACTTCCCGTCCCCCACTTCCCGTCCCCCACCCTCGTCCAAGGAGGCGAACGCCGTTGAGTACGGGACCCGGAGCAGACTCCGCCCCCGCACCTGCCGACCACAACTCCCCGTCCGCTCCCAAGACCCGCTCCTCGATGTTCAGCTCGCTGAAGATCAGGAACTACCGCCTGTTCTTCACCGGCCAGGTCGTCTCCAACACCGGCACCTGGATGCAGCGCATCGCCCAGGACTGGCTGGTGCTGAGCCTGACCGGCTCCTCGGCCGCCGTCGGTATCACCACGGCGCTGCAGTTCCTGCCGATGCTGCTCTTCGGCCTGTACGGCGGTGTCCTCGTGGACCGCCTGCCGAAGCGCCCGGCGCTGCTGGCCACCCAGGCAGCCATGGGCCTCACGGGCCTCGCGCTCGCCTTCCTGACCCTCTCCGGCCAGGTCCACGTCTGGCACGTCTACGTCGCCGCCTTCGCCGTCGGCCTCGCCACGGTGATCGACAACCCGGCCCGGCAGTCCTTCGTCGCCGAGATGGTCGGTCCCGGCCAGCTGCAGAACGCGGTCAGTCTCAACTCCGCCAACTTCCAGTCCGCCCGCCTCGTCGGCCCCGCCGTCGCGGGCCTGCTCATCACGAGCGTGGGCACGGGCTGGGCGTTCCTGCTCAACGGCCTGTCGTTCGTCGCGCCCATCGCCGGTCTGCTCCTGATGCGCTCCCGTGAGCTGAACCAGGTCGAGCGCACCCCGCGCGGAAAGGGCCAGCTCCGCGAGGGCCTGCGCTATGTCGCGGGCCGCCCCGACCTGCTGTGGCCGATCATCCTCGTCGGATTCATCGGCACCTTCGGCTTCAACTTCCCGGTCTGGCTCTCGGCCTACGCGGACGACGTCTTCCACGCCGGCGCGGGCGCGTACAGCCTCTTCAACACGCTGATGGCCGTGGGGTCGCTCGCGGGCGCGCTGCTCGCCGCCCGGCGTGGTACGGCCCGGGCACGCGTGCTGGTCGCGGCGGCCGTCGCCTTCGGCGTCCTGGAGATCGTGGCGGCCCTGGCCCCGTCCTACTGGCTGTTCGCCTTCCTCATGGTCCCCATCGGAATCGCCGGCCTGACCGTCAACGTCACGGCGAACACGACGGTCCAGATGGGCACCGACCCGGCCATGCGCGGCCGCGTCATGGCCCTGTTCATGATGGTCTTCATGGGCGGTACGCCGCTGGGGGCGCCCGTGGTCGGCTGGATCACGGACGCCTACGGCCCCCGGGTCGGCTTCGCCGTCGGCGGAGTGATCTCGGCCCTGGCCGCGGTCACCGTCGGCCTGGCCCTGGCCCGCGTGGGCGGCCTGCGCCTGTCGGTGGGCTGGCACCACGGCCACCCGCGGGTCCGCTTCGTCCCGAGGGAACGGGCGCTGGCGACCGCGGCGTAGGACCGCAGCGTAGGACCGGAGTCTCGGCTGTTCGGTCGCCTCGGCTGTTCAGTCGCGGGGGAACTCGTCGGTCTTGAGGACGAGGTCGACGGGCGTCCCGGTCAGGTCGACCTCGTCGCCGAAGCCGAAGCTGACCTCGCAGTGGTACTCGCCGCCCTTCGGCTGCGTGTGCAGGTGCCAGCGGCCGGTGTACGGGTTCACGATCAGGTACGCCGGCACCCCGGCGGCGGCGTACGCGGCCTTCTTCGGCTCGTAGTCGTTCCGTGCGGTGCCCTTGGAGATCACCTCGGCGACGAACTCGACGTCCTGATACCGCAAGCGGTCCTTGTCGTCCGGCTCGAAGCCCTCCGCGAGGGCCGCCACGTCAGTCGCGAACCCGTTGAGGTGCCCGGGGAAGTCGATGCGAACGTCGGACATCAGGCGCTGCATCGGATACCGGGCACACAGCTGGTCGAGGATGTTGAAAATGATCTGCCAGTGCGTGCGGCGCTGCGGCGACATGAAGATGTTCCCCCCGACGATCTCAACCTTGATTCCCTCGGGGACGGGCATCTTCTCCAGCCACTCGAACATCGCGTCGAGCGTGAGTTCGCCGCTGCTCTCGGCCATCTCGATCCTGTCTTCAAGGACGGTCATCGTGGCGCTCCTCCCCGGCTACGACTCGTTCGAGCGCAGCCGCGCAGTACAACGATACGCACGGTCATCAGGGCACGCTCGGGGCGAAGGCACACGACGGGGAGACTGACGCCATGAGACTCTTCGCCGCTGTGCTGCCCCCGGAGAACGTGACCGCCGAACTCGCCTCGGTGGTCGACGAGTTGAGGAAGCTGCCGGAAACGGGCCAGGGGCTGCGCTGGACGGGCCGCCCCGGCTGGCACTTCACGCTCGCGTTCTACGGAGAGGTCGACGAGGATCTCGTACCGGATCTGTCGGCCCGCCTGGAGCGCGCGGCGCGGCGGACGGACCCGTTCCCTCTGTCCCTGCGGGGCGGCGGCCGTTTCGGGGGCCGGGCGTTGTGGGCGGGCGCCGCGGGGGACGTACGGACGTTGCGGCTGCTCGCCGAGCGGGCGGGGGCGGCGGGGCGGAAGGCGGGGGTGGAGCGGGAGGAGCACCGCCGGTACCGGCCGCACCTCACGCTGGCGCGCAGCCGGGAGGAGACGGACTTCACGCAGTACGTGTCCACGCTGGACGGCTTCGAGGGGCGGGCGTGGACGGTCGGCGAGCTCTGCCTGATGCGGAGCCGGCTGCCCGCCTCGGGTGTGCCGGGGGAGCAGCCGCGGTACGAGGTGCACGGACGTTGGCCCCTTGGCCGACCTGCCGCCTGACCTTTCGCCCGACCCGTAGCCTGACCCGCCGCCCGATCCGTCGCCCGACGTGTCACCGGACTCTCCCCCGGACCCCTCGCCGGGGGTGCCTGAGGGCGGGGCGGCTAGGCTCGGCGACGTGGACCCGAAGACGCGGAACCGGATCATGGCCGGGGTGCTTGTGCTGATGTTCGTTGTGGTGGCGATGGCGGCGGCGGTGGGCAGGTAACCGACCGACCTCGCCGTCGTCCTTGTGCCTCCATGGGATCAGCCTTGTGCCTCCGTGGGATCGACCGTCCAAGTCGCCCGGCCATGAGGCAGTGAGAGGGCGCTTCCCTGGGCCAACGGCGCTGATGAAGCGCCGAGTGACACCCTTGCTTCGAGCGGGCTCGAAGGCGTTGGCTATGACCATGAAGTACACGCAGCTGGGACGCACAGGACTCAAGGTCAGCCGACTCGTACTCGGGACCATGAACTTCGGTCCGCAGACCGACGAGGCCGACAGCCACGCGATCATGGACGCGGCGCTGGACGCGGGGATCAACTACTTCGACACCGCCAACGTGTACGGCTGGGGCGAGAACAAGGGCCGTACCGAAGAGATCATCGGAAGCTGGTTCGCCAAGGGCGGCGAGCGCCGCGACAAGGTGGTCCTGGCCACCAAGGTGTACGGGCACATGACCGCCGGCGACGCCTGGCCCAACCACGACAAGCTCACCGCGCTCAACATCCGGCGGGCGGTGGACGCGAGCCTGAAGCGGCTCCAGACCGACTACATCGACATCTACCAGTTCCACCACATCGACCGCGACACTCCCTTCGAGGAGATCTGGCAGGCCATCGACGTACTCGTGCAGCAGGGGAAGATCCTTTACGTCGGGTCCTCCAACTTCCCCGGCTACAAGATCGCCCAGGCCAACGAGATCGCCGCCCGCCGAGGCGGCACGATCGGCCTCGTCAGCGAGCAGTGCCTCTACAACCTCGCCGAGCGCCGCGCCGAGATGGAGGTCATCCCGGCCGCCCAGGACTACGGCCTCGGCGTCATCCCGTGGTCGCCGCTGCACGGCGGTCTGCTCGGCGGTGTCATCAAGAAGGAGGTCGAGGGCGGGCGCCGGGCGAGCGGCCGGGCCGCCGACGCCCTCACCAACACCGCCATCCGCGCGCAGATCCAGTCGTACGAGGACCTGCTGGACAAGCACGGCGTCGAGCCCGGCGAGGCCGCCCTGGCCTGGCTGCTGACCCGGCCGGGCATCACGGGCCCGATCGTCGGCCCGCGCACGGCCGAGCAGCTGGAGTCCGCCCTGCGGGCCGTCGAACTGGAGCTGAGTGCGGAACTGCTGACCTCGCTCGACGAGATCTTCCCCGGACCGGGGCCTTCGCCAGAGGCGTTCGCCTGGTGACGTCGTAGGCCGACGGTTCACGTGATGGCTGCCGCGGCCCCGCCGATACCCGCAAGGAACCGCAAGGAACCGGAAGGAAGCGGCGGCCATCAACAGGGCGGGATCCCGAGCACGAGTCGGCTGACCTCGAGTCGCGGCTGGCTCAGAAGGGTTCAGTCGACGTCGAGTACCGCCTTGCCCCGCAGGCGGCCTGCTGCCATCTCCTTCAGCAGCGAGTCCGCGACGGCCCAGTTGTCGCGGCGACCGATCTCGACCTGGAGCTTCCCCTGCGAAGCCAGGTCCAGTAGCGCGTTCATGTCCTGGGCGTCACGACTCCCGTCACCGTCGCCGTAGACGAAGTGGCGCAAGGTCAGAGAGGTGCCCCCCTGGACCTGCCGGAAGAAGTCCAGGGTGATGGGGCTGCCGCTGGCCTGACCGAACCAGAGGAACTGGCCGCCGGGGCGCAGCTTGTGGGCTGTCTTCGACCCCAGGTCGCCACCCACGGACTCCAGGACGATGTCGAAGGCGGTGTCCTCGACGGCGTCGATGTCGAGGGCGATCTTGGCGCCCAGCGCCGCCATGTGGTCAGTCGGCTGGCCCTGCGCGGCAACGGCGGTGATCTCGGCTCCTTCCGCGACGGCGAGCTGGATGAGGACCTGGCCGACCCCGCCTCCCACGCCCGTGGCGAGAATCCTGCGCCCCTCCAGAGGGCCGGCGAGGGCGAGGAGTCGCTGGGCGACCAGCCCGCCCAGGGGGAGCGCGGCCGCGGAGGCGGAGTCCACGTTGTCGGGGATGACCGCGAGGCGGTCCGCCGAGGCGGCGACGTACTCGGCGGCGCCTCCTCCTGAGGGCAGGTGGAGGGCGACCCGGCTGCCCTCCGACGGTCCGCTGCCGTCCACTGCTGCCTTCGCGACGACCCCGGCCGCGTCGATACCGGGGCGGAACGTGGTCGAAGGGTCGCTCAGGTACAGGAAGTCCGCCCGGTTGAGTGCGACGTCGGTCACCCGGATCAACACTTCGTGGCGCTGCGGGGTGGGGAGATCGACCTCCCCCAGCTCGGTGAGGGTCTCCGGGTTGCCGGTCGGGATGAGCGCGCGCATGAAAGCACCTTCCTGGGAAGTGGTAGTACTGCTACCGCTTCACCGTACGCATAAAACGGTAGTGGAACAACCGGATCGGTCTGCGGTGCGACTGACGGAGGGGGGTGGGGCGGCTGGCGCCGTGCGCCTGAGTGGGGCGTGGGGCCGAGTGGGCGCGCCTCCCGCAAGAAGCGGTAGTATCACTACCGAATCCATCGTGCTGGCCGAGGCGGGGCAGCACCACTACCGCCTCGGTGGGTGTCCCGATCAGGAGCCTGGATTGACCGCCACGTCACCGCGTGCACCGCGCAAAGACCAAGTTCGCAACCGGCGGCGGCTGCTCGATGCGGCCCGCCTGGCCTTCGCCGAGCAGGGACCCGACCTGAGCATCGAGGCCATCGCCCGGACCGCGGGAGTGGGAGCAACCACCTTCTACCGGCACTTCGCGACCAAGGACGACCTTGTCCTTGAGTTGCTGGAGGACCTGGCGCGCGGCGCGGGCCAGGTCGCGGAGGAGGCCGCTGCCATCGCCGACGACTGGGAGGCCTTCCGCGCGGTGTTCACCCGCGGGTGCGTACTCGACGACGCGGGGCTGCGGTTGTTCGACGCTCTGTGCAGGACGAGCCCGCAGGCGGCCGAGCAGGGGAGGGCTCTCACCGCCTCCTTGATCACCCCGGTCGCCGACCGAGCCCGGCGAAGCGGCCAACTGCGCGGGGATGTCACCGCCGAAGACGTGGCGGCGTTCATGCGCATGGCCGACTCGGCCTCAACTCCCCGGCAGCGTGAGAGCACGCACGAGGTGATGCTGGCCGGCCTGCGCACTCCGGCCGAGTAGCGGCATCCTGTTCCTGTTCCTGTTCCTGGCCTTCGGCTCCTGTTCCTGGCCCTCGGCGGAGGTCACCTGGCGGGCCGGGCTGATCGCCGATCTAGGCAACACCCCTCCCGGGTCCCGCGTGGCGGGTCACGGGACGGTCGGCGCGGGCGCTGGGCGGCTGGTCGTTCCCGGCGGCCCCGGCGGCCCCGGCGGTTCCGGCGGTTCCGGTGGTCCCGGTGGTCCCGGCGGGGAACAGTTCGGTCAGCCAGCGGAACGACGGGACCACCTGTGGCTCCCACAGCGCCATCGTGTGGCCGCCCGCGCTGCGCGGCACGAGCACCACGTGCACGTTCGTCGGCGCCTTCGCGGCCTGTTGGAGGCTCACGGCCGCCTCGTAGCCGTCGCGCGGCTGACCCGAGAGGTAGAGCGAGATCGGGGGCGGTACGGGCGCCCGCCTGAGCATGAGATACGGGTTGTTGGCGGCCCGCAGTGCCGGGGTCCGCGCGGTCAGCGAACTGCGTTCACCGTTCGGGTCGTTGTAGCCGGACAGGCTGACCGCGGCCCGGTAGCGGTCGGGGTGGGCGATGGCGAGCCTCGTCGCGCAGTGTCCCCCGGCCGAGTATCCGGCGACCGCCCAGCCCTGCGGGGCCGACTGGGCACGGAAGTTGTCGGTGACCATCCTCGGTACGTCGATGCTCAGCCAGGAGTCGGCGTTGACCGTGCCCGGCACGTTGGCGCAGCCCGTGTCCACCCTGGGCAGCAGGCTGGTACGCGGCGCCACCAGAATGAACGGCGCGACCTGCCCACTGCGCATCAGCGGCATCAGCTGCTCGTGCGCCTTCAGCGTCCCGAACCACGCCTTCGCCGAGCCCGGGAAGCCCGGCAGCAGCTCCACGACGGGGAACTTGTGGTTGCGGTAGGCGGGTTCGTCGTACTGCGGGGGCAGCCAGACGTAGACCTCGGCGTTCACCCCCGAGACCCGGCCCTTGAGCTGAGTGACGCGCACGCCGCCGGCCGCGCGCATGCCGGGCCCGGAGGCCCTGTGGAAATTCTGCTGGACCCTGGGCAACCGCTCCAGCGATATCCCGCCGGTACCGTCCGCACCCAGGTCGGCGGCCCGCTGCACATGGTTGCTCGTGCCGAGCAGGTCGGACCAGTTGTCGTAGAGACAGTTGGAGTTGTTGACCAGGACGAACACCAGGGTGACGGCCGTGCCCTGCGCGAACAGCAGCATCAGCACCCGGCCCACGGCCCGCAGCACTCTGGGCCCCCGCAGCCGCGACCACAGCACGAGCGGCAGCACGACGGCGAGGGCGAACAGTACGACGACGGTGTAGAGGAACGACGTCCCGGTCAGACTCATGCCCTTGGAGAGGGAAACCCAGGGCTCCTGGTCACGTCCGGGAGACCGGACTTACCAGGATGTTGCAGAAATCTCACCAGGGTGTGACGGAGGGGGCGGCGGCGGGTGGCAGGTTCCGGGCGATGGTTGACGGTGCCGGTGAGGGGCGATGGGTGAGGTGAGGGTGATGGGCTGCGGGGCCACCGACGTACGTCGCGCCGTGCCCGTGCCCGTGCCCGTGCTCGGCGGCCTGGGCTGGGAAGCCGTCCTTGTGCGGTTCAGCGGGCAGGGTTGACGAAGTCCAGGGCCTCACGGGCCAGTCCGTCCCAGCTGAGCTCCGAGCCGGGGTCCAGGCTGAGCCACTCGCGCATGAGCCGCCCGTGCCCCGGGTCGAAGCGCTCGCCCTCACCGGCATCCACCAGCTGGTCGACCCGGGCCCGCGGGAGCTTCACCACCAGACGGCCCTGCGCGAGCATCGCGAAAATCTTCCCGCCGACCTTGAGTGCGGCAGCGCCGAACTTTCCCTCCCGTCCCGGCTCGTCGCCAGGGATGGTCACCCCGTCCAGCTCCGCGAACTGCGCGACCAGCTGCTCGTACCGCTCCTCGGGAGAGACTGCCCGCCGTCGCTGCATCGGCTCCTCGACTCATTCCGGCCGGTGCGGGGTCTCCTGCCGACCTCCGACATCTCGGTGTCCGGCAGCCTACTGTCGTGACCAGGCAGACCATAGGAACAAGCCAGGTGAACGTGCCGGGCGAGCGGGGCCAGGCGTTCTGAACACCTTGCCGGGCGCAGGAATCACTTCAGGGACACGCTCAGGGCGTACAGCCTGGTGACCTGTTTCGGGTTGCTGTTGTTGTCGCTGATCAGATAGAGCAGGCGGCGGCCACGGTGTTCCCCCTCGGTGAGGCGGCCGCCGAGGGCCATGCCCTCCACGTTGTCGAGGAGCGGGTTCGGCTGGGTCTGTCCCTCGGGTGCCTTCAGGTCTCCGGAGGGGCAGTCGACCAGGTCGAGTACGAGCCGCTTCTTCTCGGTGGCGAAGGTGTCGGGGAGTTCGTCGGTCAGGTATGTGACCTTTGAGACGTCCGTCATGCCGGTGAGTGTGACGTCGTAGACGCGGATCCTGTTGCCCATGCCCGCGGCGTACGTGCGCTCCAGTGCGAGCAGCCGGTCGGTGTCGACCGCGACGAGTTCCGCCAGGTAGGCGCCCGCGTCGGCCTCGTACGCGTACTGGCCGTCGAAGGCGTACGAGCCGCCCGGCGAGCCCGTGTAGCGCTGGATGCGCAACAGGTTGCGGCCCGCCGAGTCGCCGTCGCCGGCGAGCGGCCCTTCGAGGCCCGTGTAGAGGTGGCGGCCGTCCGACGTGGCGGTCAGGGACTCGACGTTGCGGTTTCCGTCGGCCCGCCCTCCGGAGGGGATGTTCCGCCAGGGTCCGGGGACGGGCAGGGTGCCCAGCTCCTTGCCGTCCGCGATCCGGAACCGATGGATCGCCGAGTCTCGCTCCGCGCTGATCAGCACGGTGTCGGTGCCCTTCTCGACGACCAGGCCCTCACCGTCGAAGCCTTGCTTGTACGGGGTGCCGTCCTTGCGTCTGAGGGTCCGGATCCCCCCGCCGCTCTCGGGATCGGGATCGAGGCGGTCGGGGGTGCCGAGCGCGACGTGGAACATCCGGCCCGGGGCGTTGTCGGCCAGCACCCACGCGTGGGCCGGTCCGTCGAGCGCGATCGCGGACAGGCCGTCCAGGCGGGCCCGCTGGTACTTCGGATCGTCGACCCTGCCCAGGGCGTCGGAGACGCTCAGCAGCGACGCGGTCTTCGAGCAGGGCCCGGCCGCCTTCTCGGGCGGCCACAGGATCAGGGCTCCCGCCGTCGTGAGAGCCGCGACCACCGCCACCGCGGCGGACACCAGGTAGCCGCGCCGTCTGCGCCCGGGTGCGGTCGGTGTCCCTCCGGACGGCGGCGGGACGGCCTGCGCGACGTGCTGCCGGTTCTTGACGAAGAGCAGCGAGCCGATGCCGTTGCGGTCCTGCAGTTCGGGCTGCGGCCGCCTCTTGCGCTGCAGACTGGTGCGGACATGGTGGAAGACCCTGCCCAGGGGCAGCACCTCCGGATCGCCCGGGATGCCGTGCCCCAGGATGTTCACGAGTTCACCGGTGAAGGCCGTGCACTCCTCGCCCCGGGGGGACAGCGCCAGTCGGTTCGCGGCGGAGGCCGCCACCACGTACGACCCCTCGACGTCATTCATGAGGGCCGTGACCTGCAGAGTCCCCGCGGCGGACATGCCGTCGAGCGCCTTGCCGCTGTAGCAGCAGTCCAGCACCACGACGCGACGCTTGGCCGAGCCGTTGTCGCGAATGGCGCGGCGCAGCCATTCGTAGGGCACCGCCCCGTCGATCTCCCCGGGTTCCGTCCCGGGAAGCGTCAGATAGAGACCGCCGTCCGAGTGGTCGATGAAGCCGTGGCCCGCGTAGTAGACGATCAGTGTGTCCTGAGCGGCCGTGGCCGCTTTGCGGACCGGGCCGATCAGCTCCTGCTGTGTCGCCGGATTGGACACGACCTGGCACGACTCCCGGGGTACGCCCCAGATACCCGGGTCCGTCAACGCCTCTTCGAGCCGAGTGAGGTTGTTCCGTACGGCCCGCAGCGGATCCAGGGCGGTGTACGCGTCGACCCCGATGAGCACGCAGGCCGAACGCGCCGGATCGATCCGGGAGTTGGTCTCTCCGGTCATCGGCGCCTCTCCCGGTCCTGGCCCTGGTCCCGGTCCTCCAAGGCGCGCAGGAGTGCCTCGGCGTCGTCGAGACGGCCGTCGGGGAGCGTGATCCTTACTCCGTCGCGCTCGATGACCATCGTCGAACGGGGTGCGTGTCCCTGCCGCCATGTCGCGATCGCCACTGCGAGGCTGCCGAGCTGCAGCGCGGTGTTCAGGACGACGGCGATGGTCTCGAAGCCGGCCCCCATCGTGTCGGTGTCCGGCTCCTCGGGTTCCGAGCCGACCATCGCGACCTCGACGACCCCCCTCAACTCCCGGTCGTCGCACAGCCACTTGTAGAGGGAACGCCGCTCGGTGTCGTGCCGAGCCCCGTCCATCGTGATCCGGATCTCCATGACGCCCAGCATCACGTGAGGGGCGGTACGACGTGCGCGAATCAGGGCGTGGATACCTCGTCCGGATGGAAGATCCGGTGAGGGCGGGTCCGGTCCGGATGGGCGACTTAGAGTGCGCCCGAATCACTCACGACGCGGCGACGTGGCCGAGGAAGGTGGCCCATGGCGCGGGGGCGACCTTGAGGGTGGCGGAGGTGGGGGTTTTGGAGTCGCGGATGTGGATGGTGGCGGGGGTGGCGGCGGTCTGGGCTACGGCTATCTCGACGCATTCGCCCTCGCTACCGCTGTAGCTGCTCTTGGTCCACTGCACGGCAAGCTCCACGCATTCGCCCTCGCCGCCGCTGTAGCTGCTTTTGAACCAGTCGAGGTCCGTGCTCATAGCTCCCGCGCCACCTCTTCGATCAGCTTCGCGGACTCCTCGGGAGTGAGGGCCTGCGCCCGCAGAATGCCATATTTGCCGAACAGGTCTCCAAGGTCAGGATGTTCGCTTACGAAGTAGCCGCCGCTTGGCCCTTCGATGTAGGCGAGCTGGAGACGCTCGGTTGTCTCCAGGAGGATCATGGGGCCGTTCAGTCCGGCATGTGTATGCCGGTCGTGCGGCATGACCTGGACCTCGACGTGGCGGAGTCGGCCGATGGTGAGGACGTGGTGCAGTTGCTCCTTGAGCGTCGCCGGACTGCCCAACGGCCTTGTGAGAGTGCTCTGTTCCAGTACGTAGCTGACGCTCGGCGAGGGTTTGCGCTCGAAGAGCTGCTGTCGCTCCAGTCGGGAGGCGACCCGCTTCTCGATCTCGTCGTCGTCCAGAGTCGGGTAGCGGTTGCAGGAGTAGACGGCGCGCGCGTACGCCTCGGTCTGGAGCGAACCCGGGATCAGATGGGTCTGGTACACGTGCAGCGCGGAGGCCTTCCTCTCCTCCGCCAGGTAGTCCTCGGTCCATGGCCGAAGTCCGCTGTTCCCGAACTCCTTCTCCGCCAACACCAGTAGTGCACCTTGTGCACCCAGAACCTGGTCCGCGGTCTCGACCAACTTGCCCTTGGGCTGTCGCTCGCCGCGCTCCACCATCGCGACCTGTGACTTGGAGTATCCGACGTGTCCGCCGAGCCCTTCCAGCGTCATCCCGGCCCGTTCGCGGTAGAAGCGCAACAGCACACCGAAGGACTCCGACCCGCGTTCACTGGAGTGCACAGCGACCTCCCCAAGTGCACAGACGTGCACGGACCTTGCGTAACCCTGGTCACAGTATGTGACCGACCGGAAGCATTTGCTTCATGAACCCGAAAACCTCCCCCACCACCGTCCACGCCTGGATCCCCGCCTCCGGCCACGGACTCCGTCACGCCGGTATCCACTTCGACGCCGTACGCATCGCGGGCGTCCTCGCAGAGCAAGTCGCGTACGAGCTCATGCAGTTCACGGACTTTCGGGCGGGGCCGGTCGTCCGGGAGGCGACGGGGTACCGGTACATGTACTTCCTGTTGCCTCCGCAAAGTGCCACGGGCTACCGCTGGCCCACCGGGGTGCGGGCGCTGGGGCGGGACTCGCAGGGATGGGCGTACGTGGGGGTGCCCGCGTTGGGCGGGCTGACCTGGCCGTTGGAGTGGAGGTCGGAGCCGACGCCCGAAGTGCCGTTCGTGGAGGCGGGGTTGCTGCACGAAGTGGTGGGCCGCTTGATCGGTGATGTACGGTGACCGCGACATCACACTCCGTGCGCATCCGTGTACGGAGCGGTCCCCGGAGGTGCTGAGAACACCGCCCGAGGACCTTCACCACCGAGTGGTCTAGAGGTCCACCAGGGATGCTTAGGCATGCTATCGCGCCGGTTCGGCGCTATACGAAGGCTTCGCACGACGTCGTACGGCACTCGCGGCTCAACAGTGACGCGAAGGTTCTGCTGCTGTACGTACAGGGGCTCCCCGAGTCCGAGGCCACCGCCCCCAAGCCGCTCAGCGAACACGCGGCCAGGCTGGGTCTGAAGGGCCGGGCCTACCAGAAGGCCAAGCAACTCCTCGCCGACTGCGGTTACTTGCACGAGTGGCGGGAGCAGGGGGCGCGGGGCCGCTGGGTCACGGAACAACTCCTCACCAATGTCACCCTCACGCGTGACGAGGCGTCCCGGGTCCGTGAGGACGACGACCTGCCGAGTGAGCGTCCGCCGACGGTCGGTGGGCCGGGGGAGCGGACGGTCGGTGATTCTCCCCAGACAGAAGACTTGGGAGAGAAGAACCTTCCCCACCCACCACCCCAAGACCCGCCTCGGGATGCCGATCACATCGATCACGCCGCTGACACCGCTGATCGCGAGGATCCCGAACCGGATCCCGAACCGGATCCTGAACTCGCGGAGGCGGAAGGCCTGTTGCTGTCGCTGCGTCACTCGAACCGGGATCTGCTCCTCGGCGTACGCGAGGCCCGGCTCCTTGCTGGCGCGGCTGCGGAGTGGTTGCGGCGGGGTGTCTCCGCGCCGGATCTCCGCCGCGCCCTGACGACCGGCCTTCCGAAGGACGGCATCCGCTCGGCGGTCGGGTTTCTGCGTCACCGCCTGGTCCAGAAGCTACCGGCGGCGGCGAGACTTCGGCATCCGGTCGCTGCTCCGCCCTCACCCGAGTGGGTAGCCCCTCCGGCCAGGCGGGGCCTCGTGACCTGCCCGGGCCCCGGCAGCGAGCACGTCTTCCGCCCCCGTAGCGACGAAACCCACTGCCTCCGCTGCCGCACGGCCGCCGCGTTCGAGGCGACGCTCCAGTTCCAGCCACTCTCGGAGCAGTGGCGGACGCGTGTACAGGAGTGTGCCGCCGGTGCGTAGCGCGTCATACGCTGCTGCCGCAGCCCGGAAGGCGGCCTCGGAGAGGAGCAGGGACATGGCGGCATGGAGCGAGATCCTTCAGGAGGCGCGTGAGGCCGTCGGCTTCACCGGGCCCATGGTTCCGCGCAACCTTGAGGGGATCCGCGCGGCCCTCCGCCCCGACCGGCTACCGGACCTCGACACCGAATTGGCGACCCTCTCGGAAGGATCCGCCTTCGAGGCGTTCCTCGACCACTGGTGGGCGCAGTCCCTCGCCGACACGGCCACCGACGCGAACGCCAAGGCCCTCGCCATCGACTTCGCCGACCTGGCGATCGCGCTGCGAGCCAAGGCAACGGGCGGCAGCGGTACGTACACGCAGGCCGAAGTCGAGGACATGCTGAGGGGCAAGGCCTCATGAGGTTCACGATCATCTGGGAACCGGCCGCGGCGGCAGGCCTGCGACGCCTCAAATCGCGTGACGGGGACGCCGTCAAGCCTCTCGTCCAGGCGATCAACTCCCTCGCCCTCGAACCCGAGCCGCCCGAGAGCAGCAAGCTGGGCGGCACCGATCTGCGGCGGTTACGGGTGGGTGCGTACCGAGTCACGTACGAGATCGATGGCGCACGAGTGGCGATCAAAGTGCTGATGGTGGGGCGGACGCAGGTGTGACGGCTGCGGGGGCGGAAGGCTAAGCCGCCGGACCTACTCCGGCAGGTCGCTGTCCCCGCCCAAGTTGGTTATCACCCGGCGTAGCACGTCGAGGGTGGCCACGTACTCCTCCTCGGTGATCCCGGCGTGCGTCTGCTCGTGGGATCGGAGGGTACGTTCCCTCGCGCGGGCGAGGCCCGCTTCTCCCGCCTCGGTGAGGGTGAGGGTTTCGGCGCCGGGTTCGTCCTCCGTCAGCCAGGTGCGGCCCACCAGGTCGTCGAAGACCTCGTCGAAGTCGATGCCCTGGTCGTCGTACCGCTGGAGCTTGGCGGTGAGTTCGGTCCGGGTCCAGCGGGCGGGGGCGGCGGCGACGTGGTTGAGGATCCACCAGTGGGGCTGGGTGAGCGACTCCGTCGCCAGCTCCTTGCGGATCCGGCCGACCACCTCGCGGTAGGCGGCGCCGGTCCAGTAGCCGATGGGCTGGGCGGCGAGCCGGTCGCGGGGGTACGGCTTGGGCTGGGTCGCGCTCTGGGTGGTCATGAGCCGACCGTAGGAGCTCAAGTTTGGTTGAGGTCAAGGAGGCGAGGCGTCAGTCCTGGGGGAACTCGTCCGTCTTGAGCGTGAGACCGAGGACTGTGCTCGTCATGTCGATGTCCGCGCCGTAGGCCACAGAGAGTTTGCTGACGTACTCGCCGTCCTTGGGTTGGGTGTAGAGGTGGCACTTGCCTTGGTACGGGTCGGCGATGAGGTAGGCAGGGACTTCGGCGAGGGCGTACGCGGTCTTCTTGGGGCCGTAGTCGTTCTTGGCCCTGTGCGGGTCGACGACTTCCGCGATGAACTCGACGTCCTGGTGGCGCCAACGGCCCTCGGTATCCGCTTCGGAACCATCGCGCAGCTTTGCCACGTCCGGGGCGAAGCCGTTCAGGTGGCCGGGGAAGTCGATGCGGACGTCTGAGAAGACCCGCACATCGTTGCCGAACCTTGCATTGAGTACTTCGAGGAGGGCGAGAGTGGTCTCCCAGTGGATGTCGTGGTGTGGCGCGATGTAGATCGCTCCCTCGACGATCTCGCCCTTGTACCCCTCGGGGACGGGCACCTGGTCGAACAGCTCGTCCAGGATCCGGGCGTTGACGTCGGACATCGTGGGCTCCTCCCCGGCCGCCGTCGGACGAGTGCGGCCACGCAGCCCAACGACACGCACGGTGACCAAGCCACGCCCTGATTCGGTCAGGCGGTTTCGGCCCCGTACCGCTCCCCCACATCCCACGCCTGATACATCGCCTCCGCGAACGCCGCCGCCAGTTTGTGTTCGCCGGAAGCGTTCGGGTGCGTGCCGTCGTACGTGTCGTCGGTGATGTCGTACGAGGGCGGGACCGAGGCCAGGAGGAGCGAGGACGCGGGCTCGTCCAGGTCCGCGACCGTCTTCGCGAGCAGCTCGTTGAAGAGGGCGACCTCGCGGGCGAAGGGCGCGTCCGTCTCCGCCCTCGTGTTCGGGATCACCGGGAGGAGGACCATCGCCACGCGGGGGTTCGCCGAGCGGGCCTCGGCGACGAAGGCGCGGGCGTTCTCCGCCGTCTGGGCCGCGTTCGTGTAGAAGCCCAGGTCGATCAGGCCGAGGGAGACCAGGAGGACGTCCGCGCGTGACGTGCGGACCGCCTCCGCGATCTGCGGGGTCAGGTGGTGCCAGCCCTCGCCCCATCCGGCCAGGTGGGCGCGGGGGAAGTCCGGGTCGGCGTACTCGTACGAGTCGGCGGTCTCCGTGGCCTTGTCGTACAGCGTCTCGCGAGGGCCGACGATCTTGAAGGGGCCGCCGTACGTCGCGCGCAGGTGCTGCCACATCCGGTAGCGCCATGTGTGTTCGCCCGCGCTTCCGATGGTCATGGAATCGCCGACGGGCATGAACCTGAGCATCCGCTCATCATGGACGATCACCGCCACGGGCGGAGCGTGCGGGGGGACGGGCGGAGTGTGAGGATGGACACGCCCGCTGAACCGGCGACGGGGATGGCAGGCTTGGGGGCATGCGTCGCTCGCTTGCGTTCCTTGTCGGGGCCCTCCCTGTGCTCCTTGCCGGGGTGCTCGTCGCGCCCGCCGTCGCCGCCGATGCCGACGGGGCGGAGGGTGCGGACGGGTTCACGATCAAGGATCCCCGGATCACCGAGTCCAGCGGGCTCGTCGCCTCCCGCGCCCACCCCGGGGTCTACTGGACCCACAACGACAGCGACGACGGGGCCTTCCTCTACGCGGTCGACAGCAAGACCGGCGAGACGGTCGCCACGGTGACCATGACGGGCGTCGGCCGGCCCCGGGACGTCGAGGCCATCTCCATCGGCCCGAACGGCCACCTCTACGTCGGCGACATCGGCGACAACCTCAACGGCGCGTGGGACCACGTCTGGATCTACGAACTGCCCGAGCCGAAGCAGCTCAAGGACCAGAGCATCCGCGCCACGCAGTACGACGTGAAATACGCGGACGGCGCGCGGGACGCGGAGGCCCTCATGGTGCACCCGAAGACCGGGCGGGCCTACATCGTCTCGAAGAACGAGGACGGCGGAGGCCTGTACGAAGGGCCCGCCAAGCTCTCCGCCTCCGGCACCAACACCTTCAAGCGCATCGGCGACATCGGCCTCTGGGTCACCGACGGCGCCTTCTCGCCCGACGGCAAGCGGCTCGCCGTACGCGGCTACTTCGGCGGCCTCGCGTACACGTGGAACGGCGGGAAGGTGAAGCAGGAGGACCGGCTGAACGTGCCCCTCCAGGGACAGGGCGAGTCGATCGCGTACACCCCCGACGGGTCCACGCTGCTGTACGGGAGTGAGGGGTCCGGCAGTTCGGTGGAGCCGGAGGACGCTCCCGGTGCGGGCGGGGGAGACGGTAAGTCGTCCTCGGGGGACGGGGGTTCGGCCAGCGGTGACGGCACCGACGACGGGATGAACGCCGACCTCACGAAGGGGGCGATCGCCCTGGGGGCCGCCTTGGTTGTCATTTACGGGCTCAAGCGGCTGTTCCGGCGCGAGCCGCGCGACTAGGCAGTTTCGTTTGTGCGGGCCCCAGCGGCGCGCTGGTGAGCACGCACGATCGTGGAGTCCACCGGGACAGCCCAGCTGAGGTCCTCGTCCGCGTCGGCCTGGGCCATCAGCCGCCGGGCCGGGTGCGGGAAGTCCTCGCCCTGGCGGAGACTGTCGTGGTTCTCACCTCCGCGGCCACGATTGCTTCGACCCAGCGTTGTCCGGACTGCCAGAAGCGGTGGTGAGGGAGCAAGGCCGTGCGAACGGCGATGGCCAGTTCCCTCCATTGATTGTCTAGATGCGTATTTGTTGCAGCGGGCCAGATCGGTGAGCATGGAGCGTGAATTCGGACAGGAGTGAGGCGTTCGATCTGCGAGGCGTACGTGACATCGCCGCTCTCGTCGGCCTGTTGCGCGAGCTGAAGGAGCGATCCGGCCTGACCCTGCGCGAGTTGGAGGGGCGGGCCCAGGCGCGGGGAGAGCTGCTGGCGCGCAGCACGGTCAGCGACATGCTCCGTGGAACCCGTCTGCCGGGTCCCGAGACGCTGGCCGCGTACGTGCGGGCCTGCGGTGCGGCCGAGGCGGATGTGCCCGCATGGCTGGAGGCCAGGCAGCGGGCAGAGGAGGGGGCGGGCGCGCGGCCGCCGGAAACCGCTCCTGGTTCTGGCCCCGCAGCCGCCGACAGCGCGGCGGGACGGATCCACTCGTGGGTGGCGGCCGTGCGGATCGGCGGGCTGCGGCGGCGGACGAAGTGGTGGGTCCTCGCCGGGACGGTCACGGCGGCTCTGGCCGCCATCTCGGTCTTGGTATGGACGCTGTCGACGGCGGCGGGCTCCTCTCCCCCGTCCCCGCCCGCCTCCTCCGCCGGCCCGGAGGCTGCGACCGTCAAGGCTCTGCGGGGCTTCGCGGAGATCCGCCCCGCCCGCACGCCCCATCTGTGCCTCACCGAGGGCCGGGACACCCGGGGCGAATACCTGAACGCGGTCGCGGCACAACTGCCCTGCGAAGAGGCCAGGCCGCCCCACACGTACCTCAGGCCAGTCGACCCTTCCGCGTCACGGACGACGTACTTCATCGAGTGGCAGCACCCGCAGCACGGCCGGGGCTGTCTCACCCTGCGCCGCGAGGGCCCGGGCCAGGACCTGCTGGAACCGTGGCCGTGGAAGAGCTGCGACGCCAATCGGCCCTACCAGCACTTCCGCATCGAGCCCGTCGGCCGAACCACCCGCTACCTCCTCCGGCTGGAGGGCACCCGGAGCTGTGTGGGCCTGCGCGACGACTCCACCAAGACCGGAGCCGATGTCACGGTGAAGCCCTGCGACGGGACGGCAGACCAGGAGTTCCTGATCAGCTCGGCTGCCTGATCACAGGCCGATGGTGTCGCATTCGACGTCGGGCTGGTCGCGCAGTTCCCCGCGCCCCTGAAGGGCGCCCCTAACCGGTGCCCCTAACCGGTGCCCCTAACCGGTGCCCCTGCGCTGGACCAGTGTCTCCAAGCCGTCCAGGATTCGTTGCAGGCCGAAGTCGAAGTGGTCGAAGTCGGGGCCGAAGGCGTCCTCCGCGAGTGAGGCCATCACGGGGTAGCGGCCGCTGGTCATGACCTGTTCCAGGACCGGGGCCTGGGCGGCCCAGAACTCCGCGTCCGTCAGGCCCGTCCTGTGCTCCGCCTCCTGGGCGTACAGCTGGGTGCGGGCGGCGCCGGTGACGTACGAGTCGATCAGGATGACCACCGAGACCAGCTCCGGATCGCTCAGCCCCATGGGCCTGATGCGGGAGATCACCTTCTCCATGCCGTCGATGGCGCTGGGGCCGAGGACCGGGCGGGACTGGTTGACCTTCAGCAGCCAGGGGTGGCGCTGGTAGAGGGCGAGGCTTTCGCGGCCGAGCACCTCCAGCGTGGAGCGCCAGTTCTCGCCGAAGACGGAGGTGTCGGCGGCCGAGCGCTGTACGCGGTCCAGCATCAGGTCGAGCAGCTCGCCCTTGCCGGGCACGTACCGGTAGAGGGACATCGTGCCCGTGCCGAGCTCCGTGGAGAGCCGGCGCATCGACACGGCCTCCAGTCCGTCCGCGTCGGCGATCCGGACCGCCGCTTCCACTATCCGGTCGAGCGTGAGGCCCGGCTTGGGGCCGCGGCTGGGCCGGGGGCCCGTGTCCCACAGCAGGTGAAGGGTGCGGGTGATGTCTCCGCTGCCGCTGGTTTCCGTGCTGCCCGGGCCGCTTGTCATGGATCTCAGGATAATCCCTTGGAGCGGAACTGGGTACGGTGTACTCTCAAAAGGGTACGGTGTACTCAGTTTGAGGATGGGCTTCAGGGATTGGGGGAGTGCTGTGAGCGGTTACGCGGTGCGGGCCGAGGGACTGGAGAAGCGGTACGGGGAGAAGCGGGCGCTGGCCGGCTTCGACCTGGCCGTGCGGGAGGGCACGGTGCACGGCCTGCTGGGGCCGAACGGCGCGGGCAAGACCACCGCCGTCCGCATCCTCGCCACGCTGTTGAAGCTGGACGGGGGCAGTGCGGAGGTGGCGGGCCTGGATGTCGCACGCCGGCCGCGGGAGGTGCGGGCGCGGATCGGGCTCACCGGTCAGTACGCCGCGGTGGACGAGGTGCTCACCGGTCGGCAGAACCTGGAGATGTTCGGGCGGCTGTTCCACCTGGGCGGGCGCCGGGCGCGGCTGCGGGCGGGGGAGCTGCTGGAGCAGTTCGACCTGGCCGACGCCGCGGACAAGGGGGTCGGGAAGTACAGCGGCGGCATGCGGCGGCGTCTCGACCTCGCCGCGTCGATGATCCTCACGCCGAAGGTGCTCTTCCTCGACGAGCCGACGACCGGGCTCGACCCGCGCGGTCGGGGCGAAGTGTGGGACTCCGTACGGGAGTTGGTCACCGGCGGTACCACCGTGCTGCTGACCACGCAGTATCTGGAGGAGGCCGACAAGCTCGCCTCGCACATCACCGTGATCGACCAGGGGCGGGCCATCGCCGACGACACCCCGGACGGGCTGAAGAGCACGGTGGGCGGCGACCGGATCGAGGTCGTGGTCGCCGAGCGGTCCGACATCGCGCGGGCGGTGAAGGTCGTCGCCCGCGTCTCGGACGGCGAACCGGAGTCGGACGAGACCGAGTTGAGGGTGCACGCGCCCGTCACCGACCGGGTCGCGGCCCTCACCGAGGTGGCGCGCACCCTCCAGGACGAGGGTGTGCGGGTGGAGGACATCGGCCTGCGCAGGCCGAGCCTCGACGACGTGTTCCTGCGACTGACGGGACACCGTACGGATGTCACCGAGGACGAGACGAACGTGAAGAGCGTGAAGGGCACTCAGGGTGCCGAGGACACGAAGGAGGCCGTGGCATGAGCGGCACGCTCGAAGCGACGGGGGCGCCGACGGGGACGCCGACCGGGACGCCCGCCGTCGACGAACACGGCCGTGCGTACTGGGCGTTGGTCGACTGCTGGAACGTCGTCCGGCGCGGCCTCACCCACTACCAGCGCCAACCCATCAACATCGCCTGGCAGTTGGGCTTCCCGATCCTGTCCGTGCTGCTGTACGGGTATGTGTTCGGCAGTGCGATGTCCGTGCCCGGCGGCGGTGACTACCGGGACTTCCTGATGCCGGGCATGTTCGTGATGACGATGGCCTTCGGGTTCATCAACACCGCGACGCTCGTCGTGTACGACTCCACGAAGGGCGTCATCGACCGCTTCCGCTCCATGCCGATGGCGCCGTCCGCGGTGGTCGCAGGGCGCGGGGTCACCGATCTCATCGTCGCCTGCGCGGAGTTGACGATCCTGATGCTCACCGCCGTCGCGATGGGTTGGCGGCCCGACGGCGGCTTCGGTTTCCTGGGCGCCTTCGCGCTGCTGCTGTGGCTGCGGTTCGCGCTGATCTGGCTCGGGGTGTGGCTCGGTCTGCTCGTGCCCAACCCGGAGGCGGCGGGGGGTCTGTTCGCGGTCGCGTTCCCGCTGACGATGATCTCCAGCATCTTCGTCGCCCCCCAACTGATGCCGGACTGGCTCGGCTTCGTGGCGGCCTGGAACCCGATCTCGTCGACGGCCGCGGCCACCCGCGAACTGTTCGGCACGCCGGTGGGCAGCGGCGACTCGTGGGTCGAGCAGCACGCCCTGCTGATGGCGGGTGTGTGGCCACTGATCCTCACGCTGATCTTCGTTCCGCTGGCGGTGCGGAGGTTCCAGAAGCTCAGCAAGTAGTCGGCTCAGCAAGTAGTCGGCTCAGCAAGGAGATCGGTCGCGGTCGTGAAGTGAATCGGTCGCGATCGCAGTGCCCAATCGCAGTGCGGTCGCCGTGCAGTCGCGTCGCAGTCGCAGTCGTAGAAGCGAGAAGTCGCCGACCCTCGCCCCGTCGGCCAACTACTGTACGGATACGCCGCGCTACCCACTGCGGCCACTTGAGGAGGATTCCTGTGTCATCGCCCTGCGACCCTCAGCATGCTCCCGTCGGTGACGTGGGCGCGGTGCTCATGCTGATCGACTCCCGGCTCAAGACCATCCACGAAGGCAAGACCGAGACCGACCCCGAACAGCAGGCGCTGATGGACCAGTACGTCGCGTCGCTGGGCCCCAAGGGGTTCAATGACGTGCTGGACGGCGCGTGCACGCTCATCTACATGTTCATGACCTGGCTGAGGAAGGCGCACGAGAGCCAGGACAAGGACGTCATCGAGTACGTGGTGCCCACCCTCGTGGGCTCGATGCGCATGATGACCAAGAGCGTCCGCCCCGAGGTCGTCCCCACCATGACCGGCCTGGTCGTTGCCGCGGGCATCGGCCTGAGCCCCAACCTCTGGCGCAACCAGTACGGAGACTGGACCGAGGAGGAGATGACCCCGCTGGAGGTCACCGCCTTCCTGCTCGCGGAGCACATCAACCGCATCACCGACGACCCCGACTTCGCCACCCGCATGATCACCGAAGCTCTGTCCCGTTCGGACGAGAGCTGACGGGGCTGGCGAGAGCTGACGGGGGTTGGCGAGCGCTGACGAGGGCTGACGAGGGCTGACGGGGGCTGACGGGGGCTGAGCCGTGCCCCGGCCGGGTCACCTCCGCTCGCGCGAGGGTGACCCGTGACCCGTGACCCGTTGCCGGGGGACGCGGGTGCTGCTTCTCCCGGGGCTACGTGTTTCCCAGGGGCTACTTGCGGGGCAGCGACGTTTTGGTGATCGGGAGCGACTGTTCCGCTCCCGCCACGTAGAGGTCCGTCGGAGCCGTGCGCAGCTTGAACGTGTCGTCGTAGCCCGAGACGCGCACGGACATCACGAAGAAGCCGTCGTCCTCGACGGTGGTCTTCACGTCGTACTCCTGCTCCCAGTAGGTCTGCAGGAAGACCTCGGTGCCCTGGGGCTCGACCCCCTTGGGGAGGGTGACCTTGCCCTGGACGGTGAGGATGTCGCCCGCCTTCACCTTCTTCTTGTTGACCTGGTAACTGACCGAACTGGACTTGGTGTTGGCGGCCACGGTGGTGTCCGCGAAGTAGCCGTCCTGCGGGGTGTTGAGGTCGCCGTCCTCGTCGTAGAAGGCCGTGATCTGCACGTCGTGCTGGACGTTGAGCAGGCTGCTGCCGCTCATGTGGTCGATGTTGACGTTGGGGACGGTGAACTTCCCGTTGGCGTCGCTGACCGGCTTGCCCAGGTCGCGCGGCTCGTAGTAGGTGGGATCGATCGGGTCGCCCCACGGATTCCAGGTGGTGAAGCGGACGACCTCCTGGATGGTGACGGGGATGTTGGGCGCCGGGGTGCCGTCGGCCTTGGTGACGGTGCCGGTGACGTCGACGTGGCGGTTGTCGTAGTCGGTGCCGGCCGGGTTGGTGCTCACGGTCAGCACGTAGGCGTCGCTGGGGGAGGGGTCCGCGGGCTTCGCCGAGGCGGCGGGCGCGGACAGGGCGCCCGCGGCGAGCAGGAGCGCGGCGGTGGCGGCGAG
Source organism: Streptomyces sp. NBC_00878 (assembly GCF_026341515.1). Lineage (NCBI taxonomy): Bacteria > Bacillati > Actinomycetota > Actinomycetes > Kitasatosporales > Streptomycetaceae > Streptomyces > Streptomyces sp. NBC_00878. The sequence goes on along the minus strand of NZ_JAPEOK010000001.1, from coordinate 4,689,753 downwards.
CCGTGTCGGCAGGGACTTCCTGGGCATGGGGCAACTCCAACTTCGTTAGGGACTGGAGGAGTTGCGCCGGGCGGCACCGGTTCCGCCGCGGCGCGGGTGTGCGACGCAGCAGGTTGACCGGCGGGGTGGGGCGGGAGTTGTCCTCTGTGCGGCCGCTGTTACGCGGCTGTGGCGAGAGGCGGGTTTGTCCGGGTTGCGGGTTCACCTGGACGTCGGCCGCAGGCCACTCGGCATTGCCCTCGACGACGAAGGGCGACAAAGGATGGCGGGGGACGACGGGGGACGACGGGGGACGACGGGGGACGAGGAAGGGCGCCCCGCGGTTGATCCGCGGGGCGCCCTTCCTCGTCGTAACGAAAACGACTACAGCTTCGCGAAAACGACTACAGCTTCTCGATCACGTAGTCGATGCACTTCGTGAGCGCCTCGACGTCCGCCGGGGCGATCGCGGGGAACATGGCGACACGGAGCTGGTTGCGGCCGAGCTTGCGGTAGGGCTCGGTGTCGACGATGCCGTTGGCGCGGAGGGTCTTGGCGACGGCCGCCGCGTCGATCTCCTCGGCGAAGTCGATCGTGCCGATGACCTGCGAGCGCTTGGTGGCGTCGGTGACGAACGGGGTCGCGTACTTGCTCTCCTCGGCCCAGGTGTAGAGGCGGGTCGAGGAGTCCTTCGTACGGGCCGTGGACCAGTCGAGGCCGCCCTGGCCGTTGATCCACTCCAGCTGGTCGTTCAGGAGGAACAGGGTGGCGAGGGCCGGGGTGTTGTACGTCTGGTTCTTGCGGGAGTTGTCGATCGCCGTGGGGAGCGAGAAGAACTCCGGGACGTGGCGTCCGCTCGCGTGGACGCGCTCCGCGCGCTCGATCGCCGCCGGGGAGAAGATCCCGATCCACAGGCCGCCGTCCGCGGCGAAGGACTTCTGCGGGGCGAAGTAGTAGACGTCCGTCTCGGCGATGTCGACGGGCAGGCCGCCGGCGCCGCTCGTCGCGTCCACGAGGACGAGCGCGCCCTCGTCGGCGCCCGCGACGCGCTTGACGGGCGCCGCGACACCGGTGGAGGTCTCGTTGTGCGTGAAGGCGTAGACGTCGATGCCCGCCTCGGCGACCGGCTCCGGGTGCGTGCCGGGGTCGCTGCTGATCACGGTGGGCTCGGCCAGCCACGGCGCGAGCTTCGCGGCCTTGGCGAACTTCGAGCTGAACTCACCGAAGGTGAGGTGCTGCGACTTGTTCTCGATCAGGCCGTGGGTCGCGATGTCCCAGAACGCGGTGGAGCCGCCGTTGCCGAGGACGACCTCGTAGCCCTCGGGGAGCCGGAAGAGGTCGCTCACGCCCTCGCGGACCTTCCCGACGAGGTTCTTCACCGGGGCCTGGCGGTGGGACGTACCCATCAGGGATGTGCCGGTGGCGGCGAGCGCGGTGAGCGACTCCGTACGCACCTTGGAGGGGCCCGCGCCGAAACGGCCGTCGGCGGGCTTGAGGTCAGCGGGGATCTGGATATCAGCCACGACGGGAGCGTATCCGTTCCGGGAAACCTGGGTGAAACGTCGTCCGTCGGATGAGACGGTTCCCGCCGGGTGAGGAAAAGCGTCTGTCAGGCGCGCGGACCCCCGAGCGCCGGAGCCGGTGTGAAGCGTACCGGCAGTTTCGTCAGGCCCCGTAGCCATGGGGAAGGGCGGCGCGGCAGCGACTCCGCGGGGACCGTGAGGTCGATGTCCGGGAGGCGGTCCAGGACGACCTCGATGGCCGTGCGGGCCACGACCTCCGCGATCTCCTGTGCCGGGAACGGACACCGGTGCTCCCCGTGGCCGAAGGAGAAGTGCGCGCTGTTGCCACCGGTGAGGGCGGAACCGTGGGTGCGGACCTGCGGATCGTGGTTCGCGGCCTGGAGGCCGAGCAGCAGCAGGTCACCGGCGCGGACGGCCCGCCCGCCGAGCCGGGTGTCGCGGGCGGCCCAGCGCCCGGCCACGTTCTGGGTGGGCGTGTCCTCCCACAGGACCTCGTTCATGGCCTCGGCGACACTGCGCCGCCCGCCGAAGAGCGAGGCCGCGAACCGCTCGTCCGTGAGCATCAGCCGCAGCGAGTTGCCGATCCAGTCGGCGGTCGGCTGGTGGCCCGCGGCCATCATCACCATCAGGTCCTGGGTGATCTCCTCGTGCGTGAAGGGCGTCATGGGGGTGAAGCCGCTCCCGCCTCCTGCCGAGTGTGCTCTCGCGAGCATGCGGCTCACCACGTCGTCCGCGGGGCGCGCCGCCCGGTCCGCCACCAGTCGGGCCATCGCCGTGCCCACGTGCAGCTGCCCCGTGATGGCGTCCTCGTGCCCGTTGACCATGTCGTTCAGGGCGGCGACGAGCCCCGGGCCCTGTTCGTCGGCGAAGCCGTAGAGGGTGGCGAGGACGCGTACGGGCAGCAGGGTCGCGTAGTCCGCGACGAGGTCCGCCTCGCCCTTGGCGCACACCGCGTCGATCAGTTCGTCGGCGAACCGCTCGGCGAGCGTACGCAGTTCGAAGGCGTCGACGGCTTCGAGGGCGTCGCTGATCATCGCGGCGCGCTCGCGGTGGCGTTCGCCGACGGTGTAGAGGATGGACGGCTGGCCGCGGCCGATCAGCGGCAGCAGCGGCCAGTCGTCGGGGACGCGGTGCCACTGGCTCCAGAGCCCGGAGTCGCGGCTGAACAGCACCGGATCGCCGGTGACCTGGTGCAGCTCGCGGTAGCCGAGCACGAGCCAGGCCGGGATGTCCCCGTCGAGCAGCACCGACGCCACGGCACCGTGTTCGCGCCTCAACTCCCGGTACAGCTGGGCGGGTTCGGCCATGAACCGGGGCCCGTTGAGGGGCACGGGGACGGGGTTCACTGGGCCGACTCCTGTCTGGGTGCTCTGGGTGCTCTGGGTGCGATGACGTGGTCCTGTGACGTACCGGCGGCGCCTTCGGCCGCGTACGGACTCCTCGCGGTCCGCACGCTCTCGATGGCCTGCGGGTTCTCGGCGAGGTACAGGCTCTTGATGTGCTCGACCAGCGTGATCAGGACGCGTTTGCCGGAGTCGCGGGAGCGGGCGTCGCAGTCGACGAGCGGGATGTGCGGGGCGAGGTCGAGGGCGTCGCGGACCTGTTCGAGCGGGTGGGCGGGGCCGCCGAAGTGGTTGCGCGCGATGATGAACGGGGTGCCGAGGCGTTCGAGCCGGTCGATGGCGTACCAGGAGTCGTCGATGCGCCGCGTGTCGACGAGCACGACCGCGCCGAGCGCGCCGGAGAAGAGCCGGTCCCAGAGGTACCAGAAACGCTCCTGGCCGGGCGCGCCGAAGAGGTAGAGCACGGTGCGGGCGCTGAGCGTGATGCGGCCGAAGTCGAAGGCGACGGTGGTCGCGGACTTGCCGGGCACCGCGCTGACGTCGTCGACCGTCCCACCGGCCCGCGTGATCGTCTCCTCGGTGCTGAGCGGGCGGATCTCGCTGACCGAGTGGATCATCGTCGTCTTGCCGACGCCGAAACCGCCGACGATCACGATCTTCAGCCCGTTGTCGGCGGACGCCTCCAAGGGCGTACGGGCCTCCATGGCGGCGGCGGTCGTTTCAGAGGTTGCGGAGTCCAACGAGCACCTGCTCCAGGATGTCGGGATCGGTGTGGCCGGCGCGTACGGCCCTTCGCGGGTGGCGGGCGCTGACGCGGCCCGCGGCGAGGAGGTCGGAGAGCAGGATCTTCGTGATGCTCACCGGCAGCCGCAGCTCGGCGGCGACCTCCGCGACGGCGGTCGGCCGTCCGGTGAGGCGCAGGATCGCCGCGTGCTCCGACTGCATGCCGGGGACGGCGTCGCACTCGGCGACGACCAGGGTCACCAGGTCGAACGGCGTGCCGGGCATGGACCGGCTGCGTCCTTGGGTGAGTGTGTAGAGCCGGTCGGGCGCGTCGTCCCTGCCCGGCCGGCTCATGAGGTACGAGGCTGCGCGCTCAATGGGTTGCTACGGGGCTGTTCGCTCGGTGACGTACGAGGCTGCGCGCTCAGGTGTTCGCCGAGCTGCTCCACGAGTTCGCCCATGTTGTGCCCGACGAGCCCGGGGTCCGCTTCCTCGGCCGTGACCAGGGCCAGGTGCGCGCCCGCGCCCGCCTCCACGATGAACAGCACCCCGCCGTAGAACTCGGCCATCGCCGACCGTACGCCCCCGGTGCCGTCCCCGAACTCCATGGACGCCCCGTGCGACAGCGACTGGATCCCGGCGGCGATGGCGGCGAGCTGGTCCGCCTGGTCGACGGAGAGTTCCGGCGTACGACACAGCTTCAGACCGTCCCGGGAGAGCACGAGCGCGTGCCGGGCGCCGGGGGTGCGCGCCAGCATGCCCTCCATGAGCCAGGTGAGCTCCTCGTCGGCGGTGCCGGCGGTGCCGGCAGCGGTGCCGGAGGCGGAGGAGATGGCGGTCGTGGCCGGGGTGCCTATGGGGCCGGTGGGGCCGGTCATGAAGTGGGGTCGCTTTCGGGATGGGAGGTGGCAGGACTCGTACGGGCCTGTACGGGCTCCTCCGCCGACGTCCCTCGGACGGCCTGGCGGAAACTGCTGAAGCGGGCGGCGCGGGCCATCACGTCTTCGGGCGCGGTGTCGGGGGCCTCCTGGGGCTGGGGCTGGAACCGCGACTGGGGCTGGAACTCGGGGGAGTTGGAGCCGTGCGAGCCGTGGGCGCCGGGAGGGCCGTTGGGGTTGTCGAGGCTGTGGGGCTCGGCCGGGGGCCTGATGCGGGCGCGCTGGGCCTCCACTTCGGCCTCCGCCTCGGCGAGGGTGCGGCCTCGGCGGCGCTTGGGCAGGATGCCGATGTGCTCGTCGGCGGCCACGGGCGGAGGCAGCGGCGAGCCGTGGGCCGGTACGGGCTCCGGGTCCAGGTCGGAGCGGGCGTGCGCGGCGGCGTACGACTGCTGGGGCCAGGGCTGGGGCTGAGGCCAGGACGGATGCGTCAACTGGTCGAGCTGCGCGGGCTCATGGGTGCCTTGAGCGTTGTGGGTGCCGTGGGGGTCCTGCGGACCATGGAGGCTGTGGGTGCCGTGGGTGCCGTGGGTGCCGTGGGTGTTGTGTGGGTTTTGGGCCTCATGGGTTGCGGGAATCGGGACCCAAGCCGTGGCCGTGGCCGGGGCGGGTGCCGAAACTGGCGTCGCGGCCGGTACCTGAGTGACGGCCGGTACCTGGGGGACGGCCGGTACCTGGGGGACGGCCGGTACCTGAGTGACGGCCGGTACCTGAGTCACGGCCGGTCCTTGAGCGGCGGCCGGTAGCTGAGTGGCCGGCATCTGAGCGTTCGGCACCTGAGGGACTGGCACCTGAGGGGCTGGTACCTGAGCCGGATACTGAGTCGGTGCCGGGGCCCAAGCGAGGGCCGACTCCTGAGCCGGGGCGGGTGCCGGGGACGGGACCCCTGCCTGAGTCGCGGTCGCGGGCGTGGGCGTAAACGCGGGCGCTCTCGGAGTCGGCGTCGCGGCAGGAGCCGGAGTCGGAGCTTGGGGCGCGGCCCCAGCCGCGGTCCCAGTCCCAGCGGCAGCCGCAGTCGTTGTCCGAGTGACCCTCCGAGCCGCAGCCGGAGCCTGGGCCGTCTGGGCCGTCTGGGCGGTCTGGGCCGTCTGGGCGGTCTGGGTCGTCCGGGTTGTCTCGGCTGTCTGGGTCGGAGCCGTGGCCGTAGGCGTGGCGGTGGCCGTCGCCGGGCTCGCGAGGATGTCCTGCGGTACGAGGACCAGTACGCCCGTGCCGCCGCGCGCGGAGGGGCGGAAGGAGATCCTCAGGCCGTACTTGAGGGCGAGGCGGCCGACGACCGCGAGGCCGAGCCGGGTGCCGCTGAGGCCGCCGAGCTCAGCCTCCTCGCCGGAGACGGCGCGTTCGGCGCGGCGCAGCTGCACCTCGCCCATCACCAGCCCGCTGTCCTCTACGGAGACGATGACTCCGGCCGGAACCTCCTCTACGTAGACGTGCACTTCGGCCGTCGGAGGCGAGAAGTTCGCGGCGTTGTCGAGGATCTCGGCGAGCGCGTGCATCACGCCCTCGGCGGCGTGCCCGGCCACGGCGGCCTCGCTCGACGAGTGCACACGTACACGCTGGTAGCCGCTGATACGGCCCATCGCGCCGCGCAGGATCGACTCCATGACGATGGGGCGCGCCCAGCGGCGGCCCGAGCGCGCGCCCGCGAGGACGGCGACGGAGTCGGCGAGACGGCCCGCCTGGGCGGTGCGGTGGTCGAGGTGGAGGAGGTCGGTGAGGACGTCCTCGTCGGAGTGCCTCTCCTCCATGGCGCGCAGGTCGGCGAGCATGCTCGTGGCCAGGGCCTGCAGCCGGCCCGCAGTGTTGGCGGCCGCGGAGATCGCGGCGGCGCGGTCGGTTCTCGCCCGGCGCAGTTCGGCGGCCACGCGCGCGTGCTCCGCGCCGAGCCGGACGCGCTCCCGGTCGAGTTCGGCGGCCAGGCGGACCTTCTGGTGGGCGTTCTGCTCGGCCTGGTGGGCGTTCTGCTCGGCGAGGCGGGCGCGTTCCCGGGTGAACTCGTCGTTGAGGCGGGCGCGTTCGAGGGCCGCCAGTTCCGTGATACGGGCCTGCTCATGGAGCAGTCGGTCCGCGTCCTGGGACACCGCTTCGAGGCGGCGGACCAGTAATCGCGAGGTCGCCATGGCGCGGCTCGCCAGCGTGACGGCCGCACACAGCACGACGACGGCCGCGCTTCCGCCCCAGGCGAGGGGTACGCGCACCGATACGGGGGCCAGGGCGACCGAGGCGCCGACGGCGAACGCCGCCGGTACGGCGGCCAGGAGCGGGGCGATCACGACGGCACGCAGGCGGGGTCGTTCCCTGCCGAGGTGCGCTGGGGACGGCCGATCTGGGATGGTGCGCGCTTGCTGAGTGGGCGCGGTCATGAATCGTGTCCTCGGTCGTGTCCTGGGCGGGATGCGACACCTGGTGCTCAACTGGGCGTAACTATATGGGAGTTCGTGATCGCACAGGGTGGGAATGGTTGCGCTTTCACAAGTCGTTCTCAATCCGCGGGCAGACCCTCCTCGCCCCGCCGCGTGTCACTGTCAGTGACGGGAGGCATTCTTGGAGGTATGACGGAAAAGGATCTGAGGGAGCTGCGGGCGGCGTTGCGGTCGGAGCTGCGGAAAGACGTGCGCGGAGAGGTCGCCTTCGACGCGACCGCGCGGGCGCTGAACACCATGGACGCGTCCAACTACCGGCGCGTACCGCTCGGCGTGGTCGCCCCGAGAGACGCCGACGACGTGGCGGCGGCGCTGGCGGTGTGCTCCAGGCTGGGCGTACCGGTCGTCGCGCGCGGCGGTGGTACGTCGATCGCGGGACAGGCGACCGGCACGGGCGTGGTCCTGGACTTCACCCGGCACATGAACCGGATCGTGTCCCTGGACGCGCGGGCGCGCACGGCCGTGGTCCAGCCGGGAGTCGTCCTGGACCGCCTCCAGGAGGCCGCCGCGCCGCACGGCCTGCGCTTCGGGCCCGACCCGTCGACCCACAGCCGGTGCACGCTCGGCGGGATGATCGGCAACAACTCCTGCGGGTCGCACTCGGTGGCCTGGGGCACGACGGCCGACAGTGTGCGCGAGCTGTCCGTGGTGACGGCGAGGGGCGAGTCCCTGTCGCCGGGCCGGTCGTGGGCGGGCGCTCCGGAGGGGCTGCGGGCTCTGGTGGAGGGCGAGCTGGAGCGGCTGCGCACGGGCTTCCCGGACCTGCCCCGCCGCATCTCGGGGTACGCCCTGGACGCGCTGCTCCCCGAGAAGGGCGCCGACGTAGCCCGCTTCTTCTGCGGCTCCGAGGGCACCCTGGGCGTGCTGACGGAGGCGGTCGTCGCTCTCGTCGAGTCCCCACGCGCGCGTGCGCTCGCCGTGCTGGCGTACGGGGACGAGGGCGCCGCCGCCGAGGCAGCGGCGGGCCTGCTGCCGTACGGGCCGTTGACGGTGGAGGGCATGGCGGCCGATCTCGTACGGGCGGACGCGGGACTGCCCAAGGGCGGCGCCTGGCTGTTCGTGGAGACGGGCGGCGGGACGGCGGCGGAGGCACGCGCGCGTGCGGACGCGATCGTGCGGTCCGCGGACGTCGTCGACTCCCTCGTGGTCACCGACCCGGCCGGTCAGCGGGCCCTGTGGCGCGTCCGCGAGGACGCGAGCGGTACGGCGACCCGGATGCCGGACGGCACCGAGGCGTGGCCCGGCTGGGAGGACTGCGCGGTGCCCCCGGCCCGACTGGGGCCGTACTTGCGGGACTTCAGGGGGCTGCTGTCCGCCCACGGGCTGCGCGGCACGCCGTACGGGCACTTCGGAGACGGCTGCATTCACGTACGCATCGACTTCGACCTGCTCTCCCGCGAGGGCATCGCCCGCTTCCGCCGCTTCTCGGAGGAGCTGGCGGAGCTGGTAGTCGCCCACGGCGGCTCGCTCTCCGGAGAACACGGCGACGGACAGGCCCGGGCGGAACTCCTCCCGAAGATGTACGGGGCGGAGATGGTCGCCCTCTTCGAGCGCGCGAAGACGGTGTGGGACCCGGACGACCTGCTCAATCCGGGGATGCTGGTCCGGCCCGCGGCCCTGGACGAGAACCTGAGGTTCGCCGTGCTCCCGCGCAAGCCGGTGGACGTGGCCTTCGGCTATCCGCACGACGGGGGCGACTTCTCGGCGGCAGTCCGCAGGTGCGTGGGCGTCGCCAAGTGCCGTACGGAGACGGCCGGTCCGGGCTCCGGCGTCATGTGCCCCTCCTTCCGTGCGACCGGCGAGGAGGAGCACTCCACACGCGGGCGGGCCCGGCTGCTGCACGAGATGCTCGCGGGCGAGGTCGTCACCGACGGCTGGGCGTCCACGGAGGTCCGCGACGCACTGGACCTGTGCCTGTCCTGCAAGGGCTGCCGCTCCGACTGCCCGGTCGGCGTCGACATGGCCACGTACAAGGCGGAGTTCCTGCACCACCACTACAAGGGCCGACGCCGCCCGGCGGCCCACTACGCGATGGGCTGGCTACCGATCTGGCTACGGACGGTGTCCCGCCTGCGCCTGGCGGGCGTCGTCAACTTCCTCGCTTCGGTACGACTGCTGGCCGGCGTCGGAAAGCGGCTCGGAGGCATCGCGCCCGAGCGGAGGATTCCTCGGGTGGCGGGGGAGACGTTCCGGGGGTGGTTCGGGCGGCGTGATGGGGGTGGATTGGCGGGACGACTCGGGATTGGCGGGTTGGTGGGTCGGCCCGGGGCGGGAGGGTCGGTGGGTCGGCCTGGGGCGGGAGGGTCGGAGGGTCGGCCTGGGGCGGGAGGGTCGGTGGGTCGGCCCGGGGCGGGAGGGTCGGAGGGCCGGTCTGAGGTGGGAAGGTCGGAGAGCCGGCCTGAGGTGGGCGGGTCGGCGGACCCGAGCGGTGATGCGGGGCCGCCCGTCACTCTCCTCTTCCCCGACACCTTCACGAACCACCTCTCGCCCGAGGTGGGCCAGGCGGCGGTCAGGGTCCTGGAGGACGCGGGACGCCGGGTGGAACTGCCGCCGTCCGGCGTGTGCTGCGGCCTGACGTACGTCTCCACGGGTCAACTGGACCGCGCCCGTACGGTGCTGAGGCGCACCCTCGACCGTATGGAACCCCACCTCGGCACCCCGCTCGTCGTCCTGGAGCCGAGCTGCGCCGCCGCCCTCCGGACCGACCTCCCCGAGCTGCTCCACGACGACCCGCGCGCGCGGCGGCTCGCGGAGTCGGTCGTGACGTTCGCCGAGGCCCTGGAGAGCCAGGCCCCGGACTGGACCCCGCCGCACGTCGACCGCCCGGTCACCGGCCAGACGCACTGCCACCAGCACGCGGTACTCGGCGACACGCCTGACCGCCGCCTGCGCACGGCGGCGGGCCTGACCGGCGAACTCTCCGGCGGCTGCTGCGGCCTGGCGGGCAACTTCGGCTTCGAGAAGGGGCACTACGAGGTGTCGGTGGCCTGCGCGGAGGAGCAACTGCTGCCGGCGGTCCGGGCGGCAGGGGAGGAGACGGTGGTCCTGGCAGACGGCTTCTCGTGCCGCACGCAGCTGGAACAGGTGGGCGGGGTGAAGGGCCGACACCTGGCCGAGGTGCTTGCGGAGGGACTGGGCGGCCCCGACTCGTAGGAGGAGGCGCCGAGGTCACCGTAAGCCTCAAAATGGGTTCACAGTCCTGACGAAGTCCATTACTCTGGACCGAGCTGTGCACCATGGTGAACGAACCACGAACGGTGAACGGCAAGCACGACAAACGACGAACCACGCACGACAAACGACGAACCACGCACGACAAACGACGAACCACGAACTACGACTCTCGACCCGAACTTCCTGGACGGCCCCGTGAACATCCCCAGCACCAGCGCTGACCAGTCCCCGACGGTGGCCGCCAACCCCACGGGCGCGGGCGCTGTCGCCGGTCCGGCCTCCAAGTCCGGGGCGGCCTCCACGCCCGACCCGGCGCCGGCGTCCGGTGCCGCTCCCACGGGTGGCTCACGCGGAGTGCGGGCCCTTGGGCCCGTCGGCCTGGTGCTGGCCGGAGGCATCTCCGTCCAGTTCGGCGGCGCCCTCGCCGTGAGTCTCATGCCGCGCGCCGGAGCGCTCGGCATCGTCACGCTGCGCCTCGCGGTCGCCGCGATCGTGCTGCTGGTGATCTGCCGCCCCAAGCTGCGCGGCCACTCGCGCGCGGACTGGGGCACCGTCATCGTCTTCGGCATCACGATGGCCGCGATGAACGGCCTCTTCTACCAGTCCGTCGCCCGCATCCCGCTCGGCCCCGCCGTGACGCTGGAGGTGCTCGGCCCCCTCGTCCTCTCGGTGCTGGCCTCCCGCCGTGCCCTCAACTTCGTCTGGGCCGGCCTCGCTCTCGGCGGAGTGTTCCTCCTCGGCGGCGGAGGCTTCGACACCCTCGACCCGGTCGGCGTCGCGTTCGCCCTGTCGGCGGGCGCCATGTGGGCCGCGTACATAGTTTTCAGCGTACGGACGGGCCGCCGCTTCCCGCAGGCCGACGGGCTGGCGCTCGCCATGGCGGTGGCGGCCGTGCTGTTCCTGCCTCTGGGCCTCGTAGAGTCCGGCGCGAAGCTGCTGAACCCGACGACGATCGCCCTGGGCTCCGCCGTCGCCGTCCTCTCCTCCGTCCTCCCGTACACCCTCGAACTCCTCGCCCTGCGCCGCCTCCCGGCCTCCACCTTCGCCGTCCTCATGAGCCTCGAACCGGCCGTCGCCTCGATCGCGGGCTTCCTGGTCCTGAGCCAGACGCTGTCCGTGACGGAGGCCCTGGCGATCACACTCGTCATCGCGGCGAGCATGGGGGCGGTACGGACCCAGGTGGGGCGGGGCAGGGCCAAGGGGCTGGAGGCCGGGGCGGCGTCTTGACCGATGGTCGGGGCGACCGACGCATCTGGTAGAAAACGCAAATTGTTTCGCAAATAATGGTGTGAGCGCTACAGTCGGGTTCGTGCCCAGGACCCCCAACACCCCCCATCCCCGCAACACCCCGCACCTCACGCCGGACGCCATGACCCCGGACGAGAAGGCGGCCATCGACCGTATCCGCACGGCACGCGCAGCGTTCGACGCCGCCTCCGGCCGCCTCGCAGAGGCCATCAGCAACGGCCTGACCACCTCCACCCGGCGCGGCTGGCCGGTCCGCGTGGCCGAAGCGTCCGGATACACCTCTTCGCGTATCCGCCAGATGCAAGAGGGCCAGATGCGAGATACCAAGAGCGGGACAACTGGCACCGATAGGACGAAGGGAACGGCAGCATGAGCGCGCAGCACGCCGAAACAGCAGGCGACGGACCGCTTATCCCGCGCCCGGAGCGCACCCCCGCCGCCCTCCGCGCGGCCTGCGCCGTCGTTGCCCCCCAGCTTCTGGCTGCCTACGACCAAGCCAGGGACCAGGCACTCGCGGAGGCCTTGGAGAACGGCTCCATCAAGCCGGTCCACGCCTACCTCAACCACTGGGCCGCTCTGATCGAGATCGAGCGGCACCCGGAGAGGGCGAAGGTCTACCACCGCGCCGAATACCTCGCCCACGTCGCGACCGCCCCTGACGAGGCCCGCACACACCTGACCACAGCCGGCGGCATCTACCGTGACGCGGCCAAGGCGGTGCACGCCGCGTGACTTGGCACTGGGAATACATCCCCGACGAGGAGACCGTGGCGTCCGGCGCTCCGCCCGCGTTCATCGCCGAGGTGGAGAAGAGAGCGGACGAGCTGGTGAGAGCGGCTGAAGCCCTTTACCTCCACGGCCCTGCCTTTCAGGGGGCAGACGAGGGGGCGAAGCACGCATTCGTGGACGGCGGGTTCTTCGTCTACATGGTCACGCCGCGCACGGAACTCGTCACCATCTGGCAGATCACTTCCGACCCTCTCCTCTGAGAGCCGACTCTCGCCGATCGGTGCTGTCCCAGCAGAGAACACGCACGCTTATCGGAAGGTGAAGTCTGTCTCGGTATCAAGGTGCTGATGGTCGTTGTCTGTGCCCTGAATTCCATCATCGTCGGCATTGTGGCTGCTCGTGTCATCCACAAGCCCGACACCCCAAGGGGCATGCGTTCTTCGGGGCCGCACGTTCGGCGGCACTCTCACGCTGTGCCTGCTGGTGCTGACGTCGCTCGGCGTGTTTTGAACTCGCAGAAACAGCGTCAGCCCGCTCGCCGGGGTTTCGCCGTCAGGCCGGACGCAATCGGAACAGCCGGGGCATCTCCGAACCGAATAGCACCCCCGTGAGGTTCACCGGAAGTCTCGACCCAGAACTTCTCTGGGTTGGCCGTCAGGAACGCTTCCAACTCATGCATCAAGTCGTCGTCCCAGCTTCCGCGTTCAGGCGGCCTGTAGTCCGCCTTGCCATCGAGCCGCACGACCCGCTGCCACCCGTCGCCGATCCAGACCTCAATGTGTAAGAGATGCACGACGTACAGACTCCCCACGCCCGGCCCTACCGGAAACACGGTCAGTAGGGCACGCCGAGCGCTTCAACGTGGGTTCAGCGCACGTCGCGCCGCGTTGATGACGTTGTGGGCGTCAGCCCCGTACACCGCCGACTCGCGCAGGGTCTTCCACACCTTCGAGTGCAAGGCGATGTTCTCGGCGTCGTTCAACCACAGCTCGGCGTGCCAGTCTTCGGCGACGACCAGGCGGTCATCAAGGACCCAGAAGCCGTTCGCAGGCACGATCTTGACGGATGCCGTGAACGGGATGATGCCAAGCTCGACCGTGTCCATCCCGATCAGGCCCGTGAGACGGTCGAGCTGGGCGGCAAGCACCGAGGGAGGGCAGATGAGTGAACGCAACGCGGCTTCCCACATCAGCACGTGCAGCTTGTGACCAGGGCGGTACAGCCACTCCTGTCGCTGCACCCGAGAGCGCACGGCGTCCTCAATGTCGCCGGCTCCGCCCAGCAACTCCGCATAGCGCTGGATGACGTGGCGCGCGTACTCGGGGGTCTGCAACAGTCCGGCGATCACCGACTCTTCCCAGATCCACATCTCCGAGGTGCGGTCGATCTCCGCACTCAGTCCCTCGTGCAGCGGCTTGAAGCCGTTCGCCAGGGCCCTGCGCCATGACCTGATGTGGGACTCGAACCCGGCCAGCCGGGCGGCGAGTTCGGGGTATGCACCCGGCCGCTCGGCCGCGTCGGCCCACGCCCGCAGGTCCTCGGGGGTAGCCGTCTGCTTGCCGTTCTCCAGCTTGCTGACCTTGGAGCCGGGCCAGCCGAGCCGCTGCGCGAGTTGCTGACCGGTGAGCCGACCACCGGGACACGAGAAGCGGAGTTCACGCAGCCGCGTTCCTAGTGCCGCCCGTGCCTGTTGATAGTCAGTGCTCACCGGTCACGCGCGCTATTCGATCGCAGCCACTTGTGCGGCGAACTGGTCGAACGGCACGGCTTGGTGCACCGCCGCGTCGCGCGCGACGGCGTACCGCACGACCTCCGCCGGTTCCGTGATCAGCTCGATGTTCAACAGGTTGTCGGCCTCATCGAAGTGCAGCAGGGCAACCAAACGCGAGTCGAAAATCCAGAAGTCTTCGGTGGGCAGACCAGTCGCGTCCTCGCGCCACAGGTAGCGCATGTCCTCGCCGACAGCGGCGTTGTGCCGGGCGTAGTCGAGCAGGAACCGCTGTTCCGTGGTGGGTGGGTTGTCGGCGATGCGGACCCGGCCGACCGTCTTGCCTGCGTCCGTCTGGGCCTTGATGTTGACGAACCAGGGGTCGTTGAGGTCGCAGGGCGACGAACCGGTGGCCAGGAACGCCTGAAAGTCGGGGTCCTGTCGGTCCGACGCGTAACCGCGGCGCGTCTCCAGACGCCACGCGGTGTGCTTGAAGGTCTCGAAGAGACGCCGGAAAGTGGCCCGGTCGACAAGCTCTGGCACCCGCTCCATCTCCTTCGGTCCCCAGTTCACGAGCAGTTCGCGCGGCACGACCACCGCTGCCTCGTCCGGCCCGAAGTGCTGAAGCTGCGCGAGGTCTCCGGGGTCGGTGACGGGCGTGCCCTGAACGATGATCTCGCCGGTTCCCTCATCCGTGTGCAGGGCGGGGCAACCGTCGACCTTGCTGTCTGTGCCGGTGAAGCGCAACTGACGAGCCATGGACGCTCTCCCTTCCAGGAGTGTTGATCCAATCAGCATGGTCGGGGCTCCACCACGGCACCACGGGTTGCGGCAGGGCATAGGTGAAAACACCAGCAATCCGAATCACTCGTCGAGCAAATTCGAGAAAACAGCATATCGCCCGCCAACCCCCCACTTCTAGCGTTCCGTTCATGACTACGAAGAAACCGGACGTCGACCCGTACACGGCTGCCGAGTCCCTGAGAGCAGCACTGACCGAGGTCGGGATCGTGTTGCCCTCGCTGAGGGTCGACCCTGCATCCCCTCAACTGCGGCTCGTTGAGCTGGGGCGTGTGCGCGCCGATGTGGCGGACCGCCTGGCGCGAGCGCTTCGGCGAGGGGGCCGCAAGTAATGGGAAACGAGAAGCCCTCAACGATGCTCAGCCACGGCGAACTGCCGTACCCGGCGGGAACGTTCGTCGAGGATACGGTGCACGACCGGACCGGCGAACTGGTCGGCGTGATCGAGGAACGCGCCAAGGGCACCGGGCGCGTCGGTAGCCGGACCGCGTTCGTGCGGCCGAGAGGAGGTGGCATCGAGTGGGACGTCCCTTTGGACAGCATCCACCCCGTCGAGAGCCCTCAGGTGTCCCGACCAAGCGCGCGGCCTTGATCGGCACGGGTGACGTCATCGGCTACGAAGGCATGTGGCGCACCGTCAAAACCACGACGACCGCCCGGGGTCCGCTGGGTGGGGTGGCCATTGTGGTCACCTGGGAGGAGGGTGGTGCGGCCCGATTCCCCGCCGGTGATGAGCTGCTCCTGGGGACAGACTGATACCCACCTGAGGGCCAGAACTTGCAGGAGGTCTGGGCGCCGGCCCCCGGAACGGGCGGCAGGGACTGGCGGTTCAGGTCTCGGCGTCGTCAGTCGGCGGGCTTCTCCCAGACCGAGACGTGCTGTTCGCTCTCGTTGGTGAACGGCTCCCGGGTCCACCCGTCCCACCGGTCGCGCAGCCGTAGCCCCGCCAGTTGGGCCATCAGGTCGAGCTCCGCGGGCCACACGTAACGGAAAGGGACGGACCAGTACGAGCCGCGGCCGTCCACGACCTCCACATAGTTCGAACTCATCCCCTGGGTCGCCACGTCGTACAGGTCGAACGACCATCGCGTCGGGCTCGTGTGGAACGGTACGGCGCTCTGGCCGGGCGGAAGCCTGCGCAGGTCGGGGACTCCGACCTCGATGACGAACGTTCCGCCGGGCTCCAGGTGCTCCGCGACGTTGCGGAAACACGCGACCTGTTCCGCCTGTGTCGTCAGGTTCATGATCGTGTTGAAGACCAGATACGCGACCGAGAACGTGCCGTCCACCCTCGTCGTCGCGAAGTCGCCGATCGTCACATCGATCGCGTCGGCGTCGGCGTCGCCGTCACCTTCGCCGCCTTGCTTGGCGCGCAGCCGCGCCACCATCGCCCGGGACATGTCGATGCCGTGCACCGCGACGCCGCGTCGTGCGAGCGGCAACGCGATGCGGCCCGTCCCGATGCCCAGTTCCAGCGCCCGGCCGTCACCGGCCAGCGCCGCCAGCACGTCGATGACCGGGTCCACGGCGCGGGACTCGAACATCTCCGCCGACGACTCGTCGTACGTCGCCGCGATGGTTTCTCCGAAGTAGCCGTCCTCGTCGTCTGCCACCGGCAGACCGTACTGCGGGGGTCCCTGCCCACGCGTGCCAATTTCGCCGTCGCCGACCCGGCATGCCTTCGGGAATCCGTACAGGCATCCATACCGGCCGTATAGGCCATCCCCGCTTCAACAATGCAAGCACGCTTGCTTGTTTCTGTGGGCGCTGCCATGCTCCTGGGCACACCGCGTCGCACACCGCCGTGCCCGAGGGGAGCGCATCGTGACCGACCTGACGCCTGTGTTCGACGATCTGCGCGACGAGAGCGAGGAACTCGACCGGCTTGTAGGGGAGTTGAGCGAGGACACCTGGGCGCTCGCGACCCCGGCGGCCGGCTGGAGCGTCGCCCATCAGATCGCGCACCTCACCTGGACCGACCGTTCGGCGCTGCTCGCGGTGACCGACCTGGAGGCGTTCGCGGGGGAGGTCGAGAAGGCGCTCGCCGCCCCGGACCGGTTCGTCGACGAGGGTGCCGAGGCAGGGGCCGGGCTGCCGCCCGCACGGCTGCTCGCCGAGTGGCGCGCGGGGCGCGACGCCCTGCACAAGGCGCTGTGCGCGGCACCCACAGGGGTGCGTTTCCCCTGGTACGGGCCGCCCATGTCCGCCGCCTCCATGGCGACGGCCCGACTCATGGAGACCTGGGCCCACGGGCAGGACATCGCCGACACGTTGCATGTGATGAGGCCACCCACCGACCGGCTGCGGCATGTGGCGCGCATCGGGGTGCGGGCAAGGGACTTCGCCTTCGGGGTGCGGGGGCTCGCCCCGCCCGAGGAGGAGTTCCGTGTCGAGCTCACCTCACCCCCCTCGGGACCCTCCTCCGGCGAGTTGTGGACGTACGGCCCCGAGGACGCCGCCCAGCGCGTCACCGGCCCCGCCCTCGACTTCTGCCTGCTCGTCACCCGGCGGGCCCACCGCACCGACCTCGCCGTACGGGCGCACGGGCCCGATGCCGACCGCTGGCTGGACATCGCACAGGCCTTCGCGGGGCCACCGGGCACCGGCCGCGAACCGAAGGGAGCCACCACGGCATGACCGACTCGACGCCCGGCCGTGTGCCCGGGGCCACACCGCGCTCTGTGCCCGGGGCCACGCCGCGCTCTGTGCCCGGGGCCGCGGCCGGTCCTGAGCCCGGCCCCACGACCGGACCTGCGCCGCTCTCCGCACCCGCCTCCGCCCCCCACCCCCTCCGCATAGGCAACGCCTCCGGCTTCTACGGTGACCGGTTCGACGCCATGCGCGAGATGCTCAGCGGCGGCCCCCTGGACGTCCTGACCGGTGACTACCTCGCCGAACTGACCATGCTCATCCTCGGCCGCGACCGCCTCAAGAACCCGGCCGGCGGCTACGCCCGCACCTTCCTGCGGCAGTTGGAGGAGTGTCTCGGCCTCGCGCACGAGAAGGGCGTACGGATCGTCGCCAACGCCGGCGGCCTGAACCCGGCCGGACTCGCCGATGCCGTACGGGAGTTGGCCCAGCGGCTCGGCATCCCGGCACGGGTCGCGCACGTCGAGGGCGACGACCTGACCGCACGCCACCCGAAGAGCCTCGCCGCGCACGCCTACCTGGGCGGCGAAGGCATCGCCACCTGCCTCCGCGAAGGCGCGGACATCGTCGTCACCGGCCGGGTCACCGACGCCGCCCTGGTCACGGGCCCGGCCGCCGCCCACTTCGGCTGGGCGCCCGACGCGTACGACCGGCTCGCGGGTGCCGTCGTCGCCGGGCACGTCCTGGAGTGCGGCACGCAGGCCACCGGCGGCAACTACGCCTTCTTCGCCGAACACGACCCGGCCCGCCTGCACCACCCGGGCTTCCCGGTCGCCGAGCTCCACGAGGACGGCACGAGCGTCATCACCAAGCACGACGGCACCGGCGGCGTCGTGGACCTCGGCACGGTCACCGCCCAACTCCTGTACGAGACGTCCGGCGCCCGGTACGCGGGCCCCGACGTCACCGCGCGCCTCGACTCGGTCCGGCTCACGCAGGAGGGCCCCGACCGGGTACGGATCGACGGTGTGCACGGGGAGGCTCCGCCTCCCACCCTCAAGGTCGGGCTCAACCGGCTCGGCGGTTTCCGCAACGAGGTCGTCTTCGTCCTGGCGGGGCTCGACATCGAGAAGAAGGCCGCGTTCGCGCGGGTCCAGTTGGAGACCGCGCTCATGGCGGCGAAGTCCCGCCCGGCGGACATGCGGTGGGAACTGGCCCGCACCGACCACCCCGACGCGCCCACCGAGGAGACGGCCAGTGCCCTCCTCCGGCTCGTCGTGCGCGACCCCGACCAGGACGCGGTGGGCCGGACTCTCAGCGGAGCCGCCGTCGAGCTGGCGCTCGGCAGCTATCCCGGATTCCATGTGATGGCGCCACCGGGAAAGGGCTCCCCCTATGGGGTCTTCGAGGATGTGTACGTCCCTCATGGGGATGTGGACCATATGGCCGTCCTCCACGACGGGCGCCGGGTCCATGTGACGTCGGCCCACGGCACCCGCGTACTGGAGCCGCTGGAGGAACCCCCGCTGCCCGAACCCCCACCCTTGGGATCGACCCGCCGCGCCCCCCTCGGCCTAGTCGCCGGAGCCCGCAGCGGCGACAAAGGCGGCAACGCCAACGTCGGCGTCTGGGTCCGTACCGACCACGCCTGGCGATGGCTCGCGCACACCCTCACCACCGACCGGTTCCGCGAACTCCTCCCGGAGACAGCCGACTTGACCGTCGTACGGCACGTCCTGCCCAACCTCCGCGCCCTCAACTTCGTAGTAGAGGGAGTGCTCGGCGAGGGCGTCGCCGCCCAGCACCGTTTCGACCCGCAGGCCAAGGCCCTCGGCGAATGGCTGCGTTCCCGCCACCTCGACATCCCGGAGGTCCTGCTGTGACGGTCCTGGCGTCCGCCCTGGACACCGCCTCCCCCGACTACGCCGCCCACCGCGAAGCCATGCTCGCCAAGCTCACCGAGCTCGGCGCCGAGCACGCGAAGGCCCTCGCGGGAGGCGGCGAGAAGTACGTCGCCCGGCACCGGGGGCGCGGCAAACTGCTCGCCCGCGAGCGCATCGAGCTGCTCCTCGACCCCGACACGCCGTTCCTCGAACTGTCGCCGCTCGCCGCCTGGGGGAGCGCCTCCCCCGAGTACACCGTCGGCGCCTCGCTCGTCACCGGGATCGGGGTCGTCGAGGGCGTGGAGTGCCTGATCACGGCGAACGACCCGACCGTGCGCGGCGGCGCCAGCAACCCCTGGAGCCTGAAGAAAGCCCTCCGGGCGAACGACATCGCGCTCGCCAACCGCCTGCCCTGCATCAGCCTCGTCGAGTCCGGCGGCGCGGACCTGCCCTCCCAGAAGGAGATCTTCATCCCCGGGGGCGCGATCTTCCGTGACCTCACGCGCCTGTCCGCCGCCGGTATCCCGACCGTCGCCGTCGTCTTCGGCAACTCCACCGCCGGCGGTGCGTACATCCCCGGCATGTCCGACCACGTGATCATGGTCAAGGAGCGGGCGAAGGTCTTCCTCGGCGGTCCGCCGCTGGTCAAGATGGCCACCGGCGAGGAGAGCGACGACGAGTCGCTGGGCGGCGCCGAGATGCACGCGCGCGTGTCGGGCCTCGCCGACCACTTCGCCGTCGACGAGCAGGACGCCCTGAGGCAGGCACGCCGCGTCGTCGCCCGCCTCAACCACCGCAAGGCGTACGGCGATCCCGGCCCGGCCGCCCCGCCCAAGTACGACGAGGACGAGCTGCTGGGCATCGTGCCCGGGGATCTGCGCACGCCTTTCGACCCGCGCGAGGTGATCGCGCGCTTCGTCGACGCCTCCGACTTCGACGAGTTCAAGCCGCTGTACGGGAGCAGCCTGGTCACCGGCTGGGCGGCGCTCCACGGCTACCCCATCGGAGTGCTGGCGAACGCCCAAGGGGTCCTCTTCAGCGAGGAGTCCCAGAAGGCGGCCCAGTTCATCCAGCTGGCCAACCAGCGCGACATCCCGCTGCTCTTCCTGCACAACACCACCGGCTACATGGTCGGCAAGGAGTACGAACAGGGCGGCATCATCAAGCACGGCGCGATGATGATCAACGCGGTGAGCAACAGCCGCGTCCCCCACCTCTCCGTGCTCATGGGCGCCTCCTACGGAGCGGGCCATTACGGCATGTGCGGGCGCGCCTACGACCCCCGCTTCCTCTTCGCCTGGCCCAGCGCCAAGTCCGCCGTCATGGGCCCCCAGCAGCTCGCGGGCGTCCTGTCGATCGTCGCCCGGCAGTCCGCCACCGCGAAGGGGCAGCCGTACGACGAGGACGCCGACGCCGCCCTGCGCGCCATGGTGGAGCAGCAGATCGAGTCCGAGTCCCTGCCGATGTTCCTGTCCGGGCGGCTGTACGACGACGGGGTCATCGACCCCCGCGACACCCGCACCGTCCTCGGCCTGTGCCTGTCCGCGATCCACACGGCGCCCTACGAGGGCGCACGCGGCGGCTTCGGCGTCTTCCGGATGTGAGAGGTCCCATGATTTCGAGTCTGCTGGTAGCCAACCGGGGCGAGATCGCCTGCAGGGTCTTCCGCACCTGCCGTGAGTTGGGAATCCGAACCGTCGCCGTGTACTCGGACGCGGACGAAAACGCCCTCCACGCGCGCGTGGCCGACACCGCGGTACGCCTGCCGGGCGCGACGCCCACCGACACGTATCTGCGCGGCGAGCTGATCGTGAAGGCCGCCCTGGCCGCGGGCGCGGAGGCCGTGCACCCCGGGTACGGCTTCCTGTCCGAGAACGCCGACTTCGCGCGGGCCGTCCTCGACGCGGGCCTGGTCTGGATCGGCCCGCCGCCCGAGGCGATCGAGGCGATGGCCTCCAAGACCCGCGCCAAGGAGCTGATGACGGCCGCCGGGGTGCCGTTGCTCGCCCCCCTCGAACCCGACGCGGTGACCGAGGCCGATCTGCCGGTCCTGGTGAAGGCGGCGTCGGGCGGCGGCGGCCGCGGCATGCGGATCGTCCGCGAACTCGCCGACCTGAAAAGCGAGTTGACGGCCGCGTCGGCCGAGGCCGAGAGCGCCTTCGGGGACGGCACGGTCTTCGTCGAGCCGTACGTCGAGCACGGACGCCATGTCGAGGTGCAGATCGTCGCCGACACCCACGGCACCGTGTGGGCCTACGGCACCCGCGACTGCTCCCTCCAGCGCCGCCACCAGAAGGTGATCGAGGAGGCCCCCGCGCCGGGCCTCGCCCCCGGTGTCGAACAGCGCCTGCACTCCGCGGCGACGGCCGCCGCCCGCACGATCGCCTACACGGGCGCGGGCACCGTCGAGTTCCTGGTCTCCGGGGACGACGTCCACTTCCTGGAGATGAACACCCGCCTCCAGGTCGAACACCCGGTGACGGAGGCGGTGTTCGGCGTCGACCTGGTCGCCCTGCAACTGAGCGTCGCCGAGGGAGCGCCTCTGGACGGCGACCCGCCGCCGCCCTCCGGCCACGCGGTCGAGGCCCGCCTCTACGCCGAGGACCCGTCCCACGACTGGGCCCCGCAGACCGGCACCCTGCACCGCCTCTCCGTACCCGGCGTCCGCCTGGACACCGGCTACGAGGACGGCGACACGATCGGCGTCCACTACGACGCCATGCTCGCCAAGGCCATCGCGTACGCCCCCACGCGCGCGGAGGCCATCCGCCGCCTCGCAGGCGCCCTGGAACGGGCCACGATCCACGGCCCGGTCACCAACCGCGACCTTCTCGTACGCTCCCTGCGCCACGAGGAGTTCACGACGGCCCGGATGGACACGGCCTTCTACGAACGCCACCTGGCCGACCTCACCACGGCCGCCCCGGACCCGTACGCCCCCTTGGCCGCCGCCCTCGCGGACGCCCACGGCCGCTCCCGTTTCGGCGGCTGGCGCAACCTGCCCTCCCAGCCCCAGACCAAGCGCTACGCCTCGCCGGCCGACGAACACGAGGTCCATTACCACCACACCCGCGAGGGCCTGACGGCCGACGGCGTCCGCGTACTGACCACCGCCGCGGATCTCGTCGTACTCGAAATCGACGGCGTACGCCGGAAGTTCGACGTCACCCGCCACGACGACCGCGTCTACGTGAACACCACCGCGCTCACCGTCCTGCCCCGCTTCCCGGACCCCACGGCCCAACAGGAACCCGGCTCCCTCCTCGCCCCCATGCCCGGCACGGTCGTCCGCATCGCCGACGGCCTGACCACGGGCTCCGCCGTACGGGCCGGAGACCCCCTCATCTGGCTGGAAGCAATGAAGATGGAACACAAAATCACCGCCCCGACCACGGGAACACTGACGGCCCTGCACGCGGCTCCAGGGCAGCAGGTCGAGGTGGGTGCCCTGTTGGCGGTCGTCCAGCAAGAGGCGCCCCTATAGGGGCGCGGGGCTGTGTCGATCATGCGGCTCCGCCGCGTGGGCGCGACCAGCCACACCCAACCCGCACCCTCCACACAACAAGACCTCCCTCCCCCTGAGGAGCCCCCAATGACAACAGTCCTCGAATCAGACGAACAGAAGGACCTCCGCGCAGCCGTAGCCGCCCTCGGCACCCGCTACGGCCACGACTACCTCACCAAGGTCATCGCCGCGGGCACCTACCCCGACGAACTCTGGTCAGAGGCGGCCAAACTCGGCTACCTCGGCGTCAACCTCCCCGAGGAATACGGAGGCGGAGGCGGCGGCATAGCCGAACTCTCCATCGTCCTGGAGGAGTTGGGCGCCGCGGGCTGCCCCCTCCTCATGCTGATCGTCTCCCCGGCCATCTGCGGCACAGTGATCGCCCGCTTCGGCACAGAGGCCCAAAAGCAGGACTGGCTCCCGGCCTTGGCCGACGGCACCCGCATCATGGCTTTCGGCATCACCGAACCCGACGCCGGTTCCAACAGCCACCGAATAACAACAACCGCCCGCCGCGCGGACAACGGCACGGACTGGCTCCTCACGGGCCGCAAGGTGTTCATCTCCGGAGCGGACATCGCCGACGCCACCCTCATCGTGGGCCGGACGGCGGACGCCCGCACCGGCAAGCTCAAGCCCTGCCTGTTCATCGTCCCGCGCGACGCGCCCGGCTTCGAGCGGCGACGGATCGACATGGAACTGCACGGCGCGGAGAAGCAGTTCGAGCTCACCCTCGACGACGTACGCCTGCCCGCCGACGCACTCGTCGGCGACGAGGACGCGGGCCTGCTCCAGCTCTTCGCGGGCCTCAACCCCGAGCGCATCATGACCGCCGCCTTCGCGATCGGCATGGGCCGCTACGCCCTCTCCAGGGCCGTCACCTACGCCCGCGAACGCACCGTCTGGAGGGAGCCGATCGGCGCCCACCAGGCCATCGCCCACCCCCTGGCGCAGGCCCACATCGACCTCGAACTCGCCCGTCTGATGATGCAGAAAGCGGCCCTCCTGTACGACTCCGGGGACGACGCGGGCGCCGGAGAGGCCGCCAACATGGCCAAGTACGCGGCCGGCGAAGCCTGTGTGAAAGCGGTCGACCAGTCCGTACACACACTCGGCGGCAACGGCCTGACCGGCGAGTTCGGCCTCGCGTCCCTCATCACGGCATCCCGGGTAGCCAGGATCGCCCCCGTCAGCAGGGAGATGATCCTCAACTACGTCTCGCACCAGACCCTGGGCCTGCCGAAGTCCTACTAGCACTATCTCCTCTACGACTTCCGGCAACTTCCGGCTCCTGGAAAGGGCCCGCCATGGTGTTCCGCAGCGCGTACGAAGACGTCCCCGCCGTCGAAGAACCCATACACGAGGCGGTGTTGGGCCGCGCCGCCTCCCGGGGCGACACGCCCGCGCTGATCGACGGCGTGGACGGAATGACCCTCACCTACGCCCAACTCGACGCGTTCCACCGGCGAATAGCCGCTGGACTCGCCGACCTCGGCGTCCGCAAGGGGGACGTGCTGGCGCTGCACAGCCCCAACACCGTCGCCTTCCCCGCGGCCTTCTTCGCCGCCACGCGCGCGGGGGCGTCGGTCACGACCGTGCACCCGCTCGCCACGCCCGACGAGTTCGCCAAGCAGCTGCGGGACTGCGCCGCCGAGTGGATCGTCACCGTGTCACCGCTCCTCGACACGGCCCGTACGGCGGCCGAACTCGCGGGCGGCGTACGGGAGATCTTCGTCTGCGACCAGGCACCCGGACACCGCTCGCTGCTCGACATGCTGGGCTCCACGGCCCCCGAGCCGCAGGTCGACATCGACCCCGCCGAGGACGTGGCGGCCCTCCCGTACTCCTCCGGGACGACCGGCACCCCCAAGGGCGTGATGCTCACCCACCGGAACATCGCCACCAACCTGGCGCAGCTGTCGCCCACCATGCCGATGGGGCCCGGCGACCGCATCCTCGCGGTCCTGCCGTTCTTCCACATCTACGGGCTCACCGCCCTCATGAACGCGCCCCTCCGGCAGGGTGCCACGGTCGTCGTCCTGCCGCGCTTCGACCTCGAAACGTTCCTCGCGGCCATCGAGAAACACCGGATCACCGGCCTCTTCGTGGCCCCGCCGATCGTCCTCGCCCTCGCCAAGCACCCGGCCGTCGAGGGCTACGACCTGTCGTCCCTGGAGTACGTCATCAGCGCGGCAGCCCCCCTGGACGCCGAGCTGGCGGAGGCCTGTTCGCGCAGGCTGGGGCTGCCGCCCGTCGGTCAGGCGTACGGCATGACGGAACTGTCGCCCGGCACGCACGCCGTACCCCGGGACAGCGTGAACCCGCCCCCCGGAAGCGTCGGAAAACTCATCCCCAACACGGAAATGCGCATCATCTCCCTCGACGACCCCGGCAAGGACGTCGGCGTCGACGAGCGCGGCGAGATCCTCATCCGCGGACCGCAGGTCATGAAGGGCTACCTCGGCCGCCCCGAGGCGACCGCCGCGATGATCGACGCCGACGGCTGGCTGCACACCGGAGACGTCGGACACGTCGACGCGGGCGGCTGGCTGTACGTCGTCGACCGGGTCAAGGAACTCATCAAGTACAAGGGCTTCCAGGTGGCCCCCGCCGAACTGGAGGCACTCCTGCTCACCCACCCGGGCATCGCCGACGCCGCCGTCATCGGGGTCTACGACAGCGACAACAACGAACGGCCGCACGCGTACGTGCAGCGCCAGCCGACCGCGGCGGACCTCACCGAGGACGAGGTCATGGCGTACGTCGCCGAGCGCGTCGCCCCGTACAAGAAGATCCGGCAGGTCGTCTTCCTCGCGGGCGTGCCCAGGGCGGCCTCCGGCAAGATCCTGCGCCGGGAACTGCGGGAACCACGGGAACCACGGGAACTGAGGGAGCGCGCATGACGGTGGTACGGCGGTCGCACGAGCGCGGGATCACCACCCTCGCGCTCGACGCGCCCGAGCGGCGCAACGCCCTCTCCGCCCAGTTGGTGGGGGAGTTGGCGGACGCGCTCACGGAGTGCGGCAAGGACGGCGACGTACGCGCCGCCGTCCTCACCCACACCGGAAACACCTTCAGCGCGGGCGCGGACCTGCGTGATCCGCCCGACCCGGACGTCCTGGTGGCCCTACTACGCCAGATCGTCGAACTGCCGAAACCCGTCGTCGCCCGCGTCACCGGCCATGTGCGCGCGGGCGGCCTCGGACTGCTCGGCGCCTGCGACATCGCCGTCGCCTCCCAGGAGGCCACGTTCGCCTTCACGGAGGTACGCATCGGGGTCGCCCCCGCCGTGATCTCGCTGTCCCTGCTGCCGCGCCTCGACCCGCGCGCGGTGGCCCGCTACTACCTCACGGGGGAGAAGTTCGACGCGGACGAAGCCGCCCGGATCGGCCTCGTCACGGCGGCGGGCGAGGACGCCGACGACGTACTCGCGCCCGTGCTCGACGGACTGCGCCGGGCCTCCCCGGACGGACTGGCCGAGACGAAACGGCTGCTCACGGCTAAGGTGCTGGACAGTTTCGACCGGGACGCGGCCGACCTGACCGCGCTCTCGGCCCGGCTGTTCTCCTCCCCGCAGGCCCGCGAGGGAATGACGGCCTTCCTCGAACGACGGGATCCCTCATGGGCGTGGTGAACGGTGGCGCGACGACGGGCGGCGCGGTGAACGGTGCGCCGCTCGTCGAGCGCGTACCCAAACAGGACCGCAGCCGGGCCACCCGGCAGCGGCTCCTCGAAGCCGCGGTCGCCTGCCTCGCCGAACACGGCTGGGCGGGCTCCACGGTCTCCGTCGTCGCCGAACGCGCCGGCGTCTCCCGGGGCGCCGCCCAGCACCACTTCCCGACCCGCGAGGACCTCTTCACGGCCGCCGTCGAGTACGTCGCCGAGGAACGCTCCACCGCCCTGCGCGCCCTGTTCCCCGACGGCCCCACGGACCGCCACGCGGTCGTCGCCGCCCTGGTCGACCTCTACACGGGCCCCCTGTTCCGCGCCGCCCTCCACCTCTGGGTCGCCGCCTCCAACGAGGATCAACTAGGGTCCCGCGTAACGGAGTTGGAGGCCCGCGTAGGCCGCGAGACCCACCGCATAGCCGTGGAACTCCTGCACGCCGACGAATCCCGCCCCGGCACCCGAGAAACCGTCCAGGGCCTCCTCGACATGTCCCGAGGCCTGGGCCTCGCCAACCTCCTCACGGACGACCGCACCCGCCGCGAGGGCGTGGTACGCCAGTGGTCGACGATCCTGGACGGGGTACTGGGCTGAGGCGGAGGGTCCATTGGGCGGGGGCCGTTCCTCGGCTTCAGGGCTCGGGGTGGCCAAGGGTGGCCAAGGGTGGCTAAGGACTAAGGGCTGAGCCGCTCCACCCGCCACGACCCGTCCTCCTGAGCCACATACCGCAACCGGTCATGCAGCCGGTTCTCCCGGCCCTGCCAGAACTCCACCGTCCGGGGCGCGATGCGAAACCCGCCCCAGTTCGGGGGCACCGGAACCTGCTCGCCCTCGGGATAGCGGGCGGCCAACTCGGCGTACGACGCATCCACTTCCGCCCGGGAAGAGATCACCGACGACTGCGCACTGGCCCACGCCCCGAGCTGGGACCCGTGCGGACGGGTACGGAAGTACGCGGCCGTCTCGTCCCGCCCCGTCCGCCGCGCCGTACCGCTGACGATGACCTGCCGCGCCATCGCGTGCCACGGGAAGAGCAGCCCGACGTACGGGTTGCCGGCGAGGTCGCGCGCCTTGCGGGACTCGTAGTTGGTGAAGAAGACGAAGCCCTGCTCGTCGTACTGCTTCAGGAGCACCGTGCGGGAGCTGGGCCGCCCCTCGGCGTCCGCGGTGGAGACGACCATGGCGTTCGGCTCGTACACCACGCCATCGGTCGCGGCCTGGGTGAACCAGCGCGCGAACTGTTCCATCGGGTGGTCGGCCAGCTCGGTCTCGTCGAGTCCCTCGGCCCGGTAGTGCTTGCGCATCAACGCGGGGTCGAGGACGGGATCACGGTCGGTCACACGGCCATCCTGCCGCATTCCGCAAGGCGCCAGAGGGGCACCCCGCGAGCGTGGCCTTCGTCACTGCGTGGCACCCGGTGCCGCTACCTCTCCCCAAAGGTGACACCAAGGGATATCGTCCTGCTTCCGAAACGGTTGGGTGACCGCCATCCGGACTGGGCATCACCGGGGTGACGTACGGACGCGAGTCCACGAGGCGACCGCGGAACCGGACGACCAGCACCCACCACAGACGTATCGCCGATATATCGCAGACGCTTGGTCACGAGCACCACGAGCACCACGAGCACCACGAGCACTCCGCACCACGCACACCACACGCACTCCGCACCACGAGCACCCTCGCAAACACTCCGAAATCATCTGTCGCACACATCATGAGGAGCCGCCTGATGTCCGACTTCGTACCCGGACTCGAGGGAGTCGTCGCTTTCGAGACGGAAATCGCCGAACCGGACAAGGAGGGCGGCGCCCTGCGGTACCGGGGCGTCGACATCGAGGACCTGGTCGGCCACGTCTCCTTCGGCAACGTCTGGGGGCTGCTGGTCGACGGCGCCTTCAACCCCGGCCTGCCGCCCGCCGAGCCGTTCCCGATCCCCGTCCACTCCGGCGACATCCGCGTGGACGTCCAGTCCGCGCTGGCGATGCTCGCCCCCGTCTGGGGCCTGCGTCCCCTCCTCGACATCGACGAGCAGCAGGCCCGCGAGGACCTCGCCCGCGCCGCCGTCATGGCCCTGTCGTACGTCGCCCAGTCCGCCCGCGGCCAGGGCAACGCCATGGTTCCGCAGCGCGAGATCGACAAGGCGCAGTCCGTCGTCGAACGCTTCATGATCCGCTGGCGCGGCGAACCGGACCCCAAACACGTGGCAGCGGTCGACGCCTACTGGACGTCCGCCGCCGAGCACGGCATGAACGCGTCCACCTTCACGGCCCGCGTCATCGCCTCCACCGGCGCGGACGTGGCGGCTGCCCTCTCGGGCGCCGTCGGCGCCATGTCCGGCCCGCTGCACGGCGGCGCCCCCTCCCGCGTCCTCGGCATGATCGAGGAGATCGAGCGCACCGGCAACGCCGAGGCGTACGTCAGGCAGGCCCTCGACAAGGGTGAGCGGCTGATGGGCTTCGGCCACCGCGTCTACCGCGCCGAGGACCCCCGCGCGCGGGTGCTCCGCCGTACCGCCCGCGAACTGGGCGCGCCCCGCTTCGAGATCGCCGAGGCCCTGGAGAAGGCCGCTCTCGCCGAGCTCCACGCCCGCCGCCCGGACCGGGTCCTGGCGACGAACGTCGAGTTCTGGGCCGCCATCGTCCTCGACTTCGCCGAGGTCCCCGCCCACATGTTCACCTCGATGTTCACGTGCGCCCGGACCGCCGGCTGGTCCGCCCACATCCTGGAACAGAAGCGCACCGGCCGCCTCGTACGGCCCTCGGCCCGCTATGTGGGCCCGAGCACCCGCAACCCGGACGAGATCGAGGGCTACGAGGACATCGCCCACTGATTTCACATGTGTGCGCGGCCCATGTGCGTACGGCCTATGTGCGTACGGCCCATGTGTGTACGGCCTATGTGGCGGTGCCCCAGGTGGGGTGCCGCCACACCCTCACTTCACACCTCACAGGCCCGCGAAACGCAGACGACCCGTGAGC
The DNA here is from genome assembly GCF_026341515.1 of Streptomyces sp. NBC_00878. NCBI lineage: Bacteria > Bacillati > Actinomycetota > Actinomycetes > Kitasatosporales > Streptomycetaceae > Streptomyces > Streptomyces sp. NBC_00878. Next base: position 4,660,543 of record NZ_JAPEOK010000001.1, on the reverse strand, counting down.
TCTGGTCCCTCCGCCTCGCGGCGAGGGAGCCGGCCGGACTTACCGGCGAGCTCACGGGTCGGGTGACTGCTGAGATTGGGCCGGCCGCACGCTCGTCTCACGCGCTGGTCCGGCACCGCACTGGATGTGGTGACGGGCCGCTAGCCCGCAGCCACCTCGCTGGTCCGGGTTTCATACATGTACCCGATCACCTCCTTTCGGCGTGCGACACACACTAGGAACCGGATCCCCATCCCTCAACCGATTTTCGGAACGGCGACCCTACGGAGTCGCGCGACTACCGTCACCGACCCCGCAACGGGCCCGCCGCAGGACGTACCCGGTGATCGATCCGAACGCCGAAGCGTCCGCACACAACGATTTCCCCAATCTTGTGGGAACCAGATGTGGGCTGCGTCACGTTCGAGTTGAATGATTCCTAGTGAGTGATGCGTAGTGAGTGAACAGACGCGCGGGCATACCGCGCAGGACACGCCGACACGGCCTGCAGGGGGTGCCAGGTGAGTGCTTCCCGGCGTAGTGGGACCACGGACGAGCTCGGGCCGCAGGAGCCCGAGCGGGACGGGGCCGATCTGCTCGCCGCTCTGCTCGACGGGATGGACGCGGCGCTGTGCGCGTTCGACGCCGACGGAGTGGTGACGCACTGGAACCGGGAGGCGGAACGGATTCTCGGCTGGACCGCGGCCGAGGCGGTCGGCCGGCAGGGGTTCGCCGGCTGGGCCGTACGGCCCGCGGACGCCGAGGAGGTCGAGGGTCGGCTGCTGTCCGCGATGCAGGCGCCCGGACGGCAGGTCCACGAGTTCGCGCTGCTCACCAAGGAGGGCGGCCGGGTGCTCGTACGGACCCAGTCGGCCGCCGTGCCGGGTCCCGACGGGAAGCCGGCCGGGGTGTACTGCGCCTTCAGCGAGGTGCACGCGCAGATCGATCTGGAGCGGTCGATCGCGCTCAGCGAGGCGCTGTTCGACGACGCCTCCTGGGGCGTCGTGCTCGTCGACGCCGACCTGCGGCCCGCCGTGGTCAACGCGCACGCGGCGCGCGCGCTCGGTACGGGGCGTACGGCCGTACTGGGGCGCCCCCTCGGCGAGCTGCTCGCGCAGGGCGTGGAGGAGCTGGAGAGCGCGCTCACGCACGTCCTCGCGGAGGGTGCCCCGCCGGCGCCCGCCGAAATGTGGGTGACCGTGCGGACCGCCGAGGGCGAGCAGCGGCGGTGCTGGCGCAGCGGCTTCCTGCGGCTCGCCTCGCCCCTCGCGGAAGAACCGGTTCCGCTGGGTGTGGGCTGGCTCTTCCAGGACGTGACCGAGAGCAAGCAGACCGAGCAGGAGGCGGCGCTCCTGCGGTTCAGGACCAACCAGCTGCACCGGGCCGCGCGGGCCGCCGCCGAGTGCGAGGACCCGGCCGAGGCGGCGAGCGTCCACCTCGACTTCGCGCTGGCCGGCTTCGCGGACCACGCGCTGATCGACCGGGTGGCCGGTGGTGCCGTACCGGACGGCGAGGGTCCGGTCCGGCTCGTACGGGCCGCCGCCACGCCCTCCGGGGCACCGGGCCCGAGCCTTCCCGCGGGCCGTGCGGGGCTGCCCGTGCGGTATGCCGACGGGCATCCGGCCCTCCAGTGTGTCGAGCGGATCGGGTCCGTACGGGCCAGTGCGGGGGCGGCGCGGGCCGGGGCGGGGGCGAGTGAGCCCGAGCGGGCGCGTGAGTGGGCCGTCGCCCGGCAGTGGCCCGCGGACTCCGTCCACGCCCTCTGCGCGGTTCTGCGCAGTCGGGGGCGGACGTTGGGTGTCGTTACGTTCCTGCGTGGCGCCAGTCGTACGCAGTTCGAGCGGGCCGATGCGGCGTACGCGGAGGATGTCGCCGTACGGATCGCTGCGGCGCTGGATCTGGGGGAGACGCTGGAGGGGCGGGGCTGAGGGGGCGTTGGGGCGCTCGCCGGACGGGCTGAAAGACAGGGGCGCAGCCCCGTCTTTCAGGGGCGCGGGGAACTGCGCGATCAGCCACGACCGGCCCGGAGTCCTGCCACGGCCCATCCCGCGGAGCGCTTCGCGGCTAGGGGGCTTCTGATGGATCTCCGCGGCGTCGCGACGCCCGGCACGTCCTCTCGCCGCACCAGGCACAGACCCAAGTACGTCCAGTACGCGGGTCTGTGCCCGGCACTCCCCCAGCCTTCGGCCGGGGGGACCCCCAGAGAACGCACCGAACGCCGCTCCTTCCCCACGGAGATCCATCAGAAGCCCCCTAGCGCTGGTAGAAGATCCGGTCCGCGTACTCCTCGAAGATGCGGCCGTTCCACTCGTGGCCGCCGTCCACGTTCCCCGAGCGCAGCAGTGGCGGCTCGATGCCGCGGTCCGCGAGGGTGCCCGCCGCCGTGGCCATGACGGCCTGGAGGAGTGCCGACGTGACGACCGTGGAGGCGGGCGCGAAGGGCGCCGGGACGGTGTCGACGGTGAGTTCGGCGTCGCCGACCGCGATCTTCGAGTCGAGTACGACGTCGCAGTGGTCCTTCAGATACGTGCCCGAGGAGTGCCGGGACGTGGTTTCGGAGGCGTACGCGACCGACGTGACGCCGATGACCTTCAGGCCCAGGGCGCGGGCGTGCATCGCCATCTCCACGGGGAGGGCGTTGCGCCCGGAGAGGGAGACGATCACGAGTACGTCGCCGGAGCGGGCCGGGCTGCAGTCGAGGACGGCGCTCGCCAGGCCGTCGACCCGTTCCAGCGCGGAGCCCAGCGTCGCCGGAATGACGTCCACGCCGACGGCGCCCGGCACGGCGAGCAGGTTCATCAGCGCGAGCCCACCCGCCCGGTACACGAGGTCCTGCGCGGCCAGCGAGGAGTGCCCGGCGCCGAACGCGAAGAGCCGTCCGCCGTCGGCGACCGTGTCGGCGATCAGCGTCCCGGCGGCCTCGACGGTCCCGGCCTCCTCGTCCCGCACCCGCTGCAACAGGCCGATCGCGGCGTCGAAGAACTGCCCGGCCAGCTTGCTGTCGCCCATGCGCGGAGCCCTCTTTCCCTGTCTGTTCCCCGTCGTGTCGCGGATCACGTTGCGGTCTGGACCAGCGCTGTGTCAATACGGTCGGCAGGGGCGACACTGGGTCCTGAGGGCCCCTTTCCCGCCGGGCCGGGCCCATGGCCCGGCCGTTCGCGCGGGCACTCGTCACCACGTGGTTTCACCTGCGCGGCACGGTTGTCAGTGGGATGCGTCAGAATTGGTGCCAGGGCCAGCGCACACGCCGGTGAGCCACCCAGCCTCCGGCAGAGCTAATCGAGGGGCACGTATGTCCGGACTGATCGACACCACGGAGATGTATCTCCGCACCATCCTCGAGCTGGAGGAGGAAGGTGTGGTCCCCATGCGCGCCCGGATCGCCGAGCGGCTGGACCAGAGCGGGCCGACGGTCAGCCAGACCGTGGCGCGCATGGAGCGCGACGGCCTGGTCGCGGTCGCCAGCGACCGGCACCTGGAGCTCACGGAGGAGGGCCGCCGGCTGGCCACGCGCGTGATGCGCAAGCACCGCCTCGCCGAGTGCCTGCTCGTCGACGTGATCGGTCTGGAGTGGGAGCAGGTGCACGCCGAGGCGTGTCGCTGGGAGCACGTGATGAGCGAGGCGGTCGAGCGCCGCGTGCTCGAACTGCTGCGCCACCCCACCGAGTCGCCGTACGGGAACCCGATCCCGGGCCTGGAGGAGCTGGGCGAGAAGGACGGGGCGGATCCCTTCCTGGACGCGGGCATGGTGTCGCTGGCCGATCTCGATCCCGGGCTCGACGGCAAGACGGTCGTCGTCCGTCGCATCGGTGAGCCGATCCAGACGGACGCGCAGTTGATGTACACGCTGCGGAGGGCGGGCGTGCAGCCCGGGTCCGTCGTCAGTGTGACGGAGTCCGCGGGCGGGGTGCTCGTGGGCAGCGGGGGCGAGGCTGCGGAGTTGCAGTCCGATGTTGCGTCCCACGTGTTCGTGGCCAAGCGGTAGCGCTCCGCCGGGAGCGTTGTTCGTCTGCGGGTGGTGGGGGCTGGTCGCTCCCCCACTCTCGGCTTCTCCCCCACTCTCGGCTTCGCTCGAGCGGGGGGACCCCCATGAGCGGGGGGACCCCCATCGCGGCGGAGCCGCAAATGTCACAGCCCCGTGCCCCTGAAACAGGGGCACCCTCGTGGTGCCCCGCCCAATTGATTACCCACCCTCAACTCCCTTAACACAAACCCCAGTTGTCCCACCTCGTGGTTGCGTCAGAAACGAAGATTCAGTGCGCGGAATCGCAGCGGCCGGACCGTTTGCGTGCGAGGCTGTCGCGAGAGGCATATGACCTGAGGGCTCTTGACCGTGGCGGCAGCGGCGCCGATACGCGGTCGGGGAGGGGGCGGGAGGATGTGCCGCGGACATGAGGAGGGCCCCGGCGCCCTGAGGCGCCGGGGCCTGTCCTCCCCTGTGCTGACCCGGAGCCCCGAGCTCCCAGGGTCATTCCCCTCGGACCGTTTTCCCCGAGCGGCCCGCCTCCCGTTGAAGATCTCCCCTCGGCGGCGGCGGTCAATCCTTGCGCGAGGTCACTCGAAGGAGGGGTGTTGCCGCCAAGGACCCCATTTTCGAATGCGCATTCGATAGCGTATGAGTGACGGATCCACTACGGATGACGCAGGAACAACCAGCAGGAGCACCGGTACGACGAGCGTGACGAGTGGACCGGCCGGCTCGTGCGGGACGACCCGGCTGAGCGGATCAAGGGGGGTGCCAACGTATGGTGCGGCGCATCGACGTGAGCGGTGCGGGCGGCGTACGCCTCGCCGCCTGGGAGTTCGCCGATCCGCCCAAGATCGATCCCCCCAGGGGCGATCCTTCCGGGACTGGGACTGGGACTGGGACTGGGACTGGGACCGGGACCGGGACGGAAACCGGAACCGGGACAGGAACCGGGACAGGAACCGGAACCGGGACCGGGACAGGAACCGGAACCGGGACCGGGACAGGAACCGGGGCGCGGGCCGGAACCGGCGCGGGGGCCGGGATCGCGTCCGGGGAGGTCGTGCGTGCACCCGGCGTGCTGTTATTGCATGGCCTGATGGGCCGGGCCTCGCACTGGGCGCCCACCGCCCGCTGGCTCTCCGAGCGGCATCGCGCCGTCGCGCTCGACCAACGGGGCCACGGCCAGAGCGACAAGCCGCCCGAGGCGTCCTACACCCGCGACGCGTACGTCGAGGACGCCGAGGCGGCCCTCGAACAGCTGGACCTCGGCCCGGCCGTCCTCATCGGCCACGCCATGGGCGCCCTGACCGCCTGGCAGCTCGCCGCCAAGCGCCCCGACCTCGTGCGCGGCCTGGTCATCTGCGACATGCGGGCCTCGGCGCTGGGAGCGGCCTCGCAGCGTGAGTGGGAGCACTGGTTCAAGGCCTGGCCGGTCCCGTTCGCCACACTCGCCGACGTCCGGAAGTGGTTCGGCGAGGACGACCCCTGGGTGGAGCGCCCGAACCCCTCGCGCGGTGAGTTCTACGCCGAGGTGATGGCCGAGTCGCCGGACGGCTGGCGGCCCGTCTTCGAGCCCGAGCAGATGCTCAAGTCCCGCGAGACCTGGGTGTACGACGCGCACTGGGAGGAGTTGACGCAGGTTCAGTGCCCCGCGCTCGTGGTGCGTGGGCTCGACGGCGAGCTCGGCCGGGCCGAGTCCCAGGAGATGGTCCGCGTCCTGCCCAACGGGCAGTACGCGGAGGTGGCCGATGCGGGGCATCTCGTCCACTACGACCAGCCGGAGGCTTGGCGGGCGGCGGTTGAGCCGTTCTTGGACGAGGCGATTCGCTAGGCCGCCTGGAAAATCGAGCGCCGTTGAACTGCGGTTGTCCCTTGTCCGCGGCCCGGCGGGGGCTGGTCGCGCAGTTCCCCGCGCCCCTGAAAGATGCGCAGTTCCCCGCGCCCCTGAACGGGGCGCGGGTCCACATCCCGGTCGGTCAGCCCTTGCTCACCGCCGCGAGGATCTCCGGCAGCCTCCGTGCCGTTCGCGGCGCGGCGAGGCGCAGGCCCGCCAGGGTGATCGCCGCTCCATAAGCCGTACCGATCGGCAGCAGCAGCCACATCCAGTCGTCGCCGCCCGATGAGACGTTCAGCCAGATGGTGAGGGCGATGACGGGAGCGGACAGGAGCGCCGCCGCGATCATGCCGCCGAAGATCGAGATCCAGGCGAGGCCCGCCTGTCCGGGGGCCACGCCTTTGTAGCCCTCCTGCGGAATCGAGTACGGGAAGCGGGCGGAGGACCAGGCCCCGGTCGCCAGCATCGCGCCGAGCAGCGCGAACGACAGGCCGAGCACCTCGGGCAGCGCCGCCCAGTCGCCGAGCAACGTCGTCGTCAGGACGCACACGAGGGCCGCGTACGGAAGGGTGATCACCAGGAGTGCCAACGCCCGTGCCCGCAGCTCGACATACGCGTCCCGGGTCGACGAGATCGTCATCGCGACCATCCAGAACGCGGACGTGTCCTGCCCGAACTGGTTGTACATCTGGATGCCGAGCATGCCTGCCGCGAAGCAGGCGAAGTAGATCGAGCCGGTGCCCTGCAGCGCGTTGAACAGCGGCACGATCAGGCCGATCGCGAGCGAGGTCACCCACGCGGCCTTCGTCTTCGGGTCCCGCCACACGTACCGCAGGCTGCGCTCCATGACCGTGCCCGTGCGCCCCGCGGGCAGCAGCCGGCCGAGTCCGGAGGAGCGGCCCGCCTTGTCCCGCGCGGGCTCGGCGGTCTGCAGTGTCGAGCCGTCCGGCGAGGTCATCAGCCGGGTCAGACTCCGCTGCCAGTAGGACAGCAGCGCCGCCAGTGCCACGCCGCTCAGCGCGAGCTGGGCGACTCCGACGGCGTACGAGCCCTCGCTGACGGAGTCCACCGCGCCGATCGCCGACGCGGGCGGCACCCAGCGCAGCACGTTGGCCGTCGGGTCCAGCGTGGACAGGCCGGACGAACCGATCTTCTGCGCCCCGAAGTTGACGACCTGCGCGCCCACCGCGATCACCAGACCGCTCAGTACGGCCAGGTCGCGCCCCTTGCGGCTGGTCAGCAGCCGGATGTTGGCGGTGGCGACGGCCCGCGCGAGGGCCACACAGACGAGCAGCGCGAGGGCGACCGCGACGACCCCGGTGACGTACGCCGCCGCCTCGTGCGCCATCGCGACGACCGAACCGACGAGCAGGCACAGCGTGAACAGCGGCCCTATGCCGACCAGCGAGGCCACCAGCAGCGCGCGTACGAGCGGGCGTGGGCGCAGCGGCAGCATCACCAGGCGGGTCGGGTCGAGGGTCTCGTCGCCGCCGGGGAAGAAGAGCGGCATCACGGCCCAGCCGAGCGCCACTACGGCGGTGATCAGCACCGTCACGTTCATCGCGTGGGCGTTGCCGCGCAGCGCTATCAGGCCGATGAGCTGGAGCGCGGCGAACAGCAGCACGACGACGAGCGACGCCACGTACGCGGCCCGCCGCCCCGCCGACTGCCGCAGCCCGTTGCGCAGCAGCGACAGCTTCAGCCGTACGACGACAGAGGTGACGGGGGTGACGGAGGCGGGCGAGGCAGTGGAGGCCGTCGTCGCGGTCCCGGTCCCGGCGCTCATCGGGCGCCGCCGCCCAGCCAGTCGAGGTCGGAGCCGGTGTCGCGGCCGTTCGCCCCGACGAGTTCGAGGAAGGCCTGCTGGAGGGAGGGTGCCTCGCCGCGCACCTCGGCGAGTGGGCCGTGGGCGCGGATACGGCCCGCGACCATCACGGCGACCCAGTCGCACAGCGACTCGACGAGCTCCATGACGTGGGAGGAGAAGACGACGGTCGCGCCGGAGGCGGTGTAGCGCTCCAGGACCCCGCGGATCGTCTGCGCGGAAACCGGGTCGACGCCCTCGAACGGCTCGTCCAGGAACAGCACTTCCGGGTTGTGCAGCAGGGCCGCCGCGAGCCCGATCTTCTTGCGCATGCCGGTCGAGTAGTCGACGACGAGTTTGTGCTGCGCCCCGGCCAGGTCGAGCACGTCGAGCAGCTGGGTGGCCCGCTTGTCGACCTCGGCACCGGGCAGTCCGCGCAGCCGCCCGGTGTACGCGAGGAGCTCCCGCCCCGAGAGCCGTTCGAAGAGCCGCAGTCCCTCGGGCAGGACACCGATCCGGGCCTTGACCTCCGTGGGGTCGCGCCACACGTCGTGTCCGACGACCTCGACGGACCCCTGATCGGGCCGCAGCAGCCCGGTCACCATCGACAGAGTCGTGGTCTTCCCCGCCCCATTGGGTCCGACCAGCCCGATGAACTGCCCCGCGGGCAACTCCAGATCGATCCCCGCGACGGCAACCTGCTCCCCGAACCGCTTCCAGAGCCCCCGCACCCGCACGGCCACCGCGTCATTCACCCGCACTCCCTCCACCATGAAGGGCACGATACGGGTCGGGTCCGACAAGGGGCGCCCCTTCAGGGGAGCGCTCAGCCCCTACGGACCCGCAGGCGGCAGATCACGCCAGAGTCGAACGGCGCACTACCGACGAGCGTCCCGCCCGCAGGCGTAAGCCAAGGGCGAGATCAGTTCCTCAGCGTCCGGCAGCCACCGATTCGCCGGAGTCGGCCGACAGGCCCACTGCACAGCCCCCCGCGCCCCGAACCGCGTAGGCGGCGCAGCCACATACGTCCCTTCCCCCAGCACGTTCAGATCAAGAGAGGTGAGCGGCCACCCCAGCTTCCGTACAAGATCAGGCACCTTCACGGCAGCACCCGGCAGCACGAAGAACTGCATCCGCCGATCCGGCGTGCACGTCACCGGCCCGAGCGTCAGCTCCATCCGCCTCATCCGGGCGAGCGCGAGAAATCCCGAGGTCTCAGGAACGTCGATCGCGTCGAAAGTCCGCCCCGTGGGCAACAGGATCGACGCCGACGGCTGCTTCGCCCACAGTCGGCGCGCGACGGTCGCACTGCCCGTGGCCTGCGTCGCCCAGTCCTCACGCGCCGGATGCGCGCCGGGCACGGCGCACGAGGGCTCGCCGCACGAGCAGCGCTGCACCCCGTCGACGGCTTCCAGCCAAGTGCCTGGGAACACGTCCCAATGGCGCTCCTCGGCATAGCGCACGGCGGTGTCCTGCAGCGATTCGCCTCGCTGCTTCGGGATCTGGGCGGTCTGGGTGCCTGCGATCGTCTCTTCCACGCTGAACTCAACTCCCCCACCCACCAGGGGTTACGCCCACCCGTCTCCCACCACCGCCCTTCTTGGGAAAGCCCTTCGGGCTTGCACCGTTTTTCCTGCGCGCGCGGGGGAGGAGCACCGATTCCACATGTGGGGCGCATGGATGCATCTGTGGGGGCGCGCATGGGAGGCGGCAGCGGGTGCGGGGTAGCCACCGGAGGGGCAGGCAGCAGCCTTTACCCCGGCAATCCTCACATGTCTCGCATCTTCGGTATATCCGCGGGGCATTGATCTTCGAGGCCGGATCTTTTCGTTCTCTTCACGGGTGCGGGAGGCCCCGGCCGCTGAGGACTCGTCAACTCGGTGCGTGGGCAGGCACCGCAGCCACAGGGGGTACGCCATGGCCGCAAGGCCTCTCGTCGCGCGGCAGCCGAACGAACGACTGCAGGCGCTCATCCAGGAAGCGGGCTGTTCCAACGCAGGGCTGGCCCGCCGGGTCAACATGTGCGGCGCGGAGCACGGTCTCGATCTGCGCTACGACAAGACGTCCGTGGCGCGTTGGCTGCGAGGTCAGCAGCCGCGCGGGCGGGCGCCCGCCATCATCGCCGAGGCGCTCGGCCGCAAGCTGGGCCGGACCGTCACGATCGACGAGATCGGCATGGCGAACGGCAAGAACCTCGCCTCCGGGGTGGGCTTGCAGTTCTCGCCGACCGTCCTCGGGGCGATCGAGCAGGTCTGCGAGCTGTGGCGCAGCGACGTGGGGCGGCGGGACTTCCTGTCCGGCTCCTCCGTCGCGGCCTCCGCGCTCGTCGAGCCGAGCCGGGACTGGCTGATCTCCTCGCCGGACGCGCAGGTGTCGCGTGCCGCCGGGCCCCGGGTCGGGCAGTCCGACGTGGCCGCGGTGAGCGCGATGACCCAGGCGCTGGTCGACCTCGACCATCAGTACGGCAGCGGGCACGTACGCCCGGTCGTCGTGCACTACCTGAACAGTGTCGTGTCCGGGCTGCTGGCTGGTTCGTACCGGGAAGCGGTCGGGCGTGAACTCTTCGCGGCGGTCGCGCGGTTGACGGAGCTGGCCGGCTACATGGCGATCGACACCGGACAGCCCGGGCTCGCGCAGCGCTACTACATCCAGGCGCTGCGGCTCGCACAGGCCGCGGGCGACCGCGGGTACGGCGGGTACGTGCTCGCCGCGTCCATGAGCCACCTCGCGGCGCAGCTCGGGAATCCGCGGGAGATCGCGCAGTTGGCGCGCGCGGCACAGGAGGGCGCGCGGGGGCGGGTCACACCGCGCGCGGAGTCGATGTTCCACGCCGCGGAGGCGCGGGGGCACGCGTTGATGGGTGACGCGCGCTCGGCGCAGGCGGCGTCCGGGCGGGCCGTGGCGGCGCTGGAGCAGGCCGATCCGGAGTCCGGCGACGACCCGCGGTGGATCGCGCACTTCGACGAGGCCTATCTGGCCGACGAGTTGGCGCATTGCCACCGTGACCTGGGGCAGTCGGAGGCGGCCGCGCGGTGTGCGTCGGAGTCCCTCGCCGGGCACCCCGAGTCGCGGGCGAGGCGCCGCGCCATCGGGTACGTACTGCTGGCCACCGCGCAGGTCCAGCAGCGCGAGATCGAGGAGGCCTGCCACACGGGTCTGCGCGCGGTCGAACTCCTCGGCACCCTGCGGTCGAACCGCGGGGCGGAGTACCTGGACGACCTCCAGCAGCGCCTGGAGCCGTACCGGGACGAGCCGGTGGTACGGGAGTTCGGGGCGCGCATGGAGTTGCAGGCGGCGGCCTAGGAGCGGCGGCCTAGGACTTAGGTGCTCGCGGGTACGCGGGTACGCGGGTACGCGGTACGCGGGTACGCGGTACGCGGATAGACACGGGTACGCGGGCGTGAACGCGGGGTGAACTGAAGGGTTGTGGGGCGAAAGGAGGCATAAACAGCGTCTTGGGGGGCGGTTTCGTTACTGCCGCCCCCGGAGACGGGCGTCACGTCCTGTGCTGCGTGGCACCGGGTTGGGGGGACCCGGTAGCGTGAACCGACGATTCCGAAGGTCCCCCATTCGTAGGAGTCCCGGTGACGCACAACGGACAGGGCGACGAGCCCTCGGCGCGGCCCGCGCGCGAAGGCATCGTGCTGCCGTCCGACGGCGGCGAACCCCTCCTGCCGGGCCAGACGGGCGACCGCGCGATCCCGGCGGGCGGCCAGGCCTGGGACCAGCCGTGGGGACCGGGGCCCGCTCCGGGGACCTCTCCGGAGCCGGGACCGGGTTGGACACCGGCCCCCGAGTGGGGTAATGCGGGCCAGGACCAGGGGCAAGGTCGCGGCCAAGGTCAAGGTCAAGGCCAAGGCCAGGGTGCGCAGGCGCCCGGCTGGGGCACGCGGCCCGCCGACGCGGGCGGGGCCGCTGCGGCTTCGGGCGCCCCGGCCCAGGACGCGCCCCCGCAGATTTCGAGTTGGACCGCCCCGCCGCCGGCCGGGGGCGCACAGACGTCCGGCTGGAACACGACCCCTTCGGGTCCGGGAGGCCAAAGCGGCCAGGGAGGCCAGGGAGGTCAAGGCGGTCCGGCAGCTCAGACTCCCGGATGGGACGGGTCGGCTCCCGGCTCCGGCGCGCAGGGCGGAGGCGGGTACGCCGGACAGTCGTCGCAGTACGCCGCGCCGGCCGCCCCGTACGGGACGCACGGCGCGGGCGCCGCCTGGGGTGGCCCGCAGGCCGCCGGACCGGGTTCCGTGCCCGACCAGCGGTCGGACGGCGCGACACCTCTCCCGCAGGAGGGCACGCCGACGAACGGGTACGGCGCCCCGCAGACTCCGCAGACTCCGGGTATGTACGCGCCCGACAGCGCACAGGCCCAAGCCCAGCCACAGGGTTCTGCCGGGGCGCAGGCTCCGGGCGGTTACGGCTACCCGCAGGCCTCTGGCGGCCAGGCGCCGGTGCCGTACGCCTCCGGCGGCCAGACCGCCGCACCACTACCGCCCGCCGGTGCCGGTGCCGGTGCCGGTGCCGGTGTGGGTACGGGAGCCGGTGCCGGTGCGTTGCCGCCCGCCGCTCCCATGGATGAGGGTGCGACCCAGTTTCTGCCGCCGGTCCCCGCCGCGCCGGCCGTGGACGAGGGCGCCACGCAGTTCCTCCCGCCCGTGGGCCCCGGTGCGCTGCCGCCCGAGATGCCCGCCGCAGGGGCGTCGTCACCCGCGTCGATGTCCGCCGAATCCACCCGGTTCCTCGGCCGGGCCCGGCAGGACGGGCCGGGGCCGACGTCCGGGGGAAGCGGAGCCGGACCTCTGCCTCCGGCCGTCGACCCCGACGCCCAGCCCACGCAGTTCATCCCGCCCGTCCCGGCCCAGCCGGGCGCGGCGCCGTACGGGGCGCGCGCGGGTGTACCGGAGGACCGGCAGCAGCAGCCGCCGGCCGAGTTCGACAACCTCTTCCGGGCCGACGCCGGCGACGCCGGAGGCTCCACGCAGCAGCTGCCCCGGGCAAGGCAGCCGCAAGTAAGACTGGGCGCCGCGTCCGGCTTCGGCACCCCGGGCCGTCCCGTCGGGCTGGGCGGCCCGGGCGGCGCACCGGCCGGCTTCCCCGGTTCGGCCGGTCCTGCCGGTCCTGCCGGTCCGTCCGGTCCCGCCGGTCGTGGTGGACGCCGAGGCGCGGGGGACGGTGACAACGGCCGTGGCGGCCGCACTAGTTCCCGCGTGCCCGTCATCGCCGCGGTCGGCGTCGGGATCGCCGTACTCGGCATCGGCGCGGGCGCCCTGCTCAGCGGCGGCGGAGACGACAAGGGCGACGACAACAAGCCGGTGGCGGCGACCGCGCCCGCCACGGGCGAATCGGGCTCCGGGGGCGCCGACCCGGCCAAGGAGCAGGCCGTGGCCCTGGACAAGCTCCTGGCGGACAGCGGCGACAGCCGCGACTCGGTGGTCAAGGCCGTCGACAACGTACGCAAGTGCGCCAACCTCGCCCAGGCCGCCACGGATCTGCGCGACGCGGCCAAGCAGCGCGACGGACTGGTCACCAGCCTCGCGGCCCTCTCGGTCGACAAGCTGCCGGACCACGCTCGGCTGACCACCGCGCTCAACAGCGCGTGGAAGGCCTCGGCCGCGGCGGACAACCACTACGCCGCCTGGGCCGGCCAGGTCGCCGGCAAGAAGGGCTGCAACAAGGGGCAGGCCCGCGCCACGGGCCAGACCGCGGCGGGCAACCGCCAGAGCGGCATCGCGACCACGCAGAAGGCCAAGGCCGCGCAGCTGTGGAACACCATCGCCCAGACCTACGGATTGACGGAACGCCAGCCCGGCCAGCTGTAACGGGCGACTGGTTCGGGGCGGGGGCGGCGTCCGACCGATTCGACGGGGTCGGTTTCCGGCCGATTCGGCAGGGCCGGTGTCGGCGCCGTCAGGACGCGTCCGTTGTCTCCAGCACCTTCGACACGTTCACGAACCCCTTGCGGGCCGAGACCAGTTGGCCCTTGCGTACCACCTGGAACGACACGTCCGAGTTGACCAGCCGGGGGAAGCCGCTCGCCGCGGTCAGGTTGTCGAAGCTCCAGCTGAGCGTGGGCGTCAGCCCGTCCGTGGTGATCTTCAAGCCGTCGTCGAGCGTCCGCCGGAGCGTCCGCGAGGACACCTCGCCGTCGCCCAGGGACTCGATGGCCTTCTTCAGCGCCGTGTACGCGACCCAGGTCGTCTGCACTCCCGGGTCGGCCGTGTCGATCCGGTTGTCGCCGAAGGCCTCCTGGCGGATGACGTCCTGCATCGGCTTCCACCGCTTGTCGCGCGATGCCGGGTACCAGCCGGTGACGTACGACCCCTCGTACGCGTTGCCCGTCGAGTCGATCACCGACTGGTCGACGCTGCCCAGCACGGACGCCGTCCGCACCGTCGGGTAGTCCTCGCGGGCACGCCGGAACGAGTCCATGAAGGTGCCCGTGCGGTCCCCGAGCGCGGGCACCACACATCCCTCCTCCGTCGGGTCCGACGTCACGCGCCGCAGCGCCTGCTCGGCGTGGTTCGTGTACTCCGTGGCGTCCTCGGCGGCCCGCTGGTCGACGGCGACCGAGTGCCCTCCGGCGGTCAGACCGGAGTCGAGCAGGACCGGCAGCTCGTCACCGGCGATCGTGTCGGGGCGTACGAGGGTGACGGGTCCGCAGTTGGCGGCGAGCTGCTGGCCGAGGCCTGCCAGGAGGGCGGGCTGGCCGCCGTTGACCGGGTAGGAGAGCGGGCTGGTGAACTCGTCGTCGGTGACGCCGTACCCGCCGAGGTACGGGATGCCGGCCGCTTCCAGCGGGGAGAAGAACGAGCGGGCGTGCTGGCTGTACGAGCCGACGACCGCGACGGCGTTCTCGTCGACCGCGCGGCGGGCGCAGTTGGCGGCGGACACCGTGTCGTTGTGGTCGTTGCAGGTGAGGACCTTGAGTTTGTGGCCGTTGATGCCGCCCTTGGCATTGATCCAGCGCGCGTACGCCAGGGCCATGGCGGGCATGCCCGGCTTGTTGGTCGCCTTCGTGTCCTGGGGCGCCCACGTCATGACCGTGATGGTGCCGTCCCCGGAACCCCCCGTGGTACCGGGGACGACACCACATCCGACGGCCAGCGACGCACACGCCGCCAACGCGCCCGCGAACAGCACTCTGGCCTTGGCGGGACGATGGTGGGCGGGGAGGAAGGTGCGGGTGGGTCGCCGACCGGTCATGGACACGCACGATTCCGTTACATGACTACGGCCTGTGTGACCCTTGGTCAATGCTCGGTGACGTGAAGGTGAACACCGGGGTGCGAGGCGGGGCGATTCGCCGAGAACGTACGATCGGTGACCGTGCAAGGTTCGGAGAACTCTTCCCGTCGCGGGCGTCGCTCATCCACCATGGGCGGCATGCCACTGAACGATATGCCGTGGTGGCGCTGGCGCAGCAATGTGCGCTCCGCGCTGCACATGCTTTCCGACACCGAGTTCCAGCGAGGGGTCTGGCTCGCGGGGGTCGACGGGTACGGGGATGTCACCGACGCCGTCTATCGCCTCGTCGAGGACACCTGGCTGGACAACTGGTCCGCCGAGAAATACGTGGGGACGATCTTCCGGGACTCGCAGGAGGCGGCGCTCGTCGACAGCGCCGTGCTTCGGGTGCTGCGGATCATGCATCAGGTGGGGCCTGATGCCGCTGTCTCCGTGTATCTCGAACATCAGGGGTGGCCCGAGGCTGTGCGGGCCGCTCGGGACGCGCACGTGCGGATGGCGGTGAGTGACGGGGAGGATCCCGATGCTGCGCCTCGGACGCTCGAGGTCCTGCAGATCATGACTCGGTCCGCGTAGGCCTCCGGCGGTGGGGTGGGCGCGTATGCCTCCGGCGGTGGGGTGGGCGCCTATGGGGGTGGGTGAATTCCTGCGTGGGCGGGTGCGGGTGGGTGTGGGCTTGTCGCGCCGTTCCCCGCGCCCCTAAAGGGCGCGTGTTCGGTGCTGGCTGATTTATGGGACCCTGGCGTGCATGAACGAGCAGGTCGCGCCCGAGCAGTACGTCCTTACGCTTTCCTGTCCTGACAAGCAGGGCATCGTGCACGCCGTGTCGAGTTATCTCTTCATGACCGGGTGCAACATCGAGGACAGCCAGCAGTTCGGTGACCACGACACGGGGCTGTTCTTCATGCGGGTCCACTTCTCGGCGGAGCCGCCGGTGACGGTGGAGAAGCTGCGGGCCAGCTTCGCGGCGATCGGTGACTCCTTTCAGATGGAGTGGCAGCTCAACCGGGCCGAGGACAAGATGCGGATCGTGCTCATGGTCAGCAGGTTCGGGCACTGCCTGAACGATCTGCTGTTCCGGGCGCGGATCGGGGCGTTGCCCGTCGAGATCGCGGCCGTGGTGTCCAATCACACGGATTTCGCCGAACTCGTGGCTTCGTACGATGTGCCGTTCCACCACATTCCGGTCACCAAGGACAATAAGCCGCAGGCCGAGGCGCAGTTGCTTGAGCTGGTGCGGGAGAAGGGCGTCGAGCTCGTGGTGCTCGCGCGGTACATGCAGGTGCTCTCCGATGATCTCTGCAAGCAGTTGAGCGGGCGGATCATCAACATCCATCACTCGTTCCTGCCCAGCTTCAAGGGTGCGAAGCCGTACCACCAGGCGCACGTTCGTGGTGTGAAGCTCATCGGTGCCACCGCGCACTATGTGACGGCCGACCTCGACGAGGGGCCGATCATCGAGCAGGAGGTCGAGCGGGTGGGGCACCAGGTCACGCCGGAGCAGCTGGTCGCTGTGGGGCGCGATGTGGAGTGCCAGGCGCTGGCTCGGGCCGTGAAGTGGCATGCGGAGCGGCGGATTCTGTTGAACGGGCGGCGGACCGTCGTTTTTGACTGAGGTGCGTCGCGCCCTGCGTTGTCGTGGGGGCGCGGGCCGCGCCGGTACGTCGAGTCCGCCGCGGCGGGGTATACGGCTGTTGGCTTTCGAGGAAGACCGTTCCTGGAGGAGCCGTATGCGGCGGACTTTCGACGTACCGGCACGGCCCGCTCCCGTGTGTGGGGCGGGTGCGGGCCGGGGGGCGGCTTGCGCGCTACATGCGGCTCAGTGATGCTGCCGCGAAGAGGACGTCGCGGATGGCTTCTCGGTCGCCCAGCTGGCCCGCTGCCGCCTCTGCCGGGGAGACGTGGCCCGCGGCCAGTTGGCAGAACTCGACGCCGTCCAGGGCTATGTGCGCCACCTCGTGGTCGGGGGAGGCCAGTGCGCCGGGGGAGTCCAGGGGGATGAGCCATTCGCCGCCGCCCAGGCCCTCGATCTCCAGGCGGAGGCTGCGGCCGGGGGTGCCCGCCGGGACCAGGTGGCGGGTCTGGCCGGGGGTGGCGAGGCCGGCCTGGCGGCGGGCGGCCAGGGCCATGGGGAGCATGCGGGCGCCCAGGTCGATCATCGCGTGCAGGTGGCGGGGCGACGGTGGCTCGTAGGGGTAGTCGACCGCTTCGGCGATGTCTCCCGCGTGGACCCAGGTCTCGAAGGCGCGGTCCAGCATCGCGTCCCGGAGGGGGAGTTCGAAGGCGCCGTACGAGACGGGGAGGCGGCCCGAGCCTCCGCCCGCGAAGGCCGCCGTGCGGACCAGGTTGTGGGCCTGCTCGCGCCAGGGCCCGCGTACGGAACGGGTGGGCGGGAAGTGGGAGGCGGTCCAGTAGGCCTCCGTGCGGGCCGCCGGGGTGGGGGTGTCCGCCGGGGCTTCCAGGGGGTCGTCCAGGCCCAGGGTCACGGCGACCAGGCCGTCCACGGTCAGGAGGTGGGCGATCACGCCCGCGACGGTGGTGCGGCGGCTGGTCTGTTCGTCGCCCTCGAACCAGCGCAGGCGTACGGGGGCGTGCCACTCCGCGTCGCCGATGTCCTGGAGGAGGGCGTCCAGGCGGGCCGTCTCCGCGTCGTACGGCGTTGCCCATTCGGGGACCGGGATGCGCGGCGGGCGGCGGTCCAGGCAGCCCTCCAGGATCCGGGTGCGGAGGGTGGGGTCCAGGTCGAGGCTTTCCGGCGGGTGCAGGAGGCCCACCGCGTCGCGCAGGCGCAGGGCCTCGTCCGCGCACGCGCCGCAGGTGCCCAGGTGGTCCTCGACGGCCGCCGCCTCCTCGGGCGAGCAGGCCGCCAGCGCCCAGGCGCCGAGCAGGGCCTTCAGGACCCGGTGGTCGAGGAGGAGCGGGGTGAGGGTGGGAGCGGGGAGGGGGAGGCCCGTGTCCTCGATGGACGAGCGTGGCATCGGTATGCGCGGTGGCTCGTCGGGGTTGCGGGAGGTGGGGGTGGGGGTGGGGGGTTCCGGGGGCCTCGGGCCCGTCGGGCCGCCCGGGCCGTGCGGGGTGCGCGGGGCGCCCGGAGAGCTGTCTGGTCCGGGGGTGTCCTTCTGGGGGCCCGTTCGGCCTGTGTGGTCTTCCGCCGGGTCCGGCTTGTCCGCGTACCCGTCGTCGTGTGCCTCGAAGGGGTTCGTGCCCTTCATCGGGCGCCCCCGTACTCGGGCGGTGCCCCGGACGGGCCGGTGTCGTTGGCCGTGGACAGGAGCTGGAGGCCCAGGCGGAGGCGGCGGCGGGCCTCGTCCTCGGTGACGCCGAGGTCGACGGCGGTCTGTCGGTAGTCGCGGCGCTGGAAGTAGGCGAGCTCCAGGGCCGCGTGCAGTGGGGTGGGCATCGACTGGACGATGTAGTCGGCGCGGGCCGCCACCGAGGCGCGGCGGACCTTGCGCTCCAGTTCCTCGGTGCTGCCCGGGCCGCCGCCGGCGAGCGCGGCGGTCTCCGTCGCGCGCAGGCGCTGCACGGCGAGGCGGTGGGTCAGCGTGGCGACCCAGGAGCGCAGAGGGCCCTGTTTGGGGTCGTATGTCTCGGGGTTCTCCCAGACGTGGGCGAAGACCTCGCGGGTGACGCCGTCGGCGGCTCGCTCGTCTCCGAGCACACGATGGGCGAGACCGTGCACGAGCGAAGCGAATCGGTCGTACAGCTCACCGAGCGCGGCCGCCTCCCCGCGTGCGAGCCGCTGCTGCATCTTGCGGTCCCAGCGGGGCGGCGCGTCCTTCTTGGTCATGCGGCCCCCTCACCCCGGTCGTGCGGTGCGCCTGTCCCTGTGTCCACCGGATTCTCCTCTCCGGCTTCCTTCCGAATGTAGTCGGCACCCCTGGCCGTGCACGCCCCTTTGTGGCAATGCGCGCCCCTCGCGGGGCCGTGGGTGGTAGTGCCCTGATCACACTGTGCGTGCGGCTCGTCACGTTGTGCGTGTGGCTGCCTAGGTCAGTCTGATCAGGCTTGACCGTACTAGACCGTTCTCGAACGAAACAGCCCAACTGGGGCACGATTCGATGCGGCATCCGGTGTTTCATGGAGTGAGGGTGGGGCAGCCGCGCACCAGGGAAGTGACAGCACCACTTCCGCTTCCGTTTCCGTTTCCGGTCCGACGTCGTCGGGCCGTCCGGGTCCGACAACGTCGAGCGAGAGGCAGGCGTGTGACGCTCAGGGTGACCGACGGCGAGCAGGGCGGCTGGGCCGTGCTCCGGGTGTCAGGCGAACTGGATCTGGTGACGTCACCGGTGCTGCGGCAGCGCGTGCACGACGCCGTGGCCGAGGGACGGCACCGACTTGTCCTCGATCTCTCCGGAGTCCTGTTCTGCGACTCCAGTGGCGTCGGGGTGCTGATCGCCACCCGGCGGCTCATCCGCTCCTGTCAGGGGAGCCTCCGCTTGATCCTGCCCGTGCAGGGGGCCGATGGGGGCACCTCCCGATCGAGTGAATTCGAGATTGGGGGAGGGGCCCACGTCAACCGGGTGCTCGGCGCCCTCGGCGTACGTCGGCTCTTCGACGTGTATCCCGATGTCGACGCCGCCGTCGACGACGAGCCGGGGTCTCTGTCGGCGTGATTCCCGTCACGTGCGGGGTCACATGCGGGGTCACGTACGGGGAAGATCGTCTCGTGACTCCGTGACTCCGTGACTCCGTGACTCCGTGACGCCGTTGTCGCGGATTTCCCCCGGTCTTGGCACAAGGGTCGTTTTCCCGCTCCCCGGGGGGCCCGCTCGTCGTACGCTCCTGCCAGACGTACCCACGTGATGTAAGGCGGCCCGAAAAGACATGGTCAGCACCGAGTACGAGCGAAAGATCGCCGCGCGGTTCGCCACCTTCGATCAGGACGGCAACGGCTATATCGACCGCGAGGACTTCAACGCGGCGACCAAGGCGCTGCTCGCCGAGTTCGGCATCGCGGCCCGGTCCGACAAGGGCCAGGCCCTCTACATCGGCGCGGAGGCCTTCTGGCAGGGCATGGCCGGCATTGCGGACCGGGACGGCGACCAGCGGATCACCCGCGAGGAGTTCGTGGGCGGCGCGGTGAAGCGGCTGCGGGACAACCCCGACCGGTTCGCCGAGATCGCCCGCCCCTTCCTGGACGCGGCGCTCGCCATCGCGGACGGCGACGGGGACGCCGTGGCCACCGTGGACGAGATCGCGCGGGCCCTCAAGGCCCTCGGTACGCCCGAGACCATCGCCGCCGCCGCGGCCGGCGCGCTCGACACGGACGCCGACGGCCGGGTCACCGAGCCGGAGATCGTGAGCGCCTTCGCCCGCTATTTCACGGTGCCCGAATAGCGTTCCCTGAGCTTGTACTTGAGCACCTTCCGCAAGGTCTCGTTGCGCGGAAGGGCGTCCACCACCTCCAGTTGCTCCGGCAGCTTGTGCACGGACAGCCCTTCCGCGCGTAGGTAGGCGGTCAGGGACTGCAGGGTCAACTCCGGGGTCGCGGCCTGCTGTTCGATCACCGCGCAGACCCGCTCGCCGCGTTCCGCGTCCGGCAGGCCGATCACCGCGACGTCGTCGACCGCCGGGTGGCGGTGCAGGAGGTCCTCTATCTCCTTCGCCGAGATGTTCTCGCCCTTGCGGATGATGACGTCCTTCAGGCGGCCGGTCAGGACGAGATGGCCGCCGGGTGTGAGGTGTCCGAGGTCGCCGGTGATCAGGAAGCCGTCCTCGTCGAAGGCCTCCGCCGTCTGCGCGGGGTCCAAGTAGCCCTGGCAGACGGCCTCTCCGCGCAGGTGCACCTCCCCGTCCATGATCCGTATCTCCATGCCCTCCGGGGGCCTTCCCTCGGTCGTCGCGAGGTTGTCCTCGGAGTCGTCGGGCGAGCCCATCGTGATCATCGGGACCTCGGTCATGCCGTATCCATGGGTCAGTTGGACACCCATCTCGCGTACGACGGCGTGGTGGACCTCGGGCGGCTTCGGCGCTCCGCCGCCCGCGAGGAGGCGCAGGGTGGGGATGAGTCTGGTGCCCGGCCGCTTGCGCTGTTCGGCCAGGAACATCGAGTAGAACGCCGTCGAACCGCCCGCCACCGTCACCCCGTGCTTGCGATAGCCCTCCAGGGCGTCCGGCAGCGCGAACTTCTCGAAGAGGACCGCCGGGAACCCGTACAGCAGCAGCATGACCAGGTAGTCGGGGCCGCCGATGTGCGCGAAGGGGAACGCGATCGAGCCGATGTCGTCGGCCGACAGGCGTAGCGCGTGGGCGAGGCAGGAGCCGCCGGCGATCAGCGAACGGTCCGTGTGCAGTACGCCCTTGGGGTCGGACGTCGTCCCGGAGGTCCAGTAGATCCAGCGCACGTCCGTGCCGGTGGTGGGCGGCGGGGGCAGCACGGACGGGTCCCCTTCGGGGAGGGAGTCGTACGCCTCGAAGACGCCGCGTGCGCCGATGCGTTCCGCCATCGCCGTGTGGTCGAAGCCGCGCCACTCGCCCGGTACGGCGAAATGGGCGGCCCCGGACTCCCGTACGGCGAAGGCGACTTCGCGGTCGCGGTAGAAGGGGATCACCGGGGACTGCACGGCCCCGAGCCGGGCCAGTGCCATCGCGAGCACGACCGTCTCGATGCGGGTCGGCAGTTGCCAGGCGGCCACCGTGCCTGGGCGTACGCCAAGGTCGTGGAGACCGGCCGCGGTTCGCTCGGCGCCCGCGCGCAGCTCCTCGAAGGTGAGCGTGCGGTCGTCCTGGAGGAGGACGGGGCGGTCGGGGGTGAGCGCGGCGCGACGCTCGACGAGTTCCCAGAAGGTGCGGGAGGCGCCCAGTGCGTGTGCGGTGTCGGTAGGCATGCGGCCCCTTTTTTTGCGGCTCGGTTCGCCTCCGGGGCGCAGAAGCCTGTGTCGAGACGGCGATCGTGCTCGACCCTCCTTCGTCGGGCCTCCGCGCTCCCCCAGACTCCGTCCGGGGGCCCCAGCCATCTCGACACAGGCGCGCCCCTTCGGCTCACTCGCCTTGGCTGACGGGTAGTCAGATTGGCTGGAGAGCGTAGAGCCAGGTGGCTTGTCGGTCCAGGGGTGCGGGGCTAGCCTTCTAAGGGGCCGATAACTGACGGTCCGTCAGATACTTGCAGTTGGCCAAGGCGGAGGGGACTCATGACCGAACTGCCCCGCATCATCAGCGTCGACGACCATGTGATCGAGCCCGCGAACCTCTTCGAGACCTGGCTGCCGAAGAAGTACCAGGACCGCGGGCCCAAGCCGCTGACGGCCGGGATCGGTGAACTCGCCTACGTGGCGGGCAAGTACCGGATCACGATGGACCCGGACGGGCCGCCGACCGACTGGTGGATCTACGAGGACCTCAAGTTCCCGTACAAGCGCAACATCGCCGCCGTCGGCTTCGACCGCGACGAGATGACCCTTGAGGGCATCACGCGCGCGGAGATGCGGCCGGGGTGCTGGGATCCGGCCGAGCGGCTCAAGGACATGGACGCGAACCACGTCGAGGGTTCGCTCTGCTTCCCGACCTTCCCGCGGTTCTGCGGGCAGACCTTTGCCGAGGCGCACGACAAGGAGGTCGCGCTGGCCTGCGTGCGCGCGTACAACGACTTCATGGTCGAGGAGTGGTGCGGCGACAGCGGCGGCCGGCTCATCCCGCTGTGCATCATCCCGCTCTGGGACATCGACCTCGCGGTCGCCGAGATCCGGCACAACGCGGCCCGGGGAGTGCGGGCCGTGACCTTCTCCGAGATCCCGACCCACCTCGGGCTGCCGTCCATCCACTCCGGCTACTGGGACCCGTTCTTCGCGGTCTGCCAGGAGACCGGCACGGTCGTCAACATGCACATCGGCAGCAGCAGCCAGATGCCCGCCGCGTCCCCGGACGCCCCGCCCGCCGTTCAGGCCTCGCTCAGCTTCAACAACGCCATGGCCTCGATGATGGACTTCCTGTTCAGCGGGGTGCTGGTGAAGTTCCCGCAGCTCAAACTCGCCTACTCCGAAGGGCAGATGGGCTGGATCCCGTACGCCCTGGAGCGCGCCGACGACGTGTGGGAGGAGCACCGGGCCTGGGGCGGGGTCAGGGACCTGATCCCCGAGCCGCCCTCCACCTACTACTACCGGCAGATCTTCTGCTGCTTCTTCCGCGACAAGCACGGCGTCGCGTCGCTGGACGTGGTGGGCCGGGACAACGCGACCTTCGAGACCGACTACCCGCACGTCGACTCGACCTTCCCGCACACCAAGGAGGTCGCCCTCGACCATGTGAAGGGCCTCGACGACGAGACGGTCTACAAGCTGATGCGCGGGAACGCCATCCGCATGCTGAGCCTGGACCTCGACAAGTGATGGACCTCAAGTAATGGACCTCTCCTACACGCCCGAGGAGGAGGACTTCCGGGGGCGGCTGCGGGAGTGGCTCGCCAAGGTGCTCCCCGGGCTGCCTCCGAAGCCCTCGCCCGACGACTGGCCCGGCAGGCGCGCGTACGACCTCGGATGGCAGCGCACGCTGTACGACGCCGGGTACGCGGGGCTTCACTGGCCCATCGACGCGGGGGGCCGCGGGGCCACGCCCACGCAGCATCTGATCTTCCTGGAGGAGACGGAAAACGCGGGCGCGCCCTACGTAGGGGCCAATTTCGTCGGACTGCTGCACGCCGGGCCCACCATCGCGGCCGAGGGGAGCGCCGAACAGCGGGCGCGCTGGCTGCCGCCCGTGCTGCGCGGCGAGGAGGTGTGGTGCCAGGGGTTCAGCGAGCCGGACGCCGGCTCGGACCTCGCGGCGCTGCGCACGCGCGCGTGGCGGGACGGCGACGACTACGTGGTGAGCGGCTCCAAGATCTGGACCTCCCACGCGGAAGTCGCCGACTGGTGCGAGCTGTTGGTGCGGACGGATGCGAAGGCGCCCAAGCACCGGGGGATTTCGTGGCTCGCGATGCCGATGGACGCGCCGGGGATCACGGTACGTCCACTGCGTACGCTCGCGGGCTCGACCGAGTTCGCGGAAGTGTTCCTCGACGAGGTGCGGGTGCCCGTCGCCAACCGGGTCGGTGCGGAGAACGACGGCTGGCGCGTGACCATGGTGACGCTGTCGTTCGAGCGCGGTACGGCCTTCGTGGGCGAGGTGGTGGCCTGCCGGCGCGTCCTCGGCGAACTCGCCCGCGAGGCGCGGAAGAACGGCCGCTGGGACGACGCCGTGCTGCGCCGCGGGCTCGGTCGTCTCAATGCCGAGTTCCGCGCGCTGTGGCGGCTCACGCAGTGGAACGTCAGCGAGTCGGAGCGGGCGGGCGGAGTGCCGGGCATCGGGGGTTCGGTTTTCAAACTGAGGTACTCGCGCGCGCGGCAGGAGCTGTACGACGCGGCGGCGGAGGTCCTCGGCCCCGAGGCGCTCGACCTCGACAGCCGGTGGACGCTCGACCGGCTGTCGTCCCTCTCGTACACCATCGCGGCCGGCACCTCGCAGATCCAGCGGAACATCGTGGCCGAACGGATCCTGGGCCTCCCGAAGGGGCGGTGACCGTATGGATTTCCAACTCACTGATGATCAACGGGCATTGCGGGCGGGGGTACGCGAACTGCTGGTCCGGCGCTTCGGACGGGAGCGGCTGCGGGCCGCCGTGGACGCCCCGGACGCCCCGAACCTCGACCGTGCGCTCTGGCGGGAGTTGGGCGAGGCGGGCTTCTTCGCGCTGCGGCTGCCCGAGTCGGCGGGCGGGGTCGGACTGGGGCTCCCGGAGGCGGTGCTGGCCTTCGAGGAGGCCGGCCGGGCGCTGCTGACCGGACCGCTCGTGGCCACGCACCTCGCGGCCGGCGAGGTACCCGGTGCCGCCACCGGAGAGACCGTCGTCGCGGCCGTCGACGGCACACTCGTCGAATGGCTGGACGCCGCCGACGTCGTACGCGGAGACGTGACCGGAGCCGTCCCGATGCGCTCGGCGGACCCGCTGACACCGCTGCACCGGGTGCCCCGCGCCGCGCCGCCCGACCCGGTGGCCGCGCTGCTGACCGCCGCCGAGCAGTTGGGCTCCGCCGCCCGCACCTGCGAACTGGCCGTGCAACACGCCCGGACCCGTGAGCAGTTCGGGCAGCCGATCGGGGCCTTCCAGGCGGTGAAACACCTGTGCTCCGAGATGCTGGTGCGCGTGGAGGTGGCGCGTGGCGCGGTGTACGCGGCCGCCGTCACGGCCGATCCGCTCGACATCGCGGCGGCCGGGCTGCTGGCCGACGAGGCCGCCGAGCGCGGCGCCCGCGACTGCCTCCAGGTGCACGGCGGGATGGGATTCACGTGGGAGTCCGACGTGCACCTTCACCTCAAACGTGCCTGGTTGCGGGCGCGTCGCGGGCAGAGCGCGGCCGAGGCGGAGGAGGCGCTCGCCGAGGATCTGCAATCCGCCGCGCCGGGGCCCCGGACATGAACTGTGCACGATCATTGCCGCCGATCGTGGCACGACGGAACGGCCCTGAACGGACGGATGTCACTGAACGTGGCATACCGGAATTACCGAGCGTTGATATCGGGTTGTGTCCTAGGCGTGACTCGTGACGGCCTGGAGTCGGAGCTGTGCTCCGGTACCTTGTGTGAGATGCGAGTGGTGCTGAGGCCGAGTCATCACGGTGTTGCCCCTGAGGCAACTCCGGATCCGGCGATGCGTACCGCTCGCGAGGCAGGGAGCAGGACCGTTCCTGCCTGTTCGACTCCCCGCGACGAGCGTCGCACAGTATGCCGCACGCGTACTCCTTCGCGCTGGAATATGCCCGAAGCGCTTGTTGGGGTGACTGTACGTCAACCATGCTGTCTCCTAAGGGAATCACGTTCCGTGAGCCCTTTTCTGACCACGATCGTGGCCCTTGCGAGGCGCGAGGCGATGTGTCCGCCGGTTCGGATGGTGTGAGCGGTGCAGGTGCTTCAAGTGCAGCTGGAAATCCGGCCCGACCCAGCAGAGGTGGGGCGAGCCCGGAGATGGGCTCGTTCGCGCCTCGCCGGGTCCGGGATAGAGGTCGATGAGCCACTTGCCGAGACGTTGATCCTGCTTGTCTCCGAACTGGTCACCAACGCCGTGGTGCACACCGGCCGTCCGGCCGTGCTGCGTCTGTCGCTGCCGGGTGCGGTGACCGGGCCGACGGGCGAGGGGCTGACCGCCGGGGAGCGGGCCGTAGGGGAGCGGGCCGTGGGGGAGGCCGTCGCCACCGTCCGCCTGGAGGTGCTCGACGCCTGCACCCGTCCGCCGCGCCCCCGCTGCGCGGACCGCGACGAGACCAACGGCCGCGGCCTGGCGCTCGTCGACGGCCTCGCGGATCGCTGGGGCTGGAGCGCGGAGGGTGCGGGCAAGCGCATCTGGTGCGAGGTGGACCGCTGTTCGGCGAGGGCGGCGGGCGCCATGACGTACGACGCGGCGCTGGCGGCGTACGGGGACTTGGCGTACGAGGTGGTCTGAGCCGGGCCGTTCGTGTTCCTTCAGGGCTGGCCGCAGTGCCCCTTCAGGGCGGGCCGCAGTGTCCTTTCGGGGCGTGCGACCGTGTCCTTTCGGGGGCGTGCGGACGGTGTCCTTCTGGGGCGAGCGGGCGTACCCCTTCTGGCCGGGCGGGCGTGCCCCTTTTAGGGGCGCGGGGAACTGCGCGACCGCCCCCCTGTGCCCCGCACGTGGCATCCGGACCTCCGGGCGGAGCACGGAAGCACGGGGCCCGCGCCCTACTTGCCCCGTGCCGCCCGATGCGCCGGATCGTGCTTCCATCCATGGCGTCACAAAGGGCGCGTAAGCCACTAATCACCGAACGGGTGTTGACGTGAGGTGTCCGTTTGATCACGCTTGTGTTCAGCGATTCGCTGTGAGGGGACGGCGAGGGTTCCGGTGACGGGGGCCCTTGGCGAGCGTGGGTCGCGATTCGGCGTCGGCTCCTCCAGGGCCAGGAGCGGGGCGGGTGCGCCGGAGCCGGATGGCGGCGCGCGGTGCCGTGCTCGGGGTCAGCACCGCCGCGCCGCCAGCCGAACCTGGTCGGTGGAGAGTCCCGGAGGTCGGCGGGGCGTCCCCAGGGGTCGGCGGGACGTCCCCAGGGGCCAGCGGGACGTCCCCAGGGGTCAGAGGATCGCGACCGGTGCCACCGGCGTCCCCGTGGCGCCGACGAACGGTTCGGGCATCGCCGACAGTAGGAACGCATGGCGGCCGACTTGTCCACAGGCTGTGGACAAGTCTTCGAGATTCCAGTTCTGGCCCTGGAGCATGCCCATGTCGACCAGATCGAGGGCGTGCACGGGAAGCCACAAGTCCTCTATTTCCGGCGGAAATATCTCAAAGGTGAGGGTGTCGTTCGCGACGGCGGCCACATCGCGCGCGTGGAACCACTCCGGGGTGCGGACGGACAGGCCGGGCGACGGGAACGCGTACGCGTGCTTGTCGCCCGCCAGATAGAGCTGGATCTGGCCGGTGCGTACGAGGACGATGTCGCCCGAGCGGACCCTCGTGCCGCTCATCTCCTCGGCCGCTTCGAGGTCTTCCGGGGTCACCGCGTGTCCGCCGTCGAGGCGGTCCTTGCCGAGCGCGCGGGCCACGTCGAGGAGGACGCCGCGCGAGACGATGTGGCGGGGCTTGTCGATGCCGCTGAACTCGGCGCCGCCGTGGGCCGTGACGGTGCCGGCCGGGCGGCCGTTGTAGATCTTTCCCGAGTGCGAGACATGGGTCAGCGCGTCCCAGTGGGTGGCCGCCTGGAGGCCCATCGTCACGGCGTCATCGCTGCACGCGACCGTGCCGGGCCCGAACAGCTCCTGGTTGATCTGCACCATCGCGTGCAGCGGGTTGATCCGGCCCGGCATCATCCCGGTCTGCACACCGTCCTCCCGGAGCGGCAGCGCGAGCGGAACGCGGCGGCCCGTACGTACCGTCGCCGCGGCTTCGCGCATGACCTCGTCGGTGATCAGGTTCAGCGTGCCGATCTCGTCGTCGGCCCCCCAACGGCCCCAGTTGTTCACGCGCTTGGCGATCTCGTGGAACTCGGCCGGCATCGACATGAGTACTCCCCGGGGCTTGTCTCCAGGTATCTGACGGGTCGTAGAATCCGAGTACGAATCTAACGGACCGTCAGAAACTGCGGGAAGGGGCCGGGGCGTGGGGAACTTCTTGGCAGGCAAGGTCGTCGCCGTGACCGGGGCGGGCCGGGGCATCGGGCGCGCGGTGGCGCTGTCGGCCGCGGCCGAGGGCGCACGGGTCGTCGTCAACGACTACGGGGTGTCGATCGAGGGCGCGGAACCGACCAGCGAGATCGCCGACGCCGTGGTCAAGGAGATCGAGGCGGCCGACGGAAGCGCGGTCGCGGTGGCCGACGACATCTCGACGATGGCGGGCGGACAGCGGGTCGTCGACACGGCACTGGAGACGTACGGGCAACTCGACGGGGTCGTGTGCGTGGCCGGGATCCTGCGCGAGCGGATGCTCTTCAACATGTCCGAGGAGGAGTGGGATCCGGTCATCGCCACGCACCTGAAGGGCACGTTCACGGTCTTCCGCGCGGCGTCCGCCGTGATGCGGCGGCAGGGCTCCGGCACGCTCATCGGCTTCACCAGCGGCAACCACCAGGGGTCCGTCTCCCAGGCCAACTACAGCGCCGCGAAGGGCGGGATCATCTCGCTCGTACGGAGCGCCGCGCTCGGGCTCCACAAGTACGGGGTCACGGCGAACGCGGTCGCGCCGGTCGCCCGTACGCGCATGTCGGCGAACGTGCCGATGGAGTTGAAGGAGATCGGCGAGCCCGAGGATGTGGCCGCGCTCGTGGTGTACCTGCTGTCCGAGCGGGCGCGGGAGGAGCGGATCACCGGGCAGGTCTACACCATCGCGGGGCCGAAGATCGCGGTGTGGGCGCAGCCGAGGGAACTCCGTTCGGGGTACGCGGAGGGGGCGGCGTGGACGCCGGAGAGGATCGCGGACTTTCTGCCGGGGACGGTGGGGGTGGATCCGATGCCGTTGCTTGAGCGGGTGGAGGAGATGGCGCGGGCCGCTGCGCGAACTGCGCGGCGCGCGGCTGGGCAGGAGTGAGCGCGCCGTAGGGGCTGGGCTGGTTGGTGGGTGCGGGTTGGCTGTGGCTGAGCGCGCAGTTCCCCGCGCCCCTTAAGGGCGGTGGGAGGGCACCTTGGATTTCGGGTTCACGTTGGAGGATGCGGCGTTTCGGGCCGAGGCGCGTGCCTGGCTGGCCGAGCACGTAGCCGGAGCCGGAGCCGGAGCCGGGGAACGCGGGGCGTGGGAACGGACGTTGGGTGCGGCCGGGTGGATCGGGCTCGGGTGGGGCGAGGGTGGGTATGGGAATCGGCTCGCCGGGCTCAGTCAGCAGGTTGTCTGGGCCGAGGAGTATGCGCGGTCCCGGGCTCCCGCCCGTACCGGGCACATCGGGGAGAACCTGCTTGCCCCCACCCTCATCGCCCACGGCAGCGACGAGCAGAAGTCCCGTTTCCTGCCGCCGATAGCTGCCGGGGACGAGCTCTGGTGTCAGGGGTACAGCGAGCCGGGTGCGGGGTCCGACCTCGCGGGTGTCCGTACGGCGGCCGTACGGGACGGCGACGCGGGCGGGTACCGGGTCACCGGGCAGAAGATCTGGACCTCGCTCGCGCACGAGGCGGACTGGTGCTTCGTGTTGGCCCGTACGGAGGCGGGGTCGCGGCGGCATCGCGGGCTGAGTTTTCTGCTCGTACCGATGGACCAGCCGGGGCGGATCGAGGTGCGGCCGATTCGCCAGATGACGGGGACGAGCGAGTTCAACGAGGTCTTCTTCGACGGGGCGCACGCGCGCGTGGAGCACGTCGTCGGGGGCGAGGGCAACGGGTGGCAGGTCGCGATGAGCCTGCTCGGCTTCGAGCGGGGTGTGTCCACGCTCGCCCAGCAGATCGGCTTCGCCCAGGAGTTGGGGCGGGTGGTGGAGGCGGCCGTGTCGACGGGTGCGGTGGACGATCCGGTCGTACGGGACTGTCTCGTGCGGCAGTGGGCCGAGTTGCGGGTCATGCGGTGGAACGCTCTGCGGACGCTGGGGAGTTCGGGGGGCCAGGGCCAGGGGCAGAGCCTGGGTGCTCCCAGTGTGGCCAAGTTGTTGTGGGGGCGGTGGCATCAGCGGCTCGGGGAGCTGGCGATGCGGGTGCGGGGAACGGCGGGGGCGGTGGGGCCGGTGGAGTGGTCGGCTTCGGCGCCCTACGAACTGGACGCGTTGCAGCACCTGTTCCTGTTCAGCCGGGCCGACACGATCTACGGCGGTTCGGACGAGGTCCAGCGCACGATCATCGCCGAGCGGGTGCTCGGCCTTCCCAGGGAACCGAAGGGTTGAGGTGGGCGCCATGCGGGGTGTGATCTTCGATGGGAAGCAGACCCAGGTGGTCGACGACCTGGAGATACGGGAGCCGGGGCCGGGAGAGGTGCTGGTCGCGATCTCGGCGGCGGGGCTGTGCCACAGCGATCTCTCTGTGGTGGACGGGACCATACCTTTCCCCGTACCTGTGGTGCTCGGTCATGAGGGTGCGGGTGTCGTGGAGGCGGTGGGTGTGGGCGTCACCCATGTCGAGCCCGGAGACCATGTCTCCCTGTCCACACTCGCGAACTGCGGGACGTGCGCGGAGTGCGACCGGGGGCGGCCCACCATGTGCCGCAAGGCCATCGGGATGCCGCAGCGGCCGTTCACGCGGGCGGGGCAGTCGTTGTACCAGTTCGCGTCCAACTCCGCCTTCGCGGAACGGACGCTGGTGAAGGCCGTGCAGGCGGTACGGATTCCGAAGGACATTCCGATGGCGTCCGCCGCGTTGATCGGGTGCGGGGTGCTCACCGGGGTCGGGGCCGTGCTGAACCGGGCGCGGGTCGATCGCGGGGAGAGTGTCGTCGTGATCGGTACGGGTGGGATCGGCCTCAACGTGATTCAGGGGGCGCGGCTCGCCGGGGCGCTGACGGTGGTGGCGGTGGACTCGAATCCGGCGAAGGAGGGGGTGGCGCGGCGGTTCGGGGCGACGCACTTTCTGTCTTCGACGGAGGGGGTGCGGGAGATTCTGCCCACGGGGGCGGACCATGCCTTCGAGTGTGTGGGGAGGGTGGAACTGGTGCGGCAGGCCATCGACTTGCTCGACCGTCACGGGCAGGCGGTTCTGCTCGGTGTTCCGCCGGCTGCGGCCGAGGCGTCCTTTCTTGTCTCGTCGATGTATCTGGACAAGTCGATTCTGGGGTGCCGGTATGGGGCGGCTCGGCCGCAGCGGGATATCGCGCTGTATGCGCAGCTGTATCGGGAGGGGCGGTTGTTGCTGGACGAGTTGGTGACGGAGACGTATCCGGTGGAGGACTTTGAGAAGGCTGCCGCCGATGCGTCGGCCGGGCGGGTCGCCCGGGCTGTCCTGACGTTCTGAGCCACGCCGCGGGGGGATCCGGAGGGATTTCGCCCGCCGCCCCTACCTCCCCCACTCTCGGCTCGGGAACGCAGCATCTTGGGGACCCACTTTGGCACGGTGATGCATGGCTTGCACCAGCGCAGACACCAGCCCGGCCGCAGTCTCCGGCGCCCTCACCGCCGCCCTCACCGCCGCCCGGGAACTCACCGGCCGCGAATACCTCCGAGTCAGCAGGAAGCAGGAAGCAGGAAGCAGGAAGCAGGAAGCAGGAAGCAGGAAGCAGGAAGAAGGGCAGAGCTGCGACGAGCAGCATGCCGACAACATCCGCAGCGGGGAGCCCGGCAACCCGGCGGGCTGCCGCCATGGTCCCGGTCGACTTGGTCAACTACCGCGAACTATTCACCGCCGACCAGCCTGCCGCCGACCTGATTCCGTGGGCGGTGCCACCCCTTCGGCCGTCGCCCAGATGCCCAACGGAAGGGACGAGAACAAGACCCAGCCCGTCGAGGACGGCGTGCTGCGGCCGATGCTCGCCGCCGCTCTCTACCTGCCGGCAGCATTCGGCCCGCACACCATCACGCTCGCCGAGCAGATACGAGAGGCCGGCCGCGACGAGCGTCCCGTCACCCACGACGTCCTCGACGAAGTTCCGCCGGGCAAGGCGCTGGCTCACCTTCGCAGCGTCCTCGTCGCGACGGGCGCCCTGCCGCCGCGCGACGAACGGCTCGTCGCTCTGGAGAAATGGATCACCACAACCGTCCAGGCTCGCACGGACCTCGCCGAACGCCGGATCCTGCACGGTTACGCGGTCTGGCACCACCTGCGCCGACTCCGTCGCCGAGTCTGCGAACAGCACACCACTCAGCTGCAGGACATGAACGTGCGCTGCCACGTCACCGCGGCCGACAACTTCCTCGCCTGGCTCGCCGGCGAAGGTCTCACCCTGGATACCTGCACACAAGCCGACCTGGAACGCTGGATGACCGATCCCGCCTTCCGCTACCGGGACGAGACCGGCAACTTCGTCCGCTGGTCCGTACAGCATCGCCATGCCCACGGCCTCACCTGCGGCGCCGCCCGCAGGGCACCATCGACAGCGAGAAACGCTGGACCGACGCACGCCGCCTCCTCAACGACGACACGCTACCCACCGCGGACCGAGTCGCTGGACTGCTGCTGTTCTCTACGCGCAGAAGATCTCCACCATCAGCCAACTCACCGTCGAGGACGTCGACATCACCGTCGAGACCGTCGCGATCACCTTCGGAATCTCGCCCGTCATCCTGCCGATGCCGCTTGGCGCCCTGGTCCACGAGCTCATCGCGACCCGACGCGGCAAAGCCAAGATCGGCACTCCGGACGACGCCCCTTGGCTCTTCCCCGGAGGACAACCAGGGCGTCCGCTCAGCGACAGTCAGGTCGGTCTGCGGCTGCACAAGATCGGCATCCGGCCCCAACAGGACCGCTCCACAGCCCTGTTCACCCTCGCCGCCGAACTGCCCGCCGCCATCCTCGCCCGGATGCTCGGCGTCCACATCCAAGTCGCCGTCCAACGGCAGAAGGCATCCGCTGGCGACTGGGCCGCCTACGCCGCCGAGGTCAGCCAGAGACAAAGAGCATGACCGAGGCGTTCCGAGGGTTCCGATACTCCGAGCTCGTTCAGCTGGAAACCACCCGAGAGGACTAACCCCGAAGCGATGCCAACGTCCTTACCACAACGTCGGTTGCCCTTGCATACCGCTCTGGCTCACCAGGCTGAGCCCGCCCCAACGGTCCTACGCTCTCGCTGTGTGCGACGAGCCTGAAGATCAGTGCGCGAATCAGCATCTGCTGCCAGTCAGGATGATCGCGGCCACCCGTCAGCAGGTCGGACAGAAGATCGAACCACAGCAGACCATCTGCGACCACGATGGCCTCGGCGAACACCGGAGGTCGCCAATACGGCGAAAAGTCGATCACAGCAGGCACTTCGCCCGCACCGAAGAGCACATTGCCGGTGAGATCGCCGTGGATGAGCTGAGCTGCGTCCTGCTTCACCGGGCGCCTTAACTCCAGCAGAGCCGAGAACGGCGCGGCGAGGTCCTGGATCACGTCGATGTCCTGTTCGTTCCACGCGACGCGGTCGGCCACGGCCCAGGGGTGGGTATGCCGATCAAGGAAGTCGGGCCGGGGCACCTGTCGCAGGGCGGCATGGAAGGCACGGCCGGCGCTGAGCACACCAGTCCAGTGTTCCTGCGGACCAGGCTCGCCGATCAGGAACTCGCTGGCCGTCCAGCCGTCCACGACGCTCCGCCCGCCGACAGCCCGGAGCGGCAACGGGACGCGGAATCCACTGCCCGGTGTCAGCGTCCCGAACAGGGAAGCAGCCCACTCGGCCTCGTCCTCAGCTCCCTCCGCAGGCTTGAACACAAACCCACCGACGAGAACGCTTCGTCCTTGCCCGCCAACCAGCGGGACAGGAGTGCCCTTCACACCGAAGGCATCGAGGACGGTAGGGGCGGGAACGGCGTTGCTCGGCAGCTCAGTCACGCCAGGCATCCTGCCGACACCGCCTTGCCCAGTGCACCTTCTTTTCGCCCAGCACCGGCCTTCACGCCGGCTCGCACAACTCTTCCGGGTGAAGTACAGAGCAGTCAGCCAGAGAGGAAGATCGTGAGCGGGGTATTCCGAGGGTTCCAATACCCGACTCCACCGCTATCTCGCCCCGGCGGAGCCCAAGCCGAACTGCTGGCCGAGGTCAACAAGCTGGAAGGCGACCGCAACTTCGACCTGGTTCTGGAAGAGTTCCGCAACTACCAACAGGGCATCCTCCCATCCGGGCCAGGAGCCCGGAGACTGACCGAATTCTTCGCCAGCATCGACGCCAAGCTCGAACCGATGGCAGCGTCGGCGCCGAAGACCCAGCGCAGTGACCGCGACGTGCTCAACCTGCTGACCAAGCGGGCCAAGACCCTCCATCTCGGTCCCGCGAACTACTGCTGGTTCACCGACCCGTCCCGCGCGCTCTGCCTCAAACTCGCCGGCACCCCCACCGCCGACCGCCCGCTCGTCGGGATGTGTGACTCCGCCCGCTGCCCGCAGGCCACCCATCACCCCTGCCACCGCCTCGTCTGGGCCGAGCACGCCGAACGCACCAACACCTTCCTCGGCCAGCTCGGCGCCCCCCGCAAGACCGAACGCACCCGACTCCAAGCCGATTACGACCGGGCGATGCGTGTGGTCCCGAGATCGACGCCGCTAACACCATGGACGAGGAGTCCGCATGAGAATCTCCGCAGCCCAACGGACCGAGAACGAGAACCGCATCCGGGCCGCCATGGACAGGCTCCTCCGAGGCGAAATCCCGCCCGGCGGAAAGTGCGACATCAAGACACTCGCCAGCGAGGCCGCAGTCGACCGCGCCGCGCTCTACGGCACCCGCCCCTACTCTCACCTCCGCGTCGAGTCGAACGACGCCTGAACGCCATGCGCGAGGCCGGCGAGATACCCGACCCTCGCGAGGTCCAGATCTCCCGGCTCGAGGCAGAGAACACCAGCTCAGGCAATGGCTGGCCCAGTCGGAGCAGACGGTTGACGAGCTCACCGACTTCCGCAGCCAGACCCTGGCCCGGCTCGCCGCCCGACATGAAGAGATCGTCCGACTCCGCGAAGCCGCCGCTGGGACCAGCCGGGTGAGTCGTCTCCCTTCGCCGCGGAGCACGGTGATCGGAACCTGCAGTTGAAAGACGATCTCCGCTCGGTCAGACGGCAGGCTCGGGGAGGTGACCGAGGTGCTTGATAACGCGCTCACGCAGGAGGAGGTACTCCTCCCAGCGCCGGGGCAGAGGCCCCGGCGGACGTTTGACGACACGGGCTGCAGTGATGGTCTGGCCGTCTCGGAACTGCTCGCGGGTCAGGTCGAGCTCCACGCCACCGGGCAGTCGATTCCACCAGTGAAATCCATGCTGTTCCCCGCTGCAGTGGACCTCCCCGACCGTGAGGTCGCCGCCGAAGATGTCGTTGACGATCAAAGCCGTGATGTCACAGTGGCCCCACGCCGGGTTGCCCGGATGCCACTCGGCGCGAGCGAGGTCGTCCGGGGAACAGGTGTCGGCGGCCCAACTGGCTCGCAGGGCTTTGTCGATGGCCAGCAGATTCCAAGGGATCATGCCGCCAGCATCGCAGCCGCCACTGACATTGCCGGATCGTCAGGGAGACGCTCTTCAGCTGCCGCATCCGGGCTCCAGAAATCGTCGCAGAGCTTCCCGTCCTCCTGGAACGAAGAGCCATCGATCGATGACCTTGCACAATTCGGCCATGGCCAGCCAGCCCTGCCAGGCGATCTCGCCTGGGTCCGGGACCAGGGGTTCCGTCACGACAGCCTCATGCACCCCAATCCATACGGGGCTGATCCCCTCCCGGCAGAGGAACTTGAACATGAAGCGCACCGGCACACGAACGCCCAGCTCTTCGGACAGTTCCCGGGCCGCCGCTTCCTCATACGACTCGCCCACGTCCACGGCGCCGCCGACCATCACGTCGTAGTGGCCCGGGAACCGGGACAGCACCTCGGACCGCCGCAGGACCAAGATCCGCCCCTCGCGATCACGGCAGATCGTCGCTGCAATGCGATGCGGCCAGTTCTCGCGCACCGCCTCGTCTCGCTCGACGACCCCCAACACGCGGTCATGCTCATCGACATGCTCAACCAGTTCGCTCACGGAGGCACGATCTCAGCCCTCACTGACAACACGGCCCCACGAGCACCAGCGACGAGTGATCCGCATCACAGGAAATCCCGTGGAAAGCAACACGATCGACGATCTGCGTCGCGAATGCGGCCTCGATGCCTGGCCTGCTCAATCGCGACACGATGTCATCTGCACACGGTCTCTGCGGACACAAGACACTCCGGCCTGACCCACCTCGGCGAGGGAGGGGCGAGCCTGCTGATGCTGATGGCGAAGTCCCGGCACAGGAAGGCAGAGAACGTACGGAAGTACTTCCACCCCTCCCCGGAGGCGATCGCCGAAGTTACCAGCCTGCTCGCGCCGGGCGATCGCCGGCGCTGACCGCGGGCGGGGTGCCTTCCCGGAATTGGGACCAGCGGTACAGCCGCAGGCTCTTAGGTTCGATCACTGGCATCGGTTATCGCAGCGCTGTTATATTAGCGCTGTGACACCATCGGATCCCACAGCCCGACCCGATCCCTGGCACTCCCTGCACGAGCTTCTGGCAGCCATGGACGCCGAGATCGAGCAGGTCTACGTCGAGCGGGGCATCGAGGGGGTGCGGCCGCGGTTCGCCTATCCGCTGATCCGGCTCGCCCACACCGGGCCACTGACCATTCGCGAGCTTGCGAAGTCCCTGGACCGCTCGCACTCCGCGATCAGCCAGACCATCGCCGCCATGCGCAAGGAGGATCTGGTCACCTCCGAGCCGGGCCCTGACGCCCGCACCCGGCGGATCGACCTGACTGAGCGCGGCCGGTCGCTGGTGCCGTTCCTGGAGGCGGAGTGGCGCGCTACCCACGAGACCGTCGCCGAGCTGGACAGCGAGGTCCCGTACGCGATGACCACCGTTGTCGAGGAGGTGCGGCGGGCGCTGGAACACCGGTCGATGCGGCAGCGGGTCCTCCATCACCTTGTCGAGCCACCGCGATGAGGGGGCATGTCCGTGTCCGGTTTCTCGACACCCGCCCGCTGTGTAGCAGTCAGCCGTTTCGCGACCTGTGGATCGGTACCTCGGTCTCTCAACTCGGCGGACAGATAGCCAATGTGGCGGTGCTGGCCCAGGTCTGGGACCTGACCGGCAGCCCAGTGGGCACCGGCGCCATCGGGCTCGCCACTGGCCTGCCGATGGTGCTGTTCGGGCTGCTTGGCGGCACGTTGGCCGATACCGTTGACCGCCGTGCGGTGGTGCGATCCACCACCGCAGGCCAACTGCTGGCCGCCGCAGGGCTGTGTGCCCAGGCCCTGGCGGACAACCGCAACGTGTTGCTGCTGTTCGCCCTGGTAGCCATGGGGACGAGCTGCAGCGCTCTCGGAGCTCCTGCCCGGCGCACCTTCCCGGTCCGGCTTTTGCCGGGCGACCAGGTCGCGGCCGGTCTTGCGCTGACCAACGTCTCCTTCCAGGCAGCGATGCTGGCCGGGCCCGCGATGGCCGGGCTGATCATCGCCCGCTGGGATTTCCCTGCCGCATACGCAACCCAGGCCGTGGCCCTGGCAGTCTCGATGCTCGCGGTGATCCGCCTGCCTGCCATGCGGCCCGAAGGCGCCGACGCGGTAGGCGGCAGGCGCCGGCCGGAGCGTGGCGGGTGGCGTATCGTGCTGCGCCGCCCGACGCTGTGGGGCTCGATGGCCACCGACCTGTCCGCAACGCTGCTCGCCATGCCCATCGCACTCTTCCCGCTGGTCAACGAGATCCGCTTCGGGGGAAACCCGCAGACCCTCGGCCTGTTCCTCTCGGCCGTCGCGGTCGGGGGGATCACGGCCGGTCTGCTCTCCGGTACGGTGACGCGCTGGCGCCGTGGCGGCCTGGTCCAGCTGTCCGCAGCCGGTGTCTGGGGCCTGGCGCTGGCCTGTTTCGGTCTGGCGGGGCCGTTGTGGCTGGCGCTCGGATGCCTGGCCGTGGCGGGCGCTGCCGACACCGTGTCTGTCGTCACCCGCAGTGCCCTGGTCCAATTGGAGACCCCGGACGCGTACCGGGGGCGGGTCTCCTCGGTAGAACACGTCATCGGTGTCGCGGGCCCCGAACTCGGCAACTTCCGTGGTGGCCTGTTGGCGTCGGCCACCTCCGCCTCCTTCTCCCTGGTCTTCGGCGGACTGTCCGCCATCCTGACGATCGCCGCCGTGGCCGCGACCAACGCGCCCCTTCGCGCCTACCGCACGCCGCCTGCTGCCGCGAAGCCGACCGTCCCTGCGGTCGCCGACGCGGCGGCGACCGCTGGTTAGGTTTCCGATCGCCTCCAGCCCTGAGCCCGGTGAGAGGGGTCGTCAGCGTCCGGATCGCGCAGCGGACGCAGGCCCCCGGGCAGGTCGGGGAGTTGGAAGGAATACCGGCCGAGCATGTTGACGTGATGGCGGACGAACGGGGAGAGGCGGGCCACGTGCTCGTCGCGGACGTCGAACCCGTCCTCGCGCAGCTGAGTGACGGCGGCGTCCATGTACCTCGTGTTGAAGAGCACCAGGGCGTTGAGGACCAGTCCGAGGGCACCGATCTGGTCCTCCATGCCGTCCTGGTAGCGCTGGTAGAGCTGTCCGGCCCGACCGTGGAAGATCTTCCGGGCAAGCGCATGGCGGCCCTCTTGGAGGTTGGCCTGCACCTTGATCTGCCTGCGGTATCCGGGCTCGTCGGCCAGGCGCAGGATGTGCAGGGTCTTGGCGATCCGCCCGTAGTGCGCGATCGCGTCGCCGAGCGGGGTGGGACGGCCGTCCCGGGACAACATCCGGATCACGTCGTAGGCGCGTACGGCCCCGGTGTGGATGGAGCCGATGATCCGCAGGACGTCCTTCCAGTGCCGCTCGATCCGGGCGAGGTCGACCCGGCCGCGGGCCGAGTCCTGGAAGGCGCCGTAGTCGGCGGCGCGGTCAATGCGCCACATCTTCTGGTCCGGCAGGTCGACGAGCGGGGGCGCGTACGCGAATCCCGCCAGGGTCAGGAGACCAAACACGATGTCGGAGTACGAGGCGGTATCCGTGACGATCATCTCCGGGCGCCTGCCGCCGTCGCGGTCGTAGAGCACATCCAGTACGCACAGCGAGTCGCGAGGGGAGCCAGCCACAACCTTCCCGCCGAGCCCAGCCGCCTGGTCATTGATCATGTTGAGCCAGGTGGCGCCGCCCCGGCGCCCGAAGAACTTCGGGTTCGGCCGTGCGTACACGCTTGGAACGGGGACGACGAACCGCATCCCGTCGACCGAGGCGATCAGCCCGCCGCCCCACGCGCTCGCGAGCCCGATGGCCGCCTGGTGCTCGATCAGCGTGGCGTTCGCGGCCCGGTACGTCCCGAGCCGCAGATACGTCTGGTCTACGTGGGAGAGCCGCCCGTACTTCAGCGCGTCGATGCAGCCGATGACCGGGGTATAGCCGACGTTGCAGCCGTGCGCGACCAGCAGCGCCGCGATCGTCACGGGCAGGTCCTTGAGGCGGGCCTCGCCGCCGGTGATCGAGGTGAACGCCTGGTCGGCTCCGGTCCAGGAGAAGACTTCCAGCAGGACCTCGGGCAGATCGACGCGGGGACGCATCGCGTTCACTGCGGCCCGCAGGTCGAGCAGCGAGGCGGGTTCCGGCTCCGGCTCCAGGGCGGCGAAGTGCAGCCGTCTGCCGTCATCGAAGGCAATCTGCGCGTTGTCCGGCAGCCGCCCGGCGACCTCGCGCTACGTCCCATCCAGCAGCGCGGCACGCGCGGTCAGGTGCTCGCTCGCTCCGGCAGGCAGATTCAGCGAGGCCAGCACGATGGGCTTGGCCTGCTCCCACGCCTCACCAGCCAGCAGCTTCGCCCTGGGATCGCCCCACTTGGAGGAGTTCTTCGCGAACACCTCCCGTCGGCGCAGCATCCGGTGGAACTGCTCCAGGACGCAGAACGTGTACGCCTTCCAGTCCACCGTGCCTAGCTCCAGGTGCGGGGCCGAATGGACCAGGCGCCGCCAGGAGCCGATGAGGAGATCGGTATCGATCTCCTTCGGACCGACCTTCTTGCGGCCCATCAGGTCCGGCAGCGACTTCAGGGCCGTGAGCACCGGCAGCCCTTCCGGGGTCGCGCCGAAATCGACGACCTTGACCAGGAGCCTGAGGAACGGCCGTACGGTGCCGAACCCGTTGACCAGCATCGCCCGCCATGCCTCGTCCGCGTCGGAGTCGAGCAGCGCGGCAATCGCGGCCGCCAGCTCGTGGCGCGGCACCACCGCCTCGATCCGATCCCACATCGCCGTCAGCGTCTCCACCTTCGGCGGGCTGACCTCCCCGGTGTCGGTGTCGACCTGCTCGCTCGTGGTGTCGAAGACGACCTGGAACGCCGTCGCCAGTTTCGCGCCGGCCCGCTCCACCTTCGGCAGCGTCTTGATCTTCTCCTTGACCGTCTCCCGCTCGGCCGTGGCCAACAGCTTCGTCGCGATCAGCACTTCGAGCAGATCCACTGCGTACTCCACAGCCCGGGTCGTCAGGTAGACCGCGGTGGCCAGCAGCGTCGCCAAGCGGCGCGAGTCGCCGTGCCGCTTGAGCAAGGACGCCTTGCCGTCCACCCCGTACCGCGACAGCTCCGCGAGGCGCCGCGGCGGTATCCCCGACACATCCAGCGCCCGCATATCCAGGTCGGCGATCTCCTCGGCCCGGTCCAGAACCCACTTCATCTGCGGTCCGGACACTCGCACCGGACCCCGCCGCAGCCGGTCCAGCTCGGACACCCGGGCGCCGGACGGCACGGTCAACAAGGAGTCCAGCACCGCCCGCTGGCCAATGCTCAGCATCCCGTACAGGGTGTCCCACAGCCGCTGGTTCGCCGCCTCCCGCACCGAGGCGACCAGGCGGGTCAGCGTCGTCACGCGGGGCAGCAGCACCCGGCGCTCGCGCAGCTGGCCGACCGCCGCGTCGAACAGGGCCACAGTACGAGTCGTACAAGGTCCACACCCCTACTGCCGGTGCGGCGATCAACCGCTTGGCAGTGAACTGCATCGTCCCGGAGGTGTGCGCCGTACCGTCCCGGCGATGCGGCGCACACAGTGCGCATCACCGGAAAACCCCTGGACCACGGGCGCGGTCCAGGGGGAACCTGCCGCACCACTGTGCGTCCGGTGCGCCGACGGAACGGGGCGATGCGGCACCGGTGCGCCGGATGGTGCGCACCGAGTCGGGTGAAGCGGGCCGTTGGGGCTGACGGGGCCTTCGGGTTCGTCAGGCTGACACGGGTGCCTGTCCGGTGCTGGCGCGCCTTATCAGCTCGGTTGGCAACACTTGGCTGTGCACCGTTTGCCCTTCCACCATGCGCAGCACCTCGGCTGCGGCCGCTGACCCCAGCGCGCGCATGGGAGAACGCACTGTAGTCAACGGCACATGAAGTTCGGCCGCCTCGGGGACGTCGTTGAATCCGATGACGCTGACATCGTCGCCGACTGTCCGACCGCGTTCCCGAAGGAGTCCCATCAGCCCGATCGCGGCGGCGTCGTTGACGGCGAAGAACGCCGTCGGTGGATGGGGGAGTGCCAGCAGCCGAGCGCCCGCCTCGCGCCCGGCGGACGGGTAGATGGTCGAGTGAACGATCAATTCGTCGTCCACGTCGACCCCACGTGCTCGGGCCGCATCGCGAAACCCGCGAACCCGGTTGGCCAGGCTACGCGCGTAGGGCATCCCGGCGATGACCCCGAGCCGGCGGTGCCCCAGATCGATCAGGTGGTCGGCCGCGAGTCTTCCGCCGAGTTCGTCGTCGCAGGTGATCGACGGAAACCCGGGGTAGGAACGGTTCACCAGCAGTATCGGGACGCCGTGGCTGGCGACATCGACGATGTACGGGTTGTCTTCCCGGTTGTCCGCCACGATCAGTCCGTCCACCCGGTGGGCGAGCAGCATCCTCGCTCGCGAGCGTTGCCGCGCGGGATCGTCCCAGGTGCTTGCCACGACCGCTTGCCAACCTTGCTGGGCCAGTGCGTGGTCGATGCCCTCGAAGATCGTGGACAGTACCTGGTCGGTGAGCCGGGGAACCAGAATCCCGATCAATTGCATGCGCTGGTTGCGCAGGCCGGCCGCGATCAGGTCGGGCATCCATCCCAGTTCCGCGGCCAGTTCCCTGATGCGGAGCGCATGAGGCCCTCCGCCGGTCGAGCGCAGGGCCCGCGACACCGTCGATTTGTGCACGCCGGCTGCCTGGGCAATGTCATCGAGCGTGACTCTGCGTGTACCCGAGTTGTCCACGACAACGATTTTAGTGGACCTCGTCCGGCCCCATTGACCTCGCTTGTAGCCGGGGCCTAACTTGCCTGCAATCGATTGCGTGTCTACTTGCAATCGATTGCAGGGTCGCCGTGACCGCGTGGAGGTGTGCAGTGGTGATTCGGAACTATCGGTACCTGGTGATGGCCCTGATGGCCCTGATGGTGGTCATCAACTATGTCGACCGGGGTGCGATCGCGTACGCGTCGGGCCCCATCACCAGCGAGTTCGGCCTGGACGCGGCGGCATGGGGTGCCGTGCTCGGCTACTTCGGCTACGGCTACATGGTCGGAGCCCTGCTGGGTGGTGCGCTGGCGGACGCCAAAGGCCCGAAATGGATGTGGATTGTCGCGGGGACCGCGTGGTCAGTGCTGGAGATCTGCATGATCTTTGCCGGTGACATCGGCATCGCGCTGTTCGGTGGGTCCGCCCTGGCTGGTTTCGCCATGTTCCGAGTGCTCTTCGGGCTCGCCGAAGGACCCGCGTTCGTCACGATCAACCGCTCGTTGGTGGTCTGGGCGGCACCGTCGGAGCGTGGTACCGCTATCGGCCTCGGTGTTCTTGGAACGCCGCTGGGTGCCCTGCTGACCGCGCCCATCGCCGTCGGTCTGCTGGCCATAACCAGCTGGCGTGTGATGTTCGTCGTGCTGGGTGT
Source organism: Streptomyces sp. NBC_00878 (assembly GCF_026341515.1). Classification (NCBI taxonomy): domain Bacteria; kingdom Bacillati; phylum Actinomycetota; class Actinomycetes; order Kitasatosporales; family Streptomycetaceae; genus Streptomyces; species Streptomyces sp. NBC_00878. The sequence continues at coordinate 4,617,844 of NZ_JAPEOK010000001.1, read as the reverse complement.
TCTGGGCCTTGTCTGGGTGGCGATATGGCTGCGGGTGTTCACCGACCGGCCGTCTGATCACCCGAAGGTCGGACGTGAGGAACGGGAACTTCTGGCAGCCGGCGCGGCGACGGTATCCGGACAGCCCAAGGGGAACCAGCTGGGTGCCGACACCTGGCGCACGTTCTTCGCCAGCCGCACGCTCGTTGCCAACACCGTGGGCTTCTTCGCCTTCCTCTATGTCAACTTCCTGTTGCTGACATGGACACCGAAGTACCTCCAGGACGAGTTCGGCTTCAGCCTGTCATCGCTCTGGTACCTCGGCATGGTGCCGTGGGCAGGGGCGTGCGTCACGATCCTTCTGGGCGGCAAGATCTCCGACTGGTTGGCACGCCGGACGGGCAATCTGAAGATCGCCCGCTCCTGGCTGGCGGTGGTCAGCCTTGCGCTGACCGGTGCCGTTTTCCTGTGCATCCCGTTGGTCGACAGCCCAGGTGCCGTGCTGGCGCTTCTCGCTCTGGGAAACGCCCTCAACTTCCTGCCCGACACCGTGTACTGGGCCGTGGTCGTCGATGTCGCGGCGGCGCGCGCCGGCACATTCAGTGGAATCATGCACTTCTTTGCCAACATCGCGACGATTCTGGCGCCGACGCTGACCGGGTTCCTTGTCGCCGACTACGGGTACGGCGCGATGTTCATCGGCGCCGGGGTCGCCTGCACGCTGGGCATGCTGGCCATGCTCTTCGTGGACCCGGGCGCGAAGGTGCGTTTCCCCTCGCCGGCGGCGGTCAAAGAGGTCCCGGCGTGAAGACACCGTACGAGCAGGGCGTCACGGGCTCGCTGGAGTCGATCGCCCGCGGAGTGCGGCTCGGTGAACTCGATCCCGTCGAACTGGCGGAACGCGCGATGGACCAGGCCCAACGGGTCAGCGGCCTCGGTGCTGTGGTCCATATCGACGTCGACGGGGCCCGACAAGCCGCGCAGGCCGTCGCAGGCACCCGGACGGGACCCCTGGCAGGTGTTCCCCTGCTGGTCAAGGAAATCATCGAAGTGCGGGGGCTGCCACACCGCTGCGGTTCGCGAGTCTTCGCCGACAGGGTGGGGACATCCGATGCCGCAGTGGTGCGTCAGGCCAGGGAGGCAGGCGCGGTCATCATCGGACTGAGCCACAGCCACGAGTTCGCGTACGGCTGCACGGGCACATCGAACAGGATCGGGCCGTGCCGGAATCCGCACGACCCGTCCCGCATGGCCGGCGGCTCAAGTGCCGGATCGGCGGCCGCGGTGGCGGCCGGCGTAGTGCCACTGGCACTCGGCTCCGACACGGCGGGCTCGGTACGTATCCCGGCGGCCCTGTGCGGTGTCGTCGGCGCGAAACCGGCCCGCGGAACACTGCCACTGGACGGCGTCTTCCCCCTGTCTCCGAGCCTCGACCACGTTGGGGTGCTCACCGCATCCGTGGCCGATGCCCGGCTCGCCACCGAAGTACTCGGCGGTGTCGACCTTTCCACTTGGTCGCTGCCCGGGGCACCGACGTTGGGAATCCTGGCCAACCCCGAGCCCTTGGACTGTTCCACGACAGTTGGCGACGCCTACAGCGCAAGCATCGATCGACTGGTCGCCGCGGGTGCCTCGATCGTCGAGATCACGCTGCCGGAGTGGCCGGAGATGACCGCGACCGCGCTGGACCTGCAAGGCCCCGAGGCGAACAGGGTCCATGCCGAGAGCATGGCCGGCCATGCCGAGGACTACCAGAGCGACGTCCTTGAGCGGCTCCGTGCCGGAGCCGAGATTTCCGCCCGGCGCTATGAACGCGCCCGGCATCGTGCCGCCGAACTAGCGGCCACGGTCGACCAGTTGCTGCGGACCGTGGACGCCATTGTCCTGCCGACCGTACCCATCGTCGCTCCTCCCCTCGAAGCGACAGACGTCGGCGAGGCCGGACAACGACTACCGGTACGAGAGGTGCTGCTGCGCAATACACGGCCGGCGAACCTCACTGGGCACCCGGCTCTGAGCCTGCCCGTACCGGCGGCATCAAGGCTCCCTGTGGGCCTGCAACTCATCGCGGCCGAGAACGCACAGGCCTTCGCGGTCGCCGAGTGGGTTGAACAAGTGATCAACGACGAAAGAGGTGCATTGACATGAGCGCCAGCCAGCGGCTGACCGACCTGGGCATCGTCCTTCCGCCAGTGGCACCGCCCACGGCGATATACGTGCCGGCGAAGAGGGCGGGGAACCTTCTCTTCACTTCTGGCCAGATGCCGTACGAAGACGGCGTGCTTCGCACCACGGGCAAGGTCGGAGCCGAGGTCGACGTGGTGCGAGCGCAGGAGTTGGCGCGCGCGTGCGCCATCAACGCCCTTGCCGTGATCGACAAGGAAGTCGGAATCGACTCCGTGGCAGAGGTGATCAAAGTCCTGGGATTCGTCTCGTCGGCTGACGGCTTCACCGACCAGCCGGCCGTGGTCAACGGCGCCTCAGCCCTCTTCGAGGAGGTGTTCGGGGCCGCCGGCCAGCACGCGCGCTCGGCAGTCGGTATGGCCGAGCTGCCCATGGGCGCACCGGTGGAGGTCGAAGTGATCGTCAGGATCGAAGACACTCCTGAAAACTGACCAACCGTTCCCGTGGGGCGCTGAGCAGTGGCCCACGGGCGGGTACTTCACGATGAACCGGCCCCTCGGGAGAATCCGAACCTCCTGGCCGGTGAACTCGCAGGGCAGCAACCGCTAGACCCCCGCCCCGGTGCCCCCGTTCGGGCGGGCAATGCCCCCAACTGCGCGCGTAAGGACCGCAGTTGGGGGCCTCTTGTCCGCGTGCCGGATCACGCCGAACGGCTGCGGAAGGGTCACGGTTTCCGGGCGGCGCAAAACTCGCCAAAGTACTCGCCCACCCAGGTCGGAGGGAGAACCCTCTTGTGCCGCTCCCCTTCGCGGGGGGAAATTCCCGTCACCGGAACGTGCGGCGATACGCGGTCGGGGTCACTCCCAGGGCCGTTTGCAGGTGTTGGCGCATGGACTGGGCCGTGCCGAAGCCCGCGTTCTGGGCGATCTGGTCTATCGAGAGGTCGGTGGATTCCAGGAGGTGGCGGGCTCGCTCGACGCGTTGTTGGGTGAGCCACTGGCCGGGGCTGATCCCGGCCTCCTCACGGAAGCGGCGCGTGAAGGTGCGTACCGACATGGACTCCTGCCCGGCCATGTCGCGCAGTTGGATCGGTTCGTGCAGACGCGCCAGCGCCCAGGCCCGGGCGGCGGTCGTGGTCGCCAACTGCGGCTCGGGAACAGGGCGTTGGATGTACTGCGCCTGCCCGCCGTCCCGGTGCGGCGGCACGACCGTACGACGTGCCACGTCGTTGGCGACCGCCGTCCCGTGGTCGCGGCGCACGATGTGGATGCACAGGTCGATGCCGGCCGCGACACCGGCGGACGTCAGCACGTCACCGTCGTCGATGAACAGCACGTCCGCGTCCACCCGCACCTTCGGGAAGAGACGCTGGAAGTGTTCCGCGGACGCCCAGTGCGTGGTCGCCGGGCGGCCGTCGAGATATCCGGCGGCGGCGAGCACGTACCCGCCCGTGCAGATGGAGACGAGCCGGGTGCCCGGCGGGATCAGAGCCAGGGCCGCGGCCAGCTCGTCCGTGAGTACGCCCTCGTCGTGCACCGGGCCGAGTTCGTACGAGGCCGGGACAACGACGGTGTCGGCGGTGGCCAGGGCCTCCGGGCCGTTCTCGACGAGGATGGAGAAGTCCGCCTCCGCCTCGACCCGGCCCGGTGGCCGGATCGAGCAGGTCACCACCTCGTACAGCTCGCGGCCCTCCGCGTCCTTGGCGCGGCCGAAGATCCGCTGCGGGATGCCCAGCTCGAAGGGGAGGAGGCCGTCCAGGGCGAGGACGACCACCCGGTGGCGGCGGACAGCGGTGCGAGTACCCATGGCCCGATCCTAGCGAATGCTGTCCTTCTGGCCACTCGTTCCGGAAGTCCGCAGGCCGGACGCTCTATGACGTGACACAGACAACCGATGCCGCAGCCGCAGCCGAAGCCCTTCAGGATTCCGTGCCCGGGAAGCGGCGCCGGCGGATACACCGGGCCTGGTTCGTCGCCGCCGTGACCTTCGTGACGATCATCGGGGCCGCGGCCTTCCGTTCGCTGCCGGGGCTGCTGATCGACCCGCTGCACCAGGAGTTCCACTGGTCGCGCGGCACGATCGGGCTCGCGGTCTCCGTCAACCTCGCGCTGTACGGGCTGACGGCGCCGTTCGCCGCCGCGCTGATGGACCGGTTCGGCATCCGACGAGTGGTCGCGGCTGCCCTGATCGTGATCGCGGTCGGCTCCGGCGCGACGGTGTGGATGACGGCCGCGTGGCAACTGCTGCTGTGCTGGGGCCTGTTGGTCGGCCTCGGATCCGGATCGATGGCCCTTGCCTTCGCCGCCACCGTCACGAACCGCTGGTTCACCGAGCGGCGCGGACTGGTCACGGGCATCCTCACCGCGGCCTCCGCCTCCGGGCAGCTGATCTTCCTGCCCCTCCTCTCCTGGATCGTGGAGGAACACCGCTGGCGTCCGGCCGCTGTCACCGTCGCCCTGGCGGCCCTCGCGGTAGTGCCCTTCGTCTGGCTGCTGCTGCGCGACCACCCGGCGGACGTGGGCCTGAAGCCGTACGGGGCAACGGAGTTCGTCGAGAAGCCGCCGCCCGTGCCCGGCGCCGCACGACGCGCGGTGAAGGTCCTCTCCTCCGCCGCGCGCACGGGACCCTTCTGGCTGCTCGCCGGAACCTTCGCGATCTGCGGGGCCTCGACCAACGGCCTGATCCAGACCCACTTCGTGCCCGCCGCCCACGACCACGGCATGCCGATCACGGCCGCCGCGTCGCTCCTCGCGGTCATCGGCGTCTTCGACGTCGTCGGCACGATCGCCTCCGGCTGGTTCACGGACCGCTTCGACCCACGCCGGCTACTCGCCGCCTACTACGCCCTGCGAGGTATCTCCCTCCTCTTCCTCCCGATGCTGCTGGCCCCCTCGGTCCACCCGCCGATGATCTTCTTCATCGTCTTCTACGGCCTCGACTGGGTCGCCACGGTCCCGCCCACCATCGCCCTGTGCCGTGAGCAGTACGGCGACGACAGCGCCATCGTCTTCGGCTGGGTCCTCGCCTCCCACCAGGTCGGCGCGGCCCTGGTCGCCTTCCTCGGCGGCGTCGCGCGCGACACCTTCGGCTCGTACGACGTGATGTGGTACGCCTCGGGCGCGCTGTGCGCCGCGGCGGCGCTGATGGCGCTGGTGATCCGACGAAAGCGGACGGAGACCCGCCCGGCACTGGCCTGAGACCCCGTGAATCACCGGCACCATCGACGCCGCTCGCTCGCTACTTGAGGTCCTTCACCGAGGTCGGCCCCAACTGCTTGGCACTGGCGTACTCCGGCATCGTCATGGGCTTGTCGAACAGGAAGAACGACTGGTTCGTGCCGACCGTGAACTCCATGTACGCGCCCGTCGTGGCGTCGAAACCGTAGTACGCGTTGCAGGTGGAACCCGTGGTGTACGTGCCGTCCATGCCGGGCTGCGCGAGGACCGCGACGCCGCTGTCGGAGTGCTCCACCTTCTCCGTCGGGGTGAGCATCTTGCAGCGCGGCACCGGCAGGCCCTTCATGATGAAGTACCCGTACTCGCCCTTGGCGTTCTGGATGTAGACGTACGAGAGTTTGCCCCGCTTCCCCCACGTCTTGACCCACTGGTTGATCGCTTCGCGGGTCGGCGAGTACTCCATGCGGCCCGCCGGCTGCTGGGCCACGAGGTGGTCGTAGCCTTCCTGCTTGGCCTTGTTCTCCTTGTCCTGGCTGGAGTCGGTGCAGGACGTCAGGGCGAGGCCCACGACGAGCGCGACGATGCCGGCCAGAGCCATGCGTGCGAACTTCTTCATGAGGTGCTGCCCTCTTTCCCGGGATGAGACGGGGATCAGTTGGTGCACGTCGTGCGCTCGGCCTCGACACTCAGCCGGTATGGCAGGTCCTTGTCACGGAAGGGCGCGCGATGCTCCTGGGCGGCCTTCGAGTTGTAGTCGTTGACCGACTCGATCCGCGTGGCCTTCAGCGCGGTGACCGACTGGTCGATCTGCGTCCTGCGGGTCTCCGAAGCGGCCTTCCGCTCGTCCTGGAGCACCTGGATCGTTCCTTCGGCGTTCTGCACGGCCTCGCACAGATCGAAGAACTCCTCGTACGTGGTCTGCCGGAACTCGCCCGAGCCGACCGTGTTGTTGCGCTCGTCCGCCTCACCGCGGAACGGGGCGGTGATCCACCCCGCGCCGCCGAAGGCGAACGCGCCGATCACGTACAACACCGCCAGGCCGATGACTCCGGCGACGGCCCAAGCCCCTAACCGTGCCCCCTCGCGTACCTGCCCCATGGCATCCCCCTCCACCTCCACAGGTGGATCCGCGGCGTGGAACCACCCTCCGGGAAAGAGGACACGACGGCCGAAGAAACGGTTCCGCCGATACGGGCGTCCACAGGCGTCAAGAAGTGGGCTATCGGCGTCAGTTGGCCGCGAGTCCGCCGAACCGCCCCCGATGGAACAGCAGGGGCGCCTCCTCGCCGTCCGCCGTACCCAGGGCGTCCACCCTGCCCACCACGATCAGGTGGTCGCCGCCCGTGTGGACGGCGTGGACCGTGCAGTCGATCCAGGCGGGGGCGCCGGCGAGGCGTGGTGAGCCGGAGACCGGGGCCGCGTCGTAGACGACCCCGGCGAACTTGTCGGAGCCGCTCACCGCGAAACCGCGGCACAGGTCGCCCTGGTGCGCGCCGAGGACGTTCACGCAGAAGACGCCCGCGCGGGCGATGCGCGGCCAGGTCGTCGACGTACGCGCGACCATGAACGCGATCAGCGGCGGGTCAAGAGAGAGGGACGAAAACGACTGGCAGGCGAATCCGGCCGGACCTGTCGGCCCGTCCTCACGCTCGCCTTCGGTGGCCGGTGCGGTGACGACCGTGACGCCCGTCGCGAAGTTGCCCAGTACGCGCCGGAATTCGGCCGGATCGATCGGTGCGCGCTCGTCGTCGCCCACCGCGCGCAGGTCCGGGCGTGGGAGCGGTTCGACCCGGCCCGTGGTGTCCGGGACGCCGGCCGACCTGAGATACCGGACGGCCGCGGCGGCCATCCCTGCATGTCCCATCACATTGCCCATTGAAGCTGACGGAGTGTCAGATGGGAAGGGGTTTCCTGACCTGGCGGCAACGACAGCGTGAGGGGGAGGACGAGGGGTCAGCGACCACGGAAATCCGGGCTCCGCCGCTCCACGAACGACGTCACCCCCTCCTTCGCGTCCGCCGTCGTCATGTTGATCTCCTGTGCGGTGGCCTCGGCGGTCAAGGCGGTCGACCGGTCGGTGTCCAGGGACGCGTTCACCAGGTGCTTCGTGAGGGCGAGCGAGCGGGTGGGGCCGGTGGCGAGGCGTTCGGCCCAGGTGCGGGCCGTCTTCTCCAACTCCTCGTCCGGTACGACGCGGTTGACGAGCCCGAGGCGTTCCGCGTCCGCGGCGGTCAGGGCGTCGCCGAAGAACATCAGCTCCTTTGCTCGCTGGGGACCGATCAGGCGGGGCAGGAGGTAGGCGCCGGCGCCGTCCGGGACGAGGCCGCGGCGTACGAACACCTCGATGAAACGGGCCGATTCGGCGGCGATGACCAGGTCGCAGGCGTAGGCGAGGTGGGCGCCGATGCCTGCTGCGGTGCCGTTCACCGCGGCGATCACCGGCTTCTCGCAGTCGAGGACGGCGGTGATCAGGCGCTGGGCGCCTTGGCGGATGACTCGGGCTACGTCGCCGGCGACGCGGTCGCCTGCCGGCGGGCCGCCGCGGAGGTCTGCGCCCGCGCAGAATCCGCGACCGGTCGCCGTGATGACGACCGCCCGTACGTCCGGGTTCGCGGAGGCGGCCTCGAACAGCTGGATCAGGTGGTCGCGTTGGTCGGGGGTGAGGGCGTTCATGGCTTCGGGGCGGTTGAGGGTGATCCATGAGACGTGGGTGGCGGTGGTGTGGAGTATCAAGGGGTGCCTCCGTCCGTGGAGTGGGTGCGGGCCGTCTGTGGCTGGTCGCGCAGTTCCCCGCGCCCCTAAAGGACTGCGCCGTTCCCCGCGCCCCTGAAAGATGTGCCTGGGGCCGGTGCGCAAGCGCGAGCCGTCGTGGGCTGGTCGCGCAGTTCCCCGCGCCCCTAAAGGCGCCTGTGGTGGTCGTGTCTCTACAAGTGGCCCCACTGGGCGGCAGCCGCCCCCCGGCGCAAGGGGTCGTGTCGGGGTTTCCGATCGCAGCACGACCTCCCGTGAGCAACCAGTAGGCAGGGGATGACACAGCTGCGATCGGATGCCCCGTCGCGGCCCCGACCCGGCAACAGACCGCTGGCGCGTCTTTAGGGGCGCGGGGAACGGCGCGATCAGCCACACACAACCCGCAGTCAGCGACACGGTCAGCGACACACCGCCAGCGCATCCAACGCAACCGCCCCCTGCCCCCGCGGCAACACCATCAACGGATTGATGTCCAGCTCGGACAACTCCCCGTCCAGTTCGAGCGCCATCCGCTGCACCCGCAGCACAACCTCCACGAGCGCGTCGAGATCGGCCGGCGGCCGCCCCCGCACCCCGTCCAACAACGCCCGCCCCCGCAGTTCATCGAACATCGACCGCGCCTGCTCCTCCCCGAACGGCGGCACCCGCACAGCGGAATCCCGCAGGACCTCCACCAGCACCCCGCCCAGCCCCACCGTCACCGTCGGCCCGAACAGCGCGTCCTGCGTGACCCCCACGACCATCTCGACCCCGGGCTCCACCATCTGACACACCAGCACCCCGTCGAGCGGCACCTCCTCGTACCGCGCGATATCCGTCAGCTCCCGATACGCGTCACGAACCTGACTCGCCGACGTCAACCCGATCTTCACCAGCCCGAGTTCGGTCTTGTGGGCGAGCTGCGCACCGGACGCCTTCATCACCACGGGGTAGCCGACGAGCCCGGCCGCCCGCACGGACGCTGCCGCACTGGTCACCAACTGCTCCCGCGGCACCCGTATCCCGTACGCGCGCAGCAACTGCTTCGCCGCGTGCTCGCTCAACCGCTGCCCCGGCCGCATCAACGCCTGGGCCTTGCGGAACGAGGGAGACGACGTACGCGGCGCCTCGTCGAAGGGCGACCGGTAGGACGCGGCGAACCGCCCGTGCTCCAGATACGCCCGAACCGCCGTGATGCAGTTCGCGAACGTACGGAAGGTGGCCACCCGGGACGACCCGAGCAGCGTCTCCCGGTACGCGGCCTCCGTCCCCACCGGCGACCCCCACACCACACACACCAGCTTGTCGGTCTCCTCCGCCGCCGCCACCAGGTCGAGCGCCAGCTTGTCGCTCATCGGCGGGAAGGGGCCCGTGATCGGACAGATCAACACCCCCACCTCCGGATCGGCGAGGATCGCGTCGATGATCTTCCGCCCGCGCCAGTCGCCCACGGGATGCCCGCCGTTGTCGACGGGGTTGGACACGTCGAGGTACTCGGGGATCCACTCGTGCAACTCGGCCTGCTTGCCGGGCGACAGCCTGGGGAGCGACAGCCCCGCCTCCGTCGCGAGGTCCGAGAAGTGCGCACCCGTGCCGCCCGAGATCGAGTAGACGACGACACCGTCGGCGGCCGAAGGCCGGGCACGCGCCAACAGCGCCGCCGTGTCCTGGAGTTCGTCGAGCCCGTCGACCCGGATCACCCCGTACTGCCGCATCGCCGCGTCCACCACATCATCCGCGCCGGTCAGTTTCCCGGTGTGCGAGGCGGCCGTACGGGCGCCGGTCTCGGTGCGGCCGACCTTCACCGCCACCACCGGCACCCCGCGCCGCGCCGCCCGGTCCGCGGCGAGCAGGAAGGACCGCCCGTCCTTCAGCCCCTCGACGTAGCAGGCGATGGCGCCGACCTCCGGCTGCTCGGCGAAGTAGGAGATGAAGTCGGCGGTCTCCAGGTCGGCCTCGTTGCCGGTTGGCGCCCAGTGCGAGAGCCGTACGCCCAGTTCCTGCATGGTGAAGACGGGACGCCCCTGGTGGCCGGACTGGGTGATCAGCGCGATCGCGGGGCCATCCAAATCCTCGCGGAACCTCTCAAAAGCATTGAGGTTGGTGTTCGGGCCGAGCAGGCGCAGCCCGGAGCGCCCCACGGCGGCGGCCAGCCGGGCCTGCGCGGCGGCGCCCTCCGCGCCCGTCTCGGCGAACCCGGAGGCGAACGCGACCGCGAACTTCACCTTGGACTCGGCGAGTTCCTCGATCACGGGCAGTGGGTCGGAGACCAACAGCACGGCAAGGTCGACCTGTTCGGGCAGATCCCCGACAGCGGCGACGCACGGAATGCCGAAGACCGACTCACGCGTCGGGTGCACCGGATGCAGCCGCGCGCCGACCCGCTCGGCCCAGGCGAGCAGCTGACTTGTGATGCCGGTGTTCGGTCGCCCCTCGGCGTCCGAGGCGCCGACGACGGCCACGCACTCGGGGCGGAAGAAGCGGTCCAGATCGGGTACGCCGGCGTACAGCGGCCGGCCGCTGACGTCGAGGTCGTCGGTGGCGGCGGGCCTGCCGTGCACGGCAGGGGCCGGTTGCTCACCGCAGGCGATGACGCGGGCCCGGCGGGAGTCGGTGGTGAGAGTGCCGTGGGTTGATCCAAGCATCGGTCCGCCCGCTCCTGAGTGGCTGCCAATAACTGACGCAGTGTCAGATTACTTAACTGACGCCCTGTCAGGAACTGGTCTGCACGCAAAGAACTTGTGGCGAACACAGGGTTCGTACCCGCCGGAACCCGTCCGGGAACGCACCCGACCCCGACGCATCCGGGTCGGCCCCGACGCACCCGGGCCGACCCCGGCCAACGCGGGCCACGCACGGATCGCCACGAACCACGCACGGATCGCCAAGAACCACGCACATACGGCGCACAGATCACGCAAGGATCGCGCAGCGTTCCAGGACAACCCTCAACCACGCCCGGATGTCTACGTGTTGACCATGTTGAAGGAGACGACCGAGTCCCTTGGGGGAAACATGAGACCCGACTCCGTCCGGCGCGCTGCGCGCCTAGGAGCCTGTGCCGGTGCGGTGGCCGGTCTGCTGACGGTGGGCCTGGCCCTGCCCGCGGCAGCCGCCGAACCGGAGACCGACCAGCTGTGGATCAACGCGCCGTACGAGCAGAGCCTGCCGCTCGGCACGGACGGCGGTGAACCGGCGACCCGCCAACTCGACCTGGGCCTGTACCACGACAACAGCACCTTCACGGTGACCGACGGCAGGATCACCGTGGACGTCTCGGGGCTCGCGGGGGTCGCCGAGGTGACCTGGCCGGAGAACTGCACACCGAGCGGCACGACCGCGGTGTGCGTCATGCCGGACGTGCCCGTCGTCGGGGAGGGCGACAACAAGCAGATCCACCTGACGGTCCGGGCGGCCGACGGCGCCGAGCGCGGTGCGCAGGGCCGGATCACGTACGAGGCGACGGCCACCGGCGGCCCGGGCGGCGTTCTCGTGGCGGAGGAAAGCTCCGAGACGACGCTCACGGTCGCCTCGGGCCCCGACCTCTCCATCCGTGACGAGGCCCCGATCGGCGAGACCGAGCCGGGGACGACGGAGACGATCCCGTTCGCCCTGTCCAACAAGGGCAACGAGACATCGAACGGCTTCACGCTGACGATGTACGCGTCGTACGGGCTCGACTTCGTGTCGAAGTACCCCGAGTGCACGTACACGGCCTCGATCCCGGTCGCGCACGCCACCTGCACCTTCGACGAGGTCCTCGCGCCCGGTGACTCCTTCGAGCTGCCCGAGCCGCTGAAGGTGGCGATCGCGGCGCACGCGTTCAACGAGCGGCTGGATCTCTCTGTCGAACCCGGCGCCGGTGCCACCGACCTCTGGGACGACGACAACTACGTGGCGCTGCAGATCGGCGCCGACAACACGGCGGACTTCGCGGTGCGCGGCGCCGAGGTCACGGGCGCGGCCGGTGACACGGTGACGGCCACGCTGGCCTTCCGGAACAAGGGTCCGGCCTGGGTCGCCAACCTCGGCTCCGGCGACGCGGTGGCCCTCGTCGACCTGCGCGTCCCGCAGGGCACGACGGTCACCGGCGTTCCGTCCGACTGCTCCCCGCGCACGCTGGAGGGCGGCTACTACCCGGGCTCGACGGGTGCCCCGCGCTACGTCTGCGCCCTGCCGCACTGGGTGACGGAGAACTCGGAGACGACGTACGACTTCAGGCTGCGCGTCGACACGGTGGTGCCCGGGGCGAGCGGGGCGGTCACGCTCCGCCCGGAGTGGGGCGAGGGCTTCCCGTTCGACCCGGACAGCACGAACAACTCGGCGAGCCTGGTCGTCAACTAGGCGGAAACGCCAACGAGTTGAGCTCAGCGGTCGCGGTCGCGGTCGCGGTCGCGGTTGCTGTCGCGATCAGCGCGCGATGCGGGACGGACGCCTTCGTTCCGCGTCGCGCGCGATCGTTTTCGCGATCTTCTCTGCGTCGATGGCCAGTTCGCGGAACATGCCGCTGATGGGGTTGGTGAAGCCGGTGAAGTACAGGCCGGGCGCGTTCTTCGGGGAGCGCGCCCCGTGCACGACCGGCCGCCCCCGTCCGTCCAGTACGCCGAGGTGTCCGACGACGCCCTCCAGGGAACGCCGGTAACCGGTCGCGGCGATCACGACGTCGGGCTCGACGCGGTCGCCGTTCGCGAGGACGACCTGGCCGTCCTCGAAGCCGTCGACGGCGGCCACCACCTCGACGCGCCCCTTGCGGACGGCGTCGATGAGACCGACGTCCTGCACGGGGACGGCCCCCTCTTTCACGCGGGAGTACAGCCCGGTGTCGGGCCTCGGCAGCCCCTGCTCCGACAGGTCGGGCACGCTGACCTTGGCCAGCGGCCCGGCCAACCGGTCCACCAGCGCGACCGGCAGCCGCCGGCAGAGGATCCCGGTGAACTGGGCCGCCCAGCCGGCCGTCGACCGGCGCACGATGTGCGGCGCGGTCCGCACCGAGAGCCGTACGCGCGAGGCGCCGCCCTCGACGAGGTCGACGGCGATCTCGGCACCGGTGTTGCCGACCCCGACGACGAGGACGTCGCGTCCGGTGTAGGGGGCGGGGTTGCGGTACGCGCCCGCGTGCAGGAGTTCGCCCTTGTACGCGTCGCGGCCGGGCCAGTCGGGCACGTGCGGTGTGTGGTTGTAGCCGGTGGCGACGACGACCGCGCTGCCGGTCAGTTCGCGTCCGCCGGTGGCGCGCAGCAGCCAGCGGCTGCCGTCGGTGGAGCGTTCCACGCGGGAGACCTCGACACCCGTGACGATCTCCAGTTCGTGGTACTCGGCGTACTTCTCCAGGTACCGCACCACGTCGTCGCGCGACACCCACCGCCCGAACGAGCGCGGCATCGGCAGCCCCGGCAGCCCGGACAGCCGCCGCGTGGTGTGCAGCCGCAGCCGGTCGTAATGCTGCCGCCAGGATGCCCCGACGCGCTCGGACTTCTCGAGCACGACGGCCCGTACGCCCTGCGCGCGCAACGCGTGCGCCGCCGCGAGACCGCCCGGTCCGCCGCCGATGACGTACACGGGACGGTCGGCGCGGAACTGCGCCGCGGGGTTCGCGGGCGCCGCGGAGTCGGAGGCTGTGGAGTCGGAGTCGGCCATGTGCCAGAGCGTATGCGCGCCGTCACTTGATGGGTCTCGGTCAAGCCCGGAATTGGTTGCGGATTGATCACGACTGTAGGAGAAGTGGGTGGGACTGGTGACGTAGTTGTCTTGGACCGTGCGGCGGGGGCGGATGCGCGACGGATGTACGGCGGGAGCGCGGCGAGCGGGTGCCCTTGGGTGCTCTCGGGCCTCATCGGGCGCCCCGGACCACCGCTGTCGCGGCAGGGTGCGGCCTACGGCAAGGCGTTTCGTGGATCCCGGGCCAGGGAGATCATGTCTGCGCGTGTCTTGCGCGTCGGCCCCCGTATCCGCTGAACTGACGTTCCGTCAGATTTCGTTCAGCGGCAGGGGAGTTCATGGACACGATCTGGCTCACCGGTGCGGAATGGGTCGCCGTGCTGCGTATCGGCCTCGGGCTGTGGTGGCTGGAGAGCTGGCGGCACAAGGACAAGAAGGGCTGGTTCGAGCGCGGGACCGGGATCGCGTGGGCGGCGGGCGTCGCCGCGAAGCACCGGTGGCACGCGGTGCGCAGCGGCTTCGACGTCGTGGTCGCGCCGCGTCCGCGCACGATGGCGTACGTCGTCGTGTACGCGGAACTTGCCCTCGGGCTCGGTCTGGTCGTGGGCTTCCTGACCCCGATCGCCCTGGTCGGCGGGCTGCTTCTCAACGGCCTCTACCTCGTGCTGATGATCCACGACTGGGCCGAGCAGGGGCAGAACGCGATGATGGCGCTGATCTCCCTGGTGGCTCTCTTCGGGATGTCGTGGCAGACGTGGTCGCTGGACAGCGCGCTGGGGTTCTTCTGATGGCCGGCCCTGTTCTGGCGGAGGCGCGGTGGCGAGAGTTGACGGGGATGCGGCGGTGACGGTGACGGTGACGCGGTTCGACGTACCGGAGGTCGACGCCTTCACTCGCCGCTACTGGGCAGCGGCCGCCGAGGGGCACCTCCTCCTGCGCCGGTGCGGGGCGTGCGGGCGCGCCCACCACTACCCCCGCGAGTTCTGCCCGTACTGCTGGAGCGAGGACGTCACCTGGGAACGGGCGAGCGGCAGCGCCACGCTCTACACCTGGTCTGTCGTCCACCGCAACGACCTGCCGCCCTTTGGGGCCCGTACGCCGTACGTCGCCGCCGTCGTCGACCTCTCCGAGGGGCCGCGGATGATGACCGAGGTGGTGGAGTGCGGGGAGGAATCGCTGAGGGTGGGGATGGCGGTGGAGGTGGCCTTCCGAACCGAGGAGGCACAGGGGGCGGTCACGGTTCCTGTGTTCCGGCCCGCTTCTCGCGAGCAGCCGTAACGCCGCTGGACAGGGACTGATCGAGGGCGGTCGCCAACGTCAGCTGGTCTCTTGGCAGTTCTCGGCGTGCTCGGCGTTCTCGATGTCTCGATGTCTCGATGTCTCGACCAGGCTCGCGAGTGCCCGGGCCCGCACCTCGGCGCGCCCCAGCGTCCTGCCGTTCCGGAGCCCGTTGTTGAATGGCTCAATGACCGACTCGTACGTGTCCCGCTCCGGCCGGCCCTTTCCCGAGCTCCACGGGTACGGGCTGTCGCTGAGGGCGTGGGACGCGGAGGCCGAGGCGGATGTCGAGGCGTGGCTGCGGGGGTGTTCGGACCCGGAGTTCAAGCGGTGGAACACGCCGCTCAAGGCGCTGGATGACCGGGACGGCGCGCGGGAGTCGCTGCGGGCGCGGGCCAAGGCGGCCGCGGAAGGGGCCGCAGCCTCCTTCCGCGTGACCGACCCGGAGAGCGGCGCGACGCTCGGGCACATCGGGGTCAACGACATCGACCACGTCATACGGGTCGCCCGGGTCGGCTACTGGGTGCTGCCCGAGGCGCGTGGGCGTCAGGTCGCCACGCGGGCGCTCGCGGTGGCCGGGCGCTGGGCGTTCGACGGGCTCGGCCTGCACCGGCTGGAGTTGGGGCATGCCCTTGGCCACGACGCGTCGTGCCGGATCGCTGAGCGGTGCGGGTTTCTGTATGAGGGGACGTTGCGGGGAGCGATGTTCGAGGCGGGGCAGCAGGATGCGTTCCGGGATGTGCATCTGCATGCGCGGCTCGCCACGGATGGGGAGCCTGCTGTTTTGTGACGCCCGGGTGGGGCGGGGGCTTGGTTGCATGGGCGGCTGCGGGGCGGTGGGGGCTGGTCGCGCAGTTCCCCGCGCCCCTGAAAGGCCCCTGCGGGGCCTTCCTGGGCGGGACTGGATCAGCGGCACTGGACGGCACTGGACAACCTGCCTCAGCCCTCGCCTACCTAGGGGCGCGGGGAACTGCGCGACCAGCTCCCACTCGGCCGCAGGTGTCGGATGCCCGCCGGCGGGCCTACGGCCACAGCAGTTCCTTCTGCCAAGTGGACTGGGTGCGGTGGTAAGTGAGGCGTACGTGGCGGCGTTGTGCGTCGCCCTGGAAGAACTCGATCTCGTCCGGGGTCAGTACGTACACCGTCCATGAGGGTGCGGGCGCGTCCGGTTCCTGGTGGGCGCGGTGCCAGGCGGCCTCCGACGCGCGTTCCAACTCCTCGTAGGAGTCGAGGACTTCGCTCTGGTGGCCCACCAGGGCGGAGGCGAGGGCTCCGGTCGAGCGGGCGTGCAGGTCGGCGTGCGCCACCTCGGGCGGGGCGACCGTCACCGGGCCGCGCACCCGGATCTGCCGCCCCTGCACGGGCCAGTAGAAGCTGAGCGCCGCGTACGGCCTGGCCGCCAGCTGTCGGCCTTTCCGGCTGCCCGCGTGCGACGCGAAGTGCCAGCCCTCCTCGTCCGCGCCGTGCAGCATCACGATCCGCACGTCGGGCCGGCCCGCCTCGTCCGCCGTGGCCAGGGACATCGTGTGCGGCTCGGGCTGCCTGGCCGCCACCGCCTCCGCGAACCACTGCTCGAACAGCGGCAACGGCTCCGCCGGGGCGGTGTCCGGCATGAAGCGGGGCAGCTCGGTGTCCCACACCCGCTGGGCCTTCAACAGCCGTACGAACTCGGAGGACGAGGAGGAAGACTCGGTGCTCATGGGTCGATTGTCGCGTCTGCCTCCGGCTCAGACCGGCTGTTCGGCAGGAGGACCCCCCTTCCATGGTGGAGCCAGCACCAGCATGGGTTCGGGTGCGTGCTGTCTCGTTGGGGCGTGCGGGCGACGGCATTGTTGAACCCAGTTGATCGCAGGGTTCACTGCCCCACTGCTCCACTGCTCCACTGCCCCACTGCTTCACCTCCCCGCCTCCCCGCCGCCCGGAAGGAACCTCCCCCATGAAGTCGCAGCTCGCGCAGCAGCCGGTGGCGGTGGGCGGGGTCGCTCCCGGGGCGTTCGCCTCCTTCGTGCGGTTCGTAGTGTGTGGGGGCGGGATCGGGGTTCTCTCCAGTGGTGCGGTGGCGGTGCTGGCCGGGGTGCTGCCCTGGGCGGTGGCCAACGCGATGATCACGGTCGCCTCGACCGTCCTCTGCACGGAGTTGCACGCGCTCTTCACCTTCGGGACCGGGAAGCGGGCCGGGTGGCGCCGGCACTGGCAGTCCGCCGGGTCGGCCACGGCGGCGTACACGGTGACCTCCCTCGCGATGCTGATCCTGCACCTCGTGCAGGCGTCGCCGGGGGTACTCACGGAGCAGGTCGTCTACCTCAGCGCCTCGGGGCTCGCCGGGATCGGACGCTTCATGGTGCTGCGGCTGTTCGTCTTCGCGGGGGGACGGGATCAGGGTCGGGAGCGGCGAGTCGTTCCGGTACTGGTATCGGTATCGGTTCCGGTGCTTCTGTCGAACCGTGTTCTCGCGCCCGTTGCCCTCGTGATCCGATCATGAATCGGGTCGTGAGCTGAAGGGTTCGGCCAGCGGCGATTAGTTCCTTCCGACGCTGGTGTCTAACTCGACGACACGGAGTTCATGGACCAGCTCCCGCCGGAACCTGGAGGAATGCCATGAGGAAGATCAGCGCCGGCCTGTTCATCTCGCTCGACGGTGTCGTCGAGGCGCCCGACCAGTGGCACTTTCCGTACTTCAACGACGAGATGGGCGTGTCGGTCGTACGGCAGTTGCTGTGCGCGACCAGTCCCCACCCACCCGCAGGTCAGGACGATGGCCAGTCCCCACCCACCCCCACCCATTCCCTCCCACTCCCAGTCTCACGACATCTCTCGGCCCAGCACCACCGTCGCCGAAGAGCAGAACCAGCCGCCCGTTCCCGACGCCACCCCGAGTTCCGGGAGGCCGCCGTCAGGGCGGTGGATCTGGCGGGGGCCCGCCTCGCCGCGCAGTTGACGTACCGCCTCCACCAGGAGGAACAGGCCCCGCATGCCCGGGTGTTGGGCCGACAGGCCACCCCCGTCCGTGTTGACCGGGAACTCGCCGCCGACCGTCAGCCGCCCCTTCGCGGCGTCCACGAACGCCCCGCCCTCCCCCTTCGCACAGAAGCCCAGGTCCTCCAACGTCACCAGCGTCATATAGGTGAAGGCGTCGTAGATCTCGGCGAAGTCGATGTCCTCCGGGCCAACTCCCGCCCGCTGGAACGCGGTTCGGCCGCTCACCGCCGCCGGTGACACCGTGAAGTCCGGCCACTCGGACATCGTCGTGTGCGAGACGTGCTCCCCGGTGCCGAGTACCCACACGGGAGCCGTACGGCAGTCCCGTACGTACTCCTCCGCCGCCAGCAGGACCGCCGCCCCGCCGTCGGACCGTATGCAGCAGTGCAGCTTGGTGAAGGGGTCCGCGATCATCGGGCCCGACAGGACGTCGTCGACCGTGATCGGGTCCCGGAACATCGCGTCCGGATTCAGCGCGGCGTTGGCCCGCGCCTGCACCGCCACCGACGCCAACTGCTCCAGCGTCGTGCCGTATTCGTGCATGTGGCGGCGCGCGGCCATCGCGTATTTCGCGATCAGCGTGTGGCCGTACGGGACTTCGAACTGCAACGGGCCGCGCGCGCCGAACGACAGGTTGCCCGTGCGGCGGCCCGCCTTGATGTCCGCGCGGGCGGTGGATCCGTACACCAGCAGGACCGCGTTCGCGTGCCCGGCGGCGATCGCGTCCGCCGCGTGGGCAGCCATGACCTCCCAGGTGGATCCGCCGACGGACGTGGAGTCGACCCAGGTGGGCCGCAGGCCCAGATACTCGGCCACCTCGACCGGGGCCAGCGTGCCGAGGCCCGCCGACGCGAAGCCGTCGATCACCGTGCGGTCCAGGCCCGAGTCGGCCAGCGCCCGGCGGGCGGCCTGGGCATGCAGCGCGTACGGCGTCGCCTCGTCCACCCGGCCGCAGTCGGAGAGGGACACGCCGACCACCGCCACCTTCCGCCCACCCCGTGTCCGAGTCCGAGCCCGAGGCCGACTCCCGGTTCCAGTCCCAGTCCCAGTCCCAGTCCCAGTCCCAGTTCTACTTCCGGTCCCAGCCCCAGCCCCAGTGCCCGTCGCCCCAGTCATGAATCTGACGGTACATCAGATTTGATGCCCTCGGCAGGCGGCATGCGAGGCGTCGCGCCTCTGTGCATCTGACCGCCGCCGCTCTAACATGACGCGCCGTCAGATGCGAAGGAGTGTGCTGCCCATGGACGCCACCTTCACCGCGGAGCAGGACGAGATCCGCCGCACCCTCCGTGAGCTCCTCCTCAAACGCTGCGGCCCTGAGGAGGTCAGGACCGCCGTGCGGACCGTGGGCGGGTACGACCCCGCGCTCTGGGAGGCCCTGGCGAGGCAACTCGGGCTGCCCGGACTCGCGTTGCCCGAGGCATACGGAGGGGTCGGTTGTTCCGTCACCGAACTCGCCCTCGCCAGTGAGGAGTTGGGGCGGGCGCTGGCTCCCTCGCCGCTGCTCGCCACGGCCGTGCTGAGCGTGCCCCTGCTGCTGGCGCTGGGGAGTGAGGGGCAGCGGGCCGCGCTGCTGCCCCGTATCTCCTCCGGCGAACTCACCGCCGCGCTCGCGGTGTCGGGCCCCAGCCTGACCACCGCCCTCGGGCTGACCGGCGACAACCGCGGTGACTGGGCGGGCGGCGGGCGCGCGGGCGGCGTACAGGCGCGTCAGGTCGACGGCGCGTGGCGGCTGTACGGGCAGGCCGACCAGGTGCTCGACGGACACAGCGCGGGCCTGCTGGTCGTGGCCGCGCACGCCGGGGGCTTCGCCCACTCGCGGACCCTCCTCTTTCTCGTACGGGACGATTCTCTTGCACGGGACGACGGCGGTTCCGGAAGTGCGGGAGTGACCCGCGTACGGCAGACCTCCCTCGACGAGACGCGGTCGCAGTCCCGGCTTCAACTCCGGGATGCACCGGCCGAGTTGCTGGGAGAGGATGAGTCCGTCGACGTGACCGGGGTGCTCGCGCGCGTCGGTGACTCGGTCGCCGCCGTCCTTGCCGCTGAGGCCGTCGGCGCCGCCGATCGCGTACTGGAGCGGACCGTCGAATACGTCAAGCAGCGTGAGCAGTTCGGGCGCGCGATCGGGTCCTTCCAGGCCGTGAAGCACCGGCTCGCCGATCTGTACGTACAGGTCCAGGCGGCGCGGTCCGCCGCGTACTACGCGGCCTGGGCGACCGCTGTGGGGGAGGAGCGGGTGGGTGGGCTCGCCCTCGCCCAGGCCCTGGAGGCGTTGCGGATCGCCGCGTCCGAGGGCGTGCAGTTGCACGGCGGCATCGGGTTCACCTGGGAGCACGAGGCGCATCTGTACTTCAAGCGGGCGGCCGGCGACGAGCTGCTCTTCGGGCCGGTCCACCGGCTGCGGGAGCACGCGGCGGACGCGGCACGGCTGTTCGGCGGCGGGGAGGTGGCGGTCTGATGGGCGTAGGAGGCGTAGGAGGCGTAGGAGTACGAGTGGGAGTAGGAGTTCGGATCGTGCAGAGGGTGTCCTCGACGCCCGCGTTCGCGAAGGTCGCGCCTCATCTCATTCCCGCGCTCGACCGCGCCGTACACCGGCTCACCCGCGGAAAGGTGCTGCTCAGCGCCCAGATGCTGCCCGGCGTCATCCTCACCGCGCGGGGCGCGAAGAGCGGACTGCCCCGGCGTACGCCTCTCGCCTGCATGCCGGAGGGAGGAGGGCAGGGGAAGGGAGGGCAGGGGAGCGAGGGAGCCAGCTGGATCTTGATCGGGTCCAACTTCGGGCGTACGGATCATCCCGCCTGGACCGCCAACCTGCTCGCCCATCCCGATGCGGAGGTCAGCTGGAAGGGCCGGGACATCCCGGTCACTGCCCGTCTTCTGCGCGGTGAGGAGCGGGACACCGCCTGGAAGGCGCTGCTGGAGTTCTGGCCGCCGTACGCGACGTACCAGGCGCGGGTGGAGCGGGAGATCCGCCTGTTCCGGATCGTCCGGCGGGACGGACCCGGGGGTTCCGGGAACGCGACAGGCGGCAGTCCACCGGAGTGAACTGCCGCCCGTGTGACAGGACTTGTGCCTGGAAAGCCCGGCGTATCTGCCGTGTGACGTGTCGGCCTACTTGGTCGGCTTCTTGCCGGTTACGCCCAGATGTACCAACAGGGCGAGGTTCGGTTTCAGTTCGGCCTGCTTCACGCCCCAGGTCTGGAAGCCCTTCTGGTGCGAGGCGACCGCCGCGAGCATCGCGACGAGGGAACCCGCCATCGCCCCCGGACTGACGTCCTTGTCGACCTTGCCCTTCGCCTGAAGCTCCTTGACCGTGTCCGTGAGGGAGTTGTTCACGGAGTTCAGGATCTTCATGCGGATCTTGTAGAAGCGTTTGTCGCCCTCGGCGGCGCCCAGGTCGACGACGCGCAGGATGGCATCGTTTTTGCGCCAGAACTCGAGGAACCCGTCCACGAGTTCCTGCGCGGTCTGCCAGCCGGCCTTGCCGACCCAGGAGCGTCCTGCGAGGAGCTCGGTCAACCCGGCTCCCTCCGCTGCCATTTGCTCTGCAATCTCCAGGACGGCGCCTTCGACGTCCGGGAAGTATTGATAGAAGGTCGCCGGTGAAGTGCCCGCCTTCCGCGCGACGTCGATGACTTTGACGTCGCGGTAGGGCGAGGAGCTGAGCATCTCGCTGAGGCAGTCGAGCAGCTTCTGCCGCGTCGCCTGCCCGCGCCGACCGGCCACACGGCCGTCGACGGTACGCACTTGTCCTGTCATGACGTCAGCTTACCGAGGGGTGATCGGAGCGCTATTCGGCCGACTGCAAATGGGGTGCGCGGGCCTGGAGAGAGGGGGAGGGGACGGGATGCCGCCCGCTCTGCGGGATGCGTGAAAGGCCGTTAGCTTGGCCGCATGGCTGGATCTGAGGCATCTGCCGACTTCGCCGACTTCGTCGAGGGCGTCCCCTGCTGGATCGACGCCCAGCTTCCGGACGTCGAGGCGGGCAAGCGCTTCTACGGCGAACTCTTCGGGTGGACCTTCGAGCCCTTCGAGGCCCCTGAGGCCCCTGAGGCCCCTGGGGCCCCTGGGGCGCCTGAGGCCCCCGAATCCGCTGAGTCCGTCGACCTCTCCGGCAAGACGGAGGCATCGGCGGGGCCCTCCCCGGCATCCCAGCCCTCCCCGGGCTCCCAGGCCCCCCAGCCCTCCCCGGGCTCCCAGTCCCCCCAGCCCTCCCCGGGCTCCCCGGAGCCTCCGTCCCCCTCGGCGCACGCGACCCCCGCCGTTCCCCCTGCCGACGCGCCCCCCGTCGCCCTCACGCCGTACACGCCCCCCGTCCGCCCCACGCCGTACGCCGACGCCCTCCGCGCGCGCCTCGACGGTGCCCCCGTCGCCGCCCTCGTACCGAAGCGGGACGGCCGGATGCCCACCGTGTGGACCGTGTACTTCGCCACCCCGGACGCCGACGCCCTGGCCGGACGGATCCGGGCGGCGGGCGGTCAGGTGATCACGACACCGGTACCGGTGGGCCCGTACGGCAGGATCGCGCTCGCCGCCGACTCCGAGAGCGCGGTCTTCGGGCTCTGGGAGGGCGGCACGCACCCCGGGTTCGGCAGGCGGCACGGGCCGGGGTCCTTCAGCTGGGTCGAGCTGTACGCGCGGAACACGGCCGTCGCCGACTCCTTCTACACCCGTCTATTCCACGACGCCCTCTTCGGTCCGGGAACCACCCGCGACTTCGGGCGGGTCCTCGTCTCCGAGGTCTTCCCGGTCGAGATGCCGCCCCATTTCCTCGTCCACTTCGGGGTGGAGGACTGCGAGGCGGTCCTCGGGGCGGTGGTGCGGCTCGGCGGACGGGTCCAGGCGACGCCTTTCGACACCTCGTACGGGCGCGTGGCGGTCGTCACGGACAATCAGGGGGCGTCCTTCGCCCTGCTGCAAGCCTGAAATTCACCGTGCTTCAGTGTTGAAGGACGGATGATCGGTGTGCGCAAAGCTGTGAAAGGCATCGAAAAACACCGGGCGGCGTTGAAAAGCAAGGTGAGGTCGGGTCTTTTGTCATGAGATTCTCTGAGCCATCCCGGTTTGCGTCTGGGTTCGCAACCGGAGCCGCGGCCAGGAAGAATCGGGGTGCGTGCCGCCGGAGAGGCTCGGTGGTGAGACGCTGCGCAGTGGCTGAAGCTGCGGATGGAACGGTGGCTGGAAGCGCGGCCGCGTACGGGGAGGTGGCAGGCAAGTGGTGGATCAGCTGACACAGCACGATCCGCGGCGGATCGGGCCGTTCGAGGTGCTGGGACGGCTGGGAGCCGGCGGCATGGGGCTGGTCTATCTCGCGCGCTCGGCCTCGGGCCGGCGGGTGGCGATCAAGACGGTCCGGACGGAGCTCGCCGAGGACCAGCTGTTCCGGGTCCGCTTCTCGCGCGAGGTCGAGGCGGCACGCGCCGTGTCCGGCTTCTACACGGCCGCCGTGGTCGACGCCGACGCGCGCGCCGCCGTGCCGTGGCTGGCCACCGCGTACGTGCCCGCGCCCTCCCTCGAAGAGATAGTGGCCGAGTGCGGGCCGATGCCCGCCCAGGCGGTCCGCTGGCTCGCGGCGGGAGTCGCGGAGGCCCTGCAGTCCATCCACGGCGCCGGTCTCGTCCACCGCGACCTGAAGCCGTCGAACGTCCTCGTCGTGGAGGACGGACCGCGCGTCATCGACTTCGGTATCGCCTCCGGGGTGTCGAACACCCGGCTGACGATGACCAACGTCGCCGTCGGTACGCCCGCCTACATGTCGCCCGAGCAGGCGAAGGACTCCCGCAGCGTGACCGGCGCGAGCGACGTCTTCTCGCTCGGCTCGATGCTCGTCTTCGCCGCCACCGGCCACGCGCCCTTCCACGGCGCGAACCCCGTCGAGACCGTCTTCATGCTGCTCCGCGAGGGCCCGGACCTCGAAGGCCTGCCGGAGGAGCTGCGCCCGCTCATCGAGTCCTGCATGCAGATGGAGGCCACGGCCCGCCCGAACCCGGCCGACCTCCAGGCCCAGTTGGCCCCGCACCTCTTCGGCTCCGGCTCCGACGACAGCGGTACGGCCTCCGCGTGGCTGCCCGAGCGGGCCGTGGGCCTCATCGAGACGCGCCGCGGGGGCCGCCCGGCGCCGAAGCCGTCGTCCGGCCGCAGTGGCGGACGAGGAGCCCCCGTGGTGCCGCCCCCGCCGCCCCACGACCCGCCTCCCGTCCCGGTCGGCGTGGGCAGCGGCCGGCACGGTGGCGCGCCCGACGGCGGTCCCGTACGCCTCGCGGGCGCGAAGGTGCCCATCGGCCCGGGCCCGCGCGTCGCCGACGCCCGCGCCGCCGCCGTCAAGGCACCTCCCCCCGAGGCCGGCCTCGCCGCCTCCTGGTCCCGCCCGCGCCCCGGCGTGAACGGCGCCGACCCCGTCGTACCCGGCGCCGGACCCGTCCCGGTACCCGCGCCCGCGACGGCCCCCGGCCCCGGCCACGACTCGGCCTCCGCCTGGCGGCCGTGGCGCTTCCGCATGTCGAACGACGTGTGGGGGACGCCCGCCGTAGCTGGAGACCTCGTCTACGTCACCTCCTTCGAGGTGCACGCCCTGGACGTGGCCACCGGCCGGCGCCGCTTCAAGACCCGGGACGTCGCCTGGTCGATGGCGGTCGCCGGCGGCCGCGTTCTCGCCTCCGACGGTCCCACCCTCTTCGCCCTGGACGCCCGCGAGGGCACCGACCTGTGGCGGCTGCCGACCGACGCCTGGGTGTACTCCCTCAAGGCCGACCGCGGCACGGTCATCACCGGCACCCGCGGCGGTGGCGTACAGGCCTGGGAGGCCGCCAACGGCCAGAAGCTCTGGGAGATCACCGGCGCCCAGACCGACTTCGAGTCGCCCGAGGCCGGACCCGTCATCCACGATGGCACGGTCTACGTCTGGAAGGACGCCCGCCTGCGCGCCCTGGACGCCCGTACCGGCGACGAGCGCTGGTCGTACCCCATCGGGGACGCGGCGTCCTGCGGCGGCGTCCCGGTCCGGCTGACCCAGGCCGACGACGGATACGTGTACGTGTCCGCCGGCACCCGGGTCCTCGCCATCGACATCGCCGGCGGCCATGTCCGCTGGCACTTCGAGGCGCCCGCGGTCTTCCTCAGCCCGCCCACCTTCGCCCCGGGTCCCGCCGTCACGGGCGGCGGGGTCTACCTCGCCGACTACCTCGGCACGGTCTACGCGCTCGACGCCACCGACGGCCGCGACCGCTGGCGCATCGCCACGGAGTCGCGTGCCTCGCTCGACCCGGTGCTCGTCTCCGCGGGGCACGTCCACGTCGGCTCCGGGAAGGGGCTCTACACCCTGGACGCGGTCACCGGTACACCGAAGTGGCGCTTCCAGGCGGGCGGCGAGCTCGTGGGCGCCCCCGCCGTCGCCGACGGCCGCATCCACTTCGGTTCCACCGACCACCTCCTCTACACCCTGAAGGCCGACGACGGCCGGCTCCGCTGGAAGCTCGCCACGGGCGGGGAGATCACCGGGGCGCCCGTCGTCAAGGACGGGGTGGTGTACGCGTGCAGTAAGGACCGGTGCGTGTACGCACTGGACGCGGAGAAGGGAACGGGCACCGCCCGTTCCTGACGTGGCGGGGCCGCATATGTCACAACCCCGCCGCCCGGAGAACTCCCCCTGACCCGACGGTCCCGCTGACCCGACGGTCCCGCGTGGTTCACGCAGGCGCTGGCGGCCCTTCCTGGCCGACGGCGTCGAGCAGTAGTTTCGCGGCCGTCGCCGCCCCGTCGGTGCGGAACGTGCCGGCCACCGTGCGTGCTCGTACGCGCGTCTCGGGGGTCAGGGCCGTCCTGAGCGCGGCCGACAGGGACTCGACGGTCGGAGCAGGACCGTTGTGCGCCGCGCCGATGCCCAGGTCGGCCACCCGGCCGGCGAAGTACGGCTGGTCCGCCCCCTGGGGTACCACCACCTGGGGCGCACCGGCCCAGGTGGCCGTCGTCGTGGTGCCCGCGCCGCCGTGGTGGACGACGGCGGCCGTCCGGCCGAACAGCGCCTGATGGTTGACCTCGCCGACGACGAAGCAGTCGTCCTGGTCGTCGATCAGGGCCAGGTCGGCCCAGCCACGGGAGACGACCGCGCGGCGCCCCTGCGCGCGGATCGACTCGATGACCACCCGGGCGACGCCCTCCGGATCGCGTATGGGAATGCTGCCGAAGCCCACGTACACCGGTGGTGTGCCGGCGTCCAGGAACGCCACCAGCTCGGCCGGGAGCGGGCGTTCGTCCGGCAGGATCCACGCGCCGGTCTGCACCACGTCGAGGTCCGCCGGCCGCCGCCACGGGGCCAGGACCGGGTCGGCGGCCAGCCACGGTTGGTCGGTGAAGACGTGGTCGCGGACGTTGTCCAGCGGCGGCAGCCCGATCGACGCCCGGTGGGTGTTGACCGCCTCGCCGAACACCGCTTGCGCGTCCTGGGCGTCCCGCTCCCACAACACCCGGTTGTCGGTCACGTCCGAGGGAAGCGGCCGGCCGGGCCGCGGCATCGGAGGGTGGTGCGGCGACGGCAGGCTGACCGGCTGGTAACTCACGTACACGTAGTCGATGCCCAGTTTCTCGGCCGCCGCTTTCACTCCGGCCACGGCCGGCACGAGGCCGGTCGCCACCAGCACGTCACACCCGTCGGCCGCCGCGGTGACGTTGTCGTAGAACGCGGCGGCCAACTCGGCCGCCCGCCGGGGCACGCCCGCCGCCGACGGCGGCGTCTTCCCGGTCACCAGATCGCGCACCGACCGGCCGGTCGGCACCATCTCCACACCGACC
Source organism: Streptomyces sp. NBC_00878 (assembly GCF_026341515.1). Lineage (NCBI taxonomy): Bacteria > Bacillati > Actinomycetota > Actinomycetes > Kitasatosporales > Streptomycetaceae > Streptomyces > Streptomyces sp. NBC_00878. Next base: position 4,591,130 of record NZ_JAPEOK010000001.1, on the reverse strand, counting down.
CCGGCCAGCCGCTTCGCGAACTCCTCGTCGGGTGGCGCGCACACTCGCACCTCCGCGCCGAGTTCCCGCAACCGCACCGCGAGCCCCACCAGCGGTTCGACGCCTCCGCGCGAATCGTAGGCCGACAGCAACACGCGCATTCGTCATCCCACTTCCGTAGATTCTTGCCTCGGTGATTTTGCCTCGGTCGGTGATCTTCCGGCACGCCCCGGGCTTTGCCGCAAGCCCCCGATGTCGTGGGATCAGCCGCGGGATCAGGGAGCGGCCGGTGCCGCCCACTCGACGAACTGGACGATCACGCCGTTGGGGTCGGTGATCTGGAAGAGGCGTTCGCCCCAGGGCTCCTCGCGCAGCGGCATGGTGATGTCCACGCCCTCGGCGTGCAGGCGCTTCTCCTCGTCCTGGATGCCGGTGGTGGTGAAGGCGAGGATCAGGCCGGAGGCGTGCTGGTCGCGCTGGTCGGCCGGCAGGATCTGATGGCCGCGGGCGAGCAGGACGATGTCGACCGCGGCGTCCTGGCGGGCCAGGGAGGCGAATCCGTCGGCGGCGGCCTGTTCGGTGTAGCCCAGGTGGGTCGTGAAGAACTGCTGGGAGGCGGCGACGTCGTCGACGGTGAGCGAGACGGTGGAGGTGGTGATCTGCAACGCGTTTCTCCTCAGTGGTTCCCGCGAGGGGGAGGTGTGGGTGCCGGTCGGGTGCGGGCCAGTAGTCCCGTTCTTCGGTCCGTGGAAAATTTGCGACGGGCGTAAAGTTATCCCAGCCCTCCCGAGGGTGTCAACGTAAAAATGCTACGAGTGTAAGATTGCCTCATGACTACTGATGCCACCCCGTCCGCACCCCCTGCCGGCCTGCGGGAATCGAAGAAGCAGGAGACCCGGCAGCTCATCTCCGACCACGCCACCCGCCTGTTCATCGCCCAGGGTTTCGAGCAGACCACCATCGCCGAGATCGCCGGCGCCGCACGGGTCGCCAAGAAGACGGTGACCAACTACTTCCCACGCAAGGAAGATCTGGCCATGGACCACCAGGACGCCTTCATCGCCTCCCTGGCCCGCACCGTGACCGATCGTCAGGCCGGCGACTCCGCCCTGGCGGCACTGCGCCGCGCTTTCACCGACGCGGCCACGGCCGCCGACCCGGTCGCCGGGTTCTCCGGCCCCGACTTCGCCCGCATGATCGCCGACAGCCCCACCCTCTCCGCTCGCCTGCGCGACCTGCACGACCTGCGTGAGGCGGCCCTGGCCGACGCCCTGGCCGAGGCCACCGGCGCAGCCCGCGACGACATCACCCCCCGCGCCGCGGCCGCCCTGCTCGGCGCCGTGCACCGCACTCTCTTCCAGCGCATCCAGGAACTCACCCTCGCCGGCCAGGACAACGCCCGGATCTCCGCCACGGTCACCGCGGAGGCGGACAGCGCTTTCGGCCTGCTGGAGCCGTCACTCGCCGACTACGCCGCGGCGTGATCCGAGCGCCGCTCGGCAGCGCACCGGCGGCTCGGCGAGACGGTCGTGCCGTCAGTGACGGCCGTCGTACCAGGCGCGGAAGGGGCTCCTCACGGCGGCCGTCGCTCCGGCGGGAGCGAGGACGGACGAGTGAAGGCTCGGTGTGCTGATCAGCGGGTCCGGAACCCCGATCTGCGGTCGGCGAACAGGCCCGCCTGGGCCTCGTTCGGGAGGTTGCCCATCGACACCAGATGGGGGGCGTGCGCCAGCGCAGCCGCCCGCGTCGCCTCCTTCGCCGCCCACAACGCCCGGACCGTCCCCTGCACGGCCTCGGTCGGGTAGGACGCGATGACGTCCGCGCACCGCACGGCGGCGGCCAGCGCCTCACCGGGCGCGGTCAGCTCGCTGACCAGCCCCACCTCGTACGCCCGCCGCGCGGAGACCCGCTCGGCCGTGCCCATCAGGGCCATCCGCGCGACCTCCCCGAACGGCATCCGCTGCGCCAGGTACACCGACTCGTACGCGCTGACCATGCCGTACGTCGTGTGCGGATCGAAGAACGCGGCCGTCTCGTCGGCGATCACGAAGTCCGCCTCGCCGATCAGATAGAAGGCCCCGCCGCACGCCATCCCGTTCACGGCGGCGATGACGGGCTTGCACAGGTCGTTCGCCTTCGGGCCGATCGCGACGAGCGGATCGTCCACCATGTAGGGGGAGTTGGGCTGCGGGACATCGACGCCCCGGTCGAGGCCCGTGCAGAAGGCCCGCCCGCCCGCGCCCGTGAGGACGATCGCCCGTACCGAGTCGTCGAACCTGAACTCCCGCCAGGCAGCGGCCAGTTCGGCGGCGGTGGTGAGGTCGATGGCGTTGAGTTTCTCCGGCCGGTCGAGGGTGACGACCGCGACGCCGGTGTCCTTGTCGGTGGAGAGGTGAAGGGTCATGGCCGCTCCAGTACCCAGCGGGGCAGCCCGGCACCGCCCACGCCACCCGCACCGCCCACGCCACCCGCACCGCCCACGCCACCCGCACCGCCCACGCCACCCGCGCCACCCGCGCCGTCCGTGAAGACCACCTGCACCTTCGCCCCGATCCGGATCCGCTCCTGGGCAACGGAGTTGAGCGCCGCCTCCGGCCCGCTGACGAGGTTCCCCACGAGCCGTATGCGCGGGGCGTCCGCAAGTTCGACGACGATCACGTTGTACGGGGCCTGCGCCGCGTAGTCGGGCAGCAGCGGCGGATGCGGAACGACGTACGACCAGACGCGCCCCTTGCCGCTCATCCTGCGCCACTCGCTGTCGAAGGAGTGGCAGTGCGGGCAGCAGGGCCGGGGCGGGAACCGGAGTTCGCCGCAGCCGGGCTCGGCGCAGGCCTGGATCCGCAACTCGCCCCGGGAGGCGTACTCCCAGAAGGGGGCGCCGTCGTCGTCCACGACAGGTGTCAGCATGTCGGCTCCTCGGATACTCGGCTCGGCGGAAGCTCGGTCGATCAGTAGTTCATGGGCACGGTCAGGTCCTCAGGAGCAGGGCCGACGTCGGTACGCCCTCCCCCGCCGTGACCAGGCAGGTTGCCGCGCCCGGAACCTGCGCGGTACTCGTGCCCCGGAGTTGCTTCACGCCCTCGTTGATGAGGTTGAAGCCGTGGACGTACGCCTCCGAGAGGCCGCCGCCGCTCGTGTTCAGCGGCAGCCGTCCGCCGATTTCGAGGGCGCCGCTCTCGGTGAACGCGCCGCCCTCGCCCCGGCCGCAGAAGCCGTAGCCCTCCAGGGAGAGCGGTATGAGGGGCGTGAACGCGTCGTAGATCTGGGCGACGTCGACGTCCTCCGGGGTGAAGTCGGAGTGCTTCCACAGGTGTCGGGCCGCGGTCCAGGCGGGTCCGGTCAGCGGGTCGTCGTTCCAGTAGTTGACCATGCCGTGGTGCTGGGCGGGCAGGCCCTGGGCCGCGGAGTGGACGTACACGGGCCGTCGCCGGCAGTCGCGGGCCCGCTCGGCGGAGACGACGACGCAGGCCAACGCGCCGTCCGTCTCAAGGCAGTTGTCGAAGAGGCAGAGGGGCTCGCTGATCCACCGCGAGGTCATATACATGTCCCGGGTCAGCGGGCGCTCGTACATCATCGCCGCGGGATTCTGGTTGGCCCGGTTGCGGCAGGCGAGGGCGACGTTGAAGAGGTGGTCCCGGGTCGCCCCGTACTCGTACAGGTAGCGACGGGTGAGCATGGCGATCTCGTCGGCGGGGCGCAGGAGGCCGAAGGGGCGGGTCCACTGGGCGGGGGTGGGGAGTTGGACCGCGGTGTTCTTCCACGGGCGCGGTCCGCTGCCCCGCTTCCGTGAGCGCCAGGCGACCCCGACCGTCGCCTGCCCGGTGGCCACGGCGGCGGCCAGATGCGCGACGGTGGCACACGAACCGCCGCCCCCGTACCCGACCTTGCTGAAGAAGGTGAGGTCGCCGAAGCCGACGGCCTTCGCCACCTCCACCTCGTCCGTTTCCTCCATGGTGTAGGAGGCGAGCGCGTCGACCTCGGCGGGGGAGATCCCGGCGTCGTCGAGCGCGGCGAGGATCGCCCGGCAGGCCAACGCCTTCTCGTTCTCGGGGAGTTGCTTGGCGAAGGGAGTCTGCCCGATGCCGACGACGGCCGTGGCGTCCTTGAGTCCTGCCCCTGCCCCTTCCCTTGCCATGGGCGCACCTCCACCGTGGTCCACGAATGCTGACAGGGCGTCAGGCTACAGCTAATCTGACGGGTAGTCAGCTATTGGGTGTCGACCGTGGGGAGGCTCGCCGTGCGCGGTGACATGGAGTGGGGCACCATTCCCGGGCTGGTGCGAGGGGCGGCCGAGCGGTACGCCGACGTGGAGGCCGTCGTCGAGGGCCGCACCCGCGTCTCGTACGCCGAGTTGGGCGCCCGAGTGGATCGCGCGGCGGCGGCCTGCGTCGCGAACGGCGTAGCCTCAGGCGACCGCGTGGCCATCTGGGCGCCCAACACCCTGGACTGGATCGTCTCTTCACTGGGCGCGGTGTCGGCGGGCGCGGTCCTCGTCCCGCTGAACACCCGCTTCAAGGGCGCGGAGGCGGCGTACATTCTCGCCCGGAGCCGGGCGAAGCTGCTGTTCGTGACGGGGACGTTCCTCGGGACGTCGTACGTGGCGTCGCTGCGGCGGGCGGCCGGGGACGGGCAGGGTTCCGCAGGCCCGGGCCCGGAGCCGGAGCCGGAGCCGGAGTCGGAGCCGGAGCCGGAGTCGGAGTCGGAGTCGGAGTCGGAGTCAGGGTCCGAGCCGGGACCCGGCCCGGGATCCGCGGGACCATTGCCCGGGCTCCCGCACCTGGAGCAGGTGGTGGTGCTCTCGGACGACGCCCCCGCCGACTTCCGTACCTGGAAGGACTTCCTGGCGAGCGGCGACGGGGTGGACGCGGCGGAAGTACGGGCCAGGGCCTCGGCGTTGGAGTCGTCCTCCCCCTCCGACATCGTCTACACCTCGGGCACGACGGGCCGCCCCAAGGGCGCGGTGATCACGCACGCGCAGACGCTGCGGGCGTACGAGGTGTGGAGCGATCTCGCGGGCCTCCGCCAGGGTGACCGCTATCTGATCGTCAACCCCTTCTTCCACACGTTCGGCTACAAGGCCGGTGTGATCGCCTGTCTGATGCGGGGCGCGACGATGGTCCCGCAGCCGGTGTTCAACGTGGACACGGTCCTGGCGAACGTGGCCTCGGAGCGGATTTCCGTACTCCCCGGCCCGCCCACCCTCCACCAGTCGCTCCTGGACCACCCGGGCCGCGACGCGTACGACCTCTCGCCCCTGCGTCTGGTGGTGACGGGCGCGGCGGTGGTGCCGTTGCGCCTGGTGGAGCGGTTGCGGGAGGAACTCGGGGTGGGGACGGTCCTGACCGCCTACGGCCTCTCCGAGGCGAGCGGCATCGTCTCGATGTGCCGACGCGGCGACGAGCCTGGCGTGATCGCGTCGACGTCAGGTCGCGCGATCCCGGGCACGGAGGTGAGGGTGGTGAACGCGGCGGGCGTCGCCGTCGCTCCCGGCGTCCAGGGCGAGGTCCTGGTCCGCGGCTTCAACGTCATGGGCGGCTACTACGAGGACGCCCGCGCCACCTCCGAGGTTCTCACCCCCGACGCCTGGCTCCGCACCGGCGACATCGGCGTCCTGGACCCGGCCGGCAACCTCCGTATCACCGACCGCCTCAAGGACATGTTCATCGTCGGCGGCTTCAACGCGTACCCGGCGGAGATAGAGCAACTGCTCGGCCTGCACCCGGATGTGGCCGACGTGGCGGTGATCGGCGTGCCGGACGCACGGCTCGGCGAGGTCGGCAAGGCGTACGTGGTGCGGCGGCCCGGGACGCCACTGACCGGCGACGACCTGATGGCGTGGGCGCGACGGGAAATGGCCAACTACAAGGTGCCGAGGGCGGTCGAGTTCGTGGGGGAGCTACCTCGGAACGCGAGCGGGAAGGTGGTCAAGGGGGAGCTGCGGGGCCCCCGGGGGCGGTGAGGGCTCGTACCCATCTGTCCCCATCCGTTCCTATGGTTCCTATCTGTTACGTTTCGCCCCTCCGTGCGATGCGGCACGCCCCGGACTTCGCTCCCGGCACCAAGTGGTCGTACTCCAACACCAACTACATCCTCGCCGGGATGATCAGCCAGAAGGCCACCGGGCACAGCTGGGAGCAGGACGTCACCCGGCGCATCATCCGTCCGCTGGCCCTGCGCGACACCTCCGCCCCGACGACGTACGCCCAGATCCCCGGCCGCCGGGCGGTGGCCCTCCAGGCGACCGGCGACGGCGCGTCCGACCTGTCCACGGAGCAGGCCCAGAACGCCCTGATCGAAGGCGAACTCCGCGCCTGACCCCCGATCGGGAAATTTTCCTCGGACCTGCAACCTCGGTGCGGTCGGAACGTCTGTCCGGGTGGAGGCGCCTCCAAGCCAAGGCCTTCGCCACGGGAAACCACCCGTGGTGGCGGCCCGTCCGAAACAGCCACGATCGACGATTCGAGGAATCACATGTTTGCAGGTCAGAGCGTCCGAGGCGGCCTCCGTTCGCGTCGAGTGCGTATCGCGATCGGAGTGACCGCCGCTGTCGCCGCGATCGGTATGGGTGGCGCGTTCACCGCCCAGGCCAGCGCCGGCAGCTCCGCGCCCACCCCGGAGAAGGGCAAGCAGGTGTGGCTCTCCTACCAGTGCGCGGAGTTGGACCCGGTCGACGCGGTGCCGGGCAAGGGCAAGCTGCCGAAGCCCACCTCCTACAAGGACGTCAAGATCGACGACAAGGGCCCGATCGACCTCGGCGACGGGGATGTGGTCGACGCGGTGCCGGGCAAGGGCAAGCTGCCGAAGCCCACCTCCTACAAGGACGTCAAGATCGACGACAAGGGCCCGATCGACCTCGGCGACGGGGACTCTGTCGAGGCGGAGCTTGACAAGGGCGAGGTTACGAAGCCCGACTCCTACGCGGACGTCTATGTTGACGACAAGGGCGGCCGGATCGACGTCAGGAGCGACGGCCCTATCGACGCGGTGCCCGGTGACGACGAGTGCGCGGAGCCCGGTCCCGGTGACGACGACCCGGTCGAGGCGGTGCCGGGTGACAGCGACGACGTCGCGAAGCCCGACTCCTACGGGGACGCCAAGGTCGCTCCTTCCAAGCGCTGACGGACCTGAGGTGGGGCCGCCGGGCGCGTGTCCGGCGGCTCCACCGTCCTCCGTGCGATGGTTCCGGGCGGGGGTTGTGAAGACCATCATGTCCAGGAGATCCATGAAGGCAGCGATGATCCCGGCCGCCCCGGCCCCGGCCCCCGTCTGGGGTGTGCATCAGGTGTGGGGCCTGGTGCGCGCTCTGGCGCGTGGCGTGTCGTACCGGCGCGAGGACGTCCCGGTGGGCGGGGCGGGCCGTCCGTCGTCGGCCCCGGGCTCACCGGCTGTTGGCGCCGGCGCCGGTACCGGTCTCGGCGATGAGCGGCCCGGTATCGACGAGTTGTACACCCACCGCCGCCTGCACCTGGTGCGGTTGGCGCTGCTTCTGGTGGACGACCTTCCCACGGCGGAGGACGTGGTGCAGGACGTCTTCGCGGCGCTGTACCGCCGCTACGGGGAGCGGCTGTCCGGTCTGGACAACCCGGACGCGTACTTGCGGACGAGCGTGGTCAACACCTCCCGCTCGGTCCTGCGCCGCCGCCGTACGGTACGGGCCCATGTCCCCGAACGCGAGGGCCACGCGCCGTCGGCGGAGGAACCGGTGCTGCTCAACGAGGAGCACGGAGAAGTGATCGCCGCGTTGCACCGTCTGACGCGGCGGCAGCGTGAGGTGCTGGTGCTGCGGTACTGGTCCCACCTCAGCGAAGCCCAGATCGCCGATACGTTGGGCTTGTCCTGTGGGGCGGTCAAGTCGACCGCGAGCCGGGCACTGGCGGCCCTGCGCCGACAGTTGGAGGCTTCCTGATGAAGCCATACGTGATCCCGGAGGCACCGCGATGATCGAACATGACCCTGGCTCCGGCCTGCCCCCGGACCCCCTCGAACAACGGCTGAGCGACGCCCTGCGAGCCCGGACCGACTCGGTCGACCTGTCCGATCTGCGTCCCGCCGCCCCGCCGTCCCGCCAGACCCGGTTCCGGCTCCAGGTCAGCCGCCCCCTCCGCCGCACCGTTCTGCTGCTCGTGCTGGCCGCCGTGGTGGTCGGCGCCCTGTTCGTGTCGGCGCACTGGGAACGGCCGACGCCGGTCAATCCCGCGAACGTCCCGACGGCGCCACCCACTCCCAGTCCCACCCCCAGCGTCCCGGACGTGGTGGACGCGTCGCCTGACTACATTCCCTGACCGAGGCTGGGAACTGACACAGCGCCTGCTCCCACTGAGGACCGTGTCCGTCAGTCATGGGAGAGCGGCTGAGGGGCGTCGGCTTCCCGGGCTTCCTGAACCGTTGTCCTCCCGGAGCTTCGAGAGGGCTGCGCGGATCTCCTCGACCATCTCCCCGGGGCGGTGGAAAACCTGCACCGCGGTATAGCGCAGGAGAAGGCGAACCTCGGGGCATTGGAGGACCTGGTTGAAGCGGGCGATGTCCCGGCGGTGGGACTCCCGGGAGCCGTGGTAGGCGTACCCCTCGATCTCGACGGCCAGCCCCTCGGCCCGGAAGAGGAAGTCCAGGTAGCGACGGCGGCCGTCGGGTGTGCGGAGTTCGGCCTGGCTTTCCGGGCGAAGGCCCGCGTCGTGCAGGCGCAGGCGCGCGATGGTTTCGGCGGGCGACCCCGCGTTCGGATCGACGAGCCGAAACCAGCGGTTGCCCCTCTCCGCTCCGCGCATGGGGGCTTCGAGCGCGAGGGCGATCGCTGACCTGGTCGTGAGGGGCGGTCGGCGGACGCCCCCGACCCTTCGCCAGGTGAGAGCGGACTCGACGGCGACGAGGGCCTCGTCCCGGGGCCCGCTCCGGAGGAGATCGGCGAGCGTACGACCGACGTCCGTCACCCGCAGGCCACCGCGCAGGACCGCATCCTCCGCCCCGAGGGACATGCGGTGGACGAGGATGCCTTCGCCTTGGCGGCGAATCACGCACTCGGGATCGATGAACTCCAAGGGGCCTTGCGGACTTACCGGGTTGAGCGTCTCGATCCCCCAGAGCGAGGCTGCCGAGCGGTGACTCACGACGAGCCGCGGACGCGCGAGCTGCACGGACCTGAGGCACACCCGGAGGTCCACGTCCCGCCCCGGCTCGGCCCAGGCCCCCTTACGAATACGAGTCCAGCCCGCTCTCCCGAGCGCCCGCGAGAGCGCACGACGCTCCCACCCGGCTGCGAGAGCCCGGGAGAAGAGCAGCACGCCGTCATCGGCGAGAGCAAGTAGAGAGTCTCCGCGATCCACGCGCCCAGGATCCCGAAGAACCACTCAGCTCCGCCCACCCTGTGGACAACGCCGCCGCGCGGGCCTACCAGGGCGGAGGGAATGGAAGGTTGGGGACGGTTGGGGGTAGTTGAGGGGCGCTGAGGGTGTCCCGAACCTTCCAATTACTCCGGCGGGAGGAGGAGTGCCGCGATGAAAGTGGTCCAGGTTGTGGGGGAGATCAGGAGTACGGGGCTGTCCTGGGACTTGGAGTCGCGGACGGGGACGACTCCGGGCAGGTTCGAGGCTACCTCGACGCAGTCACCACCGGTGGCGTTGCTGTAGCCGCTTGTATGCCACCGCGCGGAGCTCAAGTCAGGCTCTGTGCTTGCCATTTCGGTAGTCCTTCGCCGCTTGCTCGATCATGGCCAGGGACGTCTCCGGCGGTAGCGCCGTGGCCCTGAGTAGATCGTACGACTTGCGGTAATTCTTCACGAGCGCCGGATAGTCGATCAGTTGACCGCTGTGCTGGCTCTCGATGTAGACCACCGGTGGGGCGTCCGGAAAAGTCATGGTCTTGGTGACGCCCATCATCAGCGGATGGGACGTAGCGGTTTCCGGAATGAGTTGCAAAACGCTCTGCGTGGCGTGGACCGTCTCCAGAATGTGCTCCAGTTGTCCGGCCATTGCCCCCGGCGGGAGCAGGGGCCTGCGGACCAGCGACTCGTGCAGGATCGCCCAGAACGACGGACGGTCTTCGCATTGCCAGATCTCGGCGCGCTCCATCCGAGCCTGCACTTGCTTCTCGATGTCCGCAGGGGGAACCCATGGAGCCCCGACCTGAATGACTTTCCGGGTGTACGTCTCTGTCTGCAACAGCCCCGGAATGAGGGTTGGCGCCCAGTCCTCAATCGACTCCGCATGCCGCTCCATCTCCGCGACATCCGCGAAGTACTCCGCGTGCCCCGACTGCCGGGCCCTGCGCGCATCTTCACAGCGGCGCTCGAAAAAGCCGTCCGTGCCGAGGACCTTGTCGACGTGCCGGGCGAGGTCCAGCGGCATACGCCGCTCCCCGCGCTCGATCTGGCTGAGGAACGGGATGCCTCGGAAGCTTCCTTCCGCCAACTGCTCCAGCGTCAGGCCCGCCAGCTCCCGCTGGTAGCGCAACTCGGCGCCGTAGAAGGAGGGGACGTTCGCCGACGCGTCGGGATCCTTGCGTGGGGGCACAACTCTTCACCGCCGTTTGCCAGTTGCTCTTGCGCAGCCCAAACCCCTGTTACGGTACGCCGCTCGACGTCAACGTGTGACTGAATCGTCACAGATCGCACTCGTCGTACGTACGGAAAGGCGTCCCCATGAGAGACCCCCAGCCTTCTGCCCCCACCGCCTACGACATGGAACGCAGCGTCGGCGAACTCCGTACCGCCCTCGCCGCCCACGGCATCACGCTGCCGTCCCTGCGGGTGGACCTGCCGACCTTCGCGGGTACGTATCCGCCGTCGGCCGGTCTGATCGCGCTCGGCAACTGCAACACGGCTACCGCGAGCAAGCTGGCGGCCGTACTCCGAGAGGCGGCCGCGCAGTGAGCACGGCGTCGCTGCTCGAACTGGAGCTGCTGGCCTTCCCCAAGGCCGTACCCGACCTGCGTCGTACGGTCCGCCGTCACCTGGGTGGCCCGTGCGACGACGTCCAGCTCTGCGTCACGGAGCTGGTGGGCAACGTGGTCCGGCATGTGGGGGAGGGGACCCCGGTCCGCGTACGAGTGGCGGGTGCGGGTGCGGGTGCGAGTGCTGGTATGGAGGGTGCGCGCGGCGGTCGGATCCGCATCGAGGTGAGCGACCCCGACCCGCGTGCCCTGCCCGTCCTGCTCTGTGCGGCGGGGGACGACGAGTCGGGGCGGGGGCTGGCGCTGCTCGACGCGGTGGCGTTGCGGTGGGGCGTGGAGCAAGGGGCTACGGGCAAGACGGTGTGGTGCGAGTTGGGGGAGACGTGGTGATCGAGGTGGCGGCGGAGGGGTGCAACCTGGGCAGGCCGCGCCCGCGGCAGAGCGCGTAGGCGCGACCCTCGTCTGGACTTGCGAGTCCATTTTTTCCGTCGCACAGTGGCACCCGCGCCCTGGCCACCCCACCACCCAGGGCCCGGTTCGGATTGACGGTGGAGAACCAAGCAACGGAGTGGACCATGTCGATGCGGCTTGAGGGCAGGACCGCCCTGGTGACCGGAGCGACCAGCAACATCGGGCGGGCGATCGCGGAGGCCTTCGCCGCCGAGGGGACGCACGTCGTTGTCTCGGGCCGCGGCGCCGAGCGGGGCGAGGAGGTGGTCGACGGGATCCGGGCACGCGGCGGTCGTGCCGACTTCGTGCGGGCCGACCTGGACGGCAGCGCCGCGGCCTCGCAGGCGCTGGCGCAGGAGGCGACGCGGGTCCTCGGCGGCCGTATCGACGTCCTGGTCAACAACGCCGGTATCTACCCCGGCGACACCACGGCGGCCACCGACGAGAAGACCTTCGATCAGGTCTACGCCGTGAACGTGAAGGCCCCGTTCTTTCTGACCGCGGCCGTCGCGCCCGCCATGCTGGGGGCCGGCGGTGGGGCGATCATCAACCTGGGCTCCTGGATCGCGCGCCTGGGCATTCCGGTCGGCGCCCTCTACAGCTCCACCAAGGGGGCTGTGGAGACGCTGACCCGGGCTTGGGCGGCGGAGTTCGGGCCGCAGGGGGTACGGGTGAACGCGATCTCGCCGGGGGTGGTGCTGACGCCCGCACCGGGAGAGGTTCACCCCGCCGAGATCATGATGAAGGGCACCCCCGCGGGCGGGATGGGCACTCCCGACGCCATCGCGAACGCCGCCGTGTACCTGGCCTGCGACGAGTCCTCGTTCGTGCACGGCATCGTGCTCGACGTCGACGGTGGCCGGACGGCGACGGCCGTCATCGCCGCCTGAGGTGAGAGCTGCCCGCCCCCGTTTCACGTCCGGACGTGAACGTGAACGTGAACGCGAACGGGCCGTGCGCGGGCGATGGGTGCCGTGGCCGGGGATGCCCGGTTCCCGGTTCCCGGCCCGAGTTGGGTGCCGGTGCCCGGCCCGAGGGTGGGCGGGTGATCCGGCCGACGCCAGGTCACGCCACGAGGTCGCCCGCGCTCCGCAGGTCCGCGATCCCTTGATCGAGGGCGGCGCGCAAGTGGGTGGGCTGGCCCGTCGACAACAGGATCGACACGCCCCCTTGGATCGCGGCCAGCAGCGCCGCGGCCCTCCTGTCGACATCGAGCTCGGCGGGAAGCCTGCCGGTGGCCTGCAGTGCCCGGATGCCCGCCGCCAGGCTCTCCTGCCAGCGGCACATCAGCTCGATCACGATCGCCCGTGTCCCGGGAGTCGAACGTCCGATCTGAAGGAACAGCGACCCGAGCGGGCACTGGTCCCCCTGCGCCTCGTAGCGCTTGACGACCACGTCCCGCCACTGCTCCCAGGCCTCCCAGGAGTCGAGGCAGCCCAGATAGGGCTGTTGGTCCTCCAGGACCTGATCCGCCTCGAACTGGGCCACCGCGACGAGGAGTTCGTCCTTGCCGGTGGGGAAGTAGTGGAACAGCTGGCTCTTGCTGGTGCTGGTCCGCGCCATGATGTCGTCCAGCGTCGCCGAGGTGACGCCCTTCTCCCGCAGCACGGCCGCGGCCCCCTCGACGATCCGCCTCCGGGTCGCCTGCCCCTTCGCCGTCAGACCTCCGCGCACGACACACGCCTCCTCGAAATGGACTGGCTGGTCCAGTGTATTGCCGTGGCCGCCCGGATACGGCGATGGGGGCCGAGCCACTGGCTCGACCCCCATCGAAGTGCCGTCCTACGGCGCCGAGTTGGCCGACGGGGTCACGGTCAGGGACGTGTCCGGCGCGGGAGTGGGCATGGAGTTGTCGGCCAGGGCCGGGCTCGCTGCCGCCGCGGCCGTGCCGAGTATCAGGGCGATCGTGGCGAGTATCCGCTTGGTGAGGGTCATGCCGACTCCTGAGGGAGAGGGGACTTTCGGACATCAAGGGACGCTAGCGACAAGCGGGATGTTCTATCGACGGGGGCGAGGGGTTCGCGCCATTGATTGGCCCGAACCCGTGCCCGAGCCTGTTCCGTGACCCGTGACCCGTGCCCGAGCCTGTTCCGTGACCCGTGCCCGAGCCTGTTCCGCGACCTGTGGTCGAACCAGTTCCGTGACCTGTGGTCGAACCCCTGCCCGGACACACCTCGGCCGCGATGGCTCCCCCTCCGCGCCACCGCGGCCGATCCCCGTCGGGTGAAGGTCCTACTTGCCGCCGTCCAGGTCCAGCGCCGGCGGGGCGGGCATGCCGTTGTCCATCGTCCGGATGTCGGCGGGCCCGCTGGGCATACCGTTGTCGAGCGTGGTGATCTCGGGGTCCTTGACCGGCGCCGGCGGCGTCGGCATCCCGTTGTCCGCCGTGGTGGCTTCCGCGTCGTTCGCGGGCGGTGTCGGCATCCCGTTGTCGAGCGGAGCGGCGACCGGGTCCTTGGCGGGCGGAATCGGCATCCCGTTGTCGGGCGGCGACGGCATACCGTTGTCCTGCGTGGTGAACTCCGTGTCCTTCTTCGTGTCACTCATGGGCCTGAATCCTCCGTTGTGGGTGACGAGTGAGGAACGCCCGCCCAGAAACTCCCCCGAGGGTCGCTGGACGGGCGTTCGGAGCCGCACATTAGCCGTCGGGCTCCTGGTCAGACCGTCTGCCCCCCGACGCGACGGTGTGACAGGTAGAGACTGCCTCGCGGGGATAAACGAATGCTGAACGACTACATCCGCCCTGGTGGGAGCCCTGAACTCACGCCGCGGTGGCGGGCGTGAGCAGCGCGCGTACCTCCGCGGCCTCCGAGGCGCCGCCCTGCTGTTCGAAGATGCTGAGCGCCTCGCGCCAGCAGGCCCTGGCCCGGTCCGACTGCCCCAGCATGGTCAGGGCCCGGCCCAGGAGCGTCAGTACGCGGCCCTGCATCAGGTCCCCGCCGATGCAGCCGAGCGCGAGCGCCTGCTCGGCGTGCTGGGCCGCCTGCGCGGGACGACGGGCCGCCAGGTGCACCTGGGAGATCCGGTAGTTGGTCGTGCCCTCCCAGAGCCGCTGCCGGTGGCTGCCGAAGACGGACAGGGCGTCCGAGAACTGGTTGAGGGCGTCGTTGTGACGGCCCGCCTTGGTCAGCGCGATCCCCAGGGTGTAGTGGCCGTTGGCGAGGCGCAGGGTCTGACCGATGCCGCGGTAGGCCGTCAGGGCGCGCTGCGCGATCTCCACCGCCATGGTGACGTTCTCCATGCCCAGGTGGGCCCGCGACAGATTGCACAGGCTGAGCGCTTCGAGGGCCCGGTTGCCGATCGCGGCGTACCCCTCTATCGCCTGCTCGAAGAAGGGCTTGGCGTCCGCGTAGTGCTCCTGGTGCACGAGGGTGAGCCCCCGGTCGTTGGCCGCCCAGCTCATGGCCATGGCGTCCCGTGCGGAGGCGGCGAGTTCCATGGCGAGCTGAGCCTGCTCGGCGGCCTGCTGGATGCGGCCGGAGACCAGCAGCGGGTGGGTGAGCGTCGTCCGCGCTCTGCCCTCCGCGTGCGCGTCCCCCGCGACCCGCGTGGCGTCGCACATCGCTCTGGCCGTCGTCTCGTACTGGTGGGAGTTGGCCCCGGACTCGGTGAGGTCTCTGGCGGCCCACAGCAGGTCCACCGCCCGCCGCAGCCGGTCCGTGCCCGCCGCCTGCCGTACGCAGGCCAGCAGTGGCGAGGCCTCGGTGTACAGCCAGTCGAGGGCGGCGCTGCCCTCGGTGAACCGCAGCCCCGGGTACTCCGTCACCTCCAGGTGATCCACCAGTTGGTCCCCGGGCCGCTCGATCGCGTAGACCCCCGCGGCCGTGGACAGGTAGAAGTCGAGCATCCGCGACATCGCGGCCGCGCGCTCGCTCGGCGGCTGCTCGTCCCGCTCCGCGCAAGCACGCGCGTAGAGCCGCACCAGGTCGTGGTACCGGTAGCGGCCCGGTGCCGCCGACTCCAGCAGTGACGTGTCGACGAGGGACTCCAGCAGGTCCTCGGTCTCGTCGACCGGCAGGTTCAGCGCCGCCGCGGCCGCGGCCAGGGAGATGTCCGGGCCGTCCGCCAGCCCCAGCAGGCGGAACGCGCGGGCCTGGGCCGGCTCCAACTGCCCGTACCCCAGCTCGAAGGTCGCCTTGACGGCGAGATCCCCGGCCTGCAATTCATCCAGTCGTCGCCGCTCGTCCGCCAGCTTCGCCGCGAGGACCGAGACCGTCCAGGTGCGGCGGGCCGCCAGCCGCGATGCCGCGATCCTGATCGCCAGCGGCAGGAAACCGCACGCCGCCACCACGTCCAGCGCCGACTGCCGCTCGGAGGCGACCCGTTCCTCGCCGACGATCTTCATGAAGAGCTGGAGCGCCTCCTCGGGGGACATCACGTCCAGGTCGACCAGATGCGCCCCGGCGAGGTCGACCATCCGCACCCGCGACGTCACCAGCGCGGCACACCCCTCCATCCCGGGCAGCAGGGGCCGTACCTGGGCCGCGTCCCGCGCGTTGTCCAGCAGCACAAGGATCCGGCGGCCGTCCAGGATCGAGCGGTACAGGGCCGCCCGCTCCTCCAGGGAGTCGGGGATGGCCGCGTCCGCGATGCCCAGGGCGCGCAGGAAGACGCCCAGGACCGTCTCCGGCTCGGCGGCCCGCGCACCCGCCCCCTGGAGGTCCACGTACAGCTGTCCGTCCGGGAACGACGTCCGGGCCTGGTGCGCGACATGAACGGCCAGCGTCGTCTTGCCGACGCCGCCGATGCCCGCCAGCGCCGACACCGCCATCACCCGGCCCTCGGCGGCCGACGCCGCCGCCAGCACCTCGCTCAGCTCCGACACGAAGGACGCCCGGCCGGTGAAGTCCGAGACCGTGGCGGGCAGTTGGGCCGGGCGCACCGGGGCGGTCGCGGTCTCCGGGGCCAACGGGGCCGAGGGTTCCGCGAGTCCCGGGTCCGCCTGGAGGATGCGCTGCTGGAGTTCCTGGAGACCCGGCCGCGGGTCCACGCCCAGCTCGTCCGCCAGCAGCCGCCGGGTGTCCGCGTACGCGGCCAGGGCCTCCGCCTGGCGGCCCGAGCGGTACAGCGCCAGCATCAGAAGTTCACGCAGCCGCTCTCTCAGCGGATGGGCCGCGGTGAGCGCCGTGAGTTCGGAGACCGCCTCCGCGTGGCAGCCCTGCTCCAGGTCCATGTCGAGGCGGGACTCGATGAGTTGGAGCCGCCACTCGTTCAGGCGGGTGCGCTGGGTTTCCGCGTACGGGCCCGGGACGCTCGCCAGGACCTCGCCGTCCCACAGGCTCAGCGCCTTGTTCAGCAGGGAGCGCGCGTGGCACAGGTCGCCCGCCGCCTTCGCCTTCTCCGCGTCGGCCGCCAGTTCCTGGGCCAGCGCGAGGTCCAGCGAGGCGCCCACGCCGGACCCGTCGGTGAGCCGCACGGCATAGCCGCCCGACTCGCTGACCAGGACACCGGGGGAGAGGATCTTCCGCAGCCGCGACGCGTACGTCCGTACCGCCGCCAGTGCCTGCGAGGGCGACTCCTCGCCCCACAGCGCGTCGATCAGCTCGTTCGCCGTGGCCGTACGGCCCTCGCGGAGCAGCAGAGCCGCCAGCAGGGCGCGTTGTTGAGGGGACCCGGTGGCCAAGGTTTCCGCCCCGCGCCAGGCGCGCACCGGGCCGAGCACGCTGAAGTGGAGCACCGCCGAATCCTCGGCACGCCCCTGCTCCGGTACTCGCGGTACACCGTCCATCGCTGCCCCCTGCCGAACGTCATGACAACCAGGCCAGTTTGCCTTGTCCATGGCGGATGCGTCAGCCGTGGGAGAGACCGATCACAGGCCGCCGTGCCGAGTGTCCCAAGCCCTCACAGGGCCCACACCCCGTCCTCGCAACCCCGTGACGCGGTTGCCGCATTCCAGAGACCCGTTCCTGATAGCTGACGGACCGTCAGATCGGCGCTACCGTAAAGTCCATGGAGACCTTCCCGAAGATCATCTCGGTGGACGACCACACGGTGGAGCCCCCCAACGTCTGGCGGGACCGGCTCCCGTCGCGGTACCGGGACCGGGGGCCGCGCATCGTCCGCGCCCCCCTCAAGGAAATGACCTTCCTGGGCGGCAAGTTCGCCCCCGTCATGGGCAGCCCCGGGGACGACGGCCCGATCGGCGACTGGTGGGTCTACGAGGACCTGCACCGGCCGCTCACCCGTCTCGACACCGCCGTCGGATACGACAGGGACGAGATCAAGCTCGAAGTCATCACGTACGAGCAGATGCGCCCGGGGTCGTACGACGTCCCGCAGCGCCTGGCCGACATGGACGTCAACCACGTCCAGTCCGCCCTCTGTTTCCCCACCTTCCCCCGCTTCTGCGGTCAGACCTTCACGGAGGCCAAGGACCGTGAACTGGGGCTCCTCTCGGTGCGCGCCTACAACGACTGGATGGTCGAGGAGTGGTGCGGCCCCGATGCCCGGGGCCGGCTGATACCGCTCACCCTCATACCGCTGTGGGACGCGGAACTCGCCGCGCGGGAGGTGCGGCGCAACGCCTCCCGCGGGGTACGGGCCGTCGCGTTCTCCGAGATACCTCCGCACCTCGGACTCCCGTCCGTCCATACGGACGAATGGGATCCGCTCCTCGCCGCGTGCGACGAGACCGGCACCGTCATCGCCATGCACATCGGGTCGAGCAGCCGGATGCCCTCCACCTCCGCCGACGCCCCGCCGGCCGTCGGCTCCACCATCACCTTCGCCAACTGCTGCTTCTCGATGGTCGACTGGCTGATGAGCGGCAAGTTCGAGCGCTTCCCGAACCTCAAGGTCATGTACGCGGAGGGCCAGATCGGCTGGATCCCCTACATCCTCGAACGCGCGGACGTCGTGTGGGAGGAGAACCGTGGCTGGGGCGGCGTCGCCGACAAGGTCCACCGCCCGCCGTCCGAACTCTTCACCGAGCACGTCTACGGCTGCTTCTTCGACGACGCCTTCGGGTTGAAGAACCTCGACGCGATCGGCGTGGGGAATGTGCTGTACGAGACCGACTACCCCCACTCCGACTCCACTTGGCCCGAGTCCAGGGAGGTCGGCGAGGCGCAGATGGGCCACCTGGACGCGGACGTCGTCGACCGGATCGTCCGGCGCAACGCGATCGAGCTGCTGGGCCTGACCGAGGACGGTTTGTGGGCGGGACCGGGGGGTGCCCGTTGAGTACCCGCCTTTCCTTTGGGATGCAGTTGCCCGTCCAGTCGCAGAGCGCTCTTTTCGCGGAGGCGTGGGAGGCGGACGCGGGTCCCGGCGACCTCGTCGAGATCGCCCGCACCGCCGACCGCTCCGGCTTCGACTACCTCGCGAGCTGCGACCACGTCGCGATACCCCGGCGGCTCGCCGCCGCCATGAGCACGGTCTGGTACGACCCCGTCGCCACGCTCGGCTTCCTGGCCTCGGTCACCGAGCGCGTACGGCTGTTGAGCCACGTCGCGGTCGTCGGGCTGCGGCACCCGCTGCTCACCGCCAAGCAGTACGCGACCCTCGACCACCTGAGCGGAGGGCGCCTGATCCTCGGGGTCGGCGCCGGACACGTACAGGAGGAGTTCGAGGTGCTGGGCGTGGACTTCGAGCGGCGCGGGGCCGTACTCGACGAGTGCGTCGACGCCTTGCGGGCCGCACTCGGGCCCGATGAATTCCCTTCCCACCACGGCAAGTTGTACGACTTCGAAGGACTCGGGCAGCGGCCCCGGCCCACGCAGGAACGGGTGCCCGTCTGGGTGGGCGGCTCCTCGCCCGCCGCCGTCCGGCGGGCCGCGGTCAAGGGGGACGGGTGGCTGCCGCAGGGGGATCCGCGGGAGCGGCTGCCCGAGCAGATCGCCCGGATCCGCCGGCTGAGAGAGGAGGCGGGGGTCGTCGAGCCCCTCACCGTCGGCGCCATCACCGAACCGCTGTACGTGGGGGAGCCGGGGTGGACCGTGGGGCGCCGCACCCTCACCGGGGCCCCCGAATCGCTCGCCGAGTCGCTGCGCGCGTACCGGGCGATGGGGGTGCACCAGATCCAGGTACGGTTCCGCAGCCGGAGCCGCACCGAACTCACCGACCAGATGGCCGCGTTCGGCGCCGAGGTCGCTCCGCTGTTGTAGGTGCTTGTCGTAGGCGCTGTTGCGGGCACGGTTACAGGCGCTGTCGCGGGCCCTCGGGACACAGCTGTCTGACAGCCAGACAGTTCATTCTTGAAACTTCGAACAAAACCCGCCCGTGCCGCGTATGTAAGGACGTCATGGCTACGGCGGAAGGACACGCGCAGTGCGATCCCCCCGGCACGTCCGAACCCCCATGCACGGCTCACAGCACGGCTCGCAGCACAGTTCCGCACATATCCCCGAGCACGTTTCCGAGCTCATAGACACCACCGCTCAGCCCGTCGGCACCATCCTTCCCCCTCTTCCCATGGGTCCCTCCCGCAAGCTGACCGTCGCGCTCGCCCGTGCCGACGGTGACGGCGACTGGCCGTACGAGGACTGGCCGGTGCCGGACGACCCGTACGTGAGCCGGGTGCTGTCCGTGTCCCCGCCCTACCGCGCCCTCCGGGAAAGCCCGTTGGAGGGCGCGGCGGACGTCGTCGTCCTCCGGTGCCAGGATCCGTCGGCCGACTTCGCGGAGCTGTTGAAGGCCAGGGGTGCGATGAGCGCCCCGGTGGTCGTCGTCAGCCCCGTGCGGGACACCGAGACGGTGGTCGAGGTGTTCCAGGGCGGTGCGGGCTACCTGGTCGACGGCGACTACTGCACCACCATGCTGTCCGCGGCGGCCGTCGCCGCCGTGGTCGGCCACACCTACCTCTCGCCCACCGCGTGCAACGCCCTGCGGGAGGCCGCCGGGCGGATGCCGGCCGGCGGGGAGGAGACCGAGCGGCTGCGCGCCACGCTCTCGCCCCGGGAGCGGGAGATCATGGAACTGCTCTCGACCGGCATCGGCGCCCAGGAGATCGGGCTGCACTTACGGCTGAGCGAGAAGACCGTCCGCAACAACCTCAGCAACATCTACGCCAAGCTGGACGCCCGGGGGAGTACGGAAGCGGTCCTGAAGTGGCTGGGGGCGGCGCTCTCAATTCGCGTATGAGAACGAGTCGTTCGGTGTGGCAACGAGCTGTTCGTGCGTCGGTAACGAGCCCCCGTGTATCCGTACGTGTATCCGTACCGGGGGCTCGATCCCGTTTTCACGTGCTTGCCGTCTTCACCCTCCTGTCGGCGCCGCTATGACTGTGCGATCTCTGAAAGCGGGATTTCGACGTCGGTGACGTTCGCGCCGCCTTCACCGAATCCGGGTTCGGTGCGAACGCTGTTCCCGCTGTTGATGATTCCGTCGGCCTCTGGTGTGCCGCACTGCACATTGCGTAGCCAGAGGCGGCCGTCAGGCGCTCCGCTGGCCAGAAGCTGCGGGTAGAAGACGTGAACGGTGGCGCTTCCCTCACTGGGGGAGAAGAACACCTTCTGGCCGTCCTGGGCCTCTTTGTAGGTGGCCCGCAGGAATCCGCTCACGTCGGTGCGTTTGTGGGACCACATGAAGAAGGCGATGTTGTCCGCCTTCACTGTGTCGCTTCTGCTGAAGGAGAAAGTGGAGGTGGTGTCGTCGCGTTTGATGTTGATTTCCGTGGTGTTGAACTTGGCGCCGATCTCGAAGAACGAGTTTCCGAGCTTCGCTCCGCCGTCCACGGTGAATCCGTCTTCCAGTTGGATGACCCTGGTCACGGCCGCTGATCCGCTGAATGTCTTCGTCGCGGTGGAGGTGACTCCGCAGTTGTCGGTCACACTGGTGACCCGCTCGTTGGGGCCGAGACTGTTGGGCTTGTTCTGGACGTCGACGAACTCGCAGTTCTCCAGTTTGTCCGAGTCCGTACGGCAGTCCGCGGCCACCTCGTCGGGGGTTGCGGCGCCCGCGCTGTACATCAGCGGGACGGCGAGCCCGAGGGCGGCGACCGGCGCCAGGAAGAGAACGATGCGCTTCTTCTTGCTCCGGTGGCTTGCGCCACGGCCGGTGCGTGTCATGGTGTTTCTCCTGTACGGGGAGTAAGGGGGAAGACTTCCGAGACTTCCGGGGAGGGTGCGAGGTCCCGGTCCCGGCTCAGCAGTCGGTGAGCACGGCCTTGGAGACGCCGTCCGCGAGGCCGGGCGCACCCGCGGCCCCCGGCTGGATGACTGGGCCCTCGATGACGTCCGGTGCCACGAAGTTCTGCTCGGGGCTGGCGGGCAGGACGGTGGTCTGCTCGACGGCGTCGATACGAACCCGCCATTCGCCGGTCATGCGCTGCATCTTCGGCGTGAACGTCACGTGCATGACCTTGCCGACGGGGACTTCGCGCTGTTCCGACTCCTTGGCGGTGGCCGTCCTGATGGTCAGGTCCAGCGTGCTCTTGTGCTTCAGCCAGGATCCGCTCAGGAATCCGAAGAGGCCGCCGCCGGCGCCCTGCTGGGTCTCGGTGTACTTTCCCTCGCCCTGACCGATCGCCTGCGAGAACTCGGTGGTCACCTTGGACGGTTCGGTGGCGTTCGGCTCGCAGTTCGGGAAGTCGACCGTGACCTTCTCCGTGGGTCCGTCGAAGGTCTCGAACTTCGTCTCGACGAAATCGCAGTTGTCGGACGAGAAACCATCGGTGGAGGAGCCCCCGAAATCCTCCACCGACCGTTGTTCACCGTTGACCACCCTGGCCCTTTCGCACATCTGCATGATCTGCTCGGGCGTCTTGTCGTCGGCGGCGTTCGCCGACGGAAGCAGCACGGCGGCGACGGCCGCACCGGTGGTGATGGAGGCCCCGATCGCGACGTACCGGACCTTCTTGTTCTTGAAGCGCCTCTTGGCGGCCATGCTCAGCTCTCCTTGGGGGTTCCTTTGCCTTTTGATTGAGGAGTATTGGGGTCTCGCGGGAGGGGCCGACAGAGTCAAATATCCCTACTCGTCGGTTACTTGAGATCGCAGATGCAAGCATCCGCGCTTGGTCTGACGCATCGTCAGATACGGAGGTACGCTGACCTTGGCCAATGCACCGCGAAGGGAGTCCACATGGGCAAGCTCGACGGACGTGTCGTCCTCGTCACAGGCGCCGCACGCGGCCAGGGGGAGCAGGAGGCCCGGCTGTTCAGGGAGGAGGGGGCCGACGTCGTGGTCGCCGACGTCCTCGACGGTCAGGGTGAGACCTTCGCCAAGGAGATCGGTGCGCTCTATGTCCACCTCGATGTGAGCCGGGAGGACGACTGGGCGGCAGCACTGGCCGCCGCGAAGGAGGCGTACGGGAAGGTCGACGGGCTGGTCAACAACGCGGGCATCCTTCGGTTCAACGCCCTGGTCGACACGCCCCTCGACGAGTTCATGCAGGTCGTGCAGGTGAACCAGGTCGGCGTCTTCCTCGGCATCAAGACCCTGGCCCCCGAGATCGAGGCGGCCGGCGGCGGCACCATCGTCAACACCGCCTCGTACACCGGGGTCACCGGCATGGCGTACGTCGGCGCGTACAGCGCGACCAAGCACGCGATCGTCGGCCTCACGCGCGTGGCCGCGCTGGAGCTGGCCCCCAAGGGGATCCGCGTCAACGCCGTCTGTCCCGGCGCGATAGACACGGCCATGAGCAACCCGGCCCTGCTCGACCCGGCGGCGGACGCCGAGGCGTCCTCGGCCGGCGTCGAGCGGCTGTACCGCAAGCTCGTGCCGCTGGGCCGGATAGGCAGGCCCGAGGAGGTGGCGCGACTGGCGCTCTTCCTCTCCTCGGCGGACTCCTCGTACATCACCGGGCAGCCGTTCGTGATCGACGGGGGGTGGCTGGCGGGGGTGGGCGCCATGTGACCCCGCGAGGGCGCCGCCCTCATGATGTGACGCTCCATCAGCTATTGACGCCTCGCGGGCGCGGTGCAACAGTCGGCGGCAGGCGGATCTGACGGTGCGTCAGGTTCGACGAGGTGACGGACAGGGGACGGTGAACCTCCTTGGAATTCGGGCTCTTTGTACAGGGATACGTGGGCAAGCGGGCCGAGACCGATCCGCTCGCGGAGCACAAGGCGCTGATGGAGGAGACCGAGTACGTCATCCAGGCGGACGCGTCCGGCTTCAAGTACGCCTGGGCGTCCGAGCACCACTTCCTGGAGGAGTACTCGCACCTCTCCGCGAACGACGTCTTCCTCGGCTACCTGGCGCACGCGACCGAGCGGATCCACCTGGGGTCGGGCATCTTCAACCCGCTCGCCCAGGTCAACCACCCCGTGAAGGTCGCCGAGAAGGTCGCCATGCTCGACCATCTCACCGAGAACCGCTTCGAGTTCGGCAGCGGACGCGGGGCCGGGTCGCACGAGATCCTCGGCTTCCTCCCCGGCATCACCGACATGAACTACACGAAGGAGATCTGGGAGGAGACCATCGCCGAGTTCCCGAAGATGTGGCTCCAGGAGGAGTACGTCGGGTTCAAGGGCAAGCACTGGCAGCTCCCGCCGAGGAAGATCCTGCCGAAGCCGTACGGGAAGTCGCACCCCGCCATGTGGTACGCGGCCGGGTCGCCGCCCTCGTACGCCATGGCCGCCCGCAAGGGCCTCGGAGTGCTCGGCTTCAGCGTGCAGAAGGTCTCCGACATGGAGTGGGTGCTTGAGCAGTACAAGACGGCCGTCGTCGAGGCGGAGCCGATCGGGGACTTCGTCAACGACAACGTGATGGTGACGACGACCGCGATCTGCGCGCCCACGCACGAGGAGGCGATCCGGATCGCCGTGGGCGGCGGGCTGCACTATCTGCCGTCGCTGGTGTTCCGGTACCACGACACGTTCCCTCGGCCCGAGGGGTTCCCCGTGTGGCCGGAGACGCTGCCCGAGTACAACGAGGAGTTCATCGAACTGCTCATCGCCGAGGAGCTGTTGATCTGCGGGGACCCGGCGGAGGTGCTCACGCATTGCAAGCGGTGGGAGCAGGCCGGGGCCGATCAGTTGTCGTTCGGGTTGCCGGTCGGGGTGCCCAAGGAGGACACGCTTCAGACGATCAGGCTGATCGGGGAGCACGTGATTCCGAAGATCGATACCGACCCCGTCCACCGGACCAGTCGTTTCCGGCAGGCCGTGTGAGGGGTTCGTTTTCGGGTGCGGGTTCGTTGTGGCTGGTCGCGCCCACGCGGTGGAGCGCAAATCGACACAGCCCCGCGCCCCTGGGTAAGTGAGCCCCGCCGTAAGCCAGAAGGCTCAGGGAGAGAAGGGTTTCGTCGTGCTTGACCATCTGATCAAAGGCGTGACCGTCATCGATGGGTCGGGTGGGCCCGCCTTTGTCGCCGACGTGGGGATACGGGACGGGCGGATCGCCGTGATCGGCCAGGTCTCCGAGGAGGCGCGTACGAGTGAGGACGCGGCCGGGCTCGTACTCGCGCCCGGGTTCGTGGACCCCCACACCCACTACGACGCGCAGCTCTTCTGGGATCCGTACGCCACGCCCTCCCTCAACCATGGGGTGACGACGGTGGCCGGTGGCAACTGCGGTTTCACGCTTGCCCCGTTGAATCCGGCGCGGCCCGAAGACGCCGACTACACGCGGCGGATGATGTCCAAGGTCGAGGGGATGTCGCTGGTCGCGCTTGAGGAAGGGGCGCCGTGGAGCTGGCATTCCTTCGGGGAGTATCTCGATGCCCTGGAGGGGCGGATCGCGGTCAACGCGGGCTTCATGGTGGGGCATTGCGCGCTCAGGCGGTATGTGATGGGGCCGGAGGCCGTGGGCGGGCAGCCGACCGGGGAGCAGCTCGCGCAGATGCTCACGCTCTTCCACGAGGCGATGGAGGCCGGCGCCTGGGGGCTCTCCACCACGCAGTCGTCCACCCACTCCGACGGGGACGGGAAGCCCGTCGCCTCACGGCACGCGAAGCCCGCCGAACTGCTCGCGCTCTCCCAGGCGGTGGGCGACCACGAGGGCACGCAGATCGAGGCGATCGTGGCGGGCTGTCTCGACCAGTTCAGCGACGACGAGATCGACCTGTTCGTGGAGATGAGCGCGGCGGCGGGCCGTCCGCTGAACTGGAACGTCCTGACGATCGACTCGTCCGTCCCCGAGCGCGTACCGCGTCAGCTCGCGGCAAGTGAGCGGGCCCGTAAGGCCGGTGGGCGGATCGTGGCGCTGACGATGCCGATCCTCACGCCGATGAACATGTCGCTGGGGACCTTCTGCGCGCTGAACCTGATCCCCGGGTGGGGCGAGGTGCTCGGCCTCCCCGTACCCGAGCGGATCGCGAAACTCCGGGACCCGGTGGTCCGTTCCGAGATGCTGCGGCGGGCCGACTCCAAGGAGGCCGGTGTCTTCCGACGCCTCGCCGACTTCGGGCGGTACGTCATCGGGGACACGTACAGCGCGGAGAACGAGGGTCTGACGGGCCGGGTCGTACGGGACATCGCGGCCGAGCGCGGCGAGGAACCCTTCCAGTGCATCATCGAGATCTGCGCCAACGACCGTATGCGTACGGTGCTTTGGCCGATGCCGACGGACAACGACCCGGACTCGTGGACCCTGCGCCAGGAGACGTGGCGGCACGAGGACGTGCTGCTCGGCGGCTCGGACGCGGGTGCCCATCTGGACCGGATGTGCGGGGCGCCGTACACGACCCGGTTCATCGGGGACTGTGTACGGGGCCGGAAACTGGTGACGTTGGAACAGGCCGTGAAGATGCTCACGGACGATCCGGCGCGGCTCTTCGGACTGCGTGAGCGCGGACGGATCGAGGAGGGCTTCCACGCGGACCTCGTGCTCTTCGACCCGGAGCGGATCGACGCCGGCAAGGCCACCCTGGTGCACGACCTGCCGGGAGACAGCCCGCGCCTCGACTCGAAGGCGATCGGAATAACGGCCGTATGGGTCAACGGAGTCGAGGCGATACGGGGCGATGTGGTGTCGGGGGCCGTACCCGGCAAGGTGCTGCGGTCGGGCCGGGACACGCGAACGGTGAGCACGAAGTGACGCGACGACGGCGGTGGCGGCGGTGGCGGCGGGTGTTGGGGGCCAAGTGACGGACGGGCAGCGGCTGTTCATCGGCGGCTCGTGGGTTGAGCCGGACGGCGGGCACTACGAGGTGATCGACCCGGCGACCGAGGGTGTCGTCGGGCTGGCTCCGGAGGCCTCGCGGGATCAGGTGCACGCGGCGGCAGCCGCGGCCCGCGAGGCCTTCCGGTCGTGGTCGGGCACGGCACCCGAGGAGCGGGCCACCGTCCTCCACCGGGCGGCCTCGGAGATCCGGCGCAACCTCGTCCCGTACGCGGAACTGGCCCAGGCCGAGACCGGGGCGACGACCGGCACCGCGCGCGGGATGCAGGTGGGCGTCGGGGCGGCCCGTTTCCAGCGGTACGCGCGCGTGGAGCCCGTCGAGGAGCCGCTGGTCCCGCAGATCAACGAGGCGGGGCCGTTCGGCAGGGCGGCGGTGATGGGCGCCCTGGCCGTGCGCCAGCCGGTGGGTGTGGTCACGTGCATCACCTCGTACAACAACCCCTGGGCGAACCCGGCCGGCAAGATCGCCCCGGCGCTCGCGATGGGCAACACGGTCGTCGTGAAGCCCGCCCCGCAGGACCCGCTGTCCGTGTACCGGATGGCTCAGGCGCTGGAGGCGGCGGGTGTGCCGCCGGGGGTCGTGAACGTCGTCAGCGGCTCGCGCGCGGAGGTCGGTGAGGCGGCCGTCGACTCGGACGACGTCGACATGGTGAGTTTCACCGGCTCGACAGCCGTCGGGCGGCGTATCGCCGAGGTGTGCGGGCGCGGTATGAAACGGCAGTTGATGGAGCTGGGCGGGAAGGGCGCGGCGGTCGTCTTCGAGGACGCGGACCTGGAGTCGGCGGTCCGCGGCATCGGGACCACCTTCTCCTTCTACAGCGGCCAGATCTGCACGGCCCCGACGAGGGTGCTCGCGCAGCGTCCGGTCTACGACCGACTGGTGTCCCAACTGGCGTCCTACATCGGCTACTTGAAGGTGGGCGACCCGCGGGCGGAGGACACGGTCGTCGGCCCGGTGATCTCCGCCGCGCACCGGGACCGGATCGAGTCGTACGTCGAACTGGGCCGCAAGGAGGGCGCACGGGTGGTCGCGGGCGGTGAACGGCCGCCGTCCGACCGGGGTTTCTACGTCGCCCCGACCCTCCTCGCCGACTGCACGCCCGACATGCGGGTGGTCCGCGAGGAGATCTTCGGCCCGGTCGTCGTGGTCCTCCCCTTCGACGACGAGGAGGAGGCGGTCGAACTCGCCAACGACAGCGACTACGGCCTCATCGACTACGTCTGGTCCGGCGACGTGTCCCGTGCCTTCCGCGTGGCCCGGCGGCTACGAGCGGGCGGCGTCGGCGTCAACACGGTGGGCCGGAACATGGAGGCCCCGTTCGGCGGCTTCAAGCGGAGCGGGGTGGGGCGGGACGTGGGGTCGTATGCGCTGCATGCGTACTCGGAACTGCAGTCGATCGTGTGGCCGGGCTGACGGCGGGGCGTCTGGTGAAGGACGAAGGGCAGCGGGCGGGCGTGCCCCCGACCCGCTTACTCCCCGATGCCTCCGCTCAGGCCGAACCTGCCTCCACCCGGTACACGACTTTCCCGTCGAACTCGGCGAAGCCGAGGGATCGGTAGAAGGCCCGCGCGTCCGGGTTGACGCGGTCCGTCATCCACTCGACCCGGCTGCACCCAGGGCGCGCGGCAGCGATGGCGCGCAGTTCGTCCATGAGGCGTGCGCCGACGCCCTGCCGACGGAGCGTGTCGCGGACGTACAGCTCCTTGAGGAAGAGGGAGTGGGTGGACCCCGCCGAGGGCCACAGGAACGAGTACGCGGCGAGCCCGACGATGTCCCCGGCCTCGTCCTCGACCAGCAGGGCGGAGGCGAGCGGTGGCGAGCCGAAGAGGGCTTCCTCGACCTGCGCCTGGCGCTCGTCGAATGGCTGGATGTCGGCGTCGTCCGTTCCGTAGAACCGCTCGATCTCCTCGATGAGTTCGGCCAGTCCCCGGACATCGCTCTTCTCGACGGGCCGGATCGTCACGGTCATTGTCGTGCAACTCCTGTCGTTTGCGCGGTCGTTCATGGTGGCTACTGGGCCCCGGTGGCAGCAGCGCCCAGCTCCCAGCCGTGCCGCTGAAGAGAACCCTGGACGTGCCGGATGAGATACGCCAGATCCGCGCAGTACACGGATGGATTCCGATACCCACGTGCCACGCTGAAACGATGCGGCAGGTAACCGCCGCCGCACACCGCCACGAGCGGACAGCGCTGGCATTCCTCAGCCAGGGCGGCCGTCCCGGACACCTGCCGGTGCAAGAGCTTGGGGTGATGGACCGCCGCGTCGAAGGAGTCACTGAAGACGTCGAGCCCGAGCCAGGACTCGCCCTCCTCCACTGAACGCAGCGTGTCCACGCCCTCGACGGAACCGTCGGACTCGATCACGACGCTGGCGGGCGGCGCGAGCCCGAGGGTTTCCACCGCGCCGCGCGCGCCGGAGCTGAGCGCCACGATGTCCTCCAGCATGCGCACGCTGTGCTGGTACTGAGGCCGGGCAAGCCAGGCGTCGTAGACGCGGCTCATCCACACCCCGTACTCCGGGACGGCGGGATCATTCCGATCCGGCGGCGCATCGTGAGTCCCGTGCGGCAGCCCGAAGTCGATGATCGGCGGCGCGAACGACGCCAGGTAGTCGTGCACCTCCACGGGATCATTCGCCAAGTCCACCACGGCGAGCAGTCCCGCGAACAGCCGCGGGCGAGACCGCAGCAACTCGATGCCCCGCACCGCCGAGGCCGCGCTCGACCGGGAGGTGTGGGTGAGCCGGTGGCGGTCGTTGGCGGTGGGTGGCCCGTCGAGGCTGACGCCCACCGTTACCTCGTACTGCTCGAAGAGGTCGAGCCACGTCTCCGACACGAGGGTCCCGTTGGTCTGCAGCTCGAAGCGGACCTCGACGTCGGACGGGATGCCGTCCTTGAGTACGCGGAGAAGCTCCCCCAGGTGCCGGGGTCCGGCGAGCAGCGGCTCGCCACCGTGCAGCACGACGTGGACGATCCGCAGCCCGTACGTCGCCACGTGCTCGGCGATCCTCCGAGCCGCCGCCCGAGCCACGTCCACACTCATCCGCGCCGGCAGGCTCTGCCACGCCTGGTCCTTGGAGTTGAAGACATAGCAGTAGTCGCAGTCGATGTTGCACCGATTGGCGACCTTGAGGATGAAGGTATGGAACGGCGTACCAGGAGGCGTGGACGTCATCAAGCAGCAGCGACTACAGCGGCCACGGCCAGATCAGCGAGGCGGCGTGGGGGCCGTCCGCGACGCTGTTCGAGGCAGCCCGCTCGGCCGCCAAGCGACGCTGCACGCGGGCGGCGATACGGTCCAGGACCTCCGGATTGGGCGCGGCTTCCGCGCTGTCCAGGCCAGAGGCCGAAGGGGAAGGAACAGTCGTGCTGGGCGGCATTCAACGCTCCTCGTGATGTGCGCACCGACCATCGAAGCGTCGAAATCGGTGCTGTACAAAGGAAGTTGGCGTGACTGATCAGCTGGCACCGTAGCAGTCCAACAGCGCATCCCGGGATACCGAAACTGGCCACGTGGCCTGCTCTGATGACGCTGCGACGCGCACGTGCGCCTGAGCGCTTCCCCGGGGAACCGGCTCATCCTGCCTGCGCGGCCAGCAGCCGCTCGACCTCGGCAACCGCGCTCGCCACTCCCAACTGCCGGTACACGGCGAGCGCATCGCGCAGCGACTCATCAGCGCGACCGCATTCCCCCTCCGCCAGCTCACAGCGCCCGATTCCCTCCAGGGCGCGCGCCTCCTCCAGCGGGCACCGGATCTCCCGGGCGACGCGCAACGCTTCGCGGAAGCGCACAAGCCCGTCAGCGGGCTCCCCGGAGGCACCCAGCAGCCCTCCCCAGTGGTTCAGCACCTCCGCCTCACCGCACCGGTCGCCCAACTCCCGGAAGATCGACAGGCTTTGCTCGCAGGCAGCCACGGCCCCGACCGAGTCGCCCGCGGCGCCACGCGCGGCACCCAACTCACCCAGCGCGGCGGCCTCGCCACCACGGCTCCCGAGCTCCCGGTAGACGGCGAGTGCCTCCTCCTGCCTCGCCACGGCTTCCACCGCGCGCCCACCCAGCCGCTCCAGCACGCCCAGAAGCCGGATGCTGTTGGCCCGCCCGAACTGGTCACCAAGCTCGATGTAGTACTCCAGCGCCTGGTCGTGAGCCTCCCGTGCCCCGTCGACGTCACCGGTCAACCGCCGCACCACACCCATCTCATTCAATGCATAGGCTTGGTGGACCCGGTCGTCGAGCTCGCGATAGATGTCGTACGCCTCGCGGTGCCGTCGGGCAGCCAGCCCGTAGTCCCCCATGAGGCAGTGGACGACCCCAAGGTCCCGCAGCGAATTCGCCTCACCGTACCGGTCGCCGAGGTCGCGATAGAGGGCCAGAGCCTCCGTCTGCGTCTCCACGGCCTCGTCGAACCGGCTGGTCTGCCGTCGCACCATCCCGAGATCGGCGAGCGCGTTGGCCTGCCCGAGCCGATCCCCCAAGTCCCGGAAGAGCGCCAGGGCTTCGGTCTGCGCCCGGGCGGCCGCGTCGGTGTCAGCGGTCATGTACCAGACGATCCCGACCTGGTTCAGGGCCTCGGCCTTGCCATGCCGGTCGCCGACGGCCTCGTACTCCGTCACCGCTTCGTCGAAGGCCCGGACGGCCTCCGGGTAGTTGGCCATGAAGCGCCGTACGACTCCCAGCTCGGCGAGCGCGCCGGCGAGCGCCTGCCGGTCTCCGGTGTGCCGGGCGGCCTCGGCGGCGGCGCGGTGCAGACCGGCGGCCTGGTCCCAGGGCCCGGCCTGCCGCAGGAAGGGGGCCATGGCCGCGGCGAGCTGGATGACCACGGAGTGCAGGTCGAGATCGTTGGCCCGCTCGATGCAGGCCAACATGTTGGCGCGCTCGGTCTCCAGCCACCCCAGAGCATCAGCCCGCGTCCCCATGACGGGAGTCTCAACGCCCGACGGGCCACCTGAAGGAGTGGGAACAACCGCATCACTCCGAGCGATGTGCCGGTTCGCGCCGACAAGAGCCGCCAGGTAGTAGGTCACCACTCGCTGAACGGCCTGAGCCTGGTCCTGGGCCTGGTTCATGCTGTCCCCCTCGTCAGCGAGGCCGCGGGCGTAGTCGCGTAAGAGATCGTGCAGCCGGTAGCGGCTGCCCGGGTTCTCGTCGATCAGATGGTCGTCGTAAAGCGCGTCAAGGTGCCGACGGGCGTCCGCCACCGGAACAGAGTCAAGCGCAGCACCGACATATGGGTCAATGTCGGCACCCGGGTACAAGCCAAGCCGACGAAAGAACCGCTGCCGCTCCTCCGGAAGATCCCGATACGAGAGATCGAAGGTCGCGGCCACTGCTCGCTCCCCGGCCCGTATTTCCCCAAGCCGATCCCGCGCGACCAGCAGCCGCCCCCGCAGATCCTCGGCACTCCAGGCGGGATGGTGCCGCAACCGCGCGGCGATCAGAGACACCCCGAGCGGCAGACACCCGCACAGCCGCACCAACTCCTCCAGCACGGCCCGGTCGAAACTCTCCCCAGGCCGCCCGCTGAGCCGCGTGAACAACGCGATCGCATGCTCCGGCGGCAACGCCTCAACGGCCATCACGACCTCCTCGTACGCAGCCAGCCGTCGCCGACTGGTCACCAGCACGAGGCATCCGTTCCCGCCGGGCAGCAACGGCTCCAACTGCCGGTAGCTGGCGGCGTTGTCGAGGATGAGCAACGCCTTCCGATCGGCGAGCCGACTCCGCCACATGGCGGCTCGTGCCTCAGTGACGGCGCCGACGTCATCCCCGACCGGTATCTGCTGGGTCGGCACCCCGGTGGCCGCGAGCAACGAAGCGAGCGCCTCCGTCGCCTGCACCGGATTCCGCCCCGACGTATGCCCGTTCAGGTTCACGAACAGCTGCCCATCCGGGAACCGCCCCGCCAGCGCATGCCCGGCATGCACCGCGAAGGTTGTCTTCCCAACCCCAGGCATCCCGTCGATCACGTGGACGGGCAGCGCCTCCCCGCTCGCCTGCGACGCCGCCACCGACCGCCTCAACAGGTCGAGCTCCGCAGCCCGGTCGGTGAAGGCGGCGGTGTCACGCGGCAGCGAACGCAGCACGAGCGCGGCCCCTGGCGTCCCGGAACCGTCATCGGCCCGCACGAGTGGTTCCGCGTTGCTGTCGCTCGCCCCGATGTCGGACAACATGGCGAGCAGCGCGGTGAACCCGACCAGGACCACCCCGAGCATGACGAACGACAACCAGGCGTGTTCCTGCATCCATCCGAGCCAGGCCGGCCAGTGCGACGTCTCGGACACGGCGTTCGTGACCAGACCCACGAGCATCGTCGTGGCGGCACCACCGCCGGCTACGACGGCGATCGCCATGCCGCGGCGCAGTCTCATATGGACCCCGCGCCGTTGTCGCCAGGTAGGACGAGCTCACGCGGAACCAGACTGGACACCAAGAGACCCCCGAGATCGACTCCCCGACTGTCCAAGAGCACCAAGCACTCGCCGCCTGGTCAAGGACACCTCACGCCAACATCGGCACTGACTGCCTCTGCTTCCGATCGGTTGGTTGCCTGGAGGTATTTGCCCTGAGCCCGCCGAAGGGCCAAGACCGGGCGAGCTCAACGCCGACACGCAGCAGTTCTTCGACTCGCGACAGCGCCAGTTGATCTGTGAGCAGGCCGTAGGACTATGTCAACGCTGTGGCATACCGCTGGGCCGGAGCCGACATGCGGATCACCGCATTCCTGGGCCGAGGGTGGCCCGGCCCTACTCAGGAGGAGCGGCCCGAGGCCCGGGCCCGTCAGTCGGTCAGGTCGACCCGTACCGTCAGCAGGTTCGTCCCGACCACCCGCACCGCGGCACTGTTCATCCGGGGCAGGGACTTCAGGCGGGCGCGGGCGTCGTCCCGGTGGAGCAGGTGGGCGGTGCCGTGGTGCCAACGCCCGTTGACACGGACCCGGACAGCCGGGTTCGCCTGGATGTTCCGTACGTACTGGGACTTCTCCCCGTACTCGGACACGATCCAGAACTCCTGCCCGACCCGCCGACCGCCGACCGGCGTCCTTCGGGGCAGCCCCGAAGTCCGCCCGGTGGTCTCCAGGAGGGTCTGGAACGGCAGCCGTCGGGCCAGCGGGTTGACGACCCGCCGCTGGAACGACGTGATGACCCGGAACTTGGTCTCGTGGTAGCGCGACATGTCGGTGGTCGGTCCTCGTCCTGGGCGATGGAGCGGATGACACGCATCGGCCGCCGGCCGGGGCCGACGGTCGACGGTCGATCGCGAGAATAGAGGCAGGGCCGACCGGCTCGAACGGCCGGGGTGGCCGGAGTGGCGGGACAGGGCGGTCTCGGCGGCAGGTCTCAGCGGCGAGGCTCAGCGGCGGCGCTCGGCCGTGGTCTTCAGGTCTCGCAGCCATGCTTCGAGGCCTCCGCCGAGGGCCGCGGTCGCGGTGGGTACGTCGGCCTCGACCTGGGCGCCGGTCCAGGTCTCCTCGGTGTGGACGCGGACGCCGCCCCTGACCTTCGTGAAGGTCCACAGGTGGACCCCCTCGTCGATGCGCAGTCCTTCACCGATCGCGGGCCCGCTCCACAAGATGCAGGACTGGCGCTGGACTTGGCGGACGGTGGAGGTGACTTCCAGGGTGGTGGCGGGAGTTGAGGGGGTGGCCGGCGCCGGGGTCGTCCACCGGAACCGCGAGCCCTTGCGGAACGGGCCGGGGTCGAGGCGTTCGCTGGTGAGGACGGGCGGCTGCCAGGACGGCCAGCGCTCCACGTCGGTCTGCAGCTTCCAGATGGTGCTCAGCGGCGCGTCGATCACGACGTCGGACTCGTAGCGGATCACGGCGGTGTTGTCGACGCCCTCCCCGTGGCATGCGGAGGGATCACTGTGCTGGGCGCCGAGGGCCTGGGCCAGGGACCGGGACAGGGCCTGACCGGGGGAGGCCTGGGCGGACGGGGCCGTTCCGAGGACACCGGCGACAGCGACACCGACGGCGGCGACGGCAGCGGCGGCGGCGAGCGGGAAGGTGACTGAGCCGGGGCGTACACCGGTCCGGGAGCGGCCGGTTCGCGCGTCCGTGGGCCGGGACCGCGGGTTGGGCGAGTTGGACGGGCGGGTGCTGGACATCAGGTTCCCCTCGGGGTGGGTGAGCGGGGCAGGGTGAGTGGACCGGGGTGATCCCGGCCGTCCTCGAACGCGGCGAGGACCGGGGCGGCGCCAGGAGTTGGGGCCGGGGGCTGGGGCCGGGGACTGGGCGGTGGAACCGGGGCGGCGGCGAGGTGGGCGTATCCGTGGGCGCGCTACGGGTTCAGCCGCCGCGGGTCCAGCCGCTACGGGTCCAGTCGCTACGGGTTCAGCACGATCTTTCCGGCGACGGTGCCGGACTCGGCCAGTCGCAGGGCGTCGGCGATGCGGGAGAGCGGCATCTGCGCGGCGATCTGGGGAGTGATGTCACCGCGCTGGAGGGCCACGAGAACCTGCGTGAGGTCAGCGTGCAGCCGGGCCCGGAACCGGTTCTTGGCGAGGCCCCGACCGGCCCAGATGTTGAAGAAGTAGGCGCTCCGGCGGTTGGGCAGCGCGTTCCACAGCCAGATCCGGCCGAGCAGCTTGAGCACGGGCAGCTGCTTGGAGCCCTCGTCGTCGCGGGTCGAGGCGGTGCCGTAGGAGACGAGCGTGCCGCCGGGGGCGAGGAGACTCCAGGAGTCGACGATGCCCGGGCCGCCGACGTGGTCGAAGACCGCGTCCACCCCGCGGGGGGCGAGTGCGCGGACCTGCCCGGCGACGTCCTTGCTGCGGTAGTCGACGGGGACGACCCCCTGGGCCCGCAGTGCGTCGTGGTGGCGTGCGGACGCCGTGCCGATCACCTTCGCGCCCGCGGCCTGGGCGAGCTGGACGAGGACCGAGCCGACGCCGCCGTTGGCGCCGTGCACCAGGATGGTCTGCCCGGCGCGGACGCGTGCCTTGCGGTGCAGCATCTGCCAGGCGGTGATGCCGTTGACCACCAGGGTCTCCGCCTCCGCCGCGCCGACTCCGTCGGGCACCGGCACCACGTCCGCCGCGTCGACGAGTACGTGGCTGGCCCAGCCGCCGACCTTGACCAGTGCGGCCACCCGGATGCCGACGAGGCCCGGCTCGACGCCCTCGCCGGTCGCCGCCACGGTCCCGACCAGGTCGTAGCCGGGCACGAAGGGGAAGGGCGGCTGGTCGTAGTACCGGCCGCGGCGCATCTGCTGCTCGGCGAAGGAGACCCCGGTCGCCTCCATCCGGATCACGACCTGGCCGGGGCCGGCGACGGGGACGGCTCCGAGCCGGATCTCCAGCCCCTCCGGCTCCACCTTGCCCGGCAGGACGACCTCGACGAGGGCTTCGGCGGTCATGGCTTCCTCCACTGTGTTCTGTGTTTCGAGTCCCTAGTGAGTGACCCGTTCTCGCTTCTGTTAGAAGTTATAACTTCCTGCGAAGGTCCACGTCAAGGGCTTTAGTGATAGCCTCTAACTAAATCTTGAATATGTATCCCGACAGGCGTCCTCACGAGTACGGAAGGCGGCAGGCCATGGCGGAGACCGACACCAAGACCCCACGCGAGCGTTACCGCGTCCAGGTGCGTTCGGAGATCAAGGAGCGCGCGTGGGAGCAGATCGCCACGGCGGGCGCGACCGCGCTGTCCCTCAACGCGATCGCCAAGCAGATGGGCATGAGCGGCCCCGCGCTCTACCGGTACTTCGCCGGACGCGACGAGCTGATCACCGAGCTGATCAGGGACGCGTACGGCAGCCTCGCCGACGCCTTCCGGACGGCCGCCGCGTCCGGCGCCGACCTCACCGCGCTCACGCACACCCTGCGCGAGTGGGCCCTCGCGGACCCCCACCGCTACTTCCTCATCTACGGCACGCCCGTACCCGGTTACCACGCACCGGACGACGTCACCGGCATCGCGTCGGACATCATGGCGGCCATCCTCGACGTCTGCGTGGCCCTGCCCTCGGACCGCCCGGCAACACAGTTCGACACCCACCTCGAAACCCACGGCCACTGGGCAGGCGACCACCCCGCCCCACCGGCAGCCCTCCACCGGGCCCTGCTCTTCTGGACCCGCCTGCACGGAGTCCTGTCCCTGGAACTGGCGGGCCACTTCACCGGCATGGACTTCGACCCCGCCCTGCTGTACGCGGCAGAAGTGGACGCCTTGCTGAAGCACTGACCACGCCCGCGTCCGGCTGGTCCCGCCCGGTGCGAATCCGGCCGGGTCCCGCCTCGCTGGGATGCGCCGGTTCGGGAAACCGCCCCACGGAGAAGCCGGGTGGCCGGATGGGGCGGGTCGCGTGGATTCGCGAGGCTCTTTCGTATGACGAAGAAGAGCAAGCGGAACGTCGCCCTGACCGCCGCCTGCGGCGTGGTGCTCGGGCTCACCCTGCCTCTCACCGCTACCGCCTCAACCGGATCCACCCGCTCGAACATCTCGACCGCCGCGACCGCCGCGACCGCCTCGGCCACCTCGACCGCCTCGGCCACCTCGACGACATCGGTCGCCTCCTCAACCACCCCACCTGTGAAGCCTCTTGAGTGGGTGGCGTGTGAGGGGAGTGGGTTCGGGGCTCGGCAGCAGTGCGCGACCGTCGATGTGCCCCTCGATCACGCCGATCCCGGTGGCGGGAAGATCGGCATCGCCGTCTCCCGGATCCGGAGTGAGAAGCCGGCCGTACGTCGTGGGGTGTTGTTGCTGATACCGGGTGGGCCGGGTGGCAGCACGCTCGAAGAGCAGTCGGCGAAGGCGCGGAAGCTGCCTCGGGAGGTGCGTGAGGCGTACGACCTGGTCGTGTTCGATCCTCGGGGGAACGGGCGGTCCGCGCCGGTCGGCTGTGGACTCGAACGCCGTGATCTCGTCTCGACCGCCTTCCGGCCCTGGCCCGGGCCGGACGGGTCCGTCGCCGGGAACATGGTCACCGCACGGCGGATGGCCGACGCCTGCGAGCGCAACGGCGGCGAGTTGATCCGGCACATCGACACCGCCGACAACGCGCGCGACATCGACCTCATCCGGGCGGCGCTCGGCGAGCGGAAGCTCTCGGCCTGGGGCGTCTCGTACGGCTCGTATCTCGGCGCCGTCTACAGCCAGTTGTTCCCGCACCGCACCGACCGCTTCGTACTCGACAGCAACCTGGACGGCAGCCAGGACGGCAGTGGCGACCGTGGCGGGGTCTCCCGTGTCTGGTGGGCCTGGTTCGAGCAAGGCGTCGAGGACGTCTTTCCCGAGTTCGCCAAGTGGGCGTCGGCGCCCGGGAATCCGTACCGGCTGGCCGATACCGCCGCCGAGGTGCGGCCGATGTTCCTGCGGCTCGCCGCACGGCTGGACCGTGAGCCGATCCCCTGGCCCGGTGCCACTCCGGCCGAGCTGAACGGGAACGCCCTGCGACAGGGCATGGTGGACGCGTTCTACGACCCCGACGGCTTTCCGGCGCTGGCCCAGTTGATCCTGGCCGCGCGGAAGGGCACCGTCCCGCCCGCGCCCGAGCCGCCCCCCGAGGCCCTGCTGCAGAACGGCCTCGCCGTCGCGCTCGCCACCATGTGCAACGACGGGGCGTGGCCCAACTCGGCATCGGCATCCGTGTACCAGAAGGAAGTTGACGCGAGCCGGGCCAAGTACCCGCTGACCGCCGGGATGCCGAGGAACGCGACCGCCTGCGCCGCCTGGCCGTATCCGCCGAAGGAGAATCCCGTACGGATCACCGATCGCGGGCCCTCCACCGTCCTGATGGTCCAGAACCGGCGCGACCCGGCCGCCCCGCTCGGCGGCGCCCTGAAACTCCGTGCCGACCTCGGCAGGCGTGCCGTCCTGGTGACCGTGAACTCCACCGGGCACGACGCCTATCTCGGCAACGGCAACGCGTGCGGAGACCGGGTCGTTTCGCGGTACCTCGCCACGGGGGAACGGCCCGCCCGGGACACCTACTGCCGCTAGGTCCGGCCGTGGGCGGCCGTGCTCCCGCACCGTGGCCGCGACCGTGGCTCGGAACACCCCTCTTAACCGTCAGACACCAGGGTCCCGCCTGCCGCTTTCCACGCATCTCTTATCCTCATGCGGACGCGACGCCGGGGGAGAGGGAGCACGCATGCAGGGGTTGGCTCCGGAGGATCCGGGCTGGATCGGCAGTTATCGACTGCTCGGCAGGCTCGGTGAGGGCGGCATGGGGCGGGTGTACCTGGCCCGTTCCGAGCGCGGCCGTACGGTCGCGGTGAAGGTCGTCCGGGAGGACCTGGCCCGCAAGTCCGACTTCCGGTTGCGCTTCGCGCAGGAGGTGAAGGCGGCGCAGCGGGTCGGCGGCGAGTGGACGGCGCCCGTGCTGGACGCCGACACGGAGGCGGCGACGCCCTGGGTCGCCACCGGCTACGTCGCCGGCCCCTCGCTCTCCGAAGTGGTGGACAAGCAGTACGGACCGCTGCCCCCGAAGTCCGTACGAGCGCTGGCGACCGGGCTCATACGCGCGCTTCAGGCCATCCACGGCGCGGGGCTGGTGCACCGCGACCTCAAGCCCTCCAACGTCCTGGTGACGATCGACGGGCCCCGCGTCATCGACTTCGGCATCGCGCGCGCCCTCGACACGACCACGCAGTCCGTCGACGGCCTCACCCTCACGGGTGCCGTCGTGGGGTCGCCGGGCTTCATGTCGCCCGAGCAGGTGCGCGGGGAGCGGGTGACGTTCGCGAGTGACGTCTTCTGCCTCGGCGTCGTGCTGGCGTACACCCTGACGGGGCGACTGCCGTTCGGCGCGGGCGAGGGCGGCATTCACTCGCTGCTCTTCCGCATCGCGGAGGGGGAGGCGGACCTCACCGGCATACCCGAGCCGTGGCACGGGCCGATCACGGCGTGCCTCACGAAGGACCCGTCCCAACGGCCTTCGCTGGACACGCTGTTGACCTCCATCGAGGGCATCGAGGGCGTGGCGGTGGCGGGCGGCGCGTGGCTGCCGGGCGAGGTGCTGGCGGAGCTGGGCCGGCACGCCGTCCAACTCCTGAACAGCGAGGACCCGCAGAGCCTGGCGCAGAGTCCGCCATCGGTACCGGTATCGGTACAGGTACAGGTACCCGCACCGATACCGGCAACGGTCCCAGTGCAGGGCTTCGGCCCGCCCGTCTCGTACGACCCGTCGGCGCCCCTGTGGCAGAGCCCCCCTCCGCCGGGCAGTGGCACCCCGCCGGGCGGCTTCCACCCGGGCAGTCTTCCGCCGCAGGGCATTCTCCCGCCGCACGGTTTCGCGTCAGGCGGTCCGCAGGCCCCGTACCACTCCGGGGCCGGCGCCCCCCGCCCGTACGCCCGCTCCACCCGAGGGCTCGCGACGGCCCTGTCCGTTCTGCTCGGCCTGTACACGCTGCCGCTGCTGTTCCGGGCCGCCGTCCTCGGGACGGCCTTCTCCCAGCTCAGCGCGGAGGACAGTTTGTCCGCCCCCAAGCTCATCGAGGACTTCGAGAGCCTGAGAATCGCGACGGTGGCGGCCGACCTCCTCGACGTACTGGTGGGCTTGACCGTGGTGATCGTGTGGGCGTTCTGGTTCCAGCGCACGCGCAACAACGCCGAGGCCTTCGCGCCGGGGCGCGTCCGCCACTCACTCGGGATGGCGGCCGGCTCGTGGTTCATCCCGGTCGTCAACCTCTACATGCCGAAGCAGATCAGCAACGACATCTGGACGGTGACGACCGGCCGGCCGACGGGCGCCAGGCGGTGGCTGCTGCACACGTGGTGGTGGTTCTGGCTCTGCTATGTCCTGACGGACCTGAGAGGCTCGTTCACCAGCTGGTACGACGAGAAACTCGCCGTCGGCGCCACCGACGTCATCGTCAGCTCGCTGTTCACCACCTTCATCGGCGTCGTGACCGCCGTGCTGGCCATCCTCGTCGTGACCCGGCTGACGTCCCTCCAGCAGAACCGCATCCGAGGAGGAGGCGCCCAGTAGCGCTACGCGCGCCCGAGGAAGATCGGGTTCGTGAACGCGGCCAGCGCTCCCGGCAGCGGGCCCGCCGCCGCCTCGTGCCGTACCTCCGCCCGTACGTACGCCGCGTACTGGGCCGTCGTACGCCACTCCACCGTCCCCGAGCCGGACACCGACAGGACCGCGCTCGTGTGGAGCACGCCCTGGTCCGTGACGAAGCGGACTGTGCAGCGGGGCACACCCGTGGCCTCCAGGCGGACGGTGACGGGGGCCTCGCGGTCCACCTTCAACCGGCCGCCGATCCCCGCGTGTTCGCCCTTCGGGCCGGTGGCGGAGAACGCCAGCGACACCTTCCGCGACTCCGCCACGTACGAGCGGCCCGCGCGGATGCCCTCCTGGATCGCCTCGTGGGTCAGGTCGTCGGCGAGGACCACGGTCTGCGGGGTGCCGATGGGGTCGGGGTCGCGGTGGGCGTCGCTGTTGCCCATCGCCGGGATCCAGCCAGGGCCGTCCCCGCCGTTCCCGCCGTTCCGGTTCTCCCGGTCGCGCACCGAGGCGACCAGCATGCCGTCCCAGTCGGCCAGCGACACCTCGTCGTCGGGACCGTACGGGCCGTTCCACACCTCGACCGCGTCCGCCTCGCCGAAGCCGAACTTCCAGTTGCAGCCGATGCAGGTGGCGTGCGGGTGGGCCGGGACGACCAGGCCGCCCGCGCGGCGGATCTCCCGCGCGTACTTGCCGAAGCGGTTGTCGCGCGCCCGGTAGCGCCAGTCGACGAACGTCCCCGGGTCGGTGCCGAGCGCGACGACGTGGCCGTTGCGCGTCGTCACCTCCTCGCCCACCATGATCAGCAGGTCGTCACCGGCCTCCGCGGCCCAATGGGCGTGCGCGGAGTGCGTGTTGTGCTCGGACGAGTTGATGAAGTCCAGGCCCGCCGCCCGTGCGAGGGCCGCGATCTCCGCCGGGGTGCGGCGGCCGTCCGAGTACCAGGAGTGCAGATGGCAGTCGCCCCGGTACCACGCGCGCCCGCGGCCCTTCGCCCGCGCCGGCGGGTACACCGGCTCCACAGCCGTGCCCGGCTCGCCGTACGTCAGCGTGATCGTGATCTCGTACGGGAGTCCCTGCGGGGCCACCGTGTACGGGCCGAGCGCGATGTGCCAGGTGCCCTCCTTGACCTGGCCCGGGATGTAGCCCGGCGTCGCGTCGTCGGCGCGGATGAAGAACTCCGTGCGGGCCCCGCCCGACCAGCCCCGGAAGCCCTTGCCGCCCAGTTCGGTGCCGCGCTGGTCGAAGATGCCGATGTCGAGCGCGTTGCCCGCCGTGCCCGCCGGGACGGGGGGCCTCTCGTAGGTGTACGCAACCTTGATCTCCCGTACGCCGTCCGGGACTTCGACCGGCAGGTACACGAAGTCCGGCGAACCGGTGGGCAGGGTGCCGCGGACGGTCCGGGTCTCGGACGCGCGTGCCGCGTCGGCGGCCTCGCTCGGAAAACTCACGCTTCCCAACGTAAGCGCGGCGGCGGCTCCCGTCACGAAGAGCGCGCGTCTGCCGATGCCGTGGTCACTGCCGGAGCCACTGCCGTGCTCGCCATGGTGGTCGTCCTCGCACATATCTGCTGCTCCCGGGTCTCGTGAGTGGCATGGGCGGTGCAGGGTGGCGCAGGGGGTAGTACCGGCAACCCTGGTATTCAGCCGTGAACTGCGAGGCAAGGGAAGGGGATCGGCAGCTTTCGGGGGCAGGGCGCCCCGGAAGCTGCCGAACGTCGCAGCCTGCCGTCCCGGCCGCTGCGACGGCCGTGAGCAGTACGACGGCCGCCATTCGTTCCCACCCCTGGGTCATGGCGAGATCGTGCCGACTTACCTCTGCTGACGTGGAGTCGAAGGCACATTCAGGCATTCACCCACACGGGTGGAAATCATCGTTTTTGGTAACGCTCTACTCCCGCATCCGTCATTAGTGGGGTCGGTACCCGCACACCGAGGAGCATCGCGTCCATGATTCCAGCGCCCCATAGGGGATCGCGCGGTACACCCACGGGATCGTGGGACGATTTTTTTGAAAAGAACGCCGGGCGCTTGTACCGGACGGCAGAATTTCTTTCAGGTCGGCATCACGGGTTTGACGGACCCAGCGAACTGAATCTGATCCTCGCCAAGATGAACAAGGACTGGGACCGTGTTGGGGAGTATCCCGCCGCGTACGCGAGACGGGCGCTTTTCAACGCGGCGAACGATCACTACCGCAAGATTCACATCGACGAGGTTCCCCTCCACCGACGGTCACCCGACGGGACCGTATCGATGATCGAAATCCCGGATCAAGGTCCGTCTCCGGAAGAGATCGTGGTCAACGCCGACCTGGTCATGCAGGCGTTGGCCGTCATCCGAACGCTGAAGCCAGAGCACGAGGAGGTGCTGATGATGACGTACGCAGGGCATACACCAAAGGAGATCGCCTCGGTACTGGAAGAGAAATCCGGGACGGTTCGTCAGCGCCTTCGCCGCGCTCGAATCGAGTTCGACGAGGCCTGCGCCTGCAACATCGAACTGCATTCGAGCCTGCGGGTGCGGCGCCGGCTCTGGAGGACGGGGATTTTCTCATGAAGCGGAGGTACATGTTCTTCACGTGGTTCGATCCCAGGTCGAGGCGGGACCGAGTCGTGCTGGCCCGCGACGAGTCGCTTGAGGCAGTCCGCCGGGCCGCACTGCATCGCGAGCGGGATGCGGCCCTTCGCGATGCCCTCAGTGGAGACGACTCGTTGGGAACACTGGCGTGGACCCCCGAGGTCCTGGAGCGGAAGCGACTGGAGGTGACAGCGGTTGCCGCCCGCCTCTCCGAGTCCGAAGTGGCGCACGTACAGGAGGACGCTGGCTACGTTGGCGAGGTGCCGACTGTCTCAGCCGCCGAGAAGCGCAACCAGGGCGGGGCAAAGGGGAATTCCGCAAGTACAAGTGAGGCGCATTCAGATGTGATCACCCTTGTTGGAAAACCCGCCTACAGGCGCACTTCCGTACCACCCTCCGTAAGGAACATTCGCGGCAGAGAGCCCCGTCGCGGCGGTCTCATCGCCGTGTTGCTCGGCTTCGTCATCGCCGTCGGGGGCGTCCTCGCCACCAGCGGTGTGTATTCGTCCGCTGGGCCGTTGCCCCCGCCCGGTAGGCCGTTTCCCTCGTCTGTGGGGTCGTTGCCCACGCCTCGACCTGGCGGTGACAGGAGCGACGGGAGCGTAGACCTGGCTGTCGTGCGTCGGCCTGGAGCGGACGGGGCCTATCAAACAGCGGAACAAATGCGAACCGCCGAAGAGCTGGGGAACGGCCGCGCATGGTGTGAGATCGCTGCTCCACAGGCGGCCAACTGCGTGAGGTTGATCAGCATCACCTGGGAGGAAAACCCCTACGCCCGCGCACGGGTCGCCATGGTCGACATCGACGGAGTGACCCCTCTGACGCATGGAAAGACCGTTGTGGAGTTCACCAGGGCGTCGCGTGATGAATCCCTCGCGAGCGTCCCAAGAGTGCGAGGCACCTTCGAACTCGAGTGGGTCGATGACCGCTGGCAGTTGAGCCCCTCCACCTATGACCGGCTGCAAGGAAACGGAAGCGTTTTCACGTCAGTGGTTGACGTCTACCCCAGTTCGAAGTGATTTCCCGGACCTTGAGATCGGCCGTCCGGGATCATT
Source organism: Streptomyces sp. NBC_00878 (assembly GCF_026341515.1). Taxonomy (NCBI): domain Bacteria; kingdom Bacillati; phylum Actinomycetota; class Actinomycetes; order Kitasatosporales; family Streptomycetaceae; genus Streptomyces; species Streptomyces sp. NBC_00878. The sequence continues at coordinate 4,547,230 of NZ_JAPEOK010000001.1, read as the reverse complement.
CGTCATCGGGGGCTGGGCCTCGCCGAGGCTGGTGCGCGTCAGACCGGATGGGAGTCGGGCTTACCCGTGATCGCGGTCGCCTCGGCGGGCTGGGGCGACCCGCGTATTCTGTATCACGCATGGAAGCGGCCCACTGTCATTGGGCCGCTTCCATGTTGCGCGGGTGATCGGACTCAGTGCAGCGGGAAGTAGAACTCCCACGGCCAGACCAACCCGAAGTGGTGCAGCACGTACGACGAGAGGTGCCACACCGGCTCGATCGCGAAGGCCGCGAGCAAGGCCAGGATCACCGCGATCTTCATCTCGTGCCACACCTGGGTGACGGTCCCCTCCAGGATCCGCAACCGATGCGCGGCAGCATCCGTGCTCTTCTTCGCGCACTGCCGCACATCAGGCCGCTGACCCGGAACCGGGCTGATGAGGCCCATGGTCTCCAGCCAGGCCCTCATCACCACCCATGGGTAGGCGACAACGTTGCCGAGCAGCGTGGCGACGGCCATGAAGCCGTACTCGCCGCTGTAGTAAGTCGACTCCCGCACATCGTGCAGCCAGCCATCCCGGTACGAGCGCGGCAGCAGCCGCGCCGCGACCTTGGAGACGGGGCCTCCCGCCAGGGACTTGCCGACCACCGCGTACCGCATGGTGGTCCTGGCTGTGTAGCGCGCGAGGAAGAACATCACTCCGAGGACGAGCCACAGGGCTCGCACCACGGAATACCCCACGAGTCCGATGCCGACGCTCGTGCACAGCAGCACCAGGCGACCGGGGTCATTGTTTCCGGCGAGTAGGTTCCCGCCGGCCAGGACGGCCATTCCGAGGCCGCCGTAGATCACGACGTCCTGTGTCACTTCGAGAAGGGCCCGAAGTGACACTGAGGAACGGCTGTTTGAGTGCCTCGCCACGTTGTTGTGGTCCTTTGCCTACTAGGTCGAGGGGACGGTCCCCATCACGTAGACGCGGGAGCCTGGACTCCCGTTACCGACGGCCGCCTCGCTCGCCGGACCGCGTCGCGCTCGGCCAACTCCTGGCGGATTGTTCCGAGATGATCCGGATTGATGCGGTAGTAGACGCGAGGCGGTCGCGCCGAGTCGCGAGGCCCGTCAGGCTCCTCCTCGCGTGCGGATAGCCATTCGGCCCTTTGCAGCCTCCGTAGTACGGGGTATGTGGTGCCAACGCCCAGGCCGGTTGCCTTGGCCACTTCGAGGCCAAAGGACTCGGAGGACGGGTCCTCCAAGTGTCGCGCCACGAAGAGACCGAGGATGAGCATCAGTGGCCGAGTCCATCGCTCGATCACGCCGCCGCCGAGGGTGGCGGTATCCGGAGAAGAGGGGGGATGTGGCCTCCCGCTGTCCGACAGCCCGTATGACTTCATGAATGGCGACCCCTTTGCTCCGATTGAGTCGGCTTTCTGGCCGACAGGTTCATCTTATCCGCTATACCGGTTAGGATTGGGGCGGTAGTCGAAGACGAGCGCACGCGGCGGTTTCCCTCCCGGTCAACCGCCCAGCTTTGCCCGGGCGCCACTCTCGGCACCCTTGCCGCGAAGGCCGACCCGCGTCGCCCCGGCACCCGGGTCCCGCGCCTCGGACCGTGGGCGGAGCCACTCCAGGTCCGACACCGGCTTTGGTCCTCGCAGTTCGAGCAGTCGGATTGCGCGATTCGGATTGGGCGAGTCGGGCTATGCGGCGTATTTGGAGTGCCGACCGGTCGGTATGGACACTTGGGCCGTGCGCCGGTAGAGATGTGGCATGCGCATCTCCGTGACGATCTTCCTCACCGACGAGACGATCACTCCGACCCTGCTCGCCCGTGAGCTGGAGCGACGCGGCTTCGCCGGGCTCTATCTGCCCGAGCACACGCACATCCCCGTGGAGCGCGTCACCCAGTACCCGGCGGGCGACGAGCTGCCGCCCGAGTACGGCCGCACCCTCGACCCCTTCGTCGCGCTCGGCCAGGCGGCGGCGGTCACCGAGACGCTCGCGCTCGGCACCGGCATCACCCTGGTCGCCCAGCACGACCCGATCGGCCTCGCCAAGCAGATCGCGACCCTCGACCACCTCTCCGGCGGCCGCTTCACCCTCGGCCTCGGTTTCGGCTGGAACGTCGAGGAGGCCGCCGACCACGGCGTCGACTGGCGTACGCGACGGGAGCTCGTCCGGGACCGGATGGCCTTGATGCGGGCCCTGTGGTCGGCCGAACCGACCGGCTACGAGGGCGAGTTCGGCTCCGTACGGGCCAGCCACGCCCACCCCAAGCCCGTACGGAAACCGCGCGGACCCGTCGTCGGGCCGCGCACGCTCGTCGGGGGCGCGGCCGGGCCGAAGCTCTTCTCGCACATCAGCGAGTACGCGGACGGCTGGCTGCCGATCGGCGGCCGGGGCCTGACGGAGTCCGTCCCCGTCCTGCGGGCCGCCTGGGCCGAGGCGGGCCGCGACCCCGAGGCCCTCCAGGTCGTGCCGTACGCCGTACTGCCCAGCGCTGGCAAACTCGCGCACTACGCGGACCTCGGCATCGAGGAGGTCGTCCTTCAGCTGCCACCGGCCGCCGAGGCGGACGTACTGCGCGTACTGGACGAATACGCCAAGTACCTGTAGCGCCGCGCGAGGGCCAGACGTCACACGGAATACGAGTGGTGCCTGACAGTGCCTGCTAATGCCTGCCAGCGCCTGATAGGGCCTGATCAAAGCGATCGTATGCTCGAAGGATGACGACTTCCGCGACCTCCGGAACCGGGCCCACCGCGAACGCCATGCGTCGCGCCCTCAAACGTGCCCGCGACGGCGTCGCCCTCGACGTCACCGAGGCCGCCGTCCTGCTCCAGGCGCGCGGCGCCGACCTGGACGACCTGACCGCGTCCGCCGCCCGGGTGCGTGACGCGGGCCTGGACGCGGCGGGCCGCCCCGGCGTCATCACGTACTCGAAGAGCGTCTTCGTCCCGCTCACCCGGCTGTGCCGGGACAAATGCCACTACTGCACGTTCGTCACGGTCCCCGGCAAGCTGCGCCGGGCCGGGCACGGGATGTTCATGTCCCCGGACGAGGTCCTCGACATCGCCCGCAAGGGCGCCGAACTGGGCTGCAAGGAAGCCCTGATCACCCTCGGCGACAAGCCCGAGGACCGCTGGCCCGAGGCCCGCGAATGGCTCGACGCGCACGGCTACGACGACACGATCGCGTACGTACGGGCCATCTCGGTCCGCATCCTGGAGGAGACGGGCCTGCTCCCGCACCTCAACCCGGGTGTCATGTCGTGGACCGACTTCCAGCGGCTCAAGCCCGTCGCGCCGAGCATGGGCATGATGCTGGAGACGACGGCGACCCGGCTGTGGAGCGAGCCGGGCGGCCCGCACTACGGCTCCCCGGACAAGGAACCGGCCGTACGCCTGCGTGTCCTGGAGGACGCGGGCCGCTCGTCGGTCCCCTTCACCAGCGGCGTGCTGATCGGCATCGGCGAGACCTACGAGGAGCGCGCGGACTCGCTCTTCGCGCTGCGCCGCGTGGCCCGCGCCTACCACGGCATCCAGGAACTGATCATCCAGAACTTCCGCGCCAAGCCGGACACGGCGATGCGCGGCATGCCGGACGCCGAGCTCGACGAACTGGTCGCGACGGTCGCGGTCGCTCGGCACATCATGGGCCCGTCGGCCTGTCTCCAGGCACCGCCCAACCTCGTGGACTCCGAGTACGGGCGGCTGATCGGCGCCGGCATCGACGACTGGGGCGGGGTCTCGCCGCTCACCATCGACCACGTCAACCCCGAGCGCCCCTGGCCGCAGATCGAGCTCCTGCGCGAGCAGTCGGCCGAGGCGGGCTTCGAACTCCGCGAACGCCTCTGCGTCTACCCGGAGTTCGTGCAGCGCGGCGAGCCGTGGCTGGACCCGCGGCTGCTCCCGCACGTACGGGCGCTCGCCGACCCCGAGACCGGGCTCGCCGTGCCGGACGCGGTCGTGGAGGGGCACCCGTGGCAGGAGCCCGAGGAGGCGTTCACGTCGTCGGGCCGTACGGACCTGCACGCGTCCATCGACACCGAGGGGCGGACGGGCGACCGGCGCGAGGACTACGACCACGTGTACGGAGACTGGGACGCCCTGCGGGAGGCCGCGGCGCCCGGCATGGTGCCGTCCAGGATCGACACGGACGTCCGGGCCGCGCTGGCGACGGCCGCCGACGACCCGACCCGCCTCACCGACGACGAGGCACTCGCGCTGCTGCACGCGGACGGACCGGCGCTGGACGCGCTCTGCCGGATCGCCGACGACGTCCGCAGGTCGGCCGTCGGCGACGACGTCACGTACATCGTCACGCGGAACATCAACTTCACCAACGTCTGCTACACCGGCTGCCGTTTCTGCGCCTTCGCCCAGCGCCGCACGGACGCCGACGCGTACACCCTGTCGCTCGACCAGGTGGCCGACCGTGCCCAACAGGCGTGGGACGTGGGGGCCATCGAGGTCTGCATGCAGGGCGGCATCCACCCGGACCTGCCGGGGACGGCCTACTTCGACATCGCTCGCGCGGTGAAGGAGCGGGTGCCCGGCATGCACGTCCACGCCTTCTCGCCGATGGAGGTCGTGAACGGCGCCACCCGCACGGGTATGTCGATCCGCGAATGGCTGACGGCGGCCAAGGAGGCGGGCCTCGACTCGATCCCCGGCACGGCCGCCGAGATCCTCGACGACGAGGTCCGCTGGGTCCTCACCAAGGGCAAACTGCCGACGGCGACGTGGATCGAGGTGATCACCACCGCGCACGAGCTGGGCATCCGCTCCTCGTCCACGATGATGTACGGGCATGTGGACCAGCCCCGCCACTGGCTCGGCCACTTCCGTACGCTCTCCCGGATCCAGCAACAGACCGGCGGTTTCACGGAGTTCGTGACTCTCCCCTTCATCCACACGAACGCGCCGGTGTACCTGGCGGGGATCGCCCGGCCGGGTCCGACGACGCGGGACAACCGCGCGGTGATGGCGATGGCGCGGCTCCTGCTGCACCCCCACATCCCCAACATCCAGACCAGCTGGGTGAAGTTGGGGACGGAGGGCGCGGCGGAGATGCTCCGCTCCGGCGCCAACGACCTCGGCGGGACGCTGATGGAGGAGACCATCTCCCGGATGGCGGGCTCGTCGTACGGCTCGTACAAGTCCGTCAAGGAGCTGATCGCGGTGGCGGAGGCGGCGGGACGCCCGTCCCGGCCGCGCACCACCCTGTACGGCGAGGTGCCGGAGGAGCGGCAGCGGGCGGCGGCGGCCTCGGACGGGCATCTGCCGGAGCTGCTGCCGGTGTTGGAGTAAGGCAAGTGAGGCATGTGTGTGGGCACGTGAGGCACGTGAGGCATGCGTGTGGGCACGTGAGGCACGTGAGGCATGCGTGTGGGCGAGTGGGCCAGGAACGCCCGAGGTGCCCGTCGGAGTAGGATGATCCGACCCTCCGACGGGGTGAATCAGAGCTGAGGAGTTGCGTGCCCGTGCCTGCCCGACGGCTTCCCTCGTGGGTCTGGGTGTCCGGTCTGACCGCGGCGGCTCTGGTGGCGGTGACGTTCCTGGCCGTCAGGGCCGAGAAGGGTCCGCAGCCCACGGCCTCGGCATCGCCGAAGCCCTCCGCGTCGGCGACCGCCAAGCCCTCCGACGACCCCGGCGAGTCCAAGCCGGTCGCCGTGCCGGACGGCTCCGGCACGGGACGGCGCATCGTCTACTCCCTCGACCAGCGCCGCGTCTGGCTCGTCGACGCGAGCGACGCGTCCCGGCGCAGCTTCACGGTGTGGCCGGGGACGGTGAGCCCGGACCCGGGCACGTACACGGTCGGTACGCGACGGGCGGCCAGCACGGGCAGCGACGGCGTGAAGATCGAGAACATCGTCTTCTTCACCGTCAGCTCCGGCACGAACATCGCCTTCTCCAACGCCGTGGACGGCTCTTCTCCGCCGCCGCCCGCGTCCGGCGTGACGACCGGCGGGATCCGGATGCGGGCCGCCGACGGCGACGCGGTCTGGAAGTTCGGCATGGCGGGGACGAAGGTCGCGGTCGTCGACTAGCTGCCTAGCGGACGCCGCTGTCGGCCGTGGTGTCGGTCTTGTCCCCGAGCGTCGACGGCTTCACGGACAGCGGGCTCGGTGTCGACGACGGTGCCTGGGTGGGGTCGGCCGCGTCGGTCGGGGTGGGGCTGGGCGCGCGGGTGGAGTCCTCGGACGGTATCTGTTTGCCGGGGCTCGGGGTGGGGCTGACGGGCTTGGACGACGACGCCGGTGCCGGAGCCGACGCGGTGGGCGGAGTGGGCGCGGTCGAAGGGCTGCTCGCGGGCGGCGGGGCGAGCGGGACCGTCGGCGAAACGGGCCTCCCGGGCGCGGTCAGCAGGAACGGCAGCGCCACGAGAGCGGCGGCTACGCACGACAGGCCGACCCCGGCCGCGGCACGGAGCACCCGGCGGCGGGCCGCGTCGCGGCGGATCGCTTCGTATCCGCCCGGGGGCGGGGCGAGGTAGCCGGAGGGGGGCCGCAGGATGACGGCGAGCGGGTCGTCGTGGTGGTCGAGGTCCGGACCGTCCTCAGAGGGTGTGATCAACGCTTCTCCTCAGGTGGGCGCGGAGTATTTCTCTGGCCGCGTGGAGGTCGGACTTGACGGTTCCTTCCTTGCGCCCGGTCAGCAGGGACACCTCGCGGATCGGCATGTCAGCGTAGTAGTGCAGCAGGATCGGTACGCGCAGCCGTTCGGGCAGCGACTGCACGAGCAGGCGCACCGACGGGTCGGCCTGTTCGTTCTGCGGGCGGACGGCCGCTTCGCTGGTGGCACGGCGTACGGCTCTGCGCTCGCGCTCCAGTTTGCGCCAGTGGTCCCGGACGAGGTTGGCGGCGGTGACGTAGAGGAACCCTCGGGGCTCCGCCACGGATGTCCAGCGGGCCCACAGCCGGGTGAACGCCTCGGAGGCGATCTCGTGGGCCGTCTCGTCGTCGTCGACGAGCCGGCGGCACCAGCCGGCGAGGCGCGGGTAGAGGGCGGCGAACAGCTCCGACGCTGCCTTCTCGCGGGACCGTTTCAACACTCTCCAGGGGCGTGACGCACTCGTTGGGCTGGTTGGGCTGGTTGGGCTGGGTCGGGCTGGTCGGGGCTCGTAGGGTTTGTGGGGCTTGTTGGGCTTGTTGGGCTTGTGGGGGAGGATCCCGGGCCGTCGGCGTACCGTCCATCGACCGTCGTCCATCGACGGTACGGTCCGTCGGCCCAGGATCCGGGGGCGCCTGTTCCGGAGTACGTCCGGAGTACGTCCGGCTACGGGCTGGCGGCGCTCAGCGTGGCGAAGACGATCACGCTGTCGCGGTAGCCGTCACCGGTACGGGGGCCGCCGCACGTGATGAGCCGCAGTTCGGGACGGCCCACGTTCCCGTAGACCTCGTCGGTCGGGAAGTCGGCCTGGGCGACCGTCCGTACGGCGGTGACGGCGAACTCCGCCGCCGTGCCGTTCTCCAGGCGCGCCACGATCCGGTCGTTCCGGCGCAACCGCGCGAGGTGGCGGAAGACCCCGTCGCCGTAGGAGCCGACCGTGACGTGGCCGAGGATCACCGACGGGCCGACCTGGCCGGGCGTCGGCGAGTGCCGGTACCAGCCCGCCTGGTCGTCCGCCGCGATCGGCGGCACCTCCACGCTGCCGTCCGGGGCCAGCCCCAGCCGCATGACCGGGGTGTCGACCTCGATGGCCGGGATCCGCAACCTGACCGGCACCGAACGCCGAAGGGCCTGCGCCGAGTTGGCGGAGGGCGACGAAGGGGGCGGTGTGCTCCCGGCACGGCCGTTCCCGGCCTGATCGGGTGCGCTCCCGTTCCCGCTCCCGTTCCCGCTGCCGGTCCTGGTCCCGTCGGTCGTGTTCGGGTCGGCCGACTGGCTGTCGCAGCTCACGAGCAACGTGGCCATCGCCGCGGCGACGAACGCGCGCCGGGAGAGCCCGTGTTGGGACGGACTGTGTTGGGAACGGCCGTGCTCGGATGACCCGCTCCCGAAGGTCCCGCTCCCGAAGGTCCCGCTCCCGGGGGATCCACCCCTGGAGGCCCCGCGCCTGGAGGGCAAGGTCATGCCCCGGTCGCCCGCCGACGCCGTACGACGAAGACGGCCGCACCGGCGGCGGCGAACGCGGCGGCGCCCCCGGCGATCAGCGCGCCCTCGGATCCGGACTGCGTCGACGCCGGCGCCACACCGGTGTCGGGCGCTCCGCTCGGTACGACGGAGACCTCGCCCCCGCCCGGCGCCTTGGTCGGTGCGGGGGACGGCGCGACCGTCGGGGCGGTTTCGGCGGGCGCGGGCGCCGTGGTCGGCTTGTCGCTCGGGGCCGGCGTCGGGTCCGTGTCGGCGGCGGCCTGGCTCGGGGCCGCGGTCGGGGCCGCCCCGTCGGCGAACGCGGGCACGGAGGTCGCCAGTACGGCGGTGCACGCGAGGGCTATGGCGCTGAGGACAGTTCGGCGCATGAATCGCTCTCCTTCGTCGGTCAGCCCGCCAGGAGGCCTGGCGGGCTGAGGTACGGATCGCGCAAAGAGACGAGACAGCGGGGGACCGGGTTGTAAAGAGAAGGCAAAGCCGTTGGCCGGCTGTCGATGCCGACTGTCGCCGTCGGCTAGGGAATCCTTTGCGCACGGGTCCACGAGTGGAGGCTCTGGCCGGAACCGGAACCGGAACCGGAACCGGAACCGGGACCGGAACCGGGACCGGGACCGGGACCGGGACCGGAACCGGGGCCGGGGCTGGACGCGGGGTCCCGGCCCGAACCGGGTGAGGTGGGCATGAGGCGCTCAGCCCCCTTGCGCAACGTGCCGGACGTTCTCCGCGAGCCACTGGTCGAAGGTCTGGGTGCCGCGGGACCCCGGTCCGGTCGGCAGGTTGCCGCCGCCCTTCATGGCCCGCCCGGTGGCGCCGGGGAACGTCACCGGCACCAGCAGCCGACGCCGGCCCGAGGCCCGCAGCAGCTTGCGCGCCATGTCGACGAGCTCCTCTACCCGCGGCCCGGCGAGCTCCGGCGCCATACCCTGCGCCGGTCCGAGGACGAGCCGCACGAGATGCTGGGCGACCTCCCGGGCCGCCACCGGCTGCGTACGCATCCGGGGCACCACCGCCAGCGGACCCGGCATCCGGTCGAGGATCTGCTGCGGGAACTCGTGAAACTGCGTGGCCCGCAGCACAGTCCACGGCGTCGCGGCCCCGTGCTTCGCCGCCCCGCGCGTCGCGGCCCCGTGCGTCGCCACCAGCTCCTCCTGGCGGAGTTTCCCCTGGTAGTAGCCGAAGCCGACGCGTTCGAGGCCGACGATCGACAGGGCTACGTGATGCCGTACGCCGACCCGGGCGCCGGCGTCCAGGAGGTTCCGGCCGACGCTTTCGAAGAAGGAGACCGCCTTCTTGGCGTTGGTGGTCTGTACGTTGCTGACGTCGACGACGGCTTCCACGCCCGCCATGGCGGCGTCGAGGCCGGCGCCCGAGACGAGGTCCACACCTCGCGACCTGGCCAGCACCGCCGCGTCATGCCCGGCTGTGACCAGTTCATCGACGACATACCGCCCGACCAGCCCGGTCCCACCCGCTACAGCGATCCGCATGTCGACCCTCCGTGCTCCGAAGTGCGCCTGTCCACCCTGTCACTGTGCGTCATGATGTGGCCGCCCGCCGCCCGGGGAACATCGGCACGAGGAGAAGGGCCGACGACAGGACCAGCAGGCACAGGGCGACGACGTTGAGTACCTGGTCGCGCGTTCCGTACGTGCTGAGATGCCGCATGTGGTAGCTGAGGTGCAGCACGTTGAAGACGAGCCACACCGCACCCGTGGTCTGCACGAGCCTGTTGCTCCGTACGGAACGCAGGGTGATGGCCGTCAGAATCGCCAACGCGAGGAACATGGCCCCGGTGTCCTTGGCGAGGTGCTCGGACCGGTCAGGGGTCACCCGGGTGCAGGTCGGCGTCGCGGGCGAGGAGGGCCGCCTGGACCCGGTTGTCGCAGTTGAGCTTGGTCAGGATGCGACTGACGTACGTCTTCACGGTGGCCTCGCTCATGTACAGCAGCCTGCCCGCGTCCGCGTTGGACAGGCCCTCTCCGAGCAGGGCGAGCACATCGCGCTCCCGCGCGGTCAGCCCGTCGAGGCGGTGCCTGGCCTCCTCCGCGCGGGCGGTGGCCCCGGGGGAGGAGAGGGCGTCCACCACGTGCCGGGTGGCCGCCGGTGAGAGGTAGGCGTTCCCGGCCGCGGCCGCCCGCACCGCGTGGATCAGCTCGTCGGGCGCGGAGTCCTTGAGCAGGAAGCCGGCGCCGCCGTGGCCGAGCGCCCGCAGTACGTTGTCGCGCTCGCCGAACGTGGTGAGGATCAGCACCCGTACGTTCGGTGCGGCGCGGCCCAGTTCGGCCAGGGCCGTCAGCCCGTCCATCACCGGCATCTGGATGTCCAGCAGGGCCACGTCGACGGCGGTGCTCCGGGCGTTCTCCACCGCCTCGCGGCCGTCACCCGCCTCGGCGACCACGTCGATGTCGTCGGCCGAGGTGAGGATCATCCTGATGCCGGCCCGGATGAGCGGCTCGTCGTCGGCGACGAGGACCCGGATCACACGGCCTCCTGCGCGGTGTCGGTCGGGAGCGGATGGCATGGCCTCGCCATCATGCCCTGATCGGGTCCGGTGCGTCGCGGAGACGGTGTGTCACTTCTCGCTCTTCCGGGTCACCACTCGGTCCTGCGGGTCAGCCCTCTTCCTTGAAGGTCTGCTTCTCGACCAGCTTTCCGTCGCGGAAGCAGAACCGGAAGACGGTCATGGTGTCGCCGGTGTCGTCGGACACGAAGTTGCGGCAGTCCGCGCCCTTGGGCTTCCGCGGGCCCTGGTCCGCCAAGGCCGAGGTCAGAACCGAGTCCTCGTCGGGCAGCTTGTCCTGCACGGCGGACTCGGGGTCGCCGACCTTCGCCGACTGGTACACCCTTGGGGAGATGGTGACCTTGTTCATCTCGTCCATCAGCGCGCTCACCCCCCAGATTCCCAGGGCGACAACGCCCACGACGAGGACGACGGCGGTGACGGCGCAGCCGATGGCCACGTTCTTCTTCTTGCTCATGGTGGCGGCGAACTCCCCTTGCGGATCGGATCGGTTGATGACCGCTCCACTGTTGTCCACGGCGCCGGCGCCCGGCTGCCCCACAAAGTCGTTGCAGGGGCCGACGGAGGTCGTGCCGTCGGGGTGGCGGGGCTGGGGTTCGCCGCCTCCGCCTCCGGTGCCGTAGGGCAGCATGCCCGCGATGCGGAAGCCGCCGTCCGCGGTGGGACCGGTGTGCACCATGCCGCCGATGAGCCGGGCCCGTTCCTGTAGGCCCCTCAGCCCCTGGCCGCCGCTGATCGCCGCCGGGACGTCCGGTGCCCCCGCCGGTGCGGGCCCGTTGGCGACCTCCACCACCAGGCTGTCCGGTTCGTAGCGCAGGGCGAGGGCGATCGGTGCGCCCGGAGCGTGCTTGTGGGCGTTGGTCAGGCCCTCCTGGGCTATGCGGTACGCCGTGTGGCCGGCGGCGGGCGCCAGCGCCCGGAAGGCGCCGGACCTGAGCAGTTCCACGGTCGCGCCCGCGGCCCGGGACGACTCGACCAGCCGGTCGATGGCGGTGACCGCGCGGGAGCCCGGACGCCCGCCGTCCGTGTCGGCGGGCTCGGTGCGTTCGGTGCGCTCGGTGTGTCCGGGCGCGGTGGTGCGCGCGTCGGGCCAGTTCCGGTCGTCCCGTTCCTCGTGGAGGATGCCGACGGCCTCGCGCAGCTCGCCCATCGCGGCCACGGAGGCGTCCCGCAGGATCCGTACGCCTTCCCGCTGTCGGTTGGTGAGATCCGGATCGACCTGTAGGGCGCCCGCGTGCACGGCGATCAGGGCGAGCTGGTGGCCGAGGCTGTCGTGCATGTCCTGGGCTATGCGGCCCCGCTCCAGCAGGCGCGCCTGCCGTGCCACCATCGCCTGCTCGCGCACGAGCTGGACGTTGTTCCGCTGCAGTGCGTCCAGCAGCGAGTGGCGCTGTGCCCGGTAGCGGGAGGCCAGTCCCGGCACGATCGACAGCGTGAGGAACACACCTGCGCTCAGCGTGCCCGTGAGGGCCAGTGGCAGGTCGAAACCCGCGCTGAGCTCGCTGCGGAACCACAGCGCGGCATGCAGTACGAAAGCGGCGACCACCCGCCAGGGCTTCATGATCCGGCTGCCCGCCGACCAGCTCGCGTAGACCAGCAGTGGCGCCGCGCCCGCCAGATCCCCGGCCGCGGCCGCCGAGACGACCAGCACCGTCGCCGGCAGTGCGCGCCGGATCAGCGACAGCAGGGCGACGCCCGCGACGACGACGAAGGTCCGTACACCGAACCCGGCCTCCGCGGCGTCGAACAGCCCCGCGAGTCCGGCGAGCACAACGGTGAGTACGGTCTCCCCAGCGATCCGCCCGCGACTCCAGGGCGACACGGCGGCAAGCCGGCGTCGGAGCGGCCATGCGCTGCGGGCGGTCTTCGCTTCGTCCAGTTCCACGCCCAGACCATAGGCAGTGCCCGGGAGCGCCCGCATCATCCCTGCGTCGCGCCGCCGAACGACGAAAGTCGACGACCACATCCGGGGCGGGCACTGTCGGGGGCCGTCGGCGCCGCAGGGGGTGTTTCGAAAGTCCCGCACAGCACCCACGGCGCCCGGCACGCACCCTCGCCGCACCGGCCAAAGGCCCAAGTACGGCCCGGACGAGGGCCTTCGTCCGGCACTCCCCCAGCCTCCGGCTGGGGGGACCCCCAGGGCACGCACCGGACACCGCGGGCACCGCACGGGACTTTCGAAACACCCCCTAGCCGAAGGTCGCTGCGGACCGCGACTTCCGAGGACTGATCCGGGCGGCCGTCGCGGCGACGATGGCTCAGCAGGACACAGTGCAGGCGACGAAACGGGAGACGTCACGTGGACCACATGCAACTGCAGGCGCACGGGCGGTTCAACGTCCGGCAGAAGATGACCGTCATGGCCAACCGGTACGTGGTGACCGTGGCCCGTCCTGACGGCTCCGAGGGCGAGGTCGTCGCCTTCGCCCAGCAGAAACGGATGACGTTCAAAGAACAGGTGACCGTCTACTCCGACGAGTCCAAGAACCGTGTCCTGTTCACCTTCGAGGCCCGCCAGGTCCTCGATGTCGGCGCCGTCTACGACGTACGGGACGAGACGGGCAACCTCATCGGGACGTTTCGCAAGAGGTTTGCCGCCTCCTTGCTGCGCTCGACGTGGAGCCTGGATCAACCGGGCACGACACAGCTCACCGGACGCGAACGCAACAGGGTGGTGGCCGTACTCCGCCGCGTCTGGGAGTTCCTGCCGCTCATCGATTTCGTGCCGTTCGCATGGCCGTACCACTTCGACTTCACCGAGGGCGACAAACGATCGATGGCGGTCGACAAGAAGTTCGGCCTCCGCGACCGCTACGTACTCGACATAGCGTCCCCCGACCTCGACCGCCGCCTCGCCATCGCCCAGGCGGTGGCCCTGGACGCACTCCAGTCACGCTGACTGGCGGGCGTGGCCGACGAACTCGGTCCACGCCGCGTCCGCGAACGTGAGCTGTGAGCCCTGCCTGTCCTTGGAGCCGCGGACGTGGATGGTGGTGTCGAGGTTGGCTGTCGCGGCCTCGACGCAGCCGGGCCACATCACCGCCAGTGATGACCCCAGCAGCAAGCCTGGGACTTCAGGACTTTGTTGGCGAATCCGCCGGGCGAAGTAATTGTCGCGAGAGTCCCAGCGACACGCCGGGTTTACGGCGTGTCGCTGGGACGTGTAACCCACTTTGCCCGGCCGGGACTTCAGGCTGACGCTCCGGCTCGACGAGGTCGGCGAGGTCGGCGTGGACAAGTGAATTCCGGGGGAAAAGGCCATCCCGCGTACCCCTCGATCCCGGCCAGCGGTACCCGAGGCGGACCGGCTCACGGCCTCCTCCGTCGGATGACGGATGACGGATGACGGATGACGGATGACGGATGACCGGGAGGCGGACGGCAGAAGGGCGACACCTCTAGGTCATCTCCGGCAGGCTGAGCCAGACTGGGACCCGGACCGGAAGCGGGACCGGGACCGGGACCGGGACTCGACCGGGAGCGGCAAGGAGGCGGACGGGTGGCGCAGGCAGGACCGTCGCGGCAGGAGCTCATCCAGCAGGGCAACCGCGCCGGATTCGTCGGCCGGGACGCCGAACGGGCCGCGTTCCTGCGGAACTTCGACCTCCGGCCCGGCGACCCCGGACAGCGTTTCCGCTTCCACGTGCACGGCACCGCGGGCGTCGGAAAGACCTTCCTGGTACAGGAGTTGCGGCACCTGGCACGCGAACGCGGGGCGCTCACGGCGTACGTCGACGAGCGTGCCGGGAGCGTCCCGGAGGCACTGTCGGAGATCTGCGAGCAATTCGCGGACCAGGGACGGCGGTTGAAGGACCTGGAGCGGCGGCTGACCGCGTATCAGGAGCGGCGGCGCGAGGCGGAGGCGGCCGCCCTCGCCGCGCTCGCCGGCGGCCCCGCACCGGAGCCGGAGGCGGCGTCGGTCGGCAGCAGGGCCGCGGTGGGGCTGGGCATGGCCGCCGTGGAGGCCACCCTGCCGGGCGGCAGCCTCCTCACGAGCGCCCTCCCGGCGGACCGGCTCGCGCTGGGCGCCGACCGCCTGCGGGCCGGCCTCGGCGCCCGCTTCCGCAACCCCGACGACATCGAACTCGTGACGTCGCCCGAGAAGGTGCTCACGCCGATCCTGCTCCGCGAACTGCGCGCTGCCGCCTCCGCCACCTCCGAGTGGATCGTCCTGTTCTTCGACACGTACGAGCGGACAGGCCTGTATCTCGACCCGTGGCTGCACGAGATGATCACCCGCGGCACGGCGGACGGCGGGCTGCCCGCCACCGTCGTCGTGGTCACCGCCGGACAGCGCCGGCTGGACCCCGCCCGCTGGAGAGGCCTGGACCTGGTGGCGGACGTGCCGCTGGCGCCGTTCACCGAGACCGAGTCGCGCCGGCTGCTCGCCGGGAAGGGCGTCGTGGCCGAGCCGGTCGTCGAGGAGGTGCTGCGCCTCACGGGCGGCCTGCCCGTCCTCGTGTCGACGCTCGCGAACAAGCGCCCCGGCGACCCGGACGCCGTGATCGACCCGAGCGCCGGCGCCGTGGAACAGTTCCTGCGATCGGAACCGTCCGTACGCCGCAAGGTCGCCGGGATCTGCGCTCTGCCGCGGTGGCTCGACGCGGACGTCTTCCGAGTCCTGGTCGTCGACCGCCCGGACGACGAACTGGACGCGCTGTACGAGTGGTTGACCGCGCTGCCGTTCGTCGGCGAGCGCGGGGAGCGGGTGCAGTACCACGACGTCGTACGGGCGCCGATGCTCAGGCTGGAACGCCGCAAGTCCCGGCGCGAGTGGGCCGGGCGGCACCGGCGGCTGGCGGAGGCGTTCGCCGAGTGGCGTGACGACGTCGGGGCCGGCCGGGACACCGAGGAACTGTGGGAGGACGAGGAGTGGCGCGAGCTGCTCCTGGAGGAGACGTACCACCGCCTCTGCGCCCGCCCGCCCGCGGCCCTCGCCGACGCGCTGGGCTCGCTGGTCGAGGCCTGCCGCGAGGACGAGGTCGTCGGCCGCCGCTGGGCACGGATGCTGGAGGAGGCGGGCGAGGCGACGGACAGCCCGGCCCTCAGGAACTGGGGCCGGGAGCTGGGCGAGGCGCTCGCGGACGACGCGACCGGGGTGGCGGGAGCGATGGCGCTGCTCCTGGCCCGGCCGGGACTGGACACCGGCGGCCGAGCGATGGCGCACACCATGCGGGGCAGGGAACTGCGGCACAGCGGGGAGTACGGGCGGGCACTGGAGGAGTACGCCCGGGCGCTCGAACTCGATCCGGAGCTGGCCCTGGCCCACTACGGCCGCGGCTTCACCCACCGGGTGATGAACGATCTCCCGGCCGCGCTGGCCGCCTTCGACCGGGCGGACGAACTGGCCCCCGACACCGGGTGGATCATCTCCGAGCGCGCCGAGACCTATCGGCTCGCGGCCCGTTTCGAGGAGGCCATCGTGGATTTCGACCGTGCCGTCGCCCTCGACCCGACCAATGACGAGACCCTGACCGGGCGAGCCGTCTGCCGACAGGCTCTCGGGCGGTACGACGAGGCGCTCGCCGACTTCAACCGTGCGCTGAGCATCGACGGGGAGTACGTGTGGGCGCTGGTGCGCAGGGCTCGGCTGCGCCTCACCAGAGGGGAGCCGGACGAGGCGTTCGCCGACTTCGACCGTGCGGTCGAGCTCGCGCCCGACGAGGCCTGGGTCGCGTCGGAGCGGGGTGACGCCTACCGGCGCGCCCACCGCTACGAGGAAGCCGTCACCGAGCTCGGCCGGGCCGTCTCCCTCGAACCGGACTACGCCTCGGCCCTGGCCAGCCGTGGTCAGGCCCTTCATGAACTGGGCAGGTACGAGGAGGCGTTGGCCGACCTGGACCGTGCGGTCGAGCTGGAGTCCGACTACTCCTGGGCGCTGGTGATGCGGGCCCACGCGAAGTACGAACTGGGCGACCGGGCAGGCAAGTTCGAGGACCTGCGGCGAGCCGTGGACACGGATCCCGACGACGGCTGGACCAGTCACGAACTGGGCGTGGCGTACCGCGACTCGGCCCTGTACGAGGAGGCGGTCACCGTCTTCCGCCGCATACTGGAACGCAGCCCGGACGACCACGCCACACTGGCCGGTCTCGGCGGGACCTACCGCGCCATGAAGGACCACCAGGAGGCCCTCCGCCACCTGGACCGCGCCCTGGAGCTGAGCCCGGACTACGGATGGGCCTACGCCTCACGTGCCCGGGTCGGCCTGGCGACCGGCCGGACCGAGCGGGCGCTGGCCGACCTGGACCGGTGCGTCGAGTTGGCGACGGAGGAGGACTGGGCGCGCCGTACGTCCATCGAGTTGCTGATGCTGTGCGACCGCTGGGACGAGGCGTCGGCCCGCCTGGCCGGCCCGGACCGGGCGCCGACGCCCGCCGACGACCTGGACGACCTGCGCGTCGAGGCACACCTGCACGCGGGCCGGTGGACGGAGGCCCGCCAACTGGCCGAGCGGATACGCGAGTCGGAACCGATCTCCGGCACGTTCCAACTGGCCGTGACCGTCAGCAGATCCGAAGGCCTGCCCGCCGCCGAACCCCTCTGGCGGGAGCTGGCCCGGATGATCCAGGAGGGCGGCGGGCTGGACGAGCTGGAGCGCGCGCAGGGCCGCTGCTTCGTCGGCTGCGCCCTCGCCGACTGGCCCGCCGCCGACCGAGGACTGGCCGAGCTCCTGGCCATGACCCCCGACTGGGATGACCTGGCCAACCTGGCCGCCGTCCTCACCGACGTACGGGAGAGCCCCGGCTCCGACCGAGACCACCTCGCCGCCCGCCTGACGGAGGTCACGACGGCCCGCGACGCGATTCGAACCCGCTACGCCCAATGACGGCTGACGGGCCGCGCCCGTTTCGGGCGCAGCCCGTCAGGGGCGCAGCCCTCTAGGGGCGCGGGGAACTGCGCGACCAGCCACCGCCGGCCCGCAGCCACCGAACAACCCCCGCCAGCCTCCCGCGAGGAAGCTAGACGTCGGCCCCCGACGAGCCGCCCGCACTCCCGGCCCGCTCCACCGGCAGGTGGACAACGACCAACACAACCCCGCTCAACAAAAAGACCCGCATCGCCGCATCGAGCCCGTTCCAGTCCTCCGACTGCCACATCGCGAACCACTCGCCACCGATGGCGAGAAACCCGGCTCCGAAGAGCAGCATCAGCATCAACAGCCCGAGCGTGGACGTCCGCCGCGCCCGGACGTGGTCGTGGCGAAGCCACTGGAACGTGCCCAGGATCAGGACGAGCGCGGCGATCGTCTCCCACACGATGATCGCTATGTACGCGGCGTCCTGGAGCCCCTTGGACTCGACGGCCCGCCACATCAGGTCGTCGTCCTTGAAGGTGGTGTCCATGGCGAGGACGTGCTGGACGAACTGCTGGTTGGTGCCGAAGTCGGTGATGTTCCCGAACGCCACGAGCGTGATGTAGAGCGCGACCGTGCCGGTGAGCAGGGTCGCGGTGAGCGGAAGCGCGCGTGCTGCGGCCATACCTCAAGTCCCCTTTCCTGTACGTGTGTTGCTCAACCACAGGGGGACCTGGTGTATGCCGGGTTGCAGGAGGGAGCGGCGAGCGCGCGCCGGCAACGCGGAAAAACGGGACGGGTCACCGCAGCCGGTCGACGTACCGGTCCGTCCCCGGCACCGTAGGAATGAAGGGCGCCACCAACTCCACCCGCCCCAGGCCGCCCGCGGCGGAGCCGCTCATGGATGCGGCGGCCACCGGCGCGTCCAGCCCGGTGAAGTACGGGTCCCAGCACTCCCGAGGATCCGCCTCCAGGAACCACAGCAACGTCAGCCGCGTATCGACGCCCTCGACCTGCTTCACGTACGTCATGCGGTCGCCGGGGAGCGGGGTCGGGCGGAAGATCGTGACCATGGCGGCGGGGGAGCCCGCGAGGCGCTTGGGGAGGTGGCGGGAGCGGAGCCACTCCAGCAACTCGGCCCGCTGGGCCGGGGATTCGGCGTCGATGACCTCCACGACCAGGCCCGCGTACGGGTGGTCAAGGGCGTGGAAGTCGCGCGGCCCGGCGGCCCCGTCCCGGTACACCGTCGCCTCGTGGTCCTGGAACGCCGTGAAGACGTGCGTGCGGTCCTGGTAGACCCGACCGTCCCTGTTCAGCCGCTTGTTGATGCCGACCGTCCACTTCATGTGGTCGTCGTAGCGGCCGTCCGTGACCCAGTACGTCGAGAGGTAGCAGCCCGTGGTGACCGGCTGGGCGACCGCCGACTTCTCGGGGTAGCGCAGGAGTTGGAGGTCACGGGTCGCGACCCAGCGCCGGCCCGCGTACATCCAGGGCATGGCCATCGCGCCCGCGTAGTAGTGGTCGTCTTCGTACCATCGATTGTATGCGTACTCGTGGCCCGGATGCGGTTCCACCATCGTGATCAGGGCGTGGCCGGGGTGGACGCCGTACGGGCCGACGGCGGCCAGTTCCGCGTACACCTCGCTGCGGGTGTCGATCGGCGTGTCATCGAGCATGGCACTCCCCTTCCTTCCTCCTGCGGCCTTCCTTCCTCCTCCGGACGGACCTACTCTGACGGACCGTCAGATCAAGCGCCAGAGCCGGGAGGCCCGCAATGTCACTGCTCCAGGGCAAGACCGTCGTCGTCTCGGGGGTCGGGGCCGGGCTCGGTCACCAGGTCGCGGCGGCCGTGGTGCGGGACGGCGGGAACGCCGTGCTGGGCGCGCGTACGGAGGCCAACCTCGCCAAGGCCGCCGCCGAACTCGACCCGGACGGGGTGCACACGGCCTACCGGGCCACCGACATCACCGACGAGAGCCAGTGCGAGGCGCTCGCCGCGCTCGCGAAGGAACGGTTCGGGCGGCTCGACGCCGTCGTCCATGTGGCCGCCTGGGACAGCTACTTCGGCGGTCTGGAGGACGCCGACTTCGCCACCTGGCAGTCCGTCCTCGACGTGAACCTGCTCGGCACGCTGCGGATGACCCGCGCCTGTCTGCCCGCGCTGAAGGAGCGCGGCGGGTCCGTGGTCGTCATCGGCACGCAGTCGTCCGTCGCCGCACCCTCCCAGGTGCGGCAGGCGGCGTACGCGGCCTCGAAGGGCGCGCTGACCAGCGCGATGTACTCCATGGCCCGGGAGCTGGGCCCGTACCGGATCCGGGTGAACACCGTGCTGCCGGGCTGGATGTGGGGGCCGCCGGTGGAGGCGTTCGTGCAGTTCACCGCGCACACCGAGGGCGTGCCGGAGGCCGAGGTGCTGGAGCGGCTCACCTCCCGTATGGCGCTGCCCGAGCTGGCCACGGACGGGGACGTCGCGGACGCCGCCGCGTTCCTGGCGTCGGACCGGGCGCGCGCGATCACCGGACAGTCTTTGCTGGTCAATGCGGGGGAGTTGATGCGGTAGGTCATTTCCGGCCGCGTTCATGCATCCTGATTTGTTCATGGACATGAACGGTAGTCAGTAAACAGAACTATTTTACCTCCCCTTGACTGTATCGGCTGTTGTCGGAGTCATGTCATCGAACTCACGATGAGCGGGCGTCACACGACCCTGGGAGGGGGCATATGAACGGGCTCGACTGGGCCGTGCTCATCGGCTACTTCGGTGTGATGGTCGCGATCGGTGTCTGGTCCCACAAACGGGTCGACAACGTCAGCGACTTCTTCACGGCCGGCGGCAGGATGCCGTGGTGGCTGTCCGGCATCTCCCACCACATGTCCGGCTACAGCGCGGTGATGTTCACCGGCTACGCCGCCATCGCGTACACGTACGGCGTCACCTCGTACGTCACCTGGTCCTTCCCCATCGCCATCGGTATCGCGATCGGCGCGAAGCTGTTCGCGCCCCGGCTCAACCGGGTGCGCTCACGGCTGCACGTGGCCTCGCCGCTGGAGTACCTGAAGAACCGCTACGACCTGCCCACCCAGCAGGCGCTCGCCTGGTCCGGCGTGCTGCTGAAGATCGTGGACGTGGGCGCCAAGTGGGCCGCCATCGCGACCCTGTTGTCCGTCTTCACCGGTGTCTCGCTCAACATGGGCATCCTGATCACCGGTGCCGTCACGGCCGTCTACTGCACGGTCGGCGGGCTCTGGGCCGACGCGCTCACCGAACTCGGCCAGTTCATCATCCAGTTCATCGCCGGTATCGCGATGCTCGTCGCGGTCCTGGCCGAGCTGGGTGGCTTCAGCCGGCTGTGGAACGTCTGGGACGCTCCGGCCCTCGACGGTCACACCAAGCCGCTGGCGGGTCCGTACATGATGGTCTTCCTGATCGCGTACCTCTTCATCAAGACCTTCGAGTACAACGGCGGCATGTGGAACCAGGCCCAGCGCTACATGGCCACGGACTCCGCGAGGTCCGCCACCCGGTCGGCCACCCTGTCCGCCGTGCTGTGGCTGGTCTGGCCGCTCGTGCTGTTCTTCCCGATGTGGGTCGCCCCGCTGATCATCAAGACGGACGTGCCGGCCGACTCGTACGCGCTGATGGCCGAACAGCTGCTGCCGCACGGGCTGTTGGGGCTGGTCATCGTCGGGTTCTTCTCCCACACGATGGCGATGTGCTCGTCCGACGCCAACGCGATCGCGGCCGTCGTCACGCGCGACATCATGCCCGCCGTCTCGCGCAAGGTGCGCGAGTGGGACACCCGGATGGGGCTGCTGGCCGCGCGCTGGGCCACGCTGCTCTTCCTCGGCCTGTCGATGGCCATCGCGACCCAGGTCAACTCCGCCTTCTTCGGCGACATCATCACCGTCGTCATCAAGTGGGTCGCGGGGCTCATGGGCCCGATCGCGATCCCGCTGATGCTGGGCCTGCTGCCCTGGTTCCGCAAGAGCGGTCCCACCGCCGCGCTGATCAGCTGGGGAGTCGGCCTGTTCACCTTCTGGCTGGTCAACTACCCGATCAGCTGGAACGTCGACGGCGGCGTACCCCTCCAGTACCAGGTGTCGATCCCGCTCGCGGTGTCGCTCGTCCTCTACATCCTCATCGGGTACGTGAAACCGGAGGACACCCCGGAGCGCGACGCCATCATCGCGAAGATCAACAACGACGGCGACGGTGGCCGGGGTTCGGCGGCCGCGGCGGTACCGGCTCCCGCGGGGGCGGCGGAGGGAGTGGTGGCGGACGGAGTGGCGGGCACGCCGGCCAAGGACTGACCCGCCTGTACGACCTGCCCGCCCGTACGGACGTCCGGCGTGGTCAGCCCGTCGGGACCGGTGTGGCGCCCGCCAAGGCCGAGTACCCCCGTGGGTAACGGGCCAGCCAGCCCGGTGAGGAGCCCGCCGGGCCGTGCAGGGCCGGGCCCTGGGTCATCTCCATCGCGAAGTCGTCCGCGAGGACGAGCATGGTGGGGCGGCCCTCCAGCTCGGCCAGCCAGGACGGCGGAAGGGCCGTCTCGCCGTGCAGCGCGCCGAGCAGGGCGCCCGTGAGCGCTCCCGCGGCGGCCGACGCGCCCCCGTGGTTCACCGCGAGGCACAGACCGTGGCGGGTGTCCTCGCCCACCAGGGCGCAGTAGACGGCGACCGAGAGCAGCCCGTCCGCCGTACCGCCCCCGGCCAGGTCCTCCACACGGGACGGAGACGGCATGCCCTGCCGTACGGCCCCCAGCGCCTGTTGCAGGGCCGCGGCGACGGGTTGGTGCCCTGGGCGTACGGCCAGCATCTGCAGGGCCCGCTGGACGGCAGTGTCGAGGCTCTCGCCGCGCGCCAGACCATGCACGACGACGGCGTACGCCCCCGCCGACAGGTACGCCGTCGGATGCCCGTGGGTCTGCGCCGCGCACTCCACCGCGAGCTGCATCACCAGCTGCGGCTCCCAGCCGACGAGCAGCCCGAAGGGCGCGGAACGGACCGCCGCCTCAGGCCCCTGCTCCTCGGGGTTCTTGGGGGCGTCCAGCGTCCCCATCGTCGCGTCGCCGAGCCCGGCCAGACAGGCGCGCGTCGGCTCGCGGAGCGCGTACAGCCACTCCTCGCGTGCCAGCCACCCGTCCTCCTTGCGCCGCTCGTCGGGACCCCAGTCGCGCTGCGTGGCGGCCCACCGCAGATATGCCCGGTGCAGGTCCGTCGGCGGATGCCAGGCCCCGGTGTCCCGGCGCACCTGGGCCCGTATCAGCCCGTCCATCGAGAACAGCGTCAGCTGGGTGAGGTGGGAGACGGCTCCGCGCCTGCCGTGCCCGAAGGCCAGATCGGTGAGCCCCTCCGCCCCGTGCGCCGCGCGGATCCCGTCCAGCGAGAGGTTGCCCACGGGCGAGCCCAGCGCGTCCCCGACGGCCGCGCCGAGCAGTGTGCCACGCACCCGGCTGCGGAAATCCTGCTGTTCGGCACGGCCCCAGACGGCACCGGCTGTCGCACCCACCGAGGCCTCCTACAGATCCCGATCCCGTACCGAACCAGTCGGTACGGCCGACAGTCCAGCACTGTAATCGAACAGGAACGGTCGGTTGAAGGTCGGATCAGTATGCGAACAGTGGGGGAACTGATCGTATTTGGAGGCCTTGAAAGGCGCGAAATCCGGAAAAGGCCGAGCCCCCTCGGCCGGGACGGCGGGCCAGTCGAGAGGGCTCTTTCGTGGTGCTTGTGCAGTTGTTGATGCAGTTGTCGATGCGGTTGTGGAAGCAGTTGTTGATCCAGCCGGTGGTGGGGTCAGACAGTGCCCCGGCTCACCTCAGACACGAAGGCGTTCCACGAGTCGGCCGGGAAGGCCAGCGCGGGGCCCTCGTGGACCTTGGAGTCGCGGACGGCGATCGCCGTCAGGACGGGGGACTTGACCTCGACGCATGCGCCGTTTCCTTGGGAATACGAAGACTTGGTCCACGCATCCGTGGCGCCCTGCTTGATTGCCATGTTCGCTCCGGTAGCCAGTTGCTGAGTTGCTGTCACCGCGCTGCGGATTCGTTCCGGAATCCGCTGCTCGGATTGCGCCAAGCTTGTTGCTGCTTGGCGTGATCGACGCTACTCGCCAACATCGGCGTACGAAGCGACTATTCACTCGACCGGGTGGCATATACCAGGGGAGTCTTCCGCCGGAGTGAGGTGACGGTGTAAGATCCGGCACTTTCTCACCGGGGCGGCCCCTGTACGTCCGCTCAGGACATCGCCACGGTGGCGTAGTCCTTGGCGACGTCCGCGATGAACTCCCTTGACTGGTCCGCGTTCAGAGCCTGCGCCCGCAGGTGCTCGTACATGACGCTGTACTTCTGGACGTCGTTCGCCTTCTCCAGGTACAGGTCGCTGGTGACACCCTCGATGTAGACCACGCTGGAGTCGGCCGCGTCGGGGAACTCTAGGATCGCGTACTGCCCGCTGACCCCGGGATGGGCGCCCATCGTGAACGGGATGACCTGGACCGTCACATGCGGCACGTGGGACATCTCGACGAGATGCTCCAACTGCTCGATCATCACCTGTTTGTTGCCGACGGCACGCCGCAGCGCGGCCTCGTCGAGCACGGCCCACAGCCGCAGGGGGTTCTCCAGGTCGGAGATACGTTCCTGTCGCCGCAGCCGTACCTGGACGCGCTTCTCGATGTCGCCGGAGGCCGCCTCCGGGAGCGCGCCCTGGATCAGGGACTCGGCGTACGCACGGGTCTGCAACAGGCCCGGGACGACCAGCGGGTCGTACACGCGCAGGCTCGCCGCGTCCGTCTCCAGGCCGATGTAGACGCTGTACGGGATGTCGCCGAAGGAGTGCCACCAGCCCTGCTGGCGCGAGTCCTTGGCCATCTGCATCAGCGAGTCGACGATCCGGACGTCCTCGACCTCGTACACCCCGCACAGATCGCGGACGTCGCGCTGGCTGATGCTGCGCCGTCCGTTCTCCAGGCGGCTGATCTTCGACTGCGAGACGAGCAGCCGCTCGGCCACTTCTTCTGCCGTCATGCCCTTGAGCTCGCGGAGCCGGCGCAGCTCCTGGCCCAACCGGCGTCGCCTGACGGTGGGATTGACATTGGACGCCACGGGACGTGCACCTCCGGCTGCGTGCTGCCTGTACTTTGCGTATCTGCTGTTGAGCAGATTGCCACCAAGGCGCTTGCTACCGCTGGGAAACCGCGGATATGCCATGCGTACTCGCCACTTGTCGCCACCTCGCGCCACCTGGCGTGGAAGAGTGTTGAAACCTCCCCGCCCTGGAGGAAGGGGATTCCTCACCCTCCAGGGTCGGTCGGGGATTTCTAGCTCACGCGGCCAGGTGGGGCAGCGCGCCACCTGGTCTTACGCGATCAGCACCAGCCGGGTTGAGACCTGCCCGGACCAGCATGACGCGAGCGGAGTTCTTGTCCCGGGGGGACACGGCTCCGCATGCGATGCAGGTATACGTTCGTTCTGAGAGAGGTAGTGCGTGCTTGGTTCTCGCTCCGCACTGCGCACAGTCCATCGTGGTGTGCGCGGGGTGTACCAGGTACACGGCACGGCCATGCTTGCGGCCCATCTCGATCAGGGCCTGCTTGGTGGCGCCGATCGACGCGTCGGCGGCCTTGCGCGCCATGGTGGTCCTGGCCAGGAACTTCGGCCGGAAGTCCTCCACAGCGAGGGCGTCGTGGTCGCGGACTACGGACTTGGCCCACTTGCGGCCGGTGTCCTGCCGCTGGCGGGCCACCTTCTTGCATGCCGTGGCCCGCAGCTTCTTCGCTTCGCGGTAGCCTGCCGATCCGGCCTGTCCCTTCTTCGGCTTGCGCCGGGCCATCATCCGGTCGTACCGCGTCAGTTTCGTCTGGGCCTTCCTGCCGTGCTCGGCGTGGGGCAGGTCGTGCGCGTCGCTGGTGGTGGTCGCGGTCTCCTTCACGCCCCCGTCGATGCCGATCACCGCGCCCGTTTCGGGCAGCGGTTGGACCTCGGTGGGAACGACGAAGCTGACGTACCAGTGCCCGACACTGTCCTGATGGACACGGACGCTGGACGGTTCGGCCGGGAGTTCCCGCGACCACACGGGCGTCAGCACGATCCCGCCCGCGAGGTGCAGCTTGCCGTCTTTGAGACGGAAGCCGCGCTTGGTGTAGTTGAGGGTGGGCAGCGCCTCGCGCTTCTTCTTCCACTTCGGCATCCCGGCCCGGCGGTGCATGGGCAGCCGTTCCCTGACGTCCTTCTGCGCCTTGGCTTTGGACTTGCCGAAGTCGCGGATCAACTGCTGCTGCGGAACGCTGGAGCCCTCGCGCAGCCAGGTGTTCGCCTTCCGGGCTTCGGTCAGCATTTTGTCGAGCTGGGCTGGACCGCAGGTCCGCTTGTCCACGCCTTCGGGCCGGTTCTTGTTCCAGAGGTGCGTCTGCTTCGACTTCGCGCAGCACTCGTTCCAGATCCACCGGCAGCGGTCCCACTCCGCCATCAGCGCAGTGCGGGCGGTGGACGATACGCGCAGACGGAAGGTGTACCGGGCGTGCCCCGCTCCGTCGGCCCCTGCTGCTTCCGTCACGCCCTCACCCCCGTCCACGTTCCGGCCACCCGAGCCCTGCCGGATGACCATACGTACGAGATCCGTATGTTCGCGCTCCTCTCCCGCCGCAGTCATCCCCGTCAGCGAATGCGGGCACACGTGTTCGCCTGCACTCGGCTCCGCTGGGCAAGCCGCAGCGGCGCTCCACGCCCGAGGAACAGGGTGTGGCGACGCTCCGCGTCGCTGTCACGGGATGCGATTCCTCCCTGGCGTGACCGCCGGGGCCTCCCCGCAAGAGACCAGGTGATGCGGCCACACACGAGATGCGACGGAGCCTTGCGATGCGACGGGACATGCGGCGTGGCCGCACGTTCCGTGACATGCGGCTGCGCGGGGCGGCGGGCCGTGTCGTCGTCCGGACGTACGGCCCACCACCCCGCGCGGCTCAGCGGCTCCCGGACCGGGTCTTGGGGACTGCGGTGCGGCGCTGACGTGCGTGACGCGCGATGCGTGCTGCACGGTGGTGATCGTCTTGCGGGTACCACGGGTCTTGCGGGCACTACGGGTACTGCTGTGCTGCTTACGGGTACTGCTGTGCTGCTTACGGGTACTGCTGTGGTGCCTGCGAGTCGTGCTGTGGTGCCTGCGGGTACTGCCGCACTGCGGTCGTGCCGGCCGGTGCCGTGGATCAGCGGCTCAGTGAGCCACGGCGCGTGCCATCGAACCGCGGTGCGGTTGCATCGGTACGCCCCTGGCGGGCTCCGATGCGGGCCTGGCGCCGGGGGTGGCCTGACGGCCGGCCGGTGCCGGGCTGCGGCGTGGCTGAGCGGCCACACCGTTCTGGACGTCCATCACGGCGTGCGCCACGAGGCCGCCCATGGGGTCGTGCCTGATCAGGTCCCGGAGTCGGGAGCGCGACGAACGCCCTTCGTTCCCCGGGTAGAGGTGCTTGCCCAGCCCGACGGCGTGCGCCAGCGCGGCCAGCGCGGCGGTCCGCGGGTCCGGCGGTACGCCGGTGCGGATCGCGCTGTCCAGCCGGGCCCTGATCTCCCGGCTGATCTCCGTGTCCGTCGCCTGATAGCGAGTCGTCGGAAGCACCCCGCACATCTGTCCCGCCACGGCATGCACCATGCCGCACCGCTCCAGATGCGAGAGATAGGTCTGGCGCAGCCCCAGCCGGGGTCCGCCGATCCAGTTCACAGCGCGTACTGGAGCACCCCGCCTGCGGAGTAGTTCCAGCGCACAGTCCAAGGTTGGATCTCCTGTCGGCCGTGGTGCCACCACGGCGATACGATCCCCGTCTGGGGCTATCCGTCCGGCCAGCGCCAGCTCTACTAGCTGCGCTCCGGCCAGACCTAGGTCGAGCGACTGCGGCTGTGCGGTGGTACCCGTGGTCGGGTCCAGCGCCAGCAGCAGAAGCTCCTCCGGAAGTGTTCTGCGGCTCCTGCCCATCCATGCCTCCCCGCGTGGATGAATGACAGGGTGACCCCTCTCACATTGGTCTGTCGAGGGTGCGTGACCGGTTCGTTGTGGAACCAGCAGGTATGTCGTTCTCGTCTACCACGGAGGTTAAGCCCGCACACAGGACACTGATACATGGTTCGGACAGGGGATGTCCGGGAGTGTGTGCACGTCTCCGCGGGTTCATGGTTCGGTTGGGCGCACGAAGTGTGGCGCATGGAGGAGGCATCGGTGGCGGGCGAGTCCCCCGACAGGTCGAAGCAGCACGAGTCGTCGAAAGAAGCGACGTCGGGGAGTACGGCTCCGGTTCCGGATCCGCGGCTGGCAGTCGCCCGGGAGGCCGTCACAGCGGCTTCCCGGGCTGACACGGCCACGGCGGTGTTCTCCACGAAGCGCTCCGCGGGTTCGGCGGGGGCGGAGGGGGCCACCGGCGGGAGTTCCCAGGGGAGTGACGGTTCTGCTGAGCGGGAGTCCGCCCAGAAGAGCCCCGAGAAGGCCACCGGTGGCGGTGACGCGCGACTGCGGGACGTGGTGGCCGCGTGGGTCGCGTCCGCGGACGAGAAGGGCTCTGAGGGCTCCTCTGGGGACGCGGATGGCTCCGGGGCGGGCGATGGCGCGGCGGATGGCTCCGATGAGGCCGACGCGGCCGATGGGGCCGATGGGGCCGGCGCTGCGGAGGGTTCCGACCGGCCGGACGTGGATGCGTCGGATGCGGCCGGGGTCGACGCGGAGGGCTTGGACGCTCCGGAGGTCGCTGCCGGTGGCGGTGGCTCGGTTGACGACTCCGATTCGGACAACGGCGGTGGCTCCGGGCCCGAGAGTGGCTCCGAGGGGGACGCGGGGGCTGACGCCCTGGCAGGGGACGCCGCTTCCGCGGATGCCCCGCGAGTCGCCGAGGCGGAGGACGCCGACGGCGCCGACGATGCGCACGGCGTGGGCGATGCGGGCGACGAGCCGGAGGGTGCCGCTCCTGCGGAGGCCCCGGCCGAGGACGGCGCTCCGGGCGAGCTCGATGCCGAGATTGACGCCGACCGCGCTGCCGAGACCGACGGTGACGACGCCGAGCCAGTTGGCGGTGCCGACGCCGAGGGGAAGCCCGACGGCGAGGCGAAGAGCGAGACGAAGAGCGAGTCGAAGCATGAGGCGGAGGCCGGTGGCGACGCGAAGGCGGACGCGGCGCCCGAGGTGACCGAGCCCGACGCCGAGCCCGATGCCGAGTCCGACCAGCCCGCCGGTGAAGGCCCCGGTGACGGCGTGGCCGATTCGGCGCCCGTGGCCGACTCTGCCCCCAGCGCGGCCGAACCCGCAGGTGAAGCCCCGAGTGACGGCGAGGGCGACGGCGACGGCGAGGTCGAGGGCGATGCGGCGAAGGCCGACGCCGCCTCCGACACGGCGGGCGAGTCCGCGGAGGCAGCCGACCGCGAAGGTGCCGCCGAGTCGGACTCCGGTTCCGATGCCAGCTCTGATTCCGGCTCCGGCGATGCCCCCGAGCGCCCCGTCGACCAGCCCACCGGCATCTTCAGGATGCCTGCGCGTGCCGTGGATCAGCCCACCACCATGCTCAAGCTGGGCGGTGCCAAGCCCGCCGCCGAGAAGCCCGAGACCGGGCCGGATGCCAAGTCGGACGCCCGCGCGGACAAGGGCGACGCCGCCGAGCCCGAGCCCGGTGCACAGCCGGACAGGGACGACGCCCGGACAGCAGCTCGTACGCCCGCCGATACGCCAGAGGGCAAGCCCGCTCCGGCCTGGGCCGCCAAACCCTCCACCAAACCCTCCGCCGAGCCGGAAGCTGAGCGCACCAGCAAGTTCGTAGCCCTCAAGCCGCTCGACGAGCCCGCGCTGCCCAAGCCGCGCCCGACCGGTTCGCCGTCCTTGGCCCCGTCCTCGTCCCCGGCTCAGTCCCCGGCTCACTCCCCGACTCCGTCGTCCCCGTCGGTGCCGCCCGCCGCCGAGACCGCCGCCATCCAGCAGGTCGGTCCCGAGCGGACGACGCAGCAACCCCTGCCGCCGAAGCCCCCGTTGGACCTGCTGGCGGAGCTGACGAACACGCCGCCGCCCCGGGAGACACCGGTGCGGACGATCGTGCGGCGGGTCAAGATCTGGACGCCGCTGGTGCTGCTGCTGGCCGTGGTGTTTGCAATCGTGCAGGCCGTACGTCCGCTGCCGACCCCCACGCTCGCGCTGACCGCCGACGAGTCGTACGCCTTCGAGGGGAACAAGCTCGCCCTTCCCTGGCCCGACGAGGGCCAGGGCTGGGTGGACGTGAACGGCATCGGGACCGTCGACAAGTTCGGCGAGCAGAAGCCCGTCGCGATCGGCTCGATCGCTAAGGCCATGACGGCGTACGTGATCCTCAAGGATCACCCGCTGAAGCGCGGCGAGGACGGCAAGTCGATCCCCGTCGACGCGACGGCGGAAAAGGAGGGCGGCTACGACAAGGACGGCGAGTCGACGCTCAACACCGTCAAGGAGGGCGACACCCTCACCGAGAGGGAAGCCCTCGCGGCCATCATGATCCCCTCCGCGAACAACATCGCGCGGCTGCTGGCCCGCTGGGACATGAACGGTTCGGAGGCGAAGTTCATCGACAAGATGAACGCCGCCGCCAAGGACCTCGGGATGACCAACACGACGTACACCGACTCCTCGGGCCTGAAGGAGACGACCGTCTCCACCGCCGAGGACCAGGTGAAGCTCGGCAACGAGCTGGTGCGGATGGAGGCGCTGGTGGACATCACCAAGCTCCCGTCCTGGGAGGACCCGTCGGGCAAGGTTTGGCAGAACTACAACCGCCTCGTCCCCTACAACAACGCCATCGGCCTCAAGACCGGCTCCACCACCAAGGCCGGCGGCAACCTGCTGTTCGCCGCCACCCAGGAGGTCGGCGGCGAGGTCGTCATCGTCGTCGGCGCGATCCTCGGCCAGCACAAGCCGCCGATCATCGACACGGTCAACGCGGTCAGCAAGGAGACGATGATCGCCGCCCAGAAGGCGCTGATCTCGCGGAAGATCCTGAAGAAGGGTGACGTCGTGGGGTACGTGGACGACGGGCTCGGCGGTCGCACGCCGGTCGTCGCCACGAAAGACGTCTCCGCGGTGGGCTGGGCCGGGCAGACGGTCAAGCTGAAGCTGGGCGAGGACGGCGCGGTCATCCCGAACGAGGCGAAGGCGGGAACCAAGGTCGGCTCGCTGAGCGTCGGTGACGGCACGAGCGGCGACGCGGTCGAGGTGCCGGTCGCGCTCAAGTCCGACCTCATCGAACCCGGCTACGACGCCAAGTTCACCCGGGTGGGCTGACGGGACGTACGCAACCGAGGCGGGCTCGGGGACGTATACCCCAAGCCCTGCCGAACCAGCCGCACCCCGCCGACGGAGCACCGACCAGGCGCTCTCCGTCGGGGTGCGTGCTAGCGTCGCGAGAAGGGCAGGTCGCCCGCCGCGGGGCCCGGCCGAGAGCGGAAACAACGGGACACGGGAGTACCTTCACGTGGCGACAGCGGAGCCGACGCACGCCGACGACGCCGAGCCGGGCCAAGAAGCCGGCCAGCGAATACGCGTGCGTACGCGGCAAGTTGAAAGCCCCGGCGCCGCCGAGCCGCCCAAGAGCCCCGCGAACGGCAAGGGCACGGAGCGCGGCAAGAGCGCCGAGAACGGTGCGAGCGCCGGGCACGGCAAGGACGTCAAGGGCAGTAAGGACGTCAGCGGTAGCGAGGACATCGAGGACATCGAGGGGGTCAAGGGCGGCGAGGACCCCGCTGCTCCCGTGGCCACTCCCGCCGAGCAGGAAACCTCCCGTCTCCACCGCTTCCTCCGTCACCCCGCGACCCTCGCCACCGCCCTCTCCGGCATCCTTCACGTCATCTGGTTCTTCACGTTCGCGAACAGTGGGGGCGACCTCGCGGCGCAGGACGCGTGGGCCGAGTTCGTCGGGCGGAACCCGGGTTCCGCGTACAACCTGGCCTGGTACGGCGGGATGCACCCGGTGTCGTACAGCGTGGTGTCCCCGTATCTGATGGCCGTGCTCGGCGTGCGGACCACGATGATGATCGCGGGGACGGTCTCCGCCGGGCTGCTCACGCTGATCCTGATGCGTACCAGGACCGTACCCAACCCCGTGTGGCCGGCCCTCGCCGGAGTGTTCGCGCTGCTGTGCAACGCGGTCTCGGGGCGTGTGACCTTCGGCCTCGGCATGGTCTTCGGGCTCGGCGCGACCGCCGTCGTCTTCTGCTGGCCGTACCGCTGGCGCTACAAACGCTGGGCCAAGGCCCTCTGCGCCGCCCCCCTCGCGGCGCTCGCCACGGCCGCGTCACCCGTGGCCGGACTCTTCGTGGGCTTCGTCGCGGTGGCGCTCTTCCTGCAGAAGCGCCGCCCCGGCGCGTACGCGCTGGGCCTCGCGCCCGCCGCCGTCGTGGGCGTCTCCGCCTGGCTGTTCCCCTTCTCCGGTACGCAGCCGATGCTGTTCGGGTCGGTCCTGCTGCCGTTCGCGTACTCGGTGTTCGTCTTCCTCCTCGTCCCCAAGGAGTGGAAGACGGTCCGGATCACGGCGGCGGTGTACGGCCTCGCCGTCCTCCTGGTCTGGCTGATCAGCTCGCAGATCGGCTCCAACATCAGCCGCCTGCCCATGCTCCTCGCGGGGGTCGCGCTGATCGCCGCGCTGCCCTTCACGGTGCCGCGTTCGCGCAAGTGGTACGCGATCGTCGTCACTTTCGTGTGTATGAACGCCTGGATCGGTTTCAAGGCCGTGGACGACGTCGTGCACACGACGCCCGCGGCGTCCTGGGCCCGCGAACTGGCCCCGCTCGTCAACGAGCTCCAGGTGGCCGGTGCGGAGAAGGGCCGCGTGGAGGTCGTACCGGCCCGCTCCCACCGTGAGGCGTCCGCCCTCGCCCCGTACGTCAACCTCGCCCGTGGCTGGAACCGCCAGGCGGACATGGAGCGCAACCCCCTCTTCTACGACGACACCCTCAACTCCGCGAACTACCACGAGTGGCTGCGGCGCTGGGCCGTCCACTACGTCGTCGTCCCCAAGGGCGAGCCCGACGGTGACGGCGGTGAGCGCGAGCGGGAGCTCGTGCAGCGCGGGATGCCGTATCTGAAGCAGGTCTGGGGCGATGCCAACTGGCAGCTCTTCCAGGTCACCGACCCCACCCCGCTGGCCGACCCGCCCGCCGTCGTCGACCGGGCCGAGCAGGGGGAGCTGACGATCGAGGTGAAGCGGGCGGGGCAGGTGCTCATCCGGATCCCGTACTCGCCGTGGCTCGGCCTCGTCGACGCGGAGGGCAAGAGCGTCAAGCCGCCGCAGGAGACCGAGGAGTCGAAGCGGTGGGAGGGGGACGAGGTGCCCAAGACATACGACAACGTCAATGGGTGTCTTATGGAGACAGAAGAGGACGTCAACGGGGACAAGTGGACGGAGCTGATCGCTCCGCGGGCGGGCACGTATCGGCTGGCCGCGCCGTATCAACTGCCGCGGGGGACGGGATGCCCCGAGGACATGCGGGAGGCGATCCGGGGGAGTGAGTAGCTCCGGGGGAGTGGGTAGCTCCGGGGGAGTGGGTAGCGCTTCTCCGCGGTGAGCCACCCCGCACGGGGGTACGCCCGCGGTCGTCCGACGGCTCCCGCCGGCCCGGCCAACCGGCGGGAGCCGTCGCTTCGGGCGACGAGCGCCGCCGGGGCGGGGGGACGAGACCCGGCGCGTCAGGCGACGAGTCCCGGGACGTCAGGCGATGAGTCCCGGCGCGTCAGGCGACGAGTGCCTCGACCGCCGAGACGACCTCGGCGGACTCCGGCTCGGTCTGCGGGGAGAAGCGGGCGACCACCGTGCCGTCGCGGCCGATCAGGAACTTCTCGAAGTTCCAGCGGATGTCGCCGCTGTGCCCCTCGCCGTCCGCGAAACCGGTGAGCCGCTCGTACAGCGCGTGCCGCCCCTCCCCGTTCACGTCGACCTTCTCGGTCATCGGGAAGGTCACGCCGTACGTCGCCGAGCAGAACTCCGCGATCTCCTCGGACGTGCCGGGCTCCTGGCCCATGAACTGGTTGCAGGGCACCCCGAGCACGGTGAAGCCCTGGGCGGCGAACCGCTCCTGCAGTCGCTCCAGGCCCGCGTACTGCGGCGTGAGCCCGCACTTGGAGGCCACGTTGACGATGAGCAGGGCCTGTCCCTTGTACTGGCCGAGGTCCGCGGAACCGCCCTGCAGGGCATCGATGTCGACGTCGAGAACTGAGTCGGTAGTCATGAACGGATGCTAACTCCGCTCCGAAGGGGCACGGGTGGCGCCCCGCACCGTCCGAAGGGGGCAGTCAGCGCGGCGGCCCGCCGTGGGGCCTAGGGGGTGTTTCGAAAGTCCCGTGCGGTGCCCGCGGTGTCCGGTGCGTGCCCTCGGCGTGCCGGACGAAGGCCCTCGTACTGGACGTACTTGGGCCTTTGGCCGGTGCGGCGAGGGTGCGTGCCGGGCGCCGTGGGTGCTGTGCGGGACTTTCGAAACACCCCCTAGCGCGCCACGAACTGCGTGAGGATCGCCTGGACTTCGTAGATGTCCACGCCCTTGGTGAAGGTCTTCTCGATCGGCGCCGGGGTGCCGGAGATCCAGATCTTCAGCTCGGCGTCGAGGTCGAAGTGGCCCGCGGTCTCGACGGCGAAGTGGGTGATGCTGCGGTAGGGGACGGAGTGGTACTCCGTCTTCTTGCCGGTGATGCCCTGCTTGTCCACCAGGATGAGACGGCGGTCGGTGAAGAGGATCGTGTCGCGAATCAGCAGGTACGCGGCGTACACCTGCTCGTCCTGCCCGAGCAGTCGCGCGTAGTCGTGCTGGGCCTTCGCCGGATCGACGGTGTGCGCGTTTCCGAACAGCGCCATGATGTGCCCCCGTTGGATGTGTGGAACCGGATGCGGACCGGATCGTGATGCACAAGATCCTCGTACTGTAGGGCAATCAGGGCACCCGTTCACCTGAGGCGGGTGGTGACCGGCGGTGGCTCGTCCCGGGTGGGGACCGGGTGCGGACCGGGTGCGGACCGGACAGTCCGATCCGTACGCTTCCATTACTCACACCACCCTTGACAGCGTGCGTACTGTTTCGCGACGTTTGAGCCCCGTCGAACAGTTCGGGGCGGGGGCAGGACGCGGAGAGCGCGTCATGGGGGAATGGGGGGGCGCCCGTGCGGTCCATGAGCACCATCACGATCCACAGACCCGAGGAACTGAGCATCCCACTGCGCCGGGCCTGGCACCGCGCGATGGACGAGTCACCGGACTACGCGAACCCTTTCCTGGCACCGGAGTTCGCGGCGGGGATCGGCCGGCACCGCGGCGGAGCGCGGGTGGCGGTCCTGCACGAGGGCGAAGAGGCCGTCGGCTTCCTCCCGTACGAGCGCAACGCCTTAGGGGTGGGCCGGGCCATCGGACTCGGTCTCTCCGACGCCCAGGCCCTCGTGCACCGGCCCGGCGTCACCTGGGACACCCGGGAACTGCTGCGGGCCTGCGGGCTCTCGGTCTTCGAGTTCGACCACCTCGTCGAGGAGCAGAAACCCTTCGGGGCGTACGTCACGGGGACGTTCGCCTCACCGGCCATCGACCTGAAGGACGGCGACGACGCCGGCTACGCGGAGTGGCTGCGCGGCGCGTACCCGGGGCTGGCCAAGACGACGCTGAAGAAGGAACGCCGGCTGGCGCGCGACCTGGGCGAGATGCGGTTCGTCTTCGACGAGCGCGATCCGGCGGCGCTGCGCACGCTCATGCGGTGGAAGTCCGCCCAGTACCGCAGGACGGGACGGATGGACCGGTTCGCGCGGCCGTGGATCGTGGAGCTCGTGGAGCAGCTGTTCCAGGTCCGCGAGGAGCACTTCACCGGGGTGCTGTCCGTGGTGTACGCGGGCGACCGGCCGGTGGCCGCGCACTTCGGGCCGCGGTCGCGCACGGTGTTCGCGCCGTGGTTCACCGCGTACGACCCCGACCTCCAGTACTACTCGCCCGGCCTGATCATGCACCTCCGCATGGCCGAGGCCGCCGGCCGGGACGGCGTGCGGCTCATGGACCTGGGGCGCGGCGACAAGGAGTGGAAGGACTGGCTCAAGACCCGCGAGCTGCGGGTGGGCGAAGGGTTCGCGACCCGCCCCCACCCGGTGGCGGCGGCACATCGCCTGTGGCGCAGGCCGGTACGCGGCCTGCGGAACACGGTCCTGGCGCACCCGCGACTGCGGGAACCGGCCGACCGGCTGCTGAAGACGGTCGGCACGCTGCGTACGTCGGGCCGGTCCGGCCAGTCGACCGCCCAATCGACTGGCCGATCGGCTGCCCGGTCGGGCTCCGGTGCGGACCCGCAAGGAAACCCGAACCCGCAAGGAAACCCGAACCCGCAAGGAAACCCGAACCCGCAAGGCAACCCGAACCCGCAAGGCAACCCGAACCCGCAAGGCAACGCGCGCTTGCGTCGGAAGCGGTGACGATGCCGTACGGATCGCGGCTCGCCGCGACGATGGCACGTCGACTCGGACGGGAGTGCGTCTACACGCCCTCGGCACGGCTGGCGCTGTACCTGGCGCTGCGACGCTGGTGCCGGCCGGGCGCGCGCGTGCTGATGTCCCCGGTGAACGACGACGTGATCCTCTTCGTCGTCCTCGCGGCCGGACTGCGCCCGGTGCAGGCCCCCGTGTCCGCTCTGGACGGCAACATCGACCCGGCCGCCGTACCGGAGGCCACCTGGCGCGGCGTGGACGCCGTTCTCACCACGAACCTGTACGGCATGCCGGACCGGGTCGTCGAACTACGCCTGCGCTGCGAGGAGTTGGGCATACCGCTGATCGAGGACGCGGCGCACGCGATCGGTACGCACCTGGACGGGCAGCCGATCGGGACGTTCGGAAAGGCGGCGGCCTTCAGCCTCTCCAAGCACGTGGCGGCGAAGGCGGGCGGCTTCCTCGCGGTGGAGGACGCTCGCACTCGCCGTGAGCTGGAGCTGCTGCGGGACGACCTCCTGACCCCGGGCCGCCTGGCGGCCGACCTGGCCACCGCGCTCCGCCCGCTGGCACGCTCGGGCGTCCGCACCCTCCACCTGGTACGCCCGGCCTGGCGGACGATGCAACGCCTCGGCCTCCTCGAACGCGACGACTTCCGCATGCCCCTGCGCGCGCCCCTGCTCTCCGCCGCCGCGCGCGAGGCGCCGAGCCTGATGGCGTACGAACCGTGGATCCGCGTCGACCTCCACGACTACCGGAGCCGCCACGGGGCCCTGGTCCGCGGCCAGTTGGCGCTCAGGATGGCCCGGCTCGACGACAACCTCGCCCGGCGCAGGGCGGGGGTCGGTCTCCTCTCCGCCACCCCCTGGGCCTCCCCGGCCCTCAGCGACCGCGCGGCACGGGGCAGTCCGCTCCCCCTCGTCCGGGTCCCGCTCCTGGTCCACGACCGCGACGCCCTCGTGGACCGCCTGGTGAATCACGGCGTGGTCACCGGCTACATCTACGACCCTCCGCTCGACGACTACGCGGGCACGGAGTTCGTCGACCCGTCCCCCGACCCGACGCCCGCGCGCTGGTTCGCCGCCCACGTCCTCCCGGCGGACCCGCTCCTGGCAGGCTCTCTCACCGACGCCCTGACAACGGAACACACGACAACGGCACACCCACCGACCTCGACGCCTGTTCCTGATACGACGCCACCGGCGCCGCTGGGCCAATGACGTACGCCGCTCAGTGGCCCAGTGGCCCAGTGGTTCAGTGGTTCA
The DNA here is from genome assembly GCF_026341515.1 of Streptomyces sp. NBC_00878. Lineage (NCBI taxonomy): Bacteria > Bacillati > Actinomycetota > Actinomycetes > Kitasatosporales > Streptomycetaceae > Streptomyces > Streptomyces sp. NBC_00878. The sequence goes on along the minus strand of NZ_JAPEOK010000001.1, from coordinate 4,510,136 downwards.
GTCGCCCGAGTGGCCCCAGAAGCAGATCTCTTGGGCCACTGAGGGCTGGTCAGAAGCAGCCGTCCAGCGGGTCGAGTGCGTTGCCGAGTCGCGGTACGTGGTCGAAGTCGCCGCGGCGTTCGCGCCAGGTGCGCTGGTCGTCGGAGTCGGCGGCCGCCTCGGCGAAGGCGTGCGCCTGCCGTACGCCCGACGCGCGGTCCTGCCGTACGCCCGATGCGGTCTGGAAGCCGCCGAAGCGGGCGACCGGGCTCCAGGCCGGGCTGATCTCCGGGAGCGGGGCGGCGGTCTGCTCGTAGTCGCCGGTCGCGTACACGATCTTGCCGCCGGCCACGGTGAGCAAGGACTCGATGCGGTCGATGTCCTCGTCGGCGACCGAGAAGTAGTCGGCGGACAGGACCGCCAGGTCGCCGTACTTGCCCTCGGTGATCGTGCCCTTGGCTTCGGCCTCGCCGGTCAGGTGGGCGCCCGCGCTCGTGTACATGTCCAGGGCGGTGGCGCGGTCGACGCGGTTCTCGGCCGGGTAGAGGAGGGTGTCGCCGATGGTGCGGCCGGTGACCAGCCAGGAGAGGGAAAGCCAGGGGTTGTAACTGGAGACTCGGGTGGCGTCCGTGCCGGCGGCGACCAGCAGGCCCGTGTCGCGCATCGCGCGGATCGGGGGCGCGGTCGCGGCACGCTCCGCGCCGTAGCGGTCGATGAACGCCTTGCCCTGGAACATCATGCGGTTCTGGACGGAGACGGCTCCGCCGAGGGCCTTGATCCGCTCCAGGCTCTCCCGGCTGACCGTCTCGGCGTGGTCGAACAGCCAGCGGGTGTCCGGCGGGAAGCCGCCGTCCGCGGCGATTTTTTCGAAGACGTCCAGGTCCTGGCGGATCGTCTCGTCGTAGGTGGCGTGCAGGCGGAAGCCCCAGCCGTTGGAGAGGAGCAGGCGGGCTGCCGCTTCCAGGTCCTGGCCGGCGCGGGCGGTCAGTTCGGGGCGGGGCTCGGCGAAGTTCTCGAAGTCTGCCGGAGACCAGGCCAGGTTCTCGCCCGCGCCGTTGCAGCGCAGCCACTCGTCGCCGTCGCCGGGGCTGACCATGCCGATCCAGCGGCGCAGGTCGTCGAGTTCCTGGCCGGCGGTCTGCGGGAACAGGTGGTACGCGATACGGACCGTCAGCTCGCCGCGCTCGGCCAGCTCGGTGACGGCCGCGTAGTTGTCGGGGAAGTTCTGGAAGCCGCCGGCGGCGTCGATGGCGCTGGTGATGCCGAAGCGGTTCAGCTCGCGCAAGTAGTGGCGGGTGGAGCCGAGTTGGTCCTCGGGGGCGAGGATCGGGCCCTTGGCGAGGGTGGAGTACAGCAGCCCGGCCGCGGGCGCGGCGAGCAGTACGCCCGTGGGGTTGCCCGCGAAGTCGCGGACTATCTCGCCGCCCGGCGGGTTCGGGGTGTCGCGCGTGAAGCCCACCGCCTCCAGCGCGGCCCGGTTGAGGATCGCCGACTGGTAGAGGTGCAGCACGAAGACCGGGGTGTCGGGGGCGGCGGCGTTCAGCTCGGAGACGGTCGGCAGCCGCTTCTCCGCGAACTGCTCCCCGGTCCAGCCGCCGACTACCCGTACCCACTGCCCCTTCGGCGTGCGCTCGGCCTGCTCCCGCAGCATGCGCAGGGCGGTACGCAGCGACCGTACGCCGTCCCAGCGCAGTTCCAGCAGGTAGTTCAACCCGCCCCGGATCACGTGCAGATGGGAGTCGTTGAGGCCGGGGATCACGCGTCGGCCGAGTGCGTCCACGACGCGGGTGGCCGGGCCGATGTGCGGGGCTACGGTCGCGTCGTCTCCTACGGCGGTGAACACACCGTCGGTGATGGCGACGGCGGACGCCGCCGGGCGGGCGGGGTCGCCGGTGTGGATACGGGCGTTGCGGACGACGAGCTGGGCGGGGTTCTCGACCCCGTCGTGCGGGCGTATGCCACCCACGGGCATGGTGCTGCTGGACACTTCGGCTCCTCGGTCGGTCGGCTGGTGGCACCGACGACGCTAGGTTTGCCACAATGGATCGGTCCAACACATGATTCTGGTTGTATCGATCTGTGAGAGAGATGGGTGGGTGGGATGGACCTGAGGCACCTGAAGTACTTCCTCGCCGTCGCCGAGACCCGCAACTTCACCCAGGCCGCGGCCAGTTGCTACGTCGCCCAGTCCGCCCTGAGCCAGCAGATCGCCCGCCTGGAGAAGGACGTGGGCGCCCAGCTCTTCAGCCGCACCAGCCGCTCCGTACGGCTGACGGCCGCCGGCGAACTGCTCGAACCGCTGGCCCGCCGCATCCTCGCCGATGTCGGCAACGCCCAGGCGGCCCTCGACGCCCTCTCCGGGCTGCGGCGCGGGCGGCTGCGCCTGGGGCTCCTCCAGACGCGCGCCTCCTCGGTCGACCTCGTCGAGGTGATGGCCGACTATCACGCCCACTACCCGGGCATCGACTTCCAGGTGACCAACGCGCCCAGCCTGGAGATGGCCGCCGCGGTCCTGGCCGGGGACCTCGACATCGCCGTCGTCGGGCTCGGCCCGCGCCAAGTCCCGGAAGGGCTGGACCACTTGGTCCTGGCCAGCGACCCGCTCGTGCTGATCGTGCCCGCCGACCATGCCCTGGCCGACGCGGACGTGGTCGACCTCGCCGACCTGCCGGAGAGCCACCAGCTCATCCAGTTCACGCGGGGGAGCGGACTGCGCCGGCAGGTCGAGGCCGCCTTCGCCCGCGCCGGAGTGGAACCCGGCCAGCACTTCCAGGTCGGCCAGATCCAGGACATGGTCCGGCTGGCCGCGCGGGGCATCGGCGTGACGGTCGTACCGAGCTCGTCCGTCTTCGGCGGCGACGCCCTCCCCGGCCCGGACGTCGAAGACGGCCTGCCGTACGGCGCCCGCGCGCTCCGTATCGCGGACGAGGCGGCGGCGCACACCATCTGCGCGGTCCACGACAGCAAGCGGCTGGCGCCGGCCGCCGCGGCGTTCCTCGAAGTGGTGGAGCGGCACGCGGTCAGGGATTGATCGCCATCTGAGATTGCTGCGCACACATCCATATGTTGGACGGAACGATCCGTCCGCGCGAGGCTCTGAAGGAGCCGGGAAACCGGGAGACCTCCAGCGAATGGGAGCATTGCCATGTCTGCCGTACTGCGGGACGCATGGGCCACGGTCGTCCCCGACATGGAGGACCGGCACGGTCCGCTCCCTCCGCTGATGCTCACGCTGACCGTGGTCACCGGTCTCGTGGACGCCTTCAGCTATCTCGTCCTCGGCCACGTCTTCGTCGCCAACATGACCGGCAACGTCGTCTTCTCCGGCTTCGCGATCGCCGGCGCGGCCGGCTTCTCCCTGACCGCCTCGCTCGCGGCACTCGCCGCGTTCGCCGCGGGCGCCCTGTTCGGCGGCCGTCTCGCCCACGGGGCCCGCACCCACCGAGGACGGGTACTGCACCGGGCACTGCTGCTGGAGACCGCCCTGGTCGTGGTGGCGTACGGCATCGCCGAGGCCACCGCCGCCACCCCGTACGCGGGCACCGTCCAGTACGTCTTGATCGTGCTCCTCGGCCTCGCCATGGGCGTACAGAACGCGGCAGCCCGCGCCCTGGCCGTACCCGACCTGACCACGACCGTGCTGACGCTCACCATCACCGGAGTCGCCGCGGACAGCCGTGCCGCGGGCGGCAAGGACAGCAAGGCCGGCCGTCGTACGCTCTCGGCCGGAGCGATGTTCGTCGGCGGCCTCGTCGGCGCCGTCGCAGTCCAGCACGGCGGCCCGGCCCTGCCGCTGCTGTTCGCCGCGCTGCTCCTGGTGGCAGCTTCCGTCGCCGCGTTCGTGCTGGCGCGCTCCGACGCGGCCTGGACGAAGCAGCTGTGACCAGGAACTCCGTGCACGGTGGTGGTACGTCCGCGCGGTCGCCCCGGTCCGGAACCGGCACCGGCACCGGAACCGGCACCGGCATCGGCACCGGCATCGGCACCGGCATCGGCACCGGAACCGACATCGCGAGCCACGCCGGGCCGACTCGGCCGACCCACCTCGCGTGGCGGCGTACCCTCCGCTCCGCCACCCTCCGCTCCGCCCTCCTCGAACTCGCCCTGACCGCGCTCATGTTGTTCGCCGTGGCCACCACGGTCCGCTGGCTCATGGGCACCCTCGACCCCGCCGCCGGCGGCTGGTGGAACACGCCCGAGGGCAGGCTGGTCGCTGTGGCGCCCCTGTCCGGGTACGTCGTCACCGCTGTCATGCTCTCGCCCTGGGGCAGGGTGACGGGCGGTCACGTCAACCCGGCCATCACCCTCGCGATGTGGCGCTACGGCCGCACCCCCGGCCGAGACGTCGCTCCGATCATCACCGGTCAGCTACTCGGCTCGGTCCTGGGCGTCGCGACCGGGCGACTGGTCTGGGGACCGGTGATCTCCTCGCCGGCCGTGGACTACGCCGTGATCCGTCCGGCCGTTGGCTGGTCCTGGCCCGCCGTCGCCGCCGTCGAGGCCGCCACGATGTTCGTCATCGTGGCCATGGCCGGGCTCGGTATCTCCCATCCCCGACTGCGCCCCTTCACTCCCTGGGCGGTCGGCACCATGATCGCCGCCCAGATCATCGCCTTCGGCACGCTGTCCGGCGGAATCGCCAACCCGGCCCGCGAGTTCGGCCCGGCCGTGTTCGCCGCCAACCTCCCCCTCCCGCTTCTCCCCGTCTACCTGCTCGCGCCTCCGCTCGGAGCGTTCGCCGCGACCGTCGTGATCGCCGTGATCGGGCGGATCAACGCCCGCCGCCGCCACACCGGGCTCACCAGTCGAGGTGCTTGTACTCCTTCGGCGGCACGCCGACGTCCGTGAAGATCTCCACTGCCTGTTGCCTCAGAGGGGCAGCGGTAACGTCGTCGTCGCGTTGTCGGAGAGCGCGGCTGAGGAGCATCAGGGTGCGGGCTTCACCGAGCCGGTGGCCGGTCCGACGGTGTATTGCCAGTGCCTTCCGGCCGAGGGCGACGGCTGGGGCGTACGCGTTCTCGGACTCCGCGAGCCAGCACATGACGGTCAGGGCGTGGCCCTCCACCACGCGGAAACCATGATGACGGGCCAGGGTCAGTGCCTCTTTGGCGAAGCTGCGGGCTTGGTCGTGCCGGCCCAATTGCATGTGTGTGAGGGCGAGTCCCAGGATGCTGTCCGCTTCGGGCCGTCTGTACTTCGCCTCGCTGGCCAGGGCGAGAGACCGCATACCGACCTCGACCGATCGGTCGAAGCGTGCCAGTTTTCGGTGGGCGGCGGCGACCGTGTTCAGGATGTCGGCCTGCACCCAGCGTCTTCCTCTGTTCTTGGCCAGGGCGAAGGCGTGCTCGGCCTGTTCCAGCGCCTCGTCGTGACGGCCGAGTTCGATATTGATCTTGGCGACGGCATCGAGCATCATGGCGCGGGCGTTGGGGCGTCCGGCCTTCTTGGGAGCGTTCACCTCGGGGCCGAGGATGTCGAGGCCGTCGGCCAGACGGCCCAGTTCCCAGTAGACCCAGCCCAGATTCTGCAGCGCCAGGCTGTCGTCCCACCAGCCGATCTTCGTACTGAGGCTGATGGTCAGTTCGAGGTGATCGGCGGCCTCGTTCAACCGGCCCAGATCCCGGCAGGTCACACCGAGGATGACCAACTTCAACGCCTCAAGGTGACGATTTCCGGCCGCGCGGGCGATCCGCAGGCCGGTGGTGACATGCTCGTGCGCCTTGTCGAGTTGCGCCATGTTCCATTCCGCCAGGCTCGTGCCGCCGAGAGCCGCTGCCTCGCCTATCGGCCAGCCGAGCGTCCGGCTGATGTCCAGTACGCGCGTGTGATGGACCAACGCCTGCCTGGCCTGCCCTCGGTCCGACCGGATCAGTCCGAGGCTGGTGTGCATCGCTGCCTGGCCGAACGGGTCGCCTTCCGCTGTCGCCGCGTCCAGCACCGTCTGGGCGACGGCCTGCCACGCCGCCCGCGGCAGATGAATCCAGAAGTAGCCGAACAGTGCGTTGGCCAGGTGCCAGGCGACGGGTCGGGGACCAACGCGGGCGGCGTGGTTGATGAGAGCGAGCAGATTGGCCAGCTCCGCCTCCAGCCACTGGGTGGCTCCGGCGACGGAGGGCATGCCCGGGTGATCGCCGGGGCGGGGGCCGGAGCGGAGGCCGGGGTTCTCGTCTGGGCCGAGGCCGGGGCCCTCGTCGGGGCGGGGGCCGAGGTCGAGGTCGCGGGGCAGTTCCGGGAAGAGCCAGGTTCCGCCGGTGGTGCGAGCGGCGTGCAGGTACCAGAGCAGGACGCGTTCGAGCGCGGCGTCGCGATCCGCCGCTGCTTCCTCGGCCTGCGCGCGCTCCAGCGCGTACTCGCGGAGGAGGTCGTGGAAGCGGTAGCGGCCCACTGCCGTGGGCTCGATCAGGTGGGCGGCGGCCAGGGCACTGAGCAGGCGGCGGGCCTGCTGGAGCGGTGCGTCCAGCAGGGCTGCCGCCGCCTCGGCGGTGAGCTCGGGTCCGGGAAACAGGCCGAGCAGACGGAACAGCCTGCGCGCCGTCGGCGCCAGAACCCCGTACGACGCGGAAAAGGCCGTCCGCAAAGGGGAGTTGTCGCCGCCGTCCGGGCCGTCCGGGCCGTGCTGTTCCAGCGCCTCCAGCCGGTTTCCCTCGGACATCTCCGTGACCAGGTCGGCCAGGGGCAGGCCCGGGTCGCCCGCCAACTGGGCGGCGGCCACGCGCAGTGCCAGTGGAAGGCTGCCGCACAGGCGGATCAGTTCGTCGACCGCGAGCGGTTCGGCGGAGAGCCGGTCCGCGCCGAGCGCCTCGCTCAGCAGCGCGCGGGCCTCGTCCGGCAGGAGGAGGTCCAGCGGCAGGGCGTGTGCCCCGTCGCGGGCGACCAGATCACCGAGCCGGTTGCGGCTGGTGACGACGACGCAGCAGGTCGGGCTGCCCGGCAGCAGCGGACGTACCTGTTCGGCCGAGGCCGCGTTGTCCAGCAGGACGAGCAGGCGCCGGCCCGCCAACACGGTCCGGTACACGCGGCCTTGGGCCTCGTCGTCCGCGGGGATCTCCGACGCCGCGAGCCCCAGGCTGCGCAGCAGCAGTTCAAGGGCTTCGCCGGGCGTGAGGGGCGGCCGGTCGTGGTCGAACCCGTGCAGGTTCACGTACAGCTGGCCGTCCGGGAAGCGATCGCGCACCTGATGTGCCCAGTGCACGGCCAGCGCGGTCTTGCCGATGCCGGCGGCGCCGCCGATGGCGGAGATCACCACGGTGTTCGGCTGCCCCTGGCCCTGTTCCGGCGGAAGCAACTCGTGCAGCTGGGCGAGTTCTTCGGTGCGACCGGCGAAGCCCGCGGCGCCGTGCGGCAACTCGGCGGGCACCAACGGGGCGCTGTCGCGCGCAGGGTGAGCGGATCGCTCCGGTGACTCCGGCAATCCTGGTGAGCCCTGTAGCCCCTGTAGCCCCTGTAGCCCCTGTAGCCCCTGTAGCCCCGGTAGTCCTGGTAGTCCTGGTAATCCCAGTGAGCCTGGCGTCCCCGGTGACCCTGGTGACCCTGGCCGGACCTGCATTGCCGCAGCCGGAGTCACCGGACGGAGGAGGTAGGCGTCGTCCTGACGCAGCACCGCCTCGTACACCCGGCGGAGCTCCTCACCGGGATCGACGCCGAGCTCGTCACGCAGCCGTACCCGCATGTCCTCGTACGCGTTCAGCGCTTCCGCCTGACGTTCGCAGCCGTACAGGGCCCGTACGCGCAAGGCCAACAGCGACTCGTCGTAGCGATCGGCCCCGGACAGGTGGGCGAGGTCGTCGAGGGCGTCACCGAACCGGCGCAGCAGGACCAGGCACTTGAGCCACTCCAGGCGCAGTGTTCGTCGGCGTTCCCATAGTCGCCGCCGCTCGTCCTGCGCGAACGGCCCTGGCAGGTTGGCCAAGGGCTCTCCTCGGAACAGCCCGAGCGCTGCCGACAACTGGTCCGTCGCGGTGGCCAGGTCGCCGGACGCCATGGTGCGCGTCGCCTCGTCGTTCCGCGTGGCCAGTTCCGCCGTATCGAGCCGGACCCCTTCGACGACGAAGCGGTACCAGCCCTTGCCACTGCGGATCACCGACTCCCCGGGCTGGGTGCCCTCCGCGTCGAGAACCCTGCGCAGCGAGTTGATGTGAGTCGGCAGCACCTTGCGACCACCCGCGGGCGGCTCCAACCCCCATACCCCGTCGAGCAGTTGCTCGTGGCTCACCAAAGCACCCTGCCGGAGCAGCAACGCGGTCAGTACGGCCTGCCGCTTGACGGGCCCCAGATCCAGTGGTGTTCCGTCCCGCCAGGCCAGTAACGGCCCGAGCACCGCGACCCGCAGTTGCTGAGGAGGTTCGCTGTCCATCTCTCAAGTCCCCGTTTCCGCACATCATCGCTTCCGCACATCATCGAAATTTCATCGGCGCTGCAACGTGCCCCGACATGGTTGCAGAGACACGACCGAGAACCCCTGAGAACCCCTGAGTAGCAAGAGACCGGCACCGACCGTCTCAACGGGCGTCCGGTCGTGGCTCGGCAAGGCAAGAGAGGTTCGCGGCTGCTACGAAGCGACCGTCTTCGTCAGTCAGTCCTGGTGGACCGGTGTGATCGGCAAAGGGGAACGTGGCGTGATCGAGTTGGCCAGTGTGATCAGGGACCTGCGGGAGGAGCTGGCGCGGGCGATCGCCGCGGCGGAGGGCGAGGCGCTGCGCTTCGAGCTGGGGTCGATCGAGCTGGAACTGTCGGTCGCCCTGGAACGGTCCGGGCAGGCGGGGGCGAAAGTCCGCTTCTGGGTGATGGAATCCGGTGCGGAGGCGACGTCGAGCGCCACCTCCACCCAGCGCATCTCACTGGCGTTGCAGCCGACTCTGACGGGGCCGACTGCGACAGCGGCGACTGTGACGACAGCGCACAACTCGCCGTACGTCACCGGCCGCGCTGACGCACGCGAGCGGTGAGCGCAACTGTGAGCGCAACTGTGGGCACAGCTGTGGGCAGGGCTGTGGGCGGCGCGATCAAGCCGTACGGGCTGGACCCGCGGCGGGCGGTCCAGGTCATCACCACGCGCGGCGCGGACGGGGGATGGCGCGGGTCGGGTTACCAGGTGACCCGGAATCTGGTGCTCACGGCCGCGCATGTGGTGTGCGACGCGACGAAGGTCCAGGTGCGTTTCCTCACCGAGGGCCGCAGGACACGGGAGTTGTACGGCAAACCGGTCTGGACGAACCTCGCCTCGGACATCGCGTTGATCAGCATCGCGGACGACACGAACGCCGACGGCCTGGCTGCCGGCGGACGGACTGTCGGCCAACTGGCCGCCGCCGAGGTTCCGCGGGTGGGGTTCGCCCGTATCGAGCAGGCGACGGACTGCGAAGCACTGGGATTCCCGAGGTTCAGGCTGCGCACAGACGCCGCGTCGTCGGACCGCGGCGCGAACGCGGTGTACCGGGATTCCCACCACGCGCGCGGCGACACCACCCCGCTGTCGAACCACATCGAGGGCAGTCTGGAGATCAGCCTCAAGTCCTCCCCGGAGTACGACCCCGAGCAGGGTCGTTCTCCCTGGGAAGGGATGTCGGGGGCCCCGGTCTGGAGCGGCGGTTACGTGATCGGGGTCATCACCAAGCACCACCTCTCCGACGGGCTGAGCACGCTCGCGGCAAGCCCGGTGGACCGCTGGTACGAACACCTGGCACCGGACGAGATCAATGAACTGAACTCGCTGATCGGTCTACCGGCGTGCCCTGACCACCTTGTGCGGCTCCCTCGCTCATCGCCGCTCCCTGACGGCAGGCCCGAGCTGCCCGAGCTGCGGGAGGCGGCCGAACGACTCGCCTCCAAGGTTGCCGCGCAATGGCGGAAGGAGGAGCGGCGGCGGAAGGTGCACGACCCGTTCCCACTTCCCGTGCGCTTCCGGAACGCCGAGACGTGCCGGTCCGATCACTGGGCCAAGATCCGCGATGCCCCGCGCGGGACGGATCCGGGGGCGCTCTCCTTGGCAGGCAGTCTCGACCAGATCGTCGAGGTGTACCGGTCCATCCCGTCCCGTCGGCTGGTGGTGCTCGGTGCGGCAGGTTCCGGCAAGACGATCCTGACCCTGCGCTTCGTCCTCGACTGGCTGGACGACCGCACCCCTGGTGACCCCACAACCCCTGGTGACCCCGTACCAGTGATCTTCAGCCTGGGCTCATGGGACCCGACCGCCATCTCGTTGCGTGACTGGATGTGCCGCCAACTGGTGCGCGACTACGGCCTCGCAGCGCCGGCCGCCGCGCACGGGGGCAGTCCGCCTGGCCCGCACGGAGGCAGTCTGCCTGGCCCGCACGGAGGCAATCTGGCCGGCGCCCTGGTCGACGCGGGCCGGATCCTGCCTGTTCTGGACGGGTTCGACGAGATCGCAAGCGGTCTGCGGGGTGCGGCGCTCAAAGAGCTCGACCGCACCACCATCCCGCTGCTCCTCACCAGCCGCCCCCGCGCGTACGCCGACGCCGTGGAGGAACAGCGCCCGCTCCCCAAGGCGGCCATCGTCGAGCTGAACGGCCTCACCCTGAGGGACATCGCCGACTACCTGCCCCTCACCAGCAGCCCGGGCACGGACGGCGGCCTGCACAGCACGGTCTGGGAACCCGTCCTGGAGGAGCTGCGCCAACAGCGGCGCGGCCCGGGCGCGGAGAACGTCGCCAAGGTGCTCGCCACCCCACTGATGGTCGCGATGGCCCGCACCATCTACAGCGACACCCCCGGGGGCAAGCCGGCAGATCTCCTGAACACCACGACATTCGCCACCCCCGAGGCCCTGCAACGGCATCTCCTGGCCGCGTTCACCCCCGCCGCGTACGAGCTCTCACCGACGGACGGCGACAGCGACAGCGGCTCCGGCAGCGCCTCTGCCGGCAGCTCCGGCGGTCGCCGCCGGCGGCACTGGAACCCCGACCGTGCGCAGTACTGGCTCGGCCATCTCGCCGCGCACCTGGACCAACTCGGCAGAGAACGCACGGGTGTTCCGGCACGTGACCTCGCCTGGTGGCAGCTGGGCACGACGATGCGGCGTTCCTCGCGCATGCTCGTGATCGGGTTCCTGGCCGCACTGGCCCTCGGGGTGACGACGGCGATCGGAAACGTGCCCGCGAACCTGATCGCGACATCCCACGGGCTCAGGTTCGCGCTCGTGAGGGGGCTGGTGGTCGGCCTCCTGCACGGGCTCGTGAGCGGGCTGATCTTCGGGATCGTGTACGGGTACGTCTCCCGGGGTGCGGCGGAGCCGTCGCGCGTACGCGTACAGGTCTTCGGCCGGACCGGGGGGAGGCGGGCGAAGTTCCTCCCGAGATTCCAACTCGGGCTCATGTGCGGGGTGTTGGCCGCGCTCGTGATCCTGTTCCTGGACAGGGTCGTGGTCGAGTCACTGGGGCTCGCGGACGGGCTCGACGGCGGGCTCGTGGGGGGCCTGGTGTTCGTGCCCGGACTCGGGGTCGGGGTCGGGCTGGCGCTCGGAATCATGTCGTGGCTGGAAGTTCCGATAGACATCAGATCCGGCGTCAGCTCCTCCGCGCTGTTGAGTCAGGACCGCAGGAACGTGGGCTTCTATCTGCTGGTGTGGGCTGTCGTGTTCGGGGTGGGGGCCGGAACCGCCACCGGGCTCACGGGGGCAGGGCCGGGGGACGGGGCGGTGTGGGGGCTCCTGATCGGTCTCGCGTTCGGGATCGAAGCCGCTTTCGCGGGCGGGCTCGCGTACGGGCTCAGTTTCACCGCCTGGGGCCAATGGGTGGCCCTCGCGCGTATTTGGCTGCCACTCACAGGGAAACTGCCCTGGCGGCTGATCGCATTCCTGGACGACGCATGCGAGCGAGACGTATTGCGTCAGGCCGGCGCGGTCTACCAATTCCGTCACGCCGAACTCCAAGACCACCTGACGCAGACCTTCTTGGCCGGCCGCGACGTGTGACTGCGACCGCGACCAGCCATTCTCCGAGTAACGCACACACAAACACCCTGACAGGAACCACCATGGGAACTGACAAACGACTGGCGACGGTTATGGCGCTCGCGGCCGCGATCGTGGGATTTCCAGGAGCCGGACCCGCTGCCGCGGACCCGGTGTCGCTCACGCTCCGGTATACCTGCTCAACTCGGTTGATCGGGAATGTGTCCGTCACCGTACGGATCGACTCCGATATCCCGAAGTCGACCGCGGTCGGCGAACCCACCCCGAGGCTTGTCGTCGACGCGGCGGTACCGGTGAACGCGGACGCCACGAAAATGCTGGGCAGGATCGGCGTGAAGACCATCGAGGGCACGGTGGACGCGAACGCGAGCGTGGCCGCCCCCGAGGGAGACATCGCGGTGGAATTCCCGGGCCGGGTGAAGGCCGCCGTCCCGGACTCCGGCTCGTTCCACGCCAAGGCGACCGGCTCCGCACCGGCGCTCACCTTCGAACAGCCGGGCCGCGCAAGGATCACCGTCGGCGACCTCGTAGCGCACCTCACCCCGAAGGACGCGAGTGGCGACGTGACGTTCCCGGGCAAGATCGACGCACGCTGCAAGCTGGACGCGGGCCAGAACAACGTCATGGCGTCGTTCGACATCACTGGCACTGGCACTGGCACTGGCTCTGGCACCGGGACGACGACGGGCACGTCCACGTCCGGGCCGACCGACGCAACTGACACGACCGACCAGACAGGCTCAACCGATGAGAGCGACACGACTGACACGACTGACACGACTAACACGGCGACTTCCGGCACATCGGAGGCCGACGAGACGGCGTCGGCTGCCACCGCGGCCAAGCCGAACGGCTCGCTGCCCGGGACCGGATCGGGCACCAACCAGTGGCTGATCGGCGGCGCCGGCGCACTCCTGCTCGCCGCAGGCGCAGGCGCGACCTACGCCGTACGCCGAACCCGTACACGACCAGGGGCGGAGGCCTGACCAGCAGGACCGACGGACAATACCCAGGCCACACCCGGGTCAGACCCAAGTCAGACCCAAGTCAGACCCAGGTCAGACCCGGCAGTTCAGCTCCTGGTCCGACGCCCCGCAGGGAAGGCGAAGGCATCGTCGTCAGCATGACGACCCCGACGACAACACGCACGGCCACTCCGGCTATTCCGGCCACCCCAACCACCCCGGTCACAACGATCGGCGCCAGACTGCGCGGCGCGCTGCCCGTGGAGCGGTGGGAGGCCACCGGCTTCCCCGGACGGTGGGTGGGCGGCACTGCCATGGTGCTCGGCCCACTCCTGATGCTGACGGGTGCGCTGTTGCGGGCCCGCTTCCCCTTCTTCTACCCCGATCAACTTGCCGCCTACGAGCGGCACCCCACCCTGATGGCCACCGCGTACGGCCTCTTCGCCGCGGGCAGCCTGCTGCTCTGGCCGGCCGTGGCCGTGGTGGCCGCACGGATCGGGGCCCGGAGCGCGGGTTGGGGACTGTGGGGCGGCGCGCTCGTCATGTTCGGACTGTTCGCCCGCGCCTTCCACGCCGGGGTTGACCATCCGCCCTGAGGTTCCCCCGCTGCGCGGGAGTGGCTGACTAGCAGGTCAGGGCGGTTTGACGTGGTTTCAGGTTCACTGGTTCGGCTGCTGCCTGGTCGGCGTAGTGCTTCTCTTCGAACTCGATGGGACTGAGGTAGCCGAGGCGCTTTTGGCCGGTCGGAACGCGCACTGGACGAGGAGCGTCTGTGGATCGCCCGGGAGCTGCACGACATCGTCTCGCACAACCTCAGCCTGATTGCCGTCAAGGCGGGGGCTGCCGGGCATGTGGCGGAGGCCGACCCGCGGGAAGCGCGGGCCGCGCTCAAGGTCATAGAGGAGACAAGCCGTTCCGCACTGGCCGAGATGCGGCGCACGCTCGGCGTGCTACGCACCGAGGGGGCGCCCCTTGGCCCCGTACCGGATCTCGACGACCTGGGCTCGCTCACCGCGGAAGCAGGCCGGGCAGGGGTGGAGGTCGACCTGACGCTGCACGCACCGGAGGGCCTGACAGAGGGAACACAGCTGACCATCTACCGGATCGTGCAGGAGGCCCTGACCAACGCGGTCAGACATGCCGCTCCGACCCGCTGCCGGGTGGTGGTCGAGACGGACGCACGAGAGATCCGCATAGACATCGAGGACGAGGGCCCACCGTCCGTACTGTCCGTACCGCCCGCCCCCAGGCGGGCCGTCGGTGAACTGCCGGGCGGACATGGCCTCTTGGGGATGCGCGAGCGGGCGACGATGTACTGCGGCAGCTTCAAGGCGGGACCCCGCCCGGAGGGCGGTTTCGCAGTACCCGTTCGCCTGCCGGTCGAAGGGAACGAACAACCGTGACGACCGACGAGACCCCGGTCCGGGTCCTGATCGCCGACGACCAGGCGATGGTGCGGGGCAGCTTCCGGGCCCTCGTCGACCACACGCCCGGCATGACGGCCGTGGGCGAAGCCGCGAACGGAGCGGAAGCCGTCGAACTCGCCCGCCGCGAACGGCCCGACGTCGTGCTGATGGACATCCGCATGCCGGACCTCGACGGCATCGAGGCGACCCGGCAGATCTGCTCGGACCCGGCCCTGTCCGGCGTCCGCGTCCTCATCCTCACCACGCTCGACCTGGACGAGTACGTCTACGCGACCCTCCGCGCCGGCGCCGCGGGCTTCCTTAGACACGGTGCTCAGTGTGGGATCCGCTTCCATGCCTGCCTTCTTGATGTAGCCGCGTGACGTTGCTCTGGCGATGACGCGCGTGATGACACGTGTGCGGAACCTGCCGGTTCCTCAACGCTCCAGCATCATGCGCGCGCCACTGTACGGACCTGACCGGTACGTGCGGGAGGTCGACGCGGTACTAAGGGATTGCACATGATTGGGTACTGGTTCGGATGGGAATGAGATAAAAATTCGACCTTTTGGCGTGGCAGGCAGAATACTTTCGCATGGAGTGCAAGAGGTAGCGAACGGCGCACTTGTAGAAGGGCATGTGCTCCAGTGCGCCCCTCCTGAAAGTGCATCCGCATGCCTCACACTGCTGACCGTCTAGGGTGCTTGAACCTTGGAGATGAGGTAGACGTGGCGGAAGACGAACGTTCTAATTCGGAAGGCTCTTCTTCGGATGAGACTCC
Source organism: Streptomyces sp. NBC_00878 (assembly GCF_026341515.1). Taxonomy (NCBI): domain Bacteria; kingdom Bacillati; phylum Actinomycetota; class Actinomycetes; order Kitasatosporales; family Streptomycetaceae; genus Streptomyces; species Streptomyces sp. NBC_00878. The sequence goes on along the minus strand of NZ_JAPEOK010000001.1, from coordinate 4,495,076 downwards.
GAGGGGTGAGGATAGGCGTGAAAGGCCGAGCAGTGAAAAAAGGGGCGCTGAGGCGGAGTACCCCAGGATAAGTGTGCGTCGGCGGATATACTTCGGCCCTTGAGTCGGAGGGTGAATGTCTGCTGGAGATGAAATAAGTGAGTTAATAAGGCATCAGCTGGAAATTGTTCGTGCAAGGAGAGCTTCTTTGGAGGCTCGGGCCCTTGCCGCCATCAGCTCTGCGGGTGTTCTAGTGATGCTCCAGTTGACGCTCGTCACTGCTTTTTCGAGCCAGAAGGAGCTTTCTAGTACTTCTCGTCTACTGGTCGGTATTTCATCTGTGCTGTTAGCTCTGTCGTGCTTGGGTGGAATACTTGGGAACCTTCCGCGCCGGTCGCATGACCTGGACCCCGACACCATCGAAAGTGCGGTAGATTTCGCACACTGGGCTGCGCCAAATCATGAGGCGGGCAGAGCGATAGCGCGCGCAAGGTTGCAGGTTCTGAGATCTGAAGACAGTGCGGCGCAGCGTCAGGCTTTTTGCCTCTTGGGTGCTTTCTTCTGTGAAATGCTGGGGATTTCGGTTATTGCATCGGCCGTTTTGGTGCAGATCTATAGTTAGAACTCGGTGGGGTGAATATCCCGCACCGGGGATGTGAAGAAGCGCACCGCTGGGCCGGGTCAAGGGTCACCGTTTCTACGACGGGGCCGTCATCGACCTGGCTGCCCCCGGACCCAGTAGTCGCCGACTCCTGCTCCGCCGCAACCGCAACACCGGCGAACTCGCCTGCTACCGCTATTGAACGCCGCCCACCGGCACGGCCGGTTCTCCGGGCGGCGCCGCCACCAGTCCCGACCCCGACCCCGACCCCGACCCCGGGCCCGGCCGCTGCGTGCGCCGAGCCGTTCGAGCGTGGATCACGAGCCGCGGGTCCGTTCAGCTGAAGGGAACGGCGTCCGCCGGAGCGGTGTGCCAGTTGGTGACGATCGGGTCGTCGACAGTGATGGTGCCGACCGGCAGGGAGACCGGGTTGGGGTCGTCGTCACCGACGGCGACGATGATGCTGTCCAGTTCCTTGCCACCGTCTCCGTTGGCGGTCTTCGGGTTCACCCCGGCGTACGCGGTGGTGCTCCCACTCAGCGTGATCTGCTTGCCGACGGACTGCTCCGCGGGACCCGCCTCGGTGCCGTCGGAACCGAACGCCACGGTCGGAAGCGCGGCCGGCAGGTCACAGGTGATCCCCGACTTCGCCTTCGCGATGATCAGGATGTATCCGCCGGCCTGGCTCTCGGACCTGGTGCTCCAGGAGATGTCGTTGGCGCCGCAACTCTGCCCGACCGGCTCCCGCTTGCCGTTACCGGTGTCGACGCCGGAGCCGGCCCCGTCCTCGGTTCCCTTGCCCGTCGTGTCGGAGCCCTTGCCGGAGTCCTTGCCCGTGCCCTTGCCGCCGCCCGTGGTCGACGAGCCGGACGGGGTGGCCGCATTGCCGACCGGAGTGGCGGACGAAGAACCCTGCGGGACGCCTGTGACCTTGTCCGAGTCCGTGTCCTGGCACGCAGTCATCAGCATGGCGCCGCCCACGAGGGCTGCGGAGACGAGGAGGGCCTTGCGACGGTTGCCGGACATGAAATCCCCTTGATGATCAGTGGTTGAGACCGAAGTGCTTTCGGCTTCTCGGTGCTCGTTCGATCACTATGAGGGGGCTGAGAGCCGAGAGGATCCCGGCGTCTTCGTTCCAGGACAGCGCTGTCACCGGCCGGTGACATGATCACGAAGAGGACAGCTCAGGACCGTCGTAGACCGCTGTGGCCAGCGGCAGGCCTGGGCCTCGCCGTCAAGTCCCTCGCCCCGGAAGGCGCGTGCGAGTCCGCGGGCAACCACTTCCGCCCCGGCGACTGACAACACCTCGGTCGAGAGACCCAGAAACCCGGTGGACGCACCCTCGTCCTACCGCTCGGAGCCGGTGGTTGCGGCACGCCCGGTGCGGCGAGAGTGCGTGCCAGGCGTCGCCGGGCAGGCGGGACTTTGCGGTTACGACCTTGGGCCAATGCCACCAGCGCCACAGCGGCCGCTGAATCCGTTCCGTGGAAGCGTCCGTCTGGCGGGGAGCCAGCTGCTTGCGTCGCTGTACAGCAGGCACAGATCCGCTCGGAGCTGTGTCCTGCCCGCTCCGCGAAAGGTCCCCTGAATGGGTTACAGGAGGCGCGTTGGACAGCGTCCAGAACGCTTCCGAAGTCTTCATCCGCGCGCCACGGTCGGCTTCGGGGACATCACACCGGTCACCGGGACGGCACGTGTTCTGACCATGGTGCAGATGCTGGCCGACGTGATTCTGGTGGGAATGATTGCGCGGATCCTCCTCGGCGCCGTCCGGATTGCAGAAGAGGCCAGGTCAGTCGGCTCTGGCGAGCCACCGGGCGCGGAAGATCCGGTTGGTCAGGGGTGAGGGGTCGGAGTTGCCCGCATGGGCGGCGCTGAAGTGCCTGGATGGGAACGGCGTGCCAGGCTCGGAACCGCGCGCCGCTCCCTTCAGATGGCGGGGCTTTCCGGTTGGCGGAAAGCGGCCGGTGAGATCACCAACGAGGTCCGCGTCGCGAGGAGGCAGTGCGCATGCCGGTTGCCAGGACTGGATCCGAGGCCACGTCCCCCCTGGACCCGCTGACACTCCTTCGGAGCCGCGCGTACCTGGTGCTTCTGGTGATGGCCGCGCTGATCGGCGTGCCGGTGTCCGCGGCGGCGTTCGGCTTCCTCGCGCTGGTCGGCGAGGTTCAGCCACTGCTCTATACGGATCTGCCCAAGTCGCTGGGGTTCGAGGGAACGCCATGGTGGTGGCCGCTGCCGCTGCTCGCTGTAGGGGGACTGCTTGCGGGGCTGACGGTTCAGTACCTGCCGGGGCACGGTGGCCATGAGCCGACAGCCGGGTTCAAGGCCGGCGGCGCGCCCACTCCCATCGAGTTGCCCGGCATCTTCTTCGCCGCTCTGGCGACGCTCTGCTTCGCTGCCGTCCTCGGGCCCGAGTCTCCTCTCCTGGCGCTCGGTGGCGGGCTCGCCGCCGGTGTCGTACGCCTGGTCAAACGGGACCCCCCGGAGCAGGTGAGCGCGGTGTTGGGCGCGGCGGGCAGTTTCGCGGCCGTCAGCTCGCTGCTGGGATCACCTCTGCTCGGAGCGTTCCTCCTGATGGAAGCCTCGGGGTTGGGCGGGGCGATGATGGCGCTGGTGTTGGTGCCCGGTCTGCTGGCCGCGGGCATCGGTGCACTCATCTTCGTCGGACTGGGATCCTGGACCGGGCTGGGCACCTACTCGCTGGCGCTGCACGACGTACCCGAGGTCACGCGCCCGACAGCGGCGGAATTCGGCTGGGCTCTGGTCATCGGACTGTCGGCGGCACTCGTGGGCGTGGGAATCCGATGGCTCGGCGTCCGGCTCAGGACGCGTGTCGAGAGGCGACGGGTGCCGGCCACGGTGGTCATGGGACTGGTCGTGGCGGGGCTGGCGATCGGCTACGCGGAGGGCACCGGCAAAGCAGCGACCGACGTGCTGTATTCGGGGCAGACGGCGCTGGATCCGCTCCTCACGCACAGCGCCGCGTATTCGGTGGGAGCGTTGTTGCTGCTGGTGTTGTGCAAGAGTCTGGCCTATTGCGCGTCGCTCAGCAGTTTCCGGGGAGGCCCGATCTTTCCCGCGATGTTCGTGGGAGCGGCGGGCGGCATCCTGTTCTCCCATCTGCCAGGGCTGAGCCTGGTCGCGGGGTTCGCGATGGGTATCGGAGCGATGAGCGCCGCGATGCTGAGACTTCCGCTCGTCTCCGTCCTGCTCGCCACACTGCTGATCGGGGCGCAGGGAGTCACCGTCATGCCGCTGGTGATCGTCGCGGTCGTGGTCTCGTACGTCGCGACGGCGAAGCTCACACCGCCTCCCGCCCCGGAGCCGGGGCAGGAACCGGGGCCAGGTCAGCGGTAGCCAGGCTCCGCGAGGCTGCTCGCCCTGTCCTGGACGGCAGCGGCGGTATCTGAGGAGCGGTGTACGGGCTGACGGATTCACCCGCACCGGGTGGTGTGCCCGCCCCGGACCTGGCGCAGGCTGGAATCCGTAGAAATTATGAGGAAAGCAATGAAAGCAATGAAAGCAATGAATGCGATGAACCTGGCCTACGGCTATCCGTTGCCAGGCTCATTCTGGACAGTCGCGCTGATCACGCTGGGCGTGATCTGGCGCCCTTTCCTGTGCCGCAACGACCCGCTCCGTGCGGGTGGTACGTGCCGATTTGCGACGGCATCCATCCGGTGTTGCACTCGGAAGGGAGGGGGAGCGGTCCAGTTCGGCCCTGTGCTCGCGCGCGGGTTGGGAGCTGACGCCTCGGACCGTCAGATCTATTGAATTGCAAAGGACCAATTTGAAGCAGAGCGACATTATTGCGGCCCTCGCGTCGTCGGCGCTCTGTTGAAACGGAGGAGAGGGGTCGCCGTGAGCACCGATTTCGACCATATGGGGCCGGTCGACTACCTGGTGGTGGAGTTTCCCGGTAGTCGCATGACGGGTGAGGGACTGCCGCTGCTCGTCGACCTCGTCGACCGGGGCATCATCCGGATCATCGACTTCATGTTCGTCAAGAAGGACTCCGACGGGTCCGTCAAGGCCATGGAAATCTCCGACCTGGCCGTGGACGGAAAACCCGAACTGGCCGTCTTCGAAGGTGTCTCTTCTGGCCTGCTCGGCATGGACGACCTCGAAGAGACCGCCTCCCTCCTCTCGCCTGGTGACTCCGCAGGCGTACTGGTGTACGAGAACCTCTGGGCCGCGCCGTTCGCCGAGGCGCTCCGGCACGGGGGTGCGCAGCTGGTAGCCGACGGCCGGATCCCGGTCCAGGCCGTCCTGGCCGCACTCGACGCCGCCGAGGAGAGCTCCCCCACCTGAGCGGCCGGCCCCCATGCGGGCTTCCTGCCGAGCCCAGGACCGCTGGTCGGCTCATCTCCGCAGTCAGAACCTCAAGGAGGGCAAGATGCCTGGCCTCATCCGTGGAGTCGCGCGGACCGCCGTGGTCGCCGGAACCGCGACTGCCGTCTCCAATCGCGTATCCCGACGACAGCAGGGCCGCTGGGCCCAGCAGAACCCCCAGGAACCAGTGGCCGACCAGCCGCCGCCGGCCGAGGATACGTCCAGCAAGATGGACAAGCTCAAGGATCTCGGTGAGCTGAAGTCCCAAGGGGTCCTCACCGAAGCCGAGTTCGAGAGCGAAAAGCGCAAGATCCTCGACTCCTGACAGAAAAAGGCGTCGAGGGGCGGGGGCCCGGTACGGGTGATGTGCCCGGCCACGGCAGCCTTCGAATGGTGATCACTTCGCCAGCTGGGCCCTCTGCGTCGGCGGCCTGCGTCAGGCAGCCCCCGCGATGCGGTCCGGGGAACCCGCGTAGTTTCCGACAGCAGGCATCGCTCCACCGACACCGGGCCCGGGACCCGGTGCCGGTGGAGCGATGCCGGACTAACGGGCGAGCGACCCGTTCTGGGCGTCGGACGCGGATTGCCACGCCCTCATGCCCGCCAGGGACGCCTCCTTGGCCTGCTGCCACTTCATGGCCGCCTGCTGGGTCGCAGGCACGTCCATGTCGCGGATCATGCGCCGCCCCGCCGTGAGCACGGCGAAGGCCCCGACGGCCATGCCGGCGCATGCCACCATGGCACCGGCCGCGGTGAGCACGGCAGCGGTCCTGACGAGCCGGGTGTCGATGTCGATCGTCTGAGAAGACTGGCGGTGGTGCTGGTTCATGACTTCACCATCCAACAGGGGGAACCACCTCGCATCCCGGCCAGCGGCTCAGGACGCCATACGCGATCGGATGCGCATCGCCTGGACGACCGTCCGCACGCGCATCGCCAGGACGACCGTCCGCACGCCCTGGACGACGCGGACCGGTGGCCCTGGCTGCTTACCCTGGCCGAGCATGCTCGCGCCAGTCGTGAAACTGCCCGTGCCCACCGTGCTCCCCGGGCGTGCGGCGGCCAGGTTGGTCCAAGTCGTCGGGAACACCGTCCGGAGATAGGTTGTAAGTGGATTCGCCTATCTCATTCGGCGGGGGCGGAGTAGCACCGTCCGCTGTGGCAGCGACCCGGCCGGTTCCGCACTCGACGTCAACTGCAAGGCGCATGACAGCGGCGACCTTTGTGCCGTCGGCGGCGAGCTTCGCCCCGAGCATCGGAGCAGTCGATCCGTTCCTGACGGGCCATGGCCAACGCCCTGCGCATCGGCCACCACATCGTGGAGGGTCTGCAATGAACGACAACCACCTTTCCGGCACCGACACGCGGCACCTCACTCCGCAGGAGCGGGTCGCCCGTGGCAGGGCCGCGCGGGCCGCGGTACCCCGTTCCGGCCACGCCGAGTTCATACCTCCGCCGAAGCGCACGGACCCGGTGGAGATCATCGAGAAGCAGTCCGCGACGCGGGTGCCGGAACTCGTACCGATCCGCTACGGCAGGATGAGCGAGGCTCCGTTCCGCTTCTACCGTGGGGCCGCCGCCATCATGGCCGCGGACCTCGCGGAGACGCCGCGCAGCGGGTTCAGGGTGCAGTGCTGCGGCGACGCGCACATGCTGAACTTCCGGTTGCTGGCCTCGCCGGAACGCCGCCTGATGTTCGACATCAACGACTTCGACGAGACGCTGCCCGGACCGTGGGAATGGGACGTCAAGCGGCTGTCCGCCAGCCTGGTCATCGCGGGCCGGGCGAACGGCTTCAGTTCCAAGGAGCGGGCGTCGGTGGTGCGGGCGGCCGTGCGGTCCTACCGCGAGGGCATGCGGAGCTTTGCCGGAATGGGCAATCTCGACGTCTGGTACACCAGCTTCGACGCGGACGATCTTGCGCGGCAGTTCGCCCCGGTACTGACCGCTGGGCAGCGTGATCGCTGGGAACACACCCGGGAGAAGGCCCGTGCGCACAGCACGCTGCAGGTCTTCGACAAGCTCACGCATGTCATCGACGGAAGGCGTCGGATCGCGCCCGATCCGCCGCTGCTGGTCCGGCTCCAGGATCTGCTGCCGGAGGCCGAACGCGGCGAGCTGGAGAAGCTGCTCGGCCGGCTGATCGAGCGCTACGGCCAGACCCTGCAGACGGACCGCCGGTTCCTGCTGGAGAGCTACCGCGTCGCCGACATCGCCCGCAAGGTCGTCGGGGTGGGCAGTGTGGGAACCCGCTGCTGGATCATCCTGCTGCTCGGCAAGGACGACGAGGATCCCCTCTTCCTCCAGGCCAAGGAGGCCGACGAGTCGGTTCTGGCGCCCTACGTCGGAGGCAGCGCGTTCAGCACGCAGGGCGAGCGCGTCGTCGCCGGCCAACGCCTCATGCAGGCCACCAGCGACATCTTCCTGGGCTGGGAACACATCACGGGCATCGACGGCAAACAGCGGGACTTCTACATACGCCAGCTGCGGGACTGGAAAGGCGTCGCCGTGGCCGAGAACATGTCGCCGAAGAGGATGGCCCTGTTCGGCCGGCTGTGCGGCGCCACGCTGGCCCGCGCCCACGCCAGGTCCGGAGACCGGGTCGCGATCGCCTCCTACCTCGGCGGCGGCGACGTCTTCGACCGCGCGCTGGCGACCTTCGCCGAGCTGTACGCGGACCAGAACGAGAAGGACCACCAGGCCCTGGTCGATGCCATCCGAGAGGGACGGGTCCCGGCTGAAGCGGCCTGACGGCGATCGCGTCCACGTTTCCGTGCCGGAACAAGGATGGGGCGACGAGGGCGCGCGTGCCTAGCTGGGGGGACTCTCCTTGCGACCCATGCGACCCATGCGACCGGCATCGGTGAGCCGAGGGTGGTCGAGGACTGCCGACCGCTGCGGGCCCTGTTGAACAGGGTCGCGCACGGCGCGAGTGAACAGGGTCGTGGACGACGAGCTGATCCGGCGCGACCCGTGCCGCCCACGCAATCTGTGCCGCGTCAGGGAGCCGGACTACGATGACGTGTGACGTGCCCGAACGCCCGGCACTCACGACGGTCGATGCCCCGACGCGTTTCCGAACCCGGGAACGGCGCCCGCGTCACCTCTGCCCGGCGAAGAGCTGCTGTGGATCTGTGGAAGGCGTCCTCTGCCGATGAGACTCGTTGCCCCGGACGACACGCGGGTCGTCGCCGTGACCGAGGCACTCGCCCCGTATACGTGGCGGACGCTCACTCCCGAGGCTGTCAGCCGCCGCGCGCTGGCCGCCGTCGACCCCCACAGGTTCGACGGGGCGGAGGGGGTCGCCCGCCAGGACGAGCGGATCGCGGTGCTGAGCGACTTCCTGGCCGGCTGGCCGTGGCGGTCCCTCACCACGGCCGGACTGAGCCGCCGGCTGGTGTCCGTACTGGACGCCTGGCGCCAGGAGAGCCAGTGGCTGGAGATCCAGTTGTACTGGCCCCGGGACGGCGTCTGACGGGCTTCGACCTGCTGGCCTGCGCTGCTACTGGCACTGCTGCCGGAGCTTCTACTGGCGGGCCATGTGCATCCGCATCTCGCTCTCGGGGTCGGTGATCAGCTCGCCCGACACGTCGACGGTCACGGTGTGCAGGGTGCCGTTGAAGCGGAAGGGCGGCCGGTAGTCGGCCGTGACGGCTGAGCCAGGGTTGGCGCCGCAGGTCATGCCGCCGGGGTTGAACATGAGCGGAGTGGTGACCGGGATCTGGGTCTCGCCGACCAGGCGCCGGTCGATGTAGAGCTGTGCGCGGCCCGGCATGCCCTTGCCGTGGGCGATGTCCGGCTCTCCGGTGGGTTCGAATTCGAAGCGCAGCTCGTGGCGGCCCTCGGGCACGTCCTCGGTGGAGGAGACGCTGTACAGGGCACGCCGTAGGTAGTTGTGGGCGTAGTGCAGCTTGCGGTCCTTCAGGTAGAAGGTCCAGCCGCCGACGTTGGTGCCCTGGCAGAGCAGCACGCCTTCGGCGCCGTCGGAGGGGATCTCGGCGTCGGCGGTGACGCTGAACGGGCGGTTGAGCACCCGGGGCGCGACCGCCATGGGCAGGGTCTGCGTGCCGGGCCGGAAGACGTAGCCGGTCCGCGGTGCGGAGACCTGTGGCCGCTCCGTGACGGCCCGCTGCACGCCGCTGCCGTCGACGGGCAGGACGTCGTACTTTCCGGCCTGCACGTACCACATCGAGATCAGCTCGATGAGCTTGCCGCGGTTGTCGGCCGCGAGGTCCTGGGTCTCGGCGAAGTCCTCGGCGACGTGGTACAGCTCCCAGTGCTGGGCGTCCAGCTCTCCCAGTTCCTGCGCCGTGATGGGGGTGCCGAAGGGCCTGCCCGCCTCGGTGAAGGACGGACCGGGCCAGGGGCACACCGCACGCCAGCCGTCGTGGTCGATGGCGCGGTGACCGAACATCTCGAAGTACTGCGTGCGGTGCGCGGTCGGCGCGGTCGCGTCGTCGAAGGTGTGGGCGAAGCTGACGCCGTGGAGGGGCGACTGGGGTACGCCCTTGATGGTCGCCGGGGGCTCGATGCCGAGTACGTCGAGCACGGTGGGCACCATGTCGATGATGTGGGCGTACTGGCTGCGCACCTCGCCGCGGGCCTTGATGCCTCGGGGCCAGTGGACGACGAACGGGTCGCTGGCGCCGCCGCGGTACGTTTCGCGCTTCCACCGCCTGAAGGGGGTGTTGCCGGCCCAGGTCCAGCCCCACGGGTAGTGGTTGAACGTGTTCGGTCCGCCGAGCTCGTCGATCGCGCTGAGGCTGTCCTCGACCGGCTCGGGAGCGTTGTTGAAGAACTGTCCCTCGTTCGTGGTCCCGGCGACGCCGCCCTCGGCGCTGGCCCCGTTGTCGGAGACGAGCATGATGAGGGTGTTGTCGAACTCGCCGGTGTCCTTCAGGAACTGCAGGAGCCGCCCGATGTGGTGGTCGGTGTGGCTGAGGAACCCGGCGTACACCTCCATCATCCGCGTGGCGAGACGGCGCGCGTCGGGGGACAGGGAGTTCCACTCGGGGACGTCCGGGTCGTGCCGGGACAGCCGCGCGTCCGCGGGGACGACCCCCAGTTGCTTCTGGCGGTCGAAGGTGGCCTCGCGATAGGCGTCCCAGCCCTCGTCGAACTTCCCCCGGTAGTGGTCCGCCCACTCCTTGGGCACGTGGTGCGGTGCGTGCGTGGCTCCGGTGCAGAAGTTCAGGAAGAACGGTTTGTCGGGGGCGACCTGTTTGGCGTCGGCGATGAAGGAGATGGCCTTGTCCACCAGATCCGGGGTGAGGTGGTAGCCCTCCTCCGGTGTGGCGGGCGGTTCCACCTGGTGGTTGTCGTGGACCAGGTCCGGGTACCACTGGCTGGTGTCGCCGCCGAGGAAGCCGTAGAACCGGTCGAAGCCCCGGCCGAGCGGCCAGCGGTCGTAGGGACCGGCGGCGGACTCGTACTCCGAGGGCATCAGGTGCCACTTTCCGACCATGTAGGTGTTGTAGCCCTGCTGCACCAGCATCTCGGAGACGAAGCCGTTCTCGAACGGGATCCGGCCGCTGTACCCCGGATAGCCCGTGGCCAGTTCCGTGACGCAGGCCATCGCGTTGGAGTGGTGGTTCCGCCCGGTGATGATGCACGAACGCGACGGTGAACACAGAGCCGTCGTATGCATGTTGTTGTACAGCAGCCCGTTCGCGGCGAGCCCGTCCATGTGGGGGGTTTCGATCGGGCTGCCGTAACAGCCGAGTTGGCCGAATCCGGTGTCGTCGAGCGCGATGAAAAGGACGTTCGGCGTGCCGGGAACGGCCCGCGTCGGCTGTGGCCAAGCGGGCGTCGACTCCTCTGCCGTGCGACCGATCACTCCGGGAAACGCGGTTCCCTGCTTGTACTCGTTCGTCGCCATGCGCCTGATCCTCCGAGCGCGCCAGTCGTACGATGCCGACGACTGGAACGCTTGATCGCTGCCTGCGGAGAAGGACGTCCGCGTACCGCCGGGCATCTGTTGCGGCCGGTCAACGCAAAGCGCCGGCGCATCCAACGGTCACGGTTGTGCAGGAATAAGGCAGAGCAGACCGCGCGAAGGCCGAGCGGCCGGGTCCGGGGCAGGTATTGCCGGGTCCGCCATTGCGAGTGGTGTCAGAGACCGCTCCGCTTCTCATGCTAGCCAGTGACCAGTGCGCGGGCCATTTGGCGGTATTTCCGTCGTAGCTGCCGACCTTCCGGGATGGGCGGCGGCCGAAAACCACCCTGTCGGCGGGCCATCGGCGGCGGGATGGCGTCGTTGGGGACGTATGGCGGTCAGCGTCGGCGGCAGAGCGGGGGACGCTGTGCAGATGCCCGCTGGTGACCAGCTCTGTCGGAGCGAGGGGCTCTCGGCGAGCTGAGGCTTTGGCGGGCAGGGCGGCGGTGCCGTGCTGGTGGTTGCAGACCTGGTCGGCGGGTCTGACGGACATTGTTCAGGGCGGGTACGCCCCGCGGAGGTGTGTATGAGCGGTTCGGACGGACCGGCCTGGGCTCCGGAGGGGCGGGCCGGACACTGCCAGATGCTGCGTGAGCAGCTCGTCGAGACGATCAACGTCATCCGTCGGCAGGTGGCGGTCGTGCCGTCGGCCACGGGCCTTGAACCGATGGGTGAGAAGCCGGCCCAGGTGCCCCGGAGCTGAGGGCGGCAGGCGAGCGACCCCTGTCCGCCGCCGCGCGATGGATACGCCACCCGCGGGTGGGCCCCATGACCGCTGGCCGGGCGTCAAGAGTACGGGCGCGCCCTGAGTTGTCGGAGCCGTGGTGGAGTGTCAGGGACGGCGGCACATGCCCTCAAGCCGCTCCATCGCATCCCGGAAGATCTTGTCCACGTGGCGTCGGCTCACCCGAAGCAGTAGGTGTACGGGGGGTGCGCAGTCGACAGCGATCGTCCAGCTGACTCTGGTCCGCTCGTGTGCCGAGGGAGCGAGTGTCCACTGCTCCATCATGGCCGTGACGCCGCGCGCACTGGTTTCGTGGACCCGGTAGGCGAAGCGCTCGCCGGGTTCCCAGACGAGCAGGGTCTCGCGGGCCCGGATCAGCCGGTACAGGCGCAGGTGGCGCATGGTTCCCACGCCGTAGGGGGGTGCTCCTTCATAGCGGCATTCGTTGGCCGGCCCGAACCAGCGGGGCCAGTTCTCGGGGCGGGCCGCCAATTGTTCGAAGATGACCTCTGCGGGTGCGTGGAGGTCACGGGTGCGGGTGCGCCGGACAGGGGCGCGTTCGAGGAAGCCGAGGTCTTCGGAGCGCAGTTGGTGGGGCATGGCGTTTCGTCGTCCTTTCGTCCTTTCGTCCTTTCGGCCGGGCGGCGGACCGGTGGCGCGGGTGTCTGCTGACGGGTCGGCCGGCGGTCGGCAACGGGATGGCCCTGCGTGGCCCGGACGACCCGTGCGTCTCCGGATCCAGCGGGCGAATTCCGTTCGAGAACGCGAGCTCGGCCGGCGGCCGGTGGAGTGGGGCGGGGCCATCTGCGTCCTGGGGAAGTGGCGTCCGCGCCCGGCGGAGGAGGCTGACACGGGTTTCGACGAGCGGGCCGACTGCTGCCTGGACGGCCACCGCCAGGGACCGCGAGCGCGGTGACCGCCACTGGGACCGCCCACCCTCGCGCCGAACTTCTGTGCCTGTCGATGTCGGCACTCATGAATCCTCGAATCCTCCGTCGTCGCCCTACCGCGCGGGGGACGAGTGCCCGGCCTCTCCCTCCTCGGGCACGCCCTCGCGCACATGCGGGCTCCGTTCGGCGGCCTTCCTGTGCCAGGCGCCGTACCGCTTCGCGAGGAACACAGCCGACATGCCGTGCAGGAGGATGCTGAGCGCGACGGTGACCGCGATCACCCGGCCGAGGAGCTGAACGCCCGGGACGCGTTCCTCCACCAGGAGAAGCCCGAAGACGACGGAGGCGAGCCCCCGCGGACCGAACCATCCGGTGTAGGCGACCGCGGGAGGGGCCAGGCCGCTCCCGGCCAGGGAGAGCGCGACGGGCAGCATCCGGATCACCGTGAGGCTCAGTACCGCATAGGTGATGATCCGCCAGTCGAGGTCTTCCAGCGTCGGCCCGAGCAGGACGGCACCGAAGACCAGGAAGCTCAAGGAGGCGAGAAGTTCGGCGAGATGCCCGGCGAGGTCGGCGGTGCCGTCGGTGGTGGCCGATGCTTCGGCCGACATGTTCGCCGCTGCGCTCCGCCGCAGCGCGACACCGAAGGCGAAACCGGCCACCCAGGCCGCGATGAAACCGCTCCCCTCGGTGGCGACGGCCAGTGTGTACGCGCCCGCGGCCACGGCCGTTGCGTGCGGCTACGGGTGGAGGACCTTCTCCTTGGCCTGGCGGAACTCCTCGTCGGAGATGTCGCCGCGGGCCCGGATCTCCGAAAGCTTGGCGAGCTGGTCCGCCTCGCTGGCCGGGCCGGTGGTACCGACGGTCTCGCGGACGTAGCGGTCAGTCTCTGCCAGCTTGGCCCTGGCGTGCTCCTGTTCACGCCTGCCCATGCCCTTGCCCCGGGCGATGAGGTAGACGAAGACGCCCAGGAACGGGAGGACGATCGTGAAGACCAGCCATCCCGTCTTTCCCCATCCGCCCATGGAGTCGTCGCGGAAGATGTCGACGACGACGCGGAAGAGCAGGAAGATCCAGATGACCCACAGGAAGATCCACATGATCGTCCAGAAGGCCCCGAGAACCGGGAAGTCGTAGGCCAGGTTCACATTGCTGTCCATTGCTTCTCCTGTTTGGTGTCGTCTGTGTCGAGGTCGCCTTGCGTGCGAGAGGACGGTCCGCGGACCTTCGGCCTCCTGCCTGCCCGGCCGGGGCTCGCCGCCCCGGCCGGGCAGGTCGTCACCGTTCCTCGTCTTCGGGGAGTTCCAGCCCGAAGGCGTCGCCGATGGCACGGGCGGCGGACACGACCCGGGCGCTGCCCACCACGGGGTCGATGAGGGCGGCGACGCCGCCCGCCGCGGTCTCTTCTGCAGCCATCTCGGGCTCCTTTGCTGGTGGTTGGGGTGACGTGTGTCTTCAGGAGAGTTCCGGCGCGCGCCGGACCGCGTCACCCGGGTCACCCGGGGCGGATGACCGGCCGGTCGCCTGCGGGCGGGTGTCCGGCCGTGCCGGAGGCTGCGGCGAGGATGCCGAGGAGAGCCAGCACGAGGACCACGATGCCGAGGACAAGTGCCACGGCCCCGGGGGTGGGGTAGTTCCACAGCACCAGGGCGAGCGCGCCGCCGGCGATGGCGATGCCGGTGGTCCACTTGCCGTGCGCGTCCAGCCAGCGACCGGTGGCGCCGGTGCGCAGACCGTGTCGCGCCATGGACCGGCCCGTTGCCCCGGTTCCGCCGGCCACCGTCCGTCTGACCCAGCGGGCACCCCCTCCGGGCCCGTACAGATAGGCGGCCAACGTGGTGATCACGGCGATGACCAGGACCGTACGCGTGCTGTTCTTGAGGAAGCGGATGAAGGTGTCGTAGATGTCGGCCGCGGTGTCCTGCGGCAGGGCGGTCGTGGGGACGGAGTCCAGATAGACCTGGCGCATCACGGCGAGGCCGACGAGCAGCACGATCATCATGATCCCGACACCGATGGCCGTGGCCATCAGGGCGACGCGATGCGCGGGTGCGCTCCCGATGGCGAGCGCTGCCAGGACCAGGACGACGACGGGGAGCCAGGTGCCGATCACGTTCAGCAGACGCATGGCGTTCTGGGCCTCGTTCAGTTTGTCGGTCTTGAACAGGGTGATCGTCTTGTCGACGTCGGGGATCTTCGCGGCCTGGTCGAAACCCCGGTCCACCAGCTTCTGCTTGACGTTGTCGATGACGGTGCCGAGGTTCAGGTCGATGCTGTCGTCACCGGCCTGGACGGCGCTGCTGCCCTCGCCGGTGAGGACCTTGACCACAGCGGCGTGCGCCTGCCGGTTGGCGTCGTCCCACACTTCGGCGAACTGGTCGCTGGTCACCACCTTGTCGACGATGTCGTGGACGGCGGAGTTGAGAGCGCTCGTCAACGGGCCGGTCAGCGCCTTGGCGCCCTGGATCACCTGCGGGCGCGCCCCTTCCCGCCGCAGCGTCTGAGCGACGGCTGCGGTGAAGGCAGCGACGTCGACGCTGTCGACCACGCGCTTGGTGAGCCGGTCGGTCACGGTGTTCTGCACGGAGGGCTCGGTGGCGATCGGGGCGACGGTCTGGACGTACCGGTCGGTGTCGGCGACCTCTGAGTCGATCCAGGCCGCGACCACGGCGAGCGGCGCCAGCAGGAAGGCCAGCAGCAGCAGTACGGAGGCAGCCGAATAGCGCAGGCGCCGGTGGCGCATCCCGGCTGCCTTGCGCAGCCGTTCGTACTCGTCCCGTTCCGCGGCGCTCAAAGGAGGGCCGCCGGCGACCGGACGGTCAGGACCTTCTGAAGCTGACGACGAACCACCAGAGGAATCCATGCGGGCCTTCCTTGGGCTTGGAGGCTGACGGCACGCGGGACGAGCCCGACGAGGGGCGGACACCACGGCGGTCGGCCGGCTCCGGCAGGAGGCGCATCAAGTGTCGGGAAGTGGACGTGAGTTCGCCGCACGGCCGGACAGCCGGACGGCGGTCCGAGCATGACGAGGAGTCAGCACTGTGTGGGGAGGACGGTGTCGCGCTTCCTTGAGCGCTTCAGTGAACTCGCGGAGTGCCCTGGCCGTGACGGCTGAGGGCGCGCTGCTCCCTGACCACCAGGACCAGCGCTACCGACTGTTCGAGGACCCTGTGTGTGGCCAGTGGCCAACGCCGATGCGACAGGGAGTCGTTGGGGAGTTGTTGGGGAGGGGGCGGTTCAACACGCCTTCGCCGACCGCCTTCACATCCGCGACCGAGGCTCCGCCCCGAGCGGGCGGGCTTCCAGTGGTGAGGTTGATGCGGTGATGGCTGCCGACCGCTCCATCACCGGCCACGGGCCCGTCAGAGATGCGTTATTGCGTTGTCCCTTCCTGGCAACCATAGCCAGAGCGTGAGGATGGCGCATGGCCAAGTGGTGGGTCGTCCTGGCTGCCGCCCAGGGTGCGGGCGGGAGGATCTGGGAAGCCCCGCAGATACCCGGATCTCATCGGCCGCCATCGCTCGCCCTCCTCCCCGCCCGTCCCACATGGAGGAACCGCCGGATCCGACCAACATGCGCCTCTCCCAGTCGGGTGGTCCACTGGACAGACGGTCGACTCCGACGTCGTCGGTCACACCGGGCCGGCAGCCCGTCCACAGGCGCTCGCAGTAGGGCTCCCGGACGGGCGGACCGTGTGCTGTGGGTGTTCAGGCGAGGGTGACCTCGACCGGCAGCTTCTTGATGCCGTTGACGAAATTGGAGCGTACCCGGGGGACGTCGCCGGCCAGCCGGATGTCCGCAAGCCGGGGGATCAGCTCCTCGAACATGATGCGGATCTCGGTGCGGGCGAGCAGGTTGCCCAGGCACAGGTGGGGGCTGCCCTTGCCGAAGGTGACGTGGTCGTTGTTCTGTCGCGTGACGTCGAAGTCGTAGGGGTTGCCGAAGACCTTCTCGTCGCGGTTGCCCGAGGCGTACCACATGACGACCTTGTCGCCCTCCTTGATCTGTTTTCCGCCGAGTTCGACGTCGCGGGTCGCAGTGCGGCGGAAGTGGTAGACGGGCGAGGCCCAGCGCAGGAACTCCTCGACGGCGACCGGGATGAGGGAGGGGTCTTCCTGGAGCTTGGCCAGCTGCTCGGGGTGCTCGATGAGCGCCAGCATGGAGTGGGAGATGGTGTGGCGGGTGGTCTCGTTGCCGGCCACGACGAGCAGCAGGAAGTAGTTGTCGAAGTCCTGGCCGGAGAGCGGCACCCCGTCGCGCGGGGTCTCGTTGACGAGTTTCGAGATCAGGTCCGTGCCGCTGCCGCCGCGGCGCTGCCGGGCGAGTTCGCGGCCGTACTCGAAGAGTTCGAGGGAGGCGGGGGAGCGGAACGGCAGGTCGCGGTACTTCTCGCTCTCCTCGCTGTGCAGCAGCACGTCCGCGTAGTCCGGGTCGGTGTTGCCGATGATCCGGTTGCCCCAGTCGATGAGCTGCTGGTTGTCCTCCTGGGGCACGTCGAGGAGGCGGGCGAGGACGTTGATGGGGAAGTCGGCGGAGACGTCGGCGACGAAGTCGAACGAGCCCTTGGCGAGGGCCGCGTCGAGGGTCTTGGCGGTCAGCCCGCGCAGGAAGTCGGTGTACTCGTTGATGACGCCCTGACCGAACTGCCGCTGCAGCAGGCTGCGCATCGCGCGGTGGCGTACGCCGTCCAGCTCCAGAACGGAGGCGCGCTTCTTGATCTGGTCGTCGTCGAGCTCTTCCAGGTTGACGAACTTGGTGGAGGTGAAAGTCGCCGCGTCGCGGTCGACGCGGGCGATGTCCTCGTGCCGGGTGACGGCCCAGAACCCGCTGTTGGGCTCGGGCTCCGGCTGCCAGTGGACCGGGTCCTGGTGGCGCAGGGTGTGGAACATGCGCCAGGGGGTGACGGCGTCGAGGAACCTGTCGTTGTCGGCGAGGTCGACCTCGTCCAGCGGCATCGGGTCGTTGGGTGCGCAGGCGTTCATGGAGTGCTCCTGATGTTGCGTGGGCGGGGTGCTCAGAGGGAGTAGGAGTACTCGGCGAACTCCCAGTCGGTGACGTGGCGTCGGAAACGCTCGACCTCGTCGCGTTTGTAGGCGAGGAAGGACGCGGTGAAGGCCTTGCCCAGCAGTTCGGTGAGCGCTTCGTCGGCCTCCAGCGCGTCGAGCGCGGCGGGCAGACTCATCGGCAGGACCTGGGACTTCTGAGGGTCGTAGCCGTAGCCCTCCAGCGGGGCGGGCGGCTCCTTGCCCTCCTGGACACCGAGCAGGGCGGCGGCGGTGAGGGCGGCGATCGCGAGATACGGGTTGGCACTGGCGTCGCCGAGTCGCAGCTCCAGGCGGGCGCCGGAGCCGCGCTCGGGCGGGATGCGGACCATCGCGCTGCGGTTGTCCAGGCCCCAGTCGATCAGCCAGGGGGCGAGAGTGTCGGGGCCGAACCGCTTGTACGAATTGACGGTCGGGTTGAGCAGACCGGCGAGCGCGGGGGCGTGCGCGAGGATGCCGGCAATGGCGTAGCGGGCGTTGTCGGAGAGGCCGAAGGCGCCTGCCGGGTCGTCGAAGGCGTTGCCGCCCTCCGCGTTCTCGCAGGAGAGGTGGAGGTGGAAGCCGGAGCCGCCGGAGTCGTTGAAGGGCTTGGCCATGAAGGTGGCGAGCTTGCCCTCCACGCGGGCCAGTTCCTTGACGGCCGCCTTGAAGCGGAAGGCGCGGTCGGCGGCGTCCAGGGCTTCGGAGTGGGTCAGGTTGATCTCGTACTGGCCGCCGTCGAACTCGTGGTTGCCGGTGACCACGCCGATGCCGAGGTCGCGCAACTGCCGCAGGGTGCGCAGCAGGTGGTTGTCCGGGTCGGCGCGCAGGCCGGCGGTGTAGACGGTGCCTGTGGCCTGTGGGCTGCGGCGCCAGCCGTTCGGGGCGGTGGCGTCCTCTTCGAGCAGGAAGTACTCCAGCTCGGGGCCGACGACCGGGCGCAGGCCCGCATCCACACATCGGGACAGGACCGAGCGCAGCAGGTCGCGCGGCGACTCGGGCGCCGGGCCGCCGGTCGCGGGGTCGGTCGTGTCGCCGAGACACCAGGCCACGCCGGGTTCCCAGGGCACCCCCGCGAGGGTGGCCAGATCCGGTCGTACGGCGATGTCGGGCAGGCCGGCCTCGATGCCGCCTTCGATCGCGACGACGTCGCCGCGCGGGGTGGTGTGGTAGACGGCGCGACAGAAGGCCAGGCCGTGCTCGCAGGCCGACGGCAGGTGGTCCAGCAGCACGTCACGGGCGCGGTCGGTGCCGATGAGGTCGGGGTAGACGACCCGGACCACGTCGATGCCGTCGGCGGCGAGCCGGTCGAGGTACTGGTGGACGGATGGGGTGTCGTGAGCACTCACCGATGTCTCCTCGGGCGGATCAAGGGCACCTCCCAGGCCTCGGGACCTGGAGGAGGGGGCGGAAGGAAGACTGGAGCCCGGGTGCCGGGCGGGGCGCGCGGGGTGGGACCGGAAGCCCCACCGCGCGGGGTGGGACTGGAAGCCCCAAGCTCGTCATTTGAAGTCAAACGTTATGGAGGTGGCCACCCTCTCGCAAGGGGGTGCGCCAAAGAATTTATCCATCCGGATAGGTATTGACCAGCAAGCGACGGCTTTGTAGCTTGTTTGAAGCCAAACGAGTTGGGGGTTCGGCTGTTCCGCACCCCTTTGGCCGGGGCCCGGTCACAGGCCGGGCCCCTTCTTCCCTCCCCCTCCGCCCGCTCCGGCGCACTCACCTCCAAGGAGGACCGGCCATGAAGGTCGTCGTCGACATGAACAAGTGCCAGGACCACGGGCAGTGCGTCTTCGCGGCTCCCGACGTCTTCCAGCTGGACGACAACGGGCGGCTGGCCTACGTCAGCGACCCGGACGACGCCCTGCGCGACGAGGTCGAGGAAGCCGCCGACGTCTGTCCGCTGCAGGCCATCCGTATCGAGGGCTGAGGCATGGCGACGCAGCGCATCATCGTCGCCGGGGCCTCCATGGGCGGCCTGCGCGCGGCAGAACAGCTCCGCGGCGCCGGCTGGACCGGCGCGATCACCGTCATCGGCGATGAGCCCCACATGCCGTACAACCGGCCCCCGCTGTCCAAGGATGTGCTGGCCGGCAAGGCCCCCTTCGAGTCGCTGGCCTTCACCCCGAGGCCGAACGTGGCCGACGTGGAGTGGCGGCTCGGTACGGCGGTCACCGCTGCCCGGCTCGCGGACCGGGTCGTCGAGCTGGACGACGGCTCGGAGATCCCCTTCGACGGCCTGGTGATCGCCACGGGTATGCGTCCCCGGCGGCTGCGCTGCGAGGGCCCTGCGGCCGGCCGTCACACCGTACGGACTCTTGGCGACGCGGAGGCCCTGCGGGCCGAGCTGACCCGGCCCGGCGCCCGGGTCGTCGTCATCGGCGCGGGGTTCATCGGCTGCGAGGTGGCCGCCACCGCGATCGGCCTCGGCGTCAGGGACGTCACCGTGGTCGACCCGCTGCCGCTGCCCATGGTCGGGCCGCTCGGTGGCCTGCTGGCCCGCTCGCTGTTGGAGCGCCACGAGGAGCGCGGTGTGCGCTTTGTCCTCGGGACCGGTGTCTCCGGGTTCCGGGGTGAAGAGCGCGTCACCGGTGTCGTGCTGAGCGACGGGAGGGTTCTCCCGGCGGACGTGGTGGTCGAATCGGTCGGCTCCGTCGCCAACACCGAGTGGCTCGACGGCAACGGTCTCGACCTGGCCGACGGTGTGCTCACGGACGGCCGGTTGCGGGTCGGCGGGCTGCCGTACGTGGTCGCCGTCGGCGACGTCGCACGCTTCCCCAACGCCCGCTACGACGGCGTACCGCGCCGCGTCGAGCACTGGTCCATCCCCGGTGACACCGCCAAGCACGCCGCCAAGGCCCTGGTGTCTCATCTCACTGGTGCGGAAGCCGACTTGACGCTGTTCGCCCCGCTGCCCACGTTCTGGAGCGATCAGCACGAGTTCCGGCTGCAGTCCTTCGGCTCCCCCGGGCTCGGCCTCGCCGACGTCCGGGTCCTCGACGGCGATCCGGACGGCGACGTCCTCGTCGGCTACCACTGCGACAGCCGGTTGGTCGGCGTCGTCGCCCTCGGCGGCCATGCCGCCGCCACCGGCGCCGCCCGCTACCGCGCCCAACTGCTCAAGCAGCCCGCCCTCACCGCGTAAGGAACCAACGTCATGGCCAGCGTCCGTGGTTATTTCCACCCAAAGACGGCGACCGGCGAGTCGTCCCTCATCCCTTCCCCGCCGTGGCTCTACTCCGGTGATCTGCTCACCGTCGAGTACCGCACGGATCCCGCGCGCGTACGGGAGTTGCTGCCCGAGCCGCTGGAGCTCGCCGAGGAGGACCCGGGCGCGGTCGCACTGATCTGGGCCGACTGGCAGTCGTGTTCGGACGGCGGGCAGGAGCTGCTGGACCCGGTGCTCTCGCAGTACAAGGAGGCGTTCGCGGTCGTCCGCTGCTCCTACAAGGGACAGACGTACTCGCGGTGCGTCTACATCTGGGTCGACAAGGACTTCGCCATCGCCCGCGGACTGCACCAGGGCTACCCGAAGAAGCTCGGCTCCATCCACCAGACGCGCCCGCATCCGTACGGGCCTGCCCCCCGGATCGAGGCCGGGGCGCGCTTCGGCGCGACCCTCGCGGCCGCCGACCGGCGCCTGGCCCAGACGGTGGTGACCCTGCGCGAGCCGTCCGGGACGAACGGCTTCGTCAACGGCCACCCGATGGCCCACCACCGGTGGCTGCCCTCCATCGAGAAGGGCAAGGGCCTCGCGCTCGACGAGCTCATCGAGACCGGCGCCGCGTCCTTCGAGGCCGGGCAGCCATGGGTCGGCGACGCGGAGCTGGAACTGTTCGAGGCGCCCACCGAGGAGCTGGCCCGGCTGGAGATCCGCGAGCCGATCGCCGCGTACTACCGCCAGGTCGGGGTCGTGTGGGACGGCGGGCGCCTGCTGGAGTCCGGCACCTCCGAGGCCGAGTAACTCCCCTACGAGTCAAAGGACTTGGAGACCGGACATGTCAGAACACTTCACCACCCTGGCCGGGGTCGTCGTCGACACCCGGCATTGGATCGGCGGCGAACGCGTCGCCTCTGCCGAGACCTTCACCGACATCTCGCCGATCGACGGCAGCCCCCTCGGTGAGATCGCCCGCGGTGGCGCCGTCGAGGCCGAGGCTGCCGTGGCCGCCGCCCGTGCGGCCTTCCCGGAGTGGGCAGCCACGCCCCGCGCCGAGCGCGCCCGCATCCTGCACGCCATCGCCGACGGCGTCGAAAAGCGCCTCGAAGACCTCGCCCGCGTCGAGACCCTCGACAACGGTGCCCTCCTGCGCTCGCACCGCCGCGGTGTGATGCCTCGCGTCGCCCACAACTTCCGCTTCTTCGCCGACTGGCTGCTGAAGCTGGAGCACGAGGACTTCGAGACGCGCGGCCACACGAACCATGTGAGCTGGGACCCGGCGGGTCCGTGCGTGCTGATCACGCCGTGGAACGCGCCGCTGATGCTGGCCACCTGGAAGGTCGCCCCGGCGCTGGCCGCGGGGAACACCGTGATCCTGAAACCGGCCGAGTGGTCCCCGCTCACGGCGTCGCTCCTCGCGGACATCGCGGCCGAGGCCGGGCTTTTGGCCGGTGTGCTCAACGTCGTGCAGGGGTACGGCGCCGAGGTGGGCAGTGCCCTGGTCTCGCACCCGGATGTGCGACGGATCAGCTTCACCGGCTCCGTGCCGACCGCGAAGCGGATCGCCGCCGCTGCCGCCGCCAACCTGACCCCGCTCAGCCTTGAGCTCGGCGGCAAGTCGCCGCTGCTGGTCTTCGCGGACGCCGACCTCGACCTCGCGGTCGATCTGGCGGTGGAGCAGTACGACAACGCCGGCCAGGTCTGCCTGGCCGCGACCCGCATCCTGGTCGAGTCCTCGATCGTGGAGGAGTTCACCGAGCGGTTCACGGCCAAGGCCGCCCGCCTCGTCCAGGGCGACTCCCGCGACGAGGCCACCGACCTCGGTCCCAACATCCACCCCCGCCAGCTGGAGAAGATCGACGGCTTCGTCCGCCGCGCGCTGGACGCGGGCGCTCGCGCGGTGATCGGCGGCGAGCCCAACGCCGAACTCGGCGGCCTGTTCTACCGGCCGACCCTGCTCGCCGACGTCGCCCAGGACTCGGAAGTCGTCCAGGAAGAGGTCTTCGGGCCGGTGCTCACCCTCCAGACCTTCGACACCGAGCAGGAGGCGGTCCGGCTCGCCAACGACACCCGTTTCGGTCTCGCCGCGACCCTCGTCACCGGCGACCGGGAGCGCGCCGAGCGCGTCACCGCGCAGCTGGTCGCGGGCACGGTCTGGGTCAACTGCTTCTTCGTACGTGACCTGCGGGCGCCCTTCGGCGGTTCCCGCCACTCCGGCGTCGGTCGCGAGGGCGGCAACTGGAGCTTCGACTTCTACTGCGACGTCAAGAACACCGTGACGGCGCCGAAGGGATGGCAGCAGGAGGTGACCCGTCATGGGTGAGATCGTCGGCGCGGGCCTGCTCGCGCACGTCCCCACCATCGTGCTGCCGCAGGCCCAGCGGCTGGAGCTCAACAAGGGCAAGGAGATCACCCTCGTCACCGGCCTGCACCAGCTCCGCAAGGAGGTCTTCGAGCGCGACGACTACGACACGGTCGTCGTCCTGGACTCGCACTGGGCGACCACCGTCGAGTTCGTCGTCACCGCGCAACAGCGCCGGGCCGGCCTGTTCACCTCCGAGGAGCTGCCGCGCGGCATGTGCCGCATGCCGTACGACTTTCCCGGCGACCCCGAACTGGCCCACAACATCGCACAGTTCGCCGACAAGCACAGCACCTGGATCAGCGCGATCGACGACGAGTACCTTCCGATCTACTACGCGACGATCAACCTGTGGAAGTTCCTCGGCGAGGGCCTGCCCGACAAGCGCTGGGTGACCATCGGCGTCTGCCAGACCGGTGACATGGAGGACCACCTGCGACTGGGGCGCGCGCTGGCCGACGGCATCGCGGCGACGCCCGGCCGCAGGGTGCTGCTGATCGCCTCCGGTGCGCTGTCGCACACCTTCTGGCCGCTGCGCGAGCTGCGCGACCACGAGGCGAGCGACCCGAGTCACATCTTCACGCAGGAGGCACGCGAGGCCGACGGCGAACGGATCGCCTGGTTCAAGGAGGGCCGCCACGCCAAGGTCCTCGACACCATGCCGGAGTTCTGGAAGTACAAGCCCGAGGCCCGCTTCTACCACTACCTGATGATGGCGGGCGCCCTCGGCGAGCAGGCGTGCACCGCGAAGGGCCGGCAGTACGGCGAGTACGAGAACTCCATCGGCACCGGCCAGGTCCACCTCTGGTTCGACCGCCCGGCCGAGGGCTGGACCGGCACGGGAGTGCCAAACTCCGCGTCCCCGCGCAATCCGCACAGCCGCTCCTAGAAAGGCCTGCCATGCCCGAATACCGCCGCATCCTCCTCGACGGTGCCGCCGTCGAGACCGTCCGGGACGGCGTCGAACTCGTGGCCGGGGACGGCCGCCGGGTCAGGATCGAGGACGCCCAGCACCTGCCGCCGGTCGTGCCGTCGAAGGTGGTGGCAGTCCACCTCAACCACCGCAGCCGGGTGGAGGAGTTCCAGATCACCCTCACGCCGACCCCGACGTACTTCCACAAGCCGACCTCGGCCCTCAACTCCCACAAGGGCGCGATCGTGCGCCCGGAGGGCTGCAAGTGGCTCAACTACGAGGGTGAGGTCGCCATCGTCATCGGCAGGACCGCGCGCAACATCTCCCCCGCCGAGGCGGACGAGTACATCGCGGGCTACACCGTCGCCAACGACTACGGCCTGCACGACTTCCGCGACACCGACGCCGGTTCGATGCTGCGGGTGAAGGGCTCCGACACCCTCTGCCCGCTCGGCCCGGGCCTTGTCACCGACTGGGACTTCCACGGCAAATACCTGCGGACCTACGTCAACGGCAAGGTCGTCCAGGACGGCTCGACCGACGAGATGGAGTGGGACATGCACTACCTCGTCGCGGACATCGCCCGCACCATCACCCTCTACCCCGGTGATGTGCTGCTGTCCGGAACCCCGGCCAACTCCCGCCCCGTCCAGCCGGGCGACGTCGTCGAGGTCGAGGTCGAGGGCCTCGGCCGGCTGACCAACCACATCGTCACCGGCCCGACCTCGATCCGTACCGACGTCGGCGCCCAGCCCACCGAGTCCGAGGAGGTCCTGTCCACCGCGCTCGGCGGCGACTGGGAGTTCCGGGGCGTCAGGCCGCCCAGACGCTGACACCGCCGAAAGACGGCGCCGCACCGGGCCTGCCACGAACAGAGCCCGGTGCGGCGCTCCATGGCATCGGGGGCAGACCTCCAGAGCGTGGGAGCCCCTCCGGGCCTGGCTGAGCGCCGCCTCCCCGCGGCACGCCTGCATCCGTAACCGCCGGATAGAGTCGCCGACATGACCGAATCCGCCGAAACCGCCGAAGGCAAGGGCGGCAGGTCCCGCAAGCAGGTGAACTACGGAGCGGGCCGGGAGGCCCTGCTCAACGCCGCCGTGCGCGTGGTGGCCCGGGGCGGCTTGCGCAAGCTCACCTATCGCGCCGTCGCGGAGGAGGCCGGGGTCACGCACGGTCTGGTCGTCCACCACTTCGGATCCCGGGACGCACTGATCGAGGAGGCGCTGGCCCATACCGTGCGCACCAGCTTGAGCATCAGCGCGGTGGAGCCCGGCACGGGAAAGGTCGCCGACTTCTCGGCCGGCGTGTCAGAGATGGTCATCGCCGATCCGGACACCCAGGCATTCCAGTACGAACTGCTGCTGGAGTCGCGGCGCCGGCCCGAGCTGCTGCCACAGATCCGCGCGCTGTACGACGAGTACTTCGACGCCACCGAGCGCGAGCTGTCGCGCATGCTGCCCGCGGGCGGGAGCCGGGCGCTGACCCGCCTGGTCTTCGCCGCCCTGGACGGCCTGGTTCTGCATCAGTTGGTGCTGGGCGGGCCAGAGGTCACCGATGCCGCCCTCGACGAGCTGCGCTCTCTGCTGCGGCTGCTCAACGCCCACGCGGACGACTGACCCGGCCCCGGCCCGACGGGCTCGTCGTGAGGCGCTGGACGTGTGAAGGCGTCCAGGTCTCTCCCCGCCCGACCTCTCCGCGCCCGACCTCTCCGCGCCCGACCTCTCCGCGCTCGACCTGTTCGCGCTCGACCTGTTCGCGCTCGGCGAGTAGAGGCGGCCGGCCCTGCGAACCCAGCGGCCGAGGTGGACGACGCCCTCGCCGAGGAGTCCCAGGACACGGGTGACGTGAGTCCTCTGCAGGCCATCGCCGTGCGCGCGTAGGCCGGAGTCCGGCCGCCGGTGCCGATGTCTTTTCGGTTACGGGCCCGTAAGGAACCGAGCGTGGGGCGGGAATCTCCGCACAACTCCTTGCCAAATGGATAGCGCGGGCCCACCATGAGGCAACTCGTTTGGCCTGAAATGATTCCCCCTCCCCTCCCCGTCCCCTGGCAGGTGATCCGAGTGGACAGTCAGACCGTCGATACAATCCAGACCGCGCAGGGCAGTCCCTCCGCAGGCAGGCTCAAGCCCAACGCCCTCGGCGTTGTGGGCATCCTCTTCTTCGTCCTCTCCGCACAGGCTCCGCTGACCGGCATCGCCGGAGCCGTCCCCATCGCCGTCGCCCTCGGTGACGGTCCCGGCGTTCCCGCCGCCTATGTCGCGGCCGGCGTGATCATCCTGTTGTTCGCGGTCGGCTTCGTGGCCATGGGGCGCCATGTCGTAGACGCCGGCGCCTTCTACACGTACATCGGCAAGGGCCTCGGCCGGACCACCGGCACCGCCGGCGCCGCTGTCGCGCTCTTCGCCTACTGTGCGATCCAGGCGGCCATGTACGGCCTGTACGGGTACCTGGTGAGCGGCCTCGTCGCGCAGTACGCCGGGCTGGACGCACCCTGGTGGGTCTGGGCCCTGGTCACGATGGCCGTCGCCCAGGTGCTCGGTGCCGCGGGGATCGAGATGGGGGCCCGGGTCCTGGCGGTTTTCGTACTGGCGGAGTTCAGCATCCTGATCGCCTTCGCCTTGGTCACCTTCTTCAAGGGCGGCGGGCCCGAGGGGCTCGGCTTCGCGCAGAGCTTCTCACCGGGAGCGGCCCTGAAGGGGGCCCCGGGGGTGGCACTGATGTTCGCGATCGCATCCATGTTCGGCTTCGAGGCCACCGCGATCTACGGGGAGGAAGCGAGGGAGCCGCGCAAGACCGTGCCCCGGGCCACCTATCTGTCCGTGATCGTCGTCGGAGGCTTCTTCGCCTTCACCTCATGGATGCTGATCTCCGCGTACGGCGCGTCGAACGCCACGGCGGCGGCCGGGAAAGCGTTGGAGGGCGGCCAGGCCACGGCATTCGTCTTCGCGCCCATCGCTGAGCAGTTCGGCGGCTGGGCCAACGACGTCCTGCCGATCCTGCTGGCCACCTCGCTCTTCGCGGGCATCCTCGCCTTCCACAACTCCGCGAACCGCTACCTGTTCTCGCTCAGCCGCGACGGACTGCTGCCGCGCCGGGTGTCCGCCCTCAACCGGCGCCACTCGCCCTGGGCCGCGGGCACCGTGCAGACCGCGATCGCGCTGGTGCTGGTCGTTCCGTTCGCATGGGCGGGCAAGGACCCGGTGCTGACCCTCTTCTCCTGGTTCAGCGGCGTGGCCGTGCTGGGGATCATGCTGCTGTACTTCCTCACCTCGGCCTCGGTGATCGTCTTCTTCCGCCGCGAACGCCTCGACACCCGCCCCTGGAACACGCTGATCGCCCCGGCTCTGGGCGCGCTCGGCATCGCCGGTGCCCTCTGGCTGATCCTGGCCAACTTCACCACCCTCATCGGCGGCGAGCCGGGCACGGCCATGTGGCTGGAGCTCACCGTCCCGGCGGTCCTGGTCCTGGGCGTCATCACCGCCCGGCTGACCCGTGGCAGGACGACGACCGACGGCTGAACGTGCCATTCCCGTGGTGTGGCCGGAGCGGACCTCCCGGGCCCGCTCCGGCATCCAGCTGCCGATGGTGTCCTCGTCGTCCACCGACCCGGGGGCGCCGAGGGGCACGATCAGGTCCCATCCGTCGGCTCGGGGAAGTCGAACGGTACGTCCGGGAAGTGGTGGCGGGACTCGGGCACGACCGTCATGGTGGTGAGGTCGTATCCGCGCTCGACGAGCCGCGAGCTCCGATCCCCCCGAGCTCCGTCACATGCTCGTGCCCGACGACGAGTGCTCGCACGATCGGCGTTCCCTTCCCACGGAATATCCGCGGCCCGCCAATCGTACGACCTCAAACAATATGGCAGAAGGTGCCGCTCTCCCTTGTGGGAGGCCCATGGGGCGGCCTATCGTTTGGGATCAAACGTAATCCCTGTGAGCTGGAGGCCACGCGTGCTGGACATCACCCACGACGAATGGCTGCGCCGCGCCAAGGCGCTGGACCTGTCCGGCGCGCACCACATCGACGGGACCGACGAACCCGGGGGCGGGCAGTACTACACGGCCGTCTCGCCCCGCGACGGGCAGGTGCTGGCGGAAGTGGCCGACGGCCAGGCCGCCGAGGTGGACGCCGCGGTGGCCGCCGCGCGCCGGGCCTTCGATTCGGGCCCCTGGCCGCGCCTCGCGCCTGCCGACCGGGGCCGGGTCCTGCTGCGGATCGCCGACCGGCTCGAGGAGCAGCGGGACCGGCTGGCGCTCACCGTCAGTCTGGAGATGGGCAAGCCCATAACGGACGCCTACGACATCGAGCTGCGCGCGGCGATCAACACCTTCCGCTGGTACGGGCAGTTGGCGGACAAACTCACGGACGAGTCGCCGCACACCGCCCCCGACGCCCTCGCGCTGGTCACCCGGGAGCCGGCGGGCGTGGTCGGCGCGGTGGTGCCGTGGAATTTCCCGCTCACCCTCGCCTCCTGGAAGGTCGCCCCGGCACTCGCGGCAGGCTGCACCGTCGTGCTCAAGCCGTCGGAGAACTCGCCGCTGTCCGCGCTGCTGCTCGGGCGGCTGGCGACGGAGGCCGGGCTGCCGCCGGGCGTGCTCAACGTCGTCACCGGCGACGGGCCCACCGCGGGGCGGGCGATCGGGCTGCACCCCGATGTCGATGTCCTGGCCTTCACCGGATCCACGACGGTCGGTCGGCACTTCCTGCGCTACGCAGCCGACTCCAACCTCAAGCGGGTCTGGCTGGAGCTGGGCGGCAAGTCGCCCAACATCATCCTCCCGGACGCCCCGGACTTGGAGAAGGCCGCCGCCACCGCCGCCTGGGGCATCTTCTTCAACCAGGGCGAGATGTGTACCGCCCCCTCCCGCCTGCTCGTCCACTCCTCCATCGCCGAGCGCGTCACCGACGCCATCGTCGAGCGGGCCCGGGAACTGCGGATCGGCGACCCGCTCGACCCCGCCACCGAGATGGGCGCCCTCGTCGGCGAGAGCCATCTGGAACGCGTACTGGACCACATCGGCACCGGTCTCGACGAAGGCGCACGGCTGCGTGTGGGAGGCGGCCGCACGCTGGCCGACACCGGTGGCAGCTACCTGCCCCCCACGGTCTTCGACCACGTGGCCCCAGGCATGCGGCTCGCCCGTGAGGAGATCTTCGGCCCCGTCCTGTCCGTGCTCACCTTCGACGACCTCCACGAGGCCGTCGCGCTCGCCAACGCCACCGAGTACGGCCTGGCCGCCGGGCTGTGGACCTCCGACCTGTCCACCGCCCACCAGGTCTCGCGCGCGCTGAAGGCCGGCACGGTCTGGGTCAACTGCTACGAGGAGGGCGACCTCACCGTGCCGTTCGGCGGCATGAAGCAGTCCGGCAACGGACGCGACAAGTCCGCCCACGCCATCGAGAAGTACACCGAACTCAAGACCACCTGGATCCAGTTGTGACCGCCTCGCAGACGCGCCCGCTGATCGCTGTCCCCGCCCGCTTCGCCGCCTCCACCTCCGCACTGCGCTACGCCGCCGAGGTCAACGCCCGCGCCCTGATCGAGGCCGTCTGGCGGGCCGGCGGCGAACCGGCCACCATCCACCCGGCCGACTCCACCGCCACCCACGTGGCGTCTCGCCTCGCCCGGTTCGACGGCTTGCTGCTGCCTGGCGGCGGCGACCTCGCCCCGTACCGCTACGGCGAAACCGAGGTCCACGAGGCCGTCTACGACGTCGACGACGAACAGGACGGCTTCGATCTGGAGCTGGCCCGCCAGGCCCTGGACTCGGGCGTGCCGCTGCTCGCGGTCTGCCGGGGCATGCAAGTCGTCAATGTCGCCCTCGGGGGCACCCTGCATCAGGACATGGGCGGCCCGGAGCGAGAGCACCGTCAGGTGGTGCACCCTGTGGCGATCCGGCGCGGCTCGCTGCTGGAGCGGGTCACCGGCGCGGAGAAGGTGGAGGCATCCTGCTTCCACCACCAGCGGGTGGACCGTACGGGCGCCGGCCTCACGGTCACCGCGCGGGCCGCCGACGACACGGTGGAGGGGTTGGAAATGCCGGCGGCTCCCGGCTGGTTCGTCGCGGTCCAGTGGCACCCCGAGGACACCGCACACGAGGACCCCGCCCAGCAAGGCCTGTTCGACGCTCTCGTACGCGCCGCCCGCGACCGCCACTGACGACACACCACCGCCATGACCTTCATCGGACGCCGTAGAAGATCCGCCCCGCGGCTAGGGCCCTTCTGATGGATCTCCGCGGCGTCGCGGCGTCTGGCACGCACTCCCCCAGAGGGGGGACCCCCAGCCGCGTTGCCGAAACGCCCACGTGGCTCCTCCCCCACTCTCGGCTTCGCTCGAGCGGGGGGACCCCCATCGAGGGCGCTCCGGCGCCTTGCGATCGCACGCACCAGACGCCGCTCCTTCCCCACGGAGATCCATCAGAAGCCCCCTAGCCCGCGGCTGGCGGCTGCGGCGGCCCCGCGCCCGGACGCACTGATCCTGCACGCCTGGTCCGAACTGGCCACCGGCCCCCGGGCGGCGCTGGACACCTGCCGGCTCGCCGCCGAGACCGCCCACCCGGCCGATCCCACCCCGTGGGTGGCCATGCTCGCGGCCCTGCGGCTGCTGGGCCGGCCGGGCGGCGAACTCACCTCTGTCTGGCGGGAGATCAATGCCCGCGACGCCTGGCATCGTGAGGCGCATCTGCAGGTCCTCGGATATCTCTCCCCGGAGGAGCAGGGCAGCCAGTCCTCTCTGCGGGACTTCCTGGACGACGTCCGCGCCGCCATGCCGTCGGGGGCGCCGGCGGCGTGTCTTCCGCTGGCCGCCGCCGTACGGCAGTACCACCGCGACCTGGACAGCGGCGGCACACGGGTACTCGGCGCGAGCCGCTACTGGGCCCAACCGCACGTGGCACCCCTGCTCGACCACGCACTGGAGCACTGGCTCCGCCCTGGCTTCCGGCGCCACGCGGCAGCCCTCGCCGACCTCAACCTCCTCGCCTACGCCCTCGCCCGGGCAGGCCGTGCGGGGCAGGCGACCCCAGTGACGCACGCGACCGGGGGCCTCGTCACCGCCTGGCCATGGGGGCACGACGGCGACCCCGTGGACCGCTACACCTACTGGTACGGCCGGATCTCCGGCTGAGGCCCCTCAGCCTCCGGTTCCCGGACGGGGGGCAGCCGCTCGTATCCGTTCCGTGCGGACGATTCGCACGGCCTCCGGGGTTGGCCGGGGACGAGGACCAGGCGCCGGGCGTGACGTGCCTGTACGCGATCCACGACCCGGTCCCGCGGCACTGTGTGATGTCACGAGCGGGCCAACTCCCGCCGGTGCTGGTCACTCCCGAGAGACACGCCGAACTCGTGGACATGCCCGCCGGACCACCGCTGGGTCTCGGGGGGCCTCCCCTTCGCGAGCGCCGCACCCGCTGCACCATGACAGGCAAGACGATCTGGACCGAGGTGTCCCTGACGCCGACCGGGATTCCGGGTGTCTTCGCGGTGGCGGAGTTCTCGGTCTGAGGCCGGCCCGCTGTACGGGCTCCGCTTCACGCCCTCGGGTTCGGACGGCGTCCAAGTGGTCGTGCTCGATGACAGTGCCCCGCACGTGCCTTCTCTCAACCACTTGGTCGTTCGTCGTCACATCCGGGCACCGCGCGCCGTCAGGAGCGGGCGAGGTCTTCCAGGCGGGCGTGCAAGTGATCGACGTAGTACTCGGACTCCGGCTTCATCAGCACACTGCGCAGGATCCGGGCACCGTCGGCGTCGGCAGTGATCTTCGGATGCCGGGCGTCCATTGCCTGTGCGCCAACGCGGAGGGTGCTCAGGAAAACCGGGTCCTCGGCGTCCGTCATACCCGTCTGCATGATCCGGGCGCTGGCGGCGTCGATCTGCGAGAACGAGCTGGGTCGGGTCACCGGGAAGTAGGTGACGATGTCGAGATCCGGCGGCTGGTAGAGCTCCAGGAAGTCCGATTCCTCGATGAGCCGGCTCCAGCGCGCCGCCGCCCTGCGGCCCGCGGCCAGTGCTTGGCCGAGGCCCTCGAAGGTGGGCGGCAGCAGCTGGAAGGTGAGCCAGAGCCCGGCTGCCGCGGCACCTGCGCGCGAGCACTCCAGGCTGATCTCACCGAGGTGGAGTTCCTCGGAGGTGAAGTAGGTGTAGGGCGAGTCGTGCAGGTAGAAGCGGCCCACGGAGGGGTCGCGGAACAGGACGGCACCGCAGCCGTAGGGCTGGAGTCCGTGCTTGTGCGGGTCGATGACGATCGAGTCGCACTGGGCAATCGCTCGCCAGGGCGCCTCGGGCAGTCCTTCGGGCCCGTCGGCGCCGGCGAGGAGGGTGAAGAAGCCTCCATAGGCGGCGTCCACATGGATACGCACTCCGTAGCGTTCGCGCAGCTCCAGGGCCTCGTGGATGGGTTCGACGGCGCCCAGGGCGGTGGTGCCGGCGGTGAGGACGACGGTGCCGACTCGCCCGGTGCGCAGTAGTTCTTCCAGCGCGTCGAGGTCCATCCTGCCCTGGTGGTCCACCGGGACGGGGTGGCCTTCCATGCCCAGGACCTTGCACATGCGTCCGTGGGTGTAGTGCGCTTCGGTGCTGTACGCGATGCCCCTGTCGGGGTGGAGTTCGCGGGCCACGAAGAGTGCTTCGAGGTTGGCGATGGTCCCGCTGGTGGTGAGGTGCCCCAGATGGGTGTCGTAGCCGAACATGGTGGCGAGCTGTTGGACGACCTCGCGTTCCATGCGGGCGGTGGCCGGGCCGCCGTCCAGGGCGTGGTTGTTGGGGTTGATCAGCATCGCGCTCAGGTAGCCCACGACTGCGGCTGGGTGCGGCGGCTTGAGCATCTGTCCGGCGTAGCGGGGGTGGAAGAACGGGTAGTTGTCCTTCAACCGTTCGGTCAAGTCCTCGAACGCGGTGCCGAACCGCTGGGTGTCGACGCCCAGCGAGGGGTGCTCGGGGTAGGGGCCGAAGCTGCTCGACCAGTTCTCGTTCGCGGTCACGGCTCGGTCGAGCCAGTAGCTCAGATCCATGGTGGACTCCGTAAGGTGTTGGGCGGCCCAGGAGGGCCGGGTGTGGCTGATGATGGGTTGTCCTCAGCCCACAGGACGTCGACGCGGCGAGAGCCTGGGCGATGAATCAACCTCGACCGCATCGCCGGTTGGACGGGGCGGGTCCGGGTGCGTCACCCCCGTTGGCCACCACCCCGTCCAGTCGGCCGTGCTCGAACTCGACCTTGGCGACCAGTTGCTCCACCGCCTGGAGAGAGGTGACGTCGGCCGCGTAGGGGATCGCGTCGGTGGCAGCCGCGACCTTCTCCAGTGCTTCGCGGTGCCGCCCGGCCTTTTCCAGGTGTGTCAGTGGCAACTGCTGACGTTCCTCAGTTCCGGTACGGAGCGACTGCCGTGCGGGTCGGGTCCATTTCGGCGATCCGCACGTGCGCGGCTCGCCGACCGACGACCACGGCGACCACTACCGCCGGGCGACCCGGCCGAGCACGGCGTAGGTCGCACAGACCGTGGGCGCGGGCACCTTGTAGACCAAACCGAACAGGGCGCCAACGGTGAGCAGTGCTCCCACGGCCGAACACGGCCACAACTGCCGACGGCGCGAGGGGTCGCGCGGGATGCGTGGGGCGCCATTGGCCGTCATCAGGTAGATGGCGGCCAGACAGAAGACACCGAATGTCGAGAACCAGGAGTAGGCGGGCGTGTCCGGCAGCTCCAGCAGGTTCGGGAGGGGGTGGGCATCGCGTTGACGGCCAGGAAGGCGGCAGCGACCGGGCCCATGAAGCCGACGGACTGGGCCACGTCGATGAGCGACAAGCCCTTGTTTTCTGGGGGGTGGCGGCGGAATGGGGTGTCTGAGCCATGGCGCGGTCCATCCGAAGATACGTGCCGTTGGGGCGGTACTGGCAGGAGGTGCAGGGATTTAGGGGCGGCGGTCCGGCCGGGTAGCGGGGAGAGGGATGGATGGGCAGGCGGGGCCTCGTCCGGAAGCCCGGCATGGCGGGGCCCCGCCCGACAGGAAGAGCGGGTCCCACCCTCCTTGTCGTTTGGATCCATACGATATCCCGGGGCATCTGCACCTCACAAGAGGTCTGCCGCGCAGACTCCTCCGTCCCGGTCGAGTCCGCCGCGCAGACTCCTCCTCCCCGGTCGAGTCTGCCGCGCAGACTCCTCCTCCCCGGTCGCCGATCGCGGACCGGGGCAGCCCTCGACAGGGAGCCACGAAGCGCCCGGCCGTACTCGGCCAAGAGGCTGGCAACTCGCGTCGGCAGTTGACGCGAGAGGAAGAACTCCGGGCGTAATGGAGACGCCTGTCTTCACCACAACCGGAGGTCTTGGCGACCCACGCCAATGCCGGGCTGACCTTTCACGGCAGACGTCTTCTGGTACGCCGTGTCGTGCACGACCTGCGTCCGGTGGCGCACGTGGCCAAGGAGCTCGGAGTGTCGCGCCAAGAAAATCGACGTCAAGAAATTCGGACGGATCCCGGACGGCGGAGCCACGGCCGGGAAGCCGGCAAGAGCTACGCGCAAAAACAGGCGCGGATCGGCTACGACTACGTACACGCCGACGCGAACCCGGTTGGCCCGGCCTCATGGGCCGCCGCCACCGGACCCGCAACCGGACCCGGCAGCGGGACCGGACCCGTCACCGGACCCGGCAGCGGCACCACCCAGGCCACCACCGCGTCCCTCTCCGCCGCCAGCCGCAGGGACCGGATCTCCCCGGAACCCCATCGATCGCGGCCCCGACAACCGTTACGGGCGTGAACATCCAGCCCGGCATACGTACGCTCGAACATGACCGGCACCTTCCGCAATTGCGGCTCTACCGCCACTCGGAGTGGCGGCAACCCGCGCCGACTTGCGAGCGAGGCGCCGGTTCTCCATACGGTCTAGGCGCGCGTCCGTCGACCGGAACGGCGCGGAGCGGGCTTCGCGCCGTTCCGCAGCTGCTGGCGCCGTTCCTCGCCGTGCTCCTCGAGCTGGGCAACCACGGCGCGCAGACTGTCCGCGAGCCTCAGGCACTCCTCGGGATTGAGCCGGGAGACCACGAAAGCCTCCTCGGTGTTGAACGCCGGGAAGAGCTGCTCCATCAGCTTCTCGCCCTCGGTGGTCAGCGAGAGCAGGACCCGCCGACCGTCCTCGGGATGAGAGGAGCGCGCCACCAGGCCCCGCGCTTCCAAGGTGCGTGCAACCCCGGTCAAGGTCCCCTTGGAGATCCCCGCCTCCTCCGCCACGGACCAAGTCTCGGCCTCGCCCCAGATCCACAGCACCCACAGCACGACGAACGCGGTCCAGGTCAGCTCGGAAGGCCGCAGAACCGAGTTCTCCAGGTGCTGCCGAACGGCTGCGGCAGCGCGATGGATGTTGGCGACTGCCGCCATCTGCTCTCGCTGCAACTGGAAGCCGCCGAGCTTCGCCTGGACGGCTCGCTCGGTCTCGATGATGGATCGGTGGCCGGTCACGGACTCCCCCTCGTTGTGGGCGGCGCGCCATTGTATTGCCTTGTGAGACTTCTCAGCGCCGATGTCAAGTCGCAGCGGGTGCTGGTAAGAAGGGTTACGCCATTGGTTCCACGCTCACCGCGATGACTCGTTGCCGAAGGTGAACCGCCAGGACCTCCATTTCGGCGAGCGTGCCGATGAGACCGGTCCCGGCGAGTTCCGCGGCCTGCGTTCGTGCTTCGCCCAGGGATGGTTCCTGTGCACTGCGGAGGGCCTGCAGCACAGGAACGAGGTCCGGCACGTCTCCAGGCGGCCGAAGCCGCGCGGGTCCGTGCGCTTGCAGCAGAGCTTGTCGAGTGTTCTCGGGTGTAACGGGCCTGCTGTCTTGCTCGCACCACTCAACCAGGCAGTCCGCGCATCGTCCTTCGGCGCACCAGCGGAGCATGCCGCGGTCGAAGAACTGACCGACATCGCAGGTCGTCGTGCCTCCGCAGGCACTGCACCGGCCCGTGACCTGTACTACTTGCGTGATCACAGAGGTCTCCTCAGCGTCATGGGCCAATGCTGATGGGATCCTCCCTGAGAAGGTTTGCGATCGGCGAGAAAACCTATTGGGCGGTTGCCGCCGGTGGCGTGAGTTCGTAGTGCCGCCGGTCTCGGAGAAGTGCCCACAGTACTTCGACTCGTCGCCTGGGCCAGCGCCGGGACTGCATGGGAGTGCCTCTTGCCCTCGGCTCGTTCGCGGTCGTAGCACCGCACGATTCCGGAAAGCGGAACGGCAACCCAACCGGCACCGGCCCCGCCAGTACCACCGGGTCTTCAGCGCATCTTCTACATGCCATGTCCGCTTTGCTGAGCGCTACGACCCCAACTCCCGGGCGTGATGGCGCTCTTCGAATCTGGCTCTGTCCGCGGTTTCGTGAAACCCCAGGTCAGGGGCGGGAACGAGGGATCGTTTCAGGAGTGGGCACGTGAACCGGGTGAAAGCCCTCAAGAGGGCCATGTATGGCCGGGCCTCGTGAGAGCTCCTCCGCACCCGCGTCCTCACCCCTACGACCATCATGGAACGGGCATCCTCAGACGCTCCTACCGAGGAACAGCGGGGCCAGGCGAGGCAGTCTGCGGCGCATCTCGTCGTTGTCTCCAGCCCATAGGGCGCGGCGAATTGCAGCCCCCTGCGGTCCGCAGCAGGCCCTCCTCGCCGGCCGCCACCAGCAGGCGGTAGCGCGGGACCCTCGCATCCTGGCGGTCGATTCCGAATACCGACAGCGGTATGGAACTCTCGAAGACGGGGGCCACCGCTGAACAGCAGCACCGCGACGATCTCCTTGCGGCGTCGCCCGGAAAGCTTCCGAACAGCCGCTTCCACGGTGCCAGCGGCCGGCGGCCCGGACTCATCATGTGTCTCGGAGTCGAGGCCAAGGGAGGCCCGGGTTCAGGAGATTGGGGCGAGACCTGGCGCAGGATCGATCGGAGCCGCTCGAGGCTGCCGGTCCGTCGCGCAGGGCGCGCCACAAGCGCATGCGCCACGAGGCCTCCACGCGGGCGGCAATCCCAGGCTCCTTCCGGGCCAGTGCCCGGAAGAGGTCCGCGGCTCCCTGGTCTCGCCCGCACGGGCGCCGTCCTGAGACTCATTGCGTATCAGCAAGGCGGCCGCGTCGCGGACCGTTGGCCAGCATGCTGTGGGCGTGCGTGATCTACCTGCGTGGCTAATTTTGTCCTGAACCACAGGAAGCCTCGCAGGTCAGGGCCGTTACTGGCCCTGACCTGCGAGAACACACAGTGTGACTGGTGCCCCCGGCATCCCCCAGCCCTCCATGACTAACGATGATGTCACTAACGTTGATGTTAGTCTCTGTGGCGTTTGTTAGAACTGGAAGGTGACGCATGGCAGATTTCGTGGGCAGGCGGCACGAGCTCGAGACGCTGGATCGCGAGCTGGGCAAGGTGACGGCCGGGGTCGGTGGGGAGCGACCCGGGCGGTGCGTGATGCTTCGTGGGCGCCGCCGGGTGGGTAAGTCGCGGTTGGTGGAGCGATTCGCCGAGAGGTCCGGTGCGCCGTTCCTCTTCTACGCCGCCACAGGGGCGTCGTCGGGGGCGGATCTGGAGCGGCTCAGCCAGGATGCGCAGTCATCCAGCCTTCCGCTGGCGAATCTACTGTCCGCGGCCCGTCCGGCGAGTTGGGACGCCGCCTTCGATGTACTGGCGGCGGCACTGCCGCACGACCGAGCGAGCGTGGTGGTCGTGGATGAGGTGCCCTATTTGATGGACGCGGAGGGCGCCTTCGAGGGCATGCTTCAGCGGGCCTGGGACCGAGTGCTGGAGACGAAACCGGTTCTGCTGGTTCTCATCGGCTCCGACCTGTCGATGATGGAGGCGCTGAACAACTATGGGCGCCCGTTCCACCAGCGCGGACGGGAGATGGTGCTGGGTCCGCTCAACCCGGCGGAGGTGGGCGAGATGCTGGGCCTCGATCCCGCCTCGGCCTTCGATGCGGCCTTGATCACCGGTGGACTGCCGCTGATCTGCGCAGAGTGGACGCACGGCGCCGGAGTGTGGGAGTTCCTGCAGGCGGCACTCAGCGATCCGGTCTCGGCCTTGCTGGTGTCGGCGGAGCGCTCGCTCGCCGCAGAGTTCCCCCAGCAGGTCCAAGCCCGCACTGTCCTCTCGGCGATCGGCAGCGGTGAGCGGAGGTTCTCCAATATTGCCCGCGCCGCCGGCGGGATCGGGGCAACCCCGCTCCAGCGGTCGCTGGCGATCCTTGCGGACAAGCGGGTGATCGCGGCGGAGTTGCCCGTGTCTACGCGGCCTTCCAAGGATCGTCGCTACCGGGTGGCGGATCCCTACCTTCGCTTCTGGCTGAAGCTCCTGGGGCCGGCGATGGAGGAGATCGAGCGGGGTCGGGGTGACCTGACGCTGCGGCGCATCCGCGAAAACTGGACCAGCTGGCGTGGCAGGGCCGTTGAACCTCTGGTGCGCGAGGCGCTGGCACGGCTGCTGCCCGACGCGAACCTCCCCGCCGCCCCCGCCATCGGTGGTTACTGGACCCGTACCAACGATGTGGAGATCGACGTCGTGGGAGCGGACCGCGCGCCGATCGCCAAGGAGCTGTTGTTCGTCGGCTCGGTGAAGTGGCTGGAGAACTCCCCGTTCGACCGGCATGATCTCGCGGCGCTGCACCGACACCGCGCCGCGCTCACTCCTGCTCCCGTGCCTGTGATCGCGCTCTCGCGCAGCGGGACCGACTGCGCGGGGCTCGACGCCGCGTACGGCCCGGCGGAACTCCTCGCGGCGTGGTCCTCCTGAGCATGCAGGAACACGTGTGGGTGTCAGGTGTTTATGGCCTGTCGCCCCAACTCGGGTCGGTCGAGCCTCCGGCCCACCGCGACGGTGACGTCCTCCCGCTCACGCAAACGGCCCCGGATGATGAGTCCGAGGCCGAGAACTGCTTCCCTGGGCGAGAAACCCCAGGTCAGTGCTATCGCGTTGTGCCCCCGGCAGGATTCGAACCTGCGACACCCGCTTTAGGAGAGCGGTGCTCTATCCCCTGAGCTACGAAGGCGAAGGCGGGGGCTTGTAAAAAAACCTTGGAGAAAACCCAGCGAGTGGATCTTCAGCCGAGGCACACAAGCCCGCTGGTCACTGGGGGTGCGCTGGTGCTCGCGACGGTTTCCCGGGCGGACATCTGGCGCGACCTGACCGCTGACGTGAACAGCGTAGCGGATCGGGGCGGAGCGGAGGTGTGGAGTGCGGGGGTGGGGCGTTGCGAAGGGCTTGAACTGCAGTTTTCTGTGCAGGGCTGGATGGTGTTCGTCTCGGTCTGCGTGTGACGGAGGCTCGGTTTGTCCGTTCCGTTCCGTTCCGTCGCGGACGTGGAGCGGGGTGGCCTCAGGTGAGGGAGTGTTCCGCCGCCGTCCTGTCGCGGCGGAGCCCGTCGGGTCAGATCACCTGAGGCCTGGCTGATACCGAAGTGCGAATCGCTGCGGGGCCGGGCCAGAGCTGATGGTCGAGTGCGTCCTCCAGTCGTGTGAGGGTGCCGATGTCCGGCAGGACGTCGCCGTTGAGGATTCGGGCGACGGTGGAATGCGCGACACTGGCCACGTCGGCCAGTCCGCGAAGCGAGAGCTTGCGGGAGCGCATGGTGCGGTTCAGGTCGCTGGCGAGGAGCAGCCCGCAGTGGGTGCTCAGTGGAGCGTCGTGGGTCAGGGTGACCTCCGGCCAGTCTCCGTCCGCTGCGTAGTGCAAAGGGTGCTTATCGTTGTTACTGCGCGGTATGCCCAGATCGTGCCGCACCGCGTCTTGCGGGGGACCGATGGAGGAAGCCGAACTGGCTCAGCACCTGCGTGCAGGGGGCCTTCAGTCCGGAGCGCAACGCGACGACCTCTTCGGTGGTGCCATAAAACCTCCTTGGTCGGTGTCGCTCACTGGCTGTTGGTCAGGTCATGACGCCGCACCGGTACTTGATCATCTACGACCGTGATCAACTTCCGCAACGAGTCCTCTAGTCGAAGGTGTAGTTGTACTTCTGGCCGGCGGCTCCCATCGCGGCGACGTCCGCGTCGTTGAGTGGCGGCGCCAGCTGACCGCGCACCCCGGGCGTACCGATGTCTGTGAACATGCCGTCCATGCCGCCGGGGGTGAACAGCAGGATCATCTTGGCGGGCTTGGTGTCGCTCCGGTTCCGGAACTTGTGCGACGTCCCCTTGGGTACGTACACCACACCACCGGCGGAAACCTCGTACTCCTCGTTCTCGGCGGTGATGACCAGCTCGCCGTCCATGACGATGAAGGACTCGGCCTCCTGGTGGTGCGTGTGCATCGGAGGACCCGCCTTGGCCGGGACGATGGCCTCGACCATGGAGAGATTCCCGCCCGTCTCGGCTGCGTTGAGCAGCACGGTGTAGGTGTCCCCGACGAGGAAGACTGATATGCCTCCGTCCGGCGGGACGTGCACGGGTCTGTAGTTGAAGGACATCGAGGCGCTTTCTCTTCGTGGTTGGTTCAGGGGCCTGCCACCTGTGATCGGCGCCGCCACGGCGCTCCGGGCCCTGCCGGGGGTGGGGGCAGGGCCCGGGCGTGGGTTGCTCGGCGCGGTGGTGGACGCTTTTCGTGTCAGTGGCGGAGGAAGTCCAGCGCCTGTGCCACGAACAGGTCGTGGTGCTGGAAGATGCCGCCGTGGCCCGAGTCCGGGTAGATGCTCAGCTGGGCGCCGGGCAGCAGCTGGGCGAGGTGGAACGAGCTGATCGTCGGCAGCATCGTGTCGTCGTCGCCGTTGACGACCAGGACGGGCTTGTCCACGTTCGCCAGGCCCGCGGGCGAGGTGCCCTGCTCCCACTTCGCCAGGGCGGTCAGCTGGGCGCCGATCGTTTCGTTGGACACCGGCGCGTCGCGGTCCTCGGTGCGCTCGTCCAGACGGGCGAGGAAGGCGTCCGCGGCTGTCTGGCTGGTCGCCGTCGGTGAGAAGAACAGGAAGTGCTTGGGGTGCTTGCCCTGGGCGCCCGCCTTCTCCATGGCGGCCTGGAGTACGGCCCCGGTGGCGGTCGGCCCCTCGTCGCCGGCGGGTGCGGTGCCTGCCAGGACGACGCGCCGGACCAGGTCGGGTCGCTGCTGGACGATCACCTGGGCGACCATGCCGCCCAGGGAGAAGCCCAGCAGGTCGACCGTGCTCAGTCCGAGCGCTTCCAGGAACGCCACCGCGTCGTCGGCCATGGCCTCGACGCTGTCGGGGGTGGTGCCGCCGGAGCCGCCGACGCCTCGCAGGTTGACCAGGATGACGGGTCGCTCGGCCGCAATGCCGTCGACCACGGCGGGGTCCCAGTCGTCCAGTACCGCGGTGAAGTGGTGCAGGAACACGACCGGAATACCCGTGGTCGGGCCCACATCGCGGTAGGTGAACGGGGTCCCGCCGACCTCCACGGTCTTGGTGACGGCTTCCTTGCTGGTTGCAGACATGGCTGTGCTCTTTCTCTCGCCTCGTGCCGGTGAGGGCGTGCTGACCCTCGTAGCGTAACGCTCGTTATATAACGAGCGCTACCCTAAGGTGTCCCTCAGGATCGGCGACGTGGAGGAGGGCCGGGGGTGAGGTACTCGAAGGAGCACAAAGCGCAGGCCAAGGCCGCGATCGTGCGGGAGGCGGGCCGTACGCTCAAGGAGAACGGCTTCCATGGTGTCGGGGTCGACGGTCTGGCCGCGTCCGCCCAGGTCACCTCAGGGGCGCTCTACTCCAACTTCGCCAACAAGGAAGCGGTCCTCGAAGAGGTCGTGGCCGCACAACTCGGCATCGAGTTCGCCGACCTCGCCGGCCAGGAGCCGTCCGAGCGACGACGCATGCTGGGCGAGGTACTTCGCCTCTACCTCAGTGACCTGCACCGTGAGGATCCCGGACACGGCTGCGTGATGCCGTCGCTGAGCGCGGACGTGGCACGGGCCGGCGACTCGGTCCGTGCGGCGTACCAGCGCCGGATGGTCGAGGTGATCGCCCTCCTCGCCCCCGCCATGCGCGGCACGCAGGAGGAACAGGCGCAGCTGGCCTGGACCCTCGTCGCCTCGATCGTGGGCGCGGTCACGATCGCCCGGGCTCTCCCCTCGGGCGACCAGGCCCAGGCTGTACTCGACGCTGTCCTCGCGTCTGCCCTGCAATCGATCACGGACGAGCCCTGACGGGTACGGGGTACGGCTGCGCAGTGGAGCAGAGGTGACCAGCGCCCGCGTCGGAGCGTAGACGGTGTGCTGGAACCGGCCGCGGAAGTGACCGATGCCGAACGCGCGCGGTTCGGTGTCTTCGTGCGGAAGCCCGAGGCGGTCGACGCCCCTGTCTTCGCGGCCCAGGACGCCGGAGCCGGCTGTTCGAGGCCGGTGCTCTGACCGGAAACGATCAGCGGAGTGGTGTGATGGCCGAGTGTCTACGGCGGTGGATGTCGCGCAGGTCAACTCAAGGTCGTGACACGGCCTGTCAGTTCTCGGGTCTAGGGTCGCCCGCATGGCTGAGCCCTCCTTTCTGGCCGCTGTCCGCGAGTCGTACGACACGGTCGCCGCCGATTACGTCGAACGCGTCCCGCCTCCAGCCGTGATGGACCCGCTGTCACGCGCGATGCTGGCGGGGTTCGCCGAACTCGTGCGGACGGCCGGTCTGGGGCCGGTCGCGGACCTGGGATGCGGCCCCGGCCGCGTGACGGCGCACCTGGCCGGGCTGGGAGTGTCCGCCTTCGGCGTCGATCTGTCACCGAAGATGATCGGGCTGGCCCGGCACGCCTATCCGAACCTGCGGTTCACCGCGGGCTCGATGACCGCGCTGGAGATGAGGGGCGACGAGCTCGGCTCCATCCTGGCCTGGTACTCCAGGCTGGAACAGGAGCCTGGCGGACGGGTGAACAGACCGCACGCCTGCCTGCTGGCCCGCAAGCCCGAAAAGCCCTGACGGGGCTTGTTCCTGCGGCGAGGCCGCTCGTGTCAGATCGCCGACTGTCACGGCGCGGCGGTCAGGCCGCGGGGTTGGGAAGGCGGCCGCCCCAGCGGATGCCTTTCTCGCTGCGGATACGGGCGTGTTCGCGCCGCTGGGCGGCCAGGACGTCGGGGCATCACGGCTCGGTTCCATTGCCTCGGTCGCCCACCTCACCGATGCCGTTTGCCGTTTTGTCGGCGCGGGGCAACGCCTGTTGGTCTTGAGACCAGCTCATTTCGCACCGAGGCCCCTGTGTACGTTCGGGCGTACCTGACTGTGCACGTTTGTGGCCCTGGCAAGATTTTCGTGAAGCGGGGCTGTGCCACCGTGCGCCGGTGACGCTCCGTCACGGGTAGCGGCGTCGGAGGTGGGCCATGAGGACGACGCGGTGGCGCAGGAGCGGAACGCTGGCGCGGCCGGCCATGATCCGTTTCTGGAGCTTCAGGTCCGTGATCCGGCCTTCGTTGACGCCGGAGTTGAGCGGGGTGGTGATCCCCTGTACGACTGCCAGCTGGTCTTCGCGGATGGCGTTGGTCAGGCTCGCCAAGGCAGACAGGCCAGAGGCCGCGAGTTGGTCGAGCCAGGCCGGCAGCGGGGCGGCGTCGCGGGCATCGAGCATGGCCGCGAACTGCCGTACCAGAGTGTGGGTTTGGTCGAGCTCTGGGCAGTGTTCAAGCAGCCGACGGAGTGCCTCGGTGGGGTGCAGGCCGCGCCGAGGCGGTGTGGCGTTGATCCACCGGGCGACCTGGCGGGGCGAGGGCGGCCGCTCGCGCGGTGTGTCGATCGGCAGATCGCGGCGTGGCGGCGCGATGGCCATCTTGACCCGCTGGTAGTGGCCGCCGTACCCCTTGGCGGCAATCTCCTGGTG
Organism: Streptomyces sp. NBC_00878; assembly: GCF_026341515.1. Taxonomy (NCBI): domain Bacteria; kingdom Bacillati; phylum Actinomycetota; class Actinomycetes; order Kitasatosporales; family Streptomycetaceae; genus Streptomyces; species Streptomyces sp. NBC_00878. Next base: position 4,451,414 of record NZ_JAPEOK010000001.1, on the reverse strand, counting down.
CAACACGGTCGCGGTGTGCTCGCCTTCCTCCCACCGCTGCTTCAGATACTCCAGATACGGGTCGAGGCTCGTGGACCGGCGGGGCGGAGTGCGCCGTACGCACTCCTGCCAACAGGCAGCGCGTGCGTACTTGGCCACGGTGCGGCGGTTCAAGCCGAGCTCGCGGGCTATCGCGCTGAGACTGTGGGCCGTGCCGGTGTACCCCTGGACAGTCTCGAACAGTCGCTTCGTGTGACGGAGGGCAGGAGTATCGGCCGCCTCGCACGGTTCGTCCGCCGGCGGTGGGGCCGGCTCGGGTTCAAGTACTGCCGCGGCCAGGCAGCCGCGGTGGGCTGCGGCGATGTCCGAGACCCGCTTCGACAGCCCCTGCCACAGGTGAAAACGGTCGCTGACCTGTACCGCGTCCGGGGCTCCCTCGGCGATGCCCTGCCAGTAGACCAGCGAACCGTCCCGGCACACCACCTCGACGCCGGGATGCGCACGCAGCCAGGAGGCCAGCTGCTCGGCATCGCGCCCGGCCCACAACTCGATCGGCAGCCGCGTGTCGGCATTCACGAGCAGCGTGCCGTAGACGTCCGCGTACAACGCGAAGTCGTCCACGCCCAGCACCCGCGGTGTCGCGACCGACGGAAGTCCCATGCGCATCAACTGGAACAGCACACTCGTCCGCGACAACGGCGTCTTCAAGATGCGCAGAAGCCGGGCCCCGCCACGGCCGGCGAGCAACACCCCGGCCATCTCGACCAGATGCTGCAGCAGCGGACTGCGACGCTGATAGCGCAGCGTCAGCCCCTCCACCTGCTCGGCAAACGTCCGCCGACCGCAGTCCGCACTGTCACAAAACAACCGCCGCACCGTCAGACTGATCAGCACCGGGCGGCCCCCGGCAGCAACATCGGCCAGCGTGCGGGAATACCGGCTGTGCACCCGCGCCGACTCGCACCGGCAGTCCGGACACGCCACCATCAACTCGCGGGTACGGGCAGCGATACGGACCACGCCACCCGACGACCACACCCGTTCCACCCGCACCACATCCAGGTGCGGCGACACAATTCGTACGAGGTCATCACACTCGCCGAAGGTCCCGCTACCCGTGACGGAGCGTCACCGGCGCACGGTGGCACAGCCCTGCTTCACGAAAATCTTGCCAGGGCCACGTTTGCCTGTACGCCGACACCTGTCAGCTCTTGCCGAGCTGCGCCGGGGCGGGCGGCGCGGGGGGCGGTCCGCCGGGGCCGGCCTGATGGTGCCCGGGTTCAACGCGGTGGGATTTCGAGCTGAGGTGGAGCGCGACGATGATCGCGGCGAGGACTGCGAGACCGGTCGCGATCAGGAACGACAGGCGGTAGCCGTCGACCAGGGAGCCGCCGTGGCCGTCGTTGGCCGCCGCGGCGGGGGTGGCGAGGATCGCCGGCCCGACTGCGGCGCCGGCTGCTGGCTGGTGGTGAACAGCGCCCCGGCCAGTCCCTGGTCGCCCGCCTGGACCCCGCTGGTGATCGAACTGGTCAGCGCAGGCGTCGGTATCGGCTTCGCTTCAGTCGGCCTGCAGTACCCGGTGCTGACCGCACCAGACAGCGTGCTGCGGCTCATCGCGGTCGAATGCCCGACCGAGAGAAACTCGATCTTCTTCACGCCTGGTCACAGTGTCCGAGAGCCTTCTTTGACGCCCGCCCGCGGCAGGTCACGAAGAACCCACGGCGTCGGTCTCGGCGTTCACGGCACCAGCACGATCCGGCCGCGCCGGCCGCCCCGGGCGAACTGGGCGTAGGCCTCGGCTGCCTGCGACAGGGGGTAGATCTGAGCAACCCGCGGCGTCAGCACGCCAACCTCGGCGAGCGCGGAGAGATACGAGAGACGGGTCGGTTCGGGACCGGCGGGAGTGTGCCGCACCGCGATGCCTCGCTCCGGGGCCGGCAGCACGTCAGCCCTCACGCTACTGAAGATGCCGCCGTCGCGGACAGCCGCCAGGGCAGGGGCGCCCAGCGCCGCCGCGTCCAGCACGCCGTCCACGCCCTCCGGCACGAACCGGCGCACCGCCTCACTCAGCTCCTCGTCGCTCGACACGAACCAGCTGGCACGACCGCGGAGAAACTCCTCGTCCTCAGGCCGCCCCTGCGTGACGATCCGCACCCCCCGGGTCCGGGCCAACTCCACCGCGTAGCCGCCGACGGCCCCGGCGGCACCCGTGACAAGCAGGGTGTCACGGGGGCGCAGCGGGAGACGGTCCAGAGCCTGTGAGGCGGTGATCGCATTGAGAGGGATCGTCGCCGCGAGCGTCAGGGCCATACCCTCTGGGGCGAGGGCAATGGAGTTGAGGTCGGTCACAAGGTATTCGGCCTGGGCCTTCGTCGGGCGCAGCAACGGGGCATCGAACGCGATCACCGGGGTTCCGACCTTCAGGAGGACACCCGGGCCGACCGCGTCGACCGTCCCGGCAGCGTCAAAGCCGAGACCGATGTATTCGAAATCCTCGAACGGGCTGAAGACCCCGGTCCGCAGAACGGTGTCGGCGGGATTGAGCGCGGCACCCGCGACCTTGATGCGAACCTCCAGAGGACCTGGTTCCGGGAGGGGGACCTCCAAGACCTCGACAGCCTCAGGTCCGCCGAACTTCTTTACCTTTACGACTGCTGCCCGCATGATTTTCCTTCTTCCCTTTGCATATCGGAAGCGCTGGTGCCCGCTACGGAGGTGTCAGCGCGCCCTGCGGAAGGTCTCGCGGGCGCCGCCGACGTAGGCGTCGGGGTTTTCGCAGTCGCCGAAAGCCGCCCTTGTGTGGTGGGCGTTCACGTTGACGACGTTGAACAAGCCGCGGCCGTCGACGGGCCTTGTCGGAACTCGTGGCGGAAGGCGAGGTCGGGCACATTGCCGTGCAGGCGTTGGGCTTGGGGCGTGTGTCGTCAGCGAAGGAGCGAGCGTGCGTACTCCTGGTTGGTGTAGTCGCGCCACTCGATGATCTGACCGTCCCGCATTCGATAGACGGCCATGTTCCTGATGGGCGCGAGCTTCCCACCCGGAAGCGCGAGGCCGTGTACCTGTTCCTCGATGACGAGGTCGCCGTTGACCGCGGAATGGAGCGTCGTGAACTCCACCCGTTCCATGATGCGGAAGACCCCCTCCCACACAGCGATGACGCCGTCACGGCCCTGGATCTCCGGGTCGCCGTAATTGTGGAACGCGATGTCCGGGTGGAAGTACGGAGCGAGCTTCGACGCGTCCTTCTGTGCGAAGAGGGCGAGGAAGTCAGCGATCACCTTACTGTTGTCGGTCGTCACGACGGGGTCTCCTTGCTTGTTCCTGCGGGTGTGGCGGTCGTGTTGGTGTTGCCGTGGAAGCACGGCGGGCGGGCCCGGACCGCCCTCGACCTCCTCTGCGTAGGTGGGCCGGTGCGAGGTGAACCCGCCGTCCACGGGGATCGTGACCCCCATGGCGGGCGCGGGCGGCCGGTGTCGGAAATCGTGCCCGGCGCGATGGCGATCGCGCGGACCCCTGCTTGCCGAATTCGGCCGTGATATTGCGGTGAGGCCGATGGTCGCGGTCTTCGATGTGCCGTACATGGGCCGGATGTACTCCCCGAGCACCCCTGACGCCGAGCTGGTGTTGATGACCCCACCGCCACCGCGTTCGGTCATGTGCGGAATCGCGTTTGTGGCACCTAAGGGCTGTCCCGTAATCCCGGGTGGATCAGCGCGCGGCGTCAGATGCGGTGCATCGCAAGGCGGAGGGGCGTCCTCATACTGGGCGTATTCGGGCGATCCGACAACGCGGCGAGGTGCCGTAGCTGTCGTCGTGCGCCCGCCCGGGATTACGGGACAGCCCTTAGGGTGCAGCCGATGGCGTTGACCCGCTGCACCCGGGCAAAGAGGCCGGCTCGAGGCCGGTGACCTTGATGTCCCGGCGAATGACGTCGGGGCGACCAAGACGGCGTTGTTGTGGAGAATGTCGACGCCGACCGCTCTCGTAGACGGCGGTGTCGGCCATCGCGCGGATCTGCTCCTCGTGCGTGACGTCGGTCGCCACGGCGACTTCGGAACCGCCCGCCGAACGGATCTCCTTGGCCACGTCCTCCCCGGCCTGGGAGATCAAGCCCGCCACCACCACCGAGGCACCGCACTCCGCGAGGATCCGGGCGGTAACGCGTCCGATGCCGGAGCCGGAGCCGGATCCCGTGACGATGGCGACTTTGTCTCGCAGATTGTTCGACATGAGGGCTCTCCCTCTTCGGGGTTCGGGCCGACCGAGGCGTCGGTGAACAGCGGGCGCTTCCGCAGCTTCGACTGTCAGCGCACCTTGCGGAAGGTTTCGCGGAGGTCGCCGACGATGGCATCGGGGTTTTCGTAGTGGGCGAAGTGGCCGCCCTTGGGGTGGGCGTTGACGTTGACGACGTTGAACGCGCTGTGGGTGGGTCCGTTCTCGAAGGCGGCGATGCGTCCTTCGACGGTGGTGACGCCGGGAGGGTAGACGTCGCCGAGGAGGAAGGTGAAGCCGGCCGGGGGCTCGACCGTCGGCTGGCGGTCGTGCAGCGGCGTCCAGGGGTAGCGGATCGTGTTGCGGTACATGCGGATGGAGGAGCCGATGGACTGGGTCACCCAGAAGATGGTGGCCTGGGTGAGGATGAAGTCGCGGGAGAAGACGGCGTCGAAGTCGTTGTTCTTGTCGCTCCACTTCTTCCACCGCTGCACCAGCCAGGCGAGCATCCCGATCGGCGAGTCGTTCAGACCGTGGCTGAGCGTCGACGCATCCAGCATGTGGACGGCGACGTGGGAGGCGTAGGTCGAGTGGAGCTTCAGGATGTCCGCCCGCAGCTCCGGCGAGGCGTCCGCGGGGATCGGCTCGCCGCCGGTGAGGTCCCAGTAACGGTCGATCTGGAACATGCCCGGCATAAGGTCGTGGCCGTAGTGCAGCGCGATGATGCTGTCGGCGTACTTGTGGCCCAGTGCGCTGTTGACCAGCGCGCCGTAGTCGGTGCCCAGCGACCCGTACTTCTCGTAGCCCAGCGTTTCGGTCATGAGCTTGTGGAGGATGTCGGCGATCTTCCAGTAGTTCAGGTCGCCCCTGCCGACGGGGGTGGACCACGCGAAGCCGGGCAGGGTCGGCACGATGACGTCGAAGGCATCGGCCGGGTCGCCCCCAAAGGCGGCGGGGTCCGCCAGCGGGTTGATGAGCGGGTAGCTGAACTCACCCGGCCAGGGCCAGCCGTGCAGGACCAGCAGCGGCGTCGGGTTGGGGCCCTTGCCGGGCTTGCGGATGAAATGCACGGGCGTGCCGTCGATCTCGACCTTGTACTGGTCGTAGCCGTTCAGCCGCTTCTCGGCCGCACGCCAGTCGAACCCATCGGCCCAGTACTCGACCAGCGGCTTGAGGTAGTCCGTGCTCAGGCCGTAGTACTCGTCCTCGTTGTCCAGGTCGTCGAAGAAGCGGGTCGACCGCAGGCGCGCCGTGAGGTCGTCCAGCACGTCCTGCGCCACATCGATCGTGAACCGCTCTGGCGAACGGTTGCTGTTGTCACTCATGAGGCTCTGCTTTCTTGCGAAGGGGGTGAGAGGGGGAAGACCGGTGCCTGGTGGTGCGGGGCACCGCCGTGTCAGTAGGTGAAGTCCAGGCGGAGTCGGGTCTGCTTGAGCTCGGCGATGTACCAGGAGCCGTCTGCCTTGACGAAGTGCGCGTGGTAGTGGCCGAAACCGTGCATGCCCTTGAAGGGGAACTCCTCGTTCACCTCGGCGTTCTCGGGCCGGGTGACGATGTCCTCCATGGCCCACACACCGTGGGCCGAGGTTGCCGACTCGACGTCGATCTCGTCCGAGAACAGGTGGTGGATGAGGACGTCGTCGGGACCACCGCTGGAGCCGACTATTTCCGCGATCTTTTCGCGGCCCTCCATGCGCAGCCACACCGAGCCATCCGGCTTGTGCGGGGTGTACGTGCCGTCCGGCGTGAACAGGCCGGCCAAGTCCCGCCAGCGCTGGTGGTCCGCGGAGCGGACGTATTTGGCCATCAGGCGACGAAGGTCCTCGATGATACTCAGACGCTCGACAGCATCCATGATCGATCACATTCCTGTCGGTTTCAGTGGTGCAGGCGCCCGGATTCGACGGTGCAGCCCGACTCGCCCCGGCGGCACGACGGCCAGCCTCGGCAACGGGCAGCGGCACTTGGCCTGCCCCATGGACCACAAATCGGACCGGGCGGTCACATTGACCGTAGCACACAATCGGACCGGGCGGTCATGTTCGGTATTGCAAAATATGACCGGCGGGTCATGTCGCCGCAGCCGCTATGACCGGTGGGTCACGTTGGTTGCATGAAATCTGACCAAAGGGTCCGGTTGGGCTGCACCTGATCGTGGATGAGGGAGCCCGCCATGACGAACCCGGCAGCGGTCAAGCAGCTGCGCAGCGATGCCGTGCGGAGGCAGGAAGCTCTTGGTGAAGGCTGCGGCGGAGGCATTCGCCGAAGGACAGTAGGTCACCGTCTCGCCGGCCAGGGATCCGCCGGGCAAGCTCAGCGGGATGGTGGTGCCACGCTCGGCCGGCGCGGCACCGAGTGCGGCCAGTTCCTCCCAGGTCCGCGTGGCTCGTGCCCGACGGCGGCCACATCGGCCCGCCGGTACCAGATGCCGGCGACATCCGCCTCGGCCTGCACCGCGACGGGCCGGCCGTCGAACTTGTTCGCCGTCCGAAACGGATCGACGAAGTCCCGTTCGTACTCGTCGGGTATCCAGTCCGCGTCGGCGGATTGGCCTGATCGTCGCAACGTTGCAGGCTCATGACGCCAGAGCGGCGGCGAAGGCGAGGGCCCACCCGACTTGGCGGCATGCAGCTCACCCAGGTGAAGCCTGGATCTAGATCTCGCGGATGGTGTCGGTGGTGTCGTGGGACTGCCATACGCCGACGAAGCCGGCCCCGAAGGTGATCGGTACGAGGCCCGGCACGGGCCGGGGTGGCGGGCTGGTCATGCGCCGGCACCCAGGCGGCGGAAGAGACGTGGCCGAGGAAGGTGGTGCGGCCGCTGTCGGCGCTGCGATGCCGAAGCTGGTGGTGGGGAGGGGGCCGGATGGTCTACGAGCAGCTGCTGAACTTGTCCGCGCGCTGGTCGAAGTGAGGGCCCGCCGCGTGGTGATCTTAGGGGTGCTGTGCCTGGGCAGGCATGACTGATGGGCCGGCGGAATCCAGAGCGGTCACAGAGGGGTGGCCGTGGTCTCGGTGTGGGGCGGGGGGCCCGGCAGTGCCGGGGCTTCGGCGGCTTGCATGCCGTCGAAGGCCAGGCGCAGGTAGCGCTGCCACAGGTGCGGCTGTGTCGCCTGCAGAGGGGATCCGGTCTGGTAGATCCCGCTCATCAGCAGCGTGATGTCCTGCCCGGTGATGTCCTGGCGGATGACTCCGTGCCGGCGGGCGCGGTCGGTGAGCGCCTCGACGACCGCATCCAGCTTCTCCTGGGCCTTGCGCACCTCGGGGTGGTCGCGCGCCACTCCGTGGGCGACCTGGCAGAAGGCGAGGTCCTTGATCTGCAGCTCGATGGCGGCGCTCATGAACGCGCACAGTGCGTGCGCGGGGTCCTGGGCTTCTGCCAGTTCGTCGCCGGTCGCGACGAGGAAGTACATGTTGTCGGTGACGATCGCCGCAAGGAGGTCCTCCTTGGTGGGGAAGTGCCGGAACACCGTCCCCTTGCCGATTCCGGCCCGCTCCGCGATCTCGGAGACCGACACCTCGATGCCGTGTTCGGCGAACGCCTCGGATGCCGCGTTGACCAGGAGTCTCCTGGTCCGTACGGCGTCGCTGCGCATCGGCTTCACCGCAGCGTTGGCCATGGCGTCCTCCTTGCTTCGGCTGCGAGTGTAGTCCAATCGGACCCTATGGTCACCTTCTGGGGCTACTACACCGACCTCACCGAGGTGCTCGCCCTGGCCGGCGAGGGCAGGATCAAGCACACGGTCACCCCGGTCGAGCTGGATGACATCAACGCCCGGCTGGAAACGCCGACCCACGGCGACGCGATCGGGCGGCAGGTCGGCGTCTTCGCCTGAACGACTCACGGCGGACAGCTCGGAGCCGATCGAGCCGCGTCCGCCTGACCGGTCGGCCGGTCAGGCGGACGCCCGGCCACTCAGGCGGCAGGTACGGCGAAGATCCGGTACTCGGACACGGCCGTGAAGCCGAAGCCGCGGTACATGGGCTCGCCCGCCGGGCTTGCGATCAGGGCGGCCCTGCGCATCCTGCGTTCCCGCCCGACCCGCAGGGCGGCGGCCGTGAGTGCCCGGCCGATGCCGCGCCGCCGCTGGGCCTCGGCGACGTGGACGATGAAGATTCCAGCCGTCCCGTGGGCGGTGATGACGATCGTCGTGCCGACGACCCGGCCGTCCAGGACGGCCGCGAGCCGGACCACGTCGGCGCTGTCCTCGCGCCCGGCCTCCGCCCGGACCACCTCGGCAGCCAGCTCCGCCGGTACGCCCATGGACGTGGTGTAGACATCGACCAGTTCGGCGAGCCGCCCGGGTTCCCCGACCACTTCGACGCGGAGGCCGGCGGGCTCTTCGCCCGGTACACCGCTGCCGCCGCCCGAGCCGATGCCGCACCCGTCGCCGAAACCATCCCCGTCCCCGTCCAGAGGACGGACCATCAGCGGCATGGCGGCGAGAGGCATCGCACCCTGGGAGGTCAGTGCGGCGGAGGTGCCCTCGGGACTGTCCGGCCCGACCCACCACCACCAGGGGACGCCGGCCAGCCGCTTCCGTGCGGTCGTCACCGCCTGCTCGACCGCTTCGAGGGGCCGTACGCGTACGACACCGTTGAACTGCGCCGCGGCGATCCCGCTGCTGTAGAGGTCGAGTTCGCCTTCGGCCCGTTCCGCCATGCCCCAGCCCAGCAGATACTGGCGGAAATTGGCGGTCACCTCCGCCAATTCGCCGACTTCCGGAAAGAATTTGGCGGCGCCGGAAGAGGCGGCTCCATCCGGTGCACTGTTCGGTAGGGTAGGCGTTTCCATGGCGTTCACTTTCGTTTCCTCTGGGATTCCATGCGCCCGGTCACGGTTAACTCCCGGAAATTCCGAAGGGTAATGCGCGAGCCGTACAGGCTCCAGGGCCTCGGTGTAGTCGGAGGGCACCCGGTTCATGGCGATCTGCCTTCTCGTTACCGGGGAACGTGACAGGAACGGTTTCCAAGATCATGGAGTTCTCGACGCCCCGTGATCCGAGTGAAAGACCGCGCCTGCCGCCGCATCATCCCTGATCCCATCGGCTCTTGACCAGCTCTGCCCACAGCCCGAGGTCGCTTCCGAGGAGGTTCCGGGCCTGCTGGAGCGACTGGCCGAGGTGCCAGACGCGCGTGATCCAGGTGGCGTGCGCCTTGCTCTGACCGTCGTACTCTCCCTCACCGCGTGTGTCGTACTTGCCGCAGCGACCGCCGGCTTGCCGACCGCGGCGCGAGGACCTCCGGGCTTCGCGCTCCGACCGTGGACGGCAAGAGTCTGCGTGGCGCCGCCGAGGACGCCTCCCGACTGCGGACCGGCAACGCTCCCCGCGGGTCGGCCGCCGACAAGCACTTCGCTTCAAAGGATGAATTGCTGGGCCTTGCCACTGCGGTCGCGTTCGACGAACGTCTCGAACCCCTCACTCGGATATCCGAGGACTTTCACGACCGGACGCAAGCACGCAGCGAGCTTTTCAGGACATACTTGTCGACCGGGCATTCGCGACTCCGGGCGCCGGATGCGCGCCGCCGCCCTTGCCAGTGATGCCGCCCACGTGCATGGTGACAGCCCGCTGCAGCGCTCCTGTCTGGATGGGCTGGAGAAGGTCCTCGATGTCATCGCCGAATACGAGGAAGTCGCGGGAGGGGAACAGGAGGAGGCTCGCCGACTGGCGGTCATCGATTTCGCGACGTTGGTCGGGCACTCACTCTGGCGCGCGCGGTCGGCCAGACTCCACTGTCCAATGAGTCTCAGTCGTTGAGGATCGCCTTGGCGACCTCGTCGGGGTGGGTCAGCATGCCCTCGTGGGTCCCTGGAACCATGATGGGTTCGAGTCCCAGCCGCGCCGCGAACTCGGCGCCGGGTCGGGGAAGCGCACGATCGTCCTCGCCGAGGATGTACAGAGCGGGAATTCCAAGCTCGCTCACATTGGGCACGTCGAGTGCGTCCAGGAAATAGTCGCCGGGCTGCGGCGTCAGCAGATCCGCCACCAGACGCTGGGTCCCCTCATCGACGCCCTGCATGAAGATGCCCTGGACGAACTGCAGCGTAGGCGGGATCGCTCGGGTCGGGGATGCGTCGATCAGCCCCCGCAGCATCGCTGCCGCCTCCGGAGGATTGTCATCCACCATGGACCTGCCCCGCACGGGAACCTGCGCAGCGTAGTAGACGACCTTGGAGACCCTGCCCGGCAGACGGTGCGCTGCGCCGGCCAGCGGATACCCACCCCAGCTGTGACCCACCAGAGTCACATCGGTGAGACCCAGCCTCTCCACCTCGGACACCACATGGTCCACCGCATCCTTGAGTCCAAGCCCCGTGGGATCGTCACCATCACCCAGGCCGGGCAGCGTAAGACAGATCGCACGATGCGCCGCGGCACGCAGCCGCTCGGCAACCGGACGCCAGGACCACCCCCCATGCCAGGCACCCGGGATCAGGACATACGTAGAGTCTTTACCGCTCATTTCAATCCTCGCTAATTGAAGGTTTGTCCTCAGTAAAAACCACGAAACAACGGAAGGCAGCCGTTATCCGAATCAGGTGATTCGCCTTCACCTGTGATGTGGCCGACCGGCGTTACCGGTCTTCCAATTTGATGGGGGTGCGGCCGTGCAGGCGCTCCTTCGCGCGGCCGCCGGACTGATGAGAGTCCGGCAGAGGCGGGTGCTGGCCGTCGTCTGACTGGTCACGGAGGAGCACCGCCCGGCCGCCGGCCCCAGCAACTTCGAAGACCCGCGTTATCCGGCCGGGCGGCGATAGGCGCCGTACCACCAGATCCTCCCGAGCTCACGGGCCAGTGCGGCATCGCCGCTCCCGTCGTCCACGCTGATGTGCCGGGCGATGGCCTGGGCTCCGCCCCAGACGATGACCCTGCTCGCGGCCACTGCATCAAGGTCGGACGGCGTCGCCCCAGCTTTCTGCTGCTCCACGAGCGTCGCGAGCACGGCCTCGTCGAACCCCTCCAGATCGGCTGTATAGAAGTCCCGTACCTCTGAGTCGTACGAAGCGACCTCGCGAACCGCGGAAAGCACCGGATGGTGCGCCCGGTGGAGGGCGAGCACGTTTTCGAAGAACTGTGCGTACCTGTCCGCACCGTCCTCGCCCGCCCCCGGGTCCCACTGCCTGGCCAAGGCCAGAGAAGCCTCCCTGATTTTCTGTGCGAGACGCTTGAGGATGTCCGGCTTTCCCTGGAAGTACGCGTAAAACGTAGCTCGTGACACGCCGGCTTCTTCGATGATGCGCTGAACGCTGATCTCCGTGAAGGATTCACCGGCGTCGAGGAGCTTTTCCAACGACGAGAGCAGCTTCGCCTCTGTTGCCGCGGACCGCCGCTCGCGATCATGGGTTCGGCGTCGCGTCACCGACGACATGGTTGCCCTCCCGGAAAGTTGCGAACGGTGCCTGACTGGCGTGGCGCCGGTCTGTCCGGCCGGCCAAGAACATCATACGGAATGTTCATACAGTCTGTTCACCTGCGGAGCCTGAGGGTGGCCGTACCCCGTCTTCGCATGTGGGCGCGGACATCGTGATCATCAACGACACAAGGACTACCGGGCGCCGTCGACTTCGACGAGGCGAGGCGTGCGTCGGCCCCGGATGCAGCGGTGAAGTCGCGCCGGAGCAGGTCACCAGCCCTCTCCTGGCCGTCGTCCCGAATGGTGGTGCGGATCTTCTTTCCGCGTCGGGCGCCCTCCAGGCCGAGGTCGCGCATCGCCCGACGCAGTTCGGCGTTCTCGGCCCCCAGACGCTTGATCTCCGCGGCTTCCTCCGAGGTGGTGCCGGGCCGCTGGCCGGTGTCCACCTGCGCTTTGCGGACCCAGGTCCGCACCGTCTCCGCTGCACCGATGCCCAGCTTCGCCGCGACCGCCTTCATCGCGGCCCACTTGGTCGGGTAGTTCGGGCGGATCTCCGCAACCATGCGCACCGCACGCTCACGAAGCTCAGCAGGATAGGGGGACGGACGTGCCATGACTCGTTCCTCTTAGGGAATCGATTCTCCATCAGACCCGGAGCGCTTCAATCCCCCGTGGCCGGACAAGCCTCGATGCCTGATCTCGCCGACCACCGTCGGCGTCGCGTACGTCGAGAACTCGACACCGCTCTGTGGGTCGAAGCGGTCGGCCGACTTGATCAGCCGGGTGGGCACCGACGTACCACTTCACCAGGCGTGACCTCGGCGCCGCCGCCGCGGCCCTCCCCGCCGCACCGCCGCGCCACTACACCGCGGTGAATCCGCCGTCGTCGAACTCGGGGCCAACCTCGGAATCGACGTCGGAGTCGTCAACCGAAATCCCGGAGTTCGCGGCTTCCAAGTCGTCAAAAGGCGCTGGGTCGTGGGGCGAAACCTGGCCTGGATCATGACGCGCCGCTGCCTCACCCGCGAGTACGAGACCCTCCCCGCCAGCTCGGAAGTCATGATCCACATCGCTTCGATCGACAACCTCGCCAAGTGCATAACAGACGAGACCACACCTACTTGCCGAGGAACCTACTAGGGCACAAGGGGTAATGCCGCCACGCCGGATACCCTCTCAGTGCTGTGTGCGTGCGGCCATGGCCGCACGCAGTGCGTCCGCGTCGAGAACCGGGCCCCAGGCATCCATCGGATCGATGCTTCGGCCGCTGACCAGTGATCCGGCGTCGACAGTGTCGAAGCCGATCCGGTCGATGAATCCGGTGACGGCTCGCTTCGCCTGGTTGTCGTCGCCGGCGATGGGTATGGCGCGCCGGTGAGGTGTGCCGGGCGGGCGGGCGTGCTCGATGATCTGGGCGGCCATGATCGCGTTGAAGGCTTTGACGATGCGGGCGTCTGAGAGGTGCGCGGCGAGTATTTCACTGGCCGCGGTGTCTCCGTTGTCGATGGCGGCGATGTGTCCGTCGCGCGGCGCGTAGTAGTTGTTTGCGTCGATGACGATCTTGCCGGTCAGGGGTTGCACCGGGATCTGCCGCACGTTGCGGAACGGGATCGCCACAACGACCAGGTCGCCGGCCACGCCGGCTTGTTCGGGTGTTGCCGCGCGTGCCCTCGGGCCGAGCGCGTCGATCAACCGGGGGAGGGTGTGCGGGCCTCGGGAGTTGCTCATCACGACGTCGTGGCCGGAGACGATCGCCTGTCGGGCGAGGGCCTGTCCGATGTTGCCGCTGCCGATAAAGCCGATGACGGCCATGATTGTCTTTCCTTCGTGGGTGCACTGCAGTGAGTCGCCCGGGCAGGCCCGGGATGGCCGCCTGCTCCGGTCGGCTTTGGTCCGCTTTGGCCGAAGCAGGCGGCCAGGTCCGAGCTCGTCGGCCGGATCTGCGCTTGTACCGAGTGGTCAGGGTGTGAGGACGAGTCGGCCTCGCAGGCCGCCCTCCGCGAGGCGTCCGTGGGCCTGCGCCGCCTCTTCCAGTGGGTATGTCTGGGCGACCCGAAGGGTGAGCGCGCCTGAGGTGGCGAGGTCGGAGAGGGTGGTGAGCATCGCCGCGTCGGGGGAGACCTGGGTCAGCCGTACCTGGATGCCGCGCTCCGTCTGCGGCACAGCATCCATCCGGGTGGTGACGAAGGTTCCGCCGTCCCTGACTGCCGCGATGACGCCAAGCATGGCGGTGTCCAGCACCGCGTCCACGCCATGCGGGTGGAACCGGCGCACCGCTGCGGCGGGGTCGTCACTCGCGGGCACGAAGGTGTCGGCGCCGAGGACGCCGGTGACGAAGTTCTCGTCGTCGGCGAAATCGCTGGCGATCACCGTCAGCTTGCGTCGCTTGGCCAGTTGCACGGCGTAGCCGCCGACCGCACCGGCCGCGCCGGTGATGAAGACGCTCTGCCCTTCACCGAGGCCGAGAAGCTCCACCGATTGCGCGGCGGTCAGGCCGTTCAACGGGATGGTGGACGCGTGCACGGCGTCGATCCCGGTCGGCGCGTGGGCCAGGGCGTTACTGGGCACAATCGTGTACTCGGCCTGGGCCCGCACGACACCGGTCGCCCCCTGCACGATCGCGATCACAGGCGTGCCGACCTCCCACGCCACGCCGGGGCCGACGGCATCGACCGTGCCGGCCACATCCCAGCCGAGACCGAAGTGACTGCCCTGCTCGGGGGCCGGGAACAGGCCGCTCCAGGCTGCGACATCAGCGGGGTTGAGGGCGGCGGCATCGACCTTGATCCGTATCTCGAACATGCCCGGTTCGGGCAGGTCGATGGCTGCCACTTCGATGACGTCTGGTGCGCCGACGGACCGGTAGACAACTGCTCGCATGGTCTTCGTTCTCCCTTTTGTGTGATTGGAACACCACGAACGCTAGGTGGGTTACGATCGATTAGTAAGTAGGCACTTTTAAGTGCGTTGCGCTCCTGACAGGAGAGATGGATGGCCACCACGACGAAGTCGGCGCGCCAGGTCGAGCCCGGCACGTACGAGGCGTACATGCACGACTGTCCCGCGGTGGCCTTGCTCTCGACGATCAGCAACCGGTGGGTCAGCCTGACGATGTGCACCCTCGGGTCCTACGGCGATCCGATGCGTTACAGCCACGTCAGTCGCGAGATCCCTGGCGTCAGCCAGAAGATGCTCACCCAGACCCTGCGCATGCTCGAGCGCGACGGCATGGTGAAGCGGACGGCCACACCGACTGTGCCGGTACGTGTCGACTACGAGCTGACCCCGCTCGGACAGGGCCTGTATGACCTGCTGTCCCAGGTACGCGACTGGGCCGTCGACAAGACCGATGAGGTCGACGCGGCGCGGGCCCGCTACGACACCCGGCAGACCGACCAGTAACGACAACACAAGCCTCCCCGCGGGCTGTGCACCTGCGCCCGAACGGGATGACCGGCCTCATCGTCAGCGACCGTCGCGGGGCCCGTACATCATCACTGCAGGTCAGGGGCCCATATCAAGACTCGTGCGTGACGGACGGCAGATGGTCGCAGTTCGGCGGGGACGATGCTCGTCGTCGTGCCAGAACTCGGCGACGGACCCGCCAGTACGTGGAATGCTGCAGGAGCCGTTCCGGGAGCGTGCCCAGGTAGGTGGAGAATGCCTCGCTCTGCTTCACGGCGGATCACGGGTCGTTCCAGGTGAACGCAAGGTCCGGGTGAGCCTCTTCTGACCGGGGGGGCAGTCATCCGTGCACGCCTCGTACGTTCCGGGCTCGACCCGACGCGCTGACGGGGAAGGCATGGTCCTGCTTTCGAGCTGCACCGGCGGGTTGCCGCACGGACCACCGTCGCGGCCGTCTGATCGGTGGGCACGGCGTGGTCGGTGCGTTCACCGCATGGCGCTGAGGCTGGCGGCTGCCGCGAGGGGGACGGCGACGGTGTACCGGGCCTGGCGTCGCGTTATCGACGGGACATGCGGGCAGGTCATTGCATCGGACCTTGGTCTCTGGTCCCCACGTGAGCGGCAGCCGGCGGAGACGGTGCGGTCCGGGCAGCTGGGGATGGGTCGCCGGAGTGGCAGGCCTGTTCGCCCGGCAGCAGTAGTGCTCAGGACCGACGACAAACGAGGTCTCGGACCGCGATGCGGTCCGAGACCTCGTTTTGGCTGGCCAGCCGGTGCAGAGGAGACGAATTCGAACTCGTGAGGGGTTGCCCCCAACACGCTTCCCAATGGGTCACGGCACGGTCCGTGGGTGAGCGGGGATGTTCTGACCTCCGGTGCAACGGTCGGCGGACCGGCATTCGGACGGCGATGAACGCTGATGAATGAGACCACGACTGAGACCACGAAGCGAGGCGGTCAGAGGCGCGGTCTTCTCCTGTTCACGAACTGCGGGTGGTCAGCCGCCGTCGCCCGTGGGTGTGCGCAGCAGGGCGTCGGCTGCCCGTGCGGCCAGCCAGACGCCGCCGTCCGCCCAGGCCCAGCCGAACCCGCGGACGGTCCTCCAGGCCCCCTGGCCGAAGTAGAACCAGAGGATCTGCTCGGTTCGGACCGCGTCCAGGCGGACCGCCCGCAGGGCCACCAGGTGGTCGGCGATGATGGCCAGCCGCTCGCGGTAGCGCTTGACAGCGTGTTCGGCTGCAGCGGCCACCGCAGGATCGGCGGTCGCGTTGTCGCGCAGGAAGTTCAGGACGCGTTCATGGCGGCGTGTGATCTCGCCGGTGCTCTCGGCCGTCAGACGCAGGACTTCCGAGCCATCTGTTGTGGCCAGGAGGGCGTCGAGTGCGGTCTGGATCTCCTCGTCCTCCGTGCCCTCCCGTGCCAGCGCCTCCACCAGTGCCGGCTTGCCTCCGACGCTCGTGTACACGGTGTTCAGCGCGACCCCCGCCCGGTCCGCGATGGCGGAGACCGTGGCCCTGGCGTACCCCGACTCGACGAACAGTTCTTCCGCGGCTCGGAGGATGGCGGTATGTGTCTGTCCCGCCGCGACGGTCCGGACCTTCGAACGGTAGGTGCGCTTCGCCATCCCGTCATTATGGCAGGGATACATTGATATTAATGGTGTTACTATCAATGTATGTTGATTAACCCTGATGCCCCTGTCGACAAGCCCGAGATCCAGCAGATGAAGGTCATTCACCGTGTGATGAGGCGGGAGTTCGCCCAGCTTCCCGCTCTCATCGCCGGGGTGTCCGTGGGCGATACCGCCCGCGCCCGTCTGCTCGGCAGTCACCTCTCCCTGGTTCTGGGGATGCTGCACGACCACCACGAGGCCGAAGACGAACTGCTCTGGCCGGTCCTCATGGAACGCGTGCCGATCGAGAAGGACTTGATCGGCGTCATGGAAGTGCAGCACCAGGCGATCGGCGACGCCGTCGGCACAGTCGCGGCCGCGTTGCCCGCCTGGACCGCCGATGCGAAGGCCCCGGCCCGCGACCGGCTTGCCGACTCCCTGCGGGATCTCGGCCCGGCCCTGACCGAGCATCTGGACCTGGAAGAGGACTCAGTGCTTCCGCTCATCCACGATCACCTCACCGTGCCGGAATGGCTGGCGCCGCAGAAGCACGCCATGAAGCACGGCCCCAAGACGCTGACCGGCAAGCTGACCCTGGCCGGTATGGTCCTGGAGGATGCCACGCCGCGCGAACGCGCATGGTTCCTCGGCGAGATGCCTGCCCCTGCCCGGCTGCTGTGGCGGCTAATGGGTGCTCGCCAATACGACGCACACGTGCGGCTGATACGGATCGGCGCATCGAGCCCGAGCTGAGTGCTCTTGCGTGGGCCCGGCGCTACTAGGAGGAGAGCGTCCAGAGTCCGCGGCGGCCATGGGCCGGCCTCGTAGCTGCTCGTCGGCAGCGGCGCGGCGCAGACTGCGAGAGGTGAACCACTCCACGCCGGCCGATTCACCGGAATCGGTCACCACGACACCGTGTGTGCGGTAGCGGTCGTCACTGTCCGCTTCAGGCGGTCCCGTGGTTGCTAGAATCGTCCGAATTTCCAATCCCAATGGGCCGCGAGATGGAGATCGGCGTCGATGCTGAGCACTTGTCACGGGCACGCTCCTTGGTGAGGGAAGGCCAGGCATCAAGAAGGTCAGCGGTCTGTCACTCTCAGGCTGCGCGGCGAAAAAAGCCGAGGCCGTCCGCAGGACCTCGTTCGCCCGGCGCAGGTCCCGCACCTCGCGCCGCAGCTGGGCGAGCTCGTTCTTCTCTTCGGTGGTGAGCAGGTCATCCCGCTCGCCGGCATCGGCCTCGGCCTGCCGGATCCAGTTCCGCAGGGCTTCGTGATGCACGCCGAGTTCCTCGGCCATGCGGCGGATCACCGGCTTCGGCTCGGCGGTCCGGTACATCCGCACCGCACGCTCACGCAACTCCAGCGGGTACTTCCTCGGGGCAGGCATCATCTGGGCTCCTCTCATGAGACCCATCTGACCTTCTGTCACCTTTCCCCGCATCTCGGGGGAACCTCAAGGAGGCCTACCACGGTTAAGGGAGAGTCGCCTCGGTTGTGGTGGGGCCGCCGGGAGGGGTCGCGGGTGGGTGTACGGGCGGTGTTGAACTGCCTCTGTGTCAGCGGGACTTGAGGGAGGGTGGCTGCGGGTCAACGCCAGTCGGGAGCGCCGGACGCGGGTGACAGTACGCTCTCGATCTTTGTCCGGATCTCCCGCATGACCGTCACGACCCGGGCCTCGTGCTCCTCGTCGAGCCTGGCCACCGGCACCGAGCAGCTGATGGCGTCCGTGGCCGGTGAGTCGTACCGCAGGGCGAAGCCGAAGCCCGCGATGCCGGTCACCGTCTCCTCGCGGTCGATGGAGTAACCGCGCTCGCGCACCCCCGCGAGGTCGGCGAGCAGCGTGACGCGGTCGGTGTGGGTGTTCTCCGTGAAGGCGGTCAACGGTCCCTCGGGGAGCGGGAGTTCGGCGTCGGGGCGCTCGGCCAGAAGCGCCTTGCCGAGGGCGCCCGCGTGGGCCGGGATCCGGCGGCCGACCCGGCTGATGGTGCGCAGGTACTCGTGGGACTCGCGGGTCGCGAGGTAGACGACGTTCGGGCCGTCCAGCCGGGCCAGGTGGATCGTCTCGCCGAGGGCGTCCGAGGCCTGGTCGAGAAAGGGGCGGACCGTGCGTACGTGCGGATCGCTGTCGAGGTAGTTCGTACCGGTGAGCAGCGCGCGGATCCCGATGCCGTACAGGGAACCGGTGGTGTCGGAGCGCACCCAGCCGCGGTCGATCAGGGTCTGCAGCAATTGGTACATGCTGCTGCGCGGTACGCCGAGCTCCTCGGCGAGTTCGTCCAGGCGGGCGGGCCTGTCGCCCCGCGCGGCGAGGAGTTCGAGCAGCGCGAGAGTCCGGGCCGCCGACTTGACCTCACGGACGCCCGAGACCCCTGCCCGCACGCCGGACGCCGCCCCACGTGCACCGGTCGTCTCTTCGCGTATGTCGGACGTCGATGCGCGTACACCCGCCGTCTCTTCGCGCACGCCGGACGTCGATGCGGGTACACCTGCCGTCTCTTCGCGCACGCCGGACGTCGATGCGGGTACACCTGCCGTCTCTTCGCGCGCGCCTGCCGTCTCTCGGCGCACGCCCGTTGTCCCTCCGCGCCCGCCCGAGGTCCCTCCGCGGACCCCTCCGCTCTGGACCTCTTCGTTCTCCGGCATGGGGCTCATCGTAAATCCGCGTTGTCGCACCCATTGACCCCACCGAGTTCACCAACTTAGCCTCCATCTGCATACGTAGACGGCATCTGCATATGGAGACGGGCCTCGTCGGCCTGGACTTGATCGGAGTGCCCGCAGCCCTAAGGGGTGCGGGGAACCGCGCGACCCGCCCCCACCGACCCGCACTCGGCACACCGCCAAAGCCAGTTCAAAGGGGAACTGCCATGCCTCTCCTCGTAGTTGGGATCAGCGTTCTCGTCCTGCTGATCCTGATGACCCGGCTGAAACTCAACGGATTCGCCGCGCTCCTCCTCGTGGCGGTCGGCGTGGCCCTGGTCCGCGGGATACCGGTGGCCGACATCCCGGATGTTCTCTCGGACGGCATCGGCGACCAGATCGGCGACACGATGCTCACCATCGGACTCGGCGCGATGGTCGGCCGTGTCATGGGGGACTCGGGCGCCGCCCAACGCATCGCGGGCAAGCTTCTCGACGCCTTCGGGCCCCGCTGGGTCCAGGTGGCCATGGTGGTCACGTCCATGCTCATCGGCGTGACCATGTTCTACGAGGTCGCCTTCATCATCATCGTGCCGATCGCGTTCACCCTGGTCAGGGTCACCGGGGCGAACCTGCTCTGGGTCGGCCTCCCGATGTCGATCGCGCTGTCCACGATGCACAGCTTCCTGCCGCCGCACCCCGGCCCCACCGCCGTGGCCGCGACCTTCCACGCGTCCGTCGGCCACACCCTCTTCTACGGCCTCTTCATCGCCGTACCCGCCGGCGCGCTGATCGCGCTCGCCTGGCCGCGGCTGCCGTTCGTCAGGCGGATGAACCCCGCCATCCCCAACGGCCTGGTCAGCGAACGCGAGTTCACCGACGAGGAGATGCCCGGCATGGGCTGGTCGCTGTTCGTGGCGCTCTTCCCCGTGGTGCTGATCGCGGGCGCCGCGGTGACCGACATGGTCGTCTCCGGCGAGAGCCCCTTCCTGCACTTCGTCGCCTTCATCGGCTCGGCGCCGATCGCGCTCATGCTGACGCTGCTGCTTGCCGTCTGGGCGTTCGGACCGCGGATCGGCCGCAGTATGGAGGACGTCAGCGCTTCCTGCGCCTCCGCCGCCAAGGCGATGGCGATGATCCTCCTCGTCATCGGCGCGGGCGGCGCCTTCAAGAACGTCCTCGTCGAGGGCGGTATCTCCGGATACATCAAGGACGCCACCGACGACTGGTCCATCTCGCCGATCGTCCTGGCCTGGCTCATCGCGGTCATCCTCCGCGTGGCCCT
Source organism: Streptomyces sp. NBC_00878 (assembly GCF_026341515.1). NCBI lineage: Bacteria > Bacillati > Actinomycetota > Actinomycetes > Kitasatosporales > Streptomycetaceae > Streptomyces > Streptomyces sp. NBC_00878. Next base: position 4,430,924 of record NZ_JAPEOK010000001.1, on the reverse strand, counting down.
CGGCTCGGCGACGGTCGCCGTCGTCACGGCCTCCGGCGTGGTCCTGCCGCTCCTCGCGGGCAGCGGCGTCCACCCCGAGATCATGGTCCTCGCCGTGTCGTGCGGGTCGATCGCCTTCTCCCACGTCAACGACCCGGGATTCTGGCTGTTCAAGGAGTACTTCAACCTCTCGGTCATCGAGGCGATCAAGGTCCGTACCACCTATACGACAGTCCTCGCGGTCATCGGCCTGGGCGGCGTCCTGGCGCTGGAGCCCGCCCTCGACGCCCTCGGCACCCTCAGCCTGTGACCACCGGCCCAATCCCCCTCTCACACAAGGGACTTCGACCCGCATGAGCCAGCCGACCGTCACCCACTTCGCCGTCTATCCCGTCGCCGGCCGCGACTCCATGGAGCTGAACCTCTCCGGCGCCCACGGTCCCTACTTCACCCGCAACATCGTCGTCCTCAAGGACTCCGAGGGCCGTACGGGACTCGGTGAGGTCCCCGGTGGCGAGAAGATCACCCAGACCCTCCGTGACGCCGAAGCCCTCGTCCTCGGTGCGAAGGTGGGCGACTACAAGCGGGTCCTGCGCGCGATCGGGGACCGGTTCGCCGACCGCGACTCGGGCGGACGCGGCGGCCAGACCTTCGACCTGCGCACCACCGTCCACGCGGTCACCGCCGTCGAGGCGGCGCTGCTCGACCTCCTCGGCCAGCACCTCGACGTACCGGTCACGGCCCTTCTCGGCGACGGCCAACAGCGAGACACCGTACGGGTGTTGGGCTACCTCTTCTACGTCGGCGACCCCGGCCGCACCGACCTGGAGTACGTCCGTGAGCCCGACTCGGACGTCGACTGGTACCGCGTCAGGCACGAGGAGGCCCTGACGCCGGAGGCCATCGTCCGCCAGGCGGAGGCCGCCCACGACCTCTACGGCTTCCGGGACTTCAAGCTCAAGGGCGGGGTCCTGGCGGGCGCGGAGGAGGTCGAGGCCGTGCGGGCACTCAAGGACCGCTTCCCCGAGGCGCGTATCACCCTCGATCCGAACGGCGCGTGGTCGCTGCGCGAGGCGATCACACTCTGTACGCCGCTCCTGGGCACCCTCGCCTACGCCGAGGACCCCTGTGGGGCGGAAGGCGGTTACTCGGGGCGCGAGATCCTGGCCGAGTTCCGCCGAGCCACCGGTCTCCCGACCGCGACGAACATGATCGCCACCGACTGGCGCCAGATGACCCACGCCCTCGCCCTCCAGTCGGTCTCCATCCCGCTGGCCGACCCGCACTTCTGGACCATGCAGGGATCGGTACGCGTGGCCCAGCTGTGCAACGCGATGGGGCTGACCTGGGGCTGCCACTCCAACAACCACTTCGACATCTCGCTCGCCATGGTCACCCACTGCGGTGCAGCGGCGCCCGGTGCGTACAACGCGCTCGACACCCACTGGATCTGGCAGGAGGGACTGGAGCGCCTCACGGTTGCGCCGCCTCGCATTACCAGCGGTGAGATCGCCGTCCCCGACGCGCCCGGCCTGGGCATCGAGCTGGACGTGGACCGTCTTCTCGCGGCCCACGACCTTTATAAGGAGAAGGCGCTGGGGGCCCGGGACGATGCCGCGGGTATGCGGTACCTCGTCCCTGACTGGGAGTTCGACGCGAAGCGTCCGTGTCTGGTGCGGTAGCGCTCCGCTGGGGGTGCGTTGGGAGGCTGCGGGTGGGCTGGGAGGTTGCGGGTTCGTTGGGGGGCTACGGGTTCGTTGGGGGGCTACGGGTGGGGCGGCGGTCTGCGGGTGGGTGGGGGCTGGTCGCGCAGTTCCCCGCGCCCCTAAAGGATGCGCGGTTCGCGGTGCGCCCCTGTAGTTTGCCGCAGCCCGCAGCCCGCAGCCCGCAGCCCGCAGCCCGCAGCCCGCAGCCCGCAGCCCGCAGCCCGCAGCCCGCAGCCCGCAGCCCGCAGCCCGCAGCCCGCAGCCCGCAGCCCGCAGCCCGCAGCCCGCAGCCCGCAGCCCGCAGCCCGCAGCCCGCAGCCCGCAGCCCGCAGCCCGCAGCCCGCAGCCCGCAGCCCGCAGCCCGCAGCCCGCAGCCCGCAGCCCGCAGCCCGCAGCCCGCAGCCCGCAGCCCGCAGCCCGCAGCCGCCTCAGCTCTCAGCCCCCGCCCCCGCTTGCCTCCACCTCCACCTCCACCCCCCACCGCCGCGCCTCAGTACATCCCCGCGGCCATCACCCCCACGCCCGGCTCCTCCGGAGTGGTCGCGGTGCCGCCCACGGAGCCCCCGCTCGCGATCGGGATGCCCGACAGCACCTCCGCCGGCAGGTCGAAGGCGTCGACGAGGGTCATCAGGTGCGGTGCGAGTTCGCCGAGGACCGTGTCGACGGCCTTCGGCAGGGCGCGTACGTGATCCGGCGTCAGCCAGCCCTCGGCGAGTAGATCGCCCGTGTGCTCGCCCAGTTGCTTCAGCAGGAACAGCAGGCACAGGTTCCGCATCAGGGAGGCGGCGCGGGAATCTGCCGCCCGGGCGACCGCGGCGAGGAACGCGTCGGCTGCCTGGAGGCGGGCGTGGGCGGAGACCATCTCCAGGGCGGCGTCCGACGTCACGTTCCAGCGGCCGACCGGATCGCCCGACGGGCCCTCGCGCAGAGCTGTGCGTGCCCGGTCCTGCCAGATGCGCTCGACCTCGGCCAACAGGTCGCGCAGGAAGGGGAGTTCGGTGAGCTCCTGGCCCTCGGGGTCGCCGGACTCACCCGCCTGTACGCCCTGGTGGCCGAAGACCATCTCGGAGGCGGCCTTCACCCAGATCACCAGGTTGTCGCCCTCGGCGGTGATGCCGCCCTCGATGTTCAGGGGGAGGTCCGCCAGGCCGTTGGCTGGGAAGAGGCCCTGGGCGCCGCAGCGTTCGCGGCACTCGGTGGTGATCGCACGAGCCTGCCAGGTGATCCAGCCCTTGGCCACGGCCACGTCACGCTCCACCTCCGCCCGGTCCTCGTCCGTCTGGACGGCGAAGCGGCTCACCATCGAGCGGTGCAGGAATGTCATCGCGTACGCCGTCGCCAGGGCGTGCAGCAGTCGGCCGTGGTGGCTGCGGTGGGCGGCCAGCGGAATGCGCTCGCCCGCCTTCGGTCCGGCCAGGAAGCGGCTGTGGGCGTACCGCACCGCGATGGTCAGCGCGGTGCGTGACATGCCCAGCGTGCCGGCGCTCATGCACAGCTTGCCCATGGTGACGCGGTTGATGGAACGCAGCAGCCGCTTGCGCCGGTTGCCGAGGTTGCTGGCCAGTGTCCCGTCGGGGCCGAGTCGCCCGTGCTCGGCCTCCAGCAGGGCCCCGCGCGGCAGCCACACCCGGTCGAACGAGGTGAGGCAGTGGTCGACCGGGGTGCCGGTGCGCTGGGGGAGCGGCTGGACCCGTACTCCGGGGAGGTGGCCCTTCTCGTCGCTGAGCGGGGTCAGGAAGAGGAAGGTTCCCTGGTCCTCGCCGTCGACGACGAGGCGGGCGGCGACCACCGCCGTCTTGGGGCCGCCGGTCAGGCTGGTGTTCGGCATGAACTTCCGTGCGCCCGGGGTGGGGGTGGTGAGGTGGAAGCCGCCCGTCGCCCGGTCGAACACCGCGACCGTCTCCATCGACGCGACGTCATTGCCGTGCTCCAACTCCGTGCAGAGAAACGTTCCTGTGTGCTGGAGCGAGATGAAGGCGGACAGGTCCCTGCGCCGGCCGCCGTCGTGGTCGAGGACGCTGCCGAGGAACAGGTTGTAGTGGATGCTCGCGAGCGTGGTCAGCCCGCCGTCCACCGGCCCCGTCCACTCGTGCAGCCCGGCGAGGCGGTACGGATCGGCCGCCAGCTCCACCGGATCACCGGCCGCGTCGTTGAGGAGCCGCAGCCGTTCGTACGAGAGGGCCGTCCGTTTCTCGGGCGGCAGTCCGGGGCGGTACGCGAACTCCTTGCCGGAGACGAGCCGACGCCAGGCCCCGTGCACGCGTTCGCGGTCGGCGCCCTCGAAGAGCAGCTGAGCCAGCTCGTCGGCGACGGGGTGGGTCTTCGTGTGTGCGGGCACGGCCATCGAACTCCCCTGGGTGTGGGAACCGGTCAGGTACGAACCACTGCGCACTGAAGATACGTACCAACCGGTTTTGTTTTCAAGGGTGCTTGGGGAGACGGAGGCGCTCATTGGGGGAGCCCGAGGGGCGCTTGCGGCGCGCACGGTGCATCGGTGCAGTTCATTGCGGTTCATTGCGGTTCAATGTGCGAGCCGCGAGTTGACTATGGGTGAATCCTTGAGAAACCGTTCGGCTGGTTTTATTCTGACCAGCGAGGTCGTAGCCCCCATTTTCCGACCTCGTGGTCTCTTTTATCGGTGAGCGGGATGGTACGGAGGTTCTTCGTGGCGCGGCAAGAGCGGGCCATTCGGACGCGGCGGACGCTTCTCGTCGCGGCGGCCGAGGTGTTCGACGAGGTCGGATACGAAGCGGCGACCATCTCGGACGTCCTCAAGAAATCGGGCATGACCAAGGGCGCCCTCTACTTCCACTTCACGTCGAAGGAGGAGCTCGCCCAGGCGGTCCTCGCGGCGCAGGTCGAGTCCCTGCCACGGGTGCCCGAACAGGAGTTGAAGCTCCAGCAGTCGCTGGACGAGGCGCTGCTGCTCGCGTATCTGCTCAAGTCCGACACCGGTGATCCGATCGTCCAGGGCAGTGTGCGGCTGACCGTCGACCAGGGGTCGCCCAAGGATCACCTGAACCGGCGGGTGCCGATGCAGGCCTGGCAGGACCACACCCAGGCTCTCTTCCAGGAGGCCAAGGCGAAGGGCGAGGTCCTGCCGCACGCAGATGTGGCCTCGCTCGCGAAGCTGTTCGTCGGCGCCTTCACCGGCGTACAGGTGCTGTCGCGGATCATGACGGGCCGCGCGGATCTGGCGGAGCGGGTGGCCGACCTCTACCGGCACCTGATGCCGTCGATCGCGGTGCCGGGCGTGCTCGTACGGCTGGATTTCACGCCGGAGCGGGCGGCTCGGATCCACCGGGAGGCCATGGAACTGCGCGAGGCGGAGGCTGAAGCGGAGGCGGACGCCGAGGCCCAGGCCGGGAGCGAGAGCGAGGCCGGTCCGCGGACGGGCATCGCGACCGGCTCGCGGACTGAGACCGGGACCGGGGTCGCGGCCTCAGCCGGCGCCGGCGCCGGAGCCTCAGTCGGGGCCGGAGCCTCAGTCGGGGCCGAGGCGCCCGCCGAGGTCGCGACCGCCGCTCAGTGAAGCGCCCCGAAGGTCCCTGAAGGTCCCTGAAGGTCCCTGAAGCGCCCTCACCGCGGGGGCGTGCGACGACCAACCGAACACCGAACGGAGTGCACGCATGGACATGCCTGCTTGCCCGTACGCGCTGGACGTGACCGGGCGGGATCTCGCCTCGGAGGCCGAGAAGCTGCGGTCGCGAGGGCCGGTGGCCGAGGTGGAACTGCCGGGCGGCGTGGTCGCCTGGGCGGCCGTACGGCAGAAGTACGTCAAGCAACTCCTGCTGGATCCACGGGTGTCGAAGGACGCCAGGCAGCACTGGCCCGCCTTCATCGAGGGGAGGATAGGCGACGAGTGGCCGCTCTACCCGTGGGTCGCCAACGAGAACATGCTGTTCGCCTACGGGGATCGCCACTCCCGGCTGCGGCGGCTGGTCGCGCGCGCGTTCACCGCGCGCCGGAGCGAGGCCCTGCGGCCGAGGGTCGAGGAGATCACTGCCGGGCTGCTGGACGACCTGGCCGCCGTTCCCGCCGGTGAACGGGTCGATCTGCGGGCCGGGTTCGCCAAGCTGCTGCCGATGCGGGTGATCTGCGAACTGTTCGGCGTGGCGGAGGAAGCACGCGAACCCCTGTGTGCCGCGCTGGAGTTGGTGTTCGGCACGGCCGTGTCGGCCGAGCGGATGGCCGCCGCGCAGGTCGAGGTCTTCGGCATGCTGGCCCAAGTGGTCGCCGAGAAGCGGGCCGAACCCGGCGGCGACCTGACGTCCGCGCTGATCGAGGCCCGCGACCAGGACGGGGACGGCGGGCTCACCGAGCAGGAACTCCTCGGCACCCTGTACCTCATGATCGCCGCGGGCCAGGAGACGACCTGCACCCTCATCACCAACGCCGTCGGAGCCCTGCTCGCCCACCCGGAACAGCTCGCGCACATCCGCGCCGGCCGGGCCACCTGGATGGACGCGGTCGACGAGACGCTGCGGGTACACAGCCCGGCGGCGTACTCGCCGATGCGGTTCGCGGTGGAGGACATCACGCTGGGGGACGCCGAGTCGCCCGCTGACTCGGCCGCCGATGAGTCTGATGGCGAGTCCGGTGGCGCGCCCCGCGGTGAGTCCGGAGGCGCGTCCGGCGGTGAGTCCGGTGGCGTGCTGATCCGGAAGGGCGACCCGATCCTTGTCTCCTTCGCGGCCGCGTCCGGGGATCCGGAGGCGTACGGGGAGGATGTCGCCGTCTTCGACCTGCTGCGGGCGGGCCGCCGTGAGGACCTGGCCTTCGGGTACGGGGTGCACCGGTGCATCGGGGCGCCGCTCGCGCGGATCGAGGCGAGCGTGGCGCTGGCGGGGCTCTTCGAGCGCTTTCCCGGGCTGTCCCTGGCGGCACCGGCGGACGGGATCGAGCCGGTGGAGTCCTTCATCGTCAACGGCTACGGGTCGCTGCCCGTGCTCCGCACATAGCAGGAGCAAAAGCAATAGCAACGACTGTGGCACGACAATAGAAACCGCACGTGCGGTTTGTTATCGTGAAAGTGCCTCTCTGGCACGCCCCTCGCAGCAACGGAGCGCTCTGATGGCCCAGCAGGAACGCGCGGTACGTACGCGCAACGCGTTGATCAAGTCGGCGGCCGAGCTCTTCTGCAAGGACGGTTTCGACGTCGTTTCCCTGTCCACGATCAGTGCGCGGGCCGGAGTCAGCAACGGCGCTTTGCACTTCCACTTCGCCAGCAAGGCGGCACTTGCCTCGGGTGTGTGGGAAGCGGCGGCACAGCGACTCCGGCGGATCACGGCGGAAGGCCGGACGAGGAGTGACGCCAACGGGACGGCTGCGACCGCTGGGGCCGCCGGGACCGCCGGGACCGCAGGGGCGGTCGGGTCGACAGGGTCGGTCGGGGCGGCCGGGGCGGCCGGGGCTGTCGGTTCCGGCGGGTCCTTGCAGGTGCTGGTCGACACCACGCACGCGTTGCTGCGGGGGCTGCGGCACGACGTGATCCTGCGGGCCGGGTTCGACCTGGGCGAGAGCTCGGTGCCCGTGGCGGCCGGCGCGGATCTGCGGCGGCGGTGGCAGGCCTGGGTGGAGTGTGTGCTGGCCGAGGCGGCCCGGGAGGGCGCGTTGGCGCGTGACGTCTCACCGCAGGACGCGGCCCATGCCGTGGTCGCGGCCACCGTGGGCTTCGGAGCCCTGGGCAGCCGGAACGCGCAGTGGCTGTCGCAGTCCATGCTGACCCGCTTCTGGGCGCTGCTGCTTCCCCGGCTCGCCACGGAGGTGGCGCTGAAGGGGCTGGTGGCTTCGGGTCGCCGGGACGGGGTGGCGGGGGCCAATGCCGTACCCCCGCAGTTCCGCGTCACGGCCCGCTCGGGAGCGTGACAACGCTGCCGCGCTGGCGCCGGCTGCTCGCTCGGCGAAACGGCGCCTGCCGGGGACACGGAGACCGAGGCCGCACCAGCTGAGCTCGCTGAGGCAACTCGCAGGCGGACAGCGCCCCTTCAGGGGCGCGGGGCTGTATCGATATGCGGCTCCGCCGCGATGGGGGTCCCCCGCTCATGGGGGTCCCCCCGCTCGAGCGAAGCCGAGAGTGGGGGAGAAGCCGAGAGTGGGGGAGCGACCAGCCCCCACGCACCCGCACGCTCCCCACAACCCATCGCGCGAAGCGCCCACCGCGGGGCGGGTACGAGAACGGTTCACGCCGGACTCGTACCCGCCCCGCGCCGCGTCGTTGTCGCCCCGCCGGCTAGGCGACCGGCACCCGAGCGAACCGCCCCGCCACCCGAAGATCCCCCTCGATCCGCCCGGCTGTCGCGGCCAGTTCCGGCAGCACCTCATCCACACACTGCTCGACCGTCCGCCGCGAACTGTGCATCGCCACGTTCACGGCCGCCACCACCCGCCCCGTACGATCGCGCACCGGAACCGCGATCGACCGCAATCCCTCCTCCAACTCCCCGTCCACCAGGGCGTATCCGGCCTCCCGTACGTGATCGAGGGTGGCCTCCAGCGCAACCGGGTCCGTGACCGTTTGCGGAGTCAGCGCGTGCGGGCTGCTCAGGAACGGGCCCCGCTCGGTCGCGGCGATGTCGGCGAGCATCACCCGGCCCAGCGAGGTCGCGTAGGCGGGGAAGCGCGTGCCGACCGTGATGTTGGCGCTCATGATGCGGCTGGTGGCGACGCGGGCCGTGTACTGGATCTCGTCGCCCGCGAGGACCGCCAGGGACGCCGAGTCGTGCAGCCGGTCCGCGAGTTCGGCGAGATGCGGGGCCGCGATCCGCGGCAGCGTCGTACGGGAGAGCGGCGGGAAGCCGAGGGCCAGGACGCGCGGCGTCAGTGCGAAGGTCCGTCCGTGGGCGGTCACTTGGCCCAGGTGCTCCAGGGTGATCAGCGCCCGTCGGGCCGTCGCCCGTGCGAGGCCGGTGGCCTGCGCGACCTCGGTGAGCGTCAGCTCGGCCCGGCCCTCGCCGAACGCCGTGATCACGGTCAGCCCGCGGGCCAGCGACTCGATGAACTCCCGGCCCAGTTCCTGCTTCGACGCCCCGGTCCAGGTGGCGAGCCCGGCGGGCGCGGCGGGCGGCTGGGCGGGGGCCTCCCGCAGATCCCGTTCCATGGCGCGCACGGCCGCCCGTAGGCGGGGCAGCAAGGTGTCCCGCAGGGAGTCAGCGGTGTGCCGGCTGGTGTGGCTCACCACGCTCACCACACAGGCGGTACGCCCACCGCGATCCCGTACGGGGACGGAGACCGCGACCAGGCCCGGCTCGATCAACTGGTCGTCGAGAGCCCAGCCGCGGGCCGCCGCCTCCCGCGTCCGCTCGGCGAACTCCTCGTCCCCGGTGGGGTGTTCACGCGGCGGCACGGCCGGAAAACCGAGGTCCTGCGGATCGGCGGCCCGCCGTGCGCGCCAGTGCGCCCAGTCCTCCTGAGTCCACTGCGCGGCGAACAGCGGGCCCGGCGCGGTCCGTTCGGCCGGGAGCAGATCGCCGATGCGGAAGCTCAGCGACATCGCGCGCCGCCGGGTCGCCTGGTGGATGAAGCGGATGCCGTCCCGGTCGCCGACCGCCAGCGACACCGACTCGTCCAGTTCGTCGGCCAGCGCGTCGGCCCGCCCGTCCAGCAGCCGGGGCAGCCGCAGCGCGGCCAGGTAGGCGTTGCCCAGCTCCATCAGCCGCGGTGTGAGCACGGCGTCCCGTCCGTCGAGACGTACGTATCCCATGCGGGCCAGCGTCGCCGCGATCCGGTCCACCGTGGACCTGGCGAGCCCCGTGGTCTTCTCCAGGCCGCTGAGGCTCGACGTCCCGCCCGCCTCGGTGAGCCGGTGCAGCACGGTGATGCCCCGCATCAGCGGGGCGACCGCCTCGACGGGGGCGGGTACGACTGCGTCGGGCCTGGCGGGTGTCAGGTGGGTCGGTGGCATGGGCTCCCCATTACGGTGTGCGAACCACGGTAGTGACTTCGGGTCGCTCCGCGGGAAGGCCGCATTGAACGTGCGGGCCGGTGGGGGCTGGTGGGGGCTGGTCCCGCAGTTCCCCGCGCCCCTGAAGGGGCGCCCCGGTTGACGGCCCGCGCCCTACGATGCCGCCTGACGGTCTCGGGTCACGTACACCTGGTGGTTGCCCGTGGAGTCGATGCCCGCGACTGTGATGCGGATGCCGGTTCTGAGGTCCTTGAAGTACTGGCCGGGGGAGAAGGTCGCGTCGGAGAGTTCGGCGTGGACGTTCGGGCTGCGGGTGCAGCCGCCGCTGTCCTCGGTGGAGTCGATGACCGTGATCGGGCCCCCGCCGGTGTCGACGGTCGCGTCGACCTTGTAGATGAGCACGCCGGTCTTGCAGATCGCTTCGTCGTTGCCGGCCTGGGTGCGCAACTCGATCCCGTACCCCGTCTTGGAGTCGATCGGTACGAAGACCAGCTTGCCGCCGGTGCCCGGCTCGGCCAGCGGGGTCAGGACGTGCTCGGTGGTGCCGGGCTCGGCCGCGCAGTCGACCTGGGAGTTGTCGAGCCAGCCGAGCTTCCACTTGTGCCAGCCCAGCAGGTCGTTGTCGGCCCCCCAGTCCTCGCTCATGATGTCCCAGTGCCCGGCCGCGGCGCCCCCGTCCTGGGTGTAGAGGTCGGGCAGCCCGAAGACATGGCTGTTCTCGTGAGGGAGTACGCGGTAGCCGGTCTCGCCGTACGAGCCGGAGCCGTCGTCCTGGCGGCTGTAGACGAAGGACGCGTTGGCGACGGGCACCCCGTCCGCGACCGGCGCGTCCGTGTTGCCCGCGAAGGTCACCGACAGGACGGTGTCCAGGGCGGAGGGGCCGGCGTTCGGGGTGATCAGGACGTTCAGCAGGTCGTACTTCCGGAAATCCACCTTCGGGTCGGCCGTGGACACGATGTCCTGGACCAGTTCGCGATAGCCGGGGTCGAAGGGCGCCCCGCGCTCTATCCCGTACTCCTCGAAGGACTTGGGCATCCGCAGCCAGCCGGGTATCGGGGTCTCGGGGCGGTAGTCGAGACGGCCGTACGAACTGGTGCGGAACCAGTTGGTGGTCTGCGGGAAGAACTCGCCGTAGCGGTCGAGCGCGCCGCCCTCGCCGGGCGCGTCGGAGAAGTCGACCATCAGGGTCAGGGCACGGACGGTGCCGGTGGAGCGCGAGTAGCCGGCGGAAGTGGGGATGCCCTCCGACATCTGCACGCCCAGCGCGCCGCTGATCATGCAGGGGCCGAGCGGGGAGGAGCGCGCCGGCGCGATGGATCCCGCAGCCGTGGTGGAACCGGTCGTCAGATGCCCGGTCCCGGCCGACGTGCTGACCGCCAGGGTGAGGACGGCGACCGAGGCGATGGCTGCGGCGCGGCGGCGCGAGGCTATCCGACGGCTGGTCGGCTGCATGCAGGGGCCTTTCGCTCCAGGCAGCCGCCGTTTCTGGCTGCACCCTGTTCGATCACCCTGTGCCGCCGGATGCGCGGGCGCGCGCTGGAGGAGACCGATCGTGGGTTTCTTGCTCGCGGAGACCTCAGAGGGGTGTGACGCGGGTCACAGTGAATCTCTCCGGGGTTGGGAAATAACCGGGGATCGTTTCCCCGTTTAGCCAGGTGTCCGAGCGAAACGGGGAAACGATCCCCGGATCGCACTCACTGGCTCAAGGAGTACGCCGTGGAGACCGCAGTCCCCGTACAGCACAAGGTGACCCGGCCGCGCGCCGACGCCCTGCGCAACCGGGAGCGGATCGTCACCGCCGCCCGCGAGATGTTCGTGGAGCTCGGCCCCGAGGTGCCGCTCGACGAGATCGCCCGCCGGGCGGGCGTCGGCAATGCCACGGTGTACCGGAATTTCCCGGACCGGGACGCACTGGTGCGGGAGGTCGTCTGCTCGGTCATGAACCGTACGTCGGAGGCGGCGGAACTGGCGCTCGCCGAGACGGGCGACGCCTTCGAGGCGCTGTCCCGCTTCGTGCACGCCTGCGCCGACGAACGGGTCACGGCCCTGTGCCCGATGATCTCCAGCGCCTTCGACCGGCATCACCCGGATCTGGAGTCCGCGCGGGAGCGGATCGAGGGGCTGACCGAGCGGCTCATGGAGCGTGCCCGCGTTGCCGGCCAGCTCCGCCCCGACGTGGGGGTCGGCGACATCATGATCGCGGTGTCCCAGCTCAGCAGGCCCCTGGCAGGCACCGATTCCCTGTGCTTCGACCCCTTCGTCCACCGTCACCTGCAGCTGTTCCTGGACGGTCTGCGGGCCCCGGCGCGATCCGAACTGCCGGGCACGAGCGCGACCATGGAGGACCTGCGACGACCCTGACCGAACCAGAGCGAACCAGACCGAACCAGACCGATGACTTCCGCCGCTCGCGGCAGTCACTACCGGCGACAACCGAACCCGCGATCAGCAACAACGCAACCCGCGATTGGCGACAACCCAACCCGCGACCAGCGATGACCCAACCCGCGCTCGCGTAACCCCACTTACGCCCTGAACCACCCGGCCGTCACCAACGACGTGCCGTGCTCCCCTACTGCCTTTTTCGATTCGAAGTCCCGAAGTGGGTACCTCCATGTCTGAAACAGCCCAGGCCGCCGCCGCCAAGGCGCAGGCCCCCGATTCCAACCGCTGGAAAGCGCTGACCTTCATCGCGCTCGCCCAGCTGATGGTCGTGCTCGACGCGACCATCGTGAACATCGCGCTGCCCTCGGCCCAGCAGGACCTGGGTATTTCCGACGGCAACCGGCAGTGGGTCATCACGGCCTACGCCCTCGCCTTCGGCGGACTCCTCCTCTTCGGCGGCCGGATCGCCGACATCTGGGGCCGCAAGCGCACCTTCGTCACCGGCCTCATAGGCTTCGCCGGCGCCTCCGCCCTCGGCGGTGCCGCGACCAACGAGGCGATGCTGCTCGGCTCCCGTGCCCTCCAGGGTGCTTTCGGCGCACTGCTCGCGCCCGCCGCGCTCTCGCTGCTCGCGGTGATGTTCACCGACTCCAAGGAGCGCGCCAAGGCGTTCGGCATCTACGGTGCGATCGCCGGTGGTGGTGGCGCCGTCGGCCTGATCCTCGGCGGCTTCCTCACCGAGTACCTGGACTGGCGCTGGACGTTCTTCGTGAACATCCCGTTCGCGGTCGTCGCCGCGGCCGGTGCGTACTTCGTCATCCGTGAGCCGGCCGGCCGCAACCGCTCGCCGCTCGACATCCCGGGTGTCGTCCTGTCCACCCTCGGTCTGGTCTCCCTCGTCTACGGCTTCACGCGCGCCGAGTCCGAGGGCTGGAGCGACTCCATGACGATCGGCCTGTTCGTCGCGTCGGTGGTGCTCCTCGCGGCCTTCGTGTTCGTCGAGTCCAAGGTCAAGGCCCCGCTGCTGCCCCTGCGCGTCATCACCGAGCGCAACCGCGGCGGTGTCTACCTCTCGCTCGGTCTCGCGATCATCGCGATGTTCGGCCTGTTCCTCTTCCTGACCTACTACCTGCAGGTCGTGAAGGGCTACTCGCCGGTCAAGACCGGTTTCGCCTTCCTGCCGATGATCGCGGGCATGATCACGGGCTCCACGCAGATCGGCGCCCGGCTGATGAACCGCCTCCCGGCGCGGCTGCTGATGGGCCCGGGCTTCCTGGTCGCCGCGGGCGGCATGCTGCTGCTGACCCAGATGGAGATCGGCTCCTCGTACGCGGCCCTGCTCCTGCCGGCCATGCTGCTGCTCGGCCTCGGCATGGGTACGGCGTTCATGCCGGCCATGTCCCTGGCCACGCTGGGTGTCGAGCCGCGTGACTCCGGTGTCGCCTCCGCGATGGTCAACACCTCGCAGCAGGTGGGCGGCGCGATCGGTACGGCTCTGCTGAACACGATCGCCGCGTCGGCCACCACCGCGTACGTCAAGGACCACATCGCCGGTGCCACCACCCAGCCCCAGCAGCAGCTCGTCCAGCTGCAGGCCCAGGTGCACGGCTACACCAACGCGATCTGGTTCGCCGTCGGCATCCTCGTCGTGGCCGCGGCGATCGCCTTCACGTTCATCAACGCCGGAAGCCCCGACGCCACCGCGGCAGCAGGCTCCCTCGAAGGCACCGAGGACGACGTGAAGGTTCCGGTCATCGCCCACTAGCGCGACCGGGCCCGCATGGGGTCACCCACTGACCTCGTACGTATGCAGGGGTGGGGACGCCTTCATACGTACGAACCGGGATCTGCCCCGGCTCCGCGAGCGGTGGAGCCGGGGCAGATCCATGTCGCGGGGCGGGCGGGCCTGGCCTGCCGCCGCCCGCAGCCGGAAGCCGGCCGGCATCGCAACCGGGGGATCCCAACCCGGGGATCCCAACCGGGGGATCCCAACTGGGGGAGCCCTACCGGAGCCAGGGCAGGTCCGCGCCGGTCCCCTCCGGCTGGAGTCCCTCCGCGATGAGCAGCATGACCTCGCCCAGAGCCTTCTGCTGATCGGACGTGAGCCGGTCGAAGAGGGCCTGACGCACGGCGGCCACATGACCGGGCGCACTCCGCATCAGCACCTCGTACCCCTCGTCCGTCAGGACCGCGAACTGCCCCCGCTTGTCCGAGGGGCAGTCCTCCCGCCGTACCCACCCGTTCTTCTCCAGCCGTGCGATGGCGTGCGAGAGCCGGGACCTGGTGATCTTCGACTTCTTCGCCAGTTCGGTCATCCGCAGCCGGCGACCCGGGGCCTCGACGAGACTGACCAGCAGGCCGTAGTAGATGTGCGGCATGCCCGCGTCACGCTGCAGCTGGCGGTCGAGATGGTCGTCAAGAAGGGTGGTGGCGTGAAGGTACGCACGCCAGGTGCGCATTTCCTCGTCACTGAGCCAGCGCGGCTCGTCAGCGGATGCCTTGTTCATACACCTACTGTACGAGACCCTCCTTGAATATTAAACAAATAGGGCGTAACCTGACTTCAGAGAACTTGATACTTCAAGCAAGGCTTCAAGTAAGAGGGGAGGCGCCGTCATGTCCGCCGCCACCGAGGAACGTGCCGTCGCGGAGCGCATGCCCGCTCTCTATCTCTCGCACGGCGCCCCGCCGCTGGCCGACGACCCGGTCTGGCCCGGCCAGCTCGCCGCCTGGTCCGCCGACCTGCCGCGCCCCAAGGCGATCCTCATGGTCTCCGCGCACTGGGAGGAGGCCCCGCTCGCCCTCGGCACCACCGAGACCATCCCCCTGGTCTACGACTTCTGGGGCTTCCCCGAGCATTACTACAAGGTGCGGTACGAGGCTCCCGGCGCACCCCAACTCGCCGAATCCGTCCGCAAGTTGCTGCGCGCCCCCGGCGTGCCGGTCCAGGACATCCCGGACCGCGGCCTGGACCACGGCGCGTATGTGCCGCTCGTGGAGATGTTCCCCGCGGCCGACATCCCGGTCCTCCAGATCTCGATGCCCACGCTCGACCCGGTCCGCCTCATGGACATCGGCCGCAAGCTGGCTCCCCTGCGCGACGAGGGCGTCCTCATCGTCGGCTCCGGCTTCTTCACCCACAACCTCGCGGCCCTGCGGCAGGGCGGGATCCCCGGCTGGTCGGCGGAGTTCGACGAGTGGGGCCACAAGGCCCTCGACTCCGGCGACGTCGACGGCCTCCTCGACTTCCTCCACAAGTCCCCGGCGGGGCAACTGGCCCACCCGCGCACCGAACACTTCGCTCCGCTGTTCGTGACGATGGGCGCGGCGGACGCCGCCGGTGAACTCGACGCCCAGCGGTCGGTGATCGACGGCTTCTGGCTGGGGCTGGCGAAGAGGTCGGTGCAGTTCGGCTGACGGGTCTCGGCTGAAGAGTTCTCGGTGGACGGGCTCGTCGGTCGGCGGGCCCGCGCGTGGAACCCTCAGAGTTCCTCTCAGGGTTCCCCTCGGGGTTCCTCTCAGAGCTCCTTCTCGTACCAGGCCACATCCCAGTACCGCCCGAACTTCCGGCCCACCTCCCGGTACGTGCCGACGTACCGGAACCCGAACCGCTCGTGCAGCCGCACGGACGCTTCGTTGGGCTGCGCGATCCCCGCGTAGGCCCGGTGCACGTCCTCGTCCGCGAGCGCCGCGAACAGGGCCTTGTAGAGCAGCGTGCCGACGCCCCGGCCGCCCGCGTCCGGGGCCACGTAGACCGTCACCTCCACGGACGTCCCGTACGCGGGCTTCGGCCGGAACGCGCTGGATGTGGCGTACCCGAGAATCTCCTGTGAGTCTCCGGCCGTGGCAACCATCAGCCGATGCGGGCCGTCTTCAGGATGAGAGAGCAGCCAGGGGCGGCGCTCCACCGGCGTGAAGGTCGCGGTGTCGAAGGTGATCGGCGTCTCACGTATGTAGTGGTTGTAGATGTCCGTGAGGGAGTCGAGATCACCCTCGACTCCGGGCCTGACCTGCACCTCTGTACGTTCCGACGACATCTGCCCTCCCTCGGTGGCCGCACAGGGTACTGCAAGATCAGAAAAATCGAGTAGCAGGTTGGGAATTCTGTCCGGATTCCAGTCGTTGTTTCCATCGGATGCAGGGCACCCGGGAGGGTGTCCTAGCCGCCACCGTTCCACTAGGACCCGCAAGCCCACCATCGCAAGGGAGCACGCATGGCAACCCGTGCCGTCGCCCGTCGTAAGTCCGCCTCAGGCGGGACCGACGCGGCACGCAGTGTTCGCGTCGTAGGCGGCGAGATCGCCGACCGCGACCTGGTCGGCATGTATCTCGACGAGATCGCGCGCACACCGCTGCTCGATGCCGCCAAGGAAGTCGACCTGTCCCAGACCATCGAGGCGGGCGTGTACGCCCAGCAGATCCTCGACGGCGAGGTCACCGACACGAAGGTGAAGGCCTCCCGCGAGGAGCTGGAAGCGCTGATCGCCGACGCCGAGCGGGCCAAGGATGTCTTCATCCGGTCGAACCTCCGCCTGGTCGTCGCGGTGGCCCGCCGCTACCCGCGCAGTGGTCTGCCGCTCCTGGACCTGATCCAGGAGGGGAACGCGGGCCTGGTCCGCGCCGTCGAGAAGTTCGACTACCGCAAGGGCTTCAAGTTCTCGACGTACGCGACCTGGTGGATCCGGCAGGCCATCACCCGTTCCATCGCCGACCAGTCGCGCACCATCCGGCTCCCCGTCCACCTGGTGGAGGAGCTGGGCCGGATCCGCCGCGTGCAGCGCGAGTTCAACCGCGAGCACGGCCGCGAGCCGGAGCCCTCGGAGATCGCCGCGGAGCTGGGCTCGAAGCCGGAGCGCGTCGTCGACGTGCTGGACTGGGCCCGTGACCCGGTCTCGCTGAACATGTCGGTGGACGACGACGGCGACACCCAGTTCGGCGACCTGCTGGAGGACACCTCGGCCGTCTCGCCCGAGCAGTCCGTGCTCACACTGCTGCGCAGTGAGGAGCTGGACGACCTCATCGGCAGGCTCGACCAGCGCACGGCCTCGATCATCAAGATGCGGTACGGCATCGAGGACGGCCGGGAGCGCACGCTCACCGAGGTCGGCAAGGAGCACGGCCTCACGCGCGAGCGCATCCGCCAGATCGAGAAGCACGCCCTGCTGGAACTGAAGAAGCTGGCCCGCGACACGGGGTTCGACGCGGCGGCGTAAGCGGTCGTCGGAGTTGGTTTGCCGGAGCGGCCGGTTGGTCCGGCCGCCGACGGCTTCAGCTTCAGGTTGTGGTTGTGGTTCTGCGGCAGCTTTTCGGTCTGGCAGGGGAGCGGTTTCGGTCTCCGCCGGGCGGTCGGGAGCTGGTCCCTCCGGCAGGGGCGCGTATCGCGCGCCGGGCGGTTGTGACCGTTTTCGCCGGGATGGGTGTGTACTGTCGGCCGGGAGCGGGCGGGACACATCCCACGCCGGCAGTGGGACTCGTCTTGGCCGGCCGTCCGGGCGGCCAGGGCGGATGAAACTCGCTCCCGCCGGAAGGATTGGCCTGGTTCAGGTGGGGCAGGCGCCCCTCCCCGGCCCTGATGCACCTCGCGCCGGGGTCGATCGTGCCTCGCGGCACGGCCGGGTCAGGTCTCGAACCGAGTCGTACAGAAGTCCGTTTACCGCCGCTTCAACACATCGGTCCCGGGGCACAAAACTCCAGGGCCCACAGAGCCGAGTCCCGACGCCCACCCCCCCGGCGGCGGGACTCTCCCAGAGCCGAGCTCCGGCGCCTCCCCCCCTGGCGCCGGGGCTCGGCTCCATCCGTTTCCATCGTTTCCATCCGTTCGGCTGTGCGCGCACGGGTGCCCGGGCCACCCCGGACCTGAACCCCGGGGTGACCCGAGCGGCACATTGTGCCATGAGGGCAAACCTTGCCGGGGTGTACCGGGGGCGGCCCGGTACGGGGGTGACGCCGGGGGCGTCCGGGGTGGTTTTTTCGCCCCCGCCGCCCCTATCCATTCCCTTCCCTGCCTCGGGGGCCAGCCCCCGAACCCCCGCTCCTCAAACGCCGGAGGGGCTGAAAGGCACACCTCAGGGATTGGAGCTACCTCAGGCCCGAGATACCCAGGGGCGCGACACATCCCAGTTGGGGGCGGCAGCCCTACCGCCCCACCACCGCCCGGCTCAGCCGACCCCCCAACTCCCCCACGTACCCCACGAGTTCAGCCGGTTCATGCACAGTGAACTCGCAGCCCAGCATCGCGAGCCGCACCGCCAGCCACTCCACCGCATCGCCGACGGAACTCCGCAGCCGGCAACTGTGGTCGTCGATCGGCTCGGGCGTCCCGAGCCACCCCGGCAGCCGTGCCGCGATGAACTCCGCGGACGCCGCGAACGTCACCTCGAACTCGTACGTCTCCTGCCGCCGGTACATCGACTGCCGCAGATACTCGGCCGCACTCCCCGTCGGCAGCTCGCGCGGTGTGAAACGGGCCCCGGTCGCGAAGGGGTCGGCCACCCGGTCGACACGGAACGTACGCCAGTCCTCGCGGTCGAGGTCGTACGCGACGAGGTACCAGCGCCGATCGGTCGACACCAGCCGGTACGGCTCGGTCCGGCGCCGGCTCTCCGCCCCGTCCTTCGCGCGGTACGCGAACCGCAGCCGCTCCCGCCCCGCGATCGTGGAGGCCATCACGGTCAGCGTCTCGGGCGCGATGCTGGCGCCGTCGCCGCTGGTCAGGGGAGTGGTGGCGGCCTGGAGGGTGGAGACGCGGTGGCGGAGACGGCTCGGCAGGACCTGTTCGAGCTTTGCCAGCGCCCGTACGGACGCCTCGTCGACCCCCTCGACGGCGTGCCCCGCACCGGCCCGCAGCCCGACCGCGATCGCCACCGCCTCCTCGTCGTCGAGGACCAGCGGCGGCATGGCCTTCCCGGCGACCAGCCGGTACCCGCCGTCCGAGCCCTTCGTCGCCTGCACCGGATAGCCCAGTTCCCGCAGCCGGTCGACATCCCGCCGCACGGTCCGCCGCGAGACACCCAGCCGTTCGGAGAGCTCCCCGCCGGGCCACTCCCGCGGAGTCTGGAGGAGCGAGAGGAGCTGAAGGAGCCGTGCCGGGGTGTCGGTACTCATGAGGGTCTCCCTCTCGTGGCTTCTCGTTCGCGTGGTTCGTCGTTCTCGTGGTTCGCGTGGTTCGCGTGGTTCCTCGTTCCTCCGAGGATGCCCCACCACTAGGACATGACCTGACCTATATCCCCCCTACCTTCGGAACATGACCTCTTCCAGCAGCACTCTCGCGTCCCCCCGGCCGGAGGCCGACCGCCGGCGATGGTTCGCCCTCGCCATCGTGATGACCGCGGCCTTCATGGACCTGGTCGACGTCACGATCGTCAACATCGCGATCCCGTCGATCCAGCGGGAGGCCGGCGCGTCCTTCGGCCAGATCCAGTGGATAACGGCCGGGTACGCGCTCGCCTTCGCCGCCGGTCTGATCACCGGCGGGCGGCTGGGCGACATCCACGGCCGCAAGCGCCTCTTCCTCATCGGCATCGGCGGATTCACGATCGCGTCCGCGCTGTGCGGTTTCGCGGCGAACCCGGACATGCTCGTCGCCGCCCGCATCCTCCAGGGAGGCATGGCCGCGCTGATGGTGCCGCAGGTGCTGTCGATCGTGCACGCCACGTTCCCGGCGCACGAGCGCGGCAAGGTCTTCGGGCTGTTCGGCGCGGTCGTCGGCCTGGGTGCGGTCATGGGCCCGCTCCTCGGCGCGCTGCTCACCGAGTGGAACCTGTTCGGCCTGGAATGGCGGCCGATCTTCCTCATCAACCTGCCGGTCGGCATCGCGGGCCTCGTCCTGGGCCGGAAGTTCATCACCGAGTCCAAGGCCCCGCACGCCCTGAAGCTCGACCTCGTCGGCGTCGCGCTCGTCACCCTCGGCCTGCTGATGCTGCTCTATCCGCTCATCCGCGGCCGCGAGCTGGACTGGCCGACGTGGGGGTACGTCTCGATGGCCGGCGCCCTCGTCGTCTTCGCGGCGCTGGTGGCGTACGAGAAGAGGAAGACGGCACGCGACGGTTCCCCGCTCGTCGAGCTCTCCCTCTTCAAGGTGAAGAGCTTCGCCGCGGGCATCGCCGTACAGACGGTCTTCGGGGTCAGCCTCGGCATCTTCTTCCTGGTCTGGACGCTCTACATGCAGTTCGGCCTCGGCTGGAGGCCGCTGCGGGCGGGCCTGACGGGCGTTCCCTTCTCGATCGCTGTGTCGGTGGCGGCGGGCATCTCGGTGCAGAAGCTGGTGCCGAGGTTCGGGCGGAAGGTGCTCCAGGCGGGCGCGCTGACCATGGCGGCCGGTGTCCTCCTCTACATCTGGGAGTCCGAGCGGTACGGCCTGTCCATCGCCTCCTGGCAGATGGCCCTGCCGCTGGTCGTCATGGGCGTGGGCATGGGCCTGATCGTGGCCCCGCTGACGGACGCGATCCTCTCCGAGGTGCCGCGCGAGCACTCCGGCTCGGCGTCCGGCCTGATCAACACGGTCCAGCAGATGGGCAACGCCCTCGGCCTCGCCCTGGTCTCCGTCGTCTTCTTCGGCACGATGTCCGACCACCTGCCCGCCCCCGAGATCGGCCCGGCCTACGTCGATGCCTTCCAGCACGCGCTGGTCTGGGTCGCCGTGGTGATGACGGCCATCTTCCTGCTGATGTTCGCCTTGCCGAAGAGGCCGGCTCAGCAGGTGGAGGGGGCGGAGGCGACCGAGGAACTCGTCGCGGACTTCGACCACGAACCGGTTGCCGTGGTCTGAGACGTCGATCATGTACCCGCCGTCGGAAAGGACGGCGGGTACAGCGTTGTGTCTGGTATACCGTGACGTCATGTCATCGAGGGAACACGCCACCCCACGTGAAGCGGCGACGCCGGAGGCGGCGCCATCCTGGCTCCCCGCGCTGTCAGGACTGTCGTTGGGCGAACTCGCGGCTCTCGATGGCGCTGTGCTGGGGCCGCCGGTCGAGCGTCTTCGGCACGGTATCGAGCGTCCGCTGTCCACCATCGGTGGCAGCGACGGAAGTTAGGCCGGCCCCCCGATCCGCTGTGCGGCGTGCACCCCACGTCACCGCCTTGTGAACGAGGAAGCGTCGCGTCGATGCGCCTACATGAACTCTCCCTTCCCGTGCTGCGGGCGTTGAGTTCCGTCACCGAGGACGAAGACGCCGTGGCCTTCCTGGTCGACGCGGAAACGAGCCGTCGGCTGTTGTTGCTGCGGATGATCCTGGATGCCGGCATCGAGGCGGCGGAGAACGATGCTGAGGTGGTCCGGTCCTGGCGGTTGCTCGAGGCCGCCGAGCAGGCGGACCCGGTGGCCTTCCGTGCGGCGCTCCTCGATCCGCAGGTGGGGGTGTGGGCGGCGACGCTGCTGCGCCGGCTGGCACGGCCGGACATCGAAGCTGCCCCGGGCGAGGCACCGCTGCGCGTGGAGTTGGGTTTTCTGGGGCAACTGGCGGCTGCCGTGCTCATCGTCGCCGGCGCCGACTTCCGTGCCGCCGTACCCGTTCGGGACGGCCGTGTGTACCTGCCGGGGCTCGGCCGGGCGACCGTCGGCGGGGATCCCTGGGGTACCGCCGATGTCTGGGCGCGGGACGGGGTGGTCCGGGTCGTCGCGGGCGGGACGACCGTCACACTGCCGACGGAGACGGACGGTGACGCACCGGGCTGGGACGGCCTGCGCAGACTGAGTGCCGAGCGCGCGGGAGTGACGCTCACTCTTTGGCTCGATGATCTCGGGCCCTTTGCGCCCGTGGCGGCGCTGCCTGCGGCCGGGAGGCTCACCGCAGCGCAGTTCGACTCCTGGCAGCACTGGTTCGGACGGATGTGGCGCGTACTGGTGGACGACCATCCGGCCAGTGCCCGGGCACTGGCCGCCGGTCTGCGGTCCGTCGTCCCGCTGCCCCGTGGAGAGCGGCTGCGGGCGCGGACGGCTTCGTCGAGCGACTCGTTCGGATGCGTGCTGCTGTCCGAGCCGGACGAGGACGAGGCGGTTCTCCCCGCGCAGCTCGGTGTCGCCGTCATACACGAGTTCCGGCACTCGCTGCTGAACGGCCTCATTTTTCTCGCTCCGCTGTTCGATGAATGCGGTGAACTCTTCTACGCCCCTTGGCGCGACGATCCGCGACCGCTCGGGGGGCTGGTCCATGGGGTGTACGCGTTTTCGGGAGTCGCCCACTTCTGGCGTACGCGCGGCACTGAGGAGTTGGCGGGGTTCGAGTTCGCGCTGTGGCGGAGCGCCGTCCTTTCCGTGCTCGGGACCTTGCACGGCCATCCCGCGCTCACGCCGTCGGGCCGCGCGATGGTCGAGGCGCTGCGGGAGCAGACCGCGGCCTGGCACGAGGAACCGGTAGGGGCGCGCGAACTGCGCCTCGCTCGTCTCGCGACCGTTCACCACAAGGCCGCTTGGCGCGTCCACCACCTGCGGATGCCTCAGGAGTACGCCGAGGAGTTGGCCGACGCCTGGTCCGTCGGGCGGCGAGCGGAGGCCGGCGGGCGCCCTGAGCCCGAGCTGCGCGCCGACCCACAGGCGTGTCGGCTCGACACCCTGACGGTGCTGGCACGGCTCAGCCTCGTCGCCCCCGCCGAGTTCGATGCCCTGCGCGGGGCGGAAGACGCTGTTCCCGAGGTGCCCGGAGCCTTCGCGGCAGACCTGGCCCTGGTGGACGGAGACCCGTGGACCGCGGTCAAGCTGTACACGAACGAGCTCACCGCTCCGGGTGCCAGGCCCTCGGCTTGGGCGGGGCTCGGGTTGGCGCTGTCCGAGTGCGGTGAGCAGGCCGCCGGGGAAGCCCTGACCAGTCGTCCCGAAATCGCGCGGGCCGTCAGCCAGTCGATGTCCGTTCCTCCGGATCCTGTGGCGCTGGCCCACTGGCTGGCGCGGTAGGACAGTCACAAGGGCAACGGTTCGATGTCGCAGTCCGCCCGGTGCTCCCAGTCGATGGCCTGGATGACTGCCGGGTGGGCGCTGCCCGCCCTGCGGCGCAATCGTTCGCATGTGTCCCTGTGCAGGGCCTCCGCTTCCTCGGTGCGTCCCACGGCGCGCATGTCCATCGCCAGATTCGCCGCGCAGGCGAGAGCGGAGGGGTGGTCGTCGTCGAAGACCTCCCGGAAACGGAGCAGGGTCTCGGTGCCGAGCTCCAGGGCGAATACCGCGTCGCCGAGAGCGAAGTGGTCGCTCGCGAGGTTGGTGCGGCACATCAGCGTCGAGGGGTGGTTCTCGCCCAGCGCGGCCGTGAACCTCTCCAACGCCACGGTGTCGATGTACTGCGCCGAGGCCGCGTCGTCCAGTATCCGGTAGGTGATCGCGAGGTTTACTGCTGCCGACAGGGCATGAGGGTGGTTCTCGCCGTACGTGTCCTCGTAGCGCCGGCAGATCTCGGTGCCCAGCTGTAGGGCCTCCTCCAGGTCACCCCGGTGCCGCAGGTGGTTGGCCAACTCCAGGGTGGCGGCCATGGACGCGGGGTTGCGGGCACCGTAGCGGCGTAGCAGTTCGGTGTGGACCTGCTCCGCCGTGGCCGCGGCCTCCTCGTGCCGGCCGGCTTTGCGCAGGGCGACGGCGAAGTGCTGGAGGCAGGACAAGGTGAGGGGGTTGCCGCTGCCCAGCAGGCTCGTGGCCCGTTCGGTGAGCTCGTGGTGGTCCCTCAACGCCGTTGCGTAGTCGCCCAGTCCGCGGATGTCGAGGATCAGGCCGAGCCAGGTACGCAGCGAGTCGACGTGGTCCTGACCGAAGGTCTCACTGCGGCTGTGCCAGGTCTGCTGGTCCAGTTGGAGAGCGCGCGCGAAGTCACCGACCAGCCGCAGGCTCACACCGAGATTGTGCGCGGCGCGCAGTGTCTCCGGATCTTCCGGGCCGATCAGGCGCACGTACCGCTCGTGCACGGACTCCGACAGCTCGAGGGCCTGTGTGAAGGCACCACGCACCCGGTGGTCTATCGCGACGTTGCCGAGTGCGTCGAGGGTGTCCTGGTGGTCGGGGCCCAGCGACCGGTAATGGGCCTCCAGCGTCGCCGAGTTGATCTCGGCCGCCTCCTTGTACCTGCCCATGCTGAACAGCGGGACCCCCACCCAGCGGGCGACCAGCCGGGTCTGCGGGTGCTCATCGCCCAGACGGTCCGACCAGCATTCGTAGGCGGTGCGGGCGAGGTCCACGCTGGACTCGTAGTCGCCCCAGCGCTGCAGGTAGATGACCTCGTTCACCACCAGGGTGCGCACCCAGGTCTCGTCGGACAGCACCGCCTCCGAGACGATCACGTGCGGGTAGAGGGCGCCGTAGCGCTCCCAACGGAGTACGTCCTTGGGGTCGTTGGGATCGCTCGCGGCCAGCAGCAGATGGGCGCCTCGCCGCATGACGGCCCGGTCCTCCTCGGTCATCCGGAACTGCAGTGCGGCCTGCACCAGCCGGTGCATCTGCAGCGAGGCGGTGCGGTGGTCGAAGCGGGCCAGGGAGTAGCGGCCGATCTCGCGGATGACCTGCCCGAGCCGGATCGGATCCTCCAGGGCGGAATCCAGCTCGGGGGCGATGGAGCCACGCTGCATGCGCGCGAGCAGACCGCGTGCGATCGGTTCGGGGGCGCAGAAGGAGCACACCTGCAACAGCTGGTAGGCGGCCGGGCTCTTGGCCTCGAGCTGATCCAGGGAGATGTTCCAGGCCGCTATCACCGGGTGTTGATTGCCGAGAGGCGCCGTGCCTCGCAGCAGATCGACGCGCTTCTCCTCGAGCAGGCGCAGGTACTCGTCGACGGGCATGCCGGTCTCGGCGTGCCAGGCGGCCGCCTGCTCGATGGCGAGCGGCAGATCGCCGAGCGCCTCCGCGAGCCGGTCCGCGTCCTCGTCGCTGATCTCCGGCCCGCGCACCTGAAGCAGCTGTCGGCTTTCCTCGCGTAAGAAGACGTTGACCTCCAACGGCCTTGCGAGAGAGGCCCATTGGGGGTTCCGGGAGGTGACCAGGATGTTGCCGGGGCCGCCGACGGGGAAGAACGGGCGTACCGATTCCGGGCTTTCGGCGTTGTCGAAGACCAACAGCCAATTGGCATAGGGGACTCCGATACGGAGCGACTCCAGGACCATGGTGACGGTTGAGGAAGCGTCGGTGCCGGGCTGCAGTCCCAGCCGTGGGGCCAGTTCCACCAGTGACAGGGTGATCTGCGCGGTGCGCTCGGCGGAGATCCACCAGATCACGTCGTATTCGCTCATGCGACGGTAGAGGTACTCGACCGCCAGCAGGCTCTTGCCGACTCCGCCCATGCCGTGCAGCGTGTGGGGCAGTACGGCGGTCGCCTTGTCCCGCAGCAGCCGCCGGTGCAGTGCGTCGAGGAGTGCCTCGCGGCCGGTGAAGTTCGGATTCCTGGGCGGAATGTTCCCCCAGACCGCGGGCGCGTTGCTCGCGCGTGCGCCGCCCACCCTGGTCGCCGGGGCCTGCTGCGGCATCACCGGCCTCCTGTTCCCCTGAGTCGTCTGAGTCGTCGGACTGTCGGTGTCGTCCGGGGTCCGGGCGACGGCCTCGCTGAGTGCTGCGGGTGCGGTGGTGCCCTGGTGCCTGGCGCGCTGCTCCTGCTCCCGGTGTGCCTGGAGGGCTGCGTCCACCTCTCCGGCCGGCCTCAGGAACGGGCCGGACAGGGCGTGGAGCACGGCGCTCTCCGCCATGAGCCATGGCCTGGACTCGTCGTCGAGAGGCGGGAGTTCGGGCACATCGGCTCCGCGCAGCAACTGGGGCAGTCGCCACAAGTGTTCCCCGTCGGATCCGCAGCGATCCCCCACCAGTTCGACGACTCGTATCAGATCGGAGCGGCGTCCGGCGGCCAGTAACTCCTCGCGTACGCCGTCCGCGAACTCGAAAGCGACACCGGGGGCGTCCGACGGCCGGACAAGGCCGTGCACCAGTAGCTGTGCGAAGTCGGCGAGTGAACTGTCCGGCACCAGCGTGCCCTGCACCTCCCGGATCAGCGGTTCGTCGAGGGGGACCACGGCGAGCAGGGTGGCCAGCGTGCAGACGTTCCAGGTGACCGCGGAGCGGAAGTGCGCCACCCGCGCCGCCGAGTCCTCGGGCGGCTCGCCTTCGCCGGACCCGGCGGGCACGCGCGCACGAGGGAACAACACCGTCAACGGCAGCCATGCAGGCGGTCTCCCGCCCAGCAGGCCGGACCAGGCGTCCAGCCAGCGAGGCGCGAGTTCGAGCACGGGGATCGGTACGTCCGGACCGTGGCCGGGAGGGAGCCCGTTCGTGTCGGGGCCCAGCCCTCGCGCGCGCCAGCGCAGCCGGTGGTTCGGCGCCCCCGGGACGGGCGAGCGCAGCAGCACCTGCCAGTGGTGCAGCCCCGTCGTGGACCACACCGGGTGCGGTAGCAGATGGATCAGCGCGACCGGCCCGGCCTGCCCCCAGCGGCGCAGCAGCGGCTCCACCGCGTGGGTGCGCCACCGTGGGCCCGCGCCGTCGGTGAGGAGGAAGGTCAGCCTGCGGGCCGCGCCGTGTCGCGGCAGCGTCGATGGGTCGGCGTCGCGACCGTACGGCAGCCGGTGCGTCGTGATCCGGCCGAAGGCGCCCGAGCGGTGCAGCGCCGCGGCGAAGGCGTGCACCGTGTCCTGCCATATGCCCATGGTCGGCCCGGAGTCCGCCACCAGAGCCACATCCCAGGCCCCTCCGGATCCGCGCCCTGGCGCCGAACCGGTCCGCACGAGGGATTCCGCGAGCCCCGGAGGCACGGCAGGAGGGAAGGAACGGACGCGGGAGGGCAGCGGGTCGGCCGGTGCAGGAGCACGCTGCGCACCCCGTCGTCCTGCGGCCCGGGTTGCTGCACCCGGCGGCTCCTGCCGGGCTGTCGCCTGGGCCGTCGCATCCGGCGGCTCCTGCAGTGCTGCGGCCCGGGCCGCCACATCCGGCGGCTCCTGCCGGGCTGTCGCCCGGGTCGTCGCATCCGGCGCCCGTCGGTCCGAGCCAGGCGGCGGCTCCTGCCCGCGCCCGGTCACAGTTCCTCCGGAGCGGTCCACTGCCACAGGACGTTCACGGCCTCCTGCCGGCTCCGTCCCTGGGCCGACACGATCCGCAGGACGCCGTCCGCGGCCAGTTGGAGAGCGTCCAGGAACCGCTCCACGACCGGGCCATCGGCGCGGGCGGCGCACTCCAGGAACGCGTCCACCACATCCGGCGCGGGCAACCGGCGGGGGCCGTCCACCGGGAAGCGGGTGGCCGCGATGGCGCGCAGGAGGCCGGGGGAGGGCCGGGACGTCCGCAGGATGACGCAGCGGCGCACGAGGTCGAACGGCAGATCCCTGTCGCCCGAAGTCGTGATGACCACGACAGGGAAGGCGTGGCAGCGTACCGCTCCACCGCTCAGCGGCACCGTGACCGCCGGACCGTCCTCCGTCGCCATCCGTACCGCGGCGTCGGAGTCACTGCCGGTCGGGGCACCGGGCAAGGAGAATCCCCCGGCCGACAGCACCGTGCACAGATCCTCCGGCAGAGCGATCTCGGCCCGGTCCAGCCGGTCGATCAGCAGCACGCGCGGACTGCGATGGGGCAGGAAGGCGGTGCCGAGCGGTCCGAGCCGGGCGTCACCGGCGTACAGGCCCTCCCGGAGCGTGCTCAGGCTGGTGATCTGCCAGCGCAGGACGCGGCCGAGACCGAGTTCGCGGCTGATGCGGAACGCGAGGGAGGACTTGCCGGTGCCGGGTTCGCCCGTGACGAGCAGCGGGCGGCACAGATGCAGGGCCGTGTTGACCCTGTCCACCTCCTGCGGCACCGGCTCCAGTGGCTGCGCGGCGGCGCCGAGCATGACCGAGGCGTACGGATCGTCGGAGGGCGGCGCCGGCAGATCGGGCCCGCCTCCGAAATCGCGCCAGCCCGGTGGCCTCGGCCACTCCTGTGCGCCGGTGCCGGGACTGCCGGTGCCCCGGTAAAGTCCCCACGACTCGCTGTTCGACGGCATGAACGGCGTCTCCTCCGGTCGGTGCTCGTGACGACTGGACCTGGCCGGGCCGGCGGTTCACGGTCACCGACCGTCCGGTAACACGGGTTTGCGATCGGGGTCGTCCCACAGGACCGTGAGGTGTCGGCCCATGTGTGCCGCGTTCTCACCGTCGGCGTCGATGGCCGCCTGGCGGCGGTACGCGGCGGCCTTGGCCGGGAACCGCTGCACCCCATCGCTGAGCAGCGTGCCCAGGACGTCCCGGAACTCCTGCGTGGACCGGCCTCCGCGGTGCCAGATCACCACGGGCAGGCCGCTGCGCAGCGCCGCCTGCAGCTCCCGCCGCCCGTTCTCCCGGTCGGGCAGCGGTGGTTCGCTCAGTACCAGGGCGACGAAGCGCTCGTTGTCGCCGAGGCGGGCCTCCAGGCCGCGCAGATGATCGCCGTTCCTGCGGCCCACGTTCATGTACACCGACTCCGACGCGTCCTCGCCGACCGCGAGCTGCTCCCAGCGGTGGCGCCAGAACCGGTGCCAGGCACTGTTCTGCAGCCGGTCCAGGCTGCGGATGACGACGGGGTAGTCCACCGCGAGCGGCACATGCGGCACCTCGCCGGTGTCTCTGGGCCACCAGTGCACGGGCAGGTTGAGCAACTCGAAGGGGAGCACGAACTCCAGCCACAGATGCGCCGACCGGTCGCCGCCCACCCTCTCGACCTGCCGGATGATCGTGCTCACCGCAGGCTCCAGCCCCTCCGTCGGCACCCGCACCGGCGCGCCGCCCTGCTCCCAGTCCAGGCCGCGCGCGTCGGACATGAACGCGTGCGTGAGTGTGTAGAACCCGTTGTCCAGCGGGTCGGGCGTGATGTGGATGGCCAGGTACTCCTGGTGACGCCGGGTGGGAACCGCCGCCACCTGAGGCTCGGCCCGCTCCTGGTCGAGCCGCCGGGCCAACTCGCACCGCAGGGCCCACTGGCGGTTGCGGGCCAACACCTCGGCGGCGGTACGGGCGTCCATCTGCGCGGTGCTCCGGTCGAGGTAGCGCATCCACGGGGGCAGTCCGCCGGGTGCCGCGTTCTGTCCGGCCACATGCAGGAAGTCGTGCCACGGGGTCCTGGCGTGCGGCGGTGGCGCGGGCAGCCGGGCGTCCGTGGCCGTTCGCACCAGCGCGACCCGCATCGCGTACGACAGCGTCAACGCCCCGAGGGCTGTGTTCAGGAACTGCCAGGAGTTGGTGACCTCGGGGAGGCCGACCAGTGAGTCCACGGCCGCCCACTCGTCGGCGAGCTGCTGGACCACGAGCGCCTGGGGGCAGCTCTGTTCGAGCATCGGCAGTGTCCGCCCCAACCCCGCCAGCCCGTCCTCCTCGGCCGTGCAGAACCTGAACAGCTCCTGGAACTGCAGCCGTATGGTGGCCTGTTCCCGCAGCTCCGCGCGGCGGCCCACCGCCTCGCTGACCAGCTCCACCAGCAGCGCCCGGGCCTGGCGGTCCTCCAGGGCGCGCACGTCCAGGAGTGCCGAGACGGTCTCCTCGCGGATCCGCTCACGTATCCGCCGGATCGCCGGGGCCCACGGCCCGTTGCTCCGAGTCGTCAATGCCGCCGCTCCGATCAGCCGGGGAACCGTGGAGGCGCGAGTGGCTTGGCCCGGCCACCGCGTGCGCCGCCGACGCCGTCGAGCAGGCGCCTGCGGGCGTCCTCGGGTGCCAGGTCCACGAGGTCGATGTACACCACACCGCTCAGCAAGCCGCCCGGGGCGAAGGGAGCCACCCGGACCGGGACGAGTCTGCGGGCCACACCCATCGGGTCCAGGCCCTGTGCCACGTGTGCCTCCAGACGCCCGTACACCGACCCCAGGTACGCCGGCGTCAGTACCGCGACGGTCCGCGCGCACTCGGTCACCCCCCTGTCCATGGCGAACTGCCAGTTACTGCCGGCCACGAAGTCCCACTCCTGGACCAGCACGGTGAAGCCGGCCGCCTCCAGCTCCCAGGCGATCCAGTTGGCCCAGTCACCATCGGCGGAGGTGTAGGAGACGAAGAAGTCCCGGTGCGGGCCGGCAGCGGGCGGACCGCCGACGGGGCCATCGGTCCGGGACGCGGCGACCGAACCATGCGCCCCGTGGGCGGGCTGATTCTTCCGACCCCGTGCGCTCTCCCATTCGGCCACGAGCCGCTCGACGGTCTCGGTCGTGCGGCTGCTGCGGCCCGCCAGCAGTCGCACGGCGGACAGCAGCGCGGACAGTCCGCCTTCCGTGGCCATGCAGAAGCGGACGATCTCGATCACATCCAGGAGCGCGGTGGGCTGCTCCCGTAAGAAGACGCGGCGCCCGAGCCCGTCACCGATCAGCTCGACCAGCAGTGCCCGTGGCTGCCGGTCGACCACCATCGACGAGTCCAGCAGAGCCTCGACCATCTGCGTCTGCCAGCTGTGGTCCGGGCGGGCGGGGCGTCTCAAGTCGTCCCTGTCCACAACACCCCCGAGAAGTTGTGTCCCGCAGTCCAGGATACGGACGCCGTAACACTGCGTCAGGGCTTCTGCGCGTCTGTATCCGACGGACCGGTGATGCCCGTTTGTGTCCGACTTACTTCCGAACCTGTTTACTTTGCGGAAATCTGGGCGTAGCCTCACGCTGAAACCACAGGTTCGGGCATAAGTTCCGGCATGGAGCGGAGGGGAACGGCCATGTACGCACCGGAGCGGCAGCAGGAGATCCTCCGACTCGCACGCGACGGCGGCCGGGTGGACGTGGTGTCGCTGGCCGAGGAGTTCCAGGTCACGGCCGAGACGATCCGGCGGGACCTGAAGGCCCTCGACCGGGCGGGTCTGCTGCGCAGGGTCCACGGCGGTGCCATTCCGGCCGGGCGGCTCGACTTCGAGCCCGACCTCGCCGAGCGCGAGACCACCGCGGCCGACGAGAAGGACCGCATCGCCAAGGCGGCCGTGGCCGAACTGCCGGACAAGGGCACGATGATCCTCGACGCGGGCACGACCGTCGCCCGCCTCGCCGGGGCCCTCCCCCTGGAGGCGACGCTCACCGTCGTGACGCACAGCCTCCCCATCGCCGCCCGCCTCGCCGACCACCCCGGCATGCAGCTCCACCTCATCGGAGGCCGCGTCCGGCACCGTACGCGCGCGGCGGTCGACGCCTGGGCGCTGCGGGCGTACGGAGAGATTCGCGCGGACATCGTGTTCCTCGCGGCGAACGGGTTCTCCGTCGAGCACGGCCTGACCACCCCGGACCTCGCCGAGGCCGCCGTCAAGCGAGCCGCCCTCACCGCCGCGCGCCGCGTGGTGCTGCTCGCCGACTCGGCCAAGCACGGCCAGGAACACTTCGCGCGCTTCGGCGACCTCAGCGAAGTGGACCTGCTGATCACCGACACCGGGCTGAGCCCCGAAGACGCCACCGCCATCGAGCGCGGCGGCACGGAAGTAGTGCGCGCATGATCCTGACCGTCACCCCGAACCCGTCCCTGGACCGTACATACGAGATCCCTGCGCTCGACCGCGGCGAGGTCATACGGGCCACCGGCGAGCGCATGGACCCGGGCGGCAAGGGCGTCAACGTCTCGCGGGCCGTCGCCGCGGCCGGCCGGCGCACCGTCGCCGTACTGCCGCTCGGCGGAGCCCCCGGCGCGCTCGTCGCCGACCTCCTCGACGCACAGGGCATCGAGGTCGCGCCCGTCCCGGTCGCCGGCGCGACCCGCTCGAACATCGCGCTCGCCGAGGCGGACGGCGTACTGACGAAGATCAACGCACCCGGGCCCGAACTCACCTCCGCCGAGGAGGAGTTGCTCCTGGAGACCGTGCGCGAGCAGTCCGGCGACGCCGACTGGATCGCCTGCTGCGGCAGCCTGCCGCGCGGACTCGCCCCCTCCTGGTACGCCGAGATCGTCGCCCGCGCCCACCGGGCGGGCACCCGCATCGCCCTCGACACCTCCGGACCGGCGCTCCTCGCGGCCCTCCGCGAACGGCCCGATGTCGTCAAGCCCAACGCCGAGGAACTCTCCGAGGCCGTCGGCCGCCCCCTCGCCACGGTCGGCGAGGCGGTCAAGGCCGCCGAGGAACTGCGCGAGTTGGGCGCGCGTGCCGTGCTCGCCTCCCTCGGCGCCGACGGGCAGCTGCTCGTCAGCGAGGAGGGCGCGTGGTTCGCGGGCGCACGCGTCGACGTCGTACGCAGCAATGTGGGTGCGGGTGACTCCTCGCTCGCCGGTTTCCTCATCGCCGGCGGCAGCGGGCCCGGCGCGCTCGCCTCCGCGGTCGCGCACGGCGCGGCCGCCGTCCAGCTCCCTGGCAGCGTGATGCCGAGCCCGGCGGACCTCGACCCGTCCGCGGTGACCGTCACGTCGGAGATCCCCGTGGACCGCGTACTGACGGAGCCGGTGTCATGACCGGCCGCCGAGTTCCGCGTACGGGTGTCCGCGCAACCCCTGAACCGGCCCTGATGCGGCGGGGACTCCCCTTACCCGCCGCAGCCGCGGCCATGGTGGCTGTGGCTGTCACGGCCCCGGCCGCCGTCGCGCGGAGGCGAGGGTTCCCCGGCCCCCTCTCCGCACACCCCGTAGTTCCCGTAGCCGCCGCAGTTCTTGATCGCGGCGCCCCCGTCCCCACCCTCGCCCACGACTTTCCCCGGGCGATACGCGTGCGAAGGAGCCCGCGATGAGCGAGATGATCACCGCGGACCTGGTCGATCTCGACCTGTCCGCCGATACGAAGGAAGCGGCGGCGCGCGCCCTCGCCGAGCGCATGGTGTCCCTGGGCCGGGTGACCGACCTGGACGGCTTCCTTGCCGACGTGGCCGCCCGTGAGGCCCAGATGCCGACCGGCCTCGACGGCGGCATCGGCATCCCGCACTGCCGCAGCGAGCACGTCACCGAGCCGACGCTCGCCTTCGGGCGCAGCGCGGCCGGGATCGACTTCGGCGCGCCGGACGGCCCCGCCGACCTGATCTTCCTGATCGCCGCACCGGCCGGTGCCGACGACGCCCACCTCACGATCCTGTCGTCGCTGGCCCGCCAGTTGATGAACGCCGAGTTCACCTCGGCACTGCGGTCGGTGGAGGACGCGGCGGGGGCTGCCGCCCTGATCCGCGGCGAGGCGCCGGCGGCTGCGGCGGAGACCGCTTCCGCTGCGACTGCCGGGCCGGGAGCCGGTGGCTCCGGTGGTGCCGGTGGTGCCGGTGGTGCTGAGGGTCCTGGCGACTCCGACGACTCCGAGGCGGCGGCCCCGACTGCCCCCGCCGAGGCCACCCCTGCCCCTGCCCCCGCAACTGTGCCTGCGCCTGCCGGTACGGGCGACGAGGGTGCCGCCGACGGGAAGGGCGGGCGACCGTTCCGTATCGTCGCCGTCACCTCCTGCCCCACCGGTATCGCGCACACCTACATGGCGGCCGAGTCGCTGGAGAACGCGGGCCGCGACGCCGGTGACGTCGAGGTCGTCGTCGAGACGCAGGGCTCGGCCGGTTTCACCCGGCTCGACCCGGCCGTCATCGCCGCCGCGGACGGCGTGATCTTCGCGCACGACATGCCCGTACGGGAGAAGGACCGGTTCGCCGGGAAGCCCACCGTGGACGTCGGGGTGAAGGCGGGCATCAACAAGCCCGCCGAGCTGATCGCCCAGGTGCGCGGCAAGGCCGAGCGCGGCGAGGTCACGGCGGCCGCCGGGGCTCGCGGCGGTACGCCGGTGGAGCGGGCCGGCGAGCCCGGTGAGGGCTACGGCACGAAGCTGCGCAAGTGGCTGATGTCCGGCGTGAGTTACATGGTCCCGTTCGTGGCCGCGGGCGGTCTGCTGATCGCGCTCGGGTTCGCCATCGGCGGCTACCAGATCAACGAGGCCAAGCCGGTCACCGAGGTCTTCAACTGGGGCCAGGTCGACAGCTGGGCCGCGCTGCTCTTCCAGATCGGCGGCGTCGCCTTCGGCTTCCTGATCCCCGTCCTCGCCGGTTACATCGCGTACGGCATGGCCGACCGTCCCGGTCTCGTGCCCGGCTTCGTCGGCGGAATGATCGCTTCCAACATCGCCGCGGGCTTCCTCGGCGGTCTGGCCGCGGGTCTGCTGGCCGGTGGGGTCGTCCTCGCCATCCAGCGGATCAAGATCCCACCGGTGCTGCGCGGCATCATGCCGGTGGTCGTGATTCCACTGGTGTCCTCGATCGTCGTCGGCTTCCTGATGTTCATCGTGATCGGCAAGCCCATCGCCGAGGCACAGAAGGGCATGACGGACTGGCTCTCCGGCCTCTCCGGCACCAACGCCGTCCTGCTCGGTGTGCTGCTCGGCCTGATGATGTGCTTCGACCTCGGCGGCCCGGTCAACAAGGTCGCGTACGCCTTCGCCACGGGCGGTATCGCCGTCCAGAGCCCGACCTCGTCCGCGATGGAGATCATGGCGACGGTCATGGCGGCCGGCATGGTCCCGCCGCTGGGCATGGCCCTCGCCACCGTGATCCGCAAGAAGTTGTTCACCACGGCCGAACGCGAGAACGGCAAGGCGGCCTGGGTCCTGGGCGCCTCCTTCATCTCCGAGGGCGCGATCCCGTTCGCGGCGGCCGACCCGCTGCGGGTCATCCCCGCCTCGATGGCGGGCGGCGCGGTCACAGGCGCCCTGACCATGGCCTTCGGCTCGACCCTGCGCGCCCCGCACGGCGGCATCTGGGTCACCTTCCTGATCGGCAAGCCGTTCCTCTACCTGCTCGCCATCGCGATCGGTACGGCGGTCACGGCGGGCCTGGTCATCGTCCTGAAGGGCATCCGCAAGCAGACCCCCGAGGGCGAACCGGACAAGACCCCCGAGACCCCGACGACCACGGAGAAGAAGCAGCCGATAGCGGCCTGAACGCTCCGCCGAGAGTGAGAAAGACGGGTGGGCCGGGACTGAGAAGTCCCGGCCCACAGCCGCGCGGTTCAGGGGCGGTGGTGTTGGGCGTGCGGGGGCGGCACCGGCTTCTTCTAGGGGCGCGGGGCTGTGACATATGCGGCTTCCGCCGCGATGGGGGTCCCCCCGCTCGAGCGAAGCCGAGAGTGGGGGAGCGACCAGCCCACGACGACCCGCAGTTTGCCCACCGGCCTCGCTACCCTGCTGAACCGCCGGAGGCTGACGCACGCCGTTCCATGGCGTCCCGCGCATCCGCCTCCGACGGATACACCTCACACATATGCCGCCCATCGGGCGTGGCCGTGTGCTCGACCTCCCACAGAGACAGCTCGCGGCCGTCGTGGAGCAGGAACGCGTGCTCGTAGAGCGAGAAGCACAGCCCCCGCTCACCGGCCCGGCACGGCCGTCCGAAGGCCTGCGTGATCTGGTGCGCGAACGCCGCCCGCAGCAGCCCCGCCATGTCCTCGCCCGGCCGGTCCGCGTTCTCCGCACGGCGCAGCAGCCGCCGCGCGTGGTCCGCCGAGTCGTCCGGAAGGTACGTATGCAGCGGCTCGGGGAGGGGCGACACCCGCACCAGTACCGCCAGTTCGAACTCCGGCGCGTCCGCCGGGAGCGGCAGTCGCCCTGTCGCGGTGCGCAGCTCCTCGTCGTCCTCGTACACCTCGTGCTGCGTTTCGCGGCCCGGCGCGGTGTTGTGGACGAGCTCCCAGAGCGTGAGCGCGCTCCCATCGGCGAGCAGCCAGGTATGCCGGTACGTCTCGCGGTGCAGCCCCGCGCTGTGGTGCGCGGAGTGCAGCGAACTGTCGTGGGCCAGCGCCCGGTCCAGCCGCCGTATGGTCTCGTCGGGCAGCTCGAAGGAGTTCAGGGCACGGCCGAGGAGTCGCGCGAGATGCTCCTCCGGAGACTCGGGCGACTCGGGTGGCTCGTACGCTGCCGTCTCGTACGGAACGCTCAAGGTTTCTCCCGGCGTTGCTGCATGTCACCTTGTGGGTGCATACCGTAGCCCCTCGGGCGGACATCATGTCCGGGAACCGAGAAAACGTACGCACCGAAAACGCCGGGGCCGTGTGGGGAGTTCCCACACGGCCCGCCAAAACCTCAAAACCCCTTGCTCAGAGGGCACTTCCCGCGGTCCAGGCACTCCATGCCATGTTCCAGCCGTTGAGACCGTTGTCCGGTGCGACCGTCTTGTCGGGGGAGTTCTTGACGGTCACGACGTCCCCGACGAGCGAGTTGTCGAAGAACCACTTGGCGACCGTGTCGCTCTGCGCGCCCTGCGCGTCCGCCATCCCCACGCAGCCGTGGCTGGTGCCCTCCCTGCCGAAGGGAGGATTGCCCTTGTCGTACCAGTAGTTACCGTGGACGAAGGTTCCCGAGGTCGTCAGCCGCATCGCGTTCGGCACGTCCGCGATGTCGTACTCGCCGCCGTAGCCGACCGTCGACCCGTTCATCCGCGTCTGGCGGAACTTCTCCGAGATCACCATCTGCCCGTTGTACGTGCTGTTCTCCGGGCTGCCCGCCGAGATCGGGACCGTCTTCAGGGTCTGGCCGTCCCGTACGACCGTCATGGTCTGTGTGCTGACGTCGACCGTGGACACCTGGGAGCGCCCGACCGTGAAGGTGACCGTCTTGTCCTGCACGCCGTAGACGCCGTTCGCGCCCTCGACGCCGTCCAGGTCGATCTTCATCGTGACCTTGGAGCCGGCCTTCCAGTACTCCTCGGGCCGGAAGTCCAGCCGCTGCGTACCGAACCAGTGCCCGACCACCTTCTGCCCACTGCTGGACGTGACGGTGATGTGCGACTGCACGTCCTTCTTGTACTTCCCGTCGCCGATCGCCTTGTCGAACGTGAACGACACCGGCATCCCGACGCCGACCGTCGTACCGCCGTCGGGCGTGTACGTCCCGATGAAGCTGTTGCCCGTGGACACCGTCGTGAAGATGGAGTTGGCCGCCAGCGTCTTCCCGTCGCCGTCCTTCGCGGTGGCCGATATCCGGTACTTGGTGCCCCGCTCCAGCTGCTCCTTCGGCTTCCAGCTCTTCCCGTCCGCCGCGATCGACCCCGGTACGGCCGCCCCCGTGGCCGAGTCCGTCATCGTCACCTCGGTCAGCTTCCCGTCGCTGACCTTCACCCCGGTGGAGTTGATCGACGCCGCCGTCGAACCGTCCTTCGCGGAGATGACGAGGTTCTCCGCCTTGCTTCCGCCGTTCTCGCCCCCCGACTTGTTGTCGGCGTTGGCGTCGCCGCCGCACGCGGTGAGGGTCAGGGCGCCGACCATCAGGGCGGCACAGGCCACCAGCGTGCGCCTCGCTGTCGTGTTCGGCGTTGTCACGGGCTTCTCCAGTTCTCGCGGCTGTGGGTGATCCGCTCCGCTCCGAGGGGAAAGATCGGATTCACGGAGAAGGAGGGGACCATCGACCGCCCGGGTTCCCCCAGCCCGCGTTCAGCACCATCACGTGACAGAGTCGGGACAATTGACTACGGGGCCGGGGAGTTCGCCACACCGCCTACGAGGCCGGAGTCCTTCTCCGCCGCATCCCCTACGCGGCCGGGACCTTCTCCACTATGCGCAGGGCCTCGACCAGGTCGCGGTAGAGGGAATCCGTGGCGAGGAGCTCGTCATGGGTGCCCTGGGCGCGGACGCCGCCCGCGTCCATCACCACGATCGTGTCGGCGTCGATCACCGTCGACAGCCGGTGGGCGATCGTCACGACCGCGTGCTCCCGCGCCCGCCGCCGGACGCAGTGGTGGACCGCCGACTCCGTGAGCGCGTCGAGCTGTGCCGTCGCCTCGTCGAGCAGCAGCACGTCCGGCTCCCGCAGCAGGGCCCGCGCGAGAGCGATGCGCCGCCGCTCCCCGCCGGAGACGGCCGCGCCCGACAACTCCGTGTCCAGTCCCTCGTCCAGCGACTCCACCTTCTCCGTCAGCCGGACGTCCGCGATCACCTGGCGCGGCTCCTCCTCGCCCGCCTCCGGCCGGGAGATGAGCAGGTTGTCGCGGAGGGTGCCGGGGACGACCGGGGTGTCCTGCTCCACATACGCCAGCCTGGAGCGGATCGCCGCGTGGCTGTGCCGGTGGTACGGCACGCCGTCCAGCAGCAGCGAGCCCTCCTGCGGCTCCAGGAAGCGCAACAGCAGGGAGAAGACAGCAGGGAGAAGACAGTGGTCTTGCCCGCCCCGGAGGGCCCGACGATCGCGGTGTGCCCGCGCGGTGGCACCGCCAGGTCGACCCCGCGCAGGACAGGCTCCCGCCCCGGCCCGTACGACGCCGTGACGCCTTTCAACTCCAGCACCGCGTCACTCGTACGCCGTTGGCCCGACGGTTCCGCCGACGCGTGCGGTGCCGGCTCGTCCGTCTCCGCGGCCAGTTGGTCCACCGCCCGGATCCGCTCCGCCGCGGCGATACCGGACTGCAGCGCGGTGAGGTCCTGCGACAGCTCGGTGATCGGTTCCATGAGCCCGAAGGCGTAGAGCAGGAAGGCGATCAGGCTCGACACCTCCAACTGCCCTTCCCCGACCCGCCACGCGCCGACACCGATACCTCCCTCATCCCGTCCTACCTCCTCACTACCGCCTCCCGTACAACTCCCCGTACGCCGGCCACGCCCCTCCCGGTCCCTCCACCGACTCGGCGGCCAGTACCGCCCTGACGATCGCGCGTGTCACCAGGTCCGCGCCGGCCGCCAGGATCTCGTTGAGCGCGAGAGGGTCCTCCTCCGCCAGCGGACGAGCCCCCGTCGCAAGCGTGAACACCGTGTCGCCGTCGTGGAGGAGATGCACCGGCCGTACGGCCCGCGCGATGCCGTCGTGCGCCGTGCCCGCGAGCTTCTGGGCCTGGGCCTTCGACAGGTCGGCGTCGGTGGCGACCACCGCGAGAGTGGTGTTCAGCGGAGGAAGGGTGTTCTTGGCCGCAGCCTCGGCGAGTCGCGCCCGCGCCGCCGCGTGCACGTCCTCGGCCGGCCAGCTCATGAGTCCCTGGACCAACTCCCCGTACAGCGCCCCTTTCTCCGGTTCCACCACCGACCCCGCCGCGTTGGCCACGACCAGCGCCGCCACCGTGACACCCGAGCCGAGCACGGCACTCGCCGTGCCGACCCCGCCCTTCATCATTCCGACGGCCGCCCCCGTCCCGGCGCCCACGGAACCCTCCCGAACAGGCGCGCCCGGTTCGGTCGCCGCGGCGGCCTCCACCGCCTCGCGGCCGATCGCCGCGTCCGGCCTGGCCCGGAAGTCACCACCCCGGCCGAGATCGAAGACGCAGGCCGCCGGGACGACGGGCACCACCTGCCGCGGATCGGGCCCGACCCGCAC
This sequence comes from Streptomyces sp. NBC_00878, assembly GCF_026341515.1. Classification (NCBI taxonomy): domain Bacteria; kingdom Bacillati; phylum Actinomycetota; class Actinomycetes; order Kitasatosporales; family Streptomycetaceae; genus Streptomyces; species Streptomyces sp. NBC_00878. The sequence goes on along the minus strand of NZ_JAPEOK010000001.1, from coordinate 4,391,866 downwards.
CCCGCGCCCCCGCTCCTCCAGCCAGGCCATCACACCCGTCGCCGAGTCCAGCCCGTACGCGCTGCCGCCGGTCAGTACGAGCGCCTCGACCTTCCGCACCACGTTGCGCGGATCGAGCGCGTCGGTCTCCTTGGTGCCGGGCCCGCCACCGCGCACGTCCACCGCAGCGACCGCGCCGCCCTCCGGGGCGAGGACGACCGTCGTGCCGGTGAGCCAACCGTCGCCGATTCGCGTGGCGTGTCCCACGCGCAGTCCGGCCACATCCGTCAGAGCGTCAACTGTCATACGCCCAGTGTCGACCCCTTCCTACGTGGCAGGCGCGCCCGCCGCCTCTTCCTGGGCGACCGTCCGGGCGGTAAGCGTCACCCCCACGAACACCGCGAGGGCCGACACGATCCCCGCCGCGAGCACCGCCCAGTCACCCAGGAGCGTGCACAGGATCACGGCCAACGCCGTGGTCGGCAGCACCAGTTGCTGGGCCACACCCACCTTGTAGTGGCGGGCGTGCAGCACCCAGACGGTCAGGAGGAACAACGCCGTCGGAAGTGTCACCGCGGCCGACGCCGACAGCGTGGAGATGTGTGCCTCGCCGATCGCCTGCTCCACGGCGACCTCCAGTCCGGCACCGATCGCCGCCGCCGACGCGAAGATCACGTAGTGGCCGTACCCCCACAGGAACGCCTTCCTGCTGGAACTGAGATGACCGTGGATCGGTACGACGAAGTAGATCCACCACGCGGCGAAGATGATCAGTAGCCCGCCCGAGGCGATCGGGAGGAGCTCGCCCAACGCGTCGTTCTCGTCCACCCCCGATTTCACCGCGACCGTGGCCGCGGCGATGGTCTCGCCGAGGACGATGATGGTGAACAGCCCGTACCGCTCGGAGATGTGGTGCGGATGCCATGACGTGCTGAAGTCCTTCTCCGCGAACGGCGGGACGCACATCTCGGCGAGCGCCATCACCAGGAACAGCCACGGTCGGCCCGACTCCGGCAGGAGCAGCAGCCCGAGCCAGCCGATCTGGCAGACCAGGACCCCGCCCGCGTAGCGCAGCGCCATCCGCCGCTCTCCACCACCCGTGCTCCGGGCCACGCGCAGCCACTGCGCGGTGAGCGCCAGCCGCATGATCAGATAGCCCAGCCAGACGGCCAGGAACTCGTGGTCCTCGAACGCCCGGGACACTCCGGCGGCCAGCACCAGCACCCCGGCGATCTGGACCAGCGTGACGACCCGGTACAGCACGTCGTCGTTGTCGTACGCCGACGCGAACCAGGTGAAGTTCATCCACGCCCACCAGATGGCGAAGAACACCATCGCGTAGTTCAGGATGCCCTCGGCCGCGTGCGCCTCCGCGACGGCGTGCACCAGCTGCACCCCCGCCTGGGCGATGGCCACGACGAAACACAGATCGAAGAACAGCTCCAGAGGCGACGCGACCCGGTGCACCTCGTCGCGCCCACGCGCGGTCATCCTGCGGAGCGGCCGACGGGAGGCGGCGGTTCGCGAGCGGCGCGGACCTGATTCGGAAGCGGCATCGGACGTCATGCGGCCAAGCACAGCAGAAACGAGCCAAAAATCCAGAACCAGGCCGAGCCCCGAAGAACCGCGAGACGCGAGAAACGCCCGGCCAAAGAAGGCGGGGAGTACAGCGGCGCCGCTGCAAGGAACGGAGGACGGGACGCCGTGGCACGGCAGTCGTCCACAGGGAGCGCGCGACGGGCGACCGCCCCGGACCACCCCCAAAGCCGGAGCCGTAGGCTGGACACATGAGCACTGCCCCTGTTCCCGCCCCCACCCCCACCCCTGCCCCAGTCCCTTCCCCTGACGCCGAACCGCGTGACCCCAAGGCCGCGCTGGTCTTCGACGACCCGCTGAGCCGGCCCTCCGCCGACGACACGGACCGCGGGTGGGGCGAGCGGCCGACCGGCGACAGCGCGGCGGACCTGGCCCGCTTCCTCGACGAGAAGCCGCCGCACCACATCTGAGCCCGGTGCCACATAGCAGCGCACCGCCGCCGACGCTCGTGGGCGCGGCCGACGGCAGTCGCCCGGTGGGCCCGACGTACGAGGGCCAGTACCCCGACTACTGCTCGTCGTGCCCGGAGCCGCGCTGTGCCACCAGAGCGTCGCGGATCTCCTTCAGGACCTCCAGCTCGGTCACCTCGATCACTTCGTGCGTGCCCTCCTTCGCCTTCTGTCGGGCCGCTTGCCTGGCGAGGTACTTGGACATCGGCAGGACCATCAGGAAGTAGACGACGGCCCCGGTGATCAAGAAGGTCAGCGTCGCGCTGAGGACCGTGCCCCACATGATGGGGATACCGGTCGCGGTCCCTGTCGCCTCGTCGAACCGGCACGGCTCCTTCAGACACGAGCTGTACTTGTCGAGGTCCTTGGTGCCGAAGGCGCCGACCAACGGGTTGATCACGCCTTTCACCACGGAGTTGACCACGTTGGTGAAGGCGGCGCCGATGACGACCGCGACAGCCAGGTCGACGACGTTCCCGCGCGTCAGGAAGGCCTTGAAGCCGTCCCAGACGCTCGGATCCTTCTTCTTCTCGCTCACCGCAGAGCCCCTCTTCAGCCGCGCAAACTGTGGAACGAACAGCTCCGCAACCTACGTCAGGGCGTGGCAGCCCTGTCCAATGCCCCAGCTCCAACGAGGGATTTGACAGTCTCACCGAAGTCAACCTGAGCATGCTCAGCACAAGGTCACCGCCAACCGCGAGCTGACACCGGCCCCGGCCAGCCGCGTCGCCGTCCGCCGCGGCACGGACAGGACAACGAGCGCCCCGCCCTCGGAAACGCTGTCCGGCGACTCGGGCACCTTAGTCACCCGCGCACCGCGCGCGACCACCTCCGCATCGCCCGGCCCCACCCCCGACTGCTCCGCCGCGACAACGTCGACCCGGTCACCGGGCCTGAGCAGCCGCACCGTCGCACCGTCGGCGATCCGCACCGGCGCCGTCACCATCTCGACCGGCCGCCGCTCCCGCACCGGTTCGGCCACCGGTCGGGCCCGAGGCGGCCCCGAGCCCCCGGTCTCCCTCGGCCCCGCCGCGACGAGCGCCGCCGCGGTCACCGCGAGACCGACCGCCACGGCCCGCCTCCGATGCCGAACGAGCCGACGCGCCTGATACCGCCCACCGCGCACCCGCACGGGAGCGAAGTGCGGCACCTCGCATGTGCTGGGTACGTCTGTGCCCAACGGGCGCGGAAAGGAGGAGAACTGCGACACGGGTACCACCGCCTGTGGTCGAGAGATCGGCTTGCGACCCCAGACTGCGGTCTCACGCCGATTCCCGCCGACGCCCGTGGACGACCGCCCGGTTGTGGACAACTCCCTCACCCGAAGGGAAAGTTCCACCCACCCGCAGCCGCACAACCCACGGGAGCGGGCCGTGCCGGTACGTCGAAGCCCGCCGCGTAGGGCTCCTCCAGTAATCGGAACCCTGGAAACCGCAGCCGTACACCCGGAAAGCGGCGGGCTCGACGTACCGGCACGGCCCGGGCCCCCACGACTACGCAGCGGGCCCTACGGCAACGCGAACCCCGGATCCATCCCACCCAACGCAGTCGTACACAGGCAATCCCGCGACCCACCCGCCGGCAGCCCCGCCACAGCGTCGAACAACACCCCTCGCAGCCGGTCCACATTCGCCGCGAACACCTTGAACACCTCGTCGTGTGAGACGCCTTCCCCGGTCTCCGCGCCCGCGTCGAGGTCCGTGACCAGCGTCAACGACGTGTAACAAAGCTCCAGTTCACGAGCGAGCGCCGCCTCCGGATGTCCGGTCATGCCCACCACGGACCACCCCTGCGCCCGGTACCAGAGCGATTCCGCGCGAGTCGAGAACCGCGGGCCCTCGATCACCACCAGTGTCCCGCCGTCCACCGCCTCCCAGTCCCGCCCGCGCGCCGCCTCCAGCGCGACCTTGCGCCCCACAGGGCAGTAAGGGTCGGCAAGGGACACGTGCACGACGTTCGGCACATCACCCCCGGGCAGCGGCAGCCCGTCGAAGAAGGACTGCGCCCGGGACTGCGTACGGTCCACGAACTGGTCCGGTACGAGCAGCGTCCCCGGCCCGTACTCGGGACGCAGACCGCCCACAGCGCACGGCCCGAGCACCTGACGCGCGCCGACGGAGCGCAGCGCCCACAGGTTGGCGCGGTAGTTGATGCGGTGCGGCGGCAGATGGTGGCCGCGGCCGTGACGGGGGAGGAAGGCGACCCGCCGCCCGGCGATCTCGCCGAGGAACAGCGAGTCGCTGGGGGGTCCGTACGGGGTGTCCACCTGTATCTCTGTCACGTCGTCGAGGAAGGAGTAGAAGCCCGACCCGCCGATGACGCCGATCTCGACGTTCTCCGTGTTCGCCATGAACGGCACCCTAGCCGGGCCGGAAAACGCCGAAGACCCCGCCGTCGAGTGACGACAGGGTCCGGCAAAAACGGAATCTCACAAGGGCGAGGGATCCGCACCCAAGAAGCTCGCGCGCAAGAGCCCCCTACGCGGCGTTACTCCCGGAGGACGAGCTCGTGGACGACGACTTCGAGTCCGAAGAAGACTTCGTGGACGACGCCGAGTCCGACGAGGACTTGGAGTCCGAAGACGACGTCTTCGAGTCGGACGCCCCGGCAGACGACTTCGCACCCGCCGCCGGACTGCTGCTCGACGAGGAACCACGGCTGTCATTGCGATAGAAGCCGGAGCCCTTGAAGACGATGCCGACCGCGGAGAACACCTTCTTCAGGCGGCCGTCGCAGCTGGGGCACACGGTGAGGGCGTCGTCGGTGAACTTCTGCACCGCCTCGAGGCCCTCGCCACACTCGGTGCACTGATACTGGTAGGTCGGCACTTGTCTTCCTCCTGGCACTCTCACTCAATGAGTGCTAAACGACGGTCCATAGTGACGTATTCCTCGGGATCAGTCCACTGCCACCGGCACGCGGTGACCCATCCCACGTGCGACGGTCCGGCTGACAGCCCGCGGCGCGAGCCGTGAACGCAGGGCCACGAGGGTCGCCAGGGCCAGCAGTGTGCCGCCCATCGGGACGAGGAATCCGGCACCGTCCCAGAGGCGGTCCTCCAGCTGCCCCGCGGCCATGACGGCGGCCGCCTGCCCGAGCGCGACCGCTCCGGTGAGCCAGGTGAAGGCCTCGGTCCTGGCGCCGGCCGGTACCAGTCCGTCGACCAGCGTGTAGCCGGTGATCAGGGCGGGAGCGATGCACACACCGACGAGGAGGCCGACCCCGGCGAGGACGATCACCGACTGGGCGGCCCACAGCCCGGAGGCGGCCAGGCCCAGGGCGGCGTACGAGACGACGAGGCGCCGGCGCGGGGCCACCTTCCAGGCGACCGCTCCGCAGACGACGCCGGAGAGCATGTTGCCCGCGGCGAAGGTCCCGTACAGAACCCCGCTCAGACCGGGCTCGCCGATCGACTCGCTGAACGCGGCGAGCGAGACCTGCATGCCGCCGAAGACGGCGCCGATTCCGAGGAAGGCCGCGATCAGCACACGCACTCCAGGGACCGACAGAGCCGAAGCACGCTCCACGCGCGCGTGCCCCTCGCCACGGCCACCACCGCTTCCGACGCCTGCACCACCGACGTCGGCACCGACGCCACCACCGCCGCCGACGGACGGCTGAGTGCCGCGCTGAGCCGCGAACAGCAGTCCGCCGACCAGGGTCAGCGCGGCCTCCGTGAGCAGGCCCGCGGCCGGGTCCACGCCGACGCACAGCGCGGTCGCGAGCAGCGGCCCGAACACGAAGGTCAGTTCGTCGGTGACGGACTCGAAGGCCGCCGCGGTCGTCATCAGCGGCGAGTCCTGGAGCTTGACACTCCAGCGGGCCCGCACCATGGGCCCGATCTGCGGCACGGAGGCGCCCGTCGGTACGGCGGCCACGAAGAGCGCCCACAGAGGCGCGTCCGTGAGCGCCAGCGCGGTCAGGGAGAGGCCCGCCAGAGTGTGGACGAGGACGCCGGGCAGCAGTACGGCCCGCTGGCCGTGACGGTCGGCGAGACGGCCCGTGAAGGGCGCGAACAGTGCCAGGGAGACACCGGTCACGGCGGCGACGGCGCCGGCGGCCCCGTACGAGCCGGTGGTGTGCTGTACGAGCAGCACGATGGAGATGGTCAGCATCGCGAACGGCTGCCGCGCGGCGAAGCCGGGAAGCAGAAACGTCCACGCGCCGCGCGTACGCAGCAGTTGCCCGTATCCCGGGCGGGAGGAGACAGGAGTCCCGTGGGACTCCGAGGTGACCGTGGATGCCACGGCCCGTGCCTTTCTGCCGCCTGGTAGCGCGGCCCGTTTCAAGGGGCCGGAGGCGCCGAGAGCTGTCCTCTTGCGCGGAACTGCGGTAGATGCCGGGCCGCCCCGCCAAGAGGGCACCGCGGCCGCCATACGGTCGCGCCAGCTCTGCGTCAGGCAGAGTTGGTTAGATCAAGATGCGCCTTGATGCTACAGGGCTGAACGTTTCGGCACCTGTGAATCCCAGCACTCTCTTGGCCGACGCCTGCGATTCGGTACCCAGGATTGCCCGCCATTACCAGCTACCAGCCACCACCCGCCGGCGCCGACGCTCAATCCTCCGCCCCGTTCCCACCGGTCCCCAGCCACCCCGCCAGCTTGCCGCCCTGGCCGACCGCGCGCAGTCGCTGTTCGGCGGCGTCCCGTACGGGGTCGGTGGCCACCACGAGCAGTTCGTCGCCGCGCCGCAGCACCGTCGTGGGTAGCGGAACGAACGATTCTCCACCGCGGACGACCAACGTGACCGCGGCCCCCGCGGGCAGCCGCAGCTCGTTGATCTCGACCCCGTGCATCTTCGACCCCTCCGGGATCGTGACGGACAGCAGATGTCCGCGCAGCCGCTCCAGGGGCGCCGACTCGATCCCCAGGTCGGCGGTCTCCGAGGTGGCGGCCAGGCCCAGCTTCCGGGCCAGCCAGGGGAGCGTGGGCCCCTGGACGAGGGTGTAGACGACCACAAGGACGAAGACGATGTTGAAGATGCGACGGCTCTCCTCGACGCCGCTCACCATCGGGATCGTGGCCAGAATGATGGGCACCGCACCGCGCAGCCCGGCCCACGACATCAGGGCCTGTTCCTGCCAGCGCATACGGAAGGGCGCCAGCGCCACCACGACGCTCAGCGGTCGCGCCACCATGGTCAGCACCAGGCCGATGACGAGCGCGGGCCAGATGTCGTCGCCCATCTCGTGCGGTGTGACCAACAGTCCGAGCAGCACGAACATGCCGATCTGGGCGATCCAGCCGAGCCCGTCGGCGAAGCCGCGCGTGGCGGGCCAGTGCGGCAGCTTCGCGTTGCCGAGCACCATCGACGCCAGATACACGGCGAGGAAGCCGCTGCCGTGGGCCAGCGCCCCGGCCGCGTACGCGGTGACCGCGATCGCCATCACCGCGATCGGGTAGAGGCCGGACGCGGGCAGCGCCACATGCCGCAGCCCGTACGCCCCCAGGAAGCCCACCGCGAGGCCGATGGCCGCTCCGATGGACAGCTCCAGCGCGATCTCGCCGAGCAGGTGGTACCAGTGCTCCACCGGGCCGGCCATGGAGAACGAGACGACGAGGATGACCACCGGGGCGTCGTTGAAGCCCGACTCGGCCTCCAGAATGCCCGTCACGCGCGCGGGGAGGGGCACTTTCCGCAGCACGGAGAAGACCGCCGCCGCGTCCGTCGAGGACACCACCGCGCCGATGATGAGCGCCTGCCGCCACTCCAGCCCGATCAGGTAGTGGGCCGCTGCCGCGGTGATGCCGACGCTCACCGAGACGCCGACCAGCGCCAGTGAGGAGGCGGCCGGGAGCCCGGGCCTGACCTCCTTCCACTTCGTGCCGAGACCGCCCTCGGCCAGGATCACGACCAGGGCCGCGTACCCGATGACCTGGGTCAGTTCGGCGTTGTCGAAGTGGATGTCGCCGATGCCGTCCTGGCCCATGGCGACGCCGATGCCCAGGTAGACGAGCAGGCTGGGGAGCCCGCTGCGCGAGGAGATCCGAACCGCTGCCACCGCGACGAGCAGAACGAGCGAGCACACGAGCAGGAGCTGGTTGAGGTGGTGGACAGTCAGCGGCTGTTCCCTTCTCGCCGTTCCGAGTGGATCACGTTGACCGAGTGGATCACTGTGACCGGTTGGGTCGCTCTCGCCGGTCGGGCCACGTCGATCGGTTGGATCACATTGATTGATCATTGGTTGATCAATGCAAGCCTGACCGGTTCAACCGGGCTCAACGGTCAACTACTTCGTTACCTTACCTAACTCTTGACGCTTTCTTGACACTCGGCAGGGCAAGATCGAACTCCCGTGCGCTCGGGTACCCGACTCCGCGTCAAGTCGGAGTTGGCCCTGCGCCTATGGTTGCTCCAGCGCTCAGTCAAATGGACAAGCCCGCCTGCCGCTCGCGTGAGGACAGCAAGGACAGCGATGCCCCCCAACACCACCGCATCTTCCGGTCAAAAGCCCGGCAAGTCCGGCAGGAAGAAGGGGCGCAGAGCCCGTCTGATCCTGATCGTCCTGGTTCTCGCCGTCATCGGCGGCGTCGCCTACGGGTCGTTCTGGAGCATCAGCACCGTCCGTGCCTCCTTCCCGCAGACCAAGGGTTCCATCACACTCGACGGTCTGTCGGGCCCCGTGGACGTCAAACGGGACGGCTACGGGATCCCGCAGATCTACGCCTCGACCGACGCGGACCTGTTCATGGCGCAGGGCTACGTCCAGGCGCAGGACCGGTTCTACGAGATGGACGTACGCCGTCACATGACGGCCGGGAAGCTCTCCGAGATGTTCGGCGAGGGCCAGGTCGACAACGACGAGTTCCTGCGCACGCTCGGCTGGGACCGGGTCGCGGAGAAGGAGTACGAGACCACCCTCTCCGCGGAGACGAAGAAGTACCTGCAGGCGTACGCCAAGGGGGTCAACGCCTACCTGAAGGGCAAGGACGGCGCGGACATCTCCCTGGAGTACGCGGCCCTCGATTTCTCCAACGACTACACGCCCAAGGAGTGGACCCCGGTCGACTCGGTGGCCTGGCTCAAGGCGATGGCCTGGGACCTGCGCGGCAACATGCAGGATGAGATCGACCGCTCCCTGATGACCAGCCGCCTGGGCCCGCAGCAGATCGCCGACCTGTACCCGGAGTACCCGTACGACCGGAACAAGCCGATCGTGCAGGAGGGGCAGTACGACAGCGCCTCCGAGGAGTACGAGCAGGGCGGCGGCACCAGTACCGGTAGCGGTGGTACGCAGTCCGCGGCGGGCTCGGGGCTCGCGGGCGGTACGACGGCCCCCTCCGGGCTGCAGGGCCAGCTGTCGGGCCTCTACAAGGTGCTGGACGACGTCCCTGAGGCCGTCGGCGTGAACGGCAACGGCATCGGCTCGAACTCCTGGGTGATCAAGGGCACCCACACCATCACGGGCAAGCCGCTGCTCGCCAACGACCCGCACCTGGCGCCGTCGCTGCCGTCGGTCTGGTACCAGATGGGCCTGCACTGCAAGAGCATCTCCGAGAAGTGCCAGTACGACGTCTCCGGGTACACCTTCGCGGGCCTGCCGGGCGTCATAATCGGCCACAACGAGAACATCGCCTGGGGTATGACCAACTCCGGCGCCGACGTCACCGACCTGTACCTGGAGAAGCTCACCGGGGACGGCTACGAGTACGACGACAAGGTCAAGCCCTTCACCACCCGCGAGGAGAAGATCAACGTCGCGGGCGGCGACAGCAAGACCATCGTCGTCCGGGAGACCAACAACGGACCGCTGCTGTCCGACCGCAACGACGAGCTCGTGAAGGTCGGCAAGAAGGCCACGGTCGACAGCGCGGCACCCGACCGCGGCGACGGCTACGCCATCTCCCTGCGCTGGACCGCCCTGTCCCCGGGCACCTCGATGGACGCCGTGTTCGCGATGAACAAGGCCGCCGACTGGACGGACTTCCGCAAGGCGGCCACCCTCTTCGACGTGCCCTCGCAGAACCTGACCTACGCGGACACCGACAACAACATCGGCTACCAGCTGCCCGGCAGGATCCCGATCCGCGGCAAGGGCGACGGCTCGCTCCCCGCGCCCGGCTGGGACTCCGCGTACCGCTGGACCGGCTACATCAAGCAGGCCGAGCTGCCCTACGAGTACAACCCGGAGCGCGGCTACATCGTGACCGCCAACCAGGCCGTCGTCGACAAGGACAAGTATCCGTACTCGCTCACCACGGACTGGGGCTACGGCACGCGCAGCCAGCGGATCGCCGACCTCATCGAGTCGAAGATCAAGGGCGGCGGCAAGATCTCGACCGACGACATGCGCCAGATGCAGCTCGACAACAGCAGCGAGATCGCCAAGCTCCTGGTGCCCAAGCTGCTCAAGATCGACGTGTCGGACAAGAACGTCCGCGAGGGGCAGAAGCTCCTGGAGGGCTGGAACTACACCCAGGACGCCGACTCGGCCGCGGCCGCGTACTTCAACGCGACCTGGCGCAACATCCTCAAGCTCGCCTACGGCAACAAGCTGCCCAAGGAACTGCGGGTCGAGGGCCAGTGCCTGAACGTCGAGCCGATCGACACCACCGGACCGGCCGACGAGGACCGGCGGGTGCGCGAGTGCGGGCAGCGCGACGCCGACAGTGCGCAGCCGGACGGCGGCGACCGCTGGTTCGAGGCGGTCCGCAAGATCCTCGACGACGAGGACAACGCCTGGTGGTCGGCGCCCGCGACGCGCACCGACCCGGCCGTCGACACCCGTGACGAGCTCTTCGAGCGGGCCCTCACGGACGCCCGCTGGGAGCTGACGGCCAAGCTGGGCAAGGGCATCGACACCTGGAGCTGGGGCCGCCTGCACCGCCTCTACCTGGACAACCAGACCCTGGGCACCGCAGGCCCCGGCTTCCTGCAGTACATGCTCAACCGCGGCCCGTACAACATGGGCGGCGGCGAGGCGGCGGTGAACGCCACGGGCTGGAACGCCGCGGGCGGCTACACGGTGGTCTGGGTGCCGTCGATGCGGATGGTGGTGAACCTCGACGACTTCGACAAGTCCAAGTGGATCAACCTCACCGGTGCCTCCGGGCACGCCTACAGCGCGCACTACACCGACCAGACGAGCAAGTGGGTCAAGGGCGAGCTGCTGCCGTGGGTCTCCACGGAGCGGGCGATCGACGCGGACACGGCGGACACCCTGGTGCTGCAGCCCTGAGGATCCCGCGGATCACTTGAGAACGGCCCTGAACGGCCCTCCACGCGCGCGTGGAGGGCCGTTTCGCGCAACAGCGTCTACGGAGAGGGCCGGTGGAAGCGGCGTACTCCCGAAGGGGTCACCACCGTGTGCACGGGGCGGTCGTGCGGTTCCCCGGGGACGCGGTCGACCACTTCGGAGTCGTACAGCAGCACCACCAGGGCCGGATCGGCGCCGGCCCGTTCAAGCCGCGCCAGCACCCGGTCGTACGATCCGCCGCCGCGGCCGAGGCGCATCCCGCGCGCGTCCACGGCCAGACCCGGCAGCAGTACGGCGTCGGCGGTGAGCACGGCGTCCGGGCCCAGGCGCTCGCCCGCGGGCTCCAAGAGGGCCATCTTTCCCCGGTGTTGTACGCGGACGAGCGAGTCCTCTCCGTCGTACGCGCCCCAGTCCAGGTCGTTGTCCGCGAGGAGCGCCGGGAGCAGGACGCGTACCCCCCGCGCGCGGAGTGCGTCGAGGAGCGCGCGGGTGCCCGGTTCGCTCCCCACGGACACGTAAGCTGCCACCGTGCGCGCGTGCGCCAGTTCGGGCAGCTCCAGGGCGCGGGCGGCGAATGCGGCCTCGGATTCCCGCACGTCATCGGCCGTATACCGGTTTCTCACCGCGAGGAAGTCTCGCCGCAACACTCTCTTGTCAGACTCGGCTTCGGGTCCTGGGTGGCTCATAGGCTTGTTCCGTATCCTTCATCATGTACTCATATGGGAACAAAATAACCGGAGCCACAGATTCCGTACGAAGGCACCGGATATGGTGTCGGGCATGACTCAGGCACACCCCAGGATCAGCAAGGCTGTCATCCCCGCAGCAGGCCTCGGAACCCGGTTCCTGCCGGCCACCAAAGCCACTCCCAAGGAGATGCTGCCGGTCGTCGACAAGCCGGCGATCCAGTACGTGGTCGAGGAGGCCGCGTCCGCGGGCCTCGACGACGTCCTCATGATCACGGGTCGCAACAAGCGACCCCTTGAGGACCACTTCGACCGCAACTACGAGCTGGAATCGGCCCTTCAGAAGAAGGGCGACGCCGACCGGCTCGCCAAGGTGCAGGAGTCCAGCGACCTTGCCACCATGCACTACGTCCGACAGGGCGACCCCAAGGGCCTCGGCCACGCAGTGCTGTGCGCCGCCCCGCACGTCGGCCACGAGCCCTTCGCCGTGCTCCTCGGCGACGACCTGATCGACCCGCGCGACCCGCTCCTCAAGCGCATGGTCGACGTCCAGGAGCAGTACGGCGGCAGCGTGATCGCCCTCATGGAGGTCGCCCCCGAGCAGATCCACCTCTACGGGTGCGCGGCCGTCGACGCCACCGACGACAGTGATGTGGTCAAGGTCCACGACCTGGTCGAGAAGCCGGCCGCCGCCGACGCCCCGAGCAACTACGCGATCATCGGCCGCTACGTCCTCGACCCGCACGTCTTCGACATACTGCGCGAGACCGAGCCCGGTCGCGGCGGCGAGATCCAGCTCACCGACGCCCTCCAGCAGCTCGCCGCGGACGAGAAGGTCGGCGGCCCGGTGCACGGCGTGATCTTCAAGGGCCGCCGCTATGACACCGGCGACCGCGGCGACTACCTGCGTGCCATTGTCCGACTCGCGTGCGAACGTGAAGACCTGGGCCCGGACTTCCGGACCTGGCTCCACCGTTACGTCACCGAGGAGATGTAGCAATTTGACCAGCGCCGCCGCCCGCGTCACCGGCCAGGACCACCTCTGGTCGGTGTCCGAGCACCTGGAGGACATCCTCGCGACCGTCCGCCCCCTCGAACCCATCGAGCTGCAACTCCTCGACGCCCAGGGCTGCGTCCTGGTCGAGGACGTCACGGTGCCGGTCTCCCTGCCGCCGTTCGACAACAGCTCGATGGACGGGTACGCGGTCCGGGTCGCCGATGTCGCGGGCGCGAGCGAGGAGTACCCGGCCGTCCTCACGGTCATCGGCGACGTCGCGGCGGGCGAGTCCGAACTGCTCCAGGTGGGCCCCGGCCAGGCCGCCCGCATCATGACGGGCGCCCCGCTGCCGCCCGGCGCCGAAGCCGTCGTCCCCGTGGAGTGGACCGACGGCGGCCTCGGCGAGGGCCCCGTCTCCGGGATGCGCGCCCGCAGCGCGTCCCCCGAGGACGCCTCCGGCCAGGTCCACGTCCACCGCCAGGCACAGGCACGCGCGCACGTGCGCGCCAAGGGCAGCGACGTGAAGGCCGGCGACCGCGCCCTCGCCGCGGGCACGGTCCTCGGCCCGCCGCAGATCGGCCTGCTCGCCGCGATCGGCCGCAGCACCGTACGCGTACGCCCGCGCCCGCGCGTGGTCGTCCTGTCCACCGGCAGCGAACTGGTCCAGCCCGACGAGCAGTTGGGCACCGGCCAGATCTACGACTCCAACAGCTTCGCGCTGTGCGCCGCCGCCCGTGACGCCGGCGCGATCGCCTACCGCGTGGGCGCGGTCGCCGACGACGCCGAGACACTCCGCGCCACCATCGAGGACCAGCTCATCCGCGCCGACCTCCTGGTCACCACGGGCGGCGTCAGCGTCGGCGCGTACGACGTCGTCAAGGAGGCCCTGTCCTCCGTCGGCGACGAGGACGAGGCGGGCAGCGGCATCGAGTTCCGCACCCTCGCCATGCAGCCGGGCAAGCCCCAGGGCTTCGGCTCCATCGGCCCCGACCACACCCCACTGCTCGCGCTCCCGGGCAACCCCGTCTCGTCGTACGTGTCCTTCGAGCTGTTCGTGCGCCCCGCGATCCGCGCGCTGATGGGCGTCGACGACATCCACCGGCCCATGACCAGGGCGACCCTCCGTACGGACAAGGCGCTCACCTCGCCCGCCGGACGCCGTCAATTCCTGCGCGGACGGTATGCGGACGGGGAGGTGACCCCCGTCGGCGGCGCCGGATCCCACCTGATCGCGGCCCTCGCGCACGCGAACGCGCTGATTGTTGTCTCCGAGTCCGACGAGTCCGTGGAGCCCGGCACCGAGGTCGACGTGGTTCTCCTCGGCTGAAGGCCCCGACTTGGGGGTACCGTGTCGCGCACAACAGGCCCGACCGGGAGCGCCCCAGCCATCATGAGTACGCAGGACCGACTGACCCACATCGACGAGGCGGGTGCCGCCCGCATGGTCGACGTGTCCGACAAGGACGTGACCGCGCGCACCGCCCGAGCGAGCGGTCGCGTCCTCGTCTCGCCCCGCGTGATCGAGCTGCTGCGCGGCGAGGGGGTACCCAAGGGCGACGCCCTCGCCACCGCGCGCATCGCGGGCATCATGGGCGCCAAGCGGACACCGGATCTGATCCCGCTCTGTCATCCGTTGTCAGTGTCGGGTGTCAAGCTTGATCTGTCGGTCGCGGACGACGCCGTCGAGATCCTGGCCACCGTGAAGACCACCGACCGCACGGGCGTCGAGATGGAGGCCCTCACCGCGGTCAGCGTCGCGGCTCTCACCGTGATCGACATGGTCAAGGCGGTCGACAAGGGGGCGGTCATCACGGACGTGCGCGTGGAGGAGAAGACGGGCGGCAAGTCGGGCGACTGGAGCCGGGCGTGACGGCGCCCGAGTCGGCCCCGGCCGAGCCGCCGGTCGGCAGCGCGCTGACCGCTCCGTACAGCGCGCTCGTGGTGACGGCCTCGAACCGCGCGGCGGCGGGTGTCTACGCGGACAGGGGCGGGCCCCTGATCGCGGAGGGACTCCAGAAGTTCGGCTTCGCCGTCGACGGGCCGTGGGTGGTTCCTGACGGGGACCCCGTCGAGAACGCTCTGCGGGCGGGCGTCCGAGCCGGGTACGACGTCATCGTGACCACCGGCGGCACGGGCGTCTCACCCACCGACCGCACCCCGGAGGCCACCCGGAAGGTGATCGCGTACGAGGTGCCGGGCATTCCCGAGGCCGTCAGGGCGTTCGGAAGAGAGAAGGTGCCCACGGCGGCGCTCTCCCGAGGGCTCGCCGGGGTCGCGGAGAGGACGCTGATCGTGAACCTTCCCGGTTCCACCGGTGGGGTGCGGGACGGTCTCGCCGTCCTTGAGCCCCTCCTGATCCACGCCGTCGAGCAGATCCGCGGCGGCGACCACCCCAGACCCAGCGGCAGTGGGGGTGCGAGCTGAACAGCCCATCCTGGCCGGTCGAGCTGGTGGACGGCGATGTGGTCCTCCGGCCCATAAAGCTGCGCGACCAGCGGGCCTGGCGCGAGGTCAACCGCCGCAACCGGGACTGGCTGCGCCCCTGGGAGGCGACCATCCCGCCGCCCACGCCCAGCGGACCGATCGCCCACCGGCCGACGTACCGCCAGATGGTCCGGCATCTGCGCGCCGAGGCGAACTCGGGGCGGATGCTGCCGTTCGTCATCGAGTACCAGGGGCGGCTCGTCGGGCAGCTGACCGTCGCCGGAATCACCTGGGGCTCGATGTGCTCGGGCCATATCGGCTACTGGGTGGACGAGGCGGTCGCCGGTCGCGGAGTGATGCCGACGGCTGTGGCGCTTGTGTCCGACCACTGCTTCCGAAGCGTCGGTCTGCACCGCATCGAGGTCTGTATTCGGCCCGAGAACGGGCCGAGCCGACGGGTCGTGGAGAAACTCGGATTCCGCGAGGAAGGCCTTCGCCCGCGCTATCTCCACATCGACGGCGCCTGGCGCGACCACCTCGTCTTCGCGCTCACGGCCGAAGAGATGCCCGAAGGGCTGCTGGCCCGCTGGCGGCGGACACGCTCGCGGAACACGTCCGAAAACTCCCCGCGGGACACCCCTCGAAACACCGCGTAAATGAAATGAATGTTCGAAATTGATCGGCCATCGACCATCCTTCGACCAACCTCGGGCATTAATTTCGCGCTCCAGGCGGCCTGCTGATCGCATCGGTCACAAAAAAAGCTCGAAATATCAGCCAGATCGTGCGACACACCGGCTCAATTGGCAGATGGCCTCATGCAAACCCCTCTACCGTGTGAGGCGTGAGCAGCAGCGGCCTCATCTACGCAGTCATTGTCGGGGCCTGGGCCGCCTACTTGGTGCCTATGTGGCTCCGTAGGCAGGACGAGCTGAACGAAGCCCGTCCGACGGAACGCTTCAGCACCGCCATCCGGCTTCTGTCGGGCCGGGCGGGCATGGAGCGCCGATACGCCAAGGACCTGCGGGCGCGCTCCACCGAGGAGGGGGAGCACCACGCCGACCCGGACGGCGTCACCGACTCGGTGGACGTCCGGGCCTTCGCCATGCCTCCGACGCAGGCGCGGCCCGCGTCGAAGCAGGCGACGGACCAAGCGGCGCGGCAGGCTACGGAACAGGCGGCGCGGCAGGCGTCGAGACAGGTGTCCGCGACGGTGCCGAAGCCCGGGTCTCCCGCGGCGGCCAACCCCGCGCCGACGCCGAAGTCCGGCCGTGCGGCGGGTGGCCGACCGGTACCCCAGCAGGGCGCCAAGTCGTCGCCGAACGGAGCATCCGCCTCGTCCGCGGCCTCCGTATCCTCCGCTTCGTCTCCCGCGCGGCGGGCCGCGGCGGCGGAGGCCGCAGCGCGGGCCCGGCGCTCGAAGGTGCTCGCGCGCCGACGGCGTACGACGGTCGTGCTCTTCATGGCTTTCACGCTCGGCGCGATCGTCGCGGCCGTCGGCGGACTCGCGTTCCTGTGGGCGCCCGGGGTGCCCGCGGTGATGCTGAGCGTCTACATCGCATACCTGCGCTCCCAGGAGCGGCGGCGCTTCACGTACGTGATGGACCGCAGGCGGGCCGAGGACGCGGCGCGGCGGCTGCGGGAGCGGCAGCCCAGGCGCCGCCCGCCCGCCGATCCGGGCACCGCGGACGAGCCGGAGGACGGACCCGAGTCGGACACCGACCCCGGCCTGTCCGCGCTCGCCGCCGGCCGCCGCGCCCTCGTCGAGCAGACCGACCACGCCGAGTGGGTCGACCAGCAGCGCGAGCGCCGGAGCGGACCCGCCCGCGGCGACAGCTGGGACCCCGTCCCGGTGCCGCTGCCGACGTACGTGACCGCCCCGGTCGCCCCCCGCGCCACGTCCGAGGTGGACCTGGGCGGACCCGACGCCTGGAGCTCGGCCCGGTCCAGCACGATCGAACCGAACGCCGACCGTGCCGCCGCGGCCGAGGCGAACGCGGAGCAGGGTGAGTACGGCGAGCGCGGCGCGTACGGCGAGCGCGGCGAGCACGGTGAGTCCGACGCGGACGATGCGGATGACGCGGACGATGCCTCGGGCAGCGCCGCGGACGCCCGGCGCGCGGCCTCGGCCCGCCGCGCCCGCGAACGCGGCCGTACGCCCCTCTTCGACCAGTACGAGGACGGCGACCGGCCGCGCGCGGCCAACGAGTGACGGTGCCTCAGAAGTCCCGTGTCGCGCCCGCCCCTGACCAGCGGGTGAGGGCCCGACAACGGATTTCCGAGCACCCGGACGGGGATGCTAGAGTTTCACTCGTTGCAAGGGCCTGTGGCGCAGTCTGGTAGCGCACCTCGTTCGCATCGAGGGGGTCTGGGGTTCAAATCCCCACAGGTCCACGCGCGCACAGATCAGAGCCCCAGTCGGTATCACCGGCTGGGGCTCTGTCGTGTGCGCTACTTCGCGTTGACCATCTGCAAGTGGTAGCCCGTGACCCGGATGTCCGTGCCGGATGCCGGGATCACGGCCATCGTGATCAGGGAGTTCGTGCGGGTCAGGCCGCTCGTACTGGTCCTGCCGTCCAGGTAGATGTCCGTGACCGTGGGCAGGTTGTCGATGTTCAGCTGGGTGGCACAGCGGGGGCCCTCGGCCTTCGGCCAGTTCCGGTAGTCGATGCCGAAGTCGTAGAGGGCAAGGGCGCCGCCGTCGGTGGTCTTCAGGCCGTACGCCGTCTCGGCCGCGGTGAAGCCGGGCTCGTACTCGCCGTCGACGCAGCCGTCGTCGAAGGCGGCGCGGTTCGTGTACGCCTTCTTCCAGGCCTTCACTGACGCGGTGTTCGCGAAGCTCGCGCCCGCCTTCTTGCCGCCCGTGACATAGAAGTCCTTGGACAGGTCGCGCAGATCGTCGAGCTTGACCTTGCCCACCGTGTCCGAGGCCTTCAGGACCGTGACGAAGCCGTCGTCGTCGCGGGCGACGGCCGGCAACTTGCCGTCGGCCTCGCCGACGGACACCGCCTTCCACTCGGCGCCCTTGTTCTTGCTCTTCTCGTAGTCCTTCACGTGCTCGAAGACCAGGAGGCGGCGACGGTCCTTCTCGATGTCCTCGCCCGTGACCCGGGTGTCGACCATGAAGACCTGCGGCGCACCCTTGCGGGGGATGTAGAAGCGGGCGCCCTCGACCGGATAGTGGAACGGCGTCTTGAAGCTCGCCTGCTTCTCCTTCGGCAGGGCCTTGAACTGGGTGAACGTCGCCTGGCTCTGCTGGAGCAGCGCGCCGCCCTCCACCTCGGCCGTCCGGTCCGGGGCCTGCGCGGCGTTGGCCGCGTTGTTGACCTTGGCGTAGTTGAGCAGGACGGCCTGCGCCGACTTGAGGGAGATGACGCCCGCCTCGGCGGAGGAGCCGCCCTTGTCGTCCGCGCCGGACGCCTTGGTTCCGCCGTCGGAGCACGCGGTGAGGGCGAGTGCGAGGGCGGTGAAGGGCACGGCGGCTCGCAGAAGTCCGGGCGTGCGGCGGCGCGAAGTCATGGGTCCCCTGTCGTGAAGTCTTGTGAAGTGCCGGTGGTTCCGGTGGTTCCGGTGGTGCGGGTCCGGTCCGGCGGCCTGGTACCCGTGGTGAACCGGGCCGATGATCACGACAGGCTAGTGGCCCCGCTCGCGCCGGGCCGGAGTCCTCACAGAAGCTTCGCGAAGCAGCGGCTGTCCTCGTAGAAGCGGTAGTGGCCGAACTTGACGCACGGCTCGTAGCCGCTGGAGGCGTAGAGGGCGATGGCCTCGGGCTGCTTGTTGCCGGTCTCCAGGACCATGCGCGTACGGCCTGCCGCGCGGGCGTCGTCCTCCAGGGCCGCCAGGATGCGGCGGGCGAGGCCGTTGCCGCGGGCCTCCTCGACCACGTACATCCGCTTCAGCTCGGCGTCGCCGTCCGAGTAGCCCTCGTCGTTCTCGTCCTGGGAGCGCCAGCCGCCCGTGGCCACCGGGCGCCCCTGGGCGTCGTACGCCATCAGGTACAGGCCGAGCGGCGGCGCGAACATCGACGCGTCGAGCGGGGTGACGTCGCCGTCGTCCCCGTAGCGCATGGCGTACTCGGCCTGCACCTGGTCGTTGAGCTTGACGGCGTCGGGGTGGTCGAAGGCGACCCGGCGTATACTCATGCTAGTTATCGTACTTCTATGCGGTTGGTGGGAAGGGTGGCGTGCGGTGCGTCCGCCCGTCCACGCGAAGGGCTCGGCCGGGCGCTGTGCACGTACCAGTGTGCCGGTATCGTGCCCGCGTGCTCACTGTGACCTCTGTGAATGTGAACGGGCTCCGGGCCGCCGCCAAGAAGGGCTTCGTGGAGTGGCTGGCGGAGACGTCCGCCGATGTGCTGTGCCTCCAGGAGGTACGGGCCGAGCCGGAGCAACTCCCTGCGGGTGTGCGGCAGCCCGAGGGGTGGCATGTCGTGCACGCGCCCGCCGCCGCGAAGGGCCGGGCCGGCGTCTCCCTCTATACGCGCCGCGAACCCGACCGCGTCCAGGTCGGCTTCGGGTCCGCCGAGTTCGACGGCAGTGGCCGGTACGTCGAGGCCGACCTGCCCGGCGTCACTGTCGCCAGCCTGTACCTGCCCTCCGGTGAGGTCGGCACCGAGCGGCAGGACGAGAAGATCCGGTTCATGCACGAGTTCCTCACCCACCTCAAGGTCCTGCGCGAGCGCGCCGCCGCCGACGGGCGCGAGGTCGTCGTCTGCGGCGACTGGAACATCGCCCACCAGCAGGCCGACCTCAAGAACTGGCGCGGCAACCAGAAGAACTCCGGGTTCCTGCCCGAGGAACGGGAGTGGCTCGGCCGCGTCTTCGACGAGACGGAGGGCGGGTACGTGGATGTCGTACGCGCGCTGCATCCGGACGCGGAGGGGCCGTACACGTGGTGGTCGTACCGGGGGCGGGCCTTCGACAACGACGCAGGTTGGAGGATTGACCTGGCCGTGGCAACTCCTGGGCTTGCGGGGCGAGCGGTCAAGGCATTCGTGGAGCGGGCGGCCAGCCATGGGGAACGGTGGTCGGACCACGCTCCCGTGACCGTGGTCTTCGAGATGTGACGGGACGGTACGGGACGTTCCGGAGCATCGCGCGCCCCGTACTGTCCGTCGGACGGAATCGGTTGCTCAGCTGTTCTGCTGTGCGCCGGGGCGGTTGCCGAAGGTGATGGTCAGACGTGAGGTGTCCGGTCCGGCCAGTCGGTCAGGTCCACCGCTGCGGTTGCCCTTGGTGACGGTAACCCGGACACCGCCGTGGAGCAGCTGCTCGCGGGACACGGTGGCATCTGCCGCCCCCGATTGGCGATAGCGGCTGAGCGTGTACTCCGGCGTGCACGCCCTCCACGATGGTCCGGACCAGGGCAGCGGTCTCGGGGTCGGGGGTCAGGCACCATCCGCTGCCAGAGGGGTGCGGTGCACTCTGGTAGCCGAAGGGCACCAGTCCACCTCCGTAGCGGCCCGTCGCACGCAGCACTTCGTGGCTCCCGCTGACCCGGGAGGAGATGGTCCGGGCCTCCTGCTCGGCGTCGTGGGCCAGGTCCATGCACCGCCGGACGATGAGGCCGTCCGCATGCGGTGTCACTACGAGCGGGTGGGCGGACTCGGGCAACCCGAAGACGAGGATCCGATGGTGCTGAGGTTTGTCTTCGATTGGCTGGAAAGTACCTCGATGGGATGAACATTCCGGGAGCCAGGTTCTGGAGTCCTCTGCCGGTCGGTCGTTCAGCCTCTACATCGCGGCGGGCGTCAAGATCCCAGCCGTCGGCTGAGGCGTCGGTCCAGTGCCATCGAGAGTTCCGCCTCCACCACGCTCTTCGCCAGCGGGCGCAGGCGTTGGAGGTCCTCCGGGGTGCGGTTGGCCGGTCCGGTTGTGAGGGCGAGCGTGGTGAAGAGGTCGGCCAGGGCCTCGGTGTGTTCGCGGACGCGCTTCGCCGTGGCGAGGACGTCCGACAGCGGGATGCCCTCGCGGACCAGGGCCGCCGACGTGTCGAGGAGGCGGCGGCTGACGTGGACGAGGTCCGTGCCGTCGGTGGCGAGGTAGCCGAGGTCGAGGGCCGCGGCGAGGTTCTCCGAGGTCGCCTGGTCGCCGAAGACGTCGGCCAGTTCCTCGGGGGAGAGGCGGACCGGGGTCTCCTCCGTGGGCGCGCCCAGGCCCAGGAGGTCGCCGACATCGCGGCCGTTGTCGAACGCCTCGGCGAGTTCGGCTATGCCGCTGAGTGTGTGGCCGCGTTCCAGAAGCGCGGCGATCGTGCGCAGCCGGGCCAGGTGGTCCTCGTCGTACCAGGCGATGCGGCCCTCCCGGCGCGGTGGCGGGATCAGCTTGCGCTCACGGTAGAAGCGCAGCGTGCGCACGGTGATGCCGGCCTCCCTGGCCAGCTCCTCCATTCGGTACTCCCGCTTCTCCGCCACGCCGAAAGCCTATGTCGTACCGTCGGTAGCTTTCCCTCGTGCGACCCCTACCCATCGGTATGGAGCTGCTCTACGCTCCCACTGCGCCAGTGTTCACTGGCGGAGTGGGCAGCGTCGTACGCGGCAATGGAGGCGTCCGGATGACCGAGCACGAACATGTACGGGTGGCGGTGGTCGGCTCCGGTTTCGGCGGGCTCGGCGCCGCCGTGCGGTTGCGCCGGGAGGGCGTCACCGACTTCGTCGTCCTGGAGCGGGCCGACAGCGTGGGCGGGACCTGGCGGGACAACAGCTATCCGGGCTGTGCTTGTGACGTGCCGTCCCATCTCTATTCTTTTTCGTTCGCGCCCAATCCCGACTGGCCGCGCACCTTCTCCGGGCAGGAGCACATCCGCGACTATCTGGAACACGTCGCCGATGTCTTCCGGCTGCGGCCGCACCTTCGCCTCAACTCCGAAGTCAAGCTGATGACCTGGGACGGGAAGCGGCTGTGCTGGGTCATCGAGACCAGCAGCGGGACCCTCACCGCCGACATCGTCGTCTCCGCGACCGGGCCGCTCTCCGATCCCAAGCTGCCGGACGTCCCCGGCCTCGACACCTTCCCCGGCAAGGTCTTCCACTCGGCCCGCTGGGACCACGACTACGACCCGCGCGGCAAGCGGATCGCGATGATCGGTACGGGGGCCTCGGCCATCCAGATCGTGCCGTCCCTCCAGCCGGACGTCGCCAGGCTCACCCTCTTCCAGCGCACCCCGCCCTGGGTGATGCCGCGCGTCGACCGGGCCATCACCGGGGCCGAGCGCACGCTCCACCGGCAGCTGCCCTTCACCTCGCGGGCCCGCCGCGGATTCCTGTGGGGCATCCGGGAGTTGCAGATCCGGGCGTTCAGCACACAGTCCAACAGACTCGGCCTGATCGAGCAGTTGGCCAAGCGGAACATGGCCCGCGCCATCAAGGACCCTGACCTGCGGGCCAAGCTGACCCCGGACTACCGCATCGGCTGCAAGCGCATCCTGCTGTCCAGCACGTACTACCCGGCCCTCGCCCAGCCCAATGTGGACGTGATCGCGAGCGGGCTCAGCGAGGTCCGCGGGTCGACCGTCGTGGCCGCCGACGGAAGCGAGGCGGAGGTCGACGCGATCGTCTTCGGCACGGGCTTCCACGTCACCGACATGCCGATCACCGAGCGGGTAGTCGGCGCGGAGGGCAAGACCCTCGCCGAGGTGTGGCGGTCCGGAATGAAGTCGCTGCGGGGCGCGACGGCGGCCGGGTTCCCCAACTGGATGACGATCATCGGACCGAACACGGGCCTCGGGCACTCCAGCATGATCCTGATGATCGAGTCCCAGCTGAACTACATGGCCGACTACGTACGGCAGTTGGAGACGCTCGGCGGCCGGGCCGCCCTCGACGCGCGGCCCGGCGCGGTCGACGCCTGGACCGACCGCGTCCAGGAGCGCATGAAGCGCACGGTCTGGAACACCGGCGGCTGCACCAGCTGGTACCTGGACGGCAACGGCGACAACACGACCATCTGGCCCGGTACGACCACGGAGTTCCGCAGCGCCACGCGGCGCGTGGACCTGGGGGAGTACGACCTGCTCCGGCCCCCGTCGGCGCCGCCCGTGCCGGACGCGGCACTTGAACCCCGTACGAAGAAGACGGCGGAGGCGGGCGCGTGAGCCGACTCATGCACGTGTCTTCCGGTCCTTACGCGCCGCCCGTTCCCGCGAGTGAGCTGACCGCCGTCTCCGCCGACGGGGCGCGGCTGCACGTCGAGGTGCACGGGCCCGATGGCGCGCCCGCGGTCGTGCTCTCGCACGGGTGGTCGTGCTCGACCGCCTTCTGGGCGGCGCAGGTACGGGACCTCGCCGCCGACCACCGCGTGATCGCGTACGACCAGCGGGGGCACGGGCGCAGTCCCGCGCACCCCGTGTGCAGTGCGGACGCGCTCGCCGACGACCTGGAGGCGGTGCTCGCCGCCACGCTCGCGCCCGGCGAGAAGGCCGTCCTGGTGGGGCACTCCATGGGCGGAATGACGCTGATGGCGGCGGCCGGGCGGGCTCGGTTCCGGGAGCACGCGGGCGCCGTTCTGCTGTGCAGTACGGGCAGTTCGCGGCTGGTCGCCGAGTCGCTGGTGGTGCCGATGCGGGCCGGGCGGGCACGGACCTGGCTGACCGGGAAGATCCTCGGGTCGCGGGCTCCGCTCGGGCCCGTCACGCCGCTCGCCCGGCGGATCCTCAAGTACGCGACGATGGGGCCCGGTTCGGCGCCCGGCATGGTCGAGGCGTGCGCGCGGATCGTGCACGCCTGCCCGCGCAAGGTGCGGTACGCCTGGTCGCACGTGCTCGACACGCTCGATCTCGACCATCACGTACGGGAGTTGAGCGTGCCGACCGCGGTCGTCGCCGGAACGGCCGACCGGATGACGCCCGTCGTGCACGCGCGCGCCCTCGTCGCCGCGCTGCCGCACTGCGTCGGTTCCACCGAGCTTCCCGGGCTCGGGCACATGACCCCGGTCGAGGCGCCCGAGCTGGTCATCACCCGGATACGGGAACTCGTCTCCGCACACATAGGGATTCAGCGGATTCAACGGTTTCAGCAGAGGGAGGGCGCATGAGCAGAGTCAGCCTGGAAGGGCAGGTCGCCGTTGTCACGGGGGCCGCGCGGGGCGTCGGGGAACTGCTCGCCCGCAAGCTGTCCGCCCGCGGTGCCACGGTCGCGCTCGTCGGTCTGGAGCCGGAGGCGCTGAAGCAGGTCGCCGAGCGGCTGCACGGCGAGAGCGGGCACTGGTACGCCGACGTCACCGACCACGAGGCGATGACGCGGGTCGCCGCGGAGGTGAAGGAGCGGTTCGGGAAGGTCGACATCGTCGTCGCCAACGCCGGGGTCGCGAACGGCGGGCCGTTCGTGGACTCCGACCCGGAGGCGTGGCGGCGCGTCATCGAGGTGAACCTCATCGGGTCGGCGATGACCGCGCGGGCGTTTCTGCCCGTGCTGATGGAGAGCCGTGGTTACCTGCTGCAGATCGCCTCGCTCGCCGCGATCGTGCCCGCGCCGATGATGACCGCGTACTGCGCGTCCAAGTCGGGCGTAGAGGCGTACGCGCGCAGCCTGCGGGCCGAAGTCGGGTACAAGGGCGTACGCGTGGGGGTCGGGTATCTGTCGTGGACCGACACCGACATGGTGCGCGGGGCCGATCAGGACGACGTCATGCGGGAGTTGAGGCAGCGATTGCCCTGGCCGGCGAGCAAGACGTATCCGCTGGGGCCCGCCGTCGACCGGATCGTGGCCGGGATCGAGCGGCGGTCCAGTCATGTGTACGGGCAGTGGTGGCTGCGGGGGATGCAGGGCGTACGCGGGTATCTGCCGGGGCTCGTGGGGGCGGTGGGGCAGCGGGAGATGCGGCGGGTCGCTCCGCGGGTTGGGCAGGTGTCGAAGGGGCTCGTCGGGGCCGGGGGAGAGGCCGATGAGCAGGCACGGAGCACGGTGGGTAACTGACCGTTACTGATCGAAATGCGCGCTTTGTCGGTCCGTGTGAATCTGGTCGAGGCCCCATCCCCCACCCACAACGGAGTGAATCTCATGGGTATGAAGGACCAGTTCCAGGACAAGGCCGCGGAGCTCGAGGAGCAGGCGCGTCGACGTGCCGGCCAGGGCCGGGACGAGGCGAGTGAGCGCGGGCGGCAGCCGCAGGAGCCGCGTGAACCGCGTGAGCGGGCGTCGCGTGAGCGGGCTCCGCGTGAGCGAGCTCCGCGGGAGCGTCAGGAGCCGGGGCGGCAGACGCCTGATGAGGCGCAGCGGGCGTCGCGCGATGCGCAGGAGCGGTTCGATCAGGACTACGACGTCTGATCGAGTGTGGTGAGTGTGGGGTGCCCTTCTTTGGGAGGGCGCCCCACGCTTTTGTGCGTGCGTTGGGTTGTTCGTCGCGTGCGGGTGGGTGGGGGCTGGTCGCGCAGTTCCCCGCGCCCCTAAAAGACTTCGGTGCGCCCCCTCATGAAGAAAGAACCCCGGCCTCCGTGTGAAGAAGGAACCCCAGCGCCCCTGTCTATGCAGACCTCGGCGGAAGCTTTGGGCGGCTTCTGTTCGGGGTGTTTTCGTTGGTCGGGGGAGTTGCCGCGGGGTGGAGGGTCAGGAGGTCCAGGGCCAGTTGGACTGCGTCGTCCAGTTGGGCGTGGCGGCCTTCTGCCCAGTCCAGGGGGGTGCGGAGGATTTCCAGGTCGGGGGTGACGCCCTGGTTCTCGATGGACCAGCCGTACGCGTCGAACCACGCGGCGTTCATGGGGACCGTGATGACGGTGCCGTCGCCCAGGCGGTGGCGGCCGGTCATGCCGACCACGCCGCCCCAGGTGCGCTGGCCCACCACCGGGCCCAGCTTCAGGAGTTTGAACGCTGCCGTGATCATGTCGCCGTCCGACGACGTCATTTCGTCGGCCAGGGCCACCACCGGGCCCCGCGGGGCGTTGGACGCGTACGACACCGGCTGGGCGTTGCGGGTCAGGTCCCAGCCCAGGATCGTGCGGGTGAGTTTCTCCACGACCAGTTCGCTGATGTGGCCGCCCGCGTTGCCGCGTACGTCGACGATGAGGGCGGGCCGCGACACCTCCATGCGCAGGTCGCGGTTGAACTGGGCCCAGCCCGAGCCGCCCATGTCCGGGATGTGCAGGTAGCCGCAGTGGCCGCCGCTCAACTCCCGTACGACCGCACGGCGTTTGGCCACCCAGTCCTGGTAGCGCAGGGGGCGTTCGTCGACCAGGGGGACGACCGCGACCCGGCGCGAGTGGCCCCCGCCCGAGCGGCGCTCGCTCTCCGCCGGGGTGAACGTCAGCTCGACCGTCGTACCGCCCGCGCCCGCGAGGAGGGGGAAGGGGCCGGAGACGGGGTGCACCGGGCGGCCGTCCACGTGGGTGAGGACCGCGCCCTCGCGGATCCCCGTACCGGCCAGCGGGGAACGGGCCTTGGAGTCGGAGGAGTCGCCCGGGAGGATGCGTTTGACGAGCCAACCGCCGTCGCGGCACACGAAGTTGGCGCCGAGGACGCCCTGCGCCCGCTGGTAGTGGGGCGGGCCCTCGTTGCGGCGGGCGGCGGTGACGTACGCGTGCGAGGTGCCCAGTTCGCCCAGCACCTCGCGGAGCAGGTCCGCGAACTCGTCGGGGGACGCGACCCGTTCGACCAGCGGGCGGTACTGCGCCAGGATCCCGTCCCAGTCGATGCCGCACATGTCCGGCGCCCAGAAGTAGCCGCGGATCAGACGGCCCGCCTCCGCGTACGCCTGGCGCCACTCCGCGGCCGGGTCGACCTCGTGCAGGATGCGGCGCAGGTCGATCCAGACGGTCGTGTCGCCGTCGCCGGACTCCGTGGAGGGGACCGCGCGCAGGTCGCCCTCGTCGACCACGACCAGCCGGCTGCCGTCGCCGCTGAGCGCGAACCAGTCGAGGTGCTCGACGAGTTCGGACTTCTTCGCCTTGGTGATGTTGAAGTACTCCAGGGTCGGACGGCCGCTCGTGTCGTCCGGGTTCGCGAACGTCTCGCCGAGCGCGCCCGAGATCGGCCAGCGCAGCCAGACCAGACCGCCGCCCGCGACGGGATACAGCGCGGAGTACTTGGACGCCGTGACCGGGAAGGGGGTGACGCGGCTCTCCAAGCCCTCGATCTCGACCGTCACCGTGCCGCTGTCACCGCCGCTGTCACCGTCGCCGGTGTCGTTCTCGACCGGGTCCAGGCCGCCCGCCGCCGGCCGGCCCTCCGGGTTCAGCGCGAAGGGGGACGGGGTCGCCGAGGACAGGGGTACGAGGTACGGGCGGCAGCCCAGCGGGAAGGACAGGTCGCCGGTGTGGACGTCGTACACCGGGTCGAAGCCGCGCCAGGAAAGGAAGGCGAGGAAGCGGCCGTCCCGGGTGAAGACCGGGTTCTCGTCCTCGAAGCGGCCGTTGGTGACATCGACGATCACGCGCACGCCCGGCCCCTCGGTCCGGGCCATCTTGATCTGGCGGAGGGTGCGGCCGATGCCCGGGTGCGACCAGGTCAGCCAGACCCCGTCCGGGGAGAAGGCCAGGTCGCGCACCGGCCCGTTGATCGACTGGATGAGTTCGGTGACCTCACCTCCCCCAGACTCCTCCGTACCCCCAGACTCCTCCGTCGCGTCGAGCAGCAGCAGGCGGCCGTCGTTCGACGCGATCGCGAGGCGCTCGCCCTTCGGGTCCGAGACGAGTTCCAGGACGCGGCCCAGTTCGCCGGAGGCCAGCCGGCGCGGCTCGCGTTCGCCGCTCGCGCGCGGCAGATAGGCGATCTCGACGGCGTCCTCGCCCTCCGCGTCCGTCACGTACGCGACCTGTCCGCCCGAGCCGAGCATCTCGGGGAGCCGGACGCGTACGCCCGGGGTGTCCACGATCGTGCGCGCCGGGCCGTCGCGGTGCGTGAGCCAGTACAGGCTGCCGCGTACGACGACCGCACTGGCCCGGCCCGTCTCGTCCACGGAGATCCCGTCGATGTGCTGCGCGGCCGGCACCTGGTAGGTACGGCGTCCGGCGCGCGGCCCGCCGAGGCGTACGTCGAGGCGGCGGGGGAGCGAGTCCGGGGACAGGTCGTCGACGATCCACAGGTCGCCCCCGCACTGGTAAACGACCCGCGTGCCGTCGCTCGCGGCGTGCCGGGCGTAAAAGGCGTCGTGGTCGGTGTGGCGGCGCAGGTCGGAGCCGTCGTGGAGACAGGAGTAGAGGTTGCCGATGCCCTCGTGGTCGGAGAGGAAGGCGATCCGGCCGCCGACGAACATCGGCGAGTCCAGGTGTCCGCCGAGGCCGGCGAGGATGCGCTGCCCGTGCAGCCAGAGCCGGCCGGTGGCACCGCCGCGGTAGCGCTTCCAGGCGGCGGGCTCGTGCGGAGGTGTGCCGGTGAGCAGCAGGGTCAGGCGCTCGCCCGCGATGTCCTTGCCCGTGACGTCCTTGCCCGTGACGTCCTTGCCTGTTACGTCCTCGCCTGCGAAGTCCTTGCCTGCGAAGTCCTCGACCGCGATGTGGGAGACCGGGCCCCACGGGAGTTTGCCGCCGGGCTCGCCGTTGACCGGCACGCTGTAGGCCCAGGTGAAGTAGGAGAAGGGTTCGCCGTGCGAGGCGACGGCGAGGATGTCGCTGTTTCCTTCCTTGTCGGGGGGCGACCAGCCGCAGACCCGGGTGTCGGCGTTCCCCCAGTAGGTGAGCCGCCGGGCCGGACCGCCGTCCACCGGCACCAGATGGATCTCCGGCACGAGGCTGCGCCAGGTCGTGTACGCGATGTGCCGGCCGTCGGGCGAGAAGCGCGGGTGACTCACCTTCGTACGGTCGACGGTCAGCCGCCAGGCGCGGCCGGGGTCGTCGAGGGGGGCCACCCAGAGGTCGTCCTCGGCCACGAAGCACAGGCGGTCGCCGCTGAGGTGCGGGAAGCGGAGGTACGCGGCGGAGGCCGCGGAGTGCGGGGAGGACGTGGAGGAGGTGGTGGCGGAGGCGGAGGCGCTGTTGTCCGCAGGCGCCTCGTGGGGTGCGGCTGTCCCGTACCCCTTTGCTGCCCGGTGGTCTCCGGCCTCTCCCGCCGGGGGCCCGTCTCCGGTCGCGTTCTCGTGCTCGTCGCTCACTCACCCATGCTTTTCCGGTGGGCGGGGCCCGGCAACTCGTGGTCCCGCTGAACGTGCGTGACGCGGGCCGCGTAAGACGCCGATGAGGGGCCTGACGAGAGGTCGTGACCCAGAACACGTACGAAACGGTTTCGTTTCGTTTGGGGATGCGGTACCTTCATAGGCGTACGGAGCAGTTTCGTTCGAGCGGAATTCGAGTGGAAGTGGTGAGTGGGATGGCTGAGACAGCAACGACGCGTCGCAGCCGGATCACGCCCGAGCGCGAGGCCGAGCTGTACGAGGCCGTGCTCGACCTGCTTCAGGAGGTCGGTTACGACTCCCTGACCATGGACGCCGTCGCCGCTCGTACCCGGTCCAGCAAGGCCACCCTCTATCGCCAGTGGGGCGGCAAGGCCGAGTTGGTCGCGAGGGCGATCGGGCATCACAAACCGGCCAGTCTCGCCGAGGTCGACACCGGATCCCTCCGGGGCGACTTCCAGGCCATGGCACAACGCCAGGACGACTGCCAGATGGAACAGGACTCAGCGCTGATGCGAGTCCTCGGCACGGCCGCGCACACGAACCCCGAGCTGATGACCGCTCTCCGCGAATGGCTGATCGAGCCGGAGCTCGCGGAGATGCGTCGGACGGTGCAGCGCGCCATCGATCGCGGCGAGGTCCGTGCGGACAACCCCGCGATCGAATACATGATGCACATGCTCATCGGTGCCTTCGCGGCGCGGACGTTGATCGACGAACAGCCACCGACCCAGGCTTTCGTGTCCTCGTACATCGACGCTGTGGTGATCCCCGCCCTCAGCGCCTGATCCTCAACCCCCTTACGTACCAGCCCCTTTCGTACCGGCCCTTTCGCACCACCCTTTTGCGCAACCCCCTGCGCACAACACCCCCTTACGCACGACCCCCGCACCTGACGCGACCGCTCACGTCGTCGGGCCGATGACTCATGCCCTGCCATCACCGACCTGACCGGGAGTACGCCCACGTGGCCACGTTCCTCTACACACTCGGCCGACTCGCCTTCCGGCGACGGCATTTCGTCGCACTGATCTGGGTGGCGCTGCTGACGCTCGCGGGCGTCGGCGCGGCCAGCGCACCCGCCGCCGGATCCACCTCCTTCTCGATCCCCGGCACCGAGGCGCAGAAGGCCTTCGACCTGCTGGAGCAGCGTTTCCCCGGCACCAGCGCCGACGGAGCGACCGGGCGCATCGTCTTCAAGGCGCCCGACGGCCAGAAGATGACGGACGCCGACAACAAGACGACCGTCGCGAAGACCGTCGAGGAACTGCGCGGCGGCTCCGAAGTCGTCTCCGTCACCGACCCCTTCACGACGAACGCCGTGAGCAAGGACGGAACGGTCGCCTACACGTCCGTGACGTACGACCTCCCCGGCATGGAGCTGAAGGAATCGACCAGGGACGCCCTGGAAGCGGCCGGGGACGACGCCCGGGACACCGGGCTGACCGTCGACGTCGGCGGTGACGCGCTCCAGGCCGCGGCCGAGGCGGGCGCTGTCGGCGAGGTCATCGGTCTCGCCATCGCCGCGGTCGTTCTCGTCATCACGCTGGGCTCACTGGTCGCGGCCGGGCTGCCGCTGCTGACGGCGATCATCGGCGTCGGTATCGGCGTCTCCACCATCACCATGCTCGCCAAGGCGCTCGACCTCGGCGACACCACCTCCACGCTCGCGTTGATGATCGGTCTCGCGGTCGGCATCGACTACGCGCTGTTCATCGTCTCCCGCTACCGGAGCGAGCTGGCCGAGGGCCGCGAGCGCGAGGAGGCGGCCGGCCGCGCCACCGGCACCGCCGGCTCGGCGGTGGTCTTCGCGGGACTCACGGTCGTCATCGCCCTGGCGGGCCTCGCGGTCGTCAACGTCCCGATGCTCACCAAGATGGGCCTCGCGGCGGCCGGCACGGTCGTGGTCGCCGTCCTCATCGCGCTGACCATGATCCCGGCGATGCTCGGGTACGCGGGCAGGAAGATCCGCCCGGCGGGCGAGAAGCGCAAGACCTCCGAGAAGCGCAAGTCCTCCGAGAAGCGGAAGCCGTCCGAGGAGGGCGAGTCGGCCGCGGAGGGCACGTCCTCTGACACCGGCACGTCCGAGAAGCCGGCCAAGCCCAACATGGGCACCCGCTGGGCGAGCTTCGTCATCCGCCGTCCGATCGCCGTGCTGGTGCTCGGTGTGGTCGGTCTGGGCGCGATAGCCCTCCCGGCCACCCAACTGCAACTGGGCCTGCCCGACGACGGCTCGCAGCCGACGTCCACGACACAGCGCCGGGCGTACGACCTGCTGTCGGAGGGCTTCGGCCCCGGGTTCAACGGCCCGCTGATGATCGTGGTCGACGCCAAGGACAGCGACGACCCGACGGCCGCCTTCGGTGACGTGGCCGATGGGATCAAGGGCCTCGAGGACGTCGTGACGGTCACCCCGCCGGCGCCCAACAAGGCCGGCGACACCGCGACGATCACCGTGATCCCGAACTCCAAGCCGTCCTCGGCACAGACCGAGGACCTGGTGCACGCCATCCGTGACAAGGGTGCCGACGTCAAGGCCGACACCGACGCGGACGTCCTGGTCACCGGCACGACCGCGATGAACATCGACTTCTCGCAGAAGCTCAACGACGCGCTGATCCCGTATCTGGCCCTGGTGGTCGGTCTGGCCTTCCTCCTCCTGATCGTGGTCTTCCGCTCGATCCTGGTCCCGCTGAAGGCGGCCCTCGGCTTCCTGCTCAGCGTGCTCGCCGCGCTCGGTGCCGTGGTCGCGGTCTTCCAGTGGGGCTGGCTCGGCGGTCTGATCGGCGTCGAGGAGACCGGCCCGATCATGTCGATGATGCCGATCTTCATGGTGGGCGTGGTCTTCGGTCTCGCGATGGACTACGAGGTGTTCCTCGTGACCCGGATGCGGGAGGCGTACGTCCACGGCGAGACGCCGAGCCAGGCCGTGGTGACCGGCTTCCGGCACAGCGCCCGGGTCGTGGTCGCCGCCGCGATCATCATGATGGCCGTCTTCGGCGGCTTCATCAGCTCCAGCGAGTCCATGATCAAGATGATCGGCTTCGGCCTCGCGATCGCCGTCTTCTTCGACGCCTTCGTCGTCCGCATGGCGATCGTCCCGGCGGTCCTGGCGCTGCTCGGCAAGAAGGCCTGGTGGCTGCCGAAGTGGCTGGACCGCGCCCTGCCGAACGTCGACGTGGAGGGCGAGGGCCTGCGGGCCCAGGACGACCGGACGAAGGACGCGGGTTCGGGTTCGGATTCGGATTCGGATTCGGGTTCAGGCTCGGATCCGGGTTCGGATTCGGGTTCGGACGAGGACCGGGAGTTGGTACGGGTCTGACGCTCCGGCTCCTGTAGAGGATGGACCAGCCGGTGAGGGCTCCGTGGGGACGGGCGGCCCTCACCGGCTTCATGTGTGCAGTGAGTGCGTGCCGTTGGTGTGCGCGGCACGCTGGGCAGAGGCGGTTGTCAGGGGCGGTTGTCAGTGCCTGGGGCTAGCGTGCAGGGCATGACGACTTTCTCGGAACGACCTCGTACGGCTCTGATGGTGATCGACGTCCAGAACGGCGTCGTGGCCGGGGCATACCAGCGCGACACGGTGGTCGCGAACATCGCAGCCCTCGTCGACACGGCACGCGCCCAAGGCGTCCCGGTCGTGTGGGTCCAGCACTCCGACGACGGCCTGGAGAAGGGGAGCGAGGACTGGGAGTACGTTCCCGAGCTGCCCCGCCGGGAATCGGAACCGCTGGTGCACAAGTCGTACGGCGACTCCTTCGAGGACACCGACCTGGAGGAGGTGCTGGCCGGAGCGGGCGTCGGACACCTGGTGGTGACCGGCGCCCAGACGGACGCCTGCATACGGTCCACGATCCACGGGGCGTTCGTGCGGGGCTACGACGTGACGCTCGTCGGCGACGCCCACACGACGGAGGACCTGAGCCAGTGGGGTGCGCCGCCGCCGGAGCAGGTCGTCGCCCACACGAACCTGTACTGGCAGGAGCAGTCGGCACCGGCGCGCAAGGCAGGGGTGGTGGAGACGAAGGACGTGACGTTCAGCGGTTGAGCCAGGGATTGTCAGACAGTCCCTAGGGGCGGCGGCCCCGCGTGCTGACCAGCGGCAGGGAGTTGACCACGAAGGCCGGGTCCGCCGTCAGAGCCTGGAAGCGCTCCAGTTCGGCGTCGGTAAGGCCCTCCGCCCGCAGTCGGTCGGCCATCTGCTGCGCGTTGACCCGGTGCAGGCCGATGCCCGTACCGCCGCCCGCCCACGACTCCGCGTACGTCGTCGCCGTGACGTCCTCAAGACCGGCACCCAGCATCGCGCCGGGCACGCGGCGGCCCCACACCGGGTCGAGGCCCGCCTTCTCCAACTGGGCCCGCAGCGCGGTGTGGACACGTTCGAAGAGGGCGACCGCCTCCTCGTCGGGGGCGGCCAGCACGGGGATCCAGCTGGTGTCGAACTCCTCCAGCACCAGCCACCCGCCCGGCCGCAGCGCCCCCGCGAGCCGTGCCAGGACGTCCAGCCGCTCCGGCAGGTGCTGCAGCACCAGCCGGGCGTGCACGAGGTCGTAGCCGTCGGCGGGCAGCGGGTCCTGGACGATGTCGTGCCGCAGGAGGCGTACGTGGGCCGGGCGGGGGCGGGACTCGGCCCAGCGGAGGTCGAGGTCCGTGACGGTGACCTCGCCGTCCGGGCCGACCTGTTCGCCGAGCCAGTCGCCCAGCGAACCACCGCCTCCGCCGACCTCCAGGCAGCGCCAGCCGGGGGCGAGCCCGGTCAGCTCCACCTGGCGACGGGAGAAGTGGTCGTAGCAGGACTCCAGCGCGAAGAAGCGGCCCTGGGCCTGGCCGGCGCTGTTGTCGAACACATAGCGGGACATGACGGAGGCCTCTCCTTCACGCAGGGTGCTTCCTCGTACACACGCGGTTCCATCCTCGCCGCCGCGAGACCGAACCGCACGGCGGCGGGACGGGCCGGGTGACGTGCGGGTGGGGGCGCGGGGGCGCGGGGAGCGCGCGGGGATGCGCTGAGGCGAGGATGCGCGCCGCCAGCGGAACCCGATCGAGGGCGAACTCGCTCCCGCGGGAACGCGATCGAGGGCGAACTCGCTCCCGTGGGAACCCGATCGGGGGGCGAACTCGCTCGCGTGCCCCGTACACCCACCGCTAGCGTGCGGGCATGACGACGAGCGCAGCAGAAGAGTCCGCAGCTGAACAGTCCGGCGCACACCCCCGTTTCGCCGAAGCCCTGAGCGAGCTGGGCCTCGACGATCTGCACCCGCGGATCCGCCGCTTCCCGGACGGGACCCGGACCGCCGTCGAGGCCGCCGCGGCGGTCGGGTGCGAGCTGAGCCAGATCTGCAAGTCGCTGATCTTCGCGGCGGACGGGGTGCCGGTCCTGGTGCTGATGGACGGCGCGTCCCGGGTGGACGTCGAGCTCGTACGCCGGGAGGTGGGCGCCGAGAAGGTGACCCGGGCCAAGGCGGAGCTGGTCAGGGAGACGACCGGGTACGCGATCGGTGGCGTACCGCCCTTCGGACACCGCACCAGGACCCGTGTACTGGCGGACCGTTCGCTGCTGGACCACGCCACGGTGTGGGCCGCGGCCGGCACCCCGCACGCCGTGTTTCCCATGGACCCGAAGACCCTGATCGCCCATGCGGGCGGCACGCTGGTGGACGTCCGCGAGCAGACCCCGTGACCCCGCTGGTCACCGCCGCCGTCCTGCTCGCCGCGGTCACACACGCCAGCTGGAACGCCATCGCCCACCAGATCACCGACAAGCTGGTCGGCTTCACGCTGATCGCGGGCGGCGGGATGCTGATCGGGCTGGCGATGGTCCCGTTCGTACCGTTCCCGGCGGCGGAGGCCTGGCCGTATCTGATCGGCTCGGCGGTCATCCACGTCGTGTACTACGTGCTGCTGATGAAGTCCTTCCAGTTGGGTGACTTCGGTCAGGCGTACCCCATCGCACGCGGCACGGCACCGCTGGTGGTCACCCTCCTCGCCGCCGTCTTCGCCCACGAGGTCCCGGACGGCTGGGCGGCCGCGGGTATCGCGCTGTCCTGCGCGGGCCTGACGGGCGTAGCCCTGTGGGGCCTGCGCGGAAACCGGCCCAACTGGTCGGCGATCGGCGCGGCCCTCGCGACCGGCCTCACCATCGCGGCGTACACGGTCGTCGACGGCCTGGGCGTCCGCGCGTCCGGCTCCTCCCTCGCCTACATCGCCTGGCTGATGGCGGTGGAGGGCCTGGCGGTCCCGGCGTACGCGGTGTACCGCTGGCGAGGCGAACTGTTCGCCACGCTGAGGCCGTTCGCGGCCGTCGGCCTCCTCGGAGCAGCACTGTCCGTCGCCGCGTACGGCCTGGTCCTCTGGGCCCAGACAAAGGCGGAACTGGCACCGATCGCGGCCCTGCGCGAGTCGTCCATCATCGTGGGCGCGGCAATAGGAGCCGTGTTCTTCAAGGAGCGGTTCGGAGCCCCGCGCATCGCCGCTGCGGGCCTCCTGGTGCTGGGAATCGGGCTGATGCTGCACGCGGGTTAGCGCCCTGGGCATGCCGGGATGGGGCACCGTAGGCGTGCACCGGTGGGCTGAGACCCTGTGAACGAACCCTGTTGGCCTGGCCTGGGGAGGACGTTGCCGCGGCGGGCCGACACTGCGTGGACAGGGGTTCCCTTCGACGGAGGGCGGGAGCAGTCACCTTGTGCCCAATTCCCGTACGGGCACGAGCCGCGCCTTCTTGATGCCTGGGCCGTCGGCTGTTCCGGGGAAGACCCAATAGACGTGTTCCTCGCGGGGTTTGAAGAAGCCCCGGTAGCCGACGAGGAGTTCGGCGCGGCCGTCGTCGTCGAGGTCGGCAGCGGCGACGTCCCAGCCGAAGTTGTCGGCGTCCGCACTGTGCGAGGGACGGCTGGGCAGATCGAGCCGGTAGCGATCGATGGTGAGCGGGGGCGCGTAGCCGCCGTTCGGCTGCGAGAGCAGGACGGTCACGGTACCCGCCGGTTTGCTGCGGGAGTCCCGGTTCACCAGGTCGTCCTGGCCGTCGCCGTTCAGGTCGGCGAGGACGGGTCCTCCGGTGTAGGCAATGGTCCGCAACGTTCCGCGTGGGTCCTCGCCCCCGGTGTCGTAGGGGGCGGGAAGTCGGCTGGTGCGGGCGCCGGGGCCGTGCGGGCCGCCGTGCAGGATCGTGCCGTCGGTCTGGACGATGTCCGTGAACCGGTCGCCGTCCAGGTTCCCGGCGGTGAGCAGCAGTGTGGTCCGGTCGCGGCCCGGTAGTGGCAGAGCCCTGCCCACGCGAGTGGACAAGGAAGCCACGGCCGGTCCTGCGGGCGTACCGCGGTAGTAGCGGGTGTCCACGAGGCCGCGGGGCAGGCGGTCCTCGTCGTACCAGTCGGACACGGCTTGATCCTCCGGCGGCACGGGCAGCCCACCGCGGGTGACCACGTCATCGCGGCCGTCTCCGTCGAAGTCGCCGGTGACGAGGGTGGACACACCCACGTATCCACCCTGGGTCGCCTCGACGGCGACGGTCCTGCGGGGTGCGCCGGTGCGGGTGAACGGCCCGTAGAGGATGGTGAGGCAGGCCGAGTGGCCCGGCTCGTGGAAGCCTGGAGGCCGCACCTCGCGGCCGTCCCGCAGCCCGATCAGGTCCAGCGCCCCGTCTCCGTCGAAGTCACCGGTCGCCGCGAACAGCGGGTACTCGGCAGGGAGTCGAACCATGTGTGGCGTGCCCTTCCGGCTGCCCCAGACGATGCTCTGTCTGGTCCAGGGGCGCTCGTGGTCGGTTGCCAGGTTCTGGACGACGAGGTCCGCCAGTCCGTCGCTGTCCAGGTCCCCGGTGAGGTGGGCGCCGCTGTTCGCGACCAGCGGGCGGGTGCTGGTGGCCGGGTCGAGTCCGGGGAGGCTCAGCGAGACGCCGGCCGCCGGGGCGATGCCTCGCGCCGAGCCGGGGACGACGGCGCGGTGGTGCAGCCAGCCGCCGCCCTCCTTCGGGCGGTACCAGGCGTCGAGGTGGATGTCGGGGAAGCCGTCGCCGTTGAAATCCGTGCGGTTGACCGTCTGTTGCGGGGCTGCCCGGGCGGTGCGCGCCGGGGCGGCGGGCGGGGCGGCGCACACGGCCGGGGCGACGGTCGGCGCCTTGCCGTCCGACTCGACCGGCGGCGTGCGCTCCGGTATGCCCGGGTTGCGGTGGCCGCTGGAGGAACCGGAGAGGTGTACGTGCAGCACCACGCTCGCGAGACTCAGCGCGACGACGACGGCAACGACGACGGTGGCGATACGGCGACGGGTCACAGCCCGAGTCTCGGGCCGGGTGGCTGGGCCCGACCAGTCCTGACACGTTTCGGAACGGCAACGGTCTCCGAGCGGCCTGCAGCGGATGCCTTGCGGCGGAGGTTTGTTCACAGGCTTGGATCAGGCGTCGGGGGCGCGGACCGCGTGCGTCCTGCCGGGGCGCAGGTTCTTTCCGCGTCATTCGACGTCCGGGCTCCTGGCGACATATCCGGGAACCGACGAGGTGCGCGTAACTCAGGTGTCACGATCCCGGAACCGAACGACCAGGTCCGCAATCGCACGCGCCGAGGCCGGGCCGGTGGCCGTCCGCCCGTTTTCGACCGGCAGGACTACAAGGCCCTGCACGCGGTCGAGTGCGGGAACAGCCGTGTCAATCAGCACCGGGCGGTGCCACCCGCCAAGACAAGCTCGCGGTTCGGTTCGAGGCGGCCGTCCACGTCGCCGCGATTCATCAGTGGCTGTGGATGGCCGCCCGCGCTACCTGGAACACGGCCCAGCCGCCCCGGGCCCGCAGCATCCGCGGTCCCGGTACGGGCCGACCGATCGGCCGGCCTCAGCGGCGCACCTTGAACTTCAGGTGCAGCACGCGGTCGCCCTGGATGACCACGTGGGGATCCTCCAGCAGCCGCTGCCCATCGATGCCGCCGAAGAAGCGCTTGCCCGACCCGAACACCACCGGCACCACGTCCATCGCCACCTCGTCCACGAGGCCGGCCGCGAGGATCTGGCCGCCTACTTCGCCGGCGCTCACGGCGACGACTCGATCTCCGGCGAGCTCCTGGGCCTTCTCGATCGCCGCCTCCACACCGTCGACGAAGTGGTACGACGCCTCGGGGTGCCAGCCCTCGGGCTTGGGCCGGTGGGAAACCACGACCACGTGGTCGCCCGCGGGCGGTCGGCCCTCCCAGCCGTTCACGAGGTCGAACATGTGACGGCCCATCACGATCGTGCCGATCGCCTCCCACATCGGCCGGACGTACTCCGCCGACGCACGCGAAACCCTGAAGCCTCCTCCGCCTTCGGAGTGGTCGTACTGCTGGTCCTGGTCGCCGCTTTCGGTGAGCGGAGTGTCTCCGCTGAAGTACCACTCGTGGAGCGGCCCGACGTCGTCGTTCTTGTCGGCGATGAAGCCGTCCACCGACACCACGTTGTGCATGATCACCGTGCCCACGGGGTTCTCCTTGACTCTGCTTGAGCGGTCGTCTCCGATCGTGCAGTCCCTGGGGCGGCCGCGCTTGTAGGAAATCAATCAGCGGGCATCGGACCGTTGTCCGGCGGGAACTCCCGCTCGGCCGGGATCCGGCGCCGCAGAGCGAGGTATTCCGTCGGGGTGTGGCCCGTGAAGTCCTTGAACTCCTTGCTGAAGTGGGCCTGGTCGAAGTAGCCCGCCGTGAGAGCGAGCTCCGACCAGTCGACCGGACGCAGGGCGTCCACCGACAGGATCAGCCGCGCGAAGCGGTAGATCCGAGCCACCTTCTTCGGGGTGACCCCGACATGGGACTTGAACTGCGTGGCCAGGTGGTTGCCGCTCACCCCGGCGGCATCGCTCAGCGCGGCGACCGGTACCGCGCCGAAGGACGCTTCGAGCCACCCGCCTGTGTGCTGGACCAGGTCGAGACCGCGCGACGGCGCATCGGCGAGCCGCGACCGCAGTTCCTCCTCCAGGACCCGCAGCGTCTGCGCGGCCGAGGCGGCATCGTCGACCTGATTGCGAATCCGGTCCACGGACCGCTGCCAGACGGAGTCGACGGGCACCCATCGGTCCCGCAGCTCGGTCGCGGGCATGTCGACGAACGGCGACATGCCCCAGGGCTTGAAGTGCACCCCGACGAGCCTTGCCCGTGTGGGGTACTCATAGAGGAAACGCCTGGTCCACAGCCCCATGAACCTGCCATCGGTCAACAACGCCGGTGACACCGAAGGGTCGGAATCCCACAGACGGACCGGTTCGCCCAGGTTGATGAGCAGGTGCGTCGACGGCATCGGCGGGACGACCATCCGGCGGTGGCTCGGCACCCCCGTCAGGCAGTAGATGTCGTCGATGAACCGGTCGAGCGGCGGGGCAGGCACCCGGCCGACGTACTCCATGGACTCAGTATCGCCGACGAGGATTCAGCCCGCCTCATGGGCGACTCACACCCGCCGCCACAACACGGCCCAGGCGTGCCGGGCTCCTCACGGCAGCGTCTCGGCCAGCGTCGGGGTGGCATCAACTTCCCGCGCTACCAAGGACGTTGCGGGACCGGTACCCACATAGTTGCAGGATCCGTGCGACTGTCGGGCGTGGTGGGGTGGGAGTGCAACCACGGCGGGACGCGACAGCCGCGTCGCCGCCGTTCATACCGTCATGACACGGCGGCCGCTCGACCAGCGGCGGCGCACAGTGGCTGCTCGGGGGACCGATCGAGGACCCATGGGGGAACCCGGCTCGCCACTGCGTGTCAAAAAACCACTGCGTGTCAAAAAAGGGGAGACATGAAGATCAGTGGATTGACACTGGGCCGACTGGCTTCGGTGCTCGCGGGCGCTGGCATGCTGGCGCTCGCTACTGCCCTCCCGGCTCAAGCGGCGAGCTACTTCCGAATGCACGAAGGGAGCGACTACGTCGGCGTCGCAGCCAACCGCCACTGGGTCGAGGTATGCGACATGGAGCGGGACGGGAACGGGGTCTACGCCAGCTTCTGGACCAGGGAAGAGGGCTATGTCGGCGACGTAGGCGACGGCAACGGATCGGCCGGCGGCTGCGGGAACCGGACGTTCCCCGGTACGGTCATCGCGGTCGAGCTCTGCGAGCAGCCCGGTGAGATTTGTTCGTACAGCCAGGTGCCCCGCTAGGCCCTGTCAGGCACCAGCCCGGGCCTCTCGGCCGGAGCTGCTTCTCCTGTGACTCCCGGTGAGCCGCATCACGAAGGCGGCTCACCGGGTCCCGGGGAAGAGTCCGCGCCGGGCAAGAGTCCGCCCTGGGGAAAGGTCCGCGCCGGGCAGGAATCCGCCGGGGGGAGAGCCTCTACGCCGCCAACGCCGCCCGTACCCCTCGCACCAACGCCTGCGCCCGCGGATCCGCCGTCACCGTCTTGCGGAAGCCGTTGGTGACGTACGCGAAGGCGATGCCCGACTCCGGGTCGGCGAAGCCGAGGGAGCCGCCGCGGCCGGGGTGGCCGAACGAGCCGGTGTCCAGGTAGGGGGAGGCCGAGCCGTGGAGCATGTAGCCCAGGCCGAAACGGGTTTTGATCACCAGGACCCGGTCCGGCCCCGCGGACTCCTCGGCACGGGCCGCCGCCAGCGTCCCAGGCGTGAACAGGCGCGGCCCGCCGTCCACTTCGCCGATCAGGGACGCGTAGAAGCGGGCCAGACCGTCCGCCGTCGCGATGCCGTTCGTCGCGGGGAGGGCGGCCGCCCGGTACGCCGGGTCGTTCTGGTCCGGGAACGGGGTGATCGCGGCGAAGGCCCGGCGGGTGAGGGAGTCCGGGTCGTCGTAGGCCTCGGCGATCGACCGTTTCGGGCGGGACCGCAGGCCACCGGCGTTCCCCGGTGTCCCTGTCCCTGTCCCTGTTCCCGTACCTGTCCCCGTACCTGAATCTGACTCCACGCGGCCGACCCTGCCCACCCGGCCCGCTTCCTCCGCCGGCAGGCCGATCCACAGGTCCGAGCCCAGCGGTCCGGTGATCTCCTCGGCTATCCAGTCACCGATCCCACGGCCCGTGACACGCCGCACCAGCTCGCCGGTCAGCCAGCCGTACGTCAGCGCGTGGTAGCCGTGATCGGCGCCCGGCTCCCACACGGGGGCCTGGCGCGCGACCGCCTCGGCACCGCGCAGGGGGTCCAGCGTCTCCTCGGGCGTCAACGGGCTGTCCAGGACCGGCAGTCCGGCCCGGTGCGTCAGTACGTGCCGGACCAGCACCCGTTCCTTGCCCGCCGCCTTGAACTCGGGCCAGTACTCGCCCACCGGAGCGTCCAGGTCCAGCAGCCCGCGCTGGTGCAGGAGAAGGACCACGGCCGCGGTGACGCCCTTCGTCGCCGAGCGCACGATCTGGGCGGTGCCGTGCTCCCAGGGCGCCGAGTCCGCCGTACCGTCGACGTCCTTCGTGCCCGCCCACAGGTCCACGATCCGGTGCCCGTCCCGGTACACGGCGACGGCCGCGCCCCGGTCCCCGAGTACCTCGAAGTTCCGTACGAACGCATCCCTGACCGGCTCGAAGCCTTCGGCCACAGTGCCGTTCACGTTCACGTCCAACGCCACGTCCGTGCTCCCGCCCTTGAATCGCCTGCGACAGTGGGTGCAACATCCGCGCGGAGCCCGCGATTCCGGCGCCGCGTCAGCCCAGCAGGATCGTGACCTCGATGTTGCCGCGCGTCGCGTTCGAGTACGGGCAGACCTGGTGGGCCGCGTCCACGAGTTTCGAGGCCACGCCCTGGTCGAGGACGGGGAGCGAGACGCTCAGGGCGACCGCGAGGCCGTAACCGCGCTGCTTGTTGGGGCCGATGCCGACCTTCGCCGCGACCGTGGAGCCGGCCAGGTCGAGGCCCGCACGGCGGCCGACCAGGACCAGCGCGTTGTGGAAGCAGGAGCTGAAACCGGCCGCGAACAGCTGCTCCGGGTTGGTGCCGTTACCGTCGCCGCCCAGAGCCGGAGGCATCGCGACCTTCAGTTCGAGCATGCCGTCCTGGCTGGTGACATAGCCCTCGCGGCCCCCGTGGGCCGTGGCCTCCGCTACGTACACGATCTTCGTGGGACGGCTGTCGAGCTCAACAGCGGCGTCGGACATGGATCGCCTCACCCCCAGGCACGCGGAAACTCAGAACCAGAAACAGAGTGCGACCAGAAACAGAGTGCACGGACACACCGCGCACAATGTAGCCACCGATTCCGGCCACTTGTTACTCGGGGGTAGAAACCGTGGGTAACATCGAGGCGGGCGTGTTGAGCAGCGGCGACACCACCGTCCGTCACGCGCCCGTCCGTCACGCGCCCGTCCGTCACGCGCCCGTCCGTCACGCGCCCGTCCGTCACGCGCCCGTCGTCACGGAGCGCGGATCGAAGCCGAACGGCAGCTCCAGACGGTGCGCCCGCATCAGCTCCTCGTCCGAGAGCAGCTCACCCGTCTTCCCGTCCGCCGCGATCACGCCCTCGCTGAGGATCAGGGCGCGCGGGCACAGTTCGAGGGCGTACGGCAGGTCGTGCGTGACCATGAGCACGGTCACGTCCAACGATCGCAGGATGTCGGCGAGTTCGCGTCGCGAGGCGGGATCGAGGTTGGACGACGGCTCGTCGAGGACCAGGATCTCCGGCTCCATCGCCAGTACGGTCGCGACCGCCACCCGGCGCCGCTGCCCGAAGGAGAGGTGGTGCGGCGGGCGGCCGGCGAAGGCCTCCATGCCGACCCGCTCCAGCGCCGTGCGCACCCGCGCCTCCAGCTCCGGTCCCTTCAGCCCGGCCGCCGCGGGCCCGAAGGCCACGTCCTCGCGCACGGTCGGCATGAACAGCTGGTCGTCCGGGTCCTGGAAGACGATGCCGACCTTCCGCCGGATCTCCGCCATGTGCTTGCGGCCGACGGACAGCCCGGCGACCGTCACGGTCCCGGCGCCGCCGGTCAGGATGCCGTTGAGGTGCAGTACGAGGGTCGTCTTGCCGGCGCCGTTCGGCCCGAGCAGCGCCACGCGCTCGCCGCGGCCGACGGTGAAGTCGACGCCGAACAGGGCCTGATGGCCGTCGGGGTACGCGAAGGCGAGCCCGGAGACTTCCAGGGACGGGACGGACGGGGCGACAGACGGGATCGAAGGCGAGGTCACAGGGTCCATCCCAACAGGCATACGACGAGGGCGGCGGACGGCAGGGCGAGCGCGTACGACCACTGC
The DNA here is from genome assembly GCF_026341515.1 of Streptomyces sp. NBC_00878. Taxonomy (NCBI): domain Bacteria; kingdom Bacillati; phylum Actinomycetota; class Actinomycetes; order Kitasatosporales; family Streptomycetaceae; genus Streptomyces; species Streptomyces sp. NBC_00878. The sequence goes on along the minus strand of NZ_JAPEOK010000001.1, from coordinate 4,348,382 downwards.
GCCCGGGACGCGGTCACCTCGTCGATGACCGGCATCGAACCGGCGTACCCCCGGCTGACCATGGCGAGATGCACCCGCTCCCCGCGTTCGTACGAGCGGATGAAGAGCGCGCCCGCGGACTTGGCGAGGACGCCCCAGGACCGTAGACCGCGGGCCTCGAAGCCGCGCGACTCCCGCGCGATCCTCATCCGCCGCATCTCGTCCGCGATGACGTCCCCGTAACGGATCATGAAGGACGCGATCTGTACGAGGAGCGGCGGCAGCTTCAACCGCTGGAGCCCCAGCAGCAGTTCGCGCAGTTCGGTCGTCGAGGCGAGCAGGACGGACGCGGCGACGCCGAGCGTGCCCTTGGCCAGCACGTTCCAGGCTCCCCACAGACCGTTCACACTCAGGGACAGGCCGAGTACGTCCACCCGCTCGCCCTGTGCCACGAACGGCATCAGCACGGCGAAGGCCACGAACGGCACCTCGATCAGCAGCCGCTTCAGCAGGAACCCGGCCGGGACCCGGGCCGCGTACGCCACGGCTCCCAGCAGCAGCGCGTACAGCCCGAACGCCCACATCGCCTCGCGCGGGGTCGACACGACGACCAGCACGAAGGCGAAGACGGCGGCGAGCTTGGTGTGCGGCGGCAGGGCGTGCACGGGCGAGTGCCCGTGCCGGTAGAGCCGGTGTGCGTGTCCGGCGCCCACGTCAGACGGTTTCCTCGACGTGCGAGGGCGAGGTCTCGGACGTACGACGCTTCCGTACGGCCCAGAAGACGCCCGTGCCCGCGGCGACCGTGACGCTCACGCCGATCACGCCCGCGAGGCCGCCGGAGATCCGGGAGTTCGTGAGGCCCTCGACGCCGTAGTCGGCGAGCGGGGAGTCGGCGGCGGCGTGGTCCTCGACCTTGGCGTCGATGCCCTTGTCGGCGGCGACCTTCTCCAGGCCGTCCGGGTTCGCGGAGGCGTAGAAGCTGACGACGCCGGCGAGGACGAGGGAGGTGGCGAGACCCGCCAGCCACACCGGGCGGTGGGACCCGGCGGCGGCCGGTACGGGCTCGGCGGCGGGCGTGTCCACCAGCTCTCCGCCGACCCGCAGCTTCAGCGGCGTGGTCAGACCGCGGGCTCCGTACACGAGGTCCGGGCGTACGGCGATGACGGCGCCCACCGTGAGCGCGGTGATCGCGGCCTCGCCGATGCCGATCAGGACGTGGACGCCGACCATCGCGGTGAGGACCTGCCCGATCGGGACATCCGTGGTGCCGCCGATCGCGTAGACGAGCGTGAAGGCCGCGGCGGCGGCCGGCACGGAGAGCACGGCGGCGACGAACGCCGAGACGGTAATGGACCGGCGCTTCTTGGGCAGAAGCTTCACGAGGCCGCGGAAGACGGCGTACGCCACGACCGTGGTGACCACCGCCATGACCGTGATGTTCACGCCGAGCGCGGTGAGCCCGCCGTCCGCGAAGAGGATGCCCTGCATGAGGAGCACCACCGAGACACACAGGACCCCGGTGAAGGGGCCCACGAGTATCGCGGCCAGCGCGCCTCCCAGCAGATGTCCGCTGGTCCCGGCCGCGACCGGGAAGTTCAGCATCTGTACGGCGAAGATGAAGGCGGCGACCAAGCCCGCGAGCGGGGCGGTGCGCTCGTCCAGTTCACGGCGGGCGCCGCGCAGGCTCACCGCGACAGCCGCGGCGGCCACGGCTCCGGCGGCAACGGAGACGGGCGCGTTGATGAAACCGTCGGGGACGTGCATGGAGGGCTCCGCTTCCGGGGGCAGGCCGGCTGGCTGTGACCGTTCGATGATAGAGGCTTAATGCGAACAACTTGCAAGAGCGAGGTGACCTCGAATAATCCGGGAGCGCATTCCGGAAAATGTGCGACATTGGAGAGGAAGCGGCTCAAAGGGGAGCAGCTCAAAGAGGGAGCGATCGATGTCCGCCGTCGAGCAGTACGCGCGTGCCCACATCGTGACGGACGAGGCCCAGGACCCGCCCGCCGTCCCGGTGGCCCTTCGATACGATCCCGTGGCCGACCCGCGCAGAGTGCACATCATGCTGCCGGGCCACCACGAGTGGGTCTTCGCCCGTGACCTTCTCGAACAGGGCCTGCGGGCTCCGGCCGTCGCCGGTGACGTACACATCTGGCCGTTGGGGCGGGTCCAGGCCGTCATGGAGTTCCACTCGCCGACGGGCGTGGAGGTCGTGCAGTTCGACTCGAAGGCCTTGATCCGCTTCCTGCGCCGTACGTACACGGCGACCCCGGTCTCCAACTGACCGTCGGCCAACAGCGGCTCACTCCGGCCCGCTGTTGGCCGACGGCCGGCTGCCGATGTCGGCTCGGCTGCCGATCCTGCCCGCTGCCCGCTGTCGGCTGTCGGCAGGCGACCGGCGGCCGCCTTGAGGCTGCCGCCGTCAGCCGTCAGCCGCCTGCCTTCAGGTGCCCGCCGTCAGCTGCCCGCCTTCAGCAGTGCCGCGACGATCGGGCCGGCCGAGTCGCCGCCGTGGCCGCCCTGCTGGACCACGCCCGCGGCCGCCAGGTCGCCCTTCCAGGCCGTGAACCAGCCGTTGGGCTTCTTCTGGCCGTCGACCTCCGCGGAACCGGTCTTGGCGCCGAAGTCGGGGCCGAGGCCCGCCATGGCCCCCGCCGCCGTACCCGACGACGCCGTGTACTGGAGGAGCTCCTTGAGCTGGGACTGGGTGTCGGCGGACAGCGCGCGGGTCGCCTTGGCGAGGGTGCGCTTGTCGACCGTCGGGGACACCAGGTAGGGCTGGTGGAACGTGCCCGTCTTGACGGTGGCGACGACCGACGCCATGTTCAGCGGGTTCATCCGGACCCCGCCCTGGCCGATCAGCTCGGCCGCCATCTGGGCCTGCGACTGGACCGGCACCGCGCCGTCGAAGCTCGGCACGCCGACGGACCAGTTGTCCATGCCGAGCCCGAACACCTGCTGGGCCTGCTTGGCCAGGTCGTCGTCCTTGAGCTTCTTGGCCTGACTGATGAAGGCCGTGTTGCAGGAGCGCGCGAAGCTCGCCTTGAACGTGCCGCCCTTGATCTCGAACTTGTCGTCGTTCTGGAACTTCCAGCCGCCGTACGTCGAGTACTTGGGGCAGGGGTGTTCCTTGTTCACCGACGCGAGCCCCTTGTCGATGAGCAGCGACGCCGTGATGACCTTCATCGTCGAGCCGGGGGCCAGGGAACCCTGGAAGGCGGTGTTGAAGCCCTTGCCGGCGCCGGCGTTCGCGGCCGCCAGGATCTCGCCGGTGGACGGCCGGATGAGGACGGCCGAGGACTTGGCCTTCTTGGCGACCTGCTGCTCGGCGATCGCCTGGAGGCCCGGACTGAGCGTCGTACGGACCGTGCCCGGGGTGCCCTTGCTGAGCTCCAGCAGCGTCTTGTCCGGCTTCTTGTCGGCGTTCTCATCGGCGTTCTCGTCGGAATCGGCCGTCTTGGCGGAGCTGTCGGCGTCCTTGGAGTCGGCGCGGATCACCCGCAGTTCGATGCCCGCCTTGCCGCCCGCCGTCTTGCCGAACTTCTCCCGCAGGCCGTCGAGAACCGTGCCCAGGGAGGCGTACTTGGCGGTGGTCAGCTCGCCGCCGTCCCGGTCCAGCGCCTTGATCGGGGGCGTCCCGGCCTCCCCGGTGACCAGCTTGTCGCCGTCCTCCAGGTCCGGGTGCACGACGGCCGAGTGCCAGTCGACCAGCGGCTTGCCGTCCTTGGCGCGACGGACGACGGTGAGCTTCGACTCGTACGCGAGGGGCTTGGTCGTGCCCTTGTACGTGACGGTGCCCTTGACGGAGAACGGGACGGTGTCGCCGGAGCGCGCCTTGGCGGTGAGCGTCACATCCTTGATGTACGCCTCCTTGCCGTAGCCGGTGAGCAGGGTGCGGGCGGCCGCGGTGTCGTTCGTCGAGGCCGCCGCGGTCGTGACGGCACCGCTCTGCCAGGCCGTGAGGAACGCCGTGGCGGTGGACTTCACCTCCGCCGCCGACAGCGGGCCCTTCTTCACGGGCTTCGCGTCCTTCTCGTCCTTCGCGTCGGAGGCCGCGCTCTTTGTGTCGTGGGCCGCGGCCCCGCCCCCGTACAGGGCGTAGACACCGAACCCCGCGCCGCCCACGACAACGGCGATCATCCCGCCGATGACAGCGGGTTTCGTCCTGTTGCTGCCGCGCTCAGTCGCGCGCTTTCTGTTCCCCACGGCTTCCGTTCCTTCGCTGCTTCCCCGGTGCCCTCACGGTCCTCACCGTCCTCTATGAGAACGAGAGCCACCACCCTAGAGTCCTGCTCTGTGAGGGTGAGTTCCGACACCTGTGAACCGGCCGGTCCCGCACCGCTCGCCCCTCCGGCGGGCCGACTCGGTACTCGGCCCCCGGTACTCTGCCCCCGGTACTCAGCCCCCCGCCCGCAGGACCTGGGCCACGATCGGGCCGGCCGAGTCGCCGCCGCGGCCGCCCCCCTGAGCCATGGCCGCGGCCGCGATGTCGTTGCGGAAGCCGGTGAACCAACTGTCGGCCTTGTCCCGGCCGTCGACCTCGGCGGAGCCGGTCTTGGCGCCGATGTCGCCGCCGAGCCCGGACATGGCCTTCACGGCGGTGCCGCTCGTCGCGGTGAGCCGCATCATCTGCTTCAGCTGGGCGGCGGTGCCGCTCGACAGGCCGCGGGCGGTGGCCAGTTCACGGTCGTCGAGCTCCGGCGACACGATGACGGGCTGCCGGAACGTGCCGGTGATCGCGGTCGCCGTGACCGACGCCATGTTCAGCGGGTTCATCTGGACCTTGCCCTGGCCGATCGCGTTGGCCGCGCGGTCCGGGCCGCCGGACGCGGGGACGCTTCCGTCGAACGAGACGATTCCCGTCTTCCAGTTGTCCTTGCCCAGGCCGAACCGCTCCTGGGCCTCGGTCGTGAGCGACTCGTCCGTGAGCGGCTTCTCGTCGGTGCCGCCGATGAGCTTCACGAAGGCCGTGTTGCATGAGCGCATGAAGCTGTTGGCGAGCGTGGCGCCCTCGTTGGGCTGCATGCCCTTGAGGTTCTTGAACGGCTTGCTCTTCCAGACGGCGTCCGCCGGACAGGGCGCCGGGCCGTTCATCGAGGTCACGCCGTTGTCGATGAGCGTCGCCGCGGTGATGATCTTCATCGTGGAGCCGGGGGCGACCCTGCCCTCGAACGCCGCGTTGAACCCGTCCTCGCGGTGGTTCGCGATCGCCAGTACCTCCCCGGTGCTCGGCTTCAGGGCGACCACCGACGACTCGGCGAACTGCTTGACCGCCTTCTCCGCCGCCGCCTGCGCGCCCGCGCTGAGTGTGGTGCGCAGCTTGCCCGCCTTGCCCTTGGAGAGGACCACGAGCGGGGTGTCGCCAGCGGTCTCGCTCTCGTGCCGGATCGCGAGCTCGACACCGGGCGTGCCGCCCGCCTTGTCGCCGTACTTGCCGCGCAGCGCGTCCAGGACCGGGCCGAGGGACGGGTACTTCGCCTTGGTCAGGACGGCGCCGTCGCGGTCCACGGCGTCGATGGGCGGGCTGGCGGCCTCGCCGGTGACCAGGGTGTCGCCGGTCTTCATGTCCGGGTGCAGGACGGACGGCTGCCAGTCGACCAGCGCCTTGCCCGTGGTCTTCCCGCGCATGACGGTCAGTTCGCTCTTGTACGCGAGGGGCTTGCTCTCGCCCTTGTACGACACGGTGGCCGACACCGAGAAGGGGACGGTCAAGCCCGACGGCGTACCGGGCGTGATCTTCACCTTGGTGATGTGCGCCTGGCCGCCGTAGGCGACCAGCAGGGGCCTGGCGACCTGCGCGTTGTCCGTCTGGTCCGCGGCCGCGGCGGCTTCGCCGTCCTCCCAGGCCGTGAAGAACGCCTTCGTGGTCTCCTCGACCTCGTCGCTGGACGGCGGTCCGGTCTTGACGGCGTCACCCGAGCCGCCGTCCCCGCTGAACGCGCTGACTATGTTGAACGCGCCGTACCCGGCACCCCCGACCATCACCGCGAACACCCCGCCCACTATGGCGGCCTTGACCCCGTTGCGCATCGCGCCTTCCCCTCCCCGTTCCCCGTGTACGTTTCTGAACGCGTTCAGAAACGTGTGCGTACGTCGCACTGTATGCGGGAGGGGTGGCGGATGGGGTTCCTGTTCCCAGATGGTTTCCGAAGAGTGACGAGAGCCCGGGCGTCGTTCGGGTGTGCGAACGCTCCGGTTTCGCTCCTCACTCCCCACTCCGCGGATGTTCCGAGCGGGAATGGTCGGCGTCGGCGGGAATTCGGCGAGAACTAGGTGAGAATTCGATCGAAAGGCGACCGAAAGGTGATCGGCATTTCTCGCCGGAGTGAAAATCCCAGGATCGTTGTCCTTCGATGTCTCCCGTGTGTTTGAGTAACGCCTCTCATCGCACGACAAAGGGGGGACGAGTATGGGTTATTCGCGCAGTATCACAGAAGTCCAGGTGAGCAAAGGTGCCCTGTGGGTGGGTTCGGACACCTATCCCTTGCGCAACATCGCCCGTACGTCGATGAAGCAGCTCGTGCCCGACCGCGCCAAGGCCAAGACCGAGTTCGTGAAGAAGCTGGTGCTCCACTTGGTCCTGGTCTTCGCCGGGCTGGGGTTCATGTCGGCGTCCACCTTCGTGGGGCTCCTGCTGCTGGCCGTCGGCGCCGGGCTGATCGCCCGCAGTTTCCACCGGCTCCAGCAGGTGCTGAACGCTCCGACGCTGTACGTCCTGGAAATCACGACGTCGGGATCGCCGCAGACCGCACTCACGAGCGACGACCAGGGACTGATGGACAAAGTCTTCCAGCAGGTCATGGAAGCGATGGACAACCCGGAAATCCAGTTCCGCTACGAAATGCCGACGTACAACATCAGCAGCGGGGACAATATCTATCAGTTCGGCGACAACAACACGGGCAAGGTGACCAGGTGACCGGCGGCGACAGCGTCATGCAGTTCGGCAACTTCAACATCGGCGTCGTCAAGAACCAGGGCCCGGTGGACCAGCGGGCGGCCCACGAACAGATGATCAACGCGGTACTGGCCCTGCGGACGCGGGTCTCGGAGGCGGACCGAGCGGTCCTCGACGACTCGCTGGGCATCATCGACACGGACGGCCCGGTGGACGGGCAGCGCTTCCGGCAGGCCCTGGGCAGCATCGGCGGGGTGGCGGCGCTGCTCGGGGCGGCGGGGGCGCCGGTGGTCGAGGCGATCAATGCGGTTATGGAGGCGTTTGGGTTGCGGTGACGGTCGCCCCGGGGCGACGGCCCGGGGACTACGGCCCTGGGGTGACGGCCGCCCGGGAGTGACGGTCCGGGGTGACGGTCCGGGGTGACGGCCGGGTGGTGAGGGGCTTGGGGTGACGGCCCGGTGCTCGACGACAGTGCTCCCGACCCGCGACGAGGGGGGTCGGGGGCACTGTCGTGTCGCTCGGCATGCCCGGTCAGACGCGAAGTAATTGTCGCGAGAGTCCTAGCGACACGCCGGGTTTACGGCGTGTCGCTGGGACTCACCGCCCACTTGCTGGAGGTCTGACGGGATTCGCCAACAACATCCCATCGGCGCCGGGGGCCTGATCAGCTTCGGAGTCAGTGCAGGGCTTTGCCCACCTCGTAGGTGGTGGGTCGGTCCTCTGGCGCATGGCTGAGCATCGCGTCGATCAGTTCGCCCAGTTCACCGGGTGCCTTCACCGGCCGACGCCGACCGTTCGCCACGGCCTCTCTCTGCACTGAGCGGGGAGCGGCGTCCGGGTACTCCATCGCCCGCCAGCCGGTAGCGGAGATGAGCAGGGAGGCGCCGAGCGCGTAGATGTCGGCTTCCTGGGTCGGCTCGGCTTCTCCGGTGGCGAGCACGCTCCGGGCGATCTCCGGTGCCTCGTAGTGGACGAGGCAGCCGCGGAACGGGAAGTCGTACCCCTCGGGCACGTGTCCGCCTTGGGCAAGGGCAAGGGCGAGGTCGATGAGGTGGGTTCGCTCGGGCCCGATGATGAAGTGGGCGGGCTGTACGTCACCGTGGGCCCAGTCCTGGGCGTGGAGTTCGGCCAGTGCTTCGACGCATCCCAGGGCCACGCCGGTGTGCGGCGCGAGGGGCGCGTCTCGCCTACGGCAGGGCTCCCACAGCTGGTACAGGTCCGGCCCCTCGTGCCACGGCTGGAAGTTCCAGGTTCCTTGCTCCCACTCGCCGTACGCGAAGTCGACGAAGCCGAGGCGATGCAGCACGGCCCCCTCGCGTGCGGGTGCGAGGGCGGTCCAGGGCTGGGCGGCCCAGTCGGTCGTGGCCTCGATCGGATAGCCGACCTTCACGGCGTAGTGGCCCCGACGGCTCTCCACCTCCCAGACCATGGAGCCCCGGCGGTTGAGCACCAGGCGCTGGGCCGTGGGCATGAGTGCGTCGAGTACCACGATCGGCAGTTCAGGGGGTGACCCGGACAACGTCTGCTCTCCTTCCCGGCGAACGCGGCCGACCATGAGTGGAGGCCGGCCGCGTCGCTGTTGTCGTGTGTTACGCCTGACCGTACGGTCGGCCGCAGTCCGAGTCGCACTGCGCGAGGTTCTCGGGACCATGGGGACGGTGGCCGTGGCGGCGGTGACCAGGAAGGCGACCACCTGGTCTGCGATCCGTTCGGCAAGCTGGGGCAACTGCTCGTTGTGGATGACCACGAAGTGGGTGAGGCTCTCGAACAGTTCCTCACCAGCCACCGCGCGAACGGTCTTCTGATCGTTCGACGACGTGCTGCCGCCCCCACGACGAGGGGGGTTGGGAGCACGTCGTCGAGCAGCGTGGTGCGGCCAACGGGAGTCTTTCGACGGGCGGTTGAGCTTCTCGCACCGTCTCAGTTCGGCAAACGCCAACACGGCCCTTCCGGATGCCCCAGCCAGACGATCTGGTTCAAGTCCGTGACGGTCATCCCGAACGATGTCTGGTCGGGCGAGCCTGCCTCTTGCCATGTCACCAACGCGTCTTCGACCTGATCCCACAGGTTCAGCGGCCCGTTCTGGTGGACTGCCCAGCCGTTTCCGTCGGGTTCTGTCCATGCCTGCGAGCCGGTGGCCACGTCGAGGAGGATCACGTCGTCGCCCAGGCGCAGCAACTCGGCCGAGGGTGCGGCGAGTTGTGCCAGGAAGTGCCCGGTCCACCGGTCGAGCAGGGCGGGACTCACCCGGGTGGGACGGGTCTTGCCCGGGTGCGGGTAGAAGTTGGGGTGGGGAGGGCGCTCGTGGGGGCGGGCAAGCATGTACGAGACAGCGTCCCCGGTGAAGCGCCCGCGCGCGACGCCCTCGTCGTCGAGGGTGAGGCGGATCATGCCGGAGGCGAGCATCCAGCCGCTGATGGTGGTGGTGATGCTGCCTCCGTCGCGGAGCTGGAACAGCCATGAGGGCGGGATGCTGCGTACGGAGCACGTGGCGATGATCGCGTCGTACTCGGCGCCTCCCCTGTGGCCCTGGAGGCCGTCGCCGGTGACGAGTTGGGGACTGTGCCCCGCGGCACGGATGCGGTCGGCGGCGAGGTCCGCGAGGCGCTCGTCGTACTCGATGGAATAGACGTTCTCGCCGCCCAGGCGGTGGGACAGGATCGCGGTGGAGTAGCCGGTTCCGGTGCCGATCTCCAGCACCTTGTCGTCGTCCTGGAGTCCGGCGAGCTCGATGGTCCTCATGATGAGGGAGGGCAAGGTGCTTGAGGAGGTCGGGCGCCCGGAGCGCGCGCCTGGGGAGTCGGCAGCGTCGACGCCGTCCACCTGTGTGACCCAGGTGGTGTCCGAGTACGCCAGGCGTAGCCACTCGTCCTCGCTGAGATCTTCGCGGCGTACGGGTTCCCACTGCGTTCCGAGCGGTCGGTAGAACGCCCTGCCGAGGAAGAGTTCGCGGGGCACCTCCTCGACAGCGGTTCGCCATGCGGGGTCTGTCAGTTGGCCTCGGGCCGCGAGGCTGTCGGCGAGGTCCCGGCGGAGGGCAGCGGCATTGGTCATGGGGTGTCCCGGTGGGGGTGCTGGAGTTCGTCGGCGATGGCTGCTTTGATGCGGCTTGTGACGGGGTCGGGGAACCAGGCGTACTGCCCGTTCGGATTGCACACGTACCACCACCAGCGGCCGTCCGGATCGAGCCCGAAGTCGAACGCGCCGTAGGTGAGGCCGAAGGCATCCATGTAAGTCCGTATGCCTTTGGCGACGTCGGACGGGGTGTCGATCAGCGTGTAGCTGAGGTCGTCGTAGTGGCGGCGCCAGTCCAGGCCCGGAGAGCCGTCGATGCGTACGGGAAACAGGCGGTCCCCGACGGCGGTGAGACGGATGTCGGCCGTCTTGTTCACGCGCTGCTGGAAGAGGTGCATGGTCTGCGCGACGCCGGCCCCGAGGGCGTGGGGCTCCACCTCCTCGACCCACACGGTGAGCCCGTGCCCGTCGTGGTCGGCGTAGTCGGTGTTGCGCAGCGGCTTGTAGACGACGGGCCCGTACTCGCGAGTGAACTGGCGGCCCGTTCCCGATCGTTGGTGAGGAGCGTCGGGGGTACGTGCAGACCGCTGCGGGCAGCGGCGGCCAGTTGAGCGGGCTTGTACTCCGCGTCCCGGTTGCGCCAGGGGTGGTTGACGTAGTGCGCGCCGGGCAGTGCGGCGAGCAGGCCGCCCAGCCCATAGCGGGCCTGGTCCACGCACCAGCGGGCGTCCTGGGCGCCCACCCCCTCGGGAGCGCTGTACGGGCTGGGGCGGCGCCAGTAAACCGAACGGACCTGGTCGAGATCCGCCGCCCGGGTCGCGGTCCGCAAACCGCCGACGAGGCCGACATCGCCCACACGCGCGTCAACGACGACAGCTGCTGGGAAGTCGCCCGGGTCGAGCCGTACGACCGGAACCGACCGACGATTCAGCTCCTCGATGACCCCATCGGCGGTCGCGTCGTCGAGCTGGGTGACGACAAGAACCGGTGACGACAAGAACGGTGACGAGGTCAATCGCTGTCTCCCTGCTGGTCCCCGCCCTCGTCGGGATTCCCGTCCAGGCTCGTCTTCGTCTTCGTCTCCTTCGAAGTCTCGGACCTCTTGTGCCGGTCCAACTCGGGGATGTCCAGCCCGTCCGGGCCCAGCCACCGTCCGGTCTGCGTCTTCGGGTCCAGCACTACCGTGGCCGGAACCAGATCCACGGCGTCCGGGAAGGGCCGCATCCGGGTCAGGCCGAAGGGTACGGCGGTTGATTCGGTCACTGGGTCCTCCCCGTTGCCGTCGGTCGGAGGGGCCTTTCGGGCTTTCACAGTGAGCCACTGTCGCTCATAGCCGATGTGGTCACCGGGGTTGCTCGTCCTCTGGGCCCACCGGCCGCACGCGCTCAAGGGGCACATCCCACTCGATGCCCCCGCCCTCGGGTCGCATGAACGCCTGTCGGCTCACGACCTTGTTGCCTTCCTTGGTGCGCTCCTCGATCACGCCGACCAGGTGGCCTGTGCGCTCAGAGATCGTGTCCACCATCAACGTCCCTGCTGGGTAAGGCAGGTTGCCGTGGCTGAGCATCGTTGCCGGCTTCTCGTACCCCGTCATGCCTGCCCCCCTGGCTGGAGGGCTTCGGCCAGGCGAGCGGCCACGTCCGCGCGCACGCGCCCCAGCTCAACGAGCCGCAATTTGGGGGATGCAGGGTCGACCCGCAGGGAGGGGAAGACGATTCCGACCTCGGTCAGTGCTGCTCTCAGGGACTCGGCAGCCGCGTACGGGTCGACGTCCGGTTTCTTCGTTGCCATGAACGGGACGCTAGGGACGAGGGGTTGGGACGCGCGATGGTGTTTTCTCGATTTTTCTCGCACCCTCTCTTGCTTGGCTCAGTTTTTCTCACGAAGCTGGTGGGAACCCATAGCCCGGGGCGTGTGGCCTGGCGATGCTGGGGTGATCGGCTTCCGGCGAAGGGACTCTGATCATGGCTCGACGACTGCGCTTCAACGGTACGGGCAGCGGTGAAGGCAGCTGCCCCGCAGTGCACGAAGACCTGGACACGGGGGAAGTGATCGTCCACGGGCCGCGTCTGACCGACCCGGAGGCACTCGCCCAGCTTCAGCACATCGACGAGGACGAGATCCCGATCGTCATGCCTCGCAACACGTTGATCGACTTCGGGCCGAAGGACCGCGAGACCGAACCGCGCATCTTCAACCCGGAACAGTTCGCCCATCTGTTCGAGAACTTCCAGCACAGCGCGTGGCACCTGGAAATGCGCAAGCGCTATGCGGTCGACGAAGCGACCGACACCTACGCTCAGTTCGCCCGGGGCGAGGCACCGACCTGGGACCTGGACACGCCATGGAGCCAGGGCATCCGAGCGAAGACCGAGGACGGTGTCAGCGTCGGGCGGGTCCGGATCGTCGACAACCCGCCTACCCCGGGTCAGCTGTATCTGCTGGTGCACGCCGAGAAGAACGCGGCCCTCGGCGAGGACGTGCGCAGCATGTGGCGGGAGGACGCCGAGCGCGTCAACCTTCCGAACGAAGACTTCTGGATCTTCGACTCACACATCGTCGCCGTGTGCATCTTCGACGACGATGACAACCTCACGGGTGCCGAGCTGATCACGGAACCGGCGCGCGTGAACCAGTACAACCGACTGCGGGACGTTGCGCAGCACTACGGCGTTCCTTTCAAGCAGTTCGCGGCGGGCATGGCCGCGAAGGAGGCGTAAAGCAGGTGGGTGCCGGTGAGCACGGACTATCAGCAGGCCCGCGAAGCCCTCGGGGTGCGGCTCCGGGAACTTCGGCTTTCCGCCCCTGACGGCCGGCTCACCGGCACTGCCCTCGCTCGCCGACTCGGCTGGCCCAACTCGAAGGTCTCGAAGCTGGAGTTGGGCAAGCAGACGGCTACCCCGGAGGACTTGGACCAGTGGGCAACGGCGTGCGGCCAGCCAGCGGCTTATCAGGAACTGCGGGCCAGGCTGGCGGGGTTCGAGTCGCACATCCGCTCATGGCGCAGGCAGCTTGTCGGCGGACACAAGCCCGTGCAGGACGTCCACAACGAGGCGCAGGCCAATTCGAGGGTGCTGCGCGCCTGGGAGTCCTCTTGGGTCGTGGGCGTCCTTCAGACCCCCGACTACGCACGCGCCGTGCTCACCCGTTCTGCCGAACTGCACAGGTCCCCACGGGACATTGAGGAAGCCGTACGGGCCCGCATGAGGCGTCAGGAGCTTCTGTACAGCGGGGGCAGGCGCTACCACATCATCCTGTGGGAACCGGTCCTGCGGTCGCTGGTCTGCTCGCCCTCGGTACTCGTCGCCCAACTCGACCGGCTTACGGGCGTCATCGGCATGGACACCGTGGAGCTTGGCATCGTGCCGCTCACCGCGTCTCTGAAGGTTCCGCCCGGTCTGGGTTTCTGGATCTACGACGATCGCCAGGTCGTCACCGAGGCTTGGCACGCCGAGATGTGGCTCGATGACGACGACAGCGTCGCCCTCTACCTGCGGACCTGGAAGACCTTGCGCGAGTCGGCTGTGTACGGGGCCGACGCCCACAACGTCATCAATGCCGCCCGCCGTGCGCTGAACCCCCGTTGAGACGCACGGATTGCTCGCGATGCCCCGGAGAACCGACCTCCGGGGCTCTCGCGCTTTCAAAGCACGCCGAGCGCTGACAGCACCATCAGGCACAGCGTCAGGGTTCCGCCGAACACGCCGCCCCCGAGGAGGAACGCGGGTCCGATGGGGGTGTCGGTCTTGTGGCTGATGAGTCCAGCGACAATGCCGACGATGACGGAGATCAGGGCGCAGATGCTGACGATCAGCACCTTGACACCGAGAGAGAGCTTCACTTCCGACCTTTCCCATTTGGGTGGCGGTCGGAGTCTGCGGCACGCAACTCTCAGCCCGACCACCACGTACGTGTGGTCCTGCTGAGGCCGTGCCGACGTGTCTTGGCTCTCGGTGCCTTGCCAGGGCTGCGCTTGGCGATCCTCCCTTTTAGGGATCCATGGGTGTTCCTTGCACGCGCGGTCTTCAGGGCCTGAGCTGGCCCGTTGACCCTGCCCGGGAAACGTCGGGTCCTGGGGAGCGTGTATGGATTGGTCTCCAGGCTTAACTGGACTGGTCCCTATATCAGTTGACGGGTCATCGGGCCGACGGCTCGCCGTGGGGTCTCCCGTGGCCTCGTGCTGGCGGGTACGGCGGACGCCTCCGGGCGGGGTGCTCGTGCGCTCCCGTACCCACGGGAGGCCGCCGCTGGGCATGCCCGCACCCACAGACCAGGCCGCCGGACGCCGGGCGTCACGTTGAGACCCCGGGTGCTCGCCAGCCCTATCTCCCGTGATTGATCTCAATACTTCTCGTGACTGGCGCTGAAGGCCGCCGACGACCTCAGCGGGCTTGCTCCACACGCAAGATAGACGCAGCGCAAACACGCGTGCTCAGGACCTGTTACGCACTGTTCGACAGTTCCCCGCAAGCGTCGCTTCCAGGCTTAACATGACTCATACGAATCATATAGACAAGGATTTCCAAATGACTCAAAATGGACGCTATATACCGGAACCGATCAAGCGTCAAATTCGGCAGCGTTGTGGGTTTGGGTGCGTCATTTGCGGGCTTCCGCTTTACGAATACGAACACATGCGGGAGTGGTCGATTGTCAAGGAGCATAATCCGGATGAAATGACGATTCTTTGCCCGACTCATCATGCAGAGAAGACACGCGGGCTACTTCCCATTGCAGAGGTTTTGACCGCCAATAGTAAACCTCACAACTTGAGATTTGGGATGTCTGAGGCGTTTCCGTTGAGATATTCCGGCGACTCCTGTTTGGTAAATTTTGGAAGCAATAGATTCATGCACGACTTCGCGCGTGATGCTGTAATTTCTGCTTTGACCATTAGGGGGTATCCTGTGATCCGGATCAAAAAACAGGACGGTAGCCTCCTCCTGTCGCTACGCATCTTCGACAAGGAGGGGAAGTTACTTCTCGATGTAGACGAGAATGAGCTTATTTTTTCCGTCGATTCATGGGATGTGGAACTTGTCGGAAAAAGATTGACGATTCGCAGTGGGTTGCGCGCCATATTGGCGCAAGTCGAATTCGTCGCACCGAGTGCGATCATAATCAACCGTGGGACCTTTGCCTACGATGGATTTCAGGTGCAAGTGGCACCCGATCACATACTTCTAGAGAAGTACAACATACGTATGGAGAAAACGAGTGCGCGCATGAACGGTGGTGGAGGATTCCGCTTTGATTAGAGACGACGCGTGCAGTGTGTTTCTTGGTGGCGTTCATCTGATTTGGACTTCCTCAAGGTGCGGTCTCGCTCACTGAGCCGAAGGTCCACCCCATGGCCGTTTCAGCGTCCTGAAGCCGGGCGGTGAGTTGAAAGTCGTGAACCAATAGGTCATCAGGGAACGCGTACTGTGCCCATGCGCCTGTCTGACGTACTGCGACTTAAAACGGCGGCATGTTCTCGGCCTCTTGCATGACCTGCGCTAATTCCGGGGAGCCAAGGTTAGCGAGAGTATTTGCATAACTCTCATGCTGCCCGTGCGGGATACTGCGAAGTATTTCGATCCTATATTCTTCTTCTAGCATGCGCCCCTTCAGTCCGTCCAAGGCTGCCTTGATGCTGTACGCGCCCCCTTTGCCGATCCCTTGTAGAATTTGATTCCCGTCTTCTGGCTGATCATTTTTATGGAAACGGCCAGCGATTGGTATTGCTTCATCAGCGCGTCGCTCTGAGCCTACAAGCTGCAAAAGTGAAACGGCACCTCTGTCTAGAGATGCTGCTCTGAGAAGCGCAATTGCCTTTTGAATTCCAGCACCTCTCTGGGTTTTAACTAGAGCCTTGTGAAGACTTTCAAGATCAGGACGACACGTGGACGAGACTCAGTGGGCCCCTTCTGGCGGCACGAAAAATCGCAGGTCAGGCCGCGGGTGGGCGGGCGATCGTGTGGGGACTGTAAATCTCCCGAGGCAGAAACTGAGGCCGTCCTGGGGCCGTCAGGAGGCGGCCAACGACAACCCCCGACGGCCAACAACGACCAAGAGGGCGCGGCAGATTGCCGCGCCCTCTCGGTACGTCCGCCCAGCTAAACCCAAGTATCCAGCCACATCCGAGACCGCCAACTGTCGATCGGAATCGCCTGCCCCGTATAGATCGGCCAGAAGTAGATGAAGTTCCAGGCGATGAGCAGGACCAGGACGCCTGCCGTGGCCGCGCCGATTACGCGGCGGCGTTCTGTGGAGCCGGGGGGGCCGAGGATCGCGCCGGTCATCATGGCGACGGCCAGGCAGAGGAAGGGGAGGAAGACTACGGCGTAGAAGAAGAAGATCGTGCGTTCCTGGTACATGAACCAGGGGAGGTAGCCGGCCGCGATGCCGCAGGCGATCGCGCCCGCGCGCCAGTCGCGGCGGAACAGCCAGCGCCACAGGACGTAGAGGACCGCGAAGGCCGCCGCCCACCAGAGCAGCGGTGTGCCGAGGGCCAGGACCTCGCGGGCGCACTTCTCGCCCGCGTCCGTCGGGCAGCCGTCCTTGCCGGGCAGCGGGGACTCGTAGAAGTACGAGACCGGACGTCCCGTGACGATCCAGCTCCACGGGTTCGACTGGTACGTGTGCGGGGAGTGCAGGCCGACGTGGAAGTCGTACACCTGGGTCTCGTAGTGCCACAGGCTGCGCCACCAGTCCGGGAACAGCCAGGACCAGTCGCTGGTGCGGCCGTCGGCTGTGGCCCAGTTGCGGTAGTAGCCGCCCTTGCCGTTGGTGGCCGAGAGGAACCAGCCCGTCCACGACACGATGTACGTGGCGATCGCGACCGGGACCGTGGCGAGGAACGCCCAGCCCACGTCGTGCTTGAGGACCGCCAGGTGGGGGCGGCGGGCGCCTGCCACCCGCCGTGAGCCGACGTCCCACAGGACCGTCAGCAGGCCGAACGCGACGAGGATGTACAGGCCGTTCCACTTCGTGCCGATGGCGAGGCCGAGCAGCAGACCGGCCGCCAGGCGCCAGGGGCGGCGGCCGAGGCGCGTGTCCTCCGCGACGCGCGCGTCCGGGCGTACGAGGCCGTCGGCGTCCGGTGGGAGCGCGGCGGCCAGGCGTTCGCGGACCTTGTCGCGGTCGATGACCAGGCAGCCGAAGGCCGCGAGGACGAAGAACATCAGCACCTGGTCGAGCAGCGCGGTGCGGCTCATCACGAAGTGCAGGCCGTCGACCGCCATCAGCGCGCCCGCCAGGCAGCCGAGGAACGTCGAGCGGAAGATGCGGCGGCCGATCCGGCACAGCATCAGCACCGACAGCGTGCCGAGCACGGCCGTCATGAACCGCCAGCCGAACGGCGTGAACCCGAACATCCACTCGCCGAGCCCGATGACGTACTTGCCGACGGGCGGGTGGACCACATAGGCGGGGTCCGTCGGGATCTTGACGTTTCCGCCGTTCTGCAGGATCAGCTCGTTGGCGTTCTTCGCCCAGTTGACCTCGTATCCGCGGTGAATGAGTGCCCAGGCGTCCTTGGCGTAGTACGTCTCGTCGAATATCACCGCCTTCGGGCTGCCCAGGTTCCAGAACCGCATCACGCCCGCGATCAGCGTGACGAGCAGCGGGCCGCCCCACGCCGACCAGCGGACGATGCGCTCCGCGGCCTCCCGGCGGAGTCCGATCGCCGCCCACAGCCGGGGACTGGGCTCGGTGTACGCGGGCACCAGGCGGTCGCGGACGTCGCTTCTGGGCGCGGGCGTGTAGCCGAAGCGGCGCAGCCGTTGCTGCCACGTCGGCCGCTGCTCTTCGACGCCCTGTCCCTGCCGGGTGTCCGTGGAGGACGCGGTACTGGTCACCGCGCCATCGTAGGGAACAGCGCTGTGTGAGTCCCGTGGACCGCCCTGCGAGGATGGAACCGTGACAGGAACCCTTGTACTCGCAGGCACGCCCATCGGGGACATCGCGGACGCGCCGCCCCGGCTGACGGCGGAGTTGGCGGGCGCCGACGTCATCGCCGCCGAGGACACGCGGCGCCTGAGGCGGCTGACGCAGGCGCTGGACGTACAGCCGTCCGGGCGCGTCGT
This sequence comes from Streptomyces sp. NBC_00878, assembly GCF_026341515.1. Classification (NCBI taxonomy): domain Bacteria; kingdom Bacillati; phylum Actinomycetota; class Actinomycetes; order Kitasatosporales; family Streptomycetaceae; genus Streptomyces; species Streptomyces sp. NBC_00878. The sequence continues at coordinate 4,330,421 of NZ_JAPEOK010000001.1, read as the reverse complement.
GTCGTACTTCGAGGGCAACGAGTCGGCGCGTACGCCCGAACTCGTCGAGGCGCTGGTGGGCGGGGCGCGCGTGCTGCTCGTGACGGACGCCGGGATGCCGTCCGTGTCCGACCCGGGGTACCGGCTGGTCGCCGCCGCCGTCGCGAAGGACATCAAGGTCACGGCCGTCCCGGGGCCCTCCGCGGTGCTCACCGCGCTCGCGCTGTCCGGGCTGCCCGTCGACCGGTTCTGCTTCGAGGGATTCCTGCCGAGGAAGGCAGGCGAGCGGCTGTCGCGACTGCGGGAGGTCGCGGGCGAGCGGCGCACACTCGTGTACTTCGAGGCGCCGCACCGCCTCGACGACACACTCGCCGCGATGGCCGAGGTGTTCGGCACGCAGCGGCGGGCCGCCGTCTGCCGCGAACTGACCAAGACGTACGAGGAGGTCAAGCGCGGGCCGCTGGGCGAACTCGCCGCCTGGGCCGCCGAAGGGGTGCGCGGCGAGATCACCGTCGTCGTGGAGGGTGCCCCGGAGACCGTCGAGTCGCTCGACGCCGAGGAACTGGTGCGCAGGGTGCGGGTGCGCGAGGAGGCAGGGGAGCGGCGCAAGGAGGCGATCGCCGCCGTCGCCGCGGACGCGGGCCTGCCCAAGCGCGAGGTCTTCGACGCGGTCGTCGCGGCGAAGAACGCGGCGCCCCCGAGTGCATGAACATGAACATGAACAAGAACGCGGCGCCCCCGAGTGCATGAACATGAACAAGAACGCGGCGCCCCCGACCGCGTGACGCGATGCTCTCGAACCCATGAGCGGACAGTCGCCCCCGACCCCATGAGCGGGCAAAGGACGATCGCGAAAAGCAAAGCTCGGACCGTGTTCTGAGGGGCCTCCGACAAGGAAAGGCCAAGACGGCTCCAACACTCGACAGGTCTGGTGCGTATCGGCCGCCGGAAGCGTCCACTGGTTAACGGACGCACCCGTCCTGGTCCAGCGGACTAGAGGAGCTGGCAATGACTGAGATCGCAGGTCAGACCGGGCAGATCACCGGCGAACCTGACCACCGCACCACGGCGACCGGCATCGTTCACGAGTCGTATTCCTTCGCCTGCATGCGCTGCGGGCACGGCTGGGAGCAGTCGTACGAGATAGAGCACCACCTCGACGCCGAGGGCACCGAGTTCGTCATGTACGTGGCCGACGGCCGGGTCGTCCCGTCGCCGCTGAGCCGGCCCACCTGCCTCAACTGCGACGGCCATGTCGTACGCATCATGCGCCCCGGACAGGTCTCCTCGGCGCAGAACTCGATGCGCCGGCCGACACCCGTACGGCCGCGGACATCCGAGGACGCCCGGGACCCGGCCACCCAGGCTCCGGAGTCGCCGGCGGGCGACGAGCGTCACCACTGGCACCTCTCCGATCTGCTCCACCCGTTCCACCACCGCAAGGCGGGGTGATCCTCCGGTCGCCCCTCCCGGCGCCGGGCCTCATGTTCAGCGGCCTCCCCCGTCTCCCGTGTGAGGTGGGGCCCGGCGTCCGCCCTTCCCGCAACCGCACCGGACCCCCTTCGTAGGATCGGGACATGCCTTCCAACGCCGAAGCCCCGCCCCTGCCGGATCCGCTCCGGGTGCCGGTCGCCGACTCGCACACCCACCTCGACATGCAGTCCGGCACGGTCGCGGAGGGTCTCGCGAAGGCCGCGTCGGTCGGTGTGACGACGGTCGTGCAGGTCGGCTGCGACGTGAAGGGCTCGCGCTGGGCCGCCCAGACGGCCCTGGACCACGAGGCCGTCCACGCGACCGTCGCGCTGCACCCGAACGAGGCCCCGCGGATCGTGCACGGCGACCCCGACGGCTGGTCCCGGCAGGGCGCGCGAGTGGCCGGTGGCGACGACGCGCTGGACGAGGCGCTCGCCGAGATCGACCGGCTCGCGGCCCTTCCGCAGGTCAAGGGCGTCGGCGAGACCGGCCTCGACTACTTCCGCACCGGGCCCGAGGGAAAGTCCGCCCAGGAGAGGTCCTTCCGCGCCCATATCGAGATCGCCAAGCGGCACGGCAAGGCGCTGGTCATCCATGACCGGGACGCCCACGCCGACGTGTTGCGGGTCCTGAAGGAGGAGGGCGCCCCCGAGCGGACCGTCTTCCACTGCTACTCCGGTGACGCCGCCATGGCGGAGATCTGCGCCGGCGCCGGCTACTACATGTCGTTCGCCGGGAACATGACCTTCAAGAACGCCCAGCCGTTGCGCGACGCTCTCGCCGTGGCCCCGCTCGAACTGGTCCTCGTCGAGACCGACGCGCCCTTCCTGACCCCCGTGCCGTACCGCGGACGGCCTAACGCCCCGTATCTCATTCCGGTCACGGTCCGCGCCATGGCCGCGGTGCGGGGCCTGGACGAGGACGCGCTGGCGACGGCGATCTCGGCGAACACGGCCCGCGCGTTCGATTTCTGAGCCGTAACGGCCGGCCCGCTCAGGATGGTCCGGCCGGGGGACACCCCGCGACACCGCGTAGTTGCGATGCTTTGGAGAGTGACGGCCGCTCGGCTAAGTTCCTCGGGCCCGATCCGGATCCCTGGAGTGTCTCCTGGAGCGTGTCGTCGTGAGCAGTTCGCAGTACGAGACGTATGGCCCGATGTACGAGACCCCCGAACCGTACGGGCACGGAAGCGGATACGGATACGGATACGGATACGCGGACACGTATCGGCCGGCGTACGAGGACCCGGCGTATGCGAACCCGGCGTGCGAGGACCCGGCGTACGGGGACCCGGCGTACGGGGACCCGGCGTACGGGGACCCGGCGTGCGAGGACCCGGCGTACGTGGACCCGGCGTACGTGGACCCGGCGTGCGGGGAACCGGCGTACGTGGAACCGGCATATGAGAGTGCGGCCGTGGACGAGGGCCGGCCTGGGCCGGAGGGGCCGACGCTTCCCCGGCAGGTTCCGCCCACGCTGGAGACGCCGCGCCCCGGCGGCCGTGTCGAAGCCCGGCGGGCCGCCCGGCGGCGGCGGAGCGCCGAGCGGCCCGACGTGCGCAGGCTGCTGCCGCAGGCGCTGGTCGTGGCGTTCCTCGCGGGCGGCACCACCGCGTTCGTCGCCGACGACAAGGCGATCGAGCTGAACGTCGACGGGAAGCCGCGCACGCTGCACACCTTCGCCGACGACGTCACCGAACTGCTCGCCGACGAGGGCGTCGAGGTGGGCGCCCACGACATCGTCGCGCCCGGCCCCGGGGCTGCTCTGACCAGCGGGGACGAGGTGGCCGTGCGGTACGGGCGGCCCGTGCGCCTCACCCTCGACGGGCAGCGGAGCAGGGTGTGGACCACGGCCCGTACGGTGGACGGCGCGCTGCGGGAGCTCGGGGTGCGTGCGGAGGGCGCGTACGTCTCGGTTCCGCGCTCCCGGCGGATCGGGCGGGAAGGGCTCGCGCTCGACGTCCGTACCGAGCGGACCGTGACGGTCATGGCGGACGGGCGGGCGCGGACGGTCCGGACGAACGCGGCGACCGTCCGCGAGGTCGTGGCGGACGCCGGGATCACGCTGCGCGGGGAGGACACCCTGTCCGTGCCGTCCGGGAGCTTTCCACGGGACGGGCAGACGGTGATGGTCATGCGGATCACCGAGGGGCAGGAGGTCCGCGAGGAGCCGATCGCCTTCGACGTGTGGCGGACCGAGGATCCGGGGTTGTTCCGGGGGACCGAGGTCGTCGAGCGGCCGGGGCGGCCGGGGCTGCGGCGGGTCACGTACGCGCTCCGTACGGTCAACGGGGTGAAGGAGCGGCCGCGGCGGCTCCGGTCCGAGGTGGTGCAGGTGCCGCGGACGCAGGTGGTGAAGGTGGGGACGAGGCCGTTGCCGACGTCCGTGCAGGGGGCGGACAGCCTGAACTGGCAGGGGCTGGCCCACTGTGAGTCGCGTGGGCGGCCGGGGGCGGTTGATTCCTCCGGCACGTACGGGGGGCTCTACCAGTTCGACACCCTGACCTGGCGGGGGCTCGGTGGCGCGGGACGCCCGCAGGACGCGCCCGCGGCCGAGCAGACGCTCCGCGCGAAGAAGCTGTATGTGCGGCGGGGGGCGAGTCCCTGGCCGCATTGTGGGGGGCGGCTGCATGGCTGAGGGTGCGGGTTCGTTGTGGCTGAGCGCTCCCCCACTCTCGGCTTCTCCCCCACTCTCGGCTTCTCCCCCACTCTCGGCTTCGCTCGAGCGGGGGGACCCCCATGAGCGGGGGGACCCCCATGAGCGGGGGGACCCCCATCGCGGCGGAGCCGCATAGGGAAACAGCCCCGCGCCCCTTGGGTGTCTCGGCCCTGAGGCATCTCAGCCCCTCCGGCGAAAATCCCCGCCCCATGCCACCCGTACCCTTGGGGCGTGAGCAGCCCCACCCCCGACGCCCTCCTGGGCCCCGCCGATGTCCGCGAGCTCGCGGAGGCCCTCGGCGTACGGCCCACCAAGCAGCGCGGCCAGAACTTCGTCATCGACGCCAACACCGTGCGCCGGATCGTGCGGACCGCCGGCGTCCGCCCCGAGGACGTGGTCGTCGAGGTCGGCCCGGGACTCGGCTCCCTGACCCTCGCCCTGCTGGAGGCCGCCGACCGCGTCGTCGCCGTCGAGATCGACGACGCCCTCGCGGGCGCGCTCCCGGCGACGATCACCGCCCGCATGCCGTCCCGCGCCGAGCGCTTCGCACTCGTCCACTCCGACGCCATGCAGGTGACCGGACTCCCCGGCCCCGCCCCCACCGCCCTCGTCGCGAACCTTCCCTACAACGTCGCCGTCCCCGTACTCCTGCACATGCTCGACACCTTCCCCACCATCGAGCGCACCCTCGTGATGGTGCAGGCGGAGGTCGCCGACCGGCTGGCCGCCCCGCCCGGCTCGAAGGTCTACGGCGTGCCGTCCGTGAAGGCGAACTGGTACGCCGACGTCAGGCGGGCCGGTTCCATCGGCCGCACCGTCTTCTGGCCCGCGCCCAACGTCGACAGCGGGCTCGTATCGCTGGTGCGGCGCGAGGAGCCGGTGAAGACGACCGCCTCCAGGCGCGAGGTCTTCGCCGTCGTGGACGCGGCCTTCGCCCAGCGCCGCAAGACCCTGCGGGCCGCGCTCGCCGGCTGGGCGGGTTCGGCCCCCGCCGCCGAGGCCGCCCTCGTCGCGGCGGGCGTCTCGCCCCAGGCACGCGGCGAGTCCCTGACGGTGGAAGAGTTCGCACGGATCGCGGAGAGCAAGCAGTGAGTGCGACGAGCGTGACGGTACGGGTACCCGCCAAGGTCAATGTGCAGCTCGCGGTGGGCGGCGCCCGCCCCGACGGGTTCCACGACCTGGCCAACGTCTTCCTCGCGGTCGGCCTGTACGACGAGGTCACCGTGCGCCCGGCGGACACCCTCCGGGTGACCTGCGAGGGGCCCGACGCCGCCCAAGTCCCCCTGGACCGTACGAACCTGGCGGCCCGCGCGGTGGAGAAGCTCGCCGCGAGGACGGGGCGCGAGGCCCGCGTGCACATCCACATCGCCAAGGACATTCCCGTCGCCGGGGGCATGGCGGGCGGGTCCGCCGACGGCGCGGGCGCGCTGCTCGCGTGCGACGCTCTCTGGGGTACGGGGGCCTCGCGCGACGAACTCCTCGACATCTGCGCCGAGTTGGGCAGCGACGTGCCGTTCAGCCTGGTCGGCGGTGCGGCGCTCGGGACCGGGCGGGGGGAGAAGCTGCGCGTGCTGGAGGTCGGCGGGACCTTCCACTGGGTCTTCGCCGTCGCCGACGGCGGGCTGTCGACGCCGGCCGTGTACGGGGAGTTCGACCGGCTGGGCGAAGGGGTGGAGGTGCCCGAGCCGGTTGCTTCCGACGCGCTGCTCGGGGCGCTGGCGAAGGGGGACGCCGCGGCGCTCGCGGGCGCCCTCTCCAACGACCTCCAGGCCGCCGCGTTGTCTCTCCGGCCGTCGCTGGCCCGGACGTTGGAGGCGGGGACGGCCGCGGGGGCGCTGGCCGCGCTGGTGTCCGGGTCGGGGCCGACGACCGCGTTCCTCGTCCGTGACGCGGAGGCCGCGGTGAAGGTGGCGGACGTGCTTGTCGTTTCCGGGACTTGTCGCGCCGCGCGCGTGGCCGCCGGGCCCGTGCCGGGGGCTGTCGTGGTGTGAGAGTCGTGTGTCGAATCCGGTGGCTTGAAAGGTGCCTTGGGAAACGGGGACTCAACGGGTTCGACCCCGCGTGTGTGGGGTCTGTGGACGTCCTCGGTAGATTCCGTTTGGCCTGGTCGTCTGCATGTAAATGCAGGTCAAGTGTTATCTAGGTCACCGGAATTAATTCTCGTCTATCTCCCGGCCTGGCCCCTTTCGCCCCGGTCTGCCGATCGCCTTGGGCTGGCATTATCAGCCACCTCCGGTGTCTTGTTACCGGCGGTACTTCCGTGCGTACGGTCAGGCCGTGCGGCGGGCGAGAGGGGCTTCCCCATGGGTCACATGGACCACTTCAGCGCCGGATGGGTCACTCCCGTCCTGTCCTATGCGATGGCCTGCGTCGGCGCGGCACTCGGACTGCGGTGCACCGTCAGGGCACTTGAGGCGGACGGTGCCTCCAAGCGGAACTGGCTGCTGCTTGCCTCGGTCGCCATCGGTTCCGGCATCTGGACCATGCACTTCGTCGCGATGCTCGGCTTCGGCGTCGACGGCACGCCGATCCGCTACGACGTCCCGCTGACCGTGCTCAGCCTGGTCGTCGCCGTACTCGTCGTCGGCGCGGGCGTGTGCACCGCCGGCTACGGCCGGTCCCGCGTACGCGCCGTGCTGCTCGGCGGACTCGGCACCGGACTCGGCGTCGCGGCCATGCACTACATCGGCATGGCGGCGCTCAATCTGCACGGCACGGTCCGGTACGACCCGACCCTGGTCATCGCCTCGGTCGCGATCGCCGTCGTCGCCGCGACCGCCGCGCTCACGCTCAGCCTCGTCGTACGCGGCCCGGTCGTCGCCACCGCCGCCGCCCTCGTGATGGGCCTCGCGGTCAGCAGCATGCACTACACCGCGATGTACGCCGTGAGCATCAGCCTCGCGCCGAGCAGCGCGGCCCTGGCGGGCGCCACCGCCACGGAGTTCATCTTCCCCCTCGCCGTCCTCCTCGGCTCCTTCCTCTTCCTGGCCGCCGCGTATGTCGCGCTCTCCCCGACCGGCAAGCGCGCCGAGTCCGCCGTGGCCGCCGAACTCCTGCGCCAGGTGGAGCTTTCCACCGCCTGAGCCGCCGCCTGAGTCACCGCCCAAGTCACCACCTGAGACGGCCTGTCGGCGGCGGGCGACCGTAACGCCCCCTCAGACGGCCGCCGTACGTCCTACCCCTCCCTGAACGAGGTGCCCCATGCGTGTCCGACGCACGCCCGACCGGCTGCGACCCAGGTCGGTCAGAGCCAAGATCGTCTCCCTGCTCATGCTTCCCATCGTGTCGCTGATGGCCCTGTGGGGCTTCGCCGCGGTGACCACCGCCTCCAGCATCGGCGCCACCGAGCGGGCCAAGGAGGTCAACTCCGAACTCCTCGAACCCGTCGACGGGTTCGTCACCGCCCTGCAGGCCGAGCGGACCGCCGCCCTGCGGTTCGCGGCCACCCCCGGCAAGGGCGACCGCGTCGAACTGCGCGCCGTCACCCGGAAGACCGACGCCGCCGCCAAGAAGCTCCTCGACGGCGCCAACGCCAGCAGCGCCGACGCCGGACTGCTCAACTCCTCGCTGCCGGGGCGCATCGACCGCCTGGAGGCCGACGCGGAAGGTCTGGTCGCGCTGCGCGCCGAGGTCTACGGCGACGGCGCGAAGACCATGGACCTCCACACGGCGTACTCCACGATGGTCGAGCACGCCTTCGCCGTCTCCGGCGCGCTCACCGGCGAGGACCGCGCGGGCGCCGCCTCCGAGGCCCGGGTCGTGCTCGAACTCGCCCGCGCTCGCGAGGCACTGGCCCAGGAACAGGCGATCCTCGCCGCCGGCCGGGCCGCCGGAACGCTCACCAAGGACCAGTACGCGCTGTTCGTCGGCGCCGTCGCCACCCAGCGCCAACTGCTCGCGCCCGCCGTCGCCGACCTCAAGCCCGGCCACCGGGACGCGTACAAGGGCGTTCTGGGAAGCGGGAGTTACGAGAACCTGCAAGCCGTCGAGAACCGGGTGCGCAGCGCCGGTCCCGGTGCCTCGGCCGTGGCGGCGGGCTTCCTCAAGCAGTGGGACGGCTCCTCGGACGCCGTCCTCGAAGGGCTGAACGACGCCGAGACGAGCGCCGGAACGGCCGCCGTCTCCCAGGCGAACGCCTTCGGCTGGGACACGCTCGGGGCCTCCGGCGTCGCCGTCGTCCTGGGCCTCGTCGGCGTGCTGCTCTCGCTGCTCGTCTCCGTACTCGTCGGGCGCGGATTCATCGTCGAACTCCTCGATCTGCGCAACTCCGCCCTCGAAGTGGCCGGACGCCGACTGCCGCAGGCCATGCGGCGGCTGCACGCCGGGCAGGGCGTCGACATCGACGTCGAGGCACCGATGCGGCGGCTGGTCGGCGACGAGCTCGCGCAGGTCGGCACCGCACTCACCGCCGTCCAGCGGGCCGCCCTCAAGGCCGCCTCGGAACGCGCCGAACTCCTCAGTGGCATCTCCGGCGTGTACGTCAGCATCGCGCGCCGCAGCCAGGTTCTGCTGCACCGCCAGCTCGACCTGCTCGACACGATGGAGCAGCGGCAGCGCGATCAGGCCGAGCTCCAGGACCTGTACCGGATCGACTACCTCGCCACCCGGATGCGGCGGCACTCCGAGAGCCTGCTCATCCTGTCCGGCATCGCGCCCGGCCGCGGCTGGCGCGACCCGATCCCGCTGCTGGACGTGTTGCGCGCCGCCGTCGCCGAGATCGAGAACGCCTCGCGGGTACAGATCTGGGCCGCGCCCCGCGTCTCCATCGCGGGCGGCTCGGTCGCCGACGTGATCCATCTGCTCGCCGAGCTCGTCGAGAACGCCTCCGCCTTCTCGCCGCCCAGCACCACGGTGCAGCTGCGGGCCGCCCGGGTGCGTGACGGGCTGCTGATCGAGGTCGAGGACAGCGGCTTCGGTATGAACGAGGACGCGATGGCCGACGCCAACCGCAAGCTCCGGTCCGAGAAGGTCGACCTGCTGGACGCCAAGCAGATCGGGCTGTTCGTGGTGAACCGGCTGGCCGAGCGGCAGGGGCTGAGTGTGGAGCTGCGGGCCTCGGTGAGCGGGGGAGTGACGGCGGCCGTGCTGATTCCGGAGAACCTCGTGCGGGACGACATGCCTGTGCATGATCGGGCCCTCGCGGAGTCCGGGGCGGGGGGTAGGTCCCTGGCGCCCGCCTCCGCGCTGATACCGCCCCAGCAGGGGCGGTAGGCGCTTCGCGCGGAGGGGTACGGAGGGATTGAGTCCCACCTGCGGGTGCGTGGGGGCTGGGCGCGCCCACCCGGCGGAGCCGTGCCCCTGGACGGGCGGAAGGATCACCCTCACGGGCGACTACCCTGGAAGGTCGATCGATCCCCCTTGTCAGGAGTGCGATGGCCGTCAATCTGGTCAATGTCGAGGCAGTCAGCAAGGTGTACGGAACCCGTGCGCTGCTCGACGGAGTCTCCCTCGGCGTGTCCGAGGGCGACCGGATCGGGGTGGTCGGCCGCAACGGCGACGGCAAGACCACGCTGATCCGGATGCTCGCCAAGCTGGAGGAGGCCGACACCGGGCGCGTCACGCACTCGGGCGGCCTCCACCTCGGCGTGCTCACCCAGCACGACTCCCTCGACCCCGAGGCCACCGTCCGCCACGAGGTCATCCGGGACATGGCCGACCACGAGTGGGCGGGCAACGCCAAGATCAGGGACGTACTCACCGGACTCTTCGGCGGGCTCGACCTGCCAGGCTTCCCGCAGGGGCTCGACACCGTGATCGGACCGCTCTCCGGCGGTGAGCGGCGGCGGATCGCGCTGGCCAAGCTGCTCATCGAGGAGCAGGACCTGGTCATCCTCGACGAGCCCACCAACCACCTGGACGTGGAAGGGATCTCCTGGCTCGCCCAGCATCTGAGCCGGCGCCGGTCCGCCCTCGTCTGCGTCACCCACGACCGCTGGTTCCTGGACCAGGTCTGCACCCGCATGTGGGACGTGCAGAAGGGCGACGTGTACGAGTACGAGGGCGGCTACACCGACTACGTCTTCGCGCGGGCCGAGCGGGAGCGCATCGCCGCCACCGAGGAGGTCAAGCGGCAGAACCTGGTCAGGAAGGAGCTGGCCTGGCTGCGGCGGGGCGCCCCGGCCCGTACGTCCAAGCCGCGCTTCCGCGTCGAGGCCGCCAACGAGCTGATCGCGGACGTGCCGCCGCCCCGGGACAGCAGCGAGCTGATGAAGTTCGCCTCGACCCGGCTCGGCAAGACGGTCTTCGACCTGAAGGACGTCACCGTGCAGGCCGGGCCCAAGGTGCTCCTCAAGCACCTGACCTGGCAGCTCGGACCGGGCGACCGGATCGGTCTCGTCGGGGTGAACGGCGCGGGCAAGACCTCGCTGCTGCGGGCCATGAGAGACGCCGCCCGTTCCGAGGGCGAGACGCAGCCCGTCGCCGGCCGGATCGTCACCGGCAAGACCGTCAAGCTCGCCTACCTCTCCCAGGAGGTCGCCGAACTCGACCCGGCCCTGCGGGTGTTGCAGGCCGTCCAGGCGGTGCGCGATCGCGTCGACCTCGGCAAGGGCCGTGAGATGACCGCGGGCCAGCTCTGCGAGACCTTCGGCTTCAACAAGGAGAAGCAGTGGACGCCGGTCGGGGATCTCAGCGGCGGTGAGCGCCGCCGCCTCCAGCTGCTGCGGCTGCTGATGGACGAGCCCAACGTCCTCTTCCTCGACGAGCCGACGAACGACCTCGACATCGAGACCCTCACGCAGTTGGAGGACGTCCTCGACGGCTGGCCCGGCTCGATGGTCGTGATCTCCCACGACCGGTTCTTCATCGAGCGCACGACGGACCGGGTGTTCGCGCTCCTCGGCGACGCGACCCTGCGGATGCTGCCGCGCGGGATCGACGAGTACCTGGAGCGGCGGCACAAGATGGAGGAGGCCGCGGCGGCCTCGGCCCCCGTGCCCGTCCAGTCGGCCGAGAAGCCCGGGGCGTCGGCAGCAGACGCCCGCGCCGCGAAGAAGGAACTCCAGAAGATCGAGCGGCAGTTGGACAAGATCTCCGAGAAGGAGAGCAGACTCCACACCCAAATCGCCGACAATGCCACGGACTTCGGGAAAGTGGCGAAACTGGACTCGGACCTGCGTGAACTGGCCACCGAGCGCGAGGAGTTGGAGATGCGGTGGCTGGAGCTCGCAGACGACGCGTGAAGGCTGCGTGAAGGAGCATAACGAGGGCATCACGGGCCGGTCCTCCCTTGGGAACAGGGGCGGAACCGGCCCCTTGTTCGAGTGCGTCATGGTGATAGAAAGGGCCGTCCGAGAACACTCTTGGGGAGTCTGACAACCACTGTGAGTGCACCGCCTACTGCGGTGCGTACTGCAGGGCATGGCTAAAAATCAGTGAAGAGGGGGAACACGCTGATGACTCAGCCGCCCAACCAGCCGCCGCAGGGCGGGTTCGGGGCGCCGCAGGACCAGCCACCGCAAGGTCCGCCACCACAGGGAGGCTTCGGCCCCCCGCAGGACCCGCAGGGAGCCACGCCTCCACCGCCCGCCCAGCCACCGGGGACCCCGCCGCCGCCTCCGCAGGGCGCTCCGCAGTCCCCGCCGCCTCCGCACGGCGCTCCGCAGCCCGGATACGGCTATCCGCAGCAGCCCGGTCCCTACGCCCAGCCGGGCCCGTACGGCCAGCAGCCGGGGCCGTACACCCAGCAGGCAGGGCCGTACACCCAGCCCGGCCCGTACGGACAGCCGCAGCAGCCGGGTCCGTACGGTCAGCAGCCCGGATACGGATACCCGCAGCAGCCGCAGTTCCCAGGTGCGCCCGGGACGCCGCCGCCGGGCGGGGGCTCGCGCAACCCCTTCAAGGGGAAGCCCGCGGTGATCATCGGGGCGGCGCTGGCCGCGGCGCTCGTCATCGGCGGCACCGTGTGGGCCGTCTCCGGCAGCGGTGACGACAGCAAGAAGAAGCCCGTCGCCGACAAGAGCCAGGACGGCAAGGCCACCGCCTCGGACGCCCCGGTCAACCCCGGTGACGGCGACGGCGACGGCAACGCGGGGTCCGAGGACCTCAACGAGGGCCGCCAGCCGGGCGAGTCGAAGGTGCTCTGGTACAAGGAGGCGCCCGACGCGCCCGGTTCCGGCGCCGACGCCCCCGGCCTGTGGATCACCGACAAGGTCGCCGTGAAGGCCGCGTACAAGCAGGTCTTCGCCTACAACGTGGGCGACGGCAAGGTCAGTTGGCCCGCGATCTCGTTCCCGCAGAAGATCTGCGCGGTGTCGCCGCAGAAGACGTCCGACGACAAGGTCTTCGTGGCGTACAAGGAAGGCACCAAGGACGCCGCCGAGTGCAACCAGGTCGTGCAGCTCGACCTCACCACCGGCAAGAAGGGCTGGACGAAGACGATCCCCGAGGGGGACCTCTTCGACAGTGCCCTCAGCCTCAGCCTGAACATCGTCGGTGACACGCTGATGGTCGGCCGCTCCATGTCCGGCATCGGCTACGACGTGAACAGCGGCGACAAGCGCTTCGACAAGAAGAAGTACGACGCCTCCTGCTTCCCGTCGGCGTTCACCGGCGGCGCGAAGCTGCTCTCCGTCGCGTCCTGCGGGGCCGGCGGCGACAACGAGCACGAGGAGGTGCAGGAACTCGACCCGGCCACCGGCAAGACCAAGTGGACCAGGAAGTTCCCCAAGGGCTGGCGCGTCGAGCGGACGTACTCCGTCGACCCCGTCGTCATCTACCTCACCAACGCCGACAAGAAGCAGTGGAACGTCACCGCGCTGAAGAGCGACGGCACGGTCCGCTCGGAGGTCGACGTCGACGAGTCGTTCGCGCCCGAGTGCGGCTGGTCGGTCCTCTCGCGCGACCTCCAGGCCTGCGGGGGTGTGGCGGCCGACGCGAACACCCTCTACCTGCCGACCGAGGCGAAGAGCGGCGCCAACGAGGTCGTCGCGATCAGCCTGGACAACGGCAAGGAGAAGTGGCGCGTCAAGTCCCCGGCGGACGAGGCGATGATGCCGCTGAGGCTGGAGGGCACGAACCTGCTCGCGTACGTGCAGCCCTCGTACGACGCGGGCGGGCAGGTCGTCTCGATCCCGGTCGGCGGCGGTTCGCACACGCCTCGGAAGCTGCTGCAGAACCCGCAGGGCACCGCCGACATCGAGAACGGCTTCTTCTCGAAGGCCGTCGACTACGTGGACGGGCGCTTCTACCTCTCCACCACCCGGCTGACGGGCAACGACGAGTCGAAGGAGAAGTTGATGCTGGCCTTCGGTAAATGACCTGGCCGGTTCACCTTCCCACCCGTCTCGCCCTTCCTGCCGTTCCCGCCCTTCGCAGGCGCCGCGTCCGCGCCCTCCGCGCGCACCCGACCTCCGTCCCCTTCGTATCCGAGGTACACACGCCATGAGTCAGCCGCCGCCCCCGCCGCCCAACCAGCCGCCCCCGGGAGGCGGTTTCGGCGCCCCGCAGGACCCGCCTCCGGGCGGCTTCGGGCCGCCCACCCCGCCGGCCGGTCCGCCCGCCGGACCTCCGCCGCAGCCGCCCCAGCCGGGCTACGGCTACCCCCAGGCACCGGGCCAGGCACCGGGCCAGGCACCGCAGACCCCGCCCCCGGCCGGGCCCCCGTCGGCCCCGTCGCAGCAGCCGTACGGCTACCCGCAGGCGCCCGGCGCGCCCCTGGGAGCCCCGCAGCCGCCGCCCGCCCAGCCGGGCTATGGCTACCCGGGCCAGCAGCCCCCGTACGGATACGGCCAGCAGCCCCAGTACGGCTATCCGCAGCCGGGCACCATGCCGTCGCAGCCGCAGGCTCCGGGCGGCGGCGGGCGGAAGGTCAACCCGCAGGTGGCGATCATCGTCTCGGCCGTCGTGGCGATCGCGCTCATCGTCGGCGGCGGTGTCTGGTACTCCAACTCGTCCGGCAAGAGCGACGACAAGGACACCTCCGCGGGCCCCGGCGGCACCGACGGCAAGGACGACAACAGCGGCGGCGACGACGTCGGCGGAGGAGGCGGCGGCACGGAGAAGGTGCCGGCCAGCACCAGCGCCAAGGTCCTCTTCCAGGTGCCCGCGGCGGAGGTGCCGAAGAAGGAGGTCTGGAGCGTCGAGGGTTCCTGGCTGACGGACAAGGTGTACGCCAAGTCCGGCGTCAGCGAGGTCATCGGCTACGACCCGGACAGCGGCGCGAAGTCCTGGACGCTGCCGCTGACGGGTCTGACCTGCGCCGGTTCCCCCGAGGTCACCAAGGACGGCGTCGCCGTGGTGGTCGCCGAGGGCGCCAAGCGCACCAAGGCGAACCAGTACCCGACGTGCACCGAGGTCACCGCCTTCAACATGGACACCGGCAAATCGCTCTGGACGAAGTCCGTCGCTCCGGGCGGCGGCGGGAAGGCCGCGTTCAAGGAGGTCAGCATCACCGGCACCACGGTCGCGGCCGGTGCGGGCCTCAGCGGCGGCGCCGCCTTCGACATCACCAGCGGCAAGGTCCTGTGGCAGCCGAAGGTCGGCACGTGCGAGGACGTCGGCTACGCGGGCGGCGAGCAGCTGGTCGCGGTCCGCAAGTGCGGTGACTACGGCAACGAGACGTACGAGGTCCAGCTGCTCGACCCGAAGTCGGGCACCGTCAAGTGGAGTTACAAGCTCCCCGCGGGCATCGACAACGCCAAGGTCATCTCCACCAAGCCGGTCGTCTTCGGCGTGGACTCCGGCGAGATCACCGCGTCCGGCGCGACGGACGTCTTCTCGCTGGACGACAGCGGCAAGCTGCGCGCCAAGATCACGCTGGAGGACGGCAAGTACGAGCACGACTGCGGCGTGAACAAGGTCCACGACTGCCGGTCCATCGCGGTCGGCAACGACAAGCTGTACGTGCCGACCAAGCAGCACGAGGGCGCCAAGCAGTACTCCCGGGTCAACGAGATCGTGTCCTTCGCGCTGGCCACGGGCAAGCCCACGAGCGACCGTGCCGACGCGGGCGACGGCTACGAGATCCTGCCGATCCGGATGGACGGCGGCAACGTCCTCGCGTACAAGAACGGCCCGTACGACAAGGGTTCCCAGGTCGTCTCCCTCGACGGCAGGACCTTCAAGGAGACCAAGCTCCTGGAGACCCCCGCCGACGCCCAGGTCCGCAGCGCGATCAGCAGCATCGTCCCGAGCAGCTCGGAGATGCGCTACACCAGCGGCCGGCTCTTCATGGCCCAGGAGCTGATCAGCGCGCCGTACTCGGCGGACGACAAGGAGTACGCGGCGATCGGCTTCGGCGCCAAGTAGGCGTCCCGGCGCCAAGTAGGCGTCCGGCGGTTGTCCGAGGCCTCGAACGGGGCCTCGGACAACCGCCGCCGGGTCGCCGGCCGATCAGGCGTTCGCCCGTCGATCACGGCTCCGCCCCTGTTCAGGGGCGGCGTCGTGCTCGTACGGCCCATCGCTCGCGAATACGAGGAATTTCGGAAATCCGGGGCACTTCTCTCCAGTAGGGGAAGCGCAACGTCGAACAAGCGTGTAGCTTCCGGGGGATGGAGAGCCGGGGGGCTCCCATCCATGGGGGACCGGTGGGGATCCTTGGGGGGACTGGGGGGTTGGGCTCGATGGGTGTGCGGCTCATGGTGGTCGACGACCACCGACTGCTCGCCGAGGCGTTGGCCTCGGCCCTGAAGCTGCGCGGACACCGTGTGCTGGCCGCGGCCGCGCCCGCCGCGGGAGCGGCGGAGCTGGTGATCACGCGGGCACCGGAGGTGTGCCTGATCGGTACGGCGACACCCGCCGAACCGGGCATATTCGACCCGGTGGTGAGGATCAAGCGGGAGCGGCCGCAGGTCGCGGTGCTGGTCCTCGGACCGGTGCCCAACCCGCGCGGGATCGCCGCGGCGTTCGCCGCCGGGGCGTCCGGTTACGTACGGCACGACGAGCGCATAGAGGGTGTCGAGCGGGCCATCATGAAGGCGCGCGCGGGGGAGGCGGCCGTGGCGCCGCAGCTCCTCCAGGGCGCCTTCAGCGAACTGCTCAACCCGGCCGCGCAGCCCGACGACGAGGGCCAGCGGCTCCTCCACATGCTGACGCCGAGGGAGGTCGAGGTGCTGGTCAGGGTGGCCGACGGCGAGGACACCCGGCTCATCGCGGCGGGCATGGGCATAGCGCCGAGCACCGCGCGCACCCACGTACAGCGCGTCCTGATGAAGCTGGGCGTCGGCTCCCGCCTGGAGGCGGCGGCGCTGGCGGCGCGTACGGGACTGCTGGACCGGGCGGGCCCGGTGCCGTCGCACTCGGCCGGGCCCGAGCCGGGGCCGGAGTCCTAGGTCTGTCTGACGAACTCCGGCCTGTCCGGTTGTGGGAGAGAGACGGAGCACGGGCGGCCGGTCATTCGGTCGCGCACAGCGCGTGGTCGATCAGGTCCGTGATGCCCTGGACCTGGCGTACGGCTGTGTCCTCGTCACCGGGCCGACTGTGCACGGCGACCGTGATCGAGGTCCGGCCGTCCGCCGTGGTCGCGGGAAACGCCAGAGCGCCGAAGCTGCTGCCGCTGTGGCCCCAGTACCCGCCGCCGCAGGACAGCGGCGTCCAGAAGACGCCCAGCCCGTCGCGCTCGCCCGGTACGTCTCCGGGGCGGTCCGGCAGGGTGATCGTCCGCCGCAACTCGGCGAGCTGCTCGGGGGCCAGCAGCCGTCCGCCCAGCAGCGCCGAGAAGAACCAGTTCGCGTCCGCGGCCGTGGCGAGGATCGACCCGTCGGCGTCCCCGTCGAACGGCAGGTAGGCGAGGGTGGTGTCGGTCATCGGCCCGTCCGGCTCGAACTGCTGGTAGTTGCGGGCGTGGGGGCTCGGAAGGGACGGATCGTTGCCCGGTGTGACGGTGTGCGCGAGCCCCAGCGGCCGCAGGATCCTGGCGTGGACCTCCTGGTCCCAGGGCCGGCCGGTGACCGCCTTGATCACCATGCCCGCGAGGATGTAGTTGGTGTTGGAGTACTCCCAGCTCGTCCCGGGCTCGAAGGACGGCGCGTGTGTCATGGCGAACGCGACGCGCTGCTCGGAGGTGTAGGTGCTCCAGCGGTGCTTGCGGTATCCGGCGGCACTGAGGTCGGGGACGACGTCCTGGACGTACTCGGGCAGCCCGCTGGTGTGCTGGAGAAGCTGGCGCAGGGTGATCCGGCGGCCGTCGTTGCCCTGGCCCCGGACCACTCCCGGCAGCCACCGCTCCACGGTGTCGTCGAGCGACAGCCGCCCCTCGCCCACGAGTTGCAGCAGCACGGTCGCCACGTAGGTCTTGGTCGTACTGCCGATGCGGATGTATCCGTCGCGGGGCACGGGCTCTCCGGTGCGGAGGTTCCCGACCCCGCTGCGCACGGTACGCACCCCGGCGGGTGTCTCCATCCGCACCGACACACCGGTCGCCCCGGCGTCGCGTAGCGCGTCGGCGTCTCGTTGCAGCAACAGTGCGAGGGAGGGCGTTTCGTCGGCATCGGTGTCGGCAGCTCCGGCCTGCGTCGGAAGTGCGGCGAGGAGCGCGAGGGCGGTGACCGCGGCGACCGACGCCGCCCGGCCCGTGGTCCGAAGGCGACGACGGGTACGAGCGGTGTGTGTGATCGGCATGGATCAACCGTAGGAAAGCGCGTACCGGGCGGCCATCCGGCGAACCTCATACTTCGACGGGGGTTTTCCCCAGCTGCTCGGTCACATCGGCGGCCGGCGGCGGACTCGGTGATGCTGGCGACCCTGACGACGACGCGATCCCGTACCGCAGGCGGGCGGCGAACGCCCGGAAAGGAAGACGTCGAGGCTGGTCCTCACCGAGCGGCGGGCCGCGAAGCCGATGCCGAGAGGATAGGCGGGGGTCTGCACGCAGCACGCACCTCACTTCGCGTTGGTGTTCTTTGTTTGGTTGTGGTGGTGACGGGCGTGGGGATTTGTGGTTTGATGTGTTTGGTTCTGTTGAATGATTTGATCGGGTACGGATGGAGAGTCCGGCGTGAAGAAGACCTCGACCCGGCTGGCCGACGGTCGTGAGCTCATCTACTACGACGTGCGGGACGACGCGGTGCGCGACGCGGTGGACCGGCGCCCGCTCGACCGGACGGTCACCACATCGGAGGTACGCCGCGACCCGCTGCTGGGCGACGCGGTGGCCATCGCCTCGCACCGCCAGGGGCGCACGTACCACCCGCCGGCCGACCAATGCCCGCTGTGCCCCTCCGAGGGCGACCGGCTGAGCGAGATCCCGGACTCCTCGTACGACGTCGCGGTCTTCGAGAACCGCTTCCCGTCGCTCGCCGGGGACTCCGGCCGCTGCGAGGTCGTCTGCTTCACCTCGGACCACGACGCGTCCTTCGCCGATCTGACCGAGGCGCAGGCCGCCCTGGTCCTGGAGGCGTGGACCGACCGCACGGCCGAGCTGTCCCATCTCCCCTCCGTGGAGCAGGTGTTCTGTTTCGAGAACCGCGGCGCCGAGATCGGCGTGACGCTCGGACACCCGCACGGGCAGATCTACGCGTACCCGTTCACGACGCCCCGGACGGCCCTGATGCTGCGCTCGCTCGCGGCACACAAGGAGGCGACCGGCGGGGAGAACCTCTTCGACGCCGTACTGGAGCGGGAGCTGGCCGACGAGCGGATCGTGCTGGAGACCGACCACTGGGTGGCCTTCGTGCCGTACGCCGCGCACTGGCCGTACGAGGTGCACCTCTACCCGCGCCGCCGCGTGCCGGACCTGCTGGGGCTCGACGAGGGGGCGCGCACAGAGTTCCCCCAGGTCTATCTGGAACTGTTGAGGCGCTTCGACCGGATCTTCGGCGAGGGTGAACCGCGGACGCCGTACATCGCGGCCTGGCATCAGGCGCCGTTCGGCACGCTGGAGGAGTTCGACGGTGTGGTGCGGGACGACTTCGCGCTCCACCTGGAGCTTTTCACCATCCGCCGTACATCGGGCAAGCTGAAGTTCCTCGCGGGCTCCGAGTCCGGCATGAGCGTGTTCATCAACGACGTGCCGCCGGAGGCCGCGGCCCAGCGACTGCGAGAGGTAGCGAGTTCATGAGTGGGAAGTACCTGGTCACCGGCGGTGCGGGCTATGTGGGCAGCGTGGTCGCGCAGCACCTGCTGGAGGCGGGTCACCAGGTGACCGTCCTCGACAACCTCTCCACCGGCTTCCGCGAGGGCGTCCCCGCGGGCGCTTCGTTCATCGAGGGCGACATCCGCGACGCCGCCAAGTGGCTGGACCACTCGTTCGACGCCGTGCTGCACTTCGCCGCGTTCTCACAGGTCGGCGAGTCGGTCGTGAGGCCCGAGAAGTACTGGGACAACAACGTCGGCGGCACGATGGCCCTGCTGTCCGCCATGCGCGTGGCGGGCGTCCGCACCCTGGTCTTCTCCTCCACGGCGGCGACGTACGGCGAGCCGGAGACCACCCCGATCGTCGAGTCCGCCCCGACGGCCCCGACCAATCCGTACGGCGCCTCCAAGCTCGCCGTGGACCACATGATCACCGGCGAGGCGGCCGCGCACGGACTGGCGGCGGTGTCGCTGCGCTACTTCAACGTGGCGGGTGCGTACGGCACCTGCGGCGAGCGGCACGCCCCCGAGTCGCACCTGATCCCGCTCGTCCTCCAGGTCGCCCAGGGCCGCCGCGACGCCATCTCCGTCTTCGGCGACGACTACCCGACCCCGGACGGCACCTGCGTCCGCGACTACATCCACGTCGCGGACCTGGCGGAGGCCCACCTGCTGGCGGTCGCCGCCGCGCAGCCGGGCGAGCACCTGATCTGCAACCTCGGCAACGGCAACGGCTTCTCGGTCCGCGAGGTCATCGAGACCGTCCGCAAGGTGACCGGGCACCCGATCCCCGAGGTCGCGGCCCCGCGCCGGGCGGGCGACCCGGCGGTCCTCGTCGCCTCCGCGGCCACGGCCCGCGACCGGCTCGGCTGGAACCCGTCCCGCGCGGATCTCGCGGGGATCGTCGCGGACGCGTGGGAGTTCGCGCAGAACATCGCGAAGCAGAACATCGCGAAGCAGAACATCGCGAAGCAGAACATCACGAAGCAGGGCGTCGCGAAGTCGAAGGAGAGCTAGTGGGGGCACAGCAGGCAGCACCGGCGGAGCAGCAGGTCCGGGACGGCTTCGAGGCGCTCTACGGGGCTGCCCCGGAGGGTGTCTGGGCTGCGCCGGGCAGGGTCAACCTGATCGGCGAGTACACGGACTTCAACGAGGGCTTCGTGATGCCGCTCGCGCTGCCGCACACCGCGGTGGCCGCGGTCTCGCGCCGCGACGACGGCGTACTGCGTCTGCACTCGGCCGACATCGAGGGCCCGGTCGTCGAACTGCACGTCGACGAACTGGCACCGCTGACGAACACGAGCTGGGCCGCCTACCCGGCGGGTGTCGTCTGGGTCCTGCGCGCGGCCGGCCACGCCGTCACCGGCGCGGACATCCACCTCGCCTCGACGGTCCCGACCGGTGCCGGTCTGTCCTCCTCGGCGGCGCTGGAGGTGGTCACGGCCCTGGCCCTGAACGACCTGTTCACACTAGGGCTCACGGGCCCGGAGCTGGCCCGCGTCTCCCAGCGCGCGGAGAACGACTTCGTGGGCGTCCCCTGCGGCGTCATGGACCAGACGGCATCCGCCTGCTGCACGGAGGGCCACGCCCTCCACCTCGACTGCCGCGACCTCTCCATCCGCCAGGTCCCCTTCGACCTGCCGGCCCACGGCCTGCAACTCCTGGTCGTCGACACCCGCGTGAAGCACGCCCTGGGCGACGGCGAGTACGCGGAGCGGCGGGAGGGCTGCGAGGAGGGGGCACGGCAGCTCGGCGTCCCCTTCCTGCGGGACGTCCGGTACGAGGACCTGGAGGCGTCCCTCGCCCGGCTGTCGGACGAGCGGGTGCGTCGCTACGTACGGCACGTGGTGTCGGACGACCACCGGGTGGACGAGGTCATCGCGCTGCTGGACGCGGGGGATGTCCGCAGCATCGGCCCGATCCTCACATCCGGCCATGTCTCATTGCGGGACGACCTGCGCATCTCCTGCCCGGAGCTGGACCTGGTGGTCGCCACGGCGAACGAGGCTGGGGCGCTGGGTGCTCGCATGACGGGCGGCGGCTTCGGCGGCTCGGCGATCGTCCTTGTGGAGTCCTCGGACGCGGACACGGTGACCAAGGCGCTGGAGGAGGCGTTCGCCGCGGCGGGCTACACGGCGCCTCGGGTGTTTCCTGCGGTGCCTTCGGAGGGGGCTCGGCGGGTGGCCTGAATCCCTGCCTTCGCTGCCTCTCTGAACACTGGTCGGGGAGGCAGCGGTTTTTTTCCCCGGACCGGTCACTCTTTGTGATGACGCCTCTGGATCTCGGCAGCTACCGTGGACGGGCAGGCCGAGAATCCCGTCCATGGGAGGAACCATGACCGCCGAGCCGATCGCCGAGCACCAGCCTGAGCAGGGCTGCCGCTGGCCGATGCCGCCGCAGGACGGGTACACCGTGGACGACCTGTTCACGCTGCCCGATCTCCCGCCGCACACCGAGATGATCGACGGGAGCCTTGTCTTCGTGAGCCCGCAGCGGGATTTCCACAGCACCATGATCGACCTTCTGGCGGTCGGCCTGCGCCGCACAGTTCCCAAAGAGCTCAAGGTGCGTCGCGAAATGACCGTCGTCCTGGACCGCCGCAACGGCCCCGAACCCGATCTCTCCGTAGTCCGCGCCGAGGCCATCACGGGTCCGGAGCTGACCCGGTACAAGGCTGAGGACGTCCTGCTCACAGTCGAGGTGGTCTCCCCCGACTCCGAGGCCCGCGACCGCGACACCAAGCCCCGCAAATACGCTGCCGCCGGCATCCCGCACTTCTGGCTGGTCGAGATGACCAGCGCGAACCAGCACCCGGTCGTAAGGGTCTATGAACTCGACCCGCTGTCCAGGACGTACGCGCTGACCGGCATCCACCACGATCAGCTCAAGCTCAGCGTGCCGTACGACCTTGACCTCGACATCACGCTGGACGCGCTCAGGGAGCTGTGACCGACAGCCGCTTGGTCAAGGTGTACTCCGTGATCCCCGGCGGGTAGTCCGGGATCGCGCACACCACCTCGTACCCCTGCTTCTTGTAGAACTCGGGCGCCTGGAAGTCCCACGTCTCCAGCCGGGCGTTGAGGCAACCACGGGACGAGTGGGCCAGATGTTCCGCCCGGGACAGGAGCTGCGAGCCGAGACCGGAACCGCGGTGGCGCTCGTCGACCCAGAGGTACGCCACGTGGAGCCACGTCGCCCACGTGTGCCCGACCAGACCCCCCGCGACCTCACCACCCGCGCCCAACGCCCATACCTGGAGCGGAACTTCCCGTTCACCAGGGGTTCCGCGCAGCGAACGCAGCTCCGCAGACGCGGCCGTGTTCGTGACCCGCAGCCGCGAACGCAGGAATTGGGTACGCTCTTTGTCGACTTCTGTCTCAATACGAAACATACGGCTCACCATAAACGTGCTGGCCAATCAGTTCTGCAAATCGCCTTCCGCTCCCGCTGCCCGGCCGTACTCTGATGAGCAGCACCGGTGGGGGCCGGTGCTGCTCAGGGGGCGAGACAGTCGGGTACGACGCCCGGAGTGGGGGTAGCAGTTCCAGCACGGCGGCGGCCGTGCGGCTGCGGCACCCCGTTTTCCGAGTCTAAGAGGTTCGGGATCTCCGGGCGCCGTACCTGATCCGGTCGTCCCCCGACCAGTGGGGGTTTCAGTGGTTCGCATCCGTGTCCTGGTCGTCGACGACCACCGTATCTTCGCCGAGTCGCTCGCCGCCGCCCTGGCCGCCGAGCCCGACGTCGATGTCTCCGCGGCCGGCAGCGGCCCTGCCGCGCTGCGCTGCCTGGAGCGGGCGGCCGCCGAGGGCCGCAGATTCGACGTACTGCTCGTCGACGCCGACCTGGGTGGCAACGTGCCGGGCGCCCGCCCGGCCGTGCCCGTCCACGACAACAACGAAGAAGGCCTGGTCGACGGCATCTCGCTGGTCGCGGGCGTCCGTTCGGGCCAGCCCAACGTCCGTATCGTCGTACTCGCCGAGAAGGACGACCCGCGTCGCGCGGCGCTCGCTCTGCAGGCCGGTGCCTCGGGCTGGGTGGCCAAGGACTGCTCGCTGTCCCGGCTGCTCACCGTCATACGGGGCGTGCTGCGGGACGAGACGCATCTGCCGCCCGCGCTGCTCACCGGCGTCCTGCGCGAGCTGACCGCCGCCCGCAAGCACCGCACGGAGAGCGAGCGGCTGGTGGAGTCCCTCACCCCGCGGGAGAGGGAGGTCCTGCGCTGTATGGTCGCCGGGCTCGGGCGCAAGGCGGTCGCCGAGCGGCTGTTCCTCTCCCCGCACACCGTGCGTACGCACATGCAGAACGTGCTGGGGAAGCTGGGGGTGCACTCGACCCTCGCCGCGGTGGCGCTCGCCCGCCGGGCCGGGGTCGGACCCGTCGACCTAGCCGGGGATGTTGTCGAACGGGGCGGTCAACTGGCGTAGCAGCCCGGCGAGTTCGCCGCGCTGTGAGCTGCTCAGTTCCGCCAGGATCGCGCGCTCCTGGTCGAGGAGTCCGGCGAGCGCCTGGTCGGCGCGGTCGCGGCCGTCCTCGGTGAGGCGGACGAGTACACCGCGGCGGTCGCTGGGGTCGGGGAGGCGTTCGACGAGGCCCTTCTTCGCCAGCCGGTCGATGCGGTTCGTCATCGTGCCCGAGGTGACGAGCGTCTGGGTGAGCAACTGGCCGGGGGAGAGTTGGTACGGGGATCCCGCACGCCTCAGCGCCGTCAGGACGTCGAACTCCCAGGGTTCCAGGGCATGCTCGGAGAACGCGATCCGGCGTGCGCGGTCCAGATGCCGGGCGAGCCTGCTCACCCGGCTGAGTACCTCGAGCGGTTCCACGTCGAGGTCAGGGCGCTCCCGGCGCCACGCAGCGACCAGCCGATCGACCTCGTCCTCCATGGCGATCAGTGTAATGGTTGTGTCGATGTGAAGTCTCTTGACGTGAATTCTCTTAACCTGAAGTCTCTTGACGTCAAGATATGTGGGTGTGAGGGTGGAGTCCCGTCCACTCCCGAGGAGGCCTCATGTCTGCCGCCGCCGCTCCCGCATGGGACCCGGGCCAGTACCTGCGCCACGCGGAACACCGCGCCCGCCCCTTCACCGAACTCCTGGCCAGGGTCCCGGAGCTGCCCGGCGCCCCGGCGCGCATCGCGGACCTGGGCTGCGGGCCCGGGAACGTCACCGTCCAACTCGCCGAGCGCTGGCCGACAGCGCGCATCACGGGCTACGACAACTCCCCGGAGATGCTGGCGAAGACGGAGGCGCACACGGGCCCCACGGCAGGCGGTGGCCGCCTGGACTTCGCCCACGCGGACCTCACGGACTGGGCGCCCACGGAGACGTACGACCTGATCGTCTCGAACGCGGCGCTCCAGTGGGTGCCGGGGCACCTGGACGCCTTCCCCGCCTGGCTCGACGCGGTGGCCCCCGGCGGCACCTTCGCCTTCCAGGTCCCGAACAACATCGACGCACCCCTGCACACCCTGATGCGCGAACTCGCCGCGACCGCCCGCTGGAAGGACCGCCTCGACGGCGTCCTCCGCCGCGAGGACTCCGTCCATCCACCGCTCCTCTACCTGGACCGGCTGGCCCGCCAGGGCTACGAGACGGACGTCTGGGAAACGACGTACATGCAGCTCCTGCAGGGCGAGGACCCGGTACTCGACTGGTCCAAGGGCACGGGCCTGCGCCCCGCCCTCACGGCCCTGGCCGACGACCCGGAGGCCCGCGACGCCTTCGTGGCGGAGTATCGCGACCTGCTCCGCAGGGCCTACCCGACGGCCCCGTACGGCACGGTCCTGCCGTTCCGGCGGTTGTTCGCGGTGGCTCGGAAGGCCGCCTGACGGATGCTGACCGCCGTCGACCACGTCCAACTCGCCGCCCCACCCGGCAGCGAGCCACGGCTGCGTACGTACTACGTCGATGTCCTCGGCATGACGGAGACCCCCAAGCCGCCGGTGCTCGCGGCGCGCGGGGGCTGCTGGTTCCAGGCCGGGGCGGTGCACCTGCACCTGGGGATCGAGGCCGATTTCCGCCCCGCGAAGAAAGCCCACCCGGGGCTGAGAGTCGCGGACATCGAGTCGTACGCGACCCGCCTCGCCGCCTGCGGAGCGGCGGTGACCTGGGACGACAAGCTCCCGGGGCACCGCCGCTTCTACTCCGAGGACCCGGTGGGCAACCGGCTGGAGTTCCTGGAGCCGGTTGTCAGGGCGTGCGGCCCAGGTGGGTGATGAGGATGCGGATCACGCTGTCGTCGATCACGTAGAGGACGCGGTAGTCGCCGACGTGCAGGCGGCGGAGGCTGGGGGACGTATACACGATCGACCCTGTCGGACGAGGATCGTCGGCCAGCTTGTCGATGGTGTCCAGGACCAGGGCGAGGCCGTTTGGGGCGTCCTTGAGGGAGCGGACGGCCGCGTTCGTGGCGCTCGGTTCCCAGACGATGCGACAGGTCACGGACGCAGCCCCAGGACGCGCCCGACTTCCTCGTGGGGGATGCCCTCTTCGAGCGTGCCCTCGGCCTTCCGTCGCTGGTAGTCGGCCACCGCGATGGCGTCTTCGAGGTCCTCGATCACCTGGGGAGAGATCAACAGCGCGGCCACGTGACCGTGGTCGGTGAGGGCGATGGTCTCGCGGCCGTGAGCGGCCCGGCGGACCAGGTCGCCGAGCTGGGAACGGGCCGCGCTGATCGGAATCTTGGTCATGGGTACGTTGGTACCACGAGATTCACCTTGTGCACCGTTGGACTATCTTCAGTTGATTTGGTGCCTTTGAACCGAACTAACTCTTCCGACGCCCTATCAACCGCGGATTCGCCTCGATACCGTCCAGTCCGTGCCAGGCCAGGTTCACCAGATGGGCCGCCACCTCCGCCTTCTTCGGGCGGCGGACGTCCAGCCACCACTGGCCCGTGAGGGCGACCATGCCGACCAGGGCCTGGGCGTACAGCGGTGCCAGTTTCGGGTCGAAGCCGCGGCGTTTGAACTCGCGGCCCAGGATGTCCTCCACCTGCGTCGCGATGTCCGAGATCAGGGATGCGAAGGAGCCCGTGGACTGGGGGATCGGGGAGTCGCGGACCAGGATGCGGAAGCCGTCCGTGTACTCCTCGATGTAGTCGAGCAGGGCGAAGGCCGCCTGTTCGCACAGTTCGCGCGGGTGGCCCGCCGTCAGGGAGCTCGTCACCATGTCCAGCAGGCGGCGCATCTCGCGGTCCACCACCACCGCGTACAGGCCCTCCTTGCCGCCGAAGTGCTCGTAGACGACGGGCTTGGAGACGCCGGCCTTCGCCGCGATCTCCTCCACCGACGTCGCCTCGAACCCCTTGGCGGCGAAGAGGGTACGGCCGATCTCCAGCAGTTGGGCCCGGCGCTCCGCACCGGTCATCCGGGTGCGGCGGGCGCGCCGCGGCTTTTCATTGCTGGGTGTGCTGGAGTCGGCCACGCCGTCAATCATGCCGCGTCGGCGGTCTCCGCCTTGCGTCGGGCGCCCTTCCCGTCCGGGTTCCGGCGGGAATCGATACGCGAGCGTGACGGCCAGCGCACGTCGGACGCCCAGCCGAGCAGTTCGAACCAGCGGATGAGCCGGGCCGAGGAATCCACCTGGCCGCGCTCCACACCGTGCCGCGCGGAGGTCGGATCGGCATGGTGCAGGTTGTGCCAGGACTCGCCGCAGGAGAGGACCGCCAGCCACCACACGTTGCCCGAACGGTCACGCGACTTGAAGGGGCGCTTGCCCACCGCGTGGCAGATCGAGTTGATCGACCAGGTCACGTGGTGCAGCAGCGCCACCCGGACGAGCGAGCCCCAGAAGAAGCCCGTGAACGCGCCCCACCAGGACATCGTCACCAGGCCGCCGATCAGTGCCGGGAGTGCGAGGGAAAGCCCCGCCCAGAGCAGGAACTGGCGCGAGATCGTACGGATCGCCCCGTCCTTGATCAGGTCCGGCGCGTACTTGTCCTGCGGTGTCTGCTCCTCGTCGAACATCCAGGCGATGTGGGCCCACCACAGGCCCTTCATCAGCGCGGGGACCGTCTCGCCGAACCGCCACGGCGAGTGGGGGTCGCCCTCGGCATCGGAGAACTTGTGGTGCTTGCGGTGGTCGGCCACCCAGCGGACCAGCGGCCCCTCGACCGCCATCGAGCCGGCGATCGCGAGGGCGATGCGCAGCGGGCGCTTCGCCTTGAAGGCGCCGTGCGTGAAGTAGCGGTGGAAACCGATCGTGATGCCGTGGCAGCCGAGGTAGTAGAAGCCGACCAGCAGGCCCAGGTCCAGCCAGCTCACGCCCCAGCCCCAGGCCAGCGGCACCGCCGCGAGGACCGCGAGGAACGGGACCGTGATGAAGAGGAGGAGGGTGATCTGTTCCAGCGAGCGCTTCTGCTCGCCGCCCAGTGTCGCGGACGGAAGGGGGGTGTCGTCGTTGTTCGCCTCGGGGGCGTCGTCGATCACATCGGAACTCGTGGTCATGGGGGCGTCCCCTGTGGGGTCGAGGGTTGTGAGAGTGGCCGGTAATCGCACCTGCCGCTTTTCCGGAAACCGCGCTTACGGTTCCGTAACCTACGGCGTCGTAAGTATGGCAGCGCCTCGCCCGGCGGCAAGAGCCCGAGAGACTGCGCGTCCGTATCGACACCTATCCTTAAGTTCGGTCGGACAGCGCGGTCCGCTCTGTTTCATTCCCGGTTGCCCAGCCGCTGATGCGGCCCCGGGTTCCCTCCAAAAGAGCTTCAACACTGCAAGGAGCCGCACCTGTGAGCAGTGCCGACGACCAGACCACGACCACCAGCAGTGAGCTGCGCGCCGACATCCGCCGCCTGGGCGATCTCCTGGGCGAGACCCTCGTACGGCAAGAAGGCCCCGAGCTCCTGGAGCTGGTCGAGAAGGTCCGCCGTCTCACCCGCGAGGACGGCGAGGCCGCCGCCGAACTGCTGCGCGGCACGGAACTGGAGACCGCGGCCAAGCTGGTCCGCGCCTTCTCCACGTACTTCCACCTCGCGAACGTCACCGAGCAGGTGCACCGCGGCCGCGAGCTGCGCGCCAAGCGGGCCGCCGAGGGCGGACTGCTCGCCCGTACGGCCGACCGGCTCAAGGACGCCGATCCCGAGCACCTGCGCGCCACCGTGCGACACCTGAACGTCCGGCCGGTCTTCACCGCGCACCCCACCGAGGCGGCCAGGCGCTCCGTCCTCAACAAGCTGCGCCGCATCGCCGCCCTGCTGGAGACACCCGTCATCGAGGCCGACCGGCGCCGCTACGACACCCGTCTGGCCGAGAACATCGACCTCGTATGGCAGACCGACGAGCTCCGCGTCGTCCGCCCCGAGCCCGCCGACGAGGCCCGCAACGCCATCTACTACCTGGACGAACTCCACGCGGGCGCCGTCGGTGACGTACTGGAGGACCTGACGGCCGAGCTGGAGCGCGTCGGGGTCGTCCTCCCCGACGACACCCGCCCGCTCACCTTCGGCACCTGGATCGGCGGCGACCGCGACGGCAACCCGAACGTGACACCGCAGGTCACCTGGGACGTCCTGATCCTCCAGCACGAGCACGGCATCAACGACGCGCTGGAGCTGATCGACGAGCTGCGCGGCTTCCTGTCGAACTCCATCCGCTACACCGGCGCCACCGAGGAGCTCCTCGACTCCCTGCGGACCGACCTGGAGCTGCTCCCGGAGATCAGCCCCCGCTACAAGCGCCTCAACGCCGAGGAGCCCTACCGCCTCAAGGCCACCTGCATCCGGCAGAAGCTGGAGAACACCAAGCAGCGCCTGGCCAAGGAGACGCCCCACGAGGCCGGCCGGGACTACCTCGGCACGGCCGAACTGCTCCAGGACCTGACCCTCGTCCAGACCTCGCTGCGCGAGCACCGGGGCGCGCTGTTCGCCGACGGCCGCATGAACCGTACGATCCGCACGCTCGCCGCCTTCGGCCTCCAGCTCGCCACCATGGACGTACGGGAACACGCGGACGCCCACCACCAGGCGCTCGGGCAGCTCTTCGACCGGCTCGGCGAGGAGTCGTGGCGGTACGAGGACATGCCGCGCGAGTACCGGCACAAGCTGCTCGCCAGGGAACTGCGCTCCCGGCGGCCCCTCGCGCCCACCCCGGCACCGCTCGACGCGGCCGGCGAGAAGACCCTCGGCGTCTTCGAGACCGTGAAGCGGGCCCTCGGGGTGTTCGGGCCCGAGGTGATCGAGTCGTACATCATCTCGATGTGCCAGGGCGCGGACGACGTGTTCGCCGCGGCCGTGCTGGCCCGCGAGGCCGGGCTGGTCGATCTGCACGCCGGCTGGGCGAAGATCGGCATCGTGCCGCTGCTGGAGACGACGGACGAACTGAAGGCCGCGGACACGATCCTGGAGGACATGCTCTCTGATCCGTCCTACCGGCGGCTCGTGGCCCTGCGCGGTGACGTCCAGGAGGTCATGCTCGGCTACTCCGACTCGTCGAAGTTCGGCGGCATCACGACCTCGCAGTGGGAGATCCACCGGGCCCAGCGGCGGCTGCGCGACGTCGCCCACCGGTACGGCGTACGGCTGCGGCTCTTCCACGGCCGCGGCGGCACGGTCGGGCGCGGCGGCGGCCCGTCCCACGACGCGATCCTCGCCCAGCCCTGGGGCACGCTTGAGGGCGAGATCAAGGTGACCGAGCAGGGCGAGGTCATCTCCGACAAGTACCTCGTGCCGTCACTCGCGCGGGAGAACCTGGAACTCACGGTCGCGGCCACCCTCCAGGCCTCCGCCCTGCACACCTCGCCGCGCCAGTCCCAGGAGGCGCTGGCCCGCTGGGACGCGGCCATGGACGTGGTCAGCGACGCCGCCCACGCGGCCTACCGCAGGCTGGTCGAGGACCCGGACCTTCCGACGTACTTCCTCGCCTCCACGCCGGTGGACCAGCTCGCCGACCTGCACCTGGGCTCGCGGCCCTCCCGCCGCCCCGGCTCGGGCGTCTCGCTCGACGGTCTGCGCGCCATCCCGTGGGTGTTCGGCTGGACCCAGTCCCGGCAGATCGTGCCCGGCTGGTTCGGTGTCGGCTCCGGTCTGAAGGCTTTGCGTGAGGCCGGTCTCGACAGCGTGCTGGAGGAGATGCACGAGCAGTGGCACTTCTTCCGCAACTTCCTCTCCAACGTCGAGATGACGCTGGCGAAGACGGATCTGCGGATCGCCGGGCACTACGTCGACACTCTGGTCCCGGACGATCTGAAGCATGTCTTCGAGACCATCCGCGCCGAGCACGAGCTGACCGTGCGCGAGGTGCTGCGCATCACCGGTGAGCCGGGGCTTCTCGATGCCCACCCGGTGTTGAAGCAGACCTTCACCATTCGTGACGCCTATCTCGACCCGATCTCGTACCTTCAGGTCGCTCTGCTGAAGCGGCAGCGCGATGCGGCGGCCGCCGGTGAGGAGGCCGACCCGCTGCTGTCGCGGGCCCTGCTCCTGACGGTCAACGGGGTTGCGGCCGGGCTGCGCAACACGGGCTGATCACCGGAAGCGCCCTGCGGGGAGCGTCGTGCGTCGTCTGCGGGTGCGTCGTGGCTGGTCGCGCCCACGCGGCGGAGCCGCATATGTCACAGCCCCGCGCCCCTAAAAAGGGCGCGGGGCCGCTGCCCGTGCCTCAGAGGGTCACGAACGCCGCCGTGACCAGCGTCAGTCCCGCGCCGCCCAGGGCCCAGGCCAGGCGGGGCCGGCGCAGGCCGCCCGCCACCACCATCGAGGCGAGCAGCAGTGCGCCGCCCAGCGGGACCCAGGCGTAGAGGAGTCCGCTGGTGCCCGTGCGCACCACCTCGTCGCTGCCGGGCTTCACGGTGACCGTGTAGGTGCGGCCCTTGTCCACCGCGACCTCGCTGTCGAGGACGACCCGGGCGCGG
Source organism: Streptomyces sp. NBC_00878 (assembly GCF_026341515.1). Classification (NCBI taxonomy): domain Bacteria; kingdom Bacillati; phylum Actinomycetota; class Actinomycetes; order Kitasatosporales; family Streptomycetaceae; genus Streptomyces; species Streptomyces sp. NBC_00878. Next base: position 4,299,459 of record NZ_JAPEOK010000001.1, on the reverse strand, counting down.
GCGGTGGACCCCTCCGACATCGGCCGGTACGGGCCCGTGCAGCGGTCGTCGGCACATCGCGTGACCGTCATCGTGCCGCGCTCGCGGCCCTTGCTGAGCATCACGTGCTGGGCGGTGCCCCAGGAGGCCCAGACGCCCGCGATCAGGATCAGCAGCGCGACCGTACCCATCGCCGCGAGCTGTCCGAACCGCAGCGCCGCGACCGTGTTCTGACGGGAGGCGAGGGCAGACATGGCGGCGATCCTTGGCCATGGCCCTGCACTCGGTCAACTCCGGTAGGGCTCCGACGGGCGACAAGTCCCCTGTTGTACGGACCTTTTGGCGGTCTCGGCAGCCGCCCCACGGGTCAACAAACCCTGGAAGGTTCTCCGCGGCGGGAGCTGATTTCCAAGGCCCGGACTCACGGCACTGCGCCGAGCGTCAGGAGCCATGGCCTCGTAGAGGCATACCCGTCGGCGGTCACCTCGGCCGTCACGCGTGGATCCGGACGTGACCAGGAGAGTGCCCGGATCTTCCGGATTCAAGGTCTTGATACGGGTCTCGCGTCGGCTCAGCCGGCTTCCGCCAGTCGGTGCTCGAGGCTGTTGCGTGTCGCCGCTGCCCGTGGGTCGTCGTAGTCGGCAAGGAGCCTCAGCGCCTCCGTCCAGTGCTGACGGGCTGCTTCGGGGGTCTCGTCGAGCAGAGCTGCCCCCAGGCCGTCGAGGGCCAGGGCCTCATGCCAGATATCGCCGAGATCGCGGTGGGTGACGGCGGCCTGGCGGTGGAAGTCGGCTGCCTCCGTGTGGCGGTCGAGTCGACGATAGACCTCGCCCACGCGATGCCACGCCCATGCCTGTTTACTGCGGTCGCCGAGGCGGCGTTGGAGTGCGGCGGACCGTTGGTAGGAGGTCAGCGCGTCGGCGAACTGGCCGCCCGCCTGCTGGGCGTCACCAAGAGTGAGCAACCAATAGGCTTCCAGGCGCAGGTTGCGGAGACCGAGGGCAATGTCGACAGAGGCCTGAGCCGAGGCCAGGGCCTCCTCGATATCGCCCTGTTCACGCCGGAGGCTGCTCAGGAGACGCAGAACGTTGCCCTCGCCCCGCTGGTTGTTCAGGGCGCGGTGCGCTGCCAGAGCCTGCTCGATGACAGCCGAGGCCTCTGAAAGCCGTCCGGCTCGGTAGTGGGTGGTCGCCAGATTGGACAGCGCGGTGGCGGCCCAGCGGTCCGAGCCCTGCTCCTGGAAAACGCTGATGGCCTGAACGAAGTGGTGGGCAGCGGTGTCGAGATGCCTCCGGTGGAGATGGTTCAGCCCGATCAGGTTGAGAGAGTGCGCTTCGTTCAGCCGGTCGCCCAGCTCGCCCCATATCTCCAGGGCGCTCCGGTGGCATTCGAGGCTCTCAGCCAGCTGGTTGACCCGCGAGTGGGTCATGCCGAGTTCTGTGAACAGCCGGCCCTCCGCGGCACGATCGCCGGACCGACCCGCCGCCGCCAGCCCGATGTGGCCCACGGCCAACCAGTCGGCGCCCGCGGCAGAGGGGAACTGCGCGTGCCACAGCACGGCCGGCAACTGCCAGGTGAGCCTGTCGTCTCCGGCGGCAGCCGCGGTACGGACCGCCTGCAGAAGGTTGGTGTGTTCGTACTCGGCCCAGTCCACAGCGGCGTCGTAGTCGGGAAAGGACAAGGGGCGCACGCCTTCCGGTGGCGTTGCGAGGTCCAGACGATCCTCTCCGGGACTGATCCAGCTCTGAGCCGCGTCGGCGGCGTGGAGATACCACTCCAGGACGCGGCGCAGGGCCGCACTCCGCTCCTCCGGCGGCTCCTCGTGCTGCACCTGGTCGACGGCGTAGGCGCGCAACAGGTCGTGGAACTGGTAGCGGTCCGGCGCCGTCTGCTCCAGCAGGTGAGCGCCGACCAGGGAATCCAACAGGTGACGGGCCCGGGGTGTGGTCGTTCCGGCGAGGGCTGCGGCGGCGTCCAGGCCGAACTCGGGGCCGGGATGCAGACCCAGCAGACGGAAGAGCCGGGCTGCCTGGTCGGGCAGGGCGCGATAGGACCAGGCGAAGACGGTGCGCACGGCTTCGGCCTCTTCGTCGTCGCCCGTGCTCAGGGCGTCCCACAGGGAGGACTCGTCCCGCAGGTCCGCCGTCAGCTCGTGCAGCCGCATGTGGGGGTGGCTGGCGGCCCGTTCGGCGGCGATGCGCAGGGCCAGCGGCAGCCGCGCGCAGAGCTGCGCGAGTTCGGCGAGCTGCTGTTCGTCGTCCTGTGGCCGGTACCCGGCGGTCACGGCCCGCAGCAGGGCGATGGCCTCACGCTCGGGCAGTGTTCCGAGCGTGATCCGCCGCGCCCCGTCCCGGACCGCCAGACCGGACAACCGGCTGCGACTCGTGACGACCACCAGACTGCGCGCACTGCCGGGCAACAACGGGCGGACCTGGCCCACTGTGGCCGCGTTGTCCAGGACCACCAGCACCCGACGGTCGGCCAGCAGTGAGCGGTAGAGCGCGGCCGCGGTGTCGAGGTCCTGCGGGACGGACTGCGGACCGACCCCCAGGGAGATCAGGAAACGGTGCAGCGCATCCTGGGCGGTGACCGGCTGCCCCGGGTCGTACCCGCGCAGATTGACGTAGAGCTGTCCGTCCGGAAAGCGGTCGCGGACGTGGTGGGCCCAGCGCAGGGCGAGCGAGGTCTTGCCGGCACCGGCGGTCCCGGCGATCACGTACACCGACACGACGAGCGGATCGTCGCCTTCGCCGGTCAACACCGCGTTCAGTTGATCGAGTTCGTCGGTGCGGTTGACGAAGTCGCGTACGTTGGCGGGCAGTTGCCGTGGCGTGGGGTTCGCGAAGCCGCCGCTCTCCGACATCCCCCGCTCGTGGAAGTGGATTCCTCCCGCGACATCCCTGGCCTGCACGACATCGTGGGTGGACGACCCCGACACTTCGGAGTGTGTGCTGCCGGGGCGCTTGTCGTCAGCACTGGACTCGGTGATTGCCTGCTCCGTCCTGATCTGCGGTTGCGACGACGGCCTGGGAACTGCGGTTGCTACGACGGCTGGGGCGGCTACAACGTCCTGGGCCGAGAAAGGTGAGCCACCTCGCGCTCGAAGTAGGAACTCACGTCCTCCCCCACCTCGTAGAGCTTCCTGATGTAGTTCTCCCAGCTCCCGACCAGATAGCGGTCGGAGTAACGGACCGCGCCGACCGTGGCTCCGGCCTCGCTGTAGAGGACCTGGAAGAGGGTGCTGCCGCCAAGGACAACGACTTCTGGCAGCAGGCAGGCACGCTCAGCCCGAGCCACCTGCTCGGCGCCGACGACTCGGATCCGCTCTCCGTACTCGGCGCGCTGCCGATGAGAGTGGAGCTCCCACTGCACATACGGCGTCAGCGGCTTCTCGACCACCCGCACGCGGTGAAAGAGATGACCCTTGCGTTCGTCCTCCCGGGCGGCGGCGAGCAGGGCGTCACGCCGGTCCGTGAGAAGCCTGAGTGCCTGCTCCCACTCCCCTCGGCGCAGCGCTTCCCGGCTGGGACTGCCCTGCTCCTCGAAGTGCTGCCGACGCTCCAACTTCCAGGAACCCGCGTCACGAATCGCCATGTCCTGTGCCCGGAAGGCCCGTTTGTAGGCGTCCCGATCCAGCCGTTGACCCTGTTCAGGCGTGAGAATCGGCGGGAGTACGTCAAGCATCGGGGATGTCTGCCTTTGCCGCGCTGAGCATGCCTCCAGGGATGACCACCAACCGCTCGTCCGGGGACAGGGCCACGCCGTCAGGAAGACGGGAGCGGTAGGCAGCTGTGAGGTCCCTGCCGATGACAGCGATGTCACCGTTGTCGAGCTGCCAGATGTCCGGGCATTCATCACGACCGTCAGAGTTGCCCAGCTCCTTGGCCGACCGTCCCAGCCTTCGCTCGAATAACGCGGACGGGTCGGCCTCCCAGGCACGGGTCATCTCCGCCTCCAGTCGATTCGTTGCGCTTTCATCAACTACGGATTGTATTCGCTTCGACACAGAGGACAATGGGGTGCAGGGCCAATGGAGGCTTGTTTCCGGTCGCCTTTGCACCGCGACGCAACGAACGCGAAGTCCTCGTGCGGGAGCCCGGCCGTGGTCACGCTCGCAGCCCGGCTTGCAGATCCAGAAGGCGCGGCAGCCGTCCTCGCGGAACCCGCCCGCCGACCCGCCCTACCCAACGAGCATGGACACTGCTTCCGTTCACGTCACGAGTTGTACGTCGACTGCGCCCGCTCCAGGCCCTCGATCACCAGAGCCTCCACCGCGTCCGACGCACGGTCCACGAAGTAGTCCAGTTCCTTGCGCTCCGCCGAGGCGAAGTCCTTCAGGACGAAGTCGGCGACCTGCATACGGCCCGGCGGGCGGCCGATGCCGAAACGGACGCGGTGGTAGTCCGGGCCCATCGCCTTCGTCATCGACTTCAGGCCGTTGTGGCCGTTGTCGCCGCCGCCGAGCTTCAGCCGCAGGACGCCGTAGTCGATGTCGAGTTCGTCGTGGACGGCGACGATGTTGGCCGTCGGCACCTTGTAGAAGTCGCGCAGGGCCGTGACCGGGCCGCCCGACAGGTTCATGTACGACATCGGCTTGGCCAGGATCACCCGGCGGTTCGCCGGTCCCGGCGGGCCGATACGCCCCTCGATCACCTGGGCCTGCGCCTTGCCGGCCCGCTTGAACTTGCCGCCGATCCGGTCGGCGAGCAGGTCGGCCACCATGAAGCCCACGTTGTGGCGGTTCATGGCGTACTCGGGGCCGGGGTTGCCGAGCCCCACGATCAGCCAGGGGGCGCCTGGTTCCGTGGTCACGTCCGTGTCTCCCATGGGTCCTTGATCGGCGGGCTTCCTCGGTCAGCGGGTGCGCGAGGGCAAGCGGCGGGTGCGCGCGGACAAGCGGTGGGTACGCGCGGGCCGTACCGGATATGCGCAGGCCGCCGCCCCCTGGGGAGCGGCGGCCTGCGCACGGTGATCCGGTGCGGGGTCGGGATCAGACCTCGGCGGTCTCGTCGCCCGCGGCGTCCTCGGTGGGCTCCTCCGCCTGGGCGGCCAGGACCTGGAGCACGACGGCGTCCTCGTCGATGGCCAGCGTGGTGCCCTCGGGGAGCGGGATGTCCTTGGCGAGGATGGAGGCACCGGCCTCCAGGCCCGCGATGGACACGGTGACCGACTCGGGGATGTGCGTGGCCTCGGCCTCGACCGTCAGCGTGCTCAGCACGTGCTCAAGGAGGAAGGCGCCCGGGGCCAGTTCGCCCTCGGTGTGGACGTAGACCTCGACGGTGACCTTCTCGCCGCGCTTCACGGTGAGCAGGTCGACGTGCTCAAGGAAGCCCTTGATGGCGTCGCGCTGGACGGCCTTCGGGATCGCCAGCTCGGTGCGGCCCTCGATGTCCAGGGTGAGCAGGACGTTCGGGGTACGCAGGGCAAGCTGCAGCTCGTGGCCCGGCAGCGTGATGTGGACGGGGTCCGCGCCGTGGCCGTAGACGACCGCGGGAACCTTGCTGGCGCGGCGGATGCGGCGGGCGGCGCCCTTGCCGAACTCAGTACGGGTCTCGGCGGCGAGCTTGACGTCGGCCATGGTCACTCCTCGTAGATCAAATGGGGATGGGGGTCCCCCCGCTCGAACGAAAGTTGAGAGTGGGGGAGGTCACCCGGCCAAAACATCGGCCTGCTACGAAGAGCGCGTCGATAACGGACCGCCGCACCAAAGAGTGCGGCCTCCCTCGCCGAGCAACTGTGACAGCTTACGGGGCGGGGAGGCCGTACAAGAAATCGATCTACGCGGGCTCCGGAGCGACGGCCCGGAGGGACGGCCCGGAGGGACGGGACCGGCAGACCCGCTGCTCGTCCTGTTCGTCCTACTCGTCGAACAGGCTGGTCACCGAGCCGTCCTCGAAGACCTCACGCACCGCGTTGGCGATCGTCGGCGCGATCGACAGCACGGTGATCTTGTCGAGTTCCAGTTCGCCCGGGGTGGGCAGCGTGTCCGTGAAGATGAACTCGCTGACCTTGGAGTTCTTCAGCCGGTCCGCGGCCGGACCGGAGAGCACGCCGTGCGTGGCCGTCACGATGACGTCCTCCGCGCCGTGCGCGAACAGCGCGTCCGCGGCGGCGCAGATCGTGCCACCGGTGTCGATCATGTCGTCGACCAGGACACAGACCCGGCCCTCGACATCACCGACGACCTCGTGGACCGTGACCTGGTTCGCGACGTCCTTGTCGCGGCGCTTGTGCACGATCGCGAGGGGCGCGCCCAGCCGGTCGCACCAGCGGTCGGCCACGCGCACGCGGCCGGCGTCCGGGGAGACGACCGTGAGCTTGGTGCGGTCGACCTTGTGGCCCACGTAGTCCGCGAGCAGCGGCAGCGAGAACAGATGATCCACCGGGCCGTCGAAGAAGCCCTGGATCTGGTCGGTGTGCAGATCGACCGTCAGGAGACGGTCCGCACCCGCGGTCTTCATCATGTCGGCGATCAGACGGGCCGAGATCGGCTCACGCCCACGGTGCTTCTTGTCCTGCCGGGCGTAGCCGTAGAACGGCATGATCACGGTGATGCTCCGGGCGGAGGCCCGCTTCAGAGCGTCGATCATGATCAGCTGCTCCATGATCCACTTGTTGATCGGAGCGGTGTGGCTCTGGATGAGGAAGCAGTCGGCGCCGCGGGCCGACTCCTCATAGCGGACGTAGATCTCGCCGTTGGCGAAGTCGAAGGCCTTCGTCGGGACGACCCCGACACCCAGCTGGTGGGCGACCTCCTCGGCAAGCTCGGGGTGGGCGCGGCCGGAGAAGAACATCATCTTCTTCTCGCCGGTCGTCTTGATCCCGGTCACAGCACTGTCTCCTCAGAGGTGTCTCAGCTGGATGGTGAGATGTGTTCTCGGATGCGGGCCCAGCTGGTTGAGCGGGTGTGCATCTATCACGGTACGCCGACTGCGACCCACCGCTTTCCGGTCAGCTTTCGCCTTCCGTCTCCCGGACAGCCGCCTCCGCGGCCTTCGCGGCGGCACTCCCCGGACGCTTCCGGGCCACCCAGCCTTCGATATTCCGTTGCTGGCCCCGGGCGACGGCCAGCGAACCGGGCGGTACGTCCTTGGTGATGACCGAGCCCGCGGCGGTGTAAGCGCCGTCCCCGACCGTGACAGGCGCCACAAACATGTTGTCCGAACCCGTCTTGCAGTGGGACCCGACCGTGGTGTGGTGCTTGGCCTCGCCGTCGTAGTTCACGAAGACGCTGGCGGCCCCGATGTTGGTGTGCTCGCCGATGGTGGCGTCCCCGACGTAGGACAGGTGCGGGACCTTCGTACCCTCCCCGATCGAGGCGTTCTTCGTCTCCACGTACGTACCCACCTTGGCCTTCAGCCCGAGGCGGGTTCCGGGGCGGAGATACGCGTACGGACCCACGTTCGCCTGGGGGCCGACCTCGGCGCCGTCGGAGACCGTGTTGTCGATCCGGGCGCCCGCGCCCACCTTGGTGTCCTTGAGGCGGGAGTTGGGGCCGACCTCGGCACCCTCGGCGAGGTGTGTGGCGCCCTGGAGCTGAGTGCCCGGGTGCACGGTCGCGTCCTGCTCGAAGGTGACGGTGACGTCGATCCAGGTGGAGGCCGGGTCGACGACGGTGACGCCGGCGAGCATCGCGCGGTGGAGCAGCCGGTCGTTGAGGATGCGGCGGGCCTCGGCGAGCTGGACGCGGTTGTTGATACCGGCGATCTCGCGGTGGTCGCCCGCCACGGAGGCACCGACGCGGTGCCCGGCCTCGCGGAGGATGCCGAGGACGTCCGTCAGGTACTCCTCGCCCTGGCTGTTGTCGGTGCGGACCTTGCCGAGCGCGTCCGCGAGCAGCTGCCCGTCGAAGGCGAAGACACCGGAGTTGATCTCGCGGATCGCGCGCTGCGACTCCGAGGCGTCCTTGTGCTCGACGATCGTGGTGACGGCACCGGAGGCGCCGTCGCGCACGATGCGGCCGTAACCGGTGGCGTCCGGGACCTCGGCGGTGAGCACGGTGACGGCGTTGCCGTCGGCGGTGTGGTTCGCGGCGAGGTCACGCAGGGTCCCGCCGCTGAGGAGAGGCGTGTCCCCGCAGACGACCACGACCGTTCCGTCGACCGCGCCGCCCAACTCCTCCAGGGCCATCCGTACGGCGTGACCCGTGCCGTTCTGCTCGGCCTGCACGGCCGTCCGTACGCCCGGAGCGGTCTCGGTGAGGTGGGCGGTGACCTTCTCGCGGGCGTGGCCCACGACGACGACCAGGTGCTCGGGCTCCAACTCGCGGGCGGCGGCGAGTACATGGCCGACGAGAGAACGGCCACAGATGTCGTGCAGGACCTTGGGTGTGGCCGACTTCATACGGGTGCCCTCACCCGCTGCGAGAACGACGACGGCTGCCGGGCGGTTGGCGCTCACGGGGATGCCCTTCGGCTTCGGATGGCTGGGGTGCCTTTGGGGGGTGGACATCCGCAGGATACCGGGGCGTTGTGAGGGGGAAATGTGAGCGGGCCCTGACAGTGCTGTCAGGGCCCGAGCTGCGCAGCTCCGCCGGCTGGATTCGAACCAGCGTCTCAAGGCTCCAAAGGCCTGCGGGATGCCGCTACCCCACGGCGGATTGCTGCCTCAAACCTTACCGGAGGAGGGGAGGGGCATGATCCCTCCCTGCGGAGTCCACCATCCCGGACCACCAGCCTTCGATGCGGCGGTAGAGCTCGGCGCCCTGTGATACGCGGATCACGAGGCAGCCCCGGTAGTTCTCGCCCACGTTTTTGCGGACGGTTTTGGGGTTGTGCTTCTTGATGGTCGTCTTTTGGAACGTAGCGACGTCGACGCCAACGAGGTCAGCCCAGTAGCGCTTGGCGCCATCCACGTCGGCTGTCATGTGGATCATGACTCGGTATTGCAGGCGTCCACGCTCCACGCCGAGAAGGTTGAGCCAAGCCAGGTAGAGCCGGATGACTCCGGGGTCGCTGTTGACGAAGAGGACGTTCTCGCGCCGGTCGTAGGGCTTGTCCTTCGACCCCTCTGCCCAGTACAGGGCCGCACCCGCCATGAGCAACTCCCGGTCGGTCATTGCGCCGATCTCGCTTGCTGAGTCCGCCTTGGTCCTCTGGCGCTTCTCATCGCGAATGGCGAGTTCGTGCTCCCACCGTTTCCGTGCCGCGAGCTTCGCCTGCTCGGCGGAGTCGCGGCGTTCCGGCTTCGGTAGATCCCGTACCCACAGTGAGATCGAACCCTTCGAACACCCCAGCTCCACCTGGATCTGGTCGTACGTCCAGCCCTTGAGGCGTAGTTCGCGAGCCCTGTCGCGGAGGTCGTCCTTCGCGTTCGGTCGCTTCGTCCACTCCGGAGGCGGCTCGCCCTCCAAGAGGCGGTTGAGGATGTCGTTGTTGTCGACGTGCAGGCGGTCGCGGATCTGGCGGCGGCTGAGCCCCGCCCGGCGCAGCGCGGTCGCCTGTTCCCGTAGCGCCTCGAAGTCCCCGTATTTGCTGTGTGCGTGTGCCATAGGCATACCGTCCAGGCGGAATGGGGGCTTCGAGGGTCGAACGGTGGGCGATTCAGCAGTTCGAGGGATTCCGGCCGGTTTCGTATCTGTTCGATTACGGCGAGTGGTGTAGGCCAGTACGCGAAACTCACCGGAAAAGCGACCGGGGGCGACCGTAGGCTGGAGGCATGACCACGACGGGGGAAGACCACACCGCGGCCCTGGCAGGGCCGTGGTGGTGGGCGAGGTGGCGTAGTGCAGTGCTCGACGGGAGCCTCGCGCTGGTGTCGGCCGTGGAGTGTGCGATCGAGGGGTATCCCTTCGCGGAGGCGGCGGGGGTGCCGGTTCCAACGGGGGTGGTGTTCGGCGCCGTCGCCGGGTCCGTGTTGTTGTTCCGGCGGCGGTGGCCCATCGCGGTGGTGCTGGTGTCGATCGCCATCACGCCGGCCCAGATGGGGTTCCTGATGGGGCTCGTCGGGCTCTACACGCTCGCCGCGTCCGAGATGCCCCGGCGGATCATCGGGGCGCTGGCCGGTATGTCGCTGGTGGGGACGCTCATTGTCACGTACGTGCGTGCGCACCAGGGGATGGTGCGGGGCGACCTGAGCATGGTGGGGGACTGGTTCGTGCCGTTCGTGTCCATCACCACCTCGCTGGGGATGACCGCGCCGCCGATCCTGCTCGGCCTGTACGTGGGGGCCCGGCGGCGGTTGATGGAGAGTCTGCGGGAGCGCGCCGACTCCCTGGAGCGGGAGTTGCAGCTGCTGGCCGAGCGGGCCGAGGAGCGGGCGGAGTGGGCGCGCAACGAGGAGCGGACCCGGATCGCCCGGGAGATGCACGACGTGGTCGCGCACCGGGTGAGCCTGATGGTGGTGCACGCGGCGGCTCTGCAGGCCGTGGCGCGGAAGGATCCCGAGAAGGCCGTCAAGAACGCCTCACTCGTGGGCGACATGGGACGGCAGGCGCTGACCGAGCTGCGGGAGATGCTCGGGGTGCTGCGCAAGGGGGAGGGGGGTTCGGCGGTTTCCTCCATGCGGATGCAGGTCGTGCCGCTCGCGGCGGTGGGGGCTGCCGCGGCCGCCGCGGCGTCCCGGGCCGTGGACGAGGAGGCCGGGGACGGGCCCTGCCTCGACGATCTCCAGGAGTTGGTGGGGCAGTCCGCCGCCGCGGGGATGGCCGTCGACCTGTCCGTGGAGGGGGATGCCCGGGGCTACGCGGCCGCGGTGGAGCAGACCGCCTATCGCGTGGTGCAGGAGGCGTTGACCAACGTCCACAAGCACGCGGCGGGGGCGAAGACCCGGGTACGGGTCGCGCATCGCGGGGCCGAGATCGCCATGCAGGTGGAGAACGGTCCGCCGCCCGAGCCCGGAGCCGCGTCCGACGCGCGGCTGCCCAGCGGGGGGAACGGGCTGCTCGGCATGAAGGAGCGGGTGGTGGGGCTGGGCGGCGTGTTCGTCTCCGGGCCCACCGATGCCGGTGGGTTCCGGGTGTCGGCGGTCATTCCGGCCGTGGGGTGAGCCGGGTGTTGGCGGTCATTCCGGCCGTGGGGTGAGCCGGGCGGCGGGGTGAGTCCGGCCGAGGCGTGAGCCGGGCGGCGGGATGAGTCCGGCTGAGGCGTGAGCCGGGTCGTGGCGTGAGCCGGGCCGCAGGGTGAGCCGGGCCGCAGGGTGAGCCGGACCGCAGGGTGAGTCGGGCCGCGCGGCCGTCGGTGTTCAGCCGGCTGTCAGGCGTACGGGTTCTCTGCCCGAGACGAGTGTGGTCAGGGCCTGGTCGATGGTCGCGCCCAGGTACCAGTCGCCGGTGTGGTCGAGGGTGTAGGTGCGGCCCTCCTCGTCGATCGCCAGCAGGGCTCTGGTGTCGGACTCCTCGCCCAGGGGCGCCACTTCGGTGTCCAGGGCTCTGCCGAGGTCCACGAGGATGCGGGCCATGTGGAGGCCGTGGAGCGGGTCCAGGTGCAGGGTCGTGGGGGCGATCTGGCGGCCCGGGGCCGTGGCGGTGATGTGGAGGCCGCCGAACTCCGCCCAGGCCTCCACCGCCGCCGGGAACACGGAGTGGCGGTGGCCGCCGGGGGTCTCGTGACCGCGCAGGGCATCGGCCCAGATCTCGGCCTGCCTTATGTCCCAGCGTCCCGGCTGCCATCCCGCGGAGCGCAGCGCGGCGTCGACCGCGGCGGAGAACCGGGTCGAGGTCGGGGTGGGGGAGGGGGAGGTGCGGTCGGTGTGCATCGGACCTTCGCGTTCGTCTGAGCTGCCGCGGCCGTGGTTCGGCGACTGTGGTTCGGCGGCTTCGGCCAGGGGCGTTGGTGTTGCCCTCTGCTGGGGGAAGACGGTTTTCTCAGTCCCCCGGTGCCGTCGGATCGACGATCTGTACGCCGAAGTGGGCGCTGAGCGCGGCGCAGGAACGGCAGGGTGGCGCGAAACTGCCGTGCAAGGGGTCGCCGCTCTCGCGGATGTGGCGGGCGGTGAGTTTGGCCTGTTTGAGGGATTTGCGGGCTTCGCCGTTGGTCATGGGTTTGCGGGCGGCCCGTTTGGTGCGGGCCACGTCCACCGTCGCGATGTGGCGGGAGATGAGGATCACTTCGGCGCAGCGGCCGGTGAAGCGGTCGCGCTGTCCGCTCGTCAGGGTGTCGAGGAAGTCCCGGACGAGGGGGTGGAGCGGGGGCGGCTGGTCGCCTCGGCCCGCTGTGCCGGTGAGGGTCGCGCCGCGTACGGACAGGGCGGCGGCGATGGTCGGGAGTATGCCGTCGCGGCGGTGGAGAAGGGCAGGGATGACGGGCGGCTCGGTGTTGCTCCAGCCCACCCTCGGGTCTCCGGACCTACCTGCCTGCGTTGTGTTCATCGTCCTGTTTCCTCCCCTTACCGCATCCCCCGGTGCTCGGACAGAGTGCCAAACTCCGGGGCCGGTGTGGAAGCTGGGGCGGTGCGACACGCGTGGTCTTCGCCGCACGGTCACGGCACGATGACGGCAGGTCACGGAACCGGAGGCGTCCTGGCCGGTACGGAACCGGAGGCCCGGTGACCGGTGTCGTTCAACCGCATAGGCTGTCGACATCCGCGTACCTTCAGAATGCCGCAGGGGGCAACCGCCATGACGACAGGTCGGCTCGGGCAGCAAGCCGCGCCGCCGAACGCGGCGTATGCCGGGCAGGTCGTACGCTTCCCGGATCCCGTCCGGGCGGCGCGTCACCCGAGAGGTGTACGTGTCGATGAGCGCGGCTATCCCGACTTCTCGTTCTATGCGCGGGCCGCCGCGGAGATCGCCGATCCGCCCGAGGGGTTCGGGGTCGACGAACTGCGGCTGACCGACTACGTCTCCGCGAACGCGGCGATGGCCGCGGACGGGCACGATCTGTGGGACACGATCCCGCCCGTCGCCACTCCGCACGGCTGGACCTGGCACCACGTGCCGGGGACGCGGCGGCTGGAGCTCGTACCGGTCGAGGTGAAGGCGCTTCTCCGCCATCACGGCGGGCTCGCGACCGCGGCCGTCGACCAGAACAAGCGTGGGACCCGGCCTCTTCAGGAGACCCGGCCCGCGCATTTCGGCCTCCCGAAGGCAGCGGTCGCGGTGACCGAGCAGCAGGTGCTGGGTGTCGAGGAGGACCTCGGGTACCGGCTGCCGGGGGCGTACCGGTCGTTCCTGAAGGCCGCGGGCGGGTGCGCTCCGATGGGGGCCGCGCTCGACGCCGAGCTGGGGCTGCTGGTGGACCAGCCGTTCTTCACCGTGCGGGACGAGGCCGCCGTCAACGACCTCGTGTACGTCAACAAGTGTTTGCGTGACCACCTCACCAAGGACTACCTGGGGGTCGGTTTCGTGCAGGGCGGCCTGCTCGCCGTGAAGGTCAAGGGCGAGCGCCTCGGGTCCGTGTGGTTCTGCGCGTACGACGACGCCCGTGACCAGGACCTGTGGGCGCCTCCGGAGCGGGTGCAGCGGCTGTTGCTGCCCTGCGGGGACGACTTCGACCAGTTTCTGTTCCGGCTCGCGGGCAATCCGCCGGAGCTGGAGACCGTGGCGAACCTGATGGTGGACGGTGGCTTCGCGCGGGCTGTGCCGGTGCCCGCGGTGTCTTCGGTGGGGGAGTGAGCGTCCGATGGTGACCTTCGCGCAGGCGCAGGAGCGCGCGGAAGAGTGGATCAACGGGGATGTGCCCGGTTACCAGCACCGTGAGGTGCGGGTGCGGGAGTTCGAACTCGGATTCGTGGTGTGGGCCGAGGACCGCCCCGACGGACCGCGGTCCGACGGCGGCGCCCACCGGCTTGTGATCGCCCGCGACAGCGGCGAGGCCACCCTGTGGCCCTCGTTGCCGGTGGGCGAGGTGATCCGCCGGTACGAGGAGGAGTACGGGCTGCCGGCGGCGGTGCCCGAGCCGGTGTCCGAGCCTCCCGCGCGCGTCGACCTCAATCAGACCTCCTTCCTGTTGACGCCTCCGGAGTGGCTCCAGGAGGCGGCGGACCGGCTGGGTATCCCGGACCGCAGGGACCGGACGTCCGGCGGGGCGTCGCAGAGCGGGTCGGGCAGGACGTCGGGCGGGCCACAGGATGGGCCGTCCGACAGGACGCCGGGCAGGACATCGGACAGGGCTGGGGCTGGGAGCGGTGCCGGGGCCGGTGCCGGGGCCGGAGGGGCGATTCCGCAGACGTTGCCCGGACCCGTCGGTGACTCGGTTCCGGCGGCGTCGTCCGCGGCCGGAGCGCCGTCCGCTCCCGGTGGTGGTCCGGCGTGGCCCGCCGCCGGCGGCGGGGCCTCGGCCCCTGCCGATGTGCCCGCCGACGCGACGCCGTGGGCCGGGACCGACACCAACGCCGAGACGGGCGACGACCGTTCGGTACCGCTGCCCGCGACCGTGTACGCGCCGCAGATAAGGGACGTCCGCGACGCGGGCGACGGTGGTACGCCGTCGGTGCCCGAGGCGACCCCCGAGGCCAAGACCAAGTTGATCTCGGGCGGCAGCCAGCTTCCGCGCACGGCCGTCGCCCCCGCGCTGGACGCTCCGAACCCGCCCGCGTTCCCGCAGGGTCCGGGCGGCCCGGGTGCGCAGGGCAGCGCGCCCGGTACGCCGCCGCCTGGGGCGCCTCCTTCGTACGGTTATCCGCCGCAGGGGCCCGGTGCGGGTACGCCGCCGCCGGGTGCGCCGGGTGCGCCGGGTGCGCCGGGTGCGTCCGGTGCGTCCGGTGTGCCTGGTACGCCGCCGCCTGGGGCGCCTCCTTCGTATGGCTATCCGCCGCAGGGGCCCGGTGCGGGTACGCCGCCGCCGGGTGCGCCAGGTGGGCCGGGTGCGTCCGGTGCTCCCTCGTACGGGTTTCCGCAGGGTCCTCCGCAGCCGCCCGCCGCGCCCAACCCGCCGCAGCCGCCTGCCGGTTCGGGTGGGCCCGGGCGGCAGCTGGCTCCGAACGCCGGTGACATCGCCGACGCCGCGACCAGCAAGGCGCAGGGTCCGCCGCGTGGTGCCCGTGGTGCGGGCGTGGCCGGTACGCCGCCTCCGCCGGGCGCGCCGGGAACGCCCGGTGTACGACCGGGGGGTGCGGCTCCCGCGTCCGGACCCGGTGCGCCGGGGGCGCCCGCGGGTGGGTACGTACCGACTCAGCTCGTCTCGCAGCTCGGTCCCGACGGGCCGGGAGGACTGGGAGGGCCGGGGAGGCCCGCGGGTCCGGGTGCGCCCGGGCAGCCCGGCGGGCCCGGCGGACCTGGCGGACCTGGCGGACCTGGCCAGGCCGGTGGGCCCGGGGCCCCGCAGCCTCCGGGCGGTCCTGGAGCTCCGGGTGCCCCTGGCGCTCCGGGTACCCCGGGCGGTACGCCTCCGGGCGGTGTCCACCACGCGGCGACCATGTTCGCCGACCCGAACCAGCCCGGCGCACCCAAGCCGCCTGGCGCGCCCGGTACTCCGGGTGCCCCGCAGCCGCCTGGCGCTCCGGGTGCGCCCAACCAGCCCGGCGGTACGCCCGCGGGTGGCGTCCACCATGCCGCGACCGTGCTCTCCGGTCCGCCGGTCGGCGGCCCTGGCGCCCCGCAGCCTCCGGGTGCCCCTGGCGCTCCTGGCGCTCCCGGCGCTCCTGGCGGTCCGGGTGCGCCCGGCGGTACGCCTCCGGGCGGTGTCCACCACGCCGCGACCATGCTGGCCGGTCCGCCGGTCGGAGGCCCGGGTACGGCCCCGCCGTCCCCGTTCCCCGGTGCGCCGGGTGCGCCGGGTGCTCCTGGGATGACGCCGGGCGCTCCCCAGCCGATGCAACCGATGCAGCCGATGCCCGGTCAGCAGCCCTTCCCGGGGCAGCCCATGCCGGGTCAGTCCTTCCCCGGGCAGCCGATGCCCGGTCAGCAGCCCCCGCCCCCGGCCTACGGTTACCCCCAGCAGGGGCAGCCGACCGTCGGACCCGGCTACCAGGCGGTTCTCCGTTACCGCGCCCAGGACGGGAGCGAGCAGCAGCTCATCCGGCGGTCCGCGCCGGGCACCCCGCACCCGGAGTGGCAGATGCTGCACGAGCTGCGCGCGATGAACGTGCCGCCGCAGCAGGTGCTGGAGCTCCACACGGAGCTGGAGTCCTGTGAGCTGCCGGGCGCGTACTGCGCGCGGATGATCCGGGAGACCTGGCCGCAGGCACGGATCACGAGCATCGCCTCGTACGGCACGGACCATGCGAGCCGTCAGCAGGGCATGGCCCAACTGCTCGCGCACCAGGGCGAGTTGCACCAGGTCGCGGACGGGCCGGCCAGGCCCGGGCCGGTACGGTCGCCGCTGCCGCCGGTGCAGCCCGCGCCGCCGATTCCGCCGGAGGCGATCGGGCAGGAGCTGGCGGCGGCGTTCGGACCGGGGCTGTTCCGCTTCGACCAGGGGGCCGTGTCCCGGCAGGGCGTGCCGCCGATCGTGGCGCACACGCTGGTGGTGGCCGGGCTGCCCGTCGACATGAACCCGTTCTTCTGGGCGCAGTCCCAGCCGGGCCGTCCGGTGCCGACGCTCGCCGAACTGGCGCAGGAGCGCGGCATCCAGCCGGCCGCGGACGCGGGTTCGTACCTCGTCATGGGCAGCGACTTCGGCAAGGCGATCTGTGTCCAGTACGGGACGGCCCACATCGTGGCCGTACCCATGGAGGCGGGTCCCGGCGGGGCCTCCGTACCGCCGCAGTTCGTGAACACGGGGCTGCCCGAGTTCGCGCGCTGCCTCGCGCTGCTGGGCCGTATGTGGCGCCTTCGGTTCGGGCTCAACCAGGAGCAGGCGGGGCGCTGGACCGTCGACTTCCAGGCGCAGTTGGCCGCGCTCGACCCGGCGGCGCTCGGGTCGCCGGAGAGCTGGTGGTCGGTCCTGCTGGAGCAGATGTGGGACGGCCTGCTGTGACATGACATGACGTGGCGTTACATGACATGACGTGGCGTGGCGTGGCGTGGCGTGGCGTGACGTGACGTGATGTCGAGTCGCTGAGTACGAGAGGGCCGGGCCCGGTCGGTTGACCGGGCCCGGCCCTTTTGCGTCACATTCCTGCCTGGCCCCTATCCGGAGTGTCGCGTTATGAACGCTTCTGCCTCATCCGTCAAGATGTGCGACAAATCATGTCGTACGTCGCATGCGGAGAGTCGTACGCCGGAGAGGGGATTCGAGGATGAGCAGCGCACCGGTGTCGCCTCATGGCTTCGAGGTCGTACGGGGACGCGGTTACCGTCCCGACCAGGTCGACGCGTACGCCGCGGCGCTCTCGCGGGGGCGGGACGCCGCCTGGGAGCGGGCCGCCCGGCTGACCGTGCTGGCCAGGGAGATGGAGGCCGAGACGGAACGGCTGCGCGAGGTCGTGGCGGGGCTGGTTCCCCAGACGTACGAGTCGCTCGGCGAGCGTGCCCGGCAGCTCTTCGAGCTGGGCGAGGAGGAGGCCGCGGCCGTGCGCGAGGGTGCGCGGAGTGCGGCCCGGCTGGTCGTGACGGAGGCCGAGGTGGCGGCCGGGCGGTTGCGCGAGTCCGCACGCGCGGATGCCGACGCCGTGCGCGGTGAGGCCGAGGAGCGGGTCAGGCACCGGCTGCTCGCCGCGCAGGCCGAGGCCGACGAGATGCGGATCGGTGCGCGGCGCGAGGTGAAGGAGAACCGCGGTGAGGCGCTCGCCGCGCTGCGCGAGACGCGGCGGCGCAGCGAGACGCTCCTCGGCGAGCAGGAGAAGGAGCACGCCGAGCGCTGGGAGAGGTTCGAACGCGAGGCCGCCGTGGGGGAGGCCGCGGTGGACGCGGGCTACGAGGAGCGGGCGGTGCGCGCGGCGGCGGATCTGGCGGCGGCCGAGCGGGTCTTCACCGAGGCCCACGAGTCGACCCGCCACCTCCAGGAGGACGCCGAGGCCCGCGCGGCCGAACTCCTCGCGGAGGCGCGCCTGTACGAGGACCGGGTCTCCCTCGAAACGGAACGGGTGCTGCGCGAACACGGTGAGGAGTGGGACGACGTGAGCGCCCACATGACCCACGTCCGCAACAGCCTCACGGCCCTGACGGGCCGAGCGACGGCGGAGTAGTCCGGGGCGTGCTTCTCTGACCTGGCCCGTTGCCTCCGCTGACGTATCGGTGCCCCATCCAGTCAGTTGTGATCGGAGTGTGAAGAAGAGCGCTGCGCGGAGCGATAACCGTCGTTTCCGCAGTGCTGGCTCTGGCTGTTGTTCCGATCGGAGCGCCGGCAACGGGGGCGGAGGCCGCTGACGGAGCGGCCATTGACGAAGTGGCCGCGGCCGAACCGGCCGAACCGGCCGAACCGGCCGACGAGGCCGCGCGCGGCAAGGCGTTCTGGGAGGACGACATCCTCCCCACCGCCACCGCGGAGGAGAAGGCGTCTCACAGAAGGCCGTCGACTCGGGGAAGGCCGTCGAGGTCGGCGAGTTGACGACGGCGACGAGCCGGGTCGTCGCGAACCCCGACGGCACGTTCACGGCCGAGTCCGCGACATCGCCCGAGCGGGTACGGAAGAACGGCGCGTGGACCGACATCGACACCACCCTGGCCGTACGGCCGGACGGCAGCCTCGCGCCGCGCGCGGCGGAGGACGTCCGACTGTCCGGCGGCGGGACGGACGATCCGCTGGTCCGGCTGGTGACCGGTGACAAGGAGTACGCGGTGTCGTCCCCGTGGACCCTGCCGAAGCCGGAGATCGACGGAGCGTCAGCCGTCTACCGCTCGGTGCTTCCCGATGTGGACCTCGCCGTTCAGGTTCATCCGGACGGGTTCACCTACCACCTGGTCCTCCACTCACGTGAGGCCGCGGCCAACCCGGCCCTGAAGAAGGTGGAGTTCCCGGTCGAGAGCCGGGGACTGTCCGTGCGCGCGGACGGAACCGGCACGGCCGCGTTCGTCGACGACACCGGACACGCGGTCGTCTCCAGCGGCTCCGCGCTGATGTGGGACGCCGGCACGCCCCAGTCCACGACGCCCCAGTCCGCGCCCCAGTCCACGGCCACGAAGACGGTTTCACAGGCGGCTTCGAAGGCGGCCTCCCGGTCCGCGAGTTCCGTGGCGGCCGTCGCCGATTCGCTCGGCGCGAGCGCCGGCTCCCGTACGGCCGTCATGGAGACGGACGTCAGCGACGACGCCCTGTCCATCGTCCCGGACCAGGAGTTCCTCGCCGACAGCGCCACCACGTTCCCCGTCGTCCTCGACCCGCCCGCCGTCAAGGCGACCCTGACGGGCTGGACGACCCTGTGGTCCAGCTCGCCCGGCACCAGCTTCTGGAAGACCAAGCACGCGCTCGGCGTGGGCTACGACGCGTTCGTGGACAACAAGAAGGCGCGCTCCCTCTTCCAGTTCGACACCCGCAAGGTGGCGGGCAAGAAGATCCTGGGCGCCACCTTCACGCCGTACGCGATCTGGTCCGCGAACTGCGACAAGAAGAACGTCGAGCTGTACCGCACGAGCAAGATCTCCGGGTCCACGACGTGGAGCAACCCGCCGAAGTGGTACGCGAAGGCCGACACCGTCTCGGCGGCGAAGGGCCACTCGACAGAGTGCCCAGACGGCGACATCGAGTTCGACGCCACGTCCGCCGTCGCGTACACCGCGAAGGCGAAGGACACGCTCACCACGCTCGGGCTGCGGATCGTGCTCGGGGTGCCCGTGATCGTCCTGCTGTTCCTGCCGGAGACTACGGCCTGGTTCGACCGAGAGAAGTGACGAAGGCCGCCCAGGCGGGC
Source organism: Streptomyces sp. NBC_00878 (assembly GCF_026341515.1). Lineage (NCBI taxonomy): Bacteria > Bacillati > Actinomycetota > Actinomycetes > Kitasatosporales > Streptomycetaceae > Streptomyces > Streptomyces sp. NBC_00878. Next base: position 4,279,872 of record NZ_JAPEOK010000001.1, on the reverse strand, counting down.
GTGGAGAAGGTGATGGCGGGGCCGGCTGGGTTCTTGCTGTCGCGGACGGGTACGCGGGCGGGGAGGGCGGAGTCGTTGACTTCGAGGCAGGAGTCGCTGCTGCCGCCGCTGTGGGTGGACTTGCGCCAGGTCGCGTAGGCGGTGGGGTCGGTGACTTCCAGGCACTCGCCGCTGCTGCCGCCGCTGTGGGTGGACTTGCGCCAAGCAGGCAGGACCGAGGCGTCAGGGATGGTGTGCTCGCTGGGCTTCATGCTCGTAATCCTCCGCGACGGTCCTCAAGAGGTCTAGGGACTTTCGGTGCGACAACGCGTCGCCCAGAGCATGATCGTAGAGCTCCTGGCATTGGCGCACCACTGACGGAAGTTCCAGGAGCCTGCCCGACTTCAAGCCCTCTGCGTACGCGATGGGCGGGAGGTCTTCGAACCACATGAGCGAGAGGAAGCCTTCCAGCAGAGAGTGAGCGCCCGCCGAAAAGGGGAGCACATGCACGCCGATGCGGCGGCTCTCCCCCAGCGCCACGATGTGCCGCAGCTGCTCGCACATAACCGCCGGGCCCCCTACGGCGCGGCGTAGTACTGCCTCGTCGAAGAGCGTCCACACCCTGGGAGAGTGGAAGTTGTCGAGGATGCGGGCGCGTTGGAGGCGTGTGACGAGGAGCTTGTCACGTTCCTCGTCGGTCTTGGGCGGGTAGCCGGAGCTGAGGATCTCGCGGGCGTACGCCTCCGTTTGCAGGATTCCCGGCACCAACTTGGGGGCGTACTCCTTGATTGTCGTCGCCTTCCCCTCGAACTCCAACGCCTCGGCGAAGTGTTCCGCCACCTTCTTGCCGTCCAGCGTCGGCAGGAACCGTACGAAGAACCCACCCGTGTCCAGCACCTGATCCAGCCGCCGCGCATCATCGATGTCCGGCCGTCGCCGCCCCGCCTCGATGTGGGCGATGTGTGTGCGCGACATCACCGCAAGCTGGCTCAGCTCTTCCTGGGTGAGGCCGGCGGCCTCACGGCGCCGCCGCAGCTCCTCGCCGTACTTCACCCGAGCCTGCGGATTGTCCTCGATCGCCATGTGTGCAACTCCCGTACGTGCAGGTTTGCTTGTCACGCTCCGCTGTCTTCCGAGGGTACCCACCGTCGCGCCACTCTGTGTCTGGATCGATACAGACAGTGAAAGGCGGCAGTGCATGGACGCGACGGACTACAAGGCTCCCGGTCCGTACATCACCCTCCGGGTCTCCCGGGACAGCGGGCGGACCTGGAGCCCGAAGGTGACGTACGAACCCGGTCGCGAGGCGCCGCCGATCGAGTCGCCAGGGCGCTTTCCGCCGTGCCAATGCCCCAAGTGCGGGCCCCTCACGTGAGTTGTCACGACCCGGATGCTGCCCGCCAGACCGTCAGCAAGTGTGCTGTGAGTCCCAGCGACACGCCGTGAACCCGGCGTGTCGCTGGGACTCACGCGACAGTTACCTTGCCTACCTTGCCCGGCGGGTTCGCCGACGGCCGCTCTGCGCGGGCAGCCCGGGTGTTCGGGATCAGCCGCAGTTGAGCGTGGCCGTGGGGCCTACCTTCCACGGGCTTCCCTGGCCGTCGACGACGGCCTGCACGATGACCCGGTGGTCGTGGACTCCGGCGCACGTCGCGGTGAGCCGACGCAACTGGCTGCCGTTCCAGGACTGCGCGGCGTCGTCGGCCCAGCCCCACCAGCGGGAGCTTTGGAGCTTGGCGTTCCACTTGACGTTCGTGCCGCAGCCGCTGGTGCGGACCGAGGCGGTCACCCCGGAGCCACCCCTCGCCGGCTTACCCAGCTCGACCACGCAGCTCAGGGCCCGTGCAGGAGAGGCCGTGTCCGACGTCGCCGCCTGCGCTGGCCCTGCGGCGAGGAGACCGGCGGTGAGGAGCGCGGAACCTGCTGTGGCCGCGGCGGTCACCCGCTTGAGCGGTATTGCCTTCTTCATGAGTTCCCCTTCGATCGCATGGATGTCCCCTTCGAGGCCGTCACCCGCTCTTCAGCGAGCGGGCCGGGTTCTTGTGGGAGCGGAAATCCACTCCCACAAGAACCCGAAGGCGGCTGAGACCAGAGGCCCTGACATCCCCCGCCGGCCTTCCGATCTCAGCCAGGACTCCATGCTGTGTGAGGCAGGCATTCCCGGCGAGGCGCTTAGAGAGTGCTCAAAGACCGCAGGTCAGCGGTTGGAGCGGTGTCCGGACCTCCTCGCCTTCTGATTCACTCCTGCCTGTTGTTCACCAGCCTGGCTCCCAACGGAGTGGGCAGGTGATGGGCGTGGGGACCAGTGCGGTGGGTGGCGATGAGCCCGGCCTCACGCAGCAGCGCGGTGTGGTGGGAGACGGTGGCCGCCGAAATGCCGGCATGACGGGCGAGCTCGGTGGTGGTGATGCCGTACCCAGCGGTGATGACCTGCAGCACCGCAGCACGGGTCGGGCCGAGGAGGGCGCCCAGAGTGCCCTGGTCGGTCTTGGAAGCGGAAGGGCGGTCCGGAGTCCACAGAGTCTCGTGGGCGACGGGGTAGAACACGACGGGTGGCAGGCCGGGGTCCAGGTTGATTGCGGCCTCACGGCCGCAGAACAAGGACGGCACCAGGCGCAGGCCACGACCTTCCAGATAGATGTCCATGTCGTGGTCGGGGCAGGCGAGCTCCAGCACGGGAGACTTCCAGCTGATCGTGGGGTGCAGCCGGGACAACATCGCGTCCAGCCCCTCGGCGAGCAGCGTGCGAGCTGCCGATAACCGGGCTTCCTTGATCCGGCTGTGCAGGTGCTGGCCCATGGGGGCGATGGCGGCCTTGTGCCAGTCCCGCATCGCCTGGGTCAGCGTCTCCAGGGCCCGGGGACAGCCCTCGGAGAGTGGATCGGCCCACGATGGCAACCGGGCGTTGGTGAACTGGGCGAAGGCGTCCAGATCGGTCCGCAGGATCGATTTCGGTGTATGCAGTACCGCGTCCAAGCCCGCGTCGAGATCCGAGTAGTCGTTTGGTGTGAGGAAATCCGGGACTGCCCCGTTGGGCTGCACCAGCGATCGCAAGCGGTGGACTGAGCGCGGCATCCGCTGACGTGCCCAGCGCTGCCATGTCCCGAACACTGGGCCCGGTCTGCGTTGCTGCAGAATCCGCAGGCTGATCACCGTCTCGGTGAGCAGAGCGGGGCCCTCGGCGAGAGACACACGGAGAAAGTCGTCGTGAGTGAAGTGAATCCGAAACGCCACCCGTCCCCCTTCGAAGCTTCGGAAGGCAACGCTCAGACGACCAAACAGAGGTCGCAGCCGCAAGCAGAACCCAAGCCAGGCCACCGTTTTCCCGGTCGTCTGTCGCAGAGCTCGTCGAGCGGCCGCGAGACTTACTGGTGGGCGGTCGCACGTCTCCCTCTGTGCCAATGCCCCAAGTGCGGTCCGCTTACTTGAGCTGGACCAACGACACCGACGGCGGCACCTCGTCGCCGTCGAGCGTCGCCGTGAAGGCCAGGCGATGGTCCGTCCGGCACTTCACCGCGCTGCCCGCCGTGATGGTGAAGGGCACGGTCGTACGGCCCTGGGGTGAGACCTCGACTCGGGTCGGCCCCTCCGCCCGTGCCGACCAACCCCCGGCAGGCCGCGGAGCCTTCACCGTCACCGTCCGTGGCGTGGCGGTGAAGTTGTAGACGTCCAGCGACATCCGGGTCCGGCGGGACAGGCGGTAGCCAGCGGGGGTTCCGCGTCCCCGTTGTCCTTGTTGGGGGCCGCGTTCCGGGCCGCGTGCCGCCGCCTTCACGAAGGCCGCGTGGGCGTCGCCCGTGCTGCTGGTGACGTCCATGTCGGGCTCGTTGGAGAGCTGGATGGCGGCGGGGCGGTCGGCGGCGGGGCGGTCGGCGGCGGGGCGGTCGGCGGCGGGGCGGCGGGCGTAGCGATACGCGTGCCGCAGGTCCGCCGGGAGGGGGAGCGAGGCGTCCGTCATGGCCCACTCGGGGGAGGGCGACATGACCTCCAGCGGCGAGAGGCCGTGCTTGCGCAGCACGCGCGTGACCCTGTCGTGGTGATCCGTGTCGTACGCGCCCAGTGTCCGTTCGGTGGATGGTTATGACTGGCCGTCCCGTATCCAGCCCGCGCCCATGGCTTCAGCACACACGGGCCGCGCCGCGGTCCGCCCCCTGCGCGAGGCGGACCGCGACCCGGACAAGGGCCTCGGGGGTGCCCCGACTAGCGCTTCTTGTACCTCGCGGTCACCTCGACCTCGACGAGCCAGCCCTGGACGGGCAGCGAGGCGACCTCCGTCGACACCCGGGCCGGGCGGGCGTTGTTGGCGAGCAGCGGGGCCTTGGCGGGCGAGGTGCCCATCGGTACCGGTACGACCTCGTGCGACTTCAGGTCGATGTTGGCGAAGTACTGCCGGTACGCGCGGTTCCAGCCCGCGTAGTCGGCGATCTCCGCGCCCGGCGGATTGGCCAGATAGGCCTTCATCGTGATGACGTCGGCCGGGGTCAGGCCCGCGGCCTCCAGGTTGGTCTTGATGTTGCGCAGGACGACGAGGGCCTGGGCCTCGGTGATCGTGACACCCGTGGCCCCCTCGGTGAGAGCGGGGTCGGTGAAGCTCTCGGGAGTGCCCGCCGGGGCGCTCGGGTTCAGCGCGGTCGGGCCGAGGCCGCTGCTCTGGTAGACGGCCACCTCCCCGCCCAGCGCCACGCCGTTCGCGATGGACGGGTTGGTCTGCCCCTCGGGCAGCATCACGCGTACCGTCTTCGGGCCGGGCCACCAGCCCCGGGCGTCGGCCAGCGCGGTGCCGCCGGTGAGGAGCGTGCCGGTCAGGGCCGTGGCGGTAAGGATCTTCGTGCGCCGCTTCATGCGGCCATCACCCTTTCGTGGATGTCAGTGACGACCTTGCGGGCCGAGGTGAACGCGCCGTGCTGCCAGGCGATGACATGGCTGAGCCAGTCGCCGGCGAAGTGGACATGGCCCGCGGGCTTGTTGAGCAGCTTGTACTCCGGGCCGCTCTGCGAGGGCCAGATCACCCAGCCGGCCTCGATGTGGGGCGTGCGGTGCCAGGCCACGCTGAAGGAACGGTCGAGCTCTGTGCGGTACTTGTCGCCGTGGATCTTCACACCCTGGCTCACCGCCCGCTTCACCCGCTCGGCGTGCGTCAGGGCTCCGTAGGTGACGGCGTTGGCGCCGGTGTTGTAGTAGCCGATGAGGGTGCCGCGGCGGCCCTGGTAGCCGTACGAGGGGTACCAGATGGGGCCCAGGTCCATGTCGGTCGGCGTGATGCCGCCGTAGATGTGCTCGTCCGTCTCCCACCAGCGGCTGCGGTATTCGAGGCCCACCTTGCCGACCGGGTTCGGGACGGGGTACTTCAGCGCGGCGGTGACGTCCGCGCCGAGGTTGTGCTTGATCCGGGCCATGACCATGGGTGGAAGGGCCGCCACGACGAAGTCGGCGCGCCGGCTGCGGGTTCGGCCGTGTGCGTCCTGGTAGACGACCTCGGCGCCGTCGGGGAGATCCTTGACCTCCAACGCCTTGGCGCCGTAGGTGATCCGGTCCTCGCCGACGGCCTTCGCCAGCGCGTACGGGATCGCGTCCATCCCGCCCACCGGCTGGAACATCAGCATGGCCTGGTCGTAGCCGAACTCGAAGGAGAAGCGCTGCCCGACGCCGCTCCCGATGACGTCTGACAACGATGGCACCGGGCCGAGTACCGTGCCCTCCTCGAAGGCCGCACCCGGCTCGACCGAGTACCCGCGCCGGTCGGAGCCGGTGTAGGCGAAGCCATCGGCTTTGCCCTTGATGGCACCGAAGTTCTGCAGGAACGCGATCAGCCGTTCCTTGTCGTCGGCTGTGAGTGCTGTGTCCAGGGCGCCCTGGTCGGTGGCTTTCGCGAGCAGCTCGGAGACATATCCGTAGGCGTCGGCCTTCGCGGTGCGCCAGCGGATCGCCTTGCCCGCCTGGGCGGCGCTGTTCTCGTGGTAGATGTACGCGTTGGCGTTCTGGTTGGTGAACACCTCCAGCGGAACGCCGAGTTCACGGCAGTATTCGAGCGTGACATGGGACTGCGGCAGCCGGGCCGGGCCCGCGTTCATGTACTGGCCCTTGGAGAAGGACGCCGTCTGGGTGCGCCCGTCCAGGTCGGTGAGCGTGGTGCCGCCGCGGACCGTCCAGTTGCGGCCGCCGGGGCGGTCCTTCGCCTCCAGGATCCGGCAGTCGTAGCCCGCCTTGCCCAGCTCGTACGCCGTCGCCAGCCCGGCGATGCCGCCGCCGAGTATCAGGATCTTCTTGCCGTTCTTGCCGCTCTGCCCGGCGAGCGTGAAGTCGCTCTTCCGGGGCGGCCGGTACGCCTCCGCCCGCGCTTCCGGGACCGGGGCCAGCCCCATCGCGCCCATCGCCGAGTAGAGCATTCCGGCGCCGCCCGCGACGCCGACGGATCTCAGGAAATTACGTCTGGATGCATCTTGGGTCATCAATGTCTCCTAACCCGCAGCCCTCGGCCCGCGACCTGCGTGGGCCGCGACCTGCGTGGGCTGGGCACATCGTCCGATCGAACCCGGCTTCGTGGGGGGTGAGTTGCTGGAGAGCCGGAAGGTGCGCCACGAGCCTCCAACAGGAGTGTTACGGCCCCATGCCAATGACGTCTCCACGGCATGAGCATGCCGGTCCCTCGGTACTCCGGGTGCCTCAGTCCTCCGGGCCCTGCTTCACCGGGAAGCGGCGCGGTGCCACCAACAGCAGGACCAGGAAGGCGAGTCCGGCCGCGCAGGCCGCGCCGAAGTAGACGGAGTGGACGGCCTCCGCGACCGCTCGGCGTACGTGCTCGTCGGGGGTGCCCGAGTCCAGGGACTTCGTCACCGAGTCCAGGTCGCCCGCGCCGCCGAGCCGGGAGGCCAGTACCCCGTTCGCGATCGCGCCGAAGAGGGCGGCGCCGATCGTCTGGCCGGTCTGGCGGCAGAAGAGTACGGACGCGGTGGCCGTGCCGCGTTCGGACCAGCCGACGCTCGACTGCACGCCGATGATCAGCGGGAGTTGGAAGAGCCCGAGCGCGCCGCCGAGCAGGAACATCAGGAGGGTGGGCTGCCAGGCCTCGCCGGGGTACGGGAGGAAGGGGAAGGCGAACAGGATCAGCGTGGCCGTGCCGATGCCGAGCATCGCCGTGTTGCGGAAGCCGATGCGCCGGTAGACGTGCTGGCTGAGCGCCGCCGAGACCGGCCAGCTCAACGTCCATACGGAGAGCACGAATCCGGCGGTGATCGGGGCGAGGCCCAGCACCGACTGCGCGTACGTCGGGAGGAAGACCGTCGGCGCGACCATCAGGAGGCCCAGCGCGCCCAGTGCCAGGTTCACGGCGGCGATCGTGCGGCGGCGCCAGACCCAGCCGGGGATGATCGGTTCGGCGGCCCGGCGTTCGATGACGACGAGAGCGGCGATCAGGGCAAGTCCCGTACCGAACAAGGCGATTGAGGGCGGCGAGAGCCACGGCCAGGCCACCCCGCCCTGCACCAGGGCCGTCAGGAGTACGCCGCCGCAGGCGAAGACCGTGAGCGCGCCGGCCCAGTCGATGCGGGGGCGGTCGGTGGCCCCGCCTGCGCCTGCGCCTGCGCCATTGCCTTCGTGTTCGTACCCGTGGTCCTGTGAGCGTTTGCGCTGGGGCTCGTGGAGGTGGCGGATCAGCAGCCAGAGCGCGACCGCGCCGAGCGGCAGGTTGATGAGGAAGATCCAGCGCCAGTCGGCGTAGGCGGCGAGCACCCCGCCGAGCGCCGGGCCCGCGACCGCCGACGTGGCCCAGACCGTGGACAACTTGGCCTGGATCTTGGGGCGTTGTTCGAGCGGGTAGAGGTCGGCGGCGAGGGTCTGGACCGTGCCCTGGAGGGCGCCGCCGCCGAGGCCCTGGACGACCCGGAAGGCGATCAGCGCGGCCATGTTCCAGGCGACCGCGCAGAGCAGGGAGCCGAGGAGGAAGAGGATCGAGCCCCCGATCAGCACCGGCTTGCGGCCGAAGGTGTCGGAGAGCTTGCCGTAGACGGGGAGCGAGACCGTCACGGCGAGCAGATAGCCGGAGAACAGCCACGAGAAGACGGAGAAGCCGCCGAGGTCGCCGACGATCTGCGGGACGGCCGTCGACACGATGGTGGAGTCGAGCGCGGCGAGGCCCATGCAGAGCATGAGGGCGGCGACGACGGCTCTCCGGCCGCGGGCCCCGGCCCGCGGGGTGGCGGGCCCGTCCTCTGTCGCGGCGGGTATCTCGGTGTCTTCCCCCTGGCCCACTGGATTCCTTCCCCCTGCACCTATCTGCCGGAAGCCACTCTCCCACTTGCCCCACCCGTCGCGGGAGGGCGCCCACTGGCTGGGCTCACGGGTGGAGGCGTCCCTGAGAGGTCATCCACCGATGGGTGGAGAGCCCCTAGGGGGATCTCCGTACTACGGCTCGGGGAGGGTTCGTACTGCCGGAGGAGGAGAGAGGCCGATCTGCTCTTTAACCTGGCTTTATGCCGCTGGGGGGCGGTGTACCGCACTGGCGGGGGTGGGGTTTTCCCCAGCAGAAGACTGCGCTGGGCACCAGCGCGGTGGACCACCCTCCGCCACGAGACTTGTCGCTGTAACCGCACGGCACGAGTGCAGGACGTCACGCACAGCACGAGTGCACGACATAGCGCACGGCACGAGCGCACGGCGAAACCGCACGACCTGGTCAACCGCAGATCCCGTCGTCCTCAAGGGCGACCGACTTAGGAGACATACCGTGACATCGGCTGTAACCATTCCCAGGCACGGGGGCACTGGAGAGCGTACGGCCGTTGCCGCACGGGCGCGGCAGGTCGTCAAGGCGTACGGGTCCGGCGAGACCCGCGTCGTCGCTCTGGACCAGGTGGACGTGGACATAGCGCGGGGCAGGTTCACCGCGATCATGGGCCCCTCGGGGTCCGGCAAGTCCACGCTGATGCACTGCCTCGCGGGCCTCGACACCGTTTCCTCCGGGCAGATCTACCTCGACGAGACCGAGATCACCGGCCTCAAGGACAAGAAGCTCACGCAGCTGCGCCGGGACCGGATCGGCTTCATCTTCCAGGCGTTCAACCTGCTGCCGACGCTGAACGCGCTGGAGAACATCACGCTGCCGATGGACATCGCCGGCCGCAAGCCGGACAAGGGCTGGCTGAGCCAGGTCGTCGAGACCGTCGGGCTCGCCGACCGGCTCAAGCACCGGCCGAACCAGCTCTCCGGCGGCCAGCAGCAGCGCGTCGCCGTGGCACGGGCCCTGGCCGCCCGGCCCGAGATCATCTTCGGTGACGAACCGACCGGAAACCTCGACTCGCGCGCCGGTTCCGAGGTGTTGGGCTTCCTGCGCCGCTCGGTCGACGAGCTCGGCCAGACCATCGTGATGGTCACGCACGACCCGGTGGCCGCTTCGTACGCGGACCGTGTGCTGTACCTCGCCGACGGCCGGATCGTCGACGAGATGTACAAGCCCACCGCGGACGCCGTCCTCGACCGCATGAAGGACTTCGACGCCCGGGGGCGTACGTCATGACTGTCTTCAAGACCTCGATACGCAACTTCTTCGCCCACAAGGGGCGGATGGCCCTGTCTGCTGTCGCCGTCCTGCTGTCGGTCGCCTTCGTGTGCGGCACGCTCGTGTTCACCGACACGATGAACACGACTTTCGACAAGCTCTTCGCGACCACCGCGTCCGACGTCACGGTCTCCCCCAAGGCGGCCAAGGCGGACGGCTCGACCCCGCAGAACGGCAAGCCGGCGTCGCTGCCCGCGTCGGCCGTCGCACAGGCGCAGAAGGCGGAGGGCGTCAAGTCGGCCGAGGGCGCGGTCGGTTCGATGAACGTGACCGTCGTCAACAGCGACAACAAGAACATGGGGTCCAGCACCGGCGCCCCGACGATCGCGGGCAACTGGACGAAGAACGACCTGCGCGCGATGGAGATCACCTCCGGACACGCCCCGCGCGGGCCCACCGAGGTCATGGTCGACTCCGACACCGCGGACAAGCACCACCTCAAGATGGGTGACGAGCTGCGCACCATCGCCGTCACCGGTGACTTCACGGCGAAGATCGTGGGCATCGCCACCTTCAAGGTGACCAACCCCGGTGCCGCCATCGTCTACTTCGACACCGCCACCGCACAGCGCGAACTGCTCGGCGAGACCGGCCGGTTCACGCAGATCAACGTCTCGGCGGCGTCGGGCGTCAGCGACACGCAGCTCAAGCAGAACGTCTCCACGACGCTCGCCGGTGGCGAGAGCGCAGCCGGTGCGTACAAGATCCAGACGCAGAAGGAGTTCTCGGACGAGAACCGCGAGGGCGTCGGCGAGTTCATGAACGTCATCAAGTACGCCATGCTCGGCTTCGCCGGAATCGCCTTCCTGGTCGGCATCTTCCTCATCATCAACACCTTCTCGATGCTGGTCGCCCAGCGCACCCGTGAGATCGGCCTGATGCGGGCGATCGGCTCGTCCCGCAAGCAGGTCAACCGGTCCGTGCTGATCGAGGCCCTGCTGCTCGGTGTCGTGGGCTCGATCCTGGGTGTCGCGGCGGGCGTCGGTATCGCGATCGGCCTCATGAAGCTCATGTCGATGGCGGGCATGAACCTCTCCACCGCCGACCTGACGGTGAAGACGACGACCCCGGTCGTCGGCCTGGTCCTCGGCGTCGTCGTCACGGTGCTGGCCGCCTATCTGCCCGCCCGCCGCGCGGGCAAGGTCTCCCCGATGGCCGCGCTGCGCGACGCCGGTACGCCGGCCGACGGCAAGGCCGGCTGGATCCGGGGCATCATCGGCCTCCTCCTCACGGGCGGCGGTGCCGCGGCGCTCTACACGGCGGCCTCCGCCGACAAGGCGAGCGACGGCTCGATGATGCTGGGTGCCGGTGTGGTGCTCTCGCTGATCGGGTTCGTCATCATCGGCCCGCTGCTCGCGGGCGGCGTGGTCCGGGCCATCAGCGCGGTCCTGCTGCGCGGCTTCGGACCCGTGGGACGACTGGCCGAGCGGAACGCGCTGCGCAACCCGCGCCGCACCGGCGCCACGGGCGCGGCCCTGATGATCGGCCTCGCGCTGGTCGCCTGCCTCTCCGTGGTCGGCTCCTCGATGGTGGCCTCCGCGACCGAGGAGCTCGACAAGTCGGTCGGCACGGACTTCATCATCCAGGGCAACCAGCGGATCGTCCCGCAGGCCCAGAAGGCCATCGAGTCGACACCGGGCATGGCACACGTCACCAGCTACAAGGAGGTCGAGGCCAAGCTGACCTCGCCCGACGGCAAGACCGAGAACAGCGACGTGACGGCCGCGGACCCGACGTACGCGAGCGACCTGCGCCGCGAGACCACTGCCGGTGACCTGGCTGCGGCGTACGGCAAGGATGCGATGGCGGTCGGCTCCGGTTACGCCAAGAAGCACGGCGTGCGGGTCGGCGACACGATGACCGTCGCCTTCAAGGACGGCCGGACCGCCAAGCTGAAGGTCGCGGCGATCACGAACGACGACGTGGCCATCGACAAGGGCGCGCGCTACATGAACATCTCGACGGTCGAGAAGTACGTCCCGGCCGACAAGATCCCGCCGAACGACATGATGTTCGCCAAGGCCAAGGACGGCCAGGAGAAGGCGGCGTACGCGGCCCTGAAGAAGTCCCTCGACCCGTACCCGCAGTACCAGGTCCGTGACCAGACCGACTACAAGCAGGAGCTCAAGGACCAGATCGGCCAGCTCCTGAACATGGTCTACGGCCTGCTGGCCCTCGCGATCATCGTGGCGGTCCTGGGCGTCGTGAACACCCTGGCCCTGTCGGTGGTGGAGCGCACGAGGGAGATCGGCCTGATGCGGGCCATCGGCCTCTCACGCCGCCAGCTGCGCCGCATGATCCGCCTGGAGTCGGTCGTCATCGCCCTCTTCGGAGCGCTGCTCGGCCTCGGTCTGGGCATGGGCTGGGGCGCCACCGCCCAGAAGCTCCTCGCCCTGGAGGGCCTCAAGGTCCTCGAAATCCCCTGGCCGACCATCATCGGCGTCTTCATCGGCTCGGCCTTCGTGGGCCTGTTCGCCGCACTGGTCCCGGCGTTCAGGGCGGGCCGCATGAACGTACTGAACGCGATCGCGACGGACTAGCCACCGCGGCGGCAGCCGCCATCGCCGCCTCAGAGCCACCGTGTACGGGGGTCACGGGGGAAAAAGAGCCCGGCACCGGCAAGTCTTCGGACTTGGCGGTGCCGGGCTCTGGCGTGCGCGGGGGCGGAGCCCTCAGGCACGAGACAACCACGAGCCAACCACGGGACAACTACGCGATGGGGAAATCGAAATAGGTGTCCGGGTAGGGCTCGCCCTTCAACGTGTAATGCCACCACTCATACTCGTACGCGCTGAATCCGCAGGCACCCATGATGGAGCGCAGGTGCTCACGGTTTGCCGCCTCGGTTTCGGTGACCCCTTGTGCTCCATGATGGGAAATCGAATCCATCACGTCATGGTCACCGCCCATGGGGGCAAGTTCACCGGTGTTCAGGTGATACAGCGTCAGGTCAACGGTGCTACCGCGGCTGTGGCCCGACTTCGCGGCCACGTACCCCTTTTCGAACATCTCGCCTCTGTCGATGTTCGGGTAGTGCCGCAGCTTCTTCTGGCCGTCCTCCGGCTGTTGCGACCAGCGCAGAAAGGCGTCCACGGCGCGTTGCGGGCGGTAGCCGTCCCAGAGGAGCAGGCCGAATTCGAGGGATTCGGCCTGCTTCTGCGCCTTTTCCAGAGCCGCACACAAAGCCTTCGTACCGACTATCCGATTTGCCAGGTACCCGTCCACCGGCTTGCCGGTGAAGTTGTCCCACGTGGCGTACTTGGCGTCCCAGCGTATTCCGGATATGTGCTCGTCCATGAAGACGAAATCTTCATTCACCTGTTTTTCCCCGCCAATGCGAGCGAAACGGTCCGGTCGATCACTTCGGACAGCGGCACGTCCGCGGCCGCCATCATCCTCGGGTAGCGGCTGTACGAGGTCAGACCGGGCAGCGTGTTGACCTCGTTGAGGACGACTTCGCCGTCCTCCTTGAGGAACATGTCCACCCGTGCGAGACCCCTGCACCCCAAGGCGCGGTACACGTCCTTCGCCGCTTCCCGGACGCGTGATCGCAGCTCTTCCGGAATGTCGGCGGGAACGATGAATGTGGAGTTCTCGGAACCGGTTTCGGGCGAGTCCTCCTGGTGGATCCTGAAGAACCCGTGCGAGAGGTCGACTCGATCCACCTCGCCCGCGAACAGGTCCAACTCGTTCCCCAGGATGGCGCATCCGATCTCGCTGCCGATGACGGCCCCTTCGATCAGCACCTTCGAGTCGTACTGCCTCGCGGTCTCCACCGCGCTCTGCAGTTCCTCCTCGCTGGACACCTTGCTGACGCCGAAGGACGACCCCGAGCGGGCCGGCTTCACGAAGACAGGGTAGGTGAGCAGGTCGGGGTCGATCTTCTCGCCCGCCATGACGGTCCAGAAATCGGGCGTGGCGATTCCCGCGCTCCTGGCGACGACGTAGGCGAGGGACTTGTCCATGCACAGGGCGGAGCTCTGAACGTCGCAGCCCACGTAGGGGATGCCGGAGAGCTCCAGCAGCCCCTGCATCGCGCCGTCCTCACCGAACTTGCCGTGCAGAACGGGCAATACGACGTCCAGACGGATCGTCTCGTACTTCCCCTCCTCCAGGATGATCAGTCCGTGCACGCTCCTGTCCGGTGACAGCACAACCGGACGGCACTCGCCGTTCTCCCAATTCGGGTCGGGGCCGTCACAGAGCTTCCAGTCGCCGCTCTGCGTGATCCCGATGTAGAACGGTTCGTACTTCTCGACATCGATGTTTTGTGCGACTTCTCGCGCCGACTTGATGGAGATGGGGTGTTCTTCTGAACAGCCTCCGAATATTACGCCGATTTTCAGCTTAGCCATGCTGATTCCTGCTTTCGAATTTCAGGCAGTTCGTGATGGAGTTCTCGACCGTGTCGCTCAGCGCGTGGTCGGTGTAGTAGGCAGTGTGCGGGCTGATGAGCACATTCGGCAGCTTCTGCAGCCGCAGCAGCAGTTTGCTTTCGATGGGCTTGTTTCTGAGGTCGGCGTAGAATATCCCTTCCTCGCCTTCGAGGACATCCAGCGCCGCACCGCCCAGCCTGCCTTCTTCCAACGCCGGAACAAGGGCCTCGGTGTCGATCAGCGGGCCGCGTCCGGTATTGATGACGTACGCGCCCTGCCTCATCTTCTCGATGCGTTGATGATTGAGAAGATGGTACGTGTCCTCGTTGAGGGGTGCGTGGAGCGAGACGATGTCGCTCAGTTGCAGCAACTCATCGAGAGGAACGTATTCAACGTCGACCTTGGGGCTGTTGTCGTGGGCCAGTATTCGACAGCCGAAACCCCGCAGCCTGTCCACGACTGCCGTACCGATGCGTCCCGTGCCGACCACTCCGACGGTCAGGTCGCGCAGCTCTTTCCCGCGCACATCGTGCAGCCGGTAATCATGCGCATCCGTGCGACGGACAGTGGATTTCGCATTCCGTACTGCCATCAGCATCAGCATCAGTGTGTAGTCGGCAACACTGTCCGGCGAATAGGCGACGTTCCCGACGGAAATTCCGACGCTTTCTGCGTATTCCACGTCGATGTGATTGTAGCCGATACTCCTCGTGGAGATGTACGCTACACCTGCCTGGCTGAACGCAAGAAGGGCAGAATTAGCAATCCGCACTTTGTGGCTTACGCTGATGCACCGGTTTCCGAACGCCAGTTCAATATTGGCTTCGGAGACCGTCTCCTCCGTGATGGTCGGTATGACGCCGAAGCGGGGTGCCATCTCCCGGAACAAAGCGGCCTCGTCCTGTCCGCACCCATAAATGGTGATTCCGGTTGCCGGGGCGCCCGAGGAGGGCGTGGTCGTCGGCGATCCCGTGCGGCGGGCCGCTGCGCGGGCCGGTTCGCTGTGGGTCATGCGCGAAGTCAACATGCCTCCAGTCAAGGTGGCGCGGTGTTGTCCCCACGTATGCGCATTTCGATATGTTACAAGTCGTTACTGAACGGTAACACTGGAACCATGCGCATGTTGATCATCGAAGTCCGAGGGCTTGGCGGCCGCGCCGAAGAGGATTTGACCCGGGCGACAGGGGTCTTGTCAACCGGACACGGACCGACCGCAGGTCGAAGACGTGTGAAAGTCCCGGCGAGGACGCGCGAGGATCCCGGCGTGCACGGCGCCATGCACGCTCTCGATGCGACCGATCGGTAGCATGCCGTTGTGTATCGAAAAGCACATACGTGCTCGCAACAGCACGCCGAATTGCCTGGAGGCATGTTGACTGCACGTATGACCCACAGCGAACCAGCCTCCGACGACCGCTGTTCCGTCGACCGCTGCCTCGTCAACCTGCTCCCGCTCGCCGGCCTTCGCGCCGTCTGCGCATGATCCCGCTCAGCCTCGGCGAGATCGCCGCGGCCGTCGGCGGGACGGTCGAGGGCGACAGCGCTGTGACGGTGACCGCGCCCGCCGTGCTCGACAGCAGGCAGGCCGAACAGGGCGGCCTCTTCGTCGCCTTCGCCGGCGAACACGTCGACGGCCACGAGTACGCCGAACAGGCAGGCCGGGCCGGCGCGGTGGCCGTGCTCGGCTCCCGGCCCACGTCGCTGCCCACCGTCGTCGTCGAGGACGCCCAGGCCGCGCTGCAGGCGCTGGGTGCCCACGTCGTGGCCCGGCTGCGCGACGGGCTGACCGTTGTCGGGGTGACCGGTTCCCAGGGCAAGACCAGCACCAAGGACCTGCTGGCCGCCGTGCTGTCGAGCACCGCGCCGACGATCGCCACGACCGGCTCGTTCAACAACGAACTCGGCGTGCCGCTCACCATGCTGCGCGCCGACGCGGCCACCCGGTTCCTCGTCCTCGAGATGGGCGCCCGCCACATTGGTGACATCGCCCACCTCACCGGCCTGGTCGCGCCCGACGTCGCCGTCGTCCTCAACGTCGGCCAGGCCCACCTCGGCAAGTTCGGGTCGCGCGAGGCCATCGCCAAGGCCAAGGGTGAACTCGTACAGGGGCTGGCGCCCGGCGGCACCGCCGTCCTCAACGCCGACGATCCCCGGGTCGCCGCGATGCGCTCGCTCACCGACGGTCCGGTGCTGGCCTTCGGCCGGGCGGAACACGCCGACATGAGGGTGCTCGACCTGGCGCTGGACCGGCTCGGCCGGCCGTCCTTCACGCTGGGGACCGCCGACGCCTCGGTTCCCGTCGCGCTGCCGCTCGTGGGCGCCCACCAGGCGCTCAACGCGTCGGCCGCCGTGGCGGCGGGACTGGCGGCCGGCGTACCCCTCGATGCGGCCGCGGCGGCGCTGGCCACCGTCTCGCTGTCGAAGTGGCGCATGGAGCTGCGCGAACTCGCTGGCGGCGCGACGCTGCTCAACGACTCCTACAACGCCAACCCCGACTCGACCCGCGCGGCCCTGGACGCGCTGGCGGCGATCGAGGGCGGATGCCGGATCGCCGTCCTCGGCGAGATGCTCGAACTCGGCGACGAGAGCGAGGCCGAGCACCGCGCCGTCGGGGAGTACGCCGCCGCCCGCGCCGATGTGGTGGCCGCGGTCGGCAAGGCCGCCCGGTCGATCGCCGACGGCGCGGGAGCGCGGGCGGTGACGCTGGCCGACAACGAGGCGGCCGTCGACTGGCTGCGCGGCCACCTCGCCGCCGGCGACGTGGTGCTCGTCAAGGCCTCCCGCGGGTCACGCCTCGACGAGGTCGCCGCCGCACTCGCGTAGTGCGGCGGGGTGGGCCGCAAGACCCGTCACGCCCGGGTGCGCGGGAAGACCCGCCACGCCGTGGTGCTGTTCGGGGCCGCTACCGGGCTCAGCGCCCGCGCCGCCTCATGTAGAGGTCGAAGGCCTTGTAGACCATCGGCCGCAGCGGCAGGTCCCACTCACCGACGTACCGCACCGCCTGACCGCCGGTGCCCACCTTGAACTGGATCAGCCCGACATGCGGGTCGTCGGAGTCGAGGGTGGGGGTGATGCCGCGCAGGTCGTAGACGTCGCAGCCGACCGCCAGCGAGTCGCGGATCATCGCCCACTGGAGGGCGTTGGAGCCGCGCACCTCGCGCTTCTTGGTGGAGGAGGCGCCGTAGGAGTACACCGAGTGGGTGCCGACGCGGACCATGATGGTGGCGGCGACCAGGTCGCCCTCGTGGCGGGCCAGGTAGAGCTTGATCCGCTCGGGATCCTCGGCGCGCAGCGCCGCGAACATGGTCTCGAAGTAGCGCAGCGGCCGGGGCGTGAAGTGGTCGCGCTCGGCGGTGTGGACGTAGAGGTCGTGGAACGCCATCAGGTCGTCACCGACCGTGACCTCGACTCCCTCCTTGGCCGCCTTCTTGACGTTGCGGCGCCAGAGCTGGTTCATGCCCTTGAGTACGTCGTCCTCGGTCCTGCCCGCCAGCGGAACCTCGTACTTGAACTGCGGATGTCCGACCCCGAAGCCGTCCTCCGGGTTCTGCGGCAGCCAGCCGGCATCCTTGAGCTGCCTGGCCACGCGCAGGCCTGTCGAGTTCTCCTCCCGGCTGGGCATGTCGGTGAGCCGCCTGATGTCCGGGTTGGCGACGCCCTCCTTCACCTGGGCGGCGCTCCAGGTGTTCGTCCACACCGGCGGGCCGAGCCGGATCGCGAACGCGCCGTGTGCCTTGAGATACGTCGCCAGCGGATCGAGCCACGCGCTGATCTCGCCGGTCCAGTCGATGACCGGGCCCTCGGGCAGATAGGCCAGCGTGTAGCGGTCGAGCTTCGGCACCGGGCGGTGCAGGACGAGCCCGGTACCGACCAGCTGCCCGCCGTCGTACCAGCCGAGGGACTCACTGCGCCAATCGGGCTTGACGTGGGCCCATGCCGGGGTCTGCAGAAAGCTGGTGGACCGCTGTGCCCGCACGAACGCCAAGTGTTCGGCGGCGCTGATCGGCCTGACGGTCAGACTCACGCCCGCGGCACCCGCCCCTCCGTGGTGTGCGTTTCGGCTCACTGGTCCGCCATCCTCACTTCGGCGGTCGCGGACGGGGCGTTGATACACCCCGGGCACCACCGGATCTGGGTCGCTGTTCGGGCTGGTTCGCTGTAGGACATCCCTTCAGTCAACAGGCCTCCGGTCAAGGCGGCGTGGTGGTGTCGGGACGTATGCGGGTTTCGATACGCCGACGACGATACCCAAATGGCGGAAGCCATCCGCGAGGGACCCCGGTATCCACAGGCGTTGTCCACAGGCGCGGGCGTGGGCGACCCCGGCGTCGTACGCTGGACACCCCCGGCCCGTCAGACGTGTCGGGCGGCTCGCGTTGCCCACCCACCTCACCCACTCCCTCCCAACTCCTTCGTTCCGTGCCACGCCACCCCACACGCCTCCTCCTTCCCCGTTCCTGATCCCCGTTCCTGCTCCCCGCTCTTCAGATCCTCGGATGGAATCCTCTTCATGAGCCTGCACGGTCTGCTCGACGCCGTCGTCAAGGACGCCGCACTCACCGAAGCGGTGAGGGCCGCCGGCGACGGCAACCGCATGCACGTCGACCTGGTGGGGCCGCCCGCGGTCCGCCCGTTCGCGGTGGCGGCGCTGGCCAGGGAGACGGGCCGCACGGTGCTGGCCGTGACGGCCACGGGCCGCGAGGCCGAGGACCTGGCGGCGGCACTGCGCTCGCTGCTGCCGTCCGACGGGGTCGTGGAGTACCCGTCCTGGGAGACGCTGCCGCACGAACGCCTGTCCCCGCGCAGCGACACCGTCGGGCGCAGGCTCGCCGTCCTGCGCAGACTCGCGCACCCGCGCCCCGACGACCCGGAGACCGGCCCGGTCTCCGTCGTGGTCGCCCCCATCAGGTCGGTGCTCCAGCCGCAGGTCAAGGGCCTGGGTGACCTGGAGCCGGTGGCCCTGCGGACCGGCCAGACCGCCGACCTCGGTGACATCGTGGCGGCCCTGTCGGCAGCGGCGTACGCACGGGTCGAGCTGGTCGAGAAGCGCGGCGAGTTCGCCGTACGCGGCGGGATCCTGGACGTCTTCCCGCCCACCGAGGAGCACCCGCTGCGCGTGGAGTTCTGGGGCGACGACGTCGAGGAGATCCGTTACTTCAAGGTCGCCGACCAGCGGTCCCTGGAGGTCGCCGCACACGGGCTCTGGGCACCGCCCTGCCGCGAACTGCTGCTCACGGACGACGTACGGGAGAGGGCGGCCCGGCTGGCCGAGGCCCACCCCGAGCTGGGCGAACTGCTCGGCAAGATCGCCGAGGGCATCGCGGTCGAGGGCATGGAGTCCCTCGCCCCCGTCCTCGTCGACGACATGGAACTGCTCATCGACGTCCTGCCCAAGGGCTCCATGGCCGTCGTCTGCGACCCGGAGCGGGTGCGCACGCGCGCGACGGACCTGGTGGCGACCTCGCAGGAGTTCCTGCACGCGTCCTGGGCGGCGACCGCGGGCGGCGGGGAGGCCCCGATCGACGTCGACGCGGCGTCCCTGTGGTCCATCGCGGACGTACGGGACCGGGCCCGCGAACTGGACATGATGTGGTGGTCGGTGTCCCCGTTCGCGGCCGACGAAACATTCACATCCGCCGCCGACGCGGCGGGGGACGCGGACACGCTGAAGCTCGGGATGCACGCGCCGGAGACGTACCGCGGCGACACCGCGAAGGCCCTCGCCGACACCAAGGGCTGGCTCGCGGACGGCTGGCGCACGGTGTTCGTCACTGAGGCCCACGGCCCGGCGGCCCGCACCGTCGAGGTGCTCGGCGGCGAGGGCATCGCCGCCCGCCTGGAGTCGGACCTCGCCGGGCTCGTCCCCTCCGTCGTCCAGGTGGCCTGCGGCTCGATCGACTACGGATTCATCGACCCGGCGCTGAAGCTCGCCGTCCTCACGGAGACCGACATCTCCGGCCAGAAGGCGGCCGGCAAGGACGGCGCCCGGATGCCGGCCCGCCGCCGCAAGACGATCGACCCGCTCACCCTCGAAACCGGCGACTACATCGTCCACGAGCAGCACGGCGTCGGCCGCTACATCGAGATGGTCCAGCGGACGGTGCAGGGCGCGACCCGCGAGTACCTGGTGGTCGAGTACGCGCCGGCCAAGCGCGGCCAGCCCGGCGACCGCCTCTACATCCCCACCGACCAGCTGGAACAGATCACCAAGTACGTGGGCGGCGAGGCCCCGACCCTCCACCGCCTCGGCGGCGCCGACTGGACGAAGACCAAGGCGCGCGCCAAGAAGGCGGTGAAGGAGATCGCCGCGGACCTGATCAAGCTGTACTCGGCCCGGATGGCGGCCCCCGGGCACGCCTTCGGCGGCGACACGCCGTGGCAGCGCGAACTGGAGGACGCGTTCCCGTACGCGGAGACGCCCGACCAGCTCACCACCATCGCCGAGGTCAAGGAGGACATGGAGAAGACGGTCCCGATGGACCGCCTGGTCTGTGGCGACGTGGGCTACGGCAAGACGGAGATCGCGGTCCGCGCGGCCTTCAAGGCGGTACAGGACGGCAAGCAGGTCGCCGTCCTCGTACCGACGACGCTGCTGGTGCAGCAGCACTTCGGGACGTTCGGCGAGCGCTACTCGCAATTCCCGGTGAACGTCCGGGCGCTGAGCCGCTTCCAGACGGACACCGAGGCGAAGGCGACCCTGGAGGGCCTGCGCGAGGGCTCGGTCGACGTCGTGATCGGCACACATCGGCTCTTCTCCGCCGAGACCAAGTTCAAGGACCTGGGGCTCGTCATCGTCGACGAGGAGCAGCGGTTCGGCGTCGAGCACAAGGAGCAGCTGAAGAAGCTGCGCGCGAACGTGGACGTGCTGACGATGTCGGCGACCCCGATCCCGCGCACGCTGGAGATGGCGGTGACGGGAATCAGGGAGATGTCGACGATCACGACACCCCCGGAGGAGCGCCACCCGGTCCTGACCTTCGTCGGTCCGTACGAGGAGAAGCAGATCGGCGCGGCCATCCGCCGCGAACTGCTGCGCGAGGGCCAGGTCTTCTACATCCACAACCGAGTCGAGTCCATCGACCGGGCGACCGCGAAGCTCCGCGAGATCGTCCCGGAGGCGCGCATCGCGACCGCCCACGGCCAGATGTCGGAACAGTCCCTGGAACAGGTCGTCGTCGACTTCTGGGAGAAGAAGTTCGACGTCCTCGTCTCCACGACCATCGTGGAATCGGGCATCGACATCTCGAACGCGAACACGCTGATCGTGGAGCGCGGCGACAACTTCGGCCTCTCCCAACTGCACCAGCTGCGCGGCCGGGTGGGCCGTGGCCGGGAGCGGGGGTACGCGTACTTCCTCTACCCGCCGGAGAAGCCCCTGACGGAGACGGCCCACGAGCGCCTCGCGACCATCGCCCAGCACACCGAGATGGGCGCGGGCATGTACGTGGCCATGAAGGACCTGGAGATCCGCGGCGCGGGCAACCTGCTGGGCGGCGAGCAGTCGGGTCACATCGCCGGTGTCGGCTTCGACCTGTACGTACGCATGGTCGGCGAGGCGGTCGCGGACTACCGCGCCTCTCTGGAGGGCGGCGTCGTGGAGGAGCCGGCGCTGGAGGTCAAGATCGAGCTCCCGGTCGACGCGCACGTCCCGCACGACTACGCCCCGGGCGAGCGGCTGCGGCTGCAGGCGTACCGGTCGATCGCCTCGGTGAACTCCGAGGAGGACGTCAAGGCGGTACGCGAGGAACTCGTCGACCGCTACGGCAAGTTGCCCGAGCCGGTGGAGAACCTGTTGCTGGTGGCGGGGCTGCGGATGCTCGCGCGTGCGTGCGGTGTCGGCGAGATCGTCCTCCAGGGCAACAACATCCGCTTCGCGCCGGTGGAGTTGAGGGAGTCGCAGGAGCTGCGTCTCAAGCGGCTGTATCCGGGCACCGTGATCAAGCCGGCCGCGCACCAGGTGCTGGTGCCCCGCCCGAAGACGGCGAAGGTGGGCGGCAAGCCGCTGGTCGGGCGGGAGTTGCTGGGGTGGACCGGGGAGTTCCTGGCGTCGATTCTGGGGTCTTGAGGGCTCGTGAGGTCTCGTGAGGGCTCGTGAGGGCTCGTGAGCGGACCCGCTGGATCGCGTTGGCGGAAGGTCACCTTGACGGAAGGCCACGTGGACGGAGGGCCATGTGGACGGAGGGCCATGTGGACGGAGGGCCATGTGGACGGAGGGGCGGATGGCCCGGAAGGTCAGGTGGCCCGGAAGAGCATGCCGCTGAGCGTGCGGAAGACGTCCTCGGGGTCGTCCTGGCCGTCCAGCGGTCCGTCCAGGTTGTGGCTGAGCAGCAGCGTGGCGAAGCCGTGGGCCAGGGACCAGGCGGCCACGCCGGCGAGGCGGGCGTCGGCGCCGCGGCCCTCGGGCGGGACGGCCGAGACGGCGTCGCGCAGACGCCCGCCCGCGAGAGCGCGGGCCGTCGTCAGCTCCAGGTCGTTCCCGCGCAGCAGCTCCGGTGTGAACATCACCTGAAAGTGGGCCGGGTGTTCGCGCGCGAAGTGGACGTAGCGCACGCCCGCGTCCCGTAGATCCGCGGCCTCCGCGAGCGTGGCTGCCAGAAGCGCGTAACCCTCCGCCGCGATCGCCGTCAGCAGACCGGTGCGGTCCTTGAAGTGGTGGGCCGGTGCCGCGTGCGAGACACCCGCGCGGCGGGCCAGGTCCCGCAGGCTCAGCGCGGAGGGGCCCTCGGCGGAGATGGCGTCGAGCGCGGCCGTCACGATGGCGCGGCGGAGGTCCCCGTGGTGGTAGGCGCGGCGCTCGCCGGATTTGGCGGAGGACTTGGCCGAGGGCTCGGCGGGCTCGGTGGGCTCGGCGGGCTCGCCGGTGTGGGCGGGCTTGGTGGCTTTGGCCGACTTGGCGGAAGGCCGGGCGGGCCGGGTGGGCGGCGTGGACCCGGAGGACCCGGAGGACGGCATGGGGGTGCTCTTCGTCATGGTCAGCAGCGTACGCCGAATCTAGGCATTGACAAGTTCGATGGGGTCGGGCAATCTAGACGATGTCAAGTTGTCGGACGGTCGAGAACGGGCGAAGGGGGCACGTCATGTCTGTGGACATCGGCGGGGCGGTGTTGGGCGGGGGAGGAGTCGAGCTCGGCAGGGTGCGGCAGATGTGGCACCTGATCGAGCCTCTGCATGCCGTGCTCTACTACGCGCCGGAGGTCTTCGAGGAGGCGACCGCTCTCGGCTTCGAGGTCGGGGAGCGCTGGCCGAGCTACTTCCCGTTGCGGGCGGCCCCGTTGGGCGCGGTAGGGGCCGAGCGGGTCTCTTCTGCCTTCTACAGCTTCAGCCCTCGCATGGTGGCCGAACACATGGCCCCCGCTTGGGGGATAGCGAGTCCCGAGGCCGCGATCGAGGCGAGGGAGCGGGGCGTCGACCGGGCGTATCGAGCGATATTCGGCGACCGTGTCGACAGCCCTGAGCTGGCCGAGGCCGCCTCTCTCGCCCGCCGCGCGGCCGAGTCGGTGAACACGGCGGGCCGCCCCTTGGCCGCCGCCAACGCCGAGTTGCCCTGGCCGGAAGCCCCGCATCAGCAGTTGTGGCACGCGGCGACGATCCTGCGTGAGCACCGCGGTGACGGGCATCTGGCCGCGCTGCTCGTCGCGGGCCTCGACCCCGTCGAGTCGCTCGTGTCGTTCGCGGCGATAGGCGCCGCGTCGGTGGAGCGGTTCGAGAGCCGGGGGTGGAGCGCGGGGGAGTGGTCGGCGGCGGGTGAACGGCTCGTCGCGCGGGGCCTGTTGGCCGACGACGGCACCGCGACGGACGCCGGCCGTGCCCTCCGGCAGGAGGTGGAGCGACACACCGACGAGCTGGCCGCCGCACCCTGGCGGGCGCTGGGCCCGGACGCCACCGGCCGACTCGCCGATCTGCTGGGGGAGTTCTGGGTGGCGGTACTCGGATCAGGACTGCTTCCGTCGGAGACGACGTTGGGGATCGGGAAGGTGTGAGGTGCTGGCGACGGCGACGGCGACGGCGAATGTGGTCGAGGTCGAGGTCGAGGTCGTGGTCGAGGTCGTGGCCGAGGTCGAGGTCGGTGGTGGGTGGTTGGTGGCCGGCCGCTAAGGCAGCGTGCCGGGGACGCCCCACTCCCGGTCACCACCGGCGTCACGCCGGTCGTGCACCACTTGCCCGTTGAAGTCCGTTGAAGCCCGCTCTCCGCCTGTTATCGCCTCAGCCCCTGGCCAGTACGGTGAGGTGCAGGGAAAAGCCGCCCGCTCAGGGCGGACAGGGGCAAGCAAGGGGAGGGAGCGCCGTGACGCTCTGGACCAGGGTCGCTGGAGCCGCGGTGCTGCTGCTGGCCGCGACCGGCTGCACCGCCGAGACGACGGGTACGGCCGGCCCCGAGGAGACGGCGGCGAGCGGGGGCGGAGCCGCCCTCACCGCTGTCGATGAACTGACCGTCAAGGGACGGGCGCCCAAGACGGGATACGACCGGGACAAGTTCGGCAGCCCCTGGGCCGACACGGACTCGAACGGCTGCGACACCCGAGACGACGTACTCAAGCGGGACTTGAAGGAGGTGAAGTTCAGCGACGGTGACTGCGAGGTGAGGTCCGGGACGCTCGACCCCGACCCTTACACCAACGAGGACGTGACCTTCGTACGAGGAGGCCGCAGCGAGGTCGACATAGACCATCTCGTCGCGCTGTCTGACGCCTGGGTGAAGGGCGCCCAGAAGTGGGACGCGAGCAAACGGATAGCACTGGCCAACGATCCGCTGAACCTCCTCGCCGTCGACGCCGGCCGCAACCGCAGCAAGGGCGACGGGGACACGGCGACCTGGCTCCCGCCCTACAAGGCGTACCGCTGCACATACGTGGCCCGGCAGGTGGCCGTGAAGAAGAAGTACGGGCTGTGGGTCACCGCCGCCGAGAAGGACGCCATGAAGCGGGTGCTGTCCGGCTGCCCGGGGCAGCAGCTCCCCTCCGGGGGAACGTCGACCCAGGCACCGAGCCGGTTCCGCGCGAGCTGAGCTGCTTCCCGGGCAAGCTGGGCCGGTTCCCGGGCAAGCTGAGCTGCTTCCCGGGCAAGCTGGGCCGGTGCCGGGCGAGCTGGGCCGGTGCCGGGCAACCAGGGCCGGTGCCGGGCGAGCTGAGTCGGTCCAACGCGAGCTGAGTCGGTTCGGCGCGAGGTGAGTGGGTGGCGCGAGGTGAGTCGGTCCAACGCGAGGTGAGCTGGTTCCGAGGGGCTGAGTCGGTCCAGGCGAGCTGGGCCGGTTCAGGGGGACCTGTTCCGGATTTGTGCGAGCCAAGACCATTCCGCTCCGCGGCGCGCACCTCGATTCCATGGCGCGCCTATCGGTTCCGTCCGCGGTGAGCCGCCGCCTACGGTGTCCGGCATGGAGTTGACGGTGGCGAGTCTCGCCGAGCGGCCCGAGAAGTACGGCCAGGTGACGGGGATGGCGGACACCTGGCCCGAGTTCCTGCGCAACGACCCCGTCGGCAACGCGCACTACGGCCGGATCGCCACCGAGCTGCCGGAGTACGTGCTGTTCGCCGAGGACGAGCGCGGCGAGGTGGTCGCGCACGCCTACAGCGTGCCGTTCGCCCTCGCGGACGAGGACCGGGGCGAGCTGCCGGCGCGGGGCTGGGACGAGGCGCTGGTGTGGGCGTTCTCCGACCGGCGCCACGGCATCACCCCCGACACGGTGAGCGCGATCTCGATCGTCGTCGCCCCGCACGCCCAGGGCACCGGTCTGTCGGGCCGCATGCTCTCCGCGATGCGCGACAACGCCCTGGCGCGCGGTTTCGACGAGGTGGTCGCCCCGGTGCGCCCGAGCGCCAAGCACCTGGAGCCGCGTACGGAGATGGCGGAGTACGCGTTCCGGACGCGCGGCGACGGGCTGCCGTACGACCCGTGGCTGCGGGTCCACGTCCGGGCGGGCGCGCGTATCGAGGCGGTGGCGCCGGCGTCGATGACCGTGGCGGCGTCGCTCGACGAGTGGCGGGCGTGGACGGGGCTGCCGTTCGACGAGGAGGGTCAGGTCGAGGTGCCCGGGGCGCTGGTGCCCGTGCACTGCGAGCCGCGGCGCGGGTACGCGGTGTATGTCGAGCCCAACGTGTGGGTGCGGCACGCACTATGAGGCGCACCGGTCGCGACCGGTGAGGTCCGCCGCGGTGTGTACGGCGGGCACGGTCGCGCCCGGCTGAGGCGGTTGGGACGGGCGAAGCGCTCAGCACGACAACGGTTCGGTACAACCCGGGAACACTTGTCCTTGTCGGCCTATACGCTCGGACTTCCAACTCATAGGTTCGTCTTTCGTCCGCCCTCATCAGGCTTCCAGGAGCAACCATGCAAGGCCACGGCCAGGCGCAGCCGGTGACGCCGCCACCCTCGACCGGGTTGCTGGTCTTCCTGCGCGTGCTGTTCGTGACGATCTCCGTCTGCAGCTTCGGTCTGCTCGCTTGGACGATGATGCTGCGCCTGGCGCTCGTGACCCGCAGGTCGCTCGACTGGGGGCTGTTCGTGGCCGCCCTGGCGGCCGAGGTCCTCGGCATCGTCCTGCTCGCCACCGAGCCCGGCGAGGAGATCCACACGGTCGGCGGCGGGTTGGGTTTCGCCCTGCTCCTGGGCTCGCTCGTGATCGTGATCTCGTACTACCTCGCGGCGGACATCCGCCATTTCCACCAGCTGGGCCAGGCGGCAGCGGGACACCCGCTGCACCAGCGGCCCGCCCCGCCCGTGTACGGGTATCCGCAGCCGCCGTACGCCGCCGCGACGGGCCCGCACACCCCGGTGCCCCCGATGGCGCCGATGGCGCCGATACCCCAGCCCGCCGCGCCCGGGACCCCCATACCGACCCCCACACCAACCCCGACCCCGCCGCCGCAGCGCCCCGCGCCCGCCCGTATCGACCAGGTGCGCGCCGAGCTCGACGAGCTGAGTGACTATCTCCGCAAGCACGAGGACGGCAGGTGACCGTGGCGCCGGGGCGGGTGATCACCGGCCGCTACGAACTGTCCACGCTCATCGGACAGGGCGGCATGGGCCAGGTGTGGACGGCGTACGACCAGCGCCTCGACCGGCGCGTCGCCGTCAAACTGCTCCGCCCCGACAAGGTCGCGGGCGCCGAGGCCGACGAACTGCGCCGCCGCTTCGTGCGTGAGTGCCGCGTCACCGCCCAGGTCGACCACCCCGGCCTGGTCACCGTCCACGACGCGGGCAGCGAGGGCGAGGAGCTGTTCCTCGTCATGCAGTACGTCGACGGCGTCGACCTCGCCGGCCACCTCGCCGACCACGACCCGTACCCCTGGCAGTGGGCCGTCTCGGTCGCCGCGCAGCTGTGCGCCGTGCTGTCCGCGGTGCACGCCGTGCCGATCGTCCACCGCGACCTCAAGCCGCGGAACGTGATGGTCAAGCAGGACGGCACGGTCACCGTCCTCGACCTCGGCGTCGCATCGGTCATGGACACGGACACCACCCGCCTCACCCACACCGGTTCTCCCATCGGCTCGCCCGCCTACATGGCCCCCGAACAGGCGATGGGCGGCGCGGTCGGCCCGTACACGGATCTGTACGCGCTCGGGGTGCTGCTGCACGAACTGCTCAGCGGAGACGTGCCGTTCTCGGGTTCCACCGCCCTCGGCGTGCTCCACCGCCACCTCTACGAGCCGCCCGTGCCGGTCCGCCAGCTGCGCCCCGAGGTCCCGGAGGCGCTGGAGGCGCTCGTCCTGCGCCTGCTCGCCAAGGACCCGCAACACCGCCCGGACTCCGCGCAGGAGACGTACGAGCAGCTGCTGCCGCTGCTTCCCGCGCGCGGGATCCCGTCCGGCGGCTCGCTCGACCCCACGCGCCCCTTCCTGCGCCCGCACGCCCCCTGGCCGGACCGCGCCCGGACCCCCGCGCCCCAGCCGCAGGCCACCCCGGCCGCCGACAAGCCCGACGTCGCGGGCGCCGTCGACGAGGTCAAGCGCCTCCTCGACGAAGGCCGCATCACCCAGGCCGTCGACATCCTCGGCGGCATCCTCCCGGCCGCCGCCGCCCAGCACGGCAAGCACTCACCCGTCGTCCGCACCCTGCGCAAGCAGTACGCGGCCACGTTGATGGACGACGGCCAGTACCGCCGCGCTCTGCCCGAACTGCGTCTCCTCGCCGACGAGCGCGCCTCCGAGGCCGGCCAGGCCGACCCGCAGTCCCTGCGCTTCCGCTACGACGCCGCCCAGTGCCTGGAACAGCTCGGGGAACCGGCGTCCGCGCTCGCCGAGTACCGCTCGCTGCTCCCGTACTACGAGAACCAGTACGTCGCCCAGGACGCCGAGCTCTCCTTCGAGGTCCGCCGCCGCATCGGCCACCTGCTGCTCGCCCTCGGCGACCGCGCCGCCGCCCACGACACCCTGGCCCGCCTCCAGTACGACGTCGAACGCCTGCGGGGCCCCGGCCATCCCCTGGTCGCGGAGGTCAGCCGAACCCTCCAGTGGCTGGGCCAGGTCCGCGGCTGACCACATCCCGCGGCCACCGGATGGGGCCGCTGTGCGGCGTGTGGATGGAGACGGCCCGGCGCCGGTGCCCGAACTCCTGGCGAATCGTTGGGTCGAATGGGTGGCCGAGAGCCGGTCCCCTGCCTACCATCGATCACCGCAAGACTTTGTGCGCCCGCCCGTCGCCCGACCACCGCCCCTGGTGGAGGCGCTGCGCGCCGCACCTGTTTTTTGCGCTCCTACAGGAGGTCTCCTTGCACCGCCGCCGTCGCACCGCGTTCCTCCTCTCCGCCGCGCTCGTCACCGCGGCCCCTCTCCTCTCCGCCTGCGGCAACGACGCGCATCCCGGTGCCGCGGCCGTCGTCGGCGGCGACCGCATCACCGTCTCCCAGCTGGAGAACCGGGTGAACGAGGTACGGTCCGCCCAGCGCGCGGCCACCACGGGCGAAGCTCAGTTCGAGCAGGCCATCGCCAAGACCGGCGGCCTCACCCGCGACACCCTGCACGTCATGGTCCTCGACCGCGTCCTGCACCAGGCCGCCCAGGACGCGGGCGTGACCGTCAGCCGCAAGGAGGTCCAGGGCTTCCGCGGCGAGCTGGAGAAGCAGGCGGGCGACGAGAGGGCGCTGGAAGTGGCCTGGCTCCAGCAGTACGGCGTCGCGCCCGAGCGGCTCGACGACAACCTCCGCGTCCAGATCGAGGCCCAGAAACTCGCCGCCGCACTCGGCACGGACACCAGCCAGCCCGCCTTCTGGAAGGCACTGTCCGAGGCGTCCAAGAAGCTGGACGTCGACCTGAACCCGCGCTACGGCTCCTGGGACGTCGAGAGGAGCAGCCGCGTCGACGCCAAGGTGCCGTGGCTGCGCGAGGTCACGTCGGCGGGAAGCAAGCAGACGACGTAGCAGGTCCTGACCCGGCACGGGTCCTGTCCTCGGCACAGGACCGTTCCCCGGCACATGACCATTCCTCGGTGCATCGCCATTCCTCGGCGCATGGCCGTTCCTCGGCGCGTGACCTTGTTGTCAGTGGCGTGGGTTACGTTCGGTGTGTGAACGCATCCAGCCCGGGGCGCATCGTCCTGCTCACCACCAGCCACCGAGTCGCGCCCGGACTCCTGTCCTGGCCCGCCTGGCAGGCGCTGCACGACGCCGACCGCGTCCTGTGCGCGGACGGCACGCACCCCCAGCTGCCGTATCTGCGCGAGGCGGGCGTCCAGGTCGACGAGGCCGCGCCGACCGCCGAGGACCTGGTCGACGCCTGCGCAGGCGGGCACACGGTCGTCGTCGTGGCCACCGGCGAGGGCGAGCCGCGCCTGACCGACGGCCTGGCCCGGCTGGCCGGCTCCGGAAACGTCCAGATGCCCGACCTCGAACTGCTCCCCGCGTCGTACGACCTCCCGGGCGCCCGGCTCCTCGACCTCGTCCAGGTCATGGACCGCATCCGCGTCGAGTGCCCCTGGTCGTCCCAGCAGACCCACAAGGGCCTGGCGAAATACGGCATCGAGGAGGCGTACGAACTCGTCGAGGCGATCGAGGAGGGCGACCGCCACGAGCTGCGCGAGGAGCTCGGCGACGTCCTGCTCCAGGTCGTCTTCCACGCCCGGATCGCCGAGGAGGGCCGCGCGGAGGACGGGGCGGAGCCCTTCTCCATCGACGACGTGGCGGCTGGCATCGTCACCAAGCTCATCCACCGCCACCCGCACGTCTTCGGCGACGAGACCGCCTCGACCCCCGAGGAGGTCAAGGAGCACTGGCTGCGCACCAAGGCCGCGGAGAAGCAGCGGACCTCCGTGACGGAGGGCGTCCCGCTCGGCCAGCCGGGCCTCGCACTCGCCGCCAAGCTGTCATCCCGCGCCCGCACGGCGGGGCTCGAAGTGCCACTGCCCGAGGGCGAGGGCGTCGGCTACGAACTCCTGGCGATGGCCGTCCGCGCCGAGACGGACGGCGTGGATCCGGAGGCGGCACTCAGGGCTGCGGCGCGGGCCTACCGGGATGCGATACGAGTGCGTGAGGGCCTGCCGACCGATGGCCTGCCGACCGATGGCCTGCCGACCGATGGCCGGTCGGCCGAGAGCTGAGCGTTCCGCCGGAAGAGCCGTTCGATACCTGCCGGCCGACTGCGGCCGATCGCGCAGTTCCCCGCGCCCCTGCCCCTACGGGGCGATGTCCCGCGAGCGGGCCGACGGGTTGTGCCAGTGCGGACGGGGCCGGTGGAGAAGCCACTCGCCCGGACCGAGCGGGCGGGCCTGCCCCTGACCCGTGGGCGGCAGATCGTCCCGGAAGACGCGCTCGGGGTCGGCGCCGAGGACGGGGAGGACCTCGGCGGTCGCCTCGACCAGCCGGGGCGGACCGGCCAGATAGACGTCGTGGCGGGCCCAGTTGGCCCGATTGCCCAGCGCCGTCAGCAGACGGCCGGTGGCCTGGGCCTTCGGCCGGCCGGGCGCGGGCGTGATGACGGTGACATCGAGATGCGGCAGCCGCGTGCGTAACTCCCCGAGCGCGCCCCGGTCGTACAGGTACGCCGTGTCCCGGGCGACAACGAAGAGCCGCGCCTCGTCGTACGACCCCGGTTCCCACGCCAGTTGCTCCAGCAGCGCCTTCACCGGCGCCCAGCCCGTGCCCGCAGCGATGAACGTGACCGGCCGCTCCACCGGCGTACGCAGGGTCAGCCGGCCACCCGGTGCGCCGAGCCGCAGCGTGTCACCCGCGCGCGTGCGGCGGACGAGCTCGGTGGACAGGACACCGTCCTCGACGAGACTGACGTGCAGGTCGACGGAGTGGTCGGGACGGGGCGCGTTGGCGAGGGAGTACGGACGCCAGACGCCAGGGATACGGGGGCTGTTGACACTCGCGTACTGGCCGGGCAGGTGGGAGAGGGGACGGTGGGGGCGCAGGTTCAGTACGGCGAGGTCGTCCCCGTGCCTGGTGCGGCCGACCACCTCGGCGTCCCACCAGGGCGGCTCCCCCTGGCGCTCCGCCTCCCCCGCGCCGTCCAGCATGGCGTCCGCGATCACGGCGTACGCCTCGCTCCAGGCCTTCTCCACCCCGGTGCTCCACGCCGACCCCGACACGGCGGCGAACGCGGCGATCAGGCTCCCGCCCACCGCCGCGTAGTGCTCCGGCCGCGCCAGATACTTCCGGTGGTCGCGCCCCAGCTCCGCCAGATACTCGTGCGTCCCCGGCTCCCCGAGCCGCCCCACGACAAGCGTCAACGCGGCGAACAGCCGGTCCCGCTGACGTTCCATGTCCTCCGGGAAATCCAGCGGGAACAGGGTGCGGACATCGGGGTGGTGCCAGAAGAGGTGCGAGTAGAAGTACTTGACCGCGAATTCGGCCCGCCTCTCGACGACCGCGAAACTGCTCCGGAGTATTTCGGGGTCCACCGCGTGACTGTATGGAGTGCTCGGCTCACGGGGTCAAGGAGGAGATGATTTATGGATGTTCCAGGATTAAGCGCGCAATCTGGAGCGTGGAGGGCCGCTGAGTACCGTTGTCCCAGGTGTCCGATGAGCAAGGGGAGCTGATGGATGCGGAGTTGGAGCGGCTCGCAGCCGAGGGGGCGAGGGTCCTCGTCGGGGCGGTGGCGCGAGAGGGCTGGCGGAGCGTCGTGGGCCGTTTTCAGTCGCCTTTCAGCGGCAGGCTGTCCGATGCGCAGTTCGCCCTCGACGACCCGGGCGAGAACCGGTGTGCGGCCGAGTTGCTCCGTCTCCTGGACGATGATCCGGCGTTCGCCCCCGAACTGCGTTCGTTCATCGAGGACGCGAGCCTGGCACCGGGCACGCGCAACCTCGTCTCCGGCGGTGTCACCGAGACCCTCGTCCAGGCGGGCTCCATCGGCTCGCTCACGGTGAACAGCCCGCCGGGCCCGTCCGCGGCCAACGGCCAGAGTGGTGGCGCGCACGCCGGGCAACGGCGCATCCGCGAGGGCACCTGCTTGTTCGGGCTGCGATCGACCTTGGACGCTGCGGGATTGCGCACCCCGTTCCCGTGCACGTCATGGACGGCCTGTGCAAGTACTACAACGCGGTAGGCGTGGAGAGCGAATCGCTTGAAGACGCGCTCGCTTGGGCAACCGAGGTTCGCTACGACGTGACAGGGCTACTTGTATCAGGTCGATCGGCGGGCACGTGGCGTGCCTACGGGTCACTGATCGCCGAGGCCGAGAGGTCGGAGAAGACCATGGCCATCCCGGCAGGGGTATGGAACAAGGCTGTGTTCGGGCCCTTCCTGCCGGCCACGCAGGTCCGGTGGCTGGGTCTGAAAGCGGCGGCTCAGGGGTACTACCGTCCGTTGGCAGAAGCGGGTGACCCAACCGCCATGTACAACTTTGCCGTCGCTCACAGCCTCAGCCCGATTCTCAGAGGCAGTCGTGCAGCAGCAGAAGGCTGGTTCCGAAAAGCTGCAGACGCGGGACATGCCCCAGCGGCTCGAGAGCTGGGCCTGTTGCTTCTGGCGCAGGACGAGGCTGAGGAGGCGGAAGCGTATCTGAAAACAGCCGCTGCAATGGGTGATGGCGAGGCGGCGTATCGACTGGGCCTTTCGCTGGGAAATCGGGCGTTGCGTTGGCTGGAGGAGGCGGCCAGGCAGCGATCGCCCGAGGTGGAGGGGCTGAACAGTGAGCTTGCGGCGCTTCTGAGTACGGCTGTTCGGCGGCCTCGCCCAAGTCGAGGGGAAGGGGAACCTGGCCGGTTCCTCGATTGATGTGCCTACTCGGGTTCCTTGTTGGACGGCGTGAATGCCACGGGAAGGTTCCGCAGCCCCCGCATGATGAGCCCGCCGCGCCAACGCAAGTCCTCTGGATCAGCGGCAAGACGAAGATCGGGTAGGCGGCGCAGCAAGGTGGCCAGTGCGGTACGGCCTTCGAGTCGGGCGAGCGGGGCACCGAGGCAGTAGTGGATGCCGTGCCCGTAACCGAGGTGCTGGTTGTCCCCTCGGGACAGGTCGAGGGTGTCAGGGTCGTCGAAACGGGCGGGATCACGGTCGGCGGCGGCGAGGACCACGAGTACGGGATCACCAGAAGCGATTTGTTGTCCCCCGATGTCGAGGTGCTCGGTTGCGTAGCGCCAGGTCGCCAATTCGACAGGACCGTCGTAGCGGAGAAGCTCTTCGACGCCGGTGTCGAGCAATTCCTGTTCGCCACGCTCGATCGACTTCTGTAGTTGCGCCCGCTGCTGTGGGTTGCGAAGCAGCGCGTACGTGCCGTTGCCGATCAAGTTGATGGTGGTCTCAAAACCAGCAAACAGTAGTACGAAACACATGGCTGCGGCTTCGTTCTCGGTGAGATGCTCGCCATGGTCGGAAGCGCGGATGAGGCCGGAGATGAGGTCTTCGCCAGGGTCCGGGGCATCTGACAGAGCCTCCCGCTTGCGATGGATCAGCTCGGTGAGGTAATTGCGCATCTTCTTCACGGACCGCGCGACACCGCCCCTCGGCCCACCGCCGTGCCGGATCATCATCCCCGCCCAGTCCCGGAAGTCGTCCTGGTCTTCTCGGGGGACGCCGAGCAGGTCGCAGATGGCGTAGATGGGGAGAGGGAACGCGAACTCGTGGATGAGATCGGCGGAGCCCTTGTGCGCGAACTGGTCGATGAGGTGGTCGGTCAGTTTCTGGACGCGGGCTTCGAAAGCGGCCACACGGCGGGGGGTGAACGCCTTGGAGACGAGCCGACGCAGCCGTGTGTGGTCCGGTGGGTCGATGTTGAGCAGATGGGTCATGAGGTTGGCGCTGCGTTCGCCGGGGATGCCCGTCTTGCTCTTGCCGTGGGCGTCTTCGGAATGGTGCACGGGATTCTTGGAGAGCCGCGGGTCGGCGAGCGCCAGCTTGGCGTCTGTGTATCGGGTGACCAACCAGGCCTCCACCCCGCTGGGAAGTGTGGTGCGGTGCACGGGCGAGTGCTCGCGG
Source organism: Streptomyces sp. NBC_00878 (assembly GCF_026341515.1). NCBI lineage: Bacteria > Bacillati > Actinomycetota > Actinomycetes > Kitasatosporales > Streptomycetaceae > Streptomyces > Streptomyces sp. NBC_00878. The sequence continues at coordinate 4,245,614 of NZ_JAPEOK010000001.1, read as the reverse complement.
AGCCATGCGTAGGCAGGGTAGGGGTCGGTGGCGAACTCCCAGGTGAAGAGTTCGGGTTCGATGTGCGGGGCATTCACGGGGTGACGGTACCGGGAGCAGTGGTGTCTGGCTCAGGACGTAGAACTGTGCAATTCCACTTCAACTGCACAGAGTGGCAGGTAAAGTTCTCCAAAACGGCACCGGCCCCAGAGCGCTTGCGACAGCGCAAAGGGGCCGGAACCTTCCCGGCGGTGCGCGAACACCCCGGGGACGGAACAGTCTCGGAGGACTGAACATGCCCATTGTGGCACGCCCATGCCTTGCAGCCCCTGCGGCCGTCGTCGCCAAGTACGCGCGCGTATCCACCCTCGATCAGCTTGACGGCTTCGGACTCGAAGACCAGGACAAGATCTCCGACGAATGGCTCGGCCGGCACCCTGAAGTCACCGTCTACGACTCCTACGTGGACGAAGCTGTGTCAGGGGCTCTGGAGAGTCGTCCCGAGATGGATCGTCTCGTCGTCGACGCGCACCAACAGCGCTTCAACCGGATCCTCGTGCCCAAGGTCGACCGTATTGGGCGTACGGCCCGAGCCGCCTACCAGTGGGCCTGGAACATGGCTGACATCGGTATCTACTTCATCTCGGTCGCCGAAGGCATCGATACGAGCACCGAGGCAGGGTGGCAGCAGTTCACGCAGTACGTCACCTTCTCCGAGATGGACTGGCGACGTATCAAGGAGCGCACCGTCGCCGGCCGAGAGCTGAAGATCAGTTACGGCGGCTGGCCGGGCGGCTCGGCTCCCTACGGCTACAGAATTGAGAAGGACACCAAGGAAGTCGAGGGACGCCGTAAACGTTTGTCCATCCTCGTCACCGACGCTCACGAGTCCATGGTCCTCGCTGTCGCCGCGGAACTCATCGTCGACCAGGGCATGAACCTCACCGAGGCGTGCGGTGAACTCAACAACCGCAAGCTCTTCACCCGAAGCGGCGTCCCCTGGAGCGTCGCCAACCTACGCAACCGCCTCCACAGCGAAACCATTCACGATGGCTATGTGGTCTACCGCAAGACCGACCGCGGCAGTGGAAAGAACACCACCCTCCGCTGCGACGACGGCACCCCCGTCCACGGTGCCCAGGTCAGAATCGGCGTACCGCCTATTTTCTCCGAGGAGCGGGCCGCGCAGCTCATGGCCGCTATGAAGAAGCTCGGCTTCCAGAACGGTCGGCGAGGGAATTCGGTCTACCCCCTGACGGGACGGATCCACGGCACGTGTGGCGAGGTGTACACGGGAGCGGGCCGGGGCACCGGCCGGTCGTACCGATGCAGGGGACTTCTCAGTGGCCCTTCGTGCCGCGAGCCCTACTTCGAGGCCGACCACATCGAAGGCGTCGTCTGGAAGGAACTGGCCAGGCTCCTGGAGGACGAAAGCCGTCTGCGGGACCTGGCTTCCGAACGATCGGGCAGCCTCTCCGGAGACAGGGAAAAGTACGAGAAGCGCGTTGCCGAGTTCACAACCAGAATCGCCGAACAGGAGCACCTGATCGAGGTGCGCATCCCCGAGTACGTACGTGCAGGTGTCGACTCAGCAGTACTCAAGGCCTCGGTCACGGCGCTTGAAGCCGAACTGGCGGAGTTCAAGCGGCAGCGCACGTTCGCCCAGCAGTGGCTGGAGGCGCACGCCGACCAGGAGCGCCGGGCGTGCAACCTCGTTGACATCGCCACCAATGCCGAGGATCGGCTGAAGGACTTGACACTCGAAGAACGCAAGGAAATCTTCGATCTGTTCGACCTCAAGATCGTCACCGGCGGCATGACCAACCTCCGCAAGCCCGGAGTGAAGTGCCCAGTCAGCGAGTGGCACTGGGCGACCGGAACAAAGGTGCCGCCGGACCCCGACGATGAGCAGTGGGAGAACGTACTGGAGGCGTTGCGGGCGTACTTCACCAAGCGTCACTTCACGAGCAAGTACGACATCCGTCTCCAGTTTCAGGGGATGCTCCACCGGCTTCGCCATGGTCTCTCCTGGGTCGACATGCCGCTTGCGTGGGGGCCCGTGGACCCGATTCGCGAGCGCCAGCTCTCCTGGTGGCAAAAGGGAGCCTGGCCGGAGATCATGAAGACTTTGGACGCTGGCACCACCGGGACCGACGCGTACAAGCGGCCGACCTTGCCGCAGCTAACGGTGATCGGTCAGCTCCGCCCCGGGCTGCTCGGCGGACATCCGCACCGAGGCCGCTGAAGACATGGAAGGCGGAGCCAACTGTGCGCCTATGAGAAAGCCGCGCACAGTAGCCGACGCCTCGGCGGAACATGAGACTCCGTCAACTCTGTGATCTTCACGTTATCTGCGCTGCATCGACTTGTGACAAGAGTTCGACTGCCTATACGTTCACCCATCAATGCGGCCGGTCCCACCTGCCGCAGCAGTCACAAGCGCGCGGCCCCTCGCTGTGCGCGCGCTGTGCGCAGTCCTCTGCTGTCACGCGAAAGGCAACCGCATGCTCTCCGGGAACGGTCGTCACCGTCGCCCCCGTCAGGCTCCGGCTCTCCTCGTCGCGGCGGGCGTGACCGGATCGGCCATCGCGATCCCCCTGCTCGGCGCGACCGGCGCGAGCGCCGCCAGCGGTACGACCTGGGACGCGATCGCGGAGTGCGAGAGCGGCGGCTCGTGGAGCGCGAACTCCGGCAACGGCTACTACGGCGGCCTCCAGATGACCCAGGTGACGTGGGAGAAGCACGGCGGCCTCGACTACGCGCCGAGTGCCGACCAGGCCAGCCGCTCGCAGCAGATAGCCGTCGCCGAGAAGGTTCTCGCGGCCCAGGGCACGAGCGCCTGGGCGACCTGCGGCCTCGTCGCCGGTCTGACGCAGAACTCCGGCTCGGCCGACGTCGACACGGGTGCCACGGACGACTCCCCGACCCCGTCGAGCGGCTTGGGCATGGATGACGGCAACAACGGGACGAAGTCAGACACATCAGGTTCATCTGGTTCATCCGGGTCATCTGAGGCGCCCAAGGGGTCCGTGTCACCCAAGTCGTCCACGTCGCCCAGTACGACGAAAAGTGACGACTCGGACAAGTCGTCCCGCAGTGGCGATACTTCGGCCGACGCGAGCGAAAGCGCCGCGACGGACGGTTCCGGCTCCGGCCGCCACCGTGGCGACAGCGCCGACGAGGAGGCCCCCGACTCCGACGCGGGCGACTCTTCCGGTCGGCATGCCTCGCCCAGCGACAGCGAGTCGCGCGTCGCCGCCGAAGGCTCGTACACCGTGCGCTCCGGAGACAGTCTCTGGGGGATCGCCGACTCCCTCGGTATCGAGGGCGGATGGCGGGCGCTCTACGCCGAGAACAAGGAAGCCGTCGGCGACGACCCGGACTTCATCCTTCCCGGTCAGAGCCTCGACATCGACGCTGTGCCGGTAGCGGCCAAGTAGTGATCCGGGCGGCGGTCGGGGCCACGGCCCGGGCTGCCATCCGGGTCGCGGCCCGGACCGCGATCCAAGTGTGATCAAGGCGTCGAATCGGGCGAAAAACAGCGGCAGTTCGCGATGAATGTCCGGTTTCGTGAAAGTGAGAGATGGATCTCAACGACCGTGATCGTCTTTGAAATTCGGCGGATCGCGTGTCTACGGTCGTGACCGCTCGCCACTGGTGAGCCCCGACGGTCGCAACGCCGAATCCTGCCAACGGCCGTCCGGGAACAGTCGTCGCGTCAAGCGCCGTAGGCAGGAGCGGGGGACCCAAGGTAAGTGCCGGACCCGGTCGTTGAGGCCAGGTACGGCTTGGGGTTAAGCCGCGTGACAGCAGTGTCGCGCGGCCGGGCAACTCACTCGGCCCGAACCCGACAGCTCACCTCGCAGGCGTCGGTGAGGGGATCACTTCATGCTGTTTTCCGGCAAGGGCAAGCACCGCCGCCCGACCATTGCCAATCGGACTACCCGTTTCGCCGCGCTCGCCGGTGTCACCACCACCGCCGCCGTCGCCGTCCCGCTGATGGGCGCCACGGGAGCCTCCGCCGCCACCGCCTCCGAGTGGGACGCCGTCGCCCAGTGCGAGTCCGGCGGCGACTGGTCCATCAACACCGGCAACGGTTACTACGGCGGCCTGCAGTTCTCGGCCTCCACCTGGGCCGCGTACGGCGGCACGGCGTACGCCTCCTCCGCCGACCAGGCCTCCAAGTCCCAGCAGATAGCCGTCGCCGAGAAGGTCCTCGCGGGCCAGGGCAAGGGCGCCTGGCCGAGCTGTGGCGTGGGCCTGTCCGGCGCCTCGACCGGCGGTGCCCCGGCTCCCTCGGGCTCGGGCGACTCCGGCCAGAGCACCTCGCAGTCGCAGCCGAGCACCAAGTCCTCCGAGGAGCGCGCCTCGCGTTCCCAGGAGCGCCCGGCCGCGAAGCAGACCGTCAAGACCCCGACCGGCAAGAAGGTCAAGAAGGGCGACGGCGAGTACAAGGTCGTCAAGGGAGACACCCTCAGCGAGATCGCCGAGAAGAAGAACGTCAAGGGCGGCTGGCAGAAGCTGTACAAGCTGAACGACGACATCGTCGACGACGCCGACTTCATCTTCCCGGGCCAGCAGCTGCACCTCAGCTGACACCGCTGCCCTTCGGGCAGCCGCGCTCCGGCCGAGGCCTTGGCCGCTCAGCCTCGGCCGGATCTACGGTCGCTGGATCTCCGAACTCCGAACCCCCAACCTCCGGGTTCATATTCGGATTGCGGCTGAACCACAGCGCTCTCACATCCGTGTCCCCCATAGTGGAGGCCTCGTGAGGGCCGCCCCCGTCCCCCACGGGCTCCCCGCTCCGGTGCGTGTTCCCCCGTACGCACCGGGGCGGGGCTTTTTTCGTTCCCGCTCCCTTCCCGCTCCCTCTTCCCGCCCTCGCCTCCCGCCCTCTCTTCTCGTTCTCTTCCCTCTCGTCTCTCGTTCGCCTCTCGCCTCCTCGGTTTGTTCCGTTCGGAAACAATTTACTCTCGGTTCTGTCCAGGAGGCGGTCGAGGGCTGGCCGAACCCCGGCAGCCGGTTAGGCTCATGCCGCGGGGCCACCACAGGTCCGCACCCAACCGGGCCTTCGGCCCGGAACAGCTTGCGTCACATCCCAGAAGGAGATGCTCGTGCCGTCCATCGACGTCGTCGTAGCCCGGGAAATCCTGGACTCCCGAGGCAACCCCACGGTCGAGGTCGAGGTCGGCCTCGACGACGGCAGCACGGGTCGTGCCGCCGTTCCGTCCGGCGCCTCCACCGGTGCCTTCGAAGCTGTTGAGCTCCGCGACGGAGACCCCAACCGCTACCTCGGCAAGGGCGTCGAGAAGGCCGTCCTCGCCGTCATCGAGCAGCTCGGCCCGGAGCTCGTCGGCTACGACGCCACCGAGCAGCGCCTCATCGACCAGGCGATGATCGACCTGGACGCCACCGACAACAAGGCCTCGCTCGGCGCCAATGCCATCCTCGGCGTCTCCCTCGCCGTCGCCCACGCCGCGTCCGAGGCCTCCGACCTTCCCCTCTTCCGCTACCTGGGCGGACCGAACGCGCACCTGCTGCCGGTCCCGATGATGAACATCCTGAACGGCGGGTCGCACGCCGACTCCAACGTCGACATCCAGGAGTTCATGATCGCCCCGATCGGCGCGGAGTCCTTCTCCGAGGCCGTGCGCTGGGGCGCCGAGGTCTACCACACCCTCAAGAAGGTCCTGAAGAGCCGCAGCCTGTCCACCGGCCTCGGCGACGAGGGCGGCTTCGCCCCGAACCTCGGCTCCAACCGCGAGGCGCTGGACCTGATCCTCGAAGCGATCAAGGAGGCCGGTTACGTTCCCGGCCAGCAGGTCGCCCTCGCGCTCGACGTCGCCGCCTCCGAGTTCTACAAGGACGGCAAGTACCTCTTCGAGGGCAAGGAGCGCTCCGCCGCCGAGATGACGGAGTACTACGAGGAGCTCGTCGCGGACTACCCGCTCGTCTCCATCGAGGACCCGCTGTTCGAGGACGACTGGGCCGGCTGGAACGTCATCACGGAGCGGCTGGGCGACAAGGTCCAGATCGTCGGCGACGACCTCTTCGTCACCAACCCGGAGCGCCTGGCCCGTGGCATCGAGGAGGGCTCGGCGAACGCCCTGCTCGTCAAGGTCAACCAGATCGGCTCCCTGACGGAGACCCTGGACGCCGTCGAGATGGCCCAGCGCAACGGCTTCAAGTGCATGATGTCCCACCGCTCCGGCGAGACCGAGGACGTCACGATCGCCGACCTCGCCGTCGCGGTGAACTGCGGCCAGATCAAGACCGGCGCCCCGGCCCGCTCGGACCGCGTCGCCAAGTACAACCAGCTGCTGCGCATCGAGGAGATCCTCGACGACGCGGCGGTGTACGCGGGCCGTAGCGCGTTCCCGCGCTTCAAGGGCTGAGCCCTCGGGCTCCGTCTTCGTAGGAAGCGTCGTACGTACGTCCCCGTACTCGGTCCCGTACCGTGTGCGGGGACGTACGTACGTGATGGCGCGCCGGACATGACGGGCCCGACGCACGCGTCGGACTCGACGGACGCGTCGGACTTGATGGGCGGGCGCGATGGACTCGACGGGCTTGTACCGGGGAGGCGGGACAGATGGCCGTGAAGGACCGCGACCGGTTCTCCACCTCGACCAGGCTGCGGCTGCTCGGTGAGCAGACCGCCGCCCGTGTCTACCGCTCGCAGACCAAGCGCCAGGCCCGCCGCTCGCGCCTGACCGGCCGGGCGGCACTGCTCGCCCTGGTCCTGTGCTCGCTCGTGGTGGCCCTCGCCTATCCGATAAGGCAGTACGTCTCCCAGCGCGCCGAGGTCGCCGACCTTCAGCGGCAGCGGGAGCAGGCCCGCCAGCGGGTCGAGCAGTTGCGCGACCTCAAGGCGCGCTGGCAGGACGACGCGTACGCCGAGCAGCGCATCCGGGAGCGGCTGCACTATGTGATGCCGGGCGAGACCGGCTACATCGTGATCGGCCCCGACGCGGCGAAGAAGACGCGTACGGATCAGACGGCGGCCGACCGGGCCTGGTACGTCAACGTCTGGGACGGCGTCGACAAGGCAGACGCCGCCGAGGGCTGACGCACACGCGATCAACGCCTGATCAACCACTGATCGACCAGCGATCCACGACTGATCCACGACTGATCCGCCACTGATCCGCCACTGATCCACAAGTGAACTGACTAGAGAGACTTACGCACAGGCATGGAAACGCCCCCGCCGCCCACCCCGCGCACCGAGCCGACCGACGAGGACGTCGAGGCCTTCAAGCAGCAGCTCGGGCGGCCGCCGCGCGGGTTGCGCGCGATCGCGCACCGCTGTCCGTGCGGGCAGCCGGACGTCGTCGAGACGGCTCCGCGGCTGCCGGACGGGACCCCTTTCCCGACGACGTACTACTTGACGTGTCCGCGTGCGGCTTCCGCCATCGGCACGCTGGAGGCGAACGGCGTCATGAAGGAGATGACGGACCGGCTCGCCAGGGATCCGAAGCTGGCGGACGCGTACCGTGCGGCGCACGAGGACTACATCGCCCGGCGCGACTCCATCGAGGTCCTCGAAGGCTTCCCGAGCGCGGGCGGTATGCCGGACCGGGTGAAGTGTCTGCACGTGCTGGTCGCACACTCCCTGGCCGCGGGTCCGGGGGTGAACCCCCTGGGCGACGAGGCGATCGAGATGCTGCCGGAGTGGTGGCGCAAGGGGGCGTGCGTGGTGTCGGCCGAGGGGTGAATTTCGCCCCCGCCGCCCCTACCCATTCCCGTCCCTGCCTCGGAGGCGCTGCCCCCGAACCCCCGCTCCTCAAACGCCGGAGGGGCTGACTGGTAGCCCGTCCGGCGTTTGAGGACGAGCGCGTTCAGCGCGATACGGGGGTCTGGGGGCGGAGCCCCCAGAAAGGGACGATGGGGGTCCCCCCGCTCGAGCGAAGTCGAGAGTGGGGGAGGGTAGGGGCGGCGGGGGCGAGAAAACGCCCCAGATGCCCCCCGCAACGATCGCCAACGAGGAGATCACCACTCATGACTCGCGTCGCCGCCATCGACTGCGGTACCAACTCGATCCGCCTGCTCGTCGCGGACGTGGATCCGAAGACGGGCGAACTCGTCGACCTGGACCGCCGGATGACGATCGTCCGCCTGGGCCAGGGCGTCGACCGCACAGGCCGCCTCGCCCCGGACGCCCTGGAGCGGACCTTCGCGGCCTGCCGCGAGTACGCGACGATCGTCAAGGAACACGGCGCGGAACGACTGCGCTTCGTGGCGACCTCCGCCTCCCGCGACGCCGAGAACCGCGACGAGTTCGTACGCGGCGTCCTCGACATCCTGGGCGTCGAGCCCGAGGTCATCTCGGGCGACCAGGAGGCGGAGTTCTCGTTCACGGGAGCCACCAGGGAACTGAAGGGCCGCGACGAGCTCGCAAAGCCCTACCTCGTGGTGGACATCGGCGGCGGCTCCACGGAGTGCGTCGTCGGCGACGACCACGTCCGCGCCGCCCGCTCGGTCGACATCGGCTGCGTACGGATGACGGAACGGCACCTCGTGCACGACGGCGTGGTCAGCGACCCACCGACCCCGGAGCAGATCGAGGCGATCCGCGCCGACATCGAGGCGGCCCTCGACCTCGCCGAGGAGACCGTGCCGCTGCGCGAGGCCCGTACGCTCGTCGGGCTCGCCGGATCCGTCACGACCATCTCGGCGATCGCCCAGGACCTTCCGGAGTACGACTCCGAGGCCATCCACCACTCCCGGGTCTCCTACGACCGCGTCCGTGAGATCACCGAGCAGCTGCTCTCCTCCACCCACGCCCAACGCGCCGCGATCCCCTCCATGCACCCGGGCCGCGTCGACGTCATCGGCGCGGGCGCCCTCGTACTGCTCGCTGTCATGGAGCGGATCGGCGCGGACGAGGTGGTCGTCAGCGAACACGACATCCTGGACGGCATCGCCTTCAAGGTGGCGGAAGAGGCCGAGGCAGGTAAGCAAGGAGACGGGAACTGACTGACCTGCGGCGACGCAGAGCGGCCTCCGGTCATGAGCAGCGTGCGGAGGAGGCCGAGAGACGCGCGCTCTCGGCCTCCTCCGCTCCTCCCGCTCCTGCGCTCAGCCGCGACCGCGGCTGTAGGCCCAGGCGGTCTTGACGAGGGTGTCCTCGAAGCCGGTGAACGGTTCCTGCCGGGTGTACGAGTCGGTGGTGAAGTCGACGTCGACGTCGTCCGCCGTACCGCCGACCCTGTCCGCTCCGACGCCGAGCATCTGGGCGATGTTGCCGCCCTGATCCATCAGGTTCGCGGTGTCGTTGAACTGGTCGGTGTGCCAGCTGCCCGAGTAGTGCCCCACCTCGTGCGTGACGATGTTCCCGACGCCCCGGCCGATGAAGCCGATCTTGTCGCTCTGCGGTCCCAGATAGGAGTTGAGCGAGTTCGGGTTGGGCGCGGCCGCGCTGAGCAGGTCGAGCAGGACGAGTGCGGTGTCCTCGTGGCCGTAGTTGCCGGGGTCGATCGAGGAGGCGATGCCGATGGTCGGGATGCCGGACTCGGCGATGCTGCCGCCGACGACGACACGGCTGACATTGGGCCGCCCGAACGGGTCCGCGTGGTCACGGCTGTTCAGGATCCTGACGGCGAAGCGCGGGTTGGTGCCTTTCGCGGCCAGGTCGGCGGCGATGTTCTCCTTGACCGAGGCCACGACGGCGTCGATGACCTTGTCCTCGTCATCGGCGGTGAGCCCCCAGCCCGGCAGGAAGGCCGACATCGGTGACAGATCGCGTTGCGCGCCGGCGCCGCCGAAGATCGAGGTGTTGACACGAGCGCCGTCGAAGTCGAGGAAGACCGTCTGGACGGTGCCCTGCCGCTCCAGTTCGGTGCCGGGGCGGTAGGCCTCGAGAGCGGCACGGTAGGCGCCGACGCCGTCGCTCACGGCGACGTAGTACCGGCCGGCGCGCGGCGCCACCAGGTCGACGGTGGCGTTGCCTCCGCCGGGCAGGGGCGACGCCGAGGCGTAGGTTCCGCTTGTGTCGACGGCCGAGCCCATGAGCTCCGTGCCGTCGGCGTCGTAGAAGGACAGCTGGTGTCCGTTGCCGGTGACCGTGGCGCCGACGACGTCGCCGGCCTTGAGATCGACGCCGAAGACGTCCTGGTCGCCGCCCCCGCCCTCGGTGGAGAGTTTGAGGCCGTACGCGCCCTCGGAGCCCGCGCCGGTGCCGCTGGCGGAGTCGTTCGGGTCGGTGGGCGATCCGAAGTTCGGCCCGGATCCACTCACCATGAGGTAGTAGTCCCCGGTGGTGGGAAGCTGCGCGTTCACCGAGACGCTCCCGCTGACCGGGTTGTCGGCCCAGTACACGGTGCCCCCGTTCGCGTCGTACATCCGCACGATCGCGTTGAAGTCACCCTGGGCGCCCACGTCGACCGTGAGGGGTACCCCGGCCGGCACTCCGGAGACCTTGTAGAAGTCGAAGTCACCGCGACCGTCACCGGCGCTGCCGTGCGGTCCGTCACCGATGACGCCGGTGGTCTTGAGGGCCTTCCGAGTGCCGGACAGACCGGTGTCGAACGCCAGGGGGATGGCCCCGTTGTCCTCGGCACCGGCGGGCAGGGTGGGGATGTTCGGGTCCTCGGCGAGGTCGCCGGTGATGCCGACCACGGAGTTCTGGTGGCCGCCGGTGCCGAAGCCGGCGATGTGCTCGGCGGTCGGCACGGTGTCGTTGACGCCGAGCGCGCCCGCGGGCTCCTTCTCGCCGTACGCCTCTGCGGCCGCGCCCGCGCTCCGCCCGGCATCCCGCTGTGCGGCCCGGATCTTGCCCCGGGCTCCCCGATCCACGTCGGCCTGAACGAAATTGACCTTGCGTCGGACCTCGGCCGGCAGCAGCGCCAGCGCCGGATCGAAGGCCAGCCCGCCCGGGCTGACCGCGCCTTCCCGCGCGGCCTGGAGCCCGTCGGCGATCTGCTGCGCGACGCGGTCGGGCTGGTTGCGTATGGCGTCCTCATCGGCATATGCGTTTGGGGGCGATACGGCGACGGACGTTGCCCCGGTGAGTAGGGTGACGACGGCCAGCATGGTGGCTAAACGGTAGGTACCTGCGCGCATTCGATTTCCCCTCCGCAGGACCGCGATCCGATCCACGGTCCTGATCGAGCGTTCTGGTTGGGAGCGCCCTGGTCAGGAGCGCTCTGGGCAGGGCGTGATCGAGTGGATCGAGTGGAATGCCATGGCGGCGCCCGCGGTTCAGGGCGCCCGAAAGATGTGGTCTAGTCCAGCATTCGGGCATGCCCATGTCAATGAGTTGGGTGTTGCCTCCTGGGGCCGATGTGCTGCGAGTTGGAGGCTGCGCGGCCAGTCCCATCTCTGTGACGCGGGCGTGGGCCCGGTGTCTATTTCGAGCGTGGGCCCGGTGTCTATGCAGAGGACTTGCTTGACGGTTTTGCGTGGTCTGCGGGCTGGGTCTGGCCTCTTGCTGCTGTCGTCTTGGTTGCTGCCGTTCCGCCGCTCGTCGGGGGTCTCGGCTGAGCAGGCCGGGTGGCGTATGAGCGGTGTTGGAGGGCTCTGGAGGGGCTTGGGAACGGGCCCGGCAGTACCTCGTCGGAAAAGTTCGTGAAGTTCTTCACAAGAGAATCAGCCCTGTTGAGCGACGTTTTCGTTCCTCTGGGGCTTCCGGGGTCCCTGAGCGGGGCCGGAGCATGATCAACAGGGTGTTCCGCAGGCGCTGCGATCGTATGAAAAAGGGGGCTGGTTTGGCAGCGGTGAGGGGCCTCAGCGGCAGCTCACGCGGCATTGACAACGGTCCGCGTCATGCGCTGGTTCCTCTGTCATGTCATGACCTGGGTCACGTGAGCCGCGCAGTGTAGCAGAGGGTGTGAAGAAGCTTGTGAAGGGGCGCACGAGCGACCCCCCTGGGGCAGGTGGATACTCGATGGCATGAGCACCACGGAGCGTCCCAGGATCCTCGTAGTAGGTGGTGGGTACGTAGGCCTGTACGCAGCTCGGCGCATTCTGAAGAAGATGCGCTACGGCGAGGCGACCGTCACGGTCGTCGACCCCCGGTCGTACATGACCTACCAGCCCTTCCTCCCCGAAGCCGCCGCCGGCAGCATTTCGCCTCGGCACGTCGTCGTCCCGCTGCGACGCGTGCTGCCCAAGGCGGAAGTTCTCACCGGCCGGGTCACGACCATCGACCAGGACCGCAAGGTCGCCTCGATCGCCCCCCTCGTGGGTGAGGCGTACGAGCTGCCTTTCGACTACCTCGTCATCGCGATGGGCGCGGTCTCGCGCACCTTCCCGATCCCCGGCCTCGCCGAGCAGGGCATCGGTATGAAGGGCATCGAGGAGGCCATCGGCCTGCGCAACCACGTGCTCGAGCAGTTGGACAAGGCCGACTCCACGACCGACGAGGACGTGCGGCGCAAGGCGCTCACCTTCGTCTTCGTCGGCGGTGGCTTCGCCGGTGCGGAGACCATCGGTGAGGTCGAGGACATGGCCCGCGACGCGGCCAAGTACTACAACAACGTGTCCCGCGAGGACATGCGGTTCGTCCTCGTCGACGCCGCGGACAAGATCCTTCCCGAGGTCGGCCCCAAGCTCGGCCAGTACGGCAAGGAGCACCTCGAAGGACGTGGCGTCGAGGTCTACCTCTCCACCTCCATGGACTCCTGCGTCGACGGCCACGTCGTGCTGAAGAACGGCCTTGAGGTCGACTCCAACACCATCGTGTGGACGGCCGGCGTCAAGCCCAACCCGGTGCTCTCCCGCTTCGGTCTGCCGCTCGGCCCCCGTGGTCACGTGGACACGCAGACCACGCTCCAGGTGCAGGGCACGAACTACATCTGGGCCGCCGGCGACAACGCCCAGGTGCCGGACCTCGCCGGCCGCAAGGCCGGCAACGAGAACGCCTGGTGCCCGCCGAACGCGCAGCACGCGCTGCGTCAGGCCCGCGTCCTCGGCGACAACGTGATCTCCGGTATGCGGGGCTTTCCGCAGAAGGACTACAGCCACGCCAACAAGGGTGCGGTCGCCGGGCTCGGCCTGCACAAGGGCGTCGCGATGATCGTCATGGGCAAGATGAAGATCAAGCTCAAGGGTCGTCTTGCCTGGTACATGCACCGGGGCTACCACGGGCTGGCCATGCCGACGTGGAACCGTAAGATCCGCGTCTTCGCCGACTGGACTCTTGCGATGTTCCTGAAGCGTGAGGTTGTGTCGCTCGGGGCCATGGAGACTCCTCGTGAGGAGTTCTACGAGGCTGCGAAGCCGGCGCCTGCGGCCGCCGCTGCTGCTCCGGTCGAGCCCGCGTCTTCGGCCACGGTTGCGGCTACGGCCAAGGCCGAGGAGAAGGCCAAGGCTTCCTGACCCTCGGGTCATCGTTCCAACCCCGAAGGGGGCTGCCCGCCATCCGTGGTGCGGGCGGTCCCCTTCGGGGTTTTCTCGCCCCCGCCGCCCCTGCCCTCCCCCGCTCGAGCGAAGTCGAGAGTGGGGGAGGGCAGAGGCGGCGGGGGCGAAAACAACCCGGCCGGGTCCGCCGGGTGGGTGTTGGTTGCATGTATTTTGCTCAGATGTAACGCTTTGGCGGGACTGCGAATCGGGCCCGTTGGTGTTTACGTGGTGTTGGAGTCTGTTGGGATCCCTCGTCACGGAGGTGTGCGTCATGCAGGACGCGGCGCTGCGGCTGAAGGCGCTGATGGAGCAGTTGCTGGGAGCCCCCGTCCCGGTGCGGATTCGCGCCTGGGACGGCTCGGAGGCGGGCCCGCCCCAGGGCCCCGTACTCGTCGTACGGAACCGCCGGGCTCTGCGCCGACTGCTGTGGAAGCCTGGCGAACTGGGCATGGCACGGGCCTGGGTCGCCGGGGACCTGACGGTGGACGGCGATCTGTACGCCGTCCTGGCCGTCATGGCCGAGCTGGTGTGGGAGCGGGGCGAGGACGCCCGGAGTCTGCGCGAGGCCCTGCGGGACCCCGAGGTACGGGCAGCCGTACGCGGGCTCGTGAGGATGGCGGGGTCGCCACTGCCCCCCGCCCCGCCCCGCGAGGAGGTGCGGCGGCGTCGCCATCTGCACACCAAGCGCAGCGACAGACGGGCGATCAGCCACCACTACGACGTCGGGAATGACTTCTACGAGATCGTCCTCGGGCCGTCCATGGTCTACTCGTGCGCCTACTGGGAGTCCGCGGACGGCACCCTGGAGGACGCCCAGCGCCACAAGCTCGCTCTCATCGCTCGCAAACTGGACCTGAAGCCGGGCATGCGGCTGCTCGACGTCGGCTGCGGCTGGGGCTCGATGGCCATCCACGCCGCGCGCGAGTACGGCGTGCGCGTCGTCGGCGTCACGCTGTCGCAGGAGCAGGCCGCGTACGCCCGTAAGCGCGTCGCGGAGGAGGGGCTCACCGACCGGGTCGAGATCCGCGTCCAGGACTACCGCGATGTCACGGATGGTCCGTACGACGCGATCTCCTCCATCGGTATGGCCGAGCATGTCGGCAGCGACCGCTATCTGGAGTACGCGCGGGATCTGTTCGCCCTCCTGAAACCGGGCGGACGGCTCCTCAACCACCAGATCGGCCGTCGGCCGTGGCGCGACGAATCGGGGTACGAGATCGACGAGTTCATCGACGCGTACGTCTTCCCGGACGGCGAGCTCGCCCCGATCGGCGGGACCGTGAGCCAACTGGAGGCGGCCGGGTTCGAGGTCCGTGACGTCGAGTCGATCCGCGAGCACTACGCGCTCACCCTGCGCCGCTGGGTCGCCAACCTGGAGGCGGACTGGCCGAACGCGGTCCGCTTCACCAGCCCCGGCCGGGCCCGGGTCTGGCGCCTCTACATGGCCGCCTCCGCGCTCGCCTTCGAACGCAATCGGATCGGGGTGAATCAGGTGCTGGCGGTGCGGACGTCCGAGTCGGGGGCGTCGGGGATGCCGCTTCGGGCTCGTACCTGGAACTGACCTGCTGTCTTGAACTGACCTGCTGTCTGGTACTGACCTGCTGTCTGGTACTGACTCGTTCCTGGCATGTTTTGTTCCTGGGACTGGTTCGTTCCTGGAGCTGGTACGTACGCGGTTGGGGCCCCGTTCCTTGCGGACGGGGGCCCCAACTGTCGTACTGGTACTGCTGTTTCGGCTGGGTCTTCGCTACTCCGACTTGATCGCCGACAGCATGTTCAGGCGTGCCGCCCGGCGGGCCGGCCACAGGGCCGCGAGGACGCCGACCGCCCCCGCCAGGAGCAGGAAGACGCCCATCCGGCCCCAGGGCAGGACCAGTTCGTACGTCGGCATCGTGCCCGCCAGGAGTTCGCCGGCCGCCCAGCCGAAGAACACGCCCAGGCCCACGCCGAGTACACCGCCGAAGAGCGAGATGACCAGGGACTCCAGACGGACCATCCGCTTGATGCCCTTGCGGTCGAGGCCGATCGCGCGGAGCATGCCGATCTCCTGCGAGCGCTCGAAGACCGACATGGCGAGGGTGTTGATGACACCGAGGACGGCGACGATGACCGCCATCGCCAGCAGGCCGTACAGCATGTTCAGCATCAGCGTGAAGATCTGCGCGATGTCGTTGGAGACGTCCTGCTTGTCCTGGACCTTGACGGCCGGGTTGTCGCCGAGGGCCTTCTCCAGCCTGTCCTTGGTCGCGTCGGACGGGCCGCCGGAGGTCTTCACCATGACCTGCATGTCGGCGGGGTCCGTCTGGCCGGCCTGGTGCGGGGCGAGGGTCGCGGTGTCGATCATGATGCCGCGGATCAGCTCGTTGCCCTCGTAGACCCCGGCGACCGTCAGCTGCTGCTTCTTGTCGTCCTCGAACGAGGTCGTGAACGTCGAACCGGCCTTCCAGCCGTAGTGCTTGGCCGTCTCGTCGTCCACGACGATCTGCGTGCCGCCGACCTTGAAGGCGCCGTTGCCGACCTTCAGGCTGGTCAGCTCGCCGATGGTGGAGCCCGTCACGCCGGTCAGGTACTCCGTCTCCCCGTCGATGCGCGCGAGGGCGTTCCGCAGGGGGCTGGTGGCGGTGACGCCGTCCACCTTGTCGAGCTTCTTCGCGACGTCGGGCGACAGGGCGTTCCTGTTCGCCATCGAGACCACGTAGTCCGCCTTCAGCGAGGCGGTGGCCATCTTGTCGATCGACGTCTGCAGGCTGCCCGCCATCACCGTCATACCGGTGATCAGCGTCAGGCCGATCATCAGGGCGGAGGCGGTGGCGGCCGTACGGCGCGGGTTGCGTACGGAGTTCTGGCGGGCCAGCTTGCCCGAGACGCCGAAGACGCGCAGGACCGGGGCCGCGGCGGCGATCAGCGGGCGGGAGAGGAGCGGGGTGAGGATGAAGACGCCGATGATCAGCAGGACCGCGCCCAGGCCCATGGGGGCCTGGCCGGCCGAGCCGTGCAACGTCGTCGCGTAGAGGACGACCGCGATGCCGGCGGCCGCGAACAGGGCGCCGAGGGTGTTGCGCAGGACGAGGGACTTGGTCGTCGCCGCCGCGTGCACGCTGCTCATCGCCGCGACCGGGGGGATCTTCGCGGCGCGGCGGCCCGGGAGCCAGGCGGCGAGCATCGTGACCAGGATGCCGACGGCGAACGCCGTGCCGATCGTGCCCGGGGTGATGACCAGCGGGCCCGCCGGGACGGTGAGGTCCAGGGCGCCCATCAGGGCGCGCAGGCCCGCGCCGATGCCGATGCCGGCGAGCAGGCCCGTGACGGCGGCGACCGTGCCGACGACGAACGCTTCGAGGAGTACCGAGCGCGTGACCTGCTTGCGCGAGGCGCCCACCGCGCGCAGGAGCGCGAGTTCCTTGGTGCGCTGGGCGACCAGCATGGTGAAGGTGTTGGCGATGATGAACGTGCCGACGAACAGGGCGATGCCGGCGAAGACCAGGAGGCCGGTCTTGAGGCCGCTCATCTGCGACTCGATCATGACGGCCTGGTCGTCGGCGAGTTGCCGGCCCGTCGTGGTGGAGGTGGTGTCCTTCGGGATGACGTTTTCGAGGCTCGCCCGAAGTGCGGTCTGGCTGGTGCCCGGGGCCGCCTTCACGTCGATCTCGTCGTACGCGCCGGTCTTGTGGAACAGCTGTTGTGCCGTGGCCGTGTCGAAGAGGGCGAGGCTGCCGCCGGCGGCGACGTTGCCGTCGTCCGTGGTGAAGAGGGCGGTGATGGTGGGGGTGAGGACCGGGCCGTCTATCGAGAGCCGGACGGTGTCGCCGACCTTGTAGCCGGCGCGCTTCGCGGTTTCGGTGTCGAGCGCGATCTCGTTCGCGCCGCTCGGGGCCTTGCCGCTCTTGAGCGGGTAGCGGGGGTCCTTGTCGGACCAGTAGTTCCCGCCCTGCGACTGGAAGCCGTCGCCGATCAGCTTGCCGTTCTTGTCGGCGATGGCGGTGAAGCCGGTGACCACGCCGATGGCCGACTCGGCGCCGGGGGCCTTGGCGGCCTTGTCCAGGACGGCTTGGGTCAGCTCCGGGTCCTTGCGGACCTGGTCGTCCTCGGCCGGCGGGGAGTCCGGCTGGATGGCTACGTCGACCTGGTCGAAGCCCTTTGCCGAGCTCTTCTGGTAGGCGTCCGAGATGGTGTTGGTGAAGACCAGGGTGCCGGAAACGAACGCGACGCCCAGCATCACGGCGAGCACGGTCATCAGCAGCCTGGCCTTGTGCGCCAGCACGTTGCGCAGGGCGGTTCGGAACATTGTCTTCTCAGTCCTGGTGTACGAGGTGTGCGGCGTGTACGGGCGTGTACGGCGTCTGCGGCGTGTACGAGGTGGGGCGCGTGGAGCGTGGAGCGTGGCGTGTGCGCCGGGCGTCGTCGTGCGCCTGGCGTCGTCGTGGGGCGGGGACGGGCCGGGGGGTATCCGTCCTCGGTCTGGCGCGGAATCGGTGGCTTTCAGGACGTGCGCGAGTCGACGCGCCATCCGCTGCGGGCGGACACCCCCCGACCCGTCCCCTCCGGCGCGCGGGCGACTGCGGGCCGGTGGCACGGTGCGTCACTGCTGCGGGGCGCGTCCCTCGGGTGTCGGGTGGCTGGGGTCGCGTCCCTTTGGGATGGGGCTGCGGGGCGTGCCCCTTTAGGGGCGCGGGCGAATGCGCGGTCAGCCACTGACGGGCCGTGGGTGGACCGCTGTCCGGAGAGCGCGACTAGCTGGTGCGACCCTTCGCGTCGAACTGCTTCATGCGGTCCAGGACCGCGTCCGCCGTGGGGCTGAGTACCTCGTCGACCACGCGGCCGTCGGCCAGGAAGATGACGCGGTCGGCGTATGCGGCGGCCACCGGGTCGTGGGTCACCATGACGACGGTCTGGCCCAGCTCTCGTACGGAGTTGCGGAGGAAGCCGAGGACCTCGGCGCCCGAGCGGGAGTCCAGGTTTCCCGTGGGCTCGTCGCCGAAGATGATGTCCGGGCGGGACGCCAGCGCGCGGGCCACGGCGACGCGCTGCTGCTGGCCGCCGGAGAGCTGGGAGGGACGGTGGGAGAGGCGGTCGGCCAGGCCCACCATCCGGATCACCGTGTTGAGCCACTCCTTGTCCGGCTTGCGGCCCGCGATGTCCATCGGAAGGGTGATGTTCTCCAGGGCCGTGAGGGTCGGCAGGAGGTTGAACGCCTGGAAGATGAAGCCGATCTTGTCCCGGCGCAACTTGGTGAGCTGCTTGTCCTTGAGGGAGCCGAGTTCGGTGTCTCCGATGCGGACCGAGCCGGAGGAGAAGGAGTCCAGGCCCGCCACACAGTGCATCAGCGTGGACTTGCCGGAGCCGGACGGGCCCATGATCGCGGTGAACTCGGCCTGCCGGAAGTCGACGGAGACCCGGTCCAGAGCGACCACCTGGGTCTCACCCTGTCCGTAGACCTTGGACAGTTCCGAGGCGCGGGCGGCCACCGTGGTGGCACGGTCGGCGAGGGGCATGGTGGTCACGGAAGGGTGCTCCTTGTCGGTACGACGACGAGTAAGGACGACCGTTCCATCGTCGACGCCGATCGGCCTCGTGTAGTCACCCGCTGTTCTGGTTCCGAAGGCAGTCTTGGGTCGGACCCGCCTTGCCTGTGTCATACCTAGGGATGAGGCCCGCCCCTGAGGGGGGAATCGGCGACGGTTCGTCAGGTTCCGCTCGTTCGGGCGGTGAAATCACGTCATTCCCCATACGCCGTCAAGCTTCGGTCGAATGGCATTTGGCAAGTGCGTATGGCTCGTACCGTGGGCTGATGCACCCTCAGACGTCAATAAAATAAGACAACATCGGTCCGCCCGTCCGCTGTTCGAGGGATGCGTCCCGATAGGCTCGGAACACTCGACGCGGACCCCATGGCCTGCCCGGATGGTGGAATGCAGACACGGCGAGCTTAAACCTCGCTGCCCCTCGCGGGCGTACCGGTTCAAGTCCGGTTCCGGGCACCTCCGACACTTCCGCCCTTCCCGGCGTATCCCAATGAAGGGTGCATCCTTCATTGAGGACTTCACCCCGTAGCCGTTGACAGCAGGTGCTGTCCGTCGGAGACTCACGGTAGCGGATTGGTGAATTAATTTTCACTCTGCGAACGAATGAAGTGGGTGTGCAGCGCTCGCGGGCGTTTGCGGAGCGTGCGAAAGGGCGTGGCTATGCGTACCACCGTCGGGATCATCGGGGGCGGGCCCGCCGGGCTGCTGTTGGCGCGGCTGTTGCACAACGCGGGGATCGAGTCCGTTGTGCTGGAGAGCCGGGACCGGGCGTATGTCGAGCGGCGGCAGCGGGCCGGGATCCTGGAGCAGGGGACCGTGGACGTGCTGCGGGCCGCGGGCGTCGGTGAGCGCATGGATCGTGAGGGGCTGCGGCACGACGGGATCGAGCTGCGGTTCGAACGGCGGCGGCACCGGGTCGACTTTCCCGCCCTGACCGGTGGGCGGTCCGTGATGGTCTACGCCCAGACCGAGGTGTGCAAGGACCTCATCGCGCTTCAGCTGAAGGAGGGCGGGCCGTTGCTCTTCGAGGCGGAGGCCCTCGCTGTGGAGGGGGCGGAGGGCGGGGCTCCGCGGGTGCGCTTTCGGCACGAGGGGCGCGAGGAGGTGTTGGAGTGTTCGTACGTTGTGGGGTGTGACGGGTTCTGGGGTGTTGCCCGTACGGCCATTCCCGCGGAGGTCACCCGGGTCTTCGAACGGGCCTACCCCTTCGGGTGGCTCGGGATCCTCGCCGATGTGCCGCCCTCGCACGACGAGCTCGTCTATGCCCGTCATGAGCGTGGCTTCGCGTTGTTGTCCATGCGGTCACCCGTCGTCTCGCGGCTCTATCTCCAGGTGCCCGAGGGCACCGATGTGGAGGAGTGGGGCGATGCCGAGATCTGGGACGAGTTGGAGCGGCGGTTCGAGACCGGGGACGGGTGGCGGCTGGAGCGGGGGGCCATCACCCAGAAGTCCGTCACGCCCATGCGGAGCCATGTGCGGGAGCCGATGCGGTACGGGCGGCTCTTCCTCGCCGGGGACGCCGCCCACATCGTGCCGCCGACCGGGGCCAAGGGGCTGAACCTCGCCGTCGGGGACGTCGTCACCTTCGCGCGGGCGCTGGCGTACGAGCGGGAGACCGGGTCGGCCGAGCGGCTCGACGCGTACTCCGAGACCTGTCTGCGGCGGGTCTGGCAGGCCGAGCGGTTCTCGTACGAGATGACGACGCTGCTGCACCGCGCGGCCGACGCGACGCCTTTCGAGGACCGGATCCAGCTCGCCCGGCTGGAGCGGATCGCCGGCGCCCGCGCCGCCGAGCAGGACCTCGCCGAGGCCTACACGGGCTTCCCGCTGGAGTGAGGTGCCCCGGAAGGGGGAACCGCAGTGATGCGTACCGGCGTTGTAACGGTGCGGGGAATGCGGGGTTGAGGCCTGGTGTTCCCGGTCACAAGAGGGGAAAGATCCTCCCAGGCACTAGAGGCTTTCTTTTGCCTACCCATTACTCTTGAGCCAAGGCCGCGCAGGGTGGCCATGGAGGAGTGAAATGAGGAGCAGCAACCCGGTCTTCTCGCGACGGGGGTTCAGCCGCGACAACGGCTACGCGGGCTTCAACACCGCGCCGCAGGCCGGGGGCCCCGCTGTCGGAACGCAGGGGAACCCGTACGCGGGCACCCCGCAGGGCGGCAGCCCGTACGCGCAGAATCCTTACGCCCCGCAGGACCTCCAGCACGGAGCGCCGCCGCAGGCCCCGCCGGCCGCCGGCCGCATGACGATGGACGACGTCGTCGCGCGCTCGGCCATCACACTCGGCACGGTCACCGTCGGTGCCGTGCTCGCCTGGGTCCTGCTGCCGGTCACGTCGACCAGCTTCGGCCTGGCCATCGGCTCCGCGCTCATCGCGATGGTCTTCGCGCTCGTGCAGGCCTTCAAGCGCAAGGCCTCGCCCCCGCTGATCCTGGCGTACGCCGCCTTCGAGGGCGTTTTCCTCGGCGTGATCAGCGAGATGTTCAACAGCCGGTGGAGCGGCGCGCCCTTCCAGGCGGTGCTCGGCACCATGGCGGTGTCCGGCGCCACCCTGCTGATCTACCGGGCGGGCTGGATCCGCGTCACCGCCCGGTACGCGCGCATCGGCATGGCCATCGCCATCGCCTTCGTGCTCGTCATGGCGGTCAACCTGCTGCTGGTCGCGTTCGGCGTGGCCGATGACGGCGGGCTGCGGAGCATGGGCCCGCTGGGTGCGATCGTCGGCATTCTCGCGATCGTCCTCGGTGCGTTCTTCCTGACGCTCGACTTCAAGCAGATCGAGGACGGCATCGCCTACGGAGCGCCGCGTGAGGAGTCCTGGCTGGCCGCCTTCGGCCTGACCATGAGCCTTGTGTGGATCTACCTGGAGATGCTGCGCCTGGTCGCGATCTTCAGCGGTAACGATTAGCGGCAACGATTAGCGGCAACGATTAGCGGCAACGATTGAGCTGCCTCGCCGAGGGGCGCCCCTTTGGGGGCGCGGGGCTGTGACATTTGCGGCTCCGCCGCGGGGCGCCATCAGCCCCCGCCGGCCGGCAGAGCAGAACCCGCAGTGGGAAGGGCCCGCGAACGTTGGTTCGCGGGCCCTTCCATTTTTTTCGGGTGCCGGAGCGGAAGCGAAAGCGCGCTCAGAGCAGTTTGCGCGCGGCCCTCCTCAGGTCGTACTCGTGGATGATCGCCTTGGCGTGGCCGTACGCGAGGTCGTGCTCGGCGCGGAGCCAGCTGACCTTCTCCTCGAAGCGGAAGAGAGCGGGGCCTTCGTCGACGGTGCGCAGCCAGTCGGAGATCTCACGACCGGTGCAATGGGGGATGCGGGCGAGCAGGTTGCGATGGGTCTCCTCGGAGAAGACTTGGGACATCGGCGCCTCCGGACGCATGGGATGTAAGCCGGTCCTTCAAGTCACCGTGCCTGAGCGTTGGCCTGTTGGCAACAGTCCAGATGAGGCGCGTAGGGTCGGCGCGTGCTTGATACGACGCCTTTGACGCGGGCCGTGGAACATTTCGCCGACCGGTTGCGGGCCGCTCCGCAGAGTCGGCTGCAACGGGGCGCCGCCGCGGAAGCGCTGGGGCTGGCCAGGGAGTTGGCACTGCGTGCCCAGCGGTTGGAGGATCCCTTGCGGGAGCCTCTGGAGATGCCGGATGCGGGGATGTTCGCCGCGGCCGATCAGATCACTCTGGCTGGGAATGATTTGGCGGTTGTGCTGACCACGGTGGATGAGGTTGTGGAGGCTGTGCGGGTTGTGGAGGAGGCGCAGAAGAGGGCGGGGGTTTGAGGTTCGTCGGCGGGTGCCCGCCGACTGTGGCTGGGCGCGCAGTTCCCCGCGCCCCTAAAGAATGCGCCGTTCCACGCGCCCCTTAAGGGCTGCGGCGTTCCCTGCGCCCCCAAGGGTTGCGGCGTTCCCTGCGCCCCCAAGGTGCTACAGCGACGCTATGACCCTGTCCGCCAGGACGTAGACGTTTTCTTCTGCGCATTCGAAGGTCAGGGCGTAGGCGCCTGAGACTCCGGAGCCGCCCAGGAGGACCGGGGGGTGGCCGGTGCGGAGGGAGTCGGCCAGGCGTTCGGCGGTTTCGCGGTGGCCCGGGGTCATGCAGAGGGTGGTGCCGTCGGCGAAGACGTAGACGTCGAGGGTGCCGAGGGGGCCGGGGCGCACGTCGGTGAGTTCCGTGCGGGACTCGGCCAGTTCCTCCAGGCAGGCCACCGTGCGTTCGTGGTCGTTCACGACGGGTGACTGGACCGGTACGAAGTCCGGGTGCGAGGGGTGACGGCGGCGGGCCGCGGCCAGTTCGGGGGAGTCCCCGGCGAACTCGTCGGCGTCGGCGGCCGGCTCGGTCACCGGCTCCAGGTGCTCCAGGCCCGCGAAGTCCGACTGGCGCGGCAGGAACAGGTCGCTGTCCGGGAGGCCGAGCAGCGTGGGCGCGTCCGAGGCGTCACGTGCCTCCTGGGCGGCCCAGAACGCCCGGGCCTCGGCGAGCTCCCGCTCCCGCTCCTCGGCGAGCGCCTCGGCCACCGCGGTGCGTATCTCGTCCGTGTCCGTCGCCGAGCGGGCGGACGGCACGAGGCCGCGTGCGGCCGCGGCACGGCTCTCGGTGATCTCGGTGTGCAGGGCCGCGACCTCTCGGCGCAGCGCCAGCAGGGTGCGCAGAACGGCGACGCCCACGGCCGTGGTGGTGGCTGTGGCGAGCAGCAGAGCAAGTGACGTGGCGCTCACTGACGTACTCCCGGTTCAAAGTCGACCCCCGACTTCCTACATCAGCTTGAAGGGCGGACTAACCAGCTGTCAGTGCGTAACGTCACGAAAAGGGCAGGACTTTAGGCCTGATGTTTAGTCGCGTAACGGCTCTGACCTGCGTAAATCGCTCTCCGAAGGGAGATAGGTCACATCCTGGGGGAGATTGGATCACAAAACGGCCCGGAGTCCCGGTGGGTGTGGGGCTCCGGGCCGATTCGGTCACGCTGAGTTCAACTGCGGTTACAGAGGCGGTGCTTCGGTTCTGACTCCGGCTCCCGCGGTGGCTCCGGGTGTCAGCTCAGGCGCTCGATGACCATCGCCATGCCCTGGCCGCCGCCGACGCACATCGTCTCCAGGCCGAACTGCTTGTCGTGGAACTGGAGGGAGTTGATGAGCGTGCCGGTGATGCGGGCGCCGGTCATGCCGAAGGGGTGGCCGACCGCGATCGCGCCGCCGTTCACGTTCAGCTTCTCCAGCGGGATGTTCAGGTCCCGGTAGGAGGGGATCACCTGGGCGGCGAACGCCTCGTTGATCTCGAAGAGGTCGATGTCGTCGACGGTCAGGCCGGCGCGGCCCAGGGCCTGCTTCGACGCCTCCACCGGGCCGAGGCCCATGATCTCGGGGGACAGGCCGGTGACGCCGGTCGAGACGACCCGGGCGAGGGGGGTGAGGCCGAGCTCGCGCGCCTTGGTGTCGGACATGATCACGACCGCGGCGGCGCCGTCGTTGAGGGGGCAGCAGTTGCCGGCGGTGACCAGGCCGTCGGGGCGGAAGACGGGCTTGAGGCCCGCGACGCCCTCCATCGTGACGCCGGGGCGCGGGCCGTCGTCCTTGCTGACGACAGTGCCGTCGGGGGTGGTGACCGGGGTGATCTCGCGCTCCCAGAAGCCGTTCTTGATGGCTTCCTCGGCGAGGTTCTGCGAGCGGACGCCGAACTCGTCCATGTCCTGGCGGGTGACGCCCTTGATGCGGGCGAGGTTCTCGGCGGTCTGGCCCATCGCGATGTACGGGTCGGGCACGATGCCGTCTTCGCGCGGGTCGTGCCAGCTCGTGCCCTCGCTGGCGGCGACCTCGGCGGTGCGGGCCTCCGCCTCCGCGAAGAGGGGGTTGTGCGTGTCCGGGAGGCTGTCGGAGTTGCCCTTCGTGAAGCGGGACACCATCTCCACACCCGCCGAGATGAAGACGTCGCCCTCGCCCGCCTTGATGGCGTGCAGGGCCATACGGGTCGTCTGGAGCGAGGAGGAACAGTAGCGGGTGATCGTGCAGCCGGGGAGGTGGTCCATTCCCATCTGTACCGCGACGATGCGGCCGAGGTTGCTGCCCTGCTCGCCGCCGGGGAGGCCGCAGCCGAGCATCAGGTCGTCGATGTCCCTGGGGTCGAGCTCCGGGACCTTGGCCAGGGCCGCCTGGATGATCGTGGCGGTGATGTCGTCCGGGCGCAGGTCCTTGAGGGAGCCCTTGAAGGCGCGGCCGATGGGGGAGCGGGCGGTCGAGACGATCACGGCTTCGGGCATCTACGGCTCCAATGGGAAGGGGCGGCGCGCTGGGGGTCCCCCCAGGCGTTCGGCTCTGGGGGAGCCTCGTCGAGGGGCGGTGGTCGGGCGGCGGGCGGGAGTACGGGGTGTGGGCGGACCTGGTTGGGAAGTTACCCGTACGTATGGGCCAGGTCACGGGTGTGGGTGTGTGACTCGGGCCGCATTTGTCTAAGCGCTTGCTTTTCTCGCCCCCGCCGCCCCTGCCTATTCCCATCACTTACTCGGGGGCGCTGCCCCCGAACCCCCGCTCCTCAAACGCCGGAGGGGCTGACTAGCAGCCCCTCCGGCGTTTGAGGACGAGGCCGTTCAGGCCGACGGCTCTCGGGTCGTCGTCGGGGACGGGTCCGTGGCCGGGACCCGGTGGCGTCGGCGGCGCTTGAGGAGGGCCCAGGGGCCCCGCGGACCCGTGGGCATGGCCGCCGTGACCTCCGTACCCGCCTCGGACGCGGCCTCCGCGGCCGCCCTGGCCACCGGCAGGAAGCCCTCCCGGCGGGACACGTCCGGGCGCTCCTCCTCCGCCGGCCACAGGCCCAGCACGGCGCACAGCGTGGGCAGCATGGCCATCGCCGCCGTCGCGTAGCCCTCGGCGGAGGGGTGGTAGTTGTCGGGACCGAAGAGCTCCCGCGGATTCGCCGCGAACTCCGGGCCCAGCAGGTCGCCCAGCGACACCGTCCGCCCGCCCTGCTCCACCGTGCCGATGGTCTGGGCGGCCGCCAGTTGCCGCGAGGCCCGGCGGGCCAGCCACCGCAGCGGCTGCTGGACCGGCTCGATGGTGCCAAGGTCGGGGCACGTACCCACGACCACCTCGGCACCCGCCGTACGCAGATGGCGTACCGCTGCCGAGAGGTGGCGGACCGAGCGCGTCGCCGGCATCCGGTGCGTCACGTCATTCGCGCCGACCATGATCACGCATACGTCCGGGATCCCGTCCGGCTCTCCGAGCACCAGCGCGACCTGGCGGTCCAGGTCGTCGGACTGGGCGCCGGGCAGCGCCACGTTCTGCAGCCGCACCGGCCGCTCCGCCACCGCAGCCAGCCCGGAGGCGAGCAGCGCCCCCGGTGTCTGGCGGGCGCGGTGCACGCCCTGCCCCGCCGCCGTGGAGTCACCCAGCATCGTCAGGCGCAGGGGTTCCTCCGGGCCGGCGTACACATACCCGTACAGCCCGTCCGCGCTCGGCGGACGGGGACTGTGGCCGTTGCCGACCTGGCGCTTGGCCAGCTGTACCTCGGCCAGCACCACGCCGACCGTCGCCGCGCCCAGCAGGCCGATCCCGCCGCCGCCGTACGCGGCGCCCGCGGCGATCCGCCGTGCGACCCTCGCCCTCGAAAAGCTCGTCATGCGTAGCCGCCACCTCCTCTTTGCCGTACACCCACTGCTTGCCCCGTACGAACCGTCGCCCAATCTCAACGCGACGTGAACGCCCCGGAGGGGGCTAGGGGGTGTTTCGAAAGTCCCGCACAGCACCCACGGCGCCCGGCACGCGCTCTCGCTGCACCGGCCGAAAGCCCAAGTACGTCCAGTACGAGGGCTTCCGGCCGGCACACCGAGAGCACGCACCGGACACCGCGGGCACCGCACCGGACTTTCGAAACACCCCCTAGGCCCTGCCTGACGATTCCTGTCTGCCTTGCGATCCGGGCGACGACGGGAATCGCCAAACAGGCCATAGGCTGACGACACCACCCCGACCACTTCTTTTGCAGCTCCGGAGACAACGGTGCAATTCCACGACTCGATGATCAGCCTCGTCGGCAACACCCCGCTGGTGAGGCTCAACAGCGTGACCGCCGGCATCCAGGCGACCGTGCTCGCGAAGGTCGAGTACTTCAACCCCGGCGGTTCCGTGAAGGACCGCATCGCCCTGCGCATGATCGAGGCCGCCGAGAAGAGCGGCGAGCTCCAGCCGGGCGGCACGATCGTCGAGCCCACCAGCGGCAACACGGGTGTGGGCCTTGCCATCGTGGCCCAGCAGAAGGGCTACAAGTGCATCTTCGTGTGCCCCGACAAGGTGAGCACCGACAAGATCAACGTGTTGCGGGCCTACGGCGCCGAGGTCGTCGTCTGCCCCACCGCAGTTGATCCCTCGCACCCCGACTCGTACTACAACGTCTCGGACCGGCTGGTGCGGGAGACCCCGGGCGCCTGGAAGCCCGACCAGTACTCCAACCCCAACAATCCCCTTTCGCACTATCACTCCACCGGCCCCGAGCTGTGGGAGCAGACGGAGGGACGGATCACCCACTTCGTGACGGGCGTGGGGACCGGCGGCACCATCTCCGGGACCGGGCGGTACCTGAAGGACGTCAGTGACGGGAAGGTCCAGGTCGTCGGCGCCGACCCCGAGGGGTCCGTGTACTCCGGCGGGTCCGGGCGCCCGTACCTCGTGGAGGGCGTCGGCGAGGACTTCTGGCCGACCGCGTACGACCGGACCGTCGCCGACGAGATCGTCGCCGTGTCCGACAAGGACTCCTTCCAGATGACCCGGCGGCTCGCCAAGGAGGAGGGGCTGCTGGTGGGCGGTTCGTGCGGCATGGCCGTCGTGGCCGCGCTGCGCGTCGCCGAGCGGCTCGGGCCCGACGACGTCGTGGTCGTGCTGCTGCCCGACAGCGGGCGCGGGTACCTCAGCAAGATCTTCAACGACGAGTGGATGGCCGACTACGGGTTCCTGGAGGACGAGGGCCCCAGCGCCCGCGTCGCCGACGTCCTGAGCGACAAGGTGCACGGGGCCATCCCGTCCCTCGTCCACATGCACCCGGACGAGACGGTCGGCGAGGCCATCGAGGTGCTGCGGGAGTACGGCGTCTCGCAGATGCCGATCGTGAAGCCGGGCGCGGGACACCCGGACGTGATGGCCGCCGAGGTCGTGGGCTCCGTGGTCGAACGGGAGCTGCTCGACGCGCTGTTCACCCAGCGCGCCTCGCTCTCCGACCCGCTGGAGAAGCACATGTCGCCCCCGCTGCCCCAGGTCGGCTCCGGTGAACCCGTGGGCGACCTGATGTCCGTACTCGGCGCCGCCGACGCGGCGATCGTCCTCGTGGAGGGCAAGCCCACCGGTGTCGTCAGCCGGCAGGACCTGCTGTCCTTCCTGGCCAAGGGTGGACGGCAGTAGGAACTCCGGTGAACTGCCCGCCCCGGAGGGGAAGTTCCGGTGTGAGCGATCACAGAGGAACTTCGTGGAAGTGGTACGAGCGCGTCACGTCCGCGCAGCACACGCTTAACACGGGTCCGGCACATTGGTGGATGTCGGCAAGGGCGGGAGCGGCTCCCCGCCCCGGCCGGCACCGAAACGGCGCCAAGGACCTCCGGAGCGGCTCCCGGACCTCCATGGACGCCACGGACGCGCAAGCCCGGTCCTGACCCGGCCCGCGTCCCTCGCGGGGACCGCCGTCGTCCCGCCCCCCCGGTAACGGGGGTGCGGCGGTCCCCGCGCAAAGCTCACGAAGGGCCCGGTACCGCTACTGGTACCGGGCCCTTCGCTGTGCGCCTGAACCGGCGCCGCTCTCGCGGATCTGGCCCCCTTTTGCGCCTGAACCGGCGCCGCTCTCGCGGACGTGGCTGCTCGCCGTCGTGGTTCCTCAATTGATGGTTGCGGCCTCGTCGCTTCAGCCTGATCTTGCGAGGAACCCCCGGGCGTTCACGCCCGGGAGGAATCGCATCCCGTGGCTGTGACGCGGAGCGTCGCAGCAGCTTTTTCTTCGGGTGCGGAGCGCCCGTATCGCTGTCCGGCGGAGCCGGAGAAGGAGCGTGAGGCGTACATGTGCGCGACCGGTCGCTTGATCGTGTTGGGTATGTGCGCGGTGGGACGGCTTGTATGCCCGGAGGGTTAGGGTCGGCGTCATGAAGCTGGTGGTGCGGCTCAAGCTGCTGCCGACGCCCGGGCAGGCGGCGGCACTTGAGGCGACGCTGACCGCCTGCAACGAGGCAGCCACCTGGGCCTCGGCGGTCGCCTTCGAGGAGGGGGCGCGCAAGAACCTGGCCCTGCGAAAGCTGGCCTACCAGGACATCAAGACCCGGTGGGGGCTGGGGGCGCAGGCCGCCCAGCACGCGATCAAGAAGACCTGCGACGCCTACACCACCCTGAGAGCCAGTCTGCGGGCCGGCCGGTACGGCAAGCCGGGATCGACAGGCCATACCCGCGCCTCGGGCAAGCCGGTCGTCTTTCGCCCGGAGGCCGCCCAGCCCTATGACGACCGGATGCTGTCCTGGCAGCACGAGGTTCGCACCGTGTCGATCTGGACCACGGCGGGCCGGATGAAAGACCTCGCCTTCACCGGACAGGCCGAACAGCTGGAGGTCCTGGCCCGGCATCGCCAGGGCGAGTCCGACCTGCTGCACCAGGGCGGGAAGTGGTACTTGATCGCGACCTGCGAGATGCCCGAAGCCGCGCTGAACACCCACCCGGTCGCCTTCCTCGGCGTGGACCTCGGCATCGTGAACATCGCCGCCACCAGTGACGGTGAACGCCACTGCGGGCGCGGGATCAACCGGAAACGGGAGAACGACCGCAAGCTGCGACGCAAGCTGCAGCAGAAGCAGACCAAGTCGGCCAAGCGGCGGGCGAGGAAGTACGCGGGTAAAGAGGCCCGCCGCAACAAGGACATCAACCACAAGATTTCCAAGCGGATCGTGGCGGAGGCTGAACGCACCGGTCGCGGAGTAGCCCTGGAAGACCTGAAGGGCATTCGTGAGCGGGCCCGGCTGAGAAAGCCCCAACGCGCCACGCTCCACTCCTGGACCTTCGCGCAACTCGGCGCCTTCATCGCCTACAAGGCAACGAAGGCCGGGGTGCCGGTGGTGTACGTCGATCCGGCATACACCAGCCAGGAATGCTCCCAATGTCATCACGTCGAACGCGGCAACCGGCCCTCACAAGCCCGGTTCGCCTGCCGGTCCTGCGGATTCGTTGATCACGCGGACCGTAACTCGTCCCACAACATCGCCCACCGCGGGTGGATGGCGTGGGTCTGCGGGGTCCAGTCAGCGGCCCCTGAACTCACGCTCATCGCGTGAGTTCTGGACGCGGCCGGACCCATCACCGCCAGTGATGGTCACGAGCTGCAAGCCCGGGAATTCATTCCCGGGTCGTTGACAAGAGGACTCAGTCCTCCCACTCGCTGTCCTGGGAGGACTTGCGGCGCCTGCCGAAGAGGTACGGGGAGTTGCGGGCCGTCTGGGCCACGTTGACCCCCACGATGCCCGCCCAGGCGACCAGGAGGCCGGGCAGGTCGGCGACACCGCCGCCGATGGCGGACAGGGGGACGGCCAGGACCAGCGAGACGATCCCGAAGCCGAAGCGCTCGCCGAAGGAATCGGACGATCCCTGCGGGGCGCGCGAGCCCCGGGCCACCACCATCTGCTGTTCCGCGAGATGGCGGCGCACCCGGCGGTCGACCGCGCCGTCCAGGCGCTGCTCGACCTTTTCCAGGAACGAGTCGACCAGCGCGGACTCGTACTCTTCGCCCAGTTCCTTGCGTGCGTGCAAGGTGGCGTCGAGTTCCTTCTTGAGTTCGGCGTCGGGGGCTTCCAATCCGGTCATAGGACAACGGTAGAGAGCCGGAGTCGGCTTGACACTGGGGTTAGCCCCCCTGTCCTCGCCGGGCTGGGGTCAGCGCCAGTCGCAGGCCGTCATGATCAGCGGGAGTGCGAGGGGCAGTTCGACCTGGAAGTGGACCTGGTGCCAGCGCATGTCCTGGCCGCGTGCCGAGTCCTTCACGTCCGGGTCGACGGCGGTCATGCCCGCGTACGTGTTCGTCACGATCGCCGGGACGGCGAGGGCGACCAGCGCCACGTACACCGGCCACATCGACAGGCCGCTCGCCAGGAAGACGAGCACGACCAGGCCGACGGTGGGCAGCGCGCGGCCGAACGACGCGAGGTTGATCGCGAGGAACGCGCCGCGGCCGGTGTGGCCGATCAGCAGGCCCAGGGGGAGGGCGATCGCGGCGGCCACGAGGGTGGCGAGGAGCGAGTACTGGAGGTGTTCGGCGAGGCGGTGGCCGATGCCGTCGGGGCCGGACCACTGCTCGCCGCTGACCAGCCAGTCGCCGAGGTTCTTGAAGAGTTCGTACATGTCAGGCTCGCCGCCTCGTCCACGGGGTGAGTACGTACTGGACGGCGACCAGAGCCGCGTCCGCGACCAGGGCCAGCAGGAGCGTCAGGGCGACGCCGACGACGACCGGGGTCGGGAAGTTGCGCTGGAAGCCGTCCGTGAAGAGCTGGCCGAGGCCGCCGTCGCCGATGTACGTGGCCACGGAGACCAGCGAGATTGACATGACCGTGGCGATACGGACGCCCGCCATGATCACGGGAAGCGCGAGGGGAGCTCGACCGTGAGGAGGGCGCGCAGGGGGCGCGTGCCCATCGCCTTCGCGGCCTCCTTCGCCTTCGCGGGGACCGAGTCGAGGCCCTCGACCGTGTTCCGCAGGAGGACGACGAGGGTGTAGATCGTCAGGCCGATGACCGTGGTGGTGCGGGTCAGGCCGGAGACCGGGAGGAGGAGCACGAAGACCGCGATGGAGGGGATCGTGAAGAGGACGTTCGAGAGGCCGAGGAGCAGGCCTCGCAAGGGGCGGATCCGGTGGGCGACCACGGCCAGCGGGAACGAGATCAGCAGGCCGAGGAAGACCGCGGACAGGGCCGCCTGGAGGTGCGAGAAGGTCAGGGTGGTGAGGTCGTCCGTGTGGTCGCCCAGCCACGACCAGTCGATGGTCATCAGGCCACCCGGGCTTCCGCGTGCGCCTGGCCCGCGTGCTGGTGGATCTCGTCGCGCGAGGTCACGCCGGTGAGGGAGCCGTCGGAGTCGACTCGGGCCACGAGGCCGGTCGGGGAGGCTATCGACTCGTTGAGGGCGGCCAGCAGGGAGTCCGTGTCGCGCAGGGGGCGTACGGGGAGTTCGGTGTCCCCGGTGCTCCTGGTGTCCCCGGTGTTCCTGGTGGTGTTCCTGGAGTTCTTGGTGTCCCCGGTGTTTCTGGTGCGCCAGTGCAGGGGCCTGCGGGCCTCGTCGAGGGCCAGTTCCCAGGTGCCGCCCTCGGGGGCCGGTGCCTGCGGTATGTCCTTGAGCGGTGTCAGGGACAGGAGTTTCAGGCCGCGCTCGGCGCCGAGGAAGTCCGCGACGAAGTCGCCCGCCGGGCGGGCCAGCAGCTCCTGCGGCGTCGCGCACTGGACGAGGTGGCCGCCGGTGCGGAAGACCGCGATCTGGTCGCCGAGCCGTACCGCCTCGTCGATGTCGTGCGTGACGAAGACGATCGTCTTGCTCAACTCCTTCTGGAGCCGGAGCAGTTCGTCCTGGAGCTGGGTGCGGACGACCGGGTCGACCGCGCCGAAGGGCTCGTCCATCAGGAGTACCGGCGGGTCGGCGGCGAGCGCGCGGGCAACGCCGACGCGCTGCTGCTGGCCGCCGGAGAGCTGGTGCGGGTAGCGCTTCCCGGACTCGGCGGTCAGGCCGACCGTCTCCAGGAGCTCCACGGCCCGGGCCCGTGCCTTGCGGCGGCCCCAGCCGAGGAGCAGCGGCACGGTCGCGATGTTGTCGAGGACCGTGCGGTGCGGGAAGAGGCCCGACTGCTGGATGACGTAACCGATGGAACGGCGGAGGTCGGCGGCGTCCTGGTCCAGCACGTCACGGCCGCCGACCCGGATGGTCCCGGAGGTCGGGTCGACCATCCGGTTGATCATTCGCAGGGTGGTCGTCTTGCCGCAACCGGAGGATCCCACGAGGACGGTCACGCCGCCTTCTGGCATCTCCAGGGAGAGGTCGTGGACCGCTGTGGTGCCGTTCGGGAAGCGCTTGTGGACCGCGTCGAACTGGATCATGAGGTGTCCCTTGCCCGGCTGCATATCGTCATGCAGAGTTCTCTGTATCTGAATAGGTTGTCAACGGTTCGGCGTTAATCGCCGGTTACTTATGACCGCCAGGCGAGATCCAACGTCCGGATTGAGGAGGGTTTGCGCTCTATGTCGTCTCAGGATGTGGATGCATCGGGTGTCGTGACGACCGGCCTCGTGGTGCTGGACGGGTGCAGCACCGGTGTCGCCGACGTCGTTCGCCTCGCCCACGGGACCGCGCGGCCGGTTCCGGGCACCGAGGCGATGAAGCACGTCGAGGAATCCTGGGACGCGGCCCGGCGGATCGCCGCGAACGGGCGCGTGTACGGCCGTTCCACCGGTGTCGGCGCCAACCGGAACGAGGACGTGCCGACCGAGGCCGCCGCCGAGCACGGTCTGCGGCTGCTGCGCAGTCACGCCGGTGCCATCGGCGAGGAGCTGCCCGCCCGGGAGGTCAGGGCGATGCTCGCCGTCCGCGCGAACCAGATCCTCGCGGGCGGCGCCGGCCTGCGGCCCACCGTCGTCACGGCCCTGTGCGAGGCGCTGGAGACCGGGGCGTACCCCGTCGTGAACGAGTTCGGCTCGGTGGGGACCGGCGACATCGCCGCGCTGGCGCAGGTGGGGCTGGCGTTGGCGGGGGAGCATCCGTGGCGAGGCGGGGGCGCCTCGGTGGGGGCGGCGGGCTTTCTTCCCGGGGGGATTCCCGGGGGGACTCCCGAGAGGAGGGGCGCGGGTGTCTTGGAAGGCGCGGGCTCGGGTTCGTCGGGGCGGGTGCGTGCGCCCGAGCCTCAGCCGCTCGACAAC
Source organism: Streptomyces sp. NBC_00878 (assembly GCF_026341515.1). Lineage (NCBI taxonomy): Bacteria > Bacillati > Actinomycetota > Actinomycetes > Kitasatosporales > Streptomycetaceae > Streptomyces > Streptomyces sp. NBC_00878. The sequence goes on along the minus strand of NZ_JAPEOK010000001.1, from coordinate 4,211,879 downwards.
AACGACGCCCTCGCGCTGATCAGCAGCAATGCTCTGACGCTCGGTCAGGCGGCCCTCGCGCTGCATGAGTTGCGCGGGCTCATCGGGGCCACGCAGGTCGTCGCCGCGCTGTCGCTGGTCGCGGTGGACGGGTCGCACGAGGCGTACGCGGCGCCCGTGCACGCCGCCCGCCCGCACCGCGGTTCGAGTGAAGTGGCCCGGCGCATGCGGGAGTTGATCGGCGCCGCCGACCATCCGACGCCGCCGCTCGGCCGGATCCAGGACCCGTACGGATTCCGGTGTCTGCCGCAGATCCACGGGCCCGCGCACGACGCGGCCGACGCCCTGGAGGAGGTCCTCGCCGTCGAGATCAACGCGGCCGCCGAGAACCCGCTGATCTGCGCCGAGGACATGGCCGCGTACCACCACGGCGGCTTCTACCAGGCCCAACTCGCCCTCGCCCTCGACCACTTCAGGCTCTCCCTCACCCAGGTGGCCCGGCTGTCGACCTCACGCCTGTCCACCCTCAACGAACCCGCCTACACTCGCCTGCGTCCCTTCCTCGCCGACCACGAGCCCGCCTCCTCCGGCGTGATGATCCTGGAGTACGCCGCCGGGGCCGCCCTCGGTGATCTGCGGGCCTTCTCCGCGCCCGCCTCCCTCGGCCACGCTGTACTCTCCCGGGGCGTCGAGGAGCAGGCCAGCTTCGCCTCGCTCGCCGCCCGCCAGACGCTGCGGGCGTGCGATGCGTACCGGCTCGTCGTTGGCTGCGAACTCGTCGCCGCCGTACGGGCGTTGCGCCAGCGCGAGCTGCGCCCCGATCCGGAGCTGCCGGTGGCGCGGGCGCTGGACATCGCTGAGTCGGTGCTCGACGCGGACTCGGCCGACCGGCCGCTCACGGACGACGTGACGGCGGCGGCCGCGCTGCTCGACCGGTTCACGGACATCTGGAGGGGGAGCACGGCATGAGCGTGGACGGGAACATGAGCGTGAATATGGGCATGGACATGGACATGGGCCCGGACGGCGAGGCGATCATGGACGGCGGGAGCGGGAGCGGGAGCGGGAGCGGGAGCGGGAGCGGCGGCGGCGGAAGCGGTGGCGGTGGCGGAAGCGGTGACCGGGGCGGTGACGGGCGCGACGACGGGAGCACGGGCGTGACCGACAGTTCTGCCGGGCGGCTGCAGGCGCTCTTCGAGGGGCACCGGCTGACCCCCACCCAGCGGCGCATCGCGCACAGCATGGTGCGGCGGGCCGCCGACGTGCCGTTCCTGTCGAGCGTGGAGCTCGCGGAGCTGGCCGGTGTCAGCCAGCCGTCCGTCACCCGTTTCGCCGTGGCCCTCGGCTTCGACGGCTATCCGGCGCTGCGCAAGCACCTGCGCGAGGTCGCGCCGGCCGAGCCCGCGGCGGACACCGGCTCGTACAACGAGTACCAGCAGGCCGTCGAGGCCGAGATCGAGAACCTGCGCCATCTCGCCTCCGTGCTCGCGGATCCGCGTCCCGTGGAGCGGGCGGGACGGCTGCTCGCCGCCTCGCGGCCGCTGCCGGTGCTCGGGCTGCGGGCCGCCGCGTCCCAGGCCTACGGCTTCGCGTACTTCGCCGCCAAGGTCCATCCGGACGTACGGCTGCTGCACGAGGGCGGCACGATGGTGCACGACCGCATCGACTCGGCCGTACGGGCCGGGGCCACGACCCTGCTGTGCTTCGCGCTGCCCCGGCATCCACGGGAGGTCGTGGACACCCTGGCGTACGCGAAGGAGGCCGGGCTGACGGTCGTCACGGTGGCGGACTCGGCGTTCGCGCCGGTCGCCAAGGTGTCCGACCTGCTGCTGCCCGCCGCCGTCGGGACCGGGCTCGCCTTCGACACGGCGTGCGCGCCGATGCTGCTCGGGCGGGTGCTGCTGGAGGCGATGTGCGACGGGCTGCCTCAGGCTCAGGCGCGGCTGGAGGAGTTCGACGCGCGGGCAGCGGCGCGGGGGTTGTTCGTCGAGTAGCGGGGGCTGTTCGCCGAGCAGCCGAGCAGCCGAGTAGTCGCATAGCAGCCTCGGGTCGGTTTTTTTTGGCGCGCTCTCAGACGTGTCTCACTTTTGCTCGCTAACCTGCGTGCCCAAAAGATTTGCGTCGATGAGTCGGTGAGGAGCGGATCGTGGCGCGCGGAGGGCAGGGACTGGCTCGGGTGGCCGTCGTCGTACGGGCCGGAGCGGCACCGTTGTGGTGGCTCGGAGTGATCTCGGCGGGTGTGGGTGTGCTGGTGCCCGGGATCACGGGGCGGCGGATCGGGGTGATGGCGGGAGCCGCGCTCTTTCTGATCGCCGCGGCCGTCGTCGTCCTGGTACGGCGGAAGCGGTACGCGGCGCTGGTGGGCGGAGCCGCTCGGGCCGGGAAGCACGATGTGCTCCAGGACCGGGCCGTGACGGTACGGAACTGGCGGCGCGGGCACCGGTGGTGGTTGCTGCTCGCCTTCGCGGGAGCGCTGGGGTCGGCGTTCGCCGCGCCGGCGGCCGGAGGGATGCTGCTCGCCGGGGCCGGGGCGGGACTCCGTCTCAAGGCGGCCCGGATCGGACGGCTCGAACGGGCGACCGAGTCGCTCGTCTGGGTCCGCGTCGACTGGCTCGGGCCCGGCGCCGGTGTTCCGGCGGGCAAGCGGGTCAAGGGCTACCGCGCCACGGGGATCGCCGCGGGCGACGCCGCGCCCGGTGGGGCGCGGCGTCGGGGTGACGTACTCGCCTGAGGCCGCCGTACTCGTCCCAGGCTGGGGCCGAGGCCGGGGCCGGGGCCGGAGTCAGACCTCCAGGTCGGTCTCGATCTTCTTCAACTGGTGCCTGGCCATCGCCAGGTTGGAGCGCTTGGCGTCGAGCACCAGGTAGAGGAAGAGGCCGTTGCCGCCGCGGCCCTTGATCAGGCGGAGCAGGTGGTACTGGTCCGACAGCGTGATCAGGATGTCCTCGATCTCGCCCTTGAGGCCCAGGTGCTCCATGGTGCGGATCTTGGCGCGAACGACATCGGTGTTGCCGGCCGCCGCGACCGTGAGGTCGAAGCCCTTGCTGCCGCCGATCGTGCCCAGCGCCATGCCGCTGGTGTAGTCGACGAGAGCGGCTCCGGTCGCGCCCTCGATGGAGGCCAGGGCCTCTTTCAGTGCGGTTTCGGTGTTGGCCATGGTGGTGCCTGTCCTTTCGGTTGGTGAGTTCGGTCCGATGAGCCGAAACCCGTGGGTGCGGATCCGTGAGTGCGGACCCGTGGGTTCCGTTCGGTGGCTCCGGTCCGGTGACTTCGGTTCAGTGGGTTGGGTCCGATGAATCCGTGCTCAGCGGCTTTTGCCGGTCGGCTCGGTGGCGGTGCGCGCTGCGCGCGGGGTTCGGGTGCGGGGCGCGGTGGGCTTCGCCGGAGCCCGCACGGCTGGAGCGGGCCTGCTCTCGGCCGCGGACTCGACGAGCTCCCCGATCCGGGTGCCGGAGCGGCGCCCTTCGAGGTGCAGCCGGCCGACGTTCGCCCGGTCGCCGGCCAGCAGCGTCAGCACGGCGGACGGTCCCGCCGCGTAGGTCGCCACGTAGCCGTGCGCGCCGTGCACCAGCAGCTCGCGGAAATCGCCCCGTCCGGTCGCGTCCGCCAGACGCAGGGCGACTCCCAGCGCGGCGGCGGTGAGCGCGGCCAGCCCCTCCGGTTCCACGCCCGGGGTGTCCTGGGCCAGCACGAGGCCGTCGACGCTGGCCGCGAGCGCCCCCGTCAGTTGGGGCACTCGGGCCCGCAACCGGTGCAGTTCGTCGAGGACTTCGGCCTCGGCCGCCATCAGTTGTCTCCTTTCGGCACGCTGTCGGAGCGCGCGGATCACAAGGCCTCCAAGGCGTCTCTGAGCCGGCGCAGCAGGGCGATATCGGGATCGGCCGACGCCTGCGCGGCCTCCGCGGCCTGCGCGACCACCGTGGAGACGGAGGGCAGAGAGGGTTCGGGTGTTTCCGGCGTCCGGAATCCGCCCGCTCCGGACGAGACCGCTCCGGACGAGACCACTGCGGATGTGGCCGCACCCGACGAGACCGGCCCGGATTCGGTCGGCGCGGCTCCGGACTGTCCGGCTCCGGCCTGCCCGGGTTCGGCCGGTCCGGACGCGACGGGCCCCGATTCGGCCGGCCCGGATGTGATGGGTCCGGACGTGATCGTCAGCGGGCGCGTCGTCACGATTCCGGCGGCCGCGAGCCGCCGGAGGTCGACCAGGGTGTGGAACCCCGGGCGGCCGAGCACCAGCGAGATGTCCGCCGCCGTGCGCTCACCGTCCACCTGGTCGAGCACCGTGAGCTGACGCGGTGGGAGGGACGCGTCCACGGCGCGGCCGGTCCGTACGAGCGGCTCGGTGTCCGTGCCCGGCTCCGGCCAGATGCGGTGCAGCAGGTCACGGCGCCGCAGCGTCTCCCGCTCCACCGCGTCCACGGAGACCGGCCGTACGGGCCCGATCCAGTGCGCGACCCCGTACCGGAACCGCGCCGGACCGCTGCTCGGGCCGAGCGTGAAGAACGCCGCGTCGTACAGCGCTCCCAGATGGCACAGCTCCAGGGCGCCCGCCGTCAGTCGCCCGCTGTCCACCAGGAACCGTCCGACCCGTCGCTCGGCCCCCGCCTCCGAGACCGCCTCCCACCAGCCGTCCGACCCCAGCGCGCCGCGTGTGGTGAGCAGCACGTCGAGCCCGGGTGTCGCGGGGCTCTCGGCGTGCACCACCTGGCCCTCGACCAGATACAGCACGCCCCGCTCCCGCGTCAGGACGCCGGTGGCGCGCTCCTCGGCGAGACGGCTGAGCATCGGGCTGAGCGTGGCCTGGACACCGGACCGCGGTTCCGCGTGGTGCGGGGAGCCGCGGCCCTGGGTGGTGCGGTCCGCCGTGACGTGGTCCGTCCTGACGCGGTCCGCTGTGTCCCGGTCCGATGGGTCGCCGTCCGCTCTTTCGCGGCCGGGCAGGGGGCGTGCCTCCATCGTGGTCACCCCACCACCAGCCGTTCCGCCATCTCGCCCAGGCGTATCCGGGCCAGGGCGAGATTCCCGTCCGAACGACCCAGCCAGAGATGCAGGAACACACTGCTGTCGAATGTCGTACGGACGAAGCGCAGGACGTGGTAACTGTCCTTGTTGCAGATGATGAGATCTTCGACCGGCGGCTCGCCGCCGGACCAGTCGGCTCCTTCCTCGGGGGCGAAGGCCTTGTGCTCCGCGGCCAGGCGGGCGAGTTCCGCCGCCTCGGCCGCGGTGGCCTCGTGGTCCCCGTTGGGCGAGTCCCCGACCGTGCCCAGAGCCAGTCCGCTGGTCCAGTCGACCACCGAGGCTCCCCGGGCTCCGGGCAGTCTCATGGCCTCCAGCAGGCACTCGTCGATTCCGGGCACGGTGCTTCCCTCCCGCCCGTTGTGGTTCGGCTGAGTGACGCCGAAACTACGCAACGTGTGCGTGAGGAGTGATAGTTCTGGCATTTTCCTGAGGAACATGCCGGTCGCTGGCTAGAGTGTGTGGATTTTTCCTTTCAGTCCTCGCCCCTTGCGCGCGGCGCCACCTTGTTCGGGGCGCGGCGCGGGCGCCTCAGAACGTGCTGGTCAGCGCCCCCGCGTGCGCCCCGCCCGACTCCGCCACGATCTCGTCGAGCGTCTGCGGCGCCCGGACCACGGCGAACCGCACCCCGCCCGCGCCGTCCGGCCCGAACCCGTAGACCCCGGGCCGTGCAAGGGAGTTGTACGCGTAGTGGTGCGCGAAGTAGTACGCCCCCGTGTCCAACGCGGCCGCGTAGTCGCCCTGTTCGAGCAGCGGCATCGAACGCCCCTCCGCCAGCAGGTCGCCCGCGAAGCACGCGGGGCCCGCCACGTCCTGCACCACGTCGGGCCCCGCCTTGGGCCGCCCCTTCGTGTCGTACGCGGCCACCCGCAGCGGCCAGGACTGTGGCGCGTACACCGTCCGCGCCGCCACCTGCGCCCCCGCGTGCGTCACCGCTATCGCCCGCCCACCGGCCGACTTCGCGTACTCGACCCGCGCCAGCACCACCCCGTGCTTGGCGAGCAGCGACCGCCCGAACTCCGTGACCAGCCCGTACCGCCCGTCGAACAGCCCCGGCACGGTCGCCGCCAGGAGCCGCGCGTACTCCTCGTACGTGGGCGAGTGCATGTCCGACCCGAAGTTCACCGGCAGTCCGCCGCCGATGTCGAGCGTGTCGATCTGCCGCCGCCCGGCCCGCTCGTTGATCTCCTCGGCGAGCCCGTACGTCTCCGCGATCCCGCGGGTCATCAGCTCCAGCGGCATCCCCTGCGAACCGGAGTGCGCGTGCAGCCGCGTCAGCCACGGCCGGTCCAGATAGGCCCGCACGACCCACTCGCGCGCTCCCTCGTCCCGCAGCGCGACTCCGAACTTCGAGGTCGCCGTCGCCGTCGACAGGGCCCCGATCGAACCGCCTCCGACCTGTGGATTCACCCGTATCCCGATCGGGGAGCGGGTCCAGGCCGAGCGCACGAGCGCGTCGAGGCGGTCCAGCTCCTGCGGGTTGTCCGCGTTGACCGCGATGCCCAGGGCGAGTGCCTCGCGCAGCTCCGCCGGGGTCTTGGCGGGCGAGTCGAGGACCGTGTGGGCCGGCGGCACCCCGGCCGCGCGGGCGAGGGCCAGCTCGCCCGGGCTGGCGACCTCCGCGCCGATGCCCTCCCGGCGCAGCAGCCGCAGTACCGGTACGAGTGGGGTCGCCTTCACCGCGAACGCGTGCAGCACGGGCGTACCCGGTGCCGTCACCGCGTCGAAGGCCGACCGCAGGGCAGCCGCCGATGCCTGGATGCCGATGACGTCGAGGAGCCCGATGATGGGGGTGGCGGGACCGACCAGCCCTTGGTCAACGGCCGCACGGACGGCCTCGTCCCGCCGCACGCCCCCGTACCCGTCCACCGCCGGGCCCGGCTCCCCGTCAGGAGTGCCTCCCGGCTGCCTGCCCGGGGTTCCTCCCGGCTCCCTGCCCGGAATGCCTCCCGGCTGCCTGCCCAGAGCCAGCGTGTCCGGCTCGTCCGGAACTCTGTCCGGTCCTTTCGGAGGTCCGTCCGGTCCTTTCGGAGGTCCGTCCGGCTCGTCGCCCGTCATGTCCGCGTCCCCTGCGCCTGTGTATGCAGCCATACATCCAGCCAAACATCCGCGCCGCGCCTGTGCTGGCCCACCAAGGTATTGACTAGTTCTATTCAGGCGATCAGGATGTGAATATCGACTGCATGACCGACAGCGCCCGGAGCACTCACCAGCCGCCAGGAGGCAGACCATGTCAGGACCCCGCCCCGTCCGAGCACCACGCGGTACGGAACTGAGCGCCCTGGGATGGCAGCAGGAAGCCGCGCTGCGGATGCTGCAGAACAACCTCGACCCCGAGGTCGCCGAGCACCCCGACAAGCTCGTCGTCTACGGCGGCACGGGCAAGGCGGCCCGCGACTGGCGCTCCTTCGACGCCATGGTCCGTACGCTGCGGACGCTCAAGCAGGACGAGACGATGCTCGTCCAGTCCGGCCGGCCCGTCGGTGTCATGCAGACCCACGAGTGGGCGCCGCGCGTCCTCATCGCCAACTCCAACCTGGTGGGCGACTGGGCGAACTGGGAGGAGTTCCGCCGCCTGGAGGCCCTCGGCCTCACCATGTACGGGCAGATGACGGCCGGGTCCTGGATCTACATCGGCACCCAGGGCATCCTCCAGGGCACCTACGAGACGTTCTCCGCCGTCGCCGCGAAGAAGTTCGGCGGCACCCTCGCGGGCACGATCACCCTCACCGCCGGCCTCGGCGGCATGGGCGGCGCCCAGCCGCTCGCCGTCACCATGAACGACGGCGTCGCGATCTGTATCGACGTCGACCCGCGCGCCATCGAGCGCCGCATCGAACACCGGTACCTCGACGTGAAGGCCGACTCCCTGGAGCACGCCCTCCAGCTCGCCGTCGAGGCCCGGGACGCCCGCCGCCCGCTCTCCATCGGGCTTCTGGGCAACGCCGCCGAACTGCTGCCGCGCATGCTCGCCGAGGGCGCTCCCATCGACATCGTGACCGACCAGACCTCGGCCCACGACCCGCTGGCCTACCTTCCCCTGGGCGTCGACTTCGACGACATGGCCGCGTACGCCGCGAAGGACCCGGCGGGGTTCACGACCCGTGCCCGGGAGTCCATGGCCCGGCACGTGGAAGCCATGGTGGGCTTCATGGACGCCGGCGCCGAGGTGTTCGACTACGGCAACTCCATCCGGGGCGAGGCCCAACTCGCCGGGTACGAGCGGGCGTTCGCCTTCCCCGGCTTCGTCCCCGCCTACATCCGGCCGCTGTTCTGCGAGGGCAAGGGCCCCTTCCGCTGGGCCGCCCTGTCCGGTGAGGCCTCCGACATCCACAAGACGGACAAGGCGATCCTCGACCTCTTCCCGGAGGCTGAGTCCATTCAAAACGCGTCCCTGCACCGGTGGATCAAGATGGCCGGTGAGCGGGTGCATTTCCAGGGGCTGCCTGCCCGGATCTGCTGGCTCGGCTACGGCGAGCGGGACAAGGCGGGCGAGCGGTTCAACGACATGGTGGCCAGTGGCGAACTGCAGGCGCCCCTCGTCATCGGGCGCGACCACCTCGACTGCGGGTCCGTCGCCTCTCCCTACCGGGAGACCGAGGCCATGCTCGACGGCTCCGACGCGATCGCCGACTGGCCGCTGCTGAACGCCATGGTGAACGTGGCGTCCGGGGCGTCCTGGGTATCCCTCCACCACGGTGGCGGTGTGGGCATGGGGCGGTCCATCCACGCCGGGCAGGTGTCGGTGGCCGATGGGACGAAGCTGGCCGGGGAGAAGATCCGGCGGGTGCTCACCAATGACCCCGGGATGGGTGTCATCCGGCATGTGGACGCGGGGTACGACATCGCGGAGTCGGTCGCGGACGAGCGGGGCGTGCGGGTTCCCATGCGGGAGGGCGAGTGAGCGGCTCTGCTCCTGGGCCGCGCTGGGGGCTCCGCCCCCAGACCCCCGATCGGCCCGAACGGCCTCGTCCTCAATCTCCCCCACTCTCGGCTTCGCTCAAGCGGGGGGACCCCCACGACGGGCTGAAGGGTTCCTCCTTTCTCGACATGTGGCGGCAGTTGCAGCCCATCGGGCGGCATCCCGACTCCGGTGGCTACCGGCGATTCGCCTGGACCGGGGCCGATCGGGACTGCCGGGACTGGTTCGAGGAGCAGGCCCGGACACGTGGGCTGAGCTATGAGCTGGACCGGAACGGGAACCAGTGGGCCTGGCTCGGGGATCCCGCCGCGGGGGACGCCGTAGTCACCGGGTCGCACCTCGACTCGGTGCCCGACGGGGGCGCCTTCGACGGCCCCCTCGGTGTCGTGTCCTCCTTCGCCGCGCTGGACGAACTGCGAGAGCGGGAAGCCGAGTTCACCAAGCCCCTCGCCATCGTGAACTTCGGTGACGAGGAGGGCGCCCGGTTCGGGCTCGCCTGTGTGGGGTCCCGGCTCGCGGCCGGGGAGCTCACCGTCGAGCAGGCGCGGCGGCTCAGGGACGCGGACGGCATCAGCCTTCCGCAGGCCATGGAGGCCGCCGGCCTCGACCCGGACGCCATCGGGGCGGACCCCGAGCGCCTGGCCCGGATCGGGGCCTTCGTCGAACTGCACGTCGAGCAGGGGCGTGCCCTCGACCTCTCCGGTGACCAGGTCGGCATCGCCAGCGCCATCTGGCCGCACGGGCGGTGGCGGTTCGACTTCCGGGGCGAGGCCAACCACGCGGGGACCACCCGGCTCGTGGACCGCCGCGACCCGATGCTGTCGTACGCGGAGACCGTGCTCGCCGCCCGGCGGGAGGCCCGGCTCGCGGGTGCCGTGGCGACCTTCGGCAAGATCTCGGTCGAGCCGAACGGCGTCAACGCCATCCCGTCCCTCGTGCGCGGCTGGCTCGACTCCCGCGCCGCCGACCAGGCGACCCTCGACACGGTCGTGAGCGGCATCGAGAAGGCGGCCCGCGAGTACGCCGACGAGCACGGGGTCCAACTGGACATCGTCAGGGAGTCGTTCACCCCCGTCGTCGAGTTCGAGCACGCCCTGCGGGACGAGATCGCCCGCATCCTGGGCAGGGAGAAGGCAGCGGACCTCAAGGTCCCCGTTCTCGGTACCGGCGCGGGACACGACGCCGGGATCCTCGCCGGATCCATCCCCACCGCCATGCTGTTCGTACGCAACCCCACGGGCGTCTCGCACTCGCCGGCCGAGTACGCCGCCGAGGACGACTGCGTGGCCGGGGTGACCGCACTCGCCGACGTACTGGAAGGGCTGGCCTGCACGTGAGCACGCGAGGCACGACGTACTGGCTGGAGCACGCCTGGCTCGACTCCTTCGTCGAGCCGGGCGTGGCCCTGGACGTGGGCGGCGATGGGCGGATCGCCGCCGTCCGCACGGGGGTCGACACCCCGCCGCCCGGCACCGAGATCCTGCGCGGGCTGACCCTCCCCGGCCTCGCCAACGCCCACAGCCACGCCTTCCACCGCGCCCTGCGCGGCACCGTCCAGGTCGGCTCCGGCACCTTCTGGACCTGGCGCGAGATCATGTACTCCGTCGCGGACCGGCTGACCCCGGAGACGTACCACGCGCTCGCCCGCGCGGTGTATGCCGAGATGGCCCTCGCCGGGATCACGGCGGTCGGTGAGTTCCACTACGTCCACCACGCGCCGGGCGGCGCCCCGTACGCCGACCCGAACGCCATGGGCGAAGCCCTCATCGATGCCGCCGCCGAGGCGGGCATCCGCATCACCCTCCTCGACACCGCCTACCTCGCCTCCGGCCTCCTCAACAAGCGCACCGGGCAGCCCCCGAACCGGCACCAGCTCCGCTTCTCCGACGGCACCGCGGAGGCCTGGGCCGAACGCTGTTCAGTTCTCAAGGACCGGGATCACGCACGGATCGGGGCGGCCGCCCACTCCGTACGGGCCGTGCCCGCGGGGCAGTTGGCGACGGTGGCGCGGTGGGCCGAGGAGCGGCGGGCCCCGCTCCATGTGCACCTGTCCGAGCAGACGGCGGAGAACGACGCCTGCCTGGAGGCTCACGGCTGCACGCCCACCCGTCTGCTCGCCGACCACGGGGTGCTCGGCCCGCGCACCACGGGCGTCCACAACACCCACCTCACCGAGGAGGACATCGCGCTGCTCGGCGGCTCGGGGACCGGCACCTGCATGTGCCCGACCACCGAGCGCGACCTCGCCGACGGCATCGGACCGGCCGTCGCGCTCCAGAAGGCGGGCTCGACGCTCTCCCTCGGCTCCGACAGCCACGCCGTCATCGACCTGCTCGAAGAGGCGCGCGCACTGGAGCTGAACGAGCGCCTGCGCACCCGCACCCGCGGCCACTGGACGGCGGCGGCGCTCCTGCGCGCCGCCTCCGCGGACGGGCACGCCGCCCTGGGCTGGGACGACGCGGGCACGCTCGAACGCGGCGCGCTCGCCGACTTCACGACGATCGCACTCGACTCGGTCAGAACAGCGGGGCCGCTGCCGCGACTCGGCGCCGAGACGGCCGTATTCGCGGCGACGGCAGCGGACGTGCGCCACACGGTCGTGGGCGGCCGCCATGTCGTACGCGACGGCGCCCACGTCCTCGTACCGAACGTGCCCCAAGCCCTGGCCGACGCCGTCGAAGCCCTGCGCGCCTGATCCCCGCGCCCAGCCCGAGCCAGAGCCCGAGCCCCGACAAGGACGCCATGAGCAGCACAGGCAGCACAGGCAGCACCACGAACGGCACGACTGCCGCTACGAACGGCACGACGACCGTCATCACCAACATCGCCAGTCTGGTCACCAACGATCCCTCCCTCGGTGACAGGTCCCCTCTCGGTCTGATCCAGGACGCGGCCGTCGTCATCGACGGCGACCGCATCGCGTGGACCGGTGATTCAAGAGAAGCACCCGCCACTGACAATCGGGTCGACGCCGGTGGCCGCGCGGTGATCCCGGGCTTCGTCGACTCCCACTCGCACCTCGTCTTCGCGGGCGACCGCACGCAGGAGTTCAACGCCCGGATGTCCGGCCGAGCCTACAGCGCCGGCGGCATCCGTACGACCGTCGCCGCCACCCGGGCGGCGAGCGACGAGGAACTGGAGCGCAACCTCACCCACTACCTCGCCGAGGCCCTCCGGCAAGGCACGACCACGTTCGAGACGAAGTCCGGCTACGGGCTGACGGTCGAGGACGAGGCCCGGTCCTTGCGCATCGCAGCCGTGCACACCGACGAGGTCACCTACCTCGGCGCCCACGTCGTCTCCCCGGACTACGCCGACGACCCCGCCGCGTACGTCGCGCTCGTCACCGGCGAGATGCTCGACGCCTGTGCCCCGTACGCCCGTTGGATCGACGTCTTCTGCGAGAGGGGCGCCTTCGACGGCGACCAGGCCCGCGCGATCCTCACGGCCGGCAAGGCGAAGGGCCTGCACCCACGGGTCCACGCCAACCAGCTCTCGTACGGCCCCGGAGTGCAGTTGGCCGTGGAGCTGGACGCCGCCTCGGCGGACCACTGCACCCACCTCACGGACGCGGACATCGACGCCCTCGCGAGCGGGAACACCGTGGCGACCCTGCTCCCCGGCGCCGAGTTCTCCACCCGTGCCGAATGGCCGAACGCCCGCCGCCTCCTCGACGCGGGCGTCACCGTCGCCCTCTCCACGGACTGCAACCCCGGCTCGTCCTTCACGTCGTCCGTGCCTTTCTGCATCGCCCTGGCGGTACGGGACATGCGCATGACCCCCGACGAGGCGCTGTGGTCGGCCACGGCGGGCGGAGCCCAGGCGCTGCGCCGCACCGACATCGGCCGCCTCGCTCCGGGCGCCCGGGCCGACCTGATCGTGCTCGACGCCCCGAGCCATGTGCATCTGGCGTACCGGCCGGGGGTGCCGCTGGTCCGCGAGGTGTGGCGGAAGGGCGCCCGAGCATGAGGGGCGATCCCCACAGTTGTCCAACGTGCCGCCGCAGTTGACGGACGTTGACTCATGGCGGCGGGACCGGCGCCCACCGGGTGGCCTGGGGGCGCGTATCCCTCCCATGGGCCGACGTGGGTTGTGATCAGGTGGTCGTGCGGAACAGGCCCGACTTCACGCCGCGTATGAGATGAGTCAACGGGGCTGTGGTGGTGGTGAGTTCGGTGTCGGGGGTGTCGCTTTCACGGAGGTGGAGGGTGGTGGGGGTGGCGGCGAGTTCGACGCAGGTGTTCCCGTCGCCGCCGTCGGAGAAGGTGGACTTCTGCCAGTGCAGAGTGCGGTCCATGGTCTGCCTCACAGCTCCTTCGTCAGGCGGTGGATGAAGTCCCGGGATGCCACAGGGGTCAATGCCGCCTTCTCCACCTTACGGAAGAGTGTTCGAAGTTGAGCTAGCTGGGGTTCCGCGTCGATGAACGCGGTGCCGGTGGGGGCGTCACGCAGGCCGGTGTCCAGCCGGGGGACCGGACCGTCCGTGTACATCATCGAGGCTCCGGCGCCGGCGAAGCCGTCCTGGTCGGTGGGGATGACGCGGACGGTTGCGTGGCCCTGCTCGATCTGGTCGAGGATCTGCCGGAGTTGGGCCTGGGACGCCTGGCGGTCGGCCACGCGGATGCGCAGTGCGAACTCGTGGATGAGCGTCTCGTACGGGGGTGGATTCTCGCCTTCGATGACAGTGCGCCGCCTCATCCGGTGCTCCACCCGAGGGGTCAGCTCGCTTTCGGGCAGGCCGGGAACCATGTAGGTGTAGACGGCGCGAGCGTAGTCGGCCGTCTGTAGAAGTCCCGGCACATGCGTGATCACCACCTCGCGGAGGAACGTCGCGTGGTGTTCGACCTCGGCGACGTCCAGGAATACCGGGGGCAGCACTCCCCGGTACTCCTCCCACCAGCCTCGTGTGCGGTCGGTTGCCATCGAAGTGAGGGCTTCGATCAACGCCTCGTCCGTACAGGTGTAGTGGGCGGCGAGGCGCCGTACGCGTTCAGCGCTCACGCCTGCGACGCCGGACTCGATCTGGCTCATCTGGACCGCGTCGGCCCCGAGAAGTGCGGCGGCTTCCCGGGCTTTCATGCCCGTTGCCTCGCGAAGTTTGCGTAGTTCAGCACCCAGTCGCAGCCTGCGGGCCGTGAGGTGTCTCTTTGGCGGCAACCGGCACATCCTCATCTCAACTGCCTGGTGTGCGTACCTCGTTCGAGGGTCAGAATACGTCAGCCGCTTGCGCATTCCTAATGTTAGGAAATACCGTCAGTGACGCGAAGCGCACACTGCGGAAGCGCATCACTCCGTCCTGCCATGACGGTTGCGGCAATGCCACCGCGCGCCACCCACCACCCCCTGGAGCTAACGCATGCCCGAAAGCGAAGCCGAACCCTGGGAGTACTGCCTCTCCATCCCCAACGACCCCCGCGCCGTCACCGTCTGCCGCCGCACCCTCCGCCTGATCCTCACCATGCACGGCCTGATCCGCCTCGTGGACACTGCCGAACTCCTCGCGACCGAGTTGGTCGCCAACGCCGTACTCCACACGAAAGGGCCCGCGACCCTCCGGGTTCGCTGGTCTGGGGGTGTGCTGCGGATTGGTGCCTGGGATGCCAGCCCCGAACCCCCTGAACCCCCGGGCGACTTGGCGAACCTCGCGGACGCCGAGGAGGGCAGAGGCCTCGCCCTGATCCGCGCCTGCGCCGACGTCTGGGGCTGGCAGCCGCTGTCGAGGTGCGGCAGTCGTGGCAAGTACGTGTGGTGTGACCTGGTCGCCGTGTAGCTCGTTGATCGAGTCGGACAGAAAGGAGAGCCGATGGTCGGCTCGTCGCACGAGGCGCTGCACCGGATCTTCCAGAAGGATCCCGCGCTGCTGACCCGTGCCCTGCAGAGCGTCTTACACATCCCGTTCCCCGAGCCGCGCGAGTTCGCCGCGATGAACGTGGACCTCACCGAGATCGAGCCGGTCGAGCGACGCGTGGACACGCTGCTGAGGGCGGAGACCGACGAGGGGGCCTACCTCCTGGTCGTCGAGTCGCAGGGCAAGCCGGACGAGAGGAAGCGTGGCAGCTGGCCTTATTACCTCAGCTACCTGCACGAGAAGTACCGCTGCGAACCGGTACTCATCGTCACCACCCAGAGCAGCGCCACGGCCCGCTGGGCGGCGGAGCCCATTCATCTCGGGGTGCGGGGGTGCCCTTCGCTGACGGTACGCCCGTTCGTCCTGGGACCGGACAACGTTCCGGTGATCACAGACGAGCGGGAGGCCGAACGGGACGTCCCCCTTGCGGTGCTGTCGGCGATGACCCATGGCCGGGGCTCGCAGGCTCCCGCCATACTGGAATCCCTGGCAGCCGCCCTGCGGACCATCGACGCGGACAGTGCCGCGGTCTTCGTGCAGTTCGTCGATTCATGCCTGGCAGACCCCCAGGCCCAGCAGATGTGGAGGGACCTGATGACGGCGATCCAGTACTTCTGGCGACACCCGCTCGCTGAGCAGGTACGCGAGGAAGGCAGGGAGGAAGGCCGCGAAGAGGGGCGGGCCCAGGAGAGGGCGGAGAGCGTTCTGCGCAATCTTCAGTGGCGCCAGATCGATGTACCGGACGCTGTCCGGGAGCGCGTTCTCTCCTCCACCGACATGGACGAACTCGGCGCCTGGCTCGAGCGCTCCTATCAGGTCAGCGACGCGTGGGAGCTGTTCGCCGAGGGTCCTTGAGCCGTACGGCTTCACGGTGAGGGGGCGTCACCCGCCCGCCTTGCCCTGCGCCGTCCCGTACATCAGCCTCCGCAGCACCGCCTCCGCCGGGCCCCTGCGCCCCGCGCGCTCCAGGGCGTACGCCCCCGCCACCGTGAGCAGCCAGACGCCGACCGCGAAGAGCGCCATGGTCCAGCTGGACAGGTGCTCGCCGAGGCCGAGGCCCCAGGCGGCCAGCACCGGGGCGAAGACCAGCGAGTGCGCGAGGTAGCAGGACAGGGACCGCTTGCCGACCGCCGCCACCGCCGCCCCCACTGCCGACACCGCCCCCACCGCCGACACCGCCCCCACCGCCGACGCCGCCGTGACGGCGACCGGGCCTCTACCGGCCTCGGCCTCGGCCTCGGCCTTCCGGCTGGTCCACCAATGCGCGAAGAGGGCCACGGCGGCGACGTAACCGAGTCCGGCGGCGTTGCCGGTGACGTCGCGGAGCAGGGTGAGCGCTCCCTCCTCGCTCTGTGCGTCGGCCGGTACGTCCAGGGCGCCGACGTGGGCGAGCGCGGTGGGCAGTGCGCCGAGCCAGCCGACCGTGATGCCGATGACGGCCGTGCGGCGCAGCAGGGTCCGATGGCGCCCGGGCTCCTCCAGGACACGGCGGCGGGCCGCCCAGAAGCCGAGCAGGAAGACGACGTACCCGCCGCCGACCAGTGCCAGCGAGGAGGCCAGGAACGTGACGAACAGCCCCGTCTCCAGCCGGGTCCCCGCCGCCGTGAGCCAGCTCTCCTCCTGTGCGGCGTATGCCATGAAGCCGGGTTCCGCGCCGGCGTCCCCGAGCGTGCCCAACTCGCCCCGCAGCAGGGGCGATACGACGGGCTGGGCCGCGAAGAACACGAGCAGCGTGGCGCCGACGCAGATCCACCGCTTCAGCGCGCGTTCGCTGCGCCGCAGGAAGACCAGGCCGAGGACGAGGCTCAGCACTCCGTAGTAGCCGACGATGTCGCCCGCCATCAGCAGGGTGGAGTGCAGGAGCCCGATGACGATCAGCCACAGACTGCGCCTGCGCAGGATCCTGGCGGCGCCCCGTTCGGAGTTGCCGGCGGCGGTCTGCCGGAGGAAGAGCTGCATCATCCCGTAGCCGAACAGGAACGCGAAGAGCGGATAGACCCGCAGGTCCAGCACGATGATCATGGTGAACTGCACCGCGTGGTCGAGCCACGAGCCGTCCACGGGCTGCCATCCCGAGGGTCCGCGCCGGGCCGCCCAGAGGTGGAAGGCGGTGTTGGACAGCACGATGAGCAACAGCATGAGCCCGCGCGCGAGGTCGGGTGCGAGCGCCCGCTCCTCGGCTCGTACGCCCCCGCGCCGCACCGGCTTCTCTTCGCTCTTCTCTTCGCTCGCGATCGTCATGGCCCCACGCTAGGAAGGGTGTGACGCGGACGACATCGGTCGGCGGGCCATCGACGAACGACCAAGGGATGACGTCGAGTCGGGGGACCGCGACCAAAGTCGATACCCGAGCCCGTACCCGAGCCCGTACCCGAGCCGATACCCGAGCCGATACCCGAGCCCGTACCCGAGCCCGTACCCGAGCCGGTAACCGGGTCGATACGAAACGCACTCGGGGCCGGACCGGATGATCCGGCCCGGCCCCGAGCGCACATCTACGTGCCTGCTCGCCTGCGTGTGCCTGCGTGGAACAGGCGGCATGACGACCGTCACTCCTCGACGGTCAGGCCCCTCCGCAGCCGCACCAGCGTCCGCGACAGCAGTCGCGACACGTGCATCTGCGAGATGCCGAGTTCGTCACCGATCTCGGACTGGGTCATGTTGGCGACGAACCGCAGGGACAGGATCTGCCGGTCGCGCGGCGGGAGTTCGGCGATCAGCGGCTTCAACGACTCGACGTACTCGATGCCTTCGAGTCCGTGGTCCTCGTAGCCGATCCGGTCCGCCAGCGCTCCCTCGGAGTCGTCCTCCTCGGGCTGGGCGTCAAGTGAGCTGGCCGTATAGGCGTTTGACGCCGCCATGCCCTCGACGACCTCGTCGTTCGACAGCCCCAGACGATCCGCCAGCTCTCCCACTGTCGGAGCGCGGTCCAGTTGCTGCGCGAGTTCGTCGCCCGCCTTGGCCAGGTCGAGGCGGAGTTCCTGCAGCCTGCGCGGTACCCGCACGGACCACGAGGTGTCGCGGAAGAAGCGCTTGATCTCGCCGACGATGGTCGGCATCGCGAAGGTCGGGAACTCGACGCCACGGCTGAGCTCGAAGCGGTCGATGGCCTTGATCAAGCCAATCGTGCCGACCTGGATGATGTCCTCCATCGGCTCACTGCGGGAGCGGAACCGGGAGGCGGCGAACTTCACCAGGGCGAGGTTGAGTTCGACCAGCGTGTTGCGTACGTACGAGTACTCGTGGGTGCCTTCTTCGAGGGACTCCAGCCGCTCGAAGAGGGTCTTGGACAGGGCCCGTGCGTCCACTGGCCCCACCTCGTCGAAAGGCGGGATCTCCGGAAGTCCGGCGAGGCCGACGTTCTCGTCGGCGGACTCGTCTTCCAGTCGTTCCAGAGGGGGTGTCGACGTCGCCCTCTGGGTCTGCGATGCGTCGAGCCGGGGTGACATGGTGTCCTCCATCGTTCTCGGCATATGGCTGCCGATGCCAATACGTCCACTGCGGTGTGCGGCGCCTCCAAAGCCGGCCGTGGCGAAAACTGTCTCTACTAGCCCTACCCGTTTTCGTGACTCTCCCGCAAGTGTGTTTGATGGTGAAATGTCCGCTTGTTGGCGGTTGTTCGGGTGTTGAAGGGTGCTGGGAAGGCGTAGGGTTCGAGGGCGTATCAACAGCCACGACGCTCGGAAGAGAGACACGGCATGGACCGCGGGACGGTCGGCAGCGCACAGTCGGGCCGGCTTCTGGTCGAGGTGCGAGAAGAGGGCGCGAGCGCCGTCGTCACCCCGGCCGGTGAGTTGGATCACCATACGGCGGATCTGTTGCGCGAACCGATCGAGGACTGCCTCGACCGCGGGTTCGCGCGCCTCGTCGTGGACTGCACCCGGCTTGAGTTCTGCGACTCCACCGGGCTGAACGTGCTGCTCGGTGCCCGGCTGAAGGCCGAGGCCGCGGGGGGCGGAGTCCATCTGGCCGGGATGCTGCCGGTGGTGGCCAGGGTCTTCGAGATCACCGGGGCGGAGGTCGTCTTCACCCTTCATGACACCCTCGAAGCGGCTCTTGGTGAGTCCGGATCCGGCGGCTCCACAGCGGGCAAACCCGAGGCCGACCGGGGCGACTAGTCGCCCCGAAGTGCTCCTCTGGGGCAGAGTTATGCCTCGGTTGTCTCCGTGTGATCAACGCGTTACCAGGGTCACAGCATCCGTGCCGAATAAGTGGGTGTTCTGACGGTTCGGTCGGGCAGGAGACATCCTGAATATGTCAACAGACCGAACGGCGAGCGCGTGACAGTCACCGGACGACTCCTGGATGCTGAATGTCCCAGAGTTTCCGAATGTGCCGAATGTGCTGAGTGCTGAGTCTTGAATCGTGAACTGGTGAATCGGTGAGGTGAAGCGCTGATGAGCACCACCCGGCCTTACTCGCCGGGCGACCGCGGCCCGGAACCGGGTGACGGCGGCGCTTCCGGGACGTCTCCGGACGGGATGTCTCCGGGTGGTACGTCCCCGGGTGGGGCCTCCCCGGGCGGGACGTCCCCGGGTGGTACGCCTGCCGGACGTCGGGCCCGTCGGCTGAACTTCGACGGCGCGAGCGGGGTCGTCCCGCTCGCCCGCGACTTCGCCCGACAGGCGTTGTACGAGTGGGGCTGGCTGCCCGCGGCGGGCGCCGACCAGCGGGCCGCGGCCGAGGATGTCCTGCTGGTCGTCTCCGAACTGGTCACGAACGCCTGTCTGCATGCCGAGGGCCCGGACGAGCTCTGGATCGCCTGCGACAACAAGGTGCTCCGCATCGAGGTCTCCGACCGTGGTGCGGGCCAGCCGGCCCCGCGCACGCCGCACCGGGCCGGGCGTCCCGGCGGTCACGGGATGTTCATCGTGCAGCGGCTGTGCCTGGACTGGGGCGTTATTCGTACGACCGGGGTCGCGGGTAAGACGGTGTGGGCGGAGCTTGGAGCGCCTGCGTAGGCGCTCTGCTGGGTTTGGCGTTGCCGGCTGGGTGTGCTGTCTGCGGGTGCGCTGTGGCTGGGCGCGCCCCGCGGCGGAGCCGCACATGTCACTGCCCCGCGCCCCTTTAGGGACGCTTGTCTCTGGGCCCCCTTGGGGTTACCCGCGGTTCGGGTTCTCCCTCGTTCCTCACTTGATGCGCGCTGGATCCCCACGGATCCGGCGCGCGCTTTGTCTTCCCTCGGCAAGGCCCCGGGCGTACCTTGACGGCCGATCTGATGTTCCGTCAGGAACGCCATCAGGAAAGCCTTCAGGAACGAGGGGACCGTGTCATACCGGACGTACCAGAAACGAACCGCCGCGCTCGCGTCCGCCGCGGCCCTGGCCGGCTCGGCGGTGCTGATGGCCGCCCCCGCAGCCCGGGCCGACGTGGTGGACGTCAACTACCAGTGCAAGACACCCATCGGTGACAAGTCGGCCGTCTCCCCCATCGACATCAAGGGCGTCAAGAGCGGCAGCGGCTACCAGATCACGATGACCTTCGAGAAGGGCGTCTCGTCCAGCCCCGTGGACCTGGGCAAGGGTGCGATGAACCCGAGCGCCGTCATCAAACTGGGCGGCGCCGAGAGCGGCACCCTGTCGGTCAAGGGGCCCGCCAACCCGGAGACCGTGCCCGCCAACACCCCCATCAAAATCACCGACTTGACGGGTACGTACACCCCGAAAGCGACCGGCAAGGTCACCTTCACGCCAGGTGTGCTGACCATCAAGGCCCTCGGTACGACGACCACGTGCACCCCCGCCAACAACCCGAAGGCCTCGCTGACCCTGGACGTCACGGCGGCCGGCGGCGGGACCGGGACGGGGAGTTCGGGCTCCTCGCAGGACGCCCCCGCGGGCGGCGAGGAACTCCCGCAGACCGGTCCCGAGGACTCCGCGATCGCCCTCGGCACGCTCGGCGGAACGGTTCTGCTCGCGGGCGCGGCCGGAGTGCTGTGGCTGACCAGGAGGAACCAGGCCGCTCGCTGACCCGCGCGACCCGCAGCACCTCGGCCACGACCCGCGCGACCCGCAGCACCTCGGCCACGACCCGCGCGACCCGCAGCACCTCGGCCACGACCCGCGCGACCCGCAGCACACCGGCCATGAGCCGCGCGACCCGCAGCACCTTGGCCATGAGCCGCGCGACCCGCACGACTCGCATGTCCGGCACGACCCCGCACGTCTCGCGCAACCCGTACGACCCGTACGACCATCCGGAGCCGCCGATGCCGTTCGTACTGTCCGCCGTACTGCCTGTCGTACCGCTACCGCTCGCTGCCCGTGTCCTTAGTCTCGCCGCCGTCGTACTTCTGGCCGTCGCCCCCACCGCCACGGCCGACGACGGCTGGTCCGTCGTGCCGTCGGCCGGAGGGCCGGACGCACGGCCGTACTTCTACGCGGAGGGCGCGCCCGGCGCGGTCCTTCAGGACACGGTGTCGGTGCTCAACCCGGGCGGGCAGCCGCTGACCGTACGGCTCCGGGGCGCGGACGCCGACAACACGCGCAGCGGCGGATTCTCGGTGCGGGCCAGGGCGACGGACACCGGTGCCTGGATCACTCTCGCCGAGCGGACGGTGCGGATCCCGGCACGGACCCGCGCGGACGTGCCGTTCACCGTGAGCGTCCCGACGGGCGCCGCACCAGGCGACCACCCCGGCGCGATCGTCGCGAGCGCCGCCGGCCGGTCCGCGGCCGTACGCGTCCATCTGCGGGTCGCGGGCCCGGCCCTCTCCGCGCTCACGGTCGAGCACGTGCGGGTCACCGGCGGGCGTATCTCGTACGAACTGGTCAACCGCGGCACCACCGTGCTGACCCCGAAACTCGCCGTACGCGCCGAGGGGCTCTTCGGCGAGGTGCTCGACCGGGCCCCGCGCACCCTGCCCGTCGAACTGCTCCCCGGCCGCCGCGTCACGCTCGCCGAACCCTGGCCCGACCCGCCCGAGTTCGACTCCGTCGACGTAGGGCTCACGGTCACGGCGGCGGGCGGGGCTCACGCCGAGGCGGGCGCTTCCGCGTGGTTCGTGCCGTGGGGAGCGGTGGTGGGCGCGGCGGCGGGGCTCGTGGTGTGTGCGGCCGGCGGCCTCAGGTTCGTACGACGTCGTAGGCGGTCGCGGACGACGCGGGAGACGGGCAAGACGTCGGGCGTCGAACAGCCGCGTACGGAAGTCGAGTTGACGGGAGCGGTGACGTGAGCGCTGGCGTGAGCGGCACAGCCGAAGGGGCGCGTCGGTGTCGAGAGGCCGAGCACGCGGAGGCTCGAAGGGGTGAGCATGGTCGGCCTCTCGACACCGACTGGGGCGCCCCGGAGGCGAAAAGGATAAAAGGGGTACGGGTTTCGGCGGTGGTCGTGATGCTCGCGCTCGCTCTGTTTCCGCTGGCCGGGGCGACCGCCGGGGCGGCGGGGAAGCCGGTGGTCAAGCTGTCCAAGTCCCAGGCGGGGACGGGTGGTTCGATCACCGTGAGCGGTACGGGGTGGCGGCCGAACGCGCTGCTGATGATGCTGATCTGCGGGCAGTCCTCGACCGACCGAGGAGTCATCGGCGGGACCAACTCCTGTGCCAACGCGGACGGTCGGGCCGTCACCACCGACGCGGAGGGCGCGTTCAGCAAGAAGCTGCCGGTCGCCGAGCCGCCCAAGCCGTGCCCCTGCGTGGTGCACGTCGCGACCGTCACGGGGGAGAAGGCGGAGGCGGACGCCCCGTTCCTGGTCGCCGGACACGAGGTCGAACCGTTGCCCAAGGAGGCGAGCGGCGGACGGCTGTCCGTGCTCACCGACACCCGGCTCGACGGGTCGAGCGGACTGCTCACCTGGTTCGGTGCGCCGCCGTCCCGCAAGCTCGTCTTCACCGTCGGCAACGTGGGCACCACCGCCGTCAAGAACCCCGTCTTCCAAGTCGGCACCTCCCACGGCGTGTTCGCCCCGCAGTGGGAGGAACAGCAGTGGCGCGGCACCATCGGGCCCGGCGAGAAGGAGCGGATCACCCTGCCGGTCGAGCTGACCGCCGGCGCGCGCGGCGACTACACGGTCTCGCTGAAGTTCGGCGGCAAGGTGCTCGCCGAGCAGCCGTGGGGCGTGGGGCGCCCCTGGGGCGTGACGCTCTTCTGGATCCTGGTCTGCGTCGTCGTACCGGCCGCGGTGTTCAGGATCGGGATGGCCGTGGTCGACCGGATGCGACCGCGCGCCTCCGCGGGACGCGGCGGCGGACGTGGCGGGCGCTTCGGCGATGGCCGGGGAGGGCGACCGGGGCGTCCCGGGCGTGGCGCGCACGGTGTGCGGCGCGGAGGGCTGCGGCTGCCCGAAGTCACCTTGCGGATGCCGAAGTTGAGCCTGACGTCGGGCTCCGCGGAGTCCGACGCGGACACCGGCACCGGCACTGGCACTGGCACCGGCACCGGCACCGGCACTGGCACCGGCACTGGCACCGGCGCGCGTACGGACTCTCGTACGGGTTCCCGTACGAAACCGACTCTGCCCTGGTTCACCCCCGACACCGATCCGGGGGCTGCCGAGGCAGATCCGCTCTCCGCACCGCACGAGAACAGTCCGACGACCCCCACCAGGAAGGGAAACACGTGAGCACGCAACGGAGAGTCCGGATCGGGCCGACACGGCCCAGAGCAAGCCGGAGAGCGGGCGCGGCCGGGGTCGCGATGATGCTCGGCGGTGCGGGAGTCCTGCTGGGCGTGGCCGCGGCGCCTGCCCAGGCCGCCGAGGTGTCGTACGCGACCGAGTGTGTACCGCCTCCGGTCTCCGGGCTGCCACCGGTCAAGGGCACCACCAAGGTGGAGGTCACCGCGCCCGCCACGGCCAAGGTCGGTGACGAGGTCGAGGTGGTGTGGAAGTTCACGCAGGCCGCGTCGAAGAACCCCGACCTCATCGACCTGCCTGCGAACTCCGTCCAGCCGTCCGGCACCCTCAAGGCCGCCGGCGCGCAGGCCGCGTCCGTCGCGATGCAGGGGCCGCGCGAGAACCCGGCGATTCCCAAGGGCGGGGCGATGGTCCTGTCCACGATGAAGGGCAAACTGAAACTGACCACGGCGGGCGCGGTGACGCTGACGCCGGACGCGTACGCCATCAACGTCTTCTCGACGGACACGAAGTGCGCGCCGACGGAGGCGGTGAAGCCCGCGGCGACGATCAACGTCACGGCGGGGGAGGGGACTCCGCCGCCCGGGTCGCCCGATCCCACCGGCAGTACGAGTCCGACGCCGACGCCGACCCCGACGCCCACGGGTGGTACGCCGAGCCCGACCGGGAGTGGGAGCGGGGGCAGCGACACGGGTGGTACCAGCGGTGGTGGCGGTGAGACCGACTTCACGGGCAAGGAAGTCGAGATCCCCTACGCGTGCAAGACGCCGATCGGGGACAAGAACGCGACCTCTCCCGTGCAGATCAACGCCAAGAAGGACGGCGGGAGTTACGACCTCACCGTCCAGTTCAAGGGGTCCGTGATGGACAGCCCCGCCGACATCCCGGCGGACTCGATCAAGCCGTCGATGGAGGTCGCGCTGGGCGGGGCCGACACGGGCACGGTCCATGTCGAGGGGCCGACGAACACCGAGGCGATCAAGTCCGGGGATCCCATGGTGATTTCGGACATGACGGGTACGTACAAGCCGGGTGCCGATGGAGAGTCGACGCTCTCGCCGGGGGTGCTGACGGTGAAGGCGCTCGGGACGACCACGACGTGTACGCCGACGAAGTCCGCGGTTTCGTTGACGTTGGATACGTCGGCTCAGCCGGGTGGGGCTGCGGGTGGGAGTGGCTCCGCCGGAGGAACTGGGACGTCGGGGGCCGGTGGGTCCGGTGACTCCGGCGGAGGGCTTGCCGAGACGGGGGCCGATGACAGTGGGGCGCTGCGGGCGCTCGGGCTTGTCGCCGGGACCGCGATTCTGCTGGGCGGGGCCGTGTTCACGTTCATGCCCAGGCGGCAGGCTTCGCGGCGAGCGCCGTAGGGGAGCGTCGCCGTTCGGATGCTGCGGGCCCGTTGTGGCTGGTCGCGCCCACGCGGCGGAGCCGCAAGTCGATACAGCCCCGCGCCCCTGAAAGAACGGCCGGAGGCCACCGCACCCACGGGTGCGGTGGCCTCCGGCCGTTCAAGGGCATCGTCAGTGGACGTCGCCCATCAAGGACTTGACCTTGCTGCGGTACATGTACACCGCCACGCCCGCGATCGCGGCGAGGGTGGCTTCCAGGGCTACGACGCCCATGCCGTTGAGTTCTACGCCCGCGATGGCGAGCAGGCCCGTTGTGGCGTCGCCGGCGGTTACGGCCAGGAACCAGACGCCCATCATCTGGGAGGCATACTTCGCGGGGGCCATCTTCGTGGTGACGGAGAGGCCGACCGGGGAGACCATCAGTTCGCCGACGGTCTGGACGAAGTAGATGGCGACCAGCCACATCGCGGCGGCCTTGTGACCGCCCTCGGCGATCGACAGGGGAGCCAGGAAGAGGAAGAACGACGCACCGACCAGGAGCAGACCCGACGCGAACTTCACGATCGTGCTCGGCTCCTTGCCCGCCCGGTTCAGCGCCGGCCACGCCCAGGCGAAGACCGGGGCGAGGGCCATGATCATGACCGGGTTGACCGACTGGTACCAGGAGACCGGGAACTCCCAGCCGAACACGCTGTTCTCGGCCGACGACCCGGCGAAGATCGACAGTGTGGAGCCGCCCTGGTCGTAGATCATCCAGAAGACGGCCGCGGCGATGAAGAACCAGATGTACGCGGACATCCTCGACTGCTCGACGCGGTCGAGGGACTTGTCCCGCTTGATGCGGGCGATGACCCAGACCGGGACGATCAGGCCGATGAGCGTGAGCGGAACCAGGATCCAGTTCAGCGTGTAGTGGCCGGAGAAGCCGACGATGCCGTAGAAGAACGCGGCAACGGCCAGCCACAGCAGGCCCTTGCGCAGCGTCGAGGCCTTCTCCTCGGCGGACAGCGGCGTCGGGACGACGTCCGAACGCGCGTCGAGGTGTCGGCGGCCCATCAGGAACTGGACCAGACCCAGCGCCATGCCCAGCGCGGCGAGCGCGAAGCCCAGGTGCCAGTTGACGTTCTCGCCGATGGTGCCGATGACCAGTGGCGCGGCGAAGGCGCCGAGGTTGATGCCGATGTAGAAGACGGTGAAGCCGCCGTCGCGGCGCGGGTCGTCCGGGCCGTCGTAGAGGTGGCCGACCATCGTCGAGATGTTGGCCTTCAGCAGACCCGAGCCGATCGCGACGAGGCCGAGGCCCGCGTAGAAGGTGCCCGAGGAGGGGAGGGCCAGCGTGAGGTGGCCGAGCATGATGACCAGGCCCGCGACGGCGACCGTTCTGCGGGGGCCGAGCACGCGGTCCGCGAACCAGCCGCCGGGCAGGGCGAGCAGGTACACGAGGGACAGGTACACCGAGTAGATCGCGGTCGCGGTGGTCGCGCTCAGGTGCAGGCCGCCGGGGGCGACCAGGTACAGCGGGAGCAGTGCCCGCATGCCGTAGTAGGAAAACCGCTCCCACATCTCGGTCATGAAGAGAGTGGCCAGTCCGCGGGGGTGGCCGAAGAAGGTCTTCTCGGAGCCGGGGGTGCCCGGGGAGACCGAGTCCTTCGTCAGGCTGGACGCCATGGTCGTTCCTTGCTGGTCGGGACGGACTGCGGAGCGTCGTGCGCCCGGTGGGGGAGGCGGCCGGCGCCGGCGGGGAGGCCGTCCCTCCCCACGCCCACGGGGAGTCCGCTCCGGGTCATCGAAGCGGCGGACGGCGACCACCGGGATCCACGCCCCGCACGCTTCCTCGCGCTCGGGGCCCGGCCACAGGTCATTCCTTTCAAGCTGGTAGGCACCAGCCCGCACACAGAAGGGACCTTCGGCGTCACGTTCCCGCCGAAGGCCCCCGCGTGGTGCTACAGGCGTCTGGACACCATAAGGCCACACAGCATGCAAAGGTCGCATATGACCTGACTTGAGAGATGGATCACAGGTATGGATGGAACTATGCGCCTGAATCGAAGGCCGTTCGCAGATTTGCAGCCCTAACCCGCAGGGTCACATTCCCCCTGCCGGACGGGTGAATCACGGATGTCGATCACCCTCACTGCGCTGGTCCGCAGCGGACTACCATCAGTTCATGACCCGAGTACTGCTCGCCGAGGACGACGCGTCCATCTCGGAGCCCCTGGCCCGCGCCCTGCGCCGGGAGGGGTACGAGGTTGAGGTACGCGAGGACGGCCCCACCGCGCTCGACGCCGGCATCCAGGGCGGCATCGATCTGGTAGTGCTCGACCTCGGGCTGCCCGGCATGGACGGCCTGGAGGTGGCCCGACGGCTGCGCGCCGAGGGGCACACCGTGCCGATTCTCATCCTGACCGCGCGCGCCGACGAGGTGGACACGGTCGTCGGCCTGGACGCGGGCGCCGACGACTACGTCACCAAGCCGTTCCGCCTCGCCGAGCTGCTGGCCCGCGTCCGGGCCCTGCTGCGGCGCGGCGCGGCCGAGCCCCAGCAGCCGCCCGCCACGCACGGGGTGCGCATCGACGTCGAGTCGCACCGGGCGTGGATGGGCGACGAGGAGCTCCAGCTCACCGCCAAGGAGTTCGACCTGCTGCGGGTGCTCGTCCGGGATGCCGGGCGGGTCGTCACGCGTGACCAGCTCATGCGTGAGGTGTGGGACACCACGTGGTGGTCGTCCACGAAGACGCTGGACATGCACATCTCGTGGTTGCGGAAGAAGCTGGGCGATGACGCGGCGAATCCGCGGTACATCGCGACGGTACGAGGCGTCGGGTTCCGCTTCGAGAAGAGTTAGCTCGTTGGCGCCGGGCTGCGCTTCATCGCCGTTGCGGCGTCAGTGAGTGCGCGGCCGCGGGCTGTGTGTGGCTGGTCGCGCCCACGCGACGGAGTCGCAGAGTGTTACGGCCCCGCGCCCCTGAGGGGGCACGGCCCTAGCCTTTATTGATCAGTTGCCCGGAGGGGCCCGTGCGTCGCCGTCTCATCAATTCCACTCTGGCCGTCGTGCTGGTCGTCATCGCCGTGTTCGGGGTCTCGCTCGTCATCGTCGAGACCCGCACGATCAGCAACAGCGCCCAGGAGCGCGTGGACTCCGAGGCGGTGCGGCTGGTGAGCATCGTCGACAGCCGCATCCTCGGTGACGAGCTGATCAGCGCCGGTGTCCTCAAGGACCAGGTCACGGGCGACCGGTTCGCGCGCATCCAGATCCCGGGCCGCGCCGACATCACCATCGGCGACAAGCCCACCGGCGACGTCATCACGTCCACCCGCGAGGGCGACCAGCGCGAGACGGTCACGGTCGAGGAGGCCGGCTCCGCGGTCACCCGGGAGGTCGGCCGTACGCTCCTGATCATCGCGGCCGTCGCCCTGCTCGCGGTGATCGCCGCGGTGCTCCTCGCGGTACGCCAGGCCAACCGGCTCACCTCTCCGCTGACCGACCTCGCGGAGACCGCGGAGCGGCTCGGCTCCGGGGACCCGCGGCCCCGCCACAAGCGCTACGGCGTTCCGGAGCTGGACCGGGTCGCGGATGTCCTGGACGGCTCGGCCGAGCGCATCGCCCGGATGCTGACCGCCGAGCGCCGTCTGGCGGCCGACGCCTCGCACCAGCTGCGTACGCCGCTGACCGCGCTGTCCATGCGGCTGGAGGAGATCACGCTCACCGACGACCCGGACACCGTGAAGGAGGAGGCGACCATCGCGCTGGGCCAGGTCGAGCGCCTGACGGACGTGGTCGAACGGCTCCTGACGAACTCCCGGGACCCGCGGACCGGCTCCGCCGTCACCTTCGACCTCGACGAGGTCATCAAGCAGCAGCTCGCGGAGTGGCGCCCGGCCTACCGCAACGCGGGCCGCGCGATCGTCAGCTCGGGCAAGCACCATCTCCAGGCCGTCGGGACGCCCGGAGCCGTGGCCCAGGTCCTCGCCGCGCTGATCGAGAACTCCCTGATGCACGGCGGTGGCACGGTCGCGCTGCGCACGCGCGTCACCGGCAACCAGGCGGTGATCGAGGTCACCGACGAGGGGCCCGGTGTCCCGGCCGACCTGGGCGCCCGGATCTTCGAGCGGGCCATCAGCGGCCGCAACTCCACGGGGATCGGCCTCGCGGTGGCGCGTGACCTCGCGGAGGCCGACGGGGGGCGTCTGGAGATGCTCCAGACGCAGCCGCCGGTGTTCGGCCTGTTCCTGTCGCGCACGCCGCTCAAGCGGCCGGAGACCGGGGACGAGCCGACGGTTCGCTAGCGCGTCGTCGGCTCCTCGCGGCTCGGGGACGCTGTGGGGAGCCGCCGCAGGGCTGCTGGGGCTGGGCACGCAGTTCCCCGCGCCCTTGAGGGGTGCGCCGGAGCGCCCCCGACAAGGACATCGGCGCACGCGCGAACGAAGGACATCGGCGCACGCGCGAACGAAGGACATCAGCGCACGCGCGGCGAAGGGCATCAGCGCACGCGCGGCAAAGAGATCAGCGCACGCGCGACGAAGGGGACATCAGCGCACGCGGGACAGAGGACATTCAGCGCACGCGCTGCACCTGGCGGAACTCGCGGGTCGGGCGGTCCTCGCCCTCCAGGTACGCCTCGCGGTTCTGCGGGAGGTAGGCCTCAGGGTGTTCCAGGAACGATTCGGCGCTGGCCACGGCCTCACGGGCCGGAGCCGCGCGGAACACCCAGGTCCGGTAGGACCAGAAGCGGAAAAGTGTCGCGATACCGATGCCGACGAACTTGAAGACGTTGCTCGCGAGGGGGCTGTCGAGCCCGAGACCGTACGTGGCGGCGTAGAGAAAACCGTTCTCGATGACTAGGCCGATCGCGCTGAACAGCATGAACAGCGTCAGTTCCTTGGTACGGCCACTCTTGTCCCGATCGCGGTAGGTGAAGTACCGGAAACCGATGTAGTTCGAGACGATTGCGACGACCGTGGCGATCACGCTGGCCCGTACGACCTGCAGATCCGTGGTACTGCGCACCAGGTTGAAGGCGATCAGGTTGATCAGCAGACCGGCCCCGCCGACCGCGCCGAACTTGGCGATTTCCCTGGTCAGCCGGTCGATGCGCATGCGGACAGCGCTCGCCGGCCTGGCGTGAGCCCTGCGTTTACCACCTTTGCCCATGGTGTCGCTCAGCCCCCGTCTCGTCGGATACGTCATTTTCGTCAACCTTCGTCGACTCCGCCATGCTAACCAGCGGTTCCCTCCGGTGCCTGGCTGGGACTCGAATATGTGGCCGGGATGTGATGAACATGCGTAACTTCCGATGATCATGCGCGCAACAGGAGTGACCCGGTAGGGCCGATACCCTGGGGGCGTGACGTTCCCGGTAGTCGGCATGGTCGGCGGGGGGCAGCTCGCTCGTATGACACACGAGGCGGGCATCCCGCTCGGCATCAGATTCAAGCTCCTCAGTGACACCCCCCTGGATTCCGCGGCGCAGGTGGTCAGCGATGTCGTCATCGGCGACTACCGCGACCTCGACACGCTGCGGGCCTTCGCGCGGGGCTGCGACGTGATCACCTTCGATCACGAACACGTACCCACCGAGCATCTGCGTGCCCTGGAGGCGGACGGCATTCCCGTGCGCCCCGGGCCCGACGCGCTCGTGCACGCCCAGGACAAGGGCGTGATGCGCGCGAAGCTCGACGCGATCGGCGTGCCGTGCCCGCGGCACCGGATCGTGAGCGATCCGCAGGACGTGGTGGCCTTCGCGGCGGAAGGGCTCCCCGAGGGGGCCGAGGGGGACGGCTTCCCGGTCGTCCTCAAGACCGTCCGCGGCGGCTACGACGGCAAGGGCGTGTGGGTCGTACGGTCCGCGGCGGACGCCGAGGACCCCTTCCGCGCCGGGGTCCCGGTCCTCGCCGAGGAGAAGGTCGACTTCGTACGCGAGCTGGCCGCCAACGTCGTGCGGTCGCCGCACGGCCAGGCCGTGGCGTACCCCGTCGTCGAGTCCCAGCAGGTCGGCGGCGTCTGCGACACGGTCATCGCGCCCGCGCCCGGCATCTCCGACGCGCTCGCGCTGCGGGCCGAGGAACTGGCCCTGCGCATCGCGAAGGAACTCGGCGTCGTCGGCCACCTCGCGGTGGAGCTCTTCGAGACCCGAGACGGGCGCATCCTCGTCAACGAACTGGCCATGCGTCCGCACAACTCCGGCCACTGGACCCAGGACGGCGCGATCACCTCCCAGTTCGCCAACCACGTCCGCGCGGTCCTGGACCTGCCCCTCGGCGACCCGCGCCCGCGCGCGAAGTGGACGGTCATGGTGAACGTCCTGGGGGGCGACTACCCCGATATGTACTCCGCGTACCTCCACTGCATGGCCCGCGACCCGAAACTCAAGATCCACATGTACGGCAAGGACGTGAAGCCCGGCCGCAAGGTGGGCCACGTCAACACCTACGGCGACGATCTGGACGACGTCCTGGACCGAGCCCGCCACGCAGCCGCCTACCTGAGAGGCACGATCACCGATTGACCTCGGCCCTTCTCCTTGCGGGAGGGGCCTGCCATGGCTCGCGCCATGACGCTTCCTGCTTCATCGCCGACTGCCCGCTCGGAGGAGCTCCGTTGGGGTCTTACACCGGCTCCACAGGCCGACACCGCCAGCCCGGCGGCCAGAATGGTCTTCGCGGCGTTGTGGTCCCGGTCGTGCCGGGTGCCGCAGCCCTCGCACGTCCAGTGACGGACGCTCAAGGACAGCTCGCCGCGGATCAGGCCGCACGCAGAGCAGGTCTTGCTCGACGGGAAGAAGCGGTCGATCGCGATCAACTCGCGCCCGTACCAGGCACACTTGTACTCCAGCAGGGAGCGCAACTCCGTCCACGAGGCATCGGATATCGCACGCGCGAGCGTGCGGTTGCCGAGCATGCTGCGGACGGTCAGATCCTCGATCACGATCGTTTGGTTCTCACGAACGAGTCGAGTGGTCAACTTGTGGAGAAAGTCCCGACGCCGGTCGGCGATCCGCGCGTGGACGCGCGCCACTTCGACCCGCGCCTTCTCCCAGTTCTTCGATCCTCGGGCCTTACGGGACAGTTGTTGTTGGGCTTTGCCGAGCCGGGCACGGTCCTTCCGTTCGAACTTGGGATTGGTGATCTTCTCCCCGGTGGACAGGGTGACCAGGCTGGTGAGACCCGCGTCGAGGCCCACCGCCGTGTCCGTGGCCGGGCCGGGGGCGATGGTGGCCTCGACGAGGAGGGAGACGAACCAGCGGCCTGCCCTGTCCCGAGACACCGTGACCGTGGACGGCTCGGCTTCTTCGGGGAGCGGACGCGACCACGCGATCGCCAACGGCTCGCTCATTTTCGCCAGGACGAGCTGTTCGTTCGAGAACCGGAAAGCGGATCGTGTGTACTCGGCGGAGTCTTTCGATCTCTTCTTCGACTTGAAGCGGGGGTATCGGGCTCGTTTGTCGAAGAATGCCGTGTAAGCCGTCTGCAGATGTCGCAACGATTGCTGCAACGGCACCGACGAAACCTCACCCAGGAAGCCGTGCTCCTCGGTCTTCTTCCATTCAGTGAGCATCGCCGAGGTCTCCACGTAGGAGACCCGGCGGTGTTCAAGCGTCCACGCTCGGGACCGGGCGTCAAGCGCCATGTTGTAGACCTTTCGCACGCAGCCGAAGGTGCGCGACAGCTCAGCTGCCTGCTCCTCGGTCGGATAGAAGCGGTACTTGAACGCCCGCTTCACGCACTTGGTCCCCATGGCTCACACGCTAGCGTTTCGGATGTGAGCGCGTCCGGCAGTCTGTGAATCCTGCTGCACGGAAAATGAGACAGGAAC
Organism: Streptomyces sp. NBC_00878; assembly: GCF_026341515.1. Taxonomy (NCBI): domain Bacteria; kingdom Bacillati; phylum Actinomycetota; class Actinomycetes; order Kitasatosporales; family Streptomycetaceae; genus Streptomyces; species Streptomyces sp. NBC_00878. Next base: position 4,179,375 of record NZ_JAPEOK010000001.1, on the reverse strand, counting down.
AACTCCCGCACCGCGAGCGGGACATCAACCCAGTCCTCTCGGTCAGAGCCGAAGAGGTGTGCAAGGAGATTGAGATGAGTTCAGTCGTTGGCATCGTCATGGGGTCGGACTCCGACTGGCCCGTCATGGAAGCGGCCGCGCAGGCCCTCGACGAGTTCGAGATCGCCTACGAAGTCGACGTGGTCTCCGCGCACCGGATGCCGCGCGAGATGATCGCGTACGGCGAGGAGGCGGCCGAGCGCGGTCTCAAGGTGATCATCGCGGGCGCGGGTGGCGCGGCCCATCTGCCGGGCATGCTCGCCTCGGTCAGCCCGCTGCCCGTGATCGGCGTCCCGGTCCCGCTGAAGTACCTCGACGGCATGGACTCGCTGCTCTCCATCGTCCAGATGCCGGCCGGTGTCCCGGTCGCCACGGTCTCGGTCGGCGGCGCGCGCAACGCGGGCCTGCTGGCCGCCCGCATCCTCGCCACCCAGGACGCCGAACTCCTCGCCCGAATGCGCGAGTTCCAGCAGGAACTCAACGACCAGGCCACGGAGAAGGGCAAGCGCCTGCGCGCCAAGGTCGAGTCCGGCGCGGGCAACGGCTTCGGTTTCGGGCAGTGACCGCCGTGCCTTCTGCGGACTCCCTGGACCGCGCCCGCGCCCTGCTCGCCGACCACCCCGTCGTCGACGGCCACAACGACCTCCCCTGGGCGCTGCGCCAGCAGGTCCGCTACGACATCGACGCCCGTGACATCGCCGCCGACCAGAGTGCCCATCTGCACACGGACCTGGCCCGGCTGCGCGCGGGCGGTGTCGGTGCGCAGTTCTGGTCGGTGTACGTGCGCTCGGATCTGCCCGGCGCGGTGACGGCGACGCTCGAACAGATCGACTGCGTACGGCAGTTGATCGCGCGCTACCCCGCGGACCTGCGGGCCGCGCTGACGGCGGCCGACATGGAGGTGGCCCGCGGCGAGGGCCGTATCGCGTCGCTGATGGGTGCCGAGGGCGGCCACTCGATCGACAACTCCCTTGCCACCCTGCGCGGGTTGTACGAGCTGGGGGTCCGCTACATGACCCTCACCCACAACGACAACATCGCGTGGGCGGACTCGGCGACGGACAAGCCGTCCGTCGGCGGCCTGTCGCCCTTCGGCCACGAGGTCGTACGGGAGATGAACCGCCTGGGCATGCTCGTGGACCTCTCCCACGTGGCCGCCACGACGATGCGGGACGCGCTGGACACGTCCGTCGCGCCGGTGATCTTCTCCCACTCCTCCTCGCGCGCGATCTGCGACCACCCACGCAACATCCCGGACGACGTGCTGGAGCGCCTGCCCGCCAACGGCGGTGTGGCGATGGTGACGTTCGTGCCGAAGTTCGTCCTCCAGGCCGCCGTCGACTGGACGGCCGCCGCCGACGAGAACATGCGCGAGCGCGGCTTCTTCCACCTCGACACGACCCCCGAGGCGATGAAGGTCCACCGCGCCTTCGAGGAGTCCAACCCCCGCCCCGTCGCGACCGTTTCGACGGTCGCCGACCACCTCGACCACATGCGCGAGGTGGCGGGCGTCGACCACATCGGCATCGGCGGCGACTACGACGGCACGGCCTTCACCCCCGACGGCCTCGACGACGTCTCCGGCTACCCGAACCTCATCGCGGAACTCCTGGACCGCGGCTGGTCGACCACCGACCTCGCCAAGCTGACCTGGCAGAACGCGGTCCGGGTCCTGGGCGCCGCGGAGGACGTCTCCCGCGAGGAACAGTCCCGCAGGGGCCCGTCGAACGCGACCCTGGAGCAACTGGACGGCTAGGGGGCTTCTGATGGATCTCCGCGGCGTCGCGACGCCCGGCACGTCCTCTCGCCGCACCGGGCACAGACCCAAGTACGTCCAGTACGCGGGTCTGTGCCCGGCACGCCGAGAGAACGCACCGAACGCCGCTCCTTCCCCACGGAGATCCATCAGAAGCCCCCTAGGCCCGGCGGTTACGCCCGTGCGGGGTGCCCCAGCAGCATGGTCGGGGCGCCCTGCACCCGGGTCAGGAACACCGTCGCCGAGTTCGGCCCCTGCGGCTTCACCTTGCGCCGCAGCTCCTCCGGCTCGACGGCCGAGCCACGTTTCTTGACAGTGAGGACGCCGACCCCCCGCTCCCGCAGCAGCGCCTTCAACTTCTTCACGCTGAAGGGAAGTTGGTCGGTGATCTCGTACGCGGTGGCGTACGGCGTGGGGTCGAGCGAGTCCGCGGTGATGTAGGCGATGGTCTCGTCGATGAGCCCGCCGCCGTCCAGCTCCTCGGCGACCTCCGCGACCAGATGCGCCCGGATGACGGCCCCGTCGGGCTCGTACAAGTACCGTCCCAGGGGCCGCACTTGGGGGTCGGGCAGCCCCCGGCCGACGAGCGTCCGCGGCCCGGGCAGCAGGGTCGCGCGTACGGACCCCGCCCCGCCCGTGCCGAACCACAGCACGGCCTCCTTCACGTCCCCGGAGTCCGAGATCCACTCGGCCCCGGCCTCGGCGGGAACGGTCTCGTGCGGAATCCCGGGCGCGATCTTCAGCGCGGCGAGAGGCGCTTCGAGGGCGGTTCGCACGGCCCACGACAGCGGCGGTGAATAGGCCTCGGGATCGAAGACACGCCCGCGCCCGCCCCGCCGCGCCGGATCCACGAACACGGCGTCGTACGCGGCCGTCCCGACCTCCGTGACATCCGCCTCGCGCACCTCGATCAGCTCGCCGAGCCCGAGCGCGTCGGCGTTCGCCCGCGCCACGGCCGCCGTCAGCGGGTCCCGGTCGACGGCCAGGACCCGGATCCCCGCGCGCGCGAGCGCGATCGCGTCACCGCCGATGCCGCAGCACAGGTCGGCCACGGACCGCACCCCGAGCTCCTGGAACCGCCGGGCCCGGTACGCGGCGACGCTCGCCCGGGTCGCCTGCTCCACGCCGTTCGGCGTGAAGTACATCCGCCCCGCGTCCTCGGCGCCGAACTTCACCACGGCCCGCTGCCGCAACCGCGCCTGCCCGAGCGCCGCCGACACGAGCCCGACGGGATGCTCACGCCGCAGCCGGGTGGCGACGGTCAGTTCCTGAGCGGGTTCGGTGTCCCGCACCTCGTCGAGCAGGGCACGGCCTTGGCCGGTGAGCAGGGCGGCGAATGACGACAAAGAGGTGTCGGGCGCAGCCCGTCGATGAGGGGCGGTGGTCGGGTGGCGGGCGGGAGGATCGAGGTCGTTCACCGGCCCATTGTGGGCCAGTCGGAGGACGGCACGCGTTCGCCGGATGTGTCGAGGGCTTGTGAGGGGTGTGGCCTGTGAGGATCCGGGTTCATGCGACTTGTACGACAAAATGACAGCAGTGGGGCAAATGGTGGCTCAGGGGGCACCCCCTCAGGGGCGCGGGAAACTGCGCGACAAGCCCCCACTGACCCGCAGGTCGCAATCAGGCCACCCCGTGCAGCCGCAGCCCGCACCGCTTTCGTCCTGCCGACGGACACCGCACTGGCCACTGGCTGCTCGGAACCAGGGTCCGACGGCACCACCGCCAAGCCGGCCGCAGGCCGACAACTCCTCAAGGCCCACCCGGCGCAAGCCATGGATGCCTACGCCACCGAACCCCGCGTGAAGCTGAAGCCGGTCACGGACAAGGGGCACGCGGTGGCACGTTTTGAGGACCACCTGTGAGGAAGCTGCCGGCCGCCGCCGCACTGCTCGCGGGGCTGGTCTGCTTGGCCGGCTGCGCCCAGTCCGTGGACCCCATCGAGCGGCTGGGCAAGAAGGCCGCGCAGAAGGTGCGTACGCACGGGCCCACCGAGGACGCGTACCGCCGCTGGGGCCTGACCGCACCACTCGCCCCGGCGCCGAAACCGCCCGCCCGGCGGCCCACCGCCCGCACCGCGGGACCGGGCCTGCCGCCCGTCGTGGACCGAGTCCCCACCCGCGATCGGGTCGTCTTCCTGACCTTCGACGACGGCGCCGAGAAGGACCCGGGGTTCGTCGACATGGTCCGTGAACTGCGGCTGCCGGTCACGATGTTCCTCACGGACAGTGTCGTCGGGCCGGGATACGCCCACTTCGGCCGGCTCCGCGCGGTCGGCGCGACCGTACAGAACCACACCCTCGACCACCCATACCTGCCGGGCCTTCCGTACGCCGGACAGCGCGCCGAGATCTGCGGCCAGCAGGAGAAACTCAAGCAGCGCTTCGGCATCCGCCCGCGTCTCTTCCGCCCGCCCTACGGCGAGTACAACGCCGACACCGTACGCGCGGCCGCCGACTGCGGCCTGGCCGCCGTCGTCCTGTGGCGCGACACCGGCCGCCTCAGCCCGGGCGACATCCTCCACTGCCCCGAGGGGCGGGCCGGCACGAGCCTCACCGGCGCGACGGCTGCCGTGCTGAACCGCGTCCAGAGGGAGGGTTTCGCTGTGGCCCGCCTGGAGGACTACCTGTAGGCCACCCAGCCCGTCGTGGGGGTCCCCCGCCCGAGCGCAGCCGAGAGTGGGGGAGTTTGAGGACGAGGCCGTTCAGGCCGATGAAGGGGGGTCTGGGGGTGCGGCCCCCAGCAGGGCCCACCCCGGTTCCGGGCGCCGAACATCCCCCTGACCGCCGGTGGCAATTGGCACTCCGCTTGACCGAGTGCTAATCGCAGTCATAGTCTCGGCTCTGGCACTCACCGCAGGAGAGTGCCAATAGCGACGGGCAGGTCCGGCACCCGCGACGACGGATCCACCTGGTCGCCACCTCAGACAGTTAACCCCGTGAGATCTCCGAAGGGGGAGGTCGGATCGTGACGACCACCAGCTCCAAGGTTGCCATCAAGCCGCTTGAGGACCGCATTGTGGTCCAGCCGCTCGACGCCGAGCAGACCACGGCCTCTGGCCTGGTCATCCCGGACACCGCCAAGGAGAAGCCCCAGGAGGGCGTCGTCCTGGCCGTTGGCCCGGGCCGCTTCGAGAACGGCGAGCGTCTTCCGCTCGACGTCAAGACCGGCGACATCGTGCTGTACAGCAAGTACGGCGGCACCGAGGTGAAGTACAACGGCGAGGAGTACCTCGTCCTCTCGGCTCGCGACGTGCTCGCGATCGTCGAGAAGTAATTCACCCGGCACCACCAGCATTCCCGGCATTACCAGCATTGCAGTGAACTGCGCCCCTGGCCCCCGCGACCTTATGAAGCCGGGTGTCAGGGGCGCGGCTCGTTTCACCCACGTTTTCCGAGAGGGCTGAACCGCTCCCATGGCGAAGATCCTGAAGTTCGACGAGGACGCCCGTCGCGCCCTCGAGCGCGGCGTCAACAAGCTTGCCGACACGGTCAAGGTGACGATCGGCCCCAAGGGCCGCAACGTCGTCATCGACAAGAAGTTCGGCGCGCCCACCATCACCAACGACGGCGTCACCATCGCCCGCGAGGTCGAGCTCGACGACCCGTACGAGAACCTCGGCGCCCAGCTGGTGAAGGAGGTGGCGACCAAGACCAACGACATCGCGGGTGACGGTACGACCACCGCCACCGTGCTGGCCCAGGCGCTCGTCCGCGAGGGCCTGAAGAACGTCGCCGCCGGCGCGTCCCCCGCCCTCCTGAAGAAGGGCATCGACGCCGCCGTCGCCGCGGTCTCCGAGGAGCTCCTCGCGACCGCCCGGCCGATCGACGAGAAGTCCGACATCGCCGCCGTCGCCGGTCTGTCCGCCCAGGACAGCCAGGTCGGCGAGCTCATCGCCGAGGCGATGGACAAGGTCGGCAAGGACGGTGTCATCACCGTCGAGGAGTCCAACACCTTCGGTCTGGAGCTGGACTTCACCGAGGGCATGGCCTTCGACAAGGGCTACCTGTCGCCGTACTTCGTGACGGACCAGGAGCGCATGGAAGCCGTCCTGGACGACCCGTACATCCTGATCCACCAGGGCAAGATCTCCTCCATCCAGGACATGCTGCCGCTGCTGGAGAAGATCATCCAGACGAACGCCTCCAAGCCGCTGCTGATCATCGCCGAGGACGTCGAGGGCGAGGCCCTCTCGACCCTGGTCGTGAACAAGATCCGCGGCACGTTCAACGCCGTCGCCGTGAAGGCCCCCGGCTTCGGTGACCGCCGCAAGGCGATGCTCGGCGACATGGCCGGTCTCACCGGTGCCACCGTCATCGCCGAGGAGGTCGGCCTCAAGCTCGACCAGGTCGGCCTGGACGTGCTGGGCACCGCCCGCCGCGTGACCATCACCAAGGACGACACGACGATCGTCGACGGTGGCGGCAAGTCCGAGGACGTCGTCGGACGCATCAACCAGATCAAGGCCGAGATCGAGGGCACGGACTCCGACTGGGACCGCGAGAAGCTCCAGGAGCGCCTCGCGAAGCTGGCCGGCGGCGTGTGCGTGATCAAGGTCGGCGCCGCCACCGAGGTGGAGCTCAAGGAGAAGAAGCACCGTCTGGAGGACGCCATCTCCGCGACCCGCGCCGCGGTCGAGGAGGGCATCGTCTCCGGTGGTGGCTCCGCGCTCGTCCACGCCGTGAAGGTCCTGGAGGGCAACCTCGGCAAGACCGGCGACGAGGCCACGGGTGTCGCGGTCGTCCGCAAGGCCGCCGTCGAGCCGCTGCGCTGGATCGCCGAGAACGCCGGCCTGGAGGGCTACGTCATCACCTCCAAGGTCGCCGAGCTCGACAAGGGCCAGGGCTTCAACGCCGCGACCGGCGAGTACGGCGACCTGGTCAAGGCCGGCGTCATCGACCCGGTCAAGGTCACCCGCTCCGCCCTGGAGAACGCCGCCTCCATCGCCTCCCTGCTCCTCACGACCGAGACCCTGGTCGTCGAGAAGCCGGCCGAGGAGGAGTCCGACGCGGGCCACGGTGGCCACGGCCACTCCCACTAGGTCCCACCAGGCGTAAGCCGCTTTCGGGCAGCCCAAGGGGGCGTACAAGTACGTACGCCCCTGTAGGCGCCCGGCGAAGGCCCGGAACCCCATCGCTTCGCGGGGGACCGGGCCTTCGTGCTGTCACCGCCGTGGTCCCTCGCGGTCCGACGCGGTCAGACTTCGAGCTGGTCCAGCACCCCGAGCTGGGCCATCAGCCCCAGCCGGTCGTACTGCCACCAGCCCTCGACGACCTTGCCGTCGTCGCGGCACCGGTGAATGGTCGTGCCGGTCATGGTGACCTGCTTGCCGGTGGCCGCTATCCCCATGAAGTCACCCTTGTGGGTGCCGTTCCAGGTCCAGCGCGTACAGACCTGGTCGCCGTCGGAGATCTGGTCCTCGATGGTGAACGCGAAGTCGAACCCGGACCGCCACATCTCCACCTCGCGGCGCAGGGCGTCCATCCCGATCACGTCCTGCTCGTTGGACGGATCATGGTCGTGGTAGTTCTCCGCGACGGTCTCGTCCCACGACGGCAGTGTGCCCTTCCCGGCGAACAGCCCGAAGAGGTTGCGGACACTGGCCTTGTAGAGCCGCTCGTCCCGCACCACGTCGAGATCCGTGAACGTCGGCATCTCGTCACAGAGCGCCACCATCTCCCGGAAGATCCGGTCGGTCTCCGGAAGGTTCGAGTTCCGCATCGCCTCCTCGTACGACGGAAACTCCACGATCTCGATGAAGTGCGACGCGTCGTGCCGGTCCTTCGCGATCACGCTGTGCGACGCGGTCCGTTTGCCCTGGGTCTGCTCGACCCAGGTGTCCATGAGCCGGTTCATCTCGTCGAACCGGTTGGTCTTGCAGTCGATCAGCTGCACGAATGTCATGGCGCCGCCTTCCGGCCCCCTGGGTTTTCCGGCCCCTGAGTCTCCAGTCCCCCTGAGCCCGGTTGAATACCCCCATTTTAGTGAAAATCCCCTCCAGCTGTTTGGCTGAAGGGGATCCACCTCTGTCGTCCGTGCCGCCGCCTAAGTGCCCGGCGGTCTCACCGCGCACCACCGGGCTCACTTCGGCCCGTACTTCCGCCCCGTTTTCGAACTGAGCCCGCCGAGCAACCCCCGCGGCGTCACCTTCACGACACCCATCATCGCCTTGTAGCGCGGGTCCGGGATCGACAGCGACTTGCCCCGCGCCAGGTCGGCGAGCGCGGACGTGACGAGCTTGTCGGCGTCCAGCCACATCCAGTTCGGGATGTTGTCCGTGCCCATCCCGGCCCGCTCGTGGAACTCGGTCCGCACGAACCCGGGGCACAGCGCCATCAGCCGCACACCACTGCCGGCCAGGTCCTTCGCCGCACCCTGCGTGAACTGCACGACCCACGCCTTCGACGCCCCGTACGTACCGCGCGGCAGGAACGCGGCCACCGACGCCACATTGACGACACCTCCCCGCCCGCGCGCCCGCATGGCCTCGGTCGCCGCCGAGGTCAGCCGGAGCACCGCCTCGCAGTGCACCTTGAGCATCTTCAGCTCGTCCTCCATCGGTACGTCCAGATAGACGCCCTTGTTGGCGAAGCCGGCGTTGTTGATCAGCAGGTCGACCGCGTTCTTACGGTCCGAGAGGCGGGCGGCCACCGCCTCGATGCCGTCGTCCGTCGCCAGATCCGCCGTGAGCACCTCCGCCTCGATGCCGTGTCGGTCGTGCAGTTCCGTCGCCTGCTCGCCGAGCCGTTTCGTGTCACGCGCCACCAGCACGAGGTTGTGCCCGTCGGAGGCCAGCCGCCGCGCGAAGGCGGCACCGATGCCCGCGGTCGATCCCGTAATTAGAGCCGTTGTCATGGCCCAAGGTTAGTGACCTGGCTCATGCTGTCCGCGCGCCGAATGACCCGAAAGTACACGCGACGACTGTCCCTTCCCCACAACCTCCACAACGACGAACTGCCCCGTCATCTCCCGGTCTTCGCGACGCGGCGGACGGCGACGGGATTTGTACGGAGTATCCGGATCGCCTGCCCCGGCCGCCTGCCCCGGCCGCCTGCCCCGGCCGCCCGGCTCGGCCGACGGTGCCGGACGCCTCGGACCGAAGTGCCGCGACCGTGCCGCCCTTTGGCGCCGGACCTCTCCAACCCGCCGGGCCTTTCCAACTCGCTAGGCCTGGCCAATCCGCCTGGCCCGTCCAATTCGCCCGGCCGGGACGGCGGCGTCAGACCGGTCGCTCCGTGCCCCCGCCGTACTTCTCCACGTACGTCCGTGCCTTCTCCAGCGTCTCCGGATGCAGCGCGTCCCCCGCCTCCAGCATCTGTGGCAGCAGGCCCCGTTCGGTCGTGACCGCGCGGAACTGGAGGGCAACGGTCACTTCGTGGTCCGGCCGGTGGACGATCTCGATCGGGTCGCCCGCCCGTACCTCACCCGGCTCGATCACCCGCAGATACGCACCGGGCGCCCCCTTCTCGGTGAACCGCTTGACCCATCCCTTCTCACCCAGATGGCCCTGGAAGGTGAGACAGGGAATCCTCCCGGAGGTGACCTCCAGAACGACCCCGGAGCCGACCCGCCAGCGCTCCCCGATCCTCGCGCCGGACACGTCGAGCCCCTCCGTCGTGAGGTTCTCCCCGAACATTCCGCAGGCCAGCGGCCGTCCCAGCGTGTGCTCCCAGTCATCGAGATCCTCGCGCGCGACGGCGTACACGGCCTGGTGATCGCCGCCGTGGTGCCGCAACTCGCACACCGAGTCCCCGGCGAGACCACTCGCGCCGACCCCCTTGGGCCCGGGCGCGAACACCCGCACGGGCCCGTCCACCGGCCGCTTGTCGATCCCGGTCACCCCCTCCGCCTGGTCCGTGTAGTCGACGGATTTGGGGCGGCCCAGATTCAAAGACAGAAGCTTCATGACGGCACGGTAGGCGATCCGATCCCCTCGGATCCAAAGCTTTTACGCGATATTCGTCGCCGCATCCAAGATTCGCTTATGCTCGGAGGATGATCGAGGCCCGCCATCTCCGTGTGCTGCGCGCCGTCTGCGCCACCGGCTCCTTCTCGGCGGCGGGGCGCGAACTGGGCTGCACCCAGCCCGCCGTCAGCCAGCAGATGAAGGCCCTCGAAGCCTCCGTCGGCACCCCTCTGCTGATCCGCACGGGCCGCGAGATGCGCCTGACCCAGGCCGGCGAGGCTCTCGTACGGCATGCCGCGGGCATCATCGCCGGGCTGACGGCCGCCGAGGAGGAGGTCGCCGCGATCGCGGGCCTGCGCGCGGGCCGCGTGCGCCTGGTGTCGTTCCCCAGCGGCAGTTCCACGCTCGTACCGACCGCGCTCGCCGCCCTGCGCGCCGCGCACCCCGGCACACGCGTCTCCCTGGAGGAGGCCGAGCCGCCCCGCTCGGTCGAGATGCTGCGCGAGGGCGACTGCGACGTGACCCTCGCCTTCCGGCACGAGGGCGCGGCGGGCGCCGAGGAGTGGGACGACCTGGTCGTACGGCCCCTGCTCAAGGACCGGCTCGTCGGCCTGGTCCCCGCGGGGCACCGGCTGGCCCGGGCACGGTCGGTCGCCATCGGCGAACTCGCCGACGAGCCGTGGATCGCCGGTTGCCCCCGCTGCCGCGGCCAGCTGGTAGAGGTCTGCGAGCGCGCGGGCTTCACGCCCCGTATCGACTTCGCGACCGACGACTACCCGGCCGTGGTCGGCCTGGTCGGAGCGGGTCTCGGGGTCGCGGTCCTGCCGGAGCTCGCCATCGAGTCCGTACGCCCCAAGGGTGCGCGCATGGTGATGGTCGAACCCGCGCTGCGGCGGGAGATCGTCGCGCTCACGCTGCCGGACCTGGCCCAGGTACCCGCGGTGGCGGCCACGCTGGATCAGCTGGCCGTGGCCGCGGCGCGCTGACCCGCTGGAATCGCGCCGGCCCGCCGGAATCGCGCTGACACATCGGAAACGTGATGACCTGCCGAAAGCGCGCTTACGCACCGGAAAGTGGGGGCACGCGCGCGTGCCCGTTCGGAGAAACGTTCCTTCAGTGGTGTGGCGGAGTGCCCCCGCCGGACGCCGACGTCGACGCCGAGACCAGGCGGTTGCGTGCCCGCCCCATGAGTTCCTCGCGCTCGTCCTCGGTGAGGCCGCCCCACACGCCGTACGGCTCGCGCACCGCCAGGGCGTGCGCCGCGCACTCCGCGCGTACCGGGCACCTCATGCAGACCTCCTTGGCCGAGTTCTCACGAGCGCTCCGTGCCGCACCGCGCTCGCCTTCCGGGTGGAAGAAGAGCGAGCTGTCGACCCCGCGGCAGGCCGCGAGGAGCTGCCAGTCCCACAGATCCGCGTTCGGTCCGGGAAGGCGGGAGAAATCTGCCATTGCGTTGTCCCCTTGTCGCCGTTCTGGGCGGCTATGTGCCCATGACCGTACATCTACGATCTAAGGAGATGAAAATATGACTCATTGAGAATCTAGCCTCAGACACCAGTAAATGGGAAGAAAAGCGGCTAAATGGGGCATGGGTTGTGGTGAAACCTTGAGGGTCCACCGTGGGTGTCTGCACCGTGTCCGCACCCTCACGTAGAGTGCCGAACGTGGCTCACCGCCCCGTAACTCTTTCGGGTGACCGTCGTTGAGAGTGCGGAGGCGGTTGAAAGAACAAGCGCTCGGGCAAGCGTCCGAGAGCGTCAACCGCACAGGTGACGATTCGTACCAGCCTGGAGGCTCAAGGTGACGCGCATCAGCTGCGGAGGACGGCCATGACATCCGTCCTCGTCTGCGACGACTCCCCGCTTGCCCGAGAGGCGCTCCGCCGTGCGGTGGCGACCGTGCCCGGCGTAGAGCGCGTGACCACGGCGGCCAACGGCGAGGAAGTCCTCCGCCGCTGGGGTGCCGACCGTTCGGACCTGATTCTGATGGACGTACGCATGCCCGGTCTGGGCGGCGTGGAGACGGTCCGGCGGCTGCTGTCCGCCGACCCCGGTGCGCGCATCATCATGCTCACCGTCGCCGAGGACCTGGACGGTGTCGCGCTCGCGGTCGCCGCCGGTGCCCGCGGCTATCTCCACAAGGACGCCTCCCGCGCGGAGCTGCGTGCGACCGTCACCCAGGCCCTCGCCGACCCGACCTGGCGGCTCGCGCCGCGCAGACTGAGGTCGGCCGAGATGGGCGCCGCGCCGACGCTCACCGCGCGTGAGATTCAGGTCCTGGAGGGCATGAGCCACGGCCGGTCGAACGCGGAGATCGGCCGTGAGCTGTTCCTCTCCGAGGACACGGTCAAGACCCACGCGCGGCGGCTCTTCAAGAAGCTCGGCGCCTCGGACCGCGCGCACGCGGTGGCGCTCGGGTTCCGATGGGGCCTGGTCCGCTAGGTGAACCGCCGCGGGGGTACGGGTGTCCCCGCCCGCCGAGCGGCGGGTGGGGCCGGACCCGACGGGGGATCGAAATCGGCCGTTCGGGCGCGCGATCCCCGTTTCCCGGCGGATGCCGCATCCTTGAGGTGTGGAGTTCCTCGGGAACAAGTCGGTCGAGCGGGAGGGGAGGGCGCAGGAGATGAGTTCCGGCGCACCTGCTCATAACGCTTCGGTGCACAACTACGGACGCGGTGCCACGGACAGGACGACGCCAAGGCACCATGGACCGATGCGCGACGACGAGGCGGCCACTGCCCAAGGGGCAATTGGTGCGCTCGTACATCGCGCGGTCGACGGCGACGAGCAGGCCACGCACGACCTGCTCGCCCATGTCCACCCCCTCGCGCTGCGCTACTGCCGTACGCGACTGTCCCGACTGCCGGGCGACGCACGGCACTTCGTGGAGGACCTGGCCCAGGAGGTCTGTGTCGCGGTGCTCCTCGCGCTGCCGCGGTACAAGGACACCGGGCGCCCCTTCGAAGCGTTCGTCTTCGCCATCGCCGCGCACAAGGTCGCCGATCTGCAGCGTGCCGCGATGCGCCATCCCGGCTCGACGGCGGTGCCGTCGGACGAGATGCCCGAGCGGCCGGACGACTCGCTCGGCCCCGAGGAGCGTGCCCTCCTCAGCAGCGACGCCGAGTGGGCCAAGAAGCTCATGGCCAACCTCCCCGAGAACCAGCGGGAGCTTCTCCTGCTGAGGATCGCGGTAGGCCTCACGGCTGAGGAGACGGGCCAGATGCTGGGCATGTCACCGGGCGCGGTCCGGGTCGCCCAGCACCGGGCGCTGAGCCGCTTGCGGGCTCTGGCGGAGCAGTAGGTCCCCTTCTGGGCGGGGCCGGGGCTCCTGGGCGGGCGCCGGTCCGACGGGCGGGCGAGCGATCGATCGGGCGGCGAGACGAGCGGTCGGGCGGCGAGGCGGTCGGACGAAACGGGCCCGAGGTGTGGTCGGACGAGCCGGTCCGACGGGCGGTCCGGCGGCTGGTGCGCAGGGACCGGTGGTGGGCAGGCATCGGCGGTGCGCAGGGACCGGTGGGCGCAGGGACCGGTGGTGCGCAGAGGTCGGTCACTCGTCGTGCGAGCCTCCCGTCGGCAGAGTGGCCTTTCTCATCAGTACGGCAAATTTTTCCCGCCGTCCCGGGCGAGGAGCGGGGCGGCGATGCGGGGGCAGGATCCGTCCACCGCCCGCCCAAGGCCCGTACCTCAGGCGGGCGCACGCCGGATGAACGCGGCGGTCGTCCTCCACGTACGAAGCTACGAAGCCCAGGGGCACCCGCAACCGTGGAATGAGAGAGCCATGCTTCCCGTTAGCATGGACATCCGCACCGATCAAGGCCATTTGGGGAAGGTGTCATGACTGCAAACGTCGACGGAGTGCCCGAGAAATTCGCGACACTCGGGCTGACCTACGACGACGTGCTGCTGCTGCCGGGCGCTTCTGACGTGCTGCCGGGCGCGGTCGACACCTCGTCCCGCATCTCCCGCAACGTGCGCGTGAACATCCCGCTGCTGTCGGCGGCGATGGACAAGGTGACCGAGTCGCGCATGGCGATCGCCATGGCCCGCCAGGGCGGCGTCGGCGTACTGCACCGGAACCTGTCCATCGAGGACCAGGTCAACCAGGTCGACCTCGTGAAGCGCTCCGAGTCCGGCATGGTCACCGACCCGATCACGGTGCACCCGGACGCGACGCTCGCCGAGGCCGACGCCCTGTGCGCCAAGTTCCGCATCAGCGGCGTACCGGTCACCGACGGCAACAAGAAGCTGCTCGGCATCGTCACCAACCGCGACATGGCCTTCGAGACCGACCGCTCCCGTCAGGTGCGCGAGGTCATGACCCCGATGCCCCTGGTCACCGGCAAGGTCGGCATCTCCGGCAACGACGCCATGCAGCTGCTCCGCCGCCACAAGATCGAGAAGCTTCCGCTGGTCGACGACGCGGGCATCCTCAAGGGCCTCATCACGGTCAAGGACTTCGTGAAGGCCGAGAAGTACCCGAACGCGGCGAAGGACGGCGAGGGCCGTCTCCTCGTGGGTGCCGCGGTCGGCGCGAGCCCCGAGGCGCTGGAGCGGGCGCAGGCGCTCGCCGAGGCCGGTGTGGACTTCCTGATCGTCGACACCTCGCACGGGCACAACAGCAACGCCCTCAACTGGATGGCGAAGATCAAGTCGAGCGTCGGCGTCGACGTGATCGGCGGGAACGTCGCCACCCGTGACGGCGCCCAGGCCCTGATCGACGCCGGTGTCGACGGCGTCAAGGTCGGCGTGGGCCCCGGCTCGATCTGTACCACCCGCGTGGTCGCCGGCATCGGTGTCCCGCAGGTCACGGCCATCTACGAAGCGGCCCTCGCGGCCCGCGCCGCCGGTGTCCCGGTGATCGGCGACGGCGGACTGCAGTACTCCGGAGACATCGGCAAGGCACTGGCCGCCGGCGCCGACACGGTGATGCTGGGCAGCCTCCTCGCCGGCTGCGAGGAGTCGCCCGGCGAGCTGCTCTTCATCAACGGCAAGCAGTTCAAGTCGTACCGCGGCATGGGCTCGCTCGGTGCCATGCAGTCCCGCGGCCAGGGCAGGTCGTACTCGAAGGACCGCTACTTCCAGGCCGAGGTGGCCTCCGACGACAAGCTCGTGCCCGAGGGCATCGAGGGCCAGGTGCCCTACCGCGGCCCGCTGGCCAACGTGCTGCACCAGCTCGTCGGCGGTCTGCGCCAGACCATGGGTTATGTCGGCGCCGCCTCCATCGACGAGATGGAGACCAAGGGCCGCTTCGTTCGGATCACGTCGGCGGGCCTCAAGGAGAGCCACCCGCACGACATCCAGATGACGGTCGAGGCACCGAACTACAGCCGCAACCAGTAGGCGTCACCAGCAGTCGCCACCAGTTCGGCATCGTGCTCCACGCGCGCGTGGAGCACGGGACGCACGTCCAAGGGCGGTCCCGGAGGCTCCGGGACCGCCCTTGTCGTAGGTGTCGGTGATACTGGGAGGCGCAGAACCGAAGAGGGAAAGGCCACACACGTGACTGAGATCGAGATCGGGCGCGGCAAGCGCGGCCGCCGGGCGTACGCCTTCGACGACATCGCCGTCGTCCCGAGCCGCCGTACGCGAGACCCGAAGGAGGTCTCGATCGCCTGGCAGATCGACGCCTACCGCTTCGAGCTGCCGTTCCTGGCCGCCCCCATGGACTCGGTCGTCTCCCCGGCCACCGCCATCCGTATCGGCGAGCTCGGCGGCCTGGGCGTCCTGAACCTCGAAGGCCTCTGGACGAGGTACGAGGACCCGCAGCCCCTCCTCGACGAGATCGCGGAGCTGGACCCGGCCACCGCGACCCGCCGTCTCCAGGAGATCTACGCGGCTCCCATCAAGGAGGACCTGATCGGGCAGCGCATCAAGGAGGTGCGCGACTCGGGTGTGGTCACCGCGGCCGCGCTCTCCCCGCAGCGCACCGCCCAGTTCTCCAAGGCCGTGGTGGACGCGGGCGTCGACATCTTCGTCATCCGCGGTACGACGGTGTCGGCCGAGCACGTGTCCGGTGCCTCCGAGCCGCTGAACCTGAAGCAGTTCATCTACGAGCTGGACGTCCCGGTCATCGTCGGCGGCTGCGCCACGTACACGGCGGCCCTGCACCTGATGCGTACGGGCGCGGCCGGTGTCCTGGTGGGCTTCGGCGGCGGCGCCGCGCACACCACGCGCAACGTGCTGGGCATCCAGGTCCCGATGGCGACCGCTGTTGCCGACGTGGCCGCGGCTCGCCGCGACTACATGGACGAGTCCGGCGGGCGGTACGTGCACGTGATCGCGGACGGCGGTGTCGGCTGGTCCGGTGACCTCCCCAAGGCGATCGCCTGTGGCGCCGACTCCGTGATGATGGGCTCCCCGCTCGCACGCGCCACCGACGCGCCCGGCCGGGGCCACCACTGGGGCATGGAGGCCGTCAACGACGAGCTGCCGCGCGGCAAGAAGGTCGACCTCGGCACGGTCGGCACCATCGAGGAGGTCCTCGCCGGACCCTCGCACACGCCCGACGGTTCGATGAACTTCTTCGGCGCGCTGCGGCGGGCCATGGCCACGACCGGGTACAGCGAGCTCAAGGAGTTCCAGCGGGTCGAGGTCACTGTGGCGGACTCGCAGCACAAGCGGTGACGCGACGTCGCGCTCGGCTTGGCGTGGCCTGAACTGACGAAGGGGCCTGGCCCTCACTCACGTGGGTGACCGGGCCCCTTCGCGTGTTCAAGTGGCCCTGGTGGGGCGCGTTTTGCGGCCGGGGGCGCGTGGTTGCGTTCGGAGCCAATGCGCGCTGGACGGCTACGCAGAGGCGATAGCGTCCCTCTTCGGCGCCCCAGTTGTCTGGGGTGCCCCCTTCCAAGGACAACGTTCCGGACCCCGGCCCTCGGGGCCCGGCCCGATTTCCGACGTGCCGTCTACCGGGTCACTGGGCGGCGTCGTGGAAGGGGGCGCCTATGGGCCGCCACCGCAAGCCCAATCGCTGGGACCGGATCCGTCTGCGGATGGTGAAGTGCCGGAGGAGGTGGATCTTGCGGATCTACGGAAAGTGAGCGGCCACCCCCACGACAACTAGGGGTGGACACTCCGACCACTTTTCAGGAGCCTGCCGCAGCACCACCTGCGGTGGGCTCCACCTTTTGTACGGTACCGGCGTGGAGCGCTCTGTGCCACCAGCCCCAGAGGCTCGGGATCGCCCCGCGCGCCCCCGGTCACAACCTGTGCGCCGCCCCCGTAGGCGTAGCCCCCCGCGTGTCCAGCAGCAGCTGCGCCTTCACCGACAGCCCTTGCAAGTCGTACGTGCGGTGTTGCTGGAGGAGGATCGTCAGGTCCGCGTCGGCTGCCGCCTCGTAGAGCGAGTCCACGCGGGGGACCGGGCGGTCGAGGATGCTCCAGGACGGGACGAGCGGGTCGTGGTAGCTGACGGCGGCGCCGAGTTCCATCAGGCGGGTCGCGATCTCCTTGGCGGGGGAGCCCTGTTGGTCGGCGTGGTCGGGCTTGTAGGTGACGCCGAGGAGGAGCACGCGCGCCCCGCGGGCGGACTTGCCGTGCTCGTTGAGGAGCGTGGCCGCGCGCTGGATGACGTACTGGGGCATGTGGTTGTTGACCTGCTGGGCCAGTTCGACCATGCGCAGGGAGCGGGTCCTCGGGCCCGCGAGGTCCCGGGGGACGGCGTGTCCACCGACGCCGGGACCGGGGCGGAAGGCCTGGAAACCGAACGGCTTGGTCTCGGCGCAGCGGATGACGTCCCACAGGTCGACGCCCAGGTCGTGGCAGAGGACCGCCATCTCGTTGACGAGGGCGATGTTGACGTGCCGGTAGTTGGTCTCCAGGAGCTGCACGGTTTCCGCTTCTCGTGGTCCACGCGCGCGTACGACCTTGTCGGTGAGGCGCCCGTAGAACGCGGCGGCCGACTCGGTGCAGGCGGGGGTGAGGCCGCCGATGACCTTCGGGGTGTTGGCGGGGGTGTGGTCGCGGTTGCCCGGGTCGACGCGGCTGGGTGAGTACGCGAGGTGGAAGTCGCGGCCCGCGCGGAGGCCGGAGCCCTCTTCGAGGAGCGGCCGGAGGAATTCCTCGGTCGTACCCGGGTACACGGGGGACTCCAGGATCACTGTCGTGTGCGGGCGCAGGTGGGCGGCCAGGGTGCGGGCGGCGTCGGCCAGTTGGCCCAGGTCGAGCGCGCCGTCCGTGCCACGCGGGGTCGGTGCGCAGATGACCGCGGTGCGGACGCGGCCGAGTTCGGCCGGGTTGGTGGCCGGCCGGAAGCCCGTCGAGAGCATCCGGCGCAGGTCGGCCGCGGCCAGCGGCGCGGGGTCGCCGCACTGGTAGCCGAGTGTGGAGATGCCGGTGCTGACGGCGGCCTGGGCCAGGGGCAGGCCGAGCTGGCCGAGACCGATGACGGCGAGATCTGCGGGCATGGCGGTGGGCCGTCCTTCCCAGTAACCGAAGGGGGACAAAGGCGCAAGCCCTGTGGACAGAACGGGCGAGCGCAATGTCAGACTAGGAGTAAATATGACCGATTTGCTGGATTGTCTGGCTGTGTTTCTCCGGAAGTCACCGAGAGATATCCACAGGCGGACGGCCGGTGGTGGCCGAAGACGGGCAACGCGGTCAGAATTTGGGCATGGGGGATGTGAGCCGGGCCTCGCCGGACGGGTGAGCCCAGCGGGACAGACAGCGGGAGGCAACTGTGAGGACAGCGACACTGGGGCCGGCGGAGCGCGCCGAGTCACTCGCGGGAATGGCCGAGCGCGAGCTGGATGTGCTGGTCGTGGGAGCGGGAGTGGTCGGCGCGGGCACCGCGCTGGACGCCGTGACCCGCGGCCTGTCCACCGGCCTGGTCGAGGCGCGTGACTGGGCGTCGGGCACGTCGAGCCGGTCGAGCAAGCTGATCCATGGAGGCCTGCGCTATCTGGAGATGCTCGACTTTCCTCTCGTACGGGAAGCCTTGAAGGAGCGCGGGCTGTTGCTGGAGCGGCTCGCGCCGCATCTCGTGAAGCCCGTCCCGTTCCTGTATCCCTTGCAGCACAAGGGGTGGGAGAGGTTGTACGCCGGTTCGGGCGTCGCGCTCTACGACGCGATGTCGATGGCGCGCGGGCACGGGCGCGGGCTGCCGATGCACCGTCATCTGTCCCGCCGTCACGCGCTGCGCGTCGCACCCGCCCTGAAGAAGGACGCGCTGGTCGGGGCGCTGCAGTACTACGACGCGCAGATGGACGACGCCCGCTATGTGGCAACGCTGGTGCGCACGGCGGCGGCGTACGGCGCGAAGGTCGCCAACCGCGCGCGCGTGACCGGCTTCCTGCGCGAGGGCGAACGTGTTGTCGGTGCCAGGGTGCAGGATGTCGAAGGGGGCGGGGAGTACGAGATCCGTGCCAAGCAGGTCGTCAACGCGACCGGGGTGTGGACGGACGACACACAGGCGATGGTGGGCGAGAGGGGGCAGTTCCACGTTCGGGCGTCCAAGGGCATTCATCTGGTCGTACCGAAGGACCGGATCACCTCGACGACGGGACTGATCCTGCGCACCGAGAAGTCCGTCCTGTTCGTCATCCCCTGGGGCCGGCACTGGATCATCGGGACCACGGACACCGACTGGGACCTCGACAAGGCGCACCCGGCGGCGTCCAGCGCGGACATCGACTACCTGCTGGAGCACGTGAACTCGGTACTCGCGGTGCCGCTGACGCGTGACGACGTGGAGGGGGTGTACGCGGGGCTGAGGCCGCTGCTCGCCGGGGAGTCGGACGCCACGAGCAAGCTGTCGCGCGAGCACACCGTGGCGCATCCGGTACCGGGGCTGGTGGTCGTGGCGGGCGGCAAGTACACGACGTACCGGGTGATGGCCAAAGACGCGGTGGACGAGGCGGTGCACGGGCTCGACCAGCGGGTCGCCGAATGTGTCACCGAGGACGTTCCCCTGATCGGTGCCGAGGGGTACCGGGCGCTGTGGAACGCGCGAGCGCGGATCGCCGCGCGCACCGGACTCCATGTGGTGCGCGTGGAGCACCTGTTGAACCGGTACGGGGCGCTCGCGGAGGAACTCCTCGACCTGATCGCCGCGGACGCCTCACTGGGCAAGCCGTTGCCCGCCGCCGAGGACTATCTGCGCGCCGAGATCGTCTACGCCGCCTCGCACGAGGGGGCGCGGCATCTCGATGACGTGCTGACGCGTCGGACGCGCATCTCCATCGAGACCTTCGACCGGGGTACGCGCAGTGCGCGGGAGGCCGCGGAGCTCATGGCGCCCGTGCTGGGCTGGGACAAGGATCAGATCGAGCGCGAGGTCGAGCACTACGAGAAGCGGGTGGAGGCGGAGCGCGAGTCGCAACGGCAGCCGGACGACCTGACGGCCGACGCGGCTCGGTTGGGGGCGCGGGACATCGTGCCGTTGTAGGGACGGTTGTGACGGTGGTGAAGAGGCGTGGACCGTGCCGGGGTCCTGCCGTGGTGGAGGCTACGGAAGCCGAGCGGATGTCACCCGAACGAGTGTCCTGAGCTGGGATCTTTGCTCGGAACCCGGTCGTTCTACGGGGTGCGGGGGCAGAACTCGGCGGCGAGCAGGGCCGGTTCGAGGTCGGGGTCTGCGATCGCGTCCGTGTTCACGCGGAAGGTGAGGACACGACGGCCGTCGCTGGTGGCTGCGGTCCGGACGTAGCTGCCGGTGATGCGGCCGTTGTGACCCCACACCGTGGTGCCGCACGGAAGTTTCACGGGATACAGGCCCATGCCGTACGAGCCGTGTGCGGTGCGGGTGTCGAGCATCTCGCGCAGTTGGCGGGGTGGCAGCAGGTCGCCGCGGAGCAGGGCCGCGTAGAAGCGGTTCACGTCCGCCAGCGTGGTGACCAGTTCGCCCGCCGCGCCGGCCACGCGCGGGTCCAGATCGGTGACATCGGAGCCGTCGGCGGCGTAGGCGCGGCCGTGCGGCTCCGGCAGAGAGCTACGGGCGCCCGGGAACGAGGTGTCTGTGAGATGGAGGGGAGTGATGACGCGGCGCTCGGCCTCCGTGGCGTATGAGCGGCCGGTGACCTGCTCGACGACCATGCCGAGCAGCACGTAGTTGGTGTTGGAGTACGCGAAGCGGCCGCGATCGGCCGGGGAGTGGGTGAGTGCGATACGGACGGCTTGGACAGGCGTGAGGGGGACGGTGCCCGCGGTGTCGGCGGTGAAGTCGGCGAGGCCGCTGGTGTGGGTGAGCAGGGCGCGCAGGGTCAGGGCGCGACCGTCGTTGCCCGCGCCGCGCACCAGGCCCGGCAGATGAGCATCCACCGAGTCGGACAGGGACAGGCGGCGTTCGGCGGCCAGTTGCAGGACGACCGTCGCGATGAATGTCTTGGTGATGCTGCCCGCGCGGAAGTGGTCGGTTTGGTGGATGGCGTCGGCGGGGCGGGCGTTGGCACGGCTGGTTTCGGCGGAGTTGGTTTCGGAACGGCTGGTTTCGGCGGAGTTGGTTTCGGAACGGCTGGTTTCGGCGGGGCTGGTTTCGGCACGGCTGGTTTCATCGGGAGCCGAAGGGTCGGTGCGGGGATCCGGGCGGAGCTCGGTGTCGGATGAGGCAGCCGGTGGCGGGGTGGTGTTCGCGAGGGTGACGCGGGAGGTCGCGGGGGCTTCCGCGTGGGTGAAGCGGGAGCCGGATTCCTCGTCGGCCAGCAGGGCGGCGGCCGGGGCCTTGCCTCGGGTGACGAGCTGCGTGAGGACGGTGTCCACGGCCGGGGCAGCGGGGGTTGTCGAGGCGGTCGAGGCCAGGGAGAGGAGGGTCAGGCACACAGGAAGGGTGAGTAGCGTCCTCAGTGGCGGCATCGAGGTCCCTCCTTGTCGCCCGCTCATCATGGGGGACGGCCTCGGCCGGGCGACAGGCGGGGCCAGGTGAGGGGCGGCGCGGGAATCGATGCTTCCGCGCGGGGCACCCGGGGCGTCGGGCGGCGGCCGGGTGGGTGACAATGGAGGCTCTGTCAGGGCCGGTTGTTTGAGGGGACGCATGTCGGAGGCGGAGCGCGCGGGAGCATCCCGGAAGGACGAGGACGAACGTCTTCTCGCCGGGCGGTACCGGCTGGGAGGGGTCCTCGGTCGCGGCGGCATGGGCACTGTGTGGCGGGCCAAGGACGAGACGTTGGGCCGGACCGTCGCGGTCAAGGAACTGCGGCTGCCGTCGCGCATCGACGAGGACGAGAAGCGGCGGCTGATCACGCGGACCTTCCGTGAGGCCAAGGCCATCGCGCGGATCCGGAACAACGGCGCCGTGACGGTCTACGACGTGGTCGACGAGGACAACCGGCCCTGGATCGTGATGGAGCTCATCGAGGGCAAGTCGCTCGCCGAGGTCATCCGTGAGGACGGGCTGCTCACGCCGAAGCGCGCGGCCGAGGTGGGACTGGCCATTCTCGACGTGCTGCGTTCGGCGCACCGCGAGGGCATCCTGCACCGGGATGTGAAGCCGTCGAACGTGCTCATCTCCGACGACGGCCGGGTCGTGCTCACCGACTTCGGTATCGCGCAGGTCGAGGGCGACCCGTCCATCACGTCGACCGGCATGCTCGTCGGCGCGCCCTCGTACATCTCGCCGGAGCGGGCGCGGGGGCACAAGCCGGGCCCTGCCGCCGACCTGTGGTCGCTCGGTGGGCTGCTGTACGCGTCGGTGGAAGGCGCGCCGCCGTACGACAAGGGGTCCGCCATCGCGACGCTCACCGCGGTGATGACGGAGCCGTTGGAGCAGCCGAAGAACGCCGGTCCGCTGGAGAAGGCCATCTACGGACTGCTCGTCAAGGACCCCGAGCAGCGGCTCGACGACGCCGGGGCCCGGGCGATGCTCACCGAGGTGATCCACGCGCCCGAGCCCAAGGAGGGCGAGCCGGAGTCGGCGGACGTGACGAAGGTCGTGCCGCTGCCCGAGCTTCCGGTGGACGCCCCTGCGAAGAAGGGGAGTTCGGGCGGCAAGGGCGGGTCCGGGAACAAGAAGGGCGAGGAGCCGGGGGAGCGGCTTCGTGGAGCGCTGCGTTCCGTGCGGAAGGGCAAGGGGGCCGGGGCGGCCAAGGGGGCCGACGCGGCGGGAGCTGCCGCGGTGACCGGCGCCGGGAAGGCCGCGGACGCCGGGGCCCGGGCGGCGGAGGGATTGGACGGCAAGGCGGCTACGGCCTCTGCTTCGGCCTCGGCCGCGGTTGCTCCGGAGACCTCTGCCCCTGACTCCGCTTCCCCCTCTCCCTCCTCTCCCTCGACCACTCCTGCTGCGTCCCCCTCTGCCGCTGTTTCCGCCTCTGAGTCCGCCGTCGGTTCTGCCTCCGCAGGGGCAGACGCGGCTGCTGCGGAGAGGGGGCGGGCCGCCGCTACTTCCGTGGTGAACTCCAGTGCGGTGGGCGGGGCTTCGGGCGGCGCCGGGGACACGCATCCGCGGACCGTCGCGCCGAGGGCGCCGCTCACTGATGTGGTGCCGCGGCGGACGTTGGTGATCATCGCCGTGGTCGTCGTACTGGCCGTGCTGGGGACGATCCTCGCCGTCACGCTCAGTGGTGACGACTCCGAGACCAAGGACAACAAGAGCGGCGACGACAAGTCGGTGTCCAGCGGGGCGAGCGCGGGCAGTGACACCAAGCAGGACGAGAACAGCGGTACCGACAAGGGCAGCGGAGAGAAGACCGACTCCGCCGGCGGGGGCGCGAACACCGGCAGTTCGCCGAGTGCGAGCGCTTCGAGCGGGGCCGGCGGTTCGGGCGACGGCTCCGGCAGCGGTTCGGCCGACGGCGTCGTGGATACGTACGAGAGCGGGCAGGGGTTCTCGATCGGGCTGCCCAAGGGCTGGAAGTACGAGTCCACCAGTGCCGCCGGGTCCAGGTTCGCCGGTCCCGACGGGCAGAAGCTGCTGGTCGGATGGACCACGACGCCCAAGGACGACCCGGTGGCGGACTGGAAGAACCAAGAGCAGTTCATGCAGCGGCCGCAGTACAAGCGCATTCGAATAGAGAAGGTGAACTACCGCGGCTGGAACACGGCCGACTGGGAGTTCACCTATGTGGAGAGTGGGACGCAATACCGGTCGATAGACCGTGGGTTCGTCGTGAACGACAGCCTCGGATATGGGCTCATGTACACCGCGAAGGGCTCGAAATGGGACACAGAGCTTCGTAAAAATACGTGGCTGACGCTGACGAAGTCGTTCGAACCGAAGTCCTGAGGGGCACGAGACTCCTGAGATCTCGTATCTCCTCACTGTGGGTTGCCTCCGGCACGTATCGTGAGTGGTTGCGGACCGTACGCAGCCACATCTGCAGCCACAACGGGACGTATGGCGAACGGAATTGACCAACCGGGCGGCCGGGGGAGGCATCGTGGACGACTATGCGGGACGGGTACTCGCCGACCGTTATCGCCTGCCGCTGCCGCCGTCGGACGAGTACGAACTCGCCGAGACCCGGGCCTTCGACACGTACAGCGGACAGGAAGTCCTGGTCCGGCAGGTGCCGTTGCCCGAGATCGTCGAGGCGGAGGTGCTCGACGCGGACGGGCTGCCCGACGGGTTCGTGGCACGGGACGCCGGGGCGCGGCGGCCGGCCGCGCGGACCACGCGGCGGCCCACCGAGCCGGCGGTGCGGCGGGCGATCGAGGCGGCGCAGGCCGCGGCCCAGATCCCCGACCATCCCCGGCTCGACCAGGTCTTCGACGTGTTCGCCGAGGGCGGGTCGTTGTGGATAGTGAGTGAGATGGTGGCCGCGCGGCCACTGGCTGCGCTGCTCGCGGAGCGGCCGCTGAGTCCGTACCGGGCTGCCGAGGTGGCCTCCGATGTGCTGACCGCGTTGCGGGTGCTGCATGCCCACGGGTGGGTGCACCGGAACATCACCGCGCGCACAGTGCTTGTCTGTGACGACGGGCGCGTGATGCTCACGGGCCTTGCCGCGGGGGCCGCGGAGGAGGCGCTGTGCGGGTACGACCCGGTACCGACCGCCGAGGGTGAGCGCGGGGCGGGTGGCCCCGGAGCGGGTAGCCCCGGGGTGGGTGACCCCGGAGCGGCAGGCGGTCCGCCAGGCCAGACAGGCCAAACTGGCCACATAGGCCCAACCGGCCCAACCGGCCCAACCGGCCCGGCGGGTCCGGCGGGTCCGGCGGGCTTGTCCGGGACGCACGGCCAGCTCGGGCAGTACGGGCAGCAGTACGGGCAGCCCCAGCAGGGTGGTTCGGCCGGGCAGCCCGGTTCAGGTGGTGTGCCCGGTGCGCGAGTTGCCGGTGGCGATCGGGCTGCCATCGAGGCCGTTCCCGGGAGCGGCGGAGGCATGTTGCCCGTCGCGCAGGGACACGGGCAGGGGCAGTCGGCGGGTGCGGCGCAGCGGGCGTTGGAGTCCGGCGGTGATGTGCGGGCCGCGCGGGCCGGGGCCATCGCGGCCTACCGTGCCGGTGCGCGGGCCGCGGCTCGGGTGCAGGAGGAACAGCGGAGCGGCCAGCGCGGGGAGTTGCCCGCGCCGCGGTCCCGGCCCGACGGGAGCGAGGCCGAGGCCGGGCAGACCGCCGGGCTAGGAGTGGAGCGCACTTCGCCGCCGGGGCAGATCGCCGACCCGTACGGGGTGGGGCGGTCGTCCAGTTCCTGGCACGGCGCGGCGCCGCGCCATGGTGCCCCAGCGATCGGCGGGAACGGGCAGAACCGACCTCCCGCACTTCCCGGCGGCGGGGACGGGGCCGAGGGCGGGAACAGCGGCAATGGCGGCGGCAACGGCGGCAACGGGGTCCACGGCAGCGGCGTACCGGGCCACGGTGACGTCGCCGGATTCCCTGCGGGCGGCAACGGCGTGTCCCACGTCGGGAGCAGCAACGGCATCGCTGGCCACCCCGCCAACACCACGGACCCCGCCTATGCCACCGGCCACACCATCAGTACGAGCGCCGGCGCCGACACCAGGACCTCCATCGAGGCCGCCCCGACCGGGGCCGCGCCCACTCAGTGGAGCCAGTTGACCCCGGCCGTCGCCGCACATCGGGGCCCCGCCACCGCCCTGGCGGCCGAGCGGGCCCGGCAGGCTCGGATGGCCGTCGTGGGGCCCGTCACCGAGCGCTGGGCGCCCGAGCAGGCCGGGCCCGTGCACGAGAACTGGCAGTTGGCGGCGCCGATCGGACCCGCGACCGACCTGTGGGCGTTGGGCGCGCTGCTCTTCCGGGCCGTTCAGGGGCACGCGCCCTACCCGGAGGAGAACACCGCCGAGCTGGTGCAGTTGGTGTGCGCCGAGCCGCCCGCGTTCGCCGAGGAGTGCGGGCCGCTCCGGCCGGTCGTGGAGTCGTTGCTCCGCCAGGACCCCACCGAGCGGCTGGACTTCGAGGAGCTGCGCGGCTGGCTGCGTTCGCTGGTGCGGTCGGCGCCCGAGCCGGAGGCGGGGACGTACGTCGTGGCGGCGCCGCCCGCGGACCCCAAGCGTCTGCCGGTCGTACGCCGCCGGGGCGAGCTCGTCCGGAGGCGCCGTGCCGGACTGCCCGACACCAGCCCGCACGGCCGCCACAAGCGGGCCAAGCAGGGCAAGGAGGTCAAACCCCGCCGACTCGGCCGCACGCTGGTCGTGCTGATACTGCTGGCCCTGGTCGCGGCCGTCGCGTATGCCGTCGCCTTCATGCCCAAGTCGAACACCGCCGGTGAGCGGACCGGTTCCGCCGGGGAGGTCGGCACTCCGACCCCGGGTCACTCCGCCGACACGGACACCGGCACGGACGGGAACGCGGGCACGGATCCGCAGGACGAGACGTCGCCGAGCAAGGAGAACAGCCCGACGCAGTCGTCCAGTTCCACCGCCCGGACCACCGACCCCGCGGTCTCGCAGGGCTTCACCCTGCGCAAGGACCCCGAGGGCTTCCGCGTCGCGGTCGCCAACGGCTGGGACCGGACGGGGAAGAACGGCCGCGGCCAGGTCGTCTACTCGCACGGCGACTTCGAGCTGCTGGTCGTACCCGGACGCGACAAGACCAGCGAGTACGGCACCGATCCGATGACGTACCAGCGCGAGGACGAGCGCGAGTTGCAGCCCTTCCGCGACTCCACGTGGGCCACGTCCAGTGGGATGCGACGCATCGACGTGGGCGGACGAACCATGGCCGAGGGCCAGTTCACCTGGCAGGACTCCCAGGGGACCGAGGTCTTCGTACGCAATCTCGCCATCATCGTCGACGGTCGGTACCACGTGGTGCAGGTGCTCGGTCCGGAGGCCGAGCGGGACGAGGTGTCGCGGCTGTACGAGCAGGCGGCCGCGACCTATCAGGCCACGGGCTGAGGCCTGATCGCCGCCGGGCGAGGGCGCGTTCCGGCAGGGATCAACCGTCACAGTGCTGTCTCCGTAGGACCCCGCCGGTTCCCTGGGCGGCGGCAGGTCCTTAGTCTGACCCTGTCAAGACCATTGCGGGGAAACGTGAATCAGATGCAAGGCCTGCTGCTGTCGGGGCGCTACCGGCTCGTCGACTCCATCGGCAGTGGCGGCATGGGCCGGGTGTGGCGCGCGCATGACGAGGTGCTGCACCGTGCCGTCGCCATCAAGGAGTTGACGGCCGCGCTCTACGTGTCCGACAGCGACCAGTCCGTGCTGCTCGCCAGAACCCGGGCCGAGGCGCGCGCGGCCGCACGCATCAACCACTCAGCCGTCGTCACCGTGCACGACGTACTGGAGCACGACGGCCGTCCGTGGATCGTGATGGAGCTGGTCGAGGGCCACTCGCTCGCCGACGCGATCAAGGAGGCCGGGCGCGTCGAGCCCCGGGAGGCCGCGCGGGTCGGGCTGTGGGTGCTGCGCGCACTGCGGGCCGCGCACGCCGCCGGAGTGCTGCACCGCGACGTCAAGCCGGGCAACGTACTGATCTCCAACGACCGGCGCGTCCTGCTCACCGACTTCGGGATCGCGCAGGTCGAGGGCGACACGACCATCACGCGTACTGGAGAGATCGTCGGCTCGGTCGACTATCTGGCGCCGGAGCGCGTACGTGGCCACGATCCGGGTCCTTCCTCCGACCTGTGGGCGCTCGGCGCGACGCTCTACACGGCGGTCGAGGGGAGGTCTCCGTTCCGGCGGACGACCCCGCTGACCACCATGCAGGCAGTGGTGGCCGACGAGCCCGAGGAGTTGCGGCACGCCGGCGCGCTCGCGCCCGTCATCGCCGCGCTGCTGCGCAAGGAGCCCGACGAGCGGCCCGGGCCGGACGAGGCCGAGCAGATGCTCGCCGAGGCCGCGGAGGGGCGGGCGCCGAGTTCGGCGCAGGCTTATGTGCCGACGGAACATGTGGCCAACTCATATGAGTCCGACGGGTCCCATGGGTCTTGGGGTACGTATGGGTCCGCTCAAGGTGCATATGGGCCTCAAGGTTCCCAGAGTCCCCAGGGAGCCCATGGAGCTCAGGGAGCGCTCGGCGCTTCTGGCCCGCAGAGTGCCCCTGGCAGCCCTGGCGCTCCCGGCGCCTTTGGTAGCCCTGGTGTCCCCGGCGGCCCCGGCGGCCATGACACCTACGGTGGCCACGGGCGTCCCGCGCCCGATCCCGCTGTCGCCACCGTGAACCAGCCGGCGGTCGCCGGGACGAAGCGCCGCCGCGTCAGCACGCTCGTGCTCGTCGTCGTACTGGCCGCGCTCGTGGGTGGCGGGGGCGTCGCGGCGGTGCTGTACGGGGACGGGTGGATCACGGGCAGCAACTCGGCGTCGTCGTCCCCCACCCCGTCGCTCACCCCGTCCTCCTCGGCGGAGCCGTCGGACGGCGGCCAGGGGAACCAGACCCAGGACCCCCAGGCCGGCGGCGTCCCGGACGGCTGGGAGCGCGTCGACGACCCCCAGGGTTTCAGCCTCGTCCTGCCCAAGGGCTGGCAGCGGCAGCTCGAAGGCACCCAGGTCGACTACACGCCCGACAACGGCGAGAACTTCGTCCGCATCGCCGTCGATGACGCCCCGGACTTCGACACTCCGTACACGCATCTGCTCGACCTGGAGCAGCAGTTGGGGCGGCTCCAGGACTACGATCGGGTCAGTCTGGAGGAGAACACCTTCCGCGACCGCCCGGGCGCACTCTGGGACTTCACCTGGAACGCGCTGCCGAAGGACACGGAGTTCCCCGGGCCGCGCCGGGCCATCGAGCAGGCGTATCTCGACCGCAACGGCGTCGAGTACGTGATCTACATGTCCGCTCCGGCGGCCGACTGGGACACCGCGAGGGCACGGTTCGACACGATCCTGCGCGGCTGGCGGGCCACGGCCGCCCAGTGACCCCGTACGCTCCGTACGCTCGCACGTCCGTAACCCCGTACGCCCGCGCGCAAGGGCGCACGTCCGCTTGCGCGTGAGCGCATACGCCCAGCCGTGCGTGCGACCGTGTACGTCGCTTGTCGGCCACCCGCGTCGTAGCGTCCCGGAGGGCCTCCGTCCGTTGCGGCATGATGGGGCGCATGGTGACCGAGGGGGACAACGTCCGTGTCATCGCGGGCCGTTACCGGCTGGAGTCCAGACTCGGCCGGGGCGGTATGGGCGTCGTATGGCGGGCCACGGACCAACTCCTCGGCCGCCAGGTCGCGGTCAAGGAACTCGCCCTCGACACGTCGCTCTCGGCGGAGGAGTCCCGGCAGCAGCGCGAGCGGACCCTGCGTGAGGCGCGCGCGGTCGCGCAGTTGCAGGACCCGCACATCGTCGTCGTGCATGACGTCGTCGAGCAGGACGAACGCCCCTACATCGTCATGGAGTTGATCGAGGGCGGCTCGCTCGCCGAGCGTATCTCCCGGCGCGGGCCCGTAAACGCGGCCGAAGCGGCCCGGATGGGGATCGACCTGCTCGGCGCGCTGCGCAGGGCGCACGGCGCGGGCGTCCTGCACCGTGACCTGAAGCCCGCGAACGTACTCCTCACCGCGGAGGGCCGCGTCGTCCTCACCGACTTCGGGATCGCCCAGGTCGCGGGGTCGACGACGCTCACCGAGAGCGGGTCGTTCGTGGGCTCGCCCGAGTACACCGCGCCCGAGCGGATGTCCGGCGTCAGGACCGGGCCCGAGTCCGACCTGTGGTCGCTCGGCGCGCTGCTCTGCACGGCTCTGAGCGGCGAATCGCCCTTCCACCGCGACTCGTTGGGCGGGATCCTGCACGCGGTGGTCGTCGACGACATACATCCGCCCGCCGCTGCCGCGCCCCTGCTTCCCGTCGTACGGGGCCTGCTCGAGCGTGATCCCGAGCGGCGGCTCGACGCGGTGGAGGCCGAGCGGCTGCTGCGGGCGTTTCTCGACACGGGCCGGATGCCGCCGGTGTCGCCGGGCTATGCGCCGACCCGGCGGGACGCGCCGAGGCCGCGGCCGCAGTTACATCTGCGGTCGCATCCGTGGTCACATCCGTCGTCCCAGCCGCCGTCGCAGTCGCAGTCACGGCCGGAGTCACGGCCGGAGTCACGGCCGGAGTCACATTCGGTGCCCGCGCCGCCGGGCCTGTCCGACTCGTCGGATCCGTCTGACCCTTCGGACTCTTCGGACCCTTCGGAGCCGTCGGACCGGTCCGTGAGACCGACGCCGATGGTGAGGCCCGTCGTTTCCTCGCGCTCCCCCACACGGAACGTGCTGATCGCGATCGCGCTCGTCGCCGCGATGGCCGGGGCGGGCGTGTCCGCGGCCACGCTGCTGATGAACGGCGACGGCGCCAACGTGCCCACGTCGCCCACGAGTTCCCAGCCCTCGTCCCGTGCGACGACCACCGCGCCGACGAGCCCGACGGCCACCTCGACCACGAGCCCAGCCAGCAGCCCAGCCACGAGTGCGACGTCGACCGCGAGCGCGAGCGCGACCTCGACCTTGCCCACGAGCGCGAGCGCGAGGGCGACGAACGTGCGCCCCTCGGGCACGTGAGTTGCACGGCTGTGTAAATGGAACATAAGTAACGCCGTGCGTCACGGGTCTGTGACTGGAAAGCGCCCAGGGTGGATCCCGAAGCGCATGCCGCGATAGGGATGGACCCATGAGCAACAACGGGGGAGCCCCCTACGGGTCTGACGAACCAACGAGTTTCGGCCTGCAACCGCCGCGCCCGCCGGTCGCCGTGCCGCACCCCGGGAACCCGTACGCCACGCCCAGCCAGGCCACGCCCACCCAGGTCGTGCCCGAGCAGCAGGCGCCGCAGGCCCCGCAGGTTCCGCAGGTGCCGCAGG
Organism: Streptomyces sp. NBC_00878; assembly: GCF_026341515.1. NCBI lineage: Bacteria > Bacillati > Actinomycetota > Actinomycetes > Kitasatosporales > Streptomycetaceae > Streptomyces > Streptomyces sp. NBC_00878. Next base: position 4,148,588 of record NZ_JAPEOK010000001.1, on the reverse strand, counting down.
CCCCGCAGGATCCGGGGACCGGTCGGCTCATCGCGGGGCGCTACCGGCTGCTCAGCAAGCTCGGTCATGGCGGTATGGGCACGGTGTGGCGGGCGAAGGACGAGACGGTGGACCGGGAGGTCGCCGTCAAGGAGCCGCGCGTACCGGATCATCTTCCCGAACGCGAACGAGCCAATGCCTTCGAGCGGATGCGCCGCGAGGCGCGCGCCGCGGCCCGGCTCGACCACCCGGCCGTCGTGAACGTCCACGATGTCGCGGTCGTGGACGGCCAGCCGTGGATCGTGATGGAGCTGGTGCGAGGGCGTTCGCTCGGTGCAGCCTTGCAGGAGGGCACGCTTGGGGCGCGTGAAGCGGCGAGAATCGGCCTCGACGTGCTCGGCGCGCTGGAGGCCGCGCACGCGGCGGGCATCCTGCACCGCGACGTCAAGCCCGACAACGTCATGCTCGGCACGGGCGACCGGGTCGTCCTCACCGACTTCGGCATCGCCCAGATCGAGGGCGAGACGAATCTGACCGACACCGGCGGCTTCGTCGGCTCGCCCGAATACATCGCACCGGAACGGGTGTTGGGGCAGCGGCCGGGGCCGGCGTCGGACCTCTGGTCCCTCGGCGTGGTTCTGTACGCGGCCACGGAGGGTGTCTCGCCGTTCCGCCGCAGCAACACGCCCGCGACGCTTCAGTCCGTCCTCAACGCCGCGCCCGCCGCGCCCGCCGCGGCCACGGGACCGCTCGCCGAGGCGATCAACGGCCTGCTCGACAAGGATCCGGCCCGCCGCCCGAGCGCCGCGCAGGTGCGCGCGCTGCTGGAGCAGTCCGCGCGCCCGCCCGAGGCCGCGCCCACACAGGTCGTACGGATGGCGGAGCCCGGCGGCAGGTCGATCCGGGTCGGCCGCAAGGCGTGGATCGGGATCGGTGCGGCGGTCGTCGCGACCGCGGTGGCGGCGTACCTGGTGGTCGCGGACCCGTTCGCGGGGCCGTTGCCGGACGGCTGGAAGAAGACGGACGTGAAGGCCCTGGGCGCGACGGTGGCCGTGCCGGCCGGCTACCGGAAGACCGTGCCCAAACCCGACGCGGCCAAGGACGAACACTGGGTCCAGTTCACCGACTTGAGCGGCACCCTCTGGATCAGCCTCACGCTGGCCAAGAAGGCCGAGGACACCAGTGAGGACATCGCCGCGTCGGCGGCGGCCGAGATGTACGACGATGACGCGAGCTACAAGCAGAGCGGCAGCTACGGCATGGACATGGACTCAGAGCCAGTTCCCAAGAGCAAGCCGGAGCCGACGACGTACAAGGACCGGAAGGCGGCCCTCAACACGATCGTCTACTCGACCACGGACACCGACACCCCGCTTCCGCGCGAGATGCAGGTCCTCTACTACAAGACCAAGTCCGGCGACATGTACAAGCTCATGATCGGCTATCCGGGCAAGGGAGACTTCACCGAGCGCGGGCGCGAGGTCGCGAAGACGACGATCGCCAACCTGGACATCAACAAGCTCTGAAACCCCGGGGAGGGCGAGCCGGTGACTCCGGCCCGCCTTCCCCGCAAGCGGTGTGCCAACGGGTGTTGCGCCAACAAGCGTGTGCCAACAAGCGTGTGCCAACGGGTGTTGCGCCAACAGCCGTGTGCCATGGGTCAACAGCCGTGTGCCAACCGCCGTTGGCCCCAACAAGCGTTGGCCCAGCCGAACTCAGCCTGACTCAGCCGAACCCGGCCCAGCTCAGCCCAGCTTCGCCGTCTGGGCCTTGATGAGGTCCGCCGGCACGTCGTAGTCGGAGACCTTGGCGTCATCGGCGAACGCCGCCATGCTGAGCGAGTAGTACGTGGCGACCGTGTTCCCGTGCCGCGCGACCTCCGCGTGCACGACCGGGTCACCATCGGCGTCCGCGGTCACCGCGAACGCCACCGACTCGTCGCCGTTCCCAGAGGCCTTCTCCGACGCGACCTTCTTGAACTTCTGGGGCTCGGCGTCGGCCGTCGCCGTGAAGCCACCGCCGCAGCCGTCGATCGCGGCGGAGACCGCGGACATCGTCTCCTTCGCGCCGTCACCCTCGTACGAGGACAGCGAGACGAGGGTGACCGTCGAGCCGAGGGCGTCGGTGATCGAGTTCATCGCGTCCTCCATCTCCTCCTCGGTCATGTCCTCCAGGTCCTTCGTGGGGGATGCGCTCGCCTTGGCCGTCGGGTCCTCCTGGGCCATGCGGATGACGTGCGAGGCCGAGTCGCCCGGCGCGAAGCCGGTGAGGACGTACGCGAGGGGCGCGCACTTCTCGTCGGCGACCTTGATGTCCTTCTTGGAGGAGGCGAACGCCTCGGACTGGTCGGCCGGGCCGACCTTGAAGCCCTTGACGTCGGCCGTCGCGATGATCAGCTTGTCCAGCTCACCGTCGCTGAGGGTCTTCGCTGCCGCGGCCGGCTCCTTGCCGCCCGCAGCCTTGTCGTCCTTGCCCGACCCGGAGTCGGAACCGCTGTCGGAGCACCCGGTCACCAGGGCGAGAGACAGGACGGACACAACGGCTGCGGCACCGGTACGCGGCAGCGCGAATCTCTTCATTATTCGAATGTTCCTTCGGTTGTACTGCGGTGAAAGGGGGAGTCTGTGGGCAGGTCAAGGAAACGTCAAGCCGGTTGCGGCAACGGCATACTGCTCTCCACTGACGGAGAATCGGGACGACGGCCACCGGCCTCCTTCCTGCGGAGAGAGGTGAAGAGCGTGGGCCTGGATCTCGACGGGCGGGCGCACGCCCGCCAGCGGTGGGCGGCGCGCGGCGCCCTGGCGAGCGCGGGCCTCGCCGTGCTGCTGCCGATCGGATGTGCCGGGGCCGCGAGCGTGCTGCTCGTCATGGTCGGGGCGCTCGGCACGGCGGTGACGGTGGCCGCCCTCTGGTGGGTGCTGACCCTCCGAGGGACAGCCCGGGGTGCGGCCGGGGCGCTGGCCCTCGCGACGCCCCTCGTGGTCATCTGGCTCTTCGCCGCCGCGAATCTGCTGTGGGTCGTCGTCGTTTCCCTGGCGCTGTGGGGCCTCGCCGTCTCGGCCGGGAAGTTCGCGCTCAGCACGACCAAGTCGCATGCCGTGCGCGTGTCCGAGCACCGGACGCCCGCACCCGCCCGGCCCTTCCTCATCATGAATCCGCGGTCCGGGGGCGGGAAGGTCGAGCGGTTCGGGCTGAAGGAGAAGGCCGAGCGGCTCGGCGCGCGCGTCCACCTCCTCGACCCCGAGCGGCGGGAGGACGTCACCGAGCTCGCCCGGCGTGCTGTCGCGGACGGGGCGGATCTGCTCGGCGTCGCGGGCGGGGACGGTACGCAGGCACTGGTCGCCGCGGTCGCCGCCGAGCACGGCATCCCGTTCCTCGTCGTCTCCGCCGGGACCCGCAACCACTTCGCCATGGATCTCGGCCTCGACCGGAACGACCCCGCCACCTGCCTCGACGCGCTGACCGCCTCAGGGGTCGAACTCCGCGTCGACCTCGGCTTCGCCGACGAGCACCCCTTCGTCAACAACGCCTCGTTCGGGGCGTACGCGGTGGTCGTACAGAGCCCCGAGTACCGGGACGACAAGGTGCGTACGACGCTGGAGCTGCTGCCGGAGCTGCTGACACACCAGAAGGGGCCACGGCTGACCGCCCGGATCGAGGAGAAGGGCGGGACGACTGGGTCCACTGGGGCCAGCGGGGCCATTGGGATTGGCGGGATTGGCGGGACCAATGGGGCCCATGAGACCAGTGGGGCGGGCGGGACCAGCGGGCCGGAGGCGTCCGAAGTCGCCGTCATCGACGCGCCCCAGGCCCTCCTCGTGAGCAACAACCCCTACCGCATGGACGACCCGGCGGGGCTCGGCTACCGCGAGCGGCTGGAGTCCGGTCTGCTGGGCGTCCTCGGCATCAAGGTCGAGAACGCGGCCGAGGCCGCCGGGCTGCTGCTCGGGGTGCACGCCAAGGGGCTCACGGTGGCCACGGCCCGCGAGGTCGTCGTCGACGCCGACCGCCCCGAGATCGAGGTCGGCGTGGACGGCGAGGCCTTTGTCCTGCCCACACCGGTACGGTGCCGCATCGAGCCCGGGGCCCTGCGCGTACGCGTGCCCTGGAACCGGCCGGGCGTTCCGGAGACCAAGCCGCCCATCGACTGGCGGCGGCTGCGCAAGCTCGCGGCGGCGGTGGGCCGTACGGCACTTCCCAAGCACAAGAGGTTCCTGCCCAGGAACAAGGCTGTTTCCGAGAAGCGGAACCCTCCCACGGTTTGACGTCGACAAGTTCCGGCTCCGCACGGTACTGATGGGGCATGAGCGATGGCGGGGGGCGGTTGATCGGCGGTCGCTACCGGCTGGCCGAGCGCATCGGTTCCGGTGGTATGGGCACCGTATGGCGGGCCGTGGACGAACTCGTGGAGCGGGACGTCGCGGTCAAGGAGCCGCGGCTGCCCGGCGATCCGCAGGACGCGGCCCACCAGCGCGCGTACAACCGGCTGCAGCGGGAGGCACGGGCGGCGGCGCGCGTGGAACACCCGGGGGCCGTCGCGATCCATGACGTCGTCGTGGAGGACGGACTGCCCTGGATCGTCATGGAGTTGATCCGCGGGGAGTCCCTCCACGAGTTACTGCAACGCGGTGCGCTCCCGCCCGCCGAGTCCGCCCGGATCGGGCTCGCCGTCGTGGGCGCGCTCAAGGCCGCGCACGCCAAGGGCATCGTGCACCGAGACGTGAAACCGGCCAACGTGCTGCTCGGACAGCACGGCCGCGTCGTACTCACCGACTTCGGCATCGCACACATCCAGGGCGAGGAATCCCTCACCATGAGCGGGGAGTTCGTGGGTTCCCTCGAATTCATCGCACCCGAGCGGATGTCGGGCCGCGGCGCGGGCCCGGCCGCGGACCTGTGGTCCCTCGGCGTCTGCCTGTACGCGGCCGTCGAGGGCTGGTCCCCTTTCCGGCGTACGACGCTGGAGTCCACCCTCGCCGCGATCCTGTCCGGCGAGCCACCGGAACCCAAGCAGGCGGGGCCACTCGGGCCGCTGATCATACGGCTCCTGGCGAAGGACCCCGCCGAGAGACCGGACGCGGACGAGGTCGTCGTCGCGCTGGAGGCGGTGGCGGAGGGATGGCCCGTTCCACGGGGAGATCTGTCGGTCCCTCAGGACGCCTCCATGCTCAGGGAGTTCGCGGACGACGCGGGGACGGTACGTCTCGGCGGGCCCGCCACGTCGGTCGACGCGCCCGCTGAGCCGAGATCATCCGAAACACCGGAGTCGTCCGAGCGGCGTGAGCGGCCTGAGCCGTCCAGTCGGTCCGGGCCGCCCGAGTCGCCCGAGTCGCCCGAGTCGTCGGAGTCGTCGAAGCCGCCTCCCGCCCGGCCGGAGACGACCACCTCGTCCGAGACGACCGCCTCCACCGCGACAGCCACTCCCTCCGAGCGCCCCGCCCCGCCCGAGCCCCGCGCCCCGTCGGCGGAAACCCGGGCCGACTCCCTCCCCGTACCGCCCAAGCCCAAGCTCAAGCGCAAGGGCCGCACCGCCCGTCTCGTGGCCGGAACCCTCGCCGGCGCCCTCCTCGTCGCGGGCGGTGTCTGGCTCGGGACCTCGCTCACCGATGACAGCGCGACCGCCGTAAGGGGCGCGGGGGACAAGCCGTCGGCCGCCTCGGTCACGCCCACCCCCGCTCCCACCGGCGCGGCGGCGGACAGCTGGGTCGCGCACAAGGAGGAGGAGTTGAACGCCGTCCTCTCCCTCCCCAAGCAGTACGTGCGTTTCCACGAGCAGGGCGACGCCGACGACCAGCCGCGTATGGCCATCTACGACAACGACGAGGTCGTCCAGGTCCGCCTCACCCAGTGGGACGAGGCGCCGCGTTCGCCGATGGGCCAGGCGAAGGCGTCGGCCGAGATCTGGGCTGGATACGGGGAATCGAAGTCGCAGTACACGCAGACGTCCTTCAACGGGGACGAGGCCGTGTTCGTCGACACCACCTACGAAACCGAGGGCAGGCTGGTCCGCGTCATGCAGCTGATGATCCTCACCGACGACAGCCGGATGTACGAGCTGCGCGTCGACATGCCGAAGGGCACGGCGGACGAGGAACGGGGCGCGGACGTGTTCAAGGGGGCGCGCGACCGGCTCGAGATCGGCGGGTCGAGGAAGTGGTCGCCGCGCGCCGAGGTTTCGGTCCGGCCCTGACCCGACCTGATCGTCGCCGGACAACCGCCTGATCAGGGCATTCATGCCAGTGATCACTGGCGTCATGTGTGCAGTCGGTGAAACCGTATTACCGTCGGGTACCCAAAGCGGCGGGCCCGGGCATACGCTGCCGCTCATGACGGACTCGCAGGCCCCGGTACAGGCCCCGGAAAAGACCGGCACCAACCCACTCGCGCCCGCCCCCGAGGGCGCCCGCACGGCCGCTGACGTGGTCACGCCGGAGCTGATAGCGCAGCTCACGCGTGGTGTGGTCGGTTCGGGCCGCACCGCCAACCACACGCCGTTCACCGGCGAGAAGCTGGCCGACCTGCCCGAGTCCACCCCCGAGGACGTGGAGCGGGCCTACGAGAAGGCCCGCGCCGCCCAGGCCCTCTGGGCCCAGACCCCCGTCAGGCAGCGCGCCGCCGTCCTCCTCCGCTTCCACGACCTGGTGCTCGCCCGCCAGGCCGAGGTGCTCGACCTGATCCAGCTGGAGACCGGCAAGGCCCGTCTGCACGCCCACGAGGAGGTGCAGGCCGTCGCCGTGGCGGCCCGCCACTACGGCCGCAAGGCCGCCTCGTACCTGCGGCCCAAGCGTCACACGGGCGCCGTGCCGACCCTCACCAAGGTCACCGAACTGCGCCACCCCCGAGGCGTGGTCGGCCAGATCGCCCCCTGGAACTACCCGCTGGAACTCTCCGTCGGCGACGCGCTCCCCGCCTTCGTCGCGGGCAACGCCGTTGTGATGAAGCCCGACACCGAGACCTGCCTCACCGCCCTGTGGGCCCGCGACCTGCTGATCGAGGCGGGCCTTCCGGCGGATGTGTTCCAGGTCGTCCTGGGCGAGGGACCGGTCGTCGGCCCCGAGGTCGTCAAGCACGCCGACTACGTCTCGTTCACCGGCTCCACCCGCACGGGCCGCGAGGTCGCCCAGAGCGCGGCGGCCCGGCTGGTCGGCGTCTCCCTCGAACTCGGCGGCAAGAACGCCATGCTGGTCCTGGAGGACGCCGACATCGACAAGGCGGCGGCCGGCGCGGTCCGCGGCTGCTTCTCCTCCGCCGGCCAACTGTGCATCTCCATAGAGCGGTTGTACGTCCACGAGTCGATCGCTGACGTCTTCGTGGAGCGGTTCGCCGCACGCACCAAGGCGATGCGGCTCGGCACGTCCCTCGCGTACGGAGCCGACATGGGCTCGCTGGTCGGCGAGCGCCAGCTGGAGACCGTGACCCGGCACGTCGAGGAGGCGGTCTCCAAGGGCGCCAAGCTCGTCGCGGGCGGTGTCGCACGCCCGGACATCGGCCCGTACTTCTTCGAGCCCACCATCCTCGACGGCGTCGAGGCACCCATGGCCGTCTGCGGCGAGGAGACCTTCGGACCGGTCGTCTCCATCTACCGCTTCAAGGACGAGGACGAGGCGGTCGAGCTCGCCAACTCCACGTCGTACGGCCTCAACTCGTCGGTCTGGACGAAGGATGGCCGCCGCGGCGCCAAGGTCGCGGCCCGGCTCCGCACCGGCACGGTCAACGTCAACGAGGGCTACGCGTCCGCCTACGGCAGCGTCCAGTCCCCGATGGGCGGCATGGGGGACTCCGGCCTCGGCCGCCGCCACGGCTCCGAGGGCATCCTCAAGTACACCGAGGCCCAGACGGTCGCCCAGCAGCGCCTGCTGCCGATGGCCCCGTCCCTGGGCATGGACGACGAGGGCTACGCCCAGTTCATGAGCCGCAGTCTGAGGCTGATGAAGGCGTTCCGGTTCCGGTAGGAGCTTTTTTGGGGCTCTGCCCCTGCACTGCACACTCAAAGGGGAGAAAGCACGTGCCTCAGGACGCTTACGACTACGACGTCATCGTCGTCGGTTCCGGCTTCGGCGGATCCGTCACCGCCCTCCGCCTCACGGAGAAGGGCTACCGCGTAGGCGTCCTGGAGGCGGGCCGCCGCTTCACCCCCGAGTCCCTGCCCAAGAACTCCTGGGACCTCAAGAACTACCTCTGGGCGCCGAGACTCGGCCTGTACGGAATCCAGCGCATCCACCTCCTCGGCAACGTGATGGTGCTGGCGGGCGCCGGCGCCGGCGTCGGCGGCGGCTCGCTCAACTACGCCAACACCCTCTACGTACCGCCGAAGCCGTTCTTCGAGGACCCGCAGTGGAAGGACATCACCGACTGGCAGGAGGAGTTGAAGCCGTACTACGACCAGGCCCAGCGCATGCTCGGCGTACGGCTCAACCCGACCATGACCCCCTCGGACGTCCATCTCAAGGCGGCCGCGCAGCGGATGGGCGTGGGCGACACCTTCCACATGGCGCCGGTCGGTGTCTTCTTCGGTGACGGCGAGGACGCCGACGGGACCGCGAAGGCGGCGCCCGGGCAGCGGGCCGACGACCCGTACTTCGGCGGGGCCGGACCCGCACGCAGGGCGTGCGCCGAGTGCGGCGAGTGCATGACCGGTTGCCGGCACGGCGCGAAGAACACCCTCAACGAGAACTACCTCTACCTCGCCGAGAAGGCGGGCGCGGTCGTCCACCCGATGACGACCGTCGTGTCCGTCACGGACGACTCGCAGGGCGGCTACGCCGTCACGACACTCCCGACGGACGAGAAACGCAAGGGCGGGAAGCGTAAGGGCGGGGGCAGGACCTTCAAGGCCCGCCGGGTGGTCCTCGCCGCCGGTACGTACGGCACGCAGACCCTGCTGCACCGCATGAAGGCGGGCGGCCACCTCCCGTACCTCTCCGGCAGGCTGGGCGAGTTGACCCGTACCAACTCCGAGGCCCTGGTCGGTGCGCAGACCGACAACCGCCGTTACCGGAAGGCCACCGGCGAGGCGAAGGTCGACTTCACGCGCGGAGTCGCGATCACGTCGTCCGTCCACCCGGACGAGAACACCCACATCGAGCCCGTCCGCTACGGCCGTGGCTCGAACTCGATGGGCAGCCTGTCCATCCTCCAAGTCCCGTACGCGGAGGGCTCGTCGAGGGCTCTCGGCTGGTTGGTCAACGCGGTGAAGCACCCCACGCTCGTGGCGCGTTCGCTCTCCAACCGGCGCTGGTCGGAGCGGACCATCATCGGCCTGGTGATGCAGTCCCTCGACAACTCCCTGACGACGTACCTGAAACCGAAGGGCGCGGGCAAGGGCCTGCTGACGGCCCGTCAGGGACACGGTGCCCCCAACCCCAAGCAGATCAGGGCCGCTTCGGAGAGCGCCTCCGCGATCGCCGCGGAGATCAACGGCTTCCCCGGCTCGAACGTCGGCGAGCTGATGGGCACCCCGCTGACCGCCCACTTCCTGGGCGGCTGCCCGATCGGCGCCTCGGCCGACGAGGGCGTCATCGACCCGTACCACCGGCTGTACGGACACCCGGGCATCTCCGTCGTCGACGGCGCCGCGGTCTCCGCGAACCTGGGCGTCAACCCCTCGCTCACGATCACCGCGCAGGCCGAGCGCGCGATGTCGTACTGGCCCAACAAGGGCGAGGCGGACCCGCGTCCGGCGCAGGGAGCCGCGTACGAGCGCCTGAAGCCGGTCGAGCCCCGCTCACCCGCCGTCCCCGCGGACGCCTTCGGCGCGCTGCGGCTGCCGTTCCTGGGGATGCCGACGGTGCCGCCGAAGAAGTAACTCCGGCCGTACTCCTTCTGTCTTCTGTCTTCTGTCTGCTGTCTGCTGTCCGTCGTCCGTCGTCCGTCTTCCGTGCTCCTTGCGACCGGCGGCCGGGAACGACGAAGGACCTGCACCCCCCTCCGAGCGCAGGTCCTTCGTCTCTTGCGTGAAGCGTTGGTCGCGTGAAGCGAGTTACGCCCTACGCGTCCTGGGCGTCGTCCCCGGCCTTACGGCGGCGGACGACGAACACCGCACCGGCACCGGCGACAACGGCGGCGCCGCCGACGAGGCCGATGGTCGGCAGTGCGGAGTTGGAACCGGTCTCGGCGAGGTTGCCGCTCGGCAGGTCGGAGACGTCGCCCTGCGGCTTCTTCACCGGGTCCTTGCCGTTGTCACTGGGATCGGCGGTGCCCGGGTCCGGGTTGGCGGAGCCGGCCTTCAGCACCTCGAAGTCGTACTGTGCCCAGCCCTCGGCGATGCAGTCCTGGCCGTCGACGTTGTCCAGGTAGGCGCCGGAGCCGAAGGAGTACGAGTCACCGGCCGGGGCACCCTTGCCGACGCTGAAGCGCAGGTCGACCTTCTCGCTCGCCTTCGCCTTCAGGGTGTTGACGTAGAAGAAGTAGTCCCCGGCCCAGGTCTCGTCGCCGATCCGCTCCCACTTGCCGGACTCGGTGTTCTTGAACTCCAGCGTGACGTGCGGGCTCAGGAACTTCGCCTCGTCGGACTCGTAGTTCTCGATCTCGGCGTAGAAGGCGACACCCTTCATGTCGGCCTTCGACTCGTTGGTGACGACCAGTTCGAAGTTGTGGAAGCCGTCGCCCGCGACGATCTTGCCGGGCAGACCCTTGATGTCCGCGGAGACCTTGGCGTCGCCGTAGTTCTCGTCGAGTTCCTCGCAGTACGGGACGTCCGGGTCGCTCGGGTCGGTCGGCTCGGGCGTCGTGGTCGGAGATCCCGTGGGTGACCCGGTCGGCGATCCGGTGGGCGACGTGGTGCCAGTCGGGCTCGTGGTGTCGGTCGGCGTGCCCGAAGGGGTCACGGTGGCCGGAGGCGTGGTCGGCGTCGTGGTGGGCGTCGCGGTCTCGGTGGTCGGCGTCACCGTGGGCGTCGTCGCGGTCTCGGACCCGGTGGGCGTCGGGTCGGTCGCGAAGGCGGCAGGCGCGGACAGCAGCGCCAGCGGAGCTATGACGGCCGTCGTGGCCGCGGCGGCCATGACACGGCGAAGCTTCATTAAGACCTCGGAGAGTCCGGCGTACCGCAGCGTCGCGGCACGAGATGTGGAAGGCCTCCGCGTGCGGGATACGCGGGCACGGCCGTTGGTTCCGCAAGTGAGACCTGTGACGCGTGTGAAGGGTTGTCCTCGACCACGCGACATTTTCCTGTGGGCTGGGTCACATCCGGCTCGGACTTGTGAACTCGCTTGCCCACGCCTTAGAACTGTCCGTCGAGCAACCGGAGAACGCGTCGGTCCGCGGTCGATCAGTCGACCGGCAGCCCGATCAGCGGGCCGATCAGTGGCTCGATAACTGGCTCGATCAGCAGGTCAATCATGGGGGAGAGGCGCGAGCGCCATGGCCGAGAAGCCGTCGGGGAAGTCACCGGAGGAGTCCGGAGGATCCGCGAAGTCAGGAGAATCCGGGAAGTCCGGAGAGTCTGCGGGATCCGGGAAGTCCGAGGAATCCATACCGGATGACGTGTGGGAGCGTCTCGTCCAGGACAGCGAGCGGGACATCCGGATGTCCGAGGCGCCCAAGGAGCCCTCCGCGCGGGCCCGCATGGTGACCGAGCGGCTGCGCCAACAGGAGGCGCGCGGCGAGTTGCCCCCGGGCTGGCGCACGGGTCCTGCCTGGCAGGAGATGAACGGCCGGGCGGCCCGGCGCCGCAAGATGTGGACGATCATCGGCGTCCCGCTCGCGATCGCCGTGGCCGTGGTGGCCATGAAGCCGTCCCTGCTGCCGGGCGACCCGTTCGGCACGGACACGGACACGGGCAGAGGTGCGGGTACGCAGTCCGCGGCCCCGCTGCCCGACGAGACCGCGGCTCCGACCACTGCCCCCGCCGCCGCGCCCGGAACGCCCACGCTGGACAAGCCGTTCGCAGGTTCCCCGGCCGAGCGGTACGCCGACGGCGCCGCCGGAATCGTCCTGCCGGAGGCCAAGCCGGTCGGCTCGTTCAGCAAGGCCCACGTGGCCCGGGCCCTGGCGCAGACCAAGTCGCTGCTCGTCGACGCGAACATCGACCGCGAGACCCTGCTCGGCGGCACTCCGGAGACCGTGCTCGACAAGGTCCTCGACCCCAAGCAGCCCGAGATGCTCGACGACGCGAGGTCCTGGTTGCGCAAGCCCGGCAAGGACAGCGACCCGCTCTGGCTCTTCAGCCGCTTCGACCGGGACGAGGTGCGGCTCGTCGGCGACGTGGTCAAGACCCATGGCCGTACGACCTTCAAGGCCGGCCGGGACGGCGCCCTCGCCATTCACGCCGACTACACCTTCGTCTACCCGCTGGCCCCGGCCGACCCGGAGTCCATCGAGGTCACCCGTACCATCGTCCGCCGGGTCATCGATCTGGAGCTGGCCGACCCGGCGAAGTACGAGGTCACCCCGGGCAAGCTCGCGATCACCCGCTTCGACCAGGACCTCTCCAACACCGCCTGCGACGTCTACGACGGCTTCCTGCACCCGGAGTTCGACTCGACCGGGCCCACGGGCGCGCCGCCGACCGGGCCCACGACCGACCCGTACGACCGCAGCCGGGACATCGGGCAGTCCAGGACGGAGTCCTGTGGGACGGTGTCCCGGACGTGAGCACGGACATGGGTACGGGCATGAGCACGGGCATGAGGACGGACCTGAGTACAGACTTGAGCACACGGATCTCGCGGACCCTCGTGGCCGCATCGGTCGTGGCCGCCCTCGGATGCGCCTCGGCGTGCGCGGGCGACGACGACAAAAAGGACGAGAAGTCGTCGCGGACACCGGCCACCACACACTCGGCCGACGAGGAGAAGGAGGGTGAGGAGAAGGAGGGCAAGGGGGATCTGGCGCCGAGCGAGGCCCCTTCGGCCGCTCCGGACGCGGACGAGCCCCTGACCCAGGCGCAGTTGAAGAAGGCGGCCCTCGTGACGGGTGACGTCAAGGGGTACGAGGTCGGGGGTGCGGGCTCCGCCGACCTCCAGGGGGAGTCCTCCCCGGCGGGCCCGGCCAAGTGCCAACCGGTCGCCGACATGTTCCTGTTCACCACCGACCCGGCCTCACGGGCCTCCGTCAGCCGCGGCGTCACGGCCAAGGCCGAGACGAACGCCTCGGTGACCACACTCGCGCTCCTCGCGTTCGGGCCGGGCGAGGCCGACGAGGTGCTCGCAGGGCTGCGCAAGGCGACGGGCGAGTGCACCGCGTACCGGTACGTCGGCTACAAGTACTCCGGCGTCAAGGCGCTGGCCGACCCGAAGCTGGGCGACGAGTCCGTCGCGTTCCGGCTGGTCGCCTCCATCGAGGGGGCGGAGGTGCCGACCGCGTACACGGTCGTCCGCGACGGTTCGACGCTGGTGGCCTTCAGCTCGATGAACATGCTGGACGCCGACGAGGTCGAGGTCCCGGCCGAACTCGTCAAGGCGCAGCTCGCGAAGCTGAAGCTGAAGCAGGAGACGACGACGGGCTGAGGCAGCCCGGAATCCGTCCCGGACAAGCGAAGGGCCCCGCGATGGGGTCCCCCCGCTCGAGCGAAGTCGAGAGTGGGGGAGGATCCGCGGGGCCCTTCGTGGTCAGCACCGACGTCAGGGCAGCGCCGGTGCCTGGGGAACGGCGCCGGGGGGTAGCGCCGCGTACTGGCTTTTCCGCCGGTCGGCGCCCCGGCGCACGGGGGGAGTGCGCGTGGTCTCGACCAATGGCGGTAAGACGGTCCAATGCGGTTGTCTGCTCTGGGACTCGGGGTTGTTCTAGGCATCGTGCTCGATGGGCCGCGGCCTCCGCAACCGTTTCGACCGCCCTTGCACAGATTCCGCCGGTCGGCTCCGAGCGTCCCCGGAGCCGACCTCTCTTGGGTGACCGGGCCGCTGTCCCCTGCCGTCCGGTCACTTCTCTGGAACGAGGTCCCACGGCGCACGTCCGTACGCCTCATCGTTCCAGCGGAGCCACGCGTGGTTCTTCGGGCCCGCCCCTGGCTGGCACGGACATCGGGACCAACGAAGCCCGCCGCGAGGCGGTCACGTGCCGTACGGGTGAGAGGGCATGCGTACGTGCGTGCACCGGACGTCCGTGGTACGCGGATGTCGTACGGGGATGTCGTACGCGGATCCCGTACGACCTCAGCATCTTCACCTTCAGACGCGGCCCCGGCACAGCTCCAGGAGGGTCATCGCGAGCGAGGTTCCTGGCTTGCCGAGTGCGTCGCTGTAGTGGCCGAGGATCTCCATCTCGCGTGACAGGTTCACCCGGCGGCCTCCGGAGCCGATCCGGGCCTCCTGGATGACCGCCGAGATCGCCATGCGTTCCTGGACGAGGCCGATGATCCGGTCGTCGAGGGCGTCGATGCGTTCGCGGGCGCCGGTGATCACATCGGCGGCCTCTTCGGTACGGGCGCCGGTCTTGTCCGTGGCGGAGTTCGTGGCGGTGTTCGTGGAGGTGGCGGTGGTGGTCTCGGCGGCTGTGCTCATCTTGGGGGCTCCTCATCGAGTGGGGTGCCCCGGAGCGGCAAGGTCCGGATACGCGAGGCGCCCCGGGCCTTGTCGGCCCGGGGCGCCTGGGAAGTCGCTTGTCAGTTGCTCAAGCAGCACGACCATGGCAGCCGGTGGGCCGGTTGCCATAGGTAAAGACGAAGGTCTCGTGCGTGAGCATGGGAGCAGTATGCCTGGGCGGCGGGCGGGGGCCAAGCGGGTTCGGATGCTGAGACGGTTCTCTCGCCCCCGCCGCCCCTACCCATTCCCGCGCCCCTGGAAGTAGGGGCGCAGCCCCGTCTTCCAGGGGCGCGGGGCTGTGACATTTGCGGCTCCGCCGCGTGGGCGCGACCAGCCACACCCAACCCGCACCCGACAACGGGGTCTGGGGCGAAGCCCCAGCGTGGAGGGGCGCACGAAGGGATGGGACGTCCGCTCGGGGCGCCCGGTTAGACTCAGGAGCACATCCCTGCTGAACCGCCGGAAGGCAAACCGTGCCAGAAGCGTCCCCCGTCGCCCCCGACACCGTCCTCGTCGTCGACTTCGGTGCGCAGTACGCCCAGCTCATCGCCCGCCGAGTCCGCGAGGCCCGTGTCTACAGCGAGATCGTGCCCAGCACCATGCCGGTCGCGGAGATGCTCGCCAAGAACCCGGCGGCGATCATCCTCTCCGGCGGCCCCTCCTCGGTGTACGCGGAGGGCGCCCCCCGCCTGGACCGCGCGCTCTTCGACGCCGGCGTCCCCGTCTTCGGCATGTGCTACGGCTTCCAGCTGATGGCGACCACCCTCGGCGGCACGGTCGACAACACCGGCGCCCGCGAGTACGGCCGTACGCCGCTGCACGTGTCGAAGTCCGGCTCGACCCTCTTCGAGGGCACCCCGGACGAGCAGTCGGTGTGGATGTCCCACGGCGACGCGTGCAGCGCGGCCCCCGAGGGCTTCACGGTGACGGCCTCCACGGACGTCGTCCCCGTCGCCGCCTTCGAGAACGACGAGAAGAAGCTGTACGGGGTCCAGCACCACCCCGAGGTCATGCACTCCACGCACGGCCAGCAGGTGCTCGAACACTTCCTGTACCGGGGCGCGGGACTCACCCCGTCCTGGACCACCGGCAACGTCATCGACGAGCAGGTCGCCGCGATCCGCGAGCAGGTCGGTGACAAGCGCGCCATCTGCGGTCTGTCCGGCGGCGTCGACTCCGCCGTGGCCGCAGCCCTCGTCCAGAAGGCCATCGGCTCGCAGCTGACCTGCGTGTACGTCGACCACGGTCTGATGCGCAAGGGCGAGACCGAGCAGGTCGAGAAGGACTTCGTGGCCGCGACCGGCGTACAGCTGAAGGTCGTGGACGCCGAGGAGCGCTTCCTCACCGCGCTCAAGGGAGTCAGCGACCCCGAGGAGAAGCGGAAGATCATCGGGCGCGAGTTCATCCGCGTCTTCGAGCAGGCGCAGGCCGAGATCATCGCGGACGAGGGTCCCGAGGTCGCTTTCCTGGTGCAGGGCACGCTCTACCCGGACGTCGTCGAGTCCGGCGGCGGCACCGGCACCGCCAACATCAAGTCCCACCACAACGTGGGCGGGCTGCCGGAAGACCTTGAGTTCAAGCTGATCGAGCCGCTGCGCAAGCTCTTCAAGGACGAGGTCCGGATGGTCGGCCAGCAGCTCGGCCTGCCGGACGAGATCGTCCAGCGCCAGCCGTTCCCCGGCCCCGGCCTCGGCATCCGCATCGTCGGCGAGGTCAACAAGGAGCGGCTCGACCTGCTCCGCGAGGCCGACGCCATCGCCCGCGAGGAGCTGACGGCGGCCGGCCTCGACCGCGACATCTGGCAGTGCCCGGTCGTGCTGCTCGCGGACGTCCGCAGTGTGGGTGTCCAGGGCGACGGCCGGACGTACGGCCACCCGATCGTGCTGCGGCCCGTCTCCTCCGAGGACGCCATGACCGCCGACTGGTCGCGCCTGCCGTACGACGTCCTCGCGAAGATCTCGACGCGGATCACGAACGAGGTCGCGGACGTCAACCGCGTCGTCCTCGACGTGACGTCGAAGCCCCCGGGCACCATCGAGTGGGAGTGAACCCGCAGGCCGTGAAGGTCACGTCCGTTTGAGAGTCCGCACCGGCTCTCCGGGCTTCCAGATCTCGACGACCAGATACGTGTCGTCCTCGACGTAGGTCCGTACGACCTCCGTCAGCTCGGTGCGGAAGAGGTGGAACGGCTCCGGCGGTTCCACCTCTTCGGCGTACCGGGCCCGCTCGGCCGGGTCGTGGACCTCGACGGCCCGGCCCGCGATCCGTACGTCGCCGCCCGCCATCTCCGTACCGGAGCCCGGATTCGTCTGCAGGGCGAAGCGCGCGTCGCGGCGCAGATCGAGCGCCTTGAGCGAGTCCGGCATCATGCCGAGCCACAACTCCCCGTTCAGGAAACGGACTTCGAGGCCTGAGGTGCGGGGCGACCCGTCCTTGCGGAGGGTCGCCACGATGTGGTGCGTGAAGGCCGCGAACCGTGCCTCGACGGTTGTGGCGAGGTCCGGTTCCGCGGTCGTGAACGCCGCCCAGTTCGATGTCGCGCGAGTCATGCCAGTCATGCGAGCCATACGACCACTCTGGCGCCGTAACCCGACATCCTCTGTCGCCTTTTGCGGCGGGGCGTGCCTCGGATGGCGTGAGGCGTGCCTCAGATCAGGCCCGCCGACCGCAGTCGCCGGGCGAGCCGGTCCTTCCGTAGCACCTCCAGGCGCAGGAAGACCGGGAACACCGCGGCCATCGTGGCGCTCGCGGCGAGCGAGGCCTTCCAGCCCGCGGGGATCAGCAGCAGCGCTACGAGGGCTGTGCTGGCGGTCATGAAGACGGCCTTGCGGCGCCAGTCCAGGTCGTCGTTCAGGGCGTCGAACTCGATACGGGCCTGGATCAGCCCGACCGCGGGCGCCACGTCGGGCAGGGGCTTGAGCGTGCCGGGGCGCATGCCCGGAGCGCGGCCCGCGGCGAGGCGGCCGAGGGCGGCCGTGCTGCGTTCGCGGGCCTCGGGACGGGGGTCCCGCACCAGGCGGACCTGGAGTGTCTGGCCGAGCCTGCGCGTCTCCTCGTACCGGAATCCGTACTGCACGGCGATGTAGGTGAGCGCGGCGAGGCGGCGGCGGGATCCGCCGAGGTCGTCCAGGACGACCACGTCGCGCGTGGCGATCTGTCTGAGCATGTCCGTGATCAGGCGTTCGGCTCTCTTCATGGGCGGGCGGGGGGTGCGGTCGCGGGGTGCGGTCCGCGCAGCGTAGGGGGGTGACTGCGCAATGGGGATCCTCCAGGGGGCGTTCGGTGCAGGTGGCCCGACCGGTTACCGGTTGGTTGGCTCCTGTCAGCCAGACCAGCGACCGCGTGCAACGGTTGTGCATTCTCTTCACGAACATCTCTGTTTTCCTACGCTGACCGACGGTAACTTCCCGCCCGTAAACATGTACGGAGTCCTTACCTCAGGGCTGGAGGACATATGCACGGGCCCACGCCGCCCCTGCCCCTTCCCACCGACCGGCTGCGGTTCGCCATGCCGCCCATGCACGAATCGCTCGACGACGAGCGGCGGCACCGCAAGGAGCGCCTCGCGGGGGCGCTGAGGCTGTTCGGGCGGCTCGGGTTCGAGGACGGGGTCTCCGGCCACATCACCGCGCGCGACCCGGAGTACAGCAATTGTTTCTGGGTCAACCCGTTCGGTATGCCGTTCAAGCATGTCACCGTCAGTGACCTGGTCATGGCCAACGAGGACGGGCAGGTGATCGAGGGCCGCTACCACGTGAACCAGGCGGCGTTCACCGTGCACGCCCAGGTGCACGCCGCCCGGCCCGATGTCGTCGCGGTCGCCCACTGCCACTCGGTGCACGGGCGCGCGCTGGCCGCGCTCGGCGATCTGCTCGACCCGATCACCCAGGAGAGCTGCGCGTTCTACGAGGACCACGCGCTGTACGACGCGTACTCGGGGGTCGCCGTGGACGCCGAGGAAGGGCGGCGGATCGCCTCCGCGCTCAGCACCCGCAAGGCGCTCGTGCTGCGCAACCACGGGCTGCTGACCGTCGGCGACTCGGTGGACGCGGCGGCCTGGTGGTTCCTGTCGATGGAGCGGTCGTGCCAGGTGCAGCTGACCGCGTGCGCGGCGGGCCGTCCCGTACTCATCGACCACAAGCAGGCGGTCGCGACGCGGGAGCAGCTCGGCGGGGATCTGGTGGCATGGATCAACTACCAGCCGCTGTGGCAGGACATCAGCCGCGGCGAACCCGACCTCCTCAGCTAGTGTCCTGCGCCAGTAGTTGATCGTTAGTAGTTGTGTGACTACTACTGCTGGTGCGTCAGTTCCTCGTCGGGGTCCCAAATTGGAGCCGTTGCTGCTGTCCGGGGAGGAGCGGGCGGAGTTGGAGCGGTGGACACGTCGGGCGACATCGGCCCAGGCCCTGGCGCTGCGGGCTCGGATTGTCCTGGCGTGTGCGGGGCCGGAAGTACCGCCGATTGTCGCGGTCGCCCGGGAGTTGCGGGTGGCCGCGGACACGGTCCGCAAGTGGCGGCGCCGGTTTCTCGCCGAGCGGCTGGACGGTCTGGTCGACGAGCCCAGGCCGGGCCGGCCGCCCACCATCGGCGTCGACCAGGTGGAAGCGGTAGTGGTCACCACGCTGGAACAGCTGCCGAAGAACGCCACCCACTGGTCCAGGAAATCGATGGCCCAGCACAGCGGCCTGTCGAAGTCGACCGTGGGCCGGATCTGGCGCCAGTTCCAGCTCAAGCCGCATCTCGCGGACACCTTCAAGCTGTCGACAGACCCGCTGTTCGTGGAGAAGGTCTACGACGTCGTGGGCCTGTACTTCAACCCGCCCGAGGGTGCGGTGGTGCTCTCGGTGGACGAGAAGTCGCAGATCCAGGCCCTGGACCGGTCCCAGCCGGTGCTGCCGATAATGCCGGGCATGCCCGAGCGGCGCACCCACGACTACGTCCGCAACGGCCTGACCACTCTGTTCGCCGCCTTCGATGTCGCCACCGGCGAGGTCATCACGGCCCTGCACCGCCGGCACCGGGCCGTGGAGTTCAAGAAGTTCCTCATCCGGATCGACAAGGAGGTGCCCGCTCACCTGCAGATCCACTTGATCGTGGACAACTACGGCACCCACAAGACCCCGGCGATCAAGACATGGCTGGCCAAGCACCCGCGGTTCGAGCTGCACTTCACCCCTACCGGCTCTTCCTGGATCAACCAGGTCGAGCGGTGGTTCGGCTACCTCGCCCACCAAATGATCCGCCGCGGCGCACACAAGAACGTCCAGGCCCTCGAAGCCGACATCCGCGCCTGGGTCAAAGACTGGAACCAAGACCCCAAGCCGTTCATCTGGACCAAGACCGCCGAAGAGATCCTCGACTCCCTCGCCCGCTTCTGCCGACGGATCTCTGGCGCAGGACACTAGCCCGAACTCTTCAATCAGAAGGCCCGAGTTCAATCAGAAGACCCGCGTCAGAAGTCCCGCAGCACCGCCGCCTTCGTCGTCGCGAACTCCTCGTCCGTGAGTACGCCGTCGCGGTGCAGTTCGCCCAACTGCCTGAGGCGGCGCAGGAGTACGTCGTGGAGGTCCTGCTGGGGCGGCTGCGGAGGATGCGGCGGTACGGAGTCCTGGGGTGCGGCCGTGAGGTGGGGCGGATCGCCCCGTGCGTACTCGCCGGAACGGGTGGACGGGTGCGGGAGGCGGGCCATGACCGCGGTGGCGACCAGTGCCGTGAGCAGGTCGCGCCGGGCGCTGCCCCACAGGTCGAGGGCGAACGGGTCCTTCTCCGGCGGCAGTTTGGAGAACACCGAGTCGCGGGTCACGAAGCGCAGGAAGCCGTCCTCGTAACCGGAGTTGGGCAGCCACTCCACCTGGACCAGGTCCGGCAGCTCGATGATGCGCGGGCCCGTCGCGCGCTTCACCCGGTCCGAGGTGTCGCTCCAGTCGATACGGACCTGGGAACCGTCGAAGGACACCGTGCCGTCGCTGGAACGGACCGAGACCGGGACGGGCGGGCCGGGCACGAGGTAGGACTTGGCGGGCTCCTTGGGGATCTGTTCGAGGAGCAGGGAGTGCCGGATCTCCTCGGCGACGTACTCGGCGACGCCCGAGCGGTCGATGTCCACCGCCAGCCGGTACGGGTCCGCGGGCTCGGGCAGGCGGCCCCCGGTGGCCTGGAGCAGCGGGTCCGCGCCCTCGCGGAGTCTCAGGCGCAGCCGGCCGCGCTTGCGTTCGGGCTCGTAGGCGACGCCCGCGACCGCTTCGAGGGGCACGGCGATCTCTCCGTACGTCTGCCGGAACAGCGGCACGGAGCGGTGCAGTCCCGGGGTGATCCGGACCGTGCTGCCGTCGAAGGCCCAGGTCCCGTCGCGCTGGATGATCTCGGCCATAGGGGAATTCTCGCAGCCCGGGTCAACACGGGGGTGGGCGGTTCACCCGCGCTGACCAGACCTGGCGGACGCGCGGGGTGTGGGGTACGGCACAATGCCCTGTCGTCGCGAGGCATTTGTGCGGCTGCGCAGATGTGCGGGGGGTGACTGTGCGACCGGTGGCCGTGAGGCCGGTGGTTGTCCCGCTGTCTGTGGCGCGGCGGTGGCGTGTGAGTGTGGCGTATCGGAACTGGCGTGCCGGTGATGGCGGGCCGGTGATTCGCGGTGGTGTGCAGGTATTTCGCAGTGGTGTGCAGGTATTCGGTACTTGGTAGTCGCGCGTCGGTAATGGCGTGCGGCCAATGATGGTTCGACCCAATGGTCTGGAAGGCGGCAACGGGCGTGGCGGTGCAGGAGGCTGGACAGGGCGCGGGGCGTGACGCCGGGCGCGGCGCCGGTCGGGGCGTGCACGAGGGTGGCTGTACCTGCGGGAACTGTCCGCACGGGGCGCGCGAGGGGCATCGGCGCGCCGTTGCCGAATTCCTTTCGAAGCGGGACGAGTTGGCGTCGGGGCGGGGACTGCCCGCGGCCGTCGCGTACTCGGCCGGGGCGTCGCGGCAGTGGGTGTCGGACGAGCTGACCCAGTCCGCGGACCTCGTCGCCGAGCGGGGGCGGGCCGAGGGCGACGTCTGGCTCGGACTGGTGTGGCGGCGAACCGTCATCGCCGTGTGGGGGGTCGCCGGGGCCCTGCTCCTGGCGCAGACGATCACCGCGATCGGGGCGGGCTGGACGGCCGCGCGGACCGCGGGTCTGGTCGCCGCGGTCGTCGTGAGCGGGCTGCTGACCGGGGCCTCGTGGTTCCACCGGGCGCGGGGCGGGGTGCTGGCGCCCGTCATCGGCGAGGACAACCGGCTGTCCACCTCCCGTGCCGTGGCGGTCGGCTGGGTGCTGTTCGTCGTCTACGCCGTGCTCGTGCTGGCGGGACGGCTGGCCGGCGCGTCCTCCCCCGCCGAGCGGGACGCCTTGATCGCCGGGCTCGACCTCGCCCGGGGAGCCGGGATCGTGACCGTACTCGCCGTCGTGTGCGGGATCGCCGTACTCGTGCGCCGGGTGGTGGGCCTGCGGGTTCTCGGCCAGCGGCTGCAGAAGGTACGCGCCGACCGGCCGCGGGCCGCGGACCTGCTCACCGACGACTCCGGCCGGGGCAGCTTCGCCGACATCCAGTACGTGGTCCTGGGCGCCGTCGCCCTGGTGTTCGCGGCGGTGCGGCTGGCCCGGCGGCCCGAGCAGCTGCCCGACCTGCCGTGGGGGCTGGCGGTGATGGTGCTGGTGTCGGCCGCCACGTATGTCGCGGGGAAGTACGCGGAGGGCGGGCGGCCGGTGATCCTGTCGGTCGTGCGGGCGCGCGAGGCGGGGGATCTGGACGCGCCGATCCGGACCGGGGACGACATCGAGATCCGGGGCGCCGGGTTCGTGCCGCCCGGCGCGCAGGGCGCGGACCGGTTGTCGCGGATGGTCGTGCGGATCGGGGCGGTGCATGTGCATGTGCCGCTGGTTCCGGTGCCCGGCGGATTCAGCAACCCGTCCGATGCCGTGCTCACCGTGCCGGTGCCGGCCGATGTGGAGCCCGGGCGGGTGGAGGTACAGGTCGTCACCGCGGCGGGGCTGGAGACGAACCGGGTGGGCATCGATGTGACGGAGTGACCGCGCCGCCCGGCCCGTGCCGCCCGGCTCGCGGCGCCCGGCTCGCGGCGCCCGGCTCGCGGCGCCCGGCTCGCGGCGCCCGGCTCGCGGCGCCCGGCTCGCGGCGCCCGGGTTGTCGCGCGGCTGGCGGCCGGCGGCTCCCGCCACCCGCATGGCCTCTCTCTGGGGGCGTGTGTGCACGCGGAACTCTCGTGCCCGTAAAGGCCCAAAAGGGATTGTTCGGTGGGACCTGGTGAAAATTTGTGCGTCCGGTCTTGAGCGGGATCTTGTAGTCATACGTATCGTCTGTTGAGGGGTGAACCGTTCGGCGGCGGCGAGAGGCGGCGGAGAGCGATGGCTCACGGCATGCGCATGGACACGCACTCCGGGTACGGGGACGACGGCGGCGGGAACTGGCGGGATTCCGCGACGCGGTACGCCCTGCTTCCGCTGCGGGTCTTCCTCGGCGTCACCTTCATCTACGCGGGCATCGACAAACTCACCGACAGCGCCTTCATGCACGATGCCGGAGCCGGGTCGGTCGGCGACCTGATGCGGGCGGTGCGTGACTCGTCGGCCATTCCGGCGCTGGTGGACCTGGCGCTCAAGAATCCCGTCGGTTTCGGTTATGCCATCGCCTTCGGCGAGCTCGCGGTGGGTATCGGCACGCTGATCGGTCTCCTCGCCCGTCTCGCCGCGGTCGGCGGCGCCCTGATCTCCCTCAGCCTCTGGCTGACGGTGAGCTGGGCGTCGGATCCGTACTACTACGGCAACGACCTGCCCTACCTGATGGCCTGGCTGCCGATCGTGCTCGCCGGTGCTTCGGTGTTCTCCGTGGATGCGATGCTGCGATCGCGGCGGAGGCGTCGGTCGGGCGCGTACTGAGCGGGTGCGCTCCGCTGGGAGCTGGGTTGGCGGCGCGGTGTTGTTGACCTGCGGGCCGGTGGGGGCTGGTCGCGCAGTTCCCCGCGCCCCTCAAAGGCGGTCGCCCTTATGGCGGCTACGCGGCGCTGTCCTTCTGTCTGGCCAGTGCGCGGCGGCGACGGCGCCGGATCCCGCCGGCCAGAGTGCCCGCCGCGGCCGCCAGGAACAGGCCTCCGGTGACGAGGGGGATCACCACGAACCACGGGGTGTCCCAGGCGTCGCCCGCGTCGCCGGCGTAGATGACGCCCGTGAGGGCGAGGAAGCAGCCCGCGATGAGCCGTCCGGGCTGGAACTCATGACGTAGCACGGGTGACCTCCGCCTGTCCGATGCCGACTTCGAGGGTGAGGTCGAGCGTGCCGCCCGCCTTGCTCTTGTCCGTGGGGGTGAGCGTCAGCTGCTTGTGCTTGCCCGGGGCCACGTCCACGTCCTTCTTGTCGTCGCCCGGCAACTGGATGTCGCCCATGCCCACTTCGATCACCAGCCTCACCGACGCGTCCTTGGGCACGACCACCTTGAGCTGTCCCAGGCCCACCTCGGCGTTCGTCGTCACGGTCCGGCCCTTGGCGAGGTCGATCCGGCTGAGGTCGAGCGTGCCGACGCCGGTGCCGAGGTCGTACTGCTCCCGTACGGCGGCCGCCGTGGCGGGTGTCCAGTCCGTACGCACCCAGTGGGTGTTGATGTTCTGCGGCAGTGCCGCCGAGCACGCCAGCAGGCCCGCCGTGACGATCGCGAGGAAGATCGACCCCGCGCCCGTGCGCCCCCGGAACGCGCTGACCGCGATGCCCATGCCGAACACGACGAGCGAGCACGCCAGGCCGGTCTGCAGGCTGGCGCCCAGCGTGCGGTCGTCCCAGGTCACGCGCGTACCGAGCAGGCCCGCGAGGAGGGCGAGCAGGAACACCCAGCCGCCGATCCAGCGGGGGCCGCGGGGCTTGGGCGCCTGCGCCCGTATGTCCCTGCCGGGGCCGCCGCCGTGCGCGATGGTGATCGCCGCCGCGATGTCGCGGTCCCGTGCGTCCTTGGGGCCCCACAGATAGCCCGTGCCGCCCACGTACGTGCCGTCCTTGACGATGGGCTCGCGCCACCATGAGGTGAAGGAGGCGGGGACGGGCGGTGCCTGCGCCTCCGGCGGCGCGTCGGAGACGGCCTGTGCGGCGAGCGGGTCGGGGTCGTCCGCGCCGCGCTGCCGCGACCAGTACCCGGCGCCCGCGAGGAGCAGCGAGAGCGTCGCCGCGAAGGTCAGCACGCCGCTGTTGCTCAGCATGGAGAGGAACACACCGCAGCCGACCAGGGCGAACAGCACGCCCGCCAGCGCCTGGCCGTCCACGCGGCCGGTGAGGAGCTTGCGCACCTCGTTCTCGTCCTCGTCGTCGTTCGGGACGAAGAGCCAGGCGAAGCCGTAGAAGATGAGGCCGAGGCCGCCGGTCGCGGAGAGCACGGCGAGCACGATGCGGAAGATCACCGGGTCCATGTCGCAGTGCCGCCCGAGCCCCGCGCACACACCGCCCAGCATCTTGTGCCGCCGGTCGCGCCGGAACTTCCGCGGCACCTCGGGCACACCGGGCTCTCCAGGCACGCCGGGCTCTCCGGCCCCGCCCGGATTCGCGGTCCTGCCCGGATTCGCGGTCGTGCCCGGATTTCCGGGCGCGTGTGGTTCGCCGGGCGCGCGCGGCTCCTCACCCGCGGGCGCCGGGGCGTCCGCCGCGGGCACGGCGTCCTGCGGCTCCGCCCCCGGGGCTCCACTCCCGGACGGGCCGGAGCCGGGTCCCGGACCCGCCGCGGCGTGCTGGTGATCTGTCATGTGTCCATGGTGACGGCCACGACGGCCGGACGGGAGTCGGTACGACCCTGGCCGAACCCTGAATTCGACCCTGGTACGGCCCCTCAGACGATGACCGCGGAGGAAACTCCGTGCGGATTCCAAGATCAGGGGGAGCCTGATTCGCAGCGCATCCGCAGAGCATTCGAAGATCAGGGGAGTCTAAGGGGCCGACCCTGATGCCCGGGGCTCTGCGGCGTGTGAACATCGATGGCATGCCGGAAGCCGCAACCCTGACCGTCGAGGACCCGCGGCCGCCGCGCAAGCTCTACCGCAGCAGTGACGGACGCTGGCTCGGAGGGGTGGCGCGGGGGCTCGCGGGCCATCTCGGGCTGCCCGTGATCTGGGTGCGGCTGGTGTTCGTCGGGCTGATGCTGGCGGACGGCCTCGGCTCGTTGCTGTATGCCGCGTTCTGGTTCTTCGTCCCGCTGGGTGTGGGCGGCGTGGATGTCGAGCGGCCCCCGGCCCTCGCCACCGAGACCGCGCCCGACGGCCGCCGCAGACTCGTCGCCCGCAAGCCGGACAAGGGCCAGATCGTCGCGCTGCTCGCCCTGGTCGTCGTGACCATGGTCTTCGTCGGCAATGTGAACCTGGGCAGCGGCGCCAAGGCCTACCTCTGGCCCGCCGTCCTCGTCGGCGCGGGCGTGGCCCTGGTCTGGCGCCAGGCGGACAACGCGCGGCGGGCCCGCTGGATGGAGGTCGGCCGCCGCAAGCGCACGATCACGCTGCTCCGCTCCGCGGCCGGTGTCCTGCTCGTCGCCACGGGCGTCTCCGCGATCTTCGTCCTCCAGGGCTCCGCGGCACACCTCGGCTCGGTCCTCCAGGCCGCGCTCGCGGTCCTCGTCGGCATAGCGCTGCTCGCCGGCCCGTATCTCGTCCGCATGACCCAGGACCTCTCCGAGGAGCGCCTGATGCGCATCCGCGCCCAGGAGCGGGCGGAGGTCGCCGCCCACGTCCACGACTCGGTGCTGCACACCCTGACCCTGATACAGCGAAACGCGGAGAACGCGAACGAGGTCCGACGCCTCGCCCGCGCCCAGGAGCGCGACCTGCGCAACTGGCTCTACAAGCCCGAGGGCACCGGCAAGGACGAGGACGACGAACCCGGCACGCTCGCGGAGGCGGTGAAGCGCAACGCCGCCGAGGTGGAGGACAAGCACGGCGTCCCCATCGAGGTCGTGGTCGTCGGCGACTGCCCGCTCGACGACCGGATCGGCGCCCAGATGCAGGCCGCGAGGGAAGCCATGGTGAACGCGGCCAAGTACGGTGGCGAGGGCGGCGCGGTGCAGGTCTTCGCCGAGGTCGAGGGAAGGACCGTCTTCGTGTCGGTCCGGGACCGCGGTCCCGGTTTCGACCTGGATTCGATACCCGGCGACCGCATGGGCGTCAGAGAATCGATCATCGGCCGCATGGAGCGCAACGGGGGTACGGCGCGGCTGCGTGCGGTGCCGGACGGCGGCACGGAGGTCGAGCTGGAGATGGAGAGGGCGGAGACATGAGCGACGCGAGCGAACCGACCGGAGCGGTCGAGCCGAACGCCGGCGCGACAGGCGCGGGCGCGGCCGACGCGGGCAGGGCCGGCGGCCCTGCCACGCCGGCCGGTTCGGCCGGAGCCGACACGCCCTCAGGGGCCGCCACGGCCAACGACCAGGCGGGCGCCCCCGATCCGGCGGGCTCGGCGCCCGGGCGACACGTACGCGTGGTCCTCGTCGACGACCACCGCATGTTCCGTACGGGAGTCCAGGCGGAGATCGGGCAGACCGAGCGGACCGGTGTCGAGGTGGTCGGAGAGGCGGCGGACGTCGACCAGGCGGTCACGGTCATCACGGCGACCCGGCCCGAGGTCGTCCTCCTCGATGTGCACCTGCCGGGCGGCGGCGGGGTCGAAGTCCTGCGCCGCTGCTCACCGTTGATGGCGGACGCCGAGCGGCCGGTGCGGTTCCTCGCGCTGTCCGTGTCGGACGCCGCGGAGGATGTCATCGGCGTGATCCGCGGCGGAGCGCGTGGCTACGTAACAAAGACGATCACCGGCACGGATCTGGTCGACTCCATCTTCCGAGTCCAGGACGGCGACGCGGTCTTCTCGCCCCGCCTGGCAGGCTTCGTCCTCGACGCCTTCGCCTCCACCGACGCCCCACCTGTGGACGAGGACCTCGACCGCCTCACCCAGCGCGAACGCGAGGTCCTGCGCCTCATCGCCCGCGGGTACGCGTACAAGGAGATCGCCAAGCAGCTGTTCATCTCGGTGAAGACGGTCGAGTCCCACGTCTCGGCGGTCCTGAGGAAACTGCAACTGTCGAACCGGCACGAGCTGACACGGTGGGCTACGGCGCGACGGCTGGTGTGACCTGGCCACGCTGCGGACTGGTCTGAGCGGACTGGTCTGAACCGTCCGGTGGGTGCGTGGCCGCGTCGCCGGATCAGCCCCGTACGCCGATAGCCGCTGCCAGCTCGCGAACGCCGCTCACTCGCGGGTGCCGCGTGGAGAGGTCGGTGACGATCTTTCGGATTGCCGGGCGGTCGCGCACCTCGCCCGGTGAGACGCGCAGAGCGGAGAGGAGTTCTTGCGTGGTTTGCTCGGGCTTGCCCCATTGCCACCAGGCGCGGCCGAGGTCGGTATGCATCCGTCCTTTGCGCTCGGCCGTGTGGAACTGCTCCGCGCTCAGTGCGCGGCCGGCCTGAAGTGCGGCGCCTGCGTCGCCGAGCGCCCAGTGGACCCCGACTTCGTAGAGGCTGACGGCGGCGGGGGTGATGGGGAACAAGCGCCCCGCCGGGACTTGCTGGTGGAGTTGGCGCGCGGCTTGGGAGGCCTCGCGAATCATGGCCTGTGCCTGATCGCGGTCTCCGGCGCGTGCTGCGGTGTAGGAAGTGGTGCACAACATCTGCGCATAGGCCGCAGCTTGCGCCGGTGTCGTCAGGCCGGTGGCCTCGACCTTGATCGCGGCGTCAGTGATGAGGCGTTGCGCGGCGACGGCTTGGTCCTGGTGACGCAGGACGATGCTCAGCTCCCGGGCCGCGGCTGCGGCCGCCAACGGAGAACCGGAGAGGTCTGCGTACACAGTGGCCCGGTCGGCGGTGAGCCGTGCTCGGTCGTACCGCCCGATCTTGATCAGTACCTGAGCGGCCAGGCTGTAACAGGCGGACAAGCGGGCATGCGCGAGGTCCGAGCGGGTCCGGGCGGCCTCGTGCGCGTCCGCGAGCAGCCCTGGGAGCGCTGCCAAGAGATCGGCGTGCTTGCCCGAATCGAAGAGGGTGCGCGCCCGGGAAAGGCGGGCGTCGAGGGGAACGTCCGAGCCGGTGGGCGTGGGTGTGATCGCGAGAGCGTCATCCATGCCCACGAGGAGCGGGGCGGGGGCCGCCAGCCCGGCGGCTGCGAGCAGTGTGCGGCGGCGCATTGGGTCCTCCTCGACGCAACGTGGACCGTCCGACGCAACTCTAGTGGCTTGGAGTGTGCCTATTCCGAGTGCCGCACCCAGGACGTTTGTCGGCACGCCGACCTCTTGGGCGGCTCGCCGTAGGAGGCGCAGGTCAACTGTTCGGCCTCCGCGCTGCTCCAATCGGGAGACTGTAGAGGCGGAGCAGCCAAGCCGTGCACCGAGATCGGCCTGCCGCCATCCCCGACCGATACGGCCCATGCGGATGAGCCCTCCGGGGTCGTTGTGGTCGACGAGCGCACGAACCTTGGTGGAACTCCACAGCGGGTCGGTGGTGCGCATCGCACCTCGCTTCCCCGAGGTCTCGGCTTCGCTCCGCCAAGGGAGGTCTGCTGACAGGACCAGGCCTACTCACCGTAGCGGCCGTTCGACGGTCGGTCGACGGCGTGTGCAAGCTCTGCAAATCGCTTGCACGCCTGGGCAGTTGACAACCGGCAACCGTTGCCCGGTGGTGTCGTTCCCTCACGGGCCCGCTCTGGGCGGTTGACCCGAACGACATCACGGAGGACAGCATGGCAACAGCATTGGAAACCGAGGTCCGTGAACCCCGGGACTACGTGAATCGTGGCGTGTGGGACCGGGAGATCACGCTCCTGATGCGGGATCACCCCGTGGACGAGGTGATGGCCAACCGTCTGTTCGGCGCGGCCGTCTCCTACCTGATCACAGCCATGGAGAAGTGGGGCCAGGGTCTGGAGATGTGCTGTGGTCGCCTGGTCGACCTGGCGGTCCATGTCTTCATCCTGGACACGAAGAACTACCGCGAGTTCTGTGCGCAGCACTTCGACGGGAAGTTCCTGGAGCACATCCCGGAGGTCGAGTTCAAGTACGACGGCTCGGTGGAGCGCACCGCGCAGATCATCGCGGATGCGGGCTTCGACGTGGACTGGAAGCTGTGGGAGCGGGACTACGGCAAGTGTGGTCCGTGCAGTCCTGGAGCGAACTGTCACTGAACCCTCGGAAGCAGTCGGCCCGGGAGCGCTTCGAGCGCTCCCGGGCCTCTGTGTGAGCGGATCGGGTGACGTTGTGCCAATTGCCCGTGCGTGGGAGGAGGCGTCGATACGGTGTCCAGCCCGATGGATACCGTTCTCACCAGCCTCCTGAGGAGTTCCATGTCCCACGTGCCCACGACACCGGCCGAATACTGGGACAAGTACAAGCCGTTCCGGGGTGAGGGCGTCCAGGCTGCTCCGCAGGCCGACCGGTTCGAATGGACGCAGTTTCCCGGTCACGGGCCGGGTGCCGAATTCCTGGGGGAACCCCGCAGGGTGCTGGAGCTGGGGCCGGCGGAAGGCAAGGAAGCCGCCTACTTGGCCCATCGGGGGGTCGATGTGACGGCAGTGGACTTTTCCGCGGTCCAGATCGAGCGGGCTCGCGCTTTCTGGCAGGACACTTCTGGACTGTCATTCATCCGCGCCGAAGCGTGCGACTTTCTCGCGTCCACCACCACGGTGTACGACGCCGTCTATTCGGTGTGGGGCGCCGTGTGGTTCACCGATCCCGAGGAGTTGTTCCCGCGCATCGCCAAGCGCCTCGCTCCCGACGGGGTCTTCGCATTCTCCCAGGCCGAGCCGACCGCGCACGCCTACGGTCCTCAGCAGATGCGCGGAAAATGGCTTGAGGGCCGCGAGCGCGAACTGACGGTGTTGCGCTGGCAGTACGCCCCCGAGACGTGGGCGGATATCCTCAAACGGCATGGCTTCACGGACGTCGAGGCGCACGTACTCAAAGCCCCGGACCCCCAAGACATGGGCACGCTCATGGTGCGTGGGCGTATCCCCACGTAGACGACCCCATGTGTCATCGTCCGTCACAGTGCGCAGTGCCGATTGCGGAGAGTCGGCAATCGAGTTCGAACCAGACCGTCTTGCCGATTCCACAGTCCCGAAGGTTTGCGCCCCACTTGTCCGCCAGGGCGACCACCAGCGACAGCCCCCGGCCCGACTCGTCGTCCGGCGATGCCTGTCGGGGTGCCGGGTACGTCTCGCTCGCATCCGTCACCGATACGCGGAGGCGGTCCGCGTCCAGGACGCAGCGGGCCCAGATCTCCCTGCCCGGGGAGACCTTCGCGTGGCGGTATGCGTTCGTCATCAGCTCGCTGAGTAGCAGGACCGCCGTCTCCGTCACGTCGTCGGGGAGCTTCCACGAAGTGGCCTGTTCCCGGAGGAGGGTTCGGGCTCTGCTCACGCTGCGGGCGTGGCGCGGTAGGCGCCACTCGATGTCCTGGGGGGCGGCAGCAGGGGCGGGCTGGGGAGTTGGGCCTCCGGACATCGGCATGCGTGACTCGTTCCTTGCGTGTGATTCTCCGTCATTTGCCGAGATCAGGCTGGTGGGTGGCGCGTAGCCTCGCGAGTAGCGACGTGGGTACACAGCGTGCTTGTACACGGGGTGTCGGCGGGAGGCAGGCGGGCGTGGTGACTTCTGGGGAGACTCAGCAGGCGCAGCAGAATTGGCGGTACTGCGGCGGGCAGATCAAATTGTGGCGGGAAGAAGCGGGGGTCAGCCGCCAGGAGCTGGCCAAGGAGACCCGACTTGACGTACTCGTAGTCGTAGTGGGTCTCCTTGGCCAGGAGCTGGCCAAGGAGACCCACTACGACTACGAGTACGTCAAGTCGATGGAGAACGGGCGGAGACGGCCGACGCTGAGGTTGTTGCAGGTCGCGGATCAGTTGTGTGGGGCCAAGGGGAAGTTGGTCGCTGCACAGGAGTACCTGAAGCCGGAGTCGTTTCCCCAGCGTACGCAGCAGTACGTACTGGTGGAGGCCGAGGCGATCACGGTGCAGTGGTACGAGCCTCTGCTGATTCCAGGGTTGTTGCAGACGGAGGAGTACGCACGGGAGTTGATCAGCAATGACTGCCCGCCGCTCGATGAGGAGACGGTCGAGGAACGGGTCGGGGCAAGGCTGAAACGACAGGAGAAGCTGACCAGCAAGCCGCCCGCGCTCTTCAACTATGTGATTCATGAGGCAGCGCTGCATGCCGTGGTGGGCGACGAGGGCGTGATGCGCAGGCAACTTGAGCATCTGCTGACGGTGGGACAACGGCGTAACGTCTCAATCCAAGTGTTGTTGTTCAAGTTCGCCCCCGCTGCGGCGCTCAGCGGACCGATCGTGCTGGTGGAAACGGCGGACCATGAGCAGTACGCCTTCGCCGACGGGCAGGAAACGGGTGCGCTCTACGGCAGTGGGGACAAGCTCAGCACGCTGACTCAACGCCATGGCATGATCCGCACGCAGGCGCTTAGCGTTGAGGAGTCTGCCCGGTTCATCAGAAAGGTGGCGGAGGAACGATGAGCGCCGACCTGTCATGGTTCAAGTCCAGCTACAGCGACTCCTCGGGCAGTGCCTGCCTCGAAGTCGCCTACGCCTGGCGCAAGTCCACCTACAGCGACTCCCAGGGCAGTGACTGCGTCGAAGTCGCCGCCTGCCCCCACTCCATCCACGTCCGGGACTCGAAGCTCGGGGCTCGGAGCCCCCGGTTCGCCGTACCCGCTGACGCCTGGGCGGCCTTCATAGCGCACACTCGGCGTGCCTGAACGTCGGCGCCCGAGCCCCGGGCTTCGGACCCCGAGATCCGAGCTCCTTTTGTGAGGATTGGGTGGTTGGGCTCAACCCACCCTCCCTCCCAACCCCCGTACACACCAGCGGACATGACTTTTCGTGATCGGCTTGCCACGCGCCGTGGCGAACGTTTAGCGTTCGCAGCAACAAACGACCCCGGCAGGTGTTACCAGCACCAAACCGGGGTCTGACCTCAAGATCGAACGAGGACCGATCTCATGGCTTGTGAAGACCTTAGCGCTGCGCTGCCCGCGCCCGCACACCCCATGGCCAAGCCCGGCTACGGCAAACGCTCCGTACCGGACCAGCCGCCCTCCCGCCCCGGCGACTTCGGTCACCTCCCCGCCCGCGCCGCGTACATCGCCGGATTTCTCGACCGGCTCTGCGAGAACGCGGCCATGGATGCCAAGACCATCGCGAAGGCCCAGCCCCTCTACGGGCAGCAGGCGGTCCGCTCCGCCCTCAACGAACTCGGCGAGGCAGGACACCTGCGCCGCGTACGCCACCGGGTCGAGCCGACCGACACCGGCACCGACACCGATACCGGTACCGGCACGCGGTGGGTCTTCCGCACCTACTGGTCCCGTACCGCACGTGACAACGAATGGTGGGCCCGGTTCCTCGACGGTGACGTACCCGGTGCCGCATCGCCCGAGACGCCGATCACGACCTCCCCGGTCACGACATCCTCCCCGGCCTCCATGTCCCAGGCCGCCCCCAGCGACGTGACACAGGAGCCTCAACCCTCAGCCGCGTACGTGGCCCTCGCCCAACTCGGCCGCGCCGAACCCCGCTTGGCGCTCTCCCACGCCGACTGTGCGGCGCTCGAAGGCCTCGCCGCCGAGTGGTTCGCCCGTGGTGCCGATACCGCTCGCTTCACGCAGGTCCTCGTCGCGGGCCTCCCCGAGGCGGTGTACTCACCCCGTGCACTTGTCCAGCGTCGGCTCCGCGACAAGATGCCGCCCGACCTGGCCGCCGCCGAGGGAGCCGCCGCGCCCCGGCAGCCCCCGCCTCCGCGTCTGATCATGGAGTGCACCGAGTGCCGCGTACCCGGCCGCCCGGAGGCCCTGCCAGGAGGTCTCTGCCGTGCCTGCCGTGGCGGCACCACGGCCGAAGTGCCGCGCGCACTGCCTCCGACGGCCGTACAGGTCCGAGCCGCGCAAGTGCGCGGGGCGATCCGTACCGCGCTGCCGCTGCGAGTGTGAGCCGTTTCCGCGCACGGCCCGCAGCTTGTCCATCACTCTCAATAGGAATCTCTCGTATGGCCATGCGATACCCTCGCATCATGGCTGCCAAGAAGCCCATCTCCGTCACTCTCGACCCGGACCTGCTCGAAGAGTTGCAGCGGCTCGTCGACGCGGGCGAGGCGGCATCGATCTCGGCGGTGATCAACGAGACCCTGCGAAGCCGTGTCGAACGTCGACGGCGAGCTGAGCAGGCGCGGGAGTACGTCGAGGAAACCCTGCTGCGCGGTCAGGCGCTGACGGACGAGGAACTCGTCGAGGCGCGCGGCATGCTGGCCGCGAGCAAGGCCCGCACCGACGCTCGCCGCAAGGGTGCGGCGGCGTGAGCGACGGCGTCATCCTGGACCATCACGGTCTGCTTGCCCTCGGGCGCGGGCATCGTGTGCTGTCCGGATTCATCGTGGCAGCGCACGAGGATCCGCTGTACACGGTGGTGGTTCCAGCTCTCAGCCTGGCCGAGGCAACGAGGAGTCGCCCAGGTATTTCGGGTCACCTGGCCCAGCTTCCCGCCGTGGAGGTGGCGTCGGTCGACCGGATCGTCGCCGACACCATGGGGCGTATCGCGACCACGCTCTTCCCCGAGCACGGGTGGTCGGCCGTTCATGTGGCCGCCGTGAGTATGGCAACCGGCTGGGAAGTCGCCACCACGGAGCCTGGCGCGTATCGCGGGTTCGGCGTGCCGGTGCTGCCCTTGGCGGGATGAACCGCCCTGTCAGTCGGCCTGATCCTCCGGAGCCGGTGTCGCTCCTGTTGTCCCCCGCTCAGTCGGCGTCCGAGGCCCCAGCGCCCGTACGGCCCACCGATAGTGACGTACCGCCTTCACCACGCCGATCAGGCCGGTCAGCCAGAGAATCAAGCCGATTCCCATCACGAGCACCACATCGCTGTACGCGTCCTGCCCCGGCCTCGCCTCCGCCGCCCCCGCGAACGCTGTCCACAGCCCGAACGCGCAGAGGCTGAGTGAGGAGAGCAGCCAGAAGAGGCTCAGGCCGGGGGAGCGCAGGCGGGCGTCGGTGGGCGGATGGCTGGCCAACCGCAGCCAGGCGTCGAGGAGTTGGCTGATGTGGCGGTCCCGCCGGACGGCGAGGACGACGGCGATGACGGAGGGCGTGAGCGCGGCCAGGCCGAGGACCGCGAAGAGCGGTCCCAGGATGAACCCGGTGGGATCCCGCTGTTCGAGTTGCTGCAACGGCAGCACGAGCAGCGCCCATCCGATGATCGCCGCGACCGCCAGCAGCCACAGCAGCAGCACCCGGTGCACCCCGAGACTGCGTCTGCGCAGTTCCTCCAAGGCCCGCCCGCGGTCGGCCAGCAGCGCTGCCCGGTCGGGCCAGCCGCTGATGTGCGCGGGCGGCGGCGGAGGTGGCAGCGTGGGGCCGGGCATCGAATCCTTCTGGAGGGCGACGGCGAACCAGGCGGAACGGTACGGAGGAGCGGAGCTGTGTGGAAGCAACGGGACGGACGAACGGGACGGACGAACGGGACGGACGAACGGGGTGGACGAACGGGGTGGAGCGGATCGTGACCGTGTGGTGCGGCATGTCGAACCGTGCCGCGTCGACGCTACCCCGCCGCAGTACCCATGCGATGTCCATCCAAGCCGGACCGACGCCCGAACGGCTTGAACTCCCCCGTTCCCTACCGTCGCCGTTCCCTGCCGTTCTCCTCCCTTGTCGGCCCGCCCGTCTTCTCCCTCGTCGGCCCGGCCGCTCACGCCACGCGCGTAGCCCCCGCGAACGGCATCTCGTCGATCGGTGCCACCCGTACCGGTGCCGCGGAGTTGGGCGCGTGGATCATCTGCCCGTTGCCGATGTACAGGCCCACATGGCTGATGCCCGAGTAGAAGAACACCAGGTCTCCGGGCCGGAGTTCGGACCGTGAGACGCGCTCGCCCGCGTTGATCTGGGCGTACGTCGTGCGGGGCAGCGAGATGCCCGCTTCACGGTACGCGGCCTGCATCAGGCCCGAGCAGTCGAAGGCGTCCGGGCCCGTGGCACCCCACACATACGGGCTGCCGAGTTTCCCGTACGCATACGAAATCGCGCTCGCGGCGCGGGAGTTCGGAGCGGCGGTCGACGGGCCGTTGCTGCCTGTGCCGCCCATGCCGCCCGTGGCGCCCAGTTCGCGCGGTTCGGCAGCGGAACGTGAGGCGCGGGCGGTGTCCGCGTCGTCGGCGCCGATGCGTGCCCGGTCCGCGTCCGACAGCCGTGACAGCAGATCCCGGGCCTCTCCCAGTTTCCCGGTGACGGTCCGCTTGTTCCGCTTCAACTCCGCCTGCCGCGCCTGGAGGGAGGTGAGCTCGACGTGTGCGGCCCCGCGCAACTGCTCGATCTCGCGCAGCTGTTCGCGTACCCGCGACACCGCCGAGGCCTGCCTGCCGCCCGCCCGCTCGGCGAACGCGGCCCCGTCCAGGTACTGATCGGGATCCGAGGAGAGCATGAGCCGCAGCGCGGGGTCGACGCCGCCGTCCCGGTACTGCGCGGTGGCCAGCGAACCGAGCGCGTCCCGCTCCGAGTTGAGCCGATCCGTCCTGCGCGCGGCCTCGTCCTGCAGCGTGTTCAGCCGGCCCCGCGTCTTCGTCGACCTCTCCTTCGCCCCGTTGTACTTCTCGGTGGCGACCTCCGCCTCCTGGTACAACTTGTCGACCTTCGCCCTGACCTGAGCGGCTGTCAGTTCCGGCGCGGCGGTCCCCGTCCCCTCGAACCCGGTCGCGCTCGCCGCGCCCGCGAGCGCGATGGTGAAGGCGGTGCGGGCCGTACTGCCGCCGATTGAGCGCTGTCTGGGCTTGCGGTGCGCTGCCACGTGCGATCCACGTCCTTCCGTACGGCCGCCCGGGCGTTGGTGCGTCCGCGGCGGCGGCCCTCAGGGGCCGGTTGCACGTCCGGCGGCGGCCCGCACAGGGGAGCGGGCCGCCGCCGGACCTTTCTCGGCGGTGGTGTCCGGATGCCGCCCCTGGCCCGGGCGGCGGTGGGAAAGTCCGGTCACCTGGGGAAGGACGCTAAACCTGGGACCGTGGCCCGGGTAACGGCATGTACGGAAGTGGTGCGATTCGGGCACGAGCTGACCGGGTACGACCGCGATCCGGGCCCGGCGCCGCCGACTTGACGTGGTGGGCTGACCGATGCGCGAGTTGTGGGGGAGCGGGCGAGCGGCTGGTGCTATGGGCTCCGCCGGGATGGGGCGCGTGGGCTGCCCGAGGCTGAGAGGGACACGCGCGTGTCCCTCTCAGCCTCGGGCAGCCCCAATTCCGGTCAGTGCGAAACAGGACTACGAAAAGCCCCTCATGCCGGGCGTACCACGCTGTGGATCGGCATGTAGTAGATCGACTCCTCGCGGACGTACGCCCCGGGCTTCGGCGCGTGGATCATCATGCCGTCGCCGATGTAGATGCCGACGTGGCTGATGTCGTCGTAGAAGAAGACCAGGTCACCGGGCTGGGCGCTGTTCAAGGAGACCGTCGTGCCCGCGTTGACCTGGTCCCAGGTGGTACGCGGGAGCGTGACGCCGGCGGCCTTCCAGGCGGCCTGGGTGAGGCCGGAGCAGTCGTACGACTCGGGGCCGCTCGCGCCCCACACGTACGGCTTGCCGATCTGGGCGCGGGCGAAGGCGAGCGCCTTGTCGGCCTTGGCCGTGGAGGTGGAAGTGGAGGTGGACGAGCCGGAGCCCGAGGTGCCCGAGGAGGTCCCGGTGTTCTGCGTCGCCGCCTCCTGGCGCCGCCGCTCCGCTTCGGCCGCCTGCTGCCGCGCCAGCTCGTCCGCCTTGCGCTGGGCCTCTTCCTGCTTCTGCCGCTCGATCGCGGCGAGCCGCGCCTTCTCCTCGGCGGTCAGCTTCGAGAGCAGGTCGCGCGCCTCGGCGAGCTTCCGCTGGACGTCCGCCTTGGACGTCTTCAGCGTGCTCTGCGTCGCGGTGAGCGTCTCCAGGCTCTCGGACGCCTCCTGCCGCTTCTCCGCCGTCGCGGCCTGCTGCGTGACGTAGTCGTCGACGGACTGCTTCTGGCGGCTGGTCAGCCGGTCCATCAGGTGGGTCTGGTCGAAGTAGTCCTGCGGGTTGTCCGCGAGGAGGAGGGAGGCGGTGTCGGGGGCGGCGGCTCCCGTGCGGTACTGCGCGGCGGCGAACGTACCGAGTTCCTCGCGCGCGTCGTTCAGTTTCTCCGTGCGCCGCGCCACATCGTCGAGCAGGGTGTCGACGCGCTTCTTCTGCTTGGTGGTCTTCTCCTTGGCCGCGTTGTACTTCTCGCTGGCCGTCTCTGCCTGGCGGTAGAGGTCGCCGACCTTTTTCTCGACTTCCTCAAGGCTCGGCTTGGGCTCCTCGGCGGGCGACGCGTTCGCCGTCTGGGAGAGGAGAGCCACCGAGGTCAGAGCCGCGGTGGCGAGGGCCGGAGTCCGTATGCCCATGGGGCTGAGGGGCCGGGACCTGCGGTGTGGCGCCACGAGGGCGTCTCCTTCCGTCATCCGCCTACCGAGTTAGCTGTCGGGTTCGGGCTGGTGCTTCGGAAGGTTTGCCCTACGGTCCGGTTCCCGGATGGGAGTTGGACCGATTCACCCCAAGGTCGGTGGGTCCTCGGCTCCGGCGGCCACAAGGGCGTACCGGACTCGGCGGAGGCCGCTCGGCCCGGCGATGTTCGCCGGTGCGGGTCGTGCGGCCTACAGGAAATTTAGCTAATTCGTGTGGCCCCTGTGAAGTTTGATGTGCGATATGCCCGATACATTTTCGTGACCTTGACCTTGGGCCTCGCTCTCCGAGGTCAATCCGGAATGATCTGCGATGAGTTGTCCGGAGTGGCGGCGTCCGACTGGTCGGGGGCGCCGGCTTCCAGCAGTCACGGTCAGGTGCCGTGGGGCAGAGGAAGCCATCCGCGGCCGGCCGGTCACATGATCAATATGTGGCCGGCCGCAGCGGGCTCACAGGCGGCTCCCGCGCTGGGTGTAGGCGGCGGCGCCGACGACTGTCAGGAGGACGGCCACCGTGGTGGAGGTGACGGTGCCGGGGTCCTGGACCATCCAGGTCAGTGCCTGCCCGATGACCGATTCCCTGGGGCCCACCGCCAGCATGAGCATGGCCCAGCCGATGGGGAGGACCCAGGCCGCGTGGGCACCGACGAGCACCGCGCCCAGGGCGGTCAGGGCCGTGAGTGCCAGGACGGCCTGTACGACGGTGCCGTAGGCCACGGCGTGGGACTGCTGCCCGGCGATCCGGTGGACGACGACGAGCAGACCGAGCAGGACTCCGCCGAGCAGCAACAGGTGGACGGCGCGGATCAGCCGCCAGGGGGCGGGCGTGCCGCGTTCCAGTTCCTCGTCCGGGCCGGCGAGCGTGCGGGCGGTGGGGGCGATGCCCAGCACGACGGCGATCAGGCCGAGCCTATGGGTTATGGCCGGGTCGTCCGGCAGGTATGCGGCCCAGGTGAGTGCGGCCGCGGCCAGAAAGACCAGTACGGTCGCCGGAACCGCCCGGCAGCGCAGGTGCAGCACGATGCCGTGCAGGCCCGGGGTCATCGGCCCGCTCCCTGACCCATGACGACGGCCAGCGGGTCCCCGCAGGTCAGTGCGGCCTTCCGGCCGTCCCCTATCCGCTGGTAGCGCTCCTTGGCAGGCAGCGCGCGCAGCGTGTCGTAGGCCTCGCGGGCGACAGGGCTCAGCTCGTCGGTGGGGGTGGCCAGGAGCAGGGCGGCCATCGCATCGGAGGCGTCCTGCGCGCGGGTCCACTCCCTGCCGGTCCCGTCCTCCTCGTCGGAGAAGCAGTCCTCGTCGAAAACGGCTCCGGAGGCCACGGTGTCGAGGACCGAGGCCGGTTTCCATCTGATGCCGCCTTCCTGTGTCCGGTACGGGAGTTGGACACGGACCGTACCGAGATCCTTGGCGTCGGCAGGCTTGCCGTCGTCGAGCATCCAGCTCACCGTGTCCTCCTCCACCCGCGTCGGGCCACCGGGCACCTTGGCGAAGGCGTCGAGCACCTTCTGGGCGGGAGCTGTGAGATCGGGCAATGTGCGGGTGTGCACCTTGGTGACACAGATCCGGCCGTTGCTCGGCGCGCAGACCATGGCGGTGGCCTGCTGGTCGGGGACGACCGCGCCCGATGGCGCCAGCAGGGTTCCGAGGGCCACCCCGGCCACGGCGGGCGTCAGGGCCAGCACCCGGGCACGCGCGGTGGCCGCGACGGCCAGCAGCACACCGGTGACAGCGACGGCGGCGAACCAGATGCCCTGGGCCGCGGACAGCGAGGGCAGCACCCGGTGGAAGTCGTCCGTCACCGGCAGCATCGGCAGCACGGTGTCCACCAGACGGTTGGCCGGCCGGCTGTCCTGGCTCACCGACAGAATCAGGAAGAGCACCACCGCGCCCAGCGGCGCCACGACCGGCGCGGACGCCATCCGCCCGACACCCAACCCGAGCAGGGTGACGGCGATGGCGGCCAGCAGTCCCACCGCAAGGCCCGCAGGCTGAAGGCCGTCACCGTAGGCCGCGTGCCGGGAGACCAGTACCCCTGCCCACCCGACCATCGCGGCCATGGCGAGCACCACCGCGCCGGCGATCACCAGGAAGGCGGGCAGCAGCCGCACCGAGCGCGGCCGTGGCGTGGCGGCGAACAGCTCGGAGACCTCACTGCGCCGCTCCCGCCCGCCGTGCCAGATCCCGGCGGCCAGTGCCACCGGCAGCACGATCCAGGCGGTTCCCCGCATCGAGTAGACCAGGGGCGCCCAACTGGCGGCCCACTCCCCGATGTCCATCCACAGAAAGACACGGGTCAGGGCGGCCAGCACCAGGAACAGCGGCAGCGCGATCGAGCGCTTCGCCTCCAGGCGCACTATTCGGAACATCACAGTCTCCAGTAGTCGGGTGTAGCCAGTAGTCGGGTGTAGGAGGACATACAGGGGCTTCGGGCGGCGGTTGTGCTGCGTCGCCTATCGCCCGGCCCCGGCCTTGCCCTCGCGGTGCCGGCGCAGCAGGGCGGAGTAGCCGCGCTCGATGTCGCTGTCGCCCGGGTCGGCGTCGGTGCCTGCGGTACGGAGGCGGTCGAGGTGGCCCGCGAAGACCGTGCGGCCCTCGTCCATCAGCACGACGCTGGCGCAGGCGGCACCGACGTCCTCGACAAGGTGGGTGGAGACCAGGACGCAGGACTGTGCGCCGATGTCACGCAGCAGAGTGCGGAACTCCATGCGCTGGGCGGGGTCCAGGCCGACGGTGGGTTCGTCGAGCAGCAGGATGTCGGGGTCGTTGACGATCGCCTGGGCGATGCCGGCCCGGCGCAGCATGCCGCCGGAGAGCGATCCCATACGGTCATCGGCCCGGTCGGTGAGGTCGACCCGGTCGATGGAGTGCTGCACCGCGTCGGCGACCCGGCGGCGGGGCACTTCCTTGAGCCAGGCCATGTACTCGACGAACTCACGCACGGTGAAGCGCCGGTAGTGTCCGAAAGCCTGGGGCAGATAGCCCAGCCGACGGCGCAGCTCGCGCAGTTCGCCACCGCTGCGACGGGCGTTGCCCAGGAGTTCCAGGTCGCCGCTGTGCGGGGTCAGGACGGTGGCGAGCGTGCGGATCAGGGTCGTCTTGCCCGCCCCGTTGGGGCCGAGCAGACCGTGCACTCCGGTGCCCAGTTCCAGGTCGATCCCGTCGACCGCCGCGCGGCGGCCGTGCCGCACGGTCAGGGCGTGAGCCTGGATGTGATGGGCGTAGCGGGTGGGGGCCGTCTCGCTCGCGGTGACGGTTCTGGGCATGGCGGTGTCTCCTCGCGGTGCGGGTGAAGGACTGCGGTGCAGGTGAAGGACTGCGGTGCGGGTGAAGGACCGCGTCGCAGGTGAAGGACGGTGTGGGGGTCAGCGGTGGCGTGTGCGGGCCTCAGGGGCGTGCAGATAGGCGTTGCGGCACAGGATGACGGCGGCGCCCAGGACAGCGGTCGCGGCCGCCCAACCCGGGGCGGCGGACTCCTGTAGGTAGGAGGGAACGGTGCCCCCGCCGAGGGCGGGGGAGACCACGAACAGGGCCCACCCGGTGCCCAGCGCGGTGGCGGCGCGCTGGGTGCCCACCACGCTGCCCAGTGCCAGGCTCGCGCAGGTCAGAGTGAGGGCCGGCAGCAGGACCAGCGCGGGTGCGGTGCCGGTGACCCAGCCGGCGGCTGCGAGGGCCGGGGTCACGAGGGTCAGCACGGCCAGGGTCCGCCGCAGGACGAGGCCGAGCCCCGCTCTCGGGGTGGTGGCGATCAGCTCATGGACGGGGTCGGAGTGCGGGCCCCAGCTCACGGCCACTCCCAGCAGCGGCATCGCCGGGGCCAGCAGCAGGAGGGTCGGGGAGTTGTGTGCGACGGCCGAGGACAGGACCAGGGCGCCGAGAACGACGAGGACGACCGCCGCGGTCCACGGTCCGAGCGCGGGGGCCGCCCACCGGGCCAGTCCGCCCCGCACCCGGCGCCACCGGCGGCGGGGTACCGGCGGCAGCGTCGCCGACAGGCGCTCGCGCACCTGCTCCATCAGCGCGGTGTCGGCCGGGCGGTGAGCGAGGGACACCTCCCTCAATTCGGCCTGGCAGGCAGTGCACTGCTCCAGATGTGCCTCCAGCGTCCACAACGCCGCGGCGCTGGGACTGGCCGGCGCGCCGGGGTCCAGGACGTAGCTCACCAGGAGCTCCCGGGGGACGTGTGGAGTCATGACAGGGCCTTTCGCATTTCGAGGCGGGCGCGGCGGGCACGGGTCTTGACGGTGCCCTCGGGAATCCGCAGCAGTGCGGAGGTCTCACGGACCGTCAGCCCGTCGAGCACCATCGCGGTCAGGACCTGGTGCAGCTCGGGGGCCAGCCGGTCCAGTGCCGCGCCCAGGTCGCCCCCTATCGCGGCATCCAGCACTTCGTGCTCGGCGGAAGGCGCCAGGTCCGGTGCGGCGGACGCCGGCGGGAGGGTGCTGTGCCGGCCGCGTACCCGGAAGGCGTCCACCAGCCGGCGGGCGGCGACCGTCCACAACCAGCCGCCGGCCTCCTCGCCGCGCATGCTGTCGGCGAAGGACCCGGCCGCCCGCCACACCGCCATGTACGTCTCCTGCAAGACCTCGGCGACGATCTCGTCGTCCGCGCAGCGCCGACGCAGCCGCGCCGTCAGCCACGGGGCGCTGCGCCGGTACAGCTCGTCGAAGGCCGCCGTGTCTCCGCGGGAGATCCGCCGGACCAGCTGCGCCTCGGTCAACGAGGCCGGTGAACGTTTCACGTCCTGGTCTGACGGAGCACGGCGACTCCTGGTTTTCCCCGGCGGTGTGATCCACGTCACACGCCGCCGGATGGCGTTGGATCGCGTCGGTTCAGGGGGAGAGGGGGGAGCGGGGAGGGGGAGCGTGAAATTCGTTCATCCTTCTGGGGGCGGGTTGCGAATTCCGCCGAGTTTCCAGGGTGGCGGCGGGCTGTCAGTGGGGGCGCCTAGACTCGGAGAGCGATGAGCAGCCTCTTTGATGACAGCTTCCTGGCGGACCTCAAGCCCTCGCAGGCCCACGAGGAAGAGCCCCCGCCGCCGCCCGAGGACGAGGCGCCGGATTCGGAGCCGGTTCCGGACGATTTGTTCGGCGGTCGGTTCGACGTGCCGCCGAGCAGGGACGGGTACTACCGCGACGGCGCCTCCCGGCCGCCCGTGGACCCGGCCGCGCTCCTGGACGGGCTGAACGAGAACCAGCGCGCGGCGGTGGTCCACCACGGCTCGCCGCTGCTCATCGTGGCCGGCGCCGGCTCCGGCAAGACCCGTGTGCTCACGCACCGGATCGCCCACCTGCTGGGCGAGCGCAAGGTGCACCCGGGCCAGATCCTCGCGATCACGTTCACGAACAAGGCCGCGGGCGAGA
Source organism: Streptomyces sp. NBC_00878 (assembly GCF_026341515.1). NCBI lineage: Bacteria > Bacillati > Actinomycetota > Actinomycetes > Kitasatosporales > Streptomycetaceae > Streptomyces > Streptomyces sp. NBC_00878. The sequence continues at coordinate 4,105,325 of NZ_JAPEOK010000001.1, read as the reverse complement.
TGAAGGAGCGCGTCGAGCAGCTCGTCGGCCCGCGCGCCAACGCGATGTGGGTGATGACCTTCCACAGCGCGTGTGTACGGATCCTGCGGCGCGAGTCGAAGCAGCTCGGCTTCACCTCCTCCTTCTCGATCTACGACGCCGCCGACAGCAAGCGCCTCATGGCCCTGGTCTGCCGAGACCTGGACCTCGACCCCAAGCGCTTCCCGCCCAAATCCTTCAGCGCCAAGATCTCGAACCTGAAGAACGAGCTGATCGACGAGGAGGACTTCGCCGCCCAGGCTGCCGACGGTTTCGAGAAGACCCTCGCCCAGGCCTACGCGATGTACCAGTCACGGCTGCGCGAGGCGAACGCGCTGGACTTCGACGACCTGATCATGACGACGGTCAACCTCCTGCGTGCCTTCCCGGACGTCGCCGAGCACTACCGCCGCCGCTTCCGGCACGTCCTGGTCGACGAGTACCAGGACACGAACCACGCGCAGTACGCCCTCGTCCGCGAGCTCGTCGGCACCTCCGAGCACCCGGTCGACGTACCGCCCAGCGCGCACGACCTCCCGCCCGCCGAACTGTGCGTGGTGGGCGACGCCGACCAGTCGATCTACGCCTTCCGCGGCGCGACCATCCGTAACATCCTCCAGTTCGAGGAGGACTACCCGAACGCGACGACGATCCTGCTGGAGCAGAACTACCGCTCCACGCAGACGATCCTCACCGCCGCCAACGCGGTCATCGAGCGCAACGAAAGCCGCCGCCCCAAGAACCTGTGGACCAACGCGGGCGCGGGCGCGCAGATCACCGGCTATGTCGCCGACACCGAGCACGACGAGGCCCAGTTCGTCGCCGACGAGATCGACCGGCTCACGGACGCGGGCGACGCGAAGGCGGGCGACGTCGCCGTCTTCTACCGTACGAACGCGCAGTCCCGTGTCTTCGAAGAGGTCTTCATCCGCGTCGGCCTGCCCTACAAGGTCGTCGGCGGCGTCCGCTTCTACGAGCGCAAGGAGGTCCGCGACGTCCTCGCGTACCTGCGCGTGCTCGCGAACCCCGAGGACTCCGTACCGCTGCGCCGCATTCTCAACGTCCCCAAGCGCGGCATCGGCGACCGCGCCGAGGCGATGATCGACGCGCTCTCCCAGCGCGAGAAGATCAGCTTCGCGCAGGCGCTGCGCCGCGTCGACGAGGCGTACGGCATGGCGTCCCGCTCGACGAACGCCGTCAAGCGGTTCAACACGCTGATGGAGGACCTCCGCACGATCGTCGAGTCGGGCGCAGGACCGGCGACGGTCCTGGAGGCCGTGCTCGAACGGACCGGCTACCTCGCCGAGTTGCAGGCCTCGACCGACCCGCAGGACGAGACCCGTATCGAGAACCTCCAGGAACTGGCCGCCGTGGCCCTGGAGTTCGAGCAGGAGGCCGACGAGGGCGAGGCGCCGGGCGGGCTCTCCGCCTTCCTGGAGCGGGTCGCGCTCGTCGCCGACTCCGACCAGATCCCGACTGCACCTGATGATGATGCTGACGCATCGGGCTCGGAGGACGGGTCCGGCGTGATAACGCTGATGACCCTCCACACCGCCAAGGGCCTCGAATTCCCCGTGGTGTTCCTGACCGGCATGGAGGACGGAGTCTTCCCGCACATGCGCGCCCTCGGCCAGACCAAGGAGCTGGAGGAGGAGCGCCGGCTCGCGTACGTCGGCATCACGCGCGCGCGGGAACGGCTGTATCTCACCCGGTCATCGATGCGCAGCGCGTGGGGGCAGCCCTCGTACAATCCGCCGTCGCGCTTCCTGGAGGAGATCCCGGAGACGCATCTGGAATGGAAGCGCACGGGCTCCCTGGGCCCGGTTGCCTCCGGTCCGGCGTCCGGTGTGGCGGCCTCACTGTCCTCCTCGCGCTCCCGCTCGGCGGCCTCGGGCGCGTCCGGCTTCGCGACACGACGCGGCGCCACGGACAAGCCGGTGGTGTCGCTCGCGGTCGGGGACCGGGTCACGCACGACCAGTTCGGCCTCGGCACGGTGGTCGGAGTGAAGGGCACGGGCGCGAACGCGGAGGCGACGGTCGACTTCGGCGAGGAGAAGCCGAAGCGGTTGCTGCTGCGGTACGCACCGGTGGAGAAGCTGTAGGCAGGCTGGGAACAACCAGCCTGTCCGGCGTTGGAGGACAAGGCCGTTCAGGCCGATACGGGGGTCTGGGGGCGGAGCCCCCAGGGCTCCGGCCTCAAGGCCTCAACAGGCGCTCTCTTACGAGGGGTCCAGCCCGTGGCTGCGCAACCACGGCAGCGGGTCGATCGCCGCGCCGCCGCCCGGTCGCACCTCGAAGTGGAGGTGCGGGCCCGTCGAGTTGCCGGAGTTGCCGGAATACGCGATCGGGTCCCCGGCCTTCACGGTGGCGCCCGAGGCGACCTTGTACGTGGAGAGGTGGCAGTACCACGTCTCCGTACCGTCCTTGGCCGTCACGATGACCATGTTTCCGTACGCGCTGTTCCACTGCGTACGGACGGTCCCGTCGGTCGCGGCCATCACCGTCGTGCCGTACGAGACGGGGAAGTCGATGCCGGTGTGCACGGACATCCAGTTGATGCCGGCCTGTCCGTAGTAGGCGCTGAGCCCCTGCTGCGCGACCGGCAGCGCGAACTTCGGCCGCAGCCGCTCCTTGCGGGCCGCCTCCGCCGCCGCCTTCTGCTTGTCGGCGACCTGCTGCGCCTTCAAGTCGATACGTTCCTGCGTACGGCTCGCACGGTCGGCGAAGTCGTCCGCGTCCGCGGAGAGGTTCTGTAGCTGGGTGTCCAGCTGGTTGTTCGCGGTCGACGGCTTCACTGCGCTCGCGTCCGGCGCGGCGGCTGTCGTCCGCACGTCGTCGTTGTTGCTGCTGCTGGTTCCGCCGGTCACGGTCGCGGCCGCGATTCCGGCCACCCCCATCACGCATACCGAGGGCACGGCGACCGTCAGCAGGGCGGAACGCTTCGGCGGGGGGCGACGACGGGAACGGGGCGCGGAACGGCCGGCCGCACGTGACGCGGAGCGGCCGGCCGGGGCGGCGGTGGCGACGGAGGTGTCGACCGAGGTGGTCTCCTCGACGTCGTCGAAAGGCGCGGGTTCGTCGTGGGCGTAGCTGTGACTGTAGCCACCGGTACGGGTATCGGTACCGGTTTCGGAGTCCGCGTCGGCGTCGTGGGAGGGGGTGAACTCGCCTTCCGCGGTGGCCTGTTCCTCGTACGGGACCTGCTCGAAGGCCGAGGTGGCCTGCTGGTCGTACGACTCGTGCTGGTTGTACGACTCGTGGTGGTCGTACGACGTGTGCTGGTCGTACGACGTGTGCTGGTCGGCCGGATACGACTCGTGCTCTGCCTGGGCCTGCTGGACCTGATGGTGGACCTGAGTCTGGTTCTGGTCGCCGCCGTCGGAGTTCCACGCCGTCGCGTCGTACGTACCCGTCTCGAAGGTCGGCGCGGTCCACTGCTGGGTGTGGTCGACCGGATCGGCCTGGAGCCAGGCGTTCGCGTCCCACTGGCCGGTGCCCTCGGGGCTCGCGGCCTGCGTCGGGATCTCGCCGAGGTGCTGGTAACCGGAGTCCGGCCAGACACCGCTCGTGTCGTAACTGCCGGTCTCGAACGCGGCGTGGTGCTGGGCCGCGTACGGGTCGTAGTTCAGCGTGTGATGACTGCCGGTGGCCCACTGAGTGGCGTCGTACGAACCGGTGCCCGCGCCGCTGCCGTCGGTTCCGCCGCTGTTGCCGTTGCCGCCACTGTTGCCGGGGAGGTCGCCGAACAGGGGGTCGGTGGCGAAGGTCGAGGTCACGTAGGCGCCCGTCGTGTCGTAGCTGCCCGTCGTGCCGTACGTACCGGAGGCGTTCGCGTCAAAACCGGTCGCGGAGTAGCCGTCGTGCATGGTGAAGTCGCCGTACTGGACGCCCTGTTCGCCATGGGACGCGTAATGCGCCGAGGCGGCCTCGGGGGCCGGAGCCGGGGGAGTTGCGGTCCCCGACGGGTGACGGTCGTTCACCAACATCTCTTTCGCCTCGACGACAGGGGCTGGCAAAGCAGTGCGGCGACTGTACCCGGCGGTATGAGGGCGCGACAATCTTCGGCGGCTTTCTCCATCCCGGGAAACGGGCATTCGGCCGCCTTTCGGCGGAGGCCGGGCACAGCTTTGGCCTTGCGTTCGATGGGTGTTCGAAGAAACGTCTGTCTTTGGGGCGGGGCGAACGGGCCCGGCGGCGGCTTCCGGTTGTGTTGGCTCCCTCTTGCGCCGCTTACGCTCCGCTGCTTCCGGTTACCGCGCTGCCTGTTCCGCCGCTGCCCGTTGTGACGCCTTCCGTTCCCGCCGCGGTCAGTTACGCCGGTGTCCGTTACGCCGGTGTCCGTTACGCCACGGTCAGGCCGTTGGTGTGGGCGGCGGTGTGGGTTTCTGGCTCCTCGGCGTCCAGGGCCTGCCGTATGCCGGCCGCTACGGCCGGGTGTACGGGGAGGGCGAGATGCCCGATTCCGCTCACCCGTACGTTCTGGGTGAGCAGGTCCGGGTGCTCGATGCACGCCGTCTCCAGCGGGTCCATCAACTGGTCGAGGTCGCTCCAGAAGCTCACGAACCGGGTCCGGCATTGCGGGGTCGGCTTGCGCAGCTCGTCGAGCACGCCGGAACCGGGGCGCATCTGGCGGACGATCGGGTGCGCGTCCATCAGAGGCGCGACCCGGGTGCCCGAGTGCGGTGTGCCCAGCGTGACGAGCGTCCGGACGCGGAGGTCACCGCCCAGGCGCTGCGCGTAATAGCGCGCGATCAGTCCGCCGAGGCTGTGTCCGACGATGTCCACCTCATGGCTGCCCGTGCGCTCGCAGATCTCCTCTATGTGCCGGCCGAGCAGCTCGGCAGCGGTCCGTATGTCACAGGTCAGCGGAGAGTAGTTGAGCGATTCGATCTGCTGCCTGCCGTGCTGGGCCAGGGAGCGGCGCAGCATCACGAAGACGGAGCGGTTGTCGATGAAGCCGTGCAGCAGGACTACCGGGGGTTTGGCGGGGGTGGGGAGCCGGGTGGTGCCCGCGCCCGCGTCGGCGCTGGGCCTGGTGCCGGTATTGGTACCGGGGGTGTCGTCGACGCCCGTGTCCGCGTCGGCCAGGTCGGTCGGGGGCCCGGGTGGGATCGGGGTCGGGCGGCGCTCCGGGGTGATGCCGGTGGGGTAGAGGAGGAGGTGGCCCGCGAGGATCGCGATCTCCAGGGCGGTCGCTTTCAGGAGGGTCAGCGAGAGTCCGGCCAGTCTGCCGGGGAGCAGGCTTTGGCAGAGCGGAATCAGGGGCGCTACTGCCCTGGTGACCTTCATGGCCGACCTCCCGTCGGCGCACGAGAGGACGGCTCCGTCCCCCGTGTGCCCTCGTGAGGAGCCGGTGGCAAGGACGGTGACCGTGCACGTACGGCGTGTGTGACGCCGGTGGAGCGACGGGAGTGCCCGTCGTCGTGCGATCACCGGTGCGCCGCACCACCATGCCGCGCGGCTGTCGGCGCGGAGGTGCGGGCGACCTCGTAGCGGCTCCCCTTGCGCCCGGTCCGACTGCGGTCCATTGGCCGCAGGATGCGGCCCGTGTGCCGCATCCTGCGGGACCGTGCGCGGCGAACTTGTCCCACCGTGTGATTTCCCCCTCGATCCACACCGCGAAACTGCCGGTTGCGGGATGTTGGACATAACGTTCGTTCACTTCTCGGGGGCGTGCGGTGCGGGATCGCTGTGCCGGCGGGGCATATCTGCTGTGGGGGCGGTGGCGGCGAGTCGCCACGGCGGTCCTTGGGTGTTATCAGTCGGTACAGGTCCGTATGGTTTGTGCGTGTGTGAACAGGTCTGGGTAGATCTTTACGGAGTTCGCATGCTTCATAGCTCGGTGTAGTCGGTTCATGGAGGCAGAGATGGGTGTGGCAACCGGTCCGATCCGTGTGGTGGTGGCCAAGCCGGGGCTCGACGGTCACGATCGCGGGGCGAAGGTGATCGCGCGGGCGCTGCGGGACGCGGGTATGGAGGTCATCTACACCGGTCTCCACCAGACGCCCGAGCAGATCGTGGACACGGCGATCCAGGAGGACGCCGACGCGATCGGGCTGTCGATCCTGTCCGGCGCGCACAACACGTTGTTCGCCGCGGTCATCGAGCTTCTGAAGGAGCGGGAGGCCGAGGACATCAAGGTGTTCGGGGGCGGGATCATTCCCGAGGGGGACATCGCGGCGCTGAAGGAGAAGGGCGTGGCGGAGATCTTCACGCCCGGGGCCACGACGGCGTCGATCGTGGAGTGGGTTCGCGCGAACGTACGTCAGCCGGCGTAGGGCTCCGCCGGTTTGGCTGGGGGGTTGGCGGGGCTTGCGCGTGGGTGGGTGGGTGCGGGTTGGTGGGGGCTGGTCGCGCAGTTCCCCGCGCCCCTGGGTGGGTGGGGGTGAGCCCGTTGTGAGGTTGCTGCGAGTCGGTGTCTTCGTTCGGTCGACGCCTGAGTGCTTATTCCTCCGTGAGTTCTCTCTGCATGGCCGCCCGTAGGCGCAACGTTGTGACCAGGCGTTGGAAGGACTCCGCCCAGTAGCTGCCGGCGCCGGGGGCCGCGTTCTCCTGTTCGTCGGGGACGGCTGTGAGGGTTTCCAGGTGGGGCGCCTCCGAAGGGTCCAGGCAGCGTTCGGCCAGGCCCATGACTCCGCTGAAACTCCATGGATAACTCCCCGCGTCGCGCGCGATGTTGAGAGCGTCGACCACCGCCCGCCCCAAGGGCCCCGCCCAGGGCACCGCGCACACTCCGAGCAGCTGGAACGCCTCGGACAGGCCGTGCACGGCTATGAACCCCGCCACCCAGTCGGCCCGCTCCGCGGCCCCCAGCATGCCGAGCAGCTTCGCCCGCTCGGCGAGTGACACCGCGCCGGGGCCGCCCGCCTCCGGCGCGGCGGGGGCTCCCAGCAGCGCTCTGGACCAGGAAGGGTCGCGCTGGCGCACCGCCGCCCGGCACCACGCGGCATGCAACTCGCCCTGCCAGTCGTCCGCCACGGGCAACGCCACGATCTCCTCCGGCGTACGTCCCCCGAGCCGCCGCGACCACGTACCGAGCGGTGCCGCCTCCACCAACTGGCCCAGCCACCAGGACCGTTCACCCCGCCCCGCCGGAGCCTTGGGAACGACTCCGTCCCGCTCCATGCCCGGATCGCACTCGTGCGGCGCTTCGACCGCTATCGTCGGCGTGCCGTGCGTGTGGTCCACGGCCACGCAGGACTCCGCGCGCTCCGCCATCCGCCCGGCGAGCGCCGAACCGGGCAGCGCGGACAGCAACTCCGCCGCCGTGGCCCGTACGTTGCGGCTCCGGTCGGCCAACGCCCGCTCCAGGAACGGCTCGTCCGCCGCGCACAGCCCCGTCCGCAACGAGTCGAGGAACATCAGCCGGTCCTCGGCCCGCTCCGTCGCCCACGTCGCGGCGAGCAGGTCCCGCGCGGCTGCCGCGTCCCGCGTCCGTATCGCCGAGAGGAGCGCGACCCGCTCGGCGAACAGCCCCTCCTCCCACAACTCCCGTATGCGATCGGGCTCCTCGGGCCCGGGCAGAGCTGCCCCGCCGCCCGGTGTCGAGCGCAGCGCGAACCGCCAGTCCGCGTTCAGCCGGGCCAGCCACAGTGCGCGCGGCCCCGCGAACGTCAGTACCGCCGGCCGTAGGTCCGTACGCCCCCGGGCCGCGTCCAGCAGCGCGGGCAGCGTCTCCGGGGGTGGTGCGAACCCGCGTTGGTTCGCCGTGGCGAGCCACTGCGGCAGCAGCTCCATGAGGTCGGGAGTCGACCCTCTGCGGCCGCCGCCGTTACCGCCACCGCTGCCTCCGCCCGTCCCGGTTCGGTCGGCGAGCAGCATCCCCAGTCTGTGTACGGCCGCGGTCGGCAACGCCGGACGCGGGTCCGCCGCCGCGGGCTCCACCAGGGCCGCCGCCCGCCCCGGCCGCATCCCGGCCCGCCGTCGCAGGGTCTCGACGGCCGCCGCGTCCAGCAACGCCGACGGCGCCTCCCGGCCGGCCGGCACCCCCGACGGCGTACGCCGCGCGGTCCCCAGGAGCGCCGCGGTCACGAGCTCCTCCCAGCGGCTGCCGCCGGCCGCGTCCGTGGGGGCGGGGGTCCTGTTCATGAGAGTCCCTTCCATGGATCCGCCTGGTCCGCCTGGTCCGTCTGGTTCACCTGGTTCGTCTGGTTCACCTGGTCCGTAGGGGGCATCAGGTCCGGCAAGTCGGTCAGGCCCGTAAGGAGCGGCAGGGCCGCGGTCGGAGACGAGGGCGAGGGCGAGTGCGGTGATGGTGACGTCAGCACAAGGGCACCGCCTTGCCCGGGCCCTCCGGCCAGGCCGTGAGGGGAGTGAAGCCGCGGTGGCCGCACTCTCCGAAGACCGTGACCGGTGTGCCGCCGGAGAGGGCGACCAGGCGCCACAGGCCGGAGCCGGACCGGGCCGCCGGGGTGAGGGGGAGCGCCAGATCGCCGTCGGCGTCGGCCAGTTGCCAGTCGTCGCCGTCCGGGGTGGGTATGACGCGGCCGAGTACCACCGGGCGGGAGTCCAGCCACGGGTCGTCCCGGAGTGCCTCGCCGTACTGGGCGGCTGCCCGCGCCACGCTCACTCCCGGCGGGCGAACGGCCGTGGGTGCCGGGGACGTGAACTGCTCGCCGAGCGCGGCCCGCAGCTGCCCCGCACCCGGATACGCGGACATCTCCGCGTCGAACGCCAGCCCGACCGGCAGGGCCAGTTCAGGTGCGCGGCCGGCCGCCCCGTACGACAGGAGCAGGACCGTGCGCCCCGACTCCGCCCCGTGCAACCAGATGCGGCGGGTGGTGAGGCGGCTGTCCGACGTGTCGTACTGGGCGAGGACCAGCCAGTGGTCGCGGACCGGCGGGCCGTCCGCCGAGCCGGTCAGCCCGATCCGGGACCGGACCGTCGAGGCCAGGCCGTCCGGCAGCCGCTCGCGGCGCAGCCAGCCCTGGTCGAGGAGATGGAGCAGCGCGCACTCCTCCAGCAGCCGCACCGGCCAGCCGGGCCCCGACGACGGGATCGCCCCCAACTCCCGCACCCGCGCGGCCAGTCCGGACGCCTGTGCGTCGACCATCCGGGCCGCCGTCTCCTCCCACAGCCCGTACCCCGCCCGCTCCGCCGTGGCCAGGCCGCCCCGGAGCAGGTCGGTCAGCCGCTGCTCCAACTCCGCGGCCCCCGCGGTGATCCGCTCGGCCCGCCGCTCCGCCCTGAGCCGCGCGGCCTCCGGATCACCCGAGGCCGGGGAACCCGCCGCGCTCGCCGCCCGTTTGTCGTCCGCGCGCTTTCTCCGCGCCTCCGTCCACTCCTCCGCCCAGTCCGGCACCTGCCCCCGCGGCACCGCGCCGTCCTCGCCCGCCCAGAGCAGGAGCAGCCCCAGCGCGTGCTTGCACGGGAACTTGCGGCTCGGGCAACTGCACTTGTAGGCGGGCCCGGCGGAGTCCGCGATGTCGATCACCGTCTGATACGGCCTGCTGCCACTTCCCCTGCACAGTCCCCACACCGTCCCCTCGTCCGTACTCCCCGCCTCCGACCACGGCCCTGCCGCGCCGAGCTTGCTGCCCGCCTTGCGTGACGCGACGTCAGGCGCCAGTGCCAGCACCTGATCCGCAGTCCAGCGCACCCCCTGCTGAGTCATGTCATCGAAGGTAGGTCCCACCACTGACAATCGGCCTCGGCGAGTGCGTTTGTGCAGGTCAGAGCGATTGTCAGTGGCGTAGTGCACGGTGGAACCAGATCCGAACCGGCCGAGCCGCAAGGGGGACCGCTCCATGTCCGTGTCCGTCGACCAGACGTCCGTCGAACCGAGCCAGCACCACTCCGCGCACACGAGGGAAGCAGCGGAGGGCGAGGCGCTGCGGCCGCACGCCGAGAACGCGTTCGCCGCCGAGCTCGGGGCACTGGCCGCGCAGGACGACCGCCCGCGTCCGGTCCGCTGGCGGATGTCGCCGTGGGCCGTCGCGACCTACCTGCTCGGCGGCACGCTGCCGGACGGCACGGTGATCACGCCGAAGTACGTCGGCCCGCGCCGCATCGTCGAGGTCGCCGTCACCACGCTCGCCACCGACCGGGCCCTGCTCCTGCTCGGCGTGCCCGGCACGGCGAAGACGTGGGTGTCCGAGCACCTGGCGGCGGCGGTCAGCGGCGACTCCACCCTGCTCGTGCAGGGCACGGCCGGCACCCCGGAGGAGGCGATCCGCTACGGCTGGAACTACGCGCAACTGCTCGCGAACGGGCCGAGCCGGGACGCGCTGGTGCCCAGCCCGGTCATGCGGGCCATGGCGGAGGGGATGACGGCCCGGGTCGAGGAGCTGACCCGTATCCCCGCCGACGTACAGGACTCGCTCATCACGATCCTGTCGGAAAAGACCCTGCCGATACCGGAGTTGGGCTCGGAGGTTCAGGCCGTACGGGGGTTCAACCTGATCGCCACGGCCAACGACCGCGACCGCGGCGTGAACGACCTGTCCAGCGCCCTGCGCCGCCGTTTCAACACGGTGGTCCTGCCGCTGCCGGAGAGCGCCGACGCCGAGGTCGACATCGTCTCGCGCCGCGTCGACCAGATCGGCCGCTCCCTCGACCTGCCCTCCGTGCCCGACGGCGTCGACGAGATCCGCCGTGTCGTCACGGTCTTCCGGGAGCTGCGCGACGGCCTCACCGCCGACGGGCGTACGAAGCTGAAGTCGCCCAGCGGCACACTGTCCACCGCGGAGGCCATCTCCGTCGTCACGAACGGGCTCGCCCTGGCCGCCCACTTCGGGGACGGAGTTCTGCGCGCGAGCGACGTCGCCGCGGGCATCCTCGGTGCCGTCGTCCGCGACCCGGCGGCCGACCGCGTCATCTGGCAGGAGTACCTGGAAGCGGTCGTCCGCGAGCGCGACGGCTGGAAGGACTTCTACCGCGCCTGCCGGGAGGTGAGCGCGTGAGCGGACGCGACGGGACGACCGGGCCCCTGCTGCTCGGGGTGCGCCACCACGGCCCCGGCTCGGCCCGGGCCGTACGGGCCGCGCTGGAGGCGGCGGGCCCGCGCACCGTACTCATCGAAGGGCCGCCGGAGGCCGACGCGTTGATCGCGCTGGCCGCCGACGAGGACATGCGGCCGCCCGTCGCCCTTCTCGCGCATGTCGTGGACGAGCCGGGGCGGTCGGCGTTCTGGCCGCTCGCCGAGTTCTCGCCGGAATGGGTGGCCATCCGCTGGGCCCTGGAGCACGGGGTGCCGGCCCGCTTCATCGACCTCCCGGCCACGCACACGCTGGCATGGGGACGGGAGGAGACGGAGGGGAAAGAGGAGAAGGAGGCATCGGAGGAGGAAGCGTCGGAGAGAGGGGAGGGGGCGAGGGCGCGGGAGCCGGGCGGACTTCCGGCCGAGCCCGAGGAGGCCGTGCGGATCGACCCGCTCGCCGTGCTCGCCCACACCGCCGGGTACGACGACCCCGAGCGGTGGTGGGAGGACGTGATCGAGCACCGGGGGGCGCACGACGGGGACGCGTTGGCACCGTTTGTGCCGTTCGAGGTGCTCGGCGAGGCGATGGGGGCGCTGCGGGAGGCGTACGGAACCGGCGGACACGAGCGGGATCTCGTGCGGGAGGCGTACATGCGGCTCCAGGTGCGGGCGGCTCAGCGGGAGTTCGGGGACGACGTGGCCGTGGTGTGCGGTGCCTGGCACGTGCCCGCGCTGCGGCAGCGGACCACCGTCGCCGCCGACCGGGCGCTGTTGAAGGGACTGCCCAAGGCCAAGGCCGACATGACGTGGGTGCCCTGGACGCACCGGCGGCTGTCGCGGATGAGCGGCTACGGCGCGGGGATCGACTCACCGGGCTGGTACGGGCACTTGTTCGGCGCCGCCGACCGCCCGATCGAGCGCTGGATGACGAAGGTGGCCCGGCTGCTGCGTGACGAGGACCGGCTCGTCTCGTCGGCGCACGTCATAGAGGCGGTGCGGCTCGCCGACACGCTCGCCGCGATGCGGGGCCGCCCCCTGCCCGGCCTGACCGAGACCACCGACGCCGTACGGGCCGTGATGTGCGAGGGCTCGGACGTGCCGCTCGCGCTCGTGCACGACCGGCTCGTCGTCGGTGATGTCCTGGGCGAGGTGCCCGCGGCGGCGCCCGCCGTGCCGTTGCAGCGAGACCTCGACCGGCTCCAGCGGCGGCTGCGGCTCAAACCGGAGGCGCAGGAGCGGGAGTTGGAGCTCGACCTGCGCAAGGAGAACGACGCCGGGCGCAGCAGGCTGCTGCACCGGCTGCGCCTTCTGGGCGTCGAGTGGGGCGAGCCGGCCGCGTCGCGCGGCAGCACCGGTACGTTCCGGGAGACCTGGCGGCTGCGGTGGGAGCCGGAGCTGGCGGTGCGGGTGGCCGAGGCCGGGGTGTGGGGCACGACCGTGATCGCTGCCGCGACCGCGAAGGCCGAGGCGGACGCCGTCGGCGCACGCTCCCTCGCCGACGTCACGGGCCTCGCCGAGCGCTGCCTCCTCGCCGAACTCCCGGACGCGCTCCCGGTGGTGATGCGGATCCTCGCCGACCGCGCCGCCCTGGACACCGACGTCGGGCACCTCGCCCAGGCACTGCCCGCCCTGGTCCGCTCCCTCCGCTACGGCGACGTGCGCGGCACCGGTACGCAGGCCCTGGCCGAGGTCGCCGCGGGGCTGGCCGAGCGCGTCTTCGTCGGGCTGCCCCCGGCCTGCGCCGCGCTCGACACGGAGGCCGCGGAGGAGATGCGGGGCCATGTGGACGCGGTCCACGGGGCAGTGGGGTTGCTGGGGGAGGGGGACGAGGATGCCTCCGCGCGGGCCGAGGACGCCTCCGCGCGGGCCGGGGAGAGGGCCCGGACAGGGGGCGGCTCCCGTGTGGGTATACGTGGCCGTTGGCACGGCGTTCTGGGCACGCTGTCCGGGCGGGACACGGTTCCCGGGGTCATCCGGGGGCGGGCTGTGCGGTTGCTGCTGGACGACGGGGAGTTGGGGCAGGAGGAGGCTGCGCGGCTCATGGGGCTCGTGCTGTCGCCGGGGACGGAGCCGGGGGACGCGGCGGCGTGGATCGAGGGGTTCGTCGGCGGGGGTTCCGGGGGCGGGCTGCTGCTCGTGCACGACGAGCGGCTGCTCGGGCTGGTCGACGCCTGGCTGACGGGGGTGCCGGGGGACGCGTTCACCGACGTGCTGCCGTTGCTGCGGCGCACCTTCTCGGCGTACGAGCCCGGAGTGCGCCGCACCCTTGGCGAACTGGTCCGGCGCGGACCGGGAACCCGCGGCAGCGCCACGGCCGCCGCCTCGGGCATACCTGGCTTCGCGCCCGATCTCGACACCGGGCGCGCCGACGCGGTGCTGCCGGTGCTGCGCATGTTGCTGGGGCTGGACGAAGCCGCGGACGCCGCCGCCGACAGCAGCACCAATGACAGCAGCACCAATGACACCAGCACCAGTACCAGCACCAACGACAACGACGCCGATGACAACGACCTTGTGGGGGTGGGCCGATGAGCGCGGGAGCGGTGAACACGGAAGCGGCTGACGAGGCCGGCGCGCCCGATCCGGCCGACGCCGACGCCGACGCCGACGCCTTCGCCTTCGCCTTCGCCGTCGACGAGCGACTTCGGCGTTGGCGGCTCGTGCTGGGTGGGGAGGACGCGGACGGCACTGGGTGCTCGCTCGCCGGGCAGGACGCCGCGATGGACGGGGCGCTCGGTGCGTTGTACGGGAACGGCAAGGGGGGCACGGCGCGGGCGGGGAGGGAGCGTTCGGCGGGGCTCGGGGCGTCGGCGCCGTCCGTTGCCCGGTGGTTGGGGGACATCCGGACGTACTTCCCGTCCTCCGTCGTCCAGGTCATGCAGCGGGACGCCATCGACCGGCTCGGCCTGTCCGCCCTGCTCCTGGAGCCGGAGATGCTGGAGGCGGTGGAGGCGGACGTCCACCTGGTCGGCACGCTGTTGTCGCTCAACAAGGCCATGCCCGAGACGACCAAGGAAACGGCACGAGCGGTCGTACGCAAGGTGGTTCAGGACCTGGAGAAGCGGCTCGCGACCCGTACCAGGGCCACGCTCACCGGTGCTCTCGACCGCAGTGCCCGTATCAACCGGCCACGCCACCACGACATCGACTGGAACCGCACGATCTCGGCCAACCTCAAGCACTACCTGCCCGAGTACCGCACGATCGTGCCCGAGCGGCTCATCGGGTACGGGCGCGCGTCGCAGTCGGTGAAGAAGGAGGTCATCCTCTGCATCGACCAGTCGGGGTCGATGGCGGCGTCGGTCGTCTACGCGTCCGTGTTCGGTGCGGTGCTCGCCTCCATGCGGTCCATCAACACCCGGCTCGTAGTGTTCGACACGGCGGTCGTCGATCTCACCGACCAACTCGACGACCCGGTCGACGTGCTGTTCGGTACGCAGCTCGGCGGCGGTACGGACATCAACAGGGCGCTGGCGTACTGCCAGTCGCAGATCACGCGCCCGGCCGACACCGTGGTCGTCCTCATAAGCGACCTCTACGAAGGCGGCATCCGGAACGAGATGCTGAAGCGGGTCGCGGCGATGAAGGCATCGGGGGTGCAGTTCGTGACGCTGCTGGCGCTGTCCGACGAGGGGGCTCCCGCGTACGACCGTGAGCACGCGGCGGCGCTCGCGGCGCTGGACGCACCGGCGTTCGCCTGTACGCCCGACCTCTTCCCGGACGTGATGGCCGCGGCGATCGAGAAGCGCCCGCTGCCGATACCGGACGCCGGGAACCCGGGGCAGTAGAGGCGGCAGCGGGGGAGACGCGGCGGAGCTGAAAGACGACGGAAAAAGCGGACATGAGTGTCCATCGGTAGCAGGGGACTTGCGCAACCTCGGGAGTCCCGTGCAAGGATCGGCGCGTCTTCAGGGGGCGCGCAGCCTGGTAGCCGCGCCCCAGGCCGCTCCATCCCGCCCCGCTCCGTCGCGCTTCACCTCGTCCCTCCGCACGGGAGGCTCTCGCCGCCTTGGCCCCTTCAGCCGTACTGCCCGATGTCGCCCTGCGCGTGACGCGCACGGCGGCGGCACGGCGTGCGCTGCAAGTGGCGTTGCTGGTGGGCGGGTTGTTCGTGCTGGGGCTCCTCTGCGGGGAGCAGGCGCGCGCGGCGGACGGTGTCGTGCCGGCCTGGAAGCCCGCAGAGGTCGTGCGGTCGGTGACGAGTTCGGCCGAGCAGACGCAGATGGCGAAGGGTTCGGAGCGGCAGCAGCTGCCGCAGCGGTTCGGAGAGCAGTCCCCGGACTCGAACTCCCGGTCCGCGACCGCCTCGTCGGCCACCTCACCATCGCCGGCCGCCCTGCCGCCGTCCGCTTCCACCGCTGCCCCCGGCTCCGCTTCCACCGCTGACTCCGGCTCCCGCTCTGGCTCCGAACAGCCTGGACTCGCCAAGGCGATCACGCCCGTGACCGACGAAGTCCGGCGAGTCGTACGGCCGGTCACTGAGCCTGCCGTGCGGCCGGTGACCGAGCGCGTCGTAAGGCCGGTCACCGAGCAGGTGGTGCGCCCGGTCACCGAGCGCGTGACAGCGCCGGCCGTCGAGGACGTCGTACGGCCCATCGGTCGGCCCATTGGTGATCTGGTGGATCAGATCACCGGCGGGATCGTCGAGCGGCCGGCCCCGCCGCAGTGGTGGCCGTCGCTGCCTCAACTGCCCGCGCTGCCGGGCCTTCCCGGGCTGCCGGAGTTGCCAGGCCTGCCGTTGCCCGCGGTTCCCGGTCAGACCCTGCCGGTCGGTACGGCGCCGCAGCAGCCCGGCGGGGCGACGGACAACCACCGGGCTGCCGAGAAGCAGTCGCGGGACGAGAGCGCGGCGACGGCGTACGGGCCGCAGCTCGCCGGTGGCCACACGGCGGCCGGTGACGACGTACGCCACCACGCGGACACCCGAGGCACGCGGGCCGTGCAGGCACCCGTGCACCAGGTTCCCGACGGCGACCCCACCGGTGCGTTGGGGCGTCATTCCGCGGTCGACAACGGGTCGCCGCGGCACGGCGACGCGCAGGCCGTCGCGTTGAACGAGAGGGCCCGGCCGACGCTGGTGCCCGGCGCCGCCGCGGACGTCACCGCGGCCGGGATCCGGGACAGGCACCGGGACATTCCGGCATTCCCCGGCTAGGGCCTGTCTGACAATTCCCTCCCCCCAGCCCCCAGCCCCCAGCCTCCGGCCGGGAAGTGCCCCCAGTCTCGCGACGCCATGCACACACTCTCGCCGCACCGGCGCAGACCCAAGTACGTCCAGTACGAGGATCTACGCCCGGCACCCCGAGAGCACGCACCGGACGCCGCGAGGCCGCCCTCCGGGCGACGACGGGAATTGTCAGACAGGCCCTGGGGCCGGCCTTCCCCCGCTGAGACCTGCCGCGCGGGGGCGGAACAGGTCTGCCCGCACCCGTCCGGACATCCCTCCGATCTCTCCGGACGCGATCGGCCGGACACACCCCGGACGCGGGCCGCTGCCAAGGCCGTCGGTGCTCGACTCCCCTCACCGACGGGGCGCATCGGCCCATCCGGACGCCCGGTCCCTGCCCACACCACGTCCCGAACTCCCTGTCTTCCGAAGGACTGACGCACGCATGCACAAGAACATCCGCCGTTCCGTCGTCATAGCCGCCGGTGTCACCGGCGCCTGGGCGCTCGGCTCAACCGTCGCCGGCGCGGACGAACTGCCCGCCACGTCCGCCTCCGTACCCGACGCGTCCCTCTCCGTGGACGACGTGGTCGGCACGGTCACCGACACCGTCGACGGGGTGGTCGGTGACGTCCGCACCGACGTCTCCCCGGCCACAGGCACGACCACGGACACCCTCACCGACGTCACCGGCGGCACGACCGCCAAGGCGCAGGACACCGTCACCGACGTCACCGGCACGAGCACCGACACCATCGCCAGGACCCAGCCGGCCGCCGACACGAAGACGAAGGCGGCCGACCAGGCCCGCCGGTACGTCGATGCCGAGCTGCCGGCCCAGAAGACCCAGACCCAGACCCAGACCCAGGCCAAGGCCAAGGCCAAGGCCGAGACTGTCGCCGAGTCCGCCGCCGACACGACCGCCGTGGCCACCGACGCAATGTCCGATGCCTGCGGCCCCTGTCCCCAGGGCGAGGTCGACTACCTCTTCGGCCCCCTCTCCGCGTTCGCGCCGGAGTTGGAGCAGGCCCTCGCCGCTATGCAGACGAAGCTCGGGGCCACCCGGCGCACCACAACCGCCGTCCCCTCCGGCGCCCGTGCCGAGGTGTGGCAGACCGTCGCCACCGCCGGCCGGACCGTCCCCGACGCCCGCGCCACCGCGAACGACGTGCCCGCCCGGCTCCAGGTCACCCTCGACACCACCCCCACCCGCCTCCAGAACACGGTCACCGGCGCGAAGGGCCAAGTCCGCGGCACCGTCGCCACGTTCGGCAGCCGGGCCCAGGCCACCGTGACCTCCGTGAAGGCCGACGCGGCCGCCACCGTCACCGGCCTCCCCTCCGCCGTCCGCGGCATGCAGGGGACCGTCACTCGGTCCGTCACCCCGGTCGTCGACGAGACGGCCGCCGCCGCGCTGCCACCCGTCGCCGCCACCGCCGTGCACGGCGTCACCCCGATAGCCGGGCAGGCCGTCGCCGGTGTCACCCCCGTCGCCGACCAGGCCGTGACCGGAGTCACCCGGGTCGCCACCGGCGCCGTGAACGGCGTGGTCCCGGTCGCCGGACAGGCCGTGGGCAACGCCACCGGTCTCGCCCACGAAGTGGTGGCCGACGTGCGCACCTACACCGACGGCGTCACCGGCGACGTGACCCCGTACGCGACGGGCGTGGTCGGGAACGTCGGCCCGTACGCGACCGGCGTCGTCGGCGATGTTGCCCCGTACGCGACGGGCGTGGTCGCGGACGTCCCCCCGTACGCCACCGCCGTGGTCACCCAGGTCACCGACGAGACCGTCGACTCCGTGCTCCCGCCCGTCGCCGCCACGTTGGTGGACGGTGTGGTGCCCGTCGCCGGGCAGGCGGTCGGTGACGCGACCGTGCTCGCCGACGGTGTCGTCGGTGACGTGCGGCCCTTCGTGGGCGGCGTCGTCGGCGAGGTGCCGCCGCTCGCGTACGGCGTGGTCGGCGAGGTCGACCCGTTCGCGCAGGGCGTCGTCGGCCAGGTGCCGCCGTTCGCCGAGGGCGCCGTCGGCGCGGTGCGGCCGGTCGTGGACACGGTCGTCCAGTACGTCCGGCCCGTCGTGGACGGGGTCGGCGGGAGCGCCACGACGCTGGCGTACGGCGTCACGGGCGACGTGCGCCCCTTCGCGGACGGTGTCGTCGGCGAGGTTGCCCCGTTCGCTGCCCACGTGACCGGACAGGTCGGGCCGTTCGCGCGGAACGTGACCGGAACCGTCGAGTCGGCCGCGGGCCCGCTGGCGGAAAACGCCGTCGGCGGAGTCGAGGACGTCGCCGAGTCCGTCACCCCGAGCTATCTGCCGACCACCCAGTACGGGATCACTCCGAGTCACGCGCCGACCGCTCCGTACGGGCAGCACGGCTCCCCCTACGGCGTCTGACCGACGCCCCCGCCGTACGACCGTGCCCGGCGGCCGGTCGTACGGCACCCATCCGACCCCGCAGGGCGACGGCCCCGTACGGCCGAAATCCGTCGGTCCGTGCGACCGAAACCCTGCGGTCCGGGTCGGGCGGTCCTCATTGGGGTGGGGACCGGCCGCCCTGCGCCCCTTAGGTCAGCCTCAGGGGCTGTTCGAGGGGCCTCACCAGGCAAACCCCAGCCTGGTGAGGCCCTTTTGCTTGGCAGTCTGTGACCGTAATCACCGCCCAGGTGTGACCTGCGATTTACGACCCCACCACGAGCGGGGATAACCTGCGAGGCGGACATGCCGCGTGTCGGCCATCGTGCCCACGCCCTCCTTGTGACCGCGCAGTCACGTTGCCCTCGCGGCACGCCCACGCAGACAGCTAACCGCAGAGCGGCGAGATCACTGATAGGGACGGACGCGCGTGGACCTGTTCGAGTACCAGGCGAGGGACCTCTTCGCCAAGCACGGTGTACCGGTGCTGGCCGGTGAAGTCATCGACACGCCTGAGGGGGCGCGCGCGGCGACCGAGCGTCTTGGCGGCAAGTCCGTCGTCAAGGCCCAGGTCAAGGTCGGTGGCCGCGGCAAGGCCGGCGGCGTGAAGCTGGCCGCCACCCCGGACGAGGCCGTCGCCCGCGCGGTGGACATCCTCGGCATGGACATCAAGGGCCACACGGTCCACAAGGTGATGATCGCCGAGACGGCTCCGGAGATTCTTGAGGAGTACTACGTCTCGTACCTCCTCGACCGCACGAACCGCACGTTCCTCGCCATGGCGTCCGTACAGGGCGGCATGGACATCGAGGAGGTCGCGGAGAAGACCCCCGAGGCCCTCGCGAAGGTCCCGGTCGACGCCGTCGAGGGTGTTTCGATCGAGAAGGCCCGCGAGATCGTCGCCCAGGCGAAGTTCCCGGCCGAGGTCGCCGAGAAGGTCGCCGAGGTCCTCGTGACCCTGTGGGACACCTTCATCGCCGAGGACGCGCTCCTCGTCGAGGTCAACCCGCTCGCCAAGGTCGCCTCCGGCGACATCCTGGCGCTGGACGGCAAGGTCTCCCTGGACGAGAACGCCGAGTTCCGCCAGGCCGACCACGCCGCCCTGGAGGACAAGGAAGCGGCCGACCCGCTGGAGGCCGCCGCCAAGGAGAAGAACCTCAACTACGTCAAGCTCGACGGCGAGGTCGGCATCATCGGCAACGGCGCGGGGCTCGTCATGAGCACCCTCGACGTCGTCGCGTACGCCGGTGAGGACCATGGCGGCGTCAAGCCCGCCAACTTCCTGGACATCGGTGGCGGCGCCTCGGCGCAGGTCATGGCCAACGGTCTGGAGATCATCCTCGGCGACCCGGACGTCAAGTCCGTGTTCGTCAACGTCTTCGGTGGCATCACCGCCTGTGACGAGGTCGCCAACGGCATCGTCCAGGCGCTGCAGCTGCTCGCCGACAAGGGCGAGGAAGTCACCAAGCCGCTGGTCGTCCGTCTCGACGGCAACAACGCGGAGCTGGGTCGCAAGATCCTGTCCGACGCCAACCACCCGCTGGTGCAGCGCGTGGACACCATGGACGGCGCGGCCGACAAGGCCGCCGAGCTGGCCGCGGCCAAGTAAGGGACGAGGGAAAACCACAGCCATGGCTATCTTCCTCAACAAGGACAGCAAGGTCATCGTCCAGGGCATGACCGGTGCCACCGGCATGAAGCACACCAAGCTCATGCTGGCCGACGGGACGAACATCGTCGGCGGTGTGAACCCGCGCAAGGCGGGCACCTCGGTCGACGTCGACGGCAACGAGATCCCGGTCTTCGGCACGGTCGCCGAGGCGATCGAGAAGACGGGCGCCAACGTCTCCGTCCTCTTCGTGCCGCCGGCCTTCGCCAAGGCCGCCGTCGTCGAGGCCATCGACGCCGAGATCCCCCTCGCGGTCGTCATCACCGAGGGCATCGCCGTCCACGACTCCGCCGCCTTCTGGGCGTACGCGAAGTCGAAGGGCAACAAGACCCGCATCATCGGCCCGAACTGCCCCGGTCTCATCACCCCGGGCCAGTCCAACGCCGGCATCATCCCGGGCGACATCACGAAGCCGGGCCGTATCGGCCTGGTCTCGAAGTCCGGCACGCTGACGTACCAGATGATGTACGAGCTCCGTGACATCGGCTTCTCGTCGGCCGTCGGTATCGGCGGTGACCCGATCATCGGTACGACGCACATCGACGCGCTCGCCGCGTTCGAGGCGGACCCCGACACCGACCTGATCGTCATGATCGGTGAGATCGGCGGCGACGCCGAGGAGCGCGCGGCGGACTTCATCGCGAAGAACGTGACGAAGCCGGTCGTCGGCTACGTCGCCGGCTTCACCGCGCCCGAGGGCAAGACCATGGGCCACGCCGGCGCCATCGTCTCCGGCTCCTCCGGCACGGCCGCCGCGAAGAAGGAGGCCCTTGAGGCCGCCGGCGTCAAGGTCGGCAAGACGCCGACCGAGACGGCGAAGCTGGCCCGCGCCATCCTCGCCGGCTGAGCTCAGCACAGCACGGCATAGCACGGCTGCCTGCGGGCCGTACGCGGATGGGCCCGCACTCCTGGAATACGGGGGTGCGGGCCCATCGGCGTTGCCGAGTTGCCGAGTGGGCGTTCGGCGGTCCTCCGGCACCAGCTCCTGCTCGCGCTGCTCGGCCCCCCAGCCTCCTCGACATCCTCGACCTCTTCAGCCTCTTCAGCCTCCTCGGCTTCCTCAGCGGAGCTCCGGCCGGAGCCTCTCCGGACCCGACTCGAACATCCAGCGAAGCTTGGTGCGGAGCTTCCGCTCCGACTCGGACAGCGGGCCGGGGCCCGACCGCGGCGGAACTCCGCTGATCGTCGCGGCGGGCGCCTGGGGGGCCTCGTAGTGGTCGGGCGCCGTACGGAGCGTGAGCGCGGTGGAACCGATGAGCAGGACCGTGAGGGCGATGGCCGTACGGGTCCAGCGGCGGGCGCGGCACTCGCTCACCGAACGCACCACGACAGGCTTCGCGGGGGTCCGCAGCGACTCCTTGCTGCCGAGCTCCGTCAGCCTCCGCCGCAGCTCCCGCGGATCCGCCAGCTCGGGCACGCGCGCGGCGACGGCCTCGCGCGCGTGCAGCAGCCGGTGCGCCGCCACGGGCGTGCTCGCCTCCGTCTCGGCCGCGGTCTCCGGCAGCCCGATGCCGAGGCCGTCGCAGAGGAGCAGGGTGCGGCGGTACGAGGGCGGCAGGCTGAGCAGTACGGAGAGCAGCCACCGGTCGTCCGTGGCGAGGGGTGGCGGCTCCGGGAGCCGGTGACGAAGACTCAGCCGCTGCCAGGGGGACATCGCGTACTCGTACGTCGCCGCCCGCACCCACCCCGCCGGATCCGGGTCGACCGCCACCTCCGGCCAGTGCTGCCACGCCAGTTGGAAGGCCCGCTGCACGCACTCGCGCGCCAACTCGCGCCGCCCGGTGAGCAGATAGGCCTGCCGTACGAGGTCGGGGGCCGCGAACGCGTAGAGGGCGTCGAAGGCCTGAGCGGGCGTCAGATCGGCAGGGCGAGCCGCGGCATTGGCGTCGGCGTGGGCATCGGCGTGGGCATCGGCTTCGACAT
Source organism: Streptomyces sp. NBC_00878 (assembly GCF_026341515.1). NCBI lineage: Bacteria > Bacillati > Actinomycetota > Actinomycetes > Kitasatosporales > Streptomycetaceae > Streptomyces > Streptomyces sp. NBC_00878. The sequence goes on along the minus strand of NZ_JAPEOK010000001.1, from coordinate 4,083,214 downwards.
CGGCTTCGACATCGGCGTCGGTATCGGCGTCGGTATCGGCAGGAACAGCGGTCAGCGTCACCGGGCGCCCCTTCGTGCGTAAAAATGCATAAAACGTATGTTGAGCGACACATCCGGAGTTCAGCTGTTACGCGAAGAAAGCGCGTGTCGTTGGGAGCATGGCGGCGTGACCCAGACGACCGACCGCAGCCCGGACCGCACTCCCTCCCTGCCGCCCCCGCCCGCCCGATCGCGTGTGAGGTCGCCCGGACTGGCCGCGAGCCTGGTCGGCGGCGTGCTCGCGGCGGGGCTCGGACTCGGGGCAGTGACCGTACTTGTCATGGTCCTGTGGATCAGTTCGCCCTACCCGGACAGCGGTCCCGAGGGGGCGTTGCACGTCGCCGCCGGGCTGTGGCTGCTCGCGCACGGCGGCGAACTCGTCCGCACGGACACGCTGTCCGGCGTACCCGCGCCCGTAGGTGTGACTCCGCTGCTCCTGGTAGTGCTGCCCGCGTGGCTGCTGCACCGCGCGGGACGCGACGCGGCTGACGGCGACGAGGAGTTGGCACCGCCCGCCGTCCGTACGGCCTGGGGCGGTGTCGTCGCGGGCTATCTGACGGTCGGCGCGGCCGCCGTGGTGTACGCCTCGGGCGGTGCGCTGCGTCCGGCGTGGGCATCGGCCGCCGTATGGCCGCCGCTGCTCGTGGTGACCGCCGCGGGGGTGGGCGTGTGGACGGCGTACGGGCGCCCGCGGGGGCCCCTGCCGCCGCGCGTGCGCCGGGCTCTCCGCGCCCTCCCCTTCGCCTCGTCCGCCGCTGGAACGCGGCTCCCGGTCGCCGTGCGCGCCGCTAGTGCGGGTGCGGCGGCGCTCGTCGGGGGCGGGGCCGTGCTGGTCGGTGCCTCGGTGGTGTGGCACGGGGGCCTGGCCCGCGCGTCGTTCTTGCAGGTCACGGAGAGCTGGTCGGGCCGGTTCGCGGTGCTGCTGCTGGCACTGGCCCTCGTGCCGAACGCGGCCGTGTGGGGGGCCGCGTACGCCCTCGGCCCCGGCTTCGTGCTCGGGGCCGGGCACGCGGTGGATCCCTTGGTGTCGTCGCCCGGTCCGACGCTTCCGCCTTTCCCCTTGCTGGCGGCGATTCCGGGAGCGGGTCCTGGCACTCCGGTGAACTGGGCGGCGGGGGCTGTGCCGTTGGTGGCGGGGGTGGTGGTGGCCTGGTTCACGGTGAGAGCGGGGGTGCCGGCACGGAAGAACGCGGCGGAGGGAAAGGGACAGGGAGAGAGCCAGGGAGAGAGTCAGGGGGAGGCCCAGGGGGAGAGGCGGGGGGAGAAAGAGGGCCAAGTGCCGACGGCGGCCCTCCGGCGTGGGGCGTGGTCACGCGCCCGGACCGCCGGGAACGTGACGCTCGCGGCGCTCCTCTGCGGGCTGGCCCTCGCCGCGCTCGCCACGCTGGCGGACGGCCCCCTCGGTACCCACGCACTCGCCGACTTGGGCCCCGTCTGGTGGCAGACGGGGCCCGCGGCGGCCGGCTGGACCGCGGCGGTGGGCGTGCCCGTGGCGCTGACCCTGCGGGCATGGCGACTGCGAGAGCCTCGGGTACGGGTGCCTCGGGTAAGGACGCCTCGCGTGAAGACGCCTCGGGTGAAGGCGCCTCAGGCGAAGGTCCCTCGCGTACGGGCTTCTCGTGCGCGTGGGCTCGGGGGTCGGGCGTCCTGGGTACGGAGGCCCTGGACGCTCAGCCGTAGCCGACGGATCCAGGAACCCCCGGTCGAGGAATCTCCAGCCCAGGAACACCCGGCCCAGGAACCCCCAGCCCACGAACACCCGGCCCAGAGACCCTCGGCCCAGGAACCTCCAGCGCATGAGCCTCCGGTGAGAGTCCGGATGACTTCAGCCGTGGAGCTGTCTCTCCGGGAGCCGACGGCCCAGGAGCCGCAGGCGCGGCCCCCGGGCCATGAGCCGTCAGGAACCTCGCTCCTGGCCGACGAACCCTCCGAGCCGGCCCTCAACCCCGACAACTCCGAGCCCCCGCGCACCCCACGAACCAGCTGGTTCTCGCGCGTACGGTTCCGGCGGCGTCCGGAGACACCGCCCGCCATCCCCGCCGAGAGCCGCCGCACCACCCCGGACCCGGACTTCGAGCCGTACGATTTCCTGCCGCCCTCCGACTCGTTCGGCTCGCTCTGGCACGACGACGCCTCGCGGGAGACCCGCTGGGCTGCTCTCAAGCAGGCGTCCACCCCCATCGATCCCCTGAATGGAAGGGACCGAGGGGATCGAACGGGCTGAACAGGGTCAGCGGGCCGCGTCCAGCCGGGCCCGCTGTTCCGCCGTCAGTTCCAGGTCCACCGCTGCCAGGTTCTCGTTCAGCTGGGCCAGTGAGGAGCAGCCGACGAGAGGGATCGCCGGGATCTCGCCGCCGATCAGCCACGACAGGACCACCTGGTTGACGGTCGCGCCGGTCTCCTCGGCGACCGAGCGGAGTGCGGCCAGCCGGGCCGGGGTGCCCGCGTGGTCGAACTCGGGACCGAGCGGCTTGTCCTCGCGGACGTAACGGCCGGACAGGAGCGGGGTGTAGGCGACGAGCGTGAGGGACGGGTCGGCGCGCAGATAGCTGAGCAGGTGACCGCCGGTCACACCCTGGTCGCCGTCCGGCGAGAGCCGGCTGGGCAGGTCGGCGCGCTTGCGCAGATAGCTGTGCTGGTACTGGAGGACCTCGTAGCCGGGCAGGCCGGCCGCCGCGGCGAGGTTCCGCGCCCGCTCCAGGCGCCAGGTCCAGTGGTTGCTGGCGCCGAGCAGCCCGACCGTGCCCTCGGCGACTAGTTCGGCGAAGCCCTCGACGGTCTCCCGCAGGGACACGGCCGTGTCCTCGATGTGGGCGTACAGAAGGTCCAGTTTCGCGACGCCGAGCCGTTCGCGGCTGCCCTCCGCCGCCTCGCGGATGGCCTTGGCGGACAGGCCCTCCGGGTTGTCGAGGTAGCTCGTGCCCGGGGCGAGCGGCCGTGCGCCCAGCTTCGTGGCGATGACTATCTCGTCGCCGATGCCACGGCTGCGCCGCCAGCGGCCGAGCAGGGCCTCGCTCTCACCGCCCTGCGTACCGTTGGCCCAGAACGCGTAGTTGTCGGACGTGTCGATGAACGTGCCGCCCGCCTCGACGAAACGGTCGAGGATCGCGAACGAGGTCGCCTCGTCCGTGACCGTGCCGAACAGCATCGCGCCGAGGCTGAGGACGCTCACCTCACGGCGGGTCTCCGGGGCCGTGCCGATCGTGCGGTAGCGCATGCGGGTGTCCTCCCCTTACGGCCCGCCGAGCGGCGGACGTTGAGAGGAGCATGGATTTTGAAGCGCACTCGAAGTCAACCCACGGCCTGCAGTTGGCTGTCTTCGGCTGTCTTCGGCTGCCCCCGGCCATAACCCTGCCGACTCGCGGGCCACCCGTACGGAGGAGACCTGTACGGAGGAGACCTGTACGGAGGAGACCTGTACGGAGGAGACCTGTACGGAGGGGACCCGTCAGTTCTGTGTCCCCAGCAGTCCCCGCAGCTCCTCCGGCAGCAGCTTGTCGCAGGACTTCTTGGCCGTGTTCGTGAGCGAGTCGTTCACGCACGTGTAGTAGTCGCGGTACACGAGCTGTGCCGTGAACGTGGCCGCGACCATGGCGAGCGCCAGGGACGCCGTGACCAGGCCGCTGATCGCCGCCGTGGTCTGGGGCCTGGTGCCCGAGGAGGCCGGCGCCGGGGTGTCCGGATCCGGCGTACGCGGCTTGCTGCGCAGGGCGCTGATCGCCCAGTACAGAGCCAGCGCGCCGAGCAGGAGTGCCACGTACGGCCAGTTGAAGAGGGAGAAGAAGAACGCCCACATGCCGGACAGGAGCGCGTACCGGGCGCGGCGCTGGGCCGGGTCCGACGGGTCCCAGCGCATACCGGGGCCCGGGCCGCCGGACCCTTCCGGACCGCTCGGGCCGCCGCCGGAACCGCCGCCGTTGGAACCGCCGTTGGCACCGGGCCGGTCACCGAAGCGGCCGCCCTGCGCGGGTCCCGGCTGCCGGTCGCTCCACTGGCTGCCCCAGGGGGAGCCGTCGCCCTCGCCCCCGCCGTCCTGGCCGTCGCCCTGCCCGCCCGCGGGCCGCCGCGGCTGCCACGGCCGATCGGGCGTGCCCTCCGGCGGCGGAGCGAAGGGATTGTCGTCGGCAGGAGTGGCAGGAGTGGCAGGAGTGGCGGGAGGAGCAGGAGGGGCAGGAGGGGCAGGAGACTGCGGCGGCTCGGGCCGCTGCCCGGAAGCGGGCGCGCCGCCAGAGCCACCCGAAGTGCCGGAGCCCCCCGATGCACCAGAGCCGCTCGGAGTACCGGAGCCGCTCTGGCCGCCCGAGGAGCCCTGCCCACCAGCGGAGCCTTGGCGGCCCGAGGAGCCCTGCCCGCCGCCCTCGGGCACGTCGTCGCCCTCCCGTGGCGGAGTGGGAGAGGGGCGCCGCTCGCGCAGCAGGAGCGGAGGGAGTCGGAGACTGCGGTCCGGCATCAGGTGTGCGTCTTCCCCTTGATGGTCTCTGGCGGCAACGTGTCCACAGAGCTGGTTACGTGTCCGGGGCTCGCGCCCAAGCGTTCGTACCCGTCCCTGGTCAACGTCCCGTACGCACAAGGCGTTCCCCTGCGCGGACCGTGTTCACCGGGCGGATCCTCCCCAGACGCTACCTTCCGGCCACGCCCCCGTCCCGTGGGGGCCGCCCGGAGTGCCGGTATCGTTGCTGACGGTCGGCCGCTTCGTAGACTTCCCCGTATCCGGGGGCGCGAAGCATTCGTACGACCGTACAAATGCCGACCGTAGACACACTCTCTCTCCCGAGACCCCCCGAGAACGCCCAGAACGTACAGAACCCCCAGAACTCCCCGAGAAAGGGCCCCGTCGTGGCCAAGGCCAAGCGCCTCGTCGTGCTGGTCTCCGGATCAGGTACGAATCTGCAGGCTCTCCTCGACGCGATCGCGTCGGCGGGGTCGGCCGCCTACGGAGCCGAGATCGTCGCGGTCGGCGCCGACCGCGAGAACATCGCGGGCCTGGAGCGCGCCGAGCGCGTCGGGCTTCCCACCTTCGTGTGCCGGGTGAAGGACCACGCCACGCGCGACGAGTGGGACAGGGCACTGGCCGAGGCGACCGCCGCGTACGAGCCGGATCTCGTTGTCTCGGCCGGGTTCATGAAGATCGTGGGCAAGGAGTTCCTGGCCCGCTTCGGTGGCCGGTTCGTGAACACCCATCCCGCGCTGCTGCCGAGTTTCCCGGGGGCGCACGGCGTTCGCGACGCTCTCGCGTACGGCGCGCGGGTGACCGGGTGCACCGTCCACTTCGTCGACGACGGCGTCGACACCGGCCCGATCATCGCCCAGGGCGTGGTCGAGGTCCGGGACGAGGACGACGAAAGCGCTCTGCACGAGCGCATCAAGGAAGTCGAGCGAAGGCTGCTCGTCGATGTCGTGGGGCGGCTCGCCCGCAACGGCTATCGCATTGAGGGACGAAAGGTATTTATCCCGTGACCGCCGAAGGTACGCAGGGCACTCAGGGTTCGCAGGGCGCGCAGGGCGCGCAGGGCACCAAGCGGGTCATCCGCCGCGCGCTCATCAGCGTCTACGACAAGACCGGTCTTGAAGAGCTCGCCCGCGGCCTGCACGCTGCCGGTGTCGAGCTGGTCTCCACCGGCTCCACCGCCGCGAAGATCGCTGCCGCCGGAGTCCCGGTCACCAAGGTCGAGGAGCTCACCGGCTTCCCCGAGTGCCTGGACGGCCGGGTCAAGACGCTGCACCCGCGTGTGCACGCGGGCATCCTCGCCGACCTGCGTCTGGAGTCCCACCGCGAGCAGCTCGGCGAGCTGGGGGTGGAGCCGTTCCAGCTGGTCGTCGTGAACCTCTACCCGTTCCGCGAGACCGTCGCCTCGGGGGCCACGCCCGACGAGTGCGTCGAGCAGATCGACATCGGCGGCCCCTCGATGGTCCGCGCCGCCGCCAAGAACCACCCGTCCGTGGCCGTGGTCACCAGCCCCGAGCGGTACGCCGACGTGCTGTCCGCCGCTCGCGACGGCGGGTTCGACCTGCACGCCCGCAAGCGGCTCGCCGCCGAGGCGTTCCAGCACACAGCCGCGTACGACGTCGCCGTCGCCTCCTGGTTCGCGAGCTCGTACGCGCCCGCCGACGAGTCGGACTTCCCCGACTTCATCGGCGCGACCTTCGAGAAGCGCAGCACCCTGCGGTACGGCGAGAACCCGCACCAGGGCGCCGCGCTGTACGTCGACACTGCATCCAATAGCGGCTCCGCCGCGGGGGGCGGCCTGGCCGACGCCGAGCAGCTGCACGGCAAGGAGATGTCGTACAACAACTACACGGACACGGACGCCGCGCGCCGTGCCGCGTACGACCACGACGAGCCCTGTGTCGCGATCATCAAGCACGCCAACCCGTGCGGCGTCGCGATCGGCGCGAACGTCGCCGAGGCGCACCGCAAGGCGCACGCCTGCGACCCGGTGTCGGCGTACGGCGGCGTGATCGCCGTCAACCGTCCCGTCTCGAAGGAGATGGCGGAGCAGGTCGCCGAGATCTTCACCGAGGTCATCGTCGCGCCCGAGTACGAGGACGGTGCGCTGGAGGCCCTCACCAAGAAGAAGAACATCCGCGTGCTCCGCGCCCACCAGGGCCCGGCCGCGCCGGTCGAGGTCAAGCAGATCGATGGCGGCCGCCTCCTCCAGGTCACCGACCGCCTCCAGGCCGACGGCGACAACCCGTCCTCCTGGACCCTGGCGACCGGCGAGCCCCTCTCCGAGGGCGAGCTGGCCGAACTGGCCTTCGCCTGGCGGGCCTGCCGTGCGGTGAAGTCCAACGCGATCCTCCTCGCCAAGGACGGCGCCTCCGTCGGCGTCGGCATGGGCCAGGTCAACCGCGTCGACTCCGCCAAGCTCGCCGTCGAGCGCGCGGGCGCCGAGCGGGCCCGGGGTTCCTTCGCCGCCTCGGACGCCTTCTTCCCCTTCCCCGACGGCCTGGAGATCCTCACCGACGCCGGCGTCAAGGCCGTGGTCCAGCCCGGCGGTTCGGTCCGCGACGAGCTGGTCGTCGACGCCGCGAAGAAGGCGGGCGTGACGATGTACTTCACGGGGACGCGGCACTTCTTCCACTGACGAGGCCGTCGCGGACCCGTATGCCCCGGGGCCCTGTACGCCCCGCGGTCCCGTACGTGCAAGGCGCCCGGCCGGGAATTCCCGGCCGGGCGCCTTGCACGTACGGTGCGCGGGTCAACCGCGCGGGGATCCGGTCGGCTCAGGAGTCCAGGAACTTGCCGCACGAGCCTTCCGCCACCCAGCGGTGGGAGCTGATCTCGTTGTCCACGTCGTAACCGCTGGTGAACGAGAACCCGTTGAGGCTGCTCATGTAGAACTCGGTCTTCTTGATGCAGGTGTGGCCGCCCGCCCAGTCGTCGCCCGTCCCGTTGAAGACCTGGACGGCCAGGCCGGACGTGCCCTTGTGCAGGATGGACTCCGCGTTGTTGGTGTCACTGCCCTGGAACGAGCCCTGGTCGTTGCCCCAGTTCGAGTCCACGCCCGAGGCACTGCCGAGGTATCCGCTGCAGTTGTCGTTGGCGTAGGCGTAGAAGTAGCCGGACGAGGCGCTGCTATATGCGTTGTCGCAGGGCGTGGCGGCCTGGGCGCCGGTGACGGGGACGAGCACTCCGAGACCCGCGAGACCGAGAGTGGCGGCAGTGGCCAGGATTTTACGCATGGTGGATTGCTCCTTGTTCTGATGGTTTTGGTGCAGGTGGTCGTGCAGGTGGTCGTGCTGGTGTTCCGCAGGCGTGGTGCCGGACGGCGCCGACGTCGCGGAAGTGTGGGGAGCCCGGGGAGCCGGGCTGAAGGTGCGGCCTCAGGCCGTCGAGCCGGTGATGTCCTCGGCCCGGGCCAGCGCGTCGAGCCGCATGCGCTGATAGGTGGCGATGTCGTCGCCGTACCGCTGGAGCTTCTTGTCGCGGTACTCGGTCTGCAGTGTGCGTGCCGTGTCGGCCAGAGGTGTTTCGGTTGCGCAGGTGGCCTCGGCGACCGCCAGGTCCACCTCGGCGGCGAACGCCTTCTCGGTGCTCAGCCCCTTGGTGACCTTCGACAACCGCTCGCGAATCTCTGGTGGATCGGCGTAGTCGTGGCCCGCCTCGCGCATACACGCCGACCAGTCCTTGACCGCGTTCACGAAGCGTTTGTCCTTGATGAGGTCCGGCACGTACAGGGCGGACAGGTTCGTGGCCGTCTTCTCGGCCCGGAACCAGGTCTCGAAGTTTCCGTAGAGCCGGCCCTTGGCATCGGCCTGGCAGCTGTCGCGGGGGGTCTGGACGGTGCCGCCGGCGGGCAGTTCGGCGGTCAGCATGCCGCTGGAGGGGCCGCCTTCGAGCGTCTTGCTGTAGCGGACGCGCTCTTCCTTCGGGAGCGCGTTGGCGTACGCGGAGTTCGGATCGTCGCGTTGGACGTCCTGGAGCTTGTCCTTGAGCCGACTGCCGTAGCCGTGCTTCTTCGCCCAGCCGACGTCGGTGAGCACGTAGCCGCCGCCCTTGAGGTCGTCGACGGTGGGCAGCCACCCCAGCCAGTACTTGAAGCCCTCCGCCTCCATGCACTTCTTGACCAGCAGTGCTTCCGCGCGCTGGAGCAGGACCTGCTCGGCGTCGGTCAGCTCCCGTGCCTGACCCCGGCTCTTGCTCTCGCTCTGGCCCTTCCTCTGGGAACCGGCTTCGGCGCTCGTGGTGCAGCCGGCCGCGGTGAACGTCACGATCACCGCGGCCAGGCACCCGGAAGCGAATGCGAGTGCTCGCCCCATGCTGTTTCCCACTCCCCCGTCCGACCGCGCCGTCCCCCGTGGCGGCGTGTCATCACTGTGGCGGGAGTGCCGGGAGAGCGGTACCTAGAACCTTTCAGGGTCGACCCGGAAAGTCGGCTTCAGTCCCTGGTACGCAGGGCGCGCCACGTGTTCGGGCCCACCTCTCCGTCCGCCGACAGGCCCTCCCGCTTCTGGAAGGCCACGACGGCCGCGTCGGTCAGCGGGCCGAATTCGCCGTCCACTCCGATTCCGGTGAAGCCGTGAAGGTGCTTGAGCAGGCACTGGAGCTCTCTGACCTGGCTGCCACCCTCGCCCTGCTTGATGGCGAAGTCCCACGTGCCGCTCCAACCCGCGGTATAGCCGCGGCCGTAGGTGCTGTCCTCGTACACCGCGGGCTTCTCGCAGGTGGGCGGCGCGGCGACCACCGTGTCCGAGTCCCGCAGGGCGTACGTCACCGTCACCGTCGCCGCGCTCAGCACCGCCACCGCGACCGCGGCCGCCAGGACGGGGCGGCGCCACCGGCGGGGCCGCAGCCTCGGCAGGCGGGCCGAACGGGCCGTCCCCGCGACCTGCTCCACCCGGCGCAGCAGCGAGGCCGCGTCGTACGGGGCGCGCTCCGCGTGCGTAGGGGCCAGGCAGTCGGTGATGATCTCCCGCCAGTCCGGCGGGAGTTCGGGGGACAGACGGAGCTCGTCGGTCCCCCGCGCGTACCGCACCACCGCGTCGCGGCGGGCCTCGGCCGTGGCGCCCGGCAGGGGCAGGGAGCCCGTCAGGACCAGGTGGGCCAGTACACCGAAGGCCCAGATGTCGGCGGTCGGGCGGATCTGCTGGCCGCGTACGCCGATCTCGGCCCAGAGGAGTTCCGGTGGTGTGTAGTCGGGGGTGGAGAATGCGGGGGAGTAGGCGTGGGTGCCCTCCAGTTCCGCCGCCAGGTTGAAGTCGCCGAGACGCGCCGAACCGTCCTTCATCAGCAGGATGTTGGCGGGTTTGAGGTCGCCGTGCACCCAGCCGGCGTGGTGCAGCTGGTGCAGGCCCTCGCAGACCTGGGCCAGCAGGGCGGGCCCGGATCCCGGGGTGGCGGACCGGTCGAGGAGCGCGTCCATCGAGCCTTCCGCCCGTTCCAGTACGAGGACGGTGGCGCCGTCGAGTTCGGGGTGCTCCGGGTCGTCGACCGTCAGCGCCTCGTACATCCGGATCAGGCGTGGTGAGCGCAGCCGCTTCAGCAACTCCTGTTCACGGTCGGCCAGTTCACGCAGGTGGTGCAGCTGGCGCGGGGTGCGGGTACCGGTCGGCAGGAACTTCAGCGCGGCGTGCCGGGGCAGCGGGCCGGTTCCGCCGTCGGCGACGGCGGAGCCCACGACGGCGGAACCGCCGACGGCGACGGTCTTCTCGGCGGCCCCGTCACCGGCTCCCTTCCCGGCCCGTTCCCCGGCCCCCTTTCGGGACCTTTTCCCGGCCCCCTTCCCGGCCTGTTGCGTGGTCCGCGCTCCGGCCACATCCCCGTCACCTGCCCCACCTCTGTCCCCGCCCCCGCCCCCGGCCCGCCGGGCCGCGTACACGCTGCCGAACGCGCCGGACGCGATCGGCTCGCGCACCTCCCAGGGGCCCACCCGGTAGCCCTTCGGAACGGAGACGGCGTAGGAACGTCCGTTCGGTGCGTCGCTCGCCGCGCCACTCACTGCTCCGCCTCCCGCGGGGCCGGCGCCAGGACGACGAGATCGTCCTCCCGTACGAGGTCGAAGCGGAGCGCGAGCGAGACCAGTGACTCCTTCTTGCCGTAGAGGCGCGGGCCGGGTTCCGCCGTGTCAGGGCCGGGTCTCAGGCGCAGTTTGACCGCCAGGTAGTCGATGTTCCAGTACACGGACGAGCGGCTCGCCGCGGGCCAGGAGGGCCGCAGCCGCTCCACGAGCTGGTCGCTCGTGGCGAGCGGGGCGTGCGGTTCGCCCCGTAACCGGGGCTCGCACAGGGCGGCCAGCACCGCGAAGTACCGCTTGGTGCGGTCGAGCGAGAACGCCGCGGCCGTGGTGGCGCCGGAGACCCCGGGATGAGCCGTACGGCTGTACGTGTGGCGCGGCGCCCACACGTCGAAGCTGAGCAGCTCACCCGCCGCGGGCAGCACCACGCGCGAGAACTCGAACGACACGGGCGCGTCCAGGCGGCCCGGCGCGACCTTGATGTGCTCGCCCGCGCCCTCCGGGTTCTCCACCACGTACGTCTGGTCCTGGCTGAGGTTGCTCAGGATCCAGAAGGCCCGGTGCGCGGTGATCTCACCGGCGACCCTGGACACTCCTTCGTGGGCGATCGTCAGACCGCCCTCCCGCGCGGACCTGCCGAAGACGAGCTTCTCGCCCGCCGAGAGATGGATCTGGTCGCCTGATCCAGTGCCCCCCGGCGGTACCACGATGACGCTGTACATGGAGTCGTCTCCCCTTACCCCTGCCCCCAACGATGGCCAGGCTAAAGGGAGTCAGGGGGGTCGGCCAGGCTATCGGGAGTTACCGGAGGCAAGTCATAGCGGCACGACCCACCAGTCGCCCCAGGGAAGAGCCCTGAGCGGTACCTCGGAAGTCTCAGGGTCACTTCTTCCCCGGAGGCGTGTATTCCTTGAGGTAGTGAGCGACGCGGGCGGCGTAGTCGTGGTACTTCGGGGGAACGCCGGCCGCGTCGTTCACCTTCTCGAACGACGTCCGGTAGGCGGCCGCGATCAGCACCCGGTGGTCGCCGGTGAGCTTGGCGTCGATACGGGGCGCGATCCAGCACAGGTAGCGGCTCATGGCCGGAATGGACTCGGCGGGCGAGAACGGGGGCTCGGGGATGGCCTTGGGGGTGGTGCCGTCGGACCGGATCCACCAGCGCAGCACGCGCGGGGTCCAGCGGGCGATTCCGTACTCGTTCGCGGCGGGATCGGACAGATCGGGGTCGAAATCGCTCTCCACCTTCAGCATGGCGGCGAGGAGTGCGGGCGTGACGTCCTCCTGCACACACTCGTGCGCGGAGTCCACGATCAGCGGCCGGTAGACGGCCGGTACGCCCTTGCCGGTACGGAGTTCGCCGTCGCCGTAGGAGGCCTGGACGACCTTCTCGGTCGCGGGAGCGCGGCCCCCGCCCTCCTCCGTGCCGTCCGCGCTGTCGCCCGCCCAGGCGGTGATGCCGTACGCGAGCGCCGAGACGGCGACCGTGGCCGCCGCGGCGGCCAGGACGAGCCTCGGGCGGCGTCCGCGCCACGCGCGCAGCCTCGGCGGACGGGGGGACCGGCCGGTGCCGGCCGCCGCCTCCACCTGTCGCAGCAGCGTCTCGCCGGAGATCCGTTCCGTGTGCGTACGGGCCAGACAGTTCCGTACGATCTCCCGCCAGGCGTCCGGGAGTTGGGGGGACAGCCGGAGCTCATCGGTGCCGCGTGCGTAGCGGACCGCCGCGTCCCGGCGGGTTGTAGGGGTGCCGCCCGGCAGCGGGAACGTGTCGGTGAGCACGAGGTGGGCGAGGACGCCGAAGGCCCAGACGTCGGCCGAGGGCCTGATCTGGCGGCCGCGTTCGCCGATCTCGGCCCAGAGGAGTTCGGGCGGGGTGTAGTCGGGGGTGGCGAAGGCGGCGGTGTAGGCGTGGGTGCCCTCCAGTTCGGCGGCCATGTTGAAGTCGGCGAGCCGGGCCGAACCGTCCTTCATCAGCAGCACGTTGGCGGGCTTGAGGTCGCCGTGCACCCAGCCCGCTCGGTGCAGCTGCGCCAGGCCCTCGCAGATCTGCGCGAGCAGCGCGGGGCCGTGCGGCGGACGCGGGGAGCGGGCAAGCAGCGCGGCGAGCGAGCCCTCCGCGCGCTCCAGTACGAGGACGGTGGCGCCGTCGAGGCCGGGGCGGCCGGGGTCGTCGACGGTGAGGGTCTCGTACATCCGGATGAGCCGCGGGCGCCTGAGCCTGCGGTGCAACTCGATCTCGCGCTCGGCGAGTTCACGCAGATGCGTCAGCTGACGGGGCGTACCGGTGCCGGTGGGCAGGAACTTCAGCGCGGCCGACTTCGGCAGGTCCTCGTCGGCGCCGGTGGACCGGGCCTCGTACACGCTGCCGAACGCGCCGGTGGCGATCGGCTCCCGCACCTCCCAGGACCCCACCCGGTACCCCTTGGGCACCGTGACCGCGTACGCCCCGGTCACCGGGCCGTCCGGCTCGCCGGCTCCGTCAGGACGAGCAGGTCGTCCTCCCGTACGAGATCGAAGCGCAGGGCCAGGGAGACCAGGGACTCCTTCTTGCCGTTGAGGCGCGGGCCGGTGTCCGCCGTGTCGGGGCCCGGCTTGAGACGCAGTTTCACGGCGAGGTAGTCGATGTTCCACTGGACCGAAGTGCGGGCCGCGGCAGGCCAGTTGGGGCGCAGCCGCGCCACGACCTGGTCGACCGTGGGCAGCGGGGCGTGCGGTTCGCCGCGCAGCCGGGGCTCGCAGAGGGCGGCCAGGACCGCGAAGTACCGCTTGGTGCGGTCGACGGAGAACGCGGGCGCGGTCGTCGCCCCGTCCATGCCCTCCGGGGAGCGCAGATAGTCGTGACGGGGTGCCCACACCTCGATGTGCAGCAGGTCGCCCGCCGCCGGGAGCACGATCCGGGAGAACTCGAAGGGGACCGGCGCGTCCAGCCTGCCCGGTCCGACCTTGATGTGCTCGCCCGCGCCCTCCGGGTTCTCCACCACGTACGTCTGGTGGGCCGAGAGGTTGCTCAGTACCCAGAAGGCGCCCTGCGCGGTGATCTCCCCGGCTTTCCGGGAGACGCCCTCGTGTGCGATCGCAAGTCCGTTGTCGGCCGCGGAACGGCCGAAGGCCAGTCGCTCTCCGGGCGCGAGCCGCAGCTGGGTGCTGGTGCGCCGGTCGCCGTACGTGCCGCTGTGCGTACCGCTTTGCGTGTCGCCGTACGCGTCGCTGTGTTCGTCCTCCGTGGTCGGCGGAGGTACCACGATGATGCTGTACAAGGCCGTTCTCCCCGTCCCGCTCCCCGTTTCAAGTCCCGTACGCGGTACGGGATCAGGGTAGGACGACGCGGCAGGGCCGTGTCACCCTCGGCAGGGTGAAACACGGCCCTCGGCGTGAATGGCGTGAACGTGTCGTTCGGGGACTCAGTAGCGCGGTCGGGCGAACCAGGCGGTGCCGCTGGACACGACCGGAGCCGCCGTGATGATGGCGCCGAAGGTGACCCAGATGAGCGGGAAGATGATTGTCGTGGCCAGACCGGAGTCGAGGCCGATGAACAGGAGAATGAGCCCGACAATCGTGCCGAGTGCGCCGTAGACGACGGTGGTGATCCGGATGCCCTGGCCGCCCTTGTTGAACTTCACGCCGAGGATGATGGACAGCGCGGCGAGGCCCAGCACGATGAACGCGATGAACGCCAGCATCCCGGCCGCGACGTTACCGCCCTCGCCGATCGCGCTGAACGGGTCGTCCGACGAGGAGCTCAGGTCGTCCGCCGCGTCCGACACGTCGTTGGCGATGGCCGCCACGTACAACCAGGCGAGGCCCATGATGATTTGCACCGCCGAGATGATGAACAGGAAGACACGGGCCGTAACGAGAAGCCCCGGCATCGACTGCGGCATTTGGTTGCCGCCCGGGTAGCCGGGGTACCCCGGCTGCTGCGGGTAGCCGTAACCCTGCGGCGGGACGCCGGGCGGGGCCTGTTGCGGGTAGCCGTAGCCGGGAGCGGCCGGAGGCTGCTGGGGCGGCTGCCCGTAGGGGTTGTTCGGGTCGCCGAAACTCATGGCGCTTCCTCCGTCGTTGCGTAAGTGCGGGGACGACGCGGCACAATTCGGAGGAAAGTTCTACAGATGCGGTTCGTCCCCCCGGTACTGTCCGCGGCACTGTGCCGCTCATCGTCCTTAACGCGCCACTTACTTGTCCAGCCGGATACCGCGTGTGTTGTGCAAGTGCAACATCGCCGATCATGGGCGCAGGACCGACGGGGACCGGACGGCGGGCGTCGAGGAGTCGCGCCGGAGAACCCGGAAGCGGCCGTGAGGGCTGGATCGGGGCCGGATCGGGGCCGGATTGGAACCATGGCCCGGTCATCCGCGAGGATGGGCACATGACCGCCCAGATTCTCGATGGCAAGGCCACCGCAGCCGCGATCAAGTCCGACCTGACCGTCCGCGTGGCGGCCCTGAGGGAGAAGGGCATCACGCCCGGCCTCGGAACCGTCCTGGTGGGCGACGACCCCGGCAGCCAGAAGTACGTCGCGGGCAAGCACCGCGACTGCGCCCAGGTCGGTATCGCCTCCATCCAGCGCGAACTGCCCGCGACCGCCACGCAGGAGGAGATCGAGGCGGTCGTCCGCGAGCTCAACGAGGACCCGGCCTGCACCGGTTACATCGTCCAGCTGCCGCTGCCCAAGGGCATCGACGAGAACCGCATCCTGGAGCTGATGGACCCGGACAAGGACGCGGACGGGCTGCACCCGATGAACCTCGGCCGCCTCGTCCTGAACGAGCCGGGCCCGCTGCCCTGCACCCCCAACGGTGTCCTGACCCTCCTGCGCCAGTACGGCGTGGAGATCAAGGGAGCCGAGGTCGTGGTCGTCGGCCGTGGCGTGACGATCGGCCGCTCGATGCCGCTGCTGCTCACCCGCCGCTCCGAGAACGCGACGGTGACGCAGTGCCACACCGGCACCCGCGACCTCGCCTCGCACCTGCGCCGGGCCGACATCATCGTGGCCGCGGCGGGCTCCGCGCACCTGATCCGCCCCGAGGACGTGAAGCCCGGGGCCGCCGTCCTCGACGTCGGCGTCTCCCGCAGCGCCGAGGGCAAGATCGTGGGCGACGTCCACCCCGGCGTCGCCGAGGTCGCCGCCTGGATCTCCCCGAACCCCGGCGGAGTGGGCCCGATGACCCGCGCCCAGCTCCTCGTCAACGTGGTCGAGGCGGCGGAACGCGATGCCGGCTGACCGGGCCGCCACCGGGCGGGACAGCAACACCGACAGCAACACCGACAGCAACACGGGCAGCAAGACCGACGATGAGGTTCAGGGCGGCGAGGCCAGGGGCGCCGAGTCGCACGGGACGCCTGCGGATGCGTCGTCCCTGGCCGGGGCGCTCGTGGATGGGGCGCTCGTGGACGGGGCGCCGGTGGATGAGACGCCTGTGGACGGGGTGCCCGTGAATGGGACACCCTTGGATAAGTCGCCCGTGAATGGGACACCCTTGGACAAGTCGCCCGTACGGGAGTCGAAGCCGGAGCCGTCCGTACGGGAGCCGGAGTCGTCCGGCACCAGGTCGCGGGCCGCGAGCACCCGCGACGCGGAAGCGGTATCCCGGGGCGTCCTGCCGGAGGGCGACGAAGCCGGTGCCGACGCGGTCCCCGGCCGTGGGGCCCCGTCGTCGGAGGCCGGATCGGACGCGGGATCGGGCGTCGCACCGGACGCCGGATCGGCCGTCGCACCGGCCCGCGACGGCGAACCTGTCGCCGCCGGCGCGCGGGACGGCGAACCCGTCACCCGGGACGCGGTCAGTGCCCCCGGCCCCGATGGACAGCCCCAGCGGGTCACGCGGCGGTTCCCGTCGCTCACGCGGGACACCGCACGGCCCGAGGGCGGTGGCCGGGCGGCTCCCCGCGACGCGCCCGCGCCCGCGCGGCAGTGGCCGATTCTCGCGGTCATCGGCACCGTCGGACTCGGTCTGCTGCTGACCGCGCTCGACGCCTTCAAGGTCGGCATCCTGCTGATCGGTCTCGCGCTGCTCGCGGGCGCCGCCCTGCGCTGGATGCTGCCCGACGTGGGCATGCTCGCCGTCCGCTCCCGGTTCACGGACCTCGTCACGTACGGCGTCCTGGGCGTGACGATCGTGCTGCTCGCGATGATGGCGCAGCCGCACGCGTGGCTGGAGATCCCGTTCCTGGACGACACGCTGCACTTCACGATCCGCACATAGCGGACGTGGGCGCACCCGGCGTACCCGGCGAGCGTGTGACGAAGCCCGCTCCCTCTCGCGAGGAAGGCGGGCTTCTTCGTGGGCGGGGGCGGCGCCCGTCGGCCCGCCCGTGTGCGGCGTACATGTGGCGCACGTGTGGCGTACGTCCCGCGGCGGCTTCGAAGGGAACCAATCCGCCGTCGGTGCCGTCACCCGGTCGTAGGGGGGAAGCGTGTGGAGGGACGATGAGGGGGCGAGGAGAAGGATGAGCGCCTGGCAGCCACTGCCTGCGGATCTTCCGCCGGAGGTGCGGCACTTCGTGGAGCAGCTGCGGCTGCTCAAGGACCGTACCGGGCTCAGCCTGGTGGCCCTGGGCGAGCGCACGGCGTACAGCAAGTCCTCCTGGCACCGCTATCTGAACGCGACGCAGCCCCCGCCCCGGCAGGCGGTCGTTGCCCTGTGCCGCGTCACGAGGACGGACGCGGAGCGCTTCTGCGTGCGCTGGGAGATGGCGGTGCGGGTGTGGCCGCGCATCGTGGTTCCGGTTCAGGTTCCGGCACCGGCTCCGGCCGGCGCGCCCCCCGGCGGAGGCGCGCGTACGAACCGGACGGCGGAGGAGGGCGCGTACGAGGACGTCCCCACGGTCCCCTGGTGGGACCTGCTCGCCGAGACGCCGGAACCGGAACCTGCCGCCGTCGCGGCTTCCTGGGCCTCCTCGCACCGCCTGCTGCTCTTCGCCCTGCTGCTCGTCCTGCTCCTGCTGCTGACCGCGGTGATCGGGGCCTTCACCTTGGCGTGATCACACGTCGGAGTGAGAGTCCGAGGGGCGTCCGATGAGCGAGGGGCGAGGGAGGTAGGCCGCGCCGGCCATGCGCCGAGACTTCCGCTGCGTACCGATCTTGACGTAGTACTTCCCGCTCAGTCGCTCGAACGTGACGTTCCGCCCGTAGCCGCTGTACGTAACTTGCCGCTCCCGTATGGGCCGTCGAGGCCGTCTTTCGCTTGGCCGAAAGTCACCTTTTCGTGATGTCGTGAATGCCCTCCGGTGCGTCTTCCGGTCGAAGGGCCCGTCGATGTCGTACTTCGCGAAGGGGTGTTTCAAGCCGTTGCCGACCTCCGCTCGGCGTCGTCCGCGTACAGGACCGTCCGCCACGGACACGTCGCGTCGCTGCTGGTGAGGCGGCGGACGGGAGCGTGCTTTTCGTCGTCTCAATCGTTATACGTGCCGCCGATACCGTCGATGACCTGCGCAGACGCGGCGGACCCGGAAGTCGCCGCCGCGAGTGGGCCGCCCGTGCCGAGCGCGAGGCCGTTCGCCGTCGTCACGGTGACGGCCTGGGCGGTCGACGATCCAACCTGCCCTTGGCGTGCGGGTGTTCCCCTTGAAGACGCGAGGGACGCACGAGGTCGCGCATGTGTTCCCCATGTGTCGATGTGTTGACAAGTTCGAGGATTTACGCTGATCACCCATGACACCGGGGATAACGTGGGCAATCGGGACGCTCCGGGACGTCCCGTGCATTGACCAGGTGATCCTGTCGGCCGGGAGGGAAGTCGGTGGGACACTGGACCGCAGACCAACGGGCGTGCAACGGTGCATGCCCACAGGCCCGAATGCTCCCGTGCGCCCCCATCCCGGGAACTGAGATCCTTGCTCTGCGCATCCCTGTGGGTAGCCGGAACGAGGACTCGGCAGAGGGCTTCACGCGCGGGAAAAGCCAGCACGTACGGGGGGAAAGAGGGGGGTAGCAATGCCTCGTTGGAGGGCCTTGCCGGATGAACTCGATCCGCAGGTCAGGGAGTTCGCCAGCCAGCTGCGCCGGTTGGTCGACCGCAGCGGACTGAGTGTCGCCGCCGTGGCCGACCGCACCGGGTACAGCAAGACGTCCTGGGAGCGGTATCTGAACGGCCGACTGCTCGCGCCGAAGGGCGCGATCGTGGCGTTGGCCGAGGTGACTGGGACCAATCCCGTCCATCTGACGACCATGTGGGAGCTTGCTGAGCGGGCCTGGAGCCGCTCGGAGATGCGCCACGACATGACCATGGAAGCGATCCGGATCTCCCAGGCGCGCGCTGCGCTCGGGGAGCTCGGGACGGCTTCGGCCAAGGGGGGAAGGAACGGGAAGCAGGCGCGCGCCGGGGGTAGTACGACGGCGGCGCCCAAGCCGGGTATCGCCGGTCCGGCCGGGGTGGCACCCACGGTGCCGCCGAAGACTCCCGTGTCGGGAGACGACCGGCGGACGCCGTACGGGGGCGATAGCGGTAGTGGCGCCGACGGAAGGCCGGGCTCGGGCTCGGGATCGCGCGGTGGCGGCTGGGGAGTCGTTGCCGCGCCTCCGGGGTCGGCGGGGACCTCCGGGTCGTCCGGGGGGTATGGATACCCCGGGGGCCTTGGTGCGTCGGGTGTCGGCGCGGCCGGTTCCTCCGGCTCGGCCGGTGCGCCCGGCTCGTCCGGGGCGTCGGGCTATGGCCCGGCGGGTTCCTTCGGGCCGTCCGGCATGGCCGGTCCCGCCAGTTCCACCGGTTCCGCCGGGGGTCCGCCTCAGGACGCGCGGCCGCGTTCCGGCGGTTCGCCCGACGGGCGGCCGGGGAAGCGGCGGCTCAAGATGTTCCTCGCGGGGGTCGTGGGCGCGCTCGTGGTGATAGCCGCTGCCTGGTTCCTCACGAACCCGGGGGGCAACGACACGGCAGGGAGCGACACCAAGCCGTCGCCGACACCGACCGTCAGCAAGGAGCTGCCGGCCGGTGTCGAGTGCTTCGGCGCGGACTGCGCGGGCAAGGACCCGGAAAGCATGGGCTGCGGCGGCACGTTGGCGCAGACCGTCGAGACGGCCACCGTCGGCACCGCCAAGGTCGAGGTCCGCTACAGCGAGACGTGCGGGGCCGCGTGGGCGCGCATCACGGGGGCCGCGCCCGGCGACGAGGTCCGGATCACGGCGGGCTCGGCAGCCGCCCAGACCGCCGAGACCACGGACACCGACGCCTACACCCCGATGGTGGCCGTGAAGAGCGCCACCCAGGCGAAGGCCTGCGGCACCCTCCAGGCCTCGGGCACGGAGGGCTGCACGGAGTAACACAGCGAGGCTCACGCTGAACGGGCTTCGATCGGGTGCCTGGCCCTTGCGGGCCGGGCACCCGTGTTGTTTCTCCGGGGCGTACACCGTTGTTTCCGACCCGCTCGCTTCCGAGCGCACACCCCCGGGCGCAGGCTCCGGCCGCGCGAACCGGGACGCCCCGCGCCCTTCGCCACACAATCCTCAACTCTTCGCCACACAAGAGGAATGTCCGCCCTCCGCCGGGGCAGGCGAACCGTACCCCCACGGGAGTCCGGAGCCCGTCCGGGAGGAGTCACACCACCTCCCGTCCGACCGGCACCCCCACCCGGCGGCCGTCGTCCCACTCTCCCGGATCGACGGCCGCCTCTTCGTGGGCCTGAGGGCCGCGGGCTGGGGACCGGGGGCTGGGGACCGGAGGGGGAGAGAGCAGGTTCGCGGCCTGGGGGAGCCGGGCAGCGGCGGGGCCGGCGGCCCTGTGGGGCGGGCCACATCGGCCCCGGACGCCCGCCGTCGCGGATGCGCGATAGCCTGACCGCTGGATCTCTCTTGACGCCGAGAGATCGATCATCGACACCGGTGATCGATCAACGTCGCGGCAGGGAGTCCCGCACCCCGGGGCAGGGACGCCCCACCGTCGTCAGCTGTCATACGGAGAACGCCATGACCCGCACTCCCGTGAACGTCACCGTCACCGGCGCGGCCGGCCAGATCGGTTACGCCCTGCTCTTCCGCATCGCCTCCGGCCAGCTGCTCGGCGCGGACGTGCCGGTCAAGCTGCGTCTCCTGGAGATCACCCCGGCGCTCAAGGCCGCCGAGGGCACGGCCATGGAGCTGGACGACTGCGCGTTCCCGCTGCTCCAGGGCATCGACATCACCGACGACCCGAACGTCGCCTTCGACGGTACGAACGTCGGTCTGCTCGTCGGCGCCCGGCCGCGCACCAAGGGCATGGAGCGCGGTGACCTCCTGGAGGCCAACGGCGGCATCTTCAAGCCCCAGGGCAAGGCCATCAACGACAACGCCGCGGACGACGTCAAGATCCTCGTCGTCGGCAACCCGGCCAACACCAACGCCCTCATCGCCCAGGCCGCCGCCCCGGACGTACCGGCCGCGCGCTTCACCGCGATGACCCGGCTGGACCACAACCGCGCGCTCACGCAGCTGGCGAAGAAGACGGGCTCGACGGTCGCCGACATCAAGCGCCTGACGATCTGGGGCAACCACTCGGCCACCCAGTACCCCGACATCTTCCACGCCACGATCGCCGGCAAGAACGCCGCCGAGACCGTGAACGACGAGAAGTGGCTGGCCGAGGAGTTCATCCCGACCGTCGCCAAGCGCGGCGCCGCCATCATCGAGGCCCGCGGTGCCTCCTCGGCGGCCTCGGCCGCGAACGCCGCCATCGACCACGTCCACACCTGGGTCAACGGCACGGCGGACGGCGACTGGACCTCGATGGGCATCCCGTCCGACGGTTCGTACGGCGTCCCGGAGGGCCTCATCTCCTCCTTCCCCGTCACCACGAAGGACGGCTCGTACGAGATCGTCCAGGGCCTCGACATCAACGAGTTCTCCCGCGCCCGCATCG
This sequence comes from Streptomyces sp. NBC_00878, assembly GCF_026341515.1. Classification (NCBI taxonomy): domain Bacteria; kingdom Bacillati; phylum Actinomycetota; class Actinomycetes; order Kitasatosporales; family Streptomycetaceae; genus Streptomyces; species Streptomyces sp. NBC_00878. Next base: position 4,061,898 of record NZ_JAPEOK010000001.1, on the reverse strand, counting down.
ACGCGTCGGTGAAGGAGCTGGAGGAGGAGCGCGAGGCGGTCCGCGGTCTCGGCCTCATCTGAGCCGAAGCCCGAAGGCCGAGCCTCAGGTCCCAGGTCCCAGGTCCCAGGCCCCAAGCCTGAAGCCGCCCCCGGGAGCTCGCTCCCCGGGGGCGGCTTTCTGCGCACCGCGCCTTACCGCTCACCTGGGGGTGGTGACCCTCTTCCAGTTCCAGGCGGACCGCGAAGGCATGGACCCCGGTGCTCCAACTGCCGTACGCCGGCCGGGCCGTACGCTGGCTGAGCACGGCCTTCTTGAGTGACGCCGCGCACTTTCCGTCACCGGTTGTGCATGCATTCCAGGGTCAGGGGCAGGTGCTCCCGGCCCCCGAGCGTCACACGTGTGACACAGGGGCACGGAACAGGAACGGAAGGCAGCACCGATCATGTCGGGAAACCAGGCGCAGCAGACGATTCACGTGGGCGGAGAGTGGCGTGCGGCCGCTTCGGGGGCCACGCGCGACATTCTCGACCCGGCGGACGCCAAGACGTTCGCCGTGGTCGCGGAAGGCGGCGTACCGGACACGGACGCCGCCGTCGAGGCCGCCCGGCGCGCCTTCGACCACGGAGAGTGGCCGGGCACGCCCGTCGCCGAGCGGGCCGCGCTCCTGCGCCGCGTCGCCGACTTCCTCGTACGCGACCGCGAACGGCTCGGGCTCCTCGAAAGCCGGGACGCGGGCAAGACCCTGGAGGAGGGGCGCGTCGACATCGACTGTGTCGCCGACGCCTTCCGGTACTTCGCCGATCTCGTCGTCGGAGAGGGCGCCGGCCGGGTCGTCGACGCCGGGTCGGACGACATCCACAGCGTCGTCGTGCACGAACCCGTCGGCGTCTGCGCGATGATCACCCCCTGGAACTACCCGCTCCTGCAAGCGAGTTGGAAGATCGCCCCCGCCCTCGCCGCCGGGAACACCTTCGTCGTCAAGCCGAGCGAGATCACCCCGCTGACGACGGTCGCCCTCATCGAGCTGCTCGCCGAGGCCGGGCTGCCCGACGGCGTCGCCAACATCGTCACCGGACCCGGCCACAGCGTCGGCGCCCGGCTCGCCGAGCATCCGGACGTCGACCTGGTGTCGTTCACGGGCGGACTCGTCAGCGGTACGAAGGTCGCGCAGGCCGCCGCCGTCACGGTGAAGAAGGTCGCCCTCGAACTCGGCGGCAAGAACCCCAACGTCGTCTTCGCCGACGCCTGCGCCACGGAGGAGGGGTTCGACACCGCCGTCGACCAGGCTCTCAACGCCGCCTTCATCCACAGCGGGCAGGTGTGCTCCGCCGGTTCCCGGCTCATCATCGAGGAGTCCGTACGCGAGCGCTTCGTCGCCGAACTGGCGTGGCGGGCCGAGCGGATCCGGCTCGGCCGCGGCACCGAGGACGGCGTCGAGTGCGGACCGCTCGTCTCCGCCGACCAACGCGAGAAGACCGAGTCGTACGTCGCCTCCGCCCTCGCCGAGGGCGCGGTGCTGCGAGCCGGCGGCGCCCGCCCCGAGCCGTCCGCCGAGCGGCCCGCCACCGGCTACTTCTACGAGCCGACCGTCCTCGACCAGTGCCACCGCGACATGCGGGTCGTCCGGGAAGAGATGTTCGGCCCGGTCCTGACCGTCGAGACCTTCCGTACGGAGGACGAGGCCGTCGCGCTCGCCAACGACACGGAGTTCGGGCTCGCGGGAGCCGTCTGGACCGCGGACGCGGGGCGCGCCCGGCGCGTCGCCCGCCTGCTGCGGCACGGCACCGTCTGGATCAACGACTTCCACCCCTACCTCCCGCAGGCGGAGTGGGGCGGCTTCGGCAAGAGCGGCGTGGGGCGCGAACTCGGGCCCGCGGGGCTCGCCGAGTACCGTGAGACCAAGCACGTGTACCAGAACCTCGCGCCGAAGCCGGTCAGGTGGTTCGCGGGCTGACGACCGGCCCCGAACCGACCCCGTCACCCTGCCCCACCGCACACAGCACGTTGGAGCGCCACGCCATGCCCGATAACGAGAACGCGTACGACAACGGTGAAGCGAACACGTACGACAACGAAGAAGCGAACACGTACGACTACGTCGTCATAGGCGGCGGCACCGCGGGATCCGTCATAGCCTCCCGGCTCACCGAGAACCCGGACATCACCGTCGCCGTCATCGAGGGCGGTCCGAGCGACGTCGGCCGCGACGACGTACTGACCCTGCGCCGCTGGGTCGGCCTGCTCGGCGGGGAGTTGGACTACGACTACCCGACGACCGAGCAGCCGCGCGGCAACTCGCACATCCGGCACAGCCGCGCCCGCGTCCTCGGCGGATGCTCCTCGCACAACACCCTCATCGCGTTCAATCCGCTGCCCTCCGACTGGGACGAGTGGGAGGCGGCGGGCGCCGAGGGCTGGGGCGCGGGGCAGATGGAGGCGTACTTCCCGCGGCTGCTCAACAACATCGTCCCGGTCGACGAGAAGGACCAGAACGCCATCGCCCGCGACTTCGTCGACGCGGCGGCGGCGACGCTCGGCGTGCCGCGCATGGAGAGCTTCAACAAGGAGCCGTTCACCGAGGGCGTCGGCTTCTTCGACCTCGCGTACCACCCGGAGAACAACAAGCGGTCGAGCGCGTCGGTCGCCTACCTGCATCCGTTCATGGACGAACGGCCCAACCTCCGTCTCCTGCTGGAGACTTGGGCGTACAAGCTGGAGCTCGACGGGACGCGCGCCCGCGGTGTCCACGTACGCACCAAGGACGGCGAGGAAGTCCTGGTCAAGGCCAGGAACGAAGTGCTGCTGTGCGCCGGTGCCGTCGACACGCCCCGGCTGCTCCTGCACTCCGGTATCGGGCCGCGCGCGGACCTCGAAGCGCTCGGTATCCCCGTCGTCCACGACCTGCCGGGCGTCGGCGAGAACCTGCTCGACCATCCCGAGTCGGTCATCGTCTGGGAGACGGACGGACCGATCCCCGAGAACTCCGCGATGGACGCCGACGCGGGCCTGTTCGTGCGGCGCGACCCCGAACACGCCGGTCCCGACCTGATGTTCCACTTCTACCAGATCCCGTTCACGGACCACGCGGAGCGCCTCGGTTACGAACGCCCCGCGCACGGCGTCTGTATGACTCCGAACATCCCCAAGCCGCGCAGCCGCGGCCGGGTGTACCTGACGAGCGCCGACCCGGCCGAGAAGCCCGCCCTCGACTTCCGTTACTTCACGGACGAGGACGACTACGACGGCCGCACGCTCGTCGACGGCATCCGGATCGCCCGCGAGATCGCCGCGTCCGAGCCGCTCGCGAACTGGCTCACGCGCGAGGTGTGCCCCGGACCGGACGTCACGGGGGACGAGGAGCTGAGCGAGTACGCGCGGAAGGTCGCCCACACCGTGTACCACCCGGCGGGCACCTGCCGCATGGGAGCGCCGGACGACCAACTGGCTGTCGTGGACCCCGAGTTGCGGATCCGCGGTCTCGAAGGCATCCGGATCGCCGACGCGTCCGTCTTCCCGACGTTGCCCGCCGTGAACCCGATGCTCGGGGTGCTCATGGTCGGCGAGAAGTGCGCGGACCTGCTGCGGGGCGAGGTGTGAGGAGTACGTCAACCGCTGGGCAGTAGCCCATGCGGTTGGCTACTTATTGGCTACTTGTACTGGCCCGGCGTGTAGTGGCCGGGCACGAGACGGCAGGTCACGCCGAAGCGGTTCCAGGCGTTGATCACCGTGATCGCGGCGATCAGCTGGGCCAGTTCGGCCTCGTCGAAGTGCCGGGCGGCGGCCTCGTACACCTCGTCCGGTACGAAGCCGTCCGTCAGGACCGTCACGGCCTCGGCGAGCGCGAGCGCCGCGAGCTCCTTCTCCGTGTAGAAGTGCCGTGACTCCTCCCACGCGCTGAGCTGGACGATCCGCTCGACGCTCTCGCCCGCCGCGAACGCGTCCTTCGTGTGCATGTCGAGGCAGAACGCACAGTGGTTGAGCTGCGACGCGCGGATCTTCACCAGCTCCAGCAGCACCGGGTCGACACCCTTCCGGGCGGCGGCGTCCAGCTTGATCATGGCGTCGAAGACCTCGGGGGCGAACTCCGTCCACTGGAGCCGGGGGGTGTGCTCGGGAGCGTTCGGGGTGCCCTGCGGGATGCCGGCGGCGGTCCGGGTCGCGGCGGTCTTGGTCGCGGTGGGGGTGGTCGCGGTGGGGGTGGTGTCGGTCGGGGTGGTGTTCGTCGTCATGATCATGAGCCTAGGGCCGGAGTAGCCCAGGAGTATGGTCCATTTCCATGGTGAGATCCTGGGCCACTTTCGGTGTGGACCTGCATGTCGACGTGACGCGTACCGGCTCCGGCCTGCGCAGAGGCCTGACGGACGCGTTGCGGGAGGCGGTACGCGGCGGACGGCTCGCGTCCGGAACCCGGCTGCCGTCGTCCCGTTCCCTCGCCGCCGACCTGGGCATCGCGCGCAACACCGTCGCCGACGCGTACGCCGACCTCGTGGCCGAGGGCTGGCTCACCGCCCGCCAGGGCTCCGGCACGCGGGTGGCGGAACGCGCGGTGGTGGCACCGGCCTCCGCCCCGCCCCGGCCGCGCTCGCCCGGCGGCCCGGCGTACGACCTCGTCCCCGGCACCCCCGACCTCGCCTCCTTCCCGCGCGCCGAGTGGCTCAAGGCATCCCGCCGAGCGCTCGCGGCGGCCCCGTACGACGCCCTCGGATACGGGGATCCGCGAGGCCGCCTCGAACTGCGCACCGCGCTCGCGGGCTACCTCGCCAGGGCGCGCGGCGTACGCGCCGACCCCGAACACATCCTCATCTGCTCCGGGTTCGCGCACGGGCTGATGCTGCTCGGCGCGGTACTGCGACAGCGGGGCGCGGGCGCGCTGGCGATGGAGTCGTACGGGCTCGATGTGCACTGGGGGCTGGTGGAGCGGGCGGGCCTGCGCTCGGTGACGCTGCCGTTCGACGAACTGGGCACGCGCACGGACGAGTTGACCGGGGGAGGGCTTGGTCGGAGCGGGGGGAGAACAAGAGGTACACGTGGCCCTGGCGGCGGCCCCGGCGGTGGCGGCGGGCGTGGGCACAAGGGCGAGGGCAGGGGCGGTTCCGCTGGGGCTGGGGCTGGGGCCGGGGCCGGGGTGCGGGCGGTGCTGCTGACGCCTGCCCACCAGTTCCCCATGGGCGTGCCCCTGCACCCCGACCGCCGGGCCGCCGTCGTCGACTGGGCGCGGCGGACGGGCGGGCTGATCCTGGAGGACGACTACGACGGGGAGTTCCGCTACGACCGGCAACCCGTGGGCGCGCTCCAGGGCCTCGACCCGGACCGCGTGGTGTACCTCGGCACCGCCAGCAAGTCCCTGGCCCCCGGCCTGCGCCTCGGCTGGCTGGTCCTGCCGCCGGACCTGGCGCCCGAGGTGACGGCGGCGAAGGGCGGCGCGGACTGGTCGTGCGGAGTGCTGGACCAGCTGACCCTGGCGGAGCTCATCACGTCGGGCGCGTACGACCGTCACGTACGCGCCTCACGCCTCCGTTACCGCCGTCGCCGCGACCAACTCGTCTCCGCCCTGGCCGCCCACGCGCCCTCAGTGACGGCCACCGGCATCGCGGCCGGCCTCCACGCGGTACTCCAACTCCCGCCCGGCACCGAGCAGACGGTCGTCCGCGCGGCTGTCTGGCAGGGCCTGGCGGTCCACGGCCTGACCCGCTACCGCCACCCGTCCGCCACGGCCCCACCCCTGGACGCCTTGGTCGTGGGGTACGGAACCCCGACGGACAGTGGATGGCCCGGGGCACTGGAGGCACTGGTCAGGGCGCTGCCCTAGCGCGGCGGCGGGCGGCGCGGTGGGGTGGTGGCACGGTGGGGTGGTGGTCTGGGTGGCCGAGTAGCCCGGCGGCCGAGTGGCCGAGTGGTCGAGGGGCTGAGTGGCTGAGTGGCTGAGTGGTCGAGAGGCTGAGTGGCCGAGCCGCCCGGTGGCGGGCCCGGCGGTCGTGGGGAGCGAGCGAACCTCTGCCGCACGCGCCAGCCGCCAACCGCCACGCGCCACCCGTCACCCCTCCCACCCTCGGAGTCTTACGGCGTAGCCGATGGCGATGGCGATGGCGATGCCGATTCCGATGGAGATGCCGATTCTGATCCCGCCTCCGACACCGCCTCCGACACCGCCTCTGACACCTCCCCCGGCGCCTCCCCGAAGCGCGCCAGTGCCAACGCCCCGGCCACCGCCACCGCGAAACCGAGTACGGCGAGCCAGGCCAACCGTTCCTAAACAGTGTCCAGGAGTGAGTCTTGGACCCACGTCCCGGAACTGCGCGCATCCCAAACGGTGTTGGATGCGCTGGTCGCCCGCGTTCTTGTTCCCTTCGTCCGGGGACGTGCATCGCGTGCACGTTCCGTGACGGGGTGGCGAGGTTCCTCGCGCCCTCGGGTACCACGGCCGGCCTGGATGGTCCGATGCCCAGCACCATCACTCTGGTGATGCTGGGGCGGTGCCGTCCGTCGCCGGATCGGGTGCCCGAGGGCGCGTCTGCCAATCGCCACCGAAGCGGCGTCATGGCGAGTCATGTTGCGAGTCTTGCTGGTGAGGGGCTTGCGCCAGTGCTGGTCGCCCCACATGGAGGTGTATGCCGGGTCCACGGCGACGATGGCGAGGCCGTGTTCGGCGGCCATGGACACGATGCGGGCCTTGAGCTTGCCGGTGGGCATGCCCGAGATCAGCTGCCGGAACTGCTTCCTGCGGCCGTGCTTCTCGCGGGTCTTCTCGGCGGCGAAGTCCAGGTTCTCGATACCGATCGCGGTTGCGCCGGTCTGCTTGGTCCAGTGCAGGAGCCGGGTGAGGGCGTGCCGGATCTGGGCGTCGCGGTGGTCGGCCGACCCGGTCAGGTCGTAGGAGAAGCGGCGCGGGTCGCCGACCGGGTTGCCGTGCGGGTCGAGCCGGTAGGCGGCGAAGTGGTCGGCATTGGTGTCCACGCCAACCATGCCGCCTGCGCGGGCCGCATCCAGCGGCACGGTCTTGACCGCCGGCCTGGTCCACGACGCGGTGAGGTACCAGCGGCCCCGCTCAATGTCGAGGTGGATGCGGTAGGCGACAGCCCGGTTGCCGTCGATGCGATCCCGCCACTCCTGCCCACGGTGTGTGAACGCGACCTTGGAACAGAGCACGTAGCGGCCATGCCGGGCGTTCGCGTGGTGCGCGAGCGGGGCGGGCAGCTTGATGCTGACCTCGCCGTCCGGCGTGACGCGGATCGTCTCGTTACCGAACCGCTTCCCCGACTCTCCATCGGCGGCGAGGAACCAGCGTTCGGCCTCCCAGCGCTGCCGCCATCGGGCTTGGGTCAGATGGGCTGCTTGCAGGTTGTGCCGGTTCTTCAGCAGGCGTCGGCCGCCGCGCACCACACGGACACGGCCGGCAGACCAGTCAGCGCGGGCTGTTTCGAGCCGGTGTTCCAGGGTGGCCAGTCGGCGGGACTTGTTGAACCACTCGCCCTTGCTGCGGTAGCCGCCCGGAGCCTGTTTCGAGCCGCGTTCGCCGATCGGCAGCGACAAGCGGTGCCGCAGCGTGCGGATACCGGCATCAAGGCTGTGGATGTGCGCGAGCAGGCACCTGCGGGCCAAGCCGTACTGGTCGTGGGTGGACTTGGTGATCGTCCCGGCGATGCGGGAGGAGGACTGCTCGGTCAGCTCTCGCTTGCGGGCCGCCCACGCGTCGTTGTCGTGGTCGTGTCCGGACTTGCAGCGTGCCTTGAGATCAGCCGAGGCCAGGCGGCCTTGGTGCTCGCCCACCAGGCGAAGAATCGTCTCGTCTTCGGGCATGAGGTGCTTGAGCCGGTCGCGTATCGCCACACCGGACGGCCCCAGGGCGACGAACGGGGCGTCGATGGTGCGGAGCTGCTTCCTGTCAGTCATCGGCCGCAGCCGCCTCAAGGGCCTTCCTGGCGCGGTTCTTCGCCGAGCGGCGGCCGTACAGGCGGGCGCAGAACGAGGTCAGTACTTCCACCATGTCGCGCACCAGGTCGTCTTCGACCTCGCCGTCATCGAGGACGACGAGTCGGCGGCCGGTGGCAGACAGAGCGGATTCGACGAGTTCGACGTTCATACGGCCGAGGCGGTCTTTGTGCTCCACCACCACAGTGGTCACTGCCGGATCAGCCAGCAAGCGACGTGCCTTCGTACGGGCACCGTTCATGCCAGAGGCGATCTCCGACTCCACGCGCACTACGCGATGCCCGGCCTTCGCGGCCCACTCCGACAAGCGCGCGGTCTGCCGTTCCAAGTCGGCCTTCTGGTCGTGCGAGGAGACGCGGGCATACAGACCCACACCTCCGGTCACCGAGGATGAGGTGTTCGCGTCGATGTTCACCAGGATCGTGCGCGGCCCCACCCGCTCCGCGGGGACCGGCAACGTGCCCTCACGGAACCAGCGGTACGCAGTACGCGGGGCGATCCCCTGCGCACGCGCCCATTCCGTCAGGTTCATACACGAGAGCATACGACACTCATAACATCTAAAAGACACTCATTGACACTTATTCGAGAACAGTTCCTACCCCTCCCGTGTACGGTCGCCCAGCCACACCACGCCCACCACCGCGGGCCCGATGGTCTCGCCGATGATCAGCCCCGCCGTGGCCGTCGTCACCGAGCCCCGCTGGAGTGCCGACGTAAGAAGGAGGAACGCCGCGCCGCCGCCCAACAGGAGTGCGTACGCAGCCGGGTTGGTGAGGAGCGCCGAGGGAGTGAGCCCGTCGATGAGCCGCACCGCCACCTCGACCACTCCGAACCCGAACCCGGCACCCAGCCCGAGCGCGAGCGCCCGCCCCCGCCCGGGCAACCGCCCGGCCACCGCGCCGAGGAGCAGTACGGCCACGGCGGTGCCCAGCATCGCGTACTTGAGCGCGGTGGACCCGGCCTCGTCCCCCTCCTCCCCGGACGCGAGCCCGAGCATCGCGAGCCCCGCGCGCACCACCCCGACCGCTCCCCATTCGAGCCCGCTCAGTCGCACATGGAGCAGCCACGCCGCGACCACCGCCGTCACCGCGAGGCTCGCTGCGAGCGCCGCCCCCACCGCGTAGATCGGAATCGACCGCAGGGCCGCGATCTGCAGGACGAACCCAACGCCGTCGAGCGCGAGCCCAGCGATGTACCGCCACTCGCGCAGGGCCCGCAGCAACAAGGCGGCGTCCACCCCGGACGAACCGGAACCGGAACCGGAACCGGAACCGGAATTGGAGTCGGAGCCGGTGCCGCCCGTCGTCGGCGAGGCCGCCCGCGCCGCGATCGCCTGCAACACCGTCGCCGTGCCGAAACAAACCGCCGCACCAAGGGCGCACACCATTCCAAAGAGCACAAAGCGACTGTAGGGGAGTGCGAGTTCGGGGGAGCCGCTTGTACAACCGGTGCACGTGATCTTTACGCTGATCATGCTGATCATGTCGGACGGACGAGCCCGCCGGACGGGCCCAACGGGGGAGAGAACATGGCGGACCAGCGCAGGAAACTGCGTTCGAGCACGGTCGTACTCGGCGGAATGGGCGTCCTCGCCGCGGCCCTCACCTCGTGCGGCTCGGACCCCGACCGCCGCTGCGTGGACCGCGACAGCTACGAGTACGTCAACGGCTACAAGATCGTCGCCGACAAGAACTGCAAGTCGGGCTCCACCTCCTCCTCGTCCGGCAAGAACCGCAAGAGCAACGGCAGCCGGACCGGCACGGTCGATGCCGCCTGGTACTACGACTCCGGCGTCAGCGCCGGCCACGCCGACTACGGCACCTTCAGCCGCAGCGAGGCCGTCGACCGTGACGGCTTCGGCTGCTCCGGCTCGGGCAGCGGCGGCGGCTGACCCCGGGGAAGCCAGGAGAACCCAAGGGAACCCAGGAACTCCGAGGAACCGGACCGTCGTCATGGAACGCCGCACCACGACCCCCCGCCCCGACTGGCAGCGGACCGTCGAGGAACAGGGCCTCATCTACCCCCTCACCCTCCCCCAGTCTCGGCTTCGCTCGACCGGGGGGACCCCCATCCCGGACAGCTCCCTGCGCCCGTACTGGGACGAGTCCGCGTACTACGTCTTCTCCCTGCCCGAGGTCGAGGCACTGGAGGAGGTCGTCGAGGAACTCCACACGATGTGCCTGGCGGCGGCCGAGCACATCGTCACGGAGAACCGCTTCGCCGACCTCGGCATCACCGACCCGCGAGTGGCGGAGGCGGTCGCCGAGGCCTGGCTCCGCCGCGCCGAACTCCCGTCCCTGTACGGCCGCTTCGACCTCCGCCACGACGGCACGGGCCCGGCGAAGCTCCTGGAGTACAACGCGGACACCCCGACCTCACTCGTCGAGGCCGCCAGCTCCCAGTGGTTCTGGATGGAAGAACGCTTCCCCGGCGCCGACCAGTGGAACTCCCTCCACGAACGCCTCGTCGACGCCTGGAAGAAACAGTCCGCCCTCCTCCCGCCCGGCAACCCCCTCTACTTCGCACACTCCGCCGCCGACGAACTCGGCGAGGACCTGATGACCGTCGCCTATCTCAAGGAGACAGCGGAACAGGCCGGCCTCGACACCGCCTGGATCGCCATGGAGGAGATCGGCTGGGACCGCCTCTCCGGCCGCTTTGTCGATAAGCAACTCCGTTTCATCCGCAGCTGTTTCAAGCTCTACCCGTGGATGGGGGTCCCCCCGGTCGAGCGAAGTCGAGACTGGGGGAGGCTCACCACCGACCGCTTCGCCCCACACGTCCTCGCCACCCTCGACAACGGCGGCGGCACGGGTACGACGATGTGGATCGAGCCCGCCTGGAAAATGCTGCTCAGCAACAAGGCCCTCCTCGCGATCCTCTGGGAGCTGTACCCGAACCACCCGAACCTCCTCCCCGCCTTCCTCGACGGCCCCCGCGACCTGGCCACCACCCGCGGCTACGTCGCCAAGCCCCTGCTCGGCCGCGAGGGCGCCGGCGTCACGGTCCACGAACCGGGCTCCGCTCCCGTCGTCCGCGAAGAACCCTGCTGCTACCAGGAGTTGGCACCCCTCCCCTCCTTCGCCGGCAACCGGGTCGTCCTCGGAGCCTGGGTCGTCGAGAACGAGTCGGCAGGCCTCGGCATCCGCGAATCCTCCGGCCTGATCACGGACGAGTACGCCCGCTTCCTGCCGCACGTGATCCTGTGACCAACCCCCACAGCACCAGACCGGGTGCCCTCGGTTCGGCGAGGACGGCGAGGACGGCGAGGACGGCGAGGACGGCGAGGACGGCGAGGACGGCGAGGACGGCGAGGACGGCGAGGACGGCGAGGACGGCCAGGACCGCGAGGACGGCCAGGACGGCCAGGACCGCGAGGACGGCTAGGACGGCTAGGACGGCTAGGACGGCCAGGACGGCGAGGACGGCCAGGACGGTTACAGACCCAGCACACCCCGCAGCTGCGCGAGCCCCCAGTCCAGGTCCTCCTTACTGATCACCAGCGGCGGCGCGATCCGCACCGTGGACCCATGGGTGTCCTTGACCAGCACGCCCCGGTCCATCAACTTCTCGGAGATCTCCCGGCCCGTGCCGTATGCCGGGTCGATGTCGATCCCCGCCCACAGCCCACGCCCCCGCACCTGAGTGATCCGGCCCGAACCGGCCAACAGCCCCAGCTCCCGGTGCAGATGCTCGCCCAACTCGGTCGCCCGCCGCTGGTACTCGCCCGACCGCAACATCGCGATCACCTCCAGCGCCACCGCACAGGCCAGCGGATTCCCGCCGAACGTCGACCCGTGCTCACCCGGCCGGAACACCCCGAGCACCTCGCTCGACGACACCACCGCCGACACCGGCACGACCCCGCCCCCGAGCGCCTTGCCCAGCACATACATGTCCGGCACGACCCCCTCGTGCTCACACGCGAAGGTCCGCCCCGTCCGCCCGAGGCCCGACTGGATCTCGTCCGCCACGAACAGCACGTTGCGCTCGCGCGTCAGCTCCCGTACGCCCGCGAGATAGCCGGCCGGCGGCACCAGCACCCCCGCCTCACCCTGAATGGGCTCCAGCAGCACGGCCACCGTGTTCTCCGTGACCGCCGCGCGCATCGCCGTCAGATCTCCGTACGGCACGATCTCGAAGCCCGGCGTGTACGGCCCGAAGTCCGCCCGGGCCTCGTAATCCGTGGAGAAGCTGATGATCGTCGTCGTACGACCGTGGAAGTTGTTGCCCGCCACGACGACCTTCGCCATCCCGTCCGGCACGCCCTTGACCCGGTACCCCCACTTTCGGGCGGTCTTCACGGCCGACTCGACCGCCTCCGAGCCCGTGTTCATCGGCAGCACCATCTCCATGCCGCACAGCTCGGCCAGTCGTGCGCAGAACTCGGCGAACCGGTCATGGTGGAACGCCCTCGACGTCAGCGTCACCCGCTCCAGCTGCGCCTTGGCCGCCTCGATCAGCCGTCTGTTGCCGTGACCGAAATTCAGTGCCGAGTACCCGGCCAGCAGGTCCAGATAGCGACGCCCTTCGACATCCGTCATCCACGCCCCGTCCGCCGTCGCCACGACGACCGGCAGCGGGTGGTAGGTGGGCGCACTGTGCGCCTCCGCCGAGGCGATCAGTTCTTCGGTGGTACTCACGGGATATCCCTTCCGCCCCGCACGAGGCTCGTGACCTGCTTCTGTTCCCCGGTTCCGGCCCCGGCCTCCTTCCTGCCGTTCCTGCCGTACGAGTGCGTGTGGCCCCTTTCCTATCGTCGCTCGCATGGTGGACGGCGGAACATCTCTTCCGGGCGCGCCCGGTAGGCTCACCCACGGGCCGTGACTGGCGCGCTGGGATGGGATCGACCATCGGGGAGCGGCCCGGGAACTGTGTGCCGTGCGCCTGGGCCGAACCGTGAACGCCGAACGCCACGTCCGGAGGCCGTCATGCCAGAGCCCCTTTCCACCGAATCCACCGCCTTCCGCAGCGCCCTCGAAGTGATCCGCGCCGTCGAGCCCCGGGTCGCCGACGCCATCGGGCAGGAAGTCGCCGACCAGCGCGAGATGCTCAAGCTGATCGCCTCCGAGAACTACGCCTCCCCGGCCACCCTCCTGGCGATGGGCAACTGGTTCAGCGACAAGTACGCCGAAGGCACCATCGGCCGCCGCTTCTACGCCGGCTGCCGCAACGTGGACACCGTCGAGGCCCTCGCCGTCGAGCACGCCCGTGAGCTCTTCGGCGCCGAGCACGCCTACGCTCAGCCGCACTCCGGCATCGACGCCAACCTCGTCGCCTTCTGGGCCGTCCTCGCCGCCCGTGTCGAGGCCCCCGCCCTGCAGAAGGCCGGCGTCCGCAACGTCAACGACCTCTCCGAGGCCGACTGGGCCGAGCTGCGCCAGGCCTTCGGCAACCAGCGCATGCTCGGCATGTCCCTGGACGCCGGCGGCCACCTCACCCACGGCTTCCGCCCGAACATTTCCGGCAAGATGTTCGACCAGCGCTCCTACGGCACCGACCCTGCCACCGGCCTCATCGACTACGAAGCCCTGCGCACCTCCGCCCGTGAGTTCAAGCCCCTGATCATCGTCGCCGGCTACTCCGCCTACCCCCGTCTCGTGAACTTCCGGATCATGCGCGAGATCGCCGACGAGGTCGGTGCCACGCTCTTGGTCGACATGGCGCACTTCGCGGGCCTCGTCGCCGGCAAGGTCCTCACCGGCGACTTCGACCCGGTCCCGCACGCCCAGATCGTCACCACCACCACCCACAAGTCGCTGCGCGGCCCGCGTGGCGGCATGGTCCTGTGCGACTCCTCCCTCGCCGACCAGGTCGACCGCGGCTGCCCGATGGTCCTCGGCGGCCCCCTCCCGCACGTCATGGCCGCCAAGGCGGTCGCGCTCGCCGAGGCCCGCCGCCCCGAGTTCCGCGACTACGCCCAGGCCGTCGTCGACAACGCCCGCGCCCTCGCCGAGGGCCTGATGCGCCGCGGCGCCACGCTGGTCACCGGCGGCACCGACAACCACCTCAACCTCATCGATGTCGCCTCCTCCTACGGCCTCACCGGCCGCCAGGCCGAGTCCGCCCTGCTCGACTCGGGCATCGTCACCAATCGCAACGCCATCCCCGCCGACCCCAACGGTGCTTGGTACACCTCCGGCATCCGCATCGGCACCCCGGCGCTGACCACCCGTGGCCTCGGCGCCACCGAGATGGACGAGATCGCCGGCCTCATCGACCGCGTCCTCGCCACCACCGAACCCGGCACCACCGCCAAGGGCGCCCCCTCCAAGGCTCAGCACGTCCTGGACCCGAAGATCGCGGACGAGATCTCCCACCGGGCGACCGACCTCCTGGCCGACTTCCCGCTTTACCCGGAGATCGACCTGGGCTGAGCCCACCGGCTCCGAGACCGAGAACCGACACTCGGGCTCAGCTGGAACCGCCTCACAGCCGAACCACCGGATTCGTAGCCCGACTGCGACTCCGACTCATAAGTCGATCGACCGCTGTCGTGACTCCCGTGGCGGCCCTGGCTCACGCCGGGCCGCCACGCGGCGTATAAGCAGGGTGCCGCCGGAGCCGAGGGTCAGGCTGGGGCAAGTCCGGCTATCGCCCACCACGCGCCCGCGCCGGCCTTACGTCCGCACGTCAGCTTCACGTCCTCACGCCGCCTCCACGCCTTCACGTGTCCGCGCCCGTGCGCCCCCATGCCCTTACGCGCCCATGCCCGCGCGCCCCCACGAGTCCACGGGACCAGGCCGCTCCGCCCGCCAGAACTTCCGCTCCTCATCCGCCCCTCCTCGTCCGCCCATCCCTGCGCTGGGCCCTCTCGCACACCGCTTCTCAGCCCTCCCTCTCAAACATCCCTCAACTCCTGCCGAGGGCCCGCCTCCCGCTCCCGCCACCGGCTCAACTGCCGCGCTCCCGGCAACCGTCCGACGAACGGCCGCAGCCCCAGGGCCAGCACAGCCCCCGTCACCAGCCCCGGTATCGCCCACCACCAGTCGGTGTCGTCGTCCGCCGCCGCGACGGCCGTAGCCGTGCCGGACGGCTCCGTCGGAACGGGGGCGGGCGCGCCGGCGGCCTCCTCCGTCGTCTCCCAGGGCGCCGGATAGATGGCCCCTGCGCCGCCCTCGCCGGACGACTCGCCCAGGACGCCGAGCTTCTTCAACAGCGCGCGCACCGCGGTCGGTTGCTCGGCCTTGTGCCAGTAGCCGTTCATGGACGTCGGAAGGTTGGCCGCCGTGTGTATCCAGACGTCCTTCGTACGAGGCGTCTCGGGATAGACGCGGTCGACCCGCCAGGGCGACACGTCGTGCAGCATCCAGGTGACGTTGATCTGCCTGCCGCTGCCCAAGCCCAGCCCGGGCGGCTCCTCGCGGGTGCCGCTCTCCGGCCGGCCGAGGAGGCGCTCCAACTCCCCATATTCCTTCTTCGAGTTGTAGAGCGCCGCGCTCTCCCCGCTCTCCGGCGAGACCACCAGCACGCTCGTCGGTCCGCCGGCCGCCGCGGTGGGCGCGCCCAGCACCACCAGGCCGAGCGCCATCGCCCATCCCGAAACCGCCGCCCATCCCCGGCTCCCCGTCACCCGTGCACGAACCCTGCGCATCCCGACACCCCCCAATCGGCCCCGGTGCGGTCCGCCCGCACTCGCGTGTCACTTCTGGTACACCGCTCGACCCGCCGGGGTTCCCACTCGCCGCCGACCAAATTTCGAGCCCGGCACTGAGAAAGAGGTCCGGTCCGCACGGAGCGAGAGATCCGGTCCGCGCCGAGCAAGAGATCCCGTCCGCACCGAGCGAGAGATCCCGTCCGGCACGGAGCAAGAGGTCCCGTCCGGCACCGAGTGAGAAGGTCTCGCCCGGCTCGGGCCCACACTGTCCCGGCAGGAACCAAGCCCGCCCACCCGCCCCGCCGCGTCCCCCTCCCGCTTCCCTTCTTTGGGCCTTGCTCGCGGCCACGCTCGGCACGGGCCCAGGAGTTCGTCCCGCCCAGCCGAACAAGAGACCCCCTAGATGAATGAGTCCAAGGGATGGCCTGCGGACATGAGACGAGGGCGTCCAATGTCAGTGTGTGAAGACAGACCTGGACACCCTCGCAACGGCACTCTATGCCCGGATCGACGACGAGTTGAAGGCTTCGCCGTGGCTGGCCCCGTACCGGCCCGCCGTCGGGATCGCGCCCACGCTCAGTGACGCCGAACTGGTCACCCTCGCAGTCACGTCGGCGCTGCTCGGGTACACCTCCGAGCGGCGCTGGCTGCGCCGCGTCGGGCGGGACTTCGGCCACCTCTTCCCCTACGTGCCCCAGCAGTCCGGCTACAACAAGCGGCTGCGTGCCGCGTCCTCGCTGCTCACCAGCATGATCCGGATCCTGGCCCGGGACACCTCGCTGTGGAGCGACGATGTGTGGCTGGTCGACTCCACCCCGGTCGGCTGCGGCTGCTCCCGCGAGACGGCGAAACGCTCGGACCTGGCGGGCTGGGCCGAGTACGGTTACTGCGCGTCGCACTCACGGTACTTCTGGGGGCTGCGGCTGCACCTGGTGTGCACACTCGGCGGGCTGCCGGTCCTGTTCGCCCTCACCGGCGCGAAGGCCGACGAGCGCGAGACGCTGCGCGACATGCTCGACACCGCGCCCGATGCCGCAGCCGCCCGCCCCGGCCAGACGATCATCGGGGACAAGAACTACTACGGCCGCGAGTTCGAGCATGATCTTGCCGAGCGTCACCTTCAGTTGCTGCGGCCGGCCCGCAAGGGAGAGGCCGAGCGGGCCGGGTCACACCTGTTCAAGCCCCTGCGGCAGGTCATCGAGTCGGTCAACCAGACCCTCAAGGGACAGCTCGACCTGGAACGACACGGCGGCAAGAGCCCGGCGGGGGTAGCGGCCCGCGTCCTGTGCCGGATCCTCGCGCTCACCGCCGCGATCTGGCACAACGACAAGACCGGACAACCGATCAAGCGATCACTGACCGCCTACGATCACTGACCGCAACGACACCCCTCGGACTCATTCATCTAACCCAGCGACTTCGCGATCTCCACCGCTCGTGACTTCGACTCCACGCCCTCCAGCCGGAGCGTCATGTCACCCCCGGACATCCACAGCAGCGTGGGCCCCGCGGTCCGCTGGGAGCGGGTGAACTCGCCGTCCCCGTCCACCAGCCAGAGGCGCAGGAGATGGGGGTCGGGGAACCACAGCGCCATACGCGCGGCAGGGTCCGTGTCCTTTCCCAGCGGCACATACTCCGGCTGCTCCGGCACGAACTTGGTGAAGCCGGGACTCAGCACCGCCGGATACTCGTCCAGCCGGACCGTATGCCCCTGCTCGCGCCAGCACAGGCTGATCAGGAACCGTCCCTTCGGCTCGCGGGTCACCGTCACCGCCTCCGGGGTCCCCAGGGCAGGGGGTGTGAGTGCCGTGAAGCCCGCACGCCGCTCGGCCTCGGCGAGCGTGAGGGACGGGCCGCCGCAGCCGGGTACCTCGGTCCCAGGTGACGGCGTCGCCGACGGGTCGTACCGCACCTCGACCCCGCCGAAGTCGAACCACTCGACGACCGCGGCGCGCACCGGGGGCGTGAGCACGAGGACGGTCAGCAGACCGCACAGCCCTGCTGTCAGCGCGCGCCCGCGCGCCCGTGCCCAGCGGCGCACCGCCCTCAGCCGCTCCGCGAGGCCCGGTGGCTCGGCCACCGGGACCGGCACCCGCTCAGCGAGTATCTGCTCCAGCACCCGCTCGACCATAGACTCGCTGCCCGCGGCTCCGGGCCGGTCCAGCGACCGCCCGAGCGCCCGCAGCTCCTCGGGCAACCGCGAGACACCCTCACGGCCATGCCAGTCCCCATCCCCGTCTCCGTGCCTGTGCCCGTGCCCATGCCCGCGCCCACGCCGACCTCGGTCACCGAAGGACTCCGTGCCCTCAGCTTCGTACCCCTCGTGTGCCTCATTCGCCTCATGCGCGTCACTCATGCTCATCACCTCCTCCCTGTGACTCCCGAGCCTTCCGAACCCCCAAGTCCCTCCGATCCTTCAGATCCCGCAGATCTCGCAGATCCTTCAGGCCCCCTGCGCCCCCTGCGCCTCCTGCACCCTCCGAACCCCCAAGATCCTCCGCACGCTCCCGCGGCTCGAAGTCCGGCAGCAGTTTGCCGAGCTTCCGTAGTGCGCGGTTGAGCCGGGATTTCACCGTCCCGCGCGGCCAGCCCAGGGCCTGGGCGGTCTCCGGCTCGTCCATCTCCAGCAAATAGCGGTAGGTGACGACCAGGCGGTGGTCCTCGCCCAGTCCTTCCAGGGCGGCCAGCAGGGCCGTCCTGCGCTCGACCTCCAGGGCGGCGACCGCCGGGTCCGCCGACTCCGGTATCAGCGGCTCGGCCTCCACGAGGGCGGCCTCCCGGCCGGCCAGCGTCCGCTGGCGCACCGCCGTCCGCACTGTGTTCCTCGTCTCATTGGCGACGATCGAGAGCAGCCATGGCTTGAACGCCGCGCCGTCCCGAAAGCGACCCAAGGAGCAGTAGGCCTTGAAGAAGGCCTGCTGCACCACGTCCTCCGCGTCCGCACCCGCCCCCAGCGCCGCGGCCGCCCTGAGCGCGAGCCCCGTATGGGCACGCACCAGCTCCGCATACGCCTCCGGCTCTCCGGCGCGCACGCGTGCGATCACCGCGGCCTCATCGACGATGCGGCCCCCCTCCCGCGTTCTCACATTCTTGGTACACCGCCCGAGGCAGATCGGTTCCCACCCGTGTCACATATGTTTCCGGCCAGTTCCGGAACGGCCCCTGACACCTGAGAGAATGGTGAGTATGGCTTCAGACCGCCCGCCCGTCTCCCACCACCGCCCTCAAACGGGGCGCTCCGCGCCGCTGCCCAGTTTGCGCGTGCTTTCTGGAATCCAGCCCACCGCAGGCTCGTTCCACCTCGGCAATTACCTCGGCGCCGTCCGTCAGTGGGTGGCCCTGCAGGAGTCTCACGACGCGTTCTACATGGTCGTCGACCTGCACGCGATCACCATTCCGCAGGACCCCGCGGACCTCCGCGCCAACACCCGGCTCGCCACCGCCCAGCTGCTGGCCGCCGGTCTCGACCCGGAGCGCTGCACGCTCTTCGTCCAGAGCCATGTCCCCGAGCACGCACAGCTCGCCTGGATCATGAACTGCCTCACCGGCTTCGGCGAGGCGTCCCGCATGACCCAGTTCAAGGACAAGTCCGCCAAGCAGGGCGCCGAGCGCGCCTCGGTCGGCCTCTTCACGTACCCGATCCTCCAGGTCGCGGACATCCTGCTCTACCAGGCCAACGAGGTCCCCGTGGGCGAGGACCAGCGCCAGCACATCGAGCTGACGCGCGACCTCGCCGAGCGCTTCAACGGCCGCTTCGGTCAGACGTTCACCGTCCCGAAGCCGTACATCCTCAAGGAGACGGCGAAGATCTTCGATCTCCAGGACCCGGCGATCAAGATGAGCAAGTCGGCGTCGACTCCGAAGGGCCTCATCAACCTCCTCGACGAGCCGAAGGTCACCGCCAAGAAGGTCAAGAGCGCGGTCACCGACACGGACACGGTGATCAGGTACGACGTCGAGAACAAGCCCGGTGTCAGTAACCTGCTGACCATCTACTCCACCCTCACCGGCACAGGTATCGCGGAACTGGAGCAGAAGTACGTCGGCAAGGGTTACGGTGCGCTCAAGACGGACCTTGCCGAGGTCATGGTCGACTTCGTGACGCCGTTCCGGGAGCGCACCCAGCAGTATCTGGACGACCCGGAGACGCTCGACTCGATCCTGGCCAAGGGGGCGGAGAAGGCCCGCGCCGTCGCCGCGGAGACCCTCTCCCAGACGTACGACAGAGTGGGTTTCCTGCCGGCGAAGCACTGACCGGCGGGACGTCGGCCAGTACGACATCTGGTCCGGGACCCGGATACGAGACCAGGACAACATCGGTACGACAGCCGGTACGGGGCCGCACGGCCGTACAGTCGATAGCCGAACCGGCAGCAAAAGCTGCCCGTGAAGTACACCAACACGACGGAACATCAACACAACGACAGGAGACGACGTGGGGACCGTAACGATCGGTGTGTCGATCGCGGTCCCGGAGCCACACGGCAGCCTGCTCCAGGAGCGGCGCGCGGGCTTCGGCGACCCCGCGGCTTCCGGCATCCCCACGCATGTCACACTGCTGCCGCCGACCGAGGTCGACGACTCGGCGCTGCCCGCGATCGAGGCGCACCTCGTCGAGGTCGCGACCGCCGGCCGCCCCTTCCTGATGCGGCTGTCCGGCACGGGAACCTTCCGTCCGCTGTCGCCCGTTGTGTTCGTGCGGGTCGCCGAGGGGGCCGAGGCCTGTACGTGGCTGCAGAAGCAGGTCAGGGACGCGTCCGGGCCCGTCGCGCGCGAACTGCAGTTCCCGTACCACCCGCATGTGACGGTGGCGCACAGCATCGACGACGAGGCGATGGACAGGGCGTTCGAGGAGCTGGCGGAGTACGCGGCCGAGTGGCCGTGCACCGGCTTCGCGCTCTACGAGCAGGGCGCCGACGGGGTGTGGCGCAGGCTGCGTGACTTCGACTTCGGAGGCGCGGTCGTGCCGCCGCAGGCCACCCACGCGGAGCGGGGCCCGCTCCCGGCCCACTGACCGGCCCGGCGGGAGATCGGACGCTCCAGAGATCAGGGGGACCATGCGCAGGATCGTGACGGGGCTCGCCGTGCTGGGCCTCGCGCTGACCGGATGCGGTACGCAGGACGGCGGCGGTAGCGACGGCGACGGCAAGGCGAAGTCGCCCTCGTCGCCGACGGCAGGCAAGACATCTGGGCTGACCTGGGCGTACGACGAGATCCTCGACGACGAGAGCAAGCTGTCGGACGTGATCGCGACGGCCGACGACGACGTCTGGGTCGCGGGCACCGTCACCGCCACGGACAGCGAGAATCCGTCACCCGACGACGGTTTCCTGCTCCACCACGACGGCACGCGCTGGCAGCGGCAGCCGATGCCCGCCGCGCTCGGCTCCACCGTCCACGAGGCCCGTTTCGACTCCCTGGGCGCGGACGGGTTCCTGTTGACCGCCTCCATGTCGACCCTGGCAGGGCCACGGACGGTCCGCTGGGACGGCACGCGCTGGACCGCGCTTCCGGAGCTGCCGGGCGGCGGTGGCCGGCTCGTCGACATGAAGGCCTTCGCGGCCGACGACGTCTGGGCCCTGAGCGGCGAGTCGCGGATCCACCACTGGGACGGCACCCGGTGGAGCACCTCGACCCTGCCCGCCACCGTCGTCTCGCTCGACGGCGTCGCGGCCGACGACCTGTGGGCCGTTGGCTACAGCGAAACGGGTGACGGCAGTGACGGAGGAGAGTTCACACAGCCCGCGGCCGTGCACTGGGACGGCTCCTCCTGGCAGCTGACGGAGACCCCCGCCTACCGCTTCCCCGAGCCGGTGCCGCCCGAGCCCGGCGCCTCGATCGACAACGTCCTCGCTCTCGCGGCCGACGACGTCCGCGCGTACGGCATGCACAGCTTCAACCACGGCGAGGTCGAGGACGAACCCCAGGAGGAGGCCGTACGGCTGCGCTGGGACGGCTCCGACTGGGCCAAGGCGCCCGACGCCGCGGGGGACTGCGCCGGGCGTGTCCCGATGGCGGTCGACGGCACGCGTGGGCTCTTCCTGGACGGCAACCGGTACGTCGGCTCTGACGGTGCCTGTACGAAGATCAAACGGCCGCGGTTGCCCAGCGAGGGTGGGGTGCGGGCGACTTCCCGGCAGTCGTTGTGGCTGTCGGCCGTGGAGGTTGTGCCGGGCACCGACCGGGTTTTTGGCGTGGGGTACGTCCAGGTCAACCAGAGCGGGAATCCGATGAGCAAGTCCGTGATCGTGTCGCTCAAGCGGTAGCGCTTCGCGGGGAGCGGGGAGCGGGGAGCGGGGAGCGGGGAGCGGGGGGCCGGGGGGCGGGGGCAGTACTCGTAGTGCGGGTCGTGGGGGCTTGTCGCGCAGTTCCCCGCGCCCCAGCCACTACGGCCTCGGGTTCACCTCCCCGCGCGCGGACACCGTGTCCGGCGCCGGAATCGGCATGGCGCTCGCCACTGTTCTGCGCTTCTGGGGTACCCGGTCTTTGGTTTTCCGAGGCGAGGGGCAGAGTCGGATCATGGACTGGCTGAAAAAGCTCCCCGGCGTGGGCCCGTTGGTCACGCGTCTGATGGCCACGCACGCGTGGCGCTCGTACGAACGACTGGACCGGGTGAAGTGGACGCGGCTCGCCGCCGCGATGACCTTCATCAGCTTCATCGCGCTGTTTCCCCTGATCACCGTCGCCGCCGCGATCGCCGCCGCGACCCTCGACAAGGACGGGCAGCAGAAGCTGGAGGAGAAGATCGCCGAGCAGGTGCCCGGCATCTCCGGCCAGCTCGACATCGGCGGCCTCGTCGCCAACGCCGGCACGGTCGGGCTCATCGCGGGTGCGCTGCTGCTGTTCACCGGCATCGGCTGGGTCGGTTCGATGCGCGAATGTCTGCGCGCGGTCTGGGAGCTGCCGGACGACGAGGAGAACCCCGTCCTGCGCAAGCTCAAGGACGGGGGCGTACTCGTCGGACTCGGCGGCGCCGTGCTCGTCACCATCGCCGCCTCCACCGTCGCGTCGACCGCGGTGGGCTGGACGGCCCGGCAACTCAGCATCGACGAGGACGGCTGGGGCGGGGTGCTGCTGCGGATCGCCGCGTTCGCCGTGGCCGTCCTCGCCGCCTTCCTGCTGCTTCTGTACATCCTGACGCTGCTGCCCGGCGTCCAGCCCGCGCGGCGCCGCCTCATCGTCGCCGCGCTGATCGGCGCGGCCGGCTTCGAGCTGCTGAAGCTGCTGCTCAGCGGCTATATGCAGGGCGTCGCGTCGAAGAGCATGTACGGGGCGTTCGGGGTGCCCATCGCGCTGCTCCTGTGGATCAACTTCACCGCGAAGCTGCTGTTGTTCTGCGCCGCCTGGACGGCGACGCCGCACGAGGAGCCGACCGAGTCCGAAGGGCCCGAAGGGCCAGAAGGGTCTGACCGGCCAGAAGGGGCTGACGGGTCTGTCGGTACCGATGGGCCCGACGGTACCGATGGGGCCGACGACTCCGGCAAGGAGAAGAAGGAGGAGGACGGACCGACCGGGTCGGACGAGACCGCCGGCCCCGCAAAGTCCACCGCCACCGCCACCGGCTCCGGCTCCGGCAAGTCCACCAGGTCTGCCAAGTCCACCGAGTCCACCGAGTCCACCGAGTCAGCCAAGTCCACCGGCTCCGCCAAGCCCGCCGACGTCAGTAGATCCACCGGTGTCAGCGGCGGCGGCGCATCAGGTCGGGGAGCGGCCAGCGGCGGTTGATCACGAAGACGCCGGCGGCGAGGAACACGAGCACGCCGCCGGTGATCGCCAGCGCGATACCGACGCCGCCCGAGCCGCTCGTCTTCGTCGAGGCCGCGACGGGCTTCGAGGAGGCCTTGCCGTCGCCCGAACCGCCTGCCTCGCCCGAGGCGTTCGCGCCCGGCTGCGCGCCCGTGTCCGCGCCCTTCGGCGCCACCAGCTCGCCCACCGGCTCGACCTTGCCGGACGCCTGGAAACCCCAGTCGAGGAGCTTGGCGGTCTCCTTGTAGACCTGGTCGTGCTCCTCCTTCTGGGGGTTCATGACCGTGACGAGCAGTACCTTGCCGTCCCGCTCGGCGACCCCCGTGAAGGTCGAGCCCGCGTTCGTGGTGTTGCCGTTCTTCACACCCGCGATGCCTTTGTAGGCGTCGAGACCGTAGTCGCCGCTCAGCAGCCGGTTGGTGTTCTGGATCTCGAAGGACCCGCGGGTCGTCTTGCCCTTCTTGTTCTTCTTGGTCTCGCCGGGGAACTTCGCGCGGACCGTCGAGCAGTACTCCCGGAAGTCCTTCTTCTGCAGGCCGGAGCGGGCGAACAGGGTCAGGTCGTACGCCGACGACACCTGCCCCGGCGCGTCGTAGCCGTCGGGGCTGACCACATGCGTGTCGAGTGCCTGGAGCTCCTCGGCGTGCGCGTTCATGTCCTTGACGGTCGGCTCGACGCCCTTGTTCATCGCGGACAGGACATGGACGGCGTCGTTGCCGGAGCGAAGGAAGACGCCGAGCCACAGGTCGTGGACCGTGTACGTCTCGTTCTCCTTGACGCCCACCATGCTGGAGCCCGAGCCGATGCCCGCCAGGTCGGACGACACGACCTTGTGCTTCTGCGTCCTCGGGAACTTCGGCAGCAGGGTGTCGGCGAACAGCATCTTCAGCGTGCTCGCCGGGGGCAGCCGCCAGTGCGCGTTGTGCGAGGCGAGGACATCGCCGGACTCGGCGTCCGTGACGATCCAGGAGCGGGCGCTGAGGTCCTTCGGGAGGACCGGGGCGCCGGTGCCGAGGTTCGCCTGGGTGCCGGACCGGCCGAGCTGGGCGCCGCCCACGGTCGACATGTTCGCCGGGGGCGTGGCCGTTGGGCTGGCCGACGTTCTGCTCGACGAGGAGGCCGACGGTGAGGTCGACGTCGACGGAGTCGCCGACGGTGTCGAGGTCGGCTTGTCGTCCGCGAGGGCCGGCGCGGTGGCGGTCGCCGAGAGCGCGAGCGAGAACGACAACAGGGTGGCGGAGGTGACCAGCAAGGAGGACTTGGCGGTCTTTTTCGAAGCGGGCACGATCGAGAACGTACAGGGCGTCGGGCGGGAAGTCGCGTGGACCTGCTCCCGGTGGCTCGTACCACCATGGTCGTTCCCGCGGTGCTGCTCCCCGCTGTGATCCTCCCCGCCGTGGCCCTGGCCGCCGCGGACCTCCCCACCCCGGGCGCCGGTGCCGTTCGACGGCGGCGATACTGAACCCATGAAGCTCAGCCGTCCCGTGTCGTGGTTCCTGCTCGCCTTCGGGGCGTGGAGCTGGGTCATCTGGATCACTTTCGTCAAAAACCTCTGGAAGGACGGGAGCGGCCTCGCGTTCGACGACGCGGGCGATCCGACCGGGTACTTCTGGGTGCACCTGACGCTCGCCGTTGTCTCCTTTGTTTTGGGGACGGTCGTCGGTGGCATCGGGTTGCGCGGTGTTCGAGCCTTGCGTCACACGTCTTAACGGGGAGTCTCCGCGTGGTCATCGTGTTTCTGGTCCTGGCCCTGGCCGTGTTCGGCGGGCTGCACTGGTACGTGTGGCGTCGGATGGTGCGCGACACGACCGCGGGGCCGGGAGCCGCCCGACGCGTGGGCACGGTCGTGATCGTTGTCGGGCCGGTACTCATGTTCGCGGGGGTCGCCGCCGAGCGGGCGGGGGCGCCGTTCTGGCTGCAACAGGTGCTGGCCTGGCCCGGCTTCCTGTGGATGGCGTTCTCGCTCTATCTGCTGCTGGCTTTGCTGGTGGGGGAGGTTGTGCGGCCCTTGCTCCGGCGGGTGCTGGAGCGGCGTTCGACGCCCACGGCGGAGACGGCGGACGTACGCGAGGACGCACCCGTACCCGCGCGAGTCCCAGACCTGGAAGCCAAGCCCTACTCCGAAGCCGAAGCCGAAGCCTCCTCAGAAGCCAAAGCCGAGGCCGGGGCCGGGCGTTCCGAGAAGCCGGAGCCCCTGGTCACCGGGCCCTCGCGTCGTCTCTTCGTGTCGCGTGTGGTGGGCGGGGCCGCTGCCGCCGCGGCTGTGGGGACGGTCGGATACGGGACGTACGGCGTCCTGCGTGGGCCCAGGGTGAAGCGGGTCACCGTGCCCCTCGCGAAGCTCCCGAGGTCGGCTCACGGGTATCGGATCGCCGTCGTAAGCGATATCCATCTGGGGCCCGTGCTGGGGCGTGGGTTCGCGCAGAAGGTGGTCGACACCATCAACTCGACGCAGCCCGATCTCATCGCGGTCGTCGGGGACCTCGTCGACGGCAGCGTGAAGGATCTAGGTCCCGCGGCCGCGCCCCTCGCCCAGTTGAAGGCGCGGCACGGGTCGTTCTTCGTCACGGGCAATCACGAGTACTTCTCCGGTGTCGACGAGTGGGTCGCGCACGTACGGGAGCTGGGGCTGCGGCCGATGGAGAACGCCCGTACGGAGTTGGCCGATTTCGATCTCGCCGGTGTCAACGACGTGGCCGGTGAGGACGAGGGGCAGGGGCCCGACTTCGTCAAGGCGCTCGGGGACCGGGACCGGACGCGGGCGTGTGTGCTGCTCGCCCACCAGCCCGTGCAGATCCATGACGCCGTGGAGCACGGCGTGGATCTTCAGCTGTCGGGGCACACGCACGGAGGCCAGTTGTGGCCCGGCAACCTCGTCGCGGACCGCGTCAATCCGACCCTGGCCGGTCTGGAGCGGTACGGGGACACGCAGCTGTACGTGTCGCGGGGCGCCGGAGCCTGGGGGCCGCCCACGCGGGTCGGTGCCCCCTCGGACATCACGGTCGTGGAACTGGCTTCCCGACAGGCCTGAGGCGCACACCTCCGTGTGAGGTTCCGCTCCTTCCGCTGTGACAGCGCTGGGAATACGTGCTCTCGACCGGATCTGACGCGTTCACGTGGGGTTGACGATTGCGTGAGTGACGCGATGAGGTCAGCCCACGCAGCACCTTGTGATGAAGGTGTGCGCGGGACGAGGAGCAAACGTGTTGAGACGCAACTCCTTCCGGCTGCCCCGGCACCCGGCTTCGGTCGGGCTCGCCCGGCGCCGGGTGCGTGACCACCTGTCGAACTGGGGGCACAGCGCGGGGGAGCCGGCGTTCGAGGACGTAGTGCTGCTGGTGTCCGAGCTGGCGACGAACGCGGTACGGCACGGACCGCTGCTGGAGCGGGAGTTCGAGGTCGCGGTGACCGCGCTCGCGGACGGCTCCTGCCTCATAGAGGTGTCCGACGAGAGCCCCGTACAGCCCCGGTTGCGGTTGGTCGGAGAGTACGACGAGGAGTCCGGCCGGGGCCTGACCCTGGTGGAACACCTCACAACGGCCTGGGGCGTCTGGACCCGCGGAGGCTACGGAAAGACGGTATGGGCACTGGTCCCGGCGGCGCCGTAGCGCGCGGGGTCAGGGCCGTACCCCCGTTCTTTCGGCAATGCCGCGCCCCGCTCTTTTAGCAGGGCCGCACCCACGTTCCTTCAGGGGCGCGGGGAACTGCGCGACCAGCCCGCACCGCCCCGCAGCTCACCACGCACCAGTAGCCCCCTGACTGAAGAGCCAGTCAAAAAGATCACCCCCCACACGCCTTCGCAGGCAACGTAACCGTCACTGCCAACCCCTCCCCGGGCGCCGTCCGCACCGCCACCTCACCCCCGTGAGCCATGGCCACCCCCTGCACGATGGCCATGCCAAGGCCGCTCCCCGCACCCCCACCCGCTCGGAAGAACCGGTCGAAGATGCGGGAGGCATCCTCCTCGTCGAGCCCGGGCCCCTCGTCGGCGACGCAGAGCCGGACGACTCCGTCCACCCGCTCCAACCCGAGCGTGACCGCGACATCCGCGGGCGTGTGCGTCCGTACGTTCGCCACGAGGTTGCCAAGAATCTGACGCAGGCCCGACTCGTCGGCGTGTATCAGGAGGGCTCCTTCGGCGCCCACGGACACCGGGCGCTCGGGCTGCTGGGCCCGCAGATCCTCGGCCGCGTCGCGCACGAGGCGGCTCAGGTCGACGTTCTTGAAGCGCAGCTCGGGCTGCTGGTCGAGGCGGGCCAGGGTGAGCAGCTCGTCGACCAGGCGGGCCATGCGGTCGGCCTCCCCGGTCATCCGGTCCCAGGCCCGCTTGCGCTCGGCCGGCTCGCGCAGCATGCCCTTGTCGTACAGCTGGAGGTAGCCGCGGATCGCCGACAGCGGCGTACGCAGTTCGTGGGAGGCGTCCGCGACGAAGCGGCGCAGCTGTGTCGCGCTCCGCTCGCGGGTGCGGTACGCCGACTCGACCTGGTGGAGCATCGAGTTGAGGGCGAGTCGCAGTTGCTCGACCTCCTGGGTCGGGTGGTGGCTGGACGGCACCCGGCGGGCCAGGTCGCCCTCGGCGATCGCCGACGAGGTCTCGACCATGTCCTCCAGGGGGCGCAGCCGACGGCTCACGCTGAGCATGGTCAGTACGGCGAGGAGCGCCAGCAGCAGGACGCCGAAGGTGAGGTCGAGCTTGAGGGCCTTGGCCATCCCCTTGTGCAGGGCGTCCGTCGAGGTGGCCAGCAGGATGGTCGTGCCGTCCGTGAGGGAGACGGCGGTGACCCGGTACGGATTGCCGCCCACGCTCACGTCGTGCGGTTCGGCGTCACCGGTGAGCGCGCGGGGGTCGTCCACCGCGGCTGCCAGGTCGTTCTGGTTCTCCGTCGGCTTGAAACGGCCGATCGTGGTGGCCCGTCCCTCGCCGTCGACCGCCGCGAAGAGGGAGTCCGAGTTCGGCGGCCCCTGTGTTTCCGGGATCCTCCCGTCGCGGACGAGTGCCAGCGCGCTCAGGGAGTCGATCTGCCGGGCGGTGATCTGCGTACTCCCCAGCGAGTCCCGTGTTTTGAGGAGCTCCGAGTCGATCTGGTCCAGCAGGTAGTACCGCATGCCCATCAGGCTGACCGCCGTCGCCACGATGATGCCGAGCGCCAGCAGCGCCACGTTGGCCAGCGTCAGCTTGCCGCGCAGCGAGTGGATGCCACGGCTGTGGCAGCGCAGGAAAATCATGCGAGCCCGTATCCGACGCCCCGGCGGGTCGTGATCACCGGGGCGCCGAGGGCGTCGAGTTTGCGGCGCAGATAGCTGATGTACGTCTCCACGACGGTCGACTCGGCCGGGTGCTCGTACTGCCAGACGTGGCGCAGGAGCTGCTCCTTGGGAACGATCCGGCCGCCGTTGCGCACGAGGAAGCGCAGGAGCGCGTACTCGGTGGGGGTGAGCTCGACCGAGCGGCCCTCGCGGTGCACCGAGTACGTCGTCTCGTCCAGCTCCAGGTCTCCGTAGCGCAGGGGCGGGCGCTCGGGGAGGACGTCGGACGGGCGGGTGCGGCGCAGGACCGCGGTGATGCGGGCGATCACCTCGTCGATGTTGAACGGCTTGGTGATGTAGTCGTCGCCGAAGGCGAGCGCGCCGACGATCTCCGCGGGCGCGTCCCGCGCGGTCAGGAACACCAGGGCCAGGTCGGGCTGTTTCGCGCGCAGCTCGCGGCCCAGCGCACGGCCGTCGCCGTCCGGGAGCATCACGTCGAGGAGCGCGGCGTCCGGGCGGGTGCGCTCGGCCAGCGTCAGCGCCTGGCGCACGGTCCCGGCCGTCATCACCTCGAAGCGGTGGTAGCGCAGGGCGATGGCCAGGACGTCCGCGATGCTCGGTTCGTCCTCGACGACCAGGACGGTCGCACCCTCGTGAGCGTTCATGCCCCCAGTATCGGCGCGGGCACTGACAACGGGGCCGGGTCGTGCTTTGGAGTTCCTTGTGAGTCATGGCCGAGTCGTGTCCCCGCGCGCGTGGTGCCCCGATGCTGAGCCGCAGGACCTGGGGGACCGACCGACGACCGACTAAGGAGCGTTGAGGCGTGACGACATTGGCACGGTGGTGCTATCGGCACCGGCTGGTGGTCCTGTTGCTGTGGGTGGGGGGAGTGTTGGGGCTGGGCTTCGCGGGATCCGCCGCGGGCACGAACTACGCGGACACCTTCACCCTTCCGAACACGGACTCCACGCGCGCGTACGACCTGATGGAGAAGGCCTTCCCGGAGAGGTCGGGCGACACCGACACGGTGGTGTGGAAGGTCGACGCGGGTACGGTACGGGACGCGTCCGTACGTTCCCGGATCGAGCCCGCCCTGGAGGAGATCGGGCGCATGAAGGGCGTCGGCGAGGTCAGCAGCCCGTACGCCCCCCAGGGGGACACGCAGATCAGCCGGAACGGGCGGATCGCCTATGCCCAGGTGACCTTCACCGAGCAGGCGAACGGCGTCCCCAAGGAGCTGGTGCAGGACGTCGTCGACACGGCGCAGGACGCCGAACGCGCCGGTCTCCAGGTGGAGCTGGGCGGGCAGGCGATCACCCGGATCCAGGAGCCGCCCACCGGCATCGCCGAGATGGTCGGCATCCTGGCCGCGGCGATCGTCCTCTTCCTGGCCTTCGGCTCGCTCTTCGCGATGCTGCTGCCGCTCGTCGTCGCGATCGCGGCCCTCGGCACCGGCCTGATGGGGACCTCGCTGCTCAGCCATGTCACCGACGTACCCGAGGTGGCCCCGCTGCTGGGTTCGTTGATCGGCCTCGGCGTCGGTATCGACTACGCGCTGTTCATCGTCACGCGGCACCGGCGCGGCATCCTGCGCGGCATGAAGCCCGAGGAGTCCGCCGTCACGGCCCTCAACACCTCGGGCCGCGCCGTGCTGTTCGCGGGCGGCACGGTGTGCATCGCGCTCGCCGGCATGCTCGTGATGAACATGCGCTTCCTGGACGGCGTGGTCGTCGCGACCTCGCTGACCGTCGTGCTCAGCGTGCTCGCCGCGATCACCCTGCTGCCCGCGCTCCTCGGCATGCTCGGCATGCGCGTCCTCAGCCGCAGGCAGCGGCGCAGGCTCGCCGCGGCGGGACCGGAACCGGCGGAGGCGAGCGGCCTCGCGGCGCGCTGGTCCTCGTACGTGGAGAAGCGGCCGCGCTCGGTCGCCGCCGGGGCGCTGGTCGTGATGATGATCCTCGCGCTGCCCGTCCTGTCGATCCGGCTGGGCGCCACCGACCAGGGCAACCACCAGGACTCGACGACCACGCGGCAGGCGTACGACCTGCTCGCGGAGGGCTTCGGGCCCGGCTTCAACGGTCCGCTCCAGGTCGTCATGGACGGCGGTGACGCGGACGCGCTCGTGTCGACGATCCGGTCGACCGAGGGCGTCGCCCAGGTGGCCGCCGCGCCGCCTTCGCAGGGCATCACGGTGATCCAGGTCGTACCGACCACGTCACCGCAGTCCGAGCAGACGGACCAGCTCATCGACCGCCTGCGGGACGGCGTGATCCCGGCCTCCGGGACCGAGGCCCATGTGGGCGGCGTGACCGCCGTCTTCAAGGACTTCGCGGCCGTCACGGGGGAACGGCTGCCGTACTTCGTCGCGGCGATCATCTCGCTCGGCTTCCTGCTGCTGATGGTGGCCTTCCGCTCCCTGGTGGTGCCGCTGACGGCAGCCCTGATGAACCTCATCGCGGCCGCCGCGTCCTTCGGAGTGCTGGTCGCGATCTTCCAGTGGGGCTGGGGCACGGAACTCATCGGCGTCGGCAAGGAGGGGCCGATCACGGCCTTCCTGCCGGTCATCATGCTGTCGCTGCTCTTCGGGCTCTCGATGGACTACCAGGTGTTCCTGGTGAGCCGCATGCACGAGGAATGGGTGCACACCAAGGACAACGCGCGGGCGGTCCGGGTCGGCCTCGCCGAGACCAGCCGGGTCATCAACTGCGCGGCCCTGATCATGATCTGCGTGTTCTCCGCGTTCGTCCTGAGCGGCGACATGGAGGGCGCGATGGCGGGCATCGGGCTCGCGGCGGCGGTCGCGCTGGACGCGTTCATCCTGCGTACGGCCTTGGTGCCGGCCGCGATGCACCTCCTGGGGAACTCCAACTGGTGGCTGCCCGCCGGTCTGGAGAAGCGGCTGCCGCACCTGGCGGTCGAGCCCCGCGAGGAGGAGGTTTCCGAGCCCCACGCGCGCGTGCCCGACGCCGACGGCGGTTCGACCGTCATCCACGGCTTCGTCCGCACCCCGGACGGCGCCCCCGTCGAGGGCGCCGCGCTGACCCTGCTCTCCAAGGGCGGCCGCCAGCTCGACCGGGTGACGTCCCTGGCCGACGGCTCGTACATCGTCTCGGTACCCTCCGCGGGCACGTACCTGCTGGCCGTGACAGCCACCGACCACCCGTCCCGAGCCCGGCACGTGATCGTCGGCGCCGAACCCCTGGTGTACGACGTGGAACTGGCGGAGGACGAGGTGGACGCGGTGAACTGACCGCGCGGGGGCGCTATTTCGCGGACTTCTTGGCGGGGTCGGGCAGTGCGTTCGTCATCCCCGGCAGGAAGTCCGTGAACAGTTCGTGCACCTCGCGGACCAGAGGCCGCAGTACGCGGAAGCGGGCCAGCGAGATGCCGAGCGAGGTGAGCCGGGCGCCGCGTTCGGCGAGGCGGTAGCTGCGCTCGCGGCCCTCCGTGCGGTCGAAGACCCAGTACAGGACGAGCCCCATCTGGGAGAGCCACAGCAACTCGGGGAGCACCTCCCGCAGTTCCGCCGGGATCTTCGCCTTGGAGCCCGCCAGCACCTCGCGGCAGACCCCGATGGCCTCCACGCGCGCGTGCTCCGACTCGGCGGAGAACGGGCTGAGCGGGCTGTCCGGATCGGCCGCGTTCTTGAAGAACTGCACCGCGAACTCGTGGTACGGCGTCGCCACGTCCAGCCACGCCTTCAGGACCCCGGCGATCCGGGCCTCCAGATCCGTCTCCCCTTCCAGGACCTCGCGGACCGCCACCCGGTGCTCGGCGGCGAGCCGGTCGTAGAAGCCCTGGATCAGGTGTTCCTTGCCGGCGAAGTAGTAGTACGCGTTGCCTACGGAGACCCCGGCCTCCTGGGCGATGGCCCGCATCGTCGTCTTCTCGTAGCCCCGCTCCTGGAACAGGCGCATCGCCGTCTCCAGGATCAGGGCCCGGGTCTGCTCGCTCTTGGCGGGCGCACGGGACGGCCGGGCGGGGCCCTCCGGCTCCGCGGGGCCGTCCGGACGACTGGCACTGTCTTTCGCTGCTGGCACGGAGAGAGCCTAACGAGGCGCGCAGGTGCCGCTGTCGCAGGCGGGCGGGTCGTAGGTCCAGCCCGCGCGCGGGTGGTACGCCCATCCGTCGGCCGCGTAGTAGGCGCCGCCGCCCCAGGCGCCCTGCTGCCTGCGCGCCCGCTGCCCCGCACGCCACTTGGCGGCGGCGAGGACCGCGCCCCGCGCGAGGCGGGCCCCGGCCGGGGTGCTGAGCCGGTGGGCCGTCGGGCGGTGCTCGGCGAGTGCCCACAGGGTGACGATCCAGGCGGCGGTGGACCGGTAGACCTGGCCCGCGTCGCCGACCACGGTGATCTCGTCGAGCGTCGCCGCGTGGTCGAGCCCCGGGAAGCGCCGCCGGGCGGCCTCCGACGCGGCGGGCACCAGCTCCAGGGGCACCAACTGGCGCTGCCGTACGAGCCAGTCGCGCAGGAAGGCGCAGAGCGAGCACTGCGCGTCGTACAGGACGGTGAGCCCGAGGACCGGGACGCGCGCGGCGTCCCGGTCCGGGGTGGTGGCGGTGGCCATCGCGGTCACGCCCCGGCCGCCGGAGCGACCCAGTCCTGCGGCGGCACGGGCGGCTGCTGCTCGCGCTCCATGAGGCCCCGGCGCCGGATCTTGTTGAGCACGTACACGTTGCCCAGGTGCATGGCACCGAGCACCAGCAGCACCACGCCGAGCTTCGGCGACAGGGCCTCGAACACCCCGCGGGCGTCGGCGATCTCGGCGTCCTGGCTCAGATAGAGCGCCACGAAGCCGAGGTTCACCAGGTAGAAGCCCACCACCAGCAGGTGGTTGACGGCGTCCGCGAGCTTCTCGTTCCCGTGCAGCACGTCGGCCAGAAAGATCCGCCCGTTGCTGCTGAGCGTCCGTGCCACCCAGATCGTCAGCGCCACGCTGACCAGCAGATAGATGACATACGCGACGACCGTGAGGTCCATCGTCCCCACCCCTTCCCGACTTCTTGAACGCGTTCAAAACGCTGTCGAGGAAGAATGTAGACCTGTTTTTGAACACGTTCAAGTCGATGGTCGGGCGTGCGTGTGTGAGCTGCGGCTCAGGCAGTGAGATGGTGGGGGCGAGGCTCAGTCGGCGCGCGCCAGTTCCGGCCGCTTGCTGTAGTCCGTGAAGCCGATGACGTTGCCCCAGGGATCCGCGATCTCGACGGTCCAGCCGGTGGCCACCGGGAACGGCTCGTCGAGGGGCTGGATCCCGGCCGCGGTCAGCGCCCGCGCCGTCGCCCGCGCGTCCCGCACCTCCAGCCAGACGCGGCACGCCGGCCACGACGGTGTCCGTCGTCCGAGCTCCTCGTCCATGCGCAGCAGCACGCCAGGAGTCTCGTTCCCCACCTTCAGCAGGGCGATCCCGGCCTCGTCGAGGCGGAACGCCACCGGGAAACCGGCCCGCCCGTAGAAGCCCAGCGCCTCGTCGAGATCCCCGACGGGCAGCAGTACGTTGTCGAAACCGAGCAGTTCGTACGACTTGTCATCTGACATACCGTCAGAATAGGTCGCCGTCCGCTCAGGGCGACGGAACCGGCCGCGGCGTCGCGCGCGTGGCGAGCAGCCGCAGTGCCCTGTCCGACGGCTACCGGAATCCATTCGTAGTGCTCCGGCCTTCAGGCCGGAGGCGAAGCGAATCTGATGCCTGTACCGCTGCACGGCGGAGCCGGGTGATGCCTGCCGCGGTTGGGGGTGAGTGGGGGAACGGATGTTTCGGGTTCATCAGGGCGAGGGTCGTTCGTACGATCGTCGGCGTGCAGCTCCGATACTCCTTCAGGTTGTACCCGGAGCCCGGCCAGGCGCGTGCGCTGTCCCGGGCGTTCGGGTGCGCCCGTGTCGTGTTCAACGACGCCGTGCGGGCCCGGCGCACTGCCCGTGAGCAGGGACTGCCGTACCCTTCGCTCGGATTGTTGTCCAAGACGTTGGTGACCCAGGCGAAGAAGCGTCCGGAGCGGTCCTGGCTGGGCGAGGTCTGCGCGGTCGTGCTCCAGCAGTCCCTGCGCGATGTGGAGTCCGCCTACCGGGGCTTCTTCGCCTCTCTCAAGGGCGAACGCAAAGGCCCCAGGGTGGCCGTTCCCCGGTTCAAGTCCCGCAAGGACTCCCGGGCCTCGATCCGCTTCACCGCGAACGCGCGCTGGTCGGTCACCGCGAGTGGGCGGCTGAACCTGCCGAAGATCGGGCCGGTGAAGGTCGCCTGGTCCCGGCCCCTGCCCACCACCCCCTCCAGCGTCACCGTAATCAAGGACAGTGCGGGCCGGTACTACGCCTCCTTCGTCATCGACACCGACCCCGATGCCGACGCCGCCGTCATGCCCGACAGTGACCAGGCCATCGGCATCGACCTCGGCCTCACTCACTTTGCTGTTCTCTCCGACGGCACGAAGATCTCCTCTCCGAGGTTCCTGCGCCGCGCGGAGAAGAAACTGAAGAAGACCCAGCGGGAGCTGTCCCGCAAACAGAAAGATTCGAAGAACCGGACCAATGCCCGGTTGAAAGTCGCCCGCGCCCACGCGAAAGTGGCCGATGCCCGCCGCGAGTTCCACCACCAGCTCTCCACCCGGCTGATCCGCGAGAACCAAGCGATCGCCGTGGAAGACCTGGCCGTGAACGGCCTCGCGCGCACCCGCCTGGCCAAGTCGGTCCACGACGCGGGCTGGTCGGCGTTCGTGAACATGCTGGAATACAAGGCCGCCCGGTACGGACGGACCTTCGTCAAGATCGGCCGGTTCGAACCGACCAGCCAGACCTGCTCGACCTGCGGCCACCGCGACGGGCCCAAACCCCTCCACGTCCGACAGTGGACCTGTGCCGCCTGCGGCACGACCCACGACCGGGACACCAACGCCGCGAACAACATCAAGACGGCCGCCGGACTGGCGGCAACAGCCTGCGGAGCGCCGGTAAGACCAGGACTCGTCCCGGCACAGCGTCAAGAAACAGGAAGCCACGGAATCCCTACCAGGCGCCGTGCCGCGAAGCGGCACAGCACCCGCTAGGGACGGCCAGAATCCTCGCCCTTCAGGGCGAGGAGCATGTCAAGGCATGGGCACGCTGACCTGGGGCCCGCTCAGCGCCGGCTGGCTCTCCGGCCGAGACCTCTCGGCCAGCGGCCGCGCCAAGCTGGAGGGGTTCAAGTTCGACCCGGCCCTGCCCGGCAACGCGGCCAAGCTCGCCGCGGTCGCGGACCTCAAGAAGGTCGCCGCCGACGCTGGTCTTTCACTCCCGCACATGGCCCTGGCCTTCGTACGCGCCCACCCGGCCGTCACCTCGGCCATCATCGGCCCCCGCACGATGGACCAGCTCACCGACCTGCTGGCCGGCGCGGACGTCACCCTCGACGACGCGATCCTGGACCGTATCGACGAGATCGTTCCGCCCGGCACGGACCTGAACCGCGCCGACAACTACTTCGTCGAGCAGCCGGCCTTGGCGGACCCCGCCCTGCGCCGCCGCCCGTAGCGCGGACGGTTCGACCACAGCGCGCACGGTACGCCCACAGCGCGGCGGGGCCTCGAAACCGGGGCCCCGCCGCCTGTTTCTCCCCTGCGGTGACTGATTGTCAGTGGTGCCTCGTACTGTCGACGGCATGGGAATGGTGACGTTCGTCGACGAGACGACAAGTGGGGACCGCGGCGCGGGCTGGGGGCTGGAGATCGCCGAGGAGCGGCTCGCACTGCGCGAGTTGATCCGACGGCGGGTCTTCCAGGAGGTCGCCGAGTTCAACGCGCGTACGCCGGAGGTGTTCCAGGGCCTGGTGCAGCCCAAGGACACCGAGCGGGTGCTGAACGG
The DNA here is from genome assembly GCF_026341515.1 of Streptomyces sp. NBC_00878. NCBI lineage: Bacteria > Bacillati > Actinomycetota > Actinomycetes > Kitasatosporales > Streptomycetaceae > Streptomyces > Streptomyces sp. NBC_00878. The sequence goes on along the minus strand of NZ_JAPEOK010000001.1, from coordinate 4,025,566 downwards.
CTACGCGTTGCGGACGCCCCGGCGGATAGACCCCGAGGCGCAGACCGAGCTGGCAATCAAGGCCTTCGCGGGGAACGGATTTCTGGTGCTGGTGGGGGACCGGCAGGTCACCGACCTCGACGAGGAGATCGAGCTCACGCTCGGCACCGAGGTCACGTTCCTGAAGCTCGTCGCCCTGGTGGGTGGCTGATGACGTCGATGCGATCGCACAGGCAGAAGATCCGTAACCAGATCGCCGCGGGGAACATGGGCAGGCTCGCCGACGAGGCGCTGAAGGCCGCTGTCGCCAACCACGGCTTCTGGGGTGACGACTGGTGCGAGGTCTTCGACACCCTGCGCAACCTGCCCATGGAGGAGCGCCGTCGGCTGGCCCACGCGCTCATCGAGCGCTTCCACTCGCTCGGCACGGAGTCGGAAGCCCAGCAGAAGGTGCTGACGCTGCTCGGCGTCATGGCCCGCGACCTGCCCGACGAGTTGCTCCTCTCCACCGAGCGGCTGGCGGAGCTCGAAAAGCTCGGCACCCAGCACTCCTTCTGGCACGCCGAGCGCCTTGACGTCCTGGCGGAGACGGAGCTCGCGACCGGCAGACAGCTCGCACCCTCCGTCGTCGCCGTCTTCCGCCGTACGGCCCTGATCGCCTACCGCTCGGAGCACCTCGTGGAGCTGGTCAAGAAGCTCACCACCCCTGTCCTCAACGTCGGCGAGGCGTGGGCCGATCACGCCATGGAGCAGCTCACCGGCTCGGACGACGACCCCTGGCACGCCCTGCTCGCCCACGCCCTCGCGGCCACCGCCTCCAAGCCCAACGCCAAGTGGGACAAGCAGGCCCAAGCTCTCATCGACACCATCGGAGCGGACCGGGTCAGGGAGACCACACTGTCCTGGCTCGCCCTCGTCGGCCGCCCGCGCACCATCCCGCTGGAGCGCCAGACGTACGACCCGGACGTCAACAACGCCTACGACCCCTACAACGCCAACGCCCTGCGCGGACTCGCCTGGCTCCTGTCCCTCCTCCCGCCGCACCCCGACACGGCCCGGGCGCTGGGCGCGCTCGTCGAGACCTCCCTCAAGAAGGTCGCCGGAATCGGCCCCCGCAACCCGAAGGTCGCCAACGCGGGCGTCATCGCGCTCTCCCGCGTCGACAGCGAGGCAGCCCTCGCCGAACTGGCCCGCCTGGCCACGCGGGTGACGTACAAGAACACGGCGAAGCTGCTCGACGGGGCGTTGGAGGCGCGGGCCACGGCTCTCGGCCTGAGCCGGGAGGAGATCGAGGAGCTCGCCGTCCCGGCGTACGGGCTCACCGAGGTCGGGCGTGCCCGGCATCAACTCGGGGACGCCACCGTCCTCATCGAGGTCCACGGCTCCAAGGCCGTCCTCAGCTGGCGCAACGCGGTCGGCAAGGAGGTCAAGAGCGTGCCCGCCGCCACGAAGCGGGACCATGCCGACGAGCTCAAGGAGCTCAAGGCCGCCGCCAAGGACATCGACAAGATGCTCTCGGCGCAGGCCGAGCGGCTGGACCGCCAGTTCCTGGCCCGGCGCACGTGGGCGTACGACGCCTGGCGCGAGCGCTACATCGACCACCCGCTGGTCGGCACCCTCGCCCGACGCCTCCTGTGGACGGTCGACGGCAGACCGGTCGGCTTCGCCGACGGCGAGCTGCGCATGCTCACCGACGACCCGGTGACCACGGGTTCGGAGGTCGGGCTCTGGCACCCCGTGGGCCGCGAACCGGCCGAGATCGTCGCCTGGCGCGACTGGCTGGAGGGGCACGAGATCACCCAGCCGTTCAAGCAGGCCCACCGTGAGGTGTACCTGCTCACCGACGCCGAGCGCGCCACGGGCACGTACTCGAACCGTTTCGCGGCGCACGTGCTGCGGCAGCACCAGTTCAACTCGCTGGCCGCGATCAGGGGTTGGCGCAACAAGCTCCGGCTGTGCGTCGACGACTCGGCTCCGCCGGCCAGCCGGGAGCTGCCTCAGTGGGGCCTGCGCGCCGAGTACTGGATCGAGGGCGACGGCGAGGAGTACGGCGAGGACACCACGGAATCCGGCAGCTACCTGCGGCTGCGCACCGACCAGGTCCGCTTCTACCCGATAGACGCCCCGGAGAACTCGGCGCACTGCTACGGCGGCGAGTACAGCATGTGGCTGGAGAACGGCCAGGACCCGGTCGAGCCCCTGCCCCTCGCCGACATCCCACCCCTCGCCCTCTCCGAAGTCCTGCGCGACGTCGACCTGTTCGTGGGTGTCGCGAGCGTCGGCAACGACCCGACCTGGCAGGACGGCGGCCCCGGCGGCCGCTTCCAGGAGTACTGGTCGGGATACAGCTTCGGCGAGCTGAACCAGAGCGCCGAGACCCGCCGAGCCCTCCTCGACCGCCTGATCCCCCGGCTCGCGATAGCCGACCGCTGCACCCTGGAGGGCCGCTTCCTGCACGTGAAGGGCGAGCGCCACACGTACAAGATCCACCTCGGCTCGGGCAACATCCTCATGACCCCGAACGACCAGTACCTGTGCATCGTCCCGAAGTCCGCGGCGACGCCCCAGACCGGCTACCTGCCGTACGAGGGAGACCGCACCCTCGCCGTCATCCTCAGCAAGGCGATGCTGCTGGCCAAGGACACCGAGATCACGGACCCGACGATCCTCAGCCAGCTGTAGCCGGTCACGGGGGCTCGTCAGAACGCGCAGCCGTGCAGCCGCCCACCCGTTGTGTGCTCAGCGGGCCGGGACGGGTTGGGCGGAGCCGGGTTGAGCCGGTATCGGGACGTCGAACGCCGCCCCCGCGATCCGCAGGACGTACGGCAGTTCCGGGGACCGGTCCGTCGGGTTGAGGGCGTAGACCAGGATGCGGCGGAGGTCACGGGTGGCGAAGGCGCCGCTCGTGTAGCCGGGGACGTGCCCGCTCTTGCCCCAGACGACCGTGCCGTCGGGGAACTCGGTGCGCTGGAGCCCGCCGTAGCTGAACTGCGTGTCGCCGTTCGCCGCGGCGGGCATCCGGAAGAGGTCCTTCTGCTGGGCCGGCGGGAGGAGCGGCCGCGGTACAGGGCCGTGAAGAAGCGTGCCAGGTCGGGGGCGTTGGAGATCATGCCGCCCTCCGCCCAGCTGTACGGGTTCTGGACGCTGACGTCCTTCAGATCGGCCGAGTCCGGTACCGCCACCAGGCCGCGTGTGTAGGGCGCCGGGATCGACCAGTCGTCCAGGGCTGGCACGTACGTGTCGCGCAGGCGGAGGGGGGTGAGGATGCGGGTGCGGACCTCGGAGCCGTACGTATGGCCAGTCACCTGCTCGATGATCAGGCCCGCGATGAAGTAGTTGATGCCGTTGTAGCGCGTGGCCCTGCCCGGTTCCGTCGGCTCGCCGCAGGCCAGTGACGCGTCCACGGCCTCGCGCGGTGACATGTCCTCCGTGGCGCAGGTCATGATCTGGAGACCGCTGGTGTGGCTGAGCAACTGGCCCACGGTGACGGGGTAGTAGCCGGGCGGCAGAAGGCCCGGCATCAACTCCTGCACCGTGTCGTCCAGAGTCAGCCGTCCCTCGGCGGCCAGTTGGAGCAGCACGGTCGACGTGAAGATCTTCGTGACGCTGCCGATCCTGAAGTGCGCGTCGGCGGACGGCACGGACGGACCGGCCGTGCCTGACCAGCGGCCGTCCGTGCCGGACATCCGGATCAGCCCGCCCGTCACGTTCTCGTCGGGCAGCCCGGCGAGAGATGCCCGCAGCGCCTCTTTGTCGAGCTCCCGGTCGCTCTTGTCGAGCCCTCGGTCACCTCGGGCCACACCGTGCCCGGGGCCCGCGGCCACAGCCGGCACGGTCCCCGCCACCAGCACGGCCGCCACCGCTCCGGCGGCCGCCGCCGTCCTCCAACGCCCCTTGTGCTCACGTAATTTCGCCATGCACACCAGCCTCGCGCCGCACAGCCCTCGCTTCCATCGGGAAGATCCCGGACAGGACCCTGACCTCACCCTGAGCCTCTTCCTGCCCGGCACGGGACCTGCCCTGGAGGCTTCAGTACTCTTCAGGCTGATTGCGGGAGGGGGAGCCGGTGGGCCGCGTGCGGGACGAGCGCTGAGTCCCCCGGCGGGAGGCTGATGAGACCTCAACCATGTCTCGATCGCCGTGAGTCGAGTCCAGAATCGTCATCCGATGGCGACGCGGGTCTTCCAGTAGCTCGCAGGGGCGATGATCTCGGTGCCGGAGCCCGAGAGGACCGTCTTGCCGCCCGCGTAGAAGCGGACCGAGCCGTCGGAGCGCACGGTCCAGATGTCGGGGATGGAGTCTCCGTTGGCGTCCGCTGTTCCGATGAGCAGTGGGATGTTGGTGCTGGACCATCCGGCGGCGCCGTACTCGGTGTCGGCGCCGCCTGAAGAGTTCGCGCCGGACTTCAGAGAGTCCATGCTGACCCCGCCGCCGCTTGCGGCGATTCCCTTGCGCAGCAGTAGGCGCTCGGAGACATCGGTGCGGTAGACGATGTCGGTGATGCCGTCTCCGCTGATGTCCTGGACGGTGACCAGGTCGCGCTCGGTCCATGTCGAGGCGGCCAGACGCATCGCCTGGTCGATGGTGGCTCCGTGGTAGCCGGTGAAGGCCCACAACTCGTCGCCGACGGTGGCGAAGAAGTCGGTCCGGCCGTCACCGGTGGCGTCACCGGCGGACACGATCTGGGTGAGGCTCGCCGGGCTGGGGGCGCCGTCGGGCAGCAGGATCTCGCGGCGCTTGTCGACGTTGACGGCGCCGTAGCCGTCGCCCGGGTAGACCCACAGCTTGCCTTCGACGCGGACGATGAGGTCCTGGAGGCCGTCGCCGCCGTAGACGTCGCCGTTGTGGGTGATCAGCGCGCCCGTGAAGTGGCCGGAGGGCGCGGCCACGAAGGGTGGCAGGTCGTCCCCGTTCGGGTCCTTCTCCGGATTGGCGCGGTAGGCGCCGGACATCGAGTAGTCCAGGTCGCCGGATCCCTTGGTGAGGTCGCTCGTGGCCTGCGAGGGGTACAGGGAGAGGTTTCCGCCCTCGGTGACGACCATCAGATCGGCGAGCTTGTCGCCGGTGAAGTCGCCGGGGGCGTCGGCCTGGTCGCGGGGCGTGACGTAGAAGAAGTACTTCGTCGGCTGCGAGACATTGCCCGCGCTGTCCACGGTCCTGACGTACAGCACGTTGGGACCGGCGGTCGGCGGCTTGGCGTTGCCGATGGTGGCGCTGACGGTGGCGGCAGTTCCGGAGGCACGCGTCAGCGAGCCGGAGTAGGTGGCCGAGTTGAAGCCGTACTCGTAGCGAACCACGTCAGTGTTGAGGGCGCGAACGGTGAAGGAGCCCGCGGTGCCGAACTTGAGGGTGCTCCAGTTGGCGTCCTCGGCGTCGTTGCCGAAGCCGTTCTCGCTGCCGTCCGCGTTCGGGAAGTCGGTGGAGCTGACCTTGGGCGGCTTGGGCGCGGCGGTGTCGAGGACGAAGCGGCACGGTGTCTTGGCCGGGGTGTAGCCGGAGGTGGCATTCGCGTCGTCGACGGCACGCACCCGCCAGGAGTAGACGGTGCCGTTGGTGAGGGTGCTGGTGGAGAAGCCGCTCGTGGTGCGCAGAGCGGTGTCCTTGTCGCCGCCGACGGAGACCTTTCCGGTGGACTTCAGCAGATCGCCCGTGGTGTCCCACTTGCCCTTGGCCCACAGGTCGAAGTCGAGATAGTCGAGGTTCTTGTCCTTGTCGGACGCCCGGGCGGTGAACGTCAGATTGCCCGAACCCATACGGACGTACGGCTCGGTGGTGGTGCACTTGCCCTCCGGGCCGAGGTCGAGCGACTTGGAGTCGACGGTCGGCTTGCGGTTGTAGACGAGCTCCAGGACAGGCGCGTTGTCCCCGTTGGCCCGGAACTTCTTCCACGCGTACTGCGAGTTCTCGTCGCGGGCCCGTAGACCGAACGTGATGGTGTCCTCGCCCTTGTCGGCCCGCTTCTGCGCGGCCTTCTTCACGTCGAAGGTCTCGTACGCGTCCCGGCAGCCGGACTTGTAGCCGTGCGCGAAGCTCTTGGTCGCGAACTTGTTTCCGTCGTGCAGCTTGGGGGCGTTCTTCCAGTTCGTGTGGGAGTTGATCTCGCCGGTGAGGTGCACGCTCATCGAGCGGTCGCTGCATGACCAGGAGTACGTCTCCAGCATGCGGAGCTTCGCGCTGGTGATCTTCGTGCCCTTGAGGTCCTTGTCGAAGGCGATGTTGAAGTACGAGCGCGAGGTGCCCCAGGTGTCGGACTCGAAGCCGACGCGGGCCTCGTGCGTACCGCCCTTGTTGAAGCCCTTGCCGTTGTAGAAGGTGGCGTTGGGGTGGCGGCTGTACGCCGTGGTCCAGTTCTGGGTGTGCTTCTTCACCGACGGGTCGATGAACACCGGGTATGTGGTGGCCGAGTCCACGAGGAAGTCCTGGGCGGGCGTGATCACCCAGTTCGCCCCGGACAGGTCAGCCTCCACGAGCTCCCCGCGCGAGTCGGGGGAGGGACCGTCGAGCCCGGGCAGACCGAGCGTGGCCGAGGAGCCGGTCGGCGAGGGCGCGGGCGTCGGCTCCGCCGGAGCGGAGGGCAGCGGGGACTCCGCGGCCGTGGGCTCCGGGCCGTCGGTGGCCGCCGGCAGCGTCTCGGGGGTGGCGTCGGTCTGCTCATCCGTTTCGATGAGCTCTTCGGTGGGGCTCGGAGTGTCGCTCGGTGTGCCGGTGGCCGTGTCGGTGGGGTTGGGGCTCTCCGAGGTGGTCGGCTGGGCGGTGGCGCCGACCGTACCGTCGGTGACCGCCGGGGCGCCGCTGCTGTCCCACATCAGCGGCGTGGGCGACATCGCGACCTCGTTGCCGTACGCGCTCTCGGCGGTGACGATGCCCGAGACCGGGTCCAGCCGGAAGGTCAGGTCCGCGGAGGTGATGCCGTACGACAGTTGCTTTGCGCGTGGATCGGCTGCGGCCTGCCGGTTCTTGAGGACGACGAGTTGGCCGAAGCCCTCGTCGTCGGCGGTGAGGACCAGGTCGGCGCCCGGGAAGATCTCCGGGTAGAGGGCTCGGGAGCCGTCGATGATCGGGGCGGGAACGGGGCCCGGCCAGGTGAGTTGAATGTCGTAGCCGTCAACGGTCAGGGTGACCAGGGGAGTCGAGGTCTCGTCTGCCGCGGCGGCGCCCTTGAGCCCTTTGAGCAGGGAGACGCGATGGGCCGTGCCACGGGAGGAGCGCTGCTCCTCTGCACGGCCCTTGGAACTGGCTTCCTTGGAGCCGGCCGAGAACACCATCCGCGCATTGGTGGCCCGGGGCTCCCAACCGGCCTTGGTGCGGTGGAGGTTGTAGTCGATGGCTTTCCACTCGCCGCCTACCTTGGCCCGCACCGGGGTGGAGTACAGCTTCTTGGCGAAAAGACCGTCGGGCCGGGCCCAGGTGGTTGAGCGGACCGTGCGCAGCGCGGTGACCTCGACGGACTTCCCGGTCTTCGCAGCCCGCGTGATGGCTGCGGCCTCGGTGACCGGCTTCGCCTTCCGGTCGCCGTCCACCTTGCCGCGGGGGCCGGAATCGTCCAGGCCGAGGCTCACGAAAACGATGCCGGTGGCGGCGAGAGCCGTCGCGAGTACGGCGGCGGTGGTGGTCCGGCTCCCGGGCGCTCGACGCCAGCCGCGTCTCTTGCCCGTCCTGGTGCGCGTCATCGGGCGAGTTCCCCTTCTCCCCTTGGAACCGGCGCGTGACAGGGCGCTGCCGGGCCCGCCGATGATGACCTATGAGCGGGCTGTCGTCACCCTTCGCATACGAGGGAGGGGATTGAGTCGATCAACTGTCTGAGCCGTACCCACGGTTGGGTGCGTGTGCCGACAACTGCCCTGCCACGAGGTGGTCTTGATCGCAAACCGCCACGAGATATCTTTCAACGCCCCCAATGCCAAGGGTATTTGGTGGGGCGATTGACGAATTGCGTGTTAGGTCACGGAGATTCGGAAGCGTTCGCTATATCAGGCGAGTCGAGGTCTGCGCGCTACTGACCGCTACGGCACGCTACGTACCGTGATGATGATCACATCCTTACGGGCGATCTAGCGAAATTTCACAGAGGCGTCACAGAATCTGCGCATCTGATACGCCATCACGCGTGGTCCGAACCTGGTCCCGCTCCAAGTGGTCCGGGGGACTCCGTCGTGTTCGGTCGCTTCTCGCCTGCCCGGCGCCGCCGTGCGCGTCGCCTGCGCACGGCCGTCGTACCCGCCCTCGGAGCAGCCCTGCTGGTGGGCCTCCTGCCCGCCCAGTCGCTGGCGCTGCCGCCCGACCCGGCCACGGCCGAAAAGGGCCGCGAAACGCTGGAGTTGGAGGCGCTCGACCAGGAAAAGCCCATCTCGGGTGAGGTCTTCGAACGGGACCTGGAGACCCTGAAGGTCGACGTCCCCGAGGACCTGCAACAGGCACCGGCCGGCACGGCGACGGCACCGCCCGCCGACACCGGGACGGTCAGCTTCGGCTCGACGGCGAGCGCGACGCAGGCAGCGACGCGCACTGGCCAGATCGCGGCCCGCAAGGGGGCTTTGGCCGCGACGGCATCCCGCCTGGGCGCGGCCGCCCAGCAGGTCGACCTGACCCCGGTCGACGACCTGCCCGTCAGTCTCGGACAGGCTCCCGACCAGGCCGCGCCCACGGGCACCTGGCAGGTCTCGGTGGCCGCTCGCACCGCGCCCGTGTCCCAGGGCGTCGACGGTGCCGTCGTGACCGTCCAGGCCCCGGCGACCGGCTCTGTCCCGATCTCGGTCAAGCTCGACTACGCCGAGTTCAGGAACCTCTACGGCGCCGACTGGGCCTCCCGCCTGCGCTTCGTCCAGTTTCCCGAGTGCTACCTGACGACGCCGGACGACGAGGCGTGCCAGGCGTACGAGGAACTGGAGACGGCCAACGACACGAAGACCCAGTCCATCACGGCCACGGTCGACACGGCGGCGGACGGGACGGTCACTCCGGCGGCCGCCGCAGCGACGGGCTCGGAAGGGCCTTCCGTAGCCCAGGCTGCGTACCGCAGCTCGGCGACCCCGGTCGCAGCCGCCGGTGACACCGCGGTCATTGGTGCGGTCGACTCCGGTGGTGGCGGCGGCGGTTCGTTCAAAGCCACGCCGCTCGCCTCCGACGGGAAGTGGGAGGCCGGGGGTTCCTCGGGCGCGTTCAACTGGTCGTATCCGCTGACCGTTCCGGCCGCGCCTGCGGGCCCGGCCCCCAACATCTCCTTCAGCTACAACTCGCAGACGGTGGACGGTCGTACGGCGGTCTCCTCGCCCCAGGCCTCCTGGATCGGCGAGGGCTGGGGATACGACCCCGGCCACATCGAGCGCCGCTACCGCGCCTGCCAGGACGACCGCAAGACGCTGAATTCCGGCACACCCAACAACGCCGCAAAGAAGGACAAGACGTCGGACCTGTGCTGGGTGTCGGACAACGCGGTGATGTCCCTGGCCGGCAAGACCACCGAGCTGGTACGGGTCGGCGACACCGACACGTACCGTCCGCAGCAGGATGACGGCACTCGTGTCCAGCTGAAGACCGGCGGCAGCAACGGTGACAACGACGGCGAGCACTGGGTTGTCACCACCACGGACGGCACCCAGTACTTCTACGGTCTGAACAACGTCGGCGGCGGCCACGCCGACACCAACTCCGTCTCCACCGTCCCCGTCTTCGGCAACCACCCCGGCGAGCCCTGCCACGCCACCGCCTTCGCGGACTCCCGCTGCGGCGCGGGCAAGAAGCAGGCCTGGCGCTGGGGCCTGGACAAGGTCGTCGACGTGCACGGCAACGCGCTGGTCGTCACCTGGAAGCAGGAGACGAACCACTACGCCGTCAAGAAGAAGTTCAAGTCCCCTGAGCAGTACGACCGTTACGCCTACCCGACGACCATCGAGTACGGCATGCGCTCCGATCTCACCAAGCCCTCCGCCACGGTCGAGTTCGGCGTCAAGCAGCGCTGCCTGAAGTCGGATACGGACTGCGACGCGGCGAACTTCGCCAAGACCGACGACCCGGGCGCGTACCGTCCCTGGTGGGACACCCCCGGCAACCTCAACTGCAAGTCGACGTCGAAGCTGTGCCCGGCCTTCCCGTCCTTCTGGACACAGCTGCGCCTGGACACGGTGACGACGAAGGCGGCTCGCGCCGGCCAGAGTGGCCTCGGCAAGGTGGACACGTACACCCTTCACCAGTCCTTCCCGGAGGACTGGTACGACACGTCCCCGGGCCTCTGGCTGAACTCGATCACCCGCAGGGGCTTCGCGCCCGGCGACACCACCGGCACTCTCCAGCACAAGGACGGTGTCAGCTTCGCCGAGTACTCGGTCGGCGCGACCTCGCCCCTGCGTCTGCGCCTCAAGGACCGCCAGCTCCCGAACCTGGTCTCCAGTGGTCCGAACGACCAGCGCCCCGGCTTCACTCGACCCCGTATCGGCACGGTCGCCACCGAGTACGGCGGCGACATCGAGGTCGAGTACAAGGGCGGCTGCGCGAGCGAACCGTCCGAGGACAAGGGCAAGAACAACGGCACCTGCTATCCCATCCGTTGGTCCCCGGACGGCGACGAGAAGACGCCCGCGAAGGCGTGGTTCAACAAGTACGTCGTCGACTCGGTGACCGAGACGGACAAGGTCACGTCGCACGGCAAGCCCGTCCACACGACGTACGACTACACGGACAGCGCTTGGGCGAAGTCCGACGACGAGTTCACCCGCCCGTCCCTGCGCACGTACAGCGACTGGCGCGGCTACCGCAAGGTGGCGGTCACCAAGGGCAGCAAGTCCAGCTCCCAGCAGGGGGATCCGCAGGCCCAGTCGTACTCCGAGACGCGCTACTTCCAGGGCGTGGGCGGTGAGGTCAAGGACTCCACGGGCGCATACACGCTGCTCGCGGACGACGCGCCGCAGTACGCGGGCATGGCGGCGGAGAGCATTACCTACCTGAACTCAGACAAGCGAGTCCAGAAGCGGACGCTGAACTACCCCTGGTCGAAGCAGACCGCGTCCCGTTCGAGGGAGACCGAGAACGGCACGGACTTGGACCCGCTACTGGCCCACCGCAGCGGCATCAAGCGCACGGACGAGATCCAGACGGTCGACACGAGCTGGCGCGCCGTCCGGACGCTGACGTCGGTCGAGGACACGTACGGCCTGCCGGTTCAGACCGAAACGGCGGTGGTCAAGCCGAGCGGCAGCAGTGAGGTCCTGTCCGACCAGAGCTGCACCAGGACGTCGTATGTGCACAACACGTCCGCGTGGCTGATCGGGCTGCCCAAGGAGGAGCGGAGCACGGGCACTTCGTGTGCCGGGTACGACGCGGCGGACCCGGCCACCAAGCTCGTGCGGGCGGTGCGGAACAGCTACGACGGCCTGGCATACGGCGAAGTGCCGACGAAGGGGCTCGTCACCTCCTCCGCCGGCATCGACGCTGCTGGAACTTCGTATTCGGTCATTACGAAGACCACCTACGATCCGCTGGGCCGCCTCCGTACCGTCACCAAGCCGGGCACCGGTACGACCGAAACGCAGTACACCCCTGGGGATGCGGGCGGGCCGGTCACGTCAGTCAAGACGATCAACGCGAAAGGGCATGCCGCCACCACGGCCTTCGATCCGGGCCGCAGCCTTGCGCTGACGGTCACCGACGCGAATGGCCGAGTGACGCGCAGCGAGTACGACGCGCTCGGGCGTCTGGTGAAGGGCTGGTCACCGTCGCGCTCGTCCGGCGGCAAGACGCCGGACATCGAGATCGACTACCAAGCGGCGATCGCCACGTCCGAGCAGACACGACCGGCCGCCGTGACGGCCAGAACGTTGAAGGACGACGGCTCCTACAGCCGTCAGGTGACGCTCTATGACGGCCTGATGCGCCAGGTCCAGAGCCAGTCCGAGGCTCATGGCCCGGGCCGGATCATCACCGACATCACCTACAACGACCACGGCCTGCCCGATGAGCAGACGAGCGCATATCTCGCGAAGGGTGAGCCGGCCGCCGAGCTGTTTGCCCCTCGATCGAAGTCGCTGATCCCCAGCTGGGTCAAGCTGCGCTACGACGGCCTGGAGCGGCAGGTCCGCCAGTCGACGTACTACGACGGCGACTACGAGTACGCGACGTACACGACCTACAGCGACACCAGTACGTACGTGAATCCGGCCGGCTCGACCGTCCCGCGGACTCGGACCTACACCGATGCCCTCGGCCGGGTCACCTCAATTCGTCACTACAGCAAGGACGACTCAAGCTCGGACGACGGGCGTGTAACCGCCTACGAATATGACGCTCGCGGCAACCAGAGCAAGGTCACGGACCCGGCGGGCAACGCCTGGACATATACGTACGACGCCCGTGGCCGAGTGACGTCCACGACCGACCCGGACGTGGGCAGGACGGACACCGGGTACGACGATGCCGACCGGCCGAACAAGGTGACGGACGCCAAGTCCCGGACGACGCACACGGAGTACGACGAGCTCGGCCGGATCAAGTACATCCGCGAGGGCTCCGCGACCGCCACGCCCGCCAAGTCGTTCACCTACGACACACTGCCCGGCGCGCTCGGCCAGCCCGTCGCCTCGACCCGGCACACCTCGGGCGGCGACTACGTCAACCGTGTCACCGGCTACGACACCGACTACCGGGCCACGGGCAGTGAGACGGTGGTCCCGCCCAACTCGACGACCACCGGCCTGTCCGGCACGTACGCCTATGCGTACACCTACACCCCGACCGGCAAGCCGCTGTCGATCACGCTGCCCGCTGTGGGCGGGCTGGCGAAGGAGAACGTCGTCACCCGCTACAACGGTGACGGCCTCGCCGAGTCGACGTCGGGCCTGACCTGGTACACGTCCGACGCGACCTACTCGCCCTACGGCGAAGCCCTGCGCACGGTCTCCGGCGCCCAGCCCAACCGGGTGTGGACGACGAACTTCGTCGACCCGCACACGGGCCGCCTCCAGCGCACCGTCGCGGACCGGGAGACCACCGGCCCGCACCGCATCACGGACAGCTACTACTCCTACGACGTCTCCGGCACCATCACGTCCAACGCCCGCAAGCTGTCCGAGGCTTCGGGCACGACGTGGGACAACCAGTGCTTCACGTACGACGTGATGGGCGAGCTGGTGAACGCCTGGACGCCGAGTGTCGCGCCCGCCGGAAGCGGCACCGGCTGTAAGTCGTCGGGCGGGACGACCTGGGGTTACCGCACCGACTTCGCCGCCTCGTCAGGCCCGGTGGCGGACGCTCCGGACGCGGCGACCGACGTGTCGAGCCCGGACGCCTCGCTGACGTCGACCCTGGCCGCGACCGCTCCGGACGTGGGCACGGTCGCCACCGGCGCCACGGCCTACCGCCAGTCGTTCACCTTCGACTGGCTCGGCAACCGAGCCAACCTGACGGAGCACGACCCGGCCGACGCGACGAAGAACGTCGGCTACACGTACGGCTACGGCACCCCGCAGCCGCACACCATGAAGTGGATCAGCTCCACCCCTTCGGGCATGGGCAGCAGCTACTCGTACGACGCTGTGGGTAACACCGAAGTCCGCGACTTGTCGAACGCCACGCAGAACCTGACCTGGACATCCGAGAACAAGCTCGACACGATCACGGACGACGGCAAGAAGACGACATACGTCTACGACGCCGCCGGCAACCGCATCCTGGAGAACTCACCGTCGGGCTCGACGCTCTACCTGGGCGAGACCGAGCTGACGACGGACGCCACCGGGACGATCACGCGCGCCTCACGTGCCTACGGCCAGGCCGGGGCACCCACGGTGGTCCGCACGACGAGCAACGGCGCCACCACGGGCCACAAACTCAGCGTGCTGCTCGTGGACCACGTGGGCACGGCGAACACAACAGTGGAACTGTCGAGCGGCCAGCCGGTCACCCGCCGCGCTTTCAAGCCCTACGGCGAAGTCCGCGGTCCCAAGCCGTCGACCTGGCCCAACAAGCGCAGCTACCTGGGCGTCGGCATCGACGACGCGGCCACCGGACTGACCCACATCGGCGCTCGCGAGTACGACCAGAACTCGGGCCGCTTCCTCTCGGCCGACCCGGTCATCAACATCGCGGACCCGTTGCAGATGAATGGCTACGCCTACAGCGGCAACAGCCCCGTCAGCAAGAGTGATCCCACTGGTCTGTGCCCGTTCATCGACTGCCCGACCCGCCCGGACGCCAACGCCGAGAACACCACGCCGGGCCAGACGCCCGGGAAGAGGAAGAACTCACAGAACCACCAGGCGGCGCTGGACCGGGGTACCGCCAACCCGGCCGTAGCGGTATCCAGTAAGAAACACACGGAGATCTACCCCGGCGTATTCGTCGACAAGCAGTGGAAATACGCCAACGAGTTCGCGCGGCTCCTCAACCGGCAGGTCGACAATTACTGCCAGGAGACTTCCGGCTGTCTGCTTGATGCGCAGGACCAGGAGGAAGCGGACGGAGACCGGCAGCAACTCATGCACCTCAAACTTCTCGCGTGCATGAGCCTGGGACGGAAGAGCGGCTGCCTGGGCAAGGTGGCTTTCATCGGACCTTCCATGGGCTTCTTGTCCAAGGTGGCGGTCGGAGAAGGGCCAGGAAGTCTGGGAGGGGGTTCCGCGGGGCGCGGTCTGAAGGGCTCGTGCAAGTGCTTCCTGGCGGGCACCGACGTGCTCATGTCGGATGGCAGCACGAAGGACATCGAGGACGTCGAACTCGGCGACAAAGTCCAGGCCACCGACCCGCGAACTGGCGAGTCCGGCCCCAGAAGAGTCACCCGTCTGATCATTACCGAGGACGACAAGCACTTCAACGAGCTGTCCATCGCCACACCGGACGGCATGGAAAAGCTCACGGCCACGTATGAGCACCCCTTCTGGTCACCGTCCGAGCACGATTGGATCGAGGCGGGCGACCTCGCGCCGGGGATGACCCTGCTCACCGATGCCGGCGACACGGTCATCGTCACCGGCAGCCGCGCCTTCACCAAGCACACTCGGACGTACAACCTCACGGTTGATGACCTGCATACGTACTATGTGCTGGCGGGGCAGACTCCGGTACTGGTCCATAATTCCAACTGCACGGTTTACCGGACGCAAACTTCCCACCCTGATAGTCAGCGTATTGGGATCGATGCGAACGGAAACGTCTCGTTGAATGGAGAAGGGCGCCTGTACTTGAACATGAGTGGCGACGCTTCGCATTCACTGCAGTTCCGTGGTGCGGATGGTCAGGTTTTGGGATTCGATGTGGATAGCTCATTCGTTGACCGGGTGCGAGAGTCGGCTCTTCCACAGCGAAAGCCGCGAGGGTTCGAAGGAAGTACACGAGAGTGGAATCAGCTACGAAGGACTCGGCCGGACATTGCAGACCCCTCAGTTTCACCTGGGCTATATGGAATCCCGTCGAATATGTTCGGTGATCTCAGGGGGGCAATCACTCCCGGTTCTGGTCGGGTGATTCGATGAGTACCAGTAAGTTCATTGGAGAACTGGAACGAATCGATTTCTCGCCCGCGAAGGGGGTTGAGGGGCCGCCAGTCTTCGCTACGTTCCTGGTCACCACCAACGTCGATGCGGTCGACTACGTCACTAGATTCCGGGCGGTATTGTCTGCTGCAATCCGTACGGCGAATCAGGCTGACTTCGATTCGGAAACCATTCCAGAAACTCTGATCCCTGATTGGTTCGCAGAAGTGACTCGCGGCTCCATTATGGTTGGTCGTGACTATGTGGCGTCCTTGGGAAGTCAGCAGTATTTTTCCCGTCGCGGTGAAGAGCCATGGGAACTTCAGGATTGGCTCTTCTGCTTTGATCCACAGTTGAGGGGTTGGGCGTGGTGGGATGTGACCCAACGTTCGAATGATGCGGTGCTGCTGTGGGTTGACTCATCTGGCGAGCCAGCGTTTCCGTGTGAAGAGCTCCGCTGGCTGGCTTACGCCTGTGGTGCGGAGAACGTTGAGGGGCCTTTCCTCAGGCGAATCTCGGAATGGCGGCAATCACACCAGGATCCGGCAACGTAGAGAAGCGCTCGCTTGACCCCTCTGGCACGTTCTGCAGAGAGGCCAAGAGTACTTTGACGGCAACGTCAGCGGACGACGACGGTGGGCGGGCCATCGAGGCCGCCATCCTCGACGATAAGCACATCGTTAAGGGTGGCGATAGCTTGGCGTTGGAGGCGGAGTCGGACGTGGTGTCGGCGTACACGTGGGCGTAAACGCCGGCGGTGGCGCCGATGTGGGCGTGGCCGAGGAGTTCCTTGATGACTACGAGGTCGACGCCTTGTTCCAGGAACAGAGTCGCCGTCGAGTGGCGCGGGTTATGGAAGCGGATGAGGCGACGAAAGTGTCTCCTTGCGGCTCACCCAGGTCGTGTCGTTCCCGAACGAGGAGCCTGTGAAGGTTCCCTACGCCGTGGTCGTGGCCCGAATGGGTACGACGCTCGCCATGTTCTACACCTTCAACAGGCCGAGAGGGCCGCAGGGCAAGAACCCGGCGAGCGGTCCGGACGACATTGTCAGGGCCCAGCTGGAGAAGATCGGCGAGTTGGAGGCGTCTGCAGCCCCGCTTCAGCGAAGTTGCTGACAGCCTGGTGAGTTGTTCCAGGATGTCGATCCGGTAGGCGGTGGCACCCCGTGTCGGCGCACCAGCATGCGTCGGCGGACCGTTGGTCCGGCAGCGAGGGTCCTCAAGGGCGGTTGGTTATCTCCCGGCGGGCCGCGACCAGCAGCGAGCGGAGGCCCGAGGGGAGAAGCGTGAGGGCGGTCGTCGGGTCGTCGGATTCGCGGAGGCGGATCGTTCCGTCGGGGGCGGTGGCGAGTTCGACGCAGTTGTTTCCCTCGCTGCTGTAGGTCGACTTCTGCCAGTGGAGGGTAGGCACTTGGGGCCTTTCACAGGTTGGCGATGATCTCGTGGATCAGGTCTCGCGACGCGGCTTCCTTGAGGGCGACCGCTTCGAAGTGGGACATGAACGTGCGGTAGTTCTCCAGCTGGAAGTCCGTGTGGAGGAATACGGACCCATGTTCGGCGTCGAGTTGCACGGTGTCCAGTTGGGGGACAGGTCCTTCGGCGTACAGGACGGTCTGTCCGGCGCCGGGGAAGATGCCGGCCTCGTAGGGGATCACCAGGACGGTGACGTGGTCCCGTTCGCTCATCTCGACGATGTGCTCCAACTGTTCACGTGTCACATCCCGACCGCCGAACCGCATGCGCAGGGCGGCTTCGTGAATGATCGCGGTGTACGAGGTCGGGTTGTCCGCGAAGAGGATGCCCTGACGCTTGATGCGATGCGTGACGCGGTACTCGACCTCGGGTGGGGACAGCTTGGGGATGGACTGTCTGAAGACGAGGCGTGCGTAGTCGACCGTCTGGAACAGGCCGGGGATGTGGGCGATCTGAGCCGTGCGGATCGCTGTCGCGTGGTGCTCCAGTTCGGACAGATCGAGCAGCCCCGAGGGTAGGGACTCGCGGTACGCCTCCCACCAGGTGCGCCCCCGACCCGCGGTCATGGCTGAGAGCGCCTCGATATACGGCTCGTCCGAACAGCCGTAACTGTGGGCGAACATGCGAACCCGGTCGATGCTGACACCGAAACGCCCGGCTTCGATGGAGCTAATGCGTGCCGCGTTGACGCTCAGCAACTCCCCGGCCTCGCGTGCGGTCAGCCCCGCCCGTTCTCTTAGCTTGCGCAGCTCAGCACCGATGCGCTGTTGCCGTACGGTCGCTGCTGATCTTGGTGGCATGCCGCAGCCCTCTCACCCTTAGGGGTAATGGTTTGACGTAAGGAGTAGTAACCCTACTCCCAATCCTCTACCTTCAGTGGCGTACCAACTACCCACCGTGGTGACGGACTTCACGGAAGTGCACCGCCATGCCCACACACAGGCCGGCGGCAGAGCCACCGCCCGCGCCACCCGCCCCCCATCCAACCCCCGTACCTCAACGAGGAGTTACGGCCATGCCCGAACTCGCCCTGAAAGACCTCGCCGACTGCTCCCCGCTCGACGCCGACTGGGAGTACGTCCTGCGTATCCCAAGAACCCCCCTCGGCCCCGGCATCGTGCGCGCCCACGTGCGAGCCGTCCTCACCCGGCACCGCGTCCGGGACGCCGTCCTCGACAACGTCGAACTCGTCGCCTCCGAGCTGGTCACCAACTCCCTTGTCTGTACGCGGGATCCCGTGTCCGTACGGATCATGCGTACGGGCGGCCGTCTGAGGCTCAGTGTGTGGGACAGCAGCCCGTACATGCCGTCCGAACGGCTGGGGCCGGAGCAGGCCCCCGACACCGGGCAGGAGCATGGCCGCGGGCTCTGGCTCATGCGCGGGTGTGCCGACGACTGGGGGCACTACCTCCTCGTCAACGGGCGGCGCACGACCGGAGGCAAGGAGGTGTGGGCGGAGTGGATCACCCCGGGCGCAGAAGGGCCGGGCACGCACGCGGAACCCGCGGGGGCGAAGGCGCCGCTTGTGTAGCCGCGGTAAACGGGCCGCTCCTGCCTCAGACGACCGTGCCGCGGGGCAGTACCGTGCGCTGGGGGCCGCCCTGTCCTGCTGGGTGAGGATCGCCCAGAGGGGGAGTCCGACCGTTCCACGAAGAAGGCCCCGCCCCCGGAAGTCCGGATGCCGTTGGCGAATCCGTAGGGCGAGGCAATTGTCGCGAGAGTCCCAGCGACACGCCGGGTTCACGGCGTGTCGCTGGGACTCACAACCCACTTGCCGGGGATCTGACGGGATTCGCCAACAGCATCGGAAGTCCGGAAGGCAGGGCCTTCGTCAACGTGCGGTCGTGGTGCGGCCGCGGTGCTGTCGCGACGGTCAGAACCGCCGAGTGATCAGCGCCCTCTTCACTTCCTGGATCGCCTTCGTTACCTCGATGCCTCGGGGGCAGGCGTCCGTGCAGTTGAACGTGGTGCGGCAGCGCCACACGCCGTCCTTGTCGTTCAGGATCTCCAGGCGCTGCTCGCCCGCCTCGTCACGCGAATCGAAGATGAAACGGTGCGCGTTGACGATCGCGGCCGGGCCGAAGTACTGGCCGTCGTTCCAGAACACCGGGCAGGAGGAGGTGCAGGCCGCGCAGAGGATGCACTTCGTCGTGTCGTCGAAGCGCTCGCGGTCCTCCGCCGTCTGGAGGCGTTCCCGGGTCGGCTCGTTCGTGTCCTTCGTGATGAGGAAGGGCATCACGTCGCGGTACGCCTGGAAGAACGGCTCCATGTCCACGACCAGGTCCTTCAGGACCGTCAGGCCCTTTATGGGCTCGACCGTGATGGGCTTCTCGGGGTTGATGTCCTTGATCAGCGTCTTGCAGGCAAGGCGGTTCCTGCCGTTGATCCGCATCGCGTCCGAGCCGCAGATGCCGTGCGCGCAGGACCGGCGGAAGGTGAGGGTGCCGTCCTGGTCCCATTTGATCTTGTGGAGGGCGTCCAGGACGCGCTCCTTCGGGTCGATCTCCAGCTGGAAGTCTTCCCAGACCGCCTCCGCCGAGACCTCGGAGTTGAAGCGGCGGACGCGGAACGTGGCGGTGATGTACGGGGTGTCGGCGAAGCCGGCCTCCGGCGCACCGGCGCTGTCCGCTTTGTCCAGGGTGGGAGTAGCCATCAGTACTTACGCTCCATCGGCTGGTAGCGGGTCTGGACGACCGGCTTGTAGTCGAGACGGATGGACTCGGTGCCGTCGTCGCCGACCTCGCGGTACGCCATGGTGTGGCGCATGAAGTTGACGTCGTCGCGGTTCGGGTAGTCCTCGCGGTAGTGACCGCCGCGGGACTCCTTGCGCGCCAGGGCGGAGACTGCCATGACCTCGGCCAGGTCAAGGAGGTTGCCGAGCTCGACGGCCTCCAGCAGGTCGGTGTTGAACCGCTTGCCCTTGTCCTGGATCGAGACGTTCCGGTAGCGCTCGCGGAGTTCCGCGACCTTCTCCACCGCCGTCTTGATCGTCTGCTCGGTGCGGAACACCATGACGTTGGCGTCCATGGTCTCCTGCAGCTCGCGGCGGATGTCCGCCACGCGCTCGTTGCCCGTCGACGACCGCAACCGCTCGATCTGCGCGACGACCAGGGACTGAGGCTCCTCGGGCAGTTCGACGTGCGTGACCGTCTTCGCGGAGTACTCCGCGGCCGCGATACCCGCGCGACGACCGAACACGTTGATGTCGAGGAGGGAGTTCGTGCCCAGGCGGTTCGCGCCGTGGACTGACACGCAGGCGACCTCGCCGGCGGCGTACAGGCCGGGGACGACCGTGGTGTTGTCCGACAGGACCTCACCCTCGACGTTCGTCGGGATGCCGCCCATCGCGTAGTGCGCGGTGGGCTGGATCGGGATCGGGTCCGTGTACGGCTCGATGCCCAGGTAGGTGCGGGCGAACTCGGTGATGTCCGGGAGCTTGGCGTCCAGTTGCTCCGGCGGGAGGTGCGTGAGGTCGAGGTAGACGTGATCGGCCTCGGGACCGCAGCCGCGGCCCTCACGGATCTCCGTGTAGATGGAGCGGGACACGACGTCGCGGGACGCGAGGTCCTTCATCACCGGCGCGTACTTCTCCATGAAGCGCTCGCCGTCCTTGTTGCGGAGGATGCCGCCCTCACCGCGGGCGCCCTCCGTCAGCAGGATGCCCATGCGCCAGATGCCGGTCGGGTGGAACTGGAAGAACTCCATGTCCTCCAGCGGCAGCCCGCGACGGTAGACCGCCGCCTGTCCGTCACCCGTCAGCGTGTGCGCGTTCGACGTCACCTTGAAGAACTTGCCGGTGCCGCCGGACGCGTAGATCACGGCCTTCGCCTGGAAGACGTGGATCTCACCGGTCGCCAGTTCGTACGCGACGACACCGGCCGAGTGCTTGACGCCGTCGACCTCGGTGATCAGCTGGTCGAGGACGTAGAACTCGTTGAAGAACTCCACGCCCTCCTTCACGCAGTTCTGGTACAGCGTCTGGAGGATCATGTGGCCGGTGCGGTCGGCCGCGTAGCAGGACCGGCGGACCGGGGCCTCGCCGTGGTTGCGGCTGTGACCGCCGAAGCGGCGCTGGTCGATCGTGCCGTCCGGCGTGCGGTTGAACGGCAGGCCCATCTTCTCCAGGTCGAGGACCGCGTCGATGGCTTCCTTCGCCAGGATCTCGGCGGCGTCCTGGTCGACCAGGTAGTCACCGCCCTTGATCGTGTCGAAGGTGTGCCACTCCCAGTTGTCCTCCTCCACGTTGGCCAGCGCGGCGGCCATGCCGCCCTGCGCGGCGCCCGTGTGGGAGCGGGTGGGGTAGAGCTTCGTGAGCACGGCGGTACGGCTGCGCTTCGTCGCTTCGATCGCGGCGCGCATGCCGGCGCCGCCCGCGCCGACGATGACGGTGTCGTACTTGTGGATCTTCATGAGTCTCTTAGCCCCGGCTCTAGCGGATGTTCGGGTCGAAGGTGAAGATCACCAGCGTGCCCAGCAGGATGGTGAACACCGTGGCGGTGTAGAGCAGGCCCTTCAGCCACAGCCGGGTGTTCGCGCGCTCCGCGTAGTCGTTGATGACCGTGCGCAGGCCGTTGGCGCCGTGCAGCATCGCCAGCCAGAGCATCAGCAGGTCCCAGGTCTGCCAGAACGGGGACGCCCAGCGGCCCGCCACGAAGGCGAAGCCGATCTTGGACACGCCGCCGTCGAGGACGAGCTGGATCAGCAGGTGCCCGATGACCAGGACGACCAGGACGATGCCGGACAGACGCATGAAGAGCCACGCGGCCATCTCGAAGTTGCCACGGGTGGACTTCGGGGTCTTCTTGGTCCGCTTGCGCGGGGCCTCGATCAGGGGCGCCGGGTTCTCGACGCTGTAGAGGGACTCGCCCTCGACGGGGCCGATGCCGGTAGCGGCGGTCTTCTCAGTGGTGGACATGGTTGGCGTCAGCTCCCGAAGACTTCACGAGCGGCGTGGCCGAGTACGGGGTACAGGGCCCCGACCATCAGCACGACCCAGATGCCGACCACGGTCCAGAGCATCTGCTTCTGGTAGCGCGGGCCCTTCGACCAGAAGTCGACGGCGATCACACGCAGGCCGTTGAGCGCGTGGAAGAGGATGGCGGCGACGAGGCCGTACTCCAGCAGCGCGACGATCGGCGTCTTGTAGGTGGCTACGACCTTGTCGTAGTCCTCGGGGGAGACACGGACTAGCGCGGTGTCCAGCACGTGTACGAACAGGAAGAAGAAGATGAGGACGCCGGTGACTCGATGAGCCACCCAGGACCACATTCCTTCCCGGCCGCGGTACAGCGTTCCAGCCGGCACGGAAGACCCTCCGGGAGCGGGGATTAGGGGCCGCGCCGGCTTCTGTGTCGGACGGGCCCGGCCGGGTACGGTCCACCGGCCCCGGCCATCGTAGCGACGTGTTGTCGGAACGTTTACGGCGGGCCTACCGATGTGATCGAACCGGCAGTTGTTTGGGACACGGACGGGCTACTCCGTAGGTGGTGCGGGGCGGCTACGGGGGTGGGGGTTTGTGTGGTTTGCCGGGTGCGGGTGCGGGTGCGGGTGCGGGTGCGTTGTGGCTTGTCGCGCCCACGCGGCGGAGCCGCACATCGATACAGCCCCGCGCCCCTAAAAGACAAAAGACTGCGCCGTTCCCCGCGCCCCTGGAAAGACCGCGCCCCCTAAGAGACCGCGCAGTTGTCCGCGTCTCTGAAAGATCTGGTGAGGCGGCCTCTTGCCAGGCGGCGGAGTTCTTCCGCTGTCAGGACTCGTTCCTCGTCCGGATCGTTTGTCAATCGTGATCGGATTCCGGCCAGGACCTGGTCGAGGGACTCCTCGGGGGCCGTGTCGTCCAGGCAGATGACGAAGACATGGCCGAAACGGCTCTCGTACGCGGCGTGGGCGGCGCTCAGGGCGGTGTGGGCCGCGGAGTACGCGCCCTCCGGCAGGACGGTGAGGGATTCGCAGGCCAGGGCCTCGGCGAGGTCGCCGGACGTCAGGTCGTACGCCGCCTCGTCGGCCGCGGCCAGCAGGGCGTCCAGGTCGGGGTACGGGCGGTGGGCGGCCAGCCGGCGCGCCCAGCGGTGGCTGCCGCAGCAGGTGAGGAGGGCGCGCTCGGCCTCGTCGGCGGGCATGACGTTGAACCGCTCCAGGCCGGTCGGACGGGGGCCGGTGAGGCCGGGCCCGGCGGGATCCGGTGTCGAGCGGGTCTGCCCCGGTAGTTCCGGCAGTTCCGGCATGTTCGGTGGCTCCGGGGATTCCGGTGGCTCGGACTGTTCCGGTGTGGCGACGGCCTGGCCGGGGAGTCGGGAAGGACGGTGCGCGGGCAGCGTGGGTTCCTCGGCGGTTCGGCGGTGCTCGGGTGTGCACCACGCGTGGTTCGGCAGGGGGTCAAGTGAGAGATGTGTCATCACGCTATCGAGGTATGACGCGAGCTGTCCGACAGATGCCCGAATGTCACCCATAAGAGAGAGTTTAAGGATGTGTGGTGGACGGTTACCCCGGGTCGCGGGGCTTAGGTTCGCAGAGAAGGTACCGCGTGCGAGGACGGTCGTCGCGGGACGGTCGTCGGAGGGTGCAGGAGGGTGAGTGGTCTGTGGTGAACGGGCGTGGGCGCAGGGCTTCCGGGCCGTCGCGGGGCGGCAGGAGGGCTCTGCCTGGCGGCAGGCGGCCTCTGCTGGTCAGTGCGGGCGTGGTGGTCGTGGCGGGTGCCGTGCTGACCGTCGGGCTCTGGCCGAGCGGTGACTCCGGCGGACCCTCCTCCCAGCAGTCCTCCAGTGGGAGAACCGCCCTGGCGCCGACACCGTCCCCGTCGCCCACTCCGTCACCCAGTCGGACGTATCCGCTGTCGAAGACTCCGCAGACGATTCCGGCCGTGCGGGAGCACACCCCGGCCCGCGGGCCCGGCTGGCGTCCCGCGAAGGGCGGGCGGGTCGTCGTGGGCGACGGCGCGCTCGCGGACGAGGGGCGGCTGCTCGCCGGGGAACTGGGGCTGGCCTACGCGGGCTCCGGCGGGGCGCGGGCCGGGGACGTGGAGCTGGGCCTCACCGACGAGGACGCGAACGCCGAGTCGTACACGCTGAGTGTGAAGAACGGGCGGGTGCGGATCAGCGGTACGGCCGAGGCGGGCGTCTTCTACGGGACACGCACCCTCAAACAGGAGGTGCGGAAGGGCGGCACGGCGCCCGAGGGTGTCGTACGGGACTCGCCGGCCAAGCCGCAGCGCGGGTTCATGCTGGACATCGCGCGCAAGCACTTCACGGCCGGGTGGATCGAGGACCGGATCCGTGAGCTGGGGGACCTGAAGTACAACCAGCTCGGGCTGCACTTCTCCGACGACCAGGGCTTCCGGATCGCCTCCGACTCGCACCCCGAGGTCGTGTCGAAGCAGCACCTGACGAAGGCGGAGGTGCGGCGCGTCATCGCCCTCGCGGCGAGCCGGCACATCACCGTCGTGCCCGAGATCGACTCGCCCGGCCACCTGGGAGCGGTGCTCGACGCCCATCCGGACCTGCAACTTCGCAATGTGCGGGGGGTCGTCTCGCGGGGCTCGCTCGACATCTCCAAGCCCGCGTCCGCGAAGATCGTCGACGACCTGCTGAACGAGTACGCCGACCTCTTCCCCGGGCGGAACTGGCACCTCGGCGCCGACGAGTACCGGGCGCTGATGGTGTCGAACCCGGCGGCCTCGTATCCGCAGCTGGCCGCCGCCGCCAAGGAGAAGTACGGGTCGGGCGCGGGGATCGCGGACCTCGCGACGGGGTGGCTGAACGACCGGGCCGCCGTGATGCGCGGGCACGGGCGGACGGTGCGGGCCTGGAACGACGGGTTCTTCGACGGGGGCGTCGTGCGGGCCGCCGACGACATCCAGGTCGCGTACTGGACGGGCAAGGAGATCGGCGCGCGGCAGCCGGCCGAGTATCTGCGGGCCGGGCGCAAGCTGGTCAACTACAACGACGAGTACCTGTACTACGTCCTCGGGCAGCCCAACGCCTTCGTCTACCCGACCGGGCAGCGCATCTACGAGCAGTGGACCCCGCTCGTCGTGCGCGGTACGACGCCGGTGTCACGCGCGTACGACGGCCAGATCCTCGGCGGTTCCTTCGCCGTCTGGTGCGACCTCTCGGGTGCGCAGACGCAGGACCAGGTGGCGGCGGGGGTCCGGATGCCGCTGCGGGCGCTGACCCAGAAGCTGTGGGATCCACGGAAGCCGGCACTGTCGTGGGCGGAGTTCACGGGGCTCGCGGGGAAGCTGGGCTGAGGCGGGGAGCAAAATTATTTGACTCGTGGGGATCAACGTTGACTCGTGCCGCATCTCACAGACTCCATCGCCCAGGTGGCGGTCTGCGGGGCGAAAAGGCACGTCACGCGTCCCTCGTGGGTGTGGTGGAGTTGCGGCGGCTTGCCCGTTTAGGTGGCGAACAGCAGTGCGTGTGTGGTGTATTCGGCGCTGGTCGAACCGATACACAACGGGGAGCGGGATGGGCTACTGGGGATATTTCGTCGTCGGCAGGAGCGAGCAGCCGCTCGCGGAGCTGGACGCGCTCTCGGGCGCGGCGGGCTTGACGCTGCAGCAGACGGCGGACGACGGCTGGCAGGTGTGGGAGTACCCGAACGCTCCCGACGATCCCGCGAAGGGTGACGTCGGGAACATGAACTCCCTGGCCGAGGAGACGGGCGCGCCAGCGCTCTTCGGGTACGTGATGGACAGCGACTGCGTGGTCGTCGAGGCGGCCGCGCCCGAGAGCGGCGCCTGGACGACCTGTCTGGACAGGGAGGCCATGGCCGGATACCTCGGCGACAACGACGACGGACTGACCGTCGACGACTTCTTCCTCGAACCGCACGACGCCGTCGGACGGGCCGTCGCCTGGGCCGCCGAATCGGGTCGCCCCGTGCCCGAGGAGCCCATCCTCGAGGTACTCACCTCCGACGCGGACCCGTCGGCCGAGATGCTTTTCTTCCGGTTTCTCGACCGGCTCGGCGTCGTCCCCATGTAGATTCCGGCCAACGCGCAGTGTGACGTTCCGGCCACAGTGCACGCAGTAAGGGGAAGTGCGGGCTCCGTAACCAGAGGCGGCCCCACCGAGGGAGGCGTGATGAGCCTGGTGGAACTGATCGCTCAGGCCGACGAGCGTGGTCTGGCGGCCAGTGGTCTGGCGTGTCTGGACCGGTGCGTGCCCTTGCTGGGCGGTGACGACGAGATCCTGCGGCCACTGTGGGCGAGCCTCGCGGAGAACGAGCGGTGGGGGGAGCCGTCGGGCGAGCGGTTCGGTGAGGGCTGGGGTCAGGACTGGGGCGAGGAGTGGAGTGAGCGGGTCGGGCAGGCCCGCGCCAAGCTCGACGTCTCCGTGGTTCCGGAGGGCGGTGTGTCCGTGTCCGCCGAGGGCGAGGCCACTGTGCTCGCGCACCGCATGCTCGGGGCCGTCCCCGTGGACCGGGGCTCCGGGAGCCTGCGTGTGTGGGCGGACGCCTGTTCGGTCGCGGCGCTCCAGATCCACCGGCTGCTCGACGCCTCGGCCCGTGGCGCGGCCTCGGTCGCGGTCCATCGCGAGGGGCGTACGCAGGACATGTCGCCGCTCGTCGCGGCCGAACTGCGCCGTCAGATCGCCATTTTGGAGGTGCTGTCCGCGCAGGGGCCGGGTGGGCTGCGGCAGGCGCTCGCCCTGTCGACGGAGGGTCGGCGTGTGCTGCGGGCGGTTGTGTCGCGGCGGGCGCGTGGGCGGGTCTGAGGGTTTTCGCCCCCGCCGCCCCTACCCTCCCCCACTCTCGGCTTCGCTCGAGCGGGGGGACCCCCACCATCCCGTTCCTGGGGGCTCCGCCCCCAGACCCCCGCTGTCGGCCTGAACGGCCTCGTCCTCAAACGCCGGACGGGCTGGTAGCCAGCCCCTCCGGCGTTTGAGGAGCGGGAACGAGTTACGGGGTCAGGAACTGCCCCAGTCGCCCCGCCGTCGGTGTGCCCAGTTGGGTGATGCCGAAGTACGCCGACTTGGCGACCGAGACGCCCGAAGCCGTGCTCGGCAGGTACAGCAGCGTGCCGTTGCCCGCGTCCTCGCCCTCGGCGCCGATCAGCAAGTGGGCCCGGCCATGACCGGAAAAGTCCGTCAGCGAGACCGACGAGCCCAGCTTGTCGTCCTTCTCCGTGGAGCCGGCGATGCCCGTCGTGTCCTGGGAGTAGGAGAGCGAACCGGTGCCGGTCAGGCCCGACGAGGCGCCCCTGAAGAGCCAGACCGCACCCGCGTTGGCGCGGTTGGTGGTGCGGGTGATGTCCTCGTTCGGGGCGCCGGCCAGGACGTCCGCGAAACCGTCGGCGTTGAAGTCGCCCACGGAGACCGACGTGCCGAGCGCGTCCCCGGACTCGTTGGCGCCCGGAACCCCCGCCGTGTCCTGGGTGATCTTCGCCATCCCGGTGGTCGTGAAGCCCGTCGACGTACCCGGCACCATGGTGACCTGACCGCCGGAGATCGCGCCGGACTCCGTGGCGTACGGCTGCCCGATGACGATGTCGTCGTAGCCGTTGCCGTTCACGTCGCCCGCGGCGATGGAGCGGCCGCCCTTCACGGAGATCGTGGACACCTTCGACAGGCCCAGTGACTTCGAGCCCTTGAACCAGGTGACCCTGCCGACACCGGACGCGTCGCGGTAGTTGAGCGCCACGTCCGCGTAGCCGTCCCGGTTGAAGTCACCGGTCGTGGCGTCCGCGTACGCGAGCGCGCCGGAGGCGGTGGTCAGGTCGCCCGCGACCTCGTGGCCGTCGTTGAAACGGGCCGCCCAGTTGCCGCCCGTGCCGGTGGCCGCCGTGAAGACGTCCGCCTTGCCGTCCGCGTTGAAGTCGCCGACCGCGACCGTCGCGCCGAACCGCGCACCCGCCGGCTCGTAGTCGTCGCCCAGCGCCATGGTGTCGGCGCCGGTGTCGAACTTCGGGCCGTACAGGATCGTTACGGCGCCGCGGTCCGCGTGGCCGGTCCCATCGTCCTCGCCGGGCGCGCCGATCGCGAGGTCCGCGTAGCCGTCGGCGTTGATGTCGCCCCAGGCCGTGGCCGCGCCCCACTGGTCGCCCTTCTCGGAGACACCGGGAACGCCCGCGCTGGACTGGGTGAGCTTCACCTTGCTCGCCGACGCCGGGCCGTTCAGGCCGCCCGGCACGATGACGACGTTGCCGACGTCGCTGGACGCCTTGGGCACGCCGGCGGCGAGATCGCTGATGCCGTCACGGTTGAAGTCGGCCGTGGGTATCGCGGAGTTCTTGCCGGGGCTGGAGGCGTACCGGCGGATCTCGCTCAGCTTCGTGTACAGGTTCTTGCCGGGGCACGCGGTGGCGAAGCCGTCGCGGTGGCCGGAGATCGTGTTGAGGGTGGCCTGCTGGCCCGCCTTCCAGACGCCCGTGTCGGCGGCGGCGGTCAGCGTGACCTGGCCGCTCGGGTTGCCCCCGTACTGGCCCAGCTTCCACGCGGCGACCCGCGCCACGGACTCCAGGGCGGCGCGGCTCGGCTTGCCCGCGGCCTTCGCCGGAGTGGTGGAGGTGGCCGCGGCGCCCTCGAAGTCACCGAGCACCGCGATGCCCGCCGAGTCGCCGTTGAAGCCGTACGTGTGCGCGCCGCGCACCGGCAGGTCGATGCCGCCCCCGCGGCCCTCGAAGATCCGGCCGCACTTGTCGACCAGGAAGTTGTAGCCGATGTCGTTCCACTTCTCGCTCTGCACGTGGTACGCCATGATGCCGCGGACCAGCGCCGGGGACTCGGCGCAGCTGTAGTCGTTCGTGCCGACCGTGTGGTGGACGAAGACGGCGCTGACCTTGTTGATGTACTCCGGCGGGTCCTCGACCATCGACTCGTCGGCGCCCCACTGGGCGCGGGAGACGACCGGCGGCTGCGTCACGGTGGACGGCGGCGGGGACGGGACCGGGTCGGGTGTCGGCGAGGCGGACTCCGACGCGCTTTCCGAAGTGCTCTCGGTGGGCGTCGCCGGAGCGCTGGTCGTCGGCTCCGTGCCGGTGGACTCCGTCGGCGACGGGGAGCCCGAGGCCGGGTCGGTCGGCGTCGTATCGGTCGAAGTCGGGGTCGGGTCCTCGGCGACGAACGCGGCGTTCTCCATGGCGTTGCTGGTCATGGCGGTGTTGGTCATGGAAGCGCCGGTCGTCGTGTCCAGCGCCTTGTTCTTCGCCTCCGCCGAGGTCACGCCCGGATCGACCAGGCTGACCTCAAGCCCCTTGGGCAGCGGGGAACTCGTCGAACCGTCGTCGGCGACGACCCGTGCCTCGACGCCGTCGCTCGGGCCGACCCACAGCGGATCGGACGCGCCACGGGCCTCCTTGGCGTCCGGCTCCGCCTTGTCGACCGGGTGCGGCTCCAGGTCCAGGTTCTGCCAGCTCGTCCACTCGCCCGTCGCCAGGTCGCGGGTGCGCACCTGGGCCGTGCCGTCGAGCTCCGTCTTCGCACCGGTCCAGGTGACGCCGAGCAGCGAGAACTGCGCGGTGCTCGTCCGCTCGACCTTCCGCCGGTCCGTGCCGTCGCTCCGCATCGTGAGCTCGTGCACCTTCACTGGCCGCTTGCCGCGCGCGGCGTCCACGGCCGGGTCCGTACTCGGGTTCGCGACGGCGTACGTCACGGCACCCGCCCCACCCAGCACGACGGCCCCTACCGTCAGCCACGCTCTCCGCTTCAGACTCAGCGGCTTGTACGCATGGGTCGTCCGGCGACTCAATTACCCCACCCCTAGAAAAGCCTCACAAAAAACCCACCCTTCACTGGGGTGGCTCACTAATTCAGCGGTAAGGCGAGGTTAAACATCACCCAACAGGGGTGTGGGGTACGTCACTTCGTGGTCGAGCCGACGTCCGGGGAGGCCGGATGGTTGTACGGAAATCGCGGGCATGTCTCATGACCCTCGTCACTGTGGTGTCGTGTGGTGGCGGGTGATGTTCGCGGGGTCGGAGGGTCATCCGACGGGCTGTGACGTTTCCGTGTCTGCCGGCGCTGATGGGCTCGGGGTGCGCGGGCATGGCGATCCGCGGCGCGTGGTGCGGATTCGGTACGCACCAGGTACGCATGCGGTGCGAACGAGGGCTGCGAACCAGGGCTGCGTTTGGGCCAGGGACGGGAACCGTGCCGCGTGCAGACGTCCGACGCGGAACTGGGCATGGCCGTCGCGCGGGTGCAGGAGGGGGGCGAGGCCGCCTTCGCGGTCGCGTACCGGATCGTGCAGCCCGGGTTGCTCGGGTACCTGAGGGGGCTGGTCGGGGACGACGCGGAGGCCGTGGCGTCGGACGCGTGGCTGGAAAACGCCCGGGACCTGGGGCGGTTCCGCGGGGACGGGGCGGGGTTCCGCGGGCTTACTGCGTGTCGTCGTCGGCCTCGACGGCCCCGCCGGGCGGCCCCTGGTCGCGTTGGCGGCGAGCGTGGCGCTCGGTGGCGCCCGCGTCGACCGTCGGTGCCTCCAGTCGCTCACCCTCCGCCCAGGGCGCCAAGGCCCACTGTCGCGCGTACGACTCCGTGAAGAACCGTGGCCGGGTCCTCGCCCCGACCGCCTGGCAGCGGCTGGTACAAGCCGCGGGCGGCGAGAAGAACGTCGAGGCGTACTGCGCCGAGCGGTCCGCCAAGAGGGGGAAGCGGCAGTGGAAGCGGTAGCAGCAGAAGGGCAAGAAGAGCGCCAACGGCACGGCGGCCGGCTGATCAGACGACCGGCAAAGGCGGAAAAACCGGGCGAAAATGGAAACCCCGCCGTGCCGATGGCAACGGCCGGGGCCGCCACCCCCCACAGGAGAGGCCCCGGCCGTCGCGCGGCACGGGCCGCGCGGCGGCCCGTACTTGCTTCAGCGTCGGAGGTGCGTTTTGTGTCACACCCCACGCCGGTTCGAGGTGGTTGCATGTTGTACGGACATGGACGGCGAACGGTTTCACGCCGTAACGTGCCATTCGCGCCGGACTGCGGCGGAGCGGTGTATCCAAGAAGGCTCCACGACCGCAACCATCAATTGAGGGACCACGACGGCGAGAACCCGGTCCGCGAGAGCGGCGCCGGCTTAGGCGCAAAAGGGGCGCGGTGCTGGGGGACGACGCGGAGCTGACCGCCGCGGTGCTTGCGGCACAGGACGGAGACGAGACCGCGTTCCGGACTGTGTACCGAGCCGTGCATCCACGGCTCCTGGGGTACGTGCGGACGCTGGTCGGCGACCCGGACGCGGAGGACGTCACGTCCGAGGCCTGGCTGCAGATCGCCCGCGACCTCGAACGGTTCAGCGGCGACGCCGACCGCTTCCGCGGCTGGGCGGCCCGGATCGCCCGCAACCGCGCGCTCGACCACATACGGATGCGCGGTCGCCGACCCGCGATAGGCGGCGACGAGACCGAGCTCACCGGCAGGGCGGCCGAGTCCGACACCGCCGGTGAGGCCATCGAGGCCCTCGCCACCGACAGCACGCTCTCCCTCATAGCCCAGCTCCCGCAGGACCAGGCCGAGGCCGTCGTACTGCGCGTCGTCGTCGGCCTCGACGCGAAGACCGCCGCCGAGACCCTGGGCAAACGGCCGGGCGCCGTCCGCACGGCCGCGCACCGTGGTCTGAAGCGGCTCGCGGAGCTGATCGGCGCGGATCCGGAAGCGGTCGGATCCCTGAGTTCCGTACCCCCACAAAGACCCCCACACGCAGAACCGCGCACCAACGCGGTCACGTCCGCCGGTGTGACGCATACGCGTTCGCGGACGCAGAAGGACATGTGATGGCCGACGAGCAGTACAGGTGGCTGGACCGCGACACAGCGGAGCGACTGCTGCGCGGAGAGCCGCTGGAAGCCGTCGACGCCGACAACCGCGAGCAGGCCGACCGCCTCACCGAGGCCCTCGACGCACTGGCCGCGCTGACCGCACTGACTGCCGAGTCCACGCCCGCCGACGCCGAACTCCCGGGTGAGGCCGCCGCGTTGGCCGCCTTCCGCACGGCACGCACCGGCGAAGACGGCGAGCGGGCGAGCCTCGGTCAGCGCACGCGGACGCGCTCCGCTTCCGCCGCCTCCGCCGCGGCTTCCCGGGCAGCCTCCGACGCGGGCCTGATCCACCTCGGCCGGCCCGCCGCGTACCGGCGCGTCGCCTCCCGCTGGGGCCGCCCGATGCGGTACGGACTCGCCGCCGCGCTGGCGGCGGGGATGATCGGCGGGGTCACCGTGGCCGCGACCTCCGGCGCCCTGTCGTTCGACGCGGAGGAACCGGAACCCGTCACATCCTCGACGGTCGCCGTCACCCCGGACCGTCCGCTCGTCTCACCGGTGCCCAGGGGGAAGTCAGGCGCCAGTCCCGACGATCCGCGACCCGAAGGCAGCCCGGACGGCCCGGCCGGCAAGGGTTCGGCCCCGCCCGGAGAGCCGAACGGCGGCGCGGACCCGGGCGCACAGCCCGGCAACGGCGACGATCCGAGCGAGGTGCAGCCGGGCCAGGGGTGGCGCTGGCTCGTCTCGGCCTGCCGCGACTACCGCGACGGCAAGAAGCTCGACTCCGGGCGCAGAAACGGCCTGGAGGACGCGGCGAACGGCGCCGAGCAGCTGAAGAACTACTGCAAGGGCGTCCTCAAGAACTGGGGCGACAGCGACTCCGGTGACACCCGGCGCGGCTACGAGTCCGACCCGAACAAGGACACGTCGGGCCAGGGCGGCCCGGGCTGGAACAGCGATGACAACGATGGCAAGCCGAACAATGACGCCCAGGGCGGCGACGGCAAGGCCGGCGACGGCGACAGCGACGACGCCAAGGGCGGCGACGGCTCTCACATAGGCCTGGGCGTGTCGACACCGGTTCAGGTACGGATCCAGTCATCCGGCCCGGCACGGGTGCAGGCATCCGATCCGGCACGGGTGCGGACGCTGACTCAGACGCCGACCAAGACGCCGACCCAGACATCGTCCAAGGCATCGTCCAAGGCATCGGCCCAGGCATCGGCCCAGGCATCGGCCAAGGCACCGACCCAGACGGCCAAGGCGCCGACTCGGACATCGCACCAGGCATCGACTCGGACGCAGGCCAAGGCATCGGCCCCGGGTGCCGGCGCCGCACCGCAGCGGCTTCGCATGTCCGCGTCACCCGCCTGACCTACCCGACCTGCATTTTTCTATTGTCGCCCGGTTCCGGGCGGCCGTGGGTGTGACGTTTTCAGCCGTGCTGACGCAGTAGTAAGCGAGCCGACTGGTCATCGGCCGTCGCACAGAGCCGGGGTTCCCCCCGTACCCACGGCTCCGTGCACAGTGGCGCGGGCGGGACACGTTCCCCCGGTCCCGCCCGCGCCCACGCACTCCTCCCGCCGCAGGTTCCTCACCAGTAGACGACGACCTTGTCGCCGTTCCTCACCTGGGCGAACAGCGCCGCGATCTTCCCCTCGTCCCGTACGTTCACGCAGCCGTGCGAGGCTCCGTAGTAGCCCCTCGCCGCGAAGTCCGAGGAGTAGTGGACCGCCTGGCCGCCGCTGAAGAACATCGCGTACGGCATGGGCGAGTCATAGATCGTCGACACATGGTGACGCGACTTGAAGTAGACGTTGAAGACACCTTCCCGGGTAGGTGTGTACTGCGAGCCGAAGCGCACGTCCATCGTCGAGACCGTGCGGCCGTCGATCATCCAGCGCAGGGTGCGGGTCGCCTTGCTGATGCACAGCGCCCGGCCCGTCAGACAGCGCGGGTCCGGCTTCGCGGCCGGCCGGCCGCCCGACGCGTACAGCTCCCACTTGGCCGGCTCGCGCGTCATGCCCAGCAGCCGCTGCCATGTCACCGAGTCCGTCTTCCCGGTCTTCGGCAGGCCCCGCTTGCCCTGGAAGCCCTTCACCGCGGTGGCCGTCGCGTCGCCGTACGTCCCTGTCGGGCCCTCGTAGAGCCAGAAGACCTGACGCAGCCGGGCCTGCAGCTCCCGTACGTCCTTGCCCCGGTCGCCCCTCGACCACAGGACCTCGGGGGCGGGCGCGGGCGGCTCAGTGGACTTCGGCGGCTTCGACGGCCTCGCGTCGTCCGGAGAACCGCTGGGCGCCGGAGACGTACCTGTCGGAGACGTACCGGCTGGTGACGATGACGTACTGCCCGGTGCCGTGCTGTCCGGTGACGTACCGGCCGGTGTCCTACCGGCGGATGTTTCCCCTGCGGTCGGGCCGACGGTCTGGACGGTGCATCCGCTCACCGCGACGAGAGCCGCCACCGCCGTCGCCGCCGCGACTGTCCTCCACATGACCGGGATACGCATCCGAACCCCCCGCTGCTCACCGATCCCCGATGCTGCGTCGTGCCCCCTGAGATGTTTCCCGGGCGTGCCTGGTTGCGAACTACGCGGCATTGTTGTGGCAACAGCTCAGCGGGAGGCAGCACACCCGGGAGGCGGCACACCATGGCGCGCGAGTCGGAATCCGGACGGCCGATCGAGCCGGTCTACGGGCCGGATGCCCTGGAGGGCTGGGATCCGGCGGAGAAGCTGGGCGAGCCGGGCGGGTATCCGTTCACCCGTGGTGTCTACCCCTCCATGTACACGGGTCGGCCGTGGACGATGCGGCAGTATGCCGGGTTCGGTACGGCGGTCGAGTCGAACGCGCGCTACAAGCAACTGATCGCGCACGGCACCGCGGGTCTGTCGGTCGCCTTCGACCTGCCCACGCAGATGGGCCACGACAGCGATGCCCCGCTCGCACACGGCGAGGTGGGCAAGGTGGGGGTCGCGATCGACTCGATCGACGACATGCGGGTGCTGTTCGGCGGGATCCCGCTGGACAAGGTCTCCACGTCGATGACGATCAACGCGCCCGCGGCCCTGCTCCTGCTGATGTACCAACTGGTCGGCGAGGAACAGGGAGTTCCGGCAGCGCAGCTCACCGGCACGATCCAGAACGACGTGCTGAAGGAGTACATCGCGCGGGGTACGTACATCTTCCCGCCCAAGCCCTCCCTGCGGCTGATCGCGGACATCTTCAAGTACTGCCGGGCGGAGATCCCGCGCTGGAACACGATCTCGATCTCCGGGTATCACATGGCGGAGGCGGGTGCCTCGCCCGCTCAGGAGATCGCGTTCACGCTCGCCGACGGCATCGAGTACGTCCGTACCGCGGTCGCCGCCGGGATGGATGTGGACGACTTCGCGCCCCGGCTGTCGTTCTTCTTCGTCTCCCGTACGACGCTGTTGGAAGAGGTGGCCAAGTTCCGTGCGGCGCGCAGGATTTGGGCGCGGGTGATGCGCGAGGAGTTCGGCGCGCGCGACCCCAAGTCGCTGATGCTGCGCTTCCATACGCAGACGGCCGGGGTACAGCTGACCGCGCAGCAGCCGGAGGTGAACCTGGTCCGGGTCGCCGTGCAGGGCCTGGCGGCGGTCCTTGGCGGTACCCAGTCCCTCCACACCAACTCGTTCGACGAGGCGATCGCCCTGCCGACGGACAAGAGCGCCCGCCTCGCGTTGCGTACGCAGCAGGTGTTGGCCTACGAGACGGACGTGACCGCGACCGTCGACCCCTTCGCGGGCTCGTATGTGATCGAGAAGATGACCGACGACGTCGAGGCGGCCGCCGTCGAGTTGATGGACAGGGTCGAGGACCTGGGCGGCGCGGTCAACGCGATCGAGCAGGGGTTCCAGAAGGGCGAGATCGAGCGCTCGGCGTACCGCATCGCCCAGGAGACCGATGCCGGTGAGCGGGTCGTGGTCGGCGTCAACCGCTTCCAGCTCGACGCGGAGGAGCCGTACGAGCCCCTCCGCGTCGACCCGGCCATCGAGGCCCAGCAGGCCGAACGCCTCGCGAAGCTGCGGGCCGAGCGCGACCGGGCGGCGGTTGACGCGGCCCTGACCGCCCTGAAGAAGGCGGCCCAGGGCGAGGACAACGTCCTCTACCCGATGAAGGAAGCGCTGCGGGCGCGGGCGACGGTGGGGGAGGTGTGCAATGCCCTGCGGGGGGTTTGGGGGACTTACGTGCCGTCGGATGCCTTCTGACCTGGGTAATTACTCCGTACAAGTGATCGAGGGCGGAAACCTCACGTACCCGGTTACGCTCAAGAAGAGTGACCCCCGAAGAGGAGGATGCCGTGGCTGTACTGCAACACGAGCTGACGTTGGGCGAAGCCGCCGACCTGCTCTCCCGTGCACTGCCTGGGCACCGCGTGGAGATTCTCCAGGGGAGGCTCACTGTGACACCACCGCCGGACGGCTCGCATGCGCTGTCGTTGACGAAGCTGGGCAGGGCATTCGACCGGGCGGGGATCGTTGAGGCGGGGTGTGAGTATGTCCAGGGCGTTGGCCTTTGGCTGCACACGTTGCCCGAGGACTTTGCGATCCCTGACTTCTCCGTGGTCGATACGGATTTCCGCGACGCCCACGTCACAAAGAACTACTACGCGCCGAACGTCTTCCGCCTGGTCGTGGAAGTGACGTCCTCGAACTGGTCCGACGACCTCGGTCCCAAGGTCGAGTGCTACGCCGCGGCCGGCATCCCGGTCTACATCGTGGCCGACCGCAAGCACGACGAGGTGCTTCTCTACCAGAACCCGGCCGACGGAAAGTACGACGCGCCCCAGCGCTTCAAGCGGGGCCAAAGCGTCCCGGTGCCGGAGTCCGTGGGCGTTACCCCCGACCTCTCTGTGGACACTCTCCTTGACGGCGACTGACGCCGTTCAGCCGACGACCCCCACCCGCCCCGCATACTCCGCCAGCCCCTCCTCCGTCCCGCCCGCCCAGCCCACGTACCCGTCGGGCCGGACCAGGAACACGCCGGTCCCGTACGCCTCATACGCCGGAATCCGGACCGTGCGGGCCGCCGGAAGCGTCGGCACGGCGGTGGTGTCCGCGCCCACCACCAGCAACGTCCAATGCGGTCCCCGGAACGCGTCGAAGAGCCGTACGCCGCCCCGCCTGCCGTCCGGTGCGCGGTCGCCCGCGTGGAGTGCCGCCTCGGGCAGGTCCTCCCGGGTCTCCCGCGCGAGCGAGGAATCCCGGTAGCCCAGGCCGAGTTGCTGCGTGGCCGTGCCGCGCCGGACCTCGCCCCGGTGGACCCGGGTGGACAGGCCGAGCATGTGCGCGGCGACGGGCAGCCGCTCCTCCTCGTACGAGTCGAGGAGCGACTCGGGAGCCTCGCCCCGCAGGACGGCCGCGAGTTTCCAGCCGAGGTTGTACGCGTCCTGGACGCTGGTGTTCAGGCCCTGTCCGCCCGCCGGCGAGTGGACGTGCGCCGCGTCGCCCGCGAGGAACACCCGCCCCTGACGGAAACGGTCCGCCATCGCTGCCCGCGGCCGGAAGTCGGAGGCCCAGCGCACCTCGGTCACGTCGTCGGCCGCGAGGTGCGTCCGTGTGGCGACCAGCTTCCGGATGCCGTCGAGGGACAGGTCCGGCTCGGCGGCCGGATCCACGAAGTTGCCCACCAGCTGGAAGTCCTCCGTGTGCGGCAGCGGGCAGATCGCCAGGAAGCCCTCGCCGTCCGCGGGCGGGAACACATGCCAGTTGTCGCGGTCGAGCCCGCTGATGCGCAGGTCCGCGACCAGCGTCGGACCCGGGTCCACGGTCTCCCCGGTCAGGCCGATGCCGAGCGCGCGGCGCACGGCCGAGCGGCCGCCGTCCGCGGCGACGGCGTAGCGGGCGCGGACCGGGGCGCCGGAGGCGAAGGCCGCGCTCACGCCGTCCGCGTCCTGGGAGAGCCCGACCAGCTCCCGGCCGAAGGCCACGGTCCCGCCCAGCTCCTCCAGGCGTGCGAACAGGATCTCCTGCGTCCGCCACTGCGGCACCATCCACGGGCTGCCCGCGTACGGCTCGGTCTCCGTCGCCTCGGTCTCGTCGAACATCCGGTGCTCGCCCTGCCGGGTCCCGTACTGCCAGATCATCCCGACGGGATACGGGCCGCCCGCCGCCCGGACCGCGTCCAGCACGCCGAGGTCGTCGAAGACCTCCAGGGTCCGCGGCTGGATCCCCTTGCCGCGCGAGCCGGGGAAGAGCCCGTCGGCCCGCTCGACGACCAGGGCGCGCACCCCGCGTCGGGCGAGGTCGACGGCCAGGGTCAGCCCCGTGGGACCCGCGCCGACGATCAGTACGCCCGTGTGAGCTGCCATGATCAGGCTCCTTAACATCGTTAAGTTCCACTGTCCGCCCAGAGTGGCCTTAACGCCGTTAAGCTGTCAAGTGTGACTACGGAACGCCGGGCGCCCCTCGACCGCAAACGCGTCGCGGACGCCGCCCTGAAGCTGCTGAACGAGGTGGGCCTCGAGGGCCTCAGCCTGCGGGCCATCGCGAAGGAGCTGGACGTCAAGGCGCCCGCTCTGTACTGGCACTTCAAGGACAAGCAGGCGCTGCTCGACGAGATGGCGACCGAGATGTACCGCCGGATGATCGCCGGCGCCGCCCTCGACCCGGACGACACCTGGCAGGAGCGGCTGTTCAAGGCCAACCGCGGGCTGCGCGCGGCGCTGCTCGGCTACCGCGACGGCGCGAAGGTGTTCAGCGGCTCACGCTTCACCGGCATGGAGCACGCCGAGCAGATGGAGGACAACCTGCGCCTGTTCACGGCCGCCGGGTTCACCCTTGCCCGGGCGGTCCGCGCGACCTCGACGACGTACCTCTACACCCTCGGGTTCGTCACCGAGGAGCAGGGCGTCGTGCCGCTGCCCGGCGAGCGCCGGGAGGGCTACGACGTGAACGAACGCGCCCGCCTGATGGCCGACTTTCCCTTGTCGGCCCAGGCGGGCGCGGAGATCTTCGCCGACTACGACCGGCACTTCGAGGAGGGGCTGACGCTGGTGATCACGGGGATCGAGGCGCGGTACCGGCCCGAATAAGCGCTGTGCGCCGAGTGGTGAGTCGGATGGCGTCCGTCAGGCGCGTTCCGCGCGCTTCTTCGCGCGGTTCTTGCGCACGGCACGCGTGACGATCGGGGGCAGCAGGTCGATGGCGATACGGCTGGTACGGGACCGGGCGGGGCGGGGCGCCGGCCGGGCCGGCTTGGGTGCGGCGGCGACCGGAGTGGGCTCCGGGACGGGCTCCACGTAGTGGCGGGAGTGGGGGAAGGGCGGCGGTTTGATGCCCTGGGACCTGGTGCGGATCAGGCGGTGGCCCGCCGCCCACTGCACACTCAGACCGAAGTCCGACCGCTCCTTGATCATGGTGAGCAGCTTCTCCTGGAGCGGCTCGGGGTCGCCCCAGGTGCCGTACAGCTTCTGGGTGCTGAGACAGATGGGGCGCAGACCGCGGTTGAGTACGGCCTCCCACGCGGCGACCGAGACCCCGGGGGTGTGCTCGGAGCGGAAGTCGTCGAGAACCACGATGCCGCCGGGCAGCAGGATGTCCTTGGCCGCGCCGATGTCACCGTGGACGTGCTCGTACAGGTGCGAGGCGTCGACGTGGACGAAGCGGCAGGTGGAGGCGGAGACCTCCTTGGAGATCACGGAACTCGGTGCCTGGATGACCGTCGGCAGCTTGTCGTGGAAGGAGAGGTAGTTCCGCTCGAAGACCTGCCTCGTCAGCGACGCGTACGACTTCGAGGTCTCGGCCTGGTTGGACTCGTCCGGCGCGTCCCCCTCGAACAGGTCGCACACCGTGAACTTCTCGTCGTCCTTCAGGTGGTGGCCGAGGAGGATCGCGCTCTTGCCCATGTAGACGCCGAGCTCCAGCAGGTCGCCTTGTATCCCCTCCGTCTCCTGCTGGTCGAGCAGCCAGGTGAAGAGCACCTGGTCCAGCGGCGGGAACCAGCCCGGGACGTCACCGAGCTCGCCGGGGGGACTGGGGTTCTGCTGTGAGTTGGCCATGTGAAGAGTCTTCTCCCTCGGTACGTGGCAAACCTGCGAGGACCTGAATGTCCGGTGAACAGCGGGGGACGCCGCCGCGGGTGGAGCGTGGCGTCAGCGTGGCTTGGAGAGCAGGGTGCGCAGCCGTGGTGTCAGCCGGTCCTCGACGCACCGGTTGAGCAGCCAGGCCAGGGCGAGCATCGACAGAATGGTCAGGGGCGCGGTCACGTTCGCCGGGATGCCCAGCGTCTGGTGGAGTGCCTTGATGACGACCCAGCCCAGGTGCTCGTGGACCAGGTAGAAGGGGTACGTCAGGGCGCCCGCGACCGTCAGCCAGCGCCAGTTCGCCCAGTTCAGCCACCCCAGGGCGATCGCGCCGACCGCGACGAAGCCGAACGTGACGACGAGGATGATTCCGTACGAGGTGCGGTACGAGAAGAACTCCGGGTTCGGCGCGTGCCACAGCTCGCTCACCGCGTAGTGCTGGCCGATCAGCCAGCTCACGATCACGATGCCCCAGGCGTAGGCGTCGTGCCGGTCGCGGTGGATGAGGTAGAGGCCGATGCCGCCGATGAAGAACGGCGCGTAGTCGGGCATCAGCACGAGCATGAGGAACGGCTCCTGCGAGGCCTGGGCGAGTGCCGCGGCCAGGGTCCAGCCCGCGCAGAACATGATGACGCGCTGCCGGTTCGCGCCCGGCATCACGACGCACAGCGCGAACAGCGCGTAGAAGCGGACCTCCGCCCAGAGCGTCCAGCAGACGCCCAGCACCCGGTCCGCGCCGAGCGGCTGCTGCATCATGGTCAGGTTCACAAGTACGTCGCTCGGCGAGGCCGTCTTGTACGCCACCGCGGGCAGCGCGAAGACCGCCGTCACTATGAGGACCGCCGCCCAGTACGACGGCAGCAGCCGGGACGCCCTGGAGGCGAAGAACGAGCGCAGCGGCCGTCCCCAGCCGCTCATGCAGATCACGAAGCCGCTGATGACGAAGAAGACCTGCACACCCAGACAGCCGTACGCGAACCATGAGTGCAGCGAGGGGAACAGGGACCTGGCCGAGGTTCCCCAGGCTCCGGTGACCTCGCCGCCGCGACCGCCGTAGTGGTACGCCGCCACCATCAGCGCGGCGATCAGCCGCAGCCCGTCCAGGGCGCGCAGCCGGTTCTCCCGGGGCCTTTTCACCAGCGGCGGGTGGGGCCGGTCCGCCGCCGGGAGGACAGCGCGGACCGCCGTGTCCACGGAGGTCGCGCGAGTGTCCTCAGGAATGTCGGTCACGGGTTTCCCCTCAACGGCCGTTCTGTGAAGTCGTGCGTACTGCGGGCCGTGGATTCCGTGACCCGGGGCCGTGTCCGGCCTCAGCTGATTGACAGCACACTAGTCCGACTCATAGGTAACCCCCGGCCCACGGATCAACCCTTCGCCACCCGGACCCAAGGAGTTCACCCGTCCGTTGGTTTGGATTTCCGCGCCACTCCATCGCGGCCCCCAATGTGGCGCGCCGGTGACCGCCAGGCATGGCTTCGGGGCCGGTCCCCCAAGGAACCGGCCCCGAATTCAGCGGCGTACCGACACGGTCAAGGCGGTGCTCAGTCAGCGGCGCACGGCCTTCTTCAGGGAGCGGGCGCGGCGGGCCACGCGGCGCACGGCCGCGCTGCGCGGCAGGAACGCCAGCTGCGCCGGGACCGCGCCGGGCAGGGCCAGCGAGGTGAGGCGCTTGCGCTTGAAGTAGCGCCAGGTGTGGGTGTTGAGGTGCTTCGTCAGATAGGCCTCGGCGGCCGGGCGCAGGTCCGGGTAGATCTTGGGTTGCATGGCGTAGCCGACGGCGCGTACGAGGTCGGTCAGGCCCTGCTCGTCCGTACCCCGGCGCTGTTCGGTGACCGCCTTGCGGTCGGTCAGGTCCGGCAGCAGCGCGTCGACGACCGTCACCGGGACGCGGTTGCTGTTCTCGTACGGCGTCAGGCGCTCCAGCAGGGTGGCGGTGCCGACGCGGGCGACCGGCAGGCCGTACAGCGCGAAGGCCGTGAGCAGTGCCGTGGAGAAGCATCCGACGACCAGGGCGGGACGCATCCGCTGGTAGAGGACCTCGGCGAGGACCGGGGTGTCGAGCACCGTCAGGTCGGCGCCCAGCTTCTCGGCCTCCTTCTCCAGGCCGCGCGCCCAGCGGGCCGGGGCCGAGGGGTGCGGCTTGAACACCACGCGGGTGTGGCCGAGTTCGACGGCACCCCGCAGCATCCGCACATGGAGGTCCTCCTCCTGCTCGGCCGTGAGGATGCCGAGCGCGGAGAGGTACTGGCCGAGCAGCAGGGCCGGTTCGTCGATCGACGGCAGGGTGTCGCCCGTGTCGCCCAGTTCGGCGAGCACCTTCAGGAAGGCGTCCGTCGGCACGATCTCCGACTCGGCGCCGAACTCGGTGAGCAGGAGGGGCTTGAGCCCCGGGACCAGGTCGAGGTGGAGCAGCCGGTCCACGCGGGTGCCGACCAGCGGGTCGATCTTGTTGCGGGTGGGGCCGTAGCTCATCAGGCCGTCGGCGTAGACGGTGACGGGGGCGCCGGTGAAGATCTGGGTGACGCCGAGTGCCGGATTGACCTGGATCGACTCGACGACGAGTTCCACCGGGTCGTCGCCGAGCCGCCAGGCGAGCCGCAGGTGCCGCTCCCAGATCGGGACGTCGTCGAGCCGGGGGGACCAACCGCCCGGGTGGAAGGGCGAGATGGTCTCGTTCCACGAGACCACGTCGTCGAACCGCTCGCGCAGCCGCTCGAACCCGGGCATCTCGTCGATGCCGGGCGTCGTCTCGGGCGTCGCCGTGTTGTTGCAGACGAGCAGGATGCGGCGGTCGGCGGGAGTGAAGCAGTTGGAGTCGAGGGCGGCGGCGAGTGTGGCCGTCCCGTACAGCGTCGACGCCAGGAAGATCTGCGTGGTCACGCGGCGACTCCCGCGGAGGCCGGGCGGCGGCGCAGTCGGCGCAGCCGCGTGGCGCGCTGGATGTCCATCGAGTCGAGGGCCTCGTCGAGGACGTTCTGCGGCATGCGGCGCAGTGCCGCGGCGCTCATCGACTTCAGTTTCCGTGCCACCGGTGGCTCGAACCTTTCGATGGATCCCAGATGATGGGAAATAATCGCGCAATATGTGCGCACGGCCTTGGGAAGCAGTTTGTCCGCGTCCGCGTCCTGCGCGGTTTCCACGACGACCTGGTCGAACGCGCGAATGAAATCGAGTTGTCGCACGTCACCGATCTGGGTGAGCGAGGAGGCGACCCCACGCCGGTAGAACACACCGAGCAGTCCCACCGCGGCGAACGACTCGGCCTCCCGGTGCAGTTTCCAGATCCACGGCCGGTCCTCGGCCGTGCGCAGTCCGTCGGTGAAGTGGAGCAGGCCCCGGTCGACGAGCCGGCGGTGGTAGATGCCCGCCCACGCGTACGCGTAGTCGACGGAGGTGGACCGGTCGGCGGGCAGGATCGCCTTGCGCGGGTCCAGCACGACACCGCGCCTGCCGTGCGGCACGCGGTGGATGGAACGGGCCCGCGCGGTGCACTGGACATGGTCGGTACGGACGAAGTCGCACCCCAAGTCCTCGATGGCGGCGACGAGTTGTTCGTAGTAGCCGGGGGCCAGCCAGTCGTCCCCGTCGAGGAACGTGAGGTACTCGCCGCGTGCCGCGTCGATGCCCGTGTTGCGCGCGGTGGCCAGCCCTCCGTTCTGCTCGTGTCTGACATGCACCGCACCCGGGAGCTCGCGCTCCGCGCGCGCGAGGATGTCCGGGGTCTCGTCGCGCGAACGGTCGTCGACGAGAATGAATTCGAAGTCGTCACGTGCGTTCGCACGCAGACTCCTCAGGGTGTCGGGTGCGTATTGCTGCACGTTGTAGAACGGCACGATGACGGAGAGCTTGACCACCCACGTGACGTTAGGGGGCGGCCCGGCATTCGTCTTGACGGCCGGTGAGATGCAAGGTGAACGACGCGTGGCGGATTGGTGAATCAGGCCTTCTCGGCCGCCGATTCGAGGCTGATTCGCCATTCGGCGATGTGCTGTTAACCCTTTGTTGCATTCAGGTTGGGCCGCACAACGGAATCGCTTCCTAGCGTCTTGGATGTGCCAGCAAGTACCTCGAAGTCCCTGCGAGTCGCCGTCCTCGCCGATTCCGACACCCGGTGGAAGTGGGGCGCGCTCACCGCGAACCGCATCGCACCGGCCGATGCGGACATCAGGCTCGACGGCTACCTCCTGCGCGGCCGGGCGACCCCCACCGCCCGACAGCTCGAAGAGGTCGGCGTGCGCGCCGACTCCCTCCGGGAGGTCACCGCCGTGGAGTTCCTCCGGGGCATGGCCCGCGAGGAGAACGACTACGACGTCGTCGTGCTCTCCCTCGTCGGCGGCGCCGTCCAGGCCATGCTGCACGGACTCTCCCACCAGTGGCGGGAACGCTTCGGACCGGGCCGCGCGAAGCGGCCCGTCGTCGTCACCGGCTACGTCGGCGTCGTCTACGAGAAGCTCGCCGACGGGCTGCTGCTGCGGCACGGCGCGGACCTCGTCCTCGCCAACTCCCGCCAGGACGCGGACCGGTTCACCGCCGTGTACGAGGGAGTGGGCGCCGACGCCTCCTCGGTCACCGAGGTCGCGCTGCCGTTCCTCGGCGGCGCCCCGTACGAGAAGCACGACCCGTACACGGTCGTCTTCGCCGCGCAGCCCTCCGTGCCGGAGAGCCGCAAGGACCGTACGTACCTGCTGAACCGGCTGGTGAAGCACGCCCGGCTGCACCCGGACCGCGAGGTCCTGCTCAAGCTGCGCTCCAAGCCGGGCGAGCACACCACACACATCGAGGAGCAGCCCTACCAGCGCCTCGCGGAGCGGATCCCGGGCGGCCTGCCCGCCAACTTCCGCCTCGTGTACGGGCACATGGGCGAGGTCCTCGACCGTACGGACCTGCTGGTCACCGTCAGTTCCACGGCGGCCCTGGAGTCCCTGCACCGCCAGATCCCCACCGTCGTGCTCACCGACCTGGGTGTGCGCGAGTCGCTCGGCAACCACCACTTCGTCGGCTCCGGGTGCCTCGCCTCCTGGGACCAGCTCGACGCCGGGCACGAGCCGTCGCGCGACGAGGAGTGGGTGGCCCGGCAGGGCGTCGCGGCTGGGGGTACCCCCTCTGGGGGAGGCGCGTACGAGACGGCCTTCGACGCCGCCCGCGCGCGCATCGTGACGCTGCTCGGCAAGGGCGGGCTCCCCGTCCTCGCCCCCTACTACACCCCGGCCACCGCGCCCGGCTATCTGCCCGGCATCCTCGCCCGCCACCACCTCGCCCCGGACGGCAGCCCGCTGCCCGGAGCCCCCGACGCCGACAAGGAACCGGGCCCGGTGCGGCAG
The DNA here is from genome assembly GCF_026341515.1 of Streptomyces sp. NBC_00878. Lineage (NCBI taxonomy): Bacteria > Bacillati > Actinomycetota > Actinomycetes > Kitasatosporales > Streptomycetaceae > Streptomyces > Streptomyces sp. NBC_00878. The sequence goes on along the minus strand of NZ_JAPEOK010000001.1, from coordinate 3,980,606 downwards.
ATCGTGCGCCGGGCGGCGCGCGGCGCCTACCGGCACGGCGTGCAGCGCGTGGCACCCGTCATCCGGCGCATGGGCGAACTGTGACCGCCCACCCGACGGAACCGCGAGCCGCGGGCGTCCCGAACCTTCCCCAAGGAGTAGAGCCAATGACCAACTCGGAAGCGGGCCAAGCGACAGCGGGCCGAGCGACAGTGGGCCGGCCGAAGCCGATGCGCCGGGTGCTCGCCGTGATCCCCGCGCGGGGCGGCTCCAAGGGCGTCCCGGCCAAGAACCTCCTGCCCGTCGGCGGCGTACCGCTGGTGGCGCGCGCGGTGCGCGAGTGCCGCGCGGCCCGGCTGGTGACGGACGTCGTGGTCTCCACCGACGACCAGGCGATCGCCGCCGCCGCCCGCCAGGCCGGCGCGGAGGTCGTGCTGCGCCCCGCCGCCATCGCCGGCGACACCGCCACCTCCGAGGCGGCCGTCCTGCACGCCATGGACGCCCACGAGGCCCTGCACGGCTCCGCCGTCGACGCCGTACTCCTCGTGCAGTGCACCAGCCCGTTCATCATCCGCGAGGACATCGACGGCGTGGTGACCGCGATCACCGAGAACGGCGCGGACACCGCGCTGACCGTGGCCCCCTTCCACGGCTTCGTGTGGCGCGATGCCGACGACGACCCGGTGGCGGTCGACACCTCCCGCGCCGCCGTCGAGGGCGGCACCGACACCCTGGTCACCGACACCGCGACCACCGGCGGTTACGGCATCAACCACGACAAGTCCTTCCGCCCGCGCCGCCAGGACCGCCCCCAGGACCTCCTGGAGACCGGCGCGGTCTACGCCATGGAAGCGGCCGGTTTCCGCATCGCCAGGCACCGCTTCTTCGGGCGTACGGAACTCGTCCGCACCGACCCGGCCCGCGTGCTGGAGATCGACGACCCGCACGACCTCGCCCGTGCCCGGGCCCTCGCGCCGCTCTTCGACGCGAACCGCCCCGGCACCCTCCCGACCGCCGACGACATCGACGCGGTCGTCCTCGACTTCGACGGCACCCAGACCGACGACAGGGTGCTGATCGACTCCGACGGACGGGAGTTCGTCTCCGTGCACCGCGGGGACGGACTCGGTATCGCGGCCCTCCGCAAGAGCGGCCTGAAGATGCTGATCCTGTCCTCGGAGAAGAACCCGGTCGTCGCCGCCCGAGCCCGGAAGCTGCAGATCCCGGTGCTCCACGGCATCGACCGGAAAGACCTCGCACTGAAGCAGTGGTGCGAGGAACAGGGCATCGCGCCCGAGCGCGTGCTCTACGTCGGCAACGACGTCAACGACCTCCCGTGCTTCGCCCTCGTGGGCTGGCCCGTGGCGGTCGCGAGCGCCCACGACGTCGTACGCGGCGCCGCGCGCGCGGTCACCACCGTTCCCGGCGGCGACGGCGCGATCCGAGAGATCGCCAGCTGGATCCTCGGCCCTTCTCTCGACTCCCTCGACAAGTAAGGAACTTCCCCACCATGAGCACCAACTCCCGTCTGCGCCAGTTCGGTTCGAAGACCGCCGGCCCGGGTCACCCCGTCTACGTCGTCGGCGAGATCGGCATCAACCACAACGGCTCCCTGGAGAATGCCTTCAAGCTGATCGACGCCGCCGCCGAGGCCGGCTGCGACGCCGTGAAGTTCCAGAAGCGCACCCCGGAGATCTGCACCCCGCGCGACCAGTGGGACATCGAGCGCGACACCCCCTGGGGCCGTATGACCTACATCGACTACCGCCACCGCGTGGAGTTCGGTGAGGACGAGTACCGCCAGATCGACGAGTACTCCAAGTCGAAGAACATCGCCTGGTTCGCCTCCCCGTGGGACACCGAGGCCGTGGCCTTCCTGGAGAAGTTCGACGTCCCGGCCCACAAGGTCGCCTCCGCCTCCCTGACCGACGACGAGCTGCTGCGCTCGCTGCGCGCCACCGGCCGCACGGTCATCCTCTCCACCGGCATGTCGACGCCGAAGCAGATCCGCCACGCGGTCGAGGTCCTCGGCAGCGACAACATCCTGATGTGCCACGCCACGTCGACGTACCCGGCGCAGGCCGAGGAGCTCAACCTCCGCGTCATCAACACCCTCCAGGCGGAGTTCCCGAACGTCCCGATCGGCTACTCCGGCCACGAGACGGGCCTGCAGACGACGCTGGCCGCTGTCGCCCTCGGCGCCGCCTTCGTCGAGCGCCACATCACGCTGGACCGAGCGATGTGGGGCTCCGACCAGGCCGCCTCCGTCGAGCCGCAGGGCCTGACCCGCCTCGTCCGCGACATCCGCACCATCGAGGCCTCCCTCGGTGACGGCGTCAAGAAGGTCTACGAGTCCGAGCTCGGCCCGATGAAGAAGCTGCGCCGCGTCCCGGGTGTCGTCGCCGAGGCCGAGATCGCGGCGGCGGCGGGCGAGCCTGTCGCGGTCTGAGCCACCTCCGAATCCCCGTCAGGATCACAGGATCAAGGGAAAGCGACGGTCGTACGTCGATGAGTCCCCGCGCCGGGTCCACCGGCCCCCAGTCACCCGCACCAGCAACGCTGGCTTTCGTCGAGAGCCCGGTGCAGCTCCTCAACGTCCTGGAGTGGGCGCATGCCCACGCCCTCAGGACGGCGGCGGAGCCCTCCGGACCCCCGGGTCCTGAGGTGGAGGGCGGGCGGCCTCGGCCCGGCGCGGGGCTCACCCTTGTCGTGCTCTCGCCCACCGACCCGATGACCCGCGGGCAGCTCCGCCGCATGGCAGAGCTGGCGCGCGACGAGGGATACGAGGTGCGCTGGGAGGAGGCACGGGGCGGCACGACAGCCCCCTTCCACACGGTCGGCGGACTCGCCCCGCTCCTGCGGCGCGCCGAGCGGATCGTGATGGGCGACCCGTTCTCGCGGTACGTACAACTGCTGCTCACCATCACCCGGGCCCGTGACCTTGTCGTCGTCGACGACGGGACCGCGACCATGGAGTTCGTCTCCCAGCTCGCCAAGGGCGAACGGCTGGTGCGCTGGCACCGGCGCGGGGGGCGTCCCGGGGCCCGGGACCTGGTGTTCGCACCTGTCTCGGCCCGGGCCCGCCGTCGGCTCACGCCGGGGAACGGGCGGCGGGTGGAGGTTTTCTCCGCCATGCCGATCGCCGAGACGCCCGAGGGCGTCACCATCACGGCCAACGACTTCTCCTGGACGCGGTCCCGGTTCGGCCCGCCCCGGCTCACGAAGGGCGCCGACCTGGTCGGCACGTCGCTGGTGGAGACGGGGGTGGTGGACCCCGACCGTTACCTCGAAGCGGTGAAGGGGCTCGCCGCGACGTACGGCGCCACCCGGTACTTCGCCCACCGGCGGGAGAGCCCGGACAAGCTGCACCGGCTGGCCGCCGAGACCGGCCTGGAGATCGTCCGGCCGGACCTTCCGCTGGAACTGATCGCCCGGCGGGGCCCGATCGGGCGGACCATCCTGAGCTTCCCGTCGACCGTGGTGCACACGTTGCCGCTCGCGCTGGTCGGTACGGAGGTCAAGGTCGCTGTGTGTGACATCGATCCTGCTTGGCTGACGGAGACCGCCTCGCCGCGGGCGCAGGGGTTCTTGTCGGGGGTTACGGGGACGGCGCGGGATGTCCACCGGCTCTCGACTGTGTCGACGGTGACCTGAGGCGGTAGCCGGGCGCTGAGCGCTGGGGGCGGCTGGTTGTGTGTTGGGTGCGGGTTGTCTTGGGCTTGTCGCGCCGTTCCCCGCGCCCCTGAAAAGCGCGCCTGCCGACCGGAGTGGGGCGGGGCCGCGACGGGGCATCCGATCGCAGCTGTGTCATCGCCGACTTTCACGGTGCCCATGGGAGGCCGTGCTGCGATCGGAAACCCCGACACGGCCCCTCGCGCCGGTGCGCGGCTGCCGCCCGGTGGGGCCACGTGTCACCACAACACCAAGCCCACCCGCCCCGTCCGCCAGGTGAACAGAACCGGCCGTGGGTGCGTATGCGTGGTATGCGTAGAGAAGCTGTTCCCGGTAGGCCGGGAATGGGCGTCGTCGCCCGGGGGTTTTCCCGGGAGAGGGCCCGGCGGCCGGAAAGCCGGGCGAGTGTACCCAAGCCAGTCAATATCTATGCGCCACGCGGCCAGGTTTTTTTCCCCAACGGGTTGAAGTTTTGTTGATCGTGGGTCAGTTGGCCGTCGCGTCGCCCTACCCTTCAGAGGGTGAACCAACTGATGTCCCGAGAGTCCGAGGCCGATCAGCCCGGGGAAGCCGTGCTTCCCGGCGCGCTGCCCGAGGCGCTGCGCGCCGAACTCGTCGCGTTCCGTCGCGACATGCACATGCACCCGGAGCTGGGCAACCAGGAGTTCCGCACCACCGCCGCGATCAAGTCGCGGCTGGAGCGGGCCGGCCTCCGCCCTCGCGTGCTCGCCATCGGGACCGGACTCATCTGTGACATCGGCGACCCGGACCCCACGCGTCCGATGCTCGCCCTGCGCGCCGACATCGACGGGCTGCCCATCCCGGACACGAAGACCGAGTGCGCGTACCGCTCGACCGTGCCCGACCGGGCCCACGCCTGTGGACACGACATCCATACGGCCGTGGTCCTGGGCGCCGGACTCGTCCTCGCCCAGCTGCACGAGCAGGGCCTGCTCCCGCGGGCCGTACGCCTGATCTTCCAGCCCGCCGAGGAAGTGCTGCCCGGAGGAGCTCCGGACGTCATCGAGTGCGGGGCGCTGCAGGGTGTCGGGCGCATCGTGGGGGTGCACTGCGATCCGAAGGTCGACGCTGGGCGGATCGGGCTGCGGCACGGGCCCATCACCTCCGCCTGTGACCGGCTGGAAGTTTCGCTGGACGGGGCCGGTGGGCATACCGCGCGGCCGCATCTCACTACTGACCTTGTGACCGCCGCCGCCCGTGTCGTCACCGACGTGCCCGCGCTGGTCTCCCGGCGGGTCGACGCACGGTCCGGGCTCTCCGTGACCTGGGGCCGGATCGAGTCGGGCCACGCCTGCAACGTGATCCCGCAGCATGCCGAGCTCTCCGGGACCGTACGGTGTCTGGATCTCGCCGCCTGGCGGGCCGCGCCCGATCTGGTGCACGCCGCCATCGACGAGATCGCGAATCTGTACCGGGCCAAGTCGGAGATCAACTACATCCGCGGGGTGCCGCCCGTCGTCAATGACCCGGACAGCACTGACCTGCTGCGGGACGCCATGGCCGTACGGCGTGGGATCCATTCCGTGGAGGACACCGAGCAGAGCCTCGGCGGGGAGGACTTCTCCTGGTACCTGGAGCACGTGCCCGGGGCCATGGCCAGGCTCGGGGTGCGTACGCCGGGGGAGCGGCTGGTGCGGGACCTGCACCAGGGCGACTTCGACGCCGACGAGTCCGCGATCACCGTGGGCGTGGAGCTCTTCACCGCGGCCGCCCTCATCGACGCCGGGGCCTGAGCACGAGGGGCTGTATGGCGGCGTGGCCGGTCCCTTCCGGTCGCGCCGCGTACCCCCGCGCAGTAGCGTGGTCGGCAGTCAACAACCGCTCGTGTCGTCACGCGGACTTCACCGACCCAGCGCGGAGCGTGACCGTCGTGGTGGGTGCTGTATGACCATGTGTGCCCTTTTGGTCCCAGGGTTCACAAGGACGTAACCGGCCATCGGCACGAATGGATAACGGCCAAGCGCTATCCCGTTCCCTCAAGGGTCTACGCGCGTTAATGTGCGCCGAACTCAGCACCCACTGCGGGGCTTGGAGAATGGGGAACCACAGATGCGTCGGATATCCAGCCTGACCCGCGTCGCGGTGGGGGTCGCGTCGTTGGCACTCGCGGCCACGGCCTGCGGCGGCACCAGCAGCGACAGCGGCGGCAGCAGCAGTAGCGAGAGCGCGGGTGGCAAGGGTCTTGCCATCGCGTACGACGTCGGCGGCAAGGGCGACCAGTCCTTCAACGACGCGGCGTTCGCGGGTCTGGAGAAGGCGAAGAAGGAGTTCGGCTACCAGACCGCCGACATCGAGCCCACCGACGGTGAGACGGACGCGGACAAGGAACAGCGTCTGGTCTCGCTGGCCAAGCAGGGCTACAACCCGGTCATCGGCGTCGGCTTCGCCTACGGTCCCGCGCTGGAGGCCGCCGCCAAGAAGTACCCGAAGACCAGCTTCGGCATCGTGGACTCCGTGGTCGAGGTCGACAACGTGGCGTCCCTCGTCTTCGCCGAGCAGGAGGCCTCGTACCTCGCCGGTGTCGCCGCCGCCAAGGCGACCAAGACCAACACCGTCGGGTTCGTCGGCGGTGTGGACATCCCGCTGATCCACAAGTTCGAGGCGGGCTACGCGCAGGGCGTCAAGGACACCAAGTCCGGCGTGAAGGTCCTCTCGCAGTACCTGACGCAGACCGCCGAAGAGGGCGGCTTCTCCAGCCCCGACAAGGGCAAGGCCGCCGCCGAGGGCCAGTTGGAGAAGGGCGCGGACGTCGTCTACCAGGCCGCCGGCCTGTCGGGTCAGGGTGTCATCGAGGCCGCGGCCAAGAAGAAGGTCTGGGCGATCGGTGTCGACTCCGACCAGTACAACCAGGAGGCGCTGGCCGCGTACAAGGACTACATCCTGACGTCGGCGCTCAAGGATGTCGGCGGTGCGGTGTACGCGCTCGCCAAGTCGGTCGAGGACGGCAAGCCGCTGACCGGGGTCCAGACCTTCGACCTGAAGGTGGACGGCGTCGGCCTCGCCGACAGCAACCCGAAGATGGGCGAGATCGCCGGTCTCACCGACGCCGTGGCCAAGGCCAAGGCGGGCATCATCGACGGCACCATCAAGGTCAAGACCGAGTAGTCGGACGGGCGGACCGATGCCCGATGGGCGAAGCGGTCCACGTCACAGGAGCGGGCGGGCATCGACGATGTCCGCCCGCTCCCGTGTTCCCCGCGCAGGTCATCCGGCGTGGCGGGCCTCCGTGGTCCGGGGGCCCGCCCCGGGTCGGCGGGAGAGCTCGGGCACAGGCGGATAACAAGGTGGACAGAAGGGGTTCTCTAGGAGGTCTACGCGCGTTAATCTGCGGCGAAGCCAGCGCCGAAGGTGTTCCGCCCGGCGCTTGTACGACAACAGGAGCACAACACATGCGCCGGGTTCCCCGCATCGCGCTCGCAGGCGCAGCGGCCGCCTCTTTCGCCCTCGTCCTCTCCGCCTGTGGCGGTACCTCGACCTCCGCCGGATCGGCGGACTCGAAGGGCGACAAGGGTCTTGCCATCGCGTACGACGTCGGCGGCAAGGGCGACCAGTCCTTCAACGACGCGGCGTTCGCGGGTCTGGAGAAGGCGAAGAGCGAGTTCGGCTACGAGACCGCCGACATCGAGCCCACCGACGGTGAGACGGACGCGGACAAGGAACAGCGTCTGGTCTCGCTGGCCAAGCAGGGGCACAACCCGGTCATCGGCGTCGGCTACGCCTACGCGCCGGCCGTCAAGGCGGCCGCGGAGAAGTACCCCGACACCACCTTCGGCATCGTCGACGACTCCACCATCGAGGCGGAGAACGTCGCGGACCTGGTCTTCTCCGAGCAGGAGGCCTCGTACCTCGCCGGTGTCGCCGCCGCCAAGGCGACCAAGACCAACACCGTCGGGTTCGTCGGCGGTGTGGACATCCCGCTGATCCACAAGTTCGGAGCGGGCTTCGCGCAGGGCGTCAAGGACACCAAGCCCGGCGTGAAGGTCCTGTCGCAGTACCTGACGCAGACCGCCGAGGAGGGCGGCTTCGCCAGCCCCGACAAGGGCAAGACGGCCGCCGAGGGTCAGATCGAGAAGAAGGCCGACGTCGTCTACGCGGCGGCCGGTCTTTCGGGGCAGGGTGTCATCGAGGCCGCCTCCGCCAAGAAGGTGTGGGCGATCGGTGTCGACTCCGACCAGTACCAGCAGGAAGCCCTGAGCAAGTACAAGGACTCCATCCTCACCTCCGCGACGAAGGACGTCGCCAAGGCGGTGTACAACCTCGCGAAGTCGGTCGAGGAAGGCAAGCCGGGGACCGGTATCGTCAGGGGCGATTTGAAGTCCGGTGAGGTCGGCCTCGCGGACTCCAACCCGAAATTCAAGAGCGACACCGCGATCCAGGAAGCCGTTCAGGCGGCCAAGGAGAAGATCATCGGCGGCGAGATCAAGGTCAAGACCAGCTGACAGCAGTACCTCAGGAGCAGCTAGGGGGTGTTTCGAAGGTCCCGCACAGCACCCACGGCGCCCGGCACGCGCTCTCGCTGCACCGACCGAAAGCCCAAGTACGTCCAGTACGAGGGCTTCCGGTCGGCACACCGAGAGCACGCACCGGACACCGCGGGCACCGCACAGGACCTTCGAAACACCCCCTAGCGATCCGGGGAAGTTCGGGACACCGATCTTTCCCGGAGTCGCTCGTAACCGCGGGGTTACGTCCGCTCAACGGGGTACGGGGAGCCTGGCTCCCCGTACCCCGTTCTCGCGGCGCGTCGGCCCCTCATGTTGCCGTAGGGGCGCTACGCGCGTAGACGACCCCCTTTCCCTTCAGGAGAGTGCGCCATCAACGCGTCAAGCAGTCCTCCGGCCGGCGCGGTCAACGGATCGGTGACCGCGGTCGAACTCGCCGGGATCACCAAGCGATTCCCCGGCGTCGTGGCCAACCACGACATCCACCTCAGCGTCCGCAAGGGCACCGTCCACGCCCTCGTCGGCGAGAACGGGGCCGGCAAGTCGACGCTGATGAAGATCCTCTACGGCATGCAGAAGCCGGACGAGGGGACGATCGCCGTCGAAGGAGACCAGGTCACCTTCTCGTCGCCCGCCGACGCCATCGCTCGCGGCATCGGCATGGTCCACCAGCACTTCATGCTCGCCGACAACCTCACCGTCCTGGAGAACGTCGTCCTGGGCAGCGAGAAGTCGTACGGCATCGGCGCCAAGGCCCGTCGCCGGATCGTCGAGCTCTCCGAGCGCTACGGCCTCGGCGCGCGGCCCGACGCCCTGGTCGAGGAGCTCGGTGTCGCCGACCGCCAGCGCGTGGAGATCCTCAAGGTCCTCTACCGCGGCGCCCGGATCCTCATCCTCGACGAGCCCACCGCGGTCCTCGTGCCGCAGGAGGTCGACGCGCTCTTCGCCAACCTGCGCGAGCTCAAGTCCGAGGGACTGTCGGTCATCTTCATCTCGCACAAGCTGGGCGAGGTCCTGTCGGTCGCCGACGACATCACGGTGATCCGCCGGGGCACGACGGTCGGCACCGCCGTCCCGTCCGAGACCACCCCGCGTCAGCTCGCCGAGCTGATGGTCGGCAGCGAACTGCCCACCCCGGAGACCGCCGAGTCGACCGTCACCGACCGGCCGGTGCTGACCGTCGAGAAGCTGCGCCTGGTCGCCCCCGGCGGCAAGGCCCTGCTCGACGACATCAGCTTCACCATCCACGAGGGCGAGATCCTGGGCCTGGCCGGTGTCGAGGGCAACGGCCAGACCGAGCTGATCGAGGCCCTCATCGGCCTCAAGCCCGCCGACTCCGGGGCCATCACGCTGGCCGCCGAGGAGATCACCTCCTGGGCCACCCGCAGGCGCCGCGAACAGGGCATCGGCTACATCCCCGAGGACCGCCACCGCCACGGCCTGCTCCTGGAGGCCCCGCTCTGGGAGAACCGCATCCTCGGCCACGTCACCGAGAAGCCCAACGCGAAGGGCGTCTGGCTCGACATCAAGGGCGCCCAGGACGACACGCGCCGCATCGTCGAGGCGTACGACGTCCGCACGCCCGGTATCGACGTCACCGCCGCCTCGCTGTCCGGCGGCAACCAGCAGAAGCTGATCGTCGGCCGCGAGATGACCCACAAGCCGCGGTTCCTGATCGCCGCCCACCCCACCCGCGGGGTGGACGTCGGCGCGCAGGCCGCGATCTGGGACCACATCCGCGAGGCCCGCCGCGAGGGTCTCGCCGTCCTGCTGATCTCCGCCGACCTGGACGAGCTCATCGGTCTGTCCGACACCCTCCGGGTGATCTACAACGGCAAGCTGGTCGCGGACGCCGATCCGGCGACCATCACCCCGGAGGAGCTCGGCTCGGCCATGACCGGCGCGGCCTCCGGTCACCTGGAGAACGAAGAGCTCGTAGAACAGCTCGAAGAAGTGCAGGCAGAGGAAGCAGAGCAGGCAGAGCTCGACGAAACCGCCGAGAGCACAGACACCCCGGACGCCCCGGAAGACGAGGCCCGCTGATGAAGAAGTTCGACAAGGAGCGACTGCTCCTCGCGGTGGCCGGACCGGTCATCGCGCTCGTCGTGGCCGTGGCGCTGACCTCGGTCGTGCTGATCGCCTCGGGGAAGAACCCGATCGAGCCGTACACGCTCATGTTCGAGCAGGCCACGTTCTCCGACATCCAGGTCCTGATCATCAACCAGGCCTCGCTGTACTACATCGCGGCGCTGGCGGTGGCCATCGGCTTCCGGATGAACCTGTTCAACATCGGTGTGGACGGGCAGTACCAGCTCGCCGCCATGATGGCCGCGGTCGTCGGTGCCCATGTCGCCCTGCCGGCCGTCCTCCAGGTCCCGCTGCTGATCCTGACCGCGGTCCTCACCGGCGCGTTCTGGGCCGGCATCGCCGGTGTCCTCAAGGTCACCCGAGGGGTCAGCGAGGTCGTCGCGACGATCATGCTGAACGCGATCGCGACCTCCGTCATCGCCTACTTCTGGCTGCCCAACGTCTTCGGCGTCAAGGTCGGCAACAACAACACCACCGGCGAGATGAAGGAGTCCGGCTGGGTCCCCGGCTTCGACATGGGCGACGCCGGCGAGATCTACGGCCTCGTGATCCTCGCGGTGCTGCTCGGCATCGGCTACTGGGTCGTCCTCAACCGCACCCGCTTCGGCTTCGACCTGCGCGCCTCGGGCGCCTCCGAGTCGGCCGCCGCGGCCAGCGGCGTGAACCCCAAGCGCATGGTGCTCACCGCCATGCTGCTCTCCGGCGGTCTGGCCGGCCTCGCGGGCCTGCCGATCCTGCTCGGCGACACGCACACCTACAGCCTCAACTTCCCGACCGGCATCGGCTTCCTCGGCATCGGCATCGCCCTGCTCGGCCGCAACAGCCCGACGGGCATCGCCTTCGCGGCCCTCCTCTGGGCCTGGCTGGACAAGGCCTCGCCCGAGCTCGACTTCCACGGGTACGACAAGGAGATCGCGGTCATCATGCAGGGCCTGATCGTGATCGCGGTCGTCGTCTCGTACGAGGCCGTACGCGAATGGGGTCTGCGCCGCCAGCAGCGCCGCGTCGGCGCGGAACTCGCGGCGGGCCACGTCCTCGGCGCCACCTCCGACAACAACACCAAGAAGGAGGTGGCCGGACGATGACCACCGTGACCGACCTCAACCAGCCCTCGCTGCAGCCCGCGGTGCCCACCAGCCGTCGGCTGACCTGGCCCGTCCTGCTGCTGGTCATCGCGGGCGGCCTGGCGCTGACCTCGCTCGTCCGCATCATCACCGGCGCCGACGGCATCACCAACGTCAGCCAGATGTCCACCGCGCTCGAACTGGCCGTCCCGATCGGCCTGGCCGGTCTCGGCGGCCTGTGGGCCGAGCGCGCGGGCGTCGTCAACATCGGCCTCGAAGGCATGATGATCTTCGGCACCTGGTTCGGCGCCTGGGCCGGCTACCAGTGGGGCCCGTGGAACGGCGTCATCATCGGCATCATCGGCGGCTGCCTCGGCGGTCTGCTGCACGCGATCGTCACGGTCACCTTCAACGTCAACCACATCGTCTCCGGTGTGGCCATCAACATCCTGGCCCTCGGCATCACCCGCTACCTTGCCCCGCTCGCCTTCGAGGGCGTCCAGGGCGGCTCGGCCAAGCAGTCCCCGCCGGTCGAGTCGATCGGCGACTTCACGGTGCCAGGACTGTCCGACGCGCTCGTCGACCTCAACGACAAGGGCTGGTTCTTCATCTCGGACCTCGCGGGTCTGCTCGGCGGTCTGGTCACCAACGTCTCCTGGCTGACCCTGATCGCCGTCGCGCTGATCCCGGCCACCTGGTGGATCCTGTGGCGCACGGCCTTCGGCCTGCGGCTGCGGTCCTGCGGCGAGAACCCGGTCGCGGCCGAGTCGCTCGGCGTCAACGTCTACAGGTACAAGTACCTGGCCGTGATCATCTCCGGCGGTCTGGCGGGCCTCGGCGGTGTCTTCCTCTCCACCGTCGCCAACCCCTTCTACCTGGAGGGCCAGACCAGCGGTCGCGGCTACATCGGTCTCGCCGCGATGATCTTCGGCAACTGGATGCCGGGCGGACTCGCCCTCGGCGCGGGCCTGTTCGGCTACACCGACAGCCTCAACCTCCGCGGCGGCGCCGAGAACGTCCACGCGCTGCTGCTGCTCGGCGCCATACTGCTGGCCATCGGCGCGATCTGGCTGCTGGTCAGGAAGAAGTACGTGCCCGCCGTGATCACCTTCGCCGTCGGCGTGCTGATGTTCACCTGGTACGCGCTCACCGACGTGGTGCCGAACCAGGTCGTCTCCGCGACGCCGTACGTCATCACGCTGCTCGTCCTCTCGCTGTCCGCCCAGCGGCTGCGGATGCCGAAGGCGGACGGCATGCCGTACCGGCGGGGGCAGGGCACGTGACGTCCGCCGAAACCGGATCCGCGGCCGAGGTCGACTGGCAGGCCCTGCGGGAGGTGGCCCGCGAGGCCATGTCCCGCGCGTACGCCCCGTATTCGGGCTATCCGGTCGGCGTCGCGGCGCTGGTCGACGACGGCCGGGTGATCTCCGGGTGCAACGTCGAGAACGCCTCGTACGGGGTCGGGCTGTGCGCCGAGTGCGGTCTGGTCTCGCAGCTCCACAACACCGGGGGCGGCCGCCTCACGCACTTCACCTGCGTGGACCGCCGCGGCGAGATCCTCGTACCGTGCGGCCGCTGCCGCCAGCTGCTGTACGAGTTCGGCGGCCCGGATCTGATCATGGATACCCCTGCCGGGATCCTGCCGCTCTCGGAGATGCTGCCGCAGGCCTTCGGGCCGGGGCATCTCCGCAAGTAATTCACGGTCGGCCCCTCCGCGTCGCGTGCCTCCAGGGCACCGGGAGGGGCCGCTGCACTTCGGAAGGAAAGCCATGACGTTGTTGTCGATGGACGCCATCTCCGTCATCCGCACCAAGCGGGACCGCGGCGAGCTGAGCGACGAACAGATCGACTGGGTCATCGACGCGTACACGCGCGGTGAGGTCGCCGACTACCAGATGGCCGCCCTCAACATGGCGATCCTGCTCAACGGCATGAACCGCGGCGAGATCGCCCGCTGGACGGCCGCGATGATCGCCTCCGGCGAGCGCATGGACTTCTCGTCCCTGTCCCGCCCGACCGCCGACAAGCACTCCACGGGCGGCGTCGGCGACAAGATCACCCTCCCGCTGGCCCCGCTCGTGGCGGCCTGCGGCGCGGCGGTCCCGCAGCTGTCGGGCCGGGGCCTCGGCCACACCGGCGGCACCCTCGACAAGCTGGAGTCGATCCCGGGCTGGCGCGCGCTGCTCTCGAACGAGGAGATGCTCTCCGTACTGGACGAGGTCGGCGCGGTCATCTGCGCGGCGGGCGACGGCCTGGCCCCGGCGGACAAGAAGCTGTACGCGCTGCGGGACGTGACGGGCACGGTGGAGTCGATCCCGCTGATCGCCTCCTCGATCATGTCGAAGAAGATCGCGGAGGGTACGGGCTCGCTGGTCCTGGACGTGAAGGTGGGCACGGGCGCGTTCATGAAGACGATCGAGGACGCGCGCGAACTGGCGTCCACGATGGTCGGGTTGGGCACGGACCACGGCGTGAGGACGGTCGCGCTCCTCACGGACATGTCGACCCCGCTGGGCCTGACGGCGGGCAACGCGCTGGAGGTCCGCGAGTCGGTGGAGGTCCTGGCGGGCGGCGGCCCCGCGGACGTCGTCGAACTGACCCTCGCCCTGGCCCGCGAGATGCTCGACGCGGCGGGCGTGAAGGACGCCGATCCGGCGAAGGCGCTGGCCGACGGCTCGGCGATGGACGCGTGGCGCCGCATGATCGCGGCCCAGGGCGGCGACCCGGACGGCCCGCTCCCGACGTCTAGGGAACAGCACGTGGTGAAGGCGTCGGCCTCGGGCGTCCTGACCCGCCTCGACGCGTACGACATCGGCATCGCGGCCTGGCGCCTCGGCGCGGGCCGCGCCCGCAAGGAGGACCCGGTCCAGGCGGCGGCAGGCATCGAGCTGCACGCCAAGCCGGGCGACACGGTGACCGAGGGCCAGCCCCTCCTCACCCTCCACACGGACACCCCGGACCGCTTCGAGTACGCCCTGGCGGCAATCGAGGGTTCGTACGACGTGGCGGCACCGGGGACGGCGTACACGCCCGTGCCGGTGGTGCTGGAACGCATCGCCTGACCGACCTGACCGACCTGACCTGGCCCGAGGCCGGAGGCCGCTGATGTCAGGGGCCCTCGTACGGGTGAACGGGATCGGTGGACCTGCACTGGTCCCGTTCGGCATGCTGGGATCGGTGACGCACCGATAGGAGACCGCCATGAGCGCACTCACCGTGAGCCAGGAGCCCGACCGGAACTGGGACGACCTTGTCCGGTTCTGGGAGGAGATGGAATGGCCCGAGGGCAGCAAGGTGGAGATCATTGAGGGGATCATCACCGTGTCACCTGCTCCCGCGTACCGCCATAACGTGATCGCGGCACGCATCCAGCGCCGCCTCTACTCAGTGATCCCCGAGGACTGGGAGGTCTTCCAGACATTGGCCATCGCCGTGCCATCGCGTCTGGGTATGCTCATCCCGGACATCGTGGTGGCCCCTGTCCGGGAGGACGCGGAAACCGACACCCACATTCCGGCAGCCCTCGCCGAACTCGTCGTCGAGGTCACCTCCAAGTCCAACGCCCGCCACGACCGCATCAGCAAGCCCGCCGCCTACGCCACCGCAGGCATTCCTCTGTACCTTCTCGTCGACCGCTGGGCCCCCGAAGGCCCCACCGCGACGCTCTACGGAGAACCGCAGGGCGACGTCTACCGCCCCCTGAGCGTCGCCAAGTTCGGCGAGACCATCAAGTTGCCCGCTCCTTTCGACCTCGCCATCGACACCAGAGAGTTCCCCATCGACTGAGGGACGTGGCGGTGGGCGCCTTCTTCTGCGGGGCGCCACCACCGTAATCGGTCGGACGGGTGCCGATTCGTGGGGCATACGCCGAACCCTCTGGGGCAGGCCACGACCAGGTCAATGTGACCTTGCGCTACCTCGGCTTCGTGTTCTGTGAGCGGGCAGCGATGAGTTCCGTGTCGCCGTCCGGTCTACCGGTCGTGGACGCCATGACACCTGCCGTACTCGTACTGCCCGGCCCCGTCGCCCGAGACGAGGTGCCGAGGCTGTGCGAGGACGTGCGCGCGCGGCTGGAGAGCAGCAGAGCCGGGGTCGTGGTCTGCGATGTCGCCGGTCTCGGACCACCAGGTCTGACCACCGTCGACGCGCTCGCCAGGATGCAGCTCGCCGCCCGTCGCGCCGGAGGACGGATCAGACTGCGCGATCCGGACTCCGCCCTGCGTGCGCTACTCGCTCTTGTCGGCCTCCTCTTCGAGGTTGAGGGGCAGCCCGAACAGCGGGAACCACCGCTTCGTGTCGAGGAAGCAGTGGAACCCGGTGATCCGGCCTTCTGACGTCTCCAGGACCTGCACCGCCCACGCCGTGTAGCCACCCGTCTCCGGATCCGGCTTGTACTGGGCGAAGCCCGGCAGGCCGTTCACCGCGACCGGTACCAGGTGCGAGTTCGCACAGGGCGCCCCGAGCGTCGTCATGAAGCCCGTGATGTCCTCGGGGCCGGTCAGCCACAGGTCGAACGGCGGCATCGTCATCACGGCGTCCTCGTGCAGCAGTGCCGTGAGTGCCGTCATGTCGTACCCCTCGAAGGCCGCCACATAGCGCTCCAGGAGCTTCTGCTGCTCCTCGTCCAGCGGGTCGGACGTGGCGGCACGGGCCGCGGCGCTGTCGCTCTCGGCGAGCGTCGCCCGGGCCCGCTGGAGCGCGCTGTTGACCGAGGCGACCGTCGTGCCGAGCAGCTCGGCGACCTCGCTCGCCTTCCACGCGAGGACCTCGCGCAGGATGAGCACGGCCCGCTGCTTGGGCGGCAGTTGCTGCAGGGCGGCCATGAAGGCGAGGCGCACCGACTCCTTGGCGACGGCGGCCTCCGCCGGGTCGGCGACCGTCGGCAGCACGCGCGCGTCCGGCATCGGCTCCAGCCAGGTGTTGTCCGGGCGCGGGGTCAGTGCCGCCTGCGCGAGCGGGGTCGAGTCCGTCAGGTCCACCGGGCGGGCCCGCTTGTTGCCCGCCGTCAGCATGTCCAGGCATACGTTCGTCGCGATCCGGTACAGCCACGAGCGCATCGAGGAGCGGCCCTCGAACTTGTCGTAGCTGCGCCAGGCGCGCACCAGTGTGTCCTGGACCGCGTCCTCCGCCTCGAAGGACGAGCCGAGCATTCGGTAGCAGTACCCCGTCAACTCGACCCGGTGCTTCTCAAGCCGGACGTCGAGGTCCTCCACCGTCGCCGTACCGTCGCTCATGGCCAACCCACCCCTGTGGCATGTTCGTCGTCACCTTCACCGCACCGTTGCGATGCCGGCACCTCGGAAGCTACCGCAGCCCACTGACAATGGCTCCCCGAGACGGAAAAGGTGCAGGTCAGGACAGTTTGTCGTCCCGACCTGCACCCGTATGTTCGAAAGCTCGCCGATATTCGAAAGCCGACCCGCGGTGCGCCCGCGGTGCGCCCGTGGTGTGCCCTCGGTGCGTTCGCCGTGCGCCCGCGATGTCTTCAGTGGTGTACGGCCACCAGGCGGCGCTGCGCCCGCGCCGCGTGCGAGCCGACCACCGTGATCGTCACGACCCCGATCACCGCCAGCAGCCCGAGTGCCACCGTCCCGGCCCAGCCGCCGGAGTGGAAGGCGATCGCGCCGAGCGTGCCGCCCGCGCTGGAGCCCAGGTAGTAGGCGGACTGGTAGAGCGCGGAGGCCTGTGCGCGGCCCTCCTTGGCGGTGTGGCTGACCGAGGAGGACGCGACCGCGTGGCCCGCGAAGAAGCCCGCGGTGATCAGTACCAGGCCGAGCAGCACCAGCGGCAGGGAGTCCGCCAGCGAGATCAGCAGACCCGCGGTCGTCGTACCGCCCGCCAGGTACAGCGAGCCCCGCCGCCCGAGCCGGCCCACCAGCTTCCCGGCCGTCGAGGCCGAGACCGTGCCGACCAGGTAGACGAGGAAGACCGAGCCGATGATGCCCTGCGGCAGCGAGAACGGGGCGTCCGTGAGGCGGTAGCCGATCACCGTGTAGACGGCGCCGAACACGGTCATGAACAGCGCGCCGATCGCGTACAGCCTGCACAGCAGCGGGTTCGCGAGGTGGCCGCGGACCGTACGGGCCAGCACCGTGGGCCGCAGCGAACCGGCCTTGAAGTGCTTCGGCGCCGGGAGCAGCAGCCGGAAGGCCACCGCGCAGCCCACCGCGAGCAGTCCGATGGTCCCGACGGCGACCCGCCAGCCCCACTCCTGCGCGACCCAGCCGGTGATGACCCTGCCGCTCATACCGCCGACGCTGTTGCCCGCCACGAACAGGCCGATCGCGGTGATCAGCGCCTTCGGCCGGACTTCCTCCGCCAGATACGCGGTCGCCGAGGCGGGCAGCCCGGCCAGCGCCGCACCCTGTACCGCCCGCAGCCCGATCAGCCAGCCGACCGAAGGGGCGAAGGGCACCAGCAGTCCGACGGTCACCGCGATCGCCAGGGACGCCGTCATCACCGTGCGACGGCCGAACCGCTCCGACACCGCGCTCAGCGGCAGGACGAACAGTGCCAGCGCACCGGTCGCCGCCGACACCGTCCAGCTCGCCGTGCTCGCGGTGACCCCGAAGTCGCCGGAGATCAGCGGCAGCAGGGCCTGTGTGGAGTAGAGGAGCGCGAAGGTCGCGACACCCGCGAGGAAGAGCGCGAGGCTCATCCGGCGGTAGCCGGGCCCGCCCGGGGTCATACGGGAGTCGACGGCGACGGCTGCGACGGGAGCGGCTTCGGAGCGAACGATGGTGGCTGCGGAGGCGCCCACGGTGGCGGGCGCCTCGGTACTTGCGGAAGGCATGTTTCGAACCTAAAACCCTCTCCCTCATCCGTCCAATGCATGGAATCGTCATAATCGTTCCCGTGATGCATCAGCAGAGGTCAGAGACCCGCCTGTCACCGTCCAGTGACACAGAAGACATCGTCGCGATTCTCGCCCCACGCCTCGCGTACTTCGCCGGCGTCGCCCGTACCGAGCACGTCACGCGGGCCGCACACGAGATGCAGGTCCCGCAGTCGACGCTGTCCCGCGCGATGGTCCGCCTGGAACAGGACCTGGGCGTGGACCTGTTCGCCCGCAGTGGCCGCACGGTCTCCCTCACTCCGGCCGGCCGCACGTTCCTCGCCTCGGTCGAGCGAGCCCTCGCCGAGATCGAGCGGGCCGCCGACGAGGTACGCGCCGACGCCGACCCGGCCACCGGCAAGGTCGCCTTCGGCTTCCTGCACACGATGGGCTCCGAGACGGTCCCCGGCCTGATCCGCGCCTTCCGCGCCGACCACCCCCGGGTCCGCTTCAGCCTCGTCCAGAACTACGGCGAGGCCATGATCGAGGGCCTGCGCTCCGGCGAACTGGACCTCTGTCTCACGTCCCCCGTCCCGGACGCCCCCGACCTCGTGGCCCGCCGCCTCGACGAACAGAAACTCCGCCTGGTCGTCCCCGCGGACCACCGCCTCGCCTCCCGCCGCCGCATCCGCCTGGCCGAGGCCGCCGACGAAACCTTCGTCACCCTGGAACCCGGCTACGGCCTCCGCCGCATCACCGACGACCTCTGCCAACAGGCGGGCTTCCGCCCAAGGGTGGCGTTCGAGGGAGAGGAGGCGGAAACACTGCGGGGCCTGGTGGCAGCGGGCCTGGGCGTAGCCCTCCTGCCCCCACCGGCGGTACCCCGCCCAGGAGTTGTGGAACTGACGGTCACAGCCCCAAGAGCGGCAAGAGAAATCGGCGTGGCCTGGCTGGACGGTCACCCGGACACGCCTCCCGTGGCAGCCTTCAAGAAGTTCCTACTGTCAAAGAGGGGAACCTTGCTCCCAGAGTGACGAGGGCGGCCCTTCAGGGGCGCGGGGAACTGCGCGACCAGCCACAACGAACCCGCACACCCCCGGGGCCCCAGCCATCAACGGCGAAGGGACCGCCCAAATCCGGAGGCAAGCGGCATACGCAACCCCAACGGCGGCGGAGCCGCAAGCGCATCCTCCACGGGCCGGGCGAAAGGCCGCCCGAACAACGCCCCCATCACAAAATCCTCCGCCAATGCGAACACCTCATCGCGAAACGCGTGCAACGCATGCCCGTCGGAGTGCACCTCGAACCGGCAGATGTCCCGGTTCGCCTTCTTCGCCCGGGCCGCCAGCCGGAACGACAGCTCGGGATCGGTCCGCTCGTCGTTCGTGCCGTGCACGATCAGCACCCGCCGCCCCACGAGCTGCTTCACCGGTTCGGGCGGCGCGGCGACATCCTCCTCGGGCAGCCAAGGGGACAACGCCAGCACGGAGTTGACGGCGGGGTGGCCACCGGCGCGCAGCGCGGCCCGCCCGCCCATGTCCACCCCCGCGAGACACACGGGCACGTCCCCGTACCGCCGTACGACCTCGTCCGCGGCCCATGAGGCATCCCGCGCCAGATGCGCCTCCGCACCGTTCCAGCCCCGGAACCGGTAGTGCACCACGTGCACGACCAGCCCCTCGTCCCGCCCCGCGCGGGTGAGCCGGCGCCCCAACGCCCGTACGGACGCGGTCGCCAGCATCGGTGACGGTCTGCGGGCCGAGGCCTCCTCGCCGCCCGGCAACAGCAGCACCACACCGCTCACCGCCGTCGGTTCCGTACCGAGTGCCCGCCCGAGCCGGGCCGTGCGAACCGGCGTCGCTTGCTGTGCCATGACAGAACAGTGTCAGAAGCCATGCTGTACGCCATCCGTCCGCACGGTCACCATTGGGTATCGACGGTTCCTCACAACAGGCGATCTACGCGCGTAGGCGTTAGGGTGCGGAGATGACGAGCCAGACCAAGAACACTCCGAGTTCGGAGCAGATCCGCCAGGCGCCGAAGGTCCTTCTGCACGATCACCTCGACGGGGGCCTGCGCCCCGGGACGATCGTCGACCTGGCCCGCGACACGGGCTATGCCAATCTCCCCGAGACCGACCCCGGCAAGCTCGGCATCTGGTTCCGGGAGGCCGCCGACTCCGGGTCACTGGAGCGGTACTTGGAGACCTTCGCGCACACCTGTGCCGTCATGCAGACCCGCGAGGCGCTCGTCCGTGTCGCCGCCGAGTGCGCCGAGGACCTCGCCCAGGACGGCGTCGTCTACGCCGAGGTGCGGTACGCGCCCGAGCAGCACCTCGACGCCGGGCTCACCCTCGAAGAGGTCGTCGAGGCCGTCAACGAGGGCTTCCGGGAAGGTGAGCGGCGGGCCCGCGAGGACGGTCACCGGATCCGGGTCGGCGCCCTGCTGACCGCCATGCGGCACGCGGCCCGCTCCCTGGAGATCGCCGAACTCGCCAACCGCTACCGCGGCCCCGGCCCCAATAGCGGAGTGGTCGGCTTCGACATCGCGGGCGCCGAGGCCGGCTTCCCGCCCACCCGTCACCTCGACGCCTTCGAGTATCTGAAGCGGGAGAACAACCACTTCACGATCCACGCGGGCGAGGCCTTCGGACTCCCCTCCATCTGGCAGGCGCTCCAGTGGTGCGGCGCCGACCGGCTCGGCCACGGCGTGCGCATCATCGACGACATCCAGGTCCACGAGGACGGCTCCGTGAAGCTCGGCCGCCTCGCCTCGTACGTGCGCGACAAGCGGATCCCGCTGGAGCTGTGCCCCAGTTCCAACCTCCAGACGGGCGCCGCCGACTCGTACGCCGAGCACCCCATCGGGCTGCTGCGGCGGCTGCACTTCCGGGCGACCGTGAACACCGACAACCGTCTGATGTCCGGCACCAGCATGACCCGGGAATTCGAGCACCTTGTCGACGCTTTCGGTTATTCGCTCGACGACATGCAGTGGTTCACAGTCAATGCGATGAAATCAGCATTCATTCCTTTCGATGAACGACTGGCCATGATCAATGACGTCATCAAGCCCGGTTATGCCGAGCTGAAGTCCGAATGGCTGTTCCAGCAAACCGCTTCCACCAGCGGTTCTGTGAGCGAAGAGGGCTGAAGAAGAGGTACGGGAAGCGGCCGGGTGATGACGACTCGGCCGTTTTTCGATGTTTGCGGCGCGAGCTCGCACGTGATTACCGTTTCGGACCGCTCCAATCCCCGTCACAGCATGCAAGGACGAAGATGAAGCAGTCTGCTGCCAAGACCCTCGGTGTCGCCGCTCTCGGTGCCGCCTTCGCCGCCGCGGGCGCGGGTGCCGCCAACGCGGCCCCGGCGGTTCCGGACGCCACCTCGGTGCTCTCCACCGCCACCAGCACGCTGCCGGTGGACGGGGTCACCAAGACCCTGCCCGGCGCCGGTGAGTCGGTCGCCCAGGGTGAGAACGCGCTCGGCAGCGGCCTCGCCGCCGCCCAGCCGGCCGTCGCGAATCCCCTCGCCGAGGGTCCGGCCGCGCCGGCCGCCGGTCTGCTCGGGGGCCTGCCGCCCCAGGGCCTGCCCACGCACGGCCAGCCGGTGAACGGGATTCCGCTGGGCTGAGTCCGGCACCTGGGCGCCACCCTCGTACGCGCCGATGGGGCGCACCCCGCTCGGGTGCGCCCCATCGGCGTCTGTGCGTGCGGAGCGCGTCACCAAGCGGTACGGGTGGTGGCCTTGTCCTCGGAGGGGAACAGGATCCACAGCGCTATGTAGAGCAGGAACTGCGGGCCAGGCAGCAGGCAGGACACCAGGAAGATCACCCGCATCGTGGTCGCGGAGGTGCCGAAGCGCCGAGCCAGCGCGGCGCACACTCCGCCGATCATCCGGCCGTCGGTGGGGCGGGCAAGGCGGTTCATGAACGGCTCCTTCGTGAGCGTCGGTCCGAGGCTTCCCCTGTGGCTGCCTCATCTGTCGTCAACGCTACGGATCCGAAGGGGGCAAAGCGTCGCTCTACGGGGCGATCCCGACCCTGGGAATCGTCGGGGTCCGACCCTGAGTCGTCTCCTCGGACGCTTCCTTCCGGCGGAGGGCGGCGGCCCGGCGCAGCATCTCGGCCCGGTGGCGCAGTACGGCCCGGGCGGCGGGCACCACGGCGACGTGGGCCAGTGCCACGCCCACGGTGTTCAGCAGCAGCGAGTCGACATCCACGACCTGCCCGGGCACCCCGGTCTGCAGGAGCTCGATGCCCAGCGAGAGCAGGGCGCCGGCGGCGACCGTACGCAGCAGGGACAGCAGCGGGGAGACGGCGAGTCTGCCGCCCGCCAGGGGCAGCAGGACACCCAGCGGGGCGAGCAGCAGCAGGCCCTTGCCGATGGCGCGGGCGGCGGCCTCGGGGCCCAGCGCCAGATCGGCCCGGATACTCGCGAACGGACGCAGGTTCGCGGCGCTCACCCAGGGCACGTCCAGGGGCCGCAGCGTGCACCAGGCAACGAGCGCGAGATGTGCGACGAGGAGGACACTCCCCGTCGCACGGAAGCGGATCACGGCGCTGCTGCCGTCCGAGCCTTGACGCTGCACGCCACCCAAGACGCTGCCACCGGCAGGATCGGTTCCGTGTGACGGCGGCGCTTGGCCTGCACGGGTGAGGCGTGCGCCACAGAGGGGGCCCGGTGGAGGCCTGGCGGGGACCTGACAGGGGTCTGGCGGGGGCTTGACGGAGGCCTGGCGGGGGCTTGGCCGGGAAGCTCAGGTCCCCTCGGTCTCCGTCTGCGGCGGGGTCTCCGTGCCCGGGCGGGAGCGCACCGCCTCCGTGCACTCGTAGCGGCGCGGGGTGTCCGTACCGGGCCCGCCGAGTGTGACCATGGCGCCGTCGGCGGCGGCCGCCGAGTCGCTGAACGTGCAGATGATCTGGGCGAGCGCGTACGACGACAGGTCCGTGGGCCGGGTGCTCAGACGCAGGGTGTCGTCCGGGTCGCCGCGGTTCGGGCCGTTCACCGTCAGGCCGTCCGGCACGCTCGTCGTGTAGTTCGCCTGCTGCTCGGCGTCCGACGGCGGCTCGGAGAGCTCGTCGAGGAGCGCCTGCGCGCCCCGTACGCGGTCCGTGTCCGCCGGTCCGGCCCCGATGCGCACGGTCCGGTCCACCGGCGCCAGCTGCGAGGAGCAGAGCAGGAAGACCTGGACGAGGATCCCGCGCGAGGACTGCGTACCGATGTCGGGGGCGGTCAGCGTGCACGGCACCCGGGAGGGCGCGGGACCGAAGTCGGTCGGCACCTCCGTCGCCCGGATCCCGCACCCGGCGAGGGCCACGGCCAGCAACGGCACGGCGAGCACGAGACGAGCCGCACGCGTCCGGCGGCCCCGTGCGGAGGCCGCACGCGTCCGGCGTACGCCCCATGCATGTCGTCCGAACATCACGCGCCCCCCTCGGTGCGGTCGCCGACGTCGGCCGGGTCCGCGTGCACGGCGTTCTCGGGGCTGTCAGGGCTGTCGGGGTCCCGGAGCTCCGAGGCGTCGCGCGGCAGCCGCAGGGTGAAGACGGCGCCGCCCTTGGGCGAGTTCGTGGCGGTGATCTCACCGCCGTGGATATGGGCGTTCTCCAGGGCGATGGACAGGCCGAGGCCGCTGCCCTCGGAACGCGGCCGGGAGGCGCTCGCCTTGTAGAAGCGGTCGAAGACGTGCGGCAGGACGTCCTCCGGGATGCCGGGACCGTGGTCCTGGACCTCGATGACCAGGTCATTGCCCTCGTCGCGCACGCACACGCGCACCGGGGAGCCGCCGTGCTTGAGGGCGTTGCCGATCAGGTTCGCCATGATCACGTCCAGGCGGCGCGGGTCGACGAGCGCCATGAGGCCGCGCTCGGCGTCCAGGTCCACCGCGTCCAGCCAGGCCCGCGCGTCGATGCACGCGGTGATCTGGTCGACGATGTCGACGTTGTCGAGGACGAGCCGGGCCGTGCCCGCGTCGAAGCGGGTGACCTCCATGAGGTTCTCCACGAGGTTGTTCAGCCGCCGGGTCTCGCTGACGACGAGCCGGACCGCGGGCTCGATCATCGGGTCGACGCTGCCGGTCTCCGCGTCGAGCTCCTCCTCCAGCACCTCGGTCACGGCCGTGATCGCGGTCAGCGGCGTCCGCAGCTCGTGCGACATGTCCGCCACGAACCGCCGGGAAGCCTGCTCGCGGGCGCTCATGTCCTCGACCCGTTTCTCCAGCGACTCCGCGGTGCGGTTGAACGTCCGTGACAGATCGGCGAGTTCGTCCGTGCCCGACACCCGCAGCCGGGTGTCCAGCTTGCCCTCGCCGAGCCGCCGGGCCGCGGTGCCCAGCCGGTGCACCGGCTTCAGTACGGTCGTCGCGGCGGCCTGCGCGAGCAGCGCCGAGCCGATCAGCGCGAGCCCGGTCGCGATCCCCAGCGACCAGGCCAGGGAGTTGAGGTCCTTCGCCTCCGGCTCCAGCGACTTGAGCATGTAGCCGGTCGGCCCGCCGCCGATCACCTTCGCGCCGCCCACGAGATACGGCTTGTCGCCCTGGACTATCCGCTGCCAGTACAGGTGGTAGGTGTACTTGTTGTTCGAGGAGATCTCCTGCTCCTTGTTCACCGCCTTCTGGAGGGACTTCGGTACGTCCTCCAGCGTGAAGGTGTCCAGGTCGGAGTTCCCGCGCACGGTCTTGCCGTTCTCGTCCTCAGCGAGCAGCAGCACGCTGAAGCGCTGGCTGCTGTTCGCCATCTGCCCGGCGGCGCGCTGCAGTTCCCCCCGCGTGGGATGCGGCCTCAGCGTGCTGGCGCGGGTCTGCATCGCCTGCTCGAAGTCGCCGAGCACCGCGTCCTGCGTACGGGTGAGCACGGCCTCGCGGTTGAGCCAGTACGCGATCCCGGACGCCGACACGGCGGCGGTGAGCGCGACCAGCCCGAACACCACGACCAGGCGCAGCCGCAGGCTGGTGAAGCGCAGACCCGCCAGTATCCTCTTGCGCGCCGCGGCCCAGCCGCGGAGCTTGTCCTGCGGTTTGGTCACTGAGGATTGTCCAGCCGGTAGCCGACACCCCGGACGGTACGGATCAAGGTGGGGGACGACGGCACGTCCTCCACCTTCGCGCGCAGCCGCTGCACACACGCGTCGACGAGCCGCGAGTCGCCGAGGTAGTCGTGCTCCCACACCAGCCGCAGCAACTGCTGGCGGGACAGCGCCTGTCCGGGCCGCCGGCTCAGTTCCAGGAGCAGCCGCAGCTCGGTGGGCGTCAGTTGGAGATCCTCGCCGTTCTTCGTCACGGTCATCGCCGCGCGGTCGATGACCAGCGAACCGAACGTCGCCGCGTCGTTCGCCTCGCGCTCGCCGCGGCGCAGCACGGCCCGGATCCGGGCGTCGAGCACCCGCCCCTGCACGGGTTTCACGACATAGTCGTCGGCGCCGGACTCCAGTCCGACGACGACGTCGATGTCGTCACTGCGTGCGGTCAGCAGGATGATCGGCAGCTGGTCGGTGCGCCGAATGCGTCGGCACACCTCGAAGCCGTCGATGCCGGGCAGCATCACGTCGAGGACGATCAGATCCGGCCGCTGCTCACGCAACAGCTTCAGACCGTCCTCGCCGGTGGCAGCGGTGGCCACCCGGTGTCCCTGGCGCGTCAGAGAGAGCTCCAGGGCCGTCCGGATGGCGTCGTCGTCCTCGATCAGCAACAGGGAAGGCACGGACGTCATTCTGTCCCATGACGTGGCGGTGTATCGACTGTTGGAGCGCTCCCACACATGTCCCGCGTACGAGTAGGGGGAACAGGTGCCGGATGAGTAGCCGTACGACGCTTCTCTGTGATCGGTCTGTGAGGTGACTGGGCTGAACCCCTGTGACAGGTCTGTGACAGTCGGGGGACACCGTCATGAAGTGGCCCCGGCAAGCTTTTCGTCACAGGCAAGGAAGCACCGCAGAACCGGAACTCCACGACGGGGGGCGCGAGATGAACACGCTGCACAGCACCAACACTGGCGCAGTTGTCACGCGTCTCCACGACGTCACGAGGAGCACGGAGAAGTCCGGTGCCGTGAGCGGGCGGGGGTGCGCTCGCGGCACCGGGCGTCAGCACACCGGGTCGTACATGACGGTGGTTGACGCGCAGGTGGGGGGAAGCAACACGGGGGTTGCCCACGGGGGAACGGGGGCAGCGTACGGGGAGGGCTCGGGGGAGCGTCGTTCGGCGTCGGAGGCGGAGTTCACCGCCTACGTCCAGGAGCGCCGCGCCTCCCTGTACGCAACCGCCTACCACCTGACCGGTGACCGCTTCGAGGCCGAGGACCTGCTGCAGAGCGCACTGTTCTCGACCTACCGAGCCTGGGACCGGATCAGCGACAAGGCCGCGGTCGGGGGCTACCTCCGCCGCACGATGACCAATCTGCACATCAGCGCGTGGCGCCGCCGCAAGCTGAACGAGTACCCGACCGAGGAGCTGCCGGAGACGGCCGGCGACACGGACGCGATGCGCGGCACCGAGCTGCGCGCCGTTCTGTGGCAGGCGCTCGCCCGGCTGCCCGAACTCCAGCGCACCATGCTGGTCCTCCGCTACTACGAGGGCCGCACGGACCCGGAGATCGCTGAGATCCTCGACATCAGTGTCGGCACGGTGAAGTCCAGCATCTGGCGGTCGCTCCGCCGGATGCGCGAGGACCAGGTCCTCAGCTTCGGCCGTGACGAGGAGGAGTCCTTCGGGGAGCTTGTCGCCTGAAGGCTGCGGGGGATGTCCGCCACTCCGGGGGGAGGCGGCGGGCAGGATGTTCGTCGCTTCGGGGGAGGCGGCGGGCAAGCAAGGCGTTCGCCGCTCCGGGGGGAGCCGGCGGGCAAAGGGTGTCCGTCACTTCGGGGGAGGCGACGGACGGAGAATGTTCGCCACTCCGGGGGGAGGCGGCGGACAGCACGGGGGAGCACTACCGGGGGGAACCAACGGGGTCACGGGGGACCGCGGGGGATCACGGGGAAACGAGAGCGGGTCCAGACAGACCGGGGGGTCTGTTTGGACCTTCTTTCGTGTGTGCCGTCGTTTCGCGTGTGCCGTCGGGTGCGCCGTCCCGTGCGCATCGTGTGCGCGCTGGTTACGGCACTTGCTTCCGCGCCGCCGGTGATGTCGTCGCCACGCCGTCGTCCCCACGCCGTCGTCGCTACGCCGTTGTCGGGCGTGGTGCCGCGTGGTGCCCGGCTGCCGCCGCGGCCAGCCGGTCCAGGGCCTCGGCCTTGTCGCAGGGGTACGCGCCGAGCGCGGTCTGCCGGGCCACGATCGACCGCTCGGCCCGCATCAGCCGCCAGCCGCGACGCAGCAGGAACGGCACGGACTTGCGCCCCTCCCGCAGATCCCGCAGGAACCGCCGCCGGAACGTGGCCACCGCCCCGCGGTTGAGACACAGCGCGTCGGCGAGCACTCCGGCCTCGCGGCACCGCGCCACGATCTCCGCGGCGAAGATGCCCTCCGCGATGAAGGCCGACGCTCCCTCGATGGCGACGGTCTCCTCACCGCTGCGCGCGCTCAGGGCGATGTCGTACATCGGAACGCTCGTACGCCCCGTCCGGCACAGCTCCGATATCGCCGCGACGGCGGCGTCCGCGTCCCAGGACAGCGGGTGGTCCCAGTCGATGTCCGAACTCCCCGCCACCTGCGGCAGCGTCGGGTCGTCGCCCTCTTTGTAGAAGTCGTCGAGCCGCAGCACCGGAAGGCCGGAGCGGGCCGCGACCAGGGACTTGCCGGAGCCGGAGGGGCCGCACAGCAGCACGACGCGGGCGGTTGTCGCGGAATTCGGGAGATGGGAACTCACGAGTCACCAGTCTGACGTATCGCGCGTCCCCGGCCGACCCCGCGGGTCGCTTTTGGAGTGGGCATCACACCTCAACTACCCTTAGTGTCAACCTGATTACTTTGCGCGGCAGAAGGCGGCAGCAGCCATGGCACGACTCTCGGACTCCCAGAACCCGACCGCCCGGCGCGTGTTGCTGGCCCTCACGACCGCGGGCATCGCGGTGGGCGCGGGCGCTACCTCGGTGGCCGCGGCCACCGGCCCCGCCGTGGACGGGGTCCGCACCCGGCCCACCTCGGTGGGCGACATCGACCCGCAGGCGGGCGTCCAGGCGCCGACCGGGACCGTGGGCCATGTGACCGGGCCGGTCGCGGGACTGAAGCCCAACCCGCTGGCCGGCACGGGTGTCGACCCCCTCGACAACGGACTCGCCACGCAGGTCGCCGACTTCCCGCCGCTGGCGACGACCACGCTGACGGCACCGGTGGCCCAGGCCCAGTCGCTGGGCGCCGTTCCGGTACTGGGCCCGGCGACGGGCTTGCTGCGCTGAGCCGTGCGACAGCCCGTAGTACGGCGTCCCGTTGTGCGGCGGCGATCCGTGCGAAGGCCGAAGAGAGAGCCGCGCCTCCCCCGGACGGAGGGGAAGCGCGGCTCTCCCGTCTTCGGCGGCCGTCGGCACGACGGACGGTGGCCCGTCAGTACGACGGGCGCGGCGGACGTCGGTACGCGACGGGCACGGTGGCTGCCAGTACGACGAGCGCGGTGGCCCCTCAGTACGACGAGCCGGAGGCGCCCAGTGCGCCCGTCGGGTGCCAGACCGTCTTCGTCTCCAGGAAGGCCGTCAGGCGTTCGAGGCCCGGTGTCACGGAGTAATCCACAGCCTGTGGACGGACGACCCGCTTGAGGTTGTCCGCGGCCGCGACCTCCAGTTCCTTCGCGAGTACGTCGTCGGCGCCCGCGAGGTCGATCGCGTTGACGTCCTGGTGCGCGGCCAGCGGGGCCGCGATCTCCGCCGTACGGCCGGACAGGATGTTGACGACACCGCCCGGCACGTCGGAGGTGGCCAGTACCTCGCCCAGCGACAGCGCCGGGAGAGGGGACTTCTCGCTCGCGATCACGATCACCGTGTTGCCGGTCGCGATCACCGGGGCGATCACCGAGACCAGACCGAGGAACGGCGAATCCTGGGGGGCCAGGACCGTCACCACACCCGTCGGCTCGGGAGTGGAGAGGTTGAAGTACGGGCCCGCGACCGGATTGCCGCCGCCCACGACCTGGGCGATCTTGTCGGTCCAGCCCGCGTACCAGACCCAGCGGTCGATGGCCGCGTCCACGATCGCGGCCGCCTTCACCGTGTCTGATTTCTTCGAGGGCGACAGGCCCTCCGCCTCCGCGACCTCCCGTACGAACTGGTCCCTGCGGCCCTCCAGCATCTCGGCGACGCGGTAGAGGACCTGGCCGCGGTTGTACGCGGTCGCGCCGGACCAGCCGCCGAAGGCCTTGCGGGCGGCGACGACCGCGTCACGGGCGTCCTTGCGGGAGGAGAGTGGCGCGTTGGCCAGCCACTCGCCCTTTGTGTCGGTCACCTCGTACACCCGGCCGCTCTCGCTGCGGGGGAACTTGCCCCCGACGTACAGCTTGTAGGTCTTGAAGACGCTCAGGCGCTGCTGCTCCGCCTTTTCGGTGTTCTTCGGCTTCTCGGTGTTCTTGGGCTTCTCAGACATCGAGGTACGCCTCCAGGCCGTGGCGACCGCCCTCGCGGCCGAAGCCCGACTCCTTGTAGCCGCCGAACGGCGACGTCGGGTCGAACTTGTTGAACGTGTTGGACCAGACGACGCCCGCGCGCAGCTTGTTCGCGACGGCCAGGATCCGGGAGCCCTTCTCCGTCCAGATGCCCGCGGAGAGGCCGTACTGGCTGTTGTTGGCCTTGGCGACCGCCTCGTCCGGGGTGCGGAAGGTGAGGACGGACAGGACCGGGCCGAAGATCTCGTCGCGGGCGATGGTGTGCGCCTGGGTGACGTTCGTGAAGAGCGTCGGGGCGAACCAGTAGCCGGCGGAGGGGAGTTCGCAGGCGGGGGACCAGCGCTCGGCGCCCTCGGCCTCGCCCTGTTCGACGAGCGTGGTGATGCGCGAGAGCTGTTCGGCGGAGTTGATGGCGCCGATGTCCGTGTTCTTGTCGAGCGGGTCGCCGAGGCGCAGGGTCGCGAGCCGTCGCTTCAGGGAGTCCAGCAGCTCGTCCTGGATCGACTCCTGGACCAGGAGCCGGGAGCCCGCGCAGCAGACCTGGCCCTGGTTGAAGAAGATGCCGGAGACGATGCCCTCGACGGCCTGGTCGATGGGGGCGTCGTCGAAGACGATGTTCGCGCCCTTGCCGCCGAGTTCGAGCGTGACCTTCTTCCTCGTGCCCGCCACCTGGCGCGCGATGGCCTTGCCGACCGCCGTGGAGCCGGTGAAGGCCACCTTGTTCACGTCCGGGTGCCCGACGAGGGCCGCGCCCGTGTCGCCGTATCCCGGAAGGATGTTGACGACGCCCTTCGGCAGGCCCGCCTGGCGGCAGATGTCCGCGAAGAAGAGGGCGGAGAGGGGGGTCGTCTCGGCGGGCTTGAGTACGACCGTGTTGCCGGTCGCGAGCGCCGGGGCGATCTTCCAGGCCAGCATCAGGAGCGGGAAGTTCCAGGGGATGACCTGGCCCGCGACGCCGAGGGGGCGCGGGTTCGCGCCGAAGCCGGCGTGGTCGAGCTTGTCGGCCCAGCCCGCGTAGTAGAAGAAGTGCGCGGCGACCAGGGGGAGGTCGGCGTCCCTCGTCTCCTTGATGGGCTTGCCGTTGTCGAGGGTTTCGAGGACGGCGAGCTCGCGGGAGCGTTCCTGGATGATCCGGGCGATGCGGAACAGGTACTTGGCGCGCTCGGAGCCGGGGAGCGCGGACCACGTGCCGAAGGCCCTGCGGGCGGCTGCCACCGCGAGGTCGACGTCCGCCTCGCCCGCCTGGGCGATCTCGGAGAGGACCTCTTCGGTGGCGGGGGAGACGGTCTTGAAGACCCTGCCGTCGGCGGCCTCGGTGAACTCGCCGTCGATGAACAGGCCGTAGGAAGGCGCGATGTCGACGACCGAGCGGGACTCGGGAGCCGGTGCGTACTCAAAAGCGGACGCAGATGTGGATGCGGGTGTGGATGCCATGTTGGATCAGTCCACCGTCACGTAGTCGGGGCCGGAGTAGCGGCCGGTGGCCAGCTTCTGACGCTGCATCAGCAGGTCGTTCAGAAGTGAGGACGCGCCGAAGCGGAACCAGTGGTTGTCCAGCCAGTCCTCGCCCGCGGTCTCGTTGACCAGGACCAGGAACTTGATGGCGTCCTTGGAGGTGCGGATGCCGCCGGCGGGCTTCACGCCGACCTGTACCCCGGTCTGCGCGCGGAAGTCACGGACGGCCTCCAGCATGAGGAGGGTGTTCGGGGGCGTCGCGTTGACGGCGACCTTGCCCGTCGAGGTCTTGATGAAGTCCGCGCCCGCCAGCATGCCGAGCCAGCTCGCGCGCCGGATGTTGTCGTACGTCGACAGCTCGCCGGTCTCGAAGATGACCTTCAGGCGGGCGGCGCCCGAGGTCTCCTTCACGGCGACGATCTCGTCGTACACCTTCAGGTAGTTGCCCGCGAGGAACGCCCCGCGGTCGATGACCATGTCGATCTCGTCGGCGCCCGCGGCGACGGCGTCCCGCACGTCGGCCAGCTTCACGTCGAGCGCGGTGCGGCCGGCCGGGAAGGCGGTCGCGACGGAGGCGACCTTCACGCCGGAGCCGGCGACGGCCTCCTTGGCGGTGGCCACCATGTCGGGGTAGACGCAGACGGCGGCCGTCGTCGGGGTCGTACGGTCCGTGGGGTCGGGGCGGACGGCCTTGGCGCCGAGCGCCCGGACCTTGCCCGGGGTGTCCGCGCCTTCGAGCGTCGTCAGGTCGACCATCGAGATGGCGAGGTCGATGGCGTACGCCTTCGCGGTCGTCTTGATGGAACGCGTGCCGAGCGAGGCGGCACGCGCCTCCAGCCCGACCGTGTCGACGCCGGGCAGCCCGTGGAGGAAGCGGCGCAGCGTGCTGTTGGACGCGGTCACGTCCGTGAATGCGGGTGCGGCGGATGCGGTGGTGGACATGGTCACTAGACGAGCATATCTACGCGCGTAGCGGCTGTACAGCCCTGGGGGTGGGTGTAGGTCTGCGTTCGGGGGCGGGTCTGGATGTGTGGGTGCGCAGGTGGATGCGGGTTTCGCCCCCGCCGCACCTGCCGGCGGTGGCGTGAAGCGACGGAACGGTTCGGCCGGGCGCCCCGCGTCCGCGCGTGGGGAACCGCCCGGACGCGGGGTCGACGGCGCTGCTAATCAAACATGAGCACGGCCTTTACGGCTGCGCCGGAACGTGTATCGGCTATGGCGTGATCGAGATTCTTGAACGGGTAGGTGGTGATGAGCCTGTCGAACGGGAAGGCACCTTGCCGGTAGAGGGAGATCAGCCGGGGGATGAACACCTGCGGTACGGAATCTCCCTCGCTGATGTGGCGGATGGTCTTCCCGGTGATCGCGGGAATCGGGATGGTGGCGGTGCTCGGTCCGATGGCGACCAGGCCGATGGTGCCGCCGAACGTGACCGCGTTGATGTCGTTGAGGATCACACTGGGCACGCCTGTGGTGTCGAGGGCGAAGTCGGCACCCCCGGCGGTGATCTCCTTGATGTGGGCCACGGCATCCTCCTCGCTGCCGTTGACCGCATGGGTGGCGCCCAACTCGCGAGCGAGGTCGAGACGCGGTTCCAGCACGTCGACGGCGATGATCGTGGTCGCGCCCACCGCTTTGGCGGCCATCACGGCCGACAGTCCCACCGCCCCGGTACCGGAAACGATCACGCTGTTGCCGGCTCCGACCTTCAGCGCGTTGATGATTCCGCCCGCTCCGGTCTGGATGCCGCAGCCCAGCGGCCCGGTCAGGTCGAGGTCGACAGCCTCGGGGATCTTCACCGCGTTGCGGGCGGAGATGAGCGCGTGGGTGGCGAACGAGGACTGGCCGAAGAAGCTGCCGTGGACCACCGAGCCGTCGGCGGCGGTCAGCGTCGTGGACCCGTCCTCCCGTGCGCCTCCGAAGTTCAACGGCTCGAAGATGGCGCAGTACGCCTCCTTCCCGGCGAGGCACATGGGGCAGCGGCCGCAGGAGGCGAAGGAGACGGCGACGCGGTCGCCGACTTCGAAGTCCGTCACGGCTGAGCCGGTCTCGACAACGATTCCGGCGCCCTCGTGTCCGAGGACTACGGGAGTGGGAGCCGGCATGTCTCCGTGCGCGAAAGCCAGATCGGTGTGACACAGCCCGCTTGAGGACAGTTTGACGAGGATCTCGTCCGACCGCGGGGGCGACAGTTCAAGCTCCTCGAAGGTGAACGGGGAGCCCGTGCCGCGCAGAACCGCGGCGGTGACGGCGACCATGGACGTTCCTTTCGCTGGTGGGAAATGGCACGTGAGCAGGGGCCCGGGGCGGCAGAGTCGTCCGGCCCCCGCGCCGGCCGGGAGCGGGGCTGAGGCGGAGTCATCGCGCGACGGGGTTGCGCGACGGGGTTGTCCTTCGTCCGGGCGGGCAGCCGGCTGCAGCGTCTGTCGGCTGCGACGTCCGTCGGCTTACGTCGGGCGGCCGGTGGGCAGAAGCGGCTGCCCGGTCAGCCGGTCATGGTCGTCGTCGACCGCGGCCAGCAGGGTCCGGAGCGCGCCGATCACCGAGTCCCGGGAGTCTCCCAGCCGGTCGAGGATCTCCCCCTCGAAGCGGGTCAGCTCGTGGAGGATCGGCAACAGCCGCTCCCTGGCGGCATCGGTCGCCTGCACCAGCGTGCTGCGGCCGTCCTCCGGGTTCGGGACGCGGACGACGAGGCCCGTGTCGGTGAGCTTGTGCAACCGCTTGGTGGTCCCGGCTCCCGACGTCCACAACTGGTCGGAGATCTCCGTCGGGCTGACCGGTCTTCCGGCTCGGAACAGCAAGGAGATGATGTCGAACTCGGCGCGGGTCACCCCGAGTCGCTCCAGCTCCTCATCGCTGCGCCGCTGCAGGATTCGGGCGATGCGCAGCACGCGAACGACGACCTCTGCCGGACTGGTGTCCACATCCGGCTCTGCCGCCGCCCACTGCGCTCGAATGATGTCAATCGCGTCTGCCACACCCCCAATATACTTCGCTGGCTAAGGAATAACCTAGCTGGCGAAGTACTTTTCTCTGTCAAGGAAGGGGTGGAAGGCGTGTCATCGGACTCTCAGCCGCGGCTTCGGGCCGGCGAAGCGATCCCGTATCCGGTCGACCTGGTGCGGCTCGGCCCGCACGCCGGGGCTCACCGTGTCGCGATCCGCCTGGCGATCTCGGCGCTCCTGCCCGTCATCGTGCTCTGTGCCATGGGCCACCAGGACTGGTCGGCCTACGCACTCCTGACTGCGACCGTCTCCATCTATGGACGCCGACGCCCGCCCGGAGTGCGACTTCGCATTCAGTGCCAGGTCGCGGTCGCCCAAGTGCTGCTGATCGTCGCCGGGGCGGCGCTGGCCACAGCGAGCGTTGCCCCGTGGGTCCTCGTGGTCTGCACCGCGGTCATCGCCGCCGCAGCCGCGGCGGTAGCGGACATCCTCCAATGGAACCCGCCCGGTGCTCTCTTCTTCGTGTTCGCGCTGGCCGTGTGCGCCAGCCTCCCCGACGGAACCCGGTCGAGTGTCCTGATCGCGCTCGCCGTCTCGGCGGCGTCCGCGGCGACAGTGCTTGCCGTGACCGCGTTGGACTCCCCGATCACGCATCCGAGCGACACGAACACGCCGGTCCCGGCACGGCTGCGCAATCCCGTCATCGCCGTTCAGGCCCTCGCGTGCCTGCTGGCCGCTCTCGCGGCCGGACTGACCGCGGCCGCCTTCGGTCTCGACCGGCCCTATTGGGCCATGGTCTCCGCTATCGCCCCGATCGTCGGAGCCACCACTTACGCGCAGATCTCGCGCGCCGGTCACCGCTTCGTCGGCACCATCGCCGGCATCGCGCCCGCCGGCTTGCTGTTTCAGATCCGCATGAGCCAGACGGTTCTGTTGGTCGTGTTGGTGGCCCTGATGGCCTGCACGGAGATGCTGGCGGCCCGAAACTATGCCGGCGCTCTGTTGTTCCTCACCCCGATGACCATCGGCATGGCGCTCGTCGGGGAGGGGGCGCCGTTGCCCACCCTGCTGATCGACCGTGGTGCGGAGACCGCGATAGGGGTGGCTGCTGCCGTGATCGCCATCCTGGCAACGCACCCGGTCCGCCACCCCCCGACGGCCGCGGGGTCCGCGGAGCACCCCGAGCCCGCCCCCGCATCTCATCCGCCCGCTTCAGCCGTCAGCCGGCCGCCGGCCGTTCACGGCCTGTCAGATCCTCGCCCCTTCCGGGGGCCCGGGGCTGGCAGGGATCCCGGTCGTTGATCTCCCGCCGGGCATCCGCGACGCCGGCCACCGCGGGTACCGACTCCGCCTGGCCGTCGACCCCCTTCGCAGTGATGGAGGGGCCGGTCGAGGATGGCGGTGGCGAGGACTACCCGAGGCCACCCGAGACCGAGGCCACCCGAGACCGAGGCCACCCGAGACCGAGGCCACCCGAGACCGAGGCCACCCGAGACCGAGGCCACCCGAGGCCACCGGAGACCGAGGCCACCCGAGACCGAGACCACCCGAGACCACCCGAGACCACCCGAGACCACCCGAGACCGTAGTGGCCGGCGAGAATCACGATGAATTCGCCGGCGGCCGGTGCCGGGTCTCCCGTTCTGGCCACCGCCCAGGCTGGTTCGCGTCCCTGAGCCTGTGGGTGATCCGCTCGAGCTGGTCGAGCTCGTCGTCGGTCAGCAGATCGACCATGTGCCGCCGGCCGCTCGTGACGCAGGCGCCCAAGGCGTCGTCGAGGGCGCGTTCTCCGGCCGACTCCACGCGCACCAGCGTGGCCCGTCTGTGCGACGGGTCGGGTGCGCGGCTGACCAGGCCCGCGGACTCCATCTGATCCACCAGTCGGCTGAAGCTGCTCGGCGGGAGGAAGACGCGGGCGGCGATCTCAGCCATCCGGGCTGTTCCCTCGGGGCTGCGGCGCAACCGGATCAGGGTCTCGAACCACTTCGCGGGCAAACCTGTCTCGTGCTCGATGTCCGCGGTGACCCGCAGCTCCAGATATCTCGACGCCTCGAACAGCAACCCCAGAGTGTCGACGATGTCGCGAGTGCGGCGCGTGGTCATGGGCCCGAGCCTAGCCGTCAAGTCTGGGAAAAACGGCGGCACAAGCAGTATCCTAACTTCCATATGGAAAACTTCCATATGGTTGACCACCCGGGAAGGCGACATCATGACCACGACCCCCACCGTCGGATCGCCGATAGATGCCAACGTCCGCTATGAGGGCTTCGACACCCTCTACGTGGGCGGGATGTGGCGTTCCGGCGGAGCGGGCCAGTACACCGACGACCTCGACCCCTGGACGGGCCACAGCATCACCCCCATCGCACGGGCCACCGTGCGGGATGTGCAGGAGGCGCTGGAGACCGCCAGGGACGCTCAGCGTGACTGGGCGAAGACGAGTCCGGGCCTGCGCGCACAGGTGATGCGAACAGCCGGCGACATCCTCACCGCCCGCAAGCAGGAGTTCATCGACTGGTCCGTCCGCGAGGTCGGATCCACCGTCGGCAAGGCCACGGTGGAGTGGGAGGTTGCCCGCGGAGAGGTCTACGAGGCCGCGTCGATGTCCTACCACGTCACCGGGCAGATCCTTCCGTCCGACATTCCCGGTAAGGAGAACCGCGTCTACCGGGCCCCGTTGGGGGTCATCGCCGTGATCAGCCCCTGGAACTTCCCGCTGAACCTCACGACCCGGTCGGTGGCACCGGCCATCGCGCTGGGGAACTCGGTGGTGCTCAAGCCCTCCGAGGAAAGCCCCGTCACCGGCGGTCTCTTCCTGGCCAAGGTGTTCGAGGAGGCCGGCGTGCCCGCGGGAGTCCTGCAGGTCGTCACCCATGCCCGCGAGGACGCCGGAGCGGTCGGCGACGCCATCACCACCAGCCCGATCCCGAGGTTCATCTCGTTCACCGGCTCCACCAACGTCGGCAGGGGCATCACCCGCAAGGCCGGAATCAAGCGGATGGCTCTCGAGCTCGGCGGCAACGCCCCCATCGTGGTCCTCGCGGACGCCGATCTCGACCAGGCGGTGGACGGTGCGGCCTTCTCGGCTTTCCACCACCAGGGTCAGATCTGCATGTCCGGCAACCGCCTCATCGTCGAGGCGCCGATCTTCGACCGGTTCGTCGACCGGTTCGTCGAGAAGGTGCGGTCGTTGCCGGTCGGCAACCCCGCCGACCCGTCGACGTTCATCGGTCCGGTCATCAACCGTCGTCAACTGGACGGCATCCTCGACAAACTGGAGCGGGCCCGCCAGTCCGGCGCGAAGCACATCCTCGGCGGTGAGCCCACGGGACCTTCCGGGCTGCTGCTGCCCCCGCAGATCATCGTCGGTGACAACGAGACCCCGACCGCCGCCGAAGAGGTGTTCGGCCCGGTCATCACGATCATCCGCGCTGAGGACGAGGCTGACGCGCTTCGGATCGCCAACGCCACCGACTACGGGCTGTCCAGCGCGGTCTTCACGGGCGACCTCGACCGCGGTGTGGTCTTCGCCCAGCAGATCGAGGCCGGCATGACCCACGTGAACGATGCCTCACCCGAGGGCGAAGCACACGTGGCCTTCGGCGGCGAGAAGGACTCGGGGCTGGGCCGGTTCGGCGGTCAGTGGGTTCTGGAGGAGTTCACCACCGTTCACTGGATCAGCGTCCAGCGCACTCCGCGCCACTACTTCGGCTGATCGCCACAGGCGCGGCGTGACCCGAGCGAGCCCGAAGGCGTCCGGCCGTCCTCGCGCCAAGGAGTGCCTCCGACCACGCCGACGGCAGTCTGCGGGTCGTCCGCCCCGAGCATGTCGCCTCGACCCCGGCCTTCGCCGGTCCCGCAACCGCGCCGACCGGTCTTCCCTGAGCCGGATCCCCACCGGTGAGACGAAATTGAAGGCTCCGTAGTCCGACCACATCCGATACCAGGGCCCAGATCGCCGGCCGACCGGCCAAGCACGGTGGAGCGCGGCGCGGCCCAACAACGGCCCGGCGCGCCTTGCACGTGCCGCAGCAGTTACCCGTTGGAGAACAGGAGCAGGTGAGATGCCGATCGAAACAGGCCAATCGGTCGAAGCCGTGCAGTCCGATCCGGCTTCCGTGATGATTACCCGCACCGTCCATCCCGGGCGCGAGGACGACTACAAGCACTGGCTGGTGCGGCTGATCAACGCTGCCGAGAAGTTCCCCAACAACCTTGGGACGGCAGTGCTCGCCCCGACGCCCGGTAAGTCGAACGTCTTCCGGCTCGTTCACCGCTTTACCGACCAGGAATCTCTCCGGGCGTGGGAGGACTCCGATATTCGCCATGCACTCTCAGCCGAGGCAGACGCGTTCTCGACCTCGCAGCGCCAGGCTGCGACCGGGATGGAAACGTGGTTCTCCATCAGTGAAGCTCCCGCGTTACCGCCACCGAAGAAGTGGAAGATGGCACTGGTGACCATCGGTGCTGTCTACGGGCTGACGGCGGTCATCATCCCGCTCGAGATGGCATGGGTGCCGCGATCCTGGTCGTTCTACTTGACCAACGTCATTACCAACGTGCTGATAGGAGGGTTGATGACCTACCTGGTCATGCCGACCGTGACGCGGGTTCTGCGACGCTGGCTGTACTGAGCGCCGGATCCCTCACCCTGTCGCAGCCTCCCGCCGGCCGCGGGTGGCCGTATCGAGCTCTCGTCCGGCGGTCTCGCCGGCATCCGCCAGGCTGAGGCAGTCCGCGGTCTTGGCGAGGTGCCGCGGCCGATCAAGTGCGGTTCGGGGCAGGCGGGGGCCCATCGCCCAGCCGATTGGCAAAGGCCACGTGCGGGTGCTGGAAATCGGCCCCGGAGCGCGTCGGGCAGAATCGGGGCCATGACGACCCCGGACCATCAGCCATCCGCACCGGACGCACCGGATCCCCAGTTCAAGGACCGGGTCTACCGGTCGCCCTCCGGTATCGCGGGCGGTGTGCTGCTGCTCGCGATCGTGGGCTGGCTCGGAATCGACGCCCTGGTCACCGGTGAGGGACGTACGCCGTGGGTGGCGCTGGCCTCGCTGATCTTCCTGGTCCCGCTGGTCGCCGCGTTCACCCTGCGTCCCGCCGTCTACGCCAACGAGCAGCGGCTGCGTATCCGTAACCCCTTCCGGGTGATCGTGCTGCCCTGGGGGACGGTGGAGACGTTCAAGTCGGGCTATTCCAACGAGGTGCTCGACACCTCCGGCACCAAGTACCAGGTGTGGGCCGTGCCCGTCTCGCTGCGGGCCCGCAAGAGGGCCGCCCGGCGGGAGGCGCGTGGGGAGAGCCGCGGGGCCGCGGACGCCGCCCGCGGCGGTCAGCAGCGCCATCCCGCGGCGGTGACCACCGGACCCGCCGGACCCGTACGCGCCCAGGCCGACCAGACCATGCACGAGCTGCGCGAGCTGCTGGAGGCCCGGGGCAAGGACCCGAGGGCACAGGGCGACGTGTCGGTGCGGTGGGCGTACGAGATCGTGGCGCCGGCGGTGGCCGGTGCCGTGCTGCTGGCGATTCTGCTCGCGGTGGGCTGACTCCACCTGCGCCACCTGCGCCACCAGCGAGGTCGGTGTCACCGGCGAGGTCGGTGAGACCGGATGGGCTGAGAGCGCCGGGGGAGGGGCGGGGCCCGCTGAGGTCGTCGACGTCGGCTGGGGCGGGGGCGCCCGGGGCGCGTGCTCGGTTCTCGTGAATTGGTGAGGCTTCGTATGGCATTTCGTGGCTCGACGTCCCCGCCCGTTTGAGGCGATGGGCGCGTCCGGCCGTACGAGAGGGCGGTACCTCGGTGGTGGCGAAGGTGGCCGGGCGGTCCGCGCAGGGGCGCTCGGTCGCTACTGTCACCACCTGTGCCTGCGCCGGTGTCACCACCGGCCATCCCACGTGATCCAGGAGTGCATGTGTCGTACGACGAGCCGCTGCGACTGCCCGTGGCCGCGATACCCGACGGCTGCCGGGACTGGTCGGCCGGGCGGGCGGCGGGCTGGTCGGCCGCGTTGCCGCCGCGCTGGACGTTCCTGCGGGTGCGCAGGTCGATCGCGGGAGCCGTGACCACGTTCGCGCTGTGCGTGGGCGCCTGGGCCGCGATGCTCGGCGGGCTGTGGCCGTTCGTCGCGGCGGCGTTCGCGGTGTACGTCCTGTGGGTGCTCGCACGGCCCGAGCTGGTCTGGGCCGGGGCGCCCGTCCTGCTGCTGGCGCTCGCGCTGGAGGCGCGGTCGCTGCCGTGGGTCGTGACCGGTGTCGTGGCGTTCGTCGTGGTGGTCACCTGGGCCGCCGTCGCCGTACGCCTGCGGGCTCGCGGCGGTCAGCTCGAACAGGCGCTGGAGGCCGCCGGGGACGGTACGGCACGGATCCCGGGCGCGGACGCCGTGGTGCGGCGCGGCCGGTTCCTGCTTCCGCTCGGTCTCGTGGTGCTCGGGCTCGGCGTGCTCACCGGCGCCACCGCGGGCCTGTGGGGCACGGTCGACGACGAACGCGGTTCCTGGGTCATGGCCTTCTACCTCGCCGGGCTCGCCCTGACCGCCCTCGTCTCGGCGTGGCTG
The DNA here is from genome assembly GCF_026341515.1 of Streptomyces sp. NBC_00878. NCBI lineage: Bacteria > Bacillati > Actinomycetota > Actinomycetes > Kitasatosporales > Streptomycetaceae > Streptomyces > Streptomyces sp. NBC_00878. The sequence goes on along the minus strand of NZ_JAPEOK010000001.1, from coordinate 3,940,091 downwards.
GGCCGGCACCGGGCCCTCGCCCTGCGCCGGACCCCCGCGCCCGTCCTGCGCGTCCTCGTACGCGACGACGCCCAGGGCACCACGGAGGTGTACGCGGCCGACGACCTCGCCGCGGTGCGCCCCCTCTTCACGGTGGACCTGACGTCGCACGACGGTGAGGAGCCGGACGACGACGAGGACGACGAGGACGACGAAGACGCCGCAGCGGATCACGAGGAGCTGGAGCGGCTTCTCGACGCCGTGAACGACGACACCCCCGGGCCCGTCCGCGAGGCCGTCCTCTACGGCGCTCCCTTCGACGGCGCCGAGCTCGTGATCGTCAGCGCCGACGAGGACCCGGACCAGCCGCCGCTGACGGAGTGGTCGGCGGGGCCGGTCCGGCCGCTGTCGGCGAGCGCGGGCATGAGGCGGGTCGCCAAGGAGCAGGCCCGGGCGGCGCAGAGTCGTCAACTGGAGGAGCAGGCACGGGAGTTGGTCGTGGACCGGCCGCCCGTCCCGGTACGCCGGTGGCGTGCGGGCTGGCTGGACTGGCTGGCGGCCGCGCTGCTCGTGCAGTGGGGTGTCTGGATGTGCTGGGTCTGGTTCACGGACTCCGGCCGGCCGATCTGGGAGCTGGCCGCCGTCCTGGCCCTCGGTCTCTACGGTGCCGCCCGCGTCCCCGTGAAACTCGCCTGGCGCATCACCGCCGACCGCTCGGGTCTGTGGGTCACCGGGCTGCGCGGCCCGCAGCACGTTCCCTGGGACGACATTCGCTCCGTACGCCGCCGGTCCTTCGAACTGAAGCTCCGCTGGCGGGGCGACGACTGGTCGGTCGCGGCGCCGCGCTGGGCGTGGTTCGAGCGACGCCAGGGCCTGGTCCATCCGTACGACGCGCTGGCGGCCGAGCTCACGGCCATGCGTACGGACCCCGCGCTGCGGCCCACCGGCGAGAGCACCGCACCCGAACGCGGCCGTCCGCTCTGGCCGTTGGCCGTGCTGCTGGCGCTGGTGTGGGCGGCGGTGCTGGTGGTGTGGGGCTGAGGAGAGCGAGAGTGCGAGACCCAGAGCGCGAGGTGGAGAGCCGGTCCGGCCTCTGACGCCTCGCCGCTGACCGGTATGTCCGACAGAGGTCCGTGATGGAGGCCGCGATGGGGACCGCGATCGAGGCCGCGATGGGGACCGCGATCGAGGCCGCGATGGGGGCCGTGATGGTGCGACCCCCGTCGGGCATCCGCCGGGTCTTCAGATACCGGCTGCCGCCGCGAGATCCCGCTTGATCGCCGCCAACAGCTCCGTCGCCTTCGCGCGGGCCGCCGGGAGGCCGGCGTGGGTGCCCACCGGGACCACGACCTCCAGGTAGCACTTCAGCTTCGGCTCCGTACCGCTCGGGCGGACGATGACGCGGGCGCCGTCCAGCGTGTAGCGCAGGCCGTCCGTGGGCGGGAGCGTGTCCGTGCCCTTCGTCAGGTCCTCGGCCTTCGTGACGGACAGGCCCGCGAGCAGCGTGGGCGGTTGCTCGCGCAGCCGGCGCATCGCGTCCGAGATGAGGGACAGATCGTCCACGCGGACCGAGAGCTGGTCCGTGGCGTGCAGCCCGTGCTCGACCGCGAGGTCGTCGAGGAGATCGAGGAGGGTACGGCCCTCGGACTTCAGCTCCGAGGCCAGTTCCGTGATCAGGAGGGCCGCCGTGATGCCGTCCTTGTCCCGTACGCCCTCGGGGTCGACGCAGTAGCCCAGCGCCTCCTCGTAGCCGTACCGCAGGCCCTCCACCCGGGCGATCCACTTGAAGCCCGTCAGCGTCTCCTCGTACGCGAGGCCCGCCTTCCCGGCGATCCGGCCCAGAAGGGAGGACGAGACGATCGACTCCGCGAACGTGCCCCGCGCGCCACGGCGGACGAGGTGCTCGGCGAGCAGCGCACCCACCTCGTCACCGCGCAGCATGCGCCAGTGACCGCCGTCCCGGTCGTCTTTCACCGCCGCCGCGCAGCGGTCCGCGTCCGGGTCGTTCGCGATGATCAGGTCGGGGTCGGTCTCACGGGCCTTCGCGAAGGCGAGGTCCATCGCGCCGGGCTCTTCCGGGTTGGGGAAGGCGACGGTGGGGAAGTCCGGGTCGGGCTCGGCCTGTTCGGCGACGAGGACCGGTTCCGGGAAACCGGCACGGGCGAAGGCCGCGAGGAGCGTCTCCTTGCCGACGCCGTGCATGGCCGTGTAGACCGTGCGGGCGGTACGCGGGGAGCCGGCGGCCAGAACCGCGTCCGTACGGGCCAGATAGGCGTCCAGGACGCCGTCGTCGAGGGTCTCCCAGCCGCTGTCCGGACGGGGGACGTCGGCCAGGCTCGCGATCGCGGCGATCTCCGCGGCGATCTCGGCGTCCACCGGGGGCACGATCTGGGAGCCGTCGCCGAGGTAGACCTTGTAACCGTTGTCGCGCGGGGGATTGTGGCTGGCCGTCACTTCCACGCCCGCCACCGCGCCCAAATGCCTTATGGCGTACGCGAGTACGGGCGTGGGGAGGGGACGGGGGAGTACGGCCGCGCGCAGGCCGGCGCCGGTCATGACCGCCGCCGTGTCGCGGGCGAAGTCGGCGGACTTGTGGCGGGCGTCGTAGCCGACGACGACGAGGCCGTCCGTCTGTCCCTTCGCCTTGAGATACGCGGCGAGGCCCGCGGCGGCGCGGATGACGACCGCGCGGTTCATGCGCATCGGGCCCGCGCCGAGTTCGCCGCGCAGGCCCGCTGTGCCGAACTGGAGGGTGCCGCTGAAGCGTGCGGTGAGCTCCGCGGTGTCCTCGGCGTCGATCAGCTTGGCGAGTTCCTCACGGGTTTCCGCGTCGGGGTCCTCGGCCAGCCAGGCCTTGGCCCGCGCGATGAGTCCGTCCTGCACGTCGGGTCAACCTCTCTCTTTGTCCTGGTGTCCTGGAGTCCTGGCGTCCTGTGTACCCGGTTTCTCGCCCCCGCCGCCCCTACCCTCCCCCACTCTCGGCTTCGCTCGAGCGGGGGGACCCCCACCGTCCTTTCTGGGGGCTCCGCCCCCAGACCCCCGTATCGGCCTGAACGGCCTCGTCCTCAAACGCCGGACGGGCTGAAGATCAGCCCCTCCGGCGTTTGCGGAGCGGGGGGTTCGGGGGGCTGGCCCCCGAGTAGTGACGGGAATGGGTAGGGGCGGCGGGGGCGAGAAACCTACAGCCGATCCAGGACCTGGGTCAGCAACGCCCCCATCCGCGTGGCCGAGTCGCGGCCCGCCTGGAGGACCTCCTCGTGGTTGAGGGGCTCGCCCGTCATCCCCGCGGCGAGATTCGTGACCAGCGAGATACCGAGCACCTCCGCCCCCGCCTCACGCGCGGCGATCGCCTCGAGCGTCGTCGACATTCCCACCAGATCCGCCCCGATGACCCGCGCCATCCGAATCTCCGCAGGCGTCTCGTAGTGCGGCCCGGGGAACTGCGCGTACACCCCTTCCTCAAGCGTCCCGTCGATCTCCTTGCACAGCGCCCGCAACCGCGGCGAGTACAGATCCGTCAGATCGACGAAGTTCGCGCCGACGATCGGCGACGCCGCCGTCAGGTTGATGTGGTCGCTGATCAGGACCGGCTGCCCGGGACGCATGCCTTCGCGCAGCCCCCCGCAGCCATTGGTCAGCACGATCGTCTTGCAGCCGGCGGCCACGGCCGTACGGACGCCGTGGGCGACGGCGGCGACACCGCGGCCCTCGTAGAAGTGCGTGCGGCCCAGGAACACGAGCGCGCGCTTGTCGCCGATCTGGTACGAGCGGACCTTGCCGCCGTGGCCCTCGACCGCCGGCGGCGGGAAACCGGGCAGCTCGGTGACCTGGAAGTCGGCCGCGGGGTCGCCGAGGGCGTCCGCGGCCGGTGCCCAGCCGGAGCCCATCACGAGGGCGACGTCGTGGGTCTCGGCGCCCGTCAGTTCCCGTACGCGCGCGGCGGCGGCGTCGGCGGCGGCGTACGGGTCGCCCTGGATGTCGTCCGGAAGAAGAGATGCGTTCACGCGCACGAGGGTAGCCGGTCCGGGCCTACGCGCGTAGATGGTGATGGTCACCGGATTGCGATCGTTGTCTTGTTGTTTCCGCCAAGGTCGCCGAGGGCGACCGGGGTCGCCGAAACCGTCAAGACCTCCGAAGCCATCAAGCCACCCGGGACCGCCAAGCCTTCCGCGGCCGTCGAGCCAGCTGAGTCGGTCAGGCCATCCGAGACCGTCGAGGCATCCGCGGCCGTCAAGTCAGCCGAGACGTCAAGCCTTCCCCGACCGTCGAGCCTTCCGAGGCCGACGAGCCAGTCGAGGGCGTAAAGCCTTCCGCGGCCGTCAAGTCAGCCGAGACGTCAAGCCTTCCCCGGCCGTCGAGCCATCCGCGGCCGTCAAGCCCTCCGAGGGCGCCGCGGTCGGCGAGGCCGTCAGCAAGGGCGCTTGCGCAGCTCCATCACGTAGTCGTGCGGGGCCCCCGCCGATTCCGCCGCGTCCGCGATCTCGCCGAGGTAGCGGGCCGAGGGGAGCCCTCCCTCGTAGCCGTTGAGGACGTACACCCACGCCGCCTCCTCGCCCTCCAGCGTGTGGATCCGTACCCGCATCCGCCGGTAGACGTCCAGGCCGACGCCCTCCCAGCGGTCCATGGACTCCTCGTCCGGGGGCGCGATGTCGTACAGGGCGACGAAGACCTGCGAGCGCGGGGCCTCGACGATGGTGGCCAGTGCGCCCTCCCAGCCCATGTGCTCGCCGCCGAACGTCAGCCGCCAGCCGTTCAGCCACCCCGTGGCGCGCAGCGGCGAGTGCGGAGCGCGGCGCGTCATGAGCCGCGGGTCGAGATTGCCGGCGTACGCGGCGTAGAGCGACATGGATCGAGAGTACGGCAGCGAACGCGTACGCCTCTCCCGTAACCGGAGCACCGGGATTCCGTGATCCCTGCCCCATGGGCGGCCCATGGGGCACCCGTCGGCAGCCCGTCGGCGCCCCCCGGGGCGGAAGCACCTTGAGGCGTGCGGGAGAATGGAGTACGTGACTCGGATCGTGATCATTGGCGGCGGACCCGGCGGATACGAGGCGGCCCTGGTGGCCGCCCAGCTCGGCGCGGAGGTGACCGTCGTCGACTGCGACGGTCTGGGCGGTGCGTCGGTGCTCACCGACTGCGTGCCGTCGAAGACCCTGATCGCGACGGCCGAGGTGATGACCACCTTCGATTCGTCGTACGAGGAGCTGGGGATCATCGTCGCCGATGACACTCCTCACATCGATACGCCCGCGCGGGTCGTCGGTGTCGACCTCGGCAAGGTCAACCGTCGTGTGAAGCGGCTCGCGCTCGCCCAGTCGCACGACATCACCGCCTCGGTGACGCGCGCGGGTGCCCGCGTGCTGCGGGGCCGCGCACGGCTCGAAGGCATGCAGGCCCTGGACGGGTCGCGCAAGGTCGTCGTCCGGGCCGCCGACGGCAGCGAGGAGACCCTCCTCGCCGACGCCGTGCTCATCGCCACCGGCGGGCATCCCCGCGAGCTGCCCGACGCGCAGCCGGACGGGGAGCGGATCCTCAACTGGACCCAGGTCTACGACCTCGACGAGCTGCCCGAGGAGCTCATCGTCGTCGGGTCCGGTGTGACCGGTGCCGAGTTCGCCGGTGCCTACCAGGCGCTCGGCTCGCGCGTCACGCTCGTCTCCAGCCGCGACCGCGTGCTGCCGGGCGAGGACCCGGACGCGGCGGCCGTCCTGGAGGACGTGTTCCGGCGGCGCGGGATGAACGTCATGGCCCGCTCGCGCGCCGCGTCCGCCAAGCGCGTCGGCGACCGCGTCGAGGTGACGCTCGCCGACGGCCGCGTCATCACCGGCTCGCACTGTCTGATGGCCGTCGGCGCCATCCCGAACAGCCAGGGCATGGGTCTCGAAGAGGCCGGCGTCAAGGTCCAGGAGTCCGGGCACATCTGGACCGACAAGGTCTCCAGGACCACCGCCCCGGGCGTGTACGCGGCCGGTGACGTGACCGGTGTCTTCGCCCTCGCCTCCGTGGCCGCGATGCAGGGCCGGATCGCCATGTACCACTTCCTGGGTGACGCGGTCGCCCCGCTGAACCTGAAGACGGTGTCGTCGAACGTCTTCACCGACCCCGAGATCGCCACCGTCGGCTACTCCCAGGCGGACGTCGACGGCGGCGTCATCGACGCCCGGGTCGTGAAGCTGCCCCTGCTGCGCAATCCGCGCGCCAAGATGCAGGGCATCCGCGACGGCTTCGTGAAGATCTTCTGCCGCCCGGGCACCGGTATCGTCGTCGGCGGTGTGGTCGTCTCGCCGCGCGCCTCGGAACTCATCCACCCGATCTCGCTCGCCGTCGACAACAACCTGACCGTCGAACAGATCGCGAACGCCTTCACCGTGTACCCGTCCCTGTCGGGCTCGATCGCCGAGGTCGCGCGGCAGCTGCACACCCGCAAGACCGAGGGCGAGTCCTGACGCCGAAAGGCGATTCCCCGCTGGTCACGGGATCGTGGGGCATTTGGTGACGGGGAGTCGCCGACCATTCGTACGGCATAGGCGTGGCGATTAGGCCCGTATACCACTTCGTGCCCCACCGTGCGAACAACTTCTGTTATTCGGCGCAAACTGCTGAAAGCAGACGGTCGTTGGGGTTACTGTCAGTTTCGTGTTCGCTGCAGAACGTCGCCAATTGATCCTCGAAATGGTGCGAGCGAATGGGGCCGTGTCGCTCCGTGAGCTCGCCCGCGTCGTCCAGACCTCCGAAGTGACCGTACGGCGGGACGTGCGCGCACTGGAGGCAGAAGGACTCCTCGACCGCCGGCATGGCGGTGCGGTATTGCCGGGCGGGTTCACGCGGGAGTCCGGCTTTCCGCAGAAGTCTCATCTCGCGACCGCCGAGAAGACGGCCATCGCCGATCTCGCCGCAAGTCTCGTCGAAGAGGGCGAGGCCATTGTGGTGGGGGCGGGAACCACGACACAGGAGCTGGCCCGCCGGCTCGCGCGGGTTCCCGGTCTGACCGTCGTCACCAACTCCCTGCTGGTGGCCCAGGCGCTGGCCCACGCCAACCGCGTGGAGGTCGTGATGACCGGCGGCACCCTGCGCGGCTCCAACTACGCCCTGGTCGGCAGCGGGGCCGAGCAGTCCCTCCAGGGGCTGCGGGTCTCCCGGGCCTTCCTGTCGGGGAGTGGACTGACCGCCGAGCGCGGTCTGTCCACCTCCAACATGCTGTCGGCGTCCGTCGACCGCGCGCTGGTGCAGGCGGCCGGCGAGGTCGTCGTCCTCGCCGACCACACCAAGCTCGGCACCGACACGATGTTCCAGACCGTGCCGACCGACGTCATCACCCGGCTCGTCACCGACGAGCCGCCCGCCCACGACGACCGCGCGGGCACCGAACTGCAGGCCCTGGCAGACCAGGGCGTACAGATCGCGGTGGCCGGAGCCGGCGGTGAGGGCGGGGATACGGTCCCGGCGGGGCGTCAGCCGCCACGCCGGGACATGCCGCTGCCCGGCCCCAGGCGGGGTCAGGTCCCCGGTGGAAGCCCGCAGTTGCGCAGTGCGGCCGCGGTTGTGGGGGAACGGGAACAGCCCCAGAGCGAGCGGGCACGGGTCGCGGACCTGCGCCGACGCTGACGGGCCACCGAGGCCGTTGGCGGCCGGTCGGCTCTGACGGACGACGGTCCAGTTCGTACGTCAGGTACCGCGTTCGCGGCAGAACGCAGGTGCAGGTGCAGGTGCAGGTGCAGGTGCAGGTGTGAAGGTGCAGGTCGGCGGTACGTACGTGTCGGGGCGTCAGGCCTTGAGGCCCCGTAGCGTCAGTGTCAGCAGGCGGTCGGCCAACTCCGGGTCGCCCGGGGTCTCTTCGGCGGCCAGCGCGATCGCGTTGGTCAGTTGGAGCAGGTCGCCGATGGAGACATCGGGGCGTACGGCGCCCGCTTGCTGTGCCCGGGCGAGCAGGGCGCTGCCCGCCTCCCGCATCGGACCGCTGCACCGGGCGAGTTCCGAGGTGTCGTCGTGCGAGGCCGTCATGAGCGCACGCGACAGACCGCGGTACTCACCCGCATGGGTGATGATGGCGCGCAGCCACGTCACGAGCGCCGTGCACGGGTGCGGGTCGTCGAGCAGTTCGCGCGAGCGGTCCAGCAGATCGCTCACCGCGTCCGAGAAGACCGCGCTCAGCAGGGCGTGCCGGTTCGGGAAGTGCCGGTACAGCGTGCCGATGCCGACGCCGGCCCGGCGGGCCACGTCTTCCAGGGACGCGTCCGCGCCGTACTCCGCGAACGTGGTCCGTGCCTCCGAGACCAGCCGGTCGTGGTTGCGGCGTGCGTCGGCGCGCAGGCCTGCCGGTGGCTTGGCCATGTGATTCACCTAGCCTCTCCTGCGTGCCGGGGGTCGGGATGTGGTTGCCCGATGCCCGTTTCGTCTGCCCCATTGCTGTCGTCCGGGGGCTGCGGGTTGTGTGTGGCTGGTCGCGCCCACGCGGCGGAGCCGCATATGTCACAGCCCCGCGCCCCTAAAGGGCGAGGCGCCCGGCAGACAGGCTAAGCCTGTCTGCCGGGCGCCTCGGGACGGTGTGTGGGGGTCAATCCTTGATTTCGCAGATGACGGCGCCGGAGGTGACGGAGGCGCCGACCTCGGCGGCCAGGGCCTTGACGGTGCCCGAGCGGTGGGCGTTGAGGGGCTGTTCCATCTTCATGGCCTCCAGGACGACGACCAGGTCGCCCTCCTTGACCTCCTGGCCCTCCTCGACGGCGACCTTGACGATGGTGCCCTGCATGGGGGAGGCGAGGGTGTCGCCGGAGGCGACCGGGCCGGACTTCTTGGCCGCGCGGCGCTTCGGCTTGGCGCCCGCCGCGAGGCCGGTGCGGGCCAGCGACATGCCCAGCGAGATGGGCAGCGAGACTTCCAGGCGCTTGCCGCCGACCTCGACGACGACCGTCTCGCGGCCCGGCTCGTCCTCCACCTCGGTGTCCGTGGGGGCCGCGAAGGGCTTGATCTCGTTGACGAACTCGGTCTCGATCCAGCGGGTGTGGATCGTGAACGGGTCGCCGGAGCCGGTGAGCTCGGGAGCGAACGCCGGGTCGGTGACCACCGCGCGGTGGAAGGGGATGGCGGTCGCCATGCCCTCGACGGTGAACTCGGCGAGCGCGCGGGAGGCCCGCTGAAGGGCCTGCTCGCGGGTGGCGCCGGTGACGATCAGCTTGGCGAGGAGGGAGTCCCAGGCCGGGCCGATGACCGAGCCGGTCTCGACACCCGCGTCCAGCCGGACACCGGGGCCGGACGGCGGCGCGAACGTGGTCACCGTGCCGGGAGCGGGCAGGAAGCCCCGGCCCGGGTCCTCACCGTTGATGCGGAACTCGAAGGAGTGGCCGCGCAGTTCCGGGTCGCCGTAGCCCAGTTCCTCGCCGTCGGCGATACGGAACATCTCGCGGACCAGGTCGATACCGGCGACCTCCTCGGTCACCGGGTGCTCCACCTGAAGGCGGGTGTTGACCTCCAGGAAGGAGATCGTGCCGTCGGTACCGACCAGGAACTCCACCGTGCCCGCGCCGACGTAACCGGCCTCCTTGAGGATCGCCTTGGAGGCGGCGTACAGCTCGGCGTTCTGGGCCTCGGACAGGAACGGCGCCGGGGCCTCCTCGACCAGCTTCTGGTGCCGGCGCTGCAGCGAGCAGTCACGCGTCGAGACGACGACCACGTTGCCGTGGGAGTCGGCCAGGCACTGGGTCTCGACGTGGCGGGGCTTGTCGAGGTAGCGCTCGACGAAGCACTCGCCCCGGCCGAACGCGGCGACGGCCTCGCGGACGGCCGAGTCGTACAGTTCCGGGACCTCGTCGAGGGTGCGGGCCACCTTCAGGCCGCGGCCGCCGCCGCCGAAGGCCGCCTTGATGGCGATCGGCAGGCCGTGCTCCTCGGCGAAGGCCACGACCTCCTCGGCGCCCGACACCGGATCCGGCGTACCCGCCACCAGCGGGGCACCGGCGCGCTGGGCGATGTGGCGGGCCGCCACCTTGTCGCCGAGGTCGCGGATGGCCTGCGCGGGCGGGCCGATCCAGATCAGCCCGGCATCCAGGACCGCCTGCGCGAAGTCGGCGTTCTCGGAAAGGAAGCCGTACCCGGGGTGGATCGCGTCTGCCCCGGAATCCTTGGCCGCCTGCAGCACCTTGGCCATGTCGAGGTAGCTGGTCGCGGGGGTGTCACCGCCCAGCGCGAACGCCTCGTCGGCGGCCCGCACATGCAGTGCGTCCCGGTCCGGCTCGGCGTACACCGCCACGCTCGCGATACCGGCGTCTCGGCACGCCCGGGCGACACGGACAGCGATTTCGCCACGGTTGGCGATCAACACCTTGCGCACGTTGGCTCCCTCTCCTTGAAACAAGCCGAGTTTAGGGACTGCCGACACGACGTATCGACCCGTCCCCGGTGGTGAGCTTGCCCACACGGAGCGTGATACGAGGCCTGCTCGCCCACGAAATCCCTTGTCGCACCGCGGTACGCAGGGGGCTTCCCAAGAACCCTAGCCCTCCGATGTGGGCAAGGTCTCTGTGAGAGCGTGCTGCCGCCCACCGCGTTTCTTTGTGGAGTCCCTACGAATGGCCCAATGAATCTTTGCCCGCCGCAGATCCCTTGTCCCGCGGTTTACCCGTTAGTAGCGTGCACGCTGCTGAAGAAAGTCTGCGGCCCGAAGGGCCCCGTTGAGGGGCGGTGGTCGGGCGGCGGGTGGGAGCACTTGAGGTAACAGCAGTCTTGATCGAGCGGCAATCGAGTGGCAGTCGAAAGTGGGTGGGGACCGGTGGTCCGCAGACCGGTGGCGTGGGTGACCGCGATCGTGCTCTTCGTGGAGGCGATCGGCATCGCGTTGGTCAACTGGTTCATGGGGGTCGTCGTCGACCGGCAGGACATGTCCCTGGCGGGGCTCGACCCCGACGTGATGTCCATGTCCTCGAAGGTCGCGGGCCTGCTCTTCGGCCTCTACTTCGCGCTCTGCGGTGTCGTCGCGCTGCGCGTCGGCCTGCGCGACCGAGCCCCCGCCGGCCTCGGCCGCATCCTGCTGTTCAGCGCCGCGGTGGTGCACGCCCTGCTCGGCGCGTTCACGGTCGGCCTGGTGGGCTGGGGCGCGTTCGCCTTCATGATGGTGGTGCTCGGCCTGATCGTGCTCATCTTCATGACGTACGACCGTCAGGGCGGTGCCGCCGCCTCCGACGCGGGCCTGGACGACGCCAAGCCGGACGGTGGTGCCACGGGTGGCGGCGCCACGGATGGTGGTGTCGCGGGTGGCGGCAATGGCGGAACGCCGGTCATACCGCCTCCGACGCCCTCGACCTCCTGACCGCCCGTCCCGCTTCCGCTTCCGCTTCCGCGTCCCGTCACGCTTCGCTCGATGTCCACAACTCCGTGATTCCGACGCCCAGTTCGGCCAGCAGACGGCGTACCAACGACAGCGAGATCCCGATCACGTTGCCGTGGCTGCCGTCGATGCCGTCGATGAACGGGGCCGAGCGGCCGTCGAGCGTGAACGCCCCGGCGACGTGGAGGGGCTCGCCCGACGCCACGTACGCGGCGATCTCGGCGTCGCTCGGCTCGCCGAAGCGGACCACGGTGGAGGCGACCCCCGAGGCATACCGTCCGGCCGCCGTGTCCCAGACGCAGTGGCCGGTCTGCAGCGTGCCCGCCCGGCCGCGCATCGCCTTCCAGCGCGCGGTCGCCTCCTCGGTGTCGGCGGGCTTGCCGTACGCCACGCCGTCCAGTTCGAGCACCGAGTCGCAGCCGATCACCAGGGCGCCCTTGACCTCCGGCTTCGCCGCCACCACGGACGCCTTCGCCTCGGCCAGCGCGAGCGCCAGCTCCGCGGGGGTCGGGGCGGTCACGGCGTCCTCGTCGACCCCGCTGACGATGACCTCGGGGGTGAGTCCGGCCTGGCGCAGCAGCCCGAGCCGGGCGGGGGACTGGGAGGCGAGGACGAGTCGGCGGAGTGGCTGATCAGTCATGCGGCCAGGGTATCGGCGGGGCCGCGGGGGCCTCACATCACGCCGAGCACGATCATCGCGAGCACCGCTGCCAGCGCCAGGAGAACGCCCAGCCGCCGCAACATGTCCTGCATGTCGCGCAGTTCCTTCGGCGGCTCGTTCTCCGGGTCGGACCACAGCATGCGAACGATCGTGACTCCGGTGCGGTCCCGGACGCCTGAGTACGCGTACTCATCTTGACTAAAAGGGCCTGGGGTTTCATTAGAGCTCGCCTCCCTGCTACCGTTCCCGGCGTAACTAAAGGGACTCTGATCCCATTAGGAAGGGATGTGTCGTGTTCACCACCGCCTGGACCGCCTCGCCCCAGTCGCCCAGTACGGGCTTCACGCCGAACTGGTCGCAGGAGGGCTTCTGGCGGCAGTCCCTGCGTCAGGTCGTCAGCCTCGGCGCGGGCGGCGACCGGGTCCGTATCCGCCTCTCGAACGCGTACGGGACCTCGCCGCTGCGGATCGCGGGGGCGACGGTCGCCCGTACGGCCCGCGGAGCCGCCGTGCGGCCGGACTCGGTCCGGCGGCTCACCTTCGCGGGGTCCGCGTCCGCCGACGTCCCGGCGCGCGGGGAGATCATCGGCGATGCGGCCGAACTCGCCCTGGAATCAGGCGATTCGGTGACGGTCACCCTTCATCTGGACGCCGTCACCGGACCCGCGACCTTCCATGCGCAGGCCTTCACCACCAGCTACCGGGGCGCGGGCGATCTCCTGGAGGACACCGGGGGCGAGGCCTTCGACGAGGTCAGTGAATCCTGGTACTTCCTGTCCGGCGTCGACGTCTCCGCGGGGCGTACGGACGCCGTCGCCCTGTTCGGCGACTCGATCACCGACGGGTTCGGGTCCACGCCGGGCGCGAACCGGCGCTGGTCCGACGCCCTCGCCGAGCGCACGCGGCGGCCCGTTCTCAACGCGGGCATCGGCGGGAACCTGCTGCTCAACGACTCGGCCTGGTACGGGGAGAAGGGCGTCCGGCGTGTCGAGCGGGACGTGTTCGCGCTCGCGGGCGTCGACACGCTTGTCGTTCTGCTGGGGCTCAACGACATCGGCTTCAGCGAGACGGACGAACAGCCCACGTATCGGCCCGCGCCGCGGGTGGAAGTGGGTGAACTCATCGCGGGGCACCGGGAGTTGATACGGCAGGCCCGGGAGCGGGGGGTGCGGGTCGTGGGGGCGACCCTGCTGCCTTTCGGGGGGTCTGACCACTGGGGGGAGCGGGCGGCGAAGGTGAGTCATGAGCTGAACGAATGGATTCGTTGCTCGGGGGAGTACGACGTGGTCGCCGATCTCCACCGGGCGCTGGGTGATCCCGCCTCGCCGGATGTGCTGCGGGGTGCGTACGACTTCGGCGATCACTTGCACCCGAATGATGCCGGGTACGCGGTGATGGCCGAAGTCGTTGCCGCCGTTCTTTGACTGCGGGTGCGCTGTGGCTTGTCGCGCCCACGCGGCGGAGCCGCATATGTCACAGCCCCGCGCCCCTCAGGGGGCGCTCCTTAACCGGGCCAGAAGGTGCGGGCCCATGTGCGTGGGCCCGGGGTGGGCAGGCGTCTCTGGGCCACTCTGGATGGGTCGGACCAGGCTGCTCGTTCCTGTGTCGCGCCGGGCGGGGCGGTTGCCGCCGCCGCGGCGCGGGCCTGGACCACCGCCAGTGCGGCGGCCAGCTCCTCGGGGGTCGGATTGCCCCGTACGACCTTGATCATGATCGTTCCCGCTCTCGACTCTTGATTCTCAATTCTCGACACTCTCGGCCGGCGTTCTACAGCGGGATGTTGCCGTGCTTCTTCGGCGGCAGGGACTCCCGCTTCGTACGCAGCGAGCGCAGGCCGCGTACGACGTGGGAGCGGGTGTCGGACGGCAGGATCACGCCGTCGATGTAGCCGCGCTCGGCCGCCGTGTAGGGGTTGAGGAGCGTGTCCTCGTACTCCTGGATCAGGCGGGCCCGGGTGGCTTCCTGCTCGTCGTCCGGGACCCCGGCGATGGTGCGGCGGTGCAGGATGTTCACCGCGCCCTGCGCGCCCATCACGGCGATCTGGGCGGTCGGCCAGGCGAGGTTGAGATCGGCACCCAGGTGCTTGGAGCCCATGACGTCGTACGCCCCGCCGAAGGCCTTGCGGGTGATGACCGTGATGAGCGGGACCGTGGCCTCCGCGTACGCGTAGATCAGCTTCGCGCCTCTGCGGATGATGCCCGTGTGCTCCTGGTCGACGCCGGGGAGGAAGCCGGGGACGTCCACGAACGTGATGACGGGGACGTTGAAGGCGTCGCAGGTGCGGACGAAGCGGGCCGCCTTCTCGCTCGCGTCGATGTCGAGGCAGCCCGCGAACTGCATCGGCTGGTTGGCGACGAGGCCCACCGGTTGGCCCTCGACCCGGCCGAAGCCGGTGAGGATGTTCGGCGCGAACAGCGGCTGGGTCTCGAAGAACTCGGCGTCGTCCAGGACGTGTTCGAGGACCGTGTGCATGTCGTACGGCTGGTTCGCGCTGTCCGGGATCAGCGTGTCGAGCTCGCGGTCCTCGTCCGTCAGGGTCAGGTCCGCCTCCTCCGGGAAGGCGGGCGGCTCGCTGAGGTTGTTCGACGGGAGGTAGGACAGCAGCGACTTGACGTACTCGATCGCGTCCTTCTCGTCGCCCGCCATGTGATGGGCCACGCCCGACACCGCGTTGTGCGTGCGCGCGCCGCCCAGTTCCTCGAAGCCGACGTCCTCGCCGGTGACCGTCTTGATGACGTCGGGACCGGTGATGAACATGTGCGAGGTCTGGTCGACCATCACCGTGAAGTCGGTGATCGCGGGGGAGTAGACGGCGCCACCCGCGCAGGGGCCGACGACCAGGCTGATCTGCGGAATCACGCCCGAGGCGTGGGTGTTGCGGCGGAAGATCTCGCCGTACATGCCGAGCGCCGAGACGCCCTCCTGGATCCGGGCGCCGCCCGAGTCGTTGATGCCGATGACCGGACAGCCGGTCTTCAGCGCGAAGTCCATCACCTTCATGATCTTCTGGCCGTAGACCTCGCCGAGGGCGCCGCCGAAGACCGTGAAGTCCTGGGAGAACACGGCGACCGGGCGGCCGTCCACCGTGCCGTAGCCGGTCACGACCCCGTCGCCGTACGGGCGGTTGTCCGCCAGTCCGAAGTCCGTCGAGCGGTGCTGCGCGAACTCGTCGAACTCCACGAAGGAGCCCTCGTCCAGCAGCAGTTCGATCCGCTCACGAGCCGTCAACTTGCCCTTGGCGTGCTGCTTTTCGACGGCACGTGCCGAGCCGGCGTGCGTCGCCTCGTCGATGCGGCGCCGCAGATCCGCGAGCTTGCCCGCGGTGGTGTGGATGTCGATCTCGTGCTGCTGTTCCGGCTCGGACATCGGGACGCGGCTCCCTGCCTGCTCAGTGGGGACGTGAGGGTGAGGTGACGTGAGGTGACGGTGAAGTGCTGAGACGTGCTGAACGGTGCTCAGAAGGGGGGTTGGCTACTCATCCGTAGCGTAATGGCGGGCATACCGTTCGGCAGTGCGGCGTTTACCACACTCCCCTTCCCTTTGCGGGTTGTAAGATCAGCGCGTCGCGGCGGGACACGCCGGAGGGGTGACGTCACGAGAGTGGTTGAGCGCCCGTGAACCTCAGCCCGTCAGGGCTGGAA
Source organism: Streptomyces sp. NBC_00878 (assembly GCF_026341515.1). Classification (NCBI taxonomy): domain Bacteria; kingdom Bacillati; phylum Actinomycetota; class Actinomycetes; order Kitasatosporales; family Streptomycetaceae; genus Streptomyces; species Streptomyces sp. NBC_00878. The sequence continues at coordinate 3,924,491 of NZ_JAPEOK010000001.1, read as the reverse complement.
TCCGTCCCCTTCTGCGGGGCGGAGGATGTCAAACCTAGGGTGGGTTGCATGACGACGCCACCAGGTGCACAAGGAAACCCGTCCAACGAGCCGGGTGAGCCGGGGCCGAGCCGCTGGTCCGACCTCGGCCGGCCTCCCCTCAACGCCGCCTCCCTGCGCCGGGCCCTGGTGCGAGACGGCGGACTGTGGAGTTCCCTCGACGTGGTGGCCGCGACCGGGTCCACCAACTCCGACCTCGTCGCCCGCGCCGCGGAGGGCAAGGCGGACGAGGGCGCGGTCCTCGTCGCGGAGGAGCAGAACGCCGGACGGGGGCGCCTCGACCGCCAGTGGACGGCGCCCGCCCGCTCGGGCCTCTTCGTCTCCGTCCTCCTGAAGCCCACCGGGGTGCCCGTCGAGCGCTGGGGCTGGCTGCCGCTGCTCACCGGGGTCGCGGTCGCGACGGGGCTCTCCAGGGCGGCCGGGGTCGACACGGCTCTCAAGTGGCCCAACGACCTGCTGGTCACCGTGGACGGCCAGGAACGCAAGACCGGCGGCATCCTCGCCGAGCGTGCATCGTCCGACGCGGTCGTCGTCGGCATCGGCATCAACGTCACGCTCCGCGAGGACGAGCTGCCCGTGCCGGGTGCCGGTTCACTCGCCCTCGCGGGAGCGACGACCACGGACCGTGACACGGTGCTGCGGGCCGTCCTCCGCTCTCTCGAACAGTGGTACGAGAAATGGCGGCATGCGGGCGGCGACCCTGCCGCGTCCGGCCTCCAGGAGACGTACGCCGCCGGATGCGCCACCCTCGGCAGGGTCGTACGGGCCGAGCTGCCCGGCGGAAAGTCGATCACCGGGGAGGCGGTGGCCGTGGACGGCGACGGGCGCTTGGTCCTGGCGACGGCGGAGGGCGTGCAGCAGCCCGTGGGGGCGGGGGACATCGTGCATCTGCGGCAGGCGGGGGGCACGGGGGATGCGGGAGACGCGGGAGACGCGGGGGGCCGGTGAGGGGCGCGCCCGGCGGGTTGTCTGCGAGAGCCTGCGAGGGTCTGCGGGGCACTTCGTGCCTGGTGGTGAGCGTGGAGGGCGCGCGCGTCGTACGAGAGGGAGCGAGCAGCCGGTCGTACGCGTGAGTAGGGGTCATGGGTCGTTCGGCCTCGCCGGTCCGGAGTGAGCCAGAGCACACCTGCCGTAGAGTTGAGGCCGGTCGATACCTGACCGCGGCAGATCGGAAGGGCAGCAGGCGTGACTGTCGACGACACGGGCTCCGGCACGGGTAACCCCGCCTCCGACGGTGAGTCGGGGCGTACCGCCGGGTCTGTCGCCGACACGGCGGCCACGCGGGTCGATCGGGCCGAGGCGCACGCGCGGGTGGAGGAGCAAGACCGAGTGGACGCGCAGAACGGCCAAAGCGGAATGGGCACGGCGGAGACGCCGGGCCGGGCTGAGGCGATGGGCGGGGCGAGTACGTCGGGCGAGGCGGGACCGTCGGGCGGCGCTGAGGTGTCGGGTGCGGCGGGGACGCCGGGCCGGGCGGAGACGCCGGGCCGGGCTGAGGCGTCGGGTGACGCGGGATCGTCGGGTGACGCGGGATCGTTGGGCCGGGCGGAGCCGTCGAGTGTGGCGGGGATGCCGGGTGCGGCGGGGGCGCCGGATCGGGCTGAGGCGTCGGGGCGGGCACGTATGCCCGGCCGGTGGGAGGCGTCGGGCAGGGCGGATTTGCCGGGCCGGGCTGGGGCGTCGGGCGAGGTGGGTACGCCGGGTCGGTCGGAGATGTCAGGTCGGCCTGAGGTGCCGGGCGGGGGCGGGGGCGGGGCCTCTGGCTCGGGCCGGGCTGAGGCGTCGCGTGGGGCGGAGACGGCGGGTTCCGGGCGGGGCGAGGCGTCGCGTGGCGCGGAGAGCTCCGGCCGGGGCGAGGGATCGCGTGGCGCGGAGAGCTCTGGTCGGGGCGAGGGATCGCGTGGGGCGGAGAGTTCCGGTCGGAGTGAGGCGTCGGAGCGTGCTGAGGCGCAGGCCGCCGCCTCCGAGGATGACCCGCTGGCCCTGCGCCTCGAACAGCTCATCCTCGGTGCCGAGCGCCGCTACACCCCCTTCCAGGCCGCCCGCAGCGCGGGCGTCTCCGTGGAGCTGGCCACCCGGTTCTGGCGCGCCATGGGCTTTGCGGACATCGGGCAGGCCAAGGCGCTCACAGAGGCCGACGTACTCGCCCTGCGTCGGCTCTCCGGTCTGGTGGAGGCCGGGCTGCTGAGCGAGGCGATGGCGGTCCAGGTCGCCCGTTCCACCGGCCAGACCACCGCCCGGCTGGCCGAGTGGCAGATCGACTCCTTCCTGGAGGGCCTCACCGAGCCCCCGGAACCGGGCATGACCCGCACCGAGGTCACGTACCCCCTCGTCGAGCTGCTCCTGCCCGAGCTGGAGGAGTTCCTCGTCTATGTCTGGCGGCGCCAGCTCGCCGCCGCGACCGGCCGTGTCGTGCAGGCGGCGGACGACGAGGAGATGGTCGACCGCCGGCTGGCCGTCGGCTTCGCCGATCTCGTCGGCTTCACGCGGCTGACCCGCCGCATGGAGGAGGAGGAACTGGGCGAACTCGTCGAGGCCTTCGAGACCACGGCGGCGGATCTGGTGGCCGCGCACGGCGGGCGCCTGATCAAGACACTGGGCGACGAGGTGTTGTACGCGGCCGACGACGCGGGCCTCGCCGCCGAGATCGCGCTCCGCCTGATCGAGACCATGGCCCACGACGAGACCATGCCCGAGCTGCGCGTCGGCCTCGCCTTCGGCACGGTGACCACCCGTATGGGCGATGTCTTCGGTACGACCGTCAACCTCGCGTCCCGGTTGACCTCGATAGCCCCGAAGGACGCCGTCCTGGTGGACGGGGCGTTCGCCGAGGAAGTCACGCGGACAGGGGACGCGCCCGCCTCCGAGGCCGCGGCTGCGGAGGAAGCCGCCGCCGCGGAGAAGGAGGGCGAGGAGCCGCCGGCGTACCGCTTCGTGCTTCAGCCGATGTGGCAGCGGGCGGTGCGGGGGCTGGGCGTGGTCGAGCCGTGGCTGCTGAGCCGGCGCAGCAACCAGCCGCATTAACGAGCCGCAGTGGGCAGCGGTTGCTCGTCCTCTGCTACCTGACCTACTCGTCTGCTACCTGACCTACTCGTCGTTTCCGCCGAGGCAGAAGCCCACGATCGGTACGCACAGGCCTGTGCCGGGGCGGGCGGGATTCTGGGATGCGCCGGAGGGCGCCGGAGCCGGGGCCGAGGGTGTGGCGGCGGGGGGTCGAGGGGCCGCCGGTTGTCGTCCTGCTCGGGTGGGTGGGTTGGTGGTGCTGGTGATGGGGCGGATGCTCTGGAAGGCGCCGGAGGGGTTGGGGGCGGGGTTGAGGATCGAGTGGGTGCCTGTCTGACCTGGGATTCCGGTCGGGCCTGTGGCTCCGCTTGGTGATCCCGGTGATCCCGGTGCGCCTGGTGATCCATGGGGTGCCGATCCGTTCGGCCCGTTCGGGTTGTTGATCCTGTTGATCTCGCTGAGTTCGTTCGGTTTTGAGGTGGATGCCGTTCCCGAGGGGGACGTGCTCGCCGTGGGTGTGTCTCCCGCCGCCGGTCCCGCGTCGTCCTGCGCCGTGTCCTCCGTGGCGCCGGCCGAACTCGGGTCGATGTCCGAGGCCTCCAGGCCCGTGCCTCCGCCGGTGGGCTGGGGCGTCATGCGGAGCAGGCTCAGGGCTCCCGCGGCCAGGGCGAGGCCGCCGACCGCGAACAGGGTTCGGCGGGGGCGGGGTTTGCGGTGGCGTCCGCGGGGGCGGTCGAGGACGGGCTCCGGTGGTGTTGTCTCCGGTGTGGCCGTGGTTGCTTGCGTCGTTGCCGTGTTCGGCATGTGGATCCCCTCCCCGATGCGAGTTCGCCCCCGGCGCGGTGTCGCGGTGCGCAGGTTATGTGGGTGGTGGGGTGGTTCGGGGTGAGTCGGGTCGGCCGTCACCCGAACGGGGAGTTGTCCGACGGCTTGGGGGTGGTTGCGGGTCCGTGGGGGTTTCTTTCGCCCCCGCCGCCCCTACCCATTCCCGTCCCTGCCTCGGGGGCGCTGCCCCCAGAAGTGACAGGAATGGGTAGGGGCGGCGGGGGCGAAAAACTACTCCCCAGGCCACTCCGGCCGGCGCTTCTCGTTGAACGCCGCCACTCCCTCCGCCCGGTCCCCCGAAAAGGCGACCGAACGCCACGCCGCGTCCTCGATCTCCAGGCCCGTCCGGAGATCGAGCCCATGCCCAAGCCGCAGCGCCCGCTTCGCGGCCCGCAGCCCCACCGGAGAGTTCGCGGCGATACGCGTGGCCAGCGCCAACCCCTCCGCCCGGTCCTCGCCCACGGCGACCAGGACATCGACCAGCCCCAGCTCCCGCGCCTCCGACGCCTCCACCCGCCGCGCCGAGAAGATCAACTCGGCCGCCCGCGCCGCCCCCACCCGCCGCGGCAGCAGCTGCGTACCCCCGCCCCCGGGAATGACGCCGACCGACACCTCGGGCAGCCCCACCACGGCCGTACCGTCCGCCACGATCAGATCGCAGGCCAGGGCCAGCTCGAAGCCACCGCCCAGCGCGAACCCGTGCACGGCGGCGACGGTGGGCATCGGCAGCTCCAGTACGCCGGTGTACGCGGCCCGCGCCACCGGACGCTGACGGACCAGCTCGGCGTCCGTGAGGGAGTTGCGCTCCTTCAGGTCGGCGCCGACGCAGAAGGCCCGCTCGTGGGTGGAGGTGAGGACGACCGCCCGCACCTCCCGGTCCGCGGCCAGGGCCTCGCACGCCGCGGTGATCGAGCGGGCCATCTCCGTCGACACCGCGTTCATGGCCTTGGGCCGGTCCAGGACGAGTTCCGCTACGTACGAGGAGGCATGGCGCCGCACCACGACGTACTCCCCGAACCGCTGTTCCACCCGCTGTTCCGCGCTCTGATCCGCCCTCTGATCCGCGCCTTGCTCGGACATGAGACCCTCCCGGTCCACGTTAACGCCGGTTAACTCCCGCACTTCGATCATTCCAGCCGCCCGCCTCCAAAGAAAGCCCCGCCCCGGACCCCTGTTCGCCGCCCCGATGTCCCAAAACGATACAAAACTACCTAACCTGGAGTGATGGGCGGTGACGATGTGCGATTGAGGGCCGTGGTGGCGCTGGCGCAGGGCATGGCCGCCGCGCACGCCCCCCGGGAGTCGTGGCGCGCGGCGGCGGCCGGAGCCTGCCGGGCGCTCGGCGGGAGCTTCGCCGCGCTGTCCGTGTGGGAGCGGGAGCTCGGGCGGCTGCGCGTCCTGGCGAACGTGGGGGAGCGGGCCCGGGACGAGGAGGAGTTCCCGGAGGACGAGGCATACCCCGTGCACCAGTTTCCGGAGATCACCGAGTTCCTGCACGAACTCTGGATCGGCGGCGGCGAACCCAACGCCTGGGTGGAGACGGCCGACGGGCCGGCCACGGGGCGCGCCGAGTACTGCCATCAGCGCGTCGCCGCCCTGCGCAGGCGCGGTCGCGGGTGCTGTGTCGTCGCGCCGATCGTCCTGCACGGGCGGGCCTGGGGGGAGTTGTATGTGGCCCGGCCTGCCGGAGCCCCCGTCTTCGATCGCGCCGACGCCGATTTCGCGACCGTCCTCGCCTCCGTGGTCGCCGCCGGGATCGCGCAGACCGAACGTCTGGAGGAGGCCCGCCGCCTCGCCTTCACCGACGCGCTCACCGGCCTCGCGAACCGCCGTGCCGTGGACATGCGGCTGGACGAGGCCATCGAACGCCACCGTGCCGAGGGCGTGGTCGTGAGTCTCGTCGTGTGCGACCTCAACGGCCTCAAGCGCGTCAACGACACCCAGGGCCATGCCGTCGGCGACCGGCTCCTGGAACGGTTCGGGTCCGTCCTCTCGCTGTGCGGCGCGATGCTGCCCGGCACGCTCGCCGCCCGCCTCGGCGGCGACGAGTTCTGCCTGCTGGCCGTGGGCCCGGCCGCCGACGAGGTCGTCCGCGTCGCCGACGAACTGTGCCACCGCGCCGCCGAGTTGGAGCTCGGCGAGGGTGTCGCGTGCGGGGTCGCGTCGACCGAGGACCCGCTCGGGCCCGTCCGCTCCGCCCGCCGCCTCTTCCGCCTCGCCGACGCGGCCCAGTACCGCGCCAAGGCCGTACGCGCCGCGAAGCCCGTCGTCGCGGGCCGCGAGGGGCCGGACGACCCCGTCGTACGCCTCGCCGACGCACCCCCGCCCGCGGCGGCCGAACGCCGGCGGTTCCGCGGTCGTCGGTAGGGCTGCCCCGTCCGTCCGTCCCGGTGGGGTCCTGTGTGTAAGGACCCAACCCGCCACCCACTAGTGACACCGAGGCATTCACTGCGTACGCTCCTGAATATGGATATGCACACTGTGGTGGTGGGGACGACGGGTGTCACCGCGTCCGACGTTCTCGCCGTGGCGCGCGGCGGCGCCCGGGTCGAGCTCTCCGGCGAGGCGGTGTCCGCGCTCGCCGCGGCCCGCGAGATCGTGGACGCGCTGGCGGCCAAGCCGGAGCCCGTGTACGGGGTCTCCACCGGCTTCGGAGCCCTCGCGACCCGGCACATCAGCCCCGAGCTGCGCGCCCAGCTGCAGCGCAACATCGTGCGGTCGCACGCCGCCGGAATGGGGCCGCACGTCGAGCGCGAGGTCGTCCGCGCCCTGATGTTCCTGCGGCTGAAGACCGTGTGCTCGGGGCATACCGGCGTCCGTCCGTCCGTCGCCCGGACCATGGCCGACATCCTCAACGCCGGTATCACCCCGGTCGTCCACGAGTTCGGCTCCCTCGGCTGCTCCGGCGACCTCGCGCCCCTCTCCCACTGCGCCCTCACGCTCATGGGTGAGGGGGATGCCGAGGGTCCGGACGGAACGATTCGCCCGGCCGGTGAACTCCTCGCCGCGCACGGCATCGAACCCGTCGAGCTGCGCGAGAAGGAGGGCCTGGCCCTCCTCAACGGCACCGACGGCATGCTCGGCATGCTGGTCATGGCCCTCGCCGACCTCGACACCCTCTACAAGTCCGCCGACATCACCGCGGCCCTCTCCCTCGAAGCGCTCCTCGGGACCGACCGGGTCCTCGCCCCCGAGCTGCACGCCATCCGGCCCCACCCGGGCCAGGCCGCCAGCGCCGCCAACATGCTGGCCGTGCTGAAGGGTTCGGAGCTGACCGGGCACCACCAGGACGACGCGCCCCGCGTCCAGGACGCGTACTCCGTGCGCTGCGCCCCGCAGGTCGCGGGCGCCGGCCGCGACACCATGGCCCACGCCCGGCTGGTCGCCGACCGCGAACTCGCCTCCGCCGTCGACAACCCCGTCGTCCTGCCCGACGGCCGCGTCGAGTCGAACGGCAACTTCCACGGCGCCCCCGTCGCGTACGTCCTGGACTTCCTCGCCATCGCCGCCGCCGACCTCGGCTCCATCACCGAGCGCCGCACGGACCGGCTCCTCGACAAGAACCGCTCGCACGGCCTGCCGCCGTTCCTCGCGGACGACGCCGGTGTCGACTCCGGCCTGATGATCGCTCAGTACACGCAGGCCGCCCTGGTCAGCGAGATGAAGCGGCTCGCCGTCCCGGCCTCCGCCGACTCCATCCCGTCCTCCGCCATGCAGGAGGACCACGTCTCGATGGGCTGGTCGGCCGCCCGCAAGCTCCGTACGGCCGTCGACCACCTGACGCGGATCGTCGCCATCGAGCTGTACGCCGGCGCGCGGGCCGTCGAACTGCGCACGGGCCTCACCCCGGCGCCCGCCTCGCAGGCCGCGATCTCCGCCGCCCGCGCCGCCGGTGTCGCGGGCCCGGGACCGGACCGCTTCCTCGCCCCGGACCTGGCCGCCGCCGACGCCTTCGTACGCGGCGGCCACCTGGTCGCGGCCGTGGAACCCGTAACGGGCCCGCTGGCGTAGGGGCCTTGGGGTTCCGGACTTCCAGACCTCGGACTTCTGGGGTTCCGGGGTTCCTTCGGGTGTACGAGAGCGGGGGCGCCGCCGCGTTGCGACGCCCCCGTCGGAAACTGTGCTAGGGTCTCTAACGAAACGTTTTTGGTACCCATTAACTTTGTGCGCCTGAAAGGAATCCTCTCTCAGGCGCGTTTTGTTTTTCCGGTCATTTCCGGATGGGAGCCACCTATCTTGGAGAAATGACATGGCTACTGGCACCGTGAAGTGGTTCAACGCGGAAAAGGGCTTCGGCTTCATCGAGCAGGACGGCGGCGGCGCCGACGTCTTCGCCCACTACTCGAACATCGCCACCTCGGGCTTCCGTGAGCTGCAGGAGGGCCAGAAGGTCTCCTTCGACGTCACGCAGGGTCAGAAGGGCCCGCAGGCGGAGAACATCGTCCCCGCCTAATTCCGGGACGCGTAACACGCGAGCCGGGGCCCGCACCTTCGGGTGCGGGCCCCGGCTTGTGCTGTCCGTGTGTTCTTGAACACGGGTAACCGTGAGGCCCAGGAAGGAATTCCAGATCCAGCATGACTCGATCCGAACATCCTGAACGACCCGTCGGCAAACGACCGGCGAATTCCCGGGGTACCCGCGGTTCTCGTGGCACGCGCGGCGGAGCCCCGGCGGCTTCCGCGAACGGTGGCGCCAGGAACGTACGCAAGAAGCCGTCCCAGCAGTCGACGGCGCCGCGGGAGTTCACCCTGCCGCAGACGCTGACGCCCGCGCTGCCCGCCGTCGAGTCCTTCGACGCGCTGGACATGCCGGCCGCACTGACCAAGACCCTCACCGCCCAGGGCGTCACCGAGCCGTTCCCGATCCAGGGCGCGACGCTCCCCAACTCCCTCGCCGGGCGCGACATCCTCGGCCGGGGCCGCACCGGCTCGGGCAAGACCCTCGCCTTCGGCCTCGCGCTGCTCGCCCGCACGGCCGGCCGACGTGCCGAGCCCAAGGCGCCGCTCGCGCTCGTCCTCGTCCCCACGCGCGAACTCGCGCAGCAGGTCACCGACGCGCTCACGCCGTACGCCACGGCCGTGAACCTGCGGCTCGCGACCGTTGTCGGCGGGCTCTCCATCGGCAAGCAGTCCGGTCTGCTGCGACGCGGTGCCGAGGTGCTCGTGGCCACGCCCGGGCGCCTCAAGGACCTCATAGACCGGGGCGACTGCACCCTCGCCCAGGTCGGCATCACCGTCCTCGACGAGGCCGACCAGATGGCCGACATGGGGTTCATGCCCCAGGTCACGGCGCTGCTCAACCAGGTCGAGCCGGACGGGCAGCGGATGCTGTTCTCCGCGACCCTGGACAAGAACATCGACAAGCTCGTACGGATGTTCCTCACGGACCCCGTCGTGCACTCCGTCGACCCCTCGGCGGGCGCGGTGACGACGATGGAGCACCACGTGCTGCACGTCGCCGACGAGACCGACAAGAAGGCCGTCGCCATGCGGATCGCCGCGCGCGACGGGCGCGTGATCCTCTTCGTCGACACCAAGCGCTCCGCCGACCGCTTCGCCAAGCGGCTGCTGGCCAGCGGTGTGCGGGCCTCCGCGCTGCACGGCGGACGGTCCCAGCCGCAGCGGAACCGGACCCTCGACCAGTTCAAGACGGGGCTCGTGACCGCTCTCGTCGCCACGAACGTCGCCGCTCGCGGGATTCACGTCGACGATCTCGACCTCGTCGTGAACATCGATCCGCCGGTCGACCACAAGGACTATCTCCACCGGGGCGGGCGTACCGCTCGCGCGGGGGAGTCAGGGAGCGTCGTCACGCTCGTTCTTCCCGAGCAGAAGCGGGAGATGACCCAGCTGATGGCCAACGCCGGGATCAGTCCGCGGACGGTTCGGATCAAGTCCAGCGACGAGGAGCTCGTACGGATCACGGGGGCTCGGGAGCCGTCCGGGGTGCCTGTGGTCATTCCCGTACCGGAGCCGGTTGCCGCGCAGGCTCAGCCGAAGTCGCAGCCGCGGGCTCGGCGGGGTGGTGGTGGGCGTGGGGCGCCCGCCGGGGCGCGGTCCGGCGCCGGCACCAGTGGGGGTTCGCGGGGGCGTGGTGGTGCGGGTTCTTCGCGTGCGCGTGGAGGCCAGGGGGGCGGGCGTCGGTCCGCCTGACAGCTCGGCGGGGAATGTGGGTTGGCGGCTGCGGGTCCGATGTGGCTTGTCGCGCCCACGATGGGGGTCCCCCCGCTCGAGCGAAGCCGAGAGTGGGGGAGGAGCCGCACAATGTCACAGCCCCGCGCCCCTGAAGACGTGCCCTGTGCTCGAAAGCGCGTCAAGTAGCCCGGATCGCCACGTCGTTCGTGATCGTGAAGAAGAAGTTGGCCTGCACTGACGTGCCCGTTGGGGTGGTCAGGGTCGTGCTCGGGTGCTTCGTCGTGGTTTTGCGGTCGACCATGTCGTCCGTGATGCGGCCCACCCGTACCGGGGCGGCTGCCTCGGTGGGGCGTAGGAAGACGTCCCACAGCGGCTTGTCGGTGTCTGTGGGGCGGGGCAGGGTCGTGATGTCGGCCCGGAACGTTCGTTCCCCCGTGAGCGTTGCCGGGGTTTCGAAGTCGTACGGTCTGCCGTCGCGGGAGACGCCCAGCAGGGCCGCGCCCTCGCCAAGGGCGGCTCCTAGGAGTGTGCCTTCCACGGACAGGGAGCCCTCGTCGGTGCGGAGGGCGGTGGCCTCCGCGTGGGCCGGGCGGTGGAAGGTCCGTAGCGCCAGATGGCCGGCCTTGGTCGGGTACGGGATCCACCAGGCGAACGGGCTGCCCGGAGCCGGTTTCGCGCTCAACAGGCCGCGCTGCTCTACCAGTTCGGCCCTGAGCCGGCGCCGTGCGCCGTCCTCGGCGCGCTCGACGTACAGGTCCCAGCGGCCTTCCGCCAGGGTGAGCCGACGCAGGGAAAGGTCCGCCGTCCAGGGCGAGTTCGTGCCGTTCGGGCGTTCCAGCGGAACGCGGGTCTCGTTGTCGTCGCCGTGCCGGTGACGTAGGACCAGCGTGAGGTCCTTGCCGGACACCCCTGACGCGCTCACCGCGATCCGTACGCCGCCGGTCGAGTCGGTCGTGCAGTCGGCTGTCGGGCGCAGGGCGTGCGGTTGGCCTTCAGCGGCCTGCGGGGCCGTCTGTGGTGCTTCCACGGGGCGGGAGCGCGTGCCGCGGGGCAGCAGCGCGGCGAGTGTCCGGCGCAGTTGGCGTGTGACCTTTGTCGCCATCGGGGCCCGGGCCTCGCGCAGTTCGCCGAACAGCTGCTCGTACTGGTCCGCGATCGTGTCGGGAGCGAACCGCTGAACGCTCTTCCTGGCCGCCTCGCCCATCAGCCGACGCTGGTCCGCGTTCTCGATGAGCTTCAGCAGCCCGGCCGCGAACGCGTCCGCGTCTCCCGGCGGTACGAGCAGTCCGTCGGAGCCGTCGGTGATGATCTCCCCGGGGCCGTGCGGGCAGTCGGTGGCCACCACCGGGACGCCGGCGTGCATGGCCTCCAGGATCGTCATGCCGAAGGACTCCCAGTCCGAACTCACGGCGGCGACCGAGGCCTTGGCCCACTCGGTCTCCATCCTCGGGTGGGGGCCCATGAGGAACACGTGGTCGTTCAGGCGGAGCCCGTCGACGGCGGCGCGCAGGCGGGCCCGTTCCGGACCCTGACCGTAGATCCGCAGCCGCCACTCAGGCCGTACCGCGACGACCCGGGCGAAGGCCTCGATGAGCAGGTCGTAGCGCTTGACCCGCGTCAGCCGGCCCGCGGCGACCACTAACGGGGCCTGTACGTCGGAGCGTTCGGCCTTCGGCCGGGGCGCGGCGTTCGGGACGTCGAGGATCCGCGTGCTCAGCCCTGGCAGGTGGATACGGTGGTCGGCGGCGTCCTGGGCGGAGACGGTGACGAAGGCGTCCAGGCGCGCGATGGCCTCGTTCTGCGCGGCGCGTACGCCCGGGACGTGGTTGTCGTACGACAGGTGCTCCTGTCCTACGCGCACGTAGCGGCGCGAGCCGTGCTCGGCCAGGAAGACCACCAGGGCCGGGCGGGTCGCGACGACGATGTCCGCGTCCGTCCGGTCGAGGAAGTCGCGGAGTCGCTCGTCCGCGAGCTCGGTGTAGCGGTGGGCGAGGACCTCGGTGGGCGGAACGACCGTGGAGGAGCGCGCCATGAGCGGGTTCCCGCCGTCGTACGTCGGCGCATCGGGGCGTTCGTCGACGAGCGGGACGAGACGGACCTTGCGGTCCACCCCTAGTACGGGTCTCTCCTCGCTGCGGAAGACCGAGACGATCTCCACGTCATGCCGCGTGGCCAGCGCACCGGCGAGGTTGAGCGTGGAGCGCACCGTGCCGCCGATGGCATAAGCGTTGTGCAGCAAGAAGGTGATCTTCACGTGGGCGGCTCCCTGTGCACGCGGTGTGGAGAAACAGCAGGGAGACCATCAGTACAGGGTCGTACGCTCCCGGCGTACCGAATACACCACGAAACCGGCTCCCAGACCCAGGAAAAGGGTGCCACCTACCACGTACGGGGTCGTGTCGAAGCTTCCTGTGTCGGCCAGTTGTGCCTGGCCGGAAGACTTGGTCGAGTTCCCCTCGGACGTCGAGCTCTCCTCGGACGTCTCGGTCCTGGCCTCGGCCGCAGCCTCGGTTCGCAGGGTCGTGGTCGTCGCTGTCTGTGTTCTGTGCTCCGCCGTCCCGTCCCCGGTCGCGTTGGCGGACGGGACGAACCACAGGGCACCCAGGAGGGTCCCCGCGGCGGTGGCGGTCAGCAACGATCGACGTGCGGACACGGAATATCGATCCCCTTGTGACGCTGGCGAATTGGCCGTGTGGGCCGATGTTAGTGAAAGGTGCGGGTCACGGGAAAGTCACGGTGGTGAAGAGTCGTACGCTCCGACGTATGAGCACTCCTGAGACATCACGTTTTGTACGACTGCGCGTGGAATTGGTCGTCGAGGTCGACGACGAGAACGCGCTCACCAAGGCCGCGCTGGAGCGCGTCGCCGAGGATCCCGACGTCGCGCCGGACGAGCGGGCGCACGCCGAGAGCACAGTGACGGAAGACACTGCCGAGGCCCTCGCGTATCTCGTCGACCCGTTCGACCTGGTCAGTGAGGTGCCCGGGGTCGAACTCGCGCAGGCTTCCTGGAGCAGTGAGCAGATCGAGTACGACCCCGATTCGCCGGACTGGGACCTCGACGAGGATGATGAGGCACGAGACGACGAAGAAGTGGTCGGCTGAGGCAGCTGTGCGGGAATCGTGACCCGGGCGGCAACCGCCGCCCGGGTTTTGTCGTCTCAAGGGGCGCAGGGACCGGCACCCGCACCAGTGGCATCAGCCACACCGGTCGGATCGACGACGATCCGGCGTGGCCGGATAGCGATCGACGTGGTGTGCCCCACACCTGAGAAGGGTGTGGATCGGGACGAACCGGTCGTAGCGTGGGCAAGTGTCACGGGGGCTCTCGGGGTTTCTGGGGATTCGGCAACGATGGAGAAGCGTGTGATGACGGACAGTAAGCGGCGCAAGGGCCTGACGGTCGCGTCCGCACTGCTCGGCGGGGTGCTGGTGCTCTCTGCGTGCAGCGGAGGCGGCGACGACGACCCCAAGGGCGACGGGGACGGCACCTCGCAGTCCAAGGTCGACGAGGCGGCGGACCAGAAGTCCTCCGAGGCCCAGATCAAGATCACGCCCAAGGACGGCTCCGACAACGCCTCCATCAACAGCGCCGCGGCCGTCACTGTGACCAAGGGCACGCTGACCAGCGTGACCATGAAGACGTCGTCCGGTACGGCGGTCGCGGGTGAGATATCCGCGGACAAGAAGAGCTGGAAGCCCACCTCTCAGCTGGAGCGCGCCACCGGCTACAAGATCGCCGCGTCGGCCAAGGACGCCGACGGCCGCGCCGCCCACGAGAACTCGTCGTTCACGACGGTCTCCCCGGCCAACAGCTTCATCGGCAACTTCACGCCCGAGGACGGCTCCACCGTCGGCGTCGGCATGCCGGTCTCGATCAACTTCGACAAGGCCATCACCAACAAGGCCGACGTGCAGAAGGGGATCACCGTCTCCTCCAGCAGCGGCCAGGAGGTCGTCGGCCACTGGTTCGGCGCCAACCGGCTCGACTTCCGACCCGAGGAGTACTGGAAGGGCAACTCCACGGTCACCCTCAAGCTGAAGCTCGACGGTGTCGAGGGCGCGAGCGGTGTCTACGGCGTGCAGCAGAAGACGGTCACCTTCAAGATCGGCCGCAACCAGGTCTCCATCGTCGACGCCAAGACCAAGACCATGAAGGTCACCCAGGACGGCAAGACGATCAAGACCATCCCGATATCCGCCGGCTCGCCCGAGAACAAGACGTACCAGGGCAAGATGGTGATGTCGGAGAAGTTCAAGGAGACGCGCATGGACGGCGCGACCGTGGGCTTCACGGACGACGACGGCAAGGGCGAGTACGACATCAAGGACGTGCCGCACGCCATCCGCCTGTCGAGCTCCGGCACGTTCATCCACGGCAACTACTGGGGCGCCGATTCGATCTTCGGCAGCGTCAACACCAGCCACGGCTGCGTCGGCCTGAACGACACCAAGGGCGCCAACGACCCGGACACCGAGGGTGCCTGGTTCTACAACAACTCGATCGTCGGTGACGTCGTGGACGTGCGGAACACCGGCGACAAGACCATCGCCCCGGACAACGGCCTCAACGGCTGGAACCTGGACTGGGCGGCGTGGAAGGCCGGTTCGGCCGTCTGAGCCGACCGGATCCGACCCGACCCGACCGAACCGGGATCCGATCCGACCCGCACGTATTCCGTCCCGAGGGCGGCTGCCCGTACCAGTACGCGTACGGGCAGCCGCCCTCGGCGTTGTACGGGCAGCCGCTCTCGGCGTCGTACGGGCAGCCGCTCTCGGCGTTCTCACAGGGTTCCACGGCCGCGCACAGTGTTCTCATCCTTCTCTTATGCGGGCCTTATCCCGCCATCACGCGGTGTCCCTAGCTTTCGGCCATGTTCTTCACCTACCTGAGGCGCGAACTGCGCCGCCGCAGAAAGGCGGCGCTCGTCGTCGCCTCCGGGCTCGCCCTGGGCATCGCCCTGGTCATCGTGGTCAGTTCCGTGTCGTCCGGCATGGAGAAGGCGCAGGGCAAGGTCCTCCAGTCGCTGTACGGACTGGGCACGGACATGACGGTCACCAAGGCGGCCCAGGCACAGTCGAGCACGGGCGAACGCCCGCGCTTCCAGTTCGACGCCCGGGGCAGCGACTCCGACGAAGAACAGAGCAGCGACCGCGTCATGGTGCAGGGCTTCCAGACCCTGGCCACGAGCACGGTCTCCAAGGTCGGCACGCAGAGCGGTGTCTCGGACGCCGTCGGCGGGCTCAGCCTCCAAGTCGTCAAGGTCAGCGGCCAGTTCCGCCAGGGCCAGTTCCAGCAGGACCAGCAGAGCGGCGGCGGCAACCAGCAGGGCGGCGGACCCGGCGCCCAGCAGTCCCCGGAGGGCCGGGTCGAGGGCGGTGGCGCCGACTTCGACGTCAACAACTACTCCGTCTACGGCACGGACGTCACCAAGCCCGCGCTCGGCCCGCTGACCTCCTCGAAGATCACCAGCGGCCGGACGTTCACCTCCTCCGAGACCAACGCCAAGGTCGTCGTCGCCGACGCGTCCTACGCCAAGGAGAAGAAGTACGCCGTCGGTGACACCGTCACCATCAAGAGCGTCAAGTACAAGGTCATCGGCATCGCGACGCCGGACAGCGGTGACGCGGCGGCCAACCTCTACATCCCGCTCAAGCAGGCGCAGACGCTCAGCGACTCCAAGGACAAGGTCACCACGATCTACGTCAAGGCGTCCGACTCTCAGCAGATCAGCGCCGTCAAGTCGACCATCCAGAAGAACATCTCGGGCACCACCGTCACCACCTCCGCCGACCTCGCCGACACGGTCTCCGGCTCCCTCTCCACCGCCTCCGACCTCGCCTCGAACGTGGGCAAGTGGCTGTCGATCGCGGTGCTCGTGGCCGCGTTCCTGGTCGCCGGGCTGCTCACCTCATCAGCCGTCTCCCGCCGCGTACGGGAGTTCGGCACCCTCAAGGCGCTCGGCTGGAAGTCCGGCCGGGTCACCCGGCAGGTCGTCGGCGAGGCCGTCGTCAACGGCCTGGTCGGCGGCGCCCTCGGTATCGCGCTCGGCCTCGGCGGCGCCTACGCAGTCACCGCCATCAGCCCGACGCTCCAGGCCGAACTCGGCTCCACCGGCGCGTCGTTGGGCGGCCCCGGGGGCGGTGGCCCGGGCGGCGGCGGTGGCATGGGCGGCCCGGCCCGGCAGACGGCGTCCCAGGCCCTCGACGTGGCGCTGACCGCGCCCGTCGCCCTCAGCACGATCGCCGTCGCGGTCGGCCTCGCCGTCGCCGGCGGCCTGATCGCGGGCGCCTTCGGCGGCTGGCGCGCCTCCCGGCTGCGACCGGCGGACGCCCTGCGCCGCGTCGAATAGCCCGCCGCCTCGGTGCCCGTCCCGGCCGCGCGTCGCGGCGGGCGCCAACCCCCTTACATATCCCAGGAGTTGCACCATGTACGAACTCAGAGGCGTCACCAAGCGCTACAAGCGGGGCAAGGAGACCGTCGACGCGCTCGACGGGGTCGACCTGACCATCGGGGACGGCGACCGCCTGGTCATCCAGGGCCCCACCGGCGGCGGCAAGTCCACCCTGCTGCAAATGCTCGGCGGACTCGACCGGCCCACCACGGGAAGTGTCGAACTCGACGGCACGGACCTCGCCAAACTGTCCGAGACCAAACTCACCAACGTACGCAGCGAGAACATCGGCTTCGTCTTCCAGAGCTTCAACCTCATTCCCACGCTCACCGCCCAGGAGAACGTGGAAACCGCCCTCGTACCGCTGAAAGTGAAGGCGAAGGAACGGCGCGAACGGGCCGCGGCGGCACTGGAGTCGGTGGGGCTCGCCGAGCGGCTCGGGCATCTGCCGGCCGAGTTGTCCGGCGGTCAGCAGCAGCGCGTCGCGATCGCCCGTGCCCTGGTCAAGCAGCCGAAGGTGCTCCTCGCCGACGAACCGACCGGAAACCTCGACGAGTCCATGCGCGACGAGATCATGGACGTACTCGAAACCATGTGGAAGGAGCACGGGCTCACATTCATCATGGTCACGCACGACTCGGCGATCGCGAAAAAGGCCCCCCGGGTCGCCACGATCCGCAAGGGGAAGATCACCGTGAAGGAAAACGCGAACTCCTGACAGATGCCTCACCATTGAGCACCTGTTGGCCCCCCGGCATACTGCGTATTCCGGGGGGTCGCGCGTGAGCATGCGTACGGGACGCTCCCTGGCCGGATGAGCGGGGGCTCGTCCTGGAACTTGCAGCTCCAGGGGGAGACTTGCGCAGACAAGTGAAGAGAGCCTGCTCGGCCACGATCGCCACCGCGGCGGCCGTGGCCCTGGCGGCGGGAACGACCGGCCCGGCGTCGGCGGAGGCGAGGGCGAAGCGCGCGGGCGTCGGCGCGGGGGTCGGCGCGGCTGCCGATTCGACCGTCGACTCAGCTGTCGGCTCGGCCGTCGACTCGGGTGTCGGCTCGGCCCTCGACTCGGGTGTCGAATCGGCCGTCCACTCAGCTGCTGACCCGGCCGTACCGACCACGCCCAAGCATCGGGTCACCCTGATCACCGGCGACCGCGTGGTCGTCGACGCCAAGGGCCGTGTCGTCGGCCTGGAGCGGGCCAAGGGCCGTGAGCGGATACCCGTCCAGGTCCGCACCGTCGACGGACACACGCTCGTCGTGCCGGCCGACGCCGCGCGGCTGATCGCCACCGGCACGCTCGACCAGCGGCTCTTCGACGTCACCGAGCTCAGCGAGTCGGCCAACCGCAGAGCCCAGAAGCAGGGCCTCAAGCTGATCGTCGGCTACCGCGGTGCGGCCTCGGCGGCGAAGGCGGACGTCCGCGACGCCGGAGACACCTTGGTCCGCCGGGCCCTCAAGTCGCTGAACGCGGACGCGGTGCTGACACCGAAGGCCGACGCGCCCGACCTCTGGTCCGCGCTCACCGACTCGCGGGGCGGCACCGCGCGGACCGCGTCCGGCATCGCCCACGTATGGCTCGACGGCGTCCGCCAGGCCAGCCTCGACAGGTCCGTCAAGCAGATCGGCGCCGACAAGGCCTGGGCCGCCGGATACGACGGCAAGGGCGTCAGGATCGCCGTCCTCGACTCGGGTGTCGACACGACCCACCCGGACCTCAAGGACCAGGTCGTCGCCGCGAAGAACTTCTCCACCGCCCCCGACGCGACCGACAAGAACGGCCACGGCACCCACGTCGCGTCCATCGCGGCCGGTACGGGCGCCAAGTCCGGCGGCAAGTACAAGGGCGTCGCACCGGGCGCCAAGCTGCTCAGCGCCAAGGTGCTCGACGACGACGGCGTCGGCGACGACTCGGGCATCATCGCGGGCATGGACTGGGCGGCCGAGCAGGGCGCCGACATCATCAACCTCAGCCTGGGCGGCGGCGACACCCCCGAGGTGGACCCGGTGGAAGCCCAGGTCAACAAACTGTCCACCGAGAAGGGCATCCTCTTCGCGATAGCCGCCGGCAACTCCGGCGAGGACGGCGAGCAGTCGGTCGGCTCCCCGGCCAGCGCGGCCGCCGCGCTGGCGGTCGGCGTCGTCGACGACAGCGACAGACTGGCCCCGTTCTCCAGCACGGGCCCCGGCCTCGACGGCGCCGTCAAGCCCGACGTGACCGCCCCCGGCGTGGACACCACCGCCGCCTCGGCCAAGGGCAGCCTCATCGCCGAGGCGGTCGGCGAGAAGCCCGCCGGCTACGTCACCCTCTCGGGTACGTCGATGGCGACCCCGCATGTCGCGGGCGCCGCCGCGCTCCTGAAGCAGCAGCACCCGGACTGGACGTACACCGAGCTCAAGGCCGCGCTGACCGGCTCCGCCAAGGGCGGCAAGTACACCGCGTTCCAGCAGGGTGCGGGCCGCATCCAGGTCGACAGGGCCATCAAGCAGACCGTGCTCGCCGACCCGTCGTCCGTGAGCTTCGGCATCCAGCAGTGGCCGCACACCGACGACACCCCGGTCACCAAGAAGATCACGTACAAGAACCTCGGCACGGCCGACGTCACGCTGAGCCTTTCCGCGACGGCCACCGACCCGAAGGGCCGGGCCGCCCCGGCCGGCTTCTTCACGCTCGGCGCCAGGACGCTGACCGTTCCGGCGGGCGGCGGCACGGCCTCCGTCGACCTCACGGTCAACACCAAGCTGGGCGGCACGCTCGACGGCGGCTACTCCGCGTACGTGACCGCGAGCGGCGGCGGCCAGAGCGTGCGCACGGCGGCGGGGGTGCAGCGCGAGGTCGAGTCGTACGACGTCACCCTCAGGTTCATCGACCGTGACGGCAACCCGGCGAAGCAGTACAGCGCCAACCTGGGCGGAGTCTCGGGTCTGGCGACGGACAAGTGGTTCGCCCCGTTCGACGAGTCCGGCACCGTCAAGGTCCGTGCCCCCAGGGGCGGTTACCTCCTCGACTCGGCGTTCTTCGTGGACCCGCTGGACTTCACCAAGGGCGCCGACTGGGTGGCCCGGCCGAAGCTGAGCATCACCAAGGACACCACGATCACGGTCGACGCGCGGACCGCGAAGCCGGTGGACATCGCCGTGCCCGACCCGGCCGTCACACCGGAGTTCGCGTCACCGGAGTACGTGGTGGACGTGGGCGAGACCAGCTACGGGTTCGGCTGGTGGCTGGACTCGTACGCCAACTTCCGTACCGCGCACGCCGGTCCGGAGATCACCGACGGCTCGCTGTACCAGCAGTGGGGCAGCCACTGGGCCAAGGACGGTGAGGAGTACAGCACCACCGCGGGCGCCAGGGTCAAGAAGGTCGCCACCGGCTACACCAAGCACTACAAGGCGAGCGAGCTGGCCACCCTGAAGGTCGGCCTGGGCGCCTCGACGAGCGGCAAGAAGGGCGCGGTCAACACCATCGGCTGGCTGCCCGGCAGCTCCAGTGCCGCCTCCTCGGTCGGTGTCCCGCAGACGCTGCCCGGCACGCGGAAGGTGCACGTGTCCACCGCGGGCGGGGTGAAGTGGGAACTCGACTTCGAGCAGCACGGCGGCACCGACGCGGACGGCTTCCCGATCACCGAGGCCTACTACACGCTCGGCAACGCCCAGACCTTCAAGGCGGGCAAGACCTACGAGAAGACCTTCAACACGGCGGTCTTCGGCCCGCGCCTCGGCTCCGGCTTCGGCATCCAGCGCGACGGCAACGAGATCTACGGCTACGTCCCGCTGTTCGCCGACGGCAAGACCCACGCCGGCTCCTCGCTCTTCTCGTCGGTCACCACGACGCTCTACCGCAACGGCTCCAAGGTCGGCTCGAACAGCGACCCGCTGTTCGGCGAGGGGGTCTTCAAGGTCCCGGCCGGCGACGCCTCGTACAAGCTGACCACCTCGGTCAAGCGCAGCGTCAGGGTCGCGGCGGCCTCCACCCGCATCGACGCCAGCTGGACGTTCCGCTCCAAGAAGGTCACCAGCGCCGCGCTGCCGGCCTCCTCGGTCCGCTTCGACGCGGCCGTCGGACTGGACAGCAGGGCACCGGCCGGCAGGAAGGTCTCCGTCCCGGTGACCGTCCAGGGCTCGGCCGCGGGCAAGAACCTCAAGTCGCTGTCGGTGTACGTGTCGTACGACTACGGCAAGACCTGGAAGAAGCTCACCGTCAAGAACGGCAGGATCGGCGTGACGAACCCGGCCAAGGGGAAGGGCATCTCGTTCCACGCGAAGATCACCGACAGGAAGAACAACAAGTCGACGATCTCGATCTACAACGCGTACTACGGGAAGTAGGCCGTTGGTTCGTTGAGCGCTGAGTGAAGGGCCTGCCGGAAGCGCTGCTTCCGGCAGGCGTTTCCGGTCTCAGACGCACCCCGCGGGGCCTGTTGCCCCGGCGAGAGAACCGAAACCGCCTGCTGTGTCCGACTCGTTGGGCGAGATGGGTTCCCTGGGCTCCCTCCAAACCTCACACCAGACGGTCTTGTGGTCCGCCCCTTGATCCACACCCCATCGCAGGGTGAGCGCGTCGAGGAGGGCGAGGCCGCGGCCGGACTCGTCTGTGCTTGTGGCCCGTAGTAGGGCGGGCAGGGCTCGCGGGTCGGGGTCGGTGACCTCGACGCGGGTGTGGCCGTGGGCCGTGCGGTTGACTCGGATGGTCACCGGGGTGCCTTCGCCGAGGTGGTCGATGACGTTGGTCACCAGCTCGGTCGCGCAGAGGCGGACCTCGAAGTCGTGGTGGCGGAGGTGGTGGCGCAGTTCGGGTACGGCCTTCGGGGTGGCGAGCAGGCTGATCTCGAAGGTCACCGCTCGGCCGCCTTGCGGAGTACGGCGGCGAGGGCGTGGGCCGTTGCGGTGTTGCAGTTTCCGAGTGTGATGAGACCTGCGGGCGGGGCGTACTCGGCCGCGAAGGTCGGCAGGTCCACGCGGAGTGAGGGGAGTGTGATGCCGTGGAGGGTGAGGGCGGCGCGGAGTTCTTCCACGGTGAGGGTCATGTCGTAGGCGGTGGGCCGGTGTTCTTGCATGAGGGGGGCGTCTCCCGGTGCGCTCTGTGACGAATTGCTCACAGAGTGGCGTCCTGGTGGCTACCGTGAAAGGGGTTTCGCATTCGCGACCGGGACAGCGGAGGAAGTGAACGATGGCACGGGGCAAGAACATTGACGGCTCGATGAGCGTCCCGACCTTCTACGGTAAGGAGTTGCGGTGGAAGAGGGAGGCGGCGGGGATGTCGTTGGAGGGCTTCCTTGAGGGCATCTTCTACGGCAAGACGTATCTGAGCGACATCGAGCACGGGCAGCGGCGGATGCCGCTCGACCTGGCTCGGCACGCGGATCGGGTCCTTGAGACGGACGGGTTCTTCGAGCGGAATTGCGAAGATGTGCGGAAGGCGCGGAGGGGGCCGCACGCCGCGTACTTCGAGAAGGCCCTGGAGGCGGAGAAGCACGCGGAGGCCATCGAGTTGTGGTCCCCCATCATCTTCCCTGGGCTGCTCCAAACTGCCGCGTACGCACGGGCGATGGTCCGGTCGGCCCACCCGGCGGCCTCCGACGAGTGGGTCGAGGAGAAGGTGATGGCCCGGCTCGCCCGCGCCCGGCTCTTCGAGGACGACCACTCCACCCCGGAGTACTGGGCGGTCCTGCACGAGTCGCTGCTCACCGACCCGATCCTCCCGCCACACGAGATGGCCGAACAGCTCGACCGGGTCGTGGAGTTGGCCGAGCGGCGTCGGATCACTCCGCAGATCGTTCCGCGGACGTGCGGCGCGTTTCCTCTGATGGCCGCATCCATCATGGTCATGACCTTCCCGGACGCGCCGCCGCTGATCTACACCGAGGCGTCGTACAGCGGTGACACCATCGACGATCCGGCCCTCGTGAAGCAGTACCGCAAGGCATACGATCGGCTCAGGGCCGTAGCGCTGTCACCGGAGACGTCCCTGGCCATGATCAAGGCAGCGGCAGAGGAATACCGAAATGGCAAGCAACCGGATCGACTTGAGTGACGCGCTCTGGACCAAGAGCAGCTACAGCAACGGTGACGGCGGGGAATGCGTGGAGATCGCGAGCGACTTCCCCGGCGCCGCCCTCTGGCGCAAGTCGAGCTACAGCAACGGCGACGGCGGGAACTGCGTCGAGGTCGCCGGCAACATCCCCGGCCTCGTCCCCGTACGCGACTCCAAGTCCCCCGACGGCGCCGCTCTCCTCCTCACCGCGCACGCCTGGGCCCCCTTCGTCGCGGCCCTCAAGGCCGACGACTCGACCGCCTGAACAAGAAGGCACCGGCGAGGGGGCCGTTCATTAATGGTCCATGTCGTGGACTGTTCAGGGCATACCTCGAAGAGGTGAGCCCAGGGCGAACGGCCCGTCGGAAGTACAGCTTCCGTGGGCCGTCCGTGTTTGTGTGGGGGCATGACCGCGCACACCGTTGAGTACGTCCGGTACCGCATTCCCGAGCAGCAGTCGGCGGAGTTCCTCGCCGCCTACACCCGGGCCGCCGCCCAGCTCGCCGCGGCCCCACAGTGTGTCGACTACGAACTGGCGCGCTGCGAGGAGGACTTCGAGCACTTCGTGCTCCGCATCACCTGGACCTCCACCGAGGACCACGTCGAGGGCTTCCGCACGTCCGAGCTCTTCGAGGACTTCCTCGCCGAGATCCGGCCGTATATCAGCTCCATCGAGGAGATGCGGCACTACAAACCGACGACGGTACGGGGTACGGGGGCGGCCGTGCCGACGTTGTACGCCTGGGCGGGGGGTGCCGAGGCCTTCGAGCGGCTCACCGAGGTCTTCTACGACAAGGTCCTCAAGGACGACGTCCTGGCGCCCGTCTTCGAGGGGCTCGCTCCCGAGCACGCGTCGCACGTCGCGCTGTGGCTCGGGGAGGTGTTCGGGGGGCCGGCCGGGTACTCCGAGACGCAGGGCGGGCATGGGCACATGGTCGCGAAGCATCTCGGGAAGGGGATCACGGAGGTGCAGCGGCGGAGGTGGGTGAACCTGCTTCAGGACGCGGCGGACGATGCGGGGCTTCCGGTGGATGCGGAGTTCCGCTCCGCGTTCGTGGCGTACGCGGAGTGGGGGACTCGGCTGGCCGTCTACTTCTCGGGTCCGGACGCGGTGCCTCCGGCGGAGCAGCCGGTACCGAAGTGGAGGTGGGGGGCCGCTCCGCCGTATCAGGGGTGAGGCTCCGGCCTCTGGGGGCTGAGCGGTGCGCAGCGCCGAGCCCGCTGGTCCGCACCTTTCGCCCAGGGCGACGTTTGGAAGGTTCGGGACATTTCTGACGGATGCCACCAGGCCTTACGGAGGCCGCGAGTGTCCCGAATCTTCCAGTTGCTCGACGGGTCCACCGCTTAAATTCGGCGGCGGGGGCGAAAACTACGCCTGCGGCGACGCCGTGCCCGCCCGGGTCGCGTCCGTGCCCCAGCTGGCCAGGAGGCGGAGGGCCTCGGCCGAGGGGGAGCCCGGCACCGCGTGGTACGTCACCATCGACTGCTCCTCGGTGTCGACGATCTTGAACGACTCGAAGGAGAGGGTCAGTTCACCGACCAGCGGATGGTGCAGCCGCTTGACACCGTGACTCTTCTCCTTGACGTCATGCGTCGCCCAGAGACGGCGGAACTCCTCGCTCTTCACGGAGAGTTCGCCCACCAGGGCGGAGAGGCGCGGGTCGTCAGGGTGGCACCCCGCGTCCATCCGTAGAAAGCTCACCATGTCGGACGCCTTCTGCTCCCACTCCACGAACAGCTCGCGGTACTCGGGCTTGAGAAACACCATCCGCGCCCAGTTCCGCTCCTGCGGCGGCACCAGCGACCAGTCCCCGAACACGGCCGCGGCCATCCGGTTCCAGACGAGAATCTCCGAGCGTCGCCCCACGACATACGCGGGCACACCGTCGATCGAGTCGATCAGCTCGCGCAGCGCGACCCGCACCTGCTGCGGCCGGGCCGACGGCTTCTTCTTGAGCTGCTTCGGCTTCGCGAGATGCGTGAGATGCGCGTGCTCGGCCCCGGTCAGCCGCAGAGCGCGCGCGATCGAGTCGAGCACCTCCGCGGACACGTTCCGCCCGTTGCCCTGCTCAAGCCGTGTGTAGTACGCCACGGACACCCCGGCCAGCTGTGCCAGCTCCTCGCGGCGCAGCCCGGGCACACGGCGATGCCGCCCGAAGTCCGGCAGCCCCACGTCCTCCGGCTTCAGCCGGGCCCGCCGCGTGCGCAGGAACTCGCTGAGCTCGGCACGCCGGTCCAGCGCCTGCCCCGGCTCGTGCCCTGCCTGACCGGACCGCCCCGCCTGTCCCGACTGCCCCGCGGACTGCTGAGAGGGCTGTTCATCCATACGCCCAGTATTCACGGTCGTACGCATACGAACCTGCCCCCGTCAGTAGTAGGACCGGCGGACGTACGCAAAGCCGGGGTCTGGGTGGCGGGAGGGACACGGAGCAGGCTGGACGGCCTACCCGGCCCGAAGGCAGGCCGGGCGTAGAAGCCCTCTCTAGGAGAACCCCCGGCATGACCACTGTCGCCGCATACGCCGCTCCCGCCGCCAAGGCTCCGCTGGAGCGCACGACCATCGAGCGTCGCCCGGTCGGCGAGCACGATGTTCTGATCGAGATCAAGTTCGCCGGTATCTGCCACTCCGACATCCACCAGGTCCGTGAGGGCTGGGGCGAGGCCATCTTCCCGATGGTCCCCGGCCACGAGATCGCCGGCATCGTCACCGAGGCCGGCTCCGGCGTCACCAAGTTCGCCGTCGGCGACCGCGTGGGCGTCGGCTGCATGGTCGACTCCTGCCGCGAGTGCGAGAACTGCCGGGCGGGCCTGGAGCAGTACTGCGCCCGGGGCAACGTCGGCACGTACAACGCCCTCGACAGGAACGGCGAGCCCACCTACGGCGGCTACTCGACCCACATCGTCGTCGACGAGGCCTTCACCGTCCGTATCCCCGAAGGCCTGGCGCTCGACGAGGCCGCGCCGCTGCTGTGCGCCGGCATCACCACGTACTCCCCGCTCAAGCACTGGAACGCCGGCCCCGGCAAGAAGGTCGCCGTCCTCGGCATGGGCGGCCTCGGTCACATGGGCGTCAAGATCGCGCACGCGCTCGGTGCCGAGGTGACCGTCCTTTCGCAGTCCCTGCGAAAGAAGGACGACGGGCTGAAGCTGGGCGCCGACCACTACTACGCCACCAGCGACCCGAAGACCTTCGAGGAACTGCGCGGTTCCTTCGACCTGATCCTGTCGACGGTGTCCGCCCCGCTGAACCTGGACGCCTTCCTCTCCCTCCTCAGGACGGACGGCGCCTTGGTGAACGTGGGCGCGCCCGAGGAGCCGGTCTCCCTGAACCTCTTCTCGGTGATCGGCGGCCGTAAGACCCTTGCCGGGTCCGGGATCGGTGGCATTCGGGAGACCCAGGAGATGCTGGACTTCTGTGCCGGGCACGGGTTGGGTGCGGAGATCGAGCTGATCGGTGCGGCGGAGATCAACGAGGCGTATGAGCGGGTGCTCAGCAGTGATGTGCGGTATCGGTTCGTGATCGACGTCGCGACGATTTAGCTCCGCGGTTGCGCTCCGCTGGGGTGCGCGTATGTGGCTGCGGGTGCGTTGTGGCTGGCCGCGCCCACGCGGCGGAGCCGCAAATGTCACAGCCCCGCGCCGCTTACAGGGGCGGCCTGTCCGGCGTGATTCTCCGCCGGACAGGCCGAGGTTCTAGTGGCTCAGGACGAAGCTGATGAACTCGTCGAACGCCACCTTGTTGGTACTGGAGACCCAGCGCGTGTCCCGGACAAGGAACGGGATGTCGTCCGGTTCGGCGTCGGCCAGCAGGACGGGAATCGTGACGGGCGCCCAGCCGCCGCCGAATTCGGCGTTGAGGACGCCGCCGAACTCGGCCCGAGTCCACTCCCGTTCGGCGATGTTCTTGCTGATGCACGGCAGGAGGTACCGGCTGCTCCGCAGCCCGGCCTCGATCTGTACGGAGATGCGCTGCCCGTAGTTGATCTGGTTGCTGTCCAGCCAGTAGCTGACCCCTCTCGCTGCCAGCGTCTTGGCGATGGCCTGCACCTCCTCGGCGGTGTCCGAGGCGTAGCAGAGGAACACGTCGAACGGGTAATCCTTCCCTTTCGCGGGCCTGGACCCCGCCGCGACGAACGGCATCCGGGTCTGTTCCACGGACCAGGACTTGGCGAGGACGCCGGCGCCGTAGAACTTGACCAGCCCCGTGTGTCCGGGGAACGGGATGTGCGGGCACAGGGCCGTCAGCTCGTAGGTCCGGTCACCGGCACGGATCTCGCCGCGTATCCGTCCGGAGAAGAACTCCAGCGTGAACCGGTTGTAGCCGGGCGCCAGCCGCACCGGCTCGGCGAGCTGGGCGACGGGTGTGAGCACCCCTTCCTGGAACACGCCCAGTCGTGCCACGGTGGTGTCCTCCGACGGGTCGTCCGGAGCTGTGTAGAAGGCCACGAAGGTCCAGTCTCGGTCGGCTCGGCAGACCACCCCGGCACCGGTCGCCCCGCGGTCCGTCAGGCGTACGGCGGCGGAGACGGAGCCGTTGAGCAGGGGGCCGGAGGAGAGATCGATCACGTACGAGGCATCGTAAGGGCCCATCCCGCCGCCGTGTCCGGTGATCATCCGGGAGCCGACCGGTGTCCATTCGGCGCTATTCGACGCGTGCCAGGTGCTCACGGAGGGTCTCGCGCTTCTCTTCCAGGTCGGTTCGGGCGTCGGGGCGGCGCTGGATCAGGGAGTCGGTGGCGGCGATCGCGCTGACCAGCAGGGTGATTTCGACGTCCTCGTCCGACGGGCTCACCCCGTGGTGACGGTCCGATCCGCGGTGGCGCTCGTGCCGGACGCTCTTGCGCCACAAAACAACCAGGTTCTGTATCTCGGGCTCCTCGCCGTACCGCTCGATCAGGTCGTTGAGGAGTAGCCAGGTCTCGCTCATGCTCCGGTGATGGCCGACGTTGCCCAACTCCATGACCCATCGGTCCTCGCTGAACTCCGCGCGTTGCTGTAGCAGCCCGGACTCGGCCCGCTGCATGCGCGCCACCTCGGCCTCAAGCATCTCCTTCATGCCGTTGAGGTCCCCGGCCTCCATGTCCTTGAGCATCCGCTCCTCGGTCTGTGAGGAGCGATACTGCTCCACCACGCTGCTGACCAGCGCGTGCACGGGGCTGGTGACCACCTCCGTCTGGGGGGCCAGCACGATGTCCCGCCCCGTGGTGGCCACCTCGCGGGTGCCGTCGTACAGCGTCGCGCCGAGACTGAACGCAGAGTCCCCCACCTGTGCCGGGTCGATCTCCAGGCGCACGGCGAAGTTGAAGGTGTCCTGCCCCTTCAGCGGGCGCAGGGCGTAGCGGCGGGAGGCTTTCCGCAGGGAGTTCAGCTCCTCACTGACGGTGACACCGGCGGGCAGGGCCAACTCGACCTTGGGACGGTCGAGTACGACGGTCAGGGCACTGCGGAACTCCTCCTCCAGGATGGTGTCGATGCCGGATTCGGAGATGTACCAGAACCGCCCTCCCGAAGCGGTGGCGATCGCCTCCAGGAGGTCTTCCTGAAAGTCGCTGCCGATGCCGATCGTGGACGTGGTGATGCCCTCGTCCCGGGCTCTCGACGCCACCGCGGCCAAGGCCGCCTTCTTGGTCTCGCCCCCGTTGGCCAGACCGTCGGACAGGAGGATCAGGCGGCCGTAGTGCTCCTCCGTCATATGGCTCTGCAATTCCAGCAGTCCCTGGTACCAGCCCAAGGAGAGATTGGTCGTGCCGCCGGTCCGGATCGCCTTGAGCCGTTCCTCCACCTGGTCCCTGGGCGTCTGCGGGCTGATCATCACCTGGGCGCGGCTGTCGAACACGACCACGGTGAAGAGGTCGTCGCCTGTGATCCGCCGGAAGATGTCCACGCAACTGCGCTTGGCCGTCTCAAGCTTGTCCGCGCTCGCCATGCTGCCGCTGCGGTCGATGACCAGGCAGAGGTTCATGGCTCCGGCCGAACGGTCGCTGCCCTCGGCTGTCCGGCACCTGATCTCGATCGCCACGTCGAACTCGGTCACCTCGTCGTTCCGGGCGGTGGGCCGCTCGGGCAGCACGAGGATTTCAATGGGATGATCGTCCATTTTCGCTCCCCCTAAGAGGTTCAGCGAAGCACACCCCCGGGGGGTGGGGGAGGCCGTGTGCTGTGATCGGGCGTGTGCCTGGGAGCGCGACCCCTTTTCGCGCGCCCCGCCCGCGCCTCGTTCGCGCCCCTCAGGGCGTCAAGGCCTCACCACCCGGCCCGGCGCGCCCCTGGCCCGGCCCGGCCCAGCAGCCACAGGAGGTACGGCCCGCCCACCAGCGCCGTCAGTGCCCCCACCGGGATTTCCAGTGGGGGCATCAGCGTGCGGGCCGCCAGATCGGCCGTTACAAGGATCACCGAACCCGTCAACGCCGAGGTCACCAGTGGTAGTTGGGGGGTGCGGGTCAGGCGGCGGGCCAGTTGGGGGGCCGTCAGGGCGACGAAACCGATCGGGCCCGCCGCTCCCGTGGCGGTTGCCGCGAGGATCACGCCCAGGACCGTCAACGCGAGCTGGAACCGGTGTACGCGGACTCCCAGCGCGGCGGCCGTGTCGGGGTCCAGGCCGAGCGGGCGCAGCGCCCGGTTCGCCCACACCAGGGCGGGCAGGGAGAGGAGAAGTGCCCAGGTGAGCGGGCCCGCCTGATCCCAGCCGCGGCCGTTGAGGCTGCCGGTCAGCCACAGCTTGACCTGCTCGGCCGCGGCCAGCTCGCTCTCCGTGAGATACAGCTGGACGACCGCGGAGAGGGCCACCCCGATGCCGACCCCGGTCAGCACGAACCGGCTGGGCTGCATGCCGTGCCGCCAGGCCAGTACGTACACGAGCGCGGCGGCCGCGAGACCGCCCGCGACGGAGACCGCCGGGAGCGCGCCGGGGGAGGCGACCGTACCGGTGGCGAGGGCCAGGACCGTGGCGGCGGCGGCCCCGTGGCCGACGCCGATGACGTCCGGGCTGGCCAGCGGGTTGCGGGTCACCGTCTGCACCAGCGCACCGGAGAGCCCGTACGCGGCGCCGGCCAGTGCGCCGAGCGCGATCCGCGGGACCCGCAGTTCCCCGACGATCAGGTCGTACGGGCCCCCGTGGCCGCGCAGGACTTGCCACACCTCGCCCGGTGACACGTAGGCCTGCCCGACGCACGCCGAGAGCAGCATCACGCCCGCGAGGAGAAGGATGAGCATGGCGACCACTGCCGCCGAACGCCGGTGCAGGAGGAGGGAGAAGGAGCGGCGGCGGAGTACGGAGAGGCCCGCCGAGTGGGGGTAGACGGGGTGCGGTGGGGGTGCCGCCTGTTCGGACGGGTGCGGGGAGGCCGCCTGCTCGGGTGGGCGCGGGGTGGTCGGCGTCGGCGTCACGTGCTCACCGTCTTTCGGCGTACGAGTACGACCAGTACCGGCACGCCCACCAGTGCCGTCATCACCCCGGCCGGTACCTCCGCGGGCGCGCGGACCACTCGGCCCGCGACATCCGCCGCGAGCAGCAGGGCGGCGCCGAGCAGGGCGGAGAGCGGGAGGGTCCAGCGGTGGCCGCCGGAGACGAGGCGGCGGGCCAGGTGCGGTACGGCCAGGCCGATGAAGGCGATCGGCCCGGCAGCGGCCACCGCGGCGGCGGTCAGTACGGTCGCGCCGAGCGCCGCGCAGACCCGTACGCGCTGGACCCGGTGGCCCAGCGCACGCGCGGTGTCGTCGCCGAGGGCGAGCGCGTCCAGGCCGCGGGCGCAGGCGAGCACCAGCAGCGCGCCCGCGGCGAGGAAGGGCAGCATCTGACCGACCGTCCCCGCGTCCCGCCCGCTGAGCGCGCCCACCTGCCAGAACCGGAACTGGTCGAGCGTCGCCGAACTCGACGTCAGGACCACGGTGGTGGCCCCGGCGACCATCGCGGACAGCGCGGTTCCGGCGAGCGCGAGTTTGACCGGCGAGGCGCCGCCCCGGCCGCGCGCGGCGATGGCGTACACCAGGCAGGCGGCGACGACGGCGCCCACGAAGGCGTACCAGACGTAGCCGCCGAAGCCGTTCGCCAGTCCGCCCGCGATCGCGAACACGACGCCGGCCGCGGCCCCCTGGCTCAGCCCGAGGATCCCCGGATCGGCCAGCGGATTGCGGGTGACGGCCTGCAACGCCGCGCCCGCGAGCCCGAGCGCGGCCCCCGCCGTGAGCCCGATGGCGGTACGGGGCAGCCGCAGCGACCGTACGACCAGCGCGTCCCGTGAGCCGCCGCCGTGCAGCAGTGCGTCGAGCACGGCGGACAGCGGCACCGGGCGGGTGCCGACGGCGAGGCTGAGCGCCACCGCGGCGAGGGTGAGGAGGAGAGCGACGGCCAGCCAGGTGGTACGTACGGTCGCGGTACGTACGGTCGTGGTGCGTACGTTGCGTACGGTCGCGGTGCGCGCGGTCACTTGCTCACGGACTTAACCGCCGAGCGACTCGGTGAGCTGCTTCACGACCAGGTCGGCGGCGGTGGGGCCCGCGTTGAGGTACCAGGGGTCGTCGTCGACCTTGATGGCGTGCCCGGCCTCGACGGCCTTCATCGACTTCCACAGCGGACCGGCGAGGACGCTGCCCGCGTCGGTCTTGCCTTCGTCTCCCTGTACGGAGTAGAAGATCCAGTCCCCGTCCGCGACATCGATGCTCTCGGCCCCGATGTCCTCCGAAATGGCCTTGAACTGCTGGGACTTGGGCCGTCCGAGCCCCATGTCGACGGCGATCGACCCGGTGAAGGAGGAGACGCCGAACATCCGGGTCCGGTCGGGTGTGAACCGCAGCATGGAGACGGCGGTGTTCTTCCCGTCGGCCTTCGTGCCCGCCGCGGTGGCCTCCTCGGCGTGCTCGTCGAGGAGCTTCTGCGCCTGCTCGCCCTTGCCGACGGCGTCGCCGACGAGCAGCAGGTCCCGCTTCCAGTTGATGCCGTTACCCGCGGTGATCACGGTCGGGGCGATCTTCGACAGCTTGGGGTAGAGGTCGCCGAGCGAGTCGTTGGCGAGGATGAGGTCGGGCTTGGCGGTGGCCAGCGTTTCGAGGTTGGGTGCGGCCCGGGTCCCCGCGTCGGTCATCTTCGCGAGCTGCTTCTTGTCCTGGGGGAAGGCGTCGGCGAGGTAGCCGGGTACGAGTCCGGCGTTGTCGGCGCGGGTGGTCGCGGCCGGTACGACTCCCAGGGTGAGCAGGTCGTCGAGCTGCCCGGTGCTGAGCACGGCGATCCGCTTCGGCGCCGCCGCGATCTCCGTCTTGCCCTTGAAGTGACTGACGGTACGGGGGAACTCGCCGTCGGCCGCCTCCGTACCCATGCCGTCGGCGAGGGCGCTGGGCGCGGCGGAGGGGCCCTCGGAGGCACCGGCGACGGGGTTGCGGGCGCTCTTGCCACCCGCGTCGCTCCCGGACCCGGACCCGGACCCGCCGGAGCTTCCGGAATCCCCCGACGACGAGCATCCGGCCAGCAGCCCGCCGACCACGGACACGGCCAGAACGGCCTTCAACCCCAACGTGCGCACAACTTGCTCCGATACTCAGAACTCAGACTTCACCCAGGCGCTGTCCCGAAGGCCGACGCCCCCAGGGCCATCCCTAAGGGGAGCCTTACCTTACCCTCCGTGTCTGTGGGGGCTCCGGGGGCCCCGGACCCGCCGCGCGGGCACTTGGCATACGGGCTCGGCGTGCGAGCTCGGCCTATGAGCTCCCGAGTCAGTGGACCGTCCCCGCGTTCCACAACACCGTGTCACCGGACTTGATCACGACATTGCCGTCGGCCTGGAGGACGAGGACCGCTCCCGGGTTGCCGGACGTCTGCGTGGCCCACAGGGGTTTCCCGGCGCTGTTGTGGACGACCAGGTTGCCGTCGCGCTGGAAGCGGGCGGTGTTGCCGGTGCCGAATGTCCTGGCGGCCCAGAGGGGACGGTCTTTCTTGTCGGTGATCACCAGGTTGCCGTCCCGCTGCATGACCAGCTTCGTCTTGGTGGTCCGTACGGACTGCCCGACGCCCAGGTCGTAAGGGGCGCGGAGGGTTTTGCGTATCGGGATCGGGTTCGGCTTCGGGGTCGCCGGTTTCGTGGCTTCGGCCGATGGCGAGGGCTTTGGCTTCGGGGCATCGGAGGAGTAGTCCGCGGAACGGGAACCGCGTATACCGGCGTACGAGGCGACCGAGACGGCGGCCACGGCGACGACGGCCACCGCGGTGACGGCGACGGTCAGCCAGGCGGGGCGTCGGCGTTCGCGTCGTTCGGGCGTGACCGGGGTGGACGTGGTGGCCGCGGTGGCCGTGGTGGCCGTGGTGGCCAGGACGGTATTGACCCGCGTCTCCCCGGCGGCCGGGTCCTGGGGGGCGCCGGGGGCCGTGGAGGGATGGGGCTGCGGGTGGGGCTCTGACTCACGGCGTGGGTGGACTCGCGGGTCGAGTCGTGGGTCGGGTCGTGGGCCGGACTGCGGGTCGACGACGGTGTCCGTCGGGTGCTCGTGCGCCGTCAGTTCCGTGGCGAGGGACGGAGGACAGGCGTCCGGCCAGTGGCCGGTCCGGCCGCCGATCCTCTCCAGCTGCCTGCCCAGCTCGGCCGCGGTCGGGCGCTCGGCCGGGGTCTTCGCCAGACCTGCGGCGAGCAACGAGAGCAGGGCCGGCGGAACGCCTTGGAGGTCGGGTGCCTCGTGGACGGCCCGGTAGACGAGGGCGGCCATGTGCGCGTTCTCCCGCGGACCCGCGAACGGGCTGTGGCCGGTGGCCGCGTACACCAGTACCGCGGCCAGCGAGAACACGTCGGCGGGCTCGGCCGGCACGCCGCCGACCGCCTGGTCCGGTGCGAGAAAGCCGGGCGAACCGAGCACACCGCCGACCTGGGTGTGCCGGGGGTCGTCGGCGGCCCGTGCGATGCCGAAGTCGATCAGTCGCGGGCGGTCGCGCGCCAGCAGGACGTTGCCGGGCTTCACGTCCCGGTGCGTGAGGTCGGCCTGGTGCACCGCCTGCAACGCGCCGCACAGTTCGGCGGCGAGCGAGAGGAGCGCGGCCTCCGGCAGCGGACCGTGGCGCGTGACCCATTCGTCGAGGGACGGCGCCGGTACGTACTCGGTGGCCAGCCACTGCGGGCGCTGGCCCGGCGGGCTGTAGTCCACGACGGTCACGGTCCACGGCGAACGGACCCGGTCGCTGTTGCGTATCTCGCCCGCGAACCGCTCCTCGAACCCCGGATCACTGCTGAGATCCTCACGGATCGTCTTCAGTGCCAGCAGGCGCCCGGACGGCGTACGGGACAGGTACACCTGTCCCATGCCGCCCGCCCCGAGCCGGCTCAGGAGCGGATAGCCGCCTATGGACGGCGGATCCGAAGGCTGAAGGTTCATCATGAAGACTGCACTCCGGGTAGTGGCCTCGCCGCTCCAACAACGCGCCGCGGTCTGGTAATCGAACTCGTTGAGCAGCGTAGTTGGCGGGGCGTGCGCACGTGCCACAGTGCGCGTCTTGGGCAGGGTTCCACGCTTTCTCGGCGACGTCCGATGGGCTCAAATGCCCCGTACGGCAGGGGAGTTCTGTTCGATAGTCTGCCTGAGCCGACGGTTGAATACGGACTGATGCCCGCGTGTCCCGCCAGGTCGCCGGTCCGGATGCGAGCGCGTGCGTGTGCGCGGGCGGGTGCCGAAGCGGGGTCGAGGTCGTGGCATGAGAGCGATCGTGGTGGGGGCGGGCATCGGGGGACTGGCGGCGACGCTGAGTCTGCGCCGCGCCGGGCACGAGGTCACGCTGGTCGAGCAGGCGCCGCGGTTCGGCGAGGTCGGCGCCGGTATCCAGCTCGCGCCCAACGCCACGCGCGTACTGCGCCGGTTGGACCTGCTCGACGCGGTCGCCGCACAGGCCGCCCGCCCTTCCCATGTGAGCTTTCGCACTTGGTCCGACGGGGCCGAGATCTGCCGCTACGTGCTGGGGCGCGAGGCCGAGGACGCGTTCGGGGCGCCCTATCTGCTGCTCCACCGGGCCGATCTGCACCAGGCCCTGGCCGCCGCGGTGCCGCCTGGGTGGGTGCGCCTGAACACCGTTGCCGTGGGAATCGACCAGGACGACGAGTCCGCCCGCGTGACGACGGCGAGCGGCGAACGCCTGCGTGCGGACCTGGTCGTGGCCGCCGACGGGATACGGTCGGCGGCCCGCCAGTGGCTCTTCGGCGCGGACGAGGCGGTCTTCTCGAAGACCGCCGCCTACCGGGCGCTGCTCCCGGCCGACCAGGTGGCCGATCTGGACCTGCCGGAACTCGGCGTCTGGCTCGGACCGGACCGGCACTTCGTCCACTACTGGGTGCGACGCGGTGAACTGCTCAACGTCGTGGCCGTGTTCACGCCGGAGGCGGAGGCCGAGGCCGAGGCGGCGACTGAGTCGTGGACCGCGCGGGCCGAACCGGGGGAGCAGCTGCGGGAGTTCGACGGGTGGGACTCCCGGGTCCTCGACGTCCTCGAACGCGCGGGGCAGATGTTCCGCTACGGCATCCATACGCGCGTGCCGCTCGCGCGGTGGAACATCGGCCGGGTGGCCCTGCTGGGCGACAGCGCCCACGCGATGGTGCCGTTCCAGGCCCAGGGCGCGGCTCAGGCGATCATGGACGCGGCCGTACTCGGCGACGCCCTCGCGGGTGCGACACCGGCGGGGGTGCCCGACGCGCTCGACCGGTACGTACGCAGACGGCTGGCCGTCGCCACGGCCACGCAGGCCGATTCCGCGCGGGCGGGCGGGGACTTCCACCTGCCGGACGGCCCCGAGGCCCGGGCACGGAACGCCCGCATGGCGGCTTACGCGGCCGAGCACCGCTTCCTGCCGCAAGCTACAGCGTGGGGGGTTGACGTGCTTGATGAGCAATGGCCTTGTTGAGTAACGGCCTTGATGAGTAACGGCCTTCATGAGTACAGCCTTGACGGGCAACAGCCTTGGCGGGCGGCGCCGTTGATGAGCAGGCGCCTTCGTGAGCGGTTGCCGAACGCCTGCCTGGTGATCGTCGCTATCGTGCCGTCGGCGTCGGCGTCGGCGTCGGCGTCATGACGTGCCGCTTGACGAGTTCGTACGACCTCAGTCGGTCGGCCAGTGCGTAGACGGGCGTCACCAGCATGAGTTCGTCCGCGCCGGTCAGGTCCACCAGGTCCGTCAGCCGCTTCGCGACGGTCTCGGGGGAGCCCTGGGCCTGCTGGGCGCGGAAGCGTGTCAGCGTACGTGCCTCGTCCGCGGTGAAGGAATGGGCCGCCGCCTCCTCGGGCGTGGGGAAGGGGATGCCGCCCTGTCCCTTGAGGAGTCCGACCTTGACGATGTCCATCGGGCCGCCGAGGCGGGCCGCCTCCTCGTCCGTCTCCGCGCACACCGTTTCCACGCAGATCAGCACGCGCGGGCTCGCGCACCAGGGGGAGGGGGAGAAATGCTCGCGGTAGTGGCTGAGCGAGGCCAGGGTGTTGTCCGGACGAATGTGATGGGCGAAGGCGATCGGCAGCCCGAGTTCCGCGGCGAGCGCGGCGCCGGCCGGGCTGGAGGACAGCAGCCACGGCTCGGGGAGCGGGCCGAGCGCGACCTCGTCCACCAGGAAACGGAGCGTCGACGACACATCGTCGCGGTACTCGTCGTCCGTTGTCGGACCGGCCCCGCGGCGCAGGGCCCGCGCGGTGGCATCGTCGAAGGTACCCGGGCCGCGGCCGATGCCCAGGTCGATCCGGTCCGGGTGCAGCGCGGCCAGCGTGCCGAACTGCTCCGCCAGCATGATCGGGGCGTGGTTCGGAGCGAGAACGCCCCCGGAGCCGAGACGGACGGACGTCGTCAACGCCGCCGCGTGGGCGGTCAGGACGACGGGCGGGAACGCTCCGATGGCCGGGGAATGGTGATGCTCCGCGTACCAGAGCCGCAGGTAACCGAGGTCGTCGAGGCGTCGGGCGACCTCGGTCGTGTCTCGCAAGGTGTCCGCGGCCGCGGTTCCCGTCTGGACCATGGCCACTTCGAGCGCGCTGAGCGGAACAGTGATCATCCGGTCAGTATAGAAATCGCCCTGGAACTGCCCTGGAACTGCCCTGGAACTGCCCTGGAAACCGCCCTGGAACTGCCCTGGAACTGCCCTGGAAACCGCCCTGGAAACCGCCCTGGAAATCTCCCACCAGCGCCAACTCCCTCTCCGTTACCCCAAGTCGTATCCGGAGTTCACCGGGATGTGAAGATCCACTCGTCCACGCGGTGTCCCAACTCCTCACTGCACAGAGCGAGTTACAGGGAGTGCGATACGGCAGAGGCGCCGCACTGTTCACCATTCGTTTTCTTTCGTGATCCTCTTTTTGCGGTACGTTGCGGGGCTGAGGGAACAAGGTCTTTTCCCCTCCCGGAAGCTCGGCGGACCGCGCGGTCCCGGCTCAAGGACATCCGGTCCTGGTCAGGGATACGCAAGGCATCCGCGAACTGTTTCAGAAATCATTCTGGAGACACACCTGATGAAGCTCGCCAAGCGTCTTATCCTCACCACCACGGCTCTCGTCACCGCCGCCGTCGGCACGTTCGTGGGTGCGACGGCCGGCCAGGCCGCGCCGACGCCGCAGCCCGACCGCATCGGCGTCGACGTACCCGCCGTGCTGAAGGTGCCCGAGGGCAACAAGCTCACCGGCGTTTTCTCCGCCGAAGGCGTCCAGACGTACACCTGCACCGACGGCGCCTGGAAGCTGCTGGAGCCCGCGGCCACCCTCTGGGCCAAGAAGGACAAGTCCCGCCGCGCCGTCGCCCTCCACTCCCGCGGCCCCGTCTGGGTGTCCACGGTGGACGGCAGTGCCGTGAACGCCGCCGCCGCTGCCACCTCCCCCAAGGAGGGCACCATCCCCGAGCTTCTCCTGAAGTCCACCGCCACGCGCGGCACCGGGGTCTTCGCGGATGTCTCCTACCTCCAGCGCCTGAACACCAGCGGCGGCGTCGCCCCCACGACCGCCTGCACCGGCACCGACCAGATAAGCGTCCCGTACGCCGCGACCTACACCATCTACAAGCCCGCCGCGTAATTGGGCGTTGAGCACAGCGGCAGGGGCCCTGCGCGCGACGATCGCGAGAGGGCCCCTGTCTGGCGAACACCAGCATCGGTGGCGACACAAGCATCAATGACCTGTGGTGTTCTGACGTGACGTCGGATCAGTGCAGGTGGTGTTCCCAGGGGAGCAGGCATCGCGCCACCGAGGTCGCCGCCCGGCTCGACTCGCTGGTCGCCGTCAACGGCGGCTTCTTCGTGACCTCGGACGCCGACGGAGTCCAGGGCACCATGTCCGGCCTGGGCGCGTATGACGGCCGGCTGGGTTCGATGGCGGTCGGCTCGCGGGCCGCGCTCATCCTCGGCGACGGCGGCCGACACATCCGCGTGGCCGATCTGACCACTACGGTCACCGCCCGGGCCGGAGACGGCTCGTACGGCTCCTCGTACGGCTCGTACGCCTCGTACGGGATCCAGGGCATCAACCGGGTGCCGGGGCTGGTGCGCGACTGCGGCCGTCCCGGTGCCACACCCAGCGAGCTGCCCTGGCAGGACGTCACCTGCCGACTGAGTGACGACCTGGTCCGGTTCACGCCCGAGTTCGGCGCCGACCTGCCCACCGGACCCGGTGTCCAGGCGGTGCTGGACGCGTCGGGCCGCGTGGTCTCGGCCGGTGCGTGCGGCGGCGGGCGGGTACCGGCGGGCGGGAGCGTCCTCCAGGGCATCGGCGGCGCTGCCGACTGGCTGACAGCGAACGCCGAGCCCGGCAGCCGCATCCGCGTCGACGAGGTGATCCGCGACACCCGGGGCCGGCGCGTCCAACTCGACGATGACGACTCCATCGTGAGCGCCGCCCCGACCCTGGTGAAGGACGGCCGCATCGACATCGACGCGGCCACCGAGGGCGTGGTCGACCCTCAGGACCTGTCCTTCGGATACGCCTGGGCCAACGCCCGCCAGCCGCGCACCATGGCGGGTGTCGACGGGAAGGGCCGGCTGATCCTGGCCACGGTCGACGGTCGACGGTCGGCAGAGCGGCGGCAGCGAAGGCTTCACCCTCTACGAGGCGGCACAGTTCATGCGGTCGCTCGGCGCCGTACAGGCCCTGAACCTCGACGGCGGCGGCTCAACGGCGATGGCCGTACGCGGAACACTGGCCAACAACCCCTCGGACGCGACGGGCGAACGGGCGGTCGGGGACACGGTGCAGGTACTTCCGCCTTCGGCTGACTGACAGGCAGGGCCCGGTGCTTCGTGCGCCCGGAGCACCAGGCATGAGTGGGGCGCGCCCGAGGCGAGGACAAGCCCTAGGTCGTGTCCGCAAAGTCCCGCCTGCCCGGCGAGACGCCGGTCATAGCCGGCTGCCAGCCCCTGGCCTGCCGCAACGCCGCCCTGGACGACACCCTCGCCGACGGCAATCGCCTCGCCCCCAAGGGGTGTTCGGTGTGTGTGAGAGAGCTGCGAGGGGGCGTCAGAGGCCGGATTCGAGTCGTCTTTTCAGGGCCCTGCCATAGCTCGCGTAGTCCTCCTCCATTCGGGACCGGGCGGTTTCCACGGTCTCCACGGCGGCCGTGCCGGTGAACTCCTCGGACTCCGTGAATCGCGTTCCGCCGTCACGCGGCTCCAGGACGAAGGAATGTCGCCCTATGAGGACATCTGGAATTCCGCCTTCCCAGGTGAGCCGTCGCGGTGCCTCGTAATGGAGGACCGTGAAACCGTATTCCTCGTCGTTCCCGGTTCCCAGTGACACCTGGGCCCGCAGTCGGGTTCCGGGGAGGATCACCGTGGGGACACCGACGAAACGCAGCGGGGGGTGCCACTGTGCGTATCCCGCGAAGTCGGTCAATTCCCTCCACACGTCTTCCGGGGGAGACGCGATGTCGGTTACCGCGGTGACGACAGGACTGTGCCGCACGTTGCTCATGCCTCCCTGCGGTTCTCCAGGACGATCTTGCCCCGGGCGTGTCCGCCGGCCAGTAGCCGCTGGGCCTCCGCAGCCTGGTCGAGCGGGAATGCCCGGTCGACGTGGACCGTGAGTTTGCCCTCCTCAACGAGCTCCACCAGCCGGGTCAGGTCATCCCCGTCAACGTAGAGGAAGACGTCGATGACCCCTTCGTACTCGGGGCTGGACCGCGTGATGGAAGCGACCCGCGCCCCAGGGGCGGCGAGTGCCCGCGTCGTGGACAGGGAGCCACGCCCCGCGGTGTCGAGCACCGCGTCCACCCCGTCCGGAGCGATCTTCAGCACCTGCTCGACGAGCTCATCGCCGTACCGCACCGGCGTCGCTCCCAGGGAACCGATGAACGCCTGGCTGGCCTCGGAGCCCGTCCCGAGCACCCGTGCGCCCCGGGCCAGCGCGATCTGGACGGCGAGATGTCCGACACCGCCCGCCGCCCCGTGCACCAGCACGGTGTCGTCGGCGCTCACCTTGAGGCTGTGCACGATCGCCTGGTAGGCGGTGAGCCCGGCGACCGGCAGCCCGGCGGCCTGGGCCCAGCTCAGGTTCTTCGGCTTGCGGACGAGCTGGCGCGGTTCGGCCGAGATCTTCTCCGCGTAGGTGCCGTAGTGCATGGCCTGGCCGCGGACGAACCCGATCACCTCGTCGCCCGGTCGGAATCCCGTCGTCGCGGCTCCGGTCTGCTCGACGACCCCGGCGAGATCCCATCCGGGGGTCACCGGAAAGAGAGAGTCCACGAGAGGATCCGCGGCTCCGCTCTGGAATGCCAGATCCGCGGGGTTGAGCGCCGCTGCCTCGATTCTCACCAGAATGAGATCGGAGAACATCTTCGGATCCGGAATGTCGATGACTTCAAGGACCTCGGGTCCGCCGTAGTTCTGGTATTGAACGGCCTTCATGGCTCCAACTTTCCGTTTTCCGTGTGGTTCGGCGTAAACACCTCATGGCGCCGGCGCCTGGGAGGTGCACGGTCAAGCTGACCAGGGACTCAACGGCGGAGCAATGACTGTCTGGGCAACAGGTAATACCTTGGATGCATGAATCAGCTGGAGACCCGGGAACTCGCCTACTTCGTGGCCGTGGCGGAGACGCTGCACTTCGGCCGGGCCGCGGAGCACCTCGGCATCACCCAGCCGCCCCTCTCCCGGGCCGTCGCCCATCTGGAGAGGCGCGTGGGCGTCCCCCTGTTGGAACGCACCACGCGGCAGGTGAGGCTGACCGCCGCGGGCGAGGCCTTCCTGGCCGAGTGCCGCACGATCCTGGCGGCGATGGACACCGCCGTACACAAGGCGCGCAAGGCTGCCGAGCCGCAACGGGTCACCATCGCGGTACGGCCCGCCGCCGGCCCCGGTGTCCTGCCCGCCCTGCTCGCCGCCGGCGCACAGGGCGCACAGGGCGGGCAGGACGGCGTGCTCACCGACGTCGTTTTCACCTACGACGAGATCGGTGCTCTTCGGGACGGCACCGCGGACGTCGCCCTCATGTGTCAGTCGGTTGCCACGCCCGGTCTCGAACTGATGGAACTCGGGCTGGAGCGGCC
This sequence comes from Streptomyces sp. NBC_00878, assembly GCF_026341515.1. Classification (NCBI taxonomy): domain Bacteria; kingdom Bacillati; phylum Actinomycetota; class Actinomycetes; order Kitasatosporales; family Streptomycetaceae; genus Streptomyces; species Streptomyces sp. NBC_00878. The sequence goes on along the minus strand of NZ_JAPEOK010000001.1, from coordinate 3,883,600 downwards.
GGTCGTCCTGCTCCCGGTCGGCCACCCCCTGGCCGACCGCCCGTTCCTGACCCTCGCCGAGGTGGAGGCGCTGCCGGGCTACGAGGCGCAACTGCCGAACGAGGCGCTGGACGCCATGGTCGACCGCGTCGCGCTCGGCCGGCTCGTGGTCGTCGTCGGCGAAAGCGTCCGCGATCGCCTCGGCGGATCCGTACGGGTAGTGCCCGTCCACGGATACCCGGCCACCCAGCTGGTGCTGGCCTGGCTCCCGGCCGCGCGCTCGGCCGTGTCCCGCCTCACCGCGACCGCCCACACCGCGATGGCGCGGCACCGGCCGCGACCGCCGGTCTTGGAGAGCCCCGACCTCAGCGGAACCCGGCTGTACACGGATGGCAGTCAGCAGGAGGCACAGAGGTCACAGCAACATCAGGGCGTGTAGTAGGCCGCGTACCAGGCCGAGTGGCCTGCGGCGGAGAAACCCTCGAAGTCGCCTGCCGCTTCACAGCGGAGCAGTCGTTGCAGTGCGGCTGCGGCTGCGGCTGCGGCTGCGGCTGCGGCTCCGGCTCCGGCTCCGGTTCCGGTTCCGCCTTCAGTTCCGGCTTCGGGTGGGCGCAGGCTCGACAAGTACGCCTTGGTCCTGGCCAGTCCGCTTCCGCACAGCAGCTGAATGTCGATCGAGCAGGCCGCGTCCATGCTCGCGGACTTGGCCTGCCAGATGAGCGGCACGTCTTCGAGAACCCCGGCGTTGAACAGTTGGACGCAGCACAACTTCATCAACTCGGTGTCACCGTCGCCCTGCGCACCCTTCTCCAGCCGGGTTTGGGCGGCGAGCAGATCTCGTACGTCGTCGAGGTCCGCCCCGGCGGGGTGCAGGCCGTAACGGCTCAGGCTCTCGTCCTCGTCCATCGCCATGCTTTCTCGGTGGGAGCGGACACGACTCGTTCCGGGTGAGTGAGATATCGCAGCTCGTCGCTACGGCGGTCGTCCGCTCTCCTGGGCTTCGAGAAGTTCGTCACCATGCTCGACCGCCCAGCGTCCAAGCGCCGTCATCGGACCCTCGACCAGGCTCTGCCCCAAGCCGGTCAGAGCGTAGTCGACGCGCGGCGGCGCCTCGGCGTATGCGTGGCGCTCGATCAGTCCGCCCGCGAGCAGACGGTGCAAGGAGTCCGCCAGAACCTTGTCGCTGATGCCACCGATCGCGGCGCGTAGCTCGCGGCGCCGGCGAGGTCCCGTACGAAGTGCCGCCAGTACAACGGGATCCCAGGTATGGGCGAAGAGATCGGTGGCCGCGCGCAGACGGCAATCGGCGACCAACTCATGGCAGTGGGCGTCGTGTTCAGTCATCTCGCCGCCCATCATCGCGCGTCGGACATGCACCGACCGGTGTGCAACGCCCTCCCTACCGTTGCCACCCGACCCATCACCGTTGGAGAGGCAGGGACACATGCGCATCGGCATCCTGGGGACAGGGACACTGGCGGCGGCACTGGGTGAGGGCTGGGCGCGCGCGGGACATGAGGTGGCGATCGGCGGACGGTCGCGGGCCAAGGCGGAGAAGCTCGCTGAGCGGCTGGGCCGCAGAGCGCTCGCTGTCGCACCGCGTGAGGCGGTCACCGGGTGCGATGCGGTGCTCCTCGCCGTGTCCTGGGACGGCGTTGAGGACATGCTGGGATCGGTGGGCGCGTCCGATGGCGTGCTCGAAGGGATGCCGTTGATCGATCCCACGAACGCCGTCACGCATGGCATCGGCACTCTGCTGACCGAACAGGGCGAGTCGATGGCGGGCCGGATCGCAGGACTTGCTCCGGGAGCCCGGGTCGTGAAGGCATTCCACCTCTTTCCCGCCGACCAGTGGACGAGCCCACCCGATGATGGTCAGTCCCCTGTGACGGTGGCGGTGACGGTGACGGTGGCGATGTGCGGCGACGACGCGAGGGCACTGCACGTCGTCGGCGAACTGGTCCGTGACGTCGGCGGAGTCCCGGCGACTTTGGGGCCCCTGGATCGCGCCCGCCAGCTGGAGGAGGCGGCGGGTTTCGTCATTGGCCTGACCTTCACAGGCTTCGACCCGGGCTCCGCCGTCCCGCACATCCCCTCGAACGTCCCCCAGGCTCGGTGAGATACGGGCACCGGGCACCGGGCGCCGATCGCCGGGCATCCGCCCAAAGCCAATCGTCGGGCATCCGCCCGAAGCCAATCGTCGGGCATCCGCTCGAAGCCAATCGCCGGGCATCCGCCCGAAGCCAAAGGGCACAGCGCCGGCGGCGCTACGCTGCTGTGTCATGCAGGGGACACGCCTCGACAATGCTCGGATCCGGGCGGCTCGCCGCGTGATCGACCCGGTTTTTCTCGACACTCCGCTGTACCGCTGCGAGGCGCTGGAGCCCGAACTCGGGTGCACGGTGAGCGTCAAGCTCGAAACGGCGAATCCGGTCCGCAGCTTCAAGGCCCGCGGCACCGAGGTAGTGGCGAGCCTGCTCGCCGACCAAGGCTCGCAAGCCGTGGTGTGCGCCAGCGCGGGCAATCTCGGCCAAGCCCTCGCTTGGTCCGGTCGCGGACGAGGGCTCGACGTGACCGTCGTGGCATCCCGCTTTGCGACCGTGGCCAAGCTTGATCGCATCCGTGCGTTGGGCGCCAGGTTGGAGCTGGTGGACGGCGACCACGAGATGGCTCGCGAGCGGGCGGCGGCCGTCGCGCGGTACGACGGCATCCGGCTGGTCGAGGACAGCCTGGACCTCGAGACCTGCGAGGGCGCGGCGACCATCGGCCTGGAACTGTTTGAACTGGCGGACACCACGCCGTCGTTCGACACCGTCCTGATCGCTCTCGGCGGCGGGGCGCTGGCCACCGGCGTGGGTCATGTGGTGAAGGCCTTGGCTCCCGAGGTCGAGGTGATCTGCGTCCAGCCGCTGGGCGCACCGGCGCTGACACACTCGTGGCGCACGCGGCGCGTCGTCACCACCGACTCGACCGACACCATCGCCGACGGCGTCGCCGGCCGGTGTCCCATCCCGGCCGTCCTGGACGACCTCCTCCTGGTCGCTGACGATGCCGTCCTGGTCCAGGAGGCGTCGATCATCGCCGGTATGCGGATGCTCCTCGACCACGCCGGCCTCGTCGTCGAACCGTCGGCCGCGCTCGGCATCGCGGCGATCCTCGAAGACCGTGACCGCTTCGCCGGCCGACACGTGGTCACCATCGTGTGCGGCAGCAACGTCGACGTAGAGGCCTATCACCGCTGGGTCGGTACGGCTCCCGTCCACAGGCCCTGACGGTTGCTCAGCGGCCCTTCGGGGAGGAGGCGTTGGCGTGCCAGGCACGGCAGCCCGGCCGAGACGTTCAGGTGCACTGCGGAGGAACGCGCGCAGCAGGGCTGCGGGATCTCGGCGCGGATCGGAAGCGGGGCATGCCGTCGCCGCCGGGTCCGCCCAGGGCGCGTTGAATCCGATCGGGCAGCAGCCCCGTCGGCACACCTCAGTGCCGTGTGCCGTGCGCCGTGTGCCGTGCGCCGTCGAGCGAGCGTCAACCGCTCATCACGCACGCCGCGTACGTACATTCCGAAGCCAACCCGGTGACGTCAGCCGTCGGCCTCCGCCACACCGTCGGGCAGGACACACCGGTCCCGGCGGGCCTGTGCTGCCATGTGCCCCGTAAGCGGCAGCCGCCGTTCGGTGCGACTTGTCTGTCATGGGCGCAGGACGGCCAGCAGTTCGTCCCCGGCGGGGTAGGGGCGTTCCTTGGGCAGCAGCGTGGCCGCGGCGTCCAGCTCGCCGCGGCCTACGAGCCCGTGGACCTTTTGGACGAGCGGAGTCACGTCGTTGATGGCCACCGTCCACTCGTCCGCGTAACGCCCTACGGCCTCGCCGGAAAGCCCGAGTTGGAGTGAGCGGTACGACAGGGGCCTCAGGTGCAGGTCACGCTCGGGATCCCACTGGACACGGGCCGGAGCGCGCTTGAGCTGACGTTGCCAGGTGCCGCGGTCGGGGTGCAGCCCGCGCGCGTAGCTCGACAGGCAGGCGTGGCGCAATGCCCATTCGAAGCCGTCGCGGGTGATCTCGATGGCCAGGACAGTCTCCTGCCCGGCCTTCGTCGCCCAGCCGCAGCGGTACATCATCCACAGGAAGGACGGCTTGATCCACGTCAAGCCTCGTTCACAGCCCTTTCCGTCAAGAGGTGTTCGGGCTGGTCGTCCATGGTCGTACCTCTGACGGTGCTGGGCAGCATCAGCCGCGTTGCTGCCACCAGCGCCGCTTCGGCTCGACCTGCCGAGGATGGTCTGCGGTCTCACCAAAGGCTGGCGGGGTATCCGAGGGGAGGGAGTTCAGGGCGGCGCGGATGCGGTCGAAGGAAGCAATCGCGTGGTGACCGTCGGCGGGCAGTGTCACCCCCAGGCAGACCAATTTGAAACTGTCCCCGCTGAGGCGAGTGCTGATGAACACCGGTGCCCCTACGCACCCCAGCGGCAGGTCTCCGTTCCAACGGATGCTGTCGCCGCTGGTGCGCGTCACCTGGCCGACCACCACAGCCTGCTCTCGGGCACCGTCCTCGATGATGTGACCCAGCACGTAGGCCGCGATCGGGTGCTCACCGAGGCCGGCGATGTCCTCTTCCGCGGCGGCGAGGCCTTCGGTGATCTCGTCAGTCGTCCAACTCCACCCCTTGCGAGCGCCGTGCGCGTGCAATCCGGTGGTGGGCATGACCGCCACTCCCAGGTCGCCGAGATGAGTCCACCCCTCCGCGAAGTCGATCATCATCAGCTTCTCTGCGCTCATCGCGGGTGTGCACAAGCCCGGACGCAGGGTGAACTCGGCCAACTCGATTCTCGCCGGCTCGCTGGCAGTCACGAGGTACTGGCGGATGACCTCGTCTTCGGCGGTCGACTCCACGAGTTCGTTGAACCAGAAGGCCGTGGCGTGTTGTTCCTCCCGGTGGGCTCGCTGGAAGGGAAGCGTCGATCGGCCGACGTGATCGACTATCGCGTCGATGGTCGCACTATGAAGATCGGGTAGGTCGGACATGGCCCGAGAGGCTAGTGCCTGCTCTGAGACGGCTACCGAGATGGCTGACGGTCCAAGGGGCGCTGTCGACCTCGGGGTGGTCCCAGCTCCTCGAGAGTTCCACGATCACCAGGGCAAGATCGGCGCCGTGATCAAGGCAGGCTCCGCCCGCGCGCCACCACTCCTCAGCCTTCGGCGTCGGCAACGCACAAGAGCTTGTCAACGCAGCTGGATGATCCATGTCAAGCCCCGCACATAGTCCTTTTTGAACCGGCCCAACCGTCCCGCGCCGACGTGGAGCGGCTGGTTCTCACAGTTCGAGTGCATGTGAACGGCGGTAGCGTGCTTCCGGAGCCGGACACCGGGAGGGGCGCAGAGTGGCCAAGGCGTGGTGGCTCATGCACGGAGACGTTCGGGTTGGTGAGCTCCGCGAGTACGGGATCGACCAGCCGACGTTCTTGTGCCATTTCGTGCCCGGACCGGGCTGGGAGAGTGTCAGCGCGCTGTTCGAGGCGTGGGCGGCCGTGCAGGGCCCTGACCCGGACGGGAGTCGGCATGCGGAGGCTCTCCGCCCCCTGATGGATCTGGGACTGACCCTGCACCCCTCGGACGGGGGCGCGCCCCTGGGTTGCTTCAGAGACTGCATCCTGCGCATCGATGGGGACATGGCCCGCCTCCGCTACTGACCGGCGCTGTTCGCGTCCGTCCGGGCGAGCGCTGTTAAGGTTCGGCGCCGTGAGTACAGATATCCATGGCGGCATCGAGTTTCGCCATCCCGGCGTCGGTACCGACTACTACGACGGCGAGCCATGGGTGGCCGCCATGGACCTCTGGCCGCTGTATGACGAGACTGGCTACGCAGCCTTCGGTTGTCTCTTCGGAGTGCGCAACTACGCGGGCTTTCAACCGCTTGCACCAGACCGTGGCCTTCCCGTCGATCTGTCGAGCGGGATGCGCTCGCAGTTGAGTCCATGGGCCGCATCAGATGACCTGCGCAGCGCGAGCTGGGTCAGCTGGGCAGAGCTGGCCTCGATCGACCCCGCGGTAACACCTGATCACTTCATCGGACGACTGACGTGGAGCACGAAGTCGCTGCCGTCAACCCTGCAGCAACAGCTTGTTTCCGACTCGTGGCCGCCGGAAGCTCTGTCCGCAGTAGGCGTGCCGCCGGCCAACCTGCACGACGCGAAGGGACGCGTGGAGTGGGCTACCGACGAACTGACCTGTACATACGAGCCGTTGACGGTCGGCGCGGTCCTGGGGAATGAGACTCACTGGCCGCACGTCTTCGCTGTGATGAAGGCCCTGGCCGGCCGCTTCGGAGACGAAGGCGTTCGCCTGGTCGTGGCCTTCGACTGACTACGCGGAGCCCGCCCTTCGCAAACGCAGGGGAACGCTGTCGGACCCCGCTCGCGAGCCACCCGCTGTCCTCCAAGCGTCCAACTGGTCCGCTCAGCGGTCAACCCGTAACCCGGCGAGCCCTCCCTGCCGCGCCACCAACAGCATGCATGTGGTCTGTGAACGCGGCTTGGTGACCCATGTCAAGCCGCGTTCACGACCCTTTTCCTGCTGTGCGAGCACGTCGTAACGCAGGGTCGGGCCGTCATCGAAGCAGTGGCGCACTCCGAGTTCAGCGGCGCCGGCGAAGTCGCTGACTGTGGACACACGGAGAGGGTGGCCCTTCGCGATCCGCAGGAGGCTGGGCAGTACGCCTGATGACCGGCGGTGTCCAGGACCAGGTCCATCCCCGGTCCCTGAGGGTTGCGCGTACGGGGGTTCCGCCCGCCTGATCGCGGCCTCGGCCAGGGGTGAAGCTCTGGTCCGTCCGGTCGGCTCGCCGAGCGATCTTGGGCCGGTTCTCGCAGGATGGTGCCGGTTGCCCGGCTCCGTGACCGCCCGCGGGCAGCCGTTCCCGTGCCCGGCGGTGCTCGCCGACTCATCACTCAGGGAGCAGCTCGTGGCAGTGACGGCGCTATGTCGGCGTCCGGCACGGCTCCGCGACGCCGGCTGGTCGGGCCCTCGGCCACCGAGCGGCGAGATACGGCGAACGGCACCGCCTCCAACCGTGGTCCGAAGGGCCGTCGGCCTGTACGGCACGCACTGCGGCAGGGGCGACCAGGCATGAGGCCGACTGGCTCCCGGGCGGGCCCGTCGGGCGGTCCTGGACCAACCGTGCCCACCAACGGAGAGGCTTACCGTGCGAATGACCGACATTCAGCGCTCCGAGGTCCGCCCCGGGCTCCTGGTCGAGTGGACGCTCGATCCGGCGGCGGCCGTCGAGACGGCGACGGGCCTGCCCGAGGACTCCCGGCCGCCGTCGTATGCCCAGGAGACGCACATCCGAACGGTTCGATCGGTGCGCGAAGACGGTCTGTTCATGCCGACCTGGCTCGGTACGGCATTCGACATGCCGGGCGGGGTCGATCTCCTCGTGCTGCAGGACGCACTGCGGAGCTGGACTCTCCGGCACGAGACCTTGCGCAGCGGTTTCGGCTGGGTCGGCGACGAACTGCGCCGGTTCACGTTCGACGCCGAGGCAGTGTCACTGCGCCGCGAGGTGGTCGGCGACTTCCCCGACGCGGAGGGACTAGCCGAGCATCTCCAGCACCGATTCGACGTAGCGGCCCACGCACTCAGCTGGCCGAACTTCATCTACGCGGCGGTCGTCCGGGACGACTGCACAACCGTGTACATGGCCTTCGACCACGGCAACGTCGACTCGTACTCCATTCAGCGCATCCCCGCCGAGATCCACGAGCTGTGCATGGTGGGCGCCGAGGGCCGCGCCGTGGAGGAGACGCCAATCGGCAGCTACGTCGACTTCTGCGAGATCGAACGCACGGACGCGGACCAGATCGACGTCACACACGAGGTCGTCGCACGCTGGCGGGGGTTCATAGGGCGGTGCGACGGGAAGCTGCCGAACTTTCCTGTCGATCTCGGCCTGGGTCCCAGCGGCGAACTGCCCACACAGAAGCTCCTGCACGAAATGATCGTGGGTGCCGACGACGCCGCCGCGTTCGAGATGTCCTGCCGGCCCTTCGGCGGGAGTATGGTCGGCGTCCTGGCCGCCACGAGCCTCGTTGTCCACAAGATCGGCGGGGAGCCCGTCTACCGGACGGTTGTGCCGTTCCATACGAGGGCGAAGCCCGAATGGCGGGGCTCCGTGGGCTGGTACGTCGGCGGCGTGCCGATCGAGATTCCCACTGCGCAGGCACCCGACTTCCAGAGCGTCCTGGAGATCGTGCGCACCGAACTACGCGCCAACAGACCGCTGGCCCGTATACCCAACGCCCGGGTACTGCGTCTGCTCGGCTCGGACTTCCACAAGACCTCGCCGGACATGTACTCGTTCGTCTCGTTCGTCGACGCCCGGGGCATCCCCGGATCCGAGCGGTGGGCCGAGTTGAAGGCGTACGGCCTGGTCAGGGTGTCCTACGGCGACAAGGTGTGCGCATGGTTCAACAGGCTGCATGAGGGCGTGTACTTTGCCTGCCGCTACCCCGACACCGACATCGCACGCAAGAACATGCGACTGTACGTCGAGCAGATGCGGGAAGTCATCGTCTCGGTGGCCCGCAACGGCCTGGGCGCGCCGCTCTGACGCCCCTGCGTCTGCAGCATGAAGCGGAGCTGGACGGGCTACGGCATCGCAAAGTCGTGGTCACCGCTCACGATGTGGCTTGCGCCGGGTCTTGATTTCGGTTGCGGTAAGACGCTCCGCGAACCGGTTGTCTGGTGATGCTTCCCGCAAGACCGCCCACAGGTCCCTTTCGAAGTCCTCCAGGCCGGTGCCGAACTCCGCGACGCCTGGCCTGCTGTCCGGCCTCCGCCGGCGGATTCGGGCTGTGAACGCGGCTTGATGGCCCATGTCGGTGTGGTTCTTGCATGGCGTACAGCGTGGGGTCGGCAGGTTCAGGCGGCCACCGACTTTCGACTGCCGTTCACTGGGGCGGAGAGCGGCCGCGTCGGTGGCCCAGCAACTCCGGTGTCTGCTTCGGCAACAGGTCGCTGCGCTCCTCGCGGTGGCCGGTGACCGCGATGTCCGTTGGGCGGTCACGGAATCGCGAGGCACCCTCGCGCGTTGAGCGGAGTGGGCGTGGCATGCCGGTGGTGTGCGAGCCGATGACCCCGAGTGACCGAGCTGACAGATACAGATATTGGAGGGGCCGCAATGGCTGTGCAGACGCAGAGGGCCGTGCTGGCGGGGGGATGCTTCTGGGGCATGGAGGACCTGATCCGCCGACTCCCGGGCGTGACGGCGACCCGGGTCGGATACACCGGGGGTGACGTGCCGAACGCGACGTACCGGAACCATGGCACGCACGCGGAGGCCATTGAGATCCTTTTCGACCCCGCGAGGACGGATTTCCGCGCGATCCTGGAGTTCTTCTTCCAGATCCACGACCCGAGCACCAAGAACCGCCAGGGCAACGACATCGGCCTCAGCTACCGCTCGGCGATCTACTACGTGGACGACGAGCAGAAGCGAATCGCCGAGGACACGATCGCGGACGTGGACGCTTCCGGACTCTGGCCGGGCAAGGTCGTCACCGAGGTGGAGCCGGTCGGCCCCTTCTGGGAGGCCGAGCCCGAGCACCAGGACTACCTGCAGCGTTACCCGGACGGCTACACCTGCCACTTCCCGCGCCCGGGATGGCGGCTGCCCGCCCGCGCGGAGGGCTGACCGCGAGGCGGCCCGGCGAAAGGCAAGGCGGAGGCTGACCGGCCGAGGCTCCGCAGCCGGGCCGTGCCTGCGCTCACCCCTGCGGGGCAGGCGGTGTCCCGCTGCGGATGCGGGGTGCCGACGGCTTGGCGGGACCGGGGCAAACCGAGTAACCCCTTCCGGACCGACTCGGGCGCCTCTTGTCCCACCGGCCACCGGCCACCGGCCACAGGCCACCGGCCACCGGCTGGACAGGCGTGGCCACGACCGACGCCTCACGCGGACTGACGCCTGACGCGCACCGCTTCAGCGCTGCGGGCGGCCTCCAGCCGGCCAGTGGCCCTTCCCGACCCGCAGCCGTCGCTCAGTGCGGCAGCGTCGCCGGGCTCCCCCCGTTCGCCTCGTAGCCAGCCACCGCCAGGGCCCGGTACACCGCGTAGTCCGCGGCCGGGTCGGCCGTCAGTGTCCAGGGCAGGGCGCCCACGTGGCCGTCTATGTGCACCAGCTGGTTCATCGCCTCCGACCAGCGTTCGCCGCGGACCAGGAAGAAGACCAGCAGGTGGCGGACGTGGGCGAGCATCGGGTCGTCGGCGCGGGCCGAGTGCACTGCGAAGAGGGCGCCGTGGACCGCCTTGGTCACGACCTCGCTCTGGTAGAAGCCGCTGACCAGGTTGACCTCGGGGAGGTGCTCGAAGACCGCGAACAGCGGCATCGCGGCCAGGAGGGAGCCCCGGGGAGCCCGGGCCGCCGCCGCCTCCGCGAAGGAGTACGCCGTCTCGCGCGAGCCGTGCCACTTCTCGCACCAGTAGTGCAGCGCCGCCAGATGGGCCCCCATGTGCGCGGGTGCGCGGTCCAGGATCTTCAGCCAGAGCTTCTCGAACTCCGCCTGGGAGTAGGCGAGCCCGCGGCCCACGGACAGCTCGATGATGTACGGGATCGGGTCGCCCGGAGACAGCAGCGCGGCCTCGCCGCAGGCCGCCCTCGCCTCCTCCATGATGATCCGGAACTCGTCCGTCCCCGGCGTCGACGTACGCCACGCCTGCTGAACCAGGAACTCCGCGTGCACGGCGGCGCCGCCCGCGTCCTTGGGCTGCTCGGCCCGCCACACCCGCAGCCACTGCCCGCCGGGGGAGTCGCTCACCCCGCCGGGGCGCTGCTGCAGCTCCAGCGACGCGGCGCCCGCGAAGGCCTGCACGCGCTGCCAGCGCCGCTCGCCCTCGATCTCGGTGCCGGCCAAAAGCTGTGACGCCGCCCGGTAGTCCTGGGTGCGCTGCACCAGGTCCAGGACCTCCACCAGGTCCTGGTCGGGGCCGGGCATGCGGATGTCCAGCTCCTCCTGGCGAAGGAAGCCGTAGTTCGCAGGGTCGGCCGCGTCCGGGTCGCCCGGAGCGACCTGTTGGATACCACCGGCACGCCTGCGCAGAAGGAACGGCCAGAGGATGAGGCTCACCATGAGCATCGCCATCAGGACCCAGAGAATCTCCATGCCTCAAGCGAACCAGACTCGTCCGACAATTGGCGAACCCGGTCGGCGCTCCTGTGGAAACTGGTCGGCCGGTCCTGTGGAAAACCACCGGCGACTCCCGCGGCACAGGCTCCCGCACCGCGCCCGCCGTCACTTTCTCCGCGAGCGCACTACCCTCGGTGCCCATGAGCGACAGGCACATCAGTCAGCACTTCGAAACCGTGGCGATCCACGCGGGCAACACCGCCGATCCCCTAACCGGCGCGGTCGTCCCGCCGATCTACCAGGTTTCGACCTACAAGCAGGACGGCGTCGGCGGTCTGCGCGGCGGCTACGAGTACAGCCGCAGCGCCAACCCCACCAGGACCGCCCTGGAGGAGAACCTCGCCGCCCTGGAGGGCGGCCGCCGCGGGCTCGCGTTCGCGTCCGGACTGGCGGCCGAGGACTGCCTGTTGCGTACGCTGCTCAGCCCGGGCGACCACGTGGTCATCCCCAATGACGCGTACGGCGGTACGTTCCGCCTCTTCGCGAAGGTCGTCTCCCGGTGGGGCGTGGAGTGGTCGGTCGCCGACACCAGCGACCCCGCGGCCGTACGGGCCGCCATCACCCCGAAGACGAAGGCCGTCTGGGTGGAGACCCCCTCCAACCCCCTCCTCGGGATCACCGACATCGCCGCGCTCTCGCAGATCGCGCGCGAGGCCGGCGCGAAGCTGGTCGTCGACAACACCTTCGCCAGCCCCTACCTCCAGCAGCCGCTCGCGCTCGGCGCGGACATCGTCGTGCACTCGCTGACCAAGTACATGGGCGGCCACTCGGACGTCGTCGGCGGCGCCCTCGTGGTCGCCGATCAGGAGCTCGGCGAGGAGCTCGCCTACCACCAGAACGCGATGGGCGCGGTCGCCGGGCCCATGGACGCCTGGCTGGTGCTGCGCGGCATCAAGACGCTCGCCGTCCGCATGGACCGGCACAGCGAGAACGCCACCCAGGTCGCGGAGATGCTGACCCGGCACGCGCGCGTGACGCGCGTTCTGTACCCGGGCCTTGCGGAGCACCCCGGTCACGAGATCGCCGCCAAGCAGATGAAGGCGTTCGGCGGCATGGTCTCCTTCCAGGTCGAGGGCGGCGAGGAGGCGGCCGTCGAGGTCTGCAACCGCGCCAAGGTGTTCACGCTGGGCGAGTCCCTGGGCGGTGTCGAGTCCCTGATCGAGCACCCGGGGCGCATGACACACGCGTCCGTGGCCGGGTCCCTCCTGGAGGTCCCCGCCGATCTCGTACGCCTCTCTGTAGGCATCGAAAACATCGACGACCTCCTCCAGGACCTCAAGCAGGCCCTGGGCTAGTCACCGACAGGCTCACCAGTGGGCTCACCAGCGGGCTCATCGACGGGCTCACCAGTTGGTCAGCGGTGGAGTCGTCTCCGACGGCGGCTCCACCCACGGCTGGGTCAGCGACGCCCACACCACGAAGGCCACGGCCGCCGCGAACAGCAGCAGCCACACCAGCCGCCTCGCCGCCCTCCTGCGGCGCAGCATCCGCCCGCCCCGGCGCAGCGCCTCCCCGTACAGATCGGGCGGCACGGACGGCTGCGGCTCCTCCAGGATCCGGCGGACGTCCGCCTCCCTGCGGCTCATCGAGCTCATGACGGTGCCACCTTCGCGATCACCGGAGCGGCCTCCCGCGGCGGATGCAGCAGCGTGGCCATGGCACGCGCGCAGATCGCCCGTACGCGCTCCGTGGGCAGCCCAAGAAGTGCCGCGGCCTGCTCCTCGGCGACGCCCTCGTACAGGCGCAGCACGAGGATCAGCCGTTCCTGGGGACTGAGGCACCACAGGACGCTGCCGGTTTTCGGGTGGCTCCGGGGGTGTGCCCAGCCGAGGCTGCCGTACTGATGCCATGCCCCGCGCGCGAAGCGCACGGCCAGCTGCTGCCGGGTCCGGTCGTACGGGTCCTCGCCACGCAGCCGGTCCCAGGAGGCGTACGTATGGGCCAGGGCCGCCGTGAGCAGGTGCCGCGCGCGCGGGTTGTCGTCGGGAGGCTCTGCCGTGAGCAGGGTGGCGGCATGCAGCAGCCGCCCTGCCGCGCCCGCGACGAAAGCCTCGAACTCCCGGGCCCGGCGGGCGTTCTGGGACGCCTGCCGCTCTCGCACCGCGCCTCCCGGCTGAGGGAAACCGGGCCCTGGAGGCGCACGCGGAGGACAGCCGCGTACGACAGGACCCGGTCTCATATGAGGCCAGGCGCGGGTCCCCGGTCAAGAGGGCGTCGCCGATGCGGTGTGCCCGGGCGGTCAGGTGGACTCCGGTGCCTCCGCGGAGGGCGACGCGGCCATGCGGGCGGAGAGGGCGAGGTTGAAGCGGGTGAGCAGCGTGCAGAAGGCCGCGCGCTCCTCGGGGGCCCACTCCTGGGTCAGCTCGGCCATCAACTGACGCCTGGAGGACCGTACTTCCTCCAGGCGGGAGAGCCCGCGCGGCGACAGCTGGAGCACCACGGCCCGTCCGTCCTCCGGGTGGGAGGTGCGCTTGACGAGCCCGGTGTCGACGAGCGGGGCGACCTGCCGGGTGACCGTCGACGAGTCGATGCCCATGCTCGCGGCGAGTGCCTTGACGCCCATGGGCCCCTCCTTGTCGAGGCGGTTGAGCAGCAGGTATGCGGCGCGGTCCATCGAGTTGCGCACCTGACCGACTCCGCCGAGCCGGGTCTGTTCGGCACGGCGGGCGAACACCGCTACCTCGTGCTGCAGCGATTCGAGAAGACCGCTGTCACCGACGGTCGTCATGTCCATCGACATTTCAGGTGTTGTGGGCATGGCCGGGGGCTCTATTCATGCGACGGGGCTGGGTTGGGGGACAGAGTACGCGGACGGGGGGCGGGCCGTACCTGCGCTGAGGAAACCGGTCTCGGACGTTGGTCACAGCCGGTGTGGCGCCGCGTGAACTGCGAGACTGGTGGTCATGAGCTACCGCACGGCTGACTCCTTGCCGCTGGTGACCCTCGACGACGTACGCGGCGCCCAGAAGATGCTCACGGGCGTGGCGCGGATGACCGCCATGGAGGGCAGCAGGCACCTGTCCCGGCTGGTGGGCGCGCCGGTCCACCTCAAATGCGAGAACCTCCAGCGGACGGGTTCGTTCAAGCTGCGCGGCGCGTACGTGCGGATCGCCGGGCTGAGCCCCGAGGAGCGGGCCGCGGGCGTGGTCGCGGCGAGCGCGGGCAACCACGCGCAGGGCGTCGCCCTGGCCTCCTCGCTGCTGGGCGTGCGTTCCACGGTGTTCATGCCCAAGGGTGCCCCGCTGCCGAAGGTCGCGGCGACCCGGCACTACGGCGCCGAGGTGCGCGCGCACGGCACGGTGGTGGACGAGACGCTGGCCGCCGCGCAGGAGTACGCGGCCGAGACGGGTGCCGTCCTCATCCACCCCTTCGACCATCCCGACATCATCGCCGGGCAGGGCACGGTCGGCCTGGAGATCCTGGAGCAGTGCCCGGAGGTGCGCACGATCGTCGTCGGGATCGGCGGCGGCGGGCTCGCCGCGGGTATCGCGGTCGCCGTGAAGGCGCTGCGGCCGGACGTACGGATCGTGGGGGTGCAGGCGGCGGGCGCCGCCGCGTACCCGCCCTCGCTGGCGGCCGGGCACCCGGTGTCCATCGAGAACCCCGCGACGATGGCCGACGGCATCAAGGTCGGGCGGCCCGGCGACGTGCCGTTCGGGATCATCGGCGACCTGGTGGACGAGGTCCGTACGGTCTCGGAGAACGCTCTGTCCAGCGCGCTGCTGCTCTGCCTGGAGCGGGCCAAGCTGGTCGTCGAACCGGCCGGCGCCAGTCCCGTCGCCGCGCTGCTGAGCCGGCCGGACTCCTTCGAGGGGCCGGTCGTGGCCGTGCTGTCCGGCGGGAACGTGGACCCGCTGCTGATACAGCGCATCCTGCGCCACGGCATGGCCGCGGGCGGCCGCTACCTCGCGGTCACGCTGCGGCTGACCGACCGCCCCGGTGCTCTGGCCACACTTCTCGGGGTGTTGTCGGAGGTGGACGCCAACGTCCTCGACGTGAGCCACGTACGGACCGACCCACGGCTCGGGCTCACGGAGGTGGAGGTCGAGCTGCACCTGGAGACGAAGGGGCCGGAGCACTGTGCCGAGGTGAACTCGGCGCTGCGGAAGGCGGGTTACACGGTCATCGACTGAGACCGGACCCGACCGCGCGGGCCGCGCTGCGGCCGCAGGTGGGACGGCGGCCTGAGACGCGGCGGCCGGCCGGGACGGGACATGGTGAAGCCCCCGGGGCCTGGAATTCGCCGGGCACCGGGGGCTCACCAGGGGCGACGCGCTGGACGGGTCGCGAGGCGCAGGGGCTGCGCGACGCGACGCGGGAACTACGCGGCGTACGGCTTGGCCTCCAGGATCTTCACCGTGGCGAGCTTGCCGTTCGGCAGCTCGTACTCGGCGTCCTGGCCGATCTTCTTGCCGTTCACGCCGGAGCCCAGCGGGGACTGCGGCGAATACGTCTCGACGTCCGAGCTCGCGTACTCGCGCGAGGCGAGCAGGAACGTGAGCGTGTCGTCCTCGTCGCCGTCGAAGGCGATGGTCACGACCATGCCGGGCGCGACCGCGCCGTCGGCCGCCGGGGCCTCGCCCACCTTGGCGTTCTCCAGGAGCTGGGTCAGCTGGCGGACCCGGAGCTCTTGCTTGCCCTGCTCCTCCTTGGCCGCGTGGTACCCGCCGTTCTCACGCAGATCGCCCTCCTCGCGCGCAGCCGCGATCTTGGCGGCGATTTCCGTGCGCGCAGGACCAGACAGGTGATCCAGCTCGGCCTTGAGCTGGTTGTACGCCTCCTGGGTCAGCCAGGTGACGTTCTCGCTGGTCTGGGTCACAGGTGCTCCTCGTAGGTACTGGGAATACAAAGCATCGCCCTACCCAGAAGAATGTTCCTTCTCGGGTGGGCGAAACCACGAGCCTAACAATTCACGGCCCGAAGGGGGAGGACATAAGCCATCAGAAATACGTAGACGCAGGTCAGTGACCAGTTGCCCAGGGTGACATCCGTCAGCGGCGGGACCAGGACTCGGCCGACGGGACCGGGACCCGGGGTCGGCGGGACCGTTGACTCAGCTCGCGTGGCAGCCGAGGAGCTCGGCGGTCGTGCCGGGGGCCGTCGTACGGAGGGTGACGACCTTGTCGATGCGCGTGGCGTCCTGGTCGAAGCGGAAGTCCGCGCGGCCCACCTCGGTGCCGTCCTCGGCCTGCGAGCGGATCGTGCAGTAGCCGGTCGCGCCCGCGTCCTTGCGGACTTCCAGGTGTACCTTCACCGAGGCGTCCGAGAGGTCGTAGGTGATGATCTCGGCGCTGATCTTGTTGCCGCCGACGTAGTAGTAGGCGAAATAGCCGACGAGAGCGAGCAGAGCCGCCCCCAGTACCGCACCGATGATCCTGAGCTTGCGGTCGGCGCGCTCGTCCGCCGACCGGCCGTACCGGCCCTCGGGCAGCTGCACCGTACTCATGATCGTCCTCTCCGGGGCGAGTGGGCGAGTGGGCGGGTTCGGGGCCCGGAATTATTCGCCCGCCGATTCGGTCACTATAGAAGCGCCGATCGCGCCGTTCGACACAGGCGCCGACTTACGAGGATTGAGTCTTGACTGACCAGCTGCGACTGATGGCCGTCCACGCCCACCCCGACGACGAGTCGTCGAAGGGCGCGGCCACCATGGCGAAGTACGTGTCCGAGGGGGTGGACGTGCTGGTCGTGACCTGCACGGGCGGGGAGCGCGGCTCCATCCTCAATCCGAAGCTTCAGGGGAACAAGTACGTCGAGGAGAACATCCACGAGGTACGCAAGAAGGAGATGGACGAGGCCCGCGCGATCCTCGGCGTCAAGCAGGAGTGGCTCGGTTTCGTGGACTCGGGGCTGCCCGAGGGCGACCCGCTGCCGCCGCTGCCCGAGGGCTGCTTCGCCCTGGAGGATGTGGACAAGGCGTCCGGCGAGCTGGTCCGCAGGATCCGCGCCTTCCGCCCGCAGGTGATCACCACCTACGACGAGAACGGCGGCTATCCGCACCCCGACCACATCATGACCCACAAGATCTCGATGGTGGCATTCGAGGGCGCGGCGGACACCGAGAAGTACCCGGAGTCGGAGTTCGGCCCGGCCTTCCAGCCGCGGAAGCTCTACTACAACCAGGGCTTCAACCGCCCGCGCACCGAGGCGCTGCACCACGCCATGCTGGAGCGCGGCCTGGAGTCGCCGTACGGGGACTGGCTGAAGCGCTGGGACGAGTTCGAGCGCACCGAGCGCACGCTGACCACGCACGTTCCGTGCGCCGACTTCTACGAGATCCGCGACAAGGCCCTCATCGCCCACGCCACGCAGATCGACCCCGACGGCGGCTGGTTCCGGGTCCCGATGGAGCTCCAGCGGAAGGTCTGGCCGACGGAGGAGTACGAGCTCGCGAAGTCTCTCGTCGATACCTCCCTACCCGAGGACGACCTCTTCGCGGGCATCCGCGACAATGCCTGACATGAGCGCAAGCCTGGCACTGACACACCTCGTCCCCCTCGCCAAGGAGGTCGACGAGAACAAGGTCACCCCCGGCGTCCTCGGCTTCATCGTTTTCGCGGTGATGGCCGTGGCCGTGTGGGGGCTGATGAAGTCCATGAACCGGCAGCTGGGGAGGGTCGACTTCACGGAGGAGGCCGACCCGAAGGCAACGCCTTCCGGGAAGGCGGCCGGGTCGGCCTGATCCGGGGGCACGCCCGCGGAGGCGCGAAGGGCTGAGCCCGGGCCCCGAGAGGCTCGGTCGGGACGAGGCCTGATGCGGTGATCTGCCAGTCGGTGGCGTCACCGCGTCAGGCCCCGGGACCCGCGTGCCTCACCCCCGCCGAGCCGACACCGCCACCCCCATCACCTCCCGCGCATGCCGGTTCGGCACCATGCCCAGGCGCCAGGCTCGCCAGCCGGCGTCCAGGTCGGCGCCACGTTCGAGGAGCAGTTGGTACGCCTCGATGTAGTCGTCCAGTTTTCCGTCGCGGGTCGGGTGGGCGGTGCGGGAGAGCTGGGCCAGTTCCTCCTGGGCCACCGCCGTGCCGACCTCCACGCCGCCCGGGGAGGCGTAGGGGAGGAGCGTGCAGCGCAGGAAGCGGGCCCAGTCCTCGCCGCGGCGGTCGCCGTACGAGGCGAAGAGGGACGCGGCCTCGTCGCAGAGGGCGAGGGCCGGCTGGGTGCGGGCGTTGCCGGCGTCCACCACCGCCAGTTCCAGGCAGGTCCAGGCCTCGCCGTGGGCGACGCCGATCCGCTGGAAGTCGGCCCGCGCGTCCACCAGGAGCTGGCGGGCGAAGCCCGAGTTCCGCAGTGAACCGGTCTGGGCGGCACGCTGGTCGCGGGTCACCCGGGCCGAGTGGTGCCGGGCGCACGCCAGGCCGTACACGTCGCGGATGCGGGAGAACATCGTGCGCGAGCGTTCCAGTTCGCGGACCGCCTGGTCGAGGTTGCCCGTCTCCTCCAGGGCCTGGCCGAGGTAGTACACCGTCCAGGCCTCGCCCCGCGTGTCCTCGTTGTCGCGGTGGCGGGAGACCGCCTGGCGCAGGCCGTCCACGGCCGAGGACGGGTCGCCGTCGACCAGCCGGGCCCGGGCGAGCTGGGTGAGGGCCCAGGCCTCGCCGCGGGCGTCGCGCGTGCGGCCGTACAGGTCGAGGGCCTCGCGGAGCTCGGACTCCGCGCGCGGTACGTCGCCCATGCGCAGACCCAGCTGGCCGAGCTGGAAGTGGGCCCACGCCTCGCCGTGCACGGACTCGCCCTCACGGTGCAGGACCAGGGCCTGGGTGAGGAGGCTGAGCGCCTCGCGCAGCCTTGCGCGGTCCCGTTCCACGGCCGCCAGCGCGTGCATCGTCCAGGCGCGGTCCGCCGCGAGCTCGGGGGAGGCCTGGAGGTCCATGGCCTCCTGGAGCTTGGCCGCCGCCTCCGTGAGGTTGCCCTGGTGGTGGAGGGTGATCCCGAGGGAGCAGAGCGCCCGTGCCGCGCCCGCGTCGTGGTGGGCCTCGAAGTAGAGGTCCACCACCGTCGCCAGTTGCGTCCGCGCCTTGTCCAACTCGCCGAGCTGGCGGGCCGCGATACCCGTACGCCACTGGACCGAGCGCACCAGCAGCCCCTGGTCGACGGCCTGCGTCAACTCGCTGATCTCGCCCAGGCGGTAGAGGTCGCCGCGCAGCAGGCAGTAGTCGCACAGCGCGCCCAGCAGGTTGAGCACCGCCTCCTGGTTGACGCCCTCCGCGTGCCGCAGGGCCGCCGTGATGAAGCTCGACTCGTCGTCCAGCCAGCGCAGGGCCGCGTCCAGCGAGGTGAAGCCGTGCGGGCCGAACTGGTCGGCGCGGGTGGACGTCTTGCCGTCGACCATCCGGATCACCGAGTCGGCGAGCTCGGCGTAGTTCGCGATGAGACGCTCCTGCGCGGCCGTGCGCTCGGCCGGCTCCTCCTCGTCGAGGAGGCGGGCCTGCGCGAAGGCGCGTACGAGGTCGTGCAGGCGGTAGCGGCTGCCGCGGACGTGGTCGATGAGGCCCGCGCGGGACAGGGCCTCCAGGTGGCGGGTCGCCTCCGGCTCGTCCGTCGCGAGCAGAGCCGCCGCCGCGGCCGCGCCCAGCGAGGCGCGGCCCGCCAGCGCGAGCCGGCGCAGCAGCCGCCGGCCCGTGTCCGACTGGTCGGTGTAGCGCAGCCACAGCACCCGTTCGACCGGCTCGACCGGTCCGTACGCCGCCAGGTCGGCGGCGAGCCCGCTCGGCGTACGCGGGCCGAGGGACGAGCCCGCGATGCGCAGCGCCAGCGGGAGGCCGCCGCACAACTCCCTTACCCGTTCGGTGGATTCGGCGTCGTACGGAGCCGAACTGTCCTGCGCCGCAGCTTTCAGGAGCTCCTCGGCGCCGGGCGCGGTCAGCGGCTCCACCGCGAGCTGGTGCACCCAGGCGGGGAGGTCGGCGGGCAGGTCGAGAGGTTTGCGGGCGGTGACCACGACGAGGCTGTCGGAGCGCTCGGGCACGAGCGTGCGCACCTGCTCCACATCGCTCGCGTCGTTGAGCACGATCGTCACCGGGAGGCCGGTCAGATGCTTGTGGTAGAGCTCGGAGAGCCGCCTGACCTGCTGATCCTGCGAGGAACGCTCACGGAACAGCAGCTGCTCGCGGGGTGCGCCCAGCCGGTTGAGCAGATGCAGCAGCGCGTCGCGGGTCGTCAGCGGCGACTCCTCCGGGCTGTCGGCCCGCAGGTCCACCACGCACGCGCCGCGGAACTGGTCCTTCAGCTCGTGCGCCGCCCGGACGGCGAGGGTGCTGCGGCCGGATCCGGGCGCGCCGTACAGCACGACCACCGTCGGCTTGGTCTCCGTGCTCGCGCGGGCCGCGTGCACCCAGTGCGCGACCCGCAGCAGCTCCTGCCGACGGCCCGCGAACGGCCCGACCGGCTCGGGAAGTTGGCCGAACGACTGCTCCAGGACGCTCCGCCTGCGGGCCGCCGCGCTCTTGTCCGTACGCCGCAGCTGGGGCGCCCCCTTCTTCGCGCCGGTGGACGCGGTGAGGACGCGCTGCTGGTCGAAGAACGGGCGGACGCCGCGTACCTCCAGGGCGGTCAGCCACGCGAGGCGCAGCTGCTGCGGGCCGCCGGGCTGGCCGAGGGCCCCCGCCCGGCGGCCCGCGGCCGGCAGATGGGAGGCCGTCACCTTCGCCACCGTGGCCGCGGCGCCCGCGACGCCGACGACCGCGCCGGCGCCCACCGCGATGCCCGTGCCGGTACCGAGCGCCAGGTCCGTGACGACGGCCGCGAGCGCGGCAACGGCCGCCACCAGCAGGGGAGTTCCGGCGCCCTCGCGGGCGTACCGCTGCCCGAAGGTCAGCCGGCCCGCTTCCGCCTCGTCCAGCGCCGAGGTGAACGCCTCGTACTCCTCCGCGGCCGTCTGGGCCATGGTGTCCAGAGCGGCCCGCGCCCGCGACAGCAGGACGCCTCCGTCGGCCCGCCCGCCCGAGCGCCGGACCTCCTCCTCCACGGCCCGGACCAACAGCCGTTCGGCCTCCGCCCGATGGCTGTCCCGCATATCGCGTCCCCCTCCAGCAGCAACTCCTTGGCCATCAAGTGTCCTTCGTGAGGGGCTTGAGCGCGAGGGGGCGGCGATCAACGGCGGCGGATCGGTGACCTTTGAATCACTCGATCGTTTTTATGACTGTCGGGTGGATTGTCGAACGGGGGCAGTGTGAGCAACCTTGGGGTGGATGAGTCGACCGGATTGATTCCGGTTGCGTCCTACGCGCGTACGTCGGAGGACTTTCGGCAGCGTGATGGTCACGGTGTGCGCTACCAGCTGCGGATCAATGAACGGGCTGCGCATCAATACGGTTGCACGGTGGTTGCCGCATACAGCGACAACGGCCGTAGCGCGTCCAAGGCGGGAGCGACAAGACCCGAATTCGACCGCTTGCTCGTGGACCTTGCACGTGGGCACACGGGCAACGGACAGCGGATCGCAGGGGTCGTCTGTGTCGCCGACGACCGGTTGTACCGCCGTGCAGAGGACCTGGCTCACTTTTTCGCCGCACTGACCAGTCGGCCGGGACGGATCTACGTCGACCCGCAGGGAGTCCGAGATCCCTACTCGCAGGAGGGGCTGCTGCAGGCGGTGCGATCACTGGAAGCGGCGGTCGCGGAAACGCGGGTAAGGGGCCGACGTCTGTCGGACTGGCACTGGGCTCGTGCTGTCGAAGGTGTGCCGCACAGCGGGCCGCGGCCGTTCGGGTGGCAGGAGGACCGGATCACGCTGCATCCCGTTGAGGCGACACTGGTCGAGAAGGCCATCGTCGACCGGGTGGGTGGGAAAACGGTCCGTGCCATCGCACACGAATGGTGCGACCTCGGTGTGACCGGAACCCGAGGCGGCAGGCCCAACCCCGCGACGGTCACGTAGATCATGACGATGCCCAGAGTCTGCGGTTATCGAGCCAACAAGGGGGAACTGCTGCTGGTGCCGGAGACAGGGCAGCCAGTGCTGGGGCAGTGGCAACCCATCGTGACGCCGGACCGGTGGCAGGCGGTGTGCTCGACGTTTTCCGCAGGCAGCCTGTATATGCACAGAGGCAGTGGGGCACCGAGACTCAAGGGGAAGAGAGCCGCTCCCCGCTACCTTGCCAGTGGCATCCTCCGGTGCGGAGCGAAGCGCCACGAGGGCACGGTGTGCCACGGCCCGTTGTGCGGCCAGAAGGTGAAAAGCAGGAAGAGCCCTTACGTCTACACCTGTCGTGACTGCGGGCGGTGCAGCATCAGCGGGCCGCTGGTCGATGAAGTCCTTGAGAGGCTTGTGTTCTCCGGGGCTTCAGGACAGGCGCGGCCATCGGAGAGCGTGCACCATCGCTGGCGTGCCGGTGAGTTGCAACTCACCTGGGACTATTCACGAGTGGAGCCCGTGTGGCGTTGAGGGTCGGTCCATCCCCCAGTCCGGCGGACCTCTCAGGCAGGATGGGTACATGCCGAACCGACTGGCCCATGAGACATCCCCGTACCTCCTCCAGCACGCCGACAACCCCGTCGACTGGTGGCCCTGGTCGGAAGAGGCCTTCACGGAGGCAGGACGGCGAGGTGTTCCCGTACACCTGAGCGTCGGCTATTCCAGCTGCCATTGGTGTCATGTTCTAGCTCGCGAAAGCTTCGAGGACGAAGCAGTCGCCGCTTATATGAACGAGTACTTCGTCAATATCAAGGTCGACCGCGAGGAGCGCCCCGATGTCGACGCCGTCTACATGGAGGCCGTGCAGGCGGCGACCGGGCAGGGCGGCTGGCCCATGACGGTCTTCCTCACGCCCGAGGCCGAACCGTTCTACTTCGGCACCTACTTCCCGCCCGCGCCCCGGCAGGGCATGCCGTCCTTCCGGCAGGTCATCGAGGGCGTGCACAGCGCGTGGACCGACCGGCGGGACGAGGTCGCGGAGGTCGCCGAGAAGATCGTGCGGGACCTGGCGGGCCGGGAGATCGCGTTCGGCGACACCCAGGTGCCCGGCGAGGAGGAGCTCGCGCGGGCACTGCTGGGCCTCACCCGGGAGTACGACTCCACCCACGGCGGCTTCGGCCGCGCGCCCAAGTTCCCGCCGTCCATGGTCGTCGAATTCCTGCTGCGGCACCATGCCCGAACCGGCGCCGAGGGCGCGCTGCAGATGGCCGCCGACACCTGCGAGCGGATGGCCCGCGGGGGGATTTACGACCAACTCGGGGGCGGGTTCGCGCGATACTCCGTCGATCGCGAATGGATTGTGCCCCATTTTGAGAAGATGCTGTATGATAATGCACTTTTGTGCCGCGTGTACGCGCACCTGTGGCGGGCCACCGGGTCCGACCTCGCCCGCCGTGTCGCCCTGGAGACCGCCGACTTCATGGTCCGCGAACTCCATACGAACGAGGGCGGGTTCGCCTCCGCACTCGACGCCGACAGCGACGACGGGCACGGCAGGCACGTCGAGGGCGCCTACTACGTATGGACGCCCGGGCAGCTTCGCGAGGTCCTCGGTGAGCAGGATGCCGCAATCGCTGCCCACTACTTTGGCGTGACCGAGGACGGCACCTTCGAGGAGGGCGCCTCCGTCCTCCAACTCCCGCAGCACGAGGGCGTGTTCGACGCGGAGCAGATCGCCTCCATTCGCGGGCGGCTCCTGGCGGCGCGCGACCTGCGGCCCGCCCCCGGCCGGGACGACAAGATCGTCGCCGCCTGGAACGGTCTCGCCGTCGCCGCCCTCGCCGAGACCGGCGCGTACTTCGACCGCCCCGACCTCGTGGAGGCGGCGCTCGCCGCCGCCGACCTCCTCGTCCGGATCCACCTGGACGAGCACGCCCGGCTCGCCCGGACCAGCAAGGACGGACGGGCCGGCGCCAACGCGGGTGTCCTGGAGGACTACGCCGACGTCGCGGAGGGCTTCCTCGCGCTCGCCTCGGTCACCGGCGAGGGCGTATGGCTGGAATTCGCCGGATTCCTGCTCGACCACGTCCTCGTGCGGTTCACCGACGAGGAGTCAGGAACCCTGTACGACACGGCCGCTGACGCCGAGAAGCTCATCCGCCGCCCGCAGGACCCGACCGACAACGCCACGCCCTCCGGCTGGAGCGCGGCCGCCGGAGCCCTGCTGAGCTACGCCGCCCAGACCGGCGCCGAACCCCACCGGGCCGCCGCCGAACGGGCGTTGGGCGTCGTCAAGGCACTCGGCCCGCGCGCGCCGCGCTTCATCGGCTGGGGTCTGGCCACGGCGGAGGCCCTGCTCGACGGGCCGCGCGAGGTGGCCGTCGTGGGTCCGGCCGACGACCCGGCGACCAAGGCGCTCCACCGTGCGGCCCTCCTCGCCACGGCGCCCGGCGTGGTCGTCGCCGTGGGCACCCCGGACAGTGGTGAACTCCCTTTGCTCGCAGACCGATCGCTCGTGAACGGTGAACCGACGGCTTACGTCTGCCGTAACTTCACTTGTGATGCTCCGACGACCGAAGTCGACCGTCTGCGGGCGGCGTTGGGGCGCTGAGGGGCGAAACCCCCTGCTCACTGGGGGGATTGTGGGCATCTGTTCGGGTGCGCCCCACAAGTCGACCTACCATTCCGAAACACGTTATTTATCAGAACAGTTCCCGGACTTCACAGAACCCCCTTAGTCTCTCCACCGGGACGCGACAGGAGTGACTCGCTGTCGCGACAGGGGGTTTTGGGATCTGGGGGGATCTGTTGCTTACGTCTGTGCTCATTGCTGCCGTTTCGCTTGCCCTTTTTGGGATGGCTGCCTTCACTTTGTGGTGGCAGATGCACGCGTGGCGGACGCCCGAAGTACTTGCCTCCACGCGGTTCAGCAGACCAGACGGAGGCGAGCACCTCTCCTTCTCGCTGCTGCTGCCGGCGAGACACGAGCAGGCGGTGCTCGACCACACGATCCAGCGACTGCTGGAATCCAGCCACACCGACTTCGAGATCATCGTGATCGTCGGCCACGACGACCCGGACACCACCGAGGTGGCCTGCGAGGCCTCGGAGCGTGACCCGCGCGTACGCGTCGTCGTCGACACGCACGAGAAGAAGAACAAGCCGAGGGCGATGAACACGGCGTTGCCGCACTGCCGCGGTGACATCGTCGGAGTCTTCGACGCCGAGGACCAGGTCCACCCGGAGCTGCTCGCGCACGTCGACCACGCCTTCCGGTCGACCGGCGCCGACGTCGTCCAGGGCGGCGTCCAGCTCATCAACTTCCACTCCAGCTGGTACAGCCTGCGCAACTGCCTGGAGTACTTCTTCTGGTTCCGCTCCCGGCTTCACCTGCACGCGCAGAAAGGTTTCATTCCCCTCGGCGGCAACACCGTCTTCGTCCGCACGGACGTCCTGCGGGCCGCCGACGGCTGGGACCCGGACTGCCTCGCCGAGGACTGCGACCTGGGCGTGCGGCTCTCCAGCATCGGCAAAAAGGTCGTCGTCGCGTACGACTCCGACATGGTGACCAAGGAGGAGACCCCCGGCAGCCTGATGTCGCTGCTCAAGCAGCGCACCCGGTGGAACCAGGGCTTCCTCCAGGTCTACCGGAAGCGGGACTGGAAGCAGCTGCCCGGCTTCGGCCAGCGGCTGCTCGCCCGCTACACACTGATGACCCCGTACCTCCAGGCGATCTCCGGCGTGATCATCCCGCTCAACGTGGCCGTCGCGCTCTTCCTCGACGTACCGGTCGGCATCGCCTTCATCACCTTCCTGCCGGCCGTCACCGCCTTCGTCACCTTCGTCTTCGAGCTGGTCGGGCTGCACGACTTCGGCAAGCAGTACGGGCTGCGCGTCCGGTTCGTGCACTACCTCAAGCTCATCGTCGGCGGCCCCTTCTACCAGGTGCTCCTCGCCGGAGCGGCCGTCCGAGCCGTGTGGCGTGAACAACGGGGCCAGAACGACTGGGAGTTGACCAGCCACGTCGGCGCGCATCTCACCAAATCTCTCGGCTCCGCCGAAGCCGCCGAAGCCGCCCAAGTTCTTGACTCCCTCGAAGCCACTGAAGCCACCGAAGCCGCGGCCGCAGCGACCCGCGGGTCTCGAGAGGACGTTCCTGCGTGACCTCCACCCTTCCCGCGGTGACCACTTCCAAGGTCCCCGCGCAGCGGACACCTGTCCCCAAAACCGGTTCGACTCCTCGAACGCCCCCGTCCCGCCTGCGCACTTCGCGTGCCGACCTGGTCCTGTGCGGCGTACTCCTTGTGGTTGTCATGACCGTGCAAGGGTGGAACATCGCCGACTATCCGACGCTCAGCGACGACGAGGGCACCTACCTCGCCCAGGCCTGGGCCGTGCAGCAGGGCGAGGGGCTCGCCCACTACACGTACTGGTACGACCACCCGCCGCTGGGCTGGATACAAATAGCGTTGCTCACCTGGATACCGGCCCTGATCAGCCCCGAGTCGATGACGGTCGGCTCGATGCGGATCGTGATGCTGCTGGTCAGCGCCGTCAGCGCGGTCCTCGTCTACGTGCTGGCCCGCCGCCTGTGGCTGCCCCGCTGGGCGGCCGGGCTCGCGATGCTGCTCTTCGGGCTCTCGCCGCTGTCCGTGGTCCTCCAGCGGGAGATCTTCCTCGACAACATCGCGGTGATGTGGACGCTGCTGGCGTTCTGCCTGGCCGCCTCCCCGAGCCGCCACCTCTGGCACCATTTCGGCGCGGGCATCGCGGCCGCGGCGGCCGTCCTCACCAAAGAGACGATGATCTTCGTCCTGCCCGCGGTGATGGTCACCATGTGGCGCCACAGCCACCGGGACACCCGTAAGTTCGCGCTCACCGGAGCCATCACGGCCTGCGCGCTGATCGGCCTGTCCTACCCGCTCTTCGCCCTCCTCAAGGGCGAGCTCCTCCCCGGCGGCGGACATGTGTCGCTGTGGGACGGCCTCGAATACCAACTGACCAGGCCCGGTTCGGGATTCATCCTCGACCAGGGCTCCGGCTCGTACGGAGTCCTGCAGTCCTGGCTCTACTACGACCGCGTCCTGCCGCTGGGCGGCCTCGCGGGCGCGGTGCTGCTCCTGGTCACCTGGCGCTGGTCGGTGACCGCGCGGGCGCTCGCCGGACCGGCGTTCACCGTCGCCATCCTCGCGCTGGTCGCCCTGCGCCCCAACGGCTACCTGCCCGCGATGTACGTCATCCAGGCCCTGCCCTTCCTCGCACTGGTCCTCGCCGGAGGCGCCGCGAGCGTCGCGCACGGGGTGCTGCGCAGATGGCGGAGCGCCGACGAGAAGGAGTACGTCTCCCGGGCCCGGTACGCGGTCGCGGCGCTGCTCGTCGCGGCCTCGGCGGCATACGTCGTACCGCGTTGGTACGACGGCGACCACACCGCCGTCACCGCCCACGCCAACGCCCCCTACCAGGCCGCCGCCAAGTGGCTGGCCACCGAGGTCGAGCGCCCCGAGGACACCCGCGTGCTCGTCGACGACGCGCTCTGGCTCGACCTCGTACACGCCGGATACGAACCCGGCCTCGGCGTCATCTGGTTCTACAAGGCCGACCTCGACCCCGCGGTGACCAAGACGATGCCGCGCGGCTGGCGCGACCTCGACTACGTCGTCGCCTCCCCGACCGTACGGCGCGACGCGGCCGACCTGCCCAACGTCAAGCAGGCGATGCGGCATTCGACGCCGGTCGCCACCTTCGGCAAGGGCCCGGACCGGATCGAGATCCGCCAGATCAAGGGCAGCGGCACGGCAAGTCCGGCCAGTACGGCAAGTGCGACGGGCACGGCAAGTACGACGGGCACGGCAAGTACGACGGGCACAGCCGACACAGCCGACACAGCCGACGCGGCGACCACCGGAGGCGACCGATGACGTACGAGTCCACCGTCCCGGGGGAGTTGCACGACCCGGCCCTGCGCGAGGCCTCCACGGTCCCCGAACCCGGGGCCGTCACGATCGTCGTGCCGACCTTCAACGAGTCCGCGAACATACGGGAGTTGCTGCACCGGATCACCGAGTCGGTCCCCTCGCGGCTGCCCTGCGAGGTCGTGTTCGTGGACGACTCCACCGACGACACCCCCGAGGTGATCCACGAGGCCGCGCGGGACTGCCCGTACCCGGTGACCGTGCTGCACCGCGAAACGCCGGTCGGCGGGCTCGGCGGCGCGGTCGTCGAGGGCATCCGGGCCGCGACCTCCGAGTGGATCGTCGTCATGGACGGCGACCTTCAGCATCCGCCGTCCCTGGTACCGGAGTTGGTGGCCGCGGGCGAGCGCGCCACCGCCGGACTCGTCGTCGCCTCCCGCTACATCAAGGGCGGCAGCCGAGCCGGCCTCGCGGGCGGCTACCGCATCGCCGTCTCACGCGGCGCGACCTGGCTGACGAAGACGCTGTTCCCGCGGCGGCTGCGCGGCATCAGCGACCCGATGAGCGGCTTCTTCGCGATCCGCCGCAGCGCGGTCACCGCGGACGTCCTCAAGCCGCTCGGCTACAAGATCCTGCTCGAAATGGCCGTACGCGCCCGTCCGCGCCAGGTCACCGAGGTGCCGTTCGTCTTCCAGGACCGGTTCGCGGGCGAGTCCAAGTCGACCGCCAAGGAGGGCGTCCGCTTCCTGCGGCACCTCGCCGGGCTGCGCACCGCCTCGCCCATCGCGCGGATGGTGGTGTTCGGGCTGATCGGCGCGACCGGGTTCCTGCCGAACCTCGCCGCGCTGTGGGCCCTGACGGCCGCCGGGATGCACTACCTGCCCGCCGAGATCGTCGCCAACCAGTTCGGCGTCGCCTGGAACTTCCTGCTCATCGAGCACCTCTGCTTCCGGGACCGACGCCAGCACCGGCGCTGGTGGGACCGCGTGAGCAGGTTCGCGCTGCTGGCCAACGCCGACCTGGTGCTGCGCATCCCGCTCATCGCTCTGCTCGTCGGGCAGTTCGGGCTGTCCGTCCTCGGCGCCACCGCACTCGCCCTGGTGACCACCTTCGTGCTGCGGTTCGCGGGCACGGAGGCCCTCGTCTATCTGCCGCGGAAAGGAGGGCGCGCAGGACACACGACGGCCGTCGAGACCGGCCGTCACGCAGGGAGCCGCACAGCAAGGAGAACCAGCTGATGTTCAGTAGACCCGCTCCGAAGACCAGTAGACCCGCTCCGAAGTTCAGAAGACCTGCCCGCTCCAGACGACCCGCCCGCCCTCGCCGCCGTACCGCCCTGCTGGCCGTGGGCGCCCTCACCTCGGGGCTGCTCCTCATCGCTCCCCAGCCCGCCTCGGCCGCCAACCTCGTGAAGAACCCCGGCTTCGAGACCGCCGGTACGGACGACATGCCGTACTGCTGGGAGAAGTCCGGCTGGGGAGACAACGACTTCACCTTCTCCACCGTGGCCGACGCCCACTCGGGCTCCAAGGCCATGAAGGTCGAGCTGACCCGCCGTACCGAGGGCGACCGCAAGGCGCTGATCACCGAGTCCGCCGAGTGCGCGCCGGGCGTCAGCGTCGGCAAGCAGTACGACCTCGGGCTCTGGTACAAGTCGACGACCCCGGACACCTCGCTCACCCTCTTCCGGCACGACACGACCGCCGGCTGGCAGTACTGGACCGACCTCAAGACCCTGCCCATCAGCGGCAGTTGGGCCGAGGCGACGGTCCGTACGCCCGAGGTCCCCGCGGGCACCGACCGCATCACCTGGGGCGTCTCCGTCTACGGCACCGGCGCCGTGACCACCGACGACTACACGATGGACCAGGTCGCCGACCCGATCCCGGACCCCGTGTGCACCGGCACGGCCGAGGAGTGCGCCAACGGCAGGTGGGACGTCATGCCCACGCAGAACCCGGTCCGCTCCATGCACTCCGTCGTCCTCAACAACGGCAAGGTGCTGCTGATCGCGGGTTCCGGCAACAGCGAGGAGATGTTCAACGCGGGTACGTTCACCAGTGCGGTCTACGACCCGGTGAACGGCACGTACAAGCAGATCCCCACGCCCAAGGACATGTTCTGCGCCGGGCATGTGCAGTTGCAGGACGGCCGGGTCCTCGTGATGAGCGGCAACAAGGGCTTTCCGTCCGCCGACGGCACGATCGGCTACCAGGGCTACAAGGACTCGTACACCTTCGACCCGGTGACCGAGACGTACAGCAAGACGAACGACATGAACGACGGCCACTGGTACCCGTCGGCGACGATCCTCGGCAACGGTGACGTCATCTCGTTCGGCGGGCTGAAGGAGGACTCGACCGGGTCCGTGACGGCCGAGCGCTGGTCGGCCGCCGAGAACAAGTGGCTGCCGCTGTGGCAGGTCAACCAGACCTGGTCGTACTGGGGTCTGTACCCGTCGATGGTCCTGATGCAGGACGGCCGCCTCTTCTACACGGGCAGCCACACCTTCGGCAACAACATCCCCGGCACGGGTTCGGTGATCTACGACTACGACGCCAACACCAGCACCGAGGTGCCGGGGCTGCGGAACAAGGACGAACGCGACCAGTCGGCGAGCGTGCTGCTGCCCCCGGCCCAGGACCAGAAGGTCCTCACCCTCGGCGGCGGCAACATCGACTCGAACCCCGACGCGAACCGGCTCACCGACATCATCGACCTGAAGTCCGCCAACCCGGCGTACGTCGCCGGACCGCCGATCCCGCAGGGCACGGTCGACCTGGGCAACGGCAAGATCCCGCAGACCGGCGGCCAGGGCAAGATGTACGTCTCCGCCGTGCTGCTGCCCGACGGGAAGGTCCTGGAGACCGGCGGCGCTCTGCACAACCGCGCCAACCCGGTCTACGAGTCGTCGATCTTCGACCCGACGACGGAGACCTTCGACCCGGTGGCCGCCGACCCCGAGGCCCGCGGCTACCACTCCTCCGCGTTCCTGCTCCCGGACGGCCGCGTGATGGCGACCGGCGACAACCCGGGCAACGGCTCCTGGAACCACAACGTGTCCATCTACACCCCGCCGTACCTCCTCAAGGGCGCCCGCCCGACGATCACTTCGATGATCGACAACGAGTGGACGTACGGCGACACGCAGCGCATCACGGTCGACCGGCCCATCGCCAAGGCGGAGTTGATCCGACCGGCCGCGGTGACGCACTCGTCCGACCCGAACCAGCGCTTCGTGGACCTGCCGCTCTCCGTCGACGGCAACAACGTCGACCTGAACGTGACGAGCAACCCCAACCTGGCCCCGCCCGGCTGGTACATGCTCTTCGCGGTCGACGCGAACGGCGTGCCGTCGGTGGCGAAGTGGGTCCACCTCCAGGGCCCGTCGGCCATGGCGGCGGCAGCCTCCGACACGGCCTCGGCGCACGAGCACTCCTTCGCGGACTCCCTCGAAGGCAAGGTCAACAAGCCCGGCAAGAAGCGCGCCTCGGCCAAGGTCAGCACGACCGTCGCGGGCTGCGACCGCCACTACGGCTCGGTCAACGTCTGCGTACCGACGGTCTTCCCGGACGAGGTCAAGAAGACGACGGCGGCCCGCTGCGCCTGGCTGAAGGAGAACGAGTACGGCCGCCTGAAGGTGAACGGCAAGGACGACCCGCTGCGTCTGGACCGCAACGGCGACGGCCTGGCGTGTGGAAAGGGTGATGTGAGGCGCTGAGCCCGGGTTCTTGAGCTGAGTTGCCCCGTGTCCCGGAAAGGGGGCGCGGGGCAACCGCCGTCTCTTAGGCGCGCAGGGCTGTGGTCAGGGCGTGAGCCCATGCTCCAGGACGTCCAGGGCGCGGTCGACCAGGTCGCCGAGGCCGTCCTCATGATCGTGCTCGGCCCAGTACAGCGACACCTCCATCAGGCCGCCGATCAGGGACATCGCGAGGACGCGTACCTCAAGGCTGTCGGGGCCCCGGCCGGTGCGCTCGCCGATGACGCGGCAGAGCATGCGGCCCGTGACCGACATGCTCTCCATCATCCGCGAGCGCACGGCGGGCACCTCGATCATCAGCCGGGTCCGCAGCCGCGTCACCTCGGGCTCCTCGGTCATCCCGAGGGTGACGGCCTTCCTCAGCACGTGTCGGAGGGAGTCCGGCCACGGCTCGTCCGCCGGCCGGGCCCGCATCTCGGCCTCCAGCACCGGGTCGTACTCGTCCGTGAGGACGATGTCCTCCTTGGCCGGGAAGTAGCGGAAGACCGTGGACGGCGACACCTCGGCGAGCTCGGCGATCTGCTCGATCGTCGTGGCGTCGTACCCCTGCCGCCGGATCAGCCGGTACGTCGCGTCACGGATCGCCGTCCGCGTCTTGATCTTCTTCCGCTCACGAAGTCCCAGCTGGGGGCGGTCGGCGGGGAGGGAGGTACGTGCGGCCGTCATGGAGTCATTGTCGGCCATCGGCAGGGGCCGGGGCCATGGCCGGGGTCGTGTCAGGGGCCACGTTCGCGGCTGTGCGCGGGGCCGCGGCTGTGTCTGCGACCGTTTTCGGGGTCGCGTCCGGGGCCATGTTTTCGGCTGTGCGCGGGGCCGTGCCCGAGGCCGGCTTCCCCGCCTCGGACCCCGTGACGTCCCGCGACCCGGTGTTGGGCAGGGACCCGGTGTTCGGCAGGGACCCGGTGTTGGGCAGGAACGCCCCCGCCAGCAGCGCCGCCGCGAGTGAGGCGATTCCGCACACCAGCAGGACGAGGCCCATGCCGTGGACGTACGCCGTGTTCGCGGAGGTCACCAGGTCGGCGGCGCCCGCGCGTTCGGCGACGAGGTGGGCCGCGACCACCGACTCCCCGGCCGTGTCCGCCGCCCGCTCGGGCAGCCCGCTCACATCGAGCCGGTCCCGGAACGCACTGGCCAGCAGACTGCCGAGCAGCGCGATACCGATCGCCCCGCCGACCTGCCGCAGCGTCATGAGGAGCCCGGATCCGCTGCCGGCCCGGTCGGCGGGGAGCGTTCCGAGCGCCCCGTCCATCGCCGGGACGACGGCGAAGCCGAAGCCGAGGCCCGCGATCGACAGCCACAGCGCGGTGAAGCCGTACCCGGACTCGACCGTCGTACGACTCCCGAGCAGCGCGGCGAAGGCCAGCACCACCAGACCGGCGCTCACCACGCCCCGCGACCCGAACCGTTCGACGACCGGCTGGGCCGCCCTCGCCGCGACGATCAGCCCGCCCATCATGGGCAGCATCCGGATGCCCGTACCGAAGGCGTCGTTGCCGAGAACGGCCTGCAGATACGGCGGAAGCACGAACATCAGGCCGGACAGGACGAACATCACGAGCGTCGCCGCGACCGCGTTGAGCAGGAAACCGCGGTGGCTGAGCAGCGACATGTCGAGCATGGGGCGTACGGATCGGCGCTCGCGCAGCACGAGGGCGGCGAGCAGGGTCACGGCCCCGGCGGTCAGGCCGAGCACGAGCGGGTCGCCCCAGCCGCGGTTCGGCGCCTCGATGATCGCGTAGATCAGCGCGCCGAGCCCGGCCGCGGTGAGCGCCGTGGAAACGGCGTCGACCTTGGGGGAGGCCGGGTCGCGGGTCTCCGGCAGCAGGAAGAGGCAGGCGGCGATGCCGATCACGGCCATCGGGACGTTGATCAGGAAGACCGAGCCCCACCAGAAGTGGTCGAGCAGCCAGCCGCCGATGATCGGGCCGAGCGGCATGCCGAGCGCGGACGCGGCCGAGATGATGCCGACCGCCTTGGTGCGCTCGGCGGGCGGGAAGAGCGACGGCAGGACGGACAGGGCCAGCGGCATCACCAGCGCGCCGCCCACGCCCATCACGGCACGGGCGACGACGACCCACGTGACATCGTCCACCAGGGCGCCGACCAGCGAACCGGCGAGGAAGACGCCGAGCCCGGTCATCAGCATCCGGCGCCGCCCGAACCGGTCGCCGAGCAGTCCCGCCGGGAGCATCAGCGCCGCGAACACGATGACGTACGCGTCCGCCATCCACTGCTGCTCACCGGTGCTCGCGCCGAGCTGCCCGGCCATCGTCGGCAGGGCGACGTTGAGGATCGTCATGTCGAAGCCGAGCACGAGCAGGCTCGCGACCAGGGCGGCGAGGGCCCACCAGCGGCGGGGGTCGAGGCGTGCCTCGGGATGTGGAGTGACAGTAACCATGAAATGAGAGTAGCTCTCAAAAGGTGGTGGCTGTCAATACGGGAGGATGGCTGTGCGGTGCCGGGCATGCGGAAGGGCCCCACCGTGCGATGCGGTGGGGCCCTTTGGGCGGGGGTTGGGGGTGGCTATCCGTGCTGGTAGGCCACCATCGAGATGCCGATGTAGTGCGTGCTGAACGCCGCGAGCGTGAGGGAGTGGAAGACCTCGTGGAAGCCGAACCAGCGCGGTGACGGGTCGGGGCGCTTGAGAGCGTAGATCACACCGCCCGCGCTGTAGAGCAGTCCGCCCGCGATCACGAGGATCAGTACGGCGATGCCGCCCGCGCGCAGGAAATCGGGCAGGAAGAAGACGGCCGCCCAGCCCATCGCGATGTAGCACGGGGTGTAGAGCCAGCGCGGGGCCCCGATCCAGAACACGCGGAAGGCGATGCCCGCGACGGCCGCGCCCCAGATGCCCCACAGCAACCACTGCCCCTTGGCCTCGGGCAGCAGCAGCATCGTCAGGGGTGTGTACGAGCCCGCGATGATCAGGAAGATGTTCGCGTGGTCGAGTCTGCGCAGTACGGCGTCCATGCGCGGAGTCCAGGTACCCCGGTGGTAGATCGCGCTGACGCCGAACAGCAGGCAGGCCGTGAGCGCGAAGATCGCGCAGGCGATGCGGGCGCGGGTCGAGTCGGCAAGGGCGGTCAGAACGAGGCCGGAGATGAGTACGGCCGGGAACATCCCGGCGTGCAGCCAGCCACGGAGCTTCGGTTTGACCGGATGCGGCAGGGAGAGCGCTTCGGCGACGCGGTCGACGACCGGCGTGTCCGAGGGCGCGTCGGGGGCGGACGCAGTCATGAGGGGCATCGTACCTACGGAACCGTAAGTTACATATCAGTCCGCCCATATGAAAGGCGCCAAGTGGCAATGGTCTCACCGGCGTCCGGGGGAGAACGGCTGGTGGGCGGGAAATGGCCTGTGAATGGCCGGCGACAAGTGGTGATGCTCACGCTGCTCACGTGTGAGGCCCTATGGACATATGCGCGAACCCATCGGATGATCAAATGAGTGCGGTCGGCACCGGATGAGCGCCAGGAAGATCGATTACGTGCGGAAAGATCGGTTACGTGAAGCATCCGGGTCGCAGCCCCCAAGGGGCATAAACAACAAAACCCCTCATCTAGGAGCAATCGTGGCGCGCGACATCGCGGCTCCCTCAACTGTTCCCACCACTCACCAGGAACTGATCTCGTGGGTCAACGAGATCGCCGAACTGACGCAGCCGGACAGCGTGGTCTGGTGTGACGGCTCAGAGGCCGAATACGACCGACTGAGCGAGGAACTCGTTCGCAAGGGCACCTTCAAGAGGCTCGACCCGATCAAGCGCCCCAACTCCTACTACGCCGCCTCTGACCCGACCGATGTCGCCCGGGTCGAGGACCGCACCTTCATCTGCTCCGAGAAGGAGGAGGACGCGGGCCCGACGAACCACTGGAAGGCCCCGGCGGAGATGCGGGAGATCTTCCAGGGCACGGGTCCTGGCCCGGACGGACAGGGCGGCGTCTTCCGCGGCTCGATGAAGGGCCGGACGATGTACGTCGTCCCGTTCTGCATGGGCCCGCTCGGCTCGGACCTCTCCGCGATCGGCGTCGAGATCACCGACTCCGCGTATGTCGCCGTGTCCATGCGCACCATGACGCGCATGGGCCAGCCCGTCCTGGACGAACTCGGCTCCGACGGTTTCTTCGTGCGTGCTGTGCACACGCTCGGAGCGCCGCTGGAGGCGGGCGAGGCGGACGTGCCATGGCCCTGCAACTCCACGAAGTACATCTCCCACTTCCCGGAGACCCGCGAGATCTGGTCGTACGGATCCGGCTACGGCGGCAACGCGCTGCTCGGCAAGAAGTGCTACGCCCTGCGCATCGCGTCCGTCATGGCGCGGGACGAGGGCTGGCTCGCCGAGCACATGCTGATCCTCAAACTCACGCCCCCGCAGGGAGAGTCGAAGTACGTGGCGGCGGCCTTCCCGTCGGCCTGCGGCAAGACCAACCTCGCGATGCTGGAGCCGACGGTCCGCGGCTGGACGGTGGAGACGATCGGCGACGACATCGCGTGGATGCGCTTCGGTGAGGACGGCCGCCTGTACGCGATCAATCCCGAGGCGGGCTTCTTCGGCGTCGCTCCCGGCACCGGTGAGCACACCAACGCCAACGCGATGAAGACGCTGTGGGGCAACTCCGTCTTCACGAACGTCGCGCTGACGGATGACGGCGACGTGTGGTGGGAGGGGATGACCGAGGAGACCCCGGCGCACCTGACGGACTGGAAGGGCAACGACTGGACGCCGTCTTCGGAGACCCCGGCCGCGCACCCGAACGCCCGCTTCACCACGCCGGCTTCGCAGTGCCCGATCATCGCGCCCGAGTGGGAGGACCCCAGGGGCGTCCCGATCTCGGCGATCCTGTTCGGCGGACGCCGCGCCACGGCCGTACCGCTGGTGACGGAGTCGTTCGACTGGAACCACGGCGTGTTCCTCGGCGCGAACGTGGCGTCGGAGAAGACGGCGGCGGCCGAGGGCAAGGTCGGCGAACTGCGCCGCGACCCGTTCGCGATGCTGCCCTTCTGCGGCTACAACATGGGCGACTACATGGGCCACTGGGTGAACGTGGCCAAGGACAAAGACGCCTCCAAGCTCCCGAAGATCTATTACGTCAACTGGTTCCGGAAGAACGACGAGGGCAAGTTCGTCTGGCCCGGCTTCGGCGAGAACAGCCGCGTCCTGAAGTGGATCGTGGACCGCCTGGACGGCAAGGCGGAGGGCGTGGAGACCCCGATCGGCATCCTGCCGACGAAGGAGGCCCTGGACACGAACGGCCTCGAACTCTCCGACTCCGACCTGGACTTCCTCCTCACGGTCGACAAGGAGATCTGGCGCGAGGAGGCGGCACTGGTCCCCGAACACCTCAACACGTTCGGCGACCACACACCGACGGAGCTGTGGGACGAGTACCGGGCGTTGGTCAAGCGGTTGGGCTGAGGCCTGCCCACCGTCCGAACTCCGCGGCCGGCGCCCCCGTCGGATGCCAAGTGTGCGCTCAGTCCCAGCGACACGCCGAGAACTCGGCGTGTCGCTGGGACTCAGACAACAGTTGTCGCCTGACGGTCGCCCGACGGCACGGTCGCGGAAACGGTGAGCGTGCCTGCCCAGTCGTCCTCTGCGAGGGAGACGGCTGGGCCGGAGGCGGTGAGGAGTCGGCCGTGTCGTACCTGACGACGCCCTCACCGCGCTCCACCAGCTCCTCAACCACGGCATCGGACTCAGCTCGTTCGTGCGGTACGACGGCGAAGTCGTGGATCACGGTTGTGCGGCGCCCAGACTCTCCAGGCTCGTGAGGAGACATTCGACCGAGCGCGCGAGTCTGCGCGCGTATGCGCTGGCCGCCGACGCTCCCGGGCGCAGCGGAATGTCCAGCTTCCTGCGGGCTTCCGCGGCGGCCACGACCGCGCAGGCGACGGGAATGGTCATCGTGGGGTCGTCGTCGGGCGGCTGGGCGGCGGCTCGTTCGACTTCGGGGATGAGCAGTTGCATGTATCCCTTCAACGTGAGCGTCAGAGTGTCTAGCTCGCCAGGGGAAAGCGGTCCGGCGTCGTTCGCGAGCAGACGGGCCGTGGTGGCGCGCATCTTGGTCGTGTCGACTGGCAATGACGTGTTCACCGTCATGAACACCCGCCCCGCGAGCGAGCGTTGGCCACGGCCACGCCCGCGCTCAGTGCTTCGGCGAGGGTGAGCAGCCGGAGCCGGTCCGGTCGGGCGTCCCACTCGATGCCGCCGCCGATCGGCCGCAACTGCACGTACGGGCCCACGAAGCCCATCACCTTGCCTACCTTGCTTTGCTGGGTGTCCTCGACGGTATCGCCGAGCCGGGGCTTGTACGTGGGCTCGTCCGCGGTCATCGTCACCGGACC
The DNA here is from genome assembly GCF_026341515.1 of Streptomyces sp. NBC_00878. NCBI lineage: Bacteria > Bacillati > Actinomycetota > Actinomycetes > Kitasatosporales > Streptomycetaceae > Streptomyces > Streptomyces sp. NBC_00878. The sequence goes on along the minus strand of NZ_JAPEOK010000001.1, from coordinate 3,845,576 downwards.
TCCCTCGTCGCGCAGGCCAGGGCCAAGGCCCGAGTGCGCTCGTGTTCGGGTAACACGTAGGCGCGCACGGGAGCGTCGGTGGCGGAGCGATCCTCGACGGGTGACCGTTGAAGGGCTGGCCACAGGTGCGGCGCTCGGCGGCGGCGTGCTCCAGTGAGGATGGCGCCCCACATCTCAGGCGATGGGTAGGGCACCGTCGGGTGCGAACTTGAGGCTGGAACCGGGGTGATGTAGGTGGACTCGCCTGGTGACTGCGTCCCGGCCAGGAGGGCTTTCAGCCATTTGAGTGTTCGTGAGACATAGTGCATGCCGGTGCTCCTTCGTAGCGTTGGCCACGCCCGGCAGGTCTCACCACCGCACCGGGTTCTGTTGCTCTCGGCGACGTTAGGGGCACTAGGGGTGATCGAGGGGCACAGTTTGTGCCCCTATGGTCATGCGGCCAAGAGGCCGATCTTCACAGCGAGTTCGGATGCGCGATGGCGCCGAGCTGGATCCTTGGACTCGGCTTCTTCGAGGACGATCCGCTTCGCGTACCCGTTGTACTTGATCGTTTCTGGGGCGGCTTCGTGGGCTTTGTTCAGCGTGGCGAGCGCGACGTCCGGCTGTCCGTCGAGGTGGTAGCTGCGAGCTTCCTCGATGCGGTGCCGGGCCCGCCGTGGCCTCGACCTGATCGTGTCCGCGTCCGCGGCGGCGGCCTGCCGGACGGATTCTCCGCCCTGGCGCAGCTCTACGGCGACAGTGACAGCGTGCGCGCCCATGATGGCGCGGGAGAACGACGTCACCGGGTGGTAGTAGTTCTCCGGGAGCCGCTGTGCCATGGCGCGCGCCTGGTCCCAATACCGCCATGCCGTGCCGGTTTCGGCTCGCCGGGCCGCTGTGTATCCGGCCTCGAAGGTGAGCGCTCCGGAGATGGCCAAGACGTCGGCCGACGCGTTGGGCAACAGCGGTTCGAGGTACGCGAGGGTCTCAAGGTTCACCGCGTCTGCGGCGTCGAAGTGTGCCGGGCCCGCGTCGCGGTGTGCCTGCGTGGCCAGCCATGCGGCCACCCCGATGGCATGCGGGTCCTCGGACTCCTGCGCGGCGATCAACCCCCGTTCGACGACCCTCCACAGCAAGGCGGAATCGGGCTGGTGGGCCACGAAGAACTGGCACAGGGAGTAGACCTCGGCGAGTGCTGCCTGTGCCTTCCGACGGTCCGGCGCGGTGTCGGCCTGCCGTGCGGCAAGCTGAGTGTCTCGGATCAGATCCGGCAGCAACGCGCCGATCACCTCGCGGTGGTTGGGCGCGGAATGGCGTGCCTTCCAAGCGCGGGCGAGCCGCGACTGAAGGTGCGCGGCCGGGGGCGCCTCGCGCTGTGCGGTGAGCGGGAAAACGTCGACCGCAGCCTTGACCTCGGCGAGTCGGGGATGACCCGGGCCGGCGAACAAGGCCAGGTGCGCGGACTGGTCGCCAGTGAGGTCCGACAGGTCCTGGACGCGCAGCAACTCGGCGATGCGCAGGACCATTTCGAGCTTGGGTGTCTTCAGGCGCCCGTTCTCGACCCCTTTCACCCAAGAACCCGTCTTGCCGACCAGCCCCCCGAACTGCTCACGGGTCATGCCCTTGCGGGTGCGCAAGATCTGGAGGCGCTGACCGAACACAAGCGGGTCGGCGTACGGGTCCGGGCTGGCATCTGGAGACATCAGGCCTGTTCCTCCTTGCAGCTTCGTCACTGTCAGAGTAAGGGCGGGGCCGATCTGATGTGAGGTTCCAGCTGTACGCCACCTCACGTGCGCTCAACGCAGGGAGCCACGTCCGGCCGCCGCACGGGTCCCGTACTCGGCTCCGATGTCGAGAACGATGGTCTTCACCACCGTGAGAGCCTGTGACCGACGCCTCAGTCGGACCGGTCCTCCAAATACCGCGTAAGCGACTCCTGTCGCCGTGCCTCGACGTCCCGCAGTGTCGCCGCCAGGCGGCCGAACTCCTCCTGGAGCAACGACAGTTGCCGCTCCAGATGGCGTTCCGGTGGTTCCGTGCCCGGGGTCAGGCGCGTCCACCATCGTGTTCGTACGAAGGTGTCTACCGCCTCCGGGATGTCCTGCCGTACCGCCCGGGACAGGGCGTGTACCCCCTCTGGGTCCTGGGCCAGGATCTCGGCGACCCAGCCGGGGTCAAGCAGAGCCGTCAGCAACTCCGACAGTTCGGTGAGGCGGCCGGACGCGGCGGGCGGTAGCTCGATGTCCGCGAGGTAGGTGCTCAGCTTGTCGAAGTCCTCCCGCAGCTCCTCCAGTTGCGCGGACGGGTCCGGGAAGTCCGGGAGTGGGGGCCTCTCCGGAGGGGCGAGTAGTGCGCCCGCGCCGTACAAGCCCGCCACCACCACCGGCCAGTACGGGCCCGCCACTCCCGTGAACGTCAGCGCCAGGCCGGCGATTCCGCCGACGCTGCCCGTGAGGTTCTTGCGGGACTCCAGGTAGCCGAGGAGCTTGCCCGTCTTGCCCGTCGTGCCCGTCTTGCTGGTCCTCGTGGGCCTATTGGTAGCCACGGATCTCCTCGAAGGCGCCGTCGAGTGAACCCTTCTGCGCGTCGAAGAGCCGGCCGCCCGTCAGTTGGGCGATGTGTTCCAGCTCGCCCCGGTCCGAGTCGCCGAAGAGGATCGGGAAGACCGGGATCTCCCGTTCAGCTGCCGACAGTCCGCCGTAGAAGCCGTCGAAGTCCGCCGGGCTCGCGCCCTTCGTGTTCTCGCCGTCCGTCATCAGCACGATCGACGTGAACGTGTCGTCGTCGGCGCCCAGATGCTCGTACGCCTTCTCCAGCGAGGTGTAGATCGCGGTGTCCCCGTCGGCGGTGAGCGCCTTGGTGTCGCGGCGGATCCCGTCGATGCCCGAGCGCGGGTTCTCGGGCCGCACCACATGCGTCCGTACGCTCTTGACCGCCGAGCCGAACGGCATCAGCGTCACCTCCTCGCGGTCGCGGAAGTCGCTCGTCAGGTCCGTGAGCGCCTTCTTCAGGCGGTCGAGCCGTCCGTCCTCCCGCATTGAGCCCGAGGTGTCCAGGACGTATACGGTCCGGGAGGGGCGGCGCAGTTTGTTTTCGTATGCGTCCAAGAGGCCGTCTGCCACTGAACGGGTGCCCGGGAAAGGGAGTTCGCGTCGGCGGGTGGCGTCCAGGCCCGTCGCGGGTGGGACCGAGGCGACCACCGGGCGGCGCAGGGTGCGGTCGGTGATCAGCCGTTGCGTTGCCGGTGCGCGCAGTGCCTCGGTGAGGCGGCGGACGTCGTCTCGGACCGCCTGGCTCGTGGAGGTGAGGGACGAGAGCGGGTAGTCGGCGGTGACCACGCCGTCGCGCGGGCGGATCACCGTCAGGTCCTTCCGCGACTTCAGCACCGACTCGTAGTTGAGCAGCGCGTCGACGTCACCGCGCCGGTCGTACGCCTCCGCCAGCCAGCCCGAGGAACCGGACGTGAGCTTCTGTCCCTTGAAGAACTCCGCCAGCCTGGGCGTCGCCCGCTGCACGTCCTTGTCGGTGAGTGCGGACTGGGCGTCTGAGAGGCCCGACGCCACCGAAACCAGCGTGGAGAAACCGGAGTTGGAGCGGGACGGGTCCGTCATGCCGTACGTCAGGTTGCCGTCCGCCACCGCCTCCTCTATGTCCGCCCAGGTGACGTTCTCCGGCTTCCAGTTCAGCTTTTGTACCGTGGCGTTCTTCACGCCTATGGCCACCGGGCTGGACATGACCGGCGTCTCCGACACGATCTGCTGCGCGGCGGTGGGGTTGAGGCGCAGGTAGTCGTTGGAGGAGAGCCAGATCGCGTCGTACGTGCCCTTCGCCTTGTTCTTTCCGAGGAGGTCCACCGCGTCGAGCGTGCCCATGTAGGTGGGGCGGACCGTGATGCCCGTGTCCTTCTGGATCTGCTCCAACACGGTCTTCATGTCCGACAGTTCGCTGGACGCGAGGATGCGGAGAGTGCCCGGTTCCGCCTTGCCGGAGGAGGCGGGGTCGGGCTTCTCGGTGTCAGGTGTCGATGTGCATCCCGCCACCGTCACCGTCACCGTCACGAGTGCCAGTGCGAGGGCGGCCACGGCACCCTGGGTGGCGCGGCGGGTTTCGAAGCCTGCCCGTCTCATGCGAGGCCTCCGTCCAGTGCCGCCCGCGAGCGGCTGCGGTCCAAGTACGCGCTCGCGTGCTGGAGTTCGGCTGTCAGGGACTCCACCGTCGCCGCCATGGACTCCGTGGCCTGGGCCTTGTACGTGTCGATGGTGTCCAGCGTCTGGTAGATCTGCTGGAAGGCCGTGCGGAGCGTCTCCGCGCCGACCGCCGGGTCGGCGGCGATGCGCTGGATCTCGCCGCTCTGCGTGGCCAGCATCTCCGCGTTGCCCCGGATGAGGTCCTCCGTCGTACCGCGCAGGGCGTTGACCTGCTCGACGACCTTGCGCTGGTTTTCGAGGGCGGAGGCGAGCATCACGGAGATGCGCAGCGCGGCGACCGTCGTGGTGGCCGCGCGGTCGACGCCCTTGATCAGCTCGTCGTTGTTGCGGCGGACCACGTCCATCGCCAGATAGCCCTGGGCGCACACCGCGAGCTGGGTGAGCAGGTCCTGGTGCTTCTGGCGGATGGGGAAGAGGACGTCGGCTCGCAGGGTGTCCGCCTGCGCCGGGTCCGCCGCCTCCACGCTCGTGATGTGGCGTTCGACCGCCGCGTCCAGGGCCTCCGTCAGGACGACGTACTCCTGGAGCTTGCCCATCGAGTCCCAGAGGCGAACGCGCTCGGTCTGCAACGCGGCGTTGTCGCGGCGCAGTTCGTCCTGGCCGCCGCGGAGCGAGCCGACGATCTTGTTCAACGTGCCTTGTGCGGAGGCGTACTTGGCGACGTGGTCGCGGAGCTTGTTGCCGCCGGGCAGCCGGGACAGCAGCTTGCGGGCCCGGCCGCCGGGCACCTCGCGCGGGTCCAGGTCCTCGACGGTGCGCCGGAGTTCGACGAGCGAGGACGAGACGCGGGACTGGGCGTCCTCGCCGTTCGCGGGCAGGCTGCGGATCGTGCGCTCCAGCATGCGGTTCGACTGGGCGGCCGCGCCGCGCATCTCGCCGGAGCCGAGGCCGGCGATCTCCCCGATCTTCCCGGCGAACTCGGGGGAGCGGGCGTCGAGCGCGGCGATCCCCTCGACGTACTCGGCGGCCTTGCGCGCCATGTCCGTACGGACCGAGTCGTCGACCGGCACGAGTCCGCCGGCCTTCTCCTTCGGTACGGCTGCGACGGCTTCGGGAGGTGTCAGGACGAAGGTGTCTTCAGTGTTGCTCGCTTGGTTGCTCACTTGCCGTTCCCCCTAGCCCCGCGCCCGGCGCGCCATCTCGTGCAGCACCTTGGAGGCGGGCACGGGTGCCTGCCGGACGCCGGTCAGCTTCTGGTTGAGATACGTGGTGTGGGCGGCCGTGGCCGCCGTGAACTCCGCGCTCGTGCCCTGCGGCCGGAACCCGTGCCGCACCGCGAGCTTGCGCAACTCCTTGTCCGTGCTGAGGAGTTCACCGAGCGCCCGGCCCTCCTCGGTGAGGGGGACGATGGTGTGGTCGCTGTTCGCGGTGGTGTCGGGGTAGAGGACGGTGAGGTCGTCGACGGCCTGGCCCTGGGTGAGCAGCGCGGCGACCTGTGACTCGTACACGAGGACGAGCGGGTTGCCGACGCCGCTGACGAAGTCCCGGAACGCGGCGTCCGTGCTCGTCTGCTGGGCGCCCTGGACGGCGATCAGCTTGCGCATCAGGGGTGCGGTGCTGCCGACGTCCGAGGTGTCGGCGGCGACCCGGCCGCCGGCCGCGACGTACGAGGCGGCGGCGAGGTAGAGCGCGCCGGAGTTCGACGTGGTCGGGTCCGTGGTGGAGATGAACAGCGTGCCGGTCAGTTCGCCGTACTTGTCGGCGCCCGTCAGCTGCTGCCAGGTCTTGTCCCGGTCGGCGGCCCTGAGATAGGCGGCCATCTTCAAGGTGCCGCTGCCCTTGCCGCTGCCCTTGCCGCCGAGTGTCGCGAGCCCGTTGGCCGCCAGCACCTCGGCGGCGTTCCGGTGTGCCACGACCACGAGGGGCGAGTAGAAGGGGCGCGGCAGAGGCTGCCGTACGTCGTACTTCGCGGCCAGTTCGTCGGCGGGGGCCTGGCTGGAGGGGAACGCGAAGTCGTACCCCTTGAGGTCGAGTCCCTCCATGGCCCAGGACCCGGAGGTCTCCGTCTTCAGGGTGTAGCCCTTGGCAGCGAGGGCCTTCACCACATCCGGATCGGCGAAGAACTCCGCCTTCTCCGAACCGATCACTCCCCGCACGGTCTTCGTTGCCGTGCTCTTGTCCTGCTCTTCGCGGCCCGCGACGACGGCTGCTGCCACTCCGCCGATCAGGAACACCGCCAGGACGATGGCGACTATTCGTCTCACACCCGGAGCCTGCTCCCGGAACCCAACATTCCTCGATGCTCCGGGTGAACACGGGGTGGCCGACCCATCCCAGTACGGAACGGAAGCCGGGGGTCCGTCCGGTGGGGGCGCGCAGACGGCCACCCTTGTTGCGGGGCGGCCGTCCGTGGCGAGCTGGGGCGCCCGGTCCGCGTGTCTCTGCGGGTGCGCGCGGACCGGGGCCGATCGAGTGAGCCCGTGAGGCTCGGGGTGGGCCTTGCGGCTCGGCGGGGCCCCGGCTCGGCATGAGTCCGAAGACTCGCTGGGAGCCCGGACGCTCGGTGCGAGCCCGGAGGGTCAGTCGGCGGTGAGGCTCAGTGGGACGTGAGGGCGTGGGTTTCGGCGGCCGCGGTGTGCGCGTCCATGCGCTCGGCGGCCAGGATCGCGGCCGCCGTGTCCGCACGGGACGCCGCGACGACGAGGGCGCGGCCCGCGAGGGCGTGCGCCCGCTCGTGGAGCGCCACGATCTGGCCGGACGGGGCGGTGGTGGCGGTCACCGGCGCGCGGACCGGCGTACGGCCCCCGCGAAGGCGCGTGACCTGCCCGGTCAGGCGCTCGGCGGCGACGTCGAGCTCCGCGGACGGTTCGCTGCCGCGCAGTTCGTCGGTCACCGCGAGGAGCGCCGCGAGGTGACCGGCGAGCTGGATGTCCAGCTCCTCTTCGCGCGACCGATGGGGAAAGTCGGCGGTGCCGGCCATCCTGTGGACCGACTTGGTGCGGATCGGTTCGTACATGGGAGATGGCCTCCTGTGCTCTGAACAGGAAGCCATCCTAGCTTAGATTTCGTCTAAAGTTGAGTAGGTTCGGAAAGGCGGCCCAGGTGGGCACGGAGTGTGAGGGGGTGCAGGTCAGCGCTGGGCGTACCCGTCCAGGAAGTTCCCGATCCGCAGCACCGCGTCCGTCAGGTCCCGGGCCGTGGGCAGGGTGACGATGCGGAAGTGATCCGGATCCGGCCAGTTGAAGCCCGTCCCCTGTACCACCATGATCTTCTCGGCCCGCAGCAGGTCCAGCACCATCCGCCGGTCGTCCTTGATCTTGAAGACCTTCGGATCGAGGCGCGGGAAGAGGTAGAGGGCCCCCTTCGGCTTCACGCACGTCACGCCCGGAATCTGCGTCAGCAGGTCGTATGCCACGTCCCGCTGCTCGCACATCCGCCCGCCGGGGAGGACGAGGTCGTTGATCGTCTGGCGCCCGCTCAGTGCGGCGACCACACCGTGCTGACCAGGCATGTTCGCGCACAGTCGCATGTTCGCGAGGACGGTCAGCCCCTCGATGTACGAGTCGGCGTGCGCCCGCGGACCCGAGATCGACACCCACCCGACCCGGTAGCCGGCCACTCGGTACGCCTTCGACATCCCGTTGAAGGTGAGGGTCAGCAGGTCGGGGGCGATCGTGGTGGTCGGTGTGTGCCTGACCCCGTCGTACAGGATCTTGTCGTAGATCTCGTCCGAGCAGACCAGCAGGTTGTGGCGGCGGGCGATGTCGGTCAGTCCGCGCAGTATGGCCTCGTCGTAGACCGCGCCGGTCGGATTGTTCGGGTTGATGATCACGATCGCCTTGGTGCGGTCGGTGACCTTCCGCTCCACGTCGGCCAGATCGGGCATCCAGTCGGACTGCTCGTCACAGCGGTAGTGCACGGCCGTGCCGCCGGAGAGGGAGACGGCCGCGGTCCACAGGGGGTAGTCCGGGGCCGGTACGAGCACCTCGTCGCCGTCGTCCAGCAGCCCCTGCATCGCCATCACGATCAGCTCGGAGACGCCGTTGCCGATGAAGACGTGCTCGACGTCCGTCTCTATGCCGATGGTCTGGTTGTGCATGACCACGGCCCGGCGCGCCGCCAGCAGGCCCTTCGCGTCGCCGTACCCGTGCGCGGACGACACGTTCCGGAGGATGTCCTCCAGGATCTCGGGCGGGCACTCGAAGCCGAAGGCGGCGGGGTTGCCCGTGTTCAGCTTGAGGATGCGGTGGCCGGCCGCTTCCAGCCGCATCGCCTCCTCCAGAACCGGGCCCCGGATCTCGTAACAGACGTTGGCGAGCTTGGTCGACTGGATCACCTGCATGTCCGTGAGCTTACGGCCGGGTAACGCGTCCCGCGGAGTGTTCTCCACCACGTGAGACGGGGTGGTTTGGGTGCTTACCGTCGGTAGCTGTCCCGTCGGCCTCTCCCGTCCCTAGAATGTGCGGCCATGTCGAGGCCACCTGGTAACGAAAACGGGGTGTACGGCGCGAATGCCGCGAACAACGCGGTCGGCGCGCCGGACGCCCATGGTGTGCGTCGGGACGGCGACGAGCCCGTGGTTCCGCCGATCGTGTATCACCCGCAGGTCGGGGAGACCCCGGTGTACGACGGCTACGCCGACCCGGCGACTGCCCACGGCTGGCAGAACGCGTACGACGAGACCCGCGAGCTGCCACCGGTGGCCGCCGGAGCCGAGGATGGCCGCCCGGTCGGCGGCGATGGTCCGAACGGCGTCCGCCTGGCCGGTGGCGATGGTCCGAACGATGTCCGCCTGGCCGGCGGCGATGGTCCGAACGATGTCCGCCTGGCCGGCGGCGACGGTCCGCACGACGGCCGCCTGGCCGGTGGCCGTCGTTCCCGGCGGAAGCCCAGAGCCTGGCCCTCGCGGCGGGTGGCGGTCGCCGCCGGCGCGGTGGGGGCGGTCTCCGTGGCCGCCGTGATAGCCGGGTTCTCCTTCGGGTCGTCGGGGGGCGGAGCGCGGGGCAACGAGGACCGCACGAGTCCGACGGCAGGGGATCCCGCGTCGCCCACGGACTCGGAGACTTCCGGCGGGGCCCCGGCCGTACGGTCGTCCGACGGCGGGGAGCCGTCCCGCACAGGGGACCCGAGCGGCTCGACGAGCCCCACCTCGACGGGCGACGAGACCGAGAAGCCCGCTGCCAAGTCCCCCACCGCCCCCACCGCCACCACGAGCCCGGGGCCCCCGGGCAACTCCGACGGCAAGCCGGGGCGCGGCCAGGGCGGCACCAAACGGCCCAAGTAGCGGCACCAAACGGCCCGAGCAGCCGCGGCCGGGCCCCGGGCGGCCACCGGACGACGAGCCGAGCGGCTGCCGGACGATGTCCCGAGCAGCCACCGGACGATGCCCGGGCTGCCGCCAGGCAGGGAGCCGAGCTGCCGCCGGGCCATGCCCCGAGCTGCCGCCGGACCATCCCCCGGGCTGCCGCCGGGCAACGAGCCAAGTGGCCGTCGGACTGGGTAGGTTGGCCCTTCCGAAGGGGGAGGCAGGGCCATGGACTTCTCGCTGCTCAACGACGAACCGGTCACCGACCCGGAGGTCGATGTACTCGGCACCGGCCGGGCCGCCCGCGAGCTGGCCAAGCTGCTGCACGACTCCCGGACGGCGACCCCGTTCACACTCGCCGTGGACGCCGGCTGGGGGATGGGCAAGAGCAGTCTGATGCGGCTGGTCCAGGCGGAGCTGCTGAAGCGCAGGGACGTGGAGACCGTCTGGTACAACGCCTGGACCTCCACCGGGGCCGACGCGCTGGAAGGGCTCATCAAGTCGGTCCTGCTGCGCTTCGACAAGCGGATGCTGCGGCGGGCGATGCACCGGGTGTCCGAGCGCGGGACGCTGATCAGGGCGGTGCGGGCGACGCTCACCGTCGCCTCGGTGCCGTTCGGGGTGGCGGGCCTCGTGGACCAGTTCTGGCGGGACATGTCCGTCAACGCGAACGCCCGCAACGAGATGCGGGTCGCGCTGCGCGACCTCGCCACCGAGTGGGCGGAGTCGGCGGAGTACGAGCCCAGCCGACTGCTCGTCGTCTTCGTCGACGACCTCGACCGCTGCTCGGAGGAGACGGTCCTCGCGGTGTGCGAGGCGGTGAAGGTCTACCTGGACGTGCCCGGGCTGGTCTTCGTGATCGGCTGCGACCGGTCGGCGCTCGGCCCGTCGGGCCTGCTGCGGGACCTGGGCCCTGCCGGGTCGGCGTTCATGGAGAAGGTCTTCCAGACGAGCTACCGGTTGCCGGTGCCGGGCGGCGACGAGGTCGAGGCGTACGTCCGGCACTGCGCGGAGCGCTCCGGTCTGCGCGAGCTGCTGGACGACGACTTGGTGAAGCTGATAGCCGCCCGCTCGGCCCGCAACCCGCGCCGGATCAAGCGGCTCATCAACGGTTTCGGGCTGGAGTGTGCGCTCAACCCGCTCTGGGAGAGCTTCCGGCCGGAGGCGGTGATCAGGACGCTGCTGCTCCAGCATCTGTACGGCGACTTCTACCGACTGCTCGTCAGCCGCGACGGCACCTACACGCATGCGGCACAGGAGTTCCGTGAGTACCGGGCGGCCCGGCGGGTGCTGAGCGAGGCGGTACGGCCGGATCCCGAGTCGTGGCGGACCACGGTGAACAGCGTGAAGGGTCACGGCCTCGCGGAGCCGGACATGGCGCTCTCGGACGGCTGGGCGGCTGTACTCGCCCGGCTGGAGGAGGAGTTGCCCACCTCCTATCCCGCTCTCGCGCGAGACCACAACTTCGTCCACCTCGTCGAGGAGTGGATGCGCCTGCCGCAGGTGGACGAGCTGGTGCAGCACTTGCAGAAGGGCGGCGTGGCCCCGGTCGTCCTCATTCGCGACGGCGACGAGGCGCCGAGCGGGGGCGACGGCACATCCGCCGAAGGGCGCGGTACGTACGAGGGCTTCCGTACGTACGAGGGCCTCCGTGTCCTCTGGGTCGACGACAACCCGGGCGGGAACCGGCGCTTCATCGGCGACCTGACCGACCGCGGCGCCGACGTCGTGCTGGCCGAGAGCGCGCGCAGTGCCGAGCAGATCCTGCGCACCCAGACATTCGACCTGCTGCTCTCCGACGTCACGCGTGGGTCCGACCGGGACGCCGGATTCACGGATCTCGCACGCTGGCGGCAAGAGAGGCGCTTCGACGGACCGGTGGTCTTCTTCACCGGCCGGGTCACCCCTGCCCGCGAACGCCGGAGCCAGGAGCTCGGTGCGCGGATCGCGGCCTCCGGGCGGCTGCTCTTCCTGCACATCGACGCCGCCTGCGAGGAAATTCGCCACCGCCGGTCCTGAAACAACTCCTTGCCCGAACCCCCCTCTCACTTCACAATGCCCATGTCAAACTGTGGGCGGCCGGAGGATCTCCGGCCGCCCAAGTCACAGAGGGGACCCCCCACATGAGAAAGCCTCTCGGCGCCGCGCTCTTCGCCCTGGTCATAGCCGGGGCCGGTGCGGCACCCGCGGTCGCGGCGCCCGCGCCCGAGCCCGCGGTGACGGACACGGCCACGTCAGTGGTCAGAGACGCCGTCACGTCCACCACGGCGGCCGTGTCCAGAATCACCGCACCGACCGTCCAGGCCGTCACCTTCGCCGGCACCGTCTCGCTCAGCAACTGCTCCGGCTCCGTCGTCCGGTTCCCGGACTCGGAGGACAACGACCCGGCGATGGTCATGTCCAACGGCCACTGCCTGGAGACCGGCTTCCCCGCGGCCGGCGAGGTCATCGTCGACCAGGCCTCCAGCCGCACCTTCGGTCTGCTCAACGCCGCCGGTACCCGGCTCGGGACCCTGCGCGCCAGCAAGATCGCCTACGCGACGATGACCGACACGGACGTCTCGCTGTACCAGCTCACCACCACGTACGCGCAGATCAAGACCTCGTACAACATCAGCCCGTTGACGCTGAACGACACGCACCCCGTCGCCGGCACCGCCATCACGGTCGTCTCCGGCTACTGGAAGCGGACCTACGCCTGCAACGTCGACGGCTTCGCCTACCGCCTCAAGGAAGGCGACTGGACCTGGAAGGACTCGGTCCGTTACACCTCGGCCTGCCAGACCATCGGCGGCACCTCGGGCTCGCCCGTCGTCGACAACGCCACCGGCAACGTCGTCGCCGTCAACAACACCGGCAACGAGGACGGCGCCCGCTGCACGGTCAACAACCCCTGTGAGGTCGACGAGAGCGGCAACGTGACCGTCCGCGCGGGCATCAACTACGCCCAGGAGACCTACCAGATCCCCGCCTGCTTCGGCGTCGACAACAAGCTCGACCTGAGCGCGAGCGGGTGCACCCTGCCCAAGCCGTGATCCGGCGGCGGGCGGTCACGCGGGAGTTCCGCGGACCGCCCGCCCCGCCAGCACGTCGGTCCGCCGCCCGTCCTCGATGACGAACCGCCCGTCGATCAGGACGTACGGGATGCCCGTCGGGAGTACGCGGGGGTTCTCGAAGGTCGAGCCCGCGGCCACCGTGGCCGGGTCGAACAGCACGAGGTCCGCCTTGTACCCCTCGCGGACCAGCCCGCGGTCGGACAGCCGCAGCCGGGCCGCCGGGCGCGACGTCAGGTGCGCGACGCACTCCTCCAGGCCGAGGACGCCCAACTCCCGTACGTACCGGCCGAGATACTGCGGGAACGTGCCGTACGCGCGCGGATGCGGCTTGTCGCCGCGCAGGATGCCGTCCGAGCCGCCGGTGTGGACGCGGTGCCGCATGATCGCCCGCACGTTCTCCTCGTGGCCGACGTGCTGGAGGATCGTCGAGCCGAGACCGTCGTCCAGGAGCAGCCGGCGGGCGGTGGTCCAGGGGGCCTCGTCGCGCGCGTCCGCCGACTGCTGGACCGTGCGGCCCACGTAGTCCGCGAGCGCCGGGTCGGTCACCCCCGAGATCTCGATGGTGTCCCACTCGATGGGAACGCCGTGGCAGCCATCCGCGCCCACCACCTCCATGTGATGGCGGATCCGCCCGGCGGTCTCGTCGTCCTTCAGGCGGGCAAGAATCGCCTCCGGGCCGCCCTCGCTCGCCCAACTGGGCAGCATCGCCACGAGAGTCGTACAGCCGGGCGTGTACGGATACGTGTCGAGGCTGATGTCCGCCCCGTCCGCGAGCGCCTCGTCGAGGAGCGTCAGCAGGTCGGCGCCCCTGCCCTTGTTCACGCCGAAGTTCATGGTGGCGTGGGCCAGATGGAGCGGGCAGCCCGCCTCGCGCGTCAGGTCCACCATCTCCCGGTACGCGTCCAGGGCGCCGGCTCCGTACGAACGGTGGTGCGGGCAGTAGTAGCCGTCGTACGCGGCCACCACCCGGCACAGTTCGGTGAGTTCGGCGTCCTTGGCGTACATGCCGGGTGTGTACGTGAGCCCGGACGACATGCCGACGGCGCCCTCGCGCATGCCCTCGGCGACCAACTCCCGCATCCGGTCCAGCTCTTGAGGGGTCGCCTCGCGATCCTCCCAGCCGACGGCGAGCATCCGTACCGTGCCCTGGGGGATCAGGTACGCGGCGTTGACGGCGATGCCCTCGCCGTCGAAGCCGTGGTCCAGCCGGTCCAGGTACTCGCCCACCGAGCGCCAGGTGAAGTCGATGTCGTCGCCGTTGCCGTTCCAGCCGGTGATCGCCCTGCGCACCTCGGCGAGGGTCCGCTCGTCCACCGGCGCGTACGACAGCCCGTCCTGGCCGATGACCTCCAGCGTCACGCCCTGCGCGGCCTTCGCGCTGTGGTCGGGGTCCCGGAGCAGGGCGAGGTCGCTGTGGGCGTGCATGTCGATGAAGCCGGGGGAGAGGACGAGCCCCTCGGCGTCCAGCACCCGGCGGGCGACGGGCCGCAGACAGCCGGCCGCCGCGGCCTCCTGGACCACGGCCGTGATGCGGCCGCCCTCGATGCCCACGTCGGCCCGGTAGGAGGGGCCGCCGCTGCCGTCGACGACCTCCGCGTCACGGATGACGAGATCCAGCATGGCGGGCTCCTAGGAGTAGGTGTGGTGTGGAGGTACTAGAAGTAGGTGCGGATGTATTCGACGACCGTGCCGTCCTGCTCCACCACCGGAATCAGCTGCCACTTGTCGAAGGACGTGCAGGGGTGGGAGAGCCCCATGCCCACCCAGTCGCCGACCTGGAGGTCGGCGCCCGCGGCGGTACGAACCCAGGCGTGCTGGTCGGACAGACCCGTGACGGTGATGCCGTCCGCCGCCCGCTCACCACTACCCGAACCACCCGAACTACCCGCGCTACCCGTACTGCCTGAGCGAACGACCTGCACCTCCGGCAGATCCAGGTCGTACGCGGCGTCCCGCTTGCCCGCGTTGGCGAAGGCCTGCTCGGGGGACGGACGGGAGACGATCTGCGCCCAGAGCCGGAACGCGGGGTGCAGGGCGCCCTCCTCCGGGACCCGGTTGAACGGCGTGATCTTCCGGTAGTGCCCGTCGTCGTGCGAGACGTACGCGCCGGAGCGCAGCAACTTCAGCACGGGCAGGGACAGTTCGGGAATCCCCGCGAAGACATCGGCCACCGCGTCGAACCAGGCGCTGCCGCCCGCACTCACCACGATCTCGTCCAGGCCCTCGAAGCGACCGGCCTTGTCGAAGTCGACGGCCAGCGCGACGAGCCGCCGCAGCCAGGCGCGTACCCGCTCCGGATCCGCGTCCGGCACCTCGCCCTCGTACCCCGCGACACCCACCAGCCGCAGCGTGTCCACTTCGGCCACCGCCTCCGCGACGGCCGCGCACTCCGCCTCCGTCCGTACGCCGGTCCGGGCGCCCTCGCCGGCCGCCAGCTCGACGACGACGTCCACGGGCCGGGCGGCACCCCGCAGCGCGGCGTCCATCAGCTCCACCCCGCGCACGGAGTCGACGTAACAGACGAAACGGAACGCGGGATCGGCGGCGAGCTGCGCGGCCACCCAGCCCAGGGCGGCGGGGTCCACCACCTCGTTCGCCAGGAACACGCGCTGGACACCGAAGGCCCGCGCCACCCGCACCTGGTGCGGGACCGCCAGCGTGATGCCCCACGCGCCGTGCTCGATCTGCCGCTGGAAGAGCTGGGGCGCCATCGACGTCTTGCCGTGCGGGGCGAAGGCGAGCCCGTGCCGGACCGCGTACGTCTCCATGAGCCGCAGGTTGTGCGCCAGCCGCTCGGCGGAGAGGGCGAGCACCGGCGTGGTGAAGCCGCCGCTGAACAGGTTCCGGCGCTGGGCGGTCAACTCGCCGACGGTCAGTCCGTCGGCGTCGGGCGGGAGCCCCTTGAAGCGATGGTCGACACGTTCGTCCGCGAGCGCGGCGAGACGCTCCGCGCCGGTGCCGGGTACGGAGTCGGCGGCCATGAAGCCTCCCCAATCAAGTCGTTGCAGTATCTGCAACAGTCATTGCGTGTCGCGCTTACTGCTGTCTAACATCTCGGCCAACGCCGGGTCAACGGAGCCGCCAAGACCCATCAAGGCAACCGAGACCCATCAAGGCGACCCAGCCCCCTCAAGGCGACCGAGCCCATCAAGGCAACCAAGGCCCACCGAGGCAACAAGGAGCCCCAGCCATCGTGACCCCCACCGGACCCGCTCCCACGGACGCCGTGAACCCCACGCCCGCCGTGGAAGTCGTCACCCTCGGCGAGTCCATGGTCACGTTCCTTCCCTCCCTGCCGGGCCGCCTCGCCGACGTGCCGTCCTTCGAACGCGCGATCGGCGGCGCGGAGTCCAACGTGGCCTGCGTCCTGGCCGCCGCGGGCCACACCGCGAAGTGGGTGAGCAGGGTCGGCGACGACGGCTTCGGCGACCACCTGATCGAGGCGATAGGCGCGTACGGCGTCGACACCTCCGCCGTACAGCGCGACGCCACCCGCCCCACCGGCATCTACTTCCGCACGGCGAACGACCGGTCCACCGACGCCCACGAGGTGGCCTACTACCGCACCGGCTCGGCGGCCTCGGCGATGGCCACGGACACCGTGGACCTGCACGCGGTCCGCTCGGCCCGCGTCCTCCACCTCTCCGGCATCACCGCGGCGCTCTCCGGCGGCTGCCTCCGGCTGCTGCGCGAGCTGACCACGCGCCGCCCCGGCCGCGCGCTCGTCTCCTTCGACGTCAACCACCGCCCCGGTCTGTGGGACACCCCCGAGGGACCCCGCGTCCTGCTGGACCTCGCGCGCGGCGCCGACATCGTGTTCGTCGGCGAGGACGAGGCGCAGGCCGCGTGGGGGCTGCGCGGCGCGGGCGTCGTCCGGCAGGCGCTGCCCGAGCCGGACGTCCTGGTCGTGAAGCAGGGCGGGGGCGGAGCGACCGTCTTCGAGCGGGTACGCGACCGGGCCGACCTCCGCGAGGGCGACACGGACATCGACATGGACACCCACATGGACATGGACATGGACATGGACATCGACATCGACATCGACATCGATGTCGTCGACGGTGCCGCCACTGACGTCGTCACCTTCGTACCGGGCCTGCGCGTCGAGGTCGTCGCGGCCGTGGGCGCGGGCGACGCCTTCGCCGCCGGCTTCCTGTCCGCCACCCTCCGCGGACTCCCCGCCCGGGACCGCCTCCGGCACGGCCACCTCATGGCCGCCGCCGCGCTCACCGTCCCGGGAGACCTGGGCACACCCCCCTCCCGCGACCTCGCCGACCGCCTCGCCGCCCTGGACGACGACGCGTGGGGGACACTTCGACTCGGCCCCGGCTGGACGAACGCCGCAGACCGGGCCCAGGAGGAGGTACACACCCCATGAGCCAGACCGTCGACCGCGCGCTGAGCATCCTGCCGCTGCTCGCCGAGGGCCCCGCCGACCTCGGGCAGGTCGCCGAGCGGCTCGGCGTCCACAAGTCCACCGCCCTGCGCCTCCTGCGCACGCTCCACGAGCACGGCCTCGTCTACCGCCAGTCCGACCAGCGCTACCGCCTGGGCGCCCGCCTGTTCGCCCTCGCCCAGGAGGCCGTCGAGAACCTCGACGTCCGCGAGATCGGCCACCCCCATCTCGTACGCCTCAACGAGCAGTGCGGCCACACCGTCCACCTCGCCGTGTACGAGGAGGGCGAGGTCCTCTACATCGACAAGGTCGAGAGCCGCTACCCGGTGCGCATGTACTCCCGCATCGGCAAGCCCGTCGCCATCACGGTCGCAGCGGTGGCGAAACTGCTCCTCGCCGACCTGACCGAGCCCGAGCGCCGCGTGCTCGCGGACAAGCTCGACTACCCGATGTACACGTCCCGCTCGACCCCCAACGCCCCCGCGTTCCTGCGGGAGTTGGAGAAGGTGCGCGACCAGGGCTGGGCCACCGACCTCGGCGGCCACGAGGAGTCCATCAACTGCGTCGCCGCGCCCATCCGCGGCGCCGACGGCCGCGTCGTCGCCGCCATGTCCGTCTCCGCCCCGAACGTCGTCGTCACCGCCGACGAACTCCTCACACTGCTCCCACTGGTGCGTCGTACGGCGGACGCCATCAGTGGCGAGTACTCCGGCAGGACCCCCGCGAAGGAAAGCACTTCATGACAGACAAAACCGAGAAGACAGCTCTCACGCCCAAGACCCACACCGCCCCGCCCGCCAAGTTCTCGCACGGCGTCAGGAAGGGGAACATCCTCCAGGTCGCGGGCCAGGTCGGCTTCCTGCCCGCGGTCGAGGGCCAGCCTCCCACGCCCGCCGGGCCGACCCTGCGCGAGCAGACCCTCCAGACCCTCGCCAACGTCAAGGCCATCCTCGAAGAGGGCGGCTCCTCCTGGGACGACGCGATGATGATCCGCGTCTACCTCACGGACGTCGACCACTTCGCGGAGATGAACGCGATCTACAACACGTACTTCGAGGAGCAGAACCTGACGGCACCCCCCGCGGCCCGCACCACGGTCTACGTGGGCCTCCCGGCAGGCCTGCTGATCGAGATCGACGCGCTGGCGGTACTGGACAGCTGAGGCTCAGACCCGCGCCCCGTCTTCAGGGGCGCGGGGCTGCATCGATATGCGGCTCCGCCGCGTGGGCGCGATCAGCCACGAACGACCCGCACCCGGCAGCGACAAGTACCACCCCCCACAAACCCCGCACCCCGCACAGCGATCCCCCCTGCCCAAAAACACCATGCCCTTAAGAAGAGGTCCTCCCCATGTCATCCCTCCTCGCAGCCACACCACCCGCACCAGAGATCCCACCCCACACCGGCGGACTGCTGCTCCTCATCGACGGCACCGCAGGTCTGCTGACGGTCGCGGCCCTCGGCATCGTCCTGCTCCTCGTCCTGATCATCAGGGTCAGGCTGCAGCCGTTCGTCGCCCTGCTCGCGGTGTCCATAGCCGTCGGCCTGTCGGCCGGACTCTCCGTCACCGAACTCTTCGGCACCGTCCAGCGGTCGACCGCCGTCTCGATGATCGAGACGGGCATGGGCGGCATCCTCGGACACGTCACGATCATCATCGGCCTGGGCACGATGCTCGGCGCGATCCTTGAGGTGTCCGGCGGCGCGGAGGCGCTCTCCGCCCGCCTGCTCAACCTGTTCGGCGAGAAGCGCGCCCCGCTCGCCATGGGCCTGACCGGCCTCATCTTCGGCATCCCGGTCTTCTTCGACGTCGGCATCTTCGTCCTCGCACCGATCGTGTACGCCGCCGCCAAGCGCTCCGGCAAGTCGATCCTGCTCTACGCCATGCCGCTGCTCGCGGGCCTGTCGATGACTCACGCGTTCCTGCCGCCGCACCCCGGCCCGGTCGCCGCCGCCGGACTGTTCAAGGTCGACCTGGGCTGGGTCATCCTGATGGGCGTCGTCGTCGGCATCCCGGCCGTGCTCGCCGCCTGGGCGTACGCCGCCTGGATCGGCAAGCGCCTCTTCGTCCCCGTACCGCAGGACATGGTCGAGGCCGCGGACGAGGCGAAGGCGGCCGTCGCCGCGGAGCGTGCGGCGCGCCGGGCGGCAGTCGGTGGAGCCACCGACGGCTCAGGCTCAGGCACAGCCACGGGCAAGATCACAGGCACGGGCTCCGGCTCGGTCGCCGTCGCCGACGGCCCGGGCGGGGACCCCGCCGAGCAGCCGCCCTCCCTCTCCACCGTCTTCCTCATCATCGGTACGCCGCTGCTGCTGATCCTCGCGGCGACCTTCTCCTCCATCGCCCTGGACCCGTCGACGTTCCGCTCGGTCATCGAGTTCTTCGGGCACCCCTTCGTCGCGCTGACGATCGCGTTGCTGATGGCGTACTACCTGCTGGGCATCCGGCGCGGCTGGTCCCGCAAGTCGCTGGAGACGGTGTCCACGGCCTCCCTCAAGCCGGTCGGCAACATCCTGCTGGTCGTCGGCGCGGGCGGCGTCTTCGGCGCCGTACTCAAGGGCTCGGGCATCGCGGACGCGCTCGCCGACACCTTCAACGACGTGGGCCTGCCCATCATCGTGCTGGCCTGGCTGATCTCCGTCGTGCTGCGGGTCGCCCAGGGTTCGGCGACGGTCGCCATCGTCACCACCGCCGGTATCGTCGTCCCGCTCGTCGAGGGGCAGGACCTCTCGCAGGCCCATCTGGCGCTGATCATCATGGCGATCTCGGCCGGTTCGATCTTCGCCTCGCACGTCAACGACGGAGGCTTCTGGATCGTCGCCAAGTACTTCGGCATCTCCGAACGGGACACCCTCAAGTCCTGGACGGTCCTGGAGACGGTCCTGTCGGTGGCGGGCTTCGCGGTGGCGGCACTGCTGAGCGTCTTCATTTAGGGCCACTCGGCACTCCGGTACACCTGTACCCCTGTACCCGGCTACCCCGCACCCGGCTACCTCGAACTGCCTCGGCGGTGAGGGGTGGCCGGTCGGGGGCCGAGCCGCCCCTAGAACGCGGTATCGACCGATGGACCCGGGGTTGTCCACCCCATGAGGCAGCACACGTATATCCGGTTCCCGGCCATCTCTGGGGCCCGGCTGTTCCCGGCACAGGATCGTCGACCATACTGCCCGCTGTGGAGCAGCGCATAGGACCCAACATCCAGCCCCTGCAAGGCGCCGCGGTCGACCCGGCGTTCGTGCCCGGCCTCACGGGCCCGCGCCCCGCCGTGCCGAACGACGCCAAGCCGCAGGACGCAGAGTCGAAGGACACCGAGTCGAAGGACTCGGAGGAGACGGAGCCCGAGACGGAGCCGGAGTCGGCGGAGGCCGCCGAGAAGGCTTCGCCTGCCGACGAGTCCGCCTCCGACGAGTCCGCCTCCAAGGCGCCGGCCTTGAAGAAGGAAACCTCGAAGGAGGAAGTCTCAGAGGCCGAGCCCAAGCCCAAGCCCGAGCCCGAGCTCGAAAACGAGGCTTCCGGCGAGGAGCCCTCCGGCGAAGAACCCTCCGGTGAGGAGTCTTCCAGCGAGGAATCCTCCGATGAGGACCCCTCGGGCGAGGAGCCCGAAGAGGCTCCGGAGGGAGGCCCCGTCTTCGAGGCGTCCGACCGCCGCGCGAGGATCGTCGCCGACCACGGGGGCGTACGGCTGCGCCTGGACGACCAGGAGGCCGAGTTCCGCTGGGACGAGATCGGCGCCGTCGAGACCGAGTCGCCGCGCTTCGGGAAGCGGTTCACCATCACGGTGCACACGCCCGACCGCCGCTGGTACCCGATCGAGATCGAGGCGACGGCCAGGTCCCGCTTCAAGGAGTGGGAGACCCAACTGGACGAGGTCCTGGACACCTACTTCGAAGACGGCGAAGACGGCGAAGAGGAAGCGGAAGTCGAAGAGGTCGAAAAGAGCACCCCATAGGGGCGCGGGGAACTGCGCGACCAGCCACAACGGCCGCGCAGTTCCCCACGTACTCCAGGCCACGCATCTCAAGTCGGCCGACTCAAGCCACGTACCTCTGGCCGGTCAACTCAACTGCAGTACTGCGCTTCCTTCCCGATGGACCGGTACATGCAGTCGGAGTTCTCCAACAGCTGCAGCACCGCGTCCTTGTTGCGCGCGGTCTCCCGCTCGATGACCTCGTCGGGCGGGTAGAAACCACCCCCGCTCGCGGACCCCGGATACATCTCGAAGGTGTAGGAGAAGATCTTCTGACTGCCCCACAGGTAGTCGTCGATCGTCCCGTCGGTGATGTAGAGGTCGCTGGACTGCTCGGCCGTGTAGCCGTTGCTGGCGGCCATCTTCCCGCCGACCGTGGCGAAGGCGTTGCGGTCGTCGGCCGTCATACCGGTCGCGGTGTCCGACGTGGTGTAGCCGAAGGGCCACAGCACCAGCTCGCTGTACGTGTGGAAGTCCACGCCAGCCTTGATCTGCTGCTTGCCGCCCACGATCCGGCTGCGGACGAAGTCGGCGACGACCTTGACCTCGGGCGCGGACTCGGCCGCCGGACCCCGGTAGGTCTCGGAGGACGTCGAGCCCGACGAGCCGTTGCAGCAGCCCCAGCGGTAGTTCCAGTTGCGGTTCATGTCGGTGCCGACGTACGAACTGCCGGTGTTGGGCTGGCGGTTCTTGCGCCACGAGCGGTAGGCGCCGGACGCGATGTCGTACTCGCCGCCGTCCGGGTTGAGGTCCGGGACGATCCAGATCTCGCGGTTGTTCACCATGTTCGTGACGCGGGAGTCGGAGCCGTACCCGGCGCCCAGCTCAC
Organism: Streptomyces sp. NBC_00878; assembly: GCF_026341515.1. Lineage (NCBI taxonomy): Bacteria > Bacillati > Actinomycetota > Actinomycetes > Kitasatosporales > Streptomycetaceae > Streptomyces > Streptomyces sp. NBC_00878. The sequence goes on along the minus strand of NZ_JAPEOK010000001.1, from coordinate 3,823,895 downwards.
GGATCAGATAGAGCGCCATCTCCACGGTGAGGTGCTCGCGCGCGTGCTGGTGGTGGGTGAACAGGACCTCGGGCTCGGCCTCGTCGGTCGCGACGTTGTCGCTGATCTTGATGGCGACGATGTCCCGGCCCTGGTACGACTTCCCGATCACCTGCTTGCTCATGATGCTCGGGTAGGCGGCCAGGCGCTGGTTGATCTCCGTGTTCATCTCGGCGTAGTTGTGATAGCGCGAGTCGGCGGAGGGGAAGTCGAGGATGTTCGCGTCCGCGGCGCTCGACCGGTTGGGGGCGGAGCCGAGCGCTGAGACCTCGTAGCCGAGTTGCCGCAGCTTCTTCGCCTGGGCCGCGCGGCCCGAGACGACGACGGTCTCCTCGTCGGCCTCGTCGATCGACACACCCGTCTGGGCGATCGCCGTACGGGTGGCCGAGGTGCTGCCGTGGATCTGGATCTCGTACTGGCGGATCTCGTCCGTGTCGGAGGCGGGAGCCGCCCCGGAGGCGCCGTTCGCGCTGGTCGTGGCGGCGATGGGGGCCGCGAGAGCCAGGGCGAGGAGCGTGGCGAGCGCTGCGGTGCGCCGGCCGCGTCTGCCGGGTGAGGGGGGAGCGGCGGACGTTCCGTCGCTTTTGATGCGGAGTCGCATGGAATCTCCTAGGTTCTCCATAAATTCCGGGATCACCGGAAGTGTGGGGATTGGAGCGGGGGGTGGATCGTGCGACGTGCCGGGGCGGGCCACCGAAAGAACCGACGGGACCCCGTGTACGGGTGTGGCGCTCATCGTGGAGGCCTGCCATGTCCGGGTCAAGTGCGGGCTGGAAGCCACCGGCATGAACCAGCCGAAAACACACCGGGCACTGTGCATATATGCGGCCCGGCAGTGTACGCGGGCGCGTACCGCCCGTCGCGGACCCACGCAAAGTGCACCCACGGGTGTGACGCGCGCGTGCGAAGCCGTGGCGCAGCCGGAAGAGTGGGGACCCGCGCACGAGGAGCCGCTTACTCCGGCTTCGGTCTCCCACCCCAGAGGACTGGCCGATCATGGGCGGATCAGCGCCGCGAAGGGTCCGTCAGCCACCGGTCGAGACGACCAGCTTCATCGACCGGCGGGACGAACTGGCCGAGGGGCGGCGGCTGTTGGCCACCGCACGCCTGGTCACGCTGACCGGGCCCGGTGGCGTCGGCAAGACGCGGCTGGCCGGGCGGATCGCCGCCCGCGTCGAGCGGGCGTTCCCGGACGGCGTGCGCTTCGCGCACCTCGCCGGACTGCGCGATCCGGCGCTCGTCCCGCTCGCCGCGGCCGACGCCCTCGGCCTGCACGACCACTCCGAACAGCCGCCGCTGGACGCGCTGGTCGAGCAGGCCCGCCACCGCCGACTGCTCCTCGTCCTCGACAACTGCGAGCATCTGCTGTCCGCCTGCGCGGAGTTGGCCGCCGCGCTGCTGCACGGCACGACCGGCGTCCGGGTCCTCGCGACGAGCCGCCACCGCCTGGCCCTCACGGAGGAACACCTCCTGGACGTACGTCCGTTGCCGGTGCCCGACCCGGACTCGGACCTCTCGGCCGCCGCGACGTACCCGGCCCTGGCGCTCTTCGCCGACCGGGCCGCCGCCGTCGTCCCCGGTTTCGAACTCACCCCCGACAACCGGGCCGCCGTGGCCCGCCTCTGCCGCCGCCTGGACGGCCTGCCCCTCGCCATCGAGCTCGCGGCCGTCCGGATGCGCGTCCTCGGCGTCGACCAGCTCGTCGCCCGGCTCGACGACCGCTACCGCCTCCTCACCACCGGCAGCCCGGCCGTCCTGCCCCGCCACCAGACGCTGCGCGCGGCGGTCGACTGGAGCCACGAACTCTGCACGCACACCGAGCAGTTGGTGTGGGCGCGGGCCTCGGTGTTCGCGGGGAGCTTCGACCTGGAGGCGGCGGAGGCGGTGTGTGCGGACACCGAGACCGCCGCCGCCGACACCGACAGCGAGGGCGAGGAAAAGGACAGCGACAGGGACGAGAGCGAGGGCAAGGAAAAGGACAGCAACAGGGACGAGAGCGAGGGCGACGGGGAGTGCCAGGGCGTACACCCCCAAGACGTCCTCGAAGCCGTCGCCGGGCTCGTGGACAAGTCCGTGCTGTGCAGGGAAGGCGGGCCCGGCCCGGTCAGATACCGGCTGCTCGACACGCTGCGGCACTACGGGCTCGACAGGCTGCGGCAGCGGCCCGGGGCGGAAGCGGCCGCCCGGCGGCGGCAGCGGGACTGGATCCAGGAGGTGGCCGTGGAGTGCGAGCGGCGGTGGTTCGGGCCGGGGCAGCGGGAGATCGTGGCCCGGTTGCGGGCCGACCAGGACAACCTGCGGGCCGCCCTGGAGTTCAGCCTCACCCTGCCGGGCGAGGCCCGGGCCGCACTCGGGCTCGCCGGCACCCTGTGGTTCTACTGGCTCGCGTGCGGGGCGCCCCGCGAGGGCCGGTACTGGCTGGACCGCGCGCTCGACGCGTCTCCCGAGCCCACCCGGGAGCGCGCCAGGGCACTGTGGGTCGCGGGGCTGCTCGCCGGCTGCCCCGAGGACCGCACCCGGGGCCGCCACCGCGCCGAGGACGCCCGCGCGCTCGCCCGCCGCATCGGCGACCCGGCGGAGGTCGCCCACGCGGAGTACCTGCTCGGCGTGATGGCCCTGCTCGGCGACGACTTCCCCGCCGCCCTGGAGCACTACGAGGCCGCCGTCGCCCGCGACCCCGTCCAGGGCCAGCTCCCCAGCTTCGCCGTCCTCGACCAGGTCGGACTCGCCGCCGGCCTCGCCTTCCTGGGCCAGACCGACCGGGCCGTCCAGGTCTGCGAGGACGCCCGCCGCGTCTGCGAGGAGCACGGCGAGGAGTGGGTCCGCTCGTACGTCCTGCGCGTCCTCGCCCTCGCGTACGCGGAGCGGAAGGAATGGGAGCGCGCGGAGCCGTACGCCCGTGAGGCCCTGCGTCGCAAGCTCGCCGTGCACGACGTCATCGGCATCGGTCTCACCCTCGACCTGCTGGTCGTCATCTCCGCCGCACGCGGCGCCCACGAACGTGCCGCCGTCCTGCTCGGCGGCGCCGACCGCGTCTGGGCCGGTATCGACGGCAACCGCTTCGGCTTCACGAGGTACAACTCCGCGCGCGAGGAGAGCGAGAGGAGGGTACGGAAGGCCGTCGGGCCGGGGGACTTCGACCGGGCGTACCGGCGCGGCGGCGGGCTCGGGCTCACCGGGATCGTCTCGTACGCCCTCCAGGAGTCCGGGAGACCGGCGGTCGCCGGCACCCGCCGCTCCGACGGGAACCCCCTCACCCGGCGCGAGCGGGAAGTCGCCGAGCTCGTCGCCGAAGGCCTCGCCAACCAGCAGATCGCCGACCGCCTCGTGATCGCCCGGCGCACCGCGGAGGGCCATGTGGAACGCATCCTCGGCAAGCTCGGCTTCAGCTGCCGCAGCCAGATCGCCGCGTGGGTCACCGCGCGCCGCTGAGCCGCGTAGAACTCCCGATTCCCCCACGGCGAGGGCACCCCCATGCCCTGAAACCGGTGCGAACGCACGTTTTCAGGTAGGCATTCAGGTAGTCCTCCCCGTTTCCGGGCGCCGTGGGAAGTCGAACCTTGAAGCATGCTGCAACTCTCCGGAGGACATTTTCCGGATCCCGACGCCGCGTACGGCTTCTACCCCCAACCACCCCTGCGAGCAGGCCACTTGAGCGTCGTGTACGACCCCCTTCCCGCCGCGGCGGCCGAGGCCCGCGCGGAGGTCAGGCGGCAGCTGGAGGGCTGGGGGCTCGCGGAACAGAGCGACACGGCGGAGCTCCTCGCCAGCGAACTCGTCACCAACGCCCTGATACACGCGGCGAGTCGCCTCCGCCTCACCCTCTGGGCCGCGCACGGGGTTCTGCGCTGCGAGGTCTCCGATGCCGACCGCCGCCCCCCGGAGGTGCTCGGGTCGGGCACCGCCGGGAGCGGCCGCGGAATGTTCCTGGTGGATGCGCTCGCGCGGCGCTGGGGCTGCCACCAGGACGGGCCGGGCCGGACCGTCTGGTTCGAGCTCGGCACGTGCGGGTCCGACGGCTGTGGTCGGCGACAGCCGTAGTGCCCCGCGAGTTCCGGACGAACCGTTGTCCACTTCCGGAACCACAGCCCGGGCCCCGGCGGCAGGTCCAGCCGCCGGGGCCCGCCCGAACGCCCTTCTCGTCCCTTCTCGCTGCCTCTCCTCGCCTCTCCTCGCCTCTCTCCGCTGTGCACATCGAGTGCTGATCACCGCACGCCCCCTTGTGCCCTCATCCTCTTTACGCTTTCTTGATCCGCATGGCTGACACCTCTGGGAACGCGGACACCACTGGAAGCCCGGCCACCGGAAGCACGGGAGCGACGGGGGAGACCCATACCGGCCCCCGCAAATCCAGTTGGAAATACATCGGCCCCGGCATCGTCGTCGCCGCGACGGGCGTCGGCGCCGGAGACCTCGTCGCCACCCTCATCGCGGGCTCGAACTTCGGCTACACACTCCTGTGGGCCGCCGTCATCGGCTGTCTGGTCAAGATCTCCCTCGCCGAGGCGGCGGGCCGCTGGCACCTGTCCACCGGCCGCACGCTCTTCGACGGCTGGGCGAGCCTGGGCCGCTGGACGTCGTGGTTCTTCGTCGCGTACGTCGTGATCTGGGGCTTCGTCTACGGCGCGGCGGCCATGTCCTCGTCGGGCCTGCCCCTCCAGGCCCTCTTCCCGGACATCATGGACCTCAAGTGGTGGGCCATCCTGACCGGTCTGGTCGGCCTGGTCTTCGTGTGGTTCAACAAGTACGCGGTCTTCGAGAAGGTCATGACCGTCTTGGTGGGCGTGATGTTCGTCGTCACGGTCTACCTCGCGATCCGCGTCACCCCGAACCTCGCCGACGCGTTCGCGGGCCTGCTTCCGGTCCTGCCCGACGAGAAGGACTCGATCCTCAACACGCTCGGCCTGATCGGCGGTGTGGGCGGCACGATCACGCTCGCCGCGTACGGCTACTGGGTCAACGCGAAGGGCTGGACGAACACCGGCTGGATGAAGGTGATGCGCTTCGACAACCGCGTCGCCTACGCCACCACCGGCATCTTCGTCATCTCGATGCTCTTCGTCGGCGCGGAGCTCCTCCACTCCTCCAACGTCGCGATCGCGAGCGGCGACAAGGGCCTCATCCAGCTCGGCGACATCCTGGAGGACGAGTACGGCACGGCGACCGCCAAGTTCTTCCTCATCGGCTTCTTCGCCACGTCCTTCACGTCCCTGATCGGCGTCTGGCACGGCGTGAGCCTGATGTTCGCGGACTTCGTGGAGCGCTACCGCAAGGACCGGGCGGCCACGGCCACGGCCCCGGCCCCGGCCACGGCCTCGGGCGAGGAGGTGGCGTCCGGCACCCACGAGAAGTCCTGGCCCTTCCGCGCGTACCTGCTCTGGCTGACCTTCCCGCCCATGATCCTGCTCTTCCAGGGCCAGCCCTTCCGCCTGATCATCCTGTACGGAGTCCTGGGCGCGGCCTTCCTCCCCTTCCTCGCCCTCACCCTGGTCTGGCTCCTCAACTCCTCCCGCACGCCCGCGGAATGGCGCAACGGAATCCTGAGCAACGCCATGCTGACGATCGCGGGCCTGCTCTTCGTCGTCCTGTGCGTGAAGCAGATCTGGGACCAGCCGTGGGCGGAGTTCTTCTAGTCGGAGTTCTTTTGGACGGACGGCTCAGAGGATCTCCCGCCACTTCGCACTGGTCGCGATGCTCCTGAGCTGCTCCATGGTCAGCGCCGGGGTGTCGCGGGTCGCGGCGGCGTTCTGGGCACCCGCGTTGAAAGCGCTGACCACCACACGCATCCCGTCGGTCCTGATGGTGTCGACGGTCCACATGACGACTCCGGTGTCACCCTTGTCACCGGGACCCTGATGGGTGGCGACCTTCGTTCCGTCGGGCAGCCTCTCGGCGTCGGGCCCGAAGAGTTCGCCCTCGACGTCGGACATGTCGGCCTGGACGTTGATCTGGACGAAGCTCCTGCCCTTGCCGTCGTCGACGACCACATAGGCGTACTCGGTCTCCTGGCCGCCCTTCGAGGTCACCTCGACACCCTCGGGGAGGAGCGAGACGAGCGTGGACCGGACCGACCGGCCGTCGGCCTCCGCGGATCCGCCCGCCGCCGGGGCCGTCTCCGGGGCCGTTCCCTTGGCCCCCTTGGCCGACTCTGGCTCCGGGATGGTGTCCACGGCGGCGCGCCACTCCCGCGCCGTCACGACGGACTTCAACTGCGCGGGTGAGAGCGGGGGATCGGGCCTGGTGACGGGGGCGCCCTTCTGCGCGGCCGCGTTCCACTCCATCACGCTGATCTGCTGGCCCTGCGGGGTGACGAGCTGCGCGTACCAGTGCTTCGTGTCCACGCGGCGGTCCGGGTACTCGTAGCCCTGAAAGATCATGAGGACGGAGCCGTCGGGAAGCTCGCTCCTGTTGCAGGCGTCGTACCCCACGAGGGCCTTGTCCGGGCAGGTGGTCGCCTCTTCGGCCTGTCGGCTCCCCGGTTCGATCCGGCCGAGTCCGACCTGGACCGCTGCCTTCCCGTTGCCGTCGTCGAACACGAGACCGGCGTACGGGCCGAGGGCGTGGTCGGTGGAGCGTGCCTCCTTCGCGCTGAACGTCCCCTCGGGGAGCAGCCCTTCGAGGGTCCGGAGCAGTTCGGGGCCGGACACGGCGCCGCGGTCGGGAGTGACGGCGGTGCCGTCCGGGAGGGGGGTCCGGCTCGCGGCCACGGACCGCTGCCCGCCGTCGTCGCCGCTCCAGGGCACGAGCAGCGCCCCGCCCACGCCCACGAGCGCGATCCCGGCCACGCCGCCCGCGACCGTGGCACGCCGCCGCATCCGCAGCCTGCGTCCGCGGACCCGGCCGGCGGCGACCAGGGCGTTCCCGTCGGTCTCGAAGGAGTCGCCGGCCTGCCGCAGGGCCGCGCCCAGCCGGTCGTCGAAGGGGAGCTCGTCGTGGTCAACAGGCATGGCACATCACCGTTTCGCGTTTCGGAGGGGTGAGAGTGAGATCGGACGGGTGAGGGTGAGATTCGGAGCGGTGAGGGTGAGAGAGGCGGGACGAACCGCTCAGGGCGCCGCGTACTCGCCCAGGTTCTCGCCGAGCAGGGCGCGCAGTCTGGCGAGGGCGCGCACACAACGGGTGCGTACCGCGGCCGAGCTGGCGTTCATGGCGTCGGCGGTCTCCTCGATGCTGCGGTCCTCCCAGTACCGCAGGACGACCACGGCCCGGTCCTTGGGGGACAGCCGGCCCAGCGCCTCGATCAGGGTCAGCCGCAGAGGCGTGTCGGCGTCGGCGGCCCGGGTGTCCAGGACGTCGGGGAACACGTCGGTGGCCCGCTCCTTGCTGCTGCGCCGCCGCTGGTGGGTGAGGAAGGTGCGGGTGAGGACGGTCTGGGCGTACCCGGCGGGATTGCCGACCCGGGAGACCCGGCCCCAGTGGACGTACAGCCGGCCGAGTGTCTCCTGCACCAGGTCCTCGGCGAGATGGGTGTCGCCCCCGGTGAGCAGGCAGGCGGAACGGTAGAGGTGCCCCACGCGCGCCGCGGCGAACTCCTGGTAATCCCCCGCGTATTCCTCCACTCCGACCTGTCCCATGCATTCCCCCTGTGCTTGCCCCGTGCCTGCCCGCGCCGCCCTCACTTCATTGATGCGGTGGGCCCCCGGAAATGTTTCAGACGCGGTGGCCGGCCCTGCGGTGACCCGCCCTGCCGGGACCTCACCCGAACGCGACGCGGCGCCGCACCGGTGCGTACACACCGATGCGGCGCCGAGACACCGAACCACTCACACGCAGGGCCCCGCTACGGCAGCCCGTGCACGTGCGGTCCCACCGCGTTCGACCAGGCGTTGCCCGCCGTCGCGTCCCAGTTCGTCGACCAGGTCATCGCGCCGCGCAGGTCCGGGTAGGTCCTGGACGGTTTGAAGGAGCCGCAGTTCGTGCCCTTGGTGAGGCAGTCCAGGGCGTTGTTCACGATGGTCGGGGAGACGTAGCCGCTGCCCGCGCCCCGGGTGGAGGCCGGCAGGCCGAGGCCCACCTGGGAGGGGGCGAGGCCGCCCTCCAGCTGGATGCAGGCGAGGGCGGTGAGGAAGTCCACCGAGCCCTGCGAGTACACCTTGCCGTCGCAGCCGAGCATCGAACCGCTGTTGTAGTACTGCATGTTGACGACCGTGAGGATGTCCTTGATGTTCAGGGCCGTCTGGAAGTAGCCGTTCGACGTCGACTGCATGTCGATCGTCTGCGGTGCCATCGTGATGATCAGCGAGGAGCCCGCCTTCGAGGACAGGGACCGCAGCGCCTGCGTCATGTACGTGGCGTTGATGCCGTTCTCCAGGTCGATGTCGACGCCGTCGAAGCCGTACGTCTGCATCAGGGAGTAGACGGAGTTGGCGAAGTTCGTCGCCGAGGCGGAGTCGTTCACCGAGATCGTGCCGCGCTCGCCGCCGATCGAGATGATCACCTTCTTGCCCGCGGCCTGCTTGGCTTTGACGTCCGCCTTGAACTGGTCGACGGTGTAGCCGCCGAGGCCGGCCGAGTCGAGGTTGAAGGTCACCGCGCCGGGAGTGGTCGTGGCGTCGGCGAAGGCCACCGCGATGATGTCGTACTGGGACTGGACGTCGGAGATCTTCTGGACGGTCGCCCCGTTGTTGAAATTCTGCCAGTAGCCGGTCACCGCGTGCTTGGGCAGCGCGGTCCCGCCGCCCGAGGTCGCCTGGGTCGTCCCGGTGACCGCCGTCGACTTCGCCGACTCACCCGCCGCGTTCGTCGCGGTGACCTGGAAGGAGTACGAGGTGGAGGCGGCGAGACCGGTGACCGTCGCCGAGGTGCCGGTCACCGCGAGGACCTTCGTGCCGGCGCGGTAGACGTTGTAACCGGTCGCGCCCGACACCGCGTTCCAGGCGAGGGAGACGGCGGAGGACGTCGTGGACGGCACGCTCAGACCGGCCGGGGCCGCGGGGATGACCGGGCCGGGGTCGCTGCCGCCGCCCCCGTCGGGCCCGAACACGGAGAGGTCGTCGGCGAGGTACGCCGTCTGCCCGTACCAGCCGTGCGTGTAGACGGTCACGGACGTCGTGGAGGCGCCCGTCGTGAAGGACGTCGTCAGCTGCTTCCAGGAGGAGGAGTCCGGGGTCCAGGTCGACACGTCCGTCGTCCCCGTGCCGCTCGCGCCGAGGTACGCGTACCCGCCCTGCACCCACGCGCTCAGCGCGTACGTGGAGTTGGGCTTCACCGCCACGGTCTGGCTGCACCTGGCGTTGTCCTGCCCGGAGGGCGTGGCCTTCAGCGCGGCCGTACCGCCGTGCACCGGCGAGGAGACGGTGGCGCCGCTGCCCGCCGAACAGGTCCAGTTGGCGAGGCCCGACTCGAAGCCGGCGTTCTTGGTGTTGTTGACGTCGGCGGCCGAAGCCGGGCCGGCTCCGGTCAGGGAGAGGACGGACGCGGCGAGTGCGGTGGCGAGCGCTGCCACCCAGGTCCGTCTGCGTCGGGGCATGCCTGGTACGCGGTCCACTGGGGCCTCCGGTGAGTGGGGGGTCTGGAGTGGGGACGACTACGGTGGCCACCGCTGGACGTCCAAGGTGGTCCAGACCAATCCGGTTGTCAATACCTGAACGAAGTTCAATGTCCTTGCCGTACCGTCGAGTTGCGGCATTTGCGCCTCACTCTGCGTGGATCATGTACGCACCTTGTGTGAGGTGATCTCGCGGATCAGGTGTTGAGCGGCCCATGCCGTGGATAAGGTGCAGTTGCAGAAGGACGCCACAGTGACAAGTTCGCGTTCTTCCGTGCAGGTTTCATGGCGATATCAGGGGCGATCTGTGACGGTGGTTGACCACCCCGCGCAGTGAACGGGGTGGTGTGCAGCGTGCCGACCGCGATAGCCGTCACCAGTTCCGATCTGGTGCTCCCACCGCACGACCGGCAGACCCCGCCCGCCGCCGTACAGCCCCTCGAAAGCCTCGAAAGCTCCCTTACCGGAATGCACGCGCTCATCGAGCAGCACGGGTACGTGATCGCGCTGTACCCGTCCTCGACGCCGGGCGACGTCACCCGACGGCTGCACACCGTGCGCTCGGTCCTGGAGAGCGACCGCATCGCGCTGCTCGGCCTTGATCTGCCGCCACTCGGACTCGCCCTGCTCGCCCAGCAGTTGCGCCAGCTCTCCGTCTGCGACTTCAGCCCCGGAGTGCTCGCCTCCTCCGCGCGGCTGCTCGCGCACTACATCTACGCGGGCGCCCTGCTCGGCTCGGTCGCCAAGCTGGACCGCATCCCGGTGTCCCTGAAGTCGCACGCCAAGTCATGGGTGCCGGGCGCCCAGTTCGCCGTACTGGCCAATCCGCGGCCCCAACTGGTGCGCGTCGGCCAAGAGGAGCTCGCCGGGCCCGAGTTCGGGACGCGGATGCTCGTCGCGCCCGGGCAGCTGTCCGCCGACTGGCTCACCGGGACGCTCGCGCCCGCCTGGCACGTCCAGGGCGTCACGACCGTACCGCTGCCCGCCGAGTCCGCGCGGTGGTGGGGCACGGGCAAGGTCGCCGAGTTCGCCACCGGGCTCTACGACGTGTCCGTGCTGTACCAACTGGTCTCGTCCGTGCGCCGCGAGGAGTGTCACTGGTGCGGCCTGGAGCTCATCGGTGACCGCTGCGGATTCTGTGCGGCACCTTTGGCACCGCCTCAGGAGCTTCCGAGGGCCGCGGTGCGGGCAGCTTCTTCGGTACGTGCGCTGCCCCGAGGGGCTTCGTAAACCACGTAAGTCCCCGTAAGTCCGGTACGTACACCTGAATAGCACGTACGACTGCTCACCCCGTTGTCCCCGCCCCCCGATCGAGGTTGTCCGCGTCATGAACTCACGCCAGCGCCGCGGCGTCATCCTGCTGGTCCTCTCGGTCCTGTGCGCCCTGGGCGCCTTCGCCGGAGTGCTCTCGGTGATCCGCGACGTGAACTCGAAGGTCGGCCCCGAGGTCGCGGCGTACCGCCTGAAGGACGACATCGCGCCCTACAAGGAGCTGTCGGCCGGCCAGTTCGAGAAGGTCTCGATGCCCGAGCGGTGGCTGTCGTCCACCGCCGTCACCGACCTCTCCGAGATCCGCGGCAAGATCGCGGTCACCCAGCTGGAGAAGGGCTCGCTGCTCCAGAAGGACATGATCGTGGACCGGCCCGCGCTGGAGCCCGGCCAGCAGGAGATCGCGATCATGATCGACGCGGCGACCGGTGTGGCGGGCAAGATCAACCCGGGCGCCCGGGTCAACATCTTCGCCACGTTCAAGGACGAGACCGACAACGGCAAGGACCAGTCGAAGGTCATCGTCGCGAACGCCCGCGTCATCGACGTCGGCAAACTGACCGCGCTCGACCCCGGCCAGTCCAGCAACGACCGCCGCCGCACCGCGAACGAGGCGGTCCCGATCACCTTCGCCCTCGACACCGCCGACGCCCAACGCGTCGCGTACGCCGAGTCGTTCGCCGAACACGTCCGCCTCGCCCTGCTCGCGGGCGGCACCGACGCCACCGTCGCCCCCGGCGACCGCACGTACACCCTCGACGAGGACAAGTAGGAGGCCGTGATGCGCTCAGCCACCACGTGGCCGGATCGAGGGACCGGCAGGCCAGTCCGCGGAACCGGCGGGCCGGGCCGAGGGACAGGTGTGCCGGGCCGAGGACTCGGCGACCCGGGACGAGAGTCCGGCCGTCCGGGCCGCGGGATCGGCAGTCCAGGTCGAGAGTCCGGCAGGCCAGTCCGCGGAACCGGCGAGCCGGGCCGAGGAACAGGCAGGCCCGACCGAGGAATCTGCGTGCCGGACCGAAAGACCGGCGAGCCGGGCCGAGGGGTCGGCCGATGACCATCCGGATCCTTCCCGCCGTCGGCGACATCGACTCGGCCCGCGCGCTCACCACGCTGCTGAGCCAGCTCGCCGACGCCGAACCCGCGCCGCCCGTCCCGGACACCACGGCCCTGCTGGACACGCTGGCCCGCCTCGCCGCCGAGTCGCTGGACGAACTGCCCGAGGTCGTCCTCGTCCACGAGCGGATCGGCCCGGTCTCCGCGCTCGACGCCATCCGCGACGTGGTGATGCGCTTCCCGGCCGTCGGCGTCGTCCTCATCACCGCCGACACCAGCACCGGCGTACTCACCGCCGCCATGGACTCCGGCGCGCGCGGCATCATCGGCCTGCCCCTCGGCTACGACGCCCTGGCCGAACGCGTCCAGGCCGCCGCCGCCTGGTCCATGGGCATGCGGCGCCATCTCGGCAGCGGCACACCCGAGCTCTACACCGGACCGGGCGGCCGGATCGTCACGGTCACCGGCGCGAAGGGCGGCGTCGGCGCCACCGTGGCCGCGGTCCAACTCGCCCTGGCCGCCCAGGCGTCGGGCCACTCCGTCGCCCTGCTCGACCTGGACCTCCAGTCGGGCGACGTGGCCTCGTACCTGGACGTGCAGTTCCGCCGCTCCATCGCCGACCTCGCCGGGATCAGCGACATCAACCCGCGCGTCCTCCAGGACGCCGTCTACACCCACGACACCGGACTCGGCCTCCTCCTCGCCCCCGCCGAGGGCGAACGCGGCGAGGAGATCACCGACCGGGTGGCCCGCCAGGTCCTCGCGGCCCTGCGCTCCCGCTACGAGGTCGTGGTCGTCGACTGCGGTGCCCAGCTGAACGCGGCGAACGCGGCGGCCGTCGAACTGGCCGACCAGGCCCTGCTGTTGGTGACCCCCGACGTGGTCGCCGTCCGCGCCGCCAAACGCATGGTCCGCATGTGGGACCGCCTCCAGATCCGCAAGGCCGAGGAGACCCTGACCGTCGTCAACCGCTTCTCGCGCGGTACGGAGATACAGCCGTCCCTCGTCGAACGCGTCACCGGCACCAAGGTCGCCCGCTCCACGGTGCCCGCCGCCTTCAAGGAGCTCCAGTCGGTGGTGGACGCGGGGCGGATGCAGGACCTGGACGCCCGCTCCACGGTCAAGCAGGCCCTGTGGACCCTGGCGGGCGAACTGGACCTGGTGGTCCCGCAGGAGGGCGGCGGTGGCGGCAAACGCCGCAAGACGTCCTCGGACCGCGGCGCCCTCGCCCTCCGCCGCAAGGGCGGCGACCGAGGAGCGATCACCCTCGAATTCGCCGGAATGTTCCCCATCCTCCTGGTCGTGATGACCATCCTGTGGCAGTGCGCGCTGTACGGCTATACGTACTCCCTCGCGGGGAACGCGGCGGACGAGGCGGCCAGGGCCGCCACGGCGGCGAACGCGATGACGCCGGGCGCGTACGCCGGAGCGTGTCAGGACGCGGGAAGCGAACACCTCCCGGGCGCCTGGGACGACGCCGAGATCGGCTGCGGCACGGACGGGCCGGTCATGAAGGCCACCGTCGAGGCAGAGGTACCCCTCTTCTTCCCGGGCTTCGACGCGGGCTGGACGGTCAAGGGCGAGGCGGGAGCCGCGCTGGAAGGGGACGACGAATGAAGCGCTTCCCGACACGCCTCCCGACCCGCCTCCTGAGGCGCCTCGCGAAACGTCTCCGGGGCGACGACCGGGGCGTATCCATGCTGGAGTTCGCCGGATTCCTGCCCATCCTCCTGCTCGTCGGCATGGCGGCCATCCAGCTCGGCCTCATCGGCTACGGCCTCAGCCAGGCCGGTACAGCGGCACGGGCCGCGGCGCGGGCGGCCTCGCAGGGCGAGGACGGAACCGCGGCGGGCCAGGCCGCGGTGAGCGGCTGGCTCGACCCGGCGGTGGCGGCTGCCGAGGGCCCGGACCTCACCACCGCGACGGTCACCGTCACCGTCCCCGCCGTGATCCCCCTCCTGCCGACCGTGACCGTAGAACGCAACGCCACCATGCCGACGGACGACTGAGCGAGAGGAGCCGACCCATGAGCCTGCGAGCCCGTATCGCCGCCCCCGAAGAGGGCGGAACCGACCGCGAGGACGGACACCTCGTCGCCGTCTACCGCGCCAAGCTGCTCGAAGAGATCGACCTCGCCGAGATGTCGAGCCTCGCCGCGGCCGAGCGACGGATGCGCCTGGAGCGCGTGCTCGGGCACATCATCAGCCGCGAGGGCCCGGTCCTGTCGTCCTCCGAGCGCTCCCAGCTGATCCGCCGGGTCGTCGACGAGGCGCTCGGCCTCGGCGTCCTCGAACCGCTCCTCGCCGACGCGTCGATCACCGAGATCATGGTCAACGGCCCGGACTCCATCTTCGTGGAGCGGGCGGGACGCGTGGAACAGCTCCCGCTGCGCTTCGCCTCCAACGAGCAGCTGATGCAGACCATCGAGCGCATCGTCTCCACCGTCAACCGCCGCGTGGACGAGTCGAACCCGATGGTCGACGCCCGCCTGCCCACCGGCGAGCGCGTCAACGTCATCATCCCGCCGCTCGCGCTCACCGGCCCGACCCTCACGATCCGCCGCTTCCCGCGTGCCTACACCCTCCCTGAGCTGATCGGCCTCGGCTCGCTCGACGAGCAGATGCTGATGCTGCTCGCCGCGTTCGTCCGCGCCCGCTTCAACGTCATCGTCAGCGGCGGTACGGGCACCGGAAAGACGACGCTCCTCAACGCGCTCTCCGGACTCATCCCGTCCCACGAGCGCATCATCACCATCGAGGACTCCGCCGAACTCCAGCTCCAGCAGGAGCATGTGATCCGCCTCGAATCCCGCCCGGCGAACGTGGAGGGCAAGGGCCAGATCACCATCCGCGACCTGGTCCGCAACTCCCTGCGTATGCGCCCCGATCGCATCATCGTCGGCGAGGTCCGCGGCGGCGAGACGCTCGACATGCTCCAGGCCATGTCGACCGGCCACGACGGCTCCCTCGCCACGGTCCACTCGAACTCCGCCGAGGACGCGCTGATGCGCCTCCAGACCCTCGGCTCGATGTCCGAGGTCCAGATCCCCTTCGAGGCGCTCAAGGACCAGATCAACTCCGCGGTCGATGTCGTCGTCCAGCTCACCCGCCACGCCGACGGCTCCCGCAAGGTCACCGAGATCGCCCTGCTCGTCTCGCACGGCCGCGAGCAGTTCCGCGTCGTCCCGGTCACCCGCTTCGTGCCCCGCCCCACCGGCCCCGACCGCGTCGTCCACGGCCACTTCGAGCATCTCCCGCTGCCCCGCGCGGTCGCCGAGAAGCTGTACGTCGCCAACGAGCCCCTGCCGCCCGCCTTCGGGGTCGCGGAAGCCATCGACGTACTGAACACGAGGCAGGCCATCGGATGAACCGCCGTACGCCTCCCACGACCGGGCTTGAGACGTCGCCTACCAGCGCACCCGCGACGCCGCCTGCCCGCGCACGCGCGACCCCCCTCACTCGCGCACCCGCGACGCCCCCCACCACCGAACCTGACACGACCCCCACCGAACCTGAGAGGAGCGAGCCGTGAACAACCCGGCCCTGCTCGCCCTCGGCGGCACCGTCCTGTGCGGCACCCTCGCCGTCGCGGGCGTGCACACGTACGCGTCGGGCCGCGCCCAGCGGCAGGCCCTCGTCGACCGCCTCTCCGGCGGCGGCCCGCTGCGCACCGCGGCCGGCCGCGCCCGCCGCTTCGCCGCCGTCGACCGCCGGCTGCGCCGCACCCGCCTCGGCCGCACGATCCACCTGCGCCTGTCGGCGACGGGACTCGACGTGACGGCGGGCGAGTTCTGCACATACGTCGCCGCCGGGGTCGTCGCACTCTGGCTGATCGCGGCCGCCGCCCTGGCCCCGTTCTTCGGCCCCATCGCCGGTCTGGCCGGCATCTGGAGCGCGGCGATCTTCCTCAACTGGCAACGCCAGAAACGCATCGAGGCCTTCATCAACCAACTCCCGGACGTGGCCCGCCTGCTGGCCAACGCGGCGGCCGCCGGCCTCGCCCTGCGTACGGCCCTGGCGATGGCGGCGGAGGAGCTGGAGGCCCCGGCGGGCGAGGAACTGGCCCGGGTGGCCGACCAGTTGACCCTCGGCCGCTCGGTCGACGACGCCCTCGGCGAACTGGCCGAACGCCTCCCGTCCCGTGAACTCGTCGTCCTCGTCACCACCCTCGTCCTGTCCAACAAGGCGGGCGGCTCGGTGGTCAACTCCCTGCGGAACCTCACCCAGACCCTGGAGGACCGCAAGGAGACCCGCCGCGAGGTCCGCACCATGCTCTCCGAGGTCAACGCGACCGCCTTCACGGTCCCGCTCCTCGGCGTCGGCTCCCTGGTCCTGATCAACTCCTCGAACGAGGGCGCCCTCGCCAAGGTGACCGGCTCCGCGCTCGGCCAGACCCTGGTGCTCGTCTCCATGGGCCTCTACACCATCGGCTTCTTCGCCATCCGCCGCCTCGGCAAGATCGAAGTATGAGGGGGAGGGGATTACGTTGCTGGCCTTGCTCCTCGCCGCGCTGACGGGCCTCGCCGTCGGAGGCATGCTCCTCGGCATCCGCATGTACCGCGCGGACGCCAAGCTCCCCGGCGACATGGCGCTCGCCCTGGAGGTCGGCGCCACCCGCGTCTCGAAGGCCGACTCGGCCGTCGACCGCCTGGGCATGCGGTTCGCCCCGCTCGTCCTGCGTCTGATGGGCCCCCGCCGTACGGACGCCAAACGCCGCCGCATCGACATGGCGGGCAACCCCGGCGGCCTGACCCTGAACCGCTACGCGGCCCGCCGGGCGGTGTACGGGGTCTTCGGCGTCCTGCTCTGCCTGATCTTCCTCACCAACGGCCAGCCGCTCTTCGCCCTGATGGCCCTCGCCTTCGGCATCCTCGCCGCCGACGCCCTCATCTGGCAGGCCATCCGCGAACGCAAGGACGTCATCGACCGCACCCTCCCGGACTTCCTGGACGTCCTGGCGGTCGTGGTCTCGGCGGGCCTCGGCTTCCGCCAGGCCCTGGACCGGGTCGCGGAACGGTACGAGGGCCCGTGGGCGGACGAACTGCGCATCACCCTGCGCCAGATGGACATGGGCGTCAGCCGCCGCCAGGCCTTCGACGAACTGCGCAGGCGCAACTCCTCCGAACAGGTCGCCCAGTTCGTCTCGGCGCTCCAGCAGGGCGAGGAACTGGGCTCCCCGATCGCGGACACCCTGATCCAGCTCGCCACGGACATGCGCCGCACCGACGCCCAGAACTCCCGCCGCCGCGCGGCCAAGACGATCCCCAAGGCCACCATGGTCACCCTGGTCTTCATGCTTCCGGCCACGATGATCCTCATCGCCACAGGAATGTTCCTGGGCTCCGGCACCAACTTCGGCTCGGTATTGGGGCGTTGAGGTGACGGGGACCTGGAAACACCGGTGGGCATGGCGCCCCCTCAAGGGGCGCGGGGAACTGCGCGACCAGCCCCCACCGGCCCGCAGCCAACGAACAACCCTTCCCCCGGCCGGCTCCGCCAAGTGGGCCACAGGCTACTTCGCAGACGACGCGGCAGCGCCCGGCAGCGTCCGCCTCCAGCTCAACGCCCTACAGGCCCTGTGCCGCCAGGCGTTCGCGGTCCGCCTCACCCTGATCGCGATCGGCGCCCCCTTCGCGACGGCCAACGCGACGGACGGCCCGCCCCGCTACGGCGTCCTCGCCGCGGCGGTCCTCGGCGTCATGGGCTCGTACGCCATGCTCAGGGACTGGGACCGCCTCGCCCCCCGCCTCCTCGCACACCCCACCCTCATGGCGGTGGACCTGGTCTTCGGCGCGATACTCCTGCTGACCGCGCCCCCCGCCTCCCCCCTCGCGTACGCGGCCGTCTGCACCCCGCTCCTGGCGGGCCTGCTGTACGGCTGGCGCGGCTCCGGAGTCTTCACGGGCCTCCAACTCGTCGTACTGCTCATGGTGTTCAGGACCTGGGAACACCATCCGGGCGCCGGCGCCAGCACTCTCCTGATCGCGGGCTTCTGTATCGCCGCGGGCATCATAGGCGTCACCCTGCGCAACCTGATGTTCCACTTCGGCACGGCCAGTCAGGCCCTCGCGGAGGCCAACTCCCGCCTGGCCGTGGCGGAGGCCGTCGAGTCCGAACGGGCGCGCCTGGCCCGGGATATGCACGACTCGGTGGCGAAGACCCTGCACGGCCTGGCCCTGGCCGCCGAGGCCCTCGCGGTCGCCGCCGACCACGACACGGACCCCCGCGCCCTCAAGTCCCAGGCCGCGGCGGTGGCGGGCGCGGCACGCCGGGCGGCGGCGGAGTCCCGCGACCTCCTGACGGACCTGCGCCACCACACGACGCTGTCGCTTCCGCCCACGGACCTGAGGACGGAACTGTCGGCGAGGGCCGAGGACTTCGCCTCCCGTACGGGCATCGCGGCGCGGGTCGACCACCAGGCGCCCTCCACCCTCGTACTCCCACCCGAAACGTCCCACCACCTCCTGGCGATCGTCTCGGAGGCACTGGAGAACACACACCGCCACGCGACGAACGCGACCCGCGTGGACGTGACCCTCGACGCCTCCCCCTCCTCCCTCCACCTGACGGTGAGGGACGACGGAACCGGCCCGGCCGTATCCCTCGATTCCCTCGATGACGTACAACACCTGGCGAAAACCGGCCACTTCGGTCTGCTGGGCATGATGGAACGCGCGACGTCGATGGGCGCGGGCATTCAGCTGCGCCAGGCCGAGCAGGGCGGCACGGAGGTCAAGGTCGACCTTCCGCTGGGCGCCCCCCTGCCGGTATCCCCCTCACACACTCCTCAAGAGGAGGCCGCACATGCCTGACCAGGCACTTCCCGGCCCGCCCCTACGAGTGCTCGTTGCCGACGACAATCCCGTCGTACGGGCGGGCCTGGCGGCCCTGCTCGACGCCCACCCCGGCATCCGGGTCACCGCCAGGGCGTCGAACGGTGCGGAGGCGGTCGCGGCCGCGACCCGCGACCGCCCCGACGTGATCCTCCTGGACGTACGCATGCCGGGCTCGGACGGCCTCACCGCACTGCCGTTACTGGGCCGGCTGGCTCCCGTGATGATGCTGACGTACAGCCGTGAACCCGAGGTGGTGGCGGAGGCGTTGCGCCTGGGAGCGGCCGGTTATCTCGTGCACGGCGAGTTCACGGCGGCCGAACTGATCACCGCGGTCCGTGACGTGCGTGACGGAAGGGCCACCTTCTCGCCTTCCGCCGAGGCTGTCTCTTCCGCCTCTTCCGCCGCCTCTTCCGCCACCGCGGCAACTGGGTCGGATTCACTCGGTGTTTCGTACGAACCGAACGAAATCTCTTCGCATCTGCAACCGGTTGTGGCACAGTCGTCGAAGGCTCGACCCGCCTCCGCGGCGGGACTTCAGCGCCGCGGCCACAACCGACTGGATTTCGGACTGAGTTCACGGGAGGTGGAGGTCATGGATCTGATAGCGGCCGGCATGAACAACCGGCAGATCGCCGCCACGTGTTTCATCAGTGAGAAGACGGTCAAGAACCACATCAATCGCATCTTCGCAAAGCTGCACAGTTCCACGCGCAGCGAAGCGATAGCCCACTGGCTGGGCACGGCCCGCGGGGGGTGGAACCGGTGACTCCGATCTCGGGAAGTTGGGCCCCTGGGCCCACCCGGAGTAGGCGTGTTCTCACGTACGGTGCGCGGGACGGTAGTGGTTTCAGGTGGGAGGGAAGGGATCACTGTGACCAAGAGCCAGGGACCGGAGACATCCACGAGGACGCGGTACGCGGTACGCGGGTGGGTTCACACCGTGGCCTCCCGGATGCGAGGACGAGACCGGGACGCCGGGGCGGGCTTCGTGGAGTACGCGGGGCTGATGATCCTGATCGCGGGGATCTTCACGCTGATCGACGGGCTCGGGCTCGACGGCCTGATCTCGGGCGCGATCCTCGCAGCGGTCACCAGCGTCGTCGGAGGCTGATTGCAGCACGTCTGCGCGGCGACCGAGGGGCGACTCTCCCCATCTACATCTGGCTGACGGGGATTCTGCTCTTCGCCGCGTTCGCCTTCTTCGCATTCGCTCAGGCGGCGTCCGCCCGTAACGGAGCTCAATCCGCGGCGGACGCCGCTGCGTTGGCTGCCGCCCAGAGCGCGCGGGACGAGTTGGTGGAGGGCCTGGGAGGCGCCGTCGGCGGGGACGCCGACTGGCTGGACTGGCTCGACCCCGAAGCGCTCGAAGGCGCCGGGGCCGCCGCCGCGGCCGACGCGTTGGCCGCCGAGAACGACGCGGCCGTCACGGCGTTCGGGGGCGCGACCGTGAACGGGTACCTCGGCTACGAGGTGGCGATCCAGACGAACTACACGGTCGGCGACTCGCTCATCCCGGGCACGGAGAACATACAGGCGACGGCCGATGCCAAGGCTGTCATCAAGCCCCGCTGCGAATTCGCCGTACCCGACGACCCCCAGGACGCCGTCGAACTCGACTGCGACGGCGAGTTGGTGAACATCGACCCCGAAGATTTCGATTTGGACGACCTTCCCGACGCGTCCGTGCTGTTCTCTGTGCAACTGGCCGAGTGAAAGGAAGCCGTACCAATGAACATTCGGCGCACCACGAAGGGCCGCACGGTACTGACCGCGGTGGCGATCACGACTGGGCTGGTCCTCACGGTGGCCGGCTGCGGTGGGGGAGACGACGGGGCTTCGGACAAGAAGACTTCGTCCTCGTCGCCCGCGAAGAACGACGACGGGGGTGACGACAAGCAGGAATCCCAAGCCCCTTCCGCCGAGCAGACGCTGGCCGAGGTCAAGGGCGGCGGTCTGACCCTGGCCGTCACGTCGGCCACCCGGGACGACGGCGGCTTCGTCACCGTCGCGGGAACGGTGACGAACGGCAGCGGCAAGCCGTGGGTGGCCGCGGACTGGCGCGGCGACGAGAGCGAACTGGCCAAGAACGGCGGGTCGATCGCCGGCGCGAGCCTGGTCGACCAGACGGGCAAGAAGAAGTACCTCGTCCTGCGCGACACGGAAGGGCGCTGCCTGTGCACCCGGTTCACCGGCGGCGTGCTGTCGGGTGACACCACAGAGTGGTTCGCCCAGTTCCCAGCCCCACCCGAAGGCACCACCAAGGTCTCCTTCCAGGTCGGCTCGATGCCCCCTGCCTCCATCGAACTCTCCGAGGGCGAGTAACCATGCCCCTCACCCCCCGCACCACAGCGATCACCTTCACCGTTCTCACCACCCTCGTCTTCCTGACGCCCCTCACCCCGGCCCAGGCGGACGACGAGGACCCGAGCGCTCCGCCGGGCAGCGTCAGCAGTTCCCCACCCCCTGAAGTGGACGCGAACAGCCCGGGGTTGAAGCTCGCCGACGGCGCCACGCTCGCGCCCGCGCGCGTGCTGGACATCAAGTCGGTCGTCGAGGACCTCGGCGGCGAGGAACGCCGGGTGGACACGAACGAGGACGTGACGTTCGCGCTCCAGGCGGAGGTCCTCTTCCCGAAGGACAGCTCGAAGCTCAACCCCGAGGCACGCTCCCGCATCAAGGCGATCGCGGACGAGATCAAGGCCCAGAACGCCACGAACGTCCGCGTCTTCGGCTTCACCGACAACCTCGGCTCGTACGCCCACGGCCTGACCCTCTCCAAGAACCGCGCCGAAGTCGTCCACGAGGAACTCGCCTCCAGCCTCGGCGGAACGAACGTCACCTTCGCGGTACGCGGCTACAGCGAGGACTACCCGATCGCCGACAACACCTCGGAACAGGGCCGCCGCAAAAACCGCCGCGTGGAGGTGACGTTCCCGAAGGGGGAGGGGGCGGGGCCCAGTCAGAGCTGACGCACGATCGAGCCGTCGCCGCGTCCCTGTCACACGCCGACGACGCGGACCCTGTCCCCGCAGAGTTTGTTCATGTCGTCGGCGTCCGAGGTGACGATGATGCGTGGCCCCGAGTAGCCCAAGGCTGTCGCGGCCACGACGGAGTCGATCGCGTACTTGTGCCCGTGGAGGTTCGCGTTCCGCAGCAGATCGATGGCCCGCCATGTGATGGCATCCGTGACGGACAGCACCTCCATACGTGAGACGTGCCAGCGGAGGCGTTCGATGCGGACTTTGGAATGCCATGCTTCGATCAACGTCAGGTTGCTCAGGGCGACAAGGGTGTCCTTGGCCTGGGCGGTGCGCATCAGGCCTGTGACGCGAGGGTCGTTGGCCATGAGCTTGCTCAGTCCCTCGCTGTCGAGGAGCAGTACGCCGTTGCTCAACTGGCCCTGTGCGCGCGCCATTCCGATTCCCCGCCCCCCTCGTGGCCTTCTGCGGCGTGCTCGTTCTCCGCCATGCTCTCGGCCTCGCGGAAGATCTCTGTGGCCCACTCCTGGACTTCGGGGGAGTGCGGCCCGGTCTCCGCCTCCTTCGCCTGGAGCAACTCCTCCAGCAGATCGCGCTGTATCTGCCTCTCCACCGCCGCACTGACATACGCCGAGAAACCGCGCGATCCCACCCGCGCCTTCACCGCGGCGACGCGACCTGCGGGCATGGACACGCTGACCTTCTGGGCGGGGCCCTCATCTTTGTCGTACTGCTCCGTGGAGTCCATGACGCCAGAATACCATCGGAGTAGCAAAGTAAGTAGCAAATCGTTTCCTCTGGTCCACCAGGTGGGTCGAGTGCGCCCTGCGACTCGTGTCGAACTGCGGGTCGAGGGCCTCCTGTCGTGCAGGCTGTGCCTTTCGTCCGGGTGGTGGGCTCCCGTGCGGCCACCCCGGAGTCGCTCGTCGTCCGACCGGGGGTCGGGCGACGAGCGGCCTGTCCCGCCTTGATCACATCGACCTCGACATCGGTTCCGGGGGGTCACCCACCCCCGCCGGAGTCCCGCCGCACGGCAGTACCGCCCACATCCGTGTCCCCCCTCCCGGCTCCCGTGCCTCACCGAATCCCCAGTCGCCCTCGCAGGCCCGCACGACACAGCCGAGCAGGCGCAACGACGCGCGGCGGCGGGTGTCGCAGGCGGCGGCGAGGCGGGGGTGGGTGTGGCGCGGGTGCCCGTCGTAGACGATGACGCGGAGGGCTCCGTCCCGATGGCGTAGGGAGAGATAGACCTCGGACGTGGGCGTGAACCGACAGGCAACGGCGACCAGTTCACCCACTGCCTGCTCGGCGGGGTCGGCCAGCGCGCCGAGCCCGTGCGCGACCAGCACGGTACGGGTCGCCGCCCGGGCGATCGCCGGCGATCTGAGCGTGGCGGGCAGGGTGAGGCTGTACGCGAGGGGTTCGGGCGCGGGGGCGGAGTGGTCGCCCTGGACGGTGCAGAGGGAAATGGGCATGCGGAACTCCCGTGGGGTGAGTTGGGGTGAGTGCTGTCCGGTGATGTGACATGACGTGACGATCACGGCTGCCGGTGGCTCGTCTCCCTGGCGCGGGCCCGCCCCTCCCAGGGAAGGAGTTCGGGGCAGGCTCGCGCGATGCACTGCCAACTGCCGTGTGTAGCGTGTGCGTTACTTAACGTAGAGCATTCTGGAGTACGTGTACTACCTACTGGCCGGGATTCACTCCGATCGTGGTGGACCCGCCTGCTCGCGCGGAGGCAGACTTGCCCTGCCGCGGGGCCGAACTGGAGGGGCGGATGCCGCCAAGGAGCACACCGACCGAGCGGCAGCGACGGCTCGGTGCGGAGTTGCGCAAAATGCGTGCTGCCGCAGGCATGACGACGGAGTACGCCGCAGGGCTGCTCGGCGTTCCGCGCACGAACGTGCCGAACATGGAGTCCGGCCGGTCCGGCATCAGCTCTGAACGCGTACGTACCCTCGCGGCCAACTACGGCTGCGCGGACGAGGCGCTGGTCGAGGCGCTCGCCGACATGGCCGCCGAGCGCGACAAGGGCTGGTGGGAGACGTACCGGGGTCAACTCCCGGCGAGCTTCCAGGACATCGCCGAGATGGAGTGGCGCGCCAAGTGCCTCCGCATCGCGCTGACCGTGCACCTGCCGGGACTGCTTCAGACCGAGGACCACGCCCGCGCGGTCTTCGAGGCGGTGATTCCCCGCCTGCCCGTCGCCGACGTCGCCGTACGCCTGGCGCACCGCATGGACCGGCAGCAGGTGCTCGACCGACCCGAACCGCCTGTCCTTGACGTCATCGTCCATGAGGCGGCCCTACGCATGGAGTTCGGCGGTACTGCCGTGGCGCGACGACAGCTGGCGCACGTCCTGCGCCTGTCGGAGCGAGGCCACATCACCGTGCGGGTCATCCCTTTCAAGGCGGGCGGCTTTCCCGGAGCCGGACAGTCGGTCGTGTACGCGGAATCTTCCGTCCCCGCCCTGGACACCGTGGAGCTCGACAGCACGCACGGACCGGAGTTCATCGACACCGAGATGCAGCTCCACAAGTACCGGGCCCAGCTCGACGCGGCGGAAGCCGTGGCACTGGCCCCCGACGCGTCACGCGATTTCATTCAGGATCTCGCAGCCGACCTCTAGGAGACACAGCCGTGCCGGACATCACCTGGGAACCCCCTTTCTGCGGAGAGGGCGCCAACTGCTTCCGCATAGGCACCGACACCTCCGGCAACGCCTACATCGCCCTCGCCGGAGCCGAGGACACCTACCTCACCGACACCCGCGATGCCCTCCGTACCCTCATCCAGGACATCAAGGCGGGCAAGGCGGACCACCTTCTGTGACCCCCGCACTCCCTCCTGCGACCCCCGCACTCCCTCCTGCGACCCCCGCACTCCCTCCTGCGACCCCAGAACCCCCTCCTGTCGCCCCCAACGCCCGCCGAATCGTGGCGATCATCGTCCTCGGGGCGCGGAACACCTCCTCCGCCGTGAACCGCAGCGCGACCCGCACCTCGGCGCACTGCTGAAGGTCGTTGAAACGGGCGACGTCACGGCGGTGGTCCTCGCGGCTGCCGTGATAGGCGTACCCCTCGATCTCGACGGCGACGCCCTGCGCCCGGAACAGGAAGTCGGGGCGCAGCACGCGTCCGGTGAACGTGGCGACCTCGGCCTGCGTCTCGGGGTGCAGGCCGGCGTCGTACATCCGCAGCCGGGCCACCGTCTCCGCCGGCGAACCGCACGCCGGGTCGGCGAGCGCGAGCCACCCCAGGGCCCGGACGACACCGCGCCTCCGCCGTCCGAGTGCGGTGGCGATCGTGCCGCGATGGGTGAGCGGTGCCCGACGCACCCGCCGCTCGCGGTCTTGGTCGCTCACCCCGACCGTGCGACGGGTGAGCGCGGAGTCGACGGCCACCAAGGCTTCGTCCCGCGGCCCCGACAGCAACAGGTCGGCCAGCGTCCGGTCGACGCTCGTGATCCGCAACCCGTCACGCTCGACCACGTCACCGGCGGGCAGCGCACTGCGGTGCACCCGCAGACGCTTCCGCTGCCGTACCGCCGCCGGATCGGTGAACTCCGCCTCCACCCGCAGCAGTTCGATCCGCCAAACCCAGGCTGCCGCCCGGTGACTGACGACAAGCTCCGGTGCGGCGAGCTGCACCGCCCTGAGCCGCATCCGGAAATCCACCTCCATACCCGGCTCCGCCCAGACCCCCTCACCAAGCGCTGCCCACCCCTCCTCCTTGAGACACCGATAGAGCCCGGACCGCGACCACCCCGCGGCCAAGCCCCACTCCGCCACCAACACCCCACCCACAGCAACCTCCCGCAATCCCCGCACCCCCCAACTCTCCCGCACCCCACCCCGGACGTCGCGGGCCTGTGGACAACTACCGTGAGGGCGGATGGAACGGGCGTAAGTGTCGTCTGAGTCCCAGACGATCACGGGAGCCAGCCCTCTGACCTGCGGGTACGTGACGGGTGCCGACGAAGCCCTGGGACGGAGAAACCAGTTACCCTCTGCCTCCTCTTTCTGCGCGCCGTCGACGGTGCGGCCCCGTAATGGAGTTGTCCGCCGCCCCCACCCCGGGGTAGGAAGAACCCCATGACCGCTCTAGGTGCCGTATTCCGGCCGCAGCTGCCCCCGGAACGCCTGCGCACGATGGTTCGTACGGCGGAGGACGTGGGGCTGGAGGAGCTGTGGCTGTGGGAGGACTGTTTCCTGGAAGGCGGGGTCTCCGCGGCGGCGGCAGCGCTCGCCTGGACGGAGCGGCTGCGCGTGGGCGTGGGTCTGCTTCCCGTGCCGTTGCGGAACGTCGCCGTGACCGCGATGGAGACCGCCACCCTGGACCGGCTCTTCCCGGGCCGGGCGATCGTGGGCGTCGGTCACGGCGTACAGGACTGGATGGGGCAGGTCGGGGCACGGGCCGAGTCGCCCGTGACGCTCCTGCGTGAGTACCTCGCGGCCCTGCGCGCACTCCTGCGCGGCGAACGCGTCACCACGGACGGCCGGTACGTGAAGCTCGACGGCGTCGCCCTCGACTGGCCCCCGCAGTCACCCGTGGCGATCCTCGCCGGAGCCACCGGCCCGCGTACGCTCCGGCTTTCCGGGGAGGCCGCCGACGGCACGATCCTCCACGCCGGCACTCCACCCGACGGCGTACGTACAGCGCGCCAACTCATCGACGAGGGGCGGAAGTCGGCCTCCCGTACCGATGGCCCCGATGACCCGCACACCGTCGTCGTCTATCTCCTCACGGCCACCGGACCCGACGCCGCCGCCCGCCTCCACGCCGAGCTGGATGCGGAGGGCCTGGCATCGGTCCCGGACCTCGGAGTCGCCGGGGACGCGGAAGCGGTCGCCGCGGCCGTCCGCCGCCTCACGGACGCCGGCGCCGACACCGTGATCCTCCAGCCGACGGCCGACGAGCCGGACCCCGAGGGCTTCGTCCGCTTCACCGCCGAGGACGTACGCCCTCTCGTCCCGTAGACACACCCAATCCCAGAGCCAGTCCCAGTTCCAGTTCCAGGCCCAGTCCCAGTCCCAGGCCGAGTCCCAGGCCGAGTCCGATGTCAGTGGGTGGTGCCAGACTCCCTCGGTATGAGCGACGACACGCTTGCACAGGCCCACGTACGGCTGCGTGCCGTGGAACACGCCGATCTCGGCGTGTTCTTCGAGCAGGAGCACGACACGGAGGCGGCCCGGCGGTCACGGTTCACGCCCCGGCCACGTGACCGCTTCATGAATCACTGGGTCACCCGGATCCTCGGCGACGACGCCGTCCTCGTACGGACGGTCACGGTGGACGGCACGGCGGCCGGCCACATCGTCGCCTGGTGGGAGGAGGAAACGGAGGACCGCCGTCGCTTCATCGGCTACTGGCTCGGCCGGTCCCACTGGGGCCGGGGCGTCGGCACCGAGGCCCTCGCCCTCTTCCTCGGCGAGGAGAGGACCCGCCCCCTCCACGCCGACCCCTTCGCCGAGAACACCGCCTCGGTCCGCCTCCTCGAACGGCACGGCTTCCGCAAAGCAGGCACGGTCCGCCACGGCGAGGACGTACACACCCTCCTCGTACTCCAGGAGCCCCCGGCCTCACCCGCTGCCTGACCCCCGGAGAGGAACTGAACTAGGGCCGGCGATGGTCCCCCGTCGCTCCGTCGATCAGCTCCCGCACGATGTCCATGTGTCCCGCATGCCGTGACGTGTCCTCGATCATGTGGATGAGGACCCAGCGCAACGACACCTTGTGGTCCCGCCAGGGTGCCTTGCCGAGGGTGTCCAGCGGCAGTTCGGTGATCACGCGGTCGGCGGCCGCGCGGGCACGTCCGTAGAAGTCCACGATCCGGGCCGTCGTCTCACCGGGAGCGACGGTCATGTCCTCGTCCTTGTACGGGTCGAACCACAGCGGTTCCGCCGCGCGGCCGAACGTCTCGCAGAACCAGCCGTACTCCACCGACCCGAGGTGCTTCACCAGCCCCAGCAGGTTCGTGCCCGACGGGGTCATGGGCCGGCGCAGCTGCTCGTCGTCCAGTCCCTCCAACTTCCAGAGCACGGCGTCCCGATGGCGGTCGAGGCTCGCGTGCAGGCTTTCCTTCTCGCCCCCGGCGTACGGCATTCCAGCCTCAGGAACAGTCATGGCGATGAACGTAGCAGCGCCCGGTGACAACGCCCCCGCCCTCGCCCCCGGGGGGAATCCGGTCGCGGCACGCGAACCCGTCCTGCCACCATCTCTCGATGAACCCGACCGCCCGTACCTTCGAAACCCCTGAAACCCCTGAAACCCCGGAAACCCCGGAAAGCTTCGAAACCCCGGAAAGCTTCGAAGAGCTCGTCAGCGAGGCCGAAGCCGCCCCCACCGAGGGCTGGGACTTCTCGTGGTTCGAGGGGCGGGCCACTGAGGCGCGTCCCTCCTGGGGATACGCGCGGGTCATGGGCGAGCGCCTGGCCGAGGCGGAGGCCGCTCTCGACATCCAGACCGGGGGTGGTGAAGTCCTCGCGTCGGCACGGGAGTTGCCGCGTCTCACCGTCGCCACCGAGGGCTGGCCCCCGAACGTCGCCAAGGCCACCGCCCTCCTCCACCCGCGCGGAGCGGTGGTCGTCGCCTCGCCGGAGGACGCACCGCTGCCGTTCGGCGACGCGGCATTCGACCTCGTCGTGAGCAGGCACCCGGTGACGGCGCACTGGACGGAGATCACCCGTGTCCTCAGGCCCGGCGGCACCTACTTCGCCCAGCACGTGGGCCCCAGCAGCGCCTACGAGCTCGTCGAGTACTTCCTCGGCCCCCAGTCGGAGGCCAACCGCAACGCCCGTCACCCCGACCATGAGCGGGCCGGAGCCGAGGCCGCCGGACTCGAGGTCGTCGATCTGCGTGCGGAGCGGCTGCGGATGGAGTTCCACGACATCGGGGCCGTCGTGCACTTCCTGCGGAAGGTGGTGTGGATGGTGCCCGGCTTCACCGTGGACCAGTACCGGACCCGCCTCCTGAGCCTGCACGAGCGGATCATGGCCACGGGCCCGTTCGTGGCCCACAGCTCCCGCCACCTCATCGAGGCCCGCAAGCCGTAGCGCGCGTGGAGCACGTGGAGCGCGTGGAGCACGTGGAGCGCGTGGCGCGAACAAGTCCACGAAGGGCGGGCGGAGTTGACGTTCGGGGGCTATGCGTGCGGGCCCGACGTCACCTTTCCCACCACCAACTCCGCCCTGGCTTCCAGGACTTCGCCCACGCGCACCACCTGCTCGCCCAGCTCCCGCTCCCGCACCGCGCTCAGCCGCCCCAGCGGCTCCACCGTCACTGTCGTCCGTTTCCCCTGCCGCCGCTGGTGCCAGACCCCGGCGACCACGCCGTCGACGAGCAGCACGGGATAGTTCCCCGCCTGCCCGCCCGCCAGAGCGCGCCCGTACGCCGCGCCGGGGAACATCCGCTCGCGAGGCTGCGCGGCGATGGCGTACGCGTCGAAGTAGGGGAGCAGCCGCACCCCGCGTACGGCCTCCGACGGGAACTCCGTGTCGCCCGCCACCACCCACGCCGGCGCCCCCTCGAAGTCGACCTCCTCGATCCCGCCCGAGGAAGCCAGCGAGGCGAAGAGGTCCGCGGCCCAGCCCCGGGGCGCGGCGGCCCACTTGGCGAAGTGCGGCGGCGTCGCGGGACCGTACGCGCGCAGATAGTGGCGTACGAGCAGGGCGAGCGCCTCGTCCGCGGGGAGCGGGTCGAAGCGCGGCGGGCGCGTGTAGGTGGCCTTGCGGCCGTGGTCGGGGGCGAAGCACAGCGCGCCGGACTGGCCCGCGCGGTGCATGACCTGCCGCCAGCGCGGCCACTTGCCCTGGAACGCCTCCATCACGAGGTCTCCGGCCCAGGGGCCGGTGCGGGCCACGACCTCCTCGGACAGTTCGTCGATGGTCAGCTGCCGCCCGTCGAGGGCGTCGCCGATCGCGGCGATGACCCGCTCCTCCTGCTCGGGCGTCATCCGCAGGCCCGGCGGGGCGCTCTTGCCGCTCGGCACGGCGGTCAGCGCGGCGCTCCAGAACGGGAGCTCGGCGGCGGCGAGGAGATGGATCGTGCCGCGCGGCCCGTACGTCTTCACCAGACTCCGGTCGTCCCACAGTGCCGCGCGCACGTCCTGGCGGGTCGCGCCGTCGAGCCGCAGGCCCACGGAGAGCTCGGCGGCCGACAGGACCTGCGCGTGCGCGGCGAGCAGCGTGCCGACAACCTCGGCGACGGGGGTGCCGGGCGGCGCGGGCGTACGCAGGAGTTGGCGCTCGTAGCGCCGTGCGCCGGCCTCGTCCCAGGTGATCCTCGTGATCCTCGATGTCATGGCGGCGACGCTAGATGCGAATGAGGTCAGATCCTGTCCGCTGCCCGAGCTGGAACATTGTTCTTCTGCCGCCCCCTGCCACCTTGCTCTCCTATCGTTGGGCGAATGGGGTGATTTGCGCATGCGGGTAATTATCGCTCGTAAACGCCCACACTTGAGCAAAGAGGCGACGTTTGCCATTCAGTTCAGGTAAAAGCCCTCGCAGAAACCTCAGAACGCTCACACAGTTTCCACATCGTTATCGCGAATGGTCCGGACCACCTCTGCGGCTCACGTAAATTCGAGACAAGGCAATTCGCGCGAGCAAAGCTGCGCGGGATGGCACCGCGCGGAGGAGGGGGC
Organism: Streptomyces sp. NBC_00878; assembly: GCF_026341515.1. Classification (NCBI taxonomy): domain Bacteria; kingdom Bacillati; phylum Actinomycetota; class Actinomycetes; order Kitasatosporales; family Streptomycetaceae; genus Streptomyces; species Streptomyces sp. NBC_00878. The sequence continues at coordinate 3,793,591 of NZ_JAPEOK010000001.1, read as the reverse complement.
TGCGCGGTGCCCTGCTGCCTTCGCCGGGGGGCGCGTTCGGGAGCCCTGTGCGGGCCTCTGATGTGGGTAGGGCCGGGAAGCGGTCGTGGTCGTGAAAGCGGCCTTGGCGTCAAGTGGGCGTTCCAAGGGGCGTCACCCTTGCGAGGTACGTCCGAGGCGGATGGCCGAGTGCCCCACAATCACTCGCAAACCCCCTGGTTCTCTCCAGATTCCCCTTCGTTCCCTTGGAATCCGGTGTGATTCGGCCATGTTCGGCCCTTGAATGAACGCTTCCGCACTCACCCTGATGTCGCCGGGCGACTCCGGAGAGTAGTTTTCGCATGCCGATGCGCGCAGCATCACTTACGAAGGGTTATGGTGGAAACCCCCCCTCGGGCCGGTCCGTCTCCCCCCCCACGGACCGGCCCGTTTTTTGTCCGCTTCCGCGCGCCTGGCGTACGCCCCTGGGGTGCCGCCATCCCGCACCGCTAGCCCTGGTCCCGGTGTGGGTCCGCTCTCGCCCCAACTGGCGTCCGGGTGTCGCCCGGCGTCCGCCCCGGTGCCGTCCGGCGAGCGGGAGGCCTTGCACCCCAAGGGCGAGGGGCGCTACAGCAGCGGTAGGGTGTCGCCCTCGGGGGACCGTTATCTGCACGGAGGGGCTGACGAAAAACGTGAACCTGCGCGACAACCTGCGCCGCTTGCTGGTCAGGGTCTACACACGCAGGGTGGAAGGCCACCTTGACCACGACAAGGTGCCCAAGCACATCGGCGTCATCGTGGACGGCAACCGGCGCTGGGCGAAGGCGGCGGGCAGTACCGCCGCCCAGGGACACCGGGCCGGGGCGGACAAGATCGAGGAGTTCCTCGGCTGGTGCTCCGAGACCGACGTCGAGGTCGTCACCCTCTGGCTGTTGTCCACGGACAACCTCAACCGCCCCGAGGAAGAGCTCGTACCGCTGCTCGGCATCATCGAGAACGTCGTCAGCTCCCTCGCCGCCAACGGCCGCTGGCGCGTGCACCACGTGGGTACTCCCGACATCCTGCCCTCACGCACGCAGACCGTCCTGAAAGAGGCCGAGGAGTCCACCGCGCACGTCGACGGAATAGTCGTCAACGTCGCCATCGGCTACGGCGGCCGCCAGGAGATCGCCGACGCCGTGCGCTCGATGATCCTCGACCACGCCGAAAAGGGCGCCACGATGGAGGAGCTCGCCGACAACGTCGACATCGACATGATCGGCAAGCACCTCTACACCAGCGACCAGCCCGACCCCGACCTCGTGATCCGTACGAGCGGCGAACAGCGGCTGTCCGGGTTCATGCTCTGGCAGACGGCCCACTCCGAGTACTACTTCTGTGAAGTCTTCTGGCCGGCCTTCCGCAAGGTCGACTTCCTGCGTGCCCTGCGCGACTACGCGGCCCGCCACAGGCGCTACGGAGGCTAGGGTTCCCCCGTTTTTTGAGGCTCGGTTCGCCTCCGGGGGCGCCCTTCGGCTCACTCGCCCGGCGTGTTCCCGCTCGCAGGGGGCGCCATCAGGGGCGTACGTCATCTGGTGTTAACGAACGCGCCGTCCTTCGGTCTGGCATGGCATCGTGCGTTCGAGGGCATAAGCCCTCCAGGTCGACGCCCGAACCACGGGTGTCGTATCTCAGCGGACGGCACGGGGCCGTCCGCCCGGGAGGCCCTTTGCACCAGCTCGACCGTGCGGTCAGTACGGACGAAGCGGAGAGGGCCGGTAGTCGGCCCGTGCATCGCGGCCGGACACCGGTCCAGCTCTCCTCCGTCGCTCCCCGACCTCATCCGAGGGGGTACGTCCTTCCGTGGTGACCAGCACAAAGCGCCGTATGCCAGACCGGCGCACCTATGTTCTCGACACCAGCGTCCTGCTGGCCGACCCGCACGCCATGAACCGCTTCGATGAGCACGAAGTCGTGCTTCCCATCGTCGTGGTCACGGAATTGGAGGCCAAGCGGCACCATCCCGAACTCGGCTACTTCGCCCGGCAGGCCCTGCGCCTGCTCGACGACTACCGAGTGAAATTCGGCCGTCTCGATGCCCCCATCCCCACCGGGGAGCTGGGCGGGACGGTGCGTGTCGAGCTCAATCACTCGGACCCCAGCGTGTTGCCCAGCGGCTATCGCCTGGGGGACAACGACTCCCGCATCCTCGCGGTCGCCCGCAATCTGCAGGCCGAGGGGTTCGACGTCACGGTTGTGTCGAAGGACCTGCCGCTCAGGATCAAGGCCTCCTCGGTCGGACTCCTCGCCGAGGAGTACCGCGCGGAGCTCGCCATCACCGGCTCCTCCGGCTGGACCGGAATGTCCGAGCTGACGCTCTCCGGCGAGCAGGTGGACCTCCTCTTCGACCAGGAGAGCCTGTACGTCCCCGAGGCGTCCGACTTCCCGGTCCACACGGGTCTGATGATCCAGTCCGAGCGCGGCAAGGCCCTGGGACGCGTGACGTCCGAGGGCAACGTCCGGCTCGTCCGGGGTGACCGGGAGGCCTTCGGTATCAAGGGCCGCAGCGCCGAGCAGCGCATCGCGCTGGATCTGCTGCTCGACCCGGACGTCGGCATCGTATCGATGGGCGGCCGGGCCGGCACCGGAAAGTCGGCGCTCGCGCTCTGCGCGGGCCTGGAGGCCGTCCTGGAGCGGCGCCAGCACCAGAAGGTGATGGTCTTCCGCCCGCTGTACGCGGTCGGCGGACAGGAGCTCGGCTATCTGCCCGGCAACGAGTCCGAGAAAATGGGCCCCTGGGCGCAGGCGGTCTTCGACACCCTCTCCGCGGTCACCAGCCGCGACGTCATCGAGGAGGTCACCGCCCGCGGCATGCTGGAGGTCCTGCCGCTCACGCACATCCGCGGCCGCTCCCTCCACGACGCGTTCGTGATCGTGGACGAGGCCCAATCCCTGGAGCGGAACGTCCTGTTGACCGTTCTGTCCCGAATCGGCGCGAATTCACGGGTGATCCTGACCCATGACGTGGCCCAGCGGGACAACCTCAGGGTCGGCCGGTACGACGGTGTCGTGGCCGTCGTGGAGAAGCTGAAGGGCCATCCGCTCTTCGCGCACGTCACGCTCACCAGGTCCGAGCGGTCCCAGATTGCGGCGCTTGTGACCGAAATGCTGGAGGACGGACACATCTGATCCAGCGTGCCCCGCCCTGCGGCATCTGTCCAACGGGTGGTGGCTACACGATAATTGACGCCGTCCGGCAAAGGCTGAAGAGCCTAGCCGGGCGGCGTCCTGGCGTGTGCTAGTTTCCGAAGAACTCGTGAGGCAAACGAGGTGTGAGCTTTCACACCCGACACAGAATTGCCTCCCGGCGTCAGCGTGCGGCAGAGTCTCACTCCTGTCAGGCCCCGCATACGACACACCTGTACCCCCAGCGGTACGGCACCACAGAAGTTGCCCAGAACTCCATATAGCAGTCGTATGCCGCCCGAGCACTACGCGGCGCTCCCGCCATGGGAGTTGCCCACCGGGTCCGTGCCTCCCGTGACCCCGCAGTTGGGAGGCCAGCGCCAGGGGCACGATTGCGTCCGCGAGGGTCACCTGTAGCGGGCGATGCTGGAAGGAAACCGTGTGAGCCGGATTTCGGTCCGGGGATTCGCAGTGGCCTCGGCCACCGCGGTCACCGCTGTCGGTGCTGTCACCGGTGTTGCCTCGGGCAACACCGCGTCCTCAAGTGACGATGCCGAGGCAACGGCGACCGGCGCGACGCTGCTCGCGGACATACCCGCGGGCGCGCAGGCGCAGGTGCAGACCGCATCCCTGACTCAGCAGGCCGACTCGCAGGCCATCGCGGCCGACGCGACCGCCAAGAAGGACGCCGAGGAGTCTGCGCGCAAGCAGGCCGCCAAGGACGCCGTCGCCAAGCAGAAGGCCGCGGAGAAGGCCGAGCAGGAGGCGAAGGAGCGGAAGGAAGCCCTCAAGGTTGCCAGCCGTTCCACCACGCGTGACCCCTCCAGCTTCCCGGCGCAGTCTTCGTACACCGTCGCTCAAGTCCAGGACATGGCCCGCCAGATCGTTCCGGCGGACCAGTTCCAGTGCTTCAGCAACATCGTGGACCACGAGTCCAGCTGGAACTACCGGGCCGACAACCCGACCTCCGACGCCTACGGCCTTGTGCAGGCCCTGCCGGGTTCCAAGATGTCCTCGGCCGGCGCCGACTGGGCGACGAACCCGGCCACCCAGATCAAGTGGGGCCTCAGCTACATGGACAGCCGATACGGCAGCCCGTGCGGGGCATGGTCGTTCTGGCAGGCCAACAACTGGTACTGAGCCGGCATCCGCTCGCGCTTCTCAACCTTTTCAGAGCCCCTCACCGTCCTACGGTGAGGGGCTTCTGCCATGTACGGTCGGTGCCGACGGCTCCAGGGGGGAGTGGTGGGGCACAACGGGGAAAAGGGACGGATCATGTCGCGAGTGCCAGGGTGGCTCAGTCGGCTCGGGGCCGGACTCACCGAAATGGGAGAGCGGTTGAACGCGCGGCGCGCGGAGGCCGAGGCCGCGGAGGCCGACGACTTCGGCCCGGCCGACGACACCACCCGACGCCACGAGGATGGCGCCGACACTTCGGGCCCGCCCGCCGAGTCCGTCCCGCCCGCGGCCTCGCCGCCCTCGCCGCCCTCGCCCCCCGCCCCTCCTTCGGACGTGGCCGCCCTGCCGGCCCCTCGTCCCGAACCCGCCTCGGCCGTTCCCTGGGGCATGCGGGTCGCCGCCGAGGCCGGCTGGCGGCTGCTCGTACTCGCGGGCACCGTCTGGGTGTTGATGCGCGTCATCAGCGCCGTGCAACTCGTCGTCCTCGCCTTCGTCGCCGCGCTGCTGATCACCGCGCTGCTCCAGCCCACCGTGGCGCGGCTGCGGCGGTACGGAATGCCGCGCGGGGTCGCCACCGCGCTCACCGCGACCCTTGGCTTCGTGATCATGGGGCTCGTCGGATGGTTCGTGGTCTGGCAGGTCATGGAGAACATCGACAACCTCTCCGACCAGATCCAGGACGGCATCGACGAGTTGCAGCGCTGGCTGCTCAACAGCCCGTTCCATGTGACCGAGGATCAGATCAAGGACATCGCCAAGAGCCTGCGCGAGGCCGTCGGCGACAACACGGACGAGATCACGTCGGCGGGCCTGGAAGGCGTCACCGTCATCGTCGAGGCCCTCACCGGCATCCTCCTCACGATGTTCTCCACGCTCTTCCTTCTCTACGACGGCAAGCGCATCTGGCAGTGGACGCTCAAGCTGGTGCCCGCCGCGGCGCGGCCCGGAGTGGCCGGGGCGGGCCCGCGCGCCTGGCGCACGCTCACGGCCTACGTCCGCGGGACGGTGATAGTGGCGTTGATCGACGCCATCTTCATCGGCCTGGGCATCTTCTTCCTGGATGTCCCGATGGCTGTCCCGCTGGCCGTCTTCATCTTCCTGTTCGCCTTCATCCCGCTGGTCGGTGCCGTCGTCTCCGGCGCGCTGGCGGTGGTGGTCGCGCTGGTGACACAAGGGGTGTTCACGGCGGTCATGGCGCTGGCCGTCGTGCTCGCCGTCCAGCAGATCGAGGGTCACATCCTCCAGCCGTTCATCCTGGGCCGTGCGGTACGGGTCCACCCCCTCGCCGTCGTTCTCTCGGTGGCGGCGGGTGGCATGGTCGCGGGGATCGGCGGTGCGGTGGTCGCCGTCCCGCTCGTCGCGGTCGCCAACACGGTGGTCGGCTACCTGAGCTCGTACTCCCAGGAGCCGGCCCTGCGTACGTCGCCGATGCCGCGGGGGGCGACCGCGACACGAGTCGCTCCGGTACGGCCCCCGTCGGACGCGTCATCGTCGTGATCGGACGCGTCACCGTCTGAGGGGTATCGCCCCGCCGAACTCCTGCCAGTTCCCCCCCGGGCCGCGTGGGGTTCGGCCAACGTCGACATCGCCATCCGGCCAATCTCGCGTGCCCCGGAGCCCTCACCCGTCTTCCGCTTCACAGCACACACACGAGTCTCTCCTGTAACTCGCCTGACCTCCAGATCATGAGCATGTCATTCCGCTTCCGGGGCGAATTCCGGTCAGCCGCCCGAGCGCGGCAATAATCCCTGGAGGAAGATTCTCTGCGCATCTAAAGTGATTGCGCAATCAAGCGACGAGATCAACCCCACATTCACACGGCACTGCTCTGCCGCTCCCATTTCCTATTCGTCCACGAGGTACACCCATGCCCCGGGGCCGAAGAATGGCGGCCGAGCAGTGCACTGCTGTGCCCGTGAATTCAGTAATGCACCATGCAGCCTACTGAAAGGTCTCCACGTCACATGCTCAGACCGAAGGCAATCCTGCGCGCGGCTGTCGCCGCCCTGGCGCTTTTCTCCGCCGTTCTGGTCGCGCCGCAGGCTGTCGCCGCCGACACCCCGCACGTGCCGATCTCGCGGGACGCCGACGCCGTGACCCGTGCGGTCGCCCGGGCCGACATGTCCGCCGCCGCTGCCGCCGCCAACGTCTGCGGCACCGGATACACGCTGCGGAAGGGGATCCCCCTGCCCCTCGGGACGGACCCCGATCTGCGCCTGGCCACCCTGTTCTCGTACGAGAACGGCGGAAAGGGCTGCGTCATCCTCGACAACAATGTCGGCGCCTCGCGATACATGTACCTCAGGGTGTGCAAAACGGGCGGCACCGCCTGTGACCCCGACGAAGGCAACTTCAGCGAATACGCGGGGCCGGTATACGTCTCCAGCTTCGCCTGCGCGCCGGTCACCGCGAAAATGGGGCGGACCTCCACCAGCCTCTTCATCAACTACAGCTCGAGTTACGTATTTCCTTGCGGCTGAGGGCGACGCCAATGGCGTACCGCCGGGTGGTGCAGGGGCTCTTCCCGCGGCACGAAATACCGAACGCGCACACCACTTTCCGGGTCGGCTCTCTCCGCCGTGTCCGAAACCGTCCGACTCATGCCTGACCAGTGACTGACAGGAGCCCCACATGGCCGACGAAATGGTGCGCAAAGCGCAGCAGTTCATCAATGGCGCCTACGCAGGAAAGCTCGGCATCGACCGCATACCCGAGACCGGGGTGACCGGCTGGCCGATGATGTTCGCCCTCACGCGTGCCCTGCAGTACGAACTCGGCATCACCAGCCTGTCGGACACCTTCGGCCCCACCACGCTCTCGACGCTCACGTCGAAGTACCCGTCCCTCAACAGCGGTACGGTGCCGTCCCAGAACTTCGCCAAGATCATCCAGTCCGCCCTGTACTGCAAGGGCTACGACGGCGGCGACATCGACGGGACGTACAACTCCCGTGTGGTGGCCTCGGTCACCCAGCTGAAGCAGAACATGGGCGTGGACTTCGCCTACCCCGGCGGCAACCTGGTGCCGAAGGTGTTCAAGGGCCTGCTCAACATGGACGCCTACGTCACCGTCAACGGAGGCTCGGAGACCATCCGGGCCGTCCAGAGATGGCTGAACGGGTCGTACATCCACCGAAGAGACTTCTTCATCATCCCGGCCGACGGCAACCACTCGCGTGACGTCGCCAAGTCGATGCTGTTCGCCGTGCAGTACGAACTCGGTATGGCCGACGGTACGGCCAACGGCGTCTTCGGGCCGGGTACGCAGAGCGGGCTGAAGTCCCACACCGTCGCGACCGGCGACTCCAACACGTTCGTGAAGCTGTTCTCCGCCGCCATGGTGCTCAACCAGCGGCCGGTGGACTTCGTCTCCACCTTCACCAGTGGCCTCGCCTCGGCCGTCTCCACCTTCCAGTCGTTCGCGAAGCTCCCCGTCACCGGCACCGGAAACTTCTCGACCTGGGCCTCCCTCCTCGTCTCCTACGGCGACCAGTCCCGCAACGGCGAAGCCTGCGACGGCGTCACCCTGATCACCACCGAGCGTGCGGCCACGCTGAAGGCGCAGGGCATCAAGTACCTGGGCCGCTATCTCACCCAGCCGGACCCGACCCCGCCCGACGACCTGAAGCACAAGGCGATCCAGCCCGGCGAACTCCAGACCATCGCCGCGAACGGACTGCGCTGCTTCCCGATCTACCAGACGTACGGGCGGGACGCCGACGGCTTCACCTATCCGCAGGGCCGTGCGGCCGGGCAGGCCGCCATCAACGCGGCCCTGGACCACGGCTTCAAGGCGGGGACACGGATCTTCTGGGCCGTGGACTTCGACGCCCTCGACCAAGAGGTCACCAGCAACGTCCTGCCGCACTTCAAGGGCATCGCGGACGCGGTCGCCGACGACGGCAACCGGTTCGAGATCGGCGTCTACGGGCCGCGCAACGTGTGCATCCGCGTCGCCGAGGCCGGCCACTCCACGGCGTCGTTCGTCTGCGACATGTCGTCCGGGTTCTCCGGCAACTTCGGCTATCCGCTGCCGCCCGACTGGGCGTACGACCAGATCGTCACCCGCACCGTCGGCACCGGCACAGGGGCGATCAACATCGACATCAACATCGCCTCGGGGCGCGACACCGGACAGGGCTCGTTCAACCCGCCCCGTGCGCCTCTCCCGGACACCAGCCTCGACTCGGACCTCGTCAACGCCATGAGGACGGACGTCGGCAAGTACATGGAGTCGATCGGCTTCCCCAACGACGGCGGCCTCAGGTCGCATACGCACGAGGAGTGCTTCCGCAGGGTCGTACTCGAATGGGATTCGGTCACCACCCTGCTCGCCTATCGGTACAAGATGCGAAAGGCCCTCATCCAGACGACCGCGTACTGGGAGATGCGGCACATCGACGCGGTCGACCTGAGTGTGGACGAGGTGGTCTCCACGACGTTCAACACGACCGGGTTCTTCAAGGACAGCTCCACCGGCATCGCCCAGATCTTCGGCAACACCGCCCTTCTGGCGTGGAATCACGCCATTCGAAACGGCTACGCGGAGGGCACCATCCGCGGTGGCAGCGACGAGGATAAATACAACATTTGGGATGACTGCCGGTTTGACGAGCAATTCGCCATGTCCACCGTCCCTTTGATCCATCTGTGGAACGCGGACGGGGCCCCGGGCAACGTTCATGAAGAGGAGCCTCTCCGCTCCATGCGCCTGGACTACACGGAGAGCGAGATATTCGAGATCCTGCGCCGGTACCAGGGACCGGCGGAATCGGAGGCAACGCCCCACGCCAAGCAGCGGTCGGCGCTGTACCAGATCATGGAGAAGTACAACTCCATCTCTCGGAACGTCTGACAGGCTGACCAGCATGCTGGTAACAGACGCTTCTGACGACCTCTATATCGGGCTTGTGCTCCTCCTGAGCGCGGCCGGCGTGGTTGTCACGCCATGGCTCGCCATCCGCGGATTGCTGTTGCTGTTCCGCAACCGCGGCAAGCGAGATGCGCAGAGAGTCGTCAAGGGCGTTGGTGCCCTGGCATGGGCCTGCACGGTCGGTATGTACGGCTGGGGCATGCTCCATCTCCTGATGCTGGATGAAAGCAACCAAGCCCTGGCGTGTGCAGAGAGATTGACGTCGGAGCAGGCCAAGTCCGTTGTCGGATACGAGTATTCGTTCCTTCCCCTGCAATTCCGGTGCCGCGTCACGGACGGGCAGACGTACGACGCCGTCGTGCCCGGATACGTGAATCCCGTGGCAGGGGTCTTCGGAGTAGCGGCCGCCGCTCTGACCTACGCCGCGCGCCCCAAAAACTGGTACGAGGAGACGAAGAAGTGACCCAGAACATTTCTCGCCGCACTGCCTTACGACGTGTCGCGTTCGTAGCGATCGGTGTTGCCGTCGGCTCACAGGCTCTGTCCATTCCCGCCCAGGCGGCGGACAAGGACCCCGAGCCGGAAAAGGTCCGTGAGGCGATACGCAGGGCGCAGGAGCGCAACAAGCGAGTCCTGACGGGCATCCCGTCCAAGAACGGGTGGGAGATGGAGAAGACCGTGGACGAGCACGGCCACATCTACACCAGACCGGTCCCCGCCACGCCGCTCGACGGCGTCCAGATGCGTATGGCGGAGGTCGAGACGGTCCTCGTCCACGTGGTCCGCCGCTTCCACTACGAGATCGACACCCTCCGCAAGGGCGAGGTCCTCGGCTGGCGCGAGCCCGGCTCGGTACGCAAGGGGCTGGCGGAGTCCAACCTGGCCTCCGGCACGGCGGTGCGGATCCGGCCCGGCTCCTATCCCTCCGGGGCCCACGGCGGCTTCTATCCCATGGAGGAGCTGGTGATCCGGGACATCCTCGCCGACTGCGAGGGCGTGGTCCGCTGGGGCGGCGACGACGCCAGACCGGACGAGTCGCTGTTCTACATCGACGTACCGCCGGGCGACGAACGACTCACCCGGGTCGCGATGAAGCTCCGCGCCTGGGCCTACACCCCCGGCAAGGGCGCCGGCGTCCTCATCGACCCCCTCCAGCCCCAACGCCGCAAGGCCGCAGAACGCCTGGCCGGCCAGCAGAGCTAGGAGGGGCGGGGGAGGCCCTCTTCGCCCCGGGCGGGTCCCCGAGCCGGGCGGGTGAGTTCTCTCGTCCCCGGCTCGGAGGCGTGAGCGGGACGGTGGCAGGCGAGTCCGATGCGAAGCGCTCGTCGGGAGTCAACTCCCGGCGGGCGCCCCGCCGTTGCGACGCCGCCTTCGCCGTCGTGCCCCGTTCACCTCAGCGGTGGGCCGAGCGGCTCCACCAATGCCGCCTCCGCGTCCAGGGTGACGCCCACCGCCTGGACGACCGCCGCGATCTTGAAGGCCTCCTGGATCGTCTCCCGGTCGACCCCCGCCTTGCGGAGCGCCCGCTCGTGGGAGTCGAGGCAACTCCCGCACCCGTTGATCGCGGACACGGCGAGCGACCACAGTTCGAAGTCGACCTTCTCCACCCCCGGGTTGCCGAGCACGTTCATCCGGAGCCCGGCCCGCAGGGTCCCGTACGCCGGGTCGGAGAGCAGGTGCCGCGTGCGGTGGAAGACGTTGCTCATCGCCATGACCGCCGCGGCGGACTTGGCCGCCGTGTACGCCTCGGGGGAGAGCTTCGCATTGGCCTCTTCCTCCAGTTCACGGAGCACACGAGGTGACCGCGAGGCGATGGCGCAGACGAGCACCGTTCCCCACAGCTGCTGCTGGGGCAGCTCCGAGTTCCCGATCACCGAACCGAGGTTCAGCCGAAGGTCCTTGGCGTAGTCCGGAATCGCGGACTTCAGCGCGTCGAGCGACATGGTTCACTCACCGGCCAGTTCGAAGGCGGGCGGACGGTCACCTACGGTGAGCATGGGGCTCCTCCTGGGCGACGGAAAAGGCCGCTTTGCGACCTTCCGTGCGGGTTGGACGCCGCCAAGACTGCCATGGAGCAAGAGGTGGTACGAGGAACCGCGGGCCGTCCGTGACCGGTCCCGCGGTTCCCCGTACCCCCGAGGGGCGCCCCGCAGGAGGCGCGCCCGACAGCGGGCGCTACTCCGTCCGCAGCCCTTCCGGGCGCATCAACCGCAGCAGCGGCGGCACGCTGAGGGCCGTCACCGCGAGGATGACCGCCGCGCCGATGCCCGCCATGGCCAGGACGCTCGGCCAGTCCACGGTCACCGGAGTGGCCGTCATCTTCAGCAGGACCGTGCCCAGGGTGAGGCCCACCACGCAGGCGAGGGCCAGGCCGAGCCCGACCGGGATCGCGGCCTGCCACAGCACCGACAGGCTCAGCGTGCGGCGCCGGGTGCCGAAGGCGACCAGGGCCGCCAGGAGCTTCTTGCGCTCACGCAACTGCTCCAGCTGCGAGACCAGCAGGCTCGCGCCGATCAGCGCGAGGACACCGGCCGCGCCGACGAACAGGCCGGTGCGGATGGATTCGAAGCGCCGGGACTTCTCACTCGCCACGAGGGTCATGGGGCTCGTGAACGGGTCGATCTTGGTGGCGGTGTTGCGTACGATTTCGCGGATGTCGGGGACTGTCATGTCGAGCCCCAGGAAGACCTGCCCGTGGAGGGCCGGGGCCGCCGCGGCGGGCAGCGCGCTCGCGGTGAACAGGAAACCACCCTGTTGCCAACCCGTCGGGTCCTCGCGCGGCTGGGCCTTCTTGATGCCGCGCGGCACCGTCCAGGCGACCTCCTTGCCCTTCTCGGAGTCGGTGTAGGAAGGGTCGATGGAGAGCTTCCGGCCGGGCGTGGCGAGCTCCGCGGTGGACGAGTCCTCCTCGGCGCCGTGCACGGCGAAGACGTCGCCTTCGCGGCAGGAGGGCAGCTTCGCCACCTCGCGCAGTGCGGCGCAGTCGCCGACGGTGATCCCCCCGTACATCTCGGGGTCCTTGTTGGTCTCGCCCAGCTCACCCTTGGAGATCGCGATGGCCTCGCGCACGCCGCGGGTCTTGGTGAAGTCCCGCCGGGCGTCGGCGAGTGGGACGTACGACGGCAGTTCCACCAGCATCTGAGCGCGCGAGGGGTCCTGGCCGGTGGCCTTCGTGAAGTCGTCCTCGACTCCGGTGAAGAGCATCTGCAGGGCGATCGCGCCGGCCACCGCCACCGCGATGCCGTTGACCATGCGGGCCGCGGTACCGCTGCTCAACTGGAGCCTGCGGACGGCCAGTTGCCCGGAGATCGAGCCGGGGTTCAGCCGTGCCACCAAGGCCTCCACGAGCCACGGCAGCAGCGCGGTGATGCCGACGAGGAGCAGGACGACGCCACCGGTCACCATGTACTCGTTGAAGTTCCCGTTCTGGTTGCCCTTCCCGATCATCGGGGCGAGCAGCCCGAGACCGGCCAGCGGCATCAACAGCCGCCACCACAGCCGACGTCGCGGCGGCCTGGCCGTGCGCACCACGCCGAGCGGCTCGATGACCACACCGCGCAGGGCGAGCAGCGTCACCGCCACCGCGGCCGCCGGGACCGCCACGGCGATCAGGAGGGCGAGCGCGGGCGTCGGGTTGAGGTAGCTCGGGAAGACGCTGACGTCGAGGATCTCGATGGAGCCCGCGATCTGACGACCGATCAGGAAGAAGCCGATGCCGAAGAGCAGCCCGACCAGCGCCCCGGAGAGCGCCTCGCCCGCGGCGATCCGGCGGGTCATCCGGCCGTCGGCGCCGACCAGCCGCAGCGCCGCGAGCCTTCGGTCGCGCCGCTCGCCGCCGAAGCGTACGGCCGTGGCGATGAAGACGCCGACCGGCATCAGCAGCACCACGAAGACCATGAGAACGAGCAGCAGCAGGATGGGGCCCAGCGGCTCCGCGGGCGCGGCCTTCCCCCGGAAGGTGTCGACGCGTGAGACGGGGCCGCCGGCGGCCTTGTACTTGGCCAGGTTCTCACCGCCCGCGTAGAAGGAGAGTTCGGCCGAACCGATGAGGCCCGCTTCCTCGATCGTGCCGGTGATGCGGTCCGGCAGCCGCTCGCGCAAGACCTTGCCGTCCTTGGACTCCAGCAATGTCCTGAGGGCGGGCGACACCACCATCTCGCCCGGCGCGGGGAACTCCTTCAACCCCGGTGGCAGCGGCGCCCGCAGGCCCTCGGGCTCCAGCTCACGGCCGCGGATGTCCATGTCGCGGAACTCCGTGTCGACGGTCCCGACGAGCGCGGTGTTGTCGCCCTTGGCCGGCTCGGTAGCGCCGAACGAGAGGCCCATGCGCGCGTGGCTGCGATCGGACCGGGTCTGCAGCGCGCTGGGTATCGCGGTGGTGAGCAGCAGCAGCGCCACGCCGAGACCGACGCCCACGCCCGTGAGCAGGACGCGCACCCAGCCTTCACGGCCGCCGGTGAACGCGAACTTGGCGCCCATGGCCAGGTCCTTCGACCACTGCTGGAAACCAGGGGTGGCGCGTGCGGGCTCCCAGGCGTTCGGCTCGGGGGGAGTCTCGGACCGGGCGGTGGTGGGTGACGGGCCGACGCTCATACGGCGCGCTCCATGTCCCGGGACTTCCCGTCGCGTACGACGACCTCGCGGTCCGAGTAGGCCGCGACGCGGGGCTCGTGCGTGACGAGGACGACGGCGGCGTTGGCGGACCGGGCGGCTTCCGTGAGCAGCTCCATCACGCGCTCGCCGTTGAGCGAGTCGAGCGCGCCGGTGGGTTCGTCGGCGAAGAGCACGCGCGGGTCGGTGACCAGCGCGCGGGCGACGGCGACGCGCTGTCCCTGGCCGCCGGAGACCTCGCCGGGCCGCTTGGCCTTGAGATCGTCGACCTCTACCTGTTCCATCCGGGCCAGGGCGATGCGCTCGGCCTCCTTGCGGGAGGTGCCGTTCAGCCGCAGCGGCAGTGCCACGTTCTCGACGCAGGTCAGCTCCGGTACCAGCTGGCCGAACTGGAAGACGAAGCCGAACTGGGAGCGGCGCAGCGCGCTGCGCTGGGTGTCGCTCATCGTCGCCATTTCCTGGCCGCTGTACATGATCGAGCCCGAGTCGGGCGTCAGGATCCCGGCGAGGCAGTGCAGGAGGGTCGACTTGCCGGAGCCCGAGGGGCCCATCACGGCGACGACCTCGCCCGGGTGGATGGAGAACCCGGCGCCGTCGAGGGCGTTGGTGGGGCCGTACGCCTTGCGCAGGTCGTGGGCCACGAGCAGGGAGCCTGCGGGGGTCATCGGGTCACCGCCTCTGTGAGCTTGCCGAGGCGCGCGGCGGTGAGTTCCAGCCAGCGCAGGTCGGCTTCGAGATGGAAGAGCGCGTGGTCGCAGACGAGCTGATCGGCGAGATCGCCCTTGCGTTTGCGGTCGGTGAGGATCCGCATCATGCGCAGGTGCTCCGCGCGCTGGGTGTCGAGGATCTCGGCGGCGTCGCGGTGCGTCAGGAGGGCGAGGACGACCTTCGTGTAGAGGGTCGACTGCAGATAGGGCTCCGGCTTCTCCGGCGTGGCGAGCCACCGCTGGACGTCGGTGACGCCCGCCTCGGTGATCGCGTACCGCTTCCGTTCGGGCCCGTCGCCCGCCTCTATCCCGTCGACCTCCACGAGGCCGTTCTTCAACAGCCGGGACATCGTCGAATAGACCTGGCCGTAGTGCAGCGGCCGGTCGTGACCGAATTTCTCGTCGAAGGCCCGCTTCAGGTCGTAACCGTGACGCGGCCCGGACTCCAGGAGCCCCAGAAGGGTGTGACCGATGGACATGCGGAGCACTGTACACAGGGCGTATACACCGCGTGTATACGCACCGTGGATACTCGGATCCGAGGCGTACGGGTCCGCAGGTCAGATGCGATTGTCACGGTTTTGCTACTGGAAAGAGGGACGGGGGAAGGGCTCAGTCTTCAAGGGCGCGGGGCCGTGTCGATATGCGGCCCCGCCGCGTGGGCGCGACCCGCCACAGCGAGCCCGCACCTCACCACGAACCCGCACCCCTCACCACGAACCCGCCGCCCCTCACCACGAACCCGCCGCCCCCAAAAAAAGCGCACCTACTCCTCGGCCTCCCCAGAGACGGGAGGCCGACCCCGGCGAGGTATCGGCCCAGCCCCGCCCGGTAGCCGTCCCGTCTCCGCGAGAGCGCGGCGCAGCAGGAACTCGATCTGCGCGTTCGCGGAGCGCAGCTCATCGCCCGCCCACCGCGCAAGCGCCTCGTACACGAGCGGATCCAGCCGCAGCAGCACCTGTTTGCGCTGCTGCCGCGGCCGCTGCTGAGGGGAAGTCCCCTCCGGAGGTGAGGTCACTGGTAGAGGGATCCCGTGTTGAGGACGGGCTGCGGAGCGCGGTCCCCGCACAGGACCACCAACAAGTTCGACACCATCGCCGCCTTCCGCTCGGAGTCCAGCTCGACGATGTCCCTCTCGGTGATCCGGGCGAGCGCGTCCTCGACCATGCCGACCGCACCGTCCACGATCTGCCGCCGCGCGGCGACGACCGCGCCCGCCTGCTGCCGCTGGAGCATCGCCGAGGCGATCTCGGGAGCGTACGCGAGATGCGTGAAGCGGGACTCGATGATCTGCACACCCGCGGCCTCCACGCGCGCGTGGAGTTCGACGGCGAGCTTCTCGGTGATCTCCTCCGCGTTGCCCCGCAGTGACAGACCGTCCTCGTCGTGCGCGTCGTACGGGTACTCGATGGCGATGTGCCGCACCGCCGCCTCGGTCTGGGTGGCGACGAACTCCAGGAAGTCGTCCACCTCGAAGCTCGCCTGCGCGGTGTCCTCGACCTTCCAGACCACGACCGCGGCGAGTTCGATCGGGTTGCCGTAGGCGTCGTTGACCTTGAGGACGGCCGTCTCGTGGTTGCGTACCCGCGTCGAGATCTTCGTACGGGACGTCAGAGGGTTCACCCAGCGCAGGCCGTCCTCGCGGATCGTCCCCCGGTAGCGGCCGAAGAGCTGGACGACGCGGGCCTCGCCCGGCGCCACCATGTTCAGACCGCACATGGCGACGAAGGCCGCGAGGCCTATCAGGATGCCGAACACGATGAGCGCGGCCTTGCCGCCGGTGGAGTCCACCGCGGTGGCGCTCACGATCATGCCGGCGCCCAGCAGCAGGCCGACGAGCCCGAGCAGCAGCGCGAGACCGCCGCCGATGCTGTGTGCGACGGACTCCCGGACGCGTGGTGCGGGCATCTCGGGCACGTCAGCGGTGTGTGGAGAGCCGTGCGAGTCGTGCGTGGACATGGGTGATCCCCCGTTTCGTCGTGCTGTCGCCCTCGTGTGAGAGCCTATCTTTGTTCTATCAAAGTGATAACACTTTACCCCGCACGGCAACCTTCCACTCCTCCCGGAAGTCGGTTCAGTCGGGACAGGTGCTGATTGTCACGTCCGTAAAAGACGGGATCGGCCGTCCTTTGTCAGTACGCGCGGTGTTAGTTTGCTGAGCTGACCTGAGCTACGAACCTGTGAGACTCGCGAGACGGAAGCGGAGCGGACGGACCCATGGGACGAGCGGAAGAGAGACGTGCGCGGCAGCGCGGTGGCCACCGTGCCGCGCCGAAGCGCTCGTCCAGAGCCGGCGCCACGGGCGGTGTCGCGAGCGGTTCCAGAGCCGATGGCACGGGCGGTGTCGCGAGCGGTTCCAGAGGCGCCAAGAGAGCCAAGGGTGCCAAGGACGGCGCCAAGAGCGGCATACGCCGCCTCTTCACCTGGAAGAAGCTCCTCGGGACGTTCTTCGGTTTCTGTCTGCTCGGGATGGTCGCCTTCATCGCTCTGTACCTGATGATCGACGTTCCCAAGGGCAACGCCGCCGCGGTCCAGCAGAGCAACATCTACAAGTACAGCAACGGCGATACGCTCGCCCGCGACGGCGACGTCAACCGCGAGCTCGTCGACCTGGACCAGGTCTCCAAGGGCGTCCGGATGACCTTCGTCGCCGCCGAGAACAAGTCTTTCTACGACGACGCGGGCGTCGACTTCAAGGGCACGGCCCGCGGTCTGATCAACACCCTCTCCGGCAAGGGCAAGCAGGGTGGTTCGACGATCACTCAGCAGTACGTCAAGAACTTCTACCTGACGCAGGACCAGACCGTCACGCGCAAGCTGAAGGAACTGGTCATCTCCCTGAAGGTGGACCGCCAGGAGTCCAAGGACGAGATCCTCGCGGGCTACATCAACACCAGCTACTACGGCCGCAATGCGTGGGGCATCCAGGCCGCCGCTCAGGCGTACTACCGCGTCGACGCGGCCGACCTCACGGTCGCGCAGGGCGCCTACCTCGCCGCGCTGCTCCAGGCACCGAGCCAGTACGACTGGGCGGTCGCGACCCCCACCAGCAAGAAGCTGGTCACCGACCGCTGGAACTACGTCCTGGACAACATGGTCGGGGAGGACTGGCTGAGCGCCACCGAGCGCGACGGCATGAAGTTCCCGGTGCCGAAGGACCCCAAGGGCGCGCCCGGTCTGCAGGGCCAGGCCGGCTACCTGGTGGAGGCGGCCGACAACTCGTTGATGAAGCAGCTCGTCGCGCAGGACATGGCCTCCGACCTGAAGGAGGCCGAGACCATGGTCAAGGCGGGCGGCTGGACCATCACGCTGAACATCGACAAGAAGAAGCAGGCCCAGCTGGAGAAGGCCGTCAAGAGCCAGTTGACGAGCAAGCTCGACTCCAAGGAGCGGGCCATCGACGCCGACGTCCAGGCCGGTGCCGTATCCGTCGACTCGGAGACCGGCAAGGTCCTCGCGATGTACGGCGGTGTGGACTACGTGAAGCACTACACGAACAACGCGACGCGCCGCGACTACCAGCCTGCCTCCACCTTCAAGCCGTTGATCCTGGCCGCGGCCGTCGACCACGACGCGGAGACGCAGGACGGCACGCCGATCACGGCGAAGACGATCTACGACGGCACCAGCAAGCGGCCCGTCGTCGACAAGGGCAAGAAGGTCGGCTTCTCCCCGCCGAACGAGGACGACGCCGACTACGGCGACATCACCGTCCAGACCGCGATGAACAAGTCCGTCAACTCCGTCTTCGCACAGCTGGGCGTCGACGTCGGCATGGACCAGGTCATGGAGACCGCGGGCGAACTCGGCATGGACGTCAAGGGGGCCAGGGCGGTGCCCGCCCAGACGCTCGGCACGATGGGCGCGAGCCCGTTGGAGATGGCCGGTGCCTACGCGACGCTCGACAACCACGGCAGGAAGGTCACCCCGGCCCTCGTGAAGTCGGTCGAGCACAAGGACCGCGCGGTCGAGTTCCCGGACCCGATCGGCGACCAGGTCATCAGCCCCGAGGCCGCCGACACGGTCACCTCGGTACTGACCGGCGTGGTCGACGACGGTACGGCCAGGAAGTCCGTACGGGACAACCCGGCGCGCGACGGCCAGCAGGTCGCGGGCAAGACCGGAACGTCCGACTGCAACAAGTCGGCCTGGTTCACCGGCTACACGCCGAAGCTCGTCACCTCGGTCGGCGTCTTCGGGGAGGCGGCCAAGGCGGGCACCACCCGGTGCGGCAAGGACAAGCCGGTGAAGGTCAAGGCGTACAGCCAGGTCTCGCTGCAGGGCGCGGCGGGCGGCGGCCGGGTCAACGGCGGTGCCTTCCCGGCCCAGATATGGGCGGAGTACACCTTCGGCGTGATGGGCGACGTCTCCAAGTTCGACCTGGACACCGACCAGGGGGCGGCCGTCCAGCCGCCGGAGACGCCCACGGTCTCGCAGCAGCCGGAGACCCCGTCCGACACGCCGACCCCCGAGGACCCGAAGACCACGCCGCCGACGACCAGTCCGCCGGTGGAGACCAGTCCCGAGTCCACCCCGCCGCCCGAGGAATCACCGACCCCGACGACCAGTGCGCCGTCGTCACCGGGCGGCATAGAACTACCGACGGACCCGGACGACCCGCAGTCCGACCAATAAAATAGGGGCGCCCCGAGCAGCCCCGCACCCCGACAGGGGCGCGGGGCTGAGTCGATATGCGGCTCCGCCGCGTGAGCTCGACCAGTCACATCCGTACGCGCCACTGCCTTTGGCGCGCGCCACCCGCTCGGGGACCCGCTCCCGGTTGAACGGGAAGGGGCCTGTTCCGGTTCGATGCGGACCGACTGCCGAGGGGCGTCCCGAGCGGGTACCCCTCAGCCGTGGTTCAACTCGAACCAGACCACCTTTCCCGTGCTGAGCCGGGTCGCTCCCCACCGTCTGGCCAGTTTGTTCACCAGGTAGAGACCGCGGCCGCCCTCGTCCGTGGCCCGCGCCTGCCGCAGCCGCGGCAGCTGCGGCACGTCGTCACCGACCTCGCAGCGCAGCACGTCCGTACGGAGCAGGCGCAGCGTGACGGGCCGTGACGTGTAGCGCACGGCGTTCGTCACGACCTCGCTGACGAGCAGCTCCAGGGAGTCGGTGAGCTCTTCCAGGTCCCAGCGGGAGAGCGCCTTGCGGGCCAGCCGACGGGCCCGGCCGGGCGCCGAGTCCTCGGGGTCCAGATGCCAGAGCGCGACATCGCTCGGCGCGATCCCGTCGAAGCGGGCGGCGAGCAGTGCGATGTCGTCGTCCCGGTCGCCCGGGCCGAGCATGTCGAGCACCTCGTCGCACAGCGCCTCAAGGGGCGGCGGATGGTCGGCGCCGGTCAGCTGCGCGGTGGCGGCGAGCTTCTCGCGCAGCTGCTCTATCCCGGTCCACACGTCACGCAGCCGCGACTCGACCAGACCGTCGGTGTACAGCAGCAGTGTGGCACCGGCGGGCGCGTCCAGCTCGACCGCCTCGAAGTCCACGCCGCCCACGCCGATGGGGGCGCCCGGCGGTACGCGCAGCACCTCGGCCCGGCCGCCCAGGTGCAGCAGGACGGGCGGGGGATGGCCCGCGTTGGCGATGGTGATGCGGTGCGCGACCGGGTCGTACACCGCGTACAGGCAGGTCGCCATGCGGTCGGTGCCGAGCCGCTGGGCCTGCTCGTCCAGGTGGTGCAGGACCTCCTGCGGGGGCAGGTCGAGACCGGCGAGGGTCTGCGCGGTCGTCCGCAGCTGGCCCATGATCGCGGCCGAGGTCATGGAGTGGCCCATGACGTCACCGACGACGAGGGCGACCCGGCTGCCGGGCAACGGGATCGCGTCGTACCAGTCGCCGCCCACCCGTGCCGTCTCGGCGGCCGGAAGATACCGGGACGCCAGCCGCACACCTGTCGGCCGGGGCAGCGTCTCGGGCAGCATCGTGCGCTGCAACTCGTCCGCGATGTACGCCTCGCGCCCGTACAGCACCGCCTTGTCGATGCCGAGCGCGCTGTGCGTGGCGAGCTGGGCCGCGACGAGCAGGTCGTCCGTCTCGAAGGCCGGCCGGTCCGGGCGGCGCAGGAACAGCGCGGCGCCGATCACGCGCCGACGCCCGCGCAGCGGGGCGAGGATCGCCCGCTGGCCGCCCGGCACGGTCAGGTCGTCACCGATCAGCTCGGGCAGCGCGGCCCGCGCGGCGGGCGCGTCCGCGAAGACCGGCCGTACGCCGCGCAGCACCTCGTTCAGCGCGCCACCGGGCCGTACGGTGCACAGCTCGGCGGTGATCCCGAGGTCGGGCTCGGGCTGCAGCGCGGGCAGCAGGAAGCCCTCGGTGTCCCGGTCCTCCGGAATCCGGTCCGTACGCCGCAGCCGCAGCACGACGGGCCCGGTGGGCCGTTCGTCGCCGACCGGCAGCGGGTCGCGCAGATAGACGAGGATCGCGTCCGAGAAGGTCGGCACGGTGGCCCGGCACAGGCCCATCACGATCTCGTCGAGGTCGATACCGCGGGCGATCCGCCGGGTGGCGGCCCCCACGAAGCGCAGCCGGTCGCCGTCCCGGCGCATGGGCATCGGAGTGCCCGGCGCCGTGCCCTGGCCCGTACGCCGCTCCTTGCCGCTCTGGGCGGCGGTCGACTCGGCACCCGACTGGGCCGGGATGGCCTCCGCGGGCCGCGGGCGGTGCGGATCGGGCTCCGTGGCCGACGGCTGGGAGTGCTCGGGCCCCGAGCCGGCGGGCGCGCCGGTCGGGCCGTGGCCGCCGGAGGGCGCGGGCGGGCCCTGGCTGCCCGCCGGGGTCCCGGACGCGGCGGGCGTTCCCGTGGCCGCGGAGAGGGCGCCTGAGGGCGTGGGAGAGCCGGGCGGGGCCTGGTCGTCGGAAGCGGGCGCACCACCGGGCGCACTCGTGCTCCCGGACAGGGCGGGGGCCTCGGCCGGCCGGCCCTGCGCGGGCAGAGCGGGGGAGCCCTGCGCCGGCGGCTCCGGGGTACGCAGAAGCGCCCCGCGGGGGTCCGCGGGGGCGGTGGGCCGGGCAGCGCTTGGCTGGCGGCGCTCGTGGGAGGTGGGGTGCTCCGTCACGCGTGTCGAATCCATCCGTCCGGTGCTGCGCGCCGTGCGTGCAGTTCGTCCCGCAGAAATCCCGATACCCGGAATGCGTGCCCCAGGAACGGAATCCCCGCGTGGTCAGACAGCCTCTCAGAAGAGAAACCGTCGGGCACCGGCGGGAGCAGCCCGTCCGGCCGTCTCCAGACCGTACCGCTGTGGCCCTCGTACCCCTCGCTCACGTCCTGCCGCCCCTCGGTGACGTTCGGTCAAGCCCAGCGCGTGCTCCGGGAGTTGTCGCTTCGCGCCCACCCGCCACCCGACCACCACTCCTCAACGACGGTGCCGCGCACCGACCCTGACTGTTCGTTGCGGAGGACGATCCTACGGTTCTACCACGGGGGCACAGCAAGGGTCTCACGTGGACACGTGCGCGGGCGTACGATCCCAGTCGTCCGGCAATGACGGTACCGACCAGGACGGATCCGGGCGCCAGTTCTGCCAGCCGTCCGGGAACGGCGGGCCCCAGGTGCGGATCACCTCCACCGCGGCCCGCCCGGCCTCCTTCACCCGCGCGGCCAGTCGGGCGTCCATCAGGCCGTCCCGCTGGGCCTGCGCGAACTCGTCCTCGTCGCGCCAGCCCCAAGTCCGGTCCGGGTGGACCGAGATGTCGAGGAAATGGTCCTCGGAGTCCACTCCGCCGTCCCATCTGGCCAGCGGTTCCTCCAAGTTGACGTACCAGTTCTTGAACTGCCAGCCGGGCTCCCAGAACAGCCACACCGACCACGGCTCACCGGGCCGCGCCAGCTTCAGCACCCCCGTACCGAACCAGTGGCCGCGCCCGGTGGTCCGCGGCTTGGTGTAGCGGGTCTCCAGCGGCTCCACGTGCACGGGTGTCCCGTCGGTGAGAACGGGCTTGACGCACTCCGTCCCCGGGGCCAGCCACACGGCGAGCAGCTCCTCGTCGTCCCGCACGACGGTCACGGGGCGCACGATGTGGAAGCGCTCGCCGGCGTTCTCCCGGTAACGCCACAGGATCTGACTCCCGGGGTTCCAGTACGTCGCCGTCGACCCGCCCGCTTCCACCTGTGTCACCGCTTCACCCTCTGCCATGAACAGATATTAGGTGCCCATGGCATGAGACGCTGCGGCGCGCGTCACGGTTCGCGCGCCGGGCCGAATGACGTTACGGCCGCGTCATCCGCAGGACATCCAGGGCCTCGTCCAACTGCTCCCGGGTGAGGTCGCCGCGCTCGACGTAACCGGACTCCAGGACGACCTCGCGGATGGTCTTCCGCTCGGCGAGGGCCTTCTTGGCGACCTTCGCGGCCTCCTCGTACCCGATGTACTTGTTCAGCGGCGTCACGACGGAGGGCGACGACTCGGCGTACTCGCGGGCGCGCTCGCGGTTGGCCGTGATCCCGTCGACGGTCCGGTCGGCGAGCAGCCGCGACACGTTCGCGAGGAGCCGGACCGACTCCAGTACGTTCCTCGCGATGACCGGCAGCATCACGTTGAGCTCGAAGTTGCCGGAGGCTCCGGCGGCGGCGATCGTGGCGTCGTTCCCGGTCACCTGCGCGGCGACCATCAGTACGGCCTCGGGAATGACCGGATTCACCTTGCCGGGCATGATCGACGAGCCCGGCTGGAGGTCGGGCAGACTGATCTCGGCCAGACCGGTACGAGGCCCGGAGGCCATCCACCGCAGATCGTTGGCGATCTTCGTGAGTCCCACGGCGATGGTCCGCAGTTGCCCGCTGGTCTCGACGATCCCGTCCCGCGCCCCCTGCGCCTCGAAGTGGTCGCGCGCCTCGGTGAGCGGCAGCCCGGTGCTCCGCGCGACCTCGGCGATCACGGCGGCGGAGAACCCGGGCGGGGTATTGATCCCGGTCCCGACGGCGGTCCCCCCGAGGGGCAGCTCGGCAAGCCGGGGAAGGGAGGCCTGGAGCCGCTCGATCCCGTACCGCACCTGGGCGGCATACCCGCCGAACTCCTGTCCGAGCGTCACGGGTGTCGCGTCCATGAGATGCGTACGCCCGGACTTCACGACGTCGGCGAACTCCTCGGACTTGCGGGTGAGCGCGGCCGCGAGGTGCTCCAGGGCGGGGACGAGATCGCGGGTGACGGCGGCCGTCGCGGCGATGTGGATGGACGAGGGGAAGACGTCGTTGCTGGACTGCGAGGCGTTCACGTGGTCGTTCGGATGTACGTCCCTGCCGAGCCGTTCCGTCGCCAGCGTGGCGATGACCTCGTTCGTGTTCATGTTGGACGAGGTCCCGGACCCTGTCTGAAAAACGTCTACGGGGAAGTGCTCGTCCCACTTCCCGTCCACGACCTCCGCGGCCGCGTCCTGGATGGCCTCGGCGATGTCCTTGTCCAGCACCCCGAGCCCGGCGTTCACCTTGGCCGCGGCCGCCTTGATCCGGGCGAGGGCCTCGATGTGCGCCCGCTCGATCCGTTGCCCGGAGATCGGGAAGTTCTCCACGGCGCGCTGGGTCTGGGCCCGCCACTTCGCGTCCGCGGGGACGCGGACCTCACCCATGGAGTCGTGTTCGATCCGGTAGTCGCTCATGAGAGGTACAGCGCCCCCGCCGCCCCTACCCATTCCCGTCCCTCGGGGGCGCTGCCCCCGCACCCCCGCTCCTCAAACGCCGGAGGGGCTGACTTCCAGCCCGTCCGGCGTTTGAGGACGAGCGCGTTCAGCGCGATACGGGGGTCTGGGGACGGAGCCCCCAGGAACGGGATGGGAACGGGATGGGAACGGGTAGGGGCGGCGGGGGCGAAAAACACCCGCAGCGATCACCAGCTAACCCAGCCCAGGCCCCCGCACAGGAATCGACGTGAACGTCGGCGCAGGCGCCGGGTCCTTGAAGAAGTCGTTTCCCTTGTCGTCAACGACGATGAACGCAGGGAAGTCCTCGACCTCGATCTTCCACACGGCCTCCATCCCGAGCTCCTCGTACTCGACGACCTCGACCTTCTTGATGCAGTCCTGCGCGAGACGGGCAGCCGGCCCACCGATGGACCCGAGATAGAAGCCCCCGTGGGCATCACACGCGTCCGTCACCTGCTGCGACCGATTCCCCTTCGCCAGCATCACCTTGGAACCGCCCGCCGCCTGGAACTGCGCCACGTACGAGTCCATCCGCCCGGCCGTGGTCGGCCCGAACGACCCGGACGCGTACCCCTCGGGGGTCTTGGCCGGCCCCGCGTAGTACACGGGGTGGTCCTTCAGGTACTGCGGCATCTCCTCGCCCGCGTCAAGCCGCTCCTTGATCTTGGCGTGCGCGATGTCCCGCGCCACGACCAGCGGCCCGGAGAGCGAAAGCCGCGTCTTGACCGGGTACTTGGTCAGCTCGGCGAGGATGTCGTCCATGGGCTGGTTGAGGTCGATACGGACCACGTCCGCCGACTCGTCGAGGTGCTCGTCCGTGGTCTCCGGCAGGAACCGCGCCGGGTCCGTCTCCAACTGCTCCAGGAACACACCCTCCGCGGTGATCTTCGCGACGGCCTGCCGGTCGGCGGAGCAGGAGACGGCGATGGCGACCGGGCAGGACGCCCCGTGCCGCGGCAGCCGCACCACACGCACGTCGTGACAGAAGTACTTGCCGCCGAACTGCGCCCCGATCCCGATCCGCTGCGTCAGCTCGAAGACCTTCTCCTCCAGCTCCTTGTCCCGGAAGCCGTGCCCGAGCTCGGAGCCCTCGGCCGGAATCTCGTCCAGGTAGTGCGCGGACGCGTATTTCGCGGTTTTGAGGGCGTACTCGGCGCTCGTCCCGCCGACGACGATCGCCAGGTGGTACGGCGGGCAGGCCGCGGTCCCCAGGGAGCGGATCTTCTCCTCCAGGAACTTCATCATGGAGGCCTCGTTCAGAACGGCCTTCGTCTCCTGGTACAGGAACGACTTGTTGGCCGAACCGCCGCCCTTCGCCATGAACAGGAACTTGTAGGCGCCGCCGTCGGTCGCGTACAGCTCGATCTGGGCCGGCAGGTTCGACCCGGTGTTCTTCTCGTCCCACATGGTCAGCGGGGCCATCTGCGAGTACCGCAGATTCAGGTTGAGGTAGGCGTCGTAGATGCCGCGGCTCAGCGCGGCCTCGTCGCCGCCCTCCGTGAGCACGTTCTGCCCGCGCTTGCCCATCACGATCGCCGTGCCGGTGTCCTGACACATGGGCAGGACGCCCGCGGCCGCGATGTTCGCGTTCTTCAGGAGGTCGAGCGCGACGAACTTGTCGTTGTTCGACGCCTCGGGGTCGTCGATGATGCGCCGCAGCTGCGCGAGGTGGGCCGGCCGCAGGTAGTGCTGGATGTCGTGGATGGCCTCGGCGGCGAGCGTCCGCAGCGCGTCGGGCGCCACCTTGAGGAACGTGCGCCCGTCGGCCTCGAAGGTGGAAACACCCTCCGAGGTCACCAGCCGGTACGGGGTGGTGTCCTCTCCCTGGGGGAGCAGATCGGTGTACACGAACTCAGGCATCTCGCCAAATCCTTCATCGACAGATAGTGGCCGGCCTCCATTGGCGGGCGCCCACCAGCGTAGAACCTGCTACTGACACCACGCTTGTGAGGTAAGGCTCAGTTCGCCGTCCGTACCCCCTAGGGCCTGTCTGGCAATTCCCGCCTGCCTCGCGACGCCATGCACGCACTCTCGCCGCACCGGGCGCAGACCCACGTACATCCAGTACGAGGATCTACGCCCGGCGCGCCGAGAGCACGCACCTGACGCCGCGAGGCCGCCCTCCGGGCGACGACGGGAATAGCCAGACAGGCCCTAGTCGCGATCTATCGCGTTTGGGTACGCTGCTGTCGTGGACCTAGAGAAGAGCACCGCGCCCGCACCCGACCTCCGGAAGCAGACCGACCTCCGGGCCTCCGACGCCGACCGCGACCGGACGGCGGACATCCTGCGCGAGGCCCTCGCCGAGGGCCGCCTCACCGCGGAGGAGCATGCCGAGCGGGTCGAGGACGTCTTCCGCGCGAAGACCGTCGGCGAGCTGGAGCCGCTCGTGGCGGACCTGCCGGCCGCCCACCCGTCCCGGCCGACGGCGACGTTCGCCGCGGCGCCGAACCGCCCCACTCCGGGCACGGTCCCGCCGGTCGCCGAGGAGAACGTGGTGGCGGTGTTCAGCTCCGCCGTCCGCAAGGGCCGCTGGCGCATCGGCCGCCGCACGCACGCGTACGCGATCTTCGGCAGCGTGGAGATAGACCTCAGCGAGGCGATCTTCGAGCACCAGCAGGTCGTGATCAAGGCGATCTCGGTCTTCGGCAGCATCGAGATCCGCGTCCCGGAGAACGTGTCGCTGCGGGGCAACGGCGGCGGCGTCCTCGGCAGCTTCGAGGTGGACACGCTCGATTCGGCCGACCACGACGCACCCGTGGTGTACGTGGACGGGCTGGCCGTCCTGGGCAGCATCGAGGCAAAACCCAAGCGGGGCAAGCTGATCGAGGACATCCTCGACCGGGTCGGGGACCAGGTGAAT
Organism: Streptomyces sp. NBC_00878; assembly: GCF_026341515.1. Taxonomy (NCBI): domain Bacteria; kingdom Bacillati; phylum Actinomycetota; class Actinomycetes; order Kitasatosporales; family Streptomycetaceae; genus Streptomyces; species Streptomyces sp. NBC_00878. The sequence goes on along the minus strand of NZ_JAPEOK010000001.1, from coordinate 3,766,603 downwards.
GCCAAGTTGCGCAAACACCTCGGGCATTGACGGTCGCGAATTTCGCGGCGAGCGGAGGGTACAGGTCCAGTAGTGACGGTCCAGTGCCGGACGGGATCTCCCGCGCTTGGGAACTCAGTGCATAGGCGCGCGCACAGCGGGTAGGCCTTGCTGCATCGTCTCTCGCTCGCGAAGCCGTCGTCAGGAGTAGACCGTGCTGCATCCGCCGCATCAGTCCCTGCAGGTCGCTGCCGTTCCGCCCCAGCCGGTGCCGGTGCGGGAGAGGGACCAGGAAGCCCCGTGGCACACGGAGGCCGTGTGCCGCCGCGACGAGGCCGGCCTGTTCTTCGCGCCCTCCAAGGAACCCACCGCCGCCCGGCTGTCCCGGGAGGAGGCGGCAAAGCGGGTCTGCGGCCGCTGCCCGGTGATGGTCGAGTGCCGAGAACACGCGCTGCTGCAACCCGAGCCGTACGGAGTCTGGGGCGGCCTCACCGCCGCCGAGCGCCGCGTCGTGCTCGCCCGGCGCCGCCGCCGCGACCTCGAACTCAAGAAGGCCGCCCGCCCAGCGGGGACGATAGCCGCGGCCGGCTAGACCGTCACACCGATGGGGCGCCCCTCCGCACAAGGGGCGCCCCATCGGCGTACGAGATCAACCGCTCCGCCGCGGTTTCCTCCACGGCGACTGTCGTTGCGTCACGCCTACTGCGGCCCTGCGGCTGCTACCGCGTTGCCAGGACGCGCTTTAAGGGGCGCGGGGAACTGCGCGACCAGCCACAACGAACCCGCAGATACCCACGGGCCCGCATGAACGGCACAACCGACGGAGTCACTTCGCCCGGTCGAAGTCGATCGCGCTGTACGCCCGCAGCTTCGCCAGCCGGTGCTCCGAGTTGATCTGCCGAACCGTCCCCGACTTCGACCGCATCACGATCGAGTCGGTCGTCGCCGTCTCGGGCCGATAGCGGACCCCGCGCAGCAGCTCGCCGTCGGTGATCCCGGTCGCCACGAAGAAGACGTTCTCGCCGGAGACCAGGTCGTCGGTGAACAGGACCCGGTCGAGGTCGTGCCCCGCGTCGACGGCGCGGGCGCGCTCCTCGTCGTCCTTGGGCCACAACTTGCCCTGGATCGTGCCGCCCAGACACTTCACCGCACAGGCGGAGATGATGCCCTCGGGCGTACCGCCGATGCCGAGCAGCAGGTCGATGCCGGTGCCCTCGCGCAGCGCCAGGATGGAGCCCGCGACATCGCCGTCGGAGATGAGCTTGATGCGCGCGCCGGTCTCCCGGATCTCCTTGATGATGCCGTCGTGGCGCGGCCGGTCGAGGATGACGACCGTGACGTCCTCGGGTGTGACCCGCTTGGCCTTGGCGACCCGGCGGATGTTCACGGACACGGGCGCGTTGATGTCGACGAAGTCGGCGGCCTCGGGGCCGGTGACCAGCTTGTCCATGTAGAAGACCGCGGACGGGTCGAACATGGTGCCGCGGTCGGCGGCGGCCAGCACCGCGATCGCGTTCGTCATGCCCTTCGCGGTCAGCGTGGTGCCGTCGATCGGGTCGACGGCGATGTCGCACTCGGGGCCCGTCCCGTCTCCGACACGCTCCCCGTTGAAGAGCATCGGGGCCTCGTCCTTCTCGCCCTCCCCGATGACGACCACGCCGTTCATCGAGACGGTGGAGACGAGGGTCCGCATGGCCCGTACCGCCGCGCCGTCGGCGCCGTTCTTGTCGCCGCGGCCGACCCAGCGGCCCGCGGCCATCGCGGCGGCCTCGGTGACCCGGACGAGCTCCAGGGCGAGGTTGCGGTCGGGGGCCTCGGACGGGACCTCTAGTTCGGACGGCAAGTGATGCTCGGTCATCGGAGCGCACCTTTCTGATACGACGACGGCCGGATGAGGGTTCGGGCCGACTCTATCCTCAGTCCGACAAAATGAGCAGGGGGGCCCACGGATGAGCAGACCAGTACACCTGCGACGATGGGGGCGTGGCAGGTATGAAAGGCAAGCAGACGGTCCGGGACATGGTGTTGTCCCTGGGCCTGATCGGCGTAGTCGCGGGCTTCATCTACGTCTTCATTCCCCATGACGACTCGGAGCCCCCTCTCAAGCGGGTCGACTACCGCGTGGAGCTCCTCACGGCACGCCGTGCGGCCGCCTATCCGGTGGCGGCGCCGGAAGGCCTGCCCGCGGAGTGGAAGGCGACGTCGGTGCGGTTCCAGGGCGACGACTTCGACGCGTGGCACCTCGGTTTCCATGACCCCGACGGTGAATACGTGGCGATCGAGCAGTCCACTCAGAAGCCCGTCCCGTTCATAGAGGACGCGAGCCAGGGCGCCGAGGAGACGGACGAGACGCAGCGCATCGGCACGCGCTCCTGGACGCGCTACGAGGGCGCGAAGTACGACGCTCTGGTCCTGAAGGAGAAGGGCTCCACGACGGTGGTGACCGGCACGGCGTCCTTCGCACAGCTGGCGAAGATGGCCGAGGCACTGAAGACGGAGTAGCGCGGACACCGCCGTACAGCCTGAGGGTGGGCAGGGGGTGGTGCCGTGAGTGCGAAGGGCGTCCACGGCCCCGCCCGTCAGGCGGATTCCAGGGCCCCTCGCCACTAGGAGCCGGTGTCCCCCGAGTTTCCAGAGGTCCCCGACTCCTCCTCCTCGGCATCCTCCTCCGCCAGAGCCGCGTCAAGGCGGGCGCGGGCGCCGTCCAGCCATCGTCGGCACACCTTCGCCAACTCCTCGCCCCGCTCCCACAGAGCGAGCGATTCCTCAAGCGTCGTACCGCCCGCCTCCAGGCGTCGTACGACCTCGATGAGCTCGTCCCGCGCCTGCTCGTACCCGAGCGCCTCGTCCGTCGTGCTGGTCATGCGCCCACCCTAGGGTCTCCCTCAGACATCGACTCGTACCGTGAACTCACCCTCGGCGACCCGCGCCCGCAGGGGCTCGTCCGCCGTCACCTCGTCCGGGGACCGGACCGCGTGGCCGTCGGACTTCTGCAGTACCGCGTACCCCCGCTTGAGAGTCGCGGCGGGGGAGAGGGCCACCACGCGCGCGTGCGTGTGCGTCAGCTCCGAGTCGGCACGGTCGAGGAGGTGCCCGAGCGTGCGGCGGCCGCGGTCGAGCAGCGAGGAGACCTGGTCCGCCCGCTCGTCGACCATCCGGTGCGGATCCTCTATCGAGGGGCGGGCCAGCGCGTGCGCGAGTCCTCTCTCCTCCCGGTCGATGAAGGACTGGACGCTTCGGCGGGCGCGGTCCCGCAGGAACTGGACGCGCTCGTACTCCTCGCCGACGTCGGGGACGACCTTCTTCGCGGCGTCGGTGGGGGTGGAGGCGCGCAGGTCGGCCACGTAGTCGAGCAGCGGGGTGTCGGGTTCGTGCCCGATGGCCGAGACGACCGGTGTACGGCAGGACGCGACCGCCCGTACGAGCTGCTCGTCCGAGAACGGGAGCAGGTCCTCCACGCTGCCGCCGCCGCGCGCCACGATGATCACGTCCACGTCGTCGAGCGCGTCCAGGTCCTTCACCGCCTGGACGACCTGGGGGACGGCGTGGACGCCCTGCACGGCGACGTTGCGCACCTCGAAGCGGACGGCGGGCCAGCGGTGGCGCGCGTTCTCGAGCACGTCGCGCTCGGCGGCGGAGGCGCGACCGCAGACGAGCCCGATGAGCTGGGGCAGAAAGGGCAACGCCTTCTTACGCTCGGCCGCGAACAGCCCCTCGCTCGCCAGGGACTTCTTCAACTGCTCCAGCCGGGCAAGCAGTTCACCCACGCCCACGGGCTTTATCTCGGCGGCCCGCAACGACAGCTGCCCACGCGGCGCGTACCACTCGGGCTTCGCGTGTACGACGACACGGGCGCCCTCGCTCACGACATCGGCGACCGCGTCGAACACCTGGCGGTAGCAGGTCACGCTCAGCGAGATGTCGTACGACGGGTCGCGCAGCGTCAGAAACACGACCCCCGCGCCCGGCCGCCGCGACAACTGGGTGATCTGCCCCTCCACCCACACCGCCCCGAGCCGGTCGATCCACCCCCCGATGAGCCGCGACACCTCACTGACGGGGATGGGCGCGTCCGCGGACGTGTTGAGAGCCATACGGCGAGCGTAGCCGCAGGCTGTGACAGAGCGGTCGAGGGTCGTAGCGGGTTGGGGCGAGTTGGGCGGGTGCGGGCAGTGGTGGGTTGAGGAGGTAGTCCAGCATCGCCATCCACCCGGCGACGAACCTCGCCTCCTTTAGGAGCGCCACGCGCGCGTAGGCGTACACCGAACCCGCCCGGGGGACCACGCACACCATCTGGGCGTAGCTGAAAGCGGTGAACGCCATCGCGACCGTGGCGACGACGTAGACCGGCGCGGCCGCCCCGTGGGACCCGGCGTCGAGGGTCCCGTAGATGCCGACCGGGGCCATGGGGGCGATGAACAGCAGCCCGTGGACGACCAGATCGCGGAAGCCGAGACTGCGCCGCAGCCCCGGCTCAGCTCCCCAGTTCCCCCGTTCCCGAGTTCCCGACCAGTCTCCCCAAGGCGGTGATCTTTGACCCGCCGGGCGCGGCCTTACGATGGGATGCATGACTGCTTCGACTGGCCGCCGTGTCCTCCTCGCCGCCCCCCGTGGCTATTGCGCGGGAGTCGACCGTGCCGTGATCGCCGTCGAGAAGGCCCTGGAGCAGTACGGGGCCCCTATCTATGTCCGCCACGAAATCGTCCACAACAAGTTCGTCGTGCAGACCCTGGAAAAGAAGGGTGCGATCTTCGTCGAGCAGACGGCGGAGGTCCCCGAGGGGTCCATCGTCATGTTCTCGGCGCACGGCGTCGCCCCGGTCGTCCACGACGAGGCCGCGGCCGGCAGGCTCGCCACCATCGACGCGACCTGCCCGCTGGTCACCAAGGTCCACAAGGAAGCCGTCCGCTTCGCCAAGGAGGACTACGACATCCTCCTGATCGGGCACGAGGGCCACGAGGAAGTCATCGGCACGTCCGGCGAGGCCCCCGAGCACATCACGCTCGTCGACGGCCCCGAGGACGTCTCCAAGGTCGAGGTGCGCGACCCCTCCAAGGTGGTCTGGCTCTCCCAGACCACGCTGTCGGTCGACGAGACCATGGAGACGGTCGACGCCCTCAAGAACAAGTTCCCGCAGCTCATCTCCCCGCCCAGCGACGACATCTGCTACGCCACGCAGAACCGCCAGATCGCGGTGAAGAAGCTCGCCGAGGACGCCCAGCTGGTGATCGTGGTGGGTTCGAAGAACTCCTCGAACTCGATCCGGATGGTCGAGGTCGCCCTGGACGCGGGCGCCGCCGCCGCGCACCTGGTGGACTTCGCCGCCGAGATCGACGAGGCCTGGCTGGAGGGCGTCACCACGGTCGGCCTGACCTCCGGCGCCTCGGTCCCGGACGTGCTGGTGGACGGCGTGCTGGAGTGGCTGGCCGAGCGCGGCTACGGAGACGTGGAGACGGTGAAGACGGCCGAGGAGTCCATCACGTTCTCCCTCCCCAAGGAGCTGCGCCGCGACCTGCGCGCGGAGGCGGCGGCCCTGGTGGCGGAGCGCACCGGTAGCACCCCCTCGGCGGAGTGACTGTCCGTCGTACGACGTAGCGTAGAGCCATGCAGATCTTCGGTGTGGACATCGGCGGCTCAGGGATCAAGGGCGCTCCCGTGGACCTGGACGTGGGCGACCTGGCGGAGGAGCGTCACAAGGTGCTCACGCCGCACCCCGCGACGCCCGAAGCGGTGGCGGACGGCGTGAAGGAGGTCGTCGGCCACTTCGGCTGGACGGGCCCGGTCGGGATCACCTTCCCGGGCGTGGTCACCGGCGGCGCCACGATCCGTACGGCCGCGAACGTGGACAAGGCGTGGATCGACACCGACGCCCGCGCCATGCTCAGCGACCGGCTGTCGGGACTGCCGGTGACCGTGCTGAACGACGCGGACGCGGCGGGCGTCGCCGAAATGCAGTTCGGCGCGGGCCGCGACCGCCAGGGCACGGTCATCCTCCTCACGTTCGGTACGGGTATCGGCAGCGCCCTCTTCGTGGACGGCGTCCTCGTGCCGAACACGGAGCTGGGCCACCTGGAGCTGAACGGCCACGACGCGGAGAAGCACGCGTCCACCAAGGCCAAGGAGGACCACGACCTCACCTGGGAGCACTGGGCCCGGCGCGTCCAGAAGTACCTGGCCCATGTGGAGATGCTCTTCTCGCCCGAGCTGTTCATCATCGGCGGCGGCGTCAGCCGCAAGTCCCACAAGTTCCTGCCCCTGATCGAGGACATCAAGGCCGAGATCGTCCCGGCCCAACTGCAGAACAACGCGGGCATCGTGGGGGCGGCGATGCGGGCGGCGAAGTCGGCCTAGCCACAACCGCCGGCGAGGCCTGTCCGGCGAGCCGGGCGCCGACCGCCCCAGGGGGATTGACCGTCAGGCGGTTCGGCGCCGCTGCGCGGCACGACGGCTCATCATCCGCAGCTTCCGTACGGTGACGATGAGCCCGGCGACCAGCGTGCCTCCGTACAGCCACCCGGCGTGCAGCGCGAGTGCGGTGACCAGCCCCATCACCCGCCCGAAGAACCCCCCGTCGCTGTCGGCGATCGGCAGCAGTCCGACGGCGAAGGAGATCGGCACGGCGACGACCGCCGTGACGAGGTCGGCCCGCCGCACCCACACCGCCGTCAAGGCGCACACCGGCAGGAACAGCACCCCGTAGACGACGGGCGAGGCCCCGAACAGCAGTGCGTCGAGACAGGCCAGCGCGAACATCGACGCGGCACAGAACAGCCCGCTGCCCAGCCCGGTGAGCCGGGGGTTCGGAAACCGGCGTACGGCCTGCACGAGCGGTGACACGGCCGGCGCGGTCCGCGGGACACCGGCCCCGGCCTGCCGGGTCGTACGGGCTCCACCCCGTCCGGCCTGCGGGGGAAGGGGCGCGCCGCGTCGCAGCGGCGGTGACTGAGGGGTACGAGTTCTGTGTTGCTCCACAGGTCCAACTTAGGTCGGGTTATGTGTGGAACAGGCCCTGGGACACGCGCTTTCGCCGACCTTGGGCAAGCGTTCGATACGTCGCCGGTGCGGGGCGCGGAACGCCGTAGACTGGTGGATCGTCTGGCTCGTCCTCCACCCTTACGTACGGGAAGTCGCAACGTGTCGCTCACGATCGGAATCGTCGGTCTGCCGAATGTCGGCAAGTCGACCCTGTTCAACGCCCTGACCAAGAACGACGTGCTGGCGGCCAACTACCCGTTCGCCACGATCGAGCCGAACGTCGGCGTGGTCGGCGTCCCCGACCCCCGCCTGGCGAAGCTGGCGGAGATCTTCAGCTCCCAGAAGATCCTCCCGGCGACGGTCGACTTCGTCGATATCGCGGGCATCGTGCGCGGCGCGAGCGAGGGCGAGGGCCTCGGCAACAAGTTCCTCGCGAACATCCGCGAGTCCGACGCGATCTGCCAGGTCATCCGCGCCTTCAAGGACGAGAACGTCGTGCACGTGGACGGCAAGGTCTCGCCGAAGGACGACATCGAGACGATCAACACCGAGCTGATCCTCGCGGACCTGCAGACCATCGAGAAGGTCCTGCCGCGACTCCAGAAGGAGTCGCGGATCAAGAAGGACATCGCGCCGAAGGTGGCGGCGGTCGAGGCGGCCAAGGAGATCCTGGACGCCGGCCAGACCCTCTTCGCCGCGGGCATCAAGCAGGACTCGGACCAGGAGGCTCTCCTCCACGACCTGCACCTGCTCACCGTCAAGCCGTTCCTGTACGTGTTCAACGTCGACGAGGACGAGCTGACGGACGACGCGTTCAAGGCCGAGCAGAGTGCGCTGGTCGCCCCTGCCGAGGCGATCTTCCTCAACGCCAAGCTGGAGCAGGACCTCGCCGAGCTCGACGAGGAGGACGCCCTGGAGCTCCTCCAGTCCGTCGGCGCGGAGGAGCCCGGCCTCGCCACGCTGGCCCGCGTCGGCTTCACCACCCTCGGCCTGCAGACGTACCTCACGGCAGGCCCCAAGGAATCCCGAGCCTGGACCATCAAGAAGGGCGCCACCGCCCCCGAGGCCGCCGGAGTCATCCACACCGACTTCCAGAAGGGCTTCATCAAGGCGGAGGTCATCTCCTTCGCCGACCTGGTGGAAACGGGCTCGGTCGCGGAGGCCCGCGCCAAGGGCAAGGCCCGTATGGAGGGCAAGGACTATGTGATGCAGGACGGGGATGTGGTGGAGTTCCGCTTCAACGTTTAGTTTCACCTCGAATCGCCCACTGGTCTGCGTTCGTGCAGGTCAGGGGGCGATTTGTTGCTTGGATTCGTATGTTGTGGCGAAACGTTCAGGGCCTCGGTTCACGAGTTGCGAAAAAGTGTTTGCGCAGGTCAGGGCGTTGCGGTCCGGTAGTTGAATCCGGGCGGGGGTTTCCGGTTGCTGGATTTTTGCTGGTTCGGTCGGCGTGACTGGAAGACCAGCCTTCGGCGGGTGCCGTCGGCAACGAGGACGCGCCAGTTCGCGGAGGGACGGGTAGGGGCCACGGAGCATGGCGGGTGATCGTCGGTTTTAGACTTGGCCCTGGCCGTCTGTGTTCAGCCCGGCGAACGTCAGTGACCGGGACGGCGCCATGGTGCCATTTGCCCGCTGTGCCGGGAAGTTTCCGCGGCTGCGGCATCTGTGGGCCGACCAGGACTACCGCGGCCGGGACTTCCTGGCCTGGGTCCTGGAAGAGGCGGGATCACCATCCAGGCCGTGCTGCGCAAGAACGCCGACTTCCGCAGTACCTGGGGCAAGGCCGACGCTCCACCACGTGAGGTGCCGATGTTCACGGTGGTTCCGCGCCGTTGGGTGATCGAGCGGAGTTCTGCCAGGCTGGCCCGGTACCTGAGACTTTCCAGGGACTACGAGTACTTGACCACCAGCCAGGAGAACGCGATCTACCTGGCCACGGTCGTGATCCTGCTGCAGCGGACAGCAAAAGCCCTACCTTGAACGGGACTTCTCGGGACATCCTCCGATGGAGCGGAGCGTGCACGGGGCGGTTGCAGGCTGGTACCTCGACCGTCCTTGTCCTGTTATTGGAGTTGGTCAGCTCGCACTCGGGGACCCTCGCAGGCTGCGACGACGAGCGATTCACGGCGACGCTCGCTCGGCAACTACATGATGTCTGCGCAGGTTCTACCGAGGTTCCCGTCACGGCCATGTAGTCGTCGCAGCCAGTAAGGAAGGAGCCAAGACTCCCGTTGGCGTGGCCAGATCTGAACGGCGCTGCCGGGTGGAACTCGGTCATGAACTTGCCTGTGGACTAGGTCCCTGGGGCAAGTTTGCAGCGAAGGAGTGATCTCTGAAGATCGAGGCGGGATTCGGCTGGTTTTGCCCGAAGAGCGCTACCCGGAGTAGTTGAGGTGGTCTGGTTAGAGGGTGATCGCTAACCCGGACGAATCTGTGTAAATATGCAGGTCAGGCGGCACCTGTGACTTCTGATTGTGCTGCAGGATCCTTGACTTGTGGAACTGATGAGGCGTTAACTCGCTGCGCTCGTGAATTGTTTGTGACTCTGGGGTGGGGACTGTGGAGTACGGGTGGGGGTACCGGTGTGTCCAGGTACGAAAAAGACGTTCATCCCGGGGCAGCGCCGGTGTGGCGGCTGTGGCCTTCATGGCACTGCTGTCCCCGCTTGTAGTGCCGTTGGCGGACGCGCAGGCGGCCGTTCCGGAAGCCGAATCTGCTGAGTTGTCGGAAGGGCAGACTGCCCTGTCCGAGGCGGCCGAATCCGGCAAGCGGGTGGAGGTCACGGGCGAGCGTTCCGAGCGGACAACCGTGTTCGCCAACCCGGACGGTTACACCTTCACCTTGCAGGAGTCGTCGGTTCCGGTGCGGGTGGTCAAACCCGGCGGGGGATGGCAACTGCCCGATGCCACGCTGGTCAAACGCGAGGATGGATCGGTGGCGCCCAAGGCGGCCGCGCCGCAGATCGTGTTCTCCGGTGGCGGCGACCGGGAGCCGTTGGCGCGAATCGCTCATACGGGGCGGTCCTTGGAACTGGAGTGGCCGGGCACACTGCCTGAACCGAAACTCGATGGTGCCAGTGCGTTGTATGCCGAGGTGTTTCCGGACGTCGACCTGAAGGTGACGGCGACCGTTGAGAGTTTCAAGCATGTGCTGGTGGTCAAGTCGCGCAAGGCCGCGGCAAGCGCGGAGTTGGAGAAACTCACCTTCGGGTTGAGGACCGAAGGGTTGAAGGTCCGGGAAGGCAATGCCGGAAACGTGACAGCGGTAGATTCCGACGGGAACGCCGTTTTCAAAGCACCTCCGGCTCGGATGTGGGACTCGGCCGGCAAGGCTGCCAAGGATCAAGCGCCCTCGACTCAGCGGGCATTGGCTGATGCAGGGGATCCCGCCGACCCGTCCGAGTCCGCCCCGTCGGGCTCAGGGGTCGAGCCGGGCCAGGGCGATGCAGTAGCGCGGATGGACGTGAAGGTCACCGAGGGATTGCTGTCGGTCACCCCGGACGCCGGGATGCTGGCCCAGTCGGATGCATCGAAGTTCCCGCTGTTCATCGACCCGAGCGTGACGTGGGGGGAGTCGGAGCGCACATTGCTGCGCTCCGACGGTTATGAGGACTACGCCTGGGGCAACGGCGAGGACGACCTGGGCAAAGGCGCGGGCAAGTGCGGGACATGGAACGGCTACTACTGCGGGCCGGGCTATGTGCAGCGCCTGTACTTCGAGTTCTCGCCGGCCAGTTTGAAGGGCAAGAGGGTTCTGGACACGACCTTCAGGGTGACTGAGCCATGGGCGTTCCAGTGTGATCCGCGCTGGGTGGATCTGATCCGCACCAAGGACAACATCTCTTCCTCCACCACATGGGCTTCCCGTCCAGGGGGCTGGGACACCATGGGAGACCGCCTCGTGTCGGCTGGGCGTGGGTCGCTGTGCGATCCGGACTCGCCGGACGCACCGATCGAATTCAACGACAACCCGGATGAGTCGAACGAGAACCTGACGCCGACGGTGCGTGACTTCGCGGCCGGAAAGTTCGACCGGCTCACATTGATGGTCAAGGCGCACGACGAGACGGACACTTCAGCCTGGAAGCGGTTCCGCAATGACGCGGTGCTCGAGGTGGACTTTGTTGGCCTGCCGGACAAGCCGACCGGTGTCGGACTGGCAGCCGGCACCGGGACAGTGTGTGAGAAGAGCGAGACTGATCAGGCAATCGTGTCAAACCCGCGGCCGCTACTGCGGGCGACGACACAGACCAAGGCGGGCGGAGAGTCGGGCGCCCAACTGCGTATTAACTACGACATCGACCAGAAGAACGCCAGCGACGGGACCTGGTCGGACACGACGCCCCCTGGCACGGGTGACCTGATGCCGCCGAGCGGCTATGCGGGGGATGGCAGAGCACTTGCCCTGTCCTGGTCGACGCTCAACGACGGATCCCTGTACCGGTACCGGGCGTGGGTGCGCTCCTACTACAACGGGGGCAACAGCTTCCTTTCCGGGCCGTCGAACGCGACGACGACCGGCTGGTGCTACTTCAAGGTCGACTCCTCAGCGCCCAAGGCCCCGCAGATCGCGATCAGCGATCCGTATAGGGCGTGCACTGCCGAGGCCTGCATGCCCAATGGCGGCCCCGGGCAGAAGGCCACCTTCACCTTCAGCCCCGACACAACGGATACCAACGTCGTCCGCTACCAGTACAAATTGCCCGACCAGGATACCTGGACCAGTAAGACTGGATCGACGGTGAGCGTTGAGTTCACACCTCAGCGATCGGGGACGCATACCCTGCAGGTGCACGCTGTGGACAACGTGGGAAGCGGCAGACCTGGCGCCGACAACACAGTGGAGTTCCTGGTTGCTGCCGGCGAGGGGCCGATCGGGCGCTGGCGTTTTGACGAAGCCAGCGGCGCGGCGAAGGACTCCGCCACGGCCGGCGGCACGACCCGGCACGACGCAGTGCTCGGCGGCGGTGCCGTCCGTGATGACCGAGGGCGCCGCGGGCTGATCACCCACGATGCGCAGGGGCTGCCACTGGAGAACGCAGTCACCGACAAAGGCCTGGCCCTCAACGGTAGCACCGGCTACGCGGCGACCCAGAGCCCTGTGTTGGAGACCCGCTCTGCGTACACCCTCTCGGCGTGGGTCCGTTTGGACTCCCTGACCAAGCCTGCGACTGTCCTGGGGCAGACCGGGCCGGACGGCAATGCATTCGCCCTGTGGTACTTGGCGGACACGAAGAAGTGGTATTTCGGTGTGCGCGCAGTCGGCGCGTCCGGCTACCAGGGCCGCTACTCGGTCTATGAGGCGCAGGCCAATGTCTGGACGCACCTTGCCGCCACCTATGACCCGGTGAAGGGGGAGCAGGTGTTCTATGTCGACGGACGACGGCAAGGCACCCCCCTCGCTGTGTCGCAGTCCGTTACGACCGATCAGCCGCTGCAGTTCGGCAGGCTTCAGCTCACGAGCAGCTACACCTATCACCTGCCCGGTTCGATCGATGAGGTCGCGGTGTGGCAGAGGGCGCTGGAGCCCGAGGAGGTCGCAGAGGAGGCCCAGTTGCTGACGTCGCAGACCTTTGCTGCGGCGGAATTGGTGGCGGACTGGGATGCGTCCAGGGGCAGCGGCACCACGGTTGCGGACACGACCTCCGGTTACGGCAGGCCCCTGACCCTGAGCAGCGGGGCATCGCTGGACGGATCGGCGATCGTGCTGGACGGGGTGGACGATGCAGCCACCGCGAACGGCCCGCTGGTGTACGACCATGCGGCCTTCACCGTCTCCACCGTGGCGAGGCTCAACGGAGCCGCACTGGCGGATAAGGACGTCGGCTACATCGGGCAGGTTCTGGGTCAGCGCACCGCGGACGGATCGGCGTGGGGGATCTGGTACGAGCTCACCGGCAAAGAGACCGTGCTGGACGACGAAACCTTCGAGGAGAAGACGGTCTCGGTCGGCAAGTGGCACTTCGGCCGCTTGAACGCGGACGGCACATTCAGTTCCGTCGTCTCCGACGAGGCTGCCGCACCCGATACCTCGGTCCGTCTCACCGGCATCTATAACTCCTTGAACGGGACGATCAGTCTGTATCTCGGCCACAACCAAAACGGTGATGCCGAGGAGTTCACGGTCAAGCTCGGCACGGGCGACTTCGCCCTGGGCAAAGCCTTCAACGGCGACGCATGGAAGCACTATCTGCCGGTCCGGGTCGCGGAAGTCCGGCTGTGGGCGGGCGCGATGGCCGGCTCCGAACAGATTGACGCCACCATCGGCGGCTGAGCAACCAAGCGGGGCAGCGGGTAGCGCTGCCCCGCCACGGCCTGCGGCAGACCGTGTACATGACTTCGACCTTCTCTCTTGGAACCGGGTGGGGCAGAACTAATGGCGTTTGGCATAGGCACCTCAAGACGGCGGCGGGATGGCGGGCGGCGCTGGAGCCGCAGGATCGTGGTGCCTGCCCTGTCCCTCGCCCTGATTGCCCCCGTAGCGCAGGCATCGCTCGGTACGCCGGCTGTTGCTGCGGATGGCAGCGGCAGGGGCCTGCCCGACGTTCCCAAGCAGCGGGTCAGCAAGGTCAGCGAATTCGAGGGGCTTGGTGCGAAGGAGGCCCGCGCCCACGCCGCCAAGGACCGCAAGGCCAACGTCGCGCAAGGCAAGCAGGCGCGCCGAGAGCAGCAGGCCACGTGGCCGAAGCAGGGTTCGGCAACCCTGACGCTGAGAGAGGGCAGGACAGACAAGGCCGCCCTCGCCGGGATACCCGTCTCGCTCGAACCCACGAGCGCGAAACGCAGCGATCCGGCAGCAGGCAAAGCCGACATCGCGGTCTTGGGTCAGAAGGCCGCTGACAAGGCCGGTGTCACGGGCGTGCTGTTCACCGCGGCCGTCGCCGACCCGGGCAGGGCACGAATCAAGGTCGACTACAGCGACTTCGCAACCGCGCTGGGGGGTGGCTGGTCCCAGCGGCTGCGCCTAGTGCAGTTGCCTGCCTGTGCGTTGACCACGCCAACCAAGGCAACCTGCCGCGAGCAGACCCCGCTGAAGTCGGACAACGACATCGTGAAGCAGTCGGTGTCGGCGCAGATCGCCCTGGCCGGGACCAGCGGCGGTGGTAGGGCGCGGCTGTCATCGGCTGCGTCACCTGGGACGGTGTTCGCGCTGACGGCTGCCGCTGTGGGCGGCGAGTCGCCAACGGGCCTGGGTACCTACTCTGCGACGGAACTGGCTCCGTCCTCCGCCTGGCAGGCGGGTAGCAGCTCAGGCTCGTTCACCTGGTCCTACGATTTCGCGATGCCGTCCGCGGCCGCAGGACCTGCTCCAGAGCTGTCTCTGTCGTATGACTCGGGCAGTATCGATGGTCGCACCGCCACCACCAACAACCAGGGCAGCGCGATCGGCGAGGGCTTCAGCCTGACCGAGTCCTATATCGAGCGAACTTACGGAAGCTGCGACGACGACGGGCAAGAGGACGTCTTCGACAGCTGCTGGAAGTATGACAACGCCCAGTTGGTCCTCAATGGAAAGTCCACCCGCCTAGTTAAGATCTCCGGCGACTGGGACAGCACTTGGCGGCTGGCCGATGATGACGCTTCCACGGTCACCCGCTCCACCAGCGCTGACAACGGAGACGACAACGGCGAGTACTGGACCGTCATCACCGGCGACGGCACCAAGTACGTCTTCGGCCTGAACACGTTGGACGGCGCGGCAGATCAGCGCACCAACTCCACCTGGACCGTGCCGGTCTTCGGTGACGACAGCGGCGAACCGGGCTACAGCAGCGGCAGTGCCTTCGGTGACCGGTCCAAGACCCAGGCCTGGCGCTGGAACCTCGACTACGTCGAGGACACCCGCGGCAACGCCTCCACCAACTGGTACACCAAGGAAACCAACCACTACAAGAAGAACAAGGCAGAGACCGCCAACACCTCCTACACCCGCGGCGGTTACCTCAAGGAGATCAAGTACGGGCTCCGCAAAGACGCACTGTTCACCGACGACGCCGACGCGAAGGTCACCTTCGAGCACGCCGAACGCTGCACCGTCGCCGACTGCGCCGAGCTGACCAAGGACACGGCAAAGAACTGGCCGGACGTTCCCTTCGAAGCGATCTGCTCGGACGGCGACACGGAGTGCAACTCGGCCGGCCCCTCCTTCTTTTCTCGCAAGAGGCTCACCGGCATCAACGCCTACTCGTGGGCCACCACCACGAAGACCTACGCCCCGGTCGACTCCTGGACGCTCACCCAGGACTACAAGGACGCCGGCGACATCGGTGACACCACCGACCATGTCCTGGTCCTGGAGTCGATCAAGCGCACCGCCAAAGCCGGCACCGATATACCAGTCAACCCCGTGTCGTTCACCTATCAACTGCGCCCGAACCGTGTGGACGGTACCGACGACATCCTGCCCATGAAGCGGCACCGCATCTCCACCATCACCTCGGAGACCGGAGCGATCACTGAGGTCACGCTGTCCGCACCGGAGTGCAAGCGCAGCGAAATGCTGGATGCCCCGCAAGACGCCAACACCCGCTCGTGCTATCCGCAGTACTGGCACATCAACGGCGGGGAGAACGCGTCAGTCGACTGGTTTCACAAGTACCGCGTCCAGGCCGTGATGGTGTCCGACCCGGCGACCAACAACGAGCCGGTACTCAACGACTACGACTACACCGGTGCCGCCTGGCACCACGCCGACGACCCCTTCACCCCCAAGGACGAACGAACCTGGTCGGACTGGCGCGGCTACCGGCAAGTGACCGTGCACACCGGTGCGGACCAGACGAACCGCTCCAAGACCGTCTCCCTCTACCTGCAGGGCATGGACGGCGACAAGAAAGAGGACGGCACCACCCGCTCGGTGACCTTGGCACCACTAGCGGCTCCCGACCTCGGTATCGCCGGTATCGCCGACAGCGACCCGTACGCGGGCCAACTGCGCCAGCAGGTTACCTATGACGGCGCCATGGCGATCAGCGCGCAGGTCAACGAGCCGTGGTCCAAGGAGACCGCCACCCAGAGCGTGCCCGATGCGGCCGACCACGCAGCCCGCTTCGTACGCACCAAGAAATCCACCACGCACACTTACCTGACCGTGGCCAAGAAGTGGCGTGCACACTCGGTGGTGACCGGTTACGACAACTTCGGCATGGCGCAGCAGGTAGAGGATCTGGGCGACGACGCCAACAGTGGCGACGAGACCTGCACCGTCAACTGGTACGCCCGAAACACCGACGCCGGTTTGACCCGTCTTACCTCACGCACCCGCGTCGTGGGCAAAGCATGCTCAGTCACCAACACCACCCTGGACCTGCCCACTGATTCATCGCGCCGTGGCGATGTGCTGTCCGACACCGCCACGGCCTACGACGGTGCGGCGACGTGGTCGGCGGACATGAAGCCGACCAAGGGACTGGCCACCTGGAGTGGCCGCGCCAATGCCTACCCCACCAAGGACACGGTGATTTTCCAGAAGGTCACCGCCACCGCCTACGACAGCCTCGGACGGCCGACCTCTGCCACCAACGCGGACGGCAAGGTCACCACCACCGCCTATAGCCCAACGGCGTCCGGCCCCCTGACCCAGACCATCACCACCAACGCCAAAAGTCACCGGACGGTCAGTTTCCTGGACCCGCGCCGCAGCGCAGTGCTGCGCAGCTACGACGCGAACAACAAGAAGACCGAACTCGCCTACGACGCGCTGGGACGTCTGACCGCGGTGTGGTTGCCCAACCGGACGAGTTCCGGGGATGCTCCAAACAGCAAGTTCGTCTACCACCTGGACAACAAGGACGAGTCCTGGGTGTCGAGCTCGACGCTGAAGAAGGACGGCACGAGCTACAACACCAACTACACAATCTATGACTCACTGCTGCGCCCGCTGCAGAACCAGTCGCCGACACCGCAAGGCGGACGGCTGCTGACCGACACCCGCTACGACACCCGCGGCCTCGCCTACGAGACATACGCCGACATCTTCGACCCCGAAGCCGCGCCCAATGGCACCTATACCCGCGCCGAATACGGCCAGGCGCCCACCCAGACAGCAACCGCCTACGACGGCGCTGGCCGCACAGTGAGCAGCACCCTGCTCGTGTTCGGCGTCAAAAAGTGGACTACCTCCACCAGCTATACCGGCAACTCCACGGCCACCACCGCCCTGGAGGGCGGCGCGGCCACCCGCACTGTTACCGACGCCCGTGGCCGCACGATCGAGACCCGCGAATACGCGGGCACGACCCCCGCCGACCCTGAGTTCGGCGACGGCGTTGGTACTTCCTACACCTCCACCAAGTTCGGCTTCACCCTGGACGACAAGCCGCAGTCCATAACCGGCCCAGACGGCGCCGAGTGGTCCTACACCTACGATCTGTTCGGCCTGCAGAGGTCCGCCTCAGACCCGGACAAGGGCACCACGCGAGCTGACTACAACGTGCTGGACCAGGTCATCAAGGCCACTGATGCACGCGGCAAGTCCATCGTGAGCGAATACGACGAGGTCGGCCGCCTCACCGGCACCTGGGCCGGTTCCAAGACGGACGCCAACCAACTCACCGCCCAGACCTACGACACAGCCCTGAAGGGCAAGCCGACCTCCTCCACCCGCTATGTCGGCGGCAAGACCGGGCAGGCCTACACCGACACAGTCACCGACTACGACAACCTTTCCCGACCCGTGGCCTCCAAACTGGAACTGCCCGCCGACGACCCGTTCGTCAAGGCCGGAGCCCCAGCCGTGCTGGGGTACACCAACTACTACAACCTCGACGGCACCCTGCAGAACAGCAAGGAACCAGCCCTCGGCGGCCTACCCTCCGAGATCATCGACTTTGGTTACAACGGACTGGGCCAGGTCACCTCGATCGGCGGCGCCACCGGCTACCTCCTGGACACCTCCTACACCGCCCTCGGTCAGCCTCTGCAACTCACCCTTGGCACCGCCAACACCGAGGACCATAAGAAGACCTACGTCACCAATACTTACGAACAGGGCACCGGGCGGCTTACCCGCAGTCACACGGACAGTCAGACCGCTCCATACGTCCTGCAGGATCTCAACTACACCTACGACGAAGCCGGCAATGTCACTTCCATCGCGGACCCCACCACGGTCGCGGGAACCAGCGCCGAAACCCAGTGCTTCGCCTACGACGGCCACCGCCGCCTCACCGAGGCCTGGACCCCCGCCTCACAGAAGTGCACTGATGGCCGTAACGCCTCCAGCCTGTCAGGCCCGGCCCCGTACTGGACCTCGTACACCTACAACTCGGCGGGCCAGCGCACCAGCGAAACCAAGCACCAGAGCGGCGGAGACACCAAAACCACCTATTGCTACAAGAGCGCCCAGCCCCACGCGCTGACCGGCACCAGCACCAAGGCCGACTGCACCAGTCCGGACCGCAGTTACCAGTACAACGCCACAGGCGACACTCTCAAGCGTCCCGGGACAGCCGGCAACACCCAGGACCTGGCCTGGTCCGAAGAGGGCAAGCTCACCAAGCTCACCGAGAACGGCAAAGCCACCGACTACCTTTACGACACCACCGGTGAACTGCTGATCCGCAACACCCAGGACGGCGAACGGATCCTGTACGCGGGCACTACCGAACTGCACCTCAAGGCAGACGGCACCCTGTGGGCCCAGCGCTACTACGCCGCAGGCGGCATGACGGTCGCAGTCCGCACCAACGAATCCGGCACATCCAAACTCAGTTACCTGACCGGCGACCACCACGGCACCTCCAGCCTGACCATCAGCGCCGACAGCTCCCAGACCGTCAGCAAGCGCTACATGACCGCCTTCGGCGCCGAGCGAGGCAAACCGGCCGGCGCAGCATGGCCCGATGACAAGGGCTTCCTCGGCAAGACCAACGACACCACCACCGGCCTCACCCACATCGGTGCCCGCGAATACGACCCAGCCGTCGGTCAGTTCATCAGCGTCGACCCGCTGCTCACCCTCGACCAGCAGCAATCCCTCAACGGTTACGCCTACGCCAATAACAACCCAGCCACCTATTCGGACCCCACCGGCCAGAAGATCGCGTGCGGGCCAGGAACGGACACCCCGTGCCCCAAGGATGACTCGAACGGCGACGGTGTCACCAACCCTGGCTCTCCGAACACCAACCGGCCCGGATCCGGAACATCCTCATCGGGAAGCAATGGCGGAGGGGGCGGCAGCGTCGAGTACCCGGCTCCCGCGCCTAGCGGCGGCTGCGGTTTCTGGGACGTCAAGTGCGGCTGGAACGATCTCTGGAAGTCCGATTGCGGCTTCTGGGATGTCAAGTGCTCACTCCATGAGAACTATGAGGCATGGAAAACCGTTCTAGCGCCCGACACCGAGGATCTCGAGGGTTGCGGTAGAGGTGAGCTGGACGGCTGCGGATGGCTGATAGCCGGCTTCTTGCCAGCTGGGAAGCTCAAGAAATTGTCGAAGCTTCTGGACGGAGGCGAGGACGCCAAAAAGGCCGCCAAGAAGATCGACGAGGCGATAGAGCTGGTGGGTCAGATTCCCTACGGGGAAGGCCATCTCAGCAGCGCGGTGCAACTGCAGCGAATCCTGGACAATAAGAAGAATGGGAATTATGCGTCAGCTCTACTAGATGACGGAACTACACTCGTCGCCCACTCCGACAGCACAATGCATTCCGAGGAATATCTGCTTGAACGGGCCGGAAAAAGGAAGATCGTTGCTGCATATTCGGAGAGAGCCCCATGCGATAGTGGACATAACTGTGCATCGCAACTCAGGACCGCCGGGGTCAAGAATGTCAGCTGGTCATTCCCCTGGAATGGAATTGGGGATGCAGGCAGGGCTAAAACGAATCGGGACCTTACCGCCGCGGTAAAGAATCTGTTCAACGGCAAGTGATTTGCGCTGCTTGACGTGTGATCTAATGGTATGGCTCGACTTCGGTCGAGCCATACCATGCCATTTCAGGCTGAAGCGGATGCAGTGGGAGCGATCGTGGAATTCAACCTGGTCAGCGTGCCTGTCCCCTCGGGCGACTTCGAGCTTGTCGTGCCTGACCGGTTCTTCGCCTTCCGTTCACTTGATGTGGCGGAAAGAGTTGCGTCGGCCGAAGGTGGACATCTCATTCGATTCGGAATCATCGGTCGCGCGACTTCCGTGTTCATCGGTGAAGATTCCGGGCGCGTCCTCTCGGGGATGGGTCCGAACGATGTCGCGATTGTCAATACTTCACTCTCTCAGTTCATTGAGTGCGTTCGCGATCTAACCGCGATGGCGCCGTTCTATTCCGAGGATTCGGATCTCGATGAATGGGAGAATGCCGCGCTTCGTGTGGAAGAATTGATTCGTCGAGTCGACCCGTCCGCATATGTCGAGGGTTCTTTTTGGTATGAATTTCGATGGGACGTGACTATGGGTGACTTTCATGAATAGTTCCTGATTAATCTTGGTGAGGGTGGCCGGTGTAAGTGACTTGATCAGGCAGCACTGGCAGACTGACGGCACATCGAAGCTTCGGCTCAGCAGGGCGACTTGAGAGGTCGCCTTCTCCAGCCGGAGCTTCGTTGCGTACGAGACGGCACGGCCAGCAGACGTCGTCCCTCCGGGGCCTGCGACAATTTGCTAAAATGCGGATTTCGAAACCGCCCTGAAGTAGGTGCTGCCTACTGCACTTGAGATGCGCGCCGGGCGCGGATTTGCCGCTGCCGAGCCGTGGCGCAGGTCGTTACAGCCCGCGCGCGACCATGTAGCCGGTCGGCCCGGCCTCATCGCTGGATCCCTGCTGGATCGTGTTCCGAGAACGGCGGTTTCTGCAGGTCATTGTGTTGCCGCGCACGTTCAGGTTCAACGTCTGAACGCCACCACGTCGCTGACCTGGGGCAATGAGACGCCGAAGTGCCATGACCGTGGGCGCTGGGATGGTTTCGTCCAGGCGCTGATCAGGCACTGGCGGCGGCGTCGAGGCCGCGGTGATCTTGCGGGTCATGTCGGTCAGGGCGGGGGTGGTCTCGCCCTTGCGGGCCCGGGTGGCCGTTTCGAAGGCGACCAGGACGGTGCTGCGGAAGGTGTCGGCCTCCGCCGTATCCGTCTTCTTGAGCAGGCCCCTCGCCTGCGTCAGGGCCGACAGTACCGGGTATCGGGTATCGGCGATCGCGGCCGCGGACTTGTTGTTCAGGTCCGCGCCCTGCGGATTCTCGGCGAGTACGTGCCCGACCCGGCCGGTAGCGGAGGACAGGGCGGTGGACCCACTCTTCACGGTGGCATCGCTGTCCCGCTCCCGCTGGACGACACGAAGGCTGCCGAGGTCCAGCGCTACACGAGTACGGCAACACGTTCGATGGCACCGCACGCGCCACGTACGGCCGGCTCGGTGGCTACCAGAGATCGGCCGACACACTCAGCGATATCACTCACCCCCATGGGCAGCTGCCTCTACCGCTCCGACATTGGCCACTTCTTGCAGGCCGCCCGCGGTGCCGAAACGGTTGAATACCGCCGTGGAGAACACCTGGACACCGGCCCATCAAGCGGTGGAGAACGAGGACGCGGAGACCTTGGCCCAGTTGCTGGCCAACGGAGTCGACCCTGATGAGGTATGCGACAACATGACGCTCCTGGTCCACGCCATTGACACGGAAGGCGATGGCGCCTTGCAGAGCGGCAGCCCGCTGACTGTACGTACCACCGCCGTGCTCCTGTCCTTCGGCGCTGACCCGCAACTCCCGGGGCCAGATGGGCAAACGCCTATGGGCCTTGCCCTTCACTACAGCCATGACTTGGCAGTCAAGCTGTTGCAGCGGCACATCAGCGGCACATCAGCGGCACATCAGCGGCACATCAGCGGCACATCAGCGGGCGAGGCGGCGCTGACAGATCGGATGCCTCGTGGCGATAATCATCACCCCAGGTGGGTGTAGCCGTAGCCCTTGTCGGCTTGACGCCTTGCTGGTCTGCCCCGCCGGGGACCGCGGTGGGAACGGATTGACGGGATGCCTTGCACCAGCTGGGCCAAGGCCCGGCTGGTCTCAGTCGGCCTCGGTCCAGCTGCGTTCGCAGCGCAGATCGTCGGGGGCCGGTGTGCCAACGTAACGTTCCCATTCGGCTGCCGACAGATCCCTGCCAGCCGTTCGGCAGGCCTCCGCGATCCAGGCATCCGGCGTGGTGTCCCACTGCTGGATGATTCCCGGTGCCTCGTCCGTCCCTTGGTCCTCCAGGGCGACGACCAGCTTCTTCCCGTCGTCGGTGAAACGCAGGGAAGTCTTGGACCCGGAGTAAGGAGGAGACAGCGCCAGAGCGCCCAGCCGCCGACCGTCCTGAGGGTCCGTCAGCAGAACGGAACCGTCCAAACGTTGCTGGGCGAGCAGAGTGCCCTGGCTGTTGAGCGCAAACGGTCGCCACGCCGTCGTGGGATCTCTTGGAATCGTCCTCTCCGGCCGGCTGCCCCGTGGGCCGTACAGAACAGTACTGCCGTCCTTCTTGGCGATGGCGAGCAGTTCTCCGCCGTACATGACGCCCACGGCGGAGGATGTCCCGCGGAGGCGGGAGGCCTTTCCGGTGACGAGATCGATCAGCAGTACACGGTTCTTGGCGACGACCGCGGCCTTTGTCCAGGAGGAATTCACTGCTACTTGTCGAGCCGCGGAGAGCTCCCCCGAAGCGGCCTCAGTGCCCAGTTCGACTCTGCTGATCGTGCGCCTGCCCGGTATGTCGCGGACGACAATGGCGTTGCCGATCACTGCGAGAAGTTTCCGCGAATCCGCCGAGACGGACAGCGGCAGGGCGGTATCGGCCGCTCCCGTATCCCAGAGCGAGTGGCTGAGGGTGCCAGTGGTCCGATCGTAGATCTGCAGGCTGCCCTTCTCGAAACTCATGAAATAGAGCTTCTCGGCGTCGTGGTCCCAGAGGGCAGGCCCTTCGGTGTATGCCTTGGACAAACCGGCCTCACCTGCCCTCCCCGTCGTAGTGGGTGAGGTCAAGGGGTGCAGCCACACCTCATTTGCCAATCCGCCGGTGATGGCGGCATTTCTGCCGTCCGGGCTGATCGTGAGCCAACTCTCGGCGCAGGCACCACAGGTCACGGGCACCTGGGCGTTCGCTCGTACCCCGATACGGCTCAGTCTCTTCAGATCCCATTCGGTGACCAGTGATCCTGTGGCGGAGACCAGGCGGTCTCCGTCATCGATGAACGCCAGGGCGTCCTGATTGACCTCCGCGTTTCCCCGCAGTTCGGTCATGGGCGGACGGTCGGCGCCTGTCGGCCCGACCTGTGACACGTGGATGACGCCGTTGGCCGCCGTTGCGGCGTAGCTCCCGTTGGAGGACAAGGCCACAGCTGTCGGCCTCGGCCCGGCGCTGTCGGCTTCCAGCGGTGCCTTGTTGAGTTCCTGCGCAGTCTCCTGGGACTCCCATACGGGAAGCCATGTGTCGCCGTTGCTGTAGGTGAATACTGAGCCGTCGGAGGACAGGGCCGACGCGGAATTGTGAACTCCGAACTCAATTGAGTCTCCCCCCAGCCGACTCAGTGCCGGGAACGTTCGCCGCTCCCACGTCCCGTAGGCAGAGTCGAAGAGAATCGCCTCTTCCTCAGAAGGCAAGGCCAGAACGGACCACGATCCCGCTGACGCCGTGTGGGTCACCCGCCCGCTCTGTAAATCCAGCAGAGTCAGGCTTCCCATGTCCAAGTCGGCCGACGTACTGTGCACCGCCACCCACCGACCGGACGGTGACACCGCGACGAGATCCGCCTTCTCCCCGGTGGGCACCGCGATCCGACGGCCGGCTCGCCCGCCTGCCCAGACCATCGCCCGGGTGTCGTCACAGGCTGCCGCGATGGTGCCGTCCGCACTCAGTGCGAGGTCGGTGATGCCTCTGTCGAGTCGGCCCAGAGTACGTTTGCGCCGTTGCGGTCCCGTCCAGCTGAGTACCTCGCCCTTGGCCGTGCCGGCCACGACCTTCTCTCCGTTCTCCGAGCCGAGCACCTGGGTCACTGTGGCTCCGGCCTGGAGGTAGCGGACAAGGTGCGGCTGGGCAGTGACCGTCTCGAGGAGTGCCGACCGCGACTCGGGGCTGCGGTCCAGCCGGTATGCCTCCACCGCGAGCAACTGGGCGAGATCCAGGTGATCGTCGTGGCCTGCGACGGAAGCCGCGGCCAGGGAGCGGGCGGATGCGATTCGGGCCTGCTCCTCCGCGGCTCTGGTCCGGTCACGGGCGACGAACGTGGCGATCACCGCGAGGACGAGGAGCACCGACAGCAGGGCCGTCCCGCCGATGAGCCGTTGCCTGGCCCGCCGCAACTGCACAATGTGGGCGCCGTACAGGGCATCCTTGTCCATCGACCGCAGCGGAGCGGCGATCGTGGCGCACGCGTTCAGCAAGTCCATCCTGGCTTGCTCGCGTTCCTTGCGGGTGCGCCGTGGTCCGCCCGTCGTCCGTGCCGACAGGTCGACCCACAGCGGTTCCACCGGATGCATTCCGCGCAGTGCCTCAGGAAGCGGTGTGCCTTCCGTCCAGTTCCAGTCCCGGAGGGTGTCGTCCCAGCGGATCGTGCCGGCGGTCAGTACGAGGAACATGTCGTCCGCCGAGCGGTTGTCGCGCCACCACTCCACCTCTCTCCCCACCCATTTCGACCGCCTGGCCTCAGGAGAGACGAGCAGGATGAACCGCCGTGACCGGGCGAGTGCGTGCTGGATCACCCTGCCGGCATCAGCGTCCGCCGACAGATTCGTGAAGTCGCGGAAGACCCGTAGCCGACGCCGCCTGTATGCAGGCAGGCCGATGCGTTCGATGTGGTGCTGGAGTTTCGCGGCCAGATCCTTGTCGGCGGTGGTGCTGTAGGAAATGAACGCGTCGTAGGTGAATTCGTGACTGAATTCGGTTGAGTGGAGAGGCGCTGAATCCGTCATCAGTCTCATCACCCCCGCCGTGACCTCCGGTATCCGTGCCATGTACCGGATGCGCACTGATGCCGAAGAAGGTAGCGCTGCTCCCTTCCATCTGTCACCGGTTTCGTGTCATCGGCTCCGAATTGCCGTTCCCCGCCCTCTTGGTCGTGAACTCCCTTATAAACTTGCGAGGTTGACTTCAGCGGAGCCGACTGGAATGGATGTTCGGTGGAAGAGATTCGGTTCGACGCGTTCCTCTCGTACAGCAAACGGGAGAACGAACCACTGGCGCATGCGCTTCACAACGGCCTCCACCGGCTCGCCAAGCCCTGGCACCGGTTGCGTGCTGTGGACGTCTTCCGTGACGCCCATGATCTTTCCGCGAGCGCGAGTCTCAAGGGTTCCATCAAGGAAGCGCTCCTTTCCAGTGAGTACTTCGTACTCGTCGCGTCCCCGGCGTCCGCCCAGTCGCGCTGGGTGCGGGAGGAGATCGCTCTCTGGAGGGAGAACAGGCCGGCGACGAAGGTCCTACTGGTGCTCGCGGGAGGCGAACTGCGCTGGGATCCCACCGTTGGTGACTTCGACTGGACGGTGACGACCGCGTTACCGCGGCCCGAGGCGGAGCGATGGTTCGCGGAGGAACCGCTCTGGGTGGACATGCGGGCGATACCGATGCTCGAACTGCGGATGCGTAACCCGGTGTTCCAGGACGCCGTGGCCACGGTGTCGGCACCACTGCGCGGTTGCTCCAAGGCACAGCTGGTCAGCGAGGACCTCCGGCTGCACCGGCGCGCGGTGCGGGTGCGCAGGTCCCTGCTGGTCGGCCTTACCGTGCTCAGCGTCCTCGCGGCGAGCGCCGCCGTCGTGGCATGGCAGCAGCGTGACGAGGCCCGTGCCCAGGCCCGGCGGGCGCTGTCGCGGGCGCTGGCCGCCGCGGCGCAGGACCGCTCGGACGACGACCCACAGTTGGCGATACGGCTCGGGCTCTACGCATACGAAGCGGACTCGACGCCGGAGGCCAAGGCCCAGTTGATGCGGCTGATTGCCGCGAACGGGCGGATCACCTCCTTCGTCCGGCGGGCATATCAATCCTTTCCGGGCCGGGAAAAGGCCAACGGAATCACGGTCAAGAGCATCGTTCTCAGCCCTGACGGCCGGATGGCCGCGCTCGTCCATCAGCAAGTGAACGACGTGATCGTCTGGGACACGGTCAGGCACCGGGAGATCGCCCTGCTGCCCTCGCGGACCGGAACGACGGGGGGCAATCTGACCCCGTACGTCGACTTCGACGACTCCGGCCGCACTCTCACGGTCAGTAATCCGTCGTCGGGCCGGGCCGCTGAATGGGAGGTGCCCTCCGGAAAATTACGCAAGACCGGACCCATGTCCTCCAGCGTGCCGTCCGCTTCTGAGGAGCCCCCGTTCCTTCCCGATCTTCCGGATGAGTGCGTGTTCCGGGGACCGGCCACCCCCGAAGCGCCCTGGCGGCCGTGGGACGCGAGCCGTGCGGCCGAACGCCTCGTGATTGTCTGTGACGGTGGCGAGCTGCGCGTTCTGAACACGCGGAGCGGAGCGGTGGTTGCGTCCAAGCGGTTGGACCCTGGTGTGGCGTGGATCGCGACGGCGATTTCGGCGGACGGGAAGTGGATCACCGCCGGCAACAGTGATGGTGATGTGGTCAGCTTCGCCGCCGACCTCTCCGCCGAACAGTCCCTCGCCCGGCACTCCAACTCGGTCGCGGACATCGCGATGAACGCCGATGGCTCGGTGGTCCTGTCCACCAGCGACGTGGGCGACGTAGTCCAGTCGTCACTGCCGGACGAAGCACAGCTGGCCAATGTCACGGCGGGTATCCGGTCGCGGGATACGGTGAATGACTTTCCGTACACATCGCTGACCGCGAGCCCCGACGGCAGATGGCTGCTCACCTGGCAATCCGGATCCGTCGAGCTGTGGGATGTCCGGCGTCGGGTCCGGCACGCGATCTATCGGCAGGCGGCACAGGCGGTGTCTTTCAGCCCGGACGGGCGAAGGTTCGCCTTGCTCGAAGGCGACACCATACGGGTCCGGGACACACAGTCTCTGAAAACTCTTGCCGAGCGCACGGCCCGCGGCGACAGCGCGGC
Organism: Streptomyces sp. NBC_00878; assembly: GCF_026341515.1. NCBI lineage: Bacteria > Bacillati > Actinomycetota > Actinomycetes > Kitasatosporales > Streptomycetaceae > Streptomyces > Streptomyces sp. NBC_00878. Next base: position 3,739,668 of record NZ_JAPEOK010000001.1, on the reverse strand, counting down.
AAAAGGCCGGGCGCTGACCTCTGCCGTCGGCGGATTCCGGATCGTCACCGAGCGCAGCAATGCGGGCTCGGTCAACAGCGGCCCGTTGACAGTCTCGGCGGTGTGGGACGGCGGGCGGCGCGTGCTGTCCACCCCTTCCGGTTACCCGGCTACAGCAGTGAACGGCCGTTACTTCGCCGTCGCCATCCCGAGCAAGACCGACACCGACGGGCAGGTCAGCGACTGGACCGTCACCGTGTGGCAGTGCGACGGCCTGCTCGCCCCGAAGGCTCTGTGGCGAACGCGGACAGACCGTTCGCTGAGCAAGGTCGCAGTGAGCGACGACGGTGAATACCTGGTCCTGGGAGACATCGAGGACAAGGGCGAGATCGTCCGCCGGTCCCAGCCTGATCGTCCCCGGCCCATGGACGGCGGCAATACGGTGAGCGGATCGAGCGAGTACGTCATCGCCCACGAGCAGGGGGTCGTCGTGCAGCACACCGACGGCATCAGGCAAGGCGCGGACGAAGCCGACAGCCACAACCAACTGCTGCTCTGGGACCTCGCGACGGGACGGCTGGTGGGCTCATGGAAGGAGCCGATGGCCACTGTCCCCAGAGGACAACTCACCCACCTTGCCTTGGTGGAGGACGGAACCCGGGTCGCGACCATCCGCCCGAACGGAAACATCGGCTTGTGGAACGTGTCGCCCGCCGACTGGCGTGCGGATCTGTGCCGGCTCGCCGACGGGGAACCGACTCCCTCGCAGCTGGCCTTCTACCTGGACGGAGTCGATGTACCCACACCCTGTCCCGGGTGATTCCGGCATCCGGCGGCTGCCGGTGGTTGGGACGGACGGGCGGCTGGATCCTCTGGATCGATTTCAGTGGCGGGGCCGGTTGGTGAGCGCCAGCCGGCCCTGTGTCGGGTGGCGTCGCCCCGGTGTCGGGCGGTGTCGACGAACGTACGAACGTCACCGGCTGGTCGGCGAGCCGCATGGCTTGTTTCTCGCCCTTGCTCAGGGCGCATTCTTGTCAGACCGAATCCCGCCGTGGCCTACTGATCGGCCGTTGCGGGAGTTCACGGGGGTGCGGTGCTGTGCTGAGGATGCCTCATGCTCTGACGCGGCGGAGAAAGTCCGGCACGGACCGTCCCGCGAAAACGGACCGTCCCGCGCAAGCGGACGAGCAGTTCGCGTACGACGCGTTCATCTCCTACAGCAGGGAAGCCGACCGTGCCCTGGCGCGGGCTCTCCAGGACGGACTGCACGCCTTCGCCAGGCCGTGGTACCGCCTGCGGGCTCTGCGGGTGTTCCGGGACGAAGGCAGCCTGGCTGTCGGCTCACGGCTCTGGGGTTCCATCCAGCAGGCACTGGGCACTTCCCGCTACTTCATCCTGCTGGCCTGCGAACGTTCGGCCCGGGCGCCCTGGGTCGTGCAAGAGGTCGAGTACTGGTGCACCCAACGGGGCGTGGACAACCTGGTCATCGTCCTTACGGATCCTCTCGCGGACGGTACGGGGAAGCCGCCCGGGATGGTCTGGGACGAGCTCCGGGGCGACTTCGACTGGGAGCGGACCACCGCGATACCCAAGTGTCTGTCGGGGCGCTTCGAAGAGGAACCCCATGCGCTGGTTCTCGGCTGGGCACGCGCCCGGCCGGAACTGTCGCCGCGTGACCCGGAGTTCCGCACAGCACTGGCCAGCTTGGCGTCCCCCCTGCACGGTGTCGACAAGGACAAGCTGATCGGCGACGACGTTCGCCAGCACCGGAGAACCCGGCGCCATGTGCGTCTGGTGATCACCATGCTGACCGCGCTCGCCACGATTGCCGGGTTCGCCGCCGTGACGGCCTTCCAAGAACGGGACATCGCCCGTGAACAGGCCGCGCTGGCCGAAGTGCGTCAGTACGCCGCGCAGTCCCGCAGCGCCGACGACCCCTACGCGGCACTGGCTTTCGCGATCGCCGCCGAACTACGGGTCAGCCCGGCTCTTCCGGAGGCACGTACCGCCTTCGGAGAGGCGGTGCAGGGGCTGGAATCGTGGACCACACGCCTGGTCGGTGAGGTGCCGGTCACCTCATCTTGGGGCACCCAGTTGCGCTGGTCCTCCGACGGCTCGAACGTGTGGGTGGCCAGTGCCGAGAGCGGAATGGCACGCTGGTCCGTGCGAGACGGCATCGGCGCCGTCCCATTGTGGCGGCCGACGGACTCGTTCGGCGGTGACGGATCGCCTTACGACTTGCAGTGGAGCCAGGACGGCCGGTTCTTGATGCAGATGCTCGGTGGCACGTCGGGCAATTCGTATGTCATACGCGATGCCGTCTCCGGCAGAGTCACCGCAGGTCCTTTCACCTTCGGCGCGGGGGTGGCTGACGGGGTGTCGCTGCGCAACAGCAGGCTTGCCCCGGGCGGCGATCTGCTGGCCACGGCGGCGAGCGACGACGGCGTGAGGCTCTGGGACGCCGGAACCGGCCGACGGCGCGGGAAGCCGTTGCCCGGCAGCACTTCGGCCGAGATCTTCGAACTGGCGTGGTCGCCTGACGGCGGACGGCTTGCCGCTGCCGGCACTTCGCGCATCTGGATCTGGGACGTGGACCGGCGCTCGCTGATCTGGTCGGGGCAGCGGAAGGAGGGTGCCGAAAGCCTGTCCTGGTCCCCGGACGGCCGCCGTATCGTCACCGGAGACGAGAAGGGCCGCCTCACTTGGTGGAATGCCCGCACGGGGGAGGCGTCGGCAACCGCTGCTGACGGATGGGAGAACAGGGCCCGAGAGATCAGTTGGTCGCCCAATGGTGAGTGGATGGCCGTCGCCCACTTCGACGGAACCATTCGCCTGTGGGATCCGGCCAGCGGCACGGCAGTCGGGTCCGCGCTCGCCCGTGACAGCAAGAACTCCCTGGACGGCTCGCTCGTCTGGTCTCCTGACAGCCGGTTCCTGGCCGGGGTGTTCATCAAAGGCGGTGACGTGGACGACATCGAAGGGCCGCGGACAACCGTTCTTCGCCTGTGGGAGGTCAGAACAACGACGCAGCGCAGTATGCGCCTGCGCGGCCCCACCGACTCCGTACTCGCCGTGGCCTGGTCGCCCGATGGGCACCGCATCGCAAGCGGCGGCAGCGACGACACGGTTTGGATCTGGGACGCGGAAACCGGGGTACCTGTCCCCGGCAGCCCGCAGAGACAGCGCTTTTCCGACGACAGAGTCCATGACATCGCGTGGGACCCGAGCGGCCGTCGGCTGCTGAGAGTGAGTGGCACCGGTCTGCGGACCTGGTCCGTGACCACCGGGACGGATGCCCTCAAACCCTGGTGGGGCAGCGGATGGTCCGTCACTGCGGCATGGTCCCCGGACGGCACCCGAGTCGCGTCCGGGACGGATCAAGGTCGCGTCCGCGTCTGGGACGCCGCCACCGGCAAGTTGGTGCGTCAGCAGCCCCGGTCCACTTCCAAAGGCGGCGGGGCGGGAGCTGGGGACGGGCTGAAGGCCGAGGTCCGGTCTGTGGCCTGGTCTGGCGACGGCCGGCGTCTGGCCGCCGCCATGGCCGACGGTTCCCTGCACCTGTGGGACGCGGTCAGCGGGCAGCAGTGGGGCCCGGCTCCCCAGGCTTCGGAGCACCTGGCCCGGGACATGGCATGGTCTCCGGACGGCAGACTCATCGCGGTAGCCGACGTGGACGGCACGATCCGCTTCTGGGACGGTGACACCGGCAAGGCTGCTCGGATCCTCCTCGATGCAGGGGACAGCCGGGTCGAGTCCTTGGCTTGGTCCCCGGACTCCACGCGCCTGGCCTCGGGCGATGGCGCGGGGACCATCCGCGTGTGGGACCCACGGCGCGGCGTGTCGCTTCAGCGGCGTGAGGACGCGCACTCCGTCGGCGTCACCACGCTGAGCTGGTCCCCGGACGGAACTCGGCTCGTCAGCGGCAGTGAGGACGGGGTGGTGCGGCTCTGGCAGGGCAGAACAGAGCAGGAGATCTGCCGTCTGGTCGACAAGGCTCTCCACCGGACCCGGAGTACACCCGAACTGACCGGCACGACCGACGCGGTCGCCGGGATCTGCTCCAGACCGGACCAAGCCCGCACTTACCCCGTTCTTCCGCTCCAGCCCCGATAGGGAGGACGCGTTGACACGCCTCTTACCGAGCGACCGGCGTATCGGCCGATTCCGGCTGCTCGCCACCGTGCTGCTGTCGGCGGGCTTCCTCCTCGGCGGATGCAGCGATCAGCCGGGCGACGCAGGCACGACGGACAGCGCTTCCCCGACGGACAGTGCTTCCCCGACGGGGATGATTCCTGACGACGTCCTGGAGAACACGGCGACTTCGACCGCCGAACCACCCACGGCTTCGTCCGCCTCGCCCGCCGAACCACCGCTGTCCGCCACGGACTGGACCCGGGTGATCGACGACATCGACTGTCTTGACGCGGGCAACGAAGGAATCGAGATTCTGGACACCCAGTTCGCCGACGTCCGCGGCACGGGTGTTCCCGATGCGTTCGTCACGTTCGACTGCGCCCACCGGGCTTCCACCTGGCCCCACCAGGTGGAGGTCTTCGACGGCTCGTCGTCTCCGGAGGCACCGAGGCGCATCGCCGTGCTCCTGAGTGCCGAGGAGACGGTGAACGGCCGGATGTTGGTGACGGCTGGTGATCTCTCCTTCTCCGGCAACTCCGTCACCGTTCATCTCGCAGCCTATGGCCCTGACGACCCTAGGTGTTGCCCCTCTCAACGCCTGCGTCGCTCCTTCACCTGGGACGGAAACCGATTCATCCAACAGACAGGTGCGTGAGGCACCACCGACTCGGAGGGCACGGGTAAGCCTTCGGAGGGCTTCGAGGGATGGTGGGCCGGGGGTCTGCCCATACGGAGTGGCATGACGGAAGATGCCGCTAGGGCGTGCCAGGCGTCGCCGGGCAGGCGGGACTTTGCGGACACGACCTAGGGCGTGAGTGGTGGTGTTGCTGCGGTGCTCACGTGCGGCCTGGGATGCGTCCGGGTGGGGCGATGCGGGCGTGAAACAACTGAGAGAGGGACGAGGCGGGGGATGACGGCAGGGCGCTTGTGGCGCATTGGCCTTTCCATGATTTCTGGTGCTGCGGTCGGCATGTGTGTGTATGCGATCACTCGTACGGGAGGCACCTACCTGTTCGCGGTGACGGGAGGACTCGCCGGCGCACTGGTGGCCGTCGGCCTCGACGTCTACCGGCGTGCGGCCCGCTTGACCGAAGTACGCGTCAGCGTGCCGCAGTTGAGCGAGCTGACTTTCGTCGTGAACAACGAAGCGCGACAGGTCGCCTGGCAGCTCTTCATCGAGTCGGTGACACGAGTGTCCGTGCAGCGGCTCCAGGATGACGAAGGGCTGCTCAGGGAGACCATGTCGTCGCTGTACGGGCTGTTCGCGACCACTCGCGAGACGTTGAAGGTCAGCCGCCCCTCGACGCACGTGAGCGCCGGCCTCACCGTGGAGGCCCTGGCGGTGAACTTCCTCAACACGGAACTTCGTCCGTTCCTCTCGAAATGGCACCCACGTCTGCGTGCCTTCGAGGACGCTCACCCCGGTCGATCCGAGTCGGAGTGGCCGCAGGCCTCCGAATGCCGTGCGGATCTGCGAGAAGTACAGGAGCACGCTCTGGAGTACGTGCTGGCCTTCGCGCGGTTGGCCGGAGTTCGGGACGCAGAAGCCATGCTGGGTACGGCAGCTGCCCGGCCCGGTGGAGAGGGCTCACCTCTGCTGCCCAGTGCCCGGGAGTAGAGCAACTACCCGGAGTAGCGCGAGCAGAGGCCAGGATGACGATGCCGTACGGTACGGCCATGGAGCAGCGAGGCCCATGGACACGTCACAGCCAAGAATGCTTGCTCTCCACCAGCCGCCTTGGAGTGAAGCGTGACGTAGTGACGCGCCCCGACGGTGGGCAAGGACTCTATGACTGGGTGGAAACGCCGGATCAGGTGCGCATCGCGGCCCTGGTCGACGGCCGGCTGCTCGTCGTCGAGCAGTACCACTACCTCGTGGGGCCCCTGTGGCAACTACCCGGCGGAGCGGTGGATCCGGACGACGAAGATCCGCAGGCCGCCGCTCGCCGTGAGCTGGCCGAGGAGACCGGCTATCGGGGCGGCGCTTGGACCAGCCAGGGAACCCTCTTCCCGCTGCCTGGCGCGACTCCTGCGCGGGTACATTTGTGGCGCGCCGAGCATCTGAACTCCGGGGCGGCAGCCCTTGAACCGTCTGAAGCGGATCTGCGCGTACACCATGTGTCCCTGGCCGACGCCGTGCGGGAGACTCTCGACGGCCGCGTGCGGTGCGCGCCCAGCGCCGCCCTGATCCTGGCGGTGGCCGCCTCACATGGACAGAGGTGAGCCGACGCCAGGCGCGTGAGGCATGGCAGTCCCGATGGCCCCGAGGGCCCGGTAGCTGCTGAGTCTGGGTGCGTCAGGTCACCAGGCCCTGGCGGTAGGCGTGGACGACTGCTTGGGACGCGGTCGCGGAGGTTGAGTTTCGCGAGGATGCGGGAGACGAAGGTCTGACGGTTTTCCGGGCTGATCAGGAGGGTCGCGGCGATCTCGCCGTTGGAGAGGCCGTTCGCGATGAGGCGAAGGACCTCCAGTTCGCGAGCGGCAGTGGGATGTCGGGTGATGTGCCCACGGCGGGGCGGATGCGGGCGGGTGCCTGCCCACGAGTTGGCGTGTCACCTCGGGGTCCAGCAGTGCCGCGCCCGTGCCCACGGTCCGGATCCCCTGGAGCAGTTGGGCCGGCGGCGCGTCCTTGAGCAGGAACCCGCTCGCCCCCGCGCGCAGCGCCTTGTAGACGTACTCGTCCAGGTTGAACGTGGTCACCGCGAGCACCTTGGCGGGATGCGGCACCCCGGCGCCGGCCAGCAGGCGGGTGGCCTCGATGCCGTCGAGCACCGGCACACAACCGGCTCTCCGCCCGTCATGATCGGCTCCCCGCAGGTATCCGCGCCCGTACGACGAAGCCTCCGGCCTTCCGCCGGCCCGCGCTGAAGTCGCCGTCCAGTGCGTCGACCCGTTCGCGGAGACCGGCGAGGCCGCGCCCGCTTCCGCCCGGGGACCCGGCCCGCGAGCCGGAACCGTACGTACTGACCTCCACAGTGATCTCCCTTGCGGCGTGGCGCATTTGGACCTCGGCTCCCGAGTGGGCATGGACATGACCGATATCGTGGCCAGGTCCGTGGTGGTGTGCAGTGGCGGGGGTGGAGTGATGCGGCGACTTTTACTCGTGTGTCTTGCGGCAGTTGTTCTGACCGGTTGCGGTGACTCCGATCCGGCCCCATCACGGTCCGCCAACTCCTCGGCTCCTTCGGCCACTTCTGCTGCCTCGGCCTCCGCCACGCCTCCCTCCGCCACGGCCCCCTCCACCGCAACCCCCTCCGCCACGGCCTCGCCCATCCTGCGGCCCCAGTCCGCGGCCCAGGTGAAGACAGCCCTGGAGAAGGCCTACCCCGGCAAGAAGGCGCAGGTCGCGCGGCTCGAAGGTGACCAGTGCCTCTGGCTCGGTGACACGACGTCCCCGCCCCGGATCGCGGAGAAGAACGACACGGCCGGCGGGTCGTTCGGCAACGAGTGGTTCTGCCGCTTCGGCGAGGGCCTGGAGTACTACAAGGACGCCCGCGTCCTGCCCGCCGCGGCTGCTCCGCCCGCCCTCCCCGCCTGCCGCGCCCTCGACCTCAGTCAGGACATCGACTCCTGGCTCGACACAGAGACCCCCCTCAACGGCTACTCCTGCGTCTACACCGCGGGCGCCCGGGCGGTCCTCCACCCCCGCCGAGCCACCAAGGACGAGTCCGGGCCCTGGGAGGTTCTCTACGTCCTGCTGGAAACCCGCGCCCGCTGACCACCGGAACCTGTGACCGGCCGAACCTGTGACCGTCGGAACCCGTGACTGCCGGAACGTGTGACCACCGGCAGGCCCCAGCCGTTGCCAGGCCGACAGCCGCTACTTGGTCACGTACGCGTTGAGCGGCGACAGGCCGTCCAGGTCCACCTGGAGCCCCTTCAGCCTGGAGGTGTAGAGGAACGTACGGACCGGCACGTACACCGGAATGGCCGCCGCCTGTTCCATCACCCGGCGGTCGACGGTGGACCACTTCTCGCCCGCGGCAGCCACGTCGGCCGTCGCGTTGGCCTCGTCGATCGCGTTGTTGACCGCCGTGCTGTTGAGCCGGGAGAAGTTGGAGGTGGTCGGGAAGGTGTAGCGGCCGTCGAAGGAGTCCGGCAGGAACGCCGATGCCAACGGGAGGCCGCTGCTGTTCATCGGCAGGCGTGCCAGGTCGTACTCGCCCTTGCCGATGTTCTCGTAGATGTCGGAGACGTCGACGTTCTTCAGCGTCACCCGGAAACCGGCCTTGTCCAGGGCCTTCTTCACCGCTTCACCCCGTGCTTCGTCGGCGGTCGTCGCATACGCGAGGGTGAGGGGGAAACCCGACTCGCCGGCCTCGGTGAGCAGCGCGCGGGCGGCGTCGGGGTCACCGTGCGCCCCGGCCCCGTACAGGTCGAAGTCGCGCGAACCGGGGATGCCCGGCGGCATGAGGTGGCTGGAGGCGAGGCCGTCCTCGCCGCTCGCGGCCAGGACGTCGGCCGCCGGGTACGCGGTGGCGATGGCCTGGCGGACCTTCAGTTTCGGTATGCGTTTGGTGTCGACCGAGTACACATGGACGTACGGGGCCGGTGACGTCACCCGCACCGTGCCGCTGTCGGCGGCGCCGTCCGCCGTGCCCAGCCCGTCCTTGTCCAGCGAGCCGGAGAACGTCATCACGGCCGAGTCGGCGTCCGAGCCCGAGTCCGAACTGGCCGCGCGGATACGGGTCTTGATCTCGTCGAGGGTGAGCGCGCCGGTGATCTCGTACCGGTCGGGGTACGCGGTGCGCACCGGGTCCGTGTCCGCGCGCCACTTCGGGTTGCGGGTGAGTGTGAGGTTCTTGGCGTCGGTGAAGGAGCTGACCTGGTACGGGCCTGTCGACGGCAGGAGTGTCGAGGTGCCGGAGATGTCGGCGACCCGCTCCGGCATGGGCGCGCCGCCCGGGCCGGCCAGGACGACGTTGAAGTCGGGGTGGGCGCCGTCGAGGTGGAAGACGATCGTGCTGTCGTTCGGGGTTTCGATGACGCCCGGCGGCATCTCGTGCTCGGTGCCGATACCGTCCGCGTCCTCGGGACCGAACAGGAAGTTGCGCAGGGTTCGGTCGCCCATCGCGAAGGCGTCGGGGTCGAGGGCGCGCTTGATCGCGTACGCGAAGTCCTGGGCGCGCACGCGCGATCCGTCGTTGTACGTGAGGCCCGGTTTGAGGGTGAAAGTCCAGTCGCGGCCGCCCAGCGATGACCGGCCGGTGTCCTGGGCGAGGTCCCCGACGAGGCGGACGGAGCCGTCGGGCTGGGTTCTGAAGGCGGTCAGGCTGCGGTAGACGAGGCGGGAGATCAACCGGTCGGTCCCGGACCACATGTTGCCCGGGTCGAGGGTGGTGATACTGCCCGGTTCGAGGACCGTGACCGTGCCGCCCTTGCGGGCGCCCGTCACCGCCCGGGCGGGGCCCTTGGAGTCGGCGGCGGAACCGAGGGTGAGGGTCTGGGTCTTGGCCACCGGGGCCACCGTGCCGGCCTTGGGCCCGCCCGCGCCGTTCTTCCCGCCCGCCTCGTCGCTGTCGCCGTCGTCGCCGCCGAAGGGCTGGACGACCGAGAACACGATCACGAGCGCGGTGACGACCGCGGAGGCACCGACCCAGGCGATCCGCCGCCCGCGCCGACGAGCGGCTGTAGGTGTGGTCGGGGGAGTGGGCGGCGGCTTGGGGAGAGGTGGTGCGAGCAGGTACGAGGTGGGGTCGGGGTGGAGTTGGGGGGTTGCATCGCTCGTGGCGAGTTGCTGTGGGGGTGAGGCGGGCGCGGGGTGGTGCTGTGCGGGCTGGTGTTGTGCGGGAGTTGCGTCGGCCGGGCTCGCGGGTGCGGTTGAGGCGGAGCCTTGCCCCGGAGGTGCGGCGTGATCAAGTGGAGGGGCCGGTGCGGCCGGTGGGGCCGGAGGCATGGCGGATGCGGGGCGCGGTGGCGCAGGCAGGGCCAGTGTCTCGAACGCCGCTCGTGCCTCCTCCGCCGTCGGCCGCTCACCGACCGGCTTCGCCAGCATCCGCCCCACCAGTTCGTCCCACTCGGGGGCGAGCCCCGGACGCCGTACCGACGGCTTCTGCGGTGTCTCGTACACATGGCAGTGCATCAGCGCCGGCGCAGACGTCGATTCGAAGGGCGGCGCACCGGTGAGCATCTCGTACACCGTGCAGCCCAGCGCGTACACGTCCGTACGGCCGTCGTCCGCGCCCCGCGTGAAGCGCTCCGGCGCCATGTAGGAGAGGGTGCCGATGGGGGAGTCGGCGGTCGCGGTGAGGCGGCCGCCGGTCGTCGCGTCGAGGAACTTGGCGATGCCGAAGTCGAGCACCTTCACCATGCCCTCGTCCGTGAGCATCACGTTCGCCGGTTTGATGTCGCGGTGCACGATGCCGGCCCGGTGCGCGGTCGCCAGAGCCCGGCAGACCTGCGCGGCGAGCACCGCGACCCGCTCCGGCGGCAGCGGCCCGTCGGCCAGCAACTCGCCCACGGTCCGGCCCGACAGCAACGGCATGACCAGGTAGGGGACTTCACCGTCCGTCCCGTGGTCGAAGACCGGCACGATGTACGAGCTGTCCAGTGCGGCTGCGGCCCGCGCCTCCCGCCCGAACATGGCGAGCAGCCGCTCCCGCTCGGCGCCGACCGTGCCCGGCGGCAGGCTCAGCAGCTTGACGGCCACCGGGCGTTCGAGCCGCGCGTCCCTGGCCCGCCACACCACGCCCATACCGCCCGCGCCGATCCGCTCCGTGAGCGTGTACCGGCCGTCCAGGACCGTGTCGCGCATCCGCGCCCCCACTCGTACTCGGCATCGGCGATCTCAATGTACCGACGCCCAGGGCGAGTTGAGGGGTTCCCGGGTGGGATGCGGGGCTTGCGTGACGGGTGTGGATCTCTCGTGTCGACTGCGGTGGGGCGACCCGTGTGGCCCGTATGGCTGGTGTGGCCCGAGTGTCTCGTGCGGAAGCGGTGGAAGCGGCGGAAGCTGCCGGATGTGGCGGGGCGACAACTCGCGTATGTCCTCTGTATGTTGATTCGCCATGGGAAGAGGCGCACAGGTGGTCAACGGTGACGCGCAAGTGGCTGACGGAGACGCGGCAGCCGCCGTACATCCGACCGACGGCACGGCATGGGTGCGCCCTCATGAGACGGCATGGGTGCGCCCTCATGAGTAGGACCGACCGCGCCAGCCGGGTGATCGCGGCACCACCGGCGACTGTCTACGGCGCGCTCCTCGACCGGGCGTCGCTGGAGGCCTGGCTGCCGCCGGAGGGTATGCGCGGGCGGGTCGAGCGGTGGGATCCCCGGCCCGGTGGCGGGTTCCGGATGGTGCTCACCTACCTCGACCCCACCGACAGCCCCGGCAAGACCTCGGATGCGACGGATGTCGTCGACGTCGGGTTCGCCGATCTGGTGCCATCGGAACGCGTGGTGCAGCGGGCGGTGTTCGAGGCCGACGACCCGTCGTACGCGGGCACCATGACGATGACCTGGTCCCTCGCTGCCGCCGGGGACGGAACCGAGGTGACCGTGACCGCCACGGACGTACCAGTCGGCATCGATCAGGCGGACCACGAGGCGGGGATCGCCTCGTCGCTGGCCAACCTGGCGTCGTATGTCGAGGCGGCGGGCTGACTCAAGTCCGTCCCTTCCGGGGGGACTTCACATTCCGGCCATTCCCGAGCGATCGCCCGTGATGGGCACCCCGCACAGGGTCGGGAGCGCCCCCGCGCTCCCGACCCGATCCCCTCCCCCGCGACCCGCTCCCGCTGTTGACGGCGGGGTACGCGCTCCCCCGTGGCTCGCACACGACGCCGTCTACTTTGTTTTACGGGCCTCCCTCAGCATGCCGACGGCCCTACATGATTGTCAATCAAACTTTATGGATCCCGTGCCGCTATCCTCGTTCGTAAACTTCGGCGCACGGGCGAACGCGCGCAGAGAGAGGTGATCGGGTGGAGAGCCGGAATCCGGCGAGCGGGCGCACCATCGCCCAGAAGCTCGACCACCTGATCGGCACCATCCATCCCGCGGACCGGGGCCCGCTCAGCTATATGGAGATCGCCGAGGGGATCCGTACGAAGGCCGGGCCGGACGGGCCGACGGTGTCGCATGCCACGATCCAGAAGATCCGCAAGGGCGAGATCGTGGATCCGAAGGTCAGTACCCTCACCGTGATCGCGGGCTTCTTCGGTGTCCCGGTGACCTACTTCTTCGACGACGCGGTGGCCGAGCGGGTCGACGCCAAGCTCGCCCGGATCAAGGAGCGGGTGGAGCTGACCCGGGCTCAGCGGGAGTTGGTGAAGATCCTGGAGGACGGCGAGGTGCGGGACGTCGCGCTGCGCATGAACGGCCTGTCGGCCGGCAGTATCCAGGCGATCCGCGGCGTGATCGACCAGGCGCGCAGGCTGGAGGGGCTGCCGGAGCCACCGCCCGGCGGGGCGCGGGACACGAAGTCCTGACGCGCACGGGGGGCGGGCTCACGTGCGCGGGATGCGGGCCTGACGCGCCCAGGGATGCGGGCTGACGCGCACGGGATACGGGCCTGTCGTGCGCGGGCACGATTCTGACGTGCGTGGGGCGTGGGGCGCGGGTCTGGTGTGTGTCGTCCGCGGCCGGAATGTATCGGTGCGCGGCACGTCCGACCCCGGGCGGCTTGAGCATGTGCACGCCACCGCTTAGGCTCGTGCGAAAATCCGTTCGCTCCGCCTGGCGGACAACGCTTCGGCCGAACGCCGTGCACACCAGGGACATCCGGTCGGCCCCGGTCCGTCCGGCCAGCGAGGATCGCATGTACATCACGCGCCGCCGCGCCCGCTGTGAGGCCACCGCCGACGTGGTCACCATCCCGCGCCCCTTCGACCTCGACGCCTTGTGCGAGGGTATCGCCGCTCAGCGGGGCCGCCCGTTGCGCCTGGTCGCTCTGGAAGGTGCCCCGGACAGCACCATGCCCTGCGGGGTTCTGGTGGCCACCGAGAACGCGGACCTGATCTTCTACGAGCCGGCGACCAGCGCCCTGCACAAGCTCCAGATCGTGCTGCACGAACTCGCCCACCTGCTTCTCGGCCACGGCGGCCCGGGCACCGAACGGCCCGCGTACGCCACCAGGTTGCTGCCGGGCGGCGAGGGCGGCGAGGGCGGCGAGGACGGCGAGGACATCGCGCGCGTCGCGGGCGAGGAAGACGACGAGGACGACCTCGGGATCGACCTCGACCAGGTGCTGCACATCCTCGGGCGCACCAGCTACAGCGACAACGAGGAGAAGGACGCCGAACTCCTGGCGACGATTCTCAGCCACCGCATCCTCGACCGCGAGGCCACCACGAACCCCGTGCTGGAACGGCTGGGCGACGCCCTCGGCCACCCCATCCGCACCTCCACAGACACTCCCCGAGACCACAGAACCACTCCCCGAGACCCCAGACCGTGAGGGCGTGCGCATGACCACCGTGGTTCTGATCCTGCTGTGGGCGGTCGCCATCTGGCGGGCCCCCTCGGCCGTACGGTCGTCGAAGCAGCGCACCCTGTGGGTCGCCTTCGCCGCGCTGACGCTCGCCATGACCCTGCGTACCCCGGCCGTCATGCACGCCATCGACAGCGGCACCGGCGTCAACAATCTGTCGACCCTGCTCAAGCAGTACCTCGGCATCACGGCGTCGGGCGCGGTCCTGGAGTTCGTGTACGTCATCGCCCGGCCTCAGAGCCGTACCGGAGTACGGCGTCGGATGTTCGCCGCCGGGGCGACCATGGCCGTGCTGACCGTACTGTTCGCCTTCGTGCCGCGCCGGAGCGAAGCCGAGGACTTCTTCGACAGCAGCGCCGGATCCGTCCCCGCCACCGCCTACCTGCTCGTCTGGCTCGCCTACCTGGGTACGGCGATGGCCATGGCCACCTGGCTCTTCTGGGGTTCCAGTCGCCACGCGGGCGCGGGCTGGCTGCGCACCGGCCTGCGGCTGCTCGGCGCGGGCACGGCGGCCGGGGTGGCGTACGCGCTGTCCCGCGCCGTCTACCTCGTGCTGCGCCTCACCGAGGTGGCAGGGCCCGGCAGTGACGCGGACGCGAGCACGGTCACCGACGCGATGAAGCACGCCGCCATCGGCCTGATCCTCGTCGGCAGTTCCGTCCCTGCCGTCGGAGTGGCCTGGCGGGCGGCCCGGCACTGGCGGTACCTGCGCGCGCTGCGCCCCCTCTGGCAGGACCTGACCGGGGCCGTTCCCGAGGTCGTACTGGGCGAGGAGTTGCGGCGCCGGGAGCTACGGATGCGGCTGCACCGCCGAGTCGTGGAGATCCGCGATGCGATCCTCGCCCTCCAGCCGTACGTCTCGGCCGCCCAGCGGGACGCCGCCGAGGCCGCCGCGCCCGCCGCCCGGCGGGACATCGCGGAGGCCTGCTGGATCGAGACCGCCCGCCGCGCCAAGCTCGCGGGCCGAGCCCCGGCCGACGCCGTCCAGCGCCGCGGCGTCGGCTCCGCCGGCGATGACGCCGCCCTCGACCTCGAAGTCGAGGCCCAATGGCTGCGGCGGATCGAGGCAGCCCGAGCCGGCAACACCGTACGAGAGTTCGTCCGCACGCACGGCACCGACAGCGCGCACGGCACGCAGAACACGCACGGCACTGACAGCCCCCACAGCACCGACGGAACCCCCACCCCCGAGTGCTCCGACAGCAGCCACCGCTCCGCCCAGCAGAAAGCCCACCAGTGACCAGTACCGAAACCGTTTCCGCCGCTCCTCCGGAGTCCCGCGCCGCCCGGCTCGTCACCGACCACTTCGAGCCGAAGAACTGGATCCTCGTCGTCACCCTGGTCGTCGGCTGGCACACCGACGGACTGGCCGGGGTCGGCTGGGGGCTGTTCGGCGCGCTGTTCGCGGCCGTCATCCCGGTGCTCTTCATCAAGCTCGGTGTCCGGCGCGGTACTTGGGCCGACCGTCACCTCGGTCAGCGGCAGCAGCGGCTCGTGGTCATGGTCTTCATCATCTGCTCGGTCACCACCGGCACCCTGCTGATGGGCCTCATGGATGCCCCGTCGGCCATGATCGCGCTCATCGCGGCGATGGTCTCGACTCTGGTCGTCCTCATGGCCATCACCTTCGCGTGGAAGATCTCCGTCCACGCCGCCGTCTCCTCCGGCAGCATCGCCATCCTCGCCCTCGACTACGGCCCTTGGCCGCTGGCGGCCTTCCCCCTGGTCGTCCTGGTCGGCTGGTCCCGCATCGCGCTGCGGGACCACACCCCGGCCCAGGTCGTGGCGGGGGCGGCGCTGGGCGCGGCGGTGGCGGGGGCGACGTTCGGGCTGCTGCGCTGACGGGGACAGGCCCTAGCGCGGCGGTACCGGCCGGTCGTACACGTTGCCCGGGGTCGCGATCGCGGTGATCGCGCGGGCGAGGAGTGAGGACGGCTCCTGGCCCTCGTGGGGGACGTCCGTGTTGACGAGGACCACCAACGTGGCCTTCTTCGACGGGAGGTAGACGGTCACGCTCTCGTAGCCCGGGATGGAGCCGTTGTGTCCGATCCAGCCGTCGGACTCGAAGATGCCCAGGCCGTAGTTCGTGCCGGGGAAGCCGGTCGGCAGCATCTTGAGCCGTTCCCGCTGGGTTTGTGGGCTGAGCAGCGTCCCCGTCGCGACGATCCTGGCCCAGCGGCGCAGGTCGTGCAGGTCCGAGATCATCGCCCCGGCCGCCCAGGCCCAACTGGGATTCCAGTCCGTGGAGTCCTCGATCTCGCCGCTCAGGGTCTGGTTGGTGTAGCCGCGCGCGTGCGGTTCGGGGAACTCGGCGCCCTTGGGGAACAGTGTGTGGCGCAGACGGGCCGGGCGGAGCACCTGCCTGTCGATGAAGTCGGCGAGGCGCTGACCGCCGACCTTCTCGATCACCAGGCCGAGGAGGACGAGGTTGCTGTTGGAGTACTGGAACTCCTGCCCCGGCTTGAAGGTGTTCGGGTGCTTGAAGCCGTACGCGAGCACCTCCCGCGGGGTGAACGACCGACTCGGATCGCCCAACAGGTCCTTCGCGAAGTCCGGGTCGGCGCTGTACGGGAACAGGCCGCTGCGCATCTCGGCGAGATGGCGCAGCGTGATCCGGCGACCGCCCGGCACCCCCTCGACGTACCTGGAGATCGGGTCGTCCAGCCGGATCCGGCGGTCGTCGACGAGCTTGAGAAGCGCGGTGACCGTGAAGGTCTTCGTCTCGCTGCCGATCCGCATGAACGGGTCGGTGGTCATCGGCTCGCGGGTGGCGGTGTCGGCGACTCCGGTCGCGCGGACGTAGCTTCCCTCGCCCGGCATCCACAGCCCGACGATGACGCCGGGGATGTTCGCCTCCCGGCGGACGTCGTCGACGGCCTTGTCCAGCCGGGCGGTCAGCTCGGGACCGAGCCCCGGGGACGGGCACTCGCCCTTGTCACAGCGGTCGACGCCGGCGGCATGGACGTTCACGGCGTGGACGGCCGTGGCGGGAATCGCCGTCATCGGGGCCAGCACCGACGCCACGAGCAGCGCTGCGGCGAACAGACGGCGGGAGCGGGTGGTACGTCGCATGTCGGGGCGCCTCTTCCAGATCAAGGGCGTGGCTCGGCTCGAACGGCCACGTCACCATCCGGACCCCGGGCGGAGGCCCCCGTCCGGTACGCGTTCCGGCGAGTTCACTCGTTCGGAGCCGCACGGGCCGCACGGGTTCCTGGGGCTGGCCTGAGGTGGTCCTGAGGAGCTTCGCGACGACCCGGCAGCGGAGTGGCCAGTGTCGTACACCTGCCGTTCGACCGGCGGCTCGGAGCCGTCGTCGTCCGTCCCCGCCCCCGCCCCCGCTCTCGCTCTCGCCTCCGCCACCGTTCCGTACCAGCCGGCGCTCTCGTCCCCGCTGATCCGGCGGACGGCCGGAGGCTCCAGCGCCTCCGTGCGGTCCACCAGGCCGATGCCGGGCACGACCAGTTCGACTATGCGGGTCTCCCGGGCTGCCTGTGATCCGTTGTCCATGGCAGATCACAGTGAGGCCGAAGGCGCACGGTCACCATGCGTAAGAAGTACGAGACCGAGAGTGGTCACCGTCGTTCCGCTTCCCGGTGGTGCGGCGGGAACCGGGCCGGGCCGCCCGTACGTTGAGCGGTACACGAGGGCAGCCAGGAGGTCTCCCATGGCGTACCGACCGTACGACGTGACCCTTCCCGCACCGGCTTCGCGCGGTGAGCGGGCCAAGAGCGCCGCCCTGGTGACGGGTGGCTGGGTCGCCCTGCTGTGGGTCCTTGAGGCCATCGACGCGGCCACCGGCCACGCACTGGACACGTTCGGCATCACCCCGCGCGAGTTCGGCGAGCTGCGCGACATCGTGCCCGCCGCCTTCGTGCACTTCGGCTTCGACCATCTCGCGGCGAACAGCGTGCCGCTGCTCCTCCTCGGCTTCCTCGCCGCGCTGTCCGGCATCCGCCGCTTCCTGGCTGTCGTCACCGTGACCGTCCTCGTCAGTGGTCTGGGCGTCTGGCTCACCGCACCCGAACACTCCGTCACCGCGGGCGCGTCCGGCGTCGTCTTCGGTCTCTTCGGGTATCTGCTCGTCCGCGGCTTCGTGGACCGCCGGATCGGTGACGTGGTCATAGGACTCCTCGTCGGCGCGGTCTACGGCTCGATCCTGTGGGGCGTACTGCCGACGACGGCCGGCGTCAGCTGGCAGGGACACCTCTTCGGACTCATCGGCGGGGTGGCCGCGGCCTTCGCGTTCCGACGCCCTCGCGCCGCCCACGTATAGGCGATACCGGCGATACAGGTGATATGGGCGATATGGGCGCCCGCGTTCGGTCGATTCCACTCCCGCATACGGACTTTCGGCCCGGAGCGCCCCCCGCACGCCCCGGACCGAAAGTGCCCTGTCCCGACTCCGACGGCGGGTCGGGCCAGGACGTCACCGGCGAGCCGCTTCCCCCAAGCGCTCGCCGGTGACGAACTCGTGAGGCCACCGGGCGAAACCGACCCCGTATGTCCGGGCGGAATCGGTGCCGCGCATGCCCCGGCCGGCTGTCGCCACCCCCTCGGGACCGTCCGGACCCATCGCGGGACCGTCCGGACCCATCGCGGGACCGTCCGGACCCATGACCAGTGCTCCTGTTCCGCGGGTGACCAACCCCTTGCTCCCAGTAAGCTCCACATGGACAGGTTCGTTCCTTTCCGTGGCGTTGTGGAGTGGGCGACTGTTGCCAGCGCATATCTGGCAACACGGGGGCGGACAGGGGGCTGTTGGGGGGATGACGATCGAGCACAACGCGTTCGGTACCGAGTTACGCCGACGCCGTATCGCAGCAGGGCTTTCGCTGGGTGAGCTGGCACGCAAGGTGCACTGCAGCCGCAGCTTCCTGAGCCGGGTCGAGACCGGTCTGCGTCGGGCGTCCGTCGAGCTGGCACAGCTGTGCGACCAAGTGCTGGATGCCAAGGGGGCGTTGACCGGCCTGGCGCCGCCGAGCCTCGACTCCTTGCCGAAGGCGGTCCGGAGCGGGCCCGGCAGACGGGCGGCCGGACCGGCCGGAGGAAGCGAGAGACGGTCGGCGGAAGCCCAGCGGCGCCACGAGTTCGACCGGCTGCTCAGACGCGGCGATCTGAGCCACACCACCGGCGACATGCGGGAGGCCGACCGCCACTACCGGGCCGCGCACCGCAGTGCCGAAGGGGATCCGCGGGCCCGGGCCGAGGCCGTCATCAGGATGGCCCGCCGCTGGTCCGACCCCGGACAGGTCGACCACGCACTGCTCCATCTCATCAGGGACAGCCTGGCCGCGTTACAGGGCGACGGCGGAGCCGAGGCGGCCGGCCTGCGGCTGCGCCTCACCGCCCACCTGGCGAAGAAGGTGTCCATGGCGGTCAGCGAGGACACCGCGGCAGGCCGGACGGGCCCCGAGGAAGGGGCGAGGCTGGCCGACGACGCGCTGAGCCGATTACCGAAGGACGGCCGGGACGACGAGGTGCGCTGCGAAGTGCTCACCGAATGCCGCTGGGCGAGATACGACTTCACGCCCGCCGCCGACGCCCTGTCGCTGTCCCAGCAGTTGCACGACGCCGCGGTCCGCCACGACTCCGCCTACTTCCGCGGCGAGGCCCTCATGGCCCTCGTCATCGACCAGCTGCGCACCGGCAGGGTCTACAGCGCGATGGCCACCGCGAGCCAGTACCGCAAGTACGCCGCCGACACCCGCAGCGCCCTCGCCATCTGGCAGCGGCACACCCTGGACGCCCTGCTCGACCTGTGGCACGGCAGGTTCGAAGGGGCGGCGGACTGGATTCTCGGCGAGTCGCCGAAGTACATCGAGCGCCTGCGGGCCGATCTCGCGGTGCCCGCCGACAACCTGCGCCAGACCCGCCTCGGCCAGGCCTTCTGGCTGCTGCGCGAACAGGGCCGGATGGCGGAGCTGTTCGCCTCCGACCTGGCCGAGGACGTCGAACGGCACGGCTACTTCCCCATCTGGCGGGCCGGTCTCGCGCTCGCCCTCTGCGAGACGGGGCAGCACGCCGAGGGAGCGGACCTGCTGGTGGGCTTCGCCGCGGACACCGCGGCCTTCAGCCGGTTCCCGCCCTCCGGCTGGGCCGTGCCCACGCTGGTCGTACTCGCCGAGGTCTGTGCCGCCCTGGACGTCCAGGGCGGATACGAGGCCCAGTTGAGGGAGGTGCTCCCGGGACTGCGCGAGCGGTTGGCGCCGCACGACGGACAGCAGATCGCGCTCGCCGGCTGGCCCACCGTGCTGGTCGGCTCGACCGCGCGGGCCTGCGGACTGCTGGCCCTGGCCGCCGGCGAACCGGAGACCGCCCTCGCCCACTTCCGGCAGGCCGCCGTGCCGGCCCGCTCGTCGCAGCCGGAACTCGCCCGCCTCAGGCTGGCCCGGGCCCGTGCGCTGCGCGGCGTCGCCGGCCCCGGGAACGCCGCCCTCGCCCAGCGTCTCCTGGAGGAGGCGCTGCGCAGCGCGGAGGCGTACGGAATGTCGGGGCTCGCGGCGCAGTGCCGCCCGCTGCTGGAGACCACCGACCGAACCTGACCCCGTGCGCACGGCCCGGCCCCTTGCCGTATGGCCCGGTCCCTTGCCGCACGGTCCGGGCCGTGTGTCAGTCCCCCGTGGAAGGATGTCCGCTCATCGCGGGGTACGGCACACGGGGTACGGCACGAGGGGCGTCATGGCGGAGGGTGCGGAGGGCGAGGGAGCGGTCGACAGCCCCGTACCGGCGGGGCGGAAGGCCCGTGCGGTCGTCGGGCGGGGCGAGCGGCTGCACGGGCTCGCGCGAGGGGTGCTCGGCGATCACGCACGGGCGCTCGACCTGGTGCGTACGGCCCTCGCGCCGGTCCTCGCCGAGCTGGTCGCCCAGGAGCTGGAGGGCATCCCGGTCTCACGCCTGAAGGACGTCACCGAGGGGCGGCTCAGGCTCGGGGCCGTCGAGGCGGCGGGGCTCGGGTCGGTGCGGGCCGTGTTCGA
The DNA here is from genome assembly GCF_026341515.1 of Streptomyces sp. NBC_00878. Classification (NCBI taxonomy): domain Bacteria; kingdom Bacillati; phylum Actinomycetota; class Actinomycetes; order Kitasatosporales; family Streptomycetaceae; genus Streptomyces; species Streptomyces sp. NBC_00878. The sequence continues at coordinate 3,719,151 of NZ_JAPEOK010000001.1, read as the reverse complement.
CGCGAGCCGGTACGAGCTGCGGCAGATACCGGGCGTCGGCGCCCAGACCGCCGACCAGGCACTCGCCGCGGCCCGGCAGATCGCCCGCGCGGTCGAGGAGACCGTGTCCGTACGGATCGACGTGGACCACCCCGAGCCGCGGACCACCGCCCTCGTCATCGCGCTGCGCCGGCTCGTCGAGGCCGGACCCGAGCTGCGCCGGGCCGTGGACGCCGCCGTGGAGCTCGACCGCGGGCTCACGTCGCTTCTCCCGGCGGCCCGGCCGGCCACCGGGCGGCTGCGGATGGCCCTGACGGGCCGGGCCAGGCGGGAGAGCGCACTCGCCGCCGTCGCGGAACTCCGCGCACTGACGGCCGACGCCCTCGCCAAGGGCGTACCGATGCTGCTCACACAGGCCTCCACCGACCTGCTGCGGGAGTCCGCGTCCGACGTCGAGGCGTGGGTGGACTTCGAGCTGCGGTCCCCGGAGTACTACAGCCAGCTCGCCGAGATCGCGGGGAGCGCGCCCGATGTCGAGGCCGCCGAGGGGTTCCTGCCGGCCGAGGTCGCGGACCGGGTGCACGCGCAGGGGCTCGACGACACCCACCGCCGGGTCTCGCTCCGCGGATACCAGTCCTTCGGCGCGCGGTTCGCGCTCGCCCAGCGCAGAGTGGTCCTCGGTGACGAGATGGGGCTCGGCAAGACCGTCCAGGCCATCGCCGTGCTCGCGCATCTCGCCGCCGACGGGCACACCCACTTCCTGGTGGTGTGCCCGGCGAGCGTACTGATCAACTGGACGCGCGAGATCCGCTCCCGCAGCACCCTGCGCGCGGTGCCCGTGCACGGCCCCGACCGGCAGGACGCGTACGCCGAGTGGCGGCAGCGCGGTGGCGTGGCGGTCACCACCTTCGACGTACTCCACAGCCTGCCGGACCCGGCGCAGGGCGCGCAGGGCGGGAAGAGTGTGAAGGGGGCGAGGAGCGAGAGGGGTGTGAAGGGCCCGGCAGGAGTCCCCGCCACCCCCGCTGCCCCGGCGGCGCTCGTCGTGGACGAGGCCCATTACGTCAAGAACCCCGACGCCCGTCGCTCCCGCGCCGTCGCGCTCTGGACCGACCGGTGCGAGCGTGTCCTGTTCCTGACCGGTACGCCGATGGAGAACCGCGTCGAGGAGTTCCGCACCCTCGTCCGCTACCTCCAGCCCGAGCTGGTGCCCGCCATCCAGGGCAGTGACGCCGTCGCGGGCCCGCACACGTTCCGCAGATCCGTCGCCCCCGCCTATCTGCGGCGCAACCAGCAGGATGTGCTCACCGAACTGCCCGCGCTGGTCCAGGTCGACGAGTGGGAGGAGCTCAGCGCCGCCGACCAGGACGCCTACCGCGAGGCCGTCGCCGCCGGGAACTTCATGGCGATGCGCAGAGCCGCGTACGCGCACGCCGAGAAGTCGGCGAAGCTCCAGCGGCTGCGCGAACTCGTCGCGGAGGCCGCCGCGAACGACCTGAAGGTGGTCGTCTTCTCCTACTTCCGGGACGTCCTTGCCACGGTCCAACAGGCCGTAGGGGAAGGCGTGTTGGGACCCCTCGCGGGCGGGGTGCCCGCCACCCGGCGACAGCAGCTCGTCGACGAGTTCACGGCCGCGCCCGGTCATGCCGTGCTGCTCTGCCAGATCGAGGCGGGCGGCGTCGGCCTCAACCTCCAGGCCGCGTCCGTCGTGATCCTCTGCGAGCCCCAGGTCAAGCCGACCCTGGAGCACCAGGCTGTCGCCCGGGCCCACCGCATGGGCCAGGTCCGTTCCGTCCAGGTGCACCGGCTGCTCGCGACGGACAGCGTGGACGACCGGCTGCTGCGGATCCTGGAGAACAAGGCCCGCCTCTTCGACGCGTACGCCCGCCGCAGTGACGTCGCGGAGGCGACGCCGGATGCCGTCGATGTCTCGGACGGCACGATCGCTCGTCGGATCGTGGAGGAGGAACAGCAGCGGCTGGCCGTCCCCGGCGGGGGCGCTCCGCGGGGGGAGTAGGGGGCTGGGGGGGTGTTCTTCGGGTGCCGGCCGGTGGGGGCTGGTCGCGCAGCCCCGTGTCTTTCAGGGGCGCGGGGAACTGCGCGACCAGCCCCCACCCACCCGCAGTCGAGACACGACACGAAGCCCTACGGACGTGCGAGCCCCGTCTTCAGGCCCGCCCCGCACAGCGGCACGACAGCCGTACGGGCGCCCAGCGCCCCCTCCCGCACCGCCGCCCAGCACGCCACCCCCGTCGACTCCACGTACAGACCCTGCGAGGCCAGGTCCCGCTGGGCATGGCGGATCTGGTCCTCCGTCACCGTGAGGAACGTGCCGCCGGACTGCCGCACCGCCCGCAGGATCTGCCGGGCCCGGGGCGGGCGGGGAATCGCGATCCCCTCGGCGAACGTGGGCGCCGTCGGGGTCGCCCCGACCAGGTCGTCGGCGCCCTCGTGCCAGGCATGGGCGAGTGGGGCGACGGCGGCGGACTGGACCGCGTACAGGGCGGGCCGGCGGTCGATCATTCCCGCCGCGTGCAGCTCGGCGACCGCGAGGGACGCGCCGAGCAGGAGCGTGCCGTTGCCGACGGGCACGACGATCACCTCGGGGAGCCGCCCGCCGAGGTCCTCCCACAGCTCGTGGACGTACGTCTTCGTACCGTGCAGAAAGTACGGGTTGAAGACGTGCGAGGCGTAGAACGTGCCCTCCTCGTCCGCCGCCTCCCGAGCCGCCCGCGCGGCCGACTCCCGGCCGCCCGGGACCACTTCGAGGCGGGCCCCGTGCGCCCCGATCTGCTCCAGCTTCTTCGCGGACGTACCGTCAGGAACGTAGACCGTGCAGGGCAGTTGGGCCCTGGCGCAGTACGCGGCGACCGCCGTGCCCGCGTTGCCGCTGCTGTCCGCGACGACCCGGACGGGCCGCAGCCGCAGGGCCAACTCGGCGAGCAGGACGGCCCCGCGGTCCTTGAAGGAGAGCGTCGGCATCAGGAAGTCCAGTTTGGCTGAAACGCCGTCCTTGAGCGGGATCAGCGGGGTGCGGCCCTCGCCGAGCGACACCGAGGGGGCCGACAGGGGCAGGCACTCCGCGTACCGCCAGAGGGAATTCACCCGGCCCGCGAGGGATTTGAGGGAGGCGGGCGTGGGCGCGAAGTCCAGGTCGAGCGGGCCGCGGCAGACCGGACAGCACCACGCGAGCGAGTCCACCGGGACGCGCGTGCCGTCCACCGGGCAGAAGCAATCCGGCAAGGGAGTCATGTCGGCAGGTTAGATGCACCGATTGATGACGCACTGTCGTGACTTGCGCTTGGCCCCCGCGCTACGTCTGCGCTACGTCTGCGCTGCGTCTGCGCTGCGTCTGGGCTGAGTCTGGGCTGAGTCTGCGCAGGGCTCGTCCCCCGCATTCCGTCACCAGCCGCCCCGCGCTTACCATGCGCCCTGTCGTACGTCAGTTCTCGCACCACCCGGACTCATCACCCAGGCACCCCACCCAGGCACCCCACTCGGACGAGGAGCAAGGTACTAGTGGAGATACCCCCGCCCCCTGGGCCGCAGCAGCCTCAGGGCCAACCCCAGGGACCGTACGGCGAGGGACCGTACGGCTCGTATCAGGGTCAGGGGCCGTATCCACCGCAGGGGCCGTACGCACCGCAGGGCCCAGGACCAGGCCCGTACGGGTATCAGCCCTGGGGCCAGGGCCAGGGCCAGGGCTACCCGCCGTACAACGGCAACGGCCCCGCGCCGGTCAACGGCCTGGCCATCGCCGCCCTCGTCCTCGGCATCCTGTGCTTCCTCCCCCTCGTAGGACTGGTCCTCGGGTTCTTCGCGCTGGGGCAGATCAGGAAGAAGGGCGAGCGCGGCAAGGGCATGGCGATCGCCGGGATGATCCTGTCGGGCATCGGCGCCGCGATCCTCGCACTCGCGCTCGCCACCGGCGGAGCGGCCGATTTCTGGGAAGGCTTCAAGGAGGGGGCGCGCGAGGCAGGCGGGAACGGCGCCACGTTCTCCGTGGACGAGGGCGAGTGCTTCGACGCGCCGGGCGGCTCGCTGGAAGGCATGGCGTACGACGTCGACACGGTGTCCTGCGAGGGTGAGCACGACGGCGAGGTCTTCGCGAACTTCACGATGGCGGGCGGCGGTTACCCCGGTGACGAAGCGATCGCCGAGGCCGCCGACAAGTGCTACACGCTCCAGTACGCCTACGCCATGGACTCCTGGGCCATCCCGGAGAACGTCGACATCTACTACTTCACGCCCACCCGGGACAGCTGGAGCCTCGGCGACCGCGAGATCAGCTGCCTGTTCGGCAACGTGGACGAGAAGGGCAGCCTGACCGGCTCGCTGCGCCAGGACGGGACGACCCTCGACGCCGACCAGCTCGCCTATCTGAAGGCGGCCCAGGTCCTCAACGAGGCCATGGAGGCGGCGCCGGACGAGGAGTACGTCGAGGACGACCTGCCCGGCCACAAGGAGTGGGCGACCAAGGTCTCGGGCGCCATCACCGAGCAGATCGGAATGCTGCGCGGCCACGACTGGCCGACCGAAGCGAAGGAGCCGGTCGCCGCGCTGGTCAAGGACCTCGACAAGGCGCGGGGAGAGTGGGCGGAGGCGGCGAAGGCCGCCGACGCGGACGCCTTCTACGAGCACTACGGCAAGGCGCTGGAACTCACCGACGCCAAGAAGGCGGTCACCACGCGCAAGGCTCTGGGCCTCGCCTCGGCGCCACCGGAGTCGTACGAGGGCGACGAGAGTGACGGGGGTGGCGAGGGTGGCGGAGATGAGGGCACCGGTACGGGAGGTGGCACAGGAGGCGGTGGCGCGGAGGTGTGACGGCGGCCATAGCGGGGAGAAAGTGCCTGCGTAAAGCCCATGGCGGCCGCATGTCATCACATCGAGTGATTCTCTGGCCTTTGCTTGCCTGGTACAACCCACGGTTGCCACCCTGTAGCTGTCTGTACAACCTGACGGGAGTGGCCAGTGACATTCGGTGAGCAGCCGGCGTATCTGCGCGTCGCAGGTGATCTTCGCAAGAAGATCGTCGACGGATCGCTGCCACCGCACACACGGCTCCCGTCACAGGCCAGAATCCGCGAGGAGTACGGGGTCTCGGACACGGTCGCCCTGGAGGCCCGCAAAGTCCTGATGGCCGAGGGCCTCGTCGAGGGCCGCTCCGGGTCGGGCACGTATGTGCGCGAGCGTCCGGTGCCCCGCAGTGTCGCCCGCTCCGGGTACCGGCCGGACAGCGGCGCGACGCCGTTCCGCCAGGAGCAGGCCGACGTCTCCGCGCGCGGCACGTGGGAGTCGCACAGCGCGCAGGCCGAGGCGAGCGGCGCCATCGCCGAGCGACTCGGCATCCAGGCCGGCGACCGTGTGATGTGCACGAAGTACGTCTTCCGGGACGCGGGCGAGGCGATGATGCTCTCCACCTCCTGGGAGCCCCTCGCGGTCACGGGCCGGACACCGGTGATGCTCCCCGAGGAGGGCCCCCTCGGCGGCATGGGCGTCGTCGAGCGCATGGCCGCCATCGACGTGATCGTGGACAACGTCACGGAGGAGGTGGGCGCCAGGCCCGGCCTCGCCGAGGAGTTGTCGGCGCTGGGGGGTGTGCCCGGGCATGTCGTGGTCGTCATCCAGCGGACGTACTACGCGTCGGGGCGCCCGGTGGAGACGGCGGACGTGGTGGTACCGGCGGACCGGTACCGGATCGCCTACCACCTGCCGGTGAAATAGGTGGGCGGGGGTTCTGGCGGTTCGAGTCGGGGGTTGAGCCGACCGATCGCGTGACGGTTCCCGCCTCCCGCTTCCTGCTTGCCGCTCGCCGATTGTGGGTTGTGGGTGCTGGCGCCGGTGCGGGGTGCCGGTGTCAGTACCGGCGCTGGCGCTGGTGCCGGTGCCGGTTGGTACCGGTACCGGTACCGGTACCGGTGGAATTCGGTCGTTCTCGTGGCGGGCCTTCGGCCCGGTCTCGGTACCGCCGACGGGAGCCTGAAGGGAATGAGGGGGCGTATCCGCGAGGATGCGCCCCCTCTGTGCTGGCCGGTTGCGTACCTCTCGGGCACCTTATGGCGTACCTCTTTGTGAAAATCCGTATTCGCTGCGTGAAGGTTAGGCGTAGGCTCCGGCATATGCGGATTGCGGTTTCCTTATGGCACGAGGCAGGGCGCGGGCCGGGGGCGGGGAGTGGAGGGGTGCGATGAATGACGGCACGATCACACTTCCCTGGCTCGTCATACGACAGGACGACAGCGGCAACCGATACCGCGTCGGCAGGTATGCGACGAGGGCCGAGGCCCAGAAGATCGCGGACAGCCTCGACGACCGTGGACACAAGCAGCTCTACTGGGTCGAGCGGATCGGGCAGAGCGAGCAGAACGGCTCGAACTGACGCGTGTGAGGGTGCCCGCGCGGCTCCCGTAGGCTCCGGCGCATGACCGAACGGATCGTGGTGGTGGGAGCCGCCGTGCTCGGCGACGGGTGTCTCCTTGCCGCCCGCCGCAGTGCGCCCGCCGAGTTGGCCGGGCGCTGGGAGCTGCCCGGAGGGAAGGTGGAGGCCGGGGAGACGTCCGAGGGGGCGCTCGTGCGGGAGCTCCGCGAGGAACTGGGTGTGGAGGCGGAGGTGCTCGCCCGTGTTCCGGGTGAGTGGCCGTTGAGGTCGCCGTACGTCCTCCACGTCTGGACCGTGCGGTTTCTCCCTGGCTCGCCTGCGCCCAAGGCGCTCCAGGACCACGACGAGCTCCGCTGGCTGACTCCCGACGAGCTCTGGGACGTGGAGTGGCTGGACCAGGATGTGGCGGCCGTGATGGAGGTCGCGAGGGGGGCTTGGGGGAGTGGGGCGGCTGGGGGGTAGGGGTTTTCGCCCCCGCCGCCCTTACCCTCCCCCACTCTCGGCTTCGTTCGAGCGGGGGCCCCATCGTCCCTCTGGGGCTCCGCCCCAGACCCCGTGCCCGAGGGTTGTCGGGTGCGGGTTGGGTGTGGCTGGGCGCGCAGTTCCCCGCGCCCCTGGAAGGCGGGGGCTGCGCCCCGCTTCCGGGCCGTTGTCGCACCCACTCGAACTTCCCACCCATCCTCACCCACCCAGCCCGTCCGGCGTTTGAGGACGAGCGCGTTCAGCGCGATACCGGGGGTCTGGGGGCGGAGCCCCCAGGGGCGGGAACGGGTGCGGGCGGCGAGGGCGAAGAAAAGGTGTGACCATCACAACTTCGCGCACTCGGGCCTGCGGGATGCGGGACGCACACCGTACGTGGGACGCTCGGCCTCGCGAGGCGCATGTGGCGGCTGCGACGAGCGCCGAGTGCGCTGTTCGCACCACCGTGCGCCCTTGCGCACGGTACTCCGCCCGGGATATCGGGTATGTGCCCATTAACCCCATGAAAACGGACATGGTCCGCTTCTGGCCTGGGAGTGATCTGCGTGATCCACACCGAGGGCGACATCGCCGAGTGGACCTTTCCCGCGGATCCAGGCGCCGTGCGCACCGCCCGCGCCGCAGTCCGCGGCCAGCTCCACTCCTGGGGCCTCGACGCCCTCGCGGACGTGACCGCGCTACTGGTCAGCGAGTTGGTGACCAACTCCCTGCGGCACGCCACGGGCCCCATCGGCGTACGCCTCGTCCGCCCCCCGGAACCGATGGACGCCCTGCTCGTAGAGGTCTCCGATCCACTCCCGGACCCACCCCTGGAGCGTGACGCGGAGCCCGAGGACGAGAGTGGCCGAGGCCTTCAGCTCGTGGCGAACTCCTCGCGCCGCTGGGGCACCCGACTGGGCGGCCCGGGCAAGACGGTGTGGTTCGAACTGGCACTCCCGAGCTGACCGGAAGTCGATCCGCCGGCCAGTCCCAAGTCGGCCGGCCAGTCCCAAGTCGGCCTGCCGGTCCCAAGTCAATCGCTAGCCGGCGCGCAGCCCATTCGCACTGACCAGCGGCCGATCCCGAGCCGATTCGTAGTCGCCCCGCAGTCGAACAGCGGCCCATCCCCGGCCCATCCCCGGCCGCTCCCGGGCCAATCCGCAGCCAAAGCCGAGCGGCTCCCAGGCGACTCCCGAGCGATTCCCAAGCGACTCCCAGCCACCCCCCACGGCACCCGAGTCACCCCGAACCCACCCGTACACACGCGCCACCCCCAAGTCTGTGGTTCGACGGGGTCTCACATGGTTAGAAGACTGGGAGTGTTTGTCGCGGCCGGTCCTAAAAGCATCGGGACCGTGCTGTGATCGTGAACACCGTGTTGTGCGGCACCGTAGTGCTGGATACTGCGGGCAGCCGCCTCCGGTGACCGGTGCCGGACGCGGTGAGCTGGAGGGGACGGTTCGCGTGAGCGAGATACCAGCGAAGGCCACGGAGTCCGAGGATCCGTCGGGCGGCGCGATGGCTGATGCGACAACAGGCGATGGCGCCGTGCCGGTGCCAGAGCCGGGCGAGGCGCGGGGTGCGGGGGCGGGCGCGGTACCCGGCGAAGTGTCCGGTGGGGTGTCCGGTGAGCTGCCGGGCGAAGTGCCCGGCGAGGTCGTGTGGCAGAACAGCCCGCCCGGATCGATCTACGACTACATCAAGGTCGCCTCGTTCTCCATCGGCCCCGACGGCCTCGTCGACCAGTGGAGTCTGCGCGCCGAGCAGCTCTTCGGCATCACGACCGAGCGGGCCGTGGGCATGGATCCCATCGAGGCCTTCTTCGCCGAGGACAAGCGTGAGCTGGGCCAGCGGAAGATGGCCGAAGTCCTCGACGGTCGGGAGTGGACCGGTGTAGTCCCCTTCCGGCTGCCCGACCCCGATGGCACCGGCCAGACCGCCGAAGGGCTCGCCGAGGTCTACGTCATGCCGACGCGGACCGAGGAGGGCGAGCGGGCCGCCGTGTGCATCGTCGTGGATGTACGCATTCTCCGCAGAATCGAGACGGATCTTGCCGCCTCGCAGGCTATTTTCGGCCAATCTCCTTTCGGTTTCGTGCTGATCGACCCGGACCTGCGCATCCGTCAGGCCAATGACCGGTTCGCCTCGCTCTTCGGCGGCGGCGTCGACGACCATCGCGGACGCACCGTCAGGGACTACCTGCCGCCGGGCGAGGCCGATCGTGTCTCCGCGACCTTGCGCAGGGTCCTGGAGACCGGCGACTCGGTGACGGAAATGCTGGTCACGGGTACCGTGCCGGGTTCCAGCGAGCGCCGTTTCTGGTCCATCAACCTCTATCGCGTACACGGCGGTTCGGGCCGTCCGATCGGCATCGCCTGGCTGGGCGTCGACATCACCGCGCGCCGTGCCGCCGCCCGCGAGGCCGCGCACGCCCGGCGCAATCTCGCCCTTCTGAACGAGGCGGGCGCGCGCATCGGCAACTCGCTCGACCTGGAGACCACGGCCCGCGAGCTGCTCGACGTGTCCGTCCCCGGTTTCTGCGACCTCGCCTCCGTCGACCTCTACCAGGGGCTTCTGGCCGGCGACGAGACCCCGCCCGGCCTCGCCGACGGCAGCGCCGAGCTGCGCCGCGTCGCCTATGCCAGCGCCGTGTCCGACGCCCCCTTCCTCGGCGGTCCGGAGCCCGTGAACGTCGGCGCGGTCCACCGCTACGCCTTCAACTCCCCCTACGCCGACGCCTTGCGCACCGGCCGGCCGCAGTCCGTCGCCGCCGAGGAGGGCGGCCTGATCCAGTCCACGCTCGCGGTCCCGATGGTCGCCCACGACACGGTCGTCGGTCTGGTCCAGTTCTCGCGTACGAAGGGGAGTGAGCCGTTCGGGGAACGTGACAGCTCCCTCGCGGTCGAACTGGCCTCGCGGGCCGCGGTCTGCATAGACAACGCCCGCCTCTACCGCCGGGAGCACGAGCGCGCCCTGATACTGCAGCGCTCCCTGCTCCCCCCGGGCGACCCGGAGGCCTCCGGCCTGGACATCGCGTGCCGTTATCTTCCCGGGAACGCGGCCACGGAGGTCGGCGGCGACTGGTTCGACGTCATCGAACTCCCCGGCCACCGCACGGCGTTGGTCGTCGGTGACGTGATGGGCCGCGGGCTGCGCGCGGCCGTCGCGATGGGCGAACTCCGCACGGCCGTACGCACTTTGGCGCTGCTCGACCTCGAACCGGCCGAGGTCCTCTCCGCGTTGGACGAGATCGCCCGCGGCCTGGGAACGCCCGGCGGAACCCAGCAGTCTACGCGCGGTGCCCGCCAGTCCCGCGACGCCGACCTCTCCGAGGTCTACCTGGCCACCTGCGTGTACGCGGTCTACGACTCCGTCACCCGCCGCTGTACGTTCGCCAACGCGGGCCACCTCCCGCCTGTCCTGGTCGAACCGGGAGAGAACGCGCTCATGCTCGACGTACCGCCGGGGATGCCGCTCGGCGTGGGCGGCGAGCCCTTCGAGGAGGTGGAGGTGGAACTCCCCGAGGGTGCCCTTCTGGCGCTCTACACGGACGGACTGGTCGAATCCCGCCACCACCCCCTCGACGAGGGCCTGCAGGCCTTCGTGGGCGCCCTCACCGACCCCTCCAGCCCGCTGGAGGACGTCTGCGACCACGTTCTCAACACGCTCGACACGCACCACGGCGAGGACGACATCGCGTTGCTGATGGCACGTGTCCAGGGGCTGCCGCCCGAGTCGGTCGGCGACTGGACGCTGCCGCGCGAGCCGCGCAGCGTGGGCCGCGCCCGGGAGTACGCCCGGGGCCAGCTGCTCAGCTGGGACCTCGAACCCCTCGTCGACACGGCCGAACTCCTCGTCAGCGAACTCGTCACCAACGCCCTGCGCTACGGCGAGGGCGAGATCCGTCTGCGCCTCCTGCTCGACCGCACCCTGGTCTGCGAGGTCTGGGACGCCGGCCTCGTCCAGCCCCGCCGCCGCCGCGCCCGTGACACGGACGAGGGTGGCCGCGGCCTCCAACTGGTAGGCCTCCTCAGCGCGGCCTGGGGCTCCCGCCGCACCCCGCGAGGCAAGACGGTGTGGTTCGAACTCCCCCTCCCGAACGGCGGAACGGGCCTCGCAGACCCGGCGGAGGCCTTGCTGAGCCTGTTCTGAGGCGACCGGGCGTTACCGCCGTTCTGAGGACCGAGGACGAACCGCGTACCACCCGCGGCCACGGCCCCGCCCCCCGCCACCGAAGGCGCAGCAACCACAGAAGCCCGCCCCCTGCGCTGACATGATCGACCGATGACCGACGCACGCAGGGAACTCACCCGGGACGACCTCACCCCCCTCGCCCGGGCGGCCGTGGGCCGGACCCGCCGCCTGGCCGGTGTGTCCAGGCTGCGCGGCGGCACCAAGAAGGGCGTCTACCGCCTCGCCTTCGACGACGACACCACCGCCGTCGCGTACGTCTGGTCGCCGGACGAGGACTACTGGTCATCGGGCCCGGTGGACGACCGCGACCCGTTCTCGCACGCCTCCGGAATCGACCTGTTCACGGCCTCGTACGACCGGCTCACGGCAGTCGGCATCCGCACTCCGCGCCTCCTGTTCGCCGACCGCACCCACGCGCACCTGCCGGCGGACGCGGCCGTCGTGGAGGACATACGCGGTGGCAGCCTGGAGGAACTGCTGCACCGCGATCCCGAGGCGGCCGCGGCCCCGCTGCGCGAGCTGTCCGAGGCCCTGCGCACCATGCACGCCCACCGGGCGCCCCGCTTCGGCAAGGTCGCCCTCGTCGACAACGGCGGTGTCCCGCAAGGGAGTTCCTGCGAACAGGTCGTACGCGACCGCGCCCTGAGCGACCTGGCGGAGGCCGCCGGCCGCGAAGACCGGATCGCCGCCGTGCGCGAGGCCCTGCACGACCTCCTGCACACCCTCGCCGCCGCGGTGGGCCCCCGAACCCACCACACCCTCATCCACGGCGAACTGGGCCCCGACCACGTCCTCGTGGACGCGAACGGCCACCCGGCGCTCATCGACATCGAGGGCCTGCTCTACTTCGACGCCGAGTGGGAGCACGTGTTCCTGCGCCAGCGCTTCCAGGAGCACTACGAGGCCCTGCGCGTCGACGGCCTGGACGCGGACCGGCTGCGCCTCTACCGCCTGGCCATGCATCTGTCCCTCGTCGCCGGCCCTCTGCGCCTCCTCGACGTCGGCGACTTCCCGGACCCGGCGTCCATGCGCGGTATCGCGGAGCACAGCCTCGAACAGACCCTCACGCTCCTGAGGACCGCCTCATGATCTTCGACCCCAGCCACACCAGCGGGTCGTACTTCCGGTCGACCGCCCGTTCCTTCAAGGGGATCAGGGCGTTGTCCGTGATCTTGATGCCCTCGGGGCAGACCTCGGTGCAGCACTTGGTGATGTTGCAGTAGCCGAGGCCGTGTTCGTCCTGGGCCGTCTTCTTGCGGTCCAGGCCGCTCTCCTCGGCCGCGTCCAAGGGGTGCATGTCCAGTTCGGCCACCCGCATCAGGAAGCGCGGGCCCGCGAACGCCGTCTTGTTCTCCTCGTGGTCGCGGACGACATGGCACGTGTCCTGGCACAGGAAGCACTCGATGCACTTGCGGAACTCCTGCGAGCGGTCCACGTCCTCCTGCATCATCCGGTACTCACCGGGGCCCAGGTCCTTGGGCGGCACGAACGCGGGTACCTCCCGCGCCTTCGTGTAGTTGAAGCCGACGTTCGTCACCAGGTCCCGTACGACCGGGAACGCCCGCAGCGGCGTCACGGTGATCGTCTCCTCGCGGGTGAACACCGACATCCGGGTCATGCACAGCAGCCGGGGGCGGCCGTTGATCTCCGCCGAACACGAACCGCACTTGCCCGCCTTGCAGTTCCAGCGCACGGCCAGGTCGGGTGCCTGGGTCGCCTGGAGGCGGTGGATGATGTCGAGCACCACCTCGCCGTCGTTCACCTCGACGCCGAAGTCCTCCAGGCCGCCGCCCTCGGTATCCCCGCGCCACACCTTGAAGCGGGCCTCATAGCTGCTCACTCGTAGAGCTCCTCTTCGGCGAGGTACTTGACCAGCTCCTCCTTGTCGAAGAGGGCGAGCAGGTCGGGGCGGATGGGTTCGGTGGTCTCGCGGACCAGATCGATCTGCCCGCGCACGGGGTCGGTCGCCGCCAACCCCCCGGAGGGATCGACCAGTTGGCAGAGCAGGTTCACGCGCCGCCACGCACGATCCATCGTCGGATGGTCCTCCCGCGTGTGGCCGCCCCGCGACTCCGTCCGCTCCAGGGCGGCCCGCGCCACGCACTCGCTGACGAGCAGCATGTTCCGCAGGTCCAGCGCGAGATGCCAGCCGGGGTTGAACTGCCGGTGCCCCTCGACCCCGGCCCGCCGGGCCCGTACACGCAGGTCGGCGAGTTTCTCCAGGGCCGTCTCCATCTCCGCCTCGCGGCGGATGATGCCGACGAGGTCGTTCATCGTCTGCTGGAGTTCCTGGTGGAGGGTGTACGGGTTCTCCGGCGGGCGGCCACCGGGGGTCTGGGGGGCGTCCCCCGGATCAGCACTGCCGGCGCCGGGTTCGGGGCCCTCGGCCGAGAAGGGCCGCAGGGCCTCCGCGGCCGCCGCGGCGATCTGGACCTCGTCCACGAGGGGCCGCCCCTCGGCGGAACCCGTGAGCCCCGTGGCGTACTGCGCCGCGTGCAGACCGGCCCGCCGCCCGAACACCAGCAGGTCGGAGAGGGAGTTGCCGCCGAGCCGGTTGGAGCCGTGCATCCCGCCTGCGACCTCCCCGGCCGCGAACAGACCGGGCACGCCACGCGCCGACGCGCTGTCCGACTCGACCGCGATCCCGCCCATCACGTAGTGACAGGTGGGCCCGACCTCCATCGCCTCGGCGGTGATGTCGACGTCCGCGAGTTCCTTGAACTGGTGGTACATGGACGGCAGTCGGCGTTTGATCACCTCGGCGGGCATCCGCGTCGACACGTCCAGGAAGACGCCCCCGTGCGGGGAGCCGCGGCCGGCCTTCACCTCGGAGTTGATGGCCCGCGCCACCTCGTCCCGGGGGAGCAGCTCAGGCGGGCGGCGGTTGTGGTCCGGATCCTCGTACCACCGGTCGCCCTCCTCCTCCGACTGCGCGTACTTCTCCTTGAAGACGTCGGGGATGTAGTCGAACATGAACCGCTTGCCCTCGGAGTTCCGCAGGACCCCGCCGTCCCCGCGCACGGACTCCGTGACGAGGATGCCCTTCACGGACGGCGGCCAGACCATGCCCGTCGGGTGGAACTGCACGAACTCCATGTTCAGCAGCGGCGCACCCGCGAGCAGCGCCAGCGCGTGCCCGTCACCCGTGTACTCCCACGAGTTCGACGTCACCTTGAAGGACTTGCCGATGCCGCCGGTGGAGACCACCACCGAGGGGGCTTCCAGGACGAAGAAACGGCCGGACTCGCGCTCGTAGCAGAAGGCCCCGGAGACCTTGTTGCCGTCCTTCAGGATTCGGGTGACCGTGCACTCCTGGTAGACCTTCAGGCGCGACTCGTAGTCCCCGGTCTCCTTGAAGTCCTCCTGCTGGAGCGACACGATCTTCTGCTGGAGCGTGCGGATCAGCTCCAGGCCCGTACGGTCGCCGACGTGCGCCAGCCGCGGGTACTCGTGCCCGCCGAAGTTGCGCTGCGAGATCCGCCCGTCCTTCGTACGGTCGAAGAGGGCGCCCCAGGTCTCCAGCTCCCAGACCCGGTCGGGGGCCTCCTGCGCGTGCAGCTCGGCCATCCGCCACTGGTTGAGGAACTTGCCGCCGCGCATCGTGTCGCGGAAGTGGACCTGCCAGTTGTCCCCGGAGTTGACGTTGCCCATGGCCGCCGCGATGCCGCCCTCGGCCATCACCGTGTGCGCCTTGCCGAACAGCGACTTGCAGATCACTGCCGTGCGGGCGCCGCGCTCGCGGGCCTCGATGGCGGCACGGAGGCCGGCGCCACCGGCGCCGACCACTACGACGTCCCACTCCTGCCGGTCGACCACGGACATCAGAAAAACCTCGGATCGTCGAAAGCGCCGGAGGCGACCAGGAACACGTAGAAGTCGGCGAGCGCCACGCTCACCAAGGACGCCCAGGCCAGCTGCATGTGACGGGCGTTCAGCTTCCCGACCAGCTGCCAGGTCTTGTAGCGCACGGGATGCTTGGAGAAGTGCTTGAGCTTGCCGCCGACGATGTGCCGGCAGGAGTGGCAGGACAGCGTGTACGCCCAGATCAGCGTGATGTTGACCAGGAACACGAGCGTCCCGAGCCCCATGTGGCCCCACTCGTAGTGCTCGTCACGGAAGGCGAGCACGGTGTCGTACGTGAGGATCCCGGCGACCGGCACCGCCGCGTAGAAGAAGTAGCGGTGGATGTTCTGCAGGATCAGCGGGAAGCGGGTCTCGCCGGTGTACGTCTTGTGCGGCTCGGCGACCGCGCAGGCCGGCGGCGAGGCCCAGAAGCCCCGGTAGTAGGCCTTGCGGTAGTAGTAGCAGGTCAGCCGGAAGCCGAGCGGGAAGATCAGGACGATCAGGGCGGGGGACAGGCCCCACCAGCTGCCGAAGATCTCCCAGTTCGGTCCGGAGCGCATCGGCTCGCAGTTCTCCGCCAGACAGGGCGAGTAGAACGGCGAGACGTACGGGGCCGCGTAGTAGTCGCTGTTCGCGAACGCCCGCCACGTCGAGTAGACGACGAACGCCAGCAGCCCGGCCGCGGTGGCGGCGGGAGCCAGCCACCAGCGGTCGGTCCGCAGATGCGGGGCGGCGATCGCGGCGCGCGTACGGGTCCGTACGCCGCCGCTGTTCATTTGGGGTTCCGTACCAGTGGCCAAGGAAAGCGCACCTTCTCTTCAGGGCCCGGTTCGCCTCGCTCGCCGGTCGGCCGGCGTGTTCATGGGGCGCGGCGGTCGCGGGAGCCGAGACCCTCGTCGTCGGAGTCCGTCCACAGGGTGTTGTCGTACGGGGTGTCGGGGATGGAAACGAGATCGGGGCGCCGAGGTTTCGTGAGCTCAGGGGCGGCCTCGCGCAGCAGTGCCACGCTCTCGCGCAGGTGGTCGGCGTCGGTGCGCACCCTGCGCATCTCCAGGCCGCCGCCACCCATCTGCTGTTCCAGGCGCTTCACGGACCTCACCAGGTCGTCGAGACAGCGCTGGACTGACGTCAGGTCATCGTGCACGGACATGGCGTGCCCTCACTTCCGCGGACCCTCTGGCCCAAGGCGGCAACGTTCATGCGCCTGCGAGTGTTGCGCGTCACATCGGCCCCTGGGAAGGGATCTGCATGGATTACCGGATCGTGTCGTCCTCGAAGGCGCTCCGGGAAGCGCGGTTACGCACCCGCACTTCCCCGAGTCCCCTCGCGCGCTAGAGCGTGCGCCCCCGGGCGGACCGGAGGCGCCCCGACGCGCGGAAACGTTGGGCCGCACGGGTGGGCTTCCGTGGGCCGGCCGCCGTGTCGCCGCCCCGAGGCGGCGACTCTCCCCTTCAGTGGGGCGATAGATCTGATCAGCACCATTATACCGCCGAACGTGATCTACATCACACGGCCTGACCTGTACTGCCCGACGTGATCAGCACCGCCCCGGAGGTATCCAGTCATGACCCACGACGGCGTCGGACCGCGCGCGGTGATGCGCTCGGTCGCGTTCCTCACGGCGGGCGTGCTCGCGGTGCCCGCCCTGGCCGGCTGCAGCGAGAAGGACGAGGCGGGCAGGCCCGCGGCCGGTCAGGAGATCGCCCCCGCCGGGCGGGCTCTGATCGCGGACGGCGGCACCCTGCGCTGGGCCGTGGACGCGGTCCCGGAGACGCTCAACGCCTTCCAGGCCGACGCGGACGCCGCCACCTCCAAGGTCGCGGGCGCCGTGCTGCCCTCCATGTACCGGCTCGACGCGAACGGCCGGCCGCAGCGCAACCCCGACTACCTGGAGTCCGCGAAGGTCGTCGACCGCGAACCCAGACAGGTCGTGCTCTACAAGCTCAACCAGCAGGCCGTCTGGAGCGACGGCCGCGAGATCGGCGCCGCCGACTTCGCCGCCCAGTGGCGCGCCCTGTCCGGCAAGGACACCGCGTACTGGACCGCCCGCAACGCCGGCTACGACCGCATCGAGAAGATCGAACGCGGCGCCAACGACCTGGAGGTGCGGGTCACCTTCAGCAAGCCGTACGCCGACTGGCAGTCGCTCTTCTCGCCGCTGTACCCGAAGGACGTCATGGCCACCCCCGACGCCTTCAACGACAGCGCCCGCCGCAAGCTCAAGGTCACCGCAGGACCCTTCGCCGTCGCCACCGTCGACAAGAACGCCGGCGAGGTCACGCTGAAGCGCAACCCGCGCTGGTGGGGCCGCCCCGCCAAGCTCTCCGCGCTGGTCCTGCGCGCCGTACCGCGTGACAAGCGCACCGCCGCGCTCACCGAAGGCCAGGTCGACCTGGCCGAGATCGGCTCCTCGGAGGCCCACCGCATCACGCTCGCCGCCCGCGACAAGGAGAACGGCAAGGGCGGCAAGGGGGCGCCGCTCGCGCACGGCCCCGGCGCCGCTCTCACGCCCGCCAGGGCGCTGCGCTCCTGGGCGATCGCGCACGGCTCCGACGAGGAGGCGGCCGACGGGGAGATCCTGGCCCGCCGGAAGCGGGGCAAGGCCATCGCGAAGTACGCGGACGAGCAGGCGTCCCTGCGCGGCTTCGAGGTCCGCAAGTCCCTCGAACCCGCCTTCACCCAGCTCGCGTTGAACGGGGAAGAGGGGCCGCTCGCCGACGAGCGGGTCCGCCGGGCCGTGGCCCGCGCCCTCGACCGCAAGGAGCTCGCCCGGGTCGTGCTCAAGCCCCTCGGCCTGCCCGCCGATCCGGTCGGCAGCCATCTCGCGCTCTCCGGACAGCAGGCGTACGCCGACAACAGCGGGGCGCTGGGCGGCCAGGACACCAAGGAGGCGCAGGCGCTGCTGGCCGACGCCGGGTGGGTGTCCGGCGGTCCCGTCAAGGAGGAAGCGAAGGAGAAGGAAGAGAAGAAGAAGGCGGCCGGCGCCGAGGCCTCCGAGAAGCCGGACGACGCGGAGAAGCCGAAGGCGTCCGCTGCCTCGGACTCGGACTCGGGCGCGGACTCGGACACTGACGAAGGCTCCGGCGGCTCCGACAGTTCCGGCGGCTCGGACAGCGCTGACGGCTCCGCGAGTTCGGAAGGCTCCGAGAGCTCCGAAGGCACCGACAGCTCCGGGGACGACGGTACGTACATCGTCGGTGAGGACGGAAAGCCCGGGGACAACAAGCCGGGCGACCACCGCGGCTCCGCCATGCTCGCGCCCGTGCCCCTGGCCGATCTGCAGAGGGTCGCGCTCCTCGACCAGGCCTACGTGCTGGGCGTTCGCGGCAGGGTCGAGACGGAGAAGAGGCAGAAGAAGGACGGGCCCGGCACGTCCGGCACCGTGGAGCAGCATCTCGCCCGCGAAGGGCAGTCGCAGTCGCAGTTGCAGCACGGCAGCGCCCCGGGGGCGTACGCGCCGAAGGGCACGGCCGCCCCGGGAGGCGCCGCGGCCGGACCGCTCGCCAAGGACGGCAAGCCGCTGACGCTGCGCTTCGTGCTCCCCTCGGGCCCCGGCTCGGAGTCGCTGCGGGCGGTCGGTGAGCGGATCTCGCGGATGCTGGAACGCATTGGCATCCGTACGGAGATCTCCAAGGTCGCCGACGAGAGCTACTTCAAGGATCACATCGCGTCGGGCCAGTACGACCTGGCGCTGTATTCCTGGCCCGCGTCCGCGTTCCCCGCGACCGACGCCCGCCCGATCTACTCCAAGCCGGTCCCGGCCGCCGACGGCTCCCTGAACGTCGAGCAGAACTACACCCGGGTCGGCACCGACCAGGTCGACCAGCTCTTCGATCAGGCCATCGCCGAGCTCGACCCGGACGAGGCCCGTTCCCTGGTCCGCAAGGCGGACGCCCGTATCTGGGCCGCCGCCGGCTCGATCCCCCTCTACCAACGCCCCCAGCTGACCGCGGCCCGCACCACCCTGGCCAACGCGGGCGCCTTCGGCTTCCAGACCCCGGTGTACGAGGACATGGGTTTCTTGAGGAAGGGCACAAAGCCGCAGGTGAGCCCATCTTCCTGAGCGACCCCGCGCCCCTCAGGGGCGCGGGGCTGTGACATTTGCGGCTCCGCCGCGGGGCGCGCTCAGCCCCACTCGGCCGCGCTGTGACAACCGACCTCACCCAGCCCGCGCAGCCCAAGCGGCAGCGGCCCCGTACGATGGGGTAAGGCCGTGGCGTGTTCAAGCCCGGCGGGCCCCGCGCAGCGGGAGCCGTTCACTCACTCCGGGAGAAGCGCCTCAATATGGCCACGCGCCACGACATCCGCAACGTCGCCATCGTCGCCCACGTCGACCATGGCAAGACCACCCTGGTCGATGCCATGCTCAAGCAGGCCGGTGCCTTCGCCGCGCACGCCGCAGAGTCGCTCGACGACCGCATGATGGACAGCAACGACCTGGAGCGTGAGAAGGGCATCACGATCCTGGCCAAGAACACGGCCGTGAAGTACCACCCGAAGGATGGCGGCGACGTCATCACGATCAACATCATCGACACCCCGGGCCACGCCGACTTCGGCGGCGAGGTCGAGCGCGGTCTGTCGATGGTGGACGCGGTCGTGCTGCTCGTCGACGCCTCCGAGGGCCCGCTGCCCCAGACCCGCTTCGTCCTGCGCAAGGCGCTCCAGCAGCGTCTGCCGGTCATCCTGTGCATCAACAAGACCGACCGCCCTGACGCCCGGATCGACGAGGTCGTCAACGAGACCTACGACCTGTTCCTGGACCTGGAGGCGGACGAGGAGCAGATCGAGTTCCCCATCGTCTACGCGTGTGCGCGGGACGGCGTGGCCTCGCTGACCAAGCCGGAGGACGGCACCGTCCCGGCCGACAGCGACAGCCTGGAGCCGTTCTTCTCCACGATCCTCTCGCACGTCCCGGCCCCGGAGTACGACACGGAGGCCCCCCTCCAGGCGCACGTCACCAACCTGGACGCCGACAACTTCCTCGGTCGTATCGCGCTGCTGCGCGTCGAGCAGGGCGAGCTGCGCAAGGGCCAGACCGTCACGTGGATCAAGCGCGACGGCACGATGTCCAACGTCCGCATCACCGAGCTGCTGATGACCGAGGCGCTCACCCGCAAGCCCGCCGAGATGGCCGGCCCGGGTGACATCTGCGCGGTCGCCGGCATCCCGGACATCATGATCGGCGAGACCCTCGCAGACCCCGAGAACCCGATCGCGCTGCCGCTCATCACGGTCGACGAGCCGGCCATCTCGATGACCATCGGTACGAACACCTCGCCGCTGGTCGGCCGTGGCGGTACCGGCAAGGGCGCCTCCGCGAAGGCCGCCGTCAAGGACCGCAAGGTCACCGCCCGTCAGGTCAAGGACCGTCTGGACCGCGAGCTGGTCGGTAACGTCTCGCTGCGCGTGCTCGACACCGAGCGCCCGGACGCGTGGGAGGTGCAGGGCCGCGGTGAGTTGGCGCTGGCCATCCTGGTCGAGCAGATGCGCCGTGAGGGCTTCGAGTTGACCATCGGCAAGCCGCAGGTGGTCACCCAGGAGATCGACGGCAAGGTCCACGAGCCCGTCGAGCGCATGACGATCGACGTGCCCGAGGAGCACATGGGCGCGGTCACACAGCTCATGGGCGTCCGCAAGGGCCGGATGGACAACATGTCCAACCACGGGTCCGGTTGGGTGCGGTTGGAGTTCGTCGTTCCCTCCCGCGGTCTCATCGGCTTCCGTACGGAGTTCCTGACCGGCACGCGTGGCACGGGCATCGCCCACTCCATCCACGAGGGCCACGAGCCGTGGTTCGGCGTGCTGACGACCCGTAACAACGGCTCCCTGGTCGCCGACCGTGCCGGCGCCGTCACCGCGTTCGCGATGACGAACCTCCAGGAGCGCGGCGTGCTGTTCACCGACCCCGGCACCGAGGTGTACGAGGGCATGATCGTCGGCGAGAACTCGCGCTCCGACGACATGGACGTGAACATCACCAAGGAGAAGAAGCTCACCAACATGCGGTCGGCCGCGGCCGACTCGTTCGAGGCGATCGTCCCGCCGCGCAAGCTCTCCCTGGAGCAGTCCCTGGAGTTCTGCCGCGACGACGAGTGTGTCGAGGTCACCCCGGAGTCGGTTCGCATCCGCAAGGTGAAGCTGGACGGCCGCGAGCGCGCCCGCGCCGCGAGCCGCGCCAAGCACGGCTGACCTGCCTGTTCCGGCACCCGGGAGCACGCTCCTGGGTGCCTCTGAGGGCCTTCTGAACGCCCGGTTCTCCGCACGGCGGGGGATCGGGCCTTCGGCATGCCCGTACACATAGGGCGTACGTGTACACGCGGTGGGACGGCGAAATCGTCTCAGTTCGGGCCACGGTGGAATCGAAGTGGCGGCGTTCGCATATCGGGCTTCGGCCAATCAAGTTTCGGACGCGTAAACGAAATTTTCGTCAGTCATGTCCGCATTGCCGGATTCTCGTCTCACCTGTCAAGCGCGCGCAGGTGTCAATCTTTGCAATTTTTGCTCAAAATATGGACGGTAGGGAGATCCCTATGTCTTCCGCCCTTGACGCGCGTTGACCCACTTGGTGAAAGTTCCCTGAAACCACAGAACCCGCCGGTATCTGTGCTGCGCTCAACTCTCCATCCCCCGGGGGAAGAACAAAGATGACCAGTCCAACCAAGGCCGAGGGCTCCGGGCCGTCGGCGGCCTTGGACCCCGAGCTCGCGTCGAAACCCGACCCCGCCGAGGCGGCGAAGCTTGAGGGCCGCTCCCCCGGGCAGTTGATGTGGCATCGCTTCAAGCGGGACCGTACCGGAGTCGTCTCCGCGGTCGTAGTGATTTTCTTCTTCGCGATCGCCGCCCTCGCTCCGGTCGTATCGATGGTGTACGGCAAGGATCCATACACGCTCTACGCGCAGGAGCCCGACTACCCCTTCCTGCTCGACGACTTCGCCATGCCCACCGGGTCGTACGGTGGCATCTCCGGTGACTTCTGGTTCGGCGTCGAGCCCAAGCTGGGGCGCGATGTGTTCACCATGCTGCTGTACGGCATGCGCACCTCGCTCTACATGGCCGTGCTCGTCACCGTGTTCAGCGTGCTGACCGGCGTCGTCATCGGTATGGTCAGCGGCTACTTCGGCGGCAAGGTCGACTACTGGCTGGGCCGGGTCACGGACTTCTTCCTGGCTTTCCCGCAGCAGCTGTTCTTCATCGCCTTCATGCCCGTGGTCACCGCGATGTTCGTCTCCCCGAAGGACGAGACCCCCACCTATCTGCGCGCCGTGGCGATCATCCTCGTGATGTGGTTCCTGGGCTGGATGGGCATGGCCCGGCTGGTGCGCAGCTCCGTACTCTCCCTGCGGGAGCGGGAGTTCGTCGAGGCGGCCAAGGTCTCGGGAGCCTCTCCGACGCGCATCGTGCGCAAGGAGATCCTGCCGAACATCGTCACGCCGATCCTCGTGCAGGGCACCTACATGCTGCCCAGTTCGATCCTCTCCATCGCCTTCCTCTCATATGTCGGTGTGGGCTTCACGGAGCCGACACCGGACTGGGGCCGGATGTTCGCCATCGGTGCCGGGATCTATGAGCAGGACCCCATGTTCATGTTCTTCCCGGGCATCGCGATGGTGGTCTTCGTGCTCGCCTTCAACCTTCTCGGCGACTCCGTCCGGGACGCTTTCGACCCCAAGACCGGACGCTAACCGTCCATTGGTGGTGGGGGGACTGCCACCCCCGTTCCGGGAGACCGGACCGTCAGGCAGTACTCGTGGACAACTATCGACAGGTAGGTGCATCGGCATCATGAAGCCCATCAGAACGCGCACCGTGCGCGCTATAGCCGTCGCCATCACAGCGGGGTCGCTGGCGCTGACCGGCTGCTCCAGTGACAGCGGCAAGGACAACTCCAAGGACAACTCCAAGTCCAAGGACGACGCCGCCGCGCAGTCGACGCCTGTCGCCTACGGTGATGCCCAGGCGTCGAACGGTCCGGCCGAAGCGGTGGCGGGGGCCAAGACCGGCGGCACCATCAACGTCTACCAGCAGTCCGACCTGACCCACATGGACCCGGGCCAGATCTACGTCAGCGACGCGGGCCAGTTCGCCAACCTGGTCCACCGCGGTCTGACGAACTTCCAGGAGGACGACAAGGGCAACCTGACCGTCGTCGGTGACGTCGCCACCGACTCCGGCAAGTCGTCCGATGGCGGCAAGACCTGGACGTACACCCTCAAGGACGGCATCAAGGACGAGGACGGCAACGTCATCACGTCCGCCGACGTCCGCCACACCATCGAGCGGCAGTACGCCAAGTTCATCTTCGACGGCCCGACGTACGTCCAGAACTGGCTCTCGGGCCCCGAGTACCGCAAGGCCCTGCCGGACGGCCCGTTCAAGGGCAAGCACCTGCCGGACTCCGTCCTGGAGACCCCCGACGACAAGACGGTCGTCTTCCACTTCAAGGCCGCCCAGCCGGACCTTCCGCAGGCCCTGGCCATGGCCGGTTACGCCATCGTGCCCGAGAAGCAGGACACGAAGGAGAAGTACGACAAGGCCCCGGCCTCGCTCGGCCCGTACAAGATCTCCGAGTACAAGGCCGGCAAGTCGGTGACGCTGGTCAAGAACACCCAGTGGGACGCGAAGACGGACTCGGTGCGCCACCAGTACGTCGACGGCTACAACTTCACCAACACCATCGACCAGGCCAGCCAGACCAAGCGCCTGCTCGCCGACCAGGGCGAGGCCAAGAACGCCATCCAGTTCACGGACTCGGTGGACCCGGCCCAGCTCGCCACGGTCATCGGCAACGCGGCGGCGAAGAAGCGCACCATCCAGGGATACCAGCCCTACGTGTGGCAGCTCTCCTTCAACCTCGACAGCGCCAACATGAAGGACAAGAAGGTCCGCGACGCGATCACCTACGCGATCCCGAACCAGTCCATGGTCCAGGCGGACGGCGGACGGTACGGCGGTGAGGTCGCCGGTGGTCTGCTGGCCCCGACCCTGCCGGGCTTCGACCCCACCTACGACCCGTTCGGCAAGCTGAAGAAGCCCAACGGCGACCCGGCGAAGGCCAAGGAACTGCTGAAGGAGGCGGGGGTCAAGGAGGGCACCAAGCTCAGCTACGCCTACTCCAACACCCCGCGTGGCCAGGCCCAGATGGTCATCATCAAGGACGCGCTGAACAAGATCGGCTTCGACGTCCAGGCCAAGGAGATCGACCGCGCGACCTTCTACGAGCAGGTCGGCAAGCTGAAGAACCCGTACGACCTGTACATGACCGGCTGGGGCCAGGACTGGCCGTCCCCGGGCACGGTCATCACCCCCGTCTACGACGGCACCCAGGTCGCTGACGGTTCGCCGAACTACTCGCACATCAACGACAAGCAGGTCAACGCCCTCATCCAGAAGGCCCTGACCGAGGAGCCGGAGGCCGCGGCCAAGACGTGGGAAGAGGCTCACCACCGCATCGTGGAGGAGATCAACCCCGGCGCCCCGGTCTACTACTCGAAGCAGATCCAGCTCTACGGGTCGAACATCGGTGGTGCCCGGTACAGCACGGAGTCGAGCTACATCGACATCAACGACCTGTTCCTGAAGCAGCCGTAATCCGTCAGCTCGGCTGATCCGTGGGGGTGTGCGCCAGGCGGAGCGCACCCCCACGGACGGTATCCCCCTCCTGCCGCCGCGTTTCGAAGAGAGCACCCACCCGCCATGCTTCAGTTCCTCATCCGCAGGCTGAGTGGCGCCGTAGTGATCATGTTCCTGATCGGCGCCTTCACGTTCTTCCTGTTCTATACGATCCCCCAGGACTTCGCGCAGCTGTCCTGCGGCAAGAACTGCTCCCCCGAGAACATCGAGGTCATCCGCGAGAACCTCGGCCTCGACAAGCCCATCACCGCCCAGTTCTGGGAGTTCATGAGAGGCGTCATGTTCGGCCGGGACTTCCCGCAGGGACACTGTTCCGCCCCGTGTCTGGGCGTCTCCTTCGACAGCGGCGACTTCGTGTGGGACTCCATCATGGACCGCTTCCCGCTGACGCTCTCGCTGACCATCGGCGGCCTGGTGATCTTCCTGCTGTTCGGCCTCGGCACGGGTCTGCTGGCCGCCTGGAAGCGTGGTACCGCCGTCGACAAGGCGGTCAGTGGCGCCTCGATGGTGCTCAGCTCGTTCCAGATCTACTTCCTGGGTCCGATCGTCCTGAGCCTGCTCGTCTACAACACCGGCTGGCTGGAGAACCCCAAGTACGTGTCGTTCACGGACGATCCGGGCGGCTGGTTCATGGGCATGCTGATCCCCTGGGCCGTGATGGCCACGATCTTCACCGCCCAGTACACGCGTATGGCGCGCTCGACCATGATCGAGCAGCTGCAGGAGGAGCACGTCCGCACCGCGCGCGCCAAGGGCATGCGCCAGCGGTACGTCTTCTTCCGCTACGCCTGGCGTGGTTCACTCATCCCGATCGTCACCATCATCGGTATGGACCTCAGCGCGCTCCTGTCGGGCGCGGTGGTCACGGAGTTCACCTTCGACCTCGCCGGGATCGGGCGTCTCGCGGTCGAGGGCTCGCTGACCAAGGACCTTCCGCTGACGATGGGCGTCATGCTGTTCGGGGCCTTCTTCATCCTGATCCTGAACATCATCGTGGACCTCGCCTACGCCTACATCGACCCGCGCGTGCGCCTCGCCTAGGAGAAATACCGTGACCACACTGACCAAGACCGAAGGCGAGAAGGCCCCGAGCGGGCCGGAGGCCTTCCTCTCGGTCCGCGACCTGCGCGTGCGGTTCTCCACCGAGGACGGCATCGTGAAGGCCGTCGACGGGCTCTCCTTCGACGTCGAGCGCGGCAAGACCCTGGGCATCGTGGGAGAGTCGGGCTCCGGCAAGTCCGTCACCAACCTGACCGTCCTCGGCCTGCACAACCCCAAGACCTCCACCGTCGAGGGCGAGATCGTCCTGGACGGCAAGGAACTGGTCACCGCGACCGAGAAGGAGATGGAGAAGCTCCGCGGCAACAAGGTCGCGATGATCTTCCAGGACCCGCTGACCGCGCTCTCGCCGTATTACACGGTGGGCCGGCAGATCGCGGAACCGTTCATGAAGCACACCGGCGCCTCCAAGAAGGAGGCGAAGGCGCGGGCCATCGAGATGCTCGACAAGGTCGGCATCCCGCAGCCCGCCATGCGCTTCAACGACTACCCGCACCAGTTCTCCGGCGGTATGCGCCAGCGCGCGATGATCGCCATGGCGCTGATCTGCGACCCCGACCTGCTGATCGCGGACGAGCCGACCACGGCCCTGGACGTGACCGTCCAGGCGCAGATCCTCGACCTGCTCAAGGACCTCCAGCAGGAGTTCGGTTCGGCGATCATCTTCATCACCCACGACCTCGGCGTCATCTCCACCATGGCCGACGACCTGCTGGTGATGTACTCGGGCCGGGCCGTGGAACGCGGCACCGTACGCGAGGTGCTGCGCGCCCCCCAGCACCCCTACACCTGGGGCCTGCTGAGCTCGATGCCGCGCCTCGGCGGTGACACCGCGCAGGCGCTCACGCCGATTCCCGGCTCGCCGCCCAGCCTGCTGAACCCGCCGTCGGGCTGCCCCTTCCACCCGCGCTGCGGCTTCACGGCCGAGGTCGGCGGGACCCGCTGCTCGGACGAGCGGCCGGAGCTTTCCGAGGGCCGGGGCGCCGCGTGCCATCTCGACGCGCAGCAGCAGTCGACCTTTTTCATCGAGCAGATCAAACCCCGGTTGGGCTAGGGAGAACGAGACATGAGCGACAAACTCACCCTGCCGAAACCGCAGGGCCCCGTCGACGGAGTCGGCGAACCGCTGCTCTCCGTCGAGGGCCTGACCAAGCACTTCCCGATCTACGGTGGATTCCCGATCAAGCGCAAGGTCGGAGCCGTACAGGCGGTGGACGGGGTCGACCTGACCGTCGGCGTCGGCGAGAGCGTCGGCCTGGTCGGTGAGTCCGGCTGCGGCAAGTCGACGACGGGCCGGCTCATCACGCGCCTCCTGGAACCGACCGCCGGGAAGATCACGTACGCGGGCCAGGACATCACGCACGCCTCGCGCAAGCAGATAGCCCCGGTCCGCTCCGAGATCCAGATGATCTTCCAGGACCCGTACTCCTCGCTGAACCCCCGGCAGACCGTCGGCACCATCATCAAGTCGCCGATGGAGGTCAACGGCATCAACCCGCCGGGCGGTCGCGAGACGCGCGTACGCGAACTCCTCGAACTGGTGGGCCTCAACCCGGAGCACTACAACCGCTTCCCGCACGAGTTCTCCGGCGGTCAGCGTCAGCGCATCGGCGTGGCCCGAGCCCTGGCCCTGAACCCGAAGCTGATCGTGGCGGACGAGCCGGTGTCGGCCCTGGACGTGTCGATCCAGGCGCAGGTGGTGAACCTCCTCCAGAAGGTCCAGGAGGAGATGGGCATCGCCTTCCTCTTCATCGCCCACGACCTGGCCATCGTCCGGCACTTCTCGCAGCGCCTCGCGGTGATGTACCTCGGCAAGGTGGTGGAGGTCGGGGACCGGGACTCCATCTACAACCGGCCGCGCCACCCCTACACGCACGCGCTGCTGTCGGCGGTTCCGGAGGTCGCCCTCGACGACGAGGCCGAGGACCGGGAGCGGATCAGGCTCTCCGGCGACGTGCCCTCACCGATCCATCCGCCGTCCGGCTGCCGCTTCCGCACGCGCTGCTGGAAGGCGCAGGACAAGTGCGCGAGCGAGGAGCCCCCGCTGGTCCAGATCTCCGGCAACCGGGACCGCCACCTGACGGCTTGCCACTTCCCGGAGGACCCGACGACGGAGGCGCGGGACGAGGACATCGTCCTGGACCCGGCGTTGGCGGCGTTGGAGAAGGACGCGCAGAAGGACGCGGAGAAGAACTGACGTCGCGTCTCTCGCCCCTACCGCCCGTACCCGTCCCGATGCTGTTGGCGAATCCGTCGGGCGAGGCAATTGTTGCGAGAGTCCCAGCGACACGCCGGGTTCACGGCGTGTCGCTGGGACTCACCGCACACTTGCTGGAGGTCCGGCGGGATTCGCCAACAGCCTGACGATCAACTGCCGCGCTCCGGCTCGTGCGGGATTTTTCACCTCAGCATCGGGATGGGAACGGGTAGGGGCGGCGAAGGTAAAATCCCGTCTGGCGGCGACGTGCGACAAGCCCTCTGGAGGGGCCAGTTGAGTCAGTTGGACCCGAGCATCCACAGCATCACCTTCGACTGCACCGGAGACCCGTACGATCTCGGGCTGTTCTGGAGCGAGTTGCTCGGCCGGCCCCTGGCCGACGACGACAAGCCCGGTGACCCTGAGGCGCTGCTCCAGGACCCCGAAGGCGGACCGAGGCTGCTCTTCGTCCGGGTCCCGGAGGGCAAGACGGCCAAGAACCGCATCCACTTCGATCTCAAGCCGAAGGGCCGCACCCGGGCGGCGGAAGTCGAGCGGGCGCTAGCCCTGGGAGCACGGCTGATCGCAGACCGGACCCGCCCCGACGGCGGCGGATGGGTCCTCTTGGCGGACCCGGAGGGCAACGAGTTCTGCGTGGAGCGGGGGGAGTTGGACCGCATCACCGGCAGCCCGGCCGACTCGGCCGGCTTCGCCGGCTAAGGCGCGGGGATGTCTTCGTCACTCCGCCTGGAAAGGGTCACCCCGGACAACGTCGAGGCCGCAATCGCCCTCAAGGTTCGCCACGACCAGGAACGCTTCGTCTCCCCGGTCGTGAAGTCCCTGGCCGAGGCCTACGCGCAGCCCGAGACCGCCTGGCCCCGACTGGTCTACGACGGCGACGAACTCGTCGGCTTCGTCATGGCCTTCTTCGACGTCCGCTTCGACCCGGACAACCCCAACGACCGCCCCCGGTCCGGCCTCTGGCGCCTCAACATCGCCGACGGCAAGCAGGGGCGCGGATACGGTCGCTTCGCGGTGGAGTCCGTCTGCGAGGAGGTCCGCCGCCGTGGCCGTACCCGCCTCGTGACGGTCACCTGGGCGGAGGGCGAGGGCGGCCCGGAGCCGTTCTACCTGGGGCTCGGTTTCCGCCGTACGGGAGAGATGAGCGGCGACCAGGTCGTGGGGGAGCTGGACTTGAACCCGT
This sequence comes from Streptomyces sp. NBC_00878, assembly GCF_026341515.1. Taxonomy (NCBI): domain Bacteria; kingdom Bacillati; phylum Actinomycetota; class Actinomycetes; order Kitasatosporales; family Streptomycetaceae; genus Streptomyces; species Streptomyces sp. NBC_00878. The sequence goes on along the minus strand of NZ_JAPEOK010000001.1, from coordinate 3,690,204 downwards.
GAGCCGAGGAGCACCAGAGCCGAGACGGTGTCCCGTCGGGTCAACGGTTCAGGTCGACGACGCGGGCGAAACGCTTCTCGTAGAAGCCAGGGCTGACGGTCGCGATGAACGGTTCCTCGTACTCCTCGCCCACACGATGCGCCGCCTCGACGGCTGCGGCGAAGCCGAACGGCAATCCCTCGTGGTGCAGTTGGCAGCAGGTCACAGTGGCGGGGTAGTCGAGGTCGACCGTTGCGATGCCGAGCTGCCCGATGTGGACGGCGATACCGGGACGCTCGCGCTCGGCCTCGACGACGGAGAGTACGGGCGTATGCAGGAACACGTCCGGTTCGAGGCGGGCCGCGTGGACGAGGCCGGAGACCTGCCGGTTCCCGCCCAGCGCCAGCAGGGTGTCGGCGTCGAGGACGTAGTGCTCTCGGATCACGCGGCGCCCTGCTCCGTCGCGTAGTGGGCGACGACCTGGCCGCGGACCTTGCGCAGGACCTCGGCGCTGGTCTCGTCGGTTACGGTGACGCCGAAGTGTTCGGCCAGGTACTCGGACGTGTGGGCGGCGCGTTCCGCCAGTTCGCTCGGGGTGAGCGTGCTCTCGGCGAACTGCTCGATGAGGTGGCGCATGGTCGTACCGCGGGCCTCCGCGAGGACGGCGAGACGGTCACGGGTCTTGGAGTCGACCTTGATCGTGGTGTCCATGGCGTGAGTATACCGGCGGGAATACCCGATGCTGGGGAGCTTGTCGGGGCTCACGTCTCCTCCTTCGGGGCGACGGTGAACCAGACCGCCTTGCCGTACGGGTAGTCCCGTACGCCCCACTCGTCGGCGCATGCCTCGATGATGCCTAGCCCGCGTCCGCACTCGTCGCCGTTGGCGGGAGTGCTGGGCGTCGGCGTACCCGGACCGTGGTCCCAGACCGTGACGCGGAAGTCCTCCAGCGTGCGCTCCATGCTGACGTAGGCCTCCATGGAGGAGTGGCGGTAGGCGTTCGTGACGACCTCCGAGACCAGCAACTCCACCGTGTCCACAATGCAGTTGAGCTTTGCGGCGGCGAGGATGCTGCGGATCGTGGCCCGGACCACGCCGACGGCACGGGGGTCGTGGGGGATGGACATGCCGTAGGTCCAGAGGGGGGTGAGGGGTTTGGGCGTGCGCATGTTGCAGCCTCCAGTTGTGTGCCTGCTGTGACTGAAGCCATACGTAAGGTAGCGGTTGTGGTTGCCAATACTCAACCTCCTTGTGGGGGAGATGGGTTGTTGGATACTTCAGTGGGTGGCGATAAGGAGGCGGCATGGGGCTGAGGGTGAACCCGACGTATCGACAGCGACGTTTCGGCGCTGAGGTGCGAGCAATGCGTGAGGGGGCCGGATTCACCGCAGCGCGTGCGGCAGGGGTGATGGGGATGAATGCATCTCACATCAGCACCGTCGAGGCGGGGCGGACGGCCCTGTCCGCGGACCGGCTTCGTCGACTTGCTGCGGCATCAGGTGGCGAGGACTCCACCTACGTGGATGCCTTGATTGAGCTGGGCGCCACGTCCGGCAAGGGGTGGTGGACGGAGTACCGGGACCGGGTGCGTCCCTCGCTCCTCGATCTGGCCGAGTTGGAGGACGGGGCTGCTGAAGTCGTCTGCTACGAACCGTTCTTCGTGCCGGGGTTGCTCCAGACCGAGTCGTACGCCTCGGTGATCCACCGTCAGGGGTACGCGAAGGCGCGGAACGCGGAGCACGACCTGGCGGTCGAGTTTCGAGTCGCCCGCCAGCGGATCCTCCAAGGGGAGCACGCTCCGCGGGTCCACGCGATCGTCCATGAGGCCGCGCTGCACCCGTCGTACGGAGACGAGCGTGTCATGCGCGAGCAACTGGTGCGGCTCATTGAACTGTCACGCCTGCCCCACGTCACCATTCAAGTGCTGCCCTTCGACGGACCCGTGCCGTTCGGCACGTCCTTCACAACGCTTCTGCCGCCCGTGAAGCGTCTCGGTACCGTGATCGTCGCGCACGTCGAACAGTCCCTGTACCTGGGAGATGTTGAGGCCCTTGCTCGGTACACGGACCTGTTCGCTAGGCTGCGGCACGCGGCGCTTCCGCCTATGGACGTGTCCGTACCGCCCGAGGGGCACCTCGCCAAGGACTCCCTGGGGCTGATCCAGAGACTCCCCTATCCCCTCCTCTGAAGAAGGCGAGCATGACCGGGCTGCGGTGGCAGAAGTCGACCTACAGCGAAGGCGGCGCCGACACCTGCGTCGAGGTGGCCCTCGACCCCACCGGCACCCCCCACCTCCGCGAGAGCGACACCCCCGGCACCGTCATCGCCACGGCGCCGTCCGCCCTCGCGGCGCTGCTCGACCGGGTCAGGGTCAAGGGCGGGGAACTGCCCGGCAGTTGACTCCATCCCGGCCGCCGAACCCGCCGCGAACCCGAGCCCCGCCTCACCCCTTCAGCTCGACCCCGCCCTGCCGTAACGGCGAAAAGCGCCGGTCTCCACACTCCACGGGCCGAAGGGCACCGTATCGCCGAAGATGTAAGGGTCTTTGCGCTGGTAGTGGTTCTTGCACGGGGCGGAGTGCACCTGGATGGTGCCCGTGCGGGGGTCGACGATCACGCAGTGGGCGATGCCCATTGCCGGGTACTCGGCGAGCTTTTCGACGTAGTCGTTGTTCGGATTCGACGGCGAGACGATCTCGATGACCGCCAACACCTGCGTCGCGTCCACGGCGAGGCCCTCTTCGTCGAGCGCGTCCTCGGGGATGACGACCGCGTCCGGGCGCCGCATACGGCCGATCGACGGGTGCTCGATCTCGGGACCGTTCTCGCAGACGTAACCGGGGTGGGTGGCGGGGAGCTGCGCGTCGAGCTGCCGGCGGATGCGGTGGATCGCCCCCGCATGCCGCTTCGAGGGGCTCCTCATCGCGAGAAACGGGCCAGAAGGCCCGATCTCCACGCGCCAGGATCCCTCAAGGTGCTCGGCGTATGCCATGAGCTCCTCGGCGATCGCGCGCATCTTTGCGTAGTCCATGCCTTTGAAAGTAGCGAGGCCGCTGCCTCAGGTGCCCCACCCCGTTCCCCTCGACCCGTACCCGCGTCGGCGCCTCCGACGCGCACCTCTCCGTCGCCTTCCAGCAGCGCGTGCGGAAGCGGCAGCCCGGCGGCGTCATGCGTGCATCCGGTCGATGCCCCCACCCGGAAGGGTGGGATGAATGTGCGTCATATGACTTATGCCCCGATATTGGGCGCTACAGGCACAGCGCTCCCGCGCCGGAGCCACAGCGCACTGAAGAGGAGGCACTCCATGCGTGGAGCCACGCACGCCCGATGGGCCGCATGCGCGGCGGCGGTAGCTCTCGTCGCGACGGCCTGCGGGGACGACGGGAACGACGGGGGCGGCGGCAGCGGCGGCAGTGACGGCTCCGGGATCGTGAGCTCCTCGTGGGGTGACCCGCAGAACCCCCTGGAGCCGGCCAACACGAACGAGGTGCAGGGCGGCAAGGTCCTCGACATGCTCTTCCGCGGTCTCAAGCGCTACGACGCCAAGACCGGCCAGGCCAACGACATGCTCGCCGAGAAGATCGAGACCTCGGACTCGACGAACTTCACCGTCACCGTCAAGAGCGGCTGGACGTTCAGCAACGGCGAGGCCGTCACCGCCAAGTCGTTCGTGGACGCCTGGAACTACGGCGCCAGTCTCAAGAACAACCAGAAGAACGCCTACTTCTTCGGGTACATCGACGGCTACGACAAGGTCCACCCCGAGGACGGCAGTAAGCAGACGGCCGACACCCTCTCCGGCCTCAAGGTCACCGGCGAGAACACCTTCACGGTCAAGCTCAACCAGAAGTTCTCGACCTTCCCCGACACCCTCGGCTACTCGGCCTTCTCGCCGCTGCCCACGGCGTTCTTCGACGACCATGCCGCCTGGCTGGACAAGCCCGTCGGCAACGGCCCGTACACCGTCGACTCGTACGCCAAGGGCTCGGTGATGAAGATGCGCGCGTGGGACGCGTACCCGGGTACGGACAAGGCGCAGAACGGCGGGGTGGATCTCAAGGTCTACACCGACAACAACACCGCCTATACGGACCTGATGGCCGGCAACCTCGACCTCGTCGACGACGTGCCCGCCTCCCAGCTCAAGAACGCCCCGAGCGACCTCGGCGACCGGTACATCAACACGCCCGCAGGCATCATCCAGACCCTCGCCTTCCCGTTCTACGACAAGGCCTGGGACAAGCCCGGCATGGAGAAGGTCCGCACGGGGCTGTCCCGGGCCATCGACCGTGAGCAGATCACCGAGACCATCTTCCAGAAAACGCGGACGCCCGCCACCGACTGGACCTCGCCCGTCCTCGGCGAGGACGGTGGCTACAAGGAGGGGCTGTGCGGTGACGCCTGCGAGTACGACCCCGCCGCGGCCAAGAAGCTGATCGAGGAGGGCGGCGGGCTGCCCGGCGGCCAGGTCAAGATCTCGTACAACGCGGACACCGGCTCCCACAAGGAGTGGGTGGACGCCGTCTGCAACTCCGTCAACAACGCGCTGGACAACGACAAGGCCTGCGTCGGCAACCCCGTCGGCACCTTCGCCGACTTCCGCAACCAGATCACGCAGTTGAAGATGTCGGGCCCCTTCCGGGCCGGCTGGCAGATGGACTACCCGCTGATCCAGAACTTCCTGCAGCCGCTGTACTACACCAACGCCTCGTCCAACGACGGCAAGTGGACCAACGCCGAGTTCGACAAGCTCGTCAACGAGGCCAACGCGGAGACCGACCAGGCCAAGGCCGTCGGCCTCTTCCAGCAGGCCGAGGAGGTCCTGCGGGACGACATGGGCGCCATCCCGCTCTGGTACCAGAACGGCAGCGCGGGCTACTCGGAGCAGGTCTCCGACGTGGCGCTCAACCAGTTCAGCGTCCCGGTCTACAACGAGATCAAGGTCAGCTGAGCCCGCGGGGGCACCCGGTACCGGCCACCCGTCGACCCACGGGTGGCCGGTACCGGGTGCCCCCGCCTACCTCCGGAGCCCTCATGGGACGGTACGTGATCCGGCGTCTGCTGCAGATGATCCCGGTCTTCTTCGGCGCCACCCTGTTGATCTTCCTGATGGTGAACGTGATGGGCGACCCCATCGCGGGCCTGTGCGGCGACCGGCAGTGCGACCCCGCCACGGCCGCCCAGCTGCGCAAGGAGTTCGGCCTCGACAAGCCCGTGTGGCAGCAATACGTGACCTACATGGCCAACGTCTTCACCGGCGACTTCGGCACCGCGTTCAACGGGCAGGAGGTCACCGAGCTGATGGCGACCGCCTTCCCGGTCACCATCCGGCTCACGATCGTCGCGATCTTCTTCGAGATCGTCATCGGCATCACGTTCGGCGTCGTCACCGGACTGCGCCGCGGCCGTCCCGTCGACACCGGGGTCCTGCTGGGCACCCTCGTCGTCATCTCGGTGCCGATCTTCGTCACCGGTCTGCTGCTCCAGTTGCTGCTGGGCGTCGAATGGGGCTGGATCAGTCCGTCCGTCTCCCCGGAGGCCCCCTTCGACGAGCTGATCGTGCCGGGACTGGTGCTCGCGTCCGTCTCCCTCGCGTACGTGACCCGGCTGACCCGCACCTCCATCGCGGAGAACCGGCGCGCCGACTACGTCCGTACGGCCGTCGCCAAGGGCCTTCCCCGGCGCCGGGTCGTCACCCGGCATCTGCTGCGCAACTCGCTGATCCCGGTGGTCACCTTCATCGGCACCGACATCGGCGCGCTGATGGGCGGCGCGATCGTCACCGAGCGCATCTTCAACATCCACGGCGTCGGCTTCCAGCTCTACCAGGGCATCCTGCGCCAGAACACCCAGACCGTCGTCGGCTTCGTGACCGTCCTCGTGCTCGTCTTCCTGGTGGCCAACCTGCTGGTCGACCTCCTGTACGCCGTACTCGACCCGAGGATCCGCTATGCCTGAACCGATGCCGCCGGAGCCGATGCCGCGGGAGCCGCACATGTCGGGTGGGGGCCGCGCCCCGGAGGACGGCGCCATCGCCGCGACAGGCATGGGCGGCGCGATGGACCTGGCCACGCAGGAGGCCACCTCGCTGGAGAAGACCCCGGGCGGACCGGAGCCTTCAGAGAAGCCGCGTTCCCTGTGGTCCGACGCCTGGCGCGACCTCCGCCGCAACCCCGTCTTCATCATCTCGGCGCTCATCATCGTCTTCCTGGTCTTCATCTCCCTGTGGCCCTCGGTGATCGCCCCCGGCAACCCGCTCAAGTGCGACCTCGCCAAGGCCCAGGAGGGCTCCCAGCCCGGCGCCCCCTTCGGCTACAACGGTCAGGGCTGCAACGTCTACACCCGCACGGTGTACGGGGCCCGGGTGTCCGTCACCGTCGGAGTGTGCGCCACGCTCGGGGTCGCGATCCTCGGCTCGTTGCTCGGCGGGCTCGCCGGGTTCTTCGGCGGGGGGTCGGACGCGATCCTGTCCCGGATCACCGACATCTTCTTCGCGATCCCCGTCGTCCTCGGCGGCCTGGTGCTGCTGTCCGTCGTCACCAGCTCCACGGTCTGGCCGGTCATCGGGTTCATGGTGCTGCTCGGCTGGCCGCAGCTCTCCCGTATCGCCCGCGGTTCCGTGATCACCACCAGACAGAACGACTACGTCCAGGCGGCCCGGGCGCTGGGCGCCTCCAACTCCCGGATCCTGCTGCGGCACATCGCACCCAACGCGGTCGCCCCGGTCATCGTCGTGGCGACCATCGCGCTAGGTACGTACATCGCGCTGGAGGCGACCCTCTCGTACCTCGGGGTCGGGCTGAAGCCGCCCACCGTGAGCTGGGGCATCGACATCTCCTCGGCGTCCCAGTACATCCGCACGGCCCCGCACGCGCTCCTGTGGCCGGCCGGGGCCCTCGCCGTCACCGTCCTCGCGTTCATCATGCTCGGCGACGCGGTGCGCGACGCCCTCGACCCGAAGCTGAGGTGACGGCCGTGCTGCTCGAAGTACGCGATCTGCACGTGGAGTTCAGAACCAGGGACGGGGTCGCCAAGGCCGTCAACGGCGTCAGCTACAGCGTGGACGAGGGCGAGACGCTCGCCGTACTCGGCGAGTCCGGCTCCGGCAAGTCCGTGACCGCCCAGGCGATCATGGGCATCCTCGACACCCCGCCCGGGAAAATCACCGCGGGCGAGGTCCTCTTCCAGGGCGAGGACCTCCTGAAGTACAAGGAGGAGGACCGGCGCAAGGTCCGCGGCGCCCGGATGGCGATGATCTTCCAGGACGCGCTGTCCTCCCTGAACCCGGTGCTCAGCGTCGGCGCCCAGCTCGGCGAGATGTTCACCGTCCATCAGGGCATGTCCAGGAAGGCCGCCAGGGCCAAGGCGATCGAGCTGATGGACCGGGTGCGCATCCCGGCCGCGTCGGCCCGCGTCGGCGACTACCCCCACCAGTTCTCCGGCGGCATGCGCCAGCGCATCATGATCGCCATGGCGCTGGCCCTCGAACCGGACCTGATCATCGCCGACGAACCCACCACCGCCCTCGACGTCACCGTCCAGGCCCAGGTCATGGACCTGCTCGCCGAGCTCCAGCGCGAGCTCGGCATGGGGCTCATCCTCATCACCCACGACCTCGGCGTGGTCGCGGACGTCGCCGACCGGATCTCCGTCATGTACGCGGGCCGGATCATCGAGTCGGCCCCGGTCCACGACATCTACAAGGCCCCGGCGCACCCGTACACGAAGGGCCTCCTGGAGTCGATCCCGCGGCTCGACCAGAAGGGCAAGGAGCTGTACGCCATCAAGGGCCTGCCGCCGAACCTCATGCACATCCCGCCCGGCTGCGCCTTCAACCCGCGCTGCCCGCTGGCCCAGGACGTCTGCCGGACCGACGTACCGCCGCTGTACGAGGTGACCGAGGTGACCGAGGTGACCGGGGCGACCGGGGCGACCGGGGCGACCGAGGTGACCGAGGTGACCGAGGCGGGCCCGGACCGCGTGAGTGCCTGCCACTTCTGGCGGGAGTGCCTCCATGGCTGACCCGATCCTCCGGGTGCGCGGCCTGGTCAAGCACTACCCGCTCACCCAGGGCGTCGTCTTCAAGAAACAGGTCGGCGCGGTGAAGGCCGTCGACGGCGTCGACTTCGAGCTCGGCGCCGGCGAGACCCTCGGCATCGTCGGCGAGTCCGGCTGCGGCAAGTCCACGGTCGCCAGGATGCTGGTCAGCCTGGAGAAGCCGACGGCCGGCGCGATCACGTACAAGGGCGAGGACGTCTCCCGGCTCTCCGGCCGCGCGCTGAAGGCCGTACGCCGCAACATCCAGATGGTCTTCCAGGACCCGTACACCTCGCTCAACCCGCGGATGACCGTCGGCGACATCATCGGCGAGCCGTACGAGATCCACCCCGAGGTCGCGCCGAAGGGCGACCGGCGCCGGAAGGTCCAGGACCTGCTGGACGTGGTCGGGCTCAACCCCGAGTACATCAACCGCTATCCGCACCAGTTCTCCGGCGGCCAGCGCCAGCGCATCGGCATCGCACGCGGTCTGGCGCTGCGCCCCGAGATCATCGTCGCCGACGAACCGGTCTCCGCCCTCGACGTGTCGGTCCAGGCCCAGGTCATCAACCTGATGGACCGGCTCCAGAGCGAGTTCGACCTGTCGTACGTGTTCATCGCGCACGACCTCTCGATCGTGCGGCACATCTCCGACCGGGTCGGTGTGATGTACCTCGGGCGGATCGTGGAGATCGGCAAGGACGCCGAGATCTACGACCACCCGACGCATCCCTATACACAGGCCCTGCTGTCCGCGGTGCCCGTCCCGGACCCGGAGGCCCGTGAGCACCGGGAGCGGATCATCCTCTTCGGCGACGTGCCCTCACCGGCGAACATCCCCTCCGGCTGCCGTTTCCGCACCCGCTGCTGGAAGGCCCAGGAGCGGTGCACCTTCGAGGTCCCGCTGCTCGCGGTGCCCGCGGAGTTCCGGTACGAGACCGGTCCCGCGGCCCATGCCTCGGCATGCCACTTCGCGGAGGAGAAACAGGTGGTCCCACCGGAGGAGCGGATGGACCGGGCTCTTGACGAGCCCGTGGACAAGATCCCGGACAAGACCTCGGACAAGATCCCGGACGAGCCCATGGACGACGCGAAATAGCATGACAAATAGGCATCAACTTCGTTAACACGCAGGCAACTTCACTGACCCGATACCGATATACGGACGCGTCAGTCTGAACAACGTACGGCCGTGCGGGTGCCGTAGACCGGCCGGGGCGCGCCATGTCTCCCCGGCCGGTCGCACGCCCACGGCAGGCTCGCTGCGGCGGGCTCGCTACGCCAGGTTCAGGGACCGCTTCAGGAAGTCCACCTGGAGCAGCAGCAGATTCTCCGCGACCTGCTCCTGCGGGGTCATGTGAGTGACCCCCGACAGCGGCAGCACCTCGTGCGGGCGGCCCGCGGCCAGCAGCGCGGAGGACAGTCGCAAGGAGTGCGCGACCACCACGTTGTCGTCGGCGAGACCGTGCACGATCATCATCGGCCGGACCGGCTCGGCGGCCCCCACCAGACCGTCGTCGTCGATCAGCGAGTTCGCCGCGTACACCTCCGGCCGCGTGTTCGGATCCCCGAGATACCGCTCGGTGTAGTGGGTGTCGTACAGCCGCTGGTCCGTCACCGGCGCGCCCACCACGCCCGCATGGAAGACGTCGGGGCGCCGCAGCACAGCGAGCCCCGCGAGATAGCCGCCGAACGACCAGCCACGGATCGCCACCCGGTCCAGGTCCAGCGGGAAGCGCTCGGCGAGCGCCCGGAGCGCGTGGATCTGGTCGTCGAGGACGACCGCCGCGAGATCATCCTTGATCGACTTCTCCCAGGCGGGCGAGCGACCCGGCATGCCCCGCCCGTCCGCGACGATCACGGCGAACCCCTGGTCGGCGAACCACTGCGAGGTCAGATACGCGTTGTGCGCGGCCAGCACCCGCTGCCCGTGCGGTCCGCCGTACGGGTCCATCAGCACCGGCAGCGGACCGTCGGTGTAGCCCGTGGGGAGCAGAACGGCGCACGGCACACGGCGCTCGCCCGCCTCCACGAGCGTCACGCGCGGGCTCAGCCCGGGGTCCTCGGCATACGAGGCCACGGTCGTCGCCCGCTTGCCGTCGCGCAGCACCTGTACCTGGGCGCCCGGCCGGTCGGGCACGGCCGACACGAGTACGGTCACGCCGCCCGCGCGGACCGCCGAGTGGACGCCGGGTTCCGATGAAATCCGTTCCACACCAAGGTCGTTGACCCGGTAGACGTGCACCTCGCCGATCTCCGGGGCGACGGCCGCCGCCCCGGCCGACGCGGACACCAACACGTCGTCGTCCGACACATCGAGCACCGCTCGTACCTGCAACTGCGGTCCGGTCAGGGGGCGTTCACCGACGGCGAGCACCCGCGCCCCGCCCTCGTCGGCGATCCGTACGAGCTGTCCGCTCGGGCTCCAGCTCGGCACTCCGGGGAAAAGATCAAGCCATTGTGGATCTTCGTCCGCGTGCACCATCCGGGTCGCCCCGGTGTCCGGATCGACGGCCAGATAGAGCTGGCTCGCCTGGTCGCGCGCCTGGACGAGCAGCAGCGGTGCTCCGGCCGCAGACCAGTGCACCCGCGCCAGATAGGGGTAGCGGGCCCGGTCCCACACCACCTCCGTGCGCGCCCCTTCGAGGTCGATCACGAAGAGTCGTACCTCCGCGTTGTCCGTCCCGGCCGCCGGATAGGCGACCTGCTGCGGATCCCGCGCGGGCTGGGCCGGATCGGAGATCCACCAGCGGCGCACGGGGGCGTCGTCGGCGCGCGCGACCAGCAGCCGGTCCGACTCCGGCGACCACCAGAACCCGCGCGAACGGCCCATTTCCTCGGCCGCGATGAACTCGGCGAGCCCGTACGTGACGGTGTCGGACTCCGGTTCGGCGAGCGCCCTGTCGTCCTCTCCCTCGGCGCCGACGACCCTCAGGGCGCCCCCGGACACGTACGCGACGAGCCGTCCGTCGGGGGACGGGCGCGGGTCCAACACTGACCCCGGGACGCGGAGTTCACGTGCTGTCCCGGCCCGCAACTCGGCTGTGAAGAGCCGCCCCGACAGAGCGAAGGAGGCCAGCTCCGCGGCCGTGTCGGTGGCGTAGCCGATGATGCCCGCCCCGCCCTCGCGGCTGCGCTCGCGCCGGGCCCGCTCCGCCGCCGACAGCCGCTCCGAGGAGCCCCCGAGCAGCGTCCGTGGATCCGCGGCGAGACGCTCCTCGCCGCCTGCCACATCGAGAACCCACAGCTGGTTCGCCCGGTCCGTACCGGACGGGGATCGCAGAAACACGACACGGGAACCGTCGGGCGCCACGGTGAACGCGCGGGGCGCGCCGAGCGTGAAGCGCAGGGTGCGCGCCTGCCGGCGCGGAAAGGAGAGAGGCTCGGTCGTCATGCTCCGACCATATTGGCCATGCGCCCCCTTGTGCGGCCGTGCGCCGATCGATGCGCACGGGCGAATAGTTATGATCACTACAGCTGTGTGGGTATCAACCTGCTGGCTGTTGTAAGGATTTACTGCCCCCCACAACCCAACCCCCCGACCCCCCTGACCCCCCCCGCGTCCCTGGGATCCTTGGAGGTGAACCGCCGTGGCACTCTCGATTTCGGCGGTGGTGCTGCTGGCGATCATCGTCTTCATCCTGATCAAGAAATCAGGGTTGAAGCCGCCTCACGCCATCGTGTGTGTCCTGTTCGGTTTCTACCTGGCCAGCTCGACGATCGCACCCACGATCAACGACCTGACCACGAACATCGCGGGCATGATCGGGGACCTCAAGTTCTGACCCGCGCCGCCCGGAACCCCCGAGGTCGGTCAGCCCTCGGACACGTACGGCACGAAGTCGGCCCAGGCCTCCGGCGAGAGCTGGAGGCGGGGGCCGTTGGTCTGCTTGGAGTCGCGGACGTGGACGGTTCCTGGGGTGGTGGCGAGTTCGACGCAGGAGTCACCCTCGCTGCCGCTGCTGTAGCTGCTCTTGAACCAGTCCAGCGCCACCTCGACGCAGGACTCGCCGTCATTGCCGCCGCTGTAGCTGCTCTTGAACCACGCCAGTTCGGATACGTCCCCGGCAGCGGTCTTGCGGATCATGTCTCTCCCAGCAGTTGCTCGATGAGGATCAGCGACTCCCGCGGAGGGAGGGCCTGCGCCCGGATGGTGCCATACCGCAGTTCAAGGATGCGCAGCCGTTTCGGGTCCGAGGTCGGGCGACCGTTGAACGCGCCGTCGGAACGTCCCACCGCCGTGCCGTCCGGGAACTTCAGCAACTCGATCCGTCCGTCCAGACCGGAGTGGACCTCGCAGTTCATCGGCATCACTTGAAGCACGACGTTGTGCAACCGCCCCACTTCCAAAAGGCGTTCGAGCTGCTGTCGCCACACCATTGTGCCTCCGATGGGACGCCGCAGCGATGCCTCTTCCATGACGAAGTGGATCGACGGAGCCGGGTCCCGTTCGAAGACCGACTGCCGGGCCAGACGAGCCGCCACCATGCGTTCCACGTCGTCCGGTGAGTACGGCGGCTGCGCCGCACCGATCACGGCCCGCACATGCTCCGGAGTCTGCAACAACCCGGCGACGATGTTGCACTCGTAGACGCCGATCTCGACCGCCATGGCCTCCAACTTGCCCAGCTCCCGAACCTTCTTCGGATAGCGGACCTTCTTCACGTCCTCCTTCATCGCTGAGATCAAGCCGTCGGCCCCCAGCACCTCGTCCGCCTTGTCCAGATACTCGGGCTGAGGGATCCGCGTCCCGCCCTCGATCTTGTAGACCATGTCCTCGCCGTACCCGACGGCCACCCCGAACTCGGCGGCCCGCATCCCCGCCGCCTCCCGTCGCAGCTTCAGCTGTCGACCCACGGTCGCGATGACCGCCACGCCCCACTCGTCGTCCGGGTCCACCTCCCAACCCGGCTCGTCCGCCTCGCTCTTGAGCCGCACCGCGTTGCCGTCCACCTGCTGCATCCCGTACCCCTCCGTCGTACGACCGTGCCACGACGCCCCCTACCCGCACGGCTGCTGCCGACAGCCCGGACACGACCGGACAGTCACCGTACGCAACGGAGTTGTCACTGTTCACGGTAGGCGCGGGCGGCCACTCTGAGTGACGTGATCCAGAAAACCGCCGCCCCCGAGGCCCGACTCGACCACCCCATCCGCAACTTCAGCGTGCAACTGTCACCCACGCCACGCGGAGCCCGCCTCGCCCGCCTGCTCGCCACCGAGCAACTCCGCTCCTGGGAACTCCCGTTGGACCCGGCGCGCCAACTCGTCGCCGAACTCGCGGCCAACGCGGCCACCCACAGCCGCGTTCGCGGCCGGGACTTCCGGCTCGCCCTCTACGTCGTCGGCGACACCCTGCGCATCGAGGTCACCGACACTTGCGGCGACCGCCTGCCCCGCCCCCAAGACCCCGCGCCCGACAGCGAGTCCGGCCGAGGCCTCGTCCTCGTCGAGGCACTGGCCGACCGCTGGGGCGTAACCCTGGGGCCGTACCCACGCAAGACGGTCTGGGCGGAGGTGAACGTCGTACGGGACCAGGTACCGGACCGCGGAAACGCGAGCTCCGGTGCCAGGGGCGCTCTTCCCAAAGAAACACGAGGGTGAAAGGACCCCACCAAGCCCCACCCCTACCCTCCCGCCTCCCGCCTCCCGCCTCCCGCCCACGTCGGCATGCCTCTCACTCGCGCGAGTGAACATCACCAACTCGACTGGATTCTCGGCTGGTTGCCTGGCCTACGCTCTGCGCAACACAACCGCAAACATGCGACGGCCCCCGCCGGGACGGCAATCCCAATGCGAGGGCCTGACCACCGAGGAAGAAGAAGGCTTCCCGATGGATACGCACGACATTAGCGTGCTCCCGCACGCCCAGTCCCGGCATGCCGCCAACAATCGCCCGAACCGGCGGCACCTCCGCTCCGGAGCCTCCGGAGACTCCCGGGACTCCGGCCACGGCGGCCTCACCCACGACAACGCCCGCCATTCCACCCGCTTCACGGTGATCGGCAACCATCTCGCCCAGCACCCGGAGCTTTCGGGTCTCGCGATCGGGCTGGCCGTCTACATCCAGTCCCTCCCGGCAGGCGTTCGCGTCGACATCAAGACCCTCGCCGCCCGCTTCCCCGAGGGCGCGACCCGTATCGCCGCCGCCCTGCGCGAGTTGGAGGCCCACGGCTACCTGCGCCGCGAACGGCGACGCATCCCCGGCGGCCGGATCGTCACCCGCACGATCTCCTGCAACCAGCCGGGCCACCACGGCCCGGAAGCCGCCGACCACGGGCCCGTCACTTCACAGAAGCCGGAGAAGCCCGAGGGGATGGAGGGGCCGGACAAGCCGGAGGGGCCGGACAAGCCGGAGAGGCCGAAGAAGCGCGCACCCCGCAAGCCCCTCCCCGCCGTACCGCGCCCCGCGTACCCCGCCCCCGCCCTCCTCCAGGCCGCCGCCGACCTCCTCGCGGAACTCCGCCGCCACGACCCGTGCCTCCTCCTCTCCGCCTGCGACACCGCCCACCTCGCCCCCGGCGTCGCCGCCTGGCTGGAGCGCGACGTCAGCCCCACCGCCGTACGACAGGCGCTCACCGCCGACCTGCCACCCGAGGGTCTACGACGCCCTGCCGCTTTCATGGCCCACCGCCTCACCGCGCAGCTGCCGCCGCCAGCCCCATACCGCGCCCGCACCCCACCGTCGGCGGGCGTCCGGCACCCACTCCAGAACTGCGACGGCTGCGACCGCGCCTTCCGCGCACCAGAGCCGGGCCGCTGCCACGACTGCCGGACCACTGCACCCGCACTCGTCTGAATCTGTGCAAGACAACGTAAGGAACCGCATGGTCAGCCCGCCCCATGAGGCGATGCACCGCATCTTCCAGGATTACCCGGGACTGTTCACAGGTGTCTCCCAGGTCCTCGGCCTCACCTTCGCCCCGCCCGCATCCGTCACGGTCATGCCCACCGACCTCACCGAGGCCAGGCCGGTCGAGCGCCGTGTGGACACGCTGCTGCGCTTCGACAGCGACGGCTCAACAGGTGAGGACTCGTTCCTGCTGGCCATCGAATCGCAGGGCAAGAAGGACCCTGACAAGCCCTCCAGCTGGGCCTATTACTTGTCGTTCCTGTGCGCCAAGTACAAGATCCCGGTCCTGCTGTTGGTCGTCTGCCAGGACCGAGCCACAGCCGAATGGGCTGCCCGGCCCGTATCCCTGAGCCCTCGGCAGTGGCCCGCGCTCACCCTCCGCCCCCTCGTGGCGGGTCCGCACAACATGCCCGTGATCACCGATCCGGACGAGGCCGGCGCCGACCTGGCGCTGACCACGCTGTCCGCCATCACTCACGCGAAGGATCCGGACGTCGGTGACATACTGAAAGCACTGTCCAGCGCCCTGCAGCAGGTGTCCGAAGCAGTCGCAGACCCCATCATCGAATTCACCGCACAAGGCTTGAGCGGCAACCGCCGGGCCGTGGAACTCTGGAGGAACCTGATGGCCGTGGACCTCTCCTTCTACAAGTCTTGGCTCTCGGAAGAGATCCGTGACGAGGGGCGTGACGAGGGGCGCGCAGAAGCTCGCGTTCAGACGGCCGCCGAGGACGTCCTGCTCGTCCTGGAGACGCGCGGCCTCGATGTCCCCGACGAGATCCGCGAGCGCGTCACCGGCTGCGACGACCCCGACCTCCTGCGCCGCTTGCTCACCCGCGCCGTCACCGCGCCATCCGCAGAAGAGATCTTTACCGACGCGGGAGAAGACGCCTGAGCCCTGCGGGAGCCGTCGGGGTGTGAACCCACCGGCGGTGGCGAGGAGAGCGCCAGCCCCTCGTAGGGTTGGTCCATGACCGAACTGCCCTCCCGGCGTCTGCTCCTGGTGCACGCGCACCCGGACGACGAGGCGATCAACAACGGCGCGACCATGGCCAGGTACGCGGCCGAGGGCGCCCGGGTCACGCTTGTGACCTGCACCCTCGGTGAGCGCGGCGAGGTCATCCCGCCCGGCCTCGCCCACCTGTCGGGCAAGGCTCTCGGCGCGCACCGTCTGGCCGAGCTCGGCGCGGCGATGCGCGAGCTGGGTGTGAGCGACTTCCGTTCCCTCGGCGGCGCCGGGCGGTATCAGGACTCCGGGATGATGGGCCTCCCCGACAACGACGACCCGCGCTGCTTCTGGCAGGCGGATGTCGACGAGGCGGCCGCGGAACTTGTCCGGGTGATCCGCGAGTCACGCCCCCAAGTGCTCGTGACGTACGACACCGACGGCGGCTACGGCCACCCGGACCACATCCAGACCCACCGCGTCGCCATGCGCGCCGCCGACCTGGCCGCGGACCCCGGCGTCCGCCCGGAGATGGGCGAACCGTGGACGATCGCGAAGATCTACTGGAACCGCGTACCGCGCTCGGTCGCCGAGGAACGCTTCGCCCATCTGAAGGACGTACTGGACGAACTGCCGTTCCCCGCCTCCGCCGCCGTCGACGACGTGCCGGGCGTGGTGGACGACTCCCTGATCACCACGGAGATCGACGGCACCGCCTTCGCCGCCGCGAAGGCCGCCGCGATGCGGGCCCACGCCACCCAGATCGAGGTCACCGAACCGTGGTTCGCGCTCTCCAACCACCTCGCGCAGCCGCTGTTCGCCACGGAGTACTACGAGTTGGTGCGCGGGGTGCGCGGGGTGCGCGGGGAGCGTGGGGAGCGCGTGGGGCCGGA
Source organism: Streptomyces sp. NBC_00878 (assembly GCF_026341515.1). Taxonomy (NCBI): domain Bacteria; kingdom Bacillati; phylum Actinomycetota; class Actinomycetes; order Kitasatosporales; family Streptomycetaceae; genus Streptomyces; species Streptomyces sp. NBC_00878. The sequence continues at coordinate 3,673,497 of NZ_JAPEOK010000001.1, read as the reverse complement.
GCGGGAGACGGACCTGTTCGCCGGTACCGCTGACGCGGGTGCACGATGAGTCGTGAGGAACGAGCCGGTGCACAGTAGGTCCTCGGGAACGAGTGGGTGCACGATGAGTCCTGGGGGATGTCTGATGCGTACTGAGGTGAGTGAGAGATGAGTACGGCGAACAGGCCGGCCGCGGGCAGCATGCTCGCCGAGCCGCTGCGGGCGCCCTCGGCCGGACGGATCGTCGTCCACCTGGGGCTCTTCGTGCTGGGTGCCGTGGTTGGGGCGGCCGGTGCACTGGTCCAGGCGGGCCTGTTCCCGGGCGGGCTGCTGCTCGCGCTGGCCGGCGCGGCCGGGCTCTTCCTCGGCGGGGCGCGGGCGACGGGTGGCCGGGGCGGTTCGGTCGCACCCGCCGCGGGATGGATGATCGCCGTCGTCCTGCTCACCGCGAGCCGCCCGGAGGGAGACTTCCTCTTCGCCGCGGGAGCGGGCTCCTACCTCTTCCTGCTCGGCGGTATGGCCGTGGCTGTGATGTGCGCCACCCTTGGCCGGGGGCGGCAACCGGAGGGGCCCGCCGCCCGACTTGCCAAGTGACGTACCACTTCGCCGCGGTGCGCAGGTGCAAGTCCGGTGTGGGTTTCAGCTGTGGCCGCAAGATGATGGTGACAAGTGGCCAGTATGGTGGTGCGCGCCGCCGAGCCGCCCGAATCGAGGTATCGAGGTCGAGTACACGGGCGGTGGAGCCAACCAGGAGAACCTGCCTTGAGTCGTGAAACTGACAGTTCGTCCTCCGGGCCCAACGGGCGCGGCGGAACCGCATACCCGTCGGGGACTCCGCCGTACGGAACGCCCAAGGCTTCCGACGACGCCGCCGACACCGGGCGTTCCGCTGCCGACCGGCCGGAACAGCCCAGGACCGAGACCACTCTGACGACCCGGATCCGGATCAACATCCCCGGATCCCGGCCCATTCCACCGGTCGTCGTGCGCACACCCGTCGCGGGCGGAGACTCCTCCGACAGTACGAGTGTGCCCGCGCCGGCCCCCGTCGACACCGGACCGAGTACCGGTCAGGTCGGGCCCGTGGACTCCGACACCGGATCCCATCGCCTGCCCACCGGCGGCGGCGCCGAGGACAAGACGAGCGACTGGTTCGCGCCACGCAAGTCCGGTGCGCCCAAGGGCGGTCCGGGCGGTGGCGGCACCAACGGCGCCGGGACGCCCGGCGGTTCGGCTGCGCAGGGCTCGGCGGCGGTGTCCGGGGCGGGAGTTGGCGCTTCAGGGGCGCCCGGTACGCCCGGTACGCCTGGTGCGCGTCCCTCTGCCTCCGGTGCGCCCAGAGGCGGTTCAGGCGCCGGTGGTGCGGCTCGGCCCGGCGGCGCCCGGCCCGGCGGTACGAACGGCGCGGGGCTGCCCGGCGCGGGCGGTACCGGGCCTGTGGCGCCCGGCCATGGCGGCGGCACCGGTTCCTTCGACGTGTCCGCGGCACTGGCGGCGGGGCCGCTGGGCAGCGCGCCGGGCTCGTCGCCGTACGCGCCGGACGGCGCGGGCGACGGCGTCGGCGGCGGTGAGCCACGGCGCGACGGACTTCCGTACTTCTCCGGCGGCCAGGGCGGACCCTCGGGCCCGACCGGCGGACCGGTCACCGGCGCCGGTCAGCTGACGCCGCCCGGCGGTGTGCGCGGTCCCGGCGGCCAGGGTGGTCCCGGCGGTCCCGGTGGCCAGGGTTTCCCTGGCGGGCCTGGGCCTGGGCCTGGAGCTGGCGGTCAGGGCGGTGGGCCTGGCGGCCCGCGCATCCGTGGCGGCGTGGGCGACCAGAACGGTCAGGCCGGTCAGGCCGGTCAGGCCGGTCAGGGCAGCCAGGGCGGCCAGGGGTTGCCCGGCGGCCAGGGTGCCGCGGCGTTCCACGGCGCTCCCGGAGGACCCGGTGGGCCCGGGGGCCCCGGCGGTCCCGGAGCACCGGACGGCTCGGGTTTCCCTGGGCCCAACGGTGCCCAGAGCGGTTCGGGTTTCCCGGGGCCCAATGGCGCCCAGAGCGGTTCGGCCTTCCCCGGGCCCAACGGTGCTCAGCACGGCTCGGCCTTCCCTGGCGGACCCGGTGCCACCGGTGTCCAGAACGGCGCCGGTTCCCCCGGCGGTCCTGGTGCCCCCGGCGGACCTGGCGGTCACGCGGGACCCGGCGGGCCTGGCGGACACGACGGCCCCCGCGCTCACGACGCCTCGGGCTTCCCCGGTGGCAAGGGCGTTCAGAGTGGCATGGCCTTCTCCTCGGGGCCCGGCGGCGGGATGAGCGACGACACCGCGATCCTCACTCCGCAGAAGCCCGCCCCCGAACCCGGTACGCCGGGCTACGGCGGCACCGGTGAGAACGTCTCCGGACACACGCTGACCAGCGGCATCCCGGTCGTGCCGTCCGCCCCGAACTCACCGTTCGGACCGGGCGCGCGCAGCGATGGACCGCTGCAGCACCAGCCCCCGAAGCTCCCTGAACCGGTCTCGCCGGTGGCGCCCGCCGCCACCCGGTCGAAGCCGAAGAAAAAGGGCCGCAACAAGCTGGTGCTCCTGGTCACCGGAGTGGTGGGCCTGGGCGGGCTCGCGTACGGCGCCGGGCTGCTGATGAACCACTCCGACGTGCCCAAGGGCACCACCGTGCTCGGCATCGAGATCGGCGGCGGCACCCGTGACGAGGCCGTCAAGAAGCTCGACGACGCCTTCAAGGCGGGGGCGGCCAAGCCGCTGCAGCTCTCGGTCGAGGGCGACACCGTCGCGCTCAGGCCGGATCAGGCCGGCCTCCAGTTCGACAGCCAGGCGACGGTACGGGCCGCGGCGGGCAGCGACTACAACCCCGTCTCGGTGATCGGCTCGCTGCTCGGCAACCATCGAGTCGTCGACCCCGTGATGCCCGTCGACGAGGAGAAGCTGGCGGCCGCTCTGGAGCGCGCCGCGGGCGGTTCCGGCTCGGCGACCGAGGGCACGATCAAGTTCGAGCCGGGCAAGGCCGTCGCCGTCTACGGCAAGGCGGGCCAGGGCATCGACATCGGCCGGTCGACGGAGTCCGTCGAGGAGGCGTACCGCGCGCAGGTCGAGACCGGGAACGCGGCGCCCGTCAAGGTCCCGACCACGACGAAGGAGCCCAAGGTCACCAAGGCCGAGGTCGACCGCATGATGAAGGCGTTCGCCGAGCCGGTGATGTCCGCCAGCGTGACGATCAAGGCCGGCGGGGTGTCAGTCGAGTTCAGCCCCGAGATCTCCCTGTGGAGGTTCATCAGCGTCAAGGCCAACGCTCAGGGCAAGCTGGTCGAGTACTACGACCTGCCCGTGCTCAAGTCGCGGTACCGCGACTCGTTCGACGGCGTACTGATCACCCGGGGCAACGGCAGCAAGACCGCCGTGACCCCCCAGGACGTGGTCGGTGCGATGCGCAAGGCTCTTGTCGGCAAGACGCCGGCGGACCGCATCGGAGTGATCGAGACCAACCCCAACTAGCCGCGGACCGGTTGGAGCTGACTGGTTGCGCGGACCGGTTGAGCTGATGGTTGAAGGGGGCACCCGGCGATGGCCGGGTGTCCCCTTGTCCCGTTCTGACGTTCGGCTCATCGTGACCCGAGTGGTCCCGCGTCGGGCGGGTGTCTAAGGGGCGGGTGCCGTATGGGCTGGGAACGCCGTACCGGCCGGGGAGTTGGAGTCCGCACCCGCCTGGCGCACCCTCACCTCGGCCGTGACCGTGGCGCCCTGGAACCCGGAACTCCCGTGCAGCACGCACGCGTACGCGGCCTTCCTCCACTCGGTGGCGAACGCACTTGAGGCGCTGAGAGCCAAGAGGATCTGAGCCGGGGGAGAGGGGGAGCCCTGGCCCTTACTCGGTGGTCGTAGTCGTAGTCGTGGCCGTGGCCGCGATTGTGGTTGTGGCCGTGATGGTGGCCGTGGTCGTCGGTGCGGGCCCGGTCGTCTCGACGACGAGGCCGGGTGTCGCGACGGCGACCGGGCCCCCGTACGCCTCCGCCGCGGCCCGCAGCGCGATCGCCGGGTCCGTCCCTGGCCACAGATGCGTCAGCAGTAGTCGCGCGGCTCCGGCCTCGGCCGCGTACCGTCCGGCCAGTCGCGCGGTGAGCAGACAGGCCGCGTCCTCGGCGGGAACCTCGTACGGGTACGTCGCCTCCGACAGGAGGATGTCCGCGTGCCGCGCCAGCCGTGCGATCGCGGGGCTCGGGCCGGTGTCGCCGGTGTACGCGAGGACGCTGCCTCCCGCGGTCAGCCGGAGGCCGGCGCCGGGCACGTGGTGGGGCAGGGACACCGTCTCGACGGCGAACGGGCCGATCGTGAGGCGGTCGCCGGGGACGAAATCGCGGCGGTCGTACGCGGGCGCGAGCATGCCCGGCCGGTCCAGGGCGAGGACGGCGTCGAGGGCGCCCTCCGGTGCGTACAGCGGGAGTGCGGGCTGCGGCGGGGCCTCGGCCAGCGCGCGGGCCCGGAGCAGGGGGTTCAGGTCGGCGCAGTGGTCGGGGTGGCCGTGGGTGACCAGCACCGCGTCGACCTCCCGCGCGGTGATGTGGTCGAGGAGACGGGGGAACGTGGCGTACCCGGGATCGAGGAGCAGCCGGAAACCGGAGTCCTCGACGAGGTAGCCGCTACAGGCCTGGTCGGCGGTCGGCCAGGCGCCGCAGCCGCCGAGCACGGTGAGCTTCATGCGATCCCCCTGAATACCTCTGGGTACTCCTCAGTGGCTCAGTACCTCAGTACCTCAGTACCTCAGTACCTCAGTACCTCTGCGTACTCCTGAATACCTGTGCGTACCCCCCCCACATGACATCTGTCATCCGGGAGTCACGACGGCCGACACTGCCGGACGGGACCCGCCTCGCGCCACGCTGGCTCACATGACAGCAACTGCGACAGCGACAGCGACCGCGGCGGCCAACGGCTCGGTGGTCGGGTTCGATCAGGTGACCAAGACCTACGGAAGCGTACGGGCCGTGGACGGGCTCACGCTCGCCCTGCACCCGGGCGAGACCGTGGCCCTGCTGGGGCCGAACGGCGCGGGCAAGTCGACCACGCTCGACCTGCTGCTCGGCCTGAAGCACGCGGACAGCGGCTCGGTGCGGGTGTTCGGCGGCAGCCCCCGGGACGCCATCGTCGGCGGGCGCGTCGGCGCGATGCTGCAGAGCGGCGGGCTGATGGACGAGGTCACGGTCCGCGAACTGGTGCGGCTCGCCCGCGACCTGCACCCGAAGCCGTTCCCCGTGCCGGACGTGCTCGCCCGCGCGGGCCTCACACAGATCGCGGACCGCAAGGTCAACAAGCTCTCGGGCGGCCAGCAGCAGCGTGTCCGCTTCGCGCTCGCCACGGCCGGGGACAGCGACCTCATCGTGCTCGACGAGCCGACGACCGGCATGGACGTCTCCGCCCGTCAGGCCTTCTGGGCCACCATGCGCGAGCAGGCCGACCAGGGGCGGACGGTCCTCTTCGCCACGCACTACCTGGAGGAGGCCGACGCCATCGCCGACCGCGTGCTCGTCCTGCACCGGGGGCGGCTGCTGGCGGACGGCAGCGCCGCCGAGATCAAGGCGAAGGCCGGCGCCCGGCGGATCGCGTTCGACCTGGAGGGGCCGATCGACGAGCCCGCGCTGCGCGCCCTGCCCTTCCTCACCCGGCTCGACGTCTCGGGCCACACGGTCCGCGTCCAGTCCTCCGACGCCGACGCGACCGTCCACGCCCTGTACGGGCTCGGCGTCTACCCGCGCAACCTCGAAGTGGCCGGGCTCGGTCTGGAGCAGGCCTTCGTCGCCATCACCGCCGCCGAGGAGGCGCGCACCTCATGAACGCCATGAACGCCATGAACCCCGTGAAGGCCATGTCCGGCATGTCTGGCATGAACAGCCTGATCAAGCTGGAGATCACCCGCGCCCTGCGCAACCGCAAGTTCCTGTTCTTCTCGGTGATCTACCCCTCGGGCCTGTTCCTGCTGATCGCGGGCAGCGCCGACGGCACCACCACGGTCGACGGCACCGGGCTCACGCTGCCGACCTTCTTCATGGTCTCCATGGCGTCCTTCGGCGCCCTGACCGCCGTCCTCATGGGCAACAGTGAGCGCATCGCCAAGGAGCGCGAGAGCGGCTGGGTACGGCAGCTGCGGCTCACGAGCCTGCCGGGACGCGGCTATGTCCTCGCGAAGACCGCGAGCGCCGCCGTCATCAGCCTGCCGTCGATCGTCATCGTCTTCGTGGTCGCGGCGGCCGTGAAGGACGTACGCCTGGACGCCTGGCAGTGGCTCGCGCTCACCGGCGCGATCTGGGCCGGCAGCCTCGTCTTCGCCGCGCTCGGGGTCGCCATCGGCTACCTCGCGAGTGGTGACGCGGTCCGCCCGATCACGATGATCGTGTACTTCGGCCTGTCCATGCTGGGCGGCCTGTGGATGCCCACGACGACCTTCCCTGGCTGGCTGCAGGACATCGCGAAGTGGCTGCCCACGCACGCGTACGCTGCCCTCGGGCAGGCCATCGAACAGAGCCAGGCCCCGCACGCGAAGGACCTCGCCATCCTCGCCGTCTCCTTCGTCCTGTTCGCGGGCGGCGCGGCCTGGCTGTACAGGAAGGACACGCTGAAGGCGTGAGCGGCGTGGAGATCGGCATCGGGCAGCGCCCCACGAACCGGAAGCAGCGGGCGGTCAAGCTCCTGTGGACCAGCATCTGGCTCGCCTACCTGAGCGCGCCCGTGAGCGACCTGCTGCACGGCGGGCACAGTGACGGAGTCCGCGTCCTCGGCGTCATCGGCCTGGTGGCCTTCGTCGTCTGGTACTTCGCCCTGATCTTCCGCGCCGGACGCGGTGAGACGAACGGTGTGGTGCTCGGCTCACTGGCTGTACTCGCGGCCCAGTCCTCGATCCTCTCGCTCACCCTCGGCCGCGAGTGGCTCGTCCTGTTCGTGTACGTGTCGGTCGCGTCCGGCGCGGCACTGCCACCGCGGTTGGCACGGCTGACCGTCCCGGGCGTGTCCGCGCTGATGACGGTGATCGCCTTCTCCGTACCGGAGGGGGACGAGTACCTGGCCTCGCTGCTCCTTCCGGCGCTCCTCGGAGGATTCGCGATGGTGGGCGTCCGCACCCTGATCCGTACGACGATCGAGCTGCGCGAGGCCCGTGCCACCGTCGCCCAGCTCGCCGCCAACGAGGAACGGCTGCGGCTGGCCCGCGACCTGCACGACCTGCTCGGCCACTCGCTCTCGCTGATCACGCTGAAAAGCGAGCTCGCGGGCCGGATGCTGCCCGACCACCCCGACAAGGCGGCCCAGCAGGTCGCCGACATGGAGAACGTCAGCCGCCAGGCCATGGTCGACGTACGGGAGGCGGTCACCGGCTACCGGCGGCCCCGGCTGCCCGGTGAACTCGCGGGCGCGCGGGTCGCCCTGACCGCGGCGGGCATCACGGCCGAACTGCCGGCCGAACCCGACCTCACCGGCGTCACCTCGGACACCGAGTCCGTGCTGGCGTGGGCACTGCGCGAGGCCGTCACCAACGTCGTACGCCACAGTGGGGCCCGGGCTTGCGTGGTCGAGCTGGTACGGCGGCAGACACTCGACGGACCGGTGCTGGAGCTGAGCGTGGAGGACGACGGAGGCGGGCCCGACAGCGGTCCGGGCAACCGGGTTGGCAGCGGTCCGGGCAACGGGCTGACCGGACTGCGGGAGCGGCTGGAGAAGGTGGGCGGGGAGCTGGAGGCGGGAAGCGCACGGCACGGGTTTCGGCTACTGGCCCGCGTTCCCGCGGCCACCCCAGCCGTAGGATCCGGGGCATGAGCCGAACGATCAAGGTCCTGCTCGCCGAGGACCAGTCGATGGTCCGCGAGGCCCTGGCCGCCCTCCTCGGCCTCGAACCGGACATCGACGTGGTGGCACAGGTCGCGCGCGGCGACGAGGTGCTGGCCGCCGTACGCGGGCACGACGTGGACGTGGCGCTCCTGGACATCGAGATGCCGGGCGCCACCGGCATCGAGGCGGCGGCCGAGCTCCACCGGGAGTTCCCCGAGCTCAAGCTGGTCATCCTCACGACCTTCGGCCGCCCCGGCTATCTCCGCAGCGCCATGGAGGCGGGCGCCGACGCCTTCCTCGTGAAGGACGCGCCCGCCGCCCAACTCGCCGAAGCGATACGCAAGGTCCTCACCGGCGAACGCGTCATCGACCCCGCGCTCGCGGCGGCGGCCCTGGCCGAGGGCGCCAACCCCCTGACGGACCGCGAACGCGAGGTACTCCGCGCGGCGGCCGACGGCTCCACCAACGCGGAACTGGCGACAACCCTGCACCTCTCCCAGGGCACGGTCCGCAACTACCTCTCCACCGCGATCCAAAAACTGGCGGCACGGAACAGGGCGGAGGCGGTCAGGATCGCGAGGGAAAAGGGCTGGCTGTAGAGCCCCTTCAGGGGCGCCCCGTAGGGGCGCGGGGAACTGCGCGACAAGCCACAACGCGCCCGTGGCCGCACGACGACAACAGCCCTACGGCGCCTGGGCAAGAGAGCTGCGGCTCAGCCAAAACTCAGTTGAGCATCGCCCGAGCCGCCTGCGCCTGCCGCCGAACCCTGTCGGCCGCCGACGAGTCAACGGCCGCCACAACCTCCGCGTACGCATCGAGTTCCGTCGCCCCCGCAAGGAAGTCCCCCCGCTCAACGAGCAGTTGGGCCCGGTCGTACCGAAGCCGAGCGGGATGCGAGGGCAGCAACAGGGAGAAGTCGACGGCCCAGAGGGCCACATCGGACTGCTCGGGCCGAGCCGCCGCCCAGGCCCGGACATTGTTGAGGATGCGCAGGACGACGTCCAACGGATCCGCGGGCGACAGCATCGACGGATCCAGCGGCGCCCCCGTCGCCCCGGCCACCAGCAGCTCCGCATCGGTCCCGGTCAGCACCCGGCCACCGTCGAACGGATCAACGAGAACCTGCTGCTCCGGCGGCCCGAACCCGACCACGAAATGCCCCGGCAGAGCAACCCCGTACACCGGCGCCCCCGCCCGCCTCGCGACCTCCATCCACACCACCGACAACAGGATCGGCAGCCCGCGCCGCCGCCGCAGCACCTCGTGCAACAGCGAGGAGTCCAGCCGCTGATAGTCACCGGGCGTACCCCGGAACCCACAACGGCCGCCCAGATGCTCGGCGAGCGCCGCGGCCCAGGACCGCGGCCCGCCGGGCCCGAACGGCAGCTCCCCGGCCAGCCGGTCCAGCTCGATCTGCGCCGCGTCCATCCCGGCCTCGTCCAGCCCCCCGTCCGCCTGGGCGCCCACCAGCAGACACAACGCCGACAGGTCGGGCCGCTCGGCCCGCGCCTCGTCGCCGAACCGCCGCCGCCACGCGGCGCTCCGCTCGGGCCCGGGAGGATGAAGAGGACGCATAGCTGCCTCGTGCCCTTTCACGCCGATCGATACCGCTGTGTGGCTCCGCCACGGACTTCTCCACGGATTTCGCCGCCGGGGCCCTGGCCGATGTGTTCGTCGGCACCAGCGGGGGTCATGGGGGTCCCGCCGCGCGGTGCCGCGGGCCCGCGATAGTGGTGGTACGCGTGATGCGCCGCGAAGCCCATCCCCGCGTACAGGGCCCGGGCGCCCGCGTTGTCGGCCTCCACCTGGAGCCAGGCCGCCGAGGCGCCCTCGGACAGGGCCTGGCGGGCCAGGGCGGCCATGACCGTGGTGGCCAGGCCCTGGCGGCGCAGGGACGGATCGACCTCCACCGCCGCGAAACCGGCCCAGCGCCCGTCGACCACACAGCGGCCGATGGCCGCAGGTATGCCCGGTTCGGCGCCGGGCACGGTCGCGAACCACACCGAGGGCCCGCTGCCCAGCACCTCCAGGGCCACCCCGCTCACGCCCTTGCGCTGGTAGCGGCCCAGCCACGCCTCGTCCGCCTCGCGCGCCAGCACGACGGCCCGGTCCGGGTCGGGGTCCGGGAGATCACCGATCGGCGCCAGCGCGCCGATCCACATCTCCGCGCTCACCTCACGCACCCACCCCCGCGCCTCCAGCTCCGCGCACAGCGGCTCCTGCGTGCCCGCGGCCCCGGTCGCGGTCTGCACGTACGCGGGCAGCCCCCGGGCCGCGTACCACTCCCGTACGAGCGACAGGGCCTCGTCCAGCGGGACGCCCGGGTCGCCGAGCGGCAGCACCGAGTTGGCGCGCCGGGTGAACCCCGCGGCGGCCCGCAGCTCCCACTCACCGAGCCGCTCCCGCTCGACCGGCTGCCAGGCCCGTGCGGAGACCCGCGCCAGTTCCTCGTACGAGGCCGCCGGACCCCGGCGGCGGGCGGGCGCGGAGGGCACGACCTTGCCCGCCACCAGCGCCGACTCCGGAATCCGGACACTCTCCCCGGACCGGCGTGTGATCAGGAGCACACCGTCATCCCATGATGTGAGAACGCCAACCGTGTCGGTGAACTTCTCACCCTCAGGAGCGTCTTCGTGCAACCGTCGAACCGAGACACGTTTTCCCACGTCAGCGCGGGTAACGCGGACCTTGAGCCGGAAGTGTGCGGAGAATTCCACAGCTCAGTCCAACCCTCCTGTTCGGATCATGCCCAAGAACGGAGATACTAGGTGTGGGCATCGACGACGCCGCGCTCCCGCGCGCCAGGTGGCGGAGGCCTGAAGACGGCTCGCCAGCGCCCTATCGAGGAGGAACGACAGCGTGACCTACGTCATCGCGCAGCCTTGTGTCGACGTCAAGGACAAGGCGTGCATCGAGGAGTGCCCGGTCGACTGCATCTACGAGGGCTCCCGGTCCTTGTACATCCACCCGGACGAATGCGTCGACTGTGGAGCCTGTGAGCCGGTCTGCCCGGTCGAGGCGATCTTCTACGAAGACGACACTCCCGAGGAGTGGAAGGACTACTACAAGGCGAACGTCGAGTTCTTCGACGAGCTCGGCTCGCCCGGCGGTGCCAGCAAACTGGGACTCATCGAGCGCGACCACCCCTTCGTCGCAGCGCTGCCGCCGCAGAACCAGTAAGTACGTACGCTGGGGTCCCGCCCAGCCGTAGAGTGCCGCCCCGGTCCCGTACGGCCTGCCGCCGTACGGGACCGAGGCGTTTGCCGTACGAAGCCGCCACCCCGTACGACGCGCCACCCGTAGGACGGGCCCGCAGGACGCGCCCGCAGGACGCGCCCGCAGAACGGGCCACCGGTACGTCCGTACGTTCGTACGAGAAAGTGAGCAGAACCCGTGTCCGCAGTCTCCGACCGGCTTCCCACCTTTCCCTGGGACAAGCTGGAGCCCTTCAAGGCGACGGCCGCCGCTCACCCGGGCGGCATCGTCGACCTGTCCGTCGGCACTCCGGTCGATCCGGTGCCCGACCTGGTCCAGAAAGCTCTGGTCGCGGCGGCCGACTCGCCCGGCTATCCCACGGTGTGGGGCACGCCGGAGCTGCGGGACGCCCTGGTGGGCTGGTGCGAGCGACGGCTGGGCGCACGGGACCTCACCCACCGCAACGTCCTGCCGGTGGTCGGCTCCAAGGAACTGGTCGCCTGGCTGCCCACGCAGCTGGGGCTCGGCCCCGGCGACCGGGTCGCCTACCCGCGCCTGGCGTACCCGACGTACGAGGTCGGCGCCCGCCTGGCCCGCGCGGACTACGTGGCATACGAGGACCCGACGGACCTGGACCCCACCGGCCTGAAGCTGCTGTGGCTCAACTCCCCGTCGAACCCGACCGGCCGAGTGCTCGCCCTCCCGGAACTGACCCGGATCGTGGCCTGGGCGCGCGAGCACGGCATCCTCGTGTTCTCCGATGAGTGCTACATCGAGCTGGGCTGGGAGGCCGACCCGGTCTCGGTCCTGCACCCCGAGGTGTGCGGCGGCTCGTACGAGGGGATCGTGTCGGTCCACTCGCTCTCCAAGCGGTCGAACCTGGCGGGCTACCGCGCGGCGTTCCTGGCCGGTGACTCCGCGGTCCTCGGTGACCTGCTCCAGATCCGTAAGCACGGCGGCATGATGACCTCCGCGCCCACCCAGGCCGCGACGGTCGCCGCCCTCTCCGACGACACCCACGTCCACGAACAGCGCGCCCGCTACACGGCCCGCCGCACCGCCCTCCGCGACGCCCTCCTGGCCCACGGCTTCCGCATCGAACACAGCGAGGCCAGCCTCTACCTCTGGGCCACGAGGGACGAGCCCTGCTGGAACACGGTGGCCCACCTGGCGGACCTCGGCATCCTGGTGGCCCCGGGCGACTTCTACGGCCCGGCAGGCGACACCTTCGTACGCGTGGCACTCACGGCAACGGACGAACGGGTAGGGGCGGCGGTAGCCCGCCTGACTTGATTAATTGCCCGGGCGGGGGCGTTTCTTAGGGGCGCGGGACTGTATCGATTTGCGGCTCCACCGCGTGGGCGCGACCAGCCACAGCGCAGCCGCACCCACCCACCGGGCAAAAACGAAGGGGTTCAGGGAAACTCCCTGAACCCCTTCGCGACACAGCCCAGGCGGCTAGCCGAGCGGCAGCCCCTTCAGCGGCAGCTGCTCCGCCCCGGGCAGCCCACCCTTGGCAACGGAATCGGTCGGCAGCCCACCACCGGTGGCCCCCGCGGCGTCACCGAGCACGTCACCCGCGGTCCCGGCGGCATCCCCGGCGGTCTTCTGGGCGGCGGGAGTCGTGGTCTTGACGGCCTTGCCGCCGGTCTTGCCCGCGGTCGGCACGGCCTTCTTGACGGCCTTGCTGCCCGCGTCACCCGCGAGCCCGGTGGCGTTCTGCGTGGCGCCGTCGACGGTGGTGCCCGCGTTGTCCAGCGCGGTCAGCCCGCCGAGGTCGGGGGTGGCCGGCAGTTCGGCCGCGCTCGCGGAGCCGGCCGCACCGACCCCGGCTGCCGCTCCCGCTGCGACGAGCAGCGCGGCACGGGCGATCCGGCGGGTCAGGGGGAGGGACATGATGCTCCTTTGACGGAAGAGAACGGTGAAGTGTCGTGCCGTGCCCGGCAGTTGACCGACTGGATGTCGGCCTTCCGTTGATCGACCGGCTGTTGATCGTTCCGGGCTCGGACGCAGTGACTACCGCTCGAAGTCCGCGAAGGTTGCGGTGGCCCAATGTAAAGAGTTGGCAATGCGTCGCATTATCGGCTGCGGAGAAACCCGGGCAAAGAACGCCCGGTGAGAAAGTCTGCCGAATCGCTACGGCCCTTTGTCCCCAAGGGATTTTGCGGATTCGCGGGAGACGCGGGACGCGCCGGAGGAAAACCTTGGCGGGCCGTCGAGATGCCGCGCCGGTAGTGCCCCGAACGGGTGACGGCCCGTACTACTGACCGGTGACGATTCGGACTTCGTCCGTGGCGTTCCGCGCACCCGATCCGTCGTCGCGCCACTCGCTCTGGGTGTTGCCCGCCGTCCACGCCCGGCCCGCGTACGAGACCCGGTCGACGTGCAGCGCGGACGCGTTGGCCACGGCCCAGTGCGCCAGTGCCCAGCCCCGCCGCAGCGCCCCGCCCTGCGCGGCGGGGGCCTTCGGGACGGTCAAGGTCACGGTCTGCGGGCCGCCGGGGCTGCTCGCGCCGGTGGACGAGACGGACGGTACGGCCGCCGATGCCGATGCCGATGCCGATGCGGAGGCCGGTGAGGTGGCAGCCGGTGAGGTGGCGGTGGCTTCCGCGCCCACCTTCCGGAGCACGTCGCGCCCGAAGTCCCGGACGAGCGCGGAACGCACCGTCTCCGGGCCGTCGGGCGCTGTGCTCGGCCGTCCCTCGCAGGTGAGGGTGCCGGCCGCGCGCCCGGTCAGGGCCGCGGCGAGGAGCGTGGCGTCCGGCTCATGCTTCGCGTACGCCTCGGGATAGCCGCTGCGCTGGACGCGCTGCGCGGCGATGGTGAGCGGCAGTTTCGTGTAGTCCGGCACCTTCTCCAGGTGCTCGTAGAACTCGTCCGCCGCGTACGTCGGGTCCAGGATCTCCTTCTCGGTGCCCCAGCCCTGCGACGGCCGCTGCTGGAACAGGCCCAGTGAATCCCGGTCGCCGTGGGCGATGTTGAGCAGGGCGGACTCCTGGAGGGACGTCGCGAGGGCGATCGTGACGGCACGCTCGGGCACGCCGCGGAGGGTGCCGACCGCCGTGATCGTCGCCGCGTTCACCGCCTGTTCCGCCGTGAACTCGTACGACTCTCCGTCGCCGTTGCCCGCGACGACCTTGCACTTCGGTTCGCCCCTGCTCCCGGTCAGGTACTGCACGGCGAGATAGCCCGCGAGGGCGAGTAACACGGCTAAAGCGGCTCCCGAACGCAGAAGACGGCCGCGGCGCGAAGGGCGTAAGGAACGGGCGGAAGTGGGGGAAGGCGCTGCCACTTGCAACAAGATACTGGAGAGTACTGTGTGGAATCTGTGGAGCTGTGGAAAATCCTGGGGCCCGGAAGTCGTGCCGGTTTGCCGAAACGGCCGGGAGTCCGATACAGGGCTGTGGCCCGACCACCGCCCGACCGCCGCCCTACTCCTGCTCGACCTGGGCTCGACCGCTGCCCGGCACTCCGCCCGGTCGTCGCCCGGTCGCCGGCCGGGCCCGGACGCGCGCCGCGTTAGGGTCGACGGCATGGCCGACACCCAACTTGACCTCGCCCTGGACGCCGCCCGGCTCACCGCGCAGCTCGTCGACTTCCCCTCGGAGAGCGGCACGGAGAAGCCCCTCGCGGACGCCGTCGAGACCGCCCTGCGAGCCCTGCCGCACCTGACGGTCGACCGGTACGGCAACAACGTCGTGGCGCGTACGAACCTGGGCCGGGCCGAGCGAGTGATCCTGGCAGGCCACATCGACACGGTCCCGATCGCCGACAACGTGCCCTCGCGCCTCGACGAGAACGGCGTGCTGTGGGGCTGCGGCACCTGCGACATGAAGTCGGGTGTCGCCGTCCAGCTGCGGATCGCGGCCACGGTCCCGGCCCCCAACCGCGACCTCACCTTCGTCTTCTACGACAACGAAGAGGTCGCCGCACACCTCAACGGTCTGAAGCATGTGGCCGAGGCCCACCCCGACTGGCTGCAGGGCGACTTCGCGGTCCTCCTGGAGCCGTCCGACGGCCAGGTCGAGGGCGGCTGCCAGGGAACCCTGCGGGTGCTGCTGAGGACGAAGGGCGAGCGCGCACACTCCGCGCGCAGTTGGATGGGCTCCAACGCCATCCACGCGGCCGCCCCGATCCTCGCCCGCCTCGCCTCCTACGAGCCGCGCTATCCGGTCATCGACGGCCTGGAATACCGCGAGGGCCTCAACGCCGTCGGCATCTCGGGCGGAGTGGCGGGCAACGTCATCCCCGACGAGTGCGTGGTGACCGTCAACTTCCGTTACGCGCCGGACCGTACGGAGGCCGAAGCGCTGGCCCACGTCCACGAGGTCTTCGCCGACTGCGACATCGCGGAGTTCGTGGTCGACGACCACAGTGGCGCGGCGCTGCCGGGCCTCTCCCACCCCGCGGCCGCCGCCTTCATCGAGGCCGTCGGGGGCACCCCCCAGCCCAAGTACGGCTGGACCGACGTCTCCCGCTTCAGCGCGCTCGGCGTCCCGGCGGTCAACTACGGTCCCGGCAACCCGCATTTGGCACACAAGCGGGACGAACGCGTCGAAACGGCGAAGATCCTGGCGGGCGAGGAGAGGCTGAGGGCGTGGCTGACCGCCTGACCCGTACCTGACGGCGGTTCACGGCGGACATGTCGGCGTCCCCCCTCCGTAACCCGCGTAGATCTACGCTGGGGTGGAACGACCCGCACGCGTGGAGGGAGCGGACATGGCTACTGGCAACCCGGAGGGCAAGAAGCGGCCACCGGAGGAGCAGCGGCTGGGCCCCGTGCTGCGCAGGCGGGGGCAGGTGCAGGCGAGCACGACGGACCAGCGGCTGCTGGACGCCGGCGGGCCGTCGGACTGGGTCCACACCGATCCCTGGCGGGTGCTGCGCATCCAGTCGGAGTTCATCGAGGGCTTCGGCACGCTGGCCGAACTCCCGCCCGCGATCAGTGTGTTCGGCTCGGCGCGGACGAAGGCGGACTCTCCGGAGTACGAGGCGGGGGTCGCGCTCGGGCGCGGTCTGGTCGAGGCGGGCTTCGCCGTGATCACGGGCGGTGGCCCCGGCGCCATGGAGGCGGCCAACAAGGGCGCCTGCGAGGCGAAGGGCATCTCCGTCGGCCTCGGCATCGAGCTGCCCTTCGAGCAGGGGCTCAACCAGTACGTCGACATCGGGCTCAACTTCCGCTACTTCTTCGTGCGGAAGATGATGTTCGTGAAGTACGCCCAGGGGTTCGTGGTGCTGCCCGGCGGGCTCGGCACCCTCGACGAACTCTTCGAGGCGCTCACCCTCGTCCAGACCCAGAAGGTCACCCGCTTCCCGATCGTGCTCTTCGGTACGGAGTACTGGGGCGGGCTGGTGGACTGGCTCAAGAACACCCTGATCGCCCAGGGCAAGGCCTCGGAAAAGGACCTGCTCCTGTTCCACCTCACGGACGACGTGGACGAGGCGGTGGCGTTGGTGTCGAAGGAGGCGGGGAGGTAGGGGCAGCCTTTTTCTCGCCCCCGCCCCCCTACCCCCCGCTCGAGCGAAGCCGAGAGTGGGGGAGGGCAGGGGCGGCGGGGGCGAAAAAGGCCCTACGCCAGCCCCCGCCGGGCCACCGCCGGCGGCCGGTGCCCCGCGATCGACGCCACCATGTCCAGCACCTGCCGCGTCTCGGCGACCTCATGGACCCGGTACACCTGCGCCCCCAGCCACGCCGACACGGCGGTAGTCGCGAGCGTCCCGACCACCCGCTCCTTCAGCGGCCTGTCGAGCGTCTCGCCCACGAAGTCCTTGTTGGAGAGCGAGACCAGCACAGGCCAACCTGTGTCCACCAGCTCCCCAAGACGCCGCGTCGCCTCAAGACTGTGCCGCGTGTTCTTCCCGAAGTCGTGCCCGGGATCGATGAGCACGGACTCCCGCGGCACCCCCACCTCCACGGCCCGCTCGGCCAGCGCCGACGTCACCCGAAGAATGTCGGCCACGACATCGTCGTAGGCGATGCGATGAGGACGAGTCCGAGGCTGCGTCTCACCGGCGTGCGTACACACCAGCCCCACCCCGTACCGCCCGGCGACCTCCGCGAGCAGCGGATCGACCCCGCCCCACGCGTCGTTGAGCAGGTCCGCGCCCACCTCGCACACCGCCTCGCCCACCTCGTGCCGCCACGTGTCGACACTGATGACCACGTCGGGGAAACGGCGCCGCACCTCGGCGACGAACCCGACCGTCCGCCGCGCCTCCTCCTCGGCCGTCACCTCCTCGCCCGGCCCGGCCTTGACCCCGCCGATGTCGACGATGGCGGCACCCTCGGACACCGCCTGCTCCACGCGCGCGAGCGCGGGCTCGTCGTGGAAGGTGGCCCCCTGGTCGTAGAAGGAGTCCGGGGTCCGGTTCACGATCGCCATGATCACCGGCTCGTGCGCCTCGAACTCGCGCCTGCCCAGCCTGAGCATCCCCTGTGACCTCTCCCAGTAGTCGGCAGCGGATGTCGCCGTTCCGCCGCCTGCGACCCTAACTGTCAGAGTCGCATGGCACGATCGGAGCCTGACACTTTCCGCGCCGACGCGTCCGCGTCGGCACCAGAGCGTGGGGACCTCAGCGATGTACATGTTCTTGTTCCTGGTCGTCGCCCTCGTCGTGGTGGTCGGGGCGGTGACTCTCTCCGTGGTGGGAGGCGGTGAGAGCGCCGCACTTCCCGAGGTCCCGCCGGAGCGCCTGCGGGATCCGCTGTCCGTGGACCGCCCCCTGCACCGCGGCGACGTCGAGGCCCTGCGCTTCCCGCTCACGATGCGCGGCTACCGCATGGCGGACGTGGACGACGCCCTGGGCCGCCTCGGTGCCGAGCTGGCCGAGCGGGACGTCCGGATCGCCGACCTGGAAGCGGCGCTGGCCGGAGCGGCGCACGCGGCCCGGGGCACCTCCCTGGAGAAGCCCGCCGAGGATGACCACCGGTGAGCGACACCCAGAAGGGCCCCGACGGCGCCCTGCGCTGCCCCTGGGCCCTGTCGGCCGAGGACTACGTGGCGTACCACGACGAGGAGTGGGGCCGCCCGGTCCACGGCGACGACGCGTTGTACGAGCGGCTGTGCCTGGAGGCGTTCCAGTCGGGCCTCTCCTGGATCACGATCCTGCGCCGCCGCGAGGGCTTCCGCGCCGCCTTCGCCGACTTCAAGATCGCCGAGATCGCCACGTTCACGGACGCCGACAAGGACCGCCTCCTCGGCGACCCGGGCATCATCCGCAACCGCGCCAAGATCGAGGCGACGGTGGCCAACGCCCGGGTGCTCACGGAATGGGCACCGGGCGAGCTGGACGAACTGATCTGGTCCTTCGCCCCGGACCCGACAACACGCCCGGCCCCGAAGGCCCTCGCCGACGTCCCGGCCGTCACCGACGAGTCAACGGCCCTCTCCAAGACCCTCAAAAAACGAGGCATCCGCTTCGTGGGCCCCACAACGGCCTACGCCTTGATGCAGGCCTGCGGCTTGGTGGACGACCACTTGCAGGACTGTGTAGCAAGGGTCCACTGAGGAGCGCCCTTCAGGGGCGCGGGGCTGTATCGACATGCGGCTCCTCCCCCACTCTCGGCTTCGCGAGCGGGGGGACTCCCATCGTGGGCGCGACAAGCCCCCCACCGAACCCGCAGCTCCCCACAAACGATCACCGCCCCAAATATTTCGGCTTCTCCTTGTTGACGAACGCCTGCACAGCGATCACATGATCCTCAGAAGACCCGGCCCGCGTCTGCAACTCGTCCTCCTTCTCCAACGTCTCCTCCAGAGAGTGCGAGAGCCCGAACGCAAGGGACTCCTTGAGCGCGGCGTACGCCAAGGTCGGCCCCTCGGCCAGCCCCCGAGCCACCTTCACCGCCTCAGCCGCCAGCTCGGCAGACGGCACAACCCGGTTGGCGATCCCCAGCTCGTACGCCTCCTGCGCGGTGATGCTGC
Organism: Streptomyces sp. NBC_00878; assembly: GCF_026341515.1. NCBI lineage: Bacteria > Bacillati > Actinomycetota > Actinomycetes > Kitasatosporales > Streptomycetaceae > Streptomyces > Streptomyces sp. NBC_00878. Next base: position 3,654,595 of record NZ_JAPEOK010000001.1, on the reverse strand, counting down.
GCGGAAAGAGCAGCAGATCCGCGGCCCGCGACGGCCCGACGACCCGCGGCAGCGTCCAGGAGATCCCCGAGTCGGCGGTCAGCGCGACCCCGGCGAACGACGTGTTGAAGGCAGCCGTGTCGGCAACGATGCGATAGTCCGCCGCGAGCGCGAAACCGAAGCCGGCACCGGCCGCGACGCCGTTGACCGCCGCCACTACCGGCTTCGCCGCCCCGGTCAGGGCCCGCACGATCGGGTTGTAGTGCTCCTGGACCGTGCTCATGACACCCTCGCCCGATTCCGACTCGCGCGCCGTCGTCAGCCCGCCGATGTGCTCCTTGAGGTCCTGGCCCACGCAGAAGGCCCGGTCACCGGCGGCGGTGAGCAGCACGGCCCGTACGGAGTCGTCCGCCGCGGCCGCCTGTGCCGCCTCGCGGAAGGCGACCTTGGTCTCGATGTTCATCGCGTTCATCGCCTCGGGGCGGTTCAGCGTGATCGTCGCGAGTCCGTCGCTCACCTCGTAGAGCACGGTGTCGGCCATGATGGTCCCCTCAGGTGTCGCGGCTCCGTCGTACCCGTCGGTACGTTCTGGTCTGAGGACAGCATGGCGGAGATCATGAGGGGCAGCGGGGTTCGGACATGTGACCTGCGTCAAAGAATTCCGGCGTCCGAAAGTCCATGCAGCGGTGCGACAGCGGCGCAGTATCGCAGCCACTTCGGCGAATTGAGTGGTTTTGCTCAAGTGCGTTGCGCAAGCGATGCCGACTGATGTTGGTCATCGGGTCCTGAGATGCGGGATAATGGCCTGGAAGCAATGTGTTCGATGCCGGTGACGCGTGTCCGACGAGAGGATGCGTGCCCTTCAGTGGGGCCGTCGGCGACGATGAGCTGGTTTCAGGAAGGGGAACGAGCATGGCGGCCATGAAGCCGCGGACGGGCGATGGCCCGCTCGAGGTGACCAAGGAGGGGCGGGGCATCGTCATGCGCGTTCCGCTCGAAGGCGGCGGTCGGCTCGTCGTCGAGCTGACCCCTGACGAGGCCGACGCGCTCGGCGACGCCCTCAAGAAGGTCGTCGGCTGACGCGGAACGCGACCATACCTGTCCACTGCCCCGGCATCCAAAGTGATGCCGGGGCAGTGGGTTTTCAGGGTGCGCCAGCGAGGTATGCCCCGCATGTTCACGCAGGTCAGCAGGGGTTTTTGGGCGGTCCGGCGAGGTGCGGGATCAGCGTTTGACCGCGCACAGCAGGCCGTCGCCGGACGGCAGGAGCGAGGGAATCAGCTCCTGGCTCTCGCGGATCGTGCGCAGCAGCTCGCGCAGCCGCAGGACCTCCGTGGGCTGCGGGCCCGACTCCACGGTCCGGCCGTTCGCGAAGACGCCCTCGAAGACGACCAAGCCGCCGGGCCGCAGAAGGCGCAACGATTCAGCGAGGTAGTCGAGGCACTCGAGACGGTCACCGTCGCAGAAGACGAGGTCGTAGCCGGCGTCCGCGAGCCGGGGCAGAACGTCCAGCGCGCGGCCCGGAATGAAGCGGGCCCGGTTGCTCGCGAAGCCGGACGCGCGGAAGGCCTGGCGGGCGAACTGCTGGTGCTCCGGCTCCGGATCCACGGTCGTCAGTACACCGTCCGGCCGCATGCCGTGCAGAAGATGAATCCCGGAGACCCCGGTCCCGGTCCCGATCTCCGCGACCGCCTTGGCGCCCACAGTGGCGGCGAGCAGTCGCAGCGCGGCGCCCGTGCCGGGTGACACCGAGCGCAGCCCTGCCTCCCGGGCCCGGTCCCGGGCCCAGTGCAGTGCTTCGTCCTCGGCGACAAAGGCGTCGGCGAACGCCCAGCTCGTCAGCCGGTTGCCGGTAATGGCCCTCTCCTGTCCCCGTGGTTGCCTGGGCGTGACTGTATCCGTTGCCGCCGGGAACCCGCAGATGGGACCAGGCGTTGAGAGGGGGTGGAGAACTACGCGGGGGTAGCAGATGGATCAGGACACCCAGCAAGTGCTGGCGCGACCATATGAGCGCGTATCAATTTCTCGTAAAACCGCTTATCCGGAGCTAACGGGCGAGGTGGCTATGGTAGGGGCTCCACCGGACACCACCAGAGCCGACAGGGGAGGTGCGGCTGCGCCTGTGGATCGGGGAGGGGTGCTTCGGCGCCTACTCGGATCAGCGGGTGAGCCGAAATCTGTGAACGACACCGCTGACCGTTTCCTCCCCCGTTCTCGGCTGCGCTCGAATGGGGGGACCCCCATCCCTGACTCCGCTCAGACCGCGACCTTCACGTCCGACGCGGACTCGCCGGCGTGGACTCCGCCCACCTGGGAGGAGATCGTCAGCACGCACAGCGCCCGGGTCTACCGGCTCGCCTACCGCCTGACGGGCAACCAGCACGACGCCGAGGACCTGACCCAGGAAGTCTTCGTCCGGGTCTTCCGTTCCCTGTCGACGTACACACCGGGCACCTTCGAGGGCTGGCTCCACCGCATCACCACCAACCTCTTCCTGGACATGGTCCGCCGCAAGCAGCGCATCCGTTTCGACGCCCTCGGCGACGACGCGGCCGAGCGCCTGCCCAGCCGCGAGCCCTCCCCGCAGCAGGTCTTCAACGACACGCACTTCGACGCGGACGTCCAGCAGGCTCTCGACACACTCGCCCCGGAGTTCCGCGCCGCGGTCGTCCTGTGCGACATCGAGGGACTGTCGTACGAGGAGATCGCCGCGACCCTGGGCGTCAAGCTCGGCACGGTCCGCAGCCGGATCCACCGCGGCCGCTCCCAGCTGCGCAAGGCGCTCGCCCACCGTGCACCCGAGGCCCGTGCCGGGCGCCGCGGTTTCGCGGTCACCGGAGTGCCCGCTCTGGGAGGAGGGGGCGCGAGCGCGTGAGTGGATCACGGCTGAATCCTGCCGATCGGCCCCTTACCGAGCAGCACCTCGGAGACCGGCTCTCCGCCCTCGTGGACGGCGAGCTCGGTCACGAGGCGCGCGAGCGTGTCCTGGCACACCTCGCCACGTGCGCGAAGTGCAAAGCCGAGGCCGACGAGCAGCGACGACTGAAGAACGTATTCGCGGAGGTAGCTCCGCCACCCCCCTCGGAGAGCTTCCTGGCCCGTCTCCAGGGGCTGCCCGGGGGAGGCGACCCGGACGGCGACAGTTCGCGGCTGGGCGGCGGAGGGTTCGGTACGTCCGGAGTCTTCGGCATGAAACCGGACTCCTTCGGTTACGTGCCGTCCGGGCCGCATGCCGCCGTGCTGCCCTCGGAGCAGCGCGGGTTCCGCATCCATGACATAAGCCGGCGTGAGGCCGAGCGGTCGGCCTCACGGGGACTGCGCTTCGCGGCCGCCGCGGCCGGTGCCGTGTCGCTCGCCGCGATCGCGCTCGGCGGGGTGTCGACGGGCGTGCCGATGGACACCACGGACGCCCGCGGCGCATCCGGCTCCGGAAGCAATGTGACCCCGATGCGGACCCCGAACACGGGCGGTGCGTCCAACCCCGACTCGCAGCGCCGCCGTTCCGTCGCACCGCTGCTCGCACAGGGACAGCGCTCCTTCGCCGAGGAGGGGGGCGCGCAGACCGAGATGTCCGCGCCGCTGCTGCCCGGCGTGCCCGCGACCGGCACGCCCACGCCGGTCGTGCAGAGCGCAGACGCGCTGTACGCGCTGACCACCCCGGTGGTGGCCGGTGCCGTAGCCATGTCCCCGCTCATACGTCCCTTCAACCCCACCCCTCCGGTCACGCTGACGGCGTGGTCGACGGCGTCGGAGTTCGAGACGCCCGTGCTGCCCCTGGCGCAACCGTCCGACTCGTCCGCCTCACCTTCGCCTTCCTCCCCTGGCTGAACCGGCCCTCTGCGCCGCGGCCCGTGAACCTGGTTGAATCCAGGGATGGGCCGCGCCCGCAGCAGGAACCCGGACGCGGAGTGGACAATCCGCGGTGAACCGCCGACGCGTCGAGCCGCGGGTCAGGTGTGGGGAGAGCATGGACGAGGGGAAGCCCACGAAGCCGAAGTGGTGGAGCAGGCCCCGGACCCACGTACCGGATTCCGCTCCGGCGGACCCGGTTTCCGCGGGGGACGGCACGAGTGGGTTTCACGGGGGTGAGGGCGGGGGCGGGGGCGACATGGACGGTGACTTCGAACTGGAGAAGCCTGCCGGAGCTGGTGCCCTCGGTGCCCCTGGTGCCCCCGGTGGCGGGACTGCCGATGTCGTCGATGCCGCCGGTTCCGACGGTCTTGAGGCTGTCGTTGGCGGCGAGGCCCCTGCGGCCGGTTCCATCGTGGCGCCGGGCCAGGTGTCGGGCGACGCGAGCGGTGGCGTCGACGCGCCCGTTGAGCGGCCCAAGCCTCTGCACGACCCGGATCCCTACAGCACGCCGCCTTACGGCGGACCCGGCCCCTGGGCGCCCGCGCCTCCGGTCCAGCATCCCGGGACGACTCCGGCGCACGGCACGACTTCCGGGCATGGGATGACTCCCGCGCACGGCACGACTTCGGGGCATGGGATGACTCCCGTGCATGGGGCGGCTCCCGCGCACGGTGCGACTTCCGTGCACGGCACGGCCGTTGAGGCTGCCGTGATTCCGTCGCAGGGCGCTCCTGTGGGCGCGGGGCCCGAGGGCGCCTCGGGTGCCTCGACGCAGTCGGGCGGCGCGCAGGGTGTTCTTGGATCGGCGTTGCCTTCCGGCGCACCCCCTGGCTACGCCCTCCCGACCCTGGTCGGCTCGGCTGCCCCGGTTCCCCCTGCCCCCTGGCAGAACTACGACCCCTGGGCCGCCGCCCCCCTCCAGCAGAACGGGGCCGCCGTCGAGACCACGGCCGGGCGGCGCAGGCGTACGAAGCGGGCGCTGGTTCTCGGGGCCGCGCTGCTCGCCCTCGTGTCCGGGAGCGTCGGCGGGGCCGTAGGGGCGTATCTGGAGCGCAACGGCGGGATCGACGACATCGTGCTGCCCCAGGCCGATACCGAGGCCAAGGGACGGGCCCCGGACAGCGTGGCGGGGATCGCGGCCAGCGCGCTGCCCAGCGTGGTGACCCTGCATGTGAGCGGGTCGGAGGCGCAGGGCACCGGCACCGGGTTCGTGCTCGACCAGCGCGGCCACATCCTCACCAACAACCACGTCGTCGACCCGGCGGACGGCAGCGGCGAGATATCCGTGACCTTCAGCGGTGGCCAGACCGCCAAGGCCAAGGTCGTCGGTCAGGACAGCGGCTACGACCTCGCCGTCGTGAAGGTGAGCGGTGTCAGGGGCCTCAAGCCCCTGGCCCTCGGCAACTCCGACAACGTCCAGGTCGGCGACCCCGTCGTGGCCATCGGCGCCCCCTTCGACCTGGAGAACACCGTCACCGCCGGCATCATCAGCGCCAAGGAGCGCCCCATCACGGCGGGCGGCGAGGAGGGCGACCGCAGCGACATCTCGTACGTCGACGCGCTGCAGACGGACGCCCCGATAAACCCCGGCAACTCGGGCGGCCCGCTGGTCGACTCCAGGGCCCGGGTCATCGGCATCAACAGCGCCATCCGCTCCGCCGACAGCGGTTCCGACCTGGAGGGCAGCCAGTCCGGTTCGATCGGCCTCGGCTTCGCCATCCCCATCAACCAGGGCAAGCGCGTCGCCGAGGAGCTCATCAACACCGGCAAGGCCACCCACCCGGTGATCGGCGTGACGCTCGACATGGACTACACCGGCGACGGTGCCCGCGTGGGCACCAAGAGCAATGACGGCGACCCCCCGGTCAACCAGGGCGGCCCCGGCGAACGGGCCGGCATCAAGCCCGGTGACGTCATCACCCGGGTCGACGGGCAGCGCGTGCACTCCGGCGAGGAGCTGATCGTCAAGACCCGGGCCCACCGCCCAGGCGACCGTCTGCAGCTGACCCTGGAGCGTGACGGCAAGGAGAGGAAGGTCACTCTCGTCCTCGGCTCCGCCGACGGTGACTGACGGAACGATCCCGCGGGCCGAACGAGTGGGCCAACCGACAGGAACTTCACAGGAAGCGTGCCGAACCCAGGCCCCATCAGGCAAACATCCTGGAAAACCCGACGTGTACACGCGGTCGGAGGTCCCAGGACAGTACCGGACAGACAGGAACGCCGGGTACCGTGGACCCGGCCCGGACCACGGAAAGACCCGCCGAGGGCCGAGGACATCGCAAGGAGCTGAAGGTGTTCAATGACATAGGACCGCTCGAGCTCGTGACGCTCGTTGTCCTTGCCGTGCTCGTCTTCGGCCCGGAGAAGCTCCCGAAGATGATCCAGGACGTCACGCGCACCATCCGCAAGATCCGCGAGTTCTCGGAGAGCGCCAAGGCGGACATCCGCGAGGAACTCGGCCCGGAGTTCAAGGACTTCGAGTTCGAGGACCTCAACCCCAAGACGTTCATCCGCAAGCAGCTGGACAACGACGAGCTGGGGCTCAAGGAGATCCGTAACGGCTTCGACCTGAAGAAGGAGATGGCCGACGTCACGGACGCGGTGCACGGCCGCGAGGTCGAGTCCTCCGCCTCCTCGTCGTCGTCCTCGTCGTCCTCCTCGTCCGGATCCACCGGCGGCTCCGTCGACATGACGAAGAAGCGGGAGAAGCTCGACCAGGACGAGCGCCCGCCGTTCGACGCCGACGCGACCTGAGCCGGGCTCGGCCGGCCGACCGCGCCGGCCGCGGCTGACTTGGCTTGGGCCGATCGTGGCTGACCTGGGCCCGCCCGGACCCACCTGAACCGGCCACGGTCCGAGGCCCGGAGCCCAAGGTCCGAGGCTCGGAGCCCCAAGGCCCGAGGCGTACGCCCGCGGGTCGTCCCCGGACGGCACGCCCGCCGTCCCGAACGTGCTTCACCCGGGTTGCGCACCCGCCGTTTTCCCGTACATCTCCCGCATTTGACCTGCTCACAGTGGGCCGGATCTGACGCGTACGCGACCCACGAGCCGACTGGTTTCGCTGCTTGCCGCAGAGCTGTGGCTATTCTGCCTAGTTGTTGTGCGGACCGGAAGGACGCCCGAAGGGGGGCGGGCCGCCCGGTCCGACTAGAGCGAGGAGGCGTCCGGGCTGATGGAGACGACAAGTCGGGTAGGCGCGCAGGCGCCGGCTGCGGAGGGCGGACAACAGGGCCCCTCCGCCCGGCGCACGGTCGACGGCTACCTGCTGGCGCCCTTCCCGTGGTACGGCCTCGACGAGGCCTTCACGGGACCGCGCTGGCTGATGCAGGTCGGCGCGTCGGCCGACGGAGCCATTGAGCACGGCTCGATCGGGCACGGCGACGAACCGTCCGTACGCGGCGACACCACGGAGGACAAGGAGCGGTTCGCGGTGGTGGTCACCGTGGCGGCCAACCCGGTGCGGCGCAGTGCCGACGGCACGGGCCTGCTGGAGGCCACCTCGGTGTCCTCCGCGGCCTGGCTCGCGGGGGTCGGGCTGCTGTCCTTCACCTGGCCCGGCCAGATGGACCACACGCTGCGGGACGACTGGCTGGACCAGCAGACCGAGACGGCGTGGGTCCTCGCGGACGATCTGACCGGGTCCGACTGGTCGGCGCTGTCCCTTCCCGTGGACGGGGTTCCGACGCCGTTCCACTACCGCGAGTCCGAGTTCGGGTGGGTTCTCGCGGGGTCCACGGAGAAAGGGGTCCACCTGGGGGCGTACGGGCGGGGGATGAGTGCGTACGGGTTGGGCTTCGCCATGATCAAGGACATCGCTACGTACGCCTAGGCGGCGGGCTGAGCGAGGAGGGCACCGTCTGCTGAGGTGCCCTCCTCGGTGTCGTTCGTCGGCTGCGGGCCCGGTGGGGGTTGTCGCGCCCACGATGGGGGTCCCCCCGGTCGAGCGAAGCCGAGAGTGGGGGAGGAGCCGCATGCCGATACAGCCCCGCGCCCCCAAAGACAAAAAGCCAGGGGCGCAGCCCCGCTTTTTAGGGGCGCGGGGAACTGCGCGAACAACCCCCACCGGGCCCGCAGCCGCCCTACAAGAAGCGGCCGCAGGGCCATGGGCGAAGCCCTAGAACTTGTTCCGCGGGGTGATTCCCAACGACATGCCCGACAGCCCCCGCTGGCGGCCGCCCAGTTTGCCCGCGATGGCTCGCAGGGCCGTGCCGGCCGGGGAGTCGGGGTCCGTCAGGACGACCGGCTTGCCCTCGTCGCCGCCCTCGCGGAGGCGGACGTCGATGGGGATGGAGCCGAGGACCGGGACGGTGGCGCCGGTGGTGCGGGTCAGGCCGTCGGCGACCGACTGGCCGCCGCCCGTGCCGAAGATGTCCACCATCTCGTCGCAGTGGGGGCAGGGCAGGCCCGACATGTTCTCGACGACGCCGACGATCTTCTGGTGGGTCTGGACGGCGATCGAGCCGGCCCGCTCGGCGACCTCGGCGGCGGCCTGCTGGGGCGTCGTCACGACCAGGATCTCCGCGTTCGGGACGAGCTGCGCGACCGAGATCGCGATGTCGCCCGTACCCGGCGGAAGGTCCAGGAGCAGCACGTCCAGGTCGCCCCAGTAGACGTCCGCGAGGAACTGCTGGAGGGCGCGGTGGAGCATCGGGCCGCGCCACACGACAGGCGTGTTGCCGGGGGTGAACATACCGATCGAGATGACCTTCACGCCGTTCGCCGACGGCGGCATGATCATGTTCTCGACCTGGGTCGGGAGGCCGTCGGCGCCCAGCATGCGGGGCACGGAGTGGCCGTAGATGTCGGCGTCAACGACACCGACCTTGAGGCCGTCGGCGGCCATCGCCGCCGCGAGGTTGACCGTCACGGACGACTTGCCGACGCCGCCCTTGCCGGAGGCGACCGCGTACACCCGCGTCAGCGAACCCGGCTTGGCGAACGGCACCTCGCGCTCGCCCTGGCCGCCGCGCAGCGCGGACGCCAGCTCCTTGCGCTGGTCGTCGCTCATCACGTCCAGCGTCACCTCGACGCGGGTGACGCCCTCGACCGCCGCCACGGCGTCCGTCACGTTCTTCGTGATGGTCTCGCGCATCGGACAGCCGGAGACAGTGAGGTACACGGTGACCGCGACAGCACCGTCCGCACCGATCTCCACCGACTTGACCATGCCGAGCTCGGTGATCGGACGATGGATCTCGGGGTCGTTCACTGTCGCCAGTGCTTCACGCACCGCGTCTTCCGTAGCCATGGTGTCGATGGTACGGCGCTTCCCACCGGCGCCGGAAAGCCTGTCACCGGTCGTCTACGTCACGTCCCCGAGGGCGTTCCGCCGGGAATACGACACGAGCGTCGCCGCGCCCGTCGGTACGCCCATCCTCCAGCTCCCTGACCAGGTCCTCCAGCTCGGAGCGGATCCAGTCACGGGTGGCGACCTCGCCGAGGCCCACGCGCAGCGCGGCGATCTCCCGGGTCAGATACTCGGTGTCCGCGATGGACCGCTCGTTCTGCTTGCGGTCCTGTTCGAGGTTGACCCGGTCGCGGTCGTCCTGCCGGTTCTGCGCGAGCAGGATCAGCGGGGCGGCGTACGAGGCCTGGAGCGAGAGCATCAGGGTCAGGAAGATGAACGGGTAGGTGTCGAAGCGCAGGTAACGGGGCGCGGACACGTTCCACACCACCCACAGGACGACGACGACCGTCATCCCGACGATGAACCGTCCCGTGCCCAGGAACCGCGCGATCCGCTCCGACAGCCGGCCGAAGGCCTCCGGGTCGTACTCGGGCAGCAGCCTGCGCCGCGGACGCTGCGGCTGATCCAGCCGCGTGCGAGGCCGGGGGGCGGCGGTCGCGCCGGTGGCGGCCCGTTCGCGGGCGGGCTCGCGCTCAGGAGCCATGCGCGTCCCCCTCGGCGGGCAGCTCCGCGGCCGACATCTCCGCGGACGTCTCCTCGTCCAGGTGGAACTCCGTCTCGCGCCAGTCCTCGGGCAGCATGTGGTCGAGTACGTCGTCCACGGTGACCGCGCCCAGCAGCGAGCCGCTCTCGTCGACGACGGGCGCCGCGACCATGTCGTACGTCGCGAAGAAGCCCGCCACGACGGGCAGCTCGGCGTCCGGGTCCAGCGGCTGCAGATCGTCGTCGAGCATCGCGCCGACGAGGGTGTACGGCGGATCGCGAAGCAGCCGCTGGAAGTGAACCGTGCCCAGGTATTTGCCCGTCGGCGTCTCGTCCGGCGGGCGGCACACGTACACCTGGGCGGCCAGCGCGGGGGAGAGGTCGGGGTTGCGCACCCGCGCGAGCGCGTCGGCGACGGTCGCGTCGGGACGCAGCACGATCGGCTCGGTCGTCATCAGACCGCCCGCCGTGCGCTCCTCGTACGCCATCAGCCGCCGTACGTCCGCCGCCTCGTCCGGGCGCATCAGCGCCAGCAGACGCTCCTTGTCGTCCTCCGGCAGCTCGCCGAGCAGGTCGGCCGCGTCGTCGGGGTCCATCGCCTCCAGGACGTCGGCGGCGCGCTCCTCCTTGAGCTTGCCGAGGATCTCGATCTGGTCGTCCTCGGGGAGCTCCTCCAGGACGTCCGCGAGCCGGTCGTCGTCCAGGGCCGCCGCGACCTCCGCGCGCCGCTTGGCGGACAGATGGTGCAGGACGTTCGCGAGGTCGGCCGCGCGCAGCTGCTCGAAGGTGGCGAGGAGGTTCTCGGCGCCCTGCCCGTGCTCCTCCAGCGAGAACCCGGTGACGGCCGACCACTCGACGGTCAGCGTCTCTCCCTTGGCCCGCCGGAAGGCACCGCCGGTCCTCCCCTTCCGTACGAAGACCCGGTCGATCTCCCAGTCGCGGCGGGCGGGCAGCTGCTGGACGGAGACGTCGAGGACGGTGACCTCCTCGTCGGTCCCGACGAGTGTGACGCGCCGGTCGAGCAGCTCGCCGATGACCAGCCGCTCGGTGGGCCGCTGCTCGAAGCGGCGGACGTTGAGGACGCCGGTGGTGATGACCTGGCCGGACTCGATGCCGGTCACGCGGGTCATGGGCAGGAAGATCCGGCGACGGGTGGACAGTTCGACGACGAGCCCGAGCAGCCGAGGGGGCCGCCGCACGACGCGCAGCATGGCGACCAGGTCGCGCACCCGGCCCACCTGGTCGCCGTTCGGATCGAAGACGGCGATTCCGGAGAGGTGCGAGACGAAGATCCTGGACGCGCCTGACGCCATGCCCGCGCCTCCTTCTCCGCATCCCCCGTACGCGCTTCAGTACGGGTGTTTTGCTATGTCATGTCCGCTCGGGTGGGCTTCAGGCTAGCCCGTCCCGGTCGGATACGCCCTGGTGAGCGGCGCGGACGGACTGGCTCCGAGTGGCGTAGGAGGCCCCGGTACGCTGCGGTACGCCGTTGAGGACAGCCGTATGAGAGGCAGCGCCACCTGTGACTGCGATTCCCCAGGGACGTACCCGTCGGGCCGCGTTGGCGAGCGCCGTGTGCGCGCTGGTCGTGACGGGGACAGGGGTGACGGGGTGCGCCGGGGACGACCCGGACGCGGGCACGAACGGGGTCGGAAAACTGCCCCCGGCCAAGATCCAGAGCACCACGCGGTCGGCGGCCCAGGCCGCCGAGACCGTACGACTGTCCGGGGCCGTGATCAGCAACAAGCGCACGTACAAGCTGGACATGCAGCTCAAGGGTGACGGCGGTACCGGCTCGGTCACCTCGAAGGGGGTGACGTTCCAGCTCCTGCGCGTCGACGAGCACCTCTTCATCAAGGCCGACGCGGACTTCTGGGACCACCAGGACGGCAAGAACGACGACGGTACGTCCGACACGACGGCCGCGGGCAAGCTTGAGGGCAAGTACGTGAAGGTCCCCAAGGGGGATCCCGCCTACAAGCAGCTCAGCGTCTTCACCGACAAGGACGTACTCCTCAACGGCCTCCTCACCCTCCACGGCGAGCTCGCCACCGAGGGCCACCACGAACAGAGCGGCCTCCGCACGATCCGCATCACCGGCGACAAGGGTTCCGGCGGCGAACTGGACGTCTCCCTGGAGGGCAAGCCGTACCCTCTCCTGCTCGTCCGAGCCGGCGGAGCGGGGACGCTTCGCTTGACGGACTGGGGAAAGGACTTCGCCCTGAAGGCCCCGGACAAGGACGACACGGTGGACTACGGGCAGCAACTCCCGTCGTCCTGAGGGGGGTTGGACTTATGGGTCGGGTGCGGGTACGTCGTGGCCGATCGCGCAGTTCCCCGCGCCCGTAAAAAGCGGGGCTGCGCCCCTGGCTTTTTGTCTTTAGGGGCGCGGGGAACTGCGCGACCAGCTCCCACGCACCCGCAGTCGACAACGCACCCCGCGGAGCGCTGCCGCTCAGCCGCGCTTGCGCTTCTTGAAGAGCAGCCGCGGCAACCCCGCCGGAATCGCCTGCCGCGTAGTCGCAGACGTAGGCAACGGCGCCGCAGCCAACGACCCGTCCGGCAACGACGCAGTCGACCCCGTCGGCGCAAGCCGAACCACCCGGCACTCCCGAGCCCACCGCCCCGGCATGGCCTCGCCGTCCGGAGCGTTCAGCCGCTTGCCCTTCAGCTCGCCGACAGCCGCGTCCCACTCCTCGGACCCGGGAGCGAGCTCCACCACCTTCGCGGACCAGGAGACCAGGCGACCGCCCTTGTCCTTGCTGCGTACGGTGACGACGGCCTCGCCCCCGTCCACGAGCCCGGGCAACGGCTGCTCACCGGGCCCGTCCCCGACCAGACACACGGCCCCGTCGTGCCAGACGTGCCACAGCGCCTGGGAGGGCGCGCCGCCCGACGCCCCGTCCCCCTGGAGGGAACCCTGGACGGGAAGCCCCCGCACCCAGACGAGCCCGGACTTCTTCGTGGCCTCCTCGACGAGGGCCTGGTCGAGCAGCTGATCCGTCATGAGGGTCAGCCTAGGTCCTGTCGTCAAATTCCCGTCGTCGCCCGAAGGACGGCCTCGCGGCGTCAGGTGCGTGCTCTCGGTGCGCCGGGCGTAGTCCCTCGTACTGGACGTACTTGGGGCTGCGCCCGGTGCGGCGAGTGGGGGCACCTCCCACGCCCTTAAGGCAGTGGGGGAGCGTGCATGGCGTCGCGAGGCAGACGGGAATTTGACGACAGGGCCTAGTGCCGGGCCCTCGTCCGGTGCCGGGCCCCTCAGAGCCAGCCGTTGCGCTTCAGCGTGCGGTGGATGCCCAGGCAGAGCACCACGGTGATGCCCATGATCACCGGGTAGCCGTACCGCCAGTGCAGCTCCGGCATGTGGTCGAAGTTCATGCCGTACACGCCGCACACCATCGTCGGAACGGCGATGATCGCCGCCCAGGACGTGATCTTGCGCATGTCCTCGTTCTGCGCGACGGAGGCCTGCGCGAGGTTGGCCTGGAGGATCGAGTTGAGCAGCTCGTCGAAGCCGACGACCTGTTCCTGCACCCGCGCGAGGTGGTCGGCGACATCGCGGAAGTACTTCTGGATGTCGGGGTCGACCAGCCGCATCGGCCGCTCGCTCAGCAGCTGCATGGGCCGCATCAGCGGCGACACCGCGCGCTTGAACTCCAGCACCTCACGCTTGAGCTGGTAGATCCGCGCCGAGTCCACACCGCGCGACACCCCGCCCCGGCGCCCGGGCGAGAACACCTCGGTCTCGACCTCGTCGACGTCGTCCTGGAGGGCGTCGGCGACCGCGACGTACCCGTCGACGACGTGGTCGGCGATGGCGTGCAGGACGGCCGAGGGGCCCTTGGTGAGCAGCTCGGGGTCGTCCTGCAGCCGGTGCCGCAGCGCCCGCAGCGAGCCCTGCCCGCCGTGCCGCACGGTGATGAAGAAGTCCCGTCCGGTGAAGCACATCACCTCGCCGGTCTCGACGACCTCACTGGTGGCGGTGAGCTCGTCGTGCTCGACGTAGTGGATGGTCTTGAAGACGGCGAACAGCGTGTCGTCGTACCGCTCCAGCTTGGGCCGCTGGTGGGCGTGGACGGCGTCCTCGACGGCCAGCGGGTGCAGCCCGAACTCGGCGGCCACACCGGCGAATTCGGCCTCGGTCGGCTCGTGCAGACCGATCCAGGCGAACCCGCCGTCCCGCCGCGCCTGCCGGATCGCCGCACGCGGCGTGAGGCCGTCGGCGGACGGGAGACGGACGCCGTCGCGGTAGACCGCGCAGTCCACGACGGCCGAACTCGCCCCGGCGTCGCGGGTGCTGTCGTACGCGCCGCCGTCCTTGCGCTGCGAGCTGGTGCGGACCGCGGCACGCAGGTCACGGATCATCGACATGGCTGGCTCCTTCGCGAACGAAAGCGGCCGGCAACGGTTGAGACTGCCCGGAATGGGGACGTCCTGACTGCGGATGTTTGGCACGTCCACAAAGCGGGGAGCACCGCACCGTCGCGGTGGCAGCTTCGCTACTGATACAGATCAGAAAAATTCAGACAGATCAGGAAAAACGAAGTGCTCTTCCGTTGTGCACCGGACGCCATGACGCGAGTGCGAGAGGTGGCAGCCAGTAGAGCGTGAGCTCTGGAGCTGAGAGGGACTCAGCAGCCGGAAGAGCGGGTGGTACTGCACGGTCGACTTCGATCCATGGAGCCCCACCTCCTCCGGCCGGTCCCCCGTAGGGGAGGTCCATCCCCCGTAGGGGAGTCTCATGCGTCGAGACTGTCGAGACTTGGGTCGGGACTCGAGAGCGACGCTTCTGCGTGCTGCCCCGACCAGCGGCCAAGACTATCAGCCGACTGAAGTGTCAAGCTGTCGCTTCGTCCGCTACTGACGAGTTCTATGCTCGGCGCATGGCTGATGTTCTTCCTTTGGTGGAGGCCCGGTTGCGTACCGCGCTGGGCGAACCGGACGCGCGCGCCGCCGTGACCTTCCTGGGCACGGACCGCATCGAGGTGCTCCGCTTCACCGACGGAACCGCCGACGGCACGGAGAAGGCGATCGTCCGCTACGCGACGCTCGGCATGTCCGCCCGGCCGATGACCGACCCCACGGCGGTCGTCGCCGACCCGGTGGCGGGCCCGCGCGCCGAGCTGGTCCTCTCCGTACGGGCCGGCGCCGCCGACACCGACAAGGTGCTCCGCCCCCTCGCCGTACTGGCCGCGTCCCCGCAGGTCGAGGGCCTGGTCGTGGCCCCGGGCGCCTCGCTCGACGTGGGCGGGCCCCTGTGGCCGGACGCCCCCTTCACCTCCGTACTGGTCGCCGAGGCGGGCGGCCTGGTCGAGGATCTGGAGCTCGACGCACCCCTGGATCCCGTACGTTTCCTGCCGCTGCTCCCCATGACGCCGAACGAGGCCGCGTGGAAGCGGGTGCACGGCGCGGGGGCCCTCCAGGAGCGCTGGCTCGCGAACGGGACCGACCTGCGTGATCCCGTACGCAAGTCCGTCCCGCTGGACTGAGCCGGGGCGGCGCCGGGACTGATCCGAGACTGATCCGGGACTGATCCGGGGCGCTGCCGGGTGCGGCCCGGGTGAGCAACGTCACCAACCCGTGGCCTAAATGCGTCAGTTGGCAAACACGGCGACTCTGTCCTCGGTCAAATTGGGTCGGCTGATGAATGTGACCTGCATCTACATTTCGGAGGTGATCCGAGGTGGGGGGAACGTGACAGGCACACGCCGGACGGGTGATCGTCCTTGACGCGGCGAAAGACGGGGAGGACCGTTGGGCCCTATGAGGGGCGAACCCAGTTGCCCGAAGTGTGGTGGCCGGGTCAGGGCTCCCGGCCTCTTCGCCGACTCCTGGCAGTGCGATGTGCACGGCATCGTGCATCCGCTGCAGCCCGTGATCCCGCCCAGCGTCGAGGCCCTCGGTGTGGTGGTGCACCGTGCGCGCGTACCGGTGTGGATGCCGTGGCCGCTGCCCGTCGGCTGGCTCTTCACGGGGGCGGCGTTCGCCGGTGACGACCGCAGCGGCGGTCGCGCCACGGCCGTGGCGTGCTCCGGGCCGGGGCCGCTCGGCGGTATAGGGGAGCTGGTCCTCATCGCCGAGGAGCTCGGCGTCGGGCTCGGCGCGCGGTACGCGGGGATCGACGGGCCCGATCCTGGGCCGTACATGAGCGTCGAGAAGCCCGCCCAGGCGAAGCTGCTCGCCGCGGGGCGGCCGACGCCGTTGTGGCATGTCTCCGGGACGCCCGACGACCGGGCCGTTTTCGCGGGTGAGGCGCGGGGGTTGTGGCTGTGGGCGGTTGTCTGGCCCGAGCAGTCGGGGTTGTTGATGTACGACGAGCTGGTGTTGACGGATCTGCGGGACGCGGGGGCGGAAGTGGATCTGTTGCCTTGTGGGGCGTTGTCGCCGCGGATTCTTGAGCCGTAGCGCTCCGCTGGGTGGGGTGGGCGGCTACTGGGTGGGGGTTCCTGTGGTCTGCCGGGTGCGGGTTGGGTGTGGCTGGTCGCGCCCACGATGGGGGTC
Organism: Streptomyces sp. NBC_00878; assembly: GCF_026341515.1. Classification (NCBI taxonomy): domain Bacteria; kingdom Bacillati; phylum Actinomycetota; class Actinomycetes; order Kitasatosporales; family Streptomycetaceae; genus Streptomyces; species Streptomyces sp. NBC_00878. Next base: position 3,638,370 of record NZ_JAPEOK010000001.1, on the reverse strand, counting down.
CCCCCGCTCATGGGGGTCCCCCCGCTCGAGCGAAGCCGAGAGTGGGGGAGAAGTCGAGAGTGGGGGAGGAGCCGCATATTGATGCAGCCCCGCGCCCCTGAAAAGAGCGGGCCTGCTGCCATAAGACTGCCTGTAGGGGGTGCGCCCCCGCTTCGGGTGTGACAGGGGCGGTCCAGGTGGCCGTTATCCTTGAGCCGTCTCTGCTGTTCTTCCCGTGTCTGGAGTTTGTGTCGTGCGTATTGATCTGCACTGCCACTCCACGGCCTCGGACGGTACGGACACCCCCGCCGAGCTGGTGCGCAACGCTGCCGCCGCCGGGCTCGACGTCGTCGCGCTGACCGATCACGACACCACCCGCGGGTACGCGGAGGCCATCGCGGCCGTGCCCGCCGGGCTGACCCTCGTGACCGGGGCCGAGCTCTCCTGCCGTCTCGACGGTGTGGGGCTGCACATGCTGGCGTACCTCTTCGACCCCGAGGAGCCCGAGCTGCTGCGCGAGCGCGAGCTCGTACGCGACGACCGGGTGCCGCGGGCCCAGGCGATGATCGGCAAGCTCCAGGAGCTGGGCGTCCCGGTGACCTGGGAGCAGGTGGAGCGCGTCGCGGCCGGCGGGTCCGTGGGGCGGCCGCACATCGCCACTGCGCTGGTCGAGCTCGGCGTGGTGCCCAGCGTCTCCGACGCCTTCACGACCGAGTGGCTCGCCGACGGCGGGCGGGCCTACGTCGAGAAGCACGAGTCGGACCCCTTCGAGATGATCCGGATCGTCAAGGCCGCGGGCGGGGTGACCGTCTTCGCGCATCCCGCCGCGTCCAAGCGCGGGCTGACCGTGCCGGAGTCCGCCCTCGCGGAACTTGCGGCGGCCGGGCTCGACGGGATCGAGGTCGACCACATGGACCACGAATCGGCCACCCGGGCCCGACTGCGGGGGCTCGCGGGCGAGTTGGGGCTGCTGGCGACCGGGTCCAGCGACTATCACGGCAGCCGTAAGACATGTGTGCTCGGGGAGTTCACGACGGATCCCGAGATCTACGGGGAGATCACCCGGCGGGCGACCGGCGCGTTTCCCGTGCCGGGGGCCGGCGGAAGCGCCGAGCGCTAGCTTCCGTTCTTCCGTTCTTCCGTTCTTCCGTTCTTCCGTCTTCCGTTCCGCTCGGGGTGCGCCGGAAGGTGCCCTGCGCTTGAACTTCAGGCGGTGGCCCAGGTTGTGGCCGCCGGTTGGGCCCTGCGCGCCAGGCTGCGCCCACTGTTCCCGCCTGCGCTGCGGGCTGTGCTCACCGTTCCCCGCGTGCGTTCCAGCGCCTTCCCGTAAGTCCCTCCTCCCGCAAGGCTCACCGTGTTCGACCTCGCCGTCTTCGGCTCCCTCTTCCTCACCCTCTTCGTCATCATGGATCCCCCGGGGATCACCCCGATCTTCCTCGCGCTGACGGCCGGACGTCCGGCCAAGGTGCAGAAGCGGATGGCGTTCCAGGCCGTCTGTGTGGCCGGCGGAGTCATCGCCGTCTTCGGGCTGCTGGGGCATCAGATCCTGAACTACCTGCACGTGTCCGTCCCCGCGCTGATGATCGCGGGCGGCCTGCTGCTCCTGCTCATCGCGCTCGACCTGCTCACGGGCAAGACCGACGAGCCCAAGCAGACGAAGGACGTCAACGTCGCCCTCGTACCGCTGGGCATGCCGCTGCTCGCCGGACCTGGCGCGATCGTGTCCGTCATCCTGGCCGTGCAGAAGGCCGACAGCGTGGCGACGCACGTGTCGGTGTGGGCCGCGATCGTCGCCATCCATGTCGTGCTGTGGGTGGTGATGCGGTACTCGCTGCTGATCATCCGCGTCATCAGGGACGGCGGTGTCGTGCTGGTGACCCGGCTCGCGGGCATGATGCTCTCCGCGATCGCCGTGCAGCAGATCATCAACGGGATCACGCTGGTCATCGAGAGCAGCTGAAGTCCCCGTACGTGCGCCGCCCCGCACACCCCCCCGGTACGTGCGCCGCCCCGCACACCCCCCGCACGCGCAGAACCCCCGTACGGCGTCGGTGCCGTACGGGGGTTCTGAAGTCTGTCCGGCGTTATGAAGCCGGGGTGTTGGTCGGGCGGATCCAGAGGCGCTGCCCGATGGCGGCGGCTTGCTGAACGATCCGGTTGACGGAGGCGGCGTCCACGACGGTGCTGTCCACGGGGCTTCCGTCGACGTCGTCAAGGCGCATGATTTCGAAGCGCACAGGCTTCTCCCTTCGTCTGGTCATCCTCCTGAGGAGAACTACTTGGTTACGTAGGGATCCAACGGCATGCGTGTTACAAACATTCCCTACGCTAAAGAAATTTTTCGAACGGCTAACTACTGACTGGTATCCGACCGGTGTCCGAATCTGTGTCGGACCTGTTCCGGACCTGTGCCGGACCCGCGTCCGGACCGGCAATTCCAGCCCGTTTCTGGACCGGTTGTGTTCGTCCCGTGACCGCCTGCGACAATGAGGCGCATATGAATGACGAACTGGATCCAGCGGTGCTCGGTGTGCGTATCGACCGCACGAACGAGCTGCTCCAGCGCATGCTCGCCGAGGTGGCGAAGACGCCGTCGACTCATGCGATCTTCGTCGACGCCGGGTATCTGTACGCGGCCGCGGGCCGGCTCGTCGCCGGGACGGAGGACCGCCGGGCCTTCGACCTGGACGCCGAGGGGCTCATCGAGGCGCTCATCGACCGGGCGCGCACGATCTTCGCGGACAGCAGACTGCTGCGCGTCTACTGGTACGACGGGGCGCGGCGCCGCATCCACACCGCGGAGCAGCAGTCCATCGCCGAGCTGCCCGACGTGAAGGTCCGGCTCGGCAACCTCAATGCCAACAACCAGCAGAAGGGCGTCGACTCCCTGATCCGTACCGATCTGGAGTCACTGGCCCGGCACCGTGCCATCAGCGACGCGGCGCTCATCGGCGGCGACGAGGACCTGGTCTCGGCGGTCGAGGCGGCGCAGGGGTACGGGGCCCGCGTGCACCTGTGGGGCATCGAGGCGCCGGAGGGGCGCAACCAGGCGGAGCCGCTGCTCTGGGAGGTCGACAGTCAGCGCACCTTCGACCTGGAGTTCTTCAAGCCGTACGTCTCCCGGCGGACCGCCGCCTCGTACGACACGTCGGCGGCGGGCCGCCCCTCGCGCGAGGACGTGCGGTTCGTGGGCGCGCAGATCGCCGCGACGTGGCTGTCCGCGCGGGGCTGGGACGCGCTGGCGGAGCTGCTGCCCGGGCACCCGTATCTGCCCGGGCCGGTCGACCAGGACCTGCTCGTGGAGGCCGAGGGGCTGCTGCAGTACTCGCTGCGGGGGCAGGCGGACCTGCGGCGATGCCTGCGGGACGGGTTCTGGGAGCACTTGCAGGGGCAGTACTAGGGGGTGTTTCGAAAGTCCGGTGCAGCGAGAGCGCGTGCCGGGCGCCGTGGGTGCTGTGCGGGACTTTCGAAACACCCCCTAGGCCCGTCTGCCGCTTCCCGGGCCGACGCGGACGGTTCGTTTCGTTGCGCGGTCGGCGAGGAGCGCTCCGTTGGGGGTGCGGGGGTGCGTCGATGTGCGGCTTCGCCGGGTGGGCGCGACCAGCCACGGACGGCCCGCAGCCGTACAACCCACCGGCAGAGCGTCAGCCCACCCGGTCCCAGAACGCGGCGAGGGCCTCGGCCGTCTCCAAAGGGCGGTCCGAGTTGGGCGAGTGCTCGGCTCCGTGGACGATCGTGCGGTGCGCGTCGAGGCGTACGGCCATGTCGTCGAGGAGCGGCAGCGGCCAGGTGTCGTCGCGTTCGCCCGACAGGACGTGTACGGGCAGCCGTACGGCGGCCAGTTCGGCCACGCGGTCGGGCTCCTCGCACAACTGGCGCCCCGCTGCGATGAGTTGGGCCGGGCTGTTGCCGAGCCAGCGGCGCTTCAGGATGTCCTCGTCGTCGAGACCGGCGTCCAGCTCGCCCGCGGCGTCCTCCGGGGGCTCAAGGGCCTGGATCGCTTCCCATACCCGACCCATGTCCATCACGGCGAGCACGTCCCGCAGCAGTTTCACGCGCTGCTGCTGGGAGGGGGAGATCTCGGCGGGCCCCGATGCCATCAGGGTGAGCGACCGGAAGCGGGCCGGGTCCAGCAGCACGGCCGAACGGGCCACGAGGCCGCCGAAGGAGTGGCCGACGAGGTGGACACGGTTCTCCGGGGCGTCGGCCGGGGAGTCGGTGAGGGAGCTGGCTCCCGGGGAGTCGGTGAGGGAGCCGGCTCGGGAATCGGTCAGCGCGTCGACCTGTGCGAGGACGTCCTGCGCCAACTCGCCCAGCGCGTAGGGCGTTTCGTCGTCCCGTGGGCCCGGACTCTCGTACTGGCCCCGCCCGTCCACGGCGACGGTCCGGTATCCGGCCGCGGCCAGTGGTTCGTGCAACGAGATGAAGTCCTCCTTGCTGCCGGTGAACCCTGGTAGCAGCAAGGCGGTGCCCTTGTCGGGGCTGCCCGCCTCGATCACGGCGAACTCCCCGCGCGCGGTGGCGAGCCGATACGCGCGGGCCCCGGAGGGCGGGACGAAGGTGGCGGGCCTGCTCATGAGGAGGAGGCTATCCGGGGAACCTTTCGGGCGGCATGCCGGGCGGCGGCCGGGGGACGACGGGCCATGGGACGGGCCACAAGGCAGACCGTTGACAACCGCGGGGGCGCGATCGTGCGGCGTGCGCGGGAACGCCGACGGCCCGGCCCCACCGAAGTGGGACCGGGCCGTCAGGTGTGAGCGTCAACTCTCCGTCGTCTCGGCGGCCGCTGCCGTCTTCCGCGTGCGGCGGCGGGGCTTGGCCTCGGGCGCGACCTCGGCCGTGACCGCGTCCGCGGCGGCGGCCGTGGCCGCCGTCTTACGGGTGCGGCGCGGCTTGGCCGGGGCCTCGGCCGTGGCGGCGTCCGTGACCTCGGCGGCCTGGGCCGGGATGCCGGCCTCGGCGGCCGCGACCTTGCGGGTGCGGCGGCGGGGTTTCGTCTCGGTGGCCTCGGCCGCCTCCGCGGTGTCCACGGCGGTCTCGGCGGCTGCCGCGGCCTTGCGGGTGCGGCGCGGCTTCGTCGCCGTGGCCACCGGCGCCTCGACCGTCGTGCCTTCCGCGGTGTCCAGCGCGGTCTCGGCGGCTTCGGCGGCCTTGCGCGTACGCCGACGAGGCGTGGCCGTGGCCTCCGCGGCAGGCACCTCGACCACCGGAGCGGCCGTGGCGGTCTCCGTGGCCGTGGTGGCCGTGGTGGCCGTGGTGGCCTTGCGGGTGCGGCGGCGCGGCTTGGCCTCGGTCTCCTCGGCCGCCTGGGCCGGGATGGCCGCTTCGGCGGCCTCGGCGGCCTCGGCGGCTTCAGCGACCTCGACGGCCGTGGCGGCGGCCTTACGGGTCCGGCGGCGCGGCTTGGCCTCCGCGGTCTCGGCGGTGTCCAGGGCGGCCTCGGCGGCGGCCGTGGTCGTGGCCTTGCGGGTGCGGCGCGGCTTGGCCTCGACGGCTTCCACCGGCTCGACAACGGCTTCCACCACGGCCTCGGCGGCTTCGACGACCTCGGCGGTCTTCCGCGTACGGCGGCGCGGTTTCGTCTCGGCGACCTCCGCCACCTCGACGGCGGCCGGGCCCTCGGCGGTGTCCACCGCCGTCTCGGCGGCCGTGGCGGCCTTGCGAGTGCGGCGGCGCGGCTGCTTGGGCTCGGACACCTCGGTCGCCTCGGCCACGGGGGCCGCGACGGCGGCCGGGGTGGCCTCCTCGACTACGGCGAGCTCGGGCTGAGCGGCTTCCGCGGTCCGGCGCGTACGACGGCGGCGCGGCTTGGTCTCCGCGGCCACCGGCTCGGCCGGAGCGACCGGTGCGGCGGCCTCGGCCACGGTGCCCTCGGCCGTGGCGACGGCCGTCTCGGCCGCCTCCGAAGCGCCTCCGGCACGCGTCCGCCGACGGCGGCGCGGCGTACGCGGCTCCGTGGCAGGGGCGGCCGGGGTGGTCGGGGTCGTCGGGCCGACAGAGGCCGACTCCGTGGTCCCCGGCGTGGTCTGCTGCTCCGTGGCGTCGAGCGGCGTGCCGTTGCGCGTACGACGACGGCGGCGCGGCGTACGCGCCGAGCGGTCACGGTCACGGTCACGGTCGCGCTCGGCGGCCGGGGCCGACGCCGGGGCGCCGGAGCGGCCACCGCGGCCGCGCGCGCCACGCCCGCCGGTCTCGCCGAGGTCCTCGACCGCCTCGGCCGAGAGACCGGCGCGGGTGCGCTCGGCGCGCGGCAGAACTCCCTTGGTGCCCGCGGGAATCTTCAGCTCTTCGAAGAGGTGCGGGGACGTGGAGTACGTCTCCGGCGGGTCGCTCAGGCCGAGGTCCAGCGCCTTGTTGATGAGCTGCCAGCGCGGGATGTCGTCCCAGTCGATGAGGGTGATCGCGATGCCCTTGGCACCCGCGCGGCCCGTACGGCCGATGCGGTGCAGGTACGTCTTCTCGTCCTCGGGGGACTGGTAGTTGATGACGTGCGTGACGCCCTCGACGTCGATGCCGCGCGCGGCCACGTCGGTGCAGACGAGCACGTCCACCTTGCCGTTGCGGAAGGCGCGCAGCGCCTGCTCGCGGGCGCCCTGGCCGAGGTCGCCGTGGACCGCGCCGGACGCGAAGCCGCGCTGCTGGAGCTGGTCGGCGAGGTCCGCCGCCGTCCGCTTGGTGCGGCAGAAGACCATCACGAGACCGCGGCCGTCGGCCTGCAGTATCCGCGAGACCATCTCCGGCTTGTCCATGTTGTGCGCGCGGTAGGCGAACTGCTGGGTGTTGCGGACCGTCTGGCCCTCGTCGTCCGGCGCCGTGGCGCGGATGTGCGTGGGCTGCGACATGTAGCGGCGCGCGAGGCCGATGACCGCACCCGGCATGGTCGCCGAGAACAGCATCGTCTGGCGGCGGGCCGGCAGCATGTTGATGATCTTCTCGACGTCGGGCAGGAAGCCCAGGTCGAGCATCTCGTCGGCCTCGTCGAGGACGAGTGCCTTGATGTGCTTGAGGTTGAGCTTCTTCTGGCCCGCGAGGTCGAGGAGCCGGCCCGGGGTGCCGACGATGACGTCGACGCCCTTACGGAGGGCCTCGACCTGCGGCTCGTACGCCCGGCCGCCGTAGATGGCCAGAACGCGTACGTTACGGACCTTGCCGGCTGTCAGCAGGTCGTTCGTGACCTGGGTGCACAGCTCGCGCGTCGGGACGACGACGAGGGCCTGCGGGGCGTCGGTGAGCTGCTCGGGCTGCGCCCGGCCCGCCTCGACGTCCGCGGGAACGGTCACGCGCTCGAGGAGCGGAAGACCGAAGCCCAGCGTCTTGCCGGTGCCGGTCTTGGCCTGGCCGATGACGTCGGTGCCGGTCAGGGCAACGGGGAGCGTCATCTCCTGGATGGGGAAGGGACTGGTGATGCCGACGGCCTCAAGGGCTTCGGCTGTCTCGGGAAGGATCCCGAGCTCTCGGAAGGTAGTCAGGGTGCTGCCTCTTCTGTGTACGCGGTGCGAGGCGAGCGCGGGGGTCGTGTCGGGACCGTGCCGGGGACGTCGGCCGCTCTTGACCAGCGGGCCGGGTGGCATGGGACCACTGCCGACGCTCGAGCTCTCGTACCGCTGAGGGTCCCTCCGGATGTCGTACGCACTGTGCCGTACTGACGTGGAGGGCTGTCTGGTCGGAGCCGATCGGGCCACCGACCGGGCATCCTCATTCGTGCGGCCCGTCGAGTTACGTAGATCAACTCAGCGAGCGCATTACCACCATACCCCGGAATCGCGCATATGCGATGGCGGATTTGGTCACGTAGTCGTCGTCACACTGATTGACCAGGGCCTTCCGTCGTACGGTGAGCGGGCTATTGTGCGCTTCATGACGACGCCTGACAACGCTTCCGACGCATCTGCCGCACCCACCGGAGTCGCCGCCCAGGACTGGGCCAAGGCATCCGTCGACCCCCAGTACCGCGCCGCGGTCGTGGACCTGCTCGGCGCGCTCGCGTACGGGGAGCTGGCGGCGTTCGAGCGGCTCGCGGAGGACGCGAAGCTGGCGCCGACGCTCGCGGACAAGGCGGAGCTGGCGAAGATGGCGTCGGCGGAGTTCCACCACTTCGAGCAGTTGCGGGACCGGCTCACGGAGATCGGGGCGGAGCCGACGCAGGCGATGGAGCCGTTCGTCGCCGCGCTCGACGGTTTCCACAAGCAGACGGCGCCCTCGGACTGGTTGGAGGGGCTCGTCAAGGCGTATGTCGGCGACTCGATCGCCAGTGACTTCTACCGGGAGGTCGCGGCCCGGCTCGACTCCGATACGCGGGGGCTCGTGCTGGCCGTGCTCGACGACACCGGGCACGCGTCGTTCGCCATCGAGAAGGTGCGGGCCGCCATCGACGCGGACCCGCGCGTGGGCGGGCGACTCGCCCTGTGGGCGCGGCGGTTGATGGGGGAGGCGCTGTCGCAGTCCCAGCGGGTGGTTGCCGACCGGGACGCCCTGTCGACGATGCTCGTCGGTGGGGTGGCCGATGGGTTCGATCTCGCCGAGGTGGGGCGGATGTTCTCGCGGATCACTGAGGCGCACACCAAGCGGATGGCTGCGTTGGGGCTGGCCGCCTGACCTTTTTGGCGCCGGTTCGTTTTTCTGCGGGTTGTTTGTTTTCTGCGGGTGCGTGGGGGCTGGTCGCGCCCACGATGGGGGTCCCCCCGCTCATGGGGGTCCCCCCGCTCGAGCGAAGCCGAGAGTGGGGGAGAAGCCGAGAGTGGGGGAGGAGCCGCATATGTCACAGCCCCGCGCCCCTAAAAGCTAGTGGGCGTCCGTTGAATCGGAACCGTCGGACTCGTCGCTCATACCGTTGCCGAGTGGCGGCTGAGTCTTCCCGCGGGGCGTAGGAGCAGGGAGATGGACGCGGCGGAGACCGCCACCGCGCCGAGCATCACCGGCAGGTAGCCGACGGATCCCAGGGCGGTATGGGTGAGGAAGGCGCCGAAGAGGGCTCCCGCGATGCCCGTCGGGATGACGAGGCGTCGGGCGGGCAGACGGTGCGAAAGGCGGTACGCGGCCGCCCATGCCAATGCCAGACCGAGGATCGCGGAGCCGAGCGCTTCCAAGAACATCAGGGGGTCCCTCCCGCACGGCCGTGTGCACTTCGGTCGTAGCCCGTCATACCCGTGACCTGCGGAATGCAATCCTCATCTGTGGGCGACTTGTGCTCCAGATGTGAAGCACGGGCACGAGGGGCGAGCGCTTGGAAACGGGAGAGACGAACGCATGGAAAAGGGGCTCGGTGGCAGCTGCCACCGAGCCCCTTTCTCATCGCCCTACAGCGCGCTGAAGCCCACCTTGCGGGCCGTCGGCTCGCCGAGCTCCACGTAGGCCAGGCGGTCCGCCGGGACCAGGACCTTGCGGCCGTGGTCGTCCACGAGACTGAGCAGCTGCGACTTGCCGGCCAGCGCATCGGACACCGCGCGCTCGACCTCTTCCGGGGTCTGACCGCTCTCCAGAACGATCTCGCGGGGCGCGTGCAGCACGCCGATCTTGACCTCCACGGCTATGTCCCTCCGACGGTCACTGATGTGCGCGTTCGTCCGCGCCGTACGCAGCACACATTAGCCCGGTGAGGGGACGTACACGGTCCGCCCGAGAACGCCAGGAGCGAACATCGGGTGGGAACAAAGTGACGTCAGTGGTGCTCGTTGCCGTGCAGCGGGAAACCGGCGATGCCCCGCCACGCCAGCGAGGTCAGCAACTGCACTGCCTGGTCGCGCGGCACGCTGCGGTCGCTGTGCAGCCAGGAGCGGGCCACCACCTGGGCGAGTCCGCCGAGGCCCGAGGCCAGCAGCATCGACTCCGCCTTGGAGAGACCGGTGTCCTCCGCGATGACCTCGCAGATAGCCTCCGCGCACTCGAACGTGACCTTGTCGACGCGCTCGCGCACCGCGGGCTCGTTCGTCAGGTCCGACTCGAAGACCAGACGGAAGGCGCCGCCGTCGTCCTCCACGTACGCGAAGTACGCGTCCATGGTCGCCCGCACGCGCAGCTTGTTGTCCGTGGTGGACGCCAGGGCGGCCCGTACGGCCTGCAGCAGTGACTCGCAGTGCTGGTCCAGCAGCGCGAGGTAGAGGTCGAGCTTGCCGGGGAAGTGCTGGTAGAGCACTGGTTTGCTGACGCCCGCGCGTTCGGCGATGTCGTCCATCGCGGCCGAGTGGTATCCCTGCGCAACAAACACTTCCTGGGCGGCGCCGAGGAGCTGGTTGCGTCGGGCACGGCGCGGCAGGCGTGTGCCCCGCGGGCGTGCCGCCTCTGTCTGCTCGATGGCTGTCACGCCGCCTCCCAAAATCGTCCACATGCGGTGAGCGCCGCATCGCCATCGTACTTTTCGGTAACCGTGGTGTGCGCGGTGCGAGCGGAGAATTTCACGGACCGGACGCCGGTGAAACCCCCGCAGAGCGCACGATCAAGGGGTATACCGGGCGGTCGCGTCTGTTCGGTTCGCATCATCTCGGCTCAGCGATAGTCGTCCTCGTCGAGTTCGACGACTCTCGCCTGTTCCGCGAGGTCCGCCTCGTTGGCGCTGGCCGGGTCCGCGTCCGTCGGCGGTACGTCGCGGTGGGATGCCAGGTCCGCGCGCTGTTCGGCCGCGTCGGCTTCGGGGGCCTCGACATCGAACTCGGTGTCGTCGGAGTCCTCGATGGTCTCGGGGTCGGTGGGGTCGACAGTCATGTGTCCTCTTCCCGAGTGGGTGCGAGTGCGCTCTTGTGCGAGTACGAGTGCCCTCGTCTACGAAGGGTATGAGAGTCGAGATCGGGACGCTATGTGATCGCGCCGCCGCCCCGCCCCTGCCTGCGTCGCTGTCCGGTCCCGTCTGTGGTGCCGTCGGGTCCTCGCTCGTGGCGCCGTCCGGCTCCTGCCCCTGTCGCGGTCCGGTTCTTGCTCGTGCCGCCGTCCGGTTCCGGCTGCGCAGGTGTCCCGTCCCCGGCTGCGCATCGGTCCGGCCTCCGCCCGTTTCGGCGTACCGCCTTCCGTCTCGGGGTTCCGCCTTGACCCGGGCATCGGCCCAGGCCACCGGGCGACACCGGATCTGTGACTGCGAACACACGATCTGAGGTGTGATGGTCTCGTAACATTGCCGCATGTCTTCGACCGAACTGCCGTCCGTAATGGCTACTTCCGTCGTGCCCAAGGTCGGGACCGTCAGGGTGGCCGCGGGGGAGCGGCTGCGCACGGTCGGGCTCCCCGGGATCACGCTGACGGTCCGGGCGAGACCGCCGGCCCGGAAGGGACTGGCGCCCGCGCTGTACGTGCACGGGCTGGGCGGTTCCTCGCAGAACTGGTCGGCGCTGATGCCCCTCCTGGACGGCCTCGTGGACAGCGAGGCCGTTGATCTGCCGGGCTTCGGAGACTCGCCGCCGCCGGACGACGGCGACTACTCGGTGACCGGGCACGCGCGTGCGGTGATCCGCTATCTCGACGCGTCCGAGCGCGGGCCCGTGCACCTCTTCGGGAACTCGATGGGCGGTGCCGTCACGACGCGCGTCGCCGCCGTACGGCCCGATCTCGTCCGCACACTCACCCTCGTCTCACCGGCGCTCCCGGAGATCCGGGTCCAGCGCACGGCCATGCCGACGGCGCTGCTCGCTCTGCCCGGGGTGGCGGGCCTGTTCACCAGGTTCACCAAGGGCTGGTCAGCCGAACAGCGCGTACGAGGTGTCACGGCGCTCTGTTACGGCGACCCCGGCATGGTCACGCCCGAGGGGTTCCGCAACGCGGTCGAGGAGATGGAGCGGAGGCTCGCCCTCCCTTACTTCTGGGACGCCATGGCGCGCTCGGCACGCGGCATCGTGAACGCGTACACGCTGGGCGGTCAGCACGGACTGTGGCGCCAGGCCGAGCGTGTCCTCGCGCCGACGCTCCTCGTCTACGGGGGCCGTGACCAGCTCGTCTCGTACCGCATGGCCCAGCCGGCGGCACGCGCCTTCCGCGATTCCCGGTTGCTGTCGTTGCCTGACGCGGGGCACGTGGCGATGATGGAGTACCCGGAGAGCGTCGCCAGGGCCTTCCGTGAACTCCTCGCGGACACCGGCGAGTTGGCCGACATCGGCGCCACCGGCGTGAGGAGCTGAGGCGGCCGTGGGACGTCACAGCCGCCGCCGCGGATCCGCCCCCAAGAGGGACACCGCCGACATACCTGTAGTTCCCGCTGCCCGCCCAGAACCGGAACCGGAACCGCAGACAAGGAAACGGGCCGGGCGTCGTCAGGGTCCCGCCGGACAGCAGCCTTCGCCGCCGCCGATGGGCGGGACGCCGTCCCGGGGCGTGCCCCGGCTGCCCGACGGGTGGACGCCCCGAGGGCCGGAAGCCCTTCCGGGGCAGGGAGTTCAGCGGCCCGGGGGCGGGATGCCTCCTGGTGGGGCCCCGGGTGGGGCCTCAGGTTTCGCGGGTGGCGCGCCCGCTGGGGGACCTCAGAGGTTCTCCGCCGGCCCGCCCACGGGTGGAGTGCCTCGGCTTCCCGACGGCACTCCCGCGCATGGGTTTCCCCGACTTCCCGACGGGACTCCGGCGCACGGCACGCCGCGTTATCCCGACGGCACCCCCGCTCATGGCGTACCGCGGGTGCGCGGTGGACATCCCGAGCAGCGGGAAACCGGCGGTTCCTGGGGCGAGTTGAGGGGTGGGCCGCCGGGGACGGGCGTCGGGTACGGAGTACCTCGGGCATCCCCGCAGGGACCTCCCTACGGACCTGGACCTGGACCCCGACCCGGTCCAGGCCAAGGTCAAGGCCAAGGCCCTGGTCAAGGCCAAGGTCAAGGCGTGCCGCAGGGTCGCCTCGGTCCGACCGTCCCCCGGCAGCGGCAGGCGCCGCCCCCGGCGGGAGCCCGCGGCGCCCGGCAGGCCTACCTCGATGCCTTCGACGAGGTCGACGACCCCTTCGCGCCCCGCTCGGCCGCCTCGGCGGCGCTCCGCGCGGACCCGTACGCCTTCGGCACCTCCGCCACCGCCTGGGACGACGAGGTCGAGCACAGGACGCGCCCAGGCGATCAGGAGCCCCCAGAGTCGCGGCCGGAGAAGGCCAGGGGAGGCAAGGGCCGGGCCTTCACCGGTATCGCGGCCGCCGCGGTCATCACCGTCCTGGCGGTCGTCGTGGCCGCGCAGGCCATCAACGGGCGCGATGACAACTCCGCACGCCCGCAGACCGCGAGCGACGCCGATGAGGGGGTCAAGGACTCCGCGTCGCGCACCGACGGCCGGCCGGTCCCGTCCGCGTCGGCGGGTGCGGGTGAGGGTGTGGCCACGCTGTCGTACGCCCAGCAGATGGCGACGAAATATCCGCTGGCCGCCGATCTCAAGGGTTCCGGGCAATTCGCCGCGGTCTCCGGATTCGACAAGGCGCCGGGAAGCGGGCGGAAGTACACCTATCGCGTCGACGTCGAGAAGGGCCTCGGTCTCGACGGTGGGCTCTTCGCCAAGGCCGTACAGAAAACCCTGAACGACGACCGGAGTTGGGCCCACGACGGCGACCGCACCTTCGAGCGGGTCTCCTCCGGGAAGTCCGACTTCGTCATCACTCTGGCAAGTCCCGGGACGACGGCGTTCTGGTGTGCCAAGTCGGGCCTCGACACCAAAGAGGACAACGTCTCCTGCGACTCGGCCGCCACCGAGCGCGTGATGATCAACGCGTATCGCTGGGCCCAGGGTGCCGAGACGTACGGCGACAAGATGTACCCGTACCGCCAGATGCTGATCAACCACGAGGTCGGCCACCGGCTCGGCTTCGGCCATGTGAGCTGCAGTGTGGATGGCGGGCTCGCTCCCGTCATGCAGCAGCAGACCAAATTCCTTGACCACGACGGAATCCGCTGCCGGCCCAACCCCTGGGCCTTCCCCGGGAGCTGACGGGACTTCCCCGGGAACTGACGGGCTTTTCCCGGGAGTTGGCGGCCTTTCCCGGGAACTGACGGCATTCCGCGGAACCGGACAGGAATCGTCGAACTCGGGCCCGCCCACAGCGCGGCGTATGACCCGTCGTCAACAACCGGCCGCGCCATGACGAAACGTGTTCGGTTGATCTCTTAGCGCGACAGAACGCGACCCGCACGGGAAAGTTACGACCGTTCACCCCTTTTGGTGGTGCGATGGACAACCGTCCATCGCGCCACCGTCATGTCCGCATACGTTCGTCCCGCTGTGAGCCGCCGGGTCAACGGCGGCTCCCCATACGGGAGATCGGGGGTGCGCTCGTGCGCATCGGACTGCTTACGGAGGGTGGCTATCCGTATGTGAGCGGTGACGCCAGGCTCTGGTGCGACCGGCTCGTGCGCGGGCTCGGGCAGCACGAGTTCGACATCTACGCGCTCAGCCGCAGCGAGCGGCAGGAGGACGAGGGCTGGATCGAGCTCCCGCCCCAGGTCAGCCGCGTACGCACCGCGCCGCTGTGGACCGCGGACGACGACGGTGTCGGGTACGGACGACGGGCGCGGCGGCGGTTCGCCGAGTGCTACGGGGAGTTGGCGGCGGCCGTGTGCGCGGGGGACGCGCCCGCGGGGTCCGCCGAGTCGGCGGGTTCGGTTGCGTCGCCGGGGACGGCGGGGACGTCGGGAACGGCGGGGACGCGGGGATCCGTGAGGTCGGCCGGTTCCGCAGGAGTGGCCGACGGTGCCTCCGGGGGTGTGGCGGACCGTTTCGGCAATGCGCTGTACGGGCTCGCGGAACTCGCCCGGGACGAGGGAGGCCTGGTCGGCGCCCTGCGCTCCGAGACCGCCGTGCGTGCTCTGGAGCGCGCCTGTCGCGCGCCCGGCGCACTGCGTGCCGCACGCGGCGCCCGCGTACCAGACCTGCTCGCCGTCGCCGCCCAGGTGGAGCGCGCGCTGCGCCCGCTGTCGCTCGACTGGTACGAGGACGACGGGCTCGGCTCGGTCGACCTCTGCCACGCCACGTCCGGCGGCGCGGCGGCCCTGCCCGGGCTGTTGGCTCGGCACTTCGCGGGCATACCCCTGCTGGTCACGGAGTACGGCGTGCAGCTGCGGGCGCACTATCTCGGTGCCCGGGAGGATCTGGCGGGCCGGATGGCTTCGTCCTCGGCGCGGGCGCTGCTCGCCGCGTTCTACGGTCGGCTCGCCGCCGAGACGTACCGGCAGGCCGAGGTCATCACGCCCGGCAACACGCACGCCCGCCGCTGGCAGGAGCGCTGCGGCGCCGACCGCGCCAAGATCCGTACCGTCTATCCCGGCATGGAGGCCTCCCGCTTCTCGGACGTGGGCGAGAGTGCCGAAACCGCCGAGGCGGACACCCTGGTGTGGGTCGGGCGCATCGAACCCGCCAAGGACCTGATCTCGCTGCTGCACGCCTTCGCGGAGATCCGCATGCAGGAGCCCAAGACGCGGTTGAGGATCGTCGGCGCGCCGGCCGAGGGGCTGGAGAGCGCGACCTATCTCGCGCACTGCAAGACGCTGGCGGCGCAACTCTTCCCCGACGGGGCCGACGGCGTGCACAGCGTCGGCGACAGCCCCGTCTCCTTCGAGGAGATCGGCGGACCGGACGTACCGACCCTCCCGGAGGCCTACGCGACGGGCGCCGTCGTCGTCCTGTCCAGCGTCGTCGAGGGCTTCCCGATCAGCCTCGTCGAGGCGATGTTCTGCGGGCGCGCCACGGTGTCCACCGATGTCGGCGCGGTGGTGGAGGTCATCGGCGGTACGGGTCTCGTGGTGCCGCCGCGCAACCCGCGGGCGCTCGCCGAGGCGTGCGTCTCCCTGTTGCGCGACCCGGACCGCCGTGCGCGCCTCGGTGCGGCGGCACGCGCGCGTGCACTCGAACTGTTCACCGTCGAGCAGAACACCACAGCATTTCACGGCATTTACCTCGACATCGTCACGCACTGTCCGGTCCGGCGGGTCGTCGTCGGCGCCTCGGGCGAGCCCCTGCCGTTCGCCGTAACGGCCGAGGCCCACGTGCCCGGGCGGTGGGCCGACTCCGGCACACGACCGGTCGCGGGCAGACCCGGGCCGGGCTGGGCGGCGGGACCGCCGGCCCGGGGCGTCCCCCTCGGGTCCTCCTCGGGAGCCGCTTCCGGCGAGGCCGTGCCTGCGAGGGAGGGGGCGTGGTGAACGGACAGCGACGGACGGGGCGCGCGGACGGACCCCGGGCGCCGGGGAGCACCGGTGCATGGGACGCGCGGTCCGAGGAGCGGCTGATGGGCGTTGAGGAGTCGGGGATCACGAATGCCGAGGTGGGCGAGACGAGGGTGGTCGACGTCCAACCGGGAGAGATCCGCGTGGTGGACGTGCAGTTGGGGGAGTCGCGGGTCGCGGATGCCCGGCATGGAACGTCCAGAACATCCAGCGTGACGGACGTCCGCCTTGCCGCGCCTAGGACGACGGACACGGCTCACACGAGCGAAACCGCTCCCACTGACCGCGAGGCTCCGACCTACGGGAGCGAGCGGACTCCCACTGACCGTCAGGTTTCGACTTACGGGCGCGAGCGGCCAGAAGCCGACCGTGAGGCATGGATCTCCGGGCGCGAGCGGCCAGAAGCCGACCGTGAGGCATGGGGCTCCGGGAGCGAGCGGGCTGTCGTCGACCGTGAGGCATGGGGCTCCGGGAGCGAGCGGGCTGTCGTCGACCGAGAGGTTTCCGCCTACGGGAGTGAGCGGCCTGGCGCTGGCCTTGACGTTTCGGATTGCGGGAGTGAGAGGGTCGGCCTCGGCCGTGAGGCATCGGCCTCCGTGAGCGAGCGGGCCGGCGCCGGGCGCGAGGCTTCGGACTCCGGGAGTGAACCGGCTCGCGCCGGCCGCGAGGCCTCCGTTTACGGGCGGGAAGGTGCCGCCGCCGACGACAGCTCCTTCGCTCCCGTGAGCGAACCGGCTGATCCTGACGGCAGACCCTCCGCACCCACCACTGGACCTCCCGCCGACCGCAAACTCTCCGCCCGGCGCGGTGCCGTCGACCCCGTGAAGGCCCTGATGCACCGCCACCGCGAACTGTGCGAGCACGCGGTGGACCCACTGGAGATCGCCGCGGGGCTGGAGGCGCACGGTGTGACCGACCGGACCGCCACGCGCTTCCGCCACCGGGACGTGTTCTCGCTCGCCGAGGAGATGTACGCGCGCGTGCCCCGCGTCGGTGACACCGCACCGCGGTCCGAGGCACCCGACACCCCCAGGGTGCGCGCCGACTGGGCCCTGCTCACCCTGTTGCCGGGCGCCCTGTGCGCGGCGACCGTGACCGGACTTCGGCTCACGGAGGGACGGCCGCGTCTCGCGGTGACCGTCGTGGGCGTACTCGCCGTCTCCCTTGCCCTGCGCGCGGCCGTACGCCGCGGCCCGCTGCGCGCCGCACGCGCGTGGCACCCGACCACCTCCACGCGCGCGTGGACCTGCGGGCTCCTCGCCTACGCACTCCTCGGTGACGGCCTGCTCGCCGCGGGCATCGAGGGCGGCCCCGACGGACCGCCGACCGGCGGCTCCGGCAGCCCCTGGCCCATCGCCCTCGCCTCCGTCCTGGCCCTCACCCTGGCCGTCGTCCCGGCGGCCTGGTGCGCCCACCTCTTCGCCGTACGCGCCCGGCGCCTACTCGCCACCAGCCGGGGCCTGGAAGAGTTCGCCTCCTCCGTCAGGCCCACGCTCCTGGGCGTGTTCGGCCTGTTCCTCTGCGCTCTGGGCGTACTGCTCGCCGGCAGCGGGGCATGGCTGGGCGAGTCCCCCGCGTACGCCGGAGCCGGTGCCCTCGGGGCGCTGCTGCTGCTCGCCCGGCTCCTCACCGCGCACGGCTTCACCCATGCTCCCGCCGTCATCCTCGCGGCCGCGGGCATGGCCGAGACGGCGGCGCTGGCCAGCGTCTTCGCGGGCCGTCTGCCCGGCTGCTCGCTCCTGGCCCAGCCCGTCGAGACCGTGGCCGCCGCCTGGGGACCGGGATCCGTCCCGGCCCTCGTGTGCGGGGGCGCGGCGCTGGTCCTCCTGATCCACGCGACCAAGACCCTCACCCGGGCCTCGGCCCACGCGGCACACGGCGACACGCCGTGAACCGTCTCCGGCGCCCGGCCCCCGTGCCGAGCGCCCTTCCCGCGGGGCCGACACCGCGGGCCTTCCGCACGACCCACGGCAACACCCTGAAGGAGAACGCCAGATGATCACCCTCCGCATCGGAGAATCCGCCCCGGGAGCCGCCCGATGAGGGTGCTGCTGATCGGAGCCAAC
Source organism: Streptomyces sp. NBC_00878 (assembly GCF_026341515.1). Classification (NCBI taxonomy): domain Bacteria; kingdom Bacillati; phylum Actinomycetota; class Actinomycetes; order Kitasatosporales; family Streptomycetaceae; genus Streptomyces; species Streptomyces sp. NBC_00878. The sequence goes on along the minus strand of NZ_JAPEOK010000001.1, from coordinate 3,620,225 downwards.
GGATACCTGGGCCGGTTCGTCGCCGACCGCCTCCTCGCCGACCCCGCCGTGCAGCTCACCGCACTCGGCCGGGGCGACGACGCGGACGTACGCTTCGACCTCGCCAGCGGCAGCCCGGGCGCGCTCACCCGCTTCCTGGACGCGGTGCACCCCGGCGTCGTCGTCAACTGCGCCGGAGCCACCCGCGGCGGCGCCCGCGAGCTGACCCGGCACAACACCGTCGCCGTCGCCACCGTCTGCGAAGCCCTGCGCCGCAGCGGCTGCGGAGCGCGCCTCGTGCAGATCGGCTGTGGCGCGGAGTACGGCCCCAGCCAGCCCGGCTCCTCCACGGCCGAGGACGCCGTACCCCGCCCCGGCGGCCCGTACGGCGTCAGCAAACTCGCCGCCACCGAACTGGTCCTCGGGTCCGGTCTGGACGCCGTCGTCCTGCGGGTGTTCTCGCCCGCCGGGCCCGGCACCCCGGCCGGCTCGCCCCTCGGCCGCCTCGCCGAGGCCATGCGCCGCGCCATGCAGTCCGGCGACGGCGAACTCAAACTCGGTGGCCTCGGCGTCCAACGCGACTTCATCGACGTACGCGATGTCGCCCGTGCCGTCCACGCCGCCTCCCTCTCCGCCGCTCAGGGCGTCATCAACATCGGATCCGGTCGTGCCGTACGCCTCCGCGACGCCGCCTCCGTCCTCGCGCGCGTCGCCGGCTACGGCGGTGCCCTGCACGAACTCGACGCACCGCCCGTCCCGGTCAGGCCATCCATCGGCCACCCCCGCTCCGAACCGGAGCACACGGCCCCGGCCGCGTACCCCTACCCGGACGGCTGCGGCAGCTGGCAGCAGGCCGACGTGCGCACCGCACGCGACCGGCTCGGCTGGCGCCCCCGGATCAACCTCGAGGAATCCCTCGCCGACATCTGGATGGAGGCGGCATGCCGCATCTGACCAGCACCGCAACGGGCACCGCGAGCACCGACTTACGGGTCGGCTTCGGTATCCCCGGCTATGCGCACCCCCTTGTCGCCCCGGTCGAATGGGGCGAACTCACCCGCCCCGGAACCCCCTTGCACTGGGTCGCACTGAACGTCGCCGACGGCCCCGGCAGCCGCCCCGACCCCCGCTGCCTGGAGGCGGCCGGGCGCCTGCGCAACGCGGGCGTCCGGGTCCTCGGCCGCCTGGACGTGACGTACGGCGTACGAGCCTTCCGCGAGCTCGTCTCCGACGCGCACCGCTATCTCGACTGGTACCAGGTCGACGGCTTCCTCCTGGACCGCTGTCCCACGGAGCGGACCGCACTCCCCGAGATCCGTCGTACGGCCGACACCCTGCGCGCGCTCCTCGGCGACGGGGGCCACGAGGGCCACATCGTCCTCGGCCACGGCACGCATCCCTATCCCGGATATGCCGAGACCGCGGACCAGTTGGTGACCTTCACCGGACCCTGGAGCGACTACCGCTGGTCGCAGGTGGCGGAGTGGACCGCCGAGTACCCGCCCGAGCGCTTCTGCCACTTCGTGCACAGCGTGCCCCGCGGCCATCTCGACGAGGCGCTGCGCATCGCCCGCTGGCAGGGAGCCTCGACGATCTACTTCACCGACCGCACGGACCACGGCGGTTCGGCCGACCCCTGGGAGAGCATGCCCGGCTACTGGGACGAGATCGTCTCGCGGATCGGAACAGGTGTCTCGGAATGAAGAAGGGCGTGGCAGTGTTACGGGGAGAACAACTGTAGTGATTGACCGACCAACGGAGTCCCCGTGTCGCTGCCACCCCTGGTCGAGCCAGCTGCTGAGCTCACCGTAGACGAGGTCCGCAGGTACTCCCGCCACCTGATCATCCCCGACGTGGGCATGGACGGGCAGAAGCGGCTGAAGAACGCCAAGGTGCTCTGTGTGGGCGCCGGCGGCCTGGGCTCGCCGGCGCTGATGTACTTGGCCGCCGCGGGCGTCGGCACGCTCGGCATCGTGGAGTTCGACGAGGTCGACGAGTCGAACCTGCAGCGCCAGATCATCCACAGCCAGGCGGACATCGGCCGCTCCAAGGCCGAGTCGGCCCGCGACAGCGTGCTGGGCATCAACCCGTACGTGAACGTGGTCCTTCACGAAGAGCGGCTCGAAGCCGAGAACGTGATGGACATCTTCAGCCAGTACGACCTGATCGTCGACGGCACGGACAACTTCGCGACCCGCTACCTGGTCAACGACGCGTGCGTGCTGCTCAACAAGCCGTACGTGTGGGGCTCGATCTACCGCTTCGACGGCCAGGCCTCGGTCTTCTGGTCCGAGCACGGCCCCTGCTACCGCTGCCTCTACCCGGAGCCCCCGCCGCCGGGCATGGTCCCCTCCTGCGCCGAGGGCGGCGTCCTCGGTGTGCTGTGCGCGTCCATCGGCTCCATCCAGGTCAACGAGGCCATCAAGCTCCTCGCGGGCATCGGTGAGCCGCTCCTCGGCCGCCTGATGATCTACGACGCCCTGGAGATGCAGTACCGCCAGGTCAAGGTCCGCAAGGACCCGAACTGCGCGGTCTGCGGCGAGAACCCCACCGTCACCGAGCTCATCGACTACGAGGCCTTCTGCGGCGTCGTCTCCGAGGAGGCCCAGGAGGCGGCCGCCGGCTCGACGATCACTCCCAAGCAGCTCAAGGAGTGGATCGACGACGGCGAGAGCATCGAGATCATCGACGTCCGCGAGATCAACGAGTACGAGATCGTCTCGATCCCCGGCGCCAAGCTGATCCCGAAGAACGAGTTCCTCATGGGCACCGCCCTGGAGACCCTCCCGCAGGACAAGAAGATCGTCCTGCACTGCAAGACGGGTGTCCGCAGCGCGGAGGTCCTCGCGGTCCTCAAGTCGGCCGGTTTCGCGGACGCCGTGCACGTGGGCGGCGGCGTGATCGGCTGGGTCAACCAGATCGAGCCGGAGAAGCCGGTGTACTAGGCGTACGCCTTCTTCGGAGGAGGGGCCCGGCACCGGGTGTGCCGGGCCCGTTTCCATTGCCCCGCGCAGGACCGTCCCGGGCAGGACCGTCCCGCGCAGGACGGCACCGGACAGGACCGCCCTGGGCGCGACTGCCCAGGGCGCGACCGCCCCGGACCGGACTTTCCTGGTAGGGGCCGCCCGGCCGGCTACTCGCAGACCTTGCCGTCCTCCGGCACCGTCCCGTCCAGCAGGTAGTCGTTCACCGTGCTGTCGACACAGTCGCTCCCGCTCCCGTACGCCCCATGTCCCTCGCCCTTCCAGGTGAGCTGCACACCGACCCCCTTGCCCAGCTCGTCGGCCATCTTGCGGGCGCCCTCGTACGGCGTCGCCGGGTCGCCGGTGTTGCCCACGACCAGGACGGGCTCCGCGCCGGGCGCGCTCACCTCCGGCGTCTCGCGCTGACCGGCCACCGGCCAGTCGTGACACCAGCCGGCCGTGTCCCAGCCCATCGAATCGCCGAAGACCGGCGAGATCTTCCGGAACTCGGGGAGCAGCTTCCGCGCCTCCTCGGGCGTCGGCCGCTCCTTGGCGTCCAAGCACGATATGACCCGTTGTGAATGCGTCGTCGTGCCGTAGCGTCCCGACGCGTCACGGTCGTTGTAGCTGTCCGCCTGCGCGAGCAGTTCCGTACCGTCGCCGTCCTCGGCCGCCGCGAGCGCGCTGGTGAGGGCGGGCCAGGACGACTTGCTGTAGAGCGGGTAGATGATGCCCGTGAGGGCCAGCTGCTGGGTGAGGTCGCGGCCGCTCGCCGTCGACAGCGGTTCGGAGTCGATGCGCTTCAGCAGGTCCGCGATCTTCTGGGAGCCTTCCTCGGGGTCCTCGCCCGTGGACTTGAGGTAGTCCTCCAGGGCGCGCTGGAAGCCCCTGGCCTGGTTCTTGGCGTGGCCCACTATGCCGGCGCTCGGGTCGACGACCGCGTCGAGGAGCAGGCGCCCCACGTTCTTGGGGAACAAGTGGGCGTACACGCCGCCCAGTTCGGTGCCGTACGAGATGCCGAAGTAGTGCATCTTCTGGTCGCCGAGGACATGGCGCATCAGGTCCATGTCCCGGGCCGTGTCGGTCGTCGAGACGTGGCCCATGAGCTTGCCCGCCGACTCCTGGCAGCCCTTGCCGAAGTCGGCCGCGTCCTGGAGGAACGCGGTCTCCTCGGCGGAGGTGTCCGGCGTGGTGTCGACCGACTCGGCCGTCTGGATCTCCTTGTTCTCCCGGCAGCGCACGCCCTCGCTGGCCGCGACGCCGCGCGGGTCCCAGCTCACCAGGTCGTACCGCTCGTTGAGCGCGGAGAACGTGGGTCCGTACGGCGGCAGGTAGTCGACGCCCGAACCGCCCGGTCCGCCGAAGTTGAACAGCAGCGAGCCGATGCGCTTCTCCGGGGAACCACTCGACTCGCTGCGGATCAGCGCGAGGCCGATGGTCTCGCCGGCCGGCTTCGACCAGTCCAGTGGCACCTTGAGCGTCGCGCACCGCCAGTCGTCGCCCGGCGTGGAGCCGCTCGCCGTGGCCTCGCAGCTGTTCCAGTCGAGCTTCTGCGAGGTGAGCGAAGCGGGCAGACCCGTCGTGTCGGAGGCTGCCGCGGCAGGCGGCCTGCCGTCGTCCTTGCTCTCGTCCTCACCGCCCCCGGACGAGCCGCTGCAGCCGGCCACCAGCAACGCGGCGGCGGCCAGAGCCGTCCACCGTGCGATACGCGCCATGAACACATCCCCCCTCGCGGGCGTCGTCCGCCGGATGTCGCGGATGACAGTCAGGCCATAGTAGGCAGATCACCGCGAGCACTGCGGAGGCCTGTGGATAACCCTCTGACCTGCTACTTCATGAGCAGACCTTGCCGGTCGGCGGGACCTTGCCGTCCAGCAGGTAGCCGTTCACGGCGTCGCGCACGCACTTGTTTCCGCTGTCGTACGACCCATGCCCCTGGCCCTTGTACGTCACCTCGACCCCGACGCCCTTGCCCAGTGAGTCCACCATCTTGCGGGCGCCCTCGTAAGGCGTCGCCGGGTCGCCGGTGTTGCCGACCACGAGGATCGGGGCCGAGCCCGGCGCGCTCACGTCCGGGTGGTCGGCGGCGCCCGCCACCGCCCAGTCGGTGCAGCCGACCAGACCCCACGCCAGATAGTCGCCGAAGAGGGGCGAGGCCTCGCGGAACTCCGGAAGCTTCGCCCGCACGTCGGCGGTGGTGTAGCGGGGCTTGTCGTCGGCGCAGTTGATGGAGACGTTGGCGGCGGCGATGTTGCTGTACTCGCCGTCCTGGTTGCGCCCGTTCATCGAGTCGGCCAGCAGCATCAGCACCCTGCCGTCACCGTCGTACGCCTGCTGGAGTCCTTCGGTGAGGTACTCCCAGAACTCCTGCGAGTACAGGGACTGCGCGATGCCGCTGGTGGCGGCGGTCTGGGTCAGCTGCCGGGGGAAGACGCCCGGGATGGGCTTGCGGTCGAGGTCCCTGAGCAGGGTGGCGATCCGGTCCTTGACGTCCTGGGCGCTGTCGCCGAGCGGGCAGTCCTCCGTCTTCGACGTGCAGTCCTCGGCGAAGTTGTCGAGCGCGAGCTGGAAGCCCTTGGCCTGCCCGAGCGATCCCTGCGCCGGGTCCTGAGTCGGGTCCACCACCGCGTCGAAGAGGGCCCGCCCCACCCGTTTGGGGAACAAGTGGGCGTACACACCGCCCAGTTCCGTGCCGTACGAGATCCCGAAGTAGTGCAGCTTGTCGTCGCCGAGGACCTGCCGCATCAGGTCCAGGTCGCGGGCCGCGTCCGTGGTGCGTACGTACGGGAGGGACTTGCCGGAGTTCTTCTCACAGGCCGCGTTGAACTCCTTGGTGCTGTCCAGGAGCGTCTTCTGCTCGGCCGCGTCGTCGGGGGTGGCGTCCTGCTGGAAGTACTCGTCGAGCTCTTCGTTGCTCTCGCACTTCACGCCCGCGCTGCGGCCGACGCCCCGCGGATCGAAGCTGACCAGGTCGTAGCGGGTGCGCAGTTGTTCGTAGTCCTGGCCGAACGCGGGCAGTGTGGTCACGCCCGAGCCGCCGGGGCCGCCGAAGTTGAAGACCAGCGAGCCGATGCGCTTGTCCTTGGCGCCGCTCGCCTCCGCGCGGATCAGCGCGAGCCCGATCGTGTCCCCCTTGGGTTTCTCCCAGTCGAGGGGCGCCTTCAGGGTCGCGCACTTCCACGTGTCACCGTCCGACAGGGGAGACGGGGCCTCTCCGCCGCCCTCGGCCTCGGACGGTTCCGGGCAGTCCTCCCAGCTCAGCTTCTGCGCCGACAGGTCCTCGTCCTCGGAGTCACCGTCGCCGCCGCATCCCGCGAGGGCCGCGGACAGCAGAAGAGCGGTGGCGGTCAGGGCAGTGGCGCGCAGCGGGGAAGGGTTCGCCATGACCCCATCCTGGGGTCGCTCAAGGTGGGGCGCTCGGGGCACGGGCCGTGCGGGTGAGGGCACCCGAGCCTGTCTGCGGAGGGCGCTCTCTCGTGTCCCAGGGATCGTTCCAGGGGGCGTCTTCCAGAGGGCGCCCCCAGGAGTCAGAGCGCGCCCTTGCGCGTCAGGTGGTTGAAGAACAGCCACCCCGGCAGCACCGGCAGCCACAGCGTGAGGAGACGGTAGAGGAGGACGGCGGGCGCCGCGACCTCACTGGGGAGCCCGACGGCGATCAGACCCACCGTGAGGGTCGCCTCAACCGCGCCCACGCCGCCCGGGGTGGGCGCCGCGGAACCGAGCGCGTTTCCGGCGAGGAAGACCACGGCGACGCTGGCGATGCTCAGCGAGGGCGTGCCCTCGGTCCCGAACGCCCGGACCGACGCGTCGAGGCACATCACGAAACAGGCCGTCAGCAGGAGCATGCCGCCGATGCCGGTGAGGAGCTTCTGCGGCCGCTGCAGCACATCCAGCATGCGCGGTACGACACCCGCGAAAAGCGACCTCACGCGCGTGACGACGAATTTCCGCAGGAACGGTACCGAGGTCACCACGAGGACGAGGACCGCGACGGTCAGCAGACCGGCGATGACCGTCCTGGACGGCGACAAGGAGGGGGTCTTCTCGGTTCCGGTCAGATAGCCGAAGGACAGCAGCATCAGGATGTGGCAGCCGAGCCCGAACAGCTGCGACGCGCCGACACTCGCCACCGCGAGCCCCGGCCGCACCCCCGCGCGCTGGAGGAACCGCGTGTTGAGGGCGACACCGCCCACCGCCGCGGGCGCCACGATCTTGACGAAGGACCCGGCGACCTGCGCGGCCACGGTCCGTATGAACGGCACCCGCTCGGGCACGAAGCCCAGCAGGCTCATGGCCGCCGCGAAGTAGCTCAGCGCCGAGAAGAGCGCGGCCGCGGCGACCCAGCCCCACTCGGCGTTGTCGAAGAGGGTGCCGAACTCGATGTGAGTGAGCTGCGTCAGCAGGAAGTACGCGCCGAACGCGCCCGCGATGAAACTGATCAGCGTGCGCGGCCGGATGCGCTCCAGACGGGCCGGTTCGACGGGCGCCTGCGGCCTGATCAGCAGTACCTGGTGACGGATCTGGGTGAGCAGATCCTCCTCGCGTGCCTCCTCCAGCGCTTCGTCGATGGCCCGCTTCTCGGCCCGCTGCTCGGCGCGTACGGCCTTCTTGTCGTGCTTCTTGTCGGGCTTCTCCAGGACGGGCCCGGTCTCCTCGGAGGCGTCCACGTGCTCCTCGGCGCGGGCCAGCTTGGCCTGCCGGGAGGCTTCCAGGACGGCCTCGCGCTCACGCTCCGACCGCTCCCGGGCCAGCTTCCGCAGCGTCGCGCGGTGGGAGCGCGTGAGCGCGATGGGCTGCAACATGGGCAGGCAGTCCGCGACCGCGTCCGGGCCGAGCACCCCGACGGCCGACGCCACCGCGCGCTCCGCGCCGATGCGCAGGCCGAGCGTGGTCACCAGCTGAGCGACGTCCATGCGCAGCAGCAGCTCGCCGGCCGCGATCTCTCCGTTGCGCAGATCCGTGAGGATGACCGTGCCGGAACGATCCATCAGGATCGCGTCGCCGGCGAGCCTGCGGTGCGCGATGCGCCGGGACTGCAGCGCCTGCACCTGGTGCCAGGTGTCCCGGAGCAGGTCGTCGGTGATCTCCTCGTCCGGCAGCGAGTCGAGCGTGCGCCCCCCGATGTGCTCGTAGACCAGCATCACGGCGTCGGGGCCGAGCTCGGAGGTCGCGATCAGCTTGGGCGCGTTGGCTCCGGCCGCGATGGCCGCGTACGCGAGGAGCGCCTCCTGCTCCAGTGCCTGGCGCAGTGACTGGAGGCTGCGGCGTGTGGTGATGCCGCGCAGCGTCAGACGGCGCCACACGCGGTAGAAGAAGCCCTGCGCCTGCTGCTCACGGTCGACCACTGTGACGTCCAGTGGTGGGCCGTCCTGGAGCGTCACGAAGTACCGGCGGCCACGGTCGCCGTCCAGGGCCTCCGGAGTCTCGTCCCTGGCCGCGCTCACCGGGTGGAAGCCGACGTGCCGCAGGCCCGCCATCAGGGTCCGCCCCGTGGGCCGCACGTTAGGCGAGCCGACCGCGTACAGCGTCCCGTACGCCACGCTCCAGCCGATCAGCACGGTCAGGATGATCGAGAACGGGGTCGTGTAGCCGGTGACCAGCATGGAGAAGGCGTCGAGCAGCAGTACCACCCACAGCACCGCGCGCCAGCGCGGCCGACGCGACATGCCGACCGCCGTCATGTACGCGATGACCGGCGCGAGATAGCCGTGCACCGGGTCGGTGAGGGCGTGGATGTCGCTCGGCGAGGGCTGCGTGAGCGCCTTCTGGATCGAGTCCGGTGCCGCCTTGGCCACCCACAGATCGGTGGCGAGCGTCACTCCGTGCGCCAGGACCGCGGCCAGGACACCGTCGGCGATGCGCAGCCCATCGCGCTTGATCAGCCGCTCGATGGCGAAGGCGACCGGCACCAGGAGGATCGCGATGCTCGACGCGAGCCCCGCGATCTTGATGAGCAGGTCGGGTGCCTCGTCGGTGCCCTTGTTGATGTCCTGCGCCAGTCCCGACGTCGTGCCGTGCGCGAACGCGGCGATCGCCAGCAACAACGCGACCGCGAGCACGCCCACCAGGAGACGCATGAGATCGGAGGGGCGGTGCACGCGCGCGGGGAGCAGCGGTTCGTCGCCCTCGACCTCTTCGCTGTGGGCGTCGTCGGTGAGGTCCGCCCCCTCGTCGGCGCCCTTCCTGTGGGCGTCCGCCTCCTTCTCGGCGTCCGTCTTCCTGGCCTGACCCGCCTTCTCGGACGCGTCCGGAGTGTGCTCGTCCATGTCGTCACCGGTGTCTGGGCGCGACGAAACCCCAGAGGTGCCCTCCGCGTCTTCGGGGTGCACGCCCTGCTGTTTCATCGTCTCTTCTTGATCTCGTATCACCAGTAACCGCCCGCACGATGGTGGCATGCCCCACCGACACAGGGGGGCATCAGGGTGCAATGCGGGGTCGCACAGTCTGCCCCAAGCGCTACTCCGGGGCGAGGGATACGCACAGTCGCCAGCGCGTCACACTGTCGGTGGTCTGGGGCAGGATGGGGCGGATGAGCGAGCAGAGCCTTCCGGCGGACGCCCTGCCGGAGTACGCGGAGCGGGTCCTCGACGTCGCAGAGCTGATCCCGCCCGGGCGTGTCATGACGTACGGAGATGTCGCCGAATGGCTGGAGGAGGGCGGTCCCCGACAGGTCGGCCGCGTCATGGCCCTCTACGGAGGAGCCGTTCCGTGGTGGCGGGTCATACGCGCGGACGGCATCCTGCTCCCCGGCCACGAGCTGGAGGCGCTCGGCCACTACCGCGCGGAGGGCACGCCCCTGAAGGAGGCGAGCAGGTCCTCCGAGGGCCATCTCCCGCGGGTCGACATGAAACGGGCGCGGTGGGACGGCGGCGCGCGCACGGAGTGTCACACCTGACAGCTTCCGGCATCGGACGGCAGGAAGGGGCACCAGTGGCCCGTACGGGGGAAGCGAGGCACGTCCGTGCCATGCCGTACGTTCGTGAGGCGGGAGACGCGTGTGTCGGGAGGGAACAAGAGGAAGCCCTGCTTCCACGGCATCCACCGGCGTAGCGTCGACGGCGCGCATCCCGTTCATCCCGATGCCACCGCCCTCATCGCGCGCGGGTTCCTCCACCCGTCGCCCCACGACCACCCCTGAACGACGGCGCTCCACCCTTGAAAGACGGTGCTCCACCCCTGAAAGACGGCGCTCCGCGTCGACAGTGACAGACCCAAGCACAACCACCAGGACCGGCGAACCACGTGAGCTCCTCTTCCTCCACCAGGCGCCTGCCGCACCCCCAGGGGCGGCAGGGGGCCCGTGGCGCTTACCGACTGGTGCGTACTCCGCCGGCCAGGGTGGCTCCCCCTCTGCTGGACGCAGGGCAGCGCGCGGCGGTTGACCACGATCACGGCCCGCTGCTCGTCCTCGCAGGTCCGGGCACCGGCAAGACGACCACACTCGTGGAGTCCGTGGCGGCCCGGATCGCGCGCGGCGCGGACCCCGAGAGGGTCCTGGTGCTGACGTTCAGCCGCAAGGCCGCCGTGGAACTGCGCGACCGCATGGCGCTGCGCATAGGAGCGGCCCGTGCGCCCCAGGCGACGACCTTCCACTCCTTCTGCTACGCCCTGGTCCGCGCCCACCAGGACAGCGACCTGTTCGTGGAGCCGCTGCGGCTGCTCTCCGGCCCCGAACAGGACGTGGCGGTACGGGAACTGCTCGGGGGTCAGCCCGGCCTGGAGCGGCTCGGCCTCGCCCACGTGCGCTGGCCGGACGAGCTCCGTGCCTGTCTGACCACGCGCGGCTTCGCCGACGAGGTCCGCGCGGTCCTCGCCCGCAGCCGTGAACTGGGCCTCGGTCCCGACGCGCTCGGGGCCTTCGCGCGGCGCATCGGCCGCCCCGACTGGCTCGCCGCCTCCGCCTTCCTGGCCGAGTACCTCGACGTCCTCGACATGCAAGGAGTGCTCGACTACGCGGAACTGGTGCACCGCGCGGTGCTGCTCGCCCGACGCCCCGAGGTCGCCGAGCGCCTGGCCGCCCAGTACGACGCCGTCTTCGTGGACGAGTACCAGGACACCGATCCGGCGCAGGTACGGCTGCTGCACGCGCTCGCGGGCGGTGGTCGCACCCTGGTGGCCTTCGGTGACCCCGACCAGTCGATCTACACGTTCCGGGGCGCCGACGTGAACGGCATCCTGGAGTTCCCGGAGGCCTTCCCGCGCGCGGACGGTACCTCGGCACCGGTGGAGGTCCTGAGGACCTCACGCCGGTCGGGCGCCGGCCTCCTGGCGGCCACCCGGCTGCTGACCCAGCGCATGCCCCTGACCCGCCTTCCCGCGGAGAAAGTACGCGCCCACAGGGAGCTTGCCGCCGTACGGGACGGCGGCCGCGTCGAGGTCCACACGTACCCGACGCCCGGCACGGAGCTGGACAACATCGCCGACATCCTGCGCCGCGCCCACCTGGAGGACGGCGTCCCTTGGAACGAGATGGCCGTCCTGGTGCGCGCGGGCTCCCGCACCATCCCGACGATTCGCCGCACCCTCACCGCGGCCGGTGTCCCCCTCGACATCGACGGCGACGACGTGGCACTGCGGCACGAACCGGCGGTGACGCCGCTCCTGACGGCACTCAGGGCCGTGGCCACGGCGGAGACGGCGGGTGCCGCGGTGGGCATGCGTCCCGACGAGGACGTACGGGCCGGCGACGAGGTACGCCCTGACGAGGACGCACGAGCCGAGACGGACGTACGAGTGGAGACGACGGACGCACGAGCCGAGACGGACGTACGAGTTGAGGCGGACGTACGAGTTGAGGCGGACGTACGAGTTGAGGCGGACGTACGAGTTGAGGCGGGCGAACACGCGGAGGAGGGCGTACGAGGCGAGCCGGGCGTACGAGGCGAGGCGGGCGTACGAGGCGAGGCGGGCGTACGAGGCGAGGCGGGCGTACGAGGCGAGGCGGGCGAACACGCGGAGGAGGGGCACTCGGACGCGTCTCCCGATGCTGTCGGCCCGGCACCCGAAGAACGCGGCGCGCCTGACGAGGAGCCCGATGGTGCCGCCGAAGAGCGTGAACCGGACGCACCCTGGCTCGACACCGAGACCGCGCTCAGCCTCCTCGCGTCCCCGCTGGCCGGCATGGACGCCGCCGATCTGCGCCGCCTGGGCCGTGCCCTGCGTGAGGAGGAGCGCGCCGCGGGCAACCATGTGCCGCCGCCCTCCGACGAGTTGCTGGCGCGGGCGCTGGCCGAGCCGGAGCGGCTGGTCGCCCACGACCCGGCGTACGCGCGCGGAGCCCAGCGACTGGGCGCCCTGCTGCGCAAGGCACGGGAACGCCTCGCGGGCGGCGGTACGGCCGAGGAGGCGCTCTGGGAGCTGTGGGACGGTACGCCCTGGCCGCAGCGCCTGGAGCGGGCCGCCCGGCGCGGCGGCGCGGCCGGGCGCAACGCGGACCGTGACCTCGACGCCGTATGCGCGCTGTTCGCCACCGCGTCCCGCGCGGAGGAACGCACCGGCGGTCGCGGCGCCCTCAACTTCCTGGAGGAGATCGACGCCGAGGACATCGCGGCCGACACGCTCACCCGCAGGGCCCTACGTCCCGACGCCGTACGCCTGATGACCGCGCACCGCTCCAAGGGCCTGGAGTGGCGCCTCGTGGTCGTGGCAGGTGTCCAGGAAGGGCTGTGGCCCGACCTGCGCCGCCGCGGCTCCCTCCTGGAGGCCGACCGCATCGGACGCGACGGCCTCGCGGAGCCGCTGACCCCGGGAGCGCTCCTCTCCGAAGAGCGCCGTCTGTTCTACGTGGCCGCCACGCGCGCGCGTGAGCGCCTCGTCGTCACCGCCGTGAAGGCCCCGGCCGACGACGGCGACCAACCCTCGCGCTTCCTCACCGAACTCGGCGTGGAACCCAAGGACATAACAGGCCGTCCCCGCCGCCCCCTGTCCGTCGCCGCGCTCGTCGCCGAACTGCGCGCCACGACGGTCGACCCGCGCGTCTCGGACACCCTCAGGGAAGCCGCGGCCCGCCGGCTGGCCAGGCTCGCCGCGCTCGGCGACGAGGACGGCCGCCCCCTCGTGCCCTCAGCCCACCCCTACCGCTGGTGGGGCATGTACGAGCCGACCGAGAGCAAGGTGCCGCTGCGCGACCGCGACCACCCCGTGGTGCTGTCCGGGAGCGCCCTCGACCAGCTCGCCAACACCTGTGCCCTGCAGTGGTTCCTGGGTCGTGAGGTGAAGGCCGACGCCCCCGCGACCGTTGCCCAGGGTTTCGGCAACGTGGTGCACGTCCTGGCCGACGAGGTCGCCTCCGGCCGCACTCCCGCGGACCTCGCCGTCCTCATGGAGCGCCTCGACTCCGTGTGGGACGCGCTCGCCTTCGACGCGCCCTGGAAGTCGGCGCAGGAGAAGGAGCACGCGCGCGTGGCGCTCGAACGCTTCCTGAAGTGGCACGTCATGGACCGCACGGGCCGTACGCCGGTGGCGAGCGAGCACGACTTCGACGTCACCCTCGAAGCGGGCTCCTACGAAGTACGCATCCGCGGCTCCATGGACCGCGTCGAGCGGGACACCGAAGGCCGCGCCTACGTAGTGGACTTCAAGACCGGCAAACAGGCACCGAGCGCGGCCGACGTGGCCCACCACCCGCAGCTCGCCGTCTACCAGCTCGCCGTCCGCGAAGGAGCCGTTGACGAGGCCTTCGAGGGCGAACGTCCCGACTCCGGCGGCGCAGAACTCGTTCAACTCCGTCAGGGCGCCCCCAAGAAGGACGGCGGTGAGACCTTCCCCAAGGTGCAGGCCCAAGTGCCGCTGGAGGGAGAGTGGGTCGGCGACCTCCTCGCCACCGCGGCGGGCAAGGTCCTCGACGAACGGTTCACACCGACGACCGGCCAGCACTGCACCCACTGCGCGTTCCGGGCCTCGTGCAGCGCGCGGCCGGAGGGGCGGCACGTGGTCGAGTGAGAGGGCGTGGCGGCCGACAGGGGGTGGGTCGTGGTGACGGTGCGCGGACGCCTCCTGAAGGACGTGCGGGCATCCGCAGTACTGAAGGCTCCGCCGACCTGAGGGCTCCTGCCGTACACGAAGTGACGTACGGCACCACGTGTGCTGACCAGCACATCCTCCGGCCCGGCCATCGATTGGGCACCGGCTGTCAGTGGGCGCGGCTAGCCTCTCTGACGTGCCAGCCCGTATCTCTGATCCCGAGCAGCTCAAGGAGCTCCTCGGCATCCCGTTCACCCCGGAGCAGACTGCCTGCATCACCGCCCCGCCCGCCCCGCAGGTGATCGTGGCCGGCGCCGGCTCCGGCAAGACCACGGTGATGGCCGCGCGCGTGGTGTGGCTGGTCGGCACCGGACAGGTCGCCCCCGAGCAGGTCCTCGGACTGACGTTCACCAACAAGGCGGCGGGCGAACTCGCCGAGCGCGTACGGAAAGCACTCATCAAGGCGGGTGTCACCGACCCGGACGTGATCGACCCGGACAACTCGCCCGGCGAGCCCGTCATCTCCACCTACCACGCCTTCGCGGGCCGCCTGCTGAGCGACCACGGGCTGCGCATCGGACTCGAACCCACCGCGCGTCTCCTCGCCGACGCGACGCGCTACCAGCTCGCCGCGCGCGTCCTGCGCGAGGCCCCGGGACCCTACCCCGCACTCACCCGCTCCTTCCCCGACCTGGTCAGCGACCTCCTCACGCTCGACTCCGAACTCTCCGAACACCTTGTGCGCCCCGAGGAGTTGCGGGCCTACGACGCCCGGCTGCTGCACGACCTGGAGAGCGTCAAGCTCACCAACACCGACTTGCGCAAGGTCCCCGAAACCGCCGCCGCCCGACGTGAACTGGCCGAGCTGGTGAGCCGCTACAGGGCCGCCAAGCGCGAGCGCGACCTCCTCGACTTCGGTGACCAGATCGCCCTCTCCGCGACCCTCGCCAGCACGCGCCCCGAGGTCGGCGGCATCCTGCGCGACGAGTTCCGAGTGGTCCTGCTCGACGAGTACCAGGACACCTCCGTGGCCCAGCGCATCCTCCTCGCGGGCCTGTTCGGCAGCGGCACGGGCCACCCGGTGACCGCCGTCGGAGACCCCTGCCAGGCGATCTACGGCTGGCGAGGCGCCTCCGTCGCCAACCTCGACGACTTCCCCGAGCACTTCGCCCACGCCGACGGCCACCCCGCGACCCGCCAGTCGCTCAGCGAGAACCGCCGCAGCGGCGGCCGCCTCCTGGACCTCGCCAACGGCCTCGCCGAGCCCCTGCGCGCCCTGCACGCGGGCGTGGAGGCACTCCGCCCGGCCCCGGGCGCCGAGCGGGACGGCATCGTGCGCTGCGCCCTGCTGAACACCCACGCCGAGGAGATGGACTGGCTCGCCGACTCCATCGCCCACCTCGTACGCACCGGAAAGGCGCCCGGCGAGATCGCCGTCCTGTGCCGCACCGCGACCGACTTCGCCGAGATCCAGGGCGCCCTCGTCGCCCGCGACATCCCCGTCGAGGTCGTCGGCCTCTCCGGGCTGCTGCACCTGCCCGAGGTCGCCGACCTGGTCGCCGTCTGCGAGGTCCTCCAGGACCCGGGAGCCAACGCCTCGCTGGTCCGCCTGCTCACCGGCCCGCGCTGGCGCATCGGCGCCCGCGACCTGGCCCTCCTGGGACGCCGGGCCCGCCTTCTCGTGTCGCACGCGCGCGTGGGGGCCGACGACGACCCCGACCGACGGCTCGCCGCCGCGGTCGAGGGCGTCGACCCCGCCGAGATCATCTCGCTCGCGGACGCCCTCGACACGTTCCTGGAGACACCCCTCGGAGGCGACGGGGATGCCGACGCACTGCCCTTCTCCGCCGACGCCCGCGTACGGTTCGCCCGGCTGGCCACCGAACTGCGCGACCTGCGCCGCTCGCTCTCCGACCCGCTCATGGACGTACTGCACCGAGTCCTCGCCACCACCGGTCTGGAGGTGGAGCTCTCCGCGTCCCCGCACGCCCTGGCCGCCCGCCGACGCGAGACCCTCTCCAACTTCCTGGACATCGCCGCGTCCTTCGCCGCCAACGACGGCGAAGCCACCCTCCTCGCCTTCCTGGGTTTCCTGCGCACCGCGGCCCAGTACGAGAAGGGCCTCGACAACGCCCTGCCGGGCGGCGAGAACACCGTCAAGGTGCTGACCGCGCACAAGTCCAAGGGCCTGGAATGGGACGTCGTCGCGGTCCCCGGCCTCGTCACCGGCACCTTCCCCAGCAGCCAGGGCCGCGAGAAGTGGACCGCACAGGGCAAGGTCCTCCCGCACGAGCTCCGCGGCGACGCCGACACCCTGCCGGACATCGGTGACTGGGACTCCCGCAGCATGAAGGCCTTCCACGAGGCCATGAAGGAACACCAGCACACCGAGGAACTCCGCCTCGGCTACGTCACGTTCACCCGCCCCCGCTCCCTGCTCCTCGGCTCCGGCCACTGGTGGGGCCCCTCCCAGAAGAAGCCCCGCGGCCCCTCCGACTTCCTGCACGCCCTCTACGAGCACTGCGAGGCTGGACACGGCGAGATCGAGGCCTGGGCGGACGAACCCGAGGAGAACGACGAGAACCCCGCGCTGCACGAGGCCGGCGGCGACCACGCCTGGCCGCTCCCGCTCGACGACGCGGCGATGGCCCGCCGACGCGCGGCCGCACAGACGGTCCTGGCCCACCTGGAGTCCGGCCACTCCCACGAGACGGCCCACCCCTCGTCCCACCACGCCCCGGACTCGTACGACGACCCGGACTGGCCGCCTCCACCCGAGGACGACGAACCGCCTTACGACGAGGCCCCTTACGGGGGCGACGAATTCCCGGATGAGCTTCCCTACGGGGACGACCTCCACGAAGAGACCGATTCCACAGACGAGGCAGCCCGGGGAGACTGGGACTCGTGGACAACGAACCGTCCCAGGGTTCCGCACCCCACCCAGTCCCCGGACGCGCACCCCACCCGCTCACTGGACGCACGCCCGCACCCTCCGCAGACGTCGCGCCCAGTCTCCGAGACCAGGCACCTCACCCCGGAGGAAGCCCGCACCGTCGCCTCCTGGGACCGCGACCTGGACGCCCTCACCGGAGAGCTCCTACGCGCCCGCGAGCGCGTCACGGACGTACCCCTGCCGGCTTCTCTGACCGTCTCCCAGCTGCTGCGCCTGGCCGCCGACGCGGACGCCTTCGCACAGGAACTGGCGCGCCCCATGCCGCGCCCGCCCCAGCCGGCCGCCCGCAGAGGCACCCGCTTCCACGCCTGGGTCGAAGCCCGCTTCGAAGAACTGCGGCTGCCGATGCTGGAGCCGGAGGAACTGCCCGGCAGCGAGGCCGAGATCACCGACGAGCGCGACCTGGAAGCCCTCAAGGACGCCTTCGAACGCACCCCGTACGCCCACCGCACCCCCCACCGCGTCGAGGCACCCTTCCAACTCGCGATCGCCGGACGCGTCGTACGGGGCCGCATCGACGCCGTCTACAAGGAAGTCGACGGCAACGGGACGACGTACGAGATCGTCGACTGGAAGACCAACCGCACCCGTAACGCCGATCCGCTCCAACTCGCCCTCTACCGGCTCGCCTGGGCCGAGCAGCACGGCGTACCCCTGGAATCCGTACAGACCGCGTTCCTGTACGTGCGCAGCGGCGAGGTCGTACGCCCCGAGGGCCTGCCCGACCGAGCCGCGCTGGAGCGGCTCCTCCTGGAAGAACCACCCGATGGGGTCCCCGGGGAACCGCCGGACCAGCACGCGCGCGTGGACGGCTAGGCTCGTGACCATGAGCAAGACTCCGGACAGCGCCGTCCGCGCGTACATCGAGCAGCACCGCGCCGCCTTCCTCGACGACCTCGCCGAGTGGCTGCGCATCCCGTCCGTGTCGGCCCAGCCCGAACACGCCGCGGATGTACGGCGCAGCGCCGACTGGCTCGCCGCGAAACTCCAGGAGACCGGCTTCCCGACCTGCGAGGTCTGGGCGACGCCCGGCGCCCCCGCCGTCTTCGCCGAGTGGCCCTCCGACGACCCGCAGGCACCCACGGTCCTCGTCTACGGACACCACGACGTACAGCCCGCGGCCCGCGAGGACGGCTGGGACACCGACCCCTTCGAGCCCGTCGTCCGCGGAAACCGCCTCCACGCGCGCGGGGCAGCCGACGACAAGGGCCAGGTGTTCTTCCACACACTCGGCGTCCGCGCCCACCTCGCAGCGACCGGCCGCACCACCCCCGCCGTCCACCTGAAGCTGCTCATCGAGGGCGAGGAGGAGTCCGGCTCCCCGCACTTCCGCGCACTCGTCGAAGAGCGGAAGGAGCGCCTCACCGCCGACGCCGTGATCGTCTCCGACACCAGCATGTGGTCCGAGGACACCCCCACCGTGTGCACCGGCATGCGCGGCCTCGCCGAGTGCGAGATCGAGCTCTACGGGCCCGACCAGGACATCCACTCCGGCGCCTTCGGCGGCGCCGTACCCAATCCGGCCACCGCGGCCGCCCGCCTCGTCGCCGCTCTGCACGACGAGCACGCGCGCGTGGCCATCCCCGGCTTCTACGAAGGCATCGCCGAACTCACCGACCGCGAGCGGGAACTCTTCGCCGAACTGCCCTTCGACGAGGCCGAGTGGCTGCGCACCGCCAAGTCGACGGCCACCCACGGAGAGGCCGGACAGACCACCCTGGAGCGGATCTGGGCCCGGCCGACCGCCGAGGTCAACGGCATCGGCGGCGGCTACCAAGGCCCCGGCAGCAAGACGATCATCCCGTCCTCGGCCATGGTGAAGCTCTCCTTCCGGCTCGTCGCCGGACAGGACCCCGACCACATCGAGAAGATCGTCCGCGCCTGGACCGCAGAGCGGATGCCCGCCGGCATCCGCCACGAGATCACCTTCGGTGCCGCCACCCGCCCGTGCCTCACACCGCTCGACCACCCGGCACTGCAATCCGTCGCACGCGCCATGGGCCGCGCCTTCGAGCAGGAGATCCGCTTCACCCGCGCGGGAGGTTCAGGGCCCGCCGCGGACCTTCAGGACGTCCTCGCCGCACCGGTGCTGTTCCTCGGCATCTCCGTCCCGTCCGACGGCTGGCACGCCCCGAACGAGAAGGTCGAACTCGACCTGCTCCTCAAAGGCGTCGAAACCACCGCCTACCTGTGGGGCGAACTGGCCCAGAACTGGCGCGATGCACACTGAAGAAGCCCCGTCGCACACGTCCCGCCACACATCCGGCCGAACCACCCGCCATACATCCGGCTGAACCACCCGACGAAACAACCGTTCCACCGGGGGAGTTGGAAGCACCCGTGACCACCTGGACCGACCACACCGCCGACCGTCCCATCTCGCTCACCGCCCCGAGCGGCATCGACCGGGCCGCCCACCACCGGCTCGACGAGGCCTGGCTCGCCGCGGCGTGGAGCCACCCCACCACCCGCGCCTTCGTGGTCTCCGGCGGCCAGGTCCTCATCGACGAGACAGCGGACGGCACCACCGAACTCGTCATGACCCCGTCCTTCGAAGCGCCCCTCACCGAAGCGCACCGCTACTTCCTCGGCACCGACGACGACGGCGTCAGCTACTTCGCACTCCAGAAGGACGCCCTTCCGGGCCGCATGGACCAGTCCGCGCGCGCGGCGGGCCTGCGCGAGGCCGGCCTGCTCCTCTCACCGCGCGACGCGGGCCTGATGGTGCATGCGGTAGCCCTGGAGAACTGGCAGCGCCTGCACCGCTTCTGCTCCCGCTGCGGCGAGCGTACGGTGATCGCCGCGGCCGGCCACATCCGCCGCTGCCCCGCCTGCGGCGCCGAGCACTACCCGCGCACCGACCCCGCCGTGATCATGGCCGTCACCGATCACGAAGACCGCATCCTCCTCGGCCGCCAGGTCCACTGGCCCGAAGGCCGCTTCTCCACCCTCGCCGGCTTCGTCGAGCCCGGCGAGTCCATCGAGCAGTCGGTCCGCCGCGAGGTCTTCGAAGAGGCCGGCGTCACCGTCGGCGAGGTCGAATACATCGCCAGCCAGCCCTGGCCCTTCCCCTCCAGCCTCATGCTGGGCTTCATGGCCCGCGCCACCTCGTCGGAGATCAACGTCGACGGCGAGGAGATCCACGAAGCCCGCTGGTTCTCCCGCGAAGACCTGCGGGCCGCCTTCGAGTCCGGGGAGGTCCTGCCTCCGTACGGCATCTCGATTGCGGCCCGCCTGATCGAACTCTGGTACGGCAAGCCCCTGCCGACGCGCGGAGCGGCCGCCTGAGGCACGTACCGGCTACGCGCCGATCTTCTGCTTGACCTGCGCCAGCGAAGGGTTCGTCAGCGTCGAACCGTCCGGGAAGAGAACGGTGGGAACTGTCTGGTTTCCGCCGTTCGCCTTCTCCACGAAGGCCGCGGACGCCGGGTCGTGCTCGATGTTGATCTCGTCGTACGTGATGCCCTCGCGGTCCATCTGGCTCTTCAGCCGACGGCAGTAGCCACACCACGTGGTGCTGTACATCGTCACAGTGCCCGGCATGTCTCTCATGCTCCTTCGCTGCTGGGGGTGCGTGTTCGCAGTGGATGGAACGTACGCGACCGGGCCGCCATTCCCATCCGGGGCGGCGGGGAGAGCAGGTCCACAAAGGGGGCCGCGTGAAGGGGCGGCGTCGGCACCGCCGCGGCGGCGTCGGCACTACCGGACCGGACTCCCGCCGCGTCGGCGAGCCGGGCGCCTGCCGCACAAGCGGGCTGAGCGCTTGCCGCACGGGCACGAGCAGGCTCAGCGCCGCCCGCACCAGCACAAGCAGGCTCAGCACCTGCCGCATTAGTACGACTGCGAGTGCCTCCCTGTGGACAACCGGCGCACCCGTCTCCGCCGACCTGGCAGCATGGCGGGGTGACAGCAGCAACGCATTCCACCCTCTTCCCGCAGGCCCCAGACACGGCCGACGCGGTACTGGAAGGGCTCGACCCCGAGCAGCGCGAGGTCGCCACCGCCCTGCACGGCCCGGTGTGCGTGCTGGCGGGAGCCGGTACGGGCAAGACCCGCGCCATCACCCACCGCATCGCCTACGGAGTGCGCGCGGGCATCCTCCAGCCCTCCAGCGTGCTCGCCGTCACCTTCACCAACCGCGCCGCCGGGGAGATGCGAGGCCGCCTCCGCCAACTCGGTGCCTCTGGAGTCCAGGCCCGCACCTTCCACTCCGCCGCCCTGCGGCAGCTCCAGTACTTCTGGCCGAAAGCGGTCGGTGGCAGCCTGCCGCGAATCGTCGACCGCAAGATCCAGCTCGTCGCCGACGCCGCGGCCACCTGCCGCGTCCGCCTCGACCGTGGCGAACTGCGGGACGTCACCGCCGAGATCGAATGGTCCAAGGTCACCCAGACCGTCCCCGCCGACTACGCCGCCGCCGCGGCCAAGGCCGGCCGCGAAGCCCCCCGCAACCGCGCCGAGATCGCCCAGCTCTACGCCGCGTACGAAGACCTCAAGCGCGACCGCGGCGTCATCGACTTCGAGGACGTCCTGCTGCTGACCGTCGCCATCCTCCAGGACCAGCACGACATCGCCGAAGCGGTCCGCGCCCAGTACCAGCACTTCGTGGTCGACGAGTACCAGGACGTCAGCCCCCTCCAGCAGCGCCTCCTCGACCTGTGGCTCGGCGAGCGCGACAGCCTCTGCGTCGTCGGCGACGCCAGCCAGACCATCTACTCGTTCACCGGTGCAACACCCGACCACCTCCTCGACTTCCGCACCCGCCACCCCGGAGCCACGGTCGTCAAACTGGTCAGGGACTACCGCTCCACCCCTCAGGTGGTCCACCTCGCCAACGGCCTGCTCGCCCAAGCCCGCGGTCGCGCGGCCGACCACCGCCTGGAGCTGATCTCCCAGCGCGCCGCAGGCCCCGAGCCCGGCTATGCCGAGTACGCCGACGAGCCCGCCGAAGCCGAAGGCGCCGCCCGCCGCATCCGCGACCTCATCGCCGCCGGCATCCCCGCCAGCGAAATCGCGATCCTGTTCCGTACGAACTCGCAGTCCGAGATCTACGAACAAGCCCTCGCCGACGTCGGAGTGCCCTACCAACTGCGCGGAGCCGAGCGCTTCTTCGACCGTCCCGAGGTGAAGCGAGCCATCCACGCCCTGCGCGGAGCAGCCCGCTTCGGGGGCAACGACTCACTCCTCGACGACGCCCCCGACCTGCCCTCGCAGGTAC
The DNA here is from genome assembly GCF_026341515.1 of Streptomyces sp. NBC_00878. Taxonomy (NCBI): domain Bacteria; kingdom Bacillati; phylum Actinomycetota; class Actinomycetes; order Kitasatosporales; family Streptomycetaceae; genus Streptomyces; species Streptomyces sp. NBC_00878. The sequence continues at coordinate 3,598,150 of NZ_JAPEOK010000001.1, read as the reverse complement.
GAGCCGTACTGTCCGGAGACGGCTGGACCCATCAGCCCCCCGCGGGCTCCGGGGCCGTCAGGGAGCGCTGGGAGTCCCTCGCCGCCCTCGCCCATCTGGCCCAGGACTTCGCCACCGCCAAACCCGACGCCACACTCGGCGATCTCGTGGCCGAACTCGACGAACGCGCCGGCGCCCAGCACGCCCCGACCGTCCAGGGCGTCACCCTCGCCTCCCTCCACTCCGCCAAGGGCCTGGAGTGGGACGTCGTGTTCCTGGTCGGTGTCGCCGAAGGCATGATGCCGATCACCTACGCGAAGACCGACGAACAGATCGAGGAGGAGCGCCGTCTCCTCTACGTCGGCGTCACCCGAGCCAGAGAACACCTCTCCGTCTCCTGGGCCCTGTCCCGCTCACCCGGCGGTCGGCCCAACCGGCGCCCCAGCCGCTTCCTCGACGGACTGCGCCCCGGCTCCGTCACCACGGCGAACCGCGGCGGCACAGCAGGCCCCGGTGGCTCGGGCGGTATCGAGCGCGGCGCTCCGGGCAGCGTTCCCGGCGTCCCCCGACGGGCAAACCGCACCCCCGCCCGCTGCCGGGTCTGCGGCCGCACCCTCAACGAAGCCGGCGAGATGAAACTGATGCGTTGCGAGGACTGCCCCTCCGACATGGACGAGGGCCTCTACGAGCGGTTGCGCGACTGGCGGGCGGTGCAGGCGGAGCGCAGCGGTCAGCCGGACTTCTGCGTCTTCACGGACAAGACACTGATGGCCATCGCCGAAGCGGTGCCGTCCACTCCGGCTGAGCTGACCCGCATCCCAGGCGTCCGCGCCCGCAAGCTGAACCGCTACGGAGCCGACGTACTCGCCATCTGTGCAGGTCAAGAGCTTGAGAGTGGTGAGGACGGCGACTGATTCAAACTCGTCGAAAAAATAGTTTGCGCATGCCCCAGCAATCCCCATAGGTTCTAAAGCACGGAAGCGGCGGCCTTCTCGAAGGCCCTGGTTCCGTGCTGTACTTAATAACCGTCGGCCCGGCTCACCCCGGACCCCAGAGACGCCGAGAGGAGGCGATTCCCGTGATCAGCATCAACAGCAGCTCCGTCACCACTGCCAAATTGACCGATCGCTCGGTCGTCTCCACGTGCCTGCTCGGCTTCTCGAACCTGGGCACCGGTCTGTCCGGCGCCCCTGCCGTCCGGCCGGCGTCCTCCATGTCTCTCGCGGGACTCCCTGTCCGTGAGCGCAATGAGCGACCGATGAAGGCACTGGAAGCAGTAGAGGCACAGGCGAAGGCCTATGCCTTTGAGGCTGCCGGTGCCGGAGCCGCCAAGCAGTCGCACCACACGATGTGGGCCTTCCGTGGGCCTGAACCCTGGAGTGATCCAGCCTGATCGACGATCAGGCCGGCGCCTTCAGGGCCGCGGAACCCCACCCGGGATCCGCGGCCCTTCTGTTTGTCCCCGATCAGGGACAACAGAGCGAAGGGGCCTCGGGACAAGAAAAGAACCCGGTACCAGCCGCCAACCGGCCAACCGGCCGGCACGACCAGACGAGGAAGACCAACCGTGCAACTCGAAGCGCACGCCCCGTCCGTACCGCCTTCCGAAACGATCGCCCCGCCCGGCCTCACGGAGGACTCCACCTTGACCCCGCTCACTGCGCTCACCGCGCTCGACGACGCCATCGAGAACCTCGGCGTGCCCGTCCCCTGCCGCTCCTACGACCCGGAGGTCTTCTTCGCCGAGTCGCCGGCCGATGTCGAGTACGCCAAGTCCCTCTGCCGCACCTGCCCGCTGATCGAGGCCTGCCTCGCCGGCGCCAAGGAGCGGCGTGAGCCCTGGGGCGTCTGGGGCGGCGAACTCTTCGTCCAGGGTGTCGTTGTCGCCCGGAAGCGGCCGCGTGGCCGCCCGCGCAAGAACCCGGTTGCGGCATGAACACCCTAGGAACGATCGATCGCCCCCTGACGCACGACCCCAAGAAGCAGGTCCCGATGAAGCCGTCCACCAGCGAGCCCGCCGGCTCCGCAATTCCAGACTTCACCTCCACCGGCGCGCATGACACGCGCCAGAACAGGACCCGAGAGATGCAACTCATCCCAGAAGCCCTGGCTCGTGCGCATATGCACGACCGGCTGCATGAGGCGGAGCAGGAACGCCGGGCGATGCGCCTGGTGACGGCCCGCCGCATGCAGCGCCGGGCCGAGCGCGCGTCGCGCCGCGCGCGCCGCGCTCTGGCCATGGCGGTCATGCAGTAACGCGGCTATGAAGCAAAGCCGTTGGAACAACGGCAACAGCAACAACAACTGATCGCGGGGGCCGGTCCGAAGGGGCCGGTCCCCGCGGTGCGTTGTGCCTTGGAGTTCCTTCGGGGCCCCTCCCCTCCCCCCTCCCCCTCCCCTCCCCACCCCACCCCGCCCGCCCCGCCCATAGAACGCCAGCCCAAGCTCACGCCTCAGCTGCTGATTCCCCCTCCGCCAGTGTCTCTTCGTCCTCCGGCAGGAACCCCGGCAGCCACTCCTCCAGTTCATCCCGCAGGCGCACCGTTGCCCCCAACTGGCACAGCACACCGATGGTGCTCAAGGTCACCCGGTGTATCAGCAGGTACGCCGGGGGCAGGTTGAGTTGCTTGCCGAGTTGGTGTGCGGGGGAGCGGGGGTCGGCGATACGGGCCGCCTGGCTGCGCATCCAGCCGCGGGTGAAGGTGAATTCGTCGGCCTGGGCCGGCTCGATGATGGGGAGCAAGTAGTCCAGTACGGCGTCCGGGTCGAGTTCTATGGACTCTTTGACGAAGCCCTCCTCGCGGAGCAGGTCGTAGACCGCGTCGGCTTCGCCGTCGAGGGTCATCCGGAGAGAGCTGCCGATCGTCGGGGGCAGGCCGCCCGGCAGGCGGTCCACCGTGCCGAAGTCCAGGACGCCGAGCCGCCAGCCGGCCTTGCCGCCGGGGCTCTCGGTGTCTTCGCTGTTTTCGGGGGTGTCCGGCAGGAGGCGGAAGTTGCCCGGGTGCGGGTCGGCGTGCAGCAGGCCGGTGCGGGACGGGCCGGAGAAGAGGAAGCGGGCCAGGAGCTGGCCTGCCCGGTCCCGCTGCTCCTGCGTACCGTCGGTGATCACCTCGGACAGGGGGATTCCGTCGATCCACTCCGTCACCAGGACCTGCTCGCACTGGTGGACCACGGCCGGCACCAGCACATCCGGGTCGTCCGTGAACTCCTCCGCGTGCGCCCGCTGTGCCTGTGCCTCCAGGGCGTAGTCGAGCTCCTCGGACACCCGGTCGCGCAGCTCCGCGATGAGCGGCTTGATGTCCATTCCGGGAATCAACGGACCCAAGAGGCGGGCAAATCTGCTCAATTGGTTCAGGTCGGACAGGAGGGCCTCGCCTGCCCCCGGGTACTGCACCTTGACCGCGACCTCCCGGCCGTCGTGCCACACCGCCCGGTGTACCTGGCCGATCGAGGCAGCCGCGGCGGGCTTGTCCTCGAACTCCAGGAACAGGTCGTGCCAGTCCTCGCCGAGTCGCTCCGCCAGTACGGAGTGCACCGTGCGGGTCGGCATCGGAGGGGCCGCTTCCTGGAGCTTCGTCAGCGCCGCGCGGTATGGACCCGCGACCTCCTCGGGCAGCGCCGACTCGAAGACGGACATGGCCTGCCCGAACTTCATGGCGCCGCCCTTGAGCTCGCCGAGCACTTTGAAAAGCTGCTCCGCCGTGCGTTGTTGCAGCTCGCGACCCACGAGCTCGGCGGACTTGCCGCCGATTCGTTTGCCGAGTCCCCAGGTCGCCCGCCCGGCGAAGCCGAGCGGTAGTGCGGCGAGCTTGGCGGTTCGGGTGACCGCCTTCCGGGGAAGATCAGACATGCGCCCTCCAAGTACCGGACAGCCGTGCCGCGTGCGGCTGTTGCCCGGCCATTGTCTCGTGCGGCCCTTCGTCGTCCGAGGTCTGCTCCCCCTTACCTTTCTCCGCGGCCCCGCAGCGGCATGCGGGATGCTGCCACACCGGGTTCGCGTGCCAGTGGAAACCAGGCACCGAAACCTCCCAGCGGGCCCCCGCACTCGACGGCAACTCCCCGTCCAGAAAAGCGAGCGCATGCCCCGCGGCCAGCCCGGCGACCGCGGCGGACAGTGTCAGATCGCACGCCGGTACATGACGGGACTGGCCGGAACGCCACTGTGCCAGCAAGCGTGGCCAGGTCGGGTCCCGGTCTGTGCGCCCCAGGTCCAGGCAGCCCGCGCAGGCCGTGTCGCCCGGCAGGACGAGCGGACCGACGACGCCTGTGCCTTCCACGACCCCGGCGTACAGATGCGGTGTTCCGGACTCGATCAGGGGCTCGGTGGCCGACGGGTCGGGCGCGTGGACCGCGAGACCGTCGCGGGGCGCGATGATCACCAGAGAGAGACCCGGATCCTCTGCTTCGGGAGCCGAGCGCGCGCCGCGGCTCCGGGGCGCGCGGTCCGGTGCCGCACGGCGCACCGCACGGCGTGCGGCCTCGTCCCTGCGCTCGCCGATGGCTTCGACGGGCAGCCCGCCCGGAGCCACGTCCCACTGCTCGACACAGCCGCCGTCGTGCACATCGACCTGGCCCACGCCCGCGCCCGCCAGCGCCGCGGCCAGTACCACGCCCACCCGGCCGGCGCCCCGCACCTGTACGCGCAGTGAGCGGCGGGCCGCCAGCCGGCGCATGGCCTCGCCCGGTTCCGGAGCGACCAGGGAGAGCGACGCGGCGTCGGGCCGCAGCCGGTCGAGAACCGCCGGTTTCTTGCGCAAAGCGTCGGCGGCCGGGCCGCCCCCTGTCGCGTCGTCCAGCAGCCCCGCCCGGGCCAGCCGCTCCACGAGGCCGTCGACATGGCCGTCCGGCAGTCCCATGCGGCGCCCCTCGTCGCGTAAGAGCGGCAGCCCGCGTGTGCCGTCGAACAAGGTCAGGAGGCTGCCCGTCGCTGTGTCCATCGGGCCGAGCACCATCGCGTGTGCGGGTGCCATCCCGAACTGCACAGTGTTCAGATCCCGCCAGCCGCGCCGCAGCGCGGGTTTCACCATCGGATGCATGACCGGCCCCCGTACGTCCCCGTTGTGCCGGCGGGTGTTCGTCCTGCTCCGCCGGTCGAATGCCAGCATGCCCGCATTGCCCGGCACGTGCCGAAAGTTGTCCACAGGCGGTGGGTATTCGTCGTACAAATCAAGCGCGTGGGGTGCGGTTCGGCATCGATGCGCCCCGGAGGCGGGACTTCCCCTGTGTGCAACGGGTAACGTCGGGGCGTGCCCGCCGACCCACTGCACCGTGCCGGAAACCCACAGCGCAGCACGACGAGCCAGCCGCCAAGCGGCTCGGGGGCGAGCGCGATCGAGGTCCGCAGGAGCGCGCGACGGCGCAGAACGGTCTCCGCGTACCGTGAAGGCGATCGCACCGTCGTGCTCATCCCCGCCCGCATGTCCGAGGCGGAGGAGCAGCGCTGGGTCACCGTCATGCTCGACAAGCTCGCCGCACAGGAGAACAAACGCGTGCTCGGCGACACCGAGCTGTCCGAGCGTGCCGCGCGCCTCTCCGACCTGTATTTCGACGGCCGGGCCCTGCCCACCTCGGTCCGGTGGGTCACCAATCAGAACACCCGCTGGGGCTCGTGCACCCCCGCCGAGGGCAGTATCCGCCTTTCGCACAGGCTGCAGGGCATGCCCGAATACGTCGTCGACTACGTCCTCGTCCACGAACTCGCGCACCTGCTCGTGCCCGGCCACGGCGCCGACTTCTGGCGGCTCCTGGAGGCCTATCCGCGGACCGAACGGGCCCGCGGCTACCTCGAAGGAGTGGTCGCCGCCGACCGGCTGCCCCACCTGCCGACGGCCCGCGGCGAGTGACCTCGGCCTGACGCCGAAACCCTGCCCGGACCGCGCGAGGCAGGGATTCTGTACCGGGTCTGTACCGGCTTCGTCCGCGGCTGGATTTTGCCGTTAGCCTGACGCGACGCACTCGCATTCGGGATGGGGGACGGTCGTTACGCATGGCCAGGGAATTCCAACGCGGCCACAAGGCCAAGATCAGTGACCTCACCGCGGGCACCGATCTGTACGTAGGTGTGCAGATCACTGGCCCCGGGCTGACCTTCGACATCAGCTGTTTCGGTCTGGACGCCGACGAACAGCTGTCGGACGACCGGTTCTTCGTCTTCTTCAATCAGCCGAAGACTCCCGAGGAGTCCATCCAGCTTCTCGGCGCGCAGGCGGGCGACACGGAGTCCTTCCGCGTCACGCTCGACAGGATCCCGCCACAGATCCAGAAGCTGTCCTTCACCGCGACGATCGACGGCGCCGGACAGATGTCGCAGGTCGCCCCCGGATACCTCCGTATCGTCGCGGGCGGCGAGGAAGTGGCCCGCTACTCCTTCAACGGCGGCGAGTTCTCCACGGAACGCGCCGTGATGCTGGGCGACTTCTACCTCAAGGACGTGTGGCGGTTCGCCGCGGTCGGACAGGGCTTCGACGGCGGGCTCGACGCGCTCCTGAAGAACTTCGGCGGCGAGGTCGCCGAAGAGGAGCCCGCAGCCCCGGCGCCGCAGGCCGCCGCACCGTCGTTCGCGCCGCCCGCCCAGGCTGCCGCACCGCCCTCGTTCGGCGCCCCGGCAGGCCCAGCCTCGCCGGCTCCCGTCCCGGCTCCGCAGCCCGTCGCCCAGGGTTTCGCACCGCCCCGGGGGACCACGCCACCGCCGGCCCCCGCGCCTTCGGTACATGCCGCGCCGACCATCATCGCGCCCATGACCCCGCCCGGCGGCGCGCCGGTACCGCCGCCGGCCCCTGCCCCTCCCGCCCCCGCGCCCTACGGGCAGCCGGGCCAGCAGCAGCCTCCGTACGGCCAGGCCCCCGGCCAGACCGCGCCCCTGCCGCCCGGTTACGGACAGCCCCAGGCGCCTCAGGCACCCGCCCCGCCCCCGGGCTACGGCCAGCCGACCCCGCCTCCCGGCTACGGTCAGCAGCCGCCGTTCGGGCAGGTGCCCGGTCAGACCGGTGCGCCGGGTGCGCCCGCCGCCTACGGAGTACCTCAGGGCGCCCCCCAGGGAGGCGCCGGTGTCACCGCGGCACTGCAGGCCTACAAGGAGACGCCCACCGGGCAGCGCTGGACCCAGCAGAACAAGAAGATGGTCCGTGTCGACCTCGGCATGGGCGGCGACCAGGCCGTACTGGCCCGCCAGGGCAGCATGGTGCTCTACCAGGGCAAGGTCGACTTCAGCTACAAGGGCGCCGGTTTCTCCGGGCGGATCGTGGGCAACGCGACCGGCCAGGAGATGCAGCTGATGCGCTGCTCGGGCCGCGGCCAGGTGTTCCTCGCGGAAAACTCCGCGATGCTGCACCCGATCGAACTGCAGGGCGACGCCGTCTGCGTCTCCGCGGAGAACGTCCTCGCCTTCGACGAGACACTCCAGTACGAGGTGCGCCGCGTCGAAGGGCACGGCATCCCCGGAGGCGCGCTGTTCACGATGCAGTTCCAGGGGACCGGCACGATCGTCGTGAAGACGCGTGGCGTGCCCGTGGTGCTGCCCGTGACGCCGACGACGTTCGCGGACTGCAACGCCGTCGTCGCGTGGTCCGCCGCGTCCCAGGTGATCGTCTCCAGCCAGGTACGGATGCGCCGCAACGCCTACCCCGGCGACACCGGAGAGAGCGTGAACCTCCAATTCCGCGGCGCGCCCGGCAATTTCATCGTCGTCCAGCCGTACGAGGTCTGAGGGAGCCCGTCCAATGAACCAGCAGCTCGCGGGCTTCGCCCCGGCACCCGTTGCCGCACGCATGGAGAACCACGGCAACCACATGCTCAAGGTCGCCATGCAGACCGGAAACGACCTCCTCGCGCGCGTGGGGTCGATGGTCGCCTACGAAGGCTTCGTCCAGTACGAGCCGAATCCGCCGGCCGTGCGCCAGATCGCCAAGGACTGGATGACCGGCGAGGGCGCACCCCTGATGAAGTGCTCCGGAGACGGCCTGCTCTACCTCTCCGACTACGGGGCGAACGTCGTCGTCATCAACCTCAACGGCGACGGGATCTCCGTCAATGCCACCAACCTGCTCGCCTTCGACGCGCACCTCACCTGGGGCGTCGAACGCGTCAAGGGGCTGGCGAAGTTCGCCGGACAGGGCCTGTGGAACACCAAGATCTCCGGGCAGGGCTGGGTCGCCCTGACCTCCCGGGGCAAGCCCATCGTCGTCGACTGCGGCGGCGGCGAGGACGAGACGTACGTCGACCCGGACGCGCTCGTCGCCTGGTCCCCGAACCTCAAGGTGAAGGGCAAGCGCAGCTTCAAGGCGCAGTCGCTCATCGGGCGGGGCAGCGGCGAGGCCTTCCAGATGGCCTTCTCCGGACAGGGCATCGTCGTCGTCCAGCCCAGTGAGGACAGCACCGACCGCCTCCGGGTACGGGGCTGAGGGGGAGCACACCATGCAGAGCCCGCTTTTCGCCTACAACGACCAGCAGTCCCAGGAGCGCTACAGCCTGCAGAACAAGCAGATGCTGCGCGTCGTCCTGGAGGGCCACGACGACGTGCTGGCCCGCAAGGGCACCATGGTCGCCTACCAGGGTCTTGTGGAGTTCGACGCCGAGTTCCAGAACTCCGGGCAGCAGCGTTCGCGCGCGCACACCGGAGAGGGCCTCGACCTGATGCGCTGCCACGGGCAGGGCACCGTCTACCTGGCCAATCTCGCCCAGCGCATCCATGTGGTGGACGTGGAGCAGGACGGCCTCACCGTGGACAGCAGTTACGTCCTCGCGATGGACTCCGCGCTGCACCACGAGGTGATCGCCGTGGACAGCCAGTACGGGATCTCCGGGTCCGGCAAGTACCAGCTCAACATCACCGGGCGCGGCAAGGTCGCCCTGATGACCTCCGGAATGCCCCTGATGCTTCAGGTCACGCCGGACCGGTACGTCAACTGCGACGCCGACGCCATCGTCGCCTGGTCCACGAGTCTGCGCGTACAGATGCAGGCCCAGACCCACTCCTCCGGGGTGTTCCGGCGCCGTGGCAACACCGGTGAGGGCTGGGAGCTCAGCTTCATGGGCCAGGGCTACGCGCTCGTCCAGCCCAGCGAGATGCTGCCGCCGCAGAACGCGGTGATCGGGTCGGGCGTTGCCGCCCAGTACGGGATGGGGCAGCAGGGAGCCCGGGGGCAGAACCAGGGCAACGTCTGGAGTTAGGGCCTCCGCGGGGCGCTCTTCGGAGCGTTTCGCGGACGGGCCCGGGCCCGTGGACGGCTGCCGGTCCGTCGTGGCTTGTCGCGCCCACGATGGGGGTCCTCCCGCTCGAGCGAAGCCGAGAGTGGGGGAGGAGTCGCACAAGGTCACAGCCCCGCGCCCCTGGAGGGCGTCGGTGTAAGGGGCGGTCGCTATTGCGGCCGCCCCTTACCCGTTCGTCAGAGCCTTGCTCGTGTTGCCCCCAGTAGGCGTACGACCGAGTCGTCGGCCACCTTCGCCACCTCGTCGTACGGGAACCAGCGCAGGTCCAGGGACTCGTCGCTGATCTCCTGGACGGCGCCCGGCTCGGCCACGACCGCGTACTGCACGTCGAAGTGGCAGTTGCACGGCGGCGGGATGGGATGCCGGTCCAGGCGTATGGGTCCGCCCGGGAGCAGTGTCAGGCCCGCGATGCCCGACTCCTCCGTGGCCTCACGCAGGGCGGCGGCCTCCAGGGTGGCGTCGCCGGGCTCGCAGTGCCCACCCATCTGGAGCCACATCCGCAGTTTTTTGTGGAGCGTCAGCAGCACCCTGCCGTGCCCGGGGTCGATCACCAGGGCGCTCGCCGTGACGTGTCCGGCCGTGCAGGCCTTCCACATGCCGTCCGGATGCGCCTCCAGATGGTCGAGATAGGCCTGCCGCAGCTCCTCCTGGCCCTCGATGTCCTTCAGGACCAGGACGGCGTCGTCGTACAGGCTCACTTGTCGTCGTCGCCCTTTTCGTCGCCCTTTTCGTCGTCCTTGGGCTCGTCCTTCGTGAGGTTCGGCTTCTCGGTCCTGCCGTCCGCGGCCTCGCCGAGCATCTTGTCGAGCTCGGAGAAGTCCAGCTGCTCGCGGTGCACGAAGCCGTCCGGGTCGTCCAGGTCGGAGGCGGTCGGCAGCATGTCCGGGTGCGCCCACAGGCCGTCCCGGCCGTCGACACCGCGCGCGTCCGTGAGCGAGGCCCACAGTCGCGAGGCGTCCCGCAGCCGGCGCGGGCGCAGCTCCAGGCCGATCAGCGTGGCGAAGGTCTGCTCGGCGGGGCCGCCCGTCGCACGGCGGCGGCGGAGCGTCTCCCGGAGAGCATCGGCGGACGACAGACGCGGCTTCGCGGCCGCGTGCACCACCGCGTCCACCCAGCCCTCGACGAGCGCGAGCGCCGTCTCCAGGCGGGCCAGGGCGGCCTTCTGCTCGGGTGTGTCCTCCGGCTGGAACATGCCCTGCTGGAGTGCCTGCTGCAGCTCTTCCGGGTTCTGCGGGTCGAACTGGCCGACCACGTCCTCCAGCTTCGCCGTGTCGACCTTGATCCCGCGCGCGTACCCCTCGACCGCGCCGAACAGATGCGAGCGCAGCCACGGCACGTGGGCGAAGAGCCGCTGGTGGGCGGCCTCGCGCAGGGCGAGATACAGCCGCACCTCTTCCTGGGGGACGCTCAGGTCCTTGCCGAACGCCTGGATGTTCAGCGGCAGCAGCGCGGCCTTGCCGACCGGGCCGAGCGGCAGGCCGATGTCGGTCGAGCCGACGACCTCGCCCGCGAGCACGCCGACGGCCTGCCCGATCTGCGTACCGAACATGGCGCCGCCCATGGAGCGCATCATCCCCAGGAGCGGGCCCGCCATGGCCTGCATCTCCTCGGGCAGGACATCGCCCATGGCCGCGCCGACCCGCTCGGCGACCGGGTCGACGAGCTCCTTCCACACGGGCAGGGTCGCCTCGACCCACTCCGCGCGGCTCCAGGCCACCGCGGAACCGGCGCCGGACGGCAGCGACGTCGCGTCGTCCAGCCACAGGTCGGCCAGGCGCACCGCCTCGTCGACCTGGGTGCGCTCGGCGGGGCCGATGCTCGCGTCCTTGGTGCCGTCGGGAGTGCCCTGGGACACCGTCTGGCGGGCGATCTGCTTGGCCATGTCCCAGTTCACCGGCCCGCCCTCGTACGAGAGCATCTGGCCGAGCTGCTGGAACGCGGCGCCCAGATCGTTGGGGTTCAGCGAACCGAACATGGCTGCGAGCGGGTTGTCCGCCCCCAGGCCGCCCGGTCCGCCGGGCCCGAAACCGAACGGGTTGGCAGGTCCCTGACCACCACCGCTCTGCTGGTCCTTCTTCTTGCCCTCGTCGCCGTCGTCCGGCTCCTCCGGCGGAAGGCCGAATCCGAATGGGGTGTCACTCACGGGATTCCTCGGCTGTTAAGGCCGCCGGTTCGCTCCGACGGCGGCTGCCCTACATCACCACCCAGCGTAGACACCCCAACCGGTTCGGGCCTCGGTGCTTCGCCGACACAGCGGCTGCGGCAGGATGGATGCCACCTGGTACGTACGCGTCACGCGCGTTCTTACTGAAGACAACCGCTGGAGACGCCCGGTGAGTTCCCCAGATCCACAGGTTCGCGCAGCGCGAAACCCTTCAACCAATCCGGCTGTACGCGGCCCAGTCGTCGCGATCACCGGCGCCGCGGACGGAATCGGCGCGATGCTCACCGAGCGGCTCGCCGCCAGCGACGAGATCAAGCAGGTCATCGCCATCGACGAGCGGCGCGGCGAGTGCGCGGCCGCGCAGTGGCACATCCTGGATGTCCGGGATCCGGCGATCGCCGAGAAACTGCGCGGCGCGGACGTCGTCGTGCACCTCGCGCTCGACCTCGACCTGGAGACGGATCCGGCGGCCCGTACGGCGTACAACGTGCGGGGCACGCAGACCGTGCTGACGGCCGCCGCCGCTGCCGGGGTGCACCGTGTCGTGCTGTGCACCTCCGCGATGGTCTACGGAGCCTTGCCCGACAACGAACTGCCCCTCTCCGAAGACGCCGAATTGCGGGCGACCGCGGAGGCCACGGGGGTGGGGGACCTGCTGGAGGTCGAGCGGCTCGCCCGGCGGGCGCCGCGCGCGCATCCCGGGCTCAACGTCACCGTCGTACGGCCTGCCGTGCTGGTCGGGGGGACCGATACGGCGCTCACCCGGTACTTCGAGTCGCCCCGGCTGCTGGTTGTCGCCGGGTCTCGGCCCGCATGGCAGTTCTGCCATGTCGAGGATCTGTGCGCGGCCCTGGAGTACGCCGTACTGGAGAAGGTCGAAGGGGAGCTGGCTGTCGGGTGCGACGGGTGGCTCGAGCAGGAGGAGATCGAGGAGCTCAGCGGGATTCGGCGGATGGAGTTGCCGTCCGCCGTCGCTCTGGGGGCCGCGGCTCGGCTGCACCGGATCGGGCTCACGCCGTCTCCGGCCGGGGATCTCGCCTACACGATGTATCCCTGGGTGGTGAGCGGGAGCCGGCTGCACGATGCCGGGTGGCGGCCACAGTGGACCAACGAGGAGGTGCTGGCCGAGCTCCTTGGGGAGGTTGCCGGGCGGCATACCGTGGCCGGGCGGCGGCTGGGGCGGAAGGACGCCACCGCCGCGGGGGCTGCGGGGGCGACGGTCGCTCTGTTGGGTACGGCTGCGTTGGTGCGGCGGGCTCGGAAGGCTCGGCGGCGGATCTGAGTCTGGTGGGGTAGTGGGGTGGGGGTTTTCGCCCCCGCCGCCCCTACCCTCCCCCACTCTCGGCTTCTCCCCCACTCTCGGCTTCGCTCGAGCGGGGGGACCCCCTGAGCGGGGGGACCCCCTGAGCGGGGGGACCCCCATCGTCCCTTTCTGGGGGCTCCGCCCCCAGGCCCCCGGTATCGCGCTGAACGCGCTCGTCCTCAAACGCCGGACGGGCCGAAAGCGAGCCGGACGGGCTGAGACGTGTGCGGGGGAAATCGCTATTCCGTGAGGTTGGTGGGGTGGGGCACGATGGGGGTATGGCACCCATGAATGATCATCCTGGTGAGCAGGTTGCGGCGGAGCCCATCAAGTTGCTGGCCATTCGGGAAACCGGCCTCTCCTTGGACGAGGTTTTCCGTGCTGTCGGGGACGATGCCTCCGGAGGGACCGCGCTTTTCGTGGGGACCGTGCGGAATCATGACGGGGGAGCCGACGTCGACACGCTCGGGTACTCGTGCCATCCGAGTGCCGAGGCGGAGATGCGGCGGATCGCCGAGAAGGTCGTTGCCGAGTATCCGGTGCGGGCGCTCGCCGCTGTGCACCGGATCGGAGACCTGAGCGTGGGCGATCTCGCGGTAATCGTCGCCGTTTCCTGTCCACATCGGGGTGAGGCTTTCGAGGCCTGCCGGAAGTTGATCGACGATCTCAAGCACGAGGTGCCGATCTGGAAGCATCAGAAGTTCTCCGACGGTACGGAGGAGTGGGTCGGGGCCTGTTAGGTCTCACGGGTCACCTGAGGCCCGGTGCGTCCCAGTGGCCACTCCTGTCCGTCGTTCCGGTTGCGTAATCCAACCCCTGCCGTGAGCGTTGAGCATGCGGATGGTTAATCTGCTGATCAGTCAGTTGCGGTCGCTCGTGGGGTTGGGAGGTCAGCATGGCGGCGCTCGCCTGGTTGCTGATTCCGCTTTTTGCCGCGATCGGCGCCGGACTGTGGGGCGGTTGGGCCGGACGGAACCGGAAGACCATCGGGGACGGCACCGAGCTCGCGGGCTACACACGCTTTCGCGAGGCCATGGAAAAGCGTGAGGCCATGGAGAAGCGCGAAGCCATGGAGAAGCGCGAAGCCGGGGGGCAGTCGGATACTTCGGAGGTGCCGGAGGCGTCGGCGCATTTGCGTACGGACGCCTGAGCGGCCACCGGGTCGGTCCCCGGACGGACGGCCCTGACGGTGCGCTGACAGACTGGTCCCGTACTGTCGTTCCATGCCACGCCGCACCGCGACGATGCTCGCCTCCACCCTGATGTTGATCGCGCTCCTGTGCGCGGGAGTCTTCATCAACGTGCCGTATTCGGAGATGTCACCGGGTCCGACGGTCAACACACTCGGTGAGCACGACGGCGAGCCGGTGCTCCAGATCTCCGGCCGCAAGACGTACGCGACGAGCGGGCATCTGAACATGACCACCGTCCGGGTCACCAGCGCCGACTACAAGATGAACCTCGTCGAGGCCGTGTCCGGGTGGCTGGCCCATGACAACAAAGTCGTTCCGCACGACACCCTCTATCCGGACGGCAAGACCGAGGAACAGTCGACGCAGGAGAACGCCGAGGAGTTCAGCCAGTCCCAGGAGAGCGCCAAGGTCGCGGCTCTCGAGGAGCTGGACATCCCGGTGAAGTCCTGGGTGATCGTCTCCACCGTCGTCAAGGACACCCCCGCCGAGGGCAAGCTGCACGCCGGTGACGTCATCAAGGCCGTCGACGGTACGACGGTGAAGGCGCCCGACGACGTCGCGAAGCTGGTCACCAAGCACAAGCCGGGCGAGAAGGTCGCCTTCACGATCGTGCCCGCCAAGGACCAGGCCGCCGCCGAGAAGGAGAACAAGACGGCGACGAGGACCCAGGACATCACGATCACCACCGCCAAGTCCGACGACGACGGCGAGCAGCGCGCGATCGTGGGTATCTCGGCCGGGACCGACCACACCTTCCCGTTCACCATCGACATCAAGCTCGCCGACGTCGGCGGCCCCAGCGCCGGCCTGATGTTCGCCCTCGGCATCGTCGACAAGCTGACTCCGGGCAACCTCACCGGCGGCAAGTTCGTCGCAGGCACCGGCACCATCGACGACGACGGCAAGGTCGGCCCGATCGGCGGCATCGAGATGAAGACCGTCGGCGCCCGCGCCAAGGGAGCCCAGTACTTCCTGACGCCCAAGGACAACTGCGCGGCCGCCGCCCGTGACGTCCCCAAGGGGCTCACGCTCATCAAGGTCGACACCATCGACGACGCGATGAGCGCCCTCACGGACATCCGCGGCGGCGACACGGCCGACCTGCCGAAGTGCGCCAAGAGCTGATGCGCTGAGCGCTGGGTGGGCTCGGGGAGGTGACGGCGTGCCTCACTTCCCCGACCCCACCCAGCGCACCGGTCGGCGAGGTCTACTCTGCGAACGTCGCCGTCAGGGCCTCGGCCAGGCCCGGTACGAGGTCGGATCCGGTGAGCACGTCCGTCGCCGCGTCCTTCTTGCGCAGCCGCAGCGCCGACTCGCGCTTCCCGCCGCGCAGCACCGCCACGGTCATCCGGACCTCCTGACGCTCCGGGTGCTCGGCGACCCACTTCGCCAGCCGCTTCTCGTCGAGCCCGTCGGGGACGGACCCCTCCGCGGACGGCGGGAGCATCAGCCGCTCCACGGACAGGGCGCAGCCGACCACCGCGTCCGGCCAGGCGATGGTGCCGAGGAACTCGTCCAGCGGGCTGCCCGCGGGGAGTTCGTCCTGCTCAATGGGGGTAAGGGTGCCCTCGGGGGCGTCTTCGGTCAGACCCAGACGCTCGGCGAGCCCCGGTTCCTGGGAACGCAGCCGGCCGGTGTCGACCAGGGCGAAGAGCCGGGCGGGCTGGTCCCAGCCGAGCCCCGAAACGTACTCGTCGATCTCGAGGACGGCACGGGTCAGTGGCCCGGCCGCCATAGGGGTGCCTGAGGAGGCGGTGTTGGACATGGTCACAATCCTGCCTCGTTCGGCCCCCGAAGCGGGAACCGAGTAAAGCATCAGTAAGTTGCATAGATGTGGCCCGGCGTTTGCGGGGCCCCCAGATACCAACAGCGAACTTCGAGGTGCGCACCTTGGCTTTCCAGATGCCGGACCGCGGCGGAGGCCCGACGGGGCCACGGATCAGAGTGGGCCGACCGTCCCGGCGCGTCCGGACCCTGCTCATGACACTGGGCGTACTGGCCGTGCTGGCCATGGCCTTCGTCATGTTCGCGGGGTTCTGGACGGACTGGCTCTGGTATCGATCGGTCAAGTATTCGTCCGTCTTCACGACGACCCTGTGGACCAAGATCGGTCTGTTCTTCGTCTTCGGACTGCTGATGGCCACGGCCGTCGGCGTGAACATCTGGCTGGCCCACCGGTTGCGGCCGCCACTGAGCGCCATGTCGATGGAGCAGCAGAGCCTCGACCGATACCGCATGGGCGTGGCTCCGTACAAGAAGTGGATCCTTCTCGGGATCACCGCGCTGGTCGGGCTGATCGCGGGCGCCTCCGCGGCGGGCCAGTGGCGTACGTGGCTGCTGTGGGTGAACGGGGTGCCCTTCAACCAGCAGGACCCCGAGTTCCACCTCGACATCGCCTTCTACGCCTTCGACCTGCCCTGGTACCGCTTCCTGCTGGGCTTCGGCTTTGCCGCCGCGATCCTCTCGGTGATCGCCGCCGCGCTGACCCACTACCTGTACGGCGGGCTGCGCATCACCAGCCCCGGAGCGCGCGCCACGGCCGCGGCCACCGGGCATCTCTCGGTGCTGCTCGGCCTCTTCGTCGCGCTGAAGGCGGTGGCGTACTGGCTCGACCGGTACGGACTCGCGGTGAAGTCCAGTGACTTCAAGGCCACGGACAACTGGACGGGCCTCAGGTACGTCGACGCGAACGCGTATCTGCCCGCCAAGACGATTCTTTTCTGCATCGCCGTCATCTGTGCCCTGCTGTTCTTCGCCACTCTGTGGCGGCGCACCTGGCAGCTGCCCGTCATCGGCTTCGGTCTGATGGTGCTCTCGGCGATCCTGATCGGCGGTCTGTACCCGGCGATCGTCCAGAAGTTCCAGGTCCAGCCGAACGAGCAGGCCAAGGAAGCGCCGTACGTCGAGAAGAACATCAAGGCGACGCGCGAGGCCTACGGCATCGACGACGCCAAGGTGACGGACTACACGGGCAAGGGCGGCACGGGGAACGCCGAACAGATCCGCAAGGACGCCGACTCGGCGGCCAGTTACCGGCTGATCGACCCCAACGTCGTCTCCCCGGCGTTCCAGCAGCTCCAGCAGGAGCGCAAGTACTACCAGTTCCCCTCCACGCTCGACGTCGACCGTTACACGGACGCCAACGGCAAGGAGCAGGACACCGTCATCGGTCTGCGCGAGCTGAACCTGAACGGCATCCCGAAGAGCAACTGGATCAACGACCACTTCACGTACACCCACGGCTATGGCGCGGTCGCGGCCAAGGGCACGGCCACCGGTTCCGATCCGCCGGGTTCCCCGGACTTCTCCGAGTCGGGGCTGCCGACCACCGGCGAACTCCCCAAGTACGAGCAGCGGATCTACTACGGGGAGAAGACCGAGCAGTACTCCATCGTGGGCGGCCCGCAGAAGGAGCTCGACTACGAGGAGAACGGCGAGAA
The DNA here is from genome assembly GCF_026341515.1 of Streptomyces sp. NBC_00878. NCBI lineage: Bacteria > Bacillati > Actinomycetota > Actinomycetes > Kitasatosporales > Streptomycetaceae > Streptomyces > Streptomyces sp. NBC_00878. Next base: position 3,580,864 of record NZ_JAPEOK010000001.1, on the reverse strand, counting down.
GACCACCAGCTACAAGGGCAAGAGCGGTGTCAACCTCGCCAACCCGCTCAACCGTGCCGCGTACGCGGTGGCCTTCGGCGAGCCGCAGATGTTCTACTCGGGCGCGATCGGCGAGGGTTCCCGGATCCTCTACAACCGCACGCCCAAGGAGCGCGTCGAGGCGGTGGCCCCCTGGCTGACGATCGACGGCGACGCCTATCCGGCGATCGTGGACGGCAAGATCCAGTGGATCGTCGACGCCTACACGACGACGAACGGATACCCCTACGCGTCCCGTACGACGCTGGGGGACACCACGGCGGACTCGCTGACCGACAATCAGCGGGCGGTGGTGGCGCAGCAGAACCGGGTCAACTACATCCGCAACTCGGTGAAGGCGACCGTCGACGCGTACGACGGCTCGGTCAAGCTCTACCAGTGGGACACCAAGGACCCGGTCCTGAAGACCTGGATGAAGGCGTTCCCGGGCACCGTGAAGCCGAAGACCGACATCAGCGGGTCGCTGATGGAGCACCTGCGCTACCCGCAGGACCTCTTCAAGGTCCAGCGCGAGCTGCTCACCCGCTACCACGTCACCGACGCCGCCCAGTTCTACAGCGGCAGTGACGCCTGGCAGGTGCCGGACGACCCGACCAACAAGGACAGCAGTGCGGTCCCGCCGTACTACCTGAGCATGAAGATGCCCGGGCAGAGCGCGCAGCAGTTCTCGCTGACCACGACCTTCACGCCCAACGGGCGCCCGAACCTCGGGGCGTTCATGGCGGTGGACGCGGATGCGGCCAGCAAGGACTACGGCACGATAAGGCTGTTGAGAGTGACCTCCACCGTCCGAGGTCCACAACAGGTGCAGAGCGAGCTCAACAGCAACGCCGACGTGGCCGAGTTCGTCCGCAACCTCAGAGGAACCGACTCCGACATCGAGTACGGAAACCTGCTGACCGTGCCACTCAACGGCGGGTTCCTGTACATCGAGCCGGTGTACGCACGAGGCGGCACGTCCAACTACCCGCTGCTGAGGAAGGTTGGTGTGGCCTACGGCGACCAGACCGTCTTCAAGGACACCCTCGCCGAGGGGCTGAACACGGTCTTCGGAGTGGACGGCGAGGACACCACCGAGCCACCACCCGAGGAAGGTGAGACCCCGAAGCCACCGACGACGGGCGACACCGACCTGGCGAAGGCCATCGCCGACGCCGAGGACGCCTACAAGGCCGGCGAGGAAGCGCTCAAGAAGGGTGACTGGGACGCGTACGGCAAGGCCCAGGAGGACCTTCAGGACGCGATCCAGCGCGCCTCCGAGGCTGAGCAGAAGGCCAGCTCGGCCAGTGGCGGCAACAGCGACGCCGACAAGGAAGCAAGCGGTCAACAGGACGGTGACCAGGGCAGTTGAGTAGGTCCGCCCCGCGCCGTGGTACGGTTGCAACACAACGGCGCGGGGTGGAGCAGCTCGGTAGCTCGCTGGGCTCATAACCCAGAGGTCGCAGGTTCAAATCCTGTCCCCGCTACTGAAGTAGAAGGACCCGGATCCTCAGGATCCGGGTCCTTCTATGTGTGCGGTCCGGGTCCTTCTTATACGGGCCTGTGCGCGCGGGCAGTGTAGGGCTTTGCGCGTGGATCGTGCGGGGGCTGGGTGTGGGCCGTGTGGGGATCGTGTGCGTGTGCTCGTCGTTCATCAGTGCTGCTGCGGTGAAGGCTGCGCCATCCGCCTGGAGTTGGGAAATCTGTGTTTCACTTGTCTCTCTGTGGGCATGTCGACAAAACGCTGAAGTGACCTCACTGGCTGCGGTATACCAGGTGTACCCAGGTTGCAGGTGGTGCGACGATGGACGTTATGGGGGACAAGGCAACTCTGTTGGAGACAGGGCGGTTTGTGCAGCCTTCCGACCGGGACGAGACCGGCGAGGCTGCGGAGGAGGCGCGCCGACGACTCGCCGCGGAGGCGGGCGACGTCGAGGCGATGAGCGTTCTCGGAGCCATGCTGCTCCGCCGCGGTGATCTCGACGGGGCCGAGCCTCAGCTGCGCGCTGCCACCGCGGCCGGTGACCGCGCCGCGGCCAACAACCTGGGTGTCCTCCTGCACCAGCGCGGCTACGCGGAGGAGGCGGCCGGCTGGTGGCGGATCGCCGCCGTCGCCGGGTCCGCGGCCGCCGCGCACGCGCTGGGCCGCCACCACCGCGAGCGCGGGGACGAGCCCGCCGCCGAGTACTGGCTGTGCCAGTCCGCCGAGCAGGGGCACGCCCTCGGCGCGTACGCGCTCGCCGACCTCCTGGAGCACCGCGGTGACTCCGGCGCGGGGGACTGGATGCGGGCGGCCGCCGAGCGGGGGCACCGCGAGGCGGCGTACCGGCTTGCGCGCACGCTGGACCGCAAGTCCGCGCAGGCACAGGAGGACGAGGGCGACAACAGTGCCGCGGAGACCGTCGCGGCCCAGGCCGAGCAGTGGTACCGGCAGGCGGCCGCGCGCGGTCACCGGCGGGCCGCGCTGCATCTGGGAGCGATCCTGGAGAGGCGTGGGGCGCTCAAGGAGGCCGGGCGCTGGTATCTGACCTCCGCCAAGGACGGCGAGGCGCGGGCCGCCTGCGCGCTCGGGTTCCTGCTGCGGGACGCGGGCGACACCGAGAGCGCCGCCGTGTGGTGGCTGCGGGCCGCCCAGGACGGCGACGGGAACGCCGCCAACGCGCTGGGCGCGCTGCACGCCGAGCGCGGCGAGACGCAGACCGCCGAGCGGTGGTACCGGGCCGCGATGGACGCCGGCGATGTGAACGGCGCGTACAACCTCGGGCTGCTCTGCGCCGAGCAGGCGCGGACCGCGCAGGCCGAGCAGTGGTACCGGCGTGCGGCGTACGCGGGACACCGGGAGGCCGCGAACGCGCTGGCCATTCTGCTGCTGCAGGTCGGTGACGCGTCCGGTGCCGAGCCGTGGTTCTCCAAGGCCGCGGAGGCCGGGAGTGTGGACGCCGCCTTCAACCTCGGGATCCTGCACGCCGGGCGGGGCGAGGACGAGGCGGCCCTGCGGTGGTACGAGCGGGCCGCTGCCGCCGGGCACACCGAGGCCGCGCTCCAGGTGGGGATCGCGCGCCTGCGGGACGGGGACGAGCGGGCTGCCGAGCGGCACCTTCGGTGTGCCGCGGGCGGGGGGAGCGCGGAGGCGGCCTATCGGCTCGCCACCGTGCTCGACGCGCGGCGCCCGCCCGCGCCCGCGCACGAGTTGGGGGAGCCGGCCACCGAGAAGAGCGAGTGCGAGGAGTGGTACGAGCGGGCCGCTTCCCAGGGGCATCGGCGGGCGCAGGTGCGGGTGGGGATGCTCGCCTCAGCGCGCGGGGACGTGGTGGACGCGGCTCGGTGGTACCGGGTGGCCGCGGAGGCGGGGTCCCGGAACGGGGCGTTCAATCTTGGGCTGTTGCTTGCCCGGGAGGGGAGTGAGCCGGAGGCTGCCCTGTGGTGGGCTCGGGCCGCTGACGCGGGGCATGGGCGGGCGGCGTTGCGGCTTGCTCTTGTCTACGCGCGTCGTGGCGAGCTTGCGGAGGGGCAGCGGTGGGCTGATCGTGCGGTGTCGCTCGGGCCTGGTGAGGTTTCTGAGCGGGCGGCTCGGTTGCGGGATGCGTTGCGGCAGGAGTTGTCTGCGTGAGGGGGTGGCGGGGCTGGCCTTTTCGCCCCCGCCGCCCCTACCCCGCCCCCGCCGCCCCTACCCTCCCCCACTCTCGGCTTCGCTCGAGCGGGGGCCCCATCGTCCCTTACTCAGGGGCTCCGCCCCCGAACCCCCGTATCGCGCTGAACGCGCTCGTCCTCAAGCGCCGGACAGGCTGAATGGTGCGGGACTGGGCCGTGAAGGCGCCCCATCAGGGGCGCGGGAACTGATTTGCGCTGGTCGGCGGTGGTGACGTACTGTTCAGTTCAACGGCGCGGGGTGGAGCAGCTCGGTAGCTCGCTGGGCTCATAACCCAGAGGTCGCAGGTTCAAATCCTGTCCCCGCTACTGAAGACCGAAGGCCCGGAACCAACGGTTCCGGGCCTTCGGTGTTGTCTGTCGTCGGCGGGAGGGCGGTCCGCCGGAGGATGCGGAAAGCCCCGGCCTTCTCGTGGGCCGGGGCTTTGCTTCAGGGTTCGGAGATCGAGGATCGGGGATCGTCGTGTCGGCGGTCAGGCCGCCGCGCAGTTCGGGCACACACCCCGGTACGTCACCTCTACGCCCGAGACCGTGAAGCCGAAGCGCTCGGAGTCCGGGAGGTCGGCCAGGGGGTTGCCGTCCGGGTGGACGTCCTTGATCGCGCCGCACTGGGCGCAGACCAGGTGGTGGTGCGGACGGTGAGCGTTCGGGTCGTACCGCTTCGCACGCTTGTCCGTGGCGACTTCCAGCACCTCGCCGAGCGAGACCAGCTCACCCAGCGTGTTGTAGACGGTCGCCCGGGAGATCTCGGGCAGCTTGGCGACGGCCCTCGAGTGGACCTCGTCGGCCGTCAGATGGACGTGATCGCCGTCGAGGACCTCGGCCACGACGCGCCGCTGCGCGGTCATCCGCCAGCCGCGTCCGCGGAGTCGTTCCAACAGGTCACTCATGCCCATCAGCTTAACAGCAAGGACGACCAGATTCCGAACAGGTGTGAGTTTGGAGCTCTACTTGAATTAGATATTGTCTATTGTGAGATCGAGGATGGGCTGGGGCTGGATTGGTTCGACGTCGGGTCGACCTCGGGCCGACGTCGACCTGACGGAGACTTCGGCAAGTGGCTGGAAGCCGCGGTCCAGGCAACTGCGCGGCTGGCGCCGGCGCTGGAACGCTTGCCGTTGAAGAGCGGGCCGGATCTCCCGTAACGGGGGTCCGGCCCGTTCGCCTTGCCGGCGGTTGGTTCCGGTTGGTTCTGGTTGGTTGCGGTTGCTTCCGGGGGTGATGGGGGCGTGTTTCAGGCCGGGGCGTGCTGTCGCATCGGTGCCCAGCAGCGGATGATGTCGCGGACCGAGACGATGCCGACCGGCTCGTCGTGGTCGAGGACGATGAGGTGGCGGAAGCCGCCGTGGGACATGGCCAGCGCGGCCTCTTCCAGTGTCCAGGTCGGGGCGGCGAACACCACGTCGGTGGTCGTGTGGGCGTGTGCCCGCTCGGTGTCCGGGCTCTGGCCCAGGCCGACGGAGTTGAGGATGTCGCGTTCGGTGAGGATGCCGAGCCCGCCCTCGTCGGGGTCGAGGACCACGGCTGCGCCGATGCGGCGCGCGGACATCAGCGCGGCGGCCTGTTTGAGGGTGTGAGCGGGTCCGATGGTGAGGACCACCGTGCTCATGGCGTCGCGGACGAGCATGGACGGAGCCACCTCCTACGAATCCGTTCGTTAACGGATTCACAAGTTCACAAGTGGGGGGACTCTCAGGGTCGCAGTTAAAGAGACGGTCAACAAGAGGGCGCGTGCGGCCGGATTGGGGCGCGCATTCCGTGCGCTGGTGCCCCAGACGACCCCAGTGACCCCGGACCCCTCAGTAGCGCTGGTACTGAACCGCCCTTGTGGTGGGGTGCAGCGCAGCCCTGCATCCCCCTGGGGGGCTGCACGGTAGCCGTTGTCAGTGGTCGTCATTGGTCGTCGTCGGCCACCCTCGGACGGCCCACAGACGGCCCCGCGCGCAGGTCGTGACCTGCGGCGATACGGGTCAGGCAGCTACGCGTGCGGGAGCCCGCCCCACTGCGAGCAGGTGTGAGCTAGCTGCAAGCAGTTCCGGGTACGGCTCAGCCATCCGCGCGGCCGTCACGGCGGAAGCAATCAGGTCGTCGGTAGGCCCCTCTCCTGGCTGTTGCTCAACCGCCTTGACCAGCGACCATGCCGGACCCTCAATGCCGAAAACCTCCACGTCGACAAGGCCTGACTCCCGAAGCTCATCGGCGAGTTCTTCAGCGCGGTGGAAGTAGGCCAGGGTGAAGTGAGGGCCGTCGTGCACCGCCGTAGCGAGAATCTTCGAGATCGCCTGTTGAATGCGCTCGGTATGCAGGTGTGCGTACGTGACGTGCTCGAAGAGCGAGGCGTAGCGGTTGATCGCCGCTGCGGCAACGAGCCCACCCGGCTTCACTACGCGCCGAGCCTCAGAGAGTGCCTTGTGACGGTCGGCGGCATCGGGCAGGTGATAGAGCGGGCCGAGTAGCTGAACGACGTCATAACTGTCGTCCTGCGCATCGAGCGCCCGCGCGTCTCCGAGCGACGCCGAGCAGATCGCGGACGCCTGCTCAACATGGCGGGGAACGGGGTCCACCAGCGAAACCGCGTATCCGTCTTTGACCAGCCACTCCGCATGCACCCCGGGCCCGCCTCCCACGTCCAGTACGCGCGCGGGCGCCGGTGGCAGGAAGCGACGTAGGAGTTCCTTAGTCCGGGCCAGCTCAAGACGACCGTCAGCTGAGTGGTAGAGGCGACTGCTTTCGTCCACGGTCTCGCTGTAGAAGCGCAGGACAGAGGGAGCCAATTCGAGTTCCGACATGTTGGCAGTATCGTGTGTACCGGTGGACCAGTCCAGCATCAGCCAAAGGGGAAGCCATGGCACTACTGAAGTACGAGGAGATCGCGGAGTCTCTACGCGCCCGCATCGCCGCCGGCGAGTTTGCTCCGGGCGAGACCCTGCCGTCCGGGCGGGACCTTGCAGAACAGTGGTCGGTGTCGCGTGCGACCACGGTCAAGGCCATGGACGTGCTTCGGAACGATGGCGTGGTTGTGGCCAAGCAGGGGACAGGCTTTGTAGTGACGGAAACGCCCGTCGCTCGCCCCGTCGGCTCACGGCGTTCGGGCTCCGCTCGCATCTCCGGCGGCATGCCCTTCGTGCGGGTCGGTGAGCCGGATTGGAGCGAGCCCCCGGTGCGCGTAGCAGCCGCGCTACGCATGAATTCGGGGGTCGTCACACTACGGCGCATCCGACTCCACCAGCTCCCGGACGGGAGTCCACACAGCTACGCGGAAGCGTGGTTCCCGCCGGAGGTCGCGGATGCCTCCCCCCGACTGGCGCAGACCGCCCCCATCGCCGAAGGAACGACTCGCTACGTTCGCCGACAGACCGGCCGCTACCCGGTAGAAGGCGTGGACGTGACCACGGTACGGCTGGCAACCGAGTCCGAGTCTCACCACTTGGCGCTGCCCGAGGGGACAGCCGTCGCCGTCCTTCTGCACACCGCCTACGACCAAGACGGGCTCCCGCTCGTGTGCGAAGAGGGGGTTACACCCTCCGCTCACTACGAACAGGTGGACACCTATGCCATGTAGGCCTGAGTTACCCGCAGTGGAGCTGGACCGGTCCGCCGGTCCAGCTTTTTTGGTTTTTTCCTGGGCTTCTGAGCAGCGGAAATGCCCCACGCTTCGACGCGCTGGACGACTCATGGGTTGACTGGACCGGTCCACCGGTCCAGTCTATGGATGTGCCCGGAGGAAAGCCCGCAGGGGTGAGTACGAAGTGAGCGCGCATTGATTGAAAACTCAACAGTGTGTCTGAGGTAGCCGCTCCACCTCTGCAAGCAAGAGGGCGGCGTGCGCGGGTTCTGTCCCGTGTGCGGTACAGCGCGACTGACCTTTCCGCAGCTCAACGGCTGCGGCCGGTTGCCTCCGCTGCTCGTCTCGTACGAGCAGCGCTGAGGGGAGCCGGACATCCGACTTCAACGGCGCGCGGCCCCGGGTGGCTAGACCCGGGGCCGCTGTTCGGGCCGTTCCACCTGTGAGAGGAACCACGACCCATGAGGCACATCGTCACTGTTCAGGCGGTTGTTACCGCCGCCGAGTTTGACCGTGAGCCGACGTTCGCGGAGCTGGACGCGATTGAGCACGAGATGCCCGTCATTCGGGCGGAAGTTGAGTTGCTGGACGCGCAGATCATCGCGCTGGACCGGACGCCGAACGAGGTGGACGCGCGGCGTATCCGGCGGGCCCGTCGCAAGGTGCTGGCTGCCCGCCTCGCGGCGGCCAACCTCACCACGATGCACATTCCGGGGGTGTCCGCATGAGCACCCCTCAGACCCTCGCCGCCGCTCACGCGGAGGTGAAGGCGGAGATCGCGCGGACCGACACGAAGACCGGTCTGCTGTTGGCGTTCGTCGGTGCGGTCCTCGCCGGTTCATGGACGGTCGCCAAGGACCTCCCCCTTCCCCTTCCCCTTCACGCCTGCATCGCCGGTGGACTCGGCATGGGGCTGCTGGTCGCCGCGGCGGGTCTGTTGCTGCGGTCGGTCCGCCCCAACCTGCGTGGCCGCCACGGCTTCCCGCTGTGGGCCACGCTCACCGCCGAACAGATCACCGCGACCCTGTCGCAGGATCTGAGCGCGGATGTCGCGAATCTGTCCCGTATCGCGCTGGCCAAGTTCACGGGCCTGCGTCGCGCGGTCGACCTCACCTGCGCCGGCGGGGCGCTGCTCATCCTCGCCGCCCTGCTCGCCCTCGGGGGTGCCCGATGAGCAGCGTCAAACTGACCCGCGTTCAGACCGGGGTCCTGGCCGCCGCGTTCGTGCCGATGCTGGCCACGGGCGTGTTCGGTGGGATCGGCACGTACAGCAACATCGGCCACTCCTACGGCAAGGGCACCGCGCTCGGAGCGCTCGCGGCCGGTGAGGGCGCGACCGCCGTGCTGGCCCTGGTCCTGTTGGGGCTGACCATGCTGGGACAGTCCTCCCCGCGCATCGTGCGGGCGGGCTTGTGGGCGCTGCCGGCGGCTGCCGCCGTCATGGGCGCGATGGCCGCACCCGACGCCGGCCGCACCGTGATCTACGCCCTGACCCCCATGGGCATGTCGGTCTCTGCGGAGGGCATGGCGTTCCTGGCCCGGCGGATCGTCGTGCACACCGACGGCCGCGACGCGGAGAACGAGCGCCGCACCGCCGACCTGGTCCAGGCGCTCGCCTACCACCGCGCCCGCGCCGCACAGCACCCCAGCGAGCGGGTCAAGAAGTGGTCGGAGCGCAAGTCATGGCGGCTGGCCCGCAAGGTCGGCATCGGGGACACGGCACTCGGATCGAGGCTGCTGGACGTTCAGCGCGACCGGATCACCGCCGGAGCGGACGCCGCGCTCGCCTCCATGTTCAACGCCCCTGCCCTCGATCCGGCACCGGTCGCCAATGCGGAGGAATCCACCGAGACCGCAAGGAAACGGTCTATGGCTGACCTGCCCGAATCGACCCCGGCTCCGGTCGTGACCGTGACGCGGTTGACCGTGCCGGATCCGGTCGCGGTCGACCTGGGCAAGTCGATCCCTCCGCTCAAACCGATTCCCGCGATCGGCGCCCCGACCACGACGCCCGCACCGCGTCCGGTCGCGGCCGAGTCGACCCGCCCGCGTGGCGCCACCGGCCGGCTTCCCGACGCCGCCCGATCGCCCCGACCCAAGCGGACCCCGGCTCAACTGCTCGACGAGGCTCGGAAGGTGACCGCCGGATGGCCGGACACGAGGGTGACCGCCGAGGGCATCCGCCGTGAGGTGCACACCTCGCCGGCCAACGCCCGGATGCTGCGGGACACGCTTCTCGCCGAGCGGACCGGCTGATGTCCGGGTTCTACGGCAAGTGCTACGACCCCACCGGCGCCCGCCACGGCATCCCCACTTACCCATGGCGCTACGCCCCCGACGGCTACGCCACCTTCCGCCAACTGCGGGCGCGGGGTTTGCGTCCGGGCGGGCAGCCGGTGGCCGCGCAGGTACTGCGCCCGCGCTTCCGGCGGGGACCGCTGGTCGCCTACCTCTACCGCCTCGACCACGCCAAGCCGGTACGGCCGATGACGCCGGGCAAGTGGGCCGCGCTCGCCAAGGCCAACCTGGCGCGCCGTACCTGCCCCGCCTGCCGGCTCGATGCCGGATACGTCATCCCCGGCTCGCTCGGCATGTGCATTCCCTGCGCCTACCCCGACGGCCGTGCCGCCTGAGCTGCGACATCTTCGAGACGGAGACTTCGTGAAGACCACCGTGAGCACCCACAAGCTGCCCGGCTACGGCTCCACCCTGCGCACCGCCAAGCGCCTCACCGACCAAGCCGTACGCATCGTCAACCGGGCCGTGCCCGGCAGCATGCCCGATGTCCAGGTCACCCTCACCACCGAGCGCGGCATGGCCGAACTGGGGGCCGCCGCCGACATCGCCCTTGCGGGCAGTGCCGACCGGCGCGCGATGCGGCGCGCGGTCAGCGAGGGCAAGCACCTGGCCCGCATCGCGGCCGGCCGCGCCATCCCGCGCCCCGACGGAAGCGTGCTGGTCCTGATCGACGCCGACAAGCACCCCAACGAGGCCGAGTTCGCCATCACCCTCGTGCACGAACTGGTCCACGCCATGCAGTTCAGCCGCAAGAACGTGATCGAGCGGTCCGTGCGCGACACCCGCGACCGCCTCGGTATCGAGCGCCAGTCCCACCGCCACGCACGCGAACACGAGCGCCTCCTTCAGCAGGAAGAGCACGAGGCCTACGGCCACGAGTACCTCGCAAACCAGCTCGCTCCCGCCGTCGCTGCCTGAACCCCGTCAGGAGACCAACCCTCATGACAGAGAACGTCGTTCACCTGCACAAAGACCGTGAAATGCCTGCTCAGGATGCGTCGGTGACCACCCTGACCGTAGTGCCCGACGCGCCCGCCGCTCCGCTGGTGCCGCTGTGGGTGCGCTCCGGCCGCGCCGTGAAGACCGCCGTGACGCACGACCGGACCAAGACCGGTGCGCGGGCGGTCGCCCGGCACAGTCTCTACGTGTGGGGCGGGGGCCGGATCGTGGCCCGCCGCACGTGGGACGGCCGCACCGGCGCCCGCTACGAACGCTTCCTGCGTGCGGCCGAGGCCGCGGGGAACATGGAACTGGCCGGCGAGTGGGAAGAGCGGTTGCAGCACTTCCGCGACGCACGGCACCGCCGCCGCATGGACCTGCTCACCTCCCCGATCGACGCGGCCAAGGGCGCCCTGGTCGGCACCGGTCTGGGCATCGGCTCGCTGGTCGCCCTCGGGGTGGTGCTGGCCATCGCCAACAAGGACATTGCCGACGTGATCACCCCGATCATGGCCGTGATCGAGTTCATCCGCCTGGTCATCACCATCGTTCAGGTCGTGTGGGGACCCGCGCTCACGATCGGCCCGTTCCTCGCCCTGCTCGCCCTGTGGACGGTCGGCAGCAAGCAGCAGGCCGCCCCCGCGTGGGCGCTGCCGGACAACATCCGCTCCGGCGAGGGCGAGCCCATCACCCCGTCCATCGTGGTCAAGGCCCTGCGCGACCTCGGAGTACCCGCCCTGCGGGGCGCCATCAAGGAGATGGGCGACGCGGGCGCCTCGATGCTCGGACCGATCCGGATCGCCGGATGCGGCGTGGAAGTCGACGTGACGCTGCCCTCGGGGGTGTCGACGAACGAGGTTCAGCAGCGACGCCGCAAGCTCGCGGAGAACCTCACCCGGCACGAACACGAGGTGTTCATCACCATCCCGCAGGCGGCCCGCACGGTGCGGCTGTGGGTGGCCGACTCCGGCGCTCTGGATGAGCCGATCGGCCCGTCTCCGCTGGTCACCGACGAGACGATGACCGCCGACTACGGCAAGGGCCGCGCCCCGTGGGGGCAGGACCTGCGCGGGGACGCGGCGGCGCTGAGCCTGTATCAGCGCCACCTCCTGATCACCGGTCTGTCGAACCAGGGCAAGACCGTCGCCCTGCGGTCGCTCGCCCTGTGGCTCGCACTGGACCGCTCGGTCGAGTTCCTGCTCGGTGACCTCAAGGGCGTCGGTGACTGGGCCATGTTCGACGGTCGCGCCCGCGTGCTGATCCAGGGACCAACGGATGAGCACGTGATCCAGGTGACCGAGATGGTCGAGGGCGCGGTGGATGAGATGAACCGCCGGATCCAGGCCCCGCCCGGCACCGTCTTCCCCGCGCTGATCGTGCTGGTCGACGAAGCGCAGATGGCGTTCATGTGCCCGGCCAAGGACGAAGACAAGCGGCCGTACGGCGGCTCCAAGGCCAACTCCCGCTACTTCATGGCGGTCCGCAAGATTCACAACCAGGGCCGTGCGGTCAACGTCCTGATGTGGCAGGGCACCCAGGACCCCACCGATCAGAACCTTCCCAAGCTGGTCCGCGAGGGCGCCCACACCCGCGCCTCCCTCGCCCTCGGTACCGAGTCGCAGGCCCGCATGGCGCTGGGGGACAAGGCCGTGGACGGCGGGGCCGCGCCGAACCTGCTGCGTCCCGGGCTGGACCGGGGAACCCTGGTCGTTGCTTCCGACGGCATCGACATTCCCGCCGGGCAGGCGTCCCTCACGGTGCGCACGCACTACATCGACGACGACGCGGCCAAGGCCATCATCGAGCGGGCCAAGGCCCTGCGCGACGGCGTCACCACCCTGCATGCCGTCGACCGCGACCCCGACCGTGACCCGCTCGCGGACATCGCATCCGTGGTCGGCACGGCGGAGCGGGTCCGCACGAAAGACGTGCTGTCCCGGCTCGGCACGCTCAACGCGGACGCCTACGGCGGCTGGTCGTTCATCGACCTCAAGCGCGTCCTCGACGGGACCGGAGCCGGGCCGTACAAGTCCGACGGGGTCATGGTCGTTGGCCGTGACCGGCTCGCCCGTGCCCTCGCCAACCGCGACGGCGACGGTTCCGCTTCCGCCGCTGAGTGACAGGGAGCCGACCGGTGGCGGGGCAGGGAGGCAGGGAGAACTCCCTGAACCCCTCCCTGACCCGCCTCCCTCCCTCTGACCTGCATAAATGATCGTTCAGGGAGGCAGGGAGGCGCCGCAGGTCAGCCCCCTGAAACCCCCTCCACACGCCTACCTCAGGGGGTGCTTCTGCCTCCCTGAACCGTTCCGAGAAGGGATTCCGGATGAACCACCGCGACCCGCCGGGGGTCATCGCCCCGCACATCCCCGCCGACGCCTACCGCCGCGCCGAAGCCACCGGAGCACCAGTCGTCATCGTCGTCCAGACCACCGACCGGACCGGGCGCCCACTGCGCCACTACCTCTACCCGATCGCCATCGCGGGCGCGGCAACGATGGGCGTCTTCGGCCTCGTGGCCGCGTTCTTCGCGCTGCTCGACTTCGCCTCCCAGACCGCCGCCACCGTCGGGGGCGCGGCCGGCTCGCTCGGCATCGGCGGCATCACCCTCCGCCTCGCCCGCCCCACCAAGTAGCGAAGGAAGCCATGTTCGAGATCCGCGTCATCTGCGACCCGACCGACACCAACCACATCGTCGCCGCACTGGACCGCACGTTCACGACCGGCACCGTGACCGTCCACCCCACCCGCGGCGGCAAGCGGCACCGCTTCTACGTCCGGGCCGACCACCCCACCCCTCCCCAGTCCTGGCCCACGCCTGAGCAGGCGTACGCCAACGCCCCCAGCATCCTCAGCGAGATCGGATGGACGGCCCGCACCATCGCCGCCCGGGAGTGCTTCACCAAGCTGGACCGGCACTTCTACCTACGCAAGGCCGCCCTGCTCGACCGCATCGCACTGCTGGACGAGCCCGACACCCCCGGCGACGTCACCGAGACCGCCGTTGCGGCGGCCGTGTACCTGATGAACCTCGACCAGCCGGACGTGACCTGCGACCCGCGCGACTACGTCCGCCGGCAGTACGCCCTCAGCCTCACCACCAACGACCAGTAGCTACGCCAAGGGCGGCCCCCCTCATCTCGCCAAAGATCACGGGGCCGCCCTTGCCAACCAGTCCGCAACAGACCTGTTGGAGGCATCCAGCATGACCCATGACCCCCTCGCGTCGCCGGAGGGCGGCAACATCAGCTTCTGCACCGGCTCCGCCGCGCTGGACCAGGCCGTGGAAGCGGTCACCGGCCTGCCCACGGTCCTGGTCGGTGAGAAGGACCCGGCCGCGTCCCGGCTGCTCGCCGCGCGCCTGCCCCATGCCCGCAACCTGGGTGACATCACCGCGGTCGACTTCGCGGCCCTGGCCGCCACGATGCCGCGCCCGGCGTCGTTGACCGCCGGTTTCCCCTGCCAGGACATCTCCAACGCCGGACCTCGGGGAGGGATCGCCGGTGACCGCTCGGGACTCTGGAAAACCATCGCCCGCGCCATTCGCCATCTTCGACCCCGCCTCGTCTTCCTGGAGAACGTCGCCGCCCTGCGCAGCCGGGGACTCGACGTCGTCGCCACCGACCTGGCCGCGCTCGGGTACGACGCGCGGTGGATGTGCCTACGCGCTGGAGATCCCGAAGTCGGAGCCTGCCACCGGCGCGACCGCTGGTTCGCCGTCGCGTATCCCGCTACTGAAGACCCCCACCTCACAGTTGGGACGCAACGGGGGACCGCAGCATCCGGACAAGCGCAGGGCGGGCGGGCACGGGCCCACGCTGGAGGACGAAGTGGTCTTCTTGCTGCCCCCGACGGACGGTTGAGGCTGCTGCCCACCCCGGCCGCCGCCGACGGAACCGGCGGCCCCGGTACCTCGCACAAGCGGCAGGGCGGGATGAACCTGCGCACCGCCGTCACGCTGCTGCCCACCCCCGCCGCGCGTGACTGGAAGTCCGGCGCCTCCAACCTGCTGGAGACCAACTCCCGGCCACTCAATGAGGTGGTCGTCAACCTGCTGGCCACCCCCAAGGCGTCCGACGGCCCTCACGGCGGCCCCAACCAGCGCGACACGGCGGGCAACTACTACCTCCCCGGGCAGGCCGTCCGTCTGGACGGGGAGTGGGTGGCCACCAACGGCACCGACTACGGACCGGCTATCCGCCGGTGGGAGGCAGTGTTGGGACGCCCCGCACCGGAGCCGACCGAGGCGGGCACCAAGGGCAACCGCCGGCTATCCCCGGCGTTCGTGGAATGGATGATGGGCGCCGATCCCGGCTGGGTCACCAGCCCGGAACTGGGCTTGTCCCGCTCCGACCAGCTCAAAATCCTCGGCAACGGCGTCGTCATCCACCAAGCAGCACTCGCCTACCGCGCACTGCTCGCCGCCGGCTCCGCACCCGAAACCGCAGACCCCGGCCCGACCCAGCTCGCCCTGGACGTCGCCTAGCTACGCCAAGGGCGGCCCCCCTCATCTCGCCAAAGATCACGGGGCCGCCCTTGCCAACCAGTCCGCAACAGACCTGTTGGAGGCATCCAGCATGACCCAACCCACTATCCTCCCGCGAGCCCTACCGGTGGATCTGGCCTGTCTGCCGCTGCTCGCCTCCGCCCTCACTTCGGCGGAACGCGGCTGGCCCGTCATTCCGCTGCACCCGTACGCGAAGCGCCCGGCCGGACACCCGGAGCGCACGTGCCCCGGCACCGGACGCTGCGCGAACGGGCACCGCAAGCCGGAGCAGCGTGCCACCACCGATCCGGCACTCATCCACGCGACGTGGGCCATGCGCCCGTACAACGTGGGCATCGCCACCGGACCGGCCGGACTGCTCGTCATCGACCTGGACGTGTGCAAGCCCGAAGAGCCGAAAGGAGCGCCTGACGGCGCGACTTCCCTCGCGGCGCTCTGCGAGCGCACCGGACAGACCGTCCCCCACACCTACCGCGTGCGGACCGCACGCGACGGGGAACACCTGTACTTCACCGCCCCACCCGGGATGCGGCTGAAGTGCAGCGCGGACCGGCTCGGCAAGCACATCGACACCCGCGCGTGGGGCGGATACGTCGTCGCCCCCGGCAGCGCCACGCCGGACGGCACGTACGAGGTTGCCGACGACGCTCCGGTGGCCCCGCTGCCCGCATGGCTGGCCTCCCTGCTCACCACACAGCCCAAGCCCGCACACGTGACGCTCGCGCCCGTGCGGAACGGGACCCGGGCAGCGAACACCGCCCTGGACCGCGAATGCGCCGTCATCCGGGCAACAACCGAGGGCGGGCCGCACGGCCGCAACAACACACTCCACAAGAGCGCCTGCAAGGTGGCCCGGTTCGTCGCATGGGGCCGCCTCCCCAGGGAGGCGGCAGAGCAGGCAATCCAGGCGGCGGGGGAGGCCACCGGACTCCCGTCGGCCGAGTGCCGCACCACCATCCGCAGCGCCATGGACTGGGTCATCACCCACGCCACACCCCGGCAGACAGCCTCATGACCGGCCCCAACTCCCCCCACCTGGATTGCCGTACCCCCGCCGCCTCCCGGCTGCATGCCGCCCCACAGCCTGTGGACAGCACGGTCGTGGGCGAGCCGAAGGGCGTCGCCGTAGGCGTCCCCATTGCTGTCCGCCCTGACCCGCGCCGGGATGACGGGCGCCGTCCTGTGGCCTGGCTCCGCATCGTCGCGCCGCCGTCCTGGGGCGTCACCCCGTCCGCGCGCTCCTGGTGCACGTGCGGCTATGAGCGGCAGGCCATCGGGCGTGCTGCCGTCCTGCAACTGGTCGCTGCTCATGGCGAACACCGCACCGCATGCCCGCTGTTGAACGCCACGTCGGAAGGCAGGGCCGCCGCATGACGACCAACGACGCAAACGCGGATCTGTGGGAAGGGTTCGAGCACATCGAACCCGAGCAGATCACCGGCCCCGCCTGGGACGAGCCCGTCCCCCTGAGGGCCCGCCCGCCGCTTCCGGACTTCCCCGTGGACGTCCTCCCCGCATGGCTGGGCGCCATGGTGCGCGGTGTCGCGGAGGAGACCCAGACTCCGGCGGACCTCGCCGGATGCCTGGCCCTGGCGGTCCTGGCCACCGCCGCCGGCGGGCGGGTCAAGGTGTGCGTACGCGGTCACTGGCGTGAGCCCGTGAACCTCTATACCGCCGTCGCCCTGCCCCCCGGCAACCGCAAGTCCGCCGTCTTCGACCTCATGGTCCAACCGCTGCTCGATGCGGAGAAGGCCCTGATCGAACTCTCCGGACCCGTGAGGGCGGAAGCGGAGACTCTGGCGAGGCTGGCCAAGTCCGCGGCCGAGAAAGCCGCGGGCAAGGCAGCCGGCGCGGAGCCCGAACACCGCGACACTCTGACCGCCGAAGCCGTCCAACTGGCCCAGGACGCCGACAAGATGAGGATCCCCGCCGAACCGCAACTCGTCGCGGACGACGTGACGCCGGAGAACGTCGGCACGCTCCTGGACGAGCAGGGCGGGCGCATCTCCTGCCTGAGCGCCGAGGGGGAGCTGTTCGACATCATCGCCGGCCGCTACACCGGCAAGCCCAACATGGGCATGTTCCTCAAGGGCCACGCGGGGGACATGCTCCGGGTCAACCGGCAGGGCCGCAGTGCCCAGCACGTCGACTCGCCGGCGGTCACGATCGGCCTGGCGGTCCAGCCGGAAGTCCTGGACGCACTCAGCCGCATCGACGGGGCAGATGGGCGTGGGCTTCTGGCCCGCTTCCTCTATTCCAAGCCCCTGTCCCTGGTCGGCTACCGCAACCTGACTCCGGCGCTGCTGGACGAGCAGGTGGCCGTCACCTACGCCAAGCATTTGGCGGGTCTGACGCTCGCTCTGGCGGACTGGACCGACCCGGCCCTCGTCCAGCTCACCCCGGAAGCCGACGCGGTACTCCTGGCCTTTCAGAAGGTCACCGAATCACGTCTCGGTCCGGACGGGAGTTTCGCACCGATCGTGAAATGGGCGTCCAAACGGGACGGCGCCGTGGCCCGCATCGCCGGACTCCTGCACCTCGCGGCTCACCCCGAGGACGGATGGCACAAGCCCATCGAGGCATCGACCATGGCCGCCGCAACCGAGCTGGGCGTCTACTTCACCGCGCACGCCCTGGACGTGTTCAGCGTCATGAGCGCCGACCCCGCCCACGAATCCGCCGTGACCGTCCTCGCGCAACTCGTCACCAGCAACCCCGCACAGTTCACCAAACGTGAACTGTTCCGGATGCTGCGCCCAGCCGACTTCCCCGCCATCGGCGACCTGGACCCCGCCCTGGCCCTGCTCGAAGAACACGGCTGGATCCGCCAGCTCCCGCCCCCGCCCCGCTCCGGCAAGGGTGGCCGACCGCCCTCGCCCCGCTACGAGACCCACCCCCGCATCGCACGCGGAGCGTGACACAACCCCCAGACCACCGACAGAACTGACACAACCCCCCACCCAAGCTGCTGACCTGCACGAACAACCATGATCGCGGTTCTGACAGAACTGAATTAAAACTCGACAGAACCTCCGGCAGCGACTCCGGGGGTCCGGTGACAGAACCTCCCCCGGCGAGGTTCTGTCAGGTTTTAATTCAGTTCTGTCAAAGATCCAGAACCCATCAAAGCAGCAGGTCAGCGCCCTAGCGGCGAGGTTCTGTCAGTTCTGTCAGCGGAATGCAGCCCTGCCATCAGCTCGGAGGCTCCTGTGAGCGCGCCTGCCCCCGCGAGACCAGACCCCCGCGCCGCCCTCCGGGGCGGCCTTCCGGACCAATACCTCACCCCCGACGACATCGCCGTGATGTTCAAGGTGCCCAAAGAGACCGTCTACCAGTGGCACAAGAAGCGCACCGGCCCACCCGGGTTCCGCATCGGTAAGCACCTGCGCTACGACCCCGCCGACGTCCGCGCCTACGTCACCGACCGCAAGACCGACGACCAGGCCGCCGCCTGACCCAGCCACAGCCGCACAGCTCAACACCCCGAGGGAGGGCCACACCGTGGCCCTCCCTTCCCATGCCTAGAAGGGAACCGCCCCCGCATGGCAGGCCACATCCAAGACCGCTGGTACAAGACCGAGACCAACACCGACGGCAAGACCGCCCGCGTCAAGAGCGACCGCCACGGAAGCGGCCTGCGCTACCGGGCCCGGTACGTCGGCCCCGACGGTACCGAGAAGTCCAAGAGCTTCCCCGATGGACAGAAGCGACTCGCTGAGAAATGGCTGTCCGGGATCGAGGCGGACATGACGCGCGGGCAGTACATCGACCCTCGGGCCGGTCGCCTCACCGTGCGGCAGCACGCCGAACGGTGGTTGGCGTCCCTGACCATGGACCCCAGCACATTCGTGAGCACGGAGACGCGTATCCGCCTGCATGTCCTGCCGCATCTGGGCAGCCGCTCACTCGACGCGCTGAGGCCGATCCATATCCGGGAGTGGCTGCGGAAGCTCGAAGACGGGGGATTGGCCCCCGCCTATCAGCGGGTCATCTTCGCGAATCTCAACGCGATGTTGGCGGCTGCCGTCGACGATCGCCTGATCCCGCACAACCCGTGCCGTTCGTCGTCTGTGAAGGCACCCAAGCCGGAACCTCGCCGGATCGCGCCGTGGGCGCCTGAGCGCGTGCTGGCCGTGCGCTCGAACCTGCCGGAGCGGTACCGGGCCATGGTGGACGTGGCCGGCGGGTGCGGCATGCGCCAGGGCGAAGCGCTCGGCCTGACCGTTGACGATGTGGACTTCGTCGAAGGGGTCGTTCACATCGTCCGCCAGGTCAAGCTCATCGCCACGAAGCAGGTGTTCGCGCTTCCCAAGGGCGGCAAGGCGCGTACGGTCCCCCTGCCGGAGAGCGTCGCTCGCGCGCTGGAGGCTCATATCGCGCAGTATCCGCCCTTGGCCGTGACGCTGCCGTGGCGGTCGGTCGATGGCTCACCGGTTACTGCGCCCCTGCTCTTTCCCAATGCCGAGGGGCGCGCGGTGAATCGCTTTACCTTCAACCTCAAGGCGTGGCGGCCCGCTCTCGATAAGGCGGGTGTCCCGCGCGGCAGGGAGAACGGCATGCACGCGCTGAGGCACTTCTACGCGTCCGTACTGCTGGACGCGGGGGAGAGCATCAAGGCGTTGTCGGAGTACCTGGGACACCATGACCCCGGCTTCACGCTGCGGACGTACACCCACCTGATGCCGAGCAGCGAGAAGCGCACGAGGGAGGCGGTGAACCGCGCGTTCGAGGACGGCCCGAAGACCGATGACGGCCCCACGACGGCCCAGGAGGGGTGAGGATAGGGGAAACGTGCAGGTCAAGCCGTAAGCGGCGTCAGTAGCGCTGGTTCAGATAGCCCAGCAGCTCGTCGTGGAGGATGCCGTTCGATGCCGCCGCGTTGCCGCTGTGCGGGCCCGGGCGGCCGTCGAGGCCCGTGAAGGAGCCGCCCGCCTCGGTCACGATGATCGCGTTCGCCGCCATGTCCCACAGTGACAGTTCGGGCTCCGCGCAGATGTCGACCGAGCCCTCGGCGACCAGCATGTACGGCCAGAAGTCGCCGTACGCGCGCGTGCGCCACACCTCGCGGGTCAGGTCCAGGAAGCCGTCCAGCAGGCTGCGTTCCTCCCAGCCGCCCAGGGAGGAGTACGCGAAGGACGCGTCCTTCATGCGCGAGACCTGGGAGACCTTCAGCCGCGACGCGGACGACAGGCTGCGGCCGGTGAACGCGCCGTGCCCCTTCGCCGCCCACCAGCGGCGGGCCAGCGCGGGCGCGGAGACCACCCCGACGACCGGCTGGTAGCCGCCCTCGACCGCCTCCATCAGCGCGATGAGCGTGGCCCAGACGGGCACGCCGCGTACGTAGTTCTTGGTGCCGTCGATCGGGTCGATCACCCAGCGGCGGGGGCCCGTGCCCTCGACGCCGTACTCCTCGCCGAGGATCGCGTCGCGCGGCCGGGCCCGCTGGAGGTGGCCGCGGATCAGCTCCTCGGCGGCCTTGTCGGCCTCGCTCACCGGGGTCATGTCCGGCTTGGTCTCGACCTTGAGGTCGAGCGCCTTGAACCGGTCCATCGTCGCGGCGTCGGCGGCGTCCGCCAGGACATGGGCGAGGCGCAGGTCATCGCGATAGTCGGGCATGAGCGAACCGTATCTGCCGTGACGCTCCGCGGGGAACGGGGGGAGACCGGGGTTGTGTTACGGGTGAGGGTCGGGGGCGGGTCGGACGCGGCCGGGCGTGCTCCGCGGCCGAGCCGCGGACCGGAACAGACCCGCGCCCCCTTGCGGAGCCCCGCGCCCCCCGGTCATGCCGCGAACCCTTGACAGTGCCCCCGCACGCGTCAACTCTGAAGCGCAGAGCCGATCGCCCCAGGGAGGCGACGATGCCTGCAGCGCGGGAATCCCTACTGGACGCCGCCTACACAGCGCTCGGACGCCGTCCGTGGTCCGCCGTGCGGATGGTCGATGTGGCCGCCGCGGCCGGGGTGTCCCGGCAGACCCTCTACAACGAGTTCGGGAGCAAGGAGGGGCTCGCACGGGCCCTCGTACGTCGGGAGGCCGATGCGTATCTCGCGGGGGTGGAGCGGGCCTTGGTGAGTCGGGCGGAGCCTCGGGAGCGGCTCGCCGCGGCGGCGGAGTGGACGGTCTCGGCGGCACGGGGCAACGTGTTGGTGCGGGCGATGCTCACGGGGTGCTGGGCGGAGAGGCTGCCGTCTCCCACCTTGTCCGCGGTGCCGTCCTCCTCGGCCGTGCCCGCTCAGCGGCGGGCCGATGGGCCGTTGCCCTCGCCCGGTGACTTCGTGGCCCTTGTGCGCGATCGTGCCGTCGCGTCGCTGACCGCGCCCGGGGCCTCGAAGTCCGAGGCCGGGGAGGTGGCCCGGGCCTGTGAACTCGCGGCGCGGTTGGGGGTGTCGTGCGTGCTCGCCCCTGCCGGGGAGGGCGGTACGGCGGGGATGGTTCGGGACGCTCTGGCGACTGTGCGGTCCGTGAGTTGAGCGCGGTTGTGGGGTCCGTGAGTCGAGCGGGGCTGTGCGGTCCGTGAGTTGAGCGCGGCTGCGGGGCGTGGGTGGGTTCAGGCCGACGACCGGCCGCGTCGCTTGCCGTTCGCTAGTGGGACGAGCCCGACAGCTGAAGGCCGATGACTCCTATGATCACCAGGCTGATCGAGACGATCTTGAGAGTGGAGACCAGGTCGTCGAGGAAGATCATTCCGTAGATGGCGGTGCCGGCGGCGCCGATGCCTGTCCAGACCGCGTAGGCGGGGCCCACGTCGAGCTTCTTGAGGGACAGGGTGAGGAGGCCGAAGCTGCCCAGCGCGAAGATGCAGAAGGCCACCGTGGGCCAGAGTCTCGTGAAGCCGTGGGAGAGCTTGAGGCAGACGGCGAAACCCGTCTCCAGGAGCCCCGCCACGACAACCAGCAGCCACGCCATGTGATGCCCTCCCACGCTCCGTGACCGCTTCGTCTCGCTTGCATCCCGCTTGGTGCGATTATGCCTTTACCGTCGCAGCGGGGATGCAAACAACACTGAGGTCACGCGGCGATCGTCACCGGGATCGGAATTGCGATCGGTCATGGGATCGGTCATGCGATCAGCGACGGGATCAGCGACGGGACCAGTGACGGGACCAGTGACGGGATCAGCGACAGGAGCGGTCGCGAGATCAGTCGCCCTCTCGTCGCTCGCGCGTGGAGAGCAGTCGGCGCAGTGAATAGAGGCGTGCCGGGTCCGCGTGGCCCTCTGCCACCCACTCGTCCAGCGCGCAGTCCGGCTCGTCGTGGCTGCACGCGCGCGGACAGCCCTCGGTGCCGGGCTCCAGGTCGGGGAAGGCCTTGATGACCCGCGACGGGTCCACATGGTGCAGGCCGAAGGACCGTACGCCCGGAGTGTCGACGACCCAGCCGTCGTTGTCGGGCAGCGGGATCGCCCGGGCCGACGTCGTGGTGTGCCGGCCGCGGCCGGTGACCGCGTTGACCACGCCCGTCGAACGCCGCCGCTCGCGCGACACGAGCGCGTTGACCAGCGTCGTCTTGCCGACGCCCGAGTGTCCGACGAAGGCCGTGATCTTGCCGTCCAGTTGCTTGTGCACGCGGTCCAACGCCTCGCCGCTCTCCAGCTCCTGACGGCTCGTCACGACGTACGGGACGCCCAACGCCCCGTACATCTCCAGGAGTTCGTCAGGAGATGCCAGGTCCGACTTCGTCAGGACCAGCAGGGGGTCCAGACCGCCGTCGTACGCCGCCACCAGGCAGCGGTCGATGAGGCGAGGGCGCGGCTCGGGGTCGGCCAAGGCTGTGACGATGGCCAACTGGTCGGCGTTGGCGACGACCACGCGCTCGTACGGATCGTCGTCGTCGGCCGTGCGGCGCAGGACGGAGGTGCGCGGCTCGATGCGGACGATCCGGGCCAGCGTGTCCTTCTCGCCGGACAGGTCGCCGACGATGGCCACCCGGTCGCCGACGACCGCGGCCTTGCGGCCCAGTTCGCGAGCCTTCATCGCCATGACGACACGGTCGTCGACCAGGCAGGTCAGGCGGCCCCGGTCGACGGTGAGGACCATGCCCTCGACCGCTTCCTCGTGCTTGGGGCGGATGTTCGTACGAGGCCGGTTGCCCTTGCGGTTCGGGCGCTGGCGGATGTCGTCCTCGTCGGTGTGCTTGCCGTAACGGCGCATGATCCCGGTCCGCCCGTCAGTTCCCGAGCATTCCGGCCCACAGATCGGGGAAGTCCGGCAGGGTCTTCGCCGTCGTCGCCACGTTCTCGATCCGTACGTCCTCGACCGCGAGGCCGATGATCGCGCCCGCGGTGGCCATGCGGTGGTCGTCGTACGTGTGGAAGGTCCCGCCGTGCAGCGTGCGCGGGCGGATGTGGAGGCCGTCGGCGGTCTCGGTGACGTCACCGCCGAGTTCGTTGATCTCCTTGGTGAGCGCGGCCAGCCGGTCCGTCTCGTGCAGGCGCAGATGGGCCACGCCGCGGAGGGTGGAGGGGGAGTCGGCGAGGGCCGCGACCGCCGCGATGCCCGGGGTCAGCTCGCCGACCTCGCCGAGGTCCACGTCGATGCCGTGGATCGAGCCGGAGCCGGTGAACTCCAGGCCCCGGTCGGTCAGTTCGCAGGAACCGCCCATCTCGGTGAAGATCTCGCGCAGCTTGTCACCGGGCTGGGTGGTGCGGACCGGCCAGTCAGGGATGACGACCCGGCCGCCGGTGACCAGGGCGGCCGCCAGGAACGGCTGGGCATTCGACAGGTCCGGCTCGATCGTCAGGTCGCGGCCGAGGAGCGCGCCCGGTGTGACCCGCCAGACGTTCGGCTCGCCGCCCGACTCCGGGGTGTCCACCTGGGCACCGATCGACCGCAGCATGTCGACGGTCATCCGGATGTGCGGCATGGAAGGGAGCCTGGAGCCGGTGTGCCGTACCTCCACGCCCTGGTTGAAGTGCGGGGCGGACAGCAGCAGCGCCGACACGAACTGGGACGACGAGGACGCGTCGATCTCCACCGGGCCGCCCTCCAGCGCCCCGGAGCCGTGCACGGTCAACGGCAGCGCGCCGCGGCTGTCGTCGTCGATACGGGCACCGAGGGCACGCAGCGCGTCGATCACACCGTTCAGGGGGCGCTCGTACGAACGCGGGTCGCCGTCGAAGCGGATGGGGCCGTCCGCGAGGGCGGCGACCGGGGGCAGGAAGCGCATCACCGTGCCGGCGTTGCCGACGTCGACCGTGGCCGGGCCGTGCAGGCCCGAGGGGATGACCCGCCAGGCCTCGCCGGACCCGTCGGGGCCCACGCCCTCCTCGATGCCCACGCCCATCGCCCGCAGGGCGCCGGCCATCAGGAGGGTGTCGCGGGAGCGGAGCGGGCGGCGCAGCCAGCCGGGCTCCGCCGCGAGGGCGGCGAGGACGAGGGCGCGGTTGGTGACCGACTTGGACCCGGGCACGTGGACCGTCGCGTCGACGGCTCCGCTCGCGTGCGGGGCGGGCCAGAGGGCGGTGTGTGCGGCGTTAACGGGCATGCCCTCACTTTAGTGGCTAGCCACTAACGGAGATCTTGATCGAAAGCGGCGGAACCACTCCGTGGGGGTGCGCCCAAGAGCTCGGGAGGTTGGTGTGGTCGGGCGGCTGCGGCGTGTGTGTGGCTGGTCGCGCAGTTCCCCGCGCCCCTGAAGACCCCCCTCCGGGGGAGCCTTCACAGCCCCAGTAGCCACCTGCCTCCGCCCAACAGTGAGCACAAGGACACCGCGTGGAACAGGAACAGCCACATGCCTGCCGGGACGTGGGTCAGGCGGGAGAGTTGGTCGGCGTCCGAGTCGCCGGCTCCGCCTCGGCTTCGCTTGACCTGGAGTTCGAAGGCCGGGCGCACGCCGCCGAGGAGGAGGAACCAGACGACGGCGTAGGCGAAGGCCGCCTGCACCTGGGGGCCGGCCAGCCACGAGACCACGACGAACGTGCCGCCGGTCAGGAGGACCGTCAGGGCGCCGTACGCGTTGCGGATCATCACCAGCATCGCCACGAGCAGCACCGTGGCCAGCCACAGCAGGGCCGTGATGTGGCCCGCGGCCAGCAGCGCGGCGCCGCCGAGGCCGAGCAGCGGGGGAGCGGTGTAGCCCGAGGCCGCCGTGAGGATCATGCCGAGACCCGTCGGCTTGCCGCGGCTGACGGTGAGGCCGCTGGTGTCGGAGTGCAGCCGGATACCGCTGAGGCTGCGGCCCGTGAGCAGCGCGACGAGACCGTGGCCGCCCTCGTGGGCGATGGTGATGGCGTTGCGCGAGAGCCGCCATATGTTGTGCGGCACGATCACGGCCAGTGCGGCGACCATCGTGGCTATGACCACCCAGGTGTCCGGGTCGGGCTGGCTCCCGAAAACCTCGTCCCAGAGGGAGGCCAGCGAGGTGGCGGCGATGCTGTCCATTGTGGGGTTGGGCTCCTCTGGCAGGCAGTCGAAAGGGGCCGGCGCGCAGCGCCGTCTTTGAGGGGTGGTGGTCGGGAGACGGGCGGGCCTGGCAGTGTTGCACGTATGTGCGGACGGTATGCAGCGAGTCGTAGGCCCGAGGATCTCGCAGGAATCTTTGAGATCGAGAAGTGGGAGCCTCAGGAGGCTCTGGACCCCGACTACAACGTGGCTCCGACCAAAGAGGTCTACGCGGTCCTGGACCGCCCTCTTAAGGACGCGGAAGACCCGAAGCCGGTTCGGCAACTGCGCAAGCTCAAGTGGGGCCTCGTTCCGTCCTGGTCGAAGACCCCCGAGGGCGGCGCCCGGATGATCAACGCCCGCGCCGAGACCGTCCACGAGAAGCCCTCGTTCCGGCGGGCCTTCGCCACCCGGCGCTGCGTCATCCCCGCCGACGGCTATTACGAGTGGGTGACCGGCACCGGCGAGCGCGACCTGGAGGTCGAGGGCAAGAAGAAGCGACCGCGCAAGCAGCCGTACTTCGTACTCCCCGCCGACGGATCCGTCTTCGCCATGGCCGGGCTGTACGAGTTCTGGCGGGACAGGACCCTGCCCGACGACCATCCGCGGGCCTGGTGGGTGACCTGCTCCGTCATCACCACGGAGGCGGAGACCGCGCCGCTCGCCGTCGCCCCGGAAGAGGGGCCGCGCGCCCTGGCCGACATCCACCCGCGGATGCCGCTCATGCTGACCCCGGACCGCTGGGACTCGTGGCTCGACCCGTCCCGTACGGACGTCGAGGACCTGCGTTCCCTGCTCGTCCCGCCGCCGGAGGGGCTGATGCGGGCGTACCCCGTCTCGATCGCGGTGAGCAACGTCCGCAACAACGGGCCGGAGCTGCTGAAGGAGCTGGAGGGGCCCGAAGAGGGCACACTCTTCTGACGTGACGGATCAAGCGACAGAGATCATCGAGTGACAGAGAACATCAAGTGACAGAGATCATCGAGACCATCGACACCGACGCGGGTACGGCCCGTGTCACCTGGCACCGGGCCAGGGCGGCGCGGCTGGTGCTGGCCGTCAGCCATGGCGCCGGCGGTGGGATCGAGGCGCGCGACCTCCGGGCGCTCGCCGCCGAGCTGCCCGCGCACGGTGTGAGCGTGGCCCTCGTCGAGCAGCCCTGGCGGGTCGCGGGCAAGAAGGTGGCGCCCGCGCCGAAGACGCTGGACGTGGGATGGCGAGGCGTGTGGCCCGCCCTGGCGAAGCCCGGACTGCCCGTGATCGCGGGCGGCCGCAGCGCCGGAGCCCGCGTGGCCTGCCGCACGGCCACCGAACTCGGCGCCCACGCCGTCCTCGCGCTCAGCTTCCCCCTCCATCCGCCGGGGAAGCCGGAGAAGTCCCGGGCCGACGAGCTGCTCGGCTCCGGGGTGCCCACGCTCGTCGTCCAGGGCGGCCACGACCCGTTCGGCAGGCCGGAGGAGTTCCCGGAGGGCGCGTACGAGTCCTCCGAGGGTGCGTACGAGCTGGTCGAGGTGCCGTACGGCGATCATGGCTTCGCCGTGCCGAAGCGTGCCCCGATCGACCAGGACCAGGCCCTGAAGATCGTCACCGACGGCGTACTGAAGTGGACCTCCTCACTCGGGTGACCCCCGGGAATGCTGAGCTCCGGACCACTGTTGTGCGAACCAGACAGCACGACACGTGCTGTGAGAAGTCGCATGAGAGGAAGTCCGCCGCATGGGTTCGACCATCTGCCCGAGCCGTAGCAGTAAGGCTGACCTGGATTGGTCGGTTCTGCGTGCGGCGAAGACCACCCCTATTCGGGCGGCGGGCGGGCCGGATCGTCGTCTATCCTCCGAATCTGGTAGGACCGGCTTCGGTCCTGCCCAGACTCTGGAGGAGGTGGGTCCGGTCACAGGGACCGACGCAGGGACCGAACACGGCCAGGCGGAGCAGCCCGAGGGCACGGGCAGCGGCGAGTCGACCGCCGAGCGCAGTGCGCGCTTCGAGCGGGACGCGCTGGAGTTCCTCGACCAGATGTACTCGGCCGCGCTGCGCATGACGCGGAACCCGGCCGACGCCGAGGACCTGGTGCAGGAGACGTACGCGAAGGCGTACGCGTCCTTCCACCAGTTCCGCGAAGGCACCAACCTCAAGGCGTGGCTGTACCGGATCCTCACCAACACCTTCATCAACTCGTACCGCAAGAAGCAGCGCGAGCCCCAGCGGTCCGCCGCCGAGGAGATCGAGGACTGGCAGCTGGCGCGCGCCGAGTCGCACATGTCGACCGGTCTGCGCTCCGCCGAGTCGCAGGCGCTCGATCACCTGCCCGACTCGGACGTCAAGGAAGCGCTGCAGGCGATCCCCGAGGAATTCCGCATCGCCGTCTACCTCGCTGATGTAGAAGGCTTTGCGTACAAGGAGATCGCGGACATCATGGGGACACCCATCGGTACGGTGATGTCCCGGCTGCACCGGGGCCGCCGCCAACTGCGCGGCATGCTCGAGGACTACGCGAAGGACCGCGGCCTGGTCCCGGCGGGCGCCGGGGATTCGGACGGAACGAAAGGCTCGGGCTCATGAGCTGCGGAGAGCCGCACGAGACGGACTGCAGTGAAGTACTCGATCATCTCTACGAGTTCCTCGACCGGGAGATGCCGGATGCCGACTGCACCAAGTTCGAGGTGCACTTCGAGGAGTGCTCCCCGTGCCTGGAGAAGTACGGCCTTGAGCAGGCCGTGAAGAAGTTGGTCAAGCGGTGCTGCGGCCATGACGACGTGCCGACCGATCTGCGGGCGAAGGTCATGGGCCGTATCGAGCTGATCCGCTCCGGCGAGACCGTGCCCGAGCACGACGTCACCACGGTCGCCGACATCAGCGGCGCTGCCACCGAGGGCTGAGGGTTCCGATTCCTGCGGGGCCCTGTGGTCCCTGCGGGTCCCCTGTGATCGCTGCGGGTCCCTGTGGTTCCTGCGGTGCCGTGTGAGCTCACTCGAACGGGCGAATCTGCCTCCCGTGCCCGGCCAATCGTGCCATGCCTTCCCCGAGCCGTGCCCGGCCGCCCTATCGTCGTCCTCCATGTCTCAAGGCCTGTAAGGGGCTTGTGCCGGAGGGCCGGGCCACAGGGAAGGGAGCGCCATGCGGCCGGTTTCGCCGTGGGCGCGTGTCTACGTCGTCTGCACCGCGCTCGCAGCGGTGTGCTGTGTCGTCCCGGTACGGGCCGCGCACGCCCCCTGGGGTGCGGTGCTGCTCTTCGCGGCACTCTGCGCGGGCTGCGAACGGCTCGCCGGAAGCCGGTTCGCGGCGGGTCGCACACCCGAGGGCGCGAGGGTGTCCGGGGAAGCGGGTGGTTCCCCCAGGTGGCAGACGCCCGTGATCCTCGCCGCGGCCTTTCTGCTGCCGCCTGCCGCCGCGGCGCTCGTGGCCCTGACGGGGGCGCTGCCGGCCCGGGTCGAGCAGCGGCCGCGGTGGCTGCGGCGGGTGTGGCGGGCCGGGCAGCTCGCGCTCGCGGCCTGGGCCGCCTCGTGGGTGCACGGGGCGCTGGGCGGGCGGGACGCGGTCCTCTCGTCCGACTTCCCGTACGTTCTCGTGACCGCCGGTGCGGCTGTCGTGGCGTTCTGCCTGGTGCTGACCGTGCTCGACGGGGGGATCCTGGTGCTCGCCGTGGGGGCACCTCCCACGCCTTTCGGGCAGCGGGGGAGGGCGCCGGTCCGGACGGCGTGGCGCGGTCTCTTTCTCCGCTCGCTCGCGCCCGTCGCCGTGCACGGGCTCGCCGGGCTGATGATGGCGGTGCTCTGGCGCAGCCGGTACGGGCCGGTCGCCGCGCTGCTCGTGCTGTTGCCGATGTACGTGTCGTGGTGGGTGTTCGCGCAGTACCACCGGGAACGGGCCGCCCATCAGGCGACCATCCGGGCGCTCGTGCAGGCCGTCGACATCAAGGACGGCTACACACGCGGGCACAGTGAGCGGGTGGGCCAGGCGTCGATGGTGATCGCGCGTGAACTGGGCATGGACGACGAGCGGGCCGAGGTGCTCAGGTTCGCCGGGATCCTGCACGACGTGGGCAAACTCGGGGTTCCCACGCGGCTGTTGCGCAAGGACGGCCCGCTGACGCCCGAGGAGCGGCGGGTGATCGAGCTGCATCCCGAGTACGGGCACGAGATGGTGCGCGGGATCGGCTTTCTGGGGGAGGCGAGGTCGGCGATCCTGCATCACCATGAGCGGCTGGACGGGAGCGGGTATCCGTACGGGCTGAAGGGGGGCCAGATCCCGGAGTTCGCGCGGGTGGTGGCGGTCGCGGACGCCTTCGACGCGATGACGTCCACTCGGTCGTACCGGCGGGCGCGGCCTGTGGCCGCCGCGTTGGAGGAGTTGGAGCGGTGTGCGGGTGCGCAGTTCGATCCGCGGATGGTGGAGGCGTTGGTACGGGGCCTTGGTCGGCGGGGGTGGCATCCTGCCGTGACGGCGGACGAAACGCCGCTGCGGTTGCCGCTGGGCGACGAGCCTTACCCACCCACTCCGCCCGTTTCCAGCACGCCCTCAGGTCACCGCAAAAGCGTCGGCGGACCCACGCCATGACCGCCCCAGGCATCCCGCCGCCCTCACGAGCCACCGGCCCCCACGCCTGCCTGCCCGACCGAGTCCCCTCCTCGGCTTCCGCCTGCCGCGTGTCTGTGCGCCGCCGAGCATCCGCCCTCCACTCCGCCCGCCGAGTCACCACCCGCACCGCCCGCCCGAGGTTCCCGTGAAACCTCCGCGCCCCCTGCCAGTGCTCACCCTCGCCCGTGCCACCGCCGCCCTTCTCGTGGCCGTCTCCCTCGGCGTCACCCTCTGGCACGGCCTCGACGAACGCGGGGGCGCCCTCGCCTTCGGACTGCTGATCGCCGTGGGGGAGCTCGCTCGGTGGGGTGAAGCCGAGCAGCGGGAGGCGGCGCCGCTCGGGGCCGCCGGGGCCCTCGCGTACGCGTTGCTCGGGGAGAACGGCGGGCAGACCACCCACCACGGGGTTCCGCAGGTCGTCGCCGTCGTCGTGGCGGCCTCGCTGGTGGGGTGCGTGCCGCATGTGGCCAAGGGGCACGGGCCCACCGCCGACCACCTCACACGCCGCGTCCTGACCGTCGCCTTCGCCGCCGTGTGCTTCCAACCCCTCTACAACCAGGGCAGGTTGAAGGAGTGGGCCGGCGACGGACCCACGTACGCGGCCCTCGTCGTCGCGCTGCTCGTGCTGACCGCGCTGTGGGACGCCGTCCTGGCCGCCGCCATGGCGCACGCGCGGACCCGGTGGCCGTTCGGGCCGTTGCTGCGGGACGAACTGCGGGGCACACTCGGCATCGGGTCTGCGGTCTGCGCGACCGGCGCCGTCATGGCGCTCGCGGTCGCCGTCGCCGGCCTGTGGGCGCTGCCCGTGTTCTCCCTGCCGCTGCTGCTCACCCAGCTGTCCTTCCGGCGGTACGCGGCCGTGCGGACCACCTACCGCCAGACCATCGCCTCCCTCGCCCGGGCCACCGAGATCGCCGGCTACACCCCGGCCGGGCATGCCAGACGCGTGGCCGCGCTCAGCCGGGCCGTCGGCCGTGAGCTGGGGCTCTCCGAGCCCGAACTGACCGTTCTGGAGTACGCGGCCCTGATGCACGACATCGGGCAGCTGTCCCTCGTCGATCCCGTCCCCGCGGGGGCCACGGCCGTCCTCGCCCCCGCCGACCAGCGGCGCATCGCCCTGCTCGGCGGCGCCGTGGTGCGCCAGACCGGGGTGGACGCGGAGGTCGCCGTGGTGGTGGAGCGGCAGGCGGACCCGTACCGCGAACAGCCGGTCAGTGCCAGGATCGTACGGGTGGTGAACGCGTACGAGGAGAAAGTCCGGGAAGCAGGTCCCGGCGGGCCCCTCAAAGCCTTGGCGGAACTGCGGCTCGGCACCGCCCGGGACTATCAGCCCGAGGTCGTGGAGTCGCTGGCCAGGGTGCTCGCGAGGGGCAGTCTTATGCTGCCCCTGGCTGGGTAACCCATGGGTAATGAGCGGGCGTCCGACCGTACGTGGTTGGATGCGAGGAAGAGGACATCAGGGGGCACAGTCCAGCCCGAGGCTGCACGCTCTTCAACGAACTGGCAGGCGGGAATCGTGAGGATCTTCGGCAAGGGACGGCACCGGCCCTCCGCCTCATGGCGGCAGGCCACCGACCGCGCGTTCACGCTGATCGGCGACGGCCGGTACGAGGACGCGGGAGCGCTGCTCACGCGTGCCGCGGACCTGGAGCCCTGGCTGTCCGAGTCGTGGTTCAACCTCGCGCTGCTGCACAAGTTCCGGCACGACTGGGAGCAGGCGCGGGCGGCCGGTCTGAGGGCCGTGGCACTGCTCGACCGGGAGACCGGGGCCCCTGATTGGTGGAACGTCGGCATCGCGGCCACCGCCCTCCAGGACTGGCCGCTGGCCCGGCGGGCCTGGCAGGCCTACGGGCTGCGGGTGCCCGGCGGCGCCACCGCTTCGGGAGAACCGGTGGGCATGGACCTCGGCAGTGCGGCCGTACGGCTGTCTCCCGAGGGCGAGGCCGAGGTGGTGTGGGGGCGGCGGCTCGACCCCGCCCGGATCGAGGTCCTCTCCATTCCGCTGCCGTCCTCCGGGCGGCGCTGGGGCGAGGTCGTGCTGCACGACGGGGTTCCGCACGGCGAGCGGACGACCGCCGCGGGGCACGCGTATCCCGTGTTCGACGAGATCGAGCTGTGGGCGCCCTCTCCCGTGCCGACCTGGGTCGTGCTTCTGGAAGCCGAGACCGAGGACGACCGGAACGCCTTGGAACGGCTGGCGGCCGACGCCGGGTTCGCTGCCGAGGACTGGTCGTCCTCCGTGCGGCTGCTCTGCCGGATGTGTTCCGAGTCGCGGATGCCGTCCGACGAGGGGGACGGCGAGCATCTCGATCCGCATGATCACAGTGAGCCGGGGCATCCGGGGCCGCTCGGGCATCGCACTGATGGGCAACTGTGGGTGCCTGAGCGGGAGTGTGGGCTTGCCGCCCCCGCCTCGTTGGTGAAGGGGCTGTTGGACGGGTGGGTTGCCGACAGTCCTGAGTCCCGGGACTGGCGGGATCTCGAAGAGGTTTGTTAGGGGTTGCGCGGACCGTTGTCGGCTGCGGGCCGTCCGTGGCTGGTCGCGCCCCGCGGCGGAGCCGCATATCGGCACAGTCCCGCGCCCCTTTCAGGGGCGTGCCCCCCGTACCCTGTATCAGCATCACCACCCAGTTTCCGAGGAAGGCTTACGTCGGTCATGGCGCAGCAGGACATCGATCAGCAGCACGTGGGCGTGCTCCCCGTGGACGACGAGGGCTTCGTCATCGACAGTGAGGACGACGCGGGGGAGCGTGAGGCGGCCTATCGCGGGCGCGGTTCCTCGCGGCCCATCACGGTCGTGGGAAATCCCGTACTGCACAAGGAGTGCAAGGACGTCACGGAGTTCGGCGACGACCTCGCCAAGCTGGTCGACGACATGTTCGCCAGCCAGCACACCGCCGAGGGCGTGGGCCTGGCCGCCAACCAGGTCGGCGTCGACCTGAAGGTCTTCGTCTACGACTGTCCGGACGATGAGGGCAAGCGGCACGTCGGCGTGGTCTGCAACCCCGTGCTCGTCGAGCTGCCCGCCGAGCGGCGCCAGCTGGACGAGAGCAACGAGGGCTGCCTGTCCGTGCCGACCGCGTACGTGCCGCTCGCCCGGCCCGACTACGCCGAGGTCACCGGGCAGGACGAGAAGGGCAACCCGATCAAGGTGCGCGGTACCGGCTACTTCGCGCGCTGTCTCCAGCACGAGACGGACCACCTGTACGGGTACCTGTACATCGACCGGCTCTCCAAGCGCGAGCGCAAGGACGCGCTGCGGCAGATGGCCGAGAACGAGCCGCGGTACCCCGTCGTCGCGAACGACTGAACCACCGCCATCACGCTACCGGCGCGCGTTCAGGCGGCCTGTGTGCCCCTGAACGTGCGCCGGTACGCGTTCGGGGTCGTGCCCAGCGAGCGGACGAACTGGTGGCGCAGCGCGGCCGCGGTCCCGAATCCCGTGCGGTCCGCGATGAAGTCCATCGTCTCGTCCGTACCCTCCAGCAACTCCTGGGCCAGCAGCACCCGTTGACGCAGCAGCCAGCGGTACGGAGTCGTGCCCGTCTCCTGCTGGAAGCGGCGGGCGAACGTGCGCGGGGACATGAGCGCGCGAGCGGCGAGCTGCTCGACGGTCACCTCCTTGTCGAGGTGGCGCTCCATCCAGACGAGCACCTCACCGACCGTGTCGCACTGCGAGCGCGGCAGCGGCCGCTCGATGTACTGGGCCTGGCCGCCGTCGCGGTGCGGCGGCACCACCATGCGGCGCGCGATGGCGTTCGCGACCTCGGGCCCGTGCGCCTCGCGCACGATGTGCAGACAGGCGTCGATGCCGGCGGCGGTGCCGGCGGAGGTGATCACCGGGCCCTCGTCGACGTACAGGACGTCCGGCTCGACGTCGATGCGCGGATACCGCTGGGCGAGTTCGTCCGCGTGCCGCCAGTGCGCGGCGCACCGCCGCCCGTCGAGGAGCCCCGCGGCGGCGAGCACGAACACTCCGGAGCAGACGCTGAGCA
The DNA here is from genome assembly GCF_026341515.1 of Streptomyces sp. NBC_00878. Classification (NCBI taxonomy): domain Bacteria; kingdom Bacillati; phylum Actinomycetota; class Actinomycetes; order Kitasatosporales; family Streptomycetaceae; genus Streptomyces; species Streptomyces sp. NBC_00878. Next base: position 3,546,941 of record NZ_JAPEOK010000001.1, on the reverse strand, counting down.
CCCGGGCACCCCGCTCGACCGCCCGGCGCAGCGCGTCGAGCAGCTCCGGCGGATACTCCCGGGTCGCATACGTGTTCCCGGCCGGTACGGCGATCAGGTCGGCGCTCTCCAGCCGTTCGAGCCCGTGCTCGGTGTGCACGGAGAAGCCGGCGTGCGTGCGCAGCGTCGGCCCCTCGGCGGAGGCGACCGCGAAGTCGTACACGGGCAGGCCCTGGTCGCTGCGGTCGAGGCCGAACACCTCGCAGACCACGCCGAGTTCGAAGGGATGCACGCCGTTGAGCAGGACGACGGCCACGTTCTTCAGCATGCTGCCAGTGTGCACCCGATCTGGCAGGAAATCGAGGGTGAGCGGCAGTCCTGCCACTCACGGTAAGGAGCAATCGGCGCGACAGTGGTGTCCATGGAAACGACACAGCTGGAAGGCCTGATCTCAATGCTCTTCGTCCTCGGAATCCTGGTCCTGCTCGTCCTCCCCTCGGTGATCGGCATCGTGCGCGACCGGCGCATCGACCGTCAGCTCAGGGAGGCCGAGCAGGGACACCGCAAGGATCAGAAGTCCTCGTCGAAGCCGACCGAACCCTCCACCGCCACCTGGTACGCCGAAGGCCGGCGCTCGAAGAAGTTGGTCAGCTCCTGAACGCCCTGCAGCTCCATGAAGGAGAAGGGGTTCTCGGAGCCGTACACCGGAGCGAAGCCGAGGCGCGTCAGACGCTGGTCGGCGACGCACTCCAGGTACTGCCTCATCGAGTCGGTGTTCATCCCCGGGAGGCCGTCACCGCACAGGTCGCGCGCGAACTGCAGCTCGGCCTCGACGGCCTCCCGGAGCATGTCGGTGACCTGCTCCCGGAGCAGGTCGTCGAAGAGCTCAGGCTCCTCCTTGCGGACGGTGTCCACGACCTCGAAGGCGAAGCTCATGTGCATCGTCTCGTCGCGGAACACCCAGTTGGTGCCCGTCGCCAGACCGTGCAGCAGACCCCGGCTGCGGAACCAGTAGACGTACGCGAAGGCACCGTAGAAGAACAGCCCCTCGATGCACGCGGCGAAGCAGATGAGGTTCAGCAGGAAGCGGCGGCGGTCGGCCTGCGTCTCCAGCCGGTCCAGCTTCTCGACCTCGTTGATCCACTTGAAGCAGAACTCGGCCTTCTCGCGGATGGACGGGATGCTCTCCACGGCGTCGAAGGCCGCGGCCCTGTCCTGCGGGTCCGGCAGATACGTGTCGAGCAGCGTCAGATAGAACTGGACGTGCACGGCCTCCTCGAAGAGCTGACGGCTCAAGTACAGCCGCGCCTCGGGGGAGTTGATGTGCTTGTAGAGCGTCAGCACCAGGTTGTTCGACACGATCGAGTCGCCCGTCGCGAAGAACGCGACCAGCCGGCCGATCATGTGCTGCTCACCCGGTGACAGCTTCGCCAGGTCGGACACGTCCGAGTGGAGGTCGACCTCCTCGACGGTCCAGGTGTTCTTGATCGCGTCCCGGTAGCGCTCGTAGAAGTCCGGGTAGCGCATGGGGCGGAGGGTCAGCTCGAAGCCGGGGTCGAGCAGGTTCTTCTGGGTCTTTCCGGTGTACTCGGCGTTCTGGGTGTTCTCGGGAGCGGTGGTCATTACTGGCACGCCTCGCAGGACTCGGGGTTCTCAAGGGAGCAGGCGACGGCGTCCTCGTCGGGAGTCGCGGGAGTCGCCTGTACGGGAATGGGGGCTGCCGCGGCCGACGAGGAACCCGCGGCACGGGCGATGCGTGTCGCCGGGCGCGAGCGCAGGTAGTACGTCGTCTTCAGCCCCGACTTCCAGGCGTACGCGTACATCGAGGAGAGCTTGCCGATGGTCGGCGTCTCCAGGAACAGGTTCAGCGACTGGGACTGGTCCAGGAACGGGGTCCGGGCCGCCGCCATGTCGATCAGGTCGCGCTGCGGGATCTCCCACGCCGTGCGGTACAGATCGCGCACGTCCTGCGGCACCCAGGTGAAGCCCTGCACCGAGCCGTTCGCCTCGCGCAGCGCCTCCCGGGTCTGCGCGTCCCACACGCCGAGCTTCTTCAGCTCGGCCACCAGGTAGGAGTTGACCTGGAGGAACTCGCCGGAGAGCGTCTCGCGCTTGAACAGGTTGGAGACCTGCGGCTCGATGCACTCGTAGACGCCCGCGATGGACGCGATGGTGGCGGTGGGCGCGATGGCGAGGAGGAGGGAGTTGCGCATCCCGGTCGCCGCGATCCGCTCGCGCAGCGCCGCCCAGCGCTCCGGCCAGTTCAGCTCCACGTCGTAGTGGTCGGGGTGCAGCACGCCCCGTGCCGTACGGGTCTTCTCCCAGGCGGGCAGCGGGCCGCTCCGCTCGGCGAGGTCGGCGGACGCCTCGTACGCGGCGAGCATGACGCGCTCGGCGATCCGCGTGGAGAGCGCCTTGGCCTCCGGGGAGTCGAAGGGCAGCCGCAGCTTGAAGAAGACGTCCTGCAGGCCCATCGCGCCCAGGCCGACCGGCCGCCACCTGGCGTTGGAGCGGCCCGCCTGCTCGGTCGGGTAGAAGTTGATGTCCACGACCCGGTCGAGGAACGTGACGGCCGTACGGACGGTCGCGTCCAGCCGCTCCCAGTCGATGACGTCAGTGGCCCCGGGTGCCGTGTCGACAAAGGCACCCAGGTTCACCGAGCCGAGGTTGCAGACCGCCGTCTCCCCGTCGTCCGTGACCTCCAGGATCTCCGTGCAGAGGTTGGAGGAGTGGACCGTGTGGCCGGGCAGCGCGGTCTGGTTGGCCGTGCGGTTGGCGGCGTCCTTGAAGGTCATCCAGCCGTTGCCGGTCTGCGCGAGGGTGCGCATCATGCGGCCGTACAGGTCGCGGGCCGGGATCGTCTTCTTGGCGAGGCCCTGCTCCTCCGCCTTGCGGTACGCGGCGTCGAACTCCTCGCCCCACAGGTCGACCAGCTCGGGCACGTCCGACGGCGAGAACAGCGACCACACGCGGTCCTCGTTCACCCGGCGCATGAACTCGTCCGGGATCCAGTGCGCGAGGTTCAGGTTGTGCGTACGCCGGGCGTCCTCACCGGTGTTGTCGCGCAGCTCCAGGAACTCCTCGATGTCGGAGTGCCAGGTCTCCAGGTAGACCGCGGCGGCGCCCTTGCGCCGGCCACCCTGGTTCACGGCGGCCACCGAGGCGTCGAGGGTCTTCAGGAACGGCACGATGCCGTTGGAGTGCCCGTTCGTCCCGCGGATCAGGGAACCGCGGGAGCGGACACGGGAGTACGCGATGCCGATGCCGCCCGCGTGCTTGGAGAGCCGGGCCACCTGGTGGTAGCGGTCGTAGATGGAGTCCAGCTCGTCCAGCGGGGAGTCGAGGAGGTAGCAGGACGACATCTGGGGGTGCCGCGTACCGGAGTTGAAGAGGGTGGGGGAGGACGGCAGGTAGTCGAGGCGGCTCATCAGCCCGTAGAGCGCGGCGACTTCGTCGACGGACCTCGTCCGCGCTTCCGGGTCGGGCCCGGTGTCCTCGGCGAGACCGGACGCCACCCGGAGCATGAAGTGCTGGGGCGTCTCGATCACCTGGCGGGTGATCGGGTGCCGCAGGAGGTAGCGGCTGTGCAGCGTGCGCAGGCCGAAGTAGCCGAAGCGGTCGTCGCCTTCGAGGTCGATCAGCGCGTCCAGGCGGGCCGCGTGGGTCCGTACGAACTCGGCGGTGCGGTCGGCGATCAGGCCCTCGCGATGCCCGACCGCGACGGACTCGGAGAAGGACCGGACCCCCTGCGAGGCGGCCTCCGCGGCGATGCTGATCGTCAGCAGGCGGGCGGCCAGCTTCGAGTACACGGGGTCCTCGGAGATGAGGCCCGCGGCCGCCTCCGTGGCCAACTCGCGCAGCTCCGCGGTGACCCCGGCGGCTCCGACGGAGGACCGGCCGCGCAGCGCGGCGGCGGCGACCCTGCCGGGATCGGCGTCGGGGAGGTCGGCGGTGAGGTCGGTCAGGGTCCGCAGCAACACGGCTCCCGGTCCGTCGGCCTCGGCCCTGTCCTGCTGGTTCAGGGGCGCATTCGCTGAGACCGGATCGGCTGGCGCGATGGTCACGTGGGGCTCTCCCTCGCTCGGCACGGGGCCTGCGGGGAGAGGGGTTCGGGGCACACGGGGGTACACGCTCTGCGCAGCGGTACGCCGCGTCCACCGGCCCACTCCGCGAGGCCCGGACGTCATGGCACCCGGGCCGGACGGCCTGGGCACGCTGTCGGCAGGTCCTCGGACTGGCCGTGCGCACAGCTCTCCACTGGGGACAGACATGCACAAGTACACCGTTGCGGGACAGTTCCGGATTCGCACCGGATTCCCCTGCGGCGACAGCGAGCATGAGCATACATCTTGTGCCGGGCTGGGGAAGCACCCCCACATGTTGTGTCGTGTCGGCTTCGGAGGGTGTATCGGAACGTGTCAGAGCGTCAACTCGTACGTGAGCAGCATGATGTCGTCGAGGTCCGGGATCGGGTTCCAGTCGCGGTCGGGGGCGCGGGTGAAGCCGAGGCGTCCGTAGATGCGGTGGGCGCTGTGCATGGTGCGCTGGGTGGACAGCACGACGCGTACGCAGCCGTCCGTGGCCCGGGCGCGGGCGACACAGGCACGGACGAGGGCCTCGCCGACTCCGCGCCCGCGGGCCGCCTTCGCGACCGCCAGCATCCGTATCTCGGCCTCGCCGTCGCGCGCGATGTCGGCCATGGGCCCGCCGGAGGGGACGAAGGTCACGCCGCCGACAACCCGCTCACCGGCCCCTGCCCCCGCCCCTGCCTCCGCCCCCATCACGGCTACCAGTACGTCGGCGGCCTCGGCCCGCTTCGCCACGTCCCGCAGCTCGCCCAGATACTCGTCGCTCTCCCCGAAGTCGAGCAGCCCGTCTCCGAGATAGGCCTGCGCGGTGATCTCGCCGACCGACTCGTACTCCTCGGGTCTCGCCTGCCTGATCACGATGTCCATGCTGTGCAGTGTGCCGGAGGGGTACGACAACGGGCCGCCGGGTTTCTCCCGCACCCGCCGGTGCCGGGGACGGCCGAAGGCGGGCTCAGGCCACGGACGGCCACTGCGGGAGGGTCGTGACGAAGTCCTTGGTGAAGTCGCGTGGGCCCGCGCCGAGGGCCACGCGGCCCGTGTGGCGGGTGCGGGCGGTCAGGGCGGGCGACTCGGTGTAGTAGTTCCGTTGGGCGGCCGAGGGGACGAACACGGTCTGGCCGCGGGTGAGTTCGCTGGCGCACTCGACGACGACGGCTCCCTCCGCGAGCGTCACGAACGACTCGTCGGCGCACACGCCCACGGCGAGCGGATCGTGCAACGGGCAGGAGTCGCCTCCGCCGTGGCGGCGGTAGGAGTCGATGTAGACCCCCAGGAGCCGGGCCGCGAGGGCCGCGCCAGGGCCCGCCGCCTCCAGCGCGGCGAGGTCGGCGAGGCCGAAGAGCCAGCGGTGCGAGGCGTCCAGGTCGACCATGGTGAACGGGATGCCGGACGAGAGGACCACCTCGGCCGCGTCCGGGTCCGCCCAGATGTTGAACTCGGCGACCGGGGTGATGTTGCCGGGCACCCGGGCGGTGCCGCCCATGAACACGAACTTCTTGACGCGGTGGGCGAAGTCCGGGTCCTCCAGGAGTGCCACGGCCACATTGGTGAGCGGGCCGGTGGCGCACACGGTCAACTCGCCCTCGTGCTCCCGGGAGAGCCGCAGCAGCGCCTGTGCGGAGGACTCCGGCAGGTGTGCGGCGGTCGAGTCGGGCAGTGTCTCGTGGCCGAGGCCGGCGGGGCCGTGGAAGTGGGCGGCGGACGTGTACGGGAGGCGGGTGAGGGGGCGGGGGGCTCCGCGGTGGACCGGGACGTCGGTGTCGATGCGGAGGGCTCTCGCGAGGGCGCGGGCGTTGCGGTAGGTCTGTTCGGCGGGGAGGTTGCCGCCCACGGAGGTGTAGGCCCTGAGGTCCCATCTGCCCGTGCCGAGCAGGTACTGGAGGGCAACGGCGTCGTCTATGCCGGGGTCGCTGTCGAGGACGATCGGTGAACGGACGCTCATGCCGACCAGCGTAGCCGCGGACTGGCGTGTGGCCAGGGGGAGTTGTCGCCCCCGCCGCCCCTACCCGTCCCGTCCCTGGGGGCTGCGCCCCCAGACCCCTGCATCGGCCTGAACGGCCTCGTCCTCAAACGCCGGACGGGCTGAAAATCAGCCCCTCCGGCGTTTGAGGAGCGGGGGTTCGGGGGCTGGCCCCCGAAAGGGACGGGAATGGGTAGGGGCGGCGGGGGCGAAAAAAGGCTAGTGCCCAGCCCCCGCCGTAGCCGACGGCAGCTCAACCCGGACACCCTTGTCGCCCGCGTCCGCCGTGTAGTCCTCCGGGGACGTCTCGTCGATGCCCTCGGGGGCCTTGAGAGCCCTCAGGACGAAGGTCAGCACGACCGTCACGACCACGTTCAGGACGAACGCCGTCAGACCGATGTACCCGATCTCCCCGATCCCGGGAATCTCCTTCGAGGAACCACCGAAGTGCTTCTGCGTCGGCGAAGCCACCCCGTACGCGGCCACCGTGCCGTACAGCATGCCGACCGCCCACCCGCCGAGCAGCGCCCACCGGTGGAACCACCGTGTGAACAGCCCCCCGACCAGCGCCGGGAAGGTCTGCAGGATCCAAATGCCGCCCAGCAACTGGAAGTTGATGGCCACGGTCTTGTCCATGGTCAGGACGAAGGCCAGCGCGCCCACCTTCACGAGCAGCGACACCAGCTTGGAGACCCTGGTCTCCTGGGCCGGCGTCGCGTCGGGCCGGATGAAGTCCTTGTAGATGTTGCGCGTGAAGAGGTTCGCCGCCGCGATGGACATGATCGCGGCCGGGACGAGGGCGCCGATACCGATCGCCGCGAAGGCGACGCCCGCGAACCAGTCCGGGAACATGTTCTCGAAGAGCTGCGGGATCGCCAACTGACCGTTGGAGACCTTGACTCCGGCGGCGATCGCCATGAAGCCGAGCAGCGCGAGCAGGCCCAGCATCAGCGAGTACAGCGGCAGAATCGTGGTGTTGCGGCGGATCACCTCACGGCTGCGCGAGGACAGGGTCGCCGTGATGGAGTGCGGGTACATGAACAGGGCCAATGCCGAGCCCAACGCCAGCGTGGCGTACGTCCATTGGCCCGCCTCGCCCGGTGCCAGGGCACCGCGTGGCGCGCCCGTCGCCGGGTTGGTCTGGCTGTACGCCTCGCCCGCCTTGGCGAAGATCTCGTCGAAGCCGCCCAGCTTGATCGGGATGTAGATGATCGCCACCGCGATGACGATGTAGATCAGCGTGTCCTTCACGAACGCGATCAGGGCGGGGGCCCGGAGGCCGGAGGAGTACGTGTAGGCCGCCAGCACACCGAAGGCGATCAGCAGCGGCAGGTCCTTGACGAACCAGTTGGTGTCCTCGCCGCCGCCGACGCCCATCACGTCCAGGACGGCCTGGATGCCGACCAGTTGGAGCGCGATGTACGGCATCGTCGCGAGGATGCCCGTCACCGCGACGGCCAGCGACAGGCCCTTCGAGCCGTGGCGTCCGCGTACGAAGTCCGACGTCGTCACGTAGCCGTGCTTGTGCGAGACCGACCACAGGCGGGGCAGGAACGTGAAGATCAGCGGGTAGATCATGATCGTGTACGGGACGGCGAAGAAGCCGGCCGCGCCCGCCGCGTAGATCGCCGCCGGGACCGCCACGAACGTATATGCCGTGTAGAGGTCGCCGCCGAGCAGGAACCAGGTCACCCAGGTGCCGAACGACCGCCCGCCCAGGCCCCATTCGTCGAGGCTCTGCTCGTTCTCGGCCCTGCGCCAGCGCGAGGCCAGGAAGCCCATGACCGTGACGGCCAGGAAGAAGAAGATGAAGACGGCGAGTGCCACGCCGTTCACGCCGTCGTTCATGCGGACGCGCCCTCCTTCTGGGACTTGCGGGCGCGCTGGTCACGGTTCCACAGTTGGTACGCGATCATCGTGAGCGCGGTCGAGACGAACACCCAGAGCATCTGGTACCAGTAGAAGAACGGGATACCGATGAAGGCCGGGTCGACCTTCGCGTACGAGCCCACCGAGAGCAGCGCCACGAACGGCGCGATCAGGCAGAGGGCGATCACCACGCGGACCGGTGTAACGACAGGCGGTGTCACGGCCGGCGGGGTCGCCGCCGGTGGTTTCCCTTCGGGCGCTCTTGGCGCATCCGACGCTTCAGACATACGGCGGGCTCCGTCCCCTCACTGATCACCTGTGCAACGCGCAGGAAATCTAGGGGACGGTTCCGCTTTATGGAAGCCCTGTCCGCATAACGGATTCCGTGTTCCGCTCACGACCGCTCACTGCCGAGCACGGTGCCCGGCAGTGAGCGGACATGGCGCTCGGCGTCGGCGCACATGGTGCTCAGCAGCAGCGGAAGCCCTGTCGGGGGTCCGCCTCCTGACGGTCCGTGCGCATCCGCTCGAACTCCCGCCGCGACGGCACCGCCGCGTCGGGGTGGCCTTCGCGCACATGCGCGACATAGCGGTCGTACGCCGATTCGTCGGTGAGCTCCCGTACGTACCAGCGCACGCCCCTGACCGCCCGGCTAGCCGCCCGGTGCAGCGCCGACCGCATCGCGTGCCTCCTCCTTCTCCTCCTGGGTCGGGATCAGCCCGGCCGGGGCGACGATCTTCGACTCGACGTACGGCGACTCGCTGAGCGTGGAGAGCGCGGGACGGCGTATGTGCCGGATGCACACCCTTGTCGCGTCCGCGATCACGATCACGATGAGCAGGGCGAGGGTCGCCGCCAGGACGCCGTCGACTGTGGAGTTCGTGACGATCGTGTGCATGTCGTCCATGCTCTTGGCGGGCGCGATGAGCTCGCCCCGGTCGATGCCGTCCTGGTAGACCGAGCGCTGCTTGAAGAAGCCGACGCGCGGGTCGCTGGAGAACACCTTCTGCCAGCTCGCGGTCAACGTCACCGTGGCGTCCCAGGCGAGCGGAATCCCCGTGATCCAGGCCCACTTGAGGCGTCCGGACTTCACCAGCAGGGTCGTGCAGACGGCCAGGGCGACCGCCGCGAGGAGCTGGTTGGAGATGCCGAAGATCGGGAACAGCTGGTTGATTCCGCCGAGCGGTTCGTGGACGCCGACCCACAGGAAGTAGCCCCAGAGACCGCAGACGATGCCACTGGTGATGACCAGTCCGGGCTTCCAGCTCACATTCTTGAAGGGTTTGTAGAGGTTGCCGAGCGTGTCCTGGAGCATGAAGCGGCCCACGCGGGTGCCCGCGTCGAGCGCGGTCAGGATGAACAGCGCCTCGAACATGATCGCGAAGTGATACCAGAACGCGCGCAGGCCGCCCCCGGTGACCTCGGAGAAGATCTCCGAGACGCCGATCGCGAGGGTGGGCGCGCCACCGGTCCGCGACAGCAGGGACGCCTCCTCGACGTTCTTCGCCGCGGCGGCCAGGTCCTCGGGGGAGATCTGATAGCCCCAGCTCCCCACCACCTGCGAGGCGTTCTGGACCGTGTCCCCGATGACACCGGCCGGCGCGTTCATCGCGAAGTACAGGCCCGGGTCGATGATGGACGCCGCGATCAGCGCCATCACGGCCACGGACGACTCCATGAGCATGGAGCCGTACCCGATCATCCGGACCTGCGTCTCCTTCTGGATCATCTTCGGCGTCGTACCGGAGGAGATGAGGGAGTGGAAGCCGGACAGGGCCCCGCACGCGATGGTGATGAAGACGAACGGGAAGAGCGAACCGGCGAAGACCGGCCCGTCTCCGCGCGTGGCGAAGTCGGTGACCGGGTCCATCTTCAGCGTCGGCATCGAGACGACGACGCCGATCGCGAGCAGCGCGATGGTGCCGATCTTCATGAAGGTGGAGAGGTAGTCGCGGGGCGCGAGCAGCATCCACACGGGCAGGATCGACGCGACGAAGCCGTACGCCACCAGCCAGATCACCAGTGTCGAGGGCGCGAGCGTGAACGTGTCGGCCCATGACGACTCGGCGACCCAGCGGCCCGCGACCAGCGCGAGCAGCAGCAGGGCGACACCGATCAGCGAGACCTCGCTGACCCGGCCGGGCCGCAGGACCCGCAGGTAGAAGCCCATCAGCAGGGCGATCGGGATCGTCATCGCGATGGAGAAGGTGCCCCACGGCGACTGGGCGAGCGCGTTCACGATGACCAGCGCGAGCACGCCGAGCAGGATGATCATGATGGCGAAGGCGGCGAGCAGGGCCGCCGCGCCGCCGAACGGGCCGATCTCCTCGCGTGCCATCTGCCCGAGGGACCTGCCGTCCCGGCGGGTGGAGAAGAACAGGACGACCATGTCCTGGACCGCCCCCGCGAAGATCACGCCGACGATGATCCAGATGGTGCCGGGCAGATAGCCCATCTGCGCGGCCAGTACGGGTCCGACCAGGGGGCCGGCGCCCGCGATCGCCGCGAAGTGGTGGCCGAGCAGGACGCGTCGGTCGGTGGGGTGGAAGTCGATGCCGTTGTTGAGCCGCTCGGCGGGCGTGGCCCGGGTCTTGTCGACCTTCAGGACTTTGTAGGCGATGAACTTCGAGTAGAAGCGATAGGCGATGGCGTACGAGCCGAGAGCGGCGGCCACCATCCAGACGGCCGACACCTCCTCGCCCCGGGCGAGTGCGAGGACGGACCAGCCGGCCGCGCACACCAGCGCGACGGCGGTCCAGATGACGATGGTTTGCGGACGTGCCTTGCGAGGGCCTTCAGGAGATGCCGTCTGTGGGCTGTCGGTGCGCACGGGTCGTCCTCCCGTCCATGGGTGACGGGAGGACGGTAGAACAGGAAGGGGAGCAGCGCTACACCACGTGCACCAGTCGGTATGCGTAGGCGCAACTCGCTTGCTTTTCGGGGGCGCGGGGCTGTGTCGATCTGCGGCTCCGCCGCGTGGGCGCGACCAGCCACAACGAACCCGCAGCCGCGCACCCACCCCGACCCGCCTACTCCACAGGCCTCTTAAGCCGCGCAACGAACTTGTACCGGTCCCCCCGGTACACCGACCGCACCCACTCCACCGGCAGCCCACCCCTGTCCAGCGAGTGCCGGGACAGCATCAGCATCGGCAACCCCACATCCGTACCGAGCAGCCCCGCCTCCCTCGGAGTCGCCAGCGACGTCTCGATCGTCTCCTCGGCCTCGGCGAGATGCACGTCGTACACCTCGGCCAACGCCGTGTACAGCGAGGTGTACTTGACGAGTGACCGCCGCAGCGCGGGAAACCGCTTCGCGGACAGATGCGTCGTCTCGATCGCCATCGGCTCCCCGCTCGCCAGCCGCAGCCGCTCGATGCGCAGCACCCGCCCGCCCGCGGTGATGTCGAGCAGCTCGGCGAGCGTGTCGTCCGCCGTGATGTAGCCGATGTCCAGGAGCTGCGAGGTGGGTTCGAGACCCTGCGCCCTCATGTCCTCGGTGTACGAGGTGAGCTGGAGCGCCTGCGAGACCTTCGGCTTGGCGACGAACGTGCCCTTGCCCTGGATGCGCTCAAGGCGGCCCTCGACGACCAGCTCCTGGAGGGCCTGGCGCACGGTCGTGCGCGAGGTGTCGAACTCGGCGGCGAGCGTGCGCTCCGGCGGTACCGGCGTACCGGGCGGCAGCGTCTCCGTCATGTCGAGCAGATGTTTCTTGAGGCGGTAGTACTTGGGCACGCGCGCGGTACGGATGGGTGCCCCACCCTCGTTCTCCGCACTGCTGACGTCGGTGCTCATACTCTGCCTTCCCGGCTCCGGGTGCCGATGCGGCCGACATGCGCGTCGGCCACGGCTCACATCGTGGCACGGCTTGCCGCGCGGGTGTCCTCCCGCACGCTCCGTGATCCCCTCTATATACCGTCGGGGTTCCTTTTGGTCTAGTCCACGATATTGGCCCGGGCCAATGCCGATGTGCCGCCGGTGCTGCGGGGACGCGCGTCGAGCGCCGCCTGTTCCGTCGCCCGTGCACTGAAAGGTCCTTTCATATGTAGGTCGCGTAACGGACGGTCCTGAGTGGGTTTTCGACCCTTGACACCCTTCTAGGTCTAGGCCAAGCTCCCCGTACTGGTCTAAACCATTGAGGACCAGGTCCCAGCCCCACGGGCAGTACTCGTCGTAACTCACGCGGTGGGCAGGGGGGTTGCTGGCATCCCTGAGGAGGATGACGTGAAGCGCAAGCTCATCGCGGCCGTCGGTGTCGCGGGCATGTTGATGTCGATCGCGGCCTGCGGCGGCGACGACGGTGACAGTGGCGGTGGCGACAAGACGGGGGCCGACGGTTTCAAGGGGCAGACCCTGACCGTCTGGGCCATGGACGGCTCCACGCCGCCCGGCTGGACCAAGGATCTGACGGCGGCCTTCGAGAAGCAGACCAAGGCCAAGCTGAAGTTCGAGACCCAGCAGTGGAACGGCATTCAGCAGAAGATCACCACCGCGCTCTCCGAGGAGAACCCGCCGGACGTCCTGGAGGTCGGCAACACGCAGACCCCGGCCTACGCGGCCACCGGCGGTCTCAGTGACCTGTCGGACCTCAAGTCGGAGATCGGCGCCGACTGGACCGAGGCCCTCAACGAGTCCTCGGTCTTCGACGGCAAGCAGTACGCGGCCCCGTGGTACTTCGCCAACCGTGTCGTCGTCTACAACAAGAAGGTCTGGGCCGACGCGGGGATCACGGACACCCCGAAGACCCGGGCCGAGTTCTTCGCGGACCTGAAGGCCATCGACAAGAAGACCGACGCCGAGCCGATCTACCTGCCCGGCCAGAACTGGTACTTCTTCGACGGTCTGACCATCGGCCAGGGCGCCGACCTGGTGAAGAAGGACGGCGACAAGTACGTCTCCAACCTCGCGGACCCGAAGGTCGGCAAGGCCATGGAGATCTACCAGGAGTACCAGGCCTTCTCCAAGGCCCCCAAGGACAAGGACGAGGCGACCCCGCAGCAGGCCGAGGTGTTCGCCAAGGGCAACGTCGGCGCCTTCATCGGCATGGGCTGGGAGGCCGGCACGGCCATCGCCGCCAACAAGAAGATCGAGAAGGACATCGGCTACTTCACCATCCCCGGTGAGACGGCCGACAAGCCCGAGGGCGTCTTCCTCGGCGGCTCCAACTTCGCGGTCGCCGCGGGCAGCAAGAAGCAGGAGCTCGCCAAGGAGTTCCTGAAGCTGGCCCTGTCCGACAAGTTCGAGGGCGCACTCGCCAAGGAGAACGGCGTCATCCCGAACAAGGAGTCGCTGCAGACCAACCTCTCGGCCAACCCCGCCGCCGTGGCCGCGGCCCCGGCAGCGGCCGGCGGTGGCACCACGCCGCTGATCCCCGCGTGGGCCGCCGTGGAGAACGACCCGAACCCGATCAAGGCCTACATGACCGCGGTTCTGAAGGGCAAGTCGCCCGCCGAGGCCGCCAAGCAGGTCGAGGCCGAGATCAACAAGCGGCTCGCGCAGAGCAGCTGATCACCTCCGCGCCGGGGACGGCTCCGTCCGTCCCCGGCGCGCCGGCGCATCCGTCGATCCGTGATGCGCGCTTCGTGATTCGCGATGTGGAAGAGATGGCGAGCATGTCAGTGCAGACCGAACGCACGGACACAGGCACGGCCGCGGCGCCCGGTGTCCGTAAGACCGACGTATCCCCGCCCGGCGATCCGGGGCCGGCCAGAAAGCGCGCAGGCGCAGCCGCTCCCTACCTGCTCCTGGTGCCCGCACTGCTCGTCACCGTGGTGCTGCTCGGCTGGCCGCTGGTCAAGAACGGCATGCTGTCGTTCCAGAACCTCAACCCGCGCCAGCTGATCCTGCACCTCACCGAGTGGAACGGCGGCGACAACTACAAGGAAGTCCTGGGCAGTTCGGACTTCTGGAAGGTCGTCCAGCGGACGGTCGTCTTCACCACCGCCAACGTCGTCCTCATCATGCTGCTCGGCACTCTCGTGGGACTGCTCCTCGCGCGGCTCGGCAAGCGCATGCGGCTGCTGCTGCTGCTCGGCCTGGTGCTCGCCTGGGCGATGCCGGTGATCGCCGCGACCACCGTCTACCAGTGGCTGTTCGCCCAGCGCTTCGGCGTCGTCAACTGGCTGCTCGCCAAGGCGGGCTGGTCGTCGATGGCCGACTACAACTGGTTCGGCACCCAGTTCTCCACCTTCTCCGTGATCACCCTGCTGATCGTCTGGCAGTCCATCCCGTTCGTGGCGATCAACCTCTACGCCGCCACGACCACCATCCCCAAAGAGCTGTACGAGGCCGCCTCCATCGACGGCGCCGGGATGTGGAAGAGCTTCACCCACGTGACCTTCCCGTTCCTGCGGCCGTTCTTGTGGGCGACAACCTTCCTTGAGGTCATCTGGGTCTTCAAGGCGTTCCCGCAGATCTTCGCGATGAACTCCGGCGGACCCGACCGGCTCACCGAGACCCTGCCGATCTACGCGTTCGTCGAGGGCCCCGGCAACCAGCACTACGGCATGGGTGCGGCGATCTCGTTCCTGACGATCCTCATCCTGCTCGGCCTGACCGCGTACTACCTGCGTACCGTTCTCAAGCAAGAGGAGGACGAGCTGTGAAGCGCCCTGTTTCTTCTACGGTGTCCCGGCTTTGGCCCAACGCGACGGCCCTCGTCCTCTTCGTCGTCTTCGCGTTCCCCGTCTACTGGATGTTCGCGACCTCGCTGAAGCCGACCGGCGACATCATCGCCGACGACCCGGTCTTCCTGCCGACCGACATCACCTTCGGCCACTTCCAACGGGCCCTCGACGCCGACCACTTCTGGACCCTGGTCGGCAACTCGCTGACCGTGACGGTCCTCGCGGTGGTCTTCTCCCTCGTCATCGCGCTGCTCGCGTCCTTCGCGCTGGCCCGTATGCGGTTCAAGGGCAGGCGCGGCTTCCTGCTGACCTTCATGATCGCGCAGATGGCGCCCTGGGAGGTCATGGTCATCGCGATCTACATCATTGTGCGTGACGCCGACCTGCTCAACAGCCTCGTCCCGCTGACCGTGTTCTACATGATCATGGTGCTGCCCTTCACCATCCTGACGCTGCGGGGCTACGTCGCCGCCGTGCCCAAGGAGCTGGAGGAGTCGGCGATGGTCGACGGCTGCACCCGTACGCAGGCCTTCGTGAAGGTCATCTTCCCGCTCCTCGCCCCCGGACTGATGGCGACCTCGCTCTTCGGCTTCATCACGGCGTGGAACGAATTCCCGCTGGTCCTGATCCTCAACAAGGACGCCGAGAAGCAGACGCTCCCCCTGTGGCTCTCCAGCTTCCAGTCGACGTTCGGCGACGACTGGGGCGCGACGATGGCGGCGGCCTCGCTCTTCGCCATCCCGATCCTGGTCCTCTTCGTCTTCCTCCAGCGCAAGGCCGTCAGCGGACTCACCTCCGGCGCGGTGAAGGGATAACGACCCGATGACCACCATCGCCTCCAGTACGGACACACTGACCCGCGACGCCCTCGCCGTCCTGCAGCCGGGCTTCACCGGGACCTCGGCCCCTTCCTGGCTGCTGCGGCGACTCGGCGAAGGCCTCGCCTCCGTCGGCCTGTTCGGCCGCAACATCGCCTCACCCGCCCAAGTCGCCGCCCTGACCGCCCAGTTGCGCGCGGAACGCGACGACGTCCTGGTCGCCATCGACGAGGAGGGCGGTGACGTGACCCGCCTCGAAGTGCGTACGGGATCCTCCTTCCCCGGCAACCACGCGCTGGGCGCGGTCGACGACCCCGCCCTGACCGAGGCGGTGGCCCACGAACTGGGCCGCCGACTGGCCGCCTGCGGCGTCAACTTCAACTGGGCGCCGTCGGCCGACATCAACTCCAACCCCGACAACCCCGTCATCGGCGTACGGTCCTTCGGCGCCGACACGTCACTGGTGGCCCGGCACACGGCCGCGTACGTCTCCGGGCTCCAGTCCGCCGGGGTCGCCGCCTGCACCAAGCACTTCCCGGGCCACGGCGACACGGCGGTCGACTCGCACCACGCGATGCCGCGCATCGACGCGGAGCTCCCGGTCCTGGAGTCCCGCGAACTGGTGCCGTTCCGCGCCGCCATCGAGGCGGGCACGCGCGCCGTGATGAGCGCGCACATCCTGGTCCCGGCCCTGGACCCCGCCCACCCCGCGACCCTCTCGCGCCGCATCCTCACCGGCCTGCTCCGCGAGGAACTCGGCTACGACGGCCTGATCGTCACCGACGGCATGGAGATGCGGGCCATCTCCGCGACCTACGGCATCGAACGCGGCAGCGTCCTCGCGATCGCCGCCGGAGCCGACGCGATCTGCGTGGGCGGCGGACTCTCGGACGAGGCGACGGTCCTCCGCCTGCGCGACGCCCTGGTCGCGGCGGTCCGCTCCGGCGAACTCCCCGAGGAACGTCTCGCGGACGCGGCGACCCGGGTCCGGTCACTGGCCGCCTGGACGGCAGCGAAGACTCTGGGGGCTGAGTTGAACGGCGTCGCGCCGGGTGGGACTTCGGGGCCGGGCTCGTCCACCGAATCCGGGTCCGAAGCAGGGTCCGAAGCGAGGTCCGAGGCGGGTTCCGACGTCGGTCTGGTGGCGGCCCGGCGAGCGCTGACGATCACGCGCGGAGCGCACTTCACGCCCGTCACCGAGGCTCCGTACGTCGCCGCCCTCACCCCCGTGGCCAACATCGCCGTCGGTGACGAGACCCCCTGGGGCATCGCCGCCGACCTGAAGCGCATGCTGCCGGGCACCGAGACCGGGAGTTTCACGGGGGAGCGGGCCGGGGCCGAGACGCTCGCGGCCGCCGGCTCCCGTCGCGTGGTCGCGGTGGTCCGGGACGTCCACCGCCACGCCTGGATGGCCGAGGCCCTCGACACCCTGCTCGCCGCCCGCCCCGACACGGTCGTGGTCGAGATGGGCGTGCCACAGTCGCCGCCCCAGGGTGCCCTGCACATCGCCACGCACGGCGCGGCCCGCGTCTGCGGCCTCGCGGCGGCGGAGGCGATCGCCGGGGCGTGAGCCGACTGGGCGGAAGCCGCCGGGGGCGTGCGCCGGTGGCGACGTGAGCCGACGGAACGAAGGCGCGGGTCGCCGCACGGATGAAGGTGCCGGGTCCACCACGAGCGGACCCGGCACCTTCGTATCGTGAAGCGATTCGCCAAGTGAGTCGGCAGGCCAGTTGCCAGGCGAGTTGCCGATCGAGTTGCCTAAATACCCTGCCAGTCCGGCTTGCTGGCGAACGTGTGCCGGAAGTAGTCCGCGAGCTTCAGCTTGGACGCGGCGGCCTCGTCCACGACGACCGTGGCGTGCGGATGCAACTGGAGCGCCGACGCGGGGCACACCGCGGCGACGGGTCCCTCGACGGTCGCCGCCACGGCGTCCGCCTTGCCCTCACCCGTGGCGAGCAGCACCAGATGCCGCGCCTCCAGGATCGTCCCGATCCCCTGGGTGATCACGTGGTGCGGCACCTGCGCGATGTCGCCCTCGAAGAACCGCGCGTTGTCGACCCGCGTCTGCTCGGTCAGGGTCTTGATCCGCGTACGCGAGGCGAGCGACGAGCACGGCTCGTTGAACCCGATGTGCCCGTCGGTCCCTATCCCGAGAAGCTGGAGATCGACCCCGCCCGCCTCGGCGAGCGCCCTGTCGTACGCCTCGCACGCGGCCCGCACGTCCTCGGCGGTCCCGTCGGGCCCCATGAACGCGTCCATGTCCAGCCCCAGCGGCTTCAGCACCTCACGCCGCAGCACGGACCGGTACGACTCGGGATGCTCGGCCGGCAGCCCCACGTACTCGTCGAGCTGCGCGACCCGCGCCCGCGAGGCGTCCACGGCCCCGGAACCCACCTTTGCCGCCAGCGCCTCGTAGATGGGCAGCGGCGTCGAGCCGGTGGCCACCCCGAGCAGCGCGTCGGGCTTGTGCCGGAGCAGCTCCGCCATGGCCTCGGCAATGAGCTCGCCACCCGCCTTGGCGTCCGAAACGATGACAACTTCCACGCTGGGCCTGCCGTTCTGAAGTCTGAAGAGGGGACACAATGACACAACCGAACATGTGGTATAGACCAATCTAGCAGAACGGTTCTCCAGCCACCTGAGTGGGCGCCGCCGACCCCGGGGGAGTGGAATGGGCCCTGCGCACGCGAGAACGAGCCCCGCCACCCCCTTCCCCGCAGCCCCCGCAGCATTGGGCCCCGCCCGCCGCGCACCCGCCCTCAGGCCCACCACGCACCAGCCCTCAGGCCCACCCCGCACCCGTGCTCAGGAGGAAACACCATGGCCGCCACCCCGCCGGACCCCCAGCCCGGCGCGCAGCCGACGCCCGCCGAGTCCGACCGCCCGGGCCTGATCATGGCCCGCGAGATGGCCGAGCAGCCCGCCGTCCTGCGGCGGATCCTGGAGGAGGGGGCCCCGCGCATCCAGGAGGTGGCCCAGCGGGTCGCCGACCGCAAGCCGCGCTTCGTCCTGCTCACCGCCCGAGGGACCTCCGACAACGCCGCCCTCTACGCCAAGTACCTCCTGGAGATCCGCCTCGGCCTGCCGTGCGGCCTCGCCTCCATGTCGACCACGACGGCCTACGGTGCCCGCCCCGACCTCACCGACGTGCTGATGATCACGGTCAGCCAGTCCGGCGGCTCCCCGGACCTGGTGGCCTCGACCAAAGCCGCTCGCGAGGCCGGCGCCATCACGCTCGCGGTGACCAACAACGCGGACTCGCCCCTGGCGGCCGTCTCCGAGTACCACATCGACATCATGGCCGGGCCGGAGAAGGCACTCCCCGCGACCAAGACCTATACGGCCTCCCTCCTGGCCCTCTACCTCTTCGTCGAAGGGCTGCGCGGCGGCGACGGAGCCCAGGCCAAGGTGCTCCCCGACCTCGCCGAGCACCTGCTCGCCCGCCAGGACGAGATCCGCACCCTCGCCTCCCGCTACCGCTTCGCCGAACGCATGGTGATCACCTCCCGCGGCTACGGCTACCCCACCGCCAAGGAGGCCGCCCTCAAGCTGATGGAGACGAGCTACATCCCCGCCCTCTCGTACTCCGGCGCGGACCTGCTGCACGGCCCGCTCGCCATGGTCGACAACATCTCCCCGGTCATCGCGGTCGTCACCGACGGCAAGGGTGGCGCGGCACTCCAGCCCGTGCTCGACCGGCTGCGGGGGCGCGGCGCCGACCTCGTCGTCATCGGCCCCCGGCCCCAGGTCGAACAGGCCTCCGCCGGCTTCGTCCTGCCCACCGAGGGCGTCGCCGAGGAGGTCCAGCCGATCCTGGAGATCCTTCCGCTCCAGCTCCTCGCGTACGAGGTCACCATCGCCCGCGGCCAGGACCCGGACGCCCCCCGAGCCCTCGCGAAGGTCACGGAGACCCGCTGAACCGGAGGGGCAGCCTCCTGTCGCACCCAACCGGATGGCCCGTCCAACCCGAGCCCGCTATTTCTCTAGTACCCGCTATATAATTCCATCCATGGTGAGCAGCGGGGACATCAAAGGTGCCGCCGGGCCGGCCGCCAGGCATCGCGGCCGCCCCCGCTCCTTCGACCGCGACGCCGCGCTGGAGAAGGCGGTCCTCGCCTTCTGGGAGCACGGCTACGAAGCGACCTCCGTCTCGGACCTCACCCAGGTCATGGGCATCGGCGCCCCCAGTCTCTACGCGGCCTTCGGCGACAAGCGCTCGCTCTTCGACGAGGCCGTGAACTCGTACAGCGCGCGGTACGGCTCGTTCGGCGACCGCGCCCTCGCCGAGGAGCCGACGGCCCGTGCCGCGGTGGACCGGATGCTCCGCGAGGCCGCGGCCGAGTACACCGCGCCCGGCCGTCCGCGCGGCTGTCTGGTGATCCACGCGGCCACCAACTGCACCACTCCGGGGGTGGAGGAATCCCTCCGCGAGCGACGCATCGCGGGCATCGCCGCCATCGAGCGCCGTATCCGGGAGGGCGTCGCGGCGGGCGAGCTGCCCGCGGACACCGACGCGGCGGCCCTGGCCCGGCACACCGGAGCCATGATCCAGGGCATGTCCCAACAGGCCCGGGACGGCGCCAGCAAAGGAGAGCTGGAAGCACTCGCCGAACTCGCCGCGCGAATCTGGCCCCACTCGTGAACCGCCCGGCGTTAGGCTGCGTGGTGTTTGTAGGACGCGGGTTGTTGGATAAAGAGACAACAACAAACATCCGCGAACGCATGGACAGCCGAGAGTGGTCTAGTCCAGAATCGTACAAAGCTTGAGAACGCAATTAGTTGATCAAGCCGTCCGAATGACCAAGCCTCCGTCTTCCCCGCACAGGAAGACGGATCGAGGAGCCGGCGCTCTCTGCCCTGACTGCACCGGATCCTCATCCTTCGGCCGAACGGGACCGCACACCCCGCGGCCGATGTTGCTCCGGGCTGCGGTGCCGGGAGGGCTGAGGGTCCCTCTCAGGCGCCGCGGCCC
Organism: Streptomyces sp. NBC_00878; assembly: GCF_026341515.1. NCBI lineage: Bacteria > Bacillati > Actinomycetota > Actinomycetes > Kitasatosporales > Streptomycetaceae > Streptomyces > Streptomyces sp. NBC_00878. The sequence continues at coordinate 3,526,630 of NZ_JAPEOK010000001.1, read as the reverse complement.
GCGGGTGTTTCCGGGCCCGCGCGGGTGGCTGACTTCGGAACATGCCGGATGCGCCGGGTACGCTCGCACTCGTGCCCTCCATGAACGAGCTCGTACGCCAGCACACCGCTCTCGGTGATTCCGAGCTCGAGTGGCTGCACCTGCTGGTCTCGGAGTGGCAGTTGCTCTCCGACCTCTCGTTCGCCGACCTCGTCCTGTGGGTCCCCACGCGGGACGGCACCCGCTATGTCTCGGTCGCCCAGATGAGGCCCAACACCGGCCCCACCTCGTACCAGGACGACATGGTCGGCCACCTCGTCCCACGCGGCCGCCGTCCCATGCTGGACGTCGCCCTGGACGAGGGCCGGATCGTGCGCGAGGGCGACCCGGAGTGGCGCGAGGAGGTTCCCGTACGGGTCGAGTCGATCCCCGTGCGCCGGGAGGGGCGCGTCCTGGGCGTCATCGCCCGCAACACCAACCTCCTCACCGTGCGCACGCCCTCGCGGCTCGAACTCACCTATCTGCAGAGCGCGTCCGACCTCGCGCAGATGATCGCGGCGGGCTCCTTCCCGTTCCCCAACCAGCAGGTCGACATGGACGCCTCGCCGCGGGTCGGCGACGGCCTGATCCGGCTGGACGCCGAGGGCATCGTCCAGTACGCGTCACCGAACGCGCTGTCGGCGTACCACCGCCTCGGCCTCGCCGCCGACCTGGTCGGCCACCACCTCGGCAAGACCACGGCCGAACTCGCCCCGTCCCGCGGCCCGGTGGACGAGGCACTGTCCAAGGTCGCCAGCGGCTGGGCGCCCCGCGAGTTCGAGATCGAGAGCGGCGACGGCGTGATCCAGCTGCGCGCCATCCCGCTCAAACCCAAGGGCACCCGGGTCGGTTCGCTCGTACTCCTGCGTGATGTGACCGAACTGCGGCGCCGCGAGCGCGAGTTGATCACCAAGGACGCCACCATCCGGGAGATCCACCACCGGGTGAAGAACAACCTCCAGACGGTCGCGGCCCTGCTCCGCCTCCAGGCCCGCCGGATCGAGTCCGACCGGGGCCGTGAGGCCCTCGAAGAGGCGGTCCGGCGGGTCGGGTCGATCGCCATCGTGCACGAGACGCTCTCCCAGAACCTGGACGAGCGCGTGGAGTTCGACGAGATCGCCGACCGGGTGCTCGCCATGGTCGCCGAGATCTCCCCGGGCAAGGTCGTCGGCCGGCGCACCGGACGCTTCGGCATACTCGACGCCGAGGTCGCGACCCCGCTCTCCATGGTCCTCACGGAGATTCTGCAGAACGCGCTGGAGCACGGCTTCCGTGAGGGCGACCGCGGCACGGTCGAGGTGTCCGCGGTCCGCGGCGGCTCCACCAAGGATGCCCGCCTGCTGGTCACCGTCCAGGACGACGGCGTCGGTCTGCCCGAGGGCTTCGACCCGCACCGCTCGGGCAACCTGGGCCTGCAGATCGTACGGACCCTGGTGGAGGGGGAGTTGGGCGGCACGTTCGACATGGTCCGGGCCCCCGAGCGCGGAACGCAGGTCGTCCTGGACATTCCGGTGCCGCCCCACAAGTAACATCCGAGTAATCCGCACCATTACTTCACGCACACGCTGCGTAGTCATCCGAGCTGCCGGGGGATCCCGGCGGCCGCAGGAACCCTCACGAAGACGCAGCCGTGAACAGGCAAACGCGCAGCCGCAAACAGCAATGAGCCCCGGACCGTTTCCGGTCCGGGGCTCAGGGTGCTCGTTGCTATCTGCGCATCGGGGGTACTGCGCGCTGCGGCTCGGGGGCGGGAGAAGCGTACTCGCTGTACGCGCCGCCAAGCTCAGGCCGTGTGGGGCGGGTTGTGTCAGGCGGTTGCCTGGCGGGCCCGGTTGCGGGCGGCGCGGCGCTTCATGGCGCGGCGCTCGTCCTCGCTGAGACCACCCCAGACGCCGGAGTCCTGGCCGGACTCGAGCGCCCACTGCAGGCACTGCTCCATGACGGGGCAGCGACGGCAGACGGCCTTGGCTTCCTCGATCTGCAGCAGCGCAGGACCGGTGTTGCCGATGGGGAAGAAGAGCTCGGGGTCTTCCTCGCGGCAAACGGCGTTGTGACGCCAGTCCATGGCTGCTACCTCTCCTTGGTATTACATGCACGTTGCTTGTGAATGTGAACGCTTTCACGAATCCCTCAACAAGTGAAGAGCCGACTACCAGGCGGACTGGTGTGGTCCTGTGAATTGAGGAGGGGTTCTGGCACTCTGCGGGGCCGATGTGGCGGGCCGTCCCAAGCGCCACGTAGAGACTCGCAAACCTCGGCGGCGGATACAACCCCTACCGGAAAGTTTTTTTTGATTCCTCGGTGTCGACTAGGTCACAGCCGTACTTCCATGGGGTGGACCCTGGCCTAAACGTTCGAGTGGAAGGACTTTAGCCCGTTCCGCTCACACAATCACACGCAGTGCACGGCGAACGCCTGTGAACGTCACGCTCGTACGCAGTCCAAGGTGGTCGCCGTCCATCTGCAGGGGGAGCGGGACCTTCGAATGCAAGGTGAAGTCGGTCAGATCGTGGAGGGACACCGCATGCTTCCCATGGGGCCCGCGCTCGGGGGACGAAGTGAGCAACTGGGTGCCATACCGGGCAACCGCGGCCGTCGACATGCGACTGAGGCCGAGTACGTCGAGGCCGGTATCGAACGAGGCCTTAGGCGACGCGTACACCGGGCGATTGCCCAGATACGTCCACGGAGCGGTGTTGCAGACTATCGACAGCACCAAATCGGCCACCGGGTCGGCATCCGGCCGTTCCAGGGTGATGGTGCCGTGCCGACGGTGGGTCTCCCCGAAGAACTGGCGCATCGCCTGGCGCAGATAGAGGGAGTGCGTCGAACGCTTGCCGCGCTCGCGGTGGTGTTCGACGCGGCCGACCACGCCGGCGTCGAAGCCGAGGCCCGCGTTGAAGGTGAACCAGCGGGCCGGGATGCCTTCGTCCGCACTGCCCGGGGTGCCTGCTGCGAGGCCCAGGCCGACCGTGCGCTGCCGGTCCTCGCGCAGGGCGTCGAGGAGGGCGCCGGTGGCCTCCACGGGCTCGTTCGGCAGGCCCAGGGCGCGCGCGAAGACATTGGTGGAGCCGCCGGGGACGACGGCGAGGCCGGGCAGCCGGTCGGGGTCGGGGCCGCTGTGCAGCAGGCCGTTCACGACCTCGTTGACCGTGCCGTCGCCGCCGAGGGCGACGACCATGTCTATGTCCTCGCTGTCCGCGGCCTGCCGGCCGAGGTCCCTGGCGTGCCCGCGGTACTCGGTGGTGACCACTTCGAGTTTCATCTCGCTTGCCAGCGCGTGGATCAAGACATCACGCGTGCGTGCGCTGGTGGTGGTTGCTGCCGGATTGACCACGAGAAGTGCACGCATGCGATGCAGCGTACCTACCGCGTGGTACTCGGCCCATACCGAGGTAAGGGTCAGGTGAGAGCACGGGGTGTGGGGCGGGGGTGCGGTGGCCGTGCCCCGGGCGCACGCGTGGAGGCCGGGGGAGGTCTCGCGGAGTGCCTGCGGCGTGCCTGCGGATTGGCCCCGGAGTGCCCGCGGCTCGGCGGTGGGGTGCCCGCGGCTCGGCCGTGGAGTGCCCGCGGCGTGGCCCCGGGGCCGTTGGCGGGCAAGGGGTGAGGGCTACTCTTCAGAGGTGAGCGCTGAGCAGAAATCCACCCCGGACACCTCCGACGCCGAACCCCGTCCCGGGCGGCTGACCGCCGCGGCCGCGCTGGCCGCGCTGGAGGGGCTGGCCCTCGCCGTCGGCGGCGTCTACATCCTTGTGAGGGGTCTCACGGGCCACCCGGACGACCGCAGCCAGGCCGTCACCGGGGGTGTGACGCTGATCGTGCTCGCGCTGCTGCCGCTGCTCGCCGCGCGCGGGCTGCTGCTGCGGCGCGGCTGGAGCCGGGGGCCGGCGATCATCACGCAGATCATGGCGCTGCCCGTCGCGTACAACCTGCTCCAGGCCGACAGTCTCGCCATCCCCGGGGGGATCGCCCTGGCGGTGGTGGCGGTCGCGGCGCTGGTGCTGATCGTGAACCCGGAGACGACGCGGGCGTTGGGGATCACCGGGCCCGGTGGGGTTCGGGAACCGAAGTAGTGCGGGGTGCACCGAAGTAGTCCGGGCCCGGTGAGGGCGTACTGCGTGTGCGGGTCCGCTGTGGCTGATCGCGTGGTTGCCCGCGCCCCTGACAAGCCAGCCGTGCCCCGTGCCCTTGAGGCAGACGCAAGGTCCCCGCGTTCCTAAAACCTGGCCGTTCCCCGTGCCCCTGAGGGAAGCGCCGGTGTCCGCGCCGCTGAACATGCGCGGATGCTCGCGCCCCTGCGGCAGGGGCGCGAGGTCTTTTACTCCTCCACCAGCAGCTTTTCGCGGAGCTGGGCCAGGGTGCGGGCCAGCAGCCTGGAGACGTGCATCTGGGAGATGCCGACCTCCTGGGCGATCTGGGACTGGGTCATGTTGGCGAAGAAGCGAAGGAGCAGGATCCGCTTCTCGCGCGGCGGGAGGTCCTCAAGGAGGGGCTTGAGCGACTCGCGATACTCGACGCCCTCCAGGGCCTCGTCGTACGCGCCCAGCGTGTCCGCGACCGCCGGGGACTCGTCGTCCGTGTCGGGGACGTCCAGGGACAGCGTGGAGTACGCGTTGGCCGACTCCAGGCCCTCCAGGACCTCTTCCTCCGAGATGCCCAGCTTCTCGGCCAGCTCGTGGACCGTGGGGGAGCGGCCGTGCCGCTGCGAGAGCTCCGCCGTCGCCGTGGTCAGCGCGAGGCGCAGCTCCTGGAGCCTGCGCGGGACGCGCACCGCCCAGCCCTTGTCGCGGAAGTGCCGCTTGATCTCGCCGACCACCGTCGGAGTCGCGTACGTCGAGAACTCGACGCCGCGCTCCGGGTCGAAGCGGTCGACCGACTTGATCAGGCCGATGGTGGCGACCTGCGTGAGGTCGTCGAGCGGCTCGCCGCGGTTGCGGAAGCGGCGTGCGAGATGCTCGACGAGCGGCAGGTGCATCCGGACCAGCTGGTTGCGCAGCTCCGCGTACTCCGGGCCGGTGGCATCCAGCTTGCGCAGCTCGATGAACTTGAGCCGCGCCCCACTGCGGTCGTGGGGGTCGCGCTGTGTGCCTGACGCGCCGCTGTCGGCATTTCGCTCGTGCTCGTGCTGCTCGCTCATGATCCCGCCCGTCACCCGCCGCCGCCCTTCCGAGGACGCTCCCCCAGACTCCGTCCGGGGGGACCCCCTCTGCGCGGCGACGTCTGGATCCTGTCGCCCGTCACTGCCGGAGGGCGCCGCGCGCCCGTCCTTGTCGATCGGCTCTTCCCGCTGAGGCGCTTCGGCCGCCGAGGAGGCGTCGTCCTCCGGATGCGGCCGGGCTTGCTGCTCGGGGATGCCGTCGACACCTTCCGCCGGGCGCCGCGGCCCGGTCAGGCCGCCCTCGCCCTCGGCGGGAAGTTCCCGTGTGCCGCGCTCTTCGTCCCGCACCGGCCCGTCCCCGTTCCTCACGCCGGCCCGGGTCCCGCGCCGCGCTGTTTGTAGAGGCTGATCGAAACGGTTTTGTCCGCGGCCACCGAAGAGGACACCTTGCCCGCGAGGGCCGACAGCACGGTCCATGCGAACGTGTCCCGTGCCGGGGCGTGGCCGTCGGTGGTGGGGGCGGAAACGGTCACCTCGAGCGAGTCGTCGATCAGGCGGAAGACACAGCTGAGCACGGAGCCCGGCACCGCCTGTTGCAACAGGATCGCGCATGCCTCGTCCACGGCGATGCGCAAGTCCTCGATCTCGTCGAGGGTGAAGTCCAAACGCGCCGCGAGGCCGGCCGTGGCCGTGCGCAGCACCGACAGGTAGGCACCCGCAGCCGGCAGCCGGACTTCCACGAAGTCCTGGGTCGCGGGCTCGCCTGCGATCTGGGACACCCTCACCTCCAAGGTGGTACAAGCTCTTTCGGGGGCCGAGGGTCGCCCCCCGGGGTAACGCGCAACGTGGTTCAGCGGTGACGCTATCGCGCTCTCAGGTTTCCTGTCCCCGGGACCCCAACCCCTTGCTGTCACTCATAGTAAACCTATGTATACGCACAGTGGCTAGGGTTGTGCGGGCCCAATTGGGAAGAGCGCGCGCCGGGTTGACGTACCCAGACGTCAGAGGGTCGAACCGTCCCGGTCCGGCGTCACACCAGCACGTGATCGACGAAGCACCAACGCCAGCTCTCCCCGGGCTCGAAGGTACGCATGATCGGGTGTTCCGTCTCCTTGAAATGCTCTGTGGCGTGCCGCAGCGGCGATGAGTCGCAGCAGCCCACGTGTCCGCAGTTGAGGCACAGTCGCAACTGCACCGGGTGCGAGCCCACCGCCAGGCACTCCAGGCAGGTCTCGCTCAGCGGCTCGGGTTCTGGATGCGGCAGCGCGTCGGCGTGCGTGCACTGTTTCATGATTGCCAGATTACGTCGGGCGTGCGGAAAACCGCGCGGAAACGAAGGCGGGCCGAAGCCGATGCATGTGATGCCCCTCCTCCTGCTGGTCGCGGGGAGCGCCGTCGTCGCCGGCGCCGCGCGCCGCACCCCGGTCCCCGCACCGCTGCTGCTGGTCACCGCCGGCCTGATCGTCTCGTACGTGCCCGGGGTGCCCGAGTACACCATCGACCCCGACATCGTGCTGCCGCTGGTGCTGCCCCCGCTGCTCTACACGGCGGCCACCGACAGCTCGTACCTCGATCTGCGGGCGCAGCTCCGGCCGGTCGCGCTGCTGTCGGTCGGGTATGTGCTCTTCGCGACGCTCGTGGTCGGCTGGGCCGCGTACATGATCGTGCCGGATCTGTCGCTGACGGCGGCCCTGGTGCTCGGCGCGGTCGTGGCGCCGCCGGACGCGGTGGCGGCCACGGCGGTGGCGCGCCGGGTCGGGCTGCCCTCACGGGTCACCACGATCCTGCAGGGCGAGTCCCTGGTGAACGACGCGACCGCGATCACCGCCTACCGGGTGGCGCTCGCCGCCGCCGTCGGCGAGGGCGCGACCTGGGCGGGCGGCATCGGCGAGTTCCTGCTCGCGGCGATCGGCGGCATCGGCATCGGAGTCGTCCTGATGGTGCCGCTCCACTGGCTGCGCACGCACCTGACGGAGGCGCTGCTCCAGAACTCCCTGTCGCTGCTGATCCCGTTCTTCGCGTACGCGGTCGCCGAGCAGGTGCACGCCTCCGGAGTGCTCGCCGTGGTCGTCGTCGCGCTCTACCTGGGGCACCGCAACTGGGAGGTCGACTTCGCGACCCGGCTCCAGGAGGAGGCGGTGTGGAAGATGGTCGCGTTCATCCTGGAGTCGGCGGTCTTCGCGCTGATCGGCCTGCAGCTCCCGGTCGTCCTGGAGGGCCTTGACGAGTACGAGGGATCGAGCGCCGCCTGGTACGCGGTGGCCGTCTTCCTGGTCGTCGTCGTGGCCCGCTTCGTGTGGGTGTATCCCGCGACCTTCCTGCCCCGCCTGCTGTCCAAGCGGATCCGGGAACGGGAGGACGACCCCACCTGGAAGGGGCCCTTCATCATCGGCTGGGCCGGGATGAGAGGCGTGGTCTCGCTCGCCATCGCCTTTTCGATCCCGCTCACCGCGGAGGGCGAGGAGTTCCAGGGCCGCAATCTGATCCTCTTCCTGACCTTCACGACGGTGATCGGCACGCTGGTCGTGCAGGGCCTGACCCTGCCCCCGCTGATCCGTCTGCTGAAGCTGCCCGAACGGGACCTGCAGGCCGAGACGCTCGCGGAGGCGAACGCCCAGGCGCAGGCCTCCCGCGTCGCGGAGCGCCGTCTGGACGAGCTCCTCGACGACGAGCGCAACATGCTGCCGCCCCCGCTCGCCGACCGGCTCCGCTCGGTCCTGGAGCGCCGCCGCAACGCCGTGTGGGAGCGGCTCGGGACGGTGAACCCCGTCACCGGGGAGACCGTGGACGACACATACCGGCGGCTGTCGCGCGAGATGATCGGCGCCGAGCGGGAGATGTTCGTGAGACTCCGGGACGGCCGCTACATCGACGACGAGATGCTCCGGACCCTGCTGCGGCGCCTGGACCTGGAGGAGGCGGCGGCGTTCCGCGAGGCTACGTAGGTCAAGGGCCCTTGGGCTCGGCCTGGGGGCTGCCGGTGACGACCGCCGCGATCGTCGTCCCGCGCGGGAACGCGCCCTCCTGCGTGAGAGCGACAAGTCCGTACAGCAACTTGGCGACATAGAGACGCTCCACGGGCAGGTCGTGGCGCTGCTCGAAGTCGGCGGCGAACGCGTCGAGTTCGGGTGGCGTACGGGCGTAACCGCCGAAGTGGAAGCGGTCGTCGAGCGACCAGTCGCCGCGGGGGCCGCCGAAGGTCTCGTCCTGGAGCGTGCGTATCTCCGCGTCGAGGAAGCCGCCCTTGAGGACGGGTATGCCCAGGGTGGACCGACCCGGGCCGAGGCCGGCGGTCAGGCCGGCGAGGGTGCCGCCGGTGCCGCAGGCGACCGCGGCCACGTCGATGCCACCGTGGTCGCGCAGCTCCGCACCGAGGGTCGTACAGCCGAGTACGGCGAGGGAGTTGCTGCCGCCCTCCGGGATCACGTACGCGTCCTCGGCGGCCGTCGCACGGAGAAGCGCGGCCAGTGTCTTCGGCTCGCTCTTGCGGCGGTACGTCGATCTGTCGACGAAGTGGAAGCGCATGCCGTCGGCCGCGCACCGGGCCAGGGACGGGTTGAGGGGGCGGTCGGCGAGCTCCTGGCCGCGGACCACGCCCACGGTGGACAGGCCGAGGAGACGGCCCGCGGCGGCCGTGGCCCGCAGATGGTTCGAGTACGCGCCGCCGAAGGTGACGACCGTGCGGCCCGCCGCCGCCCGGAGGTTCGGGGCCAGCTTGCGCCACTTGTTCCCGACCAGCTCCGGGTGGATCAGATCGTCCCGCTTGAGCAGCAGCCGCACACCGTGCCGCGCGAACCGCTCGTCCACGGCCTCCCGCACCGGCGACGGCAGCCGCGGCCGCAGGGCGCCCAGGCCGAGTGCTTCGGGGATCTCGGGACCGATCACCCACCCATTGTCGGACACCGTCCCCTGCGGGGCCTGGGCCGGTCGTTCCCGTGCCCCGTCTTTCAGGGGCGCGGGGCTGTGACCAGCCCCCACTCACCCGCAGGGTGCTACGGCACGCGCCCGTGACGGCGTACGTCACTTCACTTCAGGCGGGCGCCGACGCGCTCCCGCATGGCGGACATGGTGAAGCCGCGGGGATCGATCTTGCCCGGCTGCCATTCGAGGTGACCGATGACCGAGCGTTCCGTCCAGCCGTGATGGCGGCAGACCGCTGCCGCGGCGCGCTCGATGGCGTCGAGTTGGGCCTCGGGCCAGGGATCCTCGCCGTCGCCGAGGTTCTCGCACTCGAAGCCGTAGAAGTGGCGGTTGCCGTCGGTGTTCGCCTCGTTGTCCGGAGGGAGGCCCTTCTCCGCGATGACCGCGCGCAGGACGTCGTCGTCGCCCAGACCCGCGTGGTTGGCACGGCCGTAGCCGACGAGGTGGACGCGGCCGTCCTTGGTGATCACGCCGTGGCACAGCGGGCCGGGCAGGCCGCTGTAGCCGTTGCGGCAGATCTCGACCGTGCGCTCACTTCCCGACGTCACCGTGTGGTGGATCATCACCCCGTGGACCGGGCCCCACGGACCCTTGTGGTTGCGGTTGTGATGCTCCCAGTCGCCGACCTCGACGACGGTGAGCCCTTCTGCCTTGAGCCGACTCAGAAAGCTGCCCGCGGACATGGGTGAGGCCATGACCGCCTCCTCACACAGGGCGCGGCGGCCACCCGTCGCGGCCGTCTCGTACCGCTGCTTGTACCGGAACTCCCCGGTGGGGACCACTTCTTCGCACGGCGTGCGAGCCGATCCGGTCAGCGGTGCGGGCGGACCGCCTCAGGAGCGCAGAAAGCTGTCCCCGTGCGTCGCGATGTGACTCTCCAGGGCCTGGAGGGCCTGCTGCGTGGCCTGGGGGGAGCCGCTGCCGTGCCGCTCCGCGTAATAGGCCGCGCCCAGGCTCTTCAGCAGATCGCCGCCCGCCCGCTGTGCCTGGACGTCGTCGATCTTCTGCTTGCCCTGCGTGAGGCCGCGCTGTGCTTGTTCCTTGGCGCGGTCCAGGAAGCCTGCCATCGCCGTCTCCTCATCATTCGTGATCGTTCGTGATCGTTCGTCCGTGTCGCCGGTTGAACGGACGGCTCGATCTTGGAGTTCCCGTTCGGGAAGATCCACGCCGCCGCGCCGCCCGGCCGCCCGGACATGTCGGGGCCGGGCGGGGCCATCCGTTATGCCCTGCTCCCGAAGATCCATTCCCGCTCTTTCGTGTAATAGCACCGCCACGGTCCGTGATGAAAGGCTTCTCGGCGCAGCTCGTTGCACGATGGGGAGGACATTTTCATGTCGGTAGGCGAAGAGATCCGCGCGGACCAGGATCAGCCGCAGAAGAGTCTCGGCACATCCGCGGCGCGGAACCTGGCCACCACCACCAAATCCGCGCCACAGATGCAGGAGATCAGCTCACGCTGGCTGCTGCGCATGCTGCCGTGGGTGAACGTGCAGGGCGGCACATACCGTGTGAACCGCAGGCTCAGCTACTCGGTGGGCGACGGTCGCGTCACATTCGTTAAGACGGGTGACCGCGTCCAGGTCATCCCGGCGGAGCTCGGCGAACTGCCGGCCCTGCGCACGTACGAGGACCCGGAGGTGCTCGCCGAGCTGGCGCAGCGCTGCCAGCAGCGGGAGTTCCAGCCGGGCGAGGTGCTCGCCTCCTTCGGCGGCCAGGCCGAAGAGGTGTTCCTGCTCGCTCACGGCAAGGTCGAGAAGATCGGCACGGGTCCGTACGGGGACGACGCGGTTCTCGGCGTCCTGGCCGACGGCGCCTACTTCGGCGACCAGGCGATCACCGACCCGGATGCCATCTGGGAGTACACGGCCCGCGCGGTGACCGCCTGTACGGTCCTCGCGCTGCCCCGCCAGGACCTCGACCAGATCGCGGAGCGCTCCGATTCCCTGCGCGAGCACCTTCGGCAACTGCGCGCGATTCCCGAGCAGCGCGCCAACACGTACGGCGAGAAGGAGATCGACCTCGCCGCCGGCCACACCGGAGAGCCGGCCATCCCGGGGACGTACGTCGACTACGACGCGGCACCACGGGAGTACGAACTCAGCGTCGCCCAGACCGTGTTGCGCATCCACACGCGCGTGGCCGACCTCTACAACCAGCCGATGAACCAGACCGAGCAGCAGTTGCGGCTCACGATCGAGGCGTTGAAGGAGCGCCAGGAGCACGAGCTCATCAACAACCGGGAGTTCGGCCTGCTCAACAACTGCGAGTACGACCAGCGGCTGCAGCCGCACGAGGGCGTGCCCAGCCCGGACGACCTGGACGAACTGCTCACCAGGCGGCGCGGCACCAAGCTGCTCCTCGCCCACCCGCGCGCGATCTCCGCGATCGGCCGCGAGCTCAACAAGCGGGGACTCGTCCCGGAGACCCTCGACGTGAGCGGCAACCGCATCCCGACCTGGCGCGGCGTGCCGATCTTCCCGTGCAACAAGATCCCGGTCACCGAGGCCCGGACGACCTCGATCATCGCGATGCGTACGGGCGAGGCCGACCAGGGCGTCATCGGGCTCCAGCAGGCCGGTATCCCGGACGAGATCGAGCCGAGCCTGTCCGCACGGTTCATGGGTATCAGCGAGCAGGCGATCATGTCGTACCTGGTGACGACGTACTACTCGGCCGCGGTCCTGGTGCCCGACGCCCTCGGGGTCCTGGAGAACGTCGAGATCGGCCGCTGGAGGTGACGTCCCGTACGCCGAGTGCCGTGTCCCCGCCCGCCGGCGCGGGTAGACCGAAGGGGTACGCGCCCAGCGACGGCCGAATCGCCACCGTCCGCGAACTCCCCCAGACGGATCCATGGGTGAGCTCATGACGGAGACGCAACAGAGCCTGTTACCGGCCGTCGAAGGACCGGAAGCGGGAGGACGACCGGTGCCCGGTGGACGGCTGGGTTCGCCCGACGGGCAGGAGGCCGCCGGGATTCTGGAGCGGTCCCGGACGTCGGTCGACCCCGAACTGCGCCGGGCCATCGAGTCGTTGCCCGGCCCGATGCGACGGATCGCGCTCTACCACTTCGGGTGGGAGCACGCGGACGGCAGTCCGGCGGCGGGCAACGCGGGCAAGGCGATCAGGCCCGCGCTGGTACTGACCGCGGTCCGGGCGCTCGGCGGACAGCAGGAGACGGCTGTAAGAGCGGCCGCCGCGGTGGAGTTGGTGCACAACTTCACGCTGCTGCACGACGACGTGATGGACCGGGACACCACCCGCAGGCACCGGCCCACCGCGTGGGCCGTGTTCGGCGACGCGGACGCGGTCCTCGCCGGGGACTCCCTGCAGGCGCTGGCCCATCGGCTGCTCGCCGAGGACCCGCATCCGGCGTCCTCGGCGGCGGCCGCGCGGCTCGCGAGCTGTGTCGTCGAACTGTGCGCGGGCCAGCACACGGACACGGCGATGGAGCGCCGCGGCCCCGACGACGTCACGCTCGACGAGGTGCTCGCCATGGCCGAGGCCAAGACGGGGGCTCTGCTCGGCTGCGCGTGCGCGCTCGGGGCGCTGTACGCGGGCGCCGACGACGAGGATGTCGAGGCCCTTGACGCCTTCGGACGGGAGGCGGGCCTCGCCTTCCAGCTCATCGACGACGTGATCGGCATCTGGGGGGACCCGAGCCGCACCGGCAAACCGGCCGGGGCGGACCTCATGGCCCGCAAGAAGTCCCTCCCCGTGGTCGCCGCGCTCGCCTCCGGCACACCGGACGCGGCCGAACTGGCGGAGCTGTACCGGGTTCCGTACCGCGACGGCGATCTGGAGCGCACGGTCCTCGCCGTCGAGCGGGCGGGCGGCCGGGACTGGGCCCAGCTCCAGGCCGCCGACCGGATGGCCCGGTCCCTGCACCATCTGTCCCGGGCGGTCCCGGATCCGGAGGCGGCGGGAGGTCTTCTGTCGCTGGCGGAGTTCGTGACGCGCCGGAGCTCGTGAGTTCGGGCGACCGACAGCCGATGGCCGATGGCCGATAGCCGATAGCCGATAGCCGACGGGGTGACGAGTGAAGGGTGACCGAAGGGCGGGACACATGTAGAGCGCAGGCGGCCGACGCCGTGCGGTGCCCGCGGGGACGCGGCAGCCCAAGCCGTACGGCGTCGGAAGCGGGAGTGGTTCCACGGGCGGGACGGTGCAGACCGGGCGGATGGCTGGGCCGGCGCGGTGGATGAGGCCGCGCTGGGTCCGGCCGTCGGCGCCCGGGCCGGCCGGTTCCTGGAGTGGTACCGCCTCTGAGACGCCGGAGCCGACTTCGCCGCGCGGCACCTGACAACGCGGTGAGGCGGAGAGGTTCCGGTTAGGGCGGGCCCCGCGCATCCCCACGGTGTGCGGGGCCCGTCGCCTTCGGACGAAGTGATCGCCTAACCTTCAACGGCTGAGTGGGCGTGGGCGGTTGAGCCGAAGGGGCGGGCCATGGGAGTGGCGATACGAAGAGCGGGCGAGGACGACCGGGAGGCCGTGACACGGCTCCTCGACGAGGCCTTCCAGGACGACCCGGTGAGCGGCTGGGTCTTTCCCGGCGCCGAGTACCGGCGGCGGACACATCCGTTGCTGATGGAGGCCTTCCTCGACGCCACGCTCGCCGAGGGGTACGTGGATGTCACGGAGGACGGTTCGGCCTGTGCGCTGTGGCTGTCGGTGCCCGCGGAGGCGGCGGACGCCGCGCATGAGGAGGGCGAGGACGAGGACGTGCCCGCCCAGGTGCGAGAGGCCGTCGATCCCGACAACGAACGGGTCGAGCTGATCGGCCGGTTGACCGCCGAGATCCACCCGGAGGGGCGGGCCCACGAGTACCTGTGGATGATCGCCGTCGCGCCCGGCAGGCAGGGGGAGGGGCTCGGTACGGCGCTTGTCCAGCATGTGCTGGACCGGTGTGACGGGGAGGGGCTGCCCGCCTACTTGGAGGCGAGCAACGAGCGGAGTCGGGCGCTCTATGAGCGGCTCGGGTTCGCCTTCATGGGCAGCACGCTTGATCTTCCGGAGGGGCCGTCGATGTGGCCCATGTGGCGTGAGCCGCGGAGTGAATCGCTTCGCGGGGAGGTCGGTTCGTAGTCCGCGGGCCGGCGGGGGCTGGTCGCGCAGTTCCCCGCGCCCCTCGGGTGGCCCCTGACGTGTGGCCAAGAGGCGCGGCCTAGGTCGTGTCCGCAAAGTCCCGTCGTCCGCCCGCCGGGCAGGCGGGACTTTGCGGACACGACCTAGGAATGTGCCCCAGGGGGCGCACGTGACAGACGCCCACTCCGCTCAGTCGTCCCGCTCCGGCACGATCGTCGTGACGATCCGCTCCACCAGTCCGGCCGGGACGGTCACCCCGGGCAGGACCCCCTCCAGAACGCCCGGCAGCGTCAGGTGTTCCAGGAGCAGGCCGAGCATGGCGAGGTACAGGACTGCGACCGTCTCGTCGCCGCCCGGGAGGCCTGCCTCGCGGTGGAACTCCATGCCGTATTCGAGGTCGGCGCGGATCGTCTTCGTGTAGGAGGCGCGGAGTTCGGGGCGGCGGGTGGCCTCAAGGCGCATCTCCAGCAGGGCCAGATACCCGGTGCGGTCGTGCTGGGCGCGGGCCATGAGGTCGTGCATGAAGGCGGTGACCAGGGCGCGGTCCCTCGGCGCCGTCATCAGGTCGGCCAGGACCTTCGGATCCGGGGCGAGGCGTTCGTGGATCCGGGTGTCGATCTGGCGGAGCAGGTCGTCGCGGCCGGTGAAGTAGTTCGAGGCCGTGCCCACCGGGACCCCGGCCTCACCGTCCACCGCGCGGAACGTCAGCCCGCGCGCCCCCTCGCGCGCCAGCACCTCCACACCGGCGTCGACCAGGGCGGCCCGGCGCTCCGGATTGCTCGCCACGCGGAATCCCTTCTCCTGCTTGAGTCCCGTAAGGATGGTGCTCGGAAATTCCCTTGCGACCACTACAACTGAAGCACTATGAATGGAGTGGTTCACGCATCCTACGGAAAGAGACCGGCTTGCGAAAGCTCACGTATTTCATCGCCTGCTCGATCGACGGCTTCATCGGTGACCCGAGCGGGGACGCCGCGATGATGTATCCGTTCGTGGACGAGGAGTTCTTCGACTTCCTCAAGACCGACTACCCGGAGACGATGTCGACGCACGGCCGTCGGGCGACCGGCATGGACGACCTGGCGAACCAGAAGTACGACACGATCATCCAGGGCCGCGCCAGCTACGACATCGCGCTGGAGCTCGGCGTCACCAGCCCGTTCGCCCATATGCGGGAGTACGTCGCCTCGCGCAGCCTGAACGAGTCGCCCGACCCGCACGTCGAGATCATCTCCGACGACCTGGTCGGCAAGGTCCGCGAGCTCAAGGCGGAGGAGGGCGGCCTCGGTATCTATCTGTGCGGCGGCTCGCGGCTCGCGGGCGAGCTGATCGACGAGATCGACGAGCTCGTCATCAAGACGTACCCGATCGTGCTGGGCTCCGGCATGCCGATGTTCGGCTCCGGGTTCGCCGTCGGCGAGTTCACGCTCGGCGAGACGCGCACCTTCAAGAACGGGGCGGTCGTGCGGACGTACAGCAGGAAGCGCTGATTCCGGGGCGGGGCGTCACTCGCCTGTCGGCGCGGCCACTCCCGCAATACCCTGGGGGCATGACCAGCGATGAGTACGTCTGTCCGGTCTGCAAGCAGGCCGTGGACACGGTCGTGCGTCGGCACAAGACCCTGGGCGTCTTCGTGCCCGTGTGGGGCGCAGGCCCCTGCCAGAACCCCGCGTGCACGGAGTACGAGGAGGGGGAGGCCGAGCAGGCCGGGAAGGCCGACTCCCGGGTCACGTCGGAGCCCGTCCTGACGAGCGAGCCGGGGCCGCCCGAGGCGCCCCAGCCGCCCCAGACGCCCACGGAGCGGGATTTCTGAGTGCCTGCCGCCGCCCGTGAGGAGTCGTGGGAAGTCGTGGGAAGTTTTTTCCGCGAGGTGTAGAGAAGCGCGGCCCGGCTCCGACGTCCCCTGTGAGAGCCGCCCACCGCGGGTGGCCCGAACCGAAGGAGCGGACTCATGAAGTACCTGTTGATGATCCAGGGCACGCAGGCGGACTACGCGGCCCAGACCGGCAAGCCGTCCGACGGCGCACCCGCCTGGACCGAGCAGGACATCCAGACCATGTACGCGCACATGGGCGCGATCAACAACGACCTGGCCGAGACCGGCGAGATGATCGACGGCCAGGGTCTGACGGAGCCCGCGAAGGCCCGGTTCGTCGAGCGGGGCCCGGACGGGAAGCCCGTGATCACCGACGGGCCGTACGGCGAGACGAAGGAAGTGCTCGCCGGGTACTGGGTCCTGGACTGCGCCAGCCTGGACCGGGTCACGGAGATCGCCGCCCGGGTCCTCGAGTGCCCCGTCCCCGAGGGCACGAAGCAGTACCCGCTGGTCATCCGCCAGATCGGCGACGGCAGCGGGGACGTGTGAGCGGTCCTCCGAGACGCTCGTCGGGACGGCCGGGATCGTTGCGATCCTTGGGACCGTCGGGACGTACGACCGAGGTCGAGGACCTGTTGCGCCGCCACGCGCCCCAGGTCCTCGGCGCGCTCGTGCGTCGGTACGGGCACTTCGACGCCGCCGAGGACGCCGTACAGGAGGCGCTCCTCGCGGCGGCCGGGCAATGGCCGGATGCCGGGATGCCCGACAATCCGCGCGGCTGGCTGATCAAGGTCGCCTCGCGGCGGCTCACGGACGTACTGCGCAGTGAGGAGGCGCGCCGGCTGCGGGAGGAGCGGGCGGCGGCGCTCACTCCGCGCGACGCGTTCACGGCGCCGCCGCCCGGCGCCGACCGCGCCCCGTCCGAGGACGACACGCTCACCCTCCTCTTCCTCTGCTGCCACCCCGATCTGCTCCCACCCGCGCGGATCGCGCTCACGCTGCGTGCGGTGGGTGGTCTGACGACGGCCGAGATCGCCCGCGCGCACCTGATGCCCGAGGCGTCGATGGCGCAGCGGATCAGCCGGGCCAAGCAGAAGGTGAAGGGCGCGAGCTTCTCCCGACCAGAGAACTGGGAGGAGCGGCTGCCGGAGGTCCTGCACGTCCTGTACCTCATCTTCAACGAGGGCTACACGGCCACGTCCGGCCGGGCGCTCCAGCGGGCCGAACTCGCGGGCGAGGCCATCCGGCTGACCCGTACGGTGCACGCGCTGCTGCCCGGTCACTGCGAGGTGACGGGCCTGCTGGCGCTCATGCTCCTCACCGATGCCCGCCGCGCCGCGCGCACCGGACCGCACGGCGAACTGGTCCCGCTCGACGAGCAGGACCGTGGGCTGTGGGACAAGGCGGTGATCGACGAGGGCGTGGCGCTGGTGACGCGGGCCCTGGCCCAACCGCTGCCGGGCCCCTACCAGTTGAGGGCCGCGATCGCCGCCGTCCACGACGAGGCGGCCTCGCCCGACGACACCGACTGGCGGGAGATCCTCGGCCTCTACGACCTGCTCGTACGCCTTGTCCCCGGTCCCGTCGAACGCCTCAACCGCGCGGTGGCCGTCGCGATGGTCCACGGCCCGAGGGCGGGCCTCGCCGAACTGGCTTCCCTGGAAGGGGAGTTGTCGACGGGCCACCGCCTCGACGCGGTCCGCGCCCACCTCCTGGAACGCGCCGGTGACACCGAGGCCGCCCGCGCCGCGTACGAGTCGGCCGCCGCCAAGACCCTCAGCCTCCCGGAACAGCGCTACCTCAGGGCGCGCGCGGCCCGCTTGACCAGCTGACCACCGGACCACCGGACCACCTGAAGCGTGCCCATGCCCTTTTCAGGGCCGCAGAGCCTCGGGGCTTCAGGGCTTCGGGGCTTCAGGGCTTTGAGGCTTGGGGCTTTGGGGTCATCAGGACCGGGACTCGGACGCCCGGCCGCGCGCGGGCCGCGTGTACATCTTCGCCACGCACGCGGGTATAGCCGCCGCGGCCTGGTCGTGCGGCCGGGCCCGGTACGCGCTCGGGGACTCGCCCACCAGCTCGGTGAAGCGGGAGCTGAACGAGCCCAGTGACGTACACCCGACCGCCATGCAGACCTCCGTGACCGTCAGGTCGCCGCGCCGCAGCAGCGCCTTCGCACGCTCGATGCGGCGCGTCATGAGATAGCCGTACGGCGTCTCGCCGAAGGCCGCCCGGAAGCTGCGCTGGAAGTGGCCCGGCGACATCAGTGCCGTGCGCGCGAGCGCGGGCACGTCCAGCGGCTCGGCGTACTCACGGTCCATCCGGTCACGTGCCTTGCGCAGCCGGACGAGGTCGTCCAGGTTCATGCCCTCAGCATGCCACGGCCCACTGACAAGGCCCCTGGCCGCTGATAGGGCGTCCTCCGCTGACAGGGCCTCTGTCCCAGGCGTATGTGTTCCGGCTCTTCGACGGGAAGCTCGGCCTGTTCCTGGCGGTGCTGGAGCACTGCCACGAGCGGATCCTCGCGACCAGGGGCGAGGTCGCGGACCGGATGTCCGGCGAGGAGCCCGAGGTCGTGCTGTCGGCGCTCGGTGACGCCTACGCCGAGCTCATCTCCGACCGCACCTGCTGACGTTGCACGTCCACGCCCTAAGAACTCCTAACAAAGTGGCCCTGGAATGTGGGTGGTTGTGGCCTTGTTGACCGGTGCATGAGGAAGGGTCAGGAGCCGCCGTGGATCGTGCCGGATGAGCTGTGGGCGCGGATCGAGCCGTTGCTGCCGGTCGTGCCGCGCCGGCCGGATCACCCCGGCCGCAAGCGTCTGGACGACCGGAAGGTTCTGTCCGGCATCCTGTTCGTGCTGTACACCGGCATTCCGTGGGAGTTCCTGCCCCAGGAGCTTGGCTTCGGCTCGGGGATGACCTGCTGGCGGCGTCTGCGGGACTGGAACGACGCGGGAGTCTGGCAGCGTCTGCACGAGTCGCTGCTGGCCGAGTTGCACGCCGTCGGCGCGCTGGACTGGTCGCGGGCGGTGATCGACGGCTCCCATGTCCGGGCCATGAAGGGCGGCCCAAAACCGGACCGAGCCCGGTCGACCGTGCCCGAACAGGCTCGAAGCACCATCTGATCACCGAAGCGCACGGCATTCCGCTGGCGGTGTCCCTGACCGGCGGAAACCGCAATGACGTCACCCAGCTCATGCCCTCGATCGAGGCCGTCCCGCCGGTGCGGGGCCGACGCGGACGGCCCCGCCGGCGGCCGGACACCCTTTACGCCGACCGCGGCTACGACCACGACAAGTACCGCAAGCAGGTCCGGGCGGCCGGGATCACCCCCGTCATCGCACGCCGTGGCACCGGACACGGCTCGGGGCTGGGCGTCCACCGGTGGGTCGTCGAGCAGAGTTTCGCGCTGCTGCACTGGTTCCGCCGGTTACGCATCCGCTGGGAGATCCGCGACGACATCCACGAAGCCTTCCTCAGCCTGGCCTGCGGCATCATCTGCTGGCGACGACTGAAAAACCTGGCACTTTGTTAGGAGTTCTAAGTGCCGCCGATGAGCGGGCGGGGGCCCCGGACGGCGCGGTACAGCAGTTCATGGCCTACGGCCAGCTCTGCCACCTCATCGTCGCCGTCGGCCTCACGGATCTCACCGACGTCGGCGGCTCGAAGCCGCGGTGGGCGAAGGTCCTGACCGAGGGAACGGCACATCCGGAAACGACCCAGGCCGACCCGGGCCCCGACCCGGATCCCGACCCGGATCCCGAGCCAACCGCGTGAACTTGCTGGCCCCTGACCCGGCGCCTGGGCGCCGGCCTCATGGTCGCTGAGCCGTCGTTCGACTCGTGCGACCACCGCACAAGTAGTCCGAAGCAATCCGCTGGTCCGCAGCAATCAGAAGTATTCCGAAGCAGTCCGCAGCGGCGGGCCAGCACGGGAAGCACTCGCGGTTGCCGGCCATCGTCGTGGCCTGGGGGGCCGCGTGGAACGCCGAAGACCCGCAGCGACTGGCTGACTTGTACGTCGAGAACGGCGCCCGCTACACCGACCACGCCTTCGGCGCGAAGGACTACCTCGGCCGAGACGGGACCATCGAGTGGGCCAACCGCGCCAAGGAGGTCATCCAGGGAGCCGCCGTCATGGTCAACTGCGCATCCGCCCGCAGCGGCGTCATAGTGATCGACTGGACGTTCAGCGGACAGGTGGCCGGAGCACCCAAGCCGTTCTCCGTGCCTGTCGTCACGGTCCTCCAGATGCGCGGGCACCAGATCGTGACCACCGGCGACTACTACAGCAGGGCCGAGGTCATCCGTCAGTCCGGTTTCCCCGCGGAAACCACCGCCGGCTGATCGACCGATGTCGGAACGCGGGAGGGGCCCGGCCAATACATCGGCCGGGCCCCTCCATCGCGAAAACGGAAGGCTTGTGTCACGCCTTCTTGGTCTCCCAGAAGATCTTGTCGATCTGGGCGATGTAGTCCAGGGCCTTCTGGCCCGTGGCCGGGTCGGTCGAACCCTTGGCGGCCGAGAGGGCCTTGAGGGCGTCGTTGACCAGCTGGTGCAGCTCCGGGTACTTCTCGAAGTGCGGGGGCTTGAAGTAGTCGCTCCAGAGCACCGAGACGTGGTGCTTGGCGAGCTCGGCGCGCTGCTCCTTGATGACGGTGGCGCGAGCCTGGAAGTGCGGGTCGTCGTTGGCGGCCATCTTCTCCTGCACGGCCTTCACCGACTCCGCCTCGATGCGGGCCTGGGCCGGGTCGTACACACCGCAGGGCAGGTCGCAGTGTGCGCTGACCTTGACCTTGGGGGCAAACAGGCGGGAGAGCATTGAGCTGTCCTTCCTCGTGATCGTCTTCTCAGGTGGGACATTACTCCGTGAGGGACGGGTTTTCGCGAGTGCCCCCATGGGCTTAGGACAAAAGTCCAGGGTGAGACTGGGACTCGTGGAGGATAGAACCGGGGAGGTGCCGGTGATGCCGGAGCTGTCGCAGGAGACCGAGCGCGGAGGGGCGAATCAGCCCTTCGGATGGGCCGAGGTGACCGGGCCGTCGATGGTGCCCACGCTGTATCACGGCGATCTGCTCGTGATACGGCACGGGGGCCGGATCCGGCCCGGTGACGTGGTCGTTCTGCGTCATCCGTTCCAGCAGGACCTGCTCGTCGTCAAACGCGCCGCGGAGCGGCGCGAGGGCGGCTGGTGGGTGCTCGGGGACAACACGTACGCGGGCGGGGACAGCACTGACTACGGGCCTGTGCCCGACGAGTTGGTGCTGGGCCGCGTCCTTTTCAGGTTCCGGCCGCTCAAGCCGGGTCAGCGCTCGCCGTTCGCGGTCGCCCGCTGGGTGCTGTCCGCGGCGCGGCCCGTGCTGTCCGACCGGTCCGCCTCCAGGCGTTTTCGGGCGCGGTAGGCGGCGACGTTCGCCCGGGTCGCGCAGCGGTCCGAGCAGTAGCGCCGGGAGCGGTTCGTCGAGGTGTCGAGGTAGGCGTTGCGGCACGGCGCTGCCTCGCACAGGCCCAGGCGGTCCACGCCGTACTCGGTGAGGTGGAAGGCCAGGCCCATCGCGGCGGTCGCGGCGTACCCCGCGGTCGCGTTCGACGGGTGGTCCGCCAGGTGCATGTGCCACAGCGGGCGGCCGTCGTCGTCCCGGAAGTCGTGGCCGGAGATCTGCGGGCTCACCGGGAACTCCAGGAGGAGTGAGTTCAGCAGGTCCACGGCGAGGGTCTCGTCGCCGCCGTCGGCCGCCTCGAAGACCGCGCGCAGCCGGGCCCGTACGCCCCGGAAGCGCGTGACGTCCGCGTCCGCGGCGCGGCGGGCCGCCGACGCGTTGCCGCCGAAGAGGTCGCGGACGGCCTCGACGGAGGTGAGCGCGTCCTTGCCCCGGGCCGGTTCCTCGCTGTTGACGAGACGCACGGCGAAATCCGAGTAATAGGCCAGTTCCACTTGTAGTCCTTACGGGGGCACTCTATGGTCGTGGTGCGGACGGGTAATGGCTAATTGTGCTTCCAGGGTATTACATGCTGGAGGGGAGAGGGGTATCCATGACGACCGACATCGGAGCCGACTGGGCTGCCTGGCAGGAGAGCTGGGACCGGCAGCAGGAGTGGTACCTCCCGGACCGCGAGGAGCGCTTGCGGGTCATGCTCGACATGGTCGAGGCGCTGGTCGGTCCCGAGCCGCGCGTCCTGGACCTCGCGTGCGGTACGGGAAGTATCACGGCCCGCCTCTTCGAAAGGTTTCCGCAGGCGGTCAGTACCGGCGTCGATCTCGACCCCGCGCTCCTGACCATCGCCGAGGGCACCTTCCGGGGTGACGACCGGGTCACCTTCGTCACGGCCGACCTCAAGGACCCCGACTGGCCCGCGAAGCTGCCGTACGACTCTTACGACGCCGTTCTCACCGCCACCGCCCTCCACTGGCTGCACAGCGAACCCCTCGCGGTCCTCTACGGTCAGGTCGCGGAACTCGTTCGCGACGGCGGTGTGTTCATGAACGCGGACCACATGATCGACGAGTCCACTCCGCAGATCAACGCGGCGGACAGCGCGCAGCGGCATGCGCGGATGAACCTGGCCAAGGAGGCCGGGGTGCTCGGCTGGACCGAGTGGTGGCAGCTCGCCGCCCAGGATCCCGTCCTCGCCGAGCCCACGGCTCGCCGCTTCGAGATCTACGGCGAGCACGCGGACGGTGACACCCCCTCTGCCGAATGGCACGCGCGCGTACTGCGCGAAAAGGGCTTCGCGGAGTCCCGCGCGGTATGGCGCTCCCCGTCGGACGCACTGATCCTGGCCCTCAAGTAGCGGGTTGTTCTCGCCCTCGCCGCCCCTGCCCTTCCCGTCCCTGGGGGCTGCGCCCCCAGACCCCCCTCATCGACCTGGACGGCCTCGTCCTCAAACGCCGGACCGGCTGGGTGGGCGGGGGTTGACCGGGTGGGTGGGGAACCGGCCCGGTGCAAGCCGAACGCGGAGGGGCGGTACGGGAATTCCCGTACCGCCCCTCCGCATACCGCGTATACCCGCCAAACCGCCGGAGGCTAGAGCACCTTCGACAGGAACGACTGCGTCCGTTCCTGCTGCGGATTCGTCAACACGTCCCGTGGGTTACCGGACTCGACCACCACACCCTCGTCCATGAAGACCAGCGAGTCGCCGACCTCCCGGGCGAAGCCCATCTCGTGGGTGACGACGATCATCGTCATACCGGACTCGGCGAGGTCGCGCATGACGTCGAGGACGTCGCCGACGAGCTCTGGGTCGAGGGCGGAGGTGGGCTCGTCGAACAGCATCAGCTTCGGGTCCATCGCGAGGGCCCGGGCGATCGCGACCCGCTGCTGCTGGCCGCCGGAGAGCTGCGACGGGTAGCTGCCCGCCTTGTCGGCGAGGCCGACCCGCTCCAGCAGTTGCCCCGCGCGCTCGCGCGCCTGCGCCTTGCTGACGCCCTTGACCTGGATCGGCGCCTCCATGACGTTGTCCAGCGCCGTCATGTGCGGGAACAGGTTGAAGCGCTGGAACACCATGCCGATGTCCCGCCGCTTCAGCGCGACCTCGCTGTCCTTGAGCTCGTACAGCTTGTCGCCCTTCTGGCGGTAGCCGACCAGCTCCCCGTCGACGTACAGCCGTCCGGCGTTGATCTTTTCCAGGTGGTTGATGCACCTGAGGAACGTCGACTTGCCCGAGCCGGAGGGGCCGATGAGGCAGAAGACCTCGCCCGGCTTCACCTCCAGGTCGATGCCCTTGAGGACCTCGAGGGGGCCGAAGGACTTGTGCACGCCCTCCGACTTGACCATGGGGGCGGCACCGGGGGCCGCCTTGCTCAGCTGGTCGGTCATGCCGTGGCCCCCTTGCGGCTCGTACGGCTCGACAGGGAGAGCACGTTCTTCCTGATCTTCTGCCACGGGGTGGGCGGCAGACTGCGGCTGGAGCCGCGGGCGTAGTAGCGCTCCAGGTAGTACTGGCCGACGCTGAAGATCGAGGTCAGCAGCAGGTACCAGGCCGCGGCGAGGAACAGCATCTCCGCCGGGGCGCCGGAAGTCTGGCCGATGTCCTGGGCCACGCGCAGTAGTTCGGAGTACTGGATCACCGAGACCAGCGAGGTCGTCTTCAGCATGTTGATGACCTCGTTGCCCGTGGGCGGCACGATCACGCGCATCGCCTGCGGGATCACGATCCGGCGCAGGGTCTTGCTGTGGCTCATGCCCAGCGCGTGGCTGGCCTCGGTCTGGCCCTCGTCGACCGAGAGCAGGCCCGCACGGCAGATCTCGGCCATGTACGCGGCCTCGTTCAGGCCCAGGCCCAGCAGCGCCGTCAGCAGCGGCGTCATGAAGCTGGACCAGTAGTCCTTGTAGATCGGACCGAGGTTGATGTACTCGAACACCAGGCCCAGGTTGAACCAGACGATGAGCTGGACCAGCACCGGCGTACCACGGAAGAACCAGATGTAGAACCACGCGATGGACGAGGTCACCGGGTTCGTCGACAGGCGCATCACGGCCAGCAGGATGCCGCCGAAGACACCGATCAGCATGGCCAGCACGGTCAGCATGAGCGTCCTGCCCACGCCGGCGAGGACGCGGTCGTTGAAGAAGTAGTCGGGGATCGCGCCCCAGTTGATCTTGCCCTGCGAGAAGGCGTAGATGATCGAGACGAGGAGCGCGATGGCCACCACGGCGGAGACGTACCGCCCGTAGTGCCGGACCGGGATCGCCTTGATGGCCTCCGGTCCGGCCGGGGGTGTGTCCTGCGGCCCCGTGGTCTTGTCGATGTCAGCAGTCACGGATGTTGCCTTTCGGTGTCCGCGTTACCCGCGGTCACGTGCCTCCGTTGACGGCGGCTTCCTTGACGGCACCGTCCGTGACGCCCCACTTGGTGATGATCTTGTCGTACTCGCCGCTCTTGATGATCGCGTCGAGCGCGGCCTTCAGGGCGTCCCGCAGCTCGGTGCTCGACTTGGCGACCGCGATGCCGTACGGAGCGGCCTCGACCTGCTCGCCGACGAGCTCGAAGTCCTTGCCGCCGCCCGAGGTCTTCACCGCGTACGCGGCCACCGGGAAGTCGGACGAGCCGGCGTCGGCGCCGCCCGAGCGCAGGCGGGTCTGGGCCTGCTGGTCGTTGTCGAACGACTCGATGGAGATCGTCTTGCCGCCCGTACACTTCTTCGCCTCGGACTTGGCGAGGTCCTCGGAGACCGTGCCGCGCTGCACCACGATCTTCTTGCCGCACAGGTCGGACCAGGTCTTGATGCCCTGGTCCTTGCCCTTCTGGGTGTAGATCGAGACACCCGCGGTGAAGTAGTCGACGAAGTCGACGCCCTCGCCGACCTTCTTGCCGGTTTCGCTGTCGATGCCTTCCTGTCGGTCCTTGGTGTCGGTCATCGCGGACATGGCGATGTCGTACCGCTTGGAGCGCAGGCCGGTGATCAGGGTGTCGAAGGTGCCGTTCTCGAACTCGAACTTCACACCGAGCTCCTTGCCCATCGCGTCGGCGAGGTCGGGGTCGATGCCGACGGTCTTGCCGGAGCTGTCCTTGAACTCGACCGGCGCGTACGCGATGTCCGATCCGACCTTGATGACGCCCTTGTCGCGGATGGCCTTGGGCAGCTGGTCGGCGAGCGGGGCCGCGCTGGACTCCGCGGTGTCCGAGCTGCCGCTGTCCTTCTCCTTGGTCTGGTCACCACAGCCGGTGAGCAGCAGGGCGCCTGCGACCGCGATCGCACCGACCGCGGCTATCCGGGACTGCGCGGGGGTCGTACGACGGGTGGAGCGTGCGGTCATGGTGGGTTCCTCCGGCGGGTGGGTGGAGTTGCCGATGGGTCGACGAGAACACACACCTTCGGGTGTCGCGACCTCGTGTGATTAGGGCATCTTGCCATTCGGACTTACGCCTTCAGGGTGCCCGCCATGTCAAAATCGGATAACGGGTGACCCCCGAAGCGGACCGGGCCGGTCCGTCGAAGCCGGATCCTGTGCGGGAAACCCCCCGCCACGGCCGGAGGATCTCCGGTGTACTGGGCGAAACGGGCGACCGCTTCTCCGCACTCGCGGTGCTTCGGTGCGTATCGGTGACTTGTTCGCAAAGTGGGCGCGTTCGGCATATTCGCCGATGCGTGACGTCACTCGAATGTCGTCGGTATGTGACCTTCGTCGTCCGGTATCCGGCCCGTGGTCCTCCCCTTGCCCGGCCTGCGATCCTCCGGTGCCGGGCCTACGATCCTCTGGTGTGTGATCTTCCACCGGCGACGTGTGGCCTTCGCGTCATGGACTCGTCTGGGTGCCGTCCGTCCGGTAAGAAGGTTCTTTACACCCCTCATCCGGGGCTCAGGGCGCGTGTGCGGCGCGCCCGTCGCGTATGGCCCGTACGTACCCGTACGTAACCGTCATCAGGGACATACGCGGTGCCCGCCCGCTCCTCACCCGGAGCGGAGACCCTCAACCATTGAAGACTTAAGGGGTAAAACAAAGTGGCAGCGGAGATCGTCAATCCTCGCAGCGACAGCAGTACGGATCAGGAAGGCGGGGCCGAGCCCCTCGATTCCTTCGACCCGGCGTTCGCGCTGCACCGCGGCGGCAAGATGGCCGTGCAGGCCACGGTGCCCGTCCGTGACAAGGACGACCTGTCCCTGGCGTACACGCCCGGCGTCGCGAAGGTCTGCATGGCCATCGCGGAGCAGCCGGAGCTCGTCCACGACTACACGTGGAAGTCGTCCGTGGTCGCCGTCGTGACCGACGGCACCGCCGTGCTCGGGCTCGGTGACATCGGGCCCGAGGCCTCGCTCCCCGTGATGGAGGGCAAGGCGATCCTGTTCAAGCAGTTCGGCGGGGTCGATGCCGTGCCGATCGCGCTCGCCTGCACCGACGTCGACGAGATCGTCGAGACCGTGGTGCGGCTCGCTCCGTCCTTCGGCGGTGTGAACCTGGAGGACATCTCGGCGCCCCGGTGCTTCGAGATCGAGAAGCGGCTCCAGGAGCGGCTGGACATCCCCGTCTTCCACGACGACCAGCACGGCACGGCCGTCGTCACGCTGGCGGCCCTGCGGAACGCCGCGCGGCTGACCGGGCGGAGCCTGGGGCAGCTGCGGGCGGTGATCTCGGGCGCGGGCGCGGCCGGGGTCGCCATCGCCAAGTTCCTGCTGGAGGCGGGGCTCGGGGACGTCGCGGTCGCGGACCGCAAGGGGATCGTGTCGGCGGACCGGGACGACCTGACCCCGGTCAAGGCGGAACTGGCCGCCATGACCAACAAGGCGGGACTGTCCGGCTCGCTGGAGTCCGCGCTCGCCGGGGCCGACGTCTTCATCGGGGTGTCCGGCGGTACGGTGCCGGAGCCGGCCGTCGCCTCGATGGCGGAGGGCGCGTTCGTGTTCGCCATGGCGAACCCGGATCCCGAGGTGCACCCCGACGTCGCCCACAAGTACGCGGCGGTCGTCGCCACCGGGCGGTCGGACTATCCGAACCAGATCAACAACGTGCTGGCGTTCCCCGGGATCTTCGCCGGGGCGCTTCAGGTGCGGGCCTCTCGGATCACCGAGGGGATGAAGATCGCGGCGGCGGAGGCGTTGGCTGCGGTCGTCGGGGACGACCTTGCCGCGGACTACGTGATTCCGTCGCCGTTCGACGAGCGGGTCGCTCCCGCCGTCACCGCGGCGGTCGCGGCGGCGGCTCGGGCTGAGGGTGTGGCTCGGCGGTAGGTCGTTTGTGGTTTGTCGTTTGTGCTTGAGGTTCGGGTCCTGTCCTGGTGGGCGGGGCCCGGATTTTTTTGTGCGTGGTGATTTTTTGCTCGGGGGTTCGGCCGGGTGGGTGGTGTGTACGGGGTGCCGCTGACGGTTGTGGGTGGGTGAGGGTTGTTCGTGGCTGGTCGCTCCCCCACTCTCGGCTTCGCTCGAGCGGGGGGACCCCCATGAGCGGGGGGACCCCCATCGCGGCGGAGCCGCACATCGATGCGGCCCCGCGCCCCTGAAAGACAAAAGCAGGGGTGCGGCCCCGCTTTTAGGGGCGAGGGGAACTGCGCGCTCGACCCCCACCGGCCCGCACTTACGCATTCGGCCGAAACCCACCCACCCGGCGGGACGCGTGTCACAGGGGAACGTGGTTCCGTCGGGAGGCCGGTGGAGCCTAGGGTCGAGGGCATGTTCGCTGCCTACGCTGCTCGTATCGACCGGGACCAGCCGTTGAACGGCCTTGAGTTGGGGGAGCGGCCCGCTCCCGAGGCCCGGGCCGGCTGGACGACCGTGAACGTCAAGGCCGCCTCCCTGAACCATCACGACCTCTGGTCGCTGCGTGGCGTGGGGCTCGCCGAGGACAAGCTGCCGATGATCCTCGGTTGCGATGCCGCCGGGGTCGACGAGGACGGCAACGAGGTCGTCCTGCACTCCGTCATCGGGCAGACAGGACACGGGGTCGGCCCGAAGGAGCCGCGCTCCATCCTCACCGAGCGGTACCAGGGGACCTTCGCCGAACAGGTCTCCGTGCCCGCCTGGAACGTCCTGCCCAAGCCCAAGGAGCTCTCCTTCGAAGAGGCCGCCTGTCTGCCCACCGCGTGGCTGACGGCGTACCGCATGCTCTTCACCAACGCCGGTGTACGTCCCGGTGACTCCGTTCTCGTGCAGGGCGCCGGAGGCGGTGTCGCCACCGCCGCGATCGCGCTCGGGAAGGCGGCGGGGCTGCGGGTCTTCGCGACCAGCCGGGACGAGGCGAAGCGCAAGCGGGCCCTGGAACTCGGGGCCGTGGAGGCCGTGGAGTCCGGGGCGCGGCTGTCGCAGCGCGTGGACGCCGTCATCGAGACGGTCGGCGCGGCCACCTGGTCCCACTCGGTCAAGTCGCTGAAGCCCGGCGGCACCGTGGTCATCTCGGGCGCGACGAGCGGCGACCGCCCCTCGCACGCCGAACTGACCCGCATCTTCTTCCTCGAACTCAAGGTCGTCGGCTCCACGATGGGCACGAAGGACGAGCTGGAGGACCTGCTGTCCTTCTGCGCCGCCACCGGTGTCCGTCCCGTCATCGACGAGGTCCTTCCGCTGGACCGGGCCCGCGAGGGCTTCGAGCGGATGGAGTCCGGCGGGCTGTTCGGGAAGGTCGTTCTGACGGCCTCCTGATCGACCTCTGACCAGCCCCCTGATCACCTCCTCACCTCCTCATCTCCTCCTCGCGCATCCCGCCATGTCAACTGTGGTTGACATGGCGGGGTATGTCAATCTACGTTGACACCATGACCGAAGCAACGGATCTCGCCGAGCGTGCCGGCGACCGCGATCCGCGGATCGGGCTGCGGGCCGTCTCCGCCTTGCGGCGGCTGCTGGAGCAGCTCGAAGCGGTGCAGGTGCGCAGTGCGCGCAATCAGGGTTGGTCGTGGCAGGAGATCGCCGCGGAACTGGGTGTCAGCAGGCAGGCCGTGCACAAGAAGTACGGGAGGCAGTGATGTTCGAACGGTTCACCAAGGACGCCCGGGCGGTAGTGCTCGGCGCGGTCGGCCACGCCGAGCGGCTGAACGCGGAGACGGTCGAGGAACAGCATCTGCTGCTTGCCCTGCTCGACCGTGAGGCCAGCCGCGCGTCGTTCGCCCTCATGTCCCTGGGGCTTGCGGGGCGCAGGGAGTCCGTCGAGCAGGCACTGGCCGAGGCGCGGCGTCGCGGCGGGATGTCACGCGCCGACGCGGACGCGCTCTCCGGGCTGGGCATCGACGTCTCGGAGATCGTCTCCCGGGTCGAAGAGGCCCATGGCGAGGGCGCGTTGCGGGACGGCGGGAAGGGTGCTGCCGGGCGGGGCAGGGGTTGGCGGTCCGGGTGGTCCGGGTTCGTCGGCGGGCATCGTCCCTTCGCTCAGGGGGCCAAGGATCTTCTGACGGAGTCCCTGCGGATGGCTCTAGCCCAGCGGGACCGGTACATCGGCGACGAACACCTCCTCCTCGCCCTCACGGCCCGCCCCGGCGTCCCCGCGGAGGTCCTGGCCGACCACGGGGTGACGTACGCGTCGCTGAGGCGGGTGCTTTACGGCGGGGGAGAGGCCAAGGCGGGCTAGAGCGGGCTAGGGCGGGCTGAGGGCCCGCCGCCGGGATCCGGTCGCGGGTGCCGGTCACGCGAGCCGGTGGTGGTGGGTCTGTCGGTGGAGCTCGTCGCGGTGGGTTCGTCGTGGGACCGACCGCGGTGGGTGCGTCGCGTGGCTGGTGATGGTGGGCCTGGTCGGTGGAGCCCGTCGCGACGGGGCTGTCGTGGGAGCCGGCCGCGGTGGCCCCGGCGGCGGAGCCAGGCTCCGCGGGGTGCTCGGGAGTCGAGGGGTACCCCTGCCCGTGTGGTCCGCCTCCGCTCAGGCCCTCGGCGTCCGCAGTGCCGCACCAATGTGCGCCGCCGCCGTCGACAAGTGGCGTCGGGCGTCACGCAGTTGCTCTTCCGTCACCCCGTGGTCGCGGGCCGCGTCGCGGATGTCGTCGCGGAAACGGTCCAGGAGGCGGTCCAGGTCGCGGGCGGGGTCGCCGGTGGAGTCCTCGTGGGCCCAGGAGGGTTCGTACTCGGCGGGGAAGTCCTCGGGAGTGACCGTGTAGTCGGGTTCCTCAGCCCCAGCCCCGGTTCCGGCTGTCGCTTCGGCTCCGGCTCCAGTTCCCGTACCTTTCCCCGCCTCCGGTCGGCCGAAGCCGAAGTCCTTCCCGAACTCCTTGCCGAAGTCCTTTCCGAACTCCCCGAATTCCTTGGCCAGTTCGGTCAGGCCCTCGAGTGTGCCCGTCGGCCAGTCGCCCCGGGTGAAGTGGTCCTGCACCTGGTCCTGGACGTGCTTGGCGATGCGCTGGAGCTCCTCCTGGGCCTGTGTCCGGGCCCGCTCCTGGGCCTCCTTGGCCTGGTGGCGTGCCCGCTGGGCCTCCTCGCGGGCCCGTCGGCTCTCGTCCTTGGCGCGCCGGGCCTGCTCCTTCCACTCCTGCTTGGCGCGGCGCATCTCGTCCTTCGCGGCGCGCCAGGCCTCCTTGTCGCCGAGGTCCGTGAAGTCCCCGAAGGCGCCCTCGTGTTCACCGCGCTTCCCCTTGGCGCCGGCTTCCGTGGCACTCCGCCGTGCCTCGCTCGCCGCCGCCCGCATCTCCCGGCGCAGGTCACCTGCCGCGCCGCGCACATCGGCACGGATCTCCGCCGCCAGCTCGGCGACCGATTCGCGGATCTCCAGCTCCAGGTCGGCCAGTTCGCCGCTGCGGTCGGCCAGTTCGGCCCGGCCCGCGTCCGTGATCGAGTAGACCTTGCGCCCGCCCTCGGTGGTGTGGGTGACCAGGCCCTCGGCCTCCAGCTTGGACAGCCGGGGGTACACCGTGCCGGCCGACGGCGCGTACAGCCCCTGGAAGCGCTCCTCCAGGAGTCGGATCACCTCGTAGCCGTGGCGCGGTGCCTCGTCCAGGAGCTTCAGCAGGTAGAGCCGCAGGCGGCCGTGGGCAAAGACGGGAGGCATGTCAGAGCCCCTTCTCGTGGGTCGGGTCGTCGGTGACGCCGGCGTCGGAATGCTCGGTGGGGCTGGAGTCAGGGGTGGAGCCGCGGGTCGGGGGCTTGGCGGCACCGTCCGTCGGTGAGCCGCTCGGTCCGACGTGCTCTGGTCCGACGTGCTCTGGTTCGACGTGCGGTCCGGCACGCTCCGGTCCGATGTGCTCCGGTCCGATGTGCTCCGATCCGGCACGCTCCGGCCCGGTGCCGACACCGCCGTCCGGAACCGTGTCCTCCGGCCCATCTTCCCCGAAGGCCGTCCCCTTCCTGAAATTCTTGAAATCCGCTCCCTCGTCCCACGGTTCGTCCTCCGGAGGGAGCCGTCGCAGCAAGGCGATGGAGCCCGAGACCGTGGTCGCCTTCAGCCGTCCGTTCCCGGCGCCCAGCCTGCCGGTGATCTTCTTGGCGCCCCACTGGCCGCTGATCCGGAGGTTCTCGAAGGCGCTGGAGACCGTGCCGCTCGTCGAGTCCACCTCGACCTCCGCATCGGCCGGATGTGGCAGGCGGATGGCGATCTCGCCCGAGATGCTGGTCAGGCTGATGTCGCTGGGCCGCCCCGACGAGTCGAGGTCGACGACCACTGAGCCGCTGATCGATTCGACCCGCACGGAGGGGCTGGAGCCCTCGATGACGGTGAGGTCACCGGAGACGGAGTTGAGATGGAGGTCACCGGTGAGGGCCTGTGCCTCCACGTTCCCCGACACCGTGTCCGCGCGGACCGGGCCGGAGAGTCCTACGAGTGTCGTGTCACCGGAGACGCCCTTCACCACCGCGGGCCCCTCGACACCTGAGACCACGGCGGTGGCGCCGATCACGCCCACCTCGACGCGCGTGCGCGCCGGAACGGCCAGGGAGATCACCGCGCTGTTGCGCCAGCTCCTGCGGTCGAGCCATTTGAGGAAGCCCTTCCGGGGCAGGTCCTCATAGGCGACCGTCAGTGTGCCGCTCTCCTGGGTCACCATCAGGGGCGGTCCCTCTATCGAGGACACTTCGAGACGGGTGGAACCTTCGTCGGCCCCCACGACGTTCACTGTTCCATTGGCGATGCGCACATGGAGGGCCGTCACCGGTTCGTCGAACGTGAGCTTGCTGGGCTCTGCGACGGACCACTCGGACATGGTGCTGACCTCCTTGACCAAGGCGGGACACGACACGCCATATCGCGTCTTCCACTAGACACGATATATCGCGGATTCGCGAAGTCAAGGCACTTGTTCTGGTGATTCAGGGCGGAATAGTCGGAACAAAAGCGCCCAATCCGTGCGCGTGTTGCCTCGTGAGTCGCGGATTCCGCAGGTGCGCGCCCTCTGACGGGGCGGCTTGTGGGCGTACGCCGACGCAGAGGCCTGGCTGGTTCGCGGCGGGACGCGCTCCTGGTGGCGCACAGGGCGCCCGGACCGGCGTACGGCCCATGCGCCCTCACTGCTGACCGGGGCAGCCCGCCGGTCGATTCTCCCGGTGAGTCCCCCGGGCCGGCCCTCCCGGTCGTCAGCCCCGGCCGGACCTACTCCTCGTCCTCGTCGTCGTCCAGGCGTGCCAGCCAGGTCGCCAGCCGCTCCACCGGCACCTCGAAGTCCGGGTTGAGATCGACGAACGTACGCAGCTGCTCGGCGAGCCACTCGAAGGTGACCTCTTCCTCGCCGCGCCGCTTCTCCAGTTCCTCGATGCCACGGTCGGTGAAGTACACGGATGCTCCGCAAGAAGTCGACTGAAACGTACGTCACCAGGCTAACCGGCTCCCACTCATGCGGGATCCGGCGGGATCCGGCGGGATCCGGCGCGGTCCGGTGGGATCCGGGCCGAGGAATGTGCTCGGAGTCTCGCGCGCGAGGTGCTGTCCGTCGGATAATCGAGGCCGTTGTCAACGGGGTCGGCATCACGTGCTGAAGTCCCGGTGCGGAGGGGCGGGGCGCATGGCCGATGAGGTGACGCAGATCGAGCTGCCGGACGGCACGGTCGTACAAGCGCGGGTCACAGACACAGAACTGCTGGCCTGGGGATCCGAGGAGTACACGGACACGGGGTTCTCGGAGGCGCTCACGGCCCGGGTCGAAGGTCTCACCGAGCTGGTGAAGGGTGTCGCCACCACCATGCGGGAGGCCACCGCGGCGGTGGCTCCCGACGAGGTGAGCGTGGCCTTCGGGGTGGAGCTCGCGGCGAAGCCGGGGAGAGTGGTGAGTGTCCTCACCGACGGTGAGGCCAAGGCATCCGTCGTCGTGACGCTCACCTGGCGTGATGGCCGGGACCGCGGTAGGGGCGGTGCGGCTCTTGACGGCGCCGCTGTCGGCACGGGAACGGATCCGGGGCCGGCCGGCGCACCGGACGGCCCCGGCCACTGAACCGAGCGCTGGTCGACGCCATGCCCGAAGCCCATGAGCAACTGCGCAGCATGGTGAACGACGCCACGGTGCGAATCCACGGAACGCCGGCACACAAGCCATCGGCTGCCTCGGAGCCGGATGCCTCAGAGCTGTGGGGAAGCGGATTCTTCATTGCCCCGAGCAGGGTGCTGACCTGTGCCCACATCTTCGCCCAGGCCTCCGGCAGCAGCCGCGTGTGGCGAGGGAACGAGGCGCTGAGAATCACGTACCGCCGCGGGGCCGGTGAAGAGACGGCGACGGTGCCGGGGCGCCTCCTCCACTGTGTGCCCGGAGTGGACGAAGTGCCGGAGGCCAAGCGGAGGTTGTGGCCCACGCCCGACCTGGCGGTCGTCGAACTCACCGAGCCGGTCGAGCACCCCTGCGTATGGCTCTCCGATCTGTCCACACCACCCAGCGGGCTCGGCGGGAAACTGCTGTACGGGGGCTGGGCGCGGGACGAGTACGGCTCCCTGTGCCTCTGGGAGGGGAACAGCAGCGTCGCCGGTATCCACGGTTCGCATGTGATGCGCCTCGATGACGAGGGAGGGGAGATCAAGGCAGGGCTCTCCGGGGGCCCCTTGGTCGACCCGCGACGCGGTGCGGTCGTCGGCGTGATCAAGGCACGGAACAACAAGCAGGGCGGCGGCAACTGCGTGAGGATCACCTCCCTGCGCGAACTGAGTTCCGCCGGCGCGCTCGGCCAGGACCCTTATCAGCAGCTGATCCTCGCTCACGACCAGTGGCACTGGCTCACCCAGCGGCAGAACGGAGTCGGGAGCCAGAGCTGGGCGACGGTGCAGTCCGGCCTGCCCAGTTCCGGCAGGGGCTGGCGTCCGCTCGACCGGATCCAGGCGTTGGGGCTGCTCGCGGAGCTTCCTCCGGCACCCGACGTAGGGACCATCGAGAGGCTGGTCGACGAGGCATGCCCCGGACAGCGCATCTCGGGCATCGCGATGCCGCGTAGTTGGAGGGACGGGGCCGGGCTGCTGTACGACCCACATCCGAGCAGTGCGGAAAAGGCCGTCCTCTCCTACCTGATCTTGGTCGCCGACAGTGAGTACGCGAGGGCCCCCGAGCCCGCCATCGCTCTGCGCGGCTGGGCCCTCGACCGGGCGGCGTCCCTGCCCGAGGCCGATCGGGAGGAGTTGGCGCTCCTGGGGCAGCCGCCCGAACCGGTCGAGATCCGCGTGCGTCGCGTGGCACGAATCGCCGTGCCGGAAGCCGTCCCGGAGGGCATGCCGGGAGCCGAGCCGGGGAACGCGTCCGAGCGGGCGGACGCGCCGCAGGCGCCCGTCCGCGTCGCGGAGCCGGAGCCCGCACTCGAAGGCGTCGACGTGCCGCTCACCGCGCCACTCGCCGCCCCCTTGCACCCCCTCGACCCGCCCGACCCCTTCGGTTCGTTCACTCGGTCAGGGATGCTCCCTTCGTACGAGCACCGAGTCCCGCGCCGGACTTCCTGGCGCTCCGCATCCGACCGCGCTCGTCGGCACAGCGCATCCGGCCCCCGTCCCGATGCCGAACAGACCCTCCCCCTGGACCCCCTCGACGACCTGGCCGCGGTTCTGCTGGAGTTCCGCGCCGACTGGTGGCAGGAGGATCACTACGGTTGGACCGTACGGCTCGTCGGCCATGCCGGTGACGTGGAACTCGTGGCCCTCGGTCGGCCGTTCCACCATCGGGAACTCGGCGCCCCTCCGCCGGACCTGCTCGACGCACTGCGCCAGGCGTTCCTGCGGGCCGACGCGGGTGAGCACGTCGCTCCCCTCGAAGTGCTGCTCCCCCAGGAGCTGTTCGACATCCCGGTCGATGAGTGGGTGCTGAGCCGTTCCTCGCGCCACGAGACGTCCCGGCTGGGAGTTGTCCGTCCCGTAAACGTCGTGGACCAGCGCTCCTTCGACCGCCCCGCAACAGGCACGGGCGCCCGAGGCGCACACCTTCTGTGGGGCACCGGCCGAGCCATGAGGGCGGTACCGCTCCTCGCCCAAGGTGATCGGCAGCCTTCCGACGTGGTCGATACCGTTCTCTTCCACAGCGGGCCCGTTGGCGGCGGCCGAGCCGGCACAGCGCTCCGGCGCGTCCTGGACTCCGGCCCCGCCGCCGTGGTGTGGCGGCGGGAGGAGGCCTCACCCGAACTGGGCGAGCGTTTCGCGGCGGAGGTGGGAAGACTGGTGGGCGGGATCGGGAGTCCGGGGGAACTGCCCGCCGCCGTAGCCGCGTTGCGTGCATCGCTCGCCCCGGACGACAGGCCCGCCCCGGACGACCCGCACCACCCGGACTCCCGCTGGGCCCGAGGCCTGGCGGTGCTCCACGATCCAGAACAACGACCCGCGATCATGACCGATCTCCTGGACACACCGTGACGGCCGAGGAGCGACGAGTGACAGACTGGCTGATCTACCGGGGGACGGGGGAGCCGCACGGCGACATCGACCGGCTGCCTCCCCCGCCGCCCTGGCGGGCTTTCGACGGAGAGCCGGCCCTTCCCCCGGACCGCGACCCTGACCGGGTAGCCGTCCGGCGCCTCGGCCATCACGCCCCCTACCGGCTGTCGATCGACGAGCTGGAGATCATCAACGCCGCGCTCTACCTGCGGCGTCCACTGCTCATCACGGGTGCGCCGGGCTCGGGCAAGAGCACCATTCCCTTCGCGATCGCGCACGAGCTGGGGCTCGGCCGAGTCCTGACCTGGCCGGTGTTCAGCCGGTCCACGCTCCGGGACGGCCTCTACGCCTACGACGCCATCGGCCGCCTCCAGGACGCCCAACTAGAGGGGGCCGCGGCCGACATCGGCCGCTACGTACGGCTCGGCCCCCTGGGCACAGCGCTGTTGCCCTGGGCCAGGCCCCGGGTGCTCCTCATCGACGAGATCGACAAAAGCGATGTCGACCTGCCCAACGATCTGCTGAACGTGCTGGAGGAAGGCGAGTTCGCCATCCCCGAACTGGAACGTGCCGCTGACCGCACCCCCGAGTCCGAGGTGCTCACCGCCGACGGCCGGCCCGTCACGATCCGCGACGGCCGGATCCGCTGCCGCTCGTTCCCCGTCATCGTCCTCACGAGCAACGGCGAACGCGATTTCCCCCCACCCCTGCTGCGACGCTGCCTCCGTCTGGAGCTGCGGCAGCCGAACCACGAGCGGTTGGCATCGATGGTCCAGGCGCACCTGGGTGACGCGGCGAGCCGCGAGAGCGAGGAGTTCATCTGGCAGTACCTCGAGCGGTCTCGCGATGGCCTCCTCGCCGTCGACCAGTTGCTCAATGCCGTGTACCTGGCCGGTTTCACAGGCGACGAGGCCTTCTCCCGGCAGCGCCTCGCCCAGCTGCTCATGACGCCCCTGGACAGGCAGGGATGATCCGTGGCGACGCGCGTGCCCATGGAGGAGCTGATCCGCAGGCTGCGGGCCGGCGACTGCGAGCCTGACGCGCTCTCGCTCGCCGATGCCGTGTGGCTGTCGCGGTGGGTGGACGGGAGCAGCACGGCGCCCGATGCGTCGGGAACGCCACACTGGGCGCCTTCGGGGCGGCCGCCCGGCCTTCTCGCGCCCACGGGACACGAGGGCGAGCGGCGGGACGACGTGTTGGACGCGCCCAAAGTGGCTCCCCCACGCCATGTGCCTCCCGCCGCACTGTCGGCACCGGGTTCGCTGCCCGGTCTGCTCGGCATGCAACGGGCGCTGCGACCACTGCAGCGGCACCGAGGCGCGGCTCGCTCCGCCACCGCGATGCTGGACGAGGACGCCACGGCGGAGTTGACGGCCAGTACGGGGATCACCGTGCCCGTCTTCAGGGGCGGCACCCGCCGTGCCTCCTCACTGCAACTGCTCTTCGACTCCTCGTCGTCGATGGTCGTGTGGGAAAGGGCCGCGAAGGAACTGACGGAGGTCTTCGCCCGGATCGGCGCGTTCCATGACGTACGGAGATACCAACTGCACCAGGCCGAGGACGGCACACTCCTCGTGGCCACCGGCCGGGGCACCGGTGAGCGCCCGCGCCCGGCGTGGGCGGCCCTGGATCCCACCAGCCGCACCTTCACCCTGCTGATCAGTGACTGTGCGGGCCCGCTCTGGCGCAGCGGGGCGGCGCAGCGCTTCCTGAACCGGCTCGCCGCGCATCGGGCACCTGTCGCGGTGCTGCAACCGCTGCCGCAGCGACTGTGGTCGCGCACCGCACTCCTGCCAGGCCCGGGCATGATCCAGTTGCGGGGCCGGGACGGCCTGGAGTGCGCGTTCATCCCCGACGGCGCGCCGTTGTCGGCAGGCGAGGGGGCACTGCCCGTCCCTGTGCTGCCACCGTGGTCGCAAGCCCTCGGGCGTTGGGCACGTCTGCTCACCGGCACGGGGCCGACCCGTGTCAAAGGCGCGGCGGCCTGGGTGCGGGCGGACCATCCCCCCGTACCGGCGGCTGACGGACCGCGGCGCACGGCTCACGAACTGCTGGCCCGGTTCCGCGCCGACGCCTCGCCCACGGCTCAGCGACTGGCGGTCTATCTGGCGGCCGCACCACTCGCGCTGCCCGTGATGCTTCTCGTCCAACAAGCAATGATGAAAGGCGAGTCGGGGCCGACAGAGCTGGCGGAGGTACTGCTCGGCGGCATCCTGTCGCACGCCAACCCGGCCGGCACGCAGGGCGAGACATGGTACGACTTCGCCCCGGGCGTACGAGATCTGCTTCTCGGAAGCCTCGCCAGGGACGAGGCCGCGCTGGTGCTCAAGCACTGTTCGGAGTACGTCGAGACCCACTTCGGGCGGCATGCCCCCAACTTTCCGGCCTTGGCCTTGGCCCAGTTGTCCGGGAGCGAGTCGCCGGCCGTCTTCCGGCGGAGCCCGTCGGACGACATCAGCGATGCCGATGGTGTGCCCGCACCGTTCGCCGCCGTGTCGGCCGAGGTCGTACGGCGCTTCATGCCCACCCCTCAGCCGCCCCGCCTGTCCTCCGGAGAGGGGCTGGTACGGGCGCGCGAGCTGATCTCGAACTTTGAGCGCGAGCGTGACGGCTGGGCGTTGGTGGAGGCCGTTGACCTGCTGCGGGATCTGGTGGCGGGGTCTGCCGGGGCGAGGACGGGCGAGGCCGAGGCCGAACTCGCGGGGGCGCTGCTGGCGCTCTACCAACTGGAGAGCGACCCCGCCCTGCTGAGCGAAGGCCGACGCGTCGTGCTGCGCTGCCTCGGCCGGCCGAGCACGCCGACGGCCCCGTGGGAGGGCACCGCCCGGCTCACGCTCGGGCGCCTCTTGCGCGAGAGTGCCCGCCTGCGGCAGACCGCGGGGGACACCCGAGGGGCCGAGGCGTGTCTGGAGGACGCGAACAGGGAACTCGTACGCGCCGCGCGGCAGCTCGCGCCCGACACGGGGCCCGGACTGAAGGTGGTGCTCGAACGGGCCGACGTGTTGCACGAGCTGTGGCGCTCGCAGGGCGACCAGGCACTGCTGCACGAGGCGGCCGGCGCACTGCGGGCCATCGGCGGTGCCCAGTCGTTCTGGGCACCGCGCACCGCCGATCTCCACATCCAACTGGGCCAGGTCCTGCTGGACATCGCCGGGACGACCCCGGCGCGGGCACGGCAGTACGCGACGGACGCGGCCGAGGAACTGGCCGCGGCCCGCGACGTGCTGGCGGCGGAACCCGATGGACCGGCCCGGATGACCGCCCTGCTGATGGACCTGGCCCGCGCCCGGGAGACGGGCGGCGCGGACGGGACCGTCGTCCTGCGGACGCTCGAAGAGGCGGAGCGCGCGGCGGAGTTCGCCCCCGACATGCGCGTACCCGTGCTGTTGCGTATGGCCCGCACCCATCGGGCACGGTACGAGGCCGGGCAGGACCCCGGCGCTCTTCGTCAGGCGTCCGAGGCCTTCGACCGTGCGGCCGTCCACGCGCGGGAGGGGGATCCCGAGCGATCGGCCCTGATGGAGGAATGGGGCGAGACGCTGCTCGACATGGTCGGCCTGGAGGGCGGGGAAGAGGTCGCGAACAGGGCGGTCGAGGTACTCGGGGACGCGGCGCGTGGCACGGTCGGGAGCGGGCCGGCGACCGTACGGCGTTACCTGCTTCTCGGCCGGGCCCTGCAGGTGCGTTTCGCGCGGACGGATGAGAACACCGACCTGCGCGACGTCGTACAGGCCCTGGCCCATGCCGCCCGGGCCGAGGGGCCACCCGGCATCCACGCCCGCGCCTGCTACGAGCTGGGCCGCGCCGAGCACGAGCTGGCATGGCGCACACGGGACTTCGCGCTGCTCCATGAGGTGGCCGAGCACTGGCGCCAGGCCGTGCGGGAAGCGCGGGAAGCGGACGACCGTGAGCTCGGGGCGCTCGCCGACGACGCGTACCAGGAGCTCCGGGCACAACTCGCCCCTCCCGCAGGCGCCCCCGACTGACACGGCCCACAGGCAGGGGCCCGTTCCCAGACGGATCTGGGAACGGGCCCCGCGAGATGCCGTACGCCTCGTACGTCTCTCGTGTACCTCGTGCGCCTCGTGCGTCCGAGGTCTACGCCTCGAACACCTCCCGTACCAGCTGCTCCTGCTCGGCCTGGTGGCGCTTTGCGGAGCCGACCGCCGGGGACGAGGAAGCCGGGCGCGAGATGCGTCGCAGGCGCTCGCCGTGCGGGACGTCCGCGCCGACCGCCAGGTCCAGGTGGTCGATCAGGTTGAGGGCGATGAACGGCCAGGCACCCTGGTTCGCCGGCTCCTCCTGGGCCCACAGGTACTTCTCGGCGTTCGGGTACTTGGCGATCTCCGCCTGGAGCTCGGCACCCGGGAGCGGGTACAGGCGCTCGATGCGGATGATGGCCGTGTCCGTCGAGCCGCGCTTGATGCGCTCCGCGTCGAGGTCGTAGTAGACCTTGCCCGCGGTGAAGACGACCTTGCGGACCGCGGACGGGTCCACGGACGCGTCGCCGATGACCGGGCGGAAGCCGCCCGTCGTGAACTCCTCCGCCTTCGACGCGGCCGCCTTGAGGCGGAGCATCGACTTCGGGGTGAAGACCACCAGCGGCTTGTGGTGCGGGTTGTGCACCTGCCACCGCAGGAGGTGGAAGTAGTTCGACGGGAGGGTCGGCATCGCGACCGTCATGTTGTTCTGCGCGCAGATCTGGAGGAAGCGCTCGGGACGCGCGGACGAGTGGTCCGGGCCCTGGCCCTCGTAGCCGTGGGGGAGCAGGAGCGTGACGCCCGACGTCTGGCCCCACTTCTGCTCCGCCGACGAGATGAACTCGTCCACCACCGTCTGAGCGCCGTTGACGAAGTCGCCGAACTGCGCCTCCCACATGACCAGGGACTCCGGCCTCGCGAGTGAGTAGCCGTACTCGAAGCCCATCGCCGCATACTCGCTCAGCAGCGAGTCGTAGATGTTGTAGCGGGCCTGGTCCTCGGCCATGTACTGGAGCGGGGTGAAGTCCTCGCCGGTCTCCCGGTCGATGAGCACCGCGTGGCGCTGGCCGAACGTGCCGCGGCGGGAGTCCTGGCCCGAGAGGCGCACCGGGGTGCCCTCCAGGAGCAGGGAGCCGATGGCCAGCGTCTCGCCCATGCCCCAGTCGATCGTGCCGTCCTCGACCATCGCCGCGCGGCGCTGCAACTGCGGCAGCAGACGCGGGTGGACGGTGACGCGCTCGGGGATGTTGACCTGGGACTCGGCGATGCGCTTGACGACCTCCTGGGAGACCGCCGTGGTGACGGTCACCGGGAACTCGGGCTGCGCGTCCGGGACATGGGCCTCGGCCGGCGCGTTCGCCGCCTCACGGACCTCCGTGAAGACCTTCTCCAGCTGTCCCTGGTAGTCCTGGAGGGCCTGCTCGGCCTCTTCCAGGGTGATGTCGCCGCGACCGATGAGGGACTCGGTGTAGAGCTTGCGCACCGAGCGCTTCTTGTCGATCAGGTCGTACATCAGCGGCTGGGTGAACGCCGGGTTGTCCGACTCGTTGTGACCGCGGCGGCGGTAGCAGATGAGGTCGATCACCACGTCCTTGTTGAACGCCTGACGGAACTCGAAGGCCAGGCGGGCCACGCGGACCACGGCCTCCGGGTCGTCGCCGTTCACGTGGAAGATCGGGGCCTCGATCATGCGGGCCACGTCGGTCGAGTACATGGAGGAGCGCGAGGACTCGGGCGCCGCCGTGAAACCGACCTGGTTGTTGATGACCACGTGGACCGTGCCGCCGGTGCGGTAGCCGCGCAGCTGCGACATGTTCAGGGTCTCCGCGACCACGCCCTGGCCCGCGAAGGCCGCGTCGCCGTGCAGGGCGACGGGCAGGACCGTGAAGTCCGTGCCGCCCTTGTTGATGACGTCCTGCTTGGCGCGGACGACACCCTCCAGGACCGGGTCGACCGCCTCCAGGTGCGAGGGGTTGGCGGCCAGCGAGACCTTGATCTGCTCGCCGTCCAGACCGGTGAAGGTGCCCTGGGCGCCCAGGTGGTACTTCACGTCACCGGAGCCGTGCATCGACTTCGGGTCGAGGTTGCCCTCGAACTCGCGGAAGATCTGCGCGTACGACTTGCCGACGATGTTCGCCAGGACGTTCAGGCGGCCGCGGTGGGCCATGCCGATGACGACCTCGTCGAGACGGGACTCCGCCGCGCTGTCGAGCACCGCGTCGAGCAGCGGGATGACGGACTCGCCGCCCTCCAGGGAGAACCGCTTCTGGCCGACGTACTTCGTCTGCAGGAAGGTCTCGAAGGCCTCCGCCGCGTTCAGCCGGCGCAGGATGCGCAGCTGCTCCTCGCGCTCCGGCTTGGTGTTCGAGCGCTCGATGCGGTCCTGGATCCACTTGCGCTGCTTCGGGTCCTGGATGTGCATGAACTCGACGCCGGTGGTGCGGCAGTACGAGTCGCGCAGGACTCCGAGGATGGAGCGCAGCTTCATCATCGACTTGCCGGCGAAGCCGCCGACCGCGAACTCGCGCTCCAGGTCCCACAGGGTGAGCCCGTGCTCGGTGATGTCCAGGTCGGGGTGCTTGCGCTGCTTGTACTCCAGCGGGTCGGTGTCGGCCATGACGTGGCCGCGGACCCGGTAGGAGTGGATCAGCTCGAAGACGCGGGCGGCCTTCGTGACGTCGTCGTCGTGCGAGGCGTCGATGTCCTTGAGCCAGCGGACCGGCTCGTACGGAATGCGCAGGGCCTCGAAGATCTCGTCGTAGAAGCCGTTCTCGCCGAGGAGGTAGTTCGCGACGATGCGGAGGAACTCGCCCGACGCGGCGCCCTGGATCACCCGGTGGTCGTAGGTCGACGTGAGCGTCATGACCTTCGAGATGCCGAGCTTGTTCAGGGTGTCCTGGGACGTGCCCTGGAACTCCGCCGGGTAGTCCATCGAACCGACGCCCATGATGACCGACTGACCGGGCATCAGACGCGGGACCGAGTGGACGGTGCCGAGGCCGCCGGGGTTGGTCAGCGAGACCGTGACACCGGTGAAGTCGTCCATCGTCAGCTTGCCGTCACGGGCACGGCGGACGATGTCCTCGTAGGCCTGCCAGAACTCGAAGAAGTTCAGCGTCTCGGCTCGCTTGATGCCCGCGACGACCAGCTGGCGGTCGCCGTTGGACTTCACCAGGTCGATGGCGAGGCCGAAGTTGATGTGCTCCGGCTTGACCAGGGTCGGCTTGCCGTCCTTCTCCAGGAAGGAGTGGTTCATCGACGGCATGGCCTTGATGGCCTGCACCATCGCGTAGCCGATGAGGTGGGTGAAGGAGATCTTCCCGCCCCGGGCGCGCTTCAGGTGGTTGTTGATGACGATGCGGTTGTCGAAGAGCAGCTTCACCGGGACCGCGCGCACGGACGTGGCCGTGGGCAGCTCCAGCGAGGCGTTCATGTTCTTCGCGACCGCGGCGCTCGGTCCGCGCAGCGTCACGTACTCCGGACCCTCGGAGTACACGGGGCCCCCGGGCGCTGCCTTCGCGGCGGCCGGCTTGGCCGCGGCGGGCTTCGCGGGGGCCGGGGCGGGAGCAGCGGCGGCGGGCTTCGCCGGCGCGGCAGCCGCGGGCTTCGGCGCAACGGGGGCGGCCGGGGCCGGAGCCGCGGGTGCGGCAGGGGCGGCCTGAGGAGCCTTCGGCGGGGTGGCGGTGCCCGCGGCCCCCGCGGCCGCGGTACCCGACGGAGCCGAGGCGGCGACGCCGCCCGGCTTGTAGTCGGCGAAGAAGTCCCACCAGGCTCGGTCTACCGAATTCGGGTCCTGGAGGTACTGCTGATAGATCTCGTCGACGAGCCACTCATTGGGACCGAACGCAGCAGCGGGATTCTTCCCGGCTTGGTCCTCTGTCGAGGTGCTCGAGTTACTGGGGGACTGTGGCGACACGGCGGCAACCGCCCTCTTCCGCTTCACAAGGTGATGGACAGCGGGAATAAAGGCTACGCCTCCCCAGCCCTGAAGGTCAGTCCGGGCCTGGTCATCGTCGCGTAAGTCACATCGAAAAGCGTGTTTCGGTGGCGGAAATGGCGGGAAACAAGCGAGGTTCCGATGCCGAACCGACACGTCGGTGACACGCCGACTCAGGACTGCGACCCCAAAAGGCCGAGCCTCCGTACGAGGACCGCGGGATGACACGTGTCCTGCTGCCCGATCACACGTTTCACTCATGGATCTTGGGCTCTCGAATTGAACCCTACGTCAACCTGTCAAGCGAGGACACTCCCGGAAGAGTGACCTGGATCCGGCAGCCCCGAGGGGATTCGGCCACACCGATCCGGCCGCCGTGCAGATCCACCGCCCAGCGGGCGA
Source organism: Streptomyces sp. NBC_00878 (assembly GCF_026341515.1). NCBI lineage: Bacteria > Bacillati > Actinomycetota > Actinomycetes > Kitasatosporales > Streptomycetaceae > Streptomyces > Streptomyces sp. NBC_00878. Next base: position 3,482,207 of record NZ_JAPEOK010000001.1, on the reverse strand, counting down.
TCGCGAGCCCCAGGCCCGTACCGCCGTCGCTGCCCGGACCGTGCGGGGCGACGACCCCGCCGCGGTTGAACCGCTCGAAGACCCGGTGCCACTCCGAGCGCGGGATGCCCGGACCCTCGTCCAGGACCTCCAGGTCCAGCGACTCGGGACTGTCGCCGCGCCGGGCCTTCACCGTGACCCGGCCGTGCGGCGGGCTGTGCTTGACCGCGTTGTCGATGAGGTTGGCGACGACCTGGTGCATCCGCTCCGGGTCCGCGTGCGCGGTCAGCTCGGGCGGCGAGACGTCGAGGTGCAGATGGACGTCCGTACGTGTGTGGCTGCCGGAGCCCGAGGCGATGCCCGCGCGCGCGGAGGCCACCATGTTGGCCTCCTTCAGGACGCCGGACAGGTACGGCCACACCTCGAAGCGGCGCTGGCGCAGCGGTACGACGCCGTTGTCCAGGCGGGAGAGGTCGAGGAGCGTCTCCACGAGCCGCCCCAGTCGCTCGGTCTGCTTCAGGGCCGTACGCATCGTCTCGGGGTCGGCGGCGGAGACACCGTCCACCACGTTCTCCAGGACCGCGCGCAGGCCCGCGATCGGGGTGCGCAGCTCGTGGGAGACGTTCGCCACGAGTTCCTTGCGCTGGCGCTCCTGGGCCTCCAGGTCGTCGGCCATGCGGTTGATCGTCTGGGCCAGGTCGCCCAACTCGTCGCGGCGGTCGGCGCCCTTGACCCGGCGGGTGTAGTCGCCGTGCGAGATACCGCGGGCCACCGTGTTCATCTCGTCCAGCGGGGCGGTCAGCGAGTGCGCCACGAACTGCGTGATCAGCAGCGTCGCGATCATCGAGAAGACCGTGATGAAGCGCAGCTCGGTCTCGGTGCGCACCGCGATCATCAGCAGACCGGTGGTGATGAAGACCGAGACGACGACCAGCGTGCCGAGTTTCGTCTTGATCGAGAAGGGGCGCATGTCGCCCCACCAGGTGCCCGTCGCCGATCCCGCCGCGGCAGCCGATCCCGCCGCGGAAGCGGACGTCGCCGCGGACGCGGAAGCCGTCCCGGGGGCCGACGCCGACCCGGACGCCGCACTCGAGTCCGGTGCCGGACTGAGCCCGGACACCGAGCCCGAACCGAACGCCGGGCTCGGTCCGTTGGGGGACGGCGCACCCGGGCCGGCCGTCCATCCCGGACCGAAGTCGGTGAACGCGTCCGTGTCGCCGTACGCACCTGTGTCGCCGTACGCACCTGTGTCGGCATACGCACCTGTGTCGGCATACGCACTCGTACCCGAGGCGGTGTACGTACCCGTCCCCGAGTCGGCGTGCGGACCCGTCCCCGAGCGCCTGCCCGAGACCGGGCCCGAGTCGGAGTGCCTGTGCCGAGCCGTGCGGGATCCCGCACCGCCCAGCACGCTCCTGCGCCACGCACCGAGACCGCTCATGACACCGCCCCCTCAACCAGGGTGCCCGACTCTAAGGCGTCGGGGTCTCCAGGGCGTAGCCCACCCCGTGCACCGTACGGATACGCTCGGCGCCGATCTTCCGGCGCAGCGCCTTGATGTGGCTGTCCACGGTCCGGGTGCCGGACGCGTCGGCCCAGTCCCAGACCTCGGCCAGCAGCTGCTCGCGCGAGAGCACCGCGCGCGGCGTGTTCGCGAGGCAGACCAGCAGGTCGAACTCGGTGGGTGTGAGGTGCACGTCCTCGGAGCGCACCCGCACCCGACGCTGCGCGTGGTCGATCTCCAGCTCGCCGAGCCGCAGGATGCCGGAGCGCGGCGTGGACGCGGCCAGCGCGGCCCGCTCCACCCGGCGCAGCAGCACGTGCACGCGCGCCGCCAGCTCGCGCATCGAGAACGGCTTCGTCATGTAGTCGTCGGCGCCCACGCCGAGCCCGACCAGCATGTCCGTCTCGTCGTCGCGCGCGGTGAGCATCAGTACCGGCACCGGACGGGCCGCCTGCACCCGGCGGCAGACCTCCAGGCCGTCGAAGCCGGGCAGCATGATGTCGAGAATCAGCAGGTCGGGCTGCCAGGCCTCGGCCGTGTCGACGGCGGCCGGTCCGTCACCCGCTGTTTGCACGAGGAATCCCTCGGCACGAAGGCGGGCGGCGATGGCGTCCACGATCGTCGGGTCGTCCTCGACCACCAGCACCCGGCGCTGAGCGCCCGGCGTGGCCGCCGTGCCGTTGTGCGAGGTGTGTGTCTGCTCCATCGCCCGCCCTTGAGTGTGCTTTCCGGAATCAGTGGGGTGATTCCATGACTGCGCTTGACGCTTGAATGATCGGCGTCAGGTCAGCAGAGTACGGGCAGTTACCACCGCTCGGCTATCCAGGCCCGATCCCGAGGTGAACGACGTCCGGAACGCCCCGGGCAACCGGGATCTCTTCGGTACGCACCTGTCGGAATCCGGCATTTCTCAAGGTTCTTGCGAAATCAGGCGAAGGTCGGGCCGACCACACCGCCAGTACCCCGCCGGGCCTCAACACCCTTGCGCACGCGGCGAGTCCGGACTCCGAGTAGAGCGATTCGTTGCCCTCCGTGACGGTCCACTCGGGGCCGTTGTCGATATCGAGGCACAGCGCGTCGTACGTGTCGGACGTCTCATTGACGTATGCGACGAGATCGGCCGCGATGATCTCCGTACGCGGATCCGCGAGGGCACGCGACGACAGTTCGGCGAGCGGCCCGGAGCGGTGCCAGTCGATGACCGCCGTCTCCCGTTCGACGACGGCGATCCGGCCCCAGCGCGGTTCGTCGGCCGCGTGTGCGAGCGAGAAGCCGACGCCCAGGCCGCCGATCAGTACGTCGGGACCGGGCCGTCCGTCCAGCGCGCCGAGCGCGGCGTCGACCAGCCGTCTCTCCGAGCGGCCGTCGGAAGTGTCCATGAGGAAACAGCCGTTGGCGATGATCTGGAGCAGCCCGCCGTGGCGCCGGAGCACGACCTCGCCGTACGGCCCCTCGCGACGGTCGATGACTTCTGGAGCGCCGGAAGGGGTGTCGTAAGGCGTGTCGTACGAGGTGGTCATGCGGTCATCCTGGCAAGTTCCCTCCGCGGGTGCCGCTGAATTGCGCCGGGCCGCACTGCCCAGGAGAGTTATGAGGGTTGGCTGTGAATCGGCTGTTTCGTGGTGCCGGTCACAGACAGCCTGGTCGCGGGGGGCCGAGGGTTGGGGGTGACGGAAGGAGTCCCACGGTGAACAGCCCTGTGACGAGCGGCGCGGAGGCGACGACTCCCACCGGCCCCGCAGCCGATCGGGACACCCCTTCCGCGGTCGATCCGGACGTCGCTCCCGCCCCCGGGCTCGACGGCATCCCGCGGCAGCGGACCGTCGCCGTCGAGGGCGTGTACGTCGCCGCTGCCGGGAGCGCGCCCGTCGCGGCCGGACCCGCCGAATCCCTGCCCCTTCCCTCGCGCCTTCGCCGCGTCCGGCCCTCGCGCCTTCGCCGCGTCCGGCCCTGGCGGCTGCTGCCCACACCCACCGGAACTCCCTTCACCTTCGGGTACGCCGTCGTCCTCGCGATGACCTCTCTCTTCGCCGAGTACGGAGACCCGCATCTGGTGTCCCAGGTGCTCCAGGGGTCCAGTACCGATGTGGTGCACCTGGTGCAGTCCCCGGTGAGCGTGCTGGTCGCCAGCGCGCTGTGGATCGCGGGCGGCCTCACGTCGGTGTTCGTCATCGCCTTCCTGCTGGTGCTCACCGCGTTGGAGCGGCGGATCGGCGGGTGGCGTACGGCGGGCGTCTTCCTGCTGGGGCACATCCTGGCGACGCTGGCCACCGAGGTCCCCATCGGCCTCTCCGTCCTCGCCGGGCACCTCCCGGGGAGTTCGCTCCAGCGCTACGACTACGGCATCAGCTTCGGTGTCGCCGCGAGCATCGGCGCGCTGGCCGGGCTCCTGACGCCGTGGCTGCGCTGGGCCCTGCTCGGTGTGTTCGGCTGGATGGTCCTCGGCGACCTGATCGCGTTCACGGATCCGATGACGAACTGGGGGCATCTGATGGCGCTGGCCATCGGGGTGGCCACCTGGCCGCTCGTGCGCCGGGCCCGACGGGACCGGCCTGCGGAGGCGCGGGTTCCTATGTGAGTTTCGTCACCTTTCCGGGGTGGTCGGCTCCAGGACGGTGGCAGGGAGCCCGGAGACCCCTCGTACGGCACGGGCCTGCCCGTGAACGCGTCGAGCGGCCGCGATCGGGCACAGCTTCCAGACCGCTTGGGGCCAGGAGGTCGGCCGCTCGCTGACCGCCTTCGATCACTGGACGTATTCGGACAGACCCGCCTGGCGGAGCGGGAGGGTCGTGGACAGGCGCAGGTCGCCGGACGACGCACCGACAAAGATCTCTATGTCGCCCTTCGCTCGTGCCCAGTCGTGTGCGTCGACGTCCCAGTAGGAGGCTGCCCGCGCGGGGATGGTGAGGTGGACCCGCTCGGATTGGCCGGGGGCGATCCGCACCTTGCGGTAGGCGGCGAGTCGGCGCGGCGGCGTGGGCACGGGCGCGGGTAGCCGCCCGAGGTAGACCTGGATCACCTCCGACCCGTGACGGGCGCCGGTGTTGGTGACGGTCACCGTCAGATCCGCGAGGTCGTCTGGGCCGCCGGGACTGATCTCGAGGTCGTCGTAAGCGAACGTGGTGTAGGAGAGGCCGTGCCCGAACGGGAACAGGGGGTCCAGCCCGTGCTGGGCATAACCCTGATAGCCGACGAAGACGCCATCGGCATACTCGACCTGGCCACCGGTTCCCGGATATTGCCGTGGGTCCGTGACGGGGGTGTGGGCGAGGTCTCTGGGAAAGGTCAGGGGCAGCCGACCGCCGGGTTCGGTGTCGCCGAAGAGGACGCGTGCGAGGGCCTCACCCTGGGCCTGCCCGGGGTACCAGGCATGGAGGACGGCGGCTGCCTCGTCGATCCACGCGCTCATGTCAACGGGCGCGCCGGTCATCACGGCGACCACCGTGCGCGGGTTGGCGGCGACGACCGCGCGGACGAGGTCATCCTGTCCGTTCGGCAGGTGCAGGTGAGGTCGGTCGGCATGTTCGGACTCGTAGTCCCGAACGACCACTACGGCGACGTCGGCGGCGGCGGCCGACGCCGCCGCCGACGCGATGGCCGGCGAGACGACGCCCGCGGGTGGGCGCCAGCCGAGGCGGACCTGCGCCCCGGTGAGGAAGCCCTGCTCGGGTGAGCCGGCGGCGTAGTCCATTCGCAGCCGGTAGCGCGTTCCGGCGACGAGCGGGACCTCGACGTCGTGTATCTCGGGCTGGGTGGTACTTCCCTGCAGTGTCAACTGCCCGTAGGGGTACAGCGGTTCGGCTGCCCGGGTGGCGCTCTCGCCACCGACAGGCTCGCCGGAGCTGATCAGGACTCTGTCGTCGAGCGACAGCTCGAAAGTCCCCAGAGCGGTGACCGACAGGGAGTACGTGCCGCTGGCCGGCACGCTGAGGTCGCCCGTCCAGCGCACCGAGATCTGACCGTTGAGGTCGCCGGGAAGCTTGTCGACCCGAGCAGAGGAGGCGTTGAAGCCCTCGAAGTTGAAGAATCCGACGTTGAGGTCGATCTGAGGGTCGACGCGCTCCAGGAACGGGTCACCGGAGAACGTGGGATTGGTCCAGTACTGGGCACGCAGCCCGTGCTGCGCCGGCTCGGCGCCGCCGTCGGGGGACAGCAGGTCCGACGGCAACGGGTCGGGTCCCGGCAGGAGCGCCGCGGGGGTGACCCCGTCTGTTCCGTAGGCCCAGTCTGCCCGAACGTCGTCGCCGAGGCGATGGAGGATCGCCTTCAGCGGGCTGACCTGATGTATCGGCTTGACCAGCGAGCTGCCGCCGCCCTGTGCGGAAGCCGCGTCGATGTCGGGGCCGATGATCGCGATCGAGCTCAGCGCTGAGGTGTCGAGCGGAAGCAGGCCGTTGTTGCGCAGCAGCACGGTCCCCTCCTCCGCGACCTGGAGGGCCACCGCGTGGTGTGTCTCCACGGGGAACGGCGCGATGGAAGGGCGCCGGTCCAGCTGTCCCAGGCCGACCAGAGGGGTAAGGATGCGGCGGACCATCGTGTCGAGGACCGTGGGGTCCACCCGGCCGTCGCGGACGGCCTCGGCCAACTGCTCGCCCCAGTGACCGGCGGCCGGCTGCTCCTGGTCGAGACCCGCGTTGGCGGAGGCGGCGGTGCTGTGGTTCGCGCCGTAGTCGCTCATCACCCAGCCGCGGAAACCGAACTGCTCGCGCAGGATCGTGCTGAGCAGTTCGGTGTTCTCGCAGGCGTGGTCGCCGTTGATCCGGTTGAAGGCGGCCATCACCGAGGCGACCTCGCCGTCGCGAACGAGCGCTTCGAACGGCGGCAGGTAGATCTCCATCAGGGTTCGCTCGTCGATGACGGCGTCGATGGTGGCGCGCTGGTACTCCTGGTTGTTGACGGCGAAGTGCTTGGCGCAGGCCTGGACGGGGTGCGACTGGATGCCGCGTGCCACGGCAACGCCCATGTCCGAGGTCAGGAGGGGATCCTCGCCGAAGGACTCGAAGGTGCGTCCGGCGAGCGGTACGCGTGCGATGTCGACGGCCGGAGCGAGCGAGACGTTGTGGTCGGAGGCGAGGCACTCGGCGCCGATCACGGCGCCGAAGCGATGCGCCAGCCCAGGATCCCAGGTCGCCGCCAGCGCAATCGGTGCCGGCAGCGACGTGGCCCGGCCATCGTGAACATCCGCGCGGTTGATCCGGACTCCTGCGGGACCGTCCGCCATCTGCAGCGCGGGAATGCCCAGCCGCTCCAGCGGCGCGCTGTAGAAGCCGTAGTCGAAGTTGAGGTCACCGGTGACGAAGGCGACCTTCTCCTCGACGGTCATGGCCGAGACGAGTGTCCCGACAAGTTTCTCGACTCGGCTGTCGGCCCAGCTCGGGTTGTTGTGACTGTTCATGACCGCGGCTACCGCACCTTTCGGATGGGGATGATGGCCAGTGCGCCGATCGCGGCGAAGATGCCTGCCGCGCTGAAGAGCGAGACGAAGTTCGCCGGCCCGCCGATCGCCAGGAACAAAGGTGCGACAGAGGGTGCGAGGGACTGGGGGCCGGCGCTGGCGATGTTGAACACCCCGAGGTCGCGAGCCGCCGTCTCCTGACTGGGCAGCACGTCGGTGACCAGGGCCAGGTCGACAGCGATGTAGATGCCTTGGCCGACGCCGGAGATCGCCATTCCGATCAGGAACGTGTCGTAGTCCGGGGAGAAGGCGATGACCGCCAGGGCGACCGCATAGATCACTGCGGCGACGAAGACGAACGCCTTGCGCCGTCGCATGCGGTCGGAGACCGGGCCGGCGATGAAGCTCACCACGATCAGCACCGCGGACTGCACGAGGGTGGCGCGGAAGACCAGGTCGCCGATCTGGCTCTCCGCGACGTCGAGGTGCTCCAGCAGGTAGGGCACCTGGTAGGTGAGCAAGAACGACAGGCCCATGAAGAGCAGGAAGCGGCTCAGCCAGGCCCAGGAGAAATCAGGAGCCTTGCGGGGGCTGACGTAGAAGCTGCGCGCGAACTCGCCAAAGGTGTATCTCGCTACGCTGCCCTTCGCGATCCGCTTGTCCGGAAGAACCGCGACCAGCAGGATCATGAGTACGGTGGCGATCAGCCCGGGCACGAGAAACTTCAGGAACGCGCCTTCGACCCCCGCGACGATGTACGTGCCCACGATCGCAGCCACCGGGATGCCCACACCGAGGTACGCCGACGCGAGGCCCCGCTGACTGACCGGCACTTGATCGGGCAGCACGGCGACCAGTGCCGCAAGCGCGGCGTTGAACGAGACCTGGGTGATGGACCAACCCACCAGCAGCAGGCCCACGCTCGACGCGGTCGCGACGACGGCGAGCCCGATCAGCGCACCGATCACGCCGCCGATCAGCCACGGCCGTCGCCGGCCGAACCGGCTGGTGGTCCGGTCACTCAGCTTTCCGAAGAGAGGGTTGCCGACCAGGGCGAACACCGCGCCGACCCCGAGCACGAGCGACAGGTTGCCGGAGAGGCTGTCCTTGCCGAATTCGGTCAGCTTGAGCGCCATTGTGACGATGACCGGGGTCAGCAGACCCAGGAAGATCCCCATGTAGGCCAAGGCCAGGATGATCAGGAACCCCATCCCCACGCGCTCGGTGGGCTCGGTAGGGGTTTCGGTGGTGTACGGCGCGGTTTGGGACATCTGCACACGCTCCTCGGGACAAGGACATCGCGAGATCTGAGCCACACGTGTTTCCGACTCATTACCGACTCGTGTCACTGACACGAGTCAGTAGCGAGACCGTACGGGAGTAACCCTCGGGCCCACAAGGGTCGGGGAGTCGAAAATCACGAGGGATTACGGGTCGCGCGCTCGCGCGGAGATTACGCGCTGTGACGCGTGATGAGCTCGACGGTCCCCGCCGGCGTCGGAACCGCTGCCGGTACGCCGTTGGTCGCCGCCACGACGAGATCCGCCAAGCGCTCGGCGTAGCCGGCGAAGTCGGCACGCACCGTCGTCAGGGGCGGATCCGCGAACACGGCCGTCGGGATGTCGTCGACACCGATCACGGCGAGCTTTGTGGGCACCGCCATGCCGAGCGACCTGGCGGCAGCGAGCAGCCCGATCGCGGTCTCGTCGTTGTAAGCGCAGACGGCGGTGATGGAGGGCTCCGCCCCGGTCCAGGCCGAGGCCGCCAATGCCGCGGAGTCGACGTCCAGAGCCACCGTCCGGACGTCCGGCTCCGGGAGGCCGGCGGCTCGGCATGCCTCGCGGACCCCTGCGAGCCGTGGCTCGGCGAACCTGCGCAGGCGCTCGTCCGCCGGATACGCGAAACCGATTCGTGTGTGCCCCGTGGCAATCAGATACTCCGCCTGCACCGTGCCGAACTGCAGGTTGGGCAAGGTAATCCCGGCCAAGCCGTCATCGACGGGCTCGTAGACGACCTCCGCCACGGGAATGCCGAGATCGCGCACGTCGGCCAGGTCGGCGGCCCCGAGGGCATCCAGACTGACGATCGCCGCTGGGGCGATGGCCTGCCAAACCTCACGCAGCGGCTGTTCGTGAGGGGTGGTCGGGTGTATCACGAACGTGAACCCGTGCCGACCGAACGCGGTGGACAGCGTGGGAAGAAAGGAGCCCAGGGTGTGGCCGACAGGGAAGTCCGGCATGAGGCACAGCACCAAGTCCGTCCGGCCACGCCGCAAAGCTCGCGCCGCCGCGGACGGGCGGTACCCGAGTTGCTCCGCCGCCTCGAGAACACGCCGACGGGTGGGCTCGGAGATTTTCTGGTGCGGGTGGTTGTTCATCACGTAGCTCACGGTGGAACGAGCGACCCCGGCGACACGCGCCACATCAGCGCTCGTGCTTCGTCGCTCGTGCTCCGGCACCCAAACTCCCATGATCTTCCGCCCTCGGCCCTCCGAGTCTACGAGCGCCCCGACTCGGCCAGGCCTCGCCCTTCGGCTGTACGGGGCGATGGCTGGAGTTTGAGCAGCTCAGCGCACGCGTTGAGTGGAGAGTTCACCCGAGTGTTCGTGCGCCCGACCTGTCGGCGGACGAACGAATGGACCAAGAATGTTACCTGCCGCACCATGCGATCGGATCCTGGCCGCCGCCGGGCAGAACGGCGAGCGGCGCCGCCAGGCCACCCACCCGGCTGGGCGTCGGCAATTTCCGGCAGGCCGGGAAGGCTGACGGCGGGCTGGTCGGCATCCGGCGGGCCGATCCAGACGCTGTGGCGGGTGCGGACGTAGCGGTGGTGCGGCAGCGGCGGCACCGACACATCCGCCGTCAGCTCGTGCGACCACAGCAGGTGGAACAGCACCGGCAGCACCCTGATCGGGTCCCCGAGAGCCGAGGCCTCGCCCATCACTGGCTGTGGCTCGGCGAACGCCGCCGGCAGCTCGGAGGCCACGGGTTCCAGCCGGTGGCGGGGCTGGCGGTAGCCCGCCGGCCGGCGCACATTACGCACAACGATCGCGTCCGGCACCCCCACCAGCCGGAACTCCCGCCCAACCTGGGCGCAGGCTGCCTGCGTCGCCTCGAACCTCAACACGTCCCGGGGCTTGCGCCGATCAGCCGGACGGCAGTCGACCACCAGCGCCGTGCCGTTCTCGCGGCGGGCGAAGTAGTCCGGCGCGTGCGGGACGCCCTTGTCCGCATCCGACCACCAGAACAGCCAGAACGGCTGAGACGAGATCCCCACCACCGACGGGTCGGAGTCCAGGAGCATCACATGGTCGCGCTCCAGCCAGGACTCGTATCCGATGTGCCCCGCCCACTGCGGACGACCACCACAGGCCCGGCAGATGCCGCTGGCCCTTGTACGACTTGAACGTGCGTACCGGCGCCAGGTCCTCGAACCGCACTGCCCGGGCATCACCGGCGAATGATCGCTCATAGCGAACACCCTTCCGGGAACATGAGGGGGCTCAAGTGCATTGAGTGGGTGTAGCTCAACTTGCTTGTCGAGGGGAAGATCATGGCTTTGACATCCGCACCGCTCACTCTGCCCGTGCTGCCGCTCGACGACGAGGTCGTGCTGCCCGGCATGGTGGTGCCTCTGGACCTCAACGACACCGATGTACGGGCTGCGGTGGAGGCGGCACAGGCCGCCGCGCGTTCCAGTGGGACCAGCAAGCCGAGGGTGCTGCTTGTTCCACGGATCGACGGGACGTACGCGAACACGGGGGTGCTCGGCACCGTCGAGCAGGTGGGACGCCTCGCCGACGGCGACCCCGGCGCCCTGATCCGCGGCCGCGGCCGGGTGCGCGTCGGCGCCGGTACGACCGGCCCCGGAGCCGCTCTGTGGGTGGAGGGCGTCCAGGTCGAGGAGACCGTGCCCGATCCGCTGCCCGGCGCCGTGACCGAACTGGTCAAGGAGTACAAGGCGCTGGCCACCAACTGGCTGAAGAAGCGCGCCGCCTGGCAGGTCGTGGACCGCGTCCAGGCCATTGACGACGTGTCCGCGCTCGCCGACAACTCCGGCTACTCACCGTTCCTGACGACCGCCCAGAAGGTCGAGCTCCTGGAGACATCCGACCCGGTGGCCCGGCTGAAGCTCGCCACCGAGCAGCTGCGCGAGCACCTCGCCGAGCAGGATGTCGCCGAGTCCATCGCCAAGGACGTACAGGAAGGCGTGGACAAGCAGCAGCGGGAGTTCCTGCTGCGGCGCCAGCTGGAGGCCGTCCGCAAGGAGCTGCGCGAGCTGAACGGCGAGGCGGAGGGCGAGGAGTCCGACGACTACCGGACCCGCGTCGAGGCCGCCGACCTTCCCGAGAAGGTCCGCGAGGCCGCGCTCAAGGAGGTCGAGAAGCTGGAGCGCTCCAGCGACCAGTCGCCCGAGGGCTCCTGGATCCGCACCTGGCTCGACACGGTGCTCGAACTGCCGTGGAACGAGCGGACGGAGGACGAGTACGACATCCAGGGCGCCAAGGCCATCCTGGACGCCGAGCACGCCGGTCTGGAGGACGTGAAGGAGCGGATCACCGAGTACCTGGCGGTGCGCAAGCGACGCAACGACCGGGGTCTGGGTGTCGTGGGCGGCCGCCGCGGCGGCGCAGTGCTCGCGCTCGTCGGACCTCCCGGCGTCGGCAAGACCAGCCTCGGCGAGTCCGTCGCGCACGCCATGGGCCGCAAGTTCGTCCGGGTCGCCCTGGGCGGCGTACGGGACGAGGCGGAGATCCGCGGCCACCGGCGTACGTACGTCGGCGCGCTGCCCGGCCGGGTCGTGCGGGCCATCAAAGAGGCCGGGTCCATGAACCCGGTGGTCCTGCTGGACGAGATCGACAAGGTCGGCTCCGACTACCGCGGCGACCCGGCCGCGGCCCTGCTCGAAGTCCTCGACCCCGCGCAGAACCACACCTTCCGGGACCACTACCTGGAGGTCGAACTCGACCTGAGCGACGTGGTGTTCCTCGCCACGGCGAACGTGCTCGAAGCCATCCCGGAGGCGCTGCTCGACCGTATGGAACTCGTGCGGCTCGACGGCTACACCGAGGACGAGAAGGTCGTCATCGCCCGGGACCACCTGCTGCCGCGTCAGCTGGAGCGGGCCGGTCTGGAGAAGGCCGAAGTCACCCTGGACGAGAGCGCGTTGCGCAAGCTGGCCGGCGAGTACACGCGGGAGGCGGGCGTCCGCAACCTGGAGCGGTCCGTCGCACGGCTGCTCCGCAAGGTGGCGGCACAGCACGAACTCGGCGAGCGGGAACTGCCGTTCACGGTCGGCGCCGACGATCTGCGCGCGCTGATCGGACGGCCGCACCACGTGCCCGAGTCCGCCACGGACCCGGCCGAGCGCCGCACCGCGGTGCCGGGCGTGGCGACGGGCCTCGCGGTCACGGGCGCGGGCGGTGACGTCCTCTTCGTGGAGGCGTCGCTGGCCGACCCGGAGACGGGCGCGGCGGGTCTGACCCTCACCGGTCAGCTCGGTGACGTCATGAAGGAGTCGGCGCAGATCGCGCTCTCCTTCCTGCGGAGCCACGGAGCCGAGCTCGAACTGCCGGTGGGCGACCTGAAGGACCGGGGCGTGCACATCCACTTCCCGGCCGGCGCGGTCCCGAAGGACGGCCCGAGCGCCGGCGTCACCATGACGACGGCCCTCGCCTCGCTCCTGTCCGGCCGCCTCGTCCGCACGGACGTGGCCATGACGGGCGAGGTCTCGCTCACCGGCCGGGTCCTCCCGATCGGCGGCGTGAAGCAGAAGCTGCTCGCCGCGCACCGGGCCGGGGTCACGACGGTCGTGATCCCGAAGCGCAACGAGCCCGACCTGGACGACGTCCCGGCCGAGGTCCTGGACAAGCTCGACGTCCACGCGGTCACGGACGTCCGCCAGGTCCTGGAACTGGCGCTCGCCCCGGCGACGAACGGCGCGGCGACGGAGGTTCCGGTGGCGGCGTGACGGACGTCCACCGGTAACGCAAGGCCCGGGTCCCTCTTCATGAGGGGCTCGGGCCTTCCGCGTACGTACGTCTTCCGAGTACGGATGCGCGGGGCATTGCCGTGCGCGGGTCAGCCGTTGGCCAGCGCCACCACCCGGTCCAGTGCCCCGCTGCTGTGTCTTCCCGGGGGACAACCCCCGGACCCCCGGCCGGGAGCGCTGTTCTCGCTAGCCATTTGCCAGCGCCACCACCCGGTCCAGGGCCCCGTTGAACTTGTTGTGGTCGCCGACCGTCGGGCCGGAGGAGGTGTACTGCCACATCGTGTAGTAGCTCCAGCCCGCCGGGAGTGTGCCCACCGCCGAGGCGTAGCGGGCGATCCAGAGCGGGTTGGCGGAGGCGAAGCCGGCGTAGTCGCCGGTGCACTGGGTCCACCAGCTGGTGGCCGTGTAGATGACGGCGTCACGGCCGGTGCGGGCCTTGTACTGGTTCAGGAAGTCGCGGATCCAGGTGACCATCGCACTCTGCGTCTTGCCGAAGCAGGCATCGCCGTACGGGTTCCACTCGATGTCCAGGGCGCCGGGCAGGGTCCTGCCGTCCTTGGACCAGCCGCCTCCGTGGTCCACGAAGTAGTTGGCCTGGGTGGCACCGCCCGTCGTGTCGGGGGTCGCGAAGTGGTACGCGCCACGGATCATCCCGACGTCGTACGAGCCGTTGTACTGCTGGGCGAAGTAGGGATTCGTGTAGTACGTCCCCTCGGTGGCCTTCGCATAGGCCCACTTGACCCCGCTGCTCCACAGGGTCGGCCAGGCGACGTTGCCCTGGTGGCTGCTGACGTCCACGCCCTCCGTCTGCGTGGCGCGGGCGGCCGGCAGACCGCCCTGGCCGTCGTGCGGGATGACGCCCATCCCCATGTAGGCGGAGCCCCGGGGAGGGTCGTCGGTCGCCTGGGCGGGGGCGGCGAGGGGGAGGGAGAAGAGGAGCGAGAGGAGGAGGGAGGGGAGGGCGAGCAGGATTCCTGTCGCGGAGAGCCGCGTCCTGCGCTGGGCGTGCGGGCCGTGGTGGCCGCGCGACCGTTGGGCCGTTCCGGGTCTGTGCACGGGCATGGCGTGCCTCCGAAGGCTCGGTGGTGCTCGGTGGTGCTCCGTGGGGGTCCGTGGTGCTGGGCGGTACCAGGTAGTACTGGGTGATGTATTTGTACGTGCTGGTGGGGCCGGGCCACCGTTGACCCGCCGGACTCTGTGGCGAAGGAGTGATGGCGTGGGCATGCCACTGGAGCTGGCCAACGAAGCTACGCAGCGGGGCGGCGGGGTAGGAAGAGGGTCCGGAGGCTGCCGTTGGTCTATTCCTGCGAAATACTGGCCCAGCTGCGGCAATGGCGGCGTTTGGTGGAAACTTTCACGATCGGGAAAACCGGGTCATGGGTGCTGACATGCACGAGGGCGGGAACGGCGAGGGGCACCGGACGGCATCCGGTGCCCCGGCGAGTGGTGTGGACCAGGGCGGGGCGAACCAGGAGTTCCTGGCTCTGGAACGCGAGCTGACCGTCCTGCTGCGGCGTGCCCGTGCCAACTCCGGTGAGATGGTCCGTGAGGTCCACCCCGACCTGGAGTCCTCCGCGTACGGCCTCCTCGTACGGCTGGAGGAACTCGGCCGGCAGCGGGCCACGGAGCTTGCCGCCTACATCGGCGTCGGCAAGGCCACGATGTCGCGGCAGCTGCGGGCCCTGGAGGAGATGGGTGTGGTCGCCCGCGAGCCGGATCCCGCGGATGGGCGGGCCTGGCTCGTGCACCTCACGGAGGAGGGGCGGGCGCGGTTTCGTGCGGTACGGGAGGCGCGGCGGGCGCGGTATGTGCGGGAGCTTGCCAGCTGGGACCGGGAGGAAGTGGCTGAGCTGGCTCGGTTGCTGCATCGGCTGAATCGGGGGGTTGAGAGGTGACGGGGGGCTGGGGAGGGTTGTGTGTTGTCCGCGGGTGCGTGGGGGCTGGTCGCGCAGTTCCCCGCGCCCCTGAAGGACAGGGGCGCGCCCAGGTCGCCGTAAGTCTGAACGGACCGCCCCGAATGGCTCGCCGCCCCGCGTAGGTCGCCGTCGAGCGGCTCACAGCTCTACGTACGCCACCGTCGATCGGCTCACAGCTCTACGTACGCCACCGTCGATCGGCTCAGAACTCCACGTACACCACCGTCGCGTCGTCATGTTGTTTCGAGCGGCCCAGGAACGCGCGCTTCGTATCCGCCCGTTCCAGCGCCCGTACGCGGTCGATCAGGGACTGGGCGCCCTCCTTGCGGACCAGGGCGAACAGGTCCGTCCAGTCGCCCTCCCGGAACTTTTCCACCCAGCGGGTCGCGCCGTCCGTCAGGGCGGTCAGGGCTCGGACCTCGGGGCGGGGGAAGGTGCCCGTCACCGCGCGTGCCGCCGCCGAAGGGTCCGCCGCCGCCGTGAAGAAGCCGCCCTCCTTGTTGCGGAGGGTCGCGTCCGTGGCGGAGTGGGAGGTCAGGGTGGCGCGGGGGACGCGGGAGAGGCGGTCGTCGAGGAGCGGGGTGACCACGCCGGCGGGGGATTCCACGAGGAGGGCGGAG
The DNA here is from genome assembly GCF_026341515.1 of Streptomyces sp. NBC_00878. NCBI lineage: Bacteria > Bacillati > Actinomycetota > Actinomycetes > Kitasatosporales > Streptomycetaceae > Streptomyces > Streptomyces sp. NBC_00878. The sequence goes on along the minus strand of NZ_JAPEOK010000001.1, from coordinate 3,466,802 downwards.
TCCGAGAGGACCAGGTACTCGACGGATTCCGGGGACCAGCGGGCCAGCGCGACGGTTGCCTGTGGGGTGCGTGGGTGAGAAAGGTCACAGGTGGCTCGATGGGCGTCGGCGGTACGCGTGATGGCCTGCTCCAGCACCTGGGTCAGCGTCAGATCTCGTCGCGAAACGGACAGTTCGTGCAGGGATCCGCCGAGGCGGGCCGTGAACCAAGGGACGGAATGCAGACAGGCGTAGTCGGTGGACGGTGGTGTCACGCCGTCCAGGACGATGAGCGAACCGCCCTGTCCGGAGGCCGGAAGGCCGAGCGATGCGTAGTCCTCGTCGGGGCGGGCGGGGTCACCGGGTACCGAGATCAGTTCCGAGCGCATTCGGCCAGTCTGCACGAGGCTTTCACAAGCTTCGCCAAAGGCTGGCAACCGTCGGCGAATTGACACTGACCGGCAGGTCAGGCGCCTGCTTTGAGGGGGAATCACCGACTCCGTTGAAGCGTGGCGGCGCATCTTGCCACCGGTCGCTGTGGACGTCCAACCGGCCCGCCGCGCAAGGGTGTCGCACGCGCCACGGAGACTTGCCGGGCCGCTCCTCGGGGATGTTCACTCCTTCGTGTGGCGGGTCAGGTGATGCGCGACCACTGCCCACCGGCACTGGGAGGGTCGGGAGCCGTTACCGGGACGAAGCGCGAGTTGACGGATCGTCACCGGACCCATGGGGATCACGAGTCAAGAATGCGAGCACCGGTGCAGAAAACGCGGCCTCGGCGCAAAGGCAGGCAGTCGACCTCGGGTGAAGCCTCCGGGCACACGCCGAACTCACCGACCGCACAGCACACCTCGGACGCCGTGGGCCGCGGCCGTCCCCGGCACGTACGCAGTCGGCTGATCGTCGCCGTCGCCGTCGTGGCCGCCGCGATCGCCGGAGCCGGTAGCCCGTCCGTGATCGCCGCGTCGAGCGAGCTGAACGACTCGCAGAACCTGGTGACGCTCGCCGGGCGCACCAAGGACGCGCTGGCGCTCGCCCACTCGCTGGCCGACGAGCGCGACGAGGTCACCTCCTACATCGCGGCCGGCCGTCCCGACGGCCAGGGCCCCTCCGAGCGCCGCAGTGCCCGCGTCGACCGGCAGGTCGACGAACTCCGCGCGGAAGCCGTCGAGGCCGACGCGCCCGCCGCGTTCCGCAAGACCCTCGACGGCATCGCCGCCGTGCGCAGAGCGGCGCTCACCGGGAAGAGCACCGCTCTCGAAGCGCATCAGGCGTACTCCGCCGCCCTCACCGAACTCCACGGCCTCGCCGAGGAGTTGGCCGAGATGCTCCCGCCCCGCGCGGGCGCCGGCGCGCACGCCCTCGCCGACCTCGACACCGCGGTCCAGCAGGCCGCCGCGACCCGCGGCCTGCTCCTCGCGGCCCTGAACATCCCCGCCTCCACGCGGACCACCACCGACCCGATCACGGGTCTGCCCGAGACGAGCACCAGCTCGACGGCCGCCGACACCAAGCAGCGCGACGCGCTCACCGCCGCCGCCATGCAGGCCAACGTCCGCGAGCAGGCGGCGCTCGCCGGTTTCCGCGAGACCGGGCCGAAGGCCGACCGTGCCTCGTACGACTCCACGGTGACGGGCTCCGAGGTCGCCGCCGCCGAGAAGTACCTCGCGAGCCTCGCCGGGCGGCCCACCCTCTCCGACTCCCAACTCGACACCGACACCAAGAAGCTGGACGCCGCGCTCTCCGCCCGCATCGAGCAGATGCGCGGAGTCGAGGCCTCCCTCAACACCCAACGGGCCGAGGAACTCGCCCAGTTGCGGGACGACGACGTCACCGCGCTGGAGATCCGGATCGCGATCCTCGGCGCCCTGATGCTGCTCGCCGTCGGCGTCTCCACGGGTATGGCCCGTTCGCTCACCCGTCCGCTGGCCGTCCTGCGCCTCGGTTCGGCCCGCCTCGCCGCCGGACCGGCCACCGAGGCGCCGGTCAAGTTCACCGGCCGCAACGACGAGTTCGCCCAGGCCGTACGCTCCGTCAACGCGCTCCACGCGCATGCCGTCGCGGCCCACGAGCGGCTGACGACCCTGGAGAGCGACCGTAAGCACCTCGTCGGCCAGCGCCAGAAGATGGCCGACGAGCGCGACCGCCTCCGCTCCGAACTCGCCGACGCGGCCGCCCACTTGGAGCAGATCCGCACCAGCATCCACGGCACCTTCGTCAACCTCGCCCTGCGCACGCTCGGTCTCGTCGAGCGCCAACTCGGCGTCATCGAGGGCCTGGAGGAGCGCGAGCAGGACCCCGACCGGCTCGCCACGCTCTTCCGTCTCGACCACTTCGCCACCGTCATGCGCCGCCACACGGAGAACCTGCTGGTTCTCGCGGGCGCCGATCATGGCCACCAGCACCCCGGCCCGGTTCCGCTCGTCGACGTCGTCCGGGCCGCCGGCAGCGAGATCGAGCGGTACGAGCGGGTACGGATCGCCGCGCTGCCGCCGCACGCGCACCTCGCCGGGTTCGCCGCGGACGACATCAGTCACCTGGTGGCCGAACTCCTGGAGAACGCCTCGTCGTCCTCGCCGCCCGAGATGCCCGTCGAGGTCTCCGGCTGGCTCCTGGAGAGCGGCGAGGTCATGCTCTCCGTCCAGGACGAGGGCATCGGCATGACCGGCGACCGGCTCACCCAGCTGAACGCCCGCCTCTCGGACTTCGACCCCATGGACGCGTACGACCAGGAGAGCGGCGAGGGACTCGGGCTCGGCCTGTACGTGGTGGCCCGTCTCGCCCACCGGCACGGCGTACGGGTGCAGTTGCGCGAGCAGAAGCAGGGCGGCATCACCGCGGTCGTCGTCCTGCCCAAGGCGCTGTTCGCCGCCCCGCCCGCCGCCACCGTCCCCTCGTCGGCCATGGCCGGCGGCGCCTCCGCGCTGACCCTCCCGGGTGCGGACGCCGAGGTCAACTCCAACGTCCTGTACGCCCGCTCGGACCGCGACCCGCTGATCGCGGCGGCGGAGGACTCTTTGCGGGACTCCGGCGGGGCGGGCCCCGCCGAGAGTTCCGTACACGAGGACAACGAGGACCACGCAGGCCACGCAGGCCACGCGGACCACGCGGACCACGAGGACGCGAGCCCGGTGGGCGGGGTCGAAGAGGAGCAGTCCTCCCAGCCCGAAGACACGGCTGCCGCTGCTGAGCCCGTCGTCCCGCCCGAGGCCACCGGCCCCGAGACGACCATGGTGCTCATGGCACCGGTGCCCCCGGCCGAAGGCCCCTCGGAATCGTCCGAGCCCGCCGAAGCCGAAGCCGAAGTCCGCGAAGCAGAGGCCCGCGAAGCCGAGGTCCGCGAAGCGGATCCCCAGGGAGCGGAACCCCAGGCAGCGGGACCCCGCGAACCCGAAGCCGCCACCCCGTCCGTCACCATCCCCGCCCAGGCGAGCACCGATCCGTACGCCATCGGCCCCGACACCCACGAGCGCGTCCCCGACGAGCCGCCCAGGCGGCGGGCGGCGCACGAGCCGCACGTACCGCAGGCAGCCGGCGAGTCGAACGAGCCGAACGACTCGAACGAGCCGGTCACCGACAAGGGGCTGCCCAAGCGGACCCCGAAGATCTCCGCACCCGCGCCCGCGGCGAGGCCGCGCAGCGCGTCCGTGGACGCCGAGGCCCTGCGCCGCAGGCTCGGCGGATTCCACCAGGGCGCGAACAACGGCCGCCGTGATGTCGAAGCGGAGATCGCCGAACAGACGTCGGAGCTGGAGCCGTCCGCCGTGCATGCCGTAGAAACCCAGGGGGACACAGTCGAGGAGGCAAGCAGTTGATCTCGCCCAGTACCTTCGGACTGAGCACTGAGGCCCGCAATCTGCACTGGCTGCTGACGAACCTCGTCGAGGAGGTGCCGGGACTCCTGTCCGTCGCGGTGGTCTCCTCCGACGGCTTGTTGCTGCTCTCCTCCGACCCCGGGAGAAACGAGCAGGCGCGCCTCCGCAGCACGGAGAGGCCCAAGAGCCCCAGAGGTTCCGCGGCGGACCTCGCCACCATCGTGTCCGGCATCGGGAGCCTCGCCATCGGCGCCGCCAAGCTGATGGACGGCGGCGGCGTCAAGCAGACCATGGTCGCGATGGAGGACGGCGGCCTCTTCGTCATGTCGATCAGCGACGGCTCGCTGCTCGGTGTGCACGGCGCCCCGGACTGCGACATGAGCGTCGTCGCGTACCACATGGCGCTCTTCGTGGGCCGCGCCGGACACGTCCTGACCCCCGAACTCCGCAGCGAGCTGCGGCAGTCGATCGAGGCCACGACGATGGAGGCGGCCAAGTGAGCGACCTGAGCGGCACGCCCAGGCTCCCGGTCCGCGGCGGGGACAGAAAACCCGCCCGCGTACGCCCGTACTCGCTCACCGGCGGCCGTACGCGCTTCGGGCACGTCCTGCTCGTCGAGACGTTCGTCGCGGCGATCGAAGCTCCTGAGCAGCGGCGGGAGTTGGAGAATGGTTCCCTCTCCACCCGGGTGATGCCGGAGATGCGGGCCATCGTCGAACTCTGCCGCCGGATGCGGACGGTGGCCGAGGTCGCCGCCCTGCTGAAGATGCCGCTCGGCGTGGTCCGGGTGCTCCTCAGCGACCTGGCGGACCAGGGAAAGATCCGTGTGTACGGAACAGGTCACGGCCCGGGACAGCCGGACCGCGCTCTGCTGGAAAGGGTGCTGAGTGGACTCCGTCGTCTCTGACGCCTCCCGCGTCTCGGATTCCGCCCGATACGGGCAATTCGCCACGTCCTCCCAACTCATCGAGCCCGACGAGGAGTTGAAGGCCTGGCAGCAGGACCGTACGCGCGCCCCGATCGCCACGAAGATAGTGGTGGCCGGCGGCTTCGGCGTCGGCAAGACCACCCTCGTCACCGCCGTCTCGGAGATCACGCCCCTCCAGACGGAGGCGCTGATGACCGAGGCGAGCGAGGACACCGACGACCTCAGCTCGACCCCGGAGAAACTGACCACCACCGTGGCCATGGACTTCGGCCGCATCACACTCGACGACGACCTGGTCCTGTACCTGTTCGGCACACCGGGGCAGCAGCGGTTCTGGTTCATGTGGGACGACCTGGTGCGCGGGGCGATCGGCGCGGTGGTCCTCGCCGACACCCGCCGTCTGAAGGACTGCTTCCCGGCCCTCGACTACTTCGAGAGCTGCGGGCTGCCGTACGTCGTGGCCGTCAACCACTTCGACGGAAGCGAGAAGTACGAGCCGGAAGACGTACGCGAGGCCCTCACGATTCCGCCACACATACCTGTCATGATCATGGACGCGCGCCGCAGGTTCTCGGCGATCGAGACCCTGCTGGCCCTTGTCGGCCACGCACTCGAAGTCAGCCCGGAATAAGACCTACCCGGAATCAGACGTACGCAGAGAAGGACAGGCATGCGGAAGATACTCGTCGTCGGAGCCGGCCAGTCCGGACTCCAGATCGCCCTCGGACTCCAGTCGAACGGGTACGAGGTCACCCTGATGTCCAACCGCACGGCGGACGAGATCCGAACCGGCCGCGTCATGTCGACGCAGTGCATGTTCCACACGGCCCTGCAGCACGAGCGCGATCTCCAGCTGAACTTCTGGGAGTCCCAGGCCCCGAAGATCGAAGGACTCGGCGTCTCGGTCGCCGCCCCCGGCTCGCACGACCCGGGGCCGACCCAGCGGGCGATCGACTGGGTGGGCAGGCTCGACGGGTACGCCCAGTCGGTCGACCAGCGCGTCAAGATGGCCGGCTGGATGGAGACGTTCGCCCAGCGCGGCGGCCAACTGGTCATCCACGGCGCGGCCGTCGGCGACCTCGACTACTTCTCCCGTACGTACGACCTGGTCCTCGTCTCGGCGGGCAAGGGCGAACTGGTCTCGATGTTCGGCCGCGACGCCTCCCGCTCCCCGTACGCGGAGCCGCAGCGCGCGCTGGCCGTCGCGTACGTCCACGGCCTGGGCCCGCGCCCGGAGCACCCGGAATACGACGCGGTCCGCTGCAACTTGGTCCCCGGCGTGGGCGAACTCTTCGTCATGCCCGCCCTCTCCACCTCGGGCCGGGCGGACATCCTCTTCTGGGAGGGCATACCCGGCGGCCCGCTGGACGCCTTCCAGGGCGTCAAGGACCCGGCCGAACACCTCTCCCTGACCCTGGAACTCATGGAGCGGTTCACGCCGTGGGAGTACGCGCGGGCCACCAAGGTCGAACTCACGGACGCCGGCGGCACGTTGGCCGGACGCTACACGCCCACGGTCCGCAACCCCATAGGCCGGCTGCCCGGCGGCGGCCTGGTCCTCGGCGTCGCCGACGTGGTCGTCGCCAACGACCCCATCACCGGCCAGGGTTCCAACTCGGCCTCGAAGTGCGCCGCTTCGTACCTCGACTCGATCCTCTCCCACGGGGACAAGGAGTTCGACGCGACGTGGATGCGCAACACCTTCGAGCGGTACTGGGACACGGCCCAGCACGTGACCAAGTGGACGAACGCGATGCTCGGCGCCCCGCCGGAGCACGTCCTCAACCTGATCGGCGCGGCAGGCCAGCTCCCACCGGTCGCCAACCGCTTCGCGAACGGCTTCAACGACCCGTCGGACTTCGAGAACTTCTTCTACGAGCCGGAGAAGACGGGGGCGTACCTGGCGTCGGTGGCCGGAGGCTGACCCCTCTCGTAGGCTGAATCCCGCTCCATGAGCGAGAGGAGGCCGAGGTGGCCGAGACGACGGTGGCCGAGGTGATGGCCGAGCTGGCCGACCTTGAGGACCCGAAGGCACGCGAGGTGAACGAGCGGCACGGTGACGATCACGGTGTGAATCTCGGCAAGCTGCGCGCGCTCGCGAAGCGGCTGAAGACGCAGCAGGAGCTCGCGTGCCGGCTCTGGGCGACGGATGACACCGCGGCGAGGCTGCTGGCGATCCTGATCTGCCGCCCGAAGGCGTTCGGGCGTGACGACTTGGACGCCATGTTGCGCCAGGCGCGCACACCCAAGGTGCACGACTGGCTCGTGAACTACGTGGTGAAGAAGAACCCGCATGCCGAAGAGCTGCGCCTGGTCTGGTCCGCCGATCCGGATCCCGTGGTCGCCAGTGCGGGCTGGGCACTGACCACCGAACGCGTGGCGAAGAAGCCCGAGGGCCTCGACCTCGCCGCACTGCTCGATGTCGTCGAGGCGGAGATGAAGGACGCCCCGGATCGCCTGCAGTGGGCGATGAACCACTGCCTGGCTCAGATCGGCATCGAGCACGCCGAGTATCGCGTCCGTGCGATCGAGATCGGTGAGCGCCTGGAGGTGCTCAAGGACTATCCGACCTCCCCGGGCTGCACGTCCCCGTTCGCGCCCGTCTGGATCACCGAGATGGTGCGCCGACAGCACGTCTAGTGAGGGAGCGGGAGCGGGTCGGTTGTGGCTGGTCGCGCAGTTCCCCGTGCCTCTGGGGAAGAGGTCCCCGGGTCGGAGGGCGCGCGGTAGCCCTCGTCAGAACCGTCCGTTGCGCCCTCGGGGAGCTGCGGCGGGGTGTAGTCCGGCAGGGGCTCCGCCTCGGTGTCCGGGCGGACCGCGCCCAGGATCGGGTTGGCGGCGATGGGGGACACCTTGACGGTCGCCCCCGGTCTCGGGGACTGGAGGACCATGCCGTCGCCCAGGTACAGGGCGACGTGGGTGGCCTCGGGGAAGTAGACGACCAGGTCGCCCGGTCGCAGTTCGCCCAACTCGACGCGGGGCAGCTGGGCCCACTGCTCCTGGCTGGTGCGGGGGATGGACCGGCCCGCGCTGCCCCAGGCCTGAGACGTGAGGCCCGAGCAGTCGAACGTGTCCGGGCCCTCGGCGCCCCACTCGTACGGCTTGCCGATCTGCTCCACGGCGTACCGGAGCGCCTCGTCCCCTTCCCGGGAGGGCGGCCGCTCACTGCTCAACGCGCCCGAGGCCATGAACTCGTCCTGCGCCTTCGCCACCCCCGACTCCTCCAGCTCGGCCACCCGGGCGAGCTGTTCGGGGGTCAGCGAGGCGAGCAGGTCCTCGACGTCCTTCAGGCGCTCTCCGACGAGGTCGCGGTCCTTCTTCTGCCGTTCTGCGAGGGTGAGTTGGCGGTCGAGGGCGGCCCGGGCCCGACGCGCGAGCTCGTCGGTCCTGCGCTCGTTCGCGACCAGCCGGTTCACCGTTCCGGCGCGCTCCAGCGAGACCTGCCGGATCACCTGGCCCTGGTCGAGGGCGTGTTGCGGATCGCGGGCGAGCAACAGCCGTACGTACGAGGAGATCTCACTCGTGGCCTGGTACTGCTGCCTGGCGAGCCGTCCCGCGGCGCCGCGACTGCCCTGGAGTGAGAGCCGGGCCGCGGAGAGACGCCCGTTGAGCTTCGCGACCTCGGTCCGCTGCCGCTTCAGTTTCTCCTCGGTCGCGTTGTACGTCTCGGTCGCCTTCTCGGCCTCCCGGTACAGCCGCTGAAGGTCCGTCAGCAACGAGGCGACGGAGGGCTCGCCCTCCTGGGCGGAATCCGGGAGCTCCGTACCCGAATCCGGCGCCGCGCTCTCGCCGGGTTCGGGTACGGAGCTCCCGCTGGGCTCGGGTACGGAGCTTTCGCCGGGCTCGGGCAACGCCGCCGCCGGGCCCGGTGCGAGGACGGCGCCGGCCGCGATCGCCGCCGTACAGACCAACCGCAGAAGCCTTCCTGACACGTCATCACCTCCGGTGCGGGGCGGTCCCTCCGCTCCTCCGCACCGCGAGCCTCAGACGCGCGCGCGAGCTCCGCGCGGCGAGCGTGGGCGATCCGGCCCAACAAGGTCACTCGTCGGTGTCGTCCGACTTGCCGTCCGGCGTGGCGTCTGGCTTCATGCGCGCCGCGGTGTCGGGCGCGGACTCCGGCCTGGACCACGGCCACCGGAGCCTGCCGCCTTCCCCGCCGCTCCCGCCGCTCCCGCCCTCGGGGTCGTACGCGTACTTCCAGCCCTGGTGCAGCCCGAGCCGTTTGCTCGTACTCGCCTGTACGCGTCGGTAGACGAGCACGGTCGGCGGGCCACCGGCGTTGTCCGGGACCGGAACCCGGTACACCTTCGGCGGGTGTCCGGTCAGGCCGAGCAGGACCGGCAGCACCCGGCCGTCCAGGGGGCCGCCTTCGAACGGGGTGTCTTCGCTCTTCACGCAGCCAGTGTCACAGCAGGTGTGCCGCGTCGCTCACGACGGGCAGCACGCCCCGTGCGAACGTGCCCAGCGGGCCGTCCGCGGTCTCCATCGCCAGTGCGGCCCGTAGGGCACCGGCCGTCCGGGCGTCGCGCCCCGCGGTCGCCACCAGGCACGCGACGAACTGCTCGACGAGCCAGTCCCGCAACTCGTCCAGCGGCGGTTCCTTCTCTTCATCCAGCCAGATCAGGGAGGCGGCCTCGACCGCCGTGATCCACATCCGGACGGTCATCCGGAGCCGGGGTGCCGGCTCCTCGACCTCCAGATGACTCAGGATGTGCTCGGCGGCGGCCCGGCGCACGCCGTCCACGATGGCCGTGGTCCGCGACGTCTCGACGACGCTGCCGCCCTGCAGCAGCGCGCTGAACCCGGCTCCGTGCTCGTCCACGAAGGCGAGATAGCGGTCCAGGGCGTTGGAGAGGCGGCGCGTGAGCGGGCCCTGTGGGGGCTCGGCGAAACAGTGCTCCAGCTCCTCCGCGGCCGACCTGAGCGCGGCCTCGTACAGCTGCTGTTTGCCGCCGGGGAAGTACCGGTACACGAGGGGGCGCGAGACGCCCGCCGCCTCCGCGACGTCGTCCAGGGAGACGTCCTCCGGGGTCCGCGCCGCGAACAACGACAGTGCCGCGTCGAGCAGTTGGCTCCGCCGCTCCTCGACACTGAGCCGTCGGTACGCACGCGTGGGAACCTCCGAGGTCATGTCGGGCAGCGTAACCGTTCCCGGCCCCACCCTCGCCGCCCCTACCCGTCCCTTCCCCGGGGGCTGCCGCCCCCCAGATCCCCGTTCATCGGCCTGAAGGGCCTCGTCCTCAAGTGCCGGACGGGCTGGGCGAGGGTGCGGGAGCTGTGAGGAGAGGCCGGACGGGCAGGTGGACTAAATTGTGCTGTCCGGCCAGCCCTCCAAAGAAACGTCCGGGCCATCGTTCAGATAGTGGCGAAGGGCACTGGCGGTCGTGTCCACAAAATCGCCAGGGACATCGTCGATATCCACCCAACAAACTTGTGAGTGTTTGCGCGGTTCGCGATTTTCGGGTTCGCCTGCCCATTCGTGGGCGGCGAAGACGACGGTGAGGAAGCCGTTGGGGGCTTCGACGCCCCAGGCGCTGTGGATGATGTGGGCCACCTTCAGGGACTCCGGCTTCACGGTCAGGCCGGTCTCCTCGTGCAGCTCGCGTACCGCTGTCTCCGTAATGGGCTCACCGGGTTCGCTCTTGCCGACGGGGAGGTCCCACATGCCCTGGGCGAACTTGGCGTTCTGGCTGCGCTGCAGGAGGACGACGCGGTTGGTGGCCTTGTCGTGGACGATGACGGCGGCGACCAGCAGCGTCATGGATTCGAGGGCGGGCGGCAGGGCTTTGGGCTGGTCGTCCGTTGTCCGTTGAGCCACGGCTGGTGTCCCTTCGTCGGCCGTTTGGTGGGCAGCTTAGGCCAGTGATTCGCGTGTGCGGCGGGCGAGTTCGGTGGCTCCGGGCACTTTGCGGCGCTGGTAGATGGAGAGGGTGGAGCGGAGCGAGGCGATGGCTTTGCGGGTGCGGTCGGAGGTCATGCCCTCCATGAGGGTCAGTGCCTGCGCCCAGGCGGCGACTGCCTCGTCGGCGCGAGCCTGGGCGGCGAGGCTGTCGCCGAGGTCGGCGTAGGTGAGGGCGTGGACGCGCTTGTACTTGTCGGGGTCCCAGCGGATCAGGGCGTCTCGGTGCTGCTGTTCGGTGCCGATGTGATCGGCGAGGTCGGTAAGCGTGCGGGCGGTGTGGCTGGCCACGGTGCCGGCAGCGGGGCCGCTGACGCGTGAGTAGCTGGGCTGAGGAACGTCGTCGCGCAGGAGAGCGTCTTCGGCGGCGAGCAGGGCGCGGGCCGCTGCGGGCTTCTCACCGACGGCGGCGAAGGCGAAGGCGCGGGCGTGGGTGATGTGGAGGAGGGCTTCAGTCTGGCCGTCGACGTGGCCGAGGCCGCGAGTGAGGGCACCTTCGACGAGGTCCACGCAGTGGTGGGGTTGCTTGAGGCTGAGTGCCTGGTGGGCGAGGGCCCGCATCATCCACACAGCGTGGCCGTGGGGATCGGCTTCGCAGGCGAGCTGGTAGCCGACCTGGTAGTAGCGCTGGGCGGCGCCTTCCTGGCCGAGGTCGTGGTGCTTCCAGCCTGCCAGGTAGGCGAGTTCGGCCACGGCGCCGAAGGCTGCCCGTCGTAAGGCTTCGCTCGGGTAGCGGCCCCGGAGCATGGGGGCGGCGGTGTCGGCGAGGTACGCGGTGACCGTGGTCAGGCCGTGGCCACCGCCGAGGCGTTCGTCTGCGGCGCTGAAGGCCGCGGTGATCTGCCGTACGACGTCCACGTCTTCCGTTCCGACCAGGGAGGTGCCGGTGCGTGCGCGGAGCATGCGGGCGGTGGCCTCGTGGTCGTGGGCCAGCGGCATGGCGAAACCGGCGGTGGTGAAGACGGCCACCGCGAGGAAGCGGCGGCGCTCAACATCGGCCCGGCCGAGGTCAGTTGCGGCCAGGACAGGATCCCCTTCGGCCGACTCCTCGCCATCAGGTGCGCGTAGACCGATCTCGGTCTGGGTGATGATGCGGCCCGTTCGGCGTGACAAGGCTTCGGCGAGGTACTGACTGGTTCGTCCGGTGGGCTGGCGGGTGCCGTTGGCCCAGTGGGAGACGGCCGACTTGTTGGTCTGGAGGATCTCGCCGTTCTCGGCCGCGACGCGCCGGACGTCTCTTGCCAGAGCCTCGTACGTACAGCCGGTCGCGTCGATGATCTCGCGCAGACGGGAGGTGGGTTCTCTCGACGCTGCCACGCTTGCCTCCCGTCCGGCGCTGTAAACCCCGTATACCGCTTCAACGGCCTCTCACCGTACCCACTGTGCGTGACTGCGTGTTCACTAATCATCAGCCGCCCGGCAACGGTTCCGACACCGTGACCAGGCTCCCCCTTCGGCCGGGCGGCCCCCGAAGTGCCGTACGCCCACACCGGGTTCGGGCATTCCTGTGCCCGGACTCGGCCCATCAGAGACGGAGACACGGTGACCACCATCGACACCGCGGCCATCACGGTCGTACTGCCCGAGGCGTTCGACGAGCGCTGGAGCCGCCTGCCCGGCATCCGGGTCGACGGCCGACGCATCACCATCGACCCGGCCGAGTACTTCTTCCGCTTCGAGTCCAGCACGTGGCTCGTCGCCGACTGGGAGCTGGTCAAGTCCCAGCTCCTGGACGTGGAGGAGACGACCGAGAGCACGGTCGAGCAACTCGCCCTGGAATTCATCAAGGCCCACGCTGAGTCCACCTCGGACGCTGCCCAGGTGCTCGCCACCGCCTACGAGGTGTACGCGTACCTCTTCCGCGACGAACACCTTCCCGCCCTCGGCCTGCCGCAGTTCACCGCCGACCACCTGCGGATCCTGCGCGAGGCGGCCACGCTGATGGCGCTCAACAAGGTCGAGCTGGACGGGCACATCTCCAACGTCGGCCCGTGCTGGTTCTTCCCCGCCGCCACCTCCGTGGTCTTCGACCTGGACGACGAGACGGGCGGGATGCTCGACGAGGTCTACCACGGCGGCTGGTTCAACGGGCATCGCCGTATCGAGTCCGTCAAGGCCCACGCCGCCCTCGGCGGACGGCTCGTGCACGGCTGCCAGTCCGTGCCGGACCAGAGCGGTGGTGTTGTGGCGCCCTACGGTGCCTCGATGGCCGCCTTCAGCGACGACCTCGCCGCCTTCAAGGTCGGCTGGATCGAGCAGGTCTACGCCCACCGCGTGAGCCCTGCCGCGTAGCACCACCGTCCTGGCTCCGGGGTGGGCCGGCACCTCTGCCCGCCCCGGACGCCACCAACTCCCTGGAGCCCCCACGTGACCGCGAACCCCAGCACCGAACTCCTCGACAACCTGCTCACTCTGGCTGGCCGGACCACTGCCGTTCGCGAGGAGGTGCGCGTGTGGTCCATGTCCGGCGTCGAGCGTCTGACCTTCCCCGACGGCACAACCGCCATCTTCAAGTACGCCAAGAGGCCGTTCGACAGCGAGGACCAAGCCCTCCGACTGGCCCACACCCTCGGGGTCCCGGTGCCCACCGTTCACGCCTCCGCAGTCCTGGACGGCTGGCTCGGCATGCTGCTCGAAGACCTCGGAACCCCCATCCGCGAGGCCGACGACCTCGACGGCGCAGCCGCAGCCGTCGTCCTGCACGGCACCCGCACCGCCTCCGCCCTGCCCGTCCTGGACCAGGAACGACTGCGCACCCTGCCGAGCCGAGCCCTGGAACACCTCGGCCAACTCCGCAAAGCCGACCGGTGGCAGGACACGGACGACGTCGAAGACGCTCTCGACCGGATCGCCCAGGCCGCCGAGACACGCTCGGCCGGTACGACGGTGGCGCCGTTCGGCTGGGTGCACTCCGAGTTCCACCCCACCAGCCTCCACATCGGCCGGCACGGCTGGCGGCTGTTGGACTTCGCCCGTGCCTTCACCGGCCCCGGTCTGCTCGACCTCGCCAGCTGGCACGGCACCCTCGACACCCCCGACTCGGTGCGCCTGCGGGTCTTCCTGGAGACCTACGTCACCGAGGGTGGCACTCCCGACGCTCTCGCCGAACGGGGCGGGCTGCCCGCTGAGAAGTGGGCGCTGGGCTGGCATCGCACGTGGGCCGTCGAGTGGTTCATCGAGCAGTCCGTCCGCTGGATCAACGACCCGGCCACCGACCCCGCCTACATGAAGGCTGTACGCCGTCACCTCACTGACGTCCTCCACCTCCTGGAGGTCTAGGTGCTCGCCCAGGCTTCCCCCTGGTACGTCCACGCTCTCCAGCGCACCACGGCCAGCCCCGCCGAGCCACTGTCCGTACCCGCCCGGATGGAATGGACCACGCGACCCGGCAGCGGACCCGGCGCCGACATCCTCGGCCCGGATCTGCGCCTTAAGCGGCTGCTGGAACTCGGCTGCGGCCCCGGCCACAACGCCGCCCACCTCGCCACCCGCCACGGCGCCCAGGTCACCGGCGTCGACCTCGTCGGTCTACAAGTCCGTCGTGCACGTTCGCACTACGGCCGACTGAACAACCTCACCTTCGTCGCCGGCCACGCCCTGCACTGCCTGCAAGCCTCCGACGAACACTTCGACGCCATCTACTCGGTCTTCGGCACCGTCGGCCTCGTAGCCCCCGAGCTGCTGCTCCCGGCCATCGCCCAGCACCTCAAACCCGGGCGCACTCTCGCCTTCTCGGTCCCCCACCCTCAGCGCGGCGGCAGGCGCCCCTCAACCGACGACCGCCCCAGCCGCGACTACGTCACCCTCCCCGACCGCACCCGACTACCCATCGCCCGCTGGGACTTCGACGCCAACCGCTGGGAGAAACACCTCGAACGCGCCGGCCTCTGGCTCACCTCGGCCCAGGAATTCCACGACGCCCGCCACGGCCGCCGACCCACCACCCTGCTGATCACCGCGCGCAAGCTCTGACCCCCACCCCGGCTCCCTGGGAGAAACCGATGCGCACGCCCTACCTGCTCCTCGACGTCGACGGCGTCCTCATACCTTTCCCGGACGCTGAAGGGGCCAGTCCGGCGACCCACAACCGACACGACGTGGTGCCCACGGACCGAAGCGCCGACGCCCCAGTCACTATCTGGCTCAACCCCGCGCATGGCCCCCTGCTCATGCAGGTGATCCAAACCGGCCTGGTCACCCCCTTCTGGTGCACCAGCTGGCGCCAAGACGCCACCACCCTCGTCGGGCCGCTCCTTGGACTACCGCCCCTGCCATACGTCGACCTCCCACGCCCGCAGATCACCACCAGTCACCCCAACGGCTACCTGTGGAAACGCGACCACGTCAACACCTGGCTCGTCGACGCGCCCGTCATCTGGATCGACGACGACTTCACCAACCTCGACCACGAATGGGCCGCAGAACGCACCGCCCGCGGCCATGCGACCGCGCTTGTCCAGCCTGATCCCCACGTTGGGCTGCTGGCCGAGCACCTGGTCGAGGTGCTGACGTGGGCCGCGTTGTTGCTCGTTGCACCGGCTCATGTCCCAGGCCTTCCGCCTGAAGCCGAAACCGCATAGCGGAGACAAACCACAGGGCACGTTGGTGCCCTCGCCACCACGAAAGGCGAGGGCCCGTTCTGGCTTGGCAGTGCCGGCTGGGCACGGCATTTCGGCGGGCTTCGGTGTCGGCGAGGACGGCAGCGAGCGTTGGCCGGGCCGGGACGGCAAGGATCCGCTCGGCATGGTCAGGGACAGTTGCTCGCACATCGCTGACCAGGTCATTCCTGTGGCAATGGGACCTCGCCACCTCGGGTCGGCCCTGACGGGGCTCCGGGCACCAGGTCACGGCGCGGGCGACAGTATGCGATCAACGACCGAACACGCGATCATGTGAATGCCGGACTCCACATGCGGCCAGGTGGAAGCCCGGTCATGAGCGGCTGCCGGTTGCGGCCGCGTGAGGGACGGAGGTCCTGCCATGGCCACTACGACCCACCACCATCACCGCTCGGCAGACGCTGCGGCGGCTGCCGGAGGCCTGACGGTCTTCGCGGCTGTGATGCTGTTCATCGCCGGAATGCTCGATCTCTTCCGGGGCATCATGGCGATCGCCGAGGACGACGTCTTCGTCACTACGCCCAACTACGTCTTCAAGTTCGACCTGACGAGCTGGGGCTGGATCCAGCTGGCGCTCGGGGCGATCGCCATGATCGTGAGCATCGGCCTGTTCTCGGCGCGCATCTGGGCGAGGGTCCTCGGTGTGGGCATCGCGGGGCTGCTGCTCATCGCCAACTTCCTCTCCATCCCGTACTACCCCGTCTGGTCACTCACGCTGATCGCGCTGTACGGGTTCGTCATCTGGGCGCTGTGCGTGGTCAAGCGGAAGCCTTCGACCGACTGAGCCGACCGACTGGGCCAGCCGACTGAGCCGAACGACTGATGCGGCTGACTGATCCGGCCGACTGAGTCGGGGGCGACGCCCCGGGCGGGAGAGACATGGACGGACTCGACATCCTTCCGCTGGCCATCACCATGATGGCCGGACCTCAGATCATGTCGGCGATCATCTTCGTCACCACCCCGCGACCGGTACGCGTGTCGTTGGCCTTCCTGCTCGGTGTCGCCACCGCGGTCTCGGCCGGCGTGGCGATCATGCTGGGTCTGGGGAATTGGCTCGGGTCCTCCATCGATCTCGGAGACCCCGACGACAAGGGGTCGGTCGGTCACATCATCGAGTACGTCCTCGTCGGTCTGCTGATCGTTCTCGCGGTCAAGAACTGGCTGACGCGGGCCACCGCCGAGCCGCCCAAGTGGCTCGGGACCCTGATGACGGCCGACCCCAGAAGGGCGCTCAAGACAGGTCTGCTCCTGATCCTCCTGATGCCCTCGGACATTGTGGTCATGGCGACCGTGGGTGTCCACCTGGCCCATGCCGACGCGAACTACGCGCAGGCGCTGCCCTTCATCGGGCTGACGGTACTGGTCGCCGCCCTGCCCCTGCTCGGCCTGCTGCTCTTCCGGCGGCGGGCGATGAGCGCCATGCCGAAGTTCCGGGACTGGATGAACTCCCACAGTTGGCTGGTCAACATCATCGTCTGTGGGGTCTTCATCCTGCTCCTCCTCCTGTGACGCGTGCGATGCCGAGGAGTGCCCATCGCGGGCCCATCGACACCTCAGGCCAGCAACACCGCAGGCTGGCGACACCCCTCAGGCCAGCAACACCGCAGGCCGGCGACACCCCTCAGGCCAGCAACACCGCAGGCCGGCGACACCCCTCAGGCCAGCAACACCGCAGGCCGGCGACACCCCTCAGGCCAGCAACCCCGACGCCCGCCAAAGCCGGCGCCCCGCGCCCCGCAACACCCCGATGTCGTCCAGGAAGTCGGTCAACCGCTTCGCCCCCGTCTGCATGACCTCCCGGCGATGCCCGCTCGCCTTCACCTGGGCCATCGCCTCGCGCCGGTCGAGCCCCACGTTCCCGTACACCTCGGGATTGACGAACGCCACCGAGAAGATCCGCGCGAACTCCCCCGACGACACCCGCGTGAACTCCTGCGACCACCGGGGCGCGGTCACCATCTGCCGACGCAGCTCCTCCCGCGCGTACCGGACATGCCGGGCCTCCTCCACCACATGGATCCGCGTCACGCCCCGGATCAACGGCTGCACCCGCTCGTCCGGGAACGTCAGCCGCTGCATCCAGTCGAGCACCTCCTCGCCCAGCAGCGTCGCCGTGAACGACCCCGGCGTCGTCGACACCGTCTTGAAGAAGCGCCCGAGGTTGTGGTGGGTCCGGCTCACCGGGTACCACGGCGTCCCGCCCCGCGTGATCAGCCGCGCGAACATCTTCGAGTGCCGGCACTCGTCCTCGATCTCGGTCAGCGCATAGCGCACATGCGCGCTCGTCGCCGCCTTGTCGTAGATGTGCCGCACCAGCAGCTGCATCAGGATGATCTCGAACCAGACCCCCAGCGAGGCCAGCGCCGCGGCCTCGTGCCGCGCCAGCAGCATCCGCTGCTCCTCGCTCATCCGCTTCCACAGCGGAGTGCCGTACAGCGACACCAACTCCGGCGGCCAGAACCACTTCCCCTCCTCGAAGGGCGCGTCCCAGTCCAGCTCCTTGTCCGGGTCGAAGGAGTGCTTCGCGGCGGAGTCGAGCAGCCGCTCGGCCACCTGCTCCCGGTCCTTGAGCAGCCCGAGCGCATCGCGCGGACCATCAACGCTGCCCACCGTCACGGTCGTCATGGCTGTGCCCACCTCGTTGCCCGCCTTGCCGCTCACTTCGTCGCCCACCTCGTCGTACGGGAGGAAGCCCTCAGAGTTACCGTCGGTCACCCCTTATGAGACTGCCTGTCAGCAAGCCCGTCAATCCCTCCCGCGCGACTTGTTGACCCGCCGTCTACTACGTGTGAGCCTGCGAGACATGCCGACCTACGACCTGTACGCCAAGGACCCCGGAGGCCCCCTCTGGCAGGTGCCCGCGACCGGCGCGGCACGGTTCAGCTGGGAGTACGACGAAGGGCGCGACCGCCTGCTCGCCCTCTACCAGAAGGGCAAGGACAAGCAGTGGGACGGTCAGAAGCGGATCGACTGGGAGCTGGAGGTGGATCCGTACGATCCGCTCGGTACCCCCGACGAGTCGATCTCGATCCACGGCACGCCCCACTGGGAGAAGATGACCGACCGCGACCGGGGCGAGCTCCGCAAGCACCTCGCCTCCTGGCAGTTCAGCCAGTTCCTGCACGGCGAGCAGGGCGCCATGGTCTGCGCGGCCCGCATCGTCGAATCGGTCCCCGACCTCGACGCCAAGCTCTACTCCGCCACCCAGACCATGGACGAGGCCCGCCACGCGGAGATCTACGCCCGCTTCCTCCACGAGAAGATCGGGATGCTCTACCCGGTCAACGACAACCTCCAGTCGCTCCTCGGCGACACCCTTCGCGACTCCCGCTGGGACATGCCCTACCTCGGTATGCAGGTCCTCATCGAAGGCCTGGCCCTCGCCGCGTTCGGCATGATCAGGGACACCACGGACAAGCCACTGCCCAAGCAGATCCTCGCGTACGTCATGCAGGACGAGGCCCGCCACGTGGCCTTCGGCCGCATGGCGCTGCGCGACTACTACAAGCAGCTCACCGACGCCGAACTCCGTGAGCGCGAGGAGTTTGTCATCGAGGGCTGCTACCTGATGCGCGACCGGCTGCGCGGTGTCGAGGTCCTGGAGAACTTCGGCATCCCCAAGGCGGAGGCCGAGGAGTACAGCGAACGGTCCGAATTCCTCGCACTGTTCCGGCAGTTGCTGTTCTCCCGCATAGTCCCCTGCGTCAAGGACATAGGCCTGTGGGGCAAACGCCTCCAGCAGGCCTACGTCGACATGGGCGTCTTCGACATGGGCAACTCCAACCTCGACCTCCTCATGGCCCAGGACGAGGAACTCGCCGAACAACTGGACGCGGAACGCTTCGCGACGGAGGAACGGGCGCGCGTCGCGGAGGTGGAGCAGGCCATCGAGGCCGGCGCGGAGACCTAGTAGGGCTTGGTCAGATTCGTATCGGTGTGGGCATGTTGCGGTGGCAGGTGGGGCAGGCACCGGTCCAGAGGGCGAGGAGTGTCTGTAGCTCGCGGACGACTTGGTAGAGGCTCAGGCCGGTGCTGGGTCTTTTGGGGCCCGGGCCAGTCGTTGCAGGGTGCAGAAGGCGTGCGCGACGGAGACGAGGGTGACGTGGTGGTGCCAGCCGCCCCAGGTCCGGCCCTCGAAGTGGGCAAGTCCCAGGGCCTGCTTCATCTCCCGGTAGTCGTGCTCGATGCGCCAGCGGAGTTTGGCGAGGCGGACCAGCGTGGTCAGAGGCATGCCGGAGGGCAGGTCGGACAGCCAGAACTGCACCGGCTCGTTCTCACCGGCGGGCCATTCGGCCAGCAGCCAGCACACGGGCAGTTCCGGGCCGTCGGTGGCCTGGCGGACCTCGCGTCCGGCAGGCCGGATGCGCAAGGCCACGAAGCGGGAGTACATCCGCTTACGGCCAAAGCGGCCGGTGCCGGGCCGGGAGCCCTCTCGCCACTGCACCGGCCGGGCAGCCTTCCGGCCCGCCGCGATGACCAGCTCCTTCACCGACCGCGGCTTGTCGGGATACTTGGCCAGCGGCGGGCGTCCCGTCCCGCAGTACGGCCCGGCCACCGGCACCGCGTCGGCGGGCTGGGCCGACAGTGTGGTGGAGATCCCCACCACGTAGTTCAGGCCGCGGGCCTGCAGTCCGTGCCGGAACGCGGCAGCGTCGCCGTATCCGGCGTCCGCGACGGCCAGCGGCACCTCGATCCCCCACGAGCGGGTCTCGTCGAGCATGTCCAGGGCCAGCTGCCACTTCTCCACATGCCCGACATCGTCCGGGATGCCGCAGGCGGTGCGGCGGGCGACCTTGTCCGCATCGGCCTCCGGTGAGGCGGGATCCCATGTCCGGGGCAGGAACAGCCGCCAGTTGACCGCCGCCGAGGCGTGGTCGGACGCGAGGTGGAGTGAGACGCCGACCTGGCAGTTGGTGACCTTGCCCGCGGTGCCGGTGTACTGCCGCGACACGCATGCCGAGGCCATCCCGTCCTTGAGGAACCCGGTGTCGTCGAAGATGAGGGCCTTGGGCCCGATCGTCTCCTCCATCCGCCAGGCGAGCTGGGCCCGGATGTGCGCCGGGTCCCAGGGGCTGGTGGTGATGAAGTTGGCCAGTGCCTGACGATTGCCGTCCTCCCCGAGCCGGGCGGCCATCGGCTCGACCGACTTACGCTGCCCGTCGGTCAGCAGCCCCCGCACATAAACCTGCCCCCACCGGCGCTGATCCTTGCGCGCGAACGGCTCGAACACCTCCGCCGCGAACGTCTCCAACTCACCACGCACCACAGCAATCTCGTCCGGAGTCACACACTCTCAACGCCACACCGGGCCCGCAGGACACGCACCACAACAACCGACCTGACCAAGCCCTACTAGGCCGTGTCCGCAAAGTCCCTTGGGGCGAACGACGGAATCTGACGACAGGGCCTAGACCGGGCACTCCTCCACGTCGGGGAGGACCCGGGATTCCTCCGACAGGGGCGTCGGCGCCGCCTCCCCGGCCGGGAACGACGTCCGCAGCGTGAACGCGTACGCCGTGGCCCCGTGCGCCCGCAGATGCAGCAGCCGCTCCTCCGCCTCGGCGACCGTCGGCCGGTGCCCGGCCGGCACCCACCACAGGACGGTCATCGCCTCCTGGACCCGCTCGAACCACTCGCGCCGCCGGGCGAGAAGCTCGCGGTGCTGCCCCTGGTACATGAACGCGGTGAGGGCATTGGTGTCCCGCCACACCGACATGTTGATGATCAGCCACTCGTCGCCGAAGACGGCCACGTCCGTCGCGTTGCCGGAGTCGCTCTCCAGACGCCAGACGAAACCGTCGGAGGCGTCGGCGACCGCGTTCACCGGGTCGAGGGCGTCGACGAAGTCCTTCAACTGCGGTGAGTCCAGGGGTGCTTTGAGCCGGGCGATGTTGACCTGGGCGAGTTCGTACGCGGCTGTGGGCTGAGTCATGACCGAACGGTAGGACGGTCCTGAACCGAACAACACCCCCGTCTCGCGAAGCGGACATTACGGCGCAAGCACCGCCTCCATCACGGCCCGCGCGATCGGCGCCGCGTCCCCGCCCCCGCTGATGTCGCCCCGCTCGTCCTCCGCGTCCTCGACGACGACCGCCACGGCCACCGCCGGTTCCATCGAGTCGTCCGCCTTCGCCCAGGCGATGAACCAGGCATACGGCGTACCGGAGTTGTGGATGCCGTGCTGGGCGGTGCCCGACTTGCCGCCGACCGTGGCACCGGGGATGGCGGCGTGCGTACCGGTGCCCCGCTCCACCACGTCCGTCATCAGCTCGCGCAGCCGTACGGCGGTGGCGGGGTTCATGGCCTGGCGGAGCGTGTGCTGCCCGGTGGCCGACACCGTGTCGCCGTCGTCCGTGGTCGTCCGCTCCACCAGGTGGGGCGTACGCACCGAGCCGTTGTTCGCGACGGCCCCGGCGACCATCGCCATCTGCAGCGGCGTCGCCCGGGTGTTGTACTGGCCGATGGACGAGAGCGCGAGCTGCGCCTCGTCCACCCGGGTGTCGAAGGTGCTGGGGGAGACCCCGAAAGGGATCCTCAACTGCCGGTCGTTGAAGCCGAATTCGGCCGCCTTGGCCCGCATGGCGGCCGCCCCCACAGCCACCCCCAGCTTGGCGAAGACCGTGTTGCACGACCATGCGAAGGCGTACCGCAGCGACGCGTCCGCGCACCCCTCGACCTCGTTCACCAGCCGGACCGAACTGCCCGGCAGCCGGTACGGGTCCGGGGACTTCGTGGGCTCGTCGACGTCCTCCACCACTCCCGAGTCGAGCGCCGCAGCCGCGGTGACCACCTTGAACGTCGAGCCCGGCGGATACGTCTGCCGCACGGCCCGGTTGAGCATCGGCTTGTCGGCCGCCTCGTTCAGCCGCATCCACGCCCGGGCCACCGCAGAGTCCGTACCGGAGAGCTCCTCGGGGTCGTAGGAGGGGGTGGAGACCAGTGCCAGGATCCGACCGGTGGACGGTTCGAGCGCGGCCACCGCGCCCCGCCGGGCGCCGAGTCCCGCGTACGCCGCCTGCTGCGCGGCCGGGTCGAGGGTCGTGACGACGTCGCCGCCGGGGTTGCGGGCCCGTGTGAGGTCGTTCCACAGGGGGAGCGGCGACAGCAGCGGGTCCGTGCCCGCCAGCAGGTCGTCCTCGGTGTCCTCCAGCAGATTCGTCCCGTACACCTGCGAGGCGAAGCCGGTGACGGGCGCGTACAACGGGCCGTTCTTGTACGTCCGTTCGTAGCGGAACTGCTCGCCGGAGTCCTTGGAGCCGGTGACCGGCTTGCCGCCGACGAGGATGTCGCCACGCGGCTGGCCGTAACGGGCGATCGTGTGCCGGCGGTTGGCCGGGTTCTCGTCGTACGAGCGGGCCTGGACGAGCTGGATGCGGGTGGCGTTGACGAGGAGGGCGAGCAGGAGCAGGGCGCAGAAGGCGGCGGCGTGCCGGATGTACCGGGTCATGGGGCGGCCGTTCCCGGTCATGGCGCGACCCTTTCCTCTTCGGTCTCTCCTCCGGCCTTGCCTTCGGCGTTTCCTCCGGCCTGTGCTTTGGCCTTGGCCTTGGCCTTGGCCTTGGCCTTTGCCTTGGCCTTTGCCTTGGTCTCTGCTTTGGCCTCTGCCTTGGCCTTCGCCGCCTCGGGTCCGCCGCGTGCCGAGTCGCTGAGGCGCAACAGCAGGGCCACGATGATCCAGTTGGTGACGACCGACGAACCGCCCTGCGCCAGGAACGGCATCGCCATCCCGGTCAGCGGGATCAGCCCCGTCACGCCGCCCGCGATCACGAAGACCTGGAGGGCGACGATCGAGGCGAGGCCGACCGCGAGCAGCCGGCCGAAGGGGTCGCGCAGGGCGAGGCCCGCCCGGTAGCCGCGCTCGACCAGGAGTCCGTACAGCAGGAAGATCGCGGAGAGGCCCGCCAGGCCCAGTTCCTCGCCGGCCGTGGCCAGGATGAAGTCCGACTTGACGGCGAAGCCGATGAGGATCGAGTGGCCGAGGCCGAGCCCCGTGCCCAGCAGTCCGCCGTCCGCGAACGCGAAGAGGGACTGGGCGAGCTGGTTCGGGCCCCGGCCCGCCTCGATCGACGCGAACGGGTGCAGCCAGTCCTCGACCCTGCTGTGCACGTGCGGCTCCAGCCAGCCGACGGCGAAGGCACCGCACGCTGCCAGCAGCAGCCCCACCGCGATCCATCCGGTGCGGCCCGTGGCGACGTAGAGCAGGACCACGAACAGGCCGAAGAAGAGCAGCGAGGTGCCCAGGTCCCGCTCCAGGACCAGCACGCCGACGCTCAGCAGCCAGATCGCGACGATCGGGCCGAGGACCCGCCCGGTGGGCAGTTGGAGCAGCCAGACACGACGCCCGGTGTACGCCAGGGCGTTGCGGTTCGCCGCGAGATAGCCGGCGAAGAAGACCGCCAGCAGAACCTTCGCGAACTCGCCCGGCTGGATGGAGAATCCGGCGATCCTGAGCCAGATCCGGGCGCCGTTCACAGAGGGGAAGAAGACCGGCAGGACGAGCAGCACGAGCGCGGTCACGACGGACACGTACGTATAGCGCTGGAGCACGCGGTGGTCGCGCAGCAGCACCACGACCGCGATGAACAGGCCCACGCCCAGCGTCGACCAGACGAGCTGCGTCGGCGCCGCCCGGTCGGCCGGGGTCTCCAGGTCGAGCCGGTAGATGAGCACCAGGCCCAGCCCGTTCAGCAGAACGGCGATCGGCAGCAACAACGGATCGGCGTACGGGGCCCGCAGACGCACCGCGAGATGCGCGAGGAGCGCGAGTACGCCGAGCCCGGCGCCGTAGCCGGCGGCGCCGGGCGGGACGGATCCGGTCCTGGCGATGCCGACGGCGCAGTAGCCGTACACGGAGAGCAGGACGGCTACGACGATGAGGCTGAACTCGATGCCACGGCGCCGGGGGAGGCGTACAACGGGAGCCGGCGGGTCCGCCTGCACTGTCGTTCCGGGCGAGAGCATGTCCGGAACGTAGCAAGGGAGTCACTCAATGTCCCGCTATATGGGGTCAAACATGCTCCTCGGGTGCACGTCGACCGCCCCTGCGGGAGTGCGGGGCGGTCGACGTGTGCCCGCGGAGCATTCAGCGCCAGCGGAGTACTCAGCATCAGCGGAGTACTCAGCACCAGCTCGGGGCGGGCCCGATGTTGTCGATGAAGCGAGCCGTCGCCCAGGCCCAGGTGCCGTCCGCGAGGAGGTACCAGAGGTTGTTGCCCTTGACGTTCTCGCCGCTCACCTTGCAGAAGATGGAGACCTGCTCACCGTGGCCCACGAAGCCGATGATGGCGCTGCTGCGGGTCGGCCTGTCGCGGAGGTTCAGTCCGCCGGGCGCCGTGACGACGCCCTTGTAGAGCCTTTGGTGGCTGCCGCTGTGGTGGCTGCCGTTGTTCTGGCCCCAGTCGTCGTTCGCGGCGGCGGGGCCGACGGCTCCGACGACGAGGGCGCTGCCGGCGGCGACTATGCCGAGGCGGATGAGAGCGGTACGCAGGGACATTGCTGGCTCCTCCAGAAAGGTGGGCAGAGCTGACTAATCGCCACATTAGGAGCAGCCTGCGGCGCCCGCCCGTCACACTGGGCCATCGGAGACAGAGACTGCTCATCGCCGACTTGCTCAGGGGCCCCGCAGCCCCGAACTCTGTCGGTCGACCGGAGCCCTGGCGAAGCGTCAGCGTCGCCAGGGCTCCACCATCCATCGCGTTCGCGAAACAGAGCCTCGCCCCCAACACCCCCGCCTGCCCCAGCGCGATGGTGAGCCCCAGCCCGTGCCCGTTCGAGCCACCCTCGGTACGGAACCGCTGCGGCAGGCCGGCTCAGCTACTCGGCGAGCTCCTCCAGGAGCCGGGCCGTGTCGAGGCCCGCCCGGAGGTACTCCACGAAGAGCTCGTTGTGCAGGGCCCACGGGGAGCGGCGGGCGCGGATCAGGCGGATCGCGTCCTCGGCCGTGCTGCCCGCGCGGATCAGGGCCTGGGCGACGACCAGGCCCGAGCGGTTGTAGCCGTGGTAGCAGCGGACCAGGATGCGCCGGCCCTCGTCGCGCGCCTCGTCGGCGGTCCGTGCGAGGCGCATCACACCCGCCAGCTGGGTGCCGTCCAACGGCCCGTCGGGGATCGGCCACACATGGTGTTCCACCCCCGGGTCGGGGCCGTGGCCGGGCAGTCGCAGCAGGGTCAGGACCAGGTCGAACTCGTCTCGTACGACGGCGAACTCCGGTTCCCCGGTCCGGCCCATGTACTCGTGACCGCCCATCCACAGGCCGGGCACGATCTCGCTCCACGGGCTGTCCGGGGCCGGTGCATCGGGTTGGTTCCTGCGAGCCCGCAACGGCGCCTCCCACTCCACTGCTCCCAAAGGTAACCGGCTTCTTGCCCCTGGAGCACCCCGCCTGTTCCCATGGTCGTGGGGTGATGGTGCATGAACGAACTGCGCGTCATACCGGCTTGGCGACAGGGCCAGGAGCGGCTGTACGTCTGTCTCACGGACGGCAGGAACGTCGCCTGGTACGACAGAGAGGCGGCCAGGGTCAACCTGCTCAGCGAGGAGCGGCGCGAGGACGTGCTCGACGTGCTCGGACCGTTCCTGACCGGCGCGGTGACGGTGGGGCCGCCGCCGGTGCCCACGCCCGCGGAGCTCGCGCGGCTGTCCCTGCACCCGGACGACGACCTCGCGCCGAACCGGCCCGGCGAGGCGCTCCAGATCGCGCTCGACCGCGAACCGGCGGCTCCGCGCCGGATGCGGCCCGATCCGCGGCGGCGGGGGCTCGCGGCGGAGCAGGCGGTCGGGGAGGCCCTGGACCGGCTGGAGGGGGCGGGCTGGCGCACCCTGCACTCGGTTCCGCTCCCGGGCGGCGACCGTATCCACCATCTCGTCATCGGCCCGGGCGGGCTCTTCGCCGTCCGCGCTCTGTACGCCCGTAAGCAGCGGGTCCTCGTGTCCGATCCGATGGTCGCGATCGGCCGCCGCGAGCCGTCCCCGCTGCTCCGCGCCGTCCGCGCCGACGCCAACCGCGCCTCGTACGCGCTGACCGCGGAGGTCCGCCCGGTCCTGGCGGTCTTCGGCCCGTCCGCCCTCGACGTCACCGGCCCGCTGCGGGAGGCCCGCGTCCTGACGGACACGGACCTTCCGATGCTGGCCCGCCTCGGCGGGACCCTGAAGCCGGCGGATGTCGAGGCGCTGCATGCGATGGCCCGGGATCGGCATACGTGGACGCGGGTGTGAGACCGCGATCCGTGCCTGGCCTGGACTGAGGTGAGGTGGCTGGGCTGGGCTGAGGTGGCTGGGCTGGGCTGAGGTGGCTGGGCTGAGGTGAGTGGGCTGCGCCGAGGTCGGTCGGCCGTGATCAGGGCAGGAGGCCGGCATGGTCCTTGTCGAACAGCGGGGACAGCAGGTCGCCGTGGTCCCGTAGGCGCGGTGCGATGTCCGGGGCCAGGAAGGTCAGCTCGCGGGCGGACCCGCATTCCCCGACCTCCGCCCACGTCACCGGCGCCGACACCGTCGGCTCCGCCCGCGCTCGCAGCGTGTAGGGCGCCGCCGTCGTCTTCCGCGCCACGTTCTGGCTCCAGTCGACGAAGACCTTGCCCGGCCGCAGGCTGCGCGCCATCCGGTGCACGACGAGCCGCGGCAGCGCCCTCTCCGCCTCCATCGCGAGCTCCTTCGCGTACTCCGTCGCCCGGGCGGAGGGCGTCGGCCGCAGCGCCGCCAGCAGATGCAGGCCCTTCGACCCGGACGTCTTCGCGTACGCCTCGATCCCGTCCGCCGCGAGCCGCTCCCGCAGCCAGAGCGCGACCTCGCAGCACTCGACGACGGTCGCGGGCGCCCCCGGGTCGAGGTCGAAGACGAGCCGGTCGGCCTCGCCCGGCGCGTCGATCAGCCACTGCGGCGTATGGAACTCGGTCACGAGGTTCGCCGCCCAGACGAGGCTCGCGAGGTCCTGGACCAGCACCATCCGGGCCGGTCCCTCCGACCGCGGCACCTCGGCCGTGGTGACCCACTCGGGCGTACCCGGCGGCACGTTCTTGGCGAAGAAGACCTGGCCGCCGGGCCCGTCCGGGTAGCGCAGGAACGACAGCGGCCGGTCGCGGAGGTGAGGCAGCAGGGCTTCGGCGGTCGTCGCGTAGTAGTGCAGCAGCTCGCCCTTGGTGAAGCCGGTCGCCGGATGGAGGACCTTCTCCAGATTGCTCAGCGCGAGCCTTCGCCCCTCCACCTCCGTGATTGCCGTCATACGATGACAATCCCATGGATTCATCATCAAACGCATGAATCCATCCTCAACCGAGTGGAAAGGTGCTGCACGTGCGATCCATATGGAACGGCGCCATCTCCTTCGGCCTGGTCAGCATCCCGATCAAGCTCGTGAACGCGACCGAGAGCCACTCGATCTCCTTCCGTCAGATCCATCTGGAGGACGGTGGACGTATTCGCTACCGCAAAGTGTGCGAGCTGGAGGAGCGGGAGGTGTCGGCGCCCGAGATCGGCAAGGCGTACGAGGACGCGGACGGCTCGATCATCCCGATCACTGACGACGATCTGGCATCCCTGCCCATCCCGACCGCCCGGACGATCGAGATCGTCGCCTTCGTGCCGGCCGACCGGATCGATCCGCTCCAGATGGACACGGCGTACTACCTCGCGGCGAACGGGGTGCCGGCGGCCAAGCCGTACACGCTCCTGCGGGAGGCGTTGAAGCGCAGCCAGAAGGTCGCCATCGCGAAGTACGCCCTGCGGGGGCGGGAGCGGCTCGGCATGCTGCGGGTCGTCGACGACGTCATCGCGATGCACGGGCTGCTCTGGCCGGACGAGATCCGGGCGCCCGAGAGTGTCGCCCCAGACGTGAGCGTCACGGTCCGGGACAAGGAGCTCGACCTCGCGGACGCGTTGATGGACACGTTGGGGGAGGTCGACCTCAACGAGCTCCACGACGACTATCGCGAGGCGGTGGAGGAGCTCATAGCGGCGAAGGCCTCCGGCGAGAAGATGCCCGCTGTTCCCGCTGGGGAGACGGGGGGCGGCAAGGTCATTGACCTTATGGCCGCGTTGGAGAGCAGTGTTCGGCAGGCGCGGGTCGCGCGCGGCGAGGGTGCGGGCGGGGACGAGGGAGCGGGCGAGGCGAAGGCCGCGGCCTCGGCCGAGGTCAAGCCCCTCCGCAAGACGCCCGCCCGCAAGTCCTCCAGGGCCGCGCCCAAGCAGGCCGCCGGCAGGAAGTCGACGTCCACGACCAAGAAGGCGGCTGCGAAGAAGACGGCCGCGAAGAAAACGGCGGCAACAAAGAAAGCCACGACGGCTTCCAGCAAGAAAACAGCCACGAAGAAGCCCGCGGCCAAAAAAACCGCCCCGCACAAGAGAACCTCGGCCTAAAAGCTGTCCCGTATGTCCGACGCACCCACCGGGAGCGAAGTGAGACTGGGTTGGCTGGGCGTTGCCGGAAGACGGCAGAGTTCAGCCGAGTCTTGATGCCGGAACCTGCCGTTCACGTCGAGTGACCAGGTGGGTACGGTGGTCAGGCAGTCTTCGTCGAGCGAAGCCGGGTTTCGCCGATCATGACGACTGTCTGAGGCGATTGCGGAGGAAGATGGGCTACGTGGTGGTGGCGCTGGCGGCCGTGGCGTCAATTCTGGCCGTCGCCATGAACTTGCTTGTACGTCGGGAGCGACGATGGTTACCGCTCAATCCCGAAGCGCATCGGATCGAAGGGGCGGCTACCCGGGGGCTTCGCGATGGGCGCCGCCAGGCTCATGCTTATCAGCATTTCGCCCATGTCAACGGTGTGAGCGCCTTGCGGGACCGTGATTCTCGGTCATAGTGATCGGCCAATCGCTGCGAATTTTCGGCAGGCGGCGGCTTTGTTGGGTATGTGTCAGCTGGTCGGAGCGAGGTTGTGCAGGCGGGCGATGCTGAGCATGGCGTGATCGACACCGTCGCCCTTGAGGCGACAGTCGCGGAGAATCTTCCACCTCTTGGCATGGATGACGACCTGATGGTTGGTGGAGTACCGGTAATTCTTCGACTGCTCGGCGACCTGGTGGTCGCGGGGATTCGACCCCGGGCAGGTCATCGCGCCGGTCCTCTTCCTGCACGGCGGCCAGGACCGGGTCGTGCCCAGCTCGCACAGCCAGTGGCTCGCGAGCCACTGCCCCGCGGCAGAACTGCGACTGAGCCCGGACGACGGACACATCTCCGTCCTCAACACCGGCGAGGCCGCCATGGACTGGCTCGCGCACCACTCCGGCCGCTGATGATCTCCGCGTGACGCCGCGCGATACGGGCTCACTCGGCCTTCGATGACACGCGCTCGAAGACGGAGGCCCGTGCGCCCGCTTGGGCTCCCTCGTCATGCAGTTCGCCACACAGCAGAGGCGGCAGCCGTGATCGCTGTATGCCGCACTGACGGCTGCGCAGGACCCAACCTCACGTGCGGCCTGTGCGGAACCTACGGGCACGGTAGATGCATATCTTCATGCGCGACGGATGTATCAGAGAATGATCCCAGCCTTCTTTACGAGGTTGGTCAATCGCGGGTTACTGCGCTTGTGCTGAGAAGCGAGAACGCGCGTCAGTTCCAGACTTGTAGGGTGCACATTGGCCATCTCAGGGGCGGCGGCCCAAGCCTTCTCCAGGCTGTCAATAGTGCCGTCCTGGTCCCCTAGTGCTAGCTGGGACCGGCCCAGGTTCATATACACCGGGGCTACTCGGTTCGCCGGAAGTGTCATGCCCGCCCGAATCAGATCTTCGGCGGTGTCCAGTGCCTTACGGTGCTGGTCCATGTCTGAGGAAGTCGAGATGACATGGGTAGCCGTCTGCTCGGGGCCGAACTGCATACCATGCTTTGCGACTTCCTCGGGAAATTCGTCAGCCGCTCGCCATGCCGCCTCAACATAACGCTTCATCGTCTGCTTGTCCTTCAGGCGTCCGGCGAGGGTCAAGCCTCGCAGGTGCAGAACGCCGAGCCCGAATGCGCGCTCTCGTCCGGTGAGCGTCGATTCTGCCTGAACAACCGCCCGATCAATGATGGCCAATCCACCAGTGAAGTCGCCGGAGTTGAGGAACGTGCCGGCGTCATCACGAGCCGCGACGATTGCCGCAATGGGATCCGCCCTCTCTGCGGCAATTCGTTGTTTCATTGTGGCAAGTTCAGCCAGGTGCATCCACCTGTGGCGCGCGGCCAGCCAGTAGATGACTCCATACACATCCGCTACCAGAGTCCATGCCCTCGGTTCTCCTGTCAGGTGGGCATGACTCGTCACGTTGGCAAGGAGGGACGGCAGACGAATTTGAATCCGAGCCAGTTCCGTATTCCAGCGGAGTTGGTTGAGTTTATCGACTTCCTGTTGCAGCCGCTCAGGATGCTCCGGCGGTTCCCCTGGGATATCGAACCTACGAATGGCGTAGTT
The DNA here is from genome assembly GCF_026341515.1 of Streptomyces sp. NBC_00878. NCBI lineage: Bacteria > Bacillati > Actinomycetota > Actinomycetes > Kitasatosporales > Streptomycetaceae > Streptomyces > Streptomyces sp. NBC_00878. The sequence continues at coordinate 3,436,176 of NZ_JAPEOK010000001.1, read as the reverse complement.
CAGCTCATTCAGGTTCTCTTCCGGGGCGCTTCCCAGAAGTTCATCAAGAGTGAGATCCATTGCACGGGCCAGCGCTGCGCCTACACCCTGGGTGAGCGCTCGGTCCCCCACCTCAATCTTGCTCAGCAGAGAGACCGACACTCCCGCCCGTCGGGCTATGGCGACCTGGCTGAGCCCGAGATCCTTCCGACGCGCCGCGACGTTGGCGCCTGGTCCGGGTACCTGTGTAGCGCTCATACCTTGCGTCTTCCCCGCTCGGTGACGTCCTCACGTGCCATGGTCCCAAAGGCGCCTGCAACGCGCCCGGCACCTGTGCAAGAAGTGTGCAAGTCGCCGGACCGGCGGGCGCGTTGACCAATTGCAACAGAGCACCCCCGCGCCGTGCGACCGGCCGGGGGCATGGTCGACGCTGCGAAGGAGCGCCAACGATGTCCGTCCTATCACGCCCACTCGAATGAGTGAGAGCCCTGCTGTTCGGGCCCCGGAAGCCCGGCACGCACTCCATCCCCGACCAGCCCGCGAAGGCGCCCGCGCACGCGATGCAGCCGTCGCCGGAAATCTGGGGCGCCTTACTGGTGCTCGCCCGTCTGCGCCGCGCCGGACGCACCCCCGCCCCGCTGGACGCCGTACACGCCCAGGGCGAGACGAGCACACTCGTACGCGCCTACATTCTCCCTCCCGAGGAACACCAACAGGACTTTTCTGTACGGCAGTTCGCGGAGGCAAGCCGATGAGTACGGGAAGCGTCGAGTCGCGCGCGGGAAACGCCGAACTGCCCATGCTGCGCGCTTATCGCCTGTGGTTCGAGCACACGAAGAAGTGCGCCGACTGCAAGGACAAGCACAAGGCTCAGGACGGCTGCGAGACCGGACGGGAACGGTGGGGCACATACCGCCTCGCGCGGACTGGGAGGACGCCATGACCTTGGGTATCGAAGGCACTCCGGGCAGCGGCGCGCACCGCACCGACGACGGCCGGGTGGCTGTCCCTCTGCGACTGTCCCGCAGCGGGGAGCAGGCGACAGAGGCTGAGCTTCTGCTCTCCCTGGTCGAAGCCGAGCACCTGCACGCGTCCCTGTGCCGCGCCCTCGACGGCCACCCGGTGCCCAGGGACGCACCGGACTGCCGGGAAGCGGTTGAGGCCGCCGACGCACTGAGCGCCAAGGTGGCCGAGGCGAACCGGCAGAGCAGGAGGGCGCTGTGACGCGTTCGATCATCAAGGCCGCCGCATGGACCCTGGGGGCGGACACCGACGACGACACCCCGGAAGGCGTCTACTCCGTTGTGTGCTCGTCCTGCGGGGCGGAGCCCGCTGTCACTGAGAACGAGCGTCTGCCGGTGGAGGTCTGGGCACTCAAGCACACGGGTCTGAACCCTGATCACCGACGGTTCAAGGTCAAGGCGGAGACGTTCTGGTGTGTGACTCCGGCGGAGGGCAACCCCTATGGCGAGAAGGACGCCCAGGACGTCTGAGCGTCCCCGCACCACACCGGATGGCTGCCGCTTCCTGGGCGCCGCGAGGCGCAAGGGCAGCAACGCATGCCCCCGTACCGGCCTCCCCCGTCCGGTGCGGGTAGCGCCCCCGACCGCACACGCTTCGGCTGCGGTCGGGGGCCATCTCATGCCCTCAGACGTGGGGGGCGGGTGGTCGTGGGTTGTTCGCGCAGTTCCCCGCGCCCCTACCGGGGGCCGAGGTCGGTCGTCCCCCACCGGCCCGAGGGGGTGCGGCGGGATGTGTGTCCGCAGCGTACGACGACACACGAATGCGGTCACCGTGCGGCAACCGCGCTTACGGGGTCTTCGAAGTTGAGCGGTGGGCCCGTCGGGTAACTGGAAGATTTGGGACACTCGCGGCCTCCGTAAGGCCTGGTGGCAGCCGTCAGAACTGTCCCGAACCTTCCAAACGTCGCCCTGGCGGCAGGTGCGGACCAGCGGCCTCGCCGCTGCGCACCGCTCAACTTCGAAGACCCGCTTTAGACCGATGGCCGTTGGAGATGAAGGAGGCAACCGGGGCCAACTCCGTCTCGGACGCGGCGAGTTGGAGGTCCGGGTAGCGCTCGAAAAGGGCAGGGAGGGCGATACGCGCCTCCATGCGGCCGAGCGGCGCGCCGAGGCAGAAGTGCACCCCGTGCCCGAAGGCCAGGTGCCCCTTGCCCAGCCGGGTGACGTCGAACCGGTCGGCGTCAGTCCCGTGGTCCTCGGGGCTGCGCCCGGCCGCGGCGTACGCCGCAAGGATCGCCTCGCCCTTGCCGATCACCAGACCGTCCGGGCCACCGAGTTCACCCACCGCCAGGTCCTCGACGGCGTACCGTAGCGGCAGGCTGGCGACCGGAGCCTTGACCCGCAGGGTCTCCTCGACCACGTCGTCCCAGGTGGCACGCCCCGCACGGACGTGCGCGAGCTGTTCGGGGTGGCTGAGCAGGAAGTGGATGGCGTTGTCGATGAGGTTGACCGTGGTCTCGTGCCCCGCGCTGATCATCAGCACCAGCGTGTCGAGCAGCTCCTGCTCGCTCAGCCGCGTGCCGCCCTCGTCGTCGCGCGCCGCGATGAGCGCGGAGGTGAGGTCGTCGCCGGGTAACTCCCGCTTGGCGGCGACGAGTTCGCCGAGGGCCGCGTACAGCCTCGTGTAGATGTCCGTGACCTCCTCCGGGGTGGCGGCGGTGTTGAAGACGCCGTCCACGACGGCCCGCAGCTCCGCGCCCTTCTCCTCGGGCAGTCCGAACAGCTCGCTGATCACCTGGATCGGCAGCGGATAGCAGAACTCCTCGCGCAGATCGACGACTTCGCCCCGCCGCCCGGCCTCGTCGATGCGGTCCAGCAGACTCTTGGTGATCTCCTCGATACGTGGCTGCAGCGCGGCCACCCGGCGAGCGGTGAACGCCTTCGACACCAGGGCCCGCAGACGTTTGTGCTCGCCGCCGTACGCCGTGAACATGTTCTGCACGGCGACCCACGTGAACAGCGGCCACTCCGGGGAGATCTCCCCGTTGATCCAGAGCGGCCAGTGCTGCCGCGGGTCCTTCGACACCCGCGGGTCGGTGAGCAGCCTCTTCAGCAGGTCCGTACGGCTGACGGCCCAGGCCTCCACACCGCCAGGGAGCTCCACCCGTGTCACCGGGCCGCGCACGGGAGCCGTGATCGGGGACGGGTACGGCGGCAGTGGCGTCCTCTACTGGCTCGTCCCGCCGGGCGAGGCCGCCGGCTGGCAGCTCCCTCCGGCCCAGATCCTTGGTACGGGCTCCCACGTGGCCATCCCGCCCCGGCACCGAACGTACGCCCCCGGTCCGCACTGGCGCGTGCCGCCGACCAGGAACCAGCACTGGACGGACACGGCCCGCCTCCACGCGGCCCTGCACACCACGCTGTCCTGACGGACCCCGCTCGTCGAACGTCGGAGGGGCTGGAGGAGCTGAAGGGGTCAGAGGGGCGTGGCCCCGCCGCACTGTCTTGGGGCGGAATCTTGACGCGCTGAGTTACCGGTAACATCATGGTGCTTGTAGCGCTCCCGGGTGTGTCTGGGGTGGCTCGTCGCCCATGGGAGTGTGGGCCGTCGACTGGAGTTCGCGTGAGTGACCGCGTGACAGATTCGTCCGCCGTGGAGCTGCCGTTGCTCGTCTGTCTCAAGGGTGTTCGTGATCATGTGCCGCATCCGGCCCATGGTGAACCGGGGGCCGGTGGCGGTGGAGGGGGGCAGGTTCTTGGGCGCAGTCTTGGGTCCGTACTTGGTGTTTTTGTTGCTCTCTACGTTCTGCACGTGGGTATTGAGGCGGGTGTCGGTGGGTGGGAACCCACCCATCTGGAGACCGTCGGCTACGGTGCCGGAGTTGCCGCCACCGCCACCTCCGCGTACTGGCTGATGATGACTCTCGGTCGATTTCTCGTGGCGCCGATCGCGCTTCGCTACTCCGCCCCGGTCGTCATCACCGTCTCCTGTGCGGGTATGACCGTCTGCTTGTTGCTGGCCGCTGTGCCGGGGCTCGCTCCCTACGCGTACGCCGGTGTCGGGCTGTTCATCGCGCCGATCTTTCCCGCCGGGCTGCCCTGGCTCAACAAGGCGGCTCCGCGGGCCCGTAGAGCGGGCGCGGTGGTCATCGCCGCGTCCATGATCGGCGGTGTCGCGGCCGGGCCCGCGCTCGGCCGGGCCATCGAGTGGTCCGGTGTCCGGGCCGTGCCTCTGCTGCTGAGCGCCGTCTCGGCGTTGTGCCTGGCCGCCACGGTGTGGCTGATCCGGGCCACGCGGGCCGTCGGCGGCCATATCCGCTGAAGAACATTTCCGTTCCGGTCCGGCACGACCGGATCCGGCTGAACTCGGTTGAACCGAAAGGAAGTTACCCGTATGTCCGCTCTGACGACGTCGTCCGACGGCTTCCTCCTCCACGGTGAGCCGTTCCGCATCATCTCCGGTGCGATGCACTACTTCCGCATCCACCCCGACCAGTGGACCGACCGGCTCCGCAAGGCCCGTCTGATGGGCCTCAACACGGTGGAGACGTACGTGCCGTGGAACCTCCACCAGCCGGAGCCCGGCACCCTCGCCCTCGACGGCTTCCTCGACCTGCCGCGCTATCTGCGCCTCGCCCGCGCCGAGGGCCTGCATGTCCTGCTGCGGCCCGGCCCGTACATCTGCGCGGAATGGGATGGTGGCGGCCTGCCCTCCTGGCTCACCACCGACCCCGACATCCGGCTGCGCAGCAGCGACCCCCGCTTCACGGACGCGCTCGACCGCTATCTCGACCTGCTGCTGCCTCCGATCGTGCCCCAACTGGCCGCGAACGGCGGCCCGGTGATCGCCGTACAGGTCGAGAACGAGTACGGGGCGTACGGCGACGACACCGCGTATCTCGAACACCTCGCCCGGTCCCTGCGCTCACGCGGCATCGAGGAACTTCTTTTTACCTGCGACCAGGCCAACCCGGCGCACCTCGCGGCCGGCGGTCTGCCCGGTGTCCTCGCCACCGCCACCTTCGGCAGCAGGGTCGTGCACTCTCTGGAGCAGTTGCGGGCCCACCAGCCCGAAGGGCCCCTGATGTGCTCGGAGTTCTGGATCGGCTGGTTCGACCACTGGGGCGAGCCGCATCATGTGCGCGATGCCTCCGATGCCGCCGCCGACCTCGACCGGCTGCTCTCGGCGGGGGCCTCGGTGAACATCTACATGTTCCACGGCGGGACCAACTTCGGCTTCACCAACGGCGCCAACCACGACCACGCGTACGAGCCGATCGTGACGTCGTACGACTACGACGCCGCCCTCACCGAGTCCGGCGACCCCGGCCCCAAGTACCACGCCTTCCGCGAGGTGATCGCCCGCCACGCGCAAGTCCCCGAGGAGCCGGCTCCGGCGACGTCTCGCAAACTCCCGGTCACCGCCGTGGAGTTGGACCGGCGGGCCTCGTTGCTGCCGCAGGTGAGCGCCCTCGCCAAGCCTGTGCGTGTCGACGCCGACCCGGTGACGGCGGAGGAGCTGGGCCTGCTGGCCGGGTATGTGCTCTACCGCACCACGGTCCCCGTTCACGGTGATGGTGTGCTGCACTTCGTGGGTGGGGTGGGTGACCGCGCCCAGGTCTTCGTGGACGGCGCCCCCGTCGGCGTACTCGAACGCGAACGCCACGAAGAGGCTCTGCCCCTGCGTCTTCCGCGGGACGGCGCCACGCTGGACGTCCTCGTCGAGAACATGGGCGGTGTCAACTACGGTCCGCGTATCGGTGCGGCCAAGGGGCTGCTCGGTCCTGTCGCGTTCAATGGCATCGCGTTGCACGGCTGGGACTGCCATCCGTTGTCCCTGGACAATCTGGGCGCGGTGTCCTTCGCTCCGGTCTCCGAGGCGCCTGCGGACGCTGGTCCCGCCTTCTACCAGGGCACGTTCGAGGTCCGCAGGCCCGCCGACACCTTTCTCTCCCTGCCCGGCTGGACCAAGGGCCAGGCCTGGGTCAACGGCTTCCACCTCGGCCGCTACTGGAACCGTGGTCCGCAGCGCACCTTGTACGTCCCCGCACCCGTACTCCGGCCGGGCTCCAATGAGTTGGTCCTGTTGGAGTCGCAGGCCACGATCGGTCTTCGCGCGCTGCTCACCGACACGCCCGACCTTGGCCCGGTGAAGCCCTGATGCCCCATCACGTGCGTGTTCCTTCGCCCGCTTTATCTCCGCTGGTCGGCCATCTCCCCTTCTCCGACGCTCCCGGCGTCGCCGATCCGATCGAGGTCACCAGCCGGTACCTCACCCGGGGCGGGCGGCCCTGGTTCCCGGTCTCCGGCGAGTTCCACTACAGCCGCTACCCGGCCCGGGACTGGGAGGAGGAACTCCTGAAGATGAAGGCGGGCGGGGTGACGGCCGTCGCGAGCTACGTCATCTGGATCCACCATGAGGAGATCGAGGGTCACGTTCGCTTCGACGGCGACCTGGATCTGCGGCGCTTCGCCGCGCTTTGTGGCCGTCATGGTCTGGACTTCGTTCCGCGCATCGGGCCCTGGTCCCATGCCGAGGTGCGGAACGGTGGCCTGCCCGACTGGCTGCTGGCCCGCACCTGTGCCCCGCGCACCGACGATCCTGCCTACCTGGCCCCCGTACGTGCCTGGTTCGAGGCGATCGCCGGGCAGTTACGTGGCCTGGAGCGTGCGCAGGGCGGTCCCATCGTCGCGATCCAGATCGAGAATGAGCTGTACGACCGGCCCGGCCATCTGCTGACGCTGAAGCGCATGGCAGAGGAGGCCGGTCTGAGCGCCCCGCTCTGGACGTCCACCGCGTGGGGCGGGGTCCAACTCCCGCCCGACGAACTGCTTCCGCTGTACGGCGGCTACCCCGAGGCGTTCTGGACGGAGGCGGACGGCGGCTGGCCCGACACCTGCCGCAAGCACTTCTTCTTCACCCACCAGCGTGATGACGAGGGCATTGGCGCCGACCTGCGTCCGACGTCGGTGCGCGGTGCCGAACCGGCGGACCTCGTCGACCGATTCCCTTGGGCCACCTGCGAGTTGGGGGGTGGAATGGCGGTCGCCTACCACCGCAGGCCGCGCGTCGAGGCCTCCGACATCGGTGCCCTCGGCCTCACCAAGATCGGCTGCGGCTCGGTGTGGCAGGGCTACTACATGTTCCACGGCGGTACGAACCCGGCCGGGGAGCGGACCTCGTTGCAGGAGTCCCACGCCACCGGCTATCCGAACGACCTCCCCGTCCTGACGTACGACTTCCAGGCGCCGCTCGGCGAGTACGGCCAGTACCGGCCCACCTATGACGAACTGCGCCTGCAGCACCTGATGTTGGCCGACTTCGGTCATCTGATCGCGCCCATGGAGTCCGTGCTTCCCGAGCGGCGGCCCGCCGGGCAGCACGACCGGGAGACGCTCAGGTGGGCGGTCCGTGCCGACGGGCACTCCGGGTTCCTCTTCGTCAACAACCACCAGCCGCACGAGCCGTTGCCGGACCATCCCGACACGTCGTTCACGGTGGAGTTCCCGGACGCCGGTGAACTGACGTTTCCCAGCACGGCGGTGACGATCCCTCAGGGTGCCTCGTTCTGCTGGCCGTTACGGCTCGACGTGGCCGGGCTGCGGCTCGACTGGGCCACCGCCCAGCCCGTGTGCACGGTCGACGCGGACGGTCGTACGGTCCTGGTGCTGGCCGCCGTCGACGGGATCGCCCCTGAACTCGCCCTGGACACCAGCACGGTGAAGTCGGTCTACGCGCCGACGCGGCAGGTCACCTCCGTCGGCGGTCGCGTCCTGATCACCGGGCTGCGGCCCGGCACCGACGCCCTCGTCGAGGTCATCACGACGGACGGCAACCGGGTCGGCCTGCTGGTGCTGGACGCCTTGACCGCGCGGACCGTCTACCGGGGTGTCGCGTGGGGAGCGGAGCGGCTGGTGCTCTGCGGCGACGGGGTCGTCTTCGACGAGCACGCGGAGGGTGGTCGGGGCGAGGTGCGGGTGCACAGCCGGGGGGTCGGGGAACCGTCGTTCGCTGTACTGCCTGCGCCGGAGCGGGCGCCTGTGGTGATGGGGGTGAGTGGGGTGAGTGGGGTGGCTGGTGTGGTTGACGTGGTTGGTGTGGCTGGGCCGGTCGTTCGGGAGTCGGTCGACGGGGTGCTGACTCGCTACACCGTGCGGGCTGATGGCGGTCACTCCCTTGTGGCGGCTTCGGTCACGCTCGTTCGGGCCGCCGTGGGCCCGGCCCCCGAGCCGGTCACGGGTGTGCTGGGGCGGGCCAGCGCCCCGGCCGACAAGTACTTCGACACCACGGCGGCGGCCGAGTACGTCGTCGCCGTACCGGACGGCCTTCCGCGTTCGGGCACGTTGCTTCGCGTCCACTGGACCGGAGACGTGGCGCGGGCGTATGTGGGGGACACGCTCGTGGCGGACCAGTTCTTCTCGGGGCGGGTCTGGGACATCGCCCTGGATCGGCTTCCCGAGGGCGCCCTTCGGGAGGAAACCCTTCGGGAGGAGGGCTTGCGGCTGCGGGTGCTGCCCCGCCACCCGGACGCCCGGGTGTACGTGGCGGGGGAGACGGGCGGCACCGGGGGAGCGGTGGCGGCGCAGAGCGGCGGAGGTGAGGGATCGGTGGCGTGCGTCGGGCGCGTCGAGTGGGTGGTGGCCCGTACTTGGGTGGCGAGGGCGGGCTGAGCCGCCGGGCGGCTGTCCCGTTCGGCGGCCTATCCTGTGGGCCAGCCGGGCGGGGCACGACCGCCGGGACGAGCCCGAAGGACATCACCCGTCATGACCCGAAGTGCCGGTGACGGCGCGCCGCCCCAAGGCCCTCCCCAGGACCTCCCCAAGGGCCGCAGCCGGCGCAACTTCGCGGGCGCGCGCCCGGTGATGGAAGACGTGGCGCGCCTGGCCGGTGTCTCCAAGCAGACCGTCTCCCGCGTACTGAACGACAACCCGTCCGTCCGCCCCGAGACCCGCGAGTCGGTCCGGACGGCCATGCGCACGCTCGGCTACCGCCCGAGCCGCAGCGCCCGCTCCCTGGCGAGCGGCAGAACCCGCATGCTCGGAGTGATCTCCTTCGACGCGGCGCGCTTCGGTCCCGCCTCGATCCTGACGGCGATCAACACGGCGGCCCAGGAGGCCGGTTACCTGGTGAGTTCCATCGCGCTCGACACGGCGGACCGGGCCACCGTCGTACGGGCCGTGGACACGCTGTCGGCCGAGGGCGCCGACGGGGTGATCGCCATCGCCCCGCAGCGCTGGGTGGGCAGGGCACTGGCGGAGGCACAGCTGGACACCCCGCTGATGGTGCTGGAGAACGACCTGGGCAAGGACGCGTCCTTTGTCACGGCGGACAACCGCGCGGGCGCGCGCATGGCCACCGAACACCTGCTGGCGCTGGGCCACGCCACGGTCTGGCACATCGCGGGCCCCACGGGCTGGCTGTCGGCCGACCGGAGGGTGGAGGCCTGGCGGGCCACGCTGGAAGCGGCGGGAGCCGAGATTCCCGAGCCGCTGTTCGGTGACTGGAGTGCCGACTCGGGTTACGAACTGGGGCGCCGGCTGGCCGAACGCCCCGACGTCACCGCGATCTTCGCCTCCAACGACCAGATGGCCCTGGGCGCCCTCCGCGCCCTCCACGAGGCGGGCCGCCACGTCCCGGACGACGTCAGCGTCGTCGGCTACGACGACATCCCCGAGTCCGCGCACCTGCTCCCCCCGCTGACCACGGTCCGCACCGACTTCCCCGAGATCGGCACCCGCTCCCTGCGCCTGCTCCTGTCCCAGCTGGAGGGCCCGCTGGAACCGGCCGTCGACCGGGTCGTACCGGTCGAACTGATCGTGCGGAGGAGTACGGGGCCTGCGCCGGGTCGTTGACCCGGAGCTCGGAGCTCGGGGCTCGGGGCGTGGGCGTGGGCGTGGGGCCTGGCTGGGGCATCTGCCCTGGGCCGGGGCATGGGGCAGGAAGAACTGTGCGGATCCGGTGCGTGGGCAGGCCTCTCGGCGGGATAGAAAGGATCCATGCCGGAGCGCGAGACCCCCGTCGGGGCCATGGACGATGTCGATGCGGTGACCCACGCGGTGCTGACCGCCTCCCGCCTTCTTGTCGCGGTGTCGGCGCGCTCGCTCGCCGAGGTCGAGGAGCGGGTGACGTTGCCGCAGGTCCGGATGCTGATGGTGCTCGCCACGCGCGGTGACACCAAGCTGGTCACGCTCGCCGATCTGCTTCAGGTCGCGCCGTCCACCGCCATGCGCATGGTCGACCGGCTCATCGCCGCCGGGCTCGCCGACCGGCAGACCAACCCCGCCAGCCGCCGCGAGACCCTGCTGCGGCTCACGGAGGAGGGGCGGCACACCGTCGCGAACGTCACCGCCCGTCGGCGCGCCGAGATCTCCGCGATCGTCGAACGGCTCACCCCGAAACAGCGGGAGGCACTGGTCGAGGCGCTGACCGCGTTCAACGAGGCGGGCGGCGAACCCCTGGCCCCGGCGTTGGACGACGCCGAGCCGTACCCCCTGGGCTGGGTGGACGTGGCGGCGACGCACGAGGTCTGAGCCGCCCCGCCCGGTTCTGCCGGATCACCCGACGCTGGGACTGGGACTGGGGCTGGGCGTCGGAGAGGTCGTGTTCACGTCCAGCCCCGGCGGCTCGTTGAGGACGAGAACGGGCGAACCCGGCTGGGGCGGCGGCGGAGTGACCTCGTCCTTGGGGAGCTTCGGCGGGCTCGTCTGCTGGAAGTTGACCTGGTCGTAGTTGACCAGGTCGGTCCTCTCCAGCACGGTGATGTGGTCGAGGACGGTGTCGTTGGCCAGGTCGGCCAGCTCGCGGACCATGGTGTTCTTGGTGCTGGCGCGGATCTTGGCGATGGCCGGGAAGATCTGCCCGTGGGTCACGCGCATGATGTTCACCGCGGTCGTGTCGAACTGCTTGCCGGTGCTCCCGTCCACGGTCGCCACGAACTGCTGCTGTTGGGGGCTGGCCTGGTTGGGCAGGGTGATGCCCAGCTCGGGAGCGATCTTCCGGCACATCTCGTCGAGCCCGGAGTGCCCCGCCACCAGGTGCTTCCCGGCCTCCTTCATCTCCGGGGTCGTACCCCGCTCCATCGCCATCAGCCCGAGCGGGTGCTCCCACAGCCCGGCCGCCCGCACCTTGATGACGAAGTCCCGGTCTGCCTCGGTCAACGGCCCGAACCGCGTGTTGGCGATGACCCTTTCGGTGTTCGTGGCCGTGTTCTCGACCCCCAGCATCGCGGGGTAGGCGAGCGCGGCGAGCGTCAGACCCAGCCCACCGATCAAGAATGCGGTTCCTGCCGTGCGTTGGGTGACGCGCATGGTGCCTCCTGTGGGGGACGGGGCGGACACCAGGAGGTACGGACGAGGAGCGCGCGACAATCATTGCTCAGAGTAAAGTTTGCATGATGCTATGTGTTTCACATCACACGGCTGCCCAGTATTGGCTCAGACTCCCGCCGGGCTGGGGACCTGTCCGCTGAGCAGGCTGCCCGCGCCGGGAACGACCGTGGGCAGGCCCAGCTCGCCGAGGATGCGGTACGTCGTGGCGGTGGCCGCCGAGAGCACCGGCAGGCCCGACGCCTCCTCCACCGCCTGGATCGACGGCAGCGACGGCATCTGGACGCAGGCGGACAGGACGAGTGCGTCGGCTCCGGACAGGTCCAGGCGCCGCCAGTGCTCGCGCAGGTCGACGGGGTCGAGACGGGCGACGGCCAGGTTGTCCGGCACCTCCAGGCTCAGCGCGTCCACGACCTCGATGCCCGCGGCCTCGATGTAGTCCGCCACCAGCCGCGTGAGCGGCTTCATGTACGGCGTGATGATCGCGACCCGGCCGGCTCCCAGGGCCCTGATGCCGTCGAGGAGGGCTCCCGCGCTCGACACCACCGGGGCCTGGGAGTCCTCGGCGCGCAGCACACCGGTGATCTCGTCCTCGGCGGTGCAGTGGTAGCCCGGCCCCTGCGCCATGATCGCCACGAGGCAGGCCGTGACGACCACGTCCGGCCGGGCGTCGGCGAGTTCGAGTGCCGCGCGTCCGGTCTGCGCGTTCATGGCGCGCAGCTGCTCGGGCGTGACGTGCCGCATCCGCATGCGGCTGCTGTGGAAGACGAACCGGTCCTCCGGAACCAGGGACTCGCGCTGCCGCATCATGCGCGGCAGTTCCGTCTCCATGGTCAGGTTCGAGCTGGGCACGATCATGCCGATGTGGTGGTCGGTCGTGGCCGTCGTAGTCGTAGTCGCGGTCGTGGTCACGGGGTCCTCCGGGGGTCCGGCGTACGTGGTGCACGTACGGGGGCGGCGACCGGGGATCCGCTGTCCGCCGCGGCGGATTACGAGTCCTCGGCCAGTCCCTCCCAGTGGTCGGCGAGGGACGTGAGCAGATGCATGACTTCTTCGCGCTGCTCGGGGGCGAGCGGTCCGAGAAGCCGTTCGTCGAGTTGGCGGGCGCGGCGGTTCGCGCCGTGGAGGGTTTTCTCGCCCTCCTCCGTCAGGAAGAGGAGCTTGCGGCGGCCGTCGTCCGCGGCCGTCCTGCGTACGATCAGGCCCCGGTTCTCCAGCCGCCGGGCGACGTCCGCCATGGTCGACGTGTCCAGGGAGACCGCGGACGCCATGGACCGCTGGTCGCTGCCGGGGGCCGCTTCCACCGCCTGGAGCACCGCGAACTGCGGCCCGGTGAGCGTCGGGTCGACGGCACGGATCCAGACCGCGAGATACGCCTGGTAGAGGCGGCGCACCTGGTAGCCGGGCGCGGCGGTGAGCGCGGGAGGCGGTCCGGGAGGCGCTGACGTCGTGGTTGCGGTTTCGTCACCCATGGAGCCCACTTAAGCACGGCATTTGATCGCTTCGGCAGTCGCATCGGCAGGGGGATTGCCCGTCGCATCGCCAGCCGCGTCTTCCGTCGCGTCTCCAGTCGGATCCGCCGTCGGATCTGCGGCCGGTTCGGCGGGCCTTCGCCTCGGGGGACTCGCACGTCGCCGTCAGCTCAGCATGGGGCGCAGTGCTTCGCGCAGGGCGGCGAGCGCGGCGGGCGGGTTGTCCCAGAACAGCATGTGGCCCGCGTCCGGGATTTCAGCCAGTACGGCGGACGGCAGCAGCCGGGCCGCCTCCGCCGCGCCCTCAGCGGTGACGACCGGGCTGTCCGCGCCGTACAGCAGTGCCGTGGGCCCGGGAACGGAGGGCCACCAGTCGAAGAAGTCCTCGCTCTCGAAGCCGCGGTGCGTGGCCGTGACGGCCTCCGTGTCACAACTCGCCAGCCAACGGGCCCGCAGCTCCTGCTCCCGGCGCGGCCAGCGCGGCCAGGACCGGGCCACCTCATCCGCGTCGGTGCCCCGCCGCGCCTCGGCCAACTGGTCGAGGAAGGCCTCCAGTGGCGTGGGATAGGGCCCACGACCGGGGCCGCTCATCGGCGGATCGCCCAGTACGGTGCCCCGCAGCCCCACCTTGGCCCGTACGGCGGTCACGGCCGCGATCCGCGCGCCCATGGAGTGTCCGAAGAGGACAGGGCGGTCGAGGCCGAGGCCCGCGACGACGGCTTCGGTGTCCTCGGCGTACTCCTCAAGGCCGTACGAGCCGCCGGCGTCGGACAGCCCGCGCCCGCGGACGTCGACGACCAACGGCCGGACCAGTGGCGTCAGTTCACGGGCCACGAAGTCCATCGCGATGGCCGGGCTGGTGATGCCGGGCAGCACGACGAGCGGGACGCCGTCGCCTCCGTAGTCCAGGACGTGCAGGCGTGTGCCGCCCGAGCGCACCCAGCGGCTGGTGGCGGGGACGTCTGCGAGATCGGCCATCGCGGACTGCGCCAGCAGGCGGGTGGGAGGGGGCGGCGGCGGGGGTGGGGGTGGGGGCATGGGGATCTCCAATGGCGCGGAGCAGATGGGAAGCAGATGGGGAGTAGATGGGAGTCGGTGGGGAGCAACTGGGGCTACGGGGCTGTCCTGGGCAGTCCGTCGAGGTACCCGATCGCGTCCTTGGCGCCGATCACGTCGCCGTACTTGGCCTGGATGTCGAAGAGGTTCGCCTCGTGCGGACCGGGCGCGCGGTCGCCGACGCACTCCCTCGGCACCAGTACGGAGAACCCGGACTGCACGGCGTCCACGGCGGTGGCCCGTACGCAGCCGCTCGTCGTCGCCCCGCACACCAGAACCGTGTCGCGGCCGAGGCCGGTCAGCAGGGCGGCCAGGGACGTACCGAAGAACGCGGAGGCGCCCTTCTTCACGATCAGGTGGTCCTGTGGCGCCCGGGGCAGCCGCGGGTCGAGCGCGACCTCCTCGCCCCCTTCGACCAGGCTTCGCATGCCCTGCGCCTTGTGCAGCCAGGTGACGGCGTCGCCCGCCGCCTCGGCCGGTGTGTAGGCGATCGCGGTGAACACCACCGGGACGCCGGCCGGGCGGGCGGCCGCGATCAACTCGCCCGTGGCGCTGACGACTTGGGTGAGGTCGGCCCCCGAGGGGAAGCCCGGTTCGGTGAAGCCGCGCGTGAGGTCGACGACGATCAGAGCGGGGCGGCTGCCGCGGCGTACGGGTGCGCCGAAACCGGCTCGCTCGTAGGTCCGTTCCGTTTCCTGCCCGTACCGAGCTTCGCTCATGATGTCCTCCTGAGTGCCCGCAACTCCCGTGCCTGGGCGCTGAGTCGGCCGAGCAGCCAGCCCTCCAGGACGCCGAGGGCGAACGCCCCGGCCACCAGGCCGTACGTGGCGGCTCGCGGGCCGAGCAGCATCGCCAGGCCGTCGAGGTCCGAGTCCTGCGCGGCGGCCGACTGCGACGCGGCGAGACGGCTGGTCGGGGGCGATGCCTCGGGCGAGGCGGTCCCGGGCAGGGCGGCGCCGGGCGAGGAGGCGCCGGGCGAGGCGGTCCCGGTGACCTGGTCCTGGTCCAGCAGGCTCCCCAGGTTGCGGGCGAACTGCTGGAGGATCCGGTCCGACACCGTGACGATCGCGCCCTTGCCGAACTGGACGATCTTGCCGCGGATCACCAGGTCCGTGGAGAGCTGGAGCAGCGAACCCTCGGGCGCCGCGAGGATTTCGAGAGAGACCTCCGCCTCCGCGTCCCCGCTGCCGTGCGTGTCGGTACCGCGGGCGTGCACCCGCAGCCGTCGCCGCTCGGCGTCGATCTCCAGGAAGCGGACCGTGCCCGTGTAGGAGGCGCTGATGGGACCCACCCGGATCTTCACCCGGCCCCGCCAGGTGTCGCCGTCCTGCCCGTCGAGCGTGGCGCCCGGCATGCAGGAGGCGACCCGTTCGACGTCGTTCATGAGAGCGAAGACGTCGTCGGGGGAGGCCTTGATCGGGACGGTGTTGGTGAGCTGCATACGTCAGTGCTCCTTGCCGGCAGAGCTGTCACAGGGGTTGGCGCAGGCCCCGCGGCGGGCCGTCGCGCACGCGTCGATCGCCTCGACGATGGTCTGGTAGCCGGTGCACCGGCACAGGTTCGAGGCCACCACCTCGCGGATCTCCTCCTTGGTCGCCTCGGGCCGCTCAGCGAGGAACCCCTCGGCGAGCATCAGGAACCCGGGCGTACAGAAGCCGCACTGGAGTGCGTGGTGCTCGCTGAACGCCCTTTGCAGATCGTTGAGTTCGCCGCCCCCGGCCCCGCCTCCGCCGCCACCACCGTCGTCCGACAGCGACTCGACCGTGCGGATCCGGGCCCCTTCCGCCTGCGCCGCGAACATCAGGCAGGCGCGGACGGGCCGTTCGTCGACCAGGACCGTGCAGGCGCCGCAGATGCCGTGTTCGCATCCGACGTGCGTACCGGTCAGCCGCAGGTCGTGCCGCAGTACGTCGACGAGGGTGCGGCGGGGCTCGGTGACCACCTCGTGCTGCTCGCCGTTGACGTCGAGGGTGATGAGCTGGAGTTGCGGATGTGTCACCACGGGGTCGGTGTTCATGAGGACAACTCCCGGTTCAGAGCGCTGTTGCGAGTGCTGTTCAGGGCGCGGTGCACGGTCTCGGGGGTGATCGGCGTGTGGTCGAGTTCGACGCCGGTCGGGCGCAGGGCGTCGTTGACGGCGTTGAGGACGGCGGCGGGCGCGCCGATGGTGCCGCCCTCGCCGGCCCCCTTCGCGCCGGTCTCGGTGAACGCGCAGGGCGTCTCCAGGTGATGGATCAGCACATCGGGGATCTCGTGCGCGGTGGGCACCTTGTAGTCCATGAAGCCGGTCGCCGACGGCTCGCCCTGCGCGTCGTACGTCACCTGCTCGAACAGCGCGCCCGCGATGCCCTGCGCGATGCCGCCCCGGCACTGCCCCTCCACGACCTGCGGGTTGATGGCGACACCGCAGTCCTCGACGCACACGTACCGCAGGATCTCCACCTGCCCGGTGCCCGCGTGGAGTTCGACGACGCAGGCGTGGGTGGCGTTGGAGAACGTGCCGTCGTTGAAGACGTCGAAGGTGGCCGTGGCCGACAGGCCCGGCTCGATGTCCTTCGGCAGCAGGTGGGCCTGGAGGTAGGCGATGTCGGCGATCTCCTCATAAGTGAGGAGGTCGGGCGCGTTGGGGATATCAGGGGTGTCGGGGGCGGCGCGGCGGCGGGCGGCGCCTTCGCCCAGCTCCACCTCGTCGGGGGTGATGCCCCAACGGGCCGCGGCGATCGCGCACAGCTTCTCGCCGAGTTTCGCCGCGGCGAGGCGTACGGCGCTGCCGCCGATGGTGATGGAGCGGCTGGCGAAGGTGCCGAAGCCGTAGGTGATGCGGTCGGTGTCGCCCTGATGGAGCCTCACCTTGGCGATGTCCAGGCCGAGTTCGTCGGCGACGATCTGCGCCATCGTCGTCTCGTGGCTCTGCCCGTGGTTCATCGTGCCGGTGGTGAAGGAGACCGCGCCGCTGGTGTCCATCCGTACCTCGGAGATGTCGAATCCGGGCACCACCTTCATCTTGCGCTGGGCGAAGGCCGCGGAGCCGTAGCCGGTGCGCTCGCTGAAGCACGAGTAGCCGATGCCGAGGTGCCGGCCCTCGGCCGCCGCCGCGGCCTGCTTCTCGTACCAGCCCTCCTCCCGTACCAGCAGCTCGCACAGGTTGAGCGACTCCAGGTAGGAGCCCGGGTCGTAGGTGATGTTGTTGACGCCCGTGTACGGGAAGTCGGTGATGACGTTGCGGCGGCGGATCTCGACCGGGTCCAGGGCCAGTTCGCGTGCCGCGCGCTCGAAGAGCCGCTCCATGACCATGACGTACTGCGGTCGGCTCACGCCGCGATACGGCGCGGTGGGCGCCTTGTTGGTGGTGACCGCGCGGCCCCGCACCCGGTACGCGGGCAGCTTGTAGACGCCGGGCATCTCCGCGGACGCCATCAGCGGCTCGATGCCCGCCGAGAAGGGGTAGCAGGAGTACGCGCCCATGTCGCAGACCACGTCGGTGTCGAGCGCGAGGATCCTGCCCTCGGCGTCGAAGGCCGCGCGCGCCCGGTAGTGCTGTTCGCGGGCGAGGAACGACGCGGACAGTGCGTCCTTGCGGTCCTCGATCCACTTCACCGGCCGGCGCAGCCGCAGCGCGGCCGCCGCCGCGGCGATCTCCTCGCGGCCGACCACGCACTTCTGGCCGAACCCGCCGCCCATGTCGGGCACCACGACCCGCACGGCGCGCTCGTCGAGGCGCAGGCTGCGGGACGTCACCGTCCTTACCTGGTGCGGGATCTGGGTGCAGGTGTGCAGGACGAGCTGTTCCTCGCGGTCGTCCCAGTGGGCCACGGCGCCCCGGGTCTCCAGCGGAAGCGCGTTCTGCCGTCCGGTCGTCGCGTCGACCGCGACGACGCAGGGCGCGGACTCGAAGACCTGGTCGATGCCGTCCGTCGCGAAGAGTGAGACGTCCACCAGGGTGTTGTGCGCGGCCTCCGCGTGGACGAGCGGGGCGCCGTCGGCGAGTGCCGCCTCCTCGGACACGACCGGGGGCAGTGTGGCGTACGAGACCTTCGCCGCCTCCAGACCGTCCTCCGCCGCGTAGGCGTCGCGGGCCACGACGATCGCGATCGGCTCCCCGACATAGCGGACCTTGTCGCGGGCGAGGACCGGCATGGCCGTCGGGACGAACTCCGAGAGCGGGCGCCCCAGTTGGGCGACGATGTCGCCCAGCTCCAGGTCCTCGGCCGTGAACACCGCGACGACGCCCGGGACTTCGCGTACCGCGGACACGTCCACCGACGCGAGCTCGGCGTGGGCGACCGTGCTGCGCACGAACTGGGCGTGCAGCATGCCGGGCAGCGCGATGTCGTCGACGAACCGGCCGCGCCCGGACAGCAGCCGCGGATCCTCACGGCGCGCGACCGACCTGCCCACCAACAACTCCCGTTCCCTCATGGGGAGTTCCGTCATGAGGGCTTGGCTCGCTGGGACTTCGCTCATCGGGACACCGCCTCCTCGCAGGCGCGCCGGATCAGAGTCCGGACGAGTTGTTTGCGGTAGTGCGTGCTGCCGGACGCGTCGGCGGGCGGCTCGACCGCCTCCGCCGCGGCGGACGCGCACGCCTCGAAGGAGCCGCCGTCCGCCAACACCGCCTCCGCCTCCGGCACTCGGACGGCGGCCGACGCCACTCCGCCGAGTGCCACCCGGCCCCCGCGCACCTCACCGTCCTCCACATCGAGGTCGACGGCGGCGGCCACGAGGGCGAAGTCCCCGCGCCGCTCGGCGAATTCGGTGAGCGCGGCGTGCGGCGCGGGTCGGGGGAAGACGATCTCGACGAGGAGCTCGTCCGGGTCGAGGGCGGTGGTGTAGTAGCCGAGGAAGAAGTCCCCGGCCGTGATCGTGCGCTCGCCCCGGGGGCCGCGTGCCACGAACTCCGCGCCGAGTGTCATCGCGAGCAGGCACCACTCGGCGGTGGCGTCGCCGTGCGCCATGCTGCCGCCGACCGTGCCACGGGTACGGATCGGCAGATGCCCGATCCAGGTCATGGCCTTCTTGAGGACCTCGAAGCCCGCCCCCAGCACCCCGGCCGGGTCGGTCTCCACCGTGTGGTGGGTGGTGAGCGCCCCGATGCGCAGTCCGCCGTCGGCGTCCCGGTGCATCCGGTCCAGTTCCCGCAGTCCGCCGATGTCGACGAGGTGCCGGGGCCGGGCCAGCCGGTAGTTCATCATCGCGACGAGGCTCTGCCCGCCGGCGATGACCTTGGCGTCGTCGCCGAGCTCGGCCAGCAGCCGCGCGGCTCCGTCGACGTCGCGGGCCCGGTGGTACTGGAAGGGGGCGGGCTTCATGGTCCTCCTGTCGTGCGTTCCGTGAGTTCCGTACGGGGTCGTGCCGATGTACCCCAGTACAGGCCGTATCTCAGAGGGCCGCCTGCTCGGCGACCCCCACCCGCGCGGCGGCCGGCGTCTCCTCCTCGTCGGCGTCCAGGGCCCGGCCCTTCGTCTCCGGCGCCGCGAACGCCATCCACACGACGGCCAGCAGCACCGCGATCCCCAGTACCGCGAAGGTCAGCGGCAGCCCCAGCACCGGCCACATGAGCGAGCCGAACAGCATCGGGGCGAATCCGGTGAACACCCGGCTGACCGACGAGGCCCAGCCGAAGCCACTGGCCCGCAACTCGGTGGGGTACAGCTCCGAGGCGTACGCGTACAGGACGGGAATCGTGAGCTGGATCAGGAAGCCGAAGACGGCGATCGCCACGACGGACCCGGTCGGCATCTCCATCACCAGCGCGAACACGACCAGGGCCAGGGCCGCGACCGGTGCCGAGAGCCCGATGATCCACTTGCGGCCGACGATGTCGACGAGGGCCGTGGACACCAGCACACCGACGATGCCGACCCCGCTCATGAGGGTGGTCTTCATGAAGGCAGCCGTGTCACCGAGACCCTCTTCCCGCAGGATGGTCGGCATCCAGCTCAGGGCCGCGTAGTAGACCAGCATGATGGTGGCGAACAGCGCCCAGGCCGCGGAGGTGATGCGCGGGCTGAAGCTCCAGATGCGGCGCAGCTGGTCGGCCGCGGCGGCCACCCCGCGCGGCCCGGTCTGGGCGACGGGCTCCGGAATCACGTACGGCACGACGGGGGCTCCGGTGCGGGCGACCAGGTCGTCGATGACCTTCCGGGCCTCGACCTCGCGGCCCTTCTTCGTCAGGTAGATGGGCGACTCCGGGATGCCACGGCGCGCCCAGAACAGCAGCAGCGCGGGCAGGACCATCGTCGCCAGCATCCACCGCCAGTTCCCGTCGACCGCCAGCAGCGCCGTCGACACGAACCCGCACAGCGTGACGCCCACCGGCCACCACACATCGAGCCCGGTGAGTATCCGGCCCCGGTACTTGCGCGGCGAGAACTCGCTCACCAGCGCGTAGTCCACGGGGATACAGCCGCCGAGGCCGATACCCGCGAGGAAGCGCAGCGCGAGGAAGACGGGGTACGTGGGCGAGAGGGCACCGAGGACGGAGAACAGGGCGAAGATCAGCAACGTGACGCTGAAGGCCTTCTTCCGGCCGATGCGGTCCGCGATCGAGCCCCAGGCGATGGCACCGACGGCCATGCCGACGAGGTTGGCGGTCGCGACGAGCCCGCGATCGCTCAGCGAGAGGTCGAACTGCTCACCCACGAGCGGCATGAGGAAGCCGTTCAGGGCGATGTCGTACGCGTCGAAGAGGTAGCCGAGGCCACCGATGATGAAGATCTTGCCCTGGACGGGCCATCTCCAGGGCAGTTCCTGAACGATCTGATCGCCTGTTTTCACGTTCGCTCCACGGTGTTGCGTGTTTGGTACGTGCCGCACGATTGCGGACGCGTCTTTCGCGGGGCTCCGACGTGCGGGTCGGATGAATCAGGGGGGTGGCGGTCTGGAGGGGGAGGGCGGCTGTCTTGAAGGGGCTTGAAGGGGCTTGAAGGGGAGGGGGCAGCCTCTCTATTTCTTGGGGGGCCGGGTTCAGCGGGCGAACGGGTAGGAGAACGCGCCGAGATCCGGGTCGTTGAGCGGGGTGCCCGACCAGAGCCAGTCGTAGGACAGGTCCGACTCCCCGTCGAAGTTCCTGAGCTGTTCGTCCCTGGCCCGCTGCTCGGGGCCGTCGGGCAGGTGGTAGAAGGTCTTGTTGCGCAGCGACGCGTCCTGGACCATGCCGGCGTGCTTGGCGCGCCGGTCGACGTAGCGGCGCAGCGCCCCCTCGACCCCGTCGGCCGTGACCGCGCCGAGCTCCTCGGCCAGTACGGCGGCGTCCTCCATGGCCTGCGAGGCCCCCTGTGCCTGGTAGGGGAGCATCGCGTGGCAGGCGTCGCCGAGCAGGGCGACCCGGCCGTCCATCCACACCGGGTCGCGGCGCCGGTGGTAGAGGGCGAAGGCGGAGACGTCCTCCTTCGCCTTGGACAACATGGACATCACCCGGTCGTCCCAGCCGGGGAACGCGTCCACGAGGTCCTGCGCGGTCGCGGACACGCTCCACTTCTCGGCGACCTCGTCCGTGCAGGGCACGCACGCCACGACGTTGAGGTACTCGCCGCCGCGGATGATGTAGTGCACGAGGTGCCGGTCGGGTCCGTACCAGATGGTGCTCTGGTAGCGGTCCATGAGCCAGCGCGTCGCCGGGTCGGCGGCGATCAACTCGCCCGGGATCAGGGCCCGGTAGGCCATCTCGCCGGAGAACTGCAGGGTGTCGGGGAGGCCCATCAGGTCACGTGTCCGCGAGCGGATGCCGTCGGCGCCGATGAGCGCGTCGCCTGCGTGGCGGCGCCCGTCGTCGGTGACCGCCACGGGGCGCGCGGGGTCCGTACGGTCCAGCTCGACGACCTTGCTCGCGGTGTGTACGTCCACGACGGGGCCGGGGCCGTCCGGATCGACGCACGCGTCCAGCAGGATGCGGTGCAGATCGGCCCGGTGGTAGTGCCAGTACGGGGCGTTGAACTGGTCCTTGCAGCGCTGCCCCAGCGAGGTCAGCCCGACGATGCCGCCGTCCTTCCACCGCCGCCGCACCTGATCGAGCGGTTCGGTGTGGATGGCTTCCATCTGCCTGCGCAGCCCCAGCCCCATCAGGATCCGGCTGGCGTTGGGCGCCGTCTGGATGCCCGCGCCGACCTCGCCGAGCTCGGCCGCCTGCTCCAGGACGGTGACCCGCAGACCACGCTGCCGAAGGGCCAGCGCGGCGGTGAGCCCGCCGAGACCTCCCCCGACGACGGTGACTTCGTACGACTGACTGGACGCCACTCTTCCTCCAACTGGCGGGCGTGTACGGGTGGTTCGTGCGCGGGCGGCCACCGCAAGCCGGTGCCGTGCGGGCCGGTTCCGTCGGCGGGTCAGCCGGCGGCGAGTCCCTAGTCGGGCAGCTTTCCGCCGGTGACGACCTCGACGTCGTCGACGGTGACGGTGCAGCCGCGCATCGCGATGTCGAGGTGGGCGTACGACTCACGCCCGAGGACCGGATGCGGCCCGGTCGACCACAGGAAGTTCCCGGCGAAGGCGCGGGCGTCCATGCCCATCAGGTCGTCCTTGCCGTACATCGCCGTGGCGAACCAGTCGGCCGTACGCATCAGACCCCAGCCCATGTGGGAGAGGCTGCGCGCCCACTCGTCCTGGGCGTCGTCGAAGAAGGTCGACAGCAGTTCGGCCTCGGCGCCGCCGGACACCTTCTCGATGTGCCCGCCCGCGATCTGCAGGGTGACGGGGGAACGGACGTACTCCTTGAAGGGCAGCAGGATGTCGCCCTCGGCGAGCACGATCTGCCCGTCCGAGATCTCCGGCCAGCACAGCACCATGGTGCTGGGCCAGTGGTCCCAGCGGCCCGGATCGTCGGCGAAGCCGCACTGGAACTCCGGCTTGGATCCGGCGAGTTGGACGGTGAGGTCGGTCCCCGCGTCCGAGGTGACCCGCATGACGGACGACCGCTTGAGCAGGTCGACGCCCTCCAGCACCTCGGCCTTGTCGCCCTCCTTGGGGAGGTTGCGGATCAGCACGTCGGGGGCGTCGCAGACGAAGATGATGCGGGTTCCGGCGCGCAGGATCTCCTGCTGGACGGGCGCGTGGATGAAGCCCTCGCGGGTCAGGTCGACGACCAGGTCGGCCGACTTCAGCAGGTCCTGCGCGGTGCTGTCGTTGAGTACGGAGACCAGGCCCGGACCCGCACCGGTGTGGGTGCTGGGCATCGGCGCGGGGCTGCCGCCGGGCACGGTCGCGGAGATGACATGCGCCCCGCACGCCTTGGCGGCGCCGAAGGCGGCCGCGACGTAGTCACCGCGGCTGCCGGGCTCGGACAGCACCACGACGTGCTCGCCGCTGCGTACCTTGCACAGCCGCAGCTCACGTGTGAAGGCGTCGAGCAGATCGACGGACGAAAGATCGAACACGGGCTTTCCTCCAGGGTTCGCAGAGGGGTACGGATCGCGCTCCGCCACGGCCGGCGGGCATGGCGCAGGCGCACTCCGGCAGGGCGACGGAAGGGGAGAGCGAAGACGGGGAATCGGGGAGAGAGACGGGGGAAACGGGGAGCGCAGGCAGGGGGGACAGACCCGCGACACACGACCTGAGCAGCGGTTTCGGGACGGTGGGTGCCGCCCGACGGAGATAATCCGAACACGTACTATCTCTACTTGGCAAGAGGTTGCACGCCGAGTTAACACGGTTATTTCATGACGGCCCGTCAGGAAATTCGGGACATTCCGGCCCGTCCTCGGCCTCACGAAAATGAATGGCTCACGCATCGAGTGCGTCGAGCGGGCGGGGCGGGACTGTCGCGTCCCGCCCCGCCCGCGCTCACCCGGGGTAGTCGAAGGCTCAGGCTTCGTAGGCCAGGAGCGCCATCATTCCGGCCTCGCCGTGGTAGGCGTTGTGGCAGTGGAGCAGCCACTGGCCGGGGTTGTCCGCGTCGAAGACGACGGACACCTTCTGCTTGGGCAGGACGATGGTGGTGTCCTTGCGTGGGCCGGTGTCGCCGAGTTGGTAGGTGTGGCCGTGCAGGTGCATCGGATGCCACATGTCGGTGGCGTTGACGAAGTCGAGGCGGACGCGCTGTCCCTCCTCGACGAGCAGCGGGTTCGCGGTCGGGTCGGCCATGTCGTACCGCTTGCCGTTGATGCCCCAGTCGTACTTGCCCATGCCGCCGGTCAGCTCGATGCGGTGGACCCGGTCGGCCTTCCGGGGCTCCAGGCGCACGTCGTCGGCGGCGCGCAGCTGGGATGAGGTCATGATCATGCCGTCGAGTTCCTTCGGCCGTACGGTCGCCTTGGGCGTACCGCCCGATCCGGTACGCATCAGGGCCATACCGCCGGCGTCCTTGCCACGTGCGTTCCCGTCGGCTGCGTTCTTGCCTTCGGCGAGGGCGACGAGCGGGAAGACACCGTCGCCGAGAGTGACCAGGACGTCGTACCGCTCACCCATGCCGATCAGAAGGGCGTCGACCTGCTGGTGTGCGACGGGGAACCCGTCGGTGTGGGTGACGGTCAGCTTGTGACCGCCGAGCGCCACCCGGTACGCGGTGTCGCCGCCCGCGTTGACGATGCGCAGCCGCACGCGCCTGCTCGGCTTGCCGCTGAAGACCGCCGGATCCGTCGGCACGCGCCCGTTGACCAGGTGGTACGGGTATGCCACATCTCCGGCGTCGCCGCCGAGCAGGTCGCTCTCCGCGCCCATGAGCATGAACTTCTTCTCTGCCATCCCGTCCATGCCCTCCATGCCCTCCATCCCGTCCATGCCGCTCATGCCCTGCCCGAGTTCGGTGAAGGCTTCGTCGGGTGTGCCGGTCACGCCGTCCAGCCAGTCGTCGAGGACGACGACCCACTCGTCGTCGTACGACAGCGGCTCCCTGGGGTCCTCGACGATCAGCGGGGCGTACAGGCCGCGGTCGAGCTGGACGCCGACGTGCGGGTGGAAGAAGTACGTGCCGGGGGCGTCCGCGATGAACCGGTACGTGAAAGTGGACCCGGCTCGCACGGCGGTCTGCGTGACCGGCGGTACGCCGTCCATGTCGCCGCGCAGCGCGAGCCCGTGCCAGTGGATGGACGTGGTGGTTTTGCCGGGCAGTTGGTTGGACAGCTCGGCCGCGAGGGTGTCACCTGCCGAGATCCGGATCTCCTTGCCGGGAGCCCGGCCGTCGAAGGCCCAGGACTTGGCCGTGACGCCGCCGCCCAGGTCGAGCGTGCCGGGGGCGGCGGTGAGAGTGACGCGGTGCACCCGGCCCGAGCCGCTCCGCCGCTTCTCCGCGCGGGCGACCTGGGAACCGGAAGGGCTGAGGAGGGAGGGGCTGCCGGGGTTGTCGTCATTGCAGGCGGCGAGTAGGCCGGTGCCTGCCGCGCCCAGTCCGGCGAGCAGGACGGTGCGACGGTTGATGCTGTTCACGAGGAGGTCCTCTTCTCGATGCGTGGCGCGTTACGCGTGGCGCGCGCGGCGATCGGCGCGTGGCCCGTGATGCGTGATGCGCGCAATGAGCCTTCGGGCGGTGTCCGGACACGGTTCGCCTGCGTCGCGAGGACGCGGGAAGCCGTGGGGCGCCGCCTATATGCGCAGTTGAGAGAGGACTGACAGATCGGGTGGCGCGCGATTCACGGATCGCGCGATGTGGTCCGTGCCCCCGACCGCCGCGTACTGGGCCGGGACGGCCGAGGTCGGCGACTCGGACGGGGACGCGAGCTGTACGGAGCCGACGCCGGCGGCGACGCAGAGCTGCATGGCCATGGAGGGGCAGGCGGCGCCGTCGGTGCCATGCGCCGCGCTGCCGGGTTCTGCTGAGCCCCCATGGGTGGTGGCGTGGTGGGCGGCGGACGCCGAGGCGGGTGCCGGTGCGGACATGGCGTGCGTCGCGGGTGTCACCACCGGTGCGGCGGGCAGCTCGTGGTGCAGGAGCACCGCGAGTACGAGGAGCACCGCGAGTACGGCGCACGCGGTGACGAGCATGCCGCGTATCCAGCGGACGGTGCCGCCGGTCCGTGACCGAGCCATCTCTCGTACCGTCATCGCGGGCGTCCGAACCTTCTGCGAGACCTTCTGGGAGCGTGTCCGGCACCATACCCCGTATGGGTATAAGGGGCGGGTTAGGGGCTGGTGGCGAGGAACTGGTGCGCGGCGGACGGGCGCGCCCGCCGCGCACCAGTCGCTGCTGTCCGCTCGGGATCGCCGATGCAAATCGGTCATGTGTCTGGCTCGTTAACGCGCTGTCGTACGGGAGTTGGCGGATCAGGGTCTGCGGGCCGCTACCATCACGGCATGATTACGGCCTGGTTACCCCCGCGCATGGCGCGGGCCCGTGTGTCTGCGGGTCCGTCGCTGCGCGTACTGGCCATGGCCGTGCTGCTGTTCGGTGTCGTGATCGGATTCGTGTTCGGGCACGGACTGCACGTCGAGAGCGTCGAGGGACATCCGGCGACCAGCGCCGCCGAGCCCGTGCACGAGGTGGCCGAGGAGGCCCTCGACGCCACGGACCCGCAGGTACTGTCCCGGCCCGCCGCGATGGGCAAGCCGGATGACGGCTACGGCTCATCGCATCCGGGCCAGCACTGTGTGTCCGGCCAGCCGCCGCAGGGACCGGTGGTGACACCACCCTGCTTTGCGGTATCGGTTGGCGAATCGTCCGCTGTCGGCCCTGCCTCGGCCGAGCGGGGTCTCAACGAGCCGGTGCTCTCTGCCGCGTCGCCGATGTCCCTGAGAATGTCTGTCGTCCAGCAGGTCTAGAAGCCGCGGTCCTCTCTCCTGGCTGTTCCGGTCGGCCCGCTTCAACGGGCGACGAGAACGGTCCGCCGCCGACGCGCGCGACGACCACCGGATCCCGCACACCCGCCGGGGACCTGGTGCTGCCTCGTCGATGCCGTCCCGCCCCCACCCATGCCTGCCCCCGTCCTCCGCCATGGCTGCCGCCGTGGCTGAGGAGACGGTGGCAGCACGGAGGACCTGTGCCGACACGCTTCCCTGCACTTGCGACCACGCACGCACCGTGGGCCTTGGCCGACTCCCGTCGGCCGCGCCCGCGCGTCACCCGGCTGCGCGTGGCTCTCCTGCGGGCCGCCCTGCTGACGCTGATCGGCTTGTGCGCCCTCATACACGGGCCGTCTGAAGAGACGGACCGGCCGGCACCTGCCGTCACGACTGTGTCGGCCCCGGTGGCGAGCGCCGCGGTGCCCCACGGACCGCATCGCCACCACGAGGGCGAGGAGTGCGGCCTGGACGGAGCCGTCCGTACGACGGCCGCCCAGGCTGTTCAGCATCCGCCTGCCGACGCGGGGGCGTTGGCGCTCGTCGGTGCCTCCGCGGTCCTCGTGCCGGTACGGCCGTTCGCACGCCGTCGGCCGTACCGGTTCGGCGGAAGACGTACGGGCAGAACCGAGCTCGTCCGCACCTGCCGGTGGCGCATCTAGACCCTCTCGCCCGCGGCCGGCGCCCGTACCGGCTGCCGCGCCACGGCTTCGCACGCCCGGACGGACCGTCCGCCGTGTGGCCGTGGTGCGAGATGAGCACGCACCGCGCATTCATCGAGCGAGAGCGAAAACGATGCAGTCAATGACGAACACCGCCGTCACGCCGGGTCGGTCCGCCCTGTCGGCGCTGGTGGGCAACACCCCGCTGCTGCGGGTGTCGCAGCCGCTGACACCCGCGGACCGAGGTTTCTGGGCGAAGCTGGAGGGCTTCAACCCCGGCGGGATCAAGGACCGGCCGGGTCTGCACATGGTGGAGCGGGCCCGCAGCCGAGGCGAGTTGGGATCCGGCGCCCGGATCATCGAGTCCACCAGCGGCACCCTCGGCCTGGGCCTCGCCCTGGCCGGAATGGTCTACGGCCACCCGGTCACCCTGGTCACCGACCCCGGCCTGGAGATGTCCATGACCCGGCTGCTGACCGCGTACGGCGCCCAGGTCAACGTGGTCTCCGAGCCCCACCCCACCGGCGGCTGGCAGCAGGCCCGCCGCGAGCGCGTTCAGCAGTTGATGGCGCAGCACCCCGGCTCGTGGTGCCCGGACCAGTACAACAACCCGGACAACACCACCGCCTACACCCCGCTCGCCCTGGAGCTGGCGACCGAGATGGGCCACATCGACGTCCTGGTGTGCAGCGTCGGCACGGGCGGGCACTCGGCCGGTGTCTCCCGGGTGCTGAGGCAGATCTACCCCGGGCTGAGGGTAGTAGGTGTCGACACCATCGGATCCACGATCTTCGGTCAGGCGGCCAGGCCGCGGCTGATGCGCGGCCTGGGGTCGAGCATCTACCCCCGCAACGTCGCCTACGACACCTTCTCCGAGGTCCATTGGGTGGCTCCGGCGGAGGCGGTGTGGACCTGCCGTGAGCTGGCCACCTCGCACTACGCCACCGGCGGGTGGAGCGTGGGAGCGGTCGCACTGGTCGCCGGATGGCTGGCCCGCACCCTGCCCGCGGACAGCCGGATCGCGGCGATCTTCCCCGACGGGCCGCAGCGTTATCTCGGGACGGTGTTCGACGACGACTACTGCGCCGCCCATGGCCTGCTCGACTCTCCGCCCGTGCCCGAGCCGGAGGTGATCGGACGTGCGGACGAGAAGGAGGTCATCCGCTGGACTCGGTGCACCACCGTGGCCGACCCGCTCACCTTGGCCGGCGCGGAGGCGGAGGCCGTGACACCCGTCGGGCCGGAACCGTCCGGCCGGCCCGACGCCGCGGAGGAGGAGAGCCGGTGAAGGGCACCCTCGCCCAGGTACGCACGTACGAACGCAGCGTTCAGCTGTTGATGGTCAATCAATTCACCATCAACCTGGGCTTCTACATGCTGATGCCTTACCTGGCCGCTCACCTGTCCGGCACCCTCGGGCTGGCCGGCTGGGTCGTCGGACTCGTTCTCGGCGTACGGAACTTCAGCCAGCAGGGCATGTTCCTCGTGGGCGGGACGCTTGCCGACCGCCTCGGCTACAAGCCGATGATCATCGCCGGATGCGTACTGCGCACGGTCGGCTTCGCGACGCTCGGCCTGGTCGACTCGCTGGCCGCGCTGATCGCGGCCTCCGCGGCGACCGGGCTCGCGGGGGCGCTGTTCAACCCGGCGGTCCGGGCCTACCTCGCCGCCGACGCGGGGGAGGAGCGCAGGGTCGAGGCGTTCGCGCTGTTCAACGTCTTCTACCAGGCCGGGATCCTGCTCGGCCCGCTGGTCGGAATGGTGCTGACCGGCGTCGACTTCCGCATCACCTGCCTGGTCGCGGCCGGGATCTTCGCGCTGCTCAGCATCGTGCAGATCCGCGCGCTGCCGGCCCGGCGGGCCGAGGACGCCAAGGGCAAGGAGCACGGGGGCCGGGACGGTGTACTGGCCCAGTGGCGAGGCATCCTCGCCAACCGGCCGTTCCTGCTCTTCTCCGGGGCCATGATCGGCTCGTACGTGCTGACGTTCCAGGTCTATCTCGCGCTGCCCCTTGAGGTGCGACGCCTTGGCGGAGAGGGGGAGTTCGGCACGGCGGCGGTGGCGGTTCTCTTCGCGGTCTCCGGGCTGAGCACGATATTCGGCCAGACGAGGGTGACCGCCTGGTGCAGGGCCCGGTACGCACCGGGGCAGGCGCTGAGCTGGGGACTGGCTGTCATGGGGCTGGCGTTCGTGCCGCTGCTGGCGGCCACCGCCGTGCCCGTACCGGAGGCCGGAGTGGGGCTGTGGCTGCTGGCCGGGGTGCCGCCGACGCTCGCGGCGCTGCTGCTGGCGGTCGGCACGATGATCGCGTACCCCTTCGAGATGGACACCATCGTCCGCCTCTCCGGTGACCGGCTCGTCGCCACGCACTACGGGCTGTACAACACCATCTGCGGGGTCGGCATCACCCTCGGGAACCTGCTCACGGGCGCCGCCCTCGACGCCGCCCGCGAGGCGGGGATGCCGGCGCTGCCGTGGATCTCGCTGGTGGCGCTCGGCCTCGCCTGCGCCGCCGCCCTGTACGGCCTGCACCGCACCAGCCGTCTGGAGCCTCAGGGGCCTGAACCGCAGCCCGTCGCCGCCTGATCCGCACTGATCGGAGCCCCCGAGCACGACCAGCTCCGACAGTCCGTACGAGCGGCCGTCCTCCTGGGCTGACCCGCCCGGTCAGCCCAGGAGGACACGAAGGACGACACGAAGGAAGGACGACACAGAGGACCCCGGCAGCGTCGTATGCCGGGGTCCGGCGCACCTCCTCGTACCCGTCCGCGGTGTTCTCACGCGCGGACTCTCGTGACGTGGGTGAAGAGTGCGACGCCGATGTGATCAGAACGGTTGGTTGAGGAAGCCTTCCATCTGTTTCAGCTGGTCCGATCGCCTTCGGCGCCGGGGACGCCGCGTCCGTCGCAGCCCTCGCGGAGCGGCTCATCGCCGCCGGTGTCCACATCGACCGCGAACCCCGGCCGCAGGACACCCCCGGCGGAGGGTACGGATTCCGCTTCTTCGACCCCGAGGGCCGTCTCATCGAGGTCTCCTGCCACGTCGCACAGCGCACCGCACGCCTGCTGGGGCCCCGAGTCGATTCCGCGCCGGCTCAGTCACGCACTGAACTGCTGGCCGAGGCATGGTCGGCGGCGAAGCGGCTGCTGGGCCTTCCGGCTTAGGAACCTTCCTGTAGGGCCTCGCGGCTGGTGTCGGAGACCGCCCTCGTGACCCGCTGCTTTCCGTTGCCGCACGGCGTGCCGGACATCGGGGCCTCAGCTTCGTGTCGCTTCCCCGGCGGTCTGTCCTGATCGGAGCAGACCGCCGAGGAAGCGGGCTTGTGACGTGGGTTGTTGACTCGGAACTCGCGTGGACAAGCCTCCGGGTGTGTGACCCGCTCGATCACGCCGTGCGGTCGATGAGCTTTCCCGGCCGGTCGGACGGGCGGATCAGCGCAGTCCGGCGAAGAGATCGTTCTCGGGTACGGCCGCGCCGGTGGCGTCCTGGACACGTACGAAGGTCTCCATGCCCATCAACTC
This sequence comes from Streptomyces sp. NBC_00878, assembly GCF_026341515.1. NCBI lineage: Bacteria > Bacillati > Actinomycetota > Actinomycetes > Kitasatosporales > Streptomycetaceae > Streptomyces > Streptomyces sp. NBC_00878. The sequence continues at coordinate 3,405,493 of NZ_JAPEOK010000001.1, read as the reverse complement.
GCCGAACTTCTCCTTGCCCATCCTGAGGAAGAAGATGTTCTCGCCCTGACTGGCGTGCGCGGCCAACGCGTCGAACTTCTGGCCGCTGAACGCGGTGGTGTCCACCCACGTGGTGATCTCGTCGTCGGGGAGGCCGATCTCGGCCATCGCGGCGGCCTCGGCGGGATCCGGCTCCGGCATGTCCGGATGGAACTCGCGCATGATCTCCCCGAACCGCTGCATCCCCGAGCGGGGCATCGTCGTCCAGTACACCTTTGGTGTCAGCGCGGTCATCTCCAGCGCCGCCATCGTGATGCGGTGGGCCTGGATGTGGTCGGGGTGGCCGTAGAAGCCGTTTTCGTCGTAGGTGACGACCACATCGGGTCGGTAGTGCCGCATGAGTTCCGCGAGTCGAGCCGCGCCTTCCTCCACGGGGGTCTGCCAGAAGGATCCGGGGGCGTCGTTGCTCGGCCAGCCCATCATCCCGGAGTCGGCGTAGTCCAGCATCTCCAGATCGCTGACCTTCAGGACGTCACAGCTCTCCTGAAGTTCTTGACGTCGCATCAAGGCGACGGCCGCCGGATCGTGGCCGGGATCGCCCGGCTTGACACCCCCCGGTCCGTCACCGCAACCGCCGTCGGTACACGTCACGAGAACCGTGCGGATGCCTTCCGCCGCGTACCGCGCGAGGACCCCTCCGGTTCCGGTGGCCTCGTCGTCGGGGTGGGCGTGTACTGCCATGAGCGTCAAGGGCCGGTCAGCCATGAAACAGTCCTCCTGCGGAAATACGTATTGGTCCAAGCAACGCGGCGGGTGTACCGCGATCCTGGGGCCCGGATCCTGGTGGGGTGGACGATCTCGTGGTCTCCCTGTTCCCCGCCCGTGCGGCGCCGGTCCCTCGGTCGATGCAACCGTGCCGGCCGGACCGGCTGTTCCCGGCGGTGCCGCCTGGCCTTCCAGGGAAAGCGCCCTGTCCAACGTCCCTGGGCAGTACGTCCAGGCCGGCGGCTTGAAATCCGCCGCGTCACCGAAGCCCCCGAGATGCTGCGCGCATCAGTTGAAAATAGTGTGAATGGGGTCAATTCGGCGGGCGTTCGATCCCGCTCCGTTTCGGTGCGTTCCCAGGAGTGAGTATGACGACAGCACGGCAGACCGGTGGAACACCGGCCCAGGTGTGCATGACCCTGTCCGCGATCGCCGCCGCCGCGGCGACCCCGCGTCCGTCCGGGGAAACCCAGGAGGAGCACGAACAGCGCATCATGCGCGGCATCACGGCGCAGCTGGGCGACCCAGGTCTCGCGACCGGCGGTACCTGGCAGCTGCAGTGGCTCGGGCTGACCCCCGACAACGGGAACCTCGCGTACATCGCCTGGAACTCCGCCAGCCCGAGCGAGTTCGCCCTGGTCGTCCGTGGGACGGTCTTCTCCGATCCGCTCGACCTCTTGGAGGACTTCGAAGTCGGCAAGACGGACGAGTTCGACACCGGCGGATCATCGGGTCAGGTCGAGGTCGCCAAGGGATCCATGGACGCGTTCCGGCGGATCGTGGAGCAGCAGGGTACGCAGGAGGTCGGCGCCTCTTCGGGCGTGACGCTCGCGCAGATGCTCGACGACCTCACCGGGCCGAAGACCGGCGCGACGGTCTATGTGACCGGGCACAGCCTGGGCGGTTGCCTCGCGACCATGCTGGGCCCCTACCTCCAGCAGCAGAGCTGGCAGCAGACACCCAAGTTCGCTCTCGTCACCTTCGCGGCCCCCACCGCCGGGCTGCAGGACTTCGCCGACTACGTCGAATCCCTGACCTGGAGCCTCCAGGAGCGCCACGTCAACGCCTACGACCTGGTCCCGCTGGCGTGGGCCGACATCCCCGTCGCCGAGGGCTGGTACCCGACGCCGCCGGGACCGGCGGCGGACGCCGGGATGAAGGCTCTCCTGGCGACGATCGCCAAGCAGACCCACGGCAACGTGTATGTCCAGCCGGGAACTCCCATCGTGGTGAACTCCGACTACTCGGTGCGCGACCCGAAGGCACTCCAGAAATTCCTGGGGCAGGTCGCCTTCCAGCACGCCAACCCCACGTATCTGACCCTGCTGGGCGCGCCTCTCACCCCCGCCGGACCGGCGGTGCAGGAGGTGTCCCCCGCCTCCGGACCCGTCGGCACCAAGGTCACCATCAACGGCAGCGGTTTCACCGACGACAGCCTCGTGGACTTCGGCCGTGTCCCGGTCCTGCGCGCCGACGTCACCGTCAACTCCCCGAGCCAGATCACCGCGAAGGCGCCCGTCGGGAGGGGCGAAGTCGACGTCCGCGTCACCAACATGATCGGTACTTCGCGCGCCGTTCCGGGGGGACGTTTCTCCTACACGTGACCGGTGCTCGGCGCGGTCACGGGGTCACGGGGGCACGGGCTACGGGTTACGGGGTCAAACCGTGAACGGGCCGTCGGGTGCGAAGGCCAGGGCGGCGAAGCGTCCGCCGATGCGGCAGTGGCGGAGGCTTCGCCCGTGAGGAGACGTGCGGGTCACCCCCTGTCCCCGTCCCTGTCCCTGTCCCCGTCCCTGCCCCTGTCCGCGTCCGTGTCCTCGGGCCCGCCGGAGAAGACCCCGAGCAGCTGAGGGAGCGGGTCCGGGCCGAAGCACAGCTCAAGCCCCCCGGCCGATTCCGCGGCCTTGCCCTCGCTGCGGGGGAAGAGCTCCTCCTCGTAGGCGGCGAGCGCCTTGCCCGTGTCGTCCGGGTGGGCGGCGATGGCCTGACCGAGCTGCGCGCCGTCGAGCATGGCGAGGTTGGCGCCCTCGCCGGCGAACGGCGACATGACGTGGGCGGCGTCGCCCAGCAGGGTCACCCCTGGGGCGCGGCTCCAGCGGTGGTCGACCGGCAGCGCGTTGACCTTACGGGGCACCAGGGCGCCGTCGGCGTGTGCGACCAGGGCCTTGAGGCTGTCGGCCCAGCCGTCGAACTCGGCGAGGACGGCCGCCTTCGCGACGTCCGCGTCGGCGAAGTCGATGGTGTCGAGCCAGTCCTCGGCGGCCCGCAGCGCGGTGTAGATGTGCAGGCTGCCGTCGGTCTTGCGGTGGGCGAGGAAGCCCTTGCCGTCGTCGAGTGCGAAGAGCATGCCGTCGCCGACGAGGGCGGCCTCGGCCGGGTGGCGGGTGTCGGCCTCGTCCAGGGTGGTTTCGACGAACGAGATGCCTGTGTACGCGGGCCAGGCGTCGGAGACCAGCGTGCGGGTGCGGGACCAGGCGCCGTCGGCACCGATGAGCAGATCCGTGGTGATCCTGGAGCCGTCGGTGAAGGTGACCTCGTGCCGGCCGTCGCCGAGCGGGCGGGCGCCGGTGGCCTGCCGGTTCCAGCGGATGGTGCCCTCGGGCAGGGAGTCGAGCAACAGCCGACGCAGCTGGCCGCGGTCGACCTCGGGGCGTTCGTCGCCGCCGTGGCCGGCCTCGTCCTCGCCGCCCTCGTCCCAGTGGACGGTGGCGTGCTTGTCCAGTACGCGGGTGGCTTCCCCGCCGCGATGGACGAGAGCGAGGAAGTCGTCGTAGAGCCCGGCGGCGCGCAGCGCCACTTGGCCGTTCTCGGTGTGGATGTCGAGCATGCCGCCCTGGGTGCGGGCGTGCCGCCCTGCTTCGAGGTCGAAGACGGCGGCCTCGATGCCGTTCACGTGCAGCACACGGGCCAGGGTCAGGCCGCCGAGACCGGCGCCGATGATCGTGATGGGGTGGTGGCGGGTGTTCATGGCGAAATCCTTCCAGAATGGAAAATTTGCGGTGTTTTCCTACTGATCCGGCGCGGGCCATGCCCCCCGGACCTCCGTGCTCAGGAGGCGGCTTCGGACGGCTGCTTCCCGGTCGGCTGATCGGTGGCGGGCTTGCCGCGCAGCGGAACCTCGTGGATGAAGACGGCCGCGACGAAGGCCGCCACGGCACAGACCGCGCCGACCAGGAAGATCTGCTGGGTGCCGTGGGCCACGGAGTGCGCGTAGGCGTCCCTCGCCGCCTGGGACATGGCGTGTGTGGCGGCGGCGTCCGTGTGGCCGCCCTCGACCGGAGCGCCGCCGTTGCCCTGGAGGGCGCGGGTGAGCAGGGAACCGAAGACGGCGACGCCCAGGGACCCGCCGAGGGTACGGAAGAGGCTGGTGGCCGCGGATGCGGCGCCCATGTCGCGCAGTTCGACGCTGTTCTGGGCGATGGTGTTGGCCATCTGGAGGGTGAAGCCGGTGCCCACCCCGACCAGGACCATGTAGGCGCTGGTCGTGAAGCGGGACGTCCCGGTGTCCATGGTGGACAGCAGTCCCATGCCGATGGCGAGCGAGGCGGCGCCCACGACGGGGAAGATCTTGTACTTGCCGGTCTTGGCCATCACCTTGCCCGCGACCGTGGAGGCGACGACGGTCCCCGCCATCAGCGGCAGCAGGAGCAGCCCGGAGTTGGCGGCCGAGGCACCCTGCACGATCTGCTGGTACAGCGGCAGGTACAACGTGCCGCCGAACATGGCCACACCGGCGACGACGAGCAGGACGGCGGAGATAGGGAAGTTGCGGTGCCCGCTGAAGATCCGCGGCGGCAGCAGCGGTTCGTCGGCCCGCTTCTGGGAGGCGGCGAAGGCGACCAGGAGGACCACGGAGACCGCGGCGAGAGCGAGGATCTGCCAGGAGCCCCAGGCGTACGTGCTGCCGGCCCAGGTCGCGGCCATGACGACGGCGCTGATCATCGCGGTCATGAGGGTGATGCCGAGCCAGTCGATGACGACCTTGCCGCGGCGGGCGGTCGGCACCTTCAGCAGGAGCCCGCACCACACCAGGCAGATCAGGCCGACGGGAATGTTGACGTAGAAGGCCCAGCGCCAGCCCAGGTGCGCCGTGATGAAGCCGCCCACCAGCGGGCCGCCGATGCTGCCGAGGGCCTGGACGATCGCCACCATGCCCTGGTACTTGCCGTGCTCGCGGGGCGGCAGCAGCGCCCCGATCAGGGCGAAGGCCCCGGCGGCCAGGCCGCCGGCCCCGATCCCCTGGAGGGCACGGAAGCCGATCAGCTCACCCATCGACGACGCCTGGCCGGAGAGCACCGAGCCGATCATGAACACCACGAGCGAGCCCAGAAACATGTATTTGCGGTTGAACAGGTCGCCGAGCTTGCCCCACACCGGAGTGGAACAGGTGGTGGTCAGGGTGTAGGCGGTGACCACCCAGGACATGTGGTCGAGGCCGCCGATGTCCGCGACGACCGTGGGCATCGCGGTGCCGACGATGAGGCCGTCCAGCATGGACAGCAGCATCGCCAGCATGATGCCGAGCAGGACCCAGCGGATGTTCTTCGGCACGGCCGGTATGTCGTCGGCCGCAGGTGCGGTGGATGCGGACATGGCAGAGCACCCTTCGGAAATGGCGGGAGGTGAACTGCGTCCAGCGTAACGAACATGTTCGCTACGAACAAGTTCGGTGAAGGGTGTGCGGCACGGCATCCACGGGGATGTCGCGGGTCAGGGTGCCGTGGTCAGGATGCTGCGGATCAGGACGCCGCAGGTCAGGGCGTCGTGGTCCGGACGCCGCGGGTCAGGGCATCGCGGGTCAGGATGTGGGGCGCGGCGTGTGCAGGATGCCGTTGAGCAGCATCTGGGTGGCCCAGGTGCGGCGCATCTGCGGGGTCCCCGAGAGCAGCTCGGACCCGAGCGCGGCGACGTGTGGCACCTCGGTCGCGGAGGCGTTCTCCACGGCGGCGGCGACCGCCTCCCACTCCTTCTCCGTACTGGGCGAATCGTCCTGGACGGCATGCTCGGCGGCGCTGGCGGTGGCTACTTGGAGCAGGGTGTCCACGCCCCAGGCCGCCTGGTCGTCCGGCACACCGCCCTGGCTGAGCAGCGCCAGCAGGGCGTTCAGCAGGTTCAGGTAGTTGGGGCCGGAGGGCCGGGCGACCAGTGCCGAGTGGGCGAGGCTCGGGTGCTGGCCGAGGAGGTGGCTGTAGGAAGCGAGAACGGCCTCGATCTGCTCGCGCCAGTCCCCGCCCTCGGTGGCCGGCGCCAGGTCGACCTCGCCCAGCAGTTCATCAAGGATCGCCGCGTGCAACTCGGCGGTGTTCGCCACGTAGACGTACAGCGAGGCCGGACCCGTGTCGAGCTCCTTGGCCAGACGGCGCATCGTGACCCGCTGCAACCCCTCGGCACGCATGATCCGGACCGCGGTGGAGACGATTCCGCTACGGGTCAGGGCGGGCTTGGCCGGGCGCTCACGGCGACTGAGGGGCTCAGGTCGGGCGGTCATCCCAAGAGCGTACCGAACATGTTCGCCCCGGAACGGCCGGCGAAAGGCGGCCAACATCACGCGACTTGGGAATCTGCGAGCTTTTCTCACCAAGGCGCCGCCGCCCGCACGTCTCATGTGGCGCTTGTTCGGACGGCGGTCGCACGCCCGCTTGCAGGCTCGACCGCATGGAGCGTCAGCCGGATGACCGGCCTCCGCGAACCGCCGCTCGATCTGGCTCACGCCGCCGCGTAGCTCGCCGACCGTCCGCCGAGCCTGTCTGCGCTCGTCGGCGCCCGTCGGCGCGCGTCGGCGCGCGCCGATCGGGCCCTTCCCGCCCTGCCCGCTAAACTCTGCCGAGTGGCGACAGCGGTGGATGGGTACGAGATTCGGCTGCTGGGGCTGCTGAGTGGCCGGCACGACGGGCATGAGCTGGATCTGGGCAGCCCGCTGCAGCGTTCGGTACTGGTGCGGCTGCTGCTTGCTGAAGGCCGCCAGTGCGGCCTCGACCACTTCATCGACGCGCTGTGGGAAGAGCCACCCGGCAATGCGGTGCGCTCTGTGCAGACGTACGTCTACCGCATTCGCATCATGCTGGGCGACGACCGTTCCCGGCTGGAATCCACCCCGGGCGGATACCGGCTCGACATCCCGGAGCAGGCGGTCGACGCCCTGCGTTTCGAGCGGCTCATACGCGAGGGCCAGGAACTGCGAGCCGCGCGGGAGACCGGCCCCGCCATGCGTACGTTCGACGCCGCGCTGGCGCTGTGGTCCGGGGAGCCGCTGCCCGGAGTGCCCGGCCCCTACGCACACCGGCACCGCCGACGGTTCGCCGAGCTGCGACTGAACGCCCAGGTGGCGCAGTTGGAGTGCGCCAACGAACTGGGTGAGCACACTCGCGTGGCGACGGACCTCGCCGCGCTGATCGCCGACCACCCGCAGCGGGAGGACCTGTACGCCCTGCGCATGCGTGCGCTGCACAACGCCGGGCGGCCGGCGGAGGCACTGGCGGTCTACGCCACGGCCCGCGAAACAATGGCGGCCGAACTGGGCATGGACCCGGGACCGGAACTCCGTGAGTTGCAGGCACGAATACTCCGAGGCGACGACCCGTTCCCTGCCGAGTCAAATACCGCTGGAATCACCGGAATCACCGGAATCACTGGAATCACTGGAATCACCGGAATCACTGGAATCACTGGAATCACCGGAATCACCGGTATCGGTGGAATCCGTGGAGCCCACCCCGATGAATCACGGTCAGCGGCAACGGATTTCACAGCGGATTCCACAGCGGGTCCCGAAGTGGCTCCCAAGGTGGGTTCCACAATGGAGGAACGGACCGGCGCTCGCCCGCAGCAACTTCCCCCGGCACCGGGCGACTTCGTCGGACGGGAACAGCTGCTGGAACGGGTACGCACCGCCCTGCGCCCCCATGACGAATCGGTAGCACTCGCGGTGCTGAGCGGTATCGGCGGCGTGGGAAAGACCGCGCTCGCGTTGCGAGTCGCCCACCGGATCCGCGGCGATTACCCAGATGGGCAGCTGTACGTGGATTTGCGAGGCGATGGTGACCAGCCCGCCGATCCCGCGGATGTGCTGATCGATTTCCTGCTCGCACTCGGCATGCGCGCCGCCGAGATCCCCGAGACGCGCACGGCCCGCGCCGGGGCCTATCGCACCTTGACCGCCGACCGCCGCATCCTGGTGCTCCTGGACAACGCGTTCGACACCGCTCAGGTGACCCCGCTGCTCCCGGGCACACCCGGCAACGCCGCGCTGATCACGACCCGGCACCGGTCACTCGTACCGCCGGGCGCGACGCGTTTCGAGGTGCCGGTGCCCGATCAGCAGGAGGCGGTGGCCATGCTGGGCCGGTTCACCGGCGGCGCCGAGGTCGCCGCCGCCCCGGAACTCGCGCTGGAGGTGGTCCACGCGTGCGGGCAGTTGCCGTTGGCGCTGCGCATCATCGGTGCCCGTGCGGCGGCTCGTCCCGGACGCGGGCTCGGCGCGCAGTTGCTGCGGCTGCGCGCCGAGGAGCACCAGCTCGACGAGTTGCGGGCCGGAGGCATGTCGGTGGAGGCCACCTTCCAGGTCGGATACCGGGCTCTCGCCCCGGCTCAGTCCCGGGCGATGCGCCTGTGCGCGCTGCTCGACGCCGCCGATTTCCCGGTCGCGGTCGCGGCGGTGCTGCTCGACCAGCCCGAGCAGGAGACCGAGGAGCAACTCGAGCATCTGGTGGAGGCGGGTCTGCTCGAACCGCATTCGGCCGACCGCTACCGCTTCCACGATCTGGTACGGGCGTTCGCCGCCCGTCGTACTGATCGCGAGGATCCCGTCGCGGAGCGCGAGGCGGCGCTGCTGCGGTTGGCAGTGTTCCTCTATGCCACCCTGCTGCAGGCCATGCGTGCGACCGAGCAGGCCGGCTCGCTCGGCACGCATCTGCTCTCCGCGCATCAGACCGGACTGCGGTTCACCGACGCCGAGGCGGCGCGTACCTGGCTGCTGACCGAGCACACGCTGCTGATTTCGGTGTTCGCGCGGGTGCTGCGCGACATCCCCGACGCTTCGGAGATCGTCGTCGATTCGCTGTCGGTGATCGCGACGAGCGGGCTCTTCGCCGGGCCCGCGCATCAGCGGGAACTGGAACGGATCACGGACCAGGCGGTCGCGGCGGCCGAACTCGGCGACAACGCGAAGTGGCGGGGGAACGCCTGGCATGTGCGTGCCTGGCTGGCCTTCATCCGCGGTGATCTGACAGCGGCGGAATCCGATCTCCGCGAGGCGATTCTGCGTGAGCGCGCCGCCGCCGACGAGGTGGCGCTCTACATGTCCGCCCGGCTGCTGGCGGTCGTACTGGTGGATCAGGGGCGGGACGCGGAGGCCATCGAGTACTTCGCCGAGTCGGAGGCTGTCGCCGGCGCGGACGACGACCCGAAGAGTCCGGCCTACTTCGGCCGCGAGGTGGCCCGCTTGTTCACCACACTGAGCTCGGACCTGGCCGAGGTGAACATCGCCGCGGCACAGCACGTCTACGAGGTGAGCAACCGCCTGCGGGAGAACGCGGCGAAGAGGTGACTCCGCACCCCCTTCACGCGCCGTCGACCGGATGTCGATCGACGCCCGGCACAGTGATCCGACTCGGCCGCAATCGGGCCGTCACGCAGGAAGGACACTGATGCAGATCGGGATCGGACTCCCCAACCAGGTGCGCGACCTCCACGCCCCCGTGCTCCCCAAATGGGCGGCGCGAGCGGAGGAACTGGGATTCGCCGCCTTGGCGACGAACGGCCGCATCGCCTACCCGGGAGTCATGGACACCGTCGCCCTGGCCGCGGCGGCCGGTGCGACGAGCAGAATCGGTTTGATCAGCACGGTGCTGCTGGGACCGGTATGGCCCGCGGCCCTGCTGGCCAAGGAGGCGGCGGGCATCGATGGCGTATCAGGGGGCCGACTCACTCTCGGCCTGGGCGTCGGCACACCCGAGCGCGCCGACGACTTCGTGGCCGCCGGGCACGGCCACCGCGACCGGGGACGCCGACTCGACGCCGACATAGAGACCTACCGCCAGGTATGGCAGGGCAAGCCCCTCAACGGCGACAATCCCGCGGTACCCGCCGGAACCCGCGAAATCCCCTTGCTGTTCGGCGCTTTCGCCCCCGCCGCGTACGCTCGCATGGCACGCGTGGGCCAGGGCTACATCGGCCCCGCGATCCCCTCCCGAATGGCGGCCGGCGCCTTCGAACAGGCCCGCGCCGCTTGGAAGCGCGCCGACCGCACCGGCGCACCGCGCCTGGTCGCGGTCTCCTACTTCGCATTCGGCGACCCGGACACGGGCTGCGCCAACGTGCACGACTACTACTCCAGCCTCGGCGCCCAAAACGCCACCGCCATGGCCTCTGGAATAGAGTCCACCGTCGACGCGCTGCGCGACACGATGAAGATCTACGCGGACCTTGGCATAGACGAGCTGATATTCAACCCGGCCACCGCGGACATCAACGAGGTCGACCGCTTGGCGGAGGCGGTCCTGTAGGCAGTCGTGCAGGCGGAGTCGAGTTGGCGGGGGCGGCGGTCGCGAGCCGGCTCACACACCTGCGGGCCGTGCGAGAGCCGTGCGTCGGTAACGGCCGGGCGGCACGCCGCGTTCGCGGGCGAAGGCTCGGGCGAAGGCGAACTCCGAGGTGTACCCGACGGCTTCGCCGATGTCGGAGACGAGTTGGTCGGTGTCGCGGAGCAGACGGGCGGCCAGGGCGATCCGTAGGCGGGACAGATAGGCCAGCGGTGAGACGCCGACGAGTTGCTTGAACTGCCGGGCGAAGGCCGGCCGGGACATCGACACGTCGCGCGCGAGGCTTTCCACGGTCCAGGGCTGCTGGGGCGCCTCGTGGATGAGGGCGAGCGCGGCGCCGATACGCGGGTCGCGCAGGGCCATCAGCCAGGACTGCGGTGCCGACCGCGGGTCGGCGCCCGCGGTGTCGAGCCAGGCACGGAGGACCTGGACGAACAGGATGTCGGTCAGGCGGGCGGCGACGGCCCGCGCTCCGGGCCGCTTTTGTGTGGTCTCGGCGACCAGGAGCCGTATGACGCCCTGGAGTTCGGGGTCGGCGCTCGTGCCCGGGATGTGGATCACCGGAGGCAGGGCGGACAGGACCGGGTGCTGCGAGGCGTCGCCGTCGTACTCGAACTTGCCGCAGACGACACGGACGACGGGTCCCTCGCCGCCGAGGTCGATGATGCCCTCGCGGCCCGCCGGGTGCGCGGCTTCCAGTTCCGCGTACGGCACGGCGGCCTGCTCCGGGCGGCCGGCCAGGTGGTGGGCCGCGCCGTGCGGCAGCAGGACGACGTCCCCGGGCACCAGCTGCTGCGGTGGCTGCCCGGCGAAACGCAGCCAGCAGGTCCCCTCCGCGATCAGATGGAACCCTGCCGTGCCGAGTTGCTCGATGCCGCAGCCCCAGTCCGACCCGCGGGAGGGGACCTGGGCGAGCAGCACTCCTTTGAACCCAAGCGACGGCCTGTACCTCCGACACCCTGTCCGACCTGGTCGCCGATTACGGCGACGCGATCCTCGCACTCGACCTGGACGTGACCGACAAGGCCGCGGTGCGCGCGTCCGTCAAGCGGGCCAAGGAGCACTTCGGCCGCCTCGACGTGATCGTGAACAACGCCGGCTACGGCCTCTTCGGGGGCGTCGAGGAACTGACCGAGCAGGCTCTCCGCGACCAGTTGGAGACCAACCTGTTCGGTGTCCTGTGGGTCACGCAGGCCGCGCTGCCATACCTGCGGGAGCAGGGCAGCGGCCACATCGTGCAGATCTCCTCGACCGGCGGGCTCGCCTCCTGGCCGCTGCTGGGCGGCTACCACGCCTCGAAGCGGGGGACGTGTGGCGGTCGTGACCGGCGCCAACACCGGCCTGGGCTTCGAGACCGCCAGGATGCTCGCGGAGCGCGGAGCCTCGGTGGTCCTGGCCGTGCGGGACGTCGAGAAGGGCAAGCGGGCCGCCGACAGCATGCGCGGCGATGTCAGGGTGCAGGCATTGGACCTGACTTCGCTGGAGTCCGTTCGCGCCGCGGCGGCCGACCTGCGAGCCCGCTACCAGCGGATCGACCTGCTGATCAACAACGCCGGCGTGATGTACACCCCGAAGCAGACCACCCGGGACGGCTTCGAGACGCAGTTCGGCACCAACCACCTCGGCCACTTCGCGCTCACCGGGCTGCTGTTGGACCTGCTCCTGCCCGTGGCCGGCTCCCGGGTGGTGACGGTCAGCAGCGTCGGCCACCGCGTCCGGGCCGAGATCCACTTCGACGACCTGCACTGGGAGCGGTCCTACGGACGGGTCGCCGCCTACGGACAGTCGAAGCTTGCCAATCTCATGTTCACCTATGAGCTGCAGCGGCGGCTCGCGGCGCACGGCACCACCGCCGCGGTGACCGCGCATCCCGGCCTCTCCAACACCGAACTCGTCCGCAACTCACCGGTGCTCATCCGCATGCCCCTCACCTGGCTCGCGCCGATGTTCACCCAAAAGGCGTCAATGGGTGCCCTGCCGACCCTGCGGGCAGCCGCCGACCCCGCCGTCCTCGGCGGGCAGTACTACGGGCCCAAGGGCATGGGCGAGGTCCGGGGACACCCTCAACTGGTCACCTCCAGCCCGGATTCCTACGACGTGGCCGTCCAACAGCGCTTGTGGGCTGTCTCTGAGGACCTCACGGGCGTGAAATTCCCCGTCTAGCGTCGCGTGCGGCGAGTTCGGCCGCACGGGTGAGAAGCCCATGTGCGCGACGGCATCGGCGTCGACATCGGCGTCGGCGTCGGCGTCGGCGTCGACATTGGCCTCGGTATCGCTGATGGTCACGTGTGGGTCGGAACGGACCAGGCCAGCCCCTGGCTGACGCCCGCGCAGCCGCCGAGTCTGGCCGGGAGTCCACCCTTCGCCGCGCCCGTCAAGCCACGCCGCCCGGCCACCCGGCCGCCCGCGTACGGGAGTTCGCGCGTCCTCCGCCGACAGGCTGACCCGCGGCGGGCCCACCGCCGACTGCCGCCGCGCGCGGGCAGGTTGGTGGCGACAACCGCCCAGGCGGGCCCCCGGCTTCACCGACTTACGGCGAAGTATCGATTCGGCGAACGATTGCCCCTTATCTGTAGGGAATGTGTGCCTCATGTGTTTGAATCGTGCGCAACTCGGCCAGGTGGCTTGAATCGACCGCCCGGTTCCCCGTGCCCTGCTTCCCCGCAGGACTGCCGTGCGCGCCGGTCATGTCCGCCGGGCCGAGCCGCAACGCGCGTGCGGCAGGGGGAGGGGAGGCGGAGGGGGAGGGAACGGATGCGCCCGCGCGCGCCTCGGCCGTCGGGCACCCCGGCGTCCTCTCTGCCCCTTTCTGGACGGCAGCCCCGCACTGTCTCCGTCCGGAACGGCCCGCCCGCGGCCGGGCGGGTGCGAACACGAAGCCGGGCGGGTGCGAACACAGCACCACTGCGCCGGCCCACCGCTCTGCGATGCCGCCTGCCGTCACGCATGTGAAGGGAACCTGCATGACCGCCACCGTTTCCAACTTCTCCTACGGCGCCGTGACCCCGATCGCCGCCTACCTGATGGCCTGCCTCGGGGCGGCGCTCGGGCTGCGGTGCACGACACGGTCGCTGCGACGCCCGCACCACAAGAACGGGTGGCTGGCCCTGGGCGCCATAGCGATCGGCTGCGGCATCTGGACCATGCACTTCATCGCCATGATCGGCTTCAGCGTCCAGAACGCACTGATCAGCTACGACACCACGAAGACACTCCTCAGCCTCGCCATCGCCATCGCCGTTGTCGCCATCGGCGTGTTCCTCGTCGGCCACCGGGGCCGATCCCCGATGACCCTGGCGACGGCGGGCACGGTCACCGGGCTCGGGGTCGCTGCCATGCACTACGTCGGCATGGCAGCCATCCACACCACCGGCACCCTCAACTACGACACGATGACGGTCGTCCTGTCCGTCGCCATCGCTGTCGCGGCCGCCACAGCGGCACTGTGGGCGGCGGTCTCCATCCACGCCCTGTGGGCCAGCCTCGGCGCGAGCCTGGTCATGGGAGTGGCCGTGACCGGCATGCACTACACAGGCATGGCCGCCGTCTCCGTCCACCTCACCGGCGGTGCCACGACCGCGCAGTCATCCACGCACCTGCTGTCGTTCCTCCTGGTCATGCTGGCCGGCCCGCTCATGGTCCTCCTGATCGCCGCGGGCATTGTCATGTTCGACCCCGACATGATGCTCAGCGACGACGACTGGGACCGGGCGGCACCCGCACCACACGGCACCGGCACCGCCCACCCTGTCCAGCAGCAGTCCCAGCCGTACACCACCTGGTAACCGCTTCCCGGCACAGCGACGGACAGAGCCCTGGCTCACGGTGATCCGGCGATCCGTCAACCACGCGGGGCCATGAGGGGGAGTGTCCGCCGCCAGGCTGAGGACCGACGGCCAGGAACTGGTCCAGGTTCTACCTACTGAAGCCCAGGACGGGGTGACGGCTCCTGGGCTTCACGGGGGTAGGCGTTCAGTACTGCTCGGTCTCCACGAAACCCGCGTCCACGTCGTCGGCGCCGAAGGTGTCGGCGGCGGCGGTCGGGTTGAATCCGGGCGGGGAGTCCTTGAGGCCGAGGCCCATACCGGCGAGCTTTTCCTTGACCTCGTCAATCGACTTCGCACCGAAGTTACGAATGTCGAGCAGGTCGGCCTCGGAGCGAGCCAGAAGCTCACCCACGGAGTGGACGCCCTCACGCTTGAGGCAGTTGTACGACCGAACGGTGAGCTCCAACTCCTCGATCGGAAGCGCGAGATCAGCGGCGAGGGCGGCGTCCGTCGGCGACGGACCCATGTCGATGCCCTCGGCGTCGATGTTGAGCTCACGGGCAAGCCCGAACAGCTCGACGAGCGTCTTACCAGCCGACGCCATGGCGTCACGAGGACGCATGGCCTGCTTGGTCTCGACGTCGACGATCAGCTTGTCGAAGTCGGTGCGCTGCTCGACACGAGTCGCCTCGACCTTGTACGTGACCTTCAGAACCGGCGAGTAGATCGAGTCGACCGGGATACGCCCGATCTCCTGCCCCACCTGCTTGTTCTGAACAGCCGAGACGTAACCACGGCCACGCTCGACCGTAAGCTCCATCTCCAGCTTGCCCTTGCCGTTGAGCGTGGCGAGGACGAGGTCGGGGTTGTGCACCTCGACACCGGCCGGCGGCGCGATGTCGGCGGCGGTGACGAGCCCCGGGCCCTGCTTGCGCAGGTACATGACGACAGGCTCGTCCTGCTCGCTGCTGACGACGAGTTGCTTGATGTTGAGGATGAGATCGGTGACGTCTTCCTTGACGCCCGGCACGGTGGTGAACTCGTGCAGGACGCCGTCGATACGGATGGACGTGACCGCCGCACCCGGGATCGACGACAGGAGCGTACGACGGAGAGAGTTTCCGAGGGTGTACCCGAAGCCCGGCTCCAGCGGCTCGATGACGAACCGGGAGCGGAACTCGTCGACGACCTCTTCGGTCAGGGACGGACGCTGAGCAATCAGCACGTTGGTGTTGCCTCCAGTGATGTGGCGCCCGCTATCTGACGCCGTAGACACCACGAAGGGTACGGGGCGACACGGGGGATCCGGTCTCCGCAGCCGCCGAACCGCCCGTTTCCCCGCCCCGGCGAGGAGGTTTCCGGGCCTCCCTTCCCCCCACCGCCCCCACAACCACACCTACTTTGCGCGCGTCCAGCTCTCGGATTGCCCATCACGCTTCACACGGCAGCAAGTCCGTTCTACGCTCCCGGCCCGCCTGCGGGCCAGGCTGTCGAGCCCCGTTGCGCCCACTGCGCGCGGTGCTGCCAGCAGACATCGCGGACGCACAGCGTTTGCCCGAGGCCAGGCACCTGACGTAGGCGGCCGGCGATGGCTTCGTCGCAACCGCACGCGGCCCGCACCGACGCCTCCGCCCACATTCTCGCCATCACCGGGCCTTGACCGGTCCAGGGTGTCGCCTCATGACGCTGCTGATCGTGGGTGGGCCCGGGTTCCTGGGCACCGAGCTGGTCCGGCAAGCCGTATCGGCGGGGCGCCCGACGGTCGCGGCCTATACGACCAGGCCCGGCAGTGCTCCGGGGGTTACTTGGCGCAGCCTCGACCTGCGGGATCCAGGGAGCGTGGAAGCGGTCGTGGCCTGGGTGAACCCTCGCGTCATCGTCAATGCATCGAGCGGCGGGGTCGACTGGGCAGTCACAGCCGAGGGACCCGCCCGCCTCGCGTTCGCCGCGGCGACGGCCGGAAGCAGAATGATCCAGGTCTCCACCGACGCCGTCTTCTCCGGCAAGAGCCACGTTCCCTACGACGAACACTGCAGGCCCGACCCCATCACCCCGTACGGAGCGGCGAAGGCCGCCGCGGAAACGGTGCTTCTGCCCCATCCGACGGAAGTCATGCCGAACGTCCGACAATCCACACTCGCCAATCAGGCGCCGCCGGAGTTCCCTCTTGCCGGGGGATGTTCGAGTGGATGAGCCGGGCAGTCATGCCCCCGCCGATCAGAAGGAGGCGGGGGCATGGACGCAAACGAGCATCACGACGGTGCTGCACCAGACCCTGAACAGCCGGCGGACCGACCCTCGGCGCAGCCGCACGGTGATGGACGGCAGGACCGCGACAGCGCGGTCGCGGATCTGGCGGGCGAGTTCGGTGCGGAGCTGGTGCGGGCCATTCGCGCGGGCCCGGCCCAGGGGAACAGCTCTGCCCACGGGTCCCGGGGACCGTCCCAGCTGAGCTGGTATGCCTTCGCGACCGAGTACGCGCGGGCACACTGGCCAGCTAGGGCGGCGAAGACCCGGGACGAGGTCAGCGAGGCGCTGACCGCCGTCACTGTGGCGATGCTCTGGGACCTTCCTGGCCGGCCGAGCGGGCAGCTGCTGCGCCGTGCCCTGCGGCACTGGGCTTTTGTCGTGCCCGGGCCGAGGCAGGGGGAGATGCCGGCGGAGGACCGGCTGGTGTTGCAGTGGGTGGCGAAGGCGTCCCGGCCGCTGGTCGCCCTGCACGATCCGGTCCTGGCGCGTGATGCGCTGGAGTCGTTGCGCCGAAAGCTCGATGGCGGTGAGGCGGCGGTGGAGACGATGCGCCGTAAGCGCAAGGTGCTGGTGCACGCCCTTCACTACGCCGTGGAGCGGGGCGAGTTGGGCAGTCATCCGCCGCAGCGGATCCGGTGGCGGGTGCCCAAGCCGAATGGGTCGGTGGATCCGCGGGTGGTGGCCAACCCATACCAGGCGCGGGATCTGCTGAGTGCCGTCTCCTATGTCGGTGGCTACAGACGAGCTCGTGGCCGTCGGCTGGTCGGGTTCATCGCAGGCATGTACTACGCGGGTCTGCGGCCGGAGGAGGCGGTCGCGGTGGCGTTGCCGGACTGCCGCCTGCCCAGCGCCGGATCATCACTCACACCACCTGCCACCGGGTCTGGCACGAGACTCGCGACCTCGCCCTGCCTCCTGCCCTCACCAGCACTCCGCTCGCGAAGCGGCCGTACGACCTGCGGCACTCGGCGTTGTCCACGTGGCTGTGCGCGGGCGCGGACCCGGCCGAGGTCGCCCAGCGGGCCGGGGACAGCGTGGAGGTTCTCCTGTCCCGGTACGCGAAGTGCCTGTACGACCGGCAGCCCATCAACAACCAGCGCGTCGAAGGGCTGTTGAGCTCCTACGACCAGCCGTCAGACGCGGACGAGTAGCGCTGGCCGAGAAGGTGACGCTTTGGGGGTGCTTGGCGCTTCGGTTCCAGGGGTTCATGAAGGCACCACCGTGACGGTCGTACGCTTTCTGCGCTGCTGCTTGGTCAGGGCTGGGGGGTGCTGCCCATCTCGGCGGTGAAGATCGCGGGGTCGCTGTCGAACCCTCGGACCATCTCGTGGAACTCCCACGTTCCGGAGGTGTCCCTGGTGAACTCCGCGACCGTCGCGGCGGTGTATCCGGAAAGCTGTGCGAAGTCGTCCTTCAGCAGCTCCCTGTACCCCTCGACAACCAGAATTCCGGCGTTCGATATGTGGCCGAAGGTTTTGGGGCCGCTGGTCTGGTGGATCGCCACGCCCACCACCACCCGTGCGAAGGAGGGGGCGAGGCGATCGAGCTCCAGGGTCATCGCTTCGACGTAGCCGAAGCCCTGACCGGTCTGGCTGTGCCGGCCCATGTTGATGGTGCCGTCCGGTGAGCGGCTGTCGAAGTGGACGACGTACACCGGCCGCCCGTAGGGGGCCTCCGCCGAGTAGGTCGCGGCGATGATGTCGAGATGGTGAGGTGGCTGATCCCAGGGACTCGGGTCCCATTTGAGCCGGACCTCGGCCTTCCCGACTCCATGGCTGTCGCTGCTCACCGGATTGCTGCCCCTCTCATTTCAAGCCACCACGAGATGGCCCCTGTATGGGCAAGTATGGCTCTCGGCCATCCGGTTGAAGCCTCGTGCGGCAGCTCGCGATTGGGCTCGTCTTGTCCACATCCCGTGGACGGTGGGAGGCGGCTGGCGGGCCCCGCGGCGCCGACCGCTGCAACTGGCGCCGCGGCGCTCATCATCTGGGCGTCCATGCCTCGCGTGAAGGAGGATCCCTCCAGATCGCCACGGACGTTTTCGGTGCCTCAAAGGGCTCTCCGTGATGGTCGTGTCCGTGTCAGACGGCGGCGATGCCCTCCATTCCGGACTCGGCGAAGGCGGGCAGGCCGTCGGCCGTCGTGATCTTGGTGAGGGCGCCGTTGGCCTCGACGCGGAAGCCGTCGACGGTGCCGGAGACGGCGTTCTGGACGTAGACGAACTTCTCGTCCTCGGTCACGGCGAGATCGATCACGCCCTGCGAGTTTGCTGAGGGCGGGGTGGCGATACCCACCTCGTTGGTCAGGGCCAGCTTGCCTCGCTTGTCCATGCGGTAGCCGGTGACGGTGGAGTTGCCGGTGTTGCCGCCGTAGAAGTAGTTGCCCGCGCGCTCCAGCCAGCACAGGACCTCCTGGCCGCTGGCCAGGGGCTGTTGAAGGACCTTCAGTTTGCCGTCGCGCTTCACCTGGTACGTGGTGACCGTGGATTTCTCGGCCTCGGCGACCATCATCCGCTTCCCGGTCCTGTCGAAGCTGATCGCGAACGGGACGCCGCCGGCCGACTTGTTGACGACGGGTTCGGCGACGGCAGGGAGGCCGTTCGGCTTCATCGGGAAGACCTCGACGGTGTTGCTGGACTTGGTGGTGACCACCAGGTTGCGGCCGTCCGGGGTGAACTCGACCTCGCCGGGCGAGCTGGAGAACAGCGGGATGTCCTCGTTGTCCAGCCCCAGGGACCGGTGGGACCCGTGCAACGGCTTGAGCCCCTTGCTGGTGATCTTGAAGCCTTGGACGCTGCCCTCGCCACCCGCGTTCATGACGTACGCGACCGTGCCGTGCACCGCGATGCTTGCCGGGAACTCGCCGCCGGAGTCCACGACCCGCCGGTCCTTCAGCTGCTGTCCGTCGACGCGGAATGAGGTCACCGTGCCACTGCCGGCATTGACGGCCAGCAGCGTGCCTGAAGCGTCGTCATAGACGAGTGAGCCCTGGGAGGCGAGCGAGTCGGTGGGTGCGTCGACCTGGTCACCGCCCTGGCCGCCGGTCGCGAAGGTCCCCGAAGGACTCAGCTTGCCGTCGTCGGCCCGCGCGAACACATGGATGGTGTTGCCGCCCAGCTCGTTGCCCTGGACGAAGACGGCGTGGTCGGCCCCGGCAGTGCTCCCGGAGTACTGGCTGGCCGAGGCCACGGTCACGGCCACGGTGACCGCCGCCGCGGCGGCGATGGCCCCGCCGCCGATCATGATGCGCCGTGTCCTGGACTTCACCCGGTGACCGCCGCGTGTTCCGGCGGGCTGGCTCGTGCGGCGGTGGTCCCTGCGGCTGCTGTGCATGTTCACGTCCCGTTCCTCTGTGTCTGGGCGGTGCCGTCCATGGCTGTGGACGGCACCGGAGTGGACAGCACCAGAGTGGACAGTGGGAGCGGTGTGCCGATCTGGAACAGCCGTCGCGTCAGACTCTCGTAAGAGACTCCGATGGCGGAGTGACAGGGCTTCGCCGCGTACGGCAGGCAACGAATCCAGCGAGTGCCGTGCCCTCTTGGCAGGGCGCGGAAGCGGAGACAAAGAGTCTTACGGAACCCTTACGCGGCCGTATCGGATGACATCACGTGCCTACGCTCGCAGGCATGTTGACCATCCGAAGCGTCGCCCTCGTCACTGCCGCCCCCCTTGTGCTGGCTGCGGCGGGCATCGCGCATCCGCACGGGCTGTCCAGGTCGACGGCCTCGGACTGGACACAGCTGCACATCGCACTGTTGCCGGTCTTTCCGCTGCTCACGGTCGGTCTCCTGGTCCCTTTGTGGCATCGGCCCCGACTCGGCCTCGCGGGCTTCGCCACAGTGGTGGCCTGGGCGGGCGCCTTCGTCTACGCGGCCTTCTACACCGGCCTCGACGCGGTCGCCGGCATCGCGGCCGGAACCGCTGTCGAGCACGTCGGCGAGACAGCGACTCTCGGGCCGGTCAAGCGCCCGCTCTACGACATGGGCGAGGCGCTCGGGCAGGCCGGCGCCTACGCCCTCATCGGCGCCATCGTGGCCACGGCAGTCGCGCTGCTCCCGAAGCACGGCGCCCGAATACTTCCCGGCACGATGGTGCTCCTCGCTGCCGGCTGGTCCTTCGTCGACAGCCACATCTTCTGGCCACGCGGCGTATGGACGATGCTCGGCTTCGCCCTGGGCTTCGCGCTGCTCCACTGGGGGGCCGGAAGCAGCGCCCCCACCGACGGGGCCGGCATGCCCCGCCACCAAACGGGCGATCATGGGACTGGAGGATGACCTGCCCGCCGAATCGGATACACGTCGCCGCTGCCCGCTGCCCGCTGCCCGCTGCCCGCTGCCCGCTGCCCGCTGTCATGCCGAACAGGTGCTGGACATCTACCTTTGATCTTGGCCAGTGCTCCGTCGTTTACGGCGGGGGTGAAGGCCATCTCGGGGCTGCTCTGACCCGCGCTGGTGCACGGGTTCGCAGTGTTGTCCTCAGCCGACGGGGCGTTGCTGGTTCTCGATGTACTGCTTGACGACGGTCAGCGGTGCCCCGCCGCAGGACCCGGCGAAGTAGGAGCCGGACCAGAAGTGTCCGCCCCACAGATAGTGGCGGACGTGGGCGTCGTACTCCTGGCGGAGCCTGCGGGAGGAGACGCCCTTGAGGCTGTTGACCAGCTTGGAGACCTGGACCTTGGGCGGGTAGTGGACGAGGAGGTGGACGTGGTCCTGTTCGCCGTTGAACTGCTTCAGTTCGGCCTCGAAGTCCTGGCAGACCTCGCGCATGACCTCCTCCGTGCGGGTCAGCATGGCGTCGGTGAACGACTTCCGCCGGTACTTCGTGACAAAAACCAAGTGGACATGGAGGTTGTGGACGACGTGACGGCCGGTGCGTACATCGGGGTTTGGATTCCAGCGTGGTGACACAAACCAATACTGCACAGTGTCGTCCATGAGTGATCATGGCGTGGAGATACGGCAGTTCGGGCACCGCGCCCGGCTTGCACTGTCCCCTGCCATGGCGCTCAAGGCCGACGGTCAGGCGCACGCGGCCCGCACGATGTGGAACTGCCTGCACGCGTGGTGGCAGATGATGCCGAAGGAGAAGCGGACGCTCGCGAACGCGGACGCCGCGATCCGCCAGGCCCGCCAGGACATCGATTTCCTCGCCGTCCTTCCCGCTCAGGCCGCTCAGGCGGTGCTGAAAACGTATTTCCAGGCGTGGAAGAACTGCTGGGACGGCCGGGCGGGCGCCCCGAACTTCAAGGCCCGCTTCCGCACCGCGATGACCGTGGACGTGCCGCAGGGCCGGGATTTGAACATCGTCCGTGTCCACCGCCGGTGGGGCATGGCCAACCTGCCGAAGGTCGGCCGTGTCCGCTTCCGCTGGACCAAGGACCTCCCCGTCGGTAAGCACGCGGGCAAGGAGAACCGGATCACCGGGGCCCGGCTGGTCAAAGACCCGCTCGGCTGGCACATCGCCTTCCGTGTCCAGACCCTCGAACCCGTCCCGGAACCCCACCAGGGGCCGCAGGTCGGCATCGACGTCGGCATCACCGTGCCCCTCGCGCTCTCCGACGGCCAGACGTACGAACACGATGCGTGGCTGACCGGGCAGGAGCGGGCCAGGCTCCTGGGCCTGGAGCAGCGCGCCGCCCGCCGCAAGAAGCACCGCAAGCCGCAAGAGCGCACCTCCCGACGGCTGCACCACACCTACGACCAGATCGCAGGACTCCGCGCGAAAGCCAAGCGCCGGGCCGCGGACTGGCAGCACAAGACCACCACCAGGATCGCCGACACGTACGGCGTCGTGGTGGTGGAAGCACTCCAGATCACGAACATGGTCAAGTCCGCCAGGGGAACCGTCGAAGAGCCGGGAACGAACGTCGCCCAGAAATCCGGGCTGAACCGCTCGATCAGCCAGGAGGCATGGGGCCGCACGGTCACCCTGCTGACGTACAAGCTCGCCCGCCGGGGTGGCACCCTGGCCAAAGTCCCCGCCCCGGGCACCTCCCGGCGCTGCTCAGCCTGTGGGTTCACCACACCCGGCAGCCGGGAGACCCAGGCCCTGTTCGTGTGCAAGAACCCCGGCTGCGGATGGTCCGGCAACGCCGACCACAACGCGGCCCGCAACGTCTTGCACCTGTACCGGACGGGCCACGCGCTCATCCCGGCTGCCGGGAGGGCAGTCGCCAGGCGCGCACCGCGCGTCAAGTGCGAGTCACCGCCATCATGGCCATGCCCTCACGTGCAAGCGACCTCATCACCGCGAGGACGTCGCCCACCGGTACCGGATGTCATGCGGGCCGGGAGTCCCAGAATCGGTTGAGTACCTCCGCGCCCCGATCAGGATCCTGGAGCATCCAGTAGTGGGTGAGGTTGTCCAGTTCCACTGCCTGTGCCCCGATTCGCGTGGCCATATCCAGGTCCATCGCGGGCTGTGCCATCGGATCGCCGGTCGGGATCAGGACGAGCCCCGGCACCTGAGCGGGGCGGTCGAAGTCCTTGCCCCAGTCGGTGTAGAAGTTGGGCCAGGCCGAGCGGTAGAGCGTCAGGATGGCCTTGCTCATCTCCTCGTCGTGGGCGGTGTCGACTTCTGCCGCCAGTTCGGCGCTCATCCCCCGGGGGCGGAGGAAGTCGCCGAAGCTGGGGCTGCCGGGGGTCTGGGTGCGCAGTGACGCGAGCAGCTCCTCGCCCTCCGGGGTCTTCTGGAAGAGGGTGGCCGCCTCGTGCCACTGATAGTCGGGGTGCCAGCCGTGTGCGACGTCGGACACCCAGCTGCGTACCGGAACGTCGTAGGCGGAGACGATCCGCATCACCAGATGCGCGCCCCAGTCGTGGCCCACGAGATCGACGGGCTCACCGAGGGCGCGCAGCTCGTTCGCCAGCCAGACGGCGTACGCCTCCTTGCCGTCCAGGTGGGCCGGGCGAGGGCTGCCGAATCCGGGCAGCCGCAGGGTCGTGGCGGGGCGGTCGATCCGCCCCCGGAGGTCGTTCCAGACGGAGGGCGTCTCCGGTACTCCATGGATGAACACAACGGTCATGGCCGCTCCTGACGAAGTGAAGTGGATTGGTTATCCACTTCACCGTAGCACCCACCTGATAGGTTATCCACATAGGTATGCGAAGGAGGGATCATGAGGTCGGATGCCGCACGCAACAGGCAGAGGATCTTCGATGAGGCCCGCGGCGCCGTCATCGGCGGGGAGATCGCGCTCACCCTCAACGAGCTCGCGCGCAGGGCGGGCGTGGGGGTCGGGACGGTCTATCGGGTCTTCCCCACGCAGCGGGCCATGCGGGAGTCCGTCCTGGAAGAGGCGGTCCGAGAGCTCATCGATGCGGCGGCGGCAGCCGGCGGACACCCCGATCCCGCCAAGGCGCTCGTTGACTTCCTCCGCACGGCACTCCTGACCGCCCTGGCGCGACCGGGCCTCACCGACGTTCTGATCACCGGGTCCGACGAGACGGACTCTCTGCACCGGGCCAAGGGAGAGCTGGTCGAAGTCACCTCCCACCTGCTCGCACGCATCCGCCCTGCCCCTGCCCTCACCGGCGAAAACCTGCTCAAGCTCCTGTGCGGCCTGATCCACGCCGTCAGCGAGCACCCGGCGGAGCGGCAGGGGGCCGCGATCGACAACTACCTCGACATCCTCCGGGCCGGCCTCTCACCCACCCTCTGACGACCGGGGCTCCGGGCGCGGGCTGGGCCCGAACTCGGACGTTGGGCCGGAGGCTGCATCGTGCCGCTCGTCATGCCGCCCTCCTTGATGTGGACGCGAAGGCGCTTCGGAGCACGGCGGGCTTATCGGATGCCCGCCAGTCGCCGGTTGCTGCTCGGGCGCATGCTGGGCTCGCGGGGCCCCGCCCACCGGCCTGGCCGGGGCCCCGCGGCATGGTCGTCGGCCGCGCTGCGTGGGGGAACTGTGCTCCGCCCCGTGAGCCAACGCGACGAGGCTGTCCAGCGGTGTGGCGTCCTCAGTGCCGCGCACGGGCCGGGGGCACCGAGAACGTGGCTGGGCCGGGCTTCAGCTGCGCCGCGTTGATCTGCATGAAGGTGTCGAGCCACGGCGCTCGGTCGCCACCGGTGGCGATGTCTTCAGCCGGGTTGTCCAAGGGCAGATGGAGACGGGCGTTACTGATCCGGATCTTTTGCTTGGAGGGGGTGTCGAGCCAATCGCCGGTCCGCACCGAGCCGATCTCCACGGCGAGGCGGTGACCGGCCCGCAGGGTCCAGTCGGTCGACTTCAGGCCGATGTCCAGCCGGTCCCGGTCCAGCCTGGAGACTCGCTCGTCGAATGCGACAGCGTTGCCGTCCTCGTCCACGTCGTACAGCTTGACCATGACGTTCCCCTCGCCCTTGGCCGTCATGGTGATTCGGGGCGTGCCGGTGACCCGGGTGGCCGTCTCGAGAGGCCCGGACCAGACGAGGAAGCTCCCAGCGTCACGACCGGATTCCTCTTCTGGGGACGTCGGCTGCGAACCCGCTCCGCTGTCCACGTACGAGCCATTGCCGAGACGGAGGTTCGCGGAGCGGTTCGCTGTGGGCCAGGACTTCTCCGCGCGCCAGTTGCCGAGGTTGTCCTGGACGGCGTAGTTCGGGAACTGGATCTTCGGGTCGATGCCCTTGAGGTGTTCGTCGAAGAAGGACAGTGTCTCCTTGAACCAGGTCGCGCGGCCCATCGCGAGCTTCCCGTCCTGTGTGCGCTCATTGCCGCGTACGTGGTCCCAGGGGCCGACCCAGGCCCGCTGGGGGCCACGGTGATTGTCGAGGAACTCCTCCATCCCCACGGGCAGGGTGTTGGTCTCGGCGGTGCCTTGGGTGAAGAGAAGCGGAGTGGCGGTGTCCTTCGCCTTCCTGGCCGGGCTGCGGTCCTTCCAGTACGGGTCGTCCGGGTCACCGATGGAGGGGCCGAAGGAGTTGAGCACCAGGCACTCGGGGTGCTTCTTCTCGTACGCGGCGTTGGTCCGGTACCGCTTGTCCTCGTCCGGCAACTGAGGCAGGCCCGCTATGCGGTTGTAGCTGGTGGGCAGCTGGACGCTGTTCGGACGCGGCACGCCGTTGGAGTGGAGCTGCTGATACAGATCCCAGATGGGCTCCTGGGCGACGACGGCTTTCAGTGCGTCGTGTTTGACGTTGTTGCCGAGGAGACCGGTGTAGGCGTCGAAGGATTTTCCGTACATTCCCACCGCGCCTGTGGACCAGGGCTGTTTCGCGCTCCAGTCGATCGCGGCCTTGACGTCGGCCTGGTCTCCTGGCCCGCCGAGGTCGAGGCATCCGGTGGAGCCGCCGAAGCCACGGGTGTCCACCATGACGAAGGCGTACCCCTCGTCGAACAGGTCGGTTCCCTCGATGAGGTCCCGGAAGCGCTCCGAGGGGCCGGCGTGCTCCTCCTCGACCTCCAACTCCCCCGAGTGGCCGAAGTACGCGCCGGCCGACATGATGACGGGCACCTTCGCGCCCTCGGGGAGCTTCTCAGGAAGCAGAACGTCGGCGTGCAGCTCGGTCTTGGAGCCGTCCGAGGAGGGGAAGTAGTGCTGGGTCCAGCGCGCCCCTTCCGGCACCCGCCCGTTCTCCTCGTGCGTGATCGAATCGGTAGCAGTGGCGACGGTCGTCCTCCCGGTTCGGCCGCCGTCGGTTGCCTGGTCCGGCGCGGCGACGGCTGCCCCTATGAGGCCGCAGGTCAGAGCGCAGGCCGTGAGCAGGGCTGCGGCGGTGGCGGCTGGTCGTTTCCTCATGCGGTACTCCGGAGCTCGGGTAGGGGTGGGCTCGGAAGGGGATCACTCGCTGCGCAGGTCGGCCTTGCACAGCGAGCGGCAAAGGCCACCGCGCGGCGGGACCCCTCTGTCACTTAGTGACAGTGTCACTAAGTGACAGATATGGCAAGCGGATGCGCTTGAGTCCGGATCGAGGCACGCGCACTAGCTGGCGTGCAGCGTCACTTAATGTCAATATGGCACTGAGTGAGCGCGATGGTGAAAGGGTGGCGAAAAGATGGCCGACGACGTGGTATCGACCGAACGCAGCCGTGGCGGGATGAGTGAGCAGCGCCGCCGTCGTGTACGTCTGGAGATCTCGCGGGAGGCGGCACGCCTGTTCTGGGCGCAGGGCGTCGACGGCACGAGCGGTGACCAGATCGCCGAGGCGGTGGGCCTGTCGACCCGCACCATCTGGCGTCATTTCCGAAGCAAGGAGAGCTGCGCGGAGCCGATCGTTGCGCAGAGCGTGGAGTGGGAACTGGCCACTCTGCGCAGTTGGCCGCTGCACCGCTCTTTGGAGGAGCACTTCGCCACGGAGGCGAAGCGGTTGGTCAGCGAGATCAGCCCTTCGGAGCAGGCCGATGCCGGGCTGGGCGTCAAGATGATTCGATTGGCCGAGACCGAACCGGCCCTGCGCACGGCCTGGCTGATGGCCTGCGACCAGGTGGAACACGAACTGGCAGCGGTCATCGCGACTCGCCTCGGAATCAAGCCCGACGACCTACAGGTACGTCTGCACGCCGCGGCCGCCGCGGCCGCCCTGCGAGTCATCAACGAGTACGTCGGAGCCGGCCTTCTGGACGGCACCGATCCGCGGAAGCTCGGTGACGAGAGTTTCGCTTTCATTGCGGACGCTGTCCGCACGGCCACCGGGGGCGCCGTGGGCGACCCGGTCCAGGTCGACGAGGCGCCCGCAGCGCCGGACGAGGGCGCCGCCGATCGACAGGAGTAAGCGGTGCCCCCTGAGCGGCACACTCCGATGGGCTCAGCCGCGGAGGCAGGAGGGGACACGGCCGCTGCTGCACGTACTGTGTACGCCGCTCAACCGCCGATCTCCCAAGGCACGACAACGCCGTAGCGCCCATATGAACTCTGTGGCCCAGGGCGCTATTTCGGCCAGTCCGACGAAGACCCCGGCTCTCCATACCGGATACAGCGGCCGGTGGCGCCTGACCCTGCCCGGCGTCCTGGACCCGGGGAGGGCTTCTCCCCGGGTGACGAACAGGACCTTCGACAAGCCCTACCGTCCCAGTTCAGAGGCGCTCCCCGGCTATCTGATCACCCGTCGGACGGCCCCCTTGGTGAAAGCCCGAGGCCAACGTGGCCAATGTCCGACGGCCCGATGCCGTTCTCCGGTGGGACCGCCGGCACCCCCGGATGCTCCGGTTCCACGCCTGACACGGGCCTGGAACCGGCGTCGGCACTCCCGCTGGGGAGCGGCGTGGCGGCGAAGACGGAGTCCGGGTCGACCGCAGACTTCACGGCTAGCAAACGCTCGGTGTTCGGCCCGTAGGACTCCGCGACCTGGTCGGGAGTCTCCGGCCCCAGGAAGTTCACGTAGCCACCCGGCAACGAGAACGGCTCAAGCGCCGCGTGCAACGCTTCCAGCCAGCGCAGGTGCGGGGACCTACCATCGCCGGCTCCTGCGTTGCCCTTGCTTTCGCCCTCCCACAAAGAGATCAGCTCGACCATCAGGTGCGGTTCGCGTCGGCCGAAAGCCGTCGAGCCGAGGGGCAGACGGGCGGCGGCACCATGGAACTGATGCCACACGATCGCGGAGAACGGTGAGGTGAACTCCTGGGCAGCCCGGTCCAGGACGGTCGCGATGGAGCCGGAGATGCTCTGGACGGTGCGCGTGCGAATCGCGCCCATCCGCCCGGGTGGGAACATGGTGTCCGTCGCGGCCAACGCCGCGGAACGGGCGACCGGTCCAATCTCGGCCAGCACGGGTGTACCGAGTCTGGCCAGGGCACGCACCGGCCCGTTCTCGGCGTTCCCCACCTCGATGTCCCCCGACCAGGTCGGCGCGACGTACACCGTCGGCTTCCCGTCCGGGCCGGGAAGGAACCCCACGTCCACCGTCAGCTCATCCGGACAGTCCTGAAGGATCCCACCGAGGTCGGCGAGAATGTCGGCGCTCTGGACGATCGGGTACAAGATGGTGCCCGACACGACTGTCGGCACGGGGTGCAGACGGATCCGCGCCGAGGTCACGACACCGAAGTTGCCGCCGCCGCCCCGCAACGCCCAGAAGAGGTCCGGATGATGGTCGGCGTCGGTGTGCACTCGTGAACCGTCGGCCAGGACGACTTCGGCGCCGAGCAGGTTGTCGGCCGCGAGCCCGAACTGCCCGATCAGGGGGCCGTATCCGCCGCCGAGCGTGAGGCCGACCATGCCGACGGCGCCCGCCGTTCCGGTGACCGCCGTCAGGCCCGCCCGCTCGGCAGCGGATACGACGTCGGACGAGAGTGCCCCGCCACCTACCGTCGCGAAACAGCGGCCGATGTCGACCTGAACTCCCCGCATGTCAGTCAGATCGAGAACCAGTCCGCCGGGACGGAACGCCCGTCCCCAGAAGTCATGACCCCCGCCGCGTACCGAGATCGGCACCCCATGGTTGCGAGACGCGCGTATCGCGGCCTGCACGTCAGCGGTGGTCGCGCACCGCACGACGACAGCAGGACGGACATCGACCGCTGCGTTGAACAACGCCACTGCTTTTGCGTACTCCGGCCCGTTGGTGAGCACACGGCCCGCAGGGATTCTGGACCGCAGCTCAGCCAGCAAGGCAGTGCTGACTGCGTCGCGGGCATCTGCATGGGCATGGGACTGCATTGTCACTCCTGCGTGTCGCTTACGGGTGCGGCCGTCGACGGCGACGGCATGGAGCCGGAAACCGGCGCGGTCAACGAAGTTCGGTAGCGTTC
The DNA here is from genome assembly GCF_026341515.1 of Streptomyces sp. NBC_00878. NCBI lineage: Bacteria > Bacillati > Actinomycetota > Actinomycetes > Kitasatosporales > Streptomycetaceae > Streptomyces > Streptomyces sp. NBC_00878. Next base: position 3,376,530 of record NZ_JAPEOK010000001.1, on the reverse strand, counting down.
CGCCCCGGTCGAGGCTGGGTGGGCTCGTCCACGATCACGTGGGTCCGGTGCAGAACGTCGAGCTGCGCCGGGTTGTACAGCTCACGCAGGACCGTCTCCATGGTCTCTCGGACGAATTTCTCCCCCCTCGGGTTGTCCGTGTACAGATCGGGCAGGTCCGGGTGGTCCTGCCGCAGCCGGCGCAGGTAGGGCACCATCCGCTCCACGAGGTCTTGGCGGAGGTGCTCGCCTGCGTCAGCGGGCAGTTCGCCGAACTCCCGATTGACCGGGTGAGCAGGCAGATTGCGCACCAGTGCACCGTAGGCCTGCAGCTGCTCCCCGTTCATCAACCGGGTCATGACCAGCAGGAGCGAGCGGTCGGTCTCGGACAGCACCGTTGCTTCGCCGGGCGTGAGTTCCATAGGCAGGTCGGCCGGGGCACGCAGGTCGATCAGTGCCGCGAGTTCGAGCCGGGCCCGCTGCAGCCGCTCGATGGTCGCGGCCAGCTCCGCGTCGAGCGTGCGCAGTGCCTGCCCGGGGTGCTCACCCTCGTCCACCGTCTCCGCGATCTGGTTCAGCGAGAACCCGAGATCAACCAGACGCTTGACCCGCAGCAGGCGGACCAGGTGCGGCACGCCGTACTGCTTGTAGCCGTTGACGCGACGCTCGGGCTCCGCCAGCAGCCCGACCTCGTGGTAATGCCGTACCGCCCGCAGGCTGGTGCCGGCAAGCTCGGCGATCTCCCGAGTACTCCAGCTCATGGCTCCCAGCCAACACCGTGCCGCAACGGCACAGTCAAGCCCTCCCCCTGCCGCTCACGATCGGCATCGCGATCGGGACCGGGCTGATGCTGTTCGGCTTCCGGCTCGCGGCAGCTGGGCAGTGCGCGGTCGCGCGAGTTCCGGTTCACACTCCGGGGTCAAAGTCCCGTGCCTGTTCATAACCGAGTTCCAGCAGGGCGGCACGGAGCTTTGCTGCTGCTTCGGCCAAAGCTGACTGATCCTCCTCCTGCTTGGCCTTGCTGAAATCAAAGTCGGACATGTCCCAGACCGGCGCGACATGTATATGCAAATGCGGCACCTCAAAGCCTGCGATGACGAGGCCGGCACGTGGAGCGTTCCAAGCCCGCTGCACCCCTTGCCCCACGGCCTGGGCTACCTCGAAGCAACGCGCCAGAAGGGTCCCGTCAGCGTCCGTCCACCGGTCGACCTCACGCCGCGGCACAACAAGAGTGTGACCAGGCCGCAACGGAGCGATGGACAGAAAAGCGACGATTTCCGGATCCTGCCAGACGAAGCGTCCGGGCAGCTCGCCAGCGATAATGCGTGAGAACACAGTAGTCATACGTGAAATTGTCCTCAGAGACGTCAGGCCGCGGACGGCGAATCGGGCAACGACGGCCAGAGATGCGCCCACGGCTGCGCCCGCTCCAACTGCGCGGCCAGTGCCAGAAGCTCGGGCTCCGAACCCGGACGCCCGACGAACTGGATACCGAGCGGCAGCCCACTCGACATCCGGTAGAGCGGCACCGACGACGCCGGGCGCCCGGTCACGTTCGCCAGCTGGGTGAAGGGCGCGGGCTCAAGGTTCGCGACGGCCAGTTTCTCGACGAGGTTCATCCGCCCCAGCACACCGCCGATCCGGGCAGCCAGCAGCCCCCGTGCGGCGAGCCGGACCGGCAAGGCGAGATCGAACTCGCCGATCGGCCACGCCGGCCGGGCCATGGTCGGGGTGAGCAGCATGTCGTAGCGCTCGTGGAACGCGGCCAGCGCCCGGGTGTGCTGCTGCCAGCGGGACTGCGTGGCCAGATACTCCGGCGCCGAAAGGCTCCGGCCGATCGCAGCCATCATCCGGGTCTCGATCTCGAAGTCGTCCTCGCCGCAGCCGGTGAACTCCCGTGCGGCCGTGACCTCGGCGGCGACCATCGCGAACCAGGCCGTGAGGAAGTCGGTGGCCAGGCGCTGCCCGTCGATGGCCGGGGCGGACTCCTCCACGACGTGTCCGAGGTCGGTGAGCAACTCCCCCGCGTCCTGAACCGCGGCGGCGGCCTGCGGATCAACCGGTCCGCCAAGCGGGGACTCCGTGCTCAGCCCGATCCGCAGCGGGCGTGGGTCGTCGACGACGGCCTCGGCGTACGGACGCTCCGCCGGAGCCGCCCGGTACGGGCCCTCCGGTGCGGAGCCGGCCAGGACGTCGAGCATCGCGGCGGAGTCACGGACCGTGCGCGACAGCACGCCCTGCACCGCGGCGCCATGGAAGACCTCGTCGACCTCCGGCCCGGACGGGACGACGCCCCGCCCCGGCTTGAGCCCGAACAGCCCGCAGGCCGCAGCCGGAATCCGGATGGAGCCCCCGCCGTCGTTCCCGCCCGCGACCGGGACGACTCCGGCCGCGACGGCCGCCGCGGACCCGCCGGAGCTGCCACCGGGCGTCCGCGACGGGTCCCAGGGGTTGCGGGTCGGGCCCCCCGCGACCGGCTCGGTTATCGCGCGGGCGCCGAATTCGGGGGTCGTGGTCCGGCCGAACACGACCAGACCGGCGTCGAGCCAACGCTGTACCACCGTGGACGTCTCCGGGCGCGGGAAGCGTGCCAGCGATCGATTCCCACTGCCGGTTGGAACCCCGGCGAGGTGCTGGCCCAAGTCTTTGATCAGGAACGGGACGCCGGCGAACGGGCCTGCCAGCGGACTGCGAGCACGGGCACGGGCATCGTCGTCGAGTCGGTGGCGGATCGCGTTGATCGTCGGCTCGACGGCGTCGGCACGGGCAATCGCCGCCCCGAGCAGTTCAACCGGGCTCACCGCCCCGGACTTCACCAGCTCGGCCAGCCCGACGGCATCGTGCTCCCGGTACTCATCCCAAGTGATACCCATACGAGTGCTCCCATCAGAGCGATAAGGGGCCCGGTCCGAGGCATGTCCAACGTCACGGGGCCTCGGCCATCGGCGTCCCGGCTACGACCTCGCGCAGGTCTCGGTCGACCGGTCACGACCGCGTCAGACACTGCGTAGCGATGTTGATCAGCCATGGCCTGAGTCAACACTGTGCCGCGACGGCACACTCAAGCTCATGGATAGCGGGATCACCCCACACGCCGAGTTCTGGGCGCAGCACCGGACGCGGGCACGCGGTGACGGTCGGGCTGACCGGAGGCAGAAGGGGTGTCCGGCTGCCGGCCCGGCGTAGGCCCGTCCGCCTTCTTGCCATGCAAGTTGACGTCGTCAGTGGGCTGCGGCTGACGCGCGCCATTTCGCGCGGTCTGGCCTTCCCGGCCCCGACCTGGCGTCTGACCCTCACGTCGTCCGCGACGTACTCGCACAGGTCCTCGGACATCGGCGTCCGACGCCCCGCACCCGCGCCACCTCGACGGCCGCGACCTCTACGGAAAGTCGGCGGCGAACTGAGCGAGACGGCTGGCGCGGGACGGGCCGACAGCGATCGCCGAACCGCCGTACGGACCGTGACCTGATGACGAGCGACTCGCTGGGCGGGGGGTTCGCCGCGATGTGACTCAGGTCATGTCACGCGAGGCGGCTTCACGTCATTTGATGCCTAAATATCAGTTAGTGGCGACCTTTTGGTCCCCAGGCCAACCCGGAGGGGCTGATCACCATGCAGACCACAAGTCCCCAGCCTCACCATGACGACATCACGCATCGATGGTCAGTAATCCGGGGTCAACCAGTCTCCCGGCACGCCGGGGCGGTTCACAACGACGGGTGCCTCCGCGACGGCGTCGCCGAGGCACCCGTTTACCGTTGGCTGGTGCTCCGGGCCCACAGGGCCCACAGATCTGCGTCGCCAGCGGAAGCTGTCCACCTCGTCACTTCCTTACAGCCGCCACTCGCTGTGCGCGCAGATCCGCCCGACGACTGCTCACGGAGCCGGGATCGCCGGGAGCAGCAGGTACGACTTCGCATCGGGACCGAAGTGCAGGGTGACCGTGCCGCCGAAGATCTCTGCCGGACGATCCTCCGGGTCGGTGTGGACGAAGGGGCCGACGCCCGTCGTCGCGTACATCGCGTTCTCGATTTCCGTGCCTTGGTTGCTGTAGTCGCGACCACCGATGCCCAGCTCAAGGACGTAGCCGGCCGGGACCACGATGCTCGTCGGCCAGATCTCGATGTCGACGTCGACGGGCTCGCCGGGGACGAGCAACTCGATGGTGTCGTGGTTGTGCACCTGGCGATAAGGTTCGGACCTGTCGGTGTCGAGTCGCCGATGGGAGGCGCGGAGCCATCCCAACGCGATCGGCACCTTCGGGTCGTTGGACCCGATGAACGTGACCTCGGTGCCCTGCGGGTCGTAGAGCCTCAGGCTCAAGAAGAGATCAGCGTCGGCCGTGGCGGACGAGATCCGCAGTTTCGCTGCGGCTGGACCGGTGAACTCTCGATCGTGACCGGCAGGCGGGAGCCTGAAGCGCAGGTCTTCGTGCTCCGGCTGGTAGCTCAACGTGCCCGAGGCGCCCGGCGAGGTGCGCAACTCCATGGTCTCCGGACACAGATGGTATTCGGTCCACTCGGTCCGTGCGATCGGCCACTCCTGCTCGAATCGCTGTTCGAACCTCTCTCCTGGATGGCGCACGAGAAGCTCGATGGGCGGCCGATGCAACCAGCCGTTCTGACCCCTCTACGTTTCCGAGCGTGTGCAGTCCCATCCCGCCCCAGTTGCCAGCCGACAGCAAGGGCACCTCGATCCGGGACAGATCGGCGGAGCGCTCCTGATGGCGCAAAGCGTCAACTCGCCACGCTCGTAGATCCATCCCCACTGAGGAGGGTGCGCAGCCGGCGAGCTACGTCGGTGGTGCTGTGCCCGTCCCACACGGGCGCCGTCTCTACCTCGGGCACGTCACCGAACAACGACCAGCTATTGGCTCGGTAGTGATTGCTGACCTGCCCCGTGGGGAGCTGGGCCATGACTATGAACCAGCCGCCCCCGAAGCATGGTTCACCGTCGTGGTGCTTCCATGAGCGGACGACGGGATACCTGGCGGCCAGCCACGCCCGGACTGCGTGTGCGTGGTAGAGCAGCCTGAATTCGTACAGCTCGTCGAAGGTGTGGAACCCGTCGGAGATGCTGCCGGTGTCGGTCATTACTGGCTCCAGATTGTGTAGAGCCCGCGGCGCGGGCTTCGCCGCTAACACGCGGCGGGTCTTGCCCACCTTGCCGGGCACCTCGACAGCCTGGCCGGGCTGAAATGGTCAGCCCGGCAACGTAACTCAGGCCAGACTTCATTGCAAACGTTGTCTGCCGAGAGCCGCTCGAGTGAGGACCCGGGACAGCGGCGGCAGACTCAGGGACCGCTCGCAGATCGGGTTCTTGTGTACTCCGCTCAGAGGGTGGTATGCGGGTTGACAGGTGATTTGCCGTCACCTGTCAACCCGCATACCACCCTCTGATACTGCGCCGGCTGACCGGGGCCACCGCTGCGGCCAAAGCCCTCGGCAGACGGGATCGAACTGTTCGACCTCCAAGCGGTGACGGTCACCCGCTACCGCTACAGAGGCAACACGACCTCCAACCCCTGGACCCACCCCAACCCCGCGCGAACGGCAGAGTCCGTGGAGAGCCCGGTACTCGGAGACGGGTACGCCGCGTTCGGCGAGCGGCACGGAGGAACGGACCGGTGGCAACCCCGGCACCGCGCTCCGTGCCGACTCAACAGGCACCCCCCGCTCCGACGAGAACGCGGAAAAAGAATTCGCGGTGAGGCAACGGTCTCGGCCTCTCATGGCCTCTTTTGAACATCTAGGAGGTGCTCATGGGGGTTCGAAAACAGGCCGGGGACAGAGAGTTCCAGGCCTTCGTCGTCGGCCGCTGGCCGCGGCTGATGCGCACGGCATTCCTGCTCACGGGGGAGCAGCACGCCGCGGAGGATCTGGCCCAGTCGACGCTGGAACAGGTCTATGTGGCCTGGCACAGGGTCGCCTCGGCCGACGACCCAGAGGCGTATGTACGACGAGTGATGATCAACGCGCATGCCCGCAGGTACCGCAGGAAACTGCGGGAGTTCCTGGTGCCCAGGAGCGAGGACGCGGGCCTGACACACGAGGTGGCCGACACCGGTGACCGGATCGCCCAGGCCGACGACCGCCACACGCTGCTGAAGGCGCTGGCCGAACTGCCGACACGGCAGCGGGAAGCAGTGGTCCTGCGCTACTGGGAGGACCTCACCGAGACACAGACGGCCGAGGCGATGGGCTGTTCGGTCGGCACGGTGAAGAGCAACGCAGCCAAGGGGATCGCGAAGCTGCGCGCCATATCGGGACTGGCGGAGACAGTGACGCAGGGAGGACGAAAGTGAAAAGCGCGGACTGGGAGACGAGCCACAACATGACACAGCACGACATCGCACTCCTGCTGGCCGACGCGGCCGACGAGGTGAAGATCGACATAGCCCCCGCCCAGGCGCTGATTCGCGGCGGCCGTCGCCGCAAGGCCCGTCGCTGGGCGGTCGTGGCGACCACCACCCTGGTCGTGGCCGGCTCCACGGGGGCTCTGGCGCTGACGGGGCTGTCCGGTGACGGGGACCGGGGGGTGTCGCCGGCGAGCCGGCCGGTCGCCAGCGCGGAGGCGTCCGAGCCGCACATGCGGACGACCCTGGCGAGCGGCACCGACGCGGGAGTGCCGTGGAGGGTGTACATCGACGTGTGGAAGGCTCCGGCGGACACGGCGGAGGCCCAGGCCACCCTGGCGGCGATGGCGGAGTTCGGCGAGCGCCCGGAGGACGTCTCCACGGCCTCCGAACTGGTGGGCAAGGTCGCGCACTTCGTGCACCGGGTCACCGGTGAAGAGGCGAAGACCACTCAGATCGCGGACATGGCGCTACCTGAGGACGACGTCCTGTCCGGCGGCGAGTCCGGGACCGTCTCGCTCCCGCTGCTCCCCGGCAACGGCACGGCCCCGCGCCTGGTGATTGGCCAGGTCGCCAAGACCGCCCGGGAGGTCACCTGCACCTGGAAGGACGGCACGTCTACCAAGGTCGGCCGTGCGTCCGCGGCCACCGAGGCGAACGCCGCCGTTCCGGTCATCCACAGCCCCAAGCACTCGCCCTACGACTGGTTCGTCTGCCTGGCGCCGAAGTCCACCGCGTACGAGGGGATCAAGGTGACGAAGTAGACGAAGCGGGAGACCGAGTGCGGGGAGCCGAGGCCGGACGACGGTTCGCGACGCCCGGCGGCCCCCGGAGCCCCGTCCGGGCCGGGCCGGGGCTCCGGAAGACGCCCGCGGCACCGGGGGCAGGGGGAGGCTCTCCCTTCCCCTCCCTGGCGGGGTGACACGAGCCCCCCACAGCTCCCCGCCCGCACCGGGCGACGGGGGAAACCCCGCCGCACCGGGTCCCCGTCGGGGTACCCGCTACGGTCCGTCTTCACACGGACCTTGCCCAGAGCAGGAATGATGCGAGTGTGACCGCCGCTTCGTAGAAGGTGGCGGTCTTTTCGTATCTTGTGGCGATGCCGCGGAAGCCCTTGAGGCGGTTGGAACAGCGTTCGACGGTGTTGCGTCGGTGGTATGCCTCCTGGTCGAACCCTGGCGGCCGCCCGCCGCGGCTTTCGCGGTTGTGACGGTGCCCCTGCTGGTCCGTCTTCTCTGGGATGGCGTGTGCGATGCCGCGTCTGCGCAGACCCACACGACCTTGAGTTGTCAAGCCGCGGCGGCGAGTTCGGTAGGGAAGGCGGTGCGTTCGTCGAACAGCTCACGCTTCTTCAGACAGTGGTAGAGCTGTCCGATCATTCGGTTGAAGAGGTTCCGCTGGGCGGCTGCGTGCCAGTCTCCGTGCTCGTCACGCCGCCGGTAGTGGGCCATGGCTCCGGGGGAGGTCCTCAGGGCGGAGAACGCCCACAGGTAGCCGACGTGGTTCAGGCGGTCGTTCTTCACCCACCTGCGGGTGATGCTCGACTTCTTCCCGGAGGCTCGGGTGATGGGCGAGGAACCCGCGTACGCCTTCAGGCTGCGGGCGTCGGCGAAGCGCTCGCGGTCGTCCCCGATCTCGGCGAGCACCCGCGCGCCGAGCTGGATGCTCAGTCAGGGGAAGCAGCAGATGATGTCAGCGTCTGGGTGCTGAGGGATAGCGCGGGCCAGGTCGACGTCGTTGGGCAGCCGCACTGGCTACATGTCCTCGTCACTTCGCCCCCCTGCGCAGCGCCCCTGCGAGAGCTGTCCTTATCGACGCGACGTACCCGCAGGGATCTGGGCCAGTGAGGAATACGCGAAGCTCCGGCGCTACGACGCCGAAACTCCAGACCAGCCCGCAGGGCTGTTCCAGTGCCATCAGGCCGATGCCGACAGTGCTGTCCGGCGTGTTTGTGCTGGCTGGGCTGGATGCCACGAGGGTGAGGAACTACTCGCCCTGCGGCTGGCGGTGCTCGACGGTTGCATCGACGCCGCCACGTACAGGACTGTGGTCGAGTACGTGTCGCCGGTGCCCCTGTTCCCTTCAGGCAGCGAAGCCGCTGCTCACGGTGGGGCGGGCATCGCTGCGCCAGTCAAGGAGGCCCGCCGCCTGATCAACAAGATTGCTCGGCACGCAACGACCTGGTGTAGTAACGGTTCTTGGTCATGAGCGGAGCCAGATGAGGAGCGCTGCGACCGTCACGGTGCCGAGGAAGACGTATCCGCGCTTGTCATAGCGGGTGGCGACGGCTCGGAACTGTTTGATCTTGTTGATCGCTCGCTCGACGGTGTTCCTGGCTTTGTATCGGGTCTTGTCGAAGCCGGGCGGTCGGCCACCGTCTGAAGCCCTGTGCCAGCGGGCGGCCTTGGAGTCGTTCTTCTCGGGGATCACGTGTCGGATGCCGCGGCGACGCAGGTAGGAGCGGATGAGGCTGTTGCTGTATGCCTTGTCGGCGCCGACGCTGCCTGGAAGGCGCCGTGGCCGGCCCACGCCGAGCCGGGGAACGCGGATCTTGTCCATGACGGGCTCGAACTGCGTGCAGTCCGCCCGTCGGCCGGGCGTGACGACCAGCGAGAGCGGGCGGCATCTACCGTCCGCACTCAGGTGGATCTTCGTGGTCAGTCCGCCGCGGGAGCGGCCGAGAGCTTCGCCTGCCGTTCCGCCTCCGCCAGGAATAGGCGTAGGCGCATGTGCGCGCGCATGTGAACTGATCTTTGCGAGGCCCCTTTTGAAGCACCCAGAGGTGCTGATGGCGGAGCTGTCGGCGCGCCAGCGGCGTGCTGGTGGGCCCGGATTGAGGTGGAGTCGACGTTGATGTTCCAGTCGATGTCACCCGATGCGTCAGCGACGGCTTGGACGTGCTGGAGCAGTCGTTCCCGGGTGCGGTCGACCGGCCACAGGGCATGGCGTTCATGGATGGTCTGCCACGGGCCGGAGCGTTCGGGCAGCTTGCGCCACTGACAGGCGGTGCTGAGCCGGTGGATGATCCCGTTGATCACCTGTCGGTCATCCCGCCACCGGCCGCACCGGTTGTTACCCCTGGGCAACAGCGGTTCGAGCACCGCCCACTCGGCGTCCGTGAGATCCCCCCTGCTGAGCATGACCAGAACAACGAGTCACTGATCGAAGAGACACCCCCTGGAGCCCCCACCGGATGAACCCTCCCCCTCGGGGCCTGGGGCATGCAGCCACCAGGCCCCGAAGGGGACCAGCCTGGCTCTTCGCGTACTGGAACCGGAAGATGATCGGCCGGACAAGTCCTAGTCGGTCCAGGTCATGGCCTCGATGCTGTCGGACGGCAACGAGCAGAACTGCAGCAGTTCGTGAACCAGTCGACCTGGGACCCGGTGCCGGTGCAGCGGCGGATCGCAGAGCGCGTGCTGCCGCTGATCACCCCGACGGTCTGGGTGATCGACGACGTGTCGGTGCCCAAGGACGGAAGAACGTCGGTCGCCGTGGCCCCGCAGTACTGCGGGGCCCTGGGTCAACGCGCCAACTGCCAGCTCGCGGTCAGCGTCCACGGCGCCAGTGACACGGCCTCCTGCCCGCTGCAGTGGCGGCTGTTCCTGCCCCAGGAGTGGGCCGCGGACACCGACCGCCGCACCGCCACCCGCACCCCACCCGAGATCACTCACCGCGAGAAGTGGCGGCTGGCGCTGGACATGCTCGACACGCTGGCCGGCTGGGGCATGCGCCCGCCGGTCGTGGTGGCCGACGCCGCCTACGGCACCAATGCCCACCTACGGGCCGGCCTGGCCCAGCGGGGAATCGACTACGTGCGGGCCGTCCGCACGGACGTGAGTGCCCACCCGTTCGACGCGAAGCCCGTGGCCCCGGACTGCAAGGGCCCCGTCGGCTGCTGGCCCAGCCTCGCTACCGCCGGCCCGCACCCTCGGTGGCAGCCCTGACCGCCGATCTCGGTCAGGAAGCGTTCACCTCCCTGACCTGGCGGCAGGGCTTACGCGGCCAGTTGCGTTCCCACTTCGCCACCGTGCGCGTCCGCCCGGCCGGCAAGGCCGTCGAGCGTCCCATCCGGGCAACCGCCTCGGCCGAACAGGGCTGGTGGGACGGCATCCTGCCCGACTGCTGGCTGATCGAGTGGCCCGAGGGTGCCGAGGCGCCCACCGAACACTGGCTGTCCAGCTACCGGCAGACACCCCGATCGCCGACCTGGCGAGGCTGGCCAAGGACCGCTGGCGCATCGAGCACGACTACCGCGAACTCAAGCACGGCCTGGGCCTGGACCACTTCGAAGGCCGGTCCTGGCCATGCTGGCACCACCACGTCACCCTCGTCACCGCCGCCCACGCATTTCTCACCGAACAGCGCCTGGCCCCAAAAGCACCCACACCGGGCTCACCCTCTACCAGACCCTCGACGTCCTCCAGGACACCCTGAGGTGCTGGACCGGCATCTGCACCACCCGCCAACAGCCCCTGCCCAGCAGGACACACACAACACCAAGATCGAGACAGACCTAACGGAGTCCTACCAGTACTCCAGTCAGAAATCGTTGCCTGGGCTGGTTCGTCTTCGGTAGTGGCAGCGGCGGGCTGCGGCTTGGTGTCGTCTGCGCCAGAGGCACCAGTTCAGGGCGTGTGCAACGGATCCGAGGCGGGGTGTGGGGCGGGGCAGCAGAGCGTCCAGGAGTCGGCTGGATTGAGTCCCAGAATCAGAGCATTTCTCCGCAGTCGCGGATCGGGCCCAGTGGCGCCGCGATGCCGGGATGAACCTGGGCCTGTCCCCGTGAGAACTGTGGTCAGTCCGTCGTCGGGGCCGCCTTCAGGGCTTCGGAGGTCAGTTCGCCGCGTGGGCCGACGGCGTCGGCCACGCTCAGGCAGGTGCTGTCGTGGAAGATACCGAGTTCGTAGTGCACGGAGTCGGCGTCGACGGAGCGGACCGTGAGCCCGATCTCGTAGTCGCCCGGGTAGGTCACCTCACCGAGATACTGGATCTGGTATGACGAAGGGGGCAGATCTGGCACCGAGCCCGCACCACTTGTCCCAATCGAGTGCGAGGTGAAGGTGGCGACGGCCTCGTCGTACCAAGTGGCCAATGCGATGAAGTTGACGTGCTGATTGGAGTCGACGTCACCGACCCGGGAACGCAGCGTGACCCAGCCCGAGTAGTGGGCACGTTGCAGGCGTTCAGGGCGTGGACGGGCAGCTGCCGACGTGGCTGTCTCCGGTAGCTGCATCTCGTCGAGATCGGCGATCAGCTCGTCCGGAAGCTGGAGCGGCCCCGAGTTGTCGGCCAGCACGACGGTGGCGCCGCCCCTGCCCACATGCTTGCCGTCGACCATGATCACCTGTTCGAAGGTGAATGAGGAGCGCCCGATCCGGCAAACGCCGGTGTGCACTTGCACGTGGGTACCGGTCGGGCCGACCGGAGCAAGCCGGTTGACCCGTTGGCCGACGAGCAAGATCTGGTACGGCCCGAAACCACCCTTACCGATGAGGCGCTCGAAGCGGTGCAGCCGCAGCCGGATCCGGGCGTCTTCCAGCCAGCGGGCCATGCCGATTGTGCTTGCCGAGCCGTTTCGACCAAGATCGGCCTGTCGCACCCGGACATCGATCTGTATACCGAGCCTCTGATCGTCAGGAGTGTTCATGCATGATGACCTTAGTAGTCATCCCGGTCGAAGAGCGGTGCGGGGGCGCCGACTTGGGCAAGACGGATGTCAAGGTGTGCATCCGGGTCCCGGGCACCGGCAAGCGCGCCCGTTGCGAGGTCCGTACGTTCTCCACGATGAACGACGGCCTGCTGGAGGTGCGGGACTGGCTGGTGGAGAACAGGATCGCCCGGATCGGCATGGAGGCGACGGCGTCGTACTGGAAGCCGCTGTTCTACCTGCTCGAGGCCACTGAGGGGATCGAGCCGTGGCTGCTGAACTCCCGGCACATCAAGACGGTTCCCGGTCGCAAGACCGACGTGAAGGATTGCCAGTGGATCTGCAAGCTGGTCGAACACGGCCTGGTCCGCCCCTCTTTCGTTCCGCCGTGTGACATCCGTCAGCTGCGGGACCTGACCCGGTATCGCACCGAGACTGTCCGGGACCGGGCCCGCGACGTGAATCGTCTCGCGATGTTCCTGGAGGACACCGGGATCAAGCTGTCCTCGGTCGTCACCGACATCACCGGCCGCTCGGCGCGGGCCATGCTGGCTTGTTCACCCAGCCCGGCGGCCGCGCGGCCAGCCCGCTCGCCCCTCCCGAAAGGGAGAAACGGACATCAACTCACGTACCGCCCCCTCACAGCAGGGACGCCGACATCGTTAGCCCCGGCGCCGACAAAGTGTCCGCAGTGCTGATGGAGGGGCAGCCGCTCATCCGAGGGGCCAACAGTCCTCTGGCCCGCCTCAGAAGCCTGTTGGTTCGCGCGCCGCAATCCATGCCGCTGAGTAAGGACAACTGTGCCTGGGCCGAACATGTCGCGCTGCACGTAGAATCGACCTTTTCCGGGTCGAGCAGGAACGTGTCGCCGCTCTCGGCGCGACGCAGGTCCCGATCCGCCGAGCCCGCGTGACGACGGCGAGGCTCGACGAAGCCGCCAACCGCAGCCCCGTCGATCGAGGTGGTGAACTGGCGCAAGACGTAAAGGATGTGTTGGTGATGAACAGCAGCAAGCCTCGTCGGCCGGACGTCACGACGGTCGAGATCATCGGTGGTCCAGAAGCGCTCAAGGTCGGCCTTGGCAGCTATGACGCCCGGTGGGCGGAGGTCTACCTGCATCACCGGCGTCGGATCCTTGACGCGTTGGCGGCAGTGGACGTCGATGTCGAGCACATTGGATCGACTTCGGTTCCAGGCCTTGCCGCCAAACCGATTGTGGACATCGTCGTCGCGGTGGCCGACATCACAGCAGAGGAGGACTACCTCGACGGGCTGTTGGCCGCAGGTTATGAACTGCGGGTTCGCGAGCCAGGACATCGGCTCGTGCGTACGCCGACTCGCGACGTTCACGTGCACATATATGAACGAGGGGACGCAGCGGTGCACGAGTACCTTCTCTTCCGTGACCACTTGCGCACCAATGCAGACGATCGCGCCCTGTACGAGAGTGTCAAACGAGCTCTGCTCAGCCAGCAGTGGAACGACATGAACGACTACGCCGACGCCAAGAACGACGTCATCCTCGCGATCAAGACTCGAGCCAGGGCAGCTCGCCCATGACGCGGGATGGTGCCACGGGTTTGTGATCTGTGAATCTGTTCGACTGGCGACGCCTACGTCACCGGCGCAGAACAGTCATGAGTCACGAACTTCCACCGTCGCCGGGACCTAACCCAGTCGACGTAGTGGATTGGGTCTTCGCCACGTGGAACACGAAGCACGCTACGGCGTTCGGCGCCGTGTTCCCCAGAGGACGCCGGGTTCGTCGATGTCCTCGGACACCACACCGTGGGTCCGCATGCCATCGCCGACCTGCACGTACCGCCCTTCTGCAGCCTCTTCGCCCAAGCCCGGCTGATCTGCACGGAAGCACGCACCCGAACCCTGGCCGCAGACCTGGCATCGATCGACGCCGCCTGGCAGATGGCGGGGCACACCTGCCACCCCGAGACGGATCCATGCACATCGTCGCGGCGTTCCGCTCGGGTCACTGGGTGCCGCTCCTCGTGCACAACCAGGATTTCGGCAACAGCTACGAGGCCGTACGAGGCCGTATGAGGCCGTACGAGGTCAAGAGCTCGAGGCGGGCGAGGACACCTGACACGTTCTACGGGTCTTCGGCACCGGAGCCGAGGCCGAGGCCGAGAACAAGCTGGCGGACGGTGCCGAGGCTTGAGGCCGGAAGTCCTCACGGCTCTGATCCGGGGCGGGGCTGGGCGGGCAGCATCCGCACCACGCCGACACCATCGACCTGCTGCTGTCGCAGCGCACGGTTTTCCACGGTGCACTGGTGCAGGGCGCCCACTAGCGCTTCGACGTCGGCTCTCAGCCGGGCGATCTCTTCGGCGTCTGCGGCCCGTAGTTCCTTCAGCCGCCTGACCTGCTGGCGCAGCCGCTTCTCGCTGTCTGGAGTCTGTCCGCGGGCACGGATCTTGTCGTAGAACTCGTTCTTCAGGTCCGGGTGGCGCTGGGTGAGGGCGTTGCGGGGGGCTTGCGCCTCGAGCGCGAGAGCAACGTTGGTCAGGGCGCCGTTGGAGTGTTCGAGGTGGCCGGCCAGGATGCGGTCCATCGCCGTGGGCAGGGTGTCCTCGTTGAGGAGACGTCGTGCGTCGGCTCAGCGTTTCTCACTGTCGATGGTGCCCTGCGGGCCCGTCCAGCGGACGGTGCCGAAGGTGAGGCCATGGGCATGGCGGTGCTGTACGGACCAGCGGACGAAGTAGCCGGAATCCTCACGGTAGGTGAAGGCGGCATCGGTCATCCAGCGTTCCAGGTCGGCTTGCGTGCAAGTGCCCAGGGCGAGTCCCGCGGCGGCGAGCCAGCTGAGGAAGTTGTCGGCGGCGGTGACATGGCAGCGAACGTTGACGTCCTGGAGCTGAGTGGTGTGCTGGTCGCCGATGCGACGCCGGAGTCGGCGCAGGTGGTGCCAGACCGCATAGCTGTGCAGGATCCGGCGTGCGGTGAGGTCCGTGCGGGCCTGGACCGTTTCGGTGATCCCTTTCTCCAGGGCGGCGAGCCGTTCGTCACGCGGCGTCATGTCTTTGCGGCGATCCCCTTTGTGGCCACTTCAGGGTGCAGATGGCGGCAGTTGCCCCCGCAGTACGGGCCTTCGGGCCCGACAGCCCACCGGCGGTTCTACGATCGACTCGGCGAACATGCGGGCCCTGAAAGGGGGGGAGCTGACGGGTCCGAACCCTGTGGACCGGGGCAAGAAAAGCTCGAAGTCGGCTGCCTTACTCGGCGCGCAAGGCCCCACGCGGCGGTCCAGGCCACCATGCCGGCGGCCACCGCCACGCGGCCAAGCTGCCGATCGCGGCGGTGAAGCGTTCACCGCGCGGGAGCCGGAAGCCGAACAGCATCAGCCCGGTCCCGATCGCGATGCCGATCGTGAGCGGCAGGGGGAGGGCTTGACTGTGCCGTTGCGGCACGGTGTTGGCTGGGAGCTATGAGCTGGAGTACTCGGGAGATCGCCGAGCTTGCCGGCACCAGTCTGCGGGCGGTACGGCATTACCACGAGGTCGGGCTGCTGGCGGAGCCCGAGCGTCGCGTCAACGGCTACAAGCAGTACGGCGTGCCGCACCTGGTCCGCCTGCTGCGGGTCAAGCGTCTGGTTGATCTCGGGTTCTCGCTGAACCAGATCGCGGAGACGGTGGACGAGGGTGAGCACCCCGGGCAGGCACTGCGCACGCTCGACGCGGAGCTGGCCGCGACCATCGAGCGGCTGCAGCGGGCCCGGCTCGAACTCGCGGCACTGATCGACCTGCGTGCCCCGGCCGACCTGCCTATGGAACTCACGCCCGGCGAAGCAACGGTGCTGTCCGAGACCGACCGCTCGCTCCTGCTGGTCATGACCCGGTTGATGAACGGGGAGCAGCTGCAGGCCTACGGTGCACTGGTGCGCAATCTGCCTGCTCACCCGGTCAATCGGGAGTTCGGCGAACTGCCCGCTGACGCAGGCGAGCACCTCCGCCAAGACCTCGTGGAGCGGATGGTGCCCTACCTGCGCCGGCTGCGGCAGGACCACCCGGACCTGCCCGATCTGTACACGGACAACCCGAGGGGGGAGAAATTCGTCCGAGAGACCATGGAGACGGTCCTGCGTGAGCTGTACAACCCGGCGCAGCTCGACGTTTTGCACCGGACCCACGTGATCGTGGACGAGCCCACCCAGCCTCGACCGGACCACTCGGACACCGGCTCGCGGTAATGATCGTGACCCGCGACGGGGCCGGTCTCACCCGGAGAGGGTGCGCGGGTCAGCTTCGACGCCGCCGAGGGCTCGCGTGAGCGGAGCGGCATCGGGGGTTCGAGCCATCGGACTACTCCTCCCTGATTCAGACGATGCCGACATCGCCTGGTCTGCCCACGTGTGAAAAGCACGTCGAAATCCGGCTCTCCCACACAGAGATCACCGAGCTGATCGCCCCGCGCACCGACGCCCCGCCAGGAAGGCTTCGGACAGCGAGCGGCGGAGTGTGGCTGCACCGTGGCAGGCCCATCAGCCACGGCTCGAACGCCACGCATCCGACCACGAGCTGGTCGGCGCGCCGCGCGGGAGCCGGTCGACCTGAGGTTTGGTTCGGCGGCAGCGCGCTGTTCGATCCGTTCACCACTGCGCGATGCGGGACACCTCCCGAGGGTCCGGTCAGCATTAACGCCGTCAACACCAGTCCCTCACGTCCGCGCGTCTTCACCCCAGCCGTCCAAGGCGTCCGGGCGACGAACTGAGCGAGACGGCGGGCGCGGGACAGGTGCCGCCCGCGCCCTTCTCCGCCAGCCGCGCGACAGCGATCGCCGCACCGTCGTAGGGACCCTGATCGCCACGTGATGACGGGCGACTCGCTGAGCGGGGGTTTCGCCGAGGCGTGACTCAGGTCACGTCGCGCGAGGTGGTTTCCTTCGTCACTTGATGTCAAGATGTCACTTAGTGACGCAAGATTTCGCCCCCAAGACGAACCCGGAAGAGCTGATCACCATGCAGACCACCAGTCCCCAGGAGGCGGCGACCGACATGCAGGCGGCAGACCAACGGAAGAAGAAGTCGGCGCTCGAACAGGCGGGCGGCACGAAGGGGGTCATCTACTCGGCGCTGCCCGCCCTGGTGTTCGTCGTCGCCAACAACGCCGGTGGACTCAAGGTGGGCATCCTCGCCGCCCTGCTCGTCGCCTTGGGCATCGCGGTGCAGCGGCTGATGCGTAAGGAGTCGATCCAGCCCGCGCTCGGCGGCGTGTTCGGCGTGGCGATCGCCGCCGGCATCTCCTGGTACACGGGATCCGCCAAGGACTTCTTCCTCATCGGCATCTGGCTGAGCCTGGTCGGCGCCGTCGCCTTCGTCCTCTCCGTGGTGCTGCGGTGGCCCCTGGCCGGCCTGATCTGGAACTCGACGACCGGCAAGGGCACCGTCTGGCGGGCGGACAAGCGTTCGCGGTTCTACTACGACATCGCCACCCTGGTGCTGGCCGCCATCTTCGGCGCCCGGTTCGCCGTCCAGCAGTACCTCTACCAGGCCGACGAGGTCGGCTCGCTGGGCTTCGCCAAGATCGCCATGGGCTACCCGCTCCTCGCCGTCGGCTTCCTGGCCGTCGCCTGGGCCGCCCGGGCTTCCGACAAGCGACTGAAGGCCGTGGGGCTGCTGCCCGCCAAGCGCAGCTGACCGACGCCCTCCCCGCTCCCCGTCCGTGCCGGACGGGCCCCCACGGCCCGTCCGGCACACGCGTCCGCACCGCGGAGCGACCACGGCCGATGTGGGCGTCGTCTCTTGTGGGGTTGCCGACCTCCGCACCGCCGCTGCGAGCACACGGCCGGGCACTTCCTGGCCCTTCGCCGGCATAGCCGCAGCTGAACGGCGTCTTTGTCCCACGGCTGAATGACGAGGTGACCCCATGCAGGTGAGCAATCGCGTCGGACCTGGGATGAGCGAGCGGCGGCGCTGCCGGATCCGGTTGATGATCTCTCGGGAGGCGTCGCGTCTCTTCTGGGAGCAGGGCGTTGCCGCGACCAGCGGCGACCAGATCGGCGAAGCAGTGGGTCTGTCGACGCGTACCATCTGGCGGCACTTCCGGAGCAAGGAGAGCTGCGCCGAACCGATCATCTTGCATGGCGTCGCGTGGGAGATGGCCGCCCTGCGCCGCTGGAAACCCGAACTCTCCCTCGACGACCATCTCGCCGATGAGATGAGCAGGCATGGCCGCGACGCCGACAGGGCGGAGCGCGCCGACGACGTGCTCGCGATGAAGATGATCGCGCTCAGCAGCAGGGAGCCCGCGCTCCGCACGGCCTGGCTGATGGCCTGTGACCAGGTAGAACGCGAGCTGGCCGGGAGCATCGCCGACCGACTTGACCTGCCGGCCGACGACATCAGGGTGCAGGTGCACGCGGCGGCCGCCTCGGGCGCCCTACGAGTCGTCAACGAGGAGATCGGCGATGCCCTGCTCGGCGGTGCCGACGTGCGCCGGTTCGCACATGCGCACCAGCTCCTGGCCCAGGCGATCCGCAGTGCCACGGGAGGCGCCGTGGGGGACGCGGCTACGACCTGAGGTCCGTACGCGACGACCCCGTCAGGTCGCACGAACACCGGCATTGAGTGTCCCGTTCGGCATGCGCCTGAGCGGGCTGCCCGCGCTGTTCGCCGTGTGTGACACAGGCCGGGTGGCAGGTCGATCCACCGGCGCCGGATCGGATACCGCCCGTTCCCGATCCCTCGAAGCATTCCCGTCAGGTGGCGCTCGGTACCCAGTGTGTACGCCACCTGCTGTCCTTGATTGGAAGACCCAGTGACTACCGACTATTCCCCTGCGACGAAGCCGGAAGCGGTGACGATGCCGCCCCGGCAGGTGCTTCAGGCGGTTTCCGGGCTGGTGGCCGGTTTGTTCGTCGCCATCCTCGCCGGAACCGTGGTGGCCAACGCGCTGCCCAGGATTACCGCTGAGCTGGGGGCGAGCCAATCCTCGTACACCTGGGTGATCATCGCGGAGCTGCTGGCCATGACGGCCACCGTTCCGTTGTGGGGCAAGCTGTCCGACCTCTACAGCAAGAAGCTGCTCCTCCAGACATCGCTGGGCCTGTTCGTGGTCGGCTCACTCCTGGCCGGATTCTCCCAAGGTGTCGGCACGTTGATCTTCAGCCGGGTGGTGCAGGGCGTGGGGGCAGGCGGACTCACGGCACTGACGCAGGTCGTGATGGCGGCCGTCATCCCCCCGCGGAAGCTGGGCAGGTACTCCGGCGTCTTCGGCGCCGTCTTCTCCGGCGCCACCGTGGCCGGCCCGCTGATCGGCGGCCTCCTGGTGGACACCTCCTGGCTCGGCTGGCGGTGGTGCTTCTTCATCGGTGTGCCCTTCGCGCTCCTTGCCATCGCGCTGCTGCAGCGCACACTGCACCTTCCGCACGTCCGCCGCGATGTGAAGATCGACTGGCTCGGTGCCTTCCTGATCGTCGCCGGTGTCAGCTCGCTGCTCATCTGGGTCTCGATGGCGGGCAGCACGTTCGACTGGTTCTCCTGGCAGACGGCCGCCCTGGTCGGTGGCGGAACGCTGCTGCTGGCGGCGGCTGTCCGGGTCGAGTCCCGGGCCGCCGAGCCGATCATCCCGCTGAGCATCTTCCGTAACCGCACCGTGGCGCTGACCAGCCTGGCCTCCCTGCTGGTCGGTGTCGGCCTCTTCGGCGGCACCGTCTTCCTCTCGCAGTTCTTCCAGGTGGCCATGGGCAAGTCGCCCACGATTGCCGGTCTGATGAGTCTGCCGCTGGTCCTGGGATCGCTCGCCGCCTCTACGTTCGCCGGACACCGGATCAGCGCGACCGGCAGGTGGAAGCGGTATCTCGTGGCGGGCACCGTCCTCATGACCGCCGGCCTCGCCCTGCTGTCCACCATCGGATCCCACACGCCCTTCGTTCTGCTGAGTGTCTACATGGCCGTCCTGGGGACCGGCGTTGGCATGCTGACGCAGAACCTGGTCCTCGCCGCGCAGAACGACGTGCCCGCCGGCACTCTGGGCAGCGCGACCTCCGTCCTGTCCTTCTCGCGCAGCATGGGCGGGACCGTGGGCACCAGCGTCCTGGGGGCGGTCCTCGCCCACCGCGTCGCCACCGAACTTGCCGACGGCCGCGCGGCGGCAGGTGACACGCCGGGAGGCGGAGCCGGGCACGGTGTCCCCGACGCGACGACCCTGCCCGCCCCGGTGCGTGCGCTCGTGGAGAACGCCTACGGCATCGCCATCGCCGAACTCTTCCTCTGGGCCACCCCGTTCGCCCTGCTGGCACTGATCGCCGTCCTGTTCATCGAAGAGAAGCCACTCAAGACGACCACCAGCACGGAGCGACTCGCCGAGGAGAGCGCCATCGCCGCCGGCGGCCGCGCCCTCCCGGCCCCCGCCGACACCCCCCGTGCCGACCTCGCCGAGGCGTCGACCAGAGGCAGTGGAGGGTGCCCAGACGCCACCCGCCTGCTTGGTCGGCGACCGTCGCGACGCGCGTCGGGTCGCCCGTGATCGCGACGAGGTCGACCAGCGAGCCGGAGCCGCAGTGTCGAGTGTCAGGTCGACGCAGTGCGGAGCGAGAGCGGTGAGGCGCTGTGCGAGGCCGGGGCCTGGGGCCGTAGGTGGGGGGAACGGCGCCGAGAGAGGTGGGGAGTGGTTGCGTTCACTGGCTGTCCCTATCACGGTGGCACCTTGTGCTACAGCGATCTCGACTGCCGCGCTCCCCACGCCTTCCGCGACACCCTCGACGAGAAGGGTGCGCCCCGCAGGTCGAGGTCGCGCAGTCCATTTGGGCCGCGACGCACGAGGATGCGGTGGCCGGCGCCACGGTGACGGCGTGCAGCCGCTCAAGTTCTGCGGCGAGCCGGGCGGGCCCGTACTTGGTCTGCCGCCGCAGCGCTTCCACCAGGTCGGCGATGCCCTCGCTGGTGCGCGTAGGGCGGGCAGACGGTCGGGAGGAGTGGTCGAGCAGGCCGTCCTCGCCGTGTGTCCGCCATCGGGCATACCACTTCGCCAGGCAGCGACGCGAGATCACGGCTTCCGCCGCGATGTGCGCGATGGGGCGTCCAGCGTCGACGCATAGGCACAACCGGAGCCGACCTTCCGGGGTGAGGGGCGCGTTCGCGTGCACAGTCATGACCCACTGCGTGCCGCAGCTCGTGCTGCGGCACGCGGGTCTTCGTTCGTATCGAGCAGGATCACCGAGCAGCCCCGGAGCGGGACGGGCACGACGCGATCGGGCATCCGGACCTTGGACGTGCCCGCCTGGGATCAGGCCCCGGACAGCGCCTCCGTCGGGGGCAGCCGGGACGCGCGTACGGCGGGGTACAGGCCGGCCAGGGCCCCGATGGCGAGGGTGGCGAGCAGGCCGCCCGCCATCGCCCAGGCCGGGACGACTGCCGGCCAGCCCTGCGCGACGGCGTACGCGGTGGTGACGCCCACCCCGATGACGACCCCGGCGATCCCGCCGAGTCCTGCCAACAGCTGGGATTCCGCGAGGAATTGGGTGCGGATGTCGCCTCGCCGTGCGCCGAGGGCTCGGCGCAGGCCGATCTCGGCGCGGCGTTCCAGGACGGAGATGACCATGGTGTTGGCCACGCCGACCCCGCCGACAAGGAGCGCAACGCCGCCGAGGCCGAGCATCAGGCCCGTGAAGGCTTTGTCGGTGGCGCCCTTGGCGGCGAGGGCGTCCGAGGGGCGGCTGATGGTCACTTCGGTGGGAGCCTCGGGGCTGACGGTGGCGGCGAGGACGTCGCGTACGGACGTGACCGCGCTGTCTGCGGTGCGGACGTAGATTGTCGTGGGGTGTCCGTCGAAGTCCAGGTACCGCTTGGCGGCGTCCCAGCCGACGAGCGCGCTGTCGTTCAGCTCGGGTGCCAGGAGCGCCTCGTCGAGGATGCCGACCACGCTGAACCACTGACCGCCGAGCCAGACCCGGATGTCCGGGCCGACTTCCCCGATACCCAGGCGGTCGGCGGCGCCGCTGCCGAGTACGACGGCCGGGTACTTGGCGGTGGCGGCGTTGAGCCAGTTGCCGCGGGCGAGAGAGCCGCCGACGGTGTCCAGGAGGTCGAGGCGGGCGGCCTTGACGTTGATGCTGCCGGTCTCGGTGGCCGGGATGTGGTCGTTGCGATAGACGTACGCCGTCACTTTGCCGGTGCCGGTTGCGGACTCGACCGGGGCGATCCGGCCCGCCATGTCGATGGAACGCTCGGGGAGTTGGGCCTCGCCGCCGGTGAAGGTCCGGCCGGGGGACGCGGTGAGGAGGTTGGTGCCCAGGCGGTCGAGAGTGCGCTGCAGTTCGGCGTGGCTGGAGGTGGAGATGCCCACCACGCCGATCATCGCCGCGATGCCGATGGCGATGCCGAGCGCGGAGAGGAAGACCCGCAGCGGGCGGGCGCGCAGCCCGGAGGCACCGACGCGTACGACGTCGCGGGTGCTCATGCGGGAGACCTTCAGCATGCGGACACCGCCTGAACGTCGCCCTGGGCGTTCTGGGCGGAGTCGTGCACGATGCGCCCGTCGCGAACGTGGACGTGGCGGGGCAGCGAGGCCGCGATCTCCCGGTCATGGGTGATGATCACGACGGTGGTGCCGTCGGCGTTCAGGGCGCGCAGCAGGTTCATCACGGTGGTGCCGGAGTGGGAGTCCAGGGCGCCGGTCGGCTCGTCCGCGAGGAGCAGGCTCGGCCCGCCGACCAGGGCGCGGGCGATCGCGACGCGCTGCTTCTCCCCGCCGGACAGCTCGTGCGGCCGGTGGTAGACCCGGTGGCCCAGGCCGACCCGCTCCAGGGCGGTGCGGGCCGCGCGGCGGCGTTCCGCGAGCGGGATGCCCGCGTACAGCAGGCCCTCGGCGACGTTGTCGAGGGCCCGTACGCCCGCGGTGAGGTGGAAGTGCTGGAAGATGAAGCCGATGCTGAGCGCGCGCAGCGCGGACAGCTCCCGGTCGCCCAGGCCGGCGATGTCGTGGCCGTCGACGGTGACGGTGCCGCTGCTGGGCCGGTCCAGGCTGCCGATCATGTTGAGCAGGGTCGACTTGCCCGACCCGGAGGGCCCGACGATGGCGACCAGCTCGCCGCGGCGGATGTCGAGCGAGACGCCGTCGAGGGCGGTGACGCCGCCGGCGTACGAGCGGGTGATGTGGTCGAGGCGTACGACGTTGTGGTTCATCGCGGTACCCCGACCTTGTCGCCCGCCTTCAGGCCGGCGCCGGTGATCTCGACCCGGCCGTTCGCGAACATGCCGGTCTCCACCGCGACCGTGCTGCTGACGGAGCCCTTGACGACCTGGACGCCGTAGCCGCCCTCCGACAGCGCGAGGAGCGCGGAGATGGGCACGGTCAGCACGTTCTTCTTCTCCGCGGAGGTGATCTCCACATCGACGGGCGCGCCGTCGTAGCTGCCGAGCTTGCCCCTGTCCTTCTTGTCGATCCGGACGGTGACCTTGATGACGGTCTTGCCGTCGCCCTCTCCCGGAGCGCCGTCCCCGCCTTCGGTGCTGGCGACCTTGCCGACGGAGGTGATGGTCCCGGCCGCGTGTGCACCGTCGGGCAGGACGACGGTGACCTTGTCGCCACGGCGGACGAGTTTCTGCTTCTTCGCGTCGAGGTCGATGGCGACAAGCCGGCTGGTGCCGGTGTACGTCAGCACGGGTGAGCCGGGCTGGAGTGTCTGGCCCTTCTTCACCTCCTGGCCGGTGACGCGTATCTCACCGTCGGCAACGACCAGGTCCGCGGGCTTGACCGTGCCCGTCTGTGGCACTCCGAGGTGCTTCTGCCAGCGCTTGACGGCCGCCGCGGTCCGGTCGGAGTACTCCTCGTCGGCGGTGAAGCCGGTGTAGCCGAGGGCGGCCAGGGCCCGTTCCACCTCGGCGACGTCGGGGCCTTTCGTGCCGGCGCGCAGTTCGCGGTAGAGAGGTGTGTCGCCGTAGACGAGGGGGATGGGCCGACCGTCGGCCTTGAGCGCGTTCTGGCCCTGCTCGATGGTGGCACCGAGCTTCGGCAGCCAGATTACGGTGCCCGACGCGCCGCTGGTCAGGGGCTGCTTGTCGCCGTAGCCGAGGCTGCCGGTGACGGTGTCCTGCTGGGCGAGGTCGGAGCGGGTCACCAGTGCGGTCGCCGGCGGCAGACCGCTGCTCTTTTCGGACTTCTCGCCGTTGCCGCCGCCGAAGCCGTACGCCGCCACCCCGGCCCCGCTGAGGACGACCGCGAGGGCGATCAGTGCGGCGGTGGTGCGGGCGCGGCGGCGACGCGGTGGGGCGTACCGCGGGCCGTCCGGTGACCTGCCCGCCGAGGCCCCTGACGGATCCTTTACCGGGTCTGTCTGAGGGGGAAACCGGTGCATCCGGGTCGTCTCGTCGTCGGTGGATTCGGGTGTGTGCGTCATGTCGGTCTCGCCCGTCACCGCTGGGCCGCGGGGTTGACGTCCTTACACTTCTCGGCGGCTGCCTGCAGCTTGTCCATGTTCGCGTCCTGGTCGAGCGGCATGCCGCCTGTCTCCGGGTCGGGATCCGGGGCGTCATAGCCGTTGGCCCGCAGGCACTTGACGTATTCGCGCGCCTGCTCGAGCTGCTTTGCGTCAGGTTTCGGTGCCTGCTGCACGTCCTGCGCGGTGGGCGCGAACTCCTTGCACGCCGCGAGCGCGGCCTGCACCTCCTCCGGCGACGCGGTCTGCTCGGGCGCGTCCTCGCCGGCCTTCCCGCTCCCCGGCGCCACGCCCCGCTCGGCCAGGCAGGCGTTGTACTTCTTGCTCTTCTCCGCGGGCGTGAGCTGCTGCCCGCCCACCTTCTTGTCGCCGCCGGCCGACGCGACGTCGTCGTTCCCGCCGGTGCCGCCCCCGCACGCGGCCAGGCTCAGGCTCAGCAGCGGTATGGCTGCCAGCAGCCCCCAGTTGGTGCGCGAAATGGTACGCATGCGCTCGGCAGTCCCTTCTGTGCCGGGTCTCTCCCGGCGTCGGGGACCAGTAGAGGCGGGGCCCGGTATCCCCTCCGTAACCGCGGGCGGTTACGTTCTGGTTATCCCGGCCTCTGGCACTCTGGGGATCATGAGAGTGCTGATCGCCGAGGACGAGCGGATGCTGGCCGACGCCGTCGCCGAGGGGCTGCGTGAGGAGGCGTTCGCCGTCGACGTCGTGCACGACGGGGATTCCGCTCTGGAACGCCTTTCCGTGAACGACTACGACGTGCTCCTCCTGGACCGCGATCTGCCCGTCGTACACGGCGACGAGGTGTGCCGGGCCGTCGTCGAATCCGGCGGCCGCACCCGCATCCTCATGGTCACCGCCGCCTCCGATGTACCCTCCCGCATCGAGGGCCTCGCCATCGGAGCCGACGACTACCTCACCAAACCCTTCGCCTTCGAGGAGCTCGTCGCCCGCGTCCACGCCCTGGCCCGCCGCGCCCAGCCCGCGGGCCCGCCCACCTACGAACGGGCCGGCCTGCGGGTGGAGACGGCCCGCCGCGAGGTCTACCGCGACGGCCACTACGTATCCCTCGCACGCAAGGAATTCGCCGTCCTGCTGGAACTACTGCGGGCGGACGGCGCGGTCGTCTCGGCCGAGGAACTCCTGGAGCGGGCCTGGGACGAGCACATCGATCCGTTCACCAACGTCGTCCGCGTGACCGTGATGAAACTGCGCAAGAAACTCGGGCCGCCGCCGGTCATCCAGACCGTCCCGGGCTCGGGGTACCAGATCCCATGAGGCTCACCTCGCGGCTGCCGGGTCTCCCCATCCGCGTCCGGCTCACGCTCCTGTACGGCGCCCTGTTCATGGCCTGCGGCGTGATCCTGCTCGGCGTGACCTATCTGCTGCTCGACGCGGGACTGACCGACCGGTTCGACGGCGTGGCCCTGCAGATCACCAAGGAGGGCGGGATCGCCCCGGTACCCGAAGCGTCCACCCACAACCTCCCGTCGGAGCCCGCCGCCGGACTGGCCGGCAGTCCCGAGCTACGCGAACTCCAGGACCGCTACCGGGCCGCGACCCTGCAGTCCCTGCTCCGCCAAGGCGCCCTCGCCCTGGGCGTGCTCACCGTCGTCGCCACGCTGTTCGGCTACCTGATGGCCGGCCGCGTGCTGCGTCCCCTCAACCGCATCTCCCAGACCGCGCGCCGCATCACCTTCCGCGGCGACCTCAGTGAGCGGCTGGCCTTCACCGGCCCCCGCGACGAGGTCACCCAGCTCGCCGACACCTTCGACTCGATGATGGGACGCCTGGAGAAGTCCTTCCAGGACCAGCAGCGCTTCATCGCGGATGCCTCCCACGAACTGCGCACGCCCCTCGCCATCAACCGGACCCTCATCGAGGTGGCCCTGCGCCGCAAGACCGCAACCGAAGACACCAAACGCCTCGGCACCTCACTACTCACCGTCAACGAACGCAACGAAAGACTGATCAACGGCCTCCTCGCGCTGGCCAAGGGCGAGACAGAGGTCGCCAACCGGACACCCGTCGACCTCACCGAACTCGCCCGTCACACCGCCGAGTTGCACCGGTCACAGGCAGCCGAAGCAGGTATCGGCCTCCGGCTCGACACCAGGCCCGCCACCACCTCGGGCAACGCCGTGATGCTGGAGCGCATCATCCACAACCTGCTCGAGAACGCCATCCGCTACAACGAACCGAACGGCTGGGTCCGCCTCACCACCCGCACCACCCCGCACGGCGCCGCAACCCTCACGGTCGAGAACACCGGCCC
Organism: Streptomyces sp. NBC_00878; assembly: GCF_026341515.1. Classification (NCBI taxonomy): domain Bacteria; kingdom Bacillati; phylum Actinomycetota; class Actinomycetes; order Kitasatosporales; family Streptomycetaceae; genus Streptomyces; species Streptomyces sp. NBC_00878. The sequence continues at coordinate 3,349,884 of NZ_JAPEOK010000001.1, read as the reverse complement.
CGTGGTCGCCCGCCAGGACATCGAGGCGCTGTTCCAGCCTTTCCGCCGCCTGGGAGCGGACCGCATCGACTCCGAGCGGGGCTCGGGCCTCGGCCTGGCGATCGTACGAGCCATCGCGCGCTCCCACGACGGCGATGTGACCGCGGCCCCCCGGGAACGCGGCGGGCTCATGGTCACCACCACCCTCCCACGGTGAGAGGCCCCTGCGCGAAGGGCTCTTCCTCCGGTGCCTCGGGCGCACCCCCGACGAGCTCAAGTGCTTTGCGCTGCGCTGGAGTCGGAGGCGAAGCCCTCGTCCGCGATGATCAGCAGTCCGGGCCGGTCGGCGACCAGGTCTTCATCGACGTCGAGCATGGCCTGGAACACTTCGCGTTCGTCGAGTTTCGGGTTCGCCGGCGCCCACAGGATCGGCATCCCGGTCGGCGTGCGTCCGGCGCGTAAGACCGGAGGAGCCGCGAGGAGACGGCGGTTCAAGGAGTGGACAGGGGCTCGGCGACGATGGCCGTCGAGCCCCTGTCGGTCTCAGTGGAAGACCCGCTCCACGAACGCGTCGAGGTTGCCGCGCAGGCGCTCGATCTGCTGCTCGACAGTGAGGGACTCCTCCATGCGCCCGCCCGGTGCCGCCTTCTTCCTGCCTCGTATGTACAACGAGCAGTCCAGGTCGGCGCAGATGTAGAGGCCCACCGAGTTGCCTTCGCGGCCGGCCGGGCCTGCCTTGGGGGCGGTCATGAGGGAGACGCCGCTGCCGGGATGGGCGGTCAGGCACAGCGAGCACAGGCTGCGGCGCTGGAAGCCGCGGTTGCCGGAAGCGGAGCGCAGGGACAGGCCGACGAGTTCATCGGCGCGTTCGACGACGAGATACCTGCGATCGGGCGCGGACAGATCGAACCAGCCCAGGAAGTCCAGGTCGTCCCAGTGGTCGAGGTCCGCCAGGTTCTTGGGCAGGGGGAGGCGCTTGGCCTCGCCCTTCGAGCAGTTGACGAACGAGGTACGGATGTCGTGCTCGGTCAGGGGTTTCATGGAGGATCCTTCGAGGGGTGAGGTGGACGGTGGCGGGACACGACCCCGGCTCGCTAGGCCGGTGCGTCGTTTCCGGCGTGCTTCGGCGTCTTGTGCCGTACGGTGAGGCCCGCTACCAGGGCCGCGAGCAGCAGGACGCCCGCCGAGCACCAGTAGGCGACGGAGAAGCCGTGCACCATGCCTTCGTTGAGGGTCGCGCCGCCGTGGGCCGGATCGTGCACGTGCGAGTGGACGTAACGGCTGGTGGCGCCGGTGGCGATGGTGTTGAGCAGTACGGTGCCCAGCGAAGCGCCCATCTGCTGAACGGTGTTGAGGACAGCCGAGGCCACACCGGTGTCCTGCGCGGGCACGCCGGCGGTGGCCGTCGCGTAGACCGGCATGAAGGTCAGGCCCATGCCCAGACCGAGCAGCAGCAGGGCGGGCAGCACGTGCGAGACGTACTGCACATGCACGGTCAGGCTGCTGAGCAGCACCATGCCGGCGGCGGCCAGCACCATGCCGGACGACATCAAGGTGCGCGGCGCCGTGCGGGGCAGCAGGCGGGCCGCGATCTGGGTCGCGCCGATGAAGATACCGGCTGAAATCGGCACGAAGGCCAGGCCCGTCCGCACCGGCGGGTAGCCGAGGACGACCTGCAGGTAGTACGTCAGGAACAGGAAGACGCCGAACATGCCGATGGTGGCCAAGCCCATCGTCGCGAGCGATCCGGCCCGGACACGGTCCTTGACGATGCGCAGCGGCAGCAGCGGGCTCGCCGCGCGGCTCTGCCACCACACGAAGGCGGCGAGCAAGATCACGCCGGCCGCGAGCAGCGTGAGCACCGACGGGCTGGTCCAGCCGCGAGGTTCGGCCTCGCTGAAGCCGTACACGAGGGCGACGAGCCCGCCGCAGCCCAGCAGCGCGCCCGGCACGTCCAGGTGCCCGCCCCGGCGGCCGGAGCGGTCGCGCAGGAAGGCCGGTGCGCCGAGCAGGGCGGCCAGCGCGATGGGCACGTTGACGTACAGGGACCAGCGCCAGTTCAGGTACTCGGTCAGCAGACCGCCCACGATCAGCCCGACCGCGCTGCCGCCGCCGGCCAGCGCACCGTAGACCCCGAACGCCCTGGCCCGCTCCTTGGGGTCGGTGAACGTCGTCGTCAGCAGCGACAGGGCCGAGGGCGCCAGGACCGCCGCGAACGCACCTTGCAGGGCCCGCGCCGCGAACAGCATCCCGGGACCGGCCGCCGCGCCGCCCAGCGCGGAGGCCGCGGCGAACCCGGCCAGGCCGATGACGAAGGTGCGCTTGCGGCCCACCAGATCGGCGATCCGGCCGCCGAGCAGCAGCAGCCCGCCGAAGGCCAGCGTGTAGGCGGTGATCACCCACTGCCGGTCGGCGTCCGACATGCCGAGAGCGCGCTGGGCGGAGGGCAGCGCGATGTTCACGATGGTGCCGTCAAGGATCACCATCAGCTGGGCGAGGGCGATGACGGCCAGCGCCCACCAGCGCTTCGGATCCGGTGCCGGTGCCGGTGCCGGATCCGGTGCGGGAGTCGCGGCGGGAACCTCGCGGTCCGGGGAACGGTCGGTGGCCGTGGAAGGGGTGGAAGGGGTGGAAGGGGTGGAAGGGAGGGATTCCCCTCCGGGATGTTTCTTGCTCATGGCGATTGCGCACATTTCGTGTCGAGGTGCTGTCGAGACAGCCGGCCAGGGACGGTCGCAGTGGTGACGACGGGCCGGTGTACGCAGCACGGGGACACGGCATGGCAGTGGGGCAGCGGGTACCGCGGACAGCACCCGGGGCCTGCCTCACCAGCTGCGTGTCACTCACGCCGGCGCTCTTGCTGGTCGTGAGGCGGAGAGTGCCGAGATCACGGTGACCAGCAAAAGAAGGGCCCGTCTTCGGGCACGCGCCCCCGCAGGCCGCGCGGCGACGAACCGGGCAGGCCAGGACATCTCGTGACGCGGCATCTCAGGAAGATGCCGAAGACAAGAAACGAGAAGGGGGAAGAGTTACCGCGCGCCGCAGAGGAGGGAGGGCACACGGCCGGAGGCAACTATGGCCGCAACGCATTCGGCACGGTCCATGTCTCTCGCCTCCTTCCGGGCAGGGCACGCGGTGCGTGTCGACGCCGAGCGCGTCGAGTGGGGCGGCAGAGAACCTGCCGCGCGAAATCATCGGACAGCTTATCCCATCGACGCCACCGCGCGACCGGAATTACCGACCGCCCGCGCGCACACGCGCCAAGCATGGGTGATTGCTTGAGGGGGGAAGTCTCTGGGGGAAGAGGTGGTGCCAACCCCGAGCCGGGAGTACGGGCGGGAGGCCGTTGACGATGTCTGACAGCTGCTGGTGCAGCCCCGACACGTATGCGGCCTGGCCGCCGCGGGGCTTGATGTCCAGCACGACCCAGGTGTCGAGTAGTCCTGCTGCTCTCGCTCGACCAGAGCGCGGCGTTCCTCTGGGGCGACGTCGTCAGACAGGACGTCGACGACCTCGGCGTCAGCTTCCGTGGGCTCGGGATGCCGATCCTGTGGGCGCCGGCGAACCCGAAACTCGACGAACGCGAAGTGCTCCAGGCCATGCTCGACGTCGATGAAGACCTGGTCGCCGACCGGCCCGGACTGCTGATCATCGCGGACAAGGGCTTCGCCGCCAAGGAGTTCGAGAATGACCTGGTCATGCGTGGGGCCGAACTGCCGCGGCCCTCGTTCAAGCGGGAGAAGAAGCGCAGGGGCGAGGGCCTGCTCAAGTCGGTGCGGCAGCCGATCGAGTCCGTCAACGACACCCCCGGGACAGCCGGTGGAACGGCCGAACCCGCGCGTATAAACCATCACGAAGGCGTAGCCCTGCCCTTGTCGAACAGGTCGGTGCCCCTCATGAAGTTCTGGAAGCGCTTGGACGGACCGGTGCGCTCCCAGCCTTCGGGCCCGAGCTCCCCGGAGTACCCCAGTACGAGAGTGCGAGCTCGTCGACAGGCTGACCGACGCTTTCTTGCCGTTGGGCAGCTCTACCGGAAGCGGGATGTCGGGGACCCTGCGCCCGACGCGGTTGCCACCGTGCTGGCCAGCGGGCGAACGGGCCCCACCCAGAGCCTGCGGCCCGAACGGCAGGAGACGGACCGGGCTGTTGGTGAGACAACGGGGAGCGGCCACCCTGCGCAGCGCGTCAGGGTGGCCGCCTCTTCTGCGCCTTGCGAAGCGGTCAGCGCACCCAGACGGTGTACTCGGCGCGACCGCCCGGACCGTCGCACCACACCTCGTCATACCCGTTGTGCTGGGCGTTCGGCAGCTCCTCAGCCTCGCACTGCCTCTTCGAGTCATACGTCATACCGCCAGCCACGTGCCAGCCGCTGCCGGGTGGGGGGACGGCGACTGCGCTGGTGGCGGTCAGCGGGACTGCTATCGCTGCGGCGCCGACGGCGAGGCCGACGGTGATGCGGGAACGCCACGACTTCATGAGCTCTCCTTCTGTTGGCTGCACTGTCCCTAGGTAAAGCACCCGGGATCCGTGCGTGGTGCCTCTGCGGCTTGCAGCGTGTCTTGATCGACATGCCGCCTACGGAGTGACACTAAGCGCCAGTTTGGCATTTAGTGACTTCTGTGGCCATCCTCGGTGGAGTGACCTGAGTCACAGCAGAGTGTCTACGCTGAGGCCGTGGCAGCAGACCTTGACCGCACTCGAGAGAGTCCACGGGCCACAAGAAGGCGGTAAGGGTTGGTAGGTGATCTGCCGTCACCTGAACGGATGGGGCTGGGGCACCCCAGCCGGTCGCTCGCTCGGCTGAACACCGTGAGCAAGGACTGCTCGATGCGCGGGTCTGTCCAACGTGAAGTCCATGGTGCGGGGCCTCGCCGCCGCCTGCGAACTGCAGGGCGGTCTCCAGCGGGAAGCGACCTACGACGGGCTGCGGGTCGCCGAGGCCAAGGGCAACGGCGGTGGTCACGATCGGCTATCCGGGCAGGACCATCGCCGACGTGCGCCGCGTACCTCGAAGGCCGGCCACGGCTACCCAGGCCCGCGAGCACGGCATCAGCCGTGGCGCAGTGCGCACCGCTGTGGTCGACCTCATGCCCGACCACAGCGCGGCCGACCACCAGGCCACATCTGCCACGGGCAGTCGTCACCCTCGATACGCCGGGCGAGTTCGCCGAATTCCTCCGCGTGACCGAGCTGGACGACGCCGAGTGGGCCACTCCACCGCCGCTCCCGCCGTGCACTGCCAAGCCGTTTGACGGCCCCCAGGGCGCCCCGACCGTCCCGGGTGCAGCGCAAGGGCCCGCCGGGAGTACGAGATGGACGGTTGCGGTTCCGGTGACGTCGGCCAGACGGCCAGGAAAGCTCGCTGCGGCGTGATGGGTTCCCGCTCACCGGTGGTGAATTCACCGGTCGTGGACGGTATTTGTGGGGTGTATGGAACGCGGTCCGGGTACGGCGGTGTTCCCTTGTGGTGTTTGTCTTGCCGTGGCGCGATTTTTTCTCCGTAGCCACTCGTCACAACGACTGTGGCGCCGACGATGATCAACCGGAGCCCAAGGGATGGACGTGAACTCGACACTTGGCTCCATCAGCCACCATGCGGCGAACGCGGCAACCAGAGTCTCCAGCACCGGCCTTGATGTCGCTCGATTTTACTTCGGCTCGCATTCTGCGGACGTGTGCATTTTTAGGTTTGTCCTGCTCAGCTCCATCCGCCGCCGACAGACCGACTGGAAAGCACCGAGTTTGACAGGGCTTTGCGCAGGCCCGGTATTTCTCGATCGAATTTCTTGGCGAGTTCCTCAAGCGTAACCTTGTGTTTGCGGCGCTCGGAACGGTTCAGTACGACCCCCATGGTCGCGTCGCTCTCCAGTGCGATCACCGGCAGTGCCACTTGTGCCAGGGGCAGAGTGGACGGGTCGGGAGTGGTGGTGACCCGCGTGCGCAATGCTTGCTGCACAGCTCGGGCCTCCTCTTCCCGCCGCAAGACAACTTTGCTCCCTCCGAGCAGACTCAAGGTGCGGCCGGTCTTCTTTTCGATAATCCCAGCAGCCGTCAGCTGGTTTTCGACCGGTTTCTCCGCCTTGTGCGCGGTGTTGTGCACCAGTGCCATCCACTTTTTCGGCCTCGCGTGCAGCTCTTCCCACACAGAGGCAAGAAACGGATCCGTCGGTGATTGGTCTCCAAGTGCGCGAACCCGGCGCCCGTCGGTCTCAGCCTGTCCCGCAAGGACTAGCTCGGTCAGGGCAGCAGCGCGCACCCGCTGCCCGCGGAACTGCAGAAGAGTGGCCGGAAACTTATTCTTCGTGAAGGCGTAGGTGCACAGGTAGATCTGCTGCGGAAGCGTGAGATCCATATGAACTCCTTGAATACGTGGCAACAGGACCAGTTCCTACTGCATGGCGCGATCTACAACGGCCGTTGACGGCATATTGGGTTCGCCGGCCTCGGCCGTCGACCTGTCGGCGTAGCGCTTTTCCTGACTCGACGGGACTGCGGCCGCTCGAAGGCGCCATGAATCCGCACCACGGTCACCCGACTCACAGCAGGAAGCTCGTGATCTTCATGGCCGTCAACTCTCCCGAAGCCCATCCTGCGCGACCTCACCGTCGTGTCACTGACTGCAATACTGACACTTAGTGACAGTATTGCCCACCCCTCGCGCATGTGACCTGCGCCACGAGTTCACTGCCAGTCGAGCGGCAGCCCAGAGGAGGTGGGGCTGCAATCGACGGTCCTCAGCGGCTGGGCGTGCGGCGCACTTGCCTTTGCTGTCACTTAGTGACACTGTCATTAAGTGACAGCCTTCGTTCGCTGAACGGTGACCGGCTCCAGGCTGCGGACCCACTCAGAGCCCTTGCCGACCATCATCAGGGCCTCATCACTCGCTGTCCGGGGACAGCCACAGGAAGGACCCACATGGCACTGCCGAAGCCGATCAGCGTCGAGGAGCTCTTTGCCCCTCCCGTCCGTTCGAGGGCCTCCCTCTCGCCGGACGGCACCAAGATCGCGTACCTGGCTCCTTGGGGGAACCACCTGAACCTGTGGATCGAGAGTGTCGACGCGCCCGGGGACGCGCGGCGGGTCACCTCCGAGGACCGCAACCTGCTGAGCTATCACTGGACCGACGATCCGAGGTGGCTGCTCTATACCCGGGACCAGGGGGGCGACGAGAACCGGCACCTGTACCGCGTCGATCTCGAAGCCCCGGACGCAGGGGCTGCTGACCTGACCCCTTTCCCCGGCGCACGCATCATGGATCTGAAGCTGCCCGCCGGGCGGCCGGGGAAGGCGGTGTTCTCCTCGAACAGCCGGAATCCCGCCACGTTCGACCTCTTCGAGCTGGACATCGCCACCGGTGACCTGCGGACCCTCGCGGAGAACCCCGGAGGCGCTGCCACCACCCTCTTCTACGGCGGCAGCAAAGGCCCCTTCACCAGTGAAGTCACCGAACAGGGCGAGCTACGGCTCTCGCGCTGGAACGAGGCCACGCAGACGTTGTGCCACATCGCGCAGTTCGAGGGTGAGGACTATCCGCTGGGCGTCTATCCGCTGGAGGTCACCGCCGACGCCGGCGGCGTTCTCTTCGGTTCGAACCGGGGCTCGGACAGACTCCGCCTGGCCCGGCTGGATGCAGAAACCGGCGAGGAGACGGAGGTCGATTCCCACCCGCAGTACGACCTGGACACACGAGCCCGTGTCTTTCCCGCACTGCCCTCGCCGCTCATCTTCAGCCGACGTACCGGCGAGCTCATCGGAGTTCGCTACCTCGGGGAACGACTGGTGATCAACGCACTGGACCCGCACTTCGCCGAGGTCTTGGAGAACCTGAGGAATCTGTCCGATGGCGACCTGGCCCACATCTCGTCCGACGAGAGCGAGCAGCGGTGGGTCGTCAGCTTCACCCACGACCGCGATCCCGGGGCCACATACTTCTACGACCACTCCTCGGGCGAGAGGCGCCTACTGTTCCGGCCCCTTGGCCACCTGGATCCCGAGCAGCTGGCACCGATGACACCGGTGACGATCACCGCTCGGGACGGTCTCGCGCTCCCCTCCCACCTGACACTGCCAATCGGGACAGAGCCGCACCGGCTGCCGCTGGTCCTGCTTGTGCACGGCGGTCCCTGGGACCGAGACAGCTGGGGGTTCAACCCTCTCGTCCAACTGCTGGCCAACCGGGGCTACGCGGTGCTTCAGGTGAACTTCCGCAGCTCCACGGGGTACGGCAAGTCGTTCATGAAGGCCGGCATCGGGGAGTTGGCCGGCAAAATGCACGACGACCTGATCGACGGTGTGAACTGGGCCATCCAGCAGGGATACGCGGACCCGGACCGGGTGGCGATCTTGGGCGGCTCCTACGGTGGCTATGCGGCACTGGTCGGAGTCACCTTCACGCCCGATGTCTTCGCCGCTGCGGTGGACATCTTCGGGGTCTCTGACCTCGCCAACTTCCTGCGCAACCAGCCGGAATTCGTCCGGCCGGCCCTTGCCGCCAACTGGTTCCGCTGGGTCGGCGACCCCGCGGATCCGCAGCAGGAGGCCGACATGCTGGCCCGCTCACCGATCAGCCGGGTGGACCAGGTCCGTACACCGCTGCTCATCGCCCAGGGCGCCAACGACGCCCGGGTAGCGCAGGCAGAATCCGACAACATGGTCCAGGCTCTCCGGGCACGTGGGGTCCCCGTCGAGTACATACTCATGGCGGACGAAGGGCACTCCATCGAGATCCCGGAGAACTTGATCGCCGTGTACCACGCAGTGGAGCGCTTCTTGGACGAGCATCTCGGACACGGCCGGGACGCTACGTAGCCGTCGTCCGGGCCGTGGCGGTAGGCGGGCGGCGGTTGGCGGTTGGCGGTTGGCGTAAGGAAATGCGTGAGGACCCGCAGCCCGGAGGCCGCATTCTCCGGGCCGCCATTAGCGGATGCTCTGTCCAGCGGCTGCGGAGGTGTTGCGGGAAGCGACGGCGGGGAAGCGCGAGGCGCGAGCGCCTGAGGGAAACACAGCGAACCGGAACGGAGCCCGCGCAGCCATAGCCAAGATGTGGGAAAGCTACCGAAGCCTCCCTGCGCTTCGCCGGGGGGTCACCCCGGATATGGCGGGGCGAGGAGGGGCTGACCCTCGGCTCGCCTCAGCAGCGTGTGGTGCCGGCGGCGCTGCCGTCGCGGCGCGGGCGCCATGTCATCACCGCCGAGATCGTCCACGCCGTATGGGGTAAGGCCCCTCCGACGGCGGCCGTGCCCGTGCTGCGCACTAATGTCTCGCGGCTGCGCAAGACCCTGGAGCCCGACCGGGCGGCCAACGAGTCCCGGTCCGTGATCGTCTCGGTCATCGACAGATACCTGGCCTTCGCTTTGCCCAAAGTGGGCGAGACGGCGCTGGCCGCGATAGAGGGCAACTACGTGTGAACCTATTCGGACGGCACCTACCGCGTGGTGGCACGCCTGGAGAAGGAGGATGTGTCGGAGGACGTCGGGGAGATCGCGCCGGGTACCTATCACACGTCCGGGGGACCTGTCGGACTTCTACTGGGAACGGACGACGAAGGACGGGGATCGCAGAAGTCAGCGGTCACAAGCTGGCCCTGCGCCGAACCCCGACCTGCTCAGCCGCTTGCCCGTGACGCCTCTGGATCTCGCCCTCATGCCGGACGAGCTGTCCCGGCGGCTCTTCGAAGCCCTGCGACTGGAGATCCACTACGACGGGGTTGCCAACGAGGCCCTGTGTCGCATCACCCTCACCGGCGACACGATCGAAGCGGTCGCATGGGCTACACACGAAACGGCGGCCATCCCGCTAGCACGGGATGCCGCCGATCGCGATAAGCACTACAAGAAGGAGAAGACCGGGATGAAAGGCAATCGCGATCTTGCAACCTTCTGTGAAGTGCCCCCGGCAGGATTCGAACCTGCGCACACGGCTCCGGAGGCCGTTGCTCTATCCCCTGAGCTACGGGGGCGTGTCGGGCGCGGTGTTCGCGGCGACGGGTTGAACACTACCAGCTCTTTCGGGGTCTTCATGAACCGGTTTTAGGGGTGGGGGAGGGTCGTTCTGATCTTGGTGGGCGGGTGGGGCGGGGGTCCCCCGAGCGGGGTGGAAGTGGGGAAAAGCCGGACGCGGCCCCACACGCCGACCTACTCTCAAGGTGTGCCAGGCGCGTCGGGTCGGGTGCTTGTTGTGGACGACAACAAGGTCATCCGGCAACTGATCAGGGTCAACCTCGAGCTGGAGGGTTTCGAGGTCGTGACCGCGGCCGACGGTGTCGAGTGCCTGGACGTCATCCACCAGGTGCGGCCCGATGTCGTCACCCTCGATGTGGTCATGCCTCGGCTGGACGGACTGCGTACCGCCGCCCGGCTCCGGGCCGACCCCCGGACCCGTAACGTTCCCCTTGCCATCGTGAGCGCCTGCACCCAGTACGAGGTCGAGAACGGCCTCGATGTCGGCGTCGACGCCTTCCTGGCCAAGCCCTTCGAGCCCGCCGAACTCGTCAGGCTCGTACGCCAGTTGATGGCGCGGCGGGACACTTCGGCCACCGGTTCCGGTGGTGCTGCCGCCGGTCCGTCCTTCGAGAGTGCCGAGAGCGCCGGCCGCACCAGCAGCTGAGCTTGCCAGCCGGGTCGGCCAACTGAGTTCGGTCAACTGAGTCTGCGACCAGCGGCCCAAGCAGCGGCCCAAGACTCTCACCCACCGGTGCCCACGACCCTCACCGTCGTTGGCCCTCAGGCCGCCTCACGGCCGGAGGCGGCGTGGCGACGTGTCCGCCCGCAGCGGATGGCGCGTCCCCGCCGGGTTCCCCGCAATGCGATCCCACGTCATCGCGTCATCGCGTCATCGCGCCAGGCCGGGGACGGGTCGCGGATATGCGGGTACGTCGCCGCGGTCCCGACCTCACCACGACTGCCCCGCGCAGCAACCCCCACCGTCCCGCGCCAGCCCACAACCCCGCACTCGCCCCGCCGTCCACATCCCGGACCCTCCCCAAACCCGTTCGCCTACCCACCCCCCTCCTCGCCTACGCTTGCCCCGTGACCCCCGTCGAGCTCTCCCGTACCGTCCTGCGTGCCGTGCGGCGCGCGGTGGACGCGGGTGAGCTCAGCGTGCCTGTGCCGGAGCGGGCCCAGGTCGCGCCCCCGGGGCCCGGCGGCCGCGGTGACTACGCCACCAACGTTGCCCTTCAGCTGGCCCGCCCTGCCTGTCGCCCGCCCCACGAGGTTGCCGAGATCCTGCGGTCGCACCTCATCGGCATGCAAGGCCTGACCAGCGTCGACATCACCGGGCCCGGTTTCCTCAACATCACCCTCGACGACACCGGGGAGCAGGTTCTCGTCGCCGAGATTCTGCGGCGCGGTGGACGGTACGGGTTCGTCGACGAGCCCAACGGGGACCTCGTACAGCTCCGTCACGCTCGTGACCTACGTGCCGTCGTCACCGGTCAAGTCGTCGCCCGGATCCTCCGCTCCCAGGGCGCCCTCGTCCGTACGTCCGGCGAGGTCGAAGCCGAGGCCCATCCCCATCCCCATCCCGCGCCCGGTCCGACCTGGGCCGCCGCCCTCGATGGCGCCCCCCTCCCCGCCAACCTCCACATCGACCTCCACCCCGTCCCCGTCCCCGCCTCCAAGGACCCCACCCCCCTCGGTCGCGACGCCGCCCGCTGGGCGCTCCTCCACACCGCGTCCCACGACCATCCCCGCATCACCGCTGACCACCTCGTCCAGCGTGAGACCAACCCCCTCTTCAGGGTCCGGTACGCCCATGCCCGCGCCCGGGCCCTCACCCGCAACGCCGCCGACCTAGGCTTCACCAGTGCCCCCGGCGACGTACGGTGCGAGGCCGACGCCCCGGACGCCCCAGACACCCTGGTCGACGTTCTCGCCGGCTATCCCCACACCCTCGCCACCGCGGCCCGTCACCGCGCCCCCGACCGTCTCGCCCGGCACCTCGTCAGCACCGCCGACGCGATGCTCGCCTTTCAGCACGCCGTTCTTCCGCTGGGTGACGAGAAACCCTCGGCCGCCCACCGTGCCCGGCTCGCGCTTGCCGAAGCCGCCGGGACGGTGCTGGCCGGCGGCCTGTCCCTGCTCGGCATCGACGCACCTGAACATCTCTAGAACATCTCTGAGGAAGCCCAACAGACATGAGCCGTTCCGCACACCCCGCCGGGCCCCGTCACGCCGATGTTCTGCCCGAGGGGCACTACTCCGCCCCGCCCGCCGATCTGAACACCCTCGACCCGAAGGTCTGGGCCCAGACCGTCACCCGTACCGAGGACGGTTCCGTCAGTGTCGGCGGGATCGGTGTGGCGAGGCTCGCCGAGGAGTTCGGTACCCCCGCCTACTTCGTCGACGAGGCCGACTTCCGGGCGCGGGCGCGGGCCTGGCGTACCGCCTTCGGGCATGACGCCGACGTGTTCTATGCGGGGAAGGCGTTCCTCTCTCGCGCCATCGTGCGGTGGCTGTACGAGGAAGGGCTCAACCTCGACGTCTGTTCCGGTGGCGAGCTCACCACCGCCCTCTCCGCCGGGATGCCCGCCGACCGCATCGCCTTCCACGGCAACAACAAGTCGACGGACGAGATCACTCAGGCCATAGAGGCCGGTGTCGGGCGGATCGTTCTCGACTCCTTCCAGGAGATCGTGCGCGTTGCCCACATCGCCCAGTCGCTCGGTACGCGGCAGCGCGTGCAGATCCGTGTCACCGTCGGCGTCGAGGCGCATACCCATGAATTCATCGCCACCGCGCACGAGGACCAGAAGTTCGGGATCGCGCTCGCGGACGGGCAGGCCGCCGAGGCCGTGCGGCGCGCGCTGGCCCTCGACGGGCTCGAACTGATCGGCATCCACTCCCACATCGGGTCGCAGATCTTCGACATGGCGGGGTTCGAGGTCGCCGCCCGTCGTGTCGTTGCTCTCCTTGCCGCCGTCCGTGACGAGCACGGCGTCGAGCTTCCCGAGATCGACCTCGGTGGTGGCCTCGGCATCGCCTACACCAGCGACGACGACCCGCGCGAGCCCCACGAGATCGCCAAGGCCCTCGGTGAGATCGTCACGCGCGAGTGTGAGGCCGCCCGTCTGCGGACCCCCCGTATCTCCGTCGAGCCCGGGCGCGCCATCGTCGGGCCCACCGCCTTCACCCTCTACGAAGTCGGCACGATCAAGCCCCTCGACGGGCTGCGTACGTACGTCTCCGTCGACGGCGGCATGTCCGACAACATCCGCACCGCGCTGTACGACGCCGAGTACAGCGTCGCTCTCGTCTCCCGTACGAGCGACGCCGAACCCATGCTCGTACGCGTCGTCGGCAAGCACTGCGAGAGCGGTGACATCGTCGTGAAGGACGCCTTCCTGCCCTCCGATCTCGCGCCCGGTGACCTCATCGCGGTGCCCGCCACCGGCGCGTACTGCCGCTCGATGGCGAGCAACTACAACCACGCCCTGCGCCCGCCGGTCGTCGCGGTCCAGGACGGCGAGGCGCGCGTGATCGTCCGACGGGAGACGGAGGAGGACCTTCTGCGTCTCGATGTCGGCTGACAGCAATGACAATGACGGCACAATGCTGAGCGGGCGGAAGATCTCCTGTTGTTCGCCCTCGCGCAAATGAAATAGACGTCTCACGATCCGGACGAGGGATAGAAACCCCCGTCCGGTGAGTGAGACTGATTCCACCGTGACGGTATGAGGAAACGAGGTCGGATGATGCGTACGCGTCCGCTGAAGGTGGCGCTGCTGGGCTGTGGGGTTGTCGGCTCAGAGGTGGCGCGCATCATGACGACGCACGCCGACGATCTCGCCGCCAGGATCGGTGCTCCCGTCGAGCTTGCCGGTGTCGCCGTGCGGCGGCCCTCCAAGGTGCGTGAGGGCGTCGACCCCGCCCTCGTCACCACCGATGCCACCGCGCTCGTCAAACGCGGGGACATCGACGTCGTCGTCGAGGTCATCGGCGGTATCGAGCCCGCGCGCGCCCTCATCACCACCGCCTTCGAGCACGGCGCCTCCGTCGTCTCCGCCAACAAGGCGCTCCTCGCCCAGGACGGTGCCGCGCTGCACGCCCTCGCCGAGGAGCAGGGCAGGGACCTTTATTACGAGGCTGCCGTCGCCGGTGCCATTCCGCTGATCCGGCCGCTGCGCGAGTCCCTCGCCGGCGACAAGGTCAACCGGGTGCTGGGGATCGTGAACGGCACCACCAACTTCATCCTCGACAAGATGGACTCGACCGGCGCCGGCTATCAGGAAGCCCTCGACGAGGCCACTGCCCTGGGGTACGCCGAAGCCGACCCCACCGCCGACGTCGAGGGGTTCGACGCCGCCGCCAAGGCCGCCATCCTCGCCGGGATCGCCTTCCACACGCGCGTGCGTCTCGACGACGTGTACCGCGAGGGCATGACCGAGGTCACCGCCGCCGACTTCGCCTCGGCGAAGGCGATGGGCTGCACCATCAAGCTGCTCGCCATCTGCGAGCGGGCCGCCGACGGGGGATCGGTCACCGCGCGCGTGCACCCCGCCATGATTCCGCTGAGCCACCCGCTCGCCTCCGTGCGCGGCGCGTACAACGCCGTGTTCGTCGAGTCGGACGCCGCCGGGCAGCTCATGTTCTACGGGCCGGGCGCCGGTGGTGCGCCGACTGCCTCCGCAGTTCTCGGTGACCTGGTCGCCGTCTGCCGCAACAAGCTCAGTGGTGCGACCGGGCCCGGCGACTCGGCGTACACGCAGCTGCCCGTGAGTCCCATGGGTGAGGTCGTGACCCGCTACCACATCAGCCTCGATGTGGCGGACAAACCGGGTGTTCTCGCCCAGGTTGCGACCGTTTTCGCCGAGCACGGTGTCTCGATCGATACGGTTCGCCAGCAAGGGCGACAGGACGGGGGCGGCGACGCCTCCCTCGTCGTCGTCACGCATCGCGCGTCCGACGCGTCCCTCAGCGGGACCGTCGAGGCGTTGCGCAACCTCGACACCGTGCGGGGTGTCGCCAGCATCATGCGGGTTGAAGGAGAGTAACGAGCAATGACCCACCAGTGGCGCGGAATCATCGAGGAGTACCGGGACCGGTTGCCGGTGTCCGACTCCACGTCGGTCGTGACGCTGCGCGAGGGCGGTACGCCGCTCGTGCCCGCGCAGGTGCTCTCCGAGCGCACGGGCTGCGAGGTCCACCTCAAGGTCGAGGGTGCGAACCCCACCGGGTCCTTCAAGGACCGCGGCATGACCATGGCCATCACGCGGGCCAAGGAGGAGGGCGCGAAGGCCGTCATCTGCGCCTCGACGGGCAACACGTCGGCGTCGGCCGCCGCGTATGCCGTACGGGCGGGCATGGTGTGTGCCGTTCTCGTCCCGCGGGGCAAGATCGCGCTCGGCAAGATGGGCCAGGCCCTCGTGCACGGCGCGAAGATCCTCCAGGTCGACGGCAACTTCGACGACTGCCTCACGCTCGCGCGCAGCCTCTCCGACAACTACCCGGTGTCGCTGGTCAATTCGGTCAATCCGGTGCGTATCGAGGGCCAGAAGACCGCCGCTTTCGAGATCGTGGACATGCTGGGCGACGCCCCCGACATCCACGTCCTGCCGGTGGGCAACGCGGGCAACATCACCGCGTACTGGAAGGGGTACACCGAGTACGCCGCCGACGGGATCGCCCGGCAGACCCCGCGCATGTGGGGGTTTCAGGCCTCCGGCTCCGCGCCCATCGTGCGCGGCGAGGTCGTCAAGGACCCCTCGACGATCGCCACCGCGATCCGCATCGGCAACCCGGCCTCGTGGAAGTTCGCGCTGGCCGCGCGGGACGAGTCCGGCGGCTTCATCGACGAGGTGACGGACCGTGAAATCCTGCGCGCCTACCGCCTGTTGGCCGCGCAGGAGGGTGTCTTCGTCGAGCCCGCCTCCGCGGCTTCGGTCGCCGGTCTGCTCAAGGCCGCCGAGCAGGGCAAGGTCGACCCGGGCCAGCGCATCGTCTGCACGGTGACCGGAAACGGCCTCAAGGACCCCGACTGGGCCGTCGCGGGCGCCCCGCAGCCGGTCACGGTCCCGGTCGACGCGGCAACGGCCGCCGAGCGCCTCGGCCTGGCATAGCCCGACACCAACGCCGGGCCACCAACAGCGAGTGAGCCGAAGGGGTGCGGCCGGTGTCGAGAGGGCGAGCGCGCGGAGGCCCGACGAAGGAGGGTCGAGCACGGTCGCCCTCTCGACACCGGCTGTAGCACCCCGGAGGCGAACCGAGCTCCAAAAAAAGAGGGGGTGCATGAGGGGCTTACGACACGCATCGTGCGCCTCCTGTGCGCCCTATGTCGCCACAGAACCTTCCTTCGATAGGCTGTACCTAACCCGCCCGCCGCATATGCCGCGGTGCCGCGCCGTCTTTGCGGCCTCCGGGTCTTCCGCTTGTTTCGTATGTCTCGCAGGATTTCGACAATCTCGCAGCTCAAGCTCAAGGAGAGTCATCGAGCGATGGCCGGTCCAGCGTTCCGCGCCGCCGCCGTCCGGGTGCGCGTCCCCGCCACCAGTGCCAACCTCGGTCCGGGCTTCGACGCCCTGGGCCTGTCACTGGGTCTGTACGACGACGTCGTCGTCCGGGTGGCCGACTCCGGCCTGAACATCGACATCGCGGGTGAGGGCAACGAGACACTCCCGCGCGACGAGAACCACCTGCTCGTACGCTCCCTGCGCACCGCCTTCGACCTGCTCGGCGGACAGCCGCGCGGCCTGGAGATCGTCTGCGCCAACCGCATCCCGCACGGCCGGGGCCTCGGCTCCTCGTCCGCCGCCATCTGCGCGGGCATCGTCGCCGCACGCGCTGTGACCATAGGCGGCGACAGCAAGCTCGACGACGAGGCGCTCCTGGAGCTCGCCACCGAGATCGAGGGCCACCCCGACAACGTCGCGGCGTGTCTGCTCGGCGGTTTCACGCTGTCCTGGATGGAGGGCGGATCCGCGCGCGCCATCAGGATGGAACCCGCCGATTCCATCGTTCCGGTGGTTTTCGTACCGGCGAAACCGGTTCTGACGGAGACCGCCCGAGGACTCCTCCCGCGCTCAGTTCCGCACGTCGACGCCGCCGCCAACGCGGGCCGCGCCGCACTGCTCGTCGAGGCCCTGACCAGGCGCCCCGAGCTGCTGCTGCCCGCCACCGAGGACCGACTGCACCAGGAATACCGCGCCCCGGCCATGCCGGAGAGCGCGGCGCTGGTGGAGCGGCTGCGGGCCGACGGAATTCCCGCGGTGATCTCCGGCGCCGGGCCCACCGTGCTCGCGCTCGTCGCCGACACCGCGGCCGACAAGGTCGCACGACTGGCGGGCGAGGGCTGGGCGGCCAACCGGCTGGGCCTCGACGCCACGGGAGCGAGCGTGCTGCCGCTTGCTCCGTGACACACGGTCGCCGGATTTCGAGAGGGGGAATGTTTGTTGGATCCGGTAGTGTTAACCTCAAGTCTGCACCCGACCCCACCATGGCGAGGTGCTTCACGTCCCCGTCCGGGACAACCATTCTTCCGGGAGCCCCCCAAATCGCTTTGTGCCATGCATTGGGTGCTACGCGCTGAGCGGTGCTGAGCACGCTCCGGAACCGGCGTGACCGAGCCGATGGACACCGCACCTCAGTGCCACGGCCCCGGGAATCGCCATCCCAGAAATTCCCTCCGCCTTTTGGCGGACCACCGCCCCGGCACGGTCCACACAGCAAGGACCACTGCCGGACAGCACAACCGGTCGCCGAGCCAGACAGGCCGACGTCCGCTCCAGGGAAGGACCCTTCGTGAGCGACACCACCGATCTGATGGGCGCACGTGTCGAGGAGACCGCTGCCGCGCCCGCCACGGACGCCTCCGCGCCTGCCACCGGTGCCGGCTCCCGTCGGCGCCGCGGTACCGGCCTCGAGGGCATGGTGCTGGCCGAGCTGCAGCAGGTCGCATCCGGCCTCGGCATCAGGGGCACCGCGCGGATGCGCAAGAGCCAGCTGATCGAGGTCATCAAGGAGGCGCAGGCGGGAGGGGGTGCTCCGGCCAAGGCCGAGACCGCCACCGAGACCAAGCCGAAGCGCCGGGCCACCTCGAAGGCCCGTACGGGCGACGACGCCGCTGCCGCCGAGAAGAAGGCGGAGGCCAAGGCCGAGAAGGCCGTGGCCCAGCAGCAGATCGAGATCCCCGGCCAGCCCGATGGGGGCCCCTCCAGGGCGAGCGAGGCCGAGCGTGCGGGAGACGACGCCCCGGCCGAGCGCCGTCGGCGCCGCGCGACCGCCGAGGCCGGCAGCCCCGAGACGGTCACCGCCGAGGCGAAGAACGAGCCGAAGTCCGAGACAGCCGTCCAGACCCTGCCCCAGGGCGAGGCCAAGGGCGACACCGGTGACGGTGCCGACGGTCGTCAGGGCCGCCGCGACCGCCGTGACCGCGGCGACCGTGACCGCGGAGGCCGCGGCGACCGCGACCGCCGTGGCAAGGGCGACGAGCAGCAGGGCGGACAGGGCGGACAGGGCGGCGGCAACCAGCAGCGTCAGGACCGCCAGGAGCGTCAGGGCGGCCAGCAGCAGGGCGGCGGTCGTCAGGACCGCCAGGACCGCCAGCGTGACAACGGCCCACAGGACGACGACGACTTCGAGGGTGGCCGCCGCGGCCGCCGCGGTCGTTACCGGGACCGTCGTGGCCGGCGCGGTCGCGAGGAGTTCGGTCCGAACGAGCCGCAGGTCGCCGACGACGACGTCCTGATCCCCGTCGCGGGCATCCTGGACATCCTCGACAACTACGCGTTCATTCGTACGTCGGGCTACCTGCCCGGCCCGAACGACGTGTACGTCTCCCTCGCCCAGGTCCGCAAGAACGGTCTGCGCAAGGGTGACCACGTCACCGGCGCCGTCCGCCAGCCCAAGGACGGCGAGCGCCGCGAGAAGTTCAACGCGCTGGTCCGCCTCGACTCGGCGAACGGCATGGCGGCCGAATCCGGGCGCGGGCGGCCGGAGTTCAACAAGCTGACGCCCCTCTACCCGCAGGACCGGCTCCGTCTGGAGACCGACCCGGGCGTGCTGACCACCCGCATCATCGACCTCGTCGCGCCGATCGGTAAGGGCCAGCGCGGTCTGATCGTGGCCCCGCCGAAGACCGGCAAGACCATGATCATGCAGGCGATCGCCAACGCGATCACGCACAACAACCCCGAGTGCCACCTGATGGTCGTCCTGGTCGACGAGCGTCCGGAAGAGGTCACCGACATGCAGCGGTCGGTGAAGGGCGAGGTCATCTCCTCGACCTTCGACCGTCCGGCGGAGGACCACACCACGGTCGCCGAGCTCGCCATCGAGCGCGCCAAGCGTCTGGTGGAGCTGGGCCACGACGTCGTCGTCCTGCTCGACTCGATCACGCGTCTGGGCCGTGCGTACAACCTCGCCGCCCCGGCCTCCGGCCGCATCCTGTCCGGTGGTGTCGACTCGACCGCGCTCTACCCGCCGAAGCGCTTCTTCGGTGCCGCGCGCAACATCGAGGACGGCGGCTCGCTGACCATCCTGGCCACCGCGCTCGTCGACACCGGCTCGCGCATGGACGAGGTCATCTTCGAGGAGTTCAAGGGCACCGGCAACGCCGAGCTCAAGCTCGACCGCAAGCTCGCCGACAAGCGCATCTTCCCCGCGGTGGACGTCGACGCGTCCGGCACCCGTAAGGAAGAGATCCTGCTCGGCAGCGACGAGCTCGCCATCACCTGGAAGCTGCGTCGCGTGCTGCACGCGCTCGACCAGCAGCAGGCGATCGAGCTGCTCCTGGACAAGATGAAGCAGACGAAGTCGAACGCCGAGTTCCTGCTGCAGATCCAGAAGACGACGCCGATGCCGGGCAACGGCAACGACTGACGGCAGCACAGCCGGCCCAGCCGGTACCGCGAAGGGCCGTCCCCGTCACGTACGGGGGCGGCCCTTCGCGTTGCCCGGAGCCTCGGGGAAATGGGCAGTGAAGAGACCTTCGCCACAGATGTGAAGATCGTCATGTGTCCGCGGAAGCAAGCCGTCCGCCATCGAAAGCCCAGGTGAACGGCGTGCGGCCGCACCTCGCCCCTCACTCAGTGTGCGTGTCGGACCACAGCTCGGTCGCAGTGCGTCGTGCAACCCTTCTTTCGGTTTCGACGTCTGACCGAACGGGTCCCGAATGGGACGTCACGGCAAACGGGTCCCGAAAGGGACGTCACGGCAGATGACCACGCCTGACCCTGACCGCAGGGGGTAACCGCACGTACGAGGACTGAGGAGCACATGTCTGCCGAGAGCATGCTGGAACCCGGCACACCGGAGGATTCCGGCAGCAGCGCACCGCGCCGTCGCGCCAAGGGCCGCCGCCGCAAGCCGCGGAACCAGCGCCCCAGGGCGCTCCTCGTCACGGCCTGGGCCGCGGCGGGCGTCGTCGTACTGGGCGGGGCCGGCCTCGGCTACACGTACTTCAGGCTCAACGACAACATCAAGAGCGTCGACATCAACCAGGCCCTCGGCGCCGACCGGCCCCTGAACGTCGACAACGGCTCGCAGGACATCCTCGTACTCGGCTCCGACACCCGCTCCGGCGGCAACAAGGAGCTCGGCGGCGGGACCGACGACGGCAGTGCCCGCTCGGACACCGCGATGATCGTGCACGTCTACGAGGGCCACAAGAAGGCCAGCGTGGTCTCCATCCCCCGCGACACCCTCGTGGACCGGCCCGAGTGCACCGACAGCAAGGGCACCGAGCACGACGCCGCGTCCCAGGTGATGTTCAACTCCGCGTACTCGACCGGCGGCGCCGCCTGTGCCGTGAAGACCGTCGAGTCGATGAGCGGTATCCGCATGGACCACTACGTCGAGGTCGACTTCAGCGGCTTCCAGAAGCTCATCGACGAACTCGGCGGGGTCAAGGTCACCACGACCAAGAACATCACCGACAAGGAGAGCCACCTCGACCTGGAGGCCGGCACGCACCAGCTCACCGGCAAGCAGGCACTTGGCCTGGTCCGCACCCGGCACGGCGTCGGTGACGGCTCCGACCTCGGCCGCATCCAGCTCCAGCAGGCGTTCATCAAGGCCCTGGTCGAGCAGGTCAAGGGCATCGGCGTACTGACCAGCCCGAAGAAGCTGTTCGACCTCGCCGACACGGCGACCAGGACCGTCACCACCGATTCCGACCTCGCCTCCGTCAACGAGCTCGCCTCCTTCGCCGGCGGGCTCAAGGGCATCAGCTCGTCGAAGATGGACATGGTCACGATGCCGGTCCGGTACGACCCGGCCGACGGCAACCGCGTCCTCGTCCAGAAGACCAAGGCCCGGCAGGTCTGGGACGCCCTGAAGAACGACCGCCCGATCCCGAAGTCGGCGACGGAGGGTACGGCTACGGGTGACGCGAAGGGCGTCGTGAGCTAGGAGCTCCGCTGGGGGCAGTTGGTTGTCTGCGGGCCCGGTGGGGGCTGGTCGCGCAGTTCCCCGCGCCCCTGAAAGGCGGGGCTGCGCCCCTGCCTTTCGCCACGGACGACCCGCAGGGAATACACCACGCGAACCCCCGGTTTTGGGGGATGGCACCAGTCCTGGCAGACTGGTACGTCGGCCCCGGTTCACGCTCCGCAGCCCGCGGCAGCGACCCGGCGCCCTCCCGAAACTAGGAGACACCTTGAAGCGCGACATCCACCCCGAGTACGTCGAGACGCAGGTCAGCTGCACCTGTGGCGCGTCGTTCACCACCCGTAGCACGATCGCGAGCGGCACCGTCCGCGCCGAGGTCTGCTCCGAGTGCCACCCGTTCTACACGGGCAAGCAGAAGATCCTCGACACCGGTGGCCGTGTGGCCCGCTTCGAGGCCCGCTTCGGCAAGGCTGCAGCTGCCAAGAAGTAGCGAGCTCACAGCGCCGGTCTCCGGCGCCTCCGTCCAGGGGGCGCTGGGACCGGCGCTTTGCGGTCCAGCCCTTCCCCCAGCACTCGACTTCGTGCGAGCCGGGGGGACCCCATGTCGTACCTACGTCCCCGAGCCCATGACGGAGCCGGGGGCAGTCCATTGGAGCCGGAGATGTTCGAGGCGGTCGAGGAACTCATCGGCGAGCACGCCGATCTGGAGAAGAAGCTCGCTGACCCGTCGGTCCACGCCGACCAGGCCAACGCGCGCAAGCTCAACAAGCGCTACGCCGAGCTCACCCCGATCGTCGCGACGTACCGCTCCTGGAAGCAGACCGGGGACGACATCGAGACGGCGAAGGAGTTCGTCGCCGACGACCCCGACTTCGCCGCCGAGGTCAAGGAGCTGGAGAAGCAGCGCGAGGAACTGACGGAGAAGCTCCGGCTGCTCCTCGTCCCGCGCGACCCCAGCGACGACAAGGACGTCATCCTCGAAGTCAAGGCGGGAGCCGGCGGCGACGAGTCCGCGCTGTTCGCGGGTGATCTGCTGCGCATGTACCTGCGCTATGCCGAGCGCGTCGGGTGGAAGACCGAGATCATCGACGCCACCGAGTCCGAGCTGGGCGGCTACAAGGACGTCCAGGTCGCCGTGAAGACCAAGGGCGGCCAGGGTGCCACCGAGCCGGGCCAGGGCGTCTGGGCGCGGCTGAAGTACGAGGGCGGGGTGCACCGCGTGCAGCGGGTGCCGTCGACCGAGTCGCAGGGCCGTATCCACACCTCCGCCGCCGGTGTGCTCGTCACGCCCGAGGCCGAGGAGGTCGACGTCGAGATCCACGCGAACGACCTGCGGATCGACGTCTACCGTTCCTCCGGGCCCGGCGGCCAGTCCGTCAACACCACCGACTCCGCCGTGCGCATCACGCACATTCCCACCGGAGTCGTCGCCTCCTGCCAGAACGAGAAGAGCCAGCTGCAGAACAAGGAGCAGGCGATGCGTATCCTGCGCTCCAGGCTGCTCGCCGCGGCGCAGGAGGAGGCGGAGCGGGAGGCCGCGGACGCCCGCCGCAGCCAGGTCCGCACCGTCGACCGCTCCGAGAAGATCCGTACGTACAACTTCCCGGAGAACCGCATCTCGGACCACCGCGTCGGATTCAAGGCGTACAACTTGGACCAGGTGCTCGACGGCGATCTCGACGCGGTGATCCAGGCGTGCGTGGACGCCGACTCGGCCGCCAAGCTCGCCGCGGCGTAAGGCACGTACGGGCCCGACGGGCAGTATCGGCAAGCACGACGAGTACACAGCGCGGAACACATCCGCTCGACGGACAACAGCACAGCCCCGGAGGACGCGTGAACCTGCTGCTCGCGGAAGTGGCCCAGGCCACCCAGCGGCTGGCCGACGCCGGCGTGCCCTCGCCGCGCAACGACGCCGAGGAGCTCGCCGCCTTCGTGCACGGCGTGAAGCGGGGCGGCCTGCACACCGTCAAGGACGCGGACTTCGACGCCCGGTACTGGGAGGTGACCGCGCGCCGCGAGGCCCGCGAGCCGCTCCAGCACATCACCGGGCGGGCCTACTTCCGCTACCTGGAACTCCAGGTCGGGCCAGGGGTGTTCGTGCCCCGGCCCGAGACGGAGTCCGTGGTCGGCTGGGCCATAGACGCCGTCCGCGCGATGGACGTCGTCGAGCCGCTGATCGTCGACCTGTGCACCGGCTCGGGCGCGATCGCGCTCGCCCTCGCGCAGGAGGTGCCGCGCTCGCGCGTCCACGCCGTCGAACTGTCCGAGGACGCCCTGCGGTGGACCCGTAAGAACGTCGAGGGCTCCAGGGTCGACCTGCGGCAGGGCAACGCGCTGGACGCGTTCCGCGACCTCGACGGGCAGGTCGATCTCGTCATCTCCAACCCGCCGTACATCCCGCTCACGGAATGGGAGTACGTCGCTCCGGAGGCCCGGGACTACGATCCCCAACTCGCCCTGTTCTCGGGGGAGGACGGCCTCGATCTGATCCGCGGTCTGGAGCGCACCGCGCACCGGCTGCTGCGGCCCGGCGGTGTCGTCGTCATCGAGCACGCCGACACGCAGGGCGGGCAGGTGCCGTGGATCTTCACCGAGGAGCGGGGCTGGGCCGATGCGGCGGACCACCCCGACCTCAACAACCGGCCGCGGTTCGCGACCGCCCGCAGGGCGACGCCATGACCGCGGCGCCGTCTTGCATGGACGACGTGGAGAACGTTAAATGCGCGGCCAACGGGGCCCGCGTGTTCGAGGAGGCTTGCTGACATGGCACGGCGATACGACACCAACGACGCGACCGACCGCTCGACCGGTCTGCGCGAAGCCGCGTCCGCCGTCCGCCGCGGCGAGCTCGTGGTGCTGCCGACCGACACCGTGTACGGGATCGGCGCCGACGCGTTCAGCTCGGAGGCCGTGACCGACCTGCTGGAGGCCAAGGGCCGCGGCCGGAACATGCCCACGCCCGTCCTCATCGGCTCCCCGAACACGCTGCACGGCCTGGTCACCGACTTCTCCGAGATGGCGTGGGAGCTCGTCGACGCGTTCTGGCCGGGCGCGCTCACGCTCGTCGCCAAACACCAGCCGTCCCTCCAGTGGGACCTGGGGGACACGCGTGGCACGGTCGCCGTACGTATGCCGCTGCACCCCGTCGCCATCGAGCTGCTGACCGAGGTCGGTCCGATGGCCGTCTCCTCCGCGAACCTGACCGGGCACCCGGCCCCCGAGGACTGCGACGCCGCGCAGGAGATGCTCGGCGACTCCGTCTCCGTGTACCTGGACGGCGGCCCGACCCCCGGCAACGTCCCGTCGTCGATCGTCGACGTCACGGGCAAGGTGCCGGTGCTCCTGCGGGCGGGAGCCCTGTCCGCGGAGGAGCTGCGAAAGGTCGTCCCCGACCTCGAGGTGGCGAATTGACAGCCCCTGACGCGGGGCGTGGCATAGGTACGGGGACGGGGTACACGGGGGCTTACGGCGACGGGGCCTCGGGGGACTCCGCTTTTCGCATCCTCCACGTCAGCACCGGCAACGTGTGCCGCTCGCCGATCACCGAGCGGCTGACCCGTCATGCCCTGGCGGACCGGCTCGGCGACCCCCTGTGGGGCGGCCTGATCGTGGAGAGCGCCGGCACCTGGGGCCACGAGGGCGCACCCATGGAGGCCAACGCGGAGGCGGTCCTCGCGGACTTCGGCGCGGACCCCTCCGACTTCGTGGGCCGCGAACTGCTGGACGAGCACGTCATCCGGGCGGACCTCGTCCTCACGGCCACCCGCGACCACCGCGCCCAAGTCATCTCCATGGGCCACTCGGCGGGCCTGCGCACCTTCACCCTGAAGGAGTTCACCCGCCTGGTCCGCGCGATAGACCCCGCGACCCTGCCTCCCCTGGAGGACGGCATGGTCGAACGCGCACGGGCCCTGGTCCGCGCCGCGGCGGCTCTACGCGGGTGGCTTCTGGCCCCGACGGCGGAGGCGGACGAGGTGTACGACCCGTACGGGGCCCCGCTGCCGTTCTTCAGATCGGTGGGGGACGAGATCCAGCAGGCGCTGGATCCGGTGGTGACCGCCCTGACGGGTGTGCCCGCTCGGACGTAACACCGGGCGCGGCAGGGGCCACGGTTCTACATTGGACTTAGCGTTCCCCTGCCGAGGTCCGGAGTCCGCCATGCCGGTCGCACACACGCTTGAAGGTCCGCTGTCGGTCGACGTGCTCGGCCGGCAGGATCCGGAGCTGGCCGAGATCCTGCGCGGGGAGCTGACGCGGCAGTCGACGACGCTGCAGCTCATCGCCGCCGAGAACTTCACCTCGCCCGCCGTGCTGACGGCGCTCGGCTCGCCGCTCGCGAACAAGTACGCCGAGGGATACCCCGGTGCCCGGCACCACGGCGGCTGCGAGATCGTCGACGTCGCCGAGCGCATCGCCGTGGAGCGTGCCAAGGCCCTGTTCGGCGCCGAACACGCCAACGTGCAGTCCCACTCAGGGAGTTCGGCCGTGCTGGCCGCGTACGCCGCCCTGCTGCGCCCGGGAGACACCGTCCTCGCGATGGGCCTGCCGCACGGCGGCCACCTCACGCACGGGTCGCCCGCGAACTTCTCCGGCCGGTGGTTCGACTTCGTCGGGTACGGCGTCGACCCCGAGAGCGGGCTCATCGACCACGAGCAGGTGCGCTCGCTGGCCCGGACGCACCGGCCGAAGGCCATCGTGTGCGGGTCGATCTCGTACCCCCGGCACATCGACTACGCCGTCTTCCGCGAGATCGCGGACGAGGTCGGCGCGTACCTCATCGCCGACGCCGCCCACCCCATCGGTCTCGTCGCCGGGGGAGCGGCGCCCAGCCCGGTCCCGTACGCCGATGTCGTGTGCGCGACCACGCACAAGGTGCTGCGCGGCCCGCGCGGTGGCATGCTGCTGTGCGGGAGCGAACTGGCCGAGCGGGTGGACCGGGCGGTGTTCCCGTTCACGCAGGGCGGCGCGCAGATGCACACCATCGCCGCCAAGGCCGTCGCGTTCGGCGAGGCGGCGACACCGGCGTTCACCGCGTACGCCCATCAGGTGGTCGCGAACGCGCGGGTGCTGGCGCGGGGCCTGGCCGCCGAGGGGTTCGCGGTCACCACCGGCGGTACCGACACCCACCTGCTCACCGTCGACCCGGCCCCGCTCGGCGTGGACGGCCGCACCGCTCGCAGCCGCCTCGCCGCCGCCGGAGTGGTCCTCGACACCTGTGCCCTTCCCCACCCCGACGTGCGAGGACTGCGCCTGGGCACGGCCGCCGTCACCACCCAGGGCATGGGCGAGGCCGAGACGGCACGCATAGCGACGCTGTTCGCGACGGCCGTGCGGGACGAGTCCGCCGGACGTCACGTACGTGAAGAAGTGCGGGATCTGACCGGAAGATTTCCGCCCTATCCCGGCTCATGAGGGGTAGCCGACCACGTGTGCACAGCCACTCGTGCAACCATCGGCTCTACCCGGAAGTCCCCAACCGTATGCGCACGAAGCTAGGGTGTGGGGCTGAGATGGCCAGCGAGACCTGTGGGGAAGCCTGTGCGTGAATACCTCCTGACGCTCTGCATCACGGCCGCGGTGACGTACCTGCTGACCGGGCCGGTGCGGAAGTTCGCGATCGTGGCCGGAGCGATGCCGGAGATCCGGGCACGCGACGTGCACCGGGAACCCACACCGCGACTGGGCGGCATCGCGATGTTCTTCGGACTCTGCGCCGGCCTGCTGGTCGCGGACCATCTGACGAACCTCAGTGAGGTCTTCGAGAACTCCAACGAGCCGCGGGCCCTGCTCTCCGGCGCCGCCCTGATCTGGTTGATCGGCGTCCTGGACGACAAGTTCGAGATCGACGCCCTCATCAAGCTCGGCGGCCAGATGATCGCCGCGGGCGTCATGGTCATGCAGGGTCTGACGATCCTGTGGCTGCCGATCCCCGGCGTCGGCTCGGTCTCGCTCACCCAGTGGCAGGGCACGCTGCTGACCGTCGCGCTCGTCGTGATCACCATCAACGCCGTGAACTTCGCCGACGGCCTCGACGGCCTCGCCGCCGGCATGGTGTGCATCGCGTCCGCCGCGTTCTTCATGTACGGCTACCGCATCTGGTACGGCTACGGGCTTGAGTCCGCCGCCCCGGCCACCCTCTTCTCCGCGCTCCTCATGGGCATGTGCCTCGGCTTCCTGCCGCACAACATGCACCCCGCGCGGATCTTCATGGGCGACTCGGGCTCGATGCTCATCGGCCTGGTGCTGGCGGCCGGTGCCATCTCCATCACCGGGCAGGTCGACCCGGACGCGATGAACCTCTTCGCCGGGTCCGAGAAGGAGGCCGTGCACCAGACGGTGCCGGTCTACATCCCCCTGCTGCTGCCGCTGACGATCATCGCCGTCCCGGCGGCCGACCTGGTGCTCGCCATCGTGCGGCGCACCTGGCGCGGCCAGTCCCCGTTCGCCGCCGACCGAGGCCACCTGCACCACCGGCTGCTGGAGATCGGGCACTCGCACAGCAGGGCCGTGCTCATCATGTACTTCTGGTCGGCGCTGATCGCCTTCGGAGCCCTGGCCTACTCGGTGAACTCCGGGGCCATGTGGATCGTGCTCGGCATCATGGCGCTCAGCGCGGTGGGCCTGGTCCTGCTCCTGCTGCCGCGCTTCACACCGCGGGCCCCGCGCTGGGCCGAGAGCTTCGTGCCGCCGCGCTACCGCCGCCGCAGGGCCCTGGTGTCGGCGGAGCCGGCGGTGTCGCTCGCGTACGCCAACGGTGACGGACCGCACGAGGTGCCCGCGGGGACCCTCGCCGGAGCTGACCAAGGCGTCGACGGAGGCGTCGACGGAGGCGTCGACGGTGAGCGTGAGGAACGCCGCACTCCGGTGGTCGTCGGTGTCTCAGGAGTCAACGGGGCGACGGCTGTTGGGCCCCGTTCGCGTCTCCTGGAAGAGCGCAAGGCCGGAACGTCGCGCTGACGCGAGGTAAGAATCTCGCAAGAGCCGCCACGACGACGACATCCTTAAACTGCCCCAATACCAGACAAGTTGGTCTCCTGAGTGCACAGACGTGCAGGTTCACTCTCATGTGTGACGCCGAGCACACCAACCAGGTAAAGACCTCATCAAATAGTTTGTGATACGGTTCACGAGAACCCAGGACAGAGCCGAAGGACCGCAGTGCGACGGTCCATTGGCGGTGAGGTTCTCTCTCTGTCCGGGACTACGCTCGTCCATGACGACACCTACCCCCCTGACAAGCGGAGTTGCCGCCATGCCGTCCAACGACGTCCGGATCCTTCTCCAGGCCGCTGTGCCCACAGCTGCCGTCGGCGCGATCGTCGCCGTCGTCAGTGGTGTGGTCGCCGGTGGCAAGGGGGCGATCGGGGCGGTCGCTGCGACGCTGGTCGTGATCCTCTTCATGGGTATCGGGTTGTACGTTCTGCAGCGCACCGCCAAATCGCTTCCGCACCTTTTCCAGGCGATGGGTCTGATGCTCTACACGGCACAGATTCTTCTGCTGTTCATCTTCGTCGCCGCCTTCAAGAACACGACGTTGTTCAACCCCAAGGCGTTCGCGATCACGCTGGTCGCCACCACGCTCGCGTGGATCGGCGCCCAGGCGCGTGCCCACATGAAGGCAAAGATCCTCTATGTCGAACCCGACTCCTCGAAGGGCGACAAGCCTGAAAAGACGGGGCACTCGTCGTGAGGGGTAGGGCCGGGATAAGTGCGAGTAAGAGATCCTGCTATCGTCCGGTGCCAACTGCGGCATCGCGGGCGCGGGCATCTGAGCTGACGCCTGCCCTAGCGCGAGGCTCGATGCCCTCTAGCCGCCCCCACATCAGTAACACCAGTCCAGTGCCGAACCGCGGCTGTTCGCCGCGCCGACACAACGAGGTTGCCGTACCCATGCGCCACGCTGAAGGAGCCCGCGGTGAGTGCTGACCCGACGCAGGTGCTCGCCTTTGAGACCGACTGCCACATCTTTGACGGCTGTGGATTCCCGGCTCCCGGCCTGCACTCGTTCCTGTTCGAGCCCCTCGTGGGCGATGCGGACAGCAGCGTCTATTTCAACAAGACGATGCTCCTGGCGCTGCTCGGCTCGGTCATCGTCGTCGGCTTCTTCTGGGCCGCCTTCCGCAAGCCGAAGGTCGTCCCGGGCAAGCTGCAGATGGTCGCCGAGTCGGGTTACGACTTCATTCGCCGCGGTGTCGTCTACGAGACCATCGGCAGGAAGGAAGGCGAGAAGTACGTCCCTCTGGTCGTCTCGCTGTTCTTCTTCATCTGGATGATGAACCTCTGGTCGATCGTTCCGCTCGCGCAGTTCCCGGTCACCTCGATCATCGCGTACCCCGCGGTCCTCGCGGCGATCGTCTACGTCACCTGGGTCTCGCTGACTTTCAAGCGGCACGGATTCGTCGGGGCGTTCAAGAACTTCACCGGATACGACAAGTCGCTGGGCCCGGTTCTCCCCCTGGCGATGTTCATCGAGCTCCTCTCGAACCTGATCGTGCGGCCGTTCACGCACGCGGTGCGGCTCTTCGCGAACATGTTCGCGGGTCACACCCTGCTGCTGCTGTTCACGATCGCCAGCTGGTACCTGCTCAACGGCCTCGGGATCGCCTACGCGAGTGTCTCGTTCGTCATGGTGATCGTCATGACGGCCTTCGAGCTGTTCATCCAGGCCCTGCAGGCATATGTATTCGTGCTTCTGACCTGCACTTTCATCCAGGGCGCGCTCGCCGAGCACCACTGAGCCACCCCCTGTAAAACCCCTAAACGTCCGGTGGTCAACCCCCGCCGGTCCGTACAGAGAAGGAAGAATCAGCATGGCTGCCACTGAGACCCTCGCCGCTGTCTCCGGCTCCCTCGGCTCCATCGGCTACGGCCTTGCCGCGATCGGCCCCGGCGTCGGCGTCGGCATCATCTTCGGTAACGGCACCCAGGCCCTTGCCCGTCAGCCCGAGGCTGCCGGCCTGATCCGTGCCAACCAGATTCTCGGCTTCGCCTTCTGTGAGGCGCTCGCCCTCATTGGCCTGGTCATGCCGTTCGTCTACGGCAAGTAGTCGTCGGATTCACGACAGCCCACTAGACGAAAGGCACTGATATGAGCCAGCTGCTCATTGTCGCGGCCGAGGAGATGGAGAATCCCCTCGTTCCGCCGATTCCCGAGCTGGTCATCGGCCTGATCGCCTTCGTCATCGTCTTCGGCTTCCTCGCCAAGAAGCTTCTTCCGAACATCAACAAGGTTCTGGAGCAGCGCCGCGAGGCCATCGAGGGCGGTATCGAGAAGGCCGAGGCCGCTCAGACCGAAGCCCAGAGCGTGCTCGAGCAGTACAAGGCTCAGCTCGCCGAGGCCCGCCACGAGGCCGCGCGTCTGCGCCAGGAGGCGCAGGAGCAGGGCGCCACGCTCATCGCCGAGATGCGCGCGGAAGGCCAGCGGCAGCGTGAGGAGATCATCGCCGCCGGTCACTCGCAGCTCGCGGCCGACCGCAAGGCCGCCGCGTCCGCGCTGCGCCAGGACGTGGGCCAGCTGGCCACCGAACTGGCCGGCAAGCTCGTCGGCGAGTCCCTTGAGGACCACGCCCGGCAGAGCCGCACGATCGACCGGTTCCTCGACGGCCTCGACGAGTCCGCTGCGAAGGCCGAGGCGTCGCGATGAACGGAGCGAGCCGCGAGGCCCTGGCCGCCGCACGTGAGCGTCTCGACGCGCTGACGGACAACACGTCCGTCGACGCGGGGTCGCTCGCCGGTGAGCTGGCCGCTGTCACCGCGCTGCTCGACCGCGAGGTGTCACTGCGTCGGGTCCTCACCGACCCGGCGCAGGCCGGAGAGGCGAAGGCCGAACTGGCCGGGCGTCTGTTCGGCGGCCAGGTCAGCGGCACGACCGCTGATCTGGTGGCCGGTCTGGTGCGCTCCCGCTGGTCGCGGTCGCGCGATCTGGTCGACTCCGTCGAGGAACTGGCCGACACCGCCGACCTCACGGCCGCGCAGCAGTCGGGCAAGCTCGACGAGGTCGAGGACGAGCTGTTCCGGTTCGGCCGGATCGTCTCGTCGAACACCGAACTGCGGGCCGCGCTGACCGACCGCGCCGCCACCACCGCGGCCAAGAGCGAGCTGCTGCGCAGCCTGCTCGGCGGCCGGGCCAACGCGACGACCGAGCGTCTGGTCGCGCGCCTTGTGACGGCGCCCCGGGGACGTAGCCTGGAGTCGGGACTCGAGTCCCTGTCCAAGCTCGCCGCCGAGCGCCGCAACCGCATGGTCGCCGTCGTCACCTCGGCGGTTCCGCTGAGCGATACGCAGAAGCAGCGCCTGGGTGCCGCCCTCGCGAAGCTCTACGGCCGCCAGATGCACCTCAATCTCGACGTGGACCCCGAGGTCCTCGGCGGGATCCGGGTGCAGGTCGGCGACGAGGTCATCAACGGCTCCATCGCGGACCGGCTGGAGGACGTCGGCCGCCGCATGGCGAGCTAGCGGCAGCAACTCAATACACGTACATACACGTAAATACGCAGCAAGCAGTCATACGCAGAACTACGGCCCTGGTTGGGCCGTGCAGAGGATTCCTGGGGGCTGACCCCAGACCCCCAAGAAAACTTCGGGCCCAACAAGGAGAGCAGGGAACCCAGATGGCGGAGCTCACGATCCGGCCGGAGGAGATCCGGGATGCGCTGGAGAACTTTGTCCAGTCGTACAAGCCGGACGCGGCCTCGCGCGAGGAGGTCGGTACGGTCACCCTTGCCGGCGACGGCATCGCGAAGGTCGAGGGCCTGCCCTCGGCCATGGCCAGCGAACTGCTGAAGTTCGAGGACGGCACCCTCGGCCTCGCGCTCAACCTGGAAGAGCGCGAGATCGGCGCCATCGTCCTCGGTGAGTTCAGCGGCATCGAGGAGGGGCAGCCGGTCACGCGTACCGGCGAGGTCCTGTCCGTGGCCGTCGGCGAGGGCTACCTCGGCCGCGTGGTCGACCCGCTCGGCACCCCGATCGACGGACTCGGCGAGATCGAGACGTCCGGACGCCGCGCCCTCGAACTGCAGGCCCCGGGCGTCATGGCCCGTAAGTCGGTGCACGAGCCGATGGAGACCGGCTACAAGGCCGTCGACGCGATGACCCCGATCGGCCGTGGCCAGCGCCAGCTGATCATCGGTGACCGCCAGACCGGCAAGACCGCCCTGGCTGTCGACACGATCATCAACCAGCGCGACAACTGGCGCACCGGCGACCCGAACAAGCAGGTCCGCTGCGTGTACGTCGCCATCGGTCAGAAGGGCTCGACCATCGCCTCCGTGCGTGGCGCCCTCGAAGAGGCCGGCGCGCTGGAGTACACGACCATCGTCGCCGCCCCGGCGTCCGACCCGGCCGGCTTCAAGTACCTTGCGCCGTACACCGGTTCGGCCATCGGCCAGCAGTGGATGTACGAGGGCAAGCACGTCCTCATCATCTTCGACGACCTCTCGAAGCAGGCCGACGCCTACCGCGCGGTGTCCCTGCTGCTCCGCCGCCCGCCGGGGCGCGAGGCGTACCCCGGTGACGTCTTCTACCTGCACTCCCGTCTGCTGGAGCGCTGCGCGAAGCTCTCCGACGAGATGGGCGCGGGCTCGATGACCGGTCTGCCGATCGTCGAGACCAAGGCGAATGACGTGTCCGCGTTCATTCCGACCAACGTCATCTCCATCACCGACGGCCAGTGCTTCCTGGAGTCGGACCTGTTCAACGCCGGTCAGCGCCCCGCGCTGAACGTCGGTATCTCCGTCTCCCGAGTCGGTGGTTCCGCACAGCACAAGGCGATGCGCCAGGTGTCCGGCCGACTGCGCGTCGACCTCGCCCAGTTCCGTGAGCTGGAGGCGTTCGCCGCCTTCGGTTCCGACCTGGACGCCGCGTCGAAGTCGCAGCTGGACCGCGGTCAGCGGATGGTCGAGCTGCTCAAGCAGGCTCAGTACCAGCCGATGGCCACCGAGGACCAGGTCGTCTCCATCTGGGCCGGCACCACCGGCCGGATGGACGAGGTGCCCGTGGCCGACGTCCGCCGCTTCGAGAAGGAGCTCCTTGAGTACCTGCACCGCAAGGAGCAGGGCCTCATGACCTCCATCAAGGAGGGCGGCAAGATGTCGGACGACACCCTGACGGCCATCGCCGACGCGATCGCGGACTTCAAGAAGCAGTTCGAGACGTCGGACGGCAAGCTGCTCGGCGAGGACGCCCCTGCCGCCGCCGGCAAGTGACGACGGAAGGGACCTGACTCATGGGAGCCCAGCTCCGGGTCTACAAGCGTCGCATCAAAACCGTCACCGCGACCAAGAAGATCACCAAGGCGATGGAGATGATCGCCGCCTCGCGCGTCGTCAAGGCGCAGCGCAAGGTGGCGGCCTCCGCGCCGTACGCGACCGAGCTCACCCGCGCGGTCACGGCGGTCGGCACGGGCTCGAACACGCAGCACCCGCTGACCACCGAGGCCGAGACGGCGACCCGTGCCGCGGTACTGCTCCTCACGAGCGACCGCGGCCTGGCCGGCGCCTTCAACTCCAACGCGATCAAGGCCGCCGAGCAGCTGACGGCGCGCCTGGAGGCCGAGGGCAAGGAGGTCGACACGTACATCGTCGGCCGCCGCGGTCTGGCCCACTACAACTTCCGTGAGCGTGTCGTCTCGGAGTCGTGGTCGGGATTCACCGACGAGCCCTCGTACGCGGACGCGAAGAAGGTCGCCGTGCCGCTGATCGAGGCCATCGAGAAGGAGACGGCGGACGGCGGCGTGGACGAACTCCACATCGTCTACACCGAGTTCGTCTCGATGATGACGCAGACGGCGGTCGACAGCCGCCTGCTGCCCCTGAGCCTCGAAGAGGTTGCGGAGGAGTCGTCCACCAAGGACGAGATCCTTCCGCTGTACGACTTCGAGCCGTCGGCGGAGGACGTCCTCGACGCCCTCCTGCCGCGGTACGTCGAAAGCCGGATCTACAACGCGCTGCTCCAGTCGGCTGCCTCCAAGCACGCCGCCACGCGCCGCGCGATGAAGTCGGCCACCGACAACGCGGGAGACCTGATCACTTCACTCTCCCGACTTGCCAACGCGGCCCGCCAGGCCGAAATCACCCAGGAAATCAGCGAGATCGTCGGTGGCTCCGCAGCCCTGTCCGACGCGACCGCGGGGAGTGACAGGTAATGACGACGACAGTTGAGACGGCCGTTGCCACGGGCCGCGTCGCCCGGGTCATCGGCCCGGTCGTCGACGTGGAATTCCCCGTCGACGCCATGCCGGAGATCTACAACGCCCTTCACGTCGAGGTGGCCGACCCGGCCAACGCCGGCGAGAAGAAGATCCTGACCCTGGAGGTCGCCCAGCACCTGGGTGACGGCCTGGTCCGCACCATCTCGATGCAGCCCACCGACGGTCTGGTCCGCCAGGCCCCGGTGACCAACACCGGCTCGGGCATCAGCGTCCCGGTCGGCGACTTCACCAAGGGCAAGGTGTTCAACACCCTCGGTGAGGTGCTGAACACCGACGAGCAGTACGAGGGCGAGCGCTGGACCATCCACCGCAAGGCCCCCGCGTTCGACCAGCTCGAGTCGAAGACCGAGATGTTCGAGACGGGCCTGAAGGTCGTCGACCTTCTCACCCCGTACGTCAAGGGCGGCAAGATCGGTCTGTTCGGTGGTGCCGGTGTCGGCAAGACCGTGCTGATCCAGGAAATGATCATGCGTGTCGCCAACCTCCACGAGGGCGTCTCCGTCTTCGCGGGCGTCGGTGAGCGCACCCGTGAGGGCAACGACCTCATCGCGGAGATGGAAGAGTCCGGCGTTCTGGACAAGACCGCTCTTGTCTTCGGTCAGATGGACGAGCCCCCGGGCACCCGTCTGCGCGTGGCGCTGGCCGGTCTGACCATGGCGGAGTACTTCCGCGATGTGCAGAAGCAGGACGTGCTGTTCTTCATCGACAACATCTTCCGCTTCACCCAGGCCGGTTCCGAGGTGTCCACCCTGCTCGGCCGTATGCCGTCCGCGGTGGGTTACCAGCCGAACCTCGCCGACGAGATGGGCCTCCTCCAGGAGCGCATCACCTCGACGCGTGGTCACTCGATCACCTCGATGCAGGCGATCTACGTCCCCGCGGACGACCTGACCGACCCGGCCCCGGCCACCACGTTCGCCCACCTCGACGCGACGACGGTGCTCTCCCGTCCGATCTCCGAGAAGGGCATCTACCCGGCCGTGGACCCGCTGGACTCCACGTCCCGCATCCTGGACCCGCGGTACATCGCGCAGGACCACTACGACGCCGCCATGCGCGTCAAGACGATCCTGCAGAAGAACAAGGACCTCCAGGACATCATCGCGATCCTCGGTATCGACGAGCTCGGCGAGGAGGACAAGCTCGTCGTCCACCGTGCCCGTCGCGTGGAGCGCTTCCTGTCCCAGAACACCCACGCCGCCAAGCAGTTCACCGGCGTCGACGGTTCGGACGTTCCGCTGGAGGAGTCGATCACGGCCTTCAACGCGATCTGCGACGGCGAGTACGACCACTTCCCGGAGCAGGCGTTCTTCATGTGCGGTGGCCTGGAGGACCTCAAGGCCAAGGCCAAGGAGCTCGGCGTCTCCTGAACCTCGTGTTCTCGGTGAGGGGGGCGGGGTCGCGCCTCGCGGGGTGCGTCCCGCCCCCCTCACTACGCCCATTAGACTTTGACCCAACACCCGGCAGCGAAAGCCGGGTGGTGACCCGAGGAGCCCACCTTGGCTGCTGAGCTGCATGTCGAGCTCGTCGCCGCGGACCGCAGTGTCTGGTCCGGCGAGGCCACCCTGGTCGTCGCGCGCACCACGTCCGGCGACATCGGCGTCATGCCCGGTCACCAGCCGCTGCTCGGTGTGCTGGAGTCGGGCCCGGTGACCATCCGTACGAGTGATGGTGGAACGGTCGTCGCCGCTGTGCACGGCGGTTTCATCTCGTTCGCCGACAACAAGCTGTCGCTGCTGGCCGAGATCGCCGAGCTGTCGGACGAGATCGACGTCCAGCGCGCGGAGCGGGAGCTCGAGCGCGCGAAGGCGGAGGGCGATGCCTCCGCCGAGCGCCGCGCGGACGTCCGTCTGCGAGCGGTGTCGACGCACTGAAACCAGCGCGCGACGAGAAGTGACTCAGCCGCGGCCAGGACCGGAGCTTGCTCCGGACCGGGTCGCGGCTGAGGCGATGCGGGTGCTTTTTTCCTTTCCGTTACCTAGGAGACGAGGAGGTCGGTGTCGATGGTCCTCGCTCTGACTGTGTGCGGGTTGGTAGTGGTGCTGGTGGCGGTGGCACTCTTCGTGTTCCATCTGCGCCGCCGACTGATCCAGCGCTCCGGTGGCACCTTCGACTGCAGCCTCCGCTGGGACGCCCCCGAGAAAAGCGACACCAGCGGCAAAGGCTGGGGCTACGGCATCGCCCGCTACAACGGCGACCGCATCGAGTGGTTCCGCATCTTCTCGTACGCCCCCCGCCCGCGCCGTGTCCTGGAGCGCTCGGCGATCGAAGTGGCCGGCCGTCGCACCCCGGACGGCGAGGAAGAGCTGGCGCTGCTGGCCGACCAGATCATCCTCGCCTGCGTGCATCGCGGTACGCGCCTTGAGCTGGCCATGAGCGAGGACGCGCTGACCGGGTTTCTCGCGTGGCTTGAAGCAGCCCCGCCCGGACAACGAGTGAACGTGGCGTAGCCACGTTCACTCGTTGGTTGGGGGTCCCCCCGGACGAAGTCTGGGGGAGCGTCAATGTCGCCTGATGGTGCCTGATCTCACGTGGTGGTGCTTGATCTCACGTGTTGGTGCTGACGGTCGCTAGTTCAGGCCGCTGTTGATCGCGGTCACCAGCTCGCCGTTGGTGGTGTCGCCACTGAACTCCCAGAAGAACGCGCCGCCGAGACCCTGGGTCTTGGCCCACGCCATCTTCGTTGCGATGGTGGCCGGTGTGTCGTAGGACCACCAGTTGCTGCCGCACTTCGCGTACGCCGTGCCGGCGATGGTGCCGGTGACCGGGCAGGTCGTCTTGAGGACCTTGTAGTCCTCGATGCCCGGCTCGTAGGTGCCGGTGGCCGGGCCCGTGGCCGTGCCGCCCGGGGTGGCCTGGGTGACGCCGGTCCAGCCGCGGCCGTAGAAGCCGATGCCGAGGAGCAGCTTGCTCGCGGGGACCCCCTTCGACTTGAACTTGGCGATCGCGTCGGCCGAGGTGAAGCCGGGCGTCGGGATGCCGCTGTAGGAGGTGAGCGGCGAGTGCGGGGCGGTCGGGCCGTCCGCGTCGAAGGCGCCGAAGAAGTCGTACGTCATCACGTTGTACCAGTCGACGTACTGGGCCGCGCCCGCGTAGTCCGCGGCGTCGATCTTGCCGCCGGAGGTGCCGTCCGCGGTGGTGGCGGCCGTGACCAGGTTGTTCGAGCCGAACTTCGTACGCAGCGCGGACATCAGGTTCTTGTAGGCCGCCGGCCCGCTGGTGTCGCAGGACAGACCGCAGGCGTTCGGGTACTCCCAGTCGATGTCGATGCCGTCGAACACGTCGGCCCAGCGCGGGTCCTCGACCAGGTTGTAGCAGGACTGGGCGAACGCGGCGGGGTTGGCCGCGGCCTGCCCGAAGCCGCCGGACCAGGTCCAGCCGCCGAAGGACCAGAGGATCTTGATGTTCGGGTACTTGGCCTTCAGCTGGCGCAGCTGGTTGAAGTTGCCGCGCACCGGCTGGTCCCAGGTGTCGGCGACGCCGCTGACCGACTGGTCGGCGGTGAAGGACTTCTCGTAGTCGGCGTAGGAGTCGCCGATCGCGCACTGGCCGCCCGTGACGTTGCCGAAGGCGTAGTTGATGTGCGTGATCTTCGAGGCGGTGCCGGACGTCACCAGGTTCTTGACCTGGTAGTTGCGGACGTAGGTGTCCCACTCGGTGAGGTAGCCGAGCTTGATCTTGTTGCCGGTGGGCGGCGGTTCGGTGGTGCCGCCGGTGGTGTGCACGGCGGTCGAGCCGCTGACCGGTCCGGTCTGGTCGACGGTGTCGCGCGCCTGGATCGTGTACGAGTAGTCGGTGCCGGCGGTCAGCCCGCTGTCGCTGTACGTCGTGCCGGTGACCGTGGCGACCTTGGCGCCGTCGCGCAGGACGTCGTAGTTCTTGATGCCCTTGTCGTCGGTGGCCGCGCTCCAGGACAGCTTCACCGAGGTGTTGGTGATGTCGGAGGCGGTGGGGGTGCCCGGGGCCGAGGGGGCGGAGTCGCCGGGGACACTGCCGCCGTCACAACTGCCGCTGTTCAGCTTGCAGTTGGCGGGGGAGCCGGTGCCGGAGCCGTTGAAGCCGAAGGAGACGGAGGCGCCGGGGGCGAGGGTGCCGTTCCAGGACTTGTTCTTGGCGGTCCAGTGGGTGCCGGAGTTCGTGACGTCGGCGTCCCAGGAGGAGGTGACCGAGGTGCCCGAGGGGAAGTCCCACTC
This sequence comes from Streptomyces sp. NBC_00878, assembly GCF_026341515.1. Taxonomy (NCBI): domain Bacteria; kingdom Bacillati; phylum Actinomycetota; class Actinomycetes; order Kitasatosporales; family Streptomycetaceae; genus Streptomyces; species Streptomyces sp. NBC_00878. The sequence goes on along the minus strand of NZ_JAPEOK010000001.1, from coordinate 3,311,182 downwards.
GACGGTCCAGGAAGCGATGGCCGTGGTGCCGGTGTTCTTGACGGTCCACTTGCCTTCGAAGCCGGAGCCCCAGTCCTGGGTCTTGGCGTACGTGGCGGTCGCCGACGTGGCGGCGGAGGCGGGGCTCGCGAGCCCGACCAGGGCGGCGAGCGGCAGCAGGAGGGTGGTGAGCCCTGCCACGGCTCGGTGCCCGAATCCGAGTCTGCGGCGGGGTCTGCGGCTGGGTCTGAGGCGCATCCGCGTCTCCTTGGGGGAGTTTGATGGGGTGCGCTGGACAATAGAAAGGTCTGGACCATAGGTCAATAGGTCCAGACCAGTGAAGCGGTGTTGGGCGATTACTTGTTACAAGGGCCGGCCGGCCCCGCGCTACACGCCCAACTCCTGTGCCAGGACCGCCGCTTGGACCCGGCTGCGGAGTTCCAGCTTGCCCAGCAGGCGGCTGACGTGCGTCTTCACCGTCGCCTCCGCCATGTCGAGACGCGCGCCGATCTCCGCGTTGGGCAGGCCCTCCCCGAGGCAGGACAGCACCTCCCGCTCCCGGCGCGTCAGCGAGTCGAGAACGGACGGGTCGGCCGGCGGCCGGCGCACCGGCTTCGCCGCGAACTCGGAGATCAGCCGACGGGTCACCGCGGGCGCGATCAGGCCTTCGCCGCCCGCCACCGTCCGTACGGCGTCGAGGAGTTGGCGTGCCTCGGTGTTCTTCAGCAGGAAGCCGGAGGCGCCCGCGCGCAGCGCGCCGAAGACGTACTCGTCGAGATCGAACGTGGTCAGTACGAGTACGTCGGCGAGGTCCTCGTCGACGACCTGGCGGGTGGCGGAGACGCCGTCGAGACGGGGCATCTGAATGTCCATCAGGACGAGATCGGGCCTCAGTTCCCGGGCCAGGGCCACCGCCTGCTCGCCGTCCGCGGCCTCGCCGACCACCTCGATGTCGGGGGCGCTGCGCAGGATGAGGACGAGACCGGCGCGTACGGCGGACTGGTCCTCGGCGACGAGCACGCGGATCATTCGGATTCTCCTTCGGTGATCGGGAGGGTGGCGCGTACGGTCCAGGTCCTGCCGTCGGCGGAGGCCGGGTCCTCGACGGGTCCCGCCTCGAACGTGCCGCGCAGCAGGGCGACCCGCTCGCGCATCCCGACCAGGCCGGCGCCCGAGCCGGGCGCGCGTGGGCCGTCGCCCCGGCCGCCGCCGTACGGGCTGGTCACCCGCACGTCGAGGGAGTGGTCCCGCTGGGCCAGGCCCACGGTGACCCGGCCCGGGGAGGCGTGCTTGAGGGCGTTGGTCAGGGACTCCTGCACGATGCGGTACGCGGCCAGCTCGACCGGGGCGGGAAGCGCGGCGTGCGTGCAGTCGAGGTGCACGTCGAGGCCGTTGGCACGGGCGTGGTCCACCAGTGCGCCGAGTCCGTCGAGCGTGGGCGCGGCGGTCGGCTCCGCGTCGCCGCTGCTGTCGCGCAGTATGCCGATGAGACGGCGCATCTCGGCGAGCCCCTCGACGCTGTTCTCGCGAATGACGCCGAGGGCCTGCTTCGAGGTGTCCGGGTCGTCGAGCGAGAGCGCGGCCGTGGAGTGGATGGCGATCGCGGAGAGGTGGCCCGCGACCATGTCGTGCAACTCGCGTGCCATGCGGGCGCGTTCGGCGGTGACGGCCTGGGTGCGGTCCATCTCGGCGAGCAGGGCGGTCTGTTCGGCGCGCAGGCGGGCCGCCTCGGCGGCGTCGCGGTGGTTGCGGACCAGCGCGCCCGTGGCGGCCGGGCCGAACGCCACGAGCCCGGTGCCGACACCGACGAGCAGGGCCTGCGGCTCGCGCCACCAGATCAGGAAGCCGAGTGTCGTGGCCAGGGTGACCAGACCGGTGGTGACCGGGATACGGCGGGCTGCGGCCGGGGTGCCGTACAGGACGGCCGAGTAGGCGAGGTCGGTGAACATCAGGATCGTCGCCGCGTTGCCCGGGGTGAACTGGTCGGCGACGAGCGCGAGCGTGCCGACGACCAGGGCGACCTGCGGTCGGGTGCGGCGCAGCAGCTCCAGGCTCGCCATCACGGTGAGGGGGATCAGGCCCCAGGTCATCGAGATCAGCCCGCTGCCCGACGTATACAACCCGAGCGACCAGAACACGAGCCCGCCGAGCAGCCCGCCGACGGCGAGGTACACGTCGAAGCGGTGCGGGCGGAGGTCTGGGCGGGCCATGACTCCATCCAACACGGAGTGCGCGACCGGCGCCTGATCCCCGGGGACGGTCCCCGCCTACATCGAAGGATGCAGCGCCGTTTCGTCACTGGCGACGACGATCGGGGCGTGGGGCGCCGGGAGCCTGGAAGGGTGACCGAGAGGAGCGAGTCGTGATCATCACGCTGATCGTCGTCTGTGAAGTCGGCTTCTGGGTGCTGCTGGCCGCGGGCCTGGCCTTCCGCTACCTGTTCAAGATGCCCCGTACGGGGCTGGCCCTGCTGTTGTGCGAGCCGCTGCTGGAGGTCCTGCTGCTGGTGGTCACCGCGCTGGACCTGAAGGACGGCACGGAGCCCAGCTGGAAGCACGGGCTGGCCGCGCTGTACATCGGCTACACCGTCGGCCACGGCCACCGGACCGTGAAGTGGCTCGACGGGCACGCCGCCCACCGGCTCGCGGGTGCGCCTCGGCCGGCGGGGGCGCCGCGGTACGGGATGGCTCGTGCGCGGCACGAGGTCAAGGTGTGGCTGGGATCGGTGACCGCCGCGGCCGTCGCGACCGTGTTGTTGCAGGTCGCTATCTGGTACGTCGGGGATTCGGGGCGTACGGAGTCGTTGGAGAGCTGGCGGTATGTGGCTTGGCGGGTGGCCGGAATTCATGGGGTGGTGGCGTTGACTTACTTGATCTGGCCCAAGAAGGCCCCGGAGCGCTCCGCGGGGGAGGGGGCGTCGGAGGAGCGGAGCCTCACCAAGAAGTGAGGCTCCGCCGGGGAACCCTCAGCGTTCTCCGCCCGGGACCCACAGGACGTCCCCCATCTCCTTGTTTGCCGTTCTGGCCAGGATGAAGAGGAGGTCGGAGAGGCGGTTCAGGTAGGTCGCTGTCAGGGGGTTCATCGCCTCGGTGTGGGACTCCAGGGCCGCCCACGTCGAGCGCTCGGCGCGGCGGACCACCGTGCACGCCTGGTGGAGGAGGGCCGCGCCCGGGGTGCCACCGGGGAGGATGAAGGAGCGGAGCTTCTCCAGCTGTTCGTTGAAGTGGTCGCAGTCCGTCTCCAGCTTGTCGATGTAGAACTGCTCGACCCGCAGGGGCGGAAACTCGGGGTTCTCGGCGACCGGCGTGGAGAGGTCCGCGCCCACGTCGAAGAGGTCGTTCTGGACGCGGGTGAGGACCTTGACGATCTCCTCGTCGAGGCCGCCGAGGGCGATCGCCGTACCGATCGCCGCGTTCGCCTCGTTCGCGTCGGCGTAGGCGGCGATGCGGAGGTCGGTCTTGGGCACCCGGCTCATGTCGCCCAGGTTCGTCGTGCCCCGGTCGCCGGTCCTGGTGTAGATGCGCGTCAGATTGACCATATGGCCAGCGTAGTTACGCCCCGGCCTCCCGGAACACTCGTGTGCCCACCGTCACGGCGATTCCCGTGAGGCCGACGGCCACCAGGACGCCGTACAGCATGGAGGAGGTCGCGTACGAGCCGACGTACGCGTCCCGCATCGCGTCCACCAGATAGCGGAACGGCATGACGTGCGAGAGGGCGTCCAGCCAGCCGGGCGCCAGCGACATGGGAAGCATCAGGCCGGACAGGAGCATGGACGGCATGGTCAGCGCGTTGATCGTCGGGCCGAACGCGTGGGGCGTACTGGTCTTCATGGCCAGCGCGTACGACAGCGAGGCCAGCGAGACCGTCAGCAGCGCGACGAACGCGAAGCCGATCAGGATGCCCGCGACCGGTGCGCGCAGGCCCATCACCAGGGCGGCCAGGACCAGCAGGACCGCCTGGAAGACGAAGACCGCCGCGTCGCGCAGCACCCGGCCGAGCAGGAGCGCGAGCCGGCTGACCGGGGTGACGCGCATCCGCTCCACGACCCCGTGGCTCTTCTCGACGATGATCATGAAACCGGCGAACGCGGCCCCGAACAGGCCGAGTTGGAGCAGCAGCCCGGGGACCAGGATCTGCCAGGAACTCCCGCCGCCGCCCAGCGGCAGATCGGTGAGCAGCGGGCCGAAGAAGAGCAGGTACAGCAGCGGCATCAGTACGCCGAAGAGCATCGCGAACTTGGAGCGCAGGGTCTGGCGGAGATAGCGCTCGAAGATCAGCGCGGTGTCCTGGAGAAGCATGTCGTCACGTCCTGGGCGAATAGAGGGATCGGCGGTCAGACGGCTACGGGGGTGGAGTCCGCCGGTGCCGGGCCGCGGCCCGTGATGGCGAGGAACGTGTCCTGGAGCGTCGCGTCGATCGATCCGCCGTACCGGAGCTTGAGCGCGCTCGGTGTGCCCTCCGCCACCACGACGCCCTGGTCGACGATCACGAGCCGGTCGGCGAGCGCGTCCGCCTCGTCGAGGTAGTGCGTGGTGAGGAAGACCGTCGTGCCGTAGTCGTCGCGCAGGCGTCGGACGAGATCCCAGAGGTCCGCGCGGCTCGCCGGGTCGAGGGCCGTGGTCGGTTCGTCGAGGAACAGCACCTTCGGACGGTGGGTGAGGCCGAGCGCGATGTCGAGACGACGGCGCTGGCCGCCGGAGAGCGCCGACGTCTTCCGGTCGAGGAGGTCGGTGAGGTCGAGGTCGCGGGCCAACTCCTCGGCACGCTCGACCGCCTGATCCTTCGTCAGGCGGTAGAGGCGGCCCTGGGTGACCAGTTCCTCGCGTACGGAGACCTGGGGGTCGACGCCGCCGGACTGCGCCACGTATCCGCATGCGCGGCGGACGCCCTCCGGGTCGGTGGCCAGGTCGTGGCCCGCGACGGTGGCGGCGCCGCCGGTCGGGGTCAGCAGGGTGGTGAGCATCCGGAGCGTGGTCGTCTTGCCCGCTCCGTTCGGGCCGAGGAAGCCGAGGATCTCGCCCGCTCTCACGGTGAGGTCGATGCCGCGGACCGCCTCGACGGGGCCGCGTTTGGTCTGGAAGGTCCGGGCCAGGCCGGCCGTGCTGATGATGGGCATGCGCCAAGAAAAACAGAGGGACTTAAATTTTGCAATGCCACCAAAGTTTCAGAGAGGCCAGAAATTATCGGTCCGGCCTACGATGAAGCCATGGCAGAGGGGCTCAGGGAGCGGAAGAAGCGCGAGACCAGGCAGCGCATCTCGGACATCGCCACGGGGCTGTTCCTGGAGCACGGCTTCGTGACGGTGACCATGGCCGAGGTCGCGGACGCGGCCGACGTCTCCGTGAACACCGTGTACAACTACTTCCCGGCCAAGGAAGACCTCTTCTTCGACCGCAGCAAGGGCGTCGTCGACCGGCTCTCGCGCTGGGTGCGCGCCCGACAGGTCGGGGAGTCGGCCGCCGCCGCCGTCCTGCGCGAGCTGCGCGAGGAGGTCGAGGCCGTCTCGCCCCGGGTCGGCCTGATGGCGGGGTACGACCGCTTCATGCGCGTCATCCATGACGCGCCCGCCCTCCGCTCCCGGCTGTGGAGCCTCCAGCAGGAGGTCCACGACGACCTGGAAGCGGCCCTGCGCGAGGAGACGGGCGCGGATCCCGACGATCCGACGCCCGGTCTGATGGCCGGCCAGATCGGCTGGCTCCACCAGACGGTGATGAGCACGGTCGGCCGCGAGATGATGGCGTGCCGCGATCCGGCCGAGGTGTCGCGGGAGGTGCTGAACCTCCTCGACGGCATGGAGGACCTTTTGAGCGAGAAGGTCCTCAACTACGCCGTACGGGCCCCGGAATGAGCCGCTCGGTGTGATGTCCGTCCTATGAGACGTGACGCGCGTTACTTACCGGTCACACAGCGCCTGACGAGCGCTAGGGTCCGCCGAAGAGGCAACCCGACAGCGTGTTACCCGGGGTTGTCTCGCGATGGTCAACGCCGCAGGGAATACGCAGCAGGGGAGTCGGACAGTGGCACGCAAGCTCGCCGTCATCGGGGCCGGACTCATGGGTTCAGGTATCGCCCAGGTCTCCGCACAGGCCGGCTGGGACGTCGTCCTGCGCGATGTCACCGACGAGGCGCTGACCCGTGGCACCGACGGCATCAAGGCCTCGTACGACAAGTTCGTGAGCAAGGGGAAGCTGGACGCCGACGCGGCCGGGGCGGCGCTGGGGCGCATCACCACGACCACCGATCTGGACGCGGTCGCCGACGCCGACATCGTCGTCGAGGCCGTCTTCGAGAAGCTGGAAGTCAAGCACGAGATCTTCCGTACGCTCGACAAGCTGGTGAAGGACGAGACCGTACTCGCCTCCAACACCTCCGCCATCCCGATCACCAAGATCGCGGCGGCCACTGAGCGCCCGGAGCGGGTCGTCGGCGTCCACTTCTTCTCGCCGGTCCCGATGATGCAGCTCTGCGAGCTGGTCCGCGGCTACAAGACGAGCGACGAAACGCTCGCCGCCGCGCGGGAGTTCGCCGAGTCGGTCGGCAAGACCTGCATCGTCGTCAACCGTGACGTGGCCGGCTTCGTGACCACCCGGCTCATCTCGGCCCTCGTGGTCGAGGCGGCCAAGCTGTACGAGTCGGGTGTGGCCAGCGCCGAGGACATCGACCTCGCCTGCAAGCTGGGCTTCGGTCACGCGATGGGGCCCCTCGCCACCGCCGACCTCACGGGTGTCGACATCCTCCTGCACGCGACCAGCAACATCTACACGGAGTCCCAGGACGAGAAGTTCGCCCCGCCCGAGCTGATGCGCCGGATGGTTGACGCCGGTGACATCGGACGCAAGAGCGGGCAAGGCTTCTACACGTACTGACACGCACAGACGCACGTACAGGCACACGCACACTCACACGCACAGACAGACCCACAGACACACGTACTGACTCCGGGGTGATCTTCCGCCGATCACTCCTCGGGGTGAATTCGGTATCGGTTCGCTTACAGAGGGCAACTTCTGCCCCGGTACGGCAGTCAGTCCTGGCAACACAGGACATGACGAAGACGCAGCGTACGAAACGCACTCTCGGGGAGCGCATATGTACATCAGGGGCGACCACGCCGAGCTGGTCGTCGGGGGCCGCCTCGACGTACGCAGCGCGGCGGACGCCCGTACGGTCCTGCACTCGGCCGTCGACGACGGTGTCGGCGACCTGGTGCTCGACCTGTCAGAGCTGGACTCCTGGGACGCCACCGGACTCGGTGTCATCATGGGGGCCCACCGGCGGGCGGGGCGGTGCGGCCGGAGGCTTGTGCTGCGCGGCGTCCCGCCGCAGATGCAGCGCCTGCTGGTGGCCACCCGGCTTCACCGGATCCTGGCGATCGAGGGCGGCATCGGGGTCGAGTCACTGCCCAGGGTGTGACCCCTCGTCGCCCGGGGCACGGCCCCGAGGCACCTCCGGATGTGACTCCGCGTCACTGTCGCAAACGGCGAAGATCGGGTATAGAAGCGCCGTACGAAACGTATCTCGCCCACAATCCTCACGAAGCTGTGACGTCTCGGACGGCGCGGTACCCCGTGTGTTCGTAGATACTGTGCGAAGGTTTAGGGTTCGGCTGCCCGCGTTGATGAACCCGTGAGCGGGCACCGGACCAGAAGCGACAGCGCAGTGTGCAGCAAGGCCGGGAGGGGCCTGGGTCCTGTCGCCGCACTCCCGTCTGCCGCACGACGCCTGGCACGCACGCTCGCGGCGTTGCCGAAAGGCCCTGGTAGCTCCGCTACGAGGACCTTTCGGCGCCTTGCGACCGCACGTACCAGACGCCGCGCGGCCCGCCCTGCGGGCGGACGACGGGAGTCCGGCGACAGGACCCGCACACCACGCTTTTGGGGGGCTTGGACCTATGGACCCGATGAACCGGGGACCCGAAGAGTACGGCCATGACGACGGCGCGGCGCCCAGACAGCGCCCGCCGCGCGATCCTCTGACGTCCGACTTCGGTCAGCACACGCCAGCACTGGCCCGCACCGTCCAACTCGTGTCGGGCGACCAGCTGCTCACCGTCAATCCCGTCGACGGCAGCGAGATCGAGCTCTGCCCACCGGGCGAGCGGCCGCCGCGACCCACGAAGTTCAGCGCAGCCGAGCGGGCCGAACTGGCCCGCGCGGCCCGTCCGCCCGTACCGCCCGGGCCCTCGCTGCCCAGACTGCCGCTGCTGGAGCGGCAGGAGGAGCGCGAGCGCCTGGTGCGGCTGCTCGCGCGCGGGCGTTCCGTACGGCTCACCGGACCTTCGGGTTCGGGCCGCACCGCGCTCCTGGACGCCGTCGCCGACGACTGCGCGGACCTCGCACCGGACGGCGTGGTGCGCCTCAGCGGCCACCGCCGGACCGCGGACGATCTCCTGCACGACCTCTTCGCCACCGTCTACAACGCACCGCTGTACCGGCCGGAGCGGGCGACGCTGCTCGCGCTCGTCCACGAGATCGGCGCGGTCGTCGTCCTGGACGACGTGGACTTCGGCGGCGGCGCGCTCGACGAACTGCTCGACGCGACACCCGAGTGCGCCTTCCTGATCTCCGCGACACCCGATGTTCCCGCGCCGTCCACCGACTCGCTCCTCGAAGAGGTCTTCCTCGGCGGCCTCGGCCGCGGCGGCGGTCTCGAACTGCTGGAGCGCGCCGTCGGCCGCGTCCTGACCGAGGACGAGGCCAACTGGGCGGGCGACCTCTGGTTCGAGTCCGAGGGACTGCCGCTGCGCTTCGTGCAGGCCGGTGCACTGCTGCGGCAGCGCGACCAACTGCGCGCCGACCCGAACGCCTTCGACGAGTTCGGCTACTACGAGGACGCGCCCGTGGACGCGCCCTTCGACGCCGAGGACGGCCACGACGTACCGCTGCCGTCGCTCGCCGAGGGCGCCGCGCCCGCCGCGCTGCTCGCGTCCCGGCTCAGCGAGTCGGCGCGCGCCACGCTGCGCTTCGCCGTCGCGCTGGGCGGCGAGGTGCCGCACCAGGCGCATCTGCCCGCCCTGGTGGGGGACACGCACGCGGACGCCGCGCTCGCCGAGCTCGTCGGCTGCGCGCTCGTCACCCCGGTCGGCTCGCACTACCGGCTCGCGGCCGGCGTACAGACCCAGCTGGAGGCCGTCGGGTACGCGTCCGACACCGAGGAGAGGGCGCTCAGCGCCGCCGAGCACTACGCCTGGTGGGCGGGGCATCCGTCGGTCACCCCGGAGCGGGTCGCCGCCGAGGCGGACGCCGTGCTCGCCGCGCTGACCGCCCTGGAGTCGGTCACGGTGCCGTCGACGGACGACGAGGAGGGCTCCACCGCCGTACGGCTGGCGCGTACGGCCGCGCCCGCGTTCGCCGCGGGGTTGCACTGGAGCGCCTGGGAGCGTGCGCTGCGCGCCGGCGCCGAGGCGGCCCGGGTGTCCGGCGAGGTCTCGGATCAAGCCTATTTCCACCACGAGCTGGGCATCGTCGCGGTCTGCGTCGGGCAGTTCGACCGGGCCCGCTCCGAACTGGAGGCCTCGATCGGGCTGCGCAGCGCCCTCGCCGAGAAGCGCGGCACCGTCGCGGGCCGCCGTGCCCTCGCGCTGGTCGCGGACCGCACCGGCACCACACCGTCGGCCGGGATCGGTTCGACGTCGGGCGAGGAGGTGCCCGACGCGCGGTACGAGGAGTCGGCGTCGCCGCCCGGCGGCGTACCGGCCGGGTACACGCCCGTCCCGTCGCTCCAGCAGCCCGGCGAGCCCGCCACGTTGATCACGAACCGCAGTGGGTCCGCCTCCTCGGGGAAGTCCGGCCGCGTCCAGGGCCTGGTCAACGGCACCCGGCGCAACCTCGTGGCGGCGGGCGCGGGCGCGCTCCTCGCCGCCGTGCTCGGCACCGTGGTGACGCTGGGCGCGACCTCGAACCCGGACGACAAGCCGCCGTCGGAGCGGGTCGGCGTCAACCCGTCGGCCAGCGCGGGCGAGGGCGGCGACGGACTCGGCGCGGACCGGCCCAAGAAGGGCAGCAGCGACGCGGACTCGACGAGCCGTCCGACCGACCCGGGCGACGACGGGATCATCGGGACCTCGGACGACCCGACGCCGACATCGAGCACGGAGCCGTCGGACGACCCGAGTGGGTCCAAGGATCCGAGCCCGACGAAGTCCCCGACGAAGCCGCCGTCTTCGACCAGGCCGCCGACTTCGCCGACGCCGTCGACCAGTCCGACGCCGACACCCACACCTACACCGACTCCGACTCCCACACCGACCGAGCCGAGCGAGACTCCGCCGACGACACCGGAGACCTCCGACTCGGCCAGCGGCCCGGCCTCCAGCCCGGCCGAGACCACGAGTACCGCGAGCAGCCCGACGGACAGCACCGCGCCCGGGTCGCCGACCGGCTCCGGCACGACCGGGACGTCGGTGATCTGACGGGCGGGTACGGCCACCGCCTACGACAACCGCCTACGACACAGGCATGACAGTGGGCCGGGTCCATTACCAGGACCCGGCCCACTGTCATGCCGTACGCACCAGTTGTACTCAGAACAGCCGCAGCTTGTCGTCCTTGATGCCGCGCAGCGCGTTGTAGTCGAGGACCGCGCAGCCGATGCCCCGGTCGGTGGCGAGGACGCGGGCCTGCGGCTTGATCTCCTGGGCGGCGAAGATGCCGCGGACCGGCGCGAGGTGCGGGTCGCGGTTCAACAGCTCCAGGTAGCGCGTGAGTTGCTCCACGCCGTCGATCTCGCCGCGTCGTTTGATCTCCACGGCGACGGTCTGGCCGTCGGCGTCACGGCACAGGATGTCGACCGGGCCGATGGCGGTCATGTACTCGCGGCGGATCAGCGAGTAGCCCTCGCCGAGGGTGTCGATGCGGTCGGCGAGGAGTTCCTGGAGGTGTGCTTCCACGCCGTCCTTGATCAGGCCGGGGTCCACGCCGAGTTCGTGCGAGGAGTCGTGGAGGATCTCCTCCATGGTGATGATGAGTTTCTCGTCCGCCTTGTTGATGACGGTCCAGACACCCTCGTCGTCCCCCGAACCCTCCTTCAGCGTGCAGGGCGGCGACATCCAGTTGAGGGGCTTGTAGGCCCGGTCGTCCGCGTGGATCGAGACACTGCCGTCCGCCTTCACAAGGATGAGGCGGGGGGCGGACGGAAGATGGGCGGTGAGCCGGCCCGCGTAGTCAACGGAGCAGCGGGCAATGACGAGACGCATGGTCGGCAACGCTACTCGACCCGCACGGGTCGGCGCGATCTGCCCACCCGTCGCCCACCGCCACCCTCATCCGAGAACCTTCGGTTCGCCCCATTTATCTCCGGTCAGCTTGACCGGAGCTCGCGCCGTCGCCCCTGTTTCCCCGGATAAGCCCTGTTCGAAAGTGGCCGGTTGTGTGCAGGTTGAGTCTCCCCTGGTTTCTCAATGTCCTGGTGCGGCCACGAACAGTTGCCTACCGTATAAACGGGAGGTCGCGATGCGTGTACTCAGCGTGTTCGGCGTCGCGGTCTCCTTCCCTGTCCGTCAACCCCCTCTGCCGAGGGGGTGCGAGAGGAGAACCCATGTCGCTGGACGTCTCACCGGCCCTACTCGAAAAGGCCGAGCGAGGCGAGGTCGACGAAGCGGAATTTGTCGACTGCGTCCGGATTTCCCTGCCTTACGCATGGGAGATGATCAGCTCCCTGGTGGCCCAGCTGAAGGTGGACGGCGGCAAGTTCGCCGACAACCAGACGCCTCCGCCGGATGAGCAGGCGCGCGGCCAGCTGCTGCGTGCGCTCGCGAGTGACGCGATACGCGGTGCGCTGCAGCGGCACTTCGGGGTGCGCCTGGCCTTCCAGAACTGCCACCGGGTGGCGGTGTTCCCGCTGGACGGCTCGGTGGACGACACCTTGACTCGCTTCACCTCGGTGCGCAGTCAGTTGTTGAATCAGTCGCCGGAGTTCCGGGACTGCTGAGGCGGCGATGACGCACGGCTTGCCGCTCCGTACGCGGGAGGTGCTTTTGTACTGGGGCGGCAAGCTTCCCGTGACGCGCGCCGATCGGACCCGGACAAGGGTCTGTTCCGGCCGGATACGGGCCTGTTGCGGCAGGACGGGGGCCTGTAGCCGTCGTGTACGGGCCTGTTGCGACCGGACGGGGGCCTGTAGCCGTCGTGTACGGGCCTGTTGCGACCGGACGGGGGCCTGCAGCGGTCGTATACGGGCCTGTTGCGATCAGACGCAGGCCTGTCCTGACCCAACCCGGCCCAATCCCCAGCAGGCGTACGCCGGTTGGGCCAGGAAGCATCCCGGCTCGGCCGGGACGCGGTTCCGTTGGGTCCGGGCGGGGCCCCGCTCACCGCAGTCGTGGCAGCACCTCGTCCCCGAGTCGTCGTACGTTCTCCTCGGTCGCCGCCAGGTCGCCCGAGCCCTCCATGAGAAGCGCGAAGCGCGTGATCCCCGTGCGCTCGGACGTCGCCGCGAGGCGGTCGGCGCACAGGCGGGGCGTGCCCACCGGGTGCAGGCCGCAGAGCAGTTCGGTGTAGGCCACCGGGTCCCGCATCGAGCGGGCGCGGCCGTCCACGGTCACATGGGCGTCGAGACCCTGCTTCAGCCAGCCCGGCATGGCCTTGAGGAGCATCTCGACCGCGTCCGTGCGCCGGTCCGCGACCTGGGCGATGCCGGCCGAGACATGGGCCGCGTCCGCGATCTCGTCCGGCGAGTACCCCGCGTCGCGCGCGTGCGTTCGCCACAGCGCGACCATCTCCGCCTTCTCCTCGTCGCCGACATGCATCCCGAGGAGCATCGGCAGCCCGCGCCCGGCGGCGAGCTTGACGCTCGCCGGTGAGGTGCAGGCGACGACGACCTCGGGGCGCTCACCGCCCGTCAGCGCCTCCGACGGCCTTGGTACGACAGGGACTTCACGGAAGCCGAAGCGCTCGGACCCGCCCGCGACGGACGGGTCGCGCAGCCAGCGCACCAGCAGATCGAGTGATTCCGGGAACCCCTTCTCGTACGCTTCGAGACCCGCCCCGAAGACCTCCAGGTCCACCCACGGGCCGCCGCGTCCCACCCCGAGAGAGAACCGCCCGCCGGAGGTCACGTGCAGCAGGGCGGCCTGCTCGCCGAGCGCCACGGGGTGCACGGTGGGCAGCACGCTGACCGCCGTGCCGACCCGGATCCGCCGGGTGCGGCCGAGCAGCAACGCCGCGAGCGTGATGGCCGACGGGCACGTCCCGTACGGCACGAAGTGGTGCTCGGCCAGCCATACGGCGTCGAGCCCGGCTTCTTCGGCGACCTCGGCGGACCGCACCGCACGGTGCAGTGCCTCCCCCTGACCTTGCCCCGGGAACTGGGCCGCCAGTACAAAACTTCCTACGCGCATCGCACTCCTGCCTCCTTGTGCCGACGCGACTCCCCCATCCCGCATAACCGTCTGACACGTGCCAAGGACACGGCCTGTCGGAGAGATTGGCGGATTGTCTGCAGAATGAGCCGGCCGTGCGGGGGATCTGTGGGGGTTGGCGACGTACACGTACCCCTGGGTGCTCCGCGTAGGCTGGACACAGCCCGTGCTCCCTGTATAGCTCCGTGAGGTGTCCTGTGTCCCCGCGTCGCAACCGTCCCAAGGGTGCCGGTGACTCCGGCCGGAGCGCGGAGGCGGATCCGGCCGACCGCTACGGCGGCTGGCAGTCGACGGAGAGCTGGCAGGGCGAGGCCTGGAGCGTGCGGCACGTGGCGGGTGCGAGCGCGCAGGGCAAGACGTACCGCTGCCCGGGCTGCGACCAGCAGATTCCCTCCGGGCTGCCGCACGTGGTCGCCTGGCCCGAGCACTCCGGCGTGGACGAGCGGCGCCACTGGCACAAGGCGTGCTGGAACGCGAAGGACCGCCGCACCACACGGGTGCAGCGGTCCAGGAACGCGCCAAGGTTCTAGTCCTTCGAACGTTTTTCTTGTGCCCCCTATGTCTTACACATCCCGCTTCTCCAGTAGTACGTAGGCGCCGGCGATCGCCGCCGCGGTCACCACGGCGAGGAAGACGAGCTGTGGGCCGCCGTTCCCGCCCTCGGAGTCGAGGTGGAAGATCTGGGCGAGCGCGTTCGGAGCGTTGTACTCCATCATCTTCTTGGGCATCAAGGGCAGGACCGCGGGCACCAGCACCACACCGAGCATCGCGGTGATCGCGCCGGCGGAGTGCCGCAGCATCGAGCCCACCGCGAGCGCGAGGACGCCGAGCAGTGACACGTACAGCGCGCCCATCAGGACGGTCCCGCCCCACGGCGTGTCCGACGTCCCGCCGTCCATGCCCGACGTGATCAGGCCGACCACCCCGATGGCGAGCGCCGACACGACGAACGCGACGACGAAGAAGATCAGCAGCTTGGCGGTGAGCACCCGGTGGCGCTGGGGCGACGCCGTGAAGGTCGCACGGATCATGCCCGTGCCGTACTCCGACGAGATCACCAGCACGCCCAGTGTGATCAGGCAGAGCTGCCCGAGGAGCAGCCCGGAGAAGGCGGGGAGCGTGTACGGGGAGTCGTCGTAGCCCGTCTCGGTGAGATGGGCGGCGACCAGGAAGCCGATGCCGACGACCAGGAGAAGGAAGGCACCGAGCGTCCACATCGTGGAACGCACCGACTTGATCTTCGTCCACTCGGACGCGAGCGCGTGACCGAGGTGGGTGCGCGTGACCGGAATCGGAGAGGTGTACGAAGTCCCGGGCGCGCCCTGCCAGTTGGGGGCAGGGGCGGCCGGCTGCTGCATCTGGTGCTGGGGCGTGCTCATCGGGCGTCCTCGGGCTTGGTCAGGTCGGGGGCGGCGGAGGGCTGCGCGGCGGCGGCCGTGGGCCGGGTGCCGGCGGGCTGGGCGTACGGGTTGGGCTCGCCCGCTCCGGGCGCGGCCGGGGCGACCGGGGCGCCGTACGGGCCCGCGGGCGGCTGTGCCTGCGGCATCGCGAACGGCTGCCCGCCCTGCTGGGGCGACGGCGGGGCGTACCAGCCCGGCTGGCCCTGGCCCGGCACCGGCATCTGCGGCGGCGGCATCGCGCCCGGCGGCAGCTCCGGCCCCAGGCCCTCGCGCTGGTCGATGGAGGAGCGGTAGTCGACGGCGCCCTGCGTCATCCGCATGTACGCCTCCTCCAGCGAGGCCTGGTGCGGGGAGAGCTCCCACAGGCGTACGTCGGAGTCGTGCGCGACGTCGCTGATGCGGGGGAGCGGCAGGCCCATGACACGCAGCGCGCCGTCCTGCTCGGGCAGCACCTGGCCGCCCGCCTCGGTCAGTGCCGCCGTCAGCTTCTCGCGCTGCTGGGGCTCGGTGTCGGACGTACGTACACGCGCGAAGTCGGCGGAGTTGTGCGAGATGAAGTCGCGGATGCTCATGTCGGCGAGCAGCTGGCCGCGGCCGATCACGATGAGGTGGTCGGCGGTGAGGGCCATCTCGCTCATGAGGTGGGAGGAGACGAAGATGGTCCGGCCCTCCGCGGCCAGCGACTTCATCAGGTTCCGTACCCAGAGGATGCCCTCGGGGTCGAGTCCGTTGACCGGTTCGTCGAAGAGCAGCACCTGAGGGTCGCCGAGCAGCGCTGCGGCGATACCGAGCCGCTGGCCCATACCGAGCGAGAAGCCCTTGGAGCGCTTTTTCGCCACGTCCTGGAGGCCGACGACGCCCAGCACCTCGTCCACCCGGCGGGCCGGGATGCCCGACAGCTGCGCGAGGCACAGGAGGTGGTTGCGGGCGTGCCGGCCACCGTGCACGGCCTTGGCATCAAGGAGCGCGCCGACCTGGCGGGGGGCGTTGGGCAGCTTGCGGTACGGGAATCCGCCGATCGTCACCTGGCCGGAGCTGGGGTTGTCGAGCCCGAGGATCATCCGCATGGTCGTCGACTTGCCCGACCCGTTGGGCCCGAGGAAGCCGGTGACGGAACCCGGCCTTACCTGGAAGGAAAGGTTGTATACGGCTGTCTTGTCGCCATAGCGCTTCGTCAGGCCGACTGCCTCGATCATTCTCCGCACCCATCGAAAGGTTCAGGACTTCGGGGCACAGGCCCCCGTAAGGGATAGGAGGATAGCGGGGCGCAGACGGTTCCCCTCAAAGCCGAGCAGAATCGTTGTCCCTGCTCTTGCGCCTACGCCTACGCGTCCCGCCTTTTCAGCAGCGCGTATCCGCCCGCCACCGCCACCACGACCCACAGGACCATGATGCCCAGGCCGCCCCAGGGTCCGTACGGGACGTCGTCGTCGACCGGGGTCACCACCTGCATGATCTTGCTGCCCGCCTGGTCCGGGAGGAACTGGCCGATCTTCTTGGTGGCGGAGACGTTGCCGAGGATGGCGGAGATCAGGAAGAAGAAGGGCATCAGGATGCCGAGGGAGAGCATCGGGCTGCGGAGCATCGTGGCGACGCCCATCGAGAAGACGGCGACGAGGGTCATGTAGAGGCCGCCGCCGATGACCGCGCGCAGGACACCCGGGTCGCCGATCGACGCCCGGTGCGAGCCGAGCATCGCCTGGCCGAGGAAGAAGGCGACGAAACTGGTGGCGAGGGCGACGACGAAGGCGAGTCCGGTGGCCACCGCGATCTTGCTGAAGAGGAACGCGCCGCGCTGCGGCACCGCGGCGAGCGACGTACGGATCATGCCGGTGCTGTACTCGTTGGACACCACCAGCACGCCGAACACGATCATCGCCAGCTGACCGAGGCTCATCCCCGCGAAGCTGATGAACGTCGGGTCGAAGGAGAGGCGGTCGTTCGTGCTCAGATCGTCGAACTCGTTCTTGGACAGCAGCGAGATGAGCACGCCGAGTGCGACGGTGACCACCGCGGCGAGACTGAGCGTCCACACCGTGGACGCCACCGACCGGATCTTGGTCCACTCGGACCGGACGACCTGGGTCGCGGCCATGGATTCAGCCCTTCTTCCAGTCGTTGCCCCACTGGGGCCTCTGCTGCCCGGCGGGCGGCGCGGCGGGCGGCCCGGTGCCGCCGAGCCCCGGGTCCGAGTGCGCGTGGTACTCCACCGACTCCGCCGTCAGCTGCATGAACGCCTCTTCCAGCGAGGCCTGCTGGGGGCTCAGCTCATGCAGCGCGATCTGGTGCTGCGCGGCCAGCTCACCGATGAGCTCCGGCTTCCCGCCGTCCACCTCCAGCGACCCGCCGCCCGTCTCCACGGCGGTGATCCCGGCCTCGTGCAGCACATCGAGCAGCCGCTCCCGCTGGGGCGACCGGATCCGTACGTACGACCGTGAGTTCTGCCGAATGAAGTCGGCCATGGAGGTGTCGGCGAGCAGCCGGCCCTGGCCGATCACGACGAGGTGGTCGGCGGTCAGCGCCATCTCGCTCATCAGATGCGAGGAGACGAAGACCGTACGGCCCTGGGCGGCCAGGGACTTCATCAGGTTCCGGATCCAGTGGATGCCCTCGGGGTCGAGCCCGTTGACCGGCTCGTCGAACATCAGGATCCGCGGGTCGCCGAGCAGCGCGCCCGCGATGCCGAGCCGCTGCCCCATGCCGAGCGAGAAGCCCTTCGCCTTCTTCTTCGCCACCGCCGTGAGGCCGACGGTGTCGAGGACCTCATGCACCCGCGCCTTCGGAATCCCGTTGCTCTGCGCGAGGCACAGGAGGTGGTTGAACGCGCTGCGGCCGCCGTGCATGGCCTTCGCGTCGAGCAGGGCCCCGATGTACTTCAGCGGGTCCTTGAGGTGGTCGTAGTGCTGCCCGTCGATCCGTACGTCACCAGCGGTCGGCCGGTCGAGCCCGAGCAGCATCCGCATCGTCGTGGACTTCCCGGCCCCGTTCGGCCCCAGAAACCCGGTCACGATCCCCGGCCGCACGGTGAACGTCAGATGATTCACCGCCATCTTCTCGCCGTACCGCTTGGTAAGCCCCTCAAGCTCGATCATGGGCCCACGCTAAAACGCGACAAAGCCCCCTGCCACTTCAACGACAGGGGGCTCTTTGCCTTTGAGGGTCCCGCGCACCGTCAGGGGCGAGGGGAACTGCGCGACCAGCCACAACCGGCCCGCAGCTCACCCACAACCCGTACCTACCGAGACTGCTGCGCCGGCACCCCACGAGAGATCGGCTCGTCCTCGGCCGGAGAGCCCGCGGCAGCGACCGCCGCACCGGTGAGCGTTGCGAGCATCTCGCGGACGTTCGTCAGCTGGGCGTTGATCGAGTCGCGACGGTTCGTCAGAGCCGCGAGCTCGCGCTCGGACTCGGACCGGATCCGGTCCGCCTTGGCGTTCGCGTCGGCCACGATGTCCTCGGCCTGGCGCTGAGCCGTCTCCACCGTCTGACGGGCGCGACGCTCCGCGTCCGTACGCAGCTTCTCGGCCTCCAGACGGAGCTGCTCCGCGCGGTGCTCGATCTCCGCGAGACGCTTCTCCGCCTTGGCCTGACGCGAGGCCAGGTCACGCTCGGACTGCTCGCGGCGCTTGGCGAGGTTCGTCTCGAAGTCGGCGGCGGCCTGAGCGGCCTTCGCACGGGTCTCCTCGAAGAGGGCGTCCGCCTCCTCACGCTTGGACTGCGCGTCCTTCTGAGCCTCGGTACGCAGCTGAGAAGCGTCGGACTTGGCCTTCTCGACGATCCGGACGCCCTCGTCCTCCGCCTTGGCCTTGCGGTCCGCAGCGAACGATTCTGCGTCGTTACGCACCTGCTGGGCCGCCGACTCGGCGAGCTCACGGTGCTGTTCCGCCGCGCGACGGGCCTCTTCGCGCAGGTCCTTCGCCTCCTCCTCGGCGAGGCGGAGGATCTTCTCGACGCGCGCGCCGAGGCCGGCGTACGACGGCTCGGCGTCGCTGACCTGGGCCTGGGCGTTCTGCGTTTCGAGATGGAGCTCCTCGATGCGCTTTTCCAGAGCAGTGATACGGGCCAGAGCGCTGTCACGGTCGGAGACGAGCTTCGAAATGCGTTCGTCCACCTGAGCGCGGTCGTACCCACGCCGCACAAGCTCGAAGCCGTAGGGGGAAGTGTCGCTCATGGGGTTCCTGTCGAATGAGACCGGTGAGGTGATAGGGGGAATCCTAGGGGTCAAGACGGTGTGTCATCGAGCAGTAGCCCGATTGATATGGAGAATGACACCCTTTTCGGTGGCTAACTGCCGGAGCACTTGCCAGAGACCCTGTTGAAGGCCTCCGGCAAGCACAGAAGTTGGCCGTTTGGCTAGCCCTCCGACGGCTTGCCACCCGAACGAGTCGCGCCGGCCGCAGCGCCCGCCTTGACGCCACCGTCCTTGCCACTCGACGGGGCCTCAAACGACTCCAACGCCTCAAGGACGTCCTGGACACGGGAGATCTCGGCATTGATGTCCTCGCGGCGGCGGACCAGCACCTCGAGTTCGCGCTTGCCCTCCTCGACCGCGGCCCGCGCCTCCCGCACCGCCTCGGACCTGATCGCCTCGGCCTCGGCGATGAGCGCGGCCTTCTTCTGCTCGGCCTCCTTGAGGAGCCCCTCCGCCTTCTTCACCGCGGCGATCCGGACCTTGCCCGCCTCGGAGTTGGCCTCCGACACCAGTTCCTTGGCCCGCGCCGCGGACTCCTTCAGCTGCTCCTCGGCGGCCTTGATGAGCGCGTCGCAGCGGTCGCCCGCCGCCTTCATCGTCTCGGCGGACTCCCGGCGGGCCCGCTCGTGCAGCTCCTCGATCTCGCCGGTGACCCGGTCCCGCAGCTCCTCGGCACGCTCTCTTATGGCCGTGGCGTCCCGGCGCGCACCGACCAGCAGGTCGTCCGCGTCCGTCCGGGCCCGCTCCACCAGCGAGTTGCCCTCGACGGTCGCCTCGGAGACCAGCCGCTCCGCTTCGTTGCGGGCGGCGCCGACCATCGCGTCGGCGTGCCCCTCCGCGTCCGCGGTGGTCTTGTGCGCCGTCTGCTGGGCCTCGGTGATCAGCTTGTCGGCCTCGGCGGCCGTCTCCGTGATCAGCGTGTCGACCTGCTCGGCCGCCTCGGAGCGCCGCTTGTTGGCCTCCTTGCGCGCCTTGTCCAGCGTGTCGTCGGCCTCGTCGCGGGCGTTCGACATGAGCCGGTCGGCCTCGGCGGCGGCCTCGTTCTTGAAGCGCTCCGCCTCCGACCTGACCCGCTCGGCGTGCTGCTGCGCGGAACCGACCGTGTCGGCCGCCTCGGCGCGCAGCCGCTCCGCGTCGCTCGTCGCGTCCGAGATCAGCCGGTCGGCCTTCGCCACGGACTCGGAACGGACCCGCTCCGCCTCCGCGTTCGTCTCCGCCGTGAGCCGCTCCGCCTCCGCCGTCACCTCGGTGATGAGGGTGTCGGCCTGCGTCGCCGCGTCCGACCGGATGCGGTTGGCGTCCTCGCGGGCCTCGGCCCGCGTCCGCGACGCGTCCTGCTCGGCCGTCGCGACGGTGTCCGACGCCTCCGTACGCGCCCGCTGGACGAACTCCGAGGCATCCGAACGCAGTTGCTCGGACTCGGCGATCGCCTCCGAAACCGTGCGCTCCGCAAGGGACTTGGCGGCCTCCGCCTCGTCCCGCGCCTCACGCCGTACGCGATTGCCGTCCTCGGTGGCCCGCTCCCGCTCCGCGTACGCGTCGGCGCGGACCCGGTCGGACTCCTGCTGCGCCTCCGTGCGCATGCGCTCCGCCACGTGCTCGGCGGCATTGCGCAGGCCTGCGATCTCCTCCTGGGCCTGCTCGTGCAGCCCGGCCACGGAGTCCCGTACCTGCTGCGCGGTCTGCTCGGCGGCCGACACCATCTCGGTCGCCCGGCGGTCCGCCTCCTCGACCAGCCGTACGGCCTCGGTCTGGGCCTCCTCCACGCGGTTGCGCGCCGAGGCCAGCAGCTCCTCGCTCTGCTCGCGGGCCCGCTCCCGCTCCTGGTCGGCCTCCTGCCGGGCGGCGCCGAGCAGCTCCTCGGCCTCGCGGCGGCGCCGGGCGGCCTCCTCCTGGGCGGCGGACAGCGCCTCGGCGGCCTCCGTGGCGAGCCGCTCGGCGGCGGCCTGCGCCTCCGCCCGTACGCGGTCCGCGGTGTCCTGGGCCTCCGACTTCAGCCGCTCGGCCTCCGCCGCGGCCTCCGAACGCAGCCGTACGGCGATGGCCTCGCCCTCGGCACGCGAGGCGGACGCGTCGGAAGCGGCCTCGTTGCGCAGCCGCTCGGCCTCCGTCTCGGCCTGCGCCTGGAGCGTACGGATCCGCTCGGCGGCCTCGCCGCGCAGCCGGTCGGTCTCCTCGGCGGCCTCACGGCGGATCCGCTCGCCCTCCGCGCGCGCGTCCGTCAGCGCCTGCTCGGCGGAGACGAGGCGCTCCTCGGCCTCCGTGTGCAGCCGGGTCAGCCCCTCGGCGGCCTCGGCCTGGCGAGCGGCTATGGCCCGCTCGGTGTCGTCGTGCAGTTCGCGGGCGGCGCGCTCGGCCTCCGCCGTGATGCCCTCGGACTGCTCGACGGCCTCCGCCCGGTGCCGCTCGGCCTCCGCGCGGGTGCGCTCCAGGGTCTCCTCGGCCTGCCGGCGCAGCGTCGTGGCGCGCTCGATGGCCTCGGTGCGGAGCCGCTGGCTCTCCGTCGTCGCGTTCGACCGCTGCTCGTCCGCGTCGGCCTTCGCCTTGGCGAGCAGCTCCTCGGCGGTCTTGGCCGCCTCCTCGATCTGCTGGACGGCCTCACGCCGGGCCTCGGAACGGATCCGCTCGCCCTCGGCATTGGCGTCCGCGCGCAGCTGCTCGGCGTCGCCGCGCAGCCGGCGCGCCTCCTCCTGCAGCTCGACCGTCTTGGCGCGGTACTCCTTGGTGTCGTCCTTCGCCGTGCCCTTGAGCTGTTCGGCGATGTCGTGCGCCTCGGCCCGCAGCCGGTCCGCCTCGGCCTCGGCCCCGGCGCGGATCCGCTCGGCCTCCTCGGCCGCGGCCTTGGTGGTCGACTTGGCTTCCTCGGACGCCTTGTTCAGGACGTCCTCGGCCGTACGGGCCGCCTTGGAGAGCTGGGAGGCGGTCTCCTCGGCGGTGAGGCTGCGCGCGCTCTCCTCGGCCTCCGCGACGATCTTCTCGGCGGTGGCCTTGGCGTCCGCGACGACCTGCTCGGCCTCGGCCTTGGTGGTCTCGGCCTCCTTGACGGCCTCGCCGACCAGCCGGGCGACCTGCTCCTTCGCCGTACGCGCGCGCTGCTCGTTCGCCGACTCCGCGCTGGAGAGCGCCTTGGCCGCGGCCTCCTTCGCCTCGGCGAGGACCTTGTCCGCCTCGGCCTGCGCCTCGCGCAGCGCCGCCTCGGCCGCGCTGATGCGCTGCTCGGCTGCCCGGCTCAGCTCGGTGGCCTGGCGGCGCGCGCTGTCCGATTCGGTGGCGGTCGAACTGCGCAGCTGCTCGGCGTGGTCGGTGGCCTCCTGGGCCTGCGTCGACGCCGCGTTCAGCAGCCGCTCGGCGTCCGTACGGGCCCGGCGCAGCAGCGCCTCGGTCTCCGCGCGCGCCTGCTCGGCGTCGGCCTGCAGCCGCTGGCGGGCCTCCGCGGCGACCCGCTCGGCCTCCGCGCGGGCGGCGGCCAGGGCCTTCTCGGCCTCGCCACGCGACTCGTCGACCAGTCGGCGGGCCTGCTGCTCGCTGCGGGCGCGCAGCTGCTCGGCCCACGCCACGTTCTCGTTGACATGCGACTCGACGCTCTGCCGGCGCTCGGACAGCTCCTGGTCGAGCTGCTGGCGGCGGGTGACCGCCTCCTGGTGCAGCTCCGCCTGGAGGCGGGCGGCCTGCTCGGCGTGCTCCTGGAGGATCCGCTGCGTCTGCGCGCGGGCCTGGCTCAGCTCCCGCTCGGCGTCCTGGCGCAGCTGGTCGGCCTGCATCTGGGCGTTACGGAGCATCTGCTCGGCCTGGTAGCCGATGTCGGCACTGTCGTAGGCAGGCCGGGTCGCCAGATTGCGGCGCGCCTCGTGCAACTTGGCGCGCAGCACCTCGACTTGATAGCCGAGGTCCTCGGCGTGCTGGACGGCCTTCTCCCGCTCGGTCTTCAGCCGCTCCATCTCGGCCTCGAACCGAGAGAGGTGGTCGACGTCAGCCGCCGGCTCTCGCTCCTGGCGTTCGTAGCCCCGCACTGCGCGGTCCCATCCGTCCCCTGGTCGCAAGTCTCTCCAAACGAGCACCGTCCATCCGCCGAACGGGGCCCCCGGGGAATGGTGTCAGATCAACGGCGGAGCGCACCCTGCCGCCCCGACGCTTGTCCCCCGAAACCTGGACCCCGGCCCTCGGATCCTGACGATGAGGACCCGCGACCGCCCCGAAGAGGCGGCGGCCGTCCCCAACCCTACCGGCCCTTATGTACGCGGGTCAGTGCTCAGGTGACTCAACGGGCGCCGATGTGACCAGTTCTGTCAGGACGCCGTGGCAATCCTTTGGATGCAGAAAGGTGATGCGCGACCCCATCGAACCCCTGCGCGGCTCCTCGTACAGCACCCGTACGCCCTTGTCCCCGATGGCGGCCGCGTCCGCGTCCACATCCGCCGTGCCGAAGGCGATGTGGTGCACGCCCTCACCGTTCTTGGCCAGCCATTTTCCGACTGCGGAGTCCTCGCGGGTGGGCTCGAGGAGCTGAAGGTAGGAGGCGCCTCCGTCGGACGTCTCGTTGATCTTGAGCATGGCCTCGCGTACGCCCTGCTCCTCGTTGATCTCGGAGTGGTAGACCTCGAAGCCGTACGTCGCCCGGTAGAACTCGACAGTTTTGTCGAGGTCGAAGCAAGCGATCCCGATGTGGTCGATTCGCGTCAGCATGGTGCTAGTGCAGCGCTCCGGAGGTGGTTACGCAACGTGCGCGCGATCACACACCTGGCCGGATGACGGGCGTCGTACCGCTCAGTACATTCGAAGTAAACCCTCGTTCACTCCTCAGCTGTGCAGCTGAAAGGGGATCGCACCTCATGTCTGGAACGAACAGCACAACCTCGGTGATCGTCGCGGGCGCCCGCACGCCCATGGGGCGGCTGCTGGGCTCTCTGAAGTCCTTCTCCGGCGCCGACCTCGGTGGTTTCGCGATCAAGGCCGCCCTCGACCGTGCGGGTATCGGTGGCGACCAGGTGCAGTACGTGATCATGGGCCAGGTGCTCCAGGCCGGGGCAGGGCAGATCCCGGCACGCCAGGCCGCGGTCAAGGCGGGCATCCCGATGAGCGTCCCGGCGCTCACCATCAACAAGGTGTGCCTGTCGGGCCTCGACGCCATCGCGCTCGCGGACCAGCTGATCCGCGCCGGCGAGTTCGACGTGGTCGTGGCGGGCGGCCAGGA
This sequence comes from Streptomyces sp. NBC_00878, assembly GCF_026341515.1. Classification (NCBI taxonomy): domain Bacteria; kingdom Bacillati; phylum Actinomycetota; class Actinomycetes; order Kitasatosporales; family Streptomycetaceae; genus Streptomyces; species Streptomyces sp. NBC_00878. Next base: position 3,287,060 of record NZ_JAPEOK010000001.1, on the reverse strand, counting down.
GTCGATGACCAACGCCCCCCACCTGCTGCCGAAGTCCCGGGAGGGCTACAAGTACGGCGCGATCGAGATGCTCGACGCCATGGCGTATGACGGGCTGACCGACGCCTTCGAGAACATCGCCATGGGCGAGTCGACCGAGAAGCACAACACGCGCCTCGGCATCCTGCGGCCCGAGCAGGACGACTTCTCGGCCCTCTCGCACCAGCGGGCCGCCGCCGCGCGGAAGAACGGCCTCTTCGAGGCGGAGATCACTCCGGTGGAGATTCCGCAGCGCAAGGGTGAGCCCGTCGTCTTCAGCGAGGACGAGGGCATCCGCGGTGAGACGACCACCGAGTCGTTGGGCAAGCTGCGGCCCGCGTTCACGAAGGACGGCACGATCACGGCCGGTTCGGCCTCCCAGATCTCCGACGGGGCGGCCGCCGTCGTCGTCATGAGCAAGACCAAGGCGCAGGAGCTCGGCCTGGAGTGGATCGCGGAGATCGGCGCCCACGGGAACGTCGCGGGACCCGACAACTCATTGCAGTCGCAACCGTCGAACGCGATCCAGCACGCGCTGAAGAAGGAGGGCATCGGCGTCGAGGATCTTGACCTGATCGAGATCAACGAAGCCTTCGCCGCCGTCGGGGTCCAGTCAATGAAGGACCTCGGGGTTTCCACGGAAAAGGTGAACGTCAACGGCGGCGCCATCGCCCTCGGTCACCCGATCGGCATGTCCGGCGCCCGGCTCGTCCTGCACCTCGCCCTCGAACTGAAGCGGCGCGGCGGCGGCGTGGGCGCTGCCGCGCTGTGCGGTGGCGGCGGGCAGGGTGACGCACTGATCGTGCGGGTACCAAAGGCCTGACGCACGATTTCGTACGTGATCCCGTACGTGATCTCGTACGCGATGCCGTGCCGACCCCAAGTGGCCTAGTGATCGGAGCTGTGATGCAGGACGTCGCCTCGCTGGTGGCCCAGGCCAGGGAGGGCCGGCCGCGGGCCGTGGCCCGGCTGATCTCCCTGGTGGAGGGGGCGTCCCCACAGCTCCGCGAGGTCATGGCCGCGTTGGCGCCGCTGGCGGGCAACGCGTACGTCGTGGGCCTCACGGGGTCGCCCGGTGTCGGCAAGTCGACATCCACATCGGCGCTCGTGACCGCCTATCGGCGGCAGGGCAAGCGGGTCGGTGTGCTGGCCGTGGACCCGTCGTCGCCCTTCTCGGGCGGTGCGCTGCTGGGCGACCGGGTGCGGATGGCGGAGCACGCGACGGATGCCGGCGTCTACATCCGGTCCATGGCGACGCGCGGGCACCTCGGCGGGCTCGCCTGGGCCGCCCCGCAGGCCATCCGCGTCCTGGACGCGGCGGGCTGCGACGTGATCCTCGTCGAGACGGTCGGCGTCGGCCAGTCCGAGGTCGAGATCGCCTCGCAGGCGGACACGAGTGTGGTGCTGCTGGCCCCCGGCATGGGCGACGGCATCCAGGCCGCCAAGGCGGGAATCCTGGAGATCGGCGACGTGTACGTGGTCAACAAGGCCGACCGCGACGGGGCGGATGCCACCGCCCGCGAGCTCAACCACATGCTGGGCCTCGGCGAATCCCGCGGTCCCGGCGACTGGCGCCCGCCCATCGTGAAGACGGTCGCGGCGCGGGCCGAGGGCATCGACGAGGTCGTCGAGGCGCTGGAGAAGCACCGGGCATGGATGGAGGAGCGGGGGGTGCTCGCGGAGCGGCGTCTCGCCCGCGCCGCCCATGAGGTGGAGGCCATCGCCGTGACCGCCCTCCGGGAGCGGATCGGCGACCTCCACGGCGACCGCCGGCTGAGCACACTGGCGGAGCGGATCGTGGCGGGGGAGCTGGACCCGTACCGGGCGGCGGACGAGTTGGTGGCGGGGCTCACGCAGGCGTGAGCCCCGCCGGGTCGCGTCAGCGCGCGCAGTGGCGCACGACGCTGTTGTTGGCTCCCGACTTGGACCACAGCTTGATCAGCGTGATGCCGCCGGGCTTGCTGGTGCTGAGGGTGAAGGAAGCGGTCTGCTGACCCTCATCGGCGGTGAGGTCGCGGTCACCGACGTAGGTGCGTCCCGCGAAACCCTCGATGAACGCCTTGGTCGGGCGCAGCCACGTGTCCTTGTCCCACACGGTGAGCTTGACCGTGGCGGTGCGGCTGGTCCACGAGATGTCCGCGCGGGCCCCGCTCTTGGGCCACCCGCCGACCGAGCACGTCGTGGAATGCGCCGCGCCCACGTCCACGGACGGTGCCGACTGGGCCGGAACCACCGTCGTCACGACGGCCGCCACAGCGGTCGCCGCCATCACCGCGAGCTTCGTCTTTCCAGGCATGGAAATGCCTCCGTTCAGGTCGAGGAAGGGAATCGCCGGCCATGGGATTCCGTCACTCAAAGTGCTGATCCCGGCCCGCTGACAGCACACTGCCCACCCCCGGAGCGGCACGCTAGACACGGCGCGTATCCCCCTCGCAGAGGTCCTGGAATACGGCCGATGAACTGGGGGAACGCGATGCACGAGGAGACGGGCCCGGAAGACTTCGGGGCGGCGATGCGCCGGATCCGGGACGCGAACGGAGTGTCACTGTCCCGGCTCGCCAAGCTGACGGCGTACAGCAAGAGCCACCTCTCGAACGTGGAGAACGGCCGCAAGCGCCCGCACCGCGACCTCGCCGACGTGCTCGACACGGCCCTGAACGCGGGCGGTGCCCTGCGGAGCCTGTGCGAGGTGCCGGGCACGCAGCCGGGACAGCGGGCCACCCCGTGCCCGTACCGAGGACTCGACCACTACCGATCGGACGACGCGCGCTGGTTCTTCGGCCGGGCCCGGGCCACCACCGCGCTGGTCGACCGGGTCGCACGGGCGGCCCGTACCTCGGGGCCAGTCGTCGTCTTCGGCGCCTCCGGCTCCGGCAAGTCCTCGCTGCTGCGGGCCGGGCTGCTGCCGGCCGTCGCGGCGGGGGCGCTGCCCGCACGCGCGGAGGGACCATGGCGCAGCATCGTCGTCACCCCCACCGGCCGACCGGTCGACGCCCTGGCCCGCGCCCTCCAGGAACCGCTCGCGACCGACGAGGCCGAACTCGCCCGGCGGATCAGGGCGGGTGAGCCCCTGGGGGCCACCGGGGCAGGGAGGCTGCTGCTGGTCGTCGACCAGTTCGAGGAGGCGTTCACGCTCTGCGAGGACGAGGCGGAGCGCGCCGCGTACATCGACGCCGTGTGCGCCCTGCCGCTCGCCGTGCTCGCCGTCCGCGCCGACTACTTCGACCGCTGCCTCACCCATCCCGCGCTCGTCGGCGTCGTCCAGCGCGACACGATGGCGCTCGGCGCGATGAGCCGCGAGGAACTCGCCGAGTGCGTGACGGGGCCCGCGGCCCTCGCCGGGGTGGACATCGAGCCGGGCCTCCTCGACGTACTGCTGCACGACCTCGACCCGGGAGGCCAGGGTTACGAGCCGGGAACCCTGCCGTTGCTGTCGTACGCCCTGCTCTCCACCTGGCGACGGCGCACGGGCAAGCGCCTCACGGTGGCCGGATACCGCGCGACCGGCGGCATCCAGGGCGCCGTGGCCGCCACCGCCGAGCGCACCTACCTCGACCTCACCGTCGAGCAGCGCGATGTGGCACGGCAGTTGACGCTCCAGCTGGTCAGGGTGGGCGAGGAGGGTGCGGACAGCAGGCGCCGCGTGGCGCGGGACCGGCTCGTGCCCGGGTCGGACGAGGCGCTGGAGGCGTTCACCCGCGCCCGGTTGTTCACCGTGGACGACGAACGGGTCGAGATCACCCACGAGGCCCTGCTGCGCGCCTGGCCACGGCTCGCCGGCTGGATCGACGCGGACCGGGCGGGACTGCGTACGCATCAGCGGCTGACCGAGGCCGCGCGTGCCTGGGCGGACGACGGCCGCAACCCCGAACTACTGCTCCAAGGGGCCGCGTTGGCGGTGGCCGAGCAGTGGTCGGCCGACCATCCGGGGCGGGCCGGGGCCGTGGAGCGGGAGTTCCTCGCGGCCGGTCGCCGGGAGGCGCAGCGCGGGCTGCGGCGGCTGCGGCGCGCGCTGGCGGCGCTCGCCGGGCTGATGGGCCTGGTACTCGTCGCCACGGGAATCATCGCCGTGCAGTGGCAGGACTCCCGGCGCCAGGCGCGGACGGCGAACGCCATCGCCATGGCGGAGCGGGTCGCGGCGCTCCGTACCGCCGACCCGGCCCTCGCCGCCCTGCTCTCCGTCGCCGCCCACGAGGAGGCGCCCCGCCTCCTCCGGGCGCGCGGCACGCTCCTCGCCGACTCGGGCCTGCCGCACCCCACGCAACTGCCGGGCAACGGCAACGCCGTGTCCGCGTTCGCGTTCGGGCGCGACGGGCTGGTGGCCATCGGCACGCGCGAAGGCGTCGTACGGCTCTGGGACCGTACGGGCCCGGTGCCACGCCCGCTCGGCACGGTGCGGCTCGGTGCGGGGCATGCGGTGTGGGGGCTCGCCTTCGCCGGGGACGGGCGCGGTCTCGTCGTGGCGGACACGATCGAGACCCGGCTGTGGCGGGTGTCCGACGACGGGCGCACGGCCCGCGCGGAAGCCGTGCTGTGGGCGGACGGCCGGGGCCGCGACGCCCGGGTCTCGCCCGACGGGCGCACGCTCGCCCTCGCCTGTGCCGACGGCGGACTGCGGCTGTGGGACCTCACCGACCCGGCGGCCCCAGGCGGTCCGGTCGTCGTCGGCACGGTGGGCGAGGACGGCCACGGCGACGCCGCCTCGCACGCCCTGTACTCCGTGTCGTTCAGCCGCGACGGCTCCCGCCTGGCCGCGGGCGCCGCCGACGGGCGCACCACGGTGTGGGCGCGGGCCGAGGGCCGCCTGGCGTACCGGGAGACCGCCACCGTGCCGTTCCGCGGCGTGGGCGTCAGCGAGGCGGCGCTCAGCCCGGACGGCCGGCGACTCGCCATCGGCCTCAGTAACCGTGAGGTGTGGCTGTGCGCCCTCGATCCGGACGGCCGCTGCGCGAAACCGGTCAGGGCGGAGCGCGCCGTCGGCTACGCGGCGGGCATGGCCTTCAGCCCCGACGGCTCATTGCTCGCCATCGCGGGGGACAGCGGCGGGGTCCAACTGCGGGAGGCGGCAGGCGGGTTGGTGCTGGCGACCCTCCCGCATCCGACTCCGCTGCAGTCCCTGGCCTGGACACCCGAGGGCCGGAGCCTGTTCGTCGGCGGGGCGAGCGGCGGCGTCGCCTCCGTGTGGCTGTCCCTGCCGCTGCTCCTCGGGCACGCCGGGCAGGTGTACGCCGTAGCCCTGGACGACCGGCACGCCAGGGCGGCCACCGCGTCGCTGGACGGCACGGCCGCGCTGTGGGACGTACGCGACCCGGCGCGTCCCCGGCGTCTGGGGACGTTGCCGCACCCGGCCGGGGTCTCGGCCGTGGCCTTCGACCCGAGCGGCACCCGGCTCGCCACCGGCAGCTGGGACGGAACGGTGTCCCTGTGGAACGTCACCCGGCCGGCGCACCCGGACCGCCTCGACCACCGTCGACGCCACCAGAGCCAGGTGAACGACGTCGCGTTCTCCCCCGACGGAAACGGCCTGGCCAGCGGGGCCCGTGAGACAGGGGCGGTGCTGTGGGACGTCTCCCGGCGCGGCCGACTCACCGTACGGGCCCGGCTCAACGGCGCGAAGGGCGTGCAGGCCGTCGCCCACGGGCTCGGTGGCGCGCTGGTCGCCACGGCCGAGGCCGACGGCCTCGTCCGCCTGTGGGACGCGCGCGGCCACGGCGAACAGGCTCCGGTGCGGGAGCTGACGGGCCACACAGGCATCGTCACCGACGTGGCGTTCGCGGCCGGTGGCGGCCTCCTCGCCTCCGGCGGCAAGGACGGCGTCGTCCTGCTGAGGCGCATCAACGCGAAGAACCCCGGCGGGCCCCGGGTCGTGCGCCGACAGCGACTGCTGGGCCACACCGGGCACATCGCCGCCCTGGCGTTCGCGTCACGAGGGCGCGGCCTGATGACGGCGGGCGTGGACGGCGTGGCCCTGCTGTGGGACGTGGGTCGCCCCGAACCCGTCGTACGGGAGCGGCTGGAGAGCCCCGGCGAGACGTTCGACGACGCCACGGTGAGCGGGGACGGCAGGACCGTGCTCACGGCGGACCGGTACACCGCGCGGCTGTGGACCACCGACACCGAGGCCGTGACCCGACGGGTCTGCGCCACGATCACCGCGCCGCTCAGCAGGTCCCAGTGGGAGCGGAGGTTTCCCGGCCTCGACCACCGGACGCCGTGCTTCGGGGACGGCTGACCCCGGACGCGTGGATGGCGGACCGGTCACCCCGCGGCCTCCCCGGAGGCAGTACGCACCGGGGAGGCCGCCGAACAGCCGGTCCGCTGACCGTTGGTCGCTGACCGCCGGTCGTCCGAGTCGTCAGTCGTCCGAACCGTCGTCGTCCGAGTCGTTGTCACGGGCGTCGTCGTCCAAGTTGTCGTCCGACGCCCTGTCCGCCGTGACCTTGGCCGAGTTCAGGTCGACGTTCCACCCCTTCTCGGTGCCGTTCGAGGCGGTCGTGTCCACGTCCCAGGCGTGGGTCCGGCCGTCCTCGTCGAGGTCGACGGAGGTGACCTTGCCGTTCGCGGCGGCGGCCTTCGCGGCTTCCGCGGCGGAGACGGACGTGCCCTTCAGGGCGGCCCGGGCCTGCGCGGTGTCGTCGGCGTCGTCCCGCTCGGTGTGCGAGCCGAGGACCTTGCCCGTGCCCGGGTCGACCTTCACGCTGTGCCAGGCGCCGCCCGAGGACAGCACGTCCACGTCCCAGACCAGGCTGGTGCCCTCGTCGTCGAGGTCCGCCGAGACCGCCGTACCCGGGACGCTCTTCAGCGCGGCCGTGATCGCGTCGGCCGCGGTGACCTTCGCGGCCTTCGCCTCGGAGGCGTCCTCGGAGTCCGCATCGTTGTCGTTGTCGTCGGCCACCTCGACCGAGTCGTCGCGGTCGTCACGGTTGTCGCGGTCGTCGTCCGACACCCGCACGCTGGACTTCTTCACCGGTGTGTCCTCGTCGCCCGTAACCGCGAGGGCCGTTGCCGTACCGCCGCCGACGAGGGCCGCGGCCGCGACGGTGGCGATGACAATGTTGCGCTTCATGAGAGTTCCTCCGGGATCATCCGCTTCAACCAGATGTCGGTCGTCTTCAGTGCGTTTCGACGTGGACCAATCTGGCTGAGCGACGCTGAAGGCAGGCTGAAGAACCCTGAAGCCGTCTTCAGGTTCCGTTTGCGACTCTTTACGCATGCGCTTGTTGATCGTGGAGGACGAAAAGCGGCTCGCCCTGTCGCTCGCCAAGGGCCTGACGGCCGAGGGCTACGCCGTGGACGTGGTCCACGACGGCCTGGAAGGGCTGCACATGGCCGGCGAGGGCTCGTACGACCTTGTCATCCTCGACATCATGCTGCCCGGGATGAACGGCTACCGGGTGTGCGGTGCCCTGCGGTCCGCCGGGCACGACATGCCGATCCTGATGCTCACCGCCAAGGACGGCGAGTACGACGAGGCGGAGGGCCTGGACACCGGGGCGGACGACTACCTCACCAAGCCGTTCTCGTACGTCGTCCTGGTGGCGCGGGTGAAGGCGTTGCTGCGGCGGCGCGGTCCCTCGGGCGGGGCCTCGCCCGTGCATGTGCTCGGCAGTCTCAAGGTCGACACCGCCGCCCGGCGCGTCCACCTCGGTGAGGACGAGATCGCCCTCACCACCAAGGAGTTCTCGGTCCTCGAACAGCTCGTCGGGCGCGCGGGCGAGGTGGTGTCCAAGTCCGAGATCCTGGAGCACGTCTGGGACTTCGCCTACGACGGGGACCCGAACATCGTCGAGGTCTACGTCAGCACGCTGCGCCGCAAGCTCGGGGCCGCGCTGATCAGGACCGTACGCGGCGCCGGTTATCGCATGGAGGCGGGATGAGGCGCGTCCTCGGGTCCGTACGGGCCAGGGCCACGCTCGCCGCGAGCGCCGTGGTGGCCATCGCGCTGGCCGCCGCGGGCGCGGCCGTCCTGCTGTCCCTGTGGTCCAACCTGAGCGGACAGGCGGGCACGCAGGCGGAGCGGACGGCGCGGGAGGTGGCCTCCCGGCTCGCGGCCGAGCGGACCTACACCAACCTCTCGTTGGACGACGAGGAGCCGGTCCAGGTCGTCGACAGCGGCGGAAGGCTGGTCGCGGTCACCGAGGACCTGGAGCGCATCAGTGGCTCGGGCGTCGACCGGGTGACGCCACAGGCCCCGGCAGGCACCAGCGGCGACGACGATGACGACAAGGCGGACGAGGACGAGGACTCCCTCGAAGCCGGCGAGATCGGGGACGCGTCCTCCAGCAGCGGCTCCGCCACCATCGACGGGGAGACGGCGGACTACCGCTTCGCGACCGTGCCGGTGGAGATCGACGGACAAGGCACCTTCACCGTCCACGCGGGTGCGCCGCTGACCGCCGAGCAGGAGGCCGTGAGCACGGCGCTGACCGTCATGCTCATCGGGTTCCCGCTGCTGCTCGCACTCGTGGCCCTGGTGACCTGGCTGGTCACCCGGCGGGCCCTGAGACCCGTCGAGGGCATCCGCGGCGAGATGGCCGCGATCACCGCGTCCGAGGACCTCACCCGGCGGGTCCCCGTACCGGACACGCACGACGAGATCGCGCGGCTGGCCCGGACGACCAACGAGACGCTCGCCGCTCTGGAGGAGTCCGTGGAGCGGCAACGGCGGTTCGTCGCCGACGCCTCGCACGAGCTGCGCAGCCCCATCGCCTCACTGCGTACCCAGCTCGAAGTGGGCGTCGCGCACCCGGAGTTGCTCGACGTGGACGGGGCCGTCGAGGACACCGTACGGCTGCAGCGGCTGGCCGCCGACCTGTTGCTGCTCGCCCGGCTGGACGCGGGGGAGCGGGTCGCGGACACGCGTCTGGACCTGTCGGCCCTCGTCCGCGAGGAGGCGAGCCAGCGCGTCGGGGACCGCGTCGCGGTGTGCGTGGACACGGAGTCCGTGGACGCGGGGCCCGTGGACGCGGAGCCCGTCCAAGTGGCCGGATCGCGCGGGCAGTTGGCGCGCGTGCTGGGCAATCTGCTGGACAACGCGCAGCGGCACACGCGGTCCTCGGTCGTCGTGACCGTGCGGCGCGCGGGGGAGTGGGCGGTCCTCGGGGTCGCCGACGACGGCGCGGGCGTGCCCGCCGCCGAGCGCGACCGGGTCTTCGAGCGGTTCGTACGGCTCGACGAGTCCCGTACCCGCGACGACGGCGGAGCCGGTCTCGGTCTGGCCATCGCCCGGGACGTCGCCGTACGGCACGGCGGATCACTCACGGTCCGGGAAACGCCGACAGGCGGAGCCCTGTTCGAACTCCGCCTGCCGTTGGCCTAGCCCGCCGACCGGTGGTACGTCACGAACGCCCGCGCTGCCCTCGCAGGTGCTCCGCGATCGGAGTCAGGGACTTGTGGAGCTCGGCCAGGGCCTCCGGTGAGAGGAGATCGATGAAGTGCCGCCGCACCGACGCCACATGATGGGGCGCGACCTTCTTCATCGTCTCCATGCCGTGGTCCGTGAGCACGGCGTACAGCCCGCGGCGGTCGGACTCGCAGTGCTCGCGCCTGACCAGGTCCGCGTTCTCCATGCGGGTGACCTGGTGCGAGAGGCGGCTCTTGGACTGGAGGGTGGCGGTCGCGAGGTCGCTCATCCGCATCCGATCGCCCTCCGACTCGGAGAGGTTCACCAGGATCTCGTAGTCGTTCATCGTCAGACCGAACGGCTGGAGGTCCCTTTCGAGCTGGTACGTCAACAGCCGGTTGACCTCCAGGTGGGTACGCCAGGCGCACTGCTCCGCATCGGTCAGCCAGCGAGTGGCCGTCTCAGTCTCCATGTATGAATTCTACCTAAGATGTTGAAAAGCGAACTAGTGAGGGTGGCGTGACGGCGCGCACACGTTCGACGTCACACTCCGCAGACTACCGCTCACAGCCCGAAGCGACGCTGGAGGTCCCCCAGCTGTCCGGGAAGACGCGGTACGCCGGCCTGCTGCCCCTGGTGGCCAGGCGTCCCGCCGCCGCCCGGCACTCCGGCCTGGTCCGGGACCGCGCCCGTGGCCTGCTCGGCCATCAGCGCCTCGCTGGACTGGAGCAGCACCGTACCGGCGCCCACGAACTCGAACTGGTGCTCCTCGCCGGAGGCCCCGCCCAGGCCCGTCATGGCACGCAGGCCGCCCATCAGGCCTGTCATGTACCCGTGGTCGTAGTGGTGGCACGGCGAGGGGCAGTCGGCCCAGCCGACGAGGGCCTGCGGGTCGACCCTGATCGGGGGTTCCATGAACACCACCGGCCCGTTCGACGCGGCGACGAACTTGCCCGTCCCGATCAAGGTCAGAAAGCCCGGCACGATCGACTGCTTGAGCGCGAGACTTGGCTGAAAAGCGAGGAGATTGCCCGAGCGAATGGTCAGGTTGCCCTCCTCCAGGTCGAAGGAGTTCACGTCGAAGGCCCGGTCGGCGAGGAGCATCTTGCCCGAACCGGAGGCCACGACCCAGTCGCTCGCGTGCAACGGCGAATGGAAACTCGTCCGCACCAGACGGTCGAGACGGCCGTGCCCGATGCCGTTGAACTCCATCGAGCCGTAGTAGGCGATCATCTTGCCCTTCTGCAGGAACCACTCGCTCCCTTTGAGCTCCACACAGAAGGTGTACGCGTTGACGTTGTCGTCGACGGGCAGTGTCGACGGGTCGTGGATCACGGGGCCCGCGCCCGGGTAGGTGGTCACAGCTTCTCCTCCGACGCCTGCACGTACACGGCACCACTCCCGCTGAGCTCCAGCTGGAACGCCTCGCCCGAGCCGCGGCCGATGACGTCGCGCAGCCCGAGCGCGCTGGACAGCTTGTTGCGCACGTCCCCGTGATGGGCGACGTACGCCTGCGGATCCACATGAACCGGGCGCTGCGGACTGATCGGCACCTCGATGACCCCGCCGTGCGCCATCACGGCGACGGCGCCATGCCCCTTCAGGGTGGTGGTGAACAGCCCCTGCCCGGTCATCTGGCCGCGCACCATGCCCATGACCCCGCCCTGCGAGCCCATGAACATCGTGCCCTGGGTCAGGGTGCCGTCGAAGGCGAGCAGCCGGTCCGCCTCCACGTACAAGGTCTCGCCTGTGAGGTTGATCACCTGGATGTGGTGGCCGCCGTGCCCGAACAGGACCGTGCCGGAGCCCTCGACGGTCATCAGCGGAGTCGCCTCGTCGGCCACCCGCCGTCCGATCATCGACATGAGGCCGCCCTGGCCGCCCTGCATGTTGGGGGTGAAGGAGACCTCGCCCTTGTAGGCGAGCATCGCGCCGCGCTGACTGAACAGCCGCTGCCCCGGCATCACCGTGGCCTCGATCATCTTCGAGTTGATCTCACGGAAGGGCATGTCACACATCTCCCGCGATCGAGTTGCGCTCACTGGGCTGTACGTACACGACGCCGTCGCCCTCGAAACGGATCTGGAAGGCCTCGCCGCCGCCCTCGCCCATGAACGTACGGAACGTCACACCGGACTGGAAGGACTGCCGCAGATTGCCCTGATGGGCGATGTACGCGCCCGGGTCGACGGTCAGCGGATACTGCGAGCTCACCCGCAGCACCACGGCAGGACCGTCCGACATGATCGCCGCCTGGCCGTGCCCCTCGATGGTCGTCGTGAAGAGCCCGTTGCCCTGCGAGGCACCCCTGAGCCCCGTGAAGGACGTGCCCGTACGCAGGCCGGAGTCGGTCGCGAGCAGATTGCTCGACTCGACGAAGAGTTTGTCGCCGCGCAGATCAACCAGGTTGATCTCACTGGCCCGGTCGGCGAACCAGCAGGTCCCCTGCCCCCTCACCTCCATGAGAGTCATCTGCTCACCGGTTATCCGGCGCGTCACCATGCCGCGGATACCCTCGCCACCGCCGCTGAGCTTCTTGAAGGCCATCTGGCCGTCGTACGCAACCATGGAGCCGTTCTTCGCCTTCACGGCGTCCCCGGTCATGTCGACGGCCAGCACCTTGCTGCCTTGGAGTCGGAACATCGCCACGGGGAGACGGTAACCGTCGGGCCTGCTCGCAGACCAGATCCTTCGGAATGAATCCGACCCTGACGCCACCCCTAGGGGAGGCCGTCCCGGCCCCCGCGACCGGGCAACCGACCCCGAATGCTTCAATGGAACAGCTTGTGCGCACGTTCACAAAGCAACCGGCACCCCGCCCGGCTCAGCCCGGCTCCGTCCGACTCCACCCAGACTGCTCCCACCGAAGGTGACTCGTGGACATCAAGACCGCCTCCGCCCTCCGCCGCCTGCGCCTGGTCTCGGCCCCGGAGGCCGTTTCCTTCCTCCTCCTGCTGGTCTGCTCGGTGCTGAAGCGGACCACGGACTTCAACGCGGTACCCGCGATGGGCATGATCCACGGCATCCTCTTCATCCTGTACGTGATCTTCTGGGCCGACGCCTGGAACCGTGCCAAGTGGGACCTCAAGACCTCGGCCCTCTACTTCGTCCTCTCCGTGCTGCCGACCGGCGGCTTCTTCGCCGAGCGCAAGCTCAAGCGCGAGGCCGAGAACGCGCTCATCGCGTCCCGCGCCCGCAAGGAAGGGATCGTCAGCGCATGATCGTCGCCTTCTCCGTGACGCCGCTGGGCGTCGGCGAGGACGTGGGCGAGTACGTCGCCGACGCCGTACGGGTCGTACGCGAATCGGGTCTGCCGAACCGCACCGACGCGATGTTCACGTCCATCGAGGGTGAGTGGGACGAGGTCATGGACGTCGTCAGGCGTGCGGTCGCGGTCGTTGAAGAACGGGCGCCACGCGTCTCGCTGGTCCTCAAGGCGGACATCCGCCCTGGTGTGACGGACGGCCTGACGGCCAAGGTGGAAACGGTGGAACGCCACCTTTCTGCGTAGCCGCGCTGCCGCGTCCGCGGGGGTCGAGTGACGGGTGCGGGTCCGTTGTGGCTGGTCGCGCCCACGCGGCGGAGCCGCAAATGTCACAGTCCCGCGCCCCTGGGTGTGTGGGGCTGGCGCTTCGTCTGTCAGGTGCGGGGACGCGGCGGGATGTGCGTCCGCAGCCGGTGACGTAAAGCGCGGTTGCCGCACGGTGGCTGCGTTCGTGTGTCGTCGTACGCTGCGGACACACATCCCGCCGCGTCCCCTCCGGCCGGTGGGGGCGACCGGCCGGGCCCCGTCAGGGGTGCGGGGAACTGCGCGACCAGCCACCACCTGCCCGTAGTCGAAGAACCGACAAACCTCACCCCGTTACCCCCACCTGGCCCCTCTCAATTCGACACGTAGCCAAAATGCCACTTTCGTGTGGATATCGGCTCGTTCGATCACGGGAGGGCGCTGTGCGGCCGGAGGGATACGACTACGACACGCACAGCCGACTCTCCGGACCGCTCACGGAGCCGTCCGGTACCGCCTACCGGGTGCAGTACACCAAGCTCCTCTCCAAAGAACCGCACCGAATACGCGCCGTCCTCCTCATGACGTTCGCCCCCCTCCTCACCGCACTCCTTCTCATCTACCTGGTCTGGCCGACCCACTGGGTCGCCAGAGAAGGCGCCGCCCACTGGCTCGTCGGCCTCGACCTCACGATGCTCATATCCATCGGCCTGATCGAGCTCTTCATGGTCGTCAACGTGGTGTCCATCGCCCACGCGACCATGGTCGCCAGGGACCCCGTCCCCGTCACCCCCGAGACGGGAACCCGCGTCGCCCTCCTCACCACGTACGTACCGGGCAAAGAACCCCTCTCCATGGTCCGCGCCACCCTCGAAGGCGCCCTCCGCGTCACCCACGCCGGCCCCCTCGACATCTGGCTCCTCGACGAGGGCGACGACGAACAGGCCAAGAGCCTCTGCACGGAGCTCGGCGTACGCCACTTCACCCGCCACGGCGTCCCCGAGTGGAACAGGACCAAGGGCGTCCACAGGGCCCGCACGAAACACGGCAACTACAACGCGTGGATCGCGATGCGCGGCGCCGACTACGACTACTTCGCCTCCGTCGACACCGACCACGTCCCGCTCCCCGAGTTCCTGGAGCGGATGATGGGCTTCTTCCGGGACCCGGACATCGCGTTCGTCGTCGGCCCGCAGGTGTACGGCAACTACACCAGCCCGGTCACCAAGGCCGCCGAGTCCCAGCAGTTCCTCTTCCACGCGCTGATCCAGCGGGCCGGCAACCGCTACCGCGCCCCCATGTTCGTCGGCACCAACAACGTCGTACGGATCGCCGCCGTCAGGCAGGTCGGCGGACTGTACGACTCCATCACCGAGGACATGGCCACCGGGTTCGAGCTGCACCGGAGCAGGAATCCGAAGACGGGCCATCATTGGCAGTCCGTCTACACGCCCGACGTGTTGGCCGTGGGCGAGGGGCCCGCCTCCTGGACCGACTTCTTCACCCAGCAGACGCGCTGGTCGCGCGGCACGTACGAGACGCTGTTCAGGCAGTACTGGAAGGCACCTTTCACGATGCCGCCCGGCCGCCTCTTCTCGTACACGCTGATGCTCGTCTACTACCCGATGACGGCCGTCAACTGGCTGCTGGGCATCCTGAGTTGCGTCCTGTTCCTGTGGTTCGGCGCGTCCGGCACCCAGGTCGCCGCCTCCGTGTGGCTGATGCTGTACAGCGACGCCGCCGCCCTCCAGATCGGCCTCTATCTCTGGAACCGGCGGCACAACGTCTCCCCGCACGAACCCGAGGGCTCGGGCGGCCTCGCCGGCATGGCGATGTCGGCCCTGTCCGCGCCGATCTACCTCAAGTCGCTGGGCGCGGCCGTGCTCCGCCGCCCCAGCCGTTTCGTCGTCACCCCGAAGGGCGGCGACTCCAGCCCCGACCGTGTGCTGACCTTCCGGATCCACCTGTTCTGGGCGGCGGTCCTGACGGCCTCGCTGGTGGCGTCCGTCGTCCTCGGCCACACGCACGCGGCCATGCGCACCTGGGCGGTCCTCGCCCTGGCCATCTCCCTCGCCCCGGTCGGCGTATGGCTCGCCACCCGCGTCCGGGACCGCGGTACGACCCGGCAGCGCGTCGCCCCCGCCGCCCGGATCACGGACGGCGAACCGGCACCCGCGCTCGCGGGCAGCGTGGGCGGCACGGTCCCCAGTGGCTCACTCCCCAGCGGCTCACTCCCGGGCGGGGCGGTCTCCAGCGGTCCGACTGGAGGTGACTAGGCCATGGCCTACCGCCCCTCGAAGAAGACCCTGCTCGCCATCGGCGGCATCGCGGTGCTCGCCGGACTCAACGCCCCGGCCGCGATCGGCTTCGCCTCGGAGCGGTACTACGAGTACAAGATCGCCCAGCCCGGCTACAAGGCGAAGTACGGTTCCTGGCGGCACCTGGACATCCCGAAGGAGTTCCGCACCAACGCCATCCACGCGGCGCTCCTGCACACCGGGAAGGTGCTGATCGTCGCCGGTTCGGGCAACGAGCAGAAGAAGTTCGACGAGGGCTCCTTCGACACCGTCCTGTGGGACCCGAGGGCCGGCACCTTCAAGAGGATCCCCACCCCGGACGACTTCTTCTGCGCCGGGCACGCCCAACTCCCCAGCGGCAGACTGCTGGTGGCCGGCGGCACCGCCCGCTACGAACTGCTCACCGGCGAGGTCGAGCGGGCCGGCGGCGGCATGCGCGTGAAGAACGAGAACCCGGACAAGCCGGTCGTCCTCAAGAAGGGCACCCGTTTCCGCTCGCCGTCCGGCGTCGAGTACGTCAGCAGGTTCGCCGTCACCGTCCCCAAGGCCAAGCGCACGCAGGAGATCACGTACAACAAGGCCGGTGTCATGCAGCCCTGGAAGACGACGGTCACCGCGAGCGAGGCGCGGGTCTTCGTCGAGGCCGTCGAGCCGGGGCCGCGGTCGGTCACGGGCAAGCAGGCCCAGTACGAGATCGTCGGCCTGAAGGGCGAGGAGGCGGCCGACACGTACGGCCTCTCCGAGAAGATCACCATGGACAAGCAGGACTTCCAGGGGATCAGGGCCGCGTACGAGTTCGATCCGGCGGCGGAGAAGTATGTGCCCGTCGCGCCGATGGACAAGGCCCGCTGGTATCCGACGCTCGTCGGTCTGGAGGACGGGCGGGTGCTCGCGGTCTCCGGGCTCGACGACGTCGGGGTGATCGACCCCGGCGACAACGAGATCTACGACCCGAAGACCAAGAAGTGGACCCCGGGCCCCGAGCACTACTTCCCGACCTATCCCGCCCTCTTCCTCACCCAGGGCGGCAAGCTCTTCTACCCGGCCTCGAACGCCGGTTACGGCCCCGCCACCCTCGGCCGCGAACCCGGCCTGTGGGATCTGAAGACCAACAAGTTCGAGAAGGTGCCGGGCCTGACCGACCTCGACCGGACGGAGACCTCGGCCTCCCTGCTCCTTCCTCCCGCCCAGGACCAGAAGGTGATGATCCTCGGCGGCGGAGGCGTCGGCGAGTCCAGGAAGGCGACCTCGCGCACGGCCGTCATCGACCTCAGGAAGGACAACCCCGTCTTCGAGGACGGCCCCGACCTCCCACAGGGCACCCGCTATCTGAACAGCGTGATCATGCCGGACGACTCGGTGTTCACGTCGAACGGCTCCTCGGACTACCGCGGGCGCAGCGCCAGCAACATCCTCAAGGCGCAGTTCTACGACCCCCGGTCCAACTCCTTCCGCTCGGCCGCCTCGCCCAGGGTGGGCCGCAACTACCACTCGGAGGGGCTGCTGCTGCCCGACGGCCGGGTCGCCACCTTCGGCTCCGACCCGCTCTTCGACGACCAGCAGAACACCAAGCTCGGCCACTTCGAGCAGCGCATGGAGATCTACACCCCGCCGGCCCTGCACAAGAACGGCAGGAACCGGCCCGTACTCGGCGACGGCCCCCAGGAGGTCGACGGCGACGGCCGCGCGACCTTCGCCACCCGCCATCCGGACCGGATCGTGAACGCCCGGCTGATGCGGCCCAGCGCGGTCACCCACACGACGGACGTCGAGCAGCGGTCCATCGCGCTCGGACTCACGAGGACGAAGGACTCGGTCACCGTGGACGTACCGAACGACCGGACGCTGGTACCGCCCGGCTGGTACATGCTGTTCGTGACGGACGCGGCCGGGACACCGTCGGAGGCGAAGTGGGTCCAGGTGCGGTAGCGCTCCGTGGGGTGTGGGGTGCGGGGTGCGGGGTGCGGGGTGCGGTGTCTGCGGGGAGTCCGGTGTCCGCGGGTCCGTTGTGGCTGGTCGCGCAGTTCCCCGCGCCCCTGAGGGGCGCCCGGCCCCGCGCACCCAACGGGGCTTGGTGTTGCGTGCCAGTCCGTCAGGCGTCGCCCGACAGCAGCGCGATGCCCAGCGGTGTCCTCTCGTACAGCACCTGGTGGCTGTACCGGCGCGAGACGAGCAGGCCCGCGCCCCGCAGCGCCGACAGATGCGCCGACACCGACGAGGGCGCGAGGCCTAGGCGGTGCGCGAGGCCCGTTGTGGTGGCGGGGTCGTCGAGCGCGGCCAGGACGGCGGCCCGGCCGCGCCCGAGGATCGCTGCGAGCGCCTCGGGCGTACGGTCGGACGGCTCGGCCCACAGGCCCGCGATGCCGCGCGCGGGATAGACCAGCGTCGGCTGCCAGGGCGGTTCGAAGCCGCTCACCACATTCGGCCAGGAGAAGACGCTGGGCATCAACACCAGGCCCTGGCCGCCGAGTTCGCGGACGTGCTCGCCCTTCACGTCGATCGTGAGCGTGCCGGCGTCCCAGGCGAGCCGCCGGTCAAGCTCGGACAGCAGCCCGCCCAGGCCCACTTCGGCGAGGCGGCGCGAGTGGAAGACCACGTCGGCCTCCAGGAGGGCGCGCAGCCTCGGCCAGTCGGGCTCGACGAGGGCGCGCCAGGCCGCCGCCAGCAGGTCGGTCAGCTCCTGGACCATGCGGACCGGGTCGGCCAACAGGGCGCGCCCGCGCGGGGATTCGAGGGCGCCCGGGGTGTCCGCGAGCGCCAGTGCGGTGTCCTCGCGGGCCGCCTCGGGGTCGGCACCGCGAACCGCCGCGATCTCCTCGTCGAACGTGGCCGAAGGGCCGAGCGGCGGAGGCCCCAGCCAGTCCGGAGTGTGCCCGCGCTGGGGCATCAGCAGCCACAGGGGCGTCAGGTCGAGCTCCGCGGCAGCCGAACGCGTACGACGGAGCCAGTGCGCGTGATACCCGTGCCGCTCGGGGCGGTTGAGGGTACGGACCGCCTCCTGGGTCTCCCACAACGGGGACACCGCGAAGCGGCACCGGAGGAGGTCGTCCTCGCCGAAGTGCAGATGGAACGGCACGGACCCTCCCGCCGCGGTCGAACACGAAGATTCGGCTGACACCGAAACTCTACGGGGGGCGGCACAGGTGCATGCACGCTGCGGGACATGCCGGAAGAGAACAGGGGCACCACACCACTGCCCGCACCCGAGAGAACCGGACGCACCGGACGCACCGGACGCACCGGGCACACCGGATACGGTCCCGTCTTCGCCGTGCGCGAGTTCCGTGCCGTCTTCCTCGCGCACGCCCTCTCCCTCCTCGGCGTCGTCGTCAGCGAGATCGCGCTGACCGTGCTCGTGTACGGGCTGACGGGGTCGCCGCTGCTCAGCGCGCTGGTGTTCGCGCTGGGCTTCCTGCCCTACCTCGTGGGCGGCACGCTGCTGTCCGGGGTGGCCGACCGGTTCCCGCCCCGGCGGGTGCTCGTCGGCTGCGATCTGGTGTGTGCCGGGTGCGCGGCGCTGATGGCCCTGCCCTCCACACCCGTTGCCGCGCTGCTCGTGCTGCGGTGCGTCATCGCGGCCGTGTCACCGGTGTTCAGCGGGACACGGATGGCCACGCTGACCGACATCCTCGGGGACGGCGACCTGTTCGTGCTCGGCCGCTCCCTGCTGCGGATCGTCTCGCAGAGCGCCGTACTCGTGGGCTTCGGCCTCGGCGGGGTCCTGCTCACCGTCGTCTCGCCGCGCGGGGCACTGGCCGTCACGCTGGGCACCTTCCTCGCCTCGGCGCTGCTCCTGCGGCTGGGCACACGGCGCCGACCGGCCCGGACCGGGGACGGGGCGCTCGTGCGGTACTCGCTCTCCGGCACCCGGCAGGTCCTCGGCGACCGCCGGATCCGGGCGCTGCTGCTGCTCCTGTGGGTGCCGCCCATGTTCGTCGTGGCACCCGAGGCGCTGGCCGCCGCGTACGCGGACGAGGCCGGGGTCGGCACGGTCTGGATCGGGCTGCTGATGTGCGCGATGCCGGTCGGGACGATCGCGGGGGAGCTGTACGCGGGTGCCGCCCTGTCGCCCGCGGCCCGTTCCCGGATCGTGCTGCCCCTGGCGGGCGGCGGCCTGCTGCCGCTCCTCCTCTACCCGTTCCACCCGGGCCTCGGCTGGATCCTGCTCGTGCTGGTGCTCGCCGGGGCGGCGGGCGCGTACACCCTCGGACTCGACCGCTGGTTCGTGGACGCCGTGCCGGAGGAGCTCCGCGGGCGGGCCATGACCGTGCACACGGCCGGGCTGATGACGATCCAGGGCGTGGGCATGGCACTCGCCGGGGCGGCGGCCGAGTTCTGGGCGGTCAGCACGGTCGTGGGCGGGGTCGGTGCGGTGGGGACGGTGTGCTGTGTACTCCTGGCGGCGGAGGTACGGCGGACGGGAAGGGCCCGGGGAGGCGGGGGGAAGGGGCCGGTGAAGGGTGTGGAGAAGGGGGCGGAGAAGGGTGTGGAGAAGGGGGCGGAGAAGCGGGCGCATACCGAAGCGCGAGACGGGGCTGACCACGATATGACCGGCCGGTAGGGTCTCTGCCGTGCCGAAGCCGCTCAGTCTTGCCTTCGATCCCATCGCCCGCGCCGACGAGCATTGGAAGCAGCGCTGGGGATCTGTGCCGTCCATGGGCGCGATCACTTCCATCATGCGTGCGCACCAGATTCTGCTCGCCGAGGTCGACGCGGTCGTCAAGCCGTACGAGCTGACGTTCGCGCGGTACGAGGCCCTGGTGCTGCTCACCTTCTCCAAGGCCGGCGAGCTGCCGATGTCCAAGATCGGCGAGCGGTTGATGGTGCACCCGACGTCGGTGACCAACACCGTGGACCGGCTCGCGCGGTCCGGTCTCGTCGACAAGCGCCCCAACCCCAACGACGGACGCGGCACCCTCGCCTCCATCACCGACAAGGGCCGCGAGGTCTGCGACGCGGCCACCCGCGACCTGATGGCGATGGACTTCGGGCTCGGGGTGTACGACGCCGAGGAGTGCCGGGAGATCTTCGCGATGCTGCGGCCGCTGAGAGTGGCGGCGAACGACTTCGACG
Organism: Streptomyces sp. NBC_00878; assembly: GCF_026341515.1. Classification (NCBI taxonomy): domain Bacteria; kingdom Bacillati; phylum Actinomycetota; class Actinomycetes; order Kitasatosporales; family Streptomycetaceae; genus Streptomyces; species Streptomyces sp. NBC_00878. The sequence continues at coordinate 3,266,821 of NZ_JAPEOK010000001.1, read as the reverse complement.
AGGAGTGAGGGTGCGGGGCGGGCGGTGCGGGGGTGCCCGAAGATCGTGCGAAACCGGTGGTTACGCTCGGAGCCATGAAAAAGAGCGTGCTGACCCGCTACCGCGTCATGGCCTACGTCACCGGTGTCCTGCTGGTCCTGTTGGTCCTCGGGATGATCGGCAAGTACCTGCTCGACCTGGACGGCGCCGCGGACTTCACGCGTGTCGTCAGTGTCGCGCACGGCTGGCTGTACGTCGTCTATCTGGTCTTCGCCTTCGACCTGGGCTCCAAGGCCAAGTGGCCGGTCCCCAAGCTGCTGTGGGTGCTGCTCGCGGGCACCGTCCCCACCGCCGCCTTCTTCGTGGAGCGCAAGGTCAGCCGCGAGCTGGAGTCCAAGGTCGTGGAGGACGCGGGCGCGGTCGCGAAAGCGTGACGTCGTTCCCCAGGGCTCTAGAGACCTGGAGCCCTGGAGACCTGGAGCCCTAGGGGCCCAGGCGCCACTAGCCCGTACCATCCCCGCACCGCCACCACAGCCCGCAATGCTCCCACCGCCACAGGTGTGATCTGTGGCGGTTTGCCGTCGACAGTTGCTAGGACGTCCTAGTAAATTTGTTGGTATGGACGCTGATGCCATCGAGGAGGGCCGCCGTCGCTGGCAGGCCCGCTACGACGCCTCGCGCAAGCGCGAGGCAGACTTCACCACGCTCTCCGGTGATGCGGTGGAGCCCGTGTACGGACCTCGGCCCGGTGACGAGTACGACGGGTTCGAGCGGATCGGCTGGCCCGGGGAGTATCCCTTCACGCGGGGGCTCTACTCGACCGGCTACCGGGGGCGGACGTGGACCATCCGGCAGTTCGCCGGGTTCGGCAACGCCGAGCAGACCAACGAGCGCTACAGGACGATCCTCGCCAACGGCGGGGGCGGGCTCTCCGTGGCCTTCGACATGCCCACGCTCATGGGGCGCGACTCCGACGATTCCCACTCGCTCGGCGAGGTCGGGCACTGCGGGGTCGCCATCGACTCCGCGGCGGACATGGAGGTCCTGTTCAAGGACATCCCGCTGGGTGACGTGACGACATCGATGACGATCAGCGGACCGGCCGTACCGGTGTTCTGCATGTACCTGGTGGCCGCCGAGCGGCAGGGCGTGGACCCGGGGGTGCTGAACGGCACGCTCCAGACCGACATCTTCAAGGAGTACATCGCCCAGAAGGAGTGGCTCTTCCCGCCCGAGCCGCATCTGCGCCTCATCGGTGACCTGATGGAGTACTGCGCGGCGAAGATCCCCGCGTACAAGCCGCTGTCGGTCTCCGGCTACCACATCCGCGAGGCCGGCTCCACGGCCGCGCAGGAGCTGGCGTACACGCTGGCGGACGGGTTCGGGTACGTGGAGCTGGGGCTCAGCCGTGGGCTGGACGTGGACGTCTTCGCGCCGGGGCTGTCCTTCTTCTTCGACGCCCACCTCGACTTCTTCGAGGAGATCGCCAAGTTCCGGGCGGCGCGGCGCATTTGGGCCCGCTGGATGCGGGACGTGTACGGGGCGCGGTCCGAGAAGGCGCAGTGGCTGCGCTTCCACACGCAGACGGCGGGTGTCTCGCTGACGGCCCAGCAGCCGTACAACAACGTGGTCCGTACGGCGGTCGAGGCGCTCGCGGCCGTGCTGGGCGGCACGAACTCGCTCCACACGAACGCGCTGGACGAGACGCTCGCGCTGCCGTCCGAGCAGGCGGCGGAGATCGCTCTGCGGACGCAGCAGGTGCTGATGGAGGAGACGGGCGTCGCCAACGTCGCGGACCCGCTGGGGGGTTCCTGGTACGTCGAGCAGCTGACGGACCGGATCGAGGCGGACGCGGAGCGGATCTTCGAGCAGATCAAGGAGCGGGGGCTGCGGGCGTATCCCGACGGGCGGCATCCCGTTGGGCCGGTCACGTCCGGGATTCTGCGGGGGATCGAGGACGGGTGGTTCACCGGGGAGATCGCCGAGGCCGCGTTCCAGTACCAGCGGGGGTTGGAGAAGGGGGAGAAGAGGGTCGTCGGTGTCAACGTCCACCATGGGTCCGTGACCGGTGATCTGGAGATTCTGCGGGTCAGTCATGAGGTGGAGCGGGAGCAGGTGCGGGTGCTCGCCGACCGTAGGTCGGCTCGCGACGAGGGGGCTGTGCGGGCCGCTCTCGCCGCGATGCTCGGCGCCGCGCGGGGTGGCTCGAACATGGTTGAGCCGATGCTGGATGCGGTGCGGGCCGAGGCGACGCTCGGCGAGATCTGTGACGTGCTGCGGGGGGAGTGGGGGGTGTATACGGAACCGGCTGGGTTCTAGGGCTTTTTCCGGGGGCGAAAAAGGCTCAGGCCTGGCCGCCCGTGGCCGCCCCCGCCAAGCCCAGCAGCAGCACCCGGGTGAAATCGTGGACCCAGTTCAGGTCCACCGGGGCCGCGCAGACCAGGGTGCGGTGCACCACCGCACCCGCCACCATGTCGAAGATCAGGTCGTCGGTGCGGGCCGCGGCCGAGGGGTCCGGCTCCTGCGGGAGTTCCCCGCGGGCCTGGGCCCGAGTCCGGCCCTCCAGGACCAGCCGCTTCTGGCGGACGACCACCGACGCCCGGATCCGCTCCCGCAACGCGTCGTCCCGTGTCGACTCGGCGAGCACCGCCATGAGCCCGCTCTTCGCCTCCGGCCGGGCGAGGATCGCCGCGAACTGGAGCACCACGCCCTCGATGTCCGCCGCGAGACTGCCCCGGTCGGGCAGCTCCAGCTCGTCGAAGAGTGCCGCCACCGCGTCGACCACGAGTTCGTTCTTGCCCGCCCACCTGCGGTAGAGCGTCGTCTTCGCGACACCGGCACGCGTCGCCACATCCCCCAGCGTCAGCTTGGACCAGCCCAGTTCGACGAGCGCCGCCCGCGTCGCCGCCAGGATCGCGGCGTCCGCGGCGGCGCTGCGCGGACGCCCCGTGCGCGGGACGGAAGTGCGACTGTGCATGCCGGTGACCATATCTGGGGACGCTGTGCAGGGGGGATTCCGTGGAGTCGTGAGGGAGATCACCAAAACCCCCTTACCCAAGAGCCCCCGAGACAGTTACGCTACGGCTCGTAGCGAAAGCGTGACGCGGGTGAAGACGCGCTCACGCGTGAGCGACAACCACGCGGGCGCCAGGTGGGGACCTGGCGCCAATATCGCTTTTGTCCGGCTTCGGGAATTCCGGGCTGGGGGTCCGGGGGTCATCCCCGGAAGGATGCAGCCACAGAGGCGCGCGGAGGGGGGAGGATAGACGCATGCAGCCACGGAACATGTCCATGAGCGGAGTCGTCGACCTCGCCGCGGTGAAGGCGGCCCAAGAGGCCAAGGCGAAGGCGGAGCAGGCGCGTGCCGAAGCGGCGCGGCAGGGCGGCGGAGCCCCCGCCGCGGTGTCGCCGTCGAGCCTCGTCATCGACGTCGACGAGGCGGGTTTTGAGCGGGACGTCCTGCAGCGCTCCACCGAGGTGCCGATCGTCATCGATTTCTGGGCCGAGTGGTGCGAGCCGTGCAAGCAGCTCAGCCCGCTCCTGGAGCGGCTCGCCGTCGAGTACAGCGGCCGGTTCGTCCTCGCCAAGATCGACGTCGACGCGAATCAGATGTTGATGCAGCAGTTCGGGATCCAGGGGATCCCGGCGGTGTTCGCGGTGGTGGCCGGGCAGGCCCTGCCGCTCTTCCAGGGCGCGGCCCCCGAGGCGCAGATCCGGGGCACCCTGGACCAGCTCGTGCAGGTCGCCGAGGAGCGCTTCGGCCTGACCGGCCTCGCCGTCGACGCGGACGCCGGGCCGGGCGCCGAGTCGGACGCGCGCCCCGCCGAGCCCCAGGTCCCGGCCGGTCCGTACGACGCGCTGCTCGAAGCCGCCGTACGAGCCCTGGACGCGGGCGACTTGGGCGGCGCGGTGCAGGCGTACAAGAACGTACTGAGTGACGACCCGGGCAACACGGAGGCCAAACTGGGCCTCGCCCAGGCCGAGTTGCTCCAGCGGGTGCAGGAAGCCGACCCGCAGCAGGTGCGCAAGGAGGCCGCCGACAATCCCGGTGACGTGGCGGCACAGATCGCCGCGGCCGACCTGGATCTGGTGGGTGGTCATGTGGAGGACGCCTTCGGGCGGCTCGTCGACGCCGTGGCGCGTACAGCCGGTGATGACCGGGACGCGGCGCGCGTACGGCTCCTGGAGCTCTTCGAGGTGGTGGGCGCCGACGACCCGCGGGTCGCGGCGGCGCGCCGGGCGCTGGCCCGTGCCTTGTTCTGACCAGTCGCTAAACGTCGGGACCTGTGGTGCCCGAGTGAAAGATTTGGCGACAGAGCGACACCGTGGCCGCGTTTTACCAAATCTTGGTAAACGCGGCCGCTGTTACTGGGAGTAAGTCAGGGGCGGTGTTCTGTCGGATTCCGTCCGATGTTCGCTCGCTTTGTCACCGCCCTTGGGGACACCCTGAGTTGTCGGCCGATACCGAGGGGTCGTTGTTCGGTTATCCGGCCGTTACTAGCCAGTAACGATGCCCCTTGTGCGGGCGCCGAGAATGCACCACGATCGGCGACGCTCGGTCCATTCCCCTTGCCCGACAGCCAATCGGGTCAGTGGGTTTCCTTGGGTCCCCACCGAGTAGGGACGGCGGCAGTGGAGCCGGCCCTCGGGCAGGGGGGTCTCCGCCGATCGGTGGAGCCTGTCCGGCAGGTTGTGCGTGAAGTGTTCAGGCGCGACCAGTGGTTGTCGCTCGGGGGTGATCGCCGGTGATTCGGGTGCGTTCCGCGCCTCCGGGTTGGGGCGCTCTCCTTCCCGAGGACGTAGCACTTCTCCCATCCCTGCCCGGCTGAGCCGCCGTATGGGGGCAGCCAGGGCCGGAGATGTACGTCCGAGAAGGAGGAAATATGGAGTCCCAGGTGCGTGGCGGGACGAGATGGAAGCGGTTCGCGGTCGTCATGGTGCCCAGCGTGGCCGCGACTGCCGCGATAGGTGTCGCCCTGGCTCAGGGTGCTCTCGCCGCGTCGTTCAGTGTGTCCGGTCAGTCGTTCAAGGTGACGGCGGACCAGCTCGAAGGCAAGGGCTTCTCGCAGTACGGAGCCGTTGACGCGGGGTACACGCTCAAGGGTCAGAAGACGGCGCACCCGGTCGCGGTGTCGGCGTTCAAGACCGCCTCGATCACGAACATGTGCCAGTCCGTGGTCACCCCGGACATCCCGCTGCTCGGCTCTGTCAGCCTGTTGCTGAAGGCGGGCGGCGGCGGCACTCCGGTCAAGGCCGAGAACCTCTACATCGATGTCGAGGACCTCAGTGCCGACACCGAGTTCAAGGGCATGGAAATCGGCGTCGCCGCCGGTGACCTCAGCAAGGGCCCCGGCATCCAGAAGGGCGACCAGGCGAACCCGTACGGTTTCGCCCAGCAGGCCGACTCGGCCCTGCTGACCGACGTGAAGCAGACGGCGTGGGCCACCACCGCCGGAACCTTCAAGCTCAGCGGCCTGAAGATGTCGCTGTCCAAGGGTGTCAAGGAGTGCTACTAGGCACTCCCTGGGCGGGTGAGGGAGCCTGCGCTGCCTCGCCCGCCCGCCCCTTTTCGTAGTACGCGAACTTCTCACAGCAACGCCGTTCCAGGGAGCTGTTTTCCATGAGCGCCGAGACTCCTGCCGCGCGCGGTCAATTCATCATCTGGCGGCTGCGGTTCCGTGCCTGGCGGGGCAGCCGGCCGTTCTGGGCCGGCCTGTTCATCCTGCTGGGGGGATTCCCGATCGCGTACCTTCCGTACGCGAACCTCCAGATCGGTCATCTCACGCTGGCCATGGCGACGACCGCGGGTGCCGGGTCCCTCATCATCGGCGTACTCCTGGGCGTTCTCGGAATCAGCCTCTGGTACCAGAAGCACATCCGGACCTTCGCCGGTGTCGCGGCGATCCTGCTGGGCCTGGTGTCGCTCCCGGTGTCCAACTTCGGAGGCTTCTTCATCGGCTTCCTGCTGTCCCTGGTGGGCGGCGGCATGGCCGTGGCCTGGGTTCCGGGCGAGGAGCCGGCCGCGAGCCCGGCCGAGACGGACCGTACGGACAAGGGAGACGCGCCGCAGGCCCCGTCGGCCGACGGCGCGAGTGAGCCGAACGATCTGTCAGGAACGAGCCCGGTCAACGGGGCGAACGGGAGGCACAGTGCCGGCTGACGAGGTCCAACACGCGGGCCCCGCGGGCGAGGTCCGGGAGAGAACCGGGCCGCGGCACGCAGCCCCCAAGAAGCCTTTGTTCACCAGGTTGCACGTGCCCGCGGGCAAGGCGATAGCCATCGCGTCGATGCCGACCGCCATCCTCATGGGCATGGGCTTCACGCCGACGCTCGCCCGGGCCGAGGACAAGCCGTCGGCGAAGAACCTGACGATCGACGAGTACAAGGACTGCGTCGACGCGCTGGAGGACGAGACCGAGGAGTCCAAGGACGACGCGTCGCCCACGCCGTCGCCCTCCGCCTCGACGAGCGCCTCCGCGGACGCCGAGAAGGAAGAGCAGAGCGCCTCGAAGCCCTCCGGTTCGGACACGTCGGGCTCGGACTCTTCGTCGGATTCAGGTTCCGACGACAAGCCCGAACCGACGCCGTCCGCCTCGGAGTCCGAGACGCCCGCCGAGAACACCGAGCCGACCCCGACGCCGTCCCCCTCGGAGTCCGAGACGACGAACCCGCTCGACCCGCTGGGTATCGGCGAGGCGATCAAGGACATCTTCACGCCCGACGAGGAGGAGACGGCCACCCCCACTCCGACTCCCTCCGCGTCGACTTCACAGACCGAGAAGCCGGCGGACACCTCCGGGTCCACGGCCAAGGACACCGTCGAGGACACGGCCGACAAGGCCGAGGACACGGTCAAGGACGTGACCGACGCGGCGTCCGGGGCGGCCGAGGACACCGCGGACAAGGCGGAGGAGGCGGCCGACGACGCCACCGCGTCCCCGTCCCCCAGCCCGTCCGAGAGCTCCACCACGGACCCCGACGACTGCCCGACGGCCACGGACGACGAGGGCGGTCTCGAACAGGGCATCCCGACCCTGGCCGACGACCCCTGGCAGCTGGAGGCCAGTTCGCTGCTCCTCAAGGGCGCCGACTACCAGGGCATCGTCAAGGTGAAGACCGCCAACGGCACGGTCAAGGAGGTCCTGAAGTACGTGATCTCCGACGGCAGCGACATCGGCGACCTGCACCAGATCGTCGACGACAAGCAGGCCGGCAAGACCTACCACGTGCAGGCGGGCAAGGGCACCACGTCCACCATCCGTGACGGCAAGACGGTCATGTACACGGAGAGCATCTCCGGCAACCTGCTCGGTCTGATCCCGATCACGTTCGACCCGAAGCACCCGCCGCCGCTGAACATCCCGCTGATCTACTTCACGAACGTGAAGGTCGTACAGGCCGCCCAGTTCGGCGGGACGCTGACCATACCCGGGATGCACCAGTACTCGACCGACTGACCCGGACGACCCGGACGTGAAGCCCCAAGGGGCTCACAGGAGCCTTCGGGAGCCGCGAACAGCTGAGGGCGCCCCCTGCGCGGCAGGGGGCGCCCTCAGCGGCGTACAGGCCGCCGCACGCGCGGTGCGGCGGCCCTACGGGCGGATCAGCCGCCCAGGTGGTGCACGCGGACCATGTTGGTGGTGCCGGGGACGCCGGGGGGCGAGCCGGCGGTCATCACGACGATGTCGCCCTCGTTGAACCGGTTGAGCTTGCGCAGCTCGTGGTCGACCAACTCGACCATCTCGTCGGTGCTGTTCACGAACGGCACGATGTGCGACTCGACGCCCCAGCTGAGCGCCAGCTGGTTGCGGGTGCCCTCGTCGGTGGTGAAGGCGACGATCGGCTGCTCCGCGCGGTAGCGGGACAGCCGGCGGGCGGTGTCGCCGGACTGGGTGAAGGCCACCAGGCCCTTGCCGCCCAGGAAGTCCGCGATCTCACACGCGGCACGGGCCACCGAACCACCCTGCGTACGCGGCTTCTTGCCGGGCACCAGCGGCTGCAGGCCCTTGGAGAGCAGCTCCTGCTCGGCCGCGACGACGATCTTCGACATCGTCTTCACGGTCTCGATCGGATACGCGCCCACGCTCGACTCGGCCGACAGCATGACCGCGTCCGCGCCGTCCAGGATCGCGTTGGCCACGTCGGACGCCTCGGCGCGCGTGGGGCGGGAGTTGGTGATCATCGACTCCATCATCTGGGTCGCGACGATCACCGGCTTCGCGTTGCGCCGGCAGAGCTCCACGAGGCGCTTCTGCACCATCGGGACCTTTTCGAGGGGGTACTCGACGGCGAGGTCGCCACGGGCCACCATCACCCCGTCGAAGGCCGCGATCACGGCCTCCATGTTCTCGACCGCCTGCGGCTTCTCCACCTTGGCGATGACGGGGACCCGGCGGCCCTCCTCGTCCATGATCTTGTGCACGTCGTTCACGTCGTGGGCGTCGCGCACGAAGGAGAGCGCCACCAGGTCGCAGCCCATCTTCAGGGCGAAGCGCAGGTCCTCGACGTCCTTCTCGGACAGTGCCGGTACGTTCACGGCCGTGCCCGGCAGGTTGATGCCCTTGTGGTCCGAGATGACGCCGCCCTCGATGACGACGGTCTTGACCCGGGTGCCGTCGACCTCGGTGACCCGCAGCTCGACGTTCCCGTCGTTGATCAGGATCTGGTCGCCGTGCGAGACGTCGCCCGTGAGGCCCTTGTAGGTCGTGCCGCAGATCGACTTGTCGCCCGGGACGTCCTCGGTCGTGATGGTGAACTCGTCACCGCGCTCCAGCTCCACGGGACCCTCGGCGAAGGTCTCCAGGCGGATCTTCGGGCCCTGGAGGTCGGCGAGGACGCCGATGGCGCGGCCCGTCTCCTCGGCGGCGGCCCGGACCCGTTCGTAACGGCCCTGGTGCTCGGCGTGGGTGCCGTGGCTGAAGTTGAATCGGGCCACGCTCATGCCGGCCTCGATCAGCGAGACGAGCTGCTCGTGGGAGTCGACGGCGGGGCCCAGTGTGCAGACGATTTTGGAACGGCGCATGGGGGCGATCCTATCGGTTTGTTTCGCTACGGAATATTCCGTCTGGTGGAAGATACAAATGGGCGGGTACGCGCTCAGGCGTGGGCCTGGCCGGCTTCCTCGGCGCTTTCCCCGGTGCTCTCTCCGGGCGGCTGCGTGGTCGCTCCTCGATGGCTCCTCCGTGGCTTCTCGACGGTCCTTCGGTAATTCTTCGGCGGTTCCTCGGGGATTCCTTGGCGGTTCCCCGGAGGTTCCTCAGGTGTTCCCGTTCCTCACGAGCGCATAGGTCTGGTGGGCGATCTCCAGTTCCTCGTCGGTCGGTACGACGGCCACCGCGACCCGTGCGCCCTCGGGCGAGATCAGGCGCGGTTCGTCGGACCGCACGGCGTTCAGCTCGCCGTCGACCGCCAGGCCCAGTGCCTCAAGGCCCGCGACCGCCGCCTCGCGCACGGGGGCGGCGTTCTCGCCGACCCCCGCCGTGAAGGCGACCGCGTCGACCCGGCCGAGTACCGCGTAGTACGCACCGATGTACTTCTTCAGTCTGTGTATGTAGATGTCGAAGGCGAGCCGGGCCCGCTCGTCGCCCTCGTCCACGCGACGGCGGATCTCACGCATGTCGTTGTCGCCACACAGGCCGATCAGACCGCTCTTCTTGTTCAGAAGAGTGTCGATCTCGTCCGTGGACATCCCGCCGACACGCATCAAATGGAAGATGACCGCGGGATCCAGGTCACCGGAGCGCGTACCCATCACGAGCCCCTCCAAGGGCGTCAGCCCCATCGAGGTGTCCACACAACGGCCCTTCTCGACCGCCGACGCCGAGGCACCGTTGCCGAGGTGCAGCACGATGACGTTCACGTCCTGGGGCGCCCTGCCGAGGAGCTTCGCGGTCGCACGGGACACGTACGCGTGCGAGGTGCCGTGGAAGCCGTAGCGGCGGATGCGGAACTCGTCGGCGGTCTTCACGTCGATCGCGTAGCGGGCCGCGGACTCCGGCATCGTCGTGTGGAAGGCGGTGTCGAAGACGGCGACCTGGGGGAGGTCCGGGCGCAGCGCCCGGGCGGTGCGGATGCCGGTGAGGTTGGCCGGGTTGTGCAGGGGCGCCACCGGGATGAGGCGCTCGATCTCGGCGAGGACCGCGTCGTCGACGACGGTCGGCTCGGTGAAGGACCGGCCCCCATGGACGACCCGGTGGCCGATCGCGGCCAGCTCGGGGGAGTCCAGACCGAGCCCGTCCCTGGCGAGTTCCCCTGCGACGGCCTTCAGGGCGGCGTCGTGGTCGGCGATCGGTCCGTTCGTCTCGCGGGACTCGCCGGTGGTGAGCGGCGTGTGCTTCAGCCGGGAGGTCTCCTCGCCGATGCGCTCGACGAGGCCCACGGCGAGCCGGCTGTCGTCGCGCATGTCGAGCAGCTGGTACTTCACCGACGAGGAGCCGGAGTTGAGGACGAGGACGCGGGTGGCGCTCACTTGCCGGAAGCCTTCGGGTTCGGGTTCGGGTTCGGGGTCGCGGACGGGCTCGGGCTCGGGGAGGGAGCCGAGGCCCCCGGCTGGGTCGCCTGGGCCTGGATCGCCGTGATGGCGACGGTGTTCACGATGTCTCCGACCAGGGCGCCACGGGACAGGTCGTTGACCGGCTTGCGCAGGCCCTGCAGGACCGGTCCGACGGCGATCGCGCCGGCCGAACGCTGCACGGCCTTGTACGTGTTGTTGCCGGTGTTGAGGTCCGGGAAGATCAGTACGGACGCCTGCCCGGCGACCTTCGACTCCGGCATCTTGGTGGCGGCGACGGACGGCTCGACGGCGGCGTCGTACTGGATCGGCCCCTCGATCTTCAGGTCGGTGCGGCGCGAGCGGACCAGCTCGGTGGCCGCCCGCACCTTGTCGACGTCCGCGCCCGAACCCGAGGTGCCGGTCGAGTACGAGAGCATCGCGATCCGCGGCTCGACCCCGAACTGCTCGGCGGTGGCGGCCGACTGGATGGCGATGTCGGCCAACTGCTCGGCGTTCGGGTCGGGGTTGACCGCGCAGTCGCCGTACACGAGGACCTTGTCGGCGAGGCACATGAAGAAGACGGACGAGACGATCGACGCTTCGGGCTTGGTCTTGATGATCTCGAAGGCGGGCCGGATGGTCGCCGCCGTGGAGTGCACGCACCCCGAGACCATGCCGTCGGCGAGGCCCTCCTCGACCATCAGCGTGCCGAAGTAGTTCACGTCCGAGACGACGTCGTACGCGAGCTCGACGGACACGCCCTTGTGGGCCCGGAGCTGTGCGTACTTCTCGGCGAACCGGTCGCGCAGCTCGGAGGTCTGCGGATCGGTCAACTGGGCGCCTCCCAGGTCGATGCCGAGGTCGGCGGCCTTCTTGCGGATCTGGTCGACCGGGCCCAGCAACGTGAGGTCGCAGACGCCCCGGCGCAGCAGCACCTCGGCGGCGTGCAGGACGCGGGCCTCGGTGCCTTCGGGCAGCACGACGCGCCGCTTGTCGAAGCGGGCCTGCTCCAGCAGCTTGTGCTCGAACATCATCGGCGTGAGACGCCCGCTGCTGGGCGCCGAGACGCGCTTCAGCAGGCCGCCGGTGTCCACGTGCCGCTCGAAGAGGCCGAGGGCGGTCTCCGCCTTGCGGGGCGTCGCCGCGCTCAACTTCCCCTCCATGCCGAAGAGTTCGGACGCCGTGAAGAAGGAGTCGGTCTCGACCGCGACCACCGGTGTGCCGGGGGCGAGGCGGGCGGCGAGGGTCAGGACGTGGTCGCTGGGCCGCTCGTTCAGGGTGAGCAGGACCCCCGCGATGGGCGGGGTGCCGGCGCTGTGCGCGGCGAGGGCGCCCACCACGAGGTCCGCGCGGTCGCCGGGCGTGACGACCAGGCAGCCCGGTGTCAGCGCGCCCAGGAAGTTCGGCAGCATGGCACCGCCGAAGACGAAGTTCAGCGCGTCGCGCGCGAGCCCCGAGTCGTCGCCGAGGAGCACCTTGCCGCTGAGGGCGTGGGCGATCTGGGCGACCGTCGGGGCGGAGAGCGCGGGCTCGTCGGGCAGTACGTAACACGGCACGGGGAGGCGGTTGTCGAGCCGCTCGTGTATCTCGGCGCGGTCGGCCGGGGAGACCCGGTTCACCACCATGGCGAGTACGTCGCAGCCGAGCCCGTCGTACGCGCGGAACGCGTTGCGGGTCTCCGCGAGCGCCGACTCCGAAGTCTGCTTGCGGCCGCCCACGACCGGGATCACGACGGCGCCGAACTCGTTCGCCAGCCGTGCGTTGAGCGCGAGTTCGTCGGGGAACTGCGTGTCGGCGTAGTCCGTGCCGAGGACGAGGACGACGTCGTAGTCACGGGCCACCAGGTGGAAGCGGTCGACGAGTTGCGAGACCAGCTCGTCGGCGCCCTGCTCGGCCTGGAGCGTGGACGCCTCGTGGTAGTCCAGGCCGTAGACCGTCGCCGGGTCCTGGGTCAGCCGGTAGCGGGCCCGCAACAGCTCGAAGAGACGGTCGGGCGCGTCGTGGACGAGCGGGCGGAACACCCCCACCCGGTCGACCTGCCGGGTCAGCAGCTCCATGACTCCCAGCTCGATGACCTGGCGGCCGTCACCCCGGTCGATTCCGGTCACGTACACGCTGCGCGTCACGCGTGCTCTCCGTCCTCCGACAGCGGTCAGTGATCCGATCGCGGTCAATCCAGTAGCGGTCAATCCAGTAGCGGTAAATCCGAAAGCGATACAGCGGTACAGCGGTCCGTCGGTACAGCGGTCCATCGGTACATCCGAAAGCGGGAAATCCGACAGCGACAAAAGGCGGCCGTCGGTGGTGGAAAGACGGCCGTCATGGTCGGCAGTGCGCTCTTGACAATACCTCCGGGCATGGTTAGGACGCCCGTCAAGCGCGAGGGCGGACGGCGGCTCCGCCAAGGGGGAGCGGGGGCTTCGGAGGCGCGCCGGGGGCGTGCGGAGGCGCGGTGGGCGCGGACAGCGGCCCCCTGCCACCCATGAAACAATCGGACTGGCTCTCACGTACCGACAGCGAGCAGGAGACACAGCACGATGCGCATCGGAGTTCTCACCGCAGGCGGCGACTGCCCGGGGCTGAACGCCGTGATCCGGTCGGTCGTGCACCGTGCCGTCACGCACTACGGCGACGAGGTGATCGGTTTCGAGGACGGCTACGCGGGACTGCTCGAAGGCCACTTCCGCGGCCTCGACCTGGACGACGTCAGCGGCATCCTGGCCCGTGGCGGCACCATCCTCGGCTCCTCCCGCCTCCAGCGCGACCGGCTCCGCGAGGCCTGCGAGAACGCGCAGGACATGGCCCGCGAGTTCGGCATCGACGTGCTGATCCCGATCGGCGGCGAGGGCACGCTGACGGCGGCGCGCATGCTGTCGGACGCGGGCCTGCCGGTGGTCGGAGTCCCGAAGACGATCGACAACGACATCTCGTCGACGGACCGCACCTTCGGGTTCGACACCGCCGTCGGTGTCGCCACGGAGGCGATGGACCGCCTCAAGACGACCGCCGAGTCCCACCAGCGCGTGATGGTCGTCGAGGTCATGGGCCGCCACGCCGGCTGGATCGCCCTGGAGTCCGGCATGGCGGCCGGTGCCCACGGCATCTGCCTGCCCGAGCGGCCCTTCGACCCGGCCGACCTGGTCAAGATGGTCGAGGAACGCTTCGCACGGGGCAAGAAGTTCGCCGTCGTCTGCGTCGCCGAGGGCGCCCATCCCGCCGAGGGCACCATGGACTACGGGCACGGCGCGATCGACCAGTTCGGTCACGAGCGCTTCCAGGGCATCGGCACGGCGCTCGCGTACGAACTGGAGCGCCGCCTCGGCAAGGAGGCCAAGCCGGTCATCCTCGGCCACATCCAGCGCGGCGGCACACCGACCGCGTACGACCGGGTGCTGGCGACGCGCTTCGGATGGCACGCGGTGGAGGCGGCGCACCGGCGCGACTACGGCCGGATGACCGCGCTGCGCGGCACGGACGTGGTGATGGTGCCGCTGGCGGAGGCGACCACCGAACTGAAGACGGTACCGAAGGACCGCATGGACGAGGCGGAGTCGGTCTTCTAGGTCCGGTCAGGTAGGTCAGGTCCGGTCAGGTTCGGCCTTCTGGAGGGCCGGACCGAGTCGGCCCGGTCCCGGGCGGCTTCTCAGTAGCCGCCGTTGCGCTGGACCACCGACCAGAAGCGGTCGACGATCCGGTCCAGGAAGTCCCGGCCCGCGTCGTCGGCCTCACCGGCGGCGCTGCCGCCGCTCCAGCTCAGCGTGGCCACCATCTGCCCCTGGTACTCGGTGTGCAGCGCCCGCAGCACGTCACCCACGAGCCGCCGCTCCAGCGGCAGCAGCTTGCCCACCGGGCGTACGTACGCCTGCCAGCGGGTCGTCACCGCGTCGCGCAGCATCTCCGCCAGCCTCGGCTCGTGGCCGGTGACCGTGACGAGGTCTGCCAGGGAGAGGTCGAGCACCTCGGTGAGCGCCGAGGACTGACGCTCGTTGCCGCGCCACTCGTTCGCCTCCTCCATCCGTATGTAGGCGAGGAGTTCGATGCCCACGGCAAGAGCGACGTCGTCGGCCGCGAGACCACGCGCGACGCGGTGCTCGCGCAATGTCCTCGGCGCGCCGATGAGTTCACCCGGCGAGCACCACAACACGCCCGCGAGCGCGGTGAGTTCGGTGGTGCTCGGTGCCGCTGTGCCACGCTCCCAGTCGACGACGTGGTGCGGGGTCACATTGGGCAGCCCGAACGAGGCCTGCATGGCGTACGCGACCTGCTCGGGCCCCATTCCGAGGGCGACACGCAGTTTGCGGGCGGCGGGGGCGTCGAAGGGCGGGGTGGGCTGTTGGGCCGACGGTTGGTGCACGGTGCACAACGTATGGGTGCGGGGCTGCGGTGACTACGATCTGTTCGGCCAGGATCACGGATTGTGCGAACCTACGGTTTCGGATGTCCGTCCGAGACCTGTTCGGGGTGGCCGAAGATCGGCTGGTGGCGGGGTGGTGTGGAGATCAGGATGGCGGGCAGGCGGCTCGTGCGGACGGATCGGAAGGACGGACCAAGGGTGGCAAGCGCCGTGAGCAGGATCGATGGGCATATTCGCGAGCGGTTGCTGGCGCCGAACTTCTGGCATCTGGCCACCGTGGGCGCGGACGGATCACCCCAGGTCTCGCCCATGTGGGCGGACATCGAAGACGAGTACGTCATGGTCAACACGTCGATCGGCCGCGTGAAGGAGGAGAACCTGCGGCGCAATCCATTCGTTTCCCTGTCTCATAACGACCCTGAGAATCCCTACGACCGGGTCGAGATCCGGGGGCGGGCCGTCCGCTTCGTCGAGGGCGAGGTGGCCGAGCGGGCCATGGACCGGCTCGCTCAGAAGTACATCGGCGAGGACCGGTATCCGTGGCTGCTGCCCGGGGAGCGACGCGTGATGATCCTCATCGAGCCGACGCGCGTGCGGCACGTGGTGGGCGTGGAGAGGTTCCGGGCCGGGGTGCTGCCGGAGCGGAAAAACCGTGGGTCAGCAGTCGAGAGGGATGCCCCCGCCGAGGGATTGGAAGATCTGGGACCTGCATGACCTCGGAAAGGCCTGGTCACTGGCTGCGAGAGCTGTCCCAAATCTGCCAATCACCCCCGGCTCCGGATCTCGGGGTCAGCCCTTGACCGCGCCGCCCAGGGCGAAGCCGCCGCCCAACCGCCTCGCCACCAGGACGTACAGCAGGATCACCGGTGTCGAGTAGATGATCGAGAACGCGGCCAGTTGCCCGTAGACCACCGTTCCCCGGTTTCCGAAGAAGTCGTTGATGCTCACCGACGCGGGCATCTGGTCGGGGGTGAGCAGCAGCATGAAGGGGACGAAGAAGTTTCCCCACATCATCACGAACGAGAAGACGGTGACCACCGCCACCCCCGGGCCCATCAGTGGCAGCACGATCCGCAGGAGGGACTGGAACGAGGACGCGCCGTCCGTCCAGGCGGCCTCCTCCAGTTCCTTCGGGACGCCGTCCATGAAGTTCTTCATCAGCCAGATGGCGAACGGCAGTTGGGACGCGGCGAAGAAGAAGATCGTGCCCCGCATCGTGTCGATCAGGTCCACCTGAACGAACAGCGCGTACACCGGCACCATGATCGCCGTGATCGGCAGGCTCGTCGCGAAGAGGATCGTGAGGAGGAACGGGCGGTTCAGGCGGGAGCGGAAACGGGACAGCGGGTAGGCGGCCAGGGCCGCGCACACCACCGTCAGCAGGGTCGCTCCGCCGCACAGGATCAGGCTGTTGAGCAACGGCGTGAACGTGATGTCCGGCGTCAGGACCGCGTCGAAGTTGTCGAGGGTGACGCCGTCGGGGACCTTCACCAACAGGTCGGCCTTCGGGTCCACCGACGAGAGAAGCACCCAGGCAAGGGGCAGGACGAAGGTGGCCGCCAGGGCGAGCAGCCCGGCGTCGGCGGCGTAGCGGCGGCTGTTGCGGCGGGCCGCGAGGGGCGTGCTCCCGGGTCTGTTCCCGGGTCTGTTCCCGAGACGGTTTACAGGCCTGTTCCCGGGCATGTCAGACCTCCGTCCGCAGCAGGCGCATGTAGATCAGGGAGAAGAGGGAGCCGACCACCAGAAGGAGCAGGGCCACGGCCGTTCCGTAGCCGATCATGCTTTTCTGGAAGGCCTGTTCGTACATGAAGAGCGGGAGCGTCTGGCTGCGGTTTCCCGGGCCGCCTCTCGTCATCACCCAGATCAGACCGAAGACCGAGAGGGTCTGGAGGGTGTTCAACATCAGGTTCGTACCGATGGAACGGCGGATCATCGGGAGCGTGATGTGCCACATCCGGCGCCAGCCGCCCGCGCCGTCCACCTCCGCCGCCTCCGTGATCTCCTTCGGGATCTCGTTCAGGGCCGCCGAGTAGACCAGCATGGAGAAGGCCGTTCCCCGCCAGACGTTCGCGAAGGACACCGCGAGGATCGGCAGCGTGAACAGCCAGTTCTGGGACGGGAGATGGAGCCAGTCCAGAATGGCGTTCAGCGTGCCCTCGCGGCGGAAGAAGGCGTAGAGCAGGAATCCCGCCACGACCTCCGGCAGCACCCAGGCCGTGACAACGATGCCACCGGTGAGCGTACGGACCGGCTTCGACGCCCGCTGCATCAGTACGGCCAGCGCCAGGCCCAGCGTGTTCTGGCCGATCAGGGAACTCAGCACCGTGAACACCAGCGTCAGCCATACGGCGTTGAGGAACGCCTCGTCCTGGAACGCGGCGCGGAAGTTGTCGAACCCGACGAACGACGACTCGGCCTGGCCGGTGAGCTGGAGATCCGTGAACGCGATGTAGACGCAGTACGCGATGGGGCCGGCCAGGAAGAGAAGCAGGAGGACGACTGCGGGGGAGACGGGCAGCGTGCGGATCAGGGCGCGGCGGACATCGCGGTGGCCGACGGGCGAGAGCGGTGGGGCGGCCGGGCCCGGCGCGGTCTTCACCATGTCCGGGCCCGCCGGGGGTGCGGCGGTCATGAGCGGCTGATCATTTCTCACTCAACTTCTGCTCTGCCGGGCCCCGGTCACTTCTCGATGACCTGGTTGTCCGTGGCGGTCTTCAGCTCCTCGTCGTAGCCCTTCGCCGCCTCGGCGACCGAGCTGTCGCCCGTCGTCACGCCCTCCATGGCCTCTTGTATGGCCGTCGAGACCTTCGGGTACGCGGGATACGCGGGGCGGTAGTGCGTGCTGGCCACCAGGTCGGTGAAGAACTTGATGCCGGGCTGCGCCTTCGCGTACGACGGGTCCTCGGCCACGTCCGTACGGACCGAGATGCCGGAGTTGGCGATGTACCACTTCTGGGCGTTCTCCTTCGTCTGCATCGTCTTGATGAAGTCGAAGGCGAGGTCGGGGTTGGCCGCCTTGCTCGGGATCGCCCAGGTCCAGCCGCCCGACATGCTCACCTTGCCCGGCGACTGACCGGTCTGCGTCGGCATGTACGCGAGGCCCAGCTTCTCGGACCACTCCGGCCACTCGTGGCCGCTGCCCTCCAGCCAGTCCTGGGGGAGCCAGGAGCCGTCGAGGTTGATGCCGAGCTTGCCCTCCGGGAGGAACTCGCCGCGGACCCTGGTCATGATGTTGGGGTCGAGGGCGTCCGAGACGTCCGGGCCGAGCTTCTCCTTGAAGACCGTCTCGACGAACTCGAGGGAGTCCTTGAAGCCCTGGCTTCCCGTGATCCACTTCTTGGACGCCCGGTCGTACAGGGGGCTCTCGTTGGCCCCGGTGGCCGTTCCGTACAGGAGCATCTCGAAGCCCTGCATGGCGGCGGCCTCGCCCGCGGGCTTGCCCGTGTAGATGTTCAGGGGTATGGCGCCGGGTACCGTCGCCTTGATCTTGCGGGCCGCCGCGAGGATGTCGTCCCAGGTCGTCGGCTGCCAGTCGGCGGGCAGCCCGGCCTTCTTGAAGATGGCCTTGTCGAACCAGAGGCCCCGGGTGTCGGTGCCGTCCGGGACGCCGTACGTCTTCCCGTCCTGGGCCTGCGCCGCCTCCTTCGCCGTGTCGACGAACTGGTCCCAGTCCGCCCACTCGTCGAGGTACGGGTCCAGCGGCTTGAGGTAGCCGCTGGTGATGTCGGAGTTGATGAGGAACGTGTCCTCGTAGACCAGGTCCGGGGCCGTCTTCGGGGAGCGGAGCATCTGCTGGAGCTTGGTGTAGTACTCCGAGTCCGGGGCCTTGATCGGGACGAGCTCCACCCTCTTGCCGGGGTTCGCCTTCTCGAACTGTGCCTTGATGTCGTCAAGGTACGTGTCCATCACCTTGATGGAGTTGTCCGTGGACTGCTTGAAGGAGATTTTCACCGTGTCCGGATCACTTCCGGATTCGCTGCCGCACGCGCTGAGCGCGGTGGCGGTGAGCAGAGTGGCGAGGAGAAGTGGAACGGCTGTGGGGCGCACGGGTACGACCTCCTGCTGGCCTACATCTTTGTGGCCGTTTTGGGCTGCCCCGAGAACCTAAGAGCGTTGGTCGTGTCAGGTCAATGATTTTGGAGGAGTGGTCCGCCACAGTGCGTGCGTTTTCGCACACTCAAGGTGCTGTCCGGGCCCGCCAGTTGCTGTCCGGGCCCGGCTTCAGCTCTTGACCCACCGGTACTGCAACTCCGGTCTGCCCACCTGTCCGTACTGCGGGCTGCGCCCCGCTCTCCCCGCGTCCACCAGGTGTTCCAGATAGCGCCGGGCCGTGATCCGGGAGATCCCGACGGCCTCGGCCACGCCCGTCGCGGTCAGCCCCTGGTCGCAGTCCCGCAGCGCCCGCGTGACCCGCTCCAGGGTGGGCGCGCTCAGCCCTTTGGGCAGGGCCGCCGGACCGGGGGCCCGGAGGGAGGCGAGGGCGCGGTCGACCTCGTCCTGACCGCTGGCCTCGCCGACCGCCGCGTGGAACTCGGCGTAGCGGACGAGGCGGTCCCGGAGGGTGGCGAACGTGAACGGCTTCAGTACGTACTGCACGACCCCGAGTGAAACCCCCTCCCGCACCACCGTCAGGTCGCGTGCCGAGGTCACCGCGATGACGTCGGCGTGGTAGCCGGCGGCGCGCAGCGAGCGGGCCAGCTGCAGGCCGTGGACGTCCGGCAGATGCAGATCGAGGAGGAGCAGATCCACCGCCATACGGTCCAGCGCCCGCCGCGCCTCCGCGCCGGTGTGGGCCTTACCGACCGCCGTGAACCCGGGCACCCGCCCCACGTACAGCACATGCGCGTCCGCCGCGACGGGGTCGTCCTCGACGACGAGGACGCGGATGTCCCGAGAGGGGGTGGTCGCGCTCATCGGGGGCCTCCGTGCGGGGTGGGCTTCGACGCGGGCGTCAGCTTTGACGCGGGCGTCGGCTTCGGTGCGGGTGCGGGTGCGGGTGCGGATGTGAGTGTGGGCCCGTGTTCGGGCTCGTGTTCGCGTTCGGGTGCGGGCATGGCGGGCTCGTGCCCGGCCTCGTGCCCGGCGCGGACCTTGGTCCGCCCCTGTCCCTGCCCCAGTCCCTGCCCCAGTCCCCGCCCCGCCGTCGGCAGCGGCAGTCGTACCTCGAAGGATGCTCCGCCGCCCGGCGCCTCCGTCACGGTCAACGTTCCGTCGTGGCGGGCCACGGCCTGGCGTACGAGGGCCAGGCCGAGACCCCGGCCGCCGGGACCGGACGGCTTCGTGGACCAGCCGCGCTGGAAGACCGCTTCCGCGTGGGCCGGGTCCACGCCCGCCCCGGTGTCGACGACCCGGAGGACCAGCCCCTCGGCGTCCGCGAGCGCCGTGACCGTGACGCGGGCGCCGACCGAGCCCTGCGCCGCGTCCACCGCGTTGTCGATCAGGTTGCCGAGGACCGTCACCAGGTCACGGGAGGGGAGGGACTCGGGGAGCAGGCCGTCGTCGATGCTGCTGTCCTCGGAGACCACCAGCTCGACGCCGCGCTCGTTCGCCTGGGCCGTCTTGCCCAGGAGCAGCGCGGCCAGTACCGGCTCGCTGACCGCCGCGACGACCTGGTCGGTCAGCGCCTGGGCCAGCTCCAGTTCGGCCGTGGCGAAGTCGACGGCTTCCTCGGCACGGTCCAGCTCGATGAGCGAGACGACGGTGTGCAGGCGGTTCGCCGCCTCGTGCGCCTGCGAGCGCAGGGCCGTCGTGAAACCGCGCTCGGAGTCCAACTCGCCCATCAGCGACTGGAGTTCCGTGACGTCGCGCAGGGTCACGACCGTGCCCCGGCGCTCGCCGCCCGACACCGGCGAGGTGTTCACGACGAGTACGCGCGAGTCGGTCAGATGGACCTCGTCCACACGCGGCTCACCGGACAGCAGCGCCCCCGTCAGCGGCGTAGGCAGGCCGATGTCCGCCACCGAGCGGCCCACCACGTCGTCGGTCACGTCGAGCAGCTCGCGCCCGCCGTCGTTGATCAGCGCCACCCGGAACTGCCCGTCCAGCATCAGCAGCCCCTCGCGCACGGCGTGCAGCGCGGCCTCGTGGTAGTCGTGCATCCGGCTGAGCTCGGCCGCGTTCATCCCGTGGGTGGAGCGTCGCAGCCGGGCGTTGATGACGTACGTACCGACGGCGCCCAGGGCCAGCGCGGCGGCCGCGACGCCGAACAGGGCCTGCACCTGGCCCTCGACCCGCTGGCTGATCTCGTCGACCTTGATGCCCGCGCTGACGAGGCCGACGATGCGGCCGTCGTCGTATATCGGTGTGACGGCCCGCACGGACTCGCCGAGCGTGCCGGTGTACGTCTCGGTGAAGGGGTGGCCGAGGAGCGCGGGCCGCGTGTGGCCGACGAAGGGCTTGCCGATCAGGTCCTTGTTGGGGTGGGTCCAGCGGATGGCCTTGCGGTTCATGATCGTGACGAAGTCGACCTCGGCGTCGCGCTGCACCGCCGTCGCGTACGGCTGGAGCGTCTTCGTCGGGTCGGCGGTACGGATGGCCTCCCGTACAGAAGGGGAGTCCGCGACGGACTGGGCCACCCCCATGGCCTGGCGGCCCGCCGCGTCCTCGGCCTGGCTGCGGTCGCTGATGTACGTGAAGAGCGCGCAGCCCGCGACCACGACCGCGACGAGCACGGCCTGCATGGCGAACAGCTGACCGGCCAGACTGCGCGGCCGGGGGGCACGGGGGAAGCGCATGGAAACAGTGTGCCTCGCCCTTGGGCGCTGCCGTCCTCCTGCGTCCCGTCTGTCGTTCCTTACTGTGCGGGCTCCGCGCGGAGGACGGGCGGACGCGACGCACGACGGACGGACGGCGGACGGACGGATAGGCGCGAACTAATTGACTTCTCCCCACTCCGAAACCTGACTTGAAGCGCGGATAGGCGGAGCGCCTCTCGAAGAAGTTGGTGAACGCACCTTGCAGATGCCGCAGCGTCTGTTGTAGAAGAACCGACGAGACCTCGGCCAGGAAGGCGTACTCCTCGGTCTTCTTCCACTCGGTCAGCAGTGCCGATGTCTGGACGTAGTTGATCGGGCGGTGCTCGGAGAACCATGCCGTGGTGCGGGCCTGCAGGGCCAGGTTGTAGACCTTGCGCACGCATCCGATGTATCCACCGGCTTGTGAACGAAATGAACGGAAGGGTGACCGGCCTCACAAGGCGGGAGATAGTCACCGACAACCCCCGGACGTGAGCCGCACGCCGGATGATGCCGACGACGTCGTCAAGGAGGGCAGCCGTGACCAGTACACCCGATACGGCACCTGCCGCTCCCGCTGCCAAGCGGGACCGCACCCACTACCTGTACATCGCGGTGATTGTCGCCGTGGCCATCGGCATCGCCGTGGGCTTGATCGCCCCCGATTTCGCGGTCGAGCTGAAGCCGATCGGTACCGGCTTCGTGAACCTGATCAAGATGATGATCTCGCCGATCATCTTCTGCACGATCGTGCTGGGCATCGGCTCGGTACGGAAGGCCGCGAAGGTCGGTGCGGTCGGCGGTATCGCGCTCGGCTACTTCTTGGCCATGTCGTTCGTCGCCCTGGGCATCGGCCTGGTCGTCGGCAACATCCTGGAGCCGGGTACGGGCCTCGCGGTGACCGACGCGATCAAGGACGCGGGTCATGAGCAGGTCACCGAGGCCAAGAACACCGAGGAGTTCCTGCTCGGGATCATCCCGACGACGATCGTCTCCGCGTTCACCGGCGGCGAGGTCCTGCAGACCCTGCTCATCGCGCTGCTCGCCGGGTTCGCGCTCCAGGCCATGGGTTCGGCCGGTACGCCGATCCTGCGCGGCGTGGAGCACATCCAGCG
The DNA here is from genome assembly GCF_026341515.1 of Streptomyces sp. NBC_00878. Classification (NCBI taxonomy): domain Bacteria; kingdom Bacillati; phylum Actinomycetota; class Actinomycetes; order Kitasatosporales; family Streptomycetaceae; genus Streptomyces; species Streptomyces sp. NBC_00878. The sequence continues at coordinate 3,244,147 of NZ_JAPEOK010000001.1, read as the reverse complement.
TCTCGTCTTCCGCATCCTCGCCATGGTGATGTGGGCGGCGCCCATCGGTGCCTTCGGCGCGATCGCGGCGGTCACCGGCTCGGCGGGTGTGGACGCCCTCAAGAGCCTCGCCGTCCTGATGCTCGGCTTCTACCTCACCTGTTTCCTCTTCGTCTTCATCGTGCTCGGCGCGATGCTGCGGGTCGTCGCGGGTCTCAACATCCTCACGCTGTTCAAGTACCTGGGCCGTGAGTTCCTGCTGATCCTGTCCACCTCCTCCTCGGAGTCCGCGCTGCCGCGGCTCATCGCGAAGATGGAGCACCTGGGTGTCAGCAAGCCCGTCGTCGGCATCACCGTCCCGACCGGCTACTCCTTCAACCTCGACGGCACCATGATCTACATGACCATGGCCTCGCTGTTCATCGCCGACGCCATGGGTACGCCGATGTCGATCGGTGAGCAGATTCCGCTGCTGCTGTTCCTGCTGGTCGCCTCGAAGGGCGCGGCGGGTGTGACCGGCGCCGGGCTCGCGACGCTGGCCGGTGGTCTTCAGTCGCACAAGCCGGCGCTGGTGGACGGCATCGGCCTGATCGTCGGTATCGACCGCTTCATGAGCGAGGCCCGCGCGCTGACGAACTTCGCCGGCAACGCGGTCGCCACCGTCCTGATCGGTACGTGGACCAAGGAGATCGACAAGGGTCGCGTCGACCAGGTGCTCGCGGGGCAGCTGCCCTTCGACGAGACGACGCTCCTGGACGACGGCCATGGCTCCGCCCCCGCCGCCGACGAGGCCCCGGACCAGCCGGAGGGCAAGGCCCTGGCGAAGGCCTAGCCGCAGGCAGTACCGGGCCGAGGCCCGGGGCACCCGGAAAACTCCGGGCGACTGGGTAGGTTCCCCCGCCGCTCAGTCGCCCGGTCACTTCACCCACTGCACCCCCCCGTTCACCACCCCCGCACCCCCCTCCCCCCTCCCCGTTTACCACCCCCTGCTCCCCGGCATCGGCCGGTGGCCCCGGCTCTCCCCGGTCGGGCCACCGGCCGATGGCCTTTTTGCGGCGAGGGGGATCACCGTCGGCATTCCACCAGGTTCCCCATCCCCGCTGCCGCCACTGCCGCCACCGGCGTTGCCTTGACGTCAGGGGCAAGGATTACGTTCGTACGTATGCGAATCGGCGAGCTGGCGGCGCGGGCCGGGACCACCACGCGGACCCTCAGGTACTACGAGTCGCGGGGGCTGCTGCCCGCGCGGCGGGGGAGCAACGGGTACCGCGCGTACGACGAGGACGATCTCAGGCTGCTGCGGCAGATCAGGACGCTGCAGGACTTCGGGTTCGACCTGGAGGAGACGCGGCCCTTCGTGGAGTGTCTGCGGGCGGGGCATCCGGAGGGCGACTCCTGCCCGGCGTCGCTCGCCGTGTACCGGCGCAAGCTGGGTGAACTCGACGCGCTGATCGGTGAGTTGCGGGCCGTGCGCGCGCACGTCGGAGAGCAGTTGGCGCGCGCCGAGCGGTCGAGGGACGAGCTGGCGGCCGAGGCGGAGGTTCCGGGTGGTCCGGAGCCGGTGTGCGAGCTGGGAGGGATCCTCAAGTGATCAAGGCGGCGGGTGTGGCCGAGGTGCGGGACGCGGACTTCGAGGCGGAGGTGATCGGGGCGGAGCTGCCCGTGCTGGTGGAGTTCACGGCGGACTGGTGCCCGCCGTGCCGGCAGATCGCGCCGGTGCTGAGCGCCGTCGCCTTCGAGGAGGGCGACCGGCTCAAGGTGGTGCAACTGGACGTGGACACGAACCCGGAGACCACGAACGCGTACGGGGTGCTGTCGATGCCCACGCTCATCGTGTTCCGGGACGGGCAGCCGGTGAAGTCGATGGTGGGCGCCCGGTCGAAGCGACGTCTGCTGGAGGAACTGGCCGACGTGCTGTAACCGGGGTAAACAAGAAATCCCCCGCAGGTAATTGCCTGCGGGGGATTTCTCTGCGTATATTGAATGGTTCGTGACTTCAGAGAAAATGAATCACGAAGAAGTTCACTAGGCGCAGTATATCCGGCCGGGAGCGGAATTGTCAAACAGGGGATCGCACACAGAATTCACCGACGAAGAATTGAGGCGTGAGCAGGAATTCATCGACGGCCTGTACGCGCGCGTGGACGCTCTGCGCGGCGATACCGAGGCCTCGGTGGCGGACGCGCTCGCGCAGGGCAGCACGCCGAGGCAGGCCCGCCTGGAGCGGGACGTCCTCGTCGCCGAGCGCTCGGGCCTGCTCGCCGCGCTCAACGCGGTGGAGGGCTCGCTCTGCTTCGGCCGTATCGACCTGACCACGGGACTCACCCACCACCTCGGCCGTATCGGCATCCGCGCCGACGACACCGAGCACACCCCGATCCTGATCGACTGGCGGGCCCCGGTCGCCCGCCCCTTCTACCTCGCCACCGGCCACACCCCGATGGGCCTGCGCCGCCGTCGGCACATCACCACCGAGGGCCGCTCGGTCGCCGCCCTGCACGACGAGATCCTCGACCTGGGGGACCAGCAGCGCACCGGGCACGAGGACCCGACCGGCGACGCCGTGCTGCTCGCCGCGCTCAACTCCGCGCGCACCGGCCGCATGAGCGACATCGTGCAGACCATCCAGGCCGAGCAGGACCGCATCATCCGCGCCCCGCACCGCGGTGTGCTCGTGGTGGAGGGCGGCCCGGGCACCGGCAAGACGGCCGTGGCGCTGCACCGGGCGGCCTATCTCCTCTACGAACACCGGGAGTTGCTCGCCAGGCGGGCCGTCCTGATCGTCGGCCCGAACCCCGCGTTCCTCGGCTACATCGGCGAGGTCCTGCCCTCGCTCGGCGAGACGGGCGTGCTGCTCGCGACCGTCGGCGAGCTGTACCCCGGGGTGAAGGCGACCGCGTCCGACACGCCCGAGGCCGCCGCCGTGAAGGGCCGCGCGGAGATGACCGAGGTCCTCACCGCCGTCGTACGCGACCGTCAGGCGCTGCCCGACCCGGTGATCGCCATCGAGCACGACCGGGACATCCTGATGCTCGACGCCGGTCTCGTACGCGTCGCCCGTGACCGCACCCGCGAGGCGCAACTGCCGCACAACGCGGCCCGCGAGCACTTCGAGGGCCACATCCTCAACACCCTCACCGACATGCTGGCGGAGCGCATCGGTACGGACCCCTTCGACGGCACGAACCTGCTCGACCCCAGCGACATCACGCAGATGCGCGACGAGCTGGCCGAGAACCCCGAAGTGTGGTCCGCCATCGACCAGTTGTGGCCGCGCGTCACCCCGCGGCGGCTGATCGCGGACTTCCTCGCCGAACCCGACGCGTACGTGTCCGAAGCCGACGCGGACGCCATCCGCCGTACGGTGACCCGGGCCTGGACCACCGCCGACGTCCCCCTCCTCGACGAGGCCGCCGAACTCCTCGGCGAGGACGACCGGTTGGTGCGGGCGGCGGCGGAGCGGGAGCGCAACCAGCAAGTCGCTTACGCCCAGGGCGTGCTGGACGTCTCCTACGCCTCCAGGACGTACGAGTTCGAGGACATGGACGACGAGGACGCCGAGGTCCTCTCCGCGCACGACATCATCGACGCCGAGCGGATGGCCGAGCGGCACGAGGAGGACGACCACCGCAGTGCCGCCGAACGGGCCGCGGCCGACCGGACCTGGGCGTTCGGGCACATCATCGTCGACGAGGCGCAGGAGCTGTCGCCGATGGCGTGGCGACTGCTGATGCGTCGTAGCCCCACGCGTTCCATGACCCTCGTGGGCGACCCGGCCCAGACGGCCGACGCGGCGGGCGTCGGCTCGTGGTCGGACATCCTCCACCCGTACGTCGAGGACCGCTGGGAGCACACTCGCCTCGCGGTCAACTACCGCACGCCGTCCGAGATCATGGACCTGGCGGCGGCCGTCCCGCGCGCGGAGAACCCGGACTTCGAGCCGCCGAGCTCGGTCCGCTCGACGGGCGTACGTCCCTTGGTGCGGGAGGCCACCGACGCCGCCGAGCTGCCCGGCGCGGTGGAGAAGGCCGTGGCGGAGCTGGCTCCGGCCGAGGGGCGGCTCGCGGTGATCGCGCCGCGCGACCTGCACGCGGAGCTGGCCGCGCGGCTGGACGGGGTCACGGCCGGGGAGGAACCCGACCTCACCCGTGCGGTCGTGTTGCTGGATCCGCGTCAGTCGAAGGGGCTGGAATTCGATGCGGTGCTCGTGGTCGAGCCGGGGCGGTACGGGACGAGTGACTTGTATGTGGCTCTGACGCGGGCCACGCAGGCGTTGGGGATCGTGTACGCGGGTGCGCTGCCGCGGGCGCTGGCGAAGGCGGTGAGCGGATAGGCAGTTCTGGGGGCTGCGCCCCCAGGCCCCCGCTTCGGCCTGAACGGCCTCGTCCTCAAACGCCGGACGGGCTGAAGATCAGCCCCTCCGGCGTTTGAGGAACGGGGGTTCGGGGGCGGAGCCCCCGAGGGACGGGAATGGGTAGGGGCGGCGGGGGCGAAACAATGGCTACGCCGGCCGCAGCCACACCGTAGCCAGCGGTGGCAGCGTCAGGCGGATGCTCGCCGGGCGGCCATGACAGCCCTGGGCGTCGGGCTTGACCGGGTCGGGGTTCGTCACGGCGCTGCCGCCGTAGCGGCCCGCGTCCGTGTTCAGGACCTCGTGCCACGCGGGCACGTCATCAGGAACACCGAGCCGGTACTCCTGCCGCACCACCGGCGAGAAGTTGGACACGGCGAGCAACGGCGAGCCGTCCCCCGCATGGCGGAGAAACGCGAACACGTTGTCCTCGACCGCGTCCCCCACGATCCAGGCGAACCCGGCGGGATCGCAGTCCCGCTCCCAGAGGGCGGGAGCCTGCCGGTACACGGTGTTGAGGTCCCGGACGAGGTCCCGCACACCCCGGTGATCGGCCTCCGCCCCGTACGACGGGTCGAGCAGCCACCAGTCGGGCCCGTGCTGCTCGGACCACTCCGCGCCCTGGGCGAACTCCTGACCCATGAAGAGGAGTTGCTTGCCGGGGTGCGCCCACATGAAGCCCAGGTAGGCCCGCTGGGTGGCCCGCTGCTGCCACCAGTCGCCCGGCATCTTGGACACCAACGACCGCTTACCGTGCACGACTTCGTCGTGGGAGATCGGCAGGACGTAGTTCTCGCTGTACGCGTACACCATCGAGAACGTCATCTCGTGGTGGTGGTACCTGCGATGGACCGGCTCGTGCGCGACATAGCCGAGCGAGTCGTGCATCCAGCCCATGTTCCACTTCAGGCCGAAGCCGAGCCCCCCGAAGCCGCCCGGCCCGATGTGGTGGGTCGCCCGCGTGACGCCGTCCCACGCCGTCGACTCCTCGGCGATCGTGACGACTCCCGGCTCCCGCCGGTACAGCGTGGCGTTCATCTCCTGGAGGAAGGCGACCGCGTCGAGGTTCTCCCGGCCGCCGTGGACGTTCGGCGTCCACTGGCCCGGCTCGCGTGAGTAGTCGAGGTACAGCATGGACGCCACCGCGTCGACCCGCAGGCCGTCGATGTGGAACTCCTCGCACCAGTACACCGCGTTGGCGACCAGGAAGTTGCGCACCTCCCGGCGCCCGTAGTCGAACTCCAGGGTCCCCCAGTCGGGGTGCGCCGCCCGCAGCGGATCCTCGTGCTCGTACAGCGGCCGGCCGTCGAACTCGGCCAGCGCCCAGTCGTCCCGCGGGAAGTGCGCGGGCACCCAGTCCATGATCACGCCGATTCCGGCCCGGTGCAGGGCGTCGACGAGGTACTTGAAGTCGTCCGGCGTGCCGAGCCTGGCGGTCGGCGCGTAGAAGCCGGTGACCTGGTAGCCCCACGAGCCGCCGAACGGGTGCTCCGCCACCGGCATCAGCTCCACATGCGTGAAGCCCAGGTCCGAGACGTAGCGCGGCAGTTGGTCGGCCAGCTGACGGTACGTCAACCCCGGTCGCCAGGACGCCAGATGGACCTCGTACACCGAGAACGGCGCCTCATGGGCCGGCCGGTCGGCGGCCCGCCGCGCCATCCACTCCCCGTCCTGCCACTCGTGACGCGAGGCGTGCACGATGGAGGAGGTGGCGGGCGGGATCTCCGTACGCCGCGCCATCGGGTCGGCCCGCATCGTCTTGGAACCGTCGGGCCGGGTGATCTCGAACTTGTAGAGCTCGCCCTCGCCGATCCCGGGAACGAACAGCTCCCACACCCCGGTCGACCCCAGCGACCGCATCGGAAAGGCCGTGGCGTCCCAGAAGTTGAAGGACCCGGCCACCCGCACTCCACGGGCATTGGGCGCCCACACGGTGAAACGGGTGCCGCTCACCCCGTCGTGCACCATCGGCTCGGCACCGAGCGCCTTCCACAGCTGCTCGTGCCGCCCCTCGCCGAACAGATGCAGATCGAACTCGCCGATCGTGGGCAGGAACCGGTACGCGTCCTCGGTGTCCTGGACCTCCCCCTCGTACTCCACGAGCAGCCGGTACGCGGGCACCTCCCGCAACGGCAGCACGGCGGAGAAGAGCCCCTCGCCGTCGTCGTGCAGTTCGGCCCGCAGCTCCCCGGTGACGACCGTCACGGACAGCGCGTACGGCCGCAGCGCCCGGAAGACCACCCCGCCGGGCACGGGATGGGCCCCGAGCACGGCGTGCGGTTCGTGATGCGCGCCCCCGAGCAGCCGCTCCCGGTCACCCCGGTCCAGCACGGCCAACGGCCGCACCTCCTGCACGGGCGGCTCCACATCGCGCACGGGCTCCGCGACCGCGGGCTCGGCCTCCGCGCTCTTCGGCTTCTTGGCGGGCGGGTTCGGGGGCGTCACGGGTGGGGCCTCCTCGACGGAGTCGACGGTGGTGAGAGGGCGGGAGGGGAGGGAGGGGAGGGAGGGGGAGATAGCGGGCGGGAGGGCGGGAGAGGTCTTGCGGGGCGGCCTACGGGAACGTAGGGGGATGCATGCGAATGTACGGGACGCTACGACGCTCCGGAGAGGGCCAGGCGGCGGACCGCCGTCATCGGTACCGGGAGCCAGTCCGGCCGGTGCCGTGCCTCGTACACGACCTCGTAGATCGCCTTGTCCGTCTCGTACGCGCGCAGCAGCACCGGATCCGTCCGCGGATCATGTCCGTCGGCCTCGGCGTACCCGGAGCAGTAGGCCGCCCGGCAGGCGTCGGCCCAGCCGGGCACGGCGGACGCGTGCGCGTGCGCCGCGTAGTCGAAGGAACGGAGCATCCCGGCCACGTCCCGCGCCGTCGGCTGCGGCATCCGCCGCTCGGCGAGCGGCTTGGCCGGTTCGCCCTCGAAGTCGATCAGCGACCAGTCCCCGGACGGCGACCGCAGACACTGCCCGAGGTGCAGATCCCCGTGGATCCGCTGGGCCGTCCACGTCTCGCCCTCGCCCGCCAGATCGGCGAGCGCCTCGAAGGCGGTGTGCAGACCGGGGGCGTACGGCCGCAGCGTGGGCACCGCCTGGGCGGCCGCCTCCAGCCGCTCGGTCATCCCGGCCACGAGCAGCTCCATCTGGCCGCGCCCCATGGTCACCGTGGGCAGCGCCCGCGCCAGCGCCATGTGCACCTCGGCCGTGGCCCGCCCCAGCGCCCGTGCCTCGGCGCTGAAGTCCTCGCCCTTGGCGAGCTCGCGCAGCGCGAGCTCCCAGCCGTCCGCCGCACCCTGGACGAAGGGCTGCAGCACACCCAGTACGTACGTCTCGTCGGCCAGGTCCGCGAGCATCCACCCGGCGGGCGCCGGAACCCGGGGGCAGCCCTCGCGGGACAGCACCAGCGGCAGCTCCAGGTCGGGGTTGTCCCCCGGCACGACCCGCCGCAACAGTTTCAGGATGAACGTATCTCCGTAGACGATCGAGGAGTTGGACTGCTCGGCCGTCACCAGCCGCGGCACCAGGCCGTCCCGGATCTCCTGCCGCATGTCCCGCTCGAAGCGCAGGTCGCCGATGCGCGTCCGCGTCCGTAGCGCCTCCAGGAGCACATCGGCGGGCCGCGGATCGTGCAGTGCCTCGTACACGGCCCGGCCTGCCAGCGGCCCCTCGGTCGGATGCCCGATCAGCGCGGGCGCCAGCCGTGGCGGCAGCGTCTCGCGCACCCCGATCAGGAGCTGGTAGCAGTCGGCCGGGTGCGCGGCGGCACCCTGCGTCGGTACGAGCGGCTGATGCGCCCGTACGAGCAGATGCAGCAGCCCCAGCTTCGCGTCCCACGGCAGCACCTCTGCCGCCGCCACCAGCGAGAACCCGGTGACGGGGCGGCCCTTGCCCGCGAACCACCGCTGCCGTGGCAGCCACTCGCGGAGCAGTGGATCGAGTGACGCCAGGAGACCGGGGCTGTCCGAAGCGGAGTGCACGGAACGGGTGACGGCTTCCGACATCGCGTCGCGTCCTTTCCCCAGGACCCGGAGACCGGGTGAGTCGGGGTGTTACTGATGCGTGCCCAAGGCGGGGCGAGGGAAACCGCCCCACCCTTCTTCTACTCCTACCTGCTTCTCCTGCTCGTTTCTACGCCGAGCCTGTTTCTACGCCGAGTCCTTGCGGAGTCGGAACCAGTAGAAGCCGTGGCCGGCGAGGGTGAGGAGGTAGGGGAGTTCGCCGATGGCGGGGAAGCGGACGCCGCCGATGAGTTCGACGGGGTGGCGGCCGTTGAAGGCCTGGAGGTCGAGTTCGGTGGGCTGGGCGAAGCGGGAGAAGTTGTGGACGCACAGGACGAGGTCGTCGCCGTGTTCGCGGAGGAAGGCGATGACGGCGGGGTTGGAGGAGGGCAGTTCGGTGTAGGAGCCGAGGCCGAAGGCGGGGTTCTGCTTGCGGATCTCGATCATGCGCCGTGTCCAGTGCAGCAGCGACGAGGGGGAGGACATCGATGCCTCGACGTTGGTGACCTGGTAGCCGTAGACCGGGTCCATGATCGTCGGCAGGTACAGCCGTCCGGGGTCGCTGGAGGAGAAGCCGGCGTTGCGGTCCGGTGTCCACTGCATGGGGGTGCGGACGGCGTCGCGGTCGCCGAGCCAGATGTTGTCGCCCATGCCGATCTCGTCGCCGTAGTACAGGATCGGGCTGCCGGGCAGGGAGAGCAGCAGGGCGGTGAAGAGTTCGATCTGGTTGCGGTCGTTGTCCAGGAGGGGGGCCAGGCGCCGTCGGATGCCGATGTTGGCGCGCATGCGGGGGTCTTTGGCGTATTCCGCGTACATGTAGTCGCGTTCTTCGTCGGTGACCATTTCGAGGGTGAGCTCGTCGTGGTTGCGCAGGAAGATGCCCCATTGGCAGCCGGAGGGGATGGCGGGGGTTTTCGCGAGGATTTCGGAGACGGGGTAGCGGGATTCGCGGCGGACGGCCATGAAGATGCGGGGCATGACGGGGAAGTGGAAGGCCATGTGGCATTCGTCGCCGCCGGCGCTGTAGTCGCCGAAGTAGTCGACGACGTCCTCGGGCCATTGGTTGGCCTCGGCGAGGAGGACGGTGTCGGGGTAGTGGGCGTCGATCTCCGCGCGGACGCGTTTGAGGACTTCGTGGGTGGCGGGGAGGTTTTCGCAGTCGGTGCCCTCTTCGGCGAAGAGGTAGGGGACGGCGTCGAGGCGGAAGCCGTCGATGCCCAGGTCGAGCCAGAATCGCAGGGCGGAGACGATTTCTTCCTGGACGGCGGGGTTTTCGAAGTTGAGGTCGGGTTGGTGGGAGAAGAAGCGGTGCCAGTAGTACTGCTTGCGGACGGGGTCGAAGGTCCAGTTGGAGGCTTCGGTGTCGACGAAGATGATGCGGGCGTCGGGGTATTGCTTGTCGTTGTCGGCCCACATGTAGTAGTCGCCGTAGGGGCCGGTGGGGTCGGTGCGGGACTGCTGGAACCAGGGGTGCTGGTCGCTGGTGTGGTTCATGACGAAGTCGATGATGACGCGCATGCCGCGTTGGTGGGCGGCGTCGACGAATTCGACGAAGTCGGCGAGGTCTCCGAATTCGGGGAGGACGGCGGTGTAGTCGGAGACGTCATATCCCCCGTCCTTCAGGGGTGATTTGAAGAAGGGGGGGAGCCAGAGGCAGTCGACGCCGAGCCATTGCAGGTAGTCGAGTTTGGCGGTGAGGCCTTTGAGGTCGCCGATGCCGTCGCCGTTGCTGTCCTGGAAGGAGCGGACGAGGACTTCGTAGAAGACGGCGCGTTTGAACCACTGTGGGTCCCGGTCTTTTTGCGGGGTGTCTTCGAACGTGTCCGGGACGGGCTCGTTGACGATCATGGTGTGGGTGACCCTCCGGTTGGCGGTGAGGACGGTCGCAGGACGGTCAGTACGTGCGCGGCTCGGTGGCCGGGCGCCAGGCGTACGTAGTTGGTCCTGCCCCAGTGGTAGGTCTCGCCGGTGAGCTCGTCGCGCACCGGCATCGACTCGTGCCAGTCGAGGCCGAGTCGTGGCATGTCCAACGAGACCGTGGCCTCCTGGGTGTGGTGAGGGTCGAGGTTCACGACCACCAGAACCGTGTTCGATCCGCTGCGTTTCGAGTACGCGATCACCGCCTCCTTGTCCGCCTGGTGGAAGTGCAGGTCGCGCAGTTGCCTCAGGGCCGGGCTGCGGCGCCTGACCGCGTTGAGTTCGGCAATCAGAGGGGCGATGCTACGACCGTCGTGTGCCGCCGACTCCCAGTCTCGCGGACGTAGTTGGTATTTCTCGGAGTCCAGGTATTCTTCGCTCCCGTCCCGCACCGGGATGTTCTCGCACAGCTCGAATCCGCTGTAGACACCCCAGGCCGGCGACAGGGTCGCGGCCAGTACGGCCCGCAGTTCGAAGGCCGGACGGCCGCCCTGCTGGAGGAATTCGTGCAGGATGTCGGGGGTGTTGGCGAAGAAGTTGGGCCGCATGTACGCGGCTGCCTCGCCCGACAGCTCGGTGAGGTATTCGGTCAGTTCCGCCTTGCTGTTACGCCACGTGAAATAGGTGTACGACTGCTGGAAACCGATCGCGCCGAGCGTGTGCATCATCGCCGGGCGGGTGAACGCCTCGGCCAGGAAGATCACATCGGGATCGGAGCGGTTGATGTCCGCGATCACCTGTTCCCAGAAGATGACCGGTTTTGTATGCGGGTTGTCGACCCGGAAGATCCGTACCCCGTGACTCATCCAGAACCGCAGAACCCTGAGCGTCTCCTGGATCAGGCCCGGCATGTCCTTGTCGAAGGCGATCGGGTAGATGTCCTGGTATTTCTTCGGCGGGTTTTCCGCGTACGCGATCGTGCCGTCCGGGCGGTGGTGGAACCACTCCGGGTACTTCTGGACCCACGGGTGGTCCGGCGAGCACTGGAGCGCGAAGTCCAGGGCGATCTCCAGGCCCAGCTCAGCGGCCGTGCGTACGAAGGCGTCGAAGTCCTCGATCGTGCCCAGGTCGGGGTGGACGGCGTCGTGTCCGCCCTCCGGTGAGCCGATCGCCCAGGGCACTCCGACGTCGTGCGGGGTCGCGTCGAGCGTGTTGTTGGGGCCCTTGCGGAAGGTCGTGCCGATGGGGTGGATCGGTGGCAGGTACACCACGTCGAAGCCCATCTCCGCGACAGCGGGCAGCCGGTGCGCGGCGGTCCGGAAGGTGCCGCTGACCGGCGGCTTGTCCGGCTCGACCACCGCGCCCTCGGAGCGCGGGAAGAACTCGTACCAGGAGCCGTACAACGCCCGCTCCCGCTCCACCAGCAACGGCAGCCGACGGGCCGACGAGACCATTTCGCGCAGGGGGTGGCGCGCCAGGACGTGGTCCACGTCGGGCGTGAGCGCGGCGGCGAGACGGGCCGTGGCGGGGCGGTCGGTGTCGCGCAGGGCGGCCACGGCCGCGAGGATCGCGTCACGGCGGCCCTTGGACTTCGGTACGCCGGCCGCCGCGCGCTCGTACAGCAGCGCGCCCTCCTCCAGGACCAGTTCCGTGTCCATGCCCGCCGGGATCTTGATCCGCGCGTGGCGGCGCCAGGTGGTGATCGGGTCGCCCCAGGCCTCCACGGTGTAGGTCCAGCGGCCCGGCTCCGGTACGGCGACGGTGGCGCCCCAGCGGTCCGTGCCGGGCGCCAGCTCGCGCAGGGGCGTCCAGGAGCCCGCGCGGCCTTTCGGATCGCGCAGGACGACGTTCGCGGCGACCGCGTCGTGGCCCTCGCGGAAGACCGTCGCGGAGATCTCGAAGGACTCGCCCACCACGCACTTGGCGGGGCGGCGGCCGCCCTGAACGAGGGGGCGCACGTCCAGGACGGGGATGCGCCCGATCGTGGGCTTGGTCCTGGCGGCGGCGGCGGTGGTGGCCGTGGCAGCGGCGACGCGGGTGGCGCGCTTGGTGGTCGTCGACCGCGAGGGCTTCGGTGACTTCGCCGCCTTCGCGGGTTTCACCGCTTTTGCGGTCTTGGTCGCCTTCGCGGCCTTGACTGCCTTGGTGGTATTGGCTGTTTTGGTCGCCTTTGCGGTCTTGGTGGTTTTGTTGGTCTTCGAGGGTTTGGCGGCCCTGGCTGTCTTGGCTGTTTCGGCGGTCCGGACCTGCGGCGGCTGGGGCTGGTCGGCCTTCTCTTCCGGTTCCGGGGGTGCGGTGGTGCTGGGGGTCGGAGGTGGTGACGGCTGGTGGTGCATGGCGGGCATGACCGCTCCTGTCCGCGTCAACGTTGGTGGGCGGATGAGGGTGTGGGGAGGTGGGTCCTGCTGGGCGTACCGGTGGAGCCTTCCCACTCTTTTCGGGTGGGCAATCCGGCACTTTGTTAACTACTCGCGCGTATGTCTACACACAAGACCGGCCTCATCCGTTGAGTATCCGCCAAGGATCCCCCATGGATCGGTGAAGGATTCGCGGGACGAGGCCGGTCGGTGAATGCGCAAATACTTACGGGGTGTTGACTTGCAGGAGCTTGTTCGGTGAGCCGGGCCCCGTGTTGGACATCTTCCCGGAAGCGGCCCGCTCGACAAGAGCCTTGCTGACATCGGCGGGTGTCGCCCCGGTGTGGTCGGCCAGATAGAGCGCGGCCGCACCTGCCGCGTGGGGCGACGCCATCGACGTACCGGAGAGCGTCGCTCTGCCCGTGTCGCTCGCGCCGGAGGCGGAAGTGACGTCCACGCCGGGGGCGAACAGATCGAGTCGCGCGCCCCCGTTGGAGAAGTCCGCCCTCGCGTCCTTCTTGTCGCTCGCGCCGACCGTGATCGCTCCCTTGACACGGGCCGGTGAGTAGAGGCTCGCCGGGAGGCCGTCGTTGCCCGCCGAGACCGTGTAGGTGACGCCGGACGCGATGGAGTTGCGTACGGCGGCGTCCAGGCGCGGATCAGCGGGCCCGCCGAAGCTCATGTTGGCGACGGCCGGCTTCCGGGCGTGCCTGGTCACCCAGTCGATGCCCGCGATGACCTGCGAAAGCGTGCCGGTCCCGGTGTCGTCGAGCACGCGGACGGCGACGATGTCCGCCTGCTTCGCGACGCCGTACGTCGTGCCCGCGATCGTGCCCGCCACGTGCGTGCCGTGGCCCTGGCCGTCCTGGGCGACGGCGTCGTTGTCGACGAAGTCCCAGCCGTGGCTAGCCCGGCCGCGGAGGTCCTTGTGGGTGATGCGTACGCCGGTGTCGAGGACGTACGCGGTCACGCCCCGGCCCGCGGACTCCGGCCAGGTGTAGCCGCGGTCCAGCGGCAGGTCCGGCTGGTCGATGCGGTTGAGGCCCCACGGCGGGTCCGACTGCCGGTGCTCGACGGCGACGGTGGCATCGCGCGAGACCGAGGCCACGCGGGAGTCGGCCGCGAGGCGCTTGGCCCGCTTCTCGTCGACCCGCACGGCGTAGCCGTTGAGCGCCGCGCTGTAGGTGTGACTGATTTTCGCTCCGTACGTGGTGGCGACCGCCCTTCCCGCCTTTGACGGAGCCTTCGTTCCCCCTCTGAGCGTCACGATGTAGCTGCCGCTGACGGAACCGGCTCCGCCTGCGCCGGATATCTGCCCCTCTGGGGCGGCTTGTGCGGGCAGGGTGATGGCCGAAAGCGCCGCGGCCGTCATGACCGCGGTCAGGCCTCCCGCCCAGTGCAGCCGCCGCTTGCGCGTCACTGCCATGGTGTGAGTTCCCCTCCTCAACTCGGCGTACCCCGGCCGGTGTCGCGCGCCCGTGACGGGCCGTGGTCGGATCGCCACTTGGCAGCCTCTCGTGCGGTGTGAAGCGCCACAAGGTCGCACGAGGGGGTGGAATCGGCCATATCGCCCGTGGGGGACATGTGGAGGTTGCGGCTGTTTCAAGCCGTCCGCAGGGGGCGCGGGGTCGTGACGTCAGAGGCTCCGCCGCGCGGGCGTGACCAGCGGCGGACGGCCCGCGGTCGTAGTACCGCACATCCCGCGCAGCGCTTCGCGCCGTAGTTGCGAAGGCACCCTCGCCGCTACCGTCGTGGGTGACCAAGTGCGCACAGCGACGTGCGTCCGCCGGATCGCCTTGATCCACCGCCCCATCGAACCGTCGACCCACCGACCCACCGACCCACCGACCCACCGACCCACCGACCCACCGACCCACCGACCCACCGACCCACCGACCCACCGATCCACTGATCCATCGATACGTTGATTCATCGATTCGCCGCCCTGGTACGTCCTCCGTGAAGGTGGAAGCTCGTGAAGGCCATCCGCAGATTCACCGTGCGTCCCGTACTCCCCGAAGCCCTTCACCCACTCAGTGATCTGGCGCGCAATCTGCGCTGGTCCTGGCATGCCGAGACCCGTGACCTCTTCCAGTCCGTGGACCCCGAGCGCTGGGCCGCCTCCGACCGCGATCCCGTACGCCTCCTCGGGAGCGTCTCGCCCGGACGGCTGGCCGAGCTGGCCGAGGACCGGCGCTTCCTGCGGCGCCTCGCCGCGGCCGCCGACGACCTGAACGACTACGTGACCGGAGACCGCTGGTACCAGACCCAGCCCTCCGGACTTCCCGCCGCCATCGCCTACTTCTCACCCGAGTTCGGCATCACGGCCGCGCTGCCCCAGTACTCCGGCGGCCTCGGCATCCTCGCCGGGGACCATCTCAAGGCGGCCAGCGACCTCGGCGTACCCCTGATCGGCGTCGGACTCCTCTACCGGCATGGCTACTTCCGGCAGTCGCTGTCCCGGGACGGCTGGCAGCAGGAGCACTATCCGGTCCTGGACCCGAACGAACTGCCCGTCTCCCTGCTGCGCGAGCCCGACGGCACACCCTCCCAGGTGTCCCTGGCCCTCCCCGGCGGGAAGTCCCTCCACGCCCGTGTCTGGCTGGCCCAGGTCGGCCGGGTTCCGTTGCTGATGCTCGACTCGGACATAGAGGAGAACGACCTCGGCGAGCGGGGTGTGACGGACCGGCTCTACGGCGGCGGCAGCGAGCACCGGCTGCTCCAGGAGATGCTGCTCGGCATCGGCGGGGTGCGTGCCGTGCGTACGTACTGCCGGCTGACGGGGCACGCGCAGCCCGAGGTGTTCCATACGAACGAGGGGCACGCGGGATTTCTTGGCCTGGAACGCATTCACGAACTGTCTTATGAGGAATTGGACTTCGACGCCGCGCTGGAGGCGGTCCGGGCGGGCACGGTCTTCACGACCCACACCCCCGTGCCCGCCGGAATCGACCGCTTCGACCGGGAACTGGTGGCCCGGCATTTCGGCCCCGACGCGGAACTCCCCCGTATTGACGTCGAACGCATTCTGCGATTGGGAATGGAGACCTATCCGGGCGGCGAACCGAACCTCTTCAACATGGCGGTGATGGGCCTCAGGCTCGGCCAACGCGCCAACGGGGTGTCATTGCTCCACGGGCAGGTCAGCCGGGAGATGTTCTCCGGGCTCTGGCCGGGCTTCGACCCGGACGAGGTCCCGATCACCTCCGTCACGAACGGCGTGCACGCGCCGACCTGGGTGGCCCCCGAGGTCTTCCGCCTCGGCGCCCGCCAGGTCGGCGCACAGCGCACGGAGGACGCGATGACGGTCGGCGGCTCCGAACGCTGGGACGCCGTCGCCGAGATCCCCGACCAGGACGTCTGGGACCTTCGCCGCGTGCTGCGTGAGCAGTTGGTGACGGAGGTACGGGAGCGGCTGAGCGCGTCCTGGCGGCAGCGCGGCGCGGGCACGGCAGAACTGGGCTGGATCGACGGCGTACTGGACCCTGACGTCCTGACGATCGGCTTCGCCCGCCGAGTCCCGTCCTACAAGCGCCTGACGCTGATGCTGAGGGACCGGGACCGTCTGATGGACCTGCTGCTGCACCCCGAGCGGCCCATCCAGATCGTGGTGGCGGGCAAGGCACACCCCGCGGACGACGGGGGGAAGCGGCTGGTGCAGGAGTTGGTGCGGTTCGCGGACGATCCGCGGGTGCGGCACCGGATCGTGTTCCTGCCCGACTACGGCATGGCGATGGCGCAGAAGCTCTACCCGGGCTGCGACATCTGGTTGAACAACCCTCTCCGTCCCCTGGAGGCATGCGGCACGAGCGGGATGAAGGCGGCGCTCAACGGCTGTCTCAACCTCTCGGTCCTGGACGGCTGGTGGGACGAGTGGTTCCAGCCGGACTTCGGCTGGGCGATCCCCACGGCGGACGGCACGGCCGTGGACGACGACCGCCGCGACGAACTGGAGGCCTCGGCGCTCTACGACCTCCTGGAGCAGCGGGTGGCCCCGCGCTTCTACGAACGCGGCCGGACCGACCTCCCCGACCGCTGGATCGAGATGGTCCGCCAGACCCTGACCCACCTGGGCCCGAAGGTCCTGGCCGGGCGCATGGTCCGCGAGTACGTGGAACGCCTCTACACCCCGGCGGCCCACGCCCACCGCGCCATGTCCCCTTCTGCGGCAAGGGAGTTGGCGGTGTGGAAGTCCCGGGTGCGGGGGGCGTGGCCGCACGTCACGGTCGACCACGTGGAGACGTCGGCGGGGACTCCGACGGCGGAACTCGGCTCGACGCTGTCTCTGCGGGTGCGTGTGGGCTTGGGTGACCTGGCCCCGGACGACGTCGAGGTCCAGGCGGTCTCGGGCCGCGTGGACTCGCAGGACCGCATCGCGGACGGGACGGCGGTGCCGCTGAAACCGGTGGGCGGGCCGGACCTGGAGGGTCGCTGGGTGTACGAGGGGCCACTGTCCCTGGACCGCACCGGGCCCTTCGGGTACACGGTACGGATCCTGCCCGCGCATCGGCTGTTGGCGTCGAGCGCGGAGCTGGGGTTGGTGGCGGTGCCTTCGGAGGAGTTGGTGGAGGGGGCGGGGGTTTTGATGCGGTGACGGGGGAGGGGTGAGCGGGGAGGGGGCGTCGTCCTGGGGCGGCTTTATAGTTGGTCTTGAATTCCCCTCCCGTTCATTTCTCTTGTAGGCCAATTCCGGCCCATTTCGCGGCTTCGGCTGAAAATGTCATGCCCATTCGCGTGTTGCTGCCATATCTACGCCATGGTGTTGTGGATCACGGCCCCGGGTGTGCCACGCAGGGCTGCGGCGGGAGCTCCCACGGCGGAGATGGCAACGGTGACGGAGGCAACCACGGAACAGTAAGTGTCGGCAGTTCCGGCACTCCTGGGGGCGGCGCCGTCGTCAACGGCGTTCCCATACCCACGAGGTCGAAGTCTTCCCGGTCCAGGCCGAGGAGTTCGCCCTCGCGGTCCGGTGTGGAGGGCGAGTTCGAATAGGGCGTGCAGCCGGTGTCCGTTCGTGGCGATGAGGAGTTGGCGGGTTTCGTCAGCGGTGAGTGGTTCGAAGGGCGGGGGCGGGGCGTGCCGAGTCGTTCTGAGTGGCTCGTCAGAGTCGTGGTAGTCGAAGAAAACGTGCCTGATTCCTGCTTTACGGTTGGGCTCGCGGAAGATGAATATGGCGAGGGGAGGTATCTCACCTTCCAGTGCGGCCTAGAAGAGCCCGGTGATCAGGAAAGAACGCTGGGGCTGGATAGCTATTGTATTCTCAATGAGACAGGGGGAGTCGACTATGGGGGAGTCAAAGAGGTCTCTTTGGTGGCAGATAAGATCTCTTTTCGCTTCAGGCCCGAAGCGGTGGAGGCACTTGAACTGCCATCCGGAGAGATCGCTCTTGATGTCGCGCCCGGGTGTGATATTGAAACCCTTCGCTTCGGGCTTCGTAGGGTCCTGAACTACGGAAACCCAGAGAAGTTTCCGGTCGTCCTGCATCTCTGACCCTGACCTGCACATGCACTATGTGCTGGCGGGTGCCACGCCGGTTCTGGTGCACAATTCTGGTGGGTGGCGTGGTCCAGGCTTGGGTCGGCGTCAGAAGCTGGTATCGGACCAAATGGCGCCAAGCGTATTGAGAATGCAGCCGACAAGGAGGGCCAGTCAGTTATTGTGGTGGGGAGCCGTGCGAGCGGAACGCCCAACGCTGCATCAAACTGGGATTACATCCTCTCTGGTCCATCCAGAATCCGTCACAGTGTCAAGAATTCCCTATAGAGAGGAACGGGGGACGGTGAGGGGAGTAGGTGCGGTCGAGATTTCTGGCATTCGAGCCCCGGAGTCGGTGATCACATGAAAGCGTCGGAGCGAATCATCAATGAGGTTGCCCAGGGACTCCGCGGTCTGGAGACTGCGGCTGAAGAAGCCGCAGTACACAAGGGATCCCCGGAGGCCGTGGCCTCCGGGGATCCCTGTACTGCCTCGTCTACAGCGCTCGTCGTCCCCTTCGTCGATGCCATCGGGGTCGTTGTAGACCGGTGCGGGCAGCCGCGCGCCTCGGCTCACCGCGATCCGGTGCACGTTACCGAGCGCATCGGTCAACTGGACTGCCAACAGGTGGAGTTCTCCTGGCGTCCAGGCGCGTCCGTCGAGGATCTGATGCGCTTCCTCGACGAGTTCACCGGCCAAACCGAGCTGAGCAGCCTCCATGTTGTCGGCAAGGCGTGACAGGAATCCGGCCCCGTCTCCTGCGAGGTAGCACGGCTTTCCCTCTGGTCCCGCCCAGGGCAACAGGCGCACCGCATCCGTCAGGCTCACGCCGTCACCCCTGCCCTGTCTGTGGCGGAGGACGAGTGGCCGACGCTCCGGCGGCTCCCCGGACCGGGCCTGGGAATCCGCAACGGCGGCTCGAAGATGTGGGCGATACAGTGCGGCATGTTGACGCTCCAATCGGCGTTGGCCACGCCCCCGGACCGTTCGCCCGGTCGCGGGGGTACTGACAGAACGTCAGCCTGCCGACCGGCAACACAAGGCAGTTGCACCGGACAGTGCAACTCCACAGCCTCGCGATGTGTTAGATCCCGACCCACTCCGCGTACTGCGCCAGCGAACTGTTCCGGGCCCGTTCGCGCCGCCTGAGGGCCAGCACCGTTTCCCGGACAGTCGGGTGGTACCGGGTCTGCTGGGGTGCTGTCCGCCGGGCCCGTTGCAGGCAGTCCAGGGCCTGCTCCGGGTGGCCTGTCCAGGCGTGGGCGCGGCCGAGGTCCATCCAGTGGTGTCCAGCCCTCGAACGGGTCCAGCCGCGCGGGATCCGTACATCCTCGGCGAGTTCGACGGCAAGGCCGAACTCGTCCATCTCCGAGGCGATGGCCACCGCATGGACCCCGACGTTCACCGGCCCCCAGGTCACCCCGAAGTCGGGCAGCTCACCAGTCCTGCGGGCGATTGTGCGAGCCTCGGCCAGCCGGGCGTCCGCATGCTCCCGGTCCTTCATCCGCCCCGCGATCACCGCAACCCGCAGATGCATCACACCGCGCATGGCCTCGATGCCCGCCGGACGGCGCGCGTCCTGGTCGTCGAGATCCCGCAGTGCCCGGTCGATCACCCGTACACCGATGTCGTACCGGCCGGACGACATAGTCGTTTGTGCGCGGAGGTAGGCATGCATGGCAGCCAGGCCCGGCTCATCGGCACGCGGTGCCGTCCAGGCCAACCGGTCCAGTGCGACGGTGGCCAGGTCCATGTAGCCGAAGTTCCACGCCACGGTGAACACGCACCGGAAGGCTCCTGCCAGGCACTCATATGCCTGCCGCTGTTCCTCCCCGGTGGTGGTGTGAACGGCCTGCACCGACTCGTCGATCAAGGCGGGAAGGTCGCGCACCATGTCGGTGTACTGGGCCTGGCGGCGCTGCACGAGGGCCTGTTGGACGTTGGCGCGGATGAGCGCAACCGGACGAGGCGCCGTCTCCCAGTCCAGGGCGACATCCCAGTTCTCCAAACCCTCACGGATCGGCTGGATCAACGCGTCCATGCGGTCGCGGCGTAGCTCTTCCGCGTACGGCTGCCCCAGCAGATCGGAGGTGGAGACACCCAGCGCGCGGGCGCAGGCAGCGACGAGAGCCGGGGAAGCAGGCTTCTGTCCGCACTCAGCCTTCGACAGCAACGACTTGGAGACATTGGCGCGCATCGCCAGCCCCTGCTGCGTCAGGCCACGCTGCTTACGGATACGGGCGATCCGAGCGCCGGTGTGCTCCTCAGTGCTCTGCGGCACGATGAACTCCGTTCTGCGGCAACAATCCGACGGTACCCCCGATCGGCAGCCCCGGATCAGACGAACGGTGGTCGCCGAGGTGTCCCAGAGCACCAGCCCTGCCGGGCCGTTGCTCCCATCTCCGACACAGTCATCGCCTACGACACGACCACGTGGTCGTGTGCTCAGAAGCCGACCAAGGACGAGGCGCGGTGGCCGGGCCGCGCCAAGGACCTCGGCGGCGAGGCCCTGGCCTTGTAGAAGGTGTCCAGATCAATGGGGAACTTCAAGTGGAGCCAGCACGTCGCCAGGGCCTTGGCTGATCTTCCGTCGAGTGCACGAGCACACGATGCCATGCTCGAGACCCACTCCGATTCCGGTCAGCCGAAGATGAGCTCGACGTCCTTGTCCAGGCAGAGCCTTATGACGGCAACCAGTTGGAGGGCGTCAGCGTTGCGCCGTTGAAGAACGGGATCGCTGCCATCGTGTTGCCGCTGGTCGATGAATGCTTCCAGTCGGGGCAGCATAGCCGCGCATTGAGCGGGCGTGAGGTCGGGGCCGTTGTCGTCTGGATGGTCGAGTAGCGGTGCCAGCGTGGTGGAGACGCTGCTCCAGGGACGGTCTCCACCGAAGCCCTCCATCTCGGCGAGGGTGAATCCCTCGGCCTTGGCCAGGCACTCCCTGAACATGCTGAAGCTGCAGTAGGACCAGGAGATGTCCGGGCTGGTCACGTCGCCATCTCCGGGGAAGAGCACAAGCCCCATCTTGTCCTCCTTGCTTGCCCAGTGCCCAGGATGAGTCGTGGGAAGGAGTGTCGGCAACTGAAATGATCTGCCGCATGGCTGGTGTGATCACAGCGTCGGAGTCATCCTGGATGGCTCCGTTCACCGGGCTCAGTCCGCGCGCGTTCGGCAAGTTGGCCGCCCGTGGAGCTGCCATTGGAGGACGGTCGAGTGGGGAGGTAGGGAAAGCCGATGTGGCGGAGTCCGGCCCAGTCGAGGAAGCTGCGGAAGTCAGGTTGGAGGCGCTGAGGGCCACTTGCAGTGGTGAGAAACGAGGCCGCTGTCCCTCCAGCCCGGACCTGGCGTCCCGCGCTCCTTTTCCTGGTGCTCCTCGTGCCAACGGGCCGCCTGCGGTAGGGGTATCTTTCTTCGGCGCGCTTTTCCGCAGGCGATTCTGAATATGTGTCCGTGGGGGGCCATCATCTTTTCCGCATCGAACGATCTCCATCTGCGTCCCGGGCTGCCCGGCCGGGAGTCACGACCGCCGCGCTTCCTCCTGGTCGGGGTGTCGGCGCTGCTCGTGGTCGTCGCTCTCAGCGATCTGTTCGCTGTCTACGTCGGCGTCCGGCTGCACACCCTGCTCGACGCTGAGGAGGGCTCCGTCCTTGCCTGGCAGCAGGAGGTGGACGAGGCGTACTCGCTCTACGGGACCGCAGGGCAACTCCAGGGGTACACGTACCTTGCCTCCGGGATCGCCTTCATCGTCTGGTTCTACGGGATGCGCCGTTATGCCGGGGTGCTCGGGCCGGACCGGTTCCGTAGCGGCCCCAGCTGGGCGATCGGATCCTGGTTCATTCCGCTGATCAATTTTTGGATGCCCTATCGGATCGCGGTGGACATGTGGGGAGCCAGTACGCGGCTGCCGGCCGACGGCGAGCCGCACAAGGTCGCCTTCTGGCCGGTGAACTTGTGGTGGGGTCTGTTCGTCACGGCGACCTTGTTCCAGTGGTACGCCGGGCTGCGCTACCGGAATGCCGAAGACATCGCGGAGATCCAGGACGCCGTGCTTCAGGTGATGGTCGCCGACATTCTGGAAGTCGCCGCAGCGGCAGCCGCGGTGTGCTTCGCTGTCCGGCTGACGGCCATACAGCGGGTGAAGGCGGCCGAGGGACCGTACGTGTCGGCCTGAGAGTTGATCCGGGTTACCCGGGGATCCTGGGCCGCTTGTCCCGGTCCCGCAGGCATGCGTGGGGTCCATCGGCAGGCTTGTTGCACCAGGTCGGGCGATCGTTCACCCTCGAACTGTGTTGGGCGGGGTGAGTCACACCCCATACAGCGTCTCCAGGTCCACCAGCAGCAAATCCCCCCGCCCCCGCGCCAGTTCCACCACATCCGCGTGGAACCCGTGCAGTGAGAACAGTGCGAGCGTCACCCCGCTTGTGTCGTACCCCTGCTCGGTCAGCAAGTCGCGGATGCGCTCAAGGCGTTGGAGGTCGCCGGTTCCGCGGCGAGCCGCCGTTGCCTTGGCCTCGCCCAGCAGGGCGATGCGGGCGCGGGGGGAGTGCGGGCGCTCGCCCAGGGCCAGGGCGATGACGTCGACCTCGTGTTTTGTGCGGGCCGCCGGGTCCGCCACCTCCGTAGTGCCGACCGGGCCGGGGAGGCCGTTGGGGAGGACGGTGTGTGCGTGTCGGCGGGTCCAGGTGCGGGCCAGGTCCTCGAAATGAGGGCCGAGGATTTTGGAGTTGAAGGTGGGGGTGGAGGACTTCCAGGTCTCTTCGGCGAAGCCTTGCTCGACGGAGGTCTCCTGGGGGAGCGTGATGAGTTGGTTGAAACGGATGACCGGGTCCGCGAGGGTGATCACCGGGTGGCGAGGGCGGAGAATGTCCTGTTCGCGGTGGATGTAACCCGTGGATTCCAGGACGTCCAGGGGGTGGGTGACCGCGTTGCGTTGGCGGCCCAGGGCGGAGCCGATCTTGGTGGGTGTTCCGGCGCCGTTCGCGATGGCCGTGAGGATGTCGTAGTAGAGCGTGTGTTGCGTGATGCGGGGGTCCTCGCGGAGCAGGTATTCGGTCTCCGTGGGTGAGTAGACCGCCCGGCCCGGGTCGAGGAGCGTGTGCGTGAGCCATTCGTCGAAGCCGTCGTTCGGGCTCGGGCGGCCGGCGATGGGCCGGTAGCCCGGGGCGCCGCCGAGGACCGCGTGGACGTGGAGCGCGGTGAGCGGATCTTCGATCTGCCAGAAATCGCGGCTGGCGCGGTAGTCGAACGCACCGAGGCGGAGGTCGATGACGGCGCGCCCGCGCAGCGGGTTCGTACCGGAGAGCAGTTCGTGCATGACGCTCATCGCCGAGCCGCACAGGATGACGCGGGCGCCGATGCCCTCGCTCCACTGGTGCTCGTCGTACAACTGCTGGATCAGGCCCGGGAGTTCGGGGCTGTGCTGGAGGAGATAGGGCAGCTCGTCGATGATCAGGAGTGGAGTCTCGGAGCGGCGGGCCATGACGTCGAGAGAGTTGGTGAGTACCGCACGCCAGTCCGGAAGGTTCAGGGTGCCGGGGCGCAGGCCCGCGTGCGTGGCGATTGCCTCGCTGAAGCGTTGTAGAGCGGGGAGGCGGCCCTCCGCGCGGACAGCGGTGATGTACAGACCGCCGACCGCCTCGGACAGCGCACGCAGCAGGTAGGACTTCCCATGACGTCTCCGTCCCGACACGATGCCAAGCCGCATGGCGGGGTCCGGGTCGCTGAGGAAATCGGTCAGCAGAGCCCATTCGCGAGTGCGGTCGACGATCTTGTCGGGCTTGGTCGGCTCCGGCTGATGCCGACTCTTCCGCTGCTCCACTGGCATCTCCCGCGAGTCGACTGCGACGAATTTCGTCTAAGTCTACTTCGACAGGTTTCGTCGTGCTGGACCAAGACCGCGACGCGCTCAATCGACCTCCCCCGCTCAGCCGTCCTACCCCGAGCTCAGTCGTCCTCCCCTGCGCACATCCTCCGCAACACCACCCCGCACCTCCGCGCATACGCATGCTGCAACCCCCGGGTCGCCGCCCCGCCCGCCTTGGCGTACCACTTTGCCGGGCGGCTGAAGGCCGTGATCGTGAGCCAGACCGTGCCGTCGCCCGTGCGGTCGACCACGAAGGCCTCCTCGCCGGACTCCGGGTGGCCGGGGAGGGTGCCGTAGGCCCAGCCGGCTCGGCGGGGTTCGTCCACCGTCCAGACGATGCGGCAGGGGGCCTGCAGCAGGCCCAGGCTGACTGTTACGTCTACGCCGGGGGCCGCCTGGGGTGCGTCCGTGGTGATCCTGACGCCCACCGCTCTGTGGAGTTCCCAGGTCAGGACCGCCTGGGAGGCGGACTTGAAGACCTCTTGGCCCTCGCCGATGCGGGTGCGGACGTGCAGGGGGTGGAAGCCGGGTGGGCACCGGCCGTCGCGGGTCGCGCCCACGTCCTCATACGTGTAGGGCATGGGAACCAAGAGTAGGGCGGTACCCGGAACCACCTTCGTTCCGGGTACCGCCCCAGCCCACTGCAGTCGACTACCGTCAACCAGCGCCTAGCGCGAGGTCAGTTGACGTTGATGCCGGCCCAGGCCGCCTGGACCGCCTGGTACTCCGTGCTCGTCGCGCCGTACAGCGCCGACGCCGCGCTCAGCGTGGCCGTGCGGGCGGCCGCGTACTTCGTCGTGGACGTCATGTACTCGGTGAGCGCCTTGTACCAGATCTTGGTGGCCTTGTCGCGGCCGATGCCGGTGACCGTCGAGCCGTTCGACGTGGTCGAGGTGTAGGTGACCCCGTTGATCGTCTTGGTGCCGCTGCCCTCCGAGAGAAGGTAGAAGAAGTGGTTCGCCGGGCCCGAGGAGTAGTGGACGTCGATGCTCCCCAGGGTGGACGACCAGCTGTCCCTGGACGCGCCGTCCTTGCTCGGCTTGTCCATGTAGCGCAGCGGGGTGCCGTTGCCCCTGATGTCGATCTTCTCGCCGATGAGGTAGTCGCCGACGTCGGAGGCGTTGGCCGCGTAGAACTCCACCGCCGTGCCGAGGATGTCGGAGGTCGCCTCGTTCAGGCCACCCGACTCACCGCTGTAGACCAGGCCCGCCGTGTTGGCGGTGACGCCGTGCGTCATCTCGTGGCCCGCCACGTCGATCGAGGTCAGCGGCTTGGCGTTGCCCGAGCCGTCGCCGTACGTCATGCAGAAGCAGCTGTCGCTCCAGAAGGCGTTGACGTACGCGTTCCCGTAGTGGACGCGGGAGTAGGCGGCGACGCCGTTGTTCTTGATGCCGTTGCGGCCGAGGACGTTCTTGTAGAAGTCCCAGGTGGCCTGAGCGCCGAAGTGCGCGTCCACCCCGGCGGTCTGGGTGTCCGACGCCGCGCCCGTGCCCCAGGTGTCGTCCGCGTCGGTGAAGAGCGTGCCGGTGCCGGACGTACCCCGGTTGAGGTTGTACGTCTTGTGGGCGCCGCGGCCGGTGTCGTTCAGCTGGTACGTCGAGCCCGAGAGCGAGGTGCCGATGGTGACCTTGCCGGAGTACTGGCTGTTGCCGATGCCGGTCTGGATCGCCTCCCACTCGTACAGCTGCTTGCCCGTCTCCGCGTTGGTGATGACGTGCAGCTCCTGCGGGGTGCCGTCGTGCTGGAAGCCGCCGACGACCGTCTCGTAGGCCAGGACCGGCGTGCCGTCGGCCGCCCAGACGACCTTGCGGGGGGCCTTGTCGGCCGCCGACTTGGTGCTGCCCTCCGCCTTCGCCGCATTCAACGCCTGCTTCTCGGCGGCGGACTTGGCGATGGCCGGGGTGACGTCGGAGACCGCGATGGTGGCCTTCGTCGCCTTGGTGACGCCCTGGGTCTTGCCGGCCTTGGTCTCGTGGATGACCAAGTCGCCGCCGAGGACCGGGAGTCCGGCGTACGTGCGCTCGTAGCGGGTGTGCGTCGTGCCGTCCGCGTCCTTGACGACGTCTCTGACGACCAGCTTCTCCTTGGCGCCGAGGCCCAACTCGTCGGCCGTCTCCGCCGTGGCGGCGTCGGCCTTCTGGATCAGGCTCGTACGGGCTGCCGCGGTCAGCTGGACCGGCGACGCGGCGAGGGTGGTCCCGCCGGACGTCTCGGCCGGGGACTGGGCGGAGGCACCGGTGGTCAGACCGGTGGTGAGGAGGGCTCCGGCCGCGACAGCGGTGGCGATGGCCAGAGTGGTGCGGCGGCGACGCGCGTAGAGGGGGGTCACGCAAGCTCCTTCGTGGGGGGTGACCGACTGGCATGGGGACCGGTCGGGCGGTGGTGAAGTTGCGGTGCGGGTGTGCCATGCGGGTGTGCCGTGCGATGTGGTGCCAGGTGGTGCGGGGGAAACGTTGCCAGGTGAGGCGTGTACATGTCAGTAAGGCAGATAAAGGTTGGCCGGAAATCGTCCGCTGCCCGAAGATCCACGTACGGATTGCGGACTTGATCGCCGGTAGAGGCATGGTTGTGCGGTGGCGGAGAGGGTGCCGCTCCGGGGAGTTGGATCCCCGGGGCGGAGCCCCGGTACACCCGGGTTTTCGCGCCGGCCCGCACGAAGGGCCTGGCTGGTCATCCGTGCGGGCCCGTGCGTCGCCGCCTAGACCTGCGGGAAGGTGATCTTCCAGCCGTTGATCGTGCCGACGTCCTGCGCCGCCTGGTCCTGGACCTTCAACTGCCAGGTGCCGTTGGCGACTTCGGAGGACGCGTTCACCGTGTACGGCTCGTTGACGTCGTCCGCCGAGTCCGAGGAGCTGAAGGCCTTGAGGCGGTAGCTCGTGCCGTCCGGTGCCACCAGGTCGACGACCAGGTCACCGCGCCACGTGTGCGTGATGTCCGGGGTGACGACCAGGTTCGTGGGAGCGTTGCCGGCCTGGCCGGAGACGGTGATCGACGAGGTGACCGCCGCTCCGTTGTCCGGAATCGCTACGGCCGTCGTGCTCTCGAACGACGTGCCGCCGCCCCCGCCACCGCCGGGCCGGGCGCCGACGTTGATGCCGGCCCACGCGTTCTGGACGGCCGTGTACTCGGCGCTCGTGGTGCCGTACAGCTCACCCGCGACCGCGAGCGTGCCGGTGCGGGCCGCCGCGTAGTTGGTCGTCGACGTGAACTTCGTGGCGAGCGCCTTGAACCAGATCAGCTCGGCCTTCTCCCGGCCGATTCCGGTCACCGGCAGACCGTCGGAGGTCGGCGAGTCGTACGCGACACCGTTGACGGTCTTGGTGCCGCTGCCCTCCGAGAGAAGGTAGAAGAAGTGGTTCGCCGGGCCCGAGGAGTAGTGGACGTCGATCGAGCCGATGCCCGAGTACCAACTGTCCTTGGACGCCCCGTCCTTGCTCGGCTTGTCCATGTAACGCAGCGGCGTCCCGTTGCCGTTGATGTCGATCTTCTCGCCGACCAGGTAGTCGCCGACGTCCTGCGCGTTGCCGCCGTAGAACTCGACGGCCGCCGCGAAGATGTCGGAGGTCGCCTCGTTCAACCCGCCCGACTCACCGCTGTAGTTGAGGCCCGCGGTGTTGGCGGTGACGCCGTGCGTCATCTCGTGCGCGGCCACGTCGATCGACGTGAGCGGCTTGGCGTTGCCCGAGCCGTCCCCGTACGTCATGCAGAAGCAGGAGTCCTGCCAGAAGGCGTTGACGTAGTTGTTGCCGTAGTGGACGCGGGAGTACGCGCCGACGCCGTCACCGCGGATACCGCTGCGGCCCTGGACGTTCTTGTAGTAGTCCCAGGTCAGCGCGGCCCCGTAGTGGGCGTCCGCGCCCGCCGTCTCCAGGTTGGACGCGGCGCCGTTGCCCCACACGTCGTCCGCGCCGGAGAAGAGCGTGCCGGTGCCCGACGTACCGCGGTTCAGGTTGTTCGTCTTGTGGCTGCCGCGCGTCGTGTCCGTGAGGTTGTACGTCGTCCCGGACTGGGCGCTGCCGAGCGTCACCGAGCCGCTGTACTGGGTGTTGCCGGTGCCCGTCTCGACGCCCTGGTACTCGAAGAGCTTCTTGCCGGTGGCCGCGTCCGTGATGACATGCAGCTCGTTCGGGGTGCCGTCGTGCTGCAGACCCCCGACCACCGTCTCGTACGCGAGGCTCGGCGTGCCGTCGGCCGCCCAGATCACCTTGCGCGCGCCGTCCGCCTCGGCCTTCTTCGAGCCCTCCGCCGCGGCGGCCTTCAGAGCCTGCTTCTCGGCGACCGCCGGCTTCACCGCCGCGCTGGTGGTCAGGCCCTTGAGCTGGGCCTTCACCGCGCGCGTAACACCCTCCGCCTTGCCCGACTTGGCGGTGTCGACCACCAAGTCGCCGCCGAGGACCGGGAGTCCGGCGTACGTACGCTCGTACCGCGTGTGAACGGTGCCGTCGGCGTCCTTGACGA
The DNA here is from genome assembly GCF_026341515.1 of Streptomyces sp. NBC_00878. Lineage (NCBI taxonomy): Bacteria > Bacillati > Actinomycetota > Actinomycetes > Kitasatosporales > Streptomycetaceae > Streptomyces > Streptomyces sp. NBC_00878. The sequence continues at coordinate 3,215,812 of NZ_JAPEOK010000001.1, read as the reverse complement.
CATCACGGACGACGAGCTTCTCCTGGGCGCCCAGGCCGAGTTCCTTCGCCGTGTCCGCCTTCGCCGAATCGGCGTCGCGGATCAGCGCGGCGCGCTGGGCGGGGGAGAGCTTGACGGCCAGGGAGCCCTTGTCGAGCTTGCCCGGGGCGGGCCTGGCGTCGGCGGTGGCGGCGCCCGTCTGGACGGCCGCGGCGAGCAGGGCGGTTACGGCGACGAGCGCGCCGGCGGCGGCCTTGCGCCGGGAGGAACGGGAGGCGAACGCGGTACGGGAGCTACCGGCGGTCTGAGAAGTTCCGGCGGTCTGAGAAGTGCCTGCGGCGTGGGAGGTGCGTCTGTGGGAGGTGCGTCTCAACACGGACTCCTTCTGCGTGGCCGCCGATCACGGATCGCGCGGCCAGGGGGGACCGGACGGGTGGGATCCGTCCGGGCAGAACAAGGCGGAACGCGGAACCACTTGCATGAGGCACGTGCGGGCGTGCGGGCGTACAGGCGTGCGGGCGTGCGTGGGGAACGCGCCACGGCGCAGCGGCACAGGCACGGGGGTGCATGTGAGGTTGCTGTGGAGTGGTCGTGGGAAGAGTGGCAGCAGATTGCGCTCTCTGTCAGGTGCGCATCAATAAGTTGGCCGGAAATCGTTCGTTGTCCGGGTGGTCATGTTCGGTATACGGATCCTTTGCCCGGTGTCCGGCCTATGGGGACTTTTGCCCGGGAAGGCCCCCGGGAAGGCCCGGGCGCTCGCCGTGCCACGAGTGCCACAGGGCCGCGTACGCGCCGTCGGCGGCCACCAGGCTGTCGTGCGTGCCCAGTTCGGTCAGCCGGCCGTCCTCCATCACGGCGACCCGGTCCGCGTCGTGGGCGGTGTGCAGGCGGTGGGCGATCGCGATGACGGTGCGGCCTTCGAGGACGGCGGCGAGCGCGCGCTCCGTGTGGCGTGCGGTCGCCGGGTCCAGGAGTGCCGTGGCCTCGTCGAGGATCAGCGTGTGCGGATCGGCCAACACGACCCGGGCCAGAGCCAGTTGCTGCGCCCGGGAGCCGTCCGCGCGATGCGGGCTGCCGGGGCCGAACCCGGTGTCGAGGCCCTCCGGCAGCTGCTGGGCCCAGTCGTCGGCACCGACCGCCGCGAGGGCCGCCCACAACTCGGCGTCCTGGGCGGACGGTTCGGCGATCAGCAGGTTGTCGCGGAGCGTGCCCAGGAACACGTGGTGCTCCTGGGTGACGAGGACGACCTGCCGCCGCAGCTGCTCCGGGGCGAGGTCGACGATCGGCACCCCGCCCACCGTCACCGAGCCGGAACGCGGCGCGTCGATGCCCGCCAGCAGCCGGCTAAGGGTGGTCTTCCCGGCACCGGAGGGCCCGACCACGGCCAGCCGCTCCCCGGGCCGCACGGTCAGGTCCACCCCGCGCAGGACCTCGCCCCCGCGGTCGTACGAGTAACGCACCTCCGTCACGTCGATCCGGTCGTCCGCCGGGACCGGGACCGGGACAGGGGTCTGGGCCTGGGAGCCGGACGGGACGGCCCGCGGCGCCCGGCGCAGACCCTCCACACGGGCGAACGAGGCGCCGCTGCTCTGCAGTTGCTCCATCCGCATCAGGATCGTGTCGAGCGGTGACTCCAGCTGACGCAGATACAGGGCCGCCGCGACCACCGCACCCAGGCTCATCGCACCCCGCGCGTGCAGCGCGCCCCCGACCACCAGCACGACGGCCACCGGCAGGACGAACGAGATCTCCACGACGACCCAGAACACCGTCCGCAGGTACAGCGTGTACATCCGGGTGTGCCGGGCCGTCTCCAGCGCGTCCCGGCTCGCGGCGATCCGCCGCCGCTGGAGCCTGAAAGCTTCGACCGTACGCCCGCCAGAGGCGGTGGCCGTGAGGATCTCGGCCACCTCCGACGTGGCGGTTCCCTCGGCGAGATAGCCGTCGCGCGCCCGGCGCAGATACCAGCGGAGCGAGAGCCAGATACCGGTCTGGGCGAGCAGCGTGCAGCCGCCCAGCAGCGGGTCGAGCGCGAAGACCGCGCCGAGCAGGAACAGGCACTGGACCGAGCAGATCAGCAGCTCGGGACCGGCGTCGCGCAGGGTCGTACCCACCGCGGAGACGTCGGCGGTGCCCCGGGCCGTCAGATCGCCCGTGCCCGCCCGCTCCACGACCGAGGCGGGCAGTGCCAGCGTCCGGTCGACGAACTCCTCGCGCACCCGCGCCAGCGTCCGCTCGCCGAACCGGTACCCCACGTACCGGGCGCCGCGCGCCAGCAGCAGCTGCGCCAGCGCGCACACCAGGATGACCAGCGCCAGCCGGTCCACGACCGCCACGCCGCCACCGGCCCGGACCTCGTCGATGATGCGGCCGAGCAGCCAGGGTCCGACCAGACCGGCAGCGGCGGCCAGCGCGTTCAGCACGAGTACGACGGCGAAGGCACGGCCGTCCGCGCGGATCAGCCGCCCGGCCGCCCTGCGTACGTCGGCCCGCTCGGCGACCGGCAGCTGCGTGCTCATCGCATGGCCTCCTCTGCGTCCAGGTCCGATTCATCGGCGTCCGTCGTGCCCGTCGTGCCCGTCGTGCCCGTCGTGCCCGTGGCGTCCGTGGCGACCGTGGCGACCGTGGGGTGCGCGGTGACTTGGTCGGCATCCGTGCCGCCGACGGCATCCGTAGCGTCGGTGTCTTCTGTGTCGCGGGCCACCAGCGCGCGGTATCCCGGCTCCCCGTCCAGGAGTTCGCGATGGCCGCCGACGGCCGTGACCTTGCCGTCGACCAGGTAGTACACGGTGTCCACCTGGTCGAGCACGAGTGGTGAGGTGCTGGTCACGACGGTCGTGCGGCCCGAGCGCGCCGCACGCAGCCGGGTGGCGACGGCGGCCTCGGTGTGCGCGTCCAGCGCCGAGGTGGGCTCGACCGCGAGCAGCACCTCGGGGTCGGCGAGCAGCGCCCGCACCAGGCGTACGCGCTGCCGCTGGCCTCCGGAGAGACTGCGGCCCTGCGCGTCGACGACCGAGTCGAGCCCGTCCGGCAGCCCGAGCACGATGTCGTCCGCCACGGCCGCGTGTACGGCCCCGGCGATGGCCTCCTCGTCCGGGTCCCCGCGGCCGGAGACCAGGTCGCGCAGGGTGCCCACGAACAGGTCGGCCTCGTTGTCCGCGACCAGGATGCGCTCCCGTACCTGCGGCAGGGCGATCTCGTCGAGGCGTACGCCGCCCCAGGTCACCGTCGACGCCGTGTACCGGCCGAACCGGTCGATCACGGCGGCGGACTCCGCCGGACGGGCGCCGACCAGCGCGGTCAGCCTGCCCGGCGCGACCCGGACGCCGGATCGCGGATCGTGCAGTACGGAGGGCTCCGCCGGCGCGTCCGCGGCGGAGCGGCCCGTCGCCATGGGCTCCAGGGCCAGGAACCGTACGACGCGCCGGGCGGCCACCACGCCCCGGCTGAGCTGGTAGCCGCACTCGACGAAGAAGGCGACCGGCGCCACGAGGACGGCGCCATAGCCGTACACCGACACCAACTCGCCGACGGTGATGGACCCTTGGGCCGCGAGCCGGGCCGCCAGCCACGTCACGACGGCCAGGAACACCGTCGGCAGCCCGATGCCGAGCGCCTGGATCCAGCTCGTCACCGACCCGACCCGGTACCCCTGCGCCCGCAGCCGCTGCGAGTCCCGGCGGAACGCGTCGGCGAACAGCCCTTTCCCGCCAAGGCCGTTGAGGACACGCAGACCGCCCGCGAGGTCGCCGATCCGCGCCGTCAGCACGCTCTGCCGCTCGCGGTACTCCGTCTCCGCGCCCCGCAGCCGACTCATCAGCGGACCGACGAGTACGACGAGCAGCGGCACCCCGAGCAGGACCACCGCGGCCAGCGGCAGCGAGATCGACAGCAGCAGTCCGGCCACGACGACGTAGGCGATGGCCGCGCCCACGCCGGGGCCCACGACGGTCAGGGACTGGCTGATCGTCAGCACGTCACCGACGCCGATGGTGACGACCTCCCCGGCCGCCGTCCGGCGCGACAGCGCGGCACCCAGCCGGGTCGCCTGCCCGACCACGAGCTTGACCGACCGGAAGTTGGCGTCCATCCGGAGCTTGGTCATCGTCCGGTGCCGCATGATGCTCACCCACGAGTTGAACACCCCGAGGCCCAGCAGCGCGGCGGACCAGCCGGCCAGCGCCCGCTGGTCGCCCGGTTCGAGGCCGTCGTCGATCGCGCGGGACAGCAGATACGGCGTCAGCGCCATCAGCACCATCCAGACGGTGCCCAGCAGCGCCCCCGCGACGGCCCGGCCCGGCTGTCTGGCGATCAGCCACCAGAGATACCGGGCTCCGCCGCGACAGTCGGGTGTCCCGGGTTCCTCGTATGCGTCGACCATTCGCCCCATCCCGTGCCATCCCGTGCCGTGCCCTGCCCGTCTGCCCTCTCGGGGCGTCGCGGATACCGCCCGCGCCCTGCCGCGCTCGGCTGTCCCGGCTACACGAGGCTGTCCCGCCATGCCTGGTGCAGATCCGCGAACCTGCCCGTGTCCGCGATGAGCCGGGCGGGGCTGCCGTCCTCGACGATGCGGCCGTGCTCCATGACGAGGACCCGGTCGGCGATCTCGACGGTCGACAGGCGGTGGGCGATGACGACCGCCGTACGGCCGCGCAGGACCGTGTCCATGGCGCGCTGGACGGCCCGCTCGCCCGGCACGTCCAGCGAGCTGGTGGCCTCGTCCAGGATCAGCACCGCCGGATCGGCGAGCAACGCCCGCGCGAACGCCACGAGTTGGCGCTGACCGGCCGAGATACGGCCGCCCCTCTTGCGTACGTCCGTGTCGTAGCCGTCCGGCAGGGCGCTGATGAAGTCGTGGGCGCCGATGGCCTTCGCGGCCCGCTCGATGTCCTCGCGGGAGGCGTCGGGGCGGCCGATGGCGATGTTCTCCGCGACCGTGCCGGAGAAGAGGAACGCCTCCTGCGTCACCATCACGACCCCGCGGCGCAGTTCGGGCACCGAGAGCTCGCGCAGATCGACGCCGTCGAGGAGGACCCGGCCGTCCGTGGGGTCGTAGAAGCGGGCCAGGAGCTTGGCGAGCGTCGACTTGCCCGCGCCCGTGGAGCCGACCACGGCGAGCGTCTGGCCCGCCGGGAGGGTCAGCGAGAAGGAGGGGAGCACCTCGCCGCCGGTGCGGTATGCGAAGCGGACGTCGACGAAGTCGACCTCGCGGCCCGGGTGTTCGGAGGCGAGCTCCGGCAGCTCACGCGGCTGCGCGGGCTCCGGCACCGAGGGGACCTGGGCCAGCAGCCCCGCGATCTTCTCCAGGGACGCGGCGGCCGACTGGTACGAGTTGAGGAACATGCCGAGCCGGTCGATCGGGTCGTACAGGCGGCGCAGATACAGCACCGCGGCCGCCAGTATGCCCAGCGCCAGCGAGCCCGAGGCCACCCGGTAGGCGCCCCACAGCACGATCCCCGCGACCGCCGTGTTGGCGACGAGCCGGGAGCCGATGACATAGCGGGCCATCTCCAGGATCGCGTCGCCGTTGATGCGTTCGTGGCGGCTGTTGAGTACGTGGAAGTCCGCGTCGTTGACGGCCTCGCGGCGGAACGCGCGCACCGGCCTGATGCCGTTCATCGTCTCCGCGAACTTCACGATGACGGCGGCGATGGCGGTCGAGCGGCGGCCGAAGATCCGTCCGGCGCGGCGCTGGTAGAGCCGGATGAGGAGGTACAGCGGGACGAACGAGGCCACGGCGACCGCGCCGAGGCCCAGGTCGAGCCAGAGCAGCATCGCCGAGATGTAGACGAACGACAGGATGACGGTGATGAGCTCCTGGAGGCCCTCGCTGAGCAGTTCGCGCAGCGACTCGACATCCGTCGTGGAGCGCGAGATGAGCCGGCCCGAGGTGTAGCGCTCGTGGAAGTCGACGCTGAGCGCCTGCGCGTGCCGGAAGATCCTGCCGCGCAGGTCGAGCAGGACGTCCTGGTTGACGCGGGCGGAGGTGAGCACGAAGCCGTACTGGAGGGCGCCGGCCGCCACCGAGGCCAGGACGTAGGCGACCGCCACGGCGATCAGCGGACCGTGGTCGTCAGCGCGGAAGGCGGGTACGGCGCGGTCGATGGCGTACGCCACGAGGAGCGGGCCGGTTTGCACGGCCGCCTGTTGGAGCAGCAGCAGGACCGCCGCGAGGACGACGCGGGCCTTCATCGGCGCGAGCAGGGAGCGCAGGAGGGTGGCTGTCGCGCGCGGGGGAGCGGGGAGGGCGTCGCGGTCGAAGGGGTCGCCGCCGCCGTCCTTGCGCGGAGGGGTCGGCCGTTCCTCGTCGTCGGTCGGCGCGGTGGTCGTGGGCGCCGTCATCGGGTGTCCCCCTTGCTCGTCCCGGTCAGCTGGATCGGCTCCGTCGGCTCCGTCGGCTCCGCCTTCTCCATCGTGTCCGTCGGCTCGGCCGTTCCGGACATCAGCCAGGCGTACTCCGTACTCGTACGCAGCAGTTCGTGGTGAGTGCCGACGGCGGCGATGCGGCCCTCGGAGAGCAGGGCCACCCGGTCGGCGAGCATGACGGTGGAGGGGCGGTGGGCCACGACGAGGGCGGTCGTGTCGGCGAGGACGCGGCGCAGGGCCGCCTCGACCAGGGCCTCCGTGTGCACGTCCAGGGCCGACAGGGGGTCGTCCAGGACGAGGAAGCGGGGGCGTCCGACCACTGCCCTCGCCAGGGCGAGGCGCTGGCGCTGGCCGCCGGAGAGGCTGAGGCCCTGTTCGCCGACCTGGGTGTCCGTGCCCTGGGGCAGCGCGTGGACGAAGTCCGCCTGCGCGACAGCCAGGGCCCGGTTCAACTCGGCCTCGCCCGCGTGGTCCTCGGCGCCCATCAGGACGTTCTCACCCACACTGGCGGAGAAGAGGGTGGGGTCTTCGAAGGCGACCGCCACGAGTTCGCGCAGCGATTCCCGGGGCATCTCGGTGATGTCCACGCCGTCCAGGGTGATCCGGCCCGCCGTGACCTCGTGCAGCCGGGGGACGAGCGCGGTGAGTGTCGTCTTCCCGGTGCCGGTGCCGCCCACGAGAGCCATGGTCTCGCCGGGGCGGATGTGCAGGTCGATGCGGTCGAGGACGGGAGTGGAGCTGACCGGGGCGTCGGGGTAGCGGAACCGGACGGCGTGAAAACGGAGTCCGCTGGAGCCGGACTTGGGGGAGGGGGAGGGCGAGGGGGCAGACGAGGGGGAGGGCGAGAGGGAGGGCGAGGGGGAGCGACCGACGCCGGCGGTATTGACTCCGCCGGGCCGGGCCACCACCTCATCCGCCCGGCCGCCGCTGGACTCCGGCTCGGCGTCCATCACCTCGAAGTACCGCTCCGTCGCCGTCGCCGCCTCCTGGCTCATGGCCAGCAGGAACCCGATCGACTCGATGGGCCAGCGCAGCGCGAGAGCCGTGGAGAGGAAGGCGACCAGCGTGCCGGTGGACAACTCGCCGTCCGCCACCTGCACCGTCCCGAGCACGAGCGCCGCGCCGACGGCGAGTTCGGGCAGGATCGTGATGGCGGCGAAGATCCACGCGAGCAGGCGCGCCTTGGCGAGCTCGGTGCCGCGCAGGGTGCGGGAGAGGTCCCGGAAGGCGAGGGCCTGGCTGCGGTGGCGCCCGAACCCCTTGATGATCCGGATGCCGAGCACGCTCTCCTCGACCAGCGTCGTCAGATCGCCGACCTGGTCCTGCGCCTGCCGAGCCACCTTCGAGTACCGCTCCTCGAAGAGCCAGCAGACGACCATCACGGGCACGGCGGGAGCGAGCAGCACCAGCCCGAGCGTCCACTCCTGGGCCAGCATGATGACGAAGCCCACCAGAATCGTCACGGAGTTGACCAGCAGGAACGTCAGCGGGAAGGCGAGGAACATCCGCAGCAGCATCAGATCCGTCGTGCCGCGCGACAGCAACTGGCCGGAGGGCCAGCGGTCGTGGAACGCGACGGGCAGCCGCTGCAGATGCCGGTACAGATCCGCCCGCATCGACGCCTCGACCCCGGCGAGCGGCCGGGCCACCAGCCACCGCCGCAGTCCGAAGAGCACCGCCTCCGCAAGCCCGAGGAGCAGCAGATACAGCGCCCCGAGCCATACCCCGCCCGTGTCACGGTCGGCCACCGGCCCGTCCACGATCCACTTCAGAACGAGCGGAATCACCAGCCCCGTACACGAGGCGGCGACCGCGACGACGGCCGCCGTGAGGAGTCTGGCGCGCACGGGCCGCACATACGGCCACAGGCGCAGCAGACTGCGTACGACGGAACGGCCCTTGGCAGGCTCGGTTTCTTCGGCTTCCCCGGTGGGCGCAGGTGTGGTCGGCATCAGCAGTGAGCCTACGGATCGCCACTGACAACGCCCACCGAGTTTTGGCCGGGCCGGGGTCCGTCTCTGGTCCTACGACCTGTGCGTTCGAGGGTCGTACGCGCGGGACGTCTTCGAAGCGGGTGAGGGAAACACGCCGGAACTCATCGGCGAACTCACCTCACCCGCAGCAGCAGAACCGCCCGCGCCGGTACCGTGATCGACGCCCCCGCCCGGTGCACCACCCCGGGTGTCTCCCCCTGCTCCTCCCTCGACGTGTCGACGACGACCTCGTAGTGGTCCGCCCATGGCGGGCCGGGCAGGAGGAAGCTCGCGGGGCGGTCGCCCGCGTGCAGGACCGCCAGGAAGCTGTCGTCCGTCACCGGTACGCCCCGTGCGTCCCGGCCGGGTATGTCCCGTCCGGACAGGTACATGCCGAGCGTCGCCGCTGGCGCGTACCAGTCCCCTTCCGTCATCTCCGTGCCGCGGGCCGTGAACCACGCCAGGTCCCGCAGCCCGTCGGCCGAGTGGGCCCGGCCGGAGAAGAAGGCCCGCCGGCGCAGTACGGGATGGGCGTGGCGGAGGGCGATCAGCCGGGAGGTGAGGTCGAAGACGGCCCGCCAGTCGGGGTCGTCCAGCAGGGACCAGTCGAGCCAGCTGATCTCGTTGTCCTGGCAGTACGCGTTGTTGTTGCCCCCCTGGGTCCGCCCGAGCTCGTCCCCCGCGACCAGCATCGGCACACCCGTGGACAGCAGCAGGGTGGTGAGGAGGTTGCGCAGTTGACGGCGACGCAGGCCCCGTACGCGGGCGTCGTCCGTCTCGCCCTCCGTCCCGCAGTTCCAGGCGCGGTTGTCGTCCGTGCCGTCCCGGTTGCCCTCGCCGTTGGCCTCGTTGTGTTTGCGCTCGTACGACACCAGGTCCCGCAGGGTGAAGCCGTCGTGGGCCGTCACGAAGTTGACCGAGGCGTACGGCCGCCGCCCGCCCCACGCGTACAGGTCGCTCGACCCCGACAGCCGGTACCCGAGATCCCGTACGTCCGGCAGCGCGCCCCGCCAGAAGTCCCGTACGGCGTTGCGGTAGCGGTCGTTCCACTCGGTCCAGAGCGGCGGGAAGGCGCCTACCTGGTAGCCGCCGGAGCCGACGTCCCACGGCTCGGCGATCAGCTTCACCCGGCGCAGTACCGGGTCCTGGGCGATGACCGCCAGGAACGGGGACAGCATGTCGACGTCGTGCATGGAGCGGGCCAGCGCCGCCGCCAGGTCGAACCGGAAGCCGTCCACCCCCATCTCCGTCACCCAGTAGCGCAGCGAGTCCGTGATCAGGCGCAGGACGTGCGGCTGCACCACGTGGAGCGTGTTCCCGCAGCCCGTGTAGTCCGCGTACCGCCGGGCGTCGCTCTGCAGCCGGTAGTAGCCGCGGTTGTCGATGCCGCGCAGCGACAGCGTGGGGCCCAGCTCGCTCGCCTCCGCCGTGTGGTTGTAGACCACGTCGAGGATGACCTCGATGCCGGCGGCGTGCAGCGCGCGCACCATGCGCTTGAACTCGCCGACCTGCTGGCCGTTGGTCCCGGAGGCCGCGTAGCCCGCGTGCGGGGCGAAGTAGCCGATCGAGTTGTAGCCCCAGTAGTTCTTCATGCCCCGGCGCAGCAGATGGTCCTCGTGCGCGAACTGGTGCACCGGCAGCAGCTCGACCGCCGTCACACCCAGTCTCACCAGGTGCTCGATCGCCGCCGGGTGCGCCAACCCCGCGTACGTGCCCCGCAGTTCCTCCGGGATGTCCGGGTGCAGCTTCGTGAAGCCGCGTACGTGCAGCTCGTAGATGACCGAGTCCGCCCAGGGCGTCTTCGGGCGGCGGTCGTCCGTCCATTCGTCGTCGGGCGCGTCGTCGTGGACGACGACACCCTTGGGGACGTACGGAGCGGAGTCCCGGTCGTCGCGCACGGTGTCCGCGACCTGCTGCTGGGGCCAGTCGCGCACATGCGCGTACACCTCGGGCGGCAGCGTGCCGTACTCGTCCTGTCCGGCACCGTCCACGGCACGGGCGTACGGATCGAGGAGCAGCTTCGCGGGGTTCCAGCGGGCGCCGGTCCACGGGTCCCAGCGGCCGTGCACCCGGAAGCCGTACCGCTGCCCGGGACGTACGCCGGGCACGAAGCCGTGCCAGATCTCGTGGGTCAGCTCGGTGAGGGGGACCCGGGTCTCGGTACCCGCGCCGCCCTCACTGCGGTCGTCGTCGAAGAGGCACAGTTCGACGGACTCGGCGCCACCCGCCCACAGCGCGAAGTTGGTGCCCGAGACGCCGTCGGGCCCGGTCCGGAAGCGCGCCCCGAGCGGGGTCGGCGTACCTGGCCACACGGGGACGGCCGGCGCGACGCGCGGGCTGCCGTTCAGCACGGGAGCGTGCTGCGCGGGCAGCCCGACATCCGGGGCGCGCCCCTCCTGCACTGCCTCCTGCTCGGCTGCGCTCGACACCTCACGGCCTCCTGCGGCTCGATGGGATCGACGCGCGGAGAGTACACGGCGTCCCGGCCGCGGCTCTCCGTCGCGTCGTCCTTCCCACTGTTCTGCCCAGCGTCGGGCTCGCACTCACGTTTCCCCAGGAGAGGGCTGAGCGGCGGTGGAGAACGGGGGCACGCCGCAAGGCCGCCCACTTCCCCGGGGCCGCTTCGTCGTTGGGTCCCACGTGATGCACGCACAGACGCGCGCGGGGCGCGCAGGGGCCGCTCTGGCCGCCGTACTGACCTGGACGGGGCTGCTGGCCGGAGCCGCGGGATGCACCTCGCACGGCATGGACAGGATGCTCGGCAAGGCCCGTGCGCCCGAGGACACGATTCGTGTCTCACCGGACGACGGCAGCAAGGCCGTACGCCCTGAGCAGGGTCTGAGGGTACGGGTGCCCGCCGGGCGCCTGGAGTCGGTGAAGGTCGTCAGGTCCCAGGACGCGCAGCAGTTCCCGGTACCGGGCAGGATCGACGACGACGGCATGACCTGGCGGCCCGACGACCCCAAGCTCGTCCTGGCCGCCAGGTACTCGGTCGACGCGGTCGCGCTCGACGGCCACGGCCGACGGGTGGCCCGGCACGCCACGTTCACGACGCACGTCCCCGACAAGCGCTTCATCGGATACGTGATGCCGGAGAACCGCTCCACGGTCGGCACCGGCATGATCGTCTCGCTGGACTTCAACCGCTCCATCGAGAACCGGGCGGCGGTCGAGCGCGCCGTCCGCGTCACCTCCGAACCGGCGGTGGAGATCGCCCCGCACTGGTTCGGCGAGGGCCGTCTCGACTTCCGGCCCGAGGAGTACTGGGAGCCGGGCACGAAGGTCACCGTCGCGCTGCGGCTGCGCGACGTCGCGGCGGCCCCGGGCGTGTACGGACTGCAGGACAAGACCTTCTCGTTCACGGTCGGCCGCAGCCAGATCAGCCTCGTCGACGCCGCCGCCCACACCATGGAGGTACGCCGCGACGGCGCACTCCTGTCCACCGTGCCGATCACCGCGGGCGCCCCCAAGAGCACGACGTACAACGGGAAAATGGTGGTCACCGAGATGCTGGAGGTGACTCGGATGAACGGCGCGACGGTCGGTTTCACCGACGCCGACGGCAAGGGCGAGTACGACATCCCGGACGTCCCGCACGCGCTGCGCCTCACCACCTCCGGGACCTTCCTGCACGGCAACTACTGGGCGCGGGGCGTCTTCGGCGCCGCCAATGTCAGCCACGGCTGCGTGGGCCTGCGCGATGTGAAGGGCGGCAGTTCCGCGACACCGGCGGGCTGGTTCTTCGACCGCACCCTCGTCGGTGACGTCGTCGAGGTCGTGAACAGCAGTGACAAAAAGGTCGCTCCCGACAACGGCCTCGGCGGCTGGAACATGGGATGGAACGCCTGGAAAGCGGGATCCGCGGTGAAGTAACACGACATAGGGGTACGCACATACCGACGTAGGGGTACGCACATCATGTGGGTAGGCGGCGCGGCGGGCCGTTGCAGTTTGGAACTGAAAAGTGACAATCGGGGGAGGGCAACTCGCCTGGCGGTGTGATTAATTAGCGCGATACACGCGTGTGACGTGGCTGTGAGCTGCGAGCTCTCGCCATGGACCAGGGCGTCACGGGGCGACATGGGTGACCGTGGGCGCCGTCGATGGGGAGTGCGGGCCTGACCAGGCCGTGCGAGGGGAGAGCGAACTTGAACGTGCGTCCGATATCGGGGGCGTCGGCCGGCGCGCGGACACGCAGGGGAAGCAGAGGCAACAGGGGGAGCAGGGGGAGAGGGATCCTGGCGCTGGTGCTCGGGGTCCTGCTGCTCGTCGTGACCGCGTGCAGCGGTGGCGGGGACTCGGATTCCGGGTCCGGCTCGGGGAAGGGCAAGGACAAGGACTCCGGCCAGGCGGAGACCAAGGTTTCGCAGGCGGTCGTGACCATCGCCCCGAAGGACGGCGCCGGCGCCGTGAAGACCAACGGCGCGCTCAAGGTGACAGCCGCCAAGGGCAAGTTGACCGAGGTCAAGGTCGAGGACACCAAGGGCAACCCGGTCGAGGGGAAGATCACCGACGGGGGCGCGAGCTGGACGCCTGCCACGCATCTCGCCCTGTCCACCAAGTACAAGGTCCACGCGGTGGCCAAGGACTCCAAGGGCCGTGAGGCGGCCGAGGAGTCCGCCTTCACCACGCTGACTCCGAAGAACACGTTCGTCGGCATCTTCACGCCCGAAGACGGCTCGAAGGTCGGTGTCGGGACGACCTTCTCGCTCAACTTCACCCGGGGGATCACGCATCCCGGGGACGTCGAGAAGGCGATAGACATAAAGACCGAGCCGGCGGTCGACGTCGAGGGTCACTGGTTCGGCAACGACCGTCTCGACTTCCGCCCCGAGAAGTACTGGAAGCCCGGTACGAAGGTCACCGTCAGCCTCGATCTCGACGGCGTCGAGGGCCGGCCAGGTGTCTACGGCAAGCAGGTCAGGACCGTGAAGTTCACGATAGGCCGCAGCCAGGTCTCCACCGTCGACGTCAAGACCAAGAAGATGACGGTCAAGCGCGACGGCAAGGTCATCAAGACCATCCCGGTGACCACGGGCAAGCCCGGCTACGAGACCTGGAACGGCCAGATGGTCATCACCGAGCGCCACCGGGTGACCCGGATGAACGGTGAGACGGTCGGGTACGGCGGCGAGTACGACATCAAGGACGTGCCGGACGCGATGCGGCTGACCACGTCGGGCACCTTCATCCACGGCAACTACTGGGCCGGCGGCGCCTTCGGCAACTACAACGCCAGCCACGGCTGCATCGGCCTGCGCGACCAGCGCGGCGGCGGCGACCGCGGTGCGCCGGCCGCGTGGTTCTTCGACCGCTCGATCGTCGGTGACGTGGTGGTCGTGAAGAACTCCAAGGACCGCGTCGTGGACCCGGACAACGGGCTCAACGGCTGGAACATGTCGTGGGAGAAGTGGAAGGCGTGACCCTCCGGGGACGAGGGCGGAGCCGCTGACCGCGGCTCCACTTCCCCGAGACCGTACGGCCCCGGTGTGCCGCTCTGTGACGGAGCACACCGGGGCCGTTGTCGTTAGCCTTCGTTAACCTGCCCTCATGACTGTGCCTCTCGAATCCGTTCGTCTCGAAGTCGCCGAAGGTGTCGGCACGATCCGTCTCGACCGCCCGCCCATGAACGCGCTGGACGTCGCCACGCAGGACCGCCTCAAGGAGCTCTCCGAGGAGGCCACGCGCCGCGAGGACGTGCGCGCGGTGATCCTCTACGGCGGGGAGAAGGTGTTCGCGGCGGGCGCGGACATCAAGGAGATGCAGGCCATGGACCACGCGGCGATGGTCGTACGGTCCCGGGCCCTGCAGGACTCCTTCACCGCCGTGACCCGCATCCCCAAGCCGGTCGTCGCCGCGATCACGGGCTACGCGCTGGGCGGGGGCTGCGAGTTGGCGCTCTGCGCCGACTTCCGTATCGCCGCGGACAACGCGAAGCTGGGCCAGCCGGAGATCCTCCTCGGGCTGATCCCGGGCGCGGGCGGCACCCAGCGCCTGTCCCGCCTGATCGGCCCCTCCAAGGCGAAGGACCTCATTTTCACCGGCCGGATGGTCAAGGCCGACGAGGCCCTGACGCTCGGCCTGGTGGACCGCGTCGTACCGGCCGACGAGGTGTACACCGAGGCGCACGCGTGGGCCGCGAAACTCGCGCAGGGTCCCGCGCTCGCGCTGCGTGCCGCCAAGGAGTCGGTCGACGCGGGTCTGGAGACGGACATCGAGACCGGGCTCGCGATCGAACGCAGCTGGTTCGCGGGGCTGTTCGCGACGGAGGACCGGGAGCGGGGGATGCGGAGCTTCGTGGAGGAGGGGCCGGGGAAGGCGAAGTTTCTCTGACGGGGGCGGTGGGCGCGGCCGGCAGCGGTCGGTGGGTGTTGTTGGCCGCTGTGTCCGCGCGTGCTGCCGCAAAGGGTTACGGGTGCCGCTGGCAAGGGGTTGCGGGTGCCGTGAAAGTCACGCCCCAAGTTCCGCTGATCCACTTGCAGTTGACGCGATGTCTTACCCGCGTCCCTCGAAGGGGCGGTTTATCGGAGCCTTAAGGCAGTCTTAAGGGTGTCTTGTCGGGGGAGGCGGGCGATTGCCCCGGACAGGGCTGTTCTTGCAGGTCGGATGGGCTGCGGGAGCGGTTGAACTGCCTGGGGCATATGTCAAACGAATCCTGCGGAATGGAGGGTTCCGGGGGGCGTATTCCTCCGGAACGCCCCCAACAGGGCCTCTGGGCGGCCATGATGGGGGCATGGCGGGGCTGGATGGTATCGAACAGCCGCGGCGGCACGGCAGTGCGACCGCGGCGCGCTGGTCGCCCGCGGTCGAGGACGAACACGCGCTCAAGGCGCTGGAGTTGTTCGGCAATCCGACCGAGGGGGAAGTGCCGTTGCCGTCCCGGCCCGAGTCAGCGGCGGCCGCGCGTCGGCTCGCGCAGGTTGTGGTTCTGCGCCACTGGGGGCTCTCGCCGAAGATGACCGAGGATGCGGTTCTACTGGTCTCCGAGTTGGTGGGCAATGCCGTGCGGCATACGGGTGCGCGGGTGTTCGGCCTGCGTATGCGGCGGCGGCGGGGCTGGATCCGGGTCGAGGTGCGGGATCCCTCGCGGGGGCTTCCCTGTCTCATGCCGGTCCAGGAGATGGACGTCAGTGGCCGCGGCCTGTTCCTTGTCGACAAGCTCTCCGACCGCTGGGGCGTGGACCTGTTGCCTCGCGGCAAGACGACGTGGTTCGAGATGCGGGTGGCGGACCGCTAGGTTTGCGCCCCCGCCGTCTACCCCCAGCCGGGCCGCTACTCCCTCGGTCACACGGGCATCTTCCGCTGAGACGGCCGAGGCAACGTCCGTAGCCGGACACGCCGCCGTACGAGTGAAGCTCCACGGCCCGCCCCCACAGAACCGAGATCGTGCTCCTCATGATCTCAACTCGCCTGCGGCGGCGGGCCGCCGCCGTTGTCCTGTCCCTCTCGGCCGTCTTCGCGACGTCCGCGGCGACGCTCCCCGCCGACACCACGACGAAGGCACCCACGGCCTTCGCCGCGAAGGCCGCCGCCCCCACCTGTCCCCAGTTCGCCGACCCCGTCCACGCCGCCGCGGACCGCCGTGTGGAGGTCGACCGCATCACGCCCGAGCCCGTCTGGCGCAAGACCTGCGGCACGCTCTACCGCAGCGACGGCCGCGGCCCCTCGGTCGTCTTCGAGCAGGGCCTCCACCCCAAGGACGTCATCGACGGCCAGTACGACATCGAGCAGTACGTCCTGGTCAACCAGCCCTCCCCGTACGTCTCCACGACGTACGACCACGACCTCTACAAGACGTGGTGGAAGAGCGGCTACAACTACTACATCGACGCCCCCGGCGGCGTGGACGTCAACAAGACCATCGGCGACACCCACAAGTGGGCCGACCAGGTCGAGGTCGCCTTCCCCGGCGGTATCGAGCGGAAGTACATCATCGGCGTCTGCCCGGTCGACAAGAAGACCAAGACCGAGATCATGAGCGACTGCGAGAGCAACCCGCACTACGAGCCCTGGCACTGAGCCCCGGTCCCCGACCTGACCTCTGAAGTCGGCCCGCCGCTCCAGCCCTACGGGGCGATCAGCAGTGCCTCCGCCCCGACCGGGCGGAACCCGGCCGCCTGGAAGGCCCGTACGCTGCGGGCGTTCCCGGCGGCCTGCTGCGCCCAGACCGGCTCGCCCCCGCTCAGGTGCCGCGCCGCCACCGCGAGCGCGCGCCCCAGCCCTCGGTGCCGTACCCCCTCGGCCACCTCGATCGCGGCCTCCAGCCGCCCCGCGACGCCGCGCCCCAGGACGAGTACGCCGCCGTCGGCGGCCCACACCCGCACGTCGTCCCGCCGCTCGCGGGCCCGGCTGACCCGGGGATGGCCGGGATCGTAGAGTTCCGTCAGCCTCAGCGGCGGCGGGCCGGTCAGCGGCGCGGCGACCGTCAGCAGATCGATCGTGTCCGTCGTACGCCCCGTACGCTCCATGAACGCCGCCAGGAACCGCGGGTTCATGGTCGCGGCGAGCGGATCGCAGTCGGCCCCGGCCAGCGTTTCGCGAACCCACCCTTCCCCCTCGTCGGTGAAGACGACGGAGTGTGCGGTGAAGGCGATGACCCCGGCGTCCCGGTGAGCGTGCTGCGGCACGACCGTCGTACCGCCGTCAGGGGGCGGGAAGACTCCTCGCGCCGCCGCGTCGAGAATGTCCCGCAGCGTGCCGGCCACCGCGCCGCCCCTTCCCTCGCCCGTCACTTGAGTCTCCACCCACTGGAAGGCCCAGACTCCACCCATGATCGACGACGGCACCCGGCTGCTCACCATCGGGCAGCTCTCCCGGAGCACCGGACTGCCGGTGCGCACCATCCGCTACTGGTCGGACGCGGGCGCCCTGCCGCCCGTGACCCGCTCCGAGGGCGGCTACCGGCTGTACGACGCCGGGTCCGTGGCCCGCCTCGAACTGACCTTCGACGGCCTCGACACCGCGGACCCCGACATCCGCACCCGCATGCGCTTCGGCGTGCCCGATCTGCCCGACGACCCCACCATCGAGCAGGTGGACGCGTGGGTCGAGCTCGCCGAACTGATGCGGGACACGGACTTTCGCGCGCGGATGCGGAGGGCGGTCGAGTTCAACGTCCCGGACCGGGGGCCCGAGTGGCCGGCCGGTACGTCCCTTTGGTTCATGAGCCGTCTGGTGCAGCTCGCCGGCGAGGTACAGGAGCGGGGGCTCGCGCCGGACGCCCCGGAGGCCGCCACGGTCCTGGCCGAGCTGCTCGGCGACGCCGACCGGTCCGCCGTACTGGAACGCATGGTGTCGGCGAGCCACGTCGAACTCGCCCGCTTCCGGGAACTGCTGGCACTCGTGCGGGGGACCGAACCGCTGCCCACGCACCGGGAGGAGTTCGCGTGGGTGGTCACCGCGCTCCGCGCTCAGTTGGCCGGCGCTGCTGACACTGGGGGACAACCCCCAGACCCCCGGCCGGAAAGACAACCCGTACCCTGACCTCGTCAATAGCACAGCAAGAAGGGGCGGGTCCGGTGGCGGACATCGAGGAAGCACGCAAGGCGTTCGAGCGTATCGACGTGGACGGGGACGGCTACGTCACCGCCGCCGAGTTCAAGAAGGCCCTGGCCCAGGGCGGCGACTGGAACGTCACCGAGTCCGTGGCCGAGGCGGTGATCGCCTCCCAGGACCTCAACGGCGACAAGCTGCTGTCGTTCGACGAGTTCTGGTCCCACCTGAACAAGTAGCCCGAACAAGCAGCCAGACAAGTAGCCCGAACACGAGGGGCGCTCCGGCCGGACGGGCGGGGGCGCCCCTTTGGCACGCGGCGGGCGGCTGGACGCGTCAGGCGGCCCCGGCCCATTCGCGCAGAGCGGCCTTGCTGGAGAATTCGGCGACGTTCTTGTCGAGCGGGTCGTCGGTGTACTGGTGGAAGCGCCACGTGGCCTGGATGCGGGGCTTGCCCGCGGTGACGTAGTCGGCGATCCAGAGACCGTCACCGGCGTACGAGGTCGTGTCGACGTTCAGCCAGTAGTTGCGGTTCGCGTACAGGATCACCCGGTTGTTCGGCCGGAGTTCCTTCACCTTGCGGATGAAGCGGTCCTTCTCGGCGTTGCTCGCGTGGGTGCCGTCGCTGGTTGTTTCCCAGTCCACGGCGAGGATGTCGCCCGCCCTCTCCGGGGCCTTGCTGACGAAGTACTCGGCCTGGGCCGTGAGGTTGCCCGGCCAGAGGAAGTGGTAGAAGCCGACCACGCACTCGGCGTCGCGGGCCCGCTGCGTCTGCGCGCCCAGCTTCGGGTTGACGTACGTGCGGCCTTCCGTGGCCTTGACGAAGACGAAGGACAGGCCTTCGGTGCTGTACGAGGACGACTGGTAGGCACTGACGTCGATGCCGCGCAGCATGGTGGTTCCTCCGTGCGGTGGGGGACGGGTCGCTGGTGCCGCCTGTGGGGGGCCAACTTCCCTTGACCTTCCCCCACTTCGCCCGTCCCACCCCAGGCATTCGACGATGTTCACCGTCGGCACGCCCCGAGCGGAAGCCGGTCCCCGCGTCTGAGACAGCTGACGATCAGCGACCTCTCATCACACCAACCGAAACGGCAGGGTCAGCCGTGCTTCTTGCTTCTGATCTCGACGGACTCGTCGACGGCGCTGCACTGGGCGTTCGTGCCGCCTTCGTCCAGGGTCAGGGAGTTGGTGTTGCCGCAGGCGTTGTTCTGGCGGCCCTCCTGGGCGATGTTCTGCTGCGTCAGCTCGGCGGTGCTGTCGCCGCCGTCGGCTTTGGCGCCGCCGCCGTGGGTGGCGGTTCCCTTGCTCACCGAGCCGTCATGCGTCGCGCAGTGCGCCTTCGCCTCCCCAGAAACGGAACCGACGTTGGCATTGCCGCAGGCGTTGTTCTGCCGACCCTCCTGCGCGATGTTCTGCTGGGTCGAGGACAGCTGGCTGTCGCCGCCGTCGGCTTTGGCGCCGCCGCCGTGGGTGGCGGTTCCCTTGCTCACCGAGCCGTCATGCGTCGCGCAACCGGCTTCGGTGTCACCGGGGAGGCCGACGTTGTTCATGTTGCCGCAGGCGTTGTTCTGCCGGCCCTCCTGGGCGGTGTTCTGCTGGGACGCGCCCAGGGTGCTGTTGCCGCCGTCGGCTTTGGCACCGTCGCCGTGAGTGTCGGTTCCCTTGCTCACCGAGCCGTCATGCGCCGCGCAGCGGACTTCCGTGGTCCCGCTAAGGGTGCCGTTGTTCAGGTTGCCGCAGGCGTTGTTCTGCCGCCCCTGCTGGGCGGTGTTCTGCTGGAAAAGGTATCCGCTACCGCCGGTGGCCTGTGCGGGGCCTGCGTGGGTGACGGTTTTCTTGCTCACGGATTGATCGCGCGCTGCGCAGTTCGTGTCCGTCTCGCCGTCGTAAAGGCCGCTCTCGATCGAGTTGCCGCAGGCGTTGTTCTGCCGGCCGCGCTCGGCGGTGTTCTGCTGCAGGGGCACGCCGTCGCCTGCGGTGGCTTGGGCGCCGTCGCCGGTGGTCAGGGTGTCGGTGCTGTGCGAACGGGCGGACGTCGAACAGTCAGTTGTGATCTGGCCGCTGCCATCGAGGACCCCGGAGCCGGTCAACCGTTGGGAATCGCCGCAGGCATTGTTCTGGCGGCCGTCCAAGGCGGTGTTCTGGTCGAGGAGGCCGGCCGCTCCAGAGCCACCACCGGCGTCGGCGCCACCGTCCGGCAGGGGCGCACCCATGCTCGTACCCGTGGAAACCAGCCCGGCGAGCACCAAGGCCGCGAGTGCGGACCTCCCAGTCATGCGCCGTACCGCATTGGTCATCGTGCAATCCCCTTGGATGAACGTTCATGGGCAACTACCCATCACTTCTTGCGTCTGCCAACGCACGGTGTGGTTGCGGGACACGTAAGCGATCACAACTTCGCCCGAACGCCCGGCATCTGTCGGCACCACGTGGGCCGCCCGAGTGACAGGCAGGCCGGGTCCGTGCCCCCAGGGCTTCCGGCTGGTTGAGCAGACTCGTGGTATCGGTGACCGGACCCCCGAACGGCGGAGAAAACGATGAGGCTGATCGGCAAGGCGGCGCTGCTGGCCATGGCTGCCAGTACTTTGCTGGGCGCGAACGGTGGAGCGGCACACGCGAACGGCGAGCCGTTCACCACCGCACAGGACGGCGAGCAGAACCTGGACTGTGGCGACAGTCATGAGCTGGTCACAGTCAATGTCGCGCGGACCATCAGGCGTGAGCAGACATGCACTGAGCCCGGCAGCCGTGACGCTGATGCCTCCGCCGTTGGCGGCACGGTTCTCGGCCCGCAGTTCACCACGGCACAGTCCGGCAAGCAGAACCTGAACTGCGGCAACTCCGCAGACGTACTCACCCTCAATGTGCTCAGCACGGTGGAGGAGGAGACCACCTGCCGGATCGTGGACAGCTCGCAGGATCTCCCTGGCCGAGCCCGCGGCCGCCATGCCGGTCCGGTGGAGGAACCGGGACTTGGTGGCGCGTCCGCCGTCGGCGGCACGGCCCTTGGACCGCAGTTCACCACGGCGCAGAGCGGCAAGCAGAACCTGAACTGCGGCAACTCCGCAGACGTACTCACCTTCAATGCCCTGAGCACCGTCAGGAGGAGGACCAACTGCGAGGCCGTGGACCGGTCCAGCGGGCACGCTTTCCCCGGCGCCCATCGCCGGGGCCAGGCCACGGCCGTGAACGGCACCGCAGCAGGACCGCAGTCCACCACGGCGCAGAACGGCAAGCAGAACCTCCACTGCGGCTCCGACAGCGACCTGATTGTTCTCACCGTCCCCCAACCCGACGAGCCCGGACTGGGCGGGCTCGACAAGAGCACCGACTGCCGCGCCGTCGACAGCTCAACGACCTGGCACTGAGTCAGGCCGGTGGGAAGAGCCGGGTCAGGACATCCGAAGACAGACGAACAAGGCTCGCCGCTGATGCCGTCGCGGGTGATGACGTCCAGTCAGCGCATCTTTCTCGCATGGGTGTCAGTCGACGCAGGCTGTGATTGCGGAAGAACTGACCGCAGCCAGTACCAGGCCGCTACGCAGTCAGCGCGGTGACGCGTGATGGGGCTGCCGATGACGCCGTCGCCGAACCCGACCACGTCCCCCTGCCACCCGATCCCCGTATTCCGGGTGGTGAGTCCGGCTGCCGCAAGCGCGGCCTCGCCCAGTTCCATCACGATGCCCCTTCGGCGTAGGAGTTGCTCGGAATCAGATGCCGGGGGCCGGGAGCCGGGTGTAGGTGAGCGCGTTGGTGGTGCCGGCGGGGGTGGTGGCGGTGATGCTTACCGGCCCTTCGGTGCCCGCGGGGGCCACGGCGGTGATCTGGGTCGGGGAGATCACCGTGAACGACACGGGGGTGGCGTCGAACCGGACCTCGGTGGTGACGGTGAGGTTGGTGCCGGTCAGGGTGATGACCGTGCCGGGGTACGTCGGCCCCTGGTCGGGGACCAGGGAGATCAGCGTGGGCGGTGCGAGGTAGACGTAGCCGGTGGTATTGCTGGTGCCGCCGGGGGTGGTCACGGTGACTGCCGCGGCGCCGGCCGCATGGGGTGGCGTCACCGCGGTGATCTGCGTGGCGGAGTTGACGGTGAACGATGTCGCGGCCACCCCGTCGAAGCGGACCGCCGTCGCGCCGAGCAGGTCGGCGCCGGTCAGGGTCACCGTCGTGCCGCCCGCTGTGGTCCCGGAGGCAGGGGCGACGGCGGCCAGGGAGGGCGAGGCGGCGTAGTAGAAGTACGCCTGAGGGTTGTCGGTATTGCTGGTGCCGCCGGGGGTGGTCACGGTGACTGCCGCGGCGCCGGCCGCATGAGCCGGGGCCACCGCGGTGATTTGCGTGGCGGAGTTGACGGTGAACGACGTCGCGGCCACCCCGTCGAAGCGGACCGCCGTCGCGCCGGAGAGATTCGTGCCCGTCAGCGTGACCGTGGTCCCTCCGGAGACCGGCCCTTGGTTCGGCGACAGGCTCGAGAGGGAGGGCGCCGGTGTGGTGACGTAGGCGAAGGTGGCCGTTTGCGTACTGGTGCCCTGAGTGGTGGTGACGGTGACGTTCACCGTCCCGGTGCCGGACGGGCTGACCGCCGTGATCTGTGTGCTGCTGTTGACGGTGAACGACGTTGCGGGTTTGCTGCCGAACCGGACGGCTGTCACGCCGGTGAAGCTGGTACCGGTCACGGTCACGGTGGTACCACCGGAGGCCGACCCCTGGTTGGGACTGACCGAAAGGACGACAGGGGCAGCCATGGCTCTACTCCTTGGGCAGGAAGGAAAGGTGCGGGTGCCCTGGCTGACATGACGGCAGGGCGGGTGGCGGTCTTCGTAACCCCCGAGGGCCGGGTCCCGTTTCGGGGGGATCTCGATCCGCCTACGGCAATGGTCGGGCTCATGTCGCGACTGGGGATGCGTGTGCAATGCACGGCGGCCGCCAGCCGGCAGCGGGATGAGGCCCGTCCGGGCGGAGGGGGACTGCCGCCCGGACGGGGTTCCTTGCCTTCGCTGAGTGAAGGTCCGGCGAAGGGGTCAGATGCCGGGGCCGGCGACGTACGTGAACGCGCCGACCGCGGTGTCGGACCCGCCAGGGTTGGTCACGATCACGTCGACCGCGCCTGCGGTGCCGGGCGGGGTGACCGCCGACAGCGTGGTGGCGTTGATCACCGAGAACGGCGCCGGGGTGCCGTCAAAGGTGACCGAGTCGGTGCTGTTGAGGTTGGTGCCGGTGATGGTCACCGCCGTGCCGCCCGAGGTCGGACCCGAGGTCGGGTTGAGGGCGCCGATCGTCGGGGTGTCGACGTAGGTGTAGGTCAGGCCGTTGTTGGTGCCGCCCGCAGTGGTGACGCTGACCGACACCGACCCGGCCGCCGCCCCGGCCGGCACCGTGACGCTGAGCTGGCTGTCAGAGTTCACCGTCGGAGTGGCGGTCACGGCGCCGAAGGACACGCTGGTGGCCGTCGACAGTCCGGTGCCGTTGATGGAGATGGTGTTGCCGCCTGCCAGCGCCCCGGAGGTCGTTTCCAGCGACGACTTGAACGGAGCGCCGACGTAGAAGTACGACAGCGGGTTGCTGGTCCCGCCGGGAGTGGTCACGGTCACTCCGACCGTGCCGCTTCCCGAAGGGGAGACGGCGGTGACCTGGGTCGGCGAGACCTGGGTGATGCTCGTCGCCGACTTACTGCCGAACTTCACCGCGCTGGTGCCGGCCAGGTTCGTTCCCGTGACGGTCACCAGCGTTCCACCGCCGGTGGAACCCTGATTCGGAGAGATAGGCATGAGGTACTCCTCGCTGATTGATGGGGACATGCGAGGAACCGGCGAGGGGGACCTGACCACCGGCTGCCGCGTCGTCGGGCCGAGCCACAGGCAAGGGGACAAGCCTGCTCTCTTCCCGGCCTCTTCAGGCGCCGTCAGTACGGCCGGGCCCAGGGCGAATGGAGAGATGCCCGCCTTGCACGCCGGCAGGAGGGGCAGCAGGCTGTGCCATCTCCTCTGGGCAAGGAGAAAACCGGCAAAGGCTGCCTGTCTCAACATTCCCCCGGCACGGGATGGGCAGCCCGCCGGTTCGCATTCTCAGTGACCCACAGGCCCAATCAAGTGACAAGAGGCCGTCAACTCGCATCACCCGAACGGAGTAGCCCCGGTAACCCGTGGCGGAGCGACCCCCACTGGGCCGAGACCGCTGTTCACCTGGCAGAACAAGTCGTTCTCAAGGGCTACTGAAGACTCAGGTCTGCGGCAGCGATCTGATTTCCAACGATCACGGGGCAAACGGCGATTCGGTGATTGATGGCATCCCGATCCGACATCCCGTCAGCACGCAGAGAAGCGATACAACGTGAAACTGGCCGCTTCCGTCACCCATTCGAGTGACCAGCGCGGTCTGCTTCTTGCCGTGCGGACGCGAGCGGTGGGTCACTGTGCGTGTGGCGTTCGTGGGCTGCCCATCCCCACGCCGGTGCTTCTTCTCCGGCATTTGCGGAAGGTGGGTCATGACCACGACATCAATCAGACTCCAGCAAGCCCGGCCCGGCCGCTGCCGCGCCGGCGCCGGCCGTCTCCATCCTCCCGGTCCGTAGGACCCCACGGGACATTGCCGTCGGGCCCGTCGGACGGCGGCCGTTCGTCGCCAACTCCGGCACGGGCAAGGTCAGTGTCACCGACACCGGCAGTCCGGCGGTCACCACCATGCTCGGCCCGGCGGCCGTCCCCGCAGGAGTGGCCTCGGCGCCGGAATCGGTGGCCCCGGTGCGGTGGCGGTGCTGCATCCCGGGGCGAACCAGCACGGCGAACTCAGGCCGTCCTCCTCTCCGCCGGGGGATGAGTACATGCAGGGATCCCAGGCGGTCGATCAGCTCCAGAGCCACATCCCCGACCTCCACCGAGATCCCGGCCGGCCGCTGGCATACGGGAGCTGCTGAATTCCTGCTCAAGCCGATTCAAGAAACTCACTGGAAAAGGTTTTCACCTCTCGCACCCGCCGGGCTTCGGTACTGAGGAGTTTCCCGGCCCGCTGCGGAATTTCGTGTTTCGCCCCCTGAAGAGCGGACTGGCGTAGCTCCCACCGCGCGGGGTGAGCCACGCTCAAGAAATGACGATGCTGCCTCAAGCCCTCTTTCACCCGGCAGTTACCGGGCCTGTGGGGCAGGAACGACACCTCCGCCACCTTCCCGAGAGAGGTTCTGCCATTCTGTGCCGCAACGGATGGAGCGAGCACGGC
Source organism: Streptomyces sp. NBC_00878 (assembly GCF_026341515.1). Classification (NCBI taxonomy): domain Bacteria; kingdom Bacillati; phylum Actinomycetota; class Actinomycetes; order Kitasatosporales; family Streptomycetaceae; genus Streptomyces; species Streptomyces sp. NBC_00878. Next base: position 3,190,793 of record NZ_JAPEOK010000001.1, on the reverse strand, counting down.
CTGGGGAGACGCGTCAGCCGGTGCCGCGAACGGCACCGGCTGAGCGGATCCAATTTCTCTCCGAGGGTGCCCATCGCGGTATGCCGGAACGTCACCCGAGATTTCCCGGGAAATCCGCGGGCAGCCCGCCTGCCGCATCCCTCGGCGAGAATGGGCGGCCCACCGGTTGGATCCATGCCAGTAATCCACTTCCACGCCAACAGCGGCAAGTGCCTCTGGGACATGTCACACGAACGGCTCAACGCACTATGCGCGCCCCCATCCGCTCGGGAGTGTGGGTTTCTGGAAGTCCCCGGCAGTGGTGGAGGGTTGATTGTGCGCGTGGGCGTGCCCCCTGGACATCACCGGCTGGAACAGTCTTCCTTTTCCGTGGGGTCTCCGCGGCCTACCGTTGGTCTGCGGAGACCGCCCATCCGCTCCCACCGGGGACGACGCCGTCGTAAGCCCGCCAAGTCCAGGCGACCGACCCCCTCCTCGGCCTCTCCTGACCAGCACTCACACAAGTTCAAAAAACTGTGCAACAGCCCTGCTTCGTACCCGGCGGACTGGCTGCCTCGGTATGGCCCGCACATGGCCAGGTTGCTCCGTTCCCGCTCTCCCTACCTTCACGGAAAGGCGAACTCCCGTGCCGCAGTTCGCCGACTGGGACAAGGAGGGGCACCGTACATGCACACTGAAATCGGCAACCTGCCCTGGGCCTTGTTCCTGTGGCCACTCGACACCATCCAGGTGGCGGCGGGAGAGGGCGAGTCGGCTCAGAACTCTTCGTCCGGTCCCGAGGGGCCCGGGCCGGTGCTGGAGCGGATGGAGATCAGCGGTCTCAGCACGACGTGCCGGGGAGCGGCGCCGGGGTCGTCCAGCCGCTCCAGCAACAGCTCGACGGCGACCCGGCAGATCTCATCGATCGGCTCGTCGGCCGCGGTGAGCGGCGGGGTCACCGCCGCCGCCCAGGGCCCGCACACCAGGCCGAGGACCGAGAAGTCACGCGGCACGACGCGACCCGCACGGGTCAGTCCTCGGTAGATGCCCCCCAGGGACGCCTCGTTCATGGTCACCAGCGCGCTGGTGGCCGGGTCGTCCTGCAGGATCCGTCGAAGGCACGCCTCGCCCTCGGTGTCGTCGTCCCCGCAGAGATACCCGCGCCCGGTGAGCCCCAGCTCCGCCACGCCCTCGTTGAACCCTTCGAGCCCACGGTGCGCGGACTCGTACCCGCTCTCGAAGAACTCCTGCGACCGGTTGACGAAGGCGATCCGCTGGTGGCCCAGGTCGGCCAGGTGCCGCACGCAGGCACGGCTGAGGGCCACCCAGTCCATGTCGACCCACCAGGTCTTGTCCAGGCCGGACTGTCCGATGGTGACGAAGGGGAAGCCCAGCTCGATGAGGTGGGTGGCCCGGGCGTCGTCCAGCTGGATCTCCATGAGGATCAGCCCGTTCACGCGGCGTCCGGCCAGGATCCGCTGGAACGGCGGGTCGCCGACCTCTCTGCCGGTGGTGAGCAGCAGGTCGTAGTCGTACGCCTGGGCCGTCTCGGCCACGCGGCCGACGAACTCCAGCTGCGTCGGCGTGTAGTGATCGCCGGCCGGCGGGAAGACGAGGCCGAGCGCACGGGTCCGGCCGTTCGGCCCGGTCCCCGCGGTGGCGTCGTGGTTCACCGGATTCCTCCTGCGTGGCCCGTCGGTAGGAGTTGCTCGGCCCAGATGGTCTTGCCGCTGGTGGTCTGCCGGGTGCCCCAGCCCTGGGTGAGCTGGGAGACCAGGAGGAGTCCGCGGCCGCCCTCGTCGAAGGTGCGCGCGCGGCGCAGGTGGGGGGCGGCGCTGTTGCCGTCGGAGACCTCGCAGATCAGGGTGCGGTCGCGGATCAGCCTCAGCTGGATGGGGGCCGAGCCGTAGCGGATGGCGTTGGTGACGAGTTCGCTGACCACCAGCTCGGTGATGAACCCCACCTCCTCCAGCCCCCAGGCCTGGAGCTGGCGGGAGGCCTGGAGCCGGGCGTCGGCGACGATCTCGGGGTCGGCCGGCAGGCCCCAGGTGGCGACCTGGTCGGTGTGCAGGGCCCGGGTACGCGCGACGAGCAGGGCGACATCGTCGGCGGGGCGGGCGAAGCGGGAGGGGGAACCCCCCGGCCGGAGGCCCGCGGAGGAGGCGGACGGGGGCTCACCCACTTGAACGGTCTGGCTCAGGTGAATGGCCTCACCCACTTGGGGGGCCTCACCCGCTTGAGCGGGCTCACCCGGTTGCAGGGCCGCGGCGGGCAGCAGCGCGTCGATCAGGGTGTCGCAGGTGACCTCCAGCGAAGGGGACGGGCGGGCCAGGGCCTGACACAGCCGGTCGAGGCCCGCGTCGATGTCGCGGTCGCGGGCTTCGATGAGGCCGTCGGTGTAGAGGGCGATCAGGCTGCCTTCGGCCAGTTCCAGTTCGGTGGCCTCGAAGGGCAGACCGCCCACGCCCAGCGGAGGGCCCGGGGAGAGGCTGACGAGGGTGACCGAGCCGTCGGGGTGGAGGACGCCGGGCGGGGGGTGGCCGGCGCTGGCGAGGGTGCAGAGGCGCGTGACGGGGTCGTAGACGGCGTACAGGCAGGTGGCGCTGATCCCCTCGGCGTCCTGGGCATCGGCGGGGGCAGTGCCGTCGCCGGGGTCGGTCGTGCCGTCGTCGTCGGCGGTGAGGTGGGTGACCAGGTCGTCGAGGTGGGTGAGGAGCTCGTCGGGCGGCAGGTCGACATCGGCGAGGGTCCGTACGGCCGTACGGAGGCTTCCCATGGTGGCGGAGGCGCGGACGCCGTGGCCGGCCACATCGCCGACGACCAGGGCGACCCGGGTTCCGGACAGCGGGATCACATCGAACCAGTCGCCTCCCGCACCGGCCTCGGAGCCGGCCGGCAGGTAGCGGAAGGCGGCCTCGACGGCCGCCTGCCCGGGGAGTGCCCGCGGCAGCAGGCTGCGCTGCAGTGTGAGGGCGGCGGTGTACTCGCGGGTGTAGCGCCGTGCGTTGTCCACGCAGACCGCCGCCCGGCCGGCGAGTTCCTCGGCGAGGACCAGGTCGTCCGGCTGGAAGGGTTCCGGACGCAGTCGGCGCCAGAAGACGGCCACCCCGAGTGTGATCCCGCGGGCTCGCAGCGGCACCGCCATGCCCGAGTGGACGCCGGCGTGGTGGACACCCGCGCTCCTGACGTCGTTTTCCTTGATCCACCGGACGAAGTCGGGATCCTCCAGCCCGCTCAGGAAGGGGCGGCCGGCGGCCAGACAGCGGGCCGGCGGTGAGTACGCCGGGTAGGTGTCGACCGCGCCCAGGGCGACGGCGGCCTCGGGGACGCCCGCCACGGCGGACCGGTGCGCGACCCTGCGCAGTACGACGGCGGCGTCGATGGGCTCCGCGGTCGGTTCCTCCCCCTTGAGGACCGAGTCGAGCAGGTCCACGCTGACGAAGTCGGCGAGCCGCGGCACCACCAGCTCGGTCAGTTCCTGGGCGGTGCGCACCACGTCCAGGGTGGTACCGATGCGGGTGCCGGCCTCGTTCAGCAGCGCCAGCCGCTGCTGGGCCCAGTACTGCGCGCTGCTGTCGAACGATGCCGTGCTGACGCCGCGCACCCGGCCCGAGGGATCCTTGACCGGCCACATCTCGATGTTCCAGGCACGACCGCCGAAGTCGCTGTCGTAGCTCGTCGGTGTCCCCGTCTCGGCCACCTGGCGCAGGTGGCGCAGGAACCCCCGGGTCGCGACGTTGTCGGAGACGGTGTCCGGATACCGCCGTCCGTGCAGCTGCGCCGCCGTGGTTCCCAGCATTTCGCACGCGATGTCGTTGAGGCGCTGATATCGCAGCTCGGCGTCGAACGTGGCCAGGGCGACCGGTGCCTGCGTGAACGACAGCTCCAGCAGCCCTCGCTCGTCCGCTTCCCTTTCCCCTTGCGCTTCCTTGTACTCGTCCCCGTCTCGGCCTCGGTCCCCGTTCCTGATCGGCTCCGGTGCGAAGGCCACGACGAACCCGTTGGCCTTGCCCTCGCCGTCCAGTGACGGGTAGGCGCGCAGGCCCAGATGGCGTCGGCTGCCATCCCGATGGCGGAGGGCGGCCGTCCCGCTCCAGGGCCCCACCCCGGCCAGGGCTGCCCAGGCCGCGTCGGAGGGGTCCGCGGCGAGCAGCTCGGTGACGTCGCGCCCCACGACGTCCGTGGCGGGATGGCCCAGCAGGCGCTGTGCACCGACGCTCCAGCCCGTCACGATGCCCTGTCGGCTCACCGTTGCCGTGGCCAGATCGGTCATGGGCTCATGGTCATGGGGCGACTCGAGCACAGCTTTGTCACGGCGTGCCATCGTTGCTCACCTCGCAGCCGTCGAGTCGCGCTCCGTAAGCACCACCCACCATATCCGGCCAAAGCGCACCCGGCACCGAGAAAGGGATACCTGCGGATTCCGTCGTCCCGCACCGTCCGGGCCGCCTCCGTCGGCGTCCGTACCAGGGATCCCGTACGCCGGATCCCCGTACCTCGGATCCCCGTGCGTCGGATCTCCGCACCTCGCATGGCGCGGCGATTCGGAGCAGTCTGTAGGTGAATGTAGATAAATAGCCTGGATCTTCCCGTTGTGCAGGGAGCACCTCCATGTCTCTTACTCCGCCCCCGGGGCCGACCCCCGCCCCCACCTCCGGCCCCATTCCTGCTCGCACCGCCGGCTCTGCCCCCGGCCCCACCCCCGTGCCGGGCCCCGTCCGGCTCAGGGAGCGGGCGCAGGTCGCGCTGCGGCCCGCCGGATCCGCCCGTGTCACCGGCGGGTTCTGGCACGAGCGCCGACGCGTCAACGCCGAGGTGAGCATCCCCCAGGGCCCGGCCCTGCTGGACTCCGTGGGCAATCTGCACAACCTCCGGCTGGCCGCCGGGACGGCGACCGGCGAGTACCGGGGTGAGCTGCCCTTCCTCGACACCGATGTGACCAAGTGGCTGGAGGCCGCCTCCTGGCAGCTGGCGCAGACGGACCGGAAGGAGGGGTTCGCGCAGGCCGAGGACATGGGCCTGATGATCCGCCTCCTGGCCGACGCCCAGCAGGACGACGGCTACCTGCAGAGCTACTACCAGGTGGTCAGACCCACACTTCGCTTCGTCGAACTGCGCTGGGGCCACGAGCTGTACTGCGCGGGCCACCTCATCCAGGCCGCCGTCGCCCACCACCGGGCCACCGGACGCGAGGATCTGCTCACCGTCGCCCGCCGCTTCGCCGACCACATCGACGACACCTTCGGCCCCGGCAAGCCCGTCGACGGCATCGGCGGGCACGCCGAGATCGAGACCGCCCTGGTGGAGCTCTACCGGGAGACCGGCGAGCGACGCTATCTGGACCTGGCCGGGTACTTCGTCGACCGGCGCGGGCACGGCCTGCTGCACGATGGGCGCCCCATGCTGGGCGACGCACACGCCGTCCCCCCGGGCCCCGCGTACTTCCAGGACCATGTCCCGGTGCGGGAGGCCGAGACCGTGACCGGCCATGTCGTACGCCAGCTCTATCTGCTGTCCGGCGTCGCCGACCTGGCCGCCGAGACCGGCGATCAGCAGCTGCGCGCCGCGATGGAGCGGCTGTGGGAGTCGATGACCACCACCAAGACCTATCTCACCGGCGGCCTCGGCGCCCACCACGAGTCGGAGGACTTCGGCGACCCGTACGAACTGCCCAACGAGCGGGCGTACTGCGAGACGTGCGCGGCCGTCGCCTCGATCCAGTGGAACTGGCGGATGGCCCTGCTCACGGGCGAGACCCGCTACTCGGACCTGATCGAGCGGACGCTCTTCAACGGCTTCCTGTCCGGAGTCTCCCTGGACGGGCTGCGCTGGCTGTACGTCAACCCGCTCCGGGTGCGCGACGGTTACGAGTCACACGGCGGGGACAACACCGCGCGCCGCACCCCGTGGTTCACGTGCGCCTGCTGCCCGCCCAATGTCATGCGGCTGCTCGCGAGCCTGCCCCACTACCTGGCCAGTACCGACACCGACGGCCTGCAACTGCACCAGTACGCCACCGGCTCGTACAGCGGGCTCACCGGCGGCGGGCTGGTCGCGGTCCGGGTCGACACCGACTACCCGTGGCAGGGCCGGATCGCGGTGACCGTCGACGAGGCGGGCCCGGGGGAGTGGACCCTGTCGCTGCGGGTGCCGCAGTGGTGCGAGAAGCAGACGCTGGAGATCGGTGCCACGCCCGTCGAGCAGGCGCCGGAGAACGGCTGGCTGCGGATCCGCCGCACCTGGCGGCCCGGCGACACGGTCGTGCTCAACCTCGGCATGGAGCCGCGGCTCACCGAAGCCGACCCCAGGGTCGACGCGGTGCGGGGCTGCGTGGCCATCGAGCGCGGCCCGCTCGTCCACTGCCTGGAGCAGGTGGACCAGCCCGGCGTCCCCGGCCTGGACGACATCGTGCTCGACCCCGCCGCGGAACTGACCGTCCGGCACCGCCCCGACCTGTTGGGCGGGGTCACCACCGTGATCGGCTCCGGCCGGCTGCGGGCCCGCCCCACCGGACAGGGCTGGTGGCCGTACCGCACGACCCGAGCCACCGGTCCCACGGACGCCTCCGCGGACACCTCCGCGGACACCTCCGCGGACACCTCCACGGACGCACCTCTCGAACTGACCGCCATCCCCTACTACGCCTGGGCCAACCGCGAGGACGGCAGCATGCGCGTCTGGCTGCCCACGAGCTGAAGGCGACCCCCACCACTTCTTAAGGACCGCAGTCATGAGAACCAGAAGAGCAAGGGCAGCGGGTGTGCTGCTGACGTCCGTGGCGCTGTTCGCCGCCGCGTGCGGCGGCTCGGGCTCGGACACGTCGGGTTCCGACTCGGGAACCATCACTCTGTGGGCCCGCGACAGCCAGAAGGCCTTCATCAACATCGTCGCGGACACCTGGAACAAGGACCATGACACGAAGGTGAAGGTGACCGTCGTGCCCCAGGCCAACTTCGTCCAGAAGTTCGGCACCGCGGCCGCGGGAGGCTCCGGACCCGACGTCGCCTCCATCGACCTCGTGTATCTGCCGTACTTCGCCTCCACCGGGGTACTGGACGACATCACGGATCTGGCGAACGACCTGCCGTACAAGGACGACCTGAGCGCCGCCCACCGCAGACTCGCCACGTACAACGACCGTACGTACGCGCTGCCCTTCACCGCCGAGGCGTCCGTGCTCTTCTACAACAAGGACCTGTTCAGGAAGGCCGGTCTCGACCCGGACAAGCCCCCGGCGAACTACGCGGAGATCATCTCCGCCGCGAAGAAGATCCGCGCGCTGGGTAACGGCACCTACGGGTACGCCATCGCCGGGCAGTGCGGCGGCTGCCAGGTCTTCGAGTTCACGCCGCACATCTGGGCCAGCGGCGGCGACGTGCTCTCCGCCGACGGCAAGAAGGCCCTGTTCGACACAGCCGAGGTCACCGACGCCCTCACCTTCTACCGGACGCTGTACACCGACGGCACGATGCCGGCCCAGTCCAGGACCGATACGGGAACCAACCAGCCCGCCGCGTTCCTGAGCGGCAAGCTGGGCATGACCCCGCTCGGAGCCTTCTTCGTGCAGGTCCTCAAGCAGAACGACAAGATCGACTTCGGTGTCGCTCCACTGCCCGGCAAGAACGGTGGCTCGGCCTCCTTCTCGGGCGGTGACGAGATCGCCGTCACCAAGAACGCGAAGAACAAGGAGCAGGCACAGGAGTTCGTCAGGTGGGCGACCGGCGAGCAGGCTCAGACGGTCCTCGCGGAGAACAGCATCGTTCCGGTACGCACCGATCTGATCGACAAGATCTACACTCCGCTCGATCCCCGGAACAAGGTGCTGGCCGACGCGATGAAGGAAGGCCGTACGCCGTACAGCACGGTCGAGAACGCGCTGTTCAACGACAGCAACGGGCCCTGGGTCAGGATGATCAACCGGGCCGTCTTCGACGGTGACATCGCCCAGGCACAGGAGGAAGGGCAGAAGGCCGCCCAGTCCATCATCGACGACGCGCCATGAGCGGAGACCGCCACCGCGGCCGCCGTCAACTGCCCTTCCCGGGACCGGCGGCCACGGCCGGCGCCGTCCGCCGACGGCCACTGTCCCGGGCCGGGCGGCGTCGGCTGGCCGGTGTCGCGATGACGACACCCGCCCTGGCGATGATCACGCTCTTCTTCCTCGTCCCGCTCGTCATGATGCTGTGGATGTCGCTCCACAACTGGCCGCTGCTGGGGGAGCACCGCTTCACCGGCCTGAAGAACTACCGCGACGCCCTGCACGACACCGAGTTCCGCACCGCCGTGATCTTCACGGTCAAGTACACGCTCATCACCACGCCGGTGCTGTTCGTCCTCGGCCTCGCGTTGGCCCTGCTGGTCCGCCGGAGACACCGCGGCGCCCGCTTCTTCCAATTCCTGTACTTCGTGCCGGTCGTGGTCGGTCTCGCCTCGGCGGCCTTCCTGTGGCTGTTCATGTTCCAGTCCGACATCGGCCCGGCCGGTGACCTCGCCGACCACCTCGGCCTCGGCAGCCGTACCACCAACTTGTTCGCCGGATCGGCGTCCGCGATGCTCGTGGTCATCGGCATGGTGACCTGGAAAGTCGTCGGCCTGCAGATGCTTCTGCTGCTGACCGGACTCCAGTCGATCCCCACCGACGTGGAGGAGGCCGCCAGAATCGACGGCGCGAGCCGCCTGCAGACCTTCCGTTACGTCATCCTTCCGCTGCTGCGCCCGACGCTGGCCCTGGTCCTGGTCTTCTCCGTCGCCGGTTCGCTGCTCGCCTTCGACCAGTTCTACGTCATGACCGGCGGCGGCCCGTCGAACTCGACGATCACCGCGGTGTACGAGATCTACCGGACGTCCTTCATCAAGTTCCAGCTCGGATACGGCTCGGCCCTGTCCGCCCTGCTGATGATCGTGCTCGTCGCGGTCAGCGCGGTACAGCTGCTGCTGTTGCGCTCTTCCGACCAATGAGGACCCGAACCGCACGCGAACCATGAGGACCCGAGACCCGAGGACCCCAGGACCCGAGACCCGAGACCCGAGGAACTGAAACCCGAGGACCTGAACCGTGAGCGCTCGCACCGCGAGGACCCGAGACCGGGGAAGAGGCCCGGTGGAGAAGGACTCGACGAACCTGGTGGCCGCCATCCGCCAGTCGCTGCCGCGCGCCGCCTGGTGGGCGGTCTGCACCAGCCTGGCCGTGCTGTTCCTCTACCCGCTGTACGTGATGGTGTCGCAGAGCCTCAAGGCGCCGGGCGAGGCCGCCACCGCGCCGCCCACCCTCTATCCGCACGAGCTGTCCCTCGACAACTACCGGGCCCTGGGCGGTGACACGGGGATCGACATCGTGGCCAGCGCCGGAAACAGCCTGCTGGTCTCCCTCGGCGCCACACTGGCGACGGTGGTCCTCAGCACGCTCGCGGGCTACGGGTTCGCGCGACTGCGCTTCCCCGGCAGCAACATCCTCTTCTTCGCCACCCTCGCCACCTTCATGATCCCCTTCCAGGCGGTCATCACCCCGCTCTACCTGCTCCTCAACAACCTCGGCCTCCAGGACTCGCGGCTCGGACTGGCCGCCGTCTACACCACCTTCCAGCTCCCCTTCGGGCTGTTCCTGATGCGCAACTCCTTCGCGGCCGTGCCCCGCAGCCTCGAAGAGGCCGCGCTGATCGACGGCTGCGGCATCCTCAAGGCGATGGTCCGCGTCGTCCTGCCAGTCGCCGCGCCGGGCGTCATCACCACCGCCCTGCTCACCTTCTTCGCCTGCTGGAACGAGTTCTTCGCGGCGCTGATCCTCGTCACCGACCAGGAGAAATTCACCCTCCCGGTCAGCCTCAGCGTCCTCGCCAGCGGCAACCTCGGAAGCGTCGACTGGGGGGTCCTCCAGGCCGGCGTCGCGGTGACCATCGTCCCCTGCGTCGTCATCTACCTGCTGCTGCAGAAGTACTACGTCGGCGGGCTGCTCAGCGGTCCGGTGAAGTAGCGGCGCTCAGGGGCGGTCTTGAGCGGCGCGACGGAGCGTGTCGGGCGGCGGCCTCGGGTAGGTACCCGACTCCGGCCGACGAGGACACGCAGACCCAGGAAGTAGGCAGAGCCGTACGAGGGCGAGGGCCCTGTTCTGTGGAGACATCGCGTTCGACGTGGCGCTTCGCGTTCCGCACCTTCCTGACCCGGACCAGAAGACGCACGCGTTCGAGAACCTGGTGAGTGCCGGAGGGGTGGCTGCCAACTCTGCGGTGGCTTGCGCCCGACAGGGCGTCACCACAGCCCTGCTCGCCGTCGTCGGGGACGATGTGCTCGGCGCCTGCACCAAGGACTTCCTTGCCTCGCGGGGCGTCGATGTCACGGCCGTCACCACCACACCCGGGATCACCGGCCACCTCGGTGCCCAAGGGGGTACCCGGACAGGGAGACGACGGACGAACTCCTCGCGAAAGGCCGACCCCGGGAGTCGGACGCGCCGCGGGACACGACCTAGGCGTATGGGCCACGCAGGGTTGTTGGCGTGGGTGAAGGTGGGTGGATCAGTCCGAGGCGGATGCCGGTGACCCGGTCACAGCGCTCGCCCGCCAGGTGTCCCGGCAGCCTGGAGGACCCGCTGTCGACCCATCTGCGGACGGACGACATGCCACCGCTGCCGTCACCTTGAGGTGCGCTCCGGTACGCGCGGTGGACGCCTGCCGGGGCGCCAGGATCGGGTCCGGGATCCGTTCGACCAAGCTCACGATCTTCGCGCAGGGCCACCAGTTCCCGATGTGCCGCTGGGCGGAGTTCCATCCGTTGTCCCGGCTGTGGTCCCTGCGGTGGGCGGAGACCTGCCTGGGCCTGCTGCCGGCGGGCGCGCCGACCGGGCTGTGCGGCTGGTGGATCCGCCGCCGACCGGTCTGAACCGTGGTGCGGAGCCGACTCGCTGCCTCAGCACTCGATGATGTTCACCGCAAGCCCGCCCCGAGCCGTCTCCTTGTACTTCACGCTCATGTCCGCCCCGGTCTCCTTCATCGTCTTGATGACCTTGTCCAGGGACACCTTGTGCGAGCCGTCGCCGCGCATCGCCATCTTGGCGGCGGTGACCGCCTTGACCGCCGCCATGCCGTTGCGTTCGATGCAGGGGATCTGTACGAGGCCGCCGACCGGGTCGCAGGTGAGGCCGAGGTTGTGCTCCATGCCGATCTCCGCGGCGTTCTCTACCTGTTCGGGCGATCCGCCGAGCACCTCGGCCAGCGCGCCCGCCGCCATCGAGCAGGCCGAGCCGACCTCGCCCTGGCAGCCGACCTCGGCACCGGAGATGGAGGCGTTCTCCTTGAAGAGCATGCCGATCGCGCCCGCGGCGAGCAGGAACCGTACGACTCCCTCCTCGTCGGCGCCCGGCACGAAGTTGATGTAGTAGTGCAGGACCGCCGGGATGATGCCCGCCGCGCCGTTCGTCGGGGCGGTCACGACGCGGCCGCCCGCCGCGTTCTCCTCGTTCACCGCCATCGCGTACAGCGTGATCCACTCCATCGCGTGCGCCAACGGGTCGCCCTCGGCGCGCAGTTGGCGGGCCGACATGGCCGCGCGGCGGCGGACCCTGAGGCCGCCCGGCAGGATGCCCTCGCGGGACATGCCGCGCGACACGCACGCCTGCATCACCCGCCAGATGGCGATGAGCCCGTCGTGGATCTCGTCCTCGGTGCGCCAGGCCCGCTCGTTCTCCAGCATCAGGGCGGAGATCGACAGGCCCGTCTCCTTCGCCAGGCGCAGCAGCTCGTCGCCCGTGCGGAAGGGGTACTTGAGGACCGTGTCGTCCAGCTTGATGCGGTCCGCGCCCACCGCGTCCTCGTCGACGACGAAACCACCGCCCACCGAGTAGTACGTCTTCGACAGCAGCTCGGCGCCCGAGGCGTCGTACGCCCACAGCGTCATGCCGTTCGCGTGGTACGGCAGCGTCTTGCGGCGGTGCAGGATCAGATCGTCGTCGAAGGAGAAGCCGATCTCCTGGTCGCCGAGCAGGGCGATGCGGCCAGACGACTTGATCCGCTCGACGCGGTCGTCGGCCCCCTCCACGTCCACCGTGCGCGGCGAGGCGCCCTCCAGACCGAGCAGCACCGCCTTGGGGGTGCCGTGGCCGTGTCCGGTCGCGCCCAGTGAGCCGTACAGCTCGGCGCGTATCGAGGTCACCGAGGGCAGGACGTCCTCGTTGCGCAGCCGGCGCGCGAAAATCCGCGCGGCGCGCATCGGGCCGACCGTGTGGGAGCTGGACGGGCCGATGCCGATCGAGAACAGGTCGAAGACCGAGATGGCCACGGGGACTCCTCAATACAGGGTGGTGCAGGGTGTGGGGCGTCCCGCTCACTACGAGTGTGCGGGACACCCCACAAAAAGGAACTACTTGTTCAGACCGGGGTACAGCGGGTGCTTGTCGGCGAGCGCCTTGACCCGGGTCCTGAGGGGCTCCGCGTCGGCCTCACCGAAGGACGCGGGCGCCTTCAGCGCCTCGGCGATGACGTCCGCGACCTCGGCGAAGTCCTCGGCCGTGAAGCCGCGGGTGGCCAGGGCGGGCGTGCCGATCCGCAGGCCCGAGGTGACCATCGGCGGGCGCGGGTCGTTCGGGACCGAGTTGCGGTTGACCGTGATGCCGACCTCGTGGAGACGGTCCTCGGCCTGCTGGCCGTCCAGCTCCGAGTCGCGCAGGTCGACCAGGATCAGGTGGACGTCCGTACCGCCGGAGAGCACGTTCACACCGGCCGCGCGGGCGTCGGCGGCCGTCAGCCGCTCGGCGAGGATCCGGGCGCCCTCGACCGTACGGCGCTGGCGCTCCTTGAAGTCCTCGCTCGCGGCGACCTTGAAGGAGACCGCCTTGGCCGCGATCACGTGCTCCAGGGGACCGCCCTGGAAGCCCGGGAAGACGGACGAGTTCAGCTTCTTCGCGAAGGCCTTCTTGGCGAGGATGATTCCGCCGCGCGGTCCGCCCAGCGTCTTGTGGGTGGTGGAGGTGACCACGTCCGCGTACTCCACCGGGTTCGGGTGGAGACCGGCCGCGACCAGACCCGCGAAGTGCGCCATGTCGACCCACAGGAAGGCCTCGACCTCGTCCGCGATCCGGCGGAACTCGGCGAAGTCCAGCTGCCGCGGGTACGCCGACCAGCCCGCGATGATCACCTTCGGACGGTGCTCCTTGGCGAGCCGCTCGACCTCGGCCATGTCGACCAGGCCGGCGTCGTCCACGTGGTAGGCGACCACGTTGAACTGCTTGCCGGAGAAGTTGAGCCGCATCCCGTGGGTCAGGTGGCCGCCGTGGGCCAGGTCGAGGCCGAGGATGGTGTCGCCGGGCTGGGCCAGCGCGAACAGCGCGGCCTGGTTGGCGGAGGCGCCCGAGTGCGGCTGCACGTTGGCGTACTCGGCGCCGAACAGCTCCTTGACCCGGTCGATCGCGATCTGCTCGGCGACGTCGACGTGCTCGCAGCCGCCGTAGTAGCGGCGGCCCGGGTAGCCCTCGGCGTACTTGTTGGTGAGGACCGATCCCTGCGCCTCCATGACCGCGACCGGGGCGAAGTTCTCCGAGGCGATCATTTCGAGGGTGGACTGCTGGCGGTCCAGCTCGGCGTCGACGGCGGCGGCGACGTCCGGGTCGAGCTCGTGGAGGGACTGGTTCAGAAGCGACATCGGTCAAGAGTCCTTAGCTGCCGGAGAATTCGGTGTACTCGTCCGCGGAGAGCAGGTCCTTCGGCTCGTCCGCGACACGCACCTTGAACAGCCAGCCACCCTCGAAGGGGGCCGTGTTCACCAGCGCGGGATCGTCCACGACATCCTGGTTGATCTCGGTGATCTCACCGCTGACCGGCGAGTACAGGTCGCTCACCGACTTGGTCGACTCCAGCTCGCCGCAGGTCTCGCCCGCGGTCACCGCGGCACCCACCTCCGGGAGCTGGACATACACGACATCGCCGAGCGCGTTGGCCGCGTGCTCAGTGATACCGACCGTCGAGACGCCGTCCTCGGCGCCCGACAGCCACTCGTGCTCCTTGCTGTAGCGCAGCTGCTGGGGATTGCTCATGGCCTGAATTCTCCTGTACGCGGGGGAGTGCTGACGCGGGGACTGGGGGTGGACCGGGCGGATGTGCCCGGACTCACTTTCATGGTCACTTCATGGTCGATTCATGACGCTCGCGGACCAGGGTGCACGGTCCGGCGCTCGCGAACCGGAGTTCACGCTCCGGCCCTCGCGGACCAGGGTCTACTTCTGGCGCTTGTAGAACGGCAGCGCCACGACCTCGTACGGCTCGTGGCTGCCCCGGATGTCCACGCCGACACCGGCCGTGCCGGGGGCGGAGTGCGCGGCGTCGACGTACGCCATCGCGATCGGCTTGCCGAGGGTCGGCGAGGGCGCGCCGGAGGTGACCTCGCCGACGACCTTGCCGTCGGCGACGACCGGGTAACCGGCGCGCGGTACGCGGCGGCCCTCGGCGATCAGGCCGACCAGGACGCGCGGGGGCTCGGACTCGGCACGGGCGGCGGCCGCGGACAGCGCCTCGCGCCCCACGAAGTCGCCCTCTTTCTCGAACTTCACGACCCGGCCGAGCCCCGCGTCGAACGGCGTGAGCGAGGTGCTCAGCTCATGCCCGTACAGCGGCATGCCTGCCTCCAGGCGCAAGGTGTCCCGGCAGGAGAGGCCGCAGGGCACCAGGCCCGCCGTGGCGCCCGCGTCGGTCAGCGCCCGCCACAGCTTCTCGGCGTCGGCCGGGGCCACGAACAGCTCGAAGCCGTCCTCGCCGGTGTAGCCGGTGCGCGCGATCAGGGCCGGGACGCCCGCGACCGTGCCGGGCAGGCCCGCGTAGTACTTCAGGCCGTCCAGGTCGGCGTCGGTGACGGACTTCAGGATGCCGGGGGACTCCGGTCCCTGTACGGCGAGCAGCGCGTAGGCGTCGCGGTCGTCGCGGACCTCGGCGTCGAAGCCGACGGCCCGCTCGACGAGCGCGTCCAGGACGGTCTGGGCGTTGGAGGCGTTGGCGACGACCAGGTACGTGGTGTCCGCGAGCCGGTAGACGATCAGGTCGTCGAGGATGCCGCCGTCGGCCCGGCAGATCATGGTGTAGCGGGCCCGGCCGGTCTTGACGCCCCCGATGTTGCCGACGAGCGAGAAGTCGAGCAGGGCGGCGGCCTGGGGCCCGGTCACGGTGATCTCACCCATGTGGGAGAGGTCGAAGAGGCCGGCCCTGGTGCGTACGGCGAGGTGCTCGTCGCGCTCGGAGGCGTACCGCAGGGGCATGTCCCAGCCGGCGAAGTCGGTCATCGTCGCGCCGAGCGAGCGATGGAGGGCATCGAGCGCGGTATGGCGCGGTTCAACAGGGGCGTTACTGCTCACGGTGGGGCTCCCAAGGCATGACGGCGAGGTCGTTCCTCCCCATCTGTCATCGGAACCTGAGAGGTTCGCCATGACCACCGGTCAACGGGATGGTCAGTGACTTGCACCGTGGGTGGAGCCGACGCCCTGGCTGAAAAAGGAGACGGCCCGCTTTTCAGATGTGCCTCGCCCACGCGGTAATGGGGGCCTGAGAGATTCAAGGGAGGGACTTGCTCCTTCGGCGCCCGGATCACGTACGCAGACGTGTCCGGAACTCTCCCGCGTGGATTCAAGCGGCCGGTATGCAGTTGGCGGGCACATCATTGCACGCATCGGAGCGGCGCGGCAGGGGCCCCTTCGCGAGGGGGCGGCACACGGCTTCCCGGCATGGCCGCACAGCGTCCACACAAGGTTCACAGGTGTCCACAGCGATCTGTGACGGGGCTGTGGCATGACAAGAACAGAAATGAGGGGTCCAGCGGATTACCTTCTCTTTACACTCGACGGGGATGGGTCTCCCGACCCCATGGGGAGGACGATCAGGGTGAACAGGACCACGGCATACGCCACGAGCGCGGCCATCGCGCTGCCCAAGCAGCCCACTGCCCCGGCCGGGGAGGCGTGCGGCCCGCTTCCGGCGCCCGTCGTCCGCGATCTGCGGGAGCGCGCGGGACACAGCCCGCACGGCCTGCGCTTCGGCGCGGCCGACGTGGTCGTGGTCACGGGCCTGCCAGGCAGCGGCAAGTCGACGCTGATGCGCCGGGCCGTGGCGGGCCGCCGCATCGACTCCCAGGACACCCGCGACCGCTGGGACGGCCGGCTGGCCCGCTTCCTGCCGTACGGGATCTACCGGCCCCTGGTCCGTGCCGCGCACTACGCGGGCCTGCGCAGGGCCCTGCGGTCCGGCGAGGGAGTCGTGGTGCACGACTGCGGGACGCAGGCCTGGGTGCGCAGCTGGCTGGCCCGGGACGCCAGGCGCCGCGGCGGCACACTGCACCTGCTGCTGCTCGACGTGGACCCCGGCACGGCCCTGGACGGCCAGCGTGAGCGGGGGCGCGGAGTGTCGAGGTACGCGTTCGCACGGCACCGCGGCGCGTTCCGCCGGCTGCTGCGCTCGGTGGAGAAGGGCGACCTCCCGGACGGCTGCGATTCGGCGGTCCTCATCGACCGGGCAGCGGCGGACGTGCTGCGGCGGGTCGACTTCGGCGACTGAGGTCCCGGTGACCGGATGGATTTCTGCGGGTGACGGCGCGTACGCGTAATCTCGTCATCCGCAGAAAGCGGTTCGAGCAGGCGGTAGCGAGATGGACTTCCCGGCACAGGACATTCCGGTGCAAGCACACCCACACCCCCATGTCGGCTGGCCCGGCAACGAGTTGGAGGCGGTACTGGCGGCCTCCCTCGGCGCGGCGTCGCCCTCGGCGGGGGCCCGGATCGTGGAGGTCATGGGCCGCAGCTTCCTCTGGGTGCCGCTGCCCGAGGGCGGCGGCCCGCACAGCGGCCCGCTCGACCTGCCCACGATGGAGCTCGGCGGACAGGCGTACGTGCCGGTCTTCAGCTCGGAGCAGCAGTTCCGCCAGGTCGTCGGCGACCACATGCCGTACACGGTGGCGCCCGCCGTCGAGTTCGCGCGCGGCCTGCCGCCTCAGGTGGGCATCGTGGTGAACCCGGACGGCACGGTCGGGGTGCCGCTGCCCCCGCTCGCCGTGGCCGAGTTGTGCCGGGCCGGGCGTACGGAGCTGGACGGGTCGGCGAGCGGCGGCCGGGTGCGGCTGTTCCAGCCGGACTGGCAGCACGACCCGGTGGACTTCCTGACCGTCGCCTCCGCGGAGTTCGCCGCGACCGGCGTCGTCCTGAGCGCCCGCCGCTGCCTGGCGAGCATCGAGGGCGGCGCCTCCGTGATGTTCATCGGCGTCGAGCTCACCCACTGGCACGACGACGCCCGCACCCTCCCCCTGGGCGCCGTGGGCCGGGCCCTCGGCCAGGTCCCCGTGCAACACCCGGTGAACGTCGTCTTCCTGGACGTCGCCCAGGACCCGGTGGGCGACTGGCTACGGGCCCAGGTGCGCCCGTTCTACACCTGGTCCCACTGAGGCGCGCCCCAAAGGGGTGCGGGGAACGGCGCGCTCAGCCGAACACAACCCGCAGTCGGCGGATAACAGAAAGCCCCGAGCTCTCACCGGTTTCCCAGCGGAGCGCAACGGTGCTGTCGGGATCGCCACTTAAGCTGGTTTCATGGCTCGGTCGGGGTACTGCCACGTTCAAGCGAACGCAGGCCCCGCCGAAGGGGACCCGTATGTCAGGGATGTCGCGAAGGGGCGGTAGAAGGTGAGCGCGTCGGGCACGGCCGCGGCCGGGCAGGTCGAGCACATGCTGCGCCAGGTGACGCCCGGGCGTTACGACGCCTACGAGGCGCTCCTGCGCGCGCTCGCGACCCCGTCGTCCGGCCAGGTCTGGATGCTGCTCTGGCACGGCCAGGCCGGCTCGCCCGACGCCCAGTACGGAAACATGGAAGTGGGCGGCTACGGCTACGCGCCCTGTGTGACCTCCGCCCAGGAGCTCTCGGCGAGCGGCTGGAACCGTTCGTACGAGGTGGTCGACGGACTCGACGTGGCCCGCACCCTCTACCCCGACCACTACGGCCTCTGGCTGAACCCGCACGCGCCGGGCGGCGGCGTCGGCATCCCCTGGCTGGATCTGCGCCGGATCACCACCGGCCTGGAGCGGCAGCCCGCGGGCCCGCTGAGGCTGTCCGATCCGGCCATCGAGATCCCGCAGTTCTACGCCCTGCTCACCCAGAACGCGCACCGGACGAACGCCGTCCGCTCGCTGCGCCGAGCCTGGGTGCAGCCCGCGCTCGGGGCGCCGTATCTCGCCATCGGACTCGATGTGTACGACACCAGCCCGCCCGCGGTGGACTCGGTGCGGGCGATGATGCAGCAGTCCATCGGAGCGGTGCCGGACGGCCTGCCGGTCTCGACGGTCGCGATGTCCGACGAGTACGACCCGGTGGCCCTGTGGCTGCGGGTGAACGCGCGGCCGTTCTACGATCGTGAGGCCCACGCGGCGCCCGCCCAGGCGCCGGCGGCCGGCGGATACGGATTCCCGGGTACGTACTGAGCTCATCCGAAGACCTGAGATGATCCGGACTCGTCGAGTCCGTTCCTGTTCGAACTCATTGAGTCCATTCCGTGGAGCATCCGCTTCCCCTCCCGCCTCAACCCCGGGCGGTATGTCCAGATCTACGCGGGTAAATGAGATGTAAGGCCGCTTCCGCACCAAATGTTCCGCGTCCGACCCCTGTTACCCGGCGTTCGGATAACGGAACCCCCCAGACAGCATCACGTTTGCGCATCCATTCACCGTCAGGTCTGGCAACAGATCGCTGAGGCGTTGAAGACTCCCGGTCCAGGGGGTTTCGCCCCCGTGTACGACGGACTGATCACGCCGCTACAGCGGCAAGTGTGGGCCGGCTACCGCCGGTTGAGAGGGGTCCCTGCCACGATGACGGCACCATTGCACGAGCCGACGGCCGAAGCCGCGCCGAGCGCGGCCGAGGAGGCGGCGCTCGGCGCCGGTTCCGCCGAGGCGAAGGCGGTACAAGGACGTTCCCTCGGCCGCATCGCCTGGGAGCGCCTGAAGCGCGACAAGCTGGCCCTGACGGGTGGCGTCGTCGTGCTCGTGCTGATCGCGATCGCGCTGCTCGCCCCCGTGATCACGAACCTGGTCGGGCAGGACCCCGAGGCCCACCACGAGGACCTGATCGATCCGCTCTTCTCGACCCCCACGGGGTCCTTCGGCGGCATCAGCGGAGACCACCTCTTCGGCGTCGAGCCGGTCAGCGGCCGTGACATCTTCGCCCGGATCGTCTACGGCGCCCGGATCTCGCTCCTGGTCGGTTTCCTGTCGGCCCTGGTCGCCGTGGTCCTCGGCACGGTCCTCGGTGTCCTCGCCGGCTACTTCGGCGGCTGGGTCGACGCGCTCATCAGCCGGGTGATGGACGGCCTGCTGGCCTTCCCGCAGCTGCTCTTCATCATCGCCCTGGTCTCGGTCATGCCGAACGAGATGCTGGGCCTGACCGGCACGGGCGTGCGCCTGTTCGTCATGATCCTGGTGATCGGCTTCTTCGGCTGGCCCTATGTCGGACGTGTGGTGCGCGGCCAGACGCTCTCCCTGCGCGAGCGCGAGTACGTGGAGGCGGCGCGCAGCCTCGGGGCCGGGCGGTTCTACATCCTGTTCAAGGAACTGCTGCCCAACCTCGTCGCGCCCATCATCGTGTACACGACGATGATGATCCCGACCAACATCCTCACCGAGGCGGCGCTCAGCTTCCTGGGCGTGGGCGTCAAGCCGCCCACCGCCTCCTGGGGTCAGATGCTCTCCTCCGCGATCGACTACTACGACTCGGACCCCACCTACATGGTGATCCCGGGTGTAGCGATCTTCATCACCGTGCTCTCCTTCAACCTCTTCGGCGACGGCGTACGCGATGCGCTCGACCCGAAGGGTTCCCGCTGAACTGCCGTACCCCCAGGGCCCGTCATCTGTCGACGGGCCGCTATATATCGGAGGATCCGAGTGAGTACCCAACGCACCACAGGGCGGCGCAAGCAGGCCGTGGCCGCCGCAGCCGTGGTCGCTGCACTGCTGTCCACGGCGGCGTGCGGCGGCGGCGGCAACGACGACGACGGCGGCTCGAAGAACGGCGCGGCCGGCTTCAACGCAGCCAACAACAAGGTCGCGCAGGCCTCCCTCGCCAAGAAGGGCGGCACGCTGAAGTTCGCCGGCGCCCAGGATGCCGACTCGTGGGACACCACGCGCGGTTACTACGGCTTCATGTGGAACTTCTCGCGCTACTACAGCCGTCAGCTGGTGACCAACAAGGCGGAGCCGGGTGCCGAGGGCGCCAAGGTCACGCCTGACCTCGCCACCAGCACGGCCGAGATCAGCGCCGACAAGAAGACCTACACGTACAAGCTGCAGGACGGGATCACCTGGGAGGATGGCAAGCCCATCACCTCCAAGGACATCAAGTACGGCATCGAGCGCGTGTGGGCGCAGGACGTGCTGTCCGGCGGGCCGATCTACCTCCAGCAGGTGCTCGACCCCAAGGCCGAGTACAAGGGCCCCTACAAGGACAAGTCCGCGGACAAGCTGGGTCTGAAGGCGATCGAGACGCCGGACGACAAGACCATCGTCTTCAAGCTGCCCGAGGCGAACTCGGACTTCGAGGAGATGCTCGCGCTGACCTCGGCGTCCCCGGTCCGCCAGGACAAGGACACCAAGTCCAAGTACGGCCTGAAGCCGTTCTCGTCCGGCCCGTACAAGTTCCAGTCGTACACGCCGAACAAGAACCTCACGCTGGTCCGCAACACCGAGTGGAAGCAGTCCTCGGACCCGATCCGCAAGGCGTACCCGGACAAGATCACGGTCAACTTCTTCACCAACGCCAATGACATGGACCAGCGCCTGATCAACGGCGACTACGACCTGGACATCGGCCAGACCGGTCTGTCCCCGCAGGGCCGCACCACCGCCCTGAAGGAGCACAAGGGCAACCTGGACAACCCGGTCTCCGGCTACATCCGCTACGCGGTCTTCCCGCAGAGCGTCAAGCCGTTCGACAACGAGCACTGCCGCAAGGCCGTGATCTACGGCGCCGACCACGAGTCGCTGCAGACCGCTCGCGGTGGCCCGGTCGCCGGTGGTGACATCGGCACCAACATGCTGCCGCCGTCCGTCCCGGGCTCCGAGGGCCAGAAGTACGACCCGTACGAGTCGGCCACGACGAACAAGAACGGCAACGCCGCCAAGGCCAAGGAAGAGCTCAAGGCCTGCGGTCAGCCGAACGGCTTCAAGACCACCATCGCGGTCCGCAACAACAAGCCGGTCGAGGTGGCCACCGCCGAGTCCCTCCAGGCCTCGCTGAAGAAGGTCGGCATCACCGCCGAGATCGACCAGTTCGACGGTGCGCAGACCACCGGCATCATCGGTAGCCCCGAGAACGTGAAGAAGAAGGGCTACGGCATCATCATCATGGGCTGGGGCCCGGACTTCCCGACCGTCCAGGGCTACGGCCTGCCCCTGTGGGACAGCGCCTACATCCTCGAGAGCGGCAACAACAACTTCGCCCTGATCAAGGACAAGACGATCGACGGCCTCTTCGACAGCTATGTCAAGGAGCTCGACGACGCGAAGAAGGCCGAGATCTCCTCGGAGATCAACCACAAGGTCATGGAGGGCGGTTACTACCTGCCCTTCGTCTTCGAGAAGTTCATCAACTGGCGCTCCAGCAACCTGGCGAACGTCTACACGACCGACGGCTACAGCGGTCAGTACGACTTCGTCAACCTGGGCCTGAAGAAGTAACACCGACCGGCGCACCCGCCATACGGCACGAAAGGCAGGTGAAGGCCGGCGCGGCGTGACCCGCGGGCCACCGGAAGACCTCCGGTGGCCCGCGGCACCGCCGCCGGGCCGAGAGCAGTGCTCGCATACCTCATCAGGCGGCTCTTCGCCGCCGCAGTGATGCTGGTGGTCATCATTCTGGTGGTCTTCGGCATCTTCTTCCTCGTCCCCCGATGGGCGGGCGTGGACCCGGCCACGATGTTCGTGGGCAAGCAGGCCGACCCCGCGGCCATCGAGGCCGTGCGGCAGAAGCTCGGTCTGGCTGATCCGATCTTCGCCCAGGTCTGGGAGTTCTTCAAAGGCCTTTTCGTGGGCCGCACCTACTCGGGCGGCGGTGACGTCACCGAGTGCGCTGCCCCCTGCTTCGGCTACTCCTTCCGCAACGAGCAGGCCATCTGGCCGGTGCTCACCGACCGCTTCCCAGTGACCCTGGCTCTCGCGCTCGGTGCCGCCATCCTGTGGCTGATCTTCGGTGTCGCGGCGGGCGTGCTCTCCGCGCTCAAGCGCGGTTCCCTCTGGGACCGTGGCGCGATGATCGTCGCCCTCGGCGGCGTCTCGCTCCCCATCTACTTCACCGGCCTGCTGTCGCTCGCGATCTTCAGCTACGGACTGGGCTGGATCGACGCCCAGTACGTACCCATCGAGGAGAGCGTCACCGGCTGGCTCGGCGGCATGATCCTGCCCTGGGTCACGCTCGCCTTCCTCTACGCGGCGATGTACGCCCGCATCACCAGAGCCACCATGCTGGAGGTCCTGGGCGAGGACTACATCCGCACCGCCCGCGCCAAGGGCCTGCGCGAACCCGTCGTCATCGGCAAGCACGCGATGCGCTCCACCATGACGCCGATCCTCACCATGCTCGGCATGGACCTCGGCGCCCTGATCGGCGGCGCGATCCTCACCGAGACCACGTTCAGCCTTCCCGGCCTCGGGCAGGCGGTCCTCAAGGCGATCAGCGACAAGGACCTGCCCGTCATCCTGGGCGTCACGCTGATCACCTCGCTCGCGGTGATCGTCGCGAACCTCCTGGTGGACCTGCTGTACGCCGTGATCGACCCCCGAGTGAGGCTCTCATGACCGAACTCAGCAAGAGTGGAGCCGCGGTGGGCGAGCCCGTCAAGGACTCGCCCGCGCCCTCCGCCTTCCTCGAAGTCCGCGACCTGAAGGTCCACTTCCCGACCGACGACGGCCTGGTCAAGTCCGTCGACGGGCTCAGCTTCACGCTGGAGAAGGGCAAGACCCTCGGCATCGTGGGCGAGTCCGGCTCCGGCAAGTCGGTGACCTCGCTCGGCATCATGGGCCTGCACACCGCGGGCCAGTACGGCAAGCGCAAGGCACAGATCTCCGGCGAGATCTGGCTCGACGGCACGGAACTGCTCTCCGCCGACCCCGACTACGTGCGCAAGCTGCGTGGCCGCGAGATGGCGATGATCTTCCAGGACCCGCTGTCGGCGCTGCACCCGTACTACACGATCGGCCAGCAGATCGTGGAGGCGTACCGGATCCACCACAAGGTCGACAAGAAGGTGGCGCGCAGGCGTGCCGTCGAGATGCTCGACCGGGTCGGCATCCCGCAGCCGGACAAGCGGGTCGACAGCTATCCGCACGAGTTCTCCGGCGGTATGCGCCAGCGCGCGATGATCGCGATGTCGCTGGTCAACAACCCCGAGCTGCTGATCGCGGACGAGCCGACGACCGCCCTCGACGTGACCGTCCAGGCGCAGATCCTCGACCTCATCCGGGACCTGCAGCAGGAGTTCGGCTCCGCGGTCATCATCATCACCCACGACCTGGGCGTCGTCGCCGAGCTCTCCGACGACATCCTGGTGATGTACGGCGGCCGCTGCATCGAGCGGGGCCCGGCCGAGAAGGTCTTCTACGAGCCCCGGCATCCGTACACCTGGGGCCTGCTCGGTTCCATGCCGCGCCTGGACCGTGAGCAGACCGAGCGGCTGATCCCGGTCAAGGGTTCCCCGCCCTCGCTGATCAACATCCCGTCGGGCTGCGCCTTCAACCCGCGCTGCTCGTACGCGGACGTCCCCAAGGACAACGTCACCCGCACGGTCCGCCCCGAGCTGACCGAGGTCGGCAGCCAGCACTGGGCCGCCTGCCACATGACGCATGAGCAGCGGGAACGGATCTGGACCGAAGAGATTGCGCCGAAGCTGTGAGTGACAAAGCAGAGGACAAACCCGTGGCCATCCCCGCGCAGAGCGACGGCACGGCGACTCTCACCAAGGGCGCCGCCCCCGGCGAGACGCTCCTGAAGGTGACCGGCCTGCAGAAGCACTTCCCGATCCGCAAGGGCCTGCTCCAGCGACAGGTCGGCGCGGTGCGGGCGGTCGACGGCCTCGACTTCGAGGTCAAGTCCGGCGAGACGCTCGGCGTCGTGGGCGAGTCGGGCTGCGGCAAATCGACCATGGGCCGGCTGATCACGCGGCTGCTCGAACCGACGGCGGGCAAGGTCGAGTTCGAGGGCAAGGACATCACACACCTCAGCGTCGCGGGCATGCGCCCGATGCGCCGTGACGTCCAGATGATCTTCCAGGACCCTTACTCGTCGCTGAACCCGCGCCACACCATCGGCACGATCGTGGGCGCCCCCTTCAAGCTCCAGGGCGTCTCGCCCGCGGGTGGCATCAAGAAGGAGGTCCAGCGGCTGCTGTCGGTGGTCGGTCTCAACCCCGAGCACTACAACCGCTACCCGCACGAGTTCTCCGGCGGCCAGCGCCAGCGCATCGGCATCGCCCGCGCGCTCGCGCTCAACCCGAAGATGGTCGTGGCGGACGAGCCGGTCTCCGCGCTCGACGTGTCGATCCAGGCGCAGGTGGTGAACCTGCTGGACGACCTCCAGCAGGAGCTGGGCCTCACGTACGTGATCATCGCGCACGACCTGTCCGTCGTACGCCATGTCTCGGACCGTATCGCCGTGATGTACCTCGGCAAGATCGTCGAGCTGGCCGACCGCGAGTCGCTGTACAAGGCGCCGATGCACCCGTACACCAAGGCGCTGATGTCGGCCGTGCCGATCCCGGACCCGCGGCGCAAGTCGGCCAAGAGCGAGCGCATCCTGCTCAAGGGCGACGTGCCCTCGCCGATCTCGCCGCCCAGCGGCTGCCGCTTCCACACGCGGTGCTGGAAGGCCACGCAGGTCTGCACGACGACCGAGCCGCCGCTCCTGGAGCTGAAGCCCGGTCAGCAGGTGGCCTGCCACCACCCGGAGAACTTCGAGGACCAGGCCCCGCAGGACACCGTGCTGCTGACCGCCGCGAAGGAGGCGGCGGAGCTGGTGGCCGACGAGGTGCTCGCGGAGTCGGCGGCGACGTCGGCGGCGGTCGCGGCGGAGGTGGCTGCCGCCACGGACGCACCGGCTTCCGCCGAGACCCCTTCTGGGACCTCCTCCGAGGACGAGGCTCCCGCCAAAGAGAAATAAGCAAGCGAAGTAATCAAGCGATGTAAGCAACAGAGACGTAAGTAACATCGAGCCTCTGCCTTGCAATGGAAGGCGGGGGCTCGGTGCTGGGTGAGAATGTTCGGGTGACCCAGGAACTCTTCACCCCGTCCGTCCAGCACACGCTCGACCTGATCGGCATCTTCGTCTTCGCGATCTCCGGCGCCCTGCTGGCCGTCCGCAAGAACTTCGACGTCTTCGGCATCGCCGTCCTGGCCGAGGTCACCGCGCTGGGCGGCGGGCTGTTCCGGGACCTGGTCATCGGGGCCGTACCGCCGGCGGCCTTCACGGATCTGGGGTACTTCATCACGCCGCTGTTCGCCGCTCTGCTGGTGTTCTTCCTCCACCCCGAGGTGGAGCGGATCCAGCGCGGTGTGAACGTCTTCGACGCGGCCGGGCTCGGCCTCTTCTGCGTCGCGGGCACGACGAAGGCGTACGAGTACGGGCTGGGCCTCACCGCCTCGGTGACCCTGGGACTGGCGACCGCCGTGGGAGGCGGCGTGCTGCGGGACGTCCTCGCCAACGAGGTGCCCTCGCTGCTGCGCTGGGACCGCGACCTCTACGCCGTGCCCGCCATAGTCGGCGCCACGATGGTCGCCCTGTGCATCCGCTACGACGCGCTGACCACCTTCACCTCCGCGCTCGCCGTCATCACGGCCTTCGTGCTGCGGCTGTTCGCGATGCGGTACCACTGGCGCGCACCCCGGGCGTGGAATCGGCGCTCGACGGCGGTCGAGGTGCCGGAGTGAGCCGGAGTGAGCCGGAGTGGGTCGGGGCGGGCTGGAGTGGGGTGGTGTGAGGTGAGCCGAGAGGCGCTTCACGTGATCGAAACAGGGAAAGCTACCGCTTAGTAATTGCCTGTTGTACCGTTCAGGCATGTCAGAAGCAGCTGCCCTGCACGCGACGCGGGCCACCATCGGCGACAGCGAGTTCGACCGCGACACCACGGTCACCCCACGCGAACCCGGTGTCTACGACATAGACCTGTCCGCCGGGTGGTCGGTCATCGGCGCCGTCAACGGCGGCTATCTGCTCGCCGTCCTCGGCCGCGCGCTCGCGGACGCCCTGCCGCACACCGACCCGTTCACGATCTCCGCGCACTACCTCACCGCGTCCCAGCCGGGCCCGGCGGTCGTCCGCACCGACGTCGTACGCACCGGTCGCACCCTCTCCACCGGCCAGGCGTCCCTGTACCAGTACGACGGCGAGGGCCGCGAGGTCGAGCGGCTCCGCGTGCTCGCCTCGTACGGAGACCTCGACGGCCTGCCCGACGACATCCGTACGGCGGCCCGGCCGCCCGCGATACCGCCCATGGACCAGTGCCTCGGACCCGAGGACGGACCCGGCCCCCTCGCCGGCTCCGTCAGCTCCACCATCACCGGGCGGCTGGCGCTCAAGCTCGACCCCGCCACGCTGGGCTGGGCCCTCGGATCGCCGTCCGGCAGGGGTGAGATGCGGTCCTGGCTCGGCCTCGCCGACGGCCGTGACGCGGACCCCTTCTCGCTGCTCCTCGCGGTGGACGCGCTGCCGCCGACCGCCTTCGAGATCGGCCTGTCCGGCTGGGTGCCGACGGTCGAGTTGACCGTGCACGTGCGCTGCCGTCCGGCGCCGGGTCCGCTCCGGGTCTCCATCACCACCCGCAACCTCGCCGGCGGCTTCCTGGAGGAGGACGCCGAGGTGTGGGACAGCGCGGACCGGCTCGTCGCACAGTCACGGCAACTGGCCAGGGTGCGGCTCGGCTGATCCGTACGCGGTCAGCTGCTTCCTGCTTCCTGCTTCCTGCTTCCTGCCTCCTGCCTCCTGCTCCTGCCTCCTGGCTTCTTCTGTCACGGACCTGTACCAGCGGGGGAGTTGGGGCGAGCGGATGAAAGCGCAGGTCAGGGCGGGTTTGTTGAGTCGGTCTTTGCTCTAGGCACAGGCGGGGCACAGCGCGGGCCCAAGCGGGGCCTATGGGCGGTTGGTTGCATGCGGCTCTCAGATTCCGCTCATCCAAACGGGAGTTGCCCTCATGAAGCCTGTCCGCATGACGCGCGTACGTCACATCCCCGCCATCGCCCTGCTGGCGCTGTCGCCACTCCTGCTGACGGCCTGCGGCTCGGGCGACTCCTCGTCGTCCTCGGGTAATGGCAGCGGCAACGGCAGTTCGGGGCAGCAGAACTGCCAGGCGCCGTCCGGCGCACCGAGCGGGGCTCCGAGCGGCGCTCCGTCGGGGATGCCGAGCGGGGCTCCGTCCGGGGCACCTTCGGGGGCGCCGTCCGGTGCCGCTACGGGGAAGGCCCCGTCGGGCGCGCCCACCGGGATGCCGTCAGGTGCGGCCAGCGGCGGTCCCGGCCAGGGTGGCGGTCCCGGCGGCGGCCAGGGCGGCGGGCCGGGCGGAGGCTGCGGGACCGGCGGCCAGCAGGGCCAGAGCCAGGAGCAGCAGGACCAGGGCTGACCCGCTCGCGGACCTTCCGCAGAGCGCGAAGGGTGTGAAGGGCGCGAGGGGCGCGTACGAAAGGTCGTACGCGCCCCTAGGTCGTGTCCGCGCGCGTGCGCGGCGAGGCCGGGGGTCGACGGGGCGTCAGCCCAGCCAGTGGCGGCGGCCGATGGCGATCAGCAGCATCCGGCGGGTGGCCACCCGGGCCACCTGGTCCTGTTCCTCGGGGGCCGCCTCCAGGAACGTACTGGCGGTCATCAGCATCTGGTCGACGTACAGGCCGGCGAGCATCAGCAGGTCGTCGTCGCTCCAGCCGGCCGACTCGGGCTGCTTGGCCAGTTCGGTCCGCACCTCGGCGGTGAACCGGTCCATCTGCTCCGCGATCGCGGCCCGGACCTTCTGTACGCCGCCGTTGCGTTCGCGTGCGATGAAACGGATGTGCGCGGGATGCTCACGCACATGACGGGCGATCAGGGCAACGGCCCGGTTGATGCGTTCGTCGCTCTCGCAGGCCGCGGACACGGTGCCGGCGATCATCGGGTGCAGGCTGCCCAGCGCCTCCTCGACCAGGGCGACCCCGAGATCCGCGGTCGAGTGGAAGTGCCGGTAGAAGGCGGTCGGGGCGACGCCGACGGCCCGGGTGACCTCGCGCAGGCCCAGACTGCTGAGGCTCTGCTCCTCCAGCAGGCCCAACGCGGCGTCCAGGAACGCCTGTCGGGTCTTCTGTTTCTGGGCCTGCCGGATGCCGAGGGTGTGACTCATGCCATGTAGTTAACAACTGTTCTCTGTAGAGGGAAAGTCGTAGGGCGCGCTAGACTCTGGATTCAGTGAACAGTTGTTACCACAAGCGTTCACCGAGTTGTCGAGTCCCTGGGGCATCCGGGGGCATCCGGAACGTACGGAGCTGTACGGACCGGACACGGCGACTCGCCGGACTTCCACGAGAGGCATCTCATGCTGTTCCTCGTCGCGGCGCTCCTGCTGCTGGGCCTCATGCTCGGCACCGTCGCCCACGCCCCGCTCTCGTTCACCCTCGTCGCCGCGGCCGTCATCGGGGTGTGGCTGACCGTCTTCGCGGTCCGTGAGCGCCTCGGCCGACGCCGCGAGACGTCGAGCTGAACCCCGAAATTCTCCGACGCGGCCACCGCCCGCCCTCCAACCCTCCAACTGTCCACGTTCGACTGCCTGTTGGGAGCAGACACATGGAACTCACCACCGCCGCCCCGCGGCTCCGGAGTACTGTCCGTGACGCCGACGGCATGGCCGTCGCGTCGTTCATCCTGGGCCTCGTCGGCCTGCTGGCCCTGAACATCTTCCTCGGCCCCGTCGCCATCGCCCTCGCCTCGACGGCCCTCTACCGGGGCACCACGCGCCGCGGCCGCGCGTTCCTGGGCCTCGCCCTGGGAATCGCCGACCTCCTGGTCCTCCTGGCCTTCATGTCGGCGGACAGCACGCTGTCCTGGAGCTTCTGAGGCGGCAGCCGCCTACAACTGCTGTGGGCAGGGGTTCCGCAGGGCGATGGGGGTCCCCCGCTCGAACGAAGTCGAGAGTGGGGGAGGGCGGGCACAGCCGCCGGCTCCGGGTGCCCGGTCAGAGGGGCTGGGCAAGAGCTCCGGTGGGGCACCCCGGCTTGAGGGCAGGCGCAAACGACACCCGCCCGGCCGAGCCAGAAAGCAGCGGGCCCTAGAATCGGGCCTACCATGGCATACCTCGACCACGCCGCGACCACCCCGATGCTCCCGGAGGCGGTCGAGGCAATGACCGCGCAGTTCGCCGTCACCGGCAACGCCTCCTCCCTCCACGCCGCCGGCCGCCGCGCCCGCCGGACGGTCGAGGAAGGCCGCGAAACCCTCGCGGAAGCCCTGGGCGCCCGCCCCAGCGAGGTGGTCTTCACCTCCGGCGGCACCGAGGCCGACAACCTCGCCGTGAAGGGCCTGTACTGGTCCCGCCGCGACGCCGACCCGGCCCGCACCCGCGTCCTCGCGAGCCCCGTGGAGCACCACGCCGTCCTCGACGCGGTCCACTGGCTCGGCGAGCACGAGGGCGCCACGGTCGAGTACCTCCCGGTCGACCGGTACGGCCGCGTCCACCCCGAGGCCCTCCGCGAGGCCATCGAGCGTGACCCCGACGACGTCGCCCTCGTGACCGTCATGTGGGCGAACAACGAGATCGGTACGGTCATGCCGGTCCGCGAACTGGCCGACGTGGCAGGGGAGTTCGACATCCCGCTGCACGCCGACGCCGTCCAGGCCTTCGGTCAGATCCCCGTCGACTTCGGCGCCTCGGGCCTCGCCGCGATGACCGTCTCGGGCCACAAGGTCGGCGGCCCGTACGGCATCGGAGCGCTGCTGCTGGGCCGCGAGTACAGCCCCGTACCCGTCCTGCACGGCGGGGGCCAGGAGCGGCACGTACGCTCCGGCACGCTGGACGTGCCCGCCGTCGCCGCGTTCGCCGTGGCGGGCCGGACCGCCGCCGAGCAGCGCGCGTGGTTCGTCCGCGAGATCGGCGGGCTGCGCGACGAACTGGTCGACGCCGTCCGCAAGGCCGTACCGGACGCGATCCTCGGCGGCGATCCGTCGAACGAGGGCCGGCTGCCCGCCAACGCCCACTTCATGTTCCCCGGCTGCGAGGGCGACTCGCTGCTCCTGCTGCTCGACGCGCAGGGCATCGAGTGCTCCACGGGTTCCGCGTGCACGGCGGGGGTGGCCCAGCCCAGCCACGTCCTCCTCGCCACCGGCACCGGCCCGGACCTGGCCCGCGGCACCCTCCGCTTCTCCTTCGGCCACACCTCGACGGAGACGGACGTCGAGGCGGTCGCGAAGGCGATCGGCCCGGCAGTGGCACGGGCTCGGACGGCGGGCCTCAGCTAGGCGCTCCGCCGGTTCGCTTCGCTGGATGCGGCGGGCAGGGCTGCGGGTCGTTCGTGGCTGAGCGCGCAGTTCCCCGTGCCCCTGACGGGGCGCGACGTCAGCCGTCACTCGCCCGCCTACGCGCCGCGCGTGGACGGCTCCGCCGACGGGGAGGCCGACCGCTCGGCTGCCTCGCGGACCAGGGGTATGTATTTTTTCCAGTCCCAGTGCGGGCCCGGGTCCGTGTGGTCCGTGCCCGGTACCTCGACATGGCCGATGATGTGCTCGCGGTCGACCGGGATGGCGTACCGGGCGCAGATCCGGGCCGTCAGGCGGGCCGAGGCCTCGTACATCGCGTCCGTGAAGTCTTCCGGGCGGTCCACGAAGCCCTCGTGCTCGATGCCGACGCTCCGCTCGTTGAATTCGCGGTTGCCCGCGTGGAACGCCACGTCCAGCTCGCGGATCATCTGCGTGACACGGCCGTCCTTGCTGACGATGTAGTGCGCGGCGGCGCCGTGGCCCGGGTCCTGGAAGACCTTCACCGCGCTCTGGTAACTGCCCTGTGTGACATGGATGATCACGCGGTCTATGCCGAAGTCGTCGGGCCGGTCCGCCCGCCGCCAGTTCGCCGAGGACGCCGCGATCCAGCGCGCGCCACGGAAGTCGACCGCGCCTTCCTCGCGCGGCTTCTCCACGCTCGGCAGCCGCCACCACATGCGCCCCAGCTCGTCCCGGGCCAGCACACCGGTGCCCACGGCGGCCACGGCCCCGCCGATGAGCAGCGCACGGCGTCCGATGCGCCGGTCCGTGTCCCCGGCCGTCTCCCCCACCTGATCGTGCATGTCCTGTCGAACGGATACTCGTGGGCTCCGGTTCCCGCGGACCCGTACCCTTGAAGGGTTATGACTGAGACCTCGCAGCGCCCCCGCCCCCTCCGTGTACTGGCCGCCATGTCTGGCGGCGTGGATTCCGCCGTCGCCGCCGCCCGCGCCGCGGAAGCCGGGCACGACGTGACCGGTGTCCACCTCGCCCTCTCGGCGAACCCGCAATCGTTCCGCACGGGCGCGCGTGGCTGTTGCACCATCGAGGATTCGCGCGACGCCCGCCGCGCCGCGGACGTCATCGGCATCCCGTTCTACGTGTGGGACCTCGCCGAGCGCTTCCGCGAGGACGTGGTCGAGGACTTCGTCGCCGAGTACGAGGCGGGCCGCACCCCGAACCCCTGCCTGCGCTGCAACGAGAAGATCAAGTTCGCGGCCCTGCTCGACAAGGCCCTCGCCCTCGGCTTCGACGCGGTCTGCACGGGCCACTACGCCCAGGTGATCGTGCGCGAGGACGGCACGCGCGAGCTGCACCGCGCCTCCGACATGGCCAAGGACCAGTCGTACGTCCTCGGCGTGCTCGACGACCGCCAGCTCGCGCACGCGCTCTTCCCGCTCGGCGACACGGTCACCACGAAGGACGAGATCCGCGAGGAGGCCGAGCGCCGGGGCCTCGCCGTCGCCAAGAAGCCGGACTCGCACGACATCTGCTTCATCGCCGACGGCGACACCCAGGGCTTCCTCGCGAAGCACCTGGGCAAGGCGGAGGGCGACATCGTCGACGAGTCCGGCACGGTCGTCGGCACCCACGAGGGCGCGTACGGCTTCACGATCGGCCAGCGCAAGGGCCTGCGCATCGGCACCCCGGCCCCCGACGGCAAGCCGCGGTACGTCCTCGACATCTCGCCCGTGGACAACACCGTGACGGTCGGCCCCGCCGCCGCCCTGGGAGTCTCGGCCCTGACGGCCGTCAAGCCCCGCTGGTGCGGCGCCGCTCCGGCCGGCCCGGGGACGTACACGGCCCAGCTCCGCGCCCACGGCGGCGAGACGACGGTCACCGCCGAACTCGTCGACGGCGAGCTCCGCGTGCGCTTCGAGGAGCCCGTCCGCGGCGTCGCCCCCGGCCAGGCGATCGTCCTGTACGACGACACGCGCGTGGTGGGCTCGGCGACGATCGCGACCACGACGCGCGCGGCGACGGCGCTCGCCTAGCCGATCAGCGGGGCTCAGGGGCGACGACTTCTACTTCGTAGAAGCACAGGTGGTCCTTGATCTCGGCGACCTCCGGCTTCGGGTCCGAGTATGTCCAGACAAGGTCGGGGGCGTCCGGCAGCGACCAGTAGGACGCGTCGCCCTTGAAGGGGCAATGGGTGCGGGTCTCCGACGGAGCCAGCAGTTCGAGGCGTACGTCCTCCACGGGCAGGTAGTAGCGCACGGGGAGGCCCGTCTCGCGCAGCAGCAGCGGGCGCGTGCTCTCCGCGAGCACCTGTCCGCCGCGCACGACACGGACGTGCTCAGTGCCCTGCTCGACGGTGATGCGATGGCCTTGGGTCATGGCTTTCGGCCTCCTCGGGTAGCGGTCTCGCCCTGTACAGCGCAGGCTGCTGTCGTGTTCTTCCCTACTTCCTTTCCGTCCTCAACGACGGAAGGTGCGTCCTTTCTGTCGCCTTCCATCCCTTTCTTCCTTGGCTTCTTCCGGCGGAGGTCCTCATGGGAGCCACGCGCCTGAACCGTAACCGCACGACCCTCACCCACCATGTGCGCTACGCCCTGCGCTATCCCGAGCGGGTCCCCGCGCACACGCGCCGGGCCGCGCGTGACGCCTGGCTGCGGCTGAGGTACGGCCATGACCACATCGCGTACTACCGGGCCGTGATGGCCTCGGACGCCGCGCGAGGCGCCGAGGCGGCGGTGGGGCACAACCCGTCCCGCGACCGGTGGACACAGATCGGCCTGATGCAGTTCGACTATCTGGTGCGGCACGGGCTGAAGCCGGAGCACCGGATGCTGGAGATCGGCTGCGGGAACCTGCGCGCCGGGCGGCTGTTCATCGACTACCTGGAGAACGGCCACTACTACGGGATCGACATCTCGCCGGACATCCTCATCGCGGCCCAGGACACCCTCGTACAGGAAGGCCTGCAGGCCCGGCTGCCCCATCTGACGCTCACCGACGACCTGACGTTCGCGTTCCTGCCGGACGCGCACTTCGACGTGGTGCACGCGCACAGCGTGTTCTCGCACTCGCCGCCGGACGTCATCGAGGAGTGCTTCGCGCACGTCGGCCGGATCCTCGCGCCCGGCGGCTTCTTCGACTTCACCTTCGACCGGACCGAGGGCAGGGAACACCAGGTCCTGCACGAGGACTTCTACTACCGCACGGAGACCCTCGTCGAACTGGCCGGGAAACACGGCCTGTCGGCCCGTTTCATGGACGACTGGGAGACGCTGCCGCACCGCCAGTCGAAGATGCGCGTGACCGTGTCCCACACGGCCGGAGGCGGCCCGTGACCTCGGATCCGCCTCGTGATGTCAGTGCCGGGTCGTAGCGTGGAGCCATGAATATCTGTGTCTTCCTCTCGGCCGCCGACCTCGACGAGCGCTACACCGGTCCCGCCCGACAGTTCGCCGAGCTGCTCGGCAAGGGCGGGCACACGCTGGTGTGGGGCGGTTCGGACGTCGGGCTCATGAAGGTGGTCGCCGACGGTGTGCAGGAGGCGGGAGGGCGGCTGCTGGGCGTCTCCGTGGAGTTCCTGGCCGCCAAAGCGCGCGCGGGAGCCGACGAGATGGTCATCGCGGGCGACCTCGCCGAGCGTAAAGCGCTGCTTCTGGAGAAGGCCGACGCGGTCGTGGTCATGGTCGGGGGTACGGGCACGCTCGACGAGGCGACCGAGATCCTGGAGCTGAAGAAGCACGGGCACACGGACAAGCCGGTCGTGCTGCTGAACACGGCGGGTTTCTACGACGGCCTGAAGGAGCAGTTCCGCCGCATGGAGGACGAGGGCTTCCTGCCGAGGCCGCTGACGGACCTCGTGTTCTTCGCCGAGGAGCCCGTCGGGGCGCTCGCCTACCTGGAGGAGAGCCAGGGCACGCAGTGAGCCGAGGGATGCCGCGGCACCGACCGTAGTGCCCGGCGGCGGACGGATCTTCGCGTGCGAGCATGGCGGGCATGGCTACTCATCTGATCACCGGGGCCGGTTCCGGCATCGGCGCGGCCGTCGCCCGACGCCTCCACGCGCGCGGGGACGAACTCGTCCTGCACGCGCGCGACGCGGGCCGCGCGAAGGAGCTGGCCGCCGAGTTCCCCGGGGCCGGGACCCTCGTCGGTGACCTGGCGGACCCGGACCGGCTCTCCTGGGCCTTCTCGCACCAGACGCTGCCCGACCGTGTGGACTCGCTCCTGCACGTGGCGGGTGTGGTCGACCTCGGGCCGGTCGGCGAGCTGACCCCCAAGACCTGGCGTCACCAGCTCAACGTGAACCTGATCGCGCCCGCCGAGCTGACCCGTCACTTCCTGCCCCAACTCCGCGTCACCCAGGGCCATGTGATCTTCGTCAACTCCGGCGCCGGCCTCCGCGCCTCCGCCGACTGGTCCGCGTACGCCGCGTCCAAGCACGGCCTGAAGGCCCTCGCCGACTCCCTGCGCAACGAGGAGCACGCCAACGGCGTCCGCGTCACGACCGTCTATCCCGGCCGCACCGCGAGCCCCATGCAGGCCAAGGTCCACCAGCAGGAGGGCAAGGAGTACGACGCCTCGAAGTGGATCGACCCCGAGTCCGTCGCGACGACCATCCTCATGGCACTCGACCTGCCCCGGGACGCGGAGATCAACGACCTGACGGTACGCCCCGGCCGCTGACCGGGACTGGGACTGGGACTGGGGCCGGGACTGGGGCCGAGACCGAGACCAAGACCGGAACCTGGACGTGGAGCCGGACCCGAACCCTGGCCTGGCCTGGCCTGACCCCCGAGCCGGTCCCTGGCCCGGACCCGGACCTGCCCCGAACCCGACCTCGGACCTGCCCCGAACCCGACCCCGGACCCGAACCGTGGCATCCCGTTCCGCGGGCATTACGTAGGCTGCGCGGGTGAGCGAAAACAGCGAGTTCAGGCCTGGCCCCGCGACCGGGATCGGGTCGATGCCGGGCGGGGACGCCCGGGAGGCCGCCAAGACCGTGACCGGGACCTTCGAGGGCCCCGAGACGGGCATGCCGTTCCTGGCGGAACTGCCCGCGCGCGGCCCCGGCGCCGACATGATCGGCCGGACCGCCGGGATGCTCGCCGAGCTGTACGCGCGCGTGGAGCCCAGCGGCTGGCGGCTCGGGGACCGGCCGGGGCGGGACACCAAGCGGGCCCGGTCCTGGCTCGGCGAAGACCTCGACGCCATGGAGGAGTTCACCCAGGGCTACCACGGCCCGCTGAAGGTCCAGGCGGTCGGCCCCTGGACGCTCGCCGCCGCGCTGGAACTGCGCAACGGCGAGGTGGCGCTCTCCGACCCCGGAGCCTGCCGGGACCTCGCAGGGTCGCTCGCCGAGGGACTGCGCGAACACCTCGCCGAGGTACGCCGTCGCGTGCCCGGCGCCGACGTCGTCCTACAACTCGACGAACCGTCCCTCTTCGCCGTACTGAGCGGTCGCGTGAGGTCCGCGAGCGGCTATCGCACCCACCGGGCCGTGGACCGGCAAGTCGTCGAGGCCACGCTGCGGGACGTCGTCCGCGTACAGGCCGACGGCCCGGTCGTCGTGCACTCGTGCGCCCCCGACGTACCGTTCGCGCTGTTGCGCAGGGCCGGGGCGACCGCAGTCTCCTTCGACTTCGCTCTCCTCACCGAGCGTGACGACGACGCGATCGGGGAAGCAGTGGAAGGGGGGACCAAGCTCTTCGCCGGTGTCGTCCCGGGGACGGATGCCCCATTGTCAGACCCTGCCGGTAGCGTCATGGGTGTCAGGACGCTGTGGCGCAGGCTGGGGCTGAATCCGGGGGTTCTCGCGGACGCGGTCACGCTCACCCCGTCGTGCGGACTCGCGGGCGCTTCCCCCGAGTACGCGCGCAAGGCGCTCGCTCACTGCGTCCGGGCGGCGAGATCCCTCGCGGACAACCCAGAGTAACGGGAGGACGACACGGTGGCCGGCGACAAGGACGCACAATTGGCCTCGGCTGCGGGGCCCGTGCCCCCCGAGGCGCGGGAGAAGCACGCGCAGCTCGCTGAGCAGATCGAGGAGCACCGCTTCCGGTACTACGTGAAGGACGCGCCGGTCGTCAGCGACGCCGACTTCGACAAACTCCTGCGCGCTCTGGAGGCGTTGGAGGACGAGCATCCCGAGCTGCGCACCCCCGACTCACCGACCCAGAAGGTCGCGGGGGCGTACGAGGCTGATTTTGTCGGCACGACGTTCTCGGCCGTCCAACACCGCGAGCGCATGATGTCCCTCGACAACGCCTTCGACGACGAGGAGCTGGCCGCCTGGGCGGACCGCGTCGCCAAGGAGGTCGGCACCTCCGACCACCACTTCCTGTGCGAGCTGAAGGTCGACGGCCTCGCGGTCAACCTCACGTACGAGCACGGCCGTCTCACGCGCGCGGCGACCCGTGGCGACGGCCGCACCGGCGAGGACATCACGCCCAACGTCCGTACGATCACGGAGATCCCCGACCGTCTCCACGGCGA
Organism: Streptomyces sp. NBC_00878; assembly: GCF_026341515.1. Lineage (NCBI taxonomy): Bacteria > Bacillati > Actinomycetota > Actinomycetes > Kitasatosporales > Streptomycetaceae > Streptomyces > Streptomyces sp. NBC_00878. The sequence goes on along the minus strand of NZ_JAPEOK010000001.1, from coordinate 3,153,894 downwards.
CCGCATCCCGGACCTCGTGGAGATCCGCGGCGAGGTCTACTTCCCGATGGAGCAGTTCGAGGAGCTCAACGCCCGTCTGGTGGAGGCGGGTGACAAGCCCTTCGCCAACCCGCGCAACGCGGCGGCGGGTTCACTCCGCCAGAAGGACCCCCGCATCACCGCGACCCGGCCGCTGCACATGGTCGTGCACGGCATCGGCGCCCTTGAGGGCTTCGACGGCATGAGCCGCCTGTCAGCGGCCTACGACCTGCTGCACGCGTGGGGCCTGCCGACGACCCGCTACGGCAAGGTGGTCGACGACCTCGACGGCGTACGCGAGTTCATCGCCTACTACGGAGACAACCGCCACTCCGTGGAGCACGAGATCGACGGCGTGGTCGTCAAGCTCGACGAGATCCCCCTCCAGGGCCGCCTCGGCTCGACCTCCCGGGCCCCGCGCTGGGCGATCGCGTGGAAGTACGCGCCGGAGGAGGTCAACACCAAACTGGTCAACATCCGCGTGGGCGTGGGCCGCACGGGCCGTGTCACTCCGTACGCGCAGGTGGAGCCCGTCACGGTGGCCGGCTCCGAGGTCGAGTTCGCCACGCTGCACAACCAGGACGTGGTGAAGGCCAAGGGCGTCCTCATCGGCGACACCGTGGTGCTCCGCAAGGCCGGAGACGTCATCCCGGAGATCCTCGGCCCGGTCGTCGACCTGCGGGACGGCAGCGAGCGGGAGTTCGTGATGCCCGCCGAGTGCCCCGAGTGCGGCACACCGCTGGCGCCCGCCAAGGAGGGCGACATCGACCTCCGCTGCCCGAACGGCCAGACCTGCCCTGCCCAGTTGCGCGAGCGCCTCTTCTACCTCGGGGGCCGCAAGTCCCTGGACATCGAGAACTTCGGTTACGTCGCCGCCGCCGCGCTCACCAAGCCCCTGGAGCCCGCCGAGCCACCCCTGCGGGACGAGGGCGACCTCTTCGACCTCACCATCGAGCAGTTGCTGCCCATCAAGGCGTACGTCCTCGACCAGGACAGCGGACTGCCCAAGCGGGATCCGAAGACCGGCGAGGAGAAGATCGCCACCGTCTTCGCCAACCAGGAGGGCGCGCCCAGGAAGAACGCGCTCGCGATGCTGGAGAACATCGCGGCGGCCAAGGAGCGCCCGCTCGCCCGGATCATCACCGGCCTGTCCATCCGGCACGTGGGGCCGGTCGCGGCCGAGGCCCTGGCCCGCGAGTTCCGCTCCATCGACCGCATCCAGGAGGCCACGGAGGAGGAGCTGGCCGCCGTCGAGGGCGTCGGGTCCATCATCGCCGCCTCGCTGAAGCAGTGGTTCACGGTGGACTGGCACCAGGAGATCCTGCGCAAGTGGAAGGCCTCCGGTGTCCGCGTGGAGGAGGAGAGCTCCGGCGAGGACGAGGGACCTCGCCCGCTCGAAGGGCTCACGGTCGTCGTCACCGGGACCCTGGACCATCACACGCGTGACGGAGCGAAAGAGGCGCTGCAGAGCCGGGGAGCGAAAGTGACCGGTTCGGTTTCGAAGAAGACATCTTTTGTTGTCGTGGGCGACAATCCTGGATCGAAGTATGACAAGGCAATGCAGCTCAAAGTGCCGGTTCTGAACGAGGAGGGCTTCGCCGTTCTGCTCGAACAAGGACCGGAGGCAGCGGCCGAAGTCGCGCTTCCGACCGAGGAGTAGTGGTTGAAGACCACCCGTTCGGCGCATACCAGATGCATACGGGTGGCCGGGTCGCATTCGGGCAACCGTCGACGACCGCTGCCCGTGGAAGCCTTCTGCGGCCTACTGTTGAGGTGTGCGCCTGCCGTGCCCAGCTGCGGTTGGGGCATCCCCTGCTCTTCAGGAGCCAGGGGAAGGGTTTTCAGACGCGGTGCCGGTGAAGGTTAGTCGGGCATCGGGCCGCGTGGCGTGGGCACCGCCGGCTGTGAGAGGGACGGGAATGGAACCGACCGAGAGCGCCGCCCCGGACTCACGGCTGCGCCCGCGCTGGGTGACCGGCGTGCGGCGATGGAAGTACCCCTTGCTGGAGCGAAGCCGGGAGCTCGGGGCGGGCCTCGGGGGCGCGCGGCCGGAGCGTCCCGGCGGGCAGGTGCGCGCCGCCGGACAGTACAGCGCGGCGGCCGGGCGCGGCCCGGGCCGCCTCACCGCCGTCCCCGGCTCCCCGTCCCACATGCCGGGCCACGAGACCGAGAAGCAGCTGTCCTGGCCCGCGCTGCCCGCGGCGGTCGTCGCGGCGGCCGCCTTCGTCCTGGGCGCGGGCTTCTACCGGGCGTTCACCGGGAACCACGCACTCTTTCCGTCCGGTTCCGCCGGCTGGGCGCTGGCGGTCCTGGTCGGCGTCATCGTCGGCCACCTGGTCGCGCTCGGCCGTTCCCGCTGGTGGGGCGGTACGGGCTCCGGCGCGGCCCTCACCCTCGCCGTCCTGCTGCTGTACGGCTGGGTGCCCGCCGGGATGGTCAGCCTCACGGTCGTCGTCCTCGTCGGCATAGCCCGTCGGCATCGCTGGCGGCAGGGCGTACTGCACGGCGCGGTGGACATCCTCGGCATCGGTGCGGGCGCCCTGGTGCTGGCCGTGTTCGGCCGGGTGCCGTCCGTCGAGACGCCCTGGAAACCGGAGACTTGGACGGTTTACACGGCTCCTTCGGTGGTGTTGGTGGCCGGGGCGTATCTCGTGGTGTCGCGCGCGCTGCTCTGGTACCTCCACGCGCCGCGTACGGCCGGACTGCCGACCGTGGCCCGTACGGCCCTGGTCAGACAGGGGCTGGTCGCCGTCGCGCTGCTCGGCATCGCCCCGCTGATCTGTGTCGTCGCGATCGCCCTCCCCGTGCTCCTGCCACTCTTCGCGGTCCCTCTCATCGCTCTCGACTCCACGCTCTGGATAGCGCGGGCGCGGGCCGAGGAGCAACTGCGTGACCCCCTCACCGGACTGCCCAACCGGCAGTGGCTACTCGAACGGACCTGGCGGGCGCTGGACGACGCCGAACGAATCGGTGCACGTTCCGCTCTGATGCTGATCGATCTCGATCGCTTCAGGGCGGTGAATGACACGCTCGGACACCTCGCGGGAGACCGGCTGCTGTTGCAGATAGCGGACCGGCTGCGAGTGGCCCTGCCGCGCGGGGCGGAGGCCGCGCGGCTCGGCGGGGACGAGTTCGCCGTGTTACTGCCCATCGTCGACTCGACGACGTCCGCGACGCGGGTCGCCCGCAATCTCGTGACCGCGCTCGGGTCACCGCTTGACCTCGACGGGCTGACCCTCGTCCTGGAAGCCAGTGCCGGGCTCGCCGTCTTTCCCGATCACGCGCTGGACGCGGAGGGGCTGCTGCGGCGCGCGGACGTCGCGATGTACCAGGCGAAGCGGGACCGTACGGGCGTGGAGGTGTACGAGTCCAAGCGGGACTCCAACACCCCCGACCGGCTAGGGCTGTTGGGAGACCTGCGGCGGGCGCTCGACGCCGGAGACGTCGAGCTGCACTACCAGCCGAAGGTCCGCTTCGACGGGCAGGTTGCGGGACTTGAGGCACTCGTACGGTGGGTGCATCCCGAGCGCGGGAAGGTCCCGCCGGACGAGTTCATAGCCATCGCCGAGTCGTCCGGGCTGATGCCCCATCTGACCGAGTACGTGCTGGAGTCGGCGCTCGGGCAGGTGGCGAAGTGGCGGGCCCAGGGGCTCCGGGTTCCGGTCGCCGTGAACGTCTCGCCCCGGGACGTGCACACGCCCGGGTTCGCGGGGGCGGTGGCCGCGCGGCTCGCGCGGCACGGGGTCCCCGCGGGGGCGCTGCAGTTGGAGATAACGGAGCACGTGCTGCTGGAGGATCCGCAGCGGGCCGCGGATACCCTGGCGGGGCTGACCATGCACGGCGTGAAGATGTCGCTCGACGACTTCGGAACCGGGTATTCGTCGCTGGTGCATCTGCGGCGGCTGCCGGTGAGCGAGTTGAAGATCGACCGGTCGTTCGTGGCCCGGCTGGCCGTGGACACCGAGGATGCCGAGATCGTCCGGTGCACGGTCGATCTCGCTCATTCGCTGGGGCTGCTGGTCGTGGCCGAGGGTGTCGAGGACGACGAGACGTGGGAGCGGCTGCGGGATCTCGGGTGTGACGCGGTGCAGGGGTGGCTCGTGGCGGCGGCGATGCCTCCGGAGGAGGCCACGGCGTGGTTGCTCGCGCGGGGGTCTCGGGGGTGGCAGCGGCCGAAGGCCGCGTTGCCCGCGGCCTTGCCCGCGGCGGCTGAGGACTAGTTCCTCGGGTGCGGGTCGGTGGGTTTTGTTTTTTCCCGCCCGCACCGCCCGTGACGGGCATCTGACCGGTCAAGGTTTCCGGTGGGGGGTCTCTCGCCGTCGGCGGCTGTCCGTCCGTCATACGGCCGCAGCGTCCGTACGGTCGGTACGGCCTCCGCGTCCGTACGGTCGGTACGGCCTCCGCGCCCCGTACCGACCCCTGCCGGGAAACCGATGTACGGGGATCTCCGCGTGCCCCATAGGATTGGGCCAAACCACACACACTCACCCCTGAGGATCGCTGCATGCCTGGCATCACGCGCGAGGAGGTCGCCCACCTCGCCCGGCTGGCGCGTCTGGAGCTGAAGGGCGAAGAGCTCGACCACTTCGCCGGCCAGCTCGACGACATCATCGGCGCGGTCGCCCGCGTCAGCGAGGTCGCCGACCAAGACGTACCGCCGACCTCCCACCCGCTGCCGCTGACGAACGTCATGCGCGCGGACGAGGTCCGTCCGTCGCTCACCCCCGCGCAGGCGCTCTCCGGCGCCCCGGCCCAGGAGCAGCAGCGTTTCAAGGTGCCGCAGATCCTGGGGGAGGACTAATCACCATGACGGACAGCAACGTCAACATCATCAAGCTCACCGCGTCGGAGATCGCCGCCGGTATCGCCGCCGGGGAGCTCACCGCCGTCGAGGTCACCGAGGCGCACCTCGCGCGCATCGAGGCCGTCGACGAGAAGGTGCACGCCTTCCTGCACGTCGACCGGGAAGGGGCGCTCGCCCAGGCCCGTGCCGTCGACGCCAAGCGCGCGAAGGGCGAGAAGCTCGGGCCTCTCGCCGGTGTGCCTCTCGCGCTCAAGGACATCTTCACCACCGAGGGCATCCCGACCACCGTCGGCTCGAAGATCCTCGAAGGCTGGATCCCGCCGTACGACGCGACGCTCACCAAGCGGCTCAAGGCCGCCGACGTCGTCATTCTCGGCAAGACCAACATGGACGAGTTCGCCATGGGGTCCAGCACCGAGAACAGCGCCTATGGCCCGACCGGCAACCCCTGGGACCTCACCAAGATCCCCGGCGGCTCCGGCGGCGGTTCGTCCGCCGCGCTCGCCTCCTACCAGGCGCCCCTCGCCATCGGCACGGACACCGGCGGCTCCATCCGCCAGCCCGCCGCCGTCACCGGCACGGTCGGCGTGAAGCCGACGTACGGCGCCGTCTCGCGGTACGGGATGGTGGCGTTCTCGTCCTCCCTCGACCAGGGTGGGCCCTGCGCCCGTACGGTCCTCGACGCCGCCCTCCTGCACGAGGTCATCGCCGGGCACGACCCCCTCGACTCCACCTCCATCGACGCGCCCGTACCGGCCGTCGTCGAGGCCGCCCGCAACGGCAGCGTCGAAGGCATGCGCGTCGGTGTCGTCAAGCAGTTCCGCGGCGAGGGCTACCAGGCCGGTGTCGTGCAGCGCTTCGACGAGTCCGTCTCGCTCCTCAAGGAGCTGGGCGCCGAGATCGTCGAGCTGGACTGCCCGTCCTTCGACCTCGCCCTTTCGGCGTACTACCTCATCGCCCCGTCCGAGTGTTCGAGCAACCTCGCCCGCTTCGACGGCCTGCGGTACGGCCTGCGCACCGGCGACGACGGTACGCACTCAGCCGAGGAGGTCACCGCCCTCACCCGTGAGGCGGGCTTCGGCGACGAGGTCAAGCGCCGCATCATGCTCGGCACGTACGCGCTCAGCTCCGGCTACTACGACGCGTACTACGGCAGCGCCCAGAAGGTCCGTACGCTCATCACGCGCGACTTCGAGAAGGCGTTCGAGCAGGTGGACGTGATCGTGTCGCCCACCACGCCGACCACCGCCTTCCCGATCGGCGAGCGCGCCGACGACCCGATGGCGATGTACCTCGCGGACCTGTGCACCATCCCGACGAACCTCGCGGGCAACGCCGCGATGTCACTGCCCTGCGGTCTCGCGCCGGAGGACAACCTGCCCGTCGGTCTGCAGATCATCGCCCCCGCGATGCAGGACGACCGCCTTTACAAGGTCGGTGCTGCTGTTGAGGCTGCCTTCGTGGAACGCTGGGGGCACCCGCTGATCGAGGAGGCTCCGTCGTTGTGAGCAAGGCACTGACCAAGGCCAAGGGCTTCAAGAAGTCGAAGTCCGGTACGTACCTGTCCATCGCCACCACCGCGTTCGGCGCCGTCAGTGTCGTGAAGCAGGCCAAGAAGGCCCGCTCCGAGAACGACACGCTCCGGCTGATCGACGCGGCCGTGTCCGCCGCCGCCATCGTCACCGGCCTCGCCATCCTCTACCGGGAGCTCAAGCGCCTGGGCGACGACGACGTCCTGCTGGGCTGAGAGGGAAAGTTTCACCGTGACTGTCACGACTGACCTGGTGTCGTACGAGGACGCGCTGGCGTCGTACGACCCCGTCATGGGCCTCGAAGTCCATGTCGAACTCGGCACCAAGACCAAGATGTTCTGCGGCTGCTCCACCGAGCTGGGCGCCGAGCCCAACTCGCAGACCTGCCCGACGTGCCTCGGCATGCCCGGCGCGCTGCCGGCCGTCAACGCGATCGGCGTCGAGTCCGCGATCAAGATCGGTCTCGCGCTGCACTGCGAGATCGCCGAGTGGTGCCGCTTCGCCCGGAAGAACTACTTCTATCCGGACATGCCGAAGAACTTCCAGACCTCCCAGTACGACGAGCCGATCGCCTTCAACGGCTACCTCGACGTCCAGCTGGAGGACGGCGAGGTCTTCCGCGTGGAGATCGAGCGCGCCCACATGGAGGAGGACACCGGCAAGTCGCTGCACGTCGGCGGCGCGACGGGCCGTATCCACGGCGCCTCGCACTCGCTCCTCGACTACAACCGCGCCGGTATCCCCCTCATCGAGATCGTCACCAAGCCGATCGAGGGTGCGGGCGAGCGCGCCCCCGAGGTCGCCAAGGCGTACGTCGCCGAGCTGCGCGAGCTCATCAAGGCGCTCGGTGTGTCGGAAGCCCGCATGGAGATGGGGCAGATGCGCTGCGACGTGAACCTGTCGCTGCGCCCGCACGGCCGGGAGAAGTTCGGCACGCGGAGCGAGACGAAGAACGTCAACTCGCTGCGGTCCGTGGAGCGCGCGGCCCGCTTCGAGATCCAGCGCCATGCCGCGGTGCTGAACTCCGGCGGGACGATCATCCAGGAGACCCGCCACTTCCACGAGGACACGGGCTCCACGACCTCGGGCCGGGTGAAGGAGGAGGCGGAGGACTACCGCTACTTCCCCGAGCCGGATCTCGTGCCCGTGGCCCCGTCCCGTGAGTGGGTCGAGGAGCTGCGCGCTGTTCTGCCCGAGCAGCCGCTGGCCCGCCGCAACCGGCTGCGCGAGGAGTGGGGCGTGGGCGCCCACGACATGCAGTCGATGCTCAACGCCGGTGCCATCGACCCCATCGTCGCCACCATCGGGGCGGGCGCCGACGCGGCCTCCGCCCGCAAGTGGTGGATGGGCGAGCTGGCCCGTACGGCCAACGAGTCGGGCGTGTCCCTGGACGCGCTGGCCATCACGCCCGAGCAGGTCGCCCGGGTGACCGCCCTGGTCAACGAGGGTTTCCTCAACGACAAGCTGGCCCGCCAGGTCATCGAGGGCGTCCTCAAGGGCGAGGGCACCCCGGACGAGGTCGTCGAGAAGCGCGGTCTGAAGGTCGTCTCCGACGAGGGCGCCCTGACGACGGCCGTCGAGGAGGCCATCGCCGGCAACGCGGCCATCGCGGACAAGATCCGCGGCGGCAAGGTGGCCGCCGTCGGCGCCCTGGTGGGTGCCGTCATGAAGGCCACGCGGGGGCAGGCCGACGCGGCCCGCGTCAAGGAGCTCATCCTGGAGAAGCTGGGCGTCAGCGAGGGCTGAGTCCGCACCGGGAACTCACCCGCAGGGCCGGCCGGGTCCCACCTGTACGGCAATGGGGGGTGCATCGACACCGATGTACCCCCCATTGGCGTGCCTGCGGGCACCGTGAGGGACGACAGAGCTCATTGGATTGTCGTGTGAACTGCCTCGCAATCCTGTGAGTAAGCCCACGAATGAGGCCAACGATCACTTCTGGCTGCAAGAGTGACAACGAATAGGTCATGCGTTCTTTGCGGGCGGTTCCCGGTCAAAGATCCACAAAACACCCAGGGAGCTCGTCCGTGGCAGCTCTAGCACGTTGGTGTGTCCAGCACCGTCTCGTCGCCGTACTGCTCTGGCTCCTCGCCTTCGGCGGGATCACCTCGGCCGCCGCCGTCACCGGATCCGCGTACTCGAACGACTACGAGGCGCCGGGCACCGAATCGGGCCGCGCCAGCCAGCTCCTCCAGGACGGTTTCCCCGGCCTCGGCGGCGACAGCGACACCGTTGTCTGGCACACCACCGGCGGCACGGTCCGTGCCGCGGACGTCGAGCAGACCATGACCCACACCCTGGACAAGATCGCCGACCTGCCCGGGGTGGCCGCGGTCGCCAGCCCGTATCAGGGCCACGGTTCCGATCAGATCAGCGGCGACGGACGTACGGCTTATGCCACCGTGACCTTCGACGACCCGGCCGAGGACATCGACCGGGGCGAGGCCGGGGCCGTCGTCGACACGGCGAAGGCCGCCGGGACGCAGGGGCTCCAGGTCGAGCTGGGCGGCCAGGCCGTCGCCCTCACCGAGTCGTCGGGCGGCCACATCGCCGAGGTCGTCGGCGTGATCGTCGCCGCCGCGGTCCTCTTTCTCGCCTTCGGCTCACTGGCCGCCTCGCTGCTGCCCATCGCCACGGCCCTGGTCAGCGTCGGCACGGCGTACGCCGGGATCGTGCTCCTCGGGCACGCGATGACCGTCGCCGACTTCGCGCCGATGCTCGGCATGCTGATCGGACTCGGCGTCGGCATCGACTACGCGCTGTTCATAGTCACCAGACACCGGCGCGGTCTGAAACGCGGTCTTCCGGTCGAGGAGGCCGCGCGGAACGCGGTGGCCACCACCGGGCGAGCGGTCGTCTTCGCGGGCGCCACCGTCTGTATCGCCCTGCTTGGCATGCTCATACTGCGGCTCGGCTTCCTCAACGGCGTCGCGATCGCCGCCTCCCTCACCGTGGTCCTCACCGTCGCCGCCTCCGTGACCCTGCTGCCCGCGCTCCTCTCCTTCATCGGCACGCGCGCCCTCAGCCGCCGCGAGCGCCGCCGCCTGGACGAGCACGGCCCCCAGCCGGAGATCCCCACCGGGCTCGCTGCCCGCTGGTCCGCCTTCGTCGAGAAGCATCCCAAGCTCCTCGGCGGCGTCGCCCTGGCCGTCATGGCCCTGCTCGCGATCCCGACCTTCTCCCTGCACCTGGGCACCTCCGACCAGGGCAACAACCCGGAGACGGCCACCACCCGGCAGGCGTACGACCTGCTCGCGGACGGTTTCGGACCCGGGCTGAACGGGCCGCTGACCCTCGTCACGCACGTCGGCGGGGCCCAGGACCGCGTCGCCCTCGACAAACTCGACGCCACGCTCAGGGCGACCGAGGGCGTCCGGAGCGCGACCCCAGTGACGTACAACAACGCCGGCGACACCGCCTACCTCAGCGTCGTACCGACGTCCTCGCCGCAGTCCGAGAAGACCAGCGAGCTCGTCGACCGGCTGCGCGACGACGTGCTGCCGCAGGCCGAGACCGGGACCGGGCTCGACGTACAGGTCGGTGGCATCACCGCCGGGTACGACGACTTCGCCGACGTCATCGTCGGCAAACTGCCCCTCTTCGTAGGCGTCGTCATCGGTCTCGGCTGCGTCCTGCTGCTGCTCGCCTTCCGGTCCGTCGGCATCCCCCTGAAGGCCGCCGCGATGAACATCGCGGCCGTCGCCGCCTCCTTCGGAGTCGTCGTCGCGATCTTCCAGTGGGGCTGGGGCAGCGAACTGCTGGGCCTCGGCCGCGCGGGCCCGATCGAGCCCTTCCTGCCCGTGATCATGGTGTCCGTGCTCTTCGGGCTCTCCATGGACTACCAGGTGTTCCTGGTCAGCAGGATGTACGAGGAGTGGCTGGAGACCGGCGACAACCGGCGGGCCGTCCGCGTGGGCCTCGCCGAGACCAGCCGTGTGATCAACTCCGCCGCCGTGATCATGATCTCGGTCTTCCTGGCCTTCGTGCTCAGCGGCGACCGCGTCATCGCGATGTTCGGGATAGCGCTCGCCGCCGCCGTCGCCCTCGACGCCTTCGTGCTGCGTACGCTCCTGGTGCCCGCCCTGATGCACATGCTGGGCGGCGCCAACTGGTGGCTGCCCCGCTGGCTCGACCGGCGCCTGCCGCGCATCAGCATCGAGACGCCGGAAATCCGTACCGCCGACGCCGACGACCGTGCGACGATCCCGGGGGCGCGCGACGACGCCCTCATGGACGACGCCCTCATCGACGCAGGCGCGAAGGAGCGACAGCAGGATGTACGCGATATCCCTGGGTGACGACGGTGCCGAACTGCGGCCCCTGGAGCCGTGGCACGCGGAGGAGTTCCTGGCGCACCTGGACCGGGGGCGCGAGTTCATCGGGCAGCACATTCCGTTCGGGACCAAGGCCGTCGACGTCGATTCCGCGAAGGAACTCCTTCAGTCGTACGCCGACAAGCGGGCCACCGACAGCGGCAGCCTGCACGGCCTGTGGCTGGCGGGGAAGCTGGTCGGCGGCGTCCTGTTCCTGCACTTCGACGCCGGGCGGGGCACCTGCGAGGTCGGCTGCTGGCTGGAGCCGGCCGGCGCGGGACGCGGACTGGTCACGCGCGCCATGCGGATCCTCATCGACTGGGCGGTCGAGGAGCGGGGCGTGCACCGCGTGGAGTGGCAGGCGTCGTCCGCCAACGAACCGAGCATCAACGTGGCGCGGCGGCTTGGCATGAGCCGCGACGGGGTGCTCAGGGAGAGCTTCCCGTACCGGGGCGTACGCCAGAACCTGGAAGTGTGGTCGGTGCTTGCGCCCGAGTGGCGTGCCGCACGCGCGCGTGCCTGGCAGTGAGGTCCCAGTGTGATGTCTTGGCAGCGATGTCCCGGTGATGACCTCGGGGCGGCGTCGTAAGGCCGCGAGGTACGGCGGAATGTCGCCCGGGGCGTGAGGATCTCGGGATCTTAAAGAAATTCTCAGACAGCGTCCGTACGGTGCGGGGCATGGGAACCAAGACAGAGGACGAGGCCGGAGTGAAGACCGGCACCGAGGCACAGCGCGACGAGGAGGGCGTGGAGCTCACCAAGGGCGACGACACCGCGATCGGAGAGGTCGAGGAGGCCGAGGGAGCCGAGACGGCTGACGACCAGGCCGACTCGGAGATCCTGGGCGAGGAAGAGGACGAGGACGAGCAGGTCGCGGAGGTGGCCGCCGCCGGTTCCGGCGTGGGCCTGGGTGCCGCCGCCGTCGTCTCCGCCGGACTCGGCGTCGTCTCGCTGACCGGCAGCTGGGTCGGCACGATCGCGCAGGCGCGCGACTCGATCTACGGCCAGCTGGAGACCGCGCAGGGCGCCGGTGTGGCCGAGCAGATCAAGCAGGTCTACGCCGACTCCTGGAACCTCAACGCGCTCGTCGCCGGGTTCTTCGCGCTCGCCGCGCTGATCGTCGGCGTCGTGGTGCTGGTCCGGCCCGCGTTCGGCAACCCCGACCGGATCCCGGCCCAGGCCCCGTGGGTCAAGTCGGTCGCCTGGGCGGGAGTCTCGCTCGGCGTCGTCGGCCTGCTCCTGGCCGCGCTGAAGTACTCCGACATCCTGCTCTCCATGCCGACCACGAGCTGAGGAACCGCACGTCTGAGGGGCCTTAGTCCCGCCGTAGGCCACTTACGGCGGGACTAAGGCCCTTCGTGCGCGCAAGATGCGGAACTCTCCCGATGTGGCGCACCCCCCTTGGAGACGAAGGTTGAGGCATCGCGAACGAGCGAAGCCGAAGAAGCCGGAGCAGCCGGAGCAGCCGGAAACGGCACGTCACGAGGGGTACGAGATGTTCGAGTTCGAGCGCCAGCAGATCCGTTCCGCGGAGATGATCCGCGAGGCCGAAAACTACCGACTGGCCCGCGAGGCCGTCCGCAGCCGCCGTGCCGCCCGGCGCGAGGCCACGCGGTCCGGCCGCGACGACACCGAGGGGCGGGTGGACAGCCACCGCCACCGCAGGCCCCGGTTCGCACGCGCCGCGTGAGCACGGGCGCGGGCGTGGGCGTGGGCGCGGGGGCGGGGGCACGGAAGGGCGGCCGCACGGAGGTCGGCCGCCCTGAGTCGGGCGGGGCCACCGTGACCACCCTGCCGGTCACGGGCAGGCCCGCCGGAAGCAAGGGTGCGTCCGCGGGCGCGGGTGTGCCCAAGGGTGTCGGTGGGCCCGAGGCCGTGGGCCGGTCCGAGTACGTGGACAGGCCCGCAGTCGTGGACAGGCCGACAGGCGTGGGCAGGCCCGCACTCGTGGGCGGGACCGCGGGCCCGGGCGCGCCCGGGATAACCGGTGCCGGTGTGTCAGAGGCCTGTGCGATGCTCGGCGTTGTGGAGACCAGGTCCGTCAGTCCGGTCTTCGTCGGCCGGGCCGATGAACTGGACGTGCTGAACGACGCGCTCGCCCGCGCCGCCGCGGGCGAGCCGCAGGCGTTGCTGCTCGGCGGTGAGGCCGGCGTCGGAAAGACCCGGCTCATCGAGGAGTTCGCCAGCGCGGCCTGTCGCGAGGGGGCTGTCGTGGCGCTCGGCGGCTGCGTCGAGATCGGTGCCGACGGACTGCCCTTCGCACCCTTCTCCAGCGCGCTGCGGGCCCTGCGCCGCCACCTGCCCGACGAGCTGGCCGCCGCGGCCGCGGGACAGGAGGAGGAGCTGGCCCGACTGCTGCCCGAACTGGGCGACACCTCACGCGGGCGGCACGACGAGGACGGCATGGCCCGCCTCTTCGAACTCACCGTCCGCCTGCTGGAGCGCGTCGCCGCCGACCGCCCGGTCGTCGTCCTCCTGGAGGACCTGCACTGGGCCGACGCCTCGACCCGCCACCTCCTCGCCTATCTCTTCCGTACGGTCCGCAGCGGGCGCCTCCTCGTCGTCGCCACCTACCGCGCGGACGACATCCACCGCCGCCACCCGCTGCGCCCACTGCTCGCCGAACTCGACCGGCTGCGCACCGTCCGCCGTATCGAACTCGGCCGTTTCAGCCGTGCCGAAGTCGGCCGTCAGATCGCCGGAATCCTTGCCTCCGAACCCGACCCGGCCCAGGTCGACGAGATCTTCGCGCGCTCCGACGGGAACGCGTTCTTCGTCGAGGAGCTGGCGGTGGCCGCCCACGAGGGCTGCTGCACCGGCCTCACCGACTCCCTGCGCGATCTGCTCCTCGTCCGCGTCGAGAGTCTGCCCGAGGGGTCCCAGCGGGTCGCCCGGATCGTCGCCGAGGGCGGCTCCACCGTGGAGTACCGGCTGCTCGCCGCCGTGGCACGGCTCTCCGAGGACGACCTCATCGAAGCGCTGCGGGCCGCCGTGGGCGCCAACATCCTGCTCGCGACACCCGACGGGGACGGCTACCGCTTCCGCCACTCCCTGGTGCGCGAGGCCGTCGGCGACGACCTGCTGCCCGGCGAGCGCTCCCGCCTCAACCGCCGGTATGCCGAAGCGCTGGAGGCCGACCCCACGCTCGTCCCTGCCGACGAGCGCGCCGCCCGCCTGGCCAGCCACTGGTATCACGCGCACGACGCGGCCAAGGCCCTGCCCGCCGTCCTCGACGCCTCCGTGGCGGCCCGCCGCCGGCACGCCTACTCGGAGCAACTGCGGCTCCTGGAGCGGGCGATGGAGCTCTGGGACACGAGCCCCGAGGCCGTACGCGCCGAGCTGCGGCCCATCGACTACACCGAGGTCTATCCCCCCTGCGGCTGCGACCCGGCCACCACGCCGCTGGGCTACCTCGACCTGATGGCCGAGGCCGCCGTCGCGGGCCGGCTCAGCGGAGAACGCGAGCGCGCCCTGAAGATCACCAAGCGGGCCCTGAACATCCTGGGGGACGAGGGCGATCCCCTGCGGGCCGCCTGGTTCTGGACCCAGCGCTCCCGCCTCGTCGAGGCACAGGCCCGGGGCGACGGCTGGCAGGAGCTCGCCACCGCCCAGGAACTGGTCCGGGGACTGCCGCCGTCCGAGGTGCACGCCGAAGTCCTCGCCCACGTCGCCAACTGGTCGATGAAGCACCGGCCCGGCCCGGAGGCGTTCCACGCCGCCGAGCGCGCCGTGGAGTACGCCCGCATGGTCGGCGCCCGCGACATCGAGCTGAACGCGCGGCTCACCCTGGGCGGACTCCTCGTCGAATCGGGCGACATCAAGGCGGGGCTCGCCGAGGTGCACGAGGTCAAGGAGCGGGCGGAGGACTTCGGCGCCCTCTACGTCGTCGGCCGTGCCCATGTGAACCTGCCGTCGCATCTGGAGGGCATCGGCCGCTCCCAGGAGGCCGTCCGGATCCTCCAGGAGGGGGTCGAACTGGTCCGGAAGTTCGGCCTGTTGGACACCGAGGCCTGGGTGTGGGGCAATCTCGCCGAGTCCCTGTACTCCCTGGGCCGCTGGGACGAGGCCGGTGAGGCCAGGGCCAACGCGGAGCGCGTCGGCCACGGCGCCAAGCCCCGCGGCTTCCGCACCCAGCTCCACTCCATGTTCGCGCTCGCCCGGGGCGATCTGGCCGAGGCGGGCCGCCAACTGGCCGCCGCCCGCGGCCACTTCGGCACCCACGACGTCGTGCCCCAGCACACGCTGCCGCTGACCACCATCGCCGTCGGCATCGCCGCCGCCGAGGGCCGCCTCCTCGATGCCCGCGCCGAACTGGACAAGGCCCTGGACGTCGGCTTCCGGCCGGGCACCCACCGCTACGGCTGGCCCCTGCTGCTCGCCGCGGCGACCGCGGAGGCCGACGCCCGCGGCCTGCCCGTCGCCGAACAGGGCCGCGCGGAAGTCGTGGAACGCCTCCGCAAGGCCGCCAAGGCCCTCGTCACGAACGTGCCCGTCTGGCAGGCGTACGAGCTCTGGGTGCGGGCCGAACTGCTGCGCGCCGAGGGCCAGGACACCCCGGACGAGTGGTCCGCGGCGGTCACCGCCTTCGAGCCCCTTGAGCGCCCGTACGACCTCGCCCGGGTCCGGCATCGGCTCGCCGAGTCCCTGCTGGTCTCCGGAGGCGGCGAGGAGGAGCGGGATCGCGCCACCGAACTGCTGCGGCTGGCCCACGCCGTGGCCGACCATCTCGGCGCCCGCCTGCTCGCCGACGCCGTCGCCCAACTCGCCCAGCGGGCCCGTCTCACCCTCGCCCGCGCTCCCGAGCAGTCCGTCCTCGCCTCCACCGACCCGGCCGAGGCGCTCGGTCTGACCAGCCGCGAGCGGGACGTCCTACGCCTGGTCGCCGTCGGCCGCAGCAACCGCCAGATCGCCGAGGAGCTCTTCATCTCCCCGAAGACGGCCAGCGTCCACGTCTCCAACATCCTCGCCAAGCTGAACGTTTCGGGCAGGGGAGAGGCGGCGGCGGTGGCGCACCGGATGCGGTTGTTCCCACCCGAGACGGCCGGAGCCCGGACGGCCGGGTGAGGTCCACGCCCCGGACGGCCGGGTGAGGTCCACGCCCCGGACGGCTGGTGAAATCCACCACGGGGGTTCCACACCGTGAGGTCTACGCTGTAGGAGACCCCGGGCCGAGGGAGGCACCGTGTTCAACATGATCGAGCAGCTCTTCGCACCAGGCCGCAAGCACACCGAGGAGGAGCGCAAGCGGCTGGAACTGAGCCGCGTGGACCTGAACGACGGAGACCCCGGACGGGGCCCGATAGACCTCTCCTCCGGCAAGGTGGTCGTCCGCGTGCCAGCCCAGCCCGTGGCAGCTTCCGACCCGGCCAAGGCCAAGGCCCCGGCCCCGGCCCCGGTGGAACCTCCCGAGTAGGCGCCCCTGTTTCCGGGCGCCCTACGTCACCTCCAGCTCCAGAATCCTGTCGTCCCCCGACTCCGGGGTCCCTCGTCCGTCCGTCTCGCTCGTCACCAGCCACAGCTTGTTGCCGCCCGCCGAGACCACCGTGCGCAGGCGGCCGTAGTCGCCCTCCAGGAAGGCCTGGGAGTCTGCCGAGGCCTCCGTGCCGTTGAGCGGGATGCGCCACAGTCGCTTGCCGCGCAGGCCCGCCATCCAGATGGAGCCCTCCGCGTAGGCGATGCCGCTGGGGGAGGCCTCGTCGGTGCTCCACTGGTCGATCGGGTTGTGGTACTTGGAGTCGTCGGACTTGCCCTCCGCGTCCGGCCAGCCGTAGTTGTCGCCCGGCTTGATGTGGTTCAGCTCGTCCCAGGTGTCCTGGCCGAACTCGGAGGCGAACAGACGCTGCTTGGAGTCCCAGGCGAGGCCCTGCACATTGCGGTGGCCGTACGAGTAGATCGCCGAGTTGAACGGGTTGCCCGGGGCCGGCTCGCCCTCCGGGGTCAGTCGGAGGATCTTGCCGCCGGTGGACTTCTTGTCCTGGGCGAGCTCGGTCACATAGGTCTCGCCCGTGCCCACGTACAGCATCTTGTCCGGGCCGAAGGCGATCCGGCCGCCGTTGTGGTTGGTGCCCTTCGGGATGCCCCTGAACACCGTGTCGGGCGCGCCCAGCTGCTCACCGGCCGGCTTCTTCGCGTCGTACAGCATGCGCACGATGCGGTTGTCCGAGTCCGAGGTGAAGTACGCGTACACCATGTGGTCCGAGGCATACGACGGGGAGAGGGCCAGGCCCATCAGGCCGCCCTCGCCGGCGGGGGCGACGCCGGGCACGGAGCCCACCTCGGTCTTCTTGCCCGTCTTCTCGTCGACCCGGGTGATCGTCCCCTCGTCCCGCGAGGACACCAGGAGGCCGCCCTCGGGCAGTGGCGCCAGGCCCCAGGGGGTCTTCAGCCCCTCGGTGACGGTCCGCACGACCTTCACGGAGCCCTTGGCGGGCGGGGTCTCCTCGGCGGCCTGCTCGGACGCCGGGGCCGAGGCACCGGGCTCCGAGCTGCTCGGAGACGTGCTCCTGCCGCCGTCCGACTCCTCCCCGTCCCCCGAGGAGCACCCGGCCGTCACCAAGAGCGTGGCCGCGGCCAACATGGCCGTCACAGCTCGACGTTGCACGATCAGGATCCCTTCGACGCGGCAGGTTCTACTTCTCATACACCGGGAGTGCTCCGCAGGTTCCCACTTGGGCGGATCAAGTCGTCTTCTCGGCTGGGGGTCCGGGGGTCGTCCCCCGGGAAATGCAGTCACCGCTCGCGCCCCACGAGTTCCCGATCATCGAATACCGAAGCGGCGAAGTACCGAAGGAGCGAACCCCGGAGCGCCGGGCCCCGTGAACCGTACGGCCGGTTCCAAGAGCTGTACGGTTCCGCGAGCCGTACGGCTCAGTCCCAGGATCCCCGCACCGAAGGCAACCCCGCCACCTCCGCGAGATCCTCCTCCGTCAGGCGCAGTCCGGCCGCCCGCGCGTTCTCCGCGGCCCAGCACTCCCGCTTGGTCCCCGGCACCGGCACCACCTGCCGCCCTGCCGCGAGCACCCACGCGAGCGCCACCTGAGCCGGGGTGACGTCCGCCCCCGGCGCCGCGTGCCGGGCGGCTATGCGCCGCAGACCGGCGACGATCGGCTGGTTCGCGGCCATCATCTCGGCGGTGAAGCGGGGGTGCCGGGCCCGTACGTCGTCGGGTTCGAAACCCTCGCCGGGGGTGAGCGTGCCGGTCAGGAAGCCGTTGCCGAGCGGCATCGCCGCCAGGAAGCCGACGCCGCGCGCCTCGCACCACGGCAGCAGCCCGTCCAGAGCCTCCGGCGACCACACCGACAGCTCGGCCTCCACCGCGCTCACCGGGAAGACCTGCTGCACCCGCTCCAGCTGCCGGATCGTTTCGTCATGCAGCCGTGCTCCCGAACGGCGGCGGGAGCGCGCGCCCACCGCGCACAGCCCGAGCGCCCGTACCTTGCCGGCCGAGACGAGGTCCGCCATCGCGCCCCACGTCTCCTCGACCGGTACCTCCGGGTCCGCGCGGTGCAGTTGGTACAGGTCGATGACGTCCGTCTGGAGGCGGCGCAGTGAGGCGTCGCACGCCCGCTTCACATAGCCGGGGCGGCCGTTGGCCACGATGTGCTGTTCGCCCACCAGGAGGCCGACCTTGGTCGACACGAAGGCCTCGGAGCGCCGCTCCTTCAGTACCCGTCCGACCAGCAGCTCGTTGGTGAAGGGCCCGTACATGTCGGCGGTGTCCAGGAGCGTGGCGCCCCGGTCGAGGGCCGTGTGCACGGTCCGCAGCGACTCGTCGCCCCGCTGGCGCGAACCCGAGTACGCCCAGCTCATCGGCATGCACCCGAGGCCGACAGCCCCCACCTCGAGCGCCGCCGCCCCGATCGTCCTGCGCTCCACCTGGCCGTGCCCTCCCTTTCCTGGCACCCCAAACTAACCTCTGCGTCCCCAGGCGCTTCGCATAGCCTCCTGACATGACGTATGAAGTGTGGCTTCCGTTTCCCGCAGACGACCTCGAAGGCCTCCCGGCCGGCCCCAATTACCGCTACTGGAACGGTGAGCAGGACTTTCCCGCCGATCCCGCCGACTGCGCCTTCTATGTCGTGCCTTACATGAAGAGCAGCGATGTCTCGATGCGCCCCCTGGCCGACATGACGTCCGTCCAGGTCGTGCAGACCCTGTCCGCCGGCATCGACCATGTGCAGCCGGGTCTGCGACTGCTCCCCGAGGGCGTGCGGTTGTGCAACGCGCGCGGCGTGCACGACGCCAGCACCGCCGAACTCACCCTCACCCTGATCCTGTCCTCGCTTCGCGGCATCCCCGACTTCGTCCGTGGGCAGGACAGCGAGCAGTGGCGGTCCGGATTCCGGCCCGCGCTCGCCGACAAGTCCGTCCTGATCGTCGGCTACGGGGCGGTCGGCTCGGCCATCGAGGACCGGCTCGTTCCGTTTGAGCTCGCGCGGGTGGCGCGCGTCGCGCGCCACCCACGCGAGACGGCGCGCGGTCCGGTGCATCCGATCTCCGCCCTGCCCGAACTCCTCCCGGACGCCGATGTGGTGGTGCTCATCACACCCCTCACCGAGCAGACGAAGGGCCTGGCCGGAGCCGACTTCCTGGCGCGGATGAAGGACGGGGCGCTCCTCGTGAACGTCGCCCGCGGCGGAGTCGTCGACACCAAGGCGCTCCTCGCCGAGCTGGAGAGCGGCCGCCTCACGGCCGCCCTGGACGTCACCGATCCCGAACCGCTGCCCCCGGGACACCCCTTGTGGCATGCGCCGGGCGTCCTCATCAGCCCCCACGTGGGCGGGCCGACCTCCGCCTTCTATCCGCGTGCCAAGCGGCTCCTGAGCGACCAGTTGAACCGTTTTGTGAACCGGGAGCCGCTGCGAAACGTGGTCCTTACGACGGGTCCGTAGTCCGGTCCGGGCACCCTCCGAAGTCCCCCGAATGCGCGGCGTGGCCATTTACCCATCGGCCGTCACGGAGCGTAGAGGGGCTATGTCCCTGAGTGACGAGACTGGTGTATCGTCCCGACAGGGGCCGCGCCGTGCACCGTTCGGCGCGGGGGATCGACAGGCAGCAACTGCGAGGGGGGCGACGGGCGATGCACGGCCTATGGACCAACGATCCGACGCGGCGGGGCCGCCGACGGCGACCCTGGCGCGTACCGGCGCGCAGGCGCGGCCACAGCGGTCATCACCACCGAAGGCCCGGCGGTCGCAGGAGGCACGCATATCCGGCCCGCCGGGACCAGATGGACTCGGGGGCGGCACGGACCGGAGAGACACAGTGAGCTCCCCAGGGGCATTGCTGGCCCGTCGTCCGGTCCACGGAGGCGGAGCGGGTCTCGTGCCGCAGCTCGCGCTGGCCCTGGTGTGCGCGGGATACGCCGTCGGTTGCGCGCTCGGCTGGGGATCACCGCGACTCGCCCTGATCATGGGCGACTTCGGGCTCAGCGCGGCGGCCGCCACCGCGGCCGTCTCCTGCTTCCTCTGTGCCCGCACCCCTCGCTGCCGCTTTCGACCCGCATGGCTGCTCTTCGCGCTCTCCTCCGCGATGGCGGCGGCGGGCAACTTCGTCTGGGGTTGGTATGAGGTCGTCCTGGACAGCCCGGTGCCCAGCCCGAGCTATGCCGACCTGTTCTTCCTGTGCTTCGCGCCGCCGGCCATCGTGGGACTGCTCGTCCTCGCCAAACGGCCGATGAGCAAGGCCGGCTGGGTCTGTCTGGTGCTGGACGCCTGGCTGATCGGCGGCTCGCTGCTCACGCTCTCCTGGAGCCTCGCGCTCGCCCAGGCGGCGAAGGCGGAGGGTTCGAGCGTCGCGCACACCGCGCTGTCGCTCGCGTATCCGCTGCTGGACATCGCCCTGGTGAGCATGGTGCTCGCACTGCACTTCAGGCGCTCGGCGATGAACCGCTCCGCGGTGAACACCGCGATCGGCGCCCTGGCCCTGACGGTCATGTGCGACGCCCTGTTCACCTCACCACTGATGCAGAGCGACTACCACTCAGGGCAGCTGCTCGACGCCGGCTGGTTCGCCGGATCACTCCTGCTCGCCTACGCCCCCTGGGTGGGGCAACGACACGGACACACGGAAGAAGAGGGGCACACGCGCGTGGTGTACGGCTACGTGCCCGGGCCCCGGCAGGGACAACCGGCACACGTGCCCCTCCAGGAAGGAGGCCACAGTCGGTATCCGGCCAGTCGGCCCATCAGCAGTTCGCTGGCGGCGCTCACCCCCTACCTGGCCGCCGCCGTCTGCACGCTGGGGATCCTCTACAACGTGCTCAACGGCCGCAGCGTCGACCGCGTCGTGCTCGTCACCGGCGGCACGGTCGTGCTCGCCCTCGTCGTACGCCAGGGCATCATGCTCCTCGACAACATCACCCTCACCCAGGAACTGGCCCAGAAGGAGAACCACTTCCGCTCCCTGGTGCAGGGCTCCAGCGACGTCATCATGATCGCAGCTCCGAACGGCATTCTCCGGTACGTCAGCCCGGCCGCGGCCGGGGTCTACGGACGGCCCGCCGAGGAACTCGTCGGCTCCGAACTCGCCACGCTGATCCACCCGGAGGACCTGGGCTGTGTGGTGCACGAGGTGCGCCGCTTCCTCGCCGCCAGCCCCACCGAGGAACCCACCACCCGCATCGAGTGCCGTTTCAAGTCCGGCGGTGGGAGCACCTCCCGCTCGAGCGAGGCCGAGAGTGGGGGAGGCTGGCTCAACGTTGAGTCGACGGTCAACCGCCACCACGGCGGCCTCATCTTCAACAGCCGTGACGTGACCGAACGGGTGCGCCTCCAGGCCCAGTTGCAGCACAACGCCGAGCACGACCCGCTCACCGACCTGCCCAACCGTGCCCTGTTCACCAAGCGCGTCGGACAGGCGCTCTCCGGCCGCCGTTCCTCCGACCGCGGCACCGCCGTCCTCTTCATCGACCTCGACGGCTTCAAGGCCGTCAACGACACCATCGGGCACCAGGCCGGCGACGAACTGCTCGTCCAGGCCGCCCGCAGACTCCAGGACGCCGTCCGGCAGACCGACACCGCCTCCCGCCTCGGCGGCGACGAGTTCGCGGCCCTGATCGTCGGCGACGGCGGCCGTGACCGCACCGCGCGCGAGCACCAGATCTTCGAGCTCGCCGACCGCCTCCGCGTGACCCTCTCGCAGCCGTACTCCATCGACGGCAACGATGTCCGCGTCGCCGCCTCCATCGGCGTCGCCTTCTCCGAGCCCGGTCTCGGCGCGGGCGAGCTGCTGCGCAACGCCGACCTCGCGATGTACCGCGCCAAGGCCGCGGGCAAGGGCCGCGTCGAGCTGTACGCACCCCAGATGCAGCAGGACGTCGTACGGAAGGCCCAGCTGGCCACCCGGCTGCGGGCCGCCCTGCACGACGGCGAGTTCGCGCTGCTGCACCAGCCCGTGGTCTCCCTCGACACCGGCCGGATCACGGCGGTCGCGGCCGAGGCGCGCTGGCGCTCCGCCCAGGGCGTGCTGTTCACGCCCGCCGAGTTCCTGCGCGTCGCCGAGGACAGCGAGCGCACCGCCGAGCTGGGCCGCTGGATGCTGGAGGAGGCCATCGAGCAGGCCGTCGAGCGCGCCGCCACGGGGCTCGCCGTGCCCGTCGCCGTCCGGATGACCGCCCGCCGCCTCCTCGACCGGTCCATGCCCCTCAGCTCTGTCGAGGCCCTGCTCACCCGGCACGGCCTCCCGTCGGGTGCCCTGGTCGTCGAGCTGGCCGACATCGATCCCAAGGTCTCCCTCGACGAGCTGGAGCGCCGCCTGGGCGCACTCAGGCGCCTTGGCGTCCGGATCGCCCTGGACGGCTTCGGCAGCGGCTGCGCCACGATCACCGCACTGCGCCGCCTCCCCGTCGACGTACTGAAACTGGACCGCGGTCTGGTGGAGGGGGTGGTCGAGTCCGCCCGGCTGCACAAGATCACCAGCGGGCTGCTGCGTATCGCGAACGATCTGGGGCTGCAGACCGTCGCCGTCGGCGTGGACCTGCCCGAGCAGGTCATCGCCCTGCGCTCGATGGGCTGCACACACGGAGAGGGCAACGCGTTCTCCGGACCGCTGGACGAGTACCGACTGCGCCGAGCCCTGGCGGCCGGTGCCTACCCCGTGCCTCACGGCCCGGTCGAGCCGGTGTTCGTCGGAGGCGGCGGCAGTGGTGTCTACGCAGGTGGGAGCACCAGTGCGTACGCGGCCGGGGCATCCTCGGCCGGGTACGGAACCGGTACGGCCCTACGTTCACATGATGAGACTCCCGTCCCACCCACTTGACACGTACGGCGTGCCGGGGGGAGGGTCTGTGCCATGCGCACCCGAATTCTCGTACTTGGAAAGCGCGTCGGCTGAGCTGGGACGCACCGGATCGACAGAACCGGATCTCCCAGCGACCGCACCCGGCGCGCTCCCCTCGCTTGCCTCACGGCACGAGGGGTTTTTTGTTGCACAGGTGCCGGTCGGCCAGTAACCGAACACCGTATAAACCTCGCAAAAACCCTCAGCATCGAGAAGAGAATGCCGATGACCGAGCAGGCCACCGGGGCCCATCACCCGCAGCCGCGGCCCCGTTCCGGAGGACAGCAGTCCGCCCCCGAGCAGGTGACGGGAGCCCAGTCCCTCATCCGTTCTCTCGAGGAGGTCGGGGCCGAGACGGTATTCGGCATTCCCGGCGGCGCGATCCTTCCGGCCTACGACCCGCTGATGGACTCCCGGCGGGTTCGGCACGTGCTCGTGCGCCACGAGCAGGGCGCGGGTCACGCGGCCACCGGCTACGCGCAGGCCACCGGCAAGGTCGGCGTCTGCATGGCGACCAGCGGCCCCGGCGCCACCAACCTGGTGACCCCCATCGCCGACGCGCACATGGACTCGGTGCCGCTCGTGGCGATCACCGGGCAGGTCGCGTCCAAGGCGATCGGCACGGACGCCTTCCAGGAGGCGGACATCGTCGGCATCACGATGCCGATCACCAAGCACAACTTCCTCGTCACCAAGGCCGAGGACATCCCGCGGACGATCGCGGAGGCCTTCCACATCGCCTCCACCGGCCGTCCGGGCCCCGTCCTCGTCGACATCGCCAAGGACGCCCTCCAGGCGCGCACCACCTTCCAGTGGCCGCCCGCCCAGGACCTGCCCGGCTACCGCCCGGTGACCAAGCCGCACGCCAAGCAGATCCGCGAGGCCGCCCGGCTGATCACCCAGGCCAAGCGGCCCGTCCTGTACGTCGGCGGCGGCGTCCTCAAGGCCGGTGCCACCGCCGAGCTGAAGGTCCTCGCCGAACTCACCGGAGCGCCCGTCACCACCACACTGATGGCGCTCGGCGCATTCCCCGACAGCCACCCGCTGCACGTGGGAATGCCGGGCATGCACGGTGCGGTCACCGCCGTCACCGCGCTGCAGAAGGCCGACCTGATCGTCGCCCTCGGAGCCCGCTTCGACGACCGCGTCACCGGCAAGCTGGACAGCTTCGCCCCGTACGCGAAGATCGTCCACGCCGACATCGACCCGGCCGAGATCGGCAAGAACCGCGCCGCCGACGTGCCGATCGTCGGCGATGCCCGCGAGGTCCTCGCCGACCTGGTGCAGGCGGTGCAGAAAGAGCACAGTGAGGGGAACCAGGGGGACTACACCGCCTGGTGGAAGGACCTCAACCGCTGGCGCGAGACGTACCCGCTCGGCTACGACCAGCCCGACAACGGCTCGCTCGCGCCCCAGCAGGTCATCGAGCGCATCGGACAGCTCGCCCCCGAGGGCACGATCTTCGCGGCGGGCGTCGGCCAGCACCAGATGTGGGCCGCGCACTACATCCAGTACGAGAAGCCCGCGACCTGGCTGAACTCCGGCGGCGCCGGAACGATGGGCTACGCGGTTCCGGCCGCGATGGGCGCCAAGGCCGGCGCCCCGGAGCGGACGGTCTGGGCGATCGACGGCGACGGCTGCTTCCAGATGACCAATCAGGAGCTCACCACCTGCGCCCTGAACAACATCCCGATCAAGGTCGCCATCATCAACAACGGCGCCCTCGGGATGGTCCGCCAGTGGCAGACCCTCTTCTACAACCAGCGCTACTCCAACACCGTGCTGCACTCCGGCCCCGAGGCGGACGGAAAGCAACCGAGCGCCGGCACCCGCGTCCCCGACTTCGTGAAGCTGTCGGAGGCCATGGGCTGTTACGCCATCCGCTGCGAGTCCCCGGACGACCTCGACAAGGTCATCGAGGAGGCGAACTCGGTCAACGACCGCCCGGTCGTCGTCGACTTCATCGTCCACGAGGACGCGATGGTCTGGCCGATGGTCGCCGCCGGCACCTCGAACGACACGATCCTGGCCGCCCGGGACGTCCGCCCCGACTTCGGCGACAACGAAGACGACTGAGAGCCGTAGGTAAAGGAACCAGACCCATGTCCAAGCACACGCTCTCCGTCCTGGTGGAGAACAAGCCCGGTGTCCTCGCCCGGATCACCGCCCTGTTCTCCCGCCGCGGCTTCAACATCGACTCGCTCGCCGTCGGCGTCACCGAGCACCCCGACATCTCGCGCATCACCATCGTGGTGAACGTGATCGAGGAACTGCCGCTCGAACAGGTCACCAAGCAGCTCAACAAGCTCGTCAACGTCCTGAAGATCGTCGAACTGGAGCCGTCCGCGGCGGTTCAGCGCGAACTCGTTCTGGTGAAGGTGCGCGCCGACAACGAGACGCGCTCGCAGATCGTCGAGATCGTCCAGCTGTTCCGCGCCAAGACCGTGGACGTCTCCCCGGAGGCCGTCACCATCGAGGCCACCGGCGGCAGCGAGAAGCTGGAGGCCATGCTCAAGATGCTGGAGCCGTTCGGCATCAAGGAGCTCGTCCAGTCCGGCACCATCGCCATCGGCCGCGGCGCCCGCTCGATCACCGACCGGTCACTGCGCGCCCTCGACCGGTCCGCGTAACCCCCGTAGAAGATTCACGTACGACCGGAAACGGGCGGTCGGCGGTCGTCGGCCGCCCGCATTCCGAGACCCAGGAACTTCCCTTCACCCCACCGGCATACGGTGGGACGCAACACCTGCACACCAAGGAGAGAACCCAAAGTGGCCGAGCTGTTCTACGACGCCGACGCCGACCTGTCCATCATCCAGGGCCGCAAGGTCGCGGTCATCGGCTACGGCAGCCAGGGCCATGCCCACGCGCTGTCGCTCCGTGACTCGGGTGTCGACGTCCGGGTCGGTCTGCACGAGGGCTCCAAGTCCAAGGCCAAGGCCGAGGAGCAGGGCCTGCGCGTGGTGACCCCGTCGGAGGCCGCCGCCGAGGCCGACGTCATCATGATCCTCGTCCCGGACCCGATCCAGGCCCAGGTCTACGAGGAGTCCATCAAGGACAACCTCGACGACGGCGACGCGCTGTTCTTCGGCCACGGCCTGAACATCCGCTTCGGCTTCATCAAGCCCCCGGCCGGTGTCGACGTCTGCATGGTCGCCCCGAAGGGTCCGGGCCACCTGGTGCGCCGCCAGTACGAGGAGGGCCGCGGCGTTCCGTGTATCGCGGCCGTCGAGCAGGACGCGACCGGCAACGGCTTCGCGCTGGCCCTCTCGTACGCGAAGGGCATCGGTGGCACCCGCGCCGGCGTCATCAAGACGACCTTCACCGAGGAGACCGAGACCGACCTGTTCGGTGAGCAGGCCGTCCTCTGCGGTGGTACGGCCGCGCTGGTCAAGGCCGGTTTCGAGACGCTGACCGAGGCCGGCTACCAGCCGGAGATCGCGTACTTCGAGTGCCTGCACGAGCTGAAGCTCATCGTCGACCTCATGTACGAGGGCGGCCTGGAGAAGATGCGCTGGTCGATCTCCGAGACCGCCGAGTGGGGCGACTACGTCACCGGCCCGCGGATCATCACCGACGCCACCAAGGCCGAGATGAAGAAGGTCCTCGCCGAGATCCAGGACGGCACTTTCGCCCAGGCCTGGATGGACGAGTACCACGGCGGTCTGAAGAAGTACAACGAGTACAAGCAGCAGGATGCCGAGTCCCTCCTGGAGACCACCGGCAAGGAGCTGCGCAAGCTCATGTCGTGGGTCAACGACGACGACGCGTAAGTCGTGAGAACGGGGCCGCAGCCATCCGCCGCGGCCCCGTCGCCCACCCTCCGGAACCTGCTTGTCCATGGTGCCCGGCCACGGATGGGTGATCCTTCCGCGGAGGCGCAGAACGACCTCCGCCGCGGCACTAGACTGCTCCACTACATACGCGTCGGGCCCACAGCGTCGTGCGTCTTCCACGCGGCAACCCCCTCCACCGCATGCGGCCGTCGGGACGGCCGTCCGCATTGGACCTGTGAGGACTCACGTGAGCACTGCGTCAACGAAACCCGTCGTACTCATCGCTGAAGAGCTGTCGCCTGCGACCGTCGACGCCCTGGGCCCGGACTTCGAGATCCGGCACGCGAACGGCGCGGACCGCGCCGAACTGCTGCCCGCCATCGCCGAGGTCGACGCGATCCTGATCCGCTCCGCGACGAAGGTCGATGCCGAGGCCGTCGCGGCCGCGAGCCGGCTGAAGGTCGTCGCCCGGGCCGGCGTCGGTCTGGACAACGTCGACGTGGCCGCCGCCACCAAGGCCGGCGTGATGGTCGTCAACGCCCCCACCTCGAACATCGTGACCGCCGCCGAGCTCGCCTGCGGCCTGCTGCTGGCCACCGCGCGCCACATCCCGCAGGCCAACACCGCGCTCAAGAACGGCGAGTGGAAGCGCTCCAAGTACACCGGCGTCGAGCTCGCGGAGAAGACCCTCGGTGTCGTGGGTCTGGGGCGCATCGGTGCGCTCGTCGCCCAGCGCATGTCCGCCTTCGGCATGAAGGTCGTCGCCTACGACCCGTACGTACAGCCCGCGCGGGCCGCGCAGATGGGCGTCAAGGTGCTGTCGCTGGACGAGCTGCTCGAGGTCTCCGACTTCATCACCGTGCACCTCCCCAAGACGCCCGAGACGGTCGGTCTCATCGGTGACGAGGCGCTGCACAAGGTCAAGCCGTCGGTGCGGATCGTCAACGCCGCGCGCGGCGGGATCGTCGACGAGGTCGCGCTGTACTCCGCGCTCAAGGAGGGCCGCGTCGCCGGCGCCGGCCTCGACGTGTACGCGAAGGAGCCCTGCACGGACTCCCCGCTCTTCGAGCTCGACCAGGTCGTCTGCACCCCGCACCTCGGCGCCTCCACGGACGAGGCGCAGGAGAAGGCCGGCATCGCCGTCGCCCGCTCGGTGCGCCTCGCCCTCGCCGGCGAGCTGGTCCCGGACGCGGTGAACGTGCAGGGCGGTGTCATCGCCGAGGACGTCAAGCCGGGTCTGCCGCTCGCCGAGAAGCTCGGCCGCATCTTCACCGCCCTCGCGGGCGAGGTAGCGGTCCGCCTCGACGTCGAGGTGTACGGCGAGATCACCCAGCACGACGTCAAGGTGCTCGAACTCTCCGCGCTCAAGGGCGTGTTCGAGGACGTCGTCGACGAGACCGTGTCGTACGTGAACGCTCCGCTGTTCGCGCAGGAGCGCGGTGTCGAGGTGCGGCTGACCACGAGCTCGGAGTCCTCGGACCACCGGAACGTGGTGACCGTGCGCGGCACCCTCGGTGACGGCCAGGAGATCTCGGTCTCCGGCACGCTCGCCGGTCCCAAGCACCACCAGAAGATCGTCGCGGTCGGCGAGTACGACGTGGATCTGGCGCTCGCCGACCACATGGTCGTCCTCAACTACACCGACCGCCCGGGTGTCGTCGGCACCCTCGGCCGGATCCTCGGCGAGGCGGGCATCAACATCGCGGGGATGCAGGTCGCGCGGGCCGACCTCGGTGGCGAGGCGCTGGCCGTGCTGACCGTGGACGACACGGTGCCGCAGGCGGTGCTGACTGAGCTGGCTGAGGAGATCGGCGCCACGCAGGCTCGGTCGGTCAACCTCGTGTAAGGGTGCCCGCCACTGGGGGCTGCCGCCCCCAGGCCCCCGCTGTCGGCCTGAACGGCCTTGTCCTCAAGCGCCGGACAGGCTGACAGGCTTCGTCTGCGGGTTTGTTGTGGCTGGTCGCGCCCACGATGGGGGTCCCCCCGCTCGAGCGAAGCCGAGAGTGGGGGAGGAGCCGCAAATCTGCACAGCCCCGCGCCCCTGAACAGGGGCGCGGGGCTGTGCAGATTTGCGGCTCCGGCGTTTGAGGAGCGGGGGTTCGGGGGCGGAGCCCCTGAGTAAGCGACGGGAATGGGTAGGGGCGGCGGGGGCGGCCCACTCTGTGTTGTCAGGCGAGGGTCTTCTCCGGTTCCTCGCACTCCGTGTCGCGTACGCGGACCTGGCGCAGGGTCAGTGCCGCCAGTACCGCCGCGCCCAGCATCAGCACCGTTCCGGCTATCGCGGCCGCCTGCATTCCGCTGGTGAAGGCTTCGCGGGCCGTGGTCACCAGGGCGTCGCCCGCGCGGTCCGGGAGGTGCCGGGCCACGGCGAGGGCGGCGCCCAGGGTTTCGTGGGCCGCGTCCGGGGCGGTGTCGGGGATGTCGTGCCGGTACACCGCGGTGCCGACGGAGCCGAGGAGCGCCATGCCCAGCGCGCCGCCGAACTCCGTGCCGGTCTCCAGGACCGAGGACGCGGTGCCCGCCTTCTCCGCCGGTACGGCGCCCAGCGCCAGGTCCATCATCTGGGACATCACGGTGACGATCCCGGAGGCGATGAGCCCCGCCCCGCCCAGTACCAGCCACAGCGAGTCCGTACCGGTGGCGGTGAGCATTCCGTAGCCGCAGGCGGCGATGAGGAAGCCGGCGGAGACGACGTACGCGCGGTTCACTCCCCGCTGTACCAGCACCGCGGCGAGCGGCACGGCGACGCCGACCAGCACGGTGGGCAGGAGGCTCCACAGCGCGGCCTCCATGGGGCTTTTGCCGAGGACCGACTGGAGATACTGCGTGTTGAAGTACGCCGAGCCCATGGTCGCGAACATGGCCAACAGGTTCAGCGAGACGGCGGGCGTGAAGCCGCGGCCCCGGAAGAGCGAGGGCGGGATCATCGGCGACTCGATCGTGCGCTGGCGGTGGACGAACAGCGCGGCGAAGAGCAGACCGACGGTCACCGACACGACGTAGCGGACGTGCCAGCCCTCCGAGGGGATCTCCTTGAGGCCGTAGATCACCGGCAGGACGGCGGCCATGGACAGCGGCATGCTCAGCAGGTCGAAGCGGCCCGGCGCGGGGTTCCTGGACTCGGGGAGCAGGATCGGTCCGAGGAGCAGCAGGAGCACCATCGCGGGCAGGTTCACCAGGAAGACCGAGCCCCACCAGAAGTGCTCCACGAGGACGCCGCTCAGCACCGAGCCGAGCGCGACGCCGGCCGTTGTGACGCCCGACCACATGCCGATCGCCTTGGAACGCTGGGCCGGGTCCGTGAAGAGCGTGCGGATGATCGCCAGCGTGGACGGCATCAGGGTCGCGCCGCCGACGCCGAGCACCGCGCGGGCCGCTATCAGCGTCTCGGCGCTGGTGGCGTACGCCGCGACCAGCGAGGCCGCGCCGAAGGCGGCGGCGCCGAACAGGAGCAGTCTGCGGCGGCCGATGCGGTCGCCGAGCGAGCCCATCGTCATCAGCAGCCCGGCGAGCACGAACGCGTACATGTCGAAGATCCACAGCTGCTGGGTGCCGGTCGGCTCCAGGTCCGCGCTGATCTGCGGGACCGCGAAGTAGAGGACCGAGACATCCATGGAGACCAGGAGCAGCGGCAGCATCAGGACGCCGAGTGCGGTCCATTCACGGCGTCCGGCACGAGAGGGAGCGCCCGTGGAGGGCGAGTTCGGCGCGCTGGGATTCGTCATGCCAAGGACTGTACGGACGTCTTAAACGTGTGTCTAGTACGTGCGTTTAAAACGCTGGTCTAGGACGGCTGTCTGTCGCGGAGGTACGCTGATCCGCATGGGACACCGTGAGGATCTGCTCGAAGGCGCGAAGCGCTGCCTGCTGGAGAAGGGCTTCGTGCGCACGACGGCACGCGACATCGTCAAGGAGTCAGGGACGAACCTGGCGTCGATCGGCTACCACTACGGCTCGAAGGACGCGCTGCTCGCGGAGGCGTACGTCTCCATCGTCGAGGGGCTCACTGACGACTTCGAGGGGGGCGAGGGGGCCGTGGCCGGCACCGAGCCGGGTTCCCTGGAGCGTTTCCACGCGGTCTGGTCGAACATCATCGGCACGATGCGCAAGCCCGGCTCGCCGTGGCACCTCAGCATGGAGATCGTCGTCATGGGCGACAAGCTGCAGGTGGTGCGCGACCACCTGGCCAAGGCGCAGCGCGAAGCCGCGCGCGGCATCATCCCGATGCTCAGGGGCGGCCGGGAGGAGGACGTCCCCGAGGGGGATGTCGACACGTTGGGGAAGTTCTATCTGACCCTGATGATGGGGCTGATCGCGCAGTGGACCTTCGACCCCGAGACCGCGGCCGGTGCCGACGAACTCACCGAGGGGCTGCGGCGGGTGATCGAGGCGACTACGGCGACGGGGGCGACCGCGGCGGCGCCGTCGGCTCCGGAGTCGTTCTGACGTCCTGCCGTCGCGCATCTCCGCGACGCGGTCGCAGGTCCTTCTCGTTCAATGAGGTCAACTCGCGGCTGTCGAACCATACTTCGCCGCCGGTGGGGTGGCGCAGTTGCAGTGCGGCCATGGCTGTGGACGATTTGCCGCAGCCGGAGGGGCCGATGAGGCCGAGGGTTTCGCCGGGGGCGATGGCGAAGGAGACGTGGTCGACGGTGGTGCGGGGGCCGTGGCGGACTACCAGGTCGCGGACGTCCAGGAGGGGGCTCACATGAGCCCCAGAAACAACTCGGCGGGGTTGTCGGTGAGTTCGCGCCATCGGTGACAGGTGACGCTTCGGCCGTCGTGGGTCTGGGGCTCGGGGCGCTCTGTGCGGCAGCGGGACGCGTCCGCCAGGGGCAGCGGGGGGCGAAGGCACAGTGCCCGAGCCGCGCCGGCACGTCACGACCGAGCGCGTCCGTGCCGATGGGGTACGCCCAGGAGGGCGCCTGGAGGCGGGCGGTCGTGTCCACCGCGTACGGGTCGCGCAGCAGGCCCCAGCCGACGCAGGTCAGCAGCGTGATCCCGAGCGTCAACGGGAGCCGCCGGCGTCGACGGACATCAGCCACGGGAGGTCGTCGACGGGGAGTGAGTTCTCCCTGAGGAAGACCGAGGCCGCTTCGCGGAAGGCGGCGTCGCGGTCGACCAGGGTGTTGTCGAGGTCGATCATCAGGAGGGGCATGTCCGGGAGTAGAGCATGACCGGTCGGCGCGGTCGGCCACGGAGTGCCCGGAGTGCCGCCACGGCGATCTGGTGGACAACTGAGGTCCGCCTGCCCTCAATTGGTGGGAAGGGTCACAGGGGGTGGGGCAGTGCCGCGCTGGAGGGGGAGGGGTGGGCGTGTGGAGGGGCCGTCGACCGCCGAGGTGTGGGGGAGTCCCGAAGCGTGGGCTGCCAATGTCATGGGTGAAGTGAGCCCGGTGCAGTGGGCGTTGGTCGCCGGACGGAGGGTGCGGCCGCCCTGCGTGGCGTGGGCCATGCTGATCGTCTGGGCGGCCCTCGTGATCGGTTTCGGGGTGGCGGCGGGCGCCGACCAGGGCACGCGGACCGGTCTGCCGACCGGGCGGGTGTCGGCGACGTTGGCGGCGATGGCGACCATGGGCCTGATCTCGGGGTGCTATCTCGTGCCGTTGGCGCTGTGGGCCGGGTGGGGCCGTTGGCGGGCCCGGCGGCGGCGCCGGGCCCGGATCGCCGCTCTGAAAGCGCGCCGGATCGTCGGCGGCCTGGGGGAGGTCAGCGGTTCGGCTGGTTCGGCGGGTTCGGTGGATACGGCCGGTTCGGCGGGTGCGGCCGGTTCGGCATGCGTGGGTCAGATGCGTCTCGCCCTGCCCGACGGTGCCCCGCCGTTGCCGCTGCCGGGGGAGTACTGGCTGTACTGGCTGGTGCCGACGCGTCGTGGTGCCTCGCCGCTGCTGTTGTCGGCGGAGCCGGTTGACGCCCAGGAGGCCGCGAACCGCCGTGCGCACCCCAGCCCCGCGCAACGGGCACTCGTCCGCCGGGTGCTGGCCGACGAGTTGGGCGTGACCCCGGAGCGACTGGCCGCCAACCGGGCCGGAGTACTGACGCACCGTCAGCGGCGGGCGCTGGTCCGCCGGATACGTCTCCGGCTGCTGTTCCCCGGTGTGCTCATCGGTGCCCTGGTGGCCGCCGGGCTCGGCTTCTTCGCCGTCTGGGGCGTGTTGTCCCTGCTGCGCACGCACTGGGCCGACGCGTTCGGCGCCGCGGTCGCGTTCGGCATCCATGGCCTGGCCTTCGCCCCGCCGTTCGTCATGATGGCGTGGGAACTGGTGGCCTCCAGCGGGCTGCCCGCCGTGGTCTCCGCGCTGCGCGCATCCGCCCCGGTCGAACGGGCGGAGGGCGAGACGGTCGTACGGCTGCTCGGGCCGCTCGACGAGGAGTGGGAGATCTGTGTCGCGGGCGACCTGCGGTTGCCGGTGAGCCCGATGGTGGGCAGCGCCCTGCTCGCGCCCGGCCGGTACGCGTTGTACTACCTGCCGGGGCTGGGCCTGCTGCTGTCGGCGGAGCCCTTGGAGGCCGTCGCTGATACGGCACCGGGGTCACCGGGCGCCGATGGCGCGGCGCTGGGACCGCCGGGCGCCGATGGTGCGGCACCCGGGTCATCGGGGTCATCGGGACCACCGGATGGCGACGACCCTGAAATCTCGTTTGCCACTCACAGCAAGAAACATCCTGACCTCACAGGTCCGTAGAGGAAGACTCGGAGGCGTACGGGCTGTGGCTTGATGTCGGGCGTGGAGAAGAGTGGAAGGCCAGGGTGGAACGGCTCTTGAATGAGGCGAATGCGGCGACTGGAGAATCAATGGATGAGCGGCGCCAGACGTCACCCCGCCTGAACCCAGTCAGAGCCGCGCCCCCTTCAACGCCATGTGCAGCAACAACCTGTCCTCCCCCACGTCCAGGTCCAGCCCCGTCAGCTGTTCGACGCGGGACAAGCGGTAGTACAAGGTCTGGCGGTGGATTCCCAGTGCCGTCGCCGTGCGTGTCGCCTGGCCCGCGCAGTCGAGGTACGTCTCGGCTGTGCGGGCCAGTTCGTGGTGGGTGGGGGAGAGCAGGGTGCGTACCGCGGGGTCCTGGGGTGTGTCCGGGGGGAGTGCCGTGAGGAGGCGGTACGGGCCGATCGCGTGCCACTCCGCTACCGGGCCCAGGCGCGGTTCCGCCAGGGCCGCCCGTGCCGCCGCCGAGGCCTCCTGCCACGCGGCGGCGAGGTCCGCCAGGCCCGTGCGCGGTGCGCCGACGCCGGCCGTGACCGTACCCTCCGTCTCCTTCAGGAGCCGCGTCGCCGCCGACAGCGCCGGGGCGTGTGCGGTCGTCGCGCGCAGCCGGGTCAGCACCGCCAGGCACTGCCCCGCCGCGCCCCACGGCACCGTGCACACCGCCGCCGCATGCGGCACCGTACGGGCCGACGGCGCGTCGTCCGGGTCCGCCGACGGCCAGGGCGCCACGCACACCACCGCGTGCGGACCTTCTCCCCGCGCCCCCAGCGCCGTACGCAGCGCGGCCACCGCCATGTCCCGCTGCCAGCCGCGCTCGGCGGTCAGCACCGCGCGGAACTCCCGCGTCAGGTCGGCCCCCGCCTGCGCCTCGTCCGCCAGCAGCGCCCCGATCCGTGCCGTCACCTCCATCGCCGCCGTCAGCTGCTCCGCCGAGGGGCCCGGATCGTCGGCCAGCAGCCAGACGTAACCGAGGACCACACCCCGATGGCGTACCGGGAGGCAGATCCGGCCCCTGTGGACCCCTGCCTCCGGCGTGGGCGGGATGCGGACCGGCCCTGTCGCGCGCGTGATGCCGAAGCCCTCGAACCACGCGCGGACCGTCGGTGTCGAGCGCCGGGTGAGGATCGAGCGCGCCCGGACCGGGTCCAGCGCGGACGCGTCCAGCTCTCCCTCACTGTCGTACGTACCGAACGCGAGCAGCTCGAAGTCGCGGTTCTCCAGCGTCGCGGGGGCGCCGAGAAGCTCCGAGATGTCGTCCACCAGTTCCTGGTAGTCGCCGTGGTGGTCGCCGCTCGCCTGGCTCATTCGGGCATTCTCCCGCATTCCCGCGCCGCCTTCAGACATCTGTATGAGATCCGGGGGACGGATGCGTGACAGCTGTCGATGGCCGACGATCGGAGGGATCCTTAGGTTTCACGGTGGTTCTCCGTTTACCGGCCTTCTGTGGAGGTGCCCCGTGCTGGGTCCCGTGATTCTCGCCGCCTCGCGCAGCGACCGGCTGCGCCGAGTGATCTCGGCAGCCCCGGTGACCAGGCCGGTCGTCGACCGCTTCATCCCCGGCGAGACGGTCGACGACGTCGTACCGATCGTCCAGGACCTCACCGACCGTGGTCTGCAGGTCACCCTCGATGTCGTCGGCGAGGACATCACCACCCCCGAGCAGGCCGCCGCCGCCCGGGACGCCTACCTGGAGCTGGTCGAGCGGCTCGGGGAACTGGAACTGGGCACCCGCGCGGAGATGTCCGTCAAGCTGTCCCTGTTCGGACAATCCCTCCCGTCGCCCGCCACCACCCTCGACCGAGAGCCCTCCGGGCCCGCCCCCGCATTCCCCGGCGGTCACGAGCTGGCCCTCGCCAATATCCGGCCCGTCGTCGAGGCCGCCGCCGCCATCGGTACCACCGTCACGCTCGACGCCGAGGACCACACCACCCTCGACTCGATGTTCGCCATCCACGAGGAGCTGCGGAAGGACTTCCCGCAGACCGGCTGCGTCATCCAGGCCTACCTCTTCCGCACCGAGGCCGACGCCCGCCGCCTCGCCGACAGCGGCAGCCGCGTACGGCTCGTGAAGGGCGCGTACAAGGAGCCCGCCGAGGTCGCGTACCAGCAGAAGGCCGAGACCGACAAGGCGTACGTCCGCATCCTGCGCATCCTGATGGAGGGATCCGGGTACCCGATGATCGGGTCCCACGACCCGCGCCTCATCTCCATCGCGCAGGAGCTGGCCCGGCGCGCCGGCCGCAAGCCCGACGAGTACGAGTTCCAGATGCTGTACGGGATCAGGAGCGACGAGCATCTGCGGCTCGCCGGGGAGGGCCACCGCATGCGCGTCTACACCGCGTACGGGACGGACTGGTACGGGTACTTCATGCGGCGCCTCGCCGAACGCCCCGCCAACCTTCTCTTCTTCGGCCGCTCGATCCTCACCAAGGGCTGAGGCCGGCCGCCCCGCCCGGTTGTCGGCCAAACCGCCCGGTTGCCGACCGACCACCCCGCTCAGTCGCCGACCAACCCGCTCAGTCAAGGAGACACGGACACCATGGACGCCGTCACCCAGGTCCCCACCCCCGTCAACGAGCCGGTGCACGGCTATGCCCCCGGCTCCCCCGAGCGCGCCCGCCTGGAGTCCAAGCTCAAGGAACTCGCCGAGAACCCCGTCGACCTGCCGATGACCATCGGCGGCGAGAAGCGGATGGGCGGCGGCGACCGCTTCGACGTCGTGCAGCCGCACCACCACAAGGCCCGCCTCGGTACCTACGCGAACGCCACCCGGCAGGACGCCCAGGACGCGATCGACGCGGCCCTCGCCGCCGCGCCCGCCTGGCGCGCGATGTCCTTCGACGACCGCGCCGCGATCATCCTGCGCGCCGCCGAGCTGCTCGCGGGCCCCTGGCGCGAGACGCTCGCCGCCTCGACCATGCTCGGCCAGTCGAAGACCGCCCAGCAGGCCGAGATCGACTGTCCCTGCGAGCTGGTCGACTTCTGGCGCTTCAACGTCAAGTACGCCCGTGACCTGCTCGCCGAGCAGCCGCCGGCGAACTCGCCGGGTGTCTGGAACCGCCTCGACCACCGCCCGCTCGAAGGCTTCGTCTACGCGATCACGCCGTTCAACTTCTCGGCGATCGCGGGCAACCTGCCGACGGCCCCGGCTCTCATGGGCAACGTCGTCGTCTGGAAGCCGTCCCCGACCCAGACGCACGCCGCCGTGCTGCTGATGCAGCTGCTGGAGGAGGCCGGGCTTCCCAAGGGCGTCATCAACCTCGTCACCGGTGACGGCATCGAGGTCTCCGAGGTCGCCCTGGTCCACCGCGACCTCGCCGGCATCCACTTCACCGGTTCGACCAAGACCTTCCAGTACCTGTGGAAGACGGTCGGCAACAACATCGAGAAGTACCGCACCTACCCGCGCATGGTCGGTGAGACCGGCGGCAAGGACTTCGTCGTCGCGCACCCGAGCGCCGACCGCGCGGTCCTGAAGACGGCCCTCACCCGCGGTTCCTTCGAGTACCAGGGTCAGAAGTGCTCGGCCAGCTCCCGCGCGTACGTCCCGGCCTCCATCTGGAACTCCGGCTTCAAGGAGGAGTTCGCGGCCGAGGTCGACGGCATCACGATGGGTGACGTCACCGACCTGTCGAACTTCATCGGCGCGGTCATCGACGAGCGCTCCTTCGCCAAGAACAAGGCGGCGATCGACCGGGCGCACGCCGACCCGTCCTGCACGGTCGTCGCGGGCGGCACGTACGACGACTCGGTCGGCTACTTCGTCCGCCCGACCGTCGTCGAGTGCACGGACCCGGCGAACGAGGTCTTCACGACGGAGTACTTCGGCCCGTTCCTCGCGGTGCATGTGTACGACGACAGCACGGCCGACGGGTACGACGCGATGCTGGCCCAGATGGAGTCGGTGTCGGACTACGCGCTCACCGGCTCGGTCATCGCGAACGACCGCGCGGCAGCGGCGTACACGATGGAGAAGCTCCGCTACGCCGCGGGCAACTTCTACGTCAACGACAAGTCGACCGGCGCCGTCGTCGGCCAGCAGCCCTTCGGCGGCGGCCGCGCGTCCGGTACGAACGACAAGGCGGGCGCCCCGCAGAACCTGATGCGCTGGACGCTGACCCGCGCCATCAAGGAAACCCTGGTCCCGCCGACCGACTACCCGTACCCGCACATGGGCTGAACCTGTACCCGCGCATGGGCTGAGCCCCGTACGCGCTCACGGGCCGAGACCCGTACCGCACAAGGGCCGAGACGTCCCCGTACACGGGCCGACGCCTCAATGAACCGCCCCCGCCCCGGACGTACCCCTCCGGGCCGGGGGCGGCGTGCGTGAACGGCCTTGCCCGTACGGCCGTACGGTCGTACCGGGCAGACTCCCGCCATGACGTGGACGAAGAGCGCGGCTCAGACGGTCAGGACCGACGACGGCGTACGGCTGTGGGCGAGCCGCAGCGGCCATGGCGCGCCACTCGTGCTGTGCCACGGCGGGCCCGGACTCTGGGACATGTTCGGGGACGTGGCGGGGATGTTCACCGACGCGGCCACGGTGATCCGCTGGGACCAGCGCGGCTGCGGACGCTCGGAGCGGTGCGCCGGACCGTGGACCAGCGAGCGGTTCGTGGCCGACCTGGACGCCGTGCGGCGGCACTTCGGCCTGGAGCGGATGGCGCTGCTCGGCCACTCCTGGGGCGCGCAACTGGCGCTGAGCTACGCGCTGGCCCACCCGGAGCGGGTCAGCGCGCTCGTGTATGTGAGCGGTACGGGGATCGGGCCGGACTCGGACTGGCACGGCGCGTACCAGCGCACCTTCGCCGCCCGGCTCGGCGAGCATCCCGAACGGCTTGCCCGCTTCCACGAGTTGACGGAGTATCAGTCGCGGACCGAGGCGGAGGAACGGGAGCTGGCCGTCCTGCGGTGGTCGGTCGAGTTCGAGGACCGCGAGCGCGACCTGGAGCACGCCGGACGCATGGCCGACCCCTGGTTCGAGATCAACACCGACTGCAACCAGGCCTTCAACGCCGAACGGAGGAGCAGCTGGGGCACCCCCGAGCTGCACGCGGCCTGCCAGGCGCTCGACCTGCCCGTCGCCGTCGTCGACGGGGCGCGTGACATCCGGCCGCGCTCGGCGGTGGACTCACTGGAACGGGCCCTGCCGCGCGTGCGGCGCACGATCCTGCCGGACGCGGGGCACCTGCCCTGGGTGGAGGACCCGCAGGGCTTCCGGATGGCGGTCGCCGGAGCGCTGTGAACAAAAGTGCAGGTCAGTGCGGTATGGCCCGATCCGCCGTCTCAGATAGTAGGAAGTCCGACTAACTGTGGAGACAGATGCCCTGTCCTCGCCTAACTTTGTAGGAGCCGAACGTCTCGCTCGACCAAGCGAATGGCGGTCGTGAGCCGGAGCCCCTGGCAGGCAACCCCTGCGGCACCGCTCCCCGCCCCACCCGGCGTCTCGTATCCCTCATCGCACTTCCGGCGGTCGCTGCCGGAGGCAAGGAGTCGATCCATCATGGCCGAGACGACCGCACGCCGAGTCCGTCGCGTTTCCCGTTCGAGTGAGTCCGACCGCAAGAACGCCGCCGCCGCGCTCCAGCGCGCCCTCGACCGCAGGGACAACGGCGGCGCCACCGGGCACTGAGCCCCGTACAGCCACAGCCACAGCCACAGCCACAGCTATAGACGCAGCACAGCTATAGCCACAGCCGCCGAAGCCGGGAGCCGCGCCCGCACGAGGTGCGGCGCGGGCCTCACGCTCCGCGCCGCACCTCGAAGTGGTCGACGCGCTTGCCGCTCTCCGCCAGCGCCGACACCTTGAGCCGGGGAGCCGGGCCCGCCTCCGCCTCCACGGAGAGGAAGGAGTAGCCGGTGAACCGCACCCGCGACCACTCCACGGTGTCGGGGTTCTGCCGCTGCGACTTCGTCCAGTGGTACGTGTCCACGGACTCGCGGTCGGCGACCTTCCCCTCGTAGCTGTCCTTCACTCCGACGGGGAAGCTGTAGAGGCTCTTGCCCGCCCCGCCCGCCGTGACGTACACGATGCCGTCCTGTGTCGGATCGGTCGACGCTCCGATCGGCACCCGCTTGCCCACCTTGCCGCCCTTGATGGCGTCGGTGCGCTCGTACACGTGGTTGTGCCCGTTGATGACCAGGTCCACCTGGTGCTTGGTGAACAGCGGCACCCAGGCGTCCCGTACGCCTCCGTCCGACGCGTGCGTGGACGTCGAGTACGCGCAGTGGTGGAAGAAGACCACGATGAAGTCGACCTGCTCGCGCAGTTCACCGAGCCGCCTGTCGAGCCAGGCCGTCTGCCTGCCGTCCGAGTAGCCCTTGTTGGCGGGGATCTCGTACGACACGTCGTTCGCGTCCAGCGCCACGATCCCGACGTTGCCGTACGTGAACGAGTAGACGCCCGGGGACTCCTTCGCGTCGAAGCCGTTGTCCGGGAGTGTCCAGCGCGCGGACTGTCCGCCGTACCCGTTCGGCGAGTACCACGCCTCCATGTCGTGGTTGCCGGTCGTCACCATCCACGGAACCGTCTTCGAGACCGTCTCGGTCTGCTTGAGGAACAGGTCCCAGGCCGTGGGGTCGAACGAGTCCGACTTCTCGCCGTGGCCGGTGACGTCCGCGTAGCAGATGTCGCCCGCGTGCAGATGGAAGGCCGGCTCCAGGCCGAGGATCAGCTTGTCGTTGGCGAGCGCGTCAGGAGTGATCCCCTGGTCGCCGAACGCGGTGAACACGAACTTCTCCGCACGGGCGGGTGCCGTGGTGAACGAGCCGACCGTGGAGTGCCGTTCCTTGGACGCCGGGTCGAACCCCTGGTGGCCCACGCCGTAGTAGTACGTCGTCCCGGGGCGCAGCCCGTCGAGCGCCGCGTGCAGGTAGTACTGGTCCATCGCGAGCCGCACGCCCTCGACGCCCGGTGTGTGCAGGTCGCGCACCTCGGCCTCGATCTTCCGGCTCAGCTCCCACGGCTTCAGCCCCACGCGCACGTACGGCTTCCTGACCGCCAGCGGCACCTGCCACGAGATCCGCATCTGGGTCTTCGGGTCCGCGCCGAAGGCGAGATGGCGGCCGAAGGGGGTGACGACCGAGCCGTCCACCTTCTGGGTGGGGGTGGACGTGGCGGACAGCGGCGAGCCCGTCCGGCGTGCCGCGTCCGTACCTGAGCCCGAGTCCGAGCAGCCGGTGAGCAGCCCGCCGGCCACCGCGCCCGCGGTCACCAGGGCACGGCGGCGGGAGAACTTCGTCCGCAGATACTCGTACTGCTCCGCCATGCTCATCCGGCGTGCGAGCCGCGGCGGAATGCCGACATCGGGAACGGGGGATCCGGGGGGTGTCCCCCAGGGAGGTGCGGTCATGGTGGTGAACTTCCCAGCAAGCCCCAACAAAGGCCACACGTACGGGTGAACGGGAACCGACAGGTTGGTGCTCGGTCACCCTGCGATGTCCGTAGGGAGGCCGGCGGGGAAGTCCGCAGGCATGTCCCCAGACATGTCCGTATGGCGGACGGGTCGTGTCATCCCGTGGGACAAGGGAGTACGGTGCCGACATGTCTCGCAGCATCGATCTCGCAGTGATCCCCGGTGACGGCATCGGCCAGGAAGTCGTGGCCCAAGGCCTCAAGGTCCTCTCGGCCGTCCTTCCGCAGGATGTGAAGCTGGAGACCAAGGAGTTCGACTTCGGCGCCAAGCGTTACCACGCGACCGGGGAGACCCTCACCGACGCGGACATCGAGGCGCTCAAGAAGCACGACGCCATCCTGCTCGGCGCGATCGGCGACCCGAGCGTGCCGTCCGGTGTCCTGGAGCGCGGTTTCCTGCTCAAGCTCCGCTTCGCCTTCGACCACCACGTCAACCTGCGTCCGTCGAAGCTCCTTCCGGGTGTCGCCACCCCGCTCGCGGGCCAGCCGGAGATCGACTTCGTCGTTGTCCGCGAGGGCACCGAGGGCCCGTACACCGGCAACGGCGGCACCATCCGCAAGGGCACCCCCCACGAGGTCGCCACCGAGGTCTCCGTGAACACGGCCTTCGGTGTCGAGCGCGTCGTCCGTGACGCCTTCGCCCGTGCGCAGGCCCGCCCGCGCAAGAAGCTCGCGCTGATCCACAAGAACAACGTGCTGACCTTCGCGGGCCACCTGTGGACCAACGTCTTCAACAAGGTGGCCGAGGAGTTCCCCGAGGTCACCACCGAGTACATGCACGTGGACGCGGCGACCATCTACCTGGTCACGCAGCCCGAGCGCTTCGACGTGATCGTCACCGACAACCTCTTCGGCGACATCATCACCGACCTCGCCGCGGCCGTCTCCGGCGGCATCGGCGTCGCCGCGAGCGGGAACATCAACCCGTCCGGCGAGTTCCCCTCGATGTTCGAGCCCGTGCACGGCTCGGCGCCCGACATCGCGGGCCAGGGCAAGGCCGACCCCTCCGCCACGGTCCTGTCCGTCGCCCTCCTCCTGCGCCACCTCGGCTACGAGACCGAGGCCGTCCGCATCGAGGACGCCGTCTCCGCCGACCTCGCGGAGCTCCCCCGTAGCCTTAAGGGCACGGGAGGTACCCCCATCGGCAAGCCGGCCCGCAGCACCGACGAAATCGGCGACGCCCTCGTCGTACGAGTAGCCGGCTGACCCGCCCCCACAGCCTTGAAGGCGCGGGGGGACCCCCAGCGCCACTCGAAACTCTCGAAGCCGCCGGGTCTCTCAAGCACCCGGCGGCTTTTCTATGTCCCCGCCGGGTGTCACCATCATCCCCTGGGCCGCATTCACGCCGTTTTCGCCTGGGCTCCCCGCTTGCGATAATCGAACGCGGAGCCGCGGAATGAGGGAATGCTCGGACGTCCTAGCACTGGCCACTGGCAGTACAGGCGTGAGCGCGGCCCGTCACACACAACCGGTGAAGGACAACCACTCATGACGACGCCCACGATCGAGCTCAAGCCCTCGGCCTCGCCACTCTCCGGCGCGGAGCGCGAGGCCATCCTCGCCAGCCCCGGGTTCGGCCGCCACTTCACCGACCACATGGTGACGATCAAGTGGACCGAGGGCCGCGGCTGGCACGACGGCCAGCTCACGCCGTACGGTCCGCTCTCCCTCGACCCGGCGACGAACGTCCTGCACTACGCGCAGGAGATCTTCGAGGGTCTCAAGGCCTACCGGCAGCCCGACGGTTCCGTCGCCACCTTCCGCCCGGACCGCAACGCCCTGCGCTTCCAGTCGTCCGCCCGTCGCCTGGCCATGCCCGAACTGCCCGTCGAGACGTTCATCGAGGCGTGCGACGCGCTGGTCCAGCAGGACAAGGAGTGGGTGCCCGCGCACGGCGGCGAGGAGTCGCTCTACCTGCGCCCGTTCATGATCGCGACCGAGGTCGGCCTGGGCGTGAAGCCCGCCAACGAGTACCTCTTCCTGGTCATCGCGTCCCCCGCCGGCGCGTACTTCCCGGGCGGCGTGAAGCCCGTCTCGATCTGGCTCTCCGAGGACCGGGTGCGCGCCGTCCCCGGCGGCATGGGCGACGCCAAGACCGGCGGCAACTACGCCGCGTCCCTGCTCGCCCAGGCCGAGGCCGCCGCGAAGGGCTGCGACCAGGTCTGCTACCTCGACGCCGTCGAGCACAAGTGGGTCGAGGAACTGGGCGGCATGAACCTGTACTTCGTGTACGGCGACAAGATCGTGACCCCCACCCTCACCGGCTCCATCCTGGAGGGCGTCACCCGCGACTCGCTCCTCTCGGTCGCCCGTGACCTCGGCTACGAGTCCGAGGAGGCCCGCGTCTCCATCGACCAGTGGCAGCGCGACGCCGAGAACGGCACCCTGACCGAGGTCTTCGCCTGCGGCACGGCGGCCGTCATCACGCCCGTCGGCACGGTCAAGCGTTCCTCCGTCGAGTGGCAGCACTCCGGCGGCGAGCCCGGCGAGGTCACCCTCAAGCTCCGCCAGGCCCTGCTCGACATCCAGCGGGGTGTGACCGAGGACCAGCACGAGTGGATGCACAACCTGGGCTGAGGTTCTCAGCTGCGCCTTTCCCGTCTTTTCCGGGTCCCGTCCTCCTCGGCAGGAGGGCGGGGCCCGTGCTTCTCAAGGGTGCGGGGCCGGATCGCCGTGCGGCTCCGCCGCGTGGGCGCGACCGGCACGGCCGACCCGCGCCGACACACCGGACGGCACGGCCTCCCGCTTCGGCGACAGCACGAGGTATGCGAGTCCGCCCACCGCCCCCGACAGCAGAAAACTGCAGTCCACCCCGCCGGTCAGCGTCAGCAGCGGTCCCTCGTACGACGGCAGGGACACCGCGAGCAGGCCGGCGACCGCACCCAGGCTCCATGACAGCGTGGCCGGGATGTTCCAGCCGGCCGAGTACCAGTAGATCCCGCCGCGGGAACGGCGGTTGAAGACCTGGAGGGCGTCCGGGTCGTACACGCCTCGGCACCGTGCGAAGCCGATGAGCGTGATCACCGCCCACGGTGTGCCGATCGCGGTCAGCAGCAGCACGAAGGACGTCATCGCGTCCTGGGTGCTCGACGCGTAGTGGCCGACGAAGACGCAGGCCGTGGCAACGACGGCGACCGTGTACGTGGCCCGGGTGCGGGAGGCGCGCGGGAGGATCGCGTCGAGATCGAGGCCCATCGAGTAGAGCATCAGCCCCGCGTTGCCGACCGACCCGGCGGAGGCGGCGAGCAGGAGCGGGACCAGGTACCAGCCGGGGGAGGTGGAGACCAGCGGGCCCGCGTAGTCGAGGGCCGTGCGGGCCGCGTACGCCGTGAAGGTGCCGAAGAGCTGGGGGACCAGGAGCCCGGCGGTCAGGCCCAGCCAGGTCGCGTGCAGGACCGTGCGGGAGGAGTGCCGGGCGGGTGAGATGTAGCGCGTGTAGTCGCCGAGCAGCGTGATGAACGCGACCGGGCCCGAGAGACCCGCGGCCACCGCCGCCAGCAGCCACGTCGGCCAGAAGCCGCCGAGCAGATAGCCGCCCGCCTCCGGCAGTGCGTCGGTCGTGAAGTGCGGCGCGTACGCGAACACTCCGAGGACCAGCAGGGCCGTCATGCCCACGGCCAGGATCCGGGACATGCCGAGCAGCACGCGGTAGCCGTACACCGCGCCCGCCACGGTGGCCGCCGAGAGCAGGGCGTAGACCAGCGCGTACGAGAGGTCCGAGGCCGGCAGTCCGAACAGGCGGTGCAGCACGCCCACCATCACGTCGCCGCCGATCCACACGGTCAGGGCCGTGTATCCGAGGGCGAGCAGGAGCCCGACGACCGAGCCGACGAGCCGGCCCCGGACGCCGAACTGGGCACCGGACGACGTCGAGAGGTTCGTCGCCGTGCGCAGGGAGACCAGCGCGAGCGGAGCCGTGAGCGCCGTGCCGACCAGCGTGCCCACGACGACCGACGTGACGGACGACCACCAGCCCAGCCCGAACGACGGCGGCAGCCAGCCGAAGATGATCACGCCGAGGCAGAGGTTCGAGCCGAGC
Organism: Streptomyces sp. NBC_00878; assembly: GCF_026341515.1. NCBI lineage: Bacteria > Bacillati > Actinomycetota > Actinomycetes > Kitasatosporales > Streptomycetaceae > Streptomyces > Streptomyces sp. NBC_00878. The sequence goes on along the minus strand of NZ_JAPEOK010000001.1, from coordinate 3,109,006 downwards.
AGGATCGAGACCAGGTCCCGCGGACCGCTTGTCCGCTCCTCCTCCGGGATGGTGTCGACTCCGTGTTGTTCCACCGGCATGGCGGGTCTCCTTCGATGGCCACTTGCGTCCCGCACTTTAGAGCGACGTTCAATGTGCCCGGTTCGAATTCACCCGTCAATGGTTCCGTTCCAAGAATGGCGCGGTTAGAGTGACGCTCCAATAAGGGTGAATGCAAGGAGGTGTCGTGACGTGCGACTGACCCCCACGGAACGTGACCGGCTGCTCCTGTTCGGGGCCGCCGAGCTGGCCCGTGCCCGCCGGGCACGCGGCCTCAGGCTCAACGTGCCGGAGGCGACCGCGCTCATCGCGGACACAGTCTGCGAGGCCGCACGGGACGGGCGACGGCTCGCCGAGGCCATCGAGGCGGCCCGGGCGGTGCTCGGCCCTGACGACGTGCTGCCGGGCGTCGCCGACGTAGTGACCGAGGTGCATGTCGAGGCCGTCTTCGACGACGGATCGCGGCTGGCGGTCGTGGCCGACCCCATCGGCGGCGGGCTGGGGGAGCGGGCCCCGGGGGCGTTGCTGCCCGGGCCCCTGCACGCGGAGCCCGAGGCGGTCGTGCGGCTCGCGGTCACCAACACGGCCACCGTGCCCGTCTCCGTCACCTCGCACTTCCACTTCTTCGAGGCCAACCCGCGGCTCGACTTCCCGCGCGCGGACGCGTACGGGATGCGGCTCGCCGTGCCCGCGGGGTCGTCGGTGCGGTTCGGGCCGGGCGAGCGCGTCGAGGTCGGGCTCGTGCCCATCGGGGGCGAGCGGATCGCGATCGGGTTCGCGGGGCTCGTCGACGGGCCGCTGGACGCGCCGGGCGCGAAGGAGGAGGCCCTGCACAGGGCTGCCGCCTGCGGATATCTGGGAGCCGCGGCTTCAGGGGCCGAGTCTCAGGGGCGGGAAGCGACACGATGAATCCGTACGAGTACGCCGCCACCCACGGCCCCCGGGCCGGCGACCGTGTCCGCCTCGGCGACTCGGGGCTCACGATCCGCGTCGAGTCCGACGCCCAGAAGTACGGCGACGAGTTCCTCGCCGGATTCGGCAAGACCGCGCGCGACGGGCTGCACCTCAAGGCCGCCGCCGTCCGAGAGACCTGTGACGTCGTCATCAGCAATGTCGTGGTGATCGACGCGGCGCAGGGGATCCGGAAGGTCTCCATCGGCATCCGCGAGGGGCGGATCTGCTCCATCGGCCGGGCCGGGAACCCCGACACGCTCGACGGTGTCGACGTCGTGGTCGGCACGGGTACGTCCATCGTCTCCGGGGAAGGACTGATCGCCACCGCCGGAGCCGTCGACACGCACGTCCACCTGCTCTCGCCGCGGGTCATGGAGGCTTCGCTCGCGTCCGGCGTGACGACGATCGTCGGGCAGGAGTTCGGGCCGGTGTGGGGCGTCGGCGTCAACTCGCCCTGGGCGCTGCGGCACGCGTTCAACGCGTTCGACGCGTGGCCGGTCAACATCGGCTTCCTGGGCCGGGGTTCGTCCTCGCACGAGGCGCCGCTCGTCGAGGCCCTGGCCGAGGGCGGGGCGTCCGGCTTCAAGGTCCACGAGGACATGGGCGCCCACACCCGCGCGCTCGATACGGCACTTCGGGTCGCCGAGGAGTACGACGTCCAAGTCGCCCTGCACAGCGACGGGTTGAACGAGTGCCTGTCCGTCGAGGACACCCTGCGCGTCCTCGAAGGCCGCACCATCCACGCCTTCCACATCGAGGGCTGCGGCGGCGGTCACGTACCGAATGTGCTGAAAATGGCGGGAGTTCCGAACGTCATAGGCTCCTCCACCAACCCCACCCTGCCCTTCGGCCGGGACGCGGTCGCCGAGCACTACGGGATGATCGTCTCCGTCCACGACCTCAAGACCGACCTGCCCGGCGACGCGGCGATGGCCCGCGACCGGATACGGGCCGGGACGATGGGCGCCGAGGACGTGCTGCACGACCTGGGCGCGATCGGCATCACCTCGTCGGACGCGCAGGGGATGGGGCGTGCGGGGGAGACCGTACGCCGGACGTTCGCGATGGCCGGGAAGATGAAGGCGGAGCTGGGGCCCCTGGACGGGGACCGCCCCGGAGGAGCGGGCGGGTCCGGCAGCTCCGGGTACTCGGACGACTCTGGCGACGACAACGCGCGCGTCCTGCGCTACATCGCCAAGCTCACCATCAACCCCGCGATCGCGCACGGCCTCGCCCACGAAGTCGGCTCCATTGAGACAGGCAAGCTCGCCGACATCGTGCTGTGGCGCCCCGAGTTCTTCGGAGCGAAGCCGCAGCTCGTGCTGAAGTCCGGATTTCCGGCGTACGGAGTCGTGGGCGACCCGAACGCGGCGACCGACAGTTGCGAACCCCTGGTCCTCGGACCGCAGTTCGGGGCGCACGGCGCCACACCAGCGGACCTCTCGGTCGCCTTCGTGGCGCGGGCCGCGCTCGACCAGGGCAACGACACCATGCCAACACGCCGTCGCCGCGTGGCGGTTCGCGGCACGCGCGGCATCGGTCCCGCCGACCTGCGCCTCAACTCCCGTACCGGGACGGTCGACGTGGACCAGCGCACCGGCCTGGTCACCCTCGACGGCGACCCGTTGCACTCCGAAGCGGCCGACTCGGTCGCCCTCAACCGTCTGTACTTCCTGTGAGAACCCCGATGAGGACCCCGATGAACAAGGCTGCCGTCGACGGCTTCCGCATGCCTGCCGAGTGGACCCCGCACGAGCGCACCTGGATGGCCTGGCCGGGCCCCAACGCCACCTTCGACGACCCCGATGACCTCGCCCGGTCGTGTGCGGCCTGGGCGTCGGTGGCCCGCGCCGTACGCCGCTTCGAACCGGTCACGGTCGTCTGCGGTCCCGGCCGGTCGGCCGAGGCGCGGACCCTGCTGGGCCCCGGCATCGACACCGTCGAGCGGGAACTCGACGACGCCTGGATGCGCGACATCGGCCCCACCTTCCTCACCAATGGAAAGGGTGAACTCGCCGCCGTGGACTGGACGTTCAACGGCTGGGGTGCCCAGGGCTGGGCCCGCTGGGAACACGACGCCAAGATCGCGGCGTATGTGTCGGACCTGGCCGGGGCACGGACGTACGCCTCGAAGCTCGTCAACGAGGGCGGTGCGATCCACGTGGACGGCGAGGGCACTGTGCTGCTCACCGAGACCGTGCAACTCGGCCCCGAGCGTAACCCGGACTGGTCGAGGGAGCAGGTGGAGGCGGAGATCCATGCCCACCTCGGCACCCGCAGGGCCATCTGGCTGCCGCGCGGACTGACCGGCGACTATCCCCCGCATGGGTACGGGACGCTCGGCCACGTCGACATCGTCGCCGCCTTCGCCCGCCCCGGAGTCGTCGTCGCGCACTCCCAGCCGGACCCGGCGCACCCCGACCACGAGGTGTCGAAGGAGGTCATCGGACTGCTCAGGGCGCAGACCGACGCCCGCGGCCGCCGGATCGAGGTCGTCGAGGTGCCCGCCCCGACGGTCCTGGAGGCGGACGGCCACTGGGCCGACTACTCCTACATCAACCACTACCTCTGCAACGGCGGAGTCGTGCTCTGCGGCTTCGACGACCCGCGCGACGAGATCGCGGCCGGGATCTTCCGGAGGCTCTTCCCCGAGCGGATGGTGACGCTGGTTGACGCGCGGGCGATCTTCGCGGGCGGCGGCGGCATCCACTGCATCACGCAACAGCAGCCGAGGGCCTGAGAGCGGCCCGCGTCAGGTAGAACGTACGGGTGAACGTACTGTCCTGTGCCGCCTGCGACCGTCGGCTGAGCGAGCCCGCCGTCGGGGCCGTCGCGTGACGACCCGCCGGCGGAACACCGCCCCGCCTCGCGAGGACGTCCTTGCCGTGGCGACGGACATGATCGCCGAACGCGGTCTGGAGAAGCTCACCATGGCGGCGCTCGGCCGCGAGGTCGGCATGAGCAGCGGTCACCTCCTCTACTACTTCCACTCCAAGGACGAGCTGCTGCTGCGCACTCTGGAGTGGAGCGAGGGGCGGCTCGGCGCGGAGCGCGGCCGGCTGCTCACCCGGGCGGCCCCGGCACGCGAGCGCCTCGACGCGTACGTCGACCTGTACGTGCCCGACGGTCACCGCGACCCGCACTGGACCCTCTGGCTGGAGGTCTGGAACCGCTCGCAGAACGCAGACGAGGACGCCCGTGAGCGACAGGCCGCGATCGAGGGCGCCTGGCACCGCGACCTGGTGGCGCTGCTGGCGGAGGGGGTGTCGCGCGCGGAGTTCCGCCCGGTGGACCCGGACCGTTTCGCGTCCCGGCTGAGGGCCCTTCTCGACGGCTTCTCCATCCATGTGGCGATCGGGCTGCGGGGCACGGACCGGGAGCAGATCCTCGACCACGTACGGGAGTTCCTGGACGAGGCACTGGCGCGCTCGGACACCTGAGCACCCGTCCAGGTTGTACTCAATTCGGCGGATTGACCCGTGCCCTCTGGTGCGTTTGCATCGGGTGAGCCCTCGACACAGGGCCGGGGGACGAGCGCTACGGGGAACGAGCGCTACGGGGAAGACCAACGGGGAAAACAGGGGGAAGCAGGCATGCGCAGAGCCATGCGTGGAGCGTCCGTCGCGGTGATCGCGGGGGCGATGCTGGCGACGACGGCAACGATGTCAGCGGCGGTGACGCCGACCGGGGTGTCGGCCGGGACGTCGGCGGCGGCACCGAAGCCGGTGACCGAGCGGGTCACCGTGTCCGCGACGGGGGAGCAGGGCAACGCCAACTCGTACGGACCGGAGTTCAGCGCGGACGGCCGCTTCGCGCTCTTCAGCGCCGACGCGTCCAACCTGGTGCCGGGGGACACCAACACCTCTTCGGACGTCTTCGTGCGCGACCAGCGCAAGGGCACCGTCGAGCGGGTCAGCGTCAGTTCGGACGGCGCGCAGTCCGACGGCACGTCGAACGCGCTGAGCATCAGCGCCGACGGCCGGTACGTCCTGTTCCGCTCCAACGCCAGGAACCTGGTCCACTGGGACAACCCGCCCACGGACGTGGGGGCGTACGACATCTATCTGCACGACCGGCGCACCGGCACCACGGAGCGGACCAGCGTCGCCCTCGACGGGGGTTCCGCGCTCGCGGGCGGCGCCATCATCTCGGCGAACGGCCGCTACATCGCCTTCAACGCCAAGGCCGACCGGATGGAGACCTCGCCCGGCGACCTCTTCGGAGCCGTGTACGTCCTCGACCGCCGTACCGGCGAAGTGGAGCGGGTCAGCAACCGGGACCGCCGGACCAACCCGGCGCTCCTGGAGGGCGTGAGCGCCGACGGCCGCTATGTGGCGTACACGCAGCCCGTGCCCCGCAGCTCGAACGGCGTCACGTGGGTGCACGACCGCCGCACCGGTACCGAGGAACAGGTCAACGTCAGGCCGGACGGCTCCTCGGCCGAGCGGTACGCGATGCCCGCCTCGCTCTCCGCGGACGGCCGGACCATCGCCTTCTCGTACTGGGGCGACGACCTGGTCCCGGATGAGACCCCCGGGGACGTCAACCACCTCTACGTGCGTGACCTGCGCACCGACGTCACCCGGCGCGTGGACGCCGGTACCGCGGGCGAGGAGCGGCTCCGCGAGCCGCAGCTCAGCCCGGACGGCCGGTACCTGGCCTACCAGGCGGATCCGCGGTCGGCGGACGGGCAGCTCGCAGCGGCCAACGTCTACCTCCGCGACCTGCGCACCGGCAGCACCCGCCTGGTCAGCGAGTCCGTCACGGGAGGACCCGTACGGGACGAGGACGTGACGGCCTACTCGGTGAGCGCCGGAGCCCGGCGCATCGGCCTCGCCAGCTACTCCGCCCAGCTCGTCCCCGACGACACGAACGGCGCGTACGACGGCTTCGTCCGCCGCCTGCCCTGACCGAACGGACGCAGGCGAACCGGGCAACGCCGCGTTCGTCCGTCACCTGCGGTGATCAACCGAGTGCTCGCATCCTGAGACGGACGGTGAGCACGGGGGCGGTATGTGCCAGACTGCCTCCGTGCTCTCGTTCGCCATGATTATTGGCAGCAGGCGCGCCGGTCCGCAGTGACCGCACCGTACGACCACGTACGGGCGGCCACCGTCGTCCAGACCCGCGCGCAGACCTCTCGCACCCGCGAGAGGTTTTTCTGTTTCCTGGCCCACCTTCAGCCGGAACCGGAGCGCGAGAGAGCATGGACGGTGGAGCCGGTCATTCCGGTAGACCGAATCCGATTCAGGAGCCACAAGAGATGACAGACGCAACCGACGAGAATCGCGACTCCTCCCGTCGCGGCCCCTCCCGAGTCGACGACGCCTTCCACGTCTTCGACACGACGCTGCGCGACGGTGCGCAGCGAGAGGGCATCAACCTCACCGTCGCGGACAAGCTGGCCATCGCACGGCACCTGGACGACTTCGGGGTGGGCTTCATCGAGGGCGGCTGGCCGGGGGCCAACCCGCGCGACACCGAGTTCTTCGCCCGCGCCCAGCAGGAGATCGCCTTCCAGCACGCCCAGCTCGTCGCCTTCGGCGCCACGCGCCGCGCCGGCGGCAAGGCGAGCGAGGACCCGCAGGTCAAGGCGCTGGTCGCGTCTGGTGCGCCGGTGGTCACGCTCGTCGCCAAGTCCCACGACCGGCATGTCGAGCTGGCGCTGCGTACGACCCTTGAAGAGAACCTGGAGATGGTCCGCGACACCGTCTCCTACCTCCGCTCCCAGGACCGCCGCGTCTTCGTCGACTGCGAGCACTTCTTCGACGGCTACCGCGCGAACCCCGAGTACGCGAAGGCGGTCGTCCGGGCGGCCTCGGAGGCCGGCGCCGATGTGGTGGTGCTCTGCGACACCAACGGCGGCATGCTCCCCGCCCAGGTCCAGGCCGTCGTCGCCACGGTCCTCGCCGACACCGGGGCACGCCTGGGCATCCACGCCCAGGACGACACCGGCTGCGCCGTCGCGAACACCCTCGCCGCCGTGGACGCGGGCGCGACCCACGTCCAGTGCACGGCGAACGGCTACGGCGAGCGCGTCGGCAACTCCAACCTCTTCCCGGTCGTCGCCGCCCTGGAGCTGAAGTACGGCATGAAGGTCCTCCCCGAGGGCGCCCTGAGCGAGATGACCCGCATCTCGCACGCGATCGCCGAGGTCGTGAACCTCACCCCGTCCACGCACCAGCCGTACGTCGGTGTCTCGGCCTTCGCCCACAAGGGCGGCCTGCACGCGTCGGCCATCAAGGTCGACCCGGCCCTGTACCAGCACATCGACCCCGAGCAGGTCGGCAACACCATGCGGATGCTGGTGTCCGACATGGCCGGCCGCGCCTCGATCGAGCTCAAGGGCAAGGAGCTCGGCGTCGACCTGGGCGGCGACCGCGAGCTGATCGGCCGGGTTGTCGAGCGGGTCAAGGCGCGCGAGCTCAAGGGCTACACGTACGAGGCCGCGGACGCCTCCTTCGAGCTCATGCTCCGGGAGGAGATCGAAGGCAAGGCCCGCAAGTACTTCGAGGTCGAGTCCTGGCGTGCCATCGTCGAGGACCGCCCCGACGGCAGCCACGCCAACGAGGCCACGGTCAAGCTCTTCTCCAAGGGCGAGCGCATCGTCGCCACGGCCGAGGGCAACGGCCCGGTCAACGCCCTCGACCGCGCCCTGCGCGTAGCCCTGGAAAAGATCTACCCCCAGCTCGCCAAGCTGGAGCTAGTGGACTACAAGGTCCGCATCCTGGAGGGCAAGCACGGCACCCAGTCCACGACCCGGGTCCTGATCTCCACGTCCGACGGCACGGGCGAGTGGTCGACGGTGGGCGTCGCCGAAAACGTGATCGCGGCGTCGTGGCAGGCCCTGGAGGACGCTTACACGTACGGGTTGCTGCGCGCGGGGGTGGAACCGGCGGAGTAGACGGCCCCTTTACGCCCCAGGCGCCTCGTGGCTGTCACGCCCCCATGTTCGCGAACGGGCGGGGCAGCCACAGCCCCCTGGTGTCGGAGGGCGTAGGACTGTCACGCACATGGGCAAGGAGCGCCGCGAGGCCGGGGTGCTCGTTGGCGGAGTGCCAGATGAGCGACCAGGGATAGACGGGCGTCGGCGCGACGACGGGGATGCGCCGGAGCCCGTGCTGCCTCGGCAGGTCGATCCTGACCCGCTCTCCGAAGAAGGTGAAGATCGAACGTGAGGAGCCGACCGACTCCAGGAGCGACTCCATCCCGAAGTTCGGGCCGGTCGAGTCGATGGTGAGTGAGAACTCCGCCGCGAATTCGCGATACCAGTCACCCCATTCGCTGCCTTCGACGATCCCCGGGACCCAGGCGGTGAAAGGGGCGAGTTCGGCCGGGCTGACGGATTCGGCTCCCGCGAGCGGATGGTGCTCGCCGACGATGATCTCCAGGGCCTCCAGGCAGGCGACCGCCCCGTCGAGCCCCGGGACGAGATCCTGGACGGGCTCCCGTTCGTAGACGAACGCCGCGTCGATCTCTCCGGCGGCGAGCGCACGGACCGCCGCGTCCACACCGTTCAGCATCACGGTCTTCAGCGGGATGTCCTGGTGCGCGCGATGGAACTCCAGCAGGACGGCCGATGTGGCGAGCCGATCGCCGAGTACGTCGACGCACAGCGGACGGGTCTCGCGCCGCACGGACTCGACGGCCTGTCCGACCGCGGAGAGTACGGCCCGGGCATGGGGCAGAAACTTCCGGCCGTCCGACGTCAGGATCGCCCCGGTGGCGATCCGCCGGAACAGCGTCACACCCAGCGACGATTCCAGGGCCGCGACGCGTTTTGACACGGCCTGCTGGCTGACGCCGAGCCGGACGGCCGCGTGCCGGAACTGTCCTTCCTCGGCCACGGCGACGAAGGCCCGCACGGTTTCCAGGTTCATGGGGCAGACGCTATGCGTACAACGAATGCTTGTGGCAGCGGGCCTTCGAGTTGTTTGATCCGCCCAGCTGACCATGGCTTTGATGGCGCTCCCGGCAACTCGGCGTTGTATCCCAGGAGCCCCACGTGTCCCGATCCTTCACGCACCTGCACGTCCATACCCAGTACTCGTTGCTGGACGGTGCCGCGCGGCTGAAGGACATGTTCAACGCGTGCAATGAGATGGGCATGACGCACATCGCGATGTCGGACCACGGCAACCTGCACGGGGCGTACGACTTCTTCCACACGGCGAAGCAGGCGGGGGTGACGCCGATCATCGGGATCGAGGCGTATGTCGCCCCGGAGTCGCGGCGGAACAAGCGGAAGATCCAGTGGGGTCAGCCGCACCAGAAGCGGGACGACGTGTCCGGTTCGGGTGGTTACACGCACAAGACGATCTGGGCGGCGAACAGGACCGGTCTGCACAACCTTTTCCGGCTGTCCTCGGACGCGTATGCGGAGGGCTGGCTGCAGAAGTGGCCGCGGATGGACAAGGAGACCATCTCCCAGTGGTCCGAGGGGCTGATCGCCTCCACGGGTTGTCCGTCGGGTGAGTTGCAGACGCGGTTGCGTCTGGGCCAGTTCGACGAGGCGGTGAAGGCGGCCTCGGAGTACCAGGACATTTTCGGCAAGGACCGGTATTTCCTGGAGTTGATGGACCACGGGATCGACATCGAGCGGCGGGTCCGTGACGATCTGCTGCGGGTGGGCAAGAAGCTGGGCATCCCGCCGCTGGTGACGAACGACTCGCACTACACGTACGCGCACGAGGCGACCGCGCACGACGCGTTGCTGTGCATCCAGACGGGCAAGAACCTCTCGGATCCGGACCGTTTCCGCTTCGACGGGACCGGTTATTACCTGAAGTCCACGGACGAGATGTACGCGGTGGACTCGTCGGAGGCCTGGCAGGAGGGGTGTGCGAACACCCTGCTGGTGGCCGAGCAGATCGACACGTCCGGCATGTTCGAGGCGAAGAACCTCATGCCGAAGTTCGAGATCCCCGACGGCTTCACCGAAGTCACCTGGTTCAGGGAAGAGGTCCTCAACGGCATGCGGCGCCGCTTTCCGCAGGGCTGGGAGGAGAGTTATCAGAAGCAGGCGGAGTTCGAGATGGACGTCATCATTCAGATGGGGTTCCCTGGGTATTTCCTCGTGGTCGCCGACTTCATCATGTGGGCCAAGAAACAGGGCATTGCGGTCGGCCCGGGCCGTGGTTCCGCGGCCGGGTCCCTGGTGTCGTACGCGATGGGGATCACCGACCTCGACCCGCTCGAACACGGTCTGATCTTCGAGCGGTTCCTGAACCCCGAGCGTGTCTCGATGCCCGATGTCGACATCGACTTCGACGAGCGTAGGCGCGTCGAGGTGATCAGGTATGTGACGGAGAAGTACGGCGCCGACAAGGTCGCGATGATCGGCACGTACGGAAAGATCAAGGCGAAGAACGCCATCAAGGACTCCGCGCGCGTCCTGGGTTATCCGTACGCGATGGGTGACCGGCTCACCAAGGCGATGCCCGCCGACGTGGGCGGTTCCGGTATCGAGCTCGCAGGGATCACGGACCCCTCGCACCCGCGTTACAGCGAGGCGGGCGAGATCCGGGGGATGTACGAGAACGAGCCGGACGTGAAGAAGGTCATCGACACCGCGAAGGGTGTCGAGGGGCTGGTCCGGCAGATGGGTGTGCACGCGGCCGGCGTGATCATGTCCAGTGAGCCCATCGTCGACCACGCCCCGATCTGGGTGCGGCACACCGACGGCGTGACCATCACGCAGTGGGACTACCCGCAGTGCGAGTCGCTCGGCCTGCTGAAGATGGACTTCCTCGGTCTGCGCAACCTCACGATCATGGACGACGCCATCAGGATGGTGAGGTCCAACAAGGGCCTCGACATCGACCTGTTGAGCCTTCCGTTGGATGACATCAGGACGTTCGAGTTGCTGGGGCGCGGCGACACGCTGGGTGTCTTCCAGTTCGACGGCAACGCCATGCGTTCCCTGTTCCGGCTGATGAAGCCCGACCAGTTCGAGGACATCACGGCTGTCACCGCCCTCTACCGGCCGGGCCCGATGGCGATGAACTCGCACACCAACTACGCCCTGCGCAAGAACGGACAGCAGGAGATCACGCCGATCCACCCAGAGGTCGAGGAACCGCTCAAGGACATCCTCGACCTCACCTACGGGCTGGTCGTGTACCAGGAACAGGTGCAGAAGGCTGCCCAGATCCTCGCCGGTTACAGCCTGGGCCAGGCCGACCTGTTGCGCCGGGCCATGGGCAAGAAGAAGAAAGAGGTGCTGGACAAGGAGTTCGTCCCGTTCCGCGACGGATGCAGGGAGCGCGGCTACTCCGACGAAGCCGTCAAGACCGTATGGGACGTGCTGGTCCCCTTCGCGGGCTACGCCTTCAACAAGGCCCACGCGGCGGCCTACGCCCTGGTGTCGTACTGGACGGCGTATCTGAAGGCGAACTACCCGGCCGAGTACATGGCCGCGCTGCTCACCTCGGTCAAGGACGACAAGGACAAGTCGGCGGTCTATCTGAACGAGTGCCGGCGTATGCGGATCAAGGTGCTGCCGCCGAACGTCAACGAGTCGGAGCAGAACTTCGCGGCGCAGGGTGACGACGTGATCCTGTTCGGGCTGTCGGCGGTGCGCAACGTCGGTACGAACGTGGTGGAGTCGATCATTCGCAGCCGTAAGGCCAAGGGGAAGTACGCCTCTTTCCCGGACTATCTCGACAAGGTCGAGGCGGTCGCCTGCAACAAGCGGACCACGGAGTCGCTGATCAAGGCGGGTGCGTTCGACACGATGGGGCACACCCGCAAGGGGCTGACCGCGCACTTCGAGCCGATGATCGACAACGTGGTGGCGGTCAAGCGCAAGGAGGCCGAGGGGCAGTTCGACCTGTTCGGCGGGATGGGCGAGGAGGACAACACCGAGCCCGGCTTCGGACTCGACGTGGAGTTCACCACCGACGAGTGGGACAAGGCCTATCTGCTCGCCCAGGAGCGGGAGATGCTCGGTCTGTACGTCTCCGACCACCCGCTGTTCGGTCTGGAGCACGTGCTGTCCGACAAGGCGGACGCGGGCATCAACCAGCTCACCGGCGGCGAGCACGCCGACGGCGCGGTCGTCACCATCGGCGGCATCATCTCCGGGCTCCAGCGCAAGATGACCAAGCAGGGCAACGCCTGGGCGATCGCCACCGTCGAGGACCTCGCGGGCTCGATCGAGTGCATGTTCTTCCCGGCCACCTACCAGTTGGTGTCGACCCAACTCGTCGAGGACACGGTGGTGTTCGTCAAGGGACGCCTCGACAAGCGCGAGGACGTGCCCCGCCTCGTCGCGATGGAACTCCAGGTCCCAGACCTGAGCCATGCCGGAGAGACAGCGCTCGTCCAGCTCGACATGGCACAGGCACAGGTGACGCCGCGGGCGGTCCGACAGCTGAAGGAGATCCTCTCCGCGCATCCCGGGCCGTCCGAGGTACGTCTGCGGGTGCGCGGCAGGACCAGGACGACGGTCTACCGGCTCGGGTACCGGGTCGACGCGCGACCGGAGTTCTGGGCCGACCTCAAGGCGGCGGTCGCGGTGACCCGGGTCGCCCGGGAGTCAGGCGGCGCGGCAGGTGGCCCCGCGTAGGGCCCCGGCCGCTATTGGAGCCGCCACTTCTGATTGGCAGCCCCCGTGCAGCTCCAGATCTGCGTCCGTGCCCCGTTCGTCGACGAGTTGTCGCTCACGTCCAGGCACTTGTTCGCCGCCGCGTTGACCACGTCACCCGTCGAGGCGTTGTACGACCAGCGCTGCGCCCCCGACCCGTTGCAGTCGTAGAGCTGGATCTTCGCCCCGTCCAAGACGGACGCGCCGGTGACGTCGAGGCACTTCCCGAGGGACCGGACCGAACCGTCCGCGGCGACCGTCCAGTTCTGCGCGGTCGAGCCGTTGCAGTCGTAGAGCTGGACCGCCGTGCCGTTGGCCGACGAACCGCCCGCCACGTCGAGGCACTTGCCCGCGAGCCCCACGAACGCGCCCGACTGGTCGCCGCCGCCCGACTGGGTGCCGGACCAGGTGAAGGTAGCCGAGGTCTTGCCGGGGAGCGAGTAAGTGGCGTGCTGTGAGCCCCAGTTGATCGTCATGGTCTTCGCTGTCGATGCGTCGTTGTATGCGATCAGCGCCTTCGAACCGTCCGGGTTCCGCCAGGCCACGTTCGGGACGGACGAGCTTGCCGTGGACGCGATGCGCTGGGCACCGGGGCGTACGAACTTCGTGAGATGGCCCATCGTGTAGTACTCGATGGTGTAGTCGACCTGGCCGTGCCGCGAGTCGCCGTTGTGGACGGTGATCAGGCCGTCGCAGGTGCCGCAGCCGCCGTTGTGCGGGCCGCGGTTCTGGTCCACGGCCAGCGACCACTTGGTCACCGACTTCGCCCAGTTGCGGGTGTAGTCGACGATGTTGAGCATGTCCTCGCGCTGCTGGTTGGCGATCCAGGTGCCGCCCGAGTGCTCGGTGCCGAAGGCGTCCAGCGAGGGGTACTGGTTGTGGACGGTGGTCTGCTTCGCCACATCACCGCCGTAGCCGTGCCAGGCGATCCCGCCGAAGTTCGGGTGCGCGCGGACCGCCGCGTCGTCGACGGTCTGGGCGGCGTACGCGTCGTACGTGTCCCAGTTCCAGTCGTGCGCGAGGACCTTCGTCGAAAGCCCCGCCGCCTGGAGCTTCGGCAGCAGCTCGCTCTTGGTGAAGTAGGCGAGGCCCGAGCCGTTCCAGCTCATGGAGGGGTAGCCGGCGCAGCAGGTCGGCTCGTTCTGGGCGGTGACGTAGTTGACGGGGACGCCCTGGTCGCGCCACGCCTGGAGGTACTTCACGAAGTACGAGGCGTAGGCCCCGTAGTTCTCCGCCTTCAGCCAGCCCCCGTTGAGCGAGCCGTTGTCCTTCATCCAGGCGGGCGCGGTCCATGGCGAGGCCGCCACGGTGAGCGCCGGATTCAGCTGTCTGGCCTGCCGGGTGAGCGGCAGTACGTCCTGGAGGTCGTGGGCGATCGAGAACTCGGAGAGGTCCGCGTCGGTCTGCCCGGCCGGCATGTCGTCGTACGTGTAGCCGAAGCGGGCCAGGTCGGAGCCGCCCATCGGGTTGCGGATGAACGAGAGCCCGATGCCGTCGGTCGGGGAGAACAGCTTGCTCATGGTCGCGTCGCGGGTCGCCTGGGTGAGGGCGCCGCTGCCGTCCATCAGCCAGGCCGCGGTGTCCGTGAAGGACGCGCCTCCGCCCGTGAAGGTCTGGTAGCGGGTGTTCTCGTCCACGGAGATGTTGTCGCCGCTGCCACCGCTGCCGGCCTGGAAGGCGAACGGGGTCTGGGCTTGGAGGCCCCGGACGACGTGACGGCCGCCGGTGTCGTCCGTCGTGGTGAGCCAGACCGAGACCTGCTCGCCCGCGGCCTGCGCGGGCGTGGCACCGACGGCGGTCAGCCCGGCGGTGGTGAGCAGTCCGGCGAGGAGGAGCCGGACCGCCCGGAGGGGTCTCGTGGAGGTGCCCGTGGTGCGTCTTCTCGGGGTGCTCATGGTGCGCCGCCCTTCTGGAGGTGGGGGAGATGGGGGCGTGCGAGGCGTGAGTTAATGACGGCTTCGAACGGCCGTCAAGGGGGTGCGCGTTCAATTTCCGAAGGAGCAACGGCCGTGATCCGGCCGGGAATTGGGTCCGCACCGCTTCTGACGTGAAGTATTGACGGCGTGGCGGTGCGCCAGTTAACTCACGGCGTGAGGTAAGTCATCGGATGTCAAGTCATAACAGCTGCACCAGAGCCGAGGGAAGGTCCATGCGAAGAACCGCCCTGCTCGTCTCCGCCACCCTGCTGACGGGGCTGCTCCCGTTCGCCGTGGCGGGCCCCGCCTCCGGAGCGGACGATCCGGCCCCCGCTCCCGTCGACAACTTCGAGGGCGAGGTGCCGTTCGCGAACCCGCCCGCCGAGTCCATCTTCACCTGGGGCAGCGACACGGACGACCCGCCCACACTGGAGTTCGCCGCCCGGGACGACGCGCCGCAGGGCGAGAAGGTCCTCTCCGGTACGTACGACATCAGCGGCTACGGCGGCTTCACACACGACTTCGCCTTCGACAAGCCGGCCCACGACTGGTCCGCGCGTCAGGGCATCCGCTTCTGGTGGGAGGGCCGGAACAACGGCAAGAAGGTCAACTTCGAGCTCAAGGACGGCGGCGCCAACGGCGAGGCCTCCGAGCTGTGGACCACGTCCTTCACGGACGACTGGACCGGCTGGAAACAGCTGGAGATCCCCTTCACCGCCTTCACCTACCGCACGGACTACCAGCCCGTCGGCGGCATCGACCAGGTCCTCGGCCTCACCGAGATGTGGGGTTACGCGCTCACGCTCCCGGTCGGGGGCGCGGACCAGTTCGCCATGGACGGCGTGGAGTTGTACGGCAAGGCCGACCAAACGCTGCGCGCCAACGTCGTCACCGACGCCGCCGTGTACCCCGTGAAGGAGGGCCGCTCGGCCGCCGTGAAGATCGCGGTCGCCACCACCGGCTCAGCGCCGATCGAGGAGCCCGTCACCGTCGCGTACGAGACGGCCGGCGGCACCGGCGAGTCCGGTAAGGACTACACCCCGGTCCAGGGCGAGTTGACCTTCCCGGCGGGCACGGCCTCCGGGACCTCCCGGACCGTCACCGTGCCGACCCTGCGCGACCGGGCGGGCGAGAACGCCGAGACCGTCCCGCTGAAGCTGACGGTCACCGGAGCGAAGGCACCCGCCGAGAATCCGCAGGTCGTGATCGACGCCCACGGACTCCCGTACCTGGACCCGAAGTTGCCGGTGAAGAAGCGGGTCGCCGATCTGCTCTCCCGGATGTCCCTCGCGGAGAAGGCCGGCCAGATGACCCAGGCCGAGCGCGGCGCGCTCACCACGCCGGGTGACATCGCCGCGTACGATCTCGGCTCGCTGCTCTCCGGCGGCGGTTCCACCCCGACGCCGAACACGCCCGAGGCCTGGGCCAAGATGATCGACGGCTTCCAACTCCGGGCGCAGGCCACCAGGTTCCAGATCCCGCTCATCTACGGCGTGGACGCGGTGCACGGCCACAAC
The DNA here is from genome assembly GCF_026341515.1 of Streptomyces sp. NBC_00878. NCBI lineage: Bacteria > Bacillati > Actinomycetota > Actinomycetes > Kitasatosporales > Streptomycetaceae > Streptomyces > Streptomyces sp. NBC_00878. The sequence goes on along the minus strand of NZ_JAPEOK010000001.1, from coordinate 3,092,993 downwards.
AACCTCGTCGGCGCCACGATCATGCCGCACAACATCGGCATCGGTGCGACGCGCGATCCTCAACTCGCCTACCAGGCGGGGAAGGTGACCGCCGCCGAGGTCCGGGCCACCGGCATCCCGTGGGACTTCGCGCCCTGTCTGTGCGTGACACGCGACGAGCGCTGGGGGCGGACCTACGAGTCGTTCGGTGAGGACCCGGCGCTCGTCGAGTCCATGGAGACCGTCATCCAGGGCCTCCAAGGGGCGCCCAGCGGCAAGGACTTGAAGAAGAACGACAAGGTCCTCGCCACCGCCAAGCACTTCGTCGCCGACGGCGGCACGGAGTACGGCTCGTCGACGACCGGCACGTACACCGTCGACCAGGGCATCACCAAGGTCACCCGGCAGGAGCTCGAAGCCGTCCACCTGGCTCCGTACCAGGAGGCCGTGGACCGGGGCGTCGGCACGGTCATGCCCTCGTACTCCTCGCTCGACATCCTCGGTGACTCCGAGGGCCCGGTGAAGATGCACGCGGACGCCGCGATGATCAACGGCGTGCTCAAGGACCGCATGGACTTCGACGGCTTCGTGATCAGCGACTGGCAGGCCATCGACCAGATCCCCGGCGACTACGCGAGCGACGTCCGTACGTCCATCAACGCGGGCCTCGACATGATCATGGTCCCGTACGCGTACAAGGACTTCCACAAGACGCTGTCGGACGAGGTGACCGCCGGCCGGGTCTCCGGGAAGCGGATCGACGACGCGGTGTCCCGCATCCTCACGCAGAAGTTCAAGCTCGGGCTCTTCGAGAAGCCGTACGCCGACACGAGCGGGGCCTCGGCGATCGGCTCGGCGAAGCACCGGACCGTGGCCCGCGAGGCGGCGGCCGAGTCCCAGGTCCTGCTGAAGAACGCGGGCGGCGTGCTGCCGCTGAAGAAGTCGCAGAAGGTGTATGTCGCCGGGTCCAACGCCGACGACATCGGCAACCAGACCGGCGGCTGGACCATCACCTGGCAGGGCGCGTCCGGGAAGATCACGGACGGGACGACGATCCTGGAGGGCATGCGGAAGGCGGCCGGGGGCGAGGTCACGTACTCCAAGGACGCGTCGGCGCCGACGGACGGCCATGACGTGGGGGTCGTGGTCGTCGGCGAGACCCCGTACGCCGAGGGCGTCGGCGATGTCGGCAACGGCAACGACCTGGTGTTCTCCGCCGCCGACCGGGCCGCCGTCGACAAGGTGTGCGGCGCCATGAAGTGCGCGGTGCTCGTCGTGTCCGGACGGCCGCAGCTCGTCGGCGACCAACTCGGTGACATCGACGCGCTGGTCGCGTCCTGGCTGCCGGGCACGGAAGGCGACGGCGTCGCGGACGTGCTCTACGGGAAGCGGGCCTTCACCGGTCAGCTCCCGCTCACCTGGCCGAAGTCGGAGGCCCAGCTGCCGATCAACGTCGGCGACTCCTCGTACGATCCGCAGTTCCCCTACGGATGGGGCCTGACCACGCGCACCTCCGTGCCGAGCGGCGGCACGAGCACGCTGAAGGCTCTCGCCGTCGCGGCCGCCCTGGCCGAGAGGACCGGATCGGAGGAGGCCGGGCGCCTGGTCGTCACCAAGGCGCGGCTGCTCGTCCAGCAGAAGATGGGGCAGACGATCACGGCGGCGAGCGCGAAGCCCTTCGCCGACGCCGATCACCTGCTGCTGACCGGCCGGTACGGGGAGGCGGTGGCGAAGCTGACGGCGGCCTACAAGGCGGCCTGACCCCGGAGGGCGGCGTACGCCGGGTCCGGTGGGTGGCGGGTGCGCCGCCCGCCACCCACCGGACCCGTGGCGGGTGCCCCGCCCGCCGGACCCGACGTACGTTTTCGGCCGCTCAGGAGTAGCTTCGAAGGTATGAAGGCCGCACAGACCCTCAGCCGAGGACTCTCCGCATTCCTGATCGCGTTCGCGGCCTTGGCGGTGCTGTCCGTCGGGGCCACGGGCGCCCGCGCCGCCACGGACGTCTCGACGGTCGCGGACGCCCTGCGGGAGAGCCCCGTGTACGTCGACCCGGCCATGTCCGGGCAACTGTCGTCGGCCGACGCCGACGCCCTGGCCGAGAAGATCGAGAAGGCCGACAAGCCGGTCATGGTAGCCGTGCTCCCCGCGGACTTCCCGAAGCAGGACCTCTTCCAGAACCTGCGCACCGCGACCGGCGTCGCGGGCCTGTACGGCGTACGGCTCGGCGACGCGTTCGACGCGAAGGCGGACGCCTCGGTCCTGCCGCCGAACGGTGTGAAGAACCTCGTCACCAGCGTCCAGGGCGAGGACACGAAGACCCAGCTCGACGACTTCACCGACCGGGCCCTCGCCAACGTCGGCGGTTCGGCGCCCAGCGGCTGGAGCGAGGGCGGGGGCGGCGTGGACACGGGCGCCCTGATCGCGGCCGGCGCGGTGATCGTGGCCGGCGGCGCGGGCGCGTACACGCTCGTGCGCCGCAACCGCCGCAGGAAGGACGCGGAGCGGCAGGCCGCGCTCGACAAGCTGCGCGTCGTCGTCGACGAGGACATCACCGCCTTCGGCGAGGAGCTCGACCGGCTCGACTTCCACCCCGCGGAGGCTGGCGCGGACGACGCGATGCGCGCCGACTACGAGCGCGCCCTCGACTCCTACGACAAGGCGAAGTCCTTGATGGCCGCGGCCACCCGCCCCGAGGAGGTGCGCGCGGTCACCCAGTCCCTGGAGGACGGGCGCTTCTCGCTCGCCGTGCTCGCCGCGCGCCGCGAGAGCCTGCCCGTCCCCGAGCGCCGGGCCCCCTGCTTCTTCGACCCGCGCCACGGGCCGTCGGTCGCCGACGCCACCTGGACGCCGTCGGGCGGGGCCGCCCGCGAGGTGCCGGTCTGCGCCGCCGACCAGGTCCGTCTCACCGAGGGCCACGACCCCGCCGTCCGCGAGGTCGACACGGACTATGGCCGCCGCCCCTACTGGGAGGCGGGACCGGCGTACGGCCCTTGGGCGGGCGGCTACTTCGGCGGCGGCATCCTGCCCGGCCTCCTCGTCGGCACCCTGCTCGGCTCCATGATGGCCAGCCCGTCGTACGCGGCCGACTACGGCTCCGGATACGGGGACTTCGGCGGCGGAGGATACGAGGGCGGGGACGTGTCCGGCGCCGACTTCGACTCCGGTGACTTCGGGGGCGGCTTCGGAGGCGGGGACTTCGGGGGCGGCGGGGACTTCGGCGGGGGTTTCTGAACGGGCGTGGGCACGAGTACGGGCACGGGCCCGGCGCTGTGCGGCGCCGGGCCCGTGGGTGTCGTGCGAGATACGGGAGTTGAGGCAGGCGTCAGAGGGTCGACGCCGCGGCGGTGATGGCCGAGGCGAAGGTCGAGACCTCGCTGTAGACGCCGGGGGCGTTGGGCCGGGCGCAGCCGTCGCCCCAGCTGACTATGCCGACCTGGATCCAGGCGCCGGCGTTGTCCCTGCGGAACATCGGGCCGCCGGAGTCGCCGTTGCAAGTGTCGATGGCGCCCTGCTGGAATCCGGCGCAGATCTCTTCGCCGGGAACGAGGTTGTCGTACAGGCCGCCGTTCGCCTTGCAGGAGGCGTCGCTGATGAACGGAACGGTCGCCTTGAGCAGGTACCGCGACGTGGGACCGCCCTCGCGGATCCTGCCCCATCCGGCGACGTTGAAGTTGCCGGTGTTGTACTGCGTGGTGGTGGCGATCTTCAGGGTCGGCAGGTTGATGGGCTGGGCGAGCTTGATGAGCGCCCAGTCCTTGCCGCCGACCTCGCCGGTGGGGTCGTAGCCGGGGGCCTGGTACACCTTGGTGGACCTGACCCGGACCCGGCCGGTGGTGGACTGGAGGTCCACGACGCCGGCGGTGGCGGTGATGCTGGTGTTGTTGCCGGTGCCGTCCACACAGTGCGCGGCGGTGAGCACGATCTGCTGGGTGAGGAGCGAGCCGCCGCAGCCCATGGAGAGCGAGACCATGAAGGGGAACTCGCCCTGTGCGGCGCGGGTTCCGCCGACGACGGGTGCCGGGGCCGCGTTGGCGGCGGAGACGGGCTGAAGGCTGACGACCGCGAGGGCTGCCGCGCCGGCGACGGCACATCTCTTGAGGGTCTTGAGGAGGTGCTTCAACGTGATGCCTTCCGTGGGGGGTTGACATACGAGCTGATGGAGGCCAGATACAGAGAAATGGCAGGCTCATGCCACCAGATGCGAAAATGCTCGCGTTGGTTGCCATGAACCGGCCATTTTCTGTTGAGGGATTATGAGAACGCTGTGAGCGCTCCCACGAGGGGCGATGTCCGGCCAAGCGCATCAGGCCAAGCGGTGGGTACCCGGCGGTCCCTGGGTGGGGCATGGGCATGGGTGCGGACATGGGTACGGACATGGGTACGGGCCCGGCGCTGAGGAGCGCCGGGCCCGTGGAGGCCGTACGGAAGATGGGCAGTCGTACGGAAGATGAGGCAGGTGTCAGAGAGTCGCTGCCGCGGCGGTGATGGCCGAGGCGAAGGTCGAGACCTCGCTGTAGACACCGGGGGCGTTGGGCCGGGCGCAGCCGATGCCCCAGCTCACGATGCCGACCTGGATCCACGCGTTGGCGCTGTCCCGGCGGAACATCGGGCCGCCGGAGTCGCCCTGGCAGGTGTCGACACCGCCGGCCGCGTAGCCGGCGCAGATCTCGTCGCCCGCGACGAGGCCGCTGTAGCCGCTGTAGGCGCGGCAGGTGGCGTCGCTGACGAACGGCACGGTCGCCTTGAGCATGTACCGCTGCTGGGCGCCGCCCTCGGAGGCCGAGCCCCAGCCGGCGACGGTGAAGGTGCCGGTGTTGTACTCCGTGGTGGTGGCGATCTTCAGGGTGGCCTGCGTGGTGATGGGCGAGGCGAGCTTGATGAGCGCCCAGTCCTTGCCGTTGCCGTTGTAGCCGGGGGCCTGGTACACGTACGTGGACTTGACCTGGACCCGGCCGGTGGTCGACTGGAGGTCCACGACACCGGCGGTGGCCGTGATGCTGGTGTTGGCGCCGGTGCCGCTCACACAGTGCGCGGCGGTGAGCACGATCTGCTGGGTGAGGAGCGAGCCGCCACAGCCCATCGAGAGCCGGACCATGAAGGGGAACTCGCCCTGCGCGGCGCGGGTTCCGCCGACGACGGGTGCCGGGGCGGCGCTGGCGGGGGAGACGGGCTGAAGGCTGATGACCGCGAGGGCGGCCGCGCCGGCGACCGCGCATCTCTTGAGGACCTTGACGAGGTTCTTCAACGTGATGCCTTCCGTGGGGGGTTGACATGCGGGCTGGTGGAACCGGGTGCGGCAGAAGAGTCAGGAATGTCAGGAACATGCCAACGGATCTGGCAAGCGATCGCGATGGCTGGCATGGACTGGTCAATTCCGTTGAAGGATTATGCGAACGCTGTGACTGTCCCCACAAGGGGTGGAACCGGCCGACCATATCCGGTCAGTGCGCGGCGCGTAAGGGCCGTGACCGACACGGGAGTTGAGTGGCTCAGCGGCTCGTCAGCTCGGCGGCTCAGCGGTCAAGGCGGGTCGGTGGCCAAGGCGGGTCGGTGGCCAAGGCGTCTCAGTCGGACAGATCCGGCAGTGCCAGCCACTGCTTCCAGGACAGGTCCCGGCCGATGAAACGCGGCTGTTCGAAGGGCCACGCCTCACCGATCCACCGCGGCACGAGCGCGTCGAGGTCCCGCTCCAGATCGGTCCCCACTCGCTCGTCGACGACCCACCAGGAGATCTCGGCATCGGCACCGGCCTTATCCGGCAGGTCGATGTAGACGCACCCGTACTCGGCGCTCTCCGCCTCGTCGAACAGTACGTAGTTGAAGGACTTGTGAGCGGCGATCTCGGCCTCGTGCCGCTCCAGGTCCGCCCGGTTCGCCTCGTACGTGATCGTGGCGGCGGGCCATCCCCAGGCCTCCCCGAAGATGGACCACAACCGCTCCCGCGACCCCATCACCGCCGGGTAGTCGATCGCGGCGTCGCCCCCGGTGATCGGCCGCAGATGGTGCCCGCCGGGCACGTCGACGCGCAGCGGATGGGCGAAGTCAGCGGGCAGCCAGGTCATCCCCGGAGGCTAACCGCCTGCCCACCGACCCGCACCGGGTTATTCCGGCGGTTGTTCCGTCACGCGGACCGTGCGGCGGGAGCCGTGAGGGCCCTGCCTGTTATGCGGACCGTGCGGCGGGAGCCGTGAGGGCCCTGCCTGTTATGCGGACCGTGCGGCGGGAGCCGTGAGGGCCCTGTTCTGTTATGCGGACCGTGCGGCGGGAGCCGTGAGGGCCCTGTTCTGTTATGCGGACCGTGCGGCGGGAGCCGTGAAGGCTCTGTTCTGTTATGCGGACCGTGCGGCCGGAGCCGTGAGGGCCCTGTTCCGTCGCGCGGCGCCTCCCGCCACGAGGGCGAGCCCCACCAGCACCAAGCTCACCCACACCGGCGAGCGGTACCCCAGCCCCGCCCCGAGCGCGAGCCCGCCCAGCCAGGGCCCGAGCGCCCCGCCCACGTTGAACGCGGCCGTGGCGAAACCGCCTGCCAGGGTCGGCGCGTCGGCAGCCTCGTACAGCACGCGGGAGATCAGCGTGGACCCGATGCCGAACGACAACACGCCCTGGACGAAGGCGAGTACGACCGCCGCCACCGGATTCCCGGCAGTCAGCCCGAGGAGGCCCCACCCGAGGAACAGCGTCATGCCGCCCACGACGAGGACCTGGCCGGGCCGGGTGTCGGCGATCCGCCCGGCGACGGCGGCCCCGACGAACGACCCGCACCCGAAGAGCGCGAGCACGAGGGGCACCCACGCTTCTCCCAGCCGGGTGACGGAGGTGATGAGCGGCGCGAGATAGGTGAAGGTGCAGAAGGTGCCGCCGTTCACCAACGCCCCGAGAAGCAGAGCCACTTGAAGCCGGGGTGCGCGAAGGGCCCGCACCTCGCTCCGCACACTCACGCGAGCGGCCTCGGGCACCCCGCCCGGCACGGACCGCACGATCGCGAAGAGGGCGGGCACGGACAGTACGACGACGGCCCAGAAGGCGGCCCGCCATCCCCACAGCTGCCCGAGGACGGCACCGCCCGGCACTCCCGCCACACAGGCGACGGTGACCCCGCCGAGCAGCACGGACATGGCCCGCCCCTTCGCGTCGGCGTCGACCATCGCCACGGCCGTCACCACGGCGACCGCGAGAAACCCGGCGTTGGCGAGTGCGCCCACGACACGGGTCACCAACAGCACGGCGAAGCTGTCGGTGACCGCGCCGACGACATGAACCACCAGGAAGACGCTCAGAAAACCCAGCAGCGCGGCACGCCGGGACCAGCGCCGTGCCAGCACGGCCATGAGCGGCGCCCCCACGACCATTCCCACGGCGAACGCCGAGGTCAGCGACCCGGCCGCCGGTACGGACACCCCCAACTCCGGTGCGATGTCGGGCACCAGCCCGGCCAACATGAACTCAGAAGTCCCCTGAGCGAAGACAGCGAGCCCCAACAGATACAGCCCAAACGGCATGACAGAACTCCGCACACCCGAAACGAACATGACAGTCGGCGCGGCGTTCCGGCGGTGGTTACGGCGATGTCAGTGACGGCGATGACAGTGACAAGGGCGGGAGCGCGTACGCGCTCGACCGCGACACTTCAGCCGAACATCCCGAGCAGCCACCGGAGAGCCGGTGGCCGAAGTCTTGACGCCTCGGGGCTGGACATGGAGGCAGGCTAGTGAGGCCGGACTTTCCCGGTCCACTCAATTACCGACGGCCACGCCTATCAGGACGGGGAGTTGCGGCATGAACGCGGACATCGGCGCGCAGTAGCGTCAGAGCCCTGTACGTCGTCAGAGTCCCGATACGGTCGACCCGCCCCCACTAGGACAGGAGCTGTCCTAGTACCGGCCTACCGTCCTTCCATGGACGAGACTTCCGCGAACTCCGAGACCTCCGCAGCCTTCGAGTTCTCCGTATCCTCCGAGACCTCTGGCACTCCCGATGGGCCCGACGCCCCTGGCGTTGCCCTTGAAGCTCCCGACACCTTCGGCGGCTTGGAGATCAGGACCTTTCCCGACGCGGAGCACCTCGACGCCTGGATATCCGCCCGTTCCGGTCTCCGTGGTGGCGTCTGGCTGAAGGTCGCCAAGAAGGGATCCGGTCTGCCCTCGGTCACCGTGGCGGAGGCCCTCGACGTGGCCCTCTGCCACGGCTGGATCGACGGTCAGCGGCGGCGCCTCGACGAGTCGTACTTTCTGCAGAAGTACACCCCGCGCAGGCCGGGCAGCCTCTGGTCGATGGTCAACGTGCGCAAGGTCGAGGCCCTCACCGAGGCCGGCCGGATGCGGCCCGCGGGGCTCGCGGAGGTCGCTGCGGCGAAGGCGGACGGCCGGTGGGAGGCGGCGTACGAGTCCCAGCGGAACGCCACGGTCCCGGACGACCTGGCCGCCGCTCTGGACCGCAGCCCCCGCGCGAAGACCTGCTTCGAGGGGCTCGGCAGGACTGGCCGGTACCAGGTCATCCTGGGCCTGTTGACGGCGAGGACCCCGGAGGTCAGGGCGGCCCGGCTGGACAAGGCGATCGCCCGGCTGGAGAAGGCGATCGCGCATCTGGAGTCGGGCCGACAGTCGCGGTGACGCCAGTGATCAGTGCTGCTCACGCCAGTGATCAGTGCCGCTGGGGCCCGGGCCGGAAGAGCTCGTTGAGGTCCGTCTGGCTCAGCTGGTCGTCCGCGTACGAGAACGTGCCCTGGTCGGCCAGCTCCCGCGCGGCGCGCAGCAGGTGACCGTACATCGCGCGGGCGATGCTGCCGCCGACGGTGACCCGCCGTACGCCGAGTGCGCGCAGGTCGTCCAGCGACAGCGCGTTGCCGGTGAGGCCCATGACCACGTTGAGCGGGCCGTCGAGTTCGCGCACCAGCGTGCCGATGGTCGCGGCGTCGGCGGCACCCGGCACGAACGCGCAGTCCGCGCCGGCCGCCAGATACGCGTTGGCCCGCCGAACGCACTCGTCGAGCGAACCGTCGACCAGCAGTACATCGGTCCGGCCGACCAGGACGAACGGTTCGCCGCCGGTGTCGATGGCGGCCCGGGCCGCGCGGATACGGTCCACCGCGAGCGCCTCGTCGTAGAGCGGCCGGGCGCGGTCGCCGGTGAAGTCCTCGATGTTGCCGCCCGCGGCTCCGGCCTTGAGGGTCATCGAGATCGTGGTCGCCACGGTCTCGGGCGCTTCGCCGTACCCGTCTTCGAGGTCCGCGCTCACCGGCACCGTGAGCTCGTCGGCGATCTCACGGACCCGGCCCATCATCGTCTCGCGGTCGACGCGGTCCTCCGGGGCCTGCTCCGCGAAGAAGTCGTGGTCCGGGCGTCCGAGGGAGAACGCGACACCCGCGCTCGTGGTCGCCACGGCGGGGAAGCCGGCCGACTCCAGGATGCGCGCGCTGCCCACGTCCCACGCGTTGGGGAGCAGGAAGCAGCCCTCCCGGTGCAACTCGACGAAGCGTTCCGCTCGTTCTCGGCTGTCGCTGTTCACGCGGCCCATCCCCGTCTCTCCGACGACCAGGGACCACAAGCCGGAACCTCTGATCCACCCATCGACTGATCCGCTGTCGCCCCCAGTACACACCAGAGCGCCCGTCTCCCGCTCCCAAGGAGCCGGACGACGGGCGCGCTCAGCGGCGAAAAAGAAAGCCGGTGGCAGAACCCCGCAAAGGACCCTGCAAGTACCCTGAACCCGATCAGTCGGCGTTCTTGATCGCCGAGATGTCGAAGTTCAGCTTGATCTTGTCGGAGACGAGCACCCCGCCGGTCTCCAGCGCCGCGTTCCAGGTGAGGCCCCACTCGGAGCGCAGGATCTCCGCCTTGCCCTCGAAACCGACGCGCTCGTTGCCGAACGGGTCCTTCGCGGAGCCGTTGAACTCCAGGTCGATGGCGAGCTGCTGGGTGGTGCCGAGGATCGTCAGGTCACCGGTGATGCGGTAGTCGTCGCCACCGAGGGCCTCCGCCTTGGTGGAGCGGAACGTCATCGTCGGGAACTCGTCCGTCTTGAAGAAGTCAGCGCTCTTCAGGTGACCGTCACGGTCGGCGGAACCGGTGTCGATGCTCTCCATCTTGACGTCGAGGGAAGCCGTCGACTGCGACGGGTCGGCGCCGTCGAGGTGCAGGCTGCCGGTGAAGTCCTGGAAGCCGCCCTTGACGTTCGTCACCATGGCGTGACGGGCGACGAAGCCGATCGTCGTGTGGGACGGGTCGATCGTGTAGTCGCCGGTGAGGGCGGCCAGGTCGGGGTTCACACCGGCGGGCGCGGTGGTGGTGGCGGTGTCGTCCTTGCGGCCGAAGAGACCCATGACTAGCTCCTTGGGGGACGAGCCCCGGCCCTGCGCCGAAGCTGTTTAACGTTCAACGACATCGACCATAGACCTATTCCCTACGGGTTTCAACTGAACGCGTGGCGTGTCACGCCGACTACGTCTGGTCGTCATTGGTCTAGTCCTGTGTCCGGCCCTAAAAGCGCCCTAAAAGCACCCGTTGTCCCTCTGGTGAGCACACGGCACCTCGGGCACCATCGCCTGGCATGACCCCCACCCGCCGTACGTTCCTCATGGCAGCGGCGCTCACGGCGAGCCCGGCACTCATGCCCGCCCCTTCCGCGCATGCGGCCCGTCCTTCCGCGCCTGCCCCCAGCGGCGACGAGTACGCAGTCCGCGACGACGAGTACGACGCCCTCCGTCTCCGCTGGCTGGAGATCGCCCTCGGTACCGGCTACGACCCGGCCGCCGAGCCGTACGCCACCCGCCTCGCCGAGACCGGCGAACTGGCCCGCGGTTTCCGGCGGACCATGGCCCCGACCGCCACCTCCCTATGGCCGGGCTACGCCTACGACCCGCCGACCGGAATCACCCAGAGCTACAGCCGGCTGTGGACGATGACGCAGGCGTACGTCCAGGAGGGCACCGGCTCCACCGGCGACGCGGGTCTGCGGGCCGACATCCTCCGCGGCCTCGACCACGTCTCCGCCACCGTCTACAACCCCTCCACCACCCGCTACGGCAACTGGTGGGAGTGGCAGATCGGCAGCCCCCGCCTCCTCATGGACACCGTGGCCGCCCTCCACGGCGAGCTCACCGACGCCCGGGTCGCCGCCGCCTGCGCCGCCGTCGACCACTTCATCCCCGACTCCATGCTCCGCGACTACTCGGGCACCTCGACCGGCGCCAACCGCGTCGACCTGTGCCGCTCCGTCGCCCTGCGCGGCATCCTCGGCCGCGCCCCCGAGAAGCTCGCACTCGCCCGCGACGCGCTCTCGCCGGTCTTCCCGTACGTCACGAAGGGGGACGGGCTGTACGCCGACGGGTCGTTCGTCCAGCACACCTGGGTCGCGTACTCGGGCACGTACGGGCAGGTCCTGCTCGACGGGCTCGGGCGCCTCTTCGCGCTGCTGGCCGGTTCGTCGTGGGAGGTGACCGACGCCGGCCGGCAGATCATCCTCGACAGCGTGGAAGGTGCCTACGCGCCCCTGATCCACGACGGGTTGATGATGGACAGCGTCAACGGCCGTGCCATCAGCCGCGGTTACCTCAAGATCGACGACCGCCACATCATGCGCAGTGACCACTTCCACGGGCAGGCACTGATCGCCGCCATCGTGCTCCTCGCCCAGGGCGCGAGCGCGGCGGAGCGCGAGCGCTGGCACGCGAGCGTCAAGGGCTGGATCGAACGGGACACGGTCACCCCGCTTCTGACGGCTCCTCAGTTCGGTGTCGCCGACCTGGCACGGCTGCACGCGGTCGCGGACTCGGCGGTCGAGGCCGCGCCCGAGCCGGTCGGCCACCGCCTCTTCGCCGCCATGGACCGTGCCGTCCACCGCCGCCCCGGCTTCACCGCGAACATCGCCATGGCGAGCGACCGGATCGCGCACTACGAGTGCGGCAACGGCGAGAACCCGCGCGGCTGGCACACAGGCGCCGGAACGCTCTACTGGTGGGCCGGTGGTCCGGGTGGTCGGAGTGGCCGGGCCGATCAGTACACCGACTGGTACTGGCCGACCGTCGACTGGTACCGGCTGCCCGGCACGACGGTGTCCACCAAGCGGCTCGCGGACCGGGCGGGCGGCGAGTGGGGCGAGCCCAAGCCCGCCGTGCGCTGGGTCGGGGGCGCGACGGACGGGGAGTTCGCGGCGGTCGGACAGCACCTGAAGGGGCTCGGGTCGACCCTGGAGGCCCGCAAGTCCTGGTTCTGCCTCGCGGACACGATCGTCTGCCTGGGCGCCGGGATCACGGCCACCGACGGCGTCCCGGTCGAGACGGTCGTCGACAACCGCAACCTGGGGGAGGGCGGCACCCAGACCCTCGTACGAGGTCCCGGGTGGGCCCACCTCGAAGGGCACGGCGGCTGGGTGGTCCTGGACCGGTCCGCCCTGCACACCCTCCGCGAGGACCGCACCGGCGCCTGGTCCGACATCAACACCACCAGCACCACCGAACGCCGGACCCGCCGCTGGCAGACCCTCTGGCTGGACCACGGCACGGACCCGGTGGACGCCACGTACGCGTACGCCGTCCTGCCCGGCGCCTCACGCCGCACGGTCGCCGCCCACGCGTCGGCCGTCCGCGCGGCCGACCCGCGCCGAGGCCCGGTGATCCTGGCCAACGACACCACCTGTCAGGCTGTGTCCGTGCCCTCCCTCGGGCTGACCGCCGCCAACTTCTGGCGGGCGGGCACGGCGGGCCCGCTCACCGCCTCGGCCCCCGCGAGCGTGCTCGTACGCCGTCGGGGCCGCACCGCCACCCTCTCCGTGAGCGAACCGTCGCGCACTGGCGAGGCCCTGGAGATCGTCTGGGACCACCCCGTACGCGGGGTCGTACGCGCCGATCCGGCCGTCGAGGTGCTCGCCGCCGGGCGCCGTCTGAGGGTGCGTGTCACTCCGGGGATGGCATGCGCCACGCACGAATGTGAGGTGACTCTCAGCTGATGGCTTTGTGTGACCTCTACAAGCCACACGCCCTCTGAGCAGTCAGATCGCCTGCATGCGGTCCAGGTTCTGTTCAGGGGTACCAGTAAAACGGGCCGGAGACTGTACGGAGTCGACGTCTCGCTTTCCTTGGTGGGCTTCGTAAGGTCGCTACATGACCGTTTTGGACGAGACCGGGCCTTCGGCCGGCGAACCCACCGACGCCCGCGGGCGTGTGGCCGAGCTGCACGCGATCCGCGCGGAGGCCCTGCGGGGTCCCAGTGAGAAGGCGACGGCGGCGCAGCACGCCAAGGGCAAGCTGACTTCGCGGGAGCGGATCGAGCTTCTGCTGGACGCCGGTTCGTTCAACGAGGTCGAGCAGTTGCGCCGCCACCGGGCGACCGGGTTCGGGCTGGAGGCGAAGAAGCCGTACACGGACGGTGTGGTCACCGGCTGGGGCACGGTGGAGGGCCGCACGGTCTTCGTGTACGCGCACGACTTCCGGATCTTCGGCGGTGCGCTGGGCGAGGCGCATGCCACGAAGATCCACAAGATCATGGACATGGCCATCGCGGCCGGTGCGCCGCTGGTCTCGCTGAACGACGGTGCGGGGGCCCGTATCCAGGAGGGTGTCAGCGCGCTCGCGGGCTACGGCGGCATCTTCCAGCGCAACACCCGCGCCTCCGGCGTCATCCCCCAGATCTCCGTGATGCTCGGCCCGTGCGCGGGCGGCGCGGCCTACAGCCCCGCCCTGACCGACTTCGTCTTCATGGTCCGTGAGACCTCGCAGATGTTCATCACCGGCCCGGACGTGGTCAAGGCGGTCACCGGCGAGGAGATCACCCAGAACGGTCTGGGCGGCGCGGACGTGCACGCCGAGACCTCCGGCGTGGCGCACTTCGCCTACGACGACGAGGAGACCTGCATCGCGGAGGTGCGCTACCTCCTGTCGATGCTGCCGCAGAACAACCGCGAGAACCCCCCGGTCACCCACCCCGAGGACGCCTCGGACCGCCGCTCGGACGTGCTCCTCGACCTGGTCCCGGCGGACGGCAACCGGCCGTACGACATGACGAAGGTCATCGAGGAGCTCGTCGACGACGGCGACTACCTGGAGATCCACGAGCGCTGGGCCCGCAACATCATCTGCGCCCTGGCCCGCCTCGGCGGCCAGGTGGTCGGCATCGTCGCCAACCAGCCGCAGAGCCTGGCCGGGGTGCTGGACATCGAGGCGTCGGAGAAAGCTGCGCGTTTCGTCCAGATGTGCGACGCTTTCAACATCCCGATCATCACGCTGCTGGATGTTCCCGGGTTCCTCCCGGGTGTCGACCAGGAGCACGGCGGCATCATCCGGCACGGCGCGAAGCTTCTGTACGCCTACTGCAACGCGACCGTGCCGCGGATCTCGCTGATCCTCAGGAAGGCGTACGGCGGCGCGTACATCGTGATGGACAGCCAGTCCATCGGCGCGGACCTTACGTACGCGTGGCCCACCAACGAGATCGCCGTGATGGGTGCCGAGGGCGCCGCGAACGTCATCTTCCGCCGCCAGATCGCGGAGGCCGAGGACCCCGAGGCGATGCGCGTGCGCATGGTCAAGGAGTACAAGTCCGAGCTGATGCACCCCTACTACGCGGCCGAGCGCGGCCTGGTCGACGACGTCATCGACCCCGCCGAAACCCGCGAGGTCCTCATCAGGTCCCTCGCCATGCTCCGCACCAAGCACGCCGACCTGCCCTCCCGCAAGCACGGAAATCCGCCGCAGTAGTAACCCGGCGGACCCATCGCGGCAACCCCGCGGACCCCTCTCTCACGGAGACTCACACACATGGACATCCCTGATATTCGCGTCGAGAAGGGCCACGCCGAGCCCGAGGAAGTCGCCGCCATCACGGCCATCCTCCTGGCCCGCGCCGCCGCTGCCCCGGCGGCGGCCCCGGCCCACCGAGGCCGCCCGAAGGCCGGCTGGCGCCGCCTGGAGCGCACCCCGGGCTTCCGCGCCCCGCACTCCTGGCAGGGCTGAGCACCTGTTTGTCCAATCGCCGGACGGACTCCGCAAGGAGCCCGTCCGGCGATTGCTGTTTTCGGGACCGAGAATTAAATCCCGGGACTCCGACGGGGTCACTCGGACCAGAGCTCAGGCGGTCCCGACTTCACACTGCGAAGGAGCGTGCTCAGTACTTCTGGACCGGTGGACAGAACCTTGGTCGGGCTCTCGCTCTCGCGGAGGGATATGCCGTCTTCGGTGGCGGCGACTTCGACGCAGTTGTTGCCGGAGGCCTCAGAGAAGGACGACTTGAGCCATTGCAACTCGGGCAAAATGCTGACCTCTTATAGGTTTTGAGCGATTTTGAGGATGGAGTCCCTCGATTGCTGCGCATTCAACGCTACCTGTTCGACTGCGTCCAGACGTCGGCGGAAGTTGGCCAGCTGAGTGGGCGACTCGAAGAAGACGGCACCGATCGGTGAGTCCACCTGGACGGTGTCCAGATGGGTGCTGTCGGCTGAGGCGTACAGAACTGAGTCGCCTGCCATGGGAAATCCGCCGACGCTGAACGGGATCACCTGAAGTGTGACGTTGTCGCGTTCGCTCTCCTTGAGCAGGTGACGCAGTTGGGTCTGAGCCACGAGGCGTCCGCCCACCTGCATGTGCAGGGCGGCTTCATGGATCAGGCCCGTGTACGGAATGGCAGGTTCCTTTGTGATCACCTTATGGCGGGCGAGTCGTTGCGCGATGCGGAGTTCTACTTCGAGGCGTGGCAGGGCGGGGATGAAGAGATCGAAAATGGCGCGGGCATGGTCCTCGGTCTGAAACATGCCCGGTACATGGGCAGTTTGAAGGGTCCTCAGGGAGCGAGCGGCGTACTCCAGTTCCGCGACATCAAGGAAGTCTGGCGGTACCTTGCCTCGGTATTCGTTCCACCATCCCGCTTTGCGGCCCCCTGTCATTGAGGCCAGAGCCTCGATCAGTGCTGGATCGTCGCACTCGTAGATGCTTGCCAGCCGCCGCAGGCGTTGCTCGCTGATGCCGAAGCGACCCGCTTCGACGTTCGAGATGGTCGTGCGGTCGGTACCAAGCAGCTCGGCCGCTCGTGGTGCAGACAGGCCGACAGCCTCGCGAAGGCGTCGCAGTTCGGCCCCGAAGCGGCGTTGGCTGATGGTGGGTGTTTGACGTGGCGCCATGTGGTCCTCTCCTCGCTCGCGCACAGTGTGCACGCCCGTATTGAGCCCGTCCATCCGAATCAGGAATACAACTCGTTGGATTGAAAGAGGTATCACGGGTTGTAATCGGTGCGCTACGGTGCGATCTGTGCCACCTGGTTCCTGTCGGCGTCCGGAAGCGCACCATCCCGCCCTGCCCATCCGGAAGGCAGGGCGGCTCGGTAGAGCCACCGGCCCCGTCGGCGCGAACACCCCATGGCACACGTCCAGTTGACCCACCGCGACCGCGCACCCAGGAGGTGCCACGTGAACACCGAACAGAGCCACAACCAGGACCAGACCCAGCACCAAAACCAGCATCAGAACCGCAACCTCGGCCCAACCTCCTACCTCCTCCCCGCCCTCGATCCACTCTCAGGCATCCCCCACCCGCCACCCCTCTCCTTCACCGCTCCCTGGTGCTACGAGCTGTGCTTCCCCTGCGACCCCCGAGGGCCGGGCATCGCCCGCGTCACGCTCCGGGCCGTCCTCGACGCGCACGGCCTCGCCCAGCTCGTGGACCGCGCGGAACTGCTTGCCTCCGAGCTCGCCACCAACTCTGTACGGCACACGAAGGGCCCCGCGTCTGTACGGCTCCAGTGGCTGTGCCCCGTACTGCGGGTCAGTGTCTGGGACATGAGCCCCGACCTGCCTCCGGCGCCAGGCTCCCGGCGGACGGACGTCGCAGCGCACGCGGAGGACGGACGCGGGCTTCTCATTCTCGACACGGTGGCCGACAGGTGGGGCGGGTGCGCCATAGGGGAAGGGAAGTTCGGGCCCGGTGGCAAGACGATCTGGTTCGAGCTGAGCCTTCCCGCCGTGCCACCGCCGGTGGACTCCACGCTCGCCGCTTGAGGGCGATCGTTTCCGTCGTGCAGTGATCCCGGTCCGAGCGCGGAATCGGGTGCCTGGCGACTCACCGGGCGCGCTAGTCGCGCGCCCCGCGTATCTCTCTCTCACGGAGACCGACACCCATGGACATTCCTGATATCTGCGTCGAGAAGGGCCACGCCGAGCCCGAAGAAGCGGTCGCCGTCACGGCGATCCTCCTCGCTCATGCGGCCGCCGCGCCCGCGGACGCTCCGGCCCGCCGGGGCTGCGCGAAGGCCGGCTGGCGCCGGCTGGAGCGGGAGTCCGGGTTTAGGGCGCCGCACAGCTGGCACTGACGCCTGGTTCGTTCGCACACGGTGAGCACGGCCCCGTCTCTCCCCTGGGATGCTGTTGGCGAATCCCGTCAGACCTCCAGCAAGTGGGCCGTGAGTCCCAGCGACACGCCGTAAACCCGGCGTGTCGCTGGGACTCTCGCGACAATTACTTCGCCCGGTGGATTCGCCAACAGCATCCCCCTGGGAGGGCGGGGCCGTTGTGCGTGGACGTCAAGCAACGGTGACGTCCACGCCTGGCAGATGCAGAGCGGTGACGGGCTGATCGTCGGGGGTGTGGCAGTGGGCGATCAGAACCGACTCCAGGGAGTCGAGTCCGCTGAATGCGGCGGACCCGTCGGGCATGATGCACTCATTCATGGTGAGTTGTTGCAATGAAGGGGGCAGGCGCTCACTCACCGTCAGCCAGGTGCGCAGGTTGAAACGGTTGAGGGTGAGGGTCTTGAGCCCGGACATGGCGGAGAACCCGCTGAGACCGTGCGGCGTGCAGATGTCGTTGCCGGACAGAAAGAGATACGAGACGTCGGAGTAGCCGCTCAACGTACCCAGATCCGTGGTTTCGCTCACCCCGAACAAGCTGATCCCCGAAACAGCTTGCCCAAGACGCAGACCGCCAAGGTCAGCCGTACCACGGAGTCCGAGGCGCAGGTGATTGAGATTCTGCAGGTTCTCCACCGTTTCGAGGCGCTTCAGTTGTCCTGGCCGCCCCATGACTGTCAGGTCGTGCAGATCTGGGTGAGCCGCGAACACTGACATGTCACCGACGCCGCTGAGGGCTTGGACATATAGAAACTCAAGGGGTGGGAGCTGGTCCAGGGCGGCGAGCTCCGGGAGCGGATACTCGATCCATAGGTTGGTGATCGACGTCAACCGAGTCGCCGCTTGCCACTGGCCGGAGTGCGTGAGGCTGACGGAGTGTCCCTTCAGCGGCAAATACGTCAGGACCTGGTCCGCGTAGGCGTCCGCATCGAAGTACGCCCAGGCTCTGATGAGTTCGGCGACAGTGGGCTCGCGGTCGTCATCTGCGTACCCCGCCAGGAGCGACAGCGCCGCCTCGCCCCCGATCAGCGCCACAGTCCGCACGGTCTGCACCGCGGCCTTCTCCGTCAACTCGGCCAGCGAGCGAGGCAGCCTTCGCAGGAGACTCGTCCCCACCGCTGCGAGTGCGGGTGGGTCCGTCTGCCTGTGAGCCGGCAGCAGCGCCGACACCGCCTCGTCCAGACGGTCTGCCAACTCGCCCGAGATCGAAGGCAGCGTTTCCTGGCAGGCAGCCGCCAGCAGCCGTAGGGCTCGTGTGTGCCGGGGTTCCATCTCCGCCCGGTCGAGGATGCCGCCCAGGAGTTCCTCTCGCTGACGGGTGTTGGCGTGGCCGGCGGCCATGATGATCGTCTCGCGCCACAGGTCGAGGTGAGCACGTCCAACCAGGTTGCCTATGCGATCCTCCTCCGTGGCCTCCTCGGCGGCCAGGTACTCCTGGAACGTCCGGTGTACGAAGTCCAGGCGCCCCTGAACGGGGTCGCGGAGTATCCCGGAGCGCTCCAGAAGCTGCCCGAGGACCCCATGACTGTCCTGGACATCCAGGTGCCTCATCGCCGCGAGTTTTCTGCCGACGTGGACAGCGGCCTGGTCCATGCTGATCTCGCTGCGGTTGTTGTCCGACAGACGCCAGGCCAGATCGCGGAGTATGACCAGCTTGTCGCCGAGGCTGAGCTTGCTGTCGACAGCGCTCGGGACGTTGCGCTCCGTGTCACGGTCGTGGACGAGCGTGTCCAGGGCGTTCTTGTACAACTCCATCCGATCGCGTGGGAGTTGACTGCCGCGGTTCAGGTGCATGGCGCAGAGCATGGCCGCGAGCAACGGGGTGCCTGCGAGGGAGGGGAGATGCGGCCGGTCCTTGAGGCTGTTCAGCAGGGACTGCTCGTAGCGGGGGAGTTCGTCCACGGCGCAGGGCAGGTCGTCGCCCAGCTCGCGTACGGCCTGGTGCCATCGCCGTACGAAGGCAGCCAGGTCCGGTGGTGTCATACGGTCCAGGTGGAGGGCTGTGAAGTCCTCCTTGCGCAGCCAGTCCACGCTGGCCGCGGTCGGGCGCGACGTGACCACGACCCGAATACCGTTGTACGTCCCGAGCAGCCTGCGCAGCCACTCACGTACCGAGCGTCGCTCCCCGCCTTGCAACTCGTCCACGCCGTCCACCAGCAACAGGACCTTGCCGTCACCAAGTTGCCGCTCCACCCACGCCTTGGGCATGATCCCGGTGATGGCTCCGGCGACCCCGTCCAGCAACTCCTCGGGTTTCCTGGGCAGCGGACGGCCGCTGTACTCGCGCAGCTTGACGAATACAGGTGTGAGTCCGTTCCAGTCGGCGAGTTCGGTGGTGAAGGCGCCACGCGCCGCCGTGATGGCCAGCCATCGCAGCAGCGTCGTCTTGCCCGAGCCCGCTTCGCCTCGCAGCAACACCCTCGACGCCCCGCCGAGCGCGGCCTCGACCTGCATTCCCGAACTTTCCGCGCCAGGCTCCTCCCAGTCGCTCATGTCGGGTCGGAGGAGAGGCGAGGAGCGGCCGCCGGCTCGGCGTGTGCCGGTGTCTCCGGTGGTCCGCAGGCTGACGTACGCCACCGACAGCCGGACCTGCGCCGCCGCGCGATCGGACGTGCGGCGAAACAACTCCACCTCGTCGAGGTTGTTGCTGACCAGGTCCATGTACAGGCGACGGAAGCCCGCGTCTTGGTCGGTGCCGTCCGGCGCGAAGAGTGAACGGTCGGGCAGTCGTTCCAGAATGCGCTTCACATCGGTGCCCAGCGAGGTGGAGCGTTCCAGCAGTTCGGCGAGCGTCCTCTCCTCGAACGCCGGCAGACTCCGTACGATGCTGACGTAGTACTGACAGCACTCGGTGAAGAGCAGCCGGTAGAACCGCTCCTCCACCTCGTTGAGGCCGACAGGTGTTTGGACCGCGCGGGTGATCCGACGGACCAGCTCCGCCGGATTGGCGTCGGCGGCGAGGACCGCCTCGTCCGACAGGTCGGCTGCGGCGAAGGTGTCGCACACCCCGTTGATCGCTGCTTCTCGGCCGTTCTTGTCCAGCCCCCGGAACTCGTGGGTCAGGAATGGTTCCATGCGGGCGGCTGCCGCGTCGGCCATCTCCTCGAACTGTCTTTTGACACTACGCTGGAGCCGCAAACCGGGCACCCGCACCCGTACGAGCTCGTCCAAGGGCAGCCGACGCTCCTGTTCCTGCCGCTTGCCGCCCAGCCACATCTGGGCCGCCGTGTTCGCCACGGTCGTTCCCAGCCGTAATGCCGCCACTTCTGCGCCGCTCATCCTCGCCCCCTCGCCAGACCAACGAGCGTCAATTGTGACAGGGGCAACGACAAAGGGTGGCTTCTCCGTTTGGAGAAGCCACCCTTCAGACAGTCGGCCGAGCGCGGTGTGCGCTAGCGGAGGCGGGCCATCAGCGCGTGCTCCACCAGCGTGATGAGCGCCGACTTGGCGTCCGCGCGGTGGCGGGCGTCCGTCGTGATGATCGGGGTGTCGGGCCCGATCTGGAGCGCCTCCCGGACCTCGTCCGGGTTGTACGGCTGGTTGCCGTCGAAGCCGTTCAGGGCGATGACGAACGGCAGTCCGCTGTTCTCGAAGTAGTCGACCGCGGGAAAGCAGTCGGCGAGACGGCGGGTGTCCACGAGCACGATCGCGCCGATCGCGCCGCGTACCAGGTCGTCCCACATGAACCAGAAGCGGTCCTGGCCGGGCGTACCGAACAGGTACAGGATCAGGTCCTGGTCCAGGGTGATACGACCGAAGTCCATTGCCACCGTGGTGGTGGTCTTGTCCCCCGTGTGGGTGAGATCGTCGATGCCGGCCGAAGCGGACGTCATGACGGCCTCGGTACGCAGCGGGTTGATCTCCGAGACGGCCCCGACGAACGTGGTCTTGCCCACGCCGAAGCCTCCCGCCACCACGATCTTCGCCGAGGTGGTGGAGCGGGAAGGACCGCCGCTAGAGCTTGCGAAGTCCACTGAGCACCCTTTCGAGCAGTGTCACGTCTGGCTGGCCGCCGGCGTTCTCGTCGCCGCCGGGCTGATGGATGGCGACCAGGCCCGCCTCCGCCAAGTCGGCGACGAGGATCCTGGCCACGCCGAGAGGAATCGTCAGGAGGGCCGAGATCTCGGCCACCGACTTGATCTCCCGGCAGAGGTTGCAGATCCGCTGATGCTCGGGCAGCTGGCCCTGCATCTGGTGCGGCTGCGCGGTGGTGTGCACCAGTGCCTCGATGGCGAGCTGGTACCGCGGCCTGGTACGGCCGCCCGTCATGGCGTAGGGGCGCACCAGCGGGTTGCTGGCACCCCCCGTGGGCGACGGTTCGGGAGAGCGCCGCTGCGGCTGCACGGGCTGGATGCGCGGCGCCGGCGGCTGGTCGTACGGGGAGGGCCCGGGGCCCTGGGGTGCGTAGGGCTGCTGGTGCCGCGGGGTGGGTGTGGAGGGGAAGTTGTACCGGTTCGGCGAGTCGTTGCCGCCCTGCCCCTGTCCCCGGCCAGGGCCATAGGACCAGTTGCCCGAAGACGAACCGCCTGGGGGTGTTGCCACTTTCTCCTCCTCCGACCGTGCCGGGCCCATCACTGTGGAGCCGCGTCCCGAAACCTTACGGCCACGGGACGCCAATACGCATCGCTTGTCTGCTAGTTGAGCAGGCTTCCCTGGAGCTCCGCACGCAGATCAGGCGTCAGGACCGTACCGGCACGGTCCACCAGAAGTGCCATCTCGTACCCGACGAGACCGATGTCCGCTTCCGGATGTGCGAGTACTGCGAGCGACGATCCATCGGAAATGGACATGATGAAGAGGAATCCCCGTTCCATCTCCACAACCGTCTGATTCACGCTCCCGCCCTCGAAGATGCGGGACGCGCCCGCGGTCAGCGAGGTAAGGCCCGACGCGACGGCCGCCAGCTGGTCGGCACGGTCACGCGGGAACCCTTCGGACATCGCCAGAAGGAGTCCGTCGGCGGAGACCACCACGGTGTGGGACACCCCGGGGGTGTTGTCCACGAAGTTGGTGATCAACCAGTTCAGGTTCTGTGCCGCCTGGCTCATCGGGCTCACACTAACGCTCCTGGTTGTAGGTGCTGTCAGGCCCACTGTGCTGATTTCTAGTGGCCTGGCCGTTCGTGTCACTTCCTGCGTTGCGTCCCCGCTGGACGCCCCTGCGCAGGTTGCTCAGCCTGCCACGGACGTCCTCGGGAGCGCGGGAGACCGAGGGGCCGCCCTGGGGGGTCGATTCCGCGGTTCCCTCGACCAGGTTGGCCTTGGGTACCCGCCGCGGCAGGCCGGAGGAGGTGACCCCGCCTGCCTTGGGCTTCTTCAGCTGCTCGGCGCGCTGCCACATCTGGTCGTTGTTCGACCGCCAGTCGCCCTTGCCGGAGCCGTTGCTGCCGCTTCCGTTGCTGTCGTTGCCGCCGAAGAGACCCGGCGAATCCTGGCTCACGGACTGCTGGCTGCCCGCGCTCGCGGTGGCACCGCGGCGGGGGAGCCCGGCGTCGGTGGATCCGCGGCGCGGAAGCCCGGCGTCGGTCAGCGCGTGAGCGGCGGAAGAGGCCGGTTTCGGACGCTCGAAGCCTACGCGGTCCTGCTCGGCCACGTCAGCGGCCTGCGCGGGCTCCGCTTCGGGAGCGTACTCGGATCGGTAGCCGTTCTGGTACGTGTCCTGCTGCGGCCAGTCGTCCTGGTAGGACTGCTCTTCGAAGGGCGAGAAGCTGTCCGCCGCGGGAACGTGGGCCGGCTGGGGCGCGTCCTGGACGGGCTCCGTGTAGGAGGGTTCCGGGTACCCGCCGTTCGCCGGGAAGTACGTCTCGTCGTACGACGTCTGCTGCGGCTCCTCGTACGGCGTCTGCTGGTCGTACGCGGGCGCCTCGGTGTACGCGGCCGTGCCGTTGTCGTACGCGGCGATACCGTTGTCAAAGGCCTGCTGGCCGTTCTCGTAAGCGGGCTGCGGGTCGAACTCGTCCTGGAAGGACGGGGACTCGCCCTCGGGAACGCCGGGCGTCGCCTGGGCCTCCAGAGCCGCGCGGCGCTCCTCACGCATCAGCGAACGGCCCACGGGGTCCAACTCGCGTATGTCGTCCGGGATCTCGGCGTAGCGGCTGTCGTCGAAGCCGAGCTCGGCGGCCGTACGCATCTGCTGGCCGCTCTGGAACTCCTCGCCCCCGAACGGCTGCTGCTCCGGGATGATCTGCGAGACGGTGAACTCGTCGCGCTGCGGCGCCTGTTCGCCACCGCCACCGTGCGTGATGATGTCGGGCAGCATGACGAGCGAGGTCGTACCGGCCTGCTCGCCCGAGGGGCGCAGCTGGACGCGGATGCCGTGCCGGTCGGACAGCCGGCCGACCACGAAGAGGCCCATGCGCTGCGAGATCGCGGCGTCCACGGTCGGCGGGTTGGCCAGCTTGTGGTTGATGTCCGCGAAGTCCTCGGCGGTGAGGCCGATGCCCTTGTCGTGGATCTCGACCATGATGCGGCCGTCCGGGAGACGGGTCGCGGTGACGCGGACCTTCGTCTGGGGAGACGAGAACGTCGTGGCGTTCTCCAGGAGCTCCGCCAGCAGGTGCACGAGGTCGGTGACCGCGCGGCCGTGGATCTCGGCCTCCGGTACGCCCGACAGCTCGATGCGCTCGTACTGCTCCACCTCGGAGGAGGCGGCGCGCAGCACGTCGACCAGCGGGACCGGCTGGTCCCAGCGGCGGCCCGGCTCCTCGCCGGCGAGGACCAGGAGGTTCTCGCCGTTGCGGCGCATACGGGTCGCGAGGTGGTCCAGGCGGAAGAGGTTCTCCAGCTGGTCCGGGTCGGCCTCGTTGTTCTCCAGGTCGGTGATGAGGGTCAGCTGGCCCTCGATCAGGGACTGGTTGCGGCGCGACAGGTTGGTGAAGATCGCGTTGATGTTTCCCCGGAGCAGGGCCTGCTCGGCGGCCAGTCGTACGGCCTCGCGGTGGACCTGGTCGAAGGCGCGGGCGACTTCGCCGATCTCGTCCGTGGTGGTGATCGGGATGGGGGTGACCCGGGTGTCGACACGGCCCGGGTCGGTGCGCGAGAGCTGGTCGACCAGCATCGGCAGGCGCTGCTCGGCGACGCCGAAGGCCGCGTTGCGCAGCTGGCGCATCGAGCGGCTCATCTGGCGGGCCATGAGGCCGGCGATGATGAAGGCGGCGAGCAGGGCGACGATGACGATGGCGCCGTTGAGGTAGGCGTCGCGCTGGGCGTCGGTGGCGATGTCGCCCGCGTCGGTGACCGCCTTGTTGATGAGGTCCTGCTCGAGCTCGCTGTAGCCGTTGAACTTGAGGGTGGACGCCGCCATCCAGCTCTCGGGCGTGATGCCCTGCTGGGCCAGGTCGCCGGGGGCGGTGCCGCTGGCGATGGCCTGGATCATGCCGGTCATGCCGGGCGGGGCCTTGTAGGTGCCGCCGGCGGCCTCGGTCTTGCTCTTGGCCTCGGCGGCCAGCTTCTTGCCCTCGGCCTCCTTCTCCGCCATCACCTGCTTGAGGCGCGCGGCGTCCTGCGCCGTACCGCCGGAGACGTACTCCTGGACGGCCACGTTCTCGAGGTAGGCGTACGACGTGAAGGCCGTGATCTGCTGCTTGAGGACCGTCTCGTTGCTGCTGGGCTTGACCAGGAGGTGCATGCCGATCGCACGCTGCAGCGACGCGGCGCCCTTCGACAGGGCGAGGGCGTACACCGTGCGGCCGTAGCTCGTGATGTTGCCCGTACCGAGGCCCAGTTCGTTCGAGAACTCCATCAGGAGGTGCTCGACGAGGACGTAGCCCTCTTCGGTCTTCGTCGGGTCCATCGCGGTGGTGAAGGCGGCCTTGCGGATCTGGGTCAGCGTCGGCTCGGCGTCCTCCACCAGGTTCAGCCGGCGCTCCAGGCCCTGGCCGGCCGGCATCCCGACGACTTCCTTGTGGAAGACGTCGGCCTTCTGGTCCGTGAAGGCGCGGGCCTGCTTGACCGTCGCGTTGTCCCGGTCGCCCTCCAGCAGTGGCTGGGCGGAGACGTCACGTTCGTTGAGGAGCGCCTCGGCGTACTGTCCGGCCGCGTCGACTATCTTGGCGACCTTCTCCGCGTCCTGGGCCTCCTGCCAGGTGTCGATGGAGCTCTTCACCTGGAAGCCGCCCATGACGAGCCCGACGATCACGGGTATGAGCAGAATCGCGTTCAGCCTGGTTGGTACACGCCAGTTGCGCGGGGACAGACGGCCGCCGCTCTTCGCGGGAGGGGCCGCCGGCTCCGAGCCGGCCACATGTGCGGGTGCCGCTCCGCGCGGCGGCGGGGTGAAGTTGCCCCGTGCCGACGGCTCGGGACCGTTCTTGCTTCGCCTCACTCGACCAACAACCTCTCGGCTCGGCACCTTCGTCGTGCCGCGTGTGTCTTCCGGCCCTTACCTACTGGGCAAGTTCTGGCATTCCAGCACGTCAGGGTGTGCTCGTCCAAACACTCGGAACCCAGGATTCCGGGTGACGTATGTCCTAGATAAAACGGTCATAAAGAGCGAGCCCCGCCAAATGGCGGGGCTTTTATGAGCACAGCGGCATCAGACGACCGCGACGCGTGTCGGTGCCACTCGATATCTCTGTCGAAACGTTATGAACACCAAGGCCGACCGTGTCAAACGACACAGCCGGCTCCAGTGCGTCTACGACAACTGCCGTACGGCGTTGCCGACTTGTGTGCCAGGCCGCCTGCCAGGACATGGCCCCCGCACGATCCCTAGCGCAGACGGGCCATCAAGGCGTGCTCGACCAGGGTGATGAGCGCGCTCTTGGCGTCCGCGCGGTGGCGGGCGTCCGTCGTGATGATCGGTGCGTCGGGGCCGATCTGCAGGGCCTCGCGGACCTCGTCGGGCGTGTACGGCTGGTGGCCGTCGAAGCCGTTCAGGGCGATGACGAACGGCAGCCCGCTGTTCTCGAAGTAGTCGACCGCGGGGAAGCAGTCGGCGAGACGGCGGGTGTCGACGAGCACGACGGCGCCGATCGCACCGCGTACCAGGTCGTCCCACATGAACCAGAAGCGGTCCTGCCCCGGCGTACCGAACAGGTACAGGATCAGGTCCTGGTCCAGGGTGATACGGCCGAAGTCCATGGCGACGGTGGTCGTCGTCTTGTCCCCGGTGTGAGTGAGGTCGTCGATCCCCGCACTGGCGGACGTCATGACGGCCTCGGTGCGCAGAGGGTTGATCTCGGAGACGGCACCCACGAACGTGGTCTTGCCGACGCCGAAGCCACCTGCCACCACGATCTTCGCGGAGGTGGTAGCCCGCCCTCCGTCAGAGCTTGCGAAGTCCACTGAGCACCCTTTCGAGCAGTGTCACGTCCGGGGCGCCGCCGTTGCTCTCGTCGCCACCCGGCTGGTGGATCGCGACGAGTCCGGCCTCCGCGAGGTCCGCGACGAGAATGCGTGCCACACCCAGGGGCATGGACAACAGGGCCGACACCTCGGCGACCGACTTCACCTCACGGCAGAGGTGGCAGATCCGCTGGTGTTCGGGAAGCAGCCCCATCAGCTCGGCCGGGTCGGCCGCGGTGCTGATCAGTGCCTCTATGGCGAGCTGGTAGCGCGGCCGGGTCCGGCCGCCGGTCATCGCGTACGGACGTACCAGCGGCTGGTCGCCCTCATCCTCGTACGGCTGGGCGTACGGATCATGAGAGGCGGTGGGCGGGGTCATTGATCCTCCGGGCGGGACAGCAGGTCGGGCAGTCGTGCCGTCTGACGGGGCCGGTGGGGGGAGGGCGGCCGGACGGATTGTTCGGTCGTTCGGTGGAACTGGCTAGTGGAGCAGGCTGCCCTGGAGCTCGGCGCGCAGATCCGGCGTGAGTACCGCCCCCGCACGATCGACGAGCAGAGCCATCTCGTAGCCGACAAGGCCGATGTCGCAGTCCGGGTGGGACAGGACCGCGAGGGACGACCCGTCCGAGACGGACATCAGGAAGAGGAAGCCGCGTTCCATCTCGACGACCGTCTGGGCGACTGTGCCGCCCTCGAAGATCCGGGAGGCACCGGCCGTGAGTGAGGTAAGTCCGGAGGCGACTGCCGCGAGCTGGTCGGCGCGGTCGCGCGGAAAGCCCTCGGACATCGCCAGGAGGAGGCCGTCGGCGGAAACGACGACGGTGTGGGACACCCCGGGGGTGTTGTCAACGAAGTTGGTGATCAACCAGTTGAGGTTCTGTGCCGCCTGGCTCATCTGGCTCAACTAACGCTCCTGCTGGTGAGTGGGGCTGGGGAAGCTGCCGGTCTGGCCGGTACCGGCCTGCCGGCCCTGCTGGATGCCCCTACGAAGATTGGTCAGCCGGCCGCGTACGTCATCGGGCGCACGCGAGACCTGCGGACCGGTTTGGTGCTGTTGCTGCTGAGCCGTCCCCGCGACGAGGTTCGCGCGGGGGACCCGGCGCGGCAGACCCGAGACGGTCACGCCACCCGCGGAGGGCTGGCGTACCCGCTCTGCCTGTCGGCCGAGTTCGTCATTGGGGGTGGTCCGCCAGGAGGCGGACGCGGACGCGGTGGGCACCGGACGCTGTGGGGGCGTCGGAGCCTGCGCGGGCTGCTGCGGAGCCTGCTCGCCGTTGACGGCCTGACCATTGGTCTGGCCGCTGCCGTTCTGGCTGTTGGCGGCCTGGGCCTGGTTGAACCAGTTGGTCTCCAGGGTGTCGTACAGCGGCGTACGTCCGTCGCCGGGACCCGTCGCCGGGGGCAGCGCCTCGGGCTCCTGGGGGAGCGCGGGACGCCGACGCGGCTGCGGGGGCTGCTGCGGACGCTGCGGCCGACTGCCGTTGGTGCCGGGACGCTCGAACTGCCCGGTGTCACCGCCCTGCCGCTCGCCGTGGTTCGGCGTCGGGAACCGGCCGGTGTCGTTCTGCTGAACGTCCTGCCCCGGCGCCGCGTACTGACCGGTGGAGCCGGCGTCGTAGCCGGGCATCGCGAACTGGCCGGTGGAAGCGGGGTCCTGGCGGTTGTACTGGCCGCCGGAGGAGGGGTTCTGACCCGTGCCGGAAGGATTCGGCTGACCGAAGACGTCCGGGCGGACGAACTGCCCGGTGCCCTGCGGCGCACCCGCGCCGGAACGCGGGGCGTCGTAGTCCGGTCGCGGGTACTCACCCGTGGAACCGTGACCCTGACGGTCCTCGATCCGCGGGAACTCCGAGGTGGACGCGGGCGAGCCCGGGCCCCGGTGGTCGCTGATCCGCGGCATCTGCGAGGTGGCGTCCACCTCGTCGTGGCCGCGCGGGGTGTCCATCGAGGAACGCGGCACCGGCGGCTGCGCGTTGTCGTCGCTCCAGCTGGGCACGCGCGGCTGCGGGTTGCCGCCGGGCAGCTCGGCACGCGGACCACCGAGCGGCGGCAGCTGCGGCTGCTTCGGCGGCTGCGGACGACGGCCCTGGTCGCCGTTGGTCGGACGCTGCTGGGGCGGCGGGGGCACGGGGCCGCGGTTGTTGCCGCCCATCGTGTCGCGTCCGCCACCGAACAGGTCCTGCTGACCGGAGCTGTTGCCGAAACCGTTGAAGCCCTGCTGTCCGCCCGTGCCCGTGGACTGGAAGCCCTGCGCGGCACCGGCACCGGCCGGAGCCGGCCTGCCCTGCGGGGGCGGGGGAGTCTGAGGACCGCGCGCTCCGCCCGGTCCGCCCGGGTGACCGCCCGCGTCCGGCCTGGGCAGCGCGGCCCGCGGAGCGGTACCGGCACCGACCTGGCCGCGCTGCGGTCCGGCGTTGAGCCGTCCGCCGTTGCCGCCGCCGGCGCCGAGGGCGGGACCGCCTCCGGCACCGCCCCGACGGGCCGCCGCGACACCGGCCGCGGCCTGCGCGGCGGCCGGACCGCCGCTGAGGGGGGCACCCTGGCCCTGCTTGTTGCCCGGAACCTTCTTGCCGCCCTGGGCGACATCGACGGGCAGCATGACCAGCGCGGTCGTACCACCGGAGTCGGACGGACGCAGCTGGATGCGGATGCCGTGGCGCTGGGACAGCCGGCCGACCACGAACAGACCCATGCGGCGGGAGACCGAGACGTCCACGGTGGGCGGCGAGGCGAGCCGCTCGTTGATCGCCGCGAGGTCCTCGGGCGAGAGGCCGATACCGGTGTCGTGGATCTCGATCAGTACGCGGCCGTCGGGCAGCGCGTGACCGGTGACCTTGACCTTGGTCTGCGGGGAGGAGAACGAGGTGGCGTTCTCCAGCAGCTCGGCGAGCAGGTGCACGAGGTCGTTGACCACGCGGCCGGCGACCTCGGTCGTCGGCACGGCGGCCAGTTCGATGCGCTCGTACTGCTCCACCTCGGAGGCGGCGGCACGGAGCACGTCGACCAGCGGGACCGGGCGGGTCCAGCGGCGGCCGGGCTCTTCACCGGCGAGCACCAGGAGGTTCTCGCCGTTACGGCGCATGCGGGTCGCGAGGTGGTCGAGCTTGAACAGCGAGGACAGCTGGTCCGGGTCGGCCTCGCGGGACTCCAGTTCGGAGATGAGCGACAGCTGACGCTGGATGAGGCCCTGGGAGCGGCGCGAGAGGTTGGTGAACATCGCGTTGACGTTGCCTCGCAGCAGCGCCTGCTCGGCGGCCAGTCGAACGGCCTCGCGGTGCACGTCGTCGAAGGCCGCGGCCACCTGGCCGATCTCGTCCTTGGAGTGCACACCGACCGACTCGACGGACGTGTCGACGTCCTGCGGGTCGGACTCGGACAGCTGCTTGACCAGCTCGGGCAGCCGGTCCTGGGCGACCTTCGTCGCGGTGTCCTGGAGACGGCGCAGCGAGCGGATCATGGAGCGGGCCACCACGAAGGCGCCGACCAGCGAGACACCGAGCACCAGCAGGATCAGCGCACCGGAGATGATCGCTTCCTGCTCGGCCTCGTTGCGCAGCTCACGGGCCTTCTGCTCCATCTCGTTGAGCAGCGTCAGCTCGATGTTCGACATCTGCAGGTACTTGGCGGAGTCGGCGTCCACCCAGTCCAGGTACGAGCGCTTGTCGCGCAGCTGCAGACCGTTCTGGCGCCGCAGTACGCGCTCGGCGTAGGTGTCGGCCGCCTTGATGGTCGGGCTCGGCTCGTCGAGCGTCTTCGTCAGCTCGCGCGAGTTGCCCTCGTAGATGCTGGCGAAGCTGGTGAGTTCGGCCTTCTGGTTCTCGAAGGCGGACAGACCGTACTGCCGGTCGTTCTCGGAGAGCTTGCCGTACGTGGCGTCGGTGGCCGGCAGGGCCGCGGCGATGACCGCGCGCTGGATCGACGCGTACTCCTTGGCGGTGGAGAAGGCCGCCAGGGCGCGGGTGCGCTGGATCATCTCCGGGTTGCTGGTCGCCTCGGCCATGTCCTGGGAGAGGCCCAGCAGTTGGTCGATGAGCCGGTGGTACGCCTCGATCGACTGGGAGGAGTTCCGGTTGTCCTGGAAGGCGTTGTTGCGGATGCCGCTCAGGGTGTTCAGCTGGGTGGCGATGGCCACCACGTTGTCCCGGACGCCGTCGAGGTTCTCGTCGTCGCCCGCGTCGTCGAGCTCGTGGGTGCCTTCCATGAAGGCGGCACGCGCACGGTCCGACTTGTCGCGGACGCCCTTGACGGTGAAGTCGGACGCCTTCGTGCCGTTGGCGAGCGGACCGGCCGACTTGTCGCGCTCCTCCTGGAGCGCGGAGGCGAGCTCGGTCGCCTGCTTCGTCATGTCGGTCAGCAGCTTCATGTTCTCGAGCTGCTGGATCTCGTCCATCGTGTCGCTGATGCGGAAGGCACCCAGCGACGTCGCGGCGACCACGGGCAGCGCGAGCAGCGACACCAGACGCGTGGAGATGCGCCAGTTGCGCAGGGCTATTCGCGAGCCGGGGCCACTGGGGCTCTTTGCCGTGGGCGGTGCGGCGGGTGGGTTACCCGGGCCGCCGTTCACCGCGTTCGGACCGCCCTTGCCCTGGACTCCCATGGGCGCACCGGTGCGCGACGAGCGCTCACCGTTGTCGCCGGCCTGCGCCGGTCCTGGGTTCTGGGCGTGCTGGGGCGAGGAACCGGTGCCGGTCCCGCCGTGCGGCTCCGGCTCCGCCGAAGCGCTGCCATCCCTCTTGAAACGTCCCTGCACTAGCGTCGCAACCTCTGGACCAGGCGCCTCTCCGCGTGAACGGCGAGACGGTGTCGGCGTCTTGGGAGCGCCCTGAACGCGCCCCCAGGTGTGGTCGTGAGTGACCGGCGCAGGTCCCCCTGTAATTCCCGCCGCCACTCGGCGCTGCGTTGCGCCCCTTGCGCGCCGGTTGAATCCCGCGGCGGTCCGTGGAATTCCAGCACAGTGCCGGATCTCCAACAAGGCCCATGGGTCATGCTGTGACCATCGTGACACCGAGTGAAGACCGTGTTACAGGATGTGGAAAGCGATTCCATCGATAACGGACACAGGTGTACGAGTCAATGGCAGATAAGTGGTGTCCCAGTCTTCATGATCAGGAGAGGAATAGTGCCTTCGGTGGGGCAATGTCCGTTTCGGCATGGGGAGTTGGGGGTCTGAATTGACCGATTTGCCTGCTAGCTAGTGAGGAAACTCACACGGTGATCACAGCGTCTTCACGCGTTCGCCAGGGACCTGCATGTTTAGCCTGGCGCTTTACAGGGATGGCAAATCCGACAACCCGCGCCCATGCGGCGGTTCTTGACCCCGCGCGGCGCCCGTAACGACAGGGCCCGAAACCGCAGATGAAGACGACGATGTTCCGCAACATAGCCAACCCGCGACGCACCACCCTGGCGCACCTGGCGGACGCCGAAGAGCTGCGTACGCCGGAGCAGCAGGAGCACTCCGTCGAGCTCCCCGCGAACACCGCCAACCCCCGGCGCACGATCCTGATGGACATCCCGGTCGCGGCCATGGCAGCGGAGTAGCCCCTCCCCTCGCCCCGCCCACCCGCAATACACGCGAGGCCGCGCCCCTCCCCGAGTTAGCCTGGAGCGTCCGACTTCAGCCAGCTCAGTGAGGGGCGCAGGCATCTCGTGCGCATCGCCAGGTTCTCCATCGACGGCAACGTCGCGTTCGGCGCGGTCGAGGGCGAGAGCCCTCCTGGGTCGACCGACGGGCTCGTGCTCGACATCATCAAGGGCCATCCGTTCACGGACTTCGAGCTCTCCGGCACGAAGGTCCCGCTGAGCAAGGTCCGGCTCCTGCCGCCCATGCTCCCCAACAAGGTCGTGGCCTTCGGCCGCAACTACGCGGAGCACGCCAGGGAGATGGGCAACGAGGTGCCCGACGCCCCGTTCGCCTTCTTCAAGCCGTCCACCTCGGTGATCGGCCCCGGCGACGAGATCGCGTACCCCTCCTTCTCGAACGAGGTGCACCACGAGGCCGAGCTGGCCGTCGTGATCGGCCGGATGTGCCGCGAGGTCCCGCGCGAGCGCGTCAAGGACGTCATCCTCGGCTACACCTGCGCCAACGACGTCACCGCACGCGACGTCCAGCGGCGCGAGAAGCAGTGGGCCCGGGCCAAGGGCTTCGACTCCTCCTGCCCGCTCGGCCCCTGGGTGGAGACGGACCTCGACCCGTCCGACCTGACCATCATGTGCACGGTCAACGGCCAACAGCGCCAGCTGGGCCGCACCAGCGAGATGATCCACTCCGTCGAGGACCTGATCGTCAACATCACCGAGGCCATGACGCTGCTCCCCGGCGACGTGATCCTCACGGGCACCCCCGCGGGGGTCGGCCCCCTCACTGTCGGCGACGAGGTCGCCGTCACCATCGAAGGCATCGGCACTCTCACCAACAAGGTGATCAAGCGTGGCTAACGCGAACTCCCCCAAGTCCTCGACTCCGCTCGGACAGGGGGTGCCCCCACGTGTACGTTTCTGTCCGTCCCCGACCGGCAACCCCCACGTGGGCCTGGTCCGTACCGCCCTGTTCAACTGGGCGTTCGCCCGGCACAACGAAGGCACGCTGGTCTTCCGCATCGAGGACACCGACGCGGCCCGCGACTCCGAGGAGTCCTACGGCCAGCTGCTCGACTCGATGCGCTGGCTGGGCTTCGACTGGGACGAGGGCCCCGAGGTCGGCGGCCCGCACGAGCCGTACCGCCAGTCACAGCGGATGGACATCTACCGCGATGTGGCGGCCAAGCTCCTGGAGGCGGGCCACGCCTACTACTGCTACTGCTCCACGGAGGAGCTGGACGCCCGCCGCGACGCCGCCCGCGCCGCCGGCAAGCCGTCCGGCTACGACGGCCACTGCCGCGCCCTGACCGCCGAGCAGACCGAGGCATACAAGGCGGAGGGCCGCACGCCCATCGTCCGCTTCCGCATGCCCGACGAGACGATCACCTTCACGGACCTGGTCCGCGGCGAGATCACGTACCTCCCGGAGAACGTCCCGGACTACGGGATCGTACGGGCCAACGGAGCCCCGCTCTACACGCTCGTGAACCCGGTCGACGACGCCCTGATGGAGATCACCCACGTCCTGCGCGGCGAGGACCTGCTCTCCTCCACCCCGCGCCAGATCGCCCTCTACAAGGCACTGGCAGAGCTGGGCATCGCCAAGTCGGTGCCCGCCTTCGGACACCTGCCGTACGTGATGGGCGAGGGCAACAAGAAGCTCTCCAAGCGCGACCCGCAGTCCTCGCTGAACCTCTACCGGGAGCGCGGTTTCCTCCCGGAGGGCCTGCTCAACTACCTCTCCCTGCTCGGCTGGTCGCTCTCCGCCGACCAGGACATCTTCACGATGGACGAGATGGTCGCGGCCTTCGACGTGACGGACGTGAACCCGAACCCGGCCCGCTTCGACCTCAAGAAGGCCGAGGCGATCAACGCCGACCACATCCGCCTGCTGGATGTGAAGGACTTCGCCGAGCGCTGCGCCCCCTGGCTGAAGGCCCCCTTCGCGCCCTGGGCGCCGGAGGACTTCGACCAGGCCCAGTGGGACGCGATCGCCCCGCACGCCCAGACCCGCCTCAAGGTCCTCTCCGAGATCACGGACAACGTCGACTTCCTGTTCCTGCCGGAGCCGGTCTTCGACGAGGCGTCCTGGACCAAGGCCATGAAGGAGGGCAGCGACGCGCTGTTGCGTACGGCCCGCGAGAAGCTGGACGCGGCCGACTGGTCTTCGCCCGACTCCCTCAAGGATGCCGTCCTGGCCGCCGGCGAGGAGCACGGCCTCAAGCTCGGCAAGGCGCAGGCCCCGGTCCGCGTCGCCGTCACCGGCCGCACGATCGGCCTGCCGCTCTTCGAGTCCCTGGAGATCCTGGGCAAGGAGAAGACGCTGTCCCGCATCGACGCGACGCTGGCGAAGCTGACCGCGTAGCTCAGCATGAGTGAGGGGCGGCCCCCGGATGGCGGGGGCCGCCCCTCACGACGTTCGTCAGACGGCGTCGTCCTCGTCGATCAGATACGCGCTCTCGTCGAAGATCTCCGCTACCACGACGACCATGATCGCGCCGGCCACCATGTACTCCAGCATCACGCCAGGGGCCACGTAGGCCTTGCGTAGATGCTCGTCCGGACCCAGCTGGGCGGTTGAGTTCTTGCGGAACGGGTCACGAGCCAGTATGCGCACCGCCTTGTCCAACTGGGCTCGGCGCTCTCCGGGCAGGGCGTCGAACGTCGTACGGGCCTCGACGGTGAACTGGACGCGGTACTCGGTCATGGCTGCGGCTCGGTCTCTCACTCGGCGGGCCCACCACGCTATGGCATCCGCCGCCCGGGCCGTCTCCGCTCCGGGCAACCTGGCCTGCGCCTCCCCGCGGTAGCGCCACCGCACCGCTCCACCGGTGCGACCGCCACCGTCGCGATCCCGGCGGACCACAGATCCCGGCGGACTACAGATCCCGGCGGACTACAGATCCCGGGGCCGCCGGCGTCCGCGCCTCCCGGGACGGCAAGTGGGGCGACGGCAACCGGGTCACGGATACGTACACCTGGCACCTGACCGCCAAGCCGCGCGACGGCCAGGGCCCCGACCCGACACTGACCGGCACGACCACGGTCAACTGACCGCATTCTCCCGGATTCTTCGGGGGACAACCCCCGAACCCCCAACCGGGCCCGCGCTGCCGGTACCGTCGAGTCATGACGATCAGAGCCGTGGTCTGGGACGTGGACGACACCCTCTTCGACTACACCACGGCCGACCGTGCCGGTATGCGCGGACATCTCGCCGCCGAGGGCCTGCTCGACGGCTACGCCTCCGTCGAGCAGGCCCTCGGCCGCTGGCGCGAGCTCACCGACGAGCAGTGGGCGAGGTACGCGGCGGGGGAGGTGGACTGGGAGGAGGGCCGCCGGGACCGGGTGCGCGCCTTTCTCGGCCAACCCCTCACCGACACGGAGGCGGAGGACTGGTTCCTCCGCTACCTCGCGCACTACGAGGCGGCCTGGGCGCTGTTCCCGGACGTGCTCCCCGTCCTCGACGCCCTGGCGGGCAGCCACCGCCACTCCGTGCTGTCCAACTCCAGCATCCGGGTCCAGGACCACAAGCTGCGCGTCCTCGGCGTACGGGACAGGTTCGAGTCCGTGCTGTGCGCGGCCGAGCTGGGTGTCTCGAAGCCCGCGGCGCAGGCGTTCCACGCGGCCTGCGAAGCGCTCGCCCTGCCGCCGCACGAGGTCGCGTACGTCGGGGACCACCCGGAGGTCGACGGCCAGGGCGCGGCCGACGCCGGACTGTTCTCGGTCTGGATCGACCGCGGCGGCGTGAGCGCCGTCACCGCCCCGGGTCCGGACGCCGCACCGGACGGGGCGCGGGATCAGCTCTCCGGCCTGCGGCGGATCGCCTCGCTGGCCGAACTCCCCGCGATCCTCCGGCCCGATACCCGTTTTGGAGCGCCGTCCACCTTCAGGTAATGTTCTTCCTGCGCCGCCGGAGAAGCGGGCCGAAAGGCCACAGACCGGAGGCGCACACTAAGACAAGATCCCCGACGGGGATTGCGCCTCAGTGGCCTATGGTGTAATTGGCAGCACGACGGTTTCTGGTTCCGTTAGTCTAGGTTCGAGTCCTGGTAGGCCAGCTCGCAGAGCTCATCTGCACATGCGGAGATCGATTCCGTAACGCCCCCGTTGTGTAGCGGCCTAGCACGCTGCCCTCTCACGGCAGTAGCGCCGGTTCGAATCCGGTCGGGGGTACAGATCCTTCCCGCGAGGGCAGTACGGGTAGCTCCCGCTGACCTCGATGCAGGATCGCTAGGGCCCCCGTTGTGTAGCGGCCTAGCACGCCGCCCTCTCAAGGCGGTAGCGCCGGTTCGAATCCGGTCGGGGGTACGGTTCTACTTGAATTGCATTGGTCTATGGTGTAATTGGCAACACTACGGTTTCTGGTACCGTCATTCTAGGTTCGAGTCCTGGTAGACCAGCTCTGATCTGCGGAAACGCAGGATCTAGGCCCCCGTTGTGTAGCGGCCTAGCACGCCGCCCTCTCAAGGCGGTAGCGCCGGTTCGAATCCGGTCGGGGGTACGTCATCGAAGAAGCCCTCCCCAACTGGGGGGGGGCTTTTTCGCGTTGGGCATCGGTGCTGGGCATTCGTGTTGGGCGTCGGGCCGAGGTCAACTCCAGTCGGTCGCTGCGGCGTTGAAGCGACCGGCCGGAGGAAGTCGAATCGGGCGTCGGCCCGCGGTGCACGTCCCTCCGCACGTCAGCCGGTGCGGCGCAGTGCCTCCGAGAGACGCCCGGCCGCGTCGATGACCGCCTGGGCATGCATCCGGCCCGGGTGGCGCGTGAGGCGCTCGATGGGTCCGGAGACCGATACGGCGGCGACCACGCGGTTCGACGGCCCGCGCACCGGCGCCGAGACGGACGCGACGCCCGGCTCGCGCTCGCCGATCGACTGGGCCCAGCCCCGGCGCCGTACGCCCGACAGGGCCGTCGCCGTGAAGCGGGCGCCCTGGAGGCCGCGGTGCAGACGCTCCGGCTCCTCCCAGGCCATCAGGATCTGGGCCGAGGAGCCGGCCTTCATGGTCAGCGTCGAGCCGACCGGGACCGTGTCCCTGAGCCCCGACAGACGCTCGGCCGCGGCGACGCAGATACGCATGTCGCCCTGGCGGCGGTAGAGCTGCGCGCTCTCGCCCGTCATGTCCCGCAGGTGCGTGAGCACCGGGCCCGCCGTCGCGAGGAGGCGGTCCTCGCCCGCGGCCGCGGCCAGCTCGGCCAGCCGGGGGCCGAGAATGAAACGGCCCTGCATGTCGCGCGCCACCATCCGGTGGTGTTCAAGTGCCACGGCGAGGCGATGTGCCGTGGGTCGTGCCAGCCCGGTCGCCGCGACCAGCCCTGCGAGGGTGGCCGGACCGGACTCCAGGGCGCTCAGGACAAGGGCTGCCTTGTCCAGAACGCCGACGCCGCTACTGTTGTCCATGAAACGATATTCGCGTCTCACTCTGTGAAACGCAAGTTCAATTTTCCGTGGAACGCGCCACCCTGATAGATACGGCGGCCCACCATTCACGGGCCCGGCGACCACATGCCCGAGAACAGCGGCGAGAGAGCCGGAGGGCGCGCCGGTGTCGAGGGGCCGAACGCGCGGAGGCCCGAAGGGTCGAGCACGATCGGCCCCTCGACACCGGCTGGAGCGCCCGGAGGCGAACGAGCCAAACAAAGGGGAAAGCGATGGGTAGGACACTCGCGGAGAAGGTCTGGGACGACCATGTCGTCCGGCGCGCGGAGGGCGAGCCCGACCTTCTCTTCATCGATCTGCACCTGCTGCACGAGGTGACCAGCCCCCAGGCCTTCGACGGTCTCCGTCAGGCGGGGCGCCCCGTGCGCCGGCTCGACCTCACCATCGCCACCGAGGATCACAACACCCCGACCCTCGACATCGACAAGCCCATCGCGGACCCGGTCTCGCGCGTCCAGCTGGAGACGCTGCGCAAGAACGCGGCCGAGTTCGGCGTACGCCTGCACTCGCTGGGCGACGTGGAGCAGGGCGTCGTCCACGTCGTGGGACCGCAGCTGGGCCTGACCCAGCCCGGCACCACGGTCGTGTGCGGTGACTCCCACACCTCCACGCACGGCGCCTTCGGCGCGCTGGCCTTCGGTATCGGCACCTCCCAGGTCGAGCATGTGCTGGCCACCCAGACGCTGCCGCTGGCCCGCCCGAAGACCATGGCCATCACCGTCGACGGCGAACTGCCCGAGGACGTCACGGCCAAGGACCTGATCCTGGCGATCATCACCAAGATCGGCACCGGCGGCGGCCAGGGCTACATCCTGGAGTACCGCGGCTCCGCCATCGAGAAGCTCTCGATGGAGGCCCGGATGACCATCTGCAACATGTCGATCGAGGCCGGCGCCCGCGCGGGCATGATCGCCCCCGACGAGACCACGTTCGCGTACATCAAGGGCCGCGCCCACGCCCCCGAGGGCGAGGAGTGGGACGCCGCCGTCGCGTACTGGAAGACCCTCAGGACGGACGAGGACGCGGAATTCGACGCCGAGGTCGTCATCGACGGCGCCTCCCTCGCGCCGTTCGTCACCTGGGGCACCAACCCCGGCCAGGGCGCGCCGCTTTCGGCGGCCGTCCCCGACCCTGCTTCGTACGAGGACGCTTCGGAGCGCCTCGCCGCCGAAAAGGCCCTGGAATACATGGGGTTGGAGGCCGGACAGCCGCTGCGCGACATCAAGGTCGACACCGTCTTCGTAGGTTCGTGCACCAACGGCCGTATCGAGGACCTGCGCGCGGCCGCCTCGATCGTCGAGGGCCGCAAAGTCGCCGACGGCGTACGGATGCTGGTGGTCCCCGGCTCCGCGCGCGTCGGTCTGCAGGCCGTGTCCGAGGGCCTGGACCTGGTCTTCAAGGAGGCCGGCGCCGAATGGCGGCACGCGGGCTGCTCGATGTGTCTGGGCATGAACCCCGACCAGCTGGCCCCCGGCGAGCGCTCCGCGTCCACCTCCAACCGCAACTTCGAGGGCAGGCAGGGCAGGGGCGGCCGTACGCACCTGGTCTCGCCGCAGGTCGCCGCCGCCACCGCCGTGCTGGGCCATCTGGCCTCCCCGGCAGACCTGTCCGACGCCGACGTCCGTACGCCCGCTGGAGTCTGAGAGCCATGGAAGCATTCACCACGCACACCGGCCGGGCCGTCCCGCTGCGCCGCAGCAACGTGGACACCGACCAGATCATCCCCGCCCACTGGCTCAAGAAGGTGACCAGGGACGGTTTCGAGGACGGGCTCTTCGAGGCCTGGCGCAAGGACCCGTCCTTCATCCTCAACCAGCCCGAGCGCGCGGGCGCCACGGTCCTGGTCGCGGGTCCCGACTTCGGTACGGGCTCCTCGCGCGAGCACGCCGTGTGGGCGCTGCAGAACTACGGCTTCAAGGCCGTCATCTCGTCCCGTTTCGCGGACATCTTCCGAGGCAACTCGCTCAAGAACGGCCTGCTCACAGTGGTTCTGGAGCAGAAGATCGTGGACGCGCTCCAGGAGCTCACCGAGAACGACCCCGAGGCCGAGGTCACGGTGGACCTGGAGGCCCGCGAGGTGCGCGCCGAGGGCATCACGGCGGCCTTCGAGCTCGACGAGAACGCCCGCTGGCGGCTGCTGAACGGGCTGGACGACATCTCCATCACCCTGCAGAACGAGGCGGACATCTCCGCGTACGAGTCCAAGCGGCCCTCCCACAAGCCGCGGACCGTTCAGGTGTGATCGCCGTCGGGTCTCCGGTCCTCCTCGGGTTTCCGGTCTCCCTCGGTCTCCTGTCCCCCCTCGGATCTGATCGGAGTCGAAGCCCGCAAGGCTGATTCCGGCCAGTGCAACAGGCATCTGTACCCCCAATCGTGGACGGTTGGGGGTACATCTGTGTCTGCCTCCGGAAGGGGTGTTCAGGACTTTGTGATTGGCCTCAACTGCCCTTGTTTCAAGGGGTCTTGATGGGGTAGCCGAGCCTCGGAAGAGCCTTGTGGAGAGGTGCGCAGGAGGCCCTCGGGAGGCGGTAGTTACCCCCTGCGCAGGCGACAACTCGCCCCAGATGGCACAATCTGTGCATGGAACACGACGGCCAACTCGAGCTCTATGCGGCAGTCGCGTCCCAACTCAAGGAAGCGCACACAAGGGTGCGCGCACTGCAAGTCCCGGAGGGCGTACGCATGGCGCTGACCCGGAAGCTGCTGGTCATTACGGCCGTGGCCAAGCACGATCTCGCCGATGCGACAAGGCGGCTGGAGCGGTTCGCGACGGACCTCGACGAGGGCCGAATCCCCGAAGAGGAACGCTGAGGAACTTCGCGACAGCCCTAGTTCGTTGCGGCACAAGGGTGATTAGCCCGTTTCGTGTTTGATTTGCGGTATATATCTGCCTAACGTGCGAAAAAGCTTGAACACTTTCGTTCTGGCAATGTCTCCGAAGGGGAAGACGTGAACAAGGCGCAGCTCGTAGAAGCGATTGCCGACAAGGTCGGCGGGCGTCAGCAGGCCGCGGAGGCGGTCGACGCCGTACTGGACGCCATCGTCCGTGCAGTTGTCGGCGGGGACCGGGTCTCGGTCACCGGCTTCGGTTCCTTCGAGAAGGTGGACCGTCCGGCCCGTTACGCCCGCAACCCGCAGACCGGGGAGCGCGTTCGGGTCAAGAAGACCTCCGTCCCGCGTTTCCGCGCGGGCCAGGGCTTCAAGGACCTGGTGAGCGGCTCGAAGAAGCTGCCGCGCGGTGGCGAGGTCGCGGTCAAGAAGGCCCCGAAGGGCAGCCTGTCCGGCACCGCCACCGCCACGGTCAGGAAGGCCGCGGCCAAGAAGGCCACCGCGAAGAAGGCGGTGGCGAAGAAGACCACCGCCAAGAGGACCGTCGCCAAGAAGACGACGGCCAAGAAGACCACGGCGACGGCCAGGAAGACCACCGCCAAGAAGACCTCGGCGGCGGCCAAGAAGACCACCGCCAAGAAGACCACCGCCAAGAAGGCGGCGGCGAAGAAGGCCCCGGCGAAGAAGGCCGCGGCCAAGAAGGCGCCGGCCAAGAAGTCGGCGGCCCGCAAGACCACCGCCAAGAAGGCCACCGCCCGCAGGTAGACAGGGGCGCTGGGATACTTACGCGCCGGGCCGGGCTCCCCCTGGGGAGCCCGGCCCGCGGCGTTTTCGGAAAGGCGTGCTGCTCAGGTCTCAGAAGGTCTGCAGCGTGATGAGCGTGATGCGCCGTGCCTCGCCCCGACCGTCACCCTCGCCCTCGACCTCGATCCGTACGCGTTGACCCGGGCGGAGCAGTCGGAGGCCGCCCCTGTCGAACGCCGGGGCGTCGAAGGGGACGGGGGTGCCGTCGTCCAGGAGCACCTTGCCCGTGCGGGTTTCTGGGTCGTATGTGTACGCGGTCGCCTGCATGGGGGAAGCGTAGCCCCGGGCCCCTTGAGGGGCGCGCCGGTCGGACGGCGCCGAGAGGTTCAGGCTGCCTTGATGCGCTCCACCGCCGCCGCCGTGCGCGGGCCCACCCCCAGTGCCAATGCCGCTCGCAGGTCCTCGCCCGTGTCCACGTCCTGGCGTACGGAGGGCACGTCGGACAGGAGGAGTTCCGCGGCGCCCGAGGCGCGGTGGCGGCGGCGGGAATCGGTGCCGAATGCCGGGAGCAATTCGCGGTCCGGGGACGCGGCGAGGAGAGTGGTGCCGAATGCAGCGGCATCGGCCAGGAAAGCGCGGGGGAATTCGGCGGCCGCGATGAGGACCCGGGCCAATTCCAGGGGGCGCAGGGCGGGCAGATCGGCGTTCAGGGCCGCCAGCGGACTCCGGGGGCTTCCGGTGCGTACGGCCGAGGCCGCGTGCGCCAGGGCGGCGTTCAGGCCGCCGCCCGGTTCGTCCGGGACGATGCGGGCGCCCAGCGCGGCCAACTCGCGTCCTGCCCGCACATCTCCCGTGACGACCGCCACATCCCCGACCACCGGGCAGGCCAGCGCCGCGGCCACCGTGTCCTGCGCGAACGCCAGGGCGAGGCCGGGGCGCAGACCGTCGGCCGCGGTGTCCGAGAGCCTGCTCTTCGCCCGCGACAGGGCTTTCAGGGGTACGACCAAGGTCCACTGCACCTGCGC
Source organism: Streptomyces sp. NBC_00878 (assembly GCF_026341515.1). NCBI lineage: Bacteria > Bacillati > Actinomycetota > Actinomycetes > Kitasatosporales > Streptomycetaceae > Streptomyces > Streptomyces sp. NBC_00878. The sequence goes on along the minus strand of NZ_JAPEOK010000001.1, from coordinate 3,050,790 downwards.
TCCGCTCCTCCCTTGTCGCGCCCATTGTGACCCGGCTGCCCCGGCGGGCCGATGGCCGGGGCGTACGGTGTCCTCGACAGAGACGCGGCCTGGAGCGACACTTGTGCGGCCCCTCAGGCCCTAGAAGGTGCGGCCACCCCAGGCCCTTAGAAGGAAGGTGTACGCGTGCCCCGCCGCAGAATCGGCTTCTGGTACCGCTTCGCAGCGGTTCTCTGCAAACCGCCGCTGGTGGTTCTGATCAAGCGGGACTGGCGTGGAATGGAGAACATTCCTGCCGAGGGCGGATTTATCACCGCGGTGAACCACAATTCTCACGTGGATCCGTTCGCGTACGGACACTTTCAGTACAACACGGGCCGAGTTCCGCGATTCCTCGCCAAGAGCGGGCTTTTCAAGAAGGGCTTCGCCGGTGCGGCCATGCGCGGGACCGGGCAGATCCCGGTGTACCGCGAGAGCAGCGACGCGCTCAGTGCCTACCGGGCCGCGATCGACGCCGTGGAGCGCGGGGAGTGCGTCGTCTTCTATCCCGAGGCCACTCTCACCCGTGACCCCGACCTGTGGCCGATGACCGGCAAGACGGGTGCCGCGCGGGTCGCGCTGCAGACCAGGTGCCCGGTGATTCCGGTGGCCCAGTGGGGCGCCAACCACCTGCTCGCCCCGTACGCCAAGAAGCCCGACCTCTGGCCGCGCAAGACCCATCAGGTGTTCGCCGGCCCGCCCGTGGACCTCTCGCGCTTCTACGACAAGGAGATGACCCCCGACCTCCTGAAGGAGGCGACCGAGGTCATCATGGCCGCGATCACCTCGCAGCTGGAGGGGCTCCGCGGCGAGAAGGCGCCCGCGACGCCGTACGACCCGCGCCAGGTGCGCAGGGAGCAGCGGCGCAGGACGCTGGTGGAGGAAGAGCGGGACGAGAAGAGCGAGAAGGCGGAGCGGGGCGAGCTGGAAAAGGCCGCGCCCGAGGTGGTGGCGGAAGCGGTGGCGGAAAAGGCCGTGCGGGAAATGACCGAGGCAGAGCACGAAAAGGGGCACGGCAAGTGACGACATCCGGCAAGCCCGTCAGGGCGGCCGTCTTCGGGACCGGATCGTGGGGCACGGCCTTCGGCATGGTGCTCGCCGACGCCGGATGCGACGTGACGCTGTGGGGACGGCGGGCCGAGCTCGCCGAAGCGGTCAACTCCACGCGTACGAACCCCGACTACCTGCCCGGGATCGAACTCCCGGACAACCTGCGGGCCACCACGGACGCCGCCGAAGCCGCCCGCGACGCCGACTTCACGGTGCTCGCCGTGCCCTCGCAGACGTTGCGCGCGAACCTGGCGGACTGGGCGCCACTGCTCGCCCCCGGCACGGTTCTCGTCTCCCTCATGAAGGGTGTCGAACTCGGCTCCGCCATGCGGATGAGCGAGGTGATCGAGGATGTCGCGAAGGTCGGCGCCGACCGTGTCGCCGTGGTCACCGGGCCCAACCTCGCCCGGGAGATCGCCGCCCGTATGCCGGCCGCCGCGGTAGTCGCGTGCAGCGACGAGGCGGTGGCCCAGCGACTCCAGGCCGCCTGCCACACGCCGTACTTCCGCCCCTACACCAACACCGACGTGGTGGGCTGCGAGCTCGGCGGCGCCGTCAAGAACGTCATCGGCCTCGCCGTCGGCATCGCGGACGGCATGGGGCTCGGCGACAACGCCAAGGGGTCCCTCATCACACGGGGATTGGCGGAGACGACCCGGCTCGGCCTCGCCATGGGCGCCGACCCGCTGACGTTCTCGGGACTCGCCGGGCTGGGCGACCTGGTGGCGACCTGTTCCTCGCCGCTCTCGCGCAACCACACCTTCGGCACCAACCTCGGCAAGGGCATGACCCTCCAGGAGACCATCGCCGTCACCAAGCAGACCGCCGAGGGCGTCAAGTCCTGTGAATCCGTACTGGACTTGGCCCGCAGGCACGGTGTCGACATGCCCATCACGGAGACCGTCGTCGACATCGTCCACGACGGCAAGCCTCCGGTGGTCGCCCTCAAGGAGATGATGGCGCGCAGCGCGAAGCCCGAGCGGCGCTGAGCAACGCCATCGCGGCACGCCGCCTCAGGGCAGTACCTAACGGGTATTCTTGTCCCGATATGAGCACTGTGAACCTCCCCCCGAGCCCTGAGCAGCCGCCGCGCAAGCCACGCGTTGCGGTCGTCTTCGGCGGGCGCAGCTCCGAACACGGGATCTCCATGGTCACCGCCGGAGCCGTTCTGAGGGCCATCGACCGGACCAAGTACGACGTCCTGCCGATCGGAATCACCAGGGAAGGCCGCTGGGCGCTCACCGCCGACGCACCGGAACGCATGACCATCACCGAGCGCCGTACGCCCGTCGTCGAGGAGCTCGCCGAGTCGGTCGAGGGCGGCGTGGTGCTCTCCGTCGACCCCGCCAACCGCGAAGTCGTCTACAGCGAGCGCGGCTCGGTCCCCAAGGCGCTCGGCGAGGTCGACGTCGTCTTCCCGATGCTGCACGGTCCGTACGGCGAGGACGGCACCCTCCAGGGTCTCCTGGAGCTCTCCGGAGTCCCGTACGTCGGTTCGGGCGTGCTCTCCTCGGCCGTCGGCCAGGACAAGGAGTACATGAAGGCGGTGTTCATCTCCTTCGGGCTGCCGGTCGGCCCGTACATGGTGGTCCGCCCCCGCGAGTGGGAGCTCGACGAGTCGGCCGTCCGCAAGAGGATCATCGACTTCGCGGGGGAGCACGGCTGGCCGCTCTTCGTGAAGCCCGCGCGCGCGGGGTCCTCGATCGGCATCTCCAAGGTCAACGACCTGTCCGGCCTCGACGAGGCGATCGCGACGGCCCAGTACCACGACCCGAAGTTCCTCGTGGAGGCGATGCTGCGCGGCCGGGAGATCGAGTGCGGGGTCCTGGAGTTCGAGGACGGACCGCGGGCTTCCGTACCGGCCGAGATCCCGCCGGCGCCGTCGCACGACTACTACGACTTCGAGGCGAAGTACATCGACTCGACGCCCGGCATCGTGCCCGCCCCGCTGACCCCGGAGCAGACCACCGAGGTCCGGCGCCTCGCCGTCGAGGCCTTCAATGCCGCCTCCTGCGAGGGCCTGGTCCGCGCGGACTTCTTCCTCACCGAGGACGGCACCTTCATCGTCAACGAGATCAACACCATGCCGGGCTTCACGCCGATCTCCATGTACCCGCAGATGTGGGAGGCGACCGGGGTGCCCTACCCGGAACTGGTCGACCGCCTGATCCAGGCGGCAATGCGCCGTTCGACAGGCCTGCGCTGAGGTTTTTGGTTTTCAGGGGCGCGAGGCTCTGACATTTGCGACTCCTCCCCCACTCTCGGCTTCGCTCGAGCGGGGGGACCCCCATGAGCGGGGGGACCCCCATCGTGGGCGCGATCAGCCACGACGGGCCCGCCCCCGGCAAACAACCAAGGTCGTCTCAGTCGGCAATCCCCTCGGGAATCGCCTTCTTGATGGCCCCGGCCAAGTCGACAAGCACGGACGAAGAGTCCCGCCCCCCTGGCACAGTGACCTCCACGTACGCCAGACGCTGGGCGGACGTGAAGCGGGTCGCCCCGTCGTCCCGCTTCTCCATCAGCCAGCCCACTCCGTTCACCCCGCCGCCGACCGCGTCCGGGTCACCGCCCTCGGCGACCTTGGGGTCGACCATCTTGGGCGGCCGCTGGACACCACAGCGCAGTATGATCGCCGGGCTTCCCCAGCCCGCGGTCAGCGCGGACCGGGGCTCGGGATCCTCCCGGTCGAGTCCGTCCACCTTCCGCGGCAGCGACTTGTCCAGGTTCTGGCACAGCTCGGTGGCCTTCGCGCCCGGGCTGGGAACCGCGGTCGTGGCGTTGTCGTCTGCTGAGGAGCAGCCTGTGGCCGCGATCAGCAGGACGAGGGCGGGCAGCCCGAGGTAAGAGAAGCGCCGGTGACGGAAGAAGTCCACCGGCCAAGGGTAGACGGGGGCTACAGGTGCACGACCGGGCAGGTCAGAGTACGCGTGATGCCGTCCACTTGCTGGACTTTCGCGACCACCATACGGCCGAGATCGTCCACTGTGTCAGCCTGGGCTCGAACGATGACGTCGTACGGTCCGGTCACGTCCTCGGCCTGGATCACCCCTTGTATCTTGCTGATCATTTCGGCGACGGTCGACGCTTTGCCGACCTCCGTCTGGATCAGGATGTACGCCTGTACCACGGAACCTCCAGGGCGGCCACGAGGATCATGTGGGGAAAAGGAACGCCACGGTATCGCGTCGCCGTGCGCCGCGGGGAGACCCGCGGGGGCCGGGACCTCCGCGGAGGGGTGCGCGGACCGCACAGGTTGACGGTCGCCTCGACCGTACCCAGGCCGCAGGCGGTCCGCGACCGGGCGGACGCGGCAACGGAAGCGGACGCGGCAGCACAAGACGTACGACTCATGGGCACGAAGGGAACAGGTGAGACTCGGTGAAGGGAACCGTGGGCGAGTTGGGGGAGTTCGGGCTCATCAAGGAGCTCACCTCACGGCTCACCACCACTCCGGCGGTACGCGTCGGGCCGGGCGACGACGCCGCCGTGGTGGCCGCCCCCGACCGCAGGGTCGTGGCGAGCACCGACATCCTCCTGGAGGGACGGCACTTCCGGCGCGACTGGTCCACGGCGTACGACGTAGGTCGCAAGGCGGCCGCGCAGAACCTCGCGGACATCGCCGCGATGGGTGCCGTGCCGACCGCGCTGCTGCTCGGCCTGGTGGTCCCGGCCGAACTGCCCGCCACCTGGCCGTCCGAGCTGATGGACGGCATCCGCGACGAGTGCCAGGTCGCCGGCGCGGCCGTGGTCGGCGGCGATGTCGTACGCGGCGACACGATCACCGTGGCGATCACCGCGCTCGGCGATCTGCGCAACCACGAGCCGGTCACGCGCGCGGGCGCCCAGCCCGGTGACGTGGTGGCCGTGACGGGCTGGCTGGGCTGGTCCGCGGCCGGGCACGCCGTCCTCTCCCGCGGCTTCCGCTCGCCGCGCGCCTTCGTCGAGGCCCACCGGCGCCCGGAACCGCCGTACCACGCGGGCCCCGCGGCCGCCGGACTCGGCGCGACCTCGATGACGGACGTCAGCGACGGGCTGATCGCCGACCTCGGGCACATCGCCGAGGCCAGCAAGGTGCGTATCGACGTCCGCTCCGGCGCCGTCGACATCCCCTCGCAGATGAACGACATCGGTCAGGCCGTCGGCGTCGACCCCATCCAGTGGGTGCTCACTGGGGGCGAGGACCACGCGATCGTGGCGACCTTCCCGGCGGACGTGAAACTGCCCGCGCGCTGGAAGGTGATCGGCGAGGTCCTCAACCCGTCGGCGCTGCCGCAGGTCACGGTCGACGGGGCGCCGTGGACCAGCAAGGGCGGCTGGGACCACTTCGGGGACATCGAGTCGTGAGTGCCTCGTCCCGTGCGGGTGCCCCGCCGCGTGTACTGACCGTCGCGGGCTCCGACTCCGGTGGCGGCGCCGGGATCCAGGCCGACTTGAAGACGATGCTGGCGTTCGGCGTGCACGGCATGAGCGTGCTCACCGCCGTCACCGCGCAGAACTCCCTGGGCGTACAAGGCGCTTGGGAACTGCCGGTGGAGGCGGTGCGCGCGCAGTACCGCAGCGTGGTCGACGACATCGGCGTCGACGCCGTGAAGACCGGCATGCTCGCCTCCGCCGAACTCGTCGAGGCCGTCGCCGAGTTGATCGGCGGCACGGCCGTGCCCTCGGTCGTCGACCCGGTCGGCGTCTCCAAGCACGGCGACCCGCTGCTCGCCGCGTCCGCGCTGGACTCCGTACGCACGAAGCTGCTGCCCGTCGCCACGGTGGCGACGCCGAACCTCGACGAGGTGGCCCAGTTGACGGGTCTGCGGGTCGAGTCGGAGGACGGGATGCGGCGCGCGGCGGCGGCCGTCCTGTCGTACGGGCCGACGTGGGTGCTGATCAAGGGCGGTCACCTCAGCGGCGACGCCGTCGACTTCCTCACGGACGGCTCGGCGGAGCACTGGCTGCGGGCTCCCCGGCTCGACAACCGGCACACGCACGGCACGGGGTGCACCCTCGCGAGCGCCATCGCTTCGGGGCTCGCGAAGGGGGAGCCGGTGCCGACGGCGGTCGCGGCGGCGAAGGAGTACGTCACCGGGGCGATCGCGGGCGGCTTCGCGCTCGGGGGCGGGATCGGGCCGGTGGATCATGGCTGGCGGTTCGGGGCGGGCGACGCGTAAACGCATGCGCAAGCGTTTACGTGGGCAGGGCGTGACCGCTCTGACCGCTCTGACTGCTCGGACCGGTGTGGCAGGTTGAGTAGGTGGGCGTCCGTTTCCGGGCACAGCAAAAAGCCGGTCCACTGTGAGGTGGACCGGCTCTGAGCAGCGAACCAGCAGTGGCCGCGCGCTAGCAGAGCGTCAGCGCGAGACCTTGCCGGCCTTGATGCACGAGGTGCAAGCGTTCACGCGCTTCGGCGTCCCGCCCACCACGGTACGAACGCGCTGGATGTTCGGGTTCCAGCGACGGGGCGTACGGCGGTGAGAGTGCGAGATGTTGTTGCCGAAGCCCGGCCCCTTGCCGCAGACGTCGCAGTTGGCAGCCACCGGTCACTCCAAAGACTTCAGATGCTCTTACGGTTGATCCCGGCATGCCGGGATCAAGATCTAGGATCTGAGTGGCGGTGCCAGGGGAAAGGCCCGATGAGATCGGGCAACCGGAGCAGCATACAACGACTGCATCCGTACAACGAAACTACCATGGCTGGCCCGGGGACCTGTCCCGGCCCTCTTCCGGCGGAGACCTGACCGGGGTCTACGCTGCGTCGGACGTTCGGCTGCTCAAGGAGGCGCAGGTGCCGCAGGTGTCGCAGAGATTGGACGCATCCGCGGTACGCGCCTGGTGCGGTCTCGCGCTGGAGGCCCTCGGCCGCGCGCGCGAGGAGATCGACGCGATCAACGTCTATCCCGTGGCGGACGGGGACACCGGCACCAATCTGTATCTGACCGTGGAGTCGGCCGCCGCCGCCGTCGAGGCGGTCTTCGCGGCGCATGCCACCGTTTCCGCGGAGCCCGACCCCGGCTCCGGGGCGCGGGCGGCCGAGCGGCCCGCGCTCGCCGAGGCGGTGGGCGCGATGGCGCACGGCGCGCTCATAGGGGCCCGGGGGAACTCCGGGACGATCCTCGCGCAGCTCCTGAGGGGCATGGCCCAGGTGCTTGCCGCCGACAGTGGCAACGGACACACCGACGGGCCGGGCCTGCGGCTCGCCCTCCGGCACGCGGCCGACGCGGCCCGGGAGGCCGTCGCGCACCCGGTCGAGGGCACCGTCCTGACGGTCGCCTCGGCCGCCGCCGACGCGGCCTCCGGCGCCGAGGGCGACTGCGGGACGGTCGCGCGGGCGGCGTACGAGGGCGCGCGGGCGGCGCTCGCGGCGACTCCCGGGCAGCTGGCGGTCCTGGAGCGGGCCGGGGTGGTCGACGCGGGCGGGCGCGGGCTGGTGGCCGTGCTGGCGGCGCTGGTGGAGACGTTCACGGGCGAGGCGCCCGCCGCGACGGCGGTGCCGGTTCTCGCGGGGCACGCGCGCGTGCGGGCGGCTTCGGACGCGACGGAGCCCCACGCGCGCGTGGAGGTGACGGAGCCCTCCGCGCGCGCGGATGTGGACGCGGATACGGCGGATACCGCTGTGACGGAGTGGCCGGGAGATCCGAGTGACCCGGGGGAGTGCGCTGACGGAACGCCCGCTCAGGAAGAGGGTGGGCCGGCCTTCGAGGTGATCTACCTCCTGGAGGCGGAGGACGCGGCGGTGGCGCGGCTGCGGGACCGGCTCGACGCGCTCGGCGACTCGCTCGTCGTGGTCGGCGGGGACGGCCTGTGGAACGTCCATGTGCACGTCGACGACGCCGGCGCGGCCGTGGAGGCGGGCGTCGAGGCCGGGCGGCCGTACCGGATCCGGATCACCCACTTCGGGCTCGACGACGCGCACACGGCGGGCGCCGGGGGGCGGCCGGTCCGGGAGCCCGCCCAGCGCGCGGTCGTGGCCGTCGTCCCCGGCGAAGGCCTCGCGGGGCTCTACACCGAGGCGGGGGCCACCACCGTCCTCGCGCGCCCGGGGGAGCCGCCCGCGAGCGGGGAGCTCGTCGAGGCGGTACGGCGGGCCCACGCGCGCGAGGTGGTGCTGTTGCCGAACGACGCCGAGCTGCGCCACACCGCGGCCGCGGCGGCCGAACAGGCCCGCGCCGAGGGCGTCAGGGTCGCGCTGATCCCCACGCGTTCCGCGGTGCAGGGGATCGCGGCGCTCGCCGTGCACGAGCCAGGGCGGCGCTTCGACGAGGACGTCGTCGCGATGACGTCGGCCGCGGGCGCCACCCGGTACGCCGAGGTGGAGGTCGCGGAACGGCAGTCCTGGACCATGGCCGGCATCTGCCAGGCCGGCGACATCCTCGGCCTCATCGAGGGCGATGTCGCCGTGATCGGCTCCGACATCACGGCGACCGCCGAGGCGGTCCTGAACCGCATGCTCGCGGCGGGCGGCGAGATGGTCACTCTGGTCCTCGGCGACGACGCCCCCGACACGATCGCGGCCCACCTCGAAGCCCGCGTCCGGGAGTCGTACCTCGCCGTGGACACGGTGGTGTACCGGGGCGGACGCCAGGGGGCTCTGCTGCTGATCGGCGTGGAGTAGCGCGAGGACCTGCTTCTAGGCCCCGGACTCGGTCTCGGACTCGGTCTCCGTCGCCCGCAGCAACCGCTCCGCCTCGGCACGTCGAGCCGCTACCGTCTCGTCCCCGAATTCCCCGAATTCCCCGACTTCCCCCTCGGCGTACGCCGCGAGAACCTCACGCGCGCGTGCGGCCGCCCAGTCGGGGTGTTCCAGGTCGGCCTCCAGCCAGCCGGCGGCGAGTTGGGCGCCGGTGCGGCTGTGCAGGGCGTCCTCGCCGAGGGAGAGGAAGCCCGCGACGGCCAGTGAGACGTGGGCCAGGGCCTCCTCGAACAGGGCGTAGATCGCCTCGTCCTCGGCGTCGTCGGGCACGGACCTGGCGACCAGGTCGCCGAACTGGCGGTGTGTCTGGGCGAGTTCGGCCACGAGTTGCTCGCGCGCCTCGGCGTCCTCCGGAGCGGCGTCCTCGCACGCCCGGACCGCCCTGCCCATCAACTCCCGTGCCGTGTCGAGCCCCGAGCCCTCCTCGCGTACCGCGAGCCACGCGCGCGCCCGCAGGGAGCGGATCAGCCCGTGGACGTTGCCGAGGGACAGCCAGAGGTCACCGGCGCGCGCGTAGGCCTGCTCCGCCTGCGGGAGCAGCCCCGCGTGGCCGAGGGCCTCCGCGGCGAGATGGGCGAGCGTCGCGTGGTCGCGCTGCTCGGGCCAGTGCCGGGCGAACTCGGCGGCCCGGAGCCAGTGTTCGGCGGCCTCGCGGTGTTCGCCGAGCTCGGTGAGACAGTCGCCGAGCCACCAGTGGGTCTGCACGATGGCACCGTCGCCGTGCGTCTGCGCGCTCAGCTCCGGCAGCGCCGACTCCAGGACCTCCGCGGCCTCGGCCCAGCGCTCCTGACGCAGCAGGAAGCCGCCGAGCTGATGCCTGGCCCAGGCGCCGAGCGTGGCCCCCTCGCCGCCCTCGTCCGCCCAGTGCGACGCCTCCAGGGCATGGTCGGCGGCGGGCACGAGCTGTCCGGTGGCGCCGAGTATCTCGGCCAGTTGGAGGTGCAGTTGGGCGTGGCCGGTCGCCTCCATGAAGGGCGCGCCGTGCTCCAGCGCGGCCCGGGCCGCGCGCTCGGCCGCTTCGGCGTCGCCCAGGTGGCGCGCGATTCCGGTGAGCCGCGCCTCGTACTCCACGGCGAACCACGGCAGCCCGGCCGCCACGAACGCCTCCACGGCCCGCGTGAGCAGCTCCGAGGCCCGCTCCGCGTCCCCGGCGTGCGCCGCGAGCTCCCCGAGCATGGCCTGCGCCTCCGCGGCCCGGGAAGCGACCAGGAGGTCGTTCCCGGCTTCCGGCCCGGCGAGGGCCAGCAGCTCCCGCGCGGCGGTCTCCGCGGCGGCCGGTGCCTTGGAGCCGTGCCCCGCCCCGTTCACCTCCGCCGCCTCGTGCACGCGCTGGAGCAGGATCCGCGCCCGTCCCACCAGCACGGAGGCCGCCTGCTGGACCCCGGTCCCGCCCTCCGCGAAGAGGGCGAGCACCTGCTCGTACGGCTCCGAGACCGCGGCCAGCGCCTCGGCGGTCCGGCCGGAGAGGGCCAGTACGTACGCTCCACGCGCGCGTGCCGCCAGGGCCTCGCCCGGGTCGCCCGCCGCCACGTACAACTCGGCGGCGCGGGCGAACAGCTCCACGCCCTCGGGGCCGAGGCCCATCGCCTCGTGGTCGGTCAGCTCCGCGCGGTCGCGGGGCGACAGGTCCTCGTCACCGGCCGCCTCCGCGACCGCGGCCCACGCCGCGACGGAGTCCGGGTGCAGGGCGGCCGAGAGCCGGCGGGCCTCGGCGAGCAGCGCGGCCAGGTCCGGCTCGTCGCCGGCAGGGGCATCCGCGGACGGGGCGGGCGCGGGCGTCACGGCAGCCGCCACGGTCGGTGTCGCGCGTATGCCCAGGGTCAGCCGCTCCACCAGCGGCAGCTGATCCATGCGCTCCCGGACGCGCCCGCTCACATACGCCGTGCCGTTGCGCTCGTCGAAGCGGTCCGCCAGCGAAAGGGCCTCCACGCGCGCGTGGGCGGCGAGTTCGCCCGCGGTCCAGGTGCGGCCGGCCGGTCCCGGCACGGTCCGCGCGCCGAGCCCGAGCGAGGCCAGCCGGTCCATCAGCAGGGCGACCACGGCCAGGAAGTCCATCCGGCTGCGCGGTTCCCCGGCGTCCGTGAAGTAGGCGGGACGTTCCGCCAGCAGCTCCAGGGCCCGCGCCTCGTTGCCGGTGAGCACGCAGAACTCCACGTGGTCCGCGTACGCGCCCCGCATGCTCTCCATGGGGCGTACGAGCCGGAAGCCGCGCAGATGGTGGGCCCGCGCCTCGTCCAGACGCCCCAGCCGCAGCAGGGGCACCAGCGAGGACGCGAGGACCGCGTGCGGCTCGTGGGCGCAGGTGTACTCACCCTCCAGGACGGGCCGCCACAGCTCCAGGGCCTCGGCGTCGGAGCCCCGCTCGGCCCGCCACCAGCCCTGGTCGTGCAGTTCGCAGGCATGGCAGTCGGCCATGCTGTCCCGGTCCGCGGCCAGCCACGCGGTGTACGCCCGCTCCGCCCGCGCCAGATCCCCGATGGACCGCGCGACCGTGAACTCGGTGCTGCGGACCGCCCGTTCGGAGTGCCCGGCGAGCCGGTAGCGGTGCTCCATCTCGCCGAGCCACTTCTCGATGGAGGCGAGCGGCACGTGCGGCTGGCCGACCATTCCGGAGGACACCCACTTGAAGACCCAGTGCAGGGAGTGGGTCTCGTACTCGTCGAAGTCCTCGGGCCGTTCGTCCCACATGCGCAGCAGGCGCGCGAAGGGGACGAACATCCTGTCCTTCTCGGAGCTGTAGTTGTAGACCTTCAGCTGGTGGCCGAGCGCCTCGATCACGGCGAGCGGGATGGCCAGCTTCTCCGCCTCGGCGAGCAGCAGCTCCGCGCGCGCGTTGCGGGCCGGGCCCTCCGGCTGCTCGTAGTTCTCCTGCATCGCCCGGCGCAGCGCGTCGAAGTCCATGTTCTCACCGGTCCGGCTCATCGGTGGCCCCCCTCCGGGGAGTCGCTGTGGGTGGCCCACTCCAGGAGGCCGATGAACGACCGGTTCAGGAGTGCCGAGTCCGCCGGTCGCAGCGGGCGCTGCGCCATCAGCAGGGCCTGCCCGTAGAGGGACTCCGTCGCCGTCCCGATCAGCTCCCGGTCGTCGAGTGAACTGATCCTCCGGATCAGCGGGTTGAGGTGGTTGAGCACCAGCCGCGCGCGTGGGGCGCTGCCGCGCAGCGAGCCGAGGATGCCCGCCCACAGGTCGTCGGCCTGCTCCTCGGCGTCCGCGCGCGCCTGCTCGTGGCGGGTCGCCCGGTCGTCCAGGTGCAGGGCGGGCACGGAGAGGGGATGGAAGGCGCGCAGCACGACATCGCACCCCAGGGGGTCGAGTTTGGCCCGCGCGGCCCCCAGGAAGGCCGACAGAGCAAGCTCCACCGCCGGGTCGACCGAGTCCAGATGCGCGGTCACCGTGTCGGCGTCCAGCTCCGCCACGACCGTCCCGGGCCGCACCGAGGGCAGCGCCTCGACCAGCTCGCTGTCGTACGTGTAGCCGCCGTTGACGACCCCCACGCCCTGCGCGGATGCGATCGGCGCGACCTGGCGGAACTCCTCGACGGTCCGCGTGAAGTGCACCACCGGGTGCCGCTGGGCGAACTCCTCCAGGGACAGCCGCCCGTCGGTCGTCTCGAAGGGCAGCCACGGCAGCATCGTGCGCAGCATCTCGCCGTCGTGCCGCGCGAGGGACTTCACGCCCAGGTGGTGCACCGACAGGAAGGCCGCGAGCCGCTCGGGATCACCGGCCGCGAGCCCCGTCAGCCAGGCCCTGATCCGCTCGCCCAGCGCCTCCCGTACGCCCGCCAGGGCCTCGTCCTCGTACAGCGCCTCCCGGGACGCGGTGGGCCGCAGGCTGTCCGTGTCGAGGACGCAGCGCACGAAGAACGCCCAGTCGGGCAGCAGCTGTTCGGCCCGCTCGGTGAGGAGCATGCCCTTCAGGTGCACGCGATGACCGGCGCGCTGGGCGGGGCTGACCGCGGACGGCAGTACGTACGCCACTCCGCGTATCCCTGCGAGCGGCACGTCCAGGTCGATCGAGTCCAGCGGTGTGAACCCGAACAGCTCGTGGCAGTGCCGTCCCAGGGCCACCCTTCGGGTGGCGGGACTCGGGTACGCGCGGTCCCAGGGCGCGGGGAGGTCCGTGACGGCCTCGTCGCCCACCCGTACGTCGTACGGAAGCAGCGAACCGAAGTCCCGGGCCAGCGAGAGGACCCGCTCCTCGGCCAGCCAGTCGCCGGCGCCCGGGCGGGACACCAGGTACACGGTCGTACCCGGTTCCACGCGGGCCTCGTGAGGCAGCGTACGGACCGTGTACGAGCCGTCGTCGGCCGCCGTCCACTCCACGGGGGGTGCGTCGGGCGTACGGGCGCTGCGGCTGACCACCCGGATGCGCTCGGCGACCACGAAGCAGGCGAGCAGGCCGATGCCGAACTGCCCGAGGAAGTCGGAGCGCGCCGACTCCAGGCCCTCGGCCCGCTTGGAGCTGCGGCCGATGGTCGCCAGGAGGCTGTGCACATCCGTCTCGGTGAGCCCGATCCCGGAGTCCTCCACCCGAAGGGTGCCGCCGCCGCCCTCGACGAACAGCCGTACCAGGGCAGGCGCGTCCGGCTGCTCGGCGCGGCGGGCGGTGATCGCGTCCACGGCGTTCTGCAGCAACTCGCGCAGATAGACCTTGGGGCTGGAGTAGAGGTGGTGGGAGAGAAGGTCCACGAGGCCGCGCAGGTCGACCTGGAACGTATGAGGTGACTGGGATGCCTGAGCTGACTGTGAGATCTGGGAGTCCATCGTCGCTGCGCCGGTGGGGGGACGTGCGACGGCGCGGGGTCGGGCGGTCCCGGGAGGTGGCGACCGCGAACAGGGCCGGAGCCGGACATCCTAGGCCCGGAACCAGCCGTCTGACCAGCGGATTTCCGGGACGTATACGGCAATGTCAGTGGCGTGGTGTGCAATGGATCTCGTGCCCGTGCTCGAAGAACCACTGAAGAAGGTGCTCGGACCCGCCACCGCGAAGGTGATGGCCGAGCACCTCGGCCTGCACACCGTCGGCGACCTCCTGCACCACTATCCCCGCAGGTACGAGGAGCGCGGACAGCTCACCCACCTCGCCGACCTGCCCATGGACGAGCACGTGACGGTGGTCGCCCAGGTCGCCGACGCCCGCCTGCTCACCTTCTCCTCGTCCAAGGCCCCCCGCGGCAAGGGCCAGCGCCTCGAAGTGACCATCACGGACGGCAGCGGCCGGCTCACGCTGGTCTTCTTCGGCAACGGCGTGCACAAACCGCACAAGGAGCTTTTGCCCGGCACACGCGCGCTGTTCGCGGGCAAGGTCTCCGTCTTCAACCGCCGCCTCCAGCTGGCCCATCCGGCATACGAGCTGCTGCGCGGCGAGGACGTGTCCGAGACGGTGGACACCTGGGCGGGCGCCCTCATCCCGCTCTATCCCGCCACCGCCAAGCTGGAGTCCTGGAAGATCGCCAAGTCGGTCCAGACGGTGCTGCCGAGCGCCCAGGAGGCCGTTGATCCGCTGCCCGACTCCCTGCGGGCGGGCCGGGGTCTGGTGCCCCTCCCCGAGGCCCTGCTGAAGATCCACCGCCCGCACACCAAGGCGGACATCGAGGACGCCCGCTCCCGCCTCAAGTGGGACGAGGCCTTCGTCCTCCAGGTGGCCCTGGCCCGCCGCCGTCACGCGGACGCCCAACTGCCCGCAGTGGCAAGGAAGCCCAAGAAGGACGGCCTGCTCTCCGCCTTCGACGCCAAGCTCCCCTTCACCCTCACCGAAGGCCAGCAGAAGGTCTCCAAGGAGATCTTCGACGACCTGGCCACGGAGCATCCGATGCACCGCCTGTTGCAGGGGGAGGTCGGCAGTGGCAAGACGCTGGTGGCCCTGCGCGCCATGCTCGCCGTCGTCGACGCGGGCGGCCAGGCAGCCATGCTCGCGCCCACCGAGGTGCTCGCCCAGCAGCACCACCGGTCGATCACGGAGATGATGGGGGAGCTGGCCGAGGGCGGCATGCTCGGTGGTGTCGAGCACTCCACCAAGGTGGTGCTGCTCACCGGGTCCATGGGGGCGGCGGCGCGGCGACAGGCACTGCTCCACCTGGTCACCGGCGAGGCCGGGATCGTCATCGGGACGCATGCGCTGATCGAGGACAAGGTGCAGTTCCACGACCTGGGCCTGGTCGTGGTGGACGAGCAGCACCGGTTCGGGGTCGAGCAGCGCGACGCCCTGCGCGGCAAGGGCAAGCAGCCTCCGCACCTCCTCGTGATGACCGCCACCCCGATCCCGCGCACGGTCGCCATGACCGTCTTCGGCGACCTGGAGACGTCCGTCCTGGACCAGCTCCCCGCCGGGCGCTCGCCCATCGCCAGCCATGTCGTCCCGGCCGCCGACAAGCCCCACTTCCTCTCACGCGCGTGGGAGCGCGTGCGCGAGGAGGTGTCCAACGGTCATCAGGCGTACGTGGTCTGCCCACGCATCGGCGACGAGGACGACGACCCGAAGAAGTCCAAGAAGAAGCCGTCGCCGGAGGACGAGGCCGAGAAGCGCCCGCCCCTCGCCGTCCTCGACATCGCCGGCCAGCTCACCAAGGGCCCGCTCCAGGGGCTGAGGGTGGAGGTCCTGCACGGCCGTATGCCCCCGGACGACAAGGACGCCGTGATGCGCCGCTTCGCCGCCGGGGAGACGGACGTCCTGGTCGCCACGACGGTGATCGAGGTCGGGGTGAACGTGCCGAACGCCACGGCAATGGTGATCATGGACGCCGACCGGTTCGGCGTCTCCCAGCTCCACCAACTGCGCGGCCGCGTCGGCCGAGGCTCGGCCGCGGGCCTGTGCCTCCTGGTCACCGAGATGCCGGAGGCGAGCCCGGCCCGCCAGCGGCTGACCGCGGTCGCCTCCACTCTCGACGGCTTCGAGCTCTCCCGCATCGACCTCGAACAGCGCCGCGAGGGCGATGTCCTCGGCCAGGCCCAGTCCGGCGCCCGTACGTCACTGCGGATGCTCGCCGTCATCGAGGACGAGGAGATCATCGCCGAGGCCCGCGAGGAGGCGGCGGCGGTGGTCGCGGCCGACCCGGACCTGGCGCACCTGCCCGGCCTGCGCACGGCACTCCAGGCTCTGCTGGACGAGGAGAGGGAGCAGTATTTGGAAAAGGGCTGAGGACCGGTGCGCCCCTTTGGGGGCGCGGGGCTGAGTCGATGTGCGGCTCCGCCGGGTGGGCGCGACCAGCGCCACAAACCCGCAGCCGCCCCCAACGCGGAGTCCCACCCCCGCAGCCCAGAAAACGCACCCGCCACCCCCGCCTGCCAGACTGGGATCCGTGACCACCCCCTCGAACAAGGACCCCAGATGACCCGCGTGATCGCCGGCACAGCCGGCGGGCGCCGCCTGGCCGTCCCGCCGGGAAACGGCACCCGCCCCACCTCCGACCGCGCCCGCGAGGGCCTCTTCTCCACGTGGCAGTCCCTCCTCGGCGGCCCGCTGGAAGGGGAGCGCGTACTCGACCTGTACGCCGGTTCCGGCGCCGTCGGCCTGGAGGCGCTGAGCCGTGGCGCCGGGCACACCCTCCTCGTGGAGGCCGACGCCCGTGCGGCCCGCGTGATCCGGGAGAACGCGAAGGCGCTGGGCCTTCCCGGCGCCGAGGTCAGGTCCGGCAAAGCGGAACAGATCATTCGCACGGCGGCGCCGGCAGCCCCGTACGACCTCGTTTTTCTTGATCCGCCGTACGCCGTCACGGACGACGATCTTCGGGAGATCCTGCTCACACTATGGGCTGGGGGCTGGCTCGCGGGCCATGCGCTCGTCACCGTTGAACGCAGTACTAGAGGTGGCGAATTCCGGTGGCCCGACGGTTTCGGAGCACTGCGCTCCCGTCGCTACGGCGAGGGAACGTTTTGGTACGGTCGCGCCGCCTCTACGTGCGAAGACGCATGATGACCGGACCGGAGAGCGAGGGATCTCAAGTGCGCCGCGCCGTCTGTCCCGGGTCGTTCGACCCGATTACCAACGGACATCTCGACATCATCGCCCGAGCCTCCAGGCTGTACGACGTCGTGCACGTCGCGGTGATGATCAACCAGTCCAAGAGGGGCCTCTTCGAGATCGAGGAGCGGATCGACCTGATCCGCCAGGTCACCGCGGAGTTCGGCAACGTCGAGGTGGAGGCCTTCCACGGCCTCCTCGTCGACTTCTGCAAGGAGCGGGACATCCCGGCCATCGTCAAGGGCCTGCGCGCGGTCAGCGACTTCGACTACGAGTTGCAGATGGCCCAGATGAACAACGGCCTCTCCGGCGTCGAGACCCTCTTCGTCCCGACCAACCCCACCTACAGCTTCCTCTCCTCCTCGCTGGTCAAGGAGGTCGCGACCTGGGGCGGCGACGTCGCCCACCTGGTCCCGCCGGTGGTCCTGGAAGCCCTCAAGGAGCGCCTCAAGAGGGACTGAGGGGCCCTCGGGTACCTGACAGTCCGTCACTCGGTGTCGGGAGGGGCGGGAGTGGTCGTACAGTCGATCCGTCCGTCTCCATCACAGCTGTAGAGAGTGGCGAGCACACGGTGGACGTGCAGAAGAAGATCGATGAGATCGTCTCGGCGGTCGGCAGCGCCCGATCCATGCCCATGTCGGCTTCGTGCGTGGTCAACCGCGCCGAGCTCCTCTCCCTGCTCGAAGAGGTGCGCCAAGCCCTGCCGGGCTCCCTCGCCCAGGCCCAGGAGCTGATCGGCGGCCGCGAGCAGATGGTCGAGCAGGCCCGCCTGGAGGCTGAGCGGATCATCGAGTCCGCGCACGCCGAGCGTGGCAGCCTGATCTCCGACACGGAGGTCGCCCGCCGCTCGCAGAACGAGGCTGACCGCATCCTCTCCGAGGCCCGCAAGGAGGCCGAGGACGTCCGCGCCGAGGCCGACGAGTACGTCGACTCCAAGCTCGCCAACTTCGAGGTCGTCCTCACCAAGACCCTCGGCTCCGTCGGCCGCGGCCGCGAGAAGCTCCTCGGCACGGGCCCCGGCACCGACGAGCAGGGCTACGAGGACGAGGACGCTCCCGAGCGCAGCCACGACCCGGAGACCCTGCGCCGCAACGCCGACGAATACGTCGACGTCAAGCTCGGCGCCTTCGAGGCCGTCCTGGCCAAGACCCTGGACGCCGTCGGCCGCGGCCGCCAGAAGCTGCACGGCCGGATCGCCAGCGACGACCTCGGCAACCTGGGCGGCTTCGCCGAGGACGACAACGCGCAGCACACCACCGACGCCGAGTACCTGGACGGCCTCGCGGACCTCTCCGAGCGTCCCGACCGGCCCGCCGCCCCATCCGCCGGCCGGCCCGAGGCCCCGGCGGTCCCGGCCCAGCAGCAGTACGGCCAACAGGACGCGTACGCCTACCAGCAGACCGCGGATCCGTACGGGTACCAGCAGCAGTACGCGCAGCAGGACGGGTACGGCTACCAGCAGCAGACCGCCGATCCGTACGCCGCCTACCCCCAGCAGGGCTACGACCAGCAGGCCGCGTACGACCCGAACCCGCAGCAGGCGTACGGCCAGTCCCCAGAGGCTCCCCAGTCGCAGCAGGCGCAGGCGAACGCCCTCGACGAGACCAGTCTCTTCGACACCACCATGATCAGCGCGGAGCAGCTGCGGGCGTACGAACAGGGGCGTTGACACCGGATTGGGCCGAGAGCGAAAGGTCCAGTATCCTGGCTCTTCGGTCGCGTGTACGTCCGCGATCAACGCTGCCCGGGAAACACCGAAGGGCGGCGCCCCAGAGTTTCAAGATCGAAAGCAGGAATGGCCCTGAACGCCCGCCTCGACCACCGCAACCCTCTCGTGTTCGACACACACGAGCTGGGGCGGCGTCCTGGCGCGCTGCAGCGCCTGACCCGTGAGATCGACGCTCCCAAGGACTTCGGTATCCAGGGAGTCATCGGAGTGCCGGAAGGCGCCCCGGTGAAGCTCGACCTCCGACTTGAGTCGGTCATGGAAGGTGTGCTCGTCACAGGCACCGCCCGTGCACAGGCCAAGGGGGAGTGCGTAAGGTGTCTGGAGCCGATCGAGCAGCAGCTCGAAGCGGAATTCCAGGAGATGTTCTCGTACCCTGACGCCGACGACCGGGGCCGCGTGAAAGCGGAGCCGGCCGACGACGCCGAGGACGACGAGGACACGCTCTTCATCGAGGACGGATTGTTCGACCTCGAACCCGTGCTGCGGGATGCGGTGGTGCTCGCACTGCCGATGCAGCCGGTGTGCCAGGACGACTGCCCCGGCCTGTGCTCCCAGTGCGGAGCCCGGCTCGCGGACGACCCGGACCACCACCACGACGCCGTCGACATCCGTTGGGCGGCACTGCAGGGACTCGCCGGTTCACTCGAAGATGGCGAGAAGGACGAGATGGGTGGCGAAGCGCCTCTATCGGCGCGCGCCAACGAGAAGCAGGAGAAGTAGCCGTGGCTGTTCCGAAGCGGAAGATGTCGCGCAGCAACACGCGCCACCGCCGGTCGCAGTGGAAGGCTGCGGTCCCCACCCTGGTTGCGTGCGAGCGCTGCCACGAGCCCAAGCAGCAGCACATCGCCTGCCCTGCTTGCGGCACCTACAACAAGCGCCAGGTCCTCGAGGTCTGAGCGGCTGGTGAGAGGCTCCATGTCTGACGCCAAGAAGCATCCTCTCCGTGCAAACGGAGGCGGCCCGGCGGACAACACGGCCTCGTCCCACACGCTTCTGGAAGGGCGGCTCGGGTACAAGCTCGAGTCCGCCCTTCTGGTGCGTGCACTGACCCACCGTTCGTACGCGTACGAGAACGGCGGTCTGCCGACCAACGAGCGCCTGGAGTTCCTCGGGGACTCCGTGCTGGGCCTCGTCGTCACGGACACGCTGTACACCACCCACCCCGACCTCCCAGAAGGCCAACTGGCCAAGCTGCGGGCCGCGGTGGTCAACTCGCGTGCGCTGGCGGAGGTGGGCCGCGGGCTCGAACTCGGCTCCTTCATCCGGCTCGGCCGGGGCGAAGAGGGCACGGGCGGCCGGGACAAGGCGTCCATTCTCGCCGACACCCTTGAAGCGGTGATCGGCGCTGTCTATCTCGACCAGGGTCTCGACGCGGCGGGCGAACTCGTCCACCGCCTCTTCGACCCGCTGATCGAGAAATCATCGAATCTGGGCGCGGGCCTGGACTGGAAGACCAGTCTCCAGGAACTCACGGCGACCGAGGGGCTCGGCGTGCCCGAGTACCTGGTCTCCGAGACCGGCCCGGACCACGAGAAGACCTTTACTGCTGCTGCCCGCGTCGGAGGCGTCTCGTACGGCACCGGCACCGGCCGCAGCAAGAAGGAGGCGGAGCAGCAGGCCGCGGAGTCCGCGTGGCGTGCCATCCGCTCCGCCTCGGACGAACGAGCGAAGGCGGCGAAGGCCGCCGCGGACGCCGAGGCATCCGCGGCAGTCGCCGAAGTGACCGCGGCAGCGGCCGAAGTGACCGCGGCGTCGGAGGCAACAGCCGAAGTGGCTGAGGCGGCCGAGGCGGTCGAGGAAGCTGCCAAGGAGGCCGTCGAGGCCCCCTCACCGGCGGCATCCGATACCGCTTCCGCCTGACCGATCCGAACGATCCACAGTCCGGCACTGTGACCGATCGCCCGTCCCCCGTTCGAGGGGGCGGGCGATCGTGTTCCGGCGTGTCGGCGGTACGCTGCGGGCGCGCGGCCCCGGCCCCGGGGCTCCCGAGTCATCGGCCCACGCATCCGGAGGAGACGCCGTGCCCGAACTGCCCGAGGTCGAGGTCGTACGACGGGGCCTCGAACGCTGGGTCAGCGGACGGATCGTCGCCGACGTGCAGGTGCTGCATCCGCGCGCGGTGCGTCGGCACATCGCGGGCGGCGAGGACTTCGGGGCCCGGCTCAAGGGGCACCGCATCGGACTGGCCCAGCGTCGCGGCAAGTACCTGTGGTTGCCGCTCGCGGACTCCCCGAGTGCCGTCCTCGCGCACCTCGGGATGAGCGGACAGCTCCTCGTCCAGCCGCAGGACGCCGCCGACGAGAAGCATCTGCGCATCCGCGTCCGGTTCGAGGACGCTCTGCACACCGAGCTCCGCTTCGTCGACCAACGGACCTTCGGCGGGCTCTCGTTGCACGAGACATCGCCCGACGGGCTGCCCGACGTCATCGCGCACATCGCCCGCGACCCGCTCGACCCGCTGTTCGACGACGAGGCGTTCCACGAGGCGCTGCGACGCCGACGCACGACCATCAAACGCGCCCTGCTGGACCAGTCGTTGATCAGCGGCGTCGGCAACATCTATGCCGACGAGGCGCTTTGGCGCGCGCGGCTGCACTACGAGCGCTCCACCACCGGATTCACGCGCCCGCGCACGGCCGAACTCCTGGGCCACGTACGGGATGTGATGAACGCCGCCCTCGCCGTCGGCGGCACCAGCTTCGACAGCCTCTACGTCAACGTGAACGGGGAGTCGGGCTACTTCGACCGCTCGCTCGACGCGTACGGCCGAGAGGGCGAGCCGTGCCGGCGCTGCGGAACCGTGATGCGGCGCAGACCCTGGATGAACCGGTCCAGCTACTTCTGCCCGCGCTGTCAGCGTCCGCCGCGCGCCGCGTCGTAACGCTCGCGCGCTCCCAGTACGTCGTCCATGCGCCCCTCCACGAAGTGGATGAGGGACAGCAGCCGCTCGGCGACCTCGCGGCCCAGCGGTGTCAGTTCGTAGTCCACCCGCGGCGGGTTCGTCGGCTGGGCCTCGCGGTGCACCAGGCCGTCGCGCTCCAGCGCGTGCAGGGTCTGGGACAGCATCTTCTCGCTGACGCCGTCGACGCGCCGGCGCAGTTCGTTGAAGCGGAACGAGCCCTCGTGCAGCGCCCCCAGCGTGAGCGTGCCCCAGCGCCCCGTGACGTGCTCCAGGGTGCCCCGGGACGGGCAGCCACGGGAGAACACGTCGAAGGCGAGGTCCGGCCGTTCCGTGAGGTCCATGCTCCCAGCGTACCCGCGCAGCGCACACCAGAGAGGGGGCGCTAACTTTCCGTTAGCGTCCCCTCTGGTGTCCGTGCGTGTCCGTGCGTGTGCCTGTCCGTGCGTGTTTCTCCGCGTTCCTCCGCGGTCCCGCGCGGCTAGTAGCCGAAGTCCTGCGTCCACCACGGGCCGCCCGACGCGAAGTGCGCGCCGACGCCCAGGGTCTTGAAGTCGCAGTTCAGGATGTTCGCGCGGTGGCCGGGGCTGTTCATCCAGGCCTCCATCACCGCGGCGGCGTCGGCCTGGCCGCGGGCGATGTTCTCCCCGCCGAGGTTGGTGACGCCGGCCTTCTCCGCGCGGTCCCAGGGGGAGGCCCCGCTCGGGTCCGTGTGGTCGAAGAAGCCCCGCGCGGCCATGTCCTCGCTGAATGCCTCGGCCAGCGCCGCCAGTGAGTTCGACGCGGTCACCGGGCTGCAGCCGGCCTTGGCCCGCTCCTCGTTGACCAGCGACAACACCTCGGCCTCGGCCGTGGACGTGGTGGACCCCGTCTTGGACGGCGTCGTCGAGGGTGCCTTCTTCTCCGGTGCCTTCGTGGTCGGCTCGGTCTTCGGCTTCTCCTTGACCGGAGCCTTGGTCGACGGCTTCGCGGAGGGAGTTTCCTTCTCCTCGGTCTTCTCCGGGGCCTTCGTCGGCGAGACCGAAGGAGTCACGGTGCGTTCCAGGTCACGACTGGTGCCCGAGTCCGCGCGGTCGTCCGCGGTGCCGTCCGTACCGCCCTGGGTCTGCACGTCGCTCGGCGAGTTCTGGGCGCGCACCTTGTCCGAGTCGCCGCCGCCGATCGAGTAGTTGTCGGCACCCGGGATCAGCCCGGAGGCGACCGCGACGGCACCCATCGCGACGGCGGCGGAGACACCGAGCAGACCGGTGCGTACGGGCGTCACGTTCTTCTTGCGGCGGCGGTGGCCGCGGCCGGCGCCGCCGTCGGGCGCGTAGCCGGTCGAGGCGTGGGCGGCCGGATCCGCGGCGAAGAGATGGGTGTCGCTCTTCGAATAGAGGTCGCCCGTCTCGTGAATGCCACCCGGAGAGTCGTACATGCCCGCGGTCGCGTAGGGGCTGCCGTTCAGGTAGTGCCCGGCGGTCAGACCGTCACCCGCGGTCGCGTGGTCGTCCACGCCCGCGTGATCACCGGAATCCGCAGACGCGTAACCGTTCGTGTGTGTATCGTACGTTTGTGTGACCCCGGTGGCGCGGCCTGTGGCGGCGCGGCCGGCGGCGGAGCGTCGGTGGCGTCCCATCTCCTGGCCTTCCTCATCCTTGCGGTCAACGTTCCTCACCCGAACGAGTGAGGCTCATTGGGTCGGGACGGTACCGCATGGCGCAAGGGGCGGAAGTGTTTAGACGGCAATTGGCCGGTTAGCGTGCAGCCATGAGCGAGGACGTAAGGCTGGTCGCCTGGGTGCGCGGACGGGTCCAAGGCGTGGGTTTCCGCTGGTACACGCGGGCCAAGGCGCTGGAGATCGGCGGCCTGAGTGGCTTTGCTCTCAATTTGGGCGACGGACGGGTCCAGGTGGTCGCCGAGGGCGCCCGGCGCGAGTGCCAGGGACTCCTCGACTGGCTCCAGGGGGACGACACGCCGGGCCGCGTCGACGGAGTCACTGAGATCTGGGACACGCCCCGCGGCGGCTACGAGGGCTTCGCCATCCGGTGAGATCGCTCCGCCGGACCGGTAGCGACACCCCGGGCAGCGGGCGCGGGGCGTGCGCCGGGCACCCGCCCTGGGCGGAAACCGCCTGGTGGTTGCCAAGAAACCCGTGTCGTGGCAGGCTCCGCGAGGAAGGATGATCTCCACGCCCCCAGGGCCCCGCAGGAGAGGCAGCGCCGCCCGTTCTCAGGCCGCGCACCCCGGGTTGGCCCCCAATACCGGGCGTGATCGTGTTGACCGTCAAACTTTTTGGTGAGACGCTGAAAGTCCCCGCGCACCTTAGCTGTTTGGCATGTAAGAGCGGCAGTCAGAACTCCACAGTGCCAAACATCGCGGGTGCGATTCCCTCACGACCCACACCGCTTCGGTCGGTCACTCAGTGTGGAGGACCATCCATCATGGCAAAGGCGCTTCTCGGTTACGTCGGCGGTTCCGACCCGCGACTCATTGCCGAGATGCGACGGCTCCAGCAGCGCGTCCA
The DNA here is from genome assembly GCF_026341515.1 of Streptomyces sp. NBC_00878. Classification (NCBI taxonomy): domain Bacteria; kingdom Bacillati; phylum Actinomycetota; class Actinomycetes; order Kitasatosporales; family Streptomycetaceae; genus Streptomyces; species Streptomyces sp. NBC_00878. The sequence continues at coordinate 3,026,951 of NZ_JAPEOK010000001.1, read as the reverse complement.
GGATCTGGAATCCGAGCTCGGACGGATCCAGGCCGAGAACGACGCGCTCGCGGCTGCCGCTTCTCACGACTTCGACAGCATCGACGTACCCCAGGCGGAGCCTGCGCTCACCTGATCACTGAATCGCAACGTCGCCACCAGTGAACAGGCTGCCCGTGTCAGCCGCTAACAGAGTTGCAAGGGACGCTTCGGCGTCCCTTCTTTCTTGCCTCCGCGCACTCTTCACTGTCTTTAACGTTTGGTGTGCCCTGCACGTTCAAGGGTGAAACCGCGCGTTCATGGAGAGAGACCGACCCGGAAGGTAGAGTCCGGCTGCGTGCACCTCAAGGCCCTGACCCTGCGCGGGTTCAAATCGTTCGCCTCGGCGACCACGCTGCGGTTCGAGCCGGGCATCACGTGTGTCGTGGGCCCCAACGGCTCGGGCAAGTCCAATGTCGTGGACGCCCTCAGCTGGGTCATGGGCGAGCAGGGCGCGAAGTCGCTGCGCGGCGGCAAGATGGAGGACGTCATCTTCGCCGGCACCACCGGGCGGCCCCCGCTCGGCCGCGCCGAGGTCTCCCTGACCATCGACAACTCCGACGGCGCGCTGCCCATCGAGTACGCCGAGGTCACCATCACGCGGATCATGTTCCGCAACGGTGGCAGCGAGTACCAGATCAATGGCGACACGTGTCGCCTCCTCGACATCCAGGAACTGCTGTCCGACTCCGGCATCGGCCGCGAGATGCACGTCATTGTCGGACAGGGCCAGCTCGACTCCGTCCTGCACGCCGATCCGATGGGCCGCCGCGCCTTCATCGAGGAGGCCGCGGGCGTCCTCAAGCACCGCAAGCGCAAGGAGAAGGCGCTGCGGAAGCTGGACGCGATGCAGGCCAACCTCGCGCGCGTGCAGGACCTCACGGACGAACTGCGGCGCCAGTTGAAGCCGCTGGGCCGGCAGGCCGCCGTCGCCCGCCGGGCCGCCGTGATCCAGGCCGACCTCCGGGACGCCCGCCTCCGGCTGCTCGCCGACGATCTCGTACGGCTCCGGGGGGCGCTCCGGGCCGAGGTCGCCGACGAGGCCGCGCTCAAGGAGCGCAAGGAGTCGGCCGAGGCCGAGCTGAAGAAGGCGCTTCAGCGGGAGGCGATGCTGGAGGACGAGGTACGGCGGCTCACCCCGCGTCTGCAGCGAGCCCAGCAGACCTGGTACGAGCTGTCGCAGCTGGCCGAGCGGGTGCGCGGCACGGTCTCCCTGGCGGACGCAAGGGTCAAGAGCGCGACCGCCCAGCCGCCGGAGGAGCGGCGTGGGCGCGACCCCGAGGACATGGAGCGCGAGGCCGCCCGGATCCGTGAGCAGGAGGCCGAGCTCGAAGCGGCCCTGGAGGCGGCCGAGCGAGCCCTGGAGGACACGGTTTCCCACCGGGCCGATCTGGAGCGCGAGCTGGCGGTGGAGGAGCGGCGCCTGAAGGACGTGGCCCGCGCCATCGCGGACCGCCGCGAAGGCCTGGCCCGGTTGAACGGGCAGGTCAACGCGGCCCGTTCGCGCGCCGCCTCCGCCCAGGCGGAGATCGACCGGCTCGCCGCCGCCCGCGACGAGGCGCAGGAACGTGCCGTCGCCGCCCAGGAGGAGTACGAGCAGCTCAAGGCCGAGGTCGACGGCCTGGACGCGGGCGACGAGGAACTCGCCGAGCGGCACGACACGGCCAAGCGCGCCCTCGCCGACGCCGAGTCCGCCCTGACCGAGGCCCGCGAGGCGGCCACCGCGGCCGAACGCAGGCGCGCGGCCACGCAGGCCCGACACGAGGCCCTCGCCCTGGGGCTGCGCCGCAAGGACGGCACGGGGGCGCTGCTCATGGCCAAGGACCGGCTGACGGGTCTGCTGGGCCCGGCGGCGGAACTGCTCTCCGTCACCCCCGGCCACGAGGTCCCGGTCGCGGCCGCCTTCGGCGCGGCGGCGGACGCGATCGCGGTGACCAGTCCCGCCGCGGCGGCGGACGCCATCCGCCTCCTGCGCAAGCAGGACGGGGGGCGGGCGGCGCTGCTGCTCGCGGGGGCGCCGGAGGCTCCTGCCGGGGCGCCCGCCGGGGGTGCGTCCGGCGACTCCGGTGTCCTCGGGGACGCCTACGGAGAACAGTCCGGGCGGTCCGGGCGGTTCGGGCAGTTCGGTGAATCGGGGCGATTTGGTCAGTTCGGCAGAGGTGGCGGCGAACCACCCTCCGGAGACGTCGGCCAGCCGCCTTCCGGAGGCGTCGGAGAACCGTCCTCCGGGGGAGGCCCGGAGCGCACCGGGCCGCCGTTCGCCGCCGATTTCGTGCGTGGGCCCGCCGACCTCATGCCTGCCGTACGGCGGCTGCTGCGGGGCATTGTCGTGGTCGAGACGCTTGAGGACGCCGAGGATCTCGTCTACTCCCGGCCAGGGATGACCGCGGTGACGGCCGAAGGCGACCTGCTCGGGGCGCATTTCGCGCAGGGCGGTTCCGCCGGGGCGCCGAGTCTGCTCGAAGTACAGGCGTCCGTCGACGAGGCGGCGGCCGAGCTGGAAGAACTGGGCGTGCTGTGCGAGGAGTTGACCGAGAAGCAGCACCGGGCGGTTGAGCTGCGCAAGGAACGGACCGCTTTCGTCGAGGAGTTGGGCGAGCGGCGGCGGGCCGGTGAGCGGGAGAAGTCCCGGGTCGCCCAGCAGCTCGGGCGGCTGGCCGGGCAGGCGCGGGGCGCCGCCGGAGAGGCCGAGCGGAGCACCGCGGCGGCCACCCGCGCACAGGAAGCCCTCGACCGGGCCGTACAGGAGGCGGAGGAGCTGGCCGAACGGCTCGCCGTCGCCGAGGAGATGCCGTTCGAGGAGGAGCCCGACACCTCCGTACGGGACCGGCTCGCGGCCGACGGGGCCAACGCGCGGCAGACCGAGATGGAGGCCCGGCTCCAGACGCGTACGCACGAGGAGCGGGTCAAGGCGCTTGCCGGGCGGGCCGATTCGCTCGACCGGGCCGCGCGCGGCGAACGCGAGGCACGCGCGCGTGCCGAGGAGCGCAGGGCGCGGTTGCGGCACGAGGCCGCCGTCGCCGAGGCCGTCGCCTTCGGCGCGCGGCAGTTGCTCGCGCACGTCGAGGTCTCGCTCACCCGGGCGGACGAGGAGCGTACGGCCGCGGAGCGCGCCAAGGCACGGCGGGAGCAGGAGCTCGTCGTCGCCCGCAACGAGGGCCGCGACCTCAAGTCCGAGCTCGACAAGCTCACGGACTCGGTGCACCGCGGCGAGGTCCTCGGGGCCGAGAAGCGGATGCGGATCGAGCAGTTGGAGGCGAAGGCGCTGGAGGAGCTGGGCGTCGAACCCGCGGGACTGATCGCGGACTTCGGGCCCGACCAGCTCGTGCCGCCCTCGCTGCCGGCCGAGGGCGAGGAGCTGCCGGAGGACCCGGAGCACCCGCGCAACCAGCCCCGTCGCTTCCACCGTGCCGAGCAGGAGAAGCGGCTCAGGTCCGCCGAACGGGCTTATCAGCAGCTGGGCAAGGTCAACCCGCTCGCCCTGGAGGAGTTCGCCGCGCTGGAGGAACGCCACAAGTTCCTCAGTGAGCAGCTGGAGGACCTGAAGAAGACGCGCGCCGATCTTCTCCAGGTGGTGAAGGAGGTCGACGAGCGGGTCGAGCAGGTCTTCACCGAGGCGTTCTGGGACACGGCGCGGGAGTTCGAAGGGGTCTTCAGCCGGTTGTTCCCGGGCGGGGAGGGGCGGCTGATCCTCACCGATCCCGACAACATGCTCACCACGGGTGTCGATGTGGAGGCGCGACCGCCGGGGAAGAAGGTCAAGCGGCTGTCGTTGCTGTCCGGCGGGGAGCGGTCGCTGACCGCCGTGGGCATGCTCGTGTCGATCTTCAAGGCGCGGCCCAGTCCGTTCTATGTGATGGACGAGGTCGAGGCGGCGCTGGACGACACGAATCTGCAGCGGCTGATCCGGATCATGCAGGAGCTGCAGGAGGCGTCGCAGCTGATCGTGATCACGCACCAGAAGCGGACGATGGAAATCGCTGACGCGCTGTATGGCGTGTCCATGCAAGGGGATGGCGTGTCGAAGGTGATCAGCCAGCGACTGCGTTGACGTGCGGGGCGCTCCGCACGGTTTCCATTCCTTCAAGAGTCGAACGCAATCTCCTCACTTGGCTCATCCCTGGCCCACAACTCGCCGTATTGACTTCGGAACTTGAAGGAATATTCTCTGGAGCGTTGCTTTTACCTTCAGGTGATCGGTGGCGTGCCACCATGCCATTGGTATGACCATCTGGAAGGGCTTACTTTCGCCCCGGCAGCGTTGCCGGGGCCCGAGGAGTTCATGTGACCAGCTCAGCACAGGCACTCACGTCAGGAGCCCGTGAGGCTCAACCCGAACATCTCGGGCACGTCATCTTCATCGCGGCGGCGGCCGCGATGGGCGGTTTCCTCTTCGGCTACGACAGTGCCGTGATCAACGGCGCCGTCGAGGCCATCCGGGACCGCTACGACATCGGCTCCGCGGCCCTGGCCCAGGTCATCGCCATCGCGCTGATCGGCTGTGCGATCGGCGCCGCCACCGCGGGCCGGATCGCCGACCGCATCGGCCGGATCCGCTGCATGCAGATCTCGGCCGCGCTGTTCACTGCCAGCGCCGTCGGGTCCGCGCTTCCCTTCGCCCTGTACGACCTGGCCTTCTGGCGGGTCATCGGCGGATTCGCCATCGGTATGGCCTCGGTCATCGGCCCGGCCTACATCGCCGAGGTCGCCCCCGCCGCGTACCGCGGACGGCTCGGCTCCTTCCAGCAGGCCGCCATCGTCATCGGCATCGCCATCTCGCAGCTGGTCAACTGGGGCATCCTGAACGCCGCCGACGGCGACCAGCGCGGCGAGATCATGGGCCTGGAGGCGTGGCAGGTCATGCTCGGTGTCATGGTCATCCCGGCCGTGCTGTACGGGCTGCTCTCCTTCGCGATCCCCGAGTCGCCGCGCTTCCTGATCTCCGCGGGCCGGGACGAGCGCGCCCGTGAGGTGCTCAAGGAGGTCGAGGGCGACAAGATCGACCTCGATGCCCGCGTCGCCGAGATCGAGCACGCCATGAAGAGCGAGCACAAGTCGGTCTTCAGGGACCTGCTCGGCGGCAGCTTCTTCTTCAAGCCGATCGTCTGGATCGGCATCGGCCTCTCGGTCTTCCAGCAGTTCGTCGGCATCAACGTCGCCTTCTACTACTCCTCGACGCTGTGGCAGTCGGTCGGCGTCGACCCCTCCGAGTCGTTCTTCTACTCGTTCACGACGTCGATCATCAACATCGTCGGCACCGTCATCGCCATGATCTTCGTCGACCGGATCGGTCGCAGGCCGCTCGCGCTCATCGGCTCCGTGGGCATGGTCGTCGGGCTCGCCCTGGAAGCCTGGGCCTTCTCCTTCGACCTCGTCGACGGAAAGCTGCCGGCCACCCAGGGCTGGGTCGCCCTGATCGCCGCCCACGTCTTCGTCCTCTTCTTCGCCCTCTCCTGGGGTGTCGTCGTCTGGGTCTTCCTCGGCGAGATGTTCCCGAACAGGCTCCGCGCCGCCGCCCTCGGTGTCGCCGCCTCCGCGCAGTGGATAGCCAACTGGGCCATCACCGCGAGCTTCCCGTCGCTGGCCGACTGGAACCTCTCCATGACCTACGTGATCTACACGGTCTTCGCCGCGCTCTCCATCCCGTTCGTGCTCAAGTTCGTGACGGAGACGAAGGGCAAGACCCTGGAGGAGATGGGCTAGCGCCCCTTGAGCCGGGGCAGCACGTTCTCGCAGAACAGGTGCATGCTGCGCCAGCCCTCGTCGAGCGGCATCCCGCCGGACAGCGGATGCAGTACGTAGCTGTCGAGGCCCTCCGACAGGCACTCGTCCGGCGTCACGATCCGGTAGACGCCCTCGGCGCGCAGTTCGTCGACCGTCGTGGCCGCCGACCGCACCGCCGAGCGGATGTCGGACGACTGCCAGGAGGCGTACGTCCTCGCCTCGTGCAGGAAGTGCTCGCCGTGGTCGGCCCAGGCCCGGTCCGGATCCTCGGCGAGGTGCAGGAGCGGGGTGACCGCCGAGGGCATCATGGTCCAGCCCTGTGTGCCGTACTCGACCAGCCGCTCCTTGTAGTAGGCCTCCAGCTCCGGCAGATGCGCGCTCGGGAAGAACGGCAGTCCGAGCCGCGCCGCGCGCCGGGCCGCCGCCCTGGAGGAGCCGCCGACCAGCAGCAGGGGGTGCGGATCCGAGAAGGGGCGCGGGGTGACCCGTACCGTACGGCCGCGGTACTCGAACTCCTCGCCGGTCCACGCCTTCAGCAGCGTCTCCAGGAGCTCGTCCTGGAGACGGCCGCGCCGCTTCCACTCCACGTCGAACAGCGCGTACTCCTCGGGCCGGTAGCCGATCCCCGCGACCGTGATCAGCCGGCCGCCGCTCAGCAGGTCCAGTACGGCGATGTCCTCGGCCAGCCGCAGCGGATCGTGCAGCGGGCCGATGATCGCCGAGACGGTGACCGCGATGCGGCGGGTCGCGCCGAAGACCGCGCCCGCGAAGGCGAACGGCGACGGCAGCCAGTTGTTGGCGACGCCGTGGTGCTCCTCGGTCTGCACGGTGGTCATCCCGCGGTCGTCGGCGTAAGTCGCCATCTCCAGGGCGGCCTTGTAGCGGGCGCTGAGCGAGGCGGGTGTGGCGTCGGGCTCAACGAGGTTGAAACGTACGACCGTTGCGGGCATGGGAGATTCCCCCTTCGCCGAGCGGGTGGGGTGTCGGTGGCTTCGTGATGTGGTGGTTCCGTGGTTCCGGTGCAGGGGACGGTAGCTGACGGAGCGTCAGACGGCCAGAGTGGGCGACGGGATCGGTGGACCGGATGAGTGGATCGGATCAGTCGTCCGGATCGGTGCACCCGGATCAGGAGACCGGGCGGCGGATTCCCGGTCGTCGTCACGGCCGGGCACTCGCGCTCATGGTGAGCGGCGGCCTGTCGGTGGCGAAGGTGTGCGGTGGCGTGCATCCGGCTGCCGGCGCGTGGTGACTGGAGCCCCTGAGGGGCTTCCGGGTGACGTAGGGACGTAAGGTCGGGCGGCGGGCCGGCCCGGCCCCGTGGGGCACGCGGCCCCGCGCCGGCAACGAACGGCCGGGCGGGAGGTCACGCCATACTGGAGCTGTTATGGACATCGTCATCCTTGCTGTAGTCATCGCCGTGGTCGTGATCGGCGCGCTCGGCGGGCTCGTCATCGGCAGCCGCAAGCGGAAGCAGCCGCCCCCGTCGCCCCCCGCCGCCCCCGACATCACCGCCCCGCCGGCCGAGCCGCATATCGGCGACGAGGCCGAGACGCCGCGCGACGAACCGCGCCGCACGATTGAGGAGGTGGATCTTCCGGACACCTCGGCGGCCGCGCCGGTCGCCGTCGACGAACCCGCGCCGGTCGTCGAAGCGCCCCCGGTCGAGGTCCCGGAGCCGACCGCCGGCCGCCTGGTGCGCCTGCGCGCCCGCCTCTCCCGCTCGCAGAACGCGCTCGGCAAGGGGCTGCTCACGCTCCTCTCGCGCGAGCACCTCGACGAGGACACCTGGGAGGAGATCGAGGACACGCTGCTCACCGCCGACGTCGGCGTGCAGCCCACCCAGGAGCTGGTCGAGCGGCTGCGCGAGCGGGTGAGGGTGCTCGGCACGCGGACGCCCGACGAGCTGCGAGCCCTGCTGCGCGAGGAGCTGCTCACCCTCCTCGTGCCCGACTTCGACCGCACGGTGAACACCGAGTCCGGTCTGGACACCCCGGGCATCGTGATGGTCGTCGGGGTCAACGGCACCGGCAAGACCACCACCACCGGCAAGCTCGCGCGCGTGCTCGTCGCCGACGGCAAGCACGTGGTGCTCGGCGCGGCCGACACCTTCCGTGCCGCCGCCGCCGACCAGCTGCAGACCTGGGGCGAGCGCGTCGGCGCCCGTACCGTACGCGGTCCCGAGGGCGGCGACCCCGCGTCCATCGCCTTCGACGCCGTGAAGGAAGGCATCCAGGAGGGCGCGGACGTCGTGCTCATCGACACCGCGGGCCGGCTGCACACAAAGACCGGTCTCATGGACGAGCTCGGCAAGGTCAAGCGCGTCGTCGAGAAGCACGCCCCGCTGGACGAGGTGCTGCTCGTCCTGGACGCCACGACCGGTCAGAACGGTCTGGTCCAGGCCCGGGTCTTCGCCGAGGTCGTCGACATCACCGGCATCGTCCTGACCAAGCTCGACGGCACGGCCAAGGGCGGCATCGTCATCGCCGTCCAGCGCGAACTGGGCGTACCCGTCAAGCTCGTCGGTCTCGGCGAGGGCGCGGACGACCTGGCCCCGTTCGAGCCGGAAGCGTTCGTGGATGCCCTTATCGGAGAGTGACGTCCCGTACGAGAGGTGCGTACGCGAGGAAAGGTCCCATTCCATGGTGCAGATGGAGTGGGACCTTTCCGTCTGGGTTGGTCTATGCACGCGACCGGTGTGCCACGTACGCCAGTGTCCCCAGCAACAGCCGTGCCGTCGGCGGCTTCGTGGCCGAGTCGAGGGCGGGGGAGCGGAGCCAGTGGACCGGGCCGAGGCCCGCGCGGTCGGAGGGCGGGGCCGTGATGTACGCACCGGGGCCCAGGCCGTGCAGGTCGAGCGCGGCGTCGTCCCAGCCCATGCGGTAGAGCAGCTCGGGCAGTTCGGCCGCGGCGCCGGGGGCGACGAAGAAGTGGACACGGCCGTCCGGGGTGGCGGCGACGGGGCCCAGCGGGAGCCCCATGCGTTCGAGGCGGACCAAAGCGCGGCGGCCGGCCGGCTCGGCGACCTCGATGACGTCGAAGGCGCGGCCCACGGGGAGCATCACCGCGGCGCCGGGGAACTCGCCCCAGGCCCGCGTCGCCTCGTCGAGCGTGGCGCCGGCCGGGACGACGGGGGCGAAGTCCAGGGGGTGCGCGCCGGGTGCCGGGCAGTCGGTCCGGCCGCACGAGCACGTACCCGCGGCCGCCCGGGCGCCGGGCACCACGTCCCAGCCCCACAGTCCGGTGAACTCGGCCACGGCCGTGCACTCCGAGGAGCGGCCGCGGCGACGCGTGCCGGACCGGATTTCGCGGATGCCGCCGATCGTGAAGCCCATGCCCCCTCCAACGGGTCCAGCGCGCCGGTGGTTACGTGACGGAATGGCAACGTAACTCTCTGTTCCCGTCGCTGCGCGGTCCATGCGGCGCCCGGTGGTGTCACGGGTGGTGCGTGCGGCTTCGCGCGCCCCGGCGTGCATCGCTCCGCCCACTCCCGGCCGTCATGTGTCAAGTGAATCGCGAACAGGCCACCGGGAGTTCATTCGAAGGGGTGGCGAATGGTGGCGTTTCCGGGATCGCCATGGCTGGACGGGTGATCGTAGGATTACCGTGTGTGCACGAGGCCTGGGGACGCATGCACTCGTGGGTATGCCGGAGGCAACTCGGCTCCTCGTTCGATGGGTGGGAACCGCCGGACGGACGACCATATGTACCGGCATTCTGGTAGGGCTTGGCGCACACAGCGCACAAGTGGGTTCAGGGATGGGGGCGTTCCAGTGGGCGGCAACGGCGGAGGCGGGACGAACGCTGAGAAGCGCCCCAATGAGCTGCTGGGCTCGTGGTTCGTGCGCAGCGGTTGGTCCAAGGGTGAGCTGGCGCGTCAAGTGAACCGCCGAGCACGCCAGTTGGGAGCCAACCACATCTCGACGGACACCTCGCGCGTCCGCCGCTGGCTGGACGGGGAGAACCCTCGCGAGCCGATCCCGCGCATCCTCTCCGAGCTGTTCTCCGAGCGCTTCGGCTGTGTCGTCGCCGTCGAGGACCTGGGCCTGCGCGCCCCGCACCAGTCACCGTCCGTGTCCGGCGTCGACCTGCCCTGGACCGGTCCGCAGACCGTCGCCCTGATCGGTGAGTTCTCGCGCAGCGACCTGATGCTGGCGCGGCGCGGCTTCCTCGGCACGTCACTGGCCCTGTCCGCGGGACCCTCGCTGATCGAGCCCATGCAGCGCTGGCTGGTGCCCAGCCCCGTCGCCCCCCGAGAGCAGCCCGAGTCCGCCGCCGCCTCGCGCCGCCCCGGCCGGCTCTCCCTGCCCGAGCTGGACCTCCTCGAATCCACCACGGTGATGTTCCGCCAGTGGGACGCCCAGTGCGGCGGCGGTCTGCGCCGCAAGGCGGTCGTCGGCCAGCTGCACGAGGTGACCGACCTCCTCCAGGAGCCCCAGCCCGAGGTCACCACCAGGCGTCTGTTCAAGGTCGCCGCCGAGCTGGCCGAGCTGGCCGGCTGGATGAGCTACGACGTCGGGCTCCAGCCCACCGCCCAGAAGTACTTCGTCCTCGCCCTGCACGCCGCCAAGGAAGCCGTCGACAAGCCCCTCGGCTCGTACATCCTCTCCAGCATGAGCCGCCAGATGATCCACCTCGGCCGGCCCGACGACGCACTGGAACTGATCCACCTCGCACAGTACGGAAGCCGGGACTGCGCGAGCCCGCGCACCCAGTCCATGCTGTATGCGATGGAGGCCCGGGCCTACGCCAACATGGGGCAGCCCGGCAAGTGCAAGCGGGCCGTCCGGATGGCCGAGGACGTCTTCGCCGAAGCCGTCGAGTTCGACGAGCCCGAGCCCGACTGGATCCGCTTCTTCTCCGAGGCCGAGCTGCACGGCGAGAACGCCCACTCCTTCCGCGACCTCGCCTACGTAGCGGGCCGCAGCCCCACGTACGCCTCGCTGGCCGAGCCCGTCATGCAGCAGGCCGTCGACCTCTTCGAGAAGGACACCGAGCACCAGCGTTCGCTCGCGCTCAACCTCGTCGGAATGGGCACGGTGCACCTGCTCCGACAGGAGGCCGAGCAGAGCACGGTCCTGGTGCGCCAGGCCCTCAAGGTCGCCAAGAAGGTGCGCTCCGAGCGCGTCAACACTCGTATCCGAAAAACCGTCGACACGGCTGTACGCGATTTCGGGGATCTCGCCGCGGTCGTGGACCTGACCGAGCAGCTCGCCGTCGATCTGCCAGAGACCGCCGAGGCGGTCTGACCCCAGTGCCCCGGCCGCGGCCGCCGTCCATAACAGCCCGACTCGGCTCCCCCATATGCCAGGTCATCGGACGGTCGACCGCGGCCGGTTCCATACCTCCGCCGAAGGTTGCGCCACGATAACGATCGCGCGGACCGACATCAGCCAGTTCATCGACCCGTAACACACAGGACCTCTTCGTCACTGCGGCGAAACATCGAGGGGCGCCGGTCGAAACCGCGCTGCGCCAATCTCTGGCCCATAACCGGCCCACCCCTCATGACCGCTCATGGCTTCGCCCGCACGGGGCCGTACCAAACGACGAGGAGACGCCGATGGCACCAGCCATCACGCTTGCCGCAGACGCTCCCACGCTGTCTGCCGCCAACACCGGGTTCATGCTCATCTGTTCCGCCCTGGTGCTGATCATGACGCCCGGTCTCGCCTTCTTCTACGGAGGCATGGTCCGGGTCAAGAGCACCCTGAACATGTTGATGATGAGCTTCATCAGCATCGGGATCGTCACCATCCTGTGGGTGCTCTACGGCTTCTCGCTCACGTTCGGTACCGACTCGGGCAGCATCATCGGCTGGTCCTCGGACTACGTGGGTCTGAGCGGCATCGGCATCACGCAGCTCTGGGACGGCTACACGATCCCGATCTACGTCTTCGCCGTCTTCCAGCTGATGTTCGCGATCATCACGCCCGCCCTGATCAGCGGTGCCGTCGCGGACCGTGTGAAGTTCACGGGCTGGGCGCTGTTCGTCGCCCTGTGGGCCACGGTCGTCTACTTCCCGGTCGCGCACTGGGTCTGGGGCGCCGGCGGCTGGGCCTTCGAGCTCGGCGTCATCGACTTCGCCGGTGGTACGGCGGTCCACATCAACGCGGGTGCCGCGGCACTCGGTGTGATCCTCGTGATCGGCAAGCGCGTCGGCTTCAAGAAGGACCCGATGCGCCCGCACAGCCTGCCGCTGGTCATGCTCGGCGCCGGTCTGCTGTGGTTCGGCTGGTTCGGATTCAACGCCGGCTCCTGGCTGGGCAACGACGACGGCGTCGGCGCGCTGATGTTCATCAACACGCAGATCGCCACCGCCGCCGCCATGCTGGCCTGGCTCGCCTACGAGAAGGTCCGCCACGGCGCGTTCACCACGCTCGGTGCCGCCTCCGGCGCGGTCGCGGGTCTGGTCGCCATCACCCCGTCCGGCGGTGCGGTCTCCCCGCTCGGCGCGATCGCCGTCGGCGCCATCGCCGGTGTGCTCTGCGCCATGGCCGTCGGTCTCAAGTACAAGTTCGGCTACGACGACTCGCTCGACGTCGTCGGCGTCCACCTCGTCGGCGGTGTCGTCGGCTCCCTGCTGATCGGCTTCTTCGCCACCGGCGGCGGTCAGTCCGACGTCGCGGGTCTCTTCTACGGCGGCGGCCTCGACCAGTTCTGGAAGCAGTGCGCCGGTGTCTTCGCCGTCCTCGCCTACTCCCTCGTGGCCTCCGCGGTCCTCGCCTTCCTGATCGACAAGACGATCGGGATGCGGGTCTCCGAGGACGACGAGATCGCGGGCATCGACCAGGCCGAGCACGCCGAGACCGCATACGACTTCAGCGGCGCCGGCGGCGGTGCCGCCCGGACCGCCGTCCCGACCCCGGCAGCCGGCGCCGCGAGCAAGAAGGTGGACGCATGAAGCTCATCACCGCCGTCGTGAAGCCCCACCGGCTCGACGAGATCAAGGAGGCCCTCCAGGCCTTCGGCGTGCACGGCCTGACGGTCACCGAGGCGAGCGGCTACGGTCGTCAGCGGGGCCACACCGAGGTCTACCGCGGTGCCGAGTACACCGTCGACCTCGTCCCCAAGATCCGTATCGAGGTACTGGCCGAGGACGACGACGCCGAGCAGCTGCTCGACGTCATCGTGAAGGCAGCCCGTACGGGCAAGATCGGTGACGGCAAGGTCTGGTCCGTCCCGGTCGAGACGGCGGTCCGGGTCCGGACCGGCGAGCGCGGACCCGACGCGCTGTAAACAGAAGAACAGGAGCCACTGGGTGACGAGCACGGACGTGCGCACGGAAGCAGAGGACTCGGGACCCAGCGGCTATGCGGCGGCCCGGCTGCGCCTTCTCCAGGAGGAGGCGCAGTCCGGGCCGCCGCGCCGTTCGGCCCTCGCCGAACTGACCGACGACTGGCTGTCCGGCCTGTTCGACGCGGGCGCCGACCAGCTGCGCGGCATCTCGCTCGTCGCCGTCGGCGGCTACGGCCGCGGCGAACTCTCCCCACGCAGCGACCTCGACCTGCTCCTCCTGCACGATGGCAGCGCCGACCCCGGCACGGTGGCCTCGCTCGCCGACCGCATCTGGTACCCGGTCTGGGACCTCGGCCTCGACCTCGACCACTCCGTCCGTACGCCCGCCGAGGCACGCAAGACCGCGGGCGAGGACCTCAAGGTCCAGCTCGGACTGCTCGACGCCCGGCACATCGCCGGCGACCTCGGCCTCACCGCCGGGCTGCGCACGGCCGTCCTCGCCGACTGGCGCAACCAGGCGCCGAAACGTCTCCCCGAACTCCAGGAGCTGTGCGCCGAACGCGCCGAACGCCAGGGCGAGCTGCAGTTCCTCCTCGAACCCGACCTCAAGGAAGCGCGCGGCGGCCTGCGCGACGCCACCGCACTGCGCGCCGTCGCCGCCTCCTGGCTCGCCGACGCCCCGCGCGAGGGCCTCGCCGACGCCCGCAGGCGCCTCCTCGACGTCCGTGACGCCCTGCACCTCGCCACCGGCCGTGCCACCGACCGCCTCTCCCTCCAGGAACAGGACCAGGTCGCCGCCGAACTCGGACTGCTCGACGCCGACACACTGCTGCGCCAGGTGTACGAGGCCGCCCGCGTCGTCTCGTACGCCAGTGATGTCACCTGGCGCGAGGTGGGGCGCGTGTTGCGGTCGCGCGCCGTCCGGCCGCGGCTGCGCGCCATGCTGGGCGGCGGCAAGCCGACCGCCGAGCGCTCACCGCTGGCCGAGGGCGTCGTCGAGCAGGACGGCGAGGTCGTCCTCGCCCGCGCCGCCCGCCCCGACCGCGACCCCGTACTGCCGCTGCGCGCCGCCGCCGCGGCCGCCCAGGCGGGCCTGCCCCTCTCCCTGCACGCGGTCCGCCGCATGGCCGCCGGGGTTCGCCCGCTGCCCACGCCCTGGCCCGCCGAGGCCCGCGAGCAGCTCGTCACGCTGCTCGGCTCGGGCCCCTCGACCATCGAGGTCTGGGAGGCTCTGGAGGCCGAAGGCCTCATCACCCGGCTGCTGCCCGACTGGGAGCGCGTCCGCTGCCGCCCCCAGCGCAACGCCGTCCACATCTGGACCGTCGACCGCCACCTGATCGAGACGGCCGTCCGCGCCGCGGAGTTCACCCGCCGCGTCCACCGCCCCGACCTGCTGCTGGTCTCCGCCCTGCTGCACGACATCGGCAAGGGCTGGCCCGGCGACCACTCCGTGGCCGGCGAGATCATCGCGCGGGACGTGGCGGCCCGGATCGGCTTCGACCGCACGGACGTGGCGGTGCTCGCCACCCTCGTACGCCATCATCTGCTGCTCATCGAGACAGCCACCCGGCGCGACCTGGAGGACCCGGCGACCGTGCGCTCGGTGGCCGAGGCGGTCGGCTCGCAGGGCACGCTGGAGCTGCTGCACGCGCTGACCGAGGCCGACGCGCTGGCCACCGGGCCCGCCGCCTGGTCGTCGTGGCGCGCTTCCCTCGTCGCCGACCTGGTCAAGCGGGTCTCCGCCGTGCTCGCCGGGGACACCCCCGAGGAGCCCGAGGCAGCCGCGCCCACCGCCGAGCAGGAGCGGCTCGCCATCGAGGCGTTCCGCACCGGCGGACCCGTACTCGCGCTGCGCGCCCAGACCGAACCGCCCACCGAGGAGCCGTCCGGCGACCCGGAGCCCCTCGGCGTGGAACTGCTCATCGCGGTGCCCGACCAGGAGGGTGTCCTGCCCGCGGTCGCGGGCGTCCTCGCCATGCACCGGCTCACCGTGCGCGCGGCGGAACTGCGCGCCCTGGAGCTGCCCGACGACGTCCAGGGCTCCGTCCTGCTCCTCGACTGGCGGGTCGCCGCCGAGTACGGCTCGCTGCCACAGGCCGCCCGCCTGCGCGCCGATCTCGTACGCGCCCTCGACGGCTCGCTCGACATCGCCGCGAAGCTCGCCGAGCGGGACGCCGCGTACCCGCGTCGGCGGGGCATCGTGGCGCCGCCGGCCCGGGTGACCGTGGCCTCCGCCGGATCCCGGCTCGCCACGGTCATCGAGGTGCGGGCCCATGACGCGCCTGGGCTGCTGCACAGGATCGGGCGCGCCCTGGAGAAGGCCCACGTACGGGTCCGCAGCGCCCATGTCTCCACGCTGGGCGCGAACGCGGTGGACGCCTTTTATGTGACGGGGCCTGACGGGGCGCCGTTGCCGGGGGAGCAGGCGGCTTCGGTGGCGCGGGCGCTGGAGGACACGTTGCGCCAGTGAGTTCCGCTCGGGTCGCTTCTTCGTCTGCGGGTCGGCTGTGGCTGGGCGCGCCCACGCGGCGGAGCCGCATGATGTCACAGCCCCGCGCCCCTTACGGGGCGGAACCCTGTGACGGGGTGGAGACCCTTTCTGGCGCGTGCAGATACCCTGGAGGGCGGACCTGCCCCCCTGCCCCCTACTTGAGGATTCGCGACCGCCGTGTTCGACACTCTCTCCGATCGCCTCGCAGCGACATTCAAGAACCTTCGCGGCAAGGGGCGCCTGTCCGAGGCGGACATCGACGCCACCGCGCGCGAGATCCGCATCGCCCTGCTGGAAGCGGATGTCGCGCTGCCGGTCGTGCGGGCCTTCATCAAGCAGGTCAAGGAGAGGGCCCTCGGGGCCGAGGTATCGCAGGCGCTGAACCCCGCCCAGCAGGTCATCAAGATCGTCAACGAGGAACTCGTCGGCATCCTCGGTGGCGAGACCCGTCGGCTGCGGTTCGCCAAGCAGCCGCCGACCGTGATCATGCTCGCGGGTCTGCAGGGTGCCGGTAAGACCACGCTCGCCGGAAAGCTCGGCAAGTGGCTCCAGGGCCAGGGGCACGCCCCGCTGCTGGTCGCCTGCGACCTCCAGCGCCCGAACGCCGTGACCCAGCTGAGCGTCGTCGCCGAGCGTGCCGGAGTCGGCGTCTACGCCCCCCAGCCGGGCAACGGCGTCGGTGACCCGGTCCAGGTCGCCAAGGACTCCATCGAGTACGCGAAGCAGAAGCAGCACGACGTCGTCATCGTCGACACCGCGGGCCGCCTCGGTATCGACCAGGAGCTGATGCAGCAGGCCGCGGACATCCGCGACGCCGTCTCGCCGGACGAGATCCTCTTCGTCGTCGACGCGATGGTCGGTCAGGACGCGGTGAACACCGCCGAGGCCTTCCGTGACGGCGTCGGCTTCGACGGCGTGGTCCTCTCGAAGCTCGACGGCGACGCCCGTGGTGGTGCCGCGCTCTCCATCGCGCACGTCACCGGCCGCCAGGTCATGTTCGCCTCGAACGGCGAGAAGCTGGACGACTTCGACGCGTTCCACCCGGACCGCATGGCGTCCCGCATCCTCGGCATGGGCGACATGCTCACGCTGATCGAGAAGGCCGAGCAGACCTTCTCGCAGCAAGAGGCCGAGCAGATGGCCGAGAAGCTGGCCTCCAAGAAGGGCCAGGACTTCACGCTCGACGACTTCCTGGCCCAGATGGAGCAGGTCAGGAAGATGGGCTCCATCTCCAAGCTGCTCGGCATGCTTCCCGGCATGGGCCAGATCAAGGACCAGATCAACAACCTCGACGAGCGCGACGTCGACCGTACGGCCGCCATCATCAAGTCGATGACGCCGGGCGAGCGCCAGGAGCCGACGATCATCAACGGCTCGCGCCGTGCGCGTATCGCCAAGGGTTCCGGTGTCGAGGTCAGCGCGGTCAAGGGTCTGGTCGAGCGGTTCTTCGAGGCCCGCAAGATGATGTCCCGCATGGCGCAGGGTGGCGGTATGCCGGGGATGCCCGGGATGCCGGGCACGGGTGGCGGCGCCGGCCGCTCGAAGAAGCAGCCCAAGAAGGCCAAGGGCAAGCAGCGTTCGGGCAACCCGATGAAGCGCAAGCAGCAGGAGGAAGAGGCGGCGGCGCGTCGCGAGGCGGCGGGTCAGGCCGGCGGAGCCTTCGGCCTGCCGGGCGGCCAGCAGCCCCAGGAGTTCGAACTCCCGGACGAGTTCAAGAAGTTCATGGGCTGACGAGCTCTTTTCTCGCCCCGCCGCCCCTACCCATTCCCGTCACTTCCTCGGGGGCGCTGCCCCCGAACCCCCGCTCCTCAAACGCCGGAGGGGCTAATTACCAGCCTGTCCGGCGTTTGAGGACGAGCGCGTTGAGCGCGATACGGGGGTCTGGGGGCGGAGCCCCCAGGGGATGGGACGGGTAGGGGCGGCGGGGGCGAAAAACACCCCCGCCTCACCCCGCACCCCTCAAGCCGTCCGTGTGATCAGATACCGAAACACGTTCGGCATCCACACCGTCCCGTCCCGCCGTTGGTGCGGGTGAAGCGCCTCCCGCACCTCCTTGTCGACCTGCGCCTGATCCGTGGCCGCGACAGCCGCGTCGAAGAGCCCGGTGGACAGCAGCCCCCGCACCGCGTTGTCCACATCGGCGTACCCGAAGGGACAAGCGACCCGCCCCGACCCGTCGGGCCGAAGCCCGGCCCGCTGGGCGACCTCCTCCAGATCGTCCCGGAGTGCGGGCCGCCAACTCCCCGCACCATGCGGATCCGTTGCCCGCAGCGGATCCGCCAGCTTCGTGGCGACCCGCAGAACCGAGGACGTCGCACACCGCTCCGGCGGCCCCCACCCCGTGAGCACGACAGGAACGCCCCGCCCCACGAGCGGAGTCGCCTCCGCCAGCGACTCGCCCAGCCCTTCGGAGTCCCCGGCCACACACCCGATCGGCTCGAAGGCCGTCACCAGGTTGTACGCGGCCGTGCCCGCACCGCCCGCCAGCTCCGCCGGCCCTCCGTCGACCAGCCGCGTCCCGGCACGCGCACGCGTGCCCCACGCCTCGGGCAGTAAACGCTCCCGCGCGAGAGCCAGCCGCTCGGGCGCCGAAGCGTCGGCACCGGTGACCCCGGCACCCCGCGACGCCGCCATCAGCAGCGCGAGACCGGAACCGCAGCCGAGCCCCAACAGCCGGGTGGCAGAGCCCACTTCGAGTCGCTCGTACACGGCCTCGTAGAGCGGGACGAGCATCCGCTCCTGAATCTCGGCCCAGTCACGCGCGCGTGCCCACGGATCCACCCGGGGCGCAGCCCCCGCGTGAGGTAGGTGATGCCGCACGAGCGTAGGTGTCATCGAAAGCGCCCCAATCCGCCGAGAGTTGCCTCTGTGCCCCGTTTCTTCACGCCCCGTTTCTCCACCCCCGTGCAGTGCGCGAGCACTCCCCCCGTATGCCAGGTAACTCCGCGCTCGTCGTGTCGTCCAGGGGTTACGGCGCCCGGCTTGTCCGCCACCGGCGTACGCCGCGAGATTTCACATCCCGGCAACCTGGGCCCGTACCATCGCGCCATGGCAAAGGCACCCGTGCTCACGCCCAGGGCGGACGATTTCCCGCGCTGGTACCAGGATCTGATCAACAAGGCCGAACTGGCCGACAACGGTCCGGTGCGCGGCACGATGGTGATCCGGCCCTACGGCTACGGGCTGTGGGAGCGGATGCAGCGGGAGATGGACGCCCGTATCAAGGAGGCGGGTGCCCAGAACGCGTACTTCCCGCTACTCATCCCGCAGTCGTATCTGACGAGGGAGGCGGAGCACGTCGAGGGTTTCGCGCCCGAGCTCGCCGTCGTCACGCACGGCGGGGGCAAGGAACTGGAGGAGCCGGTCGTCGTCCGCCCCACCTCCGAGACGATCGTCAACGCCTCCTTCGCCAAGTGGGTGCAGAGCTACCGCGACCTGCCCCTGCTGGTCAACCAGTGGGCGAACGTGGTCCGTTGGGAGATGCGCCCGCGCGTGTTCCTTCGTACGACCGAATTCCTGTGGCAGGAGGGACACACGGCCCACGCCACGTACGAGGACGCCCGGGACTACGCCGCGTACATCCACGAGAAGGTGTACGCGGACTTCATGGTGAACGTCCTCGGGATCGACGTGGTGCTGGGGCGGAAGACTCCGGGCGAGCGGTTCGCCGGGGCCGTCAACACCCTCACGCTCGAAGCGATGATGGGCGACGGCAAGGCCCTGCAGATGGGCACCAGTCATGAGTTGGGCCAGAACTTCGCCAAGGCCTTCAATACCCGGTACCTGTCCAGGGAGGGCCGGGAGGAGCTCGTCTGGCAGACCTCCTGGGGGTCCTCGACCCGCATGGTGGGTGGCCTGATTATGTCGCACGGCGACGACAGTGGGTTGCGGGTGCCGCCGCGCCTCGCCCCCGTACAGGTCGTCGTCCTCGCGATCAAGGGCGACGATGCGGTTCTGGCCAAGGTCCGCGAGCTCGCCGATCGGCTGAAGGCGGCGGGCGTACGCGTCCAGGTCGACGACCGTACGGACATCCCGTTCGGCCGCCGTGCCGTCGACTGGGAACTCAAGGGCATCCCCGTACGCATCGAGGTCGGCCCCCGTGACCTGGAGAACGGCACCGTGATGCTGGCCCGCCGCATCCCCGGCGGGAAGGAGCCGGTGGCGGTCGACGCCCTCGTACAACTGCTGCCCACCGTTCTCGAAGAGGACCAGGCGCTGTTGCTGACGCAGTCGCGCGAGCGGCGGGAGTCCCGGACGTCCGAGGTGTCGACGATCGAGGAGGCCGTCGAGGCCGCCGGCACCGGCTGGGCGCGTATCCCCTGGGCCGCGCTCGGTGAAGAGGGCGAAGCCGAGCTCGCCGCGCATGCCGTGACCGTACGGTGTCTGGTCGCCGAGGACGGGTCGGTGCCCGGGACCGACGACGCACCCGGTAACGTCGCAGTCGTGGCCCGCGCCTACTGAGCCCCGGCATTCCGCGGCGAGAAGGACCGAAACGCCTCTTGCGCATCTGATGACCGCAGGTGTCCCGGCGTGCGGACACCGTCTACATGCCGGGGCGTACGGGTCGCTACGTACCGGCTAGGTGCGAACTGTGAGGCTTCTCCGCAGATCAGCGCACCCGCCCTCGTCCGGACGCATCAGGGGCAACTGACGGGTACGTGCAAATTATTTGGGATGCCCCGGAATAGGAACACAGAGGCACCCCGGCTCGTTCTCATTACGTGAGCACGACACCACCTGTTCTCGCCGCAGAGCTGGCAGGGGCGTGGGCCGACATTCAGCGGCACCACCCCGAGCTGCCCGATCTTGCCGCGCCAGAGTCCCTGATCGGAGAGTCGTCGTCCGCCTGCGGACACGAGCTCTCCTTCGAGCGACTGCTTCACGAAGCAGTCCACGGCATCGCCGCCGCCCGAGGAGTCCGTGACACCTCCCGCGCCGGCCGATACCACAACCGCAGATTCCTCGCGATCGCCGAGGAGCTGGGCCTGGACCACCCGGAGGAGCCGCATCCCAGCAGCGGCTTCTCTCTGGTCACGCTCAACCCCGAGGCGAAGCGGCGCTACCGCCCGACGATCGAGCGGCTGCAGCGCGCCCTCAAGGCGCACACGGTCGCGACCGCCGCGGACACGGCCCGCAGCTTCCGGGGCCCGGCCGCCCGGCACGGTTCCTCCGGAGGAGGCGTGCGCGTGAAGGCGGTGTGCGACTGCGGGCGCAACGTCCGCGTCGTCCCGTCGGTCCTCGCCCAGGCACCGATCGTGTGCGGAGGGTGCGGGAAGCCGTTCCGTATCCCGGAGGTGGTCGGCGCGGCAGCGGGCTGAGCGGGTAGTCGCGGACAGTTGCCGTAGCGGCGGGCCGTCGTGCCGCCGGGGTGGAGCGGGAGAGCGCAGTGGCATCTCGTGGGTGCCGGGTTGCGCAGCGCCCTACCTCGACGGCGACACCCGCGCGGGACCCGAAACCGTGCCGCGGGCGGTCACCTCCTGCCCGGGTCGAGGCGCCCGTCAGGGTGTGGCAGAATGGCCAGCTGTACTCGACAGCCGCACAGGACCCCTCTCTCCTCCGGCTGACGCGTCCATCGGGCACTCGGGTACCGCAACCCCACGCGGCAATCTCGCCGTGCCCAACCACGTCAAGACCAGGAGACACCACTCCCGTGGCAGTCAAGATCAAGCTGAAGCGTCTGGGCAAGATCCGTTCGCCTCACTACCGCATTGTCGTCGCCGACTCCCGTACCCGCCGTGACGGCCGGGCCATCGAGGAGATCGGTCTGTACCACCCGGTGCAGAACCCCTCGCGCATCGAGGTCGACTCCGAGCGTGCGCAGTACTGGCTGGGTGTCGGCGCGCAGCCGACCGAGCCCGTTCTCGCCATTCTCAAGCTGACCGGTGACTGGCAGAAGCACAAGGGCCTGCCCGCCCCGGCGCCGCTGCTCGTGGCCGAGCCGAAGGCCGCGCGCCCGCTGTTCGACGCCCTGGGCGGCGACGACGAGGGCAAGGGTGAGGCCATCACCCAGAAGAAGAAGACTGAGAAGAAGGACGAGGCCGCCGCCGAGTCCGCGTCGACCGAGGCCTGAGCATGCTCGAGGAGGCTCTCGAGCACCTCGTGAAGGGCATCGTCGACAACCCGGACGACGTGCAGGTCGCTTCGCGCAACCTGCGCCGTGGACGCGTTCTGGAGGTCCGGGTGCACCCCGACGACCTCGGTAAGGTGATCGGTCGCAACGGCCGCACCGCACGCGCCCTGCGGACCGTCGTGGGCGCCATCGGCGGCCGCGGTGTCCGTGTCGACCTCGTCGACGTGGACCACGTCCGCTGACGTAACACGCAGCACCGGCTCGGGCCGGGGAGGGCCTTCGGGTCGTCCCCGGCCCGTAGTCGTCTGCGTCGCAGCCGTCCACCCCGTGGTCGGTCGGGCGGCCATGCCGTAGGCACACGAACAGGAGATCAGGCAAGTGCAGCTGGTAGTCGCGCGGGTGGGCCGCGCCCATGGCATCAAGGGCGAGGTCACCGTCGAGGTACGTACCGACGAGCCGGAGCTCAGGCTCGCGCCCGGTGCCGTCCTGGCCACGGACCCCGCCTCGGCCGGTCCGCTGACCATCGAGACAGGGCGGGTGCACAGCGGCCGCCTCCTGCTGCGCTTCGCGGGCGTACGCGACCGCAACGGCGCCGAGGCGCTGCGCAACACCCTGCTCATCGCCGAGGTCGACCCGGACGACAAGCCCGAGGACCCGGACGAGTACTACGACCACCAGCTCATGGACCTGGACGTCGTCACCAAGGACGGCGCCGAGGTCGGGCGCATCACCGAGATCTCGCACCTGCCGTCCCAGGACCTCTTCGTGGTGGAGCGGGCCGACGGGAGCGAGGTGCTGATCCCGTTCGTCGAGGAGATCGTCGTAGAGATCGACCTGGAGGAGCAGCGGGCGGTCATCGACCCGCCGCCCGGACTGATCGACGACCTGGCCGAAATCGCCTCCTCCAGGGATGCGGACGACTCCTCTTCCAGGGATGCCGAAGACGCCCCCTCCGGGGATGCCGAAAACGCCTCCTCCGGAGACGAGGCGTAATGCGGCTCGACGTCCTCACGATCTTCCCCGAGTACCTGGAACCGCTGAACGTCTCGCTCGTCGGCAAGGCACGCGCGCGTGGACAGCTGAATGTGCACGTGCATGATCTGCGGGAGTGGACGTACGACCGGCACAACACGGTCGACGACACCCCGTACGGCGGCGGCCCCGGCATGGTCATGAAGACCGAGCCCTGGGGCGACGCACTGGACTCCGTCCTCGCGGACGGCTACGAGACGGGCTCCCGCGGGCCCGTCCTGGTCGTGCCCACGCCCAGCGGCCGTCCCTTCGACCAGGAGCTCGCCGTCGAGCTCTCCGAGCGCCCCTGGCTGGTCTTCACGCCCGCCCGTTACGAGGGCATCGACCGGCGGGTCATCGACGAGTACGCGACCCGTATGCCCGTCTACGAGGTGTCGATCGGCGACTACGTGTTGGCCGGCGGTGAGGCGGCCGTCCTCGTCGTCACGGAGGCCGTGGCCCGGCTGCTGCCCGGTGTCCTCGGCAACGCCGAGTCCCACCGGGACGACTCCTTCGCGCCGGGAGCCATGGCCAACCTCCTGGAGGGCCCCGTCTACACGAAGCCGCCCCAGTGGCGCGGGCGCGAGATCCCAGGAGTACTGGTCAGCGGCCACCACGGGAAGATCGCCCGCTGGCGCAGGGACGAGGCACTGAAGCGCACGACGGCCAACAGGCCGGACCTCATCGAGCGTTGCGATCCGGCCGCCTTCGACAAGAAGGACCGCGAAATGCTCTCCATCCTCGGCTGGCAGCCCGGCCCCGACGGCCGATTTTGGCGCAGGCCACAGGCCGTGGAAGAATAGGCGGCTGCTGTACGTCGTCCGGCGTGCGCCCCTGCCACAGGGGGACACGACGCCCGCCCCGACTCGCACGGCCCCCCTTCTGGAACACCGACTTCCGTTGATGACCTGTGGCATCGGCGAAGAAAGCAGACGATCATGGCCCACCTGCTCGACACCGTCGACTCCGCGTCGCTGCGCAGCGACGTCCCGGCCTTCCGCCCGGGTGACACCGTCAACGTCCACGTCCGCGTCATCGAGGGCAACCGCTCCCGTGTGCAGCAGTTCAAGGGCGTAGTCATCCGCCGCCAGGGCGCCGGTGTCCGCGAGACCTTCACGGTCCGCAAGGTCTCGTTCTCCGTAGGCGTCGAGCGCACCTTCCCGGTGCACACCCCGATCGTCGAGAAGATCGAGCTCGTCACCCGCGGTGACGTGCGTCGCGCCAAGCTGTACTACCTCCGCGAGCTGCGCGGCAAGGCCGCGAAGATCAAGGAGAAGCGCGAGAGCTGAGCAGCCGCGCCGGGCTCCACATGACGGCCGGATAGCATCTGGCCCCGATGGACGCCGAAGCACAGCAGACGGAGCGCGACCGCTCCTCCCACCCCGCCGGATCCGAAGAGATCTCGGACACAGAGGGGACGGAGGGACGGTCGCGTTTCGCGTTGGTGGCCCGGGCCGCCGACTGGCTGCCGGGTGGCCGGATCAGCCTGACCGTGCTGTTCTGTCTGGTTTTCCTCCTGCTCCTCAGCCGCTTCGTGATCCAGCCGTTCCAGATTCCCAGTGGCTCGATGGAGCCTGGATTGAGGATTGGGGACCGCGTTCTCGTAAATAAGTTGGCGTACCGTTTCGGTGCTGAGCCGAGGCGCGGTGACGTCGTCGTGTTCGACGGCACCGGTTACTTCGGCGACGCCGACTACATCAAGCGTGTCGTCGGTGTGGGGGGAGACCATGTGGTCTGCTGCGACAGGCAGGGGAGGATCGGAGTGAACGGCCGGTCGGTCGACGAATCGACGTTTCTGTACCCGGGCGACAAGCCGTCAGAGGTGTCCTTCGACGTCGTCGTGCCCGACGGCTCTCTGTTCGTCCTCGGCGACCACCGCGGCGACTCCAGCGACTCCCGCGACCACCTGGGCTCCCCGGGCGGCGGCATGATCCCCGTCGACGACGTGATCGGCAGAGCGGGCTGGATCGCCTGGCCGGTCGGCCACTGGACCTCTCTGGAGCGCGCCGACGGCTACGCGCGCGTGCCTGCTGCCACGGGCCGGGGCGCCCCGCGGACGAGCGAGCCGAGCACCGCGGACGGTGTCCATGGGTAACCGCGGCAAGCCCCGCAGCGCCCGCAGTGCCGCCGAGGACCTCCTGCCCACCGGCAGCCGGCGTACCGGAGGCCCCGTCATGCCCGGCCGGGCCGAGCGGCGCAAGCTCGCCCGCAAGGTCAAGCGGCGCAGACAGCGTTCGGCGATCAAGGAGATACCCCTCCTGATAGGGGTCGCCCTGCTCATAGCGCTCGTCCTGAAGACCTTCCTCGTCCAGGCCTTCGTGATCCCGTCGGGCTCCATGGAGCAGACGATCCGGATCGGTGACCGCGTCCTGGTCGACAAGCTCACGCCGTGGTTCGGCTCGAAGCCCGAGCGCGGAGATGTCGTCGTGTTCAAGGACCCCGGCGGCTGGCTGGAGGACGAGCAGCCGGTGGCGAAGTCGGACGACCCCATCGTCGTCAAGCAGGCCAAGGAGCTGCTGACCTTCATCGGCCTGCTGCCCTCCGACAACGAACGGGACCTGATCAAGCGGGTCGTGGCGGTCGGCGGCGACACCGTCAAGTGCTGCGACACCCAGGGCCGCGTCACCGTCAACGGCATGCCGCTCACCGAGCCCTACATCAACCCCGGCGACAAACCCTCGTCGCTCACCTTCGAGGTGAACGTGCCCGCGGGACGCCTCTGGGTCATGGGCGACCACCGCTCCAACTCCGCCGACTCCCGCTACCACCGCACCGAGAAGTACGGCGGCACCATCTCCGAGGATGTCGTGGGCCGCGCCATGGTCATCGCCTGGCCGATCGGTCACTGGAGTCAACTCGAGGAGCCGGATACGTACGCTTCCGTGCCCGACGCGCCCGGTGGGGCGGGCGTTGTGCTCGGCGCGTCGCATAGGGTGGCCACCGCGGATCGATACGGATTGATCCCGCTCCCGACTCCTGCGGAACTCCCGCTCGTTATGGGAGTGGTGGGCCTGCGTCGTATCCGTCGCAGGCGGCGGCACGGAGTGAGGAGTGGATGTGGGGGAATTGGCGGTCGGCGCACGGTCCGGACACGAGGGTCCCGAGGAGCGACCGGAACGACCGGAAGAGTCGCTCCCCCCGGCCGAAGAGGACGACGTGACCGCCGGAAGTGACTCCGGTGACGACGGGGGCAGAGACGCCCAGGACGGCGACGGGGCCGCTCCGCAGCCGAAGAAGCCGCGGTCCTTCTGGAAGGAACTCCCGCTGCTCATCGGCATCGCGCTGGTTCTCGCGCTGCTGATCAAGACCTTCCTGGTCCAGGCGTTCTCGATCCCCTCGGACTCGATGCAGAACACCCTCCAGCAGGGTGACCGGGTCCTGGTCGACAAGCTGACCCCGTGGTTCGGCTCGGAGCCCGAGCGCGGCGAGGTCGTCGTCTTCCACGACCCCGCCGAGTGGCTGGCGGGCGAGCCGACCCCGACTCCGAACGCGATCCAGAAGGGCCTCAGCTGGATCGGTCTGATGCCCTCCGCCGAGGAGAAGGACCTCATCAAGCGTGTCATCGGCGTCGCCGGCGACACGGTCGAGTGCAAGGGCACCGGCCCGCTGAAGGTCAACGGCAAGGCGTTGAACGAGGCTTCCTACGTGTATCCGGGGAACACGCCGTGCACCGTGGACGACATCGGCGGCCAGTTCAAGGTGAAGGTACCCGAAGGCAAAATCTGGGTCATGGGTGACCACCGGCAGAACTCGCTGGACTCCCGCTACCACCAGCAGGACAAGTACAAGGGCTTCGTGCCCGTGGACAACGTCGTGGGCCGCGCCATCGTGGTCGCCTGGCCGCCCACCCGCTGGTCCACGCTGCCGGTGCCGGACACCTTCGACCAGGACCTCAGCGCCGCGGCTCCCGGTGTGCTCGGGCTCGCGGGCGCGGTGCCGCTGGTGCTGTGGCGCAGGCGCCGCCTTACCGTCGGGAACACCAGGGTTTCTGGGCCGGGTACCGCCGGGTAGGGTGCGATCCCAGATCGCCGATCTTCCGCGGCCCGTACGGGGGCCGCGGGGTCGATTCTCCGATGTGGGGGAGCACTGGGATGAGCCGGACAAGTCGTACGGACGAGGGTCATGGTCGGCTCGGCAGCATGCTGTCGGGACTGGTCATGGCCCTCGGCTGTGTGCTGTTCCTGGGCGGCTTCGCCTGGGGCGCGGTCGTCTACCAGCCCTACACCGTGCCGACCGACTCGATGTCCCCCACCATCGCGGCCGGTGACCGGGTGCTCGCCGAGCGGATCGACGGCTCGGACGTCGAGCGCGGTGACGTCGTCGTCTTCAAAGAGGCCAGCTGGGGCAACATGCCCCTGGTCAAGCGGGTTGTCGCGGTCGGCGGTGACACGGTCGCCTGCTGCACGGACGGCAAGCTGACCGTCAACGGCAAGAAGATCGACGAGCCGTATCTCCCCAAGGGCAGCGTGGCCGAGGGGGCCACGATCCCGGCCATCGAGGTCCCCGAGGGCAGGCTCTTCCTGCTCGGCGACGAGCGCAGCGGCTCCCTCGACTCCACCGCCCACCTCACGGAAGCAGGCAGTGGTTCGGTGCCGCGCAGCGCGGTGAACGCCCGCGTCGACGCCGTGGCCTGGCCCATGGACGGCATGCTGGCCCGTCCCACGAACTTCGAGGCCCTCGGCGGCATCTCCGAGCCGGGGCCCCTGCGCCTGGTCCTCACGGCGATCGTGGTGGGCGCGGTATTCGTCCTCGGCGGAGGGGCGTACGGTCCGATCGCCAAACGGGCTGGGCGTCGGCGAGGCCGCACGGGCACGAGGGAGCAGGCCCTTGCAGGCTGAGGCGCCTCAGGGGGCGGGCGAGCACTCGGCCGCGGAGTCCGGAAGTCCGGAGTCCGGAAGCACCGGCGAGCAGCCGGTCCCGGGGCCCGACGGGCTCGGGGAACTGCGGAAGGTCGCCCGGGTGGTGCTCCTCGATCCGCGGGACCGCATCCTGCTGCTCCACGGCCACGAACCCGAGAACCCGTCGGACAGCTGGTGGTTCACACCGGGCGGCGGCGTCGAGGGCGACGAGACACGGGAAGAGGCCGCGCGGCGGGAACTCGTGGAGGAGACCGGCATCACCGAGATCGAGCTGGGCCCGGTGCTGTGGCGGCGGACCTGTTCGTTCCCGTTCGCAGGGCGCCGCTGGGACCAGGAGGAGTGGTACTACCTGGCCCGTACGACGCAGACGGCGACCGAGCCCAGGGGACTGACCGAGCTGGAACGGCGCAGTGTCGCCGGAGCGCGCTGGTGGACGTGCCAGGAACTTAACCAGGCACATGAGACGGTGTATCCGACCAGACTCGCCGAGCTGCTGCGCAGGCTGCTCGACGAAGGGCCCCCGGCCAGGCCCGAGACCCTCGACACGGAAATCGTCTAGGGGCTCGCGGGGCTGGCGCACAATAGGGGGACGCACGGCTGAAGGGGAACATGCCATGAGCGCCGAGGACCTCGAGAAGTACGAGACCGAGATGGAGCTGAAGCTCTACCGGGAGTACCGCGATGTCGTCGGTCTGTTCAAATATGTGATCGAGACCGAACGGCGCTTCTATCTCACCAACGACTACGAGATGCAGGTGCACTCGGTTCAGGGTGAGGTGTTTTTCGAGGTGTCCATGGCGGATGCCTGGGTGTGGGACATGTACCGGCCTGCTCGGTTCGTGAAGCAGGTGCGTGTCCTCACGTTCAAGGACGTGAATATCGAGGAGCTGAACAAGAGCGACCTCGAATTGCCGAGCAGCTGAGGGTCACATCGGCTGACCGGCTGACCGGCTGGACGTGGCTGCTCGGCTGGGGCGGCCGCTCGTGTGGGTGACCGAGTTGTCCACAACCGAGTGGCCGTCCACCAAGATCCACTAGCGGATCGCGGTGGGCTCACTGTGGGTGCCGGAGGTGGTGCCCACATGAAGACGTCCAAGGCACGCAACGCACTGGGAAAGTACGGCGAGGATCTGGCCGCGCGGCGGCTGACCGAGTCGGGAATGACGGTCCTGCGGCGCAACTGGCGCTCCGGCAGGACCGGTGAGATCGACATCGTGGCCCGGGACGGCGACGCGCTGGTCGTCTGCGAGGTCAAGACCCGCCGCACGGGTGCCTTCGAGCACCCGATGGCCGCCGTGACCCCCGCCAAGGCACAGCGGCTGCGCGGCCTCGCCGAGCGCTGGCTGCAGGAACACGGAGGAGCGCCACCCGGCGGCGTCCGCATCGACGTCGTCGGCGTCCTCCTGCCCGACCGCGGCGCCCCCGTCGTGGAGCACGTGCGGGGGGTGGCCTGATGGGATTCGCGCGTACGTGCTCGGTGGCCCTCGTCGGCGTGGAGGGCGTCGTCGTCGAGGTCCAGGCGGACCTGGAGCCGGGGGTCGCGGCGTTCACGCTGGTCGGCCTGCCCGACAAGAGCCTGACGGAGAGCAAGGACCGGGTGCGGGCGGCCGTGGTCAACTCCGGCGGGGAGTGGCCGCAGAAGAAGCTCACGGTGGGACTCAGCCCGGCCTCGGTGCCGAAGAGCGGAAGCGGATTCGATCTCGCGATCGCCTGCGCGGCCCTGGGGGCCTCCGAGCGCATCGACCCACGGGTGCTCTCCGACATCGTGATGGTCGGAGAGCTGGGCCTGGACGGCCGCGTCCGGCCCGTACGGGGAGTGCTGCCGGCCGTGCTGGCCGCGGCGGACGCGGGATACGAGCAGGTGGTCGTGCCGGGTTGCGCCGCCGCCGAGGCCTCGCTGGTGCCCGGGGTGTCCGTGCTCGGAGTCCGCAGCCTTCGGCAGCTGATCGCCGTCCTCACGGACGAAGCGGTGCCCGACGAGGATCCCGACGACCAGGGTCGGCCCGATCCGCTGCTCGCGGGCCTGCGCATGCCGGGGACGGGCGCGGCCACGGGCATGCACAGCATGGGCGCCACACAGCACGATCACGGACACGACCTCTCCGACGTCGTCGGCCAGCACTCGGCACGGACCGCGGTGGAGGTCGCCGCGGCCGGCGGCCACCACCTGTTCCTGGAAGGCCCGCCGGGGGCGGGCAAGACGATGCTCGCCGAGCGGCTGCCGGCCATTCTGCCGACGCTCAGCCGCGGCGAGTCCCTGGAGGTCACCGCCGTCCATTCGGTCGCGGGTCTGCTGCCACCGGGCAAACCCCTGGTCGATGTCGCGCCCTACTGCGCACCGCACCACTCGGCGACCTTGCAGGCGCTCGTCGGAGGCGGCCAGGGAATCGCACGGCCGGGCGCGGTGTCGCTCGCTCACCGGGGAGTGCTCTTCCTCGACGAGACACCCGAATTCAGCAGCCACGCCCTCGACGCCCTGCGCCAGCCCCTGGAGTCGGGGCATGTGGTGATCGCGCGCAGCGCCGGTGTCGTGCGCTTTCCGGCCCGGTTCCTGATGGTGCTCGCGGCGAACCCCTGCCCGTGCGGCCGTTTCTCGCAGCGGGACAGCCTGTGCGAGTGCCCGTCCTCCGCGATCCGCCGCTACCAGGCCCGGCTCTCCGGACCCCTGCTCGACCGGGTCGATCTGAGGGTCGAGGTGGACCGCGTCACCCGTTCCGAACTCACGGAGCGGGGTGCGCGCGGCGAATCGACCGAGACGGTCGCAGAGCGGGTGCGGGCGGCCAGGGAGCGGGCCGCCGCGCGTCTGACGGACACTCCCTGGCGGACCAACAGCGAAGTACCGGGGCGCGAGCTGCGCAGTCGTTGGTACGCCTCCGTGGGAGCCATGGACGACGCGGAGCGAAGTCTGGAGCGGGGTGTGCTCACCGCACGCGGTCTCGACCGTGTCCTGCGTGTCGCCTGGACCGTCGCGGACCTGGTGGGACACGACAGGCCCGACGTGACGGACGTCGCCCTCGCGCTGCAACTGCGCACCGGGGTCCCTCGGGGTGTGCCGATGGCGATCGGGGCGCTGTCGTGAGCGGGGACACCAGGGACCGAGAAGACAGCAGGGATAGCAGAGACAGCAAGGGCAGAGGAGACAGCAGGGATAGCAGGGACTGTGGGGACGGCAGTTACGAAGCGCGGCTTCACCGGGCCTTCCTCGCCCGCGTCATCGAACCGGGGGACGAGGTCTGCGGACGGTGGCTCCGCGAGATCGGGGCGGCGGAGGTCGTCCGGCGGCTCCTCGGAGGCGGGCAACAGCTGCCGGGCGTGACGGACAAGAGATGGGCGGGCTTGCGGGCCCGGGCCGAGCGGGCGGACCCGGAGCGGGACCTCGCCGTGGCACGGGACGCCGGGACGCGGTTCGTGTGCCCCGGGGACGCCGAGTGGCCCGCGCAACTGGACGACCTCGGGGACGCACGGCCCACCGGTCTATGGGTGCGGGGGAGGCCCAGCCTGCGGATATGGGCGCTGCGCTCCGTCGCCGTCGTGGGGGCACGGGCCTGCACCGAGTACGGGGCGTACATGGCGTCCGTACTCGGTGCGGGGCTCGCCGAGCGGGGCTGGGTCGTGGTGTCCGGGGGTGCCTACGGGGTGGACGGCGCGACGCACCGTGGCGCGCTCGGCGCGGGCGGGGCCACCGTCGCCGTACTCGCCTGCGGGGTCGACCGGCCCTACCCGCGCGGGCACACACAGTTGATCACCAGGATCGCCGAACAGGGACTGGTCGTGGGCGAGTTGCCGCCCGGCGACCATCCGACACCGAGCAGATTCATCCTCCGCAACAGAGTCATCGCGGCGTTGACCCGTGGCACGGTGGTCGTCGAGGCGGCCTACCGGAGCGGCGCTCTGGTGACCGCCCGGGCGGCTCAGCGGTTGGGCCGGTATGCGATAGGAGTACCTGGTCCGGCCACCAGCGCGCTCTCGGCGGGGGTGCACGAACTGCTGCGCGGGGACGCGACGCTGGTCACCGACGCCGCGGAAGTCGCGGAGCTGGTCGGCGACATGGGCGAGCTGGCGCCGGACCGGCGTGGGCCGGTGCTGCCGCGCGACCTCCTCGACCCGGCCGCCGCCCGTGTGCTCGCCGAGCTGCCGGCCCGCCGGACCGCGTCGTCCGAGGAGATTGCCAGGGGCGCCGGGACGACGGCGGACGACGCGGTCGCGAGGCTGTACGAACTCCGCTCACTTGGCTTCGTCGAACGACACGGCGACGGCTGGAAGTTGACACGCCAGGCCACTTTCTCCGTCGGTACGGATCGGGGGCGATGCTGACTGAGAGTGTTCGGCCGTCCGGGCGACCCCCCGAAACCCTTGGCAGTTCGCATAGTTGGCGCTCCTCGGTGGTTACGCATGGCGACGACCGTGACCCTGAGGAGCGCCCAGCGGAACGTATCTGCGCACGGTGGATCCCTCGACCTTCGCGCACTGCGACGGTGCAGTCACGCTACGCTCACAAGGATTCCGACTCAGACAGGCAACTCGACATCAGACCGACAGCTCACTCGGACACTCACAGTTCACGGCAGAACGGCACAAGGCGACGAATGCCCCAGCACACCTCCGGGTCTGACCGGGCGGCTGTTCCACCCGCTGCCCGCAGCGGCGTGCGGCCGCCCGCCCCCTCGACGCTCGACGAGCTGTGGAGGTCGTACAAGACCACGGGCGACGAGCGACTGCGCGAGCAGCTGATCCTGCACTACTCGCCGCTGGTGAAGTATGTTGCGGGCCGGGTGAGCGTGGGGCTGCCGCCCAATGTGGAGCAGGCTGACTTCGTCTCGTCGGGAGTGTTCGGGCTGATCGACGCCATCGAGAAGTTCGACATCGAGCGGGAGATCAAGTTCGAGACGTACGCGATCACGCGGATCCGGGGCGCGATGATCGACGAACTGCGGGCGCTGGACTGGATCCCGCGGTCCGTGCGGCAGAAGGCGCGCAATGTCGAGCGGGCCTACGCGACGCTGGAGGCACGGCTGCGGCGTTCACCGTCGGAGTGCGAGGTGGCCGCCGAGCTGGGCATCGCGGTCGACGAACTGCACGCGGTGTTCAGCCAGTTGTCGCTGGCGAACGTGGTTGCCCTGGAGGAGCTGCTGCATGTCGGCGGCGAGGGCGGCGACCGGCTGAGCCTGATGGACACCCTTGAGGACACCGCGGCAGACAATCCCGTGGAGGTCGCCGAGGACCGGGAACTGCGACGCTTCCTGGCGCGGGCCATCAACACGCTCCCCGAGCGCGAGAAGACCGTCGTCACGCTCTACTACTACGAGGGCCTCACGCTCGCCGAGATCGGCAATGTCCTCGGTGTGACGGAGAGCCGGGTCAGCCAGATCCACACCAAGTCCGTCCTCCAGTTGCGGGCCAAGCTGGCGAGTTTTGGGCGCTGACCTCGCTGAATCGTCCCTGCCTCCGGCGTGCGACGGCGCGCGGATCCATCGGCGGCCCTGTGGCGGGGCGTGCGCGCCGAAGACGGATGCTGCCGCTCGTGACGCCTCTGACGTGGGGCTTCTTTCGGCCGGGGCACCTTGGATCAAGCCCTGACGGACGAGAGTCTCCCGTCTTGGGCGGGGCATCCGTAAAGTGGGAGCGTGCCAAGGATTCGAGCGGCCTCCGTGGCCGAGCACCGGTCGATGCAGCGAGCCGCCCTGCTGGACGCGGCACGGTCCCTGCTGTCCGAGGGCGGGACGGAGGCGCTGACGTTCCCGGCACTCGCCGAGCGGACGGGACTCGCGCGGTCCTCCGTATATGAGTACTTCCGGTCGCGGGCGGCCGTCGTCGAAGAGCTCTGCGAGGTCGACTTCCCGGTGTGGGCTGCCGAGGTCGAGACGGCGATGTCGCTGGCCGGGACGCCCGAGGGCAAGGTCGAGGCGTATGTCCGCCAGCAGCTCGGCCTCGTCGGGGACCGACGCCACCGTGCCGTCGTGGCGATCTCCGCGAGCGAGCTCGACGCGGGCGCGCGCGAAAAGATCCGCGCGGCTCATGGGGGACTTGTCGCGATGATCGTGGAGGCGTTGCGGGACATGGGGCACGAGCAGCCCCGGATGGCCGCGATGCTCCTTCAGGGGATCGTGGACGCGGCCGTGCGCAGGATCGAGATCGGCGCGGCCGAGGAGCCCGGCGTGATCACCGATGCGGCCGTGGCGATGGCTCTGCGGGGCGTGCAGGGCTGAGTCCGGCGGCGTCCACCGAGCAGGGCAACTTCTTAGGCGTGTCGGTCGGTGCCGATCCGGCAGGATGTCGTTCGTACTCGGAGTGAGGGACCCCTTGTGGAGGGTGGACGCCGCCTTCGCACGTACGCCCGGAGGTTGTTGTCATGTCGTTCACCGACGAAGAGATCGCCTACATGCGGTCACAGCCGCTCGCCCGCGTCGCGACGCTGTCGCCCGACGGCCGGCAGCCCGACGTGGTCCCGCTCGCCTTCGAATACGACGGCACGCACTTCTGGGTCGGGGGCAGTGGCTCGTCGGTCGCCGGGACCCGCAAGTTCCGCAACATCCGGGCCGGCCACCACGAGGTGGCCCTCGTCATCGACGATCTGGTGTCCCTCGATCCGTTCATCGCACGAGGCGTACGGATCTACGGCACTGCCGAGGAACCGGTCGAGCGTGTGGGGATGGTCGGGCCCGGGCTCTATACCCGCATCACGCCGACCGTCTCCTGGAGCTGGAACATGGCGGGCCGTCCGGTGGGCGCGGAGTGGTACCCCTCGCGGCGCTCGGTCCATGAGACGCCGTCGCACAGCCGGCCGGACCAGAGCTAGGGCACGACCCGTAAACCGGCCTCGGGCACGACCCGTACCCCGACCTTGGGCACCCCGATGACCGGCAACAGCCGTGACGGACCCCGGCTGAGCAGCCATGGTGGGAGCAAGGACAGCGGGTCCAGGTACGCGTCGGCCCGGCGCAGGCCCCAATGCAGGCAGAACTGCGGGCAGTGGGAAGCCGGCGGTTCCAGTACGCCGACCACCTCGCCCGCCGACACCTCCGCTCCCTTCTTCACCGTCGCCCGCACCGGCTCGTACGTCGTGCGCAGGGGTGGGTCTCCCGTGCCGGTCAGTTCCACTGAGACGACTCCCCGGCCCGCGACCCGGCCCGCGAAGGAGACGCGGCCGGGGGCGACGGCGCGGACCGGCGTGCCGGGGGTCGCGGTGAGGTCCACGCCGCGGTGGCCCCGGCCGAAGGTGGTGGCGGGGGGTTCCCAGCCTCGTATCACCGCCGGCCGCAGGCCCACGGGCCAGGTGCGGCCGACCGCGGGCACCGGTGAGTCGGCGCTCGGTGGCGGGAGCGCACCGCCGCTGGAGTCGCCGCCGGGGTCGCCGTCGAGGGCGGTCGCCGCGGGTAGGGCCGCGCACAACGCGGCCACCATCAGGGCCGACAGCAGCGCCAGCCACGTACCAGGACATCGTTCTGCTCGCATGCGAGAACGGTCCCGTGCGCGGCGGGAAAAAGTGGATCATGGCCGGGATCTGTGGAGTACCGGCCGGTTGTGGACAGCGGCGTCACCCGGCACCTCGCGGGTCCCGTACACTTCATGTGGCGATCCGGGTCACCGGGTCGACTTCGCACGCCCCGACATCAGGCCATCAAACAGCCGGTGTCAGCGCCTCTCGGTCCCCAGTGGCAAGGCGCAAGTGGGCGTCAGGCGCGAGTGCCGTCCGGCACGCGCGGCACAACCGAGAAATTCAAGGAGAACGGCCATGGCCGTCGTCACGATGCGGGAGCTGCTGGAAAGCGGCGTCCACTTCGGTCACCAGACCCGTCGTTGGAACCCGAAGATGAAGCGGTTCATCTTCACGGAGCGCAACGGCATCTACATCATCGACCTGCTCCAGTCGCTGTCGTACATCGACCGCGCCTACGAGTTCGTCAAGGAGACCGTCGCCCACGGCGGCACGGTCATGTTCGTCGGCACGAAGAAGCAGGCGCAGGAGGCCATCGCCGAGCAGGCCACCCGCGTCGGCATGCCCTACGTCAACCAGCGCTGGCTGGGCGGCATGCTCACCAACTTCTCCACCGTCTACAAGCGTCTGCAGCGCCTCAAGGAGCTTGAGCAGATCGACTTCGAGGACGTCGCGGCCTCGGGTCTCACCAAGAAGGAGCTTCTCGTGCTCTCGCGCGAGAAGGCCAAGCTGGAGAAGACCCTCGGCGGTATCCGCGAGATGCAGAAGGTGCCCAGCGCCGTCTGGATCGTGGACACCAAGAAGGAGCACATCGCGGTCGGCGAGGCCCGGAAGCTCAACATCCCGGTCGTCGCCATCCTCGACACCAACTGCGACCCCGACGAGGTCGACTACAAGATCCCGGGCAACGACGACGCGATCCGCTCCGTCACCCTGCTCACCCGCGTGATCGCCGACGCCGTCGCCGAGGGCCTCATCGCCCGCTCCGGTGCCGGTAAGGCCGAGGGTGACAAGGCCGCGGGCGAGCCGCTCGCCGCCTGGGAGCGCGACCTGCTCGAAGGTGGCGAGAAGAAGGCCGACGAGGCCGCTGTCGAGGCGCCCGCCGCCGAGGCCGCCGCCCCCGAGGCCGAGGTCCCGGCTGCCGCCGAGACCGAGGCTCCGGCCGCCACCGAGGCCCCCGCGCCCGAGGCCCCCGTTGCCGAGGTCGCCGCTGCCGAGGCCGAGAAGCCGGCCGACGCCGAGCAGGCCTGACGAACCAGCGTCACGGTTGAGTGACAGCGGGCGGCGCCGAACGCGCCGCCCGCCGTTCACCCCCAGACCCGTAGATCTTCGGTGGACGCCCGCCCGATCAGCGGCGGACGCCGACTTCGAGACTTCGAACTCCGAGAAGAGATTCACAGATCATGGCGAACTACACCGCCGCTGACGTCAAGAAGCTCCGCGAGCTCACCGGCGCCGGCATGATGGACTGCAAGAAGGCGCTGGACGAGGCCGACGGCAACGTCGACAAGGCCGTCGAAGCGCTGCGCATCAAGGGCCAGAAGGGCGTCGCCAAGCGCGAGGGCCGCTCCGCCGAGAACGGCGCCGTGGTCTCCATCATCGCCGACGACAACTCCTCCGGTGTCCTGGTCGAGCTGAAGTGCGAGACGGACTTCGTCGCCAAGGGCGAGAAGTTCCAGGCCGTCGCCAACACGATCGCCGAGCACGTCACCAAGACCTCCCCGGCCGACCTCGACGCGCTGCTCGCGTCCGAGATCGTGGACGGCAAGACGGTCCAGGCGTACGTCGACGAGGCCAACGCCAACCTGGGCGAGAAGATCGTCCTGGACCGCTTCGCGCAGTTCTCCGGCGCCTTCGTCAGCGCGTACATGCACCGCACCATGCCCGACCTGCCCCCGCAGATCGGTGTCCTGGTCGAGCTGGACAAGCCGGACGCCGACCTCGCCAAGGGCATCGCGCAGCACATCGCCGCCTTCGCGCCGAAGTACCTCTCCCGTGAGGACGTTCCGGCCGACGTCGTCGAGTCCGAGCGTCGCGTCGCCGAGGAGACCACCCGCGCCGAGGGCAAGCCCGAGGCCGCCCTCCCGAAGATCGTCGAGGGCCGCGTCAACGGCTTCTTCAAGGAGGCCACCCTCCTGGGCCAGCCGTACGCGCTCGACCAGAAGAAGTCCGTCCAGAAGGTCCTGGACGAGGCCGGTGTCACCCTGAAGCGTTTCGTGCGCATCAAGGTCGGCATCTGAGTCCGTACCGCGATCGACGCGCGACCCCTATAGGGTCGACAGCAGTCGTCCGTGTTGGTTGCGTATGCCGCCACGCGTGCGCGTGACGGTCGACAGCAGATCTGACGAGGAGGCCATTGCCGCGCATGGGTTGCCACCAACACCCCACCGGCAATGGCCTTCTTTGTATGTGCGACACGTAGAAGAGGCGAGATCTCCATGACCACCACCAAGGCCGACAAGGACGAAAAGAGCGACACCGGCAAGGGCGCCGGCCGCTTCCTGCTGAAGCTTTCCGGTGAGGCTTTCGCCGGTGGCGGGGCACTCGGCGTCGACCCCGACGTGGTGCACAAGATGGCCCGGGAGATCGCCGCGGTGGTCCGCGGCGGTGCCCAGATCGCCGTCGTCATCGGCGGCGGCAACTTCTTCCGTGGAGCCGAACTCCAGCAGCGCGGCATGGACCGGGCCCGCTCCGACTACATGGGCATGCTCGGCACGGTCATGAACTGCCTCGCCCTCCAGGACTTCCTGGAGAAGGAGGGCATCGACTCGCGCGTGCAGACCGCCATCACCATGGGGCAGGTCGCCGAGCCGTACATCCCGCTGCGGGCCGTACGGCACCTGGAGAAGGGCCGTGTGGTCATCTTCGGCGCGGGCATGGGCATGCCGTACTTCTCGACCGACACCACCGCCGCGCAGCGTGCCCTGGAGATCGACGCCGAGGCCCTGCTGATGGGCAAGAACGGTGTGGACGGGGTCTACGACTCCGACCCGAAGACCAACCCCGCAGCGGTCAAGTTCGACTCGCTGAGCTATGGCGAGGTCATCACCCGAGACCTCAAGGTCGCCGACATGACCGCGATCACCCTGTGCCGCGACAACAAGCTCCCGATCCTCGTCTTCGAGCTTCTGGCCGAGGGCAATATCGCGCGGGCCGTCAAGGGTGAGAAGATCGGCACGCTTGTGGGCGACCAGGGCAGTCGGGCCTGACCGGGGGATGGACAATGTCCTGCCGGTCGGGAACCGTGCAGGAATAAGACGCGACGCAGCCGGCCGCCTACCCGCCAAGGAACCGCAGCCGGGCCTACTCAAGACACGCAGGAGCAAGTGGTGATCGAAGAGACCCTCCTCGAGGCCGAGGAGAAGATGGAGAAGGCCGTCGTGGTCGCCAAGGAGGACTTCGCCGCAATCCGCACCGGCCGTGCGCACCCGGCGATGTTCAACAAGATCGTGGCGGACTACTACGGCGCGCTGACGCCGATCAACCAGCTGGCCTCGTTCTCGGTGCCCGAGCCGCGCATGGCCGTGGTGACCCCGTTCGACAAGAGCGCGATGCGCAACATCGAGCAGGCGATCCGTGACTCCGACCTCGGCGTCAACCCGAGCAACGACGGCAATATCATCCGGGTGGTGTTCCCCGAGCTGACCGAGGAGCGCCGCAAGGACTACATCAAGGTGGCCCGCACCAAGGCCGAGGACTCCAAGATCTCGATCCGCTCCGTCCGCCGCAAGGCCAAGGACGCCATCGACAAGCTGATCAAGGATGGCGAGGTCGGCGAGGACGAGGGCCGCCGTGCGGAGAAGGAGCTCGACGACACCACCGCGAAGTACGTCGCTCAGGTGGACGAGCTGCTCAAGCACAAGGAAGCAGAGCTGCTCGAGGTCTGATGAACGACTCTTCCTGGGGGGCGCCTCCACAAGCCGGGTACTGGGCGCCGTCCGACCAGGGGCCTGTCCAGGGGGCTGCCCCGGCGGGTCCCGCCTACGATGCGCACCACGCGCAGCAGACTCGCCCCATGCCCGACGTACCCGCGCATGGCGGAGACCAGGATGACGACCGGGGGGCTGCTCGGACGGGCGGCCCCCTGTTCGGCGACGAGACACCGCCGACATCGCCGCAGGCCTCGTCCCACCAGGCTTCGTCCCACCAGGCGCAGAATCCGCAGGAGCCCATGTCCAGCGCCGCACACCCCGCACCCGCGCCGCAGAAGAAGAGCGCGGGCCGCGACCTGGGCGCTGCCATAGGAGTCGGGGTCGGGCTCGCCGCGGTGATCGTCGCGTCGCTGTTCGTCGTCAAGGCCGCGTTCGTCGGAGTGATAACGGTCGCCGTCGTGGTCGGCCTGTGGGAGCTCACGTCGCGGCTCGCGGAGCAGAAGGGCATCAAGGCGCCGCTCGTGCCGCTGGCGGTCGGCGGTGCCGCGTTGGTGATCTCCGGATACGTCCGGGGCGCCGAGGGTGCCTGGGTCGCCATGGCGCTCACCGCGCTCGCGGTCCTGGTCTGGCGGATGACGGAACCGCCCGAGGGCTACCTCAAGGACGTCACCGCGGGGGTCTTCGCGGCCTTCTACATCCCGTTCCTGGCCACGTTCGTGGCGATGATGCTCACCGCGGACGACGGTGCGCGGCGGGTCCTCACGTTCCTGCTGCTGGCCGTGGTCAGCGACACGGGCGCGTACGCGGTCGGCTGGCGCTTCGGCAGGCACAAGCTCGCCCCGCGCATCAGCCCCGGCAAGACCCGCGAGGGCCTGCTCGGCGCGGTCGCCTTCGCCATGGCGGCGGGCGCGGTGTGCATGCAGTTCCTCGTCGACGACGGCACCTGGTGGCAGGGCCTGCTCCTCGGCCTCGCGGTCGCGGCCAGCGCCACCCTCGGCGACCTCGGCGAGTCGATGATCAAGCGGGACCTGGGCATCAAGGACATGGGCACCTTGCTGCCGGGACACGGCGGGATCATGGACCGCCTGGACTCCTTGCTGCCTACGGCTCCGGTGGTATGGCTGCTGATGGTGATCTTCGTCGGGTCGGGCTGAGACTGTCCGCCGAAGGCCTGGCTGGCTGACCTGCAGAGATGTGCACGAGGGGCTCGTTGTCCACAGGGTGGCGAGCCCCTCTTCGTACGTCTGCGACACTGGTACGGCCATGCCTAAGCCCGGAGAACTCACTTTCGTCGCCCCGCGCGGAGCCAAGAAGCCGCCGCGGCACCTTGCCGATCTCACGCCCGCCGAGCGGAAAGAGGCCGTTGCCGCGATCGGTGAGAAACCGTTTCGCGCCAAGCAGCTCTCGCAGCACTACTTCGCGCGGTACGCGCACGATCCGGAGCAGTGGACCGACATCCCCGCGGGGTCGCGCGCCAAGCTCCAGGAGGCGCTGCTGCCCGAGCTGATGACGGTCGTGCGGCATCTCTCCACCGACGAGGACACCACCCGCAAGACCCTCTGGCGGCTCTTCGACGGCACGCTCGTCGAGTCTGTGCTGATGCGCTACCCGGACCGGGTCACCATGTGCATCAGCTCGCAGGCGGGCTGCGGGATGAACTGCCCGTTCTGCGCGACCGGACAGGCCGGCCTCGACCGGAATCTCTCCACCGGTGAGATCGTGCACCAGATCGTGGACGGGATGCGGGCGCTGCGGGACGGGGAGATTCCCGGTGGGCCCGCGCGGCTCAGCAACATCGTCTTCATGGGGATGGGCGAGCCGCTGGCCAACTACAAGCGGGTCGTGCAGTCCATCCGGGCCCTCACCGACCCGGAGCCGGACGGGCTCGGGCTGTCGCAGCGAGGGATCACCGTCTCCACGGTGGGCCTCGTCCCCGCCATCCACCGGTTCGCCGACGAGGGCTTCAAGTGCCGACTCGCCATCTCCCTGCACGCACCGGACGACGAACTGCGCGACACCCTCGTCCCGGTCAACACGCGGTGGAAGGTACGGGAAGTGCTGGACGCCGGCTGGGAGTACGCGGCCAGGTCCGGGCGCCGGCTCTCCATCGAGTACGCGCTCATCCGCGACATCAATGACCAGGCGTGGCGCGGCGACCGGCTCGGGCGGATGCTCAAGGGCAAGCCCGTGCATGTGAACCTGATTCCGCTGAACCCGACACCCGGCTCCAAGTGGACGGCCTCGCGGCCCGAGGACGAGAAGGCGTTCGTCGAGGCGATCGCCGCCCATGGAGTGCCCGTCACCGTCCGGGACACCCGTGGCCAGGAGATCGACGGAGCCTGCGGGCAGCTCGCGGCGACCGAGCGGTAGGCGCCGAGCGGTGGGTACCGAGCGGTAGTCCCGAGCGGTGGGTTTCGGCCGGTGGCCGGGAGGTAGTCTGGCCTCCGTAAGCACATCGCCAGTCAAATCTTCATATTCCGACAGGGGAGCGCCACAGCGCTGAGAGTGCGGGACAGCCCGCAGACCCTCTGAACCTTGCCCAGGTCATTCTGGGTAGGAAGTTCGGTCACTACTCAAGCTGTTGCGCCCTGCCCGGGAACCGACCGAGGTCCCGGGCAGGGCCGCGTCTCTTCCTGGTCACCCCCAGGAGGAATTCAGTGAGCACCACCAGGAAGTTCACGGCCGTGGCCGTGGGGCTCGGCCTTGTCACGCTCGCCGCGTGCGGGTCGTCCGACTCCGGCGACGAGGGCTCCGGATCCAAGACCGTCACCCTCGTCAGCCATGACTCCTTCGCCTACACCAAGGACGTACTGAAGACGTTCGAGAAGGAGTCCGGGTACAAGGTCAGGGTTCTGAAGGACGGCGACGCCGGGACGGCCGTCAACAAGGCCATCCTCACCAAGGACAACCCGCAGGGCGACGTCTTCTTCGGCGTCGACAACACGCTGCTCTCGCGGGCGCTCGACAACGGGCTGTTCCAGTCGTACGAGGCCAAGGGCGCCGGTGGCATCAAGGCCGAGTACCGGGTCGACCAGGACAAGCACCGGGTCACGCCCATCGACTCCGGTGACATCTGCGTCAACTACGACAAGGCCTACTTCAGCGAGCACAAGCTGGCCCCGCCGACGTCCTTCGACGATCTGATCAAGCCCGCGTACAAGAACCTGCTCGTCACCGAGAACGCCTCGACGTCCTCGCCCGGTCTCGGCTTCCTGCTCGGGACCGCCGCGAAGTATGGCGACGACGGTTGGCAGGGGTATTGGAAGAAGCTCAAGGCCAACGGCGTGAAGGTCGTCGACGGCTGGGAGCAGGCCTACAACGTGGAGTTCTCCGGGTCCGCCGGTGGCAAGAAGGCCAAGGGCGACCGGCCGCTCGTCGTCTCGTACGCCTCGTCCCCGCCCGCCGAGGTCATCTACGCCGACCCGATCCCGAAGACCGCGCCGACCGGTGTCGCGGACGGCACCTGCTTCCGCCAGGTCGAGTACGCGGGCCTGCTCAGCAACGCCAAGAACACCGAGGGCGGCAAGGCGTTCATCGACTTCCTGGTCGGCAAGGCGTTCCAGGAGGACATGCCGCTGAACATGTTCGTGTATCCCGTCGTCGAGGGTGCGAAGGTCCCCGCCGAGTTCACGAAGTTCGGCCCGGCCGCCCAGAACCCCGAGACCCTCGACCCCGCCAAGATCGCCGACAACCGTGACGAGTGGGTCAAGTCATGGACCTCGCTCGTACTGAAGTAGAGCGTCGCGCCGAGGCGGAGCCGCCCGCGCGCCGACGGCCACGCCCCCGTACGCGCCCTCGCACGCGCCCGCATACGGGGAGCGCGGCCCGGCTCGGTCTCATGGCCGTGCCCGTCGCGTTCTTCGGGCTCTTCTTCGCCTACCCGGTCGCGGCGATCACGGCCCGCGGGCTCAAGGTCGACGGGGTCTGGCGGTTCGGGCGCATCGGGGAGGTGCTCGCGCAGTCGGACATCCGGCATGTGCTGTGGTTCACGACGTGGCAGGCGCTCGCGTCGACCGCGCTCACCCTGCTGATCGCGCTCCCCGGCGCGTACGTCTTCGCACGCTTCGATTTCAGGGGCAAGCAGATCCTGCGGGCCGTCGTGACCGTGCCGTTCGTCTTGCCGACCGTGGTCGTCG
Source organism: Streptomyces sp. NBC_00878 (assembly GCF_026341515.1). NCBI lineage: Bacteria > Bacillati > Actinomycetota > Actinomycetes > Kitasatosporales > Streptomycetaceae > Streptomyces > Streptomyces sp. NBC_00878. The sequence continues at coordinate 2,984,099 of NZ_JAPEOK010000001.1, read as the reverse complement.
GAACGGCCTTCCTGGCGCTGCTCGGCCGTGGTGGGCTCCTGGACGAGCTGTGGGGCGTACGGCTCGACACGACGGTGTGGGCGATCCTGCTCGCGCACGTCTTCTTCAACTACGCGGTCGTCGTCCGCACGGTCGGCGGCCTCTGGTCGCAGCTCGATCCGCGTCAGGAGGAGGCCGCGCGGGTGCTCGGCGCCTCACGGTTCGCCGCCTGGCGCAGGGTGACGCTGCCGGCGCTCGGCCCGGCGGTCGCCGCGGCCGCGCTGATGGTCTTCCTCTTCACCTTCACCTCGTTCGGTGTGGTGCAGATTCTCGGCGGCCCGACCTTCTCGACGCTCGAAGTCGAGATCTACCGGCAGACCTCGGAGATCTTCGACCTCTCGACGGCCGCCGTCCTGACGCTCGTCCAGTTCGTGGCGGTCGGCGCGATCCTCGCCGTCCATGCGTGGACGGTACGGCGGCGGGAGACCGCCCTGCGCCTGGTCGACGCGTCCGCGACGGCACGACGGCCGCGCGGCGCCGGGCAGTGGGCGCTGCTCGCCGCCGTCCTCGGCACCATCGCCGTCCTGCTGGTGCTGCCGCTGGCCGTGCTCGTCGAGCGATCCCTCGACGCCCCCGGATTCGGCTACTACAAGGCGCTGACCAGCGACGAAGGCGGCATCTTCCTCGTGCCGCCGATCGAGGCCATCGGCAACTCGCTGCGGTACGCCCTCGCCGCCACCGCCATCGCCCTGCTGATCGGCGGACTCGCGGCCGCCGCCCTCACCCGCCGGGACGCCGGCCGTCTCGTACGGGGCTTCGACGCCCTGCTGATGCTGCCGCTCGGCGTATCCGCCGTGACGGTCGGGTTCGGCTTCCTCATCGCGCTCGACGAGCCTCCGCTGGACCTCCGGAGCACCTGGATCCTCGTGCCGCTCGCGCAGGCGCTGGTGGGCGTCCCCTTCGTCGTACGGACCATGCTGCCCGTGCTGCGGGCGGTGGACGGACGGCTGCGCGAGGCGGCGGCCGTGCTCGGGGCCTCGCCGTGGCGGGTGTGGCGCGAGGTCGATCTGCCGATGGTGCGGCGGGCGCTGCTGATCGCGGCCGGGTTCGCCTTCGCCGTGTCGCTGGGCGAGTTCGGCGCGACCGTCTTCATCGCGCGGCCCGACAACCCGACGCTGCCGGTCGCCGTGGCACGGCTGCTCGGGCGGGCCGGGGAGCTCAACTACGGGCAGGCCATGGCCCTTTCGACGATCTTGATGGTGGTGTGCGCGGTGGCGCTGCTGGTTCTCGAACGCCTTCGCACCGACCGGACCGGGGAGTTCTGACCATGCGCGATGCCATGAGCGATGCCATGACCGGGCCGGCGCCGGGGCCCATGCTGAAGCTCGACGGGGCGACCGTACGGTTCGGCGGGCGGGCCGTGCTCGACTCCGTCGGACTCGATGTCGCCGAGCACGAGATCGTGTGCGTGCTCGGGCCCAGCGGCAGCGGCAAGTCGACCCTGCTGCGGGCGGTCGCCGGGCTCCAACTCCTGGACGAAGGACGGGTGTTCCTGGACGGCCGCGACCTCCACGGCGTGCCCGCGCACAAGCGTGGTGTGGGCCTGATGTTCCAGGACCACCAGCTGTTCCCGCAGCGCGACGTCGGCGGCAACGTGGCCTTCGGGCTGCGGATGCACGGCGAGTCGAGGGACCAACAGGCGGTACGTGTGGGTGAGTTGCTGGATCTCGTGGGGTTGCCCGGCGCCCATGAGCGGGCCGTCGCCTCCCTCTCCGGTGGGGAACAGCAGCGCGTCGCGCTCGCCCGGGCCCTCGCGCCCCGCCCCCGGCTGCTCATGCTCGACGAACCCCTCGGCCAGCTGGACCGCTCGCTGCGGGAGCGGCTGGTGGTCGAACTCCGCGAACTCTTCGGCGAGTTGGGGACCACCGTGCTCGCGGTCACCCACGACCAGGGCGAGGCGTTCGCGCTCGCCGACCGGGTCGTCGTCATGCGGGACGGCCGGATCGCCCAGTCCGGTACGCCACTTGAGGTCTGGCAGCGCCCGGCCGACGCCTTCGTGGCCCGCTTCCTCGGATTCGAGAACGTGACCGGGGCGACCGTCGCCGGGGAAGCCGCGGACACGCCGTGGGGCAAGCTGCCGGTGCCCCCGGACGCCCCGCAGGGCGACGTCACTCTGCTCGTCAGGCCCGCGGGCGTCCGGCTCGTACCGGCGGCCGACGGGCTGCGCTGCACGGTGGCCGCGCGGACGTTCCGGGGCACGCATGTGGCCGTACGCCTGCAGCCCGAGGACGCGCCGCGGCTGGAGGCGGCGTGTGCGCTGCGGGATGCGCCGGAGCCGGGGGAAGAGGTCGGGGTGGCGTTCGACGCGGCGGAAATTGTCGTACTCGGGGGTGCCCGCGGAGCCTAGGGTGCGGCTCATGACGCTACTTGGGCACGACCGCTACTGCGGCGAAATCGTCGGGCAGACCGCGCTGTTGAGGTCGCACCTCGCCGGAGTCGATCTCGGTGCGACCGTACCGACCTGTCCCGACTGGACGCTGCGGCAGCTCGCCGTGCATGTGGGCGAGGCGCACCGCGGGACCGAGTACATCGTGCGGACGAGGGTGACGAAGGACGTGTCGGCCGAGCACGTGGCCGCCGTCGGGGGACCGGAGGACGACGGCCCCGCCGCCCTTGACGCCTGGCTCGCGGAGGGCGCCGAGAAGGCCGCGGAGACCTTTCGCTCCGCCGGGGCCGACACCGCCGCCTGGTCCTGGGCCTGGGAGCACACGGCCGGGTTCTGGGCGCGGCGCATGACCCACGAGACGGTGATCCACCGGGCCGACGCGGCGATCGCCGCGGGCGTGACGTACCAGGTGGCGCCGGAGGTCGCCGCCGACGCGATCGACGAGTGGCTGCAGATCGTGCGGTTCGCGCAGGAGAAGTATCCGAGCGATGCCGCGACGGAACTGCGCGGCGCGGGCCGCAGTATCCACCTCCACGCCACCGACACCGAGCCCGGCCTGGACGCCGAGTGGCTCATCGAGTTCGAGGACGAGGGCATCGACTGGCGGCGTGGTCACGAGAAGGCGACCGTCGCGCTGCGGGGGCCGCTCACCGAGGTGATGCTCGCCTTCTATCGCCGAATGGCGCCGGACGGTGGGCGGTTGGAGGTGCTGGGGGAGCGGGAGTTGTTGGACTTCTGGCTGGAGCGGGCCACGTTCGGCTGAGTGAGTGCGTTGCGCTTGCCGCGGGGTTCGTCTGCGGGTTCGGTGGGGGCTGGTCGCGCCCGCGCGGCGGAGCCGCATATCGATACAGCCCCGCGCCCCTGAAAAGCGGGGCTGCGCCCTCGCTTTCAGGGGCGCGAAACGCGGCGGTGGCCCGCCCCCCTCACGAGGGGCGGGCCACGCCTGGTGGAACCGGGTGAACCAGGTCGTACTCAGCGGCCGTTCGTCGCGCCGCGGCGGCGCAGGGCGAACATCACGCCGGCGCCGGCGGCCACGAGCGCGGCCGCTATCCCGGCGATCGCACCGGTGTTGGAGCTGGAGCCGGTCTCGGCGAGGTTCGAGTCGCCGCCCGCGGGAGACGGCGTGCTGCCGCCGCCCGACGCGGGCGGGGTGCTGTCCGACTCCGAGGGCTCCGGGGATTCCGGCTTCGGGGTCACCGGCGAGGAGGGCTCCTCGGACGGGGACGGGGTGGCCGGAGGCGTCGACGGCTCCGAGGACTTGCAGGCCTCGGACGGGGTGACGAGGTTCGGCTTGATGTCCTCGTCGACCTGGTTGCCGGCCTTGACGTGGATCCGGTACTCCGCGTTCGGCTTCCAGTCCTCCGAGAAGTCGATGGTCACGCCCTCGCGGGAGCCCTTGACCTCCTGGGTGTCGACGAGCTTCTCGTCGGCACCCTTGTTCTCCAGGTAGACCGTCACCGTGGCCGGGACGCCGGTGGGGTCCTTGTCGGTGACGCTGATGACGCCCTTGGCGCCGTCGCACTTGGCGACGGCCGAGAACTCACTGATGTTGCAGGCGAGCGCGTTGCCGGCCAGGCCGAGCGTGAGCGCGACCGAACCGGAGGCAACTCCGAGAATGCGCACAGAACGTGCGGTACGGCGAGATATGGACACGATTGCCCTTCACGGGATGCACAACGAGGGGGGTGGTGGGAGCGGCTGTGAAGAAACAGCAATCCCAGACGCCACACAGGTTTATTGGGCCGCCTCTCGGGTTGTCAATCTGTGTGTCCGTCTTGACCCTTGGCTTTAGCTTTCATTTACATGAGGGCTTAACTTTCACTTACATCGGCCAACCGTATGAGCGCCTCCGGTGCCTCCTCGAACCGGTCGACGAGGGCGATCCGGGACTCCATCGAGCGGTCGCGGGCGAGCGCCTGGAGCAGAGGCCAGGCGGGCAGGCGCTCTGTCCAGTGGGCGCGGTTCACCAGCACCATCGGGGTCGGTTCGCCGCGGGACTCGTAGTAGTTGGGGGTCGTGTTGTCGAAGATCTCCTGGACCGTGCCGGCGGCGCCGGGCAGGAACACGACGCCCGCGTTCGAGCGCGCCAGCAGGCCGTCCTCGCGGGTGGCGTTGGCGAAGTACTTGGCGATGTGGGAGGCGAAGGCGTTCGGCGGCTCGTGCCCGTAGAACCAGGTGGGGATGCCGACGGAGGTGTTGCCTTTCGGCCAGCGCGTGCGTACCTCGAAGGCGGCGCGCGCCCAGTCGGTCACCGACGGGACGAACGACGGTGCCTCCGCGAGGAGTTCGCACGCCTCGTCCAGCATGGTGTCGTCGTACGGGGCCGCGTACGCGCCGAGGTTCGCCGCCTCCATCGCGCCGGGGCCGCCGCCCGTCGCCACCGTGAACCCGGCGCGCGCGAGCGCGCGGCCGAGCCGGGCCGCGCCGCCGTATGCCTCCGTGCCGCGTGCGATCGCGTGGCCGCCCATCACGCCCACCACCCGTGTGCCGCGCAGGAGTTCGTCGAGAGCGTCGGAGACGGCGTCGTCGTGGACCGAGCGCAGCATCGACGCGTAGATGTCGCCGTCGGCCTTGGTCCGCTGGAACCAGGTGTACGCGAGGGCGTCCGGTGTCTCCTCGTACCCCTTGTCGAGCGAGGCGAACAGCTCGTCGGGGCGGTAGAGATGACCGCGGTACGGGTCGAAGGGCAGGCCGGGGAGGGGCGGGAAGACGAGGGCGCCGTCGGCACGCACCTTCGCCGCGGCGTTCTCCCGCATCGGGCAGCCGAGGAAGACGGCGTCGGTGGCGCTGCTGGCCAGCAACTCCCTTGTACGGTCCGTCAGATCGACGGCCTGAACGCGAAAGCCGGTGAGGGTGCCGCGGGCCGAGACGACGGCGTCGAACTCCTCCAGCGTCTCGATCTCACGGTCGTTGTGGTGGGCCACATGGGCGGGGCTCGTCTGCACCCGCCCATGCTAAGCGCGGCGGTTCAGCCCTGGACGGCCGCCGGGTCCATCCACATGACCTCGAAGGTGTGGCCGTCCGGGTCGTCGAAGGCGCGGCCGTACATCTGGCCGTAGTCCTGGGTCTCGCCGCTAGCCGAACCGCCCGCCGCGATCGCCTTGTCGACCAGCTCGTCCACCTTCGCGCGGCTCTCGGCGCTCAGACACAGCAGCACCTCGCTGGTCTTCGTCGAGTCCGCGATCTCCTTCTTCGTGAAGTCCGCGTAGCGCTGCTTGCTCAGCAGCATCACGACGATCGTGTCGCTGATCACGACGGACGCGCAGTTCTCGTCCGAGAACTGCGCGTTCAGCGGGTAGCCGAGCTCCGTGAAGAACTTCTTCGAGGCGTCGAGGTCGTTCACGGCCAGGTTCACGAAGATCATCTGCTGGTACATGGTGAGGTCTCTCCCGTCGGTGATGTGCTGTTCGCAGGGGTAGACCGGCGGGCCGCCGGAAAATCATCGGCGCCCGCGAACTTTTTCGAACACCGAGCCGGTCCCGACCCCGATTCCGATCCCGTACGGGAATCAAGGGATTCCCGTACGAGCCGTCAGCGGGTCAGTGGAGCCGCGGCCAGCTCCGCGACCGCCCAGGTCAGCGGCCCGAAGACGGCGAGCAGGGCGCCGGCGCGGAGGGCGGCGACGACACGCAGCGTGGTGGCGGGCGCCCCGAGCCGCAGCAGGGCGGCAGCGGTGTCGGCGCGCGCGTGCCTCGCCTCCACCGCGGCGGTCAGGAGCGTCGCGACGGCGCACCCCGCGACGAGCAGCGCGCCCAGCGTGGTGAGCGGCCCGACATCGGGGCGCGCGCTGCCGTAGAGCACGGCCATGGCGTACACCCCCGACGCCACCGCACACAGCACACCGAGCGGTTGCCCGATGCGGGCCGCCTCCTCCATCAGCACGCGTCCGGCGAGCAGCCGCAGGGCGCCCGGCCGCACGGCCTGGAGCAGCCTGCCGCAGAGGTGCGTGATCGCGGGCCCGGCCAGCGCGAGACCGAACGCGGTGAGCGCCCAGCCGACGAGCACACCGATGGGCCCGCCCGTGAACCCGCCGGGCAGCGCGGGCCCTGCGAGGGAGGAGGCGGCACGACCGGCGTACGTCTCCACGGCGAGCCCGGCCGCGAGGACGGCGGCACCCCAGGGGAGGCCGCCGGGGGTGGGGAGGGGGGCGGGAGGGTGTTGGGGGTCCAGCAGGTGGCCGGGGTGGCCGGGGTGGTCAGGTTGGCCGAGCCCGGGGCTGCCGGGGCTGCCGGGGTTACCGGGGCTGTCGGGATGATGCGGGGTGGCGGGGTGGCCGGGTGCGTTGTGGCTGGCGTGGCCCTTGTGGCCATCACGGTCGTCGTGCGCGGGTGAGTCGGTGGCGGCTCGGGTGCCGGAGGGGTCCGTGCCGTGGGAGCGGTTGTCGACCCGGGCGCGGGCACGCGCGCCGGAGCGGCGAGGCACGTCGAGCGCCGCGATGATGAGGGGCGCCCCCGGGCTGCCTTGCCCGGCGTTCTCGGCCTGTGCCGCCTGTGCCGCCTGTCCCGTCTGTGTGGCGTTGTCGGCGTGATCGTCGCGAGCCCTGCCGCGCGAGCCTTTCGCGCCGGAAGCACCGTTCCGTCCGGAGCGGCGGGGCGTGTCCTGCCCGGGGCCGCCGGGGCGGAGGCCGTGACCGTCCCGGCCCTCGGCGCCGTCTCGGTCCGCGGCACCGCCCCGACCATCAGCGGCGTCCTGACCCCCGGGGCCGTCCTGACCCTCAGGGCGGGCGCCCGCCCCCGCGCCCTCTCTCGTACCAGCGCGCGCCCCGAAGCGACCGTACGCGCCGAAGCCGACGCGCTCGGCGGAGCGTCCGTAGCCGCCGAAGCCGCTCAGGCGCCCCGGGCGCCCCGGGCGCCCGCCCGCCATGAAGCCGCTCGGCCTCGGGCCCCGCGGCCGGAGCACCGCCGCGCTGGCCGCCGAGGCGAAGATCGGTACGAGGGTCAGCAGGGTGAGCGCGGCCGGGAGGGGCAGTGGCTCGTCCGCGGCGAGGAGGCCGCTGGCGTCGCCGTCGAAGGGGAGGCCGGTCAGGTCGCCGCGCAGGTGGAGGAAGAGGAGCAGGGCGACCAGCGAACCGAGCGTGCAGGACACGGCGGTGGAGACCGCCGCCAGGACCGTCAGACGGGCGGGACCGAGGCCGATCGCCGACAGCCCCTGCCGGGGACGGGTGGCCGGATCGGTCCGGGCGACCGCCACCGCGAACTGCACGGTCGCGGCGAGCGGCGCGACGCACCAGGCGAGCCGCAGCAGGGCCGCGCCGGACGCGTCCGGGTGCCCCATCGCGTACCCCAGGGTGCACAGGAGAAGGAAGCCGGTACCCGCCGACGCGGCCGCGACCAGGAGCCTGCGGAGCTGGACGGCGGGACGGGCCCCGCGCGCTAGACGGAGAGCGAGCACGCGGTCCGGCCTTCCGTGCTGTCGGCCACCGGCGGCAGATGGACGGTGTTCACGCGCCGTCCGTCGAGCAGTGACACCGTGCGGTCGGCGAGCGCCGCGGTGTCGGCGTCGTGCGTGGCCAGGACGACGGTGATCCCGTGCGAACGGGCCGCCGTCGTGAGCGTACGCAGCACCTGCGTCCGGTCGGCGCGGTGCAGCGGGGCGGTGGGCTCGTCGGCGAAGAGCACGGTCGGCGCGGGGACCAGGGCGCGGGCGATGGCCACGCGCTGTCGCTCTGCCTGCGTGAGCGCGTACGGGCGTTTGCGGGCGCAGCCGCCGATGTCGAGGCGATCCAGCCACTCGAGGGCGGTGGTCTTGGCGCGGCGGCGGGAGACGCCGCGCAGCATGAGGGGCAGGGCCGCGTTCTCCCAGGCGTTCAGCTCGGGGACCAGGACCGGCGCCGGGTCGATCCAGGTGAAGCGGTTGCGGCGCAACCGCTCGCGGGACAGCGGGCCCATGGTGTGCACGGGCGTGCTGTTGAACCAGACCTCGCCCTGTTGCGCCCGCAGTTGCCCCGACAGGCACTGGAGCAGGGTCGTCTTGCCGCTGCCGCGCGGGCCGCCGACGGCGAGGATCTCACCTTCGCGAACTCCGAGTGAGACGCCGGTGAGCGCGGGTGAGCCGTTGTGCTTGACGTGCAGGGCGCGTGCCCACAGCACGTCGTTGTCCGGCGGAGCCACCATCGCGTACACCTCGGTTCAGATCTGATTTCCGCTGCCTTGTCCCCCGTCCGGGGGAACGAAGGCAGGGCCGATCGGTCACTGCGCACGCTAGGGAGTCGGGGCCAGGAGGCCGGACAGCACGCGGCCCCGGGGCGCCCATTCTCACTCGAACGGGCGGCACCGGGGCCGGTGTTGATCGCGGCTTCAGCCCATCGGGGCCGGGCCACGATTCATCTGAGCCGTGTATCGGAGCCGTGCAGCGGTCGGAGTCACCGAGGTTTTCGGCGGGATCAGAGCTTCGCCCACGCCTCCGTCAGTACCTGGCGGACGATCCCCTCGATCTCGTCGAAGGTCGACTGGTCGGAGATGAGCGGCGGCGACAGCTGGATGACCGGGTCACCGCGGTCGTCGGCGCGGCAGTAGAGGCCGTACTCGAAGAGCTTCTTGGAGACGAAGCCGTAGAGCACGCGCTCCGACTCCTCGTCCGTGAAGGTCTCCTTGGTGGCCTTGTCCTTCACCAGCTCGATGCCGTAGAAGAAGCCGTTGCCGCGGACGTCGCCGACGATCGGCAGGTCGTGCAGCTTCTGGAGGGTGGAGAGGAACGCCCCCTCGTTGTCCAGCACGTGCTGGTTGAGGTTCTCGCGCTCGAACAGGTCGAGGTTCGCGAGGCCCACGGCCGCCGACACCGGGTGACCGCCGAAGGTGTAGCCGTGCAGGAAGGTGTTGTCGCCCTGGTAGAACGGCTCGGCCAGGCGGTCGGAGACGATGCAGGCGCCGATCGGGGAGTAGCCCGAGGTCATGCCCTTGGCGCAGGTGATCATGTCCGGTACGTAGTCGAACTTGTCGCAGGCGAACATCGTGCCGAGGCGGCCGAAGGCGCAGATGACCTCGTCCGAGACGAGCAGCACGTCGTACTGGTCGCAGATCTCGCGCACCCGCTGGAAGTAGCCGGGCGGCGGCGGGAAGCAGCCGCCGGCGTTCTGCACGGGCTCCAGGAAGACCGCGGCGACCGTCTCCGGGCCCTCGAAGAGGATCTGCTCCTCGATCTGGTCGGCGGCCCAGCGGCCGAAGGCCTCGGGGGAGACGCCGGACCCCTGGTCGAGGAAGGAGGGGGCACGGTAGATGTTGGTGTTCGGGACCTTGTGGGCGCCCGGGACCAGCGGCTCGAAGGGGGCCTTCAGGGCGGGCAGGCCCGTGATGGACAGGGCGCCCTGCGGGGTGCCGTGGTAGGCGACCGCGCGCGAGATGACCTTGTACTTCGTCGGCTTGCCCTGGAGCTTGAAGTACTGCTTGGCGAGCTTCCACGCGGTCTCGACGGCCTCGCCGCCACCCGTGGTGAAGAAGACCTTGTTGAGGTCGCCCGGCGCGTAGTTCGCGAGGCGCTCCGCGAGCTCGATCGCCTTGGGGTGGGCGTAGGACCAGATCGGGAAGAAGGCCAGCTCCTGCGCCTGCTTGAACGCCGTCTCGGCCAGCTCCCGGCGGCCGTGGCCCGCCTGGACCACGAACAGCCCCGCGAGGCCGTCAAGGTAGCGCTTGCCCTGGTCGTCGTAGATGTAGGTGCCCTCGCCACGGACGATCGTGGGGACGGGAGCGTTCTCGTACGAGGACATGCGGGTGAAGTGCATCCACAGGTGGTCGTACGCGGTTCGGCTGAGGTCCTTGGTCACGGCTATCGGGTTCCCCACATGTAGGTCTGCTTCTTTAGCTTGAGGTAGACGAAGCTCTCGGTGGAGCGCACACCGGGCAGGGCCCGTATGCGTTTGTTGATGACGTCCAGCAGGTGGTCGTCGTCCTCGCAGACGATCTCGGCGAGGATGTCGAACGAACCCGCGGTCATCACCACGTACTCGACTTCTCCCATGGCGGTCAGCGCGTCCGCCACGGGTTCGAGGTCGCCGTCGACGTTCACGCCCACCATCGCCTGTCTGCGGAAACCCACCGTGAGGGGGTCCGTGACGGCGACGATCTGCATCACACCCTGGTCGAGCAGCTTCTGGACGCGCTGGCGCACGGCCGCCTCGGAGAGGCCGACGGCCTTGCCGATCGCGGCGTACGGCCTTCGGCCGTCCTCCTGGAGCTGCTCGATGATGCCGAGGGAGACGGCGTCCAGCGGAGGAGTGCCGTTCCCCGCCCGGGTCTCTCGTGAGCCCTTTGGCTCTGCGCTGCGACTGGCCACGTGCTCACTGTGCATGAGGCCTCAGCAGTTCCGCAAGAGTGGATTGATGAAATTCGTTGTTTACGCGGCTGGCATGTGCGGATTTCGTAGTTCTGGGCCGATCGGGGGTGTTGAAAACGTGGCGGGTCGGACTAGGGTGGGAGTCTCAGCGATTGGACACCTGACAGGAGGGCCGGCAGTGAGCACCGAGCTGCGTCGTCTGCGCAATTACATCGACGGAGAGTTCCGCGATGCCGCCGATGGACGGACCACGGACGTGGTCAACCCCGCGACGGGCGAGGCCTACGCCACCGCGCCGCTGTCCGGCCAGGCCGACGTCGACGCCGCGATGGCCGCCGCTGCCGCGGCTTTCCCGGGCTGGCGCGACCAGACCCCGGCCGAGCGCCAGAAGGCCCTCCTCAAGATCGCGGACGCCTTCGAGGAGCGGGCCGAGGAGCTGATCGCGGCCGAGGTCGAGAACACGGGCAAGCCCATCGGTCTCACCCGGTCCGAGGAAATCCCGCCCATGGTCGACCAGATCCGCTTCTTCGCGGGTGCGGCGCGCATGCTGGAGGGCCGCGCGGCCGGTGAGTACATGGAGGGCATGACCTCGATCATCCGGCGCGAGCCGGTCGGCGTCTGCGCACAGGTCGCGCCGTGGAACTACCCGATGATGATGGCCGTGTGGAAGTTCGCCCCGGCGCTCGCGGCCGGCAACACGGTCGTGCTCAAGCCCTCGGACACCACTCCCGCCTCCACGGTCCTGATCGCCGAGATCATCGGCTCGATCGTCCCCAAGGGCGTCTTCAACGTCATCTGCGGCGACCGCGACACCGGCCGCGCGATGGTCGAGCACCCCGTGCCCGCCATGGCGTCGATCACCGGTTCCGTACGCGCGGGCATCTCCGTCGCCGAGTCCGCCGCCAAGGACGTCAAGCGCGTCCACCTGGAGCTGGGCGGCAAGGCGCCGGTCGTCGTCTTCGAGGACGCCGACATCGCCAAGGCCGTCGAGGACATTTCGGTCGCGGGCTTCTTCAACGCCGGGCAGGACTGTACGGCCGCCACCCGCGTCCTCGTCCAGGAGTCCATCCACGACGAGTTCGTGGCCGCGCTCGCCAAGGCCGCCGCCGACACGAAGACCGGCCAGCCGGACGACGAGGACGTGCTGTACGGCCCGCTCAACAACCCCAACCAGCTCAAGCAGGTCTCCGGATTCATCGAGCGCCTGCCCGCCCACGCCAAGGTCGAGGCGGGCGGCCACCGGGTCGGCGAGAAGGGCTTCTTCTACGCCCCGACCGTCGTCTCCGGCGTCAAGCAGGACGACGAGATCATCCAGAACGAGGTCTTCGGCCCGGTCATCACCGTCCAGACCTTCTCGGCCGAGGCCCAGGCCGTGACGTACGCGAACGGCGTCGAGTACGCCCTCGCCTCCTCCGTCTGGACCAAGGACCACGCGCGCGCGATGCGCATGGCCAAGGTCCTCGACTTCGGGTGCGTCTGGATCAACACGCACATCGCGCTGGTCGCGGAGATGCCGCACGGCGGCTTCAAGAAGTCCGGCTACGGCAAGGACCTGTCAGCGTACGGGTTCGACGACTACACGCGGATCAAGCACGTGATGACGTCCATCGAGGGATGACGGTTCGTCGCTGATGGTGTGAATGACGAGGCCCCGGGCGGGAGTTGATCCGCCCGGGGCCGTGGTGTGCGCCAGATGGGCCAGGTGAGCAGGCGTCAGATGGCTCTGGCGCGTACGTGTCAGGCGGTCCCGGTGAGGACGAGTCCGGCGGCACTCTGCCCTGCGTCGGACCCCAGCTCGCTCTCGTCGCTCTTCTCGTTCTTGTTGCCCTGCTCGTTCTTGTGCTCCTCACGGCCGCCGCAGTCCGGGGGCGAGGGCCGGTCGCCCTTGCCGGGCGGGCCGTCGGGCGGGACCGGGAGGTCGACGCCGATGTCCTTCAGGATGTGGCGGCAGGCCTTCACGGCCTTCCGGAACTCCTTCGAGACCGGATCCGGGCGCTTCGCCCGCTCGCCCGCGTCGATCCGTACGCGTACGCCGCGGCCGTCGTCCGCCGTGTGGATGACGATGTCGGGGAAGTCCTTCAGGCCGTTGTCGCGCACGCACTCGGTGAACTCGCGGGATGCCTCGTCCTGACGCTCCCAGGTGGTCGAGGCCGAGGTCGAGGTCGAGTCGTCGTCCTTCAGGGGTGAGGGCGAGCCGGCCGCCGTGGACTGCCCGGCGTACACCCCGCCCAGCGCGACGGCGGTGATCAGGGCGCAGCCCACGGTCAGTCGGCGGTGCCGCTTGGTCGTACTTCGCATGAGGTTCCTCCTGGTGCTCTGTGACTCGGTGCTCGGTGACTCGGTGTTCTGTGACTTCGTGTTCTCGAAGTCACCTCAGCGCGCGGGCGGTTACGACACGGGAACGGGTGCTCTTACCGCCCTGTTACCGGCCGGCGGGCACGCTGGCCGCAGGGTTCGCAGCAACCGGAGACGCAGCCGGAGATGCCGATGCGCGTATTGGTGGTCGAGGACCACGAGGAGCTCGCCGAGACCGTCGCGGCGGGACTGCGCAGAGAGGGGATGGCCGTCGACATCGCGCTGGACGGCCATGCGGCGCTGGAGCGGGCCATGGTCAACGGCTACGACGTCGTCGTACTCGACCGTGATCTGCCCGGACTGCACGGAGACCGGGTCTGCCGGGCCCTGGCCGAGGGGGGCAGCCGGGCGCGGGTACTGATGCTGACCGCGTCCGGCACGGTCGCCGACCGGGTCGCGGGTCTCGGGATGGGTGCCGACGACTATCTGCCGAAGCCGTTCGCCTTCACCGAACTCGTCGCGCGGATACGGGCGTTGGGGCGACGCGCGCAGCCCGCGCTGCCTCCGGTGCTGGTCCACGGCGATCTGCGGCTCGACCCCGCGCGGCGGGTGGTGTCGCGCGAGGGGCGTCAACTCCCGCTCAGTCCGAAGGAGTTCGCGGTCCTGGAGCTGCTGATGGGCGCGGGCGGGGCGGTGGTGTCCGCCGAGGAGCTGTTGGAGAGGGCCTGGGACGAGGCCGCGGATCCGTTCACGCAGACCGTGAAGGTGACGGTCAGCCGGCTGCGGCGCAAGCTCGGGGATCCGCCGTTGATCGAGACGGTGGCGCAGGCCGGGTACCGGGTGTGAGGGCGCGTCTCACGCGGCCGGCGCAGAGCATTCGGTGGCGGCTGACCGTGCTCTACAGCGGGCTGTTCGTGGTGGCGGGAGCGGTGCTGCTGGCTCTCACGTACGCCCTCGTGGCCGAGCGCGGTGAGAACGAGAAGGTGTCGGTGAGCAGGCCCGATGTTCCTGTGGGGGAGTGGGAACCGGGGGCGCCCGCCGTCCAGGGATACGTACGCGAGCAGCTGGTCGCCCAGCGCAGCGACCAGCTCCACCAGCTCCTCGTCGAGTCGGGGATCGCGCTCGGCGTCATGGCGGTGGCCTCGCTCGTACTGGGGTGGCTGGTGGCCGGGCGGGTGCTCGCGCCGCTCAGGACCATGACCGGGGCGGTGCGGCGGATCTCCGCGGACGCCCTGCACCGGCGGCTCGCGGTGGCCGGACCGGCCGACGAACTCAAGGACCTCGCCGACACGTTCGACGATCTGCTCGCCCGGCTCGAAGGTGCCTTCGAGGCGCAGCGCCGGTTCGTCGCCAACGCGTCGCACGAGTTGCGTACGCCGCTCACCCTTCAGCAGGCCGTCATCGATGTCGCGCTCGCCGATCCCGGGGCCGATGTCGCCGCTCTGCGGTCGGCCTGTCTTCGGGTGCGGGCCGCCGGGCAGGAGCAGGAGCGGTTGATCGAGGCGTTGTTGACGTTGGCGTGCAGCCAACGGGGGGTGCCGGAGCGGGAGTTCATTGACCTCGCGGTGGTGGCGGCCGAGCAGATGCGGGTGCTCGACGGTGGGCCGGTTCGGGTGTCCGTGGAGCTCGCGCCCGCGCCCTTGCTCGGGGATCCGCAGTTGATCGGGCGGCTGGTGGGCAACCTCGTCGGGAACGCCGTGCGGCACAACGTGCCGTCGGGGGAGGACGGTTGGGTCACGGTCTGGACCGGGGTCGTCGGTGGGCGGGCCTGCTTGCGGGTCGTGAACAGCGGGCCGGTGGTGCCGGGGGATCAGGTGGGTGTTCTTTTCGAGCCGTTCCGGAGGTTGGGCGTCGAGCGGGTGCGGGCTCGGGAGGGGGCGGGGCTGGGGTTGTCGATCGTGGCGGCGATCGCGGAGGCGCACGGGGGTGTGGTGGAGGCGCGGGCTCGGGGGGAGGGCGGGTTGTGGGTGGAGGTGGGGTTTCCGCCCCCGCCGCCCCTGCCCTCCCCCACTCTCGGCTTCTCCCCCACTCTCGGCTTCGCTCGAGCGGGGGGACCCCCATGAGCGGGGGGACCCCCATCGTCACTTCCTCGGGGCCCCGCCCCCGAACCCCCGCTCCTCAAACGCCTCAGGGGCTGATCCTTAGCCTGTCCGGCGTTTGAGGAGCGACAAGGTGTCGCCCCCTGGCCGGACGGTTCGACGCACCGTCCATTGCCCGCCCGGCAGGGCAAACGGCATGCTGCGGAGGTGCCAGCGAACCCGAGAAGCCGAATGTCCCGCCGCTCCCTGCTGCGCACCCTCGGCACGGGCGCGGTCGCCGCCCTGGCCGCGGGATGCGGAGTACCGGCGGCGTACGTCGCCCCGGGCGACCGGTCGAGAAGTGACCTGTCGGCCACCGACAAGCGCCTGACCTGGGCCAACTGGCCCCTCTACATCGACACGGACGACGAGGACGAGTCGAGGCGCCCCACGCTGGACGCCTTCGGGAAGCGCACCGGGATCGCGGTCACGTACACCGAGGAGATCAACGACAACGACGAGTTCTTCGGGAAGATCAGCCCCTCCCTGATGAACCATCAGGAGACCGGCCGGGACCTGATGGTGATCAGCGACTGGATGTGCGCCCGGTTCGTACGCCTGGGCTGGGTACAGGAGATGGACCGTTCCCGGCAGCCGAACGTCACCAAGTACCTTGACCCGCAACTGCGTTCACCGGCCTTCGACCCGGGCCGGGGGCACACCGTGCCGTGGCAGTCGGGGATCACCGGCATCGCGTACAACCGACGCACGGTCGGTCGCGAGATCCGGCACGTCTCCGACCTGTGGGCGGGCGACCTCAAGGGGCGCGTCACGCTCCTCTCCGGTCTCGACGAGGCATTCGCGCTGCTCATGCAGGGCAACGGCGTCGACATCACCAAGTGGACCGCGGACGACTTCCACACCATGTGCGAGCAGGTCGAGAAGCTCGTCCGTACGGACCACATCCGCCGCTTCACCGGCAACGACTACATCAAGGATCTGTCGAGCGGCGACGTACTGGCCTGCCAGGCGTACAGCGGTGACGTGATCCAGCTCCAGGCCGACGACCCCGACATCGAGTTCGTCGTCCCGGAGGAGGGCGCCGAGCTCTGGTCCGAGTCCCTGATGATCCCGAACCTCGCCCGCCACAAGGCGAACGCGGAGACCCTCGTCGACTACTACTACGAGCCGACCGTGGCCGCCGAGCTCGCGGCCTGGGTCAACTACGTCTGTCCCGTCCCGGCGGCCCAGGACATCCTCGCCTCCGCCAAGGACAAGGACACCGCCGCCCTCGCCGAGGACCCGCTCATCTTCCCCGACACCGCCATGCGCGAGCGCCTCACGATCGCACGGGACGTCACGGCGAACGAACGCACGGAGTTCGCGAAGCGGTGGAACGCGATCGCGGGGCTGTAGACGGACGCGCGATCAGAATGACGAGGATTTTGGTTGGCACAGGAAGAGTAGTGGGCGAATTCCGGGTCGCCGACGGCCACCCCCGCTCGCCCCAGGGGTGTGTTCCGGTCGCGCACCAGGTTCTGGTGGCGCAGCTCGCCGCAGGGCCGGAGGGTATGTCCAGTGCCTCCACGGGCAAGGGGTGGCACAGGTGCCCAACCGGTACGAGCGTGCGCGGTGTGGCAGCGTCCGGGCAGGAACAGGAGTTCAGCCGCTCCTTCGCAGGTCGGGCCGCATGGCCGGGCGTGGGCCGGGGTCAGGGCAGTACGACGATTTTGCGTCCTTGGCCGGCGGCGAACTGGTCCAGTGCCTGCGGGTACTGCGCAAGCGGCAGCCGGTGGCTGATGAAGACCTGGGGGTCGAGTACCCCGGTGGCGAACAGCTCCGCGGCGCGCTCGTAGCTGTGCAGGACGGCCATGGATCCGGTGATGGTGATCTCCTGGTTGTAGATGCGGTACGGCGAGATGGTCGCTGTCGTCGCGTAGTCGGAGACCCCGAACTGCAGGAACGTTCCGGCCTTGGCGACCCGTTCCAGGCCGTCCTGGATGGCGGCGGCGTTGCCGGTCGCGTCGATCACCACGTCCCAGCCGGTCGGCCGCCTCAGATCGTCGGCCGAGAGCGCCGACTGGGAGCAACCCAGCTTCTCTGCCGTCGCCAGCCGCTCGGGGTTGACGTCGACGATGTCGACCGAGGCGGCTCCGGTGCGCTTGGCCAGCTCCAGCATCATCAGGCCCATCGTCCCGCTGCCGTAGATCAGCACATGGGAGCCGAGCCTGCTGTTGAGCACGTCATAGCCGCGCACGGCGCAGGACAGTGGCTCGATCAACGCCGCGTCCTGGAGGTTCACGTGGTCCGGCAGCCGTACGCAGTTGGCGACGGGCGCCACGGCGTACTCGGCGGCGCCACCGGCCACGGTCACTCCGATCGCCTGCCACCGGTCGCAGAGGTTGTTGCGTCCCACCCGGCAGTAGCGGCACTCATTGCAGTACAGCGAGGGGTCCACGGCGACCCGGTCGCCGATCGCGAGTTCGGTCACCTCGCGGCCGAGGCCCACGACCTCCCCGGCGAACTCGTGGCCCGGCACGACCGGCAGCGTCGGTGCGAACTCGCCCTGGAGGATGTGCAGATCGGTCCCGCACAGTCCGCAGGCCGCCACCTCGACGACGACCTGGCGCGGCCCCGGAGTGGGGTCGGGCACCGTGGTGACGGTGACCTTGCCGGGGGCTTCGATGACAGCGGCCTTCACTTGACTGCTCCTAGGGAAAGGCCGCGGACGAGCTTGTCCTGGGCGGCGAAGCCGGCGATGAGGACGGGCAGGGAGACCAGCGTGGCCGCCGCGCAGAGCCGGGCGAGGAAGAGGCCTTCGTTGGTGATGAAGCCGACGAGGAAGACCGGTGCGGTGGAGGCCTGGGTGGCGGTGAGGTTGACGGCGAACATGAACTCGTTCCAGCTGAAGATGAAGCAGATCAGCGAGGTGGCGGCGAGTCCGGGCATGGCGACCGGGGCGACGACCCGCCACAGCACGGTGAGCAGGCCCGCCCCGTCGACCTCGGCCGCCTCCAGGATCTCCTTGGGTACCTCGGCGAGGAATGAACGCATCATCCACACCGCGATCGGCAGGTTCATGGCGGTGTAGAGGACGATCAGCGTCCACACGTTGTCCAGCATCCCGGCGTCCTTGACGATCAGGT
Source organism: Streptomyces sp. NBC_00878 (assembly GCF_026341515.1). Lineage (NCBI taxonomy): Bacteria > Bacillati > Actinomycetota > Actinomycetes > Kitasatosporales > Streptomycetaceae > Streptomyces > Streptomyces sp. NBC_00878. Next base: position 2,965,947 of record NZ_JAPEOK010000001.1, on the reverse strand, counting down.
ACACCGGCAGCAGGGCCGCGATGGCGGGGAGGAACTTGGTGGACAGGAAGAAGAACATCACGTCGGTCCACTTCTCGACCGGCTTGATGGACAGCGCGTAGGCCGTCGGCACCGCCAGAGCGAGCACGAGCAGCGTCGAAATGACGCTGGCCATGGCCGAGTTGAGGAGGAAGGGGGTGATGTCCCGGCTGAACAGCAGTTCGTACTGGTCGAAGCTGACCGGCGCGAAGGGGGTCGGCGGGTTGGTGGCCGCGTCCGCCTCCTGGTGGAAGGAGGTGAGCACCATCCACGCCACGGGCGCGAAGAACGCCAGCGTGGCGAGCCAGGCGACGAACGTCCACAGCGGGGAGAGCCGGGGCGCACCGCCGGGGTCGTCGCCTCGGCGCAGGAGTTTCTTGAACCTGGCCCCGGGGGCGGCGAGAGCTGCGTGGGTCATCGGGATACCTCCTCGCGGAACAGCGACGCGATGGTGCGCAGCGCGAAGGTCGCGATCACGATCGAGCCGAGTACGACGACGACACCGGCGGCGGCCGCCTCGCCGTACTCGTACTTGCGGAACATGGTCAGGTAGATCTCGTAGGGCAGGTTGGTCGTCTGCTTGCCGGGGCCGCCCTGGGTGATGGTGTAGACGGCGTCGAAGGTCTGCACGACGTAGATCGTGCCGAGCAGAATGCCCAGTTCGAGGTACTGGCGCAGGTGCGGCAGGGTGATGAAGCGGAAGGTCGCCAGGGCCGAAGCCCCGTCCATGCGGGCCGCCTCCAGAACGTCGCCGGGCTGCGCCTGCAGGCCGGCCAGCAGGATCAGCATCATGAACGGGGTCCACTGCCAGACCAGCGAGAGGACCACGGCGGACATGGGGTAGGAGGAGATCCAGTCGACCGTGGGGCCGTTGTCCGCGCCGAAGAACCGGTATACGGCGTTGAGGGTGCCGTTGAGCAGGCCGTAGTCGGGGTTGTAGATGGCGTGCTTCCACAGCAGCGCCGCCGCGACCGGCATCACCAGGAACGGCGCGATGAGCAGGGTGCGCGCCAGCCCGCGGCCCACGAACCGGCGGTCGAGCAGCATCGCCAGGCCGAGCCCGAGGACCACGCTGATGAGCACCACCGACGCGGTGAGCACGATGGTGTTGAGCACCGCCGTGCGCAGCCGTTCGTCGGTGAAGACGAACGAGAAGTTGGACAGGCCGACGAAGTGCCTCTCGCCCGGCTTGAGGATGTTCCACTGGAACGTGGAGATCACGAGCGTGGCCACGAAGGGCAGTTGCGTGACGATGATGGTGAAGATCAGCGCGGGCAGCAGCGGAACGCGTCGCCGCCACTTGCTGACGCCGGTGGGCGGTTGTGGGCGCACAGAGGGTGGCGCCCCTTTCTTGGGTCTTTCGGTGAGCGCGGTCATGAGGCTTCCTTGGGCCGGTGACAACCGGGTGGTGGTCGGGTGCCCGGCCGGCGGGTGAGGCCGGCCGGGCACTTTCGGGTCACTGGTGCTTCTTGGCGACTTCCTCGGCGAGCTTCTGGCCGTCGTTCAGCGCCTTGTCCACGCTGGTCTGGCCGGCGATGGCGGCGGAGATCTCCTGGGTCACCTTGGTCCCGAGGTCCTGGAACTCGGGGACGGCCACGAACTGGACGCCCACCGTGGGCCTGGGCTGCACACCCGGGTTGGTCGGATTGGCCTCCTGGATGGAGTTCAGGGTGATGTCACCGAAGGCCGCGGCGGCCGTCTTGTACTCGGGGATCTCGTAGGTGCTGGCCCGCTTGCCGGAGGGAACCCGCGCCCAGCCGAGCTTCTCGCCGACCAGTTGCTCGTACTTCTTGCTGGAGGCCCACAGCATGAACTTCGAGGCGGCGTCGGCGTTCTTCGTGGTCTTGGGCATGGCCCACGCCCACGTCCACAGCCAGCCGCTGCTCTTGGTCTCGACGACCGGTGCGTAGGCGTAGCCGACCTTGCCGGCGATCTTGCTGGACTTGGCGTCCTCCAGCGACCCGGCGGCGCTGGTCGCGTCGTACCACATCGCGACCTTCTCCTGGCTCATCGCGTTGAGGCACTCGGTGAACCCGGCCTGCGGAGCGCCCACCTCACCGTGGTTCTTGACCAGGTCGACGTAGAAGTTGGTGGCCTTCTTGAACTCGGGGCTGTTGACCTGGGCCTTCCAGTCCTTGGTGAACCAGGTGCCGCCGAAGGTGTTGACCATCGTCGTCAGGGGTGCGCCGAGCTCGCCCCAGCCGGGCAGGCCGCGCAGGCAGATGCCCTTCATGCCGGGCTTGGCGCCGTCGACCTTGGCCGCGATGTCGGCGATCTCCTGCCAGGTCGGCCGCTCGGGCACCGTGATGCCCTTGGCCGTCATGACGTCCTTGTTGTACATGAGCATGGAGGACTCGCCGTAGAACGGCAGGGCGTACAGCTTGCCGTCCGCCGCCGACAGGGACTGCACCATGGGCTTGAGCAGGTCGCCCTTGTCGAAGGCCGAGTCCTTGTCCGCATAGGTGCCCATCTCGTGCAGCCAGCCGTTCTCCTGCCAGACAGGGACTTCGTACGCACCGACGGTGGCGACGTCGTACTGCCCGGCCTGGGTGGCGATGTCCTGGGTGACCTTGTCGCGCAGCTCGTTCTCGGGAAGGATCGTGAAGTTGACCTTGATGCCGGTGTCCTTCGTGAACGTGCTCTTCGTCAGCTTCGCGATGTCCTCCATCTGCGGATTGCCGACCATCAGCACATTGATGCTCTTCCCGTCACCGCCGTCGGATGAGGAGCCGCCCGCCCCGCTGCATGCGGCCAGCAGCGAGCCTGCGGCCGTGGCCGTGATGAGGACGTGGGTCATTCTTCGTGCGCGCATGACTGACTCCAGGGGATCTTTCGAGGGCATGGAGAACCAGGCCCCCGGCTTTACGAGGGTGGGACAGGGAGATGAAGCGGCTCAGGCCCGGATGACCTCGGGGCCCAGTAGTGAGTAGCGATGGGCCTCGGAGGCGGGCAGTCCGGCGTCGGTGACGATCGCCTCGAACTCTGTGACGTCCGCGAAGCGGCAGAAGCTCGATGCACCGAACTTCGTATGGACCCCGGAGAACACCCGGCGCCTGGCGGCCCTGATGACCTGGGCCTTGACCTCACTCACCGAGGGATCGGGCGTGGTGAGTCCGTACTCGCGGGAGATGCCGTTCGCGCCGACATACGCCAGGTCGATGACGAAGCCGGACAGCATACGGGTGGCCCAGTGGTCGACCGTGGCAAGGGTGCCGCCTCGTACCCGGCCGCCGAGCAGTAACACGGTGATGTTCTCGGCGGAGGCCAGCGCGCCCGCTGTGGCCAGCGAGGAGGTGACCACGGTCAGCGGCCGGTCGCGGGGGAGGGCGGCGGCGATGAGCTGCGGGGTGTAGCCCTCGTCGATGAAGACGGTCTCGGCGTCTCCGAGCAGCTCGGCCGCGGCGGCCGCGATCCGGGACTTCTCGGGGACGTGCATGGTGGTACGGAAGGCGAGCGTGGTTTCGAAGCCCGCGCTCTCCACGGGATGGGCACCGCCATGGGTACGCCGGACCAGTCCGTGCCTCTCCAGCATGTTGAGATCTCGTCTCACGGTCTCCTTGGAGACCGTGAGACCGGCGGCGAGCTCTCCGACGTCAACGGATCCGTCACGGCGCGCCGTTTCCAGGATTGCGCGTCTTCGTTCCTCGGTGTCCACGGCGACACCTCCGTTTCACGGCTCCACAAGCTGTGCCCGAGTGGGCTGCTCTCCGGAGCCCGGCCCGGTCGGACTCTGGTGGCCAATTTGTACAAGCTGATAGCGGCTACTGACCAGGTTCGTCGTCGAGCAGTTCATGACCGAATGTGCCCGTTTGCTGGAGTGCGGGGCCCCTGGCTGATGCGGTGGAGGAGCCCGGGGCGGGGAAGTCGATGTCTGCTTACGGGCTGGAGTGCGCCCGTTCCGGGCCCGTTTTCCGGATGGATCAGGACATGTGGGCCGGATTCCGACGCGGAAATCCGGTCACCGCCGCGTTATGGGTGCGTGCGGTGGGGATCCCTGCCGTCAACCGCGGGGTCTGCAAGGAATTCAGCCACAAGGGCGGGGCTGGCGGTCCAGCTCCCGCCCCCGGGCTGGAGCGATCGGACGCGTCCGGCAGGTGGCGCCGAGCCGGGATCGCAGTCGCCCCAACTTCCTTTGTTCAAAAGGCCATTGGCACCACCATGTGCCGTGTAGACCGTGTGAAGACGGGCATCTCATTGTGTGAGAGTTCCGGAGATGGTGGAGGCGGCGTGAGGGGCCTCGGGGAGCGGGGACGGCGGACGGAAGCCGGATTCTCCTGGTGATCAGTGGCATGGACGCCGGGAGCCGGGTCCGTACGGCCGGTTCGGGCACGTACCCGAAGGGGGCGCTGAACCCGCCGGCCGGTCGATACCGCCTCTTCCACCAGCGCAACCGGCTGGACGACCGCGATCCGGCGATCCGGGAAGAGCCCGCCTCGGGTGAGGCATGGACACGGGGGGTGTCATGGGGAACGCACGCAGGCTGCCCATGCTGGTGGCGGTCGTGGTGGGGCTGGCGCTGCTCGCGGCCGTCGGCTTGGTCGTGAGCGCGGCCGTCGGTGGCTCGGGCGACGACTGCGACGTACGGCTTGAAGTGAACTCCTCGACGGAGAAGGGCGATCTGCTCGCCGACCTCGCCGAGGACTACAACGACTCCGGGCGTGAGCTCGCGGGCGGGAAGTGCGCCCAGGTGGCGGTGGAGGAGACGAGTTCCGGCGTCGCCAAGGACGCACTCGCCCAGGGGTGGGACGAGCGGCGCGACGGCGCGCCCGAACCACAGGTGTGGACGCCGTCCTCCTCGCTGTGGCTGACACTGCTCCAGCGCGACGCGACCGCCGCCGACCGCAAGCTGCTCACCGACGAGAAGCCGCGCTCGCTCGCCACCAGCCCGCTGGCCATCGCCATGCCCCGGCCCATGGCGGAGGCGCTCGGCTGGCCGGAGAAGAAGATCGGCTGGCGGGACGTGCTGTCGCTGACGCAGAAGGGCTGGGCCTCGAAGGGCCGGCCGGAGTGGGGCCGCTTCAGCCTGGGCAAGGACAACCCGCACACCTCCACCTCGGGCCTGGGCGCGACCGTGGCCACCTTCTACGCCGCCACCGGCCGCTCCAGCGACCTGACCGTGGACGAGGTCAAGGACGCGAAGACCCGGCAGTTCGTGGCCGGGGTCGAGTCGGGCGTCCTGCACTACGCCTCCGACGCGACCGCGTACATGGCCAACCTCGCCGAGGCCGACGCCGACGGGCGCGCTCTGTCGTACACCAGCGCCATCGCCGTACAGGAACAGCTGATCCACCTCTACAACCAGGGCAGCCCCACGGGCGAGACCGAGCGGATCGGCAAGGGGAAGAAGCCGCAGGTGCCTCTGGTGGCCGTGCATCCGGCCGACGGCACGCTCATGTTCGACCACCCCTTCGCGGTGCTGCCCACGGCGTCCAAGGACCAGCGGGCCGCGGCCGCCGACTTCCGTGCCTTCCTGCTGGAGGACGCTCAGCAGCGCCGCTTCCAGCAGACCGGATTCCGCGACCACGAGGGCAACGCCGGCAGCGAACTCGCCCGCTCGGTCAGCCTGTCCGAGCAGAGCCAGGGGAACCTGTCACTGATCGACCCGCCCGCGGCCGATGTGCTGGCGGCGGTCCTGGACAGCTGGGACGAACTGCGCAAGAAGGCCCGGGTGCTGCTCGTCATGGACGTCTCCGGGTCGATGAACCAGAGCGCGGGCGGCGGACAGAGCCGGATGGAGGCGGCCAAGAAGGCCGCCGCCGACACACTCGACCTCTACCATCCCGACGACGAGGTCGGCCTGTGGGCGTTCTCCACCGAGACCGATGACCATCCCCAGCCGTACCGGGAGATCGTGCCGCCGCGCCCCGTCCGCGAGAACGAACAGCGGCTCACCGAGGCCATCAACGGGCTCAACGCCGAAGGCGGCACCGCCCTCTACACGACCGTGCGCGCCGCGCAGAAGGAGATGCTGGCCGACCTGGACACCGACCGCATCAACGCCGTCGTCGTCCTGACCGACGGCCGGAACGAGTACCCGGCCGACAACGACCTCGACGCACTTCTGAGCGACCTCGACGCCAGTCAACTGGAGCGCTCCGTACGCGTCTTCACCGTCGCCTTCAGCGACCAGGCCGACTTCGGCACGCTCACGAAGATCGCCGCCGCCACCAAGGCCACCTCCTACGACGCCCGCGACCCGGCGGTCATCGACAAGGTGATGGTCTCCGTCATCAGCAACTTCTGACCCGGCACAGCACGTGAGGACGGGCTCAACCCCATGGGCAGTACCGACAGACCGAACCCCATGGGCAGGACGGACAGACCAGTGCAGATAGAGCAGTGCAGATAGAGCAGTACAGGGAGAGAGGACACGATGGGCAGCCGTTTCCTTCCCGGCGCCGCGGTCGCGCTGTTCGCCGTCGCGGGGAGCGTCACGGCTCTCCTCGCCGGTGCCCCGGCCGCCGCCGCGCTGCCCGTCGGCGCGGGCGTCGGCGGTCTCGTGTGGGGGACGCACGCCCTCACCGGCCGTCTCACCCGTCCCGCGGCGTCGGCATCCGCGAGGCTCTCGACCGGCCGGGCGGACGCCTGGGACGCGGATCGGCCGACGGACACGACGTCCGACCCGCTCTTCGACTCAATGTCCGACCCGTCGTCCGAACCGCCCGCCGACGCCGTCCGATGGCTGACCCGCGCGTCGGCGGCAGCCGACCGGCTGCAGAACCAGTGCCGGCAGAGCCCCAACGCCTCGCTCTGGCCGACGCTGGCAACGGCGGCGACGTCCGTACGGGCCGCGGCCGACCGGCTGAGGGCGGCGGCCGAGGCGGTCCGCGTCATCGACACCAGCGGCACACCCGCCGACCACGAGGTTCTGCGGCGTGACCAGGGGCGCCTGGAGGCTGAGGCCCGAGCCCTCCCCGACGGCCCGCTGCGGCGGGCCAAAGAGGACGCCGCCCGCGCCACGGGCGAACGCGCCGCCACCCTGAAGCGCCTGGCCGAGCTGCGCCAACTCCTGATCACCACCATGGAGGCCACCGCGCTGCGCCTGGAAGCCGCGGCGGAGCGTGGCGCCATGCTGCTGTCCCTCCAGGCCGCGACGGACGCCTCCGCCGTCCCTCCGGACCTCACCGCCCTCGACCACGAACTCGACGCCGTACAGGCCGGACTCGACACACTCGACGAGATCACCCGCTCCCTGCACGGCACGGCCGAGGACCGGCCGGAATGAGGAGGCCGCGCCGGCGCGGACGAGGCCTCCTCGCGGGCACGATGACGTGGTCGCTGGTCGTCGTACCGATCCTGGTCTTCCTGGCCTCCCGCAGCTACGGAACGCCATGGGTGGCGGTCTTCGTCTGCCTCGCGTGCCTCTCCGGCGCCATGAGCCTGGCGATCGGTGATTCCTGGGTCTACGCGTACAGCGCGGGCCGCGCGCCGCGAGATCCCTCGACGGCGCCCTGGCTCACGGCAGCCGCTCTGCTCTTCACGGCACCGGGGCTGGCTCCTTGGGCCTTCCACGAGCTGGCCGGGCAGCCGACCCAGGTCCGCGTCATCGAGGTCGAGCCGGCCGTCGACAGCCAGGGCGAGGACACCGGGCTCACCCACTACCGCATCGCGGACGCGGCGACCGAGCGTGACCTCGGCCGGATGTGGTTCGGCCCACGCACACGCGTACCCGTCGGCGCCGTCATCTCCGTCTCCGTGATCCCGGACGGCTGGTCGCCGCCCGTCGCCACCGAACGTCTGAAGGACGCCGACGCCTTCGTCACCACATTCGCTGTCCTCGTCACCGTCCACGTCCTTGCCTGCGCCGTCACAGCGGCGGCATGGCCGCGCAAGCCCCAGAGCTGAGTGCCTCGGCCGCTCCGACAGGATCCTCAGCTTCCGGTTCCGAACGCCGCCCGTATGATCCGCTCGGCCACCGGATTCATCGCTTCGCTCTTCGCGTCGGTCGCGTTCACCGAGTACACGAGCGTGCGAGACAGATCGCGGGTGGCGGCGATCGCCGTGCCGTAGCCGGGCCTGGCACCGGACTTGACCCAGAGGACGGTGTCCTCGTCGACCTCGTACCGCTGGAGGCCCGCGCTCATCGTCGCGTTCGGTACGTCCGGGAGCGTGAACATCTCCTGCTCCAGCAGGGGTTGGGGCACCAGCCGGCCGCGGAACAGCGCGAAGAGCAGGCGCTCCAGGTCCTCCGTCGTGGAGATCATGTCGCCCGCGGCCCACCGGTCCGACATGTTCCACTCGGTGGCGTCCACCAGCCTGCCGTCCGCGAGGAGTTGGTAGCCGCGGTTGTGCGGGCCGTGGATGCGCGGGTCGGGCCCGCCGGGGAAGGACGTGTGACGCATCCCGGCCGGCCGCAGGACCCGCACGGCCGCCTGGTGCTCGTACGAGTCGTCGGTGACCTTCTCGATGAGCAGGCCGAGCACCGTGTAGTCGATGTTGCTGTACTGCTGCCGCTTGCCCGGGGAGAAGGCGGGGCCGGCGGCGACGGACGAGGCCACGACCGCCTCGGGGGTCAGCGTCTCGAACCGCCGCTCGTACCCCTCACCGTTCACGTCACCCAGCGTCGCTCCCGGCTTCAGCCCGCTGGTGAAGGTCAGCAACTGCCGTACGGTGATGGGCTCGAAGGCCTTCGAGAGGAGGCCGGGGAGATAGGTCTGGACGTGGCCGTCCAGGTCGATCCTGCCTTCGGCGGCCAGCTGGAGCACGACGGCCGCGGTGACCACCTTGGTGGTCGAACCGGCCCTGAAGCGGCCGTGTTCCAGAGCCTTGCGACCACTCGTCAGGTCGTGCACCCCGGCGCTGCCCCGCCAACTGCCGGCCTTGCCCCCGACGCGTAGGAGCGCGGCCGTCGCGTCCTTGTCCGGAAGCCCCTTGAGCGCGGCACGCAGGGCCTTGGCGGTCTCCGGGCTCACCGTCTTCGGACCCGGGGTCTCCTGTACGACGGCCGTGGGGGAGGAGGCGGCGAGGGCGGTCCCGGCCAGGGGTCCCGCGGTAAGGCCCAGGGCCACGAGGGCGGCGCAGGCGGTACGGACACGGATACGGATATCCATCGGCTGACTCCCAGGGGTGATCGGTGACCTTCATCCTCCGGGCGTACGCCGTTGTCGCGGATCCTCTTCGCGGAGGGGACCGACCCTGGCCCCGACCCCGAGTAACTGCCGTGCGGAGCAAGGGTGTTGTCAGGGGTTTCCCGTAGGGCGACTCGCGCCTTCACGGAAAAAACTGTTATCCCGGAAGCCCTTCGTCCGTCTCCTGTGCACACGCACCACACACACCACATACACCACATACACCACACACGCCTCTCCATCCGCACAGGAGTTACTCGTGGCAGAGCACAACAAGCACCGCTTCAGCCGTCGCAGCGTCCTCCAGATCGCCGGCGGTGTCGCCGCCGCGGGAACCGTCGGCGGGGTCGCGATCTCGTTAAGCGGAGGTGACTCGGCCGACGCGGCGCAGAGCGGTGCCTCCCCGTCGCCCAGTGAGTCCGCCGCGAAGCCGGTCTTCGCGCACCCCGGGATGCTGCACAACGCCGGTGACCTCAACCGGGCCAAGGTGCGCGTCGCCGCGGGCCGCGAGCCCTGGGCCGCGGGCTGGCAGCGGCTGACCGCCAACCGGCACTCCGCGAGCACCTGGACCCCCAGGCCGCAGGCCACCGTCGTCCGCGGCGGCACCGGCCAGAACTACGTGTCTCTCTACAACGACATCCACGCCGCCTACCAGAACGCCCTGCGCTGGAAGATCGCGGGCACGAAGGAGAACGCCGAGGCGGCCGTCGCGATCCTCAACGCCTGGTCGGCCACGCTCACCACGGTCAACGGCAACGCCGACCGGTTCCTGGCCGCCGGGCTCTACGGCTACCAGTTCGCCAACGCCGCCGAGCTGGTGCGCGACTACTCCGGCTTCGACCTGGCCCGCTTCCAGAAGATGATGCTCAAGGTCTTCCACCCCATGAACGAGGACTTCCTCACCCACCACAACGGCGCCGTCATCACCAACTACTGGGCCAACTGGGATCTGTGCAACGTGGCTTCGGTCATGGCGATCGGCATCCTCTGCGACGACAGGGCCCTGTTCGACCGCGCGGTGGACTACTTCAAGAAGGGCGCGGGCAACGGCTCGATCGGGAACGCCGTCCCCTTCGTCCACGAGTCCGACGGTCTCGCCCAGTGGCAGGAGTCCGGCCGCGACCAGGGGCACACCGCGATGGGCGTGGGCCAGATGGGCGCGATCTGTGAGATGGCCTGGAACCAGGGCGTCGACCTCTACGGCTACGACGACAGCCGGTTCATGAAGGCCGCCGAGTACGTCGCCAAGTACAACCTCGGCGGTGACGTGCCCTTCACCAAGTACGCCTGGCGCAGCGGCACCGGGAACGGCAAGTACAACGAGCAGGCTGTGATTTCCCACATAGCCCGCGGGGAGCTTCGTCCTGTTTGGGAGGTCCTGCACTACCACTACGCGCGCCGCCGTCGGCTCTCCGTTCCGTACGTCACGGCGATGGCTGAGAAGGTGCGTGCGGAAGGCGGAGGCGGCGATTACGGGCCGAACAGCGGCGGCTACGACCAACTCGGCTTCGGGACGCTGCTCTACGCCAAGTGACACCTCTTCGGGAAGGGGCGTACGTGAAAGGGGCGTACGTGGACGGGCGGCAGTGGCGTACGACGATCGCGGCGGCACAGTCCGGCGACCGGCGCGCGCTCGACGAGCTCGTGGAGGGCTGGCTGCCGCTGGTCTACAACATCGTCGGCCGCGCGCTGAACGGTCACGCGGACGTCGACGACGTCGTGCAGGAGACGATGCTGCGAGCCGTCGACAACCTCGGGACACTGCGCGATCCGGACAGCTTCCGTTCCTGGCTGGTCGCCATCGCCATGCGGCAGATACGCGACCGGGCCCGGCGGCGGACCTCCGAGTCGCTGGCCTCCGCCACCGACGATGCAGCCCAGGAGGTCACCGACTTCGCCGAACTCACCGTGCTGCGGCTTCAGTTGGAGGGCCAGCGGCGCGAGGTCGCGGAGGCGGTGCGCTGGCTCGACGACGAGGACCGGCAGCTGCTGTCGCTGTGGTGGCTGGAGGTCGCCGGGGAACTCAGCCGACGCGAACTGGCGGCGGCCGTCGGCATCAGCCGCCAGCACGCCGCCGTACGCGTCCAGCGGATGAAGGCCCGCCTGGAGGCCGCGCGCGGCATCGTGCGGGCGCTCGACTCGGCCTGCCCCGACCGGCGCGAGCTGACCGCCCGCTGGGACGGACGTCCCGACTCGGTGTGGCGCAAACGGCTGGCCCGGCACATCCGGGGCTGCCGCCACTGCGCCGCGCCGGGCGAGGCCGTCGTACCGGCCGAACGGCTGCTCGTCGGGCTCGCGCTCGTCCCGATCCCGGTCGGCTTCACGCTCTCGCTCGCCCTCGGCGGCAAGACGGCGGTCGCCGCGACGACCGCCGCCACGGGCGTCGGCTGGTCCGCCAAGGTCGTCGCCGCGCTCACCAAGCCCGCCGTCGCCATGACGGCCGGGGCGACCATCGTCGCGGGCGGCGCGTACGTCGTCACCCAGCCCGACGCGGCACCGCCGAAGGCCGCCGCGCCGCCCACCGCGTCGAGCACCTCACGGCCGAGGCCGCCGAGCCCTTCCGCGCCACCGAGCCCGTCACCGTCTGCCGGCAGCACCCCGAAGAGCTTGTACGGCACGGTCGTCGACGCCGTGGACCAGGCCCCGGACCCGGACGCCCGGCCCGCGGACCTGCCGCGCCGCCCGGAAACCGGGATCACCAGCACCGGCGGCCCCAAGGCCGTGATGCAGCACCGCGGGGACAGCGTGACGCTCAGCGGCCGGGGCTATGTGCTGGTGCGCTGGCAGATCTCCCCGAAGTCGCGGCCCGGCGCCGTGGTCATGCCCGCCTGGACCGGCCTCAAGGGAAAGGTGTTCCACGTGGCCTCGGGCGGCGGCCGCCGGATGGACGACACCTTCGCGGCGAACGCCGACGGCTACACCTCCGGCATGGGCGGGCCGGGCGTCGGATACGCCGTCCTGCCCACCGGCACCCAGCAGATGTGGCAGAACGAGTACTTCTACGTCGACGGCACCGTCACCCTCGTCCAGAACGAGCGGGGCGCCGACTACGGGCTGATCGTCTTCCCGTCGAACCGGGAGGCCGTGACCAAGGACATCATGACCGGCCCCGCCCAGGGCGCCATCCGCTACGGCCTGGTCCGCGACACCGGAAAGGACACGACGCCCGTCCCCCAGTACGTCACGCGCGAGACCCCGGCGGACGCGGCGACGGTGCGTCAGGCGTCGCGGGTGAAGGCCTAGTTGGTGCCTGGTGCCTGGTGCCCGGTGCCCGGTGCCTGGTGCCTGGTTCCGGACCTCGGACCATCAGCCCTTGCGCAGGGCATCAGCCCTTGCGCAGGGCGCACAGGGTGTCGATGCGGTTCGTCGTGATCGAGTCGACGCCCGCGTCGAGGAGGCGCCGCATGGAGCGGCGGGTGTCGGGCGTCCACACCGACACCAGGTATCCGTCGCGGTGCGTGCGGGCGACCACGTCGCGGTTGGCAAGCCCGAAGCGGTAGTTGAGCCACCGCGGCCGCACCGCGTCCAGCAGTGCGGGCCGCGGGGGCGCGAGGGTCGTCCAGGTGAGGGCGATCTCCGCGGCGGGGTCGGCGGCGCGGACGGCGAGCAAGGTGTCGGCGCCGGCGCAGTAGTACACGCGCTCCTCGGCACCGAAGTCACGGATGACGCCGACGATCCGGCGGACGGCACGCGCGTCCGCCGGACCCGGCAGATCGATCATGAGCCGGCCGTCGTCCGTCGCCTTCAGGGCCTCCTCCAGCGTGGGAACACCGCCGGAAGTGAGGCCCCGCACCTCGTCCCAGGAGAGCGACCGCAGCGGCCGGTCCTGCTCCCACAGCCGCTTCAGCGAGTCGTCGTGCAGCAGCACGGGCACGCCGTCACGGGTGAGCCGGACGTCGAACTCCACGGCGTCCGCGCCCCGTTGGAGTGCGGAACGCAGCGAGTCGATCGTGTTCTCGCGGACGCGGTAGGGGTCGCCGCGGTGGGCCACGGCTGTCACGGTACGCATGGGCCCATTGTGCTGGGTCAGGGAGCGAGCCAGGCAGTGGTGTACGTGTCGATCTCCGCGGCGAGCTTCGCCTTGCCGGTGTCGTCGAGGAAGGAGACCTCGACGGCGTTCTTCGCGAGCCCGGCGAGACCCCGCTCGTCGAGGTCGAGGAGGCGGGCGGCGACCGCGTACTCGTTGTTGAGGTCGGTGCCGAACATCGGCGGGTCGTCGGAGTTGACGGTGACGACGACGCCTGCCCGTACGAACTCCTTCATGGGGTGCTCGTCGAGGGTGCGGACCGCGCGGGTGGCGATGTTGGAGGTGGGGCAGACCTCCAGCGGGATCCGGTGCTCGGCGAGGTGCGCGAGGAGCTTAGGGTCCCGGGCTGAGCTGGTGCCGTGCCCGATGCGCTCGGCGCGCAGAACGGTCAGCGCGTCCCAGACGGTCTCCGGTCCCGTCGTCTCGCCCGCGTGCGGTACGGAGTGCAGGCCGGCCGCGATCGCGCGGTCGAAGTACGGCTTGAACTGCGGCCGGGGCACGCCGACCTCGGGTCCGCCGAGCCCGAAGGAGACCAGGCCCTCCGGGCGGAGCTTGTCGGTGGTGGCCAGCCGGACCGTCTCCTCCGCGGACTCGATTCCCGCCTCGCCCGGAATGTCGAAGCACCAGCGCAGTACGGTCCCGAAGTCGGCCTCGGCGGACGTGCGCGCGTCCTCGATCGCCTCCATGAAGGCACCCTCGTCGATACCGCGACGGGTCGACGAGAACGGCGTGATCGTCAGCTCGGCGTAGCGGATCTGCTGGCGGGCCATGTCGCGCGCGACCTCGTACGTCAGCAGACGTACGTCCTCGGGGGTGCGGATGAGGTCGACGACGGACAGGTACACGTCGATGAAGTGGGCGAAGTCCGTGAACGTGAAGTAGTCGACCAGGGCCTCGGGGTCCGACGGCACCTTGGAGTCGGGGTGGCGGGCGGCCAGTTCGGAGACGATGCGGGGGGAGGCTGAGCCGACGTGGTGCACGTGCAGTTCGGCCTTGGGCAGTCCGGCGATGAAGGCGTGCAGGTCGCGGTGGTCGGTCAAGGGTTCCTCCCCGGGAACGGCGCCCGGCCGTGTGTCCGGCGGGCGCGGGTGATCGGCTGATCGGTGGTTCAGGGATCATCGTAGGACGCGGCCCGTGCGGGGAGAGGTCCGGGCCGTAGCATGACGCTACGTACAACAGAGGGGACTCCGCGCATGTCCGACGACGCGCAGACACCGGATGCGCCGGAGCACGACGGGCCGCGGGACCGCGGCCCGGAGGACGCGGGGCCCGGTCATGCAGCTCCCGGTCATGCAGCTCCTGGTGATGCGGCTCCCGTGGCGAAGGTCCCGCTGACCAAGCCCGCCGCCGAGCCGGACTCCTGGGCTCCGCCGACCGCGTCGGCCCCCGCCCCTGCCCCGGGAAACCCCTTCGCGCCTCCCGGCGGTCCTCAGCCGGGCTATCCGTACGCACCTCCGGTCGGCCCGCACCCCCACTCCCACGCTCACCCCCATCCCACTCCCGGCTCCTCCGTCCCTCCGCCTCCCATCGCTCCCGACGGTCCCGGCCAGATGCCGTACGGATACGGCTATCCGGGGTATCCCGGATACGGAGGTCCCGTCGGCGGCCCGGGCTACGGCTGGCCCGGAATGCCCATGGCGCCCAGCAACGGGCTGGGCACGGCCGGGCTCGTACTCGGCATCATCGCGGCGATCGGCTTCTGCCTCTGGCCGGTTGCCCTCGCCTGCGGCATCCTCGCGGTGATCTTCGGCGCGATCGGCCGCGGCAAGGCGCGCCGCGGGGAGGCGACCAACCCCGGCCAGGCCCTGGCCGGCATCATCTGCGGGGCCGTGGGCATAGCCCTGGCCATCGCCTTCGTGGTGCTCTTCCTCGTCATGCCCGAGGAATCGGGCAGTGGAGACTCGGAGACGACGGATGACGGCTTCAGCACGTCGCTGACCGTCGACAGTTGATCTGCCACGGCTTACGGGTGCGGGTGCGGGTGCGGGTGCGGGTGCGGGTGGGTGGGGGCTGGTCGCGCAGTTCCCCGCGCCCCTGGGGTGGTTGGGGCTCAATGCCGCGTATCGGGCGTTGGCCGTCCTTGGCTGAGCGCGCAGTTCCCCGCGCCCCTGACGGGGCGCCCCGTCAGGGGCGCGGGGCTGTGTTCATTTGCGGCTTCTCCCCCACTCTCGGCTTCGCTCGAGCGGGGGGACCCCCATCGTGGGCGCGACCAGCCCCCACCCACCCGCAGCCATCAAACAGACCGCAACCGATCCCGCGCCTCCATCAACGCGAACCCGAGCAGGTTCGCCCCCCTCCACCGCTCCGGATCAGCCGCCCGCTCATCGCTCGCCGCCAACCCGATCCCCCACACCCGATCAACAGGGCTGGCCTCAACAAGCACCCGCTCACCCGTGCCCAGCAAGAACGCCCCCAGCGAACCGTCCGCGGCGAACTTCCGCACGCTGCCCTCCACCACGATCCCGAACCGCTCCCGCTCCCACACGGCCTCGTCGAAGCCCCGCACCAGCCGCCCCGCCTTCTTGGCGAGCGCGGGATTCGGGGCGTCGAGCGCGAGCCGCTCCGCCCTCTCGTCACCGAACAGCCGCGCTTTCCGCGCCATCATCCAGTGCTCGGCCGTCCGGTACTCCACTCCGTCCACCGTGAACGGCGACGGCCACCACTGACTCAGACAGCCCGCCCCCACCTGCCCGTCCGCCCGCGCCCGGTGCCCCCAGAAGTGCAGGTACTTGACTCTCGCCCCGGACTGGACCGCACTGATCAGCGCGTCCCAGGAATCGATCTTCCCCATGCACGCGAGTCTGGCAGGCACCACTGACAGTCCGTCCCTCCTTTTCCCGGGGAACTCGACACCTGGCCGACAGATTCCGTCGCGTAACCAAAAGGCAACAACGGAATCACTTGTTGGAGGACGGTTGCTCTGTCAGGATCGGCACTCAAATCGAGCTGGAGCTACGCCCACCCCCGGTGCACGGGGAGGACGGCGGAGGAGAGCGACATGCACAATCCGGGCCATCGCTTCCAGGCACAGGACCGCTTCCCGGCGCAGGACCGCTTCGAGGCGGGCGCGCAGTACATCGCGGGGCGGCTGACCAAGGGCACGTCCGGCCGCACGCACGCGGTCGTCGACCCGGCCACCGGCGACGAGGTCTACACGTACGAGCTGGCCGGTACGGCGGACGTGGACGCGGCCGTCGCCGCCGCCCGCGAGGCGTTCCCGGGCTGGGCCGCCACCACCCCGGGCGAGCGCTCCGACGCCATGCACCGCTTCGCCGCCGTGCTGGCCGACCGCGCCGAGGAGTTCGCGCAGGCGGAGTCCCTCCAGTGCGGCAAGCCGATCAAGCTGACCCGGGAGTTCGACGTCCCGGGCACGATCGACAACACCGCCTTCTTCGCGGGCGCCGCCCGGCATCTGCAGGGGCAGTCCGCGGGCGAGTACTCCGGCGACCACACCTCGTACGTACGCCGTGAACCCATCGGTGTCGTCGGCTCCATCGCCCCCTGGAACTATCCCCTCCAGATGGCCGCCTGGAAGATCCTCCCGGCGATCGCCGCGGGCAACACCAT
Source organism: Streptomyces sp. NBC_00878 (assembly GCF_026341515.1). Classification (NCBI taxonomy): domain Bacteria; kingdom Bacillati; phylum Actinomycetota; class Actinomycetes; order Kitasatosporales; family Streptomycetaceae; genus Streptomyces; species Streptomyces sp. NBC_00878. The sequence goes on along the minus strand of NZ_JAPEOK010000001.1, from coordinate 2,949,267 downwards.
CGTCCTGAAGCCCGCCGAGCTCACCCCGCTCACCTCGCTGCTGTTCGCCGAGGCGGCCACCCAAGCGGGCATCCCGGACGGTGTCGTCAATATCGTCACCGGGGCGGGCAAGGACGCCGGTGAGCATCTCGTCGGGCATCCCGACGTCGCGATGACTTCGTTCACCGGCTCCACCGCCGTCGGTAAGCGCGTCGCCGAGATCGCTACCGCCACCGTCACGCGCCTTCACCTGGAGCTCGGCGGCAAGGCCCCCTTCGTGGTCTTCGACGACGCGGACCTGGAGGCCGCCGTGCACGGCGCGGTGGCGGGCGCGCTCATCAACACGGGACAGGACTGCACGGCCGCCACGCGCGCGTACGTCCAAAGGCCCCTCTACGAAGAGTTCGTTTCCCGGACGGCGGAGCTGATGGGGACCGTCCGGCTCGGCGATCCCTTCGCACCCGACACCGACCTCGGGCCGCTCATCTCGGTCGCCCAGCGCGACCGCGTCGCCGGATTCGTCGACCGGGCACGGTCCTACGCGCGCGTGGTCACCGGCGGCGAGATCCCGCAGGACCTCAAGCACGGCGCGTACTACCGGCCCACCCTCGTCGCGGACGCCGCCCAGGACAGCGAGATCGTGCAGTCCGAGCTCTTCGGCCCTGTTCTCGTCGTGCTCCCCTTCGACAGCGACGACGAAGGCATCCGGCTCGCCAACGATTCGCCGTACGGTCTCGCCGCTTCCGCGTGGAGCCGTGACGTGTACCGCGCGAACCGTGCCACGCGCGAGATCAAGGCGGGCTGTGTGTGGGTCAACGACCACATCCCGATCATCAGCGAGATGCCGCACGGCGGATACAAGGCGTCCGGCTTCGGCAAGGACATGTCCTCGTACTCGTTCGAGGAGTACACCCAGATCAAGCACGTCATGTTCGACAACACCGCGGTGGCCAGGAAGGACTGGCACCGCACGATCTTCGGGGACCGTTAGTCGCCACCGGCCCAGACCAGGCCGCACCCTCCCGAAAGGGCACCACGAGCATGGAGCAGTACGAGCCCGACCGCCTGTCCCCGGCCCGACTCGCCGCCATGCGGCGCGGCCTCAGCAACGGCAGGGCCTCCCTCACCCGCCGTTCGCTGCTGCGCGCGTCCACCGGCGGCGCGCTCGCCCTGGGCGGGCTCGGGACGCTGAGCGCCTGCGGGATACCCGCGGCGAAGAACACCGCGGGCGTCTCGTCCGAGGACCACTCGGCCAAGGAGAAGCAGATCACCTTCTCCAACTGGACCGAGTACATGGACGTCGACGACAGCGAGAAGCACCACCCCACGCTCGACGCGTTCACCAAGCGCACCGGCATCAAGGTCAAGTACACCGAGGACATCAACGACAACGTCGAGTTCTTCGGGAAGATCAAGCCGCAGCTCGCGGCGGGCCAGGCCACCGGACGCGACCTGATCTGTGTCACCGACTGGCTGGCCGCCCGGCTCATCCGCTTCGGCTGGGTGCAGAAGCTGGACGCGTCCAACCTGCCGCACGCGTACGCCAACCTGTCCCAGCAGTTCCGTACGCCGGACTGGGACCCGGGACGCGCGTACTCGTACCCCTGGACCGGTATCTCCACGGTCATCGCCTACAACAAGAAGGCGCTGGACGGCGTGGAGGTGAAGTCCCTCTCCGACATGCTCGACAATCCCAAGCTCAAGGGGCGCATCGGCTTCCTGTCCGAGATGCGCGACAGCATCGGCATGACGCTGCTCGACCTGGGCAAGGACCCGGCGAAGTTCACCGACGACGACTTCGACGCGGCGATCGCCCGCCTCCAGAAGGCCGTCGACCAGGGCCAGATCCGCCGCTTCACCGGCAACGACTACACCTCCGACCTCACCAAGGGCGACCTCGCGGCCTGTGTCGCCTGGGCCGGTGACGTCGTCCAGCTCAAGGCGGACAGCCCGGACGTCGACTTCGTCATCCCGGACAGCGGCTATCTGACGTCCACGGACAACCTGCTGGTCCCCAACAAGGCCCGGCACAAGACCAACGCCGAACGGCTCATCGACTACTACTACGAGCCCGCTCCGGCCGCCCAGCTCGCCGCGTACATCAACTACGTCTGTCCCGTCGACGGAGTGAAGGCCGAGCTGGCGAAGATCGACGAGTCGGCGGCCGACAACCCGCTGATCATTCCGGACGCCGCCATGGCGGCCAAGTCCCACTCCTTCCGCTCCCTGAGCGCGAAGGAAGAGACGGCCTACGAAGAGAAGTTCGCGAAGCTGACCGGGGCGTAACGCCTCCGGCGGGTGCGGAATCGGTGGTTCGGGTCGCGAGGGCGGGTGCCCGGCGTTCCGGGCGGCAGTGCCGGCTCCGCCTCGGACCTGCCCGTGCGGCACGGCTTCCGTGTCCCGCCCCCGGACCACAGACGACCCCGACACCCAGGGACCACACCATGACGAAAGACACCGGCGGCGACGTCCGCCTCTCCGGAATCAGCAAGACCTACGGCTCCTTCACCGCCGTCCACCCGCTCGACCTGACCGTCCCCCAGGGCTCGTTCTTCGCCCTGCTCGGCGCCTCAGGCTGCGGCAAGACCACCACCCTGCGGATGATCGCCGGTCTGGAGGAACCTTCCTCCGGCTCCGTCGCGCTCGGCGACCAGGACGTGACGAACCTGCCGCCGTACAAGCGGCCTGTGAACACCGTCTTCCAGTCGTACGCGCTCTTCCCGCACCTCGACATCTTCGAGAACGTCGCCTTCGGTCTGCGCCGGCGCGGCATCAAGTCGGTGAAGAAGCAGGTCGAGGACATGCTCGACCTCGTCCAGCTCGGCGAGCAGGCCCGCAAGAAGCCGCACCAGCTCTCCGGCGGCCAGCAGCAGCGCGTCGCCGTGGCCCGCGCGCTGATCAACACCCCCAAGGTCCTCCTTCTCGACGAACCCCTAGGCGCCCTCGACCTCAAGCTGCGCCGCCAGATGCAGCTGGAGCTCAAGCGCATCCAGACCGAGGTCGGCATCACCTTCGTGCACGTCACACACGACCAGGAGGAGGCCATGACGATGGCCGACACGGTCGCCGTGATGAACGCGGGCCGTGTCGAACAGCTCGGCTCGCCCGCCGACCTCTACGAGAACCCGCAGACCACCTTCGTCGCCAACTTCCTCGGCACCTCGAACCTCATCGAGGCCGAGGTCGACACCAGGAGCGGCGCCGAGATCGTCCTCAAGGCGGGCGGCGGCAAGCTCGTCCTGCCCGAGGCGCGATGTTCCGCGCCCACGGCGACCGGCGGCAAGGTTCTCGTCGGCGTCCGCCCCGAGAAGATCTCGCTCACGCACGCCGACGACGCGGGCGAGATACCCGTCGGCCGCAACCGCATCACCGGCACGATCGCCGACTCCAGCTTCATCGGCGTCTCCACGCAGTACGTCATCGACAGCCCGGTCTGCCCCGAGTTCGAGGTCTACGCCCAGAACATCGACCGCGACTCCCGGCTCGTGCGCGGTGCCGAGGTCGTCCTGCACTGGAACCCGGCCCACACGTTCGGCCTGGACGCCGCTCAGGACATCGACGCGGGCGTGGAGACGGTGGGGCAAGAAGAGGGGGTGGCGGCCTGATGACCACTGTCACCGAGGCGCCACCCCTGGCGCCGACCCCCGCACCGAAGGAACGCCCGCCCGGAAAGCGCGGCCGCCTCACCCCGTACTGGCTGCTGCTCCCCGGCATCCTCTGGCTGCTCGTCTTCTTCGCTCTGCCGATGGTCTACCAGGCCTCCACGTCCGTGCAGACGGGCTCCCTGGAGGAGGGCTACAAGGTCACCTGGCACTTCGCGACGTACTGGGACGCGGTGTCCGAGTACTGGCCGCAGTTCCTGCGCTCCATCGCGTACGCCGGTACCGCCACGATCCTTTGTCTGCTGCTCGGCTACCCGCTCGCGTATCTGATCGCGTTCCGCGCGGGCCGCTGGCGCAACCTGATCCTGATCCTGGTGATCGCCCCGTTCTTCACCAGCTTCCTGATCCGTACGCTCGCCTGGAAGACGATCCTCGCGGACGGCGGCCCGGTCGTCGGCGCCCTCAACTCGCTGCACGTCCTGGACGTCACCAGCTGGCTCGGCATCACGGCCGGGGACCGGGTCCTCGCCACGCCGCTCGCCGTGGTCTGCGGTCTCACGTACAACTTCCTGCCGTTCATGATCCTGCCGCTCTACACCTCCCTTGAGCGGATCGACGGGCGGCTGCACGAGGCGGCGGGCGACCTGTACGCGAAGCCCTTCACCACCTTCCGCAAGGTGACGTTCCCGCTGTCGATGCCCGGTGTCGTCTCCGGGACGCTGCTCACGTTCATCCCGGCGAGCGGCGACTACGTGAACGCCGATCTGCTCGGCTCCACCGACACCCGCATGGTCGGAAACGTCATCCAGACCCAGTTCCTGCGGATTCTCGACTATCCGACGGCCGCGGCGCTCTCGTTCATTCTCATGGCCGGGATCCTCGCCATCGTCACCCTCTACATTCGCAAGTCCGGGACGGAGGATCTGGTTTAAATGGCCCTCGTACGCTGGCTGAAGCGCCGTCTCGTCGTCATCGCGGGTCTGCTGACCCTCGGTTATCTGCTGCTGCCGAACATCGTCGTCACGGTGTTCTCCTTCAACAATCCGAAGGGGCGCTTCAACTACGAATGGCAGCAGTTCTCCACGGAGGCATGGACCGATCCCTGCGGGGTCGCCGACCTGTGCGGCTCGCTCTCGCTGAGCCTGCAGATCGCGGCCTGGGCGACCCTCGGCGCCACCGTCCTCGGCACGATGATCGCCTTCGCGCTCGTCCGCTACCGCTTCCGCGCGCGCGGCGCCGTGAACTCGCTGATCTTCCTGCCGATGGCGATGCCCGAGGTCGTGATGGCCGCCTCGCTGCTCACGCTCTTCCTCAACCTGGGCGCCGAACTGGGCTTCTGGACCATCCTGATCGCCCACATCATGTTCTGTCTGAGCTTCGTGGTCACCGCCGTCAAGGCCCGAGTCATGTCGATGGACCCGAGGCTGGAGCAGGCCGCCCAGGACCTGTACGCGGGTCCCGTGCAGACCTTCGTCCGCGTCACCCTGCCCATCGCCGCCCCCGGAATCGCCGCGGGAGCGCTGCTCGCCTTCGCGCTCTCCTTCGACGACTTCATCATCACCAATTTCAACGCGGGCTCGACCGTCACCTTCCCCATGTTCGTCTGGGGCTCGGCCCAGCGCGGCACACCCGTTCAGATCAATGTCATCGGTACGGCCATGTTCATCGTCGCCGTACTGTTCGTGCTGGCCGGAATGGTCATCGGCAACCGCCGAAACCGCCAAAAGGCATAGCGCTTCAAGAGGCTTCAAGAACATCAGGAAACTTCAAGAAAGCAGCAGTCGTAGGGAGTTGAAATCATGGCCCCAAGCGCCATGAGCCGTGACAAGAACTGGGCGAAGTCCCTCTCCGACGCCCAGCCGGTCTCGTACTGGCTGGACGACCCCGGCAGGCCCCGCCCCGAACCCGCCCTCACCACCGTCGAGACCTGCGACCTGCTCGTCGTCGGCGGCGGCTACAGCGGGCTGTGGACCGCGCTCCTCGCCAAGGAGCGCGACCCCGGTCGCGAGGTGGTCCTGGTCGAGGGCCGCGAGGCGGGCTGGGCCGCCTCGGGCCGCAACGGCGGCTTCTGCGCCGCCTCCCTCACCCACGGCCTGGCCAACGGCCTGACCCGCTGGCCCGACGAGATCCACCAGCTGGAGGAGCTGGGCGCCCGCAACCTCGACGGCATCGAGGCGACCGTCGCCCGCTACTCCCTCGACTGCGACTTCGAGCGCACCGGCGAGATCGACGTCGCCACCGAGCCGTACCAGGCGGCCGAACTCCGGGACTGGTACGAGGAGTTGGAGCGCGAGGGCCTGGCGGACGACGTCGAGTACCTGGACACCGACGCCGTACGGGGACAAGTCGACTCACCGACCTTCCTGGCCGGCCTCCACGACCGCCGCGGCGTCGCCCTGCTGCACCCCGCCAAGCTCGCCTGGGGCCTCAAGCGCGCCTGCGTCGAACTCGGCGTCCGCGTGTACGAGCACACGCCCGCGCTCACCCTCAAGCCGTACGGCGCCGGAATGGCCGTACGCACGCCGTACGGCAGCATCCGCGCCCGCCGGGTCGCCCTCGGCACCAACATCTTCCCGAACCTGGTCAGACGCGTGCGCTCGTACACCGTCCCGGTCTACGACTACGCCCTGATGACCGAGCCGCTGACCGCCGACCAGCTCGCGTCGATCGGCTGGCGGAACCGGCAGGGCCTCGGGGACTCGGCGAACCAGTTCCACTACTTCCGCCTGTCCGCCGACAACCGGATCCTGTGGGGAGGCTACGACGCGGTCTATCCGTACGGGGGCCGAGTGCGCGCCGAGTACGACGACCGGCCGGAGACGTACGCGAAGCTCGCCGGGCACTTCTTCACCTGCTTCCCGCAGCTGGAGGGCGTCCGCTTCAGCCACGCGTGGGGCGGCGCGATCGACACCTGCTCCCGCTTCTCGGCCTTCTTCGGCACCGCCCACCAGGGCCGCGTGTCCTACGCGGCGGGCTTCACGGGCCTCGGCGTCGGCGCCACCCGCTTCGGCGCGGACGTGATGCTCGACCTGCTGTCGGGGGAGCGCACGGAGCGTACGTCGCTGGAGATGGTCCGCAAGAAGCCGCTGCCCTTCCCGCCGGAGCCGTTCGCGTGGACGGGGATCGCGCTCACCAAATGGTCCCTGGCGCGGGCGGACGCGCACGGCGGCCGACGCAATCTGTGGCTCAGGACCATGGACAGACTGGGGCTCGGCTTCGACAGCTGAGACCGCCTGACCCGCCTCTGTCTGAACCGGGGAGGTCGACCGGCGGAGTCCGCCGGCTGGTCCCGCCGGACGGCTCCGGCACGCTCACCGACCCGACGCTGCTGGAACTGGCCATGCACGAGGCGGCGGTGCGTCTGGCGACCGACGACCCCAGCCAGCCGTCGACGACCCCAGCCAGCCGTCGACGGCGGCGGACGGTCGCTGATGATCGCGGACAGCGGCTGATGACCGCGGCCAGTCGCCGATGACCGCGGCCAGTCGCCGGAGGTCTTGACAACCTGGATTGGTCTGGACCAAATTGGGCGCGCTCCACCCTCCAATTCCCCCACGCCAGGAGGTACTTGTGGATCGCGTCAGATCAGTCCTAGCCCTCTGTGCGGCCACCGTCCTGGCCGTACCCGGCATCACCGCGCTCTCGTCGCCCGCCCGTGCGGCCGACGCGGACCTCGCCAGGAACGGCGGGTTCGAGGCGGGCCTCGACGGCTGGACCTGCACGGCGGGCAGCGTGGTCACCACACCCGTGCGGAGCGGCGGTTCAGCACTGAAGGCGACCCCGGCCGGCAGTGACAACGCGCGCTGCGCGCAGACCGTGACCGTCAAGCCCGACTCCCAGTACACCCTCGCCGGATACGTCCGGGGCGACTACGCCTACCTCGGCGCGAGCGGCACCGGTACCACCGACGTCTCCACGTGGACCCAGTCCGCGCCGGACTGGCAGCGGCTCACCACGACCTTCCGCACCGGCCCGTCCACCACCAGCGTCACCATCTACACCAACGGCTGGTACGGCACCGCCGCGTACCACGCCGACGACATCTCCCTGGTCGGTCCGGGCGCCGACGCCGCACAACCCCCGGCCGCCCCGACCGCCCCCACGGTCGGCACGGTCACGTCCACCAGCGTCGGCCTCTCCTGGCCGTCGGTCCCCGGCGCGACGGGCTACGCGATCCACCGCAACGGTACGAAGATCCAGTCGGTGAGCGGCACTTCGGCCACCGTCTCCGGGCTGTCCCCCTCCACCGCGTACTCCTTCCAGGTCACCGCCGTGAACGCGGCCGGCGAGTCCGCCAAGTCCCCCGCCGTCACGGCGACGACGAAGGCGGGTACGGGCGGCGGCAATCCTTCGGACATCCCCGCCCACGCCCTGGTCGGCTACCTCCACGCGAGCTTCGCCAACGGCTCGGGCTATACGCGGATGGCCGACGTCCCCGACAGCTGGGACGTCATCAACCTGGCCTTCGGTGAACCCACCTCGACCACCTCGGGGGACATCCGCTTCAGCCTCTGCCCGGCCACCGAGTGCCCGAACGTCGAGAGCGAGGCCGACTTCAAGGCGGCCGTCAAGGCGAAGCAGGCCGCGGGCAAGAAGGTCCTGATATCCATCGGCGGCCAGAACGGCCAGGTACAACTGACGACGACGGCGGCCCGTGACGCGTTCGTCTCCTCGGTCTCGAAGATCATCGACACCTACGGTCTGGACGGCCTGGACATCGACTTCGAGGGCCACTCGCTCTCCCTGAACGCCGACGACACGGACTTCAAGAACCCGAAGACGCCGGTGATCGTGAACCTCATCTCGGCCGTGAAGACCCTCAAGGCCAAGTACGGCGCCGGCTTCGTCCTGTCGATGGCGCCGGAGACGTTCTTCGTCCAACTCGGCTACCAGTACTACGGAACCGGCAAGTGGGGCGGCCAGGACCCGCGCGCCGGCGCCTACCTCCCGGTCATCCACGCCCTGCGCGACGACCTGACGCTCCTGCACGTCCAGGACTACAACTCGGGCCCGATCATGGGCCTCGACAACCAGTACCACACCATGGGCGGCGCCGACTTCCACATCGCCATGACCGACATGCTCCTCACGGGCTTCCCGGTCGCGGGCGACGCCAACAACGTCTTCCCGCCGCTGCGCGCCGACCAGGTCGCGATCGGCATGCCGGCGACCACGAACGCGGGCAACGGCCACGTACCGTCGTCCGAGACCAACAAGGCCCTCGACTGCCTGACCAAGAAGACCAACTGCGGCTCGTACACGACCCACGGCACCTGGCCCGCCCTCCGCGGCCTGATGACCTGGTCGATCAACTGGGACCGGTACGGGGGGTGGGAGTTCTCGAAGAACTTCGACAGCTACTTCGGCTGAGGGGGCTGAGGGGGCGGCTTCGCGGTGGTGGCGGAGTCACTCCAGCACTGCCGCGAGCAGCCTCGTGAGCGTTGCCGTCTTCCGTAGTGTCGTCTTCCGCTCGGCGCCTCCCAGGGCGCCGAGCACCGACGGCAGGTCGAGGGACACGGACCGTACGCGGGCCGAAGTGCTGCCGTCCCAGCGGCGCACGGCAACGCTCTCGCGTGACACCGACGACCCGCCCGTCCCGCCGGGATGCAGCAGGACACAGGTGGGCGGCCCGCCACCGGGCTGCCGGCCCAGCGCATGGGCGTAGAGAAACGCCTGGTAGAGGTCGGCGGTCGCGAGCCCGCTGCCCTCGTACAGCTTGTACTTGATGTCGACGGGGCGCGTCAGTGGTGCCCCGTCGACACTGCCGGAGAGCAGGACGTCGGGCCGAACCTCGGTGTAGGAGCGGCCCGTTCGCTCGTCGTGCAGCACCCCGGCGTGCCGGGACTGGCCCCGGACGACATAGCCCGTACCGGCCGCGGCCTCCCGCAGCAGCTGGGTGGCGAACGACTCGAACAGCACGTTCATGTCGATGAGGAACGCCCGGGAGGAGAGCGACCCTCCGGCGAACAGGTCCGTGATGCCGCCGCCGGACAGGAGCAGCGCCGCCCAGCGATGCGCGGTCTCGTAGTGGCTGTTGTGCCGGTGGTAGTCGAGCCCCGCCAGGGCCGTGCGCAGATCACCGAGCGGTGTCGGGGCCACCTGGGCGAACTGAGCGGCGGCTCGCCGGGCCCTGGCGCGTACCGCGGGGGAGCGCGCCGTACGCGCCGCGAGATCGAGTGCGGCGGCGCACAGCCGGTTGTCCACGATGTCCGCGTCGTGCTCGTCGAAGCGGCAGGCCAGCCGGTCCAGCCGCCCGTAGTGCCGCAGGACCTGACGGTCGGCCAGCAACCGGCCCCGGACCGCGGGCAGTTCGTCCTCGACCGTCACATAGTCGCGGCGCACCCCGCGCGCCAGCAGCCGTTCGCAGTGCTCCGTCACCAGGAGTGCGACCAGGTCCCGGAGATGGGGAGCTCCCTCGCGCACCGTGCGGGCCGCGTCGAGCACGGGCAGTGCGCGCCCGGCCGCGTACTCCAGCATCCGCAGGACGTCCAGCTCCTCGCCCAGGTACTTGGGCAGGACGCGGACCTCGCAGGCGTCGAGGCGGACGACCCCGACACACGGCCCCGCGGTCAACTCCAGCCTTCCTCCGGCGAGTTCGCGGACACGGAGACGCCCGGCCCCGGCCGACGGGAGCGCCGTTCGGCAGGAAGAAGGCCTGGCCGATCTGCTTCTCGCGGTCGAGATGCGTACGGATGCGCTGGTTGAGCGAGTCGAGCAGGTCCGCCAGGTGCAGCTGTTCCACGTGACTCCTCCCCCGGCTGAAGCCGGGGGCTTCTCGTTACGCTGGGTCGGCGTCGCGACGGACCAGCCCGGCCCGTAGAACGTTGAGAGCGCCTACCGTGTCGGCGTGCGCGTGGTGGCCGCACGAGACGCAGTGGAACTTCTCCTGTGTGGGCCGGTTCTCCTTCGCAGTGCGCCCGCATTCGGGGCAGGTGCGGGAGGTGTTGCGGGGGTCCACGGCGATCACTTCCCGGTCGGGTAGCCGGAGCACATTGCTGTGCCCCGGCCCCCTCAGAACCGGACGTGCGACGTTAACCGCATCCGGCTCAAGCAAGCCCCTATGGACTACGCGGGTTCCTGCTCACGAGGCCGTTTACCGTCGCTGGCATGGTGCTGGCGATGGCAGTCGGCGTGTACGAGACGAAGGTTCGTTCTGTTGTCCGCTCCGCCGTCGCGCCGGTAAACGAAGTGATGCTTGTTGAGCATCTTCTTCGAGGCCGCGAACCATTCGATCCACTCGCGTGGGCTGTCCGGTTCGTATTCGGCTCCGACGATCAGCGCTTGACGGCACAGGGGGCATAGCCCCTTCTGCCGGACCGCGAGGAGAAGACTGGTCTTGTCCATCGGCGGTGGCGCCTTCTTGCGGCGGCGACTTTCCCAGTACTCGGTCAGGGACGGGTCATCCGGAGACGCTCCGGCCTTGATCAGGACGTGGCGGACAATCTTGGTCCAGGCGAACTTCACGAGGAAGGCCCCGCTGGTGCGGTCGCCGAACACCCATTGGTCCTGCCTGGACTTGTTGAACTGGCCGAAGTAGCTCTTGATGATCCAGTACTTCGGTTTCTTCGGATGGGTGTGCTTGGCCCATTTATAGACGAGCTTCCACACGTAGTCGTCGAGGGCTGTGAAGACCTCGGACGCGACCACCGTCCGGTAGTAGGCGGCCCATCCCCGGATGATCGGGGAGAGCTTTCTGCGTACAGCCTCGGCGTTGGCCCCGTACAGGGCCTTGACCTCGACTCTGAGCCGTTCCCGGACTCTCTTGATGGCGGATTTGCTGGGCTTTACCAGCAGCTTTGACCCGTAGCGTCGAAGGTTGAAGCCAAGGAAGTCAAAGCCCTGAGTCGCGTGAACGATCCGGGTCTTGTCCCCGTTGAACCTCAGCCCTCGCGGTTCGAGCCACTGCTCCAGCCTGTCCTTGACTTGATACGCATCCGATTCGCTGTGGCACAGGGCCACAAAATCGTCTGCATAACGCACCAGGACCGGGGAGTCTCGCGCCGTACGCGGTTCCGGGAGAGACCCGTTCCCTACGTAGCGGCACCCCGCAGCTTCTTCCATTCCGTGCAGGGCAACATTCATCAGCAAGGGGCTGATCACTCCGCCTTGAGGAGTCCCCTCCTCGGTCGGAGCGAACCGGCCTTTCTCCATCACCCCAGACTTGAGCCATCCCCGTACCAGATCCCTGCCAGGGAACTGCCCGAGTACGCCCATGAGCCGATCGTGATTGATTCGGTCGAACGCCGCCGCCAGGTCCGCGTCGAGCACCCACAATCGCGTGGAGCCCTTACGGGCCATCGCCTTGTAGATGGCCTCGATCGCGTCGTGGCAGCCCCGGCCAGGCCGGAAGCCGTACGACCTCGGCTCGAACCGGGCTTCCCATTCGGGCTCCAGCGCGTTTTTCACACGCGCCTGGAGTGCCCGGTCACGAATGACCGGGATGCCGAGTGGCCGCTGTTTCCCGTTGCTCTTCGGGATGTACACACGCTTGACCGGCTGCGCCTTCCACGGGGTTGCCGACTGTTGGATTTCAGCCGCCAGTTGGCCCCGCTCCTTCGGAGTCAAGGCCACTTTCCCGTCGATGCCGGCGGTCTTGCGTCCCGCGCTCTGCTGCGTAACCCTCTTCACGCTTACCAAAGTGTTCGAGAGGCTGCGCAGCATGAGCTTTTGCAGATTGCGGACCTTCTTCAGGTCACCTTCCTGCGTCGCCTTGAAGATTCTGCGCCTCAGTCGCCGTACGCTTTCCTCGCACTCGGCCCAGTCGATGCTGTGCCAGTCGAAAAAAACGCCCTCCGGTCCGTTCGCCGGGACGGACGAGTTCAAGGCAGCTGCCTGCGCTCACATGATTCCCCTCCCCGCATCCAACTTGCCCTTTGGCTCTGGTCTCTTGACGTAGGTTCTTCATGGGCTCACCCGACCCACGTGGGCTCCCTTTCGGGCCGGGCCACCTGGGCCCGTATCCGACGGGTTATACGGGACGTTCCCGCTTTCCCCTGGCCTTTCGGCTTGTCGGCATTCGCTTCTTGGGTCATCCTGTTCCCGCCGGGGACTTCTGCTTCCCTTACGGTCGGCTTACCGGATCTCTCCGGACCCCGACGGGGTTTCCACGTTCCGCACCAACAAGATGCGACTGGGGTGGGTGCCTCCTCTACCCCGGGACCGGTGGTGTCCTGCCCCCGCTGCCGATTCTGCGGGGATCACCTGGCGTTCTTCCACGCCGGGTCCTACAACTGCCGTTTGCATCACCATCGCGCAGCTTTGAAATCACGAGGCATAGTCGGAGATTCACTTTCGTTCACCCGTCCAGTCTTTCCCCTTGCTTGTGGCTTCCCGATGGCCGGGATGCTCTTGAGCGTGAGCGCCCAGCTTCACACCCTGCCGTTACCAGCAACGCATGTGGGCGCGGGGAACAGGCCCGGACACAGGCCTGGGTCGCACTCTCCTTTCAGAAAGGCTTCCACTTGTTTAGTGCGACTTCGTGTCGCACTCCGGCGCTTTCAGCCTTGGCGTGCAGGATCGTCAGGAACACCCCCCATCCGGCATCGTTGATCGACTTGTTGAGTCCGGCCTTCGCAGCGGCCCCGTTGGGCAGGAAGGCGCCAGGCCGGCTGGGGTCGGGTTTCGGCGCGGGGGCCTTGCTCATGTTGCGGATCTTGAGGTCTTCGTGCGCGATGAAGTCGTGTGCGCGGACCAGGCCGAGTGCGGTCTTGTGCGCGTGGTCGAGCCGCTGGCGCCGCACCTTGCCACGCATGTGGGCTACCTTCTCCACCGCGCGCCGGTGGTTGGCGGTTCGGTCCTTCGCCTTGCGGCGCGGGAACCGGGACACGGCCTGCTGCGCCGCCTCCAGTTTCGCGGCCGCACGGCGGCCGTGGCGCGGGCTGGGCACGAAATCGCCGTTCGAGTCGGCGAGGAAGTTCGCGATGCCCAGATCGATGCCGACCACGGAGCCGGTCGCGGGCAGCGGTTCGGGCTGGCCCTGCTCGGCAGTGACCACGACGAACCACTTACGGCCCTCGCGCTTCACGGACACCGTCTTGACCTTGCCGACCACGGTGCGATGCCGGTTGACCTTGACGTGGCCGACGCCCTGGAGACGGACGCGGGTGATGGGGTCGTGCGGGGCGGAGTCCCACCGGCAGCCGTCGCCGTCCTTGGGGAACTCGACCGTGTCGAACCAGTTCACCCCACGAAAGCGCGGGTAGCCGGGCTTGTCGCCCGCTTTGATACGGCGGAAGAACGCGGCGAACGCCTTGTCCAGCCGGCGCAGCGTCGCCTGCTGCGAGGAGAACGACCACCGGCCCTGACGCTCCGGGTCGAACGCCCGGATCTCCTTCAACTGAGCGGACTGCTGCCCGTACTTGACGCTCGTCTTCGACACGTGCCGCCAGGCGTCGCGGCGTTCCTGCAGGGCCCCGTTGTAGAGGGAGCAGTGATCCCGCAGCATCTCGCCCAGCGCCCGCTCCTGACGGAAGGTGGGCCGCATGAGGAACTTGTACGCACGGATCATCCAGCCCACCCCCTCCGGTCAGGTTCGCTTGATCCTACTACACTTGGCGTATGTCACCACGCTGGGAACCAGATCCCGATATCCGAAGGGGAAACCATGTCATCCACAACCTGCATGTCCATTTGGTGTTTATCACCAGGTACCGGCGTGAGATCTTCAACGACGAGATGCTGACACGCTGCGAGGCGATCATGCGGGAGGTGTGCGAGAGCTTCGGCGCCCAGCTGCACGAGTTCAACGGCGAAGGCGATCACGTCCACCTGCTCGTGCACTACCCGCCGAAAATCGCCCTGTCCAAGCTCGTCAACTCCCTCAAGGGCGTCAGCTCCCGATACCTACGGGCGGAGTACACCGGCCAGATCAACCGGATCGGCACGGGGTCCGTGTTCTGGTCCCCGTCCTACTTTGCAGGGTCCTGCGGCGGCGCACCGCTGAGCATCGTCACGGACTACATCGAGAACCAGAAGCGCCCAGTCTGACCGTCACCCCGGAGACGCAGAGAACTCCGGCGCTTCGCGCGCCTCCGGATCGAGGATCGCATTCCCGCCCGGCCTGAAGGCCCGGATTCCCTGCGAAGAACAGGTGATGGACCGGGCGAACTTCGCACGCCCCGCGGTGTCGTCCGACGGAGCCGAATCGATCAGTCGACGCCACAGCACTCGTTCCGCATCCGCGAAACGGCCCAGCTCCTGGGAATCGGTCAGGTGCAGGCAGGCCGGATCGTGGTGGATCATGCGGCCGTGTGCGGGGAGGATCACCTCGCCCGGTGACGGGGTGAGCGCGTAGTCGCGGCGCTCGAAGGTGACAGCCACCTGTTCCCGCTCGCCCTCGTCCGCCACCGTGCTCCCCTGGTTGTGCCCGTCGCCGACCAGCCGGTCCTACGCCGACCCCCGACCGTATCGCGCGACGGCTAGGACCATCAGCTGAAGGAGCACCAGAGACAGACACCAGCTCCCCGCCACATCCAGCGGCCAGTGGTAGCCGCGGCGGACCAGACCGAAACTCACCGCCGCCACCAGCATCAGGCAGCCGATGGCGAGTTCGCGGCGGCGATAGCGGCTCCGGAGCCAGGGGAGCAGGAGGAGGACGGCCGCCCCGTAGGCGACGGCGGCCGTGGCGGTGTGACCCGAGGGGTAATAGCCGTCACCGGCCATACCGGGCGGACCGGTACGGCCGATGGCTTCCTTGAGGGGAACGACCAGGAGTGGTACGGCGACCATGGCGGACAGGGCCGCAAGAGGCGGCACCCACCAGCGGGGGAGATCCGCGCGCCGGGCCCGGCAGGACACGTGGGCGACAACGGCGAGCAGGATCGGCACGGCCACTGTGAGATTCCCGAGGTCCGCGAGAAAATCGGCGGCGCCGGCCGGGAGACGACTGCCCCTGATCGTCCCGGCGAGCCGCTCGTCCGCGCGGCGAAGGGGGTTCTCGACGGCGGCCTGCCAGGTCAGGAAGGTGAAGAGGAGGACGAGCGGGCCGAGGACCCAGACCGGCCGCACCACAGCACGCCGCTCACCGTCTACATGGGCAGGTGCATGCTGCGATGGGTGCGGATCCGGAACGCTGACCATGCCACACACCCTGCCAGGTGTGATCGCTCCGGGTGCCGAGGGCGCCCCCATAGGGGCGCGGGGCGGTTACATATGCGGCTCCGCCGCGGGGCGCGACAAGCCCCCACCAACCCGCAGCCACACCACAACACAAGCCACGCAGACGCGCACCCGCAAAAACGCCGAAAGGCTTGCACCAGGGGGGGTAGGTGCAAGCCCTTCGGTGGAACCGATCAGATCGGTTGTCGCACGCCCCGGGGGGTTTGGGGCGGGCGACTGTCCGATCGGTGAGGAGACCCGGAGCCAAGGCTCCGGTTGTGTGCGCGAGGCACGCCCAGGGCGAAGCTGGGGAGGCCCCGACCCGGTACCGTCCACAGTCCCCTGTGGACGGGGTGTATCTCTCATCTGGGTAGAACCTACGTCAGGGGCGAGGCCTCCGACAGGTGGATTCGCGTCCCCTCATGCACCTCGCACACGTTCTTCACACGCCCCGCTCCTCGTCGCCGCGACACCGGAAGTGATTCGGCAGACTCCGCTCAGATACGGGCAAAAGCGTGCTCGATGATGTCGAGACCCTCGGCCAGCAGGTCCTCTCCGATGACCAGCGGCGGCAGGAAGCGCAGCACGTTGCCGTAGGTCCCACAGGTCAGGACCAGCAGGCCCTCCTGGTGGCACGCCTTGGCGAGCGCGGCGGTCGCCTCCGCGTTCGGCTCCTTCGTCGTACGGTCCTTGACCAGTTCGATGGCGATCATCGCGCCGCGGCCCCGGACGTCGCCGATGATGTCGAACTTCTCGGCCATGGCACCCAGCCGGGCCTTCATGACGGCCTCGATGTTCTTCGCCCTGGCGTTGAGGTCGAGCTCCTTCATCGTCTCGATCGCGCCGAGCGCGCCCGCGCAGGCCACCGGGTTGCCGCCGTAGGTGCCGCCCAGCCCGCCCGCGTGCGGGGCGTCCATGATCTCGGCGCGGCCCGTGACGGCGGCGAGCGGCAGACCGCCCGCGATGCCCTTGGCCGTCGTGATCAGGTCCGGGACGACGCCTTCGTCCTCGCACGCGAACCACTGGCCCGTACGGCAGAAACCGGACTGGATCTCGTCCGCGACGAACACGATCCCGTGCTCGGACGCGAACCGGCTGAGCGCCGGCAGGAATCCCTTGGCGGGCTCGATGAAGCCGCCCTCGCCGAGCAACGGCTCGATGATGATCGCGGCCACGTTCTCCGGCCCGACCTGCTTGGTGATCTGGTCGATGGCCTGCGCGGCGGCCTCGGGGCCCGCGTTCTCCGGACCGGTCGGCCAGCGGTACCCGTACGCCACCGGCACACGGTAGACCTCGGGCGCGAACGGGCCGAAGCCGTGCTTGTACGGCATGTTCTTCGCGGTCAGTGCCATCGTGAGGTTGGTGCGCCCGTGGTAGCCGTGGTCGAAGACGACGACGGCCTGCCGCTTGGTGTACGCCCGCGCGATCTTTACGGCGTTCTCGACGGCCTCGGCGCCTGAGTTGAACAGGGCGCTCTTCTTGGCGTGGTCGCCCGGGGTCAGCTCGGCCAGCGCCTCGGCGACGGCGACGTAACCCTCGTACGGCGTGACCATGAAACAGGTGTGGGTGAAGTCCTGGAGCTGGGCGGAGGCCCGGCGTACGACGGCCTCGGCGGACGCGCCGACGGACGTCACGGCGATACCGGAGCCGAAGTCGATCAGGCGGTTGCCGTCGACGTCCTCGATGATGCCGCCGCTCGCGCGCGCGGTGAAGACGGGCAGCACGGACCCCACACCGGCCGCGACCGCGGCGGTACGGCGGGCCTGCAGCTCCTGCGACTTCGGACCGGGAATGGCGGTGACGACGCGGCGCTCCTGCGGAAGTGTGCTCATGAGGGGCTCCCTGGGGGTCTTGCGAACGGCTTGGGGAAGGACATTGGGAAGGGCATTAGGAAGGACATCGGGAAGGACATCGGGGAGGGAAGGGCTTGCGGGCGGCTTGCGGGCGGCTTGCGGACGGGATCTTCGGACGCTCGGCTTCCTTCTTTCCTCGCAGGCTAGGCCCGGGAACAGGGGGTGGGCATGCTCCATCCGGGCGTTGTCGGGAGATTCGGTTGTCCGCCGTGGACATGGCGTGGGTGGGGAGCGATGGGGCGGCGAGGTTTCCGTATCGCCGCTCACCCGGCCCGGTAAGCGGTGAACTCCCCTTGTGGGGGCGTTAGATTGACTCGCAAACGACGTACGGAGCGGCTGGTCAGGGGTGGCAGAGGCGATGGACAGCGACGGCACGCAGGACGCACGGGGCACGCACGCCGATCGTGTGCCGCGGCCGGCGGGGCCGCCCCAGGTGCCGCCGCGGCCCGCACGGGCGCCCGGGATGCCGTCGGCGCCGGACGGGCCCACCTTTCTCACCTGGCTGCGGACGCCTCGGCCCGAGGCCGCGCCGGGCGTGTGGCGCTTCGGGCATGTGCCTCGGCCGGAGGAGGAGCCGGAGGAGACTCCGGCCCGGCAGTTGCTGAGTGGGGCGCTGATCGCCTTTCTTGTGGGGTGGCTGATCTGGTCTTTGCTGTCCAACGGCTATCTCGGCGGTTGGTGGATCCTGCCGCTCGAACTGTTCACCCCGGATTCCTGGCGCAACAGCGACAGTAGGATCGTCAGGTTCCTCGTATTTGAGGGCTACACCGTCCTCGTCGTGTTCGCGATCATGATCGGCGTGGGACGTCTCGGCCGCTGGAGCGAGGTCTGGCGCCGCTTCGTGGCTCCCCGTCTGCGACGAGTCGTGCCCCAGCAGGCTCCGCCGACGCCCGAGGAAGACCCCGCCCAGTGGAACCAACTGCGCGCCGCCGGAGCCGCCGACGCCGCCGAGCGGCTCGGTGCCGAGGCCCGGGCCGGACACATGCGCGACGTCGACCAGGCCAGGATCGCCCGGGCCTGGCAGGGCGTGCGGAGCGGGCAGCACAGTCTCGCCACCTTCAGCGGTGCCGTCCTGCGGGACGGAGCCGCCGCCTGTCTGCACCCCTCCGGGGAGCGGGACCTGCCGGGACGCCTCGCGCGGCACGACCTTGTCACCGGACAGGTACGGCTCGGCACGACCGCCGACGACCCGCGGAATCCGTACTCCTACCGTGGGACCGGCCTGGCGCTCGGGCCGGACCTGCTGGGCACCTCGCTGCTCGCCGTCGGGCCCGCCGGGTCCGGCAAGACCGGCGGTGTCGTCTGGCCGCTCGCCGAATCGCTGTGCCTGCACGCGCTCGCGGGGCGGGCCGCCGTGGTCGTCGTCGGTGCCGCGGGGGCGGGGCTCGGGCCGGTGGACGCGTACGACGTCGTGGTGCGGGTGGGCAATCCCGAGTCCGTGTACGACCTCGATCTGTACGGCGGGACCACCGACCCCGACGAGGCGGCGGCCGTGCTCGCCGAGGCGCTCGTCGGGGACCTGGCCGATCCGCATCCCGGCGCGGACAGCCGACGGTCCACCACCGTGCTGGCCCAGCTGCTCGGACCGTACCGGGCCGTGCACGGCCGTTTCCCGTCCGTGCCCGAGCTGAGGCAGCTGCTCGACGGCGCGCCCGGACCGCTCGGCGCCCTGCGCAAGGCGCTCACGGAGGGCGGCAAGGAATCCCTGCTGCGGGAACTCGACGCGCGGGAGCGGCAGTTGGGGCAGCCCGGGGATGTGGGGAGCGTGCTCGCCGACCGGGTGGCACTGCTCGACCGGCCCGCGTTCGCCACCTTCTTCGACACGTCGGGCCAGTCCCGGCCCTTCTCCCTCCGCGCCCTCGACCATCCCGTACGCGTGCGGATCGACCTGCCCGAGCGCGGGCATGCCGACGCCTCCCGCATGCTCGCGCGGCTCGTACTCGCCCAGTTCGCGGCGAGCGTCGCCGTACGGGAGGACCGGTCGCTGTTCGCCTGCCTCGTACTCGACGACGCCACGGGAGTCATCACGCCCGAGGCCGTACGGGGTATTCAGCGGTTGCGGTCCGCCAACGCCGGGGTCGTCATGACCCTGCGCACCCTCGACGACGTACCCCGCCCGCTGCGGTCGCCGCTGCTCGGTGCCATCGGGTGCCGGATGGCGCTGTCCGGGCTCACGCCGTGGGACGGGCAGGACTTCGCCGAGGTGTGGGGCAAGGAGTGGACCGAGGCACGGGACGTCACCGACCGGCAGATCATCGCGGAGACCCCGGCCGGCAAGGCCGTCCACATGCTGCGACGGGTGATCACCGGCAATGCGCCGACCGCCCGGGCCGTGACCGTACGGCAGGTCGAGCGTGAGCGCTGGTCCGCGTCCGAGCTGGCGCACGGGGTGCCGCCGGGGTACGCGGTGCTTTCGCTCACCAGCGTGCGCGGGGAGCACGCGCCGCCGTTGCTGGTGGATCTGCGGAGCTGAGGCGGGCCGGGGGTTGGGGTGAGGGGCTGGGCGCGAGGGGCCTCTGAGGGACTTTTGAGGGGTGCGACGAGTGTGACCGTCCGGACATGGGGTCACGGGTCGACCGTACGGTGAGGCAGAATCGACACAGGTTGTTCATACGTTGCGGCCAAAGGATCAAAAGGATCACATGGCGCGTGACCATCGAAGAACCTGTGACGAATTTGCCGATTCGGCGACCTGACGACCTGACGATGACCTGACGACGATCTGACGACTGAAGACCTGAAGGCCCCATGCCCCCCACGCTCGCCTCGCTCGTACATCACTCGGCGCTCAAGCTCACCGTGCGCGCGGGCGGGGATCGTCTGGACACCCCCGTTCGCTGGGTGCACGCCAGCGAGCTCACCGACCCCGTGCCGTACATGGAGGGCGGGGAGCTGCTGCTCATCACCGCGCTCAAGCTGGACGTGGAGGACGCCGACGCCATGCGGCGGTATGTGAAACGGCTGGTGGGGGCGGGGGTGGCCGGGCTCGGTTTCGCCGTCGGGGTGCACTACGACGAGACCCCCAAGGCGCTGGTCGACGCGGCGGAGGGGGAGGGGCTGCCGCTGTTGGAGGTGCCCCGGCGTACGCCGTTCCTCGCCATCAGCAAGGCCGTGTCGGCCGCCATCGCCGCCGACCAGTACCGGGCGGTCACGGCCGGTTTCGCGGCGCAGCGGGAACTGACCAGGCAGGCGCTGAGCGACGGCCCCGAAGGGCTGCTGACCGCGCTCGCCTCGCAGGTGGACGGATGGGCGGCGTTGTACGACGCGTCCGGGGCCGTCGTCGCCACCGCGCCCGAGTGGGCGGGGCGGCGGGCCGCCCGGCTCACCGGGGACGTGGAGCGGTTGCGGGAGCGGCCGGCGCCCGCGAGTTCCGTCGTCGGAGGCGGCGAGGGTGACGGCGAAGACGAGGACGGCGAGGGCGGGGGCGGGGAGGACCGGGTCGAGCTGCATTCGCTCGGGTCGGGGCGGCGGGCCCGGGCCGCGCTGGCCGTGGGGACGGCGGCCGCGTTGGGTACGGCCGAGCGGTATGCCGTGCACTCGGCCATCGCGCTGCTGACGCTGACCACGGAGCGGTCCCGGTCGTTGTACGCCGCCGAGCAGCGGATCGGCGCGGCCGTGTTGCGGATGTTGCTGGCGGGGCAGCCGGATCATGCGCGGGGGGTCGCCGGGCACTTGTACGGGGGGCTGCTGGACGCGCCCTACCGGATGATCCTGGCCGAGGCCGCGTCGGCTTCCGCCGGGCGGGCTCGGGCGGGTGCTCGGGCTCGCGCCGGGGATCCGGATGTGGAGGGGGACGGAGTGGGCGATGGCGGCGGGGCCGCGGTGAGAGCCGAGGCCGCTGCCGCCCTTGCCGATGCCGGGGGTGATCTCGTGGGTGGGCTCGGCGAGGTCGCGGAGTCCGCCGCCGCGCGGTCCGGTGAAGCCGTGCTCGTGGTGCCCGACGGGGAGCGGCTCGTGGTGCTGGCCGCGGACGGGGGCGCGGTCGTTTCCGCCTGCGCCCAGTACGCGGAGGCCGTCGGGGCCGCGCGAACCGGCGGCGAGCAGGCGGGCGAGGAGGACGAGCTCGTGGTGGGGATCTCGGCTCCCGCCGGGCCGATCGCCGCGGGGGCGGCCTACAAGCAGGCCGAGCAGGCGTTGTCCGTGGCTCGGCGGCGGGGGCGGGTGCTGGTCGAGCACGAGGAGCTGGCCGCGGGGTCTGTGGTGCCGTTGCTGGCGGATGATGCCGTGCGGGCGTTCGCGGACGGGTTGTTGAGGCCGCTGTACGAGCATGACGCGACGGGGCGGGGGGATCTTGTCGCCTCGCTGCGGGCGTGGTTGTCGCGGCACGGGCAGTGGGACGCGGCCGCGGTGGATCTTGGGGTGCATCGGCATACGTTGCGGTACCGGATGCGGCGGGTCGAGGAGATCCTCGGGCGGTCGCTGGACGATGCGGATGTGCGGATGGAGCTGTGGCTGGCGCTGAAGACGACTGCGGCGGCGGAGTAGGGGGCTCCCCTTTCTGGGGCTGACGCCCCCGGACCCCCGCTGAAAATCAGCCCCTCCGGCGTTTGGGGAGCGGGGGTTCGGGGGCGGAGCACCCGAGTAGTGATGGGAATGGGTTGGGGCGGCGGGGGCGAGAACCAAGCCACCGACTAGGCCAAACCGGCGCACCCCACCCCACGAGTGCTCCGGCCCGGACATGCCCCCCGTCGCCACCCCGGCTCTACCGTAGGACGGGAAACACCAGGCACACCCCGAACGCGGAAGGGCACGGACTCGCACATGACCTCCACCCACGCCTTCTGGCTCGCCGGCCGTCAGGCCACCGGCGAGTCCACCTTCGACGTCACCTCCCCGTGGGACGGCCGCCCCGTCGGCACGGTCGCCGTACCGACCGACGCCCAGGTCGAGGAGGCCGTGGCCGCCGCGTACGCCGTACGGGACGAGTTCGCCGCCACCCCGGCCCACATACGCGCCGCCGCCCTCGATCACGTCAGCCGCCGCCTGGTGGAGCGGACCGAGGAGATCGCCCGGCTCATCTCCGCCGAGAACGGCAAGCCGATCAAGTGGGCCCGCGGCGAGGTCGGCCGGGCCGTGTCCGTGTTCCGGTTCGCGGCCGAGGAGGCCCGCCGGTTCAACGGGGGCGAGGCCCAGCGGCTGGACACGGACCTCGGGGGGCAGGGGCGGCTCGCCCTCACCCGGCGGTTCCCGAAGGGGGTCGTGCTCGGCATCGCGCCCTTCAACTTCCCGCTGAACCTCTGCGCTCACAAGATCGCCCCCGCCATCGCGGCAGGCGCCCCGATCATCCTCAAGCCCGCACCCGCGACGCCCCTGTCCGGGCTGCTCATCGGTGAGCTGCTCGCCGAGACCGACCTGCCGGCCGGGTCCTGGTCCGTACTGCCCGTCGCCAACGACAAGATGCCCGCCCTCGTGCAGGACGACCGGCTGCCCGTCATCTCGTTCACCGGGTCCGACAAGGTCGGCTACGCGATCATGGACTCCGTACCGCGCAAGCACCTCACCCTGGAGCTGGGCGGAAACGGCGCGGCCGTCGTGCTCGCCGACTGGGCGAGTGACGAGGACCTGGACCGGGCGGCCTCGCGGATCGCCACCTTCGCCAACTACCAGGGCGGGCAGTCCTGCGTCTCCGTGCAGCGGGCGTTCGCGGACGCCTCCGTGTACGAGCGGCTGTTGCCCCGCGTGGTCGCCGCTGTCGAGGCGCAGGTCACCGGTGATCCGGCCGACGACGCGACCGATGTCGGACCGCTGGTGAACGAGGATGCCGCCAAGCGGGTCGAGTCATGGGTGGACGAGGCCGTGAACTCCGGCGCCACACTGCTCACCGGTGGCAAGCGGGACGGCGCCACGTATGCCCCCACCGTGCTGGCCGATGTGCCCGCGGACGCGACTCTCTCCTGCGAAGAGGTCTTCGGGCCCGTTCTCACCCTCCAGAAGGTGACGGGGGAGGCCGCCGCCTTCGCCGCCGTCAACGAGTCCAAGTACGGGCTGCAGGCAGGTGTGTTCACCCATGATCTGCAGACCGCCTTCCGTGCCCACCGCGCGCTCGAAGTGGGCGGGGTCGTGGTCGGTGACGTGCCTTCCTACCGCGCCGACCAGATGCCCTACGGCGGGGTGAAGCAGTCCGGCGTCGGGCGCGAAGGCGTGAAGTTCGCGATGGACGACTACACGTACGAGCGGGTGCTCGTCCTGACGGGACTGGCTCTCTGACCCGTTGCCCGCTGCCTGTTGCCCGCTGCTTGTTGCCCGTCCGATCGGCGTACGGCCGGAGCCCGCTGTGCGGGGGCTCCGGCCGTTGCCGTGTGACCCGGGCCCTGACCCGGAGACTCAGTCGGCCTCTCCGCCTCCCCCTCCGCCGGAGAAGCCGACGTGCGCGAGCCGCAGTGGGCCGCGCAGCCCGACGTGCAGGTCGTGCATCCCGGTGGCCCGGAACGGGGCGACGACGGTGAGGTAGTCGTACGGTCCCGGCGTGGCCGGGACGTCGAGCCGGGCGATCACCGGGCCGCCGTCCAGGGCCAGTTCGATTGCGCCCTCGCCCGACACCTCGACGGCGACGGCCCTGGTGCCCGGGCCGAAGTCGCAGCCGCGGTAGACCAGTTCGGCGTCGTTCTCGTGTGCGGGTGTCACCGAGTTGCCCGACGCCTTCGCGCGGTCGACGATCTCCGTGCTCCGCTGCTCGTCGAAGTCGGCCGCGTTCAGGCCGTGTTCGAGGACCGGACGCGGGACGGCGGGCGCGCCGCCCAGCTCGATCGTCCCGCGCAGCCGGATGTCCTCGCTGGACGCGCCCACGAGGAGTTCGTACGGGCCCGGCTCCAGGCGCGGGGTGCCATGGGCCACGTCCCAGAACTCGAAAGCGTACAGCGGTAGTTCGAAGGTCAGCTCGGCGGAGGCGCCCGGGAGTACGCGGACGCGGTGGTGGGCCAGCAGTTCGCGGCGGGGGCGCGGGACCGATGGGTGCACGGCGCGGGTGTAGAGCTGGGCCACCTCGTCGGCCACCGTGCTGCCCGTGTTGGTGACCGTGAACGTGACGTGCACGGAGGTCTTGCCCACGTGCGTCACGAGGTCCGTGTACGCGAAGGACGCGTACGACAGGCCGTGGCCGAAGGGGAAGAGCGGGGTGCCCTCGAAGTACAGGTACGTCTGACGGCTGCCGATCACGTCGTAGTCGAGCAGGTCGGGGAGGTCCGCGTCCGAGGCGTACCAGGTCTGGGGGAGGCGGCCCGCCGGGGAGACGTCGCCCGCCAGGACGCGGGCCAGGGCGGTGCCGGCGGCCTGGCCGCCGTGGGCCGTCCAGAGGACGGCGGGGAGGTCCGTGGGGTCGATCGCGTACGGGTACGAGGACGTGATCACCAGGGCCGTACGGGGGTTCGCGGTCCTGGCCGCGGCCAGGAGGCGCTGCTGGTGGGCGGGGAGGGTGAGGGTGGTGCGGTCCTCCGTCTCGCGGCCGTTGATGTGCGGGTCGTTGCCCGCGACCACGAGGACCACGTCGGCCGAGGCCGCCGCGCGGGCCACCGCGTCCTCGCCGCGTTCCACGATCTCCAGCTGGAGGATTTCCGGGTTCCCTGGGTGCTCCCGGTGCTCCCGGTGCTCCGGGTGCTCCGAGTGGTCCGGGTTCTCCTGATTTTCCGCGGCAACCTTTACGCCGTCGGCGGCGACAGAGACGTACCGCCCCGTACCGACGTGCTTCAGGAGGTGACCGCCCTCATGGGAATCGTGGGACTCATGGGATGCATGGGATTCATGAGGCTCCAGGCGGAATGTCTCCTGGACGACCCAGCCGCCGGGCTGGTCGGCGGAGGCGCGTACGAAGCCGTCGTCGGCGACCGAGAGGTAGCGGCCGTCGGGGGCGCGCAGGGTGAGGACGCCCTCGCCCCAGTCGATCAGCGCGAACTCGGTGCCGACGGTGTCGGTGGTGAGCGGGGGCAGGTCCGTGCGGCCCGCGAGGAGGGCCGGGTCCAGCGCACCCTCGGCGCCCCGGACCTCGTCGGTCGCGTCGTCCGCGGTCGGGACGCTCAGGTACGTACCGGCGGAGGTCTTCAGACGTACGCGGTCCACGCCCTCGGCGAAGTCCACGCGGTCGGCGCCGAAGCGCTCGTAGAGGCCTTCGAGCGGAGTGGAGCGGTGGATGAGGGTGCCGCTGTACCAGTCGAGCTTGCACTCGTCGGCGAGGAGGCCCACCACCGCGATGCGGGTGCCCTGGTCGGTGAGGGGGAGCAGGTTGTCGTTCTTGAGCAGGACGATCGCCTGTTCCGCGGCCTCCCGCGCGAGGGTGCGGTGCGCGGGGGTGTCGAAGTCCAACGCGACCGCGTACGGGTCCAGGCGGGGGTCGAACTCGCCGAGGCGGAAGCGGATCGCGAGCTGGCGGCGGACCGCCGTGTCGATGTCGGACTCGGTCAACAGGCCCTGGTCCAGGGCTCCCTGGACGCGTTCGACGATCTTCGAGCTGTCCGTGCCGTGGTCCGTGAAGCTGTCGACGCCCGCGATCAGGGAGGCCGCTGTGGCCTCCTCGTGCGTGTCGAAGTAGTGCTCGTGGTCGACCAGGTTCGAGGGCGCACCCGCGTCCGAGCAGACCAGCAGATCCTGGTCCGTCCAGGCGCGCAGGTGCTCGCGCAGATACGGCGAGACGTGGTTGGGGCGACCGTTGACCAGGTTGTACGCGGGCATCACGCCGGCCACCGTGCCCGCCTCGACCGTCTCGCGGAAGGCGCGCAGGTCGTACTCGTGCAGCACGCGCGGGCGGACGGAGCTCGACGCGGTCGCCCGGTCCGTCTCGTTGTTGTGCGCGAGCCAGTGCTTGAGGACCGGAGCCGTCCGCCAGTACGCGGGGTGGTCGCCGCGCAGGCCCCGGGTGTAGGCGGTGGCGATGGCCGAGGTCAGTTTCGGGTCCTCCGAGTAGCCCTCCTCGTTGCGGCCCCACAGGGGGTGGCGCAGGAGGTTGACGGTGGGCGCCCAGACGTTGAGGCCCACGCGGTCGTCGCGCGAGCGCATCGCGCGGGTCTCGGCGGAGACGGCCTCGCCGACCCGGCGTACGAGCTCGCCGTTCCAGGTCGCGCCGAGGCCGACCGCCTGCGGGAACACCGTCGCCGGGCCCATCCAGGCGACCCCGTGCAGTGCTTCCTGGCCGGTGCGGAACGCGGCGATGCCGAGGCGCTCCACCGCGGGCCCGAACTGGTGCAGCATCGCGACCCGTTCCTCCAGGGTGAGCCGCGACAGAAGATCGTCGATGCGCTTCGCGAACGGCAGCTGCGAGTCGCGGAAAGGCGGCGTTTGTGCGGTCACGCGAGGATCCCTCTGTGGAAGGTGCGGAAGAGCGGTGAAGGTCTTTCGAAGCGCTTCGATGCTGATTCGACCGTGGGGTGGGTGTCAAGACACCTCGGCGCAACAACTCCGCATCCTCACCGCCACGGCAGGGGTCGGAAGAGACCGGTTCAGACCTATATACCTCCGAGGAATCTTGGAATCGGCTCTTGTGTACCCCCAGGTGTTCACTTAACCTCGCAGCAACATCGAAGCGCTTCGACTGTCGTCGATGGTCGAAGATGTCGCCCGAAGACGTAGCCCCGGGGGTGCGGATACCTCCGAGGTCCGCTTCGGCTCAGCCAGATCCACTCAAGACACCGCAGCCGACGGCCCCACCGCCGGGTGTCCTGCTGTGCGCCACGAAGGGTTGACGCAATGACGCCGAACACCTCCGCCTCCGCTCCCAGCCGGAGAAGCTTCCTAGCCTCCACGGCGGTCGCCACCGCCGCGGTGGCCGGCGGAATGCCGTTGTTGGCCGCCTGTGGTGGTTCCGGCGGCGGCTCCAAGGACGGCACGACCTCGGGCAAGGACGCGCAGAAGATCCTTCCCGCCTTCGTGGCGCAGAGCGTGGTGACGCCGGACATCGCGTCGAAGAACGGCTCCGCCGTCGGTTTCACCGGCAGGCTCTCGCTCGCCGACCTGAAGACCTCGGTGCCCAAGAAGCTCGGCAAGGGCAGCACCGTCAAGATCATGTCACCGTTCTGGGGCTCGCCGCCGAAGAGCAACAACGCCTACTACTCGGCGATGAACGAGCAGATCGGCACCGACATCGTCTGGCAGAACCAGGACGGCAACACCTACGACGAGAAGCTGGGCGCGGTCCTCGCCTCCAGTGACATGCCGGACGTCGTGGTGATCCCCAGCTGGAACATGGGCGGCAAGATACCCAGCGCCATCATCAGCAAGATGGCCGACCTCGGCCCGTACCTCTCCGGCGACAAGGTGAAGGACTATCCGAACCTCGCGGCCATCCCGACCGACGCGTGGAAGTACTCCATCTTCGGCGGCAAGCTGCGCGGCCTGCCCATGCCCGCCCCCATCGTCCCGGGCATCGTGCCCTTCTACCGCAAGGACGTCTTCGACGAGAAGGGGTACGAACTCCCCACCTCCGCCGCCGAGTTCCTGGCCCTCGCCAAGGAGATCACCAACGCCAAGGCGAAGGTGTGGGCCTGCGACGACATGAAGTGGACCGCCTTCAACAGCTTCGGCGTGCTGTCCGGAAGCGAGAAGCCGCTCGGCTGGAACCTCGTCGACGGCAAGCTGAAGTACCGGGTCGAGTTCGACGAGTACCTCGAAGCGCTGGAGTGGACACGCAAGCTGTACGCGGCGGGCGTCGTCCACCCCGACGCCAGGGCGGTGAACCAGGGCAACGCGGGTCAGCGCTTCACCGACGGTGAGGTCCTGATGTACAACCAGAACATCTCGGACTGGTGGGGCAAGATGGCCGAACAGGCCGGCCAGAACAAGGACTTCCGCATCGCGGGCATGGACATCTTCGGCCATGCCGGGGGAGACCCCCACCTGTGGGCCGCATCGTCCGCGGGCATCTTCGCCTTCATCAACAGGAAGGCGTCCAAGGCCGTGATCCACGACGTGCTGGCCGCCGCGAACGTCACCGCGGCGCCGTACGGAACCAAGGAGTACATGCTCACCAACTACGGGGTGGAGGGTACGCACTACACGGTCAAGGACGGCATGCCCGTCAAGACCGACAAGGGCAACATCGAGGTCGTCAACGCCTATGTGATGATCGCCAGCCCCGCTCCGACCGTCGCGCACCCGGACTTCCCGGACATCGCGAAGGACCAGGTGGAGTGGCAGCAGCGGATGGGTGCCTTCACCACGAAGTCCACCTTCTTCGGCCTCCAGGTCACCGAACCGGCCCGCTGGACCAACCTCTCCAGCGACTTCGAGAACCTGGAGGACGACGTCGTACGCGGTCGCAAGAAGATCAGCGACGTGCAGCAGGCGGCGTCGGACTGGAAGAGCCAGGGCGGCGACAAGCTGCGGGACTGGTACAAGAAGCTGCTGGACGACAGCGGATCAGCGCAGGGGTGACGACGTGGCACAGAGCACCACGCCGGGCGCCGCCGTGCCGTCGTCTTCGCCTGCGTCGTCGACGCAGGCGGCGGACGACACCGCCGAACCCTCCGACGGAGGGGACAAGGCGGCGACCAAGGGCGCCAAAGACGCCAAAGATGTCAAAGGCGTCAAGGACGCCGGGGTATTGAAGGTCACCGGGGTATCGAAGGCCGAGAAGAAGGCTTTGAAGACGGCTTCGAGGAACGGCACGGCCTCCAAGAACGGCACGTTCAGGACCCGTCTGAAGCGGGACCGCACGCTGATCCTGATGACTCTGCCGGCCGTCCTGCTGCTCCTGGTCTTCAACTACATACCGATCCTGGGCAACGTCGTCGCCTTCCAGGAGTACGACCCGTACATCAGCGACAACGGTTTCGTCGCCGTCTTCCACAGCCCCTGGGTGGGCTTCGAGCAATTCACGCGGATCTTCGAGGACTCGGAGTTCTGGAACGCCGTCCAGAACACGCTGGTCCTGTTCGTGCTTCAGCTGGTGCTCTTCTTCCCGATCCCGATCCTGCTCGCGCTGCTCATCAACAGCGTGATCAGGCCCCGGGTGCGGGCGGTGTCGCAGGCGATCCTCTACCTGCCGCACTTCTTCTCCTGGGTGCTGGTCATCACCGTCTTCCAGCAGATCTTCGGCGGCGCCGGCATCATCGCGCAGACCCTGCGCCAGCACGGCTACGAGGGCTTCGACCTCATGACCGACCCGGGGATCTTCAAGTTCCTGGTGACGGCGGAGGGCGTCTGGAAGGACGCCGGCTGGGGCATCATCGTTTTCCTCGCGGCGCTGGCCTCCGTGAGTCCCGATCTGTACGAGGCCTCGGCGATGGACGGGGCCGGGCGGTGGCGCCGGATGTGGCACGTCACGCTGCCCGCGCTGCGTCCGGTGATCGCCCTGCTCCTGGTGCTGCGCGTCGGTGACGCGCTCACGGTCGGCTTCGAGCAGATCCTGTTGCAACGCAGTGCGGTCGGGCCGGGCGCGTCGGAAGTGCTCGACACCTTCGTGTGGTGGAACGGTGTCCGCAACCAGGACTTCAGCTACGCGGCCGCCGCGGGCCTGATCAAGGGCGTGGTCAGTCTCGGCCTTGTCCTCGCCGCGAACAAGGTCGCCCATCTCATGGGCGAGCAGGGGGTGTACAAGAAGTGAGTGCCGTGACAGAGGAACGGCAAAAGGCCCCCGGCCCCGAAATTCCAGGCCGCTGGGCGGCCCCGCCGAGGCCCGTCTGGGAGGAGGAACCCAGCAAGGCCGGGGTAGCGGGCAAAGGCATCGTCCTGACCATCGCCTGCCTCGGCGTCCTGTTCCCGCTGTGGATCGTCATCGTCACCAGTCTGTCCTCGAAGCAGACCATCAGCGAGGCCGGTGGCCTGGTGGTGGTCCCGAAGGACATCACCTTCATCGCCTACCAGGAGCTGCTGAGCGGCGGCCAGGTCACTCGCGCCACCCTGGTCAGTCTGGGGGTCACGCTCGTCGGCACGCTGTTCTCGATGGCGGTGTCGATCCTCGCGGCGTACGGGCTCTCGCGCATCGGGTCGGTCGGGCATCGCTGGTTCCTGATGATCCTGCTCGCGACGATGTTCTTCGGCGCGGGCCTCATCCCCACCTATCTGCTGGTGCAGTCCCTGGGGCTGACGGACACGTATCTCGCGCTGATCCTGCCGAGCGCGATCAGTGTCTTCAACATCCTGGTGCTGCGGGCGTTCTTCATGGGCATCTCGCCGGAGCTCATCGACAGCGCGCGGATCGACGGGGCGGGGGACTGGCGGATCCTCTGGCGGATCGTGCTGCCGCTGTCCCGCGCCGTCATCGCGGTGATCACGCTCTTCTACGCCGTCGGCTACTGGAGTGCCTGGTTCAACGCGTCGATCTACCTGAGCGATCAGGACATGATGCCGCTGCAGAACGTCATGATCCAGCTCGTCCAGAAGCAGGAGCCCCCGGTCGGCCTGGGCCAGGCCATCAAGACGGGCCAGCTCTCCGCGCTCGCCGTCCAGATGGCGGTCATGGTGCTGGCGCTGCTCCCTGTCGCCTTCCTCTCGCCCTTCGTCCAGAAGCACTTCAAGAAGGGGATGCTCACCGGAGCGGTAAAAGGCTGACGGTTCGCTCCGCTGGGTTGGGCGGGCAACTGCGGTTGTTTGTCGGCTGCGGGTCCGTTGTGGCTGATCGCGCCCACACGGCGGAGCCGCAAAATGTCACAGCCCCGCGCCCCTTAGCAGAGCCCGGCCACTCCTCCTTTCGAAGTTCTCCCTTTCTTGGAACGAGGTATGTAATGCGCACGCCCCGCCTCAGTAGACGAGCCGCTCTTGCCGGTAGTGCTGCCGTGGTTGCCGCTACTGCTGTCTCCGGGGCGGCCGTCAGCCCCGCGCTGGCCGCCACAAAAGCGGACGCGGACACACCCCCCTACCGCTGGCGCAACGCCGTAATCGGCGGCACCGGATTCGTCACCGGCGTGCTGTTCCACCCCTCCGTACGCGGTCTCGCCTACGCCCGTACCGATATCGGCGGCGCCTACCGCTGGGACGACCGTGCCGCACGGTGGACCCCGCTCACCGATCATCTCGGGTGGGACGACTGGAATCTGCTCGGTGTGGAGGCGATCGCCGTCGACCCCGCGCATCCCGGCCGGGTCTATCTCGCGCTCGGTACGTACGCGCAGTCGTGGGCCGGGAATGGTGCGGTGCTGCGGTCCGAGGACCGGGGCGCGACCTGGCGCCGGACCGACCTCGACGTGAAGCTCGGGGCCAACGAGGACGGGCGGGGCGCCGGGGAGCGGCTGCTCGTCGACCCGCGGGACAGCGACACCCTGTGGTTGGGGACGCGGCACGACGGGTTGCTCAAGTCCACCGATCGTGGGGTCAGTTGGGCAGCTGTGAGCGGCTTTCCGGCGACGGCGAGCGCTTCCGGGCAGGGCGTCGTGTTCCTCGTCGCCGCCGGGCGGGCCGTCTACGCCGGGTGGGGTGACGGTGACGGCACCCCGGGCACGGCGAATCTCTACCGCACGGTCGACGGGACCGCGTGGGAGGCCGTTCCCGGGCAGCCGTCCGGTACCGCTGCCAAGGTGCCGATCCGAGCCGCGTACGACACGCACACCCGCGAGCTCTACGTGACCTACGCCAACGCGCCCGGGCCCAACGGCCAGTCCGACGGCAGTGTCCACAAGCTGCGCACCGCTACCGGCACGTGGGTCGACGTGACCCCCGTGAAGCCCGGGGGCACCACGTCCGACGGCTCCGCCGACTCCTTCGGCTACGGCGGAGTCGCCGTGGACGCCCGCTGCCCAGGCACCCTCGTCGTCTCCACCAACAACCGCTGGGCCGACATCGACACCGTGTACCGCACCACGAACGGTGGCCGTACCTGGACGTCCCTCAAGGACGCGGCCGTGTTCGACGTGTCCGAGACTCCTTTCCTCAAGTGGGGCGAGGACAAGCCGAAGTTCGGCTGGTGGATCCAGGCCCTGGCCGTGGACCCGTACGACTCGAAGCACGTCGTGTACGGGACCGGGGCGACCCTCTACGGCACCCGCGATCTGTTGCGCTGGGCGCCGCAGATCCGCGGGCTGGAGGAGACGGCCGTGCGCCAGCTGATCTCGCCCCCGGTCGGGGAGGCGCACCTGATCAGCGGACTCGGGGACATCGGCGTGATGTACCACGAGCGGCTCACGGCGTCTCCGTCGCGCGGCATGGCGGCGAACCCCGTGTTCGGGTCGGCGACGGGACTCGCGCAGGCCGCGGCCAAGCCGTCGTACGTGGTGCGCAGCGGGTGGGGCGACCACGGCAACGGCGCCTACTCGAACGACGGGGGCAGGACCTGGGCGCCCTTCGAGTCCCAGCCCGACATCGCCAAGAACGCACCGGGGCCGATCGCCGTCAACGCCGACGGCAGCGCGCTGCTGTGGTCCTTCGTGCACTGGGACGGCACGAAGTACGCAGCCCACCGCTCCACCGACAACGGCACGACCTGGACCGAGATCTCCTCCTTCCCGAAGGGCGCCACGCCGGTCGCCGACCCGGCCGACCCGACGCACTTCTACGCATACGACACCGACACAGGAACGCTATACGCCAGCACTGACAGTGGCCGCTCGTTCACGGCCCGTGCGGGCGGACTGCCCTCCGGGGACGCCCAGTTCAAGCTCGTCGCCGCGCCCGGGCGGAGCGGTGACCTGTGGCTCTCCGTCAAGGGGAACGGGCTCTACCGGTCGACCGACGGCGGGGTGAGCTTCACGAAGGTGGCCAGCTGCTGGGCCTCCTACACCCTCGGCTTCGGCAAGGCCGCCGACGGCGCCGAGTATCCGGCGATCTACCAGGTCGGCTCGACGGACACCATCACCGCCGTGTACCGCTCCGACGACGAGGCGAAGACCTGGACGCGGATCAACGACGACGCCCATCAATGGGGCTGGACCGGCGAGGTCGTCGTCGGTGACCCACGGGTGTACGGCCGCGTGTACCTGGCCACCAACGGGCGCGGCATCCAGTACGGGGAGCCCCTCCGATGAGCCACCCGAACCCGACCCCGAACCCGACCCCGAACCCGACCCCGAACCCGAACCGGCCCTCCACCTCGACCCCGCCCCCAGGCTCTCCCGGTCTCGCCGACGCCACCCGCGGCCGCATCCTCTTCGGCGGCGACTACAACCCCGAGCAGTGGCCCGAGGAGACCTGGCACGAGGACGTACGCCTGATGAAGGAGGCCGGCGTCAACTCCGTCACGCTCGGCGTCTTCTCCTGGGCCAAGCTCGAACCGTATCCCGGGGCACGGGAGTTCGGCTGGCTCGACCGGCTGATGGACCTCATGTACGAGAACGGCATCGGGGTCGTCCTTGCCACGCCCACCACCTCGCCCCCGCCCTGGATGGGCCGCCTCCACCCGGACACCCTGCCTCGCGACGAGGACGGCCGCACCGAGTGGTGGGGCGGCCGCCAGCACTTCTCGCACTCCAGCGCCACCTACCGCCGCTACGCCGCCGCCATCACCGAGGACCTGGCCGCCCGCTATGGCCGCCACCCCGCCCTCACGATGTGGCACATCAACAACGAGTACTGCACCTACGACTGGGGCGACGAGGCCGCCGCCACCTTCCGCCGCTGGCTCCGGGACAGGTACGGCACGCTCGACGCCCTCAACACCGCCTGGGGAACGGCCTTCTGGAGCCAGGGCTACGGCAACTGGGAGGAGATCCTTCCGCCGCGGCACGCCCACTACATGAAGAACCCCACGCAGGTACTGGACTTCAAGCGCTACACCTCCGACATGCTCCTGGAGTGTTTCGCCGCCGAGCGCGACATCGTCCGCCGACACTCCCCGCACGCCCCGGTGACCACCAACTTCATGCCGATATGGGTCGGCCAGGACGCCTGGAAGTGGGCAGGGGAAGAGGACGTCGTCTCCGTCGACATCTATCCCGACCCGCGCGACCCCTTCGGCGCCCAGCAGGGCGCGCTCATCCAGGACCTGACGCGGTCTCAGGCCCGCGGACCGTGGATGCTGATGGAGCAGGCCGCGGGGCCCGTGAACTGGCGGGGCGTCAACCATCCCAAGCCGCGCGGCCTCAACCGGCTCTGGTCCCTCCAGGCCGTCGCCCGGGGCGCCGACGCCGTCTGCTACTTCCAGTGGCGGCAGTCCCGCCAGGGCGCGGAGAAGTTCCACTCCGGCATGGTCAGTCACGCGGGGCCGCGGGGCCGTACCTACCAGGAGGTCAAGCGGCTCGGCGCCGAACTCGCCCGTATCGGTGTGGAAGTGACGGGCAGTCACTCACCATCGGACGTCGCGATCCTGCACGAGTGGAACGCCTGGTGGGCCGGTGCGCAGGACGGCCGCCTCTCCTCCGAGTTCGACCATCCGCAGGTCGTGAGCGCCTGGCACCGTGCCCTGTGGGAGGCGCACATCGCCACGGACTTCGCGCACCCGGAGCACGACCTGTCCGCGTACCGGCTGGTCGTCGTGCCACAGCTCTACCTGCTCACCGACGCGGCGATCGACAACCTCGTCGCGTACGTACGCGGCGGAGGCACCCTCGTCAGCGGCTTCCTCACCGGAGTCGCCGACGAGGACGACCGGGTACGGCCCGGCGGCATGGACCAGCGGCTGCGGGACCTCTTCGGCATCCACACACTCCACGAGTGGTGGCCGCTGGACGCGGACGAGACCGCCGAATGCGACGGATTCCGGGGCACGTTGTGGTCCGAGGAGATCGAGAGCGGGGACGGAGTCGCGGAGGTCCTGTACAAGGGCGGCGAACTCGACGGGCTCCCGGCGGTGCTGCGCAAGGAGCGTGCCTGGTACGTCTCCACGCTGCCCGAACCCACCGCGCTGCGCGAGCTGTTGACGGGCGTGGCGGCCGGGGCGGGTGTGCGGCCGGTGCTCGACGGGCTGCCCCCGCAGGTCGAGGCCGTCCGCCGGGGAGACCTGCTCTTCGTCCTCAACCACGGGCGTGAGGCGGTCACGGTGGAGGTGCCGGGGACGCATCGGGACCTGCTCAGCGGTCAACAGGTCACGGAATGCCTGGAGTTGGAGCGCTACGGCGTGGCGGTGCTCTCGTCGTGAGCGCCAGCGCCCCGTCCCCGCCGCACGACACCGGTGACCCGCCCTCGCCGCACGGCACCTGGGAGCCGTGCCCGGCCGGCCGCTGGGAGGACGCCTTCCTCAGCGGCAACGGCCGCCATGGCGCCATGGTGTTCGGTGATCCGAACGACGACCGCGTCATCGTCACGCACCACACCCTGGTCCGCCCCAACGGCGGCGAGTGCGCCGGACCTCCGGCCCTGGCGGCCCAACTGTCCGGACTCCAGGACCGGTTGCTCGCGGGGGACCTGACGGCGGCCGAGGAGTTCACGGACGGGCGCCCCCTTCAATGGGTGCAGCCCTTCCACCCCGCCTTCCAGGTGCGGCTGCGGCGGCCCGCCGACGGGGAGCCCGGCTACCGCCGCTCGGTCGACTTCACCAGGGGCGTCGCCGAGGCGGCCCACGCGGGCTGGAGCAGCCGCGTCTTCGTCTCGCGCGCGGACGACGTGATCGTCCAGCACGTCACCTCTCCGGGACCGACGCTGGACATCACGCTGGACCACCGGCTCCCCGGCGCCCCCGACGGGCTGGGCATCAGCAACGGGGTGATCCTCACCCCCGAGGGCGCCGCGCTCACCCTGCGCGCCCGCTACCCCGGCAGCGACCGCGCGTACACCGGAGTGACCCTGGCCGTGATCACCGGCGGCCGTACGACGCTGACCCCGCCCGGCGTGCGCGTGGCCGGGGCCGCGTCCGTCCTGCTGTTGACGCGGGTGCGACGGCACACCGGGGAACTGGACACAGTCGTGGAGGCGCAGGCGCTGCGCGAGCTGTTGACGGACGGCGGCGGCGAGGCGTCGTACGGCGGCCTCCTGGACCGTCATCTGGACCTCCACCGCACCGCGTACGCCCGCGCCTTCCTCACCCTCGACGCCGACGACGCCGAACGCGCCCTGCCCGGCTCGGAGTTGCTCAAGCTGCCCGAGAGCCCCGCGCTGCTCGAACGGCTCTTCGCGGCCGGCCGCTACCACCTGCTGTCCTCCGCAGGGATGCTGCCGCCGAGGCTCACAGGGTTGTGGACCGGCGACTGGGACACGGCGTGGTCCGGGGCGTTCACCACGGACGCCAACCTCAATCTCCAGACCGCGTCGGCCGTCGCGGGCGCGCTGCCCGAGGTCGTCGAGGCCCACGCCGCCCTGGTGCACGGGCAGTTGCCCCACTGGCGGGACAACGCCCGGGCCGTCTTCGGCACGCGGGGCATCGTCGCCCCACCGCACACGGACGGCGAGTCCGGGCACACGTACCACTTCAGCCGCGAATACCCCCTGCACCTGTGGACGGCGGGTGCCGACTGGCTGTTCAAGCCGCTCGTCGACCACGACGAGACACGCGGGGAGCACGACCCCCGGCTGACGGCCGCACTCGCCGAACTCGCCCTGTTCTACGAGGACTTCCTCACCCGGACCGACGAGCACGGCCGGCTTGTCGTCGTCCCCTCCTACTCACCCGAGAACCGTCCGGCGAACGCGAGCTGGGGCGCGGTCAACGCCGCCATGGACCTCTCGGCGGCCCGGCACGCCCTGCTCACGGCGTCCGCGTACCACCCGGGACCCGACGGGGACCGCTGGCGCGCGCTCGCCGAGCGGCTGCCCCCGCACCGCGTCAACGACGACGGCGCGCTCGCCGAGTGGGCGTGGCCCGGCCTCGGCGACACGTACGACCACCGGCACCTCAGCCATCTGTACGGCGTGTGGCCCCTCGACGAGATCAACCCGTACGACACCCCGGACCTCGCGGCCGCCGCGCACCGCGCGCTCGAACTGCGGGGCGCCGAGAACGACTCCGCGCACGGCCATCTGCACCACGCGCTCGTCGCGGCCCGCCTGCGCGACGGCGAGCGGGTCGCGCACGCGCTGGGCCAGGTGCTGGCGGGCGACTTCTTCCACGCCTCGCTGATGAGCGCGCACTACCCCGGCCGCGACGTCTACAACGCCGATGCCGCCCACACCCTCCCCGCTGTGATCGTCGAGACGCTGATCCAGTCGACGCCCGAGCGGCTGGTCCTCTTCCCGGCGCTCCCCGCGGTGTACCCGACGGGCCGACTGCGCGGTATCCGCACCCGGTTCGGCGCCGAGGTCGACCTGACATGGGGCCCCCGGGAGTGCACGGCCGTCATCCGCCCCGCCCGGACCCTGCGCATCGATCTCAGGACTTCCTCCGGAGCGCGACCGCTCGACCTGGTCGCCGGAGAAGACCACGTCCTCACATTGGGGACGTGGTGACTTCCCGCTATTCCCCCTTCGTCCCTTCATCCATGGAAGGGACACCGTGACTCCGCTCCCCCTGCAAACAGGGGGGCTTCCAACCCGGAGGTCGCGGTCCAGCCCGAACCGATCCCTTGCAGGACAAAAGGAAATTACCACAAGGAAAGGATCCTCATGGCAGCACGCACCCGCACCCTTGGCCGGATCACCAAGGCACTCTTAGCCCCCGCCCTCGCGCTCGGCGCCACCATCGGCCTCGCCTCCGCCCCCGCCTCGGCGGCCGTCTGGAACTCCTGCGACCAGTGGGGCAACACCAGCCTGAACGGCTACACGCTCTACAACAACATCTGGGGCTCCGGCGCCGGCAGCCAGTGCGTCTGGGCCAACTCCGGTACCAACTGGGGCGCTTGGGCCAACCACCCCAACACCGGCGGCATCAAGTCGTACCCGAACTCCAAGAAGGTGGTCAACAAGACGATCACCTCGCTCGGTTCGCTCAGCAGCAACTACAACGTCACGGTCCCGTCCTCGGGCGCGTACAACACCTCGTACGACATCTGGGACACCGACTACGACTACGAGATCATGCTCTGGGTCAACTACAACGGAGCCGTCGGTCCGCTCGGCACCTCGCAGGGCAACGTCACGCTCGGCGGCCACACCTGGACCGTCTACAAGGGCAACAACGGCGCCAACGAGGTCTTCTCGTTCCTGCGCACCTCGGACTCGAACTCCGGCTCCGTGAACATCCTGCCGATCCTCAAGTGGATCAAGGACACCAAGGGCTGGATGGGCAACGAGACCATCGGCGACGTGCAGTTCGGCTACGAGATCACCTCGTCCTCCGGCGGCCTGGACTTCGTCACCAACAACCTCACGGTGTCCAGCAGTTGACCGACCCGAACGAACCGAACCCCGCCGCCCGGACAAGGGCGGCGGGGTTCGTGTCGTCGGGCTCTCACTCCGCCACGGGCAGCCTCGCGTCGTCCCGCAGGAAGAGCGGGATCCGGTCCAGCGGCGCGTCGACCGTGACCGTCGTACCGCCTTCGTACGAGGCGCCCGTCCAGGCGTCCGTCCACCGCGCCCCGGCCGGGAGATAGGCCGTCCGCACGCTCGCCCCCGCCGTCAGGACGGGCGCGACCAGCAGATCCGGGCCGAAGAGGTACGCGTCGGCCACCGACCAGGTCGCCTGGTCGTCCGGGAACTCCAGGAACAGCGGCCGCATCACCGGCAGCCCCTCCTCGTGCGCGGCCCGCATCACATCGAGGACGTACGGCTTCAGGCGCTCACGCAGCCGGAGGTACTTCTCCATGATCGTGCCGGCCTCCTCGCCGTACGACCAGACCTCGTTCGGGCCGCCGGTCATGTCCGGGCCGAGCGGCATGCCCGGGTCCCGGAAGCCGTGCAGCCGCATCAGCGGGGAGAGCGCGCCGAACTGGAACCAGCGGATCATCACCTCGCGGTACGCCGGGTCGTCCGGGTCGCCGCCGTGGAAGCCGCCGATGTCGGTGTTCCACCAGGGGATGCCGGACAGCGACGTGTTGAGGCCCGCCGCGATCTGGCGGCGCAGCGTCGCGAAGTCCGTGCCGATGTCGCCGGACCACAGGGCGGCGCCGTAGCGCTGACTGCCCGCCCACGCCGAGCGGTTGAGGGTGACGATCTCGGTCTCGCCGGCCGCCAGCATGCCCTCGTAGAAGGTGCGGGCGTTCTCGCTCGGGTACATGTTGCCGACTTCGAGGCCCGGGCCCGTCCAGTAGCGCAGGTTCTCCTGGAAGCCCGGCTTCAGTTCCGGCTCGCAGGCGTCGAGCCAGAAGGCCGTGATCCCGTACGGGTCAAGATAGTTCGCCTTGATCCGCGACCACAGGAACTCGCGCGCCTCGGGGTTCGTCGCGTCGTAGAAGGCGACCTGGACCGTGGAGGCGACCTCCTTGTCCGGCCAGTCGGCGTGCGCCATCGGACCGTACTGCGTGCCGATGAAGTAGCCGCGCTGCTCCATGAGTTGGTGGTTCTCGGAGAGCGGGGAGACGGACGGCCAGACGGACACGACGAGCTTGATGCCGAGCTCCGTGAGCTCCCGCTGCATCGCCGCCGGGTCCGGCCATTCGGCCGGGTCGAACTTCCACTCGCCCAGGTGCGTCCAGTGGAAGAAGTCGCAGACGATGGCGTCGATGGGCAGGCCCCGGCGCTTGTACTCCCGTGCCACGCCCAGTAGTTCGTCCTGGGTGCGGTAGCGCAGCTTGCACTGCCAGAAGCCCGCCGCCCACTCGGGCAGCATCGGCGTACGGCCGGTCACCGCGCTGTAGCGGCGCTGCGCGTCGGCAGGCCGGCCGGCGGTGATCCAGTAGTCGATCTGCCGGGCCGAGTCCGCCACCCAGCGCGTGCCGTTGCCCGCGAGCTCGACGCGGCCGATCGCCGGGCTGTTCCACAGCAGGGTGTAGCCGCGGCTGGAGGTGAGCACCGGGATGGTCACCTCGGCGTTGCGCTGGACCAGGTCGAGGACCGCGCCCTTCTGGTCCAGCAGACCGTGCTGGTGCTGGCCCAGGCCGTACAGCTTCTCGCCCTCGTACGCGGCGAAGCGCTGCTCCAGGCGGTGGTGGCCGTTGCCGACCGGGGTGTAGAGGCGTGGTCCGGGCCACCAGAAGTGGGCGCGCTCCTCGGTGAGGAGTTCCGCCGAGTCGTCGGTGCGGAGGAAGCGGACGAGGCCCTCGGCGTCGACCTCGACGGTCAGCGCGCCGACGGTCACCTGTGCGTGCCCGTCCTCGATCTTGATGGTGGCCTCGGTCGCGGGCGCCTCGTCGAGCAGCGCGCCCGGCAGATCCTCCAGGACCGGCCCGCCGAGCCTGGCCCGGACCCGGACCGCGTCGGGGCCCCACGGCTCGACGCGTACGGTCTCCTGGCGGCCGCTCCACTCCAGGGCGCCGTCGCGCTCGCGGAACGTGCCGACGGTGGGTGAGGACTGGGCGAGGCTGGCGGAACCCTGGCCGGGCTGTCCTGGGCTACCGGACGGACCCTGCTGTCCGTGCTGTCCGGGCTGGTTTACGGCAGGCTGATTCACGTGGGGTGCTCCTGAAGGAAGGAGTGGCGACAGGACCCGGTGACGCGGCTCTGGCGGACCGGGAACAGGTTGGGACGCCCCAACGCCCAAGAGGCGCGGGGTGGTTGGGGCAGGGCGGTTCAGGAAGCGGCCGGGCCCGTGCTGGCCCGTACCGTCAACTCGGGTGCGAGGAGCATGACTTCGTCCTTGCCGTGCCCTTCGAGCTTGGCGATCAGCAGTTCCACGGCGTGCCGGCCCATCTCCTGTGCGGGGATGGCGACCGAGGTCAGCCGTACCGAGGCCTGTATGGCGACCTGGTCCGGGCAGATCGCGATCACCGACACGTCCTCGGGCACGGCCCGGCCCTGCTGGCGCAGCAGCGCGAGCAGCGGCTCGACCGCGGACTCGTTCTGCACGACGAAGCCCGAGGTGCCCGGGCGCTCGTCGAGGATCCGGGAGAGCGTCAACGACATCGCGTCGTAGCCGCCCTCGCACGGGCGGTGCAGTACCCGCAGGCCCAACTCCCGTGACCGGGACCGGAGTCCGTCGAGCGTGCGCTCGGCGAAGCCCGTGTGCCGTTCGTAGACCGCGGGCGCCTCGCCGATGACGGCGATATCACGGTGACCGAGCAGCGCGAGATGCTCGGCGCACAGCGCGCCCGTCGCACCGAAGTCGAGATCGACGCAGGTCAGCCCGCTGGTGTCGGCGGGCAGCCCGATGAGAACGGACGGCTGGTCCGTGCCGCGCAGCAGCGGCAGCCGCTCGTCGTCGAGCTCGACGTCCATCAGGATCATCGCGTCGGCGAGCCCGCTGCCGGTGACCCGGCGCACGGCGTCGGGACCCTCCTCACCGGTCAGCAGCAGCACGTCGTACCCGTGCGTGCGGGCCGAGGTCGCCACGGCGATGGCGATCTCCATCATCACGGGTACGTACATGTCCGTACGGAGCGGGATCATCAGCGCGATGATGTTGGACCTGTTGCTTGCCAGCGCCCGGGCTCCCGCGTTGGGGTGGTACCCGAGCTGCTGGATGCTCTGCTCGACCCGCTCGCGGGTGCCTGCGGAGATGGACCGCTTGCCGCTGAGGACATAGCTCACCGTGCTCGCCGAGACTCCGGCGTGCTGGGCGACCTCGGCGAGGGTGACCATCCAGCTCTCCAAGCATTGTGTGAAGCGCTTCGACAGTGCGCGTTGCGGATAACGGGCGAGTGAGGGTGGCTCGACAGTAGCTTGACGGTGGGTGGGGTGTCCATAGGTTGTCGAAGCGCTTCGACTCCGTCGGTTTTCTTGGGGCGCCTATGGGGGTGGGGGGTGTGGTGATTGGGCGGGTGCGGGTTGGTTGTGGCTGGGCGCGCAGTTCCCCGCGCCCCTGGACGGGTGGGGGCTGCGCCCCACCCGTCCAGGGGCGGCGGCAACCTTTGGCCTCCTCGTGGCGACCAGGAGCCGTACGTGTTGTCCCTGGAAGGAAACACCGATGCAGCACAGGCGTCCACGTCTTTCTCGGCGGGCGAAGGTTGTCGGCTCTGTTGTCGCCGCGTTCGCGGTCGGCGGGTCCGTCACCGTCGCCATGGCGGGGGAGGAGGCGAAGAAGTGCGGGGCCTTCGACACGGTCGCGATGGGCAAGTACTACGTGAACAACAACCTCTGGGGGCAGGACGACGGCACCGGCACCCAGTGCGTCTGGGACAACTCCCGCAGCGGGGACACCATTTCGTGGGGCACGGACTACGACTGGACGAGCAAGCCCGGCAAGGAGAACGCCGTCAAGTCGTACTCCAGTACCGTGCTCGGCTGGCACTGGGGGTGGAAGGCCGACAAGGCGGCCACCGAGCTGCCGATCCGGGTCGGTGACCGCAAGCCCGTGCGGACCAGCTGGGAGTTCTCCGTCAGCTCCGGTCCCGGTGTCATGAACGTCGCCTACGACCTGTGGCTGCACAGCAAGAACACCGCGGACTGGCAGGACCAGCCCACCGACGAGATCATGGTCTGGCTCAACCGGCAGGGCGGGGCCGGGCCCCTCGGCTCGAAGGTCGGCAGCGTCAGCCTCGGCGGCGCCATGTGGGACATCTACGAGGGCGACATCGGCTGGAAGGTGCACTCCTTCGTCCGGCAGGCCAACACCACCAGGGCCACCCTCAACCTCGACGACTTCACCCAGGCACTCGTACGGCGGAAACTGCTGAGCGACGACAAGTACGTCTCCGGCATCGAGTCGGGCACCGAGGTCTTCCGCGGCAAGGGGCGGCTCGACACCACGTCGTACTCGGTGGACATCGGCTGAAACGACCGATCGGCGTAACCGTGGGGGCGTAACGGCATCGGCCGAACGCCGCGCGAGGACTGGTGGGGTCGCCCGGAATCGGGTACATACGATCGAGTAGAACCGATCAGTAACGTAACGGACCAAGATCCCTATTCGCGGCGAGGTGAGTCTCTTGTCCGCAACACCCCACCAGCCCGCAGTCACCGAACGTGAGGCCCGGCAGGTCGCCGAGGCCGCACGGGAG
Organism: Streptomyces sp. NBC_00878; assembly: GCF_026341515.1. Lineage (NCBI taxonomy): Bacteria > Bacillati > Actinomycetota > Actinomycetes > Kitasatosporales > Streptomycetaceae > Streptomyces > Streptomyces sp. NBC_00878. The sequence continues at coordinate 2,906,049 of NZ_JAPEOK010000001.1, read as the reverse complement.
CAGGACTGGCGCAAGCCCAGCTTCGCCAAGGAGCTGTTCCTCGGTCGCTTCCGGCTCGACCTGATCCATCCGCACCCGATGCCGCCCGACGAGGACGCGCAGCGCGGCGAGGCGTTCCTCACCAAGCTGCGCGACTTCTGCGAGACGAGGGTCGACTCGGCCCTCATCGAGCGGGAGGCGCGGATCCCGGACGAGGTGATCAACGGGCTCAAGGAGCTCGGCGCCCTCGGCATGAAGATCGACACCAAGTACGGCGGCCTCGGCCTGACGCAGGTCTACTACAACAAGGCGCTCGCCCTGGTCGGCTCGGCGAACCCGGCGCTCGGCGCGCTGCTCTCCGCGCACCAGTCGATCGGCGTACCGCAGCCACTGAAACTCTTCGGCACGCAGGAGCAGAAGGACATCTTCCTGCCGCGCTGCGCCCGTACGGACATCTCCGCCTTCCTGCTCACCGAGCCGGACGTGGGCTCCGACCCGGCCCGCCTCGCGACCAGCGCGGTGCCGGACGGCGACGACTACGTCCTCGACGGGGTGAAGCTCTGGACGACGAACGGCGTCGTCGCCGATCTGCTCGTCGTGATGGCGCGCGTACCGAAGTCCGAGGGGCACAAGGGCGGCATCACGGCGTTCGTCGTGGAGACGGCGTCCGAGGGCGTCACCGTCGAGAACCGCAACGCCTTCATGGGGTTGCGCGGTCTGGAGAACGGTGTCACGCGCTTCCACCAGGTCCGGGTCCCGGCCGCGAACCGGATCGGGCCGGAGGGCGCGGGCCTCAAGATCGCCCTGACCACGCTCAACACCGGACGGCTCTCGCTGCCCGCCATGTGTGTCGGCGCGGGCAAGTGGTGTCTGAAGATCGCCCGCGAGTGGACGTCCGTGCGCGAGCAGTGGGGCAAGCCGGTGGCCTTCCACGAGGCCGTGGGCGCCAAGATCTCCTTCATCGCGGCGACGACCTTCGCCCTGGAAGCCGTCCTCGACCTGTCGTCCCAGATGGCCGACGAGAACCGCAACGACATCCGCATCGAGGCCGCCCTCGCCAAGCTGTACGGCTCCGAGATGGCCTGCCTGATGGCCGACGAGCTGGTCCAGATCCGCGGCGGACGCGGCTTCGAGACCGCCGACTCGCTGGCCGCCCGCGGCGAACGGGCCGTCCCCGCCGAGCAGGTGCTGCGCGATCTGCGCATCAACCGCATCTTCGAGGGCTCGACCGAGATCATGCACCTGCTGATCGCCCGCGAGGCGGTCGACGCCCACCTGTCCGTGGCCGGTGACCTCATCGATCCGGACAAGTCCCTCTCGGACAAGGCGAAGGCGGGCGCGAACGCCGGAGTCTTCTACGCCAAGTGGCTCCCGAAACTGGTCGCGGGCGCAGGCCAACTCCCGCGCTCGTACGGGGACTTCCACCCGGCGGGCCACGTCGACCTGTCCGGCCACCTGCGGTACGTGGAGCGGTCGGCCCGCAAGCTCGCGCGGTCCACCTTCTACGCCATGTCCCGCTGGCAGGGCCGGATGGAGACCAAGCAGGGCTTCCTCGGCCGGATCGTCGACATCGGTGCCGAACTCTTCGCGATGAGTGCCGCCTGCGTCCGCGCCGAACTCCTGCGCACCACCGGGGAGCACGGCCGCGAGGCGTACCAGCTCGCCGACGCCTTCTGCAGCCAGTCCCGGGTCCGCGTCGAGGAACTCTTCGGCCGGCTGTGGTCCAACACCGACGACCTCGACCGCAAGGTCGTCAAGGGCGTCCTCGGCGGCGCCTACACCTGGCTGGAGGAGGGAGTCGTCGACCCGTCCGGCGAAGGCCCCTGGATCGCCGACGCGACGCCGGGACCGTCCGAAAGGGAGAACCTCCACCGTCCCATTCGCTGACCTTTTCCCCAGGAATGCACAGCCGTCCCCGTCGTCATTCCGCTGCTTGCCGCACAGAAAGGTGTGCGTCAACAATGAGCGGAATGGCGAACGGGGATAAAATATGCGCCACGGTGTGGGTGAAGAATACAGTCGGGGAAATTCTGTCCAGCTGACACGGGCACGCGGAGAACCGCGACCTTCCCTGCCCTTCCACGGCCTCCGGGCGAGCAGCCCGTGATCCGGCAGCTGTTCCGCAGTACGGTGGGGTATGCGCAGGACCCCGTACTGCGTGAGGCGATCAAAGCGAACCAACAAGGCGTCCGCATTCCCCAGCTCGTCGATCGACGCATAGCCGATCGACGCATACACATGCTGGTGGACGCGATGTATTGGGGGTAATTCCAGTGCCGGCTCTCGGCTTCGACAACATCACCGGCAGGATCATGCGGGCCGGCGAGGGAAGAATCCTGCGCAGGCTGCAACGCATCGCGGAACAGGTGGGTTCCCTGGAAGAGGAATTCGAGCAGCTCACCGACGAGGAACTCCAGGCGCTCACACCGGAGTTCCAGGAGCGGTACGAGGCCGGCGAGAGCCTCGACGACCTGTTGCCGGAGGCTTTCGCCGCCATGCGCGAGGCCGCCCGCCGCACGCTCGGGATGCGCCACTTCGACGTACAGATCATGGGCGGCGCGGCCCTCCACCTCGGCAACATCGCCGAGATGCAGACCGGCGAGGGCAAGACCCTGGTCGCGACCCTGCCCGTCTACCTGAACGCCCTGACCGGCAAGGGAGTCCACCTCGTCACGGTCAACGACTACCTCGCCCAGCGCGACGCCGACTGGATGGGCCGCGCCTACCGCTTCCTGGGCCTGACCGTCGGCGTCATCAAGACGCAGTCGACCCCCGCCGAGCGCCGCGCACAGTACGCCTGCGACATCACGTACGGCACCAACACCGAGTTCGGCTTCGACTACCTGCGCGACAACATGGCCTGGTCGAAGGACGAACTCGTCCAGCGCGGCCACCACTTCGCGATCGTCGACGAGGCCGACTCGATCCTCATCGACGAGGCCCGGACGCCCCTGATCATCTCCGGCCCCGCCGACCAGCCCACCCACTGGTACGCGGCCTTCGCCACGATGGTCACGCGGATGCGGGGCGTCGCCGTCCAGGACGAGAACTTCACCTCGCCGCAGGACAAGGAGCGCCTCGCCGAACTGCGGGCCACCCACGACTACGAGTACGACCCGAAGAAACGCACGGTCTCGATCCTGGACAGCGGAGTGGAGTTCCTCCAGGACCAGCTCGGCATCGAGAGCCTCTACGAGTCCGACCACACGCCCCTCATCGGCCACCTGAACAACGCCCTCAAGGCCAAGGAGCACTTCAAGAAGGACAAGGACTACGTCGTCGTGAACGGCGAGGTCCTCATCGTCGACGAGCACACCGGCCGCATCCTCGCCGGCCGCCGCTACAACGAGGGCCTGCACCAGGCGATCGAGGCGAAGGAGGCGGTGACGGTCAAGGACGAGAACCAGACCCTCGCCACCATCACCCTCCAGAACTTCTTCCGCCTCTACGAGAAGCTCGGCGGGATGACCGGCACCGCGATGACGGAGGCCGCCGAGTTCCACCAGATCTACAAGCTCCACGTGGTGCCGATCCCCACCAACCAGCCCAACGCCCGCGAGGACGACCCCGATCAGATCTACCGGACGGTGGAGGCCAAGTACACCGCGATCCTCGACGACATCGCCGAGAAGCACGAGAAGGGCCAGCCGATCCTCGTCGGCACCACCTCCGTCGAGAAGTCCGAGACGCTCGCCGCCCGCCTGAAGAAGCGGGGCATCCGCCACGAGGTGCTCAACGCGAAGAACCACGAGCGCGAGGCACAGATCGTGGCGCAGGCCGGCCGCAAGGGCGCGGTCACCGTGGCCACCAACATGGCCGGCCGCGGCACCGACATCATGCTCGGCGGCAACCCCGAGGCGATGGCCCTCGCCGAGCTCGACCGGCGCGGCCTCACACCGGAGGAGAGCCCCGACGAGCACCGGGCGGCCCTCGACCGGATCAAGGAGTCGGTCGCGGCCGAGCACGACGAGGTCAAGGACCTCGGCGGTCTTTACGTCCTCGGCACCGAGCGCCACGAGTCGCGCCGCATCGACAACCAGCTGCGCGGGCGCTCAGGCCGCCAGGGCGATCCCGGCGCCTCCCGCTTCTACCTCTCCCTCGGCGACGACCTGATGCGGCTGTTCCGCGCCCAGGTCGTCGAGCGCGTGATGTCGATGGCGAACGTCCCCGACGACGTACCCATCGAGAACAAGATGGTCACGCGTGCCATCGCCTCCGCCCAGTCCCAGCTGGAGCAGCAGCACTTCGAGTCCCGCAAGGACGTCCTGAAGTTCGACGAGGTGCTCAACCGGCAGCGCACCCTCATCTACGAGGAACGCCGCCGGGTCCTGGCCGGGGAGGACCTGCGCGAACAGATCCTCCACTTCATGGACGACACCATCCGCGCGTACGTCACCGAGGAGACCGCCGAGGGCTTCCCCGAGGAGTGGAACCTGGAGCGGCTGTGGGCCGCCTTCAAACAGCTCTACCCGGTCGGGATCACCATCGAGGACCTGGAGGACGCGGCGGGCCAGCGTGCGGACCTCACCGCCGACGAGCTCATCGAGGCCGTCACCGCCGACATCCACGCCCGCTACGAGGAGCGCGAGACCGAGCTCGGCGCGGACACTCTGCGCGACCTGGAACGCCTCGTCGTGCTGTCGGTCCTCGACCGCAAATGGCGCGAGCACCTGTACGAGATGGACTACCTCCGCGACGGAATCGGCCTGCGGTGGACCCTCGGCCGGGAGCCGATCATCGAGTACGAGCGCGAGGGGTACGACATGTTCGCCGCGATGAACGAGGCGATCAAGGAGGAGTCGGTCGGGTACGTCTTCAATCTGGACGCGTCCGGGAAGCCGACGGGGGGTCAGGACACCTTGGAGTCCGGGCGGCGTACGGATGGGCTGCATTTCAGTGCGCCCACGTTGGATACGGCGGAGGGAGTTGTCGAAGGGAACTTCGAACCGGCCGACGCGGTTCCGTCGCGTCCGGCGGAGGGCGTGACCGATGTGAAGCCCAGGCAGCAGAGGCGTGCGGCCAAGTCCAGGAACCGTCGGAAGCGCCGGCGGTAGAGGGCCTGCGGTTCGGTGGGCGGGTGCGGGCTGTGTGGGGCTTGTCGCGCAGTTCCCCGCGCCCCTGAAGGGGCATCCCGCGCCCCTTGCAAGTGAGCGCGAGGCCCTCTTACGAGGCACTCGTGGCAGCCCCTGTCCTCTCCCCTCGGCGTTGCGGCAACAATGGAGGGATGAGTGACAGTCCAGCCCCCCTCGCCGATCCGCATCTTGTCTTCGATCCTGTGGACGGAGTCCGGGATGTGGTGATCCTCGGGTCCACCGGGTCGATCGGGACCCAGGCCATCGATCTCGTGCAGCGCAACCCCGACCGCTTCCGGGTCACCGGGCTCTCCGCGGCGGGCGGGCGGGTCGGACTGCTCGCCGAGCAGGCACACCGGCTCCGCGTCCGGACCGTCGCCGTCGCGCGCGAGGACGTCGTACCGGCACTGCGCGAGGCCCTGTCCGCGCAGTACGGAGCGGGGGAGCCCCTCCCCGAGATCCTCGCGGGGGCGGACGCCGCCACCCACCTCGCCGCCTCCGAGTGCCACACCGTCCTGAACGGCATCACCGGCTCGATCGGCCTCGCCCCGACCCTCGCCGCCCTGGAGGCGGGCCGCACCCTCGCGCTAGCCAACAAGGAGTCGCTCATCGTCGGCGGCCCGCTGGTGAAGGCGTTGGCCAAGCCGGGCCAGATCATCCCGGTCGACTCCGAGCACGCCGCCCTCTTCCAGGCGCTCGCCTCCGGCACCAGGGCCGACGTACGCAAGCTCGTCGTCACCGCGTCCGGCGGCCCCTTCAGAGGACGTACGAAGTCCGAGCTGGCCGACGTCACCCCCGAGGCCGCGCTCGCGCACCCCACCTGGGCCATGGGCCCGGTCATCACGATCAACTCCGCGACCCTGGTCAACAAGGGGCTCGAAGTCATCGAGGCACACCTCCTCTACGACATTCCCTTCGAGCGGATTGAGGTGGTCGTGCACCCGCAGTCGTATGTCCACTCGATGGTGGAGTTCACGGACGGATCGACAATGGCGCAGGCGACGCCCCCCGACATGCGCGGGCCGATCGCCATCGGCCTCGGCTGGCCCCAGCGGATCCCCGACGCCGCGCCCGCCTTCGACTGGTCGAAGGCGTCGAGCTGGGAGTTCTTCCCGCTCGACACCGACGCGTTTCCGTCGGTGGGGCTCGCCCGGCACGTGGGGGAGCTCGCGGGCACGGCCCCGGCGGTGTTCAATGCGGCCAACGAGGAGTGCGTGGACGCGTTCCTGAACGGTTCGCTGCCGTTCAACGGCATCATGGAGACCGTCACGAGGGTCGTCGCCGAGCACGGCACGCCCCGTACGGGAACCTCGCTCACCGTCCCGGACGTCCTCGAAGCGGAGTCCTGGGCGCGCGCCCGGGCCCGTGAACTGACAGCCCGAACGACAACGGCTCAGACGACAGCCACGACAACGGCGGAGGCTCGTGCATGACGACCCTGATGATGATCCTCGGCATAGTCGTCTTCGCGGTCGGCCTGCTCTTCTCGATCGCCTGGCACGAGCTGGGACATCTCTCCACGGCCAAGCTGTTCGGCATTCGCGTGCCGCAGTACATGGTCGGCTTCGGCCCGACCATCTGGTCGCGCAAGAAGGGCGACACGGAGTACGGGGTCAAGGCGATTCCACTCGGCGGCTACATCCGCATGATCGGGATGTTCCCGCCCGGTCCCGACGGCCGGATCGAGGCACGCTCCACCTCACCGTGGCGCGGCATGATAGAGGACGCCAGAGCGCAGTCCTTCGAAGAACTCCTGCCGGGTGACGAGAACCGCCTCTTCTACACGCGCAAGCCGTGGAAGCGCGTGATCGTGATGTTCGCCGGCCCCTTCATGAACCTGATCCTCGCCGTCGCGATCTTCCTCGGCGTGATGATGAGCTTCGGCATCCAGACCCAGACCACCACGGTCGGCAAGGTGTCGGACTGCGTCATCGAGCAGAGCGAGAACCGGTCGGAGTGCCAGAAGAGCGACACGGCCGCGCCCGCCAAGGCCGCCGGGCTCAAGGGCGGCGACAAGATCCTCGCGTTCAACGGCGAGAAGATCACCGACTGGTCCACGCTCCAGGCCGACATCCGCGCCAACCCCGGCAAGGACGTCACGCTCACCGTCGAGCGCGACGGCAAGCAACTCGACCTGACCGCCCATCTGATCCGCAACCAGGTCAGCCAGACCGACGGCGACGGCGGCTACGTCGAGGGCAAGTACGTGTACGCCGGCTTCCTCGGCTTCACCCCCGCCTCCGGCATCGTCCAGCAGTCGTTCGGGCAGTCCGTGGACCGTATGGGCGACATGATGCAGAACGGCGTCGAGTCGCTCCTGGCCCTGCCGTCCAAGGTCCCCGCCCTGTGGGACGCGGCCTTCGGCGACGGCGAGCGCGAGGCGGATTCCCCGATGGGCGTGGTCGGCGCGGCCCGGGTCGGCGGCGAGGTGTTCACGCTGGACATCCCGCCGGAGAACCAGATCGCGATGATGCTGTTCCTCGTCGCGGGCTTCAACCTCTCCCTGTTCCTGTTCAACATGCTCCCGCTGCTGCCGCTCGACGGCGGGCACATCGCGGGCGCCCTGTGGGAGGCCCTGCGCCGCAACATGGCGAAGGTGCTGCGGCGGCCGGACCCCGGCCCGTTCGACGTGGCGAAGCTCATGCCCGTCGCGTACGTGGTGGCCGGGATCTTCATCTGCTTCACGATCCTGGTGCTGATCGCGGACGTGGTTAACCCGGTGAGAATCTCCTAGTCATACGGAGTTCGCGGCGGCCGGGCACACTTTGTGCACGGCCGCCCACCTATGAGTGGACCTGCTGGTGGAATGTGCTCCCGTCCGCGGGGGTGCCGTAATCTCGAAGACTGGAGCCCGTCCGCTTTCGGGACCGACCGATCCTTACCTTGGGGTTGCACAGCAGATGACTGCGATTTCACTCGGCATGCCGTCCGTTCCGACCAAGCTCGCCGAGCGCCGGAAGAGCCGGCAGATCCAGGTCGGAAGCGTGGCGGTGGGCGGAGACGCACCCGTCTCGGTGCAGTCGATGACGACGACGCGTACGTCGGACATCGGGGCCACGCTCCAGCAGATCGCCGAACTGACCGCGTCCGGCTGCCAGATCGTGCGCGTCGCGTGCCCCACACAGGACGACGCGGACGCGCTCGCCACCATCGCCCGCAAGTCGCAGATCCCGGTGATCGCGGACATCCACTTCCAGCCGAAGTACGTGTTCGCCGCGATCAACGCCGGCTGCGCCGCGGTCCGGGTGAACCCCGGCAACATCAAGCAGTTCGACGACCAGGTCAGGGAGATCGCGCGGGCCGCCAAGGACACCGGCACCCCGATCCGGATCGGGGTCAACGCCGGTTCGCTCGACAAGCGCCTGCTCCAGAAGTACGGCAAGGCCACCCCCGAGGCGCTCGTCGAGTCGGCCCTCTGGGAGGCGTCGCTCTTCGAGGAGCACGACTTCCGGGACATCAAGATCTCGGTCAAGCACAACGACCCGGTGGTCATGGTCAACGCCTACCGGCAGCTGGCGGCTGCCTGCGACTACCCGCTGCACCTGGGTGTCACGGAGGCCGGCCCCGCCTTCCAGGGCACGATCAAGTCCGCGGTGGCCTTCGGAGCGCTGCTCGCCGAGGGCATCGGCGACACGATCCGGGTCTCCCTCTCGGCCCCGCCGGTCGAGGAGATCAAGGTCGGCATGCAGATCCTGGAGTCGCTGAACCTCAAGCAGCGCCGCCTGGAGATCGTCTCCTGCCCGTCCTGCGGGCGGGCCCAGGTCGACGTGTACAAGCTGGCGGAGGAGGTGACCGCCGGCCTGGAGGGCATGGAGGTCCCGCTCCGTGTCGCGGTCATGGGCTGTGTCGTCAACGGCCCGGGTGAGGCCCGCGAGGCCGACCTCGGCGTCGCTTCCGGCAACGGCAAGGGTCAGATCTTCGTCAAGGGCGAGGTCATCAAGACGGTCCCGGAGTCGAAGATCGTCGAGACCTTGATCGAGGAGGCGATGAAGATCGCGGAGCAGATGGAGGCGGACGGAATCGCCTCCGGCGAGCCTTCGGTATCGGTGGCCGGCTGACGACGTCGGGTGCGGGTCGGCGGGGGCTTGTCGCGCCCACGATGGGGGTCCCCCCCCCGCTCGAGCGAAGCCGAGAGTGGGGGAGGAGCCGCAAGTGTCACAGCCCCGCGCCCCTGGAAGGCGGGGCTGCGCCCCTGCTTCCAGCCCGTCCGGCGATTGAGGACGAGCGCGTTCAGCGCGATACGGGGGTCTGGGGGCGGAGCCCCCAGAGATGGGGCGGGCACCTACGCCCAGACCCACCCGGCGGCGCCGCACAATTCCGCCAGGTACAGTGCGGGGATCAGCAGACCTGATGGTGAAGGCCCCGCACGTGTTGACGCAGACGACCACCAGGGTCCTCGAACCGAGCGACCTGGACGCCGCGCTCGCCGTCCTCGACCGCGAGCCGGTGGCGAACGCCTTCGTGACGTCACGCGTACAGGTCGCGGGCCTCGACCCCTGGCGCCTCGGCGGTGAGATGTGGGGCTGGTACGAGGACGGCATGCTGACGTCCCTCTGCTACGCGGGCGCCAACCTCGTCCCGATCTGCGCCACCCCCCGAGCCGTACGCGCCTTCGCGGACCGCGCCCGCAGAGCAGGCCGCCGCTGCTCCTCCATCGTCGGCCCCGCCGAGGCCACCACCCAGCTCTGGCGCCTCCTCGAACCCAACTGGGGCCCGGCCCGCGAGGTCCGTCCGCACCAGCCCCTGATGGTCACCGACCGGCTCCCCGCCGACATCGCCCCGGATCCGTACGTCCGCCGCATCCGCAAGGACGAGATGGAGACGATCATGCCGGCGTGCGTGGCGATGTTCACCGAGGAGGTCGGCGTCTCCCCGCTCGCCGGTGACGGCGGCCTGCTCTACCAGGCCAGGGTCGCCGAACTCGTCGGCTCCGGCCGCTCGTTCGCCCGCCTCGACCACAACGGCCGGGTCGTCTTCAAGGCGGAGATCGGCGCCGCCACGACCCAGGCCTGCCAGATCCAGGGCGTCTGGGTGGCCCCCGAATACCGTGGTCAGGGCCTCGCGGCCCCCGGCATGGCAGCGGTCCTCCGCTACGCCCTCGCGGACGTGGCCCCGATCGTCAGCCTCTACGTCAACGACTACAACACAGCCGCCCGAGCCACCTACCGCAGAGTGGGCTTCCAAGAGGTCGGCGCTTTCATGAGCATCCTGTTCTGAGGGACGCCGAGCCCCGCAAGTGGCGCGCCCCTCAGGGGCGCGGGGCTGTGACATCTATGGCTCCGCCGCCTGGGCGCGACCAGCCACAACGCACCCGCACCAACAAGACAACCCTCCGTCCCCGGCGCACTCCGACGAAACGCCCGGGTAGTCTCCCGGGCATGCTGCGTTTCCCCGGTCAGGGCCCCGTCACGCCCGACGACGTCGTCATCGGCCCGCTGGATCTGGCCGCCCGGATCGACGAGGCACTGGCCGTCCAAGCCGTGGCGTTCGGACTCGGCTCGGACGAGATCGCCGTACGACGGCAGATCGTGCTGCGGCACCTCTCCTACCCAGGCGCCCGCGCACTCGGCGCGACCACCGCCGACGGACGCCTCGTCGGCTTCGTCTACGGCATGCCCAACGACCGTACGCACTGGTGGTCGACCGTCGTCGAGCCCTATCTGCGGAGCCAGGGGTACGACGAGTGGCTGGACGACTCCTTCGTGATCACCGAGCTGCACGTCCACCCCGGTTTCCAGAACCGGGGCATCGGCCGTGCCCTGATCACCACCATCACGGACAGCGCCACCGAACCCCGCTCGATCCTCTCCGCCATCGACACGGAGAGCCCGGCCCGCGGGCTGTACCGCTCACTCGGCTACCAGGACCTGGCCAGACAGGTCCTGTTCCCCAGCGCACCGAAGCCGTACGCGGTGATGGGCGCCCCGCTGCCCCTGCGTCACCGCTGACGATTCCCCGTCACCGCTGACGACACCTCGGCCACCGGTGACGATCCTTCCGGCGCCGCTGACGATGCCCCCGTTGCCCAGAATCGATTTCCGGCGACGGCGGGCCCCCGGCTAACCTCCTAGCCATCACCCTTACGCAGCAGGAGTCGAGAATCATGGCCCAGGTCCAGCGCATGTCCCGTTTGATGGTCAAGACACTGCGTGACGACCCGGCGGACGCCGAGGTGCTCAGCCACAAGCTGCTGGTGCGCGCAGGCTATGTGCGCCGTACCGCCGCCGGTCTGTGGTCCTGGCTGCCGCTGGGCAAGAAGGTCCTGAACAACGTGGAGCGGGTCGTCCGCGAGGAGATGGACGCCATCGGCGCCCAGGAGGTCGCGCTGCCCGCCCTGCTGCCGAAGGAGCCCTACGAGGCGACCGGCCGCTGGGAGGAGTACGGCCCCGAGCTGTTCCGCCTGAACGACCGCAAGGGCGGCGACTACCTCCTCGGCCCGACCCACGAGGAGATCTTCACCCTCCTGGTCAAGGACCAGTGCTCGTCCTACAAGGACCTGCCGGTGATCCTCTACCAGATCCAGAACAAGTACCGCGACGAGGCCCGCCCGCGCGCCGGCATCCTGCGCGGCCGTGAGTTCCTGATGAAGGACTCGTACTCCTTCGACACGGAGGACGAGGGCCTGGCCAAGTCGTACGCCCTGCACCGCGAGGCGTACCAGAAGATCTTCACGCGTCTCGGCCTGGACTACCGCATCTGCGCGGCCACCGCGGGCGCCATGGGCGGCTCCAAGTCCGAGGAGTTCCTTGCCCCGGCCGCGGCCGGCGAGGACACCTTCGCCGACTGTCCGAACTGCGACTACGCGGCCAACACCGAGGCGATCACGTACGCGCTGAAGCCGGTGGACGGGTCGGCCGTCCCCGCGCTCGAAGAGATCCCGACCCCCGACACCCCGACCATCGAGACGCTCGCCGCGTACTTGGAGGTCCCCGCCTCCGCCACCCTGAAGAACCTGCTCGTCAAGGTGGACGGCGAGATCGTGGCCATCGGCGTGCCCGGCGACCGCGAGGTCGACATGGACAAGGTGGAGGCGCACTTCGCCCCCGCCGCCGTCGAACTCGTCACGGCCGAGGACTTCTCGGGCCGCGACGACCTCGTACGCGGGTACGTCGGCCCGCAGGGCCTGGAGAAGGTCCGTTACCTCGCCGACCCGCGCGTCGCCCCCGGCACCGCCTGGATCACCGGCGCCAACAAGGAGGGCCTGCACGCGAAGAACGTCGTCGCGGGCCGTGACTTCGAGGTCGACACGTATGTGGACGCGGTGGTCGTGCAGGAGGGCGACCCCTGCCCCGTCTGCGGCACCGGCCTCACGCTGGACCGCGCCATCGAGATCGGCCACATCTTCCAGCTCGGCCGCAAGTACGCCGACGCCCTCCAACTGGACGTGCTCGGCCAGCAGGGCAAGCCGGTCCGCGTGACGATGGGCTCGTACGGCATCGGTGTCTCGCGTGCGGTCGCGGCGCTCGCCGAGCAGCACGCGGACGAGCAGGGCCTGGTCTGGCCCGCCGAGATCGCCCCGGCCGACGTCCACGTCGTCGCCGCGGGCAAGGCGCTGCAGACCGAACTGGCCCTCGACGTCTCGGAGAAGCTGGGCGCGGCGGGCGTCCGTGTGCTCGTGGACGACCGGGCGGGTGTCTCGCCGGGCGTGAAGTTCACGGACGCCGAACTCATCGGCGTACCGAAGATCCTGGTGGCCGGGCGACGTTCGGCCGAAGGCGTCCTGGAACTGAAGGACCGCCGCACCGGCGAGCGCGAGGAGCTGACGGTGGACGAGGCGATCGCCCGCCTGAGCAACTGACGTTTGGCCCCGAGCGGCTGACCCCCGCGCTGTTAAGAAGCCTCTCAGAGACTTCTTTCCGGGCGTATGGGCACCGCACAGGTTTCTCCCAGGCTGCTCCCCGACCGTAGGACGTGACACAGCGTCATTCGAAGGGGAGCAGTCATGCGAGGCACGGAACGCGGTGCCGCGGCAGCGGTTCGCAGAGGCGCACGGCGTACGGCGGCCGCGGCAGCGGCGGTGACACTGGCGGCAGCGGCAGGTGTCTTCGCGCTCATAGGCACGATGGAGTCGACGGCTACGACGACGGCGAGCGGAAGCACGGACTCGTCGTCGTCATCGACGACGTCTTCGTCGCCGACCGACTCGTCTTCATCCTCGTCGTCGGACTCTTCGGCGACGGACTCCTCCAGCGACTCGTCCTCGTCCCTGCAGGGCTCGTCCGACGACCTGACCTCCTCCGACGACAGCGGCACCGCCGACTCCACTTCGGGTGCGTCATGACGACCACCACCGACACGGTCGTCGACACCACCGTCCGCCCCACGGCCGCCGCGAACTGGCGTGCCCTCGGTACGAACGTCCGGCTCGTCACGACGGACCCGGCCCTGCTGGACTCGTGCAGCCTGCTGCTCGTCCGGCAGCTGGCCGAGGTCGACGCGGCGTGCAGCAGGTTCCGCGAGGACTCCGAGCTGGTCGCGCTCGACAGCGCCGAAGGGCGACCGGTCAAGGTCAGCCCGTTGCTCGCGGAGGCGCTGGCGGTCGCGCTGCGTGCCGCCGCCGCGACGGACGGAGCCGTCGACCCGACAGTCGGCTCGGCGATGAACGCCATCGGCTACGACCGCGATTTCCGGCTCGTCCAGGAGGACGGGCGCCCGGTGAAGCTGACCGTGCGCCCCGTCCCGGGCTGGCGCCTGATACGCCTGGACCGCGCGACCGGCACGGTCACCGTCCCGGCCGGGGTCCGCCTCGACCTGGGCGCCACCGCCAAGGCATGGGCGGCGGACAGGGCCGCGGCGACGCTCGCGCGGGCGGCGGGCTGCGGAGTCCTGGTCAGCCTCGGCGGCGACACGGCCGTCGCGGGCGAACCCCCGGCCGGCGGCTGGCGGATCCGCGTCCAGGACGTCACTGGCCCGGTCGACGAGACGCCCCCGCAGGGCCCGTACACGACGGTCGGCCTGCGCGGCGGCGGGCTCGCCACGTCGGGCACGACGGCCCGCACCTGGCGCTCGGGCCCGCACACCCTCCACCACATCCTCGACCCGAACACGGGCCTCCCGACCGAGAGTCCCTGGCGCACGGTCTCCGTCTCCGCGGCCACCTGCGCCGACGCCAACGCGGCCAGCACGGCGGCCCTGATCAAGGGCGCGGGCGCGGAACGCTGGCTGTCCGCCCTGGGCCTCCCGGCCCGACTGGTGGCAAGGGACGGCACGGTGGTGACGACGGCGGGCTGGCCGACGTATTCAGCCCGTCCGGCGCTTGAGGACGAGGCCGTTCAGGCCGAAGGGGGGTCTGGGGGCGCAGCCCCCAGGGTCGGGACGGGAAGGGGCGGCGGGGGCGGAGAAACCCCCGCGGCACCCACCACCGAGCCGATCACCGAGCCGATCACCGAGCCGATCACCGAGCCGATCACCGAGCCGGCCACGGAGCCGGCCACGGAGCCGGCCACGGAGCCGGCCACGGAGCCCGCCCCATGACCGACGCCTCCATCCTCTGGTACGCCAACCGCGCCACCGGCGCCGTCTGCCTGGTCCTCTTCACCGTCGTGGTCCTCCTGGGCATCGCCGTACGCCTGAGAACCCGCCTCCCCGGCCTCCCCCGCTTCGGCACGGTCTCCCTCCACCGCACCCTCTCCCTCTCCGCGACCGCCTTCCTGGCCATCCACATCGCCACCGCGGTCGTCGACGGCTACGTCGACATCACCGCCCTCGACGTCCTCGTCCCGTTCGCCTCCGACTACCAGCCCCTCTGGCTGGGCCTCGGCACGGTCGCCCTGGACCTGATGCTCGCCGTCCTGCTCACCAGCCTCTTCCGCACGAGACTCGGCCACCGCACCTGGCGAGCCGTCCACTGGCTGGCCTACGCGTCCTGGCCGGTGGCCCTGGTCCACGGCATCGGCATCGGCACGGACACCGGCACCGACTGGATGCTCTGGCTGACCGTCACCTGCGTCGCAGCGGTCCTCGCCGCCTTCACGATCCGCGTCACCCAGGCCGTACGAGCCGCCCACCGCACCCCCGCCACCCTCCTCACCGCCGAAGGGGCGCGACCATGACCAGCAGCACGTTCACGGACATCCTCATGGCCCCACGCCTCCTCGCCCCCGGCGGCGCCCCCGCCGACCGCGCCACGCACGAGACCCGCTACGGCCCCCTCGCCCACGGCGACCCGGCGGCCCTCCTGCGCACCCTCGCGGAGTCCGGCCTCACTGGCCGGGGCGGCGCCGCCTTCCCCACGTACCGCAAGTTCGTCTCGGTCGTCGACGCGGCCCGCCGCACCGGCCGCGCCCCCGTCGTCGTAGCGAACGGCGCCGAGGGCGAACCGGCGAGCGCCAAGGACAAGACCCTGCTGAGCCACTCGCCCCATCTGGTCCTGGACGGGCTGCGGTTGGCGGCGCACGCGACCGGAGCGGGGGCGGCGTACCTCGCCGCGGAGGACGGGGCCACACACCTCGAAACGGCCGTGGCCACACGCCTCGAAACGGCCGTGGCCGAGCGCGACGACCCCATCCCCGTACGCGTCGTCCGCGTACCCAAACGCTTCCTGTCCGGCCAGTCCTCCGCCCTCGCCCAGCACCTCTCCGGCCACGCCGCCCTGCCCCGCCACCAGGACCCTCCGGTACGTGAACAGGGCGTCCGCCGGGCGCCCACCCTCGTCCAGAACGTCGAGACGCTCGCGCACCTCGCACTGATCGCCCGCTACGGAGCCGACTGGTTCCGCTCGGCCGGCACACCGTCGGAACCGGGCAGCACCCTGTGCACGGTGCACGTGCCCGGCCGCGAGGTCCGGGTCGTGGAGGCCCCCTTCGGCATGCCCCTGCACCGCCTGCTCCCGCTGGAGGGCACCGCCGCGATTCTGCTGGGCGGCTACCACGGCACCTGGCTCCCGGTCGCCGAAGCGGCTCAACTCCGCCTGTCCGCCGCGAACTTGGGCGCGGGCGTCCTCGCCGCTCTCCCCACCGACCGCTGTGGCCTCGCCGAAACCGCCCGCGTCCTGCGCTACTTGGCCCTGGAATCGGCCGGTCAGTGCGGTCCCTGCCTCAACGGCCTGCCGCGTATCGCCGCGGCCTTCCGCACCCTGGCCGTCCCCGGTCCCCAGGGCACCGCCCGCGACGACGTCGCCCGCTGGGCCGGACTCGTCGAGGGCCGTGGCGCCTGCCACCACCCCGACGGCACGGTCCGACTGGTCCGCAGCGCCCTGACCACCTTCGCCGCCGAACTCGACGTCCACGCCCGGGGCTTGTGCACCGCGACCGACCGCACCCCCTTGCTGCCCGTCCCCGACCACAGGAGCTGACAGACATGGACCAGCCGCCCCAGCACCTCGACATCGACTGGACGTCCTGCCAGGCCCACGGCCTCTGCGCCGAACTCCTCCCCGACCACATCACCCTCGACGAATGGGGCTACCCCCTCGTCGACGCGGCCCCGCTCCCCGCCCGAACCCTGAAACGGGCCCGCAGAGCGGCGGCGGACTGCCCGGTCCTGGCCCTCAGACTCGCGGCGGCCTGAGTACCGTCGCCCCTACAGCCAGCTCGCGAACTCCAGCAACAGCTCGGCGTCCCGCGGCCGGCTCACCCGCCGAGCCCGTACGCCCGACTCCACGGCCCGGAACAGGGTCCAGCCGCGCAGCCGCTCCTGGTCCAGGTCCAGGGACTCCGCGAGGCGCTTCACCCGACGGCGGGTGGCGGCGGCACCGGAGGTGGAGGCGATCAGGTCCTCTACGCGGTCGCGGACCAGCCGGGCCAGGTCGAAGGCGCACTCGCCGACGACGGGATCGGGCCCCACGGCCAGCCAGGGTCCCCGCTCGCCGGCCAGGACCTTGCTCTGCCGGAACGTGCCGTGCAGCAGGCGTGCCTCGGGCGCCGAGGCCAGCAGTTCCTCGCGTACCGCCAGGGCCGCGTCGACCAGCGGTGCCGCCTCCTTGTCGGCGCCCGCCCGCATCGCCCCGGCCTGCCGTCCGGTCCGCTCGGCCACTGTCTCGAAGACCGGGCCGGCCGGTGGCTCGACCCACAGGCGGCGCAGTGTCCCCGCCGCCTCCAGCATCGACTTTGCCTCGGGCAGCGAACGCACCGACACATCGGGATGCAGCCGCTCAAGCAACAGGACGCCCTCGGCGCCGGCCGGCTCCAGGAGCCGTACCGCACCCAGGCCGTCCCAGTGGGCGAGCGCGGCCCGCTCGCTCTCCGGGCGGGCTCGGCGCGGCGCGAGCTTCAGGACGGCGGGGGTGCCGTCCGGCAGTCGCACCAGGACCACCAGACTGCTGCGCCCACCGGGCACCTGAACGCGCTCCACGGTCAACTCGCGTAGATTGACGGCCTGTTGAGCCGCCTGAGGCAGCTTCTCCAGCCAGTCGTCACCGCTTGGTGCCGCCTCGCCGAGCGCCTTGACGAGACGCCGCGGCGGTTCGAAAGCCATGCGTGAGTCGCTTCCTTCCTGAGCCCGACCTGTGCCCGACCTGTGCCCGATACGACGCCCCTGCGTCGGTGACGACGACGTTCCAGTTCCCGCTCCCGCTACGACTTCCCGTTCCCGCTACGACGTCGGTGCCGCCGACGCGGTCGACGGGGCCGACCGCTCGGCGAGCCCAGGGAAGGCTACGCTCTCGCCCCGCCAGCGCACCGCCCGGACCGCCGCTTCCCGCAGAGCGTCCGCCGCGGCACGCCGCCGCTCGCCCTCAGTGGCCCTGACCAGGTCGGAGTAGACCCCGGCCACCCGGTCCTCCAGTTCGGCGGCGAGCCGCACGGCCGACTCGGGGTCGGTCACCGGGAACGGCAGCGCGTACGCGGCCGCCGACGGCCCGGGCTTCCCGCGCAGATCGCGCACGGCCCGCGTCAGCGCGTCCCGCCGGGCCCGGTGCGCGTCGTACGCCGCCCGCGCCTCGCTCCGCCGGGCCTCGCCGATGTTCCCGCCCACGACCCCGTAGCCGTACACGGCGGCATGCTCGGCCCCGAGCGCGGCCTGCACGGCCGTCAGCTCCGCCGACACCTTTTCGGCCTCCCCGGCCTCGCCCGCCTTTCCGGAACCGCTCACTTCTCGCCCTCCGTCAGCAGAAACACGTGCACCGCACCGGACGCCGCCACCGAGGCGAACAGCCGCGCCAGCTCTCCCGGCACGTCGAGAATCGCCTTCGCGCGCCGGTCCACCAGCGCCCGCTCGGCCGCGACGAGCTCGGCGAGAGCGGCCTTCTCCGTGAGCGGTGTGCCGGTGGACGGGGCAGACGAAGGCGCCACGGAAGCGCCCAAGGACGCCGACGCCGATGCAGTCCCAGTCCCAGTCGCTGTCGCCGACGCAGAGGGCGACGCGGTCGCTGTCGCCGACGTCCGCTTCCCGCCCCCGAACGCCTCCACGTGCCGTACGACCTCCGCCCGCAGCGGTGACAGACGCCCCGCCAGCGCGGGATGTGCGGCGAGCACGGCCTCGTACCGCTCCGCGAGCCGCTCGCTGTCGCGGGCCGCACGCGCGCGTGCCCGCTCGGCGGCGGACGTGCTCCCCTTGGTGGTCTCGGCGGAGGAGTCGGAGGAGGAGCAGCCCGCGAGCAGCGCGGTGCCGGCGCCGGCGGCCCCGGCGAGCAGGCTCCTTCGGCGCGGCCCCGAGGGGATGCGCGACGGCAGGGTGAACGGCACGGCAGACGTCCTCGGAGGGCTCGTACGAACGGAAGGGCGGCAGGCCCGTGATCACGGTACCCGCGTACCCCGCCCGGACTCACCAGCGGCGCCGGGCCCGTCGTCGGGCGCGCCACGGTGGACGGCAACACCCCTTGGGACCGGATACCCTTTGACCTGACACGCGACCTACCCACAACAGCACACGCGGCCGAGGAGTCACCCGGATGAGCACCACCCAGAGCGAGAGGCTTCGAGAGCTCCTGGAACCGCTCGTCAGCTCCCAGGGACTCGATCTCGAGGAGATCGAAGTGGACTCGGTCGGCCGGAAGCGTGTGCTGCGGGTCGTCGTCGACTCCGACGAAGGAGCCGATCTGGACGCGATCGCCGATGTGAGCCGCGCGCTCTCGGCGAAGCTCGACGAGACCGACGCGATGGGCCAGGGCGAGTACACCCTCGAAGTGGGAACCCCCGGTGCCGAGCGCGAACTCAAGGAACACCGTCACTACGTACGCGCCACGGACCGCCTGGTGAGATTCCAGCTGACGAGCGGCGACGAACTGGTCGCCCGGATCCTGACGGTGGACGAGGACGGGATCGACCTGGAGGTGCCCGGCGTCAAGGGACGCAAGGCCACCGCCCGCAGGCTCGTCTTCGAGGACATCGCCAAGGCGCGCGTCCAGGTCGAGTTCAACCGCAAGGCCAACGAGAACGACACAGACATGAAGGAAGAGGAGGAGGCGTAGCCGTGGACATCGACATGAGTGCCCTGCGGGGCTTGGTACGGGAGAAGGAGATCTCCTTCGACCTGCTGGTCGAGGCGATCGAGGCGGCCCTCCTCATCGCCTATCACCGCACCGAGGGAAGCCGCCGCCACGCGCGCGTCAAGCTCGACCGGGAGACCGGCCATGTGACCGTGTGGGCGAAGGAGGACCCCGAGGACCTGGAGGAGGGGCAGGAGGCGCGCGAGTTCGACGACACCCCGTCCGACTTCGGCCGGATCGCCGCCACCACTGCCAAGCAGGTCATCCTGCAGCGCCTGCGGGACGCGGAGGACGACGCGACGCTCGGCGAGTACGCGGGCCGCGACGGCGACATCGTCACCGGCGTCGTCCAGCAGGGCCGCGACCCGAAGAACGTGCTCGTCGACATCGGCAAGCTGGAGGCCATCCTGCCGGTGCAGGAGCAGGTCCCCGGTGAGTCGTACCAGCACGGCGTGCGGCTGCGGTCGTACGTCGTACGGGTAGCGAAGGGCGTCCGCGGTCCCTCCGTGACCCTCTCCCGTACGCATCCCGGTCTGGTGAAGAAGCTCTTCGCGCTCGAGGTGCCGGAGATCGCCGACGGGTCCGTCGAGATCGCCGCGATCGCCCGCGAGGCCGGTCACCGCACGAAGATCGCCGTCCGGTCCACCCGGTCGGGGCTGAACGCCAAGGGCGCCTGTATCGGTCCCATGGGCGGTCGCGTGCGCAACGTGATGGCCGAGCTGAACGGCGAGAAGATCGACATCGTCGACTGGTCGGACGACCCGGCCGAGATGGTGGCGAACGCGCTGTCCCCGGCCCGGGTCTCCAAGGTCGAGGTCGTCGACCTCGCGGCCCGCTCCGCGCGGGTGACGGTCCCCGACTACCAGCTGTCCCTGGCGATCGGCAAGGAAGGGCAGAACGCCCGGCTCGCCGCCCGCCTGACCGGCTGGCGCATCGACATCCGCCCGGACACCGAGCAGCCCGCCGAGACGCAGGACTGAACGGCACCGGGGACGGATCGCAGCGGGATCGAGCCGAAACATGGCCTGGTCCGGGGCGTCAAGGGCATGATCGGGAATAGATCACGCCGTGTGACGCTTGGATTACGACAACAACCGTTCGGTTCTTGCCCCAAAGGGGTGAGGTCGGTGCGGGGAGGTAGACTTAAGAGTGTCTGGCCGGACGCATGCCCGCGCATGCCCTGAGCGCACCTGCGTGGGGTGCCGGGAGCGAGCGGCCAAGATCGATCTGCTGCGCACCGTGGCGACCGAGGGCGAATGCGTCCCCGATCCTCGCGGTACGCTGCCCGGCCGGGGTGCGTATGTACACCCCGCCCTGGTCTGTCTCGACCTGGCGGTCCGCCGCCGGGCGTTCACGAGGGCGCTGCGTGCCCCGGGTCCGCTCGAAACAAAGGCGTTGCGCCTGTACGTCGAGCAGACAGACAGTTGCTGAGCAGGCAACACCGTAAAACGTGTCGCACGGAACCCCGTGCGGCCCTGGTACCCCGCGAGTTGGAAGTAGGTCGAGATTGCGATGAGCACTCGATGAGCACGCGATGAGTACGCCCATGAAGTAGCGACGGTCCGGACGCAACCCGGACCTAAAAGGAGCGAAGTGGCTAAGGTCCGGGTATACGAACTCGCCAAGGAGTTCGGGGTGGAGAGCAAGGTCGTCATGGCCAAGCTCCAAGAACTCGGTGAATTTGTCCGTTCGGCGTCCTCGACGATCGAGGCGCCCGTAGTACGCAAGCTGACCGATGCCCTGCAGCAGGGCAACGGCGGCGGCAAGCCCGCCCCGCGCAAGGCCGCGCCGGCCAGGCCGGCCGCGCCCTCTCCGGCGCAGGCCGCACGTCCGGCCGCCCCGCGTCCGCCGGCCCCGAAGCCGGCCGCCGCGGAGAAGCCCGTGTCCCCGGTCGCTCCGGCCTCCGGCCCGCGCCCGACGCCGGGTCCCAAGCCCCCCGCGCCGAAGCCCGCTCCGGCGTCTCCGGCTCCGGTCGCGCCCGAGTTCACGGCACCCCCGGCGGCTCCCGCGGCTCCGGCCGCAGGTCCCCGTCCGAGCGGTGCCCGTCCCGGCGCCCCGAAGCCCGGTGCCCGTCCGGCCGGTCCCGCACAGGGCGGTCAGGGTGGTCCGGGTCAGGGCCGTGGCGAGCGCGGTGACCGTGGCGACCGTCAGGGCGCCCCGCGTCCCGGCGGCCAGGGCACGCGTCCCGGTGGTCGTCCCGCCGGTCCCCGTCCGGGCAACAACCCGTTCACCTCCGGCGGCTCCACCGGCATGGCGCGCCCGCAGGCGCCCCGTCCGGGCGGCGCACGTCCCGGCCCCGGCGGACCCGGTGGCCCCGCTGCCCCGGGCGGCTCGCGTCCCCAGGGCGCCGGTCAGGACCGTGGTCCCCGTCCGCAGGGCGGTCCCGGTGGCGCTCCGCGTCCCGGTGGCGGCCCCGGTGGCAACCGTCCGTCTCCGGGCGGCATGCCCCGTCCGCAGGGTGGTCCCGGTGGCGCTCCGCGTCCCGGTGGCGGCCCCGGTGGCAACCGTCCGAACCCCGGCATGATGCCGCAGCGTCCCGCTGCCGGTAGCCCGCGTCCCGGTGGCGGTGGCCCCGGCGGCCGTGGTCCCGGCGGTGGCGGCGGTGGCCGTCCCGGTGGCGGTGGCGGCGGCGGTCGTCCCGGTGGCGGCGGCGGTTTCGCCGGTCGTCCCGGCGGTCCCGGTGGCGGTGGCGGCGGTTTCGCCGGTCGTCCGGGTGGACCTGGTGGCGGCGGTGGCGGTTTCGCCGGTCGTCCGGGCGGTCCCGGCGGTGGCGGCGGCGGTCGTCCCGGCTTCGGTGGTCGTCCCGGTGGTCCGGGTGGCCGTGGTGGCACGCAGGGCGCCTTCGGCCGTCCCGGCGGTCCCGCGCGTCGTGGCCGCAAGTCGAAGCGGCAGAGGCGCCAGGAGTACGAGGCCATGCAGGCCCCGTCGGTCGGCGGCGTCATGCTGCCTCGCGGCAACGGACAGTCCGTCCGCCTGTCGCGCGGTGCGTCCCTCACCGACTTCGCGGAGAAGATCAACGCCAATCCGGCGTCGCTCGTCGCCGTGATGATGAACCTCGGCGAGATGGTCACTGCCACGCAGTCCGTCTCCGACGAGACGCTGAAGCTCCTCGCGGACGAGATGAACTACATCCTCGAGATCGTCAGCCCCGAGGAGGAGGACCGCGAGCTGCTCGAGTCCTTCGACATCGAGTTCGGCGAGGACGAGGGTGGCGAGGAGTTCCTCGTCGCGCGTCCGCCGGTCGTGACCGTCATGGGTCACGTCGACCACGGTAAGACCCGCCTCCTCGACACCATCCGCAAGACGAACGTCGTCGCGGGCGAGGCCGGCGGAATCACGCAGCACATCGGTGCGTACCAGGTCACGACCCAGGTCAACGACGAAGAGCGCAAGATCACCTTCATCGACACCCCGGGTCACGAGGCGTTCACCGCCATGCGTGCCCGTGGTGCGAAGTCGACCGACATCGCGATCCTCGTGGTGGCGGCCAACGACGGTGTGATGCCCCAGACGATCGAGGCGCTGAACCACGCCAAGGCGGCCGACGTGCCGATCGTGGTCGCGGTCAACAAGATCGACGTCGAGGGCGCGGACCCGACCAAGGTGCGCGGTCAGCTCACCGAGTTCGGTCTGGTGGCCGAGGAGTACGGCGGCGACACGATGTTCGTCGACATCTCCGCCAAGCAGGGCCTCAACATCGAGAGCCTGCTGGAGGCCGTGGTCCTCACCGCGGACGCCTCGCTCGACCTGCGGGCCAACCCGGAGCAGGACGCGCAGGGCATCGCGATCGAGTCCCACCTGGACCGTGGCCGCGGCGCCGTCGCGACCGTCCTGGTCCAGCGAGGCACCCTGCGGGTCGGCGACACCATGGTGGTCGGCGACGCGTACGGCCGTGTCCGCGCGATGCTCGACGACAAGGGCGAGAACGTGGAAGAGGCGGGTCCCTCGACCCCGGTCCTCGTCCTCGGTCTCACCAACGTCCCGGGCGCCGGCGACAACTTCCTGGTTGTCGACGAGGACCGCACAGCCCGTCAGATCGCCGAGAAGCGGGCGGCGCGCGAGCGCAACGCCAACTTCGCCCGGCGTGGCGTCCGGTTCTCCCTGGAGAACCTGGACGAGGCCCTCAAGGCCGGTCTGGTGCAGGAACTCAACCTCATCATCAAGGGCGACGCGTCCGGTTCGGTGGAGGCTCTCGAGTCCTCGCTGCTCCAGCTCGACGTCGGCGAAGAGGTCGACATCCGCGTCCTGCACCGCGGCGTGGGTGCGGTCACCGAGTCGGACATCGACCTGGCGACCGGCTCCGACGCGATCGTCATCGGCTTCAACGTCCGCGCTGCGGGCCGCGCGGCGCAGATGGCGGAGCGCGAGGGCGTCGACGTCCGCTACTACTCGGTGATCTACCAGGCCATCGAGGAGATCGAAGCGGCCCTCAAGGGCATGCTCAAGCCGGAGTACGAAGAGGTCGAGCTCGGTACGGCGGAGATCCGCGAGGTCTTCCGCTCGTCCAAGCTGGGCAACATCGCCGGTGTGCTGGTCCGCTCCGGCGAGGTCAAGCGCAACACCAAGGCGCGGTTGCTGCGCGATGGCAAGGTCATCGCGGAGAACCTCACCATCTCCGGTCTGCGCCGCTTCAAGGACGACGTCACCGAGATCCGCGAAGGCTTCGAGGGCGGTATCAACCTCGGAAACTTCAACGACATCAAGATCGACGACGTCATCGCGACGTACGAGATGCGCGAGAAGCCGCGGTCGTAGTGCCCGCGGCGGGCTTGAACCGTGTGGGGTTGGCCGACGAGGACATGTCCTTGTCGGTCGGCCCCCGCGGGGTTTTTCGCCCCCGCCGCCCCTTCCCTCCCCCACTCTCGGCTTCGCTCGAGCGGGGGGACCCCCACCGTCCCTGCCTCGGGGGCCAGCCCCCGAACCCCCGCTCCTCAAACGCCGGAGGCGCTGAGTTTCAGCGGGGGTCTGGGGGCGGAGCCCCCAAGTACGGGACGGGTAGGGGCGGCGGGGGCGAAAACCCCGTCGAGCGGCCCCGGGGGTTCGATGTACGGTTCTGATGTCCCGCCAAGAGCTTGGCCGGGCCATCTACCCCGTACCGGCGGGACATCCGGATACACACATGTACGTGGGGACTCTGTCCTTCGATCTGCTCCTCGGCGACGTACGGTCGCTGAAGGAGAAACGCTCCGTCGTCCGCCCGATCGTGGCCGAGCTCCAACGCAGGTACGCGGTGAGCGCGGCGGAGGTGGACCACATGGACCTCCACCGCAGGGCCGTCATCGGCCTGGCGGCGGTCTCCGGGGACGCGGGGCACCTGACCGACGTACTGGACCACTGCGAGCGTCTGGTCGCCGGGCGTCCCGAGGTGGAGCTGCTGTCCGTGCGGAGGCGGTTCCACGGCGAGGACGACGACTGAGCGACGACGTGAGCGGCGACTGAGCGTAGTGAGCGTGCGGCGACGAGGATTGGCCGTACACAGAACAGTAAGAAAGAGGGAGACGGACCAGTGGCCGACAACGCGCGGGCGAAGAGGCTGGCGGACCTCATCCGAGAGGTGGTGGCCCAGAAGCTGCAGCGCGGGATCAAGGACCCGCGGCTCGGTTCACATGTGACCATCACGGACACCCGGGTCACCGGGGACCTCCGGGAGGCGACCGTCTTCTACACGGTGTACGGGGACGACGAGGAGCGCGCGGCAGCCGCCGCCGGGCTGGAGAGCGCCAAGGGCGTACTCCGCTCGGCCGTCGGCGCGGCGGCGGGCGTGAAGTTCACGCCGAGCCTCACCTTCGTGGCGGACGCCCTGCCGGACACCGCCAAGACCATCGAGGACCTGCTCGACAAGGCACGGGCCTCGGACGCGAAGGTGCGCGAGGTCTCGGCCGGCGCCGCCTTCGCCGGTGACGCCGACCCGTACAAGAAGCCGGGCGAGGACGACGAGACGGACGGCGACGCCGCGGAATGACGCAGAAGCAGAAGACGCCCGACGGCCTTGTCATCGTCGACAAGCCGTCGGGCTTCACTTCGCACGACGTGGTCGCCAAGATGCGCGGGATCGCGAAGACCCGCCGCGTCGGACACGCGGGCACCCTCGACCCCATGGCGACGGGCGTGCTCGTCCTCGGCGTCGAGCGGGCGACCAAGCTCCTCGGGCACCTCGCGCTGACCGAGAAGGAATACCTCGGCACCGTCCGGCTCGGGCAGAACACCCTGACCGACGACGCCGAGGGTGACATCACCTCGTCCACGGACGCCTCCAAGGTGGCCAGGGACGCCGTCGACGCCGGTATCGCCAAGCTCAGCGGCGAGATCATGCAGGTGCCGTCCAAGGTCAGCGCCATCAAGATCAACGGCGTGCGCTCGTACAAGCGGGCGCGCGACGGCGAGGACTTCGAGATCCCGGCCCGTCCGGTGCGGATCTCGTCGTTCGCCGTGTACGACATCCGGGACGCGGTCGCCGAGGACGGTACGCCCGTCCTGGACCTGGTCGTCTCGGTCGTGTGCTCGTCCGGTACGTACATCCGCGCGCTCGCCCGTGACCTGGGCGCCGACCTGGGCGTCGGCGGCCATCTGACGGCACTGCGGCGCACCCGCGTCGGCCCGTACAAGCTCGACTCCGCCCGTACTCTCGACGAGCTCCAGAAGGAGCTGACCGTGATGCCGCTGGCGGAGGCCGCCGCGGCCGCGTTTCCCCGCTGGGACGTGGACGTGAGGCGCGGAGCGCAGCTGATGAACGGCATGCGGCTGGAGATGCCCGAGGAGTACGCCGGGGCCGGAGCCGTCGGGGTGTTCGATCCCGAGGGGCGGTTCCTGGCACTGGTGGAGGAGCAGAAGGGCAGGGCGAAGAGCCTGGCCGTGTTCGGCTGACCCTCTTGTCGGCCGTCGGCCTCCTCGCCTGTCCTCTGTCCTCCTTGGCAGGTCGGCTCGATTCGTCGTGGAGCGGCGTTCACGGGGATTTCTGTGTGCGCCGCTCCACTGTCCCCCTCGGTTCCCCCACCCAAAGGTGTATCCATCCGACCTGGTCTATTCACCCGTCCGGGCAGGCGCTCGGAGTGAACCGGGGGAGCGGAAGGGGGCTCGTTCGTCTCGCGATCTGTCGCGCCCGATCAACCCGTGCCTACCGTCGAAGACGAGGCGTCGGTGGAACGGTGCGCCGCGCGCGGCGGGGAGGATTCGAGCATGGCGGGACGGGGCCCGCGGGCGACAGATGCGGTGCGGGTCGCGGGAGCGGCGCGGGTCACCGCAGCGGCGCACGGAGTTGAAGCCGCGCAGGTGGTCGAGGTGGTTGAAGCGTCGGACCGGGCCCTCGTGCGGATCTGCGACCTGGCCGGGCGACCGCGCGGTACGGGATTCGCCGCCGACCACCAGGGGACGGTGATCACCAGCCACGAGGCGGTCGACGGGCTCGCCCGCCTCGTCCTGCACGCTCCCGGGGACCGCACCTGCCTGGTCGAGGCTGAATCGGTCACCCCCCTGCCGTTCCTGGACCTCGCCCTGATCCACACGGGGGGCCTCGGTACGGACGGTCCCGGTACGGACCGTACTGGAACAGTCCGTACCGGTACGGACGGTCTCGGCCTCGACCCCCTCCCGATCACGGTCCGGGACTCCGTGGAGAGCGGCGCGTACATCCGTATCGCCGCGGGCGGCTGGCGCGAGGCCCGGGTGCTGGGCAGGGCCGCCGTGACGTACACGGCGACCGACCGATTCCATCTCCTCGACGACGCCCTGGAGTTGGCGATCGGCACGGCGGGCAGGGATGCGCTGCGGCTCGGGGGAGGCGCGGCGGGGGGACCGGTGATCGACGCGGCCACTGGTGCGGTCGTCGCCGTCCTGGGCACGGCACTTCACTCCGGGCGACGGGTGGGGGGCTTTGCCGTACCGCTGTCCGCCGGACCGGCAGTGTCCAGTGGCGTGCTCGCCGATCTGCTGGCCCGCAACGCGGCGACGGTCCCCGCTTACGGGGACGACCTGAATCTGGCGGGTGTGCTGGAACTGGCGGCCACTGTCGCGTCCCCGCCAGGCTCCGGCGGCGTCGATCCAGTCGAACGAGCTGATGCGGTACGGGAGTTCACGGCCTTCGGTGAAGGTCCGTACGCCGTTCTCGGGCTCGTCGGGGCTCCGGGAAGCGGTCGTACGACGGAACTGGCGGCCCTCGCCGCCCGGCGCGACCGGGGTGCTGAACCGGCTCCGACCCTGTGGTTGCGCGGTGCGGATCTGCTGGAGACGGACTGGTCGGTGGCCGACGCGGCGAGGAGGGCGCTGGAGAGGGCGGGGCGGATCGTGGCGGCGTCGGGCCAGGGTTCCGGCTCGGGTTCCGGCTCGGGCTCGGGTTCTGGCTCTGGCTCGCGCTCGGGTTCCGGCTCGGGCTCGACTTGGGCTTCGGGCTCGGTCGCCGAGAGTGCGGTGGCGGCTTCGGCTTTCGGCGGTGGGGCCTCGGCTTTCGGCACTGTGGCTTCGGTCTCCAGCGGCGTGGCTGAGTGCGGGGGCGTGGGTTCGGGGCAGATGCCGGCGGAACCGTTGTCGGCGGAACCGCTGTCGGTCGGTTGCGGGCCAGCCGCCCCCTTGTCCGCCAGCCCTTTGGCCATCAACCCCTTGCCCACCAACCCTCTGCCAACCGTGCCCTGGTCGGAGCCCGGCCCCGCGGACGGCCGACTCGGTGACATCGGTCCCGAGCGGCTGGCCCGGCTCGCCCGGGAGGCCGGACGCCCTCTGCTGCTCCTCCTCGACAGCCCCGAGGAGATGCCGCCCGCTCTCGCACACCGGCTGACCGAGTGGACCGAGGGCACCGCCGAGTGGTTGCGGGCGCACGGGGCACGGCTGGTCGTGGCCTGCCGGGCCGAGTACTGGGAGCGGGCGGGAGCGGAGTTCCCCCGAGAGCTGCTGTACGGGTACGAGGGGGGCGGAGGCGAGGTGCCCGCCGGGCTTCCCGCCTGTGTACGGCTCGGCGATCTGGACGAGGGCGAGGCGCGGCAGGCCCGGGCGCGGTACGGGGTGCCGGAGGGCGCCCTGTGCGGGGCCGACGCGCGGCACCCGCTGATGCTGCGGCTCCTCTCGGAGGTACGGGCCGCGATGGCGCTGCCCGGTGCCTCGGCCGCGCGGGTCGAGCGGTTCGGGCCGGTCGGGCCGGGTGGAATCGTCGAGTCGATCGGGCAGGTTGACCCAGTCATGCAGGTTGTCCCGGCCGTGCAGGTCGGGCAGGCCGGGTCCGTCGGGCAAGTTGACCAGGTCGGACAGGTCGGACAGGTCGCACAGGTCGGGCGGGACGAGGTCTTTGCCGCGTATCTCGATCTGATGTGTCTGCGGGTGGCCGTGCGCCTCGCGGCGGCGAACGGGCTGCGTGGCACGGCCGTGCGGCGGCTCGCGGCCAGGGTCTCCGGGCAGGTGCACGCGGCGGCGCGGCGCTGTCTGGGGCCCGGGCAGGGGGAGCTGGACCGGGCGGCGTTCGAGTCCGTGTTCCCGTGGGGGCCGGTGCCCGACCGGAGGCTCGGCGGATGCACCGGGTGGGCCTCCGCGGTCCTCACGGAGGGCCTGCTGGTGCCTGCCGGGAACGGCTACCGCTTCGCCCACGAGGAGCTGGCCGACTGGATCCAGGGCATGCACCTCGACCTGGACAGGGCACTCCAGGCGTTGGTGCACCACGGGAGTGCCGAGCCTGAGCCCGCGCCTGCGTCCGGGGCTGAGTCCGGGCCTGAGTACAGGCCTGAGTACGGTCCTGAGCTCGGTCCTGGGGCCTCCAGTGAGTCAGAGCCCTGGAGCGAGCCCGAGCCTCTCCCCGTACCCCGCCACCGCATCGGCCCCGTCCTCCAGGCCCTGCTCCTCCTGCCGCGTCAACAAGGTGCTGCCGATCTCACCCTCCGGCTGCGTGAACTGCTTCGCGCGGTCGACGAAATGGCGCCGACGGACCCCGGGTCCTGGTGGGCCACCCGCCTCCTCAGGGACGTACTGCTCCGGGTGCCCGACGCGACCCCGTACGTGGGAGTGCTGCGGCATCTCGCCGAGCGGGTGGTGACGTGGCGGGGCGAGGGGCGGGCCGTGCCGGAGGAGTTCGGGCCCGTTTTCTGGACCCGGCTGCCGCTGCCGGAGGCGCACCGCTTCGATCTGCTGAGGCGGCTCGTTGTCGCGGACCAGGCGCCGCCGGCCACCGAACTCCGTTACCTGGACGCCGTGTCCGGGCTTCTCGCCGCCGACCCGGTCGCCGTGCAGCCCCATCTGACCCACTGGTTCGACGACGAGCGCCGGTTGCCCGCGACCCCCGACGCCACCGTCTCGACCGCCGCTCAGGTCCTTCTCCACACCCATCGGCACCGCGCCCTGGACGACCTCACGGAGGCACTGGCGGAGAGTGCGCACCCGCGTGCCGACGAGCTGCTGGCCGTCCTCGCGGAGGAGGAACCGTCCGCGGTGTGCCGGGCGGTCGACCGCTGGACGCACGACGAACGGCCGGCCCGCCGGGCGGTGGCGATGGCCCACGGACTGCGGGCCGCACCGCACGTACGCACCGACACCGACCGCGAACTGCTGCGCTACGCCGCGCTCTTCCTGCTCGACCGCCCCGGCGACTGCACGCTGCACGGAGCCGCTCTGGCGCTCCTTGTCCGCGATCCGCAGACCCGGGCCCGCCACCTGCCGGCGGCCCTCGCGCGCTTCAGGGCGGGCGATCCGCGTCTGCCCGCGAGCGCGCTGGTGGCGGCGCTGGCGACGCATCCGGAACCGGTCCTCGCCGCGTTCGGCGACCGCCTGCGCGAGCCGGACACGGGGGAGGCGCTGCGTACGCTCGCCGAGGTCAGCACACCCGCGCTGGCCCGCCGCGTCGCCGTACTCGTACGTGAGGTCGTGGAGCGGCGTCCGGAGGCGGCCGGGCATGTGGCGGCGTACGTCGACCGGCGGCTCGATCACGGTCCCGCCGCCCGTTCCGTGCTGTATCCCCTGGTCACCGGGCTGCTCGACGGGGGCAGGCCGCAGCTGCGGGCCGCGCTCGCCAAGGTGATCGCGGCGCCCGGCACGCCCGGGGCCCACCCGCTGCGATGCGAGTTCCTGGATCTGCTGCTGACGCACGAGCACGACCCGGTGGTGCTGAACGCGCTCGTACGGGCTGCCGCCGAGGGCGCGGCCCGCAGCGGTGAGGAGCACACCCGCGCGCTGGTCCACAGCGCAGGCCTGCTGCTCGTCCGTACCCCGGACGGCGCCACCGTGTTCGACGGCGCCCTTCTCGACCAGAGCCGCCGGATTCCCGGGTTCGCCGCCCTGGTCGCCCGCTGGCTCACCGACGCTCCCGAGGACTGGTCCACCGTGGTCGGTCCCAGCACCCGCCGCATGATCGAGAACCTGACGGGGGCCCGGGTTCCGGTGTGACCGTCCGCGCTCCGCGCCCGCCACGTGCCCCCGGTCACAGCGCCCCATGCCGATGCGGGCCGAGCGGACCCGGCATGGCACCCTTAGAGCTGCGTATGAGGCAGACACGGACACAGGTTCGACGAGGAGCGGTCACAGTGCAGCGCTGGCGTGGCTTGGAGGACATCCCCCAGGACTGGGGGCGCAGCGTCGTCACCATCGGCTCGTACGACGGCGTCCACCGCGGGCACCAGCTGATCATCAGGCATGCCGTGGAGCGGGCGCGTGAGCTGGGCGTCCCGTCCGTGGTCGTCACCTTCGACCCGCACCCCAGCGAGGTGGTGCGCCCCGGCAGCCACCCGCCCCTGCTCGCCCCGCACCACCGCCGCGCCGAGCTCATGGCCGAACTGGGTGTCGACGCGCTGCTCATCCTGCCCTTCACGACCGAGTTCTCGAAGCTGTCGCCCGCCGACTTCGTGGTGAAGGTCCTGGTCGACAAGCTGCACGCCAAGGCTGTCGTCGAGGGCCCCAACTTCCGCTTCGGCCACAAGGCCGCCGGCAATGTCGCCTTCCTCGCCGAGCAGGGCAAGACGTACGACTTCGAGGTCGAGGTGGTGGACCTCTACGTGACCGGTGAGGCCGGCGGCGGCGAGCCCTTCTCCTCGACCATGACCCGGCGGCTGATCGCCGAGGGCGATGTCGAAGGGGCGCGCGAGATCCTGGGCCGTCCGCACCGCGTCGAGGGCATCGTCGTCCGCGGCGCCCAGCGCGGTCGCGAGCTCGGCTTCCCCACCGCCAACGTCGAGACCCTCCCGCACACCGCGATCCCCGCCGACGGCGTCTACGCCGGCTGGCTGCACGCGCAGGGCGAGGCGATGCCGGCCGCGATCTCCGTCGGCACGAATCCCCAGTTCGACGGGACCGAGCGCACGGTGGAGGCGTACGCCATCGATCGGGTGGGCCTCGATCTGTACGGTCTGCACGTGGCCGTGGACTTTCTCGCCTTTGTGCGGGGGCAGGCGAAGTTCGAGTCCATCGAGGCGTTGCTGGAAGCGATTTCCGACGACGTCAAGCGGTCGCGGGAGTTGATCGAGGCGTATGACGACGGGCGGTAGGTTTCCGGCTGCGGGTTCGTCGTTGCTGGTCGCGCAGTTCCCCGCGCCCCTAAGGGGCGCCCCTGCTGGACCACTGGCGCACCGCGGATGCCCGGGCCCAGTGGCATGCCACCTGCGCCCCGCCTCCTCCGTCCAGTACCGGTAGGTCCTCCCCGCGGCACGCGTCCGCGACGCCCGCGCGTTCTGCCTCGCCGGTCGCCAGGATCTGGCAGCGGGCGTGGAAGCGGCAGCCGGAGGGGATGCGGGACGGGTCCGGGGGCTCACCGGTGAGGACGACCGGATCGCCGGGAGCCTCGGGCAGGACCGACAACAGGGCCTGGGTGTACGGGTGTTGAGGCGCCGTCAGGATGTCCTCGACCGCTCCGGTCTCGACGATCCGGCCCAGGTACATCACCGCGACCCGGTCCGCGATGTTCCACGCGAGACCCAGGTCGTGCGTCACCACCAGGGCGGACAGGCCGAGTTCGGAGCGCAGCCGTAGGAGCAGGGCCAGGATCTCGCCGCGTACGGACGCGTCGAGCGAGGCCACCGGCTCGTCGGCGACGATGAGTTCGGGCTCCAGGACGAGCGCCCCCGCGATGACGACACGCTGGCGCTGGCCGCCCGAGAGCTCGTGCGGATAGCGGAGGAAGAAGCGTTCCGGGGGACGAAGCCCCGCTCGGGACAGGGCTGCCCCGACCGCCTCGCGTTCGTCGCCCCCGTACCGGTGGATGCGCAGGCCCTCCGCCACCGCGTCGTACACCGTGTGCCGGGGGTTGAGCGAGCCGCTCGGGTCCTGGAGGACCAGCTGCACGCGCTTGCGGTACGCCTTGAGAGCCCGCGAGGAGTAGTCGAGGGGCCGGCCCGCGAAGGTGACGCGGCCGGCGGTCGGCGGAACGAGTCCGAGGAGCGAGCGCGCCAGGGTCGTCTTGCCGCAGCCCGACTCGCCGACGAGCGCGACGATCTCGCCGGGCAGGATGTCGAGATCCACTCCGTCGACGGCACGGGCCCGGTCGGCGTCGCCGCGCCGGGCGGGGAACGTGACGTGCAGGCCTTCGGCGCTCAGCAGGGGACCGGAGGGAGCTGGGGGGAGCGGAGGGACCGCCGCGGTCGTCGTCATCAGGTGCTCCTCGCTTCTTCCGGCACGGCCACGGGTCCCACATGTACGCAGGCCGCCCGGCGGTCCGGTGCCGCCGGCCGCAGCGTCTGGTCCTCCGCGGCACACGAGTCCAGCGCCACCGCGCACCGCGGATGGAACGCGCAGCCGGCCGGGAGCGCCGCCGGATCCGGCGGGTCGCCGGGCAGCCCGCGCGGCGCGAACCGCGATCCCGCGTCCCCGATCCGCGGGAACGCCGCCGACAGCGCCTGCCCGTACGGGTGCCGGGCGTCCTCGTACACCTGCCGGGCCGGGCCCTCCTCCACCACCCGCCCGGCGTACATCACCGCGAGCCGGTCGCAGGTGTCGGACAGGACCGCCAGATCGTGGCTGATCATGACGAGCCCCAACTCCTGCTCGGAGACGAGCTGTTGGATGAGCCGCAGGATCTGTGCCTGGATCATCACGTCGAGCGCGGTGGTCGGCTCGTCGGCGATGACCAGGCGGGGGTCGCAGGCCAGGGCCATGGCGATCATCACGCGCTGGCGCTGGCCGCCGGACAGTTCGTGCGGATACGCGGACGCCCGCGCCGCCGGAAGCCCCACCTGCTCCAGGAGTTCGCTCGCCTTCTTGCGCGCGCCCGCCGGGGTCGCCTTCCTGTGCAACAGGATCGGCTCGGTGATCTGGTCACCGACGCGGTGCACGGCGTTGAGGGAGTGCATCGCGCCCTGGAACACGATCGAGGCACCGGCCCACCGGACCGCCCGCACCCGCCCCCACTTCATGGTCAGTACGTCCTCGCCGTCCAGGAGGATCTCGCCTGTCACCCGGGTCCCGGCCGGCAGCAACCGCAGCAGCGCGAGCGCCAGGGTGGACTTGCCGCAGCCCGACTCGCCCGCGATACCGAGCTTCTGGCCCGCGTGCACGGCGAGGTTCACACCGCGCACGGCGGCCACTCCTCCGGCGTACGTCACCTCCAGGTCCCGTACGTCCAGCAGGGGTTGCGCGGTCGGCGTACGCGACGTCTTCAACGGGTTGCCCCCAGCCTGGGGTTGAGAACGGACTCGACCGCGCGCCCGCACAGGGTGAACGCGAGGGCCACGACGGCGATGGCGATACCCGGCGGCACGAGGTACCACCACTTCCCGGCGCTGACCGCGCCCGCCTCGCGCGCGTCCTGGAGCAGACCGCCCCAGGAGACGACCGTCGGGTCGCCGAGACCGAGGAAGGCGAGCGTCGCCTCGGCGAGGATCGCGGAGGAGATGATCAGGGTCGTCTGCGCCAGGACAAGGGGCATGACGTTGGGCAGCACGTGCCGGGACATGACGTGCCAGTGGCCGCCGCCGAGCGCCTTGGCGCGCTCGATGTACGGCCGGGACTCCACGGCGAGGGTCTGCGCGCGCACCAGCCGTGCCGTCGTCGGCCAGGTCGTGACGCCGATCGCCAGGATGATCGTGCCGAGCGAGCGGGACATCACGGTCGCGAGCGCGATCGCCAGCACCAGCGTCGGCATGACCAGGAACCAGTCCGTGATCCGCATCATCACCGTCGCGAACCAGCCGCGGAAGTGCCCGGCGGTGATACCGATGAGCGCGCCGATCGCGACCGAGAGAACGGCCGCCAGCAGCCCGACCAGCAGTGACACCCGCGATCCCCACACCACGAGCCCGAGCAGACTGCGCCCGAACTGGTCGGTACCCAGCGGGAATTCGGCGCTCGGGCTCTCCATGGGCCGCCCCGGCGCGTCCGTCACGCTCTGCACGTCGGAGCCGACGGTCAGCGGCGCGGTGATCGCGATCAGCGCGAAGAGAGCGAGGGAGGCCAGACCGAGGACGCCTGCGCGGTGGGTGCGGTACCGCCGCCAGAAGCGCGCGGCGGAGCGCCGTCGGCGCTGCCACGCGAGTGCGCGGGGACCGGCCTTCGGGGGTGAGGGGACTTCGGAGGGAGCCACCGGGGGAGTCGCCTCGGTGGTCATCGACTCGTCCGGGTCCGTCGTCGTCATCGGCCCACCCTGGGGTCGAGCAGCGGATAGATCAGGTCGGCGAGCGTGTTCATCACGATCACCGCGGCGGCGAATACGAAGAACAGCCCCTGCACCAGCGGCAGATCGGGCACGCTCAGCGCCTGGTAGAAGAGCCCGCCGAGGCCCGGCCAGGAGAAGACCGTCTCGACCAGGATCACGCCCGCGACGGTCCGGCCGAGGTTGATGAAGATCAGCGTCATCGTTGGCAGCAGCGCGTTCGGAACGGCATGGCGGCGGCGTACGAGATCGTCCCGCAGGCCCTTGGCCCGCGCGGTCGTCAGATAGTCGCTGCCCATCTCGTCGAGCAGTGCCGAGCGCGTGACGAGCAGGGTCTGCCCGTATTCGACCGCGACCAGCGTCACGACGGGCAGGACCAGATGATGGGCGACATCGAGGACGTACGCGAAACCCTCCTCGCCGCCGGACTCCATGCCGCCCGTGGGGAAGAGACCGGGGATCGGCCCGATGCCCACCGCGAAGACGATGATCAGCAGCAGCCCCAGCCAGAACGACGGGATCGAGTAGAGGGTCAGCGCCAGACCGGTGTTGAGCCGGTCGCCGAGACCGCCGTTGCGCCAGGCCGCCCGCGTGCCGAGAAGGATGCCGAGCACGGTGTAGAGCACGAACGACGTGCCGGTGAGCAGCAGCGTGTTCGGCAGCGCCTCGGTGATCTTGTCGAGGACGGGTGCCCGGAACTGGTACGACGTGCCGAGATCGCCGGTCAGCGCCTTGCCGCAGTAATCCGTGAACTGTTCCCACATGGGCAGATCGAGCCCGAACTCCCGCCGGTACGCGGCGAGTTGCTCGGCCGAGACCTGGCGCCCACCGGTCATGAACTTCACCGGGTCGCCGGGGATCAGCCGGAAGAGGAAGAAACTCGTGACGAGGACGGCGAGCAGCGAGACGGCCGCGCCGCCCAGCTTGCCCGCCACGTACCGCGGATACGCGGCGGAGGCGCGCGCCCGTGGTACGCGGGCCGAGGGTCCGGCCGAGGCCGGTCCGTCGGTCTTCGCGACCAGCGAGGGTGTCGCATCAGCGGTCATGAACGGCTCTCACTACTCGACCACTCCCGGCTCTCTGGCTCGTGCACGCTGCCGTCTTCTGGCTGTCGCGCGGTGCGGGGCCGCTACTCACGGCCGGGGCCGCTACTCGCGGTCCTCGGCGGTGGCACGGTGGCGCATCCCGAGGAACACCCCGAGGCCCGCCAGGACGATCACACCCGCGACGATGCCGATGATGACGCCTGTCTGGCTGGAGTCGTCGGAGGACTCGCTGGCGGCGGCCGGAGTCGCCGACCACCAGCTCCAGTAGCCGTCCTGGCCGTAGATGTTGCCCGCGGCCTCCGGCATGGTCGTGATCGACGCGATCTGGTCGGTGCGGTAGGCCTCGACAGCGTTCGGGTACGCCATGACGTTCATGTACCCGGTGTCGTACAGCCGGGACTCCATCCGTTTGACGATCTCCGCCCGCTTGGCGGGGTCGTACTCGGCGAGCTGTTGCGCGTACAGCTCGTCGTACTTCTTGTCGCAGATGAAGTTGTCGGTCGCGCCGATGTCCTTGGCCGTCGCCGGGAGCGCGGAGCAGGTGTGGATGGCGAGGACGAAGTCGGGGTCGGGATTGACGGCCCAGCCGTCGAACGCGAGGTCGTACTCACCCGCGAGCCAGGGGTCGCTCACGTTGTCCCGGCAGTCGAGGTTCACTCCGATGCCGAGCTCGCCCCACCACTCCTCCAGGTACTTCCCGACGGCCTTGTCCTGCGGGTCGGTGGCGTGGCAGAGGACGCGGTAGGTGATCGGCTTGCCGTTCTTGCCGACGAGCTTGCCGTCACCGTTCTTCAGGTAGCCCGCGTCCCTGAGGATCCTGGCCGCCTCGCCCGGGTCGTACGCGATCTTCTGACCGTCCGTCGGCTGCCAGTGGTACGTGGAGAAGCGCGGCGGGATGTAGCCCTCGCCCTCGGCCGCGTGGCCCTGGAACACCTTGTCGATGACGGTATTGCGGTCCACGGCCATGAACAGGGCCTGGCGGACCCTCTGGTCGAGCAGCGACGCGTGGCCGTCGCCGAACTTCGCGCCGTCCTTCGCCCGTGCGCCCGGGTTGGTGGCGAGCGCGTAGAAGCGGCGGCCCGGCGCGTCGTTCACCGTGACGCTCTCCTGGCCCTTCAGCGCCGCCGCCTGGGCGGGCGTGAGCCCGGAGACGAACGACACCTCGCCCTTCTGCAGGGCCGCGACCGCCGCGTCACCGTCCTTGTAGTACTTGAACACCAGCTCGTCGAACTTCGGCGCCCCGCGCCAGAAGGACTTGTTGGGTTTCAGCCGTACGTAGCTGTCGGCCTTGTAGCCCGTGAGGACGAACGGGCCGTTGCCGACGACGGGGAAGGACTTGTCGTTGTTGAACTTCGAGAAGTCGTCGACCTTCTCCCAGACGTGCTTCGGCACGATCGGCACGTCCAGCGCGGCCATGGTGGCCTGCGGCTTCTTCAGCTCGATGACGAGCTTGTTGGGGCTCGGAGCGGTGACCTTCCCGAAGTTCGCGACGAAGCTGCCGTTCGCGGTGCCCGCGCCCTCGTCGGTCATCATCGTGTTGAACGTCCACGCCGCGTCCTCGGCGGTGACCCGCTCGCCGTCGGACCACTTGGAGTTCTCGCGGATCGTGTAGGTCCAGGTGAGCTTGTCCGCGGAGGGTTCCCATTTGGTGGCCAGACCCGGGATCGCGTGGTTGTCCTTCGGGTCGTAGTTGGTCAGGTACTCGTACATGAGCCGGTGGACGCTCGTACTGACCAGCCGTGCCGCGACGAACGGGCTCAGCGAGTCCACGCTCTGCGCCACCGCGACCGTGAGCACCTTCTTGCCGGCCTTCGCCTCGGCCTGCTGGGGCGCCGGGTTGAGCGGGGTCACCAGGCCGACGGTGAGGGTGAGGGCGGCGGCGCCGGCAGCCGCGAGGAGGCGGAGGACGGTGCCCTTCGTGCCGCCCCTCGCGCCGAACTGGTCGTGTGTGTCCATGGGTCGCTGACCTCGCGTCATCACTCGCACGGAGATGGGTTGTTGCGCTGCTCGACCCGGTGCCGGCGGCCGGGTCGATGTGCGTGTCTACCAGCGCTGGTCGGCACGAGTCAACGGCCGATGAACCCCGTGTGGCCTGCGGAAATAACGAGTTGACGCGGATTTCATGGCCATTGGTTCAGACCGGTGAAGGGCCCCTGGTCGGAGGGTGGCGACGGGGAACGCGGCTGGTGTGGGGGCGTTTTGGGCCGAGGCGGGCGGGGCGCGTCGGGGAGGTGACAGGGGGCGCGCGAAGGGCCCGCACCGTGGGATTCGGGGCGGGCCCTTCGGGCTGGAACGGGAGCGGCGAGTTCGGCCGTATGGGTTACGGGTGACGCCGGTTACTGGTGGGGCGGCGGGGATGGCGGGGTCTGACCCTGGGGGGTCGGGGGGGTCTGGGGAGTGTGGGGCGCCGGAGGTGCCTGCGGGTCCTGGGTGCCCTGGGCACCTTGGTCTCCCTGTGGGGGTTGGTAGGGCTGGCCCGGCTGGAACGCCTGGCCCGGGGCGGGCGCGGGGGCGTTGGGGTTGGGGCTGAACGCCTGGCCCGGGGCGGCCGGAGCCGGGCGCTGCTGGAAGGGGGCGCCCGGCTGGGGCTGCGCGGGCTGACCCGGCTGCTGGCCCGGCTGAGGCGGGGCGGACTGGGGCTGCCAGCCCTGGGGGGCGGCGCCGGGGTAGGCCTGCTGGCCGGGCTGACCTGGTTGCCCCGGCTGGCCGGGGTGCTGCTGAGGCGGCTGCGGATAGCCGCCGGAGTGCGGCGGGGCGCCGTGTTGGGGCTGGGGCTGGGCCCCGGGCTGCGGGTACGCCTGGCCCGGGTGCGGCTGTGGCTGCTGAGGGTAGGGCTGACCCGGCTGTGCGGGCTGGCCCTGCTGGGGGGTCTGGCCCGGATACGGCTGGCCGGGCATCGGCTGGCCAGGCATGGACTGACCGGGCAGGGGCTGACCGGGCAGGGGCTGGCCCGGCATCGGCGGGGCGGCGACCGGCGGCGGGTTGCCGTCCGACGTCCACAGGCCCTGCGACTGCTGGTGGCGCGCGATGTCCTCGGCGACCAGCGCCGAGAGGTTGAAGTACGCCTCGCGCACCTTCGGCCGCATCATGTCGAGGTTGACCTCGGCACCCGCCGCCAGATGCTCGTCGAACGGCACGACGATGACGCCCCGGCAGCGCGTCTCGAAGTGGCTGACGATGTCGTTCACCTTGATCATCTTGCCGGTCTCGCGCACCCCCGAGATGACGGTGAGCGACCGCGAGACGAGATCCGCGTACCCGTGCGCCGACAGCCAGTCCAGCGTCGTACTGGCGCTGCTGGCACCGTCCACCGACGGCGTCGAGATGATGATGAGCTGGTCGGCGAGGTCCAGTACGCCGCGCATGGCGCTGTACAGCAGACCCGTACCCGAGTCGGTGAGGATGATCGGATACTGCTTGCCGAGCACGTCGATCGCGCGCCGGTAGTCCTCGTCGTTGAACGTCGTGGAGACGGCCGGGTCGACGTCGTTGGCGATGATCTCAAGGCCGGAGGGCGCCTGGGACGTGAACCGCCGGATGTCCATGTACGAGTTGAGGTACGGGATCGCCTGGACGAGGTCACGGATGGTGGCCCCGGTCTCCCGGCGGACGCGGCGGCCGAGCGTACCGGCGTCCGGGTTGGCGTCGATGGCGAGGATCTTGTCCTGCCGCTCGGTGGCGAGCGTGGCGCCGAGCGCGGTGGTCGTGGTCGTCTTGCCCACACCGCCCTTGAGGCTGATGACGGCGATCCGATAGCACGACAACACCGGCGTACGGATCAGCTCCAGCTTCCGCTGCCGCTCGGCCTCCTCCTTCTTCCCACCGAGCTTGAACCGGGAGGAACCGGCGTTGGGCCGACCGCTCTTCGCCTTCTGCTTCTTGTTGTTGAGCAGCCGGTCCGACGACAACTCCACGGCCGCCGTGTAGCCGAGCGGCGCCCCCGGGTTGGTCGGCTGCCGCTGATCGTGCTGAACGGCCTGCGGCCAGGCGGAGCCGGTACGGGGGTCGACGGGAGGCTGCTGGCCGGGCTGGGGCGGCTGGGGCTGCGGGCGCTGGCCCTGGGGCTGGTGTGGCTGCTGCCCCTGCGGCTGTTCCTGCGGCTGCGGCTGATGTGCCTGCGGCAGGGGTACGCCGGGCTGGCCGACACCGGCACCTGAGTTCGGCTGATGCGGTACGGGCTGCTGGTGCGGCTGTCCCTGCTGGGGGAACGGCTGAGCGGTGGGCGGCTGAGCGGTGGGCTGCTGGGGAGCGACTGCCTGCTGTGGGATGGGGGCCTGCGGGGCCGGAGCTTGCGGGGCCGGGGCTTGAGGAGCAGGAGCAGGAGCAGGAGCGGGGGCTGGGGCTGGGGCCTGGGCGGCCGCCTGCGGCGGGAAGCCATAACCCCCCGGCTGGGCGGGCGAGTTGGGCGTCCCGGGCTGGGGGAATCCGTAACCGGGTCCATCTGCGGCCCCGGCCGACTGGTGGGGCACCTGCGGTGCCGCGGGGTTCGCGACGGGAGCGCCGCTGGGCGGCGGGAACCCGTAACCGGGCTGCGGGCCAGGCCCGTTGGGCGCGCTCGGGGCAGGGGCACCCGGCTGCGGGAACCCGTAGCCAGGCTGGGGAAACCCGTAACCCGCGGGCGGCTGCGCAGGTGCGTGGGGCTCGCTCTGAGCCGGAGCGCCGCCGGGCTGCGGGAACCCGTAACCGGGGGCCTCTGCGGGGGTGTTCGGCGCCGCCGGAGCGGGCTGGACGGGGGCTGGCTGGGTCGGAGCGGGCTGCTGGGGCGGCGTGGGCGGGCCCGGCTGCTGGAGACCGTAGCCGTCCTGGGGCGCCGGGGGAGTGGGCTGGGCGGGGGCGGGACCGGACTGCGGGAACCCGTAGCCGCCTTGGGGAGCCGGGGCGGGAACCTGCTGCGCAGGGGCCTGAGCCGGAGGCGCGGTCGAAGCTGCGGGCTGCGGGAGGCCGGGAGCTGCCTGCGCCGCCGGGGCCGTACCCGGAACGCTGTCCTGGGGCTCCGGAGCCGTACTGGGACCGCTGTCCTGCGCCGCCGGAACCGTACCCGGAGCGCTGAACTGCGGGAATCCGTAACCCCCCGGCTGCCCGGGAGCCGCCGGAGCACCGGAGGCCGCCGCCGGAGTGGGTACGTCGGCGGCGGGCGACGCGGACGATACGGGCGCGGAAGACGTACCGGTCACCGCAGGCGTACCAGGCGCGGTGGGAACGGCGGGCCAGGCCGGCGGTGAAGGCTGCGGCGCCTGAGGCTGGAACGGCTGCTGCCCCTGCGGCGGTACGGACGGCTGAGCCGGAGCCTCCGTCGGCGGCTGCTCGTCCGCACGCTCCGCCGACGCGGGCCACTGAGCGGCCGAAGCGGGCGCGGCCGGCTGGTACGAGGGCGGCAACGGCGGAAGCCCACCCTGCGGCATCGGCGGCGGAGCCCACGCGGGAGGCGTGTCCTGCACGGCGTCGGCCAGGTCCGCGGCGGGCTCGGGCACTACATCCTGAGGCTCGGCCTGGCTCGCGGGCTCGGCGTCCTGAGGCTCGGCCTGGCTCGCGGGCGCAGCGTCCTCCGGCTCTGGCTCAGCGTCCTGAGGCTCGGCGTCCGCGACGGGCACGACGTCGCTGACATCAACGGAATCCTCGGCGTCGACGTCAACTTGGTGCACCTCGACGACGTCCGCGGAATCGTCCGCGACGGCGTCCTTGTCGGTCTCATCCTCGCCAACGCCATCAACGCCATCAACGCCATCAACGCCATCAAGGCCATCAACAACGTCGTCTACGCCTACGTCTACGCCATCGTCGTCATCGGACTCGCGCCCGAACGCCACCTCGACGACCTGCGCGTCGACATCGGCAACAGAGGCCTCGTCGGAGTTCGCGGCGTCGGCACTGGCGTCGACATCGACATCGACATCGACATCGACATCGGCGTCGACATCGGCTTCGGTGTCGTCGGAGTCGGCGGCAACCTCGTCCGAGGCCGACGCCCGCTCCGAGATCTCCCGCTTCACAACGACAGGGGAGATCCGCAGGGTGGTGCCGCTCTCGATGTCCCCGCTGTCGTCGTTGTCGTCCGGAGCCGGAGGTGCCACCGGCTGAGCCCACTGTCCCTGAAGGCTCGGCAGATTCGGCACAGCGGCAGGTCCCGCGGTGGGTGCCTCGGGAGCCGACGCATGAGGCTCGAACCCACTCCCCACAGGCAACCCCGGAACACCGGCCGGACCACCACCAGGAACTGAAGGAGGAACCGGAGCGGAGGAGTGAGGAACAGGCGCGGGCGGATTGAAAGGCGCCCCAGGAGCGAAATTGGGCACGGGTCCGGCCGATACGGCAGGAGTTGCGGGCGCACCCGCCCCCGCAACGTCCGCCTCGTTCGCCGAGCCGCTCCCGTCCGAGCCCTCCGCCTCGTCCGACTCCTCCTCGACAGGAGCCGACGAAACCCCTTCAGAACTCCCCGAACTCCCCGACGCGTTCTGTGTATACCAGGCTGGAGGCGCGTAATCGATGGTGAACTCGCCCGTCGTCTCGACGGCGGACTCCGCGTCGGACTGGTCATCGCCGGGTGTGGCCCAGCCCCCGCGGATCCCGTCCCGATCGCTGTTCACAATTCCTCCTGGTGTGGTCGAGCACCCTCATGGCGAACTGGGGCGACCGTTCTCGTCGTCCGGGGCTTTCGATGCGCCCCGGCTCCCCCTTCGACGCGGCGGTCCCGTCCACAGGTCCGCTACCGCGCCCACCCCAGCCTAATCACCACAACCACCCCCACGGCAGGCCCGTCCACCCCTCCGGTCCCACCCACTGCGTCACGCCCTGCCCAGAAGGGACGTACGAACGGCCTTGTACGGACGGCAAAGTGGACAAAAGAGCGCTTAAGAAGCGCGTTTCCGGCTCACTGCGCGCCACCCGACACAACAAGAGGGACCAGTGGCATACAAGCCACCGGCCCCTCCACGCGTCCTCGAACGCGACCACTCAGCCGTTCACCCGCTGAGCTGTTCCATTACTACTGAGCTACTCCGCTACTACCGAGCTACGCCACTACTCCGCTACTCCGCCGAAAGCCCGCCATTGTGCGGCGCCGGCTCCA
This sequence comes from Streptomyces sp. NBC_00878, assembly GCF_026341515.1. Taxonomy (NCBI): domain Bacteria; kingdom Bacillati; phylum Actinomycetota; class Actinomycetes; order Kitasatosporales; family Streptomycetaceae; genus Streptomyces; species Streptomyces sp. NBC_00878. Next base: position 2,862,980 of record NZ_JAPEOK010000001.1, on the reverse strand, counting down.
GGTCGAACTCGCCGTCCCGCGCGCCCAGCACGAAGGCCCGCCACTCCGCCTCCGTGTACCGAAGGACCGTGTCCGGGTCGAGGGACGACCGCATGGCCACCGCGCCCCCGGGGAGGTACGCGATCTCGACCCGCTCCTCGTGTTCCTCCGTACCCGGCGCGCTCTGCCATTCGACGCCCGAGATGTCGAGGGCGTAGAGCTCGTTCTTCTCCCGCTCCTTGCGCGCCTTGACGTCCTTGTCATCTGACTCGGCCATGGCCAAGCGACCCCTTCCCGACATGCGAACCCCGACATACGAAACAAGAACTCCGACAAGCGAACCCTCGGGCGAAGCCTCGAGCGAACGACCTGTCGCGTCACCCTACTGGGACCGGCCCTGGCCTCCCCGGACTCCCGGAACCCCGGTAAAGGGGACCCCTACCTCCTGGTACGCTGTGTGACGGCCGTATGTGTACGCACCCCCGGACCGCCCCCTCAGGGGCCCTGGAGGACGCGCCCAGCGGATCCCCGCCTCCCGAGTAACGGAAGCTCCCCTGAGAAGTGGACCAGGGGCACTCGGTGGCCATGGACGAAGACTACGAGGAGTACGCGTGTCGCTCGACGCCGCAACGAAGAAGCAGCTCATCACCGAGTTCGGTACCAAGGAGGGCGACACCGGCTCGCCCGAGGTTCAGGTCGCGATGCTCTCGCGCCGTATCTCGGACCTGACCGAGCACCTCAAGACCCACAAGCACGACCACCACTCCCGTCGTGGTCTGCTGATCCTGGTCGGTCAGCGCCGTCGCCTGCTGCAGTACCTGGCGAAGAAGGACATCCAGCGCTTCCGTGCGCTGGTCGACCGCCTGGGCATCCGCCGCGGTGCGGCGGGCGCCAAGTAAGACGCCGTGAAGGGAGCGGTTCCCACTCTTAGGGGGCCGCTCCCTTTGCTGTACGTGCGGAGTGTCACTGCCCCTTTGTAGTGTGGTAGCACGACGCAGTACCACGAGGAGAAGTGCACCTCGCCGCCGCCGGTCCTCGGTAGTGGCCCCCGGGCGATGCGAACCCCGGGTGCTTCGATCGAAGACCGGCCCGCACCAGAAGGCGCGCTTCTCCGCTCACGTCCCCCCGCCACACGGGCGGATCGGGACAAAAGACGAAAAGTATCGGAGAAAACGCTAGTGGAGAACGAGACCCACTACGCCGAGGCCGTTATCGACAACGGATCCTTCGGCACCCGCACCATCCGCTTCGAGACGGGCCGCCTGGCCAAGCAGGCCGCCGGCTCCGCCGTGGCGTATCTGGACGACGACACCATGGTGCTGTCGGCCACCACCGCGTCCAAGAACCCCAAGGACCAGCTCGACTTCTTCCCCCTCACGGTGGACGTCGAGGAGCGGATGTACGCCGCCGGCAAGATCCCCGGCAGCTTCTTCCGCCGTGAGGGCCGGCCCTCCGAGGACGCGATCCTCACCTGTCGCCTCATCGACCGCCCGCTGCGCCCGTCCTTCAAGAAGGGCCTGCGCAACGAGATCCAGGTCGTCGCCACGATCATGGCCCTCAACCCCGACCACCTGTACGACGTCGTGGCGATCAACGCCGCCTCCGCGTCCACGCAGCTGGCCGGTCTGCCCTTCTCCGGCCCGATCGGCGGCGTCCGCGTCGCGCTGATCAACGGCCAGTGGGTCGCGTTCCCGACGCACACCGAGCTCGAGGACGCCGTCTTCGACATGGTCGTCGCCGGTCGCGCCCTGGAGGACGGCGACGTCGCGATCATGATGGTCGAGGCCGAGGCCACCGAGAAGACCATCCAGCTGGTCGCGGGCGGCGCCGAGGCGCCCACCGAGGAGATCGTCGCCTCCGGTCTGGACGCCGCAAAGCCCTTCATCAAGGTGCTCTGCAAGGCCCAGGCCGACCTCGCCGCCAAGGCCGCCAAGCCCACCGGCGAGTTCCCGGTCTTCCTCGACTACCAGGACGACGTCCTGGAGGCGCTCACCGCCGCCGTCAAGGACGAGCTCTCCCAGGCGCTCACCATCGCGGGCAAGCAGGACCGCGAGGCCGAGCTGGACCGCGTCAAGGGTCTCGCCGCCGAGAAGCTGCTCCCGCAGTTCGAGGGCCGCGAGAAGGAGATCAGCGCGGCCTACCGCTCGCTGACCAAGTCCCTGGTCCGTGAGCGCGTCATCAAGGACAAGGTCCGCATCGACGGCCGCGGCGTCACGGACATCCGTACGCTCGCCGCCGAGGTCGAGGCCATCCCGCGCGTGCACGGCTCGGCGCTGTTCGAGCGTGGCGAGACCCAGATCCTGGGCGTCACCACCCTCAACATGCTCCGGATGGAGCAGCAGCTGGACACCCTTTCCCCGGTGACCCGCAAGCGCTACATGCACAACTACAACTTCCCGCCCTACTCGGTGGGCGAGACCGGCCGCGTCGGCTCCCCGAAGCGTCGCGAGATCGGCCATGGCGCCCTCGCCGAGCGCGCCATCGTGCCGGTTCTCCCGACCCGCGAGGAGTTCCCGTACGCGATCCGTCAGGTGTCCGAGGCCCTCGGCTCCAACGGCTCGACGTCCATGGGCTCGGTGTGTGCCAGCACCATGTCGCTCCTTAACGCCGGTGTGCCGCTCAAGGCCCCCGTCGCCGGTATCGCCATGGGCCTGATCTCCCAGGAGATCAACGGCGAGACGCACTACGTCGCCCTCACCGACATCCTCGGTGCGGAGGACGCCTTCGGCGACATGGACTTCAAGGTCGCCGGCACCAAGGAGTTCGTGACCGCCCTCCAGCTCGACACCAAGCTGGACGGCATCCCGGCCTCCGTCCTGGCCGCGGCTCTCAAGCAGGCCCGTGACGCCCGCCTCCACATCCTCGACGTGATGATGGAAGCGATCGACACGCCGGACGAGATGTCCCCGAACGCCCCGCGGATCATCACCGTCAAGATCCCCGTGGACAAGATCGGCGAGGTCATCGGCCCGAAGGGCAAGATGATCAACCAGATCCAGGAGGACACCGGCGCCGAGATCACGATCGAGGACGACGGCACCATCTACATCGGTGCCCAGGTCGGCTCGCAGGCCGAGGCCGCCCGCGCCACGATCAACGGCATCGCCAACCCGACCATGCCGGAGGTCGGCGAGCGCTACCTGGGCACGGTCGTCAAGACCACGACCTTCGGTGCGTTCGTGTCGCTGCTCCCGGGCAAGGACGGTCTGCTGCACATCTCGCAGATCCGCAAGCTCGCCGGCGGCAAGCGCGTGGAGAACGTCGAGGACGTCGTCGGCGTGGGCGCCAAGGTCCAGGTCGAGATCGCCGAGATCGACTCCCGCGGCAAGCTCTCCCTCATCCCCGTGATCGAGGGCGAAGGCGACGACGAGAAGGACGAGAAGAAGGACGACACCGACAAGTGACGTCCAGCAGCTCGACGGCGACGGCCCGCACCTCCTCGGAGGCGCGGGCCGTCGCCCGTACCCAAACCTTGATCAAGGGCGTGAACGGTATCGGTACGGTCCGCAAGACCACCCTCCCCGGAGGCCTGCGCATCGTCACCGAGACCCTGCCCTCCGTGCGCTCCGCCACCTTCGGCATCTGGGCGCACGTCGGCTCGCGCGACGAGACGCCGGCTCTGAACGGCGCCACGCACTACCTCGAACACCTCCTCTTCAAGGGCACCCAGAAGCGCAGTGCCCTGGACATCTCCTCCGCCATCGACGCGGTCGGCGGCGAGATGAACGCCTTCACGGCGAAGGAGTACACGTGCTACTACGCGCGCGTGCTCGACACCGACCTCCCGCTCGCCATCGACGTCGTCTGCGACATGCTCACGGGCTCGCTCATCGTCGAAGAGGACGTGAACGTCGAGCGGGGAGCGATCCTCGAAGAGATCGCGATGACGGAGGACGACCCGGGCGACTGCGTGCACGACCTGTTCGCGCACACCATGCTCGGCGACACCCCCCTCGGCCGCCCGGTCCTCGGCACGGTCGACACGGTCAACGCCCTCACCGCGGACCGCATCCGCCGCTTCTACAAGAAGCACTACGACCCGACCCACCTCGTGGTCGCCGCCGCCGGCAACGTCGACCACAACAAGGTCGTACGCCAGGTCCGCGCGGCCTTCGAGAAGGCGGGCGCCCTCAAGCAACCGGACGCGACCCCGATCGCCCCGCGCGACGGCTCCCGGGCCATCCGTACGGCGGGCCGCGTCGAACTCCTCGGCCGCAAGACCGAGCAGGCCCACGTCGTCCTCGGCATGCCGGGCCTGGCCCGCACGGACGAGCGTCGCTGGGCCCTGGGCGTCATGAACACCGCGCTGGGCGGCGGCATGTCCTCCCGCCTCTTCCAGGAGGTCAGGGAGAAGCGCGGCCTGGCCTACAGCGTGTACTCGTACACCTCGGGCTTCGCCGACTGCGGCCTCTTCGGCGTGTACGCGGGCTGTAGGCCCAGCCAGGTCCACGACGTGCTGAAGATCTGCCGCGACGAACTCGACCAGGTCGCCGAGCACGGCCTGTCCGACGACGAGATCGGCCGCGCCATCGGCCAGCTCCGCGGCTCCACCGTCCTCGGCCTGGAGGACACGGGCGCGCTGATGAACCGTATCGGCAAGAGCGAGCTGTGCTGGGGCGAGCAGATGTCGGTCGACGACATGCTGGCCCGCATCGCGTCGGTCACCCCGGACGACGTACGGGACGTGGCCCGCGACATCCTGGGACAGCGGCCCTCGCTGTCGGTCATCGGCCCGTTGAAGGACAAACAGGCGTCCCGTCTGCACGAAGCGGTCGCGTAGGTCCTCGACGGGTCGCGTAAGTCCTCGACTAAGGAAGCAAGAACATGAGCAAGCTGCGCGTGGCGGTCCTCGGTGCCAAGGGCCGTATCGGATCCGAGGCGGTACGGGCCGTCGAGGCCGCCGAGGACATGGAGCTGGTGGCCGCCCTCGGCCGCGGCGACAAACTGGAGACACTGGCGGACGCCGGCGCCCAGGTCGCCGTCGAACTGACCACGCCCGCCTCGGTCATGGGCAACCTCGACTTCTGTGTACGCCACGGCATCCACGCCGTGGTCGGGACGACGGGCTGGACCGACGAGCGCCTCGCGCAGCTGAACACCTGGCTCGCCGCGTCACCGGAGACGGGCGTGCTCATCGCCCCGAACTTCTCCATCGGCGCCGTCCTCACCATGAAGTTCGCGGAGGTGGCCGCGCCGTACTTCGAGTCCGTCGAGGTCATCGAGCTGCACCACCCGAACAAGGTGGACGCCCCGAGCGGTACCGCCCAGCGCACGGCCCAGCTCATCGCCGCCGCCCGGCAGCGGGCGGACAGCGCCCCGCAGCCCGACGCCACGGTCACGGCCCTGGACGGCGCCCGCGGCGCGGACGTCGACGGCGTCCCGGTGCACTCGGTACGTCTGCGCGGTCTGCTGGCCCACCAGGAGGTGCTGCTCGGCGCCGAGGGCGAGACCCTCACCGTCCGCCACGACTCCCTCCACCACAGCAGCTTCATGCCGGGCATCCTGCTCGGCGTACGCCGCGTCGTGGACACCCCGGGCCTCACCTTCGGCCTGGAACACTTCCTGGACCTGAAGTAACCGCCATGGGCGCGAAGATCACGTACGCCGTCACGGCCGCCGTCCTGGTCGTCTACTTCGTCCTGGCCGGCAGCCGCGGGGTGATGCTCATTGGGAACGGCACCCTGCTCACCGTCACCTTCGGCGTCGCCGTGCTCATCCTGCCGGTGATCGGCGTCTGGTTCCTCTGGAAGAACACCCAGTTCGTCAAGAAGGCCAACCGGCTCGCCGCCGAGCTCAACGCCGAAGGCGGCCTGCCCGTCGACGAGTTGAAGCGCACCCCGGGCGGCCGGATCGACCGCGACTCGGCCGACGAGGTCTTCGCCCGGCGCAAGGCCGAGACCGAGGACGCCCCCGACGACTGGCGCAGCTGGTTCCGCCTGGCCATCGCCTACCACGACGCCCGCGACACCCCGCGGGCCCGCAAGGCGATGCAGCACGCGATCGCCTTGCACGACGGGAAACCCGTACGGGCCTGAGGCACGCCCACTCATGGGGAAGGGGGCCGGCCCGCACCCGCGGACCAGCCCCCTTCGCCGTACTGCCTGCCTGCCGGTCCGTCAGGCAGGCGTGCGGTACTCGTCCGCCCACACCTCGATGCCGTCCGCCGCCCGGTCGAACGCCTCGGGGCGCCCGAGGAAGTCCGCGTTGTGCGTGGTCAGCAGCGGCGTCGGCTCGGCACCCGCGCGGTCGCCGCTGACGAGGACGAGCGCCTGCCCCTGCACCGTGCGAGGCAGCCCGAGCCAGCGCACCGGCTGCTGGACCGTCCGGACGGCCTGGACCTTCGTCCAGGGAGCCGTGCTCGTGATCAGGAAACGGACCCGGCGCAACCCCTGCGCGCTCACCCACGTGCCCATGCGCAGCAGCCGCAGGGCGCAGATGATGATGAGCGCCGCGATCCCCAGACACACCGCCCCGCCGGAGCGATTGCCGGCCGCCGCGGTGACGACCGCCGCGAACAGCACGTACGACGCGAGCAGCAGCAGAAGCGCGGCCGCGGCGACGCGCCACGGTCCGGGCCGGTACGGGCGCCGCCACTGGTCGCGATCGTCGAACGGCAGCGCGAGATCCTCGCCCGCCTCGTCGAAGGCGCGATCGGCGGTCAGAAAGGGCAGGGGCACGACTGATCCTCACTCAATCCACGCATGGACTATGCCCGGTGAGGCTACCTAGCGGGACCACCGGTCACCACCCTCGGGGTCCGTGGGAGGCCGATGGGGCCCATGGGAGGTCCCTGGGGGTGCCATCACGCCATTTGGCCCTGGGGGAGAGTCAACGGCCCTGTGACGCGTCCGACTGTTGCGTGTGCGTGGGTGAGATGTCGGCCGACATGGCCGGCAGTCCGAGGAACAGGGAGCCGCCGAGGCCCGCGACCACGGTGAGACCTATGAGCCATCGGCCGACCAGCTCACTGGCGGAGGCTCGCTGACGCGGTGGGGGAGCGACATTGCTGCGGAACTTGTCGGCTTCGGCGATGAAGGCGAACGGAACGGGCTCGCGCCGACGAAACATGAAGTGCGCTTCTCCTCTGGAGGCTCGAAGGGGATCTGATGCAACAAGCGACTCGAACGAATCGCTGTCACCAATACAGACGAGCGAATGCCCCAAATGGTGCCCTGTTTCACCGACTTCGCCGAAGTTCGCCAACGAATGTCGCGGCACGCCACCGAACGCCCCGTTGTCAGTGCCGAGCCGTAGAGTGGACGCCGCCCGAGCCAGTGATGGGAAGGACCCTCCAAGCCGTGACCGACACACCCGCCGACGACCTCAAGCCCAGCTTCCGCAGCGATGTCACCGTCGAGCTGGTCAAGCACACCGCCTCCGACTCCGACGTGCTGTTCGCCGCCCGCGTCTCGACGCTCGGGGAGCAGTCCCTGGAGGAGCTGCAGAAGGACCCCGAGCGCTCAAAGGGCCTGATCAACTACCTGATGCGGGACCGGCACGGCAGCCCCTTCGAGCACAACTCGATGACGTTCTTCATCAACGCCCCGATCTTCGTCTTCCGCGAGTTCATGCGCCACCGCGTGGGCTGGTGTCTCGCGGGCGACACGGAGATCACGCTGGAGAGCGAGGCGGGCAATCTGCGACGGCGCAGCATTGCAGAGTTCTACAAGCTCTGGCACCGGGGCGTCGAGGACCGGCTTCCGCACTCCGCCGGCGGAGTGACCTGGCACAACCGTGCCGGGAAGTGGATGGCCCAGGTCCGGCGCGGTGAAACGAACCACTACCTCGGCCTCTATGAGAGCCGTGAGGCCGCCGATTCCGCCGTCGCGGAATTCCGTGAGCAGCACCCGAGCACCCGTCTCCGCAAGCTGGAATCAGTGCGTCGTAACCATGTGCGCTGCTATGACGAGGAGACCCTGCTCGCCCAGAGGGCCCGGATCGTCGACGTGATCCAGTCGGGTGTCAAGCCGCTGATCAAGATCACCACTGCCTCGGGGAAAGCGCTGCGCTCCACGGTCGATCACGCCGTGCTCACTCCTGAAGGCTGGCGCAAGGCAGGAGAACTTGCCGTTGGGGACGCCGTCATGGCGGCGGGCACTGCACCCCGCCCCTCACAGGCCCTTGTCCCGCCGAGTCTGCGTCGCGGCATCGGAGTATGGACCTCCATGCAGCGACAGCGGTTGGTCAAGGAGACCGACACCTGCCATATCTGCGGGCAGGACTTCCCCCGTGACCAGCTTGCGCTGGACCATGTTGTCCCCGTTGCAGGTGACCTGACTCAGGCCCTCGACGAGAAGAACCTCGCTCCCGCCTGCGAGCCCTGCCATGCCGTCAAGAGCGCCGGAGAGCAGGCACTGGCCCAGCGTGGCGGAAAGATCGCCAAGGCCGTTCCGGACCTCATCGTCTCCATCGAGGACGACGGGGAGGAGATGACGTACGACCTCTCCGTCGAAGGCCCCTGGCACAACTTCCTGGCAGGCGGGATCGTCGTACACAATTCGTACAACGAGGAGAGCGGGCGCTACCGGGAGCTCCAGTCGGTCTTCTACGTCCCGGGCGAGTCCCGCAAGCTGGTCCAGGAGGGTCGCCCCGGCAAGTACGTCTTCGTGGAGGGCACCCAGGCCCAGCAGGAGCTCACGGGCCGTGTCATGGAGGACTCGTACCGCCACTCGTACGAGGCGTACCAGGAGATGCTCGCCGCCGGCGTCGCCCGAGAGGTCGCCCGTGCGGTCCTCCCGGTCGGTCTCTTCTCGTCGATGTACGCGACGTGCAACGCCCGCTCGCTGATGCACTTCCTCGGCCTGCGCACGCAGCACGAGCTCGCCAAGGTCCCCTCCTTCCCCCAGCGGGAGATCGAGATGGTCGGCGAGAAGATGGAGGAGGAATGGGCCCGGCTCATGCCCCTCACGTACGCGGCCTTCAACGGCAACGGGCGCGTGGCGCCGTAGCGCACCTCCACCCCGTCGGGCACATGTGTACGGGGCAACCGCGCGAAGTGTCCGTATTGCGGCATTTCGAGAAGTTCATCTAGCCTGATCAAACGGACCCGGCACTGCTTGAACCCCCGAGCAGGCAGTGCCGGGCTCCACCTTTGTCGCGACTTGTCGCCTCCCCCGAGGGCAGACCGCACCTTGAGCAGCGAGTAGCGTGTTACCCATGGCTCCGACCTCCACTCCGCAGACCCCCTTCGGGCGGGTCCTCACCGCCATGGTCACGCCCTTCACGGCGGACGGCGCACTCGACCTCGACGGCGCTCAGCGGCTCGCCACCCACCTGGTGGACGCAGGCAACGACGGCCTGATCGTCAACGGCACCACGGGCGAGTCCCCGACCACCAGCAACGCGGAGAAAGCGGATCTCGTACGAGCCGTACTGGAGGCGGTCGGCGACCGCGCCCACGTCGTCGCGGGCGTCGGAACGAACGACACGCACCACAGCATCGAACTGGCCCGGGCCGCCGAGGGGGTCGGCGCACACGGCCTCCTGACCGTCACGCCGTACTACAACAAGCCCCCACAGGAAGGCCTGTACCAGCACTTCAAGGCCATCGCCGACACGACCGGGCTCCCGGTGATGCTGTACGACATTCCCGGCCGCAGCGGTGTCCCGATCAACACGGAAACGCTGGTGCGTCTGGCCGAGCACCCGCGTATCGTCGCCAACAAGGACGCCAAGGGCGACCTCGGCCGCGCCAGCTGGGCCATCGCCAGCTCCGACCTCGCCTGGTACTCGGGCGACGACATGCTGAACCTGCCGCTCCTCTCCGTGGGCGCGGTCGGCTTCGTCTCCGTCGTCGGTCACGTCGTCACCCCCGAGCTGCGCGCCATGATCGACGCGTACGCCAGCGGCGACGTCCAGAAGGCCACCGAGATCCACCAGAAGCTGCTCCCGGTCTTCACCGGCATGTTCCGCACCCAGGGCGTCATGACGACCAAGGCCGCGCTCGCCCTCCAGGGCCTGCCCGCCGGGCCACTGCGGCTGCCCATGGTCGGCCTGTCACCCGAGGAGACCGCCCAGCTCAAGATCGATCTTGCCGCCGGCGGGGTACAGCTCTAACCACAGACTTCACAACTGAATACGTACGACCACGCAGGCCGGAGAGCCTGCTCCACCAGACAACTGCTACTGCACGAACGTCACGCGCGCCACGTGCCCTGCCAGGTACGTGGCGCGTGTGGTGAGGAGAGTCTTTTGAGTCATCCGCATCCTGAACTCGGCGCTCCGCCGAAGCTCCCGAAGGGCGGCCTGCGGGTCACCCCGCTCGGCGGCCTCGGTGAAATCGGCCGAAACATGACGGTCTTCGAGTACGGCGGCCGTCTTCTCATCGTCGACTGCGGCGTGCTCTTCCCCGAGGAGGAGCAGCCCGGCATCGACCTGATCCTGCCGGACTTCAGTTCCGTCAGGGACCGCCTCGACGACATCGACGGCATCGTGCTCACGCACGGCCACGAGGACCACATCGGCGGTGTCCCCTTTCTCCTGCGCGAGAAGCCGGACATCCCGCTCATCGGCTCCAAGCTGACCCTCGCCCTCATCGAGGCGAAGCTCCAGGAGCACCGCATCCGCCCGTACACGCTCGAAGTCGCGGAGGGCCACCGCGAGCGCATCGGCCCCTTCGACTGCGAGTTCATCGCGGTCAACCACTCCATCCCGGACGCCCTCGCGGTCGCCATCCGCACCCCCGCGGGCATGGCCGTCCACACGGGCGACTTCAAGATGGACCAGCTCCCGCTCGACGGCCGTCTCACGGATCTACACGCGTTCGCGCGTCTGAGCGAAGAGGGCATCGACCTCCTCCTCTCGGACTCGACGAACGCCGAGGTTCCGGGCTTCGTGCCGCCCGAGCGCGACATCTCGAACGTCCTGCGGCAGGTCTTCGCCGGCGCCAGCAAGCGGATCATCGTGGCGAGCTTCGCCAGCCACGTCCACCGCATCCAGCAGATCCTGGACGCGGCCCACGAGTACGGCCGCCGGGTCGCTTTCGTCGGCCGCTCGATGGTCCGCAACATGGGCATCGCGAGAGACCTGGGCTATCTGAAGGTCCCGCCGGGCCTGGTCGTCGACGTCAAGACGCTGGACGACCTCCCGGAACACGAGATCGTCCTGGTCTGTACGGGCTCGCAGGGCGAACCGATGGCCGCGCTGTCCCGCATGGCGAACCGCGACCACCAGATCCGCATCGTCCAGGGCGACACCGTGATCCTCGCGTCGTCGCTCATCCCCGGCAACGAGAACGCGGTCTACCGCGTCATCAACGGCCTCACCCGTTGGGGTGCCAACGTCGTCCACAAGGGCAACGCCAAGGTGCACGTCTCGGGCCACGCCTCCGCCGGTGAGCTCCTGTACTTCTACAACATCTGCAAGCCGCGCAACCTGATGCCGGTCCACGGCGAATGGCGCCACCTGCGCGCCAACGCCGAGCTGGGTGCCCTCACCGGCGTCCCGCACGACCGGATCGTCATCGCCGAGGACGGCGTCGTCGTCGACCTCATCGAGGGCAAGGCCAAGATCTCCGGCAAGGTCCAGGCGGGATACGTGTACGTCGACGGCCTCTCGGTCGGCGATGTCGGCGAGCCCGCGCTCAAGGACCGCAGGATCCTCGGCGACGAGGGCATCATCTCGGTCTTCATGGTGATGGACTCCAGTACCGGCAAGATCACTGGTGGTCCCCACATCCAGGCTCGCGGCTCGGGCATCGACGACTCCGCCTTCAGCGACGTCCTCCCGAAGATCGTCGAGGTCCTGGAGCGCTCGGCCCAGGACGGCGTGGTCGAACCCCACCAGATGCAGCAGCTGATCCGCCGCACGCTGGGCAAATGGGTGTCGGACACCTACCGTCGCCGGCCGATGATCCTGCCGGTCGTGGTCGAGGTTTGAGCACCTCACACGCGTGAACTCGGAGCGGGGCTCCTCGATTTGCATCGAGGAGCCCCGCTCCAGTAGGTTTACGGCTCCGCCTGAACGGGAACCCGGCGCAACTGTGCGTCCGGACCACCCCGAGCGGGGCGGGAATTCCGACTCAGAACCTCTGATAAAGTCGGAGTCGCCGGAAAGGGAAACGCGAAAGCGAAAACCTGGAAAGCACCGAGGAAATCGGATCGGAAAACGGTCTGATAGAGTCGGAAACGCAAGACCGCAAGACCGAAGGGAAGCGCCCGGAGGAAAGCCGCGAGAGATTATCTCGGGTGAGTACGAAGGAAGCGTCCGTTCCTTGAGAACTCAACAGCGTGCCAAAAATCAACGCCAGATATGTTGATACCCCGTCCACCGCATTATGTGGTGGGTGGAGGTTCCTTTGAAAAAGTCCTGCCGGGCATGGTCCCGGCAGGCGCACAGCGAGGACGTTGTGAACAGCCGGGCTTATTCCGTCCGACTGTTCCGCTCTCGTGGTGTTGTCCCGATTACGGGAATACATTCACGGAGAGTTTGATCCTGGCTCAGGACGAACGCTGGCGGCGTGCTTAACACATGCAAGTCGAACGATGAAGCCCTTCGGGGTGGATTAGTGGCGAACGGGTGAGTAACACGTGGGCAATCTGCCCTTCACTCTGGGACAAGCCCTGGAAACGGGGTCTAATACCGGATAACACTCGCCGAGGCATCTCGGTGGGTTGAAAGCTCCGGCGGTGAGGGATGAGCCCGCGGCCTATCAGCTTGTTGGTGAGGTAGAAGCTCACCAAGGCGACGACGGGTAGCCGGCCTGAGAGGGCGACCGGCCACACTGGGACTGAGACACGGCCCAGACTCCTACGGGAGGCAGCAGTGGGGAATATTGCACAATGGGCGGAAGCCTGATGCAGCGACGCCGCGTGAGGGATGACGGCCTTCGGGTTGTAAACCTCTTTCAGCAGGGAAGAAGCGCAAGTGACGGTACCTGCAGAAGAAGCGCCGGCTAACTACGTGCCAGCAGCCGCGGTAATACGTAGGGCGCAAGCGTTGTCCGGAATTATTGGGCGTAAAGAGCTCGTAGGCGGTCTGTCGCGTCGGATGTGAAAGCCCGGGGCTTAACCCCGGGTCTGCATTCGATACGGGCAGACTAGAGTGTGGTAGGGGAGATCGGAATTCCTGGTGTAGCGGTGAAATGCGCAGATATCAGGAGGAACACCGGTGGCGAAGGCGGATCTCTGGGCCATTACTGACGCTGAGGAGCGAAAGCGTGGGGAGCGAACAGGATTAGATACCCTGGTAGTCCACGCCGTAAACGGTGGGAACTAGGTGTTGGCGACATTCCACGTCGTCGGTGCCGCAGCTAACGCATTAAGTTCCCCGCCTGGGGAGTACGGCCGCAAGGCTAAAACTCAAAGGAATTGACGGGGGCCCGCACAAGCAGCGGAGCATGTGGCTTAATTCGACGCAACGCGAAGAACCTTACCAAGGCTTGACATCGCCCGGAAAGCATCAGAGATGGTGCCCCCCTTGTGGTCGGGTGACAGGTGGTGCATGGCTGTCGTCAGCTCGTGTCGTGAGATGTTGGGTTAAGTCCCGCAACGAGCGCAACCCTTGTTCTGTGTTGCCAGCAACTCCTTCGGGAGGTTGGGGACTCACAGGAGACTGCCGGGGTCAACTCGGAGGAAGGTGGGGACGACGTCAAGTCATCATGCCCCTTATGTCTTGGGCTGCACACGTGCTACAATGGCAGGTACAATGAGCTGCGATGTCGCAAGGCGGAGCGAATCTCAAAAAGCCTGTCTCAGTTCGGATTGGGGTCTGCAACTCGACCCCATGAAGTCGGAGTTGCTAGTAATCGCAGATCAGCATTGCTGCGGTGAATACGTTCCCGGGCCTTGTACACACCGCCCGTCACGTCACGAAAGTCGGTAACACCCGAAGCCGGTGGCCCAACCCCCTTGTGGGGAGGGAGCTGTCGAAGGTGGGACTGGCGATTGGGACGAAGTCGTAACAAGGTAGCCGTACCGGAAGGTGCGGCTGGATCACCTCCTTTCTAAGGAGCGTCTAGGCCGCCGGGTTCACTTGGTGGTCCAGGGCCATTACGTCGGCACACGTCCGACGGTGGTTGCTCATGGGTGGAACGTTGATTATTCGGCCGGGTTCACGGGTCGGAGGCTGCAAGTACTGCTCTCGCAAGAGAGTGTGGAACGCATGATCTCCGGACGGGACCGGGCCGGGCACGCTGTTGGGTGTCTGAGGGTACGGCCGGTTGATCGGCTGCCTTCAGTGCCGGCCCCAGTGAACTCGCCCGTGAGGGTGGGGTGGTGGGTGGTTGGTCGTTGTTTGAGAACTGCACAGTGGACGCGAGCATCTGTGGCCAAGTTTTTAAGGGCGCACGGTGGATGCCTTGGTACCAGGAACCGATGAAGGACGTGGGAGGCCACGATAGTCCCCGGGGAGTCGTCAACCAGGCTTTGATCCGGGGGTTTCCGAATGGGGAAACCCGGCAGTCGTCATGGGCTGTCACCCACATCTGAACACATAGGGTGTGTGGAGGGAACGCGGGGAAGTGAAACATCTCAGTACCCGCAGGAAGAGAAAACAACCGTGATTCCGGGAGTAGTGGCGAGCGAAACCGGATGAGGCCAAACCGTATACGTGTGAGACCCGGCAGGGGTTGCGTATGCGGGGTTGTGGGATCTCTCTTCTGTCGTCTGCCGGCGACAGGACGAGTCAGAAACCGTTGATGTAGGCGAAGGACATGCGAAAGGTCCGGCGTAGAGGGTAAGACCCCCGTAGTCGAAACATCAACGGCTCGTTTGAGAGACACCCAAGTAGCACGGGGCCCGAGAAATCCCGTGTGAATCTGGCGGGACCACCCGCTAAGCCTAAATATTCCCTGGTGACCGATAGCGGATAGTACCGTGAGGGAATGGTGAAAAGTACCGCGGGAGCGGAGTGAAATAGTACCTGAAACCGTGTGCCTACAAGCCGTGGGAGCGTCGGAGTGCATGCTTGCATGCACTCTCGTGACTGCGTGCCTTTTGAAGAATGAGCCTGCGAGTTTGCGGTGTGTTGCGAGGTTAACCCGTGTGGGGAAGCCGTAGCGAAAGCGAGTCCGAATAGGGCGGTATAGTAGCGCGCTCAAGACCCGAAGCGGAGTGATCTAGCCATGGGCAGGTTGAAGCGGCTGTAAGAGGTCGTGGAGGACCGAACCCACCAGGGTTGAAAACCTGGGGGATGACCTGTGGTTAGGGGTGAAAGGCCAATCAAACTCCGTGATAGCTGGTTCTCCCCGAAATGCATTTAGGTGCAGCGTCGTGTGTTTCTTGCCGGAGGTAGAGCACTGGATAGGCGATGGGCCCTACCGGGTTACTGACCTTAGCCAAACTCCGAATGCCGGTAAGTGAGAGCGCGGCAGTGAGACTGTGGGGGATAAGCTCCATGGTCGAGAGGGAAACAGCCCAGAGCATCGACTAAGGCCCCTAAGCGTACGCTAAGTGGGAAAGGATGTGGAGTCGCAGAGACAACCAGGAGGTTGGCTTAGAAGCAGCCACCCTTGAAAGAGTGCGTAATAGCTCACTGGTCTAGTGATTCCGCGCCGACAATGTAGCGGGGCTCAAGCGTACCGCCGAAGTCGTGTCAATCCAGCATGAGGGCCAACGCCCGCTGGGTTGGGTAGGGGAGCGTCGTGTGCCGGGTGAAGCCGCAGCGGAAGCTAGTGGTGGACGGTTCACGAGTGAGAATGCAGGCATGAGTAGCGATACACACGTGAGAAACGTGTGCGCCGATTGACTAAGGGTTCCTGGGTCAAGCTGATCTGCCCAGGGTAAGTCGGGACCTAAGGCGAGGCCGACAGGCGTAGTCGATGGATAACCGGTTGATATTCCGGTACCCGCTGTGAAGCGTCAAACATCGAACCTTCTGATGCTAAGACCGTGAAGCCGTTCCGGACCCTTCGGGGAAAGGAAAGTGGTGGAGCCGTCGGCCCAAGGTGGTAGTAGGTGAGTGATGGGGTGACGCAGGAAGGTAGTCCAGCCCGGGCGGTGGTTGTCCCGGGGTAAGGGTGTAGGCCGTGTGGCAGGTAAATCCGTCACACATTGAGGCTGAGACCTGATGCCGAGCCGATTGTGGTGAAGTGGATGATCCTATGCTGTCGAGAAAAGCCTCTAGCGAGTTTCATGGCGGCCCGTACCCTAAACCGACTCAGGTGGTCAGGTAGAGAATACCGAGGCGTTCGGGTGAACTATGGTTAAGGAACTCGGCAAAATGCCCCCGTAACTTCGGGAGAAGGGGGGCCATCACTGGTGATAGCACTTGCTGCTTGAGCTGGGGGTGGCCGCAGAGACCAGCGAGAAGCGACTGTTTACTAAAAACACAGGTCCGTGCGAAGCCGTAAGGCGATGTATACGGACTGACGCCTGCCCGGTGCTGGAACGTTAAGGGGACCGGTTAGTCACATTTCGGTGTGGCGAAGCTGAGAACTTAAGCGCCAGTAAACGGCGGTGGTAACTATAACCATCCTAAGGTAGCGAAATTCCTTGTCGGGTAAGTTCCGACCTGCACGAATGGCGTAACGACTTCTCGACTGTCTCAACCATAGGCCCGGTGAAATTGCACTACGAGTAAAGATGCTCGTTTCGCGCAGCAGGACGGAAAGACCCCGGGACCTTTACTACAGTTTGATATTGGTGTTCGGTTCGGCTTGTGTAGGATAGCTGGGAGACTGTGAAGCGGGCACGCCAGTGTCTGTGGAGTCGTCGTTGAAATACCAGTCTGGTCGTGCTGGATGTCTAACCTGGGTCCGTGATCCGGATCAGGGACAGTGTCTGATGGGTAGTTTAACTGGGGCGGTTGCCTCCCAAAGGGTAACGGAGGCGCCCAAAGGTTCCCTCAGCCTGGTTGGTAATCAGGTGTTGAGTGTAAGTGCACAAGGGAGCTTGACTGTGAGACCGACGGGTCGAGCAGGGACGAAAGTCGGGACTAGTGATCCGGCGGTGGCTTGTGGAAGCGCCGTCGCTCAACGGATAAAAGGTACCCCGGGGATAACAGGCTGATCTTCCCCAAGAGTCCATATCGACGGGATGGTTTGGCACCTCGATGTCGGCTCGTCGCATCCTGGGGCTGGAGTCGGTCCCAAGGGTTGGGCTGTTCGCCCATTAAAGCGGTACGCGAGCTGGGTTTAGAACGTCGTGAGACAGTTCGGTCCCTATCCGCTGTGCGCGTAGGAGTCTTGAGAAGGGCTGTCCCTAGTACGAGAGGACCGGGACGGACGAACCTCTGGTGTGCCAGTTGTCCTGCCAAGGGCATGGCTGGTTGGCTACGTTCGGGAGGGATAACCGCTGAAAGCATCTAAGCGGGAAGCCTGCTTCGAGATGAGGGCTCCCACCCACTTGATGGGTTAAGGCTCCCAGTAGACGACTGGGTTGATAGGCCGGATGTGGAAGCCTCGTAAGGGGTGAAGCTGACCGGTACTAATAGGCCGAGGGCTTGTCCTCAGTTGCTCGCGTCCACTGTGTTGGTTCTGAAACCACGAACAACCCCATTCCCATGGCCACGGGGATGGTGCGGTAGTTGACAGTTTCATAGTGTTTCGGTGGTCATAGCGTGAGGGAAACGCCCGGTTACATTCCGAACCCGGAAGCTAAGCCTTACAGCGCCGATGGTACTGCAGGGGGGACCCTGTGGGAGAGTAGGACGCCGCCGAACTATTATTAATAGAGCTGGTCCCTGAACTTCGGTTCAGGGACCAGCTCTTTTTTGTTGTGCGCCACTTGGAGTTCACGTTGCACGACCAACATCCGCGACATGGGTACTGCTGCAATGCTCAAGGCCGCGGGTGTGGGGATCGGTGACGAGGTCATCGTGCCGGCGTTCGGCAATGCCGAGGTCGCCGAGGCCGTGGTCATGGCCGGTGCGACGCCGGTGTTCGCCGACATAGACCCGGCCACGTACTGCCTGGACGTCGCCGACGCGAACGCGGCCGTCGGGCCGCGCACGGTCGCTGTCGTCGCCGTGCACCGCTTCGGCCGGCCCGCTGACATCGCGCGGCTCAGGGATGTCGGGCAACGGCACGGGCTACTGGTGCTGGAGCAGGGCGAGTCCGAGACGCCGTACAGCGAGATCGAGGAGCGCAGGGCGCATGCGGCGTTCCTCGACGGGCGGTTGAGGGGTGTGCGGACGCCGGAGCGCGGTGCCGGACACACCTACCAGCAGTACGTCGTCCGGGTGCCCGGAAATGGGCGGCCGGACCGGGACGCCTTTGCGCGGGCCCTGCGGGCCAAGGGAGTTGAGTGCCGGGTGCCGGTGAAGACCCCCGTGCACCGGATGCCCGTATTCCGGCGGGACGTTTGTCTGCCGGAGACCGAGCGGGCCGCCGACGAGACGCTGGCTCTGCCTGTCGACGCGTCTTTGACGAAGCGGCAGATGCAGCGGATGGTGTCCGCGTGCAATGCGCTCGGTGGGCTCTTGCAGCCTGCCTTCTAGGCGGTCGAACAGGGTTGGGGGCACGCCGCCGTTCGGGGTATGATCTATTCCGTTGCCGCGAGGGACACAACTCGAAGGCGACAGGCCCCTATAGCTCAGTCGGTAGAGCGTCTCCATGGTAAGGAGAAGGTCAACGGTTCGATTCCGTTTGGGGGCTCAGACAAAAAGGCCTCCGCCCTGATGGGCGGGGGCCTTTCGTGTGTCCGGGGTCGGTTCTTCCGGGGCAGGGATCAGTCGTTGTGAAGGCCGGGTACGCGCATCGCGAGAATGGCCATGTCGTCCGACGGGGCGTCCGACGCGAAGCGTTCCACCGCGCGCATGATGCGGGCGGCCACGGCTCCGGCCGTCAGGCCCGTGCAGGTGGTGAGGACATCGATGAGGCCGTCGTCGCCCAACATGCGGGTGCCCTCGCGGCGTTCGGTGACGCCGTCCGTCACGCACAGCAGGACGTCGCCCGGGTCGAGCGTGATCGTCTGCTCGTACAGCTCCAGGTCGTCCATGACGCCGAGGAGCGGCTGCGGTTCGGCGGCCGGTTCGACCGTGCCGTCCTGGCGGAGACGGAGCGGGAGCGGGTGGCCGGCGCAGACGACCTTGAGGAGCGCCGAGCCGTCCTCCTGGGGCCACAACTCCCCGTACAGGAGCGTCAGGAAGCGGCTACGGGCGCCCTCGTCGAGGATCGCGGAGTTCAGGCGCTCCAGGACCGCCGGGCCGCCGAAGCCCTCGCGGGCCAGCAGGCGCAGCGCGTGCCGGGCCAGGCCCGTGACCGCGGCCGCCTCCGGGCCCGTACCGCAGACGTCTCCGATGGCGAAGCCGTAGGCGCCGTCGCGGATGGGGAAGAGGTCGTAGAAGTCGCCGCCGACTTCGTTGCCCTCGCCTGCCGCGCGGTAGATGACCTCGACCTCCACGCCTTCGATGTGGGGGAGTTCCGGGGGCAGCAGGCTGCGCTGGAGGGACTGGCTGATGGCCATGCGCTCCGAGTACAGGCGGGCGTTGTCCAGGGCGAGGGCGGCCCGGCGGCTCAAGTCCTCGGCGAGTTCCAGGATTTCCTGGCGGAAGTGTTCGTCCGAGGGCTTGCCGAGCGTCAGCATGCCGATGACGCGGTTGCGGGCCACCAGGGGGAGTACGACCGTCTCGCCGCCGACCGCTGCGGCCGTCTGCAGCGTCGTACCGATGCCGGAGCTCACCGTGGCGGGCTCGCCGAGGCCGAGGCTGCGCATGGAGGTGCGCAGGGCGGCCTGGTGGGCGGCCTCCGCCGGGGCGCCCCAGACGCGGGCGCCCGGGGTCGGGACGGGGTCCGGAGGGGCGATCTTCGACAGAAGGGCCTTGAGGCCGTCGATGCGCTCCTCGTCCTCGTGCAGGACATACGAAAGATAGGGATCCGATGCCTGGTCGGCAATCGTGTAGACGGCGCACCAGGTGGCCAGGGTCGGGACCGTCATCTGGGCCATCAGGGCCAGCGTCTGGTCGCGGTCCAGCGTGCCCGCGAGGAGGTCCGAGGCCTCGACGAGGAAGGACAGGGAGCCGCGGCGCAGGCGCTCCAGCTCGCCCAGGCGCGCCGACTCCACGGCGAGCGCGATGCGGTCGGCGGCGAACTGGAGGCGCAGCGCCTCCTCGTTCGAGTAGCGTCCCTGGGCCTCGGCCGCGACGCCGAGTGAACCGGTGAGGCGGCCCTCCACCTTGAGGGGGACCGTCACGACCGAGCGCATGCCGGTGCCGCTGAGCAGCGGTACGGCGCCGGGAACGACCGTCAGGTCCTCGTGCACGGCGGGCATGCGGGCGGAGCCGTAGCGGCCGGGGCCGGCCTCCACGGGGACGCGGGCGAAGCGCTGGCGGGCGGAGGGGAGCCCGGTGGAGGCGCGGACCTCCAACTCCGTTTCGTCGTCGGTCGCCAGGAGGAGGAACGCGGAGTCGCCGTCGAGCATGTCGCGGGCGCGCTCCACCGTGCGCTGGAGGAGGCCGTCCAGGTCGTCGGGGGCCGGTGAGCCGATGAAGACCTCGAAGGGGTCCGACGCCTGGCCCTCGGAGCTGGTGGTCGTGTCGGAGGCGTTGACGCGCAACGGGGTCTGCAGGACGGCGCGTTCGTGGTTGCGTACGAGCAGGCAGACCGTCGAGGGTTCGCCGTTCGTGTCCCGTACGCGCAGGTGCGAGGCGTAGACGGGGGTCACGCGGCCGTCGGCGGCTCGGAGGCCGTAGCTGCCCTCCCAGCGGGAGAGTTGGAGCGCCTCGACGATGCCGGTGCTGGTGCCGGGCGTGTGCGGCCAGGCCGCGAGGTCGGTGAGGGGTTTGCCGATGACCTGTTCGGCCGCGTAGCCGAAGAGTTCCTCCGCGTCCTCGTTCCAGGCGTTGATGGCGCCGACGCGGTCGATCTGGACGACCGCCACGCGTACGCGGCCGTCGGCGAGGGGGAGCAGGTTGGCCGGGAGGGCGGGGCCGGCCGTGCGGGTGCCCACCGAGCGTTCCGGGAGTTCCAGTTGGAACCAGACCTGCTTGTGCGTGGGCGTGTACTCGACGCCCCAGCGGCCGGCCAGGGCGGCGCAGAGCTGGAGTCCGCGGCCTCCCTCGCGGTCGGGGCTGCCCATGTTGATGGCGGTCGCCTGGAGTGGAATCTCCCGTTCCGGGTAACGGTCCCCCACCTCGATCCGTACGCCGTCGTCGCTGCGCAGGCAGAGGACGTCGGCGGACGTGCCCGCGTGCACCACGGCGTTGGTGACAAGCTCGCTGGTGAGGACAACGGCGTCGTCGACGATGTCGGCGAAGCCCCAACCCTGGAGGGTGTCACGGACGAAGGACCGAGCGGTCGCGACGGACCGCCCGACAGGATCGAAGCTGGCGGCCGCGCGCGCGGTGATCACAGAACTCCTTGTCCGGTTGTCGGGGGGCAGCGCCGCGTGGCCGACCCGCTCCTGCCGGGGCAGGGGCTGGTTTCCCGTCGGCCGGGGATCCTGGGGTTGTCCCCCGGGATGCAGTTCGGTGGTCATGGTGCGGTGCCCCTCCGATGCCTGCCCGCTCGTGTTCGTGCCACCGCCCAGGCCGGACGGACCGGCGTGGCTGGACAGCCGCATGCAAGGTTACTTACCTTCGCCGTCCATGCGGATGCCGGTCACCACTGTTTCCACTCCGGAGGGTGTGTGCGGACCATGTGCGAAGCTGCCGAACTGTTATGGCCTGGTTCAGCCATGGTGAAACACTGGGCAAGCTTCTAAGGAAGGTCCGGGCAGGCCGCGTGCCTTCCTGTACGTCGAGCAGTAGTACCCGAGTACGCCGAGCAGTAGATGGTCGACCCTTGCGGGAGGGACACAGTGGAGTCTGGCGCAGCGACGCGGGGCACTAAAACGCGCGCGAAAGGCGGACAGTCCCCGAGCAATCAGCGCAAACCGCGCAATGGCACCACTGAGGTGGACACGGCCGCCCTGAACAGGATGCTCGCGGCCCTGGTGTCGATGCGGGACGGCAACTTCCGTAAGCGGCTCACGGTCTCGGGCGATGGCGTGATGTCCGAGATCGCGGCGGTTTTCAATGAGGTGGCCGACCGGAATCTGCATCTGACGGGCGAGTTGGCGCGCGTGCGGCGCATGGTCGGCCGTGAGGGCAAGTTGACGGAGCGGCTGGAGTCGGGCGCTTGCGAGGGTTCCTGGGCCACCGCGATCGACAACTCCAACGCGCTGGTCGACGACCTCGTACGCCCTGTCTCCGAGGTCGGACGGGTGCTGTCCGCCGTGGCGGAGGGCGATCTGTCGCCGCGTATGGAGCTGCGGGCGCAGGCCGCGGACGGCAACGGGCATCCGCTGCGCGGGGAGTTCCTGAAGGTCGGGCGCACGGTGAACAACCTGGTCGACCAGCTGTCCACGTTCACCGACGAGGTCACGCGCGTGGCCAGCGAGGTGGGCACGGAGGGCAAGCTGGGCGGGCAGGCGCGGGTGCGCGGGATGTCCGGTTCGTGGAAGGACCTCACGGACTCGGTCAACACCATGGCGTACCGGCTGACGGCTCAGGTGCGGGACATCGCGCTCGTGACGACGGCGGTCGCCAAGGGTGACTTGTCCCGGAAGGTCACGGTTCACGTGGCCGGCGAGATGCTGGAGCTCAAGAACACCGTCAACACGATGGTGGATCAGCTGTCCTCTTTCTCCTCCGAGGTGACGCGAGTCGCGCGCGAGGTGGGCACCGAGGGCGAGCTCGGCGGCCAGGCACAGGTGCCGGGTGTGGCCGGTGTGTGGAAGGACCTCACCGATTCGGTGAATCTTATGGCCGGCAATCTGACCGCGCAGGTGCGCGGCATTGCCCAGGTGACGACGGCGGTCGCCAACGGTGATCTGTCGCAGAAGGTGACCGTGTCGGCGCGCGGCGAGGTCGCGCAGCTCGCCGAGACGATCAACCAGATGACCGAGACGCTGCGTACGTTCGCGGACGAGGTCACCCGCGTGGCCAACGAGGTCGGTGGCGAGGGGCGGCTCGGCGGGCAGGCGAACGTGCCGGGTGCGGCGGGAACGTGGAAGGACCTCACCGATTCGGTGAACACGGTCTTCCGGAATCTCACCACTCAGGTGCGGGACATCGCCGCGGTGACGACGGCCGTGGCCAACGGTGACCTGTCGCAGAAGGTCAGCGTCGAGGTCGCCGGCGAGATGCTGGAACTGAAGAACACCGTCAACACGATGGTCGACCAGCTGTCCTCGTTCGGTGTCGAGGTCACGCGCGTGGCCCGCGAGGTCGGTGTCGAGGGTGAACTGGGCGGCCAGGCGCAGGTACCGGGTGTGGCCGGTACGTGGAAGGACCTGACGGACTCCGTCAACACGGCGTTCCGGAATCTCACCGGACAGGTGAGGAACATCGCGCAGGTGACGACGGCGGTGGCCAACGGCGATCTGTCGCAGAAGGTCACCGTGGACG
This sequence comes from Streptomyces sp. NBC_00878, assembly GCF_026341515.1. Classification (NCBI taxonomy): domain Bacteria; kingdom Bacillati; phylum Actinomycetota; class Actinomycetes; order Kitasatosporales; family Streptomycetaceae; genus Streptomyces; species Streptomyces sp. NBC_00878. The sequence goes on along the minus strand of NZ_JAPEOK010000001.1, from coordinate 2,839,736 downwards.
TCTCCGGCGAGATGCTTCAGCTGAAGAACACCGTGAACACGATGGTGGATCAGCTGTCGTCCTTCGCCGACCAGGTGACGCGCATGGCGCGTGACGTGGGTACGGAGGGCCGCCTGGGCGGTCAGGCGCGCGTGGACGGTGTGTCCGGTACGTGGAAGGACCTCACGGACTCCGTCAACTTCATGGCGGGGAACCTGACGTCCCAGGTGCGGAACATCGCGCAGGTGACGACGGCGGTCGCCCGGGGTGACCTGTCGCAGAAGATCGAGGTCGACGCGCGTGGCGAGATCCTGGAGCTCAAGAACACCATCAACACGATGGTCGACCAGCTCAGCGCCTTCGCGGAGCAGGTGACCCGGGTCGCCCGTGAGGTGGGTACGGACGGCCGGCTGGGCGGTCAGGCGCAGGTGCCCGGCGTCGCCGGCGTGTGGCGCGATCTGACCGACTCGGTGAACGGCATGGCCGGCAACCTCACCGCCCAGGTGCGCAACATCGCGCAGGTCGCGACGGCGGTGGCCCGGGGTGACCTGTCGCAGAAGATCGACGTGGACGCGCGTGGCGAGATCCTGGAGCTCAAGAACACCCTCAACACGATGGTCGACCAGCTCTCGAACTTCGCGGAGCAGGTCACGCGGGTGGCCCGCGAGGTGGGCACGGAGGGCATCCTCGGCGGACAGGCCGAGGTGCAGGGTGTCTCCGGCACCTGGAAGGACCTCACGCAGTCCGTGAACTTCATGGCGAACAACCTGACCATCCAGGTGCGCAACATCGCCGAGGTCACGACCGCGGTCGCCATGGGAGACCTGTCCAAGAAGATCACCGTCGACGCCAGGGGCGAGATCCTCGAACTGGTCACGACGGTCAACACGATGGTCGACCAGCTGTCGTCGTTCGCCGAGCAGGTGACCCGGGTGGCCCGCGAGGTGGGCACCGAGGGCCAGTTGGGCGGCCAGGCGCGGGTGCCCGGGATCACGGGCATCTGGAAGGACCTCAGCGACAACGTCAACCTGATGGCCTACAACCTCACCATGCAGGTGCGGAACATCTCGCAGGTCGCGGCGGCCGTCGCCAACGGCGACCTGACGAGGACGGTGACGATCGAGGCGCGCGGCGAGGTCGCGCAGCTCGCCGACACCTTCAACACCATGGTGAAGACGCTGAGTTCGTTCGCCGACCAGGTCACGAAGGTGGCCCGCGAGGTGGGCACGGACGGCATCCTCGGCGGCCAGGCGCACGTACCGGGCGTGTCCGGTACGTGGAAGGACCTCACCGAGTCCGTGAACGGCATGGCGTCCAACCTGACCGGCCAGGTGCGCAACATCGCGATGGTCACCACGGCCATCGCCAAGGGCGACCTGACCAAGAAGATCGACATCGACGCGCGCGGCGAGATCCTGGAGCTGAAGACCACCATCAACACGATGGTCGACCAGCTGTCGTCGTTCGCCGAGGAGGTCACCCGAGTCGCCCGCGAGGTGGGCACGGAGGGCCAGTTGGGCGGCCAGGCGCGGGTACGCGATGTCGACGGCACCTGGCGCGACCTCACCGAGTCGGTGAACGAGATGGCCGGGAACCTCACCCGGCAGGTGCGTGCCATCGCGCGCGTGGCGACCGCGGTGACGCGTGGCGACCTCAACCTGAAGATCGACGTGGACGCCTCCGGCGAGATCCAGGAACTTCAGGACTACATCAACAAGATGATCGCCAACCTCCGCGACACCACCATCGCCAACAAGGAACAGGACTGGCTGAAGGGCAACCTCGCCCGGATCTCCGGTCTGATGCAGGGCAGGCGCGACCTCGCCGACGTGGCCTCGCTCATCATGAGCGAGCTCACTCCGGTGGTCTCGGCGCAGCACGGCGCGTTCTTCCTGGCGATGCCGCTGGACGACGGCAAGGACGTGGGCGCCGCGCACGACGACTCGTACGAGCTGCGCATGCTCGGGTCGTACGGGTACTCCATGGGCTCGATGCCGACGTCGTTCCGGCCGGGGGAGACGCTGATCGGGACGGCCGCCAAGGAGAAGCGGACGATTCTCGTGGAGAACGTGCCGCCGGGGTATCTGAAGATCGCGTCCGGGCTCGGTGAGGCGCCCCCGGCGCATGTCATCGTGCTGCCGGTGCTCTTCGAAGCGACCGTTCTGGGCGTGATCGAGCTGGCGTCGTTCCAGCCGTTCACCCACATCCAGAAGGACTTTCTCAACCAGATCGCCGAGATGATCGCGACGAGCGTCAACACGATCGCGGTCAACACGAAGACCGAGGTACTGCTCAAGCAGTCGCAGGAGTTGACCGAGCAGCTGCGGGAGCGGTCGGCGGAGCTGGAGAACCGGCAGAAGGCCCTCCAGGCGTCCAACGCCGAGCTGGAGGAGAAGGCCGAGCTGCTGGCCCAGCAGAACCGCGACATCGAGGTCAAGAACACCGAGATCGAGGAGGCGCGGCAGGTCCTGGAGGAGCGCGCCGAGCAACTCGCGGTCTCCATGCGCTACAAGAGCGAGTTCCTCGCCAACATGTCGCACGAGCTGCGTACGCCGCTCAACTCGCTGCTGATCCTGGCCAAGCTGCTCGCCGACAACGCGGACTCCAACCTCACCCCGAAGCAGGTCGAGTTCGCCGAGACGATCCACGGCGCGGGCTCCGACCTGCTGCAGCTGATCAACGACATCCTCGACCTGTCCAAGGTCGAGGCGGGCAAGATGGACGTGTCACCGACACGGATCGCGCTGGTCCAACTCGTCGACTACGTAGAGGCCACTTTCCGTCCGCTGACGGCGGAGAAGGGCCTCGATTTCTCCGTACGGGTGTCTCCGGAGCTGCCGGCCACGCTGCACACGGACGAGCAGCGGCTTCTTCAGGTGCTGCGCAACCTGCTCTCCAACGCGGTGAAGTTCACCGACTCCGGAGCGGTCGAACTGGTCATCAGGCCCGCGGGCGCGGAGGTGCCGGTCGCCATCCGGGAACAGCTCCTGGAGGCGGGCTCGTTGCGGGACGCGGACGCCGATCTGATCGCGTTCTCCGTGGCGGACACCGGCATCGGTATCGCGGCGAGCAAGATGCGGGTGATCTTCGAGGCGTTCAAGCAGGCGGACGGCACGACGAGCCGCAAGTACGGCGGTACGGGACTGGGGTTGTCCATCTCGCGGGAGATCGCGCGACTGCTGGGCGGCGAGATCCACGCGCAGAGCGAGCCGGGACGCGGCTCGACCTTCACGCTGTATTTGCCGCTGCACCCGAGCGAACTGCCGCCCCAGGGCTATCCGCAGCTCGGTCCGGCCATGGAGAGCGCGGAGCTTCCGGCGGGCTCGGAGGACGGGAACGGGGGCTACGTGGATACGCCCGCCGAGGTCAGGTCGTACCAGGAGACCCAGAACGGGGCCGCCGCGCTCTTCAGGCGGCGTCGCAGGGCGATGCCCACGGCCCAGCCGCGGCCCGCCCTTTCGGGGCCGCACCCGCAGGCCCGGGACTCCTGGACCCTCGGGGGCGAGGAGGCGGCCGGGCACACGCGCGCCGTCATCCGCTTCGAGGGCGAGAAGGTGCTGATCGTCGACGACGACATCCGCAACGTGTTCGCGCTCACCAGCGTCCTGGAACAGCACGGACTGTCGGTGCTGTACGCCGAGAACGGCCGCGAGGGCATCGAAGTGCTGGAACAGCACGACGATGTGACGGTCGTTCTGATGGACATCATGATGCCCGAGATGGACGGATACGCGACCACGACGGCGATCCGCCGGATGCCCCAGTTCGCCGGGCTGCCGATCATCGCGCTCACCGCGAAGGCGATGAAGGGCGACCGGGAGAAGGCGATCGAGTCGGGAGCCTCCGACTACGTCACGAAGCCGGTCGATCCCGATCACCTGCTCGCGGTCATGCAGCAGTGGATGCGCGAACAGTGACAGGTCGGCGGGGATGACCGGGCGGCCGGGAGAGGCCAGATGGCCAGGGGCGCTTGGGCGACGGCCCGGGCGCGCCCGGCTGTTGACTGAGTGTGCCCGAGGCCGTGTAGAAACCCGGGATTCGGGGAACCTTCTGGTCTCCCGCTACGTTTCTGCTTCGTGCACAGTGACATCGCGGTGACAGGGTGTGGCGACAGGCGGGGTGCGGCTACCATGACCGGCACAAGGACGGGCGACGCAAGGGAGTCGTCCCCTGGGGCGGCGCCCGGTGCACTGCCGGGGCGAGGAGGGCGGGCCATGGTGCAGAAGGCCAAGATCCTTCTGGTCGATGACCGGCCGGAGAATCTGCTGGCGCTGGAGGCGATCCTCTCCGCGCTCGATCAGACACTGGTTCGGGCATCTTCCGGGGAGGAAGCGCTCAAAGCGCTGCTCACGGACGATTTCGCGGTCATTCTGCTGGACGTCCAGATGCCGGGCATGGACGGTTTCGAAACCGCCGCGCACATCAAGAGGCGAGAACGGACGCGGGACATCCCGATCATCTTCCTCACGGCGATCAATCACGGCCCGCACCACACCTTCCGGGGATACGCGGCGGGTGCGGTGGACTACATCTCGAAGCCGTTCGACCCGTGGGTGCTGCGCGCGAAGGTCTCGGTCTTCGTCGAGCTCTACATGAAGAACTGCCAACTCCGGGAGCAGGCCGCGCTGCTGCGGCTCCAGCTGGAGGGCGGTGGCGGCAAGGCGGCGCTCGGCGCGACCAAGGAGCCGGCCGGGCTGCTCGCCGAACTCTCCGCGCGGCTCGCGGCTGTCGAGGAGCAGGCCGAGGCCCTCTCCAAACAGCTCGACGACGACTCGGCGGACGCGGCCGCGGTAGCCACCGCGGCCCATCTCGAACGCAAACTCACGGGGTTGCGCCGAGCGCTGGACGCGCTGGAACCGGGGACGGGGAACGGGGCTGCTTCGCTGCCCTCGCAGAACTGAGCCCGGCTCGGGCACAGAAACTGAGTTCGGCTCCGGGTTCGCAGAGGCCGGTGTGTCACCTGCTGGGCGTGCGGGCGTCCAGCAGGAGGTGTGGACCTGGCTGTTTGGTGGGCCGGTCCGGGTGAATTCCCGCGCCTCTACGAGCCGTTGGCGAGGCGAACGCCGTTGTCCCGGGCCGGGATCGGCGTTGAGGCGGCGTCAGTTCGGTGCTTCGCGGGGGCGACACGAACGGGTGAAGCAGGGTGCACACGTGTCCGTTGTGGTCTCCCCCGGTAACCTCACACCCATGGCCTCACGTCAGTCCGCAGCCAAGAAGGCGCCCGCGAAGAAGGCGGCAGCGCCCAGGAAGGCTGCGGCGAAGAAGGCCCCCGCCAAGAAGGCTCCCGCGAAAAGGGCGCCCGCGAAAAAGGCCGCGGCCAAGAAAGCCGCGCCTCCGAAGCCGGCGCCCAACCCGACCAGCGGCGTGTACAAGTTGGTGCGCGCCGTGTGGCTGGGTGTCGCGCACGCCGTCGGCGCCGTGTTCCGGGGCATAGGGCGGGGCGCGAAGGGGCTCGACCCGGCGCATCGAAAGGACGGTCTCGCGCTGCTGCTGCTCGGGCTGGCGCTGATCGTCGCGGCCGGGACCTGGTCCAACCTCCGCGGTCCCGTGGGTGACCTCGTCGAGATGCTGGTGACCGGTGCCTTCGGCCGCCTCGACCTGCTGGTGCCGATACTGCTCGGGGTCATCGCCGCACGCCTCATCCGGCACCCCGAGCAGCCCGAGGCCAACGGCCGCATCGTGATCGGTCTGTCCGCCCTTCTCATCGGTGTGCTCGGCCAGGTCCACATGGCCTGCGGGGCGCCCGCGCGCAGCGACGGCATGCAGGCGATAAGGGACGCCGGCGGGCTCATCGGCTGGGGCGCGGCGACTCCGTTGACCTACACGATGGGCGAAGTCCTCGCCGTACCGCTCCTTGGGCTGGTCACGGTCTTCGGGCTGCTGGTGGTCACCGCGACGCCGGTCAACGCCATTCCGCAGCGGCTGCGGCTGCTGGGCGCCAGGCTCGGCCTCGCACACCCTCCGGTGACGGACGACGGCTTCGCTGAGGACGACGAGCGGTACGACGACCAGTGGCGCGAAGCGCTGCCCGCGAGCCCCCGGCGGCGCCGGGAGGCACCCGAGGCGTACGACCCGGACGGGGCCGAGCAGGAGGCGCTCTCCGCGCGCCGGAGCCGCCGTAGGCGGCCCGCCGTGCAGCAGCCCGCGCTGGACCGGCCCATGGACGCCGTGGACGTGGCCGCGGCCGCCGCGGCGGCGCTCGACGGTGCCGTGATGCACGGGATGCCTCCCAGCGCGCTGGTGGCCGATCTGACGCAGGGCGTCGGTGCGGATCGCGGCGACCGCCAGGACACCGGTGGGCAGGACACGGGCGGGCAGGTCACAGGCGGGCGCCAGGAGCCGACGCCGGTGCCCGGCGCGCGGGCCAAGGGCGCCAGGCCCAAGCAGGAGATGCTGAAGGCCGAGGTCGCCGACCGGACCAAGCCCGCCCCCGAGGCACCGCGCGACCTGCCGCCGCGCGCCGAGCAGCTCCAGCTCTCCGGCGACATCACCTACTCCCTGCCGTCGCTCGATCTTCTGGAGCGCGGCGGCCCCGGCAAGTCGCGCAGCGCCGCCAACGACATCGTGGTCGCCTCGCTCACGAACGTCTTCATGGAGTTCAAGGTCGACGCCGCCGTCACCGGCTTCACCCGCGGCCCGACGGTCACGCGCTACGAGGTCGAACTCGGCCCCGCCGTGAAGGTCGAGCGGATCACGGCGCTCGCCAAGAACATCGCGTACGCCGTCGCCAGCCCGGACGTGCGGATCATCAGCCCGATTCCCGGCAAGTCCGCGGTCGGCATCGAGATCCCCAACACCGACCGCGAGATGGTCAACCTCGGCGATGTGCTGCGCCTCGCGGACGCCGCGGAGGACGACCACCCGATGCTGGTCGCGCTCGGCAAGGACGTCGAGGGCGGCTATGTGATGGCCAACCTCGCGAAGATGCCACACGTCCTGGTGGCCGGAGCGACCGGTTCCGGTAAATCCTCGTGCATTAACTGCCTGATCACGTCGGTCATGGTGCGCGCGACCCCCGAGGACGTACGCATGGTCCTCGTCGACCCCAAGCGCGTCGAGCTGACCGCGTACGAAGGCATCCCGCACCTGATCACGCCGATCATCACCAACCCGAAGCGGGCCGCCGAGGCGCTGCAGTGGGTCGTACGGGAGATGGATCTGCGGTACGACGACCTGGCGGCGTTCGGTTACCGGCACATCGACGACTTCAACCAGGCCATCCGCGACGGCAAGCTCAAGACGCCGGAAGGCAGTGAGCGGGAGCTCAAGACCTATCCGTATCTGCTGGTGATCGTCGATGAGCTCGCCGACCTGATGATGGTCGCGCCGCGGGACGTCGAGGACTCGATCGTGCGTATCACTCAGCTCGCGCGCGCGGCAGGTATCCACCTGGTGCTCGCCACGCAGCGGCCGTCCGTGGACGTCGTCACCGGTCTGATCAAGGCGAACGTGCCGTCGCGGCTCGCCTTCGCCACGTCGTCGCTCGCCGACTCACGGGTCATCCTCGACCAGCCCGGCGCCGAGAAACTGATCGGCAAGGGCGACGGACTCTTCCTGCCCATGGGGGCGAACAAACCGACCCGTATGCAGGGCGCCTTCGTCACCGAGGACGAGGTCGCGGCCGTCGTCCAGCACTGCAAGGACCAGATGGCGCCGGTCTTCCGGGACGACGTCACCGTGGGCACCAAGCAGAAGAAGGAGATCGACGAGGACATCGGCGACGACCTCGACCTGCTGTGTCAGGCCGCCGAACTGGTCGTCTCCACACAGTTCGGGTCGACCTCGATGCTCCAGCGCAAGCTGCGCGTCGGGTTCGCCAAGGCCGGCCGCCTGATGGACCTCATGGAGTCCCGCAACATCGTCGGTCCGAGCGAGGGTTCCAAGGCACGTGATGTTCTTGTGAAACCTGATGAGCTGGACGGAGTGCTCGCGGTGATCCGTGGGGAGGCTCAACCGTAGAGAAACGGGGAAGTCCGTTTCCTCTTGCGGAAGGGCCACGACCACGTGGGTGAGCACGTCAGGGCCACGTGGGTGATTCGAACGTGACTCACCCGTAAGGGAAACGTGAGCAACCGTTTCCCTTCGTCGCACGTCAAGTTGAGGGAAGGGACAGGCACGTGTCCCACCATCAGGATGACCGGCTGTTCTGATGGCGTACAAAGTCCCACCGCCCGGTTGCCCCACCCTTTCGTAACCCCCCTAGACTGAACCTCCAGCACAGGTGGCTACACGCTCGAAAGGCGCCCCCGTGTCCATCGGCAACTCCCCTGACGACAACTCACCTCAGGACGAGCCTCCCATCGAAATCGAAAAGGGTGATCGCCCTTCGATCGGCCATGCTCTGCAGCAGGCGCGCATTGCTGCCGGGCTGACCGTCGACGACGTCACCAACGCCACCAGGGTCCGCATCGCCATCGTGCACGCGATCGAACAGGACGACTTCACGCCCTGCGGCGGCGACGTCTACGCGCGCGGTCACCTCAAGACGCTGGCGCGCGCCGTCCACCTCGATCCGGCGCCGCTGCTCGCCCAGTACGACGACGAGCACGGCGGGCGGCCCGCGCCGACCCCCGCCGCACCGATGTTCGAGGCCGAGCGGATCCGTCCGGAGCGCCGGGGTCCGAACTGGACCGCGGCCATGGTCGCCGCGATCGTCGCGGTGATCGGCTTCGTCGGGTTCACGCTGGTCAACGACGAAGACGGCGGCAACAAGACGCAGGTCGCCGAGGGATCCACGCCCGACGCCAGCAAGCCCGTCAAGACCAAGCCGACCCCGACCAAGCCCGCCGATCCCAAGCCCGACCCGTCGGACAGCGCCATCGCGGCCGCGCCGCAGGACAAGGTGACCGTCCAGGTGACCGCCCCCGACGGGCGCAGCTGGATCTCGGCCAAGGACCACAACGGGCGGCTGCTCTTCGACGGCTTCCTGAAGAAGGGCGACTCCAAGACCTTCCAGGACAAGGAGAAGATCGACCTCGTCCTCGGTGACGCGGGAGCGCTTCAGCTCTACGTCAACGGCAAGAAGATCGCGGACGAGTTCCAGCCCGGCCAGGTCGAGCGCCTCTCGTACACGAAGGGCGACCCCGAGGTCGGATGAGCGACCGAGAGGTCGGACAAGCGACCTCAAGGGGCATGCAGGTACGGGGTTGGCCAAGATCGGCCAACCCCGTCGACGTGGGCTGTCAGTGGGACGAAGTAGTCTTGAGCCCATGCCTGAACGCCGTACCGTCGCACTCGTCACTCTTGGCTGCGCCCGTAACGAGGTGGACTCGGAGGAGCTCGCAGGCCGCTTGGAGGCGGACGGCTGGCACCTCGTGGAGGACGCCGAGAACGCGGACGTCGCGGTCGTCAACACCTGTGGCTTCGTCGAGGCCGCCAAGAAGGACTCCGTCGACGCCCTCCTGGAGGCCAACGACCTCAAGGGCCACGGGAGAACGCAGGCCGTGGTGGCCGTCGGCTGCATGGCCGAGCGGTACGGCAAGGAGCTCGCCGAGGCCCTGCCCGAGGCCGACGGTGTGCTCGGCTTCGACGACTACGCCGACATCTCCGACCGGCTCCAGACGATCCTGAACGGCGGAATCCACGCCGCCCACACCCCGCGCGACCGGCGCAAGCTGCTGCCGATCAGCCCGGCCGAGCGGCAGAGCGCCGGCGCGGACGTCGCCCTTCCGGGGCACGCTCCCGTCGATCTCCCGGAGGGCCTCGCTCCGGAGTCGGGCCCCCGCGCCCCTTTGCGCCGCCGGCTCGACGGTTCCCCCGTCGCCTCGGTGAAGCTGGCCTCCGGCTGCGACCGGCGCTGCTCCTTCTGCGCCATCCCGTCCTTCCGCGGCTCCTTCATCTCGCGGCGGCCGTCCGACGTCCTGGGCGAGACGCGCTGGCTGGCCGAGCAGGGCGTCAAGGAGGTCATGCTTGTCTCCGAGAACAACACCTCGTACGGCAAGGACCTCGGCGACATCCGCCTCCTGGAGACGCTGCTGCCCGAGCTCGCCGACGTCGACGGGATCGAGCGGGTGCGGGTCAGCTACCTCCAGCCCGCCGAGATGCGGCCCGGGCTCATCGACGTACTGACCTCGACACCGAAGATCGCGCCCTACTTCGACCTGTCCTTCCAGCACTCCGCCCCCGGGGTGCTGCGCGCGATGCGGCGCTTCGGGAACACCGACCAGTTCCTGCAGCTGCTCGACACCATCCGTTCCAAGGCCCCGCAGGCCGGTGTGCGGTCCAACTTCATCGTGGGCTTCCCCGGCGAGACCGCGGACGACCTGGCGGAGCTGGAGCGCTTCCTGACGGGCGCGCGGCTGGACGCCATCGGCGTCTTCGGGTACTCCGACGAGGACGGCACCGAAGCGGCGACGTACGAGAACAAGCTGGACGAGGACGTGGTCGCCGAGCGCCTCGCGCGCGTGTCCCGGCTCGCCGAGGAGCTGGTCTCCCAGCGGGCGGAGGAGCGCGTGGGGGAGACCCTGCAGGTGCTGGTCGAGTCCGTCGGCTCGGTCGGCTCCGCCGGTTCCGCGGGCGAGGAGGAGGCCGCGTACGGCCGTGCCGCGCACCAGGCCCCCGAGACGGACGGCCAGGTGCTGTTCACAAGCGGCGAGGGTCTCACCGTCGGCCGTATGGTCGAGGCGAAGGTGGTCGGTACGGAAGGTGTCGACCTGGTGGCCGAGCCGCTCCCGGGCTCGCTCGTGTGTACTGAGGAGGCGGCCAGATGACCGGAGTCCCGGCATCCGCGGCGGGCGGGCCCGGTGCGCCCGGTACGCGTGGAGCTGCCGGCCCTTCCGGCGCCTCCGGCAAGGGAACCTCTGGTACGGGTGCCTCCGGCGCCCAGGGCTCGAAGACTCCGCGCGGCGGGAAGCTGAGCGCGGCGGCCGTCAACCAGGCCAGCCTGTGGAACGTCGCCAACCTCCTCACCATGCTCCGGCTCGTGCTCGTGCCGGGCTTCGTGGCGCTGATGCTGGCCGACGGCGGATACGACCCGGTATGGCGGGCCTGGGCCTGGGCCGCCTTCGCCGTCGCCATGATCACGGACGTCTTCGACGGCCACCTCGCGCGTACGTACAACCTCGTCACCGACTTCGGGAAGATCGCCGACCCGATCGCCGACAAGGCGATCATGGGAGCGGCGCTGATCTGTCTCTCCTCGCTCGGGGATCTGCCGTGGTGGGTGACGGGCGTGATCCTCGGGCGTGAGCTCGGGATCACCCTGATGCGCTTCGTCGTGATCCGCTACGGCGTGATCCCCGCCAGCCGCGGCGGCAAGATAAAGACGCTGGCACAGGGCGTGGCCGTCGGGATGTACGTCCTGGCGCTGACGGGGCCACTGGCGACCCTGAGGTTCTGGGTGATGGCTGTGGCGGTCGCGCTGACCGTCGTCACCGGGCTCGACTATGTGAGACAGGCCATTGTGCTGCGGCGCCAGGGACTGGCCGAGCGGGAAGCAGCCGCCGAGGAGGCGGAAGCGTGACCTCCAGGGCCGCCGAAGTGCTGCGACTACTCACAGTGAGGGGCGAGACGCTCGCTGTCGCTGAGTCGCTGACCGGCGGTCTGGTGGCGGCGGACCTCGCGGCGGTGCCCGGAGCCTCCAAGGCCTTCCGTGGCTCGGTGACCGCGTATGCCACCGATCTCAAGCGTGACGTACTCGGCGTCGACGCCACCCTGCTTGATCGGCGCGGAGCGGTGAATCCGCAGGTCGCGGCCCAGATGGCGGCCGGTGTACGCAAGGTGCTCGGCGCGGACTGGGGGATCGCGACGACCGGTGTCGCCGGTCCCGAGCCCCAGGACGGACAGCCCGTCGGCACGGTTTTCGTGGCCGTGGACGGCCCGCGCGGAGCGTCCGGCGAGGACGTTCTTGGCGGGAAAGTGGTGGCGTTGCGGTTGAACGGCTCCCGGACGGAAATCCGTATGGAGAGTGTACGGAGCGTGCTCGCACTGCTTTTGGAGCAGCTTGTGGGCGAACTCACTGAGAATGAGCGGGCACAGGATACGGAACAGAACGGGGGGTTTTGATGTTTGCAGCCCTGAGTGAACACGACATCGCTCCCCGCACGGCCGCGGCGCAAGGCGGTACGGTGGGGCGAGAAGGATGCGGCTACGCGGTCCGAGGAGGGAGCCACCGATGATTCTGCTCCGTCGCCTGCTTGGTGACGTGCTGCGTCGGCAGCGCCAGCGCCAGGGCCGTACTCTGCGCGAAGTCTCCTCGTCCGCCCGAGTCTCACTCGGCTATCTTTCCGAGGTGGAGCGGGGGCAGAAGGAGGCTTCTTCCGAGCTGCTCTCCGCGATCTGCGACGCGCTGGACGTACGGATGTCCGAGCTCATGCGGGAAGTGAGCGACGAGCTGGCACTCGCCGAGCTGGCCCAGTCGGCAGCGGCCACCGAGCCTGTGCCCACGCCGGTACGCCCAAGGCTGAACTCCGTCTCGGTGCGTGGTGTGCCACCGGAACGGGTGACCATCAAGGCGCCTGCAGAGGCGGTCGACGTCGTCGCCGCCTGACGCTCACGGGCTCGCGCCCGCGACCTGAGATGAGAAGAACTGTGTGAGAGCCCCGGCCGGGGCCCTCTCCGGGGAGACCCGGAGGGGGGCGGTCGGGGCTTTTGCGTGGGTGGGGTGGGCTGGGCTGAAGTGGCTGGAGTGGGGTGGGCTTCGGGGAGGGGTGTGGCCCGGGTGTGGGGGCGTGGGGGGCGTGTGTCTGGGCTGGTCGGAGGGTCCGGCTTGGGCATCGGCTTGCGGGTGTGGTGCGTTTTGTCAGCGTTTGCCGGTATTGGTTGGGGCCGCCATGGTGGAGGAGCGGGGGCGGAAGCCGGGGGTCGTTGCTGACCGGAGGATGTTCATGTACGTCGTGAAGAGCTCGTTGTCCGATGCTGATCTGAAGACCGTGTCCGAGGCGCTGCAGGGTGCGCTGGTCGATCTGGTGGATCTGTCGCTCGTGGCGAAGCAGATTCACTGGAACGTGGTCGGACCTCGCTTCCGGTCCATCCATCTCCAGCTCGACGAGGTCGTGGACACCGCCCGGCTGCACTCCGACACCGTGGCCGAGCGTGCCTCCACGCTCGGGGTCTCGCCGGACGGACGTGCCGCGACCGTCGCGAGCAGTAGCGGTATCGGGGCCGTACCGGACGGGTGGGTGAAGGACACCGACGCTGTGGGGGCGCTCGTGGACGCCCTCGGGGCCGTCATCGGGCGGATGCGGGGGCGGGTCGCGGCGACCGGGGAGGCGGATCCGGTGAGCCAGGACATCTTCATCGGCATCACCGCGGATCTTGAGAAGCATCACTGGATGTTCCAGGCGGAGAACGGGTGACGTTCCCGTTGGCGCTGCTGGGTTGCGTGGGTTGTGGCTGGGGGCGGGGCGGTTTTTGCGGCTGCGGCTGCGGCTGCGGCTGCGGATTCGGGTTCGGCGCCGGGTGTGCGGGTGTGGGGCGGGAGCTGGTGGTGTGCACCGGGCGCCCTGTTTGTGTTGGTGCGCCCTGTCGATGGGTGAACGCGGCGGTCTAACGTCGGACGTCGGGCTGGAGGTGGTGCCATGGCTGGGCGGATGGGGCGAATAGGCAGGTGGGGGCTGGCCCTGGTCATTGGGGGGCTGTGGTGGTGGGCCGCGATACGGCTGGCGTTCGCGCCGGACGCCGGCGTGCTGGAGGGGGCGGTCGCGGCCGGCGGGTGGGGGCTGAGCCTGCTTCCGGTGCACTGCGTGCCGAAGGGGCGCGCTGTGGGGGCGGTCGGGTCGGATCAATGGATACGGCGCGCTTCGGAGGCTTGGCGGAGGAGGCGGGGGCCGCTGGTGGGGCGGGGCGGGTCTTCCTGAACGGCTTTCCGGGGAAGGTACGTGAGTGTGGGTGCGGGTCGGTTGCAGGTACCGCGGCTCGCGCCGCTCCCGCCGCTCCTGCCGTTCCTGAGACATCCACTACCCGCTGGGGTGTCGCGTGTGTGGGGGCGGGGGCCGGTGCTGGGCGTTGTCTCGCGGTGCGGTTGGTTGCGTTGGTGTGGGGGGTGGCGCGTGTTGCTGCCTCGCTACCACGGCATGGCCACGCCCCCGTTGGGGCGGAGGATCTGGCCCGTTGTGAATGAGGAGGCGTCGGAGGCGAGGTGCAGGACCGCGTGGGCGATGTCCTCCGGCTCGCCGACTCGGCCCAGCGGTGACATCCGGGCCATGAACCCTTCGGTCCGCGCCTGGGCCTCGGCGTCGTGGCGGTCGGTCATCGGCGTTCGGATCCAGCCCGGCGCCACCGCGTTGACGCGGATACCGTGCGGGCCCATCTCGGATGCCAGGGTCTTCGTCAGCTGGACGACGGCCGCCTTCGCCGCTCCGTAGCAGAGCAGGCCCGGGCCGCCGGTGTCGACGGCTCCCGAGGCCATCGTGACTATGCTGCCGCGCGTACCGGACGCGATCATCGCGCGGGCAGCCTCCTGGCAGGCGTACAGAACGCCCTTGAAGTTGACGCCGAGTACGCGGTCGAGGTCCTCGTCGCGGGTCTCCAGGACCGGGCTGCTGTGCATGATCCCGGCGACGGCGGCCATGACGTCCAGGCGCTCGCAGGCCGCGACCGCCTCCTTGAGCTGGGTGCGGTCAGTGACGTCGAGGGGGTGCGAGTGTGCCGTACCGCCCGTGTTCTTGATGAGGGCCGCTGTTTCGTCCAAGCCCGGGGCGTCGCGGTCCGCGCAGTGGACGGTGGCACCCGCCTCCGCGAGCAGTACGGCGCAGGCGCGGCCGATACCGCTCGCCGCGCCGGTGACGAATGCGGTGCGTCCGGTGAGGTCGTACGCCGTGACGGGCATGAGGGGACGGTACGAGGATTTCTGACGGGTCGTCAATTAGTCGTGCGTGATGGGCTTCAAGCGGCGGCGGGTTGTACGTAGTGAGGTGGGAGGCGTACGGCAGGGCTGCGGTCAGGGACGTGGGGACGGGCCTTGCTGGCAGGTCGGGCACCAGTACGTAGGGCGGTCTCGGGAGCCGTCGCCCTGGTTCGCCGCGCGGATCGGGGTGCGGCAGCGCAGGCAAGGGCGGGACGCGCGGCCGTACACGTACAGGTTCTGGTCGCGGCGGCCTGTGGTGGTGCGGGCCGGGCGGTCGCGGTTGGCTTCGAGGAGCTTCTTGGCGAGGGCGGGCAGGCGGGCGGCCTGTTCGGCGGGGAGGTCGCCGATGGGGAGCCAGGGGGTCGCGCGGAGAAGGAAGCAGAGCTCGCACTTGTAGACGTTGCCGATGCCGGCGAGATCGCGCTGGTCGAGGAGCGCCTCACCGAGGGGGCGGGCCGGGTCGCGCAGGAGGTTCGCCAGGGCCTTGTCGGGGTCCCAGTCCGGGCCCAGGAGGTCGGGACCGAGGTGGCCCACGGCTCGGCCTTCGTCGGTGGTGCGGAGCAGATCCAGTACGGGCAGCCGGTAGCCCACGGCCGTACGGTCCGCGGTGCCGAGAATCACCCGGATCTGGTGGCCCGGGCCGCCGCTCCAGCGCTCGCCCGGGGCGTACACCTTCCAGGAACCGTCCATCCGGAGATGCGAGTGCAGGGTCAGGCCGCCCTCGATCCGCGTGAGCAGGTGCTTCCCGCGCGGGGTGACGTCCAGGACTGTGCGTCCGGTGAGGTCGGCCGTGGCGTACTTGGGCACCCGGAGGTCGGAGCGGGTGAGTACGTGGCCCGCGAGAGCGGTGTGCAGGCGCCGGGCGGTCTGCCAGACGGTGTCTCCTTCGGGCATGGGGTCCAGGGTGGCATGGGGCGGGCGGGGTGTCTTGTGTGGTGGGGACGAGAGGAGTGGGCAAGGGGAGGAAGAGGGGCAGGGTGGAGGTGGGCGGGCGTTGGGTGGCTTGCCTTACGCGCGGAGGCGGAGCCCTCGTGGGGTCGCGTGGAAACCTGCTCCTTCCAGGAGGGTGCCGAAGAGGGACGTCAGGGCGGAGGCGCCGTTGACCCGCTCGACCGTGACCGTGCCGAGGGATCCCGCGCGGGCCGCCTCGGCGAGCGCCTCGGCGGCTGTGCGCAGGCGTGGGTCGTGCAGGAGCGAGTCGTCGGGAGGTGAGCCGTCGGAGGGCGAGCCGCCAGGGGTGGAGGGCCAGGCCAGGAGTGTCTTGCCGCCGCGCTCCATGTAGAGGGCCAGCTCGCCGTCCACCAGCACGACCAGGGAGCCCGCCTTGCGTCCGGGCTTGTGACCGGCGCCGGTGGGGGGATCGGGCCAGGGCAGGGCCGCTCCGTAGGCGTTCGCGGGATCGGCGGCGGCCAGCACGATCGCGCGGTTGCCGTTGCCGTTGCCGTTGCCGTTGCCCGCGCGTGTACGGGCGGCGGGGCCTCCTGGGAAGGCGTGCGGGGCCGTGCGGGCCGTACGAGGGGTGTCGGGGAAGGGGGGCGGAAAACGCCGGTCGGAGCCGGGCGTCGGCCCGGGGAAGGGCGGTTCGGAATCCTGGCCCAAGGAGTCGAAGCCCTGGCCCAAGGAGTCGGAACCGTGGCCCAAGGAGTACGGATCGCTGTCCGACCGGAGCGCGTCGAGGGCGGGGAAGCCCGCGTCGTCGCCGAAGAGGTCCGGGTGTTCGGTGGGACCGTCGGCGTGGCCCGGGGTGCGTGCGCTCGGGTGGTCGGACGGGGGCATGCCCGGGAACCCGGGCTCGGGCAGGGCCTCGCCCCGCTCGCGTGCGTTGGCCGTCGCGCGCAGTCGGTCCACCGCGCCGTCCATCGCGAACTGCGCGGCGCCGAGCCCCTCCACCACATAGCCGCGGCGGGCCTGGCCGCTCTCCTCGAAGACGGACAGGACGCGATAGACGGCGGAGAAGCCGCCTTGCACGCCCTCCGCGGCGACCGCGCCCCGGGTGACCACGCCGTGCCGGTCGAGCAGAGTACGGGCCAGGGCGTGGGCACGCACGGTGGCGTCGGGCTCAAGGCTGGGAAGCAGCGACCAGCGGCCGGCGACGGTCGGCGGGCCCGTCCGGGATGCGGGGCGCGCGGCGGACGTCAGGCTTCCGTACCGTCCGCGGGGCATCGCGCGCTTCGCGCGGTGGGCGGTGGAACCCGCGGTGCGGCCTGAGCCGAGGAGAGAGCGCATCGGGCCGAGCGTGTCGTTCGTCAGGCGGCCCGACCAGGCCAGGTCCCAGATGGCGTCCGCGAGTTGGGGATCGGTGGCATCGGGGTGCGTGGTGGCACGGATCTGGTCGGTGATCTGGCGGAAGAACAGGCCGTAGCCCCCGGAGAGGGCGTCCAGGACCGACTGGTGGAGCGCGGTCAGCTCCAGGGGATGCGGGGGCGGCAGGAGCAGGGGGGCGGCGTCCGCCAGGTAGACGGACACCCAGCCGTCCTTGCCGGGCAGCGCGCCGGCTCCAGCCCAGACGACCTCTCCGGCGGCGGTCAGCTCGTCGAGCATCGCGGGGGCGTAGTGCGCGACACGGGACGGCAGCACCAGCTTCTCCAGCGCGGACGCGGGTACCGAAGCGCCCTGCAACTGCTCGATGGCGCGCACGAGCCCGTCGATGCCGCGCAGCCCGTGCCCGCTGCCGAGGTGCTGCCACTGCGGCAGGAACTGTGCCAGCGCGGCGGGCGGCACCGGCTCCAGCTCATGGCGCAGTGCGGCCAGCGAACGGCGCCGAAGCCGGCGCAGCACCGCCGCGTCGCACCACTCCTGGCCGATCCCCGCCGGATGGAACTCCCCTTGTACGACGCGGCCGGCCGCGGCGAGCCTCTGCAGAGCCCCGTCGGTGACGGCCGTACCCAGGCCGAAGCGGGCCGCCGCCGTGGTCGAGGTGAACGGGCCGTGCGTGCGCGCGTACCGGGCGAGGAGGTCGCCCAGCGGATCCTTGACCGGTTCGGTGAAGGCCTCCGGGACGCCCACGGGCAGCGCCGTGCCGAGCGCGTCGCGCAGCCGGCCCGCGTCCTCGATCGCCGCCCAGTGGTCGGCCCCGCCGATCCGGACCCGGATGGCGCGGCGGGCCGAAGCCAGGTCTTGGGCCCACTCCGGCTCGGCGCCGCGCTCGGCCAGTTCGGCGTCGGTGAGCGGGCCGAGCATCCGCAGCAGGTCCGCGACGCTTTCGGCGTCCTTGGCGCGGCGGTCTTCCGTGAGCCACTGGAGCTCGCTCTCCAGTTCCGTCAGGACGTCGGCGTCCAGGAGCTCGCGCAGCTCGGCCTGGCCGAGGAGCTCGGCGAGCAGGCGCGAGTCCAGCGACAGGGCCGCGGCGCGCCGCTCGGCGAGCGGGGAGTCACCCTCGTACAGGAACTGGGCGACGTAGCCGAACAGCAGTGATCGGGCGAACGGAGATGGTTCCGGTGTCGTGACCTCGACGAGCCGCACCTTGCGGGACTCCAAGTCGCCCATCAGCTCTGTGAGGCCGGGTACGTCGAAGACGTCCTGGAGGCATTCGCGGACCGCTTCCAGAACGATGGGGAAGGAGCCGTACTCGCTCGCCACCTGGAGCAGTTGGGCGGCGCGCTGGCGCTGCTGCCACAGCGGGGTGCGCTTGCCGGGGCTGCGCCGTGGCAGGAGCAGGGCGCGGGCCGCGCATTCGCGGAAGCGGGACGCGAACAGGGCGGAGCCGCCGACCTGGTCGGTGACGATCTGATTGACCTCGCCCTTGTCGAACGCGACGTCGGCCGCGCCTACGGGGGCCTGCTCGGAGTCGTACTCCGTACCCAGCTTCATGGGCTCCTGGTCGAGCAGGTCCAGGCTCATCAGGTCGGCGTCCGGGAGACGCAGGACGATGCCGTCGTCGGCGTGCATGACCTGGGCGTCCATGCCGTACCGCTCGGAGAGGCGGGCGCCGAGCGCGAGGGCCCACGGGGCGTGGACCTGGGCGCCGAAGGGGGAGTGCACGACGACCCGCCAGTCGCCCAGCTCGTCACGGAAACGCTCGACGACGATGGTGCGGTCGTCCGGGATGTGTCCGCAGGCCTCGCGTTGTTCGGCCAGGTAAGACAGGACGTTGTCGGCGGCCCAGGCGTCGAGGCCCGCCGCGAGGAGGCGGAGCCGGGCGTCGTCCTTGGGCAGCGATCCGACCTCGCGCAGGAACGCGCCCACCGCGCGGCCCAGTTCGAGCGGACGCCCGAGCTGGTCGCCCTTCCAGAACGGCAGCCTGCCCGGCACACCGGGGGCGGGAGACACCAGGACGCGGTCGCGGGTGATGTCCTCGATGCGCCAGGAGCTGGTGCCGAGCGTGAAGACGTCTCCCACCCGGGACTCGTAGACCATCTCCTCGTCGAGCTCGCCGACCCGGCCGCCGCCCTTCTTGGGGTCGGAGCCCGCGAGAAAGACCCCGAAGAGGCCGCGGTCGGGGATGGTGCCGCCGGAGGTGACGGCGAGGCGCTGCGCGCCGGGGCGGCCCGTGACCGTACCGGCGACGCGGTCCCACACCACGCGGGGCCGCAACTCGGCGAAGGCGTCGGAGGGATAGCGGCCCGCGAGCATGTCGAGCACCGCCGTGAACGCCGACTCCGGAAGTGACGCGAAGGGCGCCGCGCGGCGGACCGTGGTGAGCAGGTCGTCGACCTGCCAGGTGTCGAGCGCGGTCATGGCGACGAGCTGCTGGGCCAGCACGTCCAGGGGGTTGGCGGGGACACGGAGGGACTCGATGGAGCCGGTGCGCATCCGCTCGGTGACCACGGCGGCCTGTACGAGGTCGCCCCGGTACTTGGGGAAGACCACGCCTGTGGAGACCGCCCCGACCTGGTGGCCCGCGCGGCCCACGCGCTGGAGGCCGGATGCCACGGACGGGGGTGACTCGACCTGGACGACGAGGTCCACCGCGCCCATGTCGATGCCGAGCTCCAGGCTGGACGTGGCGACCACCGCGGGCAGGCGGCCAGCCTTCAGGTCCTCCTCGACGAGGGCGCGCTGCTCCTTGGAGACCGAGCCGTGGTGGGCGCGGGCGATGACCGGTGGGGCTCCTTGGGCCGCGCCCGAGCCGCCCATCAGCTCGGCCGGTGCGTGGTGCTCCTCCAGGGGCTCGCCCGTCGCCCTCTCGTACGCGATCTCGTTGAGCCGGTTGCAGAGGCGCTCCGCCAGGCGGCGGGAGTTGGCGAAGACGATCGTCGAGCGGTGGGACTGGACGAGGTCGGCGATCCTCTCCTCGACGTGCGGCCAGATCGAGGGGCGCTCGGCTCCCGTGTCGGAGTCCGCGACGGGGGAGCCGCCGAGCTCGCCCAGGTCCTCGACGGGCACGACTACGGAGAGGTCGAATTCCTTGCCCGACGGGGGCTGGACGATCTCGACCTTGCGGCGGGGGGAGAGGTAGCGGGCGACCTCGTCCACCGGGCGGACGGTGGCGGAGAGGCCGATGCGGCGCGCCGGCTTCGGGAGCAGCTCGTCCAGGCGCTCCAGGGTGAGGGCGAGGTGGGCGCCGCGCTTCGTGCCCGCGACCGCGTGTACCTCGTCCAGGATCACTGTCTCGATGCCCGTCAGTGCGTCGCGCGTGGCCGACGTGAGCATCAGGAACAGCGACTCCGGGGTCGTGATCAGGATGTCCGGCGGGCGGGTGGACAGCGCGCGGCGCTCGGCCGGCGGGGTGTCTCCGGAGCGGATGCCGACCTTCACCTCGGGCTCGGGCAGGCGCAGGCGCACCGACTCCTGCCGGATGCCGGTCAGCGGGCTCCGCAGGTTTCGCTCCACGTCGACAGCGAGGGCCTTGAGCGGTGACACGTACAGGACCCGGCAGCGCTTCTTCGGGTCGGCCGGGGGCGGGGTCGAGGCCAGCTGGTCGAGGGCGGCCAGGAACGCGGCCAGGGTCTTGCCGGAGCCGGTGGGGGCGACGACCAGTACGTCCGAGCCCTCGCCGATGGCTCGCCACGCTCCGGCCTGGGCGGCGGTGGGCGCGTCGAAGGCACCCGTGAACCAGGCACGGGTCGCTTGTGAGAAGCCGTCCAGGGCTCGGTGTGCGGAGCTGACCATGCGTCCATCCTGCACCCGGGCACTGACAATGGCGCTGACCTGCGAAGGGATGGGCTGCGGGGGATCGGCTACGAGGGATCGGCTGCGGTCGGTGGGTCGCGCGCCTGCCGTCGTTGTGCGGTCGGGGCCGGCCCGGGGGTATCCGTGCTCGGTCTGGCGCGGAATCGGTTTGCCTTCGAAGGGGCTCCAGTCGACGCGCCATCCGCTGCGGGCGGACACCCCCGGACCGTCCCCTTCGGTCGTTCGGCGGCTGCGGGGCGTGGGGTGTGACCGTCTCTTGTTTGCCGCGATGGCGGAGAATGGGGGCATGGCTGGGACGGGGAAGGAGCGGGCTCGGCACTGGCAGTATGCGGAGCTGCCCGGTGTTGATCTGCTGCGGGCTCGGTATGTCCAGAAGACCTTTGTCCGGCATACGCATGAGAACTTCGTCATCGCCGCCATCACCGATGGTCTCGAGGTCTTCCGTCATGGTGGGGCGGATCAGTACGTGGGGGTCGGGTCTCTGGCGTTGGTCAATCCCGATACGTCGCACACGGGGCGCGCCGGGATTCCTGAGGGCTGGCGGTACGGGGCCGTCTATCCGTCGCCGGAACTGGTTGCGGAGATCGCCGCTGAGACCACCGCTCTGCGTGGCAGTCCGGGGTTCGTGAGCCCGGTTCTCGATGATCCGTATGCCGTGGGGCTGGTTCATCAGGTGCTGCGTGCCGCCGACGAGGGCAACGCGCTTGCCGCTGACACGTTGCTGCGGGTTGCCGTGAGTCGGTTGCTGCGGGTGAATGGCGGGCCGTTGCCCCAGCGGGTCCTGCGGACGGCGGGAGGCCGGGTCGCGGCACGCGCGCGTGCCGTTCTTGAGGAGCACATCGTGGAACCGCCCACCTTGGAGCGGCTCGCCGGCGATCTCGGGACCAGTCCCTTCGCGTTGTTGCGCGCCTTCCGGGAGGCGTACGGGATGCCTCCGCACGCGTGGCTGACCGATGTCCGGGTACGGCGTGCGCGTCGGCTGCTGGACTCGGGTGTCGCGCCCGCGGAGGTGGCGATCGCGGTGGGGTTCACGGACCAACCGCACCTCAATCGGCACTTCACGCGGATCGTGGGCGTGCCGCCGGGCGCGTACCAGCGCGAGCGCAAGAACGTACAAGACCCGCGGCAAGAGCCGCTCGTACCGTCCGAGGCGTGGCAGAACAGACGTCTCTCGCAGACATACGCAGTGAAGGCGGCGGAAAAACCGACGCCGCGGTAGTACGGGACGCCCTCGGGGTCGGGGTGGCCGTCGGACTGTCCGGGTTCGCCTTCGGGGTGACCTCGGCGGGCAGTGGGCTCACGCTGCTGCAGACCTGCGCACTCAGTCTCCTGGTGTTCACGGGTGCTTCTCAGTTCGCCCTCGTGGGTGCGCTGGCCGGCGGGGGCAACCCGTTCACGGCCGCGGCGGGCGCGTTCTTCCTGGGGGTGCGCAACGCCTTCTACGGACTGCGTCTGTCGCAGTTGCTGGCCCTCCCGCGCGCGGTGCGCCCGTTCGCGGCCCAGTGGGTCATCGACGAGACCACGGCCGTGGCGCTCGCCCAGCCCACGCGGCGCAGCGTGCGGATCGGCTTCACCGTCACCGGGCTCACCCTCTACGTGCTGTGGAACCTCACCACGTTGCTCGGCGCGCTGGGCGCCGAAGCCATCGGCGACACCGACGCCTGGGGCCTGGACGCGGCCGGGCCCGCCGTCTTCCTGGCGCTGCTCGCGCCGATGCTCAGGACCACCATGGAGCGGGTGGTCGCGGGGCTCGCGGTCGTCCTGGGGCTCGGGCTGCTGCCCCTACTGCCTGCCGGTGTGCCCGTTCTGGTGGCCGCGCTCGCCGCGCCTGCCGTTCTGTGGGCGGAAGGCCGTCGTAGGGCGCGCACGGGGGCAGGGACGGGCTCTGGTGACGATGCGGGGGAGGGGGCTTGAACATCTGGATCGCGATCGGGCTGACCGCCATCGGCTGCTATGCCGTCAAGCTCATAGGGCTGCTGATTCCGGCGGGCCTTTTGGAGCGGCCGCTCGTCCAGCGGCTGGCCGCACTGCTGCCCGTCGCCCTCCTGGCCGCCCTCACGGCCCAGCAGACCTTCGCCGACGGCCGCGTCCTGGTACTGGACGCGAAGGCCGCGGGGCTTGCCGCGGCCGCTGTGGTCCTGCTGCTGCGCGCCCCGTTCCTGGTGGTCGTGGCCGCGGCTGTGCTGGTCACGGCGGGGGTGCGGGCGATGACGGGTTGAGGAGAGGGACGACGGGGTGAGGAGTGGAGGGGGCACGCGTGCGCGTGCCCCCTGTCCAGGTCGCGTCCGTCCCAC
Source organism: Streptomyces sp. NBC_00878 (assembly GCF_026341515.1). Classification (NCBI taxonomy): domain Bacteria; kingdom Bacillati; phylum Actinomycetota; class Actinomycetes; order Kitasatosporales; family Streptomycetaceae; genus Streptomyces; species Streptomyces sp. NBC_00878. Next base: position 2,816,606 of record NZ_JAPEOK010000001.1, on the reverse strand, counting down.
ACTGTCGGCAGCCTGTAGTCGGCAATCGGGTTTGCTGGGTGGGCGTCGGCCTGTTGTTGTCCCTGGGGCGATTCGCGTGATCGTCCCGCTGCTTCTCCCGGGCGTTTGGGGAGCGTCAGTCGACAGGCCGCCCATAGGCCCGCAGGGTGCGCAGTGCCTCGATCGTCACGATGGGGCGTGCCTCCAGGGCGGTAGTCGGTGCCCACTGGCGCCAGCGGATCGGCCAGCCGCCGTCTTCCTGCTGCCGGCTCACCAGGAACTCCAGGGAGCGTGTCATCTCGTCGTCGGTGAACCACGCGCGCGCGAGTGAGCCCGGTGTCTTCGCGTAGTCGTACGGGAAGTGGTGCTCTCCTGGCGCGTAGCCGGGTGCCACGGGGAACGCCTCAAGGCGTTCAGGATCCAGCGCCGCGAGCCGTTGCTCGCGCACCAGGCGGCCGAGCCGGTCGGCGGCGGCCTCCGCGCGCGGGCGGTCGGGCGCGGAGTCCAGGAAGGTCACGGCGGCCTCGACCTCGTACGGATGCGACTTCTCCAGGGAATCCACCGCCTGCCAGCAGAAGTCGGTGGCTCTGAACAGCCAGGCGTGCCACACCTCGTTGCGGTGCAGCAGGCCCACCACGGGGCCGGTGGCGAGGAGTTCGCTGGGCGGGTCGTCGACGATCGGCATGAAGGGTGCCGCCGGGTAGCCGCGCTGGCTGGGATGGATCGCCGGTAGTGCGCCGTCCTGCGTCGACACGGACGTCAGATAGCGGCACATGCGCTCCACCCGCTGCCCGCCACAGCGCCCGATCGAGTCCAGGACGCGTAGCGCCTGCCCAGTGTGCAGAGGCTGGCTGACCGGGCCGCGGAGATCGGGTTCCAGCCCGTGACCGTACCCGTCGTCCTCGTTGCGGTAGGCGGACAGCGCGGTCTCGACCGCGTCGGCACCGCCGCCCAGGAAGTGGTACGCGAAACGGCGCTGCTCCAGCACGCGCGCGGTGAGCCAGACGAAGTGCTCGGCGCGGGCGAGGGGGGTGTGCGCCGGGGGCGTCGGGGGGAGTGGGGATGCTCCTGTTTCGGCCATGAGTCAGACCGTAGGACGGAAAGCGTTCTCGGCGAGCGGTCCCGGCTCGGGCCCACTCTCAGGGGCGGGATAATGGAGTCATGCGGTTGACGGTCTTCTGGCAGCGGATGGTGGATCACTTCGGCTCGGGGTACGCCGAGACCTTCGCGCGCGACCACGTGATGTCGGAGCTCGGCGGACGCACGGTGCGGCAGGCGCTGGACGCGGGCTGGGAGACGAAGGACGTGTGGCGCGCGGTGTGTACGGCGGTGAACGTTCCGTACGAAAACCGCTGATGAGCCACGAAGATCCGGGGGCGGGGGTCGATTGTCGGTGGTGTGGGCGAGACTTGGTCCGTGGCATCGACAGATGAGACCGCGCAGGTCGGACAGCAGGCATCCCCGCTCGGCACGACACCCCCCAGGCCTCCGGCCGGGGGTGCGGCCGAGACGGGCGCCCGCATGCCGCGCTGGCTGCCGCGTGCCATGGTGCTCGCCCTCACCCTCGTCGCCTGTTTCCAGTTGGGCAGTTGGGCCTTCCACCAGCTGACCGGGCTGCTGATCAACATCCTGATCGCGTTCTTCCTGGCACTCGCCATCGAGCCCGCGGTGAGCTGGATGGCGTCGTACGGCATGCGCAGGGGCCTGGCCACCGGGGTCGTGTTCCTCTTCGTGATGATCGCGAGCGCGGGTTTCGTCACGCTGCTCGGCTCGATGCTCGCGGGACAGATCATCGACATGGTCGAGGACTTCCCGAAGTACGTCGACTCGGTGATCAACTGGATCAACACGACCTTCAACACGGAGCTCAGCCGCGTCGACATCCAGGAGGGCCTGCTGCGCTCCGACTGGCTGCGGAAGTACGTGCAGAACGGCGCGAGCGGTGTCCTGGACGTGTCCACGCAGGTGCTGGGCGGGCTCTTCCAGCTCCTGACGATCACGCTGTTCGCCTTCTACTTCGCGGCCGACGGCCCGCGGCTGCGGCGCGCCCTGTGCTCCGTACTGCCGCCCGCCCGGCAGGCCGAGGTGCTGCGCGCGTGGGAGATCGCCGTCAACAAGACCGGCGGCTACCTGTACTCGCGCGGGCTGATGGCACTGATCTCCGGCATCGCGCACTACATCCTGCTGGAGTCCCTCGGCGTGAACTACGCGCCCGTGCTCGCCGTCTGGGTGGGCCTGGTCTCGCAGTTCATCCCCACCATCGGTACGTACCTCGCGGGTGCCCTGCCGATGCTGATCGCCTTCACGGTCGACCCCTGGTACGCGCTGTGGGTGCTGATCTTTGTTGTCGTCTACCAGCAGTTCGAGAACTACGTGTTGCAGCCCAAGCTGACCGCGAAGACCGTGGACATCCACCCGGCGGTCGCCTTCGGGTCGGTCATCGCGGGCACCGCGCTCCTCGGCGCCGTCGGCGCGCTGATCGCGATCCCGGCGGTCGCCACGCTGCAGGCCTTCCTGGGGGCCTACGTGAAGCGGTACGACGTCACGGACGACCCCCGGGTCCACGGGCGCCGCGAGCGGGCCGCGAGCACGCTCCTCGCACGCATACGACGTGCGCTGAAGGGATCCCCGGGGGCTCGGACGGCGGAGGACGACGAACCCCGCGACGCCTCGTAGGGCACCGGCTCGACGTCCGTACGGCCCTGGAAGCGGCCGGGTGGTACGGCTCGCGCACGTGTCCTGTGACAGCGATTGTCGAGCTTGTGGCATTGAAGGCCGCCGGGGTGACGATCGGCCGACTCCAGTGGTACCGATGCCTTCAGGTTCGACGGTCAGCAAGCGGGCCAGGTTCGACGGTCAGTGGGGCGTTCCCACTCGACGATCATCGCGCCCATGTCGGCGGGATCGGTTCGTACCGGCAGGTTCTTGCCGGGCCGGACCTCGGCAGAGTGGTTGAACGGAACGCGCACGTGCCGGGCGACCGGCTGGCCTTGGATCATCAGGTCGAGTCGCACCCGGCGCGACCAACAGGCGCGCCGCATCATCCCATTGCCCACCTTGTGCCCGCCAGCGGCCAAACCAGCTCGGTCGCTCTCGGCGGGACCGGCGCCAGAACGACCTGGGCTCAGGACGACACGCTCTCGTCGAGGCGAGTGGTGCGCTTGACATCAAAATCGAACATCCATTCTCATGGAGGCGCCGGTGAAGCCCAAGACGGGATGTCGACGGCGATTTCGTGGAGAAGCGCCCGAGTTATCCACAGGCCGGACGGGCGTCGGGGCGCATTGTCAGTGGCAGGCGTTAGCGTCTTTGACGTGAAGCGATCGACTCAAGCAAATCGGGTGGAACCCATGGCAGCAGGTACTGATCGCGAGAAGGCGCTCGACGCCGCTCTCGCACAGATTGAACGGCAATTCGGCAAGGGCGCGGTGATGCGCCTCGGCGAGCGGCCGAACGAGCCCATCGAGGTCATCCCCACCGGCTCGACCGCACTGGACGTCGCCCTCGGTGTCGGCGGTCTGCCGCGCGGCCGAGTGGTCGAGGTGTACGGCCCGGAGTCCTCCGGCAAGACGACCCTGACCCTGCACGCGGTGGCGAACGCGCAGCGGGCCGGCGGCCAGGTGGCCTTCGTGGACGCGGAGCACGCCCTCGACCCCGAGTACGCGAAGAAGCTCGGCGTCGACATCGACAACCTGATCCTGTCGCAGCCGGACAACGGCGAGCAGGCTCTGGAAATCGTGGACATGCTGGTCCGCTCCGGCGCCCTCGACCTCATCGTCATCGACTCCGTCGCCGCCCTCGTGCCGCGCGCGGAGATCGAGGGCGAGATGGGCGACTCGCACGTGGGTCTGCAGGCCCGTCTGATGAGCCAGGCCCTGCGGAAGATCACCAGCGCGCTCAACCAGTCGAAGACCACGGCGATCTTCATCAACCAGCTGCGCGAGAAGATCGGCGTGATGTTCGGCTCCCCGGAGACCACAACCGGTGGCCGGGCGCTGAAGTTCTACGCCTCGGTGCGGCTCGACATCCGCCGTATCGAGACACTGAAGGACGGCACGGACGCGGTCGGCAACCGCACCCGCGTCAAGGTCGTCAAGAACAAGGTCGCGCCGCCCTTCAAGCAGGCCGAGTTCGACATCCTCTACGGGCATGGCATCAGCCGCGAGGGCGGCCTGATCGACATGGGCGTGGAGAACGGCTTCGTCCGCAAGGCCGGCGCCTGGTACACGTACGAGGGCGACCAGCTCGGCCAGGGCAAGGAGAACGCGCGCAACTTCCTGAAGGACAACCCCGACCTCGCCAACGAGATCGAGAAGAAGATCCTGGAGAAGCTGGGCGTCGGTGTGAAGCCGGAGAAGCCCACCGCCGAGCCGGGCGCGGACGCGGCGGTGTCGGCGGCCTCGGGCGAGGCCGCGAAGACGGTTCCCGCTCCCGCCGCCAAGGCTGTCAAGCCCAAGGCCGCGGCGGCCAAGAGCTAGTCCATGACACGACGAACCGACTGGGCCGAGTACGCCCACCCCGTCGCCTCCGAAGGGAAGAGGCGCGGGGGCGACAGCGGCTCGGCCGGAGACAGCGACAGGGCGGACACAGCGCACACGGCGCACGACGATGGCGGGGCGTACGGTCTCGGGGCCTGGGACGCCGAGGGTACGTACGGCGATCTGGAGGGGGACGGTCGGCCGGACGGGGGTCCGCGCCGCGATGACGGTTCGTACCGCGGCGACGGTCTGCGGGAGGGGCTGCGGGACGGCGACGCCTCGTCGAGCGGCGGCTCGCGTCGCGGCGTCGGTCGGCGCGGTGGCGGCCGCGGCGGTGACGGTGGCTGGCCGTACGGGGACGACGGGCCACAAGATACGGGCGAGCGGGGCGACCGAGCCCCGCGCGGTGGCGGCCGGGGTGCACGGGGTCGCGGTCGGCGGCGTGGGTTCGGTGAATCGTCGACCGACGGAGACCCACAGGACGGAGGCCCCTCTTCCTCGTCGAGGGCCGAGAAGGGGGAGCCCCCAGGGGACCCGGCTGAGCGGGCGCGGGGGATCTGTCTGCGCCTGCTCACCGGGACCCCGCGTACGCGGAAACAGCTCGCGGACGCGTTGCGCAAACGCGAGATCCCGGACGACGTGGCGGACGAGGTGCTCTCCCGCTTCGAAGAGGTCGGGCTGATCAACGACAGCGCCTTCGCGGACGCCTGGGTGGAGTCCCGGCATCACGGCCGGGGCCTGGCCCGGCGGGCGCTCGCCCGGGAGCTGCGGACCAAGGGCGTGGACTCCGCGCTGATCGACGAGGCCGTCGGACAGCTCGACTCCGAGCAGGAAGAGGCGACCGCGCGCGAACTCGTCGCCCGCAAGTTGCGCTCTACGAGCGGCCTCGACCGCGACAAGCGGATACGACGCCTCGCGGGCATGCTCGCCCGCAAGGGCTACGGCGAAGGCATGGCCCTCAGAGTGGTCCGGCAGGCGTTGGAGGAAGAGGGCGAGGACACGGAGTTCCTCGACGACGGCGAGGGGTTCTGACGTCGGGGTCGGGACTGCCCCGGTGACGACGGGCCCTTGAGGAGGCACGAGGCAGCCTCCGGGCCGGCCGGTTCCGGTCCTGGACACGGTGGACGCGCGGGGGCGCCCATCGCGTCCGGGACCGGGGTGGTGCACAGGCACGAGCGTGCTGGCCGTCGTCGGGTGGTCCGGGTGGGCCCGATCCTCGGAGCAACGGCCAGGGCAGGACCGCCGACGGCCAAGGAACGACCAAGGAACGACCAGGGAGTAAGGGTCGGTACGCAATGGTGGGGGCCCCTTACATGAAGGGGCCCCCACCGCTACCTATGCCCAAGAAGCCGCTGGGATACGCCGGGAGGGCATGTTTTGTGTACGACCAGTTTCCGGCTTCCGGCTTCCAGGTACCGCTGTCGCGAACTCCCAACAGGGCCACATGCGTCCGCTCCGCCCCCGACGCCCCGCGGTTAAGAAGCCACCGGAGCCACCGGAGCCACCGGCAGTCCAGCCGCCCGCCAAGCCTGGAAGCCGCCCACCAGGTCTGTAGCCCGGTGCAGGCCCAACTGCCGCAGGGACGCGGCCGCGAGGCTCGACGCGTAGCCCTCGTTGCAGACGACCACGACACGCAGGTCGTAGCTCGTGGCTTCAGGGGCGCGATGGCTGCCCTGCGGGTCGAGCCGCCACTCCAGTTCGTTGCGCTCGACGACGACGGCGCCGGGGATCAGCCCGTCGCGCTCGCGCAGCGCCGCGTACCGGATGTCGACGAGCAGAGCATCGCCCGCCCGCGCGGCATCGTGGGCGGCGTCGGCCTCGACCCGGTCGAGGCCTTCACGAACCCGGTCCGGCAACTCGTCGATTCCGACGGGACGTTCGGCTCGCACGAGCCCGACAGGACGTTCGGCTCCCGCGAGACCTTCGGCGGTCACTGCCAGTCCGCCGGGCGCTCGACCTGCTCAAGGCGCAGCACCTGGCCGCTGCGGCTGTAGCGGCGGATCTGCGGCAGCGGCGGGTAGTACGCGTGGACGGAGATCGCGTGCTCCTCCGTGGATTCGTTGAGTACCTCGTGCACATGGTGACGGCCGAAGGAACGGCCCTTGCCGGCCGACAGCCGCCGTTCCCGGTCGATGCCCTCGGTCAGTTCGAGGGTTTTCCAGCCGTCGGTGGGCAGCCGGGCGGTGAGCGAGTGCTCCTTGAGCTCGCCCGACGCGGTGAGAAAGGCGCCGACCGACTCGGCGTGGTCGTGCCAGCCCGTGCCCGTGCCGGGCGGCCAGCCGATGAGCCAGGCCTCGCTGCCACCGGGCCCTTCGAGGCGTACCCAAGTACGGCCCTCGGGATCGAGCGGGAGGGAAGCGATCAGCTCGGCGTCGCCGGCGGTGCGCCGGACGAAGTCGAGGAGCTCCGCCTGCGTGGGGCCATGCGCCGGAGCAGCGACAGAGGAGGTCAGGGAAGGGGAGACAGACACGGGTACCGTCCTGATCAGCGTTCGCGGGGGAGCGCGCGGGAACGATGTCGGCAGCGCGCGCGAGTGGAGGGATGCGAATTCAGCAGGACGGGCGACACACGCAGCCCGCATAGCGGATGAGGTCCATGTGGACCCTCCGCCACAGGCGCACACAGGTGTCGGTCACGATCCGGAGTACACCATGACGGTCCGGACCGGTCAACTCAGTGTCACCGACTGGACAGAGGGCCCTCAGGACCTCCCTGCCGCGGCCTCCGCCGTGGCCCGGGGGCCGCCCACCGCTGCCTCCGCGGCCTCGTACAGATCCGCCGGGCGCACCCCGCTCAACGCCGTGACCAGGTGCCCGTCCGGACGGATCAGCAGCACCGTGTGCGCGGCCGCACCCGGGTAGCTCTCGGCGACCAGCAACTCGGCGTGGTGCGGCAGCGCGGTCACAGCGGCCGCGAGCCGCGGCATGATCCCGGCCGACACCCAGTGCTTGCGCTCCCACACCCCGGTCCCCGGCGCGATCAGCAGGACCAGCAGCGCCCCGTGGCCCAGCCGGTCCCGCAGCCGCACGAAGGAACCGTCCTCCGCCGTCACCCGTACATCGGCGATCTGGTCGCCCACGGCCGTGCCGATCTCGACCGAGGACTCGGAGCGTGGAGCCGCGAGCGGCGAATCGGCGTACGCCCCCGGCGCGCCCAGTGCACCGCGCCCCAAGTGGCCGTCCGTGAGCAGCGAGTCATGGCCGCGAGCCGACCCCGGCACCGCGGCGCGCAGGCCCCCGGCGCGCAGCACCGGCAGCGTCTGGTCCGCGGCGCGCAGGCGCGCGGCGACGACCGCGCGCCGCTCCACCTGGTAGCTGTCGAGCAGCGCCTCGTGCGGGCCGTGGTGCCAGGCGAGGGACAGCTTCCACGCGAGGTTGTCGGCATCCCGCAGCCCCTCGTCGAGGCCCTGTGTGCCGAGCGCGCCGAGCAGATGCGCGGCATCCCCGGCCAGGAAGACACGGCCGGCCCGCCACCGGCGCGCCAGTCGGTGATGGACGATGTGGACCCCGGTGTCGAGCAGCTCGTACGGCGGTGTGGTGCTCCCGCTCCAGCCCGCGAGGGTCTCGCGCACGCGCGCCACCAGCAGGTCCGGCGTGACCAGGTCCTTGCCCGGCGGCAGCAGCCAGTCCAGGCGCCACACGTCGTCGGCGAGCGGGCGTGCGGTCACCTCCCCGGCCGACGGAACCGACGTCCGCCACGGCGGCATCCGGTGCAGCAACGCCTCGCCGGGCCACGGAAGTTCCGTACGCAGCGCGGCGACGGCGTGTCGCTCCACGGCAGTGCGTCCCGGGAAGCGGATGTCCTGGAGCTTGCGTACCGTCGAGCGCGGGCCGTCGCAGCCGATCAGATAGCTGCCGCGCCACCAGGTGCCCTTGGGCTCGCGGGTGTGCGCCGTGACGCCCGAGGTCTCCTGCTCGATCGAGTCGAGGCGGCTGTCCACGGCGACCTTGACCAGACGCTCGGTCGCGATCGCCGCCCTGAGCGCAGCGGTCAGTACGTGCTGGGGGACGTGCAGAGGTGCGGGCTCGTCGTCGCCGAACGTGATCTGCCGCATCACCTGCTTGCGCCGCATCGACCGCCATCCGGCCCAACGGAAACCTGCCTCGGTGACGGGGAAGCCCGACAGTCGCTCGATCAGCGCGGCGGTGTCCTCACGCAGTACGACGGTCCGCGCGAGCCGCTGTTCGTCCTTGCCGGGACCCTCGTCCAGAACGATGGACGGGACCTCCTGGCGGGCCAGCGCCAGGGCGAGCGTGAGTCCGACGGGCCCCGCGCCGACGATGATCACCGGGTCCACGGCGCGGCGCCCCCTGCCCGGAGAGGTGTGCTGAGGGTCTTACCGGGATTGGGCGGTGGAGCAGGGTGCACGATCACAGAACGTATGCAACCTATTGCGGGTGCTTGCGTCAAGTGACGGAGGCAGTGGCGATCATGCCACTGCCTCCGTACGGGTCATGCTGTTTGACTGCCCATCAGGTGGTGCCGCCGGCATCGGTCGCCGCCGTGCCCCCCACCTCGCCGGCGTTGATGTCGTCCACGTCGTCGGCCCCGAGGACCGCACCCGTGCTCCTCTTGCTGCGCCGCAGCTTGCCCTCCAGCCAGCTCGCGAAGCTGGTGAGGATGAAGTTCAGCACAATGTAGATGACCGCCACCACGATGAAGCTGGGGATGACGTTGGCGTAGTTGGCCGCCAGCGTGCTGCGTGAGTTGAGTAGCTCGGTGAACCCGAGCATCACGCCACCCAGTGCGGTGTCCTTCACGATGACGACGAGCTGGCTGACGATGGCCGGCAGCATGACGGTGACGGCCTGTGGCAGCAGGACGTTGGTCATCACCTGGCCCTTGCGCAGCCCGATCGCCATGGCGGCCTCCGACTGCCCTCTGGGAAGAGAGAGGATGCCGGCCCGGACGATCTCGGCGAGTACTGACGCGTTGTAGAGCACGAGGCCGGTGACGACCGCGTACAGGGGTCGCTGTTCACTGCTGACGTCCGTGTAGCGGACGTAGAACTCGTTGGCGAACAGCATCAGCAGCAGTACCGGGATCGCCCGGAAGAACTCGACCACCGTGCCGGCCGACGCCCGTAGCCACCGGTGGTCGGAGAGGCGTGAGATGCCGAAGAGCGCGCCCAGCGGAAGGCCGATCACCATGGCGAGCGCTGCGGCCTTCAGCGTGTTGCTGAGGCCCGGCAGCAGGTACGTCGTCCATGCCTGCGACGTGGTGAACGGCTCCCACAGGGCCCACTTCAGCTGTCCCTTGTCGTCCATCGCCCGCCAGATCCACCACAGGAACAGGGCAAGCAGGATGAAGAAGACCACTGAGAGGATCACATTGCGCCGTTTGGCGCGGGGACCGGGAGCGTCGTAGAGGACGGAGGTCACCGCTTCACCGCCAGTCGCTTGCTCAGCCAGCCGAGGAAGAGGCCGGTGGGAAGGGTCAGTACCACGAAGCCGAGGGCGAAGACCGCACCGATGGCCAGCGTCTGCGCTTCGTTCTCGATCATTGTCTTCATCAGGGTGGCGGCCTCGGCCACGCCGATCGCGGCCGCCACGGTGGTGTTCTTGGTGAGCGCGATCAGCACGTTGGCCAGAGGGCCGATGACCGAGCGGAAGGCTTGCGGCAGCACGATGAGCCTGAGGACCTGGCTGAAGCTCAGCCCGATGGCGCGTGCCGCTTCGGCCTGCCCGACGGGCACGGTGTTGATGCCGGAGCGGATCGCCTCGCAGACGAAGGCCGCGGTGTAGGCGACGAAACCGAGCACGGCCAGCCGGAAGCCCTGCACATCGAAGTTGTCGGAGGCGCCCATCGTCACGCCGAAGATGTCGGCGAGGCCGAGAGAGGCGAAGACGATGATGACGGTCAGGGGGATGTTCCGGACGATGTTCACGTAGGCGGTGCCGAACCCGCGCATGAGCGGAACCGGACTGACCCGCATCGCGGCCAGCAGGGTGCCCCAGATGAGGGAGCCGATGGCGGAGACGGCGGTGAGCTTCACCGTCATCCAAAACGCCCCTAGGACGTCGTAGCCTTCAAGAAAGTCGAACACAATCTCCCGCGCTTCCGGGTGTGTGGCCTATGTGGAGGGCGCAGCGCGCCGCCGCGATCGCGGCGGCGCGCCTGTGGGTTCCTGCGCTACTTGACGATGTTGCCGATCTTCGGGGCGACCTCGTTCTTGTACTCGGCCGGACCGAAGTTGTCGTCGACCGCCTTCTGCCAGGCCTTGTCGGTGACCATCTTCTCCAGGGCGGTGTTGACCTTGTCCACGGTCGCGGTGTCGCCCTTCTTGACACCGATGCCGTAGTTCTCGTTGCTCAGCTTGAGGCCGGCGAGCTTGAACTGGCCCTTGTACTTGTCCTGCGCGGCGAAGCCCGCGAGGATCGAGTCGTCGGTGGTCACCGCGTCCACGGCGCCGCTCTGCAGAGCAGCGATGCACTCCGAGTAGCCGCCCAACTCCTTCAGCTGGGCCTTCGGGGCAATGTCCTTCTGGACGTTCTGCGCCGAGGTGGAACCGACCACGGAGCACAGCTTCTTGCCGTTGAGGTCCGTGGCCTTGGTGATGTCGGAGTCCGACTTGACCAGCAGGTCCTGGTGGGCCAGCAGGTAGGGGCCGGCGAAGTCGACCTTCTGCTTGCGCTCGTCATTGATCGAGTAGGTGGCGGCGATGAGCTTCACGTCGCCACGCGCGAGCGCGTTCTCACGGTCGGCGCTCTTCGTCTCGACCCACTCGATCTGGTCGGGCTCGTAGCCGAGCTCCTTGGCCACGTAGGTCGCCACGTCCACGTCGAAGCCGGCGAAGGAGCCGTCGGGCTCCTTCAGGCCCAGACCCGGCTGGTCGTACTTGATGCCGATCTTGATCTTGCTGTCGCCGCCCCCGGTGGAGGAGCTGCCCGAGTCCTTGTCGTCGTCGGAGCCGCACGCCGTGGCGGTGAGGGCGAGCGCGAGGACCGCGGCCGATGCGGCGGTGACCTTGCGGAGCTTCATGATGAACATCCTTTGATCGTGAAGTGAGGAGAGCTGTCGATAACCTCTACGCGTAGCACGCCGTGGTGGATCACCGTGGCGCGTCAGTGGTGCAGGATCTTCGACAGGAAGTCCTTCGCCCGGTCGCTGCGCGGGTTGCTGAAGAACTGATCCGGCACAGCCTCTTCGACGATGCGTCCGTCCGCCATGAAGACGACGCGGTTCGCGGCTGAACGGGCGAAACCCATCTCGTGTGTGACTACAACCATCGTCATCCCGTCACGCGCAAGCTGCTGCATGACTTCCAGGACCTCGTTGATCATCTCCGGGTCGAGGGCCGACGTCGGCTCGTCGAACAGCATGACCTTGGGGTCCATCGCCAGCGCCCGCGCGATCGCGACTCGCTGCTGCTGGCCGCCGGAGAGCTGCGCGGGGTACTTGTCCGCCTGCGTGGCGACACCCACCCGGTCGAGCAGCCCGCGGGCCTTCTCCTCGGCGGCCTTCTTGTCCGCCTTGCGGACCTTGAGCTGGCCCAGCATCACGTTCTCGAGCACCGTCTTGTGCGCGAAGAGGTTGAAGGACTGGAAGACCATGCCGACATCGGCCCGCAGCCGGGCCAGTTCCTTGCCCTCGTCGGGCAGCGGCTTGCCGTCGATCGAGATGTCTCCCGAGTCGATCATCTCCAGGCGGTTGATGGCGCGGCACAGGGTGGACTTTCCGGACCCGGAGGGCCCGATGACCACGACGACCTCACCGCGCGCGATCGTCAGGTCGATGTCCTGAAGCACGTGCAACGCACCGAAGTGCTTGTTGACGTTCTTCAGTACGACCAGATCGTCGGCCGCTGGTATGGCGTCCTTGGTCACCGATACTTCGGTCATCGGCCTCTTGCTCCGTCCTCCTCGGTTGCGGAGGACAGTAGTGATGCCGCACGACCAGCGTCATTACATCTGAGGGGAAATTGAGCATAACGATCTGGTAGCAACTGGACACTCTTCGTGAAGGCCGCGCTGGGCGCGTACCGGCTGCGTAACGGAAATGGGGCGCGCCCCGAAGGCACTTGACGCCGTCAGCGTCATCGGACTGACTTCCAGAAGGAACGCGCGCGCCCACGTGTATCCGCCGAAGACATACGACCGATGAACCGAAGGGGGCCGGGGTGAGACTGCTCCTCGTCGAGGACGACAACCACGTAGCCGCCGCTCTGTCCGCGGTTCTCGCACGTCACGGCTTCGACGTCACGCACGCCCGCAGCGGCGAGGAGGCCCTCCAGGCGCTCGTCCCCGAAGGCGCCGGCTTCGGAGTGGTGCTCCTCGACCTTGGCCTGCCCGACCAGGACGGCTACGAGGTCTGCGGCAAGATCCGCAAGCGCACCAGCATCCCGGTGATCATGGTCACCGCGCGCGCCGACGTACGCTCCCGGATCCACGGCCTCAACCTCGGCGCCGACGACTACGTAGTGAAGCCGTACGACACAGGGGAACTCCTCGCCCGTATCCACGCCGTCAGCCGACGTACCGTCGCCGACGAAGCCGCGGCCCCCGGCGAGACCGCGCTGCACCTCGGGCCCGTGCGCATCGAACTGCCCACCCGCCAGGTCAGCGTCGACGGTTTGGTTGTCCAACTGACCCGCAAGGAGTTCGACCTTCTCGCGCTCCTCGCCCAGCGACCCGGCGTCGTGTTCCGGCGGGAACAGATCATCAGTGAGGTCTGGCGCACCAGCTGGGAGGGGACCGGTCGCACCCTGGAGGTGCACGTCGCGTCCCTGCGTTCCAAGCTGCGCATGCCGGCCCTGATCGAGACCGTGCGCGGCGTCGGGTACCGGCTCGTCGCCCCCGCCGCGTAGCGGGGCAGGGTGCGCACACGTCTCCTCCCGCTGCTCATCGTCCTGATGGCGGCCGTACTGCTCGCACTCGGTATCCCCCTCGCCGCCAGCCTGGCGGCCGCCCAGCAGCAGAAGGTGGTCGTCGACCGGATCGACGACACGGCACGTTTCGCGTCCCTCGCACAGTTCGTCACCGACCCGCCGAAGGGCTCACGGGTCAACACCCCGAACGAGCGCCTCAACACCCTCAGCAGGGAACTGACCAAGTACAACGGGCTGTACGGCATCAAGGCCGGCGTCTTCTACCGCGAAACCGACATGGCCAAGGCGCCCGAGGACTGGTACGTCCCCAGGAAGGGCGAGGTCCGCGACGCGTTCGACGAGGCCTTCCAGAGCCGCCGCAGCCACGACCCGGAACAGGTCTGGCCGTGGCAACAGGAACGTCTCGTCGTCGCGTCCCCCGTTATCCTGGACGGTGACGTCATCGCCGTCGTGGTCACCGACTCGCCCACCGGGCCGATGCGCTCGAAGATCCTGCGCGGCTGGCTGGTCATCGGCGCCGGCGAGATCGCCGCGATGCTCCTCGCGCTCAGCGCCGCGCTGCGTCTGACCGGCTGGGTGCTGCGGCCCGTACGCGTCCTCGACGCCACCACGCACGACATCGCGACCGGCCGCCTGAAGTCCCGAGTCGCGGCCGCGGGCGGGCCGCCGGAACTCAGACGCCTGGCCCGGTCGTTCAACGAGATGGCCGACAACGTCGAGGACGTGCTGGAACAGCAGCGCGCCTTCGTCGCCGACGCCTCGCACCAGCTGCGCAACCCCCTGTCCGCGCTGCTGCTGCGCATCGAACTGCTCGCTCTGGAACTCCCCAAGGGCAACGAGGAGATCGCCTCCGTCCGCACCGAGGGCAAGCGCCTCGCGCAGGTCCTCGACGACCTCCTGGACCTCGCCCTCGCTGAGCACGTCGAGGCGGACCTGCGGCTCACCGACATCGGCGAACTGACCGCCGAGCGCGTGGCGTCCTGGGCGCCGTTCGCCGACGACAAGGGCGTACGACTCGTCGGGACCTGCCCCGCCACGACCGCCTGGGCCGACCCTGTCGCCCTCTCCAGCGCCCTGGACGCGGTGATCGACAACGCGCTGAAGTTCACCCCCGAGGGGGCGTCCGTCGAGGTCGAGGTGGCCTCCAACGGCGAGGTCTCGACCATCGTCGTCACCGACCTCGGACCCGGCCTCAGCGACGAGGAACTCACCCGCGTCGGCGACCGCTTCTGGCGCAGCCCCGGCCACCAGAACGTCAAGGGCTCGGGCCTCGGCCTGTCCATCTCCCGGGCCCTGCTCGCGGCGGGCGGCGGCTCCATCGCGTACGCGCACCACGAGCCGCACGGTCTGAAGGTGACGGTGAGCGTGCCTCGGGCGGTGCCGGGAACCTGACAGGGGCCCCACATGGCGCTCACGAGACCGATCGTCGGGGCTAGGAGGGGCTAGGAGACGCGAAGAGGGGCCAAGGACGGGGCAGGCGGGCCGGTCGGGGCCCGAAAGCGGGTGCCAGCAGGTGGCCAGGCCGCGAGTGGGTACCGGTGCCCGGGTTGCCCGTTGCCGCCGCCGTGCGGATCGCTACGGCTTGACCGAGCGGTAGTAGCGCCGCGCGCCCTCGTGCAGGTCCAGCGGATCGGTGTAGATGGCCGTCCGCAGGTCCACTCTCTGTGCCGCGTGGACCTGGTCGCCGATGCGGTCGCGACTTCTGATCACCGTGCGGGTCATCCCCTCGGTCAGCGCCGCGTCCGTGTCGGCCCGGGTCACGAGCAGATTCGCCACGGCCAACGTCGGCACGGACTCACTGTCCTGGGCACGCGGGTAGGCCTCCGCCGGCATGGCCGCGGACCGGTAGTACTCGGCTTCCTGGCCTTGCTCGTGCAGCTTCTCCACGAGGTCGGCCTTGATCGGGACAAACTGGATAGGGAACCTGCCCGAGAGCTCACTCACGGCACTCGTCGGGAGCCCGCCGGACCAGAAGAAGGCGTCGATCTTCTTCGATTCGAGCAGCTCCGGCATTTCTCGTATGCCGACGGACACCGGCTGGATGTCCTTGTCCAGATCCAGGCCGGCCGCTCTCAGTACATGCTCGGCGATGAGCCGCACCCCGGAGCCGGTCGGCCCCACCGCGACCTTCTTGCCCTTCAGCTCCCCGATGGATTCCACGGAGGACGTCTGGGGGACGACCACGTGCACGTAGTCGTCGTACAGCCGGGCGCAGCCGCGCAGCTGGTCCGCGCCCCTGCCGCCCTCCCGCTTGTACTTCGCCACCGCGTCGGCAGCCGCGATGGTGAAGTCGGCCTGCCCGGTGGCCACCCGCCGTACATTCTCCTGCGAGCCCACGCTCTCCCGCAGCTCCACGTCCAGGCGTGGCATGTCCTTGGCGAGCGCTTCCTGCAGCAGCGTCCCGTACAGCTGGTACACGCCGGACGGCGACCCCGTACTGAAGGACACGGTCCCGCCCGGTGAGCTCTTGCCCAGGGGCAGCAGCCACCACAGCAGCAGCCCGAAGGCCACGAAGGCGGCGGCCGAACCCTGCAGAGCCCGGCGTCTGCCGATACGGGGGAGTGGCTGGAACATGCGCGCGATCCTGTCAGCTCACCGCCCACGATGACCAGGGCCGGGCGCCACGAGGCGAGCGCCGCGGTCCGGAAGCCCGCCCCCGCGCGACAGGCGCCAGGGCCGGACGCACTCCGGGCACCGCCTACCCTTGTCACATGAGCAGCAGCGACCGGAGCCCGGCAGTGGACCTGACGAGAACGTATGAAGTGCGCACTTACGGATGTCAGATGAACGTCCACGACTCGGAACGGCTCTCCGGACTGCTCGAGAACGCAGGCTACGTACGCGCACCCGAGGGCTCCGATGGTGACGCCGACGTCGTCGTCTTCAACACCTGCGCGGTGCGGGAGAACGCCGACAACCGCCTCTACGGGAACCTCGGCAGGCTCGCGCCCATGAAGACGAAGCGGCCCGGCATGCAGATCGCCGTCGGCGGCTGCCTCGCGCAGAAGGACCGCGACACCATCGTGAAGAAGGCGCCCTGGGTGGACGTCGTCTTCGGTACGCACAACATCGGCAAGCTGCCCGTCCTCCTGGAGCGCGCCCGCGTACAGGAAGAGGCACAGGTCGAGATCGCCGAGTCGCTCGAAGCGTTCCCCTCGACGCTGCCGACCCGCCGCGAGAGCGCGTACGCGGCCTGGGTCTCCATCTCCGTCGGGTGCAACAACACGTGCACCTTCTGCATCGTCCCGGCGCTGCGCGGCAAGGAGAAGGACCGCAGGACCGGCGACATCCTCGCCGAGATCGAGGCGCTCGTCGGCGAGGGCGTCTCCGAGATCACGCTGCTCGGACAGAACGTAAACGCTTACGGTTCCGACATCGGCGACCGTGAGGCCTTCAGCAAGCTGCTGCGGGCCTGCGGGAAGATCGAGGGCCTGGAGCGCGTCCGCTTCACCTCGCCGCACCCGCGCGACTTCACGGACGACGTCATCGCCGCGATGGCCGAGACACCGAACGTCATGCCGCAGCTGCACATGCCGATGCAGTCCGGTTCGGACACCGTCCTGAAGGCGATGCGCCGCTCGTACCGGCAGGAGCGGTACCTCGGGATCATCGACAAGGTGCGCGCCTCGATCCCGCACGCCGCGATCACCACCGACATCATCGTCGGCTTCCCCGGTGAGACCGAGGAGGATTTCGACCAGACCCTGCACGCGGTCCGCGAGGCCCGCTTCGCGCAAGCGTTCACGTTCCAGTACTCCAAGCGCCCCGGCACCCCGGCGGCCACCATGGACGGGCAGATCCCCAAGGAGGTCGTGCAGGCGCGCTACGAGCGTCTCGTCGCCCTCCAGGAGGAGATCTCCTGGGACGAGAACAAGAAGCAGGTCGGTCGCACGCTGGAGCTGATGGTCGCCGAGGGCGAGGGTCGCAAGGACGGCGCCACGCACCGCCTCTCCGGGCGCGCGCCCGACAACCGACTGGTGCACTTCACCAAGCCCGACGCCGAGGTCCGCCCCGGTGATGTCGTCACCGTCGAGATCACGTACGCCGCTCCGCACCACCTGCTCGCCGAGGGCGCCGTCCTCGAAGTGCGCCGCACGGGCGCGGGGGACGCCTGGGACAAGCGCAACGCCGCCGAGGCCGCCAAGCCGGCGGGCGTCATGCTGGGGCTGCCGAAGATCGGTGCGCCCGCCCCGCTGCCGGTTTCCACGGCCAGTGGCTGCGGCTGCGACTGAGGGCCTGCCGCGATACGGACGGGAAGGAGCATCACATGTTGCCGTACACCGTCGCGTTCACCGAGCAGGCGGCTTGAGTACGTGATCAGTGAGGGCAAGCTGGTGGTGCTCGTACTCACGGTCATCGACCTGACCGACGTGCTCCTGGAGGAGTGACATCCGGCCGCCGAGGAGTGCCGTCCGGCCGTCGCACGGGGCTACGCTGCCGACCATGCTTGTCGCCGCCGCCGTCTGTCCCTGCCCGCCTCTTCTCGTGCCCGACGTCGCCGCGGGCGCCGCGCCCGAACTGGACGCCGCGCGTGCCGCCTGCACGGATGCGCTGGGAGTGCTGGCCGCCGCGCGGCCCGACCTGCTGGTGGTCGCGGGCCCCGCCGAGCGGAGCGGACGTGGACCCCATCCGGAGGGCGCCCGGGGCACGTTCCGCGGCTTCGGCGTGCATCTCGACGTGCGGCTGGGCGGCAACGGGGCCCGGACGCGGATGCGGGAAGGCACGGCCGGGTCCGAACCCGTCGAGGGTGGTGACCGTCCGCTGCCGCCCTCGCTCGCGGTCGCGGCCTGGCTGCTCGGTCGTACGGGCTGGTCGGACGCCCCCGTCGAGGGGCTCGGCGTGGGGGAACCTCTCGCGGCCGAGCGGTGTATCCAAGTCGGAAGGGAAATCGCCGCGCGGGCCGGGCGGGTGGCACTGCTGGTGATGGGCGACGCCAGCGCGTGCCGCACGCTCAAGGCGCCCGGCTATCTGGACGACCGCGCGGCAGGCTTCGACATGGAGGTGGCACATGCGCTCGGAGCGGCTGACGTGGCCGCCCTCAAGACGCTGGACGCGGAACTGGCGTACGAACTGAAGGCCTCCGGCCGCGCGCCCTGGCAGGTGCTCGCGGGCGCGGCCGAGGGCGCGGGGCTCGCAGGCGCGCTCCTGTACGAGGACGCGCCCTACGGGGTGGGGTACGTGGTGGCGGCCTGGTCGTAGCGCCCGCGTGGGCCGTGGGGCCTGCGCGGGTCGTGGGGCCCCGCGTTGGTCGTAGCACCCGCGCTGATCGTGGCGCCCCCGCGTGCTGGTCGTGACGCCTGCGCGTTGGGTGCGCGGCGCCGAGCGGCATCCGCGCCGGCAGGCGGCTCGCGGGCTGCCCCCTGTCGAGTGCTCGGCGTGAGGCAGCCAAGGGTGGGAGCGGGGCGTCGGCGAGGGCCAGACGTGTCAGGCGAGGCCCGTCAGGGTGCCACGGACACGAACACGGCGGACGGCACGGAGCTCACCGCGCTCCGAGGCCGTCCGCCGATGTGGTGTCGCTCAGGATGCCGAGGGTGGGGGTGTCGGGGGAGACGGGGGCGTCACGCCGCCGTCCGTGCCGTCACTCTCCTTGTGCGCGAGTCGGTCCAGGGCGTCCTTGGCCTTGCCCTTGCCCGTGCCCGTCTGGATCTTGTCGCTGTACTTGCCCTTGGTCTTCTCGTCGGCCAGCTTCGCGGCCTTGTCGAGACCCTGTTCGATCTTGTCGATCTTTTCCCCATGCTGCTGCGCGAAGTCGGAGACCTTCTCCTTGGCAGGCGCGAGCCAGGCCTTCACGTTGTCCAGGAGACCCATGGCTCACCTTCCCTCGCGGGACAGCTACTTGCGGGCGCCCTCGCCGGCCTCGCTGTCGGCCGCCTCGTCGGCGGACTGCTGCTTGGGGATCTCGACGCCCTCCGCCGCGGACTCGTCGGACTCCGCCGACTCCGTCGCCGCTGCGGAAGAGGTCTCGGTCTCGGCCGTCGCCGACCCCTTCGCCGCTTCCTCCGCATCCGCCCCGGACTCGGCCGTCACGGTGTCGGCCTGCGCCTCGGCGGTTGACGCCTCATCCGAACCCTTGGACTTAGGCCCATCTTTACGAAGGAGCCGTGCAAAAACGCCCATATCATCTCCATACCCTACTCATGTGGGCGAAATTCCGCGTTGCCCGGTGCGTCCCATTGCGTCGCCCGGGTCACCGGCCCTCACGACCGGCGGCTGGAACCTCGCAACAGGCAACGACCCCGGCCCCGTGCCGTCACGTCGCTCGTTCGAGAAGAGGCCCCGAGGTTTGCGAGACTGTGGCGGTGAGTAGTGCAGCTCCCGCCCCGCGGGTCATCGCCGTCGTCGGTCCCACCGCGGCGGGAAAGTCCGATCTCGGAGTCCATCTGGCCCAGCGACTGGGGGGCGAGGTCGTCAACGCCGACTCGATGCAGCTCTACCGGGGGATGGACGTCGGTACCGCCAAGCTGACGCCCGGGGAGCGCGAAGGCATCCCGCACCACCTCCTGGACATCTGGGACGTGACGGTCACGGCGAGCGTCGCCGAGTACCAGCGTCTCGCGCGTGACCGCATCGACGCACTCCTCACCGAGGGCCGCTGGCCGATCCTCGTCGGCGGCTCCGGGCTGTACGTCCGAGGGGCCGTCGACAACCTGGAGTTTCCCGGGACCGACTCCGACGTACGGGCCCGTCTGGAGGAGGAGCTCATCCTGCGCGGCTCCGGTGCCCTGCACGCCCGGCTGGCCGTCGCCGATCCCGAGGCCGCCCAGGCGATCCTGCCCAGCAACGGCCGCCGTATCGTCCGGGCCCTGGAGGTCATCGAGATCACCGGCAAGCCCTTCACCGCCAACCTCCCCGGCCACGACTCGGTCTACGACACCGTGCAGATCGGTGTCGATGTGGCGCGCCCCGAGCTCGACGACCGCATCGCCCGCCGAGTCGACCGCATGTGGGACGCCGGCCTCGTCGACGAAGTGCGCGCACTGGAGGCGCAAGGGTTGCGCGAGGGGCGTACGGCGTCGCGTGCCCTCGGCTACCAGCAGGTGCTCGCGGCACTCTCCGGAGAGTGCACGGACGACGAGGCGCGCGCCGAGACCGTACGTGCGACCAAGCGCTTCGCGCGCCGTCAGGATTCCTGGTTCAGACGCGACCCACGGGTGCATTGGCTGAGTGGGGCTGCGGCGGATCTCACAGAACTTCCGCGGCTCGCGCTGGCGTTGGTCGAACGACCGGTTACAGCCTGATCACGTCCTGGCATCGGGACGCTCCGGCCGTCATCCCGGTCTCTGAGGCCGTGCCATCATCGAGCTTCGATCGACCAAGTGGAGTCCGAGTTGGGAGGGCGCGTGGCGATGGAGGCCGGCCCTCGCGACACCGCACATGGCGCGGAGCAAGGCACTGCCACTGGCGGGGCGTACGACATCGCACAGGATCAGCAGGACCCCGATGAGGACCGGCTGAGCCCGGACGGGCCCGACGAAACCACCGGCGGTGTGACGGCCGACGGACCCGAGCCCGACGAGATGTTCCCGGGGCCCGAGGTCGAGGTCGAGCTGCGCCCGCAGCGCCGGATGCGCATCTGGCAGCTCGCGCCCATCGTGAGCCTCGCCGCACTCGGCTCCCTGATGTTCGCCTTCCCGCTCGCCTTCGACTTCGGCGACAGCGGGGCCATGATCGCCATGCTCGGACTGCTGATCTGCTCCTGTGCCGCCGGCTGGGGCATGACGGCCGCCCGCCGCGTGGGCTACACGTGGCCCGGTCTCCCGCAGCGCGGCTCCGGCCGCCGCCCGGACTGGCGGGTCGTGATCGCGTACACCGTGGTCGTCGCCGCGGTCGTGGTGCTCGCCGTGTGGCGCGTGGCCCGCCTGCGCTGAGCGTTCCCGGGCGGCATGCTCGCCGGCGTTCGGTCCGTGGGTACGGACTGTTCGGTGGGGCGTGTCATACCGACCCCTTACGATCGAGGAATGAGCACGCGGATCGCCTTCCTCAAGGGGCACGGGACCGAGAACGACTTCGTGATCATCCCCGACCCCGAGAACGCCATCGACCTGCCCCCGGCCGCCGTCGCCGCCCTGTGCGACCGCCGCGCGGGCATCGGCGGGGACGGTCTGCTGCATGTCGTACGGTCCGCGGCGCACCCCGAGGCCCGGGCGATGGCGGACGAAGCGGAATGGTTCATGGACTACCGCAACGGCGACGGCTCGATCGCGGAGATGTGCGGCAACGGAGTGCGTGTGTTCGCCCACTATCTCCAGCGCGCCGGACATGTGGCCGAAGGCGACCTCGCCGTCGCCACGCGCGGAGGCGTCAAGACGGTGCACATCGCCAAGGAGGGCGACATCACCGTCGGCATGGGCAAGGCGCTCCTCCCCGAAGGGGACGTCACCGTGAGCGTCGGCGAGCGCAGCTGGCCCGCGCGCAACGTCAACATGGGCAACCCTCACGCGGTCGCCTTCGTGGAGGACCTCGGCCACGCCGGAAATCTGTTCGACCCGCCGCCGTTCAGCCCCGCCGCCGCGTACCCGGACGGCGTGAACGTCGAGTTCGTCGTCGACCGTGGTCTTCGTCACGTCGCTCTGCGTGTCCACGAGCGTGGCTCCGGCGAGACCCGCTCGTGCGGCACGGGCGCGTGCGCCGTGGCCGTGGCGGCGGCGCGCAGGGACGGCGCCGACCCCGCCGTGACCGGTGCACCGGTGACATACACGGTCGATGTGCCCGGCGGGCGCCTGGTGATCACCGAGCGGCCCGACGGCGAGATCGAGATGACCGGGCCCGCGGTGATCGTCGCAGAGGGTGAGATCGACACCGCGTGGCTCGAAACGGTGACCCCCTGAACCTTCGCTCGAATGGGTGATCCGTTTCACGCTCGGCGAGAGGCGGTCAGCCGGGCGTGGTGGGCTCGGTAGCATCAAGCACCGGCCCGGACGGGGGAACGACGCCATCCCCAGAGCCGCGCAGTACGCCATGGGGCACCCCGTCCGCCGGTCCACGCAGCCGGAGGTGCCCATGAGTGCGGAGGCCACGAACCCCGCGACGCCCGGCCCCATGACGCCCGGAGCACAGCGCAGGAGGGGCCGCCCCCGGATCGACCTGCGACGCCTCGGCCGGGCCGCGCTCCTGGGGCCCACAGCCCGCGACCGGCTGCCCGACGCGATCGGCCACGTGGTCGAGGCCCATCGCGCCCACCACCCCGACGCCGACCTCGACCCGCTGCGCCGCGCGTACGTCCTCGCCGAGTCCTCGCACCGCGGCCAGATGCGCAAGAGCGGCGAGCCGTACATCACGCACCCGCTCGCCGTGACGCTGATCCTCGCCGAACTCGGCGCCGAGACCACGACTTTGACGGCGTCTCTGCTCCACGACACCGTCGAGGACACGGAAGTGACCCTCGATCAGGTGCGTGAGGAGT
The DNA here is from genome assembly GCF_026341515.1 of Streptomyces sp. NBC_00878. NCBI lineage: Bacteria > Bacillati > Actinomycetota > Actinomycetes > Kitasatosporales > Streptomycetaceae > Streptomyces > Streptomyces sp. NBC_00878. The sequence goes on along the minus strand of NZ_JAPEOK010000001.1, from coordinate 2,793,919 downwards.
TCGGCGAAGAGGTCCGCTATCTCGTCGACGGCGTAACGAAGTTGGAGAAGGTCGACTACGGGGCGGCCGCCGAGCCCGAGACGTTCCGCAAGATGCTCGTCGCCACCGGCAGCGACGTACGCGTGATGTCGATCAAGCTCGCCGACCGGCTGCACAACATGCGCACCCTCGGCGTGATGCGCCCCGAGAAACAGGCACGCATCGCCAAGGTGACCAGAGACGTGCTGATCCCGCTCGCCGAACGCCTGGGCGTGCAGGCCCTGAAGACGGAGCTGGAGGACCTCGTCTTCGCGATCCTGCACCCCGAGGAATACGCCCACACCCGCGAACTCATCCTCAACAACGCCTCGCGCGCCGACGATCCCCTCGCCGAGATCGCCGAAGAGGTGCGCGTGGTCCTGCGCGAGGCGGGTCTGCAGGCCGAAGTCCTCATCCGGCCACGGCACTTCGTCTCCGTGCACCGCGTCTCGCGCAAGCGCGGCGAGCTGCGCGGCTCCGACTTCGGGCGCGTCCTGGTGCTCGTGAACGAGGACGCCGACTGCTACGGAGTCCTCGGCGAACTGCACACCTGTCTCACGCCGGTGGTCTCGGAGTTCAAGGACTTCATCGCCGTCCCCAAGTTCAACCTGTACCAGTCGCTGCACACCGCGGTCGCCCGCACCGACGGCCAGGTCGCCGAAGTCCTCATCCGTACGCACCAGATGCACAACGTCGCCGAGGCCGGCGTCATCGCGCTCGGCAATCCCTACGCTCCTCCTTCGGAGGAGCAGACGGACGGCGCAGGGGCGGGCTCCGTGGACGGCGAGCGCGCCGACCCCACCCGTCCCGGCTGGCTCTCCCGCCTCCTCGACTGGCAGGAGGCGGCCCCGGACCCCGACACGTTCTGGTCCACGCTTCGCGAAGACCTCGCCCAGGACCGGGAGATCACCGTCTACCGGCCCGACGGCGGCACGCTCGGGCTGCCCGCGGGCGCCAGTTGCGTCGACGCCGCGTACGCCCAGTACGGCGAGGACGCGCACGCCTGCATCGGCGCGCGTGTCAACGGCCGCCTGGTGAGGCTCAGTACGGTCCTGAGCGACGGCGACACCGTGCAACTGCTCATGGGCCAGGACCCGACCTCGGAGCCCTCCAGAGAGTGGCTGGAGCACGCGCACACGCCCGTCGCGCGGATCGCCATCACCCGCTGGCTGGCCGCGCACCCCTCGCCCGCGACACAGCCCGAAGCTCCCGCCGCGACTCCTCGCCCGTCCGCGGACGCGCCCGCCGCGCGTCCGGCCGCCGTGGACGTCGTCGTCGACCAGCCCGGCGCGACGGTACGCCTCGCGGGCTGTTGTACGCCCGTGCCGCCCGACGACGTCACCGGCTTCGCCGTGCGCGGCGGAGTCGTGACCGTGCACCGCGTCGCGTGCTCCGCGGTGGCCCGCATGAAGGGCCTCGGGCGCACGGAGGTCGGTGTGCGCTGGGGGGACACCGCGGGGTGCCGTGTCACGCTCTTCGTCGAGTCCTTCGGAAGGCCTCACCTGCTCGCCGACCTCACCGAGGCCATCGCCCTGGAGGGCGTCGACATCGTCTCGGCGACCGTCGAACCGCCCAGCCAGCAGCGCGTACGCCACACCTACACGCTCCAACTCCCGGACGCCGCCCACCTTCCCGCGCTGATGCGGGCGATGCGCAACGTTCCGGGCGTCTTCGACGTGGGCCGCGCACAGCACCAGACGACGACTACGTAGAGCGGCGAGACACACGACTACGTAGAGCGGCGAGACACACGACTACGTAGAGCGGCGAGACACACGACTACGTAGAGCGGCACGGCAGCGGAAAGCGCCCGTTCGGGTGGGCTCGGCGCGAGTCGTCGCCATGGGGAGGGCTGTCGCTGATAGCCGTGATCCATGCTGCGCACCCACAAGACCGCCCCCCGTACCGGGACCGCACGCCCGAAGGCCCCCCGACGGCTCCGTACGGCGTTCCTCGCCTCCGCCGCCTCCGTCTGCCTCATCGCCGCGAGCGCGCCTGCTCCGGCCCCGCTCGGCATCGGCGACCGGCTCTTCCCGTACCTGGGCAACCCCGGGTACGACGTCACGGCGTACGACCTCGCGTTCACCTATCCCGGCAGCAACAGCAAGCCGCTGCCCGCCGTCACCACGATCGAGGCCCGGACGACGGACTGGCTGGAGCAGTTCAATCTTGACTACTCGCATGGAACAGTGCGATCCGTCGAGGTCGACGGCGCGCCCGCGGAGTTCCGGAGCGCCGGAGAGGACCTGGTGGTCACGCCCGCGGAGCCCCTGCCTCCCGGCTTCCGGATGAGGATCACCGTGCGCCACGACAGCAACCCGGTGTCGAGCAAGGACCAGGAGAGCGGCTGGGTGCCGACCGCGGACGGCCTCGCCATGGCCAACCAGGCCGACGCCGGCCACCGGGTTTTCCCGGGCAACGACCACCCCTCGGACAAGGCGATGTTCACCATCCGGGTCACCGCGCCCAACGGCTACACGGCCGTAGCCAACGGGCTGCCCGCGGGCGCGACCCGCGGGGCCGAGGCCACCACCTGGACGTACCGGACCGAGCACCCCATGGCCACCGAGCTGGCCCAGGTGTCCATCGGCCGCTCCTCCGTGCTGCACCGAAGCGGGCCCGACGGCCTGCCCGTACGCGATGTGGTGCCCACCAAGGACCGCGAGCTGCTGGAACCGTGGCTCAAGAAGACACCCGACCAGATCGCCTGGATGCAGGAGAAGGTCGGCGACTACCCCTTCGAGACGTACGGGCTGCTCATCGCCGAGGCGAGCACCGGGTTCGAACTGGAGACACAGACGCTCTCTCTCTTCGAGAGAGAGCTCTTCACGCGCCCCGAGTACCCGAAGTGGTATGTCGAGTCGATCATGGTGCACGAACTGGCACACCAGTGGTTCGGCGACAGCGTCTCCCCGCGCACCTGGTCCGACCTGTGGCTCAACGAAGGACACGCCACCTGGTACGAGGCCCTCTACGCAGAGGAGAAGGCCGACAAGCCCATGGAGGCGCGGATGCGTGCCGCCTACCGGGCGTCCGACACCTGGCGGGCCGCCGGCGGCCCGCCCGCCGCGCCCAAGGGGGCCGCGCCCGGCGAGAAGCTCAGCATCTTCCGGCCGAACGTCTACGACGGCAGCGCCCTGTTCCTGTACGCGCTCCGCGAGGAGATCGGCCGCCCCGCCTTCGAGCAGCTGGAGCGCACCTGGGTGAGCACCCACCACGACGGTGTCGCGGACACCGCGGACTTCGAGCAGCTCGCCTCGGCCGTCGCGGGCCGCGAGCTGAGCGGCTTCTTCGAGGCATGGCTCTACGGGGAGAAGACCCCGCCCATGCCGGGCCACCCCGACTGGCGCAGCACCGTGCCCGCCAAGAAGCACGCCAAGCGCACGCGATAGCCGCCAAAACCCTGATGACGAGACGGGCCGTGCCGTGCGAACATCTTCACATCGACGCCATTCCGGGTCGACGGCACGGCCCTCCGGACCCCGGGCGGGAATCTCCCGGCGGCCCCGGACGTTGTCGTGAGTGTCGGACGGAAGTCCGTCGTCCGACAGGTATCCCCATCGACGTAAGGACCCAATGACCTCCTCTTCTTCCCCTTCCCAGGACACGCAGAGCCTCGCGCAGAACTACCCCGACGGTCTTCGGGCCGATGCCCTGATGGAAGAGGACGTCGCCTGGAGCCACGAGGTCGACGGAGACCGGGACGGCGACCAGTTCGACCGCTCCGACCGTGCGGCCCTGCGCCGTGTCGCGGGCCTCTCCACCGAGCTCGAGGACGTCACCGAGGTCGAGTACCGACAGCTCCGTCTGGAGCGCGTGGTACTCGTCGGTGTGTGGACCACGGGGACCGTGACCGACTCTGAGAACTCCCTCGCGGAGCTGGCCGCCCTCGCCGAGACCGCGGGCGCGCTCGTGCTCGACGGCGTGGTCCAGCGCCGCGACAAGCCCGACGCGGCCACGTACATCGGCTCCGGCAAGGCCAACGAACTGCGGGACATCGTGCTCGAGACCGGCGCGGACACCGTCATCTGCGACGGTGAGCTCTCGCCGGGCCAGCTCATCCACCTCGAAGACGTCGTCAAGGTCAAGGTCATCGACCGTACGGCCCTGATCCTCGACATCTTCGCCCAGCACGCCAAGTCCCGGGAGGGCAAGGCGCAGGTCGCGCTCGCGCAGATGCAGTACATGCTGCCGAGGCTGCGAGGCTGGGGTCAGTCGCTGTCCCGTCAGATGGGCGGCGGCAAGGGCGGCGGACTCGCCACCCGTGGTCCCGGTGAGACCAAGATCGAGACCGACCGGCGCCGCATCCGCGAGAAGATGGCGAAGATGCGCCGGGAGATCGCGGACATGAAGACCGGCCGCGAGATCAAGCGCCAGGAGCGCCGTCGCAACAAGGTGCCCTCGGTGGCGATCGCCGGTTACACCAACGCAGGCAAGTCCTCGCTGCTCAACCGCCTCACGGGCGCGGGCGTGCTGGTGCAGAACGAACTGTTCGCCACCCTCGACCCGACCGTGCGCCGTGCCGAGACGCCCAGCGGGCGGATCTACACACTCGCGGACACCGTCGGATTCGTCCGGCACCTGCCGCACCACCTCGTCGAGGCGTTCCGCTCCACAATGGAGGAGGTCGGCGACGCCGACCTGATCCTGCACGTGGTGGACGGTTCGCACCCGGCGCCGGAGGAGCAGCTGGCCGCCGTGCGCGAGGTCATCCGCGACGTGGGCGCGACCAAGGTGCCCGAGATCGTGGTGATCAACAAGGCGGACACGGCCGACCCGCTGGTGCTCCAGCGGCTGATGCGGAACGAGAAGCGCTCCATCGCCGTCTCGGCCCGTACGGGCCAGGGCATCGACGAGCTGCTCGCGCTCGTCGACATCGAACTGCCGCGCCCCTCGGTCGAGATCGAGGTCCTCGTGCCGTACACGCTCGGCCGACTGGTCGCGCGCGCCCACTCCGAGGGCGAGGTGATCTCCGAGGAGCACACCCCGGAGGGCACCCTGCTGAAGGTGCGGGTGCACGAGGAACTGGCGGCGGAGCTGATGCCGTACGTTCCGGTGCCGGCCGCCTGATCTCTGCTCTGATCGCATACGACGAAGGCCCGCCCCCTGCCAGACGGGGCGGGCCTTCGCCGTATGCGGGGCGGGCGCCGAGGACGTACGGGCGCCTACTTGTCGCCGTACTCCTTGCTCATGTTGTCGTAGATCGTCTCGGCGCCCTGGCCCAGCTGGGGTCCCGCGAGCCAGGTGTTGTCGGCCGGGCCGATCGACGTGTTCGAGACGAGTACGGTCTTGCCGTCGATGACGCGGAACCAGCCGCCGCCCGACGAACCGCCCGTCATGGTGCAGCCGATGCGGTACATCGTCGGCAGGGTCGAGCCGAGCGAGAGCCGGCCCGGCCGGTCGACGCACTTGTGCATGATCAGACCGTTGTAGGGCGGCGCGGCCGGGTAACCCCAGGCGCCCATCGTGCCCGCGTCCGCCGCGGCGGGGGTGGAGAAGTCCACGTCCAGCGCCGTACCGACGGTCTCCTCAAGGGACTTGGAGCCGGACTCCGGCTTCACGTGCAGCACCGCGTAGTCGTACGCGGCACCCGCGCCGCCCGAATCCGAGCCGCCCTGGATCCACTCGTTCGACGTCGACGCCCAGTCAGCCCAGAACTGGCCGTACGGGGTGATCTCCTGCTGTGTCGCGTCGGCCAGCTCGGCCTCGGACTTGCCGAGGTCGTTGTAGGCGGGCGCGAACGCGATGTTGCGGTACCAGCCGCCGCCACCGCCCGCGTGCACGCAATGGCCCGCGGTCCACACGAGGTTGGACCTGCCCGGGTTGCGCGGGTCCTTGACGACCGTGCCGGAGCAGACCATCGAGCCCTCGGGGGAGTCGAAGAACACCTTCCCGACCGGGGCGGCGTTGTCGTGGTACGGGGTGTTCTCCCGCGTCGCCGTGACCGGGGCCGGCGCCGGATCGCTCACTCCCTGGTCGGCCGAGGCGTCCTTCGCGGAGATCGTCTTGTCCGGGTCCTTGGCGGACTTCATCCGCTCGGGCTTCCAGAGGTCCTCGATCACCGGGTTGACGAAGTCCTGGGCCTCACTGAGCCACTCGTCCTTGTCCCAGTTCTTCCATGCGCCGTCCTTCCAGTCGTCGACATCGATGCCGTGCTCCTTGAGCTTGTCGGCGATGTCGGCGGGAATTTCCAGCTTGTCGCCGCCGGAGGCCCCGGAGCCCGTGGCGGCCGGCTTGTCGACGGCGTTGTCGTCGCCCGAGTCGCAGGCGGTGGCGGTGAGCGCCAGAGCCGCTACGAGTCCGGTGGCGGCGAGGATGCGGCGCCGCCCACGACTGCTCGCGAAGGACGGACGACTCCCCGCGAAGGACGGACGTGTGGAACGCATGGTGTTGTTACCCCCGAAAAAACGTGCGTCTTTATTCCTCTGCGGGGCAGGCGCGAAGAACGCGAAGCAGGCTCTCCGCGGAGCCCGTGCCACCGCGACACCCCACTATGCCGGGGGAGTCGAGGACGAACGGCGGGCGGGCGGTGAAGGTTTCCGTGAGGCCACCTTGCCGCCGTCCGTCCTCATGCCGCTACTACTGCGTCGCGAACTTCTTGCTCACCCCGTCGTAGACTCCCTTGGCCTCGGTGCCCAGGTGCGGGCCCGCCAGCCAGCCCGCGGTCACCGGGCCGATCGAGGTGTTGGACACCAGCGCGGGCTTGCCGTCCGAACCCGTCGCGACCCAGCCACCGCCCGACGAACCACCGGTCATGGTGCACCCGATGCGGTACATCGTCGGCTCGGACTTGGCGATCGACAGCCTGCCCGGCTTGTCCGCGCACTGGTACATGGTCTCCCCGTCGAACGGCTTCGCCGCCGGGTAACCGGTCGCGGTGATGTCCCCGACCTGCGCCACGGCCGGAGCGTTGAAGTCCACCGGGAGCGCCGAACCGAGGGTCTCCTCAAGGGACTTGCCCCCGCTGCCCTTCTCCGGCGTCACATGAATGACCGCGAAGTCGTACGAGGCACCGTCGCCGCCCGTCGCGCCGCCCCGCTCGATCCACTGGTCCGAGGTCTGCGCCCAGTCTGCCCACCAGACACCGTACGGAGCGACCTCCTCCTTGGTGGCGGTCGGGAGCTCCGCCGCCGACATGGCGTCGTTGTTGTACGAGGGCACGAAGGCGATGTTGCGGTACCAGCCGCCCTTCTTGCCGGCGTGTACGCAGTGGCCCGCGGTCCACACGAGGTTGGACTTGCCCGGGTGGGCCGGGTCCTCGACCACGGTCGCCGAACAGACCATCGTGCCTTCGGGAGAGTCGAAGAACACCTTGCCCGCCTCGGGCGCGTTCTCGTGGTACCCCGCCGGGACGGCCTGCGCCTCCACGGGCTCCGGCTCCGGGTCGGTCACGCCCTGGTCACCCGAGAGGTCGTTCTCGTCGATGCCCTTGCCCTGGTCCGGGTCCTCGGCCTCGCGCATACGGTCCGGGTCCCACAGGTCCTTGATGATCGGGTTGATGTAGTCACCGGCCTCGCGCAGCCAGTCGTCCTTGTCCCAGTTCTTCCAGGCTCCGCCCTTCCACTGGTCGATGTCGATCCCGTGTTCTTTGAGCCTGTCCTTGATGTCGTCCGGGATCTTGATCTTGCCGTCGCCCGCCGCGGAGGCCGACGCCTCTGCGCTCGCATTGGTGTCCTCCGAACCGCAGGCGGTGGCGGTCAGTGCCAGTGCGGTGGCCAGACCGACCGCGGCCAGCACGGGGGAGGTCCTGCGGCGCGGGCTCCTCCCTCGACGGGCGGCGAAGGGCGGGCGTATGGGTCGCATGGTGTGACTCCCCCTGGAGGTGAACGAACAACTCAGTGCTGCCACATGGGACTTCGTACGGATCCGGTTGCCCGGATGTGTCCGACGCGGACCATGGGTGCTGATCAGCGGGGATCGCTGAACGGCACCACAGACTATGCCGTCGCTGTGGGCCGCTTCCGACGGACCTGCAACGGTTCGGATACAAGCCGTCCGCCCCGGCAACATCCGAAGATTTTCCGGCGTGAGGTCTTGCGGATCTGATCCTTTCGGACCTCGTTGACGTCAACGAGGTGACGCCAACAACTGGTGTCGGAACCTGTGTTGACACCAGCCCCTCAGGCCCAGGTTCCCGGGGCCCCGGTCCCTGATGTCCCGGTTCCCGGAGGCTCTGTGCGAGCACGGGAAACGGGTGAGCGGGCACGCGGGCAACCTCCGTCAGGACCTGGCGGGCCGGAGCGGCAACGGTTCGTCGCGGCAACGATCTTCATCCCACCGTTGCCCCTCGCGGTCCTCGTCGTTGGTACGCACGGGGGACGTTCCTGCTGCGTTCATCCCCCTGCCGCCTCCCACCGGGCGGCCGAGCAACTCGCCTCTGGACAGCGGGAGGACCGACAGACGTGGCTGTGACCGAGTCTGCGCCCGAGGTGGCGCCCGCGATGCCCGGGGCCGAGGGGGCGCACGCGACGCAGGACAATGTGGGGGCGCGCGCGACGCACGAGGGGATCCTGCGGCGGCAGTCGGCGCGTGAATCCGCGGCACGCACCTACGCGCGCGCCCTTCCGATCGTTCCCGTCCGTGCGCGAGGCCTGACGATCGAGGGCGCCGACGGGCGCCGATACCTCGACTGCCTTTCGGGCGCCGGGACACTGGCCCTCGGCCACAACCACCCCGTCGTACTGGAAGCCATCAGAAAAGTCCTCGACTCCGGGGCGCCGTTGCAGGTCCTCGACCTGGCCACACCCGTCAAGGACGCCTTCATCACCGAGCTGTTCCGCACGCTGCCGCCCGGGCTCGCCGACCACGCGCGCGTGCAGTTCTGCGGGCCCGCCGGCACGGACGCAGTGGAGGCCGCGCTGAAACTGGTGCGCACCGCGACCGGCCGCAGCGGGATCGTCGCCTTCGCCGGCGCGTACCACGGGATGACCGCGGGGGCGCTCGCGGCATCCGGGGGCGCGTCCGACGTACGTGTCACGCGCCTGCCCTATCCGCAGGACTACCGCTGCCCGTTCGGCGTCGGAGGCCAGCCGGGCGCCGAACTCGCCGCCCGCTGGACCGAGTCCATCCTCGACGACACCAGGTCCGGGGTGCCGAACCCCGCCGGGATGATCCTGGAACCGGTGCAGGGCGAGGGCGGAGTGATTCCGGCACGCGACGACTGGATGCGGCGGATGCGGGAGATCACTTCGGCGCGCTCCATCCCGCTGATCGCCGACGAGGTCCAGACAGGAGTCGGGCGAACTGGCGCCTTCTGGGCGGTGGAGCACAGCGGCATCGCTCCCGACGTGATGGTCCTCTCCAAGGCCATCGGCGGCAGCCTGCCGCTGGCGGTCGTGGTCTACCGCGACAGCCTCGATGTGTGGGAACCGGGCGCCCACGCGGGCACGTTCCGCGGCAACCAGCTCGCCATGGCCGCGGGCGCCGCGACGCTCGCGTACGTTCGTGAGTACGGCCTCGCCGAGCGAGCCGCGGTTCTGGGCACCCGCATGATGGCCCAACTCCAGGCTCTCGCCACCGATTTCGACTGCGTCGGTGACGTCCGCGGCCGGGGGCTGATGATCGGCGTCGAGCTCGTGGACCCCGAAAGGCCGCCGTCGTCCCCCGGCGGACCGCCTCCCGCGGCACCCGAAGTGGCGGCCGCCGTCCAGCGGGAGTGCCTGCGCCGCGGCCTGATCGTGGAACTCGGCGGACGGAACTCCAGTGTCGTGCGCCTGCTTCCCCCGCTCACGATCAGCGACGAGCAGGCGAGCGCGGTGCTCACCCGGCTGGCGGACGCGGTGGCGGAGGTCGCGAGGACGTCCAACGGCTCGGCAGCCGAGGGCAGCATCAGGCGGACGGCGACCGAGCACGCCCGAAAGGCCGAGCCCGACCAAACGGCCGAGCCCGCCCCACGGACCGAGCACCCCCAACGGACCGAGCACCCCCAACGGACCGAGCACTCCGGATAGCCAGTCGGCTCAGTGGACGGCTGTGCCGTGGGGCTCCGGAGATGTCGTCCTCCGGTGAGCCTCGCAGGGCGGCATCACCGGAACTGCGCCCTCCCCTCCCTCCCCGCCCCTCCTGAAATCGGACGACATCCGCATCCGAGCCCGCTTCGACCAGGAAAAGCACGGATTCAACGCACGCCGGAACAGCCCCGGTTCGTCGCCGCACGAACCTGAACCACCCCCGAGGAAGCCTCTTGAACGCCACCCCCGCACCCGACGGCCGCCCCCACACCCATGAGCGAGGAGGGCGCGGCACGCAGACCCCGCTCGGGCCGGGTGCCGAATCGGTCCCCAGGCAGAAAGGAGGGCCCCGGGAGTCCGAACGGCTGCGCGGCGCCACCACCGACCTGCTGGAACACCCCGATCCACACACCGCGGCCCAGTCCGCCGCCATCGAGAACCTGCTGCGCTGCTGGGTACGCGAGCACGACCTCGCCGCTCCCGACGGCGGCACCCTCCGCATCCCCCTCCCTGCCAGCGGCACAGCCCTCGTCGTTCCCGTTCACTACTGGTCCGCCACGGGATGGCACCGCCTCGGCCCTCCCCACCTCTCCGACGCCCCTGACCAGGCACCTCCCACAGACGCGGTCACGCTCGCGGCCCTACTGGGGCGCGAGACGCGGACGACCGGGGCTCCCGCCCGTCCGACCGCTTCCACCGACCCGGAGGAGCCTACGGGGCCGAACACCTCCGTCGCGACGGAGGCTCCCACTGAGCGGACCGCCTTCGCCATCACGGACGGTCTCGGCCAGCCGACCGCCTCCGCTATGACGGACGCTCCCGCCCAGTCGAGCGCCTCCGCCATGACGGATGCTCCCGCCCAGCCCCATGCCTCGGCCGACGACGGTGACCTGGTCGGCCGGGTCGCCGACTCCGTACGACAGACCGTCCTCTTCATCGCGGACCGCAGGGCGAACCCCGCCGACGGCCCCGACCTCTTCCTCTCGGCCGAGCAGGCACTCCTGCTCGGTCACCCGCTGCACCCCACCCCGAAGAGCCGCGAGGGACTCTCTGGGGCCGAAACCCGGCTCTACTCACCCGAGTTGCGCGGCTCCTTCCCCCTCCACTGGATGGCTGTCGCCCCCTCCCTGCTCACCACCGACTCGGCCTGGACCGAGCGAGGCCGCCTCGTGCCCGCAGAGCAGCTCACCCCCCGTCTCGCCGGTGCCGGACTGCGGTTGCCCGACGGATACGCCGCGTTGCCGATGCACCCCTGGCAGATCCGCGAGGTCCGCCACCGCCCGGAAACGGCGAAACTTCTGGACGCTGGGCTGCTCCAGGACCTCGGCCCCCATGGCTCCCCGTGGTACCCCACGTCCTCCGTACGCACCCTCTACCGCTCCGGCGCACCCGCGATGCTGAAGCTTTCGCTGGGCCTGCGCATCACCAACTCCCGCCGGGAGAACCTCCGCAAGGAACTCCACCGGGGTGTCGAGGTCCACCGGCTGCTGCGCGGCGGCCTCGCCGAACAGTGGCAGGCGGTCCACCCGGGCTTCGACATCGTTCGCGACCCGGCCTGGCTCGCGGTGAACGACCTGGACGGCAACCCCGTGCCCGGCCTCGACGTGATGATCCGCCACAATCCGTTCACGCCGACGGACGACGTCTCCTGCATCGCCGGACTCGTTTCACCCAGGGTTCAGGCCCACTCCACCGGAGAGCAGCCCCCCGGGCAGCAGCACCCCGAGCAGAGCAGGACCACCGCACGGGCCAGGCTCACCGAGATCGTCACCCGGCTCGCTTGCCGCACAGGCCGGCCGCGCGGCGCCGTCGCCGCCGAGTGGTTCCTGCGCTACCTGGAGCATGTCGTCCGCCCGGTCCTGTGGCTGGACAGCGAGGCGGGCATCGCGCTGGAGGCCCACCAGCAGAACACCCTGCTCCTGCTGGACCAGGAAGGGTGGCCCACGGGCGGCCGCTACCGCGACAACCAGGGCTACTACTTCCGCGAGTCCCGACGCGCGGAGCTGAACGAACGACTCCCCGGCATCGGCGACCACAGCGACACCTTCGTCTCCGACGAGGTCACCGACGAACGGTTCGCCTACTACCTCGCCATCAACAACGTGTTCGGCCTCATCGGGGCCTTCGGCTCCCAGCGCCTCGCCGACGAACGGCTGCTGCTCGCCGCCTTCCGCCGATTCCTCACCGACGTCGCCTCGGGTCCCTCCCGGCTCCGTACCTCCCTGCCCGCCCATCTGCTCGACTCACCCGTTCTGCGCTGCAAGGCCAACCTGCTGACCCGACTGCACGGCCTCGACGAACTCGTCGGTCCGGTCGACACCCAGTCCGTCTACGTCACCATCGCCAACCCCCTTCATTCCTGAGGAACATGACCCACCCCGTCTCCTGAGAGGAGCGTCGCCGTGCCTCCCACCGATGCGAGCACCGACGCCGGTACCGCCCCCTACACCGCCGTCGGCAGCGACACGGGTCCCAGTGCGGACACCGAGGACACCCTCGATCTGCGCCTGCCCGACGAATTCCTCGCGTTCTTCGCCGAGAGGAGCGGGCAAAGGGGAGCCGCCGCGGCCGGGGGAGCCGTGGAACGGGCAGACCGGAACGGTGGGGGTGGGGCCGGGGGTCGGGGCACGATGCAGGTCTCAGCGCCGGTTTCGGCGCCGGTCTCTGCGCAGGGGGCAGCGTGGCCCGCCCCCGTCACCCCGGCAGGCGACGACCTGCTCGACCGCGTCGGTGACTGGGGGCCGACCGCCACTGCCGCAGGCGTCTTCCAGCTCGTACCCGTATGCCTCGACCAGGATCTCCCGCTCATCAGCCGCTGGATGAACGACCCCGCCGTGGCCGCTTTCTGGGAGCTCTCCGGACCCGGGACGGCGACCGAGGACCACCTGCGCGCCCAGCTCGGCGGTGACGGGCGCAGCGTCCCCTGCCTCGGCGTCCTGGACGGCACGCCCATGAGCTACTGGGAGATCTACCGAGCGGACCTCGACCCCCTGGCCCGCCACTATCCCGCCCGCCTCCACGACACCGGAATCCACCTCCTCATCGGCGGTGTCGCCAATCGCGGGCGTGGACTCGGCACGACTCTGCTCAGAGCCGTCTCCGATCTCGTCCTCGACCGGCGGCCCTCATGCGCACGTGTCATCGCTGAACCCGACCTCCGCAACATCCCCTCCGTGTCCGCCTTCCTCAGTGCCGGCTTCCGGTTCTCCGCCGAGGTCGATCTGCCCGAGAAGAAGGCAGCCCTCATGGTCCGGGACCGGGCCCTGCGCGATCTGTTGTAGCGCCGTCACTTTTAGTACACCGCTCGCCCCGATCAGGTTCCCAGTCGAGGAGTCCCCGTGCCGAACCCGTCCGCCGCCCCGACTCCCGGAGAGCCGTCGTGGCTCTACGACCCGCCCGAACTGAACCCGGAGCGATGGGAAGGAGCGGGCCGCCGCCTGCTCGCCAAGATGATCGGGGAGTTCGCACACGAGGAGATCCTGGTACCGGAGGCGGACGGGAACCGCCTCGGTACGGCGGCAGCAGCGACCTCTCCTCCCGAGGCCGCGGCACCGGCCGGAGCCTCAGCCCCCAGAGGAGACGATTCGCCGCCCGCCGCGGGCGCCGATGGCGAGCGGTCGTACACCCTTCGCCTCGACGCCGGCGGCATCGTCGCTTTCCGCGCCCGCCGTGGCGCATACGACAGCTGGCAGGTCGATCCGTCGTCGCTCACCTTGATCGAGACAACCGAATTAACCGTGGCGACCGGATCGAGCAGGGCGGCGACAACGAGAACGACTGGAGACACGGACGAAGCGCGAGCCAAAGGCGCAGCGGAAGTCACAGACACGGCGGATGCCACAGACGAACCGGAAGTCACAGGCGAACTGGAAGCCACAGACGCAGCGCGCCTGGCAGACGAAGCACGAGTGACAGACGCAGCGCGAGTGACGGACGAAGCGCGCCGCACGAAAGCAGCGGCACCCGCAAAAGGCACCGCCGAGTCCGCAGAGCCGCAACCCTCACGCCCCTACACCGACCCCCTCGACTTCCTCACCCGCGCCCGCGCCACACTCGGCCTCGACGGTGCCACCCTCGGGCACGTCATCCGGGAGCTGACCACCACACTCGCCGCGGACGCCCGCCTCGACCACACCGCACTGCCCGCCGCCCGGCTCGCCGACCTCGGATACGCCGAACTGGAGGGCCATCAGACGGGCCACCCCTGGATCGTTCTCAACAAGGGCCGCCTCGGCTTCTCCGCGACGGACGCCGCCCACTGGGCCCCCGAGGGCCGCAGAGCGACAGCCCTGCCGTGGATCGCGGTGCACACCTCCCTCGCCACATATCGGGGCGTCGCGGGCCTGGAGACCGCCGACGAGCTCTACGCGCGCGAGCTGGACCCCACCACCAGGCAGTCCTACGACGCCGCACTACGCGCGCGTGGGCTCACGCCGAAGTCGTATCTCTACCTGCCCGTGCATCCCTGGCAGTGGAACGACGTCGTGCTGCCGCTCTTCGCGCCCTCTGTCGCCGCCGGCGCCATCGTTCCGTTGCCTCCGGACAAGGATCTGCGCCTGCCCCAGCAGTCGATCCGTACCTTCCTCAACACCTCACGCCCGGACCGGCACACCGTCAAACTGCCGCTGTCCGTCCTCAACACCCTGGTGTGGCGCGGCCTGCCGACGGAACGCACGCTCGCGGCCCCCGCCGTCACCGCCTGGATGCACGGCCTGCGCGATGCCGACACCTTTCTGCGCGACACCTGCGGGGTCATCCTCCTCGGCGAGGTCGCGTCCGTCTCGGTCGGACACCCCGTGTACGACGCGCTGCCGGAAGTCCCGTACCAGTACAAGGAGTTGCTGGGGGCGATCTGGCGCGAGCCGCTCTCCCGCCATCTGGCGCCCGGTGAACGCGCCCGTACGCTGGCCGCGCTCCTGCACACCGACCCGGACGGCCGTGCCTTCACGGCGGAGCTCGTCGAGCGCTCGGGCCTGGCTCCGCGGATCTGGCTGTGCCGACTCTTCGCCGCGCTGCTGCCGCCCCTGCTGCACTTTCTCTACCGCTACGGCACTGTGTTCAGCCCACATGGCGAGAACGCGATCGTTGTCTTCGACGACCACGACGTTCCCGTACGACTCGCGGTGAAGGACTTCGTGGACGATGTGAACGTCAGTGCCGGGCGGCTTCCCGAACACGCCTCCATGCCGGACGACGTACGAGCCGTGCTGCTCACGGAACCGGCCGCTTTCCTCACCCAGTTCATCCACTCCGGGCTCTTCGTCGGCGTCTTCCGCTATCTCGCCCCGCTCTGCGAGGAACAACTCGGCGTTCCGGAGGCCCAATTCTGGTCACTCGTCCGGGCCGAGATCCTCCGCCACCACCGGCTCTTCCCGGAGTTCAAGGAGCGTTACGAAACGTTCGATCTGCTCACTCCGCGTATCGAGCGGCTGTGCCTCAACCGCAACCGACTGCTCCTGGACGGCTACCGCGACCGCCCCCAGCGCCCGCACGCCGCCGTGCACGGCACCGTTCCGAACCCGCTGCACCAGCCGTGATCACCGACGACGTGACCGACCTCGTCACCGACCGTGCACGCGTCTTGATCGCGTCCCTCGCCCCGGCCTTGATCGCCCGGTTGTCAGTGCGGCCCCGTAGGGTGGTCGCGCTATGACAGAGCCCTCACTCCCCGAACTCCTGCATGCCGCCGTCACAGCCGTCGGCGGTACGGAGCGCCCTGGCCAGGTGACCATGGCCGAATCCGTCGCGCAGGCCATCGACGACGGTTCCCATCTGCTGGTCCAGGCAGGCACGGGCACCGGAAAGTCGCTCGGTTACCTGGTGCCCGCGCTCGCGCACGGCGAGCGGGTCGTCGTGGCGACGGCCACCCTGGCGCTCCAGCGGCAGCTCGTGGAGCGGGACCTGCCGCGCACGGTGGACGCGCTGCATCCGCTGCTGCGCCGCCGCCCCGAGTTCGCGATGCTCAAGGGCCGGTCGAACTACATGTGCCTGCACCGCCTCCACGAAGGCGTCCCGCAGGACGAGGAAGAGGGCCTCTTCGACCAGTTCGAGGCGGCCGCGCCCACCAGCAAGCTGGGCCAGGACCTGCTGCGACTGCGGGACTGGGCGGACGAGACCGAGACGGGCGACCGCGACGATCTCACCCCCGGTGTCTCGGACCGGGCCTGGTCACAGATCTCGGTGTCCTCCAGGGAGTGCCTCGGCGCCTCGAAGTGCGCCTATGGGGCGGAGTGCTTCGCCGAGATGGCCCGCGAGCGCGCCAAGCTCGCCGAGGTCGTCGTCACCAACCACGCCCTCCTCGCGATCGACGCCATCGAGGGCGCCCCGGTCCTCCCGCAGCACGAGGTGCTGATCGTGGACGAGGCGCACGAGCTGGTCTCCCGCGTCACCGGGGTCGCGACCGGCGAGCTCACCCCGGGCCAGGTCAACCGCGCGGTGCGCCGTGTCGCGAAGCTCGTGAACGAGAAGGCGGCCGACCAGCTCCAGACAGCGGCCGAGGGCTTCGAGCGACTGATGGAGCTCGCTCTGCCCGGCCGCCTGGAGGAGATCCCGGAGGACCTCGGGTACGCGCTGATGGCCCTGCGGGACGCCGCGCGTACGGTGATCTCGGCGGTCGGCGCGACCCGGGACAAGTCCGTCGCGGACGAGGACGCGGTCCGCAAACAGGCTCTCGCCTCCGTGGAGACCGTCCACGACGTGGCGGAGCGCATCACGAACGGCTCGGAGTGGGACGTCGTCTGGTACGAGCGGCACGACCGCTTCGGCGCCTCCCTGCGGGTCGCCCCGATGTCCGTGTCGGGCCTGCTGCGCGAGAAGCTCTTCGCCGACCGCTCCGTCATCCTGGCCTCGGCCACGCTCAAGCTCGGCGGCGACTTCAACGGCGTGGGTGCCTCACTGGGCCTGGCTCCCGAAGGCATCGAGGGCGAGGACATCCCGCCGTGGAAGGGCCTGGACGTCGGTTCGCCCTTCGACTACGGCAAGCAGGGCATCCTGTACGTCGCGAAGCACCTCGCGCGGCCCGCGCGCGACAGCGACCGCGGCGACATGCTCGACGAGCTCACCGAGTTGATCCAGGCGGCCGGCGGCCGCACGCTCGGCCTGTTCTCCTCGATGCGCGCAGCCCAGCTCGCCGCGGAGGAACTGCGCTCCCGCATCCCGGAGTTCCCCATCCTGCTCCAGGGCGAGGAGACACTCGGCGAGCTGATCAAGAACTTCGCGGCGGACCCGAAGACCTGTCTCTTCGGCACGCTCTCGCTCTGGCAGGGCGTGGACGTCCCGGGCCCCAGCTGCCAGCTGGTCGTCATCGACAAGATCCCCTTCCCACGCCCCGACGACCCGCTGATGAGCGCCCGCCAGAAGGCCGTCGAGGACGCCGGGGGCAACGGCTTCATGGCCGTCGCGGCCACCCACGCGGCCCTGCTGATGGCACAGGGCGCCGGCCGTCTCGTACGGGCGACGGGGGACCGCGGTGTGGTCGCCGTGCTGGACCAGCGGCTCGCCACGGCTCGGTACGGCAGCTATCTGAAGGCGTCACTGCCCGAATTCTGGTTCACGACGGACCGTAACCAGGTGCGCAGGTCGCTGGCCGCGATCGACGAGGTGGCGAAGCAGACCGAGAAGAAGATCGAGCAGACGACAGAACAGGTACAGGCGGAAGAGGCGAGCGCCGAAGAGGTGTAGACGACAGTGGGCTGCCCCGGCCTGGCTCAGGCCGGGGCAGCCCACTGACATGCGCACATGGGAACAGCACAGGGCCCCGGAACCGGCGCAGGGGTCCCGGGGCCCGGTCAGGGGCGGAGTCTCAGACTCGCCGTAGCACCGCCACGACCTTGCCGAGGATGGTCGCCTCGTCGCCGGGGATCGGCTGGTACGCGGAGTTGTGCGGGAGCAGCCACACGTGACCGTCCTCGCGCTTGAAGCGCTTGACCGTGGCCTCGCCGTCCAGCATGGCTGCCACGATGTCGCCGTTCTCCGCGACCGGCTGGCGGCGGACCGTCACCCAGTCGCCGTCACAGATCGCGGCCTCGATCATCGAGTCTCCGACGACCTTCAGGACGAACAGCTCGCCGTCACCGACCAGTTGGCGGGGCAGCGGGAACACGTCCTCGACCGACTCCTCGGCGAGGATCGGGCCACCGGCGGCGATCCGGCCGACCAGCGGGACGTACGACGCGGCCGGCTTGCCCGCCGTGTCGGTGGGCTGTGCGGTGGACTGGTCGGATCCCCGGACCTCGTAGGCCCGCGGGCGGTGCGGGTCGCGGCGCAGGAAGCCCTTGCGCTCCAGTGCCATCAGCTGGTGTGCGACCGAGGAGGTGCTGGAGAGGCCGACGGCCTGTCCGATCTCCCGCATCGACGGCGGGTATCCGCGCCGCTGCACAGAGTCCCTGATGACCTCGATCACCCGGCGTTGCCGGTCGGTGAGTCCGGAGCTGTCCGCCCGGATGCCTGGAGGTCGGCCCGGCAGGGAGCGTGTGGGCTTGGGCCCCTCCTGGTTCACTTCATTCATTGCATGCACCGGCTCAAATCGGCCCTGGGAGCGGTCCTGGGCAGTGATGGTGGCACTGTCTGCGGTGGTGGTCACGTCGGCCCCTCTCGTTCGTCTCCCTGCTGGACAACGGTAGTTGCTTTCGAAAGGTTGCGCCAAACACACGTTCGAGTGAAAAAGTATGGATGGCCTGACGTGATCATGCGTCTGGGTGTATAGATACCGCCGCACTGGGCGGACAAAAGCGCTCATTGCTGCACTCTTCACTGCCAAGGTGATGACCTTGGCCGCCAAGGTGATGGCCTTGTGGGCCGGAGCGGGGCGAGGATCAGTCTGCCAGCAGGTGTTCCGTCAGCCGGGAACCGGCCCCCTGCCCCTGTGGCGCCCACCGTATCCTCGTACGCCTCTCACGGGTATGGCCATGCGGCACATGCCAATACGGGTGCGACACGCGCGCAGTGTGTGAATTTCTGGGCCAAGCCCCACATCTAGTGGTTGGATTGCAGTAGCAGCCCAGAAGTTGTGGTCCCCCGGTCTTCCGGACCCATGGTCATCGCCTATGCTGGGGGCTGCTTCGAGGGGCCCAAGGGTCTGTTGAGGCTATTGAGTCGTGCTGTGTAAGGAGGGTTGGAGTCCCATGCACTGCCCCTTCTGCAGGCACCCCGACAGCCGCGTCGTCGACAGCCGTACGACGGACGACGGTACGTCGATCCGCAGGCGCCGCCAGTGTCCCGACTGCTCCCGTCGGTTCACGACCGTGGAGACGTGCTCTCTCATGGTGGTCAAGCGGTCCGGAGTCACCGAGCCCTTCAGTCGTACCAAGGTCATCAACGGCGTGCGCAAGGCATGCCAGGGGCGGCCTGTCACGGAGGACGCGCTCGCTCAGCTCGGCCAGCGGGTCGAGGAGGCGGTGCGGGCCACCGGAAGCGCCGAACTGACCACCCACGACGTGGGACTGGCCATACTCGGCCCCTTGCAGGAGCTCGACCTCGTCGCCTATCTGCGCTTCGCGTCCGTGTACCGGGCGTTCGACTCGCTGGAGGACTTCGAGGCCGCCATCACGGAACTCAGGGAAGAGACGCAGCACCCCGCCGCGGCCGACGAAGACGCGGGCGAGGGGTGTCAGGGAACCGACCGCGGGTCCGGAGGGACTGTAGAAGTCCCTGTGCCCGCCAGCGCCGCCGACTGACGAGAGGGGCCGGACCGGCCCGGACGGCGGCGACCACAGACCTGTTGCGAGCGGACGCGTACGCGGAGCTCGTGGCATCCAGACACACACCGTGCCACGGGAAGAACGAGGCACTTCTGGGCGTTTTAGCCCGATACAGGGAGGCGGCATGACAGAGACGGCGAGCGGTCCGGCGCGGAGTTCCCGAGCCAAGGGGACGAAGGCGAGCAAGGGACTGCGCATCGAGCGGATCCACACGACCCCGGGCGTGCACCCGTACGACGAGGTCGAGTGGGCGAGCCGTGACGTCGTCATGACCAATTGGCGCGACGGCTCGGTCAACTTCGAGCAGCGTGGCGTCGAGTTCCCCGACTCCTGGTCGGTGAACGCGGTCAACATCGTCACCAGCAAGTACTTCCGCGGTGCCGTGGGCACCCCGCAGCGCGAGGTGAGCCTCAAGCAGCTCATCGACCGCATTGTGAAGACGTACCGGAAGGCCGGTGAGGACTACAAGTACTTCGCCTCGCCCGCCGACGCCGAGATCTTCGAGCACGAGCTGGCGTACGCCCTCCTGCACCAGATCTTCAGCTTCAACAGCCCGGTGTGGTTCAACGTCGGTACGCCCCAGCCCCAGCAGGTCTCCGCCTGCTTCATCCTGGCCGTCGACGACTCCATGGAGTCGATCCTCGACTGGTACAAGGAAGAGGGCATGATCTTCAAGGGCGGCTCGGGCGCCGGTCTGAACCTCTCCCGGATCCGCTCCTCCAAGGAACTGCTCTCCTCGGGCGGCAACGCCTCGGGTCCGGTCTCCTTCATGCGGGGTGCGGACGCCTCCGCAGGAACGATCAAGTCGGGCGGCGCCACCCGCCGCGCGGCCAAGATGGTCATCCTCGACGTCGACCACCCCGACATCGAGGACTTCATCCAGACCAAGGTCAAGGAAGAGGAGAAGATCCGCGCCCTTCGCGACGCGGGCTTCGACATGGACCTGGGCGGCGACGACATCACGTCCGTCCAGTACCAGAACGCCAACAACTCGGTCCGCGTGAACGACGAGTTCATGAAGGCCGTGGAGAACGGCGAGAAGTTCGGCCTGCGTGCCCGGATGACCGGTGAGGTCATCGAGGAGGTCGAGGCCAAGGAGCTCTTCCGCAAGATGGCCGAGGCGGCCTGGGCCTGTGCCGACCCCGGCATCCAGTACGACGACACCATCAACCGCTGGCACACGTGCCCGGAGTCCGGCCGTATCAACGGCTCGAACCCGTGCAGCGAGTACATGCACCTGGACAACACGTCCTGCAACCTCGCCTCGCTGAACCTGATGAAGTTCCTGAAGGACGACGGCCTGGGCCGCCAGTCCTTCGAGGTCGAGCGCTTCGCGAAGGTCGTCGAGCTCGTCATCACCGCGATGGACATCTCCATCTGCTTCGCGGACTTCCCGACGCAGAAGATCGGCGAGAACACCCGCGCCTTCCGCCAGCTGGGCATCGGCTACGCCAACCTCGGCGCCCTCCTGATGGCGACCGGCCACGCGTACGACTCCGACGGCGGCCGTTCCCTCGCCGGGGCCATCACCTCGCTGATGACCGGTACCTCGTACCGGCGCTCCGCCGAACTCGCCGCGGTCGTCGGCCCGTACGACGGCTACGCCCGCAACGCGCAGCCGCACCTGCGCGTCATGAAGCAGCACTCCGACGCCAACGCCGTGGCCGTCCGTGTGGACGACTTGGACACGCCGGTCTGGGCTGCCGCCACGGAGTCCTGGCAGGACGTGCTGCGCCTCGGAGAGAAGAACGGATTCCGCAACGCGCAGGCCTCGGTCATCGCCCCGACCGGCACCATCGGTCTCGCGATGTCCTGCGACACCACCGGTCTCGAGCCCGACCTCGCGCTGGTCAAGTTCAAGAAGCTGGTCGGCGGCGGCTCGATGCAGATCGTCAACGGCACGGTCCCGCAGGCCCTGCGCCGCCTGGGCTACCAGGAGGAGCAGATCGAGGCGATCGTCGCCCACATCGCCGACCACGGCAATGTGATCGACGCCCCGAGCCTCAAGCACGAGCACTACGAGGTCTTCGACTGCGCCATGGGCGAGCGTTCCATCTCCGCGATGGGGCACGTCCGCATGATGGCCGCGATCCAGCCGTGGATCTCCGGCGCGCTCTCCAAGACGGTCAACCTGCCGGAGACGGCGACCGTCGAGGACGTCGAAGAGGTCTACTTCGAGGCGTGGAAGATGGGCGTCAAGGCGCTCGCGATCTACCGCGACAACTGCAAGGTCGGCCAGCCCCTCTCGGCGAAGACCAAGGACAAGGAGAAGGCCGAGGTCACCGCCAAGGCCGAGGAGACCATCCGCACCGCGGTCGAGAAGGTCGTCGAGTACCGTCCGGTCCGCAAGCGCCTCCCCAAGGGACGTCCCGGCATCACCACCTCCTTCACGGTGGGCGGCGCCGAGGGCTACATGACCGCCAACTCCTACCCGGACGACGGTCTCGGCGAGGTCTTCCTGAAGATGTCCAAGCAGGGCTCCACTCTCGCGGGCATGATGGACGCCTTCTCGATCGCCGTCTCCGTAGGCCTGCAGTACGGCGTGCCCCTGGAGACGTACGTCTCGAAGTTCACCAACATGCGCTTCGAGCCGGCCGGTATGACGGACGACCCGGACGTGCGGATGGCGCAGTCGATCGTCGACTACATCTTCCGTCGCCTGGCGCTCGACTTCCTGCCTTTCGAGACGCGCTCCGCGCTCGGCATCCACTCCATCGACGAGCGTCAGCGTCACCTGGAGACCGGGTCGTACGAGCCGTCCGACGACGAGGTGGACGTCGAGGGCCTTGCCCAGTCCGCGCCCCGCGCGCAGGAACTGAAGGCCGTCGCCACCCCGAAGGCCGTGGTCGAGGCGGCCAAGCCCGCCCCGCAGCAGGCCCACACCAGCGCCGAGCTGGTGGAGATGCAGCTGGGCATCCAGGCGGACGCCCCTCTGTGCTTCTCCTGCGGCACGAAGATGCAGCGGGCCGGCTCCTGCTACATCTGCGAGGGCTGCGGCTCTACCAGCGGCTGCAGCTGATCCGCACCGGCAGTTGATCCACACACCGTGAGGGGCGGTACGGCCACCGGCCGTACCGCCCCTTCGGTGTGCGTGCGTCGGGTCAGGACTCCTGGGCGCCGCCCATGATCCTGGCGAAGGTCGCCGGGTCGGCATCGAAGCCGCGGATGTCCGCCTGGAACGTCCACTCTCCGGAGTCGTCGCGTACGAAGTCCGCGACCGTCGTGGCCGTCGACCCCAGAACGCTGCCGAAATCGCCCTCGGCCAGGGTGGTGTAGCCCTCGCGGATCCGCAGGGCCGGGTTGTGCACGCCGACGAAGGTCCGGTGGCCGGTGCGCTGTTGGATGGCGACGCCGACGACCACGCGCGCGTACCGCTTGTCGAGACGGGTGAGCTCCAGGGTCATCACCTCGTCCCAGCCGAAGCCCTTGCCGTCCTTGCTGTCCCGGTTGAGGTAGATCGTGCCGTCCGGTGAGCGGCTGTCGAAGTGCACTACGTAGTCAGGGCTTTTGTGTGTGTCGGTCGCGAGGTAGGTGGCGGCGACGATGTCGAGATCGGTGGCCGGTTCGCCGGCGGGACTGGGATCCCATTTCACCGAGATCTCGACTTTGCTGATGCCCTTGTTGAGGCCGTTCACCGACTTCTCCCCTCGTGGTCCCCCTGCGTTGGGCGCCTCAACTGCCTGGCAGGTGAGGCGTGTTGTCCATCGTGCCACGCACACGGGGGCGCTTGCGCGGTGGCAGTACGCCGGAGCGTGACCGACGCCACGTTCCTGGGCCGTACGATGGCGCGGTGCTGGTCAAGTGGATTCGCTGCACCGTGGTGGACCGCCGCGGTTTCGAACGGGGGCAGCGGAAATGGGCGGGACTTCTGGGGGAGCCGGGTTTCCGGGGGCAGGGCGGGGGCTGGAGCCGGGGAAGGCCCGGAGTGGCCCACATCTTCGCCTTCTGGGAGAGCCGTGCCTTCTACGACTCCTTCATGGCGCGGTCCCATGACCGGCTGGCCGCATCCCAGTCGGGCACCTTCAAGGACGCGCACACCACACTGTTCGATCACCGCTTCGATGTGAAGACCGGCTTCGAACCGCGCTTCACCGAAACCGATCTGGTGCGCGTGGCGCATTGTCGCGTCCACGAGGAGCGCGCCGAGCACTTCGCGCTGATGCAGGAGAAGGTCTGGAACCCGGCGATGGCCGGCTCGCCCGGCATGGTGCGGGGCATGTTCGGCGAGGCGCCCGGCCATGAGTTCCTGGTCCTGTCCATGTGGCAGTCGGCCGCTGAGCACGGCAAGTACCGCGCCGAGCGTGTGGAGCGGCTCGCCCTGCGGGCCCAGCTGGAGGCGGACGTAGCGGCGCTCACGGGCGACATAGTCCAGCTGGAACCGTCCTGGACGGTCTGAGACAACCCCGATTTATGTGACGTGCGCCGTACAAAGACCGTACGAGTGCTCGATCGGCCGTAACTCGATCTAGGGTTCCGGTATGGCACGTCCACGGCGCATCGTCCTTGTCCGGCACGGCGAGTCGGTGGGCAATGCCGATGACTCGGTGTACGAGCGTGAACCCGACCACGCCCTGGCGCTCACCGAGAAGGGGTGGCGGCAGGCGGAGGAGACGGGTAAACGGCTGCGAGAGGCCTTCGGCAGTGAGCGCGTAAGCGCTTACGTGTCCCCGTACCGCCGTACGCACGAGACCTTCCGGGCCTTCCATCTCGACCCCGGACAGGTACGCGTGCGCGAGGAGCCGCGGCTGCGCGAACAGGACTGGGGGAACTGGCAGGACCGGGACGACGTACGACTGCAGAAGGAGTACCGGGACGCGTACGGGCACTTCTTCTATCGCTTCGCGCAGGGTGAGTCCGGTGCCGATGTGTACGACCGGGTCGGCGGCTTCCTGGAGAGTCTCTTCCGCAGTTTCGAGGCACCCGATCACCCGCCGAATGTGCTGATCGTGACCCATGGCCTCGCCATGCGGCTGTTCTGTATGCGCTGGTTCCACTGGACGGTCGCGGAGTTCGAGTCGCTGTCGAACCCGGGGAACGCGGAGGTGCGGATGCTCGTTCTCGGGGAGGACGGCAGGTACACGCTCGACCGTCCTTTCGAACGCTGGCGTGATCCGGATCCGTACGGAGTCACCGGATAGACGTCTCACGGTCCCAAGCCGTCAAGGGGCAGCGTAGATGTCTGTGTAGCTTTGCTGCCTGTTCGATTACGGGCGCAAGGGAGCTTCGGTGGACGTGGTGCGGGTCATGGAGTCGTTGGCCGAGCAAGGGGTCACGGTGCTGTTCAAGGCTGATGCCGAGCGCATGCGCGAGGGCGTGACACCGTGGACGTTCGTCGCGAGTGGAGCCCCGTTCCACGAGGATCTCCTAGTGCGCACCGACGCCGCGTCCGTGGAGGCATGCCTGGCTGTTTGCTTGCCCCAGCTGCGCGAGTTCGGCCTGATCGTCCCGGCGTAAGGGCTGAGGCTGCCACGGCTATGCGGCGGTCGCCTCAAGTCCTAGCGAGGCTGGGAAAGCCAGTGCCTCGTTGTAGAGATGACCGTGCTGCAGGCAGCGATAGAGCTGGCCGATCATGCGGTTGAGCAGGTTACGCAAGGCCCAGGCGTGCCAGTCGCCGTGCTTGTCGCGTCGTCGGCGGTAGTGGGCTTTGGCCCCGAGTGACGGGGTAAGTGCGGCGAAGGCCCAGAGGAAGCCGGCGTGGTTGAGTCGGTCGTTCTTCACCCGTCGGCGGGTGATGCTGGACTTCTTGCCGGGGGGCTCGGGTGATCGGCGAAGAGCCTGCACAGGCCTTCAGGTCGCGGGCGTCGGTGAACCTCGTGTGGTCGTAGCCGATCTCGGCCAGCACCCGGGCGCCGAGCTGGACGCCGAGTCCCGGGACTCGAACGGGCCCAGCAGATCCATCTCGGTGGTGCTGGGTCCCTTGGCAACGAATTAGAGTGGCAGGGCGATGACCGCTGACTCCTCTCCCGACGGGCGCCTGGACCGCGCCCTGGCCAGCTTGCGTGGACTCGCGGTGGGGGATGCGCTGGGCTCGCAGTTCTTCGTGCCTGCGAACCATCCACTGCTCAAGCGCCGCGGGCTGCCGCCCAGCCCCTGGCAGTGGACCGACGACACGGAAATGGCCTCCTCCGTAGTGGCCACTTTGGCCGTCCACCACCGCATTGACCAGGACGCGCTGGCCCGCTCCTTCGCCGAGCGCCACGACTTCGACCGCGGCTACGGCCCCGCGGTCAACCGGCTACTGCGGCAGGTCCGGGAGGGCGGCGACTGGCGCGAGCTGGCCTCGGCCCTCTTCAAGGGGCAGGGCTCGTGGGGGAACGGCGCGGCGATGCGGATCGCCCCCCTGGGTGCCTGGTACGCGGACGACCCTGAGCAGGCCACGCATCAGGCCGAGATCTCGGCCTACCCCACGCACCAGCACCGCGAAGCCGTGGCCGGTGCCATGGCGGTGGCCGCGGCGGCCGCGTTGACCGCCGCACCGGGCGGCCCGCCGAGCCCCGGGGCGCTGCTCGACGGCGTCATCGACCTGGTGCCGCGCAGCGCCGTGGGGGCCGGGCTGCGGCGTGCCCGGGACATGCTCGACTACGGAGACACGGCGACCGTCGCCGCGGTCCTCGGCTGCGGGCGGCGTACGACCGCGCACGACACCGTGCCGTTCGCGCTCTGGTCGGCGGCACGGGCCCTCGGTGACTACGAAGCGGGCTTCTGGGCGACCGCCCAGGTCGGCGGCGACATGGATACCACCTGCGCCATCGTCGGAGGCGTCGTGGCCGCAGGGAAGGCCGGGGCGCCCCCTGCGGAGTGGGTGGAGTGGACCGAGGCGCTGCCGGAGTGGCTGTCTGCGAGGGCTGTGGGGCAGGGCTAGGGCTGACTGGGGCTTAGGGCTGTCGGCTCCGGCACCGTGCTTGCCCGTTTTCTCCTGGCCCAAGCGGCTGTCACTGTCACAGACCTGCCACAGAGAGCCGGTGACCGGCTGCGTCGGGTTTCCCGCGGTTACCCTTTCCGCCACGCCGCTCGTTGATCATCACGGGCGTGCGCCGACGAGACACCGGTCCATGGGTTTCCGCAGCGGGTTACGAGCTGCGTGCTGCCCGGACCGGTCGGGGGAGGGGTCCCGTGTCCGACACGCCGTCCGAGGCGGAGCAGCGAGAGGGGCCCGAGGACGCGGTTCCCGCGGCCCGTACCGGTGACGCGTCCTTGAAGGACGACTCCGCGCCGGGGGATTCCACGCGGGGTGATTCCGGCGGGAAGCGGGGCAGTGACGCGCATGACGTCGACGAGGGCGAGGGCCGGGGCGGTCCCCTCGTCGAGTCCTGGTTCGACGGCGTCCAGGCCGCGCCCCCGGCGCCCGTCCGTACCGCCACGCTCTGGTCCGCCCTGGCCACCGGCGTGGTCAGCATGCTGCTGCTCGGCGACGGCCTGGCCCTCAACCTCCTGCTCGTGGCGATACCGGTCGCGCTCTGCGCGTACTTCGCGGCTCAGGCAGCGGGTCGGCGCCCGAACCGCTGGACGCTGGTGTGGGGCATCGGAGGACTCGCGCTGCTGACCGTGCCCGCGCTCCGCGACGCCGACTGGCCCTCGTTCCTCGCCGTCGTGGCCGCCGTGGCGGTGGGCTCGCTCGCCCTGCACGGCGGCCGCACCTGGACCGGGGTGCTGTTCGGCCCGATCGGGCTCTACACCTCGCTGGTCACCGGCCCCCTGTGGGGCTGGCAGGGGCTGCGGAAGCGGACGGGTGGCGCCCGGGGCAACCTGGGCCCGGTACTGCGCGCGCTCGCGGTGGCCGCGGTCCTGGTGGTGGTCTTCGGCACGCTCTTCGCCGGGGCGGACGCCGCCTTCGCGGACCTCCTCGGCGGTCTTGTGCCGGACGCGTCGGTCTCCGGCGGACCCTGGCACGCCGTCCTGTTCGTGATCGGCCTGGTCGGAGCGCTCGTGGCCGCGCACACGGCCGCCGCACCCGTTCAGTGGGACCTTGTCGAGGTGCCCGAGGGCCGCGCTCGCGGACGTGTCGAGTGGGCGCTGCCCCTGATCGTGCTCGCCCTGCTCTTCGCGGCCTTCAACTCGGTCCAGCTCGCCGTGCTGTTCGGCGGCTACGACGCCGTACTGGAGAAGACCGGCCAGACGTACGCCGAGTACGCGCGCCAGGGCTTCTGGCAGCTGCTCCTGGTCACGCTCCTCACTCTGCTCGTCATCGTGTTCGCCCTGCGCTGGGCGCCGCGCGACGATGCGCGCGACCGGACGCTGGTGCGTGCCGTCCTCGGAACTCTGTGTGCGCTCGCGCTCGTTGTCGTGGCAGCGGCGGTGCGGCGGATGGACATGTACGTGGAGGCGTACGGTCTGACGCGACTGAGGATCTCGGTGGTGACCGTGGAGCTCTGGCTCGGCCTGGTGCTCGTGCTCATCATGGCGGCAGGGGTCTGGGGCGCCCGCTGGCTGCCGCGCGCGGTCCTGGCTGCTGCCGCCGCCGGGGTGCTCGCCTTCGGGCTCGTATCGCCGGACGGTCTGATCGCCGAGCGCAACGTCCAGCGGTACGAGGAGAAGGGCACGTTCGACCTCGACTACGCGCGCGGGCTGTCCGCCGACGCCGTACCGGCTCTCGACGCGCTCAAGGAGCCACTGCGTTCCTGTGCGCTGCGGTCCATCGCGCGGGACCTGGAGGGGGAGGGCGAGCCCTGGTACGCCACGAGTCTGGGCGAGGCGCGTGCCCGGGACATCCTCGACGGACGGCCGCTGTCCCCTGACGCCGACTGGAGCGTGTGCAGCCGGCTGGGCACCGAGCTGGCGTACCGCTGAGGCGGGGGCGCGCGCCGGCCGCGTACGCGCCTGTGGGAGATCCAAGGCAACTGACGCGTACGACCCACAAGGCCGGGCCGAAGCGGCGAGGCCGGGCCGCCGTCCCCGGTGCGGCGGTCCGGCCTCGCTGTTCTTCAGCCCCCGGCGGGTCCGGCCGTGCCCGCCAGGGCGTCGAGGTCGCTCTTGCGGACCCGGACCACCAACGCGGCGACGACCAGGGCGAGTACGGCCATCGCGATGGCCGGGATGAAGGCCGTGGAGATCCCCTCGGCCAGCACCTCGTGACTCCAGGGAGCCGGCAGCTGCTGGGTCCTGGCGAACTCCGCCTTCTGCTCGGCCGTGCCGTTGGTCATGAAGTCCGCGACCTGCTTCTCCGCCTCGTCACGGCTGGCCGTGCCGAAGACCGTCGTCAGGATGGAGAGGCCGAGCGAACCGCCCACCTGTTGTGTGGCGTTGAGCAGGCCGGACGCCGCGCCCGCCTCGTGCGCGGCGACTCCGGAGACCGCGGTCAGGGTCAGCGTCACGAAGTTCAGGCCCATGCCGAACGCGAACAGCAGCATCGGACCGAGCACCCCGCCGACGTACGAACTCTCGGGGGTGATGAACGTCTGCCAGGTGAGTCCGAGCGCGACGAGCGCCGAGCCGACCAGCATGAACGGCTTCGGGCCGAGCACCGGAAGGAACCGCTGCGACAGACCCGCACCGGCCGCGATCGCCACCGTCACAGGGAGGAAGGCGAGGCCTGCCTCGATCGGGGTGTACTGCAGCACGTTCTGTACGAAGAGAACGATGAAGAAGAACATGCCGAACATCGCCGCGGCCAGGCTCAGCATGATCACGTACGTACCGGAGCGGTTGCGGTCGGCGAACATCCGCAGTGGTGTGATCGGTTCCTTCGCCCGCGACTCGACCAGCGCGAAGGCCACCAGCAGGACCACCGCCGCGCCGAAGGACCCGATGGTGAGGCTGTCCTTCCAGCCCTCCTCCGAGGCCCGGATGAAGCCGTAGACGAGCGACGCCATACCGGCCGTCGAGGTCAGTGCGCCCGCTATGTCGAAGCGCCCCGGATGGCGCTCGGACTCGCTGATGTAGAGCGGCGTGACCACGGCGATCACCACACCGATGGGTACGTTGACGAAGAGCACCCAGCGCCAGTCGAGCCACTCGGTGAGCATGCCGCCGGCCAGCAGCCCGATCGCGCCGCCGCCGGCCGAGACCGCGGCGAAGACTCCGAACGCCCTGTTGCGCTCGGGCCCTTCGGGGAACGTGGTGGTGATCAGCGCCAGCGAGGTGGGTGACGCGATCGCGCCACCGACGCCCTGGAGGGCGCGTGCGGCCAGCAACTGCCAGGGTTCCTGGGCGAATCCGCCGAGCAGCGAGGCGGCCGTGAAGAGCAGGATGCCGGTCATGAAGACCCGGCGACGGCCGAGGATGTCACCGGCCCTGCCGCCGAGAAGCAGCAGGCCACCGAAGGTGAGCGTGTACGCGCTGACCACCCAGGTGAGGTCGGTGGTGGAGAACTTGAGCGCGTCTTGAATGTGCGGGAGGGCGATGTTCACAATCGTCGCGTCGAGGACCACCATGAGTTGGCAGGCCGCGATAACGGTGAGCGCGATGCCGGGATGCCCCTCCCGGCGGGCCGCTCCTGGCTTTTGATCCTTGATCAATGGAGAGGTTGTCACTATTCGGGTCCCCCTAAGTGCCCCACAAGTGCGTTAGTGAACGCTTGCGTTCACTGCCGCGTCAAAAGGTAGTGAGTCCCCGTCAGTGAACGCAAGCGTTCACTGAAGTTGCTACCGTTTTGCGCCTCTTGACCGCTCGCGGACCCCCCAGTCCGCACGGCACGTATGCACGCGCGTGCGTGCCGCTTGCCCGCTCAGACGGAGACACGCTCATGGTTACTTCGAGTTGGACGGCCGCCCCCGCTCAGGCGGTCTCCCCGCGCCGCCGTGGTGCCGTACTCGAACGTGCGATCCTCGAAGCCGCGCTGGAACAGCTCAGCACGGTCGGCTGGAACGGACTCACGATGGAGGGCGTCGCCGCCGGCGCCCAGACCGGCAAGGCCGCGGTCTACCGCCGCTGGCCGTCGAAGGAGGACCTGGTCGCGGACGCGCTCCAGGCGGGGCTGCCGCCACTTGAATGTGTGCCCGATCTGGGGAGTATCCGGGAGGACCTGCTGGAACTGTGCCGGAAGGCGCGCGAGGCGATGTTCTCGCGCCCCGGATTCGCGCTGCGTTCGGTGATTCACGAGTGCGACGCGTCCCAGGCCCAGCGCTTCCAGGAGCTGATTTTCGGAGGCGTCGTGGAACCGACCATCCGGCTGCTCGGTGAGATCGTCAGCCGCGGAATCCGGCGGGGAGACGTGCGGCCCGACGCGGCGAACTCGTATGTCTTCGACGCGATTCCGGCGATGATGATGTACCGCACCAAGGTGTGCGCGAGTGAATGGAACGCGCGTGACATCGAGGAGATGGTCGACCAGTTCATGGTTCCGCTGCTGCGGCCGACGGGCGCCTGAGGGGGCTTCTGGGGTGGTGCGGCAGGTGGTGTCGAGGTTGCCCGGGGAAACCGGAGTGTCGCGCGGGGTTCCGGGCGGCGTAGGCTGAGGACGCCATGCCGTACGAACCACCTACCCACACTGTCGAGCGCTCCCTGCGCGCCACGACCGGGGCCAAGGTCATTGCCGGTGTCGACGAGGTGGGGCGAGGCGCGTGGGCCGGCCCGGTCACCGTCTGCGCGGCGGTCACGGGCCTGCGTCGCCCGCCCGAAGGCCTCACCGACTCCAAGCTCCTGACCGTCAAGCGACGTACCGCGCTCGCCGAGATACTGGCGACGTGGGTGACGTCGTACGCCCTCGGTCACGCCTCTCCGGAGGAGATCGACGACATGGGGATGACGGCCGCGCTGCGGCTGGCCGCCTGCCGGGCTCTGGAAGCCCTGCCGGTGCGGCCCGACGCGGTCATCCTCGACGGGAAACACGACTACCTCGGCGCCCCGTGGCGGGTCCGTACGGTGATCAAGGGCGACCAGTCCTGCGTGGCCGTCGCGGCGGCCTCGGTGATCGCCAAGGTCCAGCGCGACAAAATGATGGCCGAACTGGGTATCGACCATGCAGACTTCGGTTTTGCGGCCAACGCCGGGTATCCGTCACCCGTGCACAAGGCCGCGCTGGAGATGCGGGGGCCCACCCCGTACCACCGGATGACGTGGGCGTATCTTGATGCGCTGCCCCAGTGGCGGCACCTCAAGAAGGTCCGCAGTTGGGCGGACGGAAGCGTTCCGGAGATCGAGGGGCAGCTCGGCTTCGATTTCTGACGGTTCCATCCGCACTCATGTGCCACCCGCCGACGCGGGTCGCACCGGCGTTTGATAAAAATCAGCTCATGCCTCTCATTCCCGAGGAGCCTCAGATTCACGAGAGTGCCCAGGGTCCCCGCGCCACTCCGGCCGCCGGCCGTACCGCGCCGACCCCCCGTCCTGTACCCGGCCCCCGTCCCGTGGCTCCGCCGCGGCCCGGCCGTCCGGGTCCTGTCCGACCGACGCCGCCGGTGCAACGCACGCCGCGCGACACGGCCGTGGCCAAGCCGGGGCCCTCCGCCCCGGCGGCCCCCACCGCCCCCTCGACTCCGCAGATCCAGCTGATCCCGGCCTCGGTCGAGGGTGCGCTGGACGCCGCCGAGGAAGCGGTCGACCTGCTCCTTGACTCGGGCCGCGCCCCTGGTGAGGTTCTGGTGATCACCACCGGCGAACCGCACCCGTGGGCCGCGCACGAACTGTCGTTCGGCGAGGCCGCGTACTGGGCCCAGCACGACGTGGGAGACGACGTCTTCTACGCCGACGCGTCCGCCCTCGGCCGTGCCGCGTCCCGTCCCGTGGTCGTCGTCGCCGTCAATGGCGGGCCCGACGCGACTGCCGCCACCGCCCTGCCGTTGGCCCTCGGCCGAGCCGGCACCCTGTTGATCGTCTGCGGGGACCCGCAGCAGATCAACTCGATGCTGGGCGCGGGGGTCTGAGGACCCCCGTTTTCCTGGGGGTACTTGGGGGGTGGAGTGCCACTGCGGCCCAGGCTGCGGTGGCATGAGCACGGTGGGCGGTGTGACGTGCGCCCGTACAGACGCGTGCCCGTCGGGAGGGCGCCGGTTCGTGCTCGCCCTCGCGTGCGTGGCGTGAGTGTGTCTTCCCGTCCCGCCTCAGTGGGGCCGGTGTCCGTGGCCGCGTGGCGGGCGGTGGGCGCCGGTGGGCCGGGCGCTGAGGGGCGGCGGACCGGGCGTGGGGCATTCGGGCGGGAGTCCGGTGTCGTACGCGCCCCGTCGCGTGGTCCGCCTCAGCGGGCCGCCGCGCGGCGCAGTACCTCCGAGGCGGCGCCGCCGCCGATGCGCGGCTGGACGGTCTCGGCCGCGGTGAGGGCGTCCAGGGGCTCCGGTTGCGAGTCCGCGTTGGGCCGACGTCCGCCGCGTCCCTCGCCGAGCACCTGCCAGCCCTCACGCGTCAGCGTGATGTACGCACCGCACCGCAGTCCGTGCAGGGTGCAGGCGTCTCGCAATCCCCACATCCATGCCCCGTCCTCCTCCGTCCATCGCCCGTCGCCCTCACGGCAGTAGAGCAGGACGGCCGTACGCACCGGTGTGCGGCGCCGCAGGTCGTGCGGGATGACCCGGCGGAGCTGCGCGAGCAACGCGTTGCGGAACATCCAGCCGTCCGGCGGGACCGGCCGTCGGATGAAGGAGGCACTCGCCCTCAGCCGTTCCTCCGGATCGAGGACGGCGACGATCGCGGTGTCGGGCCGGGGCCGGTGCCGGGAGTGCAGTCCGCTCACGACCTCGCGGGGATTGCGCAGCAGCGGAATCCCCGCGGCAGCCCATTCGGCCGGTTCGAGCATCCGGGCGAGGGGGTTGGCGGAAGCGGCGGAAGTCGACATCGATGTCGACGAGGACGGAGCGAATCCGAAGGTCACGGTCTTCCCTTCGGGTACGCGCCCACACTGCGGGCGAGGGTCGGACGTGGGGAGCGCACCGCGGCACAGCCCGAACGGGGGGCCCGGGAAGGACCACGCGGGGCGCGAGACCAATTCTTCCTGGCGAACTTGGTTGCGGCAACGAGCAATTGGGGCCACCGACCGTTATCAGGTGATCCGCCGTATATATCCTTGCCGGATATTCTCGCCGGCGCGCTTGGATCACCCTTGCACGGCGAGGACCAGCGGCAACACCCCTGGGCCCGGACGTCTGGGCTCTTCGAGAGCTCTTTGCCGCGCTGGCTGGATTCGCCGATTGTCAGTGCCATCGGGTTGCATGGGGGCATGGACAACCTGGAGCTCCGCACCGAAGCCGACGCCATCCTCGCTGAGCTCGTCGGCGACGCCGGAGGCTCGGCGCGGCTGCGGGAGGACCAGTGGCAGGCGGTGTCGGCGCTGGTGGAGGAGCGCCGGCGAGCCCTGGTGGTGCAGCGGACCGGCTGGGGCAAGTCGGCCGTGTACTTCGTGGCCACCGCTCTGCTGCGCCGGCGCGGCTCGGGCCCCACGGTGATCATTTCGCCGCTGCTGGCGCTCATGCGCAACCAGGTCGAGTCGGCGGCGCGGGCCGGAATCCGGGCGCGCACCATCAACTCGGCCAACCCGGAGGAGTGGGACACCATCTACGGGGAGGTCGAGCGCGGCGAGACCGACGTGCTCCTCGTCAGTCCTGAGCGTCTCAATTCCGTCGATTTCCGCGATCAGGTGCTGCCCAAGCTCGCGGCCACGACCGGTCTCCTGGTGGTCGACGAGGCGCACTGTATTTCCGACTGGGGCCACGACTTCCGCCCCGACTACCGCCGGCTGCGCACGATGCTGGCCGAGCTGCCGGCGGGTGTGCCGGTACTGGCCACGACGGCGACCGCGAACGCGCGGGTGACCGCGGATGTGGCGGAGCAACTGGGCACGGGAGGCGGGGACGCTCTCGTGCTGCGGGGGCCGCTGGACCGGGAGAGTCTGCGGCTGGGGGTTCTGACGTTGCCGGACGCGGCTCATCGGCTGGCCTGGCTGGGGGAGCGGCTGGGGGATCTGCCGGGTTCGGGGATCATCTACACGCTGACGGTGGCGGCGGCGGAGGAGGTCGCGGCCTTCCTGCGGCAGCGCGGGCACACCGTCACCTCGTACACGGGCAAGACGGAGAACGCCGATCGGCTGCAGGCGGAGGAGGATCTGCTGGCCAACCGGGTGAAGGCGCTGGTGGCCACCTCCGCGCTCGGGATGGGCTTCGACAAACCCGACCTGGGCTTCGTCGTCCACCTCGGCTCGCCCTCGTCCCCGATCGCCTACTACCAGCAGGTGGGGCGTGCGGGGCGCGGTGTGGACCATGCGGATGTGCTGCTGCTGCCGGGGCGGGAGGACGAGGCGATCTGGGCGTACTTCGCCTCGGTGGGCTTCCCGCCCGAGGAGCAGGTGCGGCGCACTCTGACGGTTCTGGCGGAGGCGGGTCGTCCGTTGTCGCTGCCGGCGCTGGAGCCGTTGGTGGATCTTCGGCGTTCGCGGCTGGAGACGATGCTGAAGGTCCTGGACGTGGACGGGGCGGTCAAGCGCGTCAAGGGGGGCTGGACCGCCACGGGGCAGCCGTGGGCGTACGACGCGCAGCGCTATGCCTGGGTGGCCCGGCAGCGGGAGGCCGAGCAGCAGGCCATGCGCGACTACGTATCGACCACGGCGTGCCGGATGGAGTTCCTGCAGAGGCAACTCGACGACGAAAAGGCCGCCCCGTGCGGTCGCTGCGACTCCTGCGCCGGGCTCTGGGTCGATCCCGCCGTCTCGCCCGCGGCCCTCGGCGCGGCGACCGGCGAGCTGGACCGCCCGGGCGTCGAGGTCGAGCCGCGCCGCATGTGGCCCTCGGGCCTGCCCGCCGTCGGGGTCGACCTCAAGGGCCGTATCCCCGTGGGCCAGCAGTCGGCCACGGGGCGTGCGCTGGGCAGGCTGTCGGACATCGGCTGGGGCAACCGCCTGCGTCCGCTCCTGTCGGCACAGGCCCCGGACGGTCCGGTTCCGGAGGACGTGCTGGCCGCTGTCGTGACGGTCGTGGCCGACTGGGCGCGCTCGTCGGGCGGCTGGGCCAGCGGCGCCCCCGACGCGGTGGCGCGGCCGGTGGGGATCGTCGCCATGCCCTCCCGCACCCGACCGCAGCTGGTCTCCTCCCTGGCCGGGGGCCTGGCCCGGGTCGGCAGGCTCCCGCTGCTGGGCAGCCTGGCCTACACCCCGCAGGCCGGCGAGCACGCGGCACACCGCAGCAACTCCGCCCAGCGGCTGCGCGCGCTGGCGGCCTCGTTCACGGTGCCCGACGAACTCGCCGCCGCCCTGGCCGACAACCCCGGTCCCGTACTGCTCGTCGACGACTACACCGACTCCGGCTGGACCCTGGCGGTGGGCGCACGCCTTCTGCGTCAGACCGGAGCGGTCCAGGTACTGCCACTCACCCTCGCGCTGGCGGGGTGAGTGGGCCTCGCTGACCGCCGACAGTAGGTAGCTGGGGAGCTGGGGAGCTGGGTAGCTGAGTGGCCGGGGCCGGCAGCGGGCAGCGAGCCGTCAGAGGGGCGTGTCAGCTTGTCCGGGCGACACGAAGAGGTCGATTTCGAGGGGGGAGCCCGGGACGAGTTCGTACTTCGTGAAGTCGGTGACGCCTTCTTCGCGGAGCACCTCCTCGTCAAGGAAGAAGCGGCCGGTGCACTCGGCGCTCGGGCGCGTGAGGATGGCGTGAGCCGCATCGGCCATGATGTCGGTCGAGCGGCAGCCCGCCCGGCCGAGACCCAAGATCTCGGAGGCGGCGGTGTGGATCATCGTCCTGGGCCACAGCGCGTTGACGGCCACAGAGCCGGCCCGGAGTTCTTCGTCCAGCCCCAGAACCGTCATGCTCATCGCGTACTTCGACATGGTGTAGGCGGTTCGGTCCGCGAACCAGCCGGGGTGCAGATCGATGGGTGGCGACAAGGTCAGGATGTGTCCGTTCCCGGAACGTTCGAGGTACGGGATGCATGCCTGCGACGCGGCGAATGTCCCCCGCACATTGATGTCGAACATCAAGTCGAATCGCTTGAGAGGCGTGTCCGCGGTCTTCGCCAGGAACACCGCACTCGCGTTGTTCACCAGCACGTCGATGCCACCGAGTGCCGTGCGGCCGATGCGACGGCCTCCGCGATCCGGTCTTCGTCGCGCACGTCGAGAAGCAGGGGAAGCGCGCTCCCGCCTGCCTCCTCGATCTCGGCCGCCACCGAGTGGATGGTTCCCGGGAGCTTGGGGTGCGGTTCGGCCGTCTTGGCCGCGATGACGACGTTGGCACCCTCCGAGGCAGCGTTGAGCGCGATCGCACGGCCGATCCCGCGGCTCCCGCCGGTGATGAAGAGCGTCTTGTCCTTCAAGGTCCTCACGCGTCGCTCCGATCGGTACGGTCCGGCTGGGGCTGGGGCTGGGGCTGGGGCTGGGGCTGGGGCTGCGGTTCGGGTTCGGGATCGGACTGTTGGGCGGCGCGGGTGAGGTAGTGGTCGCGGAGTGCGAACTTCTCGGACCCCGCCAGATCTCGCGTCGAAGCACACTCCACGGACTACATCCCCGAGTCGGAATGCCATGGCACCGTCAGGCAGCAGGCACCGTTCTGGTTCGTGATCAACGCGAACGTCGTCACCGCGCTCACCGGCGTGGTGGGGCCAGCCTGGGCCTGAGCATCAGCTGGAGCCTGGTGGCCATCTTGGCCGGCGGCCTGTTCGGCACCTTCTTCACCGCGTTCCACGCCGCGCAGGGACCCCAACTGGGGCTGCCCCAGATGATCCAGTCACGCGTCCAGTTCGGCAGCCGTGGACTGGTCCATCGGATCCAGCGCTGGCTCGCGATCCTGGTCCTCGTCAGCTTCGGGCTGGTGACCGTGGGAGTGGTCGCCGAGGTCCATCTTGCGAGCCTCCTGTCCACCGGAGGCTTCCAATGGACCGCGTTCCTCGCGCAGTTCGGCGCCTCGGCCGCCTATCAGATCGCGATCGCCCCAATGGTGTCGGACTACACCCGCTATCTGCCGAAGAAGACCGGAACGAAGCGGGTCGTGGGCATGGTCTTCCTGGGCTCCCTCACCTCCGCCACCTGGCTCGAACTGCTGGGGGCCACGGTGGCCACGGCGCGGCCGGGCACCGACACGCTCACCGCCCTTCAGCAGTACGGCGACGGCTTCATCAGCGGGCTGGGCTGGGTCACCCTCGCCGTCACCGTCCTCTCCATCATCGGTGTCCTGCCGACGTCCTTCTACAGCGCCGCGATCAACGCGCTCAGTGCCATCGACGCGTTCCGGGTGATCCGTCCATCGGTACGGTCCCGCGTGGTGGTGGTCGCCGCCCTGACGGCGCTGACCTATCTCGCCACCGTCGGTATTCCCGACCACTACCTGGGCAGCTTCGCAGGCTTCCTGGCCCTGCTGTCCTACCTGCTGATTCCGTGGACCGCCGTGAACCTCGTCGACTTCTACCTCGTCCGCCACAGCTCGTACGCCATCGCCGAGATCCTCGCTCCGCGCGGCGGTGTCTACGGCCGCTGGGGCGCACGGGGACTGACGGCGTATGCCGTCGGACTCGCGACCATGGTGCCGTTCTTCTCCACCGCCCTGTTCACCGGTCCGGCCGCTCACGCTCTCCACGGCGCCGATATCTCCGCCCTGATCGGGCTCCCCGTGTCGTCGCTGTGCTACTGGCTGCTCATGCGAGGAGCCGACCTCACCGCGGAACGCGACCTGATCGCCCTCGACCAGGGCCGGTTGACGGCTCTCAACAGCGGCGTGCCCGCTGCCACGGCCGCCGTCGCGGACCCGGTCTGATCAGGTGAGGTACGGCCCGGCGGGGCGTCGCCAGGCCGGTTGTTCCGGTGCCACGGCGATCGGCGCCCGCACCCTCCTGGACCTGCGTCGACGTGCGCGGGATGATCCAGTGGTGGACTTCCGGCAGCTGGAGCGGTTTCTCGCGGTTGTTGACCACGGCGGGTTCCATCGGGCGGCCGAAGTGCTCTATGTCGCACAGCCGTCGTTGTCGCAGTCGATCAAGCAGCTCGAACGTGAGTTGGGCGATGCGCTGTTTCGCCGGGTCGGCCGTGGCGTGGTGCTGACGGAGGCGGGGCGGGCGCTCGTCGAACCGGCGCGTACGGCCGTCCACGCGCTCGGCCTCGCCGTCCAGTCCGTCGAGGCGGTCCAGGGACTGCGGACGGGGCGACTGGAGATCACCGCCATGCCGTCCCAGGCGATCGACCCGCTCGCCGGTGCGATCTCCCGCTTCACGGCGCGGTACCCAGGGGTGCGCGTGGTGGTCCGCGCGGCGGCGACCGCGGAGCAGGTAATGGAGGCCGTACGCACCGGTCGCACGGAACTCGGCCTGCTGGCAGACGTGGGGCTGCCGCGGTGGCCCGGCGTCGGGCTGCATCCGGTCGCGAGGCAGCGATTCGTCGTGGTGGCCTCGGCCGAGGGACCGCTGCCCGCCGGGGAGCGGGTGCGTGCCGCTGATCTGTCGGGCGTACGGGTGATCGCGGGCCAGCCGGGCACGGGGATGCGCGCGGTCGTCGACGACCTGATCCACTCCGGTGTCGAGCTGACGATCGCCGTGGAGATCGAGCATCGCGAGGCGATCCTGCCGCTGGTGCTCGCGGGCAGCGGCATCGCCGTACTGGCCGACTCATGGCGGGAGCTCGCCGAGCGGTCGGGGGCCGTCGTCGTCGACCTCGATCCGCCCGTCCACCTCGACGTCGCGTACGTGAGTCACTTGGCCGGGATCGGTCCCGCGGCCCGCGCGTTCCTGGACCTCGCCTCCGACCAGGAACGATAGAAGGCGCCGATCGGTGGGGTCGGCGGTCGATCTTGGACCGCGAACACACCCGACTGCTGGAATCGATGTCATGAGATCACACCGAATCGCAGTGATTCCCGGAGACGGGATCGGCACCGAGGTCTGCGCCGCCGCCCGCGCCGTACTCGACGCCATCGGCCGCAAGCACGCCATCGCCTTCACCTACGACGAGTTCGACTGGTCCTGCGCACGCTATCTGGCCGAGGGCTCGATGATGCCCGACGACGGCCTTGACCTGGTACGCCACCACGACGCGATCTTCCTGGGTGCCGTGGGCGCTCCGGCGGTGCCCGATCACGTGTCCCTGTGGGGGTTGCTCATCCCGATCCGCCGAGGCTTCCAGCAGTTCGTGAACCTGCGGCCGATCCGCGTGTTCGACGGAGTGCCGGGCCCGTTGCGAACCTCCGGCGCGGTCGACCTCGTGGTGGTACGGGAGAACGTCGAGGGCGAGTACAGCGAGGTCGGAGGCCGTCTGTACCGCGGAACAGCGGCCGACATGGCCGTACAGGAGGCGGTGTTCACCCGGGCCGGGGTCACCCGCATCGTCGACTACGCCCTCGAACTGGCCGAGCGGCGTGGCGGTCGGCTGACCTCGGCGACGAAGTCGAACGGCATCATCCACACGATGCCCTTCTGGGACGAGATCGTCGCCGAGCGGTCCGCCACCCATCCCGGCGTGATCACGCGCGCGGAGCACATCGACGCGCTGTGCGCCAAGTTGGTGCTCGGCCCGGAGGGGTTCGACGTGATCGTCGCGTCGAACCTGTTCGGCGACATCCTGTCGGATCTCGCCGCCGCCGTCGCCGGCAGCATAGGCCTGGCGCCCGCCGCGAACATCGACCCGACGCGTACGTACCCGTCGATGTTCGAGCCCGTCCACGGATCGGCGCCGGACATCGTGGGCCGGGGGATCGCGAACCCGGTCGGCGCGATCTGGACCGCCTCGATGATGCTTGACCACCTGGGCCATCCCGAGGCCGCGGCCGACGTCCTGACGGCGATCACCCAGGTCTTCGCCACGACCTCCCTGCGTACGCCCGATCTCGGTGGCACCGCGACCACCGCCGACCTGACGCACGCGATCATCGAAGCCCTCTGAGCCACGCGATCACTGAAGCTGTCTGACCCACGCGATCACCGAAGTCCTCTCAAGTACGCGATCACCGAAGCCCTCCGACCCACGCGATCGTCGAATTCCTCTGAAGGAGGCGCCTGCCATGGCCGTCCCGCTGCCCAGTTCGTTCCGGCACCGCACCGTCGACGCGGACGGCCTCGCGGTGCACACGGTTGTCGGGGGCGAGGGCCCGCCCGTGCTGCTCCTGCACGGCTATCCGCAGACGCATCTGATCTGGCACGAGGTCGCGCCCGCGCTGGCCGCCGCAGGCCGTACGGTCGTGCTGACCGATCTGCGCGGCTACGGCGACAGTGCCAAGCCCGCCCCCGTGACCGACGACGTCTACGCCAAGCGGGCCATGGCGCACGACCAGTTGCTGGCGATGCGGGCGCTGGGATTCGACCGGTTCGCGGTGGCCGGGCACGACCGCGGGGCCAGGGTCGGGCACCGGCTGGCCCTCGACCACCCCGATGCCGTCTCCGCCCTCGCGGTGCTGGACATCGTGCCCACGCGTCACACCTTCGCCCATGCCGACGCCGAGTTCGGCCTCGGGTACTACCACTGGTTCTTCCTCGCGGCAGGCCACGGCATCCCGGAGCGGCTGATCGGCCACGACCCCGAGTTCTGGATTCGCAGCCGGATGACGGCCCGGCACTCGGGCGGCGCCGCGTACGACGAGGCCGCGGTGCGGGAGTACGTCCGCTGCTTCTCCGACCCTGCCGCGATCGCCGCGTCCTGCGCCGACTACCGGGCCGCGGCGGGCGTGGACCTGGAGCACGACGAGGCCGACGCGGCGGCGGGCAGGCGTGTGCGCTGCCCCGTACTGGCGCTCTGGGGCGAGCACAGTTTCGTCGGCCGCAGCTACGACGTCCTGGAGGTCTGGCGCGCGTACGCGGAACACGTCACCGGAACCGCGCTGCCGAGCGACCACTACCTGCCGGAGGAGGTACCGGCGCTCGTCACCGAGCAACTGGAGAGGTTCCTGGCCGGGGCAGGCTGGTGAACGGGTCGACCCGCCGCATGGTGAACGGGTAGGCCGGGCCGCATGGTGAACGGGTCGGCTGGGCCGATTGGCGAACGGGTAGGCCCGGGGCCGAGTGGTGAACCCATCGGTCCGGACCGGCTGATGAACGGATCGGCCCGGGACCGAGTGGTGAAACGGGTCGGCCCGGGCGTGCTGGTGAGCGGTCCGGCCCGGGGCCGACCGGGGAAACAGGCCGGCCCGGACCATCGGTTCTCAGGACCAGCGTTCCCCGCGCAGCGCCTTGCGGGCCAGCTCCAGTTCCCGTTCGAAATTGGCGACGACCCCGTCGTTCCCGACGGGTCCGTGACCGCCCTCGAAGAACTCCAGCAACACGTCGCCCCCGACGGCACGGAGCCGCCGCGCGTACTCCTCGGCCTGCCGGGCGGGCGTACGGGTGTCGTAGCGTCCCTGATTGATCATCACGGGCGCCCGCACGCCTTCCACGTAGGTCATGGGCGAGCTCAGCCGGAACCGCTCTTCCATGTTCTCGGGCCTGCCGCCCAGGAAACCCCGCCAGGCCGCCTGCAGCGCGGGGTGCATGTCCTCGTAGGCGAGTTTCCAGTCGGCGAGTGCGATGAACGCGAATCCGCCTGCGAAGAGTTCGGGCAGCCGGCCCATGGAAAGCAGGGTCAGGAAGCCGCCGTACGAGGCTCCGCTGATGAAGACGGCCGACGGGTCGGCGATGTCCTCGTCCACCAGCCATCGCCAGGCCGCCTCGACGTCCTCCAGTTCGCGGTCGCCGACAGCACCCCAGAAGCCCTCGCGGAACGCCCTGCCGAACGTGACGGAGCCCCGGTAGTTCAGCGACGCGTAGGCGAAACCCTCGGCGAGCCACGCCTGCGCGACGGGGTCGTATCCGCCCACCTCCGCGAGGTTCGGGCCGCCGTGCACGTTCAGGACGAGCGGCGTCGGACCGCTCGCGCCGGCGGGTGCCGCGACCCACAGCTGCAACGCGGTCCCGTCCGCCGACGTGACGGACACCGAACGCAGCGGGATGCCCGGCACGACCTCCGCGGGGGCGAGGATGCCGCGCGGTTCGGACTCGTCGCGGTCGAGCGCCAGTACTTCAAGGGGCAGGTCGGTGCGCTCCCGCAGCAGCCGGATCTGGCCGCCCGGCCCGTAGTGGGACGCCCACGTGTGGTTCACCGCGCAGGCCACCTCGGGGGAGAAGTAGGCGCCGTCGGGATGCGGGACCCGCAGCAGCCTGCCGTCCGGGATGTCGTACTCGTACACCCGGTGGATGCCCTGGTCGACGTGGACGAGCAGCAGTCGGCAGCAGTCGTCCGACCAGTCGAGCGGGACGAGGTCACCCGAGAGCTCGGGCGCGTCCACGTCGATCCGCTCACCGGTGAGCGGGTTCCACACGGCCGGCCGCGCGAAGCCCGTGCGTTCGGTGTTCACCAGCAGGCGCGGATCTCCCGCGACCGGCGAGAACCGGACCCCGCGCACCGGCGCCAGGGGACCGTCCGAGAGGGACGCGAGGACGGCGCCGTCGGAGGCGTCGAACACCGTGACGGCGAAGCGGCGGATGCCGGGGTTGTGGTCGGTGGTGTCGATGCTCGCCAGCGTTCCGTCGGCGGAGACCAGGCTGTTCCACGCCTCGTTCCTGCTGCGGAACAGCCGCCGGACGGCTCCTTCGTCGGACAGGTGGTAGAGCGTGAATCCCTCGTCGGTGACCGCGGAGATGACGACGGCCGACCCGTCGCGCGCGACGTCGATGCCGCGCAGCGTGTAGGCGGGCAGGTCGGGGGTGAGGTCGACGGGTTTGCCGTCGACCGGGTAGGACCACAGGTGGCCGACCTCGCTGCCGTCGGCGTCGTGCAGTACGAGGATCGCGCGTCCGTCCGCGGCCGGCACCGGGTCCGCCACGTGGGGTGGCAGGTCCGGGAGTTGCTCGGTCGTGCCGGTGGACGCGTCCCAGACCGACACCTCGGCGTCGCCGAGGCCGGCCGAGAACACCATCGAGAGGTCGAGAGCGCCGGGACAGGGGCGTACCGACCTCACGATGGAGGTGGCGAAACGGTCGCGCCAGCTACGGGCGTCAGAGGACATCGATCAACTCCGGTTTGTGACAGGCGACGCTGTGGCCCCGCGCGTCGGTGACGAGCGCGGGGACCTCGGCGGCGCAGATCGAGCTTGCCTTCGGGCAGAGGGTCCGGAACCGGCAGCCCGACGGCGGATCCGTCGGGCTCGGGGCGTCGCCGGTCAGGATGATCCGGCGGCGGGCACGCTCGGCCCGCGGGTCCGGGATCGGCACGGCCGACAGCAGCGCCTGGGTGTACGGGTGCAGAGGACGCGGGTAGAGCTCGTCCGGCGGCCCCTGCTCGACGATCCGGCCGAGATACATGACGGCCACCTCGTCGCTGGCGTGCCGTACCACGGACAGGTCGTGGGCGATCAGGAGGTAGGTCAGCCCGAGCCGGTCCTGGAGGTCCTCCAGCAGGTTGATCACGCCGGCCTGGATGCTCACGTCCAGCGCGCTGACCGGCTCGTCCAGCACGATCACCTCGGGCTCGACGGCGAGCGCGCGAGCGATGCCGACCCGCTGGCGCTGCCCGCCGGAGAACTCGTGCGGGAACCGGCCGGCGTGCCGC
Source organism: Streptomyces sp. NBC_00878 (assembly GCF_026341515.1). NCBI lineage: Bacteria > Bacillati > Actinomycetota > Actinomycetes > Kitasatosporales > Streptomycetaceae > Streptomyces > Streptomyces sp. NBC_00878. Next base: position 2,749,907 of record NZ_JAPEOK010000001.1, on the reverse strand, counting down.
GGGTCGAGCCCGACGAGTTCGAGCAGTTCGGCGACCCGCTCGGATTCGCGCCCGCGATGCAGGCCATGGACGTCGAGCGCCTCCACGATGATGGCGCGGACCGTCATGCGCGGATTGAGGGACGCGTACGGATCCTGGAAGACCAGCTGGATACGCCGTCGCGCGGCGCGCAACCGCGCCGCCGACAACGCCGTGAAGTCCGTCGCGTCGAGGAGTACTTCACCCGAGGTCGGCTCGACGAGCCGGACCAGGCACGCGGCCAGTGTCGACTTGCCGCAGCCGCTCTCCCCGACGAGCCCGAGCGTGGTGCCCTGTGCCACCCGGAGCGTCACCCCCGAGACGGCCTGGACGGTGCCGGTCCGGCGGCGGAACGCCCCGCCGCGTACGGGATAGGTCTTGATGAGGTCGGTGACCTGAAGAGCCGTCATACCGAGGGGACCTCCTTCGTCAGCTCGCCCACTCGCAGGCACGACGCGCTGTGGCCCTCGCCGATCCGGACCGGTGAGGGGACCGTCGTGTCGCAGAGGCCCGCCCGGGCGTGTTCGCAGCGGGGGTGGAAGGGGCACCCCGCGGCGTACGAGGGCTGGCCGGGGATCTGGTAGAGCCGTTCGCCGTGGCGTGCGTCGAGCCGGGGCAACGAGGCCAGCAGGCCCCTGGTGTAGGGGTGAGCGGGCTCGTAGAAGATCGGCTCGACGGCGGCTTCCTCGGCCTTCGTGCCCGCGTACATGACCATCACGCGATCGGCGACGCCGGCCACCACACCCAGGTCGTGGGTGATCAGCATGAGGGCGGTCGACGTGCGCTGCTGGATCCTTCTGATGACGTCCAGGATCTGGGCCTGCACGGTCACGTCGAGCGCGGTTGTCGGCTCGTCGGCGATGAGCAGATCCGGTTCGTTGGCGATGCTCATCGCGATCATGACGCGCTGCCGCATACCGCCGGAGAGCTCGTGCGGGTACTGGTCCGCACGTCGGGCGGGTGAGGGGATGCCGACCAGGTCGAGCAGTTCGACGACGCGGTCACGCACCGCCGACCGCGAGACCGAGGGGTCGTGCACGGTGATGGCCTCCGCGATCTGCGCGCCGACCGTGTGCACCGGAGTGAGCGCGGTCAGCGCGTCCTGGAAGATCATCGCGATGCGGCGGCCGCGCAGGGTGCGCAGCTCCGCCTCCGGCCGGCCGAGCAGTTCCTCGCCGCCGAACCGGATCGACCCCGTGACGCGGGCCCGGCCCGGCAGGATCCCGAGCACGGCCATCGCCGTGACGCTCTTGCCGGAGCCCGACTCCCCGACGATTCCGAGTGTCTCGCCGGGGGCGACGGCGAACGAGAGTCCGCTGACGGCCGTGACCGGGCCGCCGTCCGTGGGGAGTTCGACGGTGAGGTCAGCGACCTCCAGCAGGGCGCTCACGGGCGCGTTCCCTTCGGGTCGAGCGCGTCCCTGAGGCCGTCGCCGAGAAAGTTGATGGCCAGGGTGGTGAGCAGGATGAAGAGACCGGGAAAGTACAGGAGGTACACCTTGCCCGTACCGATCAGACCGGCCGCCTGGCTCAGCATGTTGCCCCAGCTCGACTCCGGTGGCTGCACGCCGTAGCCGAGGAAGGAGAGCGTCGATTCGATGATCACCGCGTTCGCCGCACCGAGCGAGGTGCTCACGGCGATGACGCCGGTGAGGTTGGGCAGGATGTGCCGCACGATGATCCGCCGCCTGGTCACGCCCAGCACCGTCGCCGCGGCGATGTACTCCTTCTCCCGCAGCGAGAGGACCTGGCTGCGGACGACCCTGGCCACCGTGGTCCAGCCGATGGCCGCCAGCACCGGCACGATCACGACCGGGGAGCGGCCGGCTCCCTGCAGCACGACCGCGAGGACCACGATCGCGGGCAGGACGATGAACAGGTCCGTCACCCGCATGATGACCTCGTCCACCCAGCCGCCGAAGAAGCCCGCCGCCGCGCCGAGCGCCGTGCCCACCGCGGTCGCGAGCACGGCGACGGACAGGCCGATCGCGAGCGAGATCCGCCCGGCGTAGAGGAGCTCGGTGAAGTAGTCGCGGCCCAGTTCGTCGGTGCCGAACCAGTGCGCCGCCGACGGCGGCGTCGGCCCGACCGCCAGGTCCTGGACGCCCCGGTTGTACGGGGCGATCAGGTCCGCGCCGAAGCAGCCGATGATCAGCACCGTGAGCACGGTGAGCCCCACGACCGCGAGCCGGTGGCGCAGAAACCGCCGACGGGCCAGTTGCCACTGGGTTCGTTCGGGCACAGAGACCGCCGCGGCGGTGACCGCTGTCATCGGAGTCTCACTCTCGGGTCGAGTACGGCGTACGCGAGGTCGGCGAGCAGGTTGAACACGATGACGACCACCGCGATCACGAGCGTCCACGGCACGAGGACGAACACGTCGCCCGCGAGCAGAGAGTCGAGGAACAGCCTGCCCATGCCCTGGATGGCGAAGATCTGCTCGGTGACGACGAGCCCGCCGAACAGCAGACCGGCGTCCACGGCGGTGACGCTGACGAACGGGCCGAGCGCCGTCCGCAGGGCGTGCCGTACGACGATCCGGCGCCTGGGCACCCCCTTGGCCCGTGCGGTCCGTACGTACTCGCTGGTGAGGGCTTCGAGCATCGTCGCCCGGGTGAACCGGCTCCAGCTCGCCACCAGACCGATGGTCAGGGTCAGTACGGGCAGCACGAGGTGGCGCAGATAGTCGAGTGGACCGCCACCGTCGGGCGAGTGCAGGCCCACGAAGTACAGCGGGGGGTCGGTCAGGCCGAGGAGTTCCTGCGGCCAGGCCGCGAGGAACTGGATCAGGATCAGCCCGAGCCAGAACGGCGGCATCGCGATGCCGAGGTAGGAGAGCCCGGTGAAGGCGAGGTCACCCGCGGAGTACTGCCGCACCGCCGAGTAGACGCCGACCGCGAGCGCGATCACCGCCGCGAGGAGCACACCCCAGACGATCAGCTGCAGGGTGGTGCCGAGCGCGGGAAGGATCAGCCTCAGGACCGGGCCTGTGGTCCGCGAGCTGACTCCCCAGTCACCGGTGGCGAAGCTCGCGAGCCATCGCCAGTACTGTTCGGGAATCGACCTGTCGAGTCCGAGGCGTTCCGTCACGCGGGCGATGGCGCCCGGGTCAGGGCCGCCGCGCAGCTTCGCCAGCGGGTCGAACACGGTCCTGACCGCCCAGAACAGCAGGAACGACGCGACGAAAACGACGGGTATCGAGTAGAGCAACCTTCGGGCGATGTAGGTGAACATGGTCGCCGACCGCCTCTCAGCGAGCGAGGCCCCACTGGGCGAGGTTCCAGAACGGCCCACGAGCGGGGTCGACGGCCAACGGCCCGCCGATCTTCTTGTTCCACAGCAGGACGTTGGGGATCACGTCGAGCGGCAGAGTGGCGGCGGAGTCGGCCAGGAGCTTGTCGGCCTTCCGCGACGCCTCGACGCGTGTGCTGTCGTCGAGAGAGGATGCCGCGGTGTTGAGAGCCTTGTCGAGACCGGGCAGGTCGATGCGGGACATGTTGAGCCCGGCGTAACCGTTCTTCGCGGTGGGAATCGCGCTGGAGGAGAACGATGCTTCCAGCGACGGCAGCGGGAACGTGTCGACGAGGGTCCACAGGCCCAGCTGGAAATTGCCCTTGGGTACCTTGTTGGCGAACAGGTCCGCGGCCGAGGTGTTGTCGATCGTCACCTCGAAACCGGCGGTACGCAGCTGTTCCTGGAGGATCTGCTCGGTCAGCTCGCGGCGCTTGTTGCCGGTCATCGTGCTGACCGTGAAGGTCGCCTTCTTGCCTGCCTTCTCCCAGATACCCCCGGATCCCTTGGCCCAGCCGTCGCCCTTCATCAGGGAGTCGACCTTGGCCTGGTCGAGGGTGTACCGCGCGAAGTCGGTGCCCCCGTACTTGCCGACGAGCGGGGTGTGCACACTCTGGGCGGGCTTCGTGACACCGAGCGCGCCGTACAGGCGGGTCACGATGGCCTTGCGGTCCAGCGCGTAGGACACCGCCTTGCGGAAGTCCACGGAGTCGAAGGGCGCCTTGGCGTTGTTGAACCAGAGCCCCTCCAGGTTGCCCGACTCGGGATCGACGACCGAATTGGCGTTGGGAAGGCCGTTCTTGATCTGGTCGATCGAGTCGAGCTGCGGCGTGGGGTAGAGCGCGTCGAGCTGGCCGGTTTTGAACGCCTGGAACGCCGCGGCGGTGTCAGCGGTGAACTGGAAGGTGACCTTGTCCAGCTTGGGCTTGTCCCCCCAGTAGTTCTTGTTCGGCACCAGGACGACCGAGACCCCCTTCTTCCAGGACTCGATCTTCCAGGGGCCTCCGCTCCATGAGTAGCCGTCCTTCATCAGCGCACCGCGGTCCTTGCCGTCGAGCAGGTGCTGGGGGAGCAGGCCGCTGAACAGGTGCTTCCAGTTGGCGTACGGGGTGTCGAAGGTGACGACCGCCGTCTTCGGATCGGGCGTGTCGACCTTGGTGATGTGGCTGTATCCGGTCCGGTCCAGTACGTCCTTGCCGTCGCGGATCGCCAGAGCCGTGTACCGGAAGTCCGCCGAGGTGATCGGCTTCTTGTCCGACCACACCGCGGCGGGGTTGATCCGGTAGGTGACCTTCTGCGGCGGGCCCGCGGCGACCTCGGGCTCCGAGGCCAGGACGTTCGTGGCCACCGGCGCCCACTTGCCGTCCACCTTCTTCGGCTCGAACACTCGCGGAATGGTCGGGACGTCCATGATGTACGTGCCCCAGATCGAGGTCGCACAACTCGCGATCCAGTCCGTGCAGTCCGGTTCCTGCTCGGCGCCGATGACGATGCTCCCGCCCTGCCGTACGGGCACGGCCGTGCTGGGGGACGTACGGGGATTCGGGCCGGCACCTCCGCTCGTGCACGCGGTCGTGAGCAGTGGGAGGGCCATGAGCCCCAAGGCTCCGAGTCTGATCCGAGTGCTCATGCGCTGGCCTTTCTGGAAGGGATGAGGGGAGATTATGCGCCAGTCAGGGCGCAAGCAAGGGTCTTAGGCAGGTTTGTAGTCAGGAGCGTTGACTAAGCTGTAGTCCAGAAGATCGGTCGGCTGGTGCGAAAATGCCGACAGCAGTGATGGCTCATGGGTCGACAAGGGGAGGCTTTGGTGGCAGCCGCACGCCAGTCGAAGGAGAAGCGTTCGAACGGGGAGACCAAGCCCCGCCGCGCCCGCGACAGCCTCAACCGGGAGACGATCCTCGCGGCGGCCGAGAAGATCGCCCTGCGGGATGGCCTCGACGCGTTGACGTTCCAGGAGATCGGAGCCGCCCTTGAGGCGCATCCGACGTCGATCTATCGTCACTTCAGGGACAAGGACGAGCTGCTTCTGGAACTCGTCGACAGCCTCCGGGCTCGCTCCTACGGCGGCAGCGTCGCGCCCACCGACGACTGGCGCGCCGACCTCCGGACGATCGCCGAGCGGGTGCGCGAGCACTACCTGCGGTACGCGCCGTTCGCCCAGCAGATGGTCATGCGCACGACGCGACGACCCATGGAGTTCTCCAACGTCGAGTTCACTCTGGACGCCGTGCGGCGTGCCGGAGTCCCCGACGACGAGGTGGCGTCGGTGCAGCGCGCGCTCGGCAACTTCGTGCGGGCCGTGGCTAGCCTGGAGGCGTCCTTCCACGCGCTCGACCCCGACGTCCAGCGCAGGGACGAGCTGGCATGGCAGGTGGAATACCGCCAGCTCGACCCGGAAAAGTACCCGACCATCGCGCACTACGCCGAGCGCCTGCCGAACGTCGGCGGGCCGGTCGCCTTCGATGTCGGCCTGGAGATGATGCTCGACGCGATCGAGATGCGTGCCCAGCGGTCACGGGCGCGTCAGTCGGTCGATCAGTCCGGAGACGAGCCGGACCCGCTCGCCGAGTGAGGTCAGATCGACCCATTCGTGCTCGGCGTGCGCGCCGTCACCCAGCGGGCCGAGTCCGTCGAGCGTGGGTATCCCCAGCGCGCCGGTGAAGTTGGCGTCGGACGCTCCACCGACGCCCACCTCGTCCGGTTCGGGCAACCCGGACTCGGCCGCGACCCTGCGCGCCGTCGCGTAGAGCTTCCGGGAACTCGCCGGCTCCAGCGGCGGCCGGTTGATCGTGCCGTCGACCCGGACGGCCGACCCCGGGATGCTGGCCGACAGGGCGTGCATCGCCCGGTCGACTCGGGTCAGCTCGGCAAGCTCCCAGGCGCGTACGTCCACGCGCAGGTGTGCTTCCGCGGGCACGGTGTTCGTGGTCGTGCCCGCGCGCGCGACGGTGGGGGTGACGGTCGTCCCCCGCTCGGGGGCTGCCAGCGCCGACACGGCGACGACCTGCGCCGCGAGTTCGAGCAGGGCGTTCACTCCGCGTTCGGGCTCCAACCCGGCGTGCGCCGCCCTGCCGGTGATGTCGACGCTGTAGAACGAGCCGCCCTTGCGGGCAGTCTTCACCGCTCCCGCCTGACTGGGCTCCAGCACCAGCACGGCGCCGCTCGCACCGGCGACGGATTCGATCAGTGCCCGTGAGGTCGGAGAGCCGATCTCCTCGTCGCCGGTGATCAGCACGCTCACCGCCGACGGATCGCGACACTCGGCGAGCGCGGCGAAGGCCGTGACCAGCCCGGCCTTCATGTCGAAGACGCCAGGCCCGTACGCGCGGCCGTCCTCGACGCGGAACGGGCGCCGGTCGATCGTCGCCAGGGGCCACACCGTGTCGACATGGCCGAGGAGCAGCACCTCTCCCGCGCCTCGCGCCCGCCACAGCAGATGCGGCGTCCCTCCTTCGGTGACGATCTCGGCCTCTCTGCCGAGTATCGGCTCCCCCCAGGTCCGCATCAGCGCGTAACAGCGCTCCAGGCCCTCGGTGTGCCCGGACGGTGACTCGATGGAGACGAGGGCGTCAAGGCGCTCGCGCAACAAGGCATGATCCATGGTCAGCACTGTAGTCAGGAGGAATGACTACAACAAGGGCTATGAGTATGACCAGATGCGGTGTGTGGCGCTTCGTTGCTCATGACCCCATGGGACCCGATGGGTCGGACATCACGCGCAGGAGCCCGTCAGGCTGTGGACAAGTTCTGACGTGACCATGGTCGTGGTTATCCACAGGGCAAAGCGGAATTCTGGGATCCGCGGGATGGTCACGGCATGACGAATCACAGCGAAGCGGCCGGGAACCACGGCGACGGTGACATCAGCGGGTGCGGCGAGCATGGAGGGCGTGGCGAACGCGGGGAGTTTGGAAGGCGTGGCGAACGCGATGGGTTTGGAGGGCGTGACGGGCACAGTTCAGGCCACGGGGGACATGGTTGGGGACATGGTTCGGGACCGGGCGAACTGGGCGAGAGGCATGGAGGTGAACGAAGCGAACTGAGTGAGAGGCATGGAGGCGAGCAAAGCGAGAGGCCTGGAGGCGACAGCCGTGTCGACCCGGTGCACGGCACGTCCGGCATCCCGTGCGCCGAGCACCAGGTAACCCTCCGCACTCCGGCCGAACTGGCGGACGCCCTGCCGTACCTGCTCGGGTACCGGCCCGAGGACAGCATCGTGCTCGCCGCCCTGCACGACAGGGACGGGCGCGGCAGGTTCGGTGGACGGGCCCGGCTCGGCATCCCGGCCAACGCGGACGACTGGCCGTCCGTGGCCGGACAGTTGACCCACGGACTCGTGAAGGGCAGCGAACGCAGGGGCGCGCTGCCCGAGAGCATCGTGGCCTTCCTCTGCCAGGACCCCAGGGACGGCGAGTCGGGCCGGGAAGTCATGGAACGTCTGCGCCCACTCGCGCAGTTGCTGCGCACGGCCTGCGGCGCCCTGGACGTTCCCGTGATCGAGGCCCTGTGCATCTCGGACGGCCGTTTCTGGTCGTACTGCTGCCCCAGTGAGCAGTGCTGCCCGCCCGACGGTACGGCCATGGGGCTGCCCGGGACGTCCGTGCTGGCCGCCGCGGCGACGTACGCCGGCCTCCAAGTCCGGGGATCCCTGAAGGAGTTCAGGGCGAGGCTGGTCCCGTGGGAGACCGCGGCCGCGCTGGAGCAGGAGTCCGCGCTCGATGCGGTGAGCATGGCGCTGGTCCCCCGGATCCTGGACGACGAAAGCCGGGCGGTCGTGGCGACCGAGACCTTGGACCTCGCTCATCGGGTCATGGGCCGGTTCGCTGACTGCACGCCTGGGTCCGGTGCGTCGGGGGCATCTGGTGTATCCGCCGCATCGGGGCCTTCGGATCCTTCGGGTCCTTCGGGCCCATCCGGTGCACCGGCAGTACCTCATGTGTCCGGTGTGTCCGGCGCCCTGTCGGCGGATCTTCGCGACGACGAACTCCTTGGCCACGACGAGGCAGCCACCTTGATCCTCGGCCTCCAGGACCGCACGACGCGTGACCGGGCGACGGAGTGGATGGAGGGCGACGAGGCCGGCCCGGCCCTCCGCCTCTGGAGGGCCCTGGCCCGCCGATGTGTCGGCCCGTACGGCGAGCATGCCGCGGCACCACTCACGCTCGCGGGATGGGTTGCCTGGTCCTCCGGTGACGAACTGGAGGCCCGCGAAGCCCTGTCGATGGCGCTCGGAGCGGATCCGGGATACCTGTTCGCCCACCTTCTCCACCAGGCGTGCAACGAGGGCTTGGATCCGGAGTCGATTCGCCGCTGCCTCCGCAGGGAGCGGGCGGATCGTCCCGACGCCGATCGTCCCGACACGGATCGTTGCGACACGGAGGTGAATGCCTCCTCGACCTCGACCTCGTCCTCGACATCGCCGGTCGACGTCGACGGACGCTCGGGGCCCGCCCCGAAGCGGTCGACCTCGGTGGCTTCCCGTCCTCGACGCAAGCCGCGGTCCACGGGGAGCGGGGCGAGCCGTCCGGGTTCCCGGCCATCCGGGACCGCGGGCACGCGCCATCCCCGTTCCACCGCCGACGGCTCCCCGGCGACGGAAGGACCCGCTCGGGCCGCGGAGGGTACGGGCGGCGCCGCCCGGTCCCGCCGAGGAGCCGGCCGACATGGGACGAAGAAGGGCAAGACGTGAGGGCGGGGGAGCGGTATCGGGGGTGGTGGTCGCCTGGGCCGAGGGCGACTGTGCCCAGGCCAACTGAGCCTGGATGGTCGGCCCGGCCGCTTCGGGCGATGACGTGGGGGTTGGCGGGGCTCGGGTCGGTGTGGCGGCCGGTCGCACTCGGGACGATGGGGTGATAGGGCGCTGAGGCGGGAGGCGGGAGGCGGGAGGCGGGAGGCGTGGGGCGCGTAAGGCTTGTGCGCGGGCCCTGGCAGTGGCTTTGCCCGGGAAGGGCTGGACTTCTGCGGACACTCCAAGAAGGGCTGACTGGGCGGAAGCCTCATCCGTTCCCGGGCCCCGCCCCGTTCCCCGCCCCGCCTCGCCCGGGCCCCGCCCCGTTCCCGGGCCCCGCCCCGGCCAACCGTCGGAGGGCGCACCCCGAGCCCCCGGCTCACAGCCAATCCATCAATCTGTCAATCCGTCGGCTTCCGTGAACCGGGGCGTGACCCGGGCCCGCCCCGCTCCGTTCACCTGAGTGGCGCAGCCCGCGGCCGGGCCGTGCCATCGATCGCCCGCCCCTCCGGAGCCCCCCACGCCGCTGAGCGCGCTCTCAGCGCACGCAGCACAGAAGAAGCCGCCCATGCCTCTGCCCACCCCGTCCTCCACTCCGCTCGGCAGTCCCCCTCTGCTCCGCGGGCCCGTACAGCCCTCCATAGGCCCCGGCGGAGCCACAACCCCGCAGACGCCGCCGTCCCTGACACACGCGACCGTGCATCTGCCACCCGCGCACCACGCGCTGATCTGTGTAGCCCTGCCAGGGCTCGCGATTTCCACAGAGCACGGCCAGCTGACCGGCCAGGGACTGGAGGGTTTCTACCGCGCGGGCCGACGCATGCTCTCCCGTTGCCGACTGCGCGTCGCGGGGCGCGAACCGCTCGCGGCCCAGGCCCGGATGGTCGCGGCCGACCAGGCCCGTTTCGTGGCGACCCTGAGCCTGTCCGCCGACGGAGGCCCCGACCCCGACGTCGTCGTCGAACGGACGCGATACGCGGACGGCACGGAGCGGATCACCCTGCGCAGCGCGGCCCACCGCCATCTGCGCCTGCCCGTCGAGGTGTCGCTCGGCACGGACCTGGCGGAACTGGGCGCGGTCGCCTCCGGGCGGGCCGGTCCCGACCTGCCCGCCAGCGTTCACGACTCGGGCATGCGATGGTCCTGCGCCACCGGGCACTCCGTCGTCACGGCCAGCCCGCCGCCTTCGGACGCGCTGGCCTCCGCCGGATTGCTGCGCTGGGAGCTCGACCTGCCGCCCGGCGGCACCCGAAGCGTGGAACTGAGGGTGGGGCCGACGGGCGCGGGGCCCATCCGAGCCGTCGCGCGCGGCGCCACCAGCCCGCTCGCCCCGGCACGGGCCGTGAGCGACGACCCAAGGGTTCAGGCACTCCTGCGCACGAGCATCGATGACCTCCAGGCCCTGCTGCTGCGTGACTCCGTGCAACCGTCCGACACCCACCTCGCGGCCGGCGCACCTTGGCGCTGCGGTATGGCGCCGGCCGAGGCGCTCGCGGCGGCCCGTATGACCCTGCCGCTGGGCACCCGGCTGGCCGCGGGCACCCTGCGCACCCTCGCGCGCACCCAACTCGTGGGCGCGGGGCCGCGATCCGGACTGCTCCCCGGGCCGCGACGGCATGCCGGTACGCATCTGCCGCCGAGCTGCACGGGCGAAGAGGCGACCCTGCTGTTCCCCGTCGTCCTCGCGGAAGCCAGGCGCTGGGGGCTCCCCGAGCAGGAGACCGAGGAACTGCTGCCCGTGGCCGAGCGCTGCCTCAAGTGGCTGCGGACCGCGGTCGGCGACGGTACGTATCTGTCCGACCCGCGCCCCGGCGGACCGTCGCGCTGCGAGACCCAGGCGCACGCCCACCGGGCCGCGCTGCTGGGCGCCGACCTGCTCGACGCGTACGGCAGGGGAGGCGGTCCCGAGTTGCGGAGGTGGGCTCGTGGGATGAGGACCGCTTTCCAGGAGGACTTCTGGATCGAGGACAGGGGAGGCGGCAGGCCGGCCGCGGCCCGTCTGCCCGACGGGCGGGTCGTGCCACACCTCGGCGCGGCCAGTGCCCACCTGCTCGACACCGGGCTGCTCGGCGAGGGCACTCCGGCCCCGGGCCTGCTCGACAAGGTGCAGACAGAACAGTTGGCGCGGCTGCTCGGCGGGCCCGCCATGGACTCGGGCTGGGGACTGCGCAGCCTCGGTGCGAAGGAGGCGGCGTACAACCCGTTCGGGCACCGAAGCGGGGCCGTCCGGGCCCACGAGACGGCCGTCGCCGTCGCGGGACTGGCCGCCGCGGGCTACGAAAAGGAGGCGACTTCACTGCTGCGGGGCATGTTGTCGGCGGCCGAGGCGTTCGGCCACCGGCTGCCGGAGATGTACGCGGGGGAGCGGCGCACGGAAGGTGGCGCCCCGCTGCCGCATCCGGCGGCCTGTCGGCCCGCGGCAACGGCCGCGGCCGCGGGCATCCTCCTGCTCACCACCCTCGCCGGAATCCGTCCCGACGCCCCCGCGGGAACGGTGACGCTGCGACCGGTCCGCGGCGCCCCCCTCGGCGAGATCGGGCTGACCGGCCTGCGCGTCGCGGGCGCCCCCTTCTCCGTACGCGTCAGCAGGCTCGGCCTCGCCATGGTCGAGGAGGCCGCCGACGGGCTTCAACTGGGAGTGTGAGCGAGTGGAAGTCGACAAGGATCGGGCCGGTGGCGACCACGACGCCCGTACCGGAGGGCAGTGGATCAGCCACTGAAGCGGCCGACGAAGGGAGTGTTTATCGTCAGGCAGACGACTATGATCTCGGCATGCCCTACGACCCGTCAGCCTTCCCGCCGTTCGCCGTCACCGTTGACCTCGTCGTGCTGACCGTGCGTCGCCATGCCCTGTGCGCACTGGCGGTGCGGAGGGGTGAGCCGCCCTTTCAGGGGCGGTGGGCGCTGCCCGGCGGCTTCGTACGGCCGGACGAGGACCTGGCACAGGCAGCGGCGCGGGAACTGAGCGAGGAGACCGGGCTGTGCGCCCATGACCAGACGGCCCCCGCGCAGGCCAACGGCGCGCACCTGGAGCAGCTCGCGACCTACGGCGATCCGAAGCGCGACCCGCGCATGAGGGTCGTCAGCGTCGCGCATCTCGCGCTCGCCCCCGATCTGCCCGCGCCCAGGGCAGGCGGAGACGCGAACAGCGCGCGCTGGGCGCCCGTCCAGGAACTGCTTCAGCAGGGCGGTTACGGCCGCGACGGTGAACAGGCCGTGCCCCTCGCTTTCGATCACGCGCAGATCCTGGCGGACGGAGTGGAGCGCGCCCGTTCGAAGATCGAGTACTCGTCGCTGGCCACCGCCTTCTGCCCGACGGAGTTCACGGTCGGCGAACTGCGCCGGGTGTACGAGGCGGTGTGGGGCGTGGCGCTGGACCCCCGCAACTTCCACCGCAAGGTCACCGGCACACCGGGCTTCCTCGTGCCCACGGGCGGTACGACGACCCGCCAGGGCGGTCGCCCGGCCCAGCTGTTCCGCGCGGGCGGCGCCACGCTGCTCAACCCGCCGATGCTCCGTCCCGAGGTCTGACACGGCCCTGGGAGCCGAGCCGAGACCGGTCACCACCCTGGAACCGAGCCGAGATCGGTCACCGCCCTGGAACCGTGCCGGGACCAGTCACCGCTCCGGGAGCCGCGTCACGACCTGATGCCCCGGAGATCCGCGGTCCGGCCAAGTGGTCCGACGGGCATGGGGCGGCCCGTTCAGCACACCCGAGATCACCGAGAAACCGTACATATCGCGCTATCTTGCTTTGGGTGATCCAGGCCATCGGACTGACCAGCAACGCCCGCAAGGAGCTTCCCCCCGCCGTCGACGATGTCTCCTTCGAGGTGCCCGCGGGCCGCGTCACTGTGCTCCTCGGAGCCCCGGGCGCGGGCAAGACTACGGCGCTCAGGCTCATGCTCGAACTTCAACAGGGCCGTGGAATCACCTACTTCAGAGGCCGCCCGCTGCACCGCATCGCCCATCCCTTGCGCGAGGTCGGCGTGCTCCTCGGAGAGGTGCCCGGCCATCCCGCCCGCACGGTCCGCGGTCAACTCCGGATGCTGTGCGCGGCGGCGGGCGTACCGGCCCAGCGCGCCGACGACGTCCTTGAGGTGGTTGGCCTGGTCAGCCTGCGCGACCAGCGTCTGAGCACACTCTCGCGCGGCATGGACCGTCGCCTCGGCCTGGCCTGTGCCCTGCTGTCCGACCCGCACACGCTCGTGCTCGACGCCGCCGCCGACGGGCTCTCCGCCCGCGAGGGCCGCTGGCTGCACGGGATTCTGCGAGCCCACGCCGCCGGGGGCGGCACCGTGCTGCTCACCACGGACGACCCCAAGGAGGCCGCGCGGACCGCCGACCGGGTCGTCACGCTGGAAGGGGGCAGGCTGGTCGCCGACCAGGAGGTCGCCGACTTCGCCCGCACCCGTCTCCGGCCCCGCGTCGCCGTCCGCAGCCCGCACGCCGCCCGGCTCGGCGGCCTGCTCGCCAAGGAGGCCCGTACCACTCGCCGCTCCGTGGAAGTCGTACGGGAGGCAGGCAACCGGCTCTCCGTGTACGGCAGCACGTGCGCCGACGTCGGCGAAACCGCGTACCGCCACAGCATCCTCGTACACCAACTCGCGGACGAGATCGGCGACATGGGACCTGTCCCCGCGCAGCATCCCGCGAGCGACGCTCAGGAGGCCGAGCAGCCCGCGCGAACCGTGGAGGTGGCGCGCGCCGACGAACTGTCGCTCCTTCCGCCGCCCATCACCGTCAGGCCGGGCGCCAGCCCCTTGCGGCCGCTGCGCTACGAACTGCGCCGCGCGGCCGGGGTCGCCACCGGCTATCTCACCGCCGCCGCCGTGCTCGTCACTTCCGCCCTCGTCTCCATGCTCCTGGCCAGAGCGGGACACACGCCGCAGCCGCGTCTGCTCGCCGCGTGGCCGCGGGAATTCCCGCTGCCGCCCGCGGCGCTCGGGGCGGGACTGCTCGGCGCCATCGCCTTCGGCGACGAGTTCCGCCATCCCGCCCTGGCCGCCGATCGCGGGACCGTCCCCCGCCGCCTGGGGATGCTCGCCGCCAAACTCCTCGTCGCCGCCGCCACCGCGCTGATGCTGGCCCTCCTCGCGGTGGGTGTGGACGCCGAACTGCTCTACCTCGTCTACGGACGGGAGCTCGCCGGAGTTCCCGAGGACTGGCTTTCGCTGAGCGCGAGTTGGATCGGCCTCGTGGTGGGCTGCGCCTGGGCGGGCGTCCTGGCGGCCGGGATCTTCCGGTCGGCGACCGCCGGACTGGCGGCGGTACTCGCCGTACCGGTCCTCGTCGTACCGCTGGTGCAGAAGGTCTTCGAGGGGCCGTCCGTGCGGACCGCCGCCGGGCTCTCGACCCGGCTGCGCGAGCTCGTGCTGATCCAGTGGCCGTTCGGGGGCGAGCGCTACCTGGCCGCCGTGGCGCGGGTGATCGTCCAACCCGTCGGTGGCGCACTGACGTTGTCGCTCAGCGCACTGCTCTGCGCATATCTGCTCACCACCCTGCGGAGCAGGGTCCGATGACGACCGTCCGTGCACATGCGTTCCCCTCGTGCGCGCAACTCCACACAGAACGCCCATTTCTTTCCGATAAGGCGTCAATTGCGATGGGGTGAGCGATCACCCTTTCGTGTGCTTTTCACCAAAGACCTCAAGGGAGTTGGAGACGGCGCCGACAAAGGATCCGTGAGTACCCTTGCGCACACCATGATGACCACCGCCCGCACCGCAGACTCCGGTCTCGCCGGCCCGGGCGAACTCGACCGCTATCCCTACGGGGAGGTCCCCGGCGTAGACCGCCTCAGTGCCTCCGTGTGGGACGGCACGGACCCGGAGCTGGGCCGCATGGGTCGGCGTACCGCCGGCAGCCGCGGCCGCGGCCTGCATGGCCAACTGGTCCAGCAACTGGGGCAGATGATCGTCTCCGGCGACCTGGGTGCGGACCGCCCGCTCGTGCCCGAGGAGATCGGCCAGCGCTTCGAGGTGTCCCGTACCGTCGTCCGTGAGTCACTCCGCGTTCTTGAGGCGAAGGGCCTGGTCAGTGCCCGCCCCAATGTCGGCACGCGCGTGCGCCCGGTCAGCGACTGGAACCTCCTTGACCCGGACATCATCGAGTGGCGGGCCTTCGGGCCGCAGCGCGACGACCAGCGGCGCGAGCTGAGCGAGCTGCGCTGGACGATCGAGCCCCTCGCCGCCCGCCTCGCCGCCGGACACGGGCGAGAGGAGGTGCAGCAGCGGCTCGGCGACATGGTCGAGATCATGGTGCACGCCATGGGGCAGGGTGACGCGCTCACCTTCTCGCGCGCCGACGCGGAGTTCCACTCCCTGCTCATCCAGGTCTCCGGCAACCGCATGCTGGAGCACCTCTCCGGGATCGTGTCCGCCGCGCTCCAGGTCTCCGGCAACCCGGTCACGGGCTGCGACCGGCCGACCGAGGCCTCTCTCGGGCACCACGCCCGCATCGTCGACGCCCTCGCCGCCGGTGACGGGTCGGGCGCCGAGGCGGCCATGCGTCAACTGCTCACCGTCCACCCCGAGGTGGAGCGCGTCGTGCCCGCGCCGCGTGAGCACTGACCGCGCACCGAGGGTGGAGCGGTCGGTGGCGGGTGCCCGAGTGGCATCGCTTGGCCGGCGAACCATCTGCCGCCGGACCCCAATGGATGCTTCTCAAATCCGGCGGGGTCCGGCGGTGCGATGGGGTACTGAGACCATCGGCTGACCACCTCTGACCGCATCTGGGAGCTTTTGATCACTTACGGGGTGTGACTCGGGCCACGCAGATTGGGCGTAACGCTCCTGGGAGCAGCGCGATGACCTAAGAGGTGGCAGCCGAGTAGGGAATACAGACGCCGTTCGAGGCGCTGTGACTCTTCCCGGCCCCCGCCCGCGCCGTCGGCCCATCCCCAAGTCGGCGGTCGTCGGTTCCTGTCCGTTGTGGACGGGGCCGGAAGCCGTTTTCCAACGTTCCGAGAGGTTGTTCGTGTCGGCCAGCACATCCCGTACGCTCCCGCCGGAGATCGCCGAGTCCGTCTCTGTCATGGCGCTCATCGAGCGGGGAAAGGCTGAGGGGCAGATCGCCGGCGATGACGTGCGTCGGGCCTTCGAAGCTGACCAGATTCCGGCCACTCAGTGGAAGAACGTACTGCGCAGCCTCAACCAGATCCTCGAGGAAGAGGGTGTGACGCTGATGGTCAGTGCCGCGGAGCCCAAGCGCACCCGAAAGAGCGTCGCAGCGAAGAGTCCGGCCAAGCGCACCGCCACCAAGACCGTCGCGGCGAAGACGGCGACGGCCAAGAAGGCGACCGCCACCGCTGCCCCGGCGATGCCTGCCGCAGACGCTCCCGCCGAGGACGCGTCCGAGAAGAAGGTCGCCGCCAAGAAGGCGACAGCCAAGAAGACCGTCGCGAAGAAGGCCGTAGCCAAGAAGACGACGGCCAAGAAGACCACTGCCAAGAAGGACGACGCCGAGCTCGTCGACGACGAGGCGGCCGAGGAGACTCCGGGCGCGGTCAAGGCCGGCGCCGAGGAGCCCACCGAGGACGGCGCCCAGGGCTTCGTCCTGTCCGACGAGGACGAGGACGACGCGCCCGCGCAGCAGGTCGCGGCGGCCGGCGCCACGGCCGACCCGGTCAAGGACTACCTCAAGCAGATCGGCAAGGTCCCGCTGCTCAACGCCGAGCAGGAGGTCGAGCTCGCCAAGCGCATCGAGGCCGGTCTGTTCGCCGAGGACAAGCTGGCCAACGCCGACAAGCTGGCGCCGAAGCTCAAGCGCGAGCTGGAGATCATCGCCGAGGACGGCCGCCGCGCCAAGAACCACCTCCTGGAGGCCAACCTCCGCCTGGTGGTCTCCCTGGCCAAGCGTTACACCGGCCGCGGCATGCTCTTCCTGGACCTCATCCAGGAGGGCAACCTCGGTCTGATCCGCGCGGTGGAGAAGTTCGACTACACCAAGGGCTACAAGTTCTCGACGTATGCCACCTGGTGGATTCGTCAGGCGATCACCCGGGCCATGGCCGACCAGGCCCGCACCATCCGTATCCCGGTGCACATGGTCGAGGTCATCAACAAGCTCGCGCGCGTGCAGCGCCAGATGCTCCAGGACCTGGGCCGTGAGCCCACCCCGGAGGAACTGGCCAAGGAACTCGACATGACCCCGGAGAAGGTCATCGAGGTCCAGAAGTACGGCCGTGAGCCGATCTCCCTCCACACGCCCCTGGGCGAGGACGGCGACAGCGAGTTCGGTGACCTCATCGAGGACTCCGAGGCGGTCGTCCCGGCCGACGCGGTCAGCTTCACGCTTCTCCAGGAGCAGCTGCACTCGGTCCTGGACACCCTGTCCGAGCGCGAGGCCGGCGTGGTCTCGATGCGCTTCGGTCTCACCGACGGTCAGCCGAAGACCCTCGACGAGATCGGCAAGGTGTACGGCGTGACGCGCGAGCGCATCCGCCAGATCGAGTCCAAGACGATGTCGAAGCTGCGTCACCCGTCGCGCTCGCAGGTCCTGCGCGACTACCTCGACTAGGTCTCGGCAGTACGTCACCGAGGGCCCGGTTTCCCGCCCAGGGAGCCGGGCCCTCAGTCTGTGCGGAGTGCGGACCGCCGCCGGCTGGATCACGCTGGGTGTCTCATGGCAACCCCAGAGTGAGGAGCGCGCATGCGTCGTCCCTTCGCCCGAGCGCTGGCCGTCGCGGCCACGGTGGCCGCGATACCGCTGGCTTGTCCTGCCCCCGCGACGGCCGATGTCGTCATCGGTGGCTATCCGGTCGAGATCTCCGAGAGCCCCTGGACCGTCGCCCTGTCCAGCCGTGACCGGTTCGGGGGTACGCGTGCGGGGCAGTTCTGCGGGGGTGTGGTGATCGGCCCGTCGACGGTGCTGACCGCGGCCCACTGCCTGAGTGAGGAGGTGTTGGGCGCACCTCCTGGGCAGGTCCGCGATCTGAGGGTCATCGCGGGACGCGGGGATCTCCTGTCGGACGGGGGCACGGAGATCGCCGTACGCGACACCTGGATCAACCCGCGCTACGACAGCTACACGAACGCCGGGGACTTCGCCGTTCTCACCCTCGCGGAACCGCTCGCCGCGAGCTCGGTCATCCGCATGGCGGGCCCCGGCAGTGCCGCGTACGAGCCCGGTACGGGCGCTGTGGTCTACGGCTGGGGCGACACCACGGGGGGCGGCGACTACGCGACCTCTCTGCGGGCAGCGCGTGTGCAGGTGCTGCCCGACGCGCTCTGCGAGAAGGCCTATCCGGGGAACGCGGACGGAAGGTACCTCGCCGGTTCCATGCTGTGCGCGGGAGAGCGGGCCGGCGGCCGGGACGCCTGTCAGGGGGACAGTGGCGGGCCCCTGGTCGCTCAGGGGGAACTGATCGGCCTTGTGTCGTGGGGGAGCGGCTGTGGGCGGGCCGGCAGCCCCGGTGTCTACACGCGAGTCTCGGAGGTCGTGACAACGCTCGGAGAGACCCGCTGAGAGCCGTCTGGCGGTGTCGGGGAGCACGAGCACGGGCGGTCGCCCCTGAGACTCAGGGGCGACCGCCCGAACCGGCCTGTGCCGGAGATGGCTCGTCGTCTGCGCGAAGTGTCAGTGCTCTTCGTCGTTGGCGCTTGCCGGGGCGGTCGTCAGCCGCTCCGTCTCGTCCTGTATCTCAGCGGCGATCTTCTTGAGTTCCGGCTCGAACTTGCGCCCGTGGTGGGCACAGAAGAGCAGTTCACCACCGCTGAGGAGGACGACGCGCAGATATGCCTGGGCGCCGCAACGGTCGCAGCGGTCAGCGGCCGTCAGCGGGCTCGCGGGGGTCAGAACAGTAGTCACGTCGCCTCTTCTCTAGCTCGACGAGCTGTCGTACCAGGGTCAACATCCAACCAGGCCGAAAACGTTCCCGCTCGTGGCTCTTCCTCGAAAAAATCTTTCCGAGTCGGCTGTCTGCTGCCGGTTGGCGGCGAATGAGCCGTATTGCGTGTCTTCGTGTCTTACGGGTTCGCGCTCTGTCAGGTTCAGTCCTCCCGGCTGGCTTGCCGGTTGTTCTTGAGGACGTGCCCGGAGCCTAAATGGTTCATGCCTGGAAGGGAACGTGATATGTACTTCACTCCAACGAGGGATCGAACACGCATGCGACTCTGGTCTAGTCTGAGTTTCGGACGAGGGTGGCGTTACAACGGCTCTACCAGGCCTCGGTACCCTCGGAGCGGCGACCGAAGCCGGGCCCTTACCCAAAAGGGCCACATCTGAAATTCAGCGAGGAGCGAACCGCGTGACCGCCGAGACGTCCGTGCCGTCCACAGCGCTGCTGACCGGAGCAGACCGGGACGGTTCCAACTACACCGCGCGGCACCTGCTCGTCCTCGAGGGGCTCGAGGCCGTGCGGAAGCGCCCGGGCATGTACATCGGGTCGACCGACAGCCGCGGTCTGATGCACTGCCTGTGGGAGATCATCGACAACTCCGTGGACGAGGCCCTCGGAGGCTACTGCGACCACATCGACGTGACCCTTCACGACGACGGCTCGGTCGAGGTGCGGGACAACGGCCGAGGCATCCCGGTCGACGTCGAGCCCAAGACCGGCATGTCCGGCGTCGAGGTCGTGATGACCAAGCTGCACGCCGGCGGCAAGTTCGGCGGCGGCTCGTACGCCGCCTCCGGCGGCCTGCACGGCGTGGGCGCCTCAGTGGTGAACGCCCTCTCGGCCCGTCTGGACGTCCAGGTGGACCGCGGAGGTCACACCCACGAGGTGAGCTTCCGCCGAGGGACCCCCGGAGCGTTCAAGGGGGACGGGGCCGAGGCCGCGTTCGACGCGTCGAGCGGGCTGCGCAAGCTCAAGAGGATCCCCAAGACTCGCACCGGCACGCGCGTGCGCTACTGGGCCGACCGGCAGATCTTCCTCAAGGACGCGAAGCTCTCCCTGGACCACCTGCACCAGCGCGCCCGGCAGACCGCCTTCCTGGTGCCCGGCCTGACCATCGTCGTCCGCGACGAGTTCGGGCTGGGGGAGGGCGGCAGCAAGGGCGAGGAGTCCTTCCGCTTCGACGGCGGCATCAGTGAGTTCTGCGAGTACCTGGCCACCGACAAGCCCGTCTGCGACGTCCTCCGCTTCTCCGGGCAGGGCACCTTCAAGGAGACGGTCCCGGTCCTGGACGACCACGGGCAGATGACGCCCACCGAGGTCACCCGCGAACTGGGCGTCGACGTGGCGATGCGCTGGGGCACCGGCTATGACACGACCCTGAAGTCGTTCGTGAACATCATCGCCACGCCCAAGGGCGGCACCCACGTAGCGGGCTTCGAGCAGGCCGTCGCGAAGACGATGAACGAGGTACTGCGCACCAAGAAGCTGCTGCGCGTCGCCGAGGACGACATCGTCAAGGACGACGCCCTGGAGGGCCTCACGGCTGTCGTCACGGTCCGCCTTGCCGAACCGCAGTTCGAGGGCCAGACCAAGGAAGTCCTCGGCACCTCGGCGGCCCGCCGGATCGTGACGAACGTGGTCTCCAAGGAGCTCAAGGACTTCCTGACCTCCACGAAGCGGGATGCGGCCGCGCAGGCCCGAGTCGTCATGGAGAAGGCCGTCTCCGCCGCCCGTACGCGCATCGCGGCCCGTCAGCACAAGGACGCGCAGCGCAGGAAGACGGCCCTGGAGTCCTCCTCGCTGCCCGCCAAGCTCGCCGACTGCCGCAGCGACGACGTGGACCGCAGCGAGCTGTTCATCGTCGAGGGAGACTCCGCGCTCGGCACCGCCAAGCTCGCCCGGAACTCGGAGTTCCAGGCGCTGCTGCCGATCCGCGGAAAGATCCTCAACGTCCAGAAGGCGTCCGTCACGGACATGCTGAAGAACGCCGAGTGCGGCGCGATCATCCAGGTCATAGGAGCCGGGTCCGGCCGGACCTTCGACATCGACGCGGCGCGCTACGGAAAGATCATTCTTCTCGTCGACGCCGATGTCGACGGCGCGCACATCCGCATCCTGCTGCTGACACTCTTCCAGCGCTACATGCGGCCGATGGTCGAGGCCGGGCGGGTGTTCGCGGCGGTCCCGCCGCTGCACCGCATCGAGCTCAGCCAGCCCAAGAAGGGCCAGGACAAGTACATCTACACGTACTCGGACCGCGAGCTGCGAGAGACCGCGCTGGAGCTCCAGCGCAAGAACGTGCGGTACAAGGACTCGATCCAGCGCTACAAGGGCCTCGGCGAGATGGACGCCGACCAGCTGGCCGAGACCACCATGGACCCGCGCTTCCGTACGCTGCGCCGGATCAACATCTCCGATCTGGAGGCCTCTGAGCAGGTGTTCGACCTGCTGATGGGCAACGACGTCGCCCCGCGCAAGGAGTTCATCTCCAGCTCCGCGGCGACGCTGGACCGTTCGCGCATCGACGCGTAGTCGGTGCGGTGAGCCCGCCGGGACCGCGAGGGGTCGCGGCGGGCGCTGTCCTGTCGGGCGTCGTCCCGTCGGACATCGGGCCAAGAGGCGTCCGTGAGGGCGTCTCCACCCGCGGGTGGAGACGGGGCACTCCCGGGATCCACCCATGATCCACCCTGGCTCCGATCTGCCGACCTGCCCGTTTCCGTAGCGTCGAAGGCGTCGGCAGTGCCCGCTGTCGGCACCCGCACTTCCTCGCACACGGAGGCCGCGATGTCCGGGCTCGTCGACGCATTGGTGATCCTCGCCGTTGCCGTCCTGGTGATCACTCGCCAGTTCCGCACCCGTCGGATAACGACGGACAGGAGCTGAGCGTGTATGACGGAGAACGTCTGGATGCTCTGGCCCTCCCGCGAGGCGCTCTCCCGAGCGGGAGTGCACAGGGCCCGGCGTACGCTCGCCGGGGCCGGGCGCATCTTCGCCGTAGGCATCCTCCTGGCGACGACTTTCATGGACAGCGACCTGCACGGCTGGGGTGTCGCAGGGGCTGTCCTCGGAGTCCTTGTCGGTGGACTCGGGGTCTGGGGCTTCTGGAGGGTCACGCTCGAGCATCGCCTGCTTCCCTCCTTGGGGTTGCTCGTGCTGCTCTTCGCCATCGCGACGGTGGCAGAGGGCGCGGGGTTGCGGGTTCCTGCCCTCGTCGTGTGGTGCGCCTGCGCCGTCAGCGCCATGGAACGGCTGCCGCTCGCGGCGGCACTGCCCGCAAGCGCCGTGGCTCTGGGTACGTACGCGGCAGTGAACAACGATGCCTGGCTGACCACCTTGGCCATGACCACGGGGCTTGCTCTGGCCGGATACGTGCTGCGGCTGGACGCGGAGGCCCGGGGCAGTGCCCAGCGGCTTCTCGTCCAGGAGCGGGCCGCACGGGCGGCCGAGGCGGAGTCGGCGGCGCTCGCGGAGCGGGCCCGGATCGCGCGGGAGATCCACGACGTCCTGGCCCACAGCCTCTCGGCCCAGCTCGTTCACCTGGAGGCGGCACGGCTGTTGATCGAGAGAGGCGCGGAGAGGGACCAGGTCCTCGATCGGGTCGTGGCGGCACGGGGAATGGCCCGGGAGGGCCTCGCCGAGACCCGGCAAGCGCTCTCCGCGCTGCGTGGTGAGTTGTCACCGCTGGAGGAGTTCCTGAGTGAACTGGTCGCCGACACCGGCGGCGCCGACGTCACTGTCACGGGTGAACGGCGGCCGTTGCCGGCCGAGGCGTCGCAGGCACTGCGCAGGGTTGCCCAGGAGGCCCTGACGAACGTCCGGAAGCACGCGCCGGGCGCCAAGACCCGCATACGGCTGGACTATGGCGAGCACGAAGTGACCTTGAACGTCAGGGATTCGGGAGCGCCGCCGGGTGAATTCACGCACTCCGGTGCCGGATACGGTCTGCTCGGAATGCGGGAGCGGGCCGAGTTGCTGGGCGGCTCGCTGGAGGCCGGGCCGTACGAGGAGGGGTTCGTGGTGATGCTGAAGGTGCCTGTATGACGGAGGAGGGAGGCGGGGCACCGGCCCGTGTCGTCGTGGCGGACGACCAGACCGTGGTCCGCGAGGGCATCGTGATGCTGCTCGGGCTGCTGCCGGGGGTCGAGGTCGTCGGGGCCGCCGCCGACGGAGACGAGGCCGTACGACTGGTGGCCGAGCTCGATCCCGACGTCGTGCTGATGGACCTGCGCATGCCCCGCTGCGACGGAGTGGAGGCAACCAGACGCATCCGGGCCGAGCACCCCCGCACGCAGGTCGTGGTGCTCACCACGTACGCGGACGACGCGTCGCTGTTTCCCGCGCTCAGAGCGGGGGCCCGTGGGTATCTCACCAAGGACGCGGGCGGCGACGAGATCGTACGGGCCGTGCGCAGCGTGCTGTCCGGGGACGCCGGGCTCTCGCCGAGCATTCAACGGCGGTTGCTGGAACGGCTGTCCGAGCCGGAGCCCACGGTTCCCGAGGAGGGCACCGAGGCACCGGACGGGCTCACCGGGCGGGAGACGGAGGTGCTCGTGCTGATCGCCGACGGTCTGACCAACCAGGAGATCGCCCGCAAGCTCCATGTCTCGACGGCCACCGTGAAGACGCACATCAACAACCTGTTCGCCAAGACGGGGCTCAAGGACCGTGCGCAGGCGGTCCGTTACGCCTTCGGGAAGGGACTTGTGCGGCCACCAGGGGGGTGAGTCACCTGATGGGGTGAAGAGCGCGGAGAGAAGAGTCTGGGATCTTCCCGTTCTGTCCATCCTTGGGCACGCGGCCGAAACGGGCAGCGGACAAGGAGAGTTCGGTGGAGAAGTACGACGGTCCCGACTCCGGCTCCGGAAAGGTCCGGTTCGACGACCCCTGGTACGACGCGCTCGCCTCCGGCTG
The DNA here is from genome assembly GCF_026341515.1 of Streptomyces sp. NBC_00878. Classification (NCBI taxonomy): domain Bacteria; kingdom Bacillati; phylum Actinomycetota; class Actinomycetes; order Kitasatosporales; family Streptomycetaceae; genus Streptomyces; species Streptomyces sp. NBC_00878. The sequence goes on along the minus strand of NZ_JAPEOK010000001.1, from coordinate 2,726,119 downwards.
GGGCGAGTTGGACAGTACGGGTGCGCCCGCTCCTGCCGTGCCGCCCGCGCGAGGGGAGCACGAGGACCGAACCGCCCGCACGGCCGACATCTATCTGGAGGTGCAGCGCAGCGCGGCCTTCCAGGAGGTGCGCAGCCGGTACCGGAGGTTCGTGGTCCCGGCCGTAGCCGTCTTCTTCGCCTGGTACGTGGGCTATGTGGTGACGGCGACGACGGCTCCGGACTTCATGGCGCGGCCCGTCGTCGGCGCGGTGAACGTGGCGATGCTCGCGGGGTTCGGACAGTTCCTCACGACGTTCCTGTTCACCTGGGCGTACGCGCGGCATGCCCGGCTGCGCAGAGACCGGGCCGCGCTCGATCTGCGCTGGGACACACAGGAGCTGACGCGAAGCGTCGCGGGTGGTGAGCGGTGACCGGGAACCATCAGACGCTGGCGCTGCTGCTGTTCAGCGCGTTCGTCGCGGTCACCCTGGGAATCACGACCTGGGTGAGCCGCCACCGGCATGGTTCGGCGGAGGAGTTCTACGCGGGCGGACGGCTTTTCTCGCCCATGGAGAATGGTTTTGCCATCGCCGGTGACTATATGTCCGCCGCCTCCTTCCTCGGCATCTCGGGTCTGATCGCGCTCTTCGGCTATGACGGGTTGCTGTATTCGGTGGGCTTTCTCGTCGCCTGGCTGGTCGTGCTGTTCCTCGTCGCTGAACTGGTGCGCAACTGCGGGCGGTTCACGCTCGCGGACGTCGTCGCGGCCCGTATGAGCGAGCGGCCGGTGCGGATCGCGGCGGGAACGTCCTCGGTGACCGTGTCCGTGCTGTACCTGGTGGCGCAGATGGTGGGCGCGGGCAGCCTGGTCGCGCTGCTGCTCGGGGGCACGAGCGAGGCGGCCCAGGCCTGGACGGTCATCGGTGTCGGGGCGCTCATGGTCGTCTATGTGTCGATGGGAGGGATGCGGGCCACCACCTGGATCCAGATCGTCAAGGCGGTCCTGCTGATGGGCGGAGCGATCGCGCTGACCGTGCTCGTCCTGGTGCGGTTCCACGGGGACTTCGACCAGTTGCTGCGTACGGCGGCGGAGCGGAGCGGGCACGGGACGTCGTTTCTCGCGCCGGGTTTGAAGTACGGCGGGGACTGGACCGCGCGCCTCGATTTCATCAGCCTGGGACTGGCGCTCGTGCTGGGCACGGCCGGGCTGCCGCACATCCTGTCGCGCTTCTACACCGTGCCGACCGCGCGCGCCGCGCGCCGTTCGGTCGTCTGGTCGATCGGCCTGATCGGCGGGTTCTACCTGATGACGATCGTGCTGGGGTTCGGGGCGGCGGCGATCGTCGGTCCGGATGCCGTCCGTGGGTCGAACGCGGCCGGGAACACGGCGGTTCCGCTGTTGGCGCTCGATCTGGGCGGCGGCGCGGGTTCCACCGGAGGAACGGTTCTGTTCGCGATCGTCGCCGCGATCGCCTTCGCCACGATCCTCGCGGTGGTCGCGGGGATCACGCTCGCCTCCTCCGCGTCTGTGGCCCACGACCTGTACGCGTCGCTGCGACGGCGGCGTGCTAAGCCGCACAGCGAGGTGGCCGTGGCCCGGACCGCGGCGGTCGGTGTCGGTGTCATCGCCATCGCGTTGGGTCTGCTCGCGCGCGACCTCAATGTGGCCTTCCTGGTGGGACTCGCCTTCGCCGTCGCCGCGTCGGCGAATCTGCCGGTGCTGCTGTACTCGCTGTTCTGGCGGAACTTCACGACGCGCGGCGCGGTGTGGTCCGTGTACGGGGGACTGGTGCCGGCCCTGGTGCTCGTGGTGCTGTCGCCTGTGGTGTCGGGCAGTCCCGCGTCGCTGTTCCCCGGTGCCGACCTCCAGTACTTCCCGCTGGAGAACCCGGGCCTGGTGTCGATCCCGCTGGGTTTCCTCGCGGGCTGGCTCGGCACGGTCACCTCGGCGGAGCCGCCGGACGAGGCCAAGCATGCCGAAACCGAGGTGCGGGCGCTCACGGGGGCAGGGGCGGTTTGACCGACGGGAAGGATGAACCTGCGGGCGAGGCGGTCCGGCTGGCGAGGCCGACCGGCGGGATGCCTTCCCGCAAGGCGCTCCGGCAGGGGGCACCGCCTCAGGGCGCTACCCACGCGTAGCGGTGTTCCGGACGCCCCGTGTCCCCGTACTTGAGTGAGAGACGGAGACGGCCGGCCTGTTCCAGGTAGCGCAGGTAGCGCTGGGCGGTGGAGCGGCTGAGGCCTGTCTCGGCGGCGACCTCGTGGGCCGAGAGCGGGTGGCCGGCCTGGTGGAGGACGGTGCAGATCAGGTCCGTGGTCGGCTCCGAATGACCGCTGGGCAGGCCCGGCGAGGACGGGGCGGGCGCAGTGCGCAGTGCGCCGAACATGCGGTCCACCTGCTCCTGTCCTGCCACGCCCTGGTCGCTGACTCTGTCGACGGTGCGGCGCAGCGCGGCGTACGACTCGAGCCGCGTGCGCAGCGCGGCGAACGTGAACGGCTTGACCAGGTAGTGCAGGGCACCCAGCCGCATCGCGGCCCGTACGGTCTCCACGTCACCGGCTGCGGTGATCATGATGACGTCCGCGCCAATGCCCAGCTCCCGCATCCGCTGGACGAGTTCGAGGCCAGTCTGGTCGGGCAGATAGTGGTCGAGCAGGATCAGGTCGACGGGCTCGCGGCCCACCGCATCCAGGGCCTGGGCAGCGCTGTGCGCGTGGGCGGCCACCCGGAAGCCGGGAACCTTTCCCACGAACTTGGCGTTGATTTCGGCGACACGGAAGTCGTCGTCCACGACCAGGACGTCAATCATCGGCCTCTCTCTCCGAGCCCGGGCGAGCGGTGAGCTCGTGCTGTCGGCCCCAGTGTTGTGGAGCGAGCAGAAAGAGCACAACACCCTTCTGCAGGCAGAAGAGCGCCTTGCGCACACAAGACTGATGCCACGACGCAGGCCACGGCTACGGTCGCGGGGCATGAGCGCAGACACCGGCCCCGCCCTCGCACCGCGAGGCGTGCGCAAGGTCTTCACAACTCTGGCGAAGGAAATGCACACGGCCGTCAGCGGGCTCGGTCCGACCGTGGGACGTGGCGGGTTCGTGGCCGTGGTGGATCCCACGGGCTGCGGCAGGCCGGCCACCCCGACTTCGGCCGCCCCGACCCTCGTCAGCGGCCTCGAAGACCCCCTGGAGCGCGAGGCCCTCGTGCCGGACGAATCGCTCGACCAGAGGGAGGGGCAGGGCCCGCGTGACTCGGTCGTCTTCGTCACCCACACCCCCAGGGACTTCATGCCCCTCTCGGACGAGTGTGTCGTGTTGACGGCGGGTCCTATCACCGTGCAACGGGTCCTCGACAACGATCTGCCGCGAGCGCGCGAAGACGGGTCGGTGAGTCTGCGGCCACGGTCATCACCGTCTACCGCGAGCGTTGGGAGGACCCCGACGAAGAGGTCCGCATCACCCGCGAGAGGGATGCCGCCGATGCGGCCTGACGTCACCCCCGGGACGCTCACCGCGCCGGCCGCCGCCGCGATCACCAAGCGGGCTCCTACGGTCTCCCGCGTGCGGGGCCTGGAAGCGAGCGACCGTCGGGTGACGCGCCAGGTGGTCATCGGGTCCGCCACGCCACGGACCTTCACGAGCCGCCAGGCCGGCTTCGGCTTCGCCCTGATCGGCGCGATCCCGGGCGAGTCCATCGGTATGGCCAAGGGCATCGCGCTGCGCCGCACCTTCCGGCGGGAGCCGTCGTAGTCCGAGAGCTGATCGCCCTCCTGAGGGCACACATGGGCCGAACGCCCCTCCTAGGAGCCTGATTTGTAAAGCGCCTCCCCAAGAGGCCCATTTCGCCGACAGCCCTCTCCTGGACACCGGTTTGCCTTCCTCACCGGCCTTTCCGGCAGAGCACCGGTCCCCCGTCACCGGCCTCTCCAGGGCACCTGTTTTCCCCGCACCGCCTTCTTCACAAGGACGTGAACGAACATGCCCAAGACCCCCAGACACGGGGTGCTGGCAGCCGCCGGCCTGCTTGTCCTCTCCACGCTTACCGCCTGTGTCAATGACGGGGCCGGATCGGCGTCCGCCGCAGGCCAAGGGGGCGGCAAGGGGGAGAAGGTCAAGATCATGGTCGGCGGCCTGGACAAGGTCATCTACCTGCCGGCGATGCTGACCGAGCGGCTCGGCCACTTCGACGACGAGGGCCTCGACGTGGAACTGCTGGGCGAGCCGGCCGGTGTGGACGCCGAGACCGCGCTCGTCTCCGGGGAGGTCCAGGGAGCCGTCGGTTTCTACGACCACACCCTCGATCTGCAGGTCAAGGGCGAGGACGTCCAGTCGGTCGTGCAGTTCTCGCACGCGCCCGGCGAGGTCCAGATCGTCTCCAACAAGGCGGCGACCGAGATCGCTTCACCGGAGGACTTCAAGGGCAAGAAGCTCGGTGTCACCGGCGTCGGCTCCTCGACCGACTTCCTCACCAAGTACCTCGCCGTCAAGAACGGTGTGCCCGTCAGCGAGTTCAAGACCGTTCCGGTCGGCGCGGGAGAGAGTTTCATCTCGGCGCTCAAGAAGGGCACCATCGACGGCGGCATGACGACCGACCCGACCGTCGCCACGATCCTGGCCGCCAACACCGGCAAGGTGATCCTCGACATGCGCACGCCGGCGGGTTCGGACGAGGCGCTCGGCGGCGCGTACCCGTCGTCCAGCCTCTACATGCAGACGGAGTGGGTGAACGACAACAAGGAGACGGTCCAGAAGCTGGCCAACGCCTTCGTGAAGACCCTCAAGTGGATGGCCGCGCACAGCGCCAGAGAGATCGCCGACGAGATGCCGGACGACTACTCGGGGGGCAACGAGACGCTCTACGCGGGCGCGATCCAGAGCACCCTGCCGATGTTCACCCAGGACGGCGTGATGCCCGAGGACGGTCCCGAGACCGTCGAGAAGGTGCTCAAGGCGTTCAACCCCGCCGTCAAGAAAGCGGACGTGGACCTCGGCAAGACGTACACCACCGAGTTCGTCGAGAAGGTCGTGGACTGAGCTCCTCAACCGCCGACCGACTCCTCGCGAACCGCCGGACAGCTCCTCGTACGGCTGTACTCCCCTGACAGCCGTACTGAGGCGGGGCGCGGTCCCTTCCCCCCTTCTGTGGCCGTGTCCTCAGGCGCGGGTCGCCCAGATGTAACGGTGCTCCGGGCGGCCCGCGTCACCGTATTTCAGGGTCAGCGTGGCCCGTCCCGTGCGCTCCAGGAGCTTCAGATAGCGCTGGGCGGTCTGGCGGCTCAGCCCCGTCCGGTCGGCGATCTCCTGGGCCGACAGAGGGCCTTCCGCGGTCACCAGGGCCCGCCGTACGGCCTCCGCGGTGGTGGGGGAGTGCCCTTTGGGCAGTCCGGGCTCCGAGCCCGCTGACAGAGCGCCGAAGATCCGGTCGACCTCGGCCTGTTCGGCCTCGCCGCCGCCGTCGAGGGTGCGGCGCAGGTCCGCGTACGCCTCCAGCTTGGCGCGCAGTCCGGCGAAGGCGAATGGTTTCACCAGGTACTGGAGCGCGCCCTGCCGCATCGCCGCCTGGACCGTGGAGACGTCACGGGCCGCGGTCACCATGATCACGTCGGTCTGGTGACCACGTCTGCGCATCTCCTGGACGACCGCGAGGCCCGTCTCGTCCGGCAGATAGTGGTCGAGGAGCACCAGATCCAGCCGGGGCAGTGCCTCCAGCTGCCGCAGTGCCTCCGCCGCGGAATGCGCCTCGCCCGCGACATGGAAGCCCGCGACCTTCTCCACATAGGCGGCGTTGACCCGGGCGACCCGGATGTCGTCGTCCACGACCAGTACCTCGATCATCGCGACTCCTCGTTGATGGTCGTGGTGGCACTCTCCAGCACGAGGCCGGGCGTGGGTTCCGGTGCGAGTCCCGGCTCGGCCAGTGCCTCCGGGAGCACGATGGTGAACTCGGCGCCTCCGCCGTCCGCCTCCGAGACCCGGGCGCTGCCCCCTTGCCGTTCGGCGAGCCTGCGCACAAGGGAGAGGCCGATTCCGCGCTTCCGGTGGGCCGGGGGCTTCTTGGTGGACCACCCGTCCGTGAAGATCAACTCGCGCTGTTCGGCGGGGATTCCGGGCCCTGTGTCCCGCACCCTGAGGACGGCCGTGCGCCCTTCCGCACGCAATTCGACCTCCACGCGCGCGTGGAGGGTGCCCGCGGCGGCGTCGAGTGCGTTGTCGACGAGGTTCCCGACGATGGTGACCAGCCCTCTCGGGTCGATCAACCGGTCAGGGAACAGCGTCGTGTCCGAGATCCACAGGGCCACTCCGCGCTCCGCCGCGACGGTGGCCTTGCCCACCAGCAGGGCGGCGAGCAACGGGTCATGGATCTTTTCCGTGACCTGTTCCGCGGTCGCCCTGTGGTCACCGACCACCTCGCCGACGAATTCCACGGCGTCGTCGAACATCTCCAGTTCCAGCAGCCCGAGCAGGGTGTGCATGCGGTTGGCGTGTTCGTGGTCCTGGGCGCGCAGGGCGTCGATCAGGCCGCGTGTGGAGTCGAGTTCGCGGCCCAGCTGCTCCAGTTCGGTGCGGTCGCGCAGGGTGGCGACGGCACCGCCGTCGTCGGTGGGCATGCGGTTGGCGACCAGGACACGCTGGCCGCGGACGGTGAGCAGATCGGTTCCGGTGACGGTCCCGGCCAGCACATCGGTCGTACGGCCCTCTCCGAGCGCTGTGTCGAGGGGCTGTCCGACGGCCTCGTCGCCGATTCCGAGCAGGCGCCGGGCCTCGTCGTTGAGGAGCCGGATCCTGCCTCCGCGGTCCAGCGCGACGACGCCCTCCCTGATGCCGTGCAGCATCGCCTCGCGCTCCGCCAGAAGCCCGGCGATGTCCGAGAAGGCCAGGTCACGGGTCTGCCGTTGCACCCGCCGTGAGATCAGATAGGCGGCCAGCGCGCCGACGGCCATGGCTCCTCCCGCGTACGCGAAGAGCCCGGGGATCGCGTGGATGAGGCGGGCGCGCACGCTGTCGTACTCGATGCCGACCGAGACCGCACCCACGATGCGGCCGTCGCCGTCCCGCAACGGCACCTTGCCGCGCGCCGAGCGGCCCAGGGTGCCGCTGTCGATCTCCATGACCTCCCGGCCGGCCAGAGCGGACCTCGGGTCGGTCGAGACGTGCCCGCCGATCTCGGCGGGGTTCGTGTGCGACCAGCGCGTGCCCCGGACGTTCATCACCACGACGTACTCGGCTCCGCTGGCCTTGCGGATCCGTTCCGCCTCGGTCTGCACGGGCCCGTCGGCAGAGGCCGGCGTGGACAGCATCTCCTCGGCGAGCCGCGGCTGCGCCGCCGTGGTCTGCGCGATCGCGAGAGCGCGGCGCATCGCCTGGTCGTCCAGCTGTTCGCTCAGCGGAGCCAGGAACAAGCCGGTCGCGAGGACAGCGACTCCGGCGGCGATCGCCACCTGCATCAGCAGCACCTGCGAGAACATCCGCTTCGGCATGCCCAGGCGGAGTCGTCGTGCAGGGGGAGTGGGGCTCATGCCTATGACGGTACGGGGAGGGGTGCGCGGTGCCTAAGGGGGTGTGGCGTGGATCTTGTTTGGGAGTGGTGGTCAGTGGGCCGCGGGCTGTGCGACAGCCGTACGGGACAGCTCGCGCACTGCCAGCACGTCCATCCGGGCCGGAGAGCCGAGAGCCGAGCCGCAGCTCTCGGGGCGGGGCGGCAGCGCCGCGCCCTGGGCGACGGTGACGAGCCAGCGGCGGCCGTCGGTGTGGGCGACCGTCACCTCCCAGCGGGGCGCCGAACCCTCCGTACGGACGACGCTCAGCGCGCCCGCGGCGTCCTCGTGCGCCGCCGTGCGCACGGCCAGTTCGGCGGCCTGCCCGGGCCGCTCCCAGGCAGAGCTCCCACGGCACCCTTCGGTCACGACACGGCCTTCCCGTACGCCCTGGAGGATCTCCTTGACGGCGTGGGCCTCGGCTCGCCCGTACGCGTATCCGAACGGCAGCACCAGCAGGGTGGGGGAGAAGCGGTGGCCCCCCAGATGCGTGACCTCCCATATGCCGTCCGCTCCGGAGGCGGCGAGTTCGGCGGCGAGAGGGCGGCCGAGGAGGGCGCAGCAGCGGTCGCGCTTGCCGTTGGTGCACACGAGCGCGAGCGGGTCGCCGGTGTGCGGGCCGCCGTCGAGGGCTGCGTCGAAGGTCCGCGGCAGGCCGTCACCGAGCTCGGCGAAGTCGAGTTCGAGTAGTCGCTCGGGGTCCGACGTGGTGGCCCTGTGCAGCCATACTTTTCCCGGAGTTGTGTGGGCCGCGTACACCTGGCGCTCGGCGGCCGTGTGGCAGTCGGCGTGGCGGCCCGGGCGGCGGATCAGCGCGATGCGTACGCCGGTGCCCTCTGCGGCCTGCTCCAGCGCTCGGCCGAGTGCGGGGTCCAGGTGGCTCGATGTCAGCGCTCTGGCACCCCAGGGGCCGGGCTGTTCGACCAGCAGCCACGTCCTCGCGGTGGCGGCAGTCCCCGCGAGGGGCTCCTCCAGATCCCGTGAGACCTTCGCGCACGTACTCACAGAGGTGAGCCTAACCTGACTTGGCAGGGGGTGACTTCCGGGGCGAGTGGTGTCACTGCTCCGGAAGTGGCTGAGGCGGTCGCGCGCCTACGTAGTGTCCGCTCGGGCGCATGCGCAGGGGGGCCTCCTCGTACTCCTCCAGTGTGTGCGCGATCCAGCCGGCCGTGCGGGCCACGGCGAAGATCGTCTCGCCCGCCGAGGCGTGCATGCCGGACGTGGCCGTGAGGACGGCGAGGGCCAGGTCGACGTTGGCGTGCAGGGGGACGTGGCGGGCCGTGGTGTCCACGATGTCGCGGGCCGCCGCCAGGGCGGGGGCGGCGTCTGGGATGTCCTCCAGGAGGGCGAACAGCACGCGCGCGCGTGGGTCCTCGCCCGGGTAGAGGCGGTGGCCGAGCCCCGGGACGCGGCGTCGGGCGCGCAGTTCGTCGGCGACCACCGGGGCCGCCGTACCGCGGTCCAGGACGTCGAGGAGCATCCGGTGCGCCAGGCCGCTGGCCGCGCCGTGCAGAGGGCCTTCGAGGACGCCGAGGCCCGCCGAGACCGCGGCGTACGCGTGGGCGCGGGCCGAGGCGGCGACCCGGACCGCCAGTGTCGAGGCGGCCAGGTCGTGGTCGACGAGCAGCGCGAGGGCCGTGTCCAGGGTGCGCAGGGATGCCTCGTCGGCTTCGCGGCCGCTGAGCCGTCCCCACAGGCGGTGCGCGAGTGAGCTCCCGTCCCGATGGTCGTGCCGCTTGGGCGGCAGGGCGGCGACAAGCGTGGGGATCAGCGTGCGGGCCGTGCCGAGCACGGTCTCCTCGGAGAGGTCGAAGCGCAGCGGGTCGGCGGTCGCCGCGGCGATGGCCGCAACGCGGAGCCGGTCGGTCGGCCCGGTGTGCTCGGGCAGCGCGTCGACGGCGCGGCGGGCGACGGCGACGGAGGCCTCGGGCGCCGTGAACGTGGCGCCGGGGCGCAGGACGCCGGTCCAGAGCCACTCGGCGACCTCTTCGTAGGAGTGGCGCGCGGCCAGTTCGGTCGCGTCGACTCCCCGGAAGTAGTACCGGTCCTTGTCGATCAAGGTGATCCGGGTGCGCACGGAGAGCTTGCCCGCGCCCGGTGAACTCTCGGCCGGCTCACGCCTGTTGCGACGCGCGAGCGCCTCCACCTCCTTGGCATCGAAGGTGCTGCCCCGGCTGCCCGGACTGCGTCGGCTGCTGAGCTGGCCGCGGCTCACGTACGCGTACACCGTCTCGGACTTCACTCCGAGCAGTTCGGCGGCTTGCTTGGTGCTGATCCGCCGTCCTTCGAGCGCGGGGGCCAGTTCTTGATCCGTCATGAGCGTCACCGTATCCGTGTATCCGTACAGCTTAGTGTTGATTCAATCAATATTGACGGGCATTGAGTCAAGCATGGACAGTTGAATCAAGTCCAGGGAGGAAAACATGTCGATCAACCGGGCCGCGACCGCCTCTGTCGACGTACCGCGAGGACTCGCGGGCGTCGTCGTCACCAACACTGTGCTGGGTGACGTCAGAGGGCTCGAGGGGTTCTACCACTACCGCCAGTACTCCGCCGTCGACCTCGCGCGGACCCGTGGCTTCGAGGACGTGTGGCATCTGCTGGTACACGGTGAACTGCCGGACGCGGCACAGCGTTCCGCCTTCGCCGCGCGGACCGCGGAACTGCGGCGGTTGCCGGTGGAAGTGCGGGCCGTACTGCCCGCGATCGCCGCGGCCAGCGGGGGGTCCGGGGCGCTCGCCGGGATGCGGACCGCTTTGTCACTGCTCGGTGCGGCGCGGGGGTTCCGGCCGGTGTACGACATTGACGCCGAGCAGCGTCGAGCGGATGCGCTCGCGGCGTCGGCGGCCGTGCCGACCCTGTTGACGGCGCTCCACCGGCTCGGGCGGGGCCTCGAACCGATCGAGCCGCGTGACGATCTGCCCTACGCCGCCAACTACCTCTACATGTTGACGGGTTCGGAACCGGACGAGGGCCGGGCGAGGGCGATCGAGCAATACTTGATCTCGACCATTGACCATGGATTCAATGCATCAACATTCACGGCGCGGGTGATCACGTCGACAGGGGCGGATGTGGCGGCCTGTCTCGTCGGCGCGGTGGGAGCCCTCTCCGGTCCGCTCCACGGGGGTGCCCCGAGCCGGGCTCTGGACACCCTCGACGCGATCGGAACTCCCGACCGCATCGACTCCTGGATCCGCGAACGCGTCCTCGCGGGCGAACGCATCATGGGCTTCGGTCACCCCGTCTACCGCACGGAGGACCCCCGCTCGCGCATGCTCCGCGGCATCGCCCAGCAGTTCGGCGGCCCCTTGGTCGACTTCGCGGTCGAGGTCGAACGCCGCGTGGAAGCGATCCTCGCGGAGCTCAAGCCCGGCCGGGAACTCCACACGAACGTGGAGTTCTACGCGGGGGTCGTCATGGAACTCTGCGGCCTGCCCCGCACAATGTTCACTCCGACGTTCGCCGCGGCCCGCGTCGTCGGCTGGAGCGCCAACATCCTTGAGCAGGCGGAGGACCCGAAGATCATTCGCCCGGCGGCGCGGTATGTGGGGCCGGGGGCGCCGGTTGCGGTGCCCGCGGTGGCTTAGGCGTGGTGTGGAGGGCGGTCGGTTGCGGCGAAGGCCGGCGAGCACATGCTCGAAGACCGGGTTGCATATGTGGGCGGGGCGCCAGCCGTGACACGTGACGGGCCCGGCATCGTTTCGATGCCGGGCCGGGAGCGTCTCAACCACATGAGTTGGGATGCGAGGTGGAGCTTGCCTCTCGACGTTCTCAGCGACTTTCGCGTCGAGTGGAGTGGAGCCGCTGCAGATCCCCGATCTTCAAGGAACTCAAGCGTCGGGAATGTCCGCCTTCGCGCGCACCAGGGTGTCGCGGGTGATGATCACGATCCGCTCATAGTCTGCTCGTGCGGCGTCGGGCGGGAGCTCGGGGTCGAGTTCCTTGGTGGCCTCTCGCCCGATGACAGCGAAGCTGCCATCGCTGAGCTCGAAGATGTCGGGGCACGACTGCCCAGTAGCGCTTCCGCGCTCGCGTGGTGAAGCCCCGACACGTCGCACGATCTTCACGGATAGATACCAGCCTTTAGCTCGGTGATGGGCGTCCTCCGAGCTGAATGGGGTGTTCCCGGAGCGTGTTTGACTCCGAGATCGGTGGTCGTCGGAGGCGGTGTATCTCCGAGCGCGGGGGTGTTCGTCGGAGCGCCCAGAGTGGGCAGGCGACATAGTATTCGGTCTCCTGGTGCTCGTGGGGCCCGAAACGCATATGAGGCGGGTGAATCTCTCCTGCTTCGCTTGACCGGAGATGGCGTTGGGGTGATAGGTGTGCATCGACTAGACCTTGGCGCGTGGCATGCGCGGGTGGTGTGCGCGGTTTCCTTACGACATGTGAGGTCACCGCGCGCCGACAGGGTCAGGAGGATCCTTCGGGTGGCTCCCCCACAACCCACCACTCGTCGGTGTCCGAGTCGGCCTGCTCCTGTATCAAGTCGTCCATCATCTGGCCCAGTTCGGCCTCTTCCGACGAGTCCGGCAGGCTCTCCCGGTGGTGCTGGGTGGCTGCCCAGTATTCCTGGAATATCCTGTTCTGGCACATAATCCGGAAATGCCCGTGGAGCTCTCGCTGGGTCATCGCTCCGATCCGGTGGAAGTAAAGAGCGTTGACGTAGAGGGCGTTCGCGAACAGGTACTGCCGTTGCTTTTCGGGGGAGACATCGCTGTCGTACGTGTTGAGGACGGCGGCGAGGGCGGGATCGTCCATGGCTTTGCAGAGCAGGTCGAAATGGAGCCGGTGCTGTTCCGTTAGGGCAGCGCGCTTTCTGTGCCGGTTCCCCGCGACCGCGACGGCGCCCGCCGCAGACGCGAGCCTCGCCCGGGCGGCGGAGAGCCGCCCCTTCCACAAACTCTGTGTGGCCATGCCAACCCCCGAATCAGGCGACCGTCCGCCGGTCGTCGGTGTGGGTCGCCAGGGAGCGGACCGGCGAGCGGTGGGCGGCGCGCTTGCCGTCTCCCAGGGTGCCGAGCGGCTCTGATCGGCAGGGAGGCGGAGAGGAGGCGCACAGAGGGAAGCGCGGGTCGCGCAACTCGGCGCCATGCCAGACGTGTGCCCCGCGAGCGCCGCTAACAACCGTTCACCGCGAGGGCTTTCCACCGGCTCGTATCCTGGTTCGGCATTGGTTCCCCGCCGTGAGAGCCGGTCCGCGAGCCGGTGCACGCATTGGTGTGAGAGAGGTCGCGCGTTGAGTCAGTCGAGCCCCCGGCAGATCCCGGTCATCGTCCTTGCCGGGTTCCTGGGCTCCGGCAAGACCACCCTGCTCAACCACCTCCTGCACCGCAGCGGAGGCAGCCGAGTCGGGGCGATCGTCAATGACTTCGGTGCTATCGAGATCGACGCGATGGCCGTGGCCGGGGCACTCGGCGACTCCACCGTCTCTCTGGGCAACGGGTGCCTGTGCTGCGCCGTGGACGCCAGTGAGCTCGATCTCTTCCTCGACCGGCTCACCCACCCGTCGGCCCGTATCGACGTCATCGTCATCGAGGCGAGTGGGCTGGCCGAGCCCCAGGAGCTGGTGAAGATGCTCCTCGCCAGCGAGAACCCGCGCGTCGTCTACGGCGGGCTCGTGGAGGTCGTCGACGCCGCCGAGTTCGACGCCACCCGCCAGAAGCATCCCGAGATCGACCGGCACCTCGCCCTCGCCGATCTGGTCGTCGTCAACAAGGCGGACCGTGCGACGGATCCCGACCGTGTGATCCGCGTCGTCCGGTCGCTCACCGACCGCGCCGCCGCCGTCGTGCCCGCCTCCTACGGACGCATCGACCCGGAGTTCCTCTTCGACCGCAGGCCTACGGAGGAGCGCATCGGGCAGCTCTCCTTCGACGACCTTCACCGGCACGACGAGGGTGCGCATGACAGCCCCCACGGCCCCCGCGAGCAACACGGCCATCACAGCCATTTGCACTCCGCCTACGAGTCCGTCGCCTTCACCTCCGAAGTGCCCTTCAGCCCCCGGCGGTTGATGGACTTCCTCGACAGCAGGCCCGAAGGCCTCTACCGAATCAAGGGGTACGTCGACTTCGGCGCCGCCGACCCCCACAACCGGTACGCCGTGCACGCCGTCGGCCGCTTCCTGCGCTTCTACCCGGAGCCCTGGGCACCGGGCGAGCGCCTCACCCAGCTCGTCCTCATCGGCTCCGGCATCGACACCCTCGCCCTCGGCAAGGAGCTGGAGGCGTGCAAAGAAGACGCCCCACACGCCGACGAGCACAGCATGTGGGGCGTCCTCCGCTACGTGCAGCAGCCTGTACGGGAGCCCGGACAGGAGCCGGATCCGGAGCCGGGGCAAGAGTCGGAGCCGGACGAGTGGGCCCAGGATTCCAGCCTGCCGGGTCCCTTCGGCTGGACCGGGCCCGCCGTCACCTAGACCGGCCCCGCCACCACCGAAACCGTCTTCGCCAGTGAGACGCCCGAGCCGTCCCGCCGCGGGTCCATCTCCGGCAGCTCCGCGGGCGTTCCGTCCTTCTGCGCGGCCCGGGCCGGCGCGGGGCCCGTCCACGCGAGGCTCAGGCAGTCCTCGCCCTTCAGGAACCGCTGGCAGCGCACGCCGCCCGTGGCACGGCCCTTGCGCGGGTACTGGTCGAAGGGCGTCAGCTTGGCTGTCGTCTGGACCGAATCGTCAAGCGTGCCGCGCGAGCCCGCCACCGTGAACACCACCGCGTCCACGGCCGGGTCCACCGCCGTGAACGAGATCACCTTGGTGCCGTCGGCGAGCTTGATGCCCGTCATACCGCCCGCGGGCCGGCCCTGGGGGCGGACCTGGGAGGCCTGGTAGCGCAGCAGCTGGGCGTCGTCGGTGATGAAGATCAGGTCCTCCTCGCCCGTGCGCAGTTCGGCCGCGCCGACGATCCGGTCACCGTCCTTGAGCGTGATGACCTCCAGCTCCTCCTTGTTGGAGGGATAGTCCGGGACCACCCGCTTGACGACACCCTGCTGCGTGCCGATCGCGAGTCCCGGCGACGACTCGTCGAGCGTGGTCAGACAGACGACGCCCTCGTCGCCCTCCAGGGTCAGGAACTCCGAGATCGGCGCGCCCCCGGAGAGGTTGGGCGCCGCCGCGGTCTCGGGCAGCCGTGGCAGGTCGATGACGTTGATCCGCAGCAGCCGGCCGGCCGACGTGACCGCACCGATCTCGCCCTGGGCCGTCGCCGGGACGGCGGAGACGATCAGGTCGTGCTTGGCGCGCTTGCCGTCGCTCTCCCCGAAGGGGTCACCGTTGGCCGTACGCGCGAGAAGTCCCGTCGACGACAGGAGTACGCGGCACGGGTCGTCGGCCACCTGGAGCGGCACGGTCGTGGCGGTGGAACCGGCGGACTCCAGCAGAACCGTACGCCGCCCGGTGGCGAACTTCTTGGCCGCCGCGGCCAGTTCGGACGACACCAGCTTGCGCAGCTCGGTGTCCGACTCCAGGATGCCGGTCAGCTCGTCGATCTCGCCGTTGAGCCGGTCGCGCTCGGTCTCCAGCTCGATGCGGTCGAACTTGGTGAGGCGGCGCAGCGGCGTGTCCAGGATGTACTGCGTCTGGACATCGCTCAGTGAGAAGCGCTCGATCAGGCGCTCCTTGGCCTGCGCGGAGTTCTCGCTGGAGCGGATGAGGCGGATGACCTCGTCGATGTCGATCAGGGCCACCAGCAGGCCCTCGACCAGGTGCAGCCGGTCCCGCTTCTTGCCGCGGCGGAACTCACTGCGGCGGCGCACGACCTCGAAGCGGTGGTCGAGGTACACCTCCAGGAGCTCCTTGAGGCCCAGCGTGAGCGGCTGGCCGTCCACCAGCGCCACGTTGTTGATGCCGAAGGACTCCTCCATCGGCGTCAGTTTGTAGAGCTGCTCCAGGACGGCTTCCGGCACGAAGCCGTTCTTGACCTCGATGACCAGGCGCAGGCCGTGCGCACGGTCGGTGAGGTCCTTGACGTCCGCGATGCCCTGCAGTTTCTTCGCGCCGACCAGGTCCTTGATCTTGGCGATCACCTTCTCCGGGCCGACGGTGAACGGCAGCTCGGTGACGACGAGGCCCTTGCGGCGCGCCGTCACGTTCTCCACGGACACCGTCGCGCGGATCTTGAACGTGCCCCGGCCCGTCTCGTACGCGTCCCTGATGCCGGTGAGGCCCACGATGCGGCCGCCCGTGGGCAGGTCGGGGCCCGGGACGTGCTTCATGAGCGTCTCGAGATCGGCGCCGGGGTGGCGGATCAGGTGACGGGCGGCGGCGATGACCTCGCCGAGGTTGTGCGGCGGCATGTTCGTCGCCATGCCGACCGCGATACCCGACGAGCCGTTGACCAGAAGGTTCGGGTACGCGGCCGGGAGGACCGTCGGCTCCTGCTCCTGGCCGTCGTAGTTCGGACTGAAGTCGACCGTGTTCTCGTCGATCGACTCCGTCATCAGGGAGGTCGCGTCGGCCATCCGCGCCTCGGTGTACCGCATGGCGGCCGGCGGATCGTCGTTGCCCAGCGAACCGAAGTTGCCGTGGCCGTCGACCAGGGGCAGGCGCATGGAGAACGGCTGGGCCAGGCGGACCAGGGCGTCGTAGATCGACGCGTCGCCGTGGGGGTGGAGCTTACCCATGACCTCGCCGACGACGCGGGCGCACTTCACATAGCCGCGGTCGGGGCGCAGCCCCATCTCGTTCATCTGGTAGACGATGCGGCGGTGCACCGGCTTGAGGCCGTCGCGGGCGTCCGGCAGGGCTCGGGAGTAGATGACCGAGTACGCGTACTCGAGGAAGGAGCCCTGCATTTCGTCGACGACGTCGATGTCGAGGATGCGCTCCTCGAAGTCGGCGTCGTCATCGGGTCGCGGGGTCTTCGTGCTGCGGCGGGCCATCGCTGCTGCGACTCCTTCACAGTCTCTGCCGGGGCATGAACGGGTTCTGACGGGCTCCATTGTGGACCGGCGTACTGACAACGCGGACCACGACCCGTCCGTACGGACCTCCAGGGCCGCTTGCAGGGCTGCCCCAACAGGCGTCGCGGGCCGCGTCCTCGGCCGTTTCCACAGGCCTCGGAAGCGGTGAATCCGCGTGCCCGCACAGGGCTTCGGAGGCCGTGCGGCCGCACGACCGTACGTCCTTGCGGCGGCGCCCGCGTGCTCGCTCTCGGCGTACGCGTCGCGGGAACTTCGCCAGCTGTCCGCGCGCTTGCATACAGTGGCACGACTAGCAGGAATTCAGCAGTTTTCCGCGATCGAAGGGACGTACATGCCCATGGGTCACACGGCCACAGCTGAGGCCGGTTCCGGCGGCCTGACAGCGACCGAGCACCGCCTGGCCAACGGCCTGCGTGTGGTGCTCTCCGAGGACCACCTGACCCCGGTCGCGGCGGTGTGCCTCTGGTACGACGTCGGTTCGCGCCACGAGGTCAAGGGCCGCACCGGACTTGCCCACCTCTTCGAGCACCTGATGTTCCAGGGCTCGGGCCAGGTGAAGGGCAACGGCCACTTCGAACTGGTGCAGGGCGCGGGCGGTTCGCTCAACGGCACGACCAGTTTCGAGCGCACCAACTACTTCGAGACCATGCCCACGCACCAGCTGGAGCTCGCGCTCTGGCTGGAGGCCGACCGCATGGGCTCGCTGCTCGCCGCGCTCGACGACGAGTCCATGGAGAACCAGCGGGACGTCGTCAAGAACGAGCGCCGGCAGCGTTACGACAACGTCCCCTATGGCACCGCTTTCGAGAAGCTGACCGCCCTCGCCTACCCGGAGGGCCACCCTTATCACCACACACCGATCGGGTCGATGACGGACCTGGACGCGGCCACCCTGGAGGACGCGCGCGCGTTCTTCCGCACCTACTACGCGCCCAACAACGCCGTTCTGTCGATCGTCGGAGACATCGACCCGGAGCAGACGCTCGCCTGGGTCGAGAAGTATTTCGGCTCCATCGCGGGCCACGACGGCAAGCCCGCCCCGCGCGACGGTTCCCTGCCCGAGACCATCGGCGGGCAACTGCGCGAGGTCGTCGAGGAGGAGGTCCCGGCCCGCGCGTTGATGGCCGCCTACCGGCTGCCGGAGGACGGCACGCGCGCGTGCGACGCGGCGGACCTTGCCCTGACCGTGCTCGGCGGCGGCGAGTCGTCCCGGCTCTACAACCGGCTCGTACGCCGCGACCGCACCGCCGTGGCCGCCGGGTTCGGCCTGCTGCGCCTCGCGGGAGCACCCTCCCTGGGGTGGCTCGACGTGAAGACGTCCGGCGACGTCGAGGTCCCGGTGATCGAGACCGCCGTCGACGAGGAGCTCGCCCGGTTCGCCGAGGAGGGCCCCACGGCCGAGGAGATGGAGCGCGCCCAGGCCCAGTTGGAGCGCGAGTGGCTGGACCGTCTCGGCACGGTCGCGGGCCGCGCCGACGAACTGTGCCGGTACGCGGTGCTGTTCGGCGACCCGCAGCTCGCCCTGACGGCCGTCCAGCGCGTCCTCGACGTCACGGCCGAGGAGGTCCAGGAGGTCGCCAAGGCCCGCCTGCGCCCCGACAACCGCGCGGTGCTGGTCTACGAACCGACCGTCGCCGAAGAGGCCCAGGACACCGACGCCGCTGACGACACCGACGAGGAGGCGGCCAAGTGACCGAGCTCGCCACGATGGACTTCCACCCGCAGCCCCAGGCCGGCGAGGCCCGGCCCTGGGCCTTCCCGGCACCCGGGCGCGGCGCGCTCGACAACGGCCTGACCCTGCTGCGCTGCCACCGCCCCGGCCAGCAGGTCGTCGCCGTCGAAATCCTCCTGGCAGCACCGCTGGAGGCCGAGCCGCAGGGCCTGGACGGCATCGCCACGATCATGGCGCGTGCCTTCTCCGAAGGCACCGACAAGCACTCCGCCGAGGAGTTCGCCGCCGAGCTGGAGCGCTGCGGCGCCACCCTCGACGCGCACGCCGACCACCCCGGCGTACGGCTCAGCCTCGAAGTCCCCGTCTCACGGCTCCCCAAGGCGCTCGGCCTGCTCGCCGACGCCCTCAGGGCACCCGCCTTCGAGGACAGCGAGGTCGAGCGGCTGGTGCGCAACCGGCTCGACGAGATCCCGCACGAGACCGCCAACCCGGGGCGCCGCGCCGCCAAGGAGCTCTCCCGGCAGCTGTTCCCGGCGACCTCGCGCATGTCGCGCCCGCGCCAGGGCACCGAAGAGACGGTCGCCAAGATCGACTCGGGGGCCGTACGCGCCTTCTACGAAAGGCACGTACGCCCCGCCACGGCGACCGCCGTCGTCGTCGGCGACCTCACCGGTGTCGACCTCGACGCGCTGCTCGGGGACACGCTCGGCACCTGGACCGGTTCGCCGGCCGTGGCCCGGCCCATTCCGCCGGTGACCGCCGACGACACGGGCCGCGTGGTCATCGTCGACCGTCCCGGAGCCGTCCAGACGCAGCTGCTCATCGGCCGCGTCGGCGCCGACCGGCACGACCGTGTGTGGCCCGCCCAGGTGCTCGGCACGTACTGCCTCGGCGGCACCCTCACCTCCCGCCTGGACCGCGTCCTGCGCGAGGAAAAGGGATACACCTACGGTGTGCGGGCGTTCGGTCAGGTCCTGCGCTCCGCGCCGGACGGGACGGGCGCCGCGATGCTCGCCATCAGCGGCTCCGTGGACACCCCGAACACCGGCCCGGCGCTCGACGACCTCTGGAAGGTGCTGCGCACCCTCGCGGCCGAGGGCCTCACCGACGCCGAGCGGGACGTCGCCGTGCAGAACCTCGTGGGTGTGGCGCCCCTGAAGTACGAGACGGCGGGCGTCGTCGCGGGCACCCTCGCCGACCAGGTCGAGCAGCACCTGCCGGACGACTACCAGGCGACGCTGTACCAGCAGCTCGCCGCGACCGGCACCGTGGAGGCCACCGCGGCGGCCGTGAGCGCCTTCCCGGTGGACCGGCTGGTGACCGTCCTCGTCGGGGACGCCGCGCAGATCGAGGAGCCGGTCAGGGCCCTCGGAATCGGTGAAGTCAGCGTGGTGACAGCGGAGTAGGACAGCGACCGTCCGTGGAGAACCCAGGAGACCGGAGAGTCTCCTGGGTTCTCTCTTTCGCCCGGACCTCGGCCCCGACTTGCCCGGACTTCGACCTCGACCCGCAAGTTGTCCGTATTGATAGGGAGGTTGCCTGTCTGCCCTGTGGCGTGCGCTACAAAAGTCTTGATCCGTTTGTTGATTGAAAGACACCCCGCTTAGCGTCGGTCCGGCTGTTCGTCAGGCAGTGCGCCGCGTCCGCGGCACCGGACAGTCATCGCCGAGTCCCCGTACGGCGCGAGCCAGGGGAGCCGGGGACCCATACGTAGTCCCTGGGGTGAATCGGACGCCCTTCCCGAAGGGGGTCCGTAGGAGACCTTCCTGCTCCGAACCCGTCAGCTAACCCGGTAGGCGAGAAGGAAGGAAAGGACCAGCCACTTCATGGCGTTCACCCGCGCCACCGGGAAGCACCGTCGTCCCAGCCGCATGAAGCACAACACCAACAGGACCGTTGGCGTCGCCGCACTCGCCACCACCGGTGTCGTCGGCACCCTGGCTGCTCCCTCGTTCGCCGCCGAGAGCCCGGCCGAGCAGACCCTCACCCAGGCGATCACCATCGGCGACTCGCTCGCCGATGAGATCGACGCGCAGGCTGCCGCCCAGCAGCAGGCCGCCGACGAGGCCGCGGCCCGCGAGAAGGCCGAGGCCGCCGCGAAGGAGCGCGCCAAGGAGGCGGCGGAGAAGCTCAAGAAGGAGCGCGAGGCCAAGGCCCGCGCCGCCCGCGAGGCCGAGCGCAAGCGCCTGCTGAACACCTACACCTCGCCCATCGCCGGTTCGTACGTCTCCACCGGCTACCAGGCGGGTGGCGCGGTCTGGTCCTCCGGCAGCCACACCGGTATCGACTTCCACGCCGCGAGCGGTACCACCGTGCACGCGGTGGGCTCCGGCACCGTCGTGGAGGCCGGCTGGGGCGGCTCGTACGGCAACCAGGTCGTCATCAAGATGAACGACGGTACCTACACCCAGTACGGGCACATGTCGTCCCTCGGTGTCTCGGTCGGCCAGACGGTCACCCCGGGCCAGCAGATAGGCCTCTCCGGGGCGACCGGCAACGTCACCGGGGCGCACCTGCACTTCGAGGCGCGGACGACCGCGGAGTACGGCTCGGACATCGACCCCCTCGGGTACCTCCGCCAGCATGGCGTGAACGTCTGACGACGCGCGGCATACCTCCCGAAGGCCCCGGCTCACCTAGCCGGGGCCTTCGGGCATCCAGACCGCGTCCTGACGGCATCCCGTCGCGGCCCGACCGCTTCTCGCCACTTTCCGAACTCTCCGCCCGACTCGCCACCGGACGACTGCCTGTTCAGAAGCGAAGTGTGTCCAAAAAATATCCATGGATTCCGGCCTCCCATCGGAATTTCCCGTTCTCTGCAATAGAGTCACCGAACAGGCGTCAATCGACCGCGTTTCGCGGGGGTTAAGGCGGAGGTCCGGTCATGCGTATTCCCGCGCACTCGGTATGCACGGCGATCCGTGACGACATCGTCGCGGGTGTCTACGAGCGCGGCGGCCGGCTCACCGAAGAACTGCTCGCGCGCCGGTACGGCGTCTCGCGGGTCCCCGTGCGTGAGGCGCTGCGCACCCTGGAGGCGGAAGGCTTCGTCGTCACGCGTCGGCACGCGGGCGCGTGCGTCGCGGAGCCCACCGAACAGGAGGCCTCCGACCTCCTGGAGATGCGCATGCTGCTGGAGCCGCTGGGTGCCGCGCGCGCCGCCCAGCGCCGCACCGAGGCGCACCTCAAGGTGCTGCGCGGCCTGGTCAGGCTGGGGCAGGAGAGGGCCAGGAGAGGCAACAGCGAGGATCTGCGCTCGCTCGGTGCCTGGTTCCACGAGACG
Source organism: Streptomyces sp. NBC_00878 (assembly GCF_026341515.1). Lineage (NCBI taxonomy): Bacteria > Bacillati > Actinomycetota > Actinomycetes > Kitasatosporales > Streptomycetaceae > Streptomyces > Streptomyces sp. NBC_00878. The sequence goes on along the minus strand of NZ_JAPEOK010000001.1, from coordinate 2,704,735 downwards.
CTCGCCCAGGCCTCCGGAAGCCCCGCGCTGACCTCCACGCTCGCCCAGCTGCGGCACAAGATCGCCTGGATGTACTCGGTCGAGGCGCCGGCCCACCCCGCCGAGTCCTGGGGCGAGCACGGCGCCATCGTGGACGCCGTCGCGCGCGGCGACAGCGACCGGGCCAGGTCGATCACGGCGCTGCACACCGAGCGGGCGACGGCCGCTCATCGGCTGCGCTTTCCCGGCGGCGGTGACCGCGTGGAGCGTGTGAGGACTTCGCAACATCCTGTAAACACGGCAGGCCTGCGGCATTAACAGTGGCGCCGTATACAAAGAGATGTAATTCGCGGGAGATTATTTCCGCTGCCCATAATCAGGAATAGCAAAGGGCCCGCCTCATTTGTGAGGCGGGCCCTTCGTTGTGTGAGTGGGACGGGTCTTGAAACGAAGAACACCGTCACGTCAATTGTGGAACCCCGCTTGGTCACCAGGTCCGCGAAAGTGCCGCCGGCTCGGGCGCGGAGGGCCACACTCAGACGGTCTCGGGGAGCTCCTCAAGACCCTCGGCGACCAGCTTCGCCAGGCGGTCGAGCGCGGTGTCCGCCCCCTCGGCGTCGGAGGCGAGGACGATCTCCTCGCCGCCCTGCGCGCCCAGGCCGAGAACCGCGAGCATGGAGGCGGCGTTGACGGGGTTGCCGTCGGCCTTGGCGATCGTCACGGGGACGCCGGAGGCCGTGGCGGCCCGGACGAAGATGGAGGCGGGACGGGCGTGAAGGCCCTCGGCCCAGCCGACGTTGACGCGGCGCTCAGCCATGTGATGCTGCCCTTCAGATGTCTCACGGTTGTCTAGACCATTGTTCCATATGGTGCGAAGCGCGCCCCGAGCGGGTGCGGGACCGGGGCCCGAGGCGGCTTCAGCCCCCAAGACTGCCTCGCGCCCTTGCCGGACGCGAGCCCGTCGTCGTCGGGACCTGAACCCCCGGGACGAGGACCCGCCGTTGTCGGACCCGAGCCGTACTCTGGGGCCCATGCAGACCTCGCCGGACCGGCACGAGTACCCAGCTCACTGGGAGGCCGATGTCGTGCTGCGCGACGGTGGGACCGCGCGCATCCGGCCCATCACGGCCGACGACGCCGACCGCCTGGTCAGCTTCTACGAGCAGGTGTCCGACGAGTCGAAGTACTACCGCTTCTTCGCGCCGTACCCGCGCCTGTCCGCCAAGGACGTCCATCGCTTCACCCACCACGACTTTGTGGACCGGGTGGGACTCGCGGCCACGGTGGGCGGCGAGTTCATCGCCACCGTACGCTACGACCGCATCAACGCCGACGGTCTCCCCTCGTCGTCCCCCGCGGACGAGGCCGAGGTCGCCTTCCTCGTGCAGGACGCCCACCAGGGCCGGGGCGTGGCGTCGGCCCTGCTGGAGCACATCGCGGCCGTCGCCCGCGAGCGCGACATCCGCCGCTTCGCCGCCGAGGTGCTGCCCGCGAACACCAAGATGATCAAGGTGTTCACGGACGCCGGGTACCAGCAGAAGCGCCACTTCGAAGACGGCGTCGTACGCCTGGAGTTCGACCTCGAACCCACCGACCGCTCGCTCGCCGTGCAGCGCGCGCGGGAGCAGCGGGCGGAGGCGCGCTCAGTGGCCCGGCTCCTCGCTCCCCGTTCGGTCGCCGTCATCGGCGCGGGCCGCGCACCCGGGGGAGTGGGCCGCAGCGTCCTGGAGAACCTCCGCGACGCGGGATTCACCGGGCGCCTGTACGCGGTGAACGGGGCACTTCAGGAGAAGGAGCTCGACGGAGTTCCGGCGTACCGCTCCGTCCGCGACATCCCCGAGCCCGTCGACCTCGCCGTCGTCGCGGTCCAGGCCGACCGCGTCCCCGAAGTCGTGGCCGAGTGCGGCGAACACCAGGTGCAGGGGCTCGTCGTGGTCGCCGCGGGATACGCAGAGAGCGGCCCCGAGGGCAGGGAGCGCCAGCGCGAGCTCGTGCGCCAGGCGCGCACGTACGGGATGCGCATCATCGGACCGAACGCCTTCGGAGTCATCAATACCTCCCCGGAGGTGCGGCTCAACGCCTCGCTCGCCCCCGAGATGCCGCGCGCCGGTCGGATCGGCCTGTTCGCCCAGTCCGGTGCCATCGGTATCGCCCTGCTCTCCCGGCTGGAGCGGCGCGGCGGCGGGGTCACGGGCGTGACCGGCGTTTCGACGTTCGTCTCTTCGGGCAACCGCGCGGATGTGTCCGGCAACGACGTCCTTCAGTACTGGTACGACGACCCCGACACCGATGTCGCCCTCATGTACCTCGAATCCATCGGGAACCCGAGGAAGTTCACCCGCCTCGCGCGGCGCACGGCGGCGGCCAAGCCCCTGGTCGTCGTCCAGGGCGCACGGCACGGCGGGGCCGCGCCCCAGGGACATGCCGTACGGGCCACCCGCCTGCCGCACACGACGGTGTCGGCGCTGCTCCGGCAGGCCGGGGTCATCCGGGTGGACACGATCACGGAGCTGGTCGACGCGGGACTGCTGCTCGCCCGCCAGCCGCTGCCTGCCGGGCCCCGGGTGGCGATCCTCGGGAACTCCGAGTCGCTCGGGCTGCTGACGTACGACGCGTGCCTCTCCGAGGGGCTGCGGCCGTTGCCCCTGGTGGACCTGACCACGGCCGCCTCGGCCGGGGACTTCCGCGCCGCGCTGGCGCACGCGCTGGCCGACGACGCCTGTGACGCCGTCGTGGTCACCGTGATTCCGGCGGTGGGGGAGACGCCGGCGGCCGAAGCGGCCCTGGCGGAGGCGCTGCGCTCGGCCTCCGCCGCGGCTCCGGCCAAGCCGGTCCTCGTGGTCCACGTCGAGCTGGGCGGGATCGCTCAGGCGCTGTCCGCGGCGGCCGGCACCGCGCCCCGGGCCGCTCGTCCCGCCCCCGCCTTCTCGGGCAGCACCCACCCCATCCGCCCGGCGGACCGCCCGCCGACAGCGGCGGAAGCACCCGAGCCCGAGGCCGACTCCCGTCTCATCCCCGCCTACCCCGCCACCGAGCGAGCCGTCCGCGCCCTCGCCGAAGCCGTGCGGTACGGCCAGTGGCGCCGCGAGGCCGCCGACCCCGGACGCGTGCCCGAGTACGAGGACATCGACGAGAAGGGAGCGGCCGAGCAGATCGACGCCCTGCTGGGGAACGGGGCCATGGGCGGCCTCACCCTCGGCCCCGACGACACCCGCACCCTCCTCGGGCGGTACGGCATCGACGTACGCCGCGCCCTGCCCGCGCCCACGCCCGACGAGGCCGTCGCCGCGGCGCAGCGCCTCGGCTACCCCGTGGCCCTCAAGACCACCGCCCCGCACCTGCGCCACCGCGCCGACCTGGGCGGCGTACGGCTGGATCTGGCGGACGAGGAGCAACTGCGCAGGGCGTACACCGAGTTGACCAGCCTCTTCGGGAAGCCCGAGGAACTGCGCCCGGTGGTGCAGGCGATGGCACCGCGCGGGGTCGACACGGTCGTACGGGCGGTCATCGACCCGGCGGCCGGAGCGGTGCTCTCCTTCGGGCTCGCGGGGGCCCCGTCCGAGCTGCTCGGGGACACCGCGCACCGACTGATTCCGGTCACCGACCGGGACGCGGCCTCGCTGGTCCGGTCGATCCGGACCGCGCCGCTCCTCTTCGGCTGGCGGGGCTCGGCACCGGCGGACACGGCGGCCCTGGAGGAACTGCTGCTGCGCCTGTCACGCCTTGTGGACGACCACCCGGAGGTCGTCTCCGTGTCCCTGGAGCCCGTCGTCGTCGCCCCGCGCGGGCTGAGCGCGCTCGGCGCCTCCGTGCGGCTCGCACCGCCGCCCGCCCGCGACGACTTCGGTCCGCGCAGGCTTCCTGTGTACTGAGCGGTGCCTCGCAGTCAGTGCGCCCCCGTAGGATGGACGCTATGGCCAAGACCAGTACGACGACCCAGGGGCTGCGAGCGGCGATCGAGCGCAGCGGCTACTACCCGGCCCTCGTGGCCGAGGCGGTGGAGGCCGCTGTGGGCGGCGAGCCCATCCGGTCGTATCTGGTCCATCAGGAGACGACCTTCGACGCCAACGAGGTGCGTCGGCATGTGACGGTGCTGGTCCTCACGGGAAACCGATTCATCGTGAGCCACACCGACGAGCAGGCGGCGGACAGCACGTCCCCGACTCCCTACGCGACCACGTCGACCGAGTCCGTGAAGCTTGGCCGAATCTCGTCGGTCGTGCTCAGCCGGGTCGTCGCCAATCCGGAGAAGTACGTTCCGGGGACGCTGCCCCGCGAGGTCGTTCTCACCATCGGCTGGGGCGCGGTCGCCCGTATCGACCTGGAGCCCGCCGCCTGCGGCGACCCCAACTGCGAGGCGGACCACGGGTACACGGGCAGTTCGACGGCGGACGACCTGAGCCTGCGCGTCAGCGAGGCCGGGGACGGCCCGGACGCCGTGCGGCAGACGCTCGCCTTCGCGCAGTCGCTCTCCGAGGCGACCGCGGACGTCACCCGCTGATGTCCCAGCAAGTCTGGGACCTCCCGGAACCGCTCTCCCTCGACTCCGCTCCCGTACCCGAGTACGGGGCCGGTTCGCTCGCCGACCTGCTGCCCACTCTGGCCGCGGGCATGGACGTCCCGGACGTCACCGCCTCGCTCACGGAACTGAGCCCGGCCGACCGGAACTGCGTCTTCCTGATCGACGGCCTCGGCTGGGAGCAGCTCAAGACGCACCCGGACGAGGCCCCGTTCATGAGCTCTCTCCTGGGCAGCTCGCGCGGCGGCACCGGCCGCCCGATCACAGCGGGCTACCCCGCCACCACCGCGACCTCCCTGGCCTCGGTCGGTACGGGACTGCCGCCGGGCGCGCACGGCCTGCCCGGCTACACCGCGCGCAACCCGGAGACCGGCGAGCTGATGAACCAGCTCCGCTGGCAGCCGTGGACGCAGCCGCGCACCTGGCAGCCGTACCCCACCGTGTTCCAGTTGGCCGACGCGGCGGGTGTGCACACGGCCCAGGTGTCGTCACCACACTTCCAGAACACCCCGCTGACCAAGGTCGCCCTCAGCGGCGGCACGTTCCACGGGCGGCTGACCGGCGAGGACCGTATGGACCTCGCGGCCGAGCAACTGGCCGCCGGTGACCGCTCGCTGGTCTACACGTACTACGCGGAGGTCGACGGCAAGGGCCACCGCTTCGGCGTCGACTCGGACCCCTGGCGCGGACAACTCATGTACGTGGACCGGCTGGTCCAGCGGCTGGCCGAGCAACTTCCCCCGCGCACGGCCCTGTACGTCACCGCGGACCACGGCATGATCGACATCCCCTTCGACGAGCAGCACCGCATCGACTTCGACGAGGACTGGGAGCTGCGCGCCGGAGTCGCCCTGCTCGGGGGCGAGGGCCGCGCCCGGCACGTCTACGCGGTCCCGGGCGCCGAGTCGGACGTCCTGACCTGCTGGCGCGAGGTGCTCGGCGAGCAGTTCTGGGTGGCGTCGCGGGACGAGGCGATCGCGGCGGGCTGGTTCGGCCCGCAGATCGACGAGCGGGTGTACGCGCGCATCGGCGACGTGGTCGCGGCCGCCCGCGACGACGTACTGATCATCGCGTCCGAGCGGGAGCCGAAGGAGTCGGCGATGGTCGGCAACCACGGCTCGATGACATCGGTGGAGCAGCACATCCCGCTTCTGGAAATACGTTCCTGACCCTCCCCGTCCCCTCCAGTGAATCCTTCATGCCGAAAGGTGCTCAACTTCCCATGCCCGAGCTGGTGTTCTTCTCCGGAACCATGGACTGCGGGAAGTCGACACTGGCTCTCCAGATCGAGCACAACCGCTCGGCCCGGGGCCTGCAGGGCATGATCTTCACCCGTGACGACCGTGCGGGCGAGGGCAAGCTGTCCTCCCGCCTCGGCCTGGTCACGGACGCGGTGGAGGTCGAGGACGACCAGGACGTGTACGCGTACCTGGTGGACCACCTCTCGCGGGGCGGCCGCGCGGACTACGTCATCGCGGACGAGGCGCAGTTCCTCGCCCCCGAGCAGATCGACCAACTCGCCCGCGTGGTCGACGACCTGGGCATCGACGTCTTCGCCTTCGGCATCACGACGGACTTCCGCTCCAAGCTCTTCCCCGGCTCCCAGCGCCTTGTCGAACTCGCCGACCGGGTCGAGGTCCTCCAGGTCGAGGCGCTCTGCTGGTGCGGCGCCCGCGCCACCCACAACGCCCGCACCATAGGCGGCCACATGGTCGTCGAGGGCGCCCAGGTCGTCGTCGGGGACGTCGACCAGTCGGAGGACATCGGCTACGAGGTCCTGTGCCGCAGACACCACCGCAAGCGGATGACCGCGGCCACCGCCTGCGCGGGCGTGCTGTCCCCGGACGTGCTGCCGGTGGACGCGGTGTCCCGGACCTGAGGGACTGCGCACCCCCCTCAAGGCATCAGGGGACTGCCCCGCTCTCAAATCTCAAAGAGCGCCGACGCCGCTCCCATCGCTCGTCCGCACCACCGAGAACACCGCACCCTCCGGGTCCGCCACCCTGGCGATACGGCCGTGCGGGGTGTCCCTGGCCGGTTTGAGGACGTGGCCGCCCAGGTCGAGGAGGCGGACGAGGGAGACGTCCACGTCGGCGACCTCGAAGTACGTCATCCAGTGGGGTCCCCGGTCACGCGGCAGGGCGTTGCCGACGCCGTGGATGCCGGCCACCGGGCGCCCCTCGATGTGGAGGGTGATGTAGTCGAAGTCGGCGGAGACGACGGGCTCCTCCTCGAAGCCGAAGACCGTCTCGTAGAACTTGGCGACACCGGCGGAGTCGCGGGTCATGAGCTCGTTCCAGGTGGGGGTGCCGGGGACGCCGGTGATGCCCGTACCGAGATGGGCCGCGGCCTGCCAGACGCCGAAGACGGCGCCCGCCGGGTCCGAGGCGATCGCCAGTCGGCCGGCGTCCTCGGCGTCGAGCGGGCCGACGCCGACGGTGCCGCCGCAGTGCCGGACCGTTTCCGCCGTCAGGTCGACGTCGTCCGAGGCGAAGTAGGGCGTCCAGGCGATGGGCAGTTGGCGGTCGGGCGGGAGCTGACCGATGCCCGCCACTTCCTGGCCGTCGAGCTGCGCCCGCACGTACGAGCCGAGGTGCTGCGGGCCCGGCTGGAACTCCCAGCCGAACAGCTCCTCGTAGAACTCCTGGGTCGCGGCCATCCCGTGCACCATCAGGCTCACCCAGCAGGGTGTGCCGGGCGCGTACGCAGTGCCGTTCAGGCCGGCCGACCCCCGTGCCTCGGTCATCGTCAACCTCTCCTCGGCGCCTCGTGGGGCCGCTTCACTTCCGCTTCCGAACCGCGCGTTCCGCCGCCGCGCGCTTTCCGCGCCCGGTGCCGATGTTCGCACCACCAGGGGCACGGCGCGCCTCGGCCGAGTGGCCTATTGCGGCAGGATGCCCGAATTGCTGGTTCCCATCCGTTTCCGTGCCATTGCCTGCCGGTGTCCATCAGGCATACAGCGCGTGGCCGAGCCCGCACACCGCGTGGTCGGTCCGGCCGAGCAGAGTAGCCGGACCTGGACGATGCGGCCACCCCGTGCGCAAGGATGGTGGCCATGAACGCCATCATCTCCGCACCCGAACTCGCGAGCGACCTGGCGGGCCCGAACCCGCCGGTCGTCCTGGACATCCGCTGGCAGCTCGGCGGTCCGAACCTGCGCTCCGCCTACGAGGAGGCGCACATTCCGGGGGCCGTCTACGTGGACCTGGACTCGGAACTCGCCGCTCCGGCCGGATCGGCGGGCCGCCATCCGCTGCCCGACATGGAGGCCTTCGGAGCGGCTGTGCGGGCGGCCGGGGTGTCCGAGGACCGTGATGTGATCGTGTACGACGGAGGGCTCGGCTGGGCCGCCGCGCGAGCTTGGTGGCTGCTGCGCTGGACGGGTCATCCGTCGGTGCGTGTGCTTGACGGCGGCCTCGCGGCCTGGGGTGGCCCGGTCGAGTCCGGCAGCCCGACTCCGGCCGCCGGCACCTTCGTACCCGCCCCCGGCGCGCTGCCCCTCCTCGACGCCGACGGTGCGGCGGCGCTGGCCCGCACCGGTCTGCTCCTCGACGCCCGGGCCGCCGAGCGCTACCGGGGCGACGTCGAGCCGATCGACCGCGTCGGTGGGCACATTCCCGGAGCGGTCTCCGCGCCCACCACGGAGAACGTGGCGGAATCCGGCCGCTTCCACCCCGCCGCGGACCTCGCCGACCGCTTCAAGTCGCTGGGCGCGACCGGCACTTCCGAGGTCGGCGTCTACTGCGGCTCGGGCGTCTCCGGCGCGCACGAGGTCCTCGCGCTGGCGGTCGCGGGCATCCCGGCCGCGCTGTACGTGGGCTCCTGGTCGGAGTGGTCCCAGGACGACGGCCGCCCGGTGGCGACGGGCCCGGACCCGCAGTAGCCCCATGGAGGCCATCGCCATCGCCATCGCCATCGGCTCGGCGGAAGCGGAAGCGGAAGCGGTGGCGGATACGGACGCGGTACGGGTCCGTCGGGAACGGCGCACGGCAGCGGAAAGGGCTCGCACCGAGGTGGTGCGAGCCCTTTCCGGCATTCCTAGTCCTGCTTCTTCCTGCGGGTCCCGAAGACGATCTCGTCCCAGCTCGGTACGGCCGCTCTACGTCCCGGACGGACGCCGTCCGCCTCCGCCTGCCGGTCGGTGGCGCCGACGAGCCGGTCGCGGTGACTGCTCACCGAACGCGGCATGAGGACGTCCGCGTAGGCGGAACCCGCCGAGGCCGCGGGAGCCGGGGGCTCCTCCGCCTCGGGCTCCGGGTCGAGTGGTTCCTCCGCCTCGGGACGCTCCGTGGTGGAGGTGGTCGAGGCGGCGGGAGCGGTCGAGGGACGCTCGGGCACCACCATGTCGCCGCGGAAGCTGGGCACGGCCTCCAGGAGGCTGGTGAGAGAGTCCCGCTCGCCGGCGGTCTCCTCCGACTCCAGCTCGGGCATCGGCGGGGGCAGGCTCGGCCGTTCCGTCTGCCGGTCCAGGGCGCGGTCCATCGGACGGTCGCGCGGCAGCCGGGCGATGCGTGGCACGAACGGGAAGCTGGGCTCGGCCGCGGCGAGGTCGTCGGACTCGCCGATCAGCGAGCGCGCCTCGTCGTCCACGGCCTGGACGAGCCGCCGGGGCGGGTCGTACGTCCAGCTCGCCGAGTGCGGTTCGCCCGCCACCAAGTAGACCAGCAGGACTTCCCAGGTGCCGTCGTCACGGCGCCAGGAGTCCCATTGGACGGTCTCCTTGTCGGCGCCGCGCAGCAGGAGCCGCTCCTGCACCGCCTCGCCGAGCTGGGGACCGGTGGTTTCGCCTGGGCGGCGGACAGGGGTCTTCCGGGCTCGCTCCGCCATGAAGGCGCGCTCGGCGAGTACGGGCCCCTCGAAGCGGCGTACCCGGTCGACGGGGATACCCGCGAGCTGGGCGACCTCTTCGGCGGACGCTCCCGCACGTATACGCGCCTGGATGTCTCGGGGGCGGAGATGGCTCTCCACCTCGATCTCGATCTGGCCGAGGCGGGGACGGTCGCCGCGTACGGCGGCGCGCAGACGCTCATCGATCGGAAGCGTGTACTCCGTGCTGTCCGCAGCCTTCAGCACCAGCCGTGTGCCGTCGTTAGAGACGGCCACGACACGCAGTTCGGGCATGGGGACCTCCCGGGTGGTGCCTGCCGACGTCACGTGCGTCGCTGCTTCCGCTAGTCGAGTGTGGCCTGCCCGGGTGCAGCCTGCCACAACCTTGCCGAGTTGCCCGGCGTGTCGGGCGGTGGCCCGGGATCGCCGTTATGGCACGGTTACCTATTCGCAACGCTAAGTGACGAACTCCATCACCCTGTGCAACGAGCCCCCTCCCGGCGGTCCTGGAAGGCCCCGGACGCCCTGGCGAGTGTCCGGACCCAGGGCTCGCAACAGTACTCCATTCGGGCCACTTGCGTGGATCGGCACGCCACCGAACTTGTGTCCGGGGGCGGGAGTTGGCCACCGATGGCGACGTCCCGGTGACCATGAGGCGTGGCGTGCTTCACGAGTTCACCGCAAACGGAACTGGTCGTTTCGTGCTTACTCGCCCAGCACCCGGCGCAAGTAGTCGTTCGCGAACAGCCGTTGCGGGTCGAGTCGGTCCCGCAGCTCGGTGAATTCGCCGAAGTGCGGGTAGACGCCGGCGAAGTACTCCGCGTCGCGCGTGTGCACCTTGCCCCAGTGCGGCCGGCCCTCGTGCGCGGTGAAGATGCGCTCGGCCTCGGTGAAGTACGCCTGGTAGGGCGTGCCCCGGAACATGTGCACGGCGATGTAGGCACTGTCCCGACCGGAGGCGGTGGACAGGGTGATGTCGTCCGCCGGGGCGGTGCGGACCTCGACCGGGTAGCTGATCCTGAACCTCGATCGGTCGACCATCGCCTTGAGTTCCCGCAGCGTGTCCACCAGAGCGGCGCGCGGGACGGCGTACTCCATCTCCACGAACCGCACCCGGCGGGGCGAGGTGAAGACCTTGTAAGGGATGTCCGTGTACCTCCGCGAGGACCAGGCCCGGGTGGATATCTGGGCGATGGTCGGAACGGTCGCGGGCACCGCACGGCCGACCATGTTGGCCACCTGCCAGAGGCCGTTGGCCACGAACTCGTCGTCGAACCAGCCCGCCAGCGGCTTCACGGGCTGCTCCGGGCCCGCGCTGCGGTTGTTGCGCTTGGTGTTGGTGGACGCCGTGTGCGGGAACCAGTAGAACTCGAAGTGCTCGTTCTCGGCCCAGAGTTCGTCGAAGCGGCCGGTGACCTCGTCGAAGGGCATCGGCTCCTCGCGGGCCGTGAGCAGGAAGACGGGCTCCACTGCAAAGGTGATCGCGGTGACGATGCCCAGGGCGCCGAGGCCGATGCGGGCCGCCGCGAAGACGTCCGGATTCTCCTTCTCGGAGCAGGTCAGCACCGAACCGTCCGCCGTGACCAGTTCAAGTCCCCTGATCTGGGCGGCGATCGAGGCCGACTCTCGGCCGCTGCCGTGGGTGCCGGTGCTGGTGGCGCCGGAGACCGTCTGCTCCATGATGTCGCCCATGTTGGTGAGCGACATGCCCTCGCGCGCGAGGGCCATGTTGAGTCTCTTGAGCGGGGTGCCGGCCTCGACCGTGACCGTCATGGCGTCGCGATCAATGTTGCGGATGCCGGTCAACAGTTGAGGGCGGATCAACACGCCGTTGGTGGCGGCGATCGACGTGAAGGAGTGTCCGCTGCCGACGGCCTTCACCGTCAGCCCTTCCTCGGCGGCCTCGCGTATGGCCGCGGTCAGTTCCTCGACCGAGGCCGGCGTGACCTCCCGCGCGGGGCGGGCCGTGACCGTTCCGCCCCAGTTACGCCACGTGCCGTTCTTCGCGCTCGTTATGGTGCTCAACAAGGGTGCCTCCCCGACCCGGCGCCGGTCTGCTGAGCCGGCGGTACCCGAGGAAACCGACCGCGACCGCGACGGCACCGGCGGCGACCGGAACCCCGTACCCGGCCCGCGCCCCGGCTGTGTCGATCACCCAGCCGGACAGGGAGGAGCCGAGCGCGACCCCGACCGCGAGCCCGGTGCTCACCCACGTCATGCCCTCGGTCAGTTTCGCGCGTGGTACGTGCAGTTCGACGAGGGCCATCGTCGTGATCATCGTCGGCGCGATGGACAGGCCCGCAACGAACAGCGCCACGGCCAGGAACGGCAAGTTTCCGACCAGTAGGAGGGGGATCATACTCACGGCCATGGTGCATACGCCCAGCACCCACTTGCGGGCGGGCGCTCCGCCGAGGCGCAGCAGTCCGAACACGGCCCCCGCCACACAGGAGCCCGCCGCGTACACGGCCAGGACGACGCTCGCGGCCCCCTTGTGACCTCGCTCGTCGGCGAAGGCCACGGTGACCACATCGACCGCCCCGAAGATCGCCCCCGTCGCCACGAAGGTGCCCACCAGGACCTGCAGCCCGGCGGAGCGCAGGGCCGAGCCGCCCGTGTGCTGCTCGCGCGGATGCGGCGGGGGCTCGGTGGCGCGCTGGGAGGTCAGCCAGAAGACGCCGACCGCCAGGAAGCAGGCCGCGAGCAGCGGCCCGGCCTCCGGGAACCACACGGTGGACAGACCGATGGAGATGATCGGCCCGAAGATGAAGCAGATCTCGTCGACGACGGACTCGAAGGCGTACGCGGTGTGCAGTTCGGGCCTGTCCCGGTAGAGGAGCGACCAGCGTGCCCTGGTCATCGCGCCGACGCTCGGTACGCAGCCGATGCCGGCCGAGCAGAGGAACAGCACCCAGTCCGGCCAGTCGAAGTGTGCGGCCAGCAGCAACCCGGCGGACGCGGCGAGCGCGCACAGTGTGGCGGGCCGCAGTACGCGCCGCTGCCCGTGCCGGTCCACCAGGCGGGATATCTGCGGGCCGAGCACCGCGGCGGACAGCGCGATGGTCGCCGAGAGCGCGCCCGCGAGCCCGTACCGCCCGGTGAGCTGCGAGATCATCGTGACCACGCCGATGCCCATCATCGACAGCGGCATCCGGCCGAGGAGGCCCGCGGTGGTGAAGCCCTTGGAGCCGGGGGCGGCGAACAGGGCACGGTAGGGGCTGGGCACGAGGATCTCCGGTGACGATCCGGTAAGGGGTGATTGCGACTGAGACAGCTGACGAGTCAGGCGACCCTAACGCATATGCGGACTTCGCCCGGCACCCCGTCCGCCCGTTGTCCGGCACCCCGCCGTTGTCCGGCTGTCAGAGCCGGGTGGCAGGATCGAGATATGCGAGACGCGCTCGATGCCACCCCTTACGACGCCCTGCTCCTGCTCTCGTTCGGCGGTCCCGAAGGCCCCGACGACGTGGTCCCGTTCCTGGAGAACGTGACGCGTGGACGGGGTATCCCCAAGGAACGCCTGAAGGAAGTCGGGCAGCACTACTTCCTGTTCGGCGGGGTCAGCCCCATCAACGACCAGAACCGCGCCCTCCTGGACGCCCTCCGCAAGGACTTCGCGGACCACGGCCTGGACCTGCCCGTGTACTGGGGCAATCGGAACTGGGGCCCGTATCTGACCGACACCCTGCGCGAGATGGTCACCGACGGCCACCGCCGCGTCCTGGTCCTCGCCACGAGCGCGTACGCCTCGTACTCGGGCTGCCGGCAGTACCGCGAGGACCTCGCGGGGGCCCTGGCCACCCTGGAGGGCGAGGGTCTGCAGGCGCCGCGGATCGACAAGCTGCGGCACTACTTCAACCACCCCGGCTTCCTGGAGCCCATGATCGAGGGCCTCCTGACGTCGCTCGCGGAGCTCCCCGAGGAGGTCCGGGCGGGCGCGCACATCGCCTTCACGACGCACTCGATCCCGAACGCCTCTGCGGACACGTCGGGCCCGGCCGAGGGCCACGGCGACGGCGGGGCGTACGTGAAGCAGCACCTGGACGTCGCGCAGCTCGTCGCCGACGCCGTGCGCGAGCGGACCGGGATCGACCACCCCTGGCGGCTCGTCTACCAGTCGCGTTCTGGCGCCCCGCACATCCCGTGGCTGGAGCCGGACATCTGCGACCACCTGGAAGAGCTGCACGGCGCCGATGTCCCGGCCGTCGTGATGGCGCCCATCGGGTTCGTCTCGGACCACATGGAGGTCCTCTACGACCTCGACACGGAGGCCACAGCGAAGGCCGAGGAGCTGGGTCTGCCGGTGCGCCGCTCGGCCACCGTGGGTGCCGACCCGCGGTTCGCCGCCGCGATCCGCGAGCTCGTCCTGGAGCGGGCCGACGCCGAGAGCGGCCGGGACGTGACGCCCTGCGCCCTCGGCGCCCTGGGCCCGAGCCACCAGCTGTGCCCCGTGGGCTGCTGCCCGGCCCGCACCCCCAAGCCCGCGGCCGCGGGCGCCGACAGCCCGTACGCGTGAGGAGCGACGTGACCACCACAGTCAACGACGAGCTGAAGGCCGAGCTGCTGGAGATCGCGCTCGACGCGGCCCACCGCGCGGGCGCCTTCCTGCGCGACACCCGCCCCGACGACCTCGGCGTCGCCGCCACCAAGTCCAGCGCAGTCGACGTCGTCACCGAGATGGACATCGCGTCCGAGAAGCTGATCACCGGTCTGCTGGCCGACCGCCGGCCGGACGACGGCGTGCTCGGCGAGGAGGGCGCCAGTGTCGAGGGCAGCAGCGGCGTCCAGTGGGTGATCGACCCGATCGACGGGACGGTCAACTACCTGTACGGGCTGCCCAACTGGTCGGTCTCCATCGCGGCCCGCAAGGACGGCGAGACCATCGTCGGCGTGGTGCAGGCCCCGATGCGCGCGGAGACCTACCGAGCCGTCCTGGGGGAGGGCGCGTACGTGAACGACCGCCCCGCGCGCGTGCGGCCCGCCCCCGCGTTCGGGATGGCCCTCGTCGGCACCGGCTTCGGCTACCGCGCCGAACGGCGGGCCCGGCAGGCCGAGGTGGTCGCACACCTGATCCCCGAGGTCCGGGACATCCGACGGGCCGGCTCGGCGGCGATCGACCTGTGCGACGTGGCGACGGGCCGCCTGGACGCGTACTACGAGCGCGGGCTGAACGCCTGGGACTACGCCGCCGGTGACCTGATCGCCCGCGAGGCGGGCGCGCTGACCGGTGGACGCCCCGGAGAGCCCCTTTCGACCGACCTGACCGTCGCGGCCCCACCCGGCCTCTTCGAGCCCCTCCAGGCCCGCCTGGAAGAGCTGGGCGCCTGGCACGACTGACGCTGCGTGATCGCCCATGCCCGGCTGACACCGAGTACAACAACGGCGACAGGTGAACCGCGTACACATCAGCGGCGAGTGAGCCGAAGGGGCGCGCCTGTGTCGAGAGGGTGAGCGCGCGGAGGCCCGACGAAGGAGGGTCGAGCACGGTCACCCTCTCGACACAGGCTGTAGCGCCCCGGAGGCGAACCGAGCCCCAAAAAGAGGGGCCCCGGCACTGGATCGATGCCGGGGCCCGCTCTCGTGCGAGCTGATCAGACGCGTGTCGCGCCGAGCTGTACACCGTGCTCGGCGGCGAGGCGGTGCAGGTCGTCGAGCTCTGCCTGCTCGACCTCCGCGAGGAAGTCGTCGCCGGTCTCGCGAGCCATCGTCAGGTCGGACTCGGTCGCCCTTATGCGCTGCAGAAGTCCTGCGGTGAATGCGTCCATGCTGCGCCCCCTCGTCCTGGGTCGTGGGTCGGTGGCACGGGGGTGTGCCGTTCGGAAGGGGCGATCACGTCTCCAGGATGCCCAGCGCTGCCCCTGCTGGGCGGCGACGGCGCCGGACACCCACGCCCGCCCTGCGGAAGCGGACCATGGCATACCGCATGGTGGTGCGGCACAAGCAGAGCGTGATCGCGGGGTGTAAAGCCGTCCTCCCCCCGCTCCCTTCCACGGAAACCTCAACCGCGCGAGAAAATCTCGCATTCCCGGCCCCCGCCTCCGCCTTACAGCCGACTTATGGCCGAAAAGGGCAGGATGGAGACTCAACCCGCGACAGACCCTGCCCGTGTGCGCCGAGAAGGCGCTACGCGGGTGGACAGAGGAAGGACAAGCGACGTGCGCGTACTCGTCGTCGAGGACGAGCAGCTGCTCGCCGATGCGGTGGCCACCGGACTGCGCCGGGAGGCCATGGCCGTCGACGTCGTGTATGACGGTGCGGCCGCCCTGGAGCGCATCGGCGTCAACGACTATGACGTGGTCGTCCTCGACCGCGACCTCCCCCTCGTGCACGGCGACGACGTCTGCCGCAAGATCGTCGAGCTCGGCCTGCCCACGCGCGTGCTGATGCTCACGGCCTCCGGAGACGTCAGCGACCGGGTGGAGGGCCTGGAGATCGGCGCCGACGACTACCTCCCCAAGCCCTTCGCGTTCAGCGAGCTGACGGCACGCGTGCGTGCCCTCGGCCGGCGTACGAGCCTGCCGCTGCCGCCGGTGCTGGAGCGGGCCGGGATCAAGCTCGACCCCAACCGCCGCGAGGTCTTCCGCGACGGCAAGGAGGTCCAGCTCGCGCCCAAGGAGTTCGCCGTCCTGGAGGTGCTGCTGCGCAGCGAGGGCGCCGTCGTCTCCGCCGAACAGCTCCTGGAGAAGGCCTGGGACGAGAACACCGACCCGTTCACCAACGTCGTGCGCGTCACGGTGATGACCCTGCGCCGCAAGCTCGGTGAGCCCGCGGTCATCGTCACGGTGCCCGGTTCCGGTTACCGGATCTGATATTCGATGACCACGACACCCGCTCCTCCCAAGGCACCCCCGAAGCCCACCTGGGACCCGAGGAAACCGGAGCCGCCGTTCCCCTGGCTGCGTCCGACCATCCGGATACGGCTCACGCTGCTGTACGGCGGGATGTTCCTGATCGCCGGGATCCTGCTGTTGTCGATCATCTACCTGTTGGCGGCCCAGGCACTCCGCCAGGGCAGTGGCGTCTCCTTCCAGGTGACTGGCACCGACCTCAAGCTCTACAGCGAGACCTGCCCCCAGCTGAGCGGCGCCAGGAGCAACGAAGAGGTGAACGCGATCCTCAAGGAGTGCACCGCCATCCAGCAGCAGCACGCCCTGGACGGCCTCCTCAGCCGCTCGCTCCTCGCCCTGCTGGGCCTTGCCGTCATCGCGTTCGCCTTCGGCTACGCGATGGCCGGCCGGGTGCTGTCCCCGCTCGGCCGGATCACGCGCACCGCGCGCGCGGTGGCGGGCTCGGACCTGTCGCGGCGGATCGAACTGGACGGTCCCGACGACGAGTTCAAGGAGCTGGCGGACACCTTCGACGACATGTTGGAGCGGCTGCAGCGGGCCTTCACGGCCCAGCAGCGGTTCGTGGGGAACGCCTCGCACGAGCTGCGGACGCCCCTCGCGATCAACCGCACGCTCCTGGAGGTGCACCTGTCCGATCCGGGTGCGCCCGTGGAGCTCCAGCAGCTCGGCAAGACGCTGCTCGCCACGAACGAGCGCAGCGAGCAGCTCGTCGAGGGCCTGCTGCTGCTCGCCCGCAGTGACAACCAGATCGTCGAACGCAAGCCGGTCGATCTCGCCGAGGTCGCCTCGCAGGCCATCGACCAGGTGCGCGGTGAGGCCGAGGCGAAGGGCGTCATGATCCGCGGGAAGCGGGCCGCCGCGGTCGTCCAGGGCAGCGGCGTCCTCCTGGAGCGGATCGCCCTGAACCTCGTTCAGAACGCCGTGCGGTACAACGTGGCGGAGGACGGCTGGGTCGAGGTGACCACAGAGGTGCAGCACGGTCAGGCGGTCCTCGTGGTCTCCAATACGGGGCCCGTGGTCCCCGCGTACGAGATCGACAATCTTTTCGAGCCTTTCCGGCGACTGCGCACGGAGCGGACGGGCAGTGACAAGGGCGTGGGTCTGGGCCTGTCGATCGCCAGGTCGGTGGCCCGTGCACACGGCGGTCACATCGCCGCGGAACCGCGCGAGGGAGGTGGGCTGGTGATGCGAGTCACCCTGCCTGTCTGAGACCATGTCGCCGACACGCGAGGATGTTCGCTTTGCGCGGAATTTTCTGGGCTTGCAGAGGGTCGCCTCGTGTGTGATCGATCACAAGGGCGAATTTCCGGCCATCTACTCTCCGTGATCAAGAGGGCTGTCGTAAAGCCGGGAAAATCCGGGTTTTCGGGGGTCCAGATCACGGGAAGTACACGGTGAGACGCCTTTGAAGTGCGGCATTCGGACCGTGTACGGTCCCGTTCGCCATCCAAGCCGATCACTCTTGAGGGGTCCGATTGGGTGTCGATTGAGTAACAGACCTTGATGTGAGGCAAAATCTCCGCCTCAGGTCGGGCACAAGTCCGGCCTCTCACGCGTTACGTGCGCTGGAGACACCGTAGATACCCAGAGGGGGAGAGCGACATGGCAACGGATTACGACACCCCACGCAAGACCGACGACGACGTCGACTCGGACAGCCTTGAAGAACTGAAGGCTCGCCGGAACGACAAGTCGACTTCGGCGGTCGATGTGGACGAGTTCGAGGCCGCAGAAGGCCTGGAACTGCCCGGTGCGGACCTCTCGAACGAGGAGTTGGCCGTCCGGGTCCTGCCGAAGCAGCAGGACGAGTTCACCTGCATGAGCTGCTTCCTGGTCCACCACCGCAGCCAGCTGGCCCGCGAGAAGAACGGCCAGCCGATCTGCCGCGACTGCGACTGAGGCAGGGTCGGCCGTGACAGGCTCGACCCCGCCCTGGAAGCGCCGCTTTCGTGACCAGGGAGCGGCCGGTCCGTCTCCGGACGGCATGCGTGACGACGAGCGAGGCCACCCGGCCTCGCTCGAAGCAGTGGACGCGACAGGCGCCTCCGGTGCCCTGGAGGTGCCGGTTCCGAAGGCGTCTGTCGCAAAACGCAGGGCGGCCGCGGTCGGCCACGGGGTCAAGGAAGGCGTCCGCAAGGGCGGCAGCCGCGCCAGGGCGGGCCTGGCGTACCTCACCGACCGCCTCATCGAGAACGCCCCGCGCATCCCCGTACGCGACCTCGCGACGCTCCGCAGGCAGTTCCCGGGCCTCGGCCCCGAGCAGCTCGCGGACAAGCTCGTGGCGGGCGCGTGCAACGCGACGTCCACGGTCGGCGCGGGAATCGGCGCCGCCGCGATGATGCCCGTACCGCCGGCGATGCCCACCGAGCTGGCCGCGGAGATCACCGGCGTCGCCGCGATCGAGATGAAGCTGATCGCCGAGTTGTACGAGGTCTATGGCCTGCGGCCGCCGGGCAGTCTGAAGCAGCGCAGCACCACGTATCTGAGTTCGTGGTCGGAGGAGCGCGGAATCGACGTGACCAAGCCGTCGACGATCAACGCGGCCCTGGGGGGCCAGCTCAAGCGCGAGCTGCGCCAGCAGATCATGAAGCGCATGGTCAGAAACCTGCCGAACCTGATGCCGTTCATGGTCGGCGCCGCGGTCGGGGCGGTCATGAACCGCCGTGACACGAGAAAGCTCGCGGAGCGCATCCGCAAGGACCTCCGCAAGGTCCAGGTGCCGTGGGACGCGCTTCCGTCGCTGCCGCCTCTGGAGAAGCCCACCGACCCCCTGCGCATCGGCGAGATCCCCAAGGAGCTGGGGCGCTGACCTCCTGGCCGCGGCAGGCAAAGTTCTGACCCGCGGAAGGGAAAGTTTCCGTACGGGACACGAACGCGAGCGCGAGCACGGCCAAGGCTCGCCCGGAAGCCGGAAGCCGGAAGCCGGAAGCCGGAAGCCGGAAGCCGGAAGCCGGAAGCCGGAAGCCGGAAGCCGGAAGCCGGGTCCAGGCTCGTCTATGGCGTTGTCGTCCGTGCCGCTTCGAGGGCCGCTGCCAGGCGTTCCGGCTCGCGCGTCGACAGGTACAGGTACGGGGTCGGGTCCGTCGGGTCGGTGACCTCCACGCGGAGCGCCGTGGGGATGTAGGAGCGCAGGAGCATGAAGGCGCGGGTGTCGGCCTTGAACGTGCGCCAGGCGCGGGTCTCCTCGGGGTCGAGGACGTGGGCCTCGCCGAGGGCCGAGACCGGGATCTTCGCGTCGCCCGCGATCAGGGAGCCGGCCACCACGCGGATCCGCACGGAGCCGTACGAACTCGCCATCACGGCCGCGACCGCCGTGCCGCCGACGAAGCCGCCCAGCAGGGGCAGCGTGCCGAACGGCAGCAGGATCAGGGCCATCGAGAGACCCACCAGCAGGCTGATGAACCACCAGGAACGCGGAGCGGTCAGACGTTCTTCGTACGGCGAGGCGGAAAGCTGCATAAGGCCTAGCCTGCCACGGTGCGTGCGCGGCCCTGACGCGGAGGTAAGGTCTGCGCCTGTGAGTGGTACATCTTCAGCTCTGCGGCCCCCGGCCGACGCCGTGGCGCCGGTGCGGCACCCCGACGCGCCCGCCCCGGGCGAACTGCTCGGCGCGCACTACGGCCAGTGTTTCGGCTGCGGCGGCGAGCAGCCGCACGGACTGCACCTGGAGGCCCGCGCGGGCGAAGGGGTGAGCATCACCGCCGAGTTCACCGTGAAGCCCGCCCACCAGGGCGCTCCCGGTCTCGCGCACGGCGGAGTGCTCGCGAGCGCCCTCGACGAGAGCCTCGGCTCGCTGAACTGGCTGCTGCGCAGCATCGCCGTGACCGGACGGCTGGAGACCGACTTCGTACGGCCCGTGCCCGTCGGCACCGTGCTGTACCTGGAGGCCGAGGTGACGGCGGTGGCGGGGCGCAAGATCTACTCGTCCGCCACCGGACGGATCGGCGGCCCGGACGGACCCCTCGCCGTCCGCGCGGACGCCCTCTTCCTCGAAGTGAAGGTCGAGCACTTCATCGACAACGGCCGCCCGGAGGAGATCCGTGCCGCTATGGATGACCCCGACCAGGTCCGCCGTGCCCGTGCCTTCGAGGTGAACCCGTGACCCCGGCCCCGACTCCCGTGGGCGTGCTGATCAAGCGCGTCGATCCGGACGTACCGCTTCCGGAATACGCGCACCCCGGTGACGCGGGCGCGGACCTCCGGACGACGGAGAGCCACGTACTGGAACCAGGTGAGAGGGCCGTGCTGCCCACGGGTGTGTGCATCGCGCTGCCCGAGGGGTACGCGGCCTTCGTGCACCCCCGTTCCGGGCTTGCCGCTCGCTGCGGTGTCGCCCTAGTGAATGCCCCGGGGACGGTTGATGCCGGGTACCGTGGGGAGATCAAGGTGATCGTGGTGAATCTCGACCCGCGCGAGTCCGTGCGGTTCGAGCGCTTCGACCGGATTGCCCAACTGATCGTCCAGCAGGTCGAGAAGGTGCGCTTCCAGGAGGTGGCGGAGCTTCCCGACTCGGCGCGGGCCGCGGGGGGCTTCGGGTCCACCGGCGGGCATGCCGCCGTGGGCGGCACAGCGGGTGGGAATCGATACGCATCGGTCGTATCCGACCGGGAAGGACAGTGACGTGTTCGGACGTCGCAAGAAGGGCAGTGCCGCCGAGGACGCGGCGGGCGAGGCCGAGCAGGTCGTCGACAGTGTCGGCACTGAGGCGGACGGTGCGGAGCGCGAGCGCGTGAAGCTCGAGCCCGAGCCGCGCCCCGACGGTCCCTGGGACAGCACCGAGGTCCGTGATCCGGCCGAGGGCCGGGTCGACCTGGGTGGCATCTTCGTACCCGGGGTCGACGGCATGGAGCTTCGGGTGGAGGTCGCGGGTGACGCCATCGTCGCGGCGACCGTGGTGCTGAAGGACAGCGCCGTCCAGTTGCAGGCCTTCGCCGCTCCCAAGCGCGAGGGCATCTGGGGCGAGGTGCGCGAGGAGATCGCCACCGGCATCACCCAGCAGGGCGGTGTCATCGACGAGGTCGAGGGCCCGCTGGGCTGGGAGCTGCGCGCCCAGGTACCGGTGCAGCTGCCGGACGGGACGGGTGGCTTCCAGGTCGTCCGGTTCGTCGGCGTGGACGGTCCTCGCTGGTTCCTGCGCGGAGTGATCTCCGGGCAGGGCGCGGTGCAGCCGCAGGCCGCCGGTCTGCTGGAGCAGATCTTCCGGGACACCGTGGTGGTCCGCGGTGAGGGCCCGATGGCTCCGCGCGACCCGATCGTCCTGAAGCTGCCGGACGACGCGCAGATGGTCGCCGAGGGTGTCCAGCAGGAGGAGCAGGCCGGTTCCCGCTTCTCCGGCGGCATGGGGCAGTTGCAGCGCGGACCGGAGATCACCGAGGTCCGGTAGCCGCAGCCGCGTACACGGAAGTACGGCGTTGGGCCGCACTCCCCTCGGGGAGCGCGGCCCAACGCCGTTCCTGCGCGGCACGAGGCTTCGGTTCCTGCGCGGCGCCAGTCCTTGGTTCCCGCGCGGCGCGAGCTTGAGTGGCCGATCACTCGTTCCTGGTTCCTCGTCCCGCCCGGGGCCGGCTCGTCAGTGGTGTCGGATGCCCGCCGTGAGCGTGCGCGTCCAGGGGGCGTCCACTTCCTCCGCCCCCAGCGACACCACGAGATGGCAGAGCATGCCGACGGCGAAGAACTCCTGGACCTGCCGGTCGTCGCCCCCGGAGGCGCCGCGCACGTACTCCACGGTGCGCGCGTACCCCGCTCGTACGGTGTCCCGGATCGCGGGTACGGAGACCGCGGCCGCCTGGGCGTGCAGCTGGACGAGCAGGAGGTCGTTGTCGCTGATCAAGTAGGCGTAGGCGTCGCCCATCGACGAGAGCACCGCCTCCGGGGAGCTGCCCTCCGCCTGGGCCACACCCGCTTCCAGGCTCTCGCGCACCTTGGCGAAGCAGTGCTCGACGACCGCGGCGAACAGGGACTCCTTGTTCGGGAACAGCCGGTAGACGTACGCCTGGGAGATCCCGGCGGCCTTGGCCACCTCCGTGGTCGTCGTGCCGAAGTACCCCCGCGAGGCGAAGGCCCCGATGGCGGTGCGGAGGACCGACTCGCGGCGTTCGTCGGCGGTGGACAGGTGGCGGCGTCGTTCGGTCTGCATGTGAGTACTTAGCCACTTACAGTTTTCCGCCGTCAAGGCGGGGTTGATTCGTTGCGCTGAACGAGTGAAGAAGCGCCCTGGCCGGAACTTGCGGGTGGTTACGCTGCGTCACCCAGGGCAGAGCGGGCGCTGAACCGTCCATAGCGGGCGCCGAACCGTCAACTCGCGTGTACCACCGACAACTTACCGATCTTGGCAACGGAGCACGGGGGACCCGGAATGGGTACGAACTGGATCGAGAAGGCGCAGCGGCTGGGCGACGGCAGCATCGGAGGCGCGATGGACCATCCGTCGGTCCCCGGCCGAGTCGTCTGGCACACCACGGAGAGCGGCACGGGTGACGACGCGTTCCGTTCCGTGGCGGCGGATCTGATCCGCAAGTCCGCCGAGCCGCATCTGCTGTACGACCCGACCACGGACCGGCTGGGCCAGTTCGGCCCGCTGGGTTCCAGCGCCCGTGCGCTGCGGAACGACGGTTCGACGAGGACCAACCGGGTCGGGAAGGTCTGCATCCAGATCGAGGTACTCGGGCGGGCGGCCAAGCCGTTCACGGCCACCTGGAAGCCGGGGCCGAACTTCGATCTGGTGATGGCCGCGATCCGCTCCTGGCGGATCCCGGACATCTTCCCGGCGGGCCGCCTCGCGACCTCGGGCGCCGACGCGACCAACCGCCCCCGCTCGGTGTGGATGAGCAAAGGCGGTCACTACGGGCATGCGAACATCCCGGGCAACAACCACTGGGACCCGGGCAACATCGACAAGTCCGCCCTCTTCGAGGCGGCCCCGATCGGCAGGCCCGCGACGGGCGGCATGACCCACCAGGACCCGCAAGGTGCGCTCGGCGGGGAGTACGGCTTCACGGTCAAGGACTGAGCGCTGCAGTACGCGGCGCGGTCGGTTCTTTTCTTCTGCCTTTTCTCTTGACGTGAAATTGGTCCGTACCTATGGTCACCGCCAACGCCTGTGTTCATAAAGGCATTCCGTGTTCACATAAGAGAACGGATGTCCCCCGCAATGCCGAACACCCCGGTACCTCCACGTCACCGCCGCAGATCACGCCTCGCACTCCTCGCCACCGTTGCCGGCCTCCTGGCCGGAGTCCTCGCCTGGCCCGCCGCCGACCGCGCCGAGGCGGCGCCCGCCACCTTCACGCACCCCGGAGTCACCGTCTCCCGCGGCCAGTTGGACTTCGCCCGGCAGCAGGTCAACGCCGGCGCGCAGCCCTGGAAGGGCGCGTACGACCAGATGATGGCGAGCCCGTACGCCTCGCTGTCGCGCATACCCAAACCCCGCGCGGTCGTCGAGTGCGGCTCGTACTCGAACCCCAACAACGGCTGCACCGACGAGCGCGAGGACGCGATCGCCGCGTACACCCAGGCCCTCGCCTGGTACATCACGCGGGACGCGCGCTACGCGCAGAAGGCGATCCAGCTGATGGACGCCTGGTCCGCCACGATCCAGGACCACACCAACAGCAACGCCCCGCTGCAGACCGGCTGGGCGGGCTCGTCGTGGCCCAAGGCCGCCGAGATCATCAAGTACACGTACGACGGGGGCTGGGCGAACTCGGGCCGCTTCGCGACCATGCTGCGCACCGTGTACCTCCCGGAGATCATCAACGGCTCGAACTCCAACGGCAACTGGGAGCTGTCGATGATGGAGGCCTCCCTCGGCATCTCCGTCTTCCTGGAGGACAAGGCGTCGTACGACAAGGCCATGGCGAAGTTCAGGACCCGTACGGCCGCGTTCGTGTACCTGTCCTCCGACGGCGCGCTGCCGAAGACCGTGCCGAGCCAGAACCTCGACACCGCTCAGAAGATCATCAACTACTGGCAGGGGCAGTCGACCTTCGTCAACGGGCTCACCCAGGAGACCTGCCGCGACCTCACGCACACCGGATACGGCATCTCCGCGATCTCGCACGTCGCCGAGACCAGCCGCATCCAGGGCCAGGACCTGTACGGCACCGACGTCGGCGAGCGGCTGCGGCACGCGCTCGGCTTCCAGGCCAAGTACCAGCTGGGCGAGGCGCCCCCGAGCTGGCTGTGCGGCGGCTCGCTGCACCTCGGGCTCGGGCCGATCACGGAGGTCGGCCACAACGCCCTGAGCAACCGCCTCGGCCACGCCATGACCAACACCGACCGGCTGACGCAGCAGAACCGTCCGGCGGGGAGCAACAACCTCTTCGTCGCCTGGGAGACGCTCACGCACGGCGACAACCCGAGCTGAACCGTTGCCCGGCCGGGCGCCGGACGGTGATACTGGCGCCCGGTCCACGGGGGAGGGTCATGAGCCAGGTCGTCAGCCAGGTCGGCACGGACACGATGGTGCGCGTGGAGAACGTCCACCGCTCGTACGGGAGCGGCGCCACCGCCGTACACGCCCTGCGCGGCGTCTCGTTCGACATACCTCGCGGTGAACTCGTCGCCCTCAAGGGGCGGTCGGGGTCCGGCAAGACGACGCTGCTCAACCTCGTCGGCGGGCTCGACGAGGTCGACGAGGGACGGATCACCGTCGACGGGCTCGACCTCTCCGGGCTCGGGGAGAACGGGCTGCTGGAGCTGCGCCGGGACCGTATCGGCTTCGTCTTCCAGTCCTTCGGACTCATCCCGATCCTGACGGCCGCCGAGAACGTGGGAGTGCCGATGCGGCTGCGCCGGGCCGATCCCCGCGAGCGCGAGGAGCGCGTCGAGCTGCTGCTCTCCCTGGTCGGGCTGGCCGACCACGCCGCGCAGCGGCCCGGGGAGCTCTCCGGCGGCCAGCAGCAGCGCGTGGCGATCGCCCGCGCTCTCGCGAACGAGCCCGCGCTCCTCATCGCCGACGAGCCCACCGGCCAGCTCGACGCCGAGACCGGGATCGCGGTGATGGAGCTGCTGCGGGCCGTCGTCCGCAGTGAGCGGGTCACCGCGCTCGTCGCGACCCATGACGCGGCCCTCCTGGACCTGGCCGACCGGGTCCTGGAACTGAGCGACGGCGAGATCGTGGAGCACTGAGGCCAGAAGCGCAGAGGCCCGGAAGCACAGAGGCCCGGAAGCACAGGGGCCCGGAAGCACAGGGGCCCGCTGAGGCGGGTAGGGCGCTGTCCCGACGCGTCAGGGTTCTGTCAAAGACGCCCCGCACCCCGCCCCGTACCCCATTCGCCCGGATTGCTGGCCGTAAGGTCGACGCAGCGTACGCAGTGCGTTTGGGAAGACAATGGGGCCATGGGACGCGGCAAGCTTCGGATCCATCTCGGTGCGGCACCGGGCGTCGGGAAGACGTACGCGATGCTGTCCGAGGCGCATCGCCGTGTCGAGCGGGGTACGGACTGCGTGGTGGCCTTCGTCGAGCACTACGACCGGCCGCGCACCGAGGTGATGCTGCACGGTCTGGAGCAGATCCCGCGCCAGGAGCTGGCCTACCGGGGCACCGTCTTCACCGAGATGGACGTCGACGCCGTACTGGAGCGCGCCCCGGCCGTCGCCCTGGTGGACGAACTGGCCCACACGAATATCCCCGGCTCACGGAACATCAAGCGCTGGCAGGACGTCGAGGAACTCCTCGCCGCCGGAATCGACGTGGTCTCGACGGTCAACATCCAGCACCTGGAGTCCCTCGGTGACGTCGTCGAGTCGATAACCGGTGTGCGGCAACAGGAGACCGTCCCGGACGAGGTCGTACGGCGGGCCGACCAGATCGAGCTGGTCGACATGTCGCCACAGGCGCTGCGGCGCCGGATGGCGCACGGCAACATCTACAAGCCCGACAAGGTCGACGCGGCCCTGTCCAACTACTTCCGCCCCGGCAACCTCACCGCCCTGCGCGAACTGGCCCTCCTCTGGGTCGCCGACCGTGTCGACGCATACCTCCAGCAGTACCGCGGCGAGCACGGCATCCGCTCCACCTGGCAGGCCCGCGAACGCATCGTCGTGGGACTGACCGGCGGACCCGAGGGCCGTACGCTGATCCGCCGCGCGGCACGGCTGGCGGAGAAGGGCGCGGGCGGCGAGGTGCTCGCCGTCTACATCTCCCGCAGCGACGGCCTGACCGCCGCCTCGCCCAAGGAGCTCGCCGTCCAGCGCACCCTCGCCGAAGACCTGGGCGGCACCTTCCACCACGTCATCGGCGACGACATCCCGTCCGCGCTGCTGGAGTTCGCACGCGGCGTCAACGCCTCCCAGATCGTCCTGGGCTCCTCGCGGCGCAAGGCCTGGCAGTACGTGTTCGGCCCCGGCGTCGGCGCCACGGTCGCCCGGGAGTCGGGGCCCGACCTGGACGTACACATCGTCACGCACGACAAGGCCGGCAAGGGGCGCGGACTGCCGGTCGCCCGGGGAGCGCGGCTCGGCCGGTCCCGGATCATCGCGGGCTGGCTGGTCGGCATCGTCGGCCCGGCCCTCCTCGCGCTGCTGCTGACCCACGGCGACACGGACCTCGGGCTCGCCAACGACATGCTGCTCTTCCTGGCTCTGGTCGTCGCGGCGGCGCTGCTCGGCGGGCTGCTCCCGGCGCTCGCCTCGGCGGCCTTCGGCTCGCTGCTGCTGAACTACTACTTCACCCTGCCGCTGCACCGGCTGACCATCGCCGACCCCAGGAACGTCGTCGCCATCGTGATCTTCGTGGGTGTCGCGGTGGCCGTCGCCTCCGTCGTGGACCTGGCGGCCCGCCGCACCCACCAGGCGGCCCGGCTGCGTGCCGAGTCCGAGATCCTCTCCTTCCTGGCAGGCAGCGTCCTGCGCGGCGAGACCAGCCTGGACGCCCTGCTGGAGCGGGTCCGCGAGACCTTCGGCATGGAGTCGGCCGCCCTGCTGGAGCGCAAGAGCGACGTCGACCCGTGGACCTGCGCGGGCAGCGTCGGCCCGCACCCGCCGACGCTCCCCGACGACGCGGACGTGGACGTGCCGGTCGGCGACCACACCGCCCTCGCCCTCTCCGGCCGGGTCCTGCCCGCCGAGGACCGCCGGGTGCTCGCCGCCTTCGCCGCCCAGGCCGTCGTCGTGCTGGACCGCAAGCGCCTCCAGGAGGAGGCCGAGCGGGCCCGCGCACTCGCCGAGGGCAACCGCATCCGTACGGCGCTGCTGGCCGCCGTCAGCCATGACCTGCGCACCCCGCTGGCCGCGATCAAGGCCGCCGTGTCGTCCCTCAGGTCCGACGACGTGGCCTGGTCCGAGGAGGACGAGGCCGAGCTCCTGGAAGGCATCGAGGCGGGCGCCGACCGGCTCGACCACCTGGTCGGCAACCTCCTGGACATGTCCCGACTGCAGACCGGCACGGTCACGCCGCTGATCCGCGAGATCGACCTCGACGAGGTCGTGCCGATGGCGCTGGGCGGCGTACCGGAGAACAGCGTCGAGCTGGAGATCCCCGAGACCCTGCCCATGGTCGCCGTCGACCCGGGCCTCCTGGAGCGCTCCGTCGCCAACATCGTCGAGAACGCCGTCAAGTACGGCCCCGCCGACGAGCGGGTCCTCGTCTCCGCCAGCGCGCTCGGCGACCGCGTGGAGGTCCGGGTCGTGGACCGTGGCCGCGGCGTCCCGGACGAGGCGAAGGACCGTATCTTCGCGCCCTTCCAGCGCTACGGGGACGTCCCGCGCGGCGCCGGTGTCGGCCTCGGCCTCGCGGTCGCCCGCGGCTTCGCCGAGGCCATGGGCGGCACCCTCGACGCCGAGGACACTCCAGGCGGCGGCCTCACCATGGTTCTCACCCTCAGAGCGGGCCCGGCCCACCCGGCACCACTCGCGGCCGTCTCCGAACTCGTACAACCGGAAAGGCAGGCTTCATGACCCGCGTCCTCGTGGTCGACGACGAGCCGCAGATCACCCGAGCCCTCGTGATCAACCTCAAGGCACGCAAGTACGAGGTCGACGCGGCCCCCGACGGCGCCACCGCGCTCCAGCTCGCGGCCGCCCGGCACCCCGATGTCGTCGTGCTCGACCTGGGTCTGCCCGACATGGACGGCGTCGAGGTGATCAAGGGGCTGCGCGGCTGGACCCGCGTGCCGATCCTGGTGCTGTCCGCCCGGCACACCTCCGACGAGAAGGTCGAGGCCCTCGACGCGGGCGCCGACGACTACGTGACCAAGCCCTTCGGCATGGACGAGCTGCTCGCCCGCCTGAGGGCCGCCGTCCGCCGTGCCGAGCCCACCGGGGGCGGCGAGGACGACGTGATCGTCGAGACCGAGGACTTCACCGTCGACCTGGCCGCCAAGAAGGTCAACCGGGACGGCCGAGACGTGCGCCTCACCCCGACCGAGTGGCACCTCCTGGAGGTGCTGGTCCGCAACACCGGCCGCCTGGTCGGCCAGAAACAGCTGCTCCAGGAGGTCTGGGGCCCCTCCTACGGCACGGAGACGAACTATCTGCGGGTCTACATGGCCCAGCTCCGCCGGAAACTGGAGTCGGATCCTTCGCATCCCCGGCACTTCATTACGGAGCCGGGGATGGGGTATCGGTTCGAGAGGTGAGCCGCGAGTCCGACAGGTGTGTCCGGGCACGCGAGCGGTGGCTTCGGGCGTGCGAGCGATGGCTTCAGGCGTGCGAGCGATGGCTTCGGGCGTGTGTGTTCGAGTGCCGGGTCGTGCGGGTACGTACGTGTCAGCGCTCCCCGGTACGCTTTCAGGCATGAGTGCTGTGCCTCGTTCCGAAAAGCCGGCGGGCCGGTTCCGGCGGATGCTCGACCGGCTCTCCTCGTCCCAGGAGGACCTGGAGTCGGAGGAGCTGCGCGAGGACGCCGAGACCGCGGGCTGTACGCGCATCGGTGACTGCCGCGACCGACAGGTGGTCACGGTTACTGGTACCTTGCGCACGGTCACGCTGCGCCCGAGGGCCGGTGTCCCGGCCCTGGAGGCCGAGCTGTTCGACGGTTCGGCCGCACTGGACGTGGTGTGGCTCGGCAGGCGCTCCATAGTGGGGATAGAACCGGGGCGCAAGCTGATCGCATCGGGCCGGATCTCGATGAGCCGGGGCCGCCGGGTGCTGTTCAATCCCAAATACGAACTCAGACCCCTCGGACGGGAGTAGCCGGTGACGTCGCTCGACAAGCCGACCGAAGACGCCCAGCGGGATTCGCGGGCAGTGACCGAGGCCGCGCTCTTCGAGGCGTTCGGCGGTCTGCGGGGCATGATCGAGACGGTCCTGCCGGGCCTGCTCTTCGTCACGATCTACACGATCAACAAGGACCTGCACTCGGCGGCCATCGCGGCCCTCGGTGTGTCGATCCTGCTCGTCGTGGTCCGCCTCGTCATGAAGGACACCGTCAAGCACGCCTTCAGCGGTGTCTTCGGTGTCGCCTTCGGCGTGGTCTTCGCGATGATGACGGGCAACGCGAAGGACTTCTATCTGCCCGGCATGCTCTACACGCTCGGACTCGCCCTCGCGTACATCATCACGACCCTCGCCGGGGTGCCGCTGATCGGGCTGATTCTCGGGCCGGTCTTCAAGGAGAACCTCTCCTGGCGCACGCGCAACCCCGGCCGCAAGAAGGCGTACGCGAAGGCCAGTTGGGCCTGGGGGCTCATTCTGCTCGCCAAGTGCGCGATTCTGTTTCCGCTGTACTGGTGGGCCGACACGACTCAGCTCGGCTGGGTCCTGATCGCTCTGAAGATCCCGCCCTTCCTGCTCGCGGTGTGGCTGACCTGGGTCTTCCTGGCGAAGGCGCCGCCGCCGATCGATGTCTTCGCGGAGATGGAGGCGGAGGAGCGCGCGGAGAAGGAGCGGGAAGCTGCCGCTCGGTCTGCGGATTAGGCACGGGCCTGCCGATTAGGCACCCGGTGCCTGTGTGGGCCGCTGGGGGCTACCGCCCCCAGACCCCCGCTATCGGCCTGAACGGCCTCGTCCTCAAACGCCGGACGGGCTGAAGGGGGGCGCCCGGAGATTTCCGGGCGCCCCCCTTCACGTATGTCCGGTCGTCAGCCCGTCGCGTCCTGGCGGCGTACCGACAACAGGTCCTCCAACTGTTCCTCGCGGGCCTGAGCCGCCACGAACAGGAGTTCGTCGCCCGCTTCCAGGGAGTCCTCGTGGGTGGGGGTGAGGACGCGCGTGCCGCGGATGATGGTGACGAGGGACGTGTCCTCGGGCCACGCCACTTCGCCGACCTGGGTGCCGGCGAGGGCGGACTCCGGGGGCAGGGTCAGTTCGACGAGGTTGGCGTCGCCGTGGCTGAAGCGCAGCAGGCGGACCAGATCGCCGACGCTCACCGCCTCCTCGACCAGGGCCGACATCAGACGCGGGGTCGAGACGGCCACGTCCACGCCCCACGCCTCGGTGAACAGCCATTCGTTCTTCGGGTTGTTGACGCGGGCCACGACCCGCGGAACCCCGTACTCCGTCTTGGCGAGGAGCGAGACGACCAGGTTCACCTTGTCGTCGCCCGTCGCCGCGATGACCACGTTGCACCGTTGCAGCGCGGCCTCGTCCAGGGAAGTGATCTCGCAGGCGTCGGCGAGCAGCCACTCCGCCTGCGGGACGCGCTCCACCGAGATGGCGGTCGGCGCCTTGTCGATCAGCAGGATCTCGTGCCCGTTCTCCAGGAGCTCGCCCGCGATCGAGCGGCCCACCGCGCCGGCACCGGCAATGGCGACCCTCATCAGTGACCGCCTTCCTCTTCAGGGCCCTCGGCGAACGACGCCTCGACCTTCTCGACGTCGTCCGTACGCATCATCACGTGCACCAGGTCGCCCTCCTGCAGCACCGTCTGGGAGGTGGGCAGGACCGCCTCGCCCAGCCGGGTGAGGAAGGCCACGCGTACGCCGGTCTCCTCCTGGAGCCGGCTGATCCGCTGGCCGACCCACGTCGTGGACGCGTGCACCTCGGCGAGCTGCACCCCGCCGGTGGGGTCGCGCCACAGCGGCTCGGCGCCCGACGGCAGCAGCCGGCGCAGCATCTGATCGGCGGTCCAGCGCACGGTGGCGACCGTCGGGATGCCCAGCCGCTGGTAGACCTCGGCGCGGCGCGGGTCGTAGATACGCGCCGCGACGTTCTCGATGCCGAACATCTCGCGGGCCACCCGGGCGGCGATGATGTTCGAGTTGTCACCGCTGGACACGGCGGCGAAGGCGCCGGCGTCCTCGATGCCCGCCTCGCGCAGGGTGTCCTGGTCGTAGCCGACGCCGGTGACACGACGGCCGCCGAACCCGGAGCCCAGTCGTCGGAAGGCGGTGGGGTCCTGGTCGATCACGGCGACCGTATGCCCCTGTTGCTCCAGGGTCTGGGCAAGAGCGGAACCCACTCTCCCGCAACCCATGATGACGATGTGCACGACCGTCCTTCCGGTGTGAAAAGTTACTGCTCAGGCTGAAACAGGGTCTCAGACCGACGCCCAAGCTACACACGCGCGGTCCGCCGGGGGCACCCCCGTGCACGTTCGCCCGCAGGTTCCCGACGATCAACGGCGGCTGATGCTGCGCACGCTGAGGAGGGTGAGGATCCCCAGACCTACGAGTCCGGCGGCGGCGCCGATGAGTTCCGCGGTGGCATGCATGGAACCTCCGTGAAGGGGGAGAGGGCGGCAAAGTTCTGGCTTTTTTCATATAGGCATGCAGGTTTGCCCGGCCGTGGAATCCTCCGCCGGGCCCGTACGGGATTTCACTCGTAGGGCAGATGAAGGCGGACGAAGGCAGACGAAGGACGGGCGTTCTGTCCTTTGAACGACACCGAGGGTGGGGGAGGGTGGGCGTGGCCGTGTTCGACCGCTTACGATCCTCTGCGTGTCCAAACTGACCGACGTGCCCAAACGGATCTTGATCGGGCGCGCACTGCGCAGTGACCGGCTGGGAGAGACGCTCCTGCCGAAGCGCATCGCACTCCCCGTCTTCGCTTCCGACCCGCTCTCCTCCGTGGCGTACGCCCCCGGAGAAGTGCTGCTCGTCCTTTCCATCGCGGGCGTGTCGGCCTACCACTTCAGCCCCTGGATCGCGGTCGCGGTCGTCGTGCTGATGTTCACCGTCGTGGCCTCGTACCGGCAGAACGTGCACGCCTACCCCAGCGGCGGTGGCGACTACGAGGTGGCCAACACCAACCTCGGCCCCAAGGCCGGCCTCACCGTCGCCAGCGCGCTGCTCGTCGACTACGTCCTGACCGTCGCGGTGTCGATCGCGTCCGGCATCGAGAACCTCGGCTCGGCCATCCCGTTCGTCGTCGAGCACAAGGTGCCCTGCGCGGTCGCCGTGATCGTGCTGCTCACGCTGATGAACCTGCGCGGGGTCAAGGAGTCCGGGAAGCTCTTCGCGATCCCGACGTACGTCTTCGTGGTGGGCGTCTTCCTGATGATCGCGTGGGGTGCCTTCCGTGGGTTCGTCCTCGACGACACCATGAAGGCGCCGACCGCCGACTTCGAGATCAAGGCCGAGCACCAGGGACTCGCGGGCTTCGCCCTCGTCTTCCTGCTGCTGCGGGCCTTCTCCTCCGGCTGTGCCGCGCTCACCGGCGTCGAGGCGATCTCCAACGGCGTCCCCGCCTTCCGCAAGCCCAAGTCCAAGAACGCGGCGACCACCCTCGCCGCCATGGGCCTGCTCGCCGTCACCATGTTCTGCGGCATCATCGGCCTGGCCATGGCGACCGACGTGCGCATGGCCGAGTACCCGGCCCAAGACCTGCTGCAGAACGGCGTCGCCGTCGGCGCCGACTACGTCCAGAACCCGGTGATCTCCCAGGTCGCCGAGGCCGTGTTCGGCGACGGCAGCTTCCTGTTCATCGTGCTCGCCGCGGCCACCGCCCTCGTGCTCTTCCTGGCCGCGAACACCGCGTACAACGGCTTCCCGCTGCTCGGTTCGATCCTCGCGCAGGACCGCTACCTGCCGCGCCAGCTGCACACCCGCGGCGACCGGCTCGCCTTCTCGAACGGCATCGTGCTGCTCGCGGGCGCGGCGATCATGCTGGTCTGGATCTACGGCGCCGACTCGACCCGCCTCATCCAGCTCTACATCGTCGGCGTGTTCGTGTCCTTCACGCTGAGCCAGACCGGCATGGTCCGGCACTGGAACCGTCACCTGGCCACCGAAAAGGACCAGGCCAAGCGCCGCCACATGATCCGCTCCCGGGCGATCAACGCGTTCGGCGCCTTCTTCACGGGCCTGGTGCTGGTCGTCGTCCTCGTCACCAAGTTCACGCACGGCGCCTGGGTCGCACTGCTCGGCATGGTGATCTTCTACGCGACGATGTCCGCGATCCGGAAGCACTACGACCGCGTCACCGAGGAGATCGCCGCGCCCGAGGGCCCCTCCGACGACAGCGTGCGCCCCTCCCGCGTCCACTCCGTCGTACTGATCTCGAAGATCCACCGGCCGACGCTGCGGGCCCTCGCGTACGCCAAGCTGATGCGCTCCGACAGCCTGGAGGCGCTCAGCGTCAACGTCGACCCGGCCGAGACGAAGGCCCTGCGCGAGGAGTGGGAGCGGCGCGGCATCACCGTGCCGCTGAAGGTCCTCGACTCCCCGTACCGCGAGATCACCCGGCCGGTCATCGAGTACGTGAAGGGGCTGCGGCAGGAGTCCCCGCGCGACGTCGTGTCGGTGATCATCCCCGAGTACGTCGTCGGCCACTGGTACGAGCACCTGCTGCACAACCAGAGCGCGCTGCGGCTCAAGGGGCGCCTGCTGTTCACGCCGGGCGTGATGGTGACGTCGGTGCCGTATCAGCTGGAGTCCTCCGAGGTGGCCAAGAAGCGGGCCCGCAAGCGGCAGGAGTGGAACGCGCCGGGTTCCGTGCGGCGTGGACCGGCAGAGGACCGGCCGAAGGAACCGTCGTCTCCGACTAAGAGCTGAGGGGCTGAGGGGCTGAGAGGCCCAGGGGTTTGGAAGGCGGGGGGCCGAGGGGCTGAGAGGCCGACGGCTCAAGGGTCGGGGGCGCGATCGGCCCTCGGACCGACGGGCCCGCGGGCTCGTGGTGAGCGGTCGGGTGGCGTCCACGTAGACTGGTGGGCTGTTGTCCGGCCGTTCCCCCTTTCGCATCTGGAGTCACCCCGCCATGCAGGCAGAACCGAAGAAATCGCCGGCGGGGTCGCTCGTGGGTCAGGAGTACGAGGTCGAGATCGGCCCCGTCGCGCACGGCGGGCACTGCGTCGCCCGTACCGAGGCCGGTCAGGTCCTCTTCGTACGGCACGCGCTGCCCGGTGAGCGGGTCGTCGCACGGGTGACGGAGGGCGAGGAGGACTCGCGCTTCCTGCGCGCGGACGCGGTGACGGTCCTGGAGGCGTCCAAGGACCGCGTCGAGGCGCCCTGCCCGTACGCGGGTCCCGGCCGCTGCGGTGGCTGCGACTGGCAGCACGCCAAGCCGGGTGCGCAGCGGCGCCTCAAGGGCGAGGTCATCGCCGAGCAGCTCCAGCGGCTCGCGGGCCTCACCCCGGAGGAGGCCGGCTGGGACGGCACGGTGATGCCGGCCGAGGGCGACAAGCTGCCCGCCGGTGAGGTGCCCGCGTGGCGTACGCGCGTGCAGTACGCGGTCGACGAGGACGGCAACGCCGGTCTGCGCCGCCACCGTTCGCACGAGATCGAGCCCATCGAGCACTGCATGATCGCCGCGCCCGGGATCTCCGAGCTGGGCATCGAGGAGCGCGACTGGTCCGGCATGGAGTCGGTCGAGGCGATCGCGGCGACCGGTTCGCAGGACCGGATGGTGATCCTCGAACCGCGGCCCGGCGCCCGCCTGCCCCTTGTCGAACTCGACAAGCCCGTCTCCGTCATGCGCGTCGAGGAGCACGACGGCGGAATCCACCGCGTCCACGGCCGCGCCTTCGTGCGCGAACGCGCCGACGACCGTACGTACCGGGTCGGCAGCGGCGGCTTCTGGCAGGTCCACCCGAAGTCGGCCGACACGCTCGTCAAGGCCGTCATGCAGGGCCTGCTCCCGCGCAAGGGCGACATGGCCCTCGACCTCTACTGCGGCGTCGGCCTCTTCGCGGGCGCCCTCGCCGACCGCATCGGCGACAAGGGCGCGGTCCTCGGCATCGAGTCCGGCAAGCGCGCGGTGGAGGACGCCAAGCACAACCTCGCCGCGTTCGACCGCGTCCGCATCGAACAGGGCAAGGTCGAGGCGGTCCTCCCGCGCACCGGCATCACCGAGGTAGACCTCATCGTCCTCGACCCGCCCCGCGCCGGCGCCGGCAAGAAGACGGTCCAGCACCTGGCGTCACTCGGAGCCCGCAAGATCGCGTACGTGGCCTGCGACCCGGCGGCGCTGGCACGGGACTTGGGGTACTTCCGGGACGGGGGGTATCGGGTGCGGACGTTGCGGGCGTTTGATTTGTTTCCCATGACGCATCATGTGGAGTGCGTGGCGATTCTTGAGCCGGTGGCGAAGGGCTCCTGACCTGGCGAGTGGGCCCAGCAGGTGGGTCTGGGACCTGACCACGGGACATCGGCGCGGCGATCATCTCACCAGTCACCCCTCGATTGTGACCGGAGTCGCGGTGGCCGAACTGGAGGGCCGCCCGGTTGCTGTCACCAGCAGCGCGGATAGGGGGCCGCGTCCCGGATGAGCCCGTCGTGGTTCCACCACCGGGACTGCGTCAAGGGGTCGGGCAGCCCTGGTGAACGAACCGGCCCGGTGATGACGCCGACGCTGTCCGGCTGCTCGATGCCTCCCTGCCGGTGCACGAGACGCATCGGCCTGGCGGAGGGAGACTAAGAGGGCATCTCGGCGCTCTGAAGGCGGTGGGAACCATGGCGCTACCCCTGGTTGTGGGTGTCGATGGCTCGGAGTCCAGCCTCCGCGCCGTCGACTGGGCTGTGGACGAGGCGGTCCGCCACGGGGTGCCGCTGCGGGTCGTCCACGCCTCGCTCTGGGAGCGGTACGAGGGCGCGTCCCTGGCGGACACACCCGGGGTTGTCTCGGATGCGGTGACCGGACATGATCTCGTGGAGAGCGTCGTGGCGGGAGCAGCCCGTCGTGCCGGGCTGCGCGCGCCGATGCTGGAGATCAGCACGGGCGTGGTACCGGAGGATCCCGTGTCGGCGCTGCTGCGCGAGGCACTGCGCGCCAGCGCCGTCGTGACCGGTGTACGAGGCCGGGGCCCGATCAGGGAACTCCTGCTGGGCTCGGTCAGTCTCGCCCTCGCTGCCCGGGCTCCCTGCCCGGTCGTCGTCGTACGCGGCCGGGCGCAGAACAGACAATCCGCCGTCGGCCGTATCGTTCTGGGTGTCGGAACCGGTGCCACAGCGCCGGCAGCGGTCCGGTACGCCTTCCGGGAGGCCGCGGTACGCGGGTGGGAGGTCGAGGCCGTACGGGCCTGGCGTCGCCCGGCGCACCGGACGGCGCCGCACCCGCTGCTGACCGGGGAGCCCGCCCATGCCGAGGAGGACAGTGCCGAGGCTCTGCTCGACGAGGCGTTGGACGGCCTCGCCAAGGAGTATCCCGGCGTGATCGTGCACCGTGCGCTGGTTGAGGGCTCCGCACGCCATGCGCTGGTGGCCCGGTCGAAGACGGGCGATCTCCTGGTCATCGGGGCCCGTCGGCCTCGCGGCCACCTCGGACCTCAGCTCGGCCTGGTGGGACACACGGTGCTGCACCACTCCGACTGCCCGGTGGCGGTGGTTCCGCAACAGGAGTGACATGGTGGTCCGACCGTGGCCGTCACCAGGCGGGCCCGAGTCACTCGGTGAATCCCGCGTAGCGCCGGCCGCCCCGCTGGCTCCGGCCATGCCCCCGTGGGGCGTGTCCGGGCCCGCACGATCTGCGGCGCGTGCGGGCCGGTTGCCGCGTGGCGGGTCGCCATGGGCCACACATCACGCCTTGTGTTCGGATGCGGGCGTCGCGCACTCATGACGTGGACGTACCGCTCGCAGGCGAGTGGGCCCAGGCGGGCAGTGCCGACCATGGAAGCACGCCTGGTCAGCGCCCCTTCGCTGTGGCAACCCTGCCAGGCCGAGGTGTGGATCAGTGAATCCGAGCGGGACAGCGCAGCCGTCGTCGTCGGCGGATTGCTGCCCGAAGACGCCCGATCCAGTGGTGGCGGAGGCCGCCTGGGCGGAGAAAACGGTCTCGCCTGCAAGCGGCGCCGCACAACGGTCCACTCGCCCGCTATGGCCCGTACGTGTGAGGTGCAAGACGTCGCGGGGCAGAGTTCTCCGCGGGTACGGGAAGCGGCTGCCGCCAGGGCGTGGATGTGTCGATCTTCGGTGCGGTTCGGCCGAGCCATTGAGCTGTGGCCTGCGCCTCGGCACGGGTGGGAACGGAGACGGCAAGGAGGCGGAAAGGAGCGGAGGGCCGGAGCTCGACGCACACGAGGGGTCTGCCGGACCGTATGGCCACGAAGTCCGTCCCGGCGTGGTGGCTGCGCGTGCCGATGCACAGGGTCCCGGGAATCGAGATGCCGCGCTGCGGGGCTCCACGCAGGGCACGCCACCAGTCGGGTTCGACCGTCACCCGGCACACCGCCGTCAGCGGCACGCGCAGGTCGCCGCCGCGCGCGGCTGCCTTTTCCCGCCACGTCAGGTGCACGACCAGGTCATCACCGTCGACGAACATCCGTGCCATCGCTCCGCTCCTCCCTCCCATCCTCGTTCAGGAGGCGGCTGGATGTCGCGCTGGCCTTGTCTCCCTCGGCCCGCAAGGCTGAGGGCTGGACGCGGCTGGTCGGACCATCCGACGAGCAGGCCTTTCGGCCTTTGCGGCAGCGGCCGCGAGAACCCGCCCAGCCAGGCAGTCGGCGCCGCTGCAGGGCACTGGCCCAGGTTTCCTGTTCGTCGGCGCTGACGGTGTAGGTGCGTGGCGCGGCCAGCATGGGCGTAGTCCGGGGCGGCAGAAGGCGTCGTAGCGTCCGATGATGACGGTGGGCAGTAGTGCCCCGTTTCTCGAGTGTCTCTCGCCGTGTCACGGCCGAAGGTGGAGCATGGGGTTAACAAGCGAAGGAGGCCCGTCATGAAATCCGGAGCCTCGGATTACGACCGCTGGCTGTACGCGCGTACCCCGTCGCAGGCCGAGGGGGAGCGCAACGAGCCGGACGAGCGCAGCGCCATGGAACAGCACCCGGACGTGCCCAGGACCGAACCATCTCAAGCGGAGGGCGAGCGTACGGACGACGTCCCGATGCGACAGTGAGCCCGTTTCATCCTGAAGTGGTTGGTCAGGGGTCTGGAGTGGTGATGGCTGGGTGTACTCGTGCTGGCAGAGCGGCATGATCGCCGGGCTTGATCATCTGTTATGGGTCCGTGGGCGGATGTCTGTTCTTCCTGCCCGCTTGGTTCGGGTGCGCCTACGATCCGTAGCGCTGGCGTCACGCGAGCGGCAGGGGGACCGGTGGACCCGATACTGGAGCGGATCGGTGCACGCCGCGCCTACCTCGCCGACCAGGTCGAACTGCTGGGCAAGCAGCTGACGGACGCCGAGGCCGAGCTGGCCCGCGTCGTCTCGGCGGAGCAGGTCGTGGGGCAGTTGCCCGCCGAGGACGAGGCGGCCGGGGAGGAGAATCCGGCCATGGTCGGCGGCGCGGAGCCGGGACGGGTGCTGCCCTACCGCAAGGACGCGGCCGGACTTGGGGATCTGTCGGCCGATTACCAGCGGGTGCCGGCGGAGGTGGCAGAGGCGGGCGCCCCCGTGCGGTGCAAACAGCTGTGCGAACCGCTCATCAAGTCGTCGCGGATGCGCCGTGCGACACCGGAGCATCGCCCGGCAGGATCCGGGGACACGACGCGCGGACGCTCCCGATGCCCGTGCTGCTGGAGGCCATGAACGCCCGGGTGACGGAGGAGTACGCCGACGTCGGCGACCGTGTGACGCCTGCCGCGTTCCCTCAAGTTCCGCCGCAGCAAAGGAAATTGGCCCGAAGATGCGGGAACTCGAACCCGCCGGCGACCGACTACTGGTTCGACAGTGCACCTCGAAACCCGCTGACCGCCACGTGAGGTTGTCGGCCGGTCGGGGCACAAAACTTCGGACGAAGGTGGTTCGGCACGCGTGAGAAGAAGAAGTCTGTTGCAGTCCTCGGCGGCGGCGGTCGGTGCCCTCTCGACGACCCCGCTCGCAGCCGGTGCAGCCCACGCGGTAGCCCACGCGGCAGCCCCCGGGCGCGCTCGCGGCGACAGCGGTGAAGCACTGCGCGTCCACATCGTCACCTTCGACGGAGTGGAAGAGCTGGATGTCTTCGGCCCGTTCGAGGTCTTCTCCCTGGCCGCCCGGGCCCATCCGGTGACGGTGAAGCTGGTGACCGGCGGGGAGGCGGCCGAGGTGACCTACAGCTTCGGCACGAAGGTGGCAGCAGAGGCCTGGGCCCCGCACGACGCCGATCTGGTCGTCGTACCCGGCGGTGGCTTCAGCCGGCGCGACGGCCCCGGCGTCTGGGCGGAGATCGGCAAAGGAGAGCTGCCGTCCGCGCTGCGCGCGGCGCATGAAGCCGGAGTGACGATCCTCGGCATCTGCACGGGAGTGATCGTGCTGTCCGCCGCCGGTCTGACTACGGGCCGTACATGCACCACGCACCACCTGGCCAGGAGCTACCTCAGCCAGCAGGGAGCCCGGGTCGTGGATCAGAGAGTTGTCGACGACGGTGACCTGGTGACAGCCGGAGGAGTCTCCTCCGGCATCGACGGCGCCCTGTGGCTGGTGGAACGCGAGTTGGGAAGCGCTGCCGCCACTCACGCGGAGTCGATCCTGGAGTTCGAGCGCCGAGGAACGGTGCTCCGGACGCCGGCCACCTCCCCGTGAGCACCGGGCCGTGACCCATCATCCCCGGCCCCGGCCGGGGGACTCCGGAGAACCGCACCGTCAGACCGAGTATGCGGTGGTTCAAGCCTCGCGCCCCATCGTGGAACAGCCGGGCGACAACAACCCGGTCATCGAACTGGTCGGCGCACGGCAGACGGTCCCGAGGCAGCTCGCTGAGTGCCGCTCAGTTCCCCATGTGTGCCGTCCACCTGGCGCGTCCGACCACCGAGCATCACGAAGCGTGCAACTTGCGTCACACCGTCACCAGGTACTTGGGCACTTCAGCCATTCGGACCGAAAGGGCTCTCTTTTCACCTGCATTGGCGTTCGCGGACCCTGATGGGGAAGGGAAAGCGCGCGGGCAGTGCCGAAAGGGAGCCGCGATGTCCGGACCGCCACTCAGCTCTGGTGCAGGTGCTTCAGGGCCAGGGAGAGCCCGACGCCCTTCGCGTGGTGCTTGAGCCGTTTGTGGTCGGGGTCGCGGTCGGTCTCGATCGTGAACCTTCCTTCCTCCCGGTAGTACCGCTGGGCTTCGAAGTCGAAGAGCATCACGTCGTCGGCGGTCATCGGTCGTTCGGACGTCGTCCTGTCAGAGAACATCGGCGCTCCTTTGGGGAACACGTCCATTCAGTCGAACAACGGCGCCAGCACCTCCTCGCCCGCCAGGATCCGCCACGCCGGAACCCGCACTGTCCGGCCCACCGGGCACGCCTTCGCCCCGTAGCCCCCGGACGGCAGCCCGGTCAGCAGGTCGCCCCGCGCGTGCGTCAGCCGCAGGTGCCGGGCCGGGTCGGCGGCGGGCGGCGGGCCGGGGTCGATCAGTACCGCCGTGTTCTGTCCGGCCTCGGTGAACAGCAGGTCCACCGGGTGTCCGCCGACCATCGCCGCCCGTTCCAGGTCGGCGATCCCGCGCTCGGCGAGGTATTGCTGGAGCCGGTCGGCGAGTTCCTCCCGGAAGCCGGTCACCGGGGTGGCCGTGCCCACCTGCCCGCCGTCCTCGCGCGCGTCCGCCCCCAGTAGCACCGAGCGTCCCGCGAGCAGGGTCGGCAGACCGCTCTGCCCCTGCCAGAACGCGTGACCGCCGACGGTGATCAGCTGCGACTTCGCCCGAGTCACCGCCACGTTCCACAGGTTGACCTGGCCGGCGACCCAGTGTGTGGTCCTCGGCGGTGTGTTGTGCGTGGCCACCGGGCTCAGCACCATCACGTCGCGCTGCCCGCCCTGGAAGGCGTGCACCGTGCCGACCCGGACCCGGTCGTCGTCGCGCCACACCCGCGCCAGGGTCTCCTTCTGCGCCCGGAACGGGGTGACCACCCCCACCGTGGCGTCCTGCGGCAGCCGCGCCAGCAGTTCGTCCACCACCCGCCGCACGGCCTCCGCCTCCGCCGCGTTGCGCCAGGACCGGCCCTCCCCGCCCCGCGCCGACTCGCCGTG
Organism: Streptomyces sp. NBC_00878; assembly: GCF_026341515.1. Classification (NCBI taxonomy): domain Bacteria; kingdom Bacillati; phylum Actinomycetota; class Actinomycetes; order Kitasatosporales; family Streptomycetaceae; genus Streptomyces; species Streptomyces sp. NBC_00878. Next base: position 2,663,380 of record NZ_JAPEOK010000001.1, on the reverse strand, counting down.
CGGTACGTCGACCCAGCCCAGCACCGGCGCCGGATCGGCCGCAGCCACCGGGTCGAGGGCCGGGATCTGCCGCCGAACGTCGGTGAGTACCCGCAACTGGCCCGCGTAGCAGTAGCCGTTGACGACATCGGCGATCCGCGGATGGCACCGGTAGTGCTCGTCGAGGAGCAGCGCAAAGTCGCCGTGCTGCTCGGCCGCGTGGTACGAGGAGTACACGTGGTACGTGAGCCGGTGATCCTCCAGCTGCGCCGCGCTCAGCCCGGCCCTGACCCGCGCCTGCTGCTCCTGCTGCGGTGACACGCCGGGGATGTGCCCCAGCTGCATCGGGTCGCCGATGATCAGTGCCCGGCGCGCCCGGAACAGCAGCGGCAGCACCGAGGGGATGGAGCACTGGCTCGCCTCGTCGATGACGACGAGGTCGAACAGCTTCGGGGTGAGCTCCAACTGCCGCACCGAGTGGGTGCTGATGGCCCATCCCTTGATGTGCGCCATCAGGTTCTTCTGGCTCCGTTGGTAGCCCGAGCGGCCCCGGAGCGCCTGGAGACGCTGGCCCATGAGCCCGCGCGCCCTCGTCAGCGCCTCGGTGGACACCGCCCGGGACAGCTCGGCCGACAGTTCGGACAGCGCGCCCGCCGCCGCAAGCCGCGACTGCCTCAGCCCGTCCTCGTCCCATGCCAGGTGCCGGGGGACGAGCTTCCGCACCTCCCGTTCCACGGCCACCGCGTCCGCCAGCGACTCCAGCAGCTCGGCCGGCACCGGCCGCCCGGTCGCCCACGCCGGCCACGACGGTCGGTCCTCCTCTGAGGGATCGGCCTCTGAGGGATCGGCCACCGCCGAGACCAGTGACGCGAGCGCCCGCCCTCGGCGCCACGGACCGAGCAGCCACCAGGGAGCCCCGGCCACCTTCCGCGCCCTGTCCTCCCAGCGCCCCAGAACGGCCACGCCGTCCTCGTCCGCAGCCGACCAGACGCCTTCCAGGAGCGGCAGCGGCAGCTCCAGCGCCGTCGCGCGCTCCTCCCGGTCCCGGAGCAGCTCCAGCAGCCGCCCCTCCTCACCGACGTGGCGGGCCGCCTCCGCCCGCAGCCCGTCGGCCGTCCCCCGGGTGGTGCGCAACTCGCCGCCCACGGTGGCCGATCCGCGCCGCGGGGCCTGAGCGGGCTCACCGAGCAGCCGCTCCAGTTTCGCCGCCTCCCGCTCAAGAGCCTCGGCGTTGCCCGTGCGCATCAGCAGGCCCGGCGCGATGTCGTCGCAGCGTTCGGCGACGACGTTCACGGCCTCGTTGTTCGTGGAGGCGATCAGTACGGACTGTCCGGCGGCGACACAGGTGGTGACGACGGCCGTGACGACCTCGCTCTTGCCTGTACCGGGCGGCCCGGTCGCCACCGTCAGTGGCCGTGACATCGCCGACGAGATCACCAGCTCCTGGCTCTCGTTGCACGGCCCCGGAGCCACCACGGCTGCGGACGCGGCCCGCGCCCCGCCCTCCCCGCCGCTCAGCAGCGCGTCCAGGGCGGTGCCGGGGATCTGCCCGGTCCGCGTCGACATCTCGAGCAGGTTGCTCACCAGGGCCTCGGTGGCCTTGGCCTCCACGCCCGAAGGCACCAGCAGCACGGCCGCGTTGTGCGCGCCGGGCCGCAGCGCCTGCATCACCGTCCGCTCGCTGAGCGCGGACGGGTCCAGCGGCTCCAGCTCCGGCAGCCCCAGCTCCTCCAGCAACTCCCTTACCGCGCGCAGCATCTGCGCGTCGTTGCCCTCCTGCCAGGCCGGCTGCCAGCGCGCGACGAGGTCGGCCGCGTCCCCCGCGTCCAGCAGTTCCGAGACGACACCGGTGTGCAGGGATGGCACCCCGCTGGGCCGGAGCACGTCTCGGCCCTCCTCGTCCGGCGCGAGTTCCATCTGCTGGATGAGCAGCGGCGCCAGCTCCACCGCCGTACGGCGCCCCCGGCCACCGCCGTCCCGCACGGGCAGCGTGATCGCCGGATAGCCGTACCAGTACTCCTGCCGCGCCCCGGAGTCACCGCCGCCCGCACCGGCCGGCCTGCCCTGCGGTTTCGGCAGCTTCCCGGGGGCGGGGAAGGTGGAGCCCCGCCCCGACTGGATGGTCTCCTCGCCCTGGCTCAGCAGGAAGTACTTCTCGTCGCGCCCGCTGTCCCGGTCCGGCCGCATGCCGGCCGCCGCCTGGGCGGTGAGGCAGTGCGCGTAGTACCGCAGCAGCCGCTGCCGGTCGACGCCGTCGCGCGCGTCCAGCGCGGCCAGTTCCCGGGCCTTCAGCAGGGCGGGTGAGCGCTGGGCGATCTCGGCCGCGTCGCGGGGCAGCGCCGGGATGTGCACCGGGCGCGCCACCGACCGGGCGAAGGGCAGGCTCCGCGTGGCCCTGAACGTGGACTTGGTGGGGCGCTGCTCCTCCGGTACGCCGTCGCGCACCATCTGCGTGGTCAGGTAGTCGAAGAGGTCGTCCGGCGTGATCCAGCCGCCGCCCTTGATCCGCCCGTTGCGCAGCCCCTCCACGATCTCCCCGGTGAACCGGGACGTGCCGAGGCTGGACCCTGGCGGCGCCATCGCGGACGCGGACTGGAGGGCGTCGGAGGCGGTGATGAAGTACACGCCGGTCGGCCGCAGCAGGGTGCTCGGCGCGGGCCGCGCGGGTTCCTCCGCAGGCCCCTTCGCGGTCCAGCCCTGTACGACGGAGCCGCTGGAACAGCAGTCAAGCAGCACCAGCTTCGAGGAGGCACGGCACGACTGGAGCATCCGTTCCAGGAACTCCGCCGGGACCGCCGTACCCGGCAGATCGTCGGGGTCGGCGTCCCGGGTCAGGAAGTACAGCTGGTTGTCGTCCTCGCAGAACTCCCCGTGCCCGCTGAAGTACAGCAGGGCGGTCTCGCTGGGCTGCCGCGCGTTCAGGAACGTCTCGACGGCGTGCAGCATCTCCGCGCGGGTCGGCTCGGAGACCATCGCGCAGTCGTTGTACATACCGATCTCGGTGTTCTGCAGCACCGCCCGCATGTAGTGCAGATCGGCGCGCACCGGCGGCAGATCCTGGTACGCGTCGCTGTCGTACGTGGACACGCCGACGAGCATGGCGAACCGGTCGTTGTCGGTCATCCGCGCTCAGCCCGCCGCGGGGGTGTCGCCGAGGCCGTCGTCGCCCGTGGGGCGGGGCGTCTCGTCGCCGCCCGCGAGGAACCTCTCGATCCGCTCGTCGTCCTCGCGGGCCTCCTTGCCCGTGATCTGCAGGGTCGCGCCGTCGGGCCGCTTCACGACAATCGTCCGCTGCGGCACACGCGCCAGCCAGATCTGCACCCCTGCGGCGACCAGTGAACCCGCGCTGATCACCACCCCGATGGTGTCGGCCGACAGCCCGCCCTTCTCCATCACGATCTCGTCCATCGCGATCGCGCCGTGCGCCGTGCGCTGCCGGGGAACGTCCAGGGCCGCCCCCGGATCGACGTCGGCGATCCCGGCGAGCAACTCGCGCGCTTCCCGGCGCGCACGCAACGGGTCCTCGTCGACGATCGAGATCCGGTACCCGGTCCGGTCCTCGGGCATGGTGGTCACAGCGCTTCCCCTCGATGTGCCGCGCTCCTGACGGAGGCATGAGCGACTGACGTTAGTCGGCGGGTCCGACACCCGGCGCGGGAGTTCCGAAAACCCGTCAGGCGTTGGCGGGAAAGTGCTTGACCGCGAGCGGGGCAGGTGTCTCTCGGCGGGGAGCGCGCGGCCGGCCGAGCGGCGGGACCGCTACCCGCGGGGGCGGGCGGTGAGCCAGTCCTGCAGTTCCCGGTGGCGGAACTGGTACGCCGTGCCGGAGATCCGCAACAGGCCCGCCCCGTAGGCCCAGTGGAGGAAGGCACCGAGCCGCCAGGGCAGTCGGCCACGGGAGCAGCAGAGGAAGACCACGTAGCGACGGCCGGCACCGGTGGCGAAGTACAGTCCGCCCACGAGCCCGCCCGTGAACCCGGCGATCCAGATCGATGCGGTGGGCACCGGGACCGATCAGCTGGGCACGCCGGCGGGTCTCGGCCGCGGTGACCGCCGCGGCCAGCGTCCTGGCCTTCGCGTCCGTGTCCGCGGCGGCCTCGGCGCGATCGTCCCGGTACGCGATCCAGGCCAGGAACGCACCGGGCAGGGCCGGAACCAGCGCGACGGCGGTCGCGGCCGGCCGGGCCACCTGGAACTGCTCGGACAGCCACAGCGCCAGCCCCGCGCTCACCGTCTGCAGAGCGAGAAAGACCACGGCCGCCCTACGTGTGCGTGATACCCCCATGCCAGGCATATTCCCGATTCGGCCCGCCCCGCGAACCACGATCCGCCCACCTTCGCGGATCAGGCCCTCAAGACGGGTACAGCTCCGCCCACACGGTCTTTCCCGGTGCACCGACGCGCGGGGCGACCGCCCAACGCGCCGCCAGGCGCGCCACGATGAGCAGACCGCGACCGGACTCCTCGTCGCCGGGCGGCTCGTGGGAACTGAGCAGCGGTACGCGTTCGGCGCGGGTGTCGGTGACCTCGACACGCAGGACGCGCGGGCGCGGTCCGTCGCCGGTCTCGGTCAGCCGGACATGGAAGTCCCGCCCGGCGACATTCCCGTGCCGTACGGCGTTGGTGGCCAGCTCCGAAGTGATCAGCGTCAGCGTCTGGTTGGCCTCACCGGTGTACGGGTGGCCCCAGGCGTCCAGCCAGTGCGAGACGAGACGCCGGGCGAGACGCGCCCCACGCGTGGAGGACGTGAAGCGCATCGAGAACTCGCGGATGGGGCTGGGGTGTTGGCGTGCCTTGTGGGTGTGGTGCGACGCGGGGGGCGGATCGACGGTCTGCTTCGGCGCCGGGTTCGTGTCCGTCTGCGTCGGGGCATGCGGTCGAACCCCCGGGGAGGGGGAAGTTTCGTTGTTCATGTGGTCCACGCTGACGTGGCGGTTTTACGGTGACGAGATACGACGCGCACACGGACGGTCGCTGTACGTGGCTGGTGTGCGGGTGTAGGCGGAGCGGAGCGTGACGGTCGACGCGGGGCCGCGTTGGCCGGGGAGGCGGTGCGGGACATGAGTGAGCCGGTGGGATCGGCTGCCGAGGAGGAGCCCGGGGCGGAGGAGGGCGAGCGGGAGGCGGGGGCCGGGTCTGGCATCCTGCGCGTCTTCGGGCGCCAGTTGAAGCGGTTCCGGGTACGGGCGGGGCTGGAGCGGCCCGAGTTCGGGGCGATGACGGGCTACTCGGTGTCGACCATCGCCGCGTACGAGCAGGGTCGCCGGGTGCCGCCGCCGAAGTTCATCGACAAGGCGGACGAGGTCCTGGACGCGGGCGGTGTCCTCCAGGAGATGAAGGAGGAGGTTGCGCGGGCGCAGTATCCGGCCTTCTTTCGGGATGCGGCGAGGTTGGAGGGGGAGGCGGTTGAGCTTCACGTGTACGCGATGTACGCCATGCCGGGCCTGTTGCAGACCGAGGAGTACGCCCGAGCGGTGTTCTCCATCCGCCGCCCGCTGCTTGACGAGGACCGGATCGAGCAAGGGCTGAGCGCACGCCTGGCGAGGCAGGAGATCTATGCGCGCAAGCCCGCGCCGCTGATGAGCTTCGTCTTGGAAGAGTCCGTGCTCCAGAGGCCCCTCGGGGGTAAGGAAGTACTGCGGGGCCAGTTGGAGCAGGTACTGCTCATCGGCCATAAGCGGAACGTCGAGATCCAGGTCATGCCGGTCAGTCGCGAGGACCACGGCGCACTGGGTGGCCCGTTCACCTTGATCGATACACCTGAAGGGCGGAGGATCGCCTATGCAGAGGTGCAAGGCGACAGCCGACTCTACTCAGGGCAGTCGAAGGTTCGGGAGCTTGAGGCCCGTTACGGGATTCTCCGAGCACAGGCCCTCACGCCGAGTGAGTCACTGGCATACGTAGAGAAGCTGCTGGGAGAGACATGAGCGTTGAGCCCGAACTGGCTTGGTTCAAGAGCAGTTACAGCACGGGCGATGGAGGCGAGTGCGTTGAGGTCGCCATGCAGTGGCGCAAGTCCAGCTTCAGCACCGGCAGCGGCGGCGAGTGCGTCGAGGTCGCCGTCTGCCCTTACGTCGTCCACGTGCGCGACTCCAAGGACATAGCCCGCCATGGCATTGCGGTGGACGCGGCGGCCTGGACCGCGTTCGTCGGCTTCGCTGGTCGATAGGGCTTACCTGACGGGTCGTTGACGAACCGCTCCTGACAAGTTGCAGGGGCGGTTCTTTGTCGTCAGGCCTGCTGGCTACGCGTGTACCTCTTCGCGGGCAGGCGGTGCCCAGCGGCCGGCGGCGATCTCCGGGCGAAGCCTGCGTCGGTTGTTTTGACGCGAGGTCTTTACAGCAACTGACAACGTTGCCAGCATCACCTCGGCCCCAATGGTCCCCAACAACTCACATGGAAGCTGAGGTTTTTTGGATGCTGAAGTTGTTTGTTGCGGTATTGAGCGCGGTTCTGGGCGCGGGAGCGCTCTCACCTCCGGTACAGGCCGCCGAGCCTCGGGACAGTGCCTGGACGGTGGCCCAGCCGACGGCGCACCGCGCCGGAGGCCTGTCCGCCGCCGTCACCCTGGACGGGGCAAGCGGTGCCCTGTCGCTGACCGTCCGCCGGGGCACCACGACCGTGCTGGAGCCGGCTCCCGTCGGCATCGTCACGGACTCCGCGGACTTCTCTTCCGGGCTGCGCAACGTCGGCAGCACCGTCCGGGCGGTGACCGAGCGGTACTCGACCACGACCGGCAAGCGCCGCGAACGCACCGCGCGGATGAACGAGACCCGGCTGGCCTTCGCCGACCGTGAAGGCCACCGGATGGACCTGGTCGTGCGGGTCGCCGACGACGGGATCGCCTACCGCTACGTGCTGCCCGACGCGGGCCAAGGCACGGTGCGCCGCGAGGCCTCGGCCTTTCAGCTTCCTTCCGACGCCCCCGCCTGGCTCCTGCCGTACACCGTCAACTACGAGCGGCCGCGCACCCGGACGACCGCCGCGGGCGCCGCCACCGGCGACTTCGGCAGTCCCTCGCTGTTCCAGGTGAACGACTCCTACGTGCTGCTCACCGAGTCGGACGTGGACGGGCGCTACGCGGGCAGCCGACTCGCCCACCAGACAGGGACCGGCCGTTACGAGGTCCGGCTCGCCGATGAGGAGATCGCCTTCGACGGTCCGCTGGAGACACCGTGGCGCACCGCGGTCGTCGGCGGCCTGGACACGGTCACCGAGTCGACACTGGTGGACGACCTCGCGCCGCCCTCGAAGATCGGTGACACCTCCTGGATCCGGCCGGGGAAGGTCGCCTGGTCCTGGCTCGCGGGATTCAGTGAGGCGCAGCGCAGCCTGGAGACGCAGAAGCGGTTCGTGGACTACAGCGCGGCCCACGGCTGGGAGTACTCGCTGGTCGATGACGGCTGGAAGACCACCGACTGGATGCCCAAGCTCATCGAGCACGCCAACCGACGGGGCGTCAAGATCCTGCTGTGGATGCACTGGACGGACCTGGACACGCCCGAGGAGCGGGAGACGAACCTCTCACGCATACAGGAGTGGGGCGCGGCCGGACTGAAGATCGACTTCATGGACTCCGAATCCCGGGACCGCTACCGCTGGTACGACGAGATCCTCGCCGACACGGCGAAGCGTCACCTGCTCGTCAACTTCCACGGCTCGACCATCCCGCACGGGATCCAGCGCACCTGGCCCCACGTCATGGGGATGGAGGCGGTCTACGGAGCCGAACAGGGCAACGTGTCCATCGGCGACGTCACGACCCTCCCGTTCACCCGCAATGTGGTCGGCTCCATGGACTACACCCCCATGGGCTTCCAGTTCGGGCAGCGCAACACGTCCGAGGCCGCCGAGCTCGCGCTGTCCGTGGTCTACGAGTCCGGGTTCCAGAACTACGCGGGATCGGTCGACGCCTATCGCCGGCGGCCGGAGCTGGAGCGGTTCCTGGACCAGGTGCCCACCGTCTGGGACGAGACCCGGCTGCTGGCCGGGAGCCCCGGCGAGGGGGCGACGTTCGCCCGGCGCAGCGCGAAGCGCTGGTTCCTCGGCGGTGTCACCGCGGGAGACCCGCGCACCCAGCAGGTCCCGCTGGACTTCCTGGGCAGGGGGAGGTGGCGTGTCGATGTCGTGCGCGACGGGTCGGACGGACTGGTGCGGGAGAGCCGGATCGTGGACCGCGGCGACACCCTTGACGTGCCGACGGTCCGAAACGGCGGGTTCGCCGCCCTGGTCTGTCCGGCCAGACCGGGCAGCCAGACCTGCGACAAGCCGGTGGACCGCCTGCCCCTGACGACGTTCAGCGCCACCCCGGAGCGGACGCAGGCGGAGGCAGGCGGGTCCGTGGACCTGTCCGGCCGGTTCCTCGTCGACCAGTTCGGCCCGGTGCGGGACGTCACCGTCGCCGCCACCGCCCCTTCGGGCTGGACCCTGGAGGGCGAGGACGCGCACGCCGCCGAGCTGCCGACGGGCCGGCCGCTGGCCGCCGACTGGAAGGTCCGCGTTCCCGCCGACGCGGCGCCCGGCTACCACGACGTCGTGGTGGCCGTCACCTACCGCGCCCCCGCCGAGGGATCCGACGCGCCCGCGCTGCGCACCGAGCGGACCGTACGGATCTTCGTCAAGCCGCCGGGCGTCGACTACGTCAGTGATCTGCCGTTCGTCCAGCAGAGCAACGGCTGGGGCCCCGTGGAGCGCGACCGTTCCAACGGGGAGACCGGCGGTACCGACGGCGGCCCGCTGCGCATCCGCGGGAAGGAGTACGACAAGGGGCTGGGGACCCACGCCGCCAGTGAGGTCACCGTGGACACCGGCGGTGCGTACACCCGCTTCACCGCGTCGGTCGGCATCGACGACGAGGCGAGCGGTACGGGCTCGGTGGCCTTCGAGGTGCTCGGCGACGGCGAGGTTCTGGCCAGGACCGGAGTGCTCACCCGCGAGGACGCCGCGGTACTGATCGACGTCGACATCACGGGCGTACAGAAGCTGACGTTGCGGGTCACCGACGGCGGCGACGGCGCCAACTACGACCACGCCGACTGGGGCGACACCCGGCTCCAGCGGGCCGGGTGACCGAGTGACCGGTTGACCGGGGCCGTTTCGCCTTCGCTTCCCGTGCGGCCATGAAACACCCCGCCTCCTCTCCAGCCCGGCGGCTGGAGAGGAGGCGCATGGGGGTGCTGGGGGCGGCTTCCGGCGGCTGCCTTCATAAGCCGCCCAAGCCGCCCAAGCCGCCTGCGCTGCCCAAGCCGCCTACGCCGCCTACGACAGCGTGATCGCGTACACCTCCACCCGCGGATCGTCCGCCAGTGTCAACGAGCGGATCACCTTGGCGTCGTCCACCTTGATGGAGCTGCCGAACAGCCGTACCGGCGGCCCGTCGACGCCCTGGCCGGACTTGATCCGGTGGGGCATGTCCAGGACCACGGTGCTGCCCTCGGGGGTCGAACCGGCCCAGTCGCCTACCTTGAGCGGGAGTTCGGCGCTGGTGCCGTCGGCATATCGGACGGTCAGTGCGGTTGTCACCGGTCCGTTGTGCGATGCCGCCACCAGGCGCAGGGTGCCGTGGCTGCGGGCGGGCAGGAGCAGCGTCTGGCCGCGGGCCTCGACGAAGTTCGCGGCGGTGCCGGTCGGGTCCGGAGCCTCGTACTTCACGCCGTCCCAGGTGACGGGACCGGCGGCCGGCAGCAGGCCGGCGTCGTAACTCCAGCCGCCACCGTCGAAGTCACCCTGGCCGGACGCCTCCGCGGTGGCCGTCCCGTCGTGCGCCATGTCCTTGCTCAGGTCCACCGCGCACTGTTCGTCCGTGGCCGTCGCGCACTTCGCCGCCGGGCGCACCTCGACGGTGGCCTCCCGGGTGACCTGGCCCGCTCCCTTCGCCTCCACCGTGAAACGCACCGGGTAGGACCCGGTGGCTGTGCCGGGAGGCACTGTCACCTCTACGGACACCGTCTTCTGCACAGGTAGGTGCTCGGACCGGATTCGCAGCGGTGAGCGCGGAGTTGTCTTCACCTGCCAGCCGGTGGGCGCCTGCGCCGTTACCGACGCCCGCAGTTCGCCAGGGGCCTGGCCGAGGACGTCCAGGGTCAGGTGGGCGGTTTGCGCCTGGTCGTCGACCGGGACGACGTCGGAGGAGCTCCGCAGGGACGCGTCCAGTTGGCGTCGGCCGTCGGCGTCCGCCTGGTTGACCGACGGTGGCTGGGCACCCGCACCGGTGCCCCAGGCCGACGGGGTCGTACCGAGCCGGTGCGTCAGCGAGCCACCGTGCGCGACCTTGTCCCAGTCCAGCCAGGTGCGCTTGACGTCCCGGCCGTCCAACGACACCTGCTGTACGTAGCGGTTGGCGTCGCTCGCCCCCGGCGCGTTGATCGTCAGTGTGCCGCCCTGCCGCTTCCCGTACCGGCCGATCGTGACGGCCGCCGAGTCGAACTGCGGGCTGGACAGCGCCATGAAGTCGCCGCCGCTCATCGTCGGGTAGAGGCCGAGCGAGGAGAACACGTACCAGGCCGACATGGTGCCCAGGTCGTCGTTGCCGGTCATGCCGTCGGGGCCGTTGGTGAACAGCGTCATCGCGGCGCGCACCACGGTCGCCGTCTTCGCCGGGGCGCCCGCCCACAGATACATGTAGGGCGCGTGGAGGTCGGGCTCGTTGTTCGGGTTGTAGGTCGGCTTGCCGTAGTAGTCGTACGGCTGGGAGATCCAGTCCTTGCGCGCTGTGCCCGCCGGGTCGGTGAGCAGCTTGTCGTAGGCGAAGAAGGAGTCGAGCCGCTTCTCCGTGGCCTTCCGGCCGCCCATCAGGTCGACGAGACCGGCGGGGTCCTGCGGCACGAGCCACTGGTACTGGTACGCGCCGCCCTCGTGGAACTGGTGGCCCGCCTCGACCGGGTCGTACGGCGTCAGCCACGTCCCCGCGGTCGTGCGGGGCCGGAACTGGCCGATCGAGGAGTCCCACAGATTGCGGTACCACTGGCCGCGGGACGCGAACGTCCGTGCGTCGGAGTCGTGCCCGAGCGCCCTGGCCATCAGGGCGAGTGACGCGTCCGCCGCCGCGTACTCCAGGGTCGCCGAGGCCGGGTGGGTGCAGTCGTTGTCGCCGCCCTTGTCCGCGCAGTCCTTGCCCAGCTTCAGGCCGGAGGGGACGTAGCCGCGCGCGCTGTACTGGTCCACGGCGGAACGGCCGTTGTACGGGGAGTCGGCGGGCGGGGTGCTGGTCGCGTTCTTCTTCAGCAGCGCGTACGCCTCGTCCTCGTGCCCCGCCAGCATGCCCTTCGACCATGCCTCGACGAGGAACGGCGTCACGGGGTCGCCGGTCATGATGTTGGTCTCGCTGTTGGCGAGGGCCCACCGGGGCAGCCATCCGCCGTCCTTGCCGATAGCGAGGACGGACAGCGCGACGTCCCGGGCGACGCCTGGCTCCAGCATCTCCAGCAGCTGGTTCTGCGGCCGGTAGGTGTCCCACAGCGACAGGTTCTGGTACGGCGTGAAGTCGGAGGCGGTGTGCACCGCGCCGTCGAACCCCTGGTACCGGCCGTCGACGTCACCGGCCAGGTTCGGGTGCAACTGGGCGTGGTAGAGGGCGGAGTAGAACACCTTCTGCCGCTCTGGGGACCCTCCGCCGATCTTGATCGAGGAGAGCTGCTTCTCCCAGGTGGTGCGCAGTGCGGCGCGCGTGGCGTCGAAGTCGTACGAGTCGCCGGTCTCCGCCGCGAGGTTCTTCCGGGCACCGTCCATGCCGGTGTACGACAGGCCCACCTTCACGACGGCGTCCCGGTCGTCGGTCGCGTCGAAGGTCACCCAGGCACCATTGGCGCCGTCCCCTTCGGCATCGCGCGTGCCCGGCTTGGGTGTTGAACCGCGCCAGGTGCCGTGATCCTTGAAGGGCCGGTCGAAGGTGGCGGTGAAGTAGACGGTGTGCCGGTCCTTCCCGGCGCAGAACCCGCCGGCCCGCACCCGCCCCTCCACCGTGCGGTCGCCGACCACGTGCACCTCGGAGTCGAACACGTTCTGGTTGGCCTTGCCGGTGTTGAACAGCACGTTCGCCGCGCCGGTGGCCGGGAAGGTGTACCGCTGCCAGCCGGTGCGCTGCGTGGCGGTCAGCTCGGCCTCGATGTCGTACGTCGACAGCCCCACCCGGTAGTAGCCGGGGGTGGCTTCCTCGTCGTCGTGCGAGAACTTGGAGCGGTACGTGTCCGGGTTCACGCTGTCGACCGCGCCGGTGGTCGGCATGATGGGCAGCTCTCCGGAGACACCGCAGCCGACCCCGGAGAGGTGGGTCTGGCTGAACCCGTGGATCTTGTCCTGCTGGTAGTCGTATCCGCCCTGGCCGCCGGTGTCCGGGCTGACCTGGACCATGCCGAACGGGGCGGCGGCCCCGGGGAAGGTGTTCCCGAAGTTCTGGGTGCCGATGAAGGGGTTCACCAGCGCGGCGGGGTCGGAGACCGGCTCGGCGGCGGCCGCGAGGGGTGGAAGTACACCCCCGAACAGCAGACCTGGTACGAGCAAGCCGACGCCCACGGCGATTGCGCGGGCCGTGATCCGTCTGACGGGCAGCCGCATCGGGCAGACCTCCTTGACAACGTTGTCTCAGGTGGGGCAGAACGAGAACCTGCCATGTCGGCCGGATCGCTGTCAATGGTCCAAACGTCGTCGTACGCGGCTGAGTTCGCCGACCTGCGGCGCGTGCGGGCGCTCGGGCGCGGTGCCGTCGTCCTCCTGAGCAGGGCGGGAAGGCGTGCGGCGAGATGACTCGGCGCCGGTGCGACCGGTGGTCGTGGCCGGGGGCTACCGGATCACACGCCCACGCGGAGTGCGGCGCATGTGTCGGCGATCGCCTTTTCCAGAATGGTCAGGCCGAGTGACAGCTCGTCCTCGGTCGCGGTCAGCGGCGGGGCGATGCGGAAAACTCCACCCATGCCGGGCAGTTGGACGATGTTCGTGTGCAGGCCGAGTTCGAGGCAGCGCCGGGTGACCCGGGCACCCAGCTCGTCCGAGCTCCGCTTCGTCTCGCGGTCGACGACGAGTTCGAGCCCGGCCAGCAGGCCCCGGCCCCGGATGTCGCCGACGACCGAGTGACGCCCGGCGATGTCCTCCAGACCGCGGCGGAGGAACGCGCCGAGCGACCGCGCACGCTCGTCGAGCTTCTCGCCGATCAGGACGTCGAGGACGGTGTTGCCGACCGCTGCCACCAGCGGGTCGGCGACGTGCGTGGTGAAGAACAGGAAACCGCGCTCGTACGCCTCCTGCTCGATCTCGGCACTGGTGACCACGGCCGCGAGGGGGAGTCCGGCACCGAGTGTCTTGGACAGCGTGAGGATGTCGGGGACGACTCCGTCGCGCTCGAACGCGTACCAGGTCCCGGTGCGGCAGAGGCCGGTCTGGGCCTCGTCGAGGATCAACAGCATGCCGCGCTCCCGGCACTTCTCGTGCAAGGCCGCGAAATACCCGACCGGTGGCTCGATGATTCCGCCTGAGGAAAGAATCGGTTCTACGAGGCACGCGGCCAGGCTGCCGGTCGACTGGGCGTCGATCAGGTCGAAGGCGAAGTCCAGCTGGCGGCGCCAGTCCAGCGAGCCGTCGGCCGTGGTGAAGTCGGGCCGGTAGGCGTTCGGCACGGGGATGGCGAAGTTTCCGGGCGCGGCCGGGCCGTACCCCTTGCGCCCCGCGCTGTAGGTGGCGGATGCGGCGGCCTGGGTCATGCCGTGCCAGGACCGCGCGAACGAGACGATCTCGTGCCTGCCGGTGACGAGCTTCGCCATCCGAAGGGCCGCCTCGTTCGACTCGGCGCCGGTCGTCAGCAGCAGTGCCTTCTCCAGTGGCGCGGGCAGCGTGTCGGCCAGCCGCCGGGCCAGGTCGACCACCGGGCGGCTGAGCATGCCGCTGAAGAGGTGGTCGAGGGTCGCGGCCTGCCGCTGGACGGTGGCGACGATCTCCGGGTGCGAGTGGCCGAGGATCGCGCTCATCTGGCCCGATGTGAAGTCGAGGATCCGCCGGCCGTCCGCGGTGAACAGGAAACTCCCGGCGGCGCGGTCGATGATCTCACGGGTGAATTCGCCGCCGTAGCGCACGAGATGCCTCTCGGCGTCGGCCCAGAAGGCTTCCGTGGACGGAGGAGCGGTGGTCGAAGCAGCCATGTCCCCGACGGTAGGCCGCGGTTGAGCGACACGTCCATCACACAATTCCGGCTGTCCTGTTCGCCTGAACCGCACAACAATGAGGATGTGATCAACCCCTGGAGACTGCGGCTGCTGAGCCGGCTGGACACGCTGGGCACCGTCCGGGCGGTCGCCCAAGCCGCCAACCTCAGCCCGTCGAGCGTGTCTCAGCAGCTCGCCGTGCTGGAGGCCGAGACGCGGACTCAACTGCTGGAACGAACAGGACGCCGGGTGCGGCTGACTCCGGCCGGGCTGATCCTCGCGCGGCGGGCGCGGGAGATCCTCGACCACATGGACAGCGTCGAGGCGGAGTTGCGCGGGTTCGGCGAGGAACCGGCCGGGCTGGTACGGCTGGGGGCGTTCCAGAGCGCGATCCACACCATGGCCGTGCCGGCGGCGACCCGTCTGGCGCGCGAGCATCCGCACCTCGACATCGAGCTGCTGGAACTGGAGCCGCACGCCAGCCTGCCCGCGCTGCGGGGCGGCGACGCGGACATCATCATCACGACGACCGACTTCGACGAACTGCCGCTGGGGCCGGACATCGACCTCGTGCCGCTGGCAACGGACCCGGTCCTGCTGGTGGTTCCGCCCGGGCACCCCGCGGCCGGGCGCGGCGCCGCGGACCTCGCGGCCTTGGCGGACGAGCCGTGGGCGTTCGACATGCCACAGTCGTACATGGCGAATCTCGCGCTGCGACTGTGCCGTCAAGCGAGGTTCGAGCCGCGGGTGGTGTGCCGGTTCGGCAACTACATGATGACCCTGCAGCACGTCGAGGCCGGGCTGTCGATCGCGCTGCTGCCCGGGTTGGCGGTCGACCGCCGCTATCGCGTCGCCACCAGGGAACTCGCGACTCCCGTGACGCGTACGATCACGGCCGCGGTCCGCCGCGGCTCACCACCTCGCGCGGCGGTACGCGTCGTCCTGGACGCGCTGCGCCACCATCCGGACCTGCCCCTGCCCCTGGCCGGTACTGGAACCCCCGGTCCGACTGATCCGTGAGGTGGTGCTGAACAACTGCGGCTGCCGGGGGCTCGATGTCCTCACGCACCGATGTCCTCACGCACCGATGTGCTCGTCCAACACCCGTAGGACCGACGTGGTCGGCGCGGCATGCGGCAGTACCCCCTGGGCGGTTCGCTCGCCCGACCCCCGGACGATCAGCCGGGTGGGGACGGTGATGGTGCGGGACCGGGTGCGGTCGCCGTCCAGGCGGGCCAGGGCCGTGCTCGCCGCCGTTCTGCCGATTTCCTCGGCGTCCTGGGCGACGACGGTCAGGGCCGGTTCGAGCGCCTCGGCGAGTGCCACGTCGTCGAAGGCGACGACGGCGACGTCCTTCCGGTTGCCGCGGGCGAGTTCGGTGACTATGCCCAGCGCGACGATGTTGTTGCCGGCGAACAGAGCGGTGGGGGGATCCTCCGTGCCCAGCAGCTGGGACGTGGCGGCGGAAGCCCCGTGCTGGTCATGGGCGTTGGTGACGAGGGAGCGGTCGTAGGGGATGCCGGCCTCCCGCAGTGCGGCGCGGTAACCGGCCAGTCGCTCCCGGCGTGTGTAGAGCCTGGTGGGCAGGTCGCCGACGAAGCCGATGCGGCGGTGGCCGTGGGCGATCAGGTGGGCGACGCCGCCGTGGGCGCCCGCACGGTTGGAACTGACGACGTTGTCCGTGGACAGGCCCGACCCCGGACGGTCGAGGAAGACGACGGGCAGGCCGGCGGCGCGGTCCGTCTTGAGATGGGAGTGGTCGGCGCCGACGGACGGCACGACCATCAGGATGCTGATGCGGCGGGCCAGGAACGTGTCCGTCAGGGCGCGTTCGCGGTCCGGATCGTCCGCGGAGGAGCCCAGGAGCAGGGTCAGGCCGCGGTCGCGGACGGTGTCCTCGATGCTGCGTGCCACGGCTCCGAAGAAGGGGTTGCCGAGGTCCGGGATGACCAGTCCGATGGTGGTGTCGGGTCCGCCGACGCGGATGTTACGGGCCATCAGGTTCGGCTGGAAGCCGAGCTTGGCCACGGCGGCGAGGACCTGTTCCCTGGTCTGGGCCGAAGCGGGGCCGTCCTCGTTGAGGACGCGGGAGACGGTCTTGGCGCTGACGCCCACTTCTCGGGCGACGTCGGCCAGGGTGGGGCGGCGGTTCGCTGCCATGGAGGAAGGTGTCTCCTGTGCTCGTCGGTTCCGGCCGCGGCCTCGGCCGGAACCCGTGAGTGCTTCAGTCGTACGTCGGTTGGCCTGAACGCCAACATCGGTTGGCCCGGACGTCGACGCTAGTTGGCCTGGACGCCCGCGGCCTTCGCCGCCTTGGAATCCGCTACGACAGTATCTCCGGCCTCGTCGACGGTGAGTGCGCCCGTCATGATGGCGACCACCTCCGCCATGGAGTAGTCGGAGGGCTTGATCACGGCAGCGCGGCGGCCCAGCCGGTGGACGTGGATCCGGTCGGCGATCTCGAAGACGTGCGGCATGTTGTGGCTGATCAGGACGACCGGCATGCCCTTGTCCCGGACGTGCCGGATGAGGTCCAGGACCTGACCGGATTCCTTGACGCCGAGGGCGGCGGTGGGTTCGTCCATGACGACGACGCTGCGGGCCCAGGCAACCGAACGGGCGACCGCGACGGCCTGCCGCTGTCCGCCGGAGAGCGTCTCGACCGACTGCGTCAGCGAGCGCAGGCCGATCTTCAGGTCGGCCATGTGCTCGGCGGCCTCCTGGCGCATGCGCTTCTTGTCCAGCATGCGGAAGACGGTGCCGAGGACGCCGGGGCGGCGAAGTTCGCGCCCGAGGAAGATGTTCGAGGCGATGTCCATGGAGGCGGCCACGGCGAGGTCCTGATAGACCGTCTCGATGCCGTGGGCGCGCGCACTTTGCGGGCCGGAGAACTGGATGGGTTCACCGCCCAGCCGTATCTCGCCGGCGTCGGGGATCAGCGCGCCGGTCAGGGCCTTGATCAGACTGGTCTTGCCGGCTCCGTTGTCGCCGATGACGGCGAGGACCTCGCCGGGCAGCAGGTCGAAGTCGGCGCCGTCGATGGCGGTGACGTGACCGTAGCGCTTGACCAGACCGCGGGCCTGCAGCACGGGGGCGGGGGAGGAGGTGGCGGTCATCGGGCCTTCTTCCGGGAGAGCTGGTCGACGGTCACCGCGAGGATGACCAGGACTCCGGTGATCAGGGTCTGGTAGATGGACGCGACGCCCATCAGCTGCAGGCCGTTGCGGAAGACGCCGACGATGAGGACACCGATGAAGGTGCCCAGGACCGATCCGCGTCCGCCGAAGAGGCTGGTGCCGCCGAGGACCACGGCGGTGATGCTGTCGAGGTTGTCGGTCTGCCCCGCCTGAGGATCGCCGACTCCGGTGCGGGAGATGAGCAGCAGGGCGGCAATGCCGTAGAGGATCCCGGCCACGGTGTAGACGCCGATGGTCAGCCGGGAGGTGCGGATGCCGTTCAGCCGCGCCGCTTCCTGGCTGTCGCCCAGCGCGTAGACGTGCCGGCCCCAACCGGTGCTGCTCAGCGCGTAGGCCAGGAGCAGGAACAGGGCGATGGTGACCAGGGAGCCGTAGGTGATGTCGGTGCGGCCGAGCGGGAAGGTCTGCCCGAGGGCCGTCAGCGGGCCGGGCAGGCTGGTGACCGTCTGCTCCTCGGAGTAGATGTGGGTCAGGGCGAACGCCACGTTGAGCATGCCTAGGGTGACGATGAACGGCGGCAGCGGGATCTTCTGCACCAGCAGCCCGTTGAGCAGCCCGAAGCCGCCGCAGACGGCCAGGCCCAGGGCGATGGCGACGAGCGGGGGCACGGAACCCTCGGCGGCCATCTTGGCGATCACGATGCTGCCGAACGCCATCACGGCACCGCACGACAGGTCGATGCCCGCGGTGAGGATGATCAGGGTCTGTCCGATGGCGAGGGTGCCGACGACCATCACCTGCTGCACGATCAGCGAGAAGTTGCCGCCCGTGAGGAACTGGTCGGTCGAGAAGGAGAAGAAGGCGCAGGCCAGGAGGAGGGCGACCAGGGGGCCGGTGGTCGGCGCCGTGAGCAGTCGGCGGGCCGTGGTCGGTGCTTTGAGGTCGGCGTACGGCGTGGTCGTGGCTGTCATACGGAGTCCTTGTCGGAAGACACAAGTCCTGGTCCGCCCTGGTCGGAGGACGAGGGGACGAGGGACGGCCGCCCCCGGGCGGGGGAGGAGAGGGGGCGGCCGCCCCGCTCAGAGGGAGTCGCTGTCGTACGGCCCTCGGGCGACTCAGCCCCAGCAGTTCTCCAGGCCGTAGACGGTGTCCTCGGACGTGACGCCGTCCTGCGCCTTGTCGCTGATCAGGGTGACGCCGGTGTCGGTGTAACCGGACGCCTTCTTGCCGTCCTTGGCGTACGTCACGACGGCCTTGACGCCCTCGGCGGCCATCTTCAGCGGGTACTGCTGGGACGTGGCGGCGATCTTGCCGTCCTTGACGGCCTGGGTTCCGGTGCAGCCGCCGTCGACGGAGACGATCAGGACGTCCTTCTCCCGGCCCTTGGCCTTGAGCGCGGTGTACGCGCCCAGGGCAGCCGGTTCGTTGATCGTGTAGACCAGGTTGATGCCGGGCTCCTTCTGGAGGCAGTTCTCCATCGCGGTCTGGCCCTTGGCCTGGTCGCCGGCGGTGTCCTGGGAACAGACCACCGCCGGGTCCTTCTCGGCGATCCCGAAGCCCTTCAGGAAGCCGTCGTGCCGCTGGACGCCGACGGAGACGCCCGGCGCGAGGTCGAGGGTGGCTATCTTCGCGGTCTTGCCCTTCATGGCGGCCTTGGCGTACTCGCCGATCAGCTCGCCGGCCTTGACGTTGTCGGTGGCGAAAAGGGCGTCGACCGCGCTCTCCGGCTCGGTCGGCGTGTCCAGGGCGATGACCAGGACGCCCTTGGCCTGGGCCTTCGCGATCGCGGGCACGATGGCCTTGGAGTCGCTCGGGGTGATCAGGATGCCCTTCACGCCGGCGGCGACCATGTTCTCGATGGCCGTGACCTGACCGGCGTTGTCGCCGTCGAACTTGCCGGCCGCGGTCATGAGTTCGACGCCCTCGGTCTTCGCCGTCTTCTCGGCACCCTCCTTCATCTTCACGAAGAACGGGTTGGTGTCGGTCTTGGTGATCAGACCGACCTTGACATCGCCCGAACCGGAGGAGGAGGAACCCGATCCGGAACCGGAGCCGGACCCGCAGGCCGTGAGGGTGAGCGCGGCGATTCCCGTGCACGCGGCGACTCTGAGGAGGGAGAGGGGCGGACGCAAGGTGCTGGACATGAACGACTCCTGCGGGATTGCGAGCGGCGCGGCCGACATCGGAGCATGCCGTTCTGAGCTGTCATCGTTGACTTATGTCATCGTTGACACTGGGTTGCCAGGATGATGGACTCCGCCTCGCGGAACGTCAATGGCTTGAACTCGTCACAAATCGGCAACGCTCGCGGCCCTCGTCCGTACGCGGCTCTCGTGGGCCGGCGGCCGCCCGACGGCCGTGCTCTCCGGGGCCTGTTGACGCATGGGGCGGATGGCTTCATCATCGGCCCACCTTGTGTCATCGATGACACAAGTCAACGATGACACCCCTTGTCGGTGCCGTCACACGGATGGTCCCGACAACGGAGGGCGTCACACCGTGCCCAAGACCCTGCTCGCCGAGTTCACCGCCCGAGAGGGTGCCGAGGACGAGGTCGCCCGCCTGATCCTGGAGTACGCCCGGAAGGTGCGCGAGGAGGACGGCAACCTCGCCTTCGACGTCTACACCAAGGCGTCCGACCCGCGCGCCTACTGGATCTTCGAGGCGTACCGGGACGAGGACGCCTTCCAGGCACATCTGAAAGCCTCCTACGGCGGCCCGTTCAACACCGCGATCGCCCCGCTGATCAAGGAGGACGCCTCGGTGCTGACCTTCCTCGATCCGTTGACGTGACGGTCCCGGTCCCGACGACCCGGCCGCGTTCTGCTGTCGGCCGACGCTCCGAGCGACAGGCAGAACACGGTGGAGGGCAGAGCGGGGCGGTCCTTGAGCGAGGGCTGTCGGCCGACCTCGCCGCCGCCGGCGTCGGTCACCTTGTCACTGTCGTCCGGCGCGGACTCGGGGTGGTGCGAGTTGTGACACCGTCAGTCACGCGCGTACGGCGGGATGTTGCTGGCGGCCAAGGACCTGACCTCTGCCGTGTCCGTACCGGGCCGTGTCACCGATTGGCCACGCCGCCCTGCTGATGCGGGCATCCGCTCGCTCAACAGGCCTGTGGCTGCTCACTCGTGCCCACTTTCAGCGGGGTGCGAGGAAATCCGGTCGCGCCCCGTGAGGCGAGCCGTTAGCTTCCCCCTGGGAGCAACGGGGGACGAGACGCGACCGCGAAGGGAACCAGGCATGGCGACAGAGGACGCGCGGCCCGACCGCTTGGGCTTGCTGCTCGACCAGTTCGACCGCGCCAGGGAGATGGCCCAGGTGCGGCTGACGGGGCTCAGTGATGAGGAGCACCTGTGGGAGCCGGTGCCCGGTGGCTGGTCGATGCGGCGTCGGGGTGAGGTTGCGACGCCCAGGGCGTTCGGGCCCGGCGAGTGGGTGCTCGATCTGGGCGCCCCGGACATCCCGGCGAACGAGTACGCCGAGGTTGCCCGGCAGGCCGCCGACGGCATGTCCGTCGCCAAGATCGCCGATGACTGGAGCGTGAGTGTCGAGCGGGTCGAGCGGGTCCTCGCCCACACCGGTGAGCCGGAGCCCGACACGGTGCCGGTCACGAACATCGCGTGGCGGCTGGGACACCTGCACTCCCAGTTCGCGGGCGCATGGGAGTGGACCTTCGGCGAACGTCGGCAGGACCCGAAGCTGATGGTCGACTTCACGCCCTCCGCCGCCCTGACACTGGAGCGGTTCTGGGCGGTGATCGACCGCTGGCGCGACAGCGTCGGCGCCGTCACCGACGAGCAGCTCGACACGGTCGGCTTCTCGCGGTACCCGTACAGCAACGACTCCGAGTGCCCCTACATCGACGTGCTGGCGGGGGACAACCTCGAATTCATCCACCACATGGCCGAGATCGCGTTGCTCCGCGACCTGTGGCGGGCGCGCTTCAGCCCTCCCGGGTAGGCCGGGAGCGCTGCGAGGGTCCAACAGCGTTCCCGATCCACACGCCTCCGGCCACCGGGAGTGAGCCGGGATCAACGCGAGTGAAAGATTCCCGTCGGCCCTTACGCCCCAGCCGTTGTCCGATGTAGCTGTTGCCCACGTTGGCGCCGGTGGTGGTGATGCAGTGCGCGGCCGTCAGAACCCAATTGCTGCCGATCACGGTTCCGGAACACTGGTACCGGCCATGCCGCCTGTCGACCACGCGGCCATGCTGATGCGCGCAGGCGCTCGCTCAACAGGGCCATGGCTGCTCACTCCTGCTCACTTTCAGCAGTGCGGGAGCCGCGTTCACCGTCGCTGCCGTGTCTCTCGGTTCACTGCCTCTGGTGGTCGGCGGTCGCGGGCAGCGGAGGCGCGGTGGGGGTGCCGCCCCCGGGCCGTGGATCTCCTGGTGCCACAGTGCGTCGCACAGCGCCTCGATTCCGGCGGCGAGGTGTCTGCGGTACGTGCTGAAGGGGAGTCCGAGTCGCTGGGCGACCGCTTGCTGGGTGGGGATGCCGGCGCACAGGTAGGTCGTCGCCACGGCTCCGTAGTACTTCTCGCCGTTGCGCTGTGCGCGGAGATCCTCGACGGCTTGCGTCAGCAACTCAGGCAGCGCTCGGCCGTCCTGACCGGCCGTCAGCCGGCTGCGGCACAGCGGGTTCGCCGCTATTTCGGCCGGCCGGTTCACCGTGCGCAGCGCTTCCCGTACGGCGGTGTTGAAGTCCGGCCGGGACAACACGATGTACTCGCTGGTCCCTCCGCGTTCCGTGAGGGGTTCGGGTGCCGTCGATCCTGTCGCGCCGGTGACGCGGTTCAACAGCAGCCGTGTCTTCTCCTCCGCCCATGCCCATACCGACTGGGCGCGCCAGTCGCAGGTGAACAGCGTGTAGGTGAGGTGCCCGATGCGCGGTCGCTCGACGAGGGGGTCCATGCCGAGGCTGCTGAGGTAGGGCGCCCAGAAATTCATGGACCGTACGGTGACGTAGGCCCAGGCCACCCGGCCCTCGGCCTGCGCGATCTCGGCCAGCGCCCGCCACTGGTGGAGATTCTCCACGGGACAGATCTTGGGGTACTGCGGTGCCGTCACCGCGAAGCGGGCCACCGCCAGATGCTCTCCGTCGCGCAGCGGAGCATTGCTTCGCGCATGCGCCCAGGCCGCGGCGACCACCGGGTCGGCATCTCCGTCCGAGGGGTCGGTCAGCCGCAGCCAGACCGAGACGCCGACGATCCGGTCGTCCTTCATGGTACGGATCACCCGGAACGCCTCGGGCTGCCGATGCAGCCAGTACCGCGCGATGTCCACCGACTCCGGTTCCTCCACCTCGGCCATCAGCGCCAGGACGGCGGTGTGGTCCGCCCGCTCGCAGGTGGTCAGCCGGAACTCTCCCTGGCTGCGCCAGCTGTTGTAGTCCGACATGTACGGCTCGGTCCGGTACAGGTAGAGAAACGAGCCGACGGCGGACAGCGTCCCGTTCTGGGGGGACGTACGGATCCGGTCGAACAGATGGCGGCTGAGGCGTCTGTGCAGTTCCGCGTATCCCTCCGGGTCACGCCAGCGCAGATCCGCTTCCAAGGCCTCGCGGACGACCTCGTGCGGGAACAAGCCGTTCTGGGCGGATTCGATGAAGGAAAGGGAGCGCAGCCAGGCGAACATCGGCGCGGCCTCCTCACCGAACACCGCCCGCAGCAATGTCTCGGTCGTCGTGTACACACGGGCGCAGACCTCCAGGGCGCGGAGGTGCAACGGGGAGGGGACCTCGCCGACCAGACGGGAGAGCAACGTGGCGATCACGTCCCGTCCCGGCTCCCAGCGGGCGGTGCCGCCCTCCTCCATCGGTACGGCGGCGGCGAGGGCCAGGGCAAGGGGATGACCGCCGGTGAACGCCAGCAATGCCTCATGCGCGTGGTGGGGGACCCCGCGGGAGACCAGGAAGTAGGTGGCCTCCACGGAAGTGAGGTTGCGCAGCGCCATGGGGCGGACCAGGTCCACCCACCCCGGGTCGGAGGTCCACTCGGCATCGGGTGCGTGCCGACCCGCGATCACCACCACCACACCGGCCGGCATCTGCGGCAGGAACCTCTCCCGGAGCCAGTTCTCCAGCACCTGACAGCGTTCGAACGTATCGACGAGCAGCACGCTGTGCTCGCCGGTGAGGACCGTACGGGCCTCCTTCTCGAACGCCTCCGACGTGGGGCGCGTGATCCGGCCGTCGATCTGCAGTACCTCCCGGCCGACGGCGCGCGCCTCGGCCGCGAACCGGCGCAGCAGCATCGTCTTGCCGATCCCGCCGGGCCCGTACACGTACAGCACGGCAGGTGCGTGGTCGTCCCCCGACAGCATCGAACGGAACGAGGTCAGTTCGGCCGACCGTCCCACGAAGGCTCGGTCGCGGGCCCGCTGGACCCGTTCCCGCATCAGATTCACATCGCTTCCAGCCACAGGTTTTCCACTTTCCTCCGACCACAATTCGACCGTCAGATCGGCTTGCTGCGGGACCATTTCCAGCACCAGGCGCTGCCCGGATCCGGCGAATTGGGACTGGTTCAGTGTGTGGGCACGGGATCTCGGTGACGGCGGCGAAGCCGAACGTAGGAGGGCTCTGCCCGGCGCACAGAGGTCAGCCGCGGGACACGTCGTCGGTCGGTATGCCCTGCCACGGCGTGGTCGTCGGTCCGGTCGGGCCGAGGCCCACGGACTTCCCGACGGCCTTGATGCGGGCCGGGGTCCAGTAGGCGAGGGCGGGAGCCGTGTCGGCCACGGCGAGCACCATGATCCGGCGGTTGAGGCGCCGGGTCACGGGAATCGAGGTGTCGGACATAGGGCTAGGTCTCCTACGCTGGTTCGGGCGTTTAGAGCGGCACAGGCGTTTTGATCGTTTCAGGTGGTTCGGGCGGTGGGTCGTGGGCCGGTGGCCTACAACCCAAGAGAGAGTGATTCGTCCATTCCGGTTGCGTCCTCGTCGGTCCGATGCTCACGGAGTGCTCGGAGTGGCAGACCTGGTGCGGACCGATGCGCACGTGCTTTCCAGGACGGTCGGCCGGTCTGTCTCTCCGCGGCGGTCGGGAGGCGGAGTCGGTCCGGGGTCGGCTGTCGATGTGTGTGCGACTCTGCCGGATCGTGTTGACAGGGTGGTGGCCGTCTCGCGGAGGAAGGAGAGGAATTCCCCCACGGTGCAGGCGGAGAGCCGGTTTTCCACCAGCGCGGTGTGCCGTCGCGCCAGTTCCCGGTCGTCTCCATAGGTGAACTCCGCGACGAGCGGTCCCCGTTGCACGCGGATGTCGATGCCCTTCGGCTGGACCTCGTTGGCGGAATGCAGGCCCAGTGTGATGCTGAAGATCTCGCGCGCCAGCAGCCCCGCCTTCTTCAGCGCGCCGCCGGGTGAGGTTCGCCACACCACCTCGAAGTGTTCGCGTGCGGGAGCCCTGGGGTCGAGTTGCCGATCCACGCTGTTCGGTCCACTGGACACGGATTGTTCCTTTCTGTGGGGTCTCTTCGTTCGACTCTGTGGGGTCTCTTCGTCCGACGACCGCAGCTTGCGCGACGAACCGTCCCAGCGGCTACGGCGGCCGCGGATCGCGGGAAGCTGGAACGCCCGCACGTGCGGTGACCTGCGCGGACGGCCTGCCCCTGGAACGGCGGAATGGGACGTGTGAGGCGTCGTGAAACCGATTTCACGGCTCAACCGCGGGAGTTGAAGGGTTGATCGGGCGCCCCGGGCTCAACTCCGCGGCCAGAGCCGCCCGTCGTGGTGTTCGAGGTCGCGGTTGAGGCGGCTGAGCAGGGCCGCGAACTCCGTGACGTCCTCGGGCGTCCAGTCGGCCACCACCTTCTCCAGTCCGGCGACGTTCTCGGCGCGGTCGGAGCTCAGACGCCGCTCGCCCTCGGCGGTGATGGCGAACTTGCGGGCGACGCCCCCGTCCGGATCGGGGATGCGCTCGACGACGCCGACCCGCAGCATGGCGGCGGTCTGCCGGTTGAGAGTGGAGACGTCCAGGCCGAAGGCGTCGCTGAGCCGGCCGATGGACATCGGCCCCTCCGCCCGGATGCGGCTGAGCAGCAGATAGGCGCTGCGGTCGAGCCGCCCATGGAGACCGCGTGCGTGCGGGGTGAGCAGGTACATGTGGCGCCCGAGCAGCATGGCCTCGAACTCGATCAGGGCGGTGGGCTTGTCCATGCGTGGCTTCCTCGGTTCCTCGGCTCCTGGATCGGCGTCCCGCTGGGGGCAGGCGGCCCTCTCGGTCCGCCCCGCACCCACCGCGAAATATGCATGATGCACTAGGCGTGTATTGTGCACATCCCATGCAGGTCGCATTCCGGCTGACCGGTGCGTCGAGCCCGCCATGGTCCGGAAGCGCAAGAGGGAGAACCCCCAGTGGAAAGTCCTGACAGTTCCAAGGCCGAGTCCCGCTCAGGCGGTGTGGTCGGCATCCTCGCCTTCGCGGGCATCGTGGCCGCGATCACACAGACCCTGGTCGTGCCCCTGATCGGGGAACTGCCGACGCTGCTCGACACCAGCGCCTCGAACGCGTCGTGGGTCATCACCGCCACCCTGCTGGCCGCGGCGGTCGCGACGCCCGTCGCCGGGCGCCTCGGCGACATGTACGGCAAGCGCCGCATGCTGCTGATCTCGCTGATACCGCTCATCGTGGGCTCGGTCGTCTGCGCCCTGTCCTCCTCGGTGATCCCGATGATCACGGGACGCGGTCTGCAGGGCCTGGGCATGGGCGTCGTACCGCTGGGCATCAGCCTCCTGCGCGACGTCGTGCCGGCGGAGAAGCTGGGCTCGTCCATCGCGATCATGAGCGCGTCCATGGGGGTGGGCGGTGCGCTCGGCCTGCCGTTCTCCGCGGCGATCGCCGAGAACGCCAGCTGGCGCGTGCTGTTCTGGGTCGTCGCCGTCCTGGCCTTCGCGGTCGCCACCCTGATCTGGTTCGTCGTGCCCGCGGGCAAGGAGAACACCGCCGCGGGCAGCTTCGACCTGCTCGGCGCGGCCGGCCTCGGCGTCGCACTCGTCTGTCTGCTCCTCGGCGTCTCCAAGGGCGCCGACTGGGGCTGGGGCAGCGGCACCACCCTCGGACTGCTCGGCACCGCGGTCGTCGTCCTGCTGGCCTGGGGCTGGTGGGAGCTGCGGACGCGTGAGCCGCTGGTCGACCTTCGCGTGACCGCCCGCCCGCAGGTGCTGATGACGAACGCCGCCTCGATCCTGGTCGGGTTCGCGATGTACGCCCAGTCGCTGGTCGTGCCCCAGCTGCTGCAGCTGCCCGAGGCCACCGGCTACGGCCTCGGCCAGTCGATGCTGGCCATGGGCCTGTGGATGGCCCCCGCCGGCCTGATGATGATGGTGATGTCCCCGATCGGAGCCAAGCTCTCGGCCGCCTCGGGACCCAAGGTCACCCTGACCGTCGGAGCCCTGATCATCTCCCTCGGCTACGGCATCTCGCTGCCGATGATCGGCACCGACTCCCCCTGGGGGCTGCTCGCCGCGACCATCGTGGCCAACACGGGCGTCGGCTTCGCGTACGGAGCGATGCCGGCCCTCATCATGAGCGCGGTGCCCCAGTCGGAGACCGCCTCCGCCAACAGCTTCAACACACTGATGCGCTCGATCGGCAGCTCCGTGTCCGCCGCCGTGATCGCGGTCGTCCTGGCCCAGATGACCACGGACTTCGCCGGTTTCGCCCTGCCGTCCGAGGATGGGTTCCGGGCCGCCATGCTGATCGGCTGCGGTGTGGCCCTCGCGGCCGCGGCCCTCGCCTTCTTCATCCCGGTCCCGAAGACGGCCGCCCAGCCGGAGCCCGGCACGGCACCGCAGGCAACGTCCGAAGCGGCCGAGTCCGAGACCGAGTCCGAGTCCGAGGTCAAGGCCTGACCGCAGAGCCAGTGGCCTGACCACGGAGGGGTTGGTCAGGCCCACTGAGGCCGAGCCCTGACCACGGAGATCGAGCCCCGACTCCGAGGTTGGGGCTCGCCCCGTACGCCCCTGACATCCGGAGCGTTCGTACGTTGCCGAGGCACGGCGGGCGAGGACGGCCGGGCCCCGTGCCACCGACCAGTAGCGGGACATGCCCTGACCGGTGGTCCCTGACCGGTGGTCAGGGTGAAGTGGGGCCGCGGGCCGGCGCCGCCGAGGTTGGTGGCAGGCCGCGACGGCGGCGGCCACGAGGGGGCGGTGGCTCGCGGCCTGCGCCCACACCGGACGCGTACCGAGGAAGAGGCTGATGTCGGCGAGCAGGGTCAGCAGCCGGTGCCACTGCGCGGGGGCCTCGTCGGGCGACGACACCTTCGAGGGTGTCCGCAGGCCGCCTGCCGACGGCCTGGTCTCTGTCACGTACACGGCACGGGAAGCCAAGAGCTGTCAGTAGACATCCCGCACGTACCGCTTGTCCGCCGCGAGTTGCTTCACGTACGCGGTGGCCTCGGTCTCGCTCAGGCCGCCGTGCGTGACGACGACGTCCCGCAGGGCCTGGTCGACGTCCTTGGCCATGCGGGAGGCGTCCCCGCAGACGTAGAAGCGGGCGCCGCCCTGGAGCCAGGACCACAGTTCCGGACCGTGCTCGCGCATCCGGTCCTGGACATAGACCTTGGCGCGCTGGTCGCGGGAGAACGCCGTGTCCAGGCGGGTGAGGGTGCCGTCGTCGAGGAATGCCGTCAGCTCGTCCTCGTAGTAGAAGTCGGTGGCCCGGTGCTGCTCGCCGAAGACCAGCCAGTTCGGCGCCCGGTGGCCGAGGGCGCGCCGCTCCTGAAGGAAACCGACGAACGGCGCGACTCCGGTGCCGGGTCCGACCATCACCATCGGGGTCGCCGGATCGGCCGGCGGCCTGAAGTACGGGGAGCGCTGCACGAACACCGGTACCGGCGTGTCCACTTCGGCGTCGGCGAGGAAGGGCGAGCAGACACCGCCCCGGGCCTGTCCGGCGAGGTTCTCGTACCGCACGACCGAGACCGTCAGCGACACGAGGTGCGGGTCGACGAGCGGGCTGGACGAGATGGAGTACAGGCGTGGCTGGAGCCGCTTCAGGATCCCGGCCCACTCCTGGGCGCTCGCCCGTACGGGGTGCTCGGTGACGACGTCGACGGCCTGCCGCCCCCAACTCCACTTGGCCAGCCCGTCCTTGTTGTCCGGACGCAGCAGCTTCTTCAACTCCCGGTTGTCACCGGTCCGTTCGGCCACGAAGCGCAGCAGGTCCGGGGTGATCCTGGTGATGTCGAGATGCCGGCCCAGCGCGTCGGCGAGGGAGGTACGGCCAACTCCGTTCACCTCCACGGTGGTTGAGCCGTCCAGCCCGGTGACCTTCACCCATTCCCGTACCAGAGAGGGCGAGTTGACCGGCCGCACGCCGAGCGCGTCCCCGGCCTCGTACGTCAGAGGGGTCTCGCTGTCCCGAGTGTCGAAGGTGAACCTACGTACCTCCTTGCCCGCGCCGGGCAGACTGAGCAGCCGGTTGCCGGTGAGGCGGGCGGTGACGGGGGCGGGCTTCCTCGACGCCGAGGCTGACGCCGAGGCCGACGTCGACGCCGACGGAGCGCTCGGAGCCGACGGGGCAGGAGCGGACACTTGGCCCCCCGGCCCCGGCCCCGGCCCCGACATCGGCCCTGGCCCCGGCCCCTGATCGGGCACGAGCGCGGTGAGTACCTGGTCGAGCCAGGCCTGCGCGGAGGACCCGTAGTCCGGCTCGCAGTCCGTGCGCGGAGCGAGCCGTACCCCGCCCAACTCGTCCAGTCGCCGGTCGAGTCGGCGACCGTGCCCGCAGAAGTCGTCGTACGAGGAGTCGCCGAGGGCCAGGACGGCATAGCGCACGCCGTCCATGCGGGGCGACTGGGGAGTGGCCAGTGCTGCCCAGAAACCGGAGCCGTTGTCGGGCGCGTCACCGTCGCCGAACGTGCTTGTGATCAGCAGCAGATCCGCCCCCGGCGGCAGCGAGCCCGGGTCGGCGTCGTCCATCCCGAGGAGCGTCGCCCGGTGCCCGGTCGCGGTGATCCGCTCGGCCGCCGCGACCGCGAACTCCTCGGCGTTGCCGGTCTGCGAGGCCCAGAGGACGACGACCTCGCGGAGGGGAGTGGCCGGGGTTTGGGGGGTGTCCGCCGTCCGTGAGTACATCCCGGCGAGGACGCCGTTCACCCACAGGGCGTGGTCGGGGCTGAAGGGCGCGTCCGGCGGGAGCACGGGCACACCGGGGGCGCCCGCGGGAATCCCGGCGAGGAAGCCGGTGAGGTACTGGCGTTCCTGGGCGGTGAGGACGGGGGGAGGGGCGGGCGCGAGGCCGAGGGCAGCACCGGCAAGGCCGGCCCCGGAAATGTCAGCCCCTCCGGCGCCACTGGAATTTTCAGCCCCTCCGGTGTTTGAGGAGCGGGGGCCTGGGGGCAGAGCCCCCAGCGGGGTCCGGGGCAGCGCCCCGCTTTCGGGAAGGGGTGGGGTGGGGGAAGAAACCCTCACCACCGACACCGCACACACCTTCAACTCCGGCTGAAACGACAAAGGATCAACGGCGTCACTGGTGACGGCATTGACGCTGAGGTACTCCCCGAACAGATCGTTCCAGTGGAACGGCGCGAACAGACACCCCCTCTGCACCCGGTCCGTCACCACCGCGGGCAACACGGCCCGCCCCCGCCGCGAGGCAACCTCGACCCGGTCACCGTCGGCGACATCGAGCACCGCGGCATCCTCCGGGTGCACCTCCACGAACGGCCCGGGATTGAGCTTGTTGAGCTTGGCCACCCGCCCCGTCTTGGTGAGCGTGTGCCACTGATGCTGAAGCCGCCCGGTGTTCAGCACGAAGGGGAAGTCGTCGTCCGGCATCTCGGCGGCGGGCAGATGAGGCCGCGCGTGAAACACGGCCCGCCCACTGGCCGTGGGAAAAACGGGGCTTCCGGAGTCGACGTACCGGATCGGGTTCCGGTCGGACCCGTCCTCCCGCGCGGCCGGCCACTGCACGGACGTCTCCCGCAGCCGCTCGTACGTCACACCGCGCAGATCCCACCCGGTCTTCGGGTTCCACGCGCGTTTGATCTCCTCGAAGATCTCCTCCGCGCTCTCGTACGAGAACCCCTTCTCGTACCCCATCGCGCAGGCCACCCGCGCGATGAGCCGCCAGTCCGCGAGTGCCTCGCCGGGCGGGTTTACGGCGGCCCGGGCGAGCGTGAGATCGCGCTCGCTGTTGATGAGGACGCCCTCGGTCTCGGTCCACATCGCGCCGGGGAGCACGACATCCGCGTACGCGTTGGTCTCGGTCTCGGCGAAGACGTCCTGCGTGACGACGAACTCGGCGGCTTCCAGCCCCTCGATGACGGTCCGGCGGTTGGCGACCGAGGCGACGGGGTTGGTGCAGATGATCCAGCAGGCCTTGATCTCGCCGTCGGCCATCTTCTGGAACATCTCGATCGTGCCCTTGCCGACCCCGTCCTTGCGGAGGGTGTCGGGCGGCAGCTCCCACAGTTCCTCGACGAAGGCGCGCTCGTCGTCGACGAGTACGGACCGCTGCCCCGGCAGACCGGGTCCCATGTACCCCATCTCGCGGCCGCCCATGGCGTTGGGCTGCCCGGTGAGCGAGAAGGGCCCGGATCCCGGGCGGCAGATCGCCCCGGTGGCGAGATGCAGGTTGACCAGCGCGTTCGTGTTCCAGGTGCCATGTGTGGACTGGTTGAGTCCCATGGTCCACAGGCTCATCCACTCGCCCGCCTCGCCGATCAGCCGCGCGGCCTCGCGGATGTCGGCCTCCGGGATGCCGGTGGTCTCCGCGACGGCCGCGGGCGGGTAGTCGGCGAGGAAGCCGGTCATGGCCTCCCAGCCCTCGGTGTGGGCCGCGATGAAGTCGGGGTCGGTGTGCCCGTTCTCGTGGAGGAGGTGGAGCAGCCCGTTCAGCAGGGCCAGATCGGTCCCCGGCTTGATCCGCAGGAAGAGATCGGCCTTGTCGGCGGTGGCGGTGCGCCGCGGATCGACGACGATCACCTTCGCGCCCGCCGACTTCACCCGGTCCATCATCCGCAGGAACAGAATCGGATGGCAGTCCGCCATGTTCGAGCCGATGACGAGGAAGACGTCCGCCTTCTCGAAGTCCTGGTACGAGCCGGGCGGCCCGTCGGCCCCGAGCGACAGCTTGTAGCCGGTGCCCGCGCTCGCCATGCACAGCCGCGAGTTCGACTCGATCTGGTTCGTCCGTACGAAGCCCTTGGCCAGCTTGTTCGCCAGGTACTGGGCCTCCAGGCTCAGCTGCCCGGAGACGTAGAAGGCGAAGGCGTCGGGACCGTGCTCGTCGATGATCGCGCGCAGCCGCCGCGCGGTCTCGGCGATCGCCGCGTCCACGGGCGCCAGGACCGGCTCCGCCCCGCGGTCGTCCCGTACGAGGGCGGTGGCCAGCCGTCCCGGCGCGGCGAGCATGTCGGCGGTGGTCGCGCCCTTCGTGCACAGCCGGCCGCGGTTCGCCGGGTGCGCCTTGTCCCCGGACGCCTTCAGAACCGTACGCCGTCCGTCGGGGCCCATTCCGATGTCGAGGACCATGCCGCAGCCCACACCGCAGTACGAGCAGACCGTGCGCACCTGCGTCGTGGGGGTGGTGGCGCTCACACGCTGCCTTTCGCCGGGAAACTCGGCTCCCGAGCGTACGAATTGCCCGTTACGCCTGTGTCACGTGACGCGATCATGAGGAGTTACACACGCCACACAACCGCCGTCGGCGAGGTGTGAGGGGACCCATGGGTGTGACGTGGGGGGACCCGTGAGTGTGAGGGGACCCATAGGAGCGCGGGCCGCTGCGGACCGTGTCGCGTTGGGCCGAACGGGTGATCATGCGCAAGAATTGACCGGTGCAGGGAATCAGTGCGAGTCAGGGCGGGGTGAACCGGTGAACAGCCATGACGTCACCGATGAACAGTGGGAAGGGCTCGCCCAGGTCGTACCGCTGCGCGGCCGCGACGCCTGGCCCTCGGCGGTCGACCACCGGTCGATTCCGGAGGCGGAGACAGAGCCGCGACGCCGTTTCGTGGTACTCCGGGTCAGCGTCTTCGGGGACGCCCGCGAGGTCGCCGAGACCTTGATGGCCGGAGTTCCGGTCCTCCTCGACCTCACCAGCGCCGAGACGGACGTCGCCAAACGCGTACTCGACTTCAGTACGGGCGTCGTCTTCGGCCTCGCGAGCGGGATGCACCGGGTCGACCGGAACGTGTTCCTGCTCACGCCACCCGGAACCGAGGTGCGGGGGCTGATGGAGGGGGCGGGGCTTCCCGGGGTGTGACGTGAGGGGTATGACGGGCGGGGTATGACGGGCGGGGCGTGATGCCGGGGGTGCGATTCCGGGGGTGCGATTTCTGGCGTCCGGGGCGGAAGCCTTCGATCCACCCCTCGATCCGGCCACCCCTCGAACCGGCCACCCCTCGAACCGGTCCCCCGATCGTAGGAAGGTTTCCCGGACGAAACGGTTCCGCCCGGTGGCGGAGCCCTACCGTCCGGATATGACCGTGTCATCTCTCGGATCCCCCGCGGAGGCCGAGGTACGTCCAGACCGGCCGAGCGTCACCGAACTGCGGCTCTCCGCGTTCGCCGCGCACCGCCGCGCCGGATTCCCGCTCGGACCGCTCAGCCTCTTCGCCGGACCCAGCGGCAGCGGCAAGTCGAGTGCCCTGCGGGCGTACGAGGCCCTCGCCCGGCTCGGCGGCGGCGCCGAACTGGAGGAGGTGTTCCCGGACCCGGTCGCGTGCGTGCCCGAGCGGGCCCGCCCCGACGCCCAGCGGCGGCGCGGCTTCCGCATCGGCTGTACGGCGGACGGCCCCGAGGGGCCCGTACGGCTCGACGTCGCCGTGCAGGCAGAGCCCGAACTGCGCATCGTGGGCGAGCGGTTGACGGCCGGCGGGCTGACCCTGCTGGAGACCGCCCTGCGCGACCCGAGCCGGCGTGCCGTGCAGGCGGCCTGGTACACGGCGGGCTCGGCCCCGGTGACCCGGGCGCCGCTGCCCGACGACCGTCTCGGTACGCCGCTCCTGCCGCTGCGCGTCGCCGGAAAGACGGATGGCCAGCGTCAAGTCCTCGCCGCCGCCGAGCAGATGGTGGTCGCGCTGCGGTCGGTCTTCGCCTGTGACCCGCTGCCCCGCTCGATGCGTACGGCGGTACCGCTCGGCGCGGGACGGCTGCTGCGCGGCTGCGACAACCTCGCCGAAGTGCTGTGGCGTACGCGGTCGGAGTGCGGGCGGCGGCACGGGCTGCTGGTCGACGCGGTTCGCGCGGGATGCGCGGGACCGGTCCGCGACCTGTTGGCCGAGCGGCAGGCCGGCGGGACCGGCGGGATTGATGGGGTTGATGGGGTTGATGGGACGGTCCAGGCACTGCTGGACCGGGGCGACGGGCTGCGCACGCCGCTCGGGCGGCTGGGGGACGGGGAGTTGAGATACCTCGCGCTGGCCCTGGTGCTGCTCACCGGGCCGGGCGTGCTGGAGGTCGACACGGCGGGGGAGGTGCCCGCGGCACTGCAGACGCTCACCGTGCTCGCCGACGGGTTCGACCGCGATCTGGACGTACGGCAGCGGGAGGGGCTCGTACGGCTGGCGGCGCGGATGTGCGAGCGCGGGCACATCCGGCTGGTGGGAGCCGTGAGCGACGCGTCCTGGGCGGCGGGGGTGGACGGGGTGACGGTGGTAGACCTTGCACCGTGACCGAACTTGATGTGGCGACGTTGCAGCGCAGGCTGGCCGAGTTCGCGGCGGCGCGGAACTGGCAGCAGTACCACACGCCCAAGAACCTCGTCGCCGCGCTCAGTGTGGAGGCCTCCGAACTCGTCGAGATCTTCCAGTGGTTGACGCCCGAGGAGTCGGCCCGGGTGATGGACGACCCGGAGCGGGCTCCTCGTGTGACGGACGAAGTCGCCGACGTGCTCGCGTACTTGCTGCAGGTGTGCGAGGTGCTCGGTATCGATGTCCTTGCGGCGCTCGATGCGAAAATCGACCGGAATGAACGGAGGTTTCCGGTGGGGGACGAGCCCTGACCGCCCTCGGAGGGGACTCCGAAACCCTGTTTGTCACACTCCGGAGTTATCGATCTCTCCACATCCAACTCAGTGTCCACAGATTTCAGACTTCCTCTGGCTTTTCGTCCCGAGGCACCTCACTCTGGGTAGTGGACAGGCGGAGTTCGGGCAGGCGTGTGAATAGCGCGTCGGGACAGACGGGGTCAGCGCATGGACGCGGTGCGACTCATCAGCGCGAGCAGGTGTGCCCTGATAGGGAGCGGGGACGCTCCCGGGATCATGGCGGAGGCCTGGCAGGCACAGGCCCTCGCCCAGGCGATAGGCAGTCGGCTGGCGGTGTCCGGGCCGCCCGAATTACGGGGCGAGGCACTGGGATTGACCGAACTGGCGGGTCGGGGATGCGGGGTCCTGGACGCGCCGGTGCTCGATGTGGGGAGGCTGCGGGCGGCCCAGCTCACCGAGCTCGGCGATGCGCGCTTGGCGCTGCTCGACCTCGGCGGGCTCCTCGGCGAGGTCGGCATAGCCCTCGTCGGGATCGCGTGCGCGGCGGACGACGAGGGGACGTACTGGCAGTGCATGGAGGCCATCGACGCGGCGGACGAGTCCCGGGACCGGGTGTTGGAGATGCTCCGAAGACTCGCGGTACGGGATCAGGGGGCGGCGGCGGGGTAGGGGGCGTTTGTTTCGCCCCTGCCGCCCCTACCCTCCCCCACTCTCGGCTTCGCACGAGCGGGAGAGGGTAGGGGCGGCAGGGGCGAAATCGTCAGGCCTGGTCGGCCCCCTCGGCCGGGGCCGGAGTCGGACGCTCGGCCGACTGTTGGAAGTCGGCGTCGAGTTGCGACAGATCCGCGTTGAGCGCCGCCATCAGCTCCTCCATCTGCTGCAGCAACCCCTTGGGCTGCGACGAGGGAACAGCTTCCTGGGACATGACGGCCTCCTCGGCCTTCGCCCTCCCCACAGGGAGAACCAGCAACGCACCGGCCGACCGCCGGCGACGGGTGCCGGGCGGTCCGGCTCCGCCCGAGCCAACGATCACCGCACAGGCGGGTCACTGGCCCAGGCCCGCCCCAGGCATGCGATTGACGGATTTTCACCCGACCGGGGACGACGCGGACCGGCGGGACCGATGGGGTTGACCGACGTTCGACCGTGCAGGATGGAGGCATGGATCTTCGCATCTTCACCGAGCCCCAGCAGGGCGCCACCTACGACACCCTTCTCGCTGTCGCCAAGGCCACCGAAGACCTCGGCTTCGACGCCTTCTTCCGCTCCGACCACTACCTCCGCATGGGTTCCGTGGACGGCCTCCCGGGCCCCACGGACGCCTGGATCACCCTCGCCGGACTCGCCCGCGAGACCAAGCGCATCCGCCTGGGCACACTGATGACCGCCGGTACGTTCCGCCTGCCCGGCGTCCTGGCGATCCAGGTCGCCCAGGTCGACCAGATGTCCGGCGGCCGCGTCGAACTGGGCCTGGGCGCGGGCTGGTTCGAGGAGGAGCACAAGGCATACGGCATCCCCTTCCCGAAAGAGAAGATCGCCCGCCTGGAGGAGCAGTTGGCGATCGTCACCGGGTTGTGGGAGACGAAGGTCGGCGACACCTTCAGCTTCGACGGCACGTATTACCAGCTCGCCGACTCGCCCGCGCTGCCCAAGCCCGCACAGTCCAAGGTGCCGGTGCTCATCGGCGGCCACGGCGCCACCCGCACGCCGCGCCTCGCGGGCCGCTACGCCGACGAGTTCAACATGCCGTTCGCGTCGGTGGAGGACAGCGAGCGCCAGTTCGGCCGGGTGCGGGCTGCCGCGGAGGAGGCCGGCCGCAAGGGCACCGACCTCGTCTACTCCAACGCGCTCGTCGCCTGTGTCGGCAAGGACGACGCGGAGGTCGCCCGCCGTGCCGCCGCGATCGGCCGCGAGGTCGAGGAGTTGAAGGCGAACGGCCTGGCAGGCTCCCCGGCGGAGGTCGTCGACAAGATCGGCCGGTATGCGGCGGCGGGCGCCCAGCGGATCTACTTCCAGATCCTCGACCTCGACGATCTGGACCACCTGGACCTGATCTCCTCCCAGGTGCAGTCTCAGCTGCGGTCCTAGCTGCGGTCCCAGCTGCCGTTCCAGCCGCAGGTGACCGGAGTTGCCGCGCTCCCCGCCATCCGCCGACCGGTGCCCATCGCGACTTCGTCCCGGTCCCGGCCGACGGAACTCCTCGACCGGGCCGGGACCGGG
Organism: Streptomyces sp. NBC_00878; assembly: GCF_026341515.1. NCBI lineage: Bacteria > Bacillati > Actinomycetota > Actinomycetes > Kitasatosporales > Streptomycetaceae > Streptomyces > Streptomyces sp. NBC_00878. The sequence continues at coordinate 2,626,977 of NZ_JAPEOK010000001.1, read as the reverse complement.
ACGGAAGACGGGACCGACGCCGCGAGCGTCCCCGGTGCCGGTGCCGGTGCCGGTGCCGGTGCCTGTGTTGCGGCTGCCTCAACAGCCGGTGAGCAGACCCGCGTCGTGGGCCAGGACGGCTGCCTGGACGCGGTTGGCGCAGCCGGTGCGGGTCAGGATCCGGCTGATGTGGGCCTTGACCGTACCGGCGCTCATGTACAGCTGGTCGGCGATCTCCGCGTTGGACAGGCCTGTGCCGAGCAGCCGCAGGACATCCCGTTCGGCCGGGGTCAGTTCCTCGGTCCTGCGCAGGGCGGCCTCGGTGTCACGGCCCGACCGCACGTGCCGTTCGAGCAGTTGACGGGTGATCCGGGGCGCGAGGACCGGTTCGCCCTTCGCCGCGAGCTGCACGGCACGGATCAGTTCGGCGGGACCGGTGTTCTTGAGGAGGAAGCCGCTCGCCCCGGCCCGCAGGGCGCTCGCCTCTGCCCCGGCACCACGGATCCGCCGGAAGGAACGGTAGCCGCGGCGGGGAGGGCCGCAGTTCGGCGGCCCCCGATGTCACGCGCCCGGCCGCGGACCCAGCTCCGCCCGCAACGCGACGGTGTCCACCCGCGCGGCGGCCAGCAGCCGTCCGACCGTCCGGCCCTCGTCCCCCGCCTCCGAGTCGACCGCGAGTGCTTCGAGCAGCGCGGCCAGCAGGTGGACCGTACCGACCGTGGGCGAACCCTGTTTTGCCCGAGTCGACCACTTGCCGACGCCTGCTCGACTTCATGGACGCCGTCTTGATGGCGTCGGGCCTGCCGCCTCGCCAAGCGCCGCCGCAGTACAGCCCGGCCACCCTTGTGGGCTCCGGTGCGTCGGAGCCCACAAGTTGTCGACGTGAACGTCGAACTGTTGGAGCGGCAACCGTAGTTGGCTATGCCGACGGCAGGACCGACGAGAAGCTGTAGCGGGCGAGCTTCCAGTGGGTGTGATTCCTGTGCAGGACGAACAGTTCGTGGTTGCTGCTCGGGAGCTGTGTGCCGTTGGCGAGGACGGTGGCGGTGCCGGTCGAGGAGCTTCGCAGGAACGCCCAGTCGGGAGACACGACGTTCACCTCGGCGACCTCGAAGGTGAGGCTGAGGCGGAGCGTCTGGAACAGGCCCGCGTACGTCGCCCGGACGGCATCGATGCCGACCGCGGTCGGGGCCTGCGGCGGCAGGAACACGGCGTCGTCGGTGTACAGCCGCACCACGCCTGCGACATCACTGGCGTTGAGTGAGCGCTCGTAGTTCTTCAGTACTTCCACGATCTCGGCGCACTGCTGTGTCTTGAGTCGGTTCTGCCGATGCGCATCCGACGTTTGGGCCTCTGCGGAGGCAGCGGGGACGAACGTGCCGAGGGCGGCGGCGCCGAGGGTCACGGCGGCGCTCTTGCGGAGTACGGTACGACGGCTTGTCATGACGTGACTCTTTCTGGAGGACGCCCAGGGCCGTGCTCGGCTCTGAGCGGGGTGGTTGTGGTCGGCGGTGGTTTCAGGCGGTCCGGGGTGCGAGGTGGACGAGGTGTTTGATCTCCTGGAATTCCTCCAGTCCACGGCGGCCGTTGAGCCGGCCCACGCCGCTCTGCTTGAAGCCGCCTTCCGCGAACTGGTCGAGGACGACGGCCCAGGTGTTCGTCCACACGGTGCCCGCCTTGAGTTCGCGTCCCACCCGCAGGGGGCGGTCGGCGTCGCGGGTCCAGATGCTGGCGGCGAGGCCGTACTCGGTGGCGTTGGCAAGTGTGACGGCGTCGGCCTCGGTCTCGAAGACCTCGAAGGTGGCGACCGGGCCGAACACTTCCTGTTGCACGATCGGGCCGGTGGGGTCGGTGACTTCGACCAGACTGGGCAGATAGAACGCCTGACCGGCCAGGGGACCCTCGGTGACGAGTCCGCCGCGTACCAAGGTCTTCCCGTAGGCGGCGCTGTCCTGGACGAACCGGTCGACGCGCTCGGCACTGGCGCGGTCGATCATGGGACCTATCTCGCTGGTCGGGTCGTCGCCGGGGCCCGCTTTGACGGCGGACAGCGCGGCGGACAGGCGTTCGCGGAGCGCGTCGGCGATCCCGCTCTGGGCGAGGACCCGGCTGCCCGTCATGCAGAACTGGCCGGCGAAGGTCGTCACGGCCTTGGTCAGTACCGGGACCACGGCGTCGAGGTCGGCGTCGTCGAAGACGATCATCGGGCTCTTGCCGCCGAGCTCCAGTGACACCGGCTTGAGGGTGGCCGCGGCCTCGGCCATGATCAGCCTGCCGACCTTGGTGCTGCCGGTGTAGCTGACCACGTCGACGTCGGGTGAGGAGACCAGCAGGGGTGCGCCGTCGTTGCCCGATTCGGTGAACGCGTTGAGGACGCCGGCGGGCAGGCTCTCGGTGGCGGCGATGATCTCGTAGAGCAGCCCGTTGGTCAGGCCGGTCTGGCCGGGCAGTTTGAGCGCGACCGTGCAGCCGGCGGCCAGGGCGGGGGCGAAGGAGCGCACCGCGAGGACGACCGGGGAGTTCCAGGGCGCGATGACGCCCGTGACCCCGACGGGCTCCTTCAGCGCCATCGAGTACAGGCCGGGTTTGCTCTCGGCGGCGCTGCCGAGATCGGTGAGGGCGAGGGCCGCGTAGTAGCGCAGTTTCGGAATGGTCAGGTCGATCTCGAACGCGGCCTCCCCGAGGACCTTGCCGTTCTCTCTGGCCAGGAGTTCGACCAGTTCGTCCCGGCGGGCAGCCATCCGGTCGGCCAGCTCGAAGAGCGTGGCGGCGCGCAGGTCGCGGTTGCGTGACCAGTCCCCGGTGTCGAAGGCCCGGCGGGCGGCGGCGATCGCGGCCGTCGCCTCGTCGGCTCCGCCGTCGGCGAAGGTGCCCAGGACTTCACCGGTCGCGGGATTTCTCGACTCGCCGACCGTGGCGGAGTCGACCCACCGGCCGTCGATGAAGTTTCTGGCGTGCGGTGCGGAAGTGGACATCGTTGGTCCTTCCTCTTCGTGGATCACGGCAGTCGTAGTACGGGTTTGATGACGTCACCGTGGTGCGCGGCCTTGGCGGCGTTCTCGATGTCGTCGAACGCGAAGTGCTCGACGAGTTGCTCGACGGGGAACCGGCCTTCTCTGTGCAGTTCGACGAGAGCGGGCAGGAACTGGTCCGGTACCGAGGAACCCTGGTTGACGCCCACTATGTGCGGGTTGCGCACCAGCATCCGGGGTACGTCCAGGCCCACCTCGCTTCCGAACGGCGGGGCTCCGATCACACCGCACGTGCCGTCGACGGCCAGCGCGTCCACGGCCTGGCGGAGAACCTGAGTGTTGCCGGTGGTCTCCAGGGTGTAGTCGGCTCCGTCGCCGGTGATGTCACGAACTGCCTCGACGGCATCGGCGCGGCGGGGATTGACGACGTCGGTGGCCCCAAGTCGTAGGGCCAGGTCGAGTCGTGCGTCGTGCAGGTCGACCGTGATGATCTTCGTCAACGGGGTGAGCCTCGCGGCGATGACGGCGGACAGCCCGACTGCGCCCGCGCCGAAGACCACGAGCGCGCCGCCGGCTCGTGGGCGCAGCACGTTGAACACCGCGCCGGCCCCGGTCTGCACGCCGCAGCCCAGCGGGGCGAGGATGTCCAGGGACGTGTCCGGCGCGACCTTGACGACGTTGCGTTCATGGGCCATCGCGTGCGAGGCGAACGAGGACTGGCCGAAGAAGTGCCCGTGCAGCGGCCGGTCGTCCCCGTCGCGCCGGATCGTGGCGGACCCGTCGAGCCTGCTGCCGCCGAGGAGATTGAGCGCCGGCCAGTGCGCGCACTGCACCGGGCGGCCCGTCACGCAGGCGATACACGACCCGCAGGAGCTGAACGTCATCAGCACCTTGTCCCCGGGCGCCACCTTGGTGACCTCCGGGCCCACGGCCTCCACCGTGCCGGCGCCCTCGTGCCCGAGCACTCCGGGAAGCGGGAACGGCGTGGCACCCGATCGCACGGACAGGTCGGTGTGGCACATGCCGACCGCCTCGACCCGGACGACGACCTCGTGCGACCTGGGGGAGTCCAGGACGATGTCGGTGACGGTGAACGGGGCGCCGGTTCCCTCCACCACGGCCGCGGTCGCCCTGGTCACCGGGTCCACGCTCATCGTTCGGTGTCCGGGGACTGCGCCGACGGGTTGTAGATCAGGCCGAGGTGGACCGCGTAGACCGCATGCCACACGAAGACGGACACGATGAACTTCCAGCCGAAGTGGTGGCTGAAGAACCCGGCGTCGGCGCCGAGCGCGGGACCGTAGACGCGGGGGGTCATGAAGACGAGGCTGACGAGGGCCAAGGCCGTGCCGAAGACGAGGGCCTTGGCCAGGTTGCCGGCCGCGGTGTCGCGCCACGGCAGCCGGGGGTGCACGGCCACGACGAACAGCACCGTGAACACGATGCCGTCGAGGTAGTGGAAGAAGCCGCCGGACACGAACTGCGCCATCGGGGACGCGCCCGGGGTGTAGACGGCGCCGTTGACCATGTTCCAGTCGAGCTTGGCCAGTCCGACCCCCGGCAGGAAGTAGCCGACGATCGTGGCCATCTGGGTGGCGACCAGGCCCGCCAGCAGCGCGGCCGGGAGGCGGTGGTGGGTCACCCAGACGCTCCATGGCGCGGGGTTGGGATGTGAGGTGTCGACGCGCTGGGCGGTGGGCGGCTCGGTGATGGTCATGGGGCTGTCCTTCTGTTCGGGGGATTTGCGTGGTGATGTCCAGTGATGTCGGAGGGTGTCCGCTGCGGTCACAGCCATCGGCCCAGCTCCGGGAGCGGGCGTTCGGCTGTCGGTCCGTCGGCGCCTCGGCCGGTGACCCAGCGGGTCAGGTCCGCTCGGCCGGCGCTGACCGTGACCTCTGGTTCGGTGCCGGTGATCTTCCACGGGCCACCGCCGTCGGTGGACAGCAGAAGGACCGAGGGCCCGCCGTGGCGGGCGGAGCGGTGCGTGGTCACGTCCAGGAGCAGTGCTTCGCGCATTCCGGGTGGCAGGGCCTCGAAGTCGCTCCCGGCGAGCAGGTCGATCGCGTGGATGCCGGCTTCCCGTGCCCGTAGCCACGGGATCTCGGATGCGGGCACGGTGCGGCCCTGGGCGGTGACGACCTGATGCTGATCGCGCGCCGCTCCCCGCCCCGGCCGACCGGTACCAGCTCGCCGGCCTGCTCGGCGAGCGGCAGCCGATCCCACCGCCACAGGTGCGCCGAGGTCTTCGGCATCGGCTCGGCGGGCATCAGCTCACCGATCTCGGTCCACAGCGGGACCAGCAGTTCGCGCTCGAACCCCTGATAGAGCGCTCGGAGGTCCGCGGTCGGTTCCGGCTGGCCGGGCCCTTGGGGCACCGCCACTCCCGCCGGGCTGCCCGTGAAGTCGTTCATAGCCAAGGATGGTGGAGCTATTCCGCCAGTCGGGATACGTTTTTCTACTGTGAAGAACAAACCGGCCTACGCGATCGAGTCCGTCGACCACGCCCTGCAACTGGCGCAGCTCCTGCAGCAGGAGGGATCGCTGCGGGTCACCGACGCCGCCGAGCGTCTGAACGTGTCGCGTTCCACCGCGCACCGGCTGCTCGCGATGCTCGTCTACCGCGATTTCGCCGTCCAGGGCGACGACCGCAGGTACCGGCCCGGCGAGACGCTGCGGCCGACCCTCATCAGCCATGGGCCGATCAGTCTCCTGCGCCAGATCGGCACCCCGCACCTGCGTGAGCTCGCCGCGCGGGTGCACGAGACCGCCAACCTCCAGGTCCGGGCCGGGACGGAGATCCGCTTCATCGCCTCGGTGGAATGCGACCAGGTTCTCCGTGTCGGCGACCGCACGGGCCGCGTCCTGCCCGCGCACAAGGCGTCGGGCGGAATGGCGCTCCTCGCGGCCCTTGACAAGGATGCGCTCAGAGCGCTGTACGAGGACGATCCCGACCACCCTGACCTGGACGTACTCGGCAAGCAGTTCGCACTCATCCGCAAGCGCGGATTCGCCGTCAACGACCAGAAGACAGAAACCGGGGTTGTCGGAATCAGCGTGGTACTCGCCCCGCACCAGAACCCGTTGGCCGCTATCGCCCTGGCGGTCCCCTCGGTCCGCTTCAACCGGGTCCGCCTGGAAGAGCTGCGCTCCGAACTGGAACTCGCCGCCGCCGCTCTCACCCGAGAACTGGCCGAGCACCTGCCGAGCTGACACCGCGTCGGCCGGGCCACGTCCGCGACTCCACCCCACAGGTGATTTACGTGTGTGAATCGATGAGGAGTCGTGTCATCTGCACGATGTCGCACGGCGCCAGGGCGGTCAGCGCGCGACACCTACGGCTGTCTGGTGTGGGAGGTCGACTGGGGGAATGCTCCTGCTTCGTTCGTGGAGTTGTACGGCCTCACGGCTCCGACCGGCCTGCCGGAGGCGGCTCTGGTGCCGGCGGCCGAGCGTGTGCGGGGGAGGGAAAATGCCTGAGTACGTGAGGGATGTTCGCTGTACGTTGTGGAGGCGCGCTGAACAAGGGGCGCCGCGTGGCCGGCTGATCGCTGCGTGGCGTGCGCGTCACTACGAGGGCGAGGGCAGCTCCGGAGCAGTGATCGCCGAGGCGCGCTCTCCCAATCGTTGCGGTTCCCTGGTATTCGGCGTGTGTGCACGGAATGTGCACCGTAGTGGACCGTACGACAAGTATCCGCAGCTCAGCAGACGTTTCGAGGCATACCCACAGTGTTCCTGACGATCAGTACCACCGGCACCCCAGAGCACCCCGCGACCGACCTCGGGTTTTTGCTGCACAAGCATCCCGACAAGGCGCAGGCGTTCTCCACCTCCTACGGCAAGGCGCATGTCGTCTACCCCGAGGCGAGCGTGGAGCGCTGTACGGCGGCGCTGTTGCTGGAGGTCGACGCGGTGGCACTGGTCCGGCGCGGCAAGGGCAAGGGCCGCGGCGGGGCCCCGGACGCAGCTCTCGCGCAGTACGTCAACGACCGGCCGTACGCCGCCTCGTCCCTGCTCGCCGTGGCGCTGAGCAGCGTGTTCTCCAGCGCGATGAAGGGCACCTGCCAGGCGAAGCCCGACCTGCCCGCGCGCCCGCTGCCCCTGCGCGTCGAGGTGCCCGCGCTGCCGGCCAGCGGAGCCGCAGGGGTGCGCCGGAGGCGAGAGGACGAGCGCGCGGAGGCCCGAAGGGGTGAGCACGGTCGTCCTCTCGCCTCCGGCTGTAGCGTCCCGGAGGCGGAGCAAACAAGCCACAGCGGCGCCGATCTCGTACGGGCGCTGTTCGAGCCGCTCGGCTGGACGGTGAGTGCCGAACCCGTGGCGCTGGACGCCGAGTTCCCCGAGTGGGGCGACTCGCGGTACGTGAGTCTCGTACTGGAGGGTGAGCAGCGGCTCGCCGACGCGCTGCGGCATCTGTACGTCCTGCTGCCGGTGCTCGACGACGCCAAGCACTACTGGGTGTCGTCCGACGAGGTGGACAAGCTGCTGCGGGCCGGGGAGGGCTGGCTGCCGGACCACCCGGAGCAGAAGCTGATCACCAGCCGTTATCTGTCGCGCCGTTGGTCGCTGACCCGGGAGGCCATGGAGCGCCTCGAACTCGTACGGCTCGCCGAGACGGACGACAGCGCGGTCGAGGAGATCGACAACGCCGTCGACGAGCAGACGGACACGGAGGAGAAGCCCGTACCGCTCGCCGTCCAGCGACGCGACGCGATCGTCGGCGCGCTGCAGACCACCGATGCCGCGCGGGTGCTCGATCTGGGGTGCGGGCAGGGCCAGTTGGTGCAGGAGCTGCTCAAGGACACGCGGTTCACCGAGATCGTCGGTGTCGACGTCTCGATGCGGGCGCTCACCATCGCCTCCCGGCGGCTCAAGCTGGACCGGATGGGCGAGCGGCAGTCCGAGCGCGTCAAGCTCGTCCAGGGCTCGCTCGCCTACACCGACAAGCGGCTCAAGGGGTACGACGCCGCCGTGCTGAGCGAGGTCATCGAGCACCTCGACCTGCCGCGGCTGCCCGCCCTGGAGTACGCGGTGTTCGGTTCGGCGCGCCCCAGGACCGTGATCGTGACGACGCCGAACGTCGAGTACAACGTCCGCTGGGAGACCCTCCCCGCCGGCCACGTCCGGCACGGCGACCACCGCTTCGAGTGGACGCGAGAGGAGTTCCGCGGCTGGGCGGGGACGGTGGCCGAACGGCACGGGTACGGCGTGGAGTTCGTGCCGGTCGGACCGGACGACCCCGAGGTCGGACCGCCCACGCAGATGGCCGTTTTCACGGTGAGCGCCCAGAACACGAAGGACCAGAACACGAAGGAGGAGAAGGCCGCATGACCAGCACCGACAACAAGGTTCGTACCCTGCCCGTCACCGACCTGTCCCTCGTCGTGCTGATCGGCGCCTCCGGTTCGGGCAAGTCCACCTTCGCACGCAAGCACTTCAAGCCGACCGAGGTGATCTCGTCGGACTTCTGCCGCGGCCTCGTTGCCGACGACGAGAACGACCAGAGCGCCAGCGGCGACGCCTTCGACGTCCTGCACTACATCGCGGGCAAGCGCCTCGCGGCGGGCCGGCGCACGGTCGTCGACGCGACCAACGTGCAGCAGGAGAGCCGTAAGCAGCTGATCGAACTCGCCAGGAAGCACGACGTGCTGCCCATCGCCATCGTGCTCGACGTGCCCGAGGAGGTGTGCGCCGAGCGCAACGCCTCGCGCACCGACCGCGCCGACATGCCGCGCCGTGTCATCCACCGCCACACCCGTGAACTCCGGCGCTCCCTGCGGAACCTGGAGCGCGAGGGGTTCCGGAAGGTGCACATCCTGCGAGGTGTGGCGGAGGCCGAGAGCGCCGAGGTCCGCACCGAGAAGCGGTACAACGACCTGACCCACCTCACCGGTCCGTTCGACATCATCGGCGACATCCACGGCTGCGCCTCCGAACTGGAGTCGCTGCTCGGCAAGTTGGGGTACGGGGACGGCGTCCACCCCGAGGGCCGTACGGCCGTCTTCGTCGGCGACCTCGTCGACCGCGGCCCGGACACCCCGGGCGTCCTGCGCCGGGTGATGTCCATGGTCGGCTCGGGCGCCGCGCTGTGCGTGCCGGGCAACCACGAGAACAAGTACGGGCGTTACCTCAAGGGCCGCAAGGTCCAGCACACCCACGGCCTCGCCGAGACCATCGAGCAGATGGCGGGCGAGAGCGACGAATTCAAGCTGCGGGTACGGGAGTTCGTGGACGGGCTGGTCAGCCACTACGTCCTCGACGGCGGCCGGCTCGTCGTCTGCCACGCCGGACTGCCCGAGAAGTACCACGGGCGTACGTCGGGCCGGGTGCGCTCGCACGCGCTGTACGGCGACACCACCGGTGAGACCGACGAGTTCGGGCTGCCGGTGCGCTACCCGTGGGCCGAGGACTACCGGGGCCGGGCGGCCGTGGTCTACGGCCACACTCCCGTCCCGGAGGCCACCTGGCTGAACAACACCATCTGCCTGGACACCGGTGCCGTGTTCGGCGGCAAGCTCACCGCGCTGCGCTGGCCGGAGCGTGAACTCGTCGAGGTACCGGCCGAGCGGGTCTGGTACGAGCCGACCAGGCCGCTGGCCTCCGAGGCACCCGGCGGACACGAGGGGCGTCCGCTGGACCTCGCGGACGTGCACGGCCGCCGGGTCGTCGAGACCCGGCACGCCGGACGTGTCTCCGTACGCGAGGAGAACGCGGCCGCGGCCCTGGAGGTCATGAGCCGCTTCGCCGTCGACCCGCGGCTGATGCCGTACCTGCCGCCGACGATGGCGCCCACCGCGACCTCCAAGGCGGAGGGCTACTTGGAGCACCCGGTCGAGGCCTTCGCGCAGTACGAGGCCGACGGGGTCGCGCGGGTCGTGTGCGAGGAGAAGCACATGGGGTCGCGGGCGGTGGCGCTGGTCTGCCGGGACGAGGAGACCGCGCGCGAGCGGTTCGGTGCAGGCGGTGGCGTGTCGGGCTCGCTGTACACCCGTACCGGGCGCCCCTTCTTCGACGACGCCGCCGTCACCGAGGAGATCCTCGGGCGGGTACGGGCCGCCGTCACGGAGGCCGGTCTGTGGGAGGAGCTGGAGACGGACTGGATGCTGCTCGACGCCGAGCTGCTGCCCTGGTCGCTCAAGGCGTCCGGGCTGCTGCGCTCGCAGTACGCCGCGGTGGGCGCTGCCGCGGGGGCGGTCTTCCCGGGAGCCGTGGCGGCGCTCGAAGGGGCGGCGGCGCGTGGCGTCGAGGTCCAGGACCTGCTGGCCAAGCAGCGCGAACGGGCCGTCGACGCCGCCTCGTTCACCGACGCGTACCGGCGCTACTGCTGGCCCACGTCCGGTCTCGACGGTGTCCGCCTCGCGCCCTTCCAGATCCTCGCCGTGCGGGGCCGGAGCCTCGCGGCCGTGCCGCACGAGGAGCAGCTCGGCCTGATCGACCGGCTGGTGGCGGGCGACCCGTCCGGGCTCCTGCAGACCACCCGGCGCCTCTTCGTCGACACGGGCGACCCCGAGTCGGTGCGGGCCGGTGTCGACTGGTGGCTGGAGATGACCGGCCGCGGCGGCGAGGGCATGGTCGTCAAGCCCGACCGGGCCGTGGTGCGCGGCGGCAACGGCCGACTGGTCCAGCCCGGTATCAAGTGCCGGGGCCGGGAGTACCTGCGGATCATCTACGGCCCGGAGTACACCCGTCCCGAGAACCTCGACCGCCTCCGCGGCCGCTTCCTCAACCACAAGCGTTCGCTGGCCCTGCGTGAGTACGCCCTGGGCCTGGAGGCCCTGGACCGGCTCGCGGAGGGGGAGCCGCTGTGGCGGGTGCACGAGGCGGTGTTCGGGGTGCTGGCGCTGGAGTCGGAGCCGGTGGACCCGCGGTTGTAGGCATCCGCCGATGGTGGGGAGGCTGCGTGGCGGCCTCCCCACCGGAATTACCGGCACTATCGGAATTACCGGCACTACCGGCACTACCGGCACTACCGGAATTACTGGTCCCCGGATTCGGGCCTGGCGTCCCACCGGATGCCGGCCCGGCCCGGACTGCTCCAGCCGCCGCGCGGCGGGTGAGTTGCTCCAGCCACCGCGCGGCGGGTGGGTGTCTCAGCCCACCAACCGCAACCGTTCCCCGCACACCCCCACCCGCACGGTCTGTCCCCAGGTCAACTCCACCGCATCCCCCTCCATCCCGTCCCCGAACGCGATCAGCCGTTCGGACTCGACGGTGAGGCTGAGGTGGGACGAGGCCGAGAGCTGGCCGGCGATCTGGGACGTGCCGGTCGCCGGTGACGGCCACGCCTCGCGGACGAACCACACCAGGCGGTCCTCCGTGGGGCGTGGCAGCGGCAGGGAACTGCCCCGCTCCTGCCACACCGACCGGATCCATCCGGTCGCCCCGGTGCCGGTTCCCACCAGCACCCCGGAGGACGCCTGGGCCTCGACGACACCCCCGTCGCCCGCCAGGTCCAGGCGGTATCTGGCCGTCTGATGTCCGACGGCGCCGAGATAGATCTCGTTGAGTGCGACCAGCCGCTGCGTGTCGTCGGCGACGGCCTCGACCATGGTGAGTTCGTCGACGGTGCTGGTGAGGGCCGCCGGGAGCAGCGTCGGCGCGTCCGCCGGCCGGTGCCGGACCAGGACGCCCGGGTTGCGGCCGGGGTCGGCGTCGATGCCCAACACCGGCTGGCCGACGAGGTACTTGGCGACGTTCGCCACCAGACCGTCCTGGCCGACCACGACCACCACGTCCTCCGGCGCGAACAGGAAACGGTCCAAGTCCCGCCGTTCCACCAGCGTCTGACGCCAGGTCAGCGGAATCGCCGAGGTCACGTCGGTCAGCGCGCGCCGGGTGCGGCGATGGCGCTCGGCGACCTCCTCGATGTCCCGGCCCCGGGAGGAGAGGAAGAAGGCGGCCTGTCCGTGCGTGCCGTGGTGGGCCACCAACTCGGCGTACTCCGTGGTCCGATGGACCACCACGACCCGTGGTGCGAGACTCACGCCCGCTCTCCGGTCCCGAACCTGGCGAGCAGCCCCGTGAGTACGTCCGGCGACACCGTCACGCTCTCGATGTTCGGCAGGTTCTCCGCGAGCCGCGTCCCGGTGAGGGCGTGCAGGGTCGCGACGTCCACCTCGCCGTGCACCCGCAGCCACGCCGCCTGGGCCTGCGCCCGGGCCTCGCCCACCTCGCGCGCACCCTCGGCCTCCGCGCGAGCGAGCCGAACGGACCGGGTGGCCTCGGCATCGGCGAGCTTCACGGTGCGCGCCGCCTTGGCGTCGGTGAGCCTGACCGACCGCTCCGCTTCCGCCTCCGCCAGCTTGACCGACCGCTCGGCCTCCGCCTGAGCCAGCCGTACCGTCCGGGCCGCCTCCGCACCCGCCCGTACCGCGTCCGCCGCCGCGTGCTCCTCCGCCTCGCGGCGGGCGTTCGTACCGCGCTGGTCGACCAACTGCTCCTCACGGCGGGCGAGTTCGATCTGGCTGTCCAGTTCGTTCTCGGCGATGGCCCGTTCCCGCTCGACGGCCACCGCCCGGCGCTCGTACGTGGCCCGGTCGGCCTCCTGCTGGATCAGTTCCCGGGCCGGCGTGCGCAGGGCGCGCTCCACCTCGGGTTCCGGGCGCAGCGCCACCACGCGCACCGCGACCACCTCGATACCGGTGGCCGGCAGACGGGGCTCCGCGCCCAGGCCGACGGCGACGCGCTCGCGGACCGCCGCCACCCCGTCGACCAGGGCCGCCGACAGCGTCGTACGGGCGAGCACGTCGAGTGCGTGCTGCTGGGCCGTCTCCGTGAGCAGCGTGCCCAGCTGTTCCAGTGGCGCGCCCCGCCACACTCCGGTGTCCGGGTCGATGGAGAAGTCCAGCCGGGCGGCGGCGAGTGCCGGGTCGCTGACCCGGTAGGTGACCGTCGCCTGTACCGCCACGTCCTGGAAGTCGGACGTACGGGCGTGGAAGGTCATCGCCAACTCCCGGTCGTCGACCGGCACTTCGGAGACCGCCGCGGTGAGCGCGCGGAACCAGAAGCTGAGTCCCGGCCCGTCGTGCAGCAGCTTGCCGCCCCGGTGGTGCCGGACGTGTGCCGTCGGCGCACCGCGCAGATGGCGCCAGCCCAGGCGCCGGGTGATGTCGGCCATGTGTGTGCGACCCCCTCCGTGTTTTTCGTCAATACGACGATAATCGCCACCACTCCTAATCGTCAAGAGGACGAGAACGAGAAATCGCGGAAACGGTCGACCAGGGGGTGAAGACGGTCACCGGTGGTCAGGATGGAGTCATGGGATTCCACGTCGACTCCGAAGCCGGGCGGCTGCGCCGCGTCATCCTGCACCGGCCGGATCTTGAGCTCAAAAGGCTCACCCCCAGCAACAAGGACGCCCTGCTCTTCGACGACGTGCTGTGGGTGCGCAGGGCCCGCGCGGAGCACGACGGTTTCGCCGACGTGCTCCGCGACCGCGGGGTCACTGTCCACCTCTTCGGTGACCTGCTGACCGAGGCCCTGGCGATCCCGGCGGCCAGATCGCTCGTCCTGGACAGGGTCTTCGACGAGAAGGAGTACGGGCCCCTGGCCACCGACCATCTCCGGGCCTCCTTCGAGGCCCTGCCCGCGGGCGAACTGGCGGAGGCGCTGGTCGGCGGGATGACCAAGCGGGAGTTCCTGGAGGCCCACCCCGAGCCGACCTCCGTGCGCTTCCATGTCATGGACCTCGACGACTTCCTCCTCGGTCCTCTCCCCAATCACCTCTTCACCCGCGACACCTCCGCCTGGATCTACGACGGCGTCTCCATCAACGCCATGCGCTGGCCCGCCCGGCAGCGCGAGACCGTGCACTTCGAGGCGATCTACCGGCACCATCCGCTGTTCCAGAACGAGCCGTTCCACGTGTGGTCCGAGGGCCAGGCCGACTACCCGTCCACCATCGAGGGCGGCGACGTGCTCGTGATCGGCAACGGCGCCGTGCTGATCGGGATGAGCGAGCGGACGACGCCCCAGGCCGTGGAGATGCTCGCGCACAAGCTGTTCGCCACCGGCTCGGCGCAGACGATCGTGGCCCTCGACATGCCCAAGAAGCGCGCCCTCATGCACCTCGACACGGTGATGACGATGGTCGACGGCGACACCTTCACCCAGTACGCGGGGCTCGGGATGCTCCGCTCGTACACCATCGAACCGGGCGTCGGCGACAAGGAGCTGAAGGTCACCGACCATCCGCCGGAGCACATGCACCGCGCGATCGCCGCCGCGCTCGGGCTCGACCGGATCCGGGTGCTGACCGCCACGCAGGACGTCCACGCCGCCGAGCGCGAGCAGTGGGACGACGGCTGCAACGTCCTCGCGGTCGAGCCGGGCGTCGTCGTCGCGTACGAGCGGAACCAGACCACGAACACGCATCTGCGCAAGCAGGGCATCGAGGTGATCGAGATCCCTGGGAGCGAGCTGGGGCGGGGGAGGGGCGGGCCGCGCTGTATGAGCTGTCCGGTGGTACGGGATTCGGTCGGCTAGCGGTCGGTCAGTGGTCAGTGGTCAGTGGTCAGTGGTCAGCGGTCAGCTGGCGGTTGGTCAGTGGTCGGTCAGTGGTCGCATCGGTGCGACGGGCGGCCGGTGGCTGGCTGCCCGGCGGTCGCATGGCATGGCGCTTCGAAAATGAGGCCAACGTCTCGAAAATGATTACGTATAGAAATGTGAACCATCGTATAGAATTCCAAGAGTCCCTGTTTACGTAACCCTGGAGCGCCCCCATGGCGACAGTCCCGTACGCCCTCGCCGGCCGCCACTTCCTGAAGGAGCTGGACTTCACGGAGGAGGAGTTCCGCGGTCTGATCGAGCTCGCCGCAGAGCTGAAGGCGGCGAAGAAGGCCGGGACGGAGACCCAGTACCTGCGGGGCCGGAACATCGCGCTGATCTTCGAGAAGACCTCGACGCGCACGCGCTGCGCGTTCGAGGTCGCGGCCGCGGACCAGGGCGCCTCCACCACGTATCTCGACCCGTCGGGTTCGCAGATGGGGCACAAGGAGTCCGTGAAGGACACCGCGCGGGTGCTCGGCCGGATGTTCCACGCGATCCAGTACCGCGGGGACAGTCAGGAGGGTGTCGAGGAACTGGCCGCCCACGCGGGCGTACCCGTCTACAACGGTCTGACCGACGCCTGGCACCCGACCCAGATGCTCGCCGACGTCCTCACGATGACCGAGCACACCAGCAAGCCGCTGAACGGGATCGCCTTCGCCTACCTCGGCGACGCGCGCTTCAACATGGGCAATTCGTACCTGGTCACCGGCGCGCTGCTCGGCATGGACGTACGGATCGTCGCGCCGAAGGCCTACTGGCCCGCCGAGGAGATCGTCGAGCGGGCGCGCGAGCTGGCCGTGCGCAGCGGGGCGCGGGTCATGCTCACCGAGGACGTCGCGGAGGGGGTTGCGGGCGCCGACTTCGTCGCCACCGACGTCTGGGTGTCCATGGGAGAGCCCAAGGAGGTCTGGGACGAGCGCATCGTCGCCCTCGGCCCGTACGCCGTGACGATGGACGTCCTGCGGGCCACCGGCAACGCGGACGTCAAGTTCCTGCACTGCCTGCCGGCCTTCCATGACCTGGGCACCAAGGTCGGCCGCGAGATCCACGAGCGGCACGGCCTGGACTCGCTGGAGGTCACCGACGAGGTCTTCGAGTCGGACCGCTCGGTCGTCTTCGACGAGGCGGAGAACCGGCTGCACACGATCAAGGCAATGCTGGTGGCGACCCTCGCCTGAGCGGTGGCGACCCTCGCCCGAGTGCCCGAGTGCCCGAGTGCCCGAGTGCCCGAGTGCCCGAGTGCCCGAGTGCCTGAGGGGTGCGGCGGTGACGCTGTCGTTACAGCGGATTCCGCTGGTGCGGAATCACCGGCAGCCGGAACCAGACCGCCTTCCCGGAGTCCGTGGGGCGGTGTCCGCACGACGAGCTGAGGGTGCGGATCAGCAGCAGGCCGCGGCCGTGCTCCTGCCAGGGGTCGGGCTCGCCCGGCGGGTCGGGGACCGTGAGATTGCCCGGCGGGGCCGGGTCGGGGTCGTGCACCTCCACCTGACAGCCGGTCGGCAGCAGCTCCACGACCAGCTCTATGGGCCGGTCGCCCTTGGTGTGCTCCACGGCGTTCGCCACGAGCTCGGCGGTGAGCAGCTCGGCGGTGTCGCTGTCGGCGGCGTGTTCCAGCTCGGCGAGTGCGGTACGGACCAGGGCACGGGCGACGGGCACTGCCGCGGCGGTGTGCGGCAGTGCGATGCGCCAGGAGGCTGGAGCGTGGGGTTCGTGCAAGGCGGGTCCGTTCATGGAGCAGGATGTCCTGCTTTCAACTTGACGAATGGTACGACGCAACCGGACAGAGGCGTTCGGCAGCCCCTATTAGGGACGTTCGGCCTGGTATCGGGCTGTCTACCCAGGGAAACGGTCCGCCTCCCGCGCTCGGCACCCGTCGTTACGCGCCTATCGACGAGTCGTGACTCCGTGACCCGCGTTGTTGCGCATCCATGACGGCGGTCTCGATGGCAAAAAGGCAAGCAGGGCCGCTGGAGGCCAGGCATCAACGTGCCCGGCCGCCAGCGGCCCTGCTTGGACGGACTGCGGGCGCCCGCACTCAGCCGTACGTACGCACTCGTACGTACAGCTCAGCCCGTACGTACGCACTCGTACCTACTCACGCACCCGTCGTTACACCAGCCCCCTCGCCGCCATGACCGCGTGCACCGCGTCCGCCGACTCCTCGGGTGTCTGCGACTGTGTCTCCAGGGACAGCGCGGGGGCCGGCGGCGGCTCGTACGGGTCGTCGATCCCCGTGAGCCCGGTCAGCCGCCCCGCCGCCTGCCTCGCGTAGAGGCCCTTCACATCGCGCTCGCGGCACACCTCGACCGGTGTGGCGACGTGCACCTCGATGTACGGCGTACCGCTCGCCTCGTGCCGTTTGCGCACCGCCTCGCGGCTGTCGGCGTACGGCGCGATGACCGGTACCACCGCCAACACCCCGTTGCGTGCAAGGACTTCGGCGACCAGGCCGATGCGCTGCACATTGGTGTTGCGGTCCTCGCGGGAGAAGCCGAGGCCGGCGGAGAGGAAGCGGCGGACCTCGTCGCCGTCGAGGACCTCCACGCGGTGCCCCTCGGACCGCAGCCGGCCGGCGAGGAGGCGGGCGATGGTCGTCTTGCCCGCGCTCGGCAGCCCGGTGAGCCAGATCGTGGCTCCCCGAGCCGCGGGGGGCTGCCGACGGTGGCCCCTGGCCGTGGTGATCATGCGCGCTGTCCCTTCGAGGCACCCGTGACGCGGTGTCGTTGATCGGAAAGTTCGTGGAGCCTGCGCAGCTCGCGCACTTCGTGGAGTTCGCTGAAGAGGGCCTCCCAGCGGGGGTGCACGGCGTCCGGGCCGTACGAGGCTGCCGTCAGTACGGCGGCGACGCCCATGTCCGCGCGCAACGCCCGGTCGCCCATCAGCTTGGCCATGGCGTCGGCGAGCGCGTCGGGGTCCTCCGGGGCGACCAGCAGACCGTCGACTCCGTGCGTGAGCACGTCCGAGGGCCCGGTCGGACAGTCGAAGCTCACCACCGGAAGCGAGTGGCTCATGGCCTCGATCATCACCATCGGCAGTCCCTCGAACCGCGAACTGAGCACGTAGAAGGAGGCCTTGGCGAGTTCGTCGTCGAGCCGGTCCGTGTGGCCCATCAGGAACACGTGGTTGTAGAGGTGGTGTTCTTCGATGAGTCCTCGCAGCTCGGCCTTCCTCTCGCCGCTGCCGTAGATCCTCAACTGCCAGTCGGGGTACGCCTCGACGAGCTTCGCCCATGCCGGGATCAGCAGGTCGAAGCCCTTCTGCGGGAAGAGCCGTCCCGCCGCCACCGCGATCTTCGAGCGGTGGTCGGAGGGGACCTGGTCGAGGGAGTGCACGGCGTTGGGGATGCGGACGACCCGGGTGCAGGGCAGCAACTGCTCGTACTCCTCGCGGTCCCGTTCCGTCAGGACGGCGACCGCGTCGAAGCGCCCGTACGTCTCCCGGATGCGCTGCCGTACGTCGTGCTTGTGCGTGCCATGGTTCATGTGTTCCTGCGCGACGCGCACCACGCCGCCCGTCGCGTGCTCCGCGGCAAGGAAGTTGAGCGCGGGCCGCGTGGTCACCAGGATCCCGTCACGCAGCGAGGAGAGGTACGCGATCAGCCGCCGCTCCACGTACCGGTTGAAGTAGCGGTGGCCGAACTCGCCCTGCGGGACGTGCCGCGCGGGCTGCTCGGTGAGCCGCCCGCGGCGCCAGTCCTGCCAGCGCCCGACCATGCCCGACGGCGGGGTGTGGGTCTCCTCGCGCTGATCGACGACCGTCGTGACCGTCACCCGCGGATCGAGCGGGAACTGGAGCTCGTCACGGCGGCGCAGCGCGCTCACCAGCTCGACCTGCCAGCCCGCCCGCACCAGGGAGTTGGCCTGGTTCATCACCGTGCGGATGGTGCCGCCGCGGCCGTACGCGTGCAGGAGCAGATAGCGGACCTTCGGGCGCTTCCCGAGCTGATCGACCGTCATATCGTGGCTCCCGTGCGGCACTCCAGCGAAAGGTTGTCCTTCACTGTGTAGTACGGGCGCACGCCGATACCGGCTACCCGCTGTTCGGGAAAGACCATGATCCGCTTCTTGCCGTGGATGTCGTCGAGCCGCCGTCCGGCCCGCAACTCCACCTCGCCGTCCGTGAGATGGATGTCCCACTCCTCGACCTCGCCCCCGACTCCGGACCCGACTCCGCCCTCGACTCCGGCCCCGATCTCGGCGGTGTCGGTCGCCGCCGCCAGGTCGGCGAGGGGCAGCTCGCCCTCGAAGCGGTCGCCCTTCACCAGCGCGGGATAGTCGAGGCGCCGGCCCGCGTGGCCGCGGCGGGTGAGCAGCAGCCGCCACTCGCCCTCGGCGGGCCGCCCGTGGATGTGTCCGACGAGTCTGACGCGCCCCTCGCGCGGCCAGACCTCCGCTATCTCGGCGTGCGGCTTCACGAGGTGTAGCCCCAGGCCTCGCACATCGGTCGCAGGATCTCCGGTATCTCGTCCTCGGCGGGCAGCGCCCGGCCGCTCTGCACCTGGCCGCTGCGGATCTTGTCCCGCCAGTCGCCGAGGCCCTTCACGACCTGTGTGTCGTCCTTCTTCCCGTAGTCGAGCATCGACGGCTCGAAGTCCACGTCCAGGAAGGCACAGAGCCGGCGCAGCTCCTTCTCGGGGTCGGCGGTGATGTCCTCGTAGCGCAGGGTGTGGCCGCCGGTGATCCCCTTGCGGGCGTTGTCGACGGCCTTCATGTAGCGCAGGGCGTCGGCCGCGGCCTCGTCGAAGGTGCGCTTGCCGGGGTCGCCCTCGTGCCAGGACCGGGCGATGGACACCGGGTGGCGGAGCAGGAAGACGAAGCGGGCGTCGGGCCAGCAGTCCCGGACGCGCCCGTACACGAACGCGTTGCTGGGTGTCTTCTCGACGATGAAGTCCTTGCCGGACCTGACCAGTTCGCGGTGCATGACCCGGTCCCAGAGCAGGTGCTCCAGATCGCCGCGCTCCAGGTCGAGGGCGCTCATGGCGCGCTGCGACAGCTTGCTGCCGAAGTCGACCTCCAGGCGGCGGATGTGCAGCTCGTGCGGGGAGTGGAGCCGTGAGTGCGCGTTCAGGAGCATCCGCAGCAGGGTCGAGCCGGAACGCACGGGAGACATGATGAAGACCGGCTCCCGCAGCAGCCGGTCCGTCGCGAGGTCCCCGGGCCCGGGACATCGGTACACCGGCGTGGGCCGCTTCCCGGGTTTCACGGCGGCCTCCTTGCGCCGGGGCGGTGCGACGGGTGCCGCCCTACGCACCTGGAGGCCGGTGGTGGCGGACAGCGCCCGGTTCAGACTGCGCATCAGACTCATGCGTCACGACGCTAGGTAAGAAACATGAGAAGAGGGACTGAGCAGCCTGAGCGTTGCCTTAGCGGCCCAAAGTGTGACTGGCGTCACGTGGTTTCCGGTTTGGGGTGGTTCTCCGGTACGCCCGCGAAGGCCGCCCCCGCGTCCCTCAGCCGCTCGTGCAGCGCCCGGAAGACGGCGGCCGAGCGGGCACCCGGCCAGTCCTCGGGCAGCAGGGCGGGAGGCAGTCCGGGGTCGGCGTACGGGAGGTGGCGCCAGGTGTCCAGGGCGAGCAGGTAGTCGCGGTACGCCTCCTCCTCGGGGGTGTCCGCCCGCGCCTCCCAGTCGTGCAGCACGCGCGCGTGGGTGTCGAGAAACGCCTCGTGCTGCTTGGCGATCGCGGCCAGGTCCCACCAGCGGGCGACCGCGTCCGCCGTCGCCGCGAAGCCCAGGTGCTCGCCGCGGAACAGCTCCACGTACGCGTCGAGACGCAGCCGTTCCAACGTGTGGCGGGTCTCTTCGTAGAGGCGGGCCGGCGCGAGCCACACCCCGGGGGCGGCCGTCCCGAAACCGAGGCCGGACAGACGGGAGCGCAGTACGTGACGTTTCTGCCGCTCGGATTCCGGCACCGAGAACACGGCGAGCACCCAGCCGTCGTCCTCGGGGGACGAGGCCGCGTAGACCCGCCGGTCGCCGTCGTCGAGGAGCTGCCGCGCGTCCGGCGACAGCACGTACCCGGCCGCGCCCGACGCCGTGCGCGCCGGCAGGAGCAGCCCGCGGCGTTTGAGCCGGGACACCGACGAGCGCACGGAGGGCGCGTCCACGCCGACCGCGGCGAGAAGCCGGATCAGTTCGGCCACGGGTACGGGGCCAGGGGCGAAGCGGCCGTACGCGCCGTAGAAGGTGACGATGAGGGACCGGGGAGTGTGCTGCTCGGACACGTTGATCACTCTAGATCGTCACCGTCACGCCGCATCGCCATCCGAGGGCAGGAGATCACTTTCCGTTCGTACGGAATCGCCTTCCGTGCGTGCCGGGTTGACGTCACCACACCGGGTGCGGCGGTCAGGACGTGCGCTACGCGGTCGACCCGGGTGCGCGGTTCGCCGTAGATCCAGGTGTCACCGGAGGCCGTACGGAAGACCGGGCGGTCCGCGGCCGGGAGGGCGAGGAGCTCGGCGGCGCAGTTGAGGCGCTGGGGACAGCGCGGCTCGGGGAGGTCGAAGCGGAGCTCGGGCCACTGGTCGCGCGGCGGGAGACGGTCACGCGCGAAGGTGTCGACGTCCTGGGGGTGGGGGTTTCCGGGCTGGGGATTCCTCGGCTTCATGGCGGTCCGCCCCCTTGTCGTGGTGGGGTCGCACCAGGAGCGTATCGCCATCATGACGGCAGTCAATGCGTCGCGATACTGCGGTGCTTCGTCCTTGCTGTTCTATTCGGAGCAGCTGTCGGAGCAGCTGTCGGAGCGGCTGTCGGAGCGGCTGTCAGAGCGGATGAGGGGGCGTCAGGCCGCGATCGTCAGCTGCTCGGCCGGCACCCGATGCGGGGCGACGACCCGCCCGTCGGGCAGCAGCGCGCCGGTGTCGTCGAAGACGATCGAGCCGTCGCACAGCAGGTACCAGCCCTGCTCGGGGTGCGAGGAGACGATGTGCGCCTCGGCCTGGTCGGCGCGCGCGGAGCGGTCGGGGGACGGGCACGAAGACTGGTGGGAACACATGGTGTACCTCCACGTGCGATGAGTTGGGGCGGCGTTGTTGTCGCCCGTATGGATAGACCATGCGCCCGTCGCGAACTCATCGGAACAGCGGGGAGGGAAGCGTGACAACACGCGGACAACACTCGGACGCGCCCAGGACGGATGGTGCGGACTCGCCACCAATGGGGTGATGATCACGCGCACGAGCACACCGGGCCGGTACGTCGGGGGCACCACCGCGGTCTGCGACGGCGCCGAGCACCCCTGGACGAACACCGACCGGACGGGGCCGGGACGGTTCAAGCCGGGCGCGGCCCGTGTCGAGGCCACGGTGATGGAACTGCGGTCCGGCGGCGGGCTTCCGCTGCCGGACCACAGTTCCACGCGCGCCAGCGCCAGGACGTCACGCTCGTCGACTGACCGTCGAGGCGCACCTGACCACCGCCGCGCCTACCCGCCGCGTCCCAGGAGACGCGGCGGGCGGGCCCAACTCGGTGTCGCCACATGCGACCGTGACCCCTGTCGGGCGTTCCCCTCGGCCGGTGGACAACCGCCCTCGTCCGAGGGCCCGTTCACATAGCTGGAGTCCAGCCGGTACAACCCCGCCCGCCGCACGGTCAGCCGCGTCCAGGGTCCGTCCGGCCGTACGCAGGCCCCTGCGGCCCGCAGCCACGGCGAGTACCGGACCCGGACGGTCACCGTCCCGGCCCGCGGCACCCTCAGCACCACGGCCGCCTCACCCGCCCGCACCACCCGGGCCGGCGCCGAGACGAGCGGCTCCGCGTCCCTGACGCGGTAGATCCTCCAGTACGCGTCGTGCCACACGGGCACCAGCCAGTCCTGCCCGGAGGCGACGAGGGCGGCCTCGTGCCTGGCGGGACCGTCGGGTGTTCCGTCGGGTACGACGACGTATCCCACGGCCCAGTGGCGCAGCCAGGCGTGGTAGCGCGGAGCGTCGAGCGCGGCCTCGTAGAACAGCCGCCCCCGCTCGACGTCCAACTGCCGGTTCCAGCCCCGCATCAGCTGCGCGTGCGGTGCGAAGAGTGCGGCTTCGCGGTGATCACGGGCGGGGACCACCTCGACCCGGTTGCGATTCGCGTTGAGCCGGTCGAGCTTGGCGAGCACCCCGTCGGTGTGCGTGGCCCAGGCCGGTACGGACGCGGTGACCCGCAGGTCGATGGCGGTCGTTATGGCGGGCCAAGCGACCGACATGGCGAGTGCGAGAGCGAGCGGGCCGGTCCAGCGGGCCGTGTTCCGGTGCGCGGCGGCCCAGTGTGCGACGGTCCGCCGCACGGAGGTCAGCCGCCAGGAGGTCTGCCGTGCGGAGGGCCGGGGGTGGTCACCGGACCCGGCCGCGCCCCGCACACACGCGAGCAGTACTGCGGGAGCGAAGAGCGCCGCGAGCCGCTCCACGTTGGTGCCGATCGGTGAGGGCACGAGACAGGTCAGCACGACCCCGACGGCGTACAGGACCGCCCCGCCCCGCACGACCCGCCACGCGCGGGGAGCCGCCCACACCACGGCGCCGGACAGCAGCAGGGGCATCACCGTGCGGAACGCGGGCATGGGCTGCTCGCCCTGGAAAGGAAACAGCAGTGCCGTCGAAGCGCAGACGGCGACGGGCGGCAAGGAGAGGGCGAGGCACTTGGCGTACTGCCGGTCGAGCAGATACCCGGCACCGGCCACGAGCAGGAAGAGCCCGGCCACCGGACTGGCCAGGGTGGCCAGCAGCGCTCCCAGGGCGCCCGCGGTCAGCCGCACCGGCCGCTCCGGACGCCCGGCCACGGCCAGGAGGCCGACGAGTCCGAAGGCCAGCCCGAGGGCGAACGTGGTGCGCCCCGAGGCGACGTTGGCCCACAGCCCGAAAGCGCCGAGCAGCGCGGGCCACCGCGGCGACCTGGTGACGGTCCGCTCCAGTAGCGAGCCCAGCAGCCAGGTGGCGGCCACCCCGGCCAGCACGGAGGCGGTCCGTACGCCCAGCACGGCCATCAACGGAGGTGACAGCACGCTGTAGTTGGCGGTGTGCGTACCGCCGTACCAGAACAGTCCGTACGCCGTGTCCGGGTTCCGGGCGAAGAATCCCGCCCAGGCGTACTGGGCCGCGAGATCGCCGCCGCCCGTCGCGAGAAGCGTGGCCCACACCCCGTACAGCGGGAGGACGGCGAGGACCGCGAGCACCGGGACGCGGCCCGCCCGCAGCCGAAGGGGCCGGTGCGCGGGCTTCCGGGGGGCTTCGCTGACGCAGTCCGGTCCGGAGGGTGCCGAGGCGACCACGGAGAACGGCTGTACGTGCATGGAGTCGGTTCCTGGGGCAGTGCGGGCGGGGCGGACGGGTTGCTGTTGGAGAGGTAGATGCGGTTCTCGCCGGTGACGTTCACTGCTCGACGTCCACAGACGGTGAGTAGGAACAGCCCTACCAGGCCACACACGTGACCCCGCTCAGCCTTTCTGCCGTACGCCGGAAACCGCCCGCCCGGTTCAGTGACCGGTCCAACGAACCGCGGTCGGGGCCGTCACGTGCCGCGCGACCGTCCGGCCCGACCGTCGCGCATTGATCCTTTTTGACACCTGTCTGCTTTTTTGACAGGTGTCCACCTTCGATATGTGACCCAGGAAGACGGGACGTCCCGCACCCAGGACCGGCGGGTGCTGCGCCTGCCGCCGCCCCGGACGAGGGAGCTGGTCGTCGATCGTGCCTTGGAACCAGAAAACACCGGGCGCGGAGCCGCCGCGCGGTACGGGCGGAACGAGCGGTGCCCGCGAGGCGAAAGTGACAGGGGATCGACAGCAAACATAGGGGGTTCACGGGAACGCCGTTGCGCGATAGTCCGTTACGAGCGAACGGAACCGTCAACACAACCGTCAACGAATCTCTCAACTCCTTGTGGAATCAGCAGAGTTGACCGAGTTGGCTTAGTCCCCACACGCCACGGAGGCCCGGAAACCATGACCCGGAACCACCCTCACCCCCAACCCCCTGTCCACCCCCGACCGCACCCCCAGCCCTCCCGCCGCACCTTCCTCGGCGGCACCGCACTCGCCACCTTCGGTCTGGCGGCGGCCGGCGCCGGCACCGCGAGCGCCGCACGGGCGAAGGCCACCTGGCCGACGGAGTTCCAGCTGCCGAACGGCTTCCTCCCCGAGGGCATCACCATCGGCAGCAAGCCGTACGCCTACATGGGCTCGCGTGCCAACGGCGCCGTCTTCCGCACGGACCTGCGCACCGGCGAGGGCGAGGTCCTCTACGCGGGCGGCACCGGCCAGGTCTCCGTCGGCCTGAAGCTGGACGACGACGGCCTGCTCTACATCGCGGGCAACACCGGGGTGGCCCGGGTTGTCGACTCCCGTACCGGTGAGCTGGTGGCCACGCACCAACTCACCGAGGCCACCGGCCACTTCATCAACGACGTCATCCTGCACAAGGACCGCGCCTGGTTCACCGACTCGCGCGACGCCGTGCTCCACGGTGTCCCGCGCGGCCGCTCCGGTGAGATCCGCGCCCTGCCGCTCACCGGCGACTGGACGCAGACCCCCGACGTGAACAACGCCAACGGCATAGTCGCCACCCCCGACGGGCAGGGCCTCATCGTCGTCAAGAGCACGCCGGGCGAGCTGTACAACGTGAGCCTCAAGACCGGCAACGCCACGAAGATCACGCTGGTCGGCCAGGCGAGCGTCGTCAACGGCGACGGTCTGGTCCGCATCGGCCGCACCCTGTACGTCGTTCAGAACCGCCTGAACCTCATCAGCGTGTGGGACCTCGACGCCGGGGCCACCACCGCCACGCTGCGCACCACGATCACCGACCCACGCTTCGACGTGCCCACCACTGCGGCCCGCTTCGGCAACCGCCTGTACCTGGTCAACGCACGCTTCACGACGCCCCCGACACCGGAGACGACGTACAACGGGGTGGCGGTTTCCCTCTGACACAGAGGTGTCTGACACAGAGGTGTCTGACACGGAGGTGAGGGTGGGGCTCCGGCCGACCGGAGCCCCACCCTCCACCGCTCATCCGGGAAACGGCACCCGTCCTCCTACCCGGGGCTCCGGACCGGTGCGCGAGCGGTGGAGCCGCCGACGATCAACTCGGTGGCGATGCGCAGCCGTCGGGCGCGCTTGGGAGGTTTCGTCTCCTGGAGCAGGCGGACCGCCGCGATGCCCGCCTCTTCGAGCGGGACCCGTAGCGCCGTGGTGTCGGGCCGGTCCGTGCTGATCGAGGTCAGGTCGTCCGACGCGGCCAGGCTGATGTCCTCGGGGACCCGCACACCGGCGTCGCGCAGCCCCAGATGCAGGCCGAGCAGCAGGTAACTGCTGTACGCCACCACCGCGGTGACGCTCCGTTCGGCGGCGATGCGCTCGGCGACGGCCAGCCCCGCGTCGATCCGGGGGGCGACGGGACCGAGCACCGTGAGGTCGACACCGCTTCGGCGGGCGGCCTCCTCGACCGCGCTGTTGCGCTGTGCGGCCATCCATGAGCCATCCGGGCCGCCCACATGGGCGATGGCCCGGTGACCGAGGCCTGCCAGGTGCGTGACGATGTCCGCGACGCCGCCGGGGGTGTCGATCAGGACGCCGGGCACCGCGGGCACGGTGCGGTCCACGGTGACGACCGGCAGCTTCGAAGTGAACCCCCTGATCGCCGAGTCCGGGCTCACCGGCGCTATGAAGACGAGCCCGTCGACGCGTGAGGCGAGCTTCCCCGCCAGCTCGTGCTCACTGCTCTGCGAACCCTCGGAGACGGCGAGCAGGATGTTGTCGCCGTGCTGGGACAGCGCACGCTGCACGCCGGTCACGATCGGGGCGAAGTAGGGGTTGGCGAGGCTCGGGACCAGAACGCCGATCAGGCCGGTCCGGCCGGTGGTCAGCGCCCGGGCGCTCGCGTTGAACTCGAAACCCATGGTCCCGGCGGCGACCAGCACCCGTTCGCGGGTGTCCGCCGCGACCATGTCGGGCCGGCTCAGCGCGCGTGACGCGGTCGCCTTGGACACCCCCGCCGCGCGCGCGACGTCAGCCAGCGTCACCATCTCGCCCCCCAGTGTGTGCGTAACGGGATCTTTACACGAGCGCGTTGACGCCTCGATCCGGCCGAAAGTATCGTCCACGTCGACCGGTTGTTGCAACCGGTTGCAGCAACCGGTTGTAGGAATCTCTGAGAGGGGGTGTGAGTATGTCCCGGAAGGCCACCTTGGGGCTGCTGCTCGCGCCCGGCCTGGCCCTGCTGGCCTTCGGCTTCGCGTTCCCCTTCGTCGTGACGCTCTTCGCGCCGCCCGCCGCCGACCACCCCGACGTGCTCGGCAAGTTGGGCACCATGCTCACCGACAGCTACGTACTGGGCGTGCTCGCCCGGACCGTACGCGTGGCCGTCACCGTCACCCTCGTCTGTCTGGTCTTCGGCTTCCCGACGGCCTATCTCATCGCCCGAGCTCCCAAGAGCCGCCAGGGCCTGCTGCTCGCGCTCGCGGTCTTCCCGCTGCTGCTCAGCACGGTGGTGCGGACCTTCTCCTGGCTGGTCATCCTCGGCCGCAACGGCCTCATCAGCGATGCCGTCCTGGCGACCGGAGTCACCGACCGTCCGCCCGAGCTGCTCTACACGGAGTTCGCCCTGGTCGCCGGTCTCACCCAACTGTTCATGCCGCTGATGATCCTCACCTCGTACAGCTCGCTGTCGCACATCGACCCCGGCCTCGAAGACGCCGCCCGCGGCCTCGGCGCGAGCCCCGGCCGGGCCTTTAGGCAGATCGTGCTGCCGCTCGCCCTGCCCGGCGTACTGGTGGGAGGGACCCTGGTGTTCGCCGGAGCTGTCACCGCCTTCACCACACCGCTGCTGCTCGGCGGCTCCCGCAACCGCACCCTGGCGACGCTGCTCTACGACTACGCGAACGTGAAGCTGGACTGGGGCGGGGCCAGCGCCGTCGCACTGATCATGACCGTACTGGTGCTCGTGGTCGGCTGGGCCTCGGGCCGGATATCGGTGAAGGTGGCCACGTCGTGATACGCCGACGCCCCGTTCTCTCCCTCCTGTCCGCCCTGGCCATGGCCTTTCTGCTCGGGCCCATCCTGCTGGTCGTCGCCATCGGCTTCTCGTCCGGCGACACCGTCGAGTTCCCGCCGCCCGGCTTCTCGCTGCGCTGGTTCGACCAGGCGCTGTCCAACTCCACGTTCCAGCAGGGCCTGTTGACCAGTCTGCTGGTGGCCGCGGCGGCCACCCTGTTCGCGCTGGTGCTGGGCATCCCGGTGGCCCTGGCCGTGCAACGCCACACGTTCCGCGGCCACAAGGCGGTCGAGACGCTCTTCCTCTCACCCGCGATCGTCCCCGAACTGGTCCTGGGCTTCGCGCTCTTCCAGCAGCTCATGGTGACCATGCGGATCACCGCGCTCGGCGCACTGCTGATCGGCCACACCGTCCTGCTGCTGCCCTACGCGGTACGCGTCACGGGCGCCTCGCTCGCCCTGTCGGACCCCGCCCTGGAAGAGGCCGCCAGGGGCCTCGGCGCCGGACCCCTGCGGACGTTCTTCGCGATCACGCTGCCGGTGATGGCGCCCGGCATCGTATCGGCGGCCGTCCTGTCCTTCCTGACCTCGTTCAACAACGTCCCGCTGTCACTGCTGCTCAAGGGGCCCGGTATCTCCACACTGCCCGTCGAGATGCTCAATTACGTCCAGTTCTCCTACGACCCCATGGTGGCCGCGGTCAGCACCCTGCTGCTCGCCGCCACGGTCGGCGCGGCCCTGCTGACGGAGCGCCTCGTCGGATTCAACAAGGTCTTCAGTCGGTGAGCACAGCACGCAACGACCGTACGCAACGGCAGCACGCAACGGCAGCACGCAACGACAGTACGAAACGGCAGCACGCAACGACAGTACGAAACGGCAGAAAAGCGATAGGAGCACGACGATGACGCCGGTGGTTCAACTCGACGCCGTCTCCCGGGAGTTCGCGGGCACGCCAGCGGTACGGGAGCTCGATCTGACCGTGCGCCGTGGGGAGTTCACCGCGTTGCTCGGCCCCAGCGGCTGCGGCAAGACCACCACCCTGCGCATGATCGCCGGGTTCCTGGAGCCCACCGCGGGCCGCATTCTGCTGGAGGGCGAGGACGCCACCAGGCTCCCCCCGGAGCGCCGCAACATCGGCATGGTCTTCCAGTCGTACGCGCTCTTCCCGCACATGACCGTGGAGAAGAACGTCGCCTTCGGACTGAGGATGCGGGGCATCCCGGACGGCGAACTGCGCACCCGCACGGGCGAGGCGCTGGAGCTGGTCGGCCTGTCGCACCTCTCCGGCCGCAAGCCCAAGCAGCTGTCCGGCGGCCAACAGCAGCGCATCGCACTGGCCCGCGCCGTCGCCGTACGCCCCTCGGTACTCCTCCTCGACGAGCCCCTGTCCAACCTCGACGCGCGGCTGCGCATCCAGATGCGCCAGGAACTCGCCCGTATCCAGAAGGAGACCGGGCTCACCGCGATCCTGGTCACCCACGACCAGGAGGAGGCCCTGGAGCTCGCCGACGACATGGTCATCCTCGATCAGGGCACGGTCGCCCAACAGGGCGCCCCGCGCGAGGTGTTCCGCGCCCCCGCCAACCGCTTCGTCGCCGAATTCCTCGGCTACGAGAACTTCGTCGAACTGCCGGACGGCCGTACGGTCACCATCCGGCCGGAGCACGTCGAGGTGCTCACCCCCGAATCCGCCAACTCCACACCCTCCGGCGGTACCACGGTCGACGCCGTGCTCACCGCCGTGCGGTTCCGCGGCACCGACTGCGTCGTCACCGCCGTGTCCGAGGGCCGCACCGTCCTGGCCACCAGCAGCGACTTCGAGCTGCACACCGGCCGGCAGGTGCGCCTCCATCTCCCCGCCGCGCACACCATCGACCTCCCCCGGACGAAGCAGGAGCTGCCCACCTCATGAGACGACTCGCCACCACTGCCGCCGCCACCGCGCTGGTCCTCCCGCTGGCCGGCTGCGCCGGATCGGCCGCGGGGGAACAGGACCCCAAGAAACTGACCGTCTCCACCTTCGGCTTCGGCGCCGACCTGTTCGAGAAGAACATCGTCAAGCCGTTCGAGAAGGAGACCGGCATCGACGTCGAGGTCGAGAGCGGCGACAACGCCGAGCGCCTCACCAAGCTCAAGATCAACCGCAGCAACCCGACGGTCGACGTCGCCATGCTCTCCGACCTGTTCGCCCAACGGGGCCGTGAGCAGGGCCTGTTCGACAAGATCGACCCGTCGGCCCTCCCCAACCTCGACAAGATCCACGACTTCGCCAAGGACAAGGACGGCTACGCACCCGCGTACACGTACCAGCTGCTCGGCATGCTCTACCGCACCGACAAGTTCGACAAGGCGCCCGGCATCAAGGACCTCTGGAACGCCGAGCACAAGGGCAAGATCGCCATCCCCGACATCTCGACCAGCGCCGGAGTGCCCTTCCTCTACGCCACCGCGGCGACCTACGGCTCGGGCCCCGAGGACACCGACACGGCGTTCAAGAAGCTCGCCGCCAACTCCCCGAACGTACTGAAGTACTTCAGCCGCAGCACCGAACTCATCAGCCTGCTCGACCGCGGCGAGGTGGAGATGGCCCCGGCGCTCGACCTGTTCGCCATCGACCCGGCCAAGGCGGGCAAGCCGATCGCCTGGGCGCCCCTCGACAAGGGCCGGTACGTGGTCTCCAACACCGCGCAGCTGGTGAAGGGCGCGCACAACAAGGAGGGCGCGGAGAAGTTCATCAACTACCTGCTGTCGGCGAAGGTCCAGGAGAAGGCCGCGGCGACCTTCCACGACAAGCCCGTCAACGAGGACGCGAAGATTCCCTCGGACATCACCAAGGTGGTGGGCGACGCGGCGACCGACCCCGCGGCGGCCGGCTTCACCGTCCCCGACCTGGAACTGGCCGTGAAGAACAACGACGAGTGGGTCGACCGCTTCCAGCGCGAGGTGTCCGGGTGACACACCCGCAGCCGGTCGAGCTACCGGTCGAGCCACTGGTCGCGCGGCTGGTCGAGCAACCTGTTGAGCAGCCGGTCGCGCAGCCGGTCGTCATCGACTGCGACCCCGGTATCGACGACGCCGTCGCGCTGCTGCTGGCCTTCGCATCGCCCGAGCTCGATGTCACCGGCATCACCACCGTCGCCGGGAACGTCGGGATCGGGCAGGTCGTCGACAACGCGCTGCGACTGTGCGATCTGATCGGGGTGGACCCGCAGGTGCCCGTGGTGCGCGGGCATGCGGGGCCCATCGCCCGCGCCGTCCGCATCCCGGACGAACCCGTGCACGGCGAGGGCGGGCTCGGCGGCGTACACCTCCCCGCGTCGGCGCGTACGCCGCACCCGGCGCACGCCGTCGCCTGGCTGGCCGCCCAGCTGGGGGACCGAGGGCCCGCGGCCACCACCGTGATCGCCACGGCACCGCTCACCAACATCGCCGCGCTGCTGCACGCCCACCCGGAGGCCGCTTCGTCGATCAAGGAGATCGTGCTGATGGGCGGGGCGGCCTTCGCGCCGGGCAATGTCACGCCGTCGGCCGAGTTCAACTTCTTCGCCGATCCCGAGGCCGCCCGGTTCGTGACCGAGGCCGGGGTGCCGCTGCGGATCGTCGGGCTCGACGTGACCCGCAAGGCGCTGACGACCCGGGCCGACATCGAACAGCTGCTGGCCGACGGCGCGCCCGCCACCGGTGCGGCGGGCCGGATGCTCGACCACCTCGCCACCCGGTACGAGCAGCGCCACGGCGTCGCCGCCTGCGCGGTCCACGACGCGCTGGCGGTGGCCGCCACGGTACGCGCCGACCTGATCGAGTGGACCGACGCCTGGGTGACGGTGGAGTGCGGCGGCGAGTTCTCCCGCGGCAAGCTGATCGCCGACGTACACGGACGCACCGGGCAGCCGCACAACGCCAAGGTGGCCACCGGCGTCGACACCGACGCCTTCCGCGCCTTCCTCGTCTCCCGCCTGCTGCGCCACTACGGCGCCGATGCCCACGAGCCCATTCGCTGAGGCCGGCATCGGGCCTCCGCCGCCGCGATCCGCGGACGCTGACACGTCCGCCGACCCGACGCAGCGAACCCGACGACCGGCGCTCACCACCGAAGCCGACGACCGAAGCTGACGACCGAACGAGAGAACCGTCGATGCCTGCGCCCAGCCACTGTGACCTGCTGATCCGCGGAGCCCGCGTGGTCTCCGTACACACCGGGGAACAGACCGCTGCCGATGTCGCCATCACCGGCGACCTGATCCGCGCCCTGCTGCGCCCCGGCACACAGATCGACGCCGGCCAAGTCATCGAGGCCGACGGCCTCTTGGTGGCGCCCGGTTACGTCGACGCGCACATGCACATCGAGAGCTCGCTGCTCGCACCGCGCGAGTTCGCGCGGATCACGCTGCCCCGCGGCACCACGACGGTCCTCGCCGACCCGCACGAGATCGTCAACGTCGCCGGGCGCGAGGCCATGGCCTGGATGATCGAACAGGGGCGCGGCGCCCGGCAGTCCATGCACTGGGCGGTGCCCTCGTGCGTACCGGCCCTGGAGGGCTTCGAGACGGCGGGTGCGGTGCTCGGCGCCGACGACATCGCCGACATGCTGGACTGGGAGGGTGTCACCACGCTCGGCGAGGTGATGGACTACCGGGCCGTGGTCGACGGCAGCCGCCGGATGCGCGAGATCGTCGCCGTGGCGCGTGCCAAGGGCGTACGGCTGGACGGGCACTGCCCCAATCTCTCCGGCGACGACCTGGGCGAGTACCTGTGGGCGGGCATCGACTCCGACCACACCAAGAACTCCCCGGAGGTCGCGGTCGAGAAGGCCCGGCTCGGCATGCTGCTGATGCTCCAGGAGAAGTGCCTCACCCCGGAGTTGGTGAGCCGGCTTGCCGCGCTGCCGGTGCAGCCGGACTTCTGCCTGGTCACCGATGACCTCGCGGCGGACGCCATCGTCGAGCGCGGCCACCTCGACCACATCGCGCGGGTTGCCGTCGGCGCAGGCATGGACCCGCTCACGGCGCTCCGCGCGCTGACCCTGCACCCGGCCCGCCGCCTCGGCCTGGACGACCGCGGGGTGGTGGCCCCCGGACGGCGTGCGGATCTGGTGCTGCTGCGCGACCTGACCGACTTCACGCCGGTCATGGTCGTCTGCGGCGGCGAGCGGGTCGCGGAGAGCGCCCCCGCACACCTGTCCGGCAACCCCTTCGCCGACTCCGTCCACCTCGACCCGCTGGACGCGGACGGCTGTGCCTGGACGGTGGACCTGCCGGACGGCGAGCACGTCTTCCGGGCCCTGCGGGTCAATCCGGTGGACACGTTCACCGAGCCCGCCGAGGTCGTCCTTCCGGTGCGGGACGGTGTCGTGCAGTGGGAGGGCCGTACCGCGGTACTGGCGGTGTTCGAACGCCACCACCGCAGCGGGCGGCGCACGATGGCTCCCGTGGTCGGTTTCGAGCTGTCCGACGGTGCGGTCGCCACCACGTACGCGCACGACAGCCACAACCTGACGGTGACCGCCACGACGGCCGCGGCGCTACGCGAGGCCGCCAACCGTGTCATCGCGTCACACGGGGGGATCTGCGTGATCGCGGAGGGCGATGAGCCGGTACACCTGCCGCTGCCGGTGGCCGGGGTCCTGTCCGACCGTCCCGCCGACGAGGTGGCCCACGACGCGGCCGCGATCCGCGAGGCCCTGCACCGCTGGGGCTGGGTGCACCGGAACGCGTTCATGTCCATCTCGACCATGACTCTCCCGGTCTCCCCGCAGGTGAAGCTGACCGACCTGGGGCTGGTGCGGGTGGTCGACCGGGCTTGGGAGCCGGCCGTTCTGACGCTTCGGTAGATGCGGCGCACCCCTGGCTGAGTCCCTTTGACGCTGCGGCCCTCGCCAGTGAATCGGCGCTGATCCTGCGCGACCTGGAGCAACAACGTCAGGCGTTGACGCAGGCCGAGCGAGCGGTGGCGCTTCGGGAGACGGGACGAACAAGGTCCCTGGCACTGAGCCGCATTGTCCTCGTGGACATCCATGTCCGGCGCGGGGACCTCGACGCCGCAGGGAGCGTGGGACACAAAGGAATTGCGGCTTGGAACAACACGCCCTGCTTCACGGCGCCCTGCGCACGCCTCGGCGGAACAGGGCGGCGACAACACCGGCACGCACACAAAGCCCCGAAGCGCGTAAGCAGATGCTGTTGTCGAATCCCGTCAGACCTCCAGCAAGTGGGCCGTGAGTCCCAGCGACACGCCGTAAACCCGGCGTGTCGCTGGGACTCACGCGACAATTGCTTCGCCCCGCGGATTTGCCAACAGGTTCGCCAGGCCGGCTGCGCTGGCCTCCTCGGTGAGGGGAAAATCGGGGCGGGCGCCCGGTAAGCCGAAGATTCTGTGATGCCGGTCAGCTCGCCCAACAGGATGGCGATGGGGATCCGCCAGCGGACTTCGGTTTGCGCCACGGCCACCGCGGTGACCGGCAGCGCGTGTGTCAGACTCAGCGGCTTCCCGGATCCCTCCGGGCGCCCGTTCGATCGGCACGCGTGCGGGAGGGACACAGCGATGGCCAGACAGGATGTGAAGGACGAGGTCCTCTATCTGCGGGCGGCGGGGCTGGATCTGGGCAAGCGGTTCCTGCTGGCGTGCGTACGCACGCCGTGCGTGAAGCGGCCCGGGACCTGGACGCTGGAGACCGAGCGGTTCGCCACCACCCCGGCCGAGATCCGGCGGCTGCTGGCCTGGCTGCTCGAGCGCCGGGGCGAGGTGGTGGTGCTCGAGGCGACCTCGGACTACTGGCGCCACACCTACTACACCTTGCAGCCGCACCTGAACCTGATGCTGGTCAACCCGGCCCGTCTCAAGGGCATCCGGGGGCGCAAGAGCGACCCCAGCGACGCCGCGTTCCTGGCCCGGGCGGGCGCCTCGGGGATGGTGATGGGTTCCTTCGTGCCCGAGCGGGAGATCCGCGAACTGCGGGATCTGACCCGCCGCCGCACGCAGCTGATCACGGCACGCGGGCAGGAGGCCCAGCGGCTGGAGAAGGAACTCGAGGACACCGGGATGAAGCTGTCCTCGGTGCTCAGCGACATCACCGGGGCCGGCGGACGCGCCATCATCAACGCGCTGATCGACGGCGAGCGTGACCCCCGGGCGCTGGCCGACCTGGCCATCCGGCGGGCCCGCAGTAAGATCCCGGCCCTGGTTGAGGCACTGGACGGCACGTTCACCGAGCACCACGCGTTCATGTGCCGGCATTACCTCGACGAGATCGACCACCTCGCTGCCACGGCCGGCCAGCTGGACCAGCGGATCACCGCGCTGCTGACCCGTCTGGAGCACAACAAGGACGTCGAGAACCTGGACACCATCCCCGGCATCGGCCCCGCGGCGGCTGAGATCATCATCGCTGAGACCGGTGGGGACATGGCCCAGTTCGCGACCGCCGGCCATCTCGCCTCCTGGATCGGGGTCTGCCCGGGTATGAACGAATCCGCCGGCGTCACCAAGTCCGCCCGTACCCGCAACGGCAACAGCAACCTGAAACGGCTGCTGGGCATCGCCGCGATGTCGGTGACCCGGAACAAAGACTGCTACCTCAGCGCCTACTACCGGCGCATCGCCGCCCGCCGCGGACGGCAGCGGGCCCTGGTCGCGGTGATGCGCAAACTCGCCGTCGCGATCTGGCACATCCTCCGCCACAAGACCCGCTACCAGGACCTCGGCGCCGACTACTTCACCCGCCGCGACCCCGAACGCGCCATGCGCCGCATGACCAAGGAAGCCAACCGCCTCGGCCTCACCGTCCGCTTCGAGCCCATCGCAGCAACGGCCTGACCAGCACACTCACTCAACTTTTCGTGTCAGCATCCGCGTAAGCACTCCGGGGCTCTCCGCGGAACGGACCTGCCGGTCCTGTTGACCAACCGAAGACCATGCCTTTCAACTAAAGGGTGTTGTACAAGGCCGTGTTCGGGCAGGCCAGGGCCTGGAAGCGGGTTGTCCGTTCATGTTGCGCGGGCGAGGTTGTGCATGTGGGCGACGGCCTGGACGGCGTGGTGGAGGCCGTCGCCGCGCTGCCGGCAGTCGCGGAGGATCTTGTAGGTCTTCAGGCGGCCGATGACATGTTCCACGCGGGCGCGGACCTTGCGGTGGGCGGCATTGTCGTCCTCCTCGCCCGGAAGCAGACCCCGTCCCGGGCGTTTTCGGTGCGGCACTGCCATGCCGCAGTTGAGGTAGGCGCCGTCGCCGAGCACCGTCACGCCCTCACAGTGTCGGCTCAGCCCGGACGCGCGCCAGGCGTGAGCGTCCGCCGTGGTGCCTGGCACCGGACGCGCTGCCGCGATCACCGGCCGCGTGTCCGCGTCCACGATGACCTGCACGTTCGCCGAGAACCGGTAATTGCGGCTGGATGCGGCCACCGTCCGGTCGCGGAGCGGGATCAGCGTGCCGTCCACGATCCACATGCGTTCTGGGGCATCGGCCGGGCGGGAGGCGGGCTCGATCGCGAGCAGCGGCCCCAGCCGTTGGATGACCCGGCACACGGTGGAGGAGGAGCGAGGGGCTCGCCCCCTACTCTTGCCGGTGACGTGCAGAGCGTCCTGGCGGTCATGCCGGACGCCAGGCTCACGCCGGTGCAGCCCTTCGAGGTTGAGGTGCAGGGAGAGACCGTTGCCATCCCCTCGCGGATCTTCAACGAGGAGCCGGAGCCCGACTGGCAACGGTCACTGACCAGAACTCAGCAGGCGATCTTGCATTGCCTGTATGCCCGGCACATTGATGGCCGGGTCCGCCAGCGCCACCTCGAACAGATCATGGCGTCGAGCGAGCCATGGGTTGTCCCATTCGTGGTGACCGCGCTTCCGTGATGGCTACGGCCAAATGCTTGATCGGGTCCGTACCATGTCGAACCGCCCCATGGCGGAGTTGACTTTGTATCTCAGTGCGGGAGTCGTTTCGAGGTGACTGTGTGAGTCACCGCCTGACGGGTTTCGCGATATGGGTTTGCTTTGACGTCACCCAGGGGCTTGGGGCGGGACGATGGAGTGCGCTTCTGCCGCAGGGATTCGGAGGTGACCCCGCTTACCGTCGGCAGAGAGCAGTTATTGCTCGTCGAGGACTCCTGGGGTTTCGTGCAGGACGACGCTCTGCTTCAGCGGAACCCGTCCCATGCGGAAGCTGTTGGCAGGTGCGGCCTGGTCGGCGGTGCCGAAGGAGATGCCGAACAGCAGCTTGAGGTCTTGGGGGACCCCCAGGGCCTCGCGGATGGTGTCGGCGTAGAACCCGAGCATGGTCTGCGGGATGCCGTCGTGGCCACGGGCTGTCAGCGAGAGCAGGAAGTTCTGGGCGTACATGCCGATGTCCCCGGCGGCCCGCACCCCGTCGCCGAAGGCTGGCATGAAGAGAAAGGCGACGTGAGGTGCGCCGTAGAAGTTCAGGTTCTCCCGGGCCGCGGCCTTCCTCGCCGTCCGGTCCGAGCGTGGTATGCCCATGGCCTGGTAGAGGGTCGCGGCTTGGTCGTGCGCTCGGTCCAGGTAGGTGCCCTCGCCGAAGTCGGCGTAGTCGAAGGTGAAGTCGTAGGAGGACCGCCCCTCCTCATCGGCCTGGAGCAGTTCCTTGCTCAGGGCGTCCCGGGCCGCACCGGAGACGACGTGCACCGTCCACGGCTGGGTGTTGCAGTTCGATGGGGCGCTTTGCGCGTCTTCCAGCACACCGCGGATGTCCGCAGGGGACACCGGAGCAGGCAGGAACCTCCGCACGGAGCGCCGGGACCGGGCGAGGTCGGTGAAGGGTATGGCTGTGGTGGGCAAGGCGATTCCTCTGAAGGTGTGTTCGGTTCCCGTGAGCGCGACTCGCTCACAGGGGGAGCAGGATGTGGCGGCAGTGCCGGGTGTGTCAGCGGTGGAGGGAGCGGTTGAGTTCGACGACCTCCTGAAGCGTGGGCGTGGCGGTGAGGGCGGCGAAACGCTCCATCTGGCGATCACGGTTGCGCGGGGCCCAAGGCCCGGTCGGCTGCCTGAAGGGCCGGCCCCAGGTCCTCAAGGCTCAGCTCGGTGCAGTAGGCGG
Source organism: Streptomyces sp. NBC_00878 (assembly GCF_026341515.1). Taxonomy (NCBI): domain Bacteria; kingdom Bacillati; phylum Actinomycetota; class Actinomycetes; order Kitasatosporales; family Streptomycetaceae; genus Streptomyces; species Streptomyces sp. NBC_00878. The sequence continues at coordinate 2,589,471 of NZ_JAPEOK010000001.1, read as the reverse complement.
GTGCCATCGGCTGCTGACGCCAGGAGTCGGCCAAGGTGCCGGCGTCGAGGTGGGGGCGAAGCCGCTCTCGTCCACCAGGCCCATGGCCACGCGCCGGGCCTCGTCAATGTCGGCGGCCACCGGGAGCGCGATGCGGTCCGGGGCGCCCGCCGGTAGGCCCTTGGTCTGCAAGGTGTCGGCCAGGACGGCGTTCCATGCCTTCACCACGGGCCGCCCCAGCTGCTGGGCCACCCACAGGCTCTCCACCTGGCCGCCCTCCACCGCCTCGATGGGGCCGCTCAGTTGGGGGTAGTAGTCGGAAGTGTCGATGACCCCGGTCTCACCGGGCACGGAGGCGAAGAGTCCCGCCATCGTCGGGATTCGCCCGAAGGGAACAGACAGGATCACCACGTCCTTGCCTGCACCGCGTCGGCTGCCCGTACCGCTTGCGCCCCGAACTCCAGCACCTCAGCATCGATGGTTTCCGGACCTCGGGAGTTCGCCACCTGTACGTCGCGGCCGCCCGCGCTGAACGTGCGCGCCGGCGTCTTCCCGATCGCGCCAGTGCCGATAACGCCAATTCCCATGATTTGTCCCTCTCGAAGTGCGCCACTCCCCTGGCGGGGGAAGGGTGCTGACCGTGCGACTCCTGGCCGACTGATCGGCAGGCCCGGCCCTGTCTTCCCCTGCCGGGGGCTACGCCTGGTTGTCCCGCTCGCGGTATCCGCTTTCGATGAGTGCGCGCAGACGGTCCAGCGACGCCTCGTCGGTGGCGTCGGTGCCTTTGATCCAGGCCACGGAAACGGCCGCGAGGAAGAGGTCGTAGCCCGTCACCGACGCTCTCGCGTGCCCCGCGAGCTGCGCGGCCCGCACGTATTCGTCAGTGGTGCCGATGAGGAGGTCGCAGGGCAGGGTGAGTGGATTGTCCGGCTTCTGTGCCCTGGCCGCGGTCATGAGCGGTTCCGGCAGTCCACTGAAGGCGCTGAAGTACTCCTCCATGGCCCGCAGCCATTGTCGCAGCGCCTCCGAGGCGTCGCCGAGCTGCGCGATGTCCGCCCGGCGGGCCATCAACTCCTCGGAGCGCGTCTGCAACACGGCCGCCAGCAGTGCCTCCCGGGTGGGGAAGTGCCGGTAGAGCGTGCCCGGACCGACGCCCGCCTCCTTGGCCACCGCCTCCAGCGAGGCGCCGACCCCGAATCGCAGGAAATGATGCTGCGCCGCCTCCAGGAGGGCCGCACGATTGCGCTGGACATCCGCACGGGGCCTGCGCCCCTGCTGCCCTTCGACGTTCACACACCCTCCTACCTGACGCGATGCCGCGGCATGACAAAACGGAGGCTGCCTCCGTACGGGATTGAGTGTAAAACGGAGGCAGCATCCGGTCAACTCGGCCGATGCCACTTGGAGGGCGTGAGCGACCGAGTCCCCTGGTTGCACGCTGCGGATGTACCGCAGAGGTGTCACATACCTCACCGAACGACACCTCTAGGGCAGCGAGCCGGATCGCCCGCACCAACAGGATGGATACGTAGCGCTCGTAACAGGATCTTGTTGAAGTGCCCTGCTCGGGCGTGACTGTTGTGACGATCTGACCGTTCGGGTGGGTGTGACGACTCGGCCGTGGATCGTGGACGACGACTTGTGGGAGCCGATCGAATCACTGCTGCCGCCCTGGCCCGAGCGGTCGCCGGGGCCGAAACCGGTGCCGCGGTCTTCGACGGGTTGCACCGCATTCTGCTCGCGAGACTGAACGCGGCCAGCGAGGATGCACTGCTGGGCGTGCGCGTTCTGCCGTCCGGACACCAAGCTGGGGATCCCGGACTTAGGGCCCGTAAAGAATCAAGGTGAGGGTTTTGCCTGTGGTATGAGGGCGGCGCCGTGTGTCGCGGCGTAGACGAAGAGGCCGGTGAGGGTGGTCAGGTGTGCCGCTGCGGGGCCATGGGTGTGTCCGTGCTGGTCCATGAGGTGTCTGATCTCGCCGGTGGCCTCGCGGATGGTGTCCTTGCTGACGGTGAACAGGCGGGCGAGCACGGTGGGCGGCAGGGCGAGGTGCTGTTGCAGCACAGTGGCCAGGACTCGGTCGGCCAGGTCCAGTTTGGCCCTGCGGCCGCCGCCCGGGGCCCGGCGCCGTTCGCCGCCGTCGCGCCGGGTGGTGCGGTCCGGTGCGTGCAGCGCCTGCCATTCGGTCGCCAGGGCCTCGGCCAGCGCGGTCAGTGCGGTGCTGGTCATGCCGGTCAGGGCGGGGTGCGACAGTGCCCCGCGGTCGAGGCCGGCGGCAGGGCTGTCGGAGTGCGCCGACTCGGCGGTCCGGGGGTGCACGGTGTAGTTCCATTCCCCGTGGAAGGCATGGCCGGTCAGCGGCACCGCGTTCAGCTCGACGTCGCTGACCTTCACCCCGGTGGGGTAGCTGCCGGGGTCCAGTTCGGCGTGGACGCTCAGGCCGGTGTGTGTGGTGGTCGCGGTGATGGTCTGCACGATGACTTCGTAGCTGGTCAGCGGGCGGCCGCGCCAGTTCATCGTGATCGCGGAGAACAGCCGGTGCTCGATCCGGTTCCATTTCGATGTGCCCGGAGGCATGTGGCAGACCGTGACGGCCAGGCCCGTCTCGGCGGCGAATGATGCGAGTTCGGTCTTCCAGGCGCGGGTGCGGTAGCCGTTAGAACCGCCGGCATCGGCGGTGATCAGGAGCCGGGTGGCCCGCGGGTAGTCGAAGCGCCCTTGCCCGCTCCACCAGCGGCGGATCGATTCGACCGCGAAGGCCGCGGTGTCATGATCGGTACCGACGCTGACCCAGCCGGTGTTCGCCGCCAGATCGTAGATGCCGTAAGGCAGGGCCTTGCCCAGTGCGTCACCGGGGAAGTCATGGACGTCGACCCGCACCGGATCACCGGCCGGCCGCCACTCGCGTCCGGCATTCTTGAACTCCCCGACGACTTCCTTCTTTTTCGTGTCCACGCTGACCACCGGCTCGCCACCCGCCTGATGGTCCTTGACCTGGTCGTTGATGTACCGGAACTGCGTGTCCCGGTCGGGGTGCTGAGCGCCCTCAAGAGTCTTGGCATTGGCCTGCAGGCTGAAACCGTTCTCCCGCAGCAGCCTGCCCACGGTCGGCGCCGACGTGGCATGGCCCTGCCGGGTGAGCTCCCCGGCCAGAGACCGCAGCGACTTCGTCGTCCACCGTAGCGGCGACATCGGATCGCCCCGCTCGTCCGGCTCGACCAGCGCCAGCAATGCCGGAACCAGCAGCGGGTCAAGCTCCTCGGCGTTCTTGCGACCGCCGCCGTCCCGGCGGACCCGGCCATCGGGCAACGGGCCCTCGCCGCCCTCCAGCTCGAAGACCCCCTTCCGCACCGTCGTCTCGCTCACCCCCGCGGCACGCGCGACGGCCCGGACCCCGCCGTGCCCCAGCAGCCGGGCCTCGGCGGCCAGCGCCAGCCGCTGCTGCCGCTCATTCAGATGAGGGAACAACACCCCGAATCTCAGGGCAAGTTGGTCACGAACCTCGCTCGGTATGCGCATACCACACCAACGACAGTGAGACCGTGAAGCAACGTGTTGATTCTTTACGGGCCCTTAGGGCTTGCAGAGAATCAACCTGTTGCTTCCGGCATCTGGGCTCGTTCACGTGGTATGCGCGCATCCCTGACCCGACTTGTGACCAACTGGCTGTGAAGTTCGGAGTGTTGTTCCCGCACTTGGACGAACGGCAGCGTCGGTTGCTGATGGGGGCCGAGGCCCGGGTCCTGGGGCACGGCGGTGTCCGGGTGGTCGCGCAGGCGGCTCAGGTCAGCGAGACCACGGTCCGCAAGGGCGTGGGTGAGTTGGAAGCGGGCGAGAGTCCGCTGGGGCGGGTGCGCCGTCCCGGCGGTGGACGCAAAAGGGCCGCCGAGGTGGACTCGGGGCTGCGCCCGGCCCTGCTGGCGCTGGTTGAGCCGGATGTGCGCGGGGATCCGGTATCGCCGCTGCGCTGGACGACCAGGTCGACGAGGAAGCTCGCCGCCGCGCTCACCCGTCAGGGGCACAAGGTGAGCGCGGACACGGTCGGGAACCTGCTGCGGGAGGAGGGCTTCAGTCTGCAGGCCAACGCGAAGACGATCGAGGGCGCACAGCACCCGGACCGTGATGCCCAGTTCCGCTACATCAACGACCAGGCCAAGAACCACATCGGCGCGGAGGATCCGGTGATCAGCGTGGACACCAAGAAGAAGGAGTTGGTCGGCGACTACAAGAATGCCGGGCGTGAGTGGCAGCCGTCGGGCGAACCGGTGCTGGTCAAGACGCATGACTTCCTGGACCGGCAGGGACCGGGCAAGGCCATTCCGTACGGCATTTATGACCTCGCGGCGAACACCGGCTGGGTCAGCGTCGGCACCGACCATGACACCGCCGAATTCGCTGTCGCCTCGATCCGCCGCTGGTGGACGGCCCGCGGCCGGCACGACTACCCGCACGCCACCCGTCTTCTGATCACCGCGGACGCGGGCGGCTCCAACGGCTACCGCACCCGGGCCTGGAAGAGTGAACTGGCCGCTCTCGCCTCCCGGACGGGCCTGCAGATCACTGTTTGTCACCTACCGCCCGGGACCCAATTCCGTTGCTTGACTACTGAACTATCGAGGGGTGCAGTGTGATGACCTTGGCTGTGATCTGTCGCGTCGGCCGCCGGTCCCGGGTGTTGATCCGGTAGGAGAGCTTCGAGGAGTACTGAGGTTGAACTCGTGGTGGCGGGCCGGTCGGTCATCCGGCACTCATGATCAGTCCGGTCTCGGTGAGGCAGCCGTCGATCAGGTCTGACCGGTACTGGATCTTCTTGAGCTTGCGCTTCATGACGCGGGACAGGTGGTCGAGGTTGGCGGCGGCGAAGTCGGTCAGGCCGCGCTTGACCAGCGACCAGATGCCCTCCTGCGGATTGAGCTCGGGAGCGTACGACGGCAACTGGAACACCGTCAGCCACTCCTCGTTCTCCACGAAGAACAGCGCGAGCTCGTCGACCAGGTGGACGTTGAGATTGTCCCAGACCCAGACCACGGGGGCCTTGAGCTGGTTGTGCGCTACGACGATCAGGTCGCGGTAGTCCTGCCATCCGAAGCTCTTCGCCTCGCCCTTCCGTCCCCGGTACACGTGCAACCGGTAGATCAGACGCGATCGTTCGCCGCTCCTGAAGCAGACCACACCCGCCACAGAGACCCGTCCCCGGTTCGAGCCGCGCACCCGTACCACCGGTGTCCGGCCCTGCGGCGCCCACGTGTGTCCCTTCGGCGGCCTCAGTCCCTGTCCTGTCTCGTCCTCGAAGCAGATGTAGGCATCCTGGGCCGCCGCGGTGGCTTTACGGTCTCCCACACCTCACTCCGCCACCGCTCGACACTCGCGTCGTCCCGCTCCAGCGCCCGCCTCGCCGGCACCTGCGGGGACCAGCCGTGCCGCCGCATCAACTTCCAGACCCCCTGCACCGTGTACTCCACCAGGAACAACCGGATGATCAGCGCACGGATCCGCACCAGCGTCCAGCCCTGCTCCCCGTCCCAGCCGTGCGCCATAGTGCCGCGCTCCAACTCCCGTACGAGACGCTCCCATTGCGCCGGGCTCAACAGTTCCACGCACATCGGCCCCTTCGAGCGCAGCGCCTCCGCCCCGCCCTCGCGCCACGTCCTGCGCCACTTCTCCACCTGACGCTCCCCGACCCGGAGCTCACGCGCAACGTCCGTGGTCTTCTCCCCGCGCGCGAACCGCTCCGCGGCCTCCAGCCTCAGCCGTTCACGAGCCACCTGCTTCTTCGGCGTCAGCCCGCCTCCCTGCGCATACCTCATAGCTCCGGCATACCGCAACGATCACGAAACGTCAGATCCCCACCCGCCACCACGAGTTCAACCTCAGTACTTCGAGTCCGGACGCTTCAGATGCCGGTCCGCCTCGCGCAGGCACCTGGCGCCGTTGTCGAGCTTGCGGTGCACCTTCGCCGCCAGCACGGCCAGAAACTCTTTGATCTTCGCGGGTGCGTCCGAGCACTGGCGAATTACGCTGCGCCGGGCGTGCTTGAGGACCTTGACGAACGAGACCCGGTCCGGATCGATCCCGTTGTCGTCGGCCAGACCTACGATGACCTGCGTGAGACAGTGATGCACAGCCAGATGCGCCCAGACCTCCTGACGCACCAGATCCGGATCGCCCGAGCGCAGTACCTCGACCGGGCCACGCTGGAACGTCTTGATCTGCCGGAACGCCGACTCCGCCTCCCATCTCGCATGGTAAAGCCCTGCCAACTCCGCCGCCGGGTGAGCAACCGGGTCCACCAGATCGGTCAACAGCCTGACCACATCGCCGCTGTCGACGCGGTACTCGATCACCCGGACCACCACCCCGCCGGGGTGCGCGCCTTTCTGCCCGGCCAGGTTCATCCTCGCCAGATAGGTGCCATCGGGCAGGTGCTCGACCGGACGGGCCGCGACGCTCGAACGCGCCCGGATCAGCAGATGCGCCCCGGCCCCGGTATATGCCTTCCACAGCGCCACCCCGGGAAAGCCCCGGTCCATGATCACCAGCATCCCGGCGGCCGAGCCGGCCATTTTGATCGCCAATTCCGGCTCGCCGCCATTGAACCCGCCCACCGCCGCGTCGACCTGCGCGTGCGTGCCGCACTCGGTCAGCGTCACCACCCGCGCCTGCGGGAACCCCGCGGGCTGGCCATTCTTGACCGGCCCGCCGAACGCGGCTCGGTTCGCCGTCGTATCCGGCACATCCAGCACGAACCCGTCCACCGCAGCCAACCGCATCCCGCGATGGAAGGCGCTCTCCAAACCGCAGGAGGTCAAAGGGCCGGCCAGCTCGCGGAACAGGGTTTCCAAGACCAGCGGACCCAGGCGCCTACGCGCCCGAGTGAACGAGGACTTGTTGGGGATACTCCCGCTCAACTCTGCTTGGTAGCCGACCAGTTGCTCCGCGACATCGTCGTAGGAGTCCTGCTGGAACAGGGCCAGGGCGAGCGTGAAGTAGACCATGAACCCGGCCGGCAGGGCACCGGACTTCTTGTCTCGAACCCGGCATTTCTCAAGCACCTCAGCGACGAGCTCCGGGGTCACCCATCGGGTCACCACCCCCAGCCGCACATGATCGGACAACCCCACCCACGGATGCATGCCGGGTCCAACGACCGCACTCCTGCAACGTCACCGAGAACTACTTGCCACGCTCAAGCAACGGCATTGGCCCGGGACCTCGAAGTGGAACAAGATCGAGCACCGGCTGTTCTCCCACATCTCCATGAACTGGCGCGGCAGACCGCTGACCAGCCATGAAGTCATTGTCGACAGTATCGCGGCGACCACGACCCGCACCGGTCTGAAAGTCGAAGCCGAACTCGACACCGGCACCTACGACATCGGCATAAAGGTCACCGACAGCGACATCGATGCCTTGCCCATGCATCGGCACCGCTTCCACGGCGACTGGAACTACACCCTCCACCCTCAACCTCGCGGCACCACCGACGCAGCCCCAAACCGGTCAGCCAACAGTCCCTCCCTGCGGCCCCGCACTGGGTGTCTGCGCAACCCGGAGCTGACCGGTATGCCCGAACCGGCGCTGGACGAACTCGTCGACCAACTGACTCAGCAACTGGACGAGTTACGTGAGCAAGCACGGCTTCAACAGCGAGGGGGCGAGCGTATCCGTACTCGCGGCGCAGGGGCCAAGGACAAGCTGACCACCGCCGACAGAGTCCTGGTCACCGTGCTCTACCTGCGCAAACTCGGCACCCGAGACCTGCTCGCCCAGCTCTTCGGAGTCAACGGCAGCACACTCACCAGAGCCGTTCACCAAGTCCAGCCCCTCCTGGCCGAGCACGGCTGCACTATTCCACCCTCGACAGCCCGGTTCCGCACGCCCGCTGACATTGCTGCGTTCCTCGCAAACAGCAGCCCCACGGAGATCAAACCCGCATGTTGATTCTCTGCAAGCCCTTAATCCCGCTTATTCAGATGTCCCGGAAGGTCTCGATCTGCGCCCCCACCGAGTTGAGCCGCTCCGCCAGATCCTCGTAGCCGCGGTTGATGACGTACACGTTCCGCAGGACGGACGTGCCCTCGGCCGCCATCATCGCCAGTAGGACGACGACGGCGGGGCGCAGGGCGGGCGGGCACATCATCTCGGCGGCGCGCCAGCGGGTCGGGCCCTCGACCAACACGCGGTGCGGGTCGAGGAGTTGGAGGCGGCCGCCGAGGCGGTTCAGGTCCGTGAGGTAGATCGCTCGGTTGTCGTAGACCCAGTCGTGGATCAGGGTCTTGCCCTGCGCGGAGGCGGCGATGGCCGCGAAGAACGGGACGTTGTCGATGTTCAGGCCCGGGAACGGCATCGGGTGGATCTTGTCGATCGGTGCCTCCAGCTTGGAGGGCCGGACGGTCAGGTCCACCAGGCGCGTACGGCCGTTGTCCGCGACGTACTCCGGCGTACGGTCGTGGTCGAGGCCCATCTCCTCCAGGACCGCCAGCTCGATCTCCAGGAACTCGATCGGCACCCGGCGCACCGTCAGTTCGGACTCCGTGACGACCGCGGCGGCCAGCAGGCTCATCGCCTCGACCGGGTCCTCGGAGGGGGAGTAGTCGACGTCCACGTCGATCGTCGGCACGCCGTGCACGGTGAGCGTCGTGGTGCCGATGCCCTCGACGCGTACGCCCAGTGCCTCCAGGAAGAAGCACAGGTCCTGGACCATGTAGTTGGACGAGGCATTGCGGATGACGGTCGTGCCGTCGTGGCGCGCGGCGGCCAGCAGCGCGTTCTCGGTCACCGTGTCGCCGCGTTCGGTCAGCACGATGGGGCGGCCCGGGGCCACCTTGCGGTCCACCCGCGCGTGGTACAGGCCCTCGGTGGCCGCGATGTCCAGGCCGAACCGGCGCAGCGCGATCATGTGCGGCTCGATCGTCCGCGTGCCCAGGTCGCAGCCGCCCGCGTACGGCAGCGTGAAGCTGTCCATACGGTGCAGCAGGGGGCCGAGGAACATGATGATCGAGCGGGTGCGACGGGCGGCTGCCGCGTCGATCGCCGCCATGTTCAGCTCGGCGGGCGGCACGATCTCCAGGTCGACGCCGCTGTTGATCCACCGGGTGCGTACGCCGATGGAGCCGAGCACCTCCAGAAGGCGGTACACCTCCTCGATGCGGGCGACGCGGCGCAGCACTGTGCGGCCCCTGTTGAGGAGCGTCGCGCAGAGCAGCGCCACGCACGCGTTCTTGCTGGTCTTCACGTCGATGGAGCCGGAGAGCCGACGGCCGCCGACCACCCGCAGATGCATCGGACCCGCGTAGCCGAGCGAGACGATCTCACTGTCCAGCGCTTCACCGATTCGTGCGATCATCTCAAGGCTGATGTTTTGGTTCCCGCGTTCGATGCGGTTCACCGCACTCTGACTGGTGCCGAGCGCCTCGGCCAACTGTGTCTGTGTCCAGCCCCGGTGCTGACGGGCGTCACGGATGAGCTTGCCGATGCGTACGAGGTAGTCGTCTGCCATGGCGGCAGGCTATCTCACATATGAGATGGTGCATCTTGAGGGGGTCAAGTGGGTGACGGTCCCTCAGTGACCCTTGGGGCGCTTGCTGGTGGTGCGCCGCCAGCCGAAGGGACCCGGCAGATCCATCGAGGTGGTCCGACGGCCCGAGCTGCTGTGCGTACGCCGTGGCCCGTGCTTGCCGCCGCTGGTGATGGACCACGAGCGCCGATTGATGTTCAGCCGCAACCCCGGCAGGATCCGGAAGCTCTTACGGAATGTGAGGGGCATACGTGCCTCCTTGTCGTCCGACGCCGGGTACCCCGAATGTCGACCGGTACGCCGACGCGTACGCCGAACGGGGGCCGGCGAGCATCGGCTCGCCGGCCCCCGGCCGGACCACTCGGTCAGATGGTGCCGTAGTAGCACTCCACGACCATCCTCCGGCCCCGGCGAGCAATCGTGGTGCTGATCTCCACCGGCGGCCAGTCGCCGGCGGTGACGCCCTCTTCGCCCCCCAGCGTGACCCGGCGCCTGGTCGAAGCCTTCGCTCACCGGGCCCGCTCCGCGCCGGCCACCCAACCCCTGCCGGACCTCGGCACGTTGACGTCCCGCGAGGCAGAAGTCCTCAAACTCATCGCCCGCGGCCTGTCCAACCCACAGATCGCCGACCGGCTCTCCATCAGCGAAGCAACGGTCAAGACCCACCTCAACCGCACCATGACCAAGCTGAACCTGGACAGCCGAGCACAGGCGGTCGTGATCGCCTACGAGACGGGCCTGGTGACACCGGGAGGGTAGGCGGGGTCCCGGGGACATGCACGATGGTACGAGGACATGCGCGAACGTACGAAAGCATGCGCAAACGAAATCCAGCGCGGCCCTGGTCCGCTCGCCCTGCGGGTCAACTCCCCGGGCCGCCCTGCCAGAGGACGGTGTTCCGGTATTCGATGTACAGGTTTCCGTTGCTGCCGATCATGAGGACCGCTCCGTCGTGGCCGTCGGTGCGGGTGGACCAGGCGGTCGAGGAGTCCTGTTTGTAGACGACGAAGTTGCCGTCGCTCTGGAAGACGGCCCTGGCGCCTACGCTCGTCGTACCGCTGGACCACGTGACGGCGCCGTTGTAAGTCACGACGAGGTTCCCGCCCGAGGAGAACGTCAGGGTGGTCGGGCCGTTGACGATCGAGTCCCCGGGGTTCATGGCCCGGGTACTGGGCACCGCCAGCGGCGCCGGGCGGTGGGTCGGGGTCGGCGTCGTCCCCGACGTGGTTGACGGCTCGACCGTCCGGCCCGGCGCGGACGGCTTCCGGGTGAGCCCATGGCCGTCATGCGGTTCCCCTGTCGCGGACCCGCCCGGAGAGACGGGCGCGGAGGGATCCTTCGCGCCGCCGCTGACCAGGGTGGACGGCGACGCCGACGGCTGTCCGGGGAGCAAGTAGTCCGGAAGGTCCGTGTTCTGGTTGTCGACGGCCGGTGCGGCGGAGCTCCCGTGGCCCCAGTTGACGAAGAGCAGCGGGATCGCGGCGAGGATCACCGTGCCCGCCACGGCCACCAGTAGCGCGCGGGTACGCCTCCGGGGTGGTCCGCCCTTGACCGACGGCCGGGCGGTCCCCGTGAACTCCGGTGCGGAGGGGGTCACTTCGGGGCTCGGGGTGTCGGGTGCCTTGCCCGCGCCGGCCACGGCCCGTAGGGACTGCTCGATCCTGGCCCGTTCCGAGGCGTCCAACGTCCTCTTGCGGACGGTGGGTTCAGTGCCTGCCGACGGCACGGCGCCGGTGGACTCGCTCGGGGCCGACGGTGTTCCCCGGCGAGGCAGGGGAACACGTGACCCCGATGCGGCATCGTCGCCTGATATCGACCCGGACGAACCGGACATGGGACTCCCCGCTCATGGCCTGATCCAAATGTAGTCGAACCATAAAGCATGTCCTGTCGGGGCGGCTCGTCACAGATCCGGCTCGGCCCGGATCCGCTTGCCCCACGGCAGAAAGGTGGCTGCCCGGTCGCCCGCATCCGCAAGCGCCGGGGTGCTGTCATCGACGCCTTCTTCGACCTCGCCGACACCATGATCACCGTGCGTAGCGTCTCTGGAACTCTTCCCTGGAAACCGCTCGCGATCAGGTCATCCAGGCCGCCGGTGTCATTGCCGACACCGTGATCGACCTCGTCGGCGCGATCGGCCGGGCCGTACTGGACCGGCTCATGCCCGCCCGACGCCTACGCGTCAGCCCCCGCGCGGTCAAGCGCGCCCTGTCCCGCTACGCCTACAAAAGCCTCAAAATCGACAGACGCACCGACAAAGCCACCCTGAGCATCGACATCTTGACGCCGACGATCAGCACAAACACCCTCCGGACATGACCGTCCAGCGGTCATGTACTAGAGTTATCTCGACATCGAGATATCTGCCGAGGCGTGCCGCAGTCGCCCGGACCGGTAAGGGTTACCTAACTTAGCCTTACCTTAGCGGATCGGCCAAGGGGGCGTGGCGGCAGGATGCGGTGGTACGCGCACATGAATGAAGGAGACTGTCGTGTCGGCGAACAGCTTCGACGCCCGTAGCACGCTCAGCGTGGGCGACGAGTCGTACGAGATCTTCCGGCTGGACAAGGTGGAAGGCTCGGCCCGCCTTCCGTACAGCCTCAAGGTCCTGCTGGAGAACCTGCTCCGTACCGAGGACGGCGCGAACATCACCGCCGACCACATCCGTGCTCTTGGCGACTGGGACTCGCAGGCCCAGCCCAGCCAGGAGATCCAGTTCACGCCGGCCCGCGTGATCATGCAGGACTTCACGGGTGTGCCCTGCGTCGTGGACCTCGCCACCATGCGTGAGGCCGTGAAGGAGCTCGGCGGCGACGCGGCGAAGATCAACCCGCTCGCCCCCGCCGAGCTGGTCATCGACCACTCCGTCATCGCCGACAAGTTCGGCACGAACGAGGCGTTCGCCCAGAACGTCGAGCTGGAGTACGGCCGCAACCGCGAGCGCTACCAGTTCCTGCGCTGGGGCCAGACCGCGTTCGACGAGTTCAAGGTCGTCCCGCCGGGCACCGGCATCGTCCACCAGGTGAACATCGAGCACCTGGCCCGTACGGTGATGGTGCGCAACGGGCAGGCCTACCCCGACACCCTCGTCGGCACCGACTCCCACACCACCATGGTCAACGGCCTCGGTGTACTCGGCTGGGGCGTCGGCGGTATCGAGGCCGAGGCCGCGATGCTCGGCCAGCCGGTCTCGATGCTCATCCCGCGCGTCGTCGGCTTCAAGCTCACCGGTGAGCTGACCCCCGGCACCACCGCCACCGACCTCGTGCTCACGATCACCGAGATGCTCCGCAAGCACGGTGTCGTCGGCAAGTTCGTCGAGTTCTACGGAGAGGGCGTCGCCGCCACCTCCCTCGCGAACCGCGCCACCATCGGCAACATGTCGCCGGAGTTCGGCTCCACCGCCGCGATCTTCCCGATCGACGGCGAGACCCTGAAGTACCTGAAGCTGACCGGCCGCAGCGAGCAGCAGGTCGCGCTCGTCGAGGCGTACGCCAAGGAGCAGGGCCTCTGGCTCGACCCGGCCGCCGAGCCCGACTTCTCCGAGAAGCTGGAGCTGGACCTGTCGACGGTCGTCCCGTCGATCGCCGGTCCGAAGCGGCCGCAGGACCGGATCGTCCTCGCGAACGCCGCCGAGCAGTTCAAGAGCGACGTCCGCAACTACGTCGACACCGCCGACGAGGCCGGCAAGGAGTCCTTCCCGGCCTCCGACGCCCCGGCCAACCACCCCAACGGCGCCCCGTCGAACCCGGTCACCGTGACCGCCGCCGACGGCTCCACGTACGAGATCGACCACGGTGCGGTGACGGTCGCGGCCATCACCTCCTGCACCAACACCTCGAACCCGTACGTCATGGTCGCCGCCGCGCTCGTCGCGAAGAAGGCCGTGGAGAAGGGGCTCACGCGCAAGCCCTGGGTGAAGACCACCCTCGCGCCCGGCTCCAAGGTCGTCACCGACTACTTCGACAAGGCGGGGCTCACCCCCTACCTCGACAAGGTCGGCTTCAACCTCGTCGGCTACGGCTGCACCACCTGCATCGGCAACTCCGGCCCGCTGCCGGAGGAGGTCTCCAAGGCCGTCAACGACCACGACCTGGCCGTGACCTCGGTGCTCTCCGGCAACCGTAACTTCGAGGGCCGGATCAACCCCGACGTCAAGATGAACTACCTGGCCTCCCCGCCGCTGGTCGTCGCGTACGCCCTCGCGGGCTCCATGAAGGTGGACATCACGCGCGACGCCCTCGGTGTCGACCAGGAGGGCAAGCCGGTCTTCCTGACCGACATCTGGCCCTCCGAGGCCGAGGTCAACGACGTCGTGGCGAACGCCATCGGCGAGGACATGTTCAACAAGTCCTACCAGGACGTCTTCGCGGGCGACGCCCAGTGGCAGGCGCTGCCGATCCCGACCGGCAACACCTTCGAGTGGGACCCGCAGTCCACCTACGTGCGCAAGCCCCCGTACTTCGAGGGCATGACGATGGAGACCACCCCGGTCTCGGACATCGCCGGCGCCCGCGTCCTGGCCAAGCTGGGCGACTCGGTGACGACGGACCACATCTCGCCCGCCGGTGCCATCAAGGCCGACACCCCGGCCGGCAAGTACCTCACCGAGCACGGCATCGAGCGGCGTGACTTCAACTCCTACGGCTCGCGCCGAGGCAACCACGAGGTCATGATCCGCGGCACGTTCGCCAACATCCGCCTGCGCAACCAGATCGCGCCGGGCACCGAGGGCGGCTACACCCGCGACTTCACCCAGCCGGACGCTCCCGTCTCGTTCATCTACGACGCCTCGCGCAACTACATCGAGCAGGGCATCCCGCTGGTCATCCTGGCCGGCAAGGAGTACGGCTCCGGCTCGTCCCGCGACTGGGCGGCCAAGGGCACCGCGCTGCTCGGCGTCAAGGCCGTCGTCGCCGAGTCCTACGAGCGCATCCACCGCTCCAACCTCATCGGCATGGGCGTCATCCCGCTGCAGTACCCGGAGGGCCAGTCCGCCGAGAGCCTCGGCCTGACCGGCGAGGAGGCCTTCTCCATCGCCGGCATCACCGAGCTGAACGACGGCACCACCCCCCGTACGGTCAAGGTCACCACCGACACCGGTGTGGAGTTCGACGCGGTCGTCCGCATCGACACCCCCGGTGAGGCCGACTACTACCGCAACGGCGGCATCCTGCAGTACGTGCTGCGCAGCCTGATCCGCAAGTAGGCAGCCACCGTAGGCAAGCGGCACCGCAAGCGGGCAGTCACCGCGAGCAGACAGCCACCGCAAGCAGGTGGTCAGGTACGGCGGTCGAGGGCCGCACTCCCGGAGACGGGGGTGCGGCCCTCTGCTGTGACCTGGGAGTGTCAATGTCCTTTTCGGTCAAGGGAGTTGGCGGGTGCACTACGCCCGGGAGCGGGGTGCCGTCTGCCCGGATCCACCAGGTCACACGGCTGCGCCTCAGGCGGAACACAGGGTTCTGCCAGCGAACCGGGACAGGATCAAGACATGTCTGGCATCCGTAGCGAGCACGTCCGTGTGCTGATCGTCGACGACGAACCCGGCCTCAGGCCCTCCTCCAGCCTCCGCCGGGAGCTGGGCAGGGGACGGTCGCGGATGACCCACGCCGTCGAGGGTCTGGGGTACGCCATCGGGCCCGGGGAGGACGGGAGATGAGCCCGCGCCTGCCCGGAGGGTCGTCACGGAGCCCTGCGCCGCGGAGCCGTTCCCCGCGGAGCCCCTCCCTGTGGAGCCCCTCCCTGTGGGGGCGCTCGCTGCGGGCCCGCCTTCTGCTGTTCATCGGCGTCACCCTCGTCGCCGTGTGCGTGGCCATGGCGCTCACCGTCTTCTTCGTCCAACGCGCCTATCTGCTGGGGGACTTGGACCAGCGCGTGACCAACGCGGCTGAGCGGAGTCAGGGCGGGGTCCGGGTCGGGCCGGGCATCGAGACGGACCTGGCGTTCCTCAGCGAGCAGGGGCAGGCCGCCGGTACGATCGCCGCCCGGCTCGACGACGGGGACGTCTCCGCGGCCCGGGTCGTCCGCCCGGGCGGCGAACCGCGGGATCTCAGTGCCGCGCAACGCGCCGTCCTCGCCGGCATCCCGGCCGACGGCTCCCTGCACACCCGGACCGTGCCCGGCCTCGGCACCTACCGGGTCACCGCCCTCAGCGGCAGCGGGCACGCCGTCCTCACCGGACTGCCGATGGACGACGTGCAGGACATGATCCGGGGTCTGGTCGTGGTGGAGGCGGTGGTCGCCGCCGTCGGGCTCACCGCCGCGGGCTGCGTCTGTGCCGTCGTCATCCGGCGTCAGCTCCGGCCGCTGGGGCGGGTCGCCGCCACCGCGGTCGAGGTCTCCCGCTCTCCGCTGGACCGCGGCGAGGTCGCCGGTCTCACCCGCGTACCCGAACGGGACACCGACCCGGGCAGTGAGGCCGGCCAGGTGGGCGCGGCGCTCAACCGCATGATCGACCACGTCGAGTCCTCCCTCGCCGAACGCCGGCGCGGCGAGGAACGCATGCGCCGCTTCCTCGCCGACGCCAGCCACGAACTCCGTACGCCGCTCGCGTCGATCGCTGGATACGCGGAACTGATGAACCGCGGCACCGGGCGGATCGAACCGGTGCTGGCCTGGCGGCAGGTCTCCGCGGAGTCGGCCCGTATGACGGGCCTCGTGGAGGACCTGCTGCTGCTCGCCCGGCTCGACGAGGGACGGCCGCTGCACTCCGCCGAGGTGGATCTCGCGGTCCTGGTCGCCGAGGCGGTGTGGGACGCGCGGGCCGCCGGGGACGGCCACGGCTGGCAGTTGGCGCCCTTCCCCGACGCTCCGGCGCTGGTCGTCGGCGACGAGACGCGGCTGCGCCGGGTGGTGGCCAACCTGTTGGCCAACGCGCGTGTGCACACGCCTGTGGGCACGACCGTCGTGGCCTCGGTCGAGGCAACGGACGAGCACTGTGTCATCCGGGTGCGCGACGACGGCCCGGGTATCCCGCCCGCACTGCTCCCCAGGGTCTTCGAGCGCTTCACCCGCGCCGACGCCTCCCGCTCCCGCGTGTCCGCCCAGGACGGCGGCTCCGGCCTGGGCCTGGCCATCGCGGAGGCGATCACGGAGGCGCACGGGGGCCGTATCGGGGTCGCGAGCGAGCCGGGCCGCACCGAGTTCACCCTGACGCTGCCGCCCGCGCCCGCGCCCTCGTCCTCGTCCTCGTCAGCGTCCTCGCCTGCGCCCACGGCTTCGGGTGCGCCCTCGCCCTCGCCCACACCCTCGGCCTCGGCTTCGGGTGCGCCCCGGACGGGCCTGGCCCTCGGGGCGTGCGGCAGCGAACAGCCTTGACCGGACAGGCCGTTCACGCTCCGTGGTCGCGGATTCCCCAGTCGTCCAGACGTCACCTCACTTCACCACCGGTGACACACCTCGTCGTTCCCCGTCGTTCCCCGTCGTTCCCCGCCGTTCCTCGTCGTTCTCCGGCATCGCGAGGGCCGCACGCCGCACCCACCCGGGCGCGGCCCTCGCGCGTCAGCCGTTTACAGGTGTACCGGTCCGCGCTAACTTCAGAACCACGTGAGGTGGGAGCGCTCCCATTCCGGGTGGACCGGAACCCGCCCGCGGGCTCGCTCCCGCCTCGCGCATCAGCTCATGAACGCCGCCGTCCGCACACGGACCCCGCCGTCCGCACACGGACCCCGCCGTCCGCACACGGACACTGCGCCGACACGACACCGGCATCGGCATCGCACCGACAACGGCATCGAACCGACATCACACGGCCCCTGAACGAAGGGACGGGTAGATCTGTCATGATCCTAACAACTCCAACCCCTGATCCAACCCCTGATCCACCACCTGGTCCACCACCTGCTCCATCGCCCGCTCCAACACCCCCTCCACGGCCGCCGCGCCGATTACCGCTCCCCGCCCGCGGCAGAGCCCTCCTCCTCATCCTGCTGGCCCTGGTCGTCACGGTCCCGGTCCTCGGGCTGGTCGTCTCGGCAGGGAGTGAGGCGCAGGCCCACGGCACCCCCATGAAGCCCGGCAGCCGCACCTTCTTGTGCTGGCAGGACGGGCTCACCGCCACCGGTGAGATCAAACCGATCAACCCGGCCTGCAAGAAGGCGCAGCAGGTCAGCGGCACGACCCCGTTCTACAACTGGTTCTCGGTACTCCGCTCCGACGGCGCGGGCCGCACCCGTGGGTTCGTGCCCGACGGCGAACTGTGCAGCGGCGGCAACACCAACTTCACGGGCTTCAACTCCCCGAGTGCCGACTGGCCGTTGACCCACCTGACCTCGGGTGCGACCGTCGACTTCTCCTACAACGCCTGGGCCGCGCACCCGGGTTGGTTCTACGTCTACCTCACCAAGGACGGCTTCGACCCGACCAAGCCGCTCACCTGGAACGACATGGAGGCGCAGCCGTTCCTGAGCGTCGACCACCCGCCGCTCAACGGCTCCCCGGGCACGGTCGAGGCGAACTACTCCTGGTCCGGCAGGCTCCCCGCCGGCAAGTCGGGGCGCCACCTGATCTACATGGTCTGGCAGCGTTCGGACAGCGCGGAGACCTTCTACTCCTGTTCCGACATCGTCTTCGACGGCGGCAACGGAGAGGTGACGGGCATCCACGACCCGGGCAACCCCCCGACCGAGCCTCCGCCCGGCGCCTGCTCCGCGACCCGCCGTACGACGGGCAGTTGGTCCGGCGGCTACCAGTCCGAGGTCACCGTCACCAACACGGGAGCCGTGCCGATGCTCGGCTGGATGGTCGACTGGACCCTGCCGGGCGGGCAGTCCGTCGCCAGCCTCTGGAGCGGCAGTGCCACCTACAGCGGTCAGAACGTGATGGTCCACAACGCCGACTGGAACGGGTCGCTCGACCCAGGGGAGAGCGCCTCGTTCGGGTACGTCGTCCAGGGTTCCGGAGGTGATACGGCGACCGCCCTCGCGTGCCGGCCGGGCTGAGCCGGTCACGAGCCGTCGCAACTCTGCGTGTGAGCATCCCCTGCTCGGGGCGGACCCGGTGGCCGTAATCCACCGGGTCCGCGAGCCGGGCAGGTTGGGGGAAGTCTGCCCGGATGGAACGTGGCTTGTGCGGACCAGGGGGCGCGACAACGTTGTCGAGTGGTCTGCGCACGACTCTACTCCTCTAACAGACAACGCTGTCAAACCAGTTGGGATTGAGCCGTCCGAGTGTCGGCCGTGCACGCCTCTCGTCCGCCAGGCGGTCTTCCGTGGTACAGGTGCGGCACGCTACTGTCCCTGCGGCTTGTGCGACCTGTGGTGCGCGACCCGTCCGAAGGAGGAGGGGCCGCGTCATGCGTTTCCGTCCGTCATCCGTGCTTCTAGCCGTCGCCCTGACCATCGGCGGCGGCGCCACCCCGGCCCTGGCCGCACCCCCACCAGGACCGGACCTCATCAAGGACCCCACCCCGTACGTCAACCCGCTCATCGGCACCAGAAACGGCGGCAATGTCTTCCCGGGCGCCGTCGTGCCCTTCGGCATGCTCTCGTGGAGCCCCGAGAACACCCGCGGCGACGCGACCCGCACGGCCGCGCCCGGCGGCTACCAGTACGACGCGACCCGTATCCGCGGCTTCAGCCTCACCCACATGTCCGGTACGGGCTGCGCGGGCGGCAGCGGAGACATCCCGTTCTTCCCGTACGCGGGCGAGGTCACCTCGTCCCCGGCGAGCGACACCAAGGACGAGGTGTACGCGGCGGACTTCGCGCACACCGACGAGACCGCCGAACCCGGCCACTACAAGGTCGGTCTCTCCTCCGGCGTCACCGCGGACCTCACGGCGACCGCCCGCACGGGCTCGGGCCGCTTCGCCTTCCCCGCCGACAAGCCGGCCTCGCTGCTGATCCGCACCGCCAACTCCGAGGTGGGGTCGACCACTTCGGACGTCCGCATCGACCCCGAGACCCGTACGGTCTCCGGCTCGGTGACGTCCGGCAACTTCTGCGGCTACCTGGACCCCGAGGGCCAACGCAGCTACTACACCCTCCACTTCACCGCCCGCTTCGACCGCGCCTTCAAGGCCACCGGCACCTGGCAGGACGACAAGCTCAACCCCGGCGCCACCGAGGCGAGCGGCGGCACCGGCGGATTCGGGACCAACGGCCGACCGGTCGCGGGCAAGGGTGCGGGCGGCTATGTGGAGTTCGAGCCCGGCGCCGACCCGGTGAACGTCAAGGTCGGTATCTCGTACGTCAGTCGGGCCGGAGCCGAGGCCAACCTCGCCGCCGAGAACCCGCCCCGCCGCTCCTTCGACGACGTCCAGGACGCCGCGCGCAAGGCCTGGCGCGACCGCCTCTCCGCCGTCAAGGTCGGCGGCGGCACGGACGACGAGCGCACCACCTTCTACACCGCGCTCTACCACTCCCTCCTCCACCCGAACGTCATCAGCGACACCGACCGCAGATACAGAGGCCCTGACGGCAAGGTGCACCAGGTGGGTACGGGACACCGCGCCCAGTACGGCACCTACTCCGGCTGGGACGTCTACCGCTCCCAGGTCCAGCTGCTCACTTTCCTGGACCCGCGCACCGGCTCCGACATCGCGCAGTCGCTGCTCGAACTGGCCCGCCAGAACGGCGGCGTCTGGGACCGCTGGCTGCACGGCGCGAGCGGCACGCATGTCATGAACGGCGACCCGGCACCGGCCACCCTGGCGGGCATCAGAGCCTTCGGCGGCCGGGACTTCGACCTGCGCGGCGCGCTCGACTCACTGGTGAAGGCGGCCACCGTACCGACCGATCTCGACCTGAGCCCGGCCGGGAAGCCCATCATGTCCGTCGGCCAACGCCCGTCCCTGGACAAGTACTTGGCGAAGAACTACATGCCGTCCGTGTCCAACGCCTGGGGCGGCGCCGCCGAAACCCTGGAGATGTCCGGCGCCGACTTCGCCCTCGGCCAACTCGCCACCGCCGCAGGGGAGAAGAAGACCGCCGAGGCCTTCACCCGTCGCTCCCAGTGGTGGCAGAACAACTTCAACATCGCGGCCGACCCCACCGGCGGCTACATCGCAAACCGTAAGGCGGACGGCAGTTGGGTCACCGGCTTCACCCCGGCCACCGGCAACGGATTCGTCGAGGGCACGGCGGCCCAGTACACCTGGATGGTCCAGCACAACCCGGCCGGCCTCTTCGCCGCGATGGGCGGAAAGAGCAAGGCGGTCGATCGGCTGGACTCCTTCTTCCACAACGCAGACGGCAGCTGGGCCTTCACCGGCAGCGGCGGTGACAAGTCCGAACTGGACAACGAGCCGTCCATCAACGTGCCCTACCTGTACGCCTACGCGGGCGCGCCCCACAAGACCCAGGAGACCGTACGGGCCGCGATGGGCAAGCTGTGGTCCACCCAGCCCGGCGGCATCCCCGGCAACGACGACCTCGGCGCGATGTCGTCCTGGTACGTCTTCTCCGCGCTCGGTATGTATCCGCAGGTGCCTTCGCGGGCCGAACTCGTCCTGGGATCACCGGTGTTCCCGCGGGCCCGCATCTCGCGCCCGAACGGCAACGACATCGACATCCGGGCGGCGGGCGCGGCGGCGGACTCGCCGTACATCCAGTCGCTGAAGGTCAACGGCAGTACGAGCGAACGCCCTTGGCTGCCCGCGTCCTTCGTGCGCGACGGCGGCACGCTCGACTACACCCTCGCCGGCACGCCGAACCGGGCCTGGGGGAGCGCGGCCGGGGACGCCCCGCCGTCCTTCCGCGAGGGCGAGCAGCCGTACCAGATCGGTGTCGGCCCGACCACGGCGACGGTCGCCCCCGGCGGCAGTACGAAGCTCGACATCCGCGCGCTCGCGCTGAGCGGCGGCACGGGCCCCGAGGTGCGCTTCCGCGTCGAGACCCCCGAGGGTGTCCGGGCGACCCCCGCCGAAGGCACGGTCACGGACGGGGCCCAGACGATCACGCTCGCCGCGGACGAGGACGCCAAGCAGGGCTTCTACGACGTCTTGGTCGCCGTGACCTCCGGCGCCGGGGACACCTCGTACGAGCAGCCCGTCGCCCTCACCGTCGCCGCGCCCGGGTCGCTGCTCGCCGCGTACAACAACACCGGGATCTCGGACGACACCGGTGACCACTCCGAGGGCGACTACGACGGCGGCGGCTGGAGCTACTCCCGCCAGGCCCTCGCGGCGGCCGGTCTCACCCCGGGCGGGCAGGGTTCCGTGAACGGTCTCACCTACACCTGGCCGAACTCCCCGTCGGGCCGTCCGGACAACGCCTCGGCGACCGGTCAGAGCATCGGACTCCCGACGCCGGCGGCCGAGTTGAGCTTCATCGGCAGCGCGGTCAACGGCAACCAGCAGACCCGGGCGACCGTCACGTACGACGACGGCACCACCGACTCCGTCGACCTCTCCTTCACCGACTGGACCGTCGGCGGGGGCGGCGGCACCGTCCAGTACGGCAACGAGGTCGTCGCCCGGGCCGCGTACCGGAACGTCGCGGGCGCGGACAAGGACCCGGTCGCCACGTATGTCTTCGCGACGAAGCCGTTCGTGGCACCGGCCGGCCGGACGGTCAAGAGCGTGAAGCTGCCGGACAACGCCGGCCTGCATGTGTTCACCGTCGCGGTGAACTGAACTCCCGTACCTGACAACGCAGTCCGCCTCCGCCGGTACTCCAACCGGCGGAGGCGGTAGCGTGTGCGGGCCGCGTGTGCGGGCCGCGCCGTGCGTCAGCTCAGCAGTTCCACCTCCGCCAGCGTCGCCTCACCGTCGAGGACCAGGCGGTACTTCGCGTACGTCCCGGGCGTCGCGACCGAGAAGGCCCGTGTCTGCCGGTCCCAGGTGAAGGACTGGCCGGACCGCTTGTCGAGGTCCTTCCACGTGGTCCCGTCGGACGAGCCCTGGAGGACCCAGCCCTGCGGAGCCTTGGAGCGCTCGGCCGACGTCAGCGTGTACTGAACGGCCTTGGCCGGGGCGGCGGTCGGCAGGTCCGCGGACGCGACGGTCGCGTTCGTCGCCGAGGTGTTGTCGAACAACTCGCCCTCGCCCTTGATGACATCGCTCCGGGGCGACGGCACCTTGTCGTCCTGGGTGATCGAGACGGGCGCCGCGTTCTTCCCGGTGCCCCACGAGGACGGCTTCGACCCCATGTCGAACTCCAGCACGCCACCACCGGAGATGAGCGAGTGGGGGAGCGAAGTCTTCGTCCACGCCTTGCCGTTGACCTTCAGGCCCTGCACGTAGACGTTCTTCGCGCTGTTCTTCGGGGCCTTCACGACGAGCTCCCGGCCGTTCTCCAGGTGCACGGTCGCCTTGGTGAACAGCGGTGAGCCGACGGCGTATTCGCCGCTGCCCATGACCAGCGGGTAGAAGCCGAGCGAGGAGAAGAGGAACCAGGCCGACTGCTCGCCGTTGTCCTCGTCGCCGTGGTAGCCCTGCCCGATCTCGCTGCCGGTGTAGAGGCGGGACAGCACCTCGCGGACGTTCTTCTGCGTCTTCCAGGGCTGACTCGCCGCGTTGTACATGTAGTTCACGTGGTGAGCGACCTGGTTGGAGTGCCCGTACATGCCCATCCGCACGTCACGGGCCTCGGTCATCTCGTGGATGACGCCCCCGTACGAGCCGACGAACTCGGGCGAGGCGGTCTCCGGCGTCGCGAAGTACGTGTCGAGCTTCTCCGCGAGCCCGGAGCGTCCGCCGTACAGGTTGGCGAGGCCACGGGAGTCCTGGGGCGCGGTGAAGGCGTACCCCCAGCCGTTCGTCTCGGTGTAGTCGTAACCCCACACCCTCGGGTCGAACTTGGACGACTCGACCCGCCAGTCGCCCTTCTGGTCACGGCCCTGGAAGAAGCCCGCCTTGTCGTCGAACAACTTCACATATTCCTGGGCGCGGTTGAGGAAGTACTCGGCCTCCTCCTGGTAGCGCTTCTCGCCCGTCTTCTTGAAGAGGGCCTGGCCCATCTTCGCGATGCCGTAGTCGTTGAGGTAGCCCTCCAGCGCCCACGACAGGCCCTCGTGCGTGTCGCTGCTCGTGTAGCCGAGGAACGGGGAGGTCGTCATGCCCTTGCGGCCCACACCCGAGGAGGGCGGCACGACGGTCGCGTTCTTGACGGCCGCGTCGTACGCCGACTTCGCGTCGAAGTCGACCCCCTTCACGTACGCGTCCGCGAACGCCACGTCCGACGAGGTGCCGGTCATCAGGTCCGCGTAGCCGGGCGAGGACCAGCGCGAGGTCCAGCCGCCGTCCTTGTACTGCTGCACGAACCCGTCGACCATCTCACCCGCCTGACCGGGCGTCAGCAGTGAGTAGGCCGGCCAGGTCGTCCGATACGTGTCCCAGAAGCCGTTGTTGACGTACACCTTGCCGTCGACGATCTTCGCGCCGGTGTGCGTCGGGGTGTCCGGGCCGGGCATCGGCGAGAACGGCGACGCGTACTGGAACTTCGAACCGACCTTCTCGAAGCCGGAGTTGGGGTAGAGGTACAGCCGGTAGAGGCTGGAGTAGAGGGTCGTCAGCTGGTCCGGGGTCGCGCCCTCGACCTCGACCTTGCCGAGGATCTTGTCCCACTGCTTCTGGGCGCGCGACTTGACCGTGTCGAAGGACGTGCCGTCGGGGATCTCCTGACGGAGGTTGTCCTTGGCCTGGTCGATGCTGATCAGGGAGGTGGCCAGGCGGAGCGTGACCGTGCGGTCCTCGCCCGCCTTGAACCGCAGATGGCCCTTCACACCGGAGGAGCCGCCCTCGGTGACCTCCGCGTCGAAGACCCCGTACACGAAGAGGCGGGTGGCGCCCGTCGACAGGCCGGACTTCACGTCCGAATAGCCCGTGAAGGTCCCGTTCTCCTTGTTGAGCGTCAGACCCGCCTGGTCGGTGACGTTGTCGAAGAGGACGCTCGCGTCGTCGCCGGGGTAGGTGAAGCGCAGGGCCGCCGCGTGGTCCGTCGGCGCCATCTCCGTCTTCAGCCCGTTCTCGAACCGCACCCCGTAGTAGTACGGGCGTGCCGTCTCGTTCTCGTGCTTGAAGGGCAGCGCGCGGGCCGTGCGGCCCGTGTCCGGAGTGCCGGACGCGGCCGACGGCATCACCTGGAAGGTCTGCCGGTCGCCCATCCACGGGCTCGGCTCATGACTCGCGCTGAACGCCTGTATCGTCGGCAGATTGTCCGCGTTGTTGGCGCGCGCGTAGTCGTAGAGCCAGCTGAGCGAACCCGCGTTCGTCACCGGCGTCCAGAAGTTGAAGCCGTGCGGGACGGCCGTCGCCGGGAAGTTGTTGCCGCGCGAGAAGCCGCCGCTGGAGTTGGTGCCGCGCGTGGTGGACGCGTAGTCCGACAGATGTGCCTTGGGCTTCTCGGGCTTCTGCACGCTCAGCTTCACGTCGTCCAGCCAGCCGCGGAACTTCGCGGGCCCCTTCGCGGAGTCGTACGCGACCAGGATCCGGTCGACCGTCCGGCCGGCCGCGACCGAGCCGATCCGCGAGACGACGTTGTTCCACTGGTTGACGTACAGCACCTTCGAGGCGCCCTGGCCCTGCGGCGTCAGCGCGAACCCGTGCTGGTCCTGGGCGCGCAGGTCACTCAGATAGGTGCCGTCCGTGAAGGCCAGGTCCACCGACACGTTCGTGGCGTCGTAGTCCCGGTCGCCGTCCGCCATCGACGGGAAGACCCGGTAGGCCAGTTCGGTGTCGCGGCCCACGGCCACGTTCACGTCGAAGACCTTGTTGTACGAGTAGGCGCGGCCGTCCGCCTTGTGCGTGCCCGCGTACCGCAGGGCGCGCTTGCCGGTGAAGCCCGCGCCCGCCTTCGCGGTGGGGGAGCCGGCCGGGCCGCGGTCCACCAGCGAGAGCATGTCCTTGGGCGTCGGCTCCGCGCCGCCACCCGTCGAGAACTGCACATCGGCGAGTTGCAGGGCGTCCGGAGCGCCGTTGCTCTTGGTGATGTCGAGCCGGAAGTGCTGGTACTCCGCGGGCTCGGCGAGGTCGTACGACTTCGTCTGGAACCGCTCGCCGAAGGACTCGCCGGTGCGGGTGTCGAGGGTCTTCCACTCCTTGCCGTCCGCGGATCCCTGGAAGGTCCAGTCGACCGGGTCGCGCTCGTCGTGGTCGTTGGCCGACGTGAGCGCGTACGTCACCAGCTTGACCGGGGCGTCCAGCTCGAACTCCACCCAGCCGGTGGGTGCGAAGGTCAGCCACTTGGTGCCGGGCTCGACGTCGACGAGGTTCTCCTTCACCTCGCCCGAGCCGGTGTTCTCGCCACTCGCGCGGACGTCCGTGACGTGCTCGGTCACATTGCCGGGAATGCCGGTGCTGAAGCCGCCGTCGACGCCCGACGAACGCTTCGAACCATCGGACGCGGTGTCGACCGTATTGAGCCAGTCGGGTGCGGGTTCACCCGCCTCGAAGGAGGAACCGAACTCGCGGTCCGCGGCGGCGGCTTGGGCCGGCCGGGCGACGGCGGCGCCCTGCGAGGCCACCACCAGTGCGAAAGCGGCCGCTCCGAGGACCGCCGTGGAACCCCAACCGTGCCGTGCTCCGAAACGAGATCTGTGCGGAGAACCTTGCCGAGATCTGTGGTGCATGCGCCAGCACCCTCCCTGTCACGTGCGCCTGGACAACGTTGTCATACTCACTGCGCAGGTCCAGTAGGGAGTCAAGTGGTCAGTGATGTCAAGGGTGTTGGGTGTGGCGTATGGGGTGTATTGATCGCACCTGACCCAATAGTCCGCCCGTGGGCTCACCTGTCGGCTTCCTGTTCGGCAGCTGATGGTTGCCTGATCGCTCGATATGTCGGCGGGCCTGCGGACAGCTGATATTTCCGCGAGGTCTCACTTCGGGAAAGAGTGTCGGCCAACCGTGCATTCGATCTTGCTCCGCTGACGGAAAGTGGACTATACCTGTCGGCGTCCGCCCTGTCGTTCGACCGGCCGCGGGCAGGTAAACGGCCACGGGGAAGAGGGGGCGCGGCGCACGCCGGTCGCCGTGTATTCCTGCTGATCCGGTGCTTGCACAAGTGCACGACCCCAGCTTCAACAACCCGCGGTGCCGGGGAGGGTCCGGTTCACCGCCTGAGTCCTGATGAAGGCGAGGACTTGAGCATGGGATCCACTTCCGCCCACAACAACCGTGAGGGCGTCGGCCGCCGCGATCTGATCAAGCGGTCCGCTGCGCTCGGCCTGATTTCCGTACCCACGATGAGTTTCCTGTCGGCGTGTGCCAGCGGTGACAGCGGCAGTGACGAAAAGGTCGACAAGGGTACGAAGAGCAAAGAAAATCCACTCGCCGTCAACGAGAGCGCCCCGCTGGAGATCGTCATCTTCGACGGCGGTTTCGGTACGAAATATGCCGAGGACGCCAAAGCTGTCTACGAGAAGAACTTCCCGAAGGCAAAGGTCAAGTTCTCCTCCACCCAGAAGATCCAGTCGGTCCTGCAGCCGCGCTTCAACCAGGGCACCCCGCCGGACCTGATCGACAACTCCGGTGCCGAGCAGATGGACATGGGCGTCCTCGTGGGCAAGAAGCAGCTCGCGGACCTCACGCCCCTGCTGGACGCGGCCTCCGTCGACGACCCGAGCAAGAAGGTCCGGGACACCCTGCGCCCCGGCATCGTCGAGATGGGCCAGTTCGACGGCGACCCGGTCTGGATCATGTACTACGCGTACACCGTCTACGGCGTGTGGTACTCCCAGAAGGCGCTGGACTCCCTCGACGCCACGTACCCGGAGACCTGGGACGACATGCTCGCGGTCTGCGCGAAGGCGAAGAAGAAGGGCATGGCGGGCTGGACGTACGCGGGCAAGCACCCGTACTACATCCCCTTCTCGCTCTACCCGATGATCGCCAAGGTCGGCGGCCCCGAGGTCCTCGACGCCATCGACAACCTCGAACCGAACGCCTGGAAGCACCCCGCGGTCAAGACCTGCTTCGAGGCCTACTACGAGCTCTACAAGAAGGGGTACATCCTCAAGGGCACCCCGGGCCTGGACCACATCCAGTCCCAGACGGCCTGGACCGAGGGCAAGGCGCTCTTCATCCCGAACGGCTCCTGGGTGGAGAACGAGGCGGCGAAGACCATGCCGAAGGACTTCAACCTCGCGGTGTCCGCGCCCACCGGCATCGACAGCGCGGACAAGATGCCCTTCGGCACCATCTGGGCGTCCGGCGGCGAGCCCTTCGTCGTCCCCGCCAAGGCCAAGAACCCGGACGGCGGTATGGAGCAGCTGCGCATCATGCTCAGCGAGGCCTCGTCGAAGAACTTCACCGCGTCCGTCAAGTCGCTGACCGCTTTCAACGGCGGCACCGACGGCATCGAGCTGACCCCCGGCCTCAAGTCCGGTGTCGCGGCCCTGGAGAAGGCCGGCGACAACGTGGTCAACCCGCGCATCCAGGACTGGTACGTGGCGCTGCAGAAGGAGAAGATCGGTGTCGGCGGTCTCGGCGAGATGATGGCGGGGCGGCTCACCCCGGCCGAGGCCATCAAGAAGATCCAGGGTTATGCCGACGAAGCGGCCAAGGACGACTCCATCCAGCACTACAAGCACCAGTGAGCACAGCCGGGGACCCCGGGCCGTGACCGGGTCCGGGGTCCCCGGCTCTCGATGCGCGGCGTCGGCGGCAGTGCCCGCGGGAAGATCGGGTCGGTAGGAAATGCAACACGGTAAATACCGTTTCATCGTGGGGTTCTTGGCGGCCCCTCTGGCCATCTACGTCCTGTTCGTGATCTGGCCCTTCGTCCAGTCCATCTACTATTCGTTCACGGACTGGAGCGGCCTGAGCCCGGACTTCAAGATGGTGGGCTTCAAGAACTACACGAGAATTCTCGACGACGAGGTTTTCTGGAAGTCCTTCCAGCACAGCGTCACGTTCGTTCTGCTGCTGCCGTTGGTGACGCTCACCCTGGCCCTGTTCTTCGCCTTCATGCTCAATGTCGGCGGACGGCGCCGGAAGAACGCCGCGATCGCGGGGGTGCGCGGATCGGCCTTCTACAAGATTGTCTACTTCTTTCCGCAGGTGCTGTCGATCGCCATCGTCGCGCTGCTGTTCCAGTTCGCCTACAACCCCAACAGCGGCGCACTCAACTCCGCGTTGAAGGCGGTGGGTCTGGACAGCGTCCAGCCCGACTGGCTCGGCGACCCCGACCTCGCCCTGTGGTGCGTTTTCGCCGTACTCGTCTGGTCCACCGTCGGCTTCTTCGTGGTGCTCTTCTCCGCCGGAATGGCCTCCATTCCCAAGGATTACTACGAGGCCGCACTGCTGGACGGCGCGAACCGCATCACGACGTTCTTCCGGATCACCCTGCCGCTGCTCTGGGACACCGTGCAGTCCGGCTGGGCCTACATGGGCATCCTGGCGCTCGGCGCCGAGTCCTTCGCGGTCGTGCAGATCATGACCGTGGGGCCGAACGGCGGAGGCCCCGACTATTCGACGACCGTCCTGCCGCTGTACGTCTACCAGAAGGCCTTCCGCGACGGCCAGGCCGCCTACGCGACGACGATCGGTGTGGCCCTGCTCGTCCTGACGCTGCTCTTCGTGGGCGTCGTGATGAAGCTCGGCCGACGTGAGCGGCTGGAGTACTGATGCGGACCGAGCCGATCGAGCTGATCGAGCCGACCGAGCCGCGAGGAGGACACGAATGAAGACGACCGACACGCCTCCCGCGGACACCGCCGAGGAGCTGCCGCCCGTCACCAAGGTGACGGCCGCACCCGGGCCGCCGGAGAAGGCCGCCGAGGGCAGGGTCCTCAACTTCTTCTCGCACGGCATGCTCATCCTCTGGGCGTTCATGGTCGTCATGCCGCTGCTGTGGGCGGTGATGACCTCGTTCAAGACGGACCGGGACATCTTCAGCTCGCCCTGGGCGCTGCCCGACAAACTGCACTTCGAGAACTGGTCGCGCGCCTGGACCTCGGCGAACATGAGCGACTACTTCCTCAACACGGTGATCGTGGTGGGCTTCTCGCTCCTCGGCACCATGCTGCTGGGCTCCATGGCGGCGTACGTCCTCGCGCGCTTCGACTTCCCCGGGAACCGCTTCATCTACTTCCTCTTCATCGGAGGAATGAGCTTCCCGATCATCCTGGCGCTGGTCCCGCTGTTCTACGTCATGCAGAACCTGTCGCTGCTGAACACGCTGCCCGGACTGATCCTGGTCTACATCGCGTACTCGCTGCCGTTCACCGTGTTCTTCATGACGGCCTTCTTCCGAACGCTGCCGTCCTCGGTGGCCGAGGCGGCCTTCGTGGACGGCGCCTCGCACACCAGGACGTTCTTCCAGGTGATGCTGCCGATGGCCAAGCCCGGTCTGATCAGCGTCGGCATCTTCAACTTCCTGGGGCAGTGGAACCAGTACATGCTGCCGACGGTGCTCAACACCGAACCCGACCGGAAGGTGCTCACCCAGGGCCTCGTCCAGCTGGCCGTCAGCCAGGGCTACAAGGGCGACTGGTCCGGTCTGTTCGCCGGTCTCGTGATGGCGATGCTGCCGGTGCTCGCCGCGTACATCGTCTTCCAGCGCCAGGTCGTCCAGGGACTTACCGCGGGCGCGCTCAAGTAAGGGCTTTCCAAGGGCGCGCTCAAGTAACGGTTCGACTGTCGGTTCGGTTTGCGAGGGTGGTCCCGGATTGGAGCCGGGGCCACCCAGGTGTGCGCGGGCGCCGGCCCGCCCCTCTCTTTGCTCAACCTCTTGACGGGAGGCGACCCCAACGGCTCAGCTTAGAGTTCACTAGTTGGACATAGGCGGGGTCTCACCGAGGCGACCCCGTACGCAGGAGGTCGTCGTGGAGACTCCGGGGTCGCAGTCGTCGCTGCACCGAGCCAATCTCGAACGGGTCGTACGCGCGGTGCGTCTGGCCGGGTCACTCACGCAGGCCGAGATCGCGAGGGCCACGGGCCTGTCCGCGGCCACGGTCTCCAACATCGTCCGGGAGCTGAAGGACGGCGGAACGGTCGAGGTCACCCCCACCTCGGCGGGCGGTCGCAGGGCGCGCAGCGTCAGCCTCAGCGGCGACGCGGGCATCGTGATCGGCGTCGACTTCGGACACACACATCTGCGCGTCGCGGTCGGCAACCTCGCGCACCAGGTCCTCGCCGAGGAGTCCGAGCCGCTCGACGTGGACGCCTCCGCCGCACAGGGCTTCGACCGGGCGGAACAGCTGGTCAACCGCCTGATCGAGGCCACCGGGGTGGACCGTACGAAGATCGCGGGCGTCGGCCTCGGAGTGCCGGGCCCGATCGACGTGGAGTCCGGGTCGCTCGGCTCCACCGCGATCCTGCCGGGCTGGACCGGCACCAAGCCCGCCGAGGAGATGGGCGGCCGGCTCGGCGTGCCGGTGCACGTGGACAACGACGCCAACCTGGGAGCCCTCGGCGAACTCGTCTGGGGGAGCGGCCGGGGCGTGCGGGACCTGGCATACATCAAGGTCGCGAGCGGTGTGGGCGCCGGACTCGTGATCAGCGGCAAGATCTATCGCGGCCCGGGTGGCACAGCGGGAGAAATCGGGCATATTACTCTTGACGAGTCCGGCCCGGTCTGCCGCTGCGGAAACCGGGGCTGCCTGGAGACCTTCGCGGCGGCGCGCTATGTGCTGCCACTCCTCCAGTCCAGCCACGGCACGGACCTGACCATGGAAGGTGTCGTGCGGCTGGCGAGGGACGGAGACCCTGGCTGTCGTCGGGTGATCGCCGACGTCGGTCGACACATCGGCAGTGGAGTCGCCAATCTCTGCAACTTGCTCAACCCGAGCCGGGTGGTTCTCGGCGGTGATCTCGCCGAGGCCGGAGAGCTCGTTCTCGGGCCCATAAGGGAGTCTGTCGGCCGCTATGCGATCCCCAGTGCGGCGCGTCAACTATCCGTTCTGCCAGGGGCGCTTGGCGGCCGGGCCGAGGTCCTCGGGGCACTCGCTCTCGCACTCAGCGAGATGGGCGATTCAACCCTTTTGGACGGTTCTCTCTCCGCGGTCGCACCCGCCTTCACTTAGAGAACGGATGGCACCGTTGCCATCTCGTTAAGGATTTACTTCTTGACGTCGCACTTGTGGCCGAGTTGACTTCCAGCCACCTCGGCCGCAACGTCGCGGCCTCGTCAGGGAGGTTTCTGAAGTGAACACGCGTATGCGTCGCGCCGCCATTGCCGTTGCCGCGGGTGCGATGGCCGTCTCGCTGGCTGCCTGTGGCAGTGCCGACGAGGCCGGCGACAGTGACAGCACGAAGTCCGCGGCCAAGGGTGACGCCATCAAGGTCGGCCTCCTCCTTCCGGAGAACCAGACCGCACGGTACGAGAAGTTCGACAAGCCCCTGATCGAGAAGAAGGTCAAGGAGCTCACGAACAACAAGGGCGAGATCGTCTACGCCAACGCCAAGCAGGACGCCACCACGCAGTCCCAGCAGGTCGACACGATGATCACCAACAAGGTGGACGTGCTGATCGTGGACGCGGTGGACTCCAAGGCCATCGCCAACGGCGTGAAGAAGGCCAAGGACGCCGGCATCCCGGTCGTCGCGTACGACCGCCTGGCCGAGGGCCCGATCGACGCGTACACCTCCTTCGACAACGAAGAGGTCGGCCGCGTTCAGGGCAAGGCACTCCTGACGGCCCTGGGTTCCAAGGCCACGCCCTCCGCGAAGATCGTCATGATGAACGGCGCGGTCACCGACCCGAACGCCGCCCTCTTCAAGAAGGGCGCGCTGTCCGAGCTCCAGGGCAAGGTCGACATCGCGAAGTCGTACGACACGAAGGAGTGGAAGCCGGAGAACGCCAACGCCAACATGGAAGGCGCGATCTCCGCGATCGGCAAGAAGAACATCGTCGGCGTCTACTCCGCCAACGACGGCATGGCGGGCGGCATCATCACCGCCCTGAAGGCCGCGGGCGTCACCCCGCTGCCGCCGGTCACCGGACAGGACGCCGAGCTCGCCGGTGTGCAGCGCATCGTCTCGGGCGAGCAGTACATGAGCGTCTACAAGCCCTACCCGCAGGAGGCGGACGTCGCCGCGGAGATGGCCGTCGCCCTCGCCAAGGGCGAGAAGCTCGACTCCATCGCCAAGGACTCGGTCGACAGCCCGACCACCAAGGGCGTCCCGTCGGTGCTCGTCCCCGTCGTGTCGCTGACCAAGGACAACATCAACGACACCGTCATCAAGGACGGCATCTACACGCTCGACGAGATCTGCACGGCGAAGTTCAAGGCCGCCTGCGACAAGATCGGTCTCAAGTAGAAAATCGCAAGTCCCCTTCCGCGTACGGGAATTCACCATTGAATTCCCGTACGGGGCTTGATTCCCGCAAGGAATCCTGCCGGGGACTCGCGAACTCGAAGCTCCTCCGGCGCCCCGCAACCACCAGCCCCGCAAGCTAGGGCGGGGCGCCGGACGGAATCCTTCCTCCCTCCACCAATTCTTCTGCACAACCTCCCGCCGGGTCAGGCGGCGAAGGAGATGATTCACGTGTCCGCTACGCCTGTCCTGGCGTTGCGCGGGGTCTCGAAGCGGTTCGGTGCCGTTCAGGCGCTCACCGACGTTGAACTCGAGGTCCACGGCGGCGAGGTGGTCGCCCTGGTCGGCGACAACGGCGCCGGAAAGTCCACGCTGGTGAAGACGATCGCCGGCGTGCACCCCATCGATGAGGGCGTCATCGAATGGGACGGCAGGACCGTCCAGATCAACAAGCCGCACGACGCCCAGAACCTGGGCATCGCGACCGTCTACCAGGACCTCGCGCTGTGCGACAACATCGATGTCGTCGGGAACCTCTATCTGGGTCGTGAGCTGCAGAAGCGCGGCGTCCTGGACGAGGTCGAGATGGAGCGCCGCTCCCGCGAACTGCTCCAGACGCTGTCGATCCGTATCCCCAGCGTGCGCATCCCGATCGCCTCGCTCTCCGGCGGTCAGCGCCAGACGGTGGCCATCGCCCGCTCCATGCTCGGCGCGCCCAAGCTGGTCATCCTGGACGAGCCCACCGCGGCGCTGGGTGTCGAGCAGACCGCCCAGGTCCTGGACCTGGTCGAGCGGCTGCGTGAGCGCGGCCACGCGGTCCTGCTCATCAGTCACAACATGGCCGACGTCAAGGCCGTCGCCGACAAGGTGGCCGTGCTCCGGCTCGGCCGCAACAACGGCGTCTTCGAGGTCAAGACCACCTCGCAGGAAGAGATCATCTCCGCCATCACCGGTGCCACGGACAACGCCGTGACCCGTCGTGCGGCGCGCGGCAATGGGGAGGCTCAGAAGTGAGCATCGACAAGACCTCCGTCACTCCCGACGACCACGTCGTCGAGAACCCCGAGGCCGCCGCGGGCGCCGACGTCGCCGTCGACCCCCGGCTGCTGGTACGTGAGCGCGGCTTCGCCGGCTACCTGGACGAGTTCAAGCGCAAGCTGCGCGCCGGAGACCTGGGTTCCCTCCCGGTCGTCATCGGTCTGATCGTCATCTGCGTCATCTTCCAGAGCCTCAACTCGGCCTTCCTCTCGGCCGAGAACCTCAACAACATCGCCGTCGCGATGGTGGCCACCGGCATGATGTCGGTGGGCATCATCTTCGTGCTGCTGCTCGGTGAGATCGACCTGTCGGTCGGCTCGGTCAGCGGTGTGGCGGGCGCCATCACCGCCGTGCTCAGCGTCACGCACGGCGTGAACGAGTGGCTGGCCGTGGTCATCGCGCTGGCCAGCGGCGCGGCCATCGGCGCGATCCACGGCTTCTTCTTCGCCCGGATCGGCGCGCCCGCGTTCGCGGTCACCCTGGCCGGCCTGCTGTTCTGGCTCGGCTTCATGCTCCAGATCCTGGGCGAGAACGGCACCATCAACCTCGACGGCGAGGGTGTGGTCGGCCAGCTGACCACGTACTACTTCTCCGACGTCGCGGCCGCCTACGGGCTCGCGGTGGTGGCGGTGGCGTTCTTCTTCGTCACCTCGTTCCTGGACAGCCGTCGTCGCGAGGCGGCGGGCATCCCGGCCCGGCCGCTCATCGACATCGTGGTGCGCACAGTGGTGCTCGGGGTCGTGGCCTTCGCCGCAGCGGTCATGTTCAACCAGTACAAGGGCCTGCCCCTGGCGCTGCTGCTGTTCCTCCTGGTCCTGGTGATCACGGACTTCGTGCTGCGCCGCACCACCTACGGCCGCAAGATCTTCGCGCTCGGCGGTAGCGTCGAGGCGTCCCGTCGTGCCGGTATCAACGTCACGGTGGTACGGGTCTCGGTCTTCGCCATCGCGGGCTTCTTCGCCGCGGTGGGCGGTCTGTTCTGGTCCTCGAAGATCGCCGCGGCCAACCAGAGCGCCGGCGCGGGCGACCTCCTGATGAACGTCATCGCGGCGGCCGTCATCGGCGGCACCAGCCTCTTCGGCGGACGCGGCCGTACCTGGAACGCGCTCCTCGGCGTCATGGTCATCACGTCGATCCAGTACGGGCTCGCCCTCGAAGGCATCGCCACACCGGTCCAGTACATGATCACCGGTGGAGTGCTGCTCGCCACGGTCGTCATCGACTCCGTCACCCGCAAGACCCAGAAGACCGCGGGCCGCGCATAACACCGCTCGGCCGCGCACAGCGGTGGGCGAAGCCTCTCGACGGGGCGAAGCCCATTCGGACAAGTGCCCGACACCAATGGCGGTGTCGGGCACTTCCGTGTGCCCGTACGCGTTTGGCGGCCGGTACCGTGGGCGAGATGGTTTACGGCCGAACGCGTGACGTACGACGCACAACCCGGCCGCCGCCGTGAAAAGCGGAACATTAGACTCGACAGACCCGGCATAAGCTCGATCAGCTCTAGTGCAAGGAGGCACGGGTGCCGCTGCTGACCCGCATCAGGGGACCGCGCGATCTGGACCGGCTCAGCCAGGAGCAGTTGGACCAGCTGGCCGGCGAGATCCGGACCTTCCTCGTCGAAGAGGTCTCCAAGACCGGCGGCCACCTCGGCCCCAATCTCGGTGTCGTGGAGCTCACCATCGCGCTGCACCGCGTCTTCGAGTCCCCGAAGGACCGCATCCTCTGGGACACGGGCCACCAGTCCTACGTGCACAAACTGCTCACGGGCCGCCAGGACTTCTCGAAGCTGAAGATGAAGGGCGGCCTGTCCGGCTACCCCTCGCAGGCCGAGTCCGAGCACGACGTCATCGAGAACTCGCACGCCTCCACGGTCCTCGGCTGGGCCGACGGCCTCGCGAAGGCCAACGAGGTCCTGAAACGCGACGACCACGTGGTCGCCGTCATCGGTGACGGAGCCCTCACCGGCGGCATGGCCTGGGAGGCGCTCAACAACATCGCCGACGCCAAGGACCGCCCGCTCGTCATCGTCGTCAACGACAACGAGCGTTCGTACGCCCCCACGATCGGCGGCCTCGCCAACCACCTGGCGACGCTGCGCACCACCGACGGCTACGAGCGCTTCCTGGCCCGGGGCAAGGACATCCTGGAGCGCACGCCCGTCGTCGGCAAGCCGCTCTACGAGACCCTGCACGGCGCCAAGAAGGGCCTCAAGGACTTCATCGCCCCGCAGGGCATGTTCGAGGACCTGGGCCTGAAGTACGTCGGCCCCATCGACGGCCACGACATCGAGGCCCTGGAGTCCGCGCTCGCCCGCGCCAAGCGCTTCGGCGGCCCCGTCATCGTGCACTGCCTCACCGAGAAGGGCCGCGGCTACCAGCCCGCCCTCCAGGATGAGGCGGACCGCTTCCACGCCGTCGGCAAGATCCACCCCGACACGGGCCTGCCCATCGCCTCCTCCGGCGCCGACTGGACGTCCGTCTTCGGCGAGGAGATGGTCAAGCTCGGCAAGGAGCGCGAGGACGTCGTCGCCATCACGGCCGCCATGCTCCAGCCGGTCGGCCTCGACAGGTTCGCCAGGGCCTTCCCGGAGCGGGTGTACGACGTCGGCATCGCCGAGCAGCACGCGGCCGTCTCGGCGGCCGGGCTCGCCACCGGCGGACTGCACCCCGTCTTCGCGGTCTACGCCACCTTCCTCAACCGCGCCTTCGACCAGGTCCTGATGGACGTGGCCCTGCACAAGTGCGGGGTCACCTTCGTCCTCGACCGGGCCGGCATCACCGGCACCGACGGCGCCTCCCACAACGGCATGTGGGACATGTCGATCCTCCAGGTCGTCCCCGGGCTGCGGCTGGCCGCCCCGCGCGACGCCGACCAGGTCCGCGCCCAGCTCCGCGAGGCCGTCGAGGTCACCGACGCGCCGACCGTGGTCCGCTTCTCCAAGGGCGCGGTCGGCCCCGCCGTACCCGCCGTGGGCCGGATCGGCGGCATGGACGTGCTGCGCGAGCCGGGCACCGACGCCCCGGACGTCCTCCTCGTCTCGGTCGGCGCCCTCGCGCCGATGTGCCTGGAGATCGCCGGCCTCCTCGACAAGCAGGGCATCTCCACGACCGTCGTCGACCCGCGCTGGGTCAAGCCCGTCGACGAGGCCATGGCCCCGCTCGCCGAGCAGCACCGCGTGGTCGTCACCGTCGAGGACAACTCCCGCGTCGGCGGCGTCGGTTCGGCCGTCGCCCAGGCCCTGCGCGACGCGGGCGTGGACGTACCGCTGCGCGACT
Organism: Streptomyces sp. NBC_00878; assembly: GCF_026341515.1. Taxonomy (NCBI): domain Bacteria; kingdom Bacillati; phylum Actinomycetota; class Actinomycetes; order Kitasatosporales; family Streptomycetaceae; genus Streptomyces; species Streptomyces sp. NBC_00878. The sequence continues at coordinate 2,552,522 of NZ_JAPEOK010000001.1, read as the reverse complement.
TCGGTATCCCGCCCCGCTTCCTCGACCACGCCTCCCGCAAGGAGGTGCTGGCCGAGATCGGGCTGACCGCACCGGACATCGCCCGGCAAGTCACCGGTCTCGTCTCCAAGTTGGACGGCCTCCCCCACTCTCGGCTTCGCCCGAGCGGGGGGACCCCCACCGACCAGCCCCACGCCACGGTGGAGTCCGTCCGCGACTGACACGCCCGGTCGCACGCGACCGACACAGTCGAGTCCACACGCGACCGACACGGCCGATTGGGCCGGTTTCCCCACCCTTTCCGGTGGCGGAACCGGCCCATTGGCGTGAAACCTGCCGCGCCGGGGCTTACGGACCACGCCCCCTCTCGATCATGTCCTGCCGATCGTCTCCGTCCTCGCCTCGCTGTGGCTGATGCTCAACCTGCCCGCCGAGACCTGGCTGCGGTTCGGCATCTGGATGGCGATCGGCTTCCTCGTGTACTTCCTGTACGGCCGCTCTCACAGCCGCCTCGGCCGGGGCGAGGAGATCAAGGCCGGCGAGGCGGTCGATCCGTGGCGCGGAGACGCTCAGTAGCCGCCCCGCGCGACCGTCGGCAACCGGCCCTCGCGATCGACCTGATCGACCGGCCCTCGCGTCGACCTGATCGACCGGCCCCGTACGTCCCGGACCGGCTGCCGTCGCTACGAGGGCCCCTGACGGCCCGGTACGGGCACGCGGGCGTGGTGGGACGGGGCGGTGCCGTAGGCGCGCGAGAGGTGAGCCCCACGGGCGGGAACCGGCATGTGAGCCCGCGCCGGGCAGGAGCTATGGGCGGACCGTGCGCGGGCCGGTGACCTCCGCGCCCAACTCGCTCACCCGGCGCCGCAGTTCGCGGTCGGCGGTGACCACCAGACGCGGGCGGTCCGCGGCCTCGGCGACCAGCTCCACGATGCGGTCGTCGCCGCTGCCGGGCGCCGCGTCGACCCGTACGCCCGGGACGGAGGTGACGCCGCGAGCGCCGCCCTCGACCACCAGGAGCAGCTCCAGGGGAGCGGGGTGCCCCGGAAGCCCCTCGGCGGCGTACGGGACGAGCAGGTCCCGCAGGCGTTCCGCGGCGCCCCGGCGGTCGCGCCACCAGCCGTCGGGCACGGACCCCACCACATTGGCGGCGTCGACGATCACGAGAAGCGGGGCGTCCATGTGGCCAGGGTCGCACGGAGGCGGATCACACGACCCGATTAGAGTGGGGGAGTGTCAATGGTCCGCACAGTGAACGGTGACTGGCTCATACGCAGCCGGGACGGCAGACTCGGCGCCTACGCTCCGCGGGAGGAAGCGGTGTGGTGCTGGTCCGAGCGCCACCCCGGTGGCCCCTGGTCGGCTCCGCGTACGGTCGGCGGCGACCAGCGTGTCCGCCCGGTCCTCGCCGTGGGCCAGGGAACCAACGGCTACGCCCATCTGGTCTCCTGGCGTCCCACCAGCGGGCAGGAGTCGGGGCTCGTCCATTCCACCCACTTCCGCCCGCACCTCGCAGCCCTCGACTGGAACCCCCTCGGGCATCCCAACCAGCAGGGCGAGGCGACCGGCGTCCCGGCCGTCACGGTCGACACGGAGGGCCGCGCCCATGTCTTCGTACCCAACAGGGGCGGCGGCGTCAGCATGCGCGGCCAGAAGGAACGCGGCGGCTGGGGCCCGTGGCGCGACCTCAAGGGCCGTGAGGTCGAGGGCGAACTGGCGGCCGTGACCCGGGCGTCCGGACTCGTCGAGCTGTACGCGGCCTCACCGGCGGGCATCCTGCGCTGGACCCAGGCCGGTCCCGGCCACATACCCGCGCTCGACGAGGAGCCGCTGAAGGCGTCGGCCCGGCCGGGCACGTTGCGGGCCCTCGCGACGTCCGACGAGCACGTGACGCTCTTCTTCACGGACGAGACGGACACCGTGTGCGCGTGGCGTGCCGGTAGCGAGCCCGTCGCGCTCCTCACCTGCGCGGGGCCGGGACCGGTGGCCGCGATCCGCTGCACGCTCGACGACATCGACTGCACGCTGCTGGCGCAGCGTTCGCTGAGCGGCCGGATCGCCTTCGCCGCGTATCCCACCGAGCAGGAGTCGGCGGGGGCCTGGTGGACCGAGTCGGGGCCGCAGCTCCCCGCGGACGTTCAGCTGTCGCTGAGCCAGGACGACGAGGGCCGCGTCACGGCCGCCACGCTCCAGCCCGACACGGGCCAACTCCTCCTGACCCGCCGCAAGGAGGAGCCGGGCTTGGCCCTGGAGGCGTGGCGGACGATTTAGCCGCCCCCGCTTGTCGGCCCGAAGGGCCTCGTCCTCAAACGCCGGACGGGCTGGGTGTGGTGGGGGCTTATCCGAATCTGACGCCGGTCGTCGTGGCCGTGGACGCCCTGGTGCGCGAGCTGATCACCGCGTGCAGTGGACCGTCCCTGCCGGAGCAGGAAGCACGGCGTCTGCGTGCCGTCCTGCGGGACCGGCTGCGGCGGGCCCTCGTCGAGCCGTTGACGTTGCCCACCCCCGCCAACTCCCTGCTGCGGCAGGTGTGTTCGCTGGTGACCGACGAGCTGCGGCAACCGCGGACCGCCGCCTGGCTCGCACGGCGCGTCGGCGTGAGCGAGTGCACCCTGGCCGAAACGGTCTGACCGCTGACGCGGACCGAAGGCATGGGGGTTGGAGTTGCGTTGGTCATGCGCCGACGAGTGCGGGTGCGAGCTCTCGCCACGGTTCGGTCGGTACGTCGAAGGGGGATTCCATCAGGACCTGGACGCAGACGTGGTCGGCTCCGGCGGCCAGATGCTCGTGCACGCGGCTGAGGATCGCCGCTTCGTCGCCCCATGCGACGAGTGCTTCGGCCAGCCTGTCGGAGCCGCCGCGGACGAGGTCCGTCTCGTCGAAGCCGCCCCGCAGCCAGTTGTTGCGGTAGTTCGGCAGACCGGTGTAGATGTCCAGGTGGGCGTGGGCCCGGCGCAGCGCGGTCTCGCGGTCCGAGGTGAGCACGGCGCCCATCTCGACGGCCACGATCTTGTCCGGCCCCAGAGCTGCCCGCACCTCGGCGGTCTGTGCCGGTGTCACCAGATACGGGTGGCTGCCGTCCGCGAGTTCACGGGCCACCTCCAGCATCCGGGGACCGAGTGCGGCGATCAGGATGGGCGGGCGTGGTTCGTCGGCCTCCGCGGCGTAGAAGGTCGCTCCCGCCATCGCCGTGAGGTACTCGCGCATGGCGGCGACCGGTTTGGCGTAACTGCCCCCGCGCACCCGCTCGACCAGCGGCCGGTGGCTGACTCCGAGCCCGAGCACGAACCGCCCGCCGTGGGCCGCGGTCAGGGTGCGGGACGCCGCGTTGGCCGCGATCGCGTCGCGTGCCCAGATGTTGGCGATGCCGGTGGCCACGCGCATGCGCCCGGTGGCGGCGAGGAGCAGCCCTGCCTGGGTGAAAGCCTCCCGGCCGTAGGCTTCGCCGAACCACAGGGTGCCCCAGCCCTGGGCTTCGAGTTCGGCCGCGATCTGCCCGGCCGCCGCCGGAGGGAGCGCGTCCAGGCTCGCAGTCCAGATCCCCACGCGCCCGAGCACTGTTTCTTCGGCCACTGTCATGCTGCACCTCTCCTCACTCGATACGTGACGTCCACAGGTGACGTCGATCCGCGATGGGTTGCCCGGTCAGAAGCGCTCGCCGCGGCCAGTCTTTCCCCGCAAGGTGGCGGGGATCCGGAAGAGTTTTCAGTAGGCGTCGGCGGGGTGGCCGACGCGGGCGACGAATGCTTGTGGGCGGCCGTAGGCGTTGCGGAGTCGCAGTGTGGTGCCGGGCCGGACGGCCGCGTCCTGGTCGAGCAGCAGTGCCCCGCCTCCGCCCTTGTCGCAGGGGGTGCGGACGGCGTCGTAGATCAGCGCTTCGGTCATGACGGGACGGTACGAGCCGGGGCCGGGCAGGTGCCGCGACCGTGCCGCTCAAGGTCGTTGACCCGGGTGTTCACTCGACGGCAGGTTGCTCAACGGTGAGTCGCTCTGAGCCGCCCGGTTGGTAGGAGCGGGGAGCAGAGCCGGTCCAGCGTTTGAAGGCGCGGTGGAAGGCGCTGGGTTCGGAGAACCCCAACTGCCGCGAGATGTCCTCGATGGAGACGGTGCCCGTGGCCAGCGCCGCGATGGCCACATCTCGCCGCAGCTGGTCACGGATCTGCTGGAAGGAGGTGCCTTCCGCGGCCAGCCGGCGGCGCAGGGTCTGCGCGCTCACCGCCAGCCGTGCCGCGACGTCCTGCGGGTCCGGCATCCGGTCCGGCAGTGACTGCCCGAGCAGCCGGCGCACCTGGGCGGCGGCGGTGCTGCCGTAGTCCAGACGGGCGAGGACATCGCCCGGGGCTCGGCGTAGGAAGGCGTGCAGCCCCGCCTCGTCCTGGAGCACCGGTCGGTCGAGAACGGAACGGTCGAAGACGAGAGCGGTGCGGGGAGCTCGGAAGGAGCACGGGGCGCCGTAGAGCAGGTCGTACTCCAGAGCATGGCCGGGCGCCGGATAGCTGAACTCCACCCGGGTGAGGCCGATCCTCCGGCGGATCAGCCAGCTGGCGACGCGGTGCGCGACGACGGTGGCGGATTCGGCGAGGTAGTGATCGGGATCCTCGAAGGCCGTGAGATCGAAGACCACCCGCGCCTCGTGGGTCTCCTCTGCCGGCTTCTCCTCCAGATGGAACTGGGGTCCGCCGGGGAACAGCCGGTAGAAGGCGCTGCCACGGTCCAGCGCGGTGCGCAGATCGGGGCTGCAGTGCACCACGGCATGGCACATCATCGCGAAGGTGCCCACCTTCAGGGGCTGTGGCCCGAGGCCCTGCAGCTCGTCATCGAGTGCCTGCCACACCGCTTTGGTGAGCCGGGCGAACTGCCGGGGCGACACCCGGGCGAGCGGGACCTCCAGCAGACGCGGCGGGATGGCGGCCCGCTCGAGGAGCGGGGTGACATCCACGCCGTGCCGCTGGGCTCCGCGCAGTGAAGCCCGCACGTGGTGGATGGCGACCGAGCGGGCGGGCGCGCCGTACGCGGGAGGCGCGTCGTCCTCGGGAGGTGCGGCCATGACCGCCGATCGTACGGGACTCGGCTGGGCACTCAGCCGGGCCATTAGCCGGACACCCGGTCGGACACTCGGTCGGACACACAGGTCAAAGACTGCGAGCGCTGCGGTCATGACGGCCCGCTGTGCCGCCCGCCTACCGTTGGACCGTGATCAGAAACGGATACTTCGACGACGCCCACGAGGCGTACCGGACCGCGTGGCGTGGCTTTGTCGAGCACGAGGTCGTGCCGAGGCAGGCCGCCTGGGAGCGCGAGGGGATCGTCGGCAAGGACGTCTGGCGGCTCGCGGGCGAGCAGAACCTGCTGTGCCCATGGGCCGATTCCGCTTACGGCGGCCTGGGCCTGGCCGACCTGCGGTACGAGCAGATCATGATCGAGGAACTGGCGAACGCCGCCGAGTCCGGCCTCGCGGTCCCGCTGCACTCCGGCGTCGTCGCCCCGTACCTGGCCGAGTTCGGTACCGAGGACCAGAAGGCCCGCCACCTCACCGGTGCGGTCTCCGGCGAGACGCTGCTCGCCATCGCGATCACCGAGCCCGGTGCCGGCTCGGACGTGGCCGCCATCCGTACGCGCGCGGTGCCTGCCCCGGACGGGGACGGCTGGCTGATCAACGGGGCCAAGACCTTCATCTCCAGCGGCATCAACGCCGATCTCGTCATCGTCGCCGCCCGCACCGGCGAGGACCACTCGATCGGCCTGTTCCTCGTGGCCGCCGACACCCCCGGCTTCACCCGGGGCCGCAAGCTCGACAAGCTCGGCCTGCGGACCTCGGACACTGCCGAGTTGTTCTTCGACGACGTCCACGTCCCGGCCGCCGACGTGCTCGGCGGGCCGGATCAGGGCTTCGCCCTGCTGATGCGGCAGTTCGCCCTGGAACGGCTCGTCGTCGCCATGGGCGCGGTGGCCCACGCAGCGGCGGCACTGCGGGAAACGGTCGCCTACACCAAGCAGCGCTCCGCCTTCGGACGTCCGCTGGCGAAGTTCCAGGACACCCGCTTCCGGCTGGCCGCGATGCGGGCCCGGATCACGTCCGCCCAGGCCTTCGTCGACGCCTGCGTCCTCGCACACAACCAGGGCCGGCTCACCGCGGACGAGGCCGCCGAGGCGAAGCTGGTCACCACCGAACTACAGGGCCAGGTCGTCGACGACTGCCTGCAGATGTTCGGGGGATACGGCTACATGTGGGAGTCCGTGATCTGCCGCAGATACGCCGACGCCCGCATCCAGCGGATCTACGGCGGCACCTCCGAAATCATGAAGGAGATCATCAGCCGCTCCATGGACCTGTAACCCCCGACCGCACTGCCCACGGCACTGCCTCGCTGCGGCCGGCCCAGCCGGGCGGACGTACGAGTTGAGACGACGGACGTACGAGTTGACGTGTGCTGCGATGCATTCGCGGACCACTGCCCGATCGCACGTACGAGTGCGCGCCGACCACCACCGCCAAGGCCGCGACCAGCACCACCGCCACGAACGGGTGACACACGCCGCGCCGCCGACGCGGATCGGGCAGCATCCGCAACTTCTCCATCCGGGGAAGCACTGCGAGTGCTTGACGTGGTCCTGGAGAAACCCCGTCATCGCAGGTCGAAAGGCACTTCTTCGTTTCCGGAGACACTGTCCACGGGCATCAGGCCGGTGGATCCGGGTTCAGGTCGCGGCCCGCTCGGTGTCAGCCGCCGCAGCAGCAACGGGGTCACCCGCCGATAGGCCGCGGGATTGACCGCGCCCAGCCAGTGCGAGGCCCGTACCGTGGCGCCGATGTTCAGATCGAGATCACCGAGTACCTCGTCGACGTTGTGCATCGAGAACGGGATGATCTTGGTGCCTCGGCAGTGGTGCGTGTCCGTGGCCTCGTCCATGAACGCCAGCTGCTCGACGACCGCCCGGCGCATGGCCTCGGGGTCGGGCAGCGCCACCGCCTCCGCGAGGTCGGCCGCGATCCAGAGGGCCGCCATCTCGGCGTTGAGCGGGCTGAAGAACGAGGAGTTGTAGCCGTTGAAGTAGAGCCCGGGAACGCCGAGGGGCAGGATCTGCCGGTAGAGCATGAAGTTCCCGCGCTCGTCGAGCAGTCGTTGCCGGGTCTCGGCGGGCAGGAACGGCACGCCCTGGGTGAAGCCGGTGGCGCAGAGCACCAGGTCGGCGCGGAGCGTGCTGCCGTCGCTCAGCTCGGCCGCGGGACCGCCGTGCCCGCCGCGAAGCCGCGTGATGGTCCGGTCGCGGTGGACGGTGATGCTCCCGTCCGCGACGCCCTCGAAGAAGCCCTCGCTCGCCAGCCCGATGGCTCCACGGACGATGTCCTCCAGGTGGCCGGCCGGAACCAGGCCGAGCTTCGCGAGGCCGAACTGCCGTACCGAGACCGAGCCGATGGAGTTGATCATCCGGCGGCGCAGGCCGTTGCCCGGGCCGTGCACGAACTTCTCGAAACCGCGCAGTCGCAGGTAGCGGAAGAGTCCTTCGCCGAGCCGGGTGAGCAGCAGCAGCTTGAAGTTGACGAAACCGGCGATCTTGCGCGGTACCTTCCAGAGCAGCTGACGGGCGATCACATCGGTGCCGGCGGCGACGCCGCTGATCGCCGCCGCGACGTCGCAGGCCGATTTGCCGTAGCCGACGACGAGGACGTGCTGGTCGCGAGCCTCCTCCGCGTCATGGAACTCCGTGGCCGCGCGCAGCCGCCCGCCCGCCGCGGTGAACTCCTCAAGGCCCGGATACGCCGGGACCAGGGGTTCGCAGAACACTCCGTTCGCGACGACGAGCCGGTCGAACCCCTCGACGGACTCCGCTCCCACGGCGTCGCGGGTAGCGAGCGTCCAGCGGCCGTCGCCGACCGGGCGCGCCGCCGTCACCTCGGTGTCCAGGCGCAGGGCGGATTCGAGGCCGAACTCGGCGGCGTACTGGGCGAGGTAGGCCTGGACCTGGGCGCCGCTGGGCCATTCCGGATAGCTCTTGGGCATGGGGAAGTCCGAGAGCGAGTACTGCGCCTTCGGGCTCTGCGTCGTCACGCCCGGGTAGCGCCGGGTCCGGCTCCACACACCGCCGACGTCCGGGGACTTGTCGAACACCCGCACCTCGTGGCCGGCCTGGGTCAGCACCTTCGCGGTGGCGAGTCCGGCGACGCCGGCGCCTATGATCGCGATCCTCATGACTGGGCGACCTCGGGCGGCAGCCGCAACTCGATGCCGAAGTCTTCCATGATCTTCTTCATCAGTGAGATGTCCTTGGGGCCGGGCGGCATGTCCGCCAGCGCCTGGTAGTAGCGCTCAAGACCGGCGGGAGAGACCACGGAGATCACCCGCGACTCCTCCTGGTACGGGTTACGGAAGGCGTGCACCACGTCTCGCGGCAGGAACAGGTAGTCGCCGTGTTCCAGGACGAAGTCCTCGCCGCCGAGGTGCACATCGAGGCGCCCGGCCAGGCAGATGAAGGACTCGTCCTCGCGGGTGTGCAGGTGCGGGGGCGGCCCGTCGGTCCGCGGGGGGATCGTGTACTCGAACAGCGAGTACGCGTCACGGGTCGACTCGCCGTCGGCCTTCTTCGTGATGCCGAGCCCGATCGCCGCGATCGCCTGTCCCTCGCGCGAGGGCAGCATGTAGCCGCCGCCTAGAGTCATCGTCGTCTCCTTGAGGTCGCCGCACCGGCCGGCCATCGGTGTGCCGGCGCTCACAGCGTGCGGGCCGCGCGGCCTGCTCGGCAATCAGAAGTCCCACACAGCGGGACTCCGGCCTGGTCTGCGGCGGTCAACGACGGTCGGCGATGGTCACCGGCGCGAGCAGTAGGCCCGGGACGCCGCCGCCGCGGCCAGGCGTACGGCGGGGCCGATCGCCTGCGCCCGGATCAGACCGGAGGGGCCGGTGACGGACAGTGCGGCCACGACCTCGCCGAGCGGGCCGAAGACCGGGGCGGCCACGCAGCTGACCCCGATGTTGCCCTCCTCGCGTTCGACCGCCCAGCCGCGCGGCGGGATCGCGGTCAGCTCGCGCAGGATGGCCACCGGATCGGTCAGCGTGCGCGGCGTCCTGCGCTCCAGGCCGGCGGCCAGTACGGCGTCGATGGTCGCGGTGTCGCTGTAGGCCAGGATCGCGCGGCCCAGCGCCGAGCAGTGTGCCGGGATGATCCCGCCGACCTGGGAGAGCATCGGCATCGGCCGATGACCGGTGATCTTCTCGACGACCAGGATCTGCGCACCGTCGAGCACTCCGAGCTGCACGGTGACCTTGGTCGCGCTGTGCAGGTCCTGGAGGAAGGGCAGCACCGCCTCCCGCAGTTGGAGCCGGATCGGGGCCAGGCTCGCGATCTCGAACAGGCGGTTGCCGATCCGGTACCGGTCCTTCGGCTTGTCGAGCCAGCCGAGCCGGATCATCCGGTCGGCGGTGCGGTGGGCGGTGGAGCGCGGCAGACCGCTGCGGGCGACGAGGGCGGCGAGGGTCAGGTCGCGGTGCGTCGCGTCGAAGGCGCCGAGGATCGCCGCGGCGCGTTCGAGGCCGCCCGCGACCTGAGCACCGTTGTCCCGCTCAGCGGGACTCATCGTTGGTTCCCGGGTTCATGCGGCCCACGATAGACCCGCCGCGACCGGTGACCCGGTCAGGGAACTCAGTGCCCGCGAACTCCGGCGTTCGGAGCCGGCGGTACGCGAGAACCTGCGGTCGGCGCGCGAGAACCAGCACCGCACGAAACCCAGCGGTGCTCGAAACCCAGCGGTGCCCGAAAACCAGGAGGCTGCCATCAACGCTCGCAACGCCCTCGTCGGCGGCGGCAGCGCCGGAATCGGGTACGCCGTCGCCGAACAGCTCCTGCGGTCGGGCCACCGCGTCGTCATCACCGGGCGGCGTGCCGAGCAGTTGGAGTCCGCGGCGCTACGACTCGGCAGGGACACCGGCGGCATCGTCCACGCGCTGGTCAACGACATGTCGGAGCCGAAGTCCGCCGCGGCGGCCCTCGACGAGATGGAGAGCCGGTACGGCGCGCTCGACGTCCTCGTGCTCAACGCCGGCGGACCCCCGCCCGGCCGCATCCTCGAAGTCGAGGACGAACGCTGGCAGCAGGCCTTCGAACTGCTGCTGCTCGGCCCGCTGCGCCTGGCGCGGCTCGCCCTGCCGCGCATGGCCGAGCGGGGCTTCGGCCGGGTCGTCCTCGTGACCTCCGCGGCGGTGCGCCAGCCCCAGCCCGACCTCGCGACGTCCGTGGTCGTGCGGTCCGCGGTCACCGCGGCCGCCAAGCTGCTCTCCCGGGAGTTCGCGGCCGAAGGGGTCACGGTCAACTGCGTGGCGCCCGGCGCCACGGCGACCGAGCGCCGCCGCGAGATCCTGGACGTCCGCGCCCGGATCACCGAGGTCCCGTACGAGGACCTCGACGCGGCGGACGCGGCGGGCATCCCGGCCGGCCGGGCCGGGCGGCCCGAGGAGATCGGGGCGGCCGTGACCTTCCTGGCCTCGGCTGCCGCGGGCTACATCAACGGGACCGTACTCACGGTCGACGGCGGAAGGACGGAAACGATCTGATGGCCCAGTCAGGAGACGGATTCCAGCTGGCCGACTTCCTCGGCGCGATCTCCGACAGCGTGCGGCCCGGCGCCGCCCGCCCGGTCGTCGTGCACGCGGCGCAGCTGGAGAGGCTGCCGGCCGACCAGGTGCACAACCCCACCACGCTCTCGATCGCGGGGAAGCTGCCGACCACCACCTTCGAGATCTTCCGGCAGACCATCCCGCCGGGGCTGAGCTCGGACATGCAGCGGCACCACCACGAGACGGTGCACTTCGTCATCAGCGGCGAGGGGTACAGCGAGGTCGAGGACGAGACCGAGTCCTGGTCGGCCGGCGACTTCGTCTACACCCCGCCGTGGACGTGGCACCGCCACTACAACGCCTCAGCCACCGCGCCGGTCGAGTTCCTGACCATCGAGAACTCCCGGCTACTCGGCCTGCTGGGCGTCGGACGGCGGCAGAGCGCGGGCCTGGCCACCGTCGCCGAGGCCCGGGCCCGCTTCGGAGAGGACTCACGATGAGCACGCTGCCCGAACACATCAGTCTCTGGGGCGAGTTGGCCGACGTCGACCACGAACTCCGCCACGTCGACGTGGACGGCGTACGCACCCGGGTGCTGCGGGCCGGGTCGGGCCCCGACCTGATCCTGCTGCACGGCACCGGCGGACACCTGGAGGCGTACGCCCGTGACATCGCGGGACTGGCCGCGGACTTCCGCGTCACGGCGTACGACATGGTCGGCCACGGCTGGTCCGACCTGCCGGACAAGCCGTACACCATCGACGTTCTGTCCGACCATCTGCTCGGGCTGATGGACGCCCTGGGCATCAACTCGGCGCACCTGTCCGGTGAATCGCTCGGCGGCTGGGTGGTCGCCTGGACGGCCGCGCACCACCCGGACCGCGTCGAGCGGCTCGTTCTCAACACCCCCGGCAACATCGCCGACAAGCCGGAGGTGATGGTCCGGATGCGCGAGAGCACGCTGGCCGCCGTCCGGGATCCGAGCGACGAGACGGTACGCCGCCGGGTGGAGTTCCTCTTCCACCACAAGGAGATGGTGACCGACGAGCTGGTGAACCTGCGCCGCGCGGTCTACGGCCGTCCCGGGTTCCTCCAGGCGATCACCAACACGCTCGTCCTACAGGACCCCGAGGTGCGCAGGGACTTCGCCTGGCGTCCCGGCTGGGTCGGCCACGTCACCGCGCCGACCCTGCTGCTGTGGACCGACCACGATCCCACGGGTGGGCTCGACGAGGCCGAACTGCTGCTGCGCTGGCTGCCCGACGCCCGCCTCCACGTGATCACGGACGCGGGCCACTGGCCGCAGTGGGAGAAGCCGGGCGAATTCCTGCGCGCACACCGCGATTTCCTCGTCCTCGGCAAGGATCCCGTATGAGCGAGATCATCGGCCTGGTCGGCATCTCGCACTCGCCGTTCGCCACCATGACGCCGCCGCGTGGGCGCTCGGAGCCCGGCGGCAGGTTCCTCGCCGACGCCGCCCGGGTGGCCGAGGCAGTGGCCCGGCTGGCTCCCGACGCCGTCGTCGTCATCGGCCCCGACCACTTCCACGCGAACTTCTACGACCAGATGCCGCCGTTCGTCCTCGGCGTCGAACAGGCCGTGGGATTCGGCGACTTCGGCAGCCGGTCCGGGCCACTGCCGGTCGCCGCACAACTGGCCTGGTCGGTGCGCGACGCGCTCGCGGAAGCCGGATTCGACCTGTCGCTGTCGTACGCGCTCACCGTCGACCACGGAGTGACGCAGGGCTACGAGATGGTCTGCGGCGGGCGCCCGGTCCCCCTCGTACCCCTGATCGTCAACACGGCTGCCCCACCCCTGCCGAGCATGTCGCGCTGCGTGCAGCTCGGCAGAGCCCTCGGCGAGGCCCTCCGCGGCGCCGACTTCCCCGGGCGCGTCCTCGTCGTGGCCAGCGGCGGGCTCTCGCACTGGCTTCCGCCCAACGATCCGCGCGACCCCGCGGTGGCCGGCGAGCGGCGGGAGGCGGTCATCCACGGGCGGGCGAATCTCCAGGCCTTCGCCGCGGCGCGCGAACCCCGGGTTCGGGCCATGGGTGGCGATCCGCACGCGCACGTCAACTCCACCTGGGACCGCTGGTTCCTCAAGCAGCTGGCTGCTCCGGACCTCACGCCGATCACCGCTCTGGGGGACGAGGGCCTCGAAGAGCAGGCCGGGAGCGGCGGGCACGAGATACGCACCTGGCTCATCGGGCAGGCCGCCGTGGACAGGCCGTTCGTGTGGACGAGATACGAGCCGGTCCCCCAGTGGATCACTGGCATGGGCATCGGCACGACCTTCGAGGTGAACTGAGAGATGAACTGACATGCCCGTACCCGCTTCCACGCTCGACACCGGCGCCGCCGAGGCGCTGAACCGGCTCAGCGAGGCCCGCACGACGCGGCGCCCCTGCGCCCCGGTGCGCGACCTGCTGCCCGCGGGCGACCTGGACGCCGCGTACGCCGTCCAGTCCGCCTGGGCCGCGCAGCAGGTGGCGGCAGGGGCCAGGATCGTGGGACGCAAGGTCGGGCTCACCAACCCGGTCGTGCAGAAGCAACTGGGTGTCGATCAGCCCGACTTCGGCGTCCTGCTCGACACCATGGCGTGCCCGGCCGACGTACCCGTCGACATCGCACGCACCCTGCAACCCAAGATCGAGGCCGAGATCGCCTTCGTACTGGCGCACGACCTGACCGCTCCGGTGATCGGCCCCGTCGACGTGGCCGCCGCCACCGCGCACGTCGTCGCCGCACTGGAGATCGTGGACAGTCGGATCGCCGCTTGGGACATCGACATCGTGGACACGGTCGCGGACAACGCCTCCTCGGGCCTTTTCGTGCTGGGCGACCGGCACGTCGGGCTCGGTGATCTCGAACTGCCCGCCTGCCTCATGACTCTTCGGCGCGACGACGAAGTGGTCTCGACAGGCTCGGGATCCGCCTGCCTCGGGGATCCGCTCGTCTCCGTCGCGTGGCTGGCCACGACCGCGCGGGACCACGGCCGACCGCTGCGGGCCGGGGAGATCGTGCTGTCCGGCGCGCTCGGCCCCATGGTGCCGGTCGCGCCGGGCGACAGTTTCCACCTGCGGATCAGCGGCCTCGGCGAGGTCCGTACGAGCTTCACCGGAGGCGCCTCGTGAACGACGGACCGGCTCTGAAGGCGGCCGTCATCGGCTCGGGGAACATCGGCACCGACCTGATGATCAAGATGCTGCGATCCGGCCGGGGCCTGGAGATCGCGGCGATGGTCGGCATCGACCCCGCCTCGGACGGCCTCGCGCGTGCCCGCCGGCTCGGCGTGCCGACCACCGCGAAGGGCGTCGAGGGCCTGATCGCGCTGCCCGGCTTCGACGACATCCGGATCGTGTTCGACGCGACCTCGGCCGGGGCCCACGTGGCCAACGCCCGCGCGCTCGCCCCGTACCGCAAGCGGTTGATCGACCTGACTCCGGCGGCGCTCGGCCCCTTCGTGGTCCCCGCGGTCAACCTCGAAGACCACGTGGACGCGGCCGACCTCAACATGGTCACCTGCGGCGGCCAGGCCACCATTCCCGTCGTGGCGGCGGTCGCGCGGACGGCGCCGGTGCGCTACGCCGAGATCGTCGCCTCGATCGCCTCCCGGTCGGCCGGCCCCGGCACCCGTGCCAACATCGACGAGTTCACGCGGACCACCGCGACCGCGATCGAGTCCGTCGGTGGCGCCGAGCGCGGCAAAGCGGTGATCGTCCTCAACCCGGCGGAACCCGCCCTGATCATGCGCGACACGGTGTTCTGCCTGGTGGACGCCCCCGATCCACAGGTCCGCGGGCGGATCACCGAGGCCGTCGAGCAGATGGTCGCGGACGTGTCCGCCTACGTACCCGGCTACCGGCTCAAGCAGCCGGTGCAGATCACGGCCATGGACGGCGACGGCTCCGCGCGCACGCTCGTCGGCGAGCGGCCGGTCACCCACCAGGTCACCGTGCTGCTCGAAGTCGAGGGAGCCGGGGACTATCTGCCGGCCTACGCCGGGAACCTGGACATCATGACCTCGGCGGCCCTGCGGGTCGGCGAACTGATCGCGGCCCGAACCCCGCAGGAGGCGCGATGAGCACCAGGCTGTTCCTCCAGGACGTCACGCTTCGGGACGGCATGCACGCCACCCGGCACCGTATCCACCCCGAGCAGGCCGCACGGATCGCCGCCGCCCTCGACGCGGCGGGCGTCGACGCCGTCGAAGTCGCCCACGGCGACGGACTCGCCGGCACCAGCCTCAACTACGGGCCGGGCAGCCACACCGACGCGGAGTGGATCGAGGCGGTGGCGCAGAGCCTGACCAGGGCTCGCCTGACCACCCTCCTGCTCCCTGGCATCGGCACCGTCGAGGACCTCAAGCAGGCGTACGGGCTCGGCGTGCGCTCGGTGCGGATCGCCACCCACTGCACCGAGGCCGACATCTCCGCGCAGCACATCACCACCGCGCGCGAACTCGGCATGGACGTCTCGGGGTTCCTGATGATGAGCCACATGGCGCCGGCCGCGGATCTGGCGCGCCAGGCCGCCCTGATGGAGTCCTTCGGCGCTCAGTGCGTGTACGTGACCGACTCCGGCGGCCACCTGACGATGAACGCGGTGCGCGAGCGCGTCCGCGCCTACCGCGACGTACTCGATCCCGACACCGAGATCGGCATCCACGCCCACGAGAACCTCTCGCTGTCCGTCGCCAACTCGCTGGCCGCGGTCGAGGAGGGCGCCACCCGAGTCGACGCCTCACTCGCCGGCCACGGCGCCGGGGCGGGCAACTGCCCGATCGAGGCGTTCGTCGCCGTCGCGGACCTAGAGGGCTGGGAGCACGGCTGCGACCTGCTCGCCCTCCAGGACGCCGCCGACGATCTGGTCCGCCCGCTCCAGGACCGGCCCGTGCGTGTCGACCGCGAGACGCTCACGCTCGGCTACGCCGGGGTCTACTCCAGCTTCCTGCGCCACGCCGAGACCGCGGCCGACAGGTACGGCGTGGACGTCCGCACCCTGCTCCTCGAAGCCGGCAGGCGAGGCCTGGTCGGCGGCCAGGAGGACATGCTTGTAGACATCGCACTGGGGATGTCGTCTCCCCACGGTGAGGGGGGGGGCGAAAACGAGGAAGTGAATCCGCGGCCTGAGGAGCGGCCGTCACTGCTCGCGAAGGCCGAGCGGATGGGCGACGACGCCAGACTCAAGGCCCTTCCTCAGCACCGACGACGAGGATGACGACGGCGGGCAGAGGCGAGCGTCAGGAGAGGCCCGGACGCTGACCGCCTTGCGCGCGGTCGCCTTGCTCGGCTTCGTGGCGGTCGCGGTCCGCTCCCGCACGCTTGCGGCTCGATCCGGCGGAGGGTCCGAAACCGGCTCTGTCGTCGGCCGTCGGCATGGCGCGGCTACCGGGGGAGGCCGGAGGACTGCTGTCGGTGCGGGCCCTCGGCGAGTTTGGCCAGTGTTTCGGCGATGCCCGGCAGGAGCTCGGCCGGGATGTGGTCGAGGACCCGGCGCCGGGCGCTGGCGAGGTGGGCGGGCTGAGCCGCGTGCATGGCCCGTAGCCCGGTATCGGTGAGGACGGCTTCACTGCCGCGTGCGTCCAGGCCGTGGCGTTCCTTGCGCACCATGTCGTGGCGGGACAGGCCTTCGATGATGCGTGTGATGCGCGGCGGGGTGACGCCGGAGGCCGCCGCGAGTGCGGACATGCGCATGCGGCGGTCGGGCGCCTCGCTCAGCAGCAACAGGACGGCGAACTCGGTCATGGTCACGCCAGTGCGAGCCATGTCCTGCTCCAGAGCGCGCGGCAGGGAGTGCACAAGACGTCCCAGGCTCTGCCACAGCAGAAGCTCGTCGGCGGTCAGTGGATCACTGGCGGGAGTGGTGTCGGTGGCCGTGGCGGTGGCGTCAGTGGCAGTGGGCTCCATGCGACCACTGTATTTGACTAGTTAAGCAAGCAGTGCTGTGATGCTTGCTTAACTAATTAAGTATGAGGTGGTCATATGTCTCCCCGAGCACCCGCACCGGACGGATTCGAGCACGCTGTCGCCGATGTCGGCGGGGTCCGGCTCCACTACGTGACCGGCGGATCCGGCCCCGCCCTGGTCCTCATCCACGGCTGGCCCTTCAGCTGGATCGAGTGGCGGGCGCTGATGCCATTGCTCGCGGCACGGGGCTTCACGGTCATCGCGCCCGACCTACGAGGATCCGGCGACTCACAGATCCCGGCCGACCACTGGACCAAGCGCGAGGAGGCCGAGGACCTCCACCGCCTGCTGAGGCACCTGGGCCACGACCGGGCCTTCGTGGTCGGCACCGACATCGGCGCGATGACCGCTCACGCCTGGGCCCAGAGCCATCCCGACGACGTGGTCCGGCTGGTGCTCAGCGAGGCGTTTCTGCCCGGCTACGGCCTGGAGGAGCACATGAACCCCGCCACCGGCGGCTCGTGGCACTTCGGCTTCCACGCCCAGAGCGGCCTGGCCGCCATGCTCACCGCCGGCAAGGAGGAGCAGTACCTCTCCGGCTTCTGGTCGATGATGACCGGCGGCGGCATCACCGCCACCGACCGCGCCGACCTGCTGCGCACCCACACCCGCCCCGACGCGATGCGTGGCGGCTTCGAGCACTACGCCACCCTCGTCCAGGACGGGCAGACAGCCCGCGCCGGCGACCGCCTGGCCATGCCCGTCCTCGTCCTGAACGGCGAACACGGCCTGCCCCAGGACGTGTTGCTGGAAGGCGCCCGCGCCGCCGCGACCGACGTGCGTCACGACACCGTCCCTGGAGCCGCGCACACCTTCGCGGCCGACAACCCCGCCTGGACGGCCGACCGGCTCGCCCGCTTCTTCACCACCACTCCCGCCACCTGAACCCCGTCACCTCGCCTGTGCCGCCCGACGCGCGGCACGACACAGCACACGGAGCACTCCTCATGCAGATCCTCGTCATCGGCGCCACCGGCTACGCGGGCCGCCGAGTCTCAGCCGCTCTGTCCCGCGCCGGACACACCGTCCTGGGCCTGGCCCGCGACACGTCCGCCCCCGCGGCCCGTGCTCTCACCGTGGACGAAGTCACCCCCGTCGAGGGCGACTTCACCAAGCCGGACACCTGGCGCGACCACCTCGACGGCACCGACGCGGTCGTCCACCTGCTGCTGGACATGAGCGACCCCGTCGGCGGCGACCAGCGCCTGTTCGCCGAACTGCTCGCCGCCCAGGAGCGCGACGGCCGCCACCGCCACCTCGTCTTCACCACCGGCATCTCCTCCTACGGCCGCACCGGCCTGCCCCTCATGGACGAGAACACCCCCGGCAACCCCGAGAGCCCCATCGGCTTCCGCTTCGCGCTGGAGAAGGAGCTGGCCGCCTCCGGCCTCGCCCACACCGTGGTCCGTCCCGGGTTCATGTACGGAGGCCCCGCGAGCACCTCCATGACCGGTCAGTGGTTCGCCGCCGCCGTGGCGGGCAGCCCCGTCTTCTACGGCGACACCGCCAAGCGCTGGAGCTGGGTCCACGTCGACGACCTCGCCGACGCCTACGTTCGCATCCTCGACAACCCCGCCGCTGTCGACGGGGAGACCTTCGTCATCGCCGACGACCAGCGGCTGACCGCCCTGGACACGCAGCGGAGCGCCGTACGGGCCGCCGGCCACACCGGCGAGATAGCCCTGGCGAGCGCCGAGGCAGGCGGCATGATGCAACTGGCCGCCGACCAGGACGAGTTGGTCACCAGCGCCAAGGCCCACCGCCTCCTGGGCTGGACCCCGCGCCACACGTCCTTCACCGATGCCCCCACTCGCCACTACCGCGCCTGGAAGGCCGCCCAGCCCGCCGCACGGGCTAGCAGTTAGCCCCTCCGGCGTTTGAGGAGCGGGGGTTCGGGGGCGGAGCCCCCGAGGCAGGGACGATGGGGGTCCCCCCGCTCGAGCGGAGCCGAGAGTGGGGGAGGGTAGGGACGGCGGGGGCGAGAAACGTCCCGTCCGACACGAACGCCGAGTGCCCCCGCACACCCAGTCGGTGTGCGGGGGCACTCGCGCAACCCGGTGGAACGCCTACGCCGGGACGGAAGCCACACCCGGCTCCAGGAACGGCTTGTCGTTCACGCGCGCGGAGACACCCTCACGGTCCAGGTACGGCGTGATGCCGCCCAGGTGGAAGGGCCAGCCGGCGCCCGTGATCAGGCAGAGGTCGATGTCCTGCGCCTCGGCGACGACACCCTCGTCGAGCATCAGCCCGATCTCCTGCGCCACCGCGTCGAGCACCCGCGCCCGCACCTGCTCCTCGGTCAGCACGACATCGCCCTGCTTGAGCAGTGCGGCGACCTCGGGGTCGAGCTCCGGCTTCGCAGGATTCTCGGCGGAGTACACGTAGAAGCCGCGCTTGCCCGCCTTGACGACCGCCGCGAGGTTCGGGGAGACCGTGAAGCGGTCAGGGAAGGCCCGGTTCAACGTCTCCGAGACGTGCAGACCGATCGCGGGACCGACCAGCTCAAGGAGGACGAGAGGAGACATCGGCAGACCCAGCGGCTCCACCGCCTTCTCCGCGACCTCGACCGACGTACCCTCGTCGATGACGTTCTGGATCTCGCCCATGAAGCGGGTGAGGATGCGGTTCACGACGAACGCCGGAGCGTCCTTCACGAGAACCGCGGTCTTCTTCAGCTTCTTGGCGACGGCGAAGGCCGTGGCCAGCGACGCGTCGTCCGTCGCCTCGCCCCGCACGATCTCCAGGAGCGGCAGGATCGCGACCGGGTTGAAGAAGTGGAAGCCGACGACCCGCTCGGGGTTCTTCAGCTTCGACGCCATCTCCGACACCGAGAGCGAGGAGGTGTTCGTCGCGAGGATCGCGTGCGCCGGGGCGACCGCCTCGACCTCCGCGAACACCTGCTGCTTGACGCCGATCTCCTCGAAGACGGCCTCGATGACGAAGTCGGCGTCGGAGAAACCCTCCGCCTTGTCCAGCACACCGGTGACCAGGGCCTTCAGGCGGTTGGCCTTGTCCTGGTTGATACGGGACTTCAGCAGCAGCTTGTCGATCTCGGCGTGGACGTAGCCCACACCCTTGTCGACGCGCTCCTGGTCGATGTCGGTCAGCACGACCGGTACTTCGAGGCGGCGCAGGAAGAGCAGGGCGAGCTGCGAGGCCATCAGGCCCGCGCCCACGACGCCCACCTTGGTGACCGGACGGGCCAGCGACTTGTCAGGGGCGCCCGCCGGGCGCTTGCCGCGCTTCTGCACCAGGTTGAACGCGTAGATACCGGCGCGCAGTTCGCCACCCATGATCAGGTCGGCGAGGGCCACGTCCTCGGCGTCGTAACCCTGCTGCAGGTCACCGTTCTTCGCCGCGGCGATGATGTCCAGCGCGCGGTACGCGGCCGGGGCCGCCCCGTGCACCTTGCTGTCCGCGATGAAACGGCCCTTGGCGACGGCCTGGTCCCAGGCTTCACCGCGGTCGATCGCCGGACGCTCGACCAAGACGTCGCCCTTGAGGACCTGAGCGGTCCAGATCAGCGACTGCTCCAGGAAGTCCGCGCCCTCGAAGAGGGCGTCGGCGATGCCCAGGTCGAAGACCTGCTGGCCCTTGAGCTGCTTGTTCTGGTTGAGCGAGTTCTCGATGATCACGCTCACCGCACGCTCGGCACCGATGAGGTTCGGGAGCAGCGTGCAGCCGCCCCAGCCCGGGACCAGGCCCAGGAAGACCTCGGGGAGCGAGAAGGCGGGCAGGGCCTTGGAGACGGTCCGGTAGGTGCAGTGCAGACCGACCTCGACGCCGCCGCCCATGGCCGCACCGTTGTAGTACGCGAAGGTCGGGACCGCGAGGGCCGCGAGACGCTTGAAGACCTCGTGACCGCCCTTGCCGATGGCCAGCGCGTCCGTGTGGTCCTTCAGGAGCTCTACGCCCTTGAGGTCCGCGCCGACCGCGAAGATGAACGGCTTGCCGGTGACACCGACGCCGACGATCTCGTCGGCCGAGGCCTCCTTCTCGACCTGGTCGATGGCGGTGTTCAGGTTCGCCAGCGAGGCCGGTCCGAAGGTGGTCGGCTTGGTGTGGTCGAAGCCGTTGTCCAGCGTGACGAGCGCGAAGCGCCCGGCGCCGAACGGCAGGTCGAGGTGGCGTACGTGCGCCGACGTCACGACCTCGTCGGGGAACAGCTCGGCCGCGCCCTTCAGGAGTTCAGTGGTACTCACTTGTCGCCTCCGGCGTCCTTGTGGTGCGGGTTCTCCCAGATCACCGTGGCGCCCATGCCGAAGCCGACGCACATGGTGGTGAGGCCGTAACGGACCTCCGGCTGCTCCTCGAACTGGCGGGCCAGCTGCGTCATCAGCCGGACGCCGGAGGAGGCCAGCGGGTGGCCGTACGCGATGGCGCCGCCGTACTGGTTGACGCGCGCGTCGTCGTCGGCGATGCCGTAGTGGTCGAGGAACGCGAGGACCTGGACGGCGAAGGCCTCGTTGATCTCGAAGAGGTTGATGTCCTCGATCGACAGGCCCGCCTTGGCGAGGGCCTTCTCGGTCGCCGGGATCGGGCCGTAGCCCATCACCTCGGGCTCGACACCCGCGAAGGAGTACGAGACCAGGCGCATCCTGACCGGCAGGTCGTTCTCGCGCGCGAAGTCCTCGGACGCGATGATCGACGCGGTGGCGCCGTCGTTCAGACCGGCGGCGTTACCGGCGGTGACCCGGCCGTGCACGCGGAACGGCGTCTTGAGCCCGGCGAGGTTCTCCAGGGTGGTCCCCGGGCGCATCGGCTCGTCGGCGGTGACCAGGCCCCAGCCGGTCTCACCGACCTCCGCGTTGGTGTTGCGCACCGAGATCGGCACCAGGTCCTGCTGGATCTTGCCGTTGGCGTACGCCTTGGCGGCCTTCTCCTGCGAGCGCACGGCGTACTCGTCGGCGCGCTGCTTGGTGATGTGCGGGTAGCGGTCGTGCAGGTTCTCGGCGGTCATGCCCATGAACAGGGCGGACTCGTCGACCAGCTTGTCGCTGACGAAGCGCGGGTTCGGGTCCACGCCCTCGCCCATGGGGTGGCGGCCCATGTGCTCGACACCGCCGGCGATGACGGCGTCGTACGCGCCGAAGGCGATGGAGCCCGCGGTGGTCGTGACCGCGGTGAGGGCACCGGCACACATGCGGTCGATCGAGTAACCGGGCACGGACTGCGGCAGCCCGGCCAGGATTCCGGCCGTGCGGCCCAGCGTCAGGCCCTGGTCGCCGATCTGCGTGGTCGCGGCGATGGCGACCTCGTCGATCTTCTTCGGGTCGAGACCGGGGTTGCGGCGCAGCAGCTCCCGGATCGCCTTCACGACGAGGTCGTCGGCGCGGGTCTCGTGGTAGATGCCCTTCGGGCCCGCCTTGCCGAACGGGGTGCGGACGCCGTCGACGAAGACGACGTCCCTGACGGTACGAGGCACGATGGCTCTCCTCCAGATGCGGGATGGCACTGCTGCGCGACACACACGCCCTGAGCGCGCGCTCACCTCCCATGCTACTTACGGGTAACCACCCTGCCCACCCCCAGAGCGGGGAGCGGCGAAGGTCACACGGCTTTCCATGGATCAGACGCCGACACAGGCGCCCTGTAGGGGCGCGGGGCTGTGACAATGTGCGGCTCCGCCGCGTGGGCGCGACAAACCCCCACCGAACCAGCAGCCGCCATGAGCCCGCACAACTCACGGCGACTGGGCCACCTTCATTCACTCCTTGGTCTTGGCCTTGGCCTCGGCGGTCAGCGCCACCACCAGCACCGGCGCAACCTGCTCCACCTGCCAGGGCCGAGCCCCGTGTGAGGCAAGCGCGGCGGCCACGGACTCGGCATCCGCGGGAGCCGGAGGCTCCCAGCACACGCGCCGAACCGTGTCCGGAGTGATCAGGTTCTCCTGAGGCATGTTCAGCGTCTCCGCCAGCGCGGAGACCGCGGCCCGCGCCGCCGACAGCCGCGCCGCGGCCACCGGGTCCTTCTCCGCCCAGGCCCGCGGCGGCGGAGGCCCGGTCACCGGCTGCCCCGGCTGGGGCAGCTCGGCATCCGGCAGTTCCTTCGCGCGATCGACGGCGGCCTGCCACTGCTCCAGCTGGCGCCGCCCCATCCGATGCCCGAAACCGTTCAGCGCGGCGAGCGCGTGCACGTTGGCCGGAAGTGAGAGGGCGGCTTCCACGATGGCCGCGTCCCCCAGGACCTTGCCCGGCGAGATGTCCCGGCGCTGCGCCACCTTGTCCCGGGTCTCCCACAGCTCCCGTACGACCGCCATCTGCCGGCGGCGGCGCACCTTGTGCATGCCGGAGGTGCGGCGCCACGGGTCCTTGCGGGGCTCCGGCGGGGGCGCCGAGGCGATCGCGTCGAACTCCTGGCGGGCCCACTCCAGCTTGCCCTGCCGGTCGAGCACCTTCTCCAGCGCGTCCCGCAGATCGACGAGCAGCTCCACGTCGAGCGCGGCGTAACGCAGCCACGGCTCGGGCAGCGGACGGGTCGACCAGTCGACCGCGGAGTGCCCCTTCTCCAGTACGAAGCCGAGGACGCCCTCGACCATCGCGCCGAGGCCGACCCGCGGGAACCCGGCGAGCCGTCCGGCCAGCTCGGTGTCGAACAGGAGGCTCGGGACCATGCCTATCTCCCGCAGACACGGCAGATCCTGGGTGGCCGCGTGCAGTACCCACTCCACCCCCGACAGTGCCTCGCCGAGGCCGGACAGGTCGGGGCAGGCGACGGGATCGATGAGCGCGGTGCCCGCGCCCTCGCGGCGCAGCTGGACCAGATACGCGCGCTGGCCGTAGCGATATCCGGAGGCTCGCTCGGCGTCCACGGCGACGGGGCCGCTGCCGGCCTCGAACGCGGCGATCACCTCGGCGAGGGAGGCCTCGTCGGCGATTACCGGCGGAATTCCGTCGCGGGGCTCCAGCAAGGGGATCGGCGCCGATTCGACGTCGTCCGGAGGAGCGCCTCCGGTGGTTCGCAGTGAACTGTCTGCTGCGGTCTCTTGGGCGTCGGTCACGTGTCAAGCGTATCTGTGTATCGACGACGCCCGTCGACGGAACGTTCCGTCGACGGGCGTCCGAGGGTCGTAAACCAGTCAGGTCAGTGAATCGTGAATCAAGGGGCGATCCCGGTTCATCCGGTTCATATGGAGCGCGTGGTTCCGTTGCGTGGTCGGGGGAGAGGAGCTGCCGACCGTGGTCAGTGGATGATTCCCGTGCGCAGGGCGACCGCGACCATGCCGGCGCGGTCGCCCGTGCCGAGCTTGCGGGCGATGCGGGCGAGGTGGCTCTTGACGGTCAGCGCGGACAGGCCCATCGAGACGCCGATGGCCTTGTTCGACTGGCCCTCCGCCACCAGCCGGAGCACCTCGACCTCACGGCCGGACAGCTCGCGGTAGCCGCCCGGGTGGCTCGGGGACCCCGGGGGGCGGCGGTGCATACGGGCGGCGGCCGAGCCGATCGGGGCGGCGCCCGGTCGGGTGGGCAGCCCCAGGTTCGTACGGGTGCCGGTGACGACGTAGCCCTTGACGCCGCCCGCGAGGGCGTTGCGTACGGCGCCGATGTCGTCGGCGGCGGAGAGGGCCAGGCCGTTCGGCCAGCCCGCGGCCCGGGTTTCGGACAGGAGCGTGAGGCCGGAGCCGTCGGGGAGATGGACGTCTGCGACACAGATGTCGCGGGGGTTGCCGATGCGGGGACGAGCCTCCGCGACGGACGAGGCCTCGATCACGTCGCGAACACCGAGCGCCCACAGGTGGCGGGTGACGGTGGAGCGCACACGGGGATCGGCCACGACCACCATCGCGGTCGGCTTGTTCGGGCGGTAGGCGACCAGGCTTGCGGGCTGCTCGAGGAGAACGGACACCAGGCCTCCTGGGGTGGGGGACGGGGACCGGCTGTGGGGATGGAGCCGGGACGAACCGTGCTTTCAAGGTCACAGAGGTCTTCGGCATCAAACCCGTCCGCCTTTAGAGAATGATCACGATTTGGTGAGTAACAATGCGTGCAATTCGGACGGGCGATCGATCATCCGAAGATCGAAACGAGTTCGCTCCGCTTCGATACGCGGCTGAAAGTGGCCGTATCGACAAAGGGCTACGAGCGTTTGGCCACACGCCCACGCGCCCCGGAGGCGGACCAAGCCCTCAAAACCCCAAGGAGCCGGAGGCGGACCAAGGCCTCAAAACCCCAGAAGTAGTGCCGTGTTCGCACGGCGTGATCCGGACAGTGGTCCCGCGCACGGGTGTCTCTCCCTGCGCGGAGGCTCCGTTCCCCTTAATCTTCCCCGCATGGCTGCGGCTCAGGGACGACTGTCGGACGGCGCTGGCGGGATGGACGACTCGAAGGAGGGGGAGCGGGATGCGATGGAGGCGGCCCCGCTGCCTTTCCGGGCCGCCGTCGACGCGTTGGGAGCCGCACGGCTGCGGCCGCAGATCGAGATCGACCCGACGAAACCGCCGAAGCGACTCGCCCCCTTCGCCTACGCACTGGAGGCCACGGTCGTCGACGACGACGAGGATCTGGCCGACGGCCGACTCGTCCTGCTCCACGACCCGGCCGGGCACGACGCCTGGCAGGGCTCGTTCCGCCTGGTGACCCTGGTCCGCGCGGAGCTGGAGCCCGAGATGGCCGCCGACCCGCTGCTCCCCGAGGTCTGCTGGTCCTGGCTGACCGGCGCGCTCCAGGCCCGCGGCCTCTCCTACGGCGAACCCAGCGGCACGGTCACCCGGGCCGGCTCCCACTACTTCGGCGGCCTCGCGGACCGCCCGCCGAACTCCCAGATCGAGATCCGCGCCTCCTGGACACCCCGCGAAGGCCTGGGCGGTGTGCCCGACACGGCCTCCCACCTGGCCTCCTGGTGCGACCTCCTGGCCCAGATCGCCGGCCTGCCCCCGGCCGCCCCGGGCGACGCCTCCGTCGTCAGCCTCCCGCAGCGCCGGGGCCCGCAGTCCCGCTGACCCGAACCGGGGTGCGCGCACCGGCTCCTGGCGCGGCCGTACCCGGGACGGGGGGCCGTGCGGCCGTGGGAGACTTTTCGGCGTGAGCGCCATTGACCGCCCCAAGGGCCAGCAGCCGACAGCGACGTACGACTCCACCTTCCTCAAGGCGTGCCGGCGCGAGCCCGTGCCGCACACGCCCGTGTGGTTCATGCGGCAGGCCGGGCGGTCACTGCCCGAGTATCTGAAAGTGCGCGAGGGCATCCCCATGCTGGAGTCCTGCATGCGCCCCGAACTGGTCACCGAGATCACGCTCCAGCCGGTACGGCGGCACGACGTGGACGCGGCGATCTACTTCAGCGACATCGTCGTACCCCTGAAGGCCATCGGTGTCGACCTCGACATCAAGCCCGGTGTGGGTCCGGTCGTCGCCAAGCCGATCCGCTCCCGCGCCGACCTCGCCCAGCTGCGCGAGCTGACGCCCGACGACGTCTCGTACGTCACCGAGGCGATCGGGCTGCTCACCCGCGAACTCGGCCCGACACCCCTCATCGGCTTCGCCGGCGCGCCCTTCACGCTCGCCAGCTACCTCGTGGAGGGCGGCCCGTCCCGCAACCACGAGCACACCAAGGCGCTCATGTACGGCGACCCGCAGCTGTGGGCCGACCTGCTCGACCGGCTCGCGGACATCACGGCGGCCTTCCTCAAGGTGCAGATCGAGGCGGGGGCCAGTGCCGTCCAGCTCTTCGACTCCTGGGTCGGCGCGCTCGCACCCGCCGACTACCGGCGGTCCGTGATGCCCGCCTCGACGAAGGTGTTCAAGGCCGTCGAGGAGTACGGCGTGCCGCGCATCCACTTCGGGGTCGGCACCGGTGAGCTGCTCGGGCTGATGGGCGAGGCCGGTGCGGATGTCGTCGGAGTCGACTGGCGCGTCCCGCTCGACGAGGCCGCCCGGCGGGTCGGGCCCGGCAAGGCGCTCCAGGGCAACCTCGACCCTGCCGTGCTCTTCGCCCCGACCGAGGCCGTCGAGGAGAAGACCCAGGAGGTCCTCGACGCCGCGGCCGGTCTGGAGGGGCACATCTTCAATCTCGGGCACGGTGTCCTGCCGTCGATGGATCCGGACGCGTTGACGCGGCTCGTCGAGTACGTCCACACGCGCACCGCGCGCTAGTTCACCACCGCGGTCGCGCGCGTCTGCCCCACAGCAGGCCGCGTGGCTCGGGTGGTGGTGGGGTGCCGGGGCGCAGGGGCCAGGCGAGGAGCATGCCTGCCAGGAAGCCGACGACGTGGGCCACGTACGCGACGGTGCCTGCCTCGGACACGCCCGTGCCGGACGAGTACACCGCCTGGAGGACGAACCAGGAGCCCAGCACCATCCAGGCGGGCAGGCGCAGCGGCAGGAAGATCAGGAACGGGACGAGGACCCAGACCCTGGCCTTCGGATAGAGCACCAGATACGCGCCCAGGACGCCCGCGATCGCGCCCGACGCGCCGATCAGCGGGTCGCCGGAGTCGGCGTTGACGAAGGCGAAGCCGTACGCCGCCGCGTAGCCGCAGGCCACGTAGAACAGCACGTAGCGGACGTGGCCGAGGCGGTCCTCGATGTTGTTGCCGAAGATCAGCAGGAACAGCATGTTGCCGAGCAGGTGCAGCCAGCTGCCGTGCAGGAACATCGCCGTGAGGACCGACAGCGGGGGCGACTTGTCGTAGCCCGGCGGGCCCACCACGCAGCCGGGGCCTCCGGATCCCACGCCCACGTCACCGGTGGGGACGACCGTCGGTGTCTGGTTGTGGATCAGCTCGCGCGGCACCGCCGCCCAGTGGTCCAGGAACGCCTGGAGATGGCACAGCTGGGCCAGACCGCTCTCACCGCCGATCGAGCCCGCCGCACCCGGAGTGGCCAGGAACACCACGAAGTTGGCGGCGATCAGCGCGTACGTCACATACGGCGTGCGCCGGACCGGATTCACGTCATGGACGGGTATGACCACGGGGAAATTCTGCCCGGGTTCGGGGGACTCTGAACAGGAGCGCGGGTGTGTGCGTATGTCTCGGCAACCGCCCGTGATCCAAGCAACTCGTGAGGAACAGGTCAATGAACGACCGAGTCACTCAGCCCCTGATCGCCACGCCGGACGGAGAGGCGGAGCTTGCCCTTGTCGTCAGGCTGCCGTGGGAGGACGTGGCCGCGCTCGGCCAGGAGGCCGGTCGGCTGGCCGCCAGTATGCAGCGGCCCGTGACGTTGGACGAGGCGGTGAGCCACCGGCTGCGGAGCCGGCAGGCGGGGTCGCATGCGCGGCCTCAGCAGGCGCCGCCGATGCCGCCGTCGTCGGCGGTGTCGCCGCCTGCGATGTCGGCGCCTGCGGTGTCCACGGTCTCGTCGCTGACGCGGTCGCCCGGGGAGCAGGCTCGGCAGGCCATAGAGAAGATCAACGGCAATGGGTCGGCTCAAGGGGCCTGAGGTGCGTTGTCTGCTGCGGGTTCGCCGTGGCTGGTCGCGCAGTTCCCCGCGCCCCTGGGGCGGCTGAGGTCGTGGCTTGGCCGACGGCCCGTCGGGGCTTGTCGCGCCCACGCGGCGGAGCCGCACATCGATACAGCCCCGCGCCCCTGATATGGCTAGGTCGTCCTTCCCCGTACCGCCGTTACCGCCTTGCGGGCCGCTACCAGGATGGGGTCCCAGACCGGGGAGAACGGTGGGGCGTAGCCGAGGTCCAGGGCTGTCATCTGTTCCACCGTCATGCAGGCGGTGAGTGCCACCGCGGCGATGTCGACGCGTTTGGCGGCGCCCTCCTGGCCGACGATCTGGACGCCGAGGAGGCGGCCGGTGCGGCGTTCGGCGAGCATCTTGACCGTCATGAGGCCGGCGCCCGGGTAGTAGCCCGCGCGGCTCGTCGACTCGATGGTGACCGTTTCGAACTGGAGGCCCGCCCGGCGGGCGTCCTTCTCGCGCAGGCCGGTGCGGGCGATCTCCAGAGCGCAGACCTTGCTGACCGCCGTGCCGACGACGCCGGGGAACGTGGCGTAACCGCCGCCGACGTTCGTGCCGATCACCTGGCCGTGCTTGTTCGCGTGGGTGCCGAGGGCGATGTGGCGTTCGCGGCCCGAGACCAGGTCGAGGACCTCGACGCAGTCGCCGCCCGCCCAGATGTTCTCGTGCCCGCGCACCCGCATCGCCAGATCGGTCAGCAGCCCGCGGTGGTCGCCCAGCGGCAGCCCCGCGCTCTCGGCGAGCGCGGTCTCGGGGCGGACACCGATGCCCAGGACCACCACGTCCGCCGGGTACTCGGCGTCCTCCGTGACGACCGCCCGGGCCCGGCCGTCCGCGCCGGTAAGGATCTTGGTGACCTCGGCGTCGTTCACCATCGTGATGCCGAGGCCCTCCATCTCCACGTGCACCAGCCGGCCCATGTCCGGGTCCAGCGTCGACATGGGTTCCTGGCCGCGGTTGACGACCGTCACCTCGTACCCGCGGTTGATCAGCGCCTCGGCCATCTCCACGCCGATGTAACCCGCGCCGATCACCACCGCGCGGCGGCCCGCCGTACGGGCCAGCGTGTCGAGGAGGGCCTGACCGTCGTCGAGGGTCTGCACGCCGTGCACCCCTGGTGCGTCGATGCCCGGCAGCGATGGCCGCATCGGGTGCGCGCCCGTCGCGAGCACGAGCTTGTCGTACGACGTCCACGCCTCGTCCCCGGACTCCAGGTCCCGGGAGCGTACGCGGCCGCCGGCGACGTCGAGTTCCGTGACCTCCGTACGCATCCGCAGGTCGATCCCGCGCGCCCGGTGCTCCTCCGGTGACCGCGCGATCAACTGGTCCCGCTCCGCGACGTCACCGCCGACCCAGTAGGGGATGCCACAGGCCGAGTAGGAGCTGAAGTGGCCCCGCTCGAACGCCACGATCTCCAGCTCGTCGAGGCCCTTCAGACGGCGTGCCTGGGACGCGGCGGACATGCCCGCCGCGTCCCCACCGACGACCACCAGGCGTTCCTTCGTACGGCTCACGGGGCTCATGTCCATACGAACACGCTACGGGGGCGCCGCATTTCGGTCCCGCGCAGACTCGCGCGGATCCGCTCGGTCCACCCAGTTCAGTCCGCTCAGTCCTGGTCGGTGCCGTCTCCCCTGACCGGCGGGGCGACCGGCAGCGGGCTCGTGCCCGTGGCCGCGCCGCCCGGGGCCGCCGCGACCGGGCGGCCCAGGGTCCGGCCGCGCAGGAAACGCATCCACAGGAGCAGCAGCAGCGCCGCGCCCACCAGGAAGGGCAGGACCGCACCGAGGGCGAGCGCGAGCCAGCGGAACATGGTGACGAACGCGTCCCAGCCGCCGCCGAGCGCGTCGGCGAACCCCGGGTCGTCGTCCGCGGCCTTCTTCACCGGCGTCTCGGACAGCGACAGGGTGATCGTGGCCAGGCTCGTACGGTCCTTCAGGGCCGCCTGCTGGGCCAGCAGCGACTCCAGGTCGGCCTGCCGGGTGCTCAACTCGCCCTCAAGGGTGACCACATCACTCAGCTTGGTCGCCTGGTCCATCAGCTCGCGGATCCGTATCACGCTGGCGCGCTGCGTCTTGATACGGCTCTCCACGTCGACGACCTGGTCCGTGACGTCCTCGGCCTTCGCCTTGCGGTCGATGAGCTTGCCCGAGCCCTCCAGCTCCGTGAGCACCTCCTCGTACTTGTCCGAAGGCACCCGGAAGACGACATGGGAGCGCTCGCGGCCCTTGGAGTCGCGGTCCGTGGTTTCGTTGCCGACCAGGCCGCCCGCGTTCTCGACCACCGTGCGGGCCTCGTCGAGGGACTTCGGCACATCCTTGACCTGCACGGTCAGGGACGCGGTGTGGATGATGTGGGCGGTCAGCTTCGGTGGCGCGGCGGCCTGCTCCTTCTTGCCGCCGCTCGCGTCGCTGTCGGCCGCGCCCGCGCCCGCCTCGTTCGCGCCCGGGGCGGCGGCCTTGTCGGCATCCGAGCTCGAGCCCCCACCGTCGGCCGCGCCCGAGCACCCCGTCAGCGCGAGGGCCGCGGCGAGGCACAGCGCCGAAATGATCTGGACGGGTCGTGCGGACCGGCGCCCGGTCGTACCACTGCCACGCGTCTGCATATCGGCTTACCCCCGAGAGTCTCGTGATGACTGACGCTTCTACGACGCCCGACCCCCGCGAGACGTTGGCCGGATCCGGTTCCGAAGAGGTCACGGTCCGGACTCGTCATGGACACCCTCACCGGCACGTTCACGGGCACCGGGGCCCGCGGGACTGTCGGTGGGTCTGGGACAGTGGAGACATGCACGCAGACACACGTACGGGCACGGGTCATGTCGTCGTCATCGGGGGCGGTATCGCCGGTCTGGCCGCCGCTCACCGGCTGGTGGACGGCGGGGTGCGCGTGACCGTCCTGGAGGCCTCGGACCGGCTCGGCGGGAAGCTGCTGCCCGGGGAGATCGCCGGGGTCCGGGTCGACCTCGGCGCCGAGTCGATGCTCGCCCGGCGGCCCGAGGCGGTGGCGCTCGCCCGCGAGGTGGGCCTCGCCGACCGGCTCCAGCCGCCCGCGACGGCGAGCGCCTCGATCTGGACGCGCGGGGCGCTGCGGCCCATGCCCAAGGGCCACGTCATGGGAGTCCCCGGCGATGCGGCAGCCCTTTCCGGAGTCCTCTCGGAGGAGGGCCTGCGCCGGATCGAGCGCGACCGCGACCTGCCGCGCACAGAGGTCGGCGACGACGTGGCGGTGGGGGAGTTCGTGGCGGAGCGCCTCGGCCGCGAGGTCGTCGACCGCCTCATCGAGCCCCTCCTCGGCGGGGTCTACGCGGGCGACGCGTACCGCATCTCGATGCGCTCGGCCGTCCCCCAGCTCTTCGAGGCGGCCCGCACCCACACGTCGCTGACGGAGGCCGTCCGCGAGATCCAGGCCAGGGCGGCGCGGAACCAGCAGGCGGGGCCGGTCTTCACCGGTATCGAGGGCGGCATCGGCGGACTCCCGCTCGCCGTCGCGGAGTCGGTGCGCGCGCGGGGCGGCGACATCGTCACGGGGGCACCGGTGACGGAGCTGCGGCGGGTCGAGGGCGGGACGGCCGGGACGGCTGAGGCGGACGGCACCGGGCCATGGCGCGTCGTCGTCGGTGGCGTCGCCGGTGGTCGCGTCCTCCAGGCCGACGCCGTCGTCGTGGCGGTGCCCGCCGGTGCCGCGGCCCAGCTGCTCGGCGCCGAGGCCCCGGCCGCCGCGGCCGAACTCGCGACCGTCGAGTACGCCTCCATGGCGCTGATCACCCTCGCCTACCGGCGTGCCGAAATCGCCCTCCCCGTAGGCAGCGGTTTTCTGGTGCCGCCTGTTGACGGGCGCACCATCAAGGCCTCGACGTTCGCCTCCCAGAAGTGGGGGTGGATCGCCGAGGAGGACCCGGACATCGTGGTCCTGCGCACGTCCGTCGGGCGGTACGGCGAGACGGAGATCCTCGGCCGGGACGACGCCGGCCTCGTCGACGTGTCACGGGACGACCTGCGCGAGGCCACCGGCCTGGCCGCCGAGCCCGTCGAGACCCGGGTGACCCGCTGGACCGACGGACTGCCCCAGTACCCGGTCGGGCACCACGCGCGCGTGGCCCGCATCCGTGAGCACATCGGCAAGCTGCCCGGCCTCGCCGTCTGCGGAGCGGCGTACGACGGCGTCGGCATCCCTGCCTGCATCGCGAGCGCCGACGCGGCCGTGGACAAGGTCACCGGCGACCGCGCCGGACTGACGGACGCGCTGATCGCGAACCCGGTGCAGAGCCTCCACGGCGGAGCGGGAGAATAGCCCCATGAGTGACGACGCCCCCACCACCGGCCCGGCCAGGACTCCGAACGCCGGCAAGAAGGCCAAGGACCTGAACGAGGTCATCCGCTACACCCTCTGGTCCGTGTTCAAACTGCGCGACGTGTTTCCCGAGGACGCCGCGCGCGCCGGGTACGCGGACGAGGTCCAGGAGCTCTTCGACCAGCTCGCCGCCAAGGACGTCACGGTCCGCGGCACGTACGACGTGTCCGGGCTGCGCGCCGACGCCGACCTCATGATCTGGTGGCACGCCGAGACCGCCGACCAGCTCCAGGAGGCGTACAACCTCTTCCGCCGTACGAAGCTGGGCCGTGCGCTGGAGCCGGTCTGGTCGAACATGGCGCTGCACCGGCCGGCGGAGTTCAACCGCTCGCACGTCCCGGCGTTCCTCGCCGACGAGACGCCGCGCGACTACATCAGCGTGTACCCCTTCGTGCGCTCCTACGACTGGTACCTGCTGCCCGACGAGGACCGCCGTCGGATGCTCGCCGACCACGGCAAGATGGCGCGCGGCTTCCCGGACGTGCGTGCCAACACGGTCGCCTCGTTCTCGCTCGGCGACTACGAGTGGATCCTCGCCTTCGAGGCGGACGAGTTGTATCGCATCGTGGACCTCATGCGGCACTTGCGGGCGTCCGAGGCGCGGATGCATGTGCGGGAAGAGGTGCCGTTCTATACCGGGCGCCGTAAGTCTGTTGCTGAGCTGGTCGCCGGGCTCGCGTAACAACTGCGCTGCCGAGCGCTCCGCGGGTGGGGTTGTCCGTCGGCTGCGGGTGCGTGGGGGCTTGTCGCGCCCACGATGGGGGTCCCCCCGCTCGAGCGAAAGCCGAGAGTGGGGGAGGAGCCGCACATCGATACAGCCCCGCGCCCCTAACGGGGCGCACCCGGACCTGGCTCCTTGTGCGGCGCGCAGGTCGCGCGTCGCGCCGGGAGCTTGCCCTCCAGCAAGTACGCGTCCAAGTACCTGTTGACGCACTCATTGGACCCGCCGCCGATGCCGTGCGAGCCCGATGCCTGCTCCGTGACCAGTACTGAATCCGAAAGGCGCCGGTGCAGCTCCAGAGCGCCGGTGTACGGCGTCGCCGCGTCCCGTTCGGCGGCCAGGATCAGTGTCGGCGGCAGCTCGCCCGGTGACGTGCGTACGTCGAGCGGCCGTTGCCGGGACAGCGGCCAGTACGCGCACGGCAGGTTCATCCAGACGTTGTCCCAGGTCTCGAACGGGGCCACGCGCGCGAGCCGCGTGTTGTCCCGGTCCCAGGTGTGCCAGGCCCGCGGCCACGGCGCGTCGTTGCACTCGATGGCGGTGTAGACCGCCTTGCCGTTCTCCCGCTCCTCCACGCCCTCCGGGTACGGCCCGGCCTGCCGGATCAGTGGCTGTGGATCGCCCTTCAGATACGCGGAGAGCGCCTGCGCGCGATGCGGCCAGTAGTCGTCGTAGTACCCGGCCTGGAGGAACGCGCTCTGGAGCTGGCCCGGCCCGACCTTGCCGCCCGCGGGCTCGGCGGCGAGCCGTGCCCGTGCCCGCTCGTAGCTGCGCAGCACCTCCTCCGGCGTGCGCCCCAGCCCGTACACCTTGTCGTGCTTGGCCATCCACGCGCGGAAGTCGGCCCAGCGGCCCTCGAAGGCGGCCGACTGGTCGAGGTTGTTCCGGTACCAGACCTTCTCCGGGTCAGGGTTCACGGCCGAGTCGAAGACCATCCGGCGTACGTGCGAGGGGAACAGCGTCGCGTACAGGGACGCGAAGTACGTGCCGTACGAGGCCCCCATGAAGGTCAGCTTCCGTTCGCCCAGGGCGGCGCGCAGGACGTCCAGGTCGCGGGCGTTGTTGAGCGAGGAGAAGTGCCGGATCTCGCGCCCCGACCGCTCGACGCAGCCGCGCGCGTACGCCTTGGCCCCGGCGATGCGCTCCTCCTTGTACGACTCCGAGGGGTACGTCGGCGACTGGGACGGGCCCTTCAGTAGCTGTTTCGGGTCCTGGCAGGAGAGCGGTGCGGAGCGGCCGACCCCGCGCGGGGCGTAGCCGACCAGGTCGTATGCCGCCGCGATGCGCTTCCACTCGGGGATCATGCCGATGAGCGGGAAGTACATGCCGGAGGCGCCGGGGCCGCCCGGGTTGAAGACGAGGGAGCCCTGCCGGGGAACCGGCCGCTTGCCGTTCTTGCCGGTGGCCTTCACCCGGCTGACGGTCAGTTTGATCTTCTTGCCTTCGGGGTGCGCGTAGTCGAGCGGCACCTCCACCGTGCCGCACTGCAGGCTGCCCGGGGTGTCCTGCTCCTGAGAGCAGTTGCCGAACCGGATGCCTTCGGCGGCGGCGCGCTGGGCGGCGACCGCCGTGCCGTGCAGCTCGGACCGGCCGAGGCGGGGCTGCGCGCTGCCCGCGGGGGAGGCGACGAGGGCGGTCAGAACCAGGGACCCGGCTGTTCCGTAGAGGGCGGCAGCTCGCATCGCTTTCCCTTCAGTGCACGGCAGCAACAAAAGGGATGTTTCGTTCGGTACTTGGCGAAGTAAAGCACCGGCCCGCCGGTGTCGGCCCAATGACCCCGATGCGCGTCCGGCGCGCGTCCCGGGCGCGCTCTAGGCGTGCGGCTCGCGGTGCGCGAAGGCCGCCCGCAGCTCCGGTTCGCCGATCGCGCGGACGCCGCGTACGGCCACAGTGGTCAGGTACGTACGGTCGTCGCTGTCGGTGTGTGCGCGGCGGGCCAGGGCGCTGAGCAGGTGCTGGCCGGCCGGGGACGCCCAGCGCGTGTAGGGGTGGACCTCGATCCGGGCGACGGCGAGGCAGCTCAGGGTGAGGATGAGGGGCAGCGTGAACCAGATGGCCACCAGCGCCCGGTTCTCCTGGGCCTGAGAAGGCATCAGCAGGGCGACGCCGCCCAGCACCAGCACGGCCGCCGCGGCGGCCCGCACCTGGCGGACGGCGCCCGCGACGGTGGTGCGGGCGCCGTCCGGCACGGCGAGGCCGGCCGCGACAAGGCCGTCGGCGAGGGCACGTACGCACTCCGCGGCGGCGGCGGTCGTACGGACCGGCGCGATCCGGGACTGCCCGTCCGGGCCTATCGCGCCCAGCACCGAACACTCCATCTCGTCCCGGCCGCGCGGGTCCACGACGGTCGCCCAGCCCGTGTGGGCGAGCAGCAGCCGGCGCTGGCGGGCCATCGACACCAGGGTCAGATCGGCGACCCGCGCGGGGCCGCCCGACAGGAACGCCGCCTCGTAGAGCGTGAGGCCGCGGCCGTGCAGCCGATCCGTCTCGTCGACGGCGGCGGCGCGGACGGAGGCCAGGCACAGACGCGTACAGGTCATGCCGGCCGCGGCCCAGGCCAGGAGCAGGAGGAGGACCCAGAACATGCGGGATTTCTATGCGAAGGAGGCCCGGGTGCGCCACAGCTTGTTCACAATTTGGACGGATCGTCTTCACCGTGTGACGTTTCGCTTCGGCGCGCTCCGGTTGCTAGGCCTTCTTGTCCTCGGACCGGTCGCTGCCCTGTGACGTCTTGGATTCCTTTGGCTCCTTGGAATCCTTCGGCTTGGCTTCCTCCGGCGGGCGGCTCGTCGCCGGGGGCGGCAGGGCGTAGGTCGGCGAAGCGGGCGGGGAGACCGGGCGGGGCGGGCTCGGGGAGTCCGTCGGGCCGGGCCGGGCGGGGGCGTTGGTGAGCGGCGGCGGGGTCGCGGCGGCCGCGGCCCGGGCCAGGGCGTCGAAGTCGACGAGGCCGGTCGCCTCCAGGACCTCGATGTGGTCCAGGACCGTGGTGTTCGCGTCGTCGGCGAGTTCGCGGACGAGCGCGTTACGGGTGTTCGCGCGGACCTGGGCGACCAGGCCGAACACCTTGCCGTGCGCCGCGCGGAGGATGTTCGCGAACTGGGTGTCGTACTCCTCGCCCCGTGCCGAGCTCAGCGTGCCGAGCCACTCCCGCTGCTGCTCGTTGGGCTGGTTGGGCAGCTGGAGGGCGAGCCGCGAGGCCACGTCGCGCACGCGCTCGTCCAGGAACGTGTGGCCCTCCACGAGGTGCTCGCCCGCCGTCCTGACGGCCTGGGTCGTGCCGCGTTCCTCGGCCTGCTGGCCGGCGGGCAGCTCCCACAGGCCCGCGAGCCGCACCTTGGTGACGAACTCGCGGTCCAGCGCGGACAGCGGGCCGAATCTCGTCGACACGGTCTCGGCGTTCAGCGTGTCCACGCCGGTGTCGGACCGGTCCGCGTACGACCAGATCGGGAAGATCAGCGCCACGAGGGTCGCCGTCAGGCCCGCGATGATGAGCCCGGTGCCGCTGAACAGTCCGCGGCTGTTGATGGATCGCATGGTGCCTCCTGTTGCGGCACCGCACGTTAGTGCGCTTCGGATGGGATCCCGAATATTACTGCCCGGTGTACTTCGAGTGAGGTACAGGTTCGGACGGCTGTGGGACGAACCTGAACGAACAGTGGTAGGAGGGGTGTTGTCGCAGGTGGTGGCCCTGTGGCGGCGGACGAACGACGGCGTGTGGGGCCCCGCGCACGACCTGCCCGCACGGAGTGCGCCGGGCGTCCGTTGGATGCGAGCCCGCGCGCCCGGCCCTCGGCGCGGCGGCTCTGAGCAGGTACGAAGCCCGCGGCCGTGGACAAACGCGGTGTCCGTGTCGTCGGGTGAGAGATGTCACGGGGTGACGAAGGCCTCGGCGCCGGGCGCCGACCGGTTCTCAGCGTCTCCCCGGGACCCTCGTCAACGCCTCAGCAGTACCCGGCGCGTGGCGCGGGCCAGCCGGGCCGCCGGGTGCTGCGACAGCGGGGCGGGGCCCGAGCGCTCCAGCCACCAGTGGCTCAACCGCCGCCGTACGTCCGCGTCTTCCAGCCGGCCGTTCAGCAGCAGATGCTCGGCGAAGTCCAGCGCGTCCCGCCGGTAGCCGTCGGTCATCGGGTGGACGTGCGCGTACGCGAGGAACGCCTTCCGGTACGCCCCCGCCAGGATCTCCGGCAGCTCCGGAGCGACCTTGGCGACGACATCGGCCCGCTTGCCCGCCAGCGCCCGGGCCTGCACCGACAGCCGGGTCCCGTCGAAGCCCTCGGGCACGGGCGTCCCGGCGACGAGTGCGGACAACAGGGCCGCCTGCGCGAGGGCGAGCCGCTGACGGGCGGGGTCGGTGGACGCTGACGGCTCCTGCGGGGCATCAGAAGTCCGCGGGGCACCGGAATCCTGCGGGGCACCGGAACTCTTCGGAGCACCGGAACTCTCCTGATCGTCAGAACTCTCCTGAACGCTGGAACCCCGCTGATCGCCGGAATCCGGTGTGCCGACGCGAGGCGGCTGCTGTGCCGCCCCCTTCTCCACCGTCTCGCGAATCACCATCAGCTCCCGCTCCAGCTCGGCCGGTGCCGGGAAGTTCTCGTCGCGCTCCAGGAGTACGCCGGGCGGGCGGACCCGGGAGGACAGGTCGGCGAGGATCGCGAGGACGGCCGGCGGCACGGCGTGGGCGTGGCTGTCGTGCCAGACACCGTCGCGCTCGAAGCCGCCGGCGACATGGACGTACGCGATGGCCTCGACGGGCAGCTCGTCCAGGGCCTTGGCGGGGTCCTCGCCTCGGTTGACGTGATTGGTGTGAAGGTTGGCCACGTCGATGAGGAGGCGTACGCCGGTGCGGTCGACCAGGTCGTACAGGAACTGTCCCTCGGTCATCTCCTCGCCCGGCCAGGAGATCAGCGCCGCGATGTTCTCCACCGCGAGCGGCACGGGCAGCGCCTCCTGGGCGATGCGGATGTTCTCGCAGAGGACGTCGAGGGCGTCCCGGGTGCGGGGGACGGGCAGCAGATGCCCGGCCTCCAGGCGTGGCGAGGCGGTGAGCGCCCCGCCCGCGCGGACGAACGCGATGTGTTCGGTGACCAGCGGGGAGCCGAGGGCCTCGGCGGTGGCCGCCAGTTCGGCGAGCTTCTCCTCGGCGGGGCGGTCGGCGCCGCCGAGCCCGAGCGACACCCCGTGCGGAACGACCGTGACACCGCGCTCGCGCAGCCGCACCAGCGACTCGGGGAGATGCCCCGGGCACACGTTCTCCGCGACGGCCTCGACCCAGTCGATGCCGGGCATGCGCTCCACGGCGTCGGCGATCTCCGGCCGCCACCCGATTCCCGTACCCAAGTGCTTCATGATCCCCCTCCTTCATCACGGCTTTACCAGGACCTGTGTGTCGTCTCCTTCGACGGACCTGTGTTCCGGCGTGACGGGGTGATGGCCCCGGGAAGCGGGGCCGAACCCATCGGCGGGGACGTTCAGAGCAACATTTGAGCTTCCGGACGCGGGTGGCGGTCAGGAACCGCTACGGCGTGGCCGTGGGCGTGGCGTCCGGGTCCTCGGGATCCGGACGGCTCGTGTTGACCGTGCCCGGCGCCCCCGGAGAGGGCCTCGACGTGGTGTCGATGTTCCCGTTCGCCTCCACGGGCGGCGCCGAACTCGGGGTCACCCCGGCGGCCGGCGGCGGAGGACCGGACGGGCTGGCCGTCGATCCGGCCACCGAGTCGTTGGCGATCGCGTCGAAGTCGACCGCGCCGGTCTTCTCCAGGACCGTGATGTGGTCGAGCACGGTCTGGTTGGCGTCCGAGGCGAGCTGCCGCACCAGGGTGTTGCGCGTCTGGTTCCGCACCGCCCCGATCGCCGGGAAGATCTTGCCGTGCGCGGACCGCAGGAGGTTGGCCCACACCTTCACGTAGTCCTGATCGGACGCCGCGGTCATCTGGTTCAGCCAGCCCTGCTGCTGCTCGTTCGGCTGGTTCGGCAGCTCGACGCCGAGGTTCCGCGCGATGCCCCGGACCCGCTTGTCGAGGTCGGTGTGGCCGACGATCAGGTGGTCGGCCGCCTCCTTCGTCGCCTCGTTGGGGGCACGCTCAAGTGCCTGCTGCGCCGCCGGCAGCTCCCACAGACCGGCCAGGCGCACCCGGACGATCAGATCGCGGTCGGTGGCGGTCAGCGGCCCCCACTGTGTCGGTACGGTCCCGGCTGCGAGGTTCGCCTCCCCCGTACCGGCGCGGTCGGCGTACGACCACACGGGGAATGCCAGCGCGCCCAGTGTGCCGACGAGTGCCACGATGACGAGGGCCGTACCGTTGATACGCCGCAAGGGTCCCTCCCGGGATAAACCAACTGGTCGTTGGAAATTTGTACTTGGCCAGTGCATGGAGATACGTGCCGGGCGGTCGGTGTGTTCAACGGTTCATGTCTGATCCCTCACAACCTTGTTCGGGCGCGCCACCCCACGTGCGACGACCCGGGCCGTCTGCCGTTCTCCCTGTCGGGTCTCTCCCTCTGCGTTCGCCGGTGCTCAGCTGAACGGGTCGAGCGTGATGTACGCCGTCTGCGGGTCGCCGTCGTGGACCAGCGACTCGTAGTTGCCGACATCGTCGAAGGCGAAGGCGTAGGCCTTGCCGTCAGCCATCTGGGCGTGGATCTTCCGGGCGTAGTGGTTGGTCACCACGTCCTGGTAGAAGCCCGCGGAACTCGTGTCGGGCTGGTTGGAGTTGGTCAGGAGGGTGGAGCGGTTGAAGCCCGCGCACAGGGTGCGGGAGATCGGGCCGCGTACCAGGTCGTTCGGCGCGTCCAGCAGCTTGTAGCAGCCGAAGATGCTGTCGGAGTCGGGCTTCTGGAAGCTGGTGACGACGGCGCCGGAGCCGTTGGTGAAGTTCATGACGTTGCCGGAGACCCTGCCGTAGTACTTGGTGCCCGGCTCGTTCGCGAACGGTGTCACCGTCAGCGTGGAGGTGGAGTACTTGGTCCACACCCGGTTGATGTAGTCATTCATGACTGTGCTGGGCAGGGCGCCCGCCTCGATGCCGTGGCCGGGTGCGAGGGCGCGCAGGATGGTTCCGTCGGACCGGGTCTTGATGAGGTTGGCCCAGCCGCCGGGCTGGCCCCTCAGGGCGTTGAAGAAGCCCGCGTACCCGCCCGGCTTCAGGTGACCGGTGTTCTTGGTGGCGCCGGCGGTGTTCTTGACGCCGACCGCGTACGGGGCCGAGAACATGTCCACCTGTGTGCTGTTGATCCATAGGCCGGAGTCGTTGAGTGTGTACTCGGTCCAGTTGAAGAGGATGTTCGCGTTCGGGTCGGTCGGGTTCTGCACCGCGGGCTGCACGAGGCCGCCGGTGGTCAGCTTGAAGACGAGCTTCTGGCCGTAGGAGAAGTAGACCCGGCCGGAGAACTTCGGCATCCGGATCGTCGTGGTCTGGCCGTTGGCCGGTCCGGCGATCGACGCGTCGGGCGCGGGGGTCGGCGGTTGGCCGCCGACGGGCCAGGCGTGGAACGTGCCGTTCGCGTCGGCCCAGCCCTGCTGCCCGGTCGAGAGCAGGGTCCCGATGTTGTAGATGTACACCTGATCGCCGCGCCCGGAGGTGTTCTTGATCTCCAGGGGGATGGTCGTGGGCACCGCGGCTTCGGCGCGGGGTGCGGGGCCCACGGTGGTGAGTCCCGCGGTGACGGTCGCCGCGGCGACCAGAGCGACCAGCATCTTCCGTAGGGCAAGCACGCTCTTCCTCCTGCCAGGTGGGCTTCTCCCACCGGAGTCGAATTGCGGCGGATGGGGGGTGGGGGCCGCGCCCCGCCCAGGGGAGGACAGGGGAGAACCACGGCCGCTTCCGAACGGATGAGAGCGCTCTCAGAGTGACTCGGTGAGCGGAACACGTCAAGGTCTAGACCAAAAAGGGTCATCGTTGAATGCGGGCGGCACCGGCGCGGCGACTCGGCGTCAACTTCCCGGACCACAGGCCGACTTCGGGCGGACGTACATCACCGCGACGGGGTGCACGTCACGCGACGGGCCGTGGGTCACCGCGACGGGCCGTGGGTCCAGGCCCCGGCGAGCAGGGTGGCGTACACCGGCATCTCGCGCAGGGTGCGGGCGTCCGCGGTGAGCGGGTCGGTGTCGGTCACCACCAGGTCCGCCCGGTCGCCGACCCGGATCAGCCGTCGCCCCAGGGACGAACCGGCGAGGGCGTCCGCCACCGGTATCCGCTGCTCCGGGTGCCACGGCGGGCGCTCGTCGCCGGTCCGGGTCACGGCGGACGCGATGGT
Organism: Streptomyces sp. NBC_00878; assembly: GCF_026341515.1. NCBI lineage: Bacteria > Bacillati > Actinomycetota > Actinomycetes > Kitasatosporales > Streptomycetaceae > Streptomyces > Streptomyces sp. NBC_00878. Next base: position 2,511,287 of record NZ_JAPEOK010000001.1, on the reverse strand, counting down.
CAGCCAGGGGTCGAGGGTGGCGACGGGGGCGTCGGAGCCCAGCGCCAGGACGGCCCCGGCGGCGAGCAGATCGGCGAAGGCGTACGCACGGTCGGTCCGGCCTGCCCAGTGCCGGTCGGCGACGTCCCGGTCGTCCACCGCGTGGGTGGGCTGGATGCTCACGGTGACGCCCAGTTCGGCGAAGCGCGGGATGTCCTTGCGGGCGAGCAGCTGGCCGTGCTCTATCCGGCCGTGGCAGCGCACCGCCTCGAAGGCGTCGAGGGCCATCTCGTTGGCGCGGTCCCCGATCGCGTGCACGGCGGGTTCGAGCCCGTGGGAGGAGGCGCGGCGCAGCAGGGACACCAGTTCCCGCGGCGGCAGCTGCTCCAGTCCGTGGGAGCCGGGCTCGCCGGGGATCGCGCCCGGGTACGCCTCGTGGCACAGCGCGGTGCGCGTGTTGAGCGAGCCGTCGGTGAACAGCTTGAACGGTCCGACCTCCAGCAGCCCGCCGGGGGTGTCCAGGGTCTGGCCGGTGCGGAGCCCGCGGCTGATCGCCGCCTCCAGATGCGGGGGCCAGATGGAGGCCGCCACGCGGAGCGGCACCGCGGCGCTGTTCATCCGGCGTGTCCAGTCCGCGATGTTGTCGGCGTACTCGAAGTCGACGATGCCCGTGATCCCGCGCGCGGCGGCGGCGACGCAGGCGTCCTGTACCCACTGGTCCGTCAACTCCACCGGGGCGGACGGGAGTTGGGCCATGGCCCGCATGCACTCGTCCTCGCGCAGGAGTCCGGTGGGGTGGTCGCCGCGGTCCACCAGGGCGAGTCCGGCCGAGTTGAGCCACGCACAGTGCAGATCCATGCTGATCAGCAGGGCGGGGCGGTCCGGGACGAGGGCGTCGAGGAGGTCCTTGTGCGGGGCGTCCGGCCACAGTCCGTCGCGGAAGCCGTGGCCGATCACCGGCTCACCGGGTGGCAGGGTGGCGGCCCGCTCGCCGACCGAGGCCGCGGCCTCCCGTGCCGAACCGGCGCCGGACACGTCGAGCCGACGGCGCAGGCCCGCCCACTGGACCATGTGTACGTGCGAGTCCCACAGCCCCGGCAGCAGCGTACGGCCGTCGAGGTCGTGGCTCTGCCCGTCGGCGCGCGGTGCTTCGCCCGCCGGGAAGACGGCCCTGACGAGACCGCTCTCGATCCGGACATCGCTCAGCGGTCCGCCCGCGCCCAGGTGGACACGGCGCAGGGTGAGCGGCTCGGTGGCCGACGGGGTGCCGGGCGCTGGGGTGGTCGTGGTGGTCACGGCTTCCTCCGGATGTCGCGCATGGCGCGGGCGAGTTCGGGACTGGCGTACGGCCGGCCGGATTCGAGGGCCTTGGCGAGGCGGACGACGACTTCCTCGCGCTCGTCCTGGCTGAGCTTCGCCTTGGCCGTCACCTTCGTGGCGGGGAGCCGGAAGCCGGTGACGGCGGCGGCGATCCGGTGCGCGTGGCTTTCCACCCGGGCCAGCCGCCATGGCTCGGGGAAGCGGTCCTCGAAGTGGTCGACGGTTGCGGACAGTACGTCGTAGGTGTCCGCCGGGTCGAGGACCTCGGGCCGGCCGTGGACGTGCAGGACCGTGAAGTTCCAGGTCGGGACGTGGGGCGTCTCCCCGTACCAGACGGGTGAGAGGTAGCCGTGCGGCCCCTGGAGCACGACGACGACGTCGTGGGAGCCGAGTTCGTGTTTCCGTGCGTCGGTCCTGGCGAGGTGGCCGAGCAGCACGGTGTCCTGGCGTGAGTCGTCGACCAGGACCGGCAGGTGGGAGACGACCAGTCCGCGGTCGGGAGTGTGACTGATCAGGGTGGCCCAGGGGTGGGCTCTCGCGAGATCACGGATCCATCCGGGGTCGGTGACCCGGAAGATCTCCTGCTCCAGCATGTGCGCGGTTCCGTCCTGTCAGTTCGCGCCGGTCGGTTCGCGCCGGTCAGTTCGCGCCGGTCGGTTCGGGCCGGTCGGTTCGGGCCGGTCAGTTCTCGGGGAAGTGGCAGGAGACCTGCCGTCGTCCGTCGGTCGTCGGCGCGGTCGGCACCGGCCGCTCCGTGCCGCACAGCTCCTCGGCCTTCCAGCAGCGCGTGTGGAAGGCGCACCCGGCGGGCGGCCGGGTCGGGCTGGGAGGGTCGCCCTGGAGCACGATGCGGCCGGTGGCGCCCCGAGCGCGAGGGTCCGGATCGGGAACGGCCGAGAGCAGCGCCCGGGTGTACGGATGCGCGGGGCGGGAGTAGACGGTGTCGCGGTCGCCGTGCTCGACGATCCGCCCCAGATACATGACGGCGACCTCGTCGGCGACGTGCCGGACCACGGCCAGATCGTGCGCGATGAAGACGTACGACAGTCCGAACTCGCGTTGCAGCTGCTTGAGGAGGTTGATGACCTGCGCCTGGACGGAGACGTCGAGCGCGGACACCGGCTCGTCGCAGACCAGGATCTTCGGGCGGAGCGCGAGCGCGCGGGCGATGCCGAGGCGCTGGCGCTGGCCGCCGGAGAACTGGTGGGGATGACGGTTCGCGTGCCCCGGGTCGAGTCCGACCATCTCCAGCAGCTCGCGGGCCCGGTTCGCGCGGTCCTGTTTCGGCACCAGGTCGCGGTGGATGTCCAGCGGCTCCCGGACGATCTCCAGGGCCGTCATCCGCGGGTTGAGCGAGGTGTACGGGTCCTGCATGACCAGCTGGATGTCCCGCCTGCGGCGGCGCAGTTCGGCCGACGGCAGCCGGAGCAGGTCCCGGCCCTCGACCAGCACGGTGCCGGAGGTGGGCCGGTCCAGGGCCATCAGAAGGCGGGTGAGGGTCGACTTGCCGCAGCCGGACTCGCCCACGAGGCCGAGGGTGGCGCCCCGCCGCAGGGTCAGGTCGACACCGTCCACGGCCCTGACCGTGGCCCGGCGCCGGCCGCCGGCCGCGAACCCGCCGACCTTGTAGTGCTTGACCACTCCGCGGGCTTCCAGCAGCGCGGCGCCGGCCGGGACGTCATCGGACACCGGAGACCTCCAGCGGATAGTGGCAGGCGACGAGGCGCACGGGCGGGGCGGTCCCGCCCGAGGCCGGGAGCAGGGCGGGCGGTTCCGTCGCGCAGCGGTCCCGGGCGTCGGAGCAGCGGACGTGGAACGGGCAGCCGGCGGGCAGCAGTCCGGGCCCTGGCGGGCTGCCCGGGATGGGGGTGAGGTCGTCGGCGTCCCCGTCGAGGCGGGGTACGGCGGCGAGCAGCCCCCGGGTGTAGGGGTGGGCGGGCCGGTCGTACAGCTCCTGGACCGGGGCCTGTTCCAGGATCCGCCCGGCGTACATGATGGCGACCCGGTCGGCCGTGCCCGCCGCGAGTCCCAGGTCGTGGGTGATCAGCAGCAGCGCGGAGCCGGTCTCCTCGCGGAGTTCGGCGAGCAGTTCCATGATCTGGGCCTGCACGGTGACGTCCAGGGCGGTGGTGGGTTCGTCGGCGATGAGCACGTCGGGGCTGAGCGCCACCGCCATCGCGATCATGATGCGCTGTCGCATGCCGCCGGAGAACTGGTGCGGATGGTCGCGGTAGCGGCGGGCCGGGTCGGGGATGCGGACCCGGGCCATCAGTTCGACGGCCCGGGCGCGGGCCTCGCGGCGGCCGACGCCCTCGTGGGCCCGGATGGTCTCGGCGATCTGGAAGCCCACGGTGAGCGTGGGGTTGAGGGCGGACAGGGCGTCCTGGAAGACCATCGCGATGCGCCTGCCGCGCAGGGCGCGGAACCGGTCCTCGGGCAGGGCGAGCAGGTCCGTGCCCCGGTGGCGGGCGCTGCCGCCGACCCGGGCCGTGGCGGCCGGGAGCAGGCCCATGACGGCCATCGCGGAGATGCTCTTGCCGGACCCGGACTCGCCGATGAGAGCGAGGGTCTCCTCCTCGTGGAGGGTGAACGAGACTCCGTGGACGACCCGTTGGGCAGCGCCGGAGCGAGACAGCACGTCGACGGTGAGGTCCTGGACGTCCAGCAGCGGCGCGTTCGTGGTCGTGCGGTCCAAGCTCTTGTGGTTCATGCTCTCGTGGTCCATGAGGGGGTCACCGGCCTCTCGGATCCAGGGCGTCACGCACGGTGTCGCCGAAGGTGATGAGGACGAAGACGGTGAAGGAGAGGAAGAGCCCTGGGAAGATCAGCAGGTGCGGGTGGGTCTGGAAGGAGTTCTGGGCTCCCGCGAGCTGAAGTCCCCAGGAGATCGAGGGGGGTTGGAGCCCGACACCGAGGAACGTCAGCGCGGCCTCGGCGACGATCACACCGCCGACCGTGATGGTGGCGAGGACGAGGACCGGGGTGAGGGCGTTCGGCAGGACGTGCCTGACCACGATGTGCCACTGGCTCGCGCCGAGGCCGCGGGCCATCACCACGTAGTCGGCCTCGCGCACCGACCGTACCGACGCCCGCACCACCCGGGTCATGGTCGGCCAGCCGAACAGCGCCAGGACACCGGCCACCGTCGGTACGTCGCGGGTGGTGACGCTGTTGAGGACGACGATCGCGCCGAGCAGGAACGGGAAGCCGAGGAAGACATCGGTGATCCTGGCGATCACGCTGTCGACGATCCGCCCGGCCATCCCGGCGAGGCAGCCGAGGACCAGCGCGACGGCGAGCCCGAGGCCGGTGGCGAGCAGGCCGACGCCGAGCGAGGCGCCCGCTCCGTGGATGACGTTGGCGTACAGGTCACAGCCCTGGACGTCGTATCCGAAGGGGTGTCCGGGGGCCGGTCCCCCGGCGCTGTGGCCGAGGTCGCAGACGGTCGGGTCGCCGTGGCCGAACCAGCCCGCGAAGAGCCCCGGCGCGGCGGCGAGCAGGAGGAGCAGCAGCGCGCAGCCGCCGGTGAGGAGGAACACCGGCCTGCGGCGCAGTTCGTGCCAGGTCCCGTGGGAGGCCGCGGACGAAGTCTCGGTCGAAGTCCCGTGTGGCCCATGTTGCTCGGGGGAGAGCGCGATGTCAGTCATGGCGGATCCTCGGGTCCAGGAGGCTGTTGAGGAGGTCGACCAGGACGCTCGCGGCCAGGAAGATCAGGATGAGAGCGGTCGACACCCCCACCACCGTCGGCCCGGCGTGGGCGCGGATGGCCTGGAAGAGCAGCTGGCCGATGCCGGGGAGGTTGAAGACGCCCTCGATGATCACGGTGCCGCCGAGCAGATAGCCGAGGTCGATGGCGAGGTAGGTGACGGCCGGGATGAGGGAGTTGCGCAGCACGTGGACGCCGACCACCCGGCGCCGGGTGAGGCCCTTGGCGACGGCGGTGCGTACGTAGTCGGCCCGCAGGTTCTCGATCACCTCGGCCCGGACCAGCCGGGACACCGACGCCAGTCCGAACGCCGCGACGCACAGCGCGGGCAGCAGATAGCTCGTCGGCCAGCCGTCGGTGTTCCCGGCGACCGGGAACCACCCCAGTTTCACGCCGAGAACGACCTGCGCGGTGTACGCGAGCACGAACACCGGCACGGAGGTGGCGCCGATCGTGAACGCGAGCACCGTACGGTCCGTCCAGGTCCCCTGGCGCAGCGCTGCCAGCACCCCGAGCCCGATGCCGACGACCGCCTCGATTCCCCAGGCGGTCAGCGCCAGTTGCAGGGTGACCGGCCAGCGGTCGGCCATCTGCTCGGCGACCGGGCGCCCGCTGAAGTCGGTCCCGAGATCGCCGTGGAACAGACCGGCCAGGTAGTGCCCGTACTGGACCAGCAGCGGATCGTCGAGGTGGTGCTGTTCGCGCAGGGCCCGCGCCACGCTCGGCGCGAGCGGCCGGTCGCCCGCGAGCGCGGCGATGGGGTCGCCCGGCAGGACGTACGTCATCGCGTAGATGACCAGGCTGATGCCGAAGAAGACGAGCAGCGCCTCCAGCAGGCGGCGTATGAGGTACGTCATCCGGGGTCCCCCGTGATGTCACGGGCGCGGGCGCGGGCGCGGGCGTGGTCGGCGGCGGCCAGCAGCGCCCCGTACTGGATCCCGGCCAGCGTGGAGATCGCGATCGGCTCGCCCGTGGCCGGGCCGGCCTCGCGTTCCCACATCTCGTACGTCTCCAGCAACTCCCGGTGGCACCGGCGCACTTCGGGGGTGGCGGTGCCCGCGACCACTTCCGCGTTCAGGGCGCGCAGCAGCATGCCCCCGGCGCGGACGCGGAGAATGTGCACTCCGGCTTCGCAGTCGAAGCGTTCGGACACCGTGGCGGCCCGGTCGGGCAGTCCGTCGGCGCGGGCCGACTCCATCGCGGCGAGTTCGGGAAGCGACGGTACGAAGTCGCGGACCGCCCGCAGGAACGGGGACGGGATGGTCAGGTGCGGGTTCGCCGCGTCGAGGATGCCGCCCAGGAACGCCCCCGCCTCGCCCAGCGCCCGCGCCCGGCCCCGGACCACGTCGGCGTGGCGCCGCTCGATGGGCGTGTTGTCGTCGGCGTCCGGATGGCTCCAGTGTGGCACCTCGGTGACGAAGTAGAAGGTGCCGTAGCGCTCGGCGTACGCGGCACTCGACGAGCCCGCGATCTTGGCGGCGGCGTCGACGCCGAGCCCTTCGAGGTAGTCGTACGCGTCCTCCATGTCGATGCAGCCGTAGACGGCCGGGGAGTAGACCGGGGCGTGCGCGGCCTCGGGCTCGCCGGTCGCCAGCGGCATGCCGAGCGAGGCCGGGATCTCGGCCAGGACGTCGTACAGCTCGGGAGCCGGACGGTTCATGTAGTAATAGACGCCGCCCGCCTCGCAGTTGTGCAGGGTGGTCAGAAAGCGCGGCCGGGTGGCATCCAACAGCCGCATCAGCGCCAGGGTTTCGGGCAGGATGCGGTCGAACCACGCCTTCTTGTAGGCGAACGGGAAGGTCCACTCGACCTGTTCGTTGCCGGCGGGCCGGTAGAAGTGGCGCCCGTAGTTGCGCTTGTCGGTCGGGGTGGCGAACCAGCCCTCGTTCAGCCGGGCCCCGTCCGGGTCGACACAGGGCACGATGTGCCAGGCCCCGCCGAAGTGCCCGCGCAGCTCCGGGCTTTCGCACAGGGCGGTGGCCAGGTGCAGGGCGGTCACCGCGCCGACCGGCTCGTTGGGGTGCACCCCGCCGACGACGACGTATCCGCCGCCCTCGTCGGCCGCGAGGCTCGCGGGGCCGTCGCCGACGGTGAAGCAGTACAGGGGTTCACCGAGGGTGGAGGTGCCGATCCGGCTCTCGGTCACCAGGCCGGGATGAGCCGCGGCCAACTCCCTGAAGAAGGCGAGGAGTTCGTCCACGGCCGGGTAGGCATGGGTCTCGGGGACGGTCGCCGCGTGCCGTACCCAGTTCCCGGGGGACGGCATGGCGGGGGCGGACTGCTCGGATGTCGCGGCGGTCATGCGGGTGCGGCTCTCCGGGGTAGAGGCGGACGGGGCTGCGGGTGCCGGTGTACGCGTACCCGTACACGTAGGTGCACGGCTACGGGACGGTCAGCCGACGACGGATATCCGGCCGAGTTCGACGTCGGCCGGGCCCACCGTCACCCCGGTCACCTTGTCGGTGCTCGCGTAGATGTAGCTGCCGTAGAAGAGCGGGATCACCGGGAAGTCCTGGAGGATGCGCTTCTGCGCGTCGTTGTAGAGCTTCGCGGCCGCGGCGGTGTCGGGCGCGCTGTCGGCCCGCTGGAGCAGCTTGTCGGCGTCGCCGTCGCTGTAGTGGCTGCACACCTGGCAGCCGCCGGCCTTGGTGAAGATGCCGCGCAGGGTCGCCTGCATGCTCGGGTAGAGGGCGCCCCAGTGCGCGTGGTTGAGCCCGGTGATCTTGTTGCCGAACGCCTTCTCGCTGAACTCCGCCCAGTCGGCGGTCGGTTCGGCCCTGACGTCGCTGATCCCCAGGTTCTGCCTGATCTGGTTGGCGACCGCCTTGTACAGCTCGTCGAGGCCGAGCCCGCCCGGGTAGGTGATGGTCAGCTCGCCGGACCAGCCGCCCGCCTCCTTGAGCAGCTTCTTCGCCGCGTCCGGGTCGAAGACGCAGGCGTCGCAGAGGTCCGTCTCGGCGCCGACCTCGGAGGGCGGGGTGAGGGAGGTGGCCGGGGTGTAGAGGCCGCCGTAGATGGCCTTGTTGATGGCGGCCCGGTCGATCGCCATGGACAGCGCCTTGCGCAGCCGGATGTCGTCGAACCTCTTGCCCTGCAACGGCAGGCCCATGAACTCCAGCGACGGCGCCTCGTACGTGTACAGCCGGGCACCGAAGTCGGCCTTGGCCTGGCCGTACTTGCTGACCGGCACGTACGCGAGGTCGATGTTGCCCGCCTGCACGTCGGTGTACGCGGTGTTGAGGTCGGAGTAGCTCTTGAACGTGATGGCGGACGACTTCGGCTTGGGCCCCTGGTACTCCGCGTAGGCGCTGACCGTGGTGCCCTTGTCGGCCTTCCAGGCGGAGGTCATCCTGAACGGCCCGTTGCCGATCGGCTTCTTGTCGTAGCCCTTGGGATCCTTGAACGCAGCTTTCGGCAACGGGTAGAAGCCCAGCTGGAGCGGTGTGAGCTGGAGCGGGAACTGGCTGTCCGGGCTGGTGAGGGTGACCTCCAGCGTCGTGGCGTCGACGACCTTCACGCCCGAGAGGGTCTTGGTCTTCGGCTTGCCCTTGGCCGGGTTCAGCGCCGGGTAGCCCTCGATGCTGGCGAGCTGGCCGTTGCCCGCCCAGCCGTTGGGGGCGTAGGCGGTGGCGTTCCAGGCGTCGGCGTAGCTCTGGGCGGTGACCGCCTCGCCGTTGTGGAACTTCCAGCCGGAGCGGAGCTTGATGGTCCAGTGCCGGGCATCGGTGGAGGTCACCGACTTCGCCTGTACGTAACTGATCCCGCCCTTGGCGTCGACCTTGACCAGGGGAGCGAAGATCACGCGGAGTTCGTCGGAGCCGAGGGTGCTGCGGCCCGGCGTGAGATGGTCGGGTTCGGCGACGGCGACCGAGAAGCCGCCGGTCTTCGTCGCACCGCCGCCGCTCTTCGCGCCGCTGGAACAACCGGAACCGGCGAGGGCGAGAACGAGGGCCAGCGATAGGCTCGCCGGGACTGTGAACATGGGTGATCTGGGCAAGACGACTCCATGAGAGAGCAGGGCGCGCCGTTGCCCGCCCCGGGCAAAGGGGCTGGGCGGCAGGGTGCTCACCAGGGCGCGTACCGGGATACTGGGCTTCGCTGAGATGCCATGTCAATGCAAAGCTGCGAAACTTTTAAGATGAGATGAAAGTTTACGAGGAGGAATCAATGCCGGGCGAGGCGCCAGCCAGCACCACGTACGACAGCTCCGGACATCAGGACAGTGGCGGCGGCTGGAGCCGGGAGTCGTTCGTGGAGGAGGTCGGGCTGGTATGGGAAGCGGCCGGGAGCAGCCGGATGGACGGCCGCATCATCGCCTACCTGCTCATCACGGATGTTCCGTACGTCTCGTCGGCGGCGCTCGCCCGTGCCCTGCGGGTCAGCGCCGGTTCCGTCTCGCTGGCGACCCGCCGCCTGGTCGAGGCCGGGTTCATCAGACGGCACGCGGTGCCGGGGGAACGCAGTCACTACTTCCGCGTCGACGACGACGTGTGGGGCAGCTTCCTGGCCGGCGAACGCCGCTATCTGGACCGGCAGGAACAGCTCGCCGAGCGGGCCATCGAACTGCTCGGCCCGGAGGAGGAGGCGCCTCGCCGCCGACTGGGCAACATGCGCGACTACATGCGCTGGCTGCGGGGCAGCCACCACGAACTGCTGACCCAATGGCGTACGTACCGGTCCCAGGCCGCCGACCAGGCGACGGACCGGCCGACGGACGAGAGCGCGGACCCGGCCGCCGGGCTCCAGGAGCAGGGCGGCCCCGTCGCAGGGGAACCGTCGTCGACGTCCGCGCCGGCGGACGACGAGGAGATCCGCAACCGCCTCTCCGCCACGCTGAGCCCGGTCCTGGCACGCCATCTCGTACCGGACGCGCTGTGGGCCGCCGCCGAACCGCTGCTGCCTTCCGGATCAGGGAACGAACGCACGGCGTTCACCGCCGTTGTCTACGTGCTCACCTCGGGCTGCGGTTGGCAGCAGCTCCCGGCGCAGTTCGGGATCTCGCACTCCACCGCGCACCGGCGCTTCACCGCGTGGAGCCGGGCGGACCTCTGGCGGCGCTGGCTCGACACCCTGTCCGCGGCGCCCGTGGACGCCGCGGACCTCGCATGGTGCTCGACGATCGTCAAGTCGGCCGCGAGCCGCTTGCCCGGCAGCGGAGGGTGAACGGCCCGGAGCCGGTCAGACGCCGGGGACGGTGTCCTCGAACCTGGTGCCCGCGCTGCGGTACGCGTTCAGCTTGGTGGTGACCTGCGCCGGCGTGAGGACCTGGTCCTTGACGTGCAGGACGTAGTCGACCTGCTGGTCGTACGCCCGCGCGGTGGTGCTGGTCTGGCCCGCGAGGTCGATCAGCCACTGGTTGAAGTTGATCGACATGGGCCGCTCCGGCAGGTACTGGGCGCCGTGGGTGCCGAAGAGCTGGCCGTCGATGTAGTACTTGATGGTGCTGTTGTCGATGGTCAGCACCAGGTCGTGCCAGCCGCTGAAGCTCCGCTGGGCTTCGGTGTGTTCGTTGACCGCCACCCACGGGTCGGCCTGGTAGGTCTCCCAGGACGTCGTGTAGAGGATGTTGGACGGTATGCCCCAGCCGCCGTTGGGCAGGTACTCGAAGTCGTACTCGGCGTAGTTGTCCGCCATCGGTGCCTGGAGGTCGTTGATGGTGAAGAAGGTCTGGACGAGGCGGTCGCCGTCCGGGCCGTACTTGGGCGCGTCGTTGAACTTGACCCGCGCCGCGTAGGTGCCGTTCTTGAACTTCATCGACTTGGTGAGGATCTCGGTCTGCTTGGTGCTCGCTCCGGTGCCGGCGGTCGAGGTCTCCAGGTTCATGATGGAGTTGCCGCCGGTGGTGGCGAAGGTGACGTTCTCGGGTGCCCAGGTGGCGCCGGGCACGCCAGGGCCACCGGAGTTGGAGCGCACGCTCCAGCCGTGCGCCGAGATGTTCGGGTCGGTGTGGCTGCTGTAGTTGAAGTCGTCGAACAGCGTGGCGCCCTCGGCGGGAGGGTCGGTCGGCGGGTCGGTGGGCGGATCCGTCGGCCCGTTGCCCGCGGGGGCCTGGCCCCACAGGAGGGTGTTGGCCAGCTGCGCCGTGACCTTGGACCAGTCGCCGTACGACGTCTGCGAGGCACCGAAGGAGTAGTCGTCGCTCTGGTCCATCGACGCCCAGTTCGACTGGTAGTAGCGCAGTTGCAGGTCGCCGGTGTCGGCGCCCGGGGCGAGCGAGCCGGCACCGGAGGTGAAGCCGATCTCCAGGTAGCGGTCGGCCGTGGCGGTCGGGTTGGCGAGCGTGCCGAAGGTGCCCGTGACGTTGGCGCAGCCCTTGACGGCCCAGGAGCAGGCGAAGCGGTAGGTCGCGCTCGCCGAGTCGGCCTTGAAGTAGTAGCGGACCTTGACGCCGCTCAACTGCACGCTCGCGGTGCCGGTGTTCTTCACCTTGAACCAGGGCTCGACCTGGTCGGCACGGGCACCGGAGGCGCTCGTACGGTACTGGACGCTGAGCCCGTCGGCGGCCGCGCTCGCGGTGGCCGGGAGTGCGGTGAGCGCGGCGGCGCCCATGGCCACCGCGACGGCGGTGTGTGCGGTGGCGCGCAGCCGGTTCTTCGCGAATCTCATGGTTGTTCCTCTCCAGAAAGGTGGGGGTGATTCCCGGAATGGACGGGTCAGGGGTGGCGCTGGACGCCCAGCGCGTCGAGCCGGGCCGTGTGCCGGTCGAGGCGGGAGCGGAAGTCGGCCCAGTCGGTCGCGCCGCTCCAGCCGCGGTCGGCGAGGGCGCACAGCCGCGGGTAGGTGAGGTACTCGATGTGGGCGGGGGTGGTGACGAACTCGGTCCACAGCTGGGCCTGGGTGCCGAGCACCCGCCCGGCCGCCTCGGCGTCCGCGTCCTCGGGTACGGGATCGTGGGCGTGGACGGCGCGCAGATCGACGACGGGTCCGGGCTGGGCCGGCGGCTCGTGGGGGTCGTCGGACTGGGCGTAGTCGAGGTAGGTGGCGCGGTGGTACGCGCTGATCACGGAGTGGCCGCGGCGGGCCGCCGTCAGGGTGTGGGCCGAGTCGCGCCAGGTCATCACGGTGAAGTCGGGGGGCAGTTCGATGCCGGTCTCGGCCCAGCCGACCGGGCGGCGCCCGCGCCGGACGAGATGGTCGCCGATCTGTCCGAGGAACCAGCCGCGCAGGGCCTCGGGGTGGGGCAGTCCCTCCGCCGCCGCCCGTCCGCGTGCGGCGGCGCTGTTCGTCCACTCGGCGGTGGGGCACTCCTCGCCGCCGAGGTGGATGTACGGCGACGGGAAGACGTCCATGACCTCGTCGAGGACGGTGCGGCAGAAGTCGAGGACCTCGTCGTGGACCCCGAGGACGGTGTCGCACACGCCCCAACGCGTCCAGACGTCGAGGCTGCGCTCCGGGTCGTTGCCCAGTCCTGGGTAGGCGGCGAGGGCGGCGCGTACGTGCCCGGGCATCTCGATCTCCGGCATGACGGTGACGCCGCGCGCCGCGGCGTACCTGACCAGGTCGGCGAGTTCGGCCCGTGTGTACGACCCGCCGTGCGGGGTGCCGTCGAACGCGTCGCTGCCGGCCGGGCCTGTCTGGGACTCGGCGCGGTGACCGCCGATCTCGGTGAGCTTGGGACAGGCGGAGACCGGCATGCGCCAGCCCTGGTCGTCGGTGAGATGCAGATGGAACACGTTGATCTTGTGCAGGGCCAGCACGTCGACGTACCGGCGCAGGTAGGAGACGGGCTGGAAGTGGCGTGCCACGTCCAGCATCGCGCCGCGCCAGCGCTGGCGCGGGACGTCGGTGATGTCGGCGCACGGCAGCAGCCACCGCGTACCGCGCTGCGGGGTCTCCGACAGGGCTTCGAGGGGGAGGAGTTGACGGATCGTCTGGATGCCGCGCAGCAGGCCGGTGACGTGAGCGGCGCGCAGCAGCACGGCCTGCGGGTTGACGGTGAGCCCGTACCCTTCCTCGCCGTAGCCGCCGAGCCCGGGGTCGAGCACCAGGGCGAACCGGCCGTCCGGGGACGAGGGCAGGGGCAGCCCGGTGGCGGGGGCGAGCAGGGTCCGCAGCAGGTCCGCGGCCGGTTCGGCGCCCGAGTCGACGTGCAGTGCGGTGCCGCGGTCGAGCGTGAAGTGGCCGGACCGGAACGCGGCCTCGGTGGGGCGGGGTACGAGGGCGGGTATGGGCCGGTGTGCGGGCACGGATCGCCTCCGGAACGGGGTCTGCGGGGGGACGTATGGGGTGTGCGGGTCAGCCCTTGACCGCGCCGGCGGCGAAGCCCGAGGTGACGTGGCGCTGGAGCAGGAGGAACACCACGAGCGCAGGGGCGGCGAAGAGCGTCGAGGCGGCCATGGTGGCGCCCCAGTCGGTGCCGAACACGTTCTGGAAGGAGGACAGCCACACGGGCAGGGTGCGGTTGTCCTGCTGCTTGATGATCAGGAAGTTGGCGTACGTGAACTCGTTCCAGGCGGTGATGTAGCCGAACAGCGAGGTGGCCATCAGGCCCGGGGCAAGGAGCGGGAACGCGATGTGCCGGAACGCGCCGAGCCGGGTGCAGCCGTCGACCTGGGCGGACTCCTCCAGTTCCGGGGGGATGGTGCCGATGAAGCCGCGCAGGACGATGACGGTGAAGGGCAGCGTCATCATGAAGTAGACGAGGGTCAGGGTCGGCAGCCGGTCGAGCATGTCGGTGTCCCGGGAGATGATGTAGACCGGGATGATCAGTGACTCCCAGGGCGCCATCTGGGCGATGAAGACCATGAGCATGAACTGCCGGCGCCCCTTCCACCTCATCCGGGCCACCGCGTAGGCGGCGCCGAGCGCGATGAGGAGGGCGAGCAGCACGGCGCTCAGCGTGACGAGGAGGCTGTTGCGCCAGAACAGGCCGAAGCCGTCGGCACCGACCGCGGTGCGGAAGTGGTCGAGCGTCCAGGACTCCGGCAGGAACCGCGGGTTGTCGGACTGGATGTCACGGGTGGGGGTGAACGCGGTCGCGACCATCCAGTAGACCGGGAACAGACAGACCACGACCGTGACGACGGCGGCGACGTTCAGGGGCAGACGGCGGATGCGGGGCCGGGCGGTACGCGGACGAGCCGTGCCGGCGCGAGCTGTGCTGACGCGAGTCGTGCTCATACGAGTCGTACTCATGCGAGCTCGTCCTCCTGGCGGAACATCTGGCGGAAGTAGAAGACGAGCACGCCCGACATCAGCACGACGGTGACCATCGAGGCCGCCGAGCCGAGGTCGTAGCGCTGGCTCGACAGGGCCGTCTGCACCGCGTACACGGGCAGGATCGTGGTCGCGTCGCCGGGCCCGCCGTTGGTCATCACCCAGATCTGGACGAACGCCTTGAACGTCCAGATCACTTCGAGCGAGAACACGAGCATGAAGATCGGCCGGACGATCGGGAAGGTGATGGAGCGGAAGATCCGCGGGCCCGACGCCCCGTCGAGCCGCGCCGACTCGTACAGCTCGGTGGGCACGGTGGTGAGCGCCGAGTAGAGGGTGATCGCCGCGAACGGCACGGACTGCCACACGATGAGGGTGACGATGATGGCGAAGGCGGCCGGTCCGTGCGCGAACCAGGGGTAGCGGTCGAAGGACGAGAACCCCAGGTCGGTCAGGACCGCGTTGACGATGCCGAACTCCGAGTGGAACAGCCACTGGAAGACGGTGGTCGCCGCGATGACGGGCATCGCCCAGGTCAGTACGAGTGCGCTGAGCACGGCGATCCGGCCGATCCGGCCGAGCCGCTCGATCATCAGCGCCACCAGCGTGGACAGCGTCATGATCAGTACGACGTTGATCGCCATGAAGACGAAGGTGCGGCCCACGACCTCCCAGAAGCGGCTCTCGCTCAGCAGCGTCCGGTAGTTGTCGAGTCCGACGAAACGCGCGTCGCCCAGGATGAGCTGGCGCAGCCGGAAGTCCTGCAGCGAGATCACCACGGCGCGGACCAGGGGATAGACGAGCAGGTAGAGAGTGCCGAGGACGGCGGGCGCGATCAGGACGTACGGCCAGATCCCGCGGCTGCCGTCCTTCGACGGGCGGCGCGGCCCTGAGCCGGCGGAGCGCCGGGGCGGCCTGGTGCCGAGCGGGGGGCGGGAGGCGGTCTGTTCTCGGACGGCGGCCGACACGGCGCTCCTCCTTCCGAAGCGTGGACGGTGACGGTTCAGGAGCCGGAGTTCAACGCGGTGGTGATGGCCTCGGACGCCGTGGCGGCCTGCTTCTTCGCGTCGCCGCCGGTGAGTACGGCGGTCATGTAGTCCTTGATCGGGTTCTTGGCCTCGACGGCTGCCCAGCCGGGTGTGTTGGGCGTGGCGTGGCCTTCGGCGGCGCCGACCGCCATGGCCGCGGCGCCCGGGTCGGAGGCGACCGCGGAGGCCAGGGTGGTCTTGTTCGGGACGTAGCTCATGGCGACGGCGAGCTTCTTCTGCCAGGTGTCGCCGGTGAGTTCCTTGATGAAGGTGTAGGCCGCGTCCTGCTTGCCGGAGGCGGTGGGGATGACGAGGTCGGAACCGCCGGTGAAGACGGCCCCCGGTGTCCCGGCGGTCTTCCCCGGGATCGGGAAGAAGCCGAGCTTGCCCTTCAGTTCGGGGTTGTTCTCGATGACGACGTTGGCGCCGCCGGGAGTTGAGATGACCTGGGCGACCTTCCCCTTGGCCATGACGTCTGCCTGCGGAGGGCTGTCCTCGTCGGAGTCCTTGGGGCCCTTGCCGTGTGCCTGGAGCTTCTCGTAGAACTCCATGCCGCGGATCGCCTCGGGGGTGTCGAGGGTGCCCTGCCACTTGCCGCCCGACTCGGTGGCGAGGTCGCCGCCCTCGTCCCAGACGAAGCCCGCGAGGGCGTACCACATCTGACCGGGCAGATAAATGCCCTGCGTGCCACCCGAGTTGAGCTTCTTGGTGGCGGCGATCCACTGGTCGCGCGTCTTGATGGCCGCCGCGTCGATACCCGCCTCCTTGAAGAGGTCGGTGCGGTAGATGACCACGCGGTTGGCGGCGTAGTACGGGATGCCGTACTGCTTGCCCTCGTAGGCGCCCGGCTCGGCGAGGCCCTTGAGCCAGTCCTTGCCCCCGAGTTCGTCGACCTTGTCGCTGAGGTCGAGCAGCCCCCCGCTCTGCGCGAACTGGGCGACCTGGGTGTTGCCGGTCTCGATCACGTCCGGGGCGTCGCTGCTGGCGAGGGCCGCCGTGACCTTCTCGCCGATACCGTCCCACTCCTGGATCTGCACCTTGACCTTGATGTCCGGGTGAGCGGTCTCGAAGCCCTTGACGAAGTCCTTCTGGAACTGGGCCGAGACGCTGTCGCGCATCAGCCAGACGTCGATGGTGGTGCTCCCGCCGGAGCTGCCGCCGGAGTCGTCGGAGGAACTGCTGCAGGCACTCAGCCCGGCGGCCATCACAAGCACGGACACGCCGGCGAACAAGCGGAGCTTCACGGTTCACCTCTGGAGGACATGACCCCATCACCTGACCAGTGAAGCCCACTGGACAGCTCACCTCTTGATGCGGGGATGAAACTGGCATAGACCAATCGCCGGCGTCAACCCCCTGAACTTCGCGGGATTTCCGGTTCACAGGCCAGTCCGGACCTGGGCGATCATCGTTCGGCAGCGGTTAGACTTCGTCCGACCAGGAAGGCTGCAGCGTGCGACCACTGGTCAACTGGTAAACCTGACATCGCGCGCGAGGGGGCACAGCAATGGGGGCACAGCAATGAAGGACGTCGCACCAGGTGCGGTGCTCAAGCGGGAGCGGGCTCGCGACTTCATCCTCGACCTCGTCGAGTCGCACCGCCCGGGTGACGCGATCCCCTCCGAGCGCACCCTGTGCGCCGAGCTGGGCGTGTCCCGCCCGACCCTGCGCGCGGCGGTCGACGAACTCGTCGCCGCGGGTCTCCTGGTACGGGAACACGGCCGCGGCATGTTCGTCGCACCCGAGAAGATCACCCAGGAACTCGTCTCCGCCCAGCGGACCATGACGGCGCCGCCGGCCTCCGGGGCCTGGTCGAGCCGCCTGCTGGAGTTCACCACCTTCCCGGCCGGCGCGCGCGTGGGCCGCAAGCTGCGCATCTCACCCGCGGCCGAGATCGTGTACGTGGCACGGCTGCGCCTGGTCGACGGCGCCCCGATGGCCATCGAGCATCTGCACATCAGGGCCGATCTGGTCCCCACCCTGTCCGCCCAGGAACTGGAGGACGGCGACCTGTACGAGCACCTGCGCGAACAGCACGGCGTGCACGTCCAGGAGGCCGTCCAGGCGATCGAGCCGACCGTCGTTACGCGGGCCGAGGCCGAGCTGCTCGACGTGCCCGAGCTGTCCCCGGCGCTGCTCTTCGAGCGGCTCACCTCGGACACCACGGGCCGGCCCGTCGAATACGTCCACTCGATCTACCGCGGCGACCGCTACCGCATCGTCTCCCGGCTCACCCTCGACCCCTCGGCCACGGCGCCGTCGGCCCGGCTCGGACACCACCCCGGCATCCCCCCGGGCGACTTCGCCCACCGCGACACCATCGCGTCGTCCACGCACGGGGACATCCAGTCGGCACCGTGAGCCACCGCGTTCTCCCGGCGGGACATGGGAGGCTGAGCTGTGGGGAGTCTCCGTCGCGACGGAAGCCCGGTCGCCGCACCCGCGATGGGGCTCCGGGCGCCGCGGTCGTCCTCGCCCCCGGCGCCTCTTCATCGGATACCTCCGTGGATGCTCCGTCCTTCGGGGCGGAGAGGAAACGGACTCCTGCGGAGCAGGGCAACGAGCTGGGATTCGCTGCCAGGGCGGATCGCAGTGCGGCCCGGCCGAAGTGCAACTCCTCGGCCCGGATCGTGTCCCGCTTCGACGACTACGCCAACCGCTGGCACACACTGCCGGTCGGAGACTCAATGACCGTGACGTGGTGACGGGGGCTCGGCCTGAGCGGACGTCCTCCCGGGAGTCCGCGGACCTGCGTCCGGCCCGCTCCGGGGGTCCGCCGGCATCCACGCAGGCCGACTGCGTGCGCCGGAACCGGCCGAAGACGAACGCGAGTTGGTAACTGACTGGATTGAAACCATCCCGCAGCGCAAAACGGCGCAGAGTGTACGCGGCGGGGGTCAGGGCTGCCCGCATGCCGACTTGCACGGAGCGCGAGCGGACCGGCCGTACGCAGGCACAACGCTGTGCTGTCCGGCCCGCCCGCTCTGATGGGTGCGGTCACTGGCGGCTTTCCGTGGGCAGGCCGGCATGGTTCACGAGCACATCGGATGCGCCAGTTACAGATCGGTACATGTCCTGGTTGATCGGTATTTCGTCCGCCCTCGGCTTGTGGTGCTGCGTAGAGCCAGGTGTGGCCGAAGGAGCGCGCCTTTGACATATTTGCCTCCCGAGTTCGGCGTGCCGGTCCATGCTGGTGATGCGTCCAGTGGAAGGTGCGCCGGGTCCGACTCATCGGCACGACCACCGAACGCCTTCGACCGGGCGTTGTGCAGGCAGGGTGGGGATCGGCGGACGCCGTGCGACGGTGCCCCACGCCGAAGTTCGTGGGGAGAAGAGTGCGCACAGGCAAAGCCAAGGAAATGCGGGACCTGATCGGCCAGTTGACCGACAGGCTGCGCCTGCCCGTTCCCGCCGACCCGGACCAGCTGTTCGCGGCGCTGCTCGCGATCGTGAGCGAGATGAGGGGCCGCGAGGTCCAACTCCTCATGGAGGCGTTCCCGCACCAGACCGCCAGCGGACTGTGGCTCGACCTGCCCGAGTTCGACCTCATCGTGGTCGACAAGCGGGCGACCCCGCTCCACCAGCTGGCGATCTTCTTCCATGAGGTCTGGCACATGCTCAAGGGAGACTGCGGCAATCACGCCGTAGGCAGGACGGTGGCCACTCGGATGCTCTCGACCCGAGCCGATCTCCCCGAACTCCCCGACACGGTACGGAAGGTGGCTGCGCGCACCGAGTTCAAGAGACGCGAGGAGGCGGACGCCGAGAGGTTCGGCCTGCTCGCGGTCACTCGGTTCCGCGTTTGGCTGGAGGGAGAACCCGACCGCGAGGCGACAGACCGCGGCCAGATCGCCGGCCGTATCGGGGCCTCACTGGGGCAGCGGCGGACGCAGGCCTGAGCCGTGGACTCCTCTGACTACTACATACCGACCGTGGCACTGCTGATCGGCCTGGCCGTGAAGCTGCCCGGACTGGTGCGCGGCTGGCGTGACCCGCTCGTACGATCCGTCTGCCTCGTGATCACCCTCGGCAGCGCCGGTTTCTTCTTCGCCGCCCCGCCCACGATCGCCGCCGTGAACAAGGCCAGCGGAATCGCCAACTTCAGCAGCCCTCTCGTCTACAGCATCATCAGCGCCTTCAGCGCCTCCTGCCTCCTGTTGATCGTCCATTGGCGCGGAGGCCCACCCGTGTACGTGCAGCGCGTCTCGCGACGCTGGCAGGCCGGGTACCTGCTGGTCATCATCGCGCTGATCGCCTTGTTCGCACTGGGGGACGCCCCCCTGGAACGCCGGACCGATTTCGACACCTACTACGCGACAACCCCGTTCATCGGCCAGATGATCGTGCTCTACCTGCTCGCCCACATGACCGCGGCGCTCGTCACCACGGCGCTGTGCTGGAGCTGGGCGCTGCAGGTCACGGGGTGGCTACGCGCCGGCCTGTGGATTCTCGTCGTCGGCTGGCTGCTCAACCTGGCCTTCAGCAGCCTCAAACTGGCGGCGGTGGCCGCGAGTTGGACGGGGAGGGACTGGAGCGCCCTCAGCACGACGCTCGCCCCCCTCATGTCCGCCGCGGCCGCACCCTGCGCCACGCTCGGCTTCCTGCTGCCACTGGTGGGGCCCTGGCTCGTCTCGAACTGGCGGGCCATGACCACCTACCGACGACTCGGCCCCCTGTGGCGCGAACTCGGCTGCGCTTCACCCCGGACATCCCTCGCGGGGCCCATCCCGTGGTACGCGTCGCCCCACATCCGCCTCACCCGGCGGGAGACAGGCATCCAGGACGGACTGAGCCGGGTACGGCCATGGCTGGATGACGATGTCCGCTCTCACGCGCAGACGGCTGCCAGGGCGGCAGGCCACACCGCCGTTGAGGCCGCCCACATCGGCCGGGCGGCGATGATCGCCGCTGCTGCTGCCCTGGCAGCCCGCCGGGGCAAGCCCGACCAGTCCCTCGGCCTTCCCGGGCGGTCCGAGATCAACGCGGTGCGGGACGCCTTGGACGACGTGTCCGTTGCCGCCGCGGTCCTGGCTGCCCACCGCGGCGAGCTCGTCCAGTCCCTCGGCCTTCTGGAGCAGTCCGAGATCAGTGCGGTGAGGGGCGCGCTGGACGACGTGTCACACGCACTGCGTACTTCCCCGATCGTCGCGGCAGCTCGCAAGGACGCTGCCGCCTTCCGAATCGAAGATGGCGAGACGTCCCCGACATGAGCGAGGTCCGCACCGCCGCACAGCCTCACTTGAGCGCCCGTCAGGCGCTGCGGCCCTGGTCGAGACAGGCCCCGTACCGCTCCGTCGGCACCAGCGGCCTGCCGGTCGCGGACGAAGGTTGATGAAGACATGGATTTTGTCTTCTACATTCCCGGCGTGATCCTTCTGATCACCGCCGTGTTCAAGCTGTCCGCCATGAGGGGATCGTGGCGTGACCCGCTGATGGCTGCGAGCACCGCGTTCCTGCTCATCGGCGCCCTGGTGTGCATGCTGGCCGCACCGCCCACCATCAGCGTCGTCAACGGCCTCACCGGCATCGCGAACTTCAGCGCCCCGCTGGTCTACTCCGGCATGTCCGCCCTCAGCGCCTGCTATCTCGTGCTGATGATCGCCTGGCGAGGCGGTGAGCCTGAGAAGGCCGGCCGTGCCTCACGTCTGGTCGTGGGCTTCTACACACTGGTGATCGTCGGCATCGTGACCCTCTTCAGCCTGGCCGACGTACCCGTCGAGCGGACCCGGGACCTGGACACGTACTACGCATCCACTCCCTACATGCGCGAAATGATCTTGCTGTACCTGGTGTCCCACACCCTGGCCACCGTCATCCTCGCGGGCATGTGCCTCAGCTGGCTGCGGGAGGTACGCGACCTGACACGCCTGGGCCTGACGCTCATCGTCGTCGGCGTGATGTTCGACCTGTCGTACCAGATCGCCAAGTACGCGGCCATCGCCGCCCGTTGGAACAGCCGCGACTGGGACTTTCTCTCTACGAGCCTGTCGCCTCCACTGGTGGCGATCGCGGGCGTCACCGTTGCGGCCGGCTTCGCGCTGCCCCGCATCGGCCCGTCCATGGCGGCCAACCTGCGCGACTGGAGACGCCACCGGCTCCTCAAGCCCCTGTGGGCAGAAATGCGCGACCTGCGGACACCGGCCGCCGAGACCCACTGGTGGGATCCGCCCGCAGTCCGCCTTGCCCAGCAGGAGATCACGATCCTGGACGGCGTCCTGCTGTGTTCGCCCCACCTCGACAATGACGTCCGCAAGGCCGCCTACGCTGCCGTGTGCGCCCAGGCCGCCACACCGGACCGTGGCACGGCGAGCCAAGTCGTCGTCGCCGAGGCGGAGATCGTGGCCGAGGCGGCCATGCTCGCAGCAGCCAAAATACGGGCCTCGGCCAACCCGAGCGCCGACTCTCCTTCGAACGTGGGCCTGCTGCAGTGCGTCAAGCAGCCACACTTGATGGTGGGCCTGGCCTGGGCCCTCGCGTCTTCGCCGGTCGTCGCCGATGCCCGCCAACGGGCTGCCATGCGGGAAGTACGCCATGACTGAACCAAGAGAGGGCCAACGCCAATGCCCGACAGAAGGTCCGCCGGTGGACGCAGCGTCGTCATCATCGGAGGGGGTATGACGGGCATGCTCGCCGCCTCGGTCCTCGCCGACCACGCCGACGTCACGATCATCGAGCGAGACCTTCTCCCGGACGCCCCCCAGCCCCGCAAGGGACTGCCGCAGGCACGGCACGCCCACGTCCTGTGGTCCGGCGGCGTCAAGGCCATCGAGGATCTGCTGCCGGGCATCATCGACGACCTCGTCGACCGCGGTGCCCGGAAGGCACACATCATGACCGACCTGGTGTCCAAAGCCCCGTCGGGCCAGTGGTTCCGGCGCTTCACGCACTCCCACCACACCAACCTCCTGTGCAGCCGAGATCTCCTCGACGCCGTGATACGCGCCAGAGTCCTCGAAGACCGTCGCATCACGCTGCGTCAGCAGACCGAACTGCTATCCCTGGAAGGCAGCGCCCGACGCGTGTCCGGCGTCCGCATTCGCTCGGCACACACCGACGTGACCCTTCCGGCCGACCTCGTCATCGACGCCGGCGGGCGGGGCAGCCGCGCCCCCGTCTGGCTGCGGAACCTCGGGCTCCCCTCGGTGGCCGAGCGCAGGGTCGACGCCGGGTTCGGCTACGCCAGCCGGATCTACCGCGCTCCCGGCACCACCGCCGACAGCTTCCCGATCGTCAACGTCCAGGCCGACCCCCGCCAGAACCCCGGCAAGGGCGGCATCATCACCCCCATCGAGGACGGCCGTTGGCTCGTCACCCTCGCCGGAACCCGTGACGGGCAGCCCAGCGGCAAGAACGAGGAGTTCGTGCCCTTCGCGCTCACCCTGCCGCACCCGATCATCGGCGAGCTCCTCGCCGACGCCGAGCCCGAAACCGACGTCGTCACCACTCGCAGCACTGCCAACAAGCGGCGCTACTACGAGAAGGCCGCACGCTGGCCCGACGGCTTCGCCGTCCTCGGCGAGGCCATCGCCGGCTACAACCCCGTCTACGGTCACGGACTCAGCGCCGCGGCGCAGAGCGTCATCGCCCTGCGCCACACCTTGGAACGGCAGGACCTGCGCGCACACGGCACAGCCCGGAGCATCCAGAAGGCCGCGGCACGCCCGGTCGACCATGCCTGGAACCTGGCCGTGGGCCAGGACGTGTTCTACCCGGGTGCCGGCGACCAGCCCCCCACCCGGCTCGAAAAGACCCTCGCCGCCTTCGTCGACAAAGCCGTCGACGCCGGCTCGCGAAACCCCCACGCCCTCCGCATCCTGCTGGACGTGATGAGCATGGAAAAACCGCCCGCCCGGCTGCTCATGCCCGACATGCTCGCCCTGGTCTACCTCGGCCGGAAGAAACCGCTTCTGGAAGCCCCTCCGCTCACAGCACGTGAGCGCGCGGCTGCCACCTTCTGAACCCGCTCGCTCGAAGCGGCTCTCGGTCCGGCGTCCGGAGGTGTATGGCCCCGCACCTGGTCAGCGTGCGAGAAGGCTGAAGCGACCGCCCCCGTCGGCCACAACCGTCTCCCCGGGCGCGATCTCCGTGAAGCCCGCGTCGCGGACCAGTGGCAGGCCGCTGGTGGTGAGTCCGGGCCAGCGGGCGGGGTCGGCGGTGCGGACGGCGAGCGGGAAGCCCGCCTCGCGCCAGGCCTTGCGGTCCTTGTCCGACAGTTCCCACCAGGCCAGTTGGGCGCCGTGGCCCGCCTGGGCCATCGCCTTGCCGGCCGTCATGTCCAGACCCGGGTTCAGCCAGAGCACGGGCGTGGCCGGGTCGGCGGCCACCGGCGGCTCCAGGTCGTCCAGGTCCGTGCCGGAGACCTGGAGGCGTGCCAGGTCCTTGGGCCAGCCGTCGAGCGGGACCGGCGGGAAGACCCGGACCTCGGCCGACGTGCCGGTCACCGTGAGGCCGGGCAGCGCCTCGGCCCGCCGCCACTCGGCGCCGCGCGCCCGCCGGACGACCTTGCGGATCCGGGCGTCCTGCCAGTCCCGCATCGCCTGCGCCCACTCCCCGTCCCCCAGCGACCGCTCGTCGCTGAGCATCACCAGCACGGCACGGGCCGCGGTCTCCAGCGCGTCCGTACGCCCCGGCGGTTCGTTCCGCTCGATGCGCACGACCAGGGGCAGCACGAACTGCGGTGCCTCGTCGCGGTCGGTCCGCTCGTGCCGAAAGGGGCTGTCCTGCGCTCCGGAAACGGAGGCGGTCGTCCGATCACTGCTCACGCCCTCCAGTCTGCCAGGCGGAAGATCCGTTGCCCGGAGCGGTTCCTCGGGACGGATCCTCTGAACGGTTCCTCTGCGCACGCACGAACGTACGCGCAAAGATGGAGCGCATGAAACGCGAGTTACTGCTGGAACTGGAAGGCGTCGGTCGCCGGTACGGGTTCGGCGGCGCCCCCTGGGTCCTGCGCGGCGTCGACCTCACGCTGGCCCCGGGCACCCTGACGCGTGTCGACGGCGCCAACGGCACCGGCAAGTCGACCCTGTTGCGCCTGCTCGCCGGGATCGACGCCCCCACAGAGGGCCGTATCACGGGCCGCCCCCGCACCGCGTACGTCCCCGAGCGCTTCCCGCCCGCCCTGCCCTTCACCGCGGCCGGATATCTGATCCACCTCGGCAGCGTCCACGGCCTGTCCCGAGGGGAGGCCGCCCGGGCCGCCGTCGAGTGGCTGGAACGCCTCGGCGCCGCCGAGTACGCCCGTACGGAGATGTCGGAACTCTCCAAGGGCAGCAGCCAGAAGGTCGCGGTCGCCCAGGCCCTGCTCGCCGAACCGGAACTCCTCGTCCTCGACGAGGCCTGGACCGGCCTCGACACGGCCGCCCGTACGGAACTGGAGCGGGCGGTGCTGGAACGCAGGGCCGCGGGGGGCACGGTGGTGTTCGTCGACCACGACCCGCGTCGGCTGGCGGGGGCGGCGGATGTGACGTACGCCGTAGTGGACGCCAACGTGCGTACGGTTACGGGGAGTTCGGCGCCGCGGGAGGCGTACGTGGTCGTCGAGGTGGAGGGGCCGCCGGATGCCGAACCGCCCGTGGAGGCGACACGGCTGACGGTCTCCGTCGAGGAGCCCGGCCCCGGCAGGTTCCGCCTCACCGTCCCGGAGACGCAGTCGGACACCCTGCTCACGACCCTGCTGACGGCCCGCCCGCCGTGGCATGTGGTGAGGGTGGGGGAGGAGTCACCCGCGACCGACGTACGGACACCCGCTCCTGTTCATGTCCCCGTCCCTGCCGATACCGATACCGATACCGCTGCCGATGTCGAGGTCCGCTCATGATCGCGCTCCTTCGCTATCAGGCCGCGCTCCTGCTGCGCTCTCAGCGCTGGCTGCCGCCGGTCCTGCTGTACGCGGCTGTCCTGGGTATCGGCGTCCAGACGGACCAGCCGGTGCTGGACTCGCTCGGTTTCACGGCTGCCGCGGTGCTCCCCGTCGCGGCCTGGATCGTACGGATCTGCGCCACCAACGAGCCGCCCGCGGCCCGGAGTTGTGTGGGGGCGGCGGTCGGGCCCGCGCGGGCGCATCTCGCCTGTCTGCTCGTCGCGTTCGGGGCGGCGGCGCTGCTCGGGGTGGTGGTGACGCTCGTCGTGGCCGTGATCAGCGACCCGGCGAGCACCGACCACCGGACGCCCATACCCGTCGTACCGGCGGGCGGCGCCGGACTGCTCGCCACGCTCGCCTGTGCCCTGCTCGGCACGGCCGTCGGAGCGCTCACGACCCGGCCGTTGCTGCGGTCGACGGGCCGGGCGGTCCCCGCGATGCTGATCACGGCGGTGCTCGCGCTGGTGGTGACGGGGTCACCGGCCCGTACGGCGGTCACCGCCCTGGTGACGGGTTCGCAGGACGGGGTCGTACCGGCGCCGGTGCTGCCACTGTTCATCGCGGGAGCGACGGCAGCGGCGGCCATCGCCGCGGCCTGCGCACTCACCACCCGCCGGGACTGATCAACCGGGCGAGGCAAGTGGGTTGTGAGTCCCAGCGACACGCCGGGTTCACGGCGTGTCGCTGGGACTCTCGCGACAATTGCCTCGCCCGACGGCCGTCACGCCGCGTCGAGGAGGGCCTGCTCCTCCGCCGACAGCTTCAGCTCCGCCGCCGCGACCGAGTCGCGGATGGTCTCCGGGCGGGAGGAACCCGGGATCGGGATCACCACCGGCGCCTTCGCGAGCATCCACGCCAGGCACACCTGCTGCGGGCTCACCCCGTGCGCCTGCGCCACGTCCGCGAACACCGCGAAGCGCGAACCCAGCGCTCCGGCGTTCGAGATCCCGCCCAGCGGGCTCCACGGCAGGAACGCGATGTCCAGTTCCGCGCAGAGCTCCAACTCCGGCTCGCTGGAACGGAAGGCGGGCGAGAACTGGTTCTGCACGCTCACCAGTCGGCCGCCGAGGATCTCGTTGGCCAGCCGGATCTGATCCGGATTGGCGTTGGAGATCCCGGCGAAGCGGATCTTGCCCGCGTCCAGCAGATCGCGGATCGCCCCGACCGACTCCGCGTACGGGACCCTCGGGTCCGGCCGGTGGAACTGGTAGAGCCCGATGGCCTCGACGCCGAGCCGCTCCAGCGACGCGTCGCAGGCCTTCTTCAGGTACTCCGGCGAGCCGTTCAGCGTCCACGAGCCGTCGCCCGGACGCAGGTGACCGCCCTTCGTCGCGATCAGCACGTCCGAGGTCTCGCCGCCGTACTCGGCCACCGCGCGGGCGATCAGGGACTCGTTGTGACCGACCTCGTGCGCGTCCCGGTGGTAGGCGTCCGCCGTGTCGATGAGCGTGACGCCCGCCTCCAGGGCGGCGTGGATGGTCGCCACCGAACGCTGCTCGTCGGGGCGCCCCTCGATGGACATCGGCATACCGCCCAGACCGATCGCTCCGACCTGGACGTCACCGACGGTGCGTGTCTGCATGGAGGTTCCTCCTGGGGATTCATTCGCTACGCTCCCAGCCTCCACCGTCACCTTTTAGCCGTCCAACAAGAGAATCCGATCGCTTTGAGCGACGGTGGTGATGAATCGGCACTCCTCGGCCCGGCGCGCCCACCACCAGCACTGCGTACGACAAGAGGTGCGCCCGGCCCGCCCCCCGATGCGGGCCGGGCCGGGCGCACCGGATCACGCCCCCGGGATGGTCTGTTCCGAGGTGTTCCAGCCGGAGATCCGCACACGTGGCGCGGAGCCGTGCAGGTCAGCCGTCCGATAGGTCACGGTCAGGGTCGTGGACTCGCCGGGCCACAGGCTCACCTGGTTGTCGGACCACTCGACCGGGAGTACCGGCCGGCCCTTCGCGTCCACCAGGTGCGCGTCGGTGAGCAGCGACGGGGTCTTGCCGGTCCCCGTGTTGCGCAGGGTGACTGTGGTGGTCGACGTCCCGCCCGCCGTGGTCTTCGACTTCGCCGTTGCCGACACCGGCGCCTTCGCCAGCGAGTTGAGGCCCTTCAGGTCCGCAAAGCTCGTCGTCGGCGTGTAGTACCAGTCGGTGTGGGCCCAGTCGAGCGTGTCGGGCTTGGTGGACAGCCAGTAGACGTTGCGGCTCACTTCCTTGCCTGCGGAGTCGGTCAGGATCAGACGGGCCAGGTACGTCTTCGACAGGCCGTTGACCGTCGAAGGCACCGTGAGTGCCGTGCTCTTCGCGCCGTCCCCGCCCACACGCAAGCCGGTGGCGGCCTTGTCGTACTTCTGGGTGCCGTCGGTGTTGAAGAGCGTGACCCGGGCCTTGAGTCCGGAGGCGGACGCGTGCCGGTTGTTCACCACCACGACCGAGCGGTTGTCGTAGGAGTACTGGATGTGCAGTGGTTCGTTCGCCTTCTTGGCGCCGAAGTAGGCGCCGCCCTGGTCGAGGTAACGGTCCATCAACTGCCAGTGCAGTGAAGTCCAGCCGCTGTTGAACATCCAGTAGATGACGCCGGTGGCGGGCTTCGAGGAGTCGGTGGCGTTGCGCCCGTACGCCTCGTACTGCGCGCGCACGTTCTCGTACTGGGCGAGCTGCGCCTTGCGCACGTAGTCCTTGAGGCTCGTCGGTGCGCCGTACCGTCCGGCGAGCGCGTTGTCGTACAGCTTCAGGTCGCCGAAGGTCGGTGACGGGGCGCGGTGGTACTGCTTGGCGTCCGGGTCCTTCCAGAGTGTGGCGAGTTCGGCGGGGCTCATCATGCGGCGCAGGGTGTCGAGGGTGGGGATGTCGGGGCCCGCGCTGGTCTCGGAGTTGAAGCCGGTGGCGCCGCCCTCGCGCTTGGCGTACCAGTAGTTCGGCGGGATCCAGTCGTACGGCCCCGTCATCTTCATGCCCGAACTACCGCTGATCGGCGAGGACTTGTCGGAGGCGGCGGCCACCACCGGGGTCTGCCAGTCGGCGGCCTTCAGGGCGTCGAGGTAGGTCTTCTCGATCCTCGCCTCCGGCGCGAAGTCGCTGCCGATGAGGAACGAGATCACGCTCGGGTGGTTTCGCAGCCGGGCGGCCTCGGCGGCCATCGACGCCTTGGCGACGGGATAGTCGGCGGCGGTCCACTTGTCGCCCCTCTCCTCGCCGTTGTTGTCCCCCTCCCACTTGTCACAGCACTCCCAGCCGGGCAGCGTGAGGATGCCGTAGCGGTCGGCCAGGTCGAAGAACTCGTCCGGCTCGATGTGCCCTTCCAGGCGGATGGTGTTCAGGCCCAGGTCGAGGGCGTACTTCAGACGGTCCTCGACGTACGTCCTGTCCCAGCGCAGGAACTCGTCCGGCGACCAGCCGCCGCCCTTGATGAGCAGCTTGCGGCCGTTGACGCTGTACTGCCGGGCGCCGTCGGAGTTGAGCGGCGCCTTCACGTCCCGGACACCGAAGTTCTCGTGTGCCGTGTCGGAGGTGGTGCCGGACACGGAGGCGGCGAGGTCGAGCGAGTACAGGGACTGGGTGCCCATGCCCGCCGGCCACCACACCCTGGGTGAGGTCAGGTGCAGCCCGGGGACGTCGGCCGGCGCGAAAGTGACCGTCTTGGTCTGGTGCGCGGCGAGGGTGACCGGCTTGCTGAACGAGATCTCGCCGATGCGGCCGGAGACGGTCGTGGTGACGGTGGCGTCCGAGTCGTTGCGCGCCCGCGCCTTGACCGTCAGGTCCGCGGTGTCGAGGGACGGCACGTCGAGCCTGGTCATGACGTGCGCGTCGCGCAGGGCGACCGGGCCGCCGCGGCGCACGAGCACATCGCGGACGATGCCCATGTTCTCGTCGGGCGGCGGCTGGAGCCAGTCGATCCAGCCCATGGTGAGGTTCTTGTTCGGGTCGTTGGGCTGAATGCGGAAGGCAACGGTGTTCGTGCCCGACCGGACGAGCGAGGTCACGTCCAGTTCGTGCCGCGTGTACGCGCCCGCGGTGTCGGCGGCCTTGGCGATCCGCTTGCCGTTGACATAGACGTCGGCCGCCGAGATCACGCCGCTGAAGTCCAGATACGTACGGGCGGAGGTGTCGGCGACCGTGAAGTCCGAGCGGTACCACCACGGCACCTGGAAGTCGGCCTTCGGGATCTTCTTCTGGTTGGTCGAGTAGAACGGGTCGGCGTACTTCCCGTTCGCGAGGAGCGCCGCGAGCACGGTGGACCGGGAACCCGCCGGATACCAGCCGCTCGCCCGATAACCGGGGGAGGAGACCTTGGCCGCCGGGTCGCCGACCTTCGCCGACGACTGAATGGCGAAACCGGAGAGCGGGGTGCTGCTGCCCGCCGCCGAGGAGACCGGGGTCTCCCGGGCGCGCGGCGCGGGGTCGGGGTCCCGGGCTCCTGCCCAGGCGCTGGTAGTGAGGGGGCCCAGCAGGCCCAGCACGACGGCTGTCATGGCAAGGCGCCGCAATGGGACAGGACGGTGGAACACGGTGATCTCCTTGGGAGGTGAGGGAGCATCCGCGTGACGACATTTCAAGTTAGGAAACTTTACTAACTGGTCCCACAAGCTAAGTGGACGCGTTGGCCGTGTCAATCACCGTTGCGATTGGGCAAGTTGAACGGGGCGCGACGGAGGGCCGGAATGACTCCGGATGGAGGTGAAATGGGTGCGGAGGGTGACGGGGTGGGGTGAGGCGGACGGGTTGGGCCGGGCGGGCCGAGCGAGGGAGTGGCCGGAGAGCCGGGCGGGGGAGTGGCTGGAGGGCCGGGCGAGGGAGTGGCCGGAGAGCCGGGCGAGGGAGTGGCTGGAGAGCCGGGCGGGGGAGTGGCTGGAGGGCCGGGCGAGGGAGTGGCTAGAGAGCCGGGCGAGGGAGTGGCTAGAGAGCCGTCCGCCGCTCGAACGCCACGTCCCTGGCCGTCCCCAGCGCCGTCGCCACCGCGCCGAGGAGCACCGCGTCCTCGCCCAGCCGGCTCGGCGCGATCTTCGGGCGCAGCGGGGTCAGGGTGCGCAGCGTCTCGCGTACGGGGCTCAGTAGCAGGTCGACGTTGTGGCCCACCCCGCCGCCGAGAACCACCAGGTCCGGGTCGAGCATGGCCGCCGCGGCCGCCACCGTGTAGGCGATCCGCTCGCCCTCCAGCCGGACCGCCTTGACCGCGGCCGGGTCTCCCTGCCGGGCGGCGTCGAACACGGCCTTCGCGGTGAGCTGCCCGCTCATGCCGAACCGCCGCGCCGACTCGACGACCGCCACACCCGACACCGCGGCCTCCAGCGTCTCCGGCTTCTGCTGCCCGGGCCACGGCAGGAATCCGATCTCCCCGGCCAGGCCGTGCGCACCGGTGAACAGGCGCCCCTCGCTGACGACGCCCATGCCGAGACCGGTACCGATCAGCAGGTACACGAACAGTCTGCTGCCGGCGCCGATGCCGTACGTGTACTCGCCGAGCGCCGCCAGATTGGCGTCGTTGTGGATCTCCAGCGGGATGCCCAGCTCCTCCCGCATCCGGTCGAACAGCCCGGCCCGGCCCCAGCCCGGCAGGTGCATCGCGTACCGCACCCGCCGCCGTTCCTCGTCGTAGACGCCCGGAGTGCCCACCACCGCGTGGGTCACCTCGTCGTGGGCGACGCCCGAGTTGGTGATCACCTGCCGGGCCGTGGCCACGACCAGGTCGGCCATGGCGCCCGAGGAGCGGGCCCGGTTGCGCACATCGGCGCGGGCCACCACCTCGCCGTCCAGATCGGCCACCGCGACGCGCAGCCAGCCGCGGCCGATATCGATTCCGAGTGCGTGACCGGCGCCGGGATCAGGGGCGTACAGGACCGCGATCCGGCCGCGCTCCGGTGCCTGCGTACCGACCTCGTGGACCAGGCCGGCCTCCGCCAGGGCCGCCAGCGCGCTGGACACCGTCGGCTTCGACAGGCCTGTCTCGCGGGCGAGTTGGGCACGGGAAGCGGCACCGGCGGACCGCAGCCGGTCCAGGAGCAACCGCTCGTTGGTGCTGCGCAGCCGACGGCGACTCCAGGGCTGTTCCGGCTGCTCTGCGACGTCAATGGCGGGCATCCCGCCATTCTCACGCATTCATGGCACCCGTTGGCTGATTTGGTAAGTCTACTTAACTTTATCGCCGAGCGTGCGCGACGAAGGCCGTCCAGGCACCGGGAGAGAGGGTGAGGGCGGGGCCCTCGGCTGCCTTGGAGTCGCGGACGTGGATGGTGGAGGGGCAGGCGGCGACCTCAACGCAGTCGTCGCCCTGGGCGCTGCTGTAGGAGGACTTGCGCCAGCTGAGGGCGACTTCTATGCAACTGTCTCCTTGGGCGCTGCTGTAGCTGCTCTTGAACCAGGCTAGGTCGGTTGTGTTCACAGCGCTCCTCGCATCCGCTCCAGCAGGCCCACCGAATCCTGCGGGGAGAGGGCCTGCGAACGCAGTCTCGCATAGCGCATCTGGAGCCTGCTGACCTCTTTCCGGTCAGTGATCAGTCGACCGCTCTCCTGTCCCTCGGCGTAGGCCTGCCACTTGCCGTCCGGAGTCTCCAGCAGTTGCAATGGCCCGGCCAGGCAGGCGTGGTGCTCGCTCGCTAACGGCATGATCTGAAGCGTTACGTTGCGCAAGGCGCAGAAGGCGAGGACGTGATCGAGCAGCCCACGCGTCACTTCCACGCCGCCGATACGCCGTACGAAGAGGGTTTCCTCGATGACGAAGTCGAACGTCGTCCGGGGCTTCTCGCGAAGCAGTTTCTGTCGCTCCATTCGTGCCGAGACCAGAGCTTCCAGCTCGTCGTCGGGCACCGGAGGAATGTCGTTGTCGCACACCGCCCTTACGTATGCCTCCGATTGGAGGAGGCCGGGCACCAGGCGGCATTCATACGTACACAAGCTCACCGCCTGCCCCTCCAAGCTCGCCCACCGCCGGAACCAGGAGGCCAACCCCGGTTGCCGCGACAAATGCTTGGCCGCTCTGCGCAGCGCACCCGTGTTGCCCAGTGCCGCCTCCGCCCGCTCGATGAACTCGCTGTCCGGCATTCGGCGGCCCAGTTCGATCGACGTCACCGTGTGCACCGAGAAGCGGACCAACCGCGCGAACTCCTCACGAGTGAACCCCGCATGCTCCCGCAGCCCTTGCACAAACGCCCCGAACGTCTTCAGGCTGTCGGACGGGTCCGGCTCCCAGTCACCTGTCATCCGCGCCTACCTCCTGGTGAGTTGCATCTCCCCGCGCTCAACTCACCCAGGGTCACGGAACGTTACGCGTACTGTCCACCGAACACGCATGTACGCTCGCCCGCCGTACACGCCGTAGGCCTGGTCAGACCGCTCACCGGCCCGGCACCGTGATGGCCATGAGAGCCACCACCCCCCAACCTCCCGCTACCGTACGTGTGTTCACACAGCGCTTCTCGTCCACCCGGCGGGGCGCCCGCCTCGCCCGGCTTCTCGCGGTGCACCAGCTGACGGAGTGGGACGTCCCGTCCGACAACGCGGAGGCGATCGTCGCCGAGCTGGCCGCGAACGCCGTGCTCCACGGCCGCGTACCCGGACGGGACTTCGAGCTGCGCCTGACTCTCCGTACGGCAGAAGGTGTGCTGCGGATCGAGGTCACGGACACCCACCCGGAACGGCAGCTCGCCACGGGCCCCGCGAGCCCGGAGGGCGAACACGGCCGCGGCCTGCTGATCGTGTCCGCCCTCGCCGACCGCTGGGGCGTCGAGCCCGGCCCGGCGCCCCGCAAGACGGTCTGGGCGGACGTGAACTGCCCCAGGTGAGGTGCCGCAGGTGACCTGCCGGTTGCTACCTCCGCCAGGGGCCCGTCACCGCGAACGTCGTCCCCGGCGTGTAGCAGTTCACGTACATCGTCCTGCCGTCGGGCGAGAAGGTGACGCCCGCGAACTCGCCCCACTCGGGCGCGTCCGGCGTACCGATGTTCTGCCGGTTGCGGGCCATCGCGTACACCTCGCCGCGCCGCGTCACGCCGTACACGTGCTGTACGCCCCCGCCGTCCTCGCAGACCATCAGGCCGCCGCTGGGTGCGAGGCAGATGTTGTCCGGGGACTCGCCGGGCAGCTGTACGTCCGTGTCCGGGCCGAAGACGATCACCAGGGTGAGTCGGCGGGCGTCGGGGTCGTACCGCCAGATCTGGCCGAAGTGGTCGGCGGCCGAACCCGCGCTGCTGTGCGCGAAGGACGAGACGAAGTAGACGGACCTGCCGCCCCAGTAGCAGCCCTCCAGCTTCTGGGCGTGGGTGATGCCCTTCGGGCCGAAGTCCTGGAAGCGGATGGCGGTTTGGGCGGCGAGCGGGTCGGGGACGTCCACCCACTCGATGCCGTCGAAGGATGCGCCCGTCTCCTGGATCGAGGAGAGGTCCGGTACGCCCGGCACGCGCATCGCCTGGAGCCGGCCGCCCGCGCGGAGCGAACCCAGGCCGCCCTCCGGCTTGTTGGGCAGGAAGCGGTAGAAGAGGCCGAAGGGCCTCTCGAAGGCGTCCTCGGTCTCGTAGACGATGCCGCGCTTCGGGTCGACGGCGATCGCCTCGTGCTGGAAGCGGCCCATCGCGGTGAGGGGGACCGCGCCCGTGCGGTGCGGATGCGCCGGGTCGACCTCGAAGATGAAGCCGTGATCCTTGGTGTAGCCGTTCGTACCGGCCTTGTCCTCGGTCTCCTCGCAGGTGAGCCAGGTGCCCCAAGGGGTGGGCCCGCCCGCGCAGTTGACGGCCGTACCGGCGATCGCGACCCGCTCGTCGAGTACGTTCCCGCGCGCGTCGACCGTCAGCGACGTACAGCCGCCCTTGCCCATCGGGTCATAGGTGAGGCCCTCGATCGTCGGGACCGGGATGCGGCCGGTGTTGCGGTTCTCGTGGTTGCGGACCAGGTGGACGACGCGGCCGTGTCTGTCGCCGGAGCCGGACCGTCCGGCGAACGCGGCCATACCGTCGTGGTTGCTCGGCACCCGGCCCTCGCCGGAGCGCAGTTGGTCGCCCTCGCGCGAGAGCACCCGGTAGCGGAAACCTTCCGGCAGATCCAGCAGGCCGTCCGGGTCGGGGACCAGGGGGCCGTATCCGGTGTGGCCCAGCGCGGTGGCTGTGCCGGTGAAGAGCTCCGACATCGCTCCCGTGAACGCGATGCCAACTCCCAGGGCACCGGAGCGGGCGAGCACCTCGCGTCGTGTTGCGGGCATGCGAGAAGCAGACATGTGACAGACCTTCCTGTTGGCGGACAGGAGAATGTGATCCGCCTGTGTGTATCACGCGACCCCAGGCACGTGAACCACGCGCGTAGCTGTGGCGTTCTTACGGACCGTCAGATGACCCGGATGGCGGGAGAGTTGGCCCGTCCTGGTCTTGCGTCTGCCCGTTGGGCCGGTCTTGCGTCTGTCTGTCGGGCCGATCTGTCGTCTGTCTGTCGGGCCGATCTGTCGTCTGTCTGTCGGGCTGGTCTGCCGCCTGTCCGGCGGGCTGGATCGCCGCCTGTCCCTCGGGCTGGATTGCCGTCTGCCCGTCGGTCGTTCCTTGGGGCTCGTTCGGCTGCTGTGCCCGTTCCAGGAACCGCAGCAGCTCGACCGGGAAGGGCAGGACGAGTGTCGAGTTCTTCTCGGCCGCGACCGCCACCACGGTCTGCAGCAGCCGGAGTTGGAGTGCGGCGGGCTGCTCGGCCATGACCCCGGCGGCATCCGCCAGCTTCTTCGACGCCTGGAGTTCCGCGTCGGCGTTGATGATCCGTGCCCGGCGCTCACGGTCGGCCTCGGCCTGCCGGGCCATCGACCGCTTCATCGTCTCCGGCAGCGATACGTCCTTGATCTCGACGCGGTCGATGGAGACGCCCCAGTCCACGGCGGGGCTGTCGATCATCAGCTCCAGGCCCTGGTTGAGCTTCTCGCGGTTCGACAGGAGGTCGTCGAGGTCGCTCTTGCCGATGATCGAACGCAGTGACGTCTGTGCCATCTGCGAGACCGCGAAGCGGTAGTCCTCGACCCGGATGATCGCGCTCGGCGCGTCGACCACCTTGAAGTAGACGACCGCGTCGACACGCACCGTGACGTTGTCCCGGGTGATGCCCTCCTGTGCGGGCACGGGCATCGTCACGATCTGCATGTTCACCTTGTGCAACCGGTCGACCCCGGGGACGACCATCGTGAACCCCGGAGAGCGAGGGTCACCGCGCAGCCGTCCGAGCCGGAGGACCACTCCGCGTTCGTACTGCTTGACGATCCGTGCCGCCGCCGCGACGTACACGACTCCGGCGGACACGACCGTCACCGCCGCGACCACGAGTTCTTCGACCATGACGACCCCCTGCCTCCGCGCCCTCTGTCGATCGAGTCGCCGCTTATATGGCTATTTCAACGATACGCCCGAGTTCCGGCAGCGGAACGGCCCGGGGCTCGGTCGAGCCTCGGGCCGTTCCTGCCTGCTCAGGCGGCTATCGTGCCTGCTCAGGGGGCTACGGGGGACTAGGGAGCCGTGACCTTCACCGGTTCCGTGCCCGTCGCGCTGTGCCGCTCCGCCCAGTTCTCCAGGGCCGTTCGGCACGCGTGGTCCAGGTGGTGCAGCCCGGAGAGGTCCAGTTCGACCGGCCGGTCCTGGGGCAGTGCCTCCAGGTTGTCGAGGATCTTCGGCAGCCGCAGGAACGTGGCGTTGCCCGACAGGTACGCCTGCACGGGGCCCGCTCCCTTGTCGATGACCTCCAGCTTGAGGTGCGAGGCCTCCCAGGCCGTCTTGGCGACCGCGAGGGCGAGTCCGATCAGAACCCCCTCGAACATGCTCACCGCGACGATCGACCCGGCCGTGACGACGAGGATCAGCGCCTCGCCCCGGTGCTCGCGCCACAGCGACGCGATCTCGCGCAGCGGGATCAGCTTCCAGCCCGCGTGCACCAGGATGCCCGCGAGGGCCGGCAGCGGGATGTAGGCCAGCACGGCCGGCAGCAGCGCCGCGAACAGCAGCAGCCACATACCGTGCATCACCCGGGACGCCTTCGTCAGCGCGCCCGCCTGTACGTTCGCCGCGCTGCGCACGATCACCGCGGTCATCGGCAGGGCGCCGAGGAGCCCGCAGACCGTGTTGCCCGCGCCCTGCGCCATCAGTTCCTTGTCGTACTCGGTACGCGGTCCGTCGTGCAGCCGGTCCACGGCGGCGGCGCTGAACAGCGACTCCGCCGAGGCGATCAGTACGAAGGCCAGAATCGTGCCGAGCATGCCCACGCTCGCCAGCTCGCCGAAGGCATCGAGGCCCGGCAGCTGGATCGAGTCGAGCAGGCCCTTCACCTCGACGGTCGCCACGGGCAGGCTGAACACGAGCGTCACGAGGGTGGCCAGCGCGACCGCGGCGAGCGCCCCCGGGACCGTACGCACTTTCTTCGGCAGCCGCTTCCACAGGACGAGTACGGCGATGGTGCCGACCCCGAGCCCGAACGAGGCCAGCGCCTCGGTGGACCCGGCGGAGTCGGCGACCAGACCCGGCAGCCCGGCCAGCTTGCCCAGCCCCGAGGCGGGCGCCTCCGTGCCCGCCACGGAGTAGAGCTGCCCCGAGATCAGGACGAGCCCGATCCCGGCCAGCATGCCTTCGACGACGGCCACCGAGATGGCCCGAAAGTAGCGCCCCAACTTCAGGGCGCCCATGGCGACTTGGATCAGACCCGTGGCCAGCACGATGACACCGAGCGCGGGCAGTCCGTACTCGCGTACCGCCTCGAAGACCAGCACGGTCAGACCCGCGGCCGGACCCGAGACCTGAAGGCTGCTGCCGGGCAGCAGTCCGGTGACGAGGCCGCCCACGATGCCGGTGACCAGGCCGAGTTCGGCGGGCACGCCCGACGCCACCGCCACGCCCACGCACAGCGGCAGAGCGACGAGGAAGACGACGAGCGAGGCGGCGAAGTCCTGCCGCAGTCGGGGGAACTTCATTCGGTTGCCCGGGCTCATTCGGTTGTTTGTGGGGCGGTTGTTTGCGGGGCGCTTGCTTGTGGGGTGGTTGCTCGTGGGAGTGTTCATCGCGTCGCTCACAGCTCCTCGAAGGAGTCGGAGCGCACGTCGTGCGCCAGGACGGAGCCGGTGTGCACCTCGTAGAACCAGCCGTGCAGGCGCAGTTGACCATCCGTCAGACGCCGTGCCACGCACGGGTAGGAGCGCAGTCGCAGGAGCTGGGTGAGTATGTGGCTCCGCACGGCCTCGGCGACGGACGGGTCCTCAACAGCGCCTTCGGGGCGGGGAGTCGAGTGCGCGA
This sequence comes from Streptomyces sp. NBC_00878, assembly GCF_026341515.1. Taxonomy (NCBI): domain Bacteria; kingdom Bacillati; phylum Actinomycetota; class Actinomycetes; order Kitasatosporales; family Streptomycetaceae; genus Streptomyces; species Streptomyces sp. NBC_00878. Next base: position 2,474,011 of record NZ_JAPEOK010000001.1, on the reverse strand, counting down.
GCCAGTCGCGTACGGCCGGAACGGCCGTCAGGTCGTCGCCGCGCACCAGCGCGCCGACGGCACCGCAGTGGGAGTGGCCGCAGACGACGATGTCCGCGACCCCGAGCACCTCCACCGCGTACTCGATGGTGGCCGCCTCGCTGGTGGGCTGCGAGGAGGTGTGCGGGGGGACGATGTTGCCCGCCGTGCGCAGTTCGAAGAGTTCACCGGGCCGGGCTCCGGTGATCAGGGCCGGGACGACCCGGGAGTCGGAGCAGGTGATGAACAGGACCTGCGGGGACTGGCCTTCGGCGAGGCGGGCGAACTCCTCCGCGCGGTCCGCGGACCGCGCGCGAAAGGAGCGTGCGTGATCGATGAGGGGCTGCATGTGTCTGTTCCTCCTGGCGCGCCCGGGGGCGCGTCGGCGTACAAAAACGGAGCGCATGCGGGTACGGCGACATGACCCCACGTCGACGCGCTCGGCGGACGTGGCGTGGTGAGGGCGGGTCAGGTCGGAGTCGCTTCGTGCCCGGTGGGGGGTCGGGTCAGCAGCGGAACACTTGAAGTGCCGCCGCGGAATGGGCTGTTGACGATCTCGTCGTACGGTGGTGCGCCGCGGGAGCGGCGACGTGCGACGGGTCGTCGTCGTAGGTCGCGGGGTCCTTGCAGAGCAACGAACGCGCGGGTGACTGGGAGACCTGGTCCGCGACGCGGATCCGGTCACGGGTCCGCAGGGGACCCGTCGGACCGCCCGGGTGCAGGGCCTCGTCACAAGTGACGAACTCGGCCTCGCTCTTGGGGCCCATGACATGGGTCACGTGCGCGGAAGCGAACGCCGAAGCGGGCGTGGAGAGGGGCAGGGCGAGCAGGACGACGGAGAGCAGGGCGAACAGGATCCGGGTCGTCTTACCTCGTGACATGCGCCCCCTCTCGGCCGACGTCGGGTCGGGTGCTCTCACGCTGACAGGTACGTTAACGCGGGAACTTGTTTGCAGGGTTAACGTAGCGTTTCACCCTGAAGAGAGCCTGAAGAGGGCTGAAGAGCATCGAATGCGGGCCGGAAACAGACCGAAAAACGGCCCCGATTCGGCGGCCTTGATTCGACGGCCTTGATACGGGGGACTGGTTCACTCCTTCACGAGGCCGTTCAGCCGTTCAGCCGTTCATTGCGCCTTTACGAGGTCCTTCGCGTCCCGTGCCAGCGCCGTGAGCCGTGAGATCGCGCGGAAGTACTTCTTGCGGTAGCCGCCGTTCAGCATTTCCTCGCTGAACAGTTGGTCGAAGGGCCGCCCCGAGGCGAGTACCGGCACCTCGCGGTCGTACAGACGGTCGGCGAGGACGACGAGCCGCAGCGCGGTCGACTGGTCCGGGACGGGCTGTATGTCCGTGAGGCAGACCGCCGTGACCCCGTCGGTCAGCGCGCCGTACCGGCTGGGGTGGACCCGGGCCAGGTGGTCGAGCAGATGCGGGAAGTCGTCGAGCGAGGCCCCCGGCGTCGCGTACGCGGCCTTCGTGACCTGCTCGTCGGAGTACGGGGCCGGGGCGTCGGGCAGCCCGCGGTGGCGGTAGTCCTCGCCGTCGATGCGCAGTGACCGGAAGTGCGCCGACAGGCCCTGGATCTCGCGCAGGAAGTCGACCGAGGCGAACCGGCCCTCGCCGAGCTTGCCCGGCAGGGTGTTGGAGGTCGCGGCGAGCGCCACACCCGCCTCGACGAGCCTGCCCAGCAGGCTGGACACGAGGACGGTGTCGCCGGGGTCGTCGAGCTCGAACTCGTCGATGCAGAGCAGCCGGTGCCCGCTCAGTGTCTGCACGGTCTTCTGGAAACCGAGGGCGCCGACCAGGTTCGTCAGCTCCACGAACGTGCCGAAGGCCTTGAGGGAGGGCTCGGCCGGGTTCGCGTGCCAGAGGGAGGCGAGGAGGTGTGTCTTGCCGACGCCGTAGCCGCCGTCGAGGTAGACACCGCGGGAGCCGGCCGGGGCCTTCGCGGCCTTCTTCCCGAAGCCGAGGAAGCCGCGCCCGCCCGTCTCCCGCCCCCGCCCTTCCAAGGAAGCGCTTCGCGCCTTTTTCTTTCCGGAACCGGTGGCCGGTGCCCGGCCGAGACCCGCCGCGAAGCCGTCGAGGACGCGGACGGCCTCGGTCTGGCTGGGCTGGTTCGGGTCCGGAATGTACGTGGCGAAGCGGACCGAGTCGAAGCGCGGCGGCGGCACCATCTCGGCGACCAGCCGGTCCGCGGGGACGTGCGGCTCGCGGGCGCACAGGGACGACGGCGCCGCGTCGGCTATGGAGCCGAGACCGGAGGCGGTGGTGGAGGCTGACACGGTTCCCTACTGTACGGCTCGTGCCAGACTGCACGACATGCGACGCCTGTTCCCTGTGACTGACGAGACAGCAGCTCGGGCCTCGGATGAGGCCCCTGGTACGGCCGGCCGGGCCGGTGCGGAGGGGGTCGACGGGGTCGACCGGGAGTGGGGGCTGGAGGAACTGGCGGAGGCGTATGCCTATCCGTCGGGGTCGTCGGGGTCGTCGGGTCCGTCGGGCGCCTCCGGTCCGCCGGACGGCTCGGGACCGTCGGGCGCCTCGCGGCGGCAGCCCTGGCTGCGAGCCAACATGGTGTCCACGCTCGACGGCGCCGCCGCGCACGACGGGCGTTCGCAGCCCATCTCCAGCGCCGCCGACATGCGGATCTTCGGCACGCTGCGGGGGCTCGCGGACGTCGTGGTGGTCGGTGCGGAAACCGTACGCCAGGAGGGTTACCGCCCGGCACGCGCGCGGGAGGACTTCGCCGCGCTGAGGGAGGCGGCGGGGCAGGGCCCGGCCCCGGCGATCGCGGTGGTGAGCGCGAGCCTGGACCTGGACTACTCGCTGCCGCTGTTCACCTCGCCGCTGGTCCCCACGCTCGTGCTCACCGGGGCCGGGGCCGCCCCCGACCGGATCGCCACCGCCGAGAAGGCGGGCGCACAGGTCGTGATCGCCGGGGACGGCACGGGCGTGGACCCGGCCCGGGCCGTACGTGAGCTCGCCGACAGGGGTCTGTACCGGCTCCTGACCGAGGGCGGGCCCCGGCTGCTCGGCCAGTTCGTCGCGGCCGGGGTTCTCGACGAGCTCTGTCTGACCCTGTCCCCGATGCTCACCGCGGGCGACGCCCAGCGCATCGCCGGCGGCCCCCCGGTGGCGGTGCCGAGGCGGTTCGAGCTGACGTCTCTACTGGAGGAAGCCGGGTTCCTCTTCAGCCGCTACCGTCGGACCTGACCAAGTAGGCGGAATCATCCGTTCCGTTTTGCTTCCGCTGGGCACACTAAATCTCGCAGACCCCGTGTGGTCTCGGGGCAGGATGGTTTCCGCAGGGGCCTACGGACGGCCCACGGATGAGAAGGGCGCCTGTCGTGTTCACAAGCGTACTGATGATCGAGAAGGCCCTGACGTCCGCGGACGTGGAGTTCGTCACCAGCTTGCACGGTGACGAGAGCGTCGCCTTCCATGTGCTGCTCCAGCCCCGGGGCGACCAGGCGGACCGGTTGCTGCGGGCCATTGACGACGTGGCGCTCGGCGAGCTGGACGAGGCGACCCGCGAGCGTGAGACGCCCGAGGGCGTGGCGGCCGTCGACCAGGGACAGAAGGCCCTGGAGGTGTCGCTGGTGGCACTGCGGGCGGCGGGCAGCGAGGCGGAGGGGCGGCTGATCGAGGATCATCCGCTGGATGCGCTGAAGGGGCTGGTCGACGAGATCGATGCGGATGAGGTCATCGTGCTGACCGACCCTCATTACGTGGAGGAGTTCTTCCACCGGGACTGGGCCTCGCGGGCTCGGCACAAGGTGGGGGTGCCGGTGTTGAAGCTGTTCTCGCACAGTAAGTCGTGAGTGGTGGGGCTGCGGCTGCGGGGGTCTGAGTTTCGGCTGCGGGTGCGTGGGGGCTGGTCGCGCAGTTCCCCGCGCCCCTGTAGGGCGCCGTCTCCGCAGCCCTTGCGGGGCCGCTGTCGCCGTACCGAATAAGCTGGGCGCGCTCATCGTCGTACCCGAATCCTGGGAGAAACACCTATGGCACCCGGTCTTCCCACCGCCATGGACCGACCGCACTTCATCGGCATCGGCGGTGCCGGGATGTCGGGGATCGCGAAGATCCTCGCGCAGCGCGGGGCCGAGGTCGCGGGCAGTGACGCGAAGGAGTCCGCGACCGCCGAGGCCCTGCGCGCGCTGGGGGCGACGGTGCACATCGGCCACGCGGCCGGGCATCTCGACGACGACGCGACCTGCGTGGTCGTGTCGTCCGCGATCCGCGCCGACAACCCGGAGCTGGCCCGCGCGGCCGAGCTGGGCATCCCGGTCGTCCACCGCTCGGACGCCCTCGCCCGCCTGATGGACGGCCTGCGGCCGATCGCGGTCGCGGGCACCCACGGCAAGACGACCACGACGTCGATGCTGGCCGTCTCCCTGTCGACCCTGGGCCTGAACCCGTCGTACGCGATCGGCGGCGACCTCGACGCCCCCGGTTCCAACGCCCTGCACGGCGAGGGCGAGATCTTCGTCGCCGAGGCCGACGAGTCGGACCGCAGCTTCCACAAGTACGCGCCCGAGGTGGCGATCGTGCTGAACGTGGAGCTGGACCACCACGCCAACTACGCCTCGATGGACGAGATCTACGAGTCCTTCGAGACGTTCGCGGGCAGGATCGTGCCGGGCGGCACCCTGGTGATCACCGCGGACCAGGAGGGCGCGCGCGAACTGACCCGGCGGCTGCCGGACGGCGTCCGGGTGGTGACGTACGGCGAGTCCGAGGACGCGGACGTACGTGTGCTGTCCGTGGTCGCCCAGGGCCTGAAGAGCGAGGTGACCGTCGAGCTGGACGGCTCGCCGCTCACCTTCACGGTCTCGGTCCCCGGCCGTCACTACGCGCACAACGCGGTGGCGGCGCTGGCGGCGGGCGCGGCGCTGGGCATCCCGGCGGCGGAGCTGGCCCCGGCCATCGCCTCGTACACGGGCGTGAAGCGGCGGCTCCAGCTGAAGGGCGAGGCGGCGGGCGTGCAGGTCATCGACTCGTACGCGCACCACCCGACGGAGATGTCCGCCGACCTGGAGGCGATGCGGGCGGCCGCCGGTGACGCCCGCATCCTGGTCGTCTTCCAGCCACACCTGTTCTCCCGCACCCAGGAGCTGGGCAAGGAGATGGGCGAGTCCCTGTCCCTGGCGGACGCCTCGGTCGTGCTGGACATCTACCCGGCCCGCGAGGACCCGATCCCGGGCGTGACGAGCGAGCTGATCATCGAGGCGGCCCGGGCGGCGGGCGCGGACGTGACGCCGGTGCACGACAAGGCGGAGGTGCCCGCGGTGGTGGCGGGAATGGCGAAGCCGGGTGATCTCGTTCTCACCATGGGCGCGGGTGACGTGACGGACCTCGGACCCGAGATCCTGACCCGCCTGTCGAACTAGCCGTACTTGTTGTGAGGGGTTGAGCTTCATGTCGTACGACATCGAAAAGCCGGACGAGCAGTGGCGCGCGGAGCTGAACCCGGCGGAATACGCGGTCCTGCGCCAGGCAGGCACGGAGCCGGCGTTCACCGGCGAGTACACCGACACCAAGACGAAGGGCGTGTACTCCTGCCGCGCCTGCGGCGCCGAACTCTTCACCTCCACGGAGAAGTTCGAGTCGCACTGCGGCTGGCCGAGCTTCTTTGATGCACGCAACTCAGACGCGGTAGAACTTGTGTCCGATACGTCGCACGGGATGGTGCGGACCGAGGTGCGGTGCGCGCGGTGCGGGTCGCACCTGGGGCACGTGTTTGAGGGCGAGGGGTATCCGACGCCGACGGATCAGAGGTACTGCATCAACAGTATTTCGCTGCGGCTGGAGCCGGAGTCGGACTGATCCCGGCGTACAGCCCGACTCGTCTGCTTTTACGGCCCTGACCTGGGATTTTATCCGGGGCAGGGCCGTTTTGCAGTCGATGGGATGTTCCCCGTTGACCTGGGGTGTTCCCGGGAGTTCCTGCGACGTTGTGTGCTGGGTGTGCATTGGTCTTGGGGTGGCAGATGGTTGGGTGCTTGTGGCTGCACGGGTGGCGGCGGAGGCCCCGAAGTGCCGTGGCCAGGTTGTCCGGCAGGAGGTGTCGACGGCCCGAGCAGCGGTGGTGCAGGCTTGGGTGACGAATCGGACCACTCAGGGGACGTCCCGATTGATTGAGTGATAGTTCATGGGTTATGCCAAGTTATGGGTGTTTCGCCGGTTGCTCGTTTTGCGAGGTTCGAGATCATCGCGAGTCGGATCATGCTCTCCGAGTGGGCGGGTTTGGCCTCGTAGTCGCAGGCGAGTCGGCGGTGCATCATGATCCAACCGAAACTTCGTTCCACGACCCACCGCCTCGGGACCACTGAGAACCCCTTGACCTGGGTGTTCCTCGGGACGACGTCGACGTCGATGCCGAGAGTGGCGCCGTGTTCGATGGCCTGGGTCTTGTAGCCGGTGTCGACCCAGACCTTGGTGATCGTGGGGTGGTCGGCGGCGATCTGGGTGAGGAGCTGTTTGCCGGCCTCATTGTCGGAGATGCTGGCGGCAGTCATCATGACCAGGAGTAATAGGCCGAGGTGTCGACGACGATGCTGCGTTTGCGGCCCACGATCTTCTTGCCGTCGTCGGTTCCCTGGGTGTCGGTGGGGACGCTGGGGGCGGTCTTGACGCTTTGGGCGTCGATGACGCAGGCGGTGGGCTCGGCGGTGCGTCCTTCCTGCTCACGGACCATCCGGTGCAGGTGGACGCCGAGGGCAGACGCCTGCGCACTCCCACACCTTGATCGCCTACACCACCACGCGGGACGCCATCCGCTGAGGCAGTATGTCGTGTGGGAGGAAGCGCAGCCTTCGGCGACTCCCTCGCCCTATTCCACGGGCTGATACGCCGTGCCGCCGTCGGCGAGCAGTCGCTCGACCTCGGCGTAGATCTCCTCCGGCGCCATGCCGAAGTCGATTGTTTTGCGGAAGGGTTGGCGCACGTCCTTCTCTACGCGCAGGTAGACCTCGTTGCGGTTGCCTTCAGGGTCGAAAAAGTAGATGCCGAGGGCGTTGCCATGTGTCACCTCCTGTTGGACCTTCACGCCTTCTTCTGCGAATCGCTTGTGGAAGGCCCGCAAATCCTCCAGTGACTCCACTCGCCAAGAGATCTGGTGCTGCTGCTTGTCGCCCACAGCCGCTGTACGCCCCGTCTGGAGCACGAACTCGTGATGCTCCTCGTCGGGTCGCGCACTGAAGAAGACGATCTGGAGTTCCTCGTCCTCATCGGTCACCGTCAGCCCCAGGAGGCGCCCGTAGAAGTCCCGCATCTTCGGCAGGTCGTAGACCCACAACCCGGTGTGCCCGAGTCCGGTGATCGCCATGACACTCCTCATGTCTCGCTTTACAGGACATGCATCCTATATTTCGAATCATCTTACGGTCGTGAGTCATCGGCGGTCAACGAAGAACGGGGTTGGACGCGCTGTGCGGCCGGCCGTGCTGCCCCCTGTGGGCGGCACTCGGGCAGCCCGTCTCCAGTGCGGTCTGCGCAGCACACTCCCGGTCTCCCGTCCGGGTCTTGAGAGCCGCCGCGTTCTGCTCCGCCTCGCCGGCTGAGTCGGCTTTGGACTGTTGTCCTGACCACTCCTCGCAACGCGGTGAGCGCCGGTGGGCAGCTCGGTGGTCGGCCTCCTGCCCGTACCGACCTCGCCTGGTCCGGCCTCGCTGGTTTGTAGGCCCCGGCTGTCAGCCGTGACACGTCGCGGGTCGATCTGTTGACGCCGCGCCTCGTTCGCTGCGGGAGCGGGGGCGCCTCAGGGTCCAGAATGCCCGGCCCGGTCGCAGGGGCGTCACTACGACGCTTCGCCTTCAGGGATCCGCTGCGCACGAAGTCGGGAAGTGCGCTGCGCGGTTCGATCAAATCATCGAGATCCGCCAGTGCCTGCGCCGCGACGGAAAGGAACTCGGGGGTGCGGCTCCACATGTGGTGCAGGTGCAGGTGCGTTCAGACAGAGGAAGTGTGTGCCTGATTCTCGCTCCGCATGATGCGCAGTCCATGGGGTGTGCGCGGGGTGCATGAGGCGGACCTCGCGACGTCCGGATGCGATTCCCTCCCCGGCGTGAACGCCGGGACAGTCTTCGCAAGAAGCGCTGAAGTTTCGTGGTTTCCCACCCGCTGGCGCCTGCGTAGCAACGAGTGGGGGCCCTCGTCACCCCGTGCCGTGTTTCGCCAGCAGATTAATGATTCGAACTACTCTCCGCATACAATGTCCTGCATGACGGGACGTAAGGCTCGAGTAGAGCAGAAAAGCGAAGAGGCCACCGGCGGATCGACCACCTCGTATCGCGAACGCAACTCCACCGCCGACCGGGCACTGGACATCCTGCTCCTCTTCGACGACAACCGCTTGGTCATCAGCGGACAGGAGGTCGCCACCCGGCTCGGTGTGGCACGGTCGACTGCCTACCGCTATCTGCAGAGCCTGGTCGGCTCCGGCTTCATTGAGGAGCAGCAGCCCACCGGATATCGGCTCGGGCCGCGCGTGTTCGAGCTGGCCCGACTGGCCCGCAAGGGGCTCGGCCTGTCCGAGGTGGCGCGGCCTGTCATGCGCGAGCTGGCCGCCGAAGCATCGGAGACCGTGCTGCTCACCCGTCGTTCGGGCACGGTGGTGGTCTGTCTGGAACGGGAGGAGGCCGACCAACCTGTGCGCCTGTCCTACGAGCGCGGCCACGTCCTGCCTGTCAACGCCGGTGCCGCCGCCCTCGTGCTTCTGGCTTGGGCGCCGGATGAGGAGGTGGAACGGGTGCTCACGCAGAACGGCGGCCTTCCGCGATTCACCGGCGCCACCGTGACGGACCCGGCCACGCTGCGCCGACGGCTTCAGACGATCCGCAGCGAGAACATCGCCATTTCCAGCGGCGAACTCGACGAGGACGTGATGGGCATCGCCGCCCCCATCCGGGACGCCAGAGGAGAGGTGACCGCGGCAGTGAGTATTGCGGCGTTGTCGTACCGGGTGCCCCACGAACGAGTCCCGGCACTTGCCACCGCTGTGCGCGAGGCAGCCGGGCGCATCAGCGAACAGCTCGCCGTTCTCGACGCTTGACCGCAGTCCAGGCGTCGAGAACGCGAGCTGCGATCCAAGATGCCGAGGACCGCGCTCCCGCCTGCCGGTGAGGCCACAGACCCGGACTGCCCCCGCCTTGATCTTGCTCGGACATGGGATCGTCTGTGCTGCGGGGCCCTTCAGGAGGGGAAGAGCGGGACGTGCACCTCCAGGCCGACTACGCGCTCCGCGGGATCCCGCGGAGCGCGTAGTCGCGTCGGTACCGGAACGGTTCAGGTGCTGCGGGGCATCGGGTCCAGCGGACTCCATGTTGTTGTCGCGACCTCGGAAACGACGGATGATGCGGATTCGTGAAAATCACCAGTCCTGCTCTCCGTCCACGCTCGGTTGAGTAATCAACAGATGCCCCCGGGGCCTGTCCGAGTCGGGGTGGCTGTTTTGAACAGGGTGACGCATCGGTTGCGAAGGGGATTCAGGAGGTCGGGCGATTTCAGACGACGCACCATCACGTCCCGCTGTGCGTGCGCAACAGGAGGGCGGCCCAGCTGCGGTAGGGCGCCCAGCGGTTGCTGATGTCGGCGAGGCGGTTCGTGTCTGAGGCGTCCGGATCGCTCAGACCGTAGGCGCGCGCCATCGCGGCGTGCAGTCGGGGTTCGTGCCGTGGGAAGACGTCGGGGTGCCCGGAGCCGCGGATGAGGATCAGCTCGGCGGAGAACGGGCCAATGCCGGGCAATGCCTGAAGATGGGCAAGGGCATCCTTGGCAGGCATCGCCCGCAGTTGGCTGGCGTTCAGGTGGCCGGCGAGAGCTGCGTCCGCGAGGTGGCGCAGGCGTTCGACCTTGGTGTCGGGCAGCCCGGGGATGCGGTCGAGCCGGCGCAGGACCAGCGGGGTGGGAAAGGCGTGCAAGGTGCGGCCAGCGACGGTGACGTGCTGTCCGTGGTGTTCGGCGACGCGGGCTTTGATCGCGGCGGCCTGGACCATGCGGATGCGGTGGCCGATGACTGCCCAGGCCGCTGCTTCGTACGGGGAGTGGAAGCACACCGGCCGCAGTCCCGGGTATGCCGAGATGAGCTCGGCCATGACGGGATCGCCCTTGGCGAGCTGGGAAAACCCGCTGCCGTCGACGTCGAGCGAGAGGACGCGCGCCAGTTGCTGCCGCACCACATCCATCCCGGGGGAAGACGGGTCGGGCTCGGTTTCTGTGGCCGTCCGGGCCCGCCCCTCGCAGGGCCGGCCGGTGTGCACGATGGCCTCCGCCTCCACGATGCCCTGAGGGCCGTCTGCCTGTCTCACTTCGACGCCGACGGTCGAGTGGCCGTCGTCGGCGGGGAATGCCAGGCGCAGCGTCTGGTCTTGTGCGGTGTCGTGATATCCGGCAGGAGTGAAGCCCTTCAGGAAGCTGAGACCGGCTGCGAGGGAGAAGGGCCCTTGCGGGGTGATGGTGAAGGCGTGCACGGTCAGTTCCCGTGCGCGGTGATGGCGTAGCCCTCGGGGCCGAGGAAGGTGAACATCCTGCCGAACGGGCCGTCCTCCGGTGCCTTGACGATGGGGGTCCCGGCGGCCTGGAGGTGGTCATGGAGGGCCTGGGCGTCGCTGGTCCTGAACCACAGGGCGACGCCGAGGCCGGGCTGCTCCACACTGTCGAGGTCCACGCCCGGCAGGGGCTCGCGGACGGCGAACGCGACGGGCTCGGTGATGAACACCACGGCGCCGGGGGGTGAGGCGGGGGCCCGGCGCAGCCCGAGCTGTGTCTCGAAGAAGGCGGCGGCCGTGTCGACGTCACGCACCTGCAGTGCGATGAAGTCGGGCCCGGTGACGGAAACGGCGGTGGTCACAAGGTGCTCCTCAAACATGCTCGATGTCAGGACTTTGACATGAGTGACGGTAGGCGCCTCGCCTCGGCTATGTCAAACTCCTGACATGAGTGATGGGACAACCACCGACCCGATCCCGGCCGCCGACGTGACCGAGCGACTGGGCTACCGCCTCAAACGCGCGGCGGCCGCGCTGCGCGGCGCGATGGACAGGGCCCTGCGCGAGTACGGCCTGACCGTGCCGCAGTATGCCTGTCTCGAACTGCTCGACCAGCAACCCGGGCTGTCCAACGCCGAGCTGGCCCGCGGCACCTTCGTCACCCGGCAGTCCATGAACGTCGTCCTGCGTGGACTGAAGGATGCCGGCCTGATCATCCGCGCGACCTCTACAGACCATGGCCGTGCTCTGCCCACCCACCTCACCGAGGAGGGCCACCGTCGCCTCGCCGCGGCACGCTCTGCCGTCTACACCATCGACCAGCAGATGACCGACGCCGTCCCGCCGAAACGCCTCGCCACCCTTCTCGCCGACCTGGACCGCATGACGGAAACACTCGGTGGGTGAACCGGTCTGAGCTCGATGAGCGGGCGCCGTGTGCCGCCGCAAAGCTAAACGATCACCGGTCGGTCCCGGTGTCGTGTCCCTCCCCCCGGTGGCGGGCCCAGGCCACGTCCGGGCGGTGATCGAGAACGGGACCGCCTGTAGGTGGGGAGACAAGGCGAGCCGGTCTGGGGAACTCCTGAGCAGGGGGTGGGGATTTCCAACGAGCCCCATCACGCAGGTTACGGGTGAACTCGGGCTGTTGCCGCGCGGCGGCGAGATGCTGTTCGGGTTCCCACGCGACGTGCCCGTACAGCACAGGACTGTCCTGCTGGAGGTAGGAGGTCGCGGAACGGAATCCGGGGAAGTGCCGGATGGCCGAGGCGGTCTCTGTGATGTTGTATTCGGCGAGCTGCCGTTGCTGCCCGCCGGCCGTGGTGAGGGTGATCCACCCCTGGCGGCCCGTCTGTCCCTCGCGCCCGGGTGCTGGGGGCCGGATCGGCGCCGATGCGGCAGTAGTGCTCGCAGGGCGTGATCGTCAGGTCCTCGAGGTACAGCGCTTCGCCGAGCTCAAGTGGCAGCCCAGGAGGGGAGTTGGGAGGGATCAGTACCGGGCAACCCATTGTCGATGGTGTAGCAGGACACCGGGGGCCGGGCTCTTCGGGGCGACCGGAGGCCGTGGGATCCGGCCGCGCAGGATGGTGAAGGGACGCGGTGCGGTCATGGTGTCCTCCCTTGCCGACGACGAGGCGTCACGCGGCGGGACGCCTCGGGACGGACGGCGGTGTCGTTCGGCCGGCCAGGTTCGGTCGGAGTGCTGCCGACTGCTCGGGCAAGGCTCACGCCCGGCCTGGGTGGTGGATCGACTGCACCTGCGCGAGGGTTGGGTCCCACTTGTCCGCACCGGCAGCGGCCTTGGTTATGTGCTCGCGGACGTCAGCGCGCTGGAGCGCGTCCTTGTAGTGCTTCTCGCTTGCCCACTGTGCATAGTTGATCACGCGGGTGCCGTCCAGGCTGGTGTGCAGGTTGGCGGAGATGAAGCCGGGCACCGTCGTGAAGATCTGTCGGGTGGCCTCGTCCAGCGCTTCCACCAGCGCCATCTGCCGCTCGGGGGCGACGGTGAACACGTTCACCAAGGTGACCTGGTCGGTGTTGGCCGTGACGGTGATCGTGGTTACTGGCGTGGTCATGGTCTCTCCTCTTGGAAGGTTCAGGATGGTTGGAGCGCGGGCTCGCCGATGGGTCGGGGGAGACGGGTCGCGCCCGTCGTGTGACCCGCGCGCCGAGGTCAAAGAATTCTCGATGGCGGCGATGGTGGTGCCTGGCCGGATGAAGCTGGTTCCTTCCGGCTTGCGATGTGCCGCATCCCGTGCGGGAGCGGCGTTCACAGCAGGCGCAGTCGTTGAGGTGGGAACTGCCGGCGGCAGGGCCGGGCGTTCCGGGGCGTTCGTCCGGCGGGGCGCCCAGCGTGGTTCGCGCCTGCACGAGGTCGTGGGTCAGGTCTGGTGTGCCTTGGCCTGGTTCATTGCGTTCACCGTCCTGGTGTCGAAAGCGCCGATGCCCAGCAGGTGGTGCACCTCCCACGGGATGACTTCGTACTCCCGGAGGCCGGCGGAGATGAAGGGATCCGTGCGGCACAGCTCGTGGACGTCCTGCTTCGACATGTGCCCGAAGAGCATGATCCCGAGCTCCTTGTCCGGGGTCGGGCCGGCTATCAGGACTTTGCCCGCGAGCTGCTGCTCGCGCATCCATGCCAGGTGGTCATCAAGGTGTTCGAGCGCATGTTGGACCGTCGCCTCTCTGTCGCCGGTCCAACGGTGCAGAGTGAGATGCCACATGGTGCCTCCAACTGTCGGGGCGAGCCGATGATGTGGGCCGGGCTCCGGTTCTCTATGGGTGAGTGGGTCGAGGAAGCTCAGCGCCGAGCAGCCTCCTGGGCCTGCTGCCTCTGAGCCGCGTCACAAAGCGCTTCGGCAATGGGCGTGCCGCGACCGTCAAGATGTCCCGTAAAATAGAACCTATGACCTGTATAGCAGGGCAATGGCGAGGAAAGCAATGCTCTCCTGCCGGGGTGGTTGTGTGCGGGCAGCAAAGACGCACTGGCGGGCAGGGGTGCGGAGCGCATCGGCTGGTTCCGGTGGCTGGCATCTCGTCGGTGGTGGAGGTGGGGCGTGTTCATCCCGCGGTATCCCCGGCAGGAGCGACGAAGGTGTTGACGAGCTTCATGGGCCGTCCGTTGTCGGGGCCCAGCAGTTGGCTCTGGAACACCGCGGCGGGGTCGAGTTCCTTCAGCTCGATCAATGCAAGCTCCGTAGTTGTTGGGCGGCCAGGGAGGACCGGATGCGGCTTATGCGGCTTGCCCTCAGCGGCTCCCAAGGAGTGGCCGTCCGGCTCTCGGGGCTATGGCTGCCGACAATGTCGCGGCCATAGCCCCGCAAGCCGTCCAGGACCAGCAGACCGCGTTGCCCGGGGAGGACGTCGGCGCTGAGATCGTCGCCGACCTGGGCGCTCAGATCCTCGCCCTGGACAACCGCCTCAAGAGCACCGACCGGCAGATCCGTGACGCCTTCCGCAGCCATCCGCGAGCGGAGATGATCGAGTCACTGCCCGGCATCGGGCCGATGCTCGGGGCGGAGTTCGTTGTGGCGGCCGGTGACCTGCCGGCCTACGCCGACGCAGGCCATCTCGCCTCCGCGGCCGGGCTGGTGCCCGTTCCCCGCGACTCGGGCCGCCGGACCGGCAATCTGCACCGGCCCAAGCGCTACAGCCGCCGCCTGCGACGGGTGTTCCACATGTCTGCGCAGACCAGCATCATCCGCGAGGGACCGAGCCGGGACTTCTGCCTCGGGAAACGCGGCGAAGGGCTCAAGCACGTCCAGGCCGTCGTCGCCCTGGCCCGTCGGCGAGCCGGCGTCCTATGGGCACTGCTGCGCGACAACCGGGCATTCACCTCCGCCCCACCGGTCGCGCAGGCGGCCTGACTTCGCCACTGAGACTCCTTGAGCGCGGAGGGCTATCAGTTGCTGTGTGAGCCGGTCATCAGATCGGCCAGGTCGTCGGGCTTGATGAACGAAGGCGGCGGTGGCGGGCCCCAGTTGAAAAGGCCCTTGGCGCCGTCGAAGACCTCCGGTTTCCACAGCTGGTCGTCGAGGATGCAGTCCATGTCGGAGTAGTACTCGCAGAAGTTCCCGGCGGGGTCCTTGAGGTACCAGAAGAAGTTGGAGCCGGCGTGGTGGCGTCCCAGACCCCACACGTGCCGTTCGGGATGGTTCTCCAGCATCGCGGCGGCGCCTCGGCCGACGTCGTCGATGTCGTCGACCTGCCAGGAGGTGTGGTGCAGGAATACGACGGGTGCGGCGAGGACGAGGAGGTTGTGGTGGTCGGTGGAGCAGCGCAGGAAGGCGCCGACTTCGCCCATCAGGTCGGACACCTTGAAACCGAGGCCGTCGGCGAAAAAGCTGGTGGTGGCCGCGAAGTTGGTTGTGCCCAGAACCGCGTGGCCCAGCTTGCGGGGCCTTACGGGAGAGCTGCGCACGATCCCGGGGGCGCGGCTGGTCGTGCGCTCGGTGCGGCCCGGCCCGTTGTAGGGGGTGGGAGGGGCCAACGTCTGCGTGATCCGGGGTTCGACCCGCAGGACGGCGCGGACGCGGGTGGTCTGCTCGTATGCGATGAGTGCGTCCGAGTCCAGGTCGGCAGGAATGCCGAGCCGGTCCAGGCGCACAAGGACTGAGGCGAGGTCGTCGGGGCTGTCGACACCGATGGACACCTCCAGTAGGCGTCGTGTCGGCGCAGGGACGACGCGGAGCTGGCGGCCACCGTCGCGTGTGCTCAACCAGCCGTCAGGTTCAGCGGAGAGGCCGAATTCGGTGTAGTAGGAGATGGTCCGGGCGGGGTCGGGGACGCCCATGACGATCGAGGACAGACGGTGCAGGGCCATGCGGCACTCCCTGGGCGGACGGGTGTTCAGGCGCGGAAGGTTTGGCGGAGTTCCCCGATGCCCTTGATGCGGCTGACGAGTACGTCGCCGGCCGCGATCCAGCGCTGGGGCGTGCGGCCCAGGCCGACGCCTGCGGGGGTGCCGGTGAAGACGACGTCTCCGGGAAGCAGCGGCAGGATTGCCGACAGCCGTGCGATCAGTGCGGGTATGGAGAAGAGGAGGTCTCGGGTGCGCGCCTTCTGTACTTCCTCACCGTTGAGAGTGCAGCCGAGCTCCAGGTCATCGGGGTCGGCCAGGGCATCGGGCGTGACCAGACAGGGGCCCATCGGTGTGAAGCCCGGGTACGACTTGCCGAGGCCGAACTGTGGGGCGGGTCCGCTCAGTTGTGTGATGCGTTCGGAGAGATCCTGTCCCGCGGTGAGCCCGGCGATATGCAGCCAGGCCGCTTCCTCGTCCACCTGGTATGCCTCTTCACCGATGACGGCGACGAGTTCGACTTCCCAGTCCGTGTGTCCGCCCGCAGGCAGCCGGACTTCAGAAACGGGGCCGGTGATGCTGGAGACGTACTTCGGGAAGACGGGTGGGAGTGTGTCAGGGGCGGCGAAGCCGGACTCATCGGCGTGGGCCCGGTAGTTGAGTCCGACGGCCAGAACCTGCCGTGGCCGCGGGGTGGGCGAGCCGAGGTCTGCTGAGACGAACGGGCGCCCGGGCGGCAGAACGGTGTCGGCCTGCCAGGTGCGGAAGGCCCTCCACTGCTGGTAGATCTCCTGTGGGTCGGAGCCGAAGCGACCATTGCTGGCCTCCTCGACATCCACGGCCAGGCCGTCGTCCGTGACAAGGACCAGACGCCCTGCAAGATTGGCTGTACGCACATGCTTCTCCTTTGCGGAACGGGGTGAAGGAAGCGCGGTTCAGACGAGTGGTGTGATGCTGTCGTCGACTCCGAGCAGGGCCTTGCCGTACACCTCGAGCGCCACGGTGGGTGCGACCACCGCATGGCGGCCCGCGGTGTTCGCGTCACGCCAGATGCGCTGCAGGGGGTTGACGTCGGCGAAGGACCCGGCGCCATGGACATTGATGATCGTGTTGATCGCCTCAAGCACGTTCTGGACGGCCCAGCCGGCATCGGCCCGTACCCGGGCGCGCTGGGTGAAGTCCGGGTACACGCCGCGCCGGGCAGCCTCATCGATGTCGGCGGCGGCGCGCTCCGCGTGCAGCACGGCGGTGTCGATCCGCTGGGCCGCCTCGGCGAGCTGCATCTGCACGGCCACCGACTCAGCCTGCGTCTCGTAGAAGGTGTACGAGATGGGCTTGCGGGCGGCCTTGTCCGCGGCGTATTTCAGCGCCGCCCGGCCCAGGCCCAGCTGAGGGCCGGCGAGGACGAGGGCGAGGACCGGCACGAACGCGGACCGGGCCATCGCCTCGTCCAAGTGCTCGGTGGGGTACCGGCCCTCGATGGCGGCAGGCACGGACAGCACCCGGTGGTCGGGCACGAAGACGTCCTCGACGATCAGGCAGTTGCTTGCGGTGCCCTTCATTCCGGCCACGAACCAGGTGTCCTCGATGGAGAAGTCTGATCGCGGCACAAGAACGAGCGCCTGGTCGACAACCTTCCCGTCCGTGTCGGTCAGCGGCGCACCCAGTACGGCCCAGTCGGCGTGCGAGGAACCGGAGTTGTAGTACCAGCGGCCCGTGACCTGCCATCCGCCGTCGACCTTGGTGGTGGAGGAGGTGGGGGCGAGGACACCGGTGACGCGGGCGTCCGGGTTGCCGCCGAACACGTCGTCCTGTGCCTTGGACGGGAAGAGACTGGTCAGCCAGTTGCACACGTTGACGAGGGTGACCACCCAGGACGCCGAACCGTCGCCCTCGGCCAGGGTCGCCGATACGTCGAGCATCATGCGCATGGACGTCTGATGACCGCCATAGCGCCGAGGGGTGGCGAGCTTGAACAGTCCGGCTTCCGCGATCGCGTCGATCACCGGATCCGGGATCCTGCGGGCGGTCTCGATGTCGGCGGTGTGCTCACGCAGCAGGGGCTGGAGGGCCACGGCCCGGGCGAGCAGTTCATCGTGAGTCGTCATCGTGGTGCGTTCTTTCTCGTCGGGTGGCGGGTCGGACATCCGTGCCCGCGAAGCGGGCCGGCGGAAGGAGGCGGGAGGGTCAGCGGGCGCACGCGGCCACGTGATCGCCGATGGGGTGGCGTGGACGCAGCGCGAAGTGCGAGTGCGTGCCGAAGGTCCGGTATCCGTAGATGAGCGGGGCCGCGGGCGTGGACCTGGCGTGCGTGACGGTGCCCAGCAGGAGCAGGTGGTCGCCGCCGTCCACCGCGTCGGTCAGGTCGCAGGCCAGCCACCCCGGAGCCGCCTCAAGGCGCGGCAGACCGTGGTCGAAGTGCCAGCCGACACCGGCGAAGCGGTCGGGCGTGCGCCGGGCGAAACCCAGGGCGAGGTCGTCCTGCCCCTGGCCCAGAACGTTGACGCCGAAGCGCCGGCTGGCGGTGATGTGAGGCAGGAGTCCGGATCTGCGGTCAAGGGCGACGGTGACCATGGGCGGCTTGAGCGACAGCGAGGCGAAGGCGCTGACGGTGGTGCCGTACGGGATCTCTCCCACCGAGGCGGTGACGATCGTGACGGGGGCACAGACAGCCGCCATGAGGTCACGGAACTCCTGCTCACCAAGGACGGGGATCATGTGCGGTCTCCAATCATCATGATGATTACGTTTGATGCTGTATCCCTGTTTCGCCTGACGTCAAGAGGTGCGAATCTATTCATCACAATGAATCTGAAGAGGTGTTCGTAGTGAGGGGAGACTCAGTGGGGACGCGGGAGGCGGGCGGGACGCAGGGCGGCAGGCCGGGCGCGACAGCCGGGAGCGTCGACCCTCCGGCGCTGCAGCGGGGGGACTGGGGGCAAACCCCGGCGAATTCGCGGGCGGACGCGGCCGCGCGGGCCGTGGCACGGATCGCCTCGGGCGTCGCGCCTGGCACCCGGCTCGGAACGAAGGAGGAGCTCCGGGCCCACTGCGGCGTGTCGGTCGGAACGTTCAACGAGGCACTGCGGCTGCTCCTGTCGCGCGGGCTCGTCACGGTCCGGCCAGGGCCGGGCGGAGGCCTCTTCGCGATCGAGCAGACCCCCATGGTCCGGCTCGGCCACTCCATCCTCGCGCTGGACGGCTTGCAGGCGGATGCCGACGACGCCCTGCGGATCCGCGATGCCCTGGAACCACTGCTGTGGCAGGACGCGCTGTGGCACGCCTCGCCCGCTGACGTCCGAGACCTGCGCGTTCTGCTGAAAGAGATGGACGGGGCGGGCCAGGCCGGAGACATGGACGCGTTTGCCCGGTCCCACCGGCAACTGCACAAGTGTGTCGCCGACATCACACCGAACGCCCTCCTACGGTCGCTCTACGTCAATCTGCAGGATCTTGTCGAAGGCCACGCCGTCGAAGTGCTGCCTCCTCACGGCTCGCCCGCCGAGTACCTCCGGGCCCGGCACCGGTTGCACGCCGACCTTGTCGACGCCCTGGACAAGCGGGATGCGGCAGCCCTCTTGCGCTGTGTCGCGGAATGCGACCCCCCGGGCGCCGGCAGTGGCGAGAGCGCCTGAGGGGACCATCTTCGAGTCCGTAGAGTCTCGAATAAGAAGACTAGTGTCCTACGTATCAGAACTTTTCGCCAGCCCGAAGCTGCGAGAGGTAATCTTGACGACCGCGTGACTGCCGCCCCCCTTCGTGTCCGGCGGTACGTGAATACGCGCCAGGCGACGGCCCTGCCGTAACGGCACCCCTTGGCCTCTTGTTCCGTATGGGTTCAGCCCCAGAGGTGATCACTGGATCCACTTCGCACAGCTCTCGCTTCTCCGGGTGACTGGATCTATGCTGACCAAAAAGCAGGACATGCGTCCTCTAAATCAGGACTGGAGCCATGATGAGTCCGACACCCGCCCCGCACGGGCGACCGGATGAACCCCGCATAGAGCGATCCCTCACGCTGCATCTGCGTGGCGACTGGGGCGGCGCCAACCTCCACCGGGTCTGCGGCTGGATCGCCCAGGAGCTGGCCGACCGCTGCGGCCCGCACACGCGCATTGCGACCTGGAACAGCCGAGGTTTCAGCGATGCCGTCCACGCGGTCGGCCGCGGTGAGGTCCAGGTGGCGCTGACCACGCCGGCCGCCTTCGCGGCCGCTGCCCTCGACGGGAGGGGCGTCTACACGGGCGAGCACTATCCGGACCTGCGGGCCCTTGGTGTCGTTCCGCAGCGCGACCGCCTGGTCGTCGCTGTCCACCGGGACCTGGGCATCACTACCTTCGCCGAGCTGCGCCGGCACAAGCCCGCGCTACGCCTGGCCACCGCGGTCCACGACGACGTCAACCACGTCGGGCTGGCCGCCCACGAGGTTCTGACCCGGTCGGGTGTCGATGTCACCGGCTGGGGCGGCCGACTACTCCAGGACGAGCGACCTTTCGAAGCGCTTGAGCACGTCAAGCAAGGCCGGGCGAACGCCATAGTCCAGGAGGCGGTCATGCTGCCTGACTGGCAGGACATCGGCCGGGACCTGAACTTCCTCGAGGTCGAGGAGGAAGTCCTCGCCGGTCTCCGGGACGACTACGGCTGGCCCGCCGCCGACGTCGAGGACGGCTACTTCCCCGGGCGTTCCGCATTCCGCACCCTCGACTTCTCCGACTTCCTCGTGCTGACCCGATCCGACCTCCCTGATGACCTCGCCTACGCCATCGCATGGGTGCTTGGCGAGACGCGACACCAGATCGAAGCGCAGTACCGCCATCTCGCCCCGGAGAGAAGCCCGATCACCTACCCCCTCGACCCGGTCACCATGGGTAGGACACCCATCCCGCTGCACCCGGGAGCACGGCGCTATTTCGACGCGCTGCCCGCAGCGTCATGACACCGGACCAGGCCCGCCGGTTCGCCGTCGAGGCCTCCCACGCCCTGGCCGCGGCCGGGCAGGGCGACATGGTCTGGGGTCATGTCGCCGTGCGCGACCCGCGCGGCGACGGCATCTGGATCAAAGCACCGGGCTGGGGCCTGGAAGAGGTGCGCGAGGACCGCCTCCAACTCGTCTCCTTCGACGGCCAAGTGCTGCAAGGTGACGGCGCCCCGCACAAGGAGTGCCACATCCATTTGGAGATCCTTGCAGCGTCACCCGACCTGACGTGCACCGTGCACACCCACGCCCCCAGCGCGGTCGCATTCGCGGCCCTCGGGCAGGAACTGCTCCCCCTCTCCCACGAGGGCGCC
Source organism: Streptomyces sp. NBC_00878 (assembly GCF_026341515.1). Taxonomy (NCBI): domain Bacteria; kingdom Bacillati; phylum Actinomycetota; class Actinomycetes; order Kitasatosporales; family Streptomycetaceae; genus Streptomyces; species Streptomyces sp. NBC_00878. The sequence continues at coordinate 2,453,428 of NZ_JAPEOK010000001.1, read as the reverse complement.
CTCTTTGCCGGCGAGGACGCGCCGCGCTTCAAGGCCACCGGCGGACTCGTCTCCACCCCGGCACTGGGCAGAGCGCTTGCCGCGACCCTGGGCGAGGCCCCCGCAGCCCTGATGCCCAGCCACGGCCTGGTTTCCGCCGGCCGCACAGTGCCGGCTGCCGTCATGCACGCCGTTCTGCTCGATCGGGCCTGCGCCGTCCAGCTCACCGCCACAGCGGCCGGTGCGGTCCGCGTCCACTCCGACCTTGCCGAGGCACGAGCCAAGCGCGCCGAGTGCTGGCCGGACAGCCAGTTGGAGGCCGGATGGCACTACCTCCTGCGCCGCGTCGCCCGCGCTTCGGTGTCAGGCACCGCCCGGCCCGCTCCCGCATCGAACGATCACTCCTCGTCCCCGTCCCAGTGAAGGACCCTGTGCCATGAACGACCAGACCGCCCCCACCCGTGAGACGACCGAGTGGCTCACCGTCCGCACCGCTGACGGTCTCATGCGCGTGTATGCGGCCCGCCCCGCCGGCCGAACGGACCGGGCGGTGATCGTCCTGCAGGAGGCATTCGGCGTCAACGAACACATCCAGGACATTGCACGCCGCTATGCCGCCCGCGGCATCCTTGCCCTCGCCCCCGACCTGTTCCACCGCAACGGCGTCGGCACCCTCACCTACGACCAGCACGCTGAAGCGATGCCCCTGATCGGCGCGATCGGGCCGGACGCGATCGTGACCGACATCGAAGCCGTCCTGGCCCACCTCGGCGACCAGGAGGCCATCGAGGTTTCCCGCACGGCCGTCAACGGGTTCTGCTTCGGCGGCCGAGCCGCCTTCACGGCAGCCACTGGCATCGGCGGACTCGCAGCTACCGTCGTTTTCTACGGCCCCGGCATCGCCGCCGGCCCGCACGCGGTCGTGGACCGGGCCAAGAACATCGATGCCCCCATGCTGCTGCACGTCGGGGCCGAGGACCCCACCATCCCCGCCGAACAGGTCGAGGCGATCGAAACCGCCCTGACGACCGCGGGAGTCGACTTCGAGAGCCACGTCTATACGGGCGCCGGGCACGCCTTCGCCTGTGATGCCCGCCCCAACATGTACGACGCGAACAGCGCACACACCGCCTGGCAGCGCACGCACGCCTTCCTCGACATCCACCTTCCCCCGGGCGTCTGACGTCCGGGGCAGTACTGCCAGCACCCCGACACTGCCAGCACCCCGACGAAACAAGGAAGTTTCATGGGTACCGTCACCGAATCCATCGCGGTCGTCTTCTCCGACGAACCGTCGCGTGTCGTCGAGCGCGAAGAGCATCTCCTGCTCTCGCCCCCGCACCCCAGTCCCTTGCCGATGAAGCTGTGGCGGGACCACGAGCCGCTCACCGTCGTCCACTTCTCCCAGCAGTACGAGGCGGTGCCGTTCGCTCCGCCTCGGGACGTCTACGAAAGCGCTCGGATCCGCGTCGAATGGCAGACGATGGACAATCGCCAGCCCTTCTATCACCGCAACTGCGATGTCGACGAGATCTCGTACCAGATCGCCGGTGAGCGAACCCTCATGACCGAGCTCGGCGTGGTCGAGCACCGGCCGGGCGAGTTCTCCCGGCTGCCGCGCGGAGTCGCCCACGACAACTACGGGCGCCGCGAAAGCCATCTGCTCTTCTACACGCCCTCCCCGGCCCGCGAAGAGCGTGCTGCGGTACGGCAGTCCGAGCCTGTGTTCCCGGCCTTCCCCGGCTGGGAACCGAGCCCGGTCAACGAGGCCGTCACCCAGTGCTTGGGTACTCCGGGACACGACATCACCGTCGCTCCTGTCGACGAACGCCGGCTCCTGGAACAGGTACATGCGGAGAAGGCCCGGCTGCAGGTGCTCACCGGGGCGGACCGGCCAGGGGTGAGTTGGCTGTACCGCTCCGCCGGGTTCCGGCTGGGCAGCGTACTTCTGACACCGGACAGCCCGCGCGCCTACTGGCGCACCCTCGACGCCGACGAGGTCCAGTACCAGATCCGCGGACGGCGCACCCTCGTCAGTCAGCGCGGCATCGTCGACCTCCGCCCCGGGGACTTCGTCCGCATTCCCCTCGGCCTCGCGCACGCGAGCGTGTGCACCGAGGAGAGCCGACACATCTCCCTGTACAGCGACCGCGAACTGCCGCAGGTCGCCGAGACGGCCAGGACCGCCGTGCCCTACACCCCAGAACGCCTCGCCGCTGTGGGCGCCTGACACGACCGAGGAGCCGTACCTCATGAACACGAACACCATGCTGGCGGCGCGCGCCGAAAAGGGCTCTGCCGAGCTGCACCTGCAAGAGATTTCCATACCCGAACCGGGACCCATGGACGTCCTGGTCAAGGTGGCCTCCGCCGGGCTCGCCCCCGGCATGATGAGGCTGCTGGCAATGGGGGCTTTCAAGCACCTGCCGACGACCCTCGGGCACGAGGTCGCGGGCACTGTCGCAGCCGTCGGCGCCGATGTCACCGGCATGGTGACCGGCACTCGCGTCCGCGTGCACGCCAACCTCAACTGCCGCAGCTGCACCTATTGTCGCTCGGACCGGGACATGATGTGCCCCCAGCAAGCCATGCTCGGGCACGCCGCGTTCGGCGAGGTCCCCATGCCGTTGTACGAGCGCTATCACGACGGTGGCCTCGCCGAATACATTCGCGTGCCGCACTGGCTCGTAGACCCCCTGCCCGACTCGGTGAGCTTCGACGTGGGCGCCAAAGTCCACGATCTCGCCAATGCCGTTCGCGCCCTCAAACTGGCCCAACTGCCCCTCGGCGGCACCCTCGTGGTCACCGCTGCCACCGGCACCATGGGTACCGCGTCCGTGAAGCTGGCCCGGCACTTCGGTGTGGGACGGCTGATCCTCGTCGGACGCAGCGCCGAGCGCCTGAGCGCGGTGCGACGGCTGGCCGGAGACGTCGCCTGCGACATGGTCGCGATCGAGGACCTGCCCGCGGACTGGGGCACCGGCCAGGGACTGACCAGAGCCCTGCGCAAGCTGGTACCCCAGGGCGCCGACGCCGTACTCGACTTCATTCCGGAAGGCCCCGCCACCTCCCAGTCCCTGGCCGCGCTCGCCACCGGCGGCACCCTCGTGCACATGGGTGCCAACCAGGCGCCTTTGACGCTCCCCATGATCGCGATCATGGCGAACTGCTGGCGGGTCGTCGGCACCCGGGCCTGCACCCGCACCGACGCCAAGGACGTGCTCGCTCTCCTCGACAGCGGAGCCCTCGACGCGCAGGACCTCATCACCCACCGCTACCCGCTTGCCGACGTCGGCGAGGCGGTGGCCGCGATGCAGAGCCGCGCCGAGCCGATCTGGATGGCGGTAATCAACCCATGACCGGCTCCGACCGCGACCCGGTACTGGTGGTGGGCGGCGGCCCGGTGGGGCTCACCGTTGCCAACCTGCTGGCCGCTCGCGGCATCCCGCTCGTTCTGGTCGAGCGCAACACCTCCACCAGCGACGAAGCGAAAGCCATCAGTCTGGACGACGAATCCCTGCGTACCCTGCAAGCGGCCGGCCTCGCCGAACAGGTGCTGGACATCGTCGTCCCCGGTACCGGCACTCGCTACTACGACCGTAAGGGCCGCCCCCTCTTCCACGCCCGTGGGCCGGGGCCCTACCAGCTGGGCTATCCCTTCAAGAACCAGTTCGCCCAGCCCGAACTGGAGAAGGTTCTCCTCGACGCCCTGAAATCCCGCCCCGAGGCCGATATCCGATTCTCCACCGAGCTGGTCGGCGTGGAGGAGAACCCCGACGGCACCGGCGTCACCGCGGCGATCCGGACGGCCGGCGCCACGGCACCGGAAGTCGTTCGTGCCAGTTGGCTGTTGGCGTGCGACGGAGGCCGCTCCACCGTACGAGAGCTGCGCGGTATCCCCATGACCGGCAGCAGTCACACTCAGGTGTGGCTGGTCGCCGACACCACTGGCGACCCGCACGACGAGCGCTACGGCATGCACCGCGGCACCCCGGACAGACCCACCGTCATCGTGCCCGGCCGTGACGGACGCTGCCGATACGAGTTCCTTCTGCATTCCGGCGAATGCGAAAAGGGCACGCGGCCCTCCTTCGAGACGGTGCGCCGGCTTGTGGAGCCCTACCGGTCCCTGACCGAGAGTCAGATCGAACGGGTTACCGCCTATACCTTCAACGCTGTCATCGCCGACCGGTGGCGCGACGGGCACGCCCTGCTGCTCGGCGACGCCGCACACATGATGCCGCCGTTCGCTGGCCAGGGCCTCAACTCGGGGATACGGGACGCCGCGAACCTCTGCTGGAAGATCGACGACGTGTGGCACGGCCGGGCCGGACAACAACTCGTCGACACCTACGAGGCCGAGCGCCGTCCCCACGCCTCCGCGATGGTCCGCTACTCCCAACGCCTTGGCGACATCGTCATGACCACCGACCCGCGACGCGCTCTGGTGCGGGACCTCACAGCCCGCACCCTCCTGCAGACCCCTGCGGGGCGGCGCTACCTCACCGAAATGCGCTTCCGGCCGCGCGCTCGGCATGACGCCGGCCTCGTCATCGGCGGCCACCCCCTGACAGGAACGCAGCTCCCGCAACCGCGCGTCCTGGTGCCACCGAGCCTGCGCCCACACCTGCTCGACGAGGTACTCGGTGACGCGTACGCGCTGCTGGGCATCGACGTGCCCGCCGCGGCCTGGCGCCGCTTCGACGGCCCCCATTGGCCCGACGACCGAGTGCGCATCAAGCGGATCGACGTGCTGCTCGGTGATCGGCTGCCCCCCGTACGCGGGCCGCGCGAGGCCGTCGCCGACGCCGACGGCCGTCTGGGCGAGGTACTCGCAGCCGCCCGCAACCGCTTTGTCCTGGTCAAACCCGACCGCTATATCGCCGCCGTCATGGGCCCCGACGACATCCTGCCCGTGGCCGCGGCCCTGCAACAGGAGACCACGTGACCGTTCTTCCGACCAGCACCGCCGCCGTCAGGGTTCACGCACACGGCGGTCCCGGGCAACTCGTCCACGAGGAACTGCCCTTGCCGCCTCTGGGGCCCACCGATGTCCTGGTGGAAGTCGACACCGCGGCCGTCTCCGGGTGGGACCTGAAGTATCGCCGGGGGCTCCAGCCCGGCACTCAGCTGCCCGGCCGTGCCCCCTTCCCCCTGCCTCACCAACTGGGACGGGAAGGCTCGGGAACCGTTATCGCCACCGGATCCGACGCGCGGCAGCTGAGGCCAGGAGACCGGGTCGTCCTCGCCGCCCATCCGGAGAACCCGCACGCCCGGGAGACGTACCGCGGCCTGGGCAACCTCTCCACCGGCGTTGCCCTCCCCGGCCACCAGGCACCCGGCTCCTACGCCGCCTACCTGGCACGCGATCAACAACTCTTCCTGCCGGTGCCCGACCACGTCGACCTGGAACAGGCGGCGGTCACCCTGGCCTCGTACGGCACCAGCCACCGGATCCTGCGCGACCGGTTGCGGGTCACCGCCGGGGACTTTCTCCTGGTGACCGGGGCTGCGGGGCCGATGGGCTGGGCCACCATCCAACTGGCCCACCTCTTCGGGCTCCGCCCCATCGCCACCACGCGCCACGCCGCGCGAGCCGACGCGCTGCGGGCCGCATGCGGAGACGACGTCGTCGTCACGGATGACCTCGAAGCGGCTGCCGAAGCCATACGGGACCTCACCCACGGGCAGGGCGTCGACCATGCTGTCGACTACTCCACCAGCCGCGATCTGCTGCGCCTGGCCCTGGACGCGTTGCGGCTGGGCGGCCGGCTCTGCCCGGCTGCCGGAGAACAGAACCCTCCCGGCCCGATGCCGTTCACCGTGTTCGACCTCACCCGCCTGGAAGCGGACATCGTCGGCGCCCGCGGAGCACGGCACGACGATGCGCTGCGAGTGATGGCGCTGCTTGCCGCAGGGAAGCTGCACTCGCCCATCGCCGCGCGCTTTCCGTTGGCCAAGGCCGCCGAGGCACACGAGTTCATGGAACGAGGCAGCGACGTCGTCGGACGTGTCGTTCTCAAGCCCGGGGCCTGAACCCTCGGGGCCGCGGGGTGGGGCTGCAGGTCGTGATGCCTCACCCCGCGCAGGAGGTGTCAGGAAGCCGACTCGGCCACGCAGACGTTGCTGGTCTCGCCGATTCCCTCGATCACCGTCCGCAACACCTGCCCCTCCTTGAGGTACACCTTGGGGTCGCGGCCGTCGCCGACGCCCCCGGGGGTGCCGGTACAGATGACGTCTCCGGGCAGCAGAGTGATGATGTCACTCACGTACGACACGATGTCCGCGACGCCGAACAGCAGGTCCGACGTGCGGGATTGCTGCATCACCTCCCCGTCGACCTCGCAGCGGATCTCCAAGTCCGGCTCCTGGCCACCGAACTCGTCCGCGGTCACCAGGACCGGCCCGAGCGGCGTCGTTGCCTCGAAGGTCTTTCCGGAGAGGAACTCCCGTGTGCGGCGCTGATAGTCACGCACCGTCACATCATTGACCACGGTATAACCCGCAACGAATTCCAGCGCCCTTGCCTTCGGGACGTGCCGGCCCGCCCGTCCGATCACGACGCCAAGCTCGGCCTCCCAGTCCACCCGCTTACTGACGGACGGCAGAATGATCGGGTCGTATGCACCGATGAGGGAGCCGTCGTACTTCGCGAACAGCGTTGGGTACTGGGGGGTGTCGCGCCCCATCTCCTTGATGTGCGTGGCGTAGTTCAGCCCGAGGCACACGATCTTGTTGGGATGCGGCACGAGCGGTGCGAAGCGGGCCTCGTGAACCGCGATCCGCATCCCGCCGCCCCGCTGCGCGGCCTGCGGCCAGTCGACGCCGGAGTTGAGCAGTTCCCCCAGGTCGGATTGTGGGAGCAGCGTGTAGTAGTCGCCGTCGAGCCGTCCCACACGCGTTCCCTCGCCTGTCCTGAGAGTGGCCAGTCGCATCGTGATGCACCTCTTCCTTCGTTGACCGGATACCGCAACCGATCGTACGCTTGTCGCGCAATGCAGGATAGATGTCCTGTAAAACGGGACGTTGAAGGTTGGCGGCAAGGTCATCAGCGGACCGGACTCCGGACATCTTGCTGATGTTCGACCATGGCCAACTGGTGCTGGCCGTCACCGAGGTCGCCGAGCCCCGCGGGGTGGCCCGCTCTCCACCGCCTATCGGTACCTGCAGAGCCTCACCTCCAACGGCTTCCTGGGAGGAGAGCGAAGGCTCCGGATTCCGGCTCGGCCCCAGACCCTGGAGCTGGCACGCCTCGCCCGCAAGGGTGTGAGCCTGTCGATCTGGCCCGCCCGTTGATGCAGTACCTCGTGGAGCGCACCGGGAAGCTCGTGCTCCTCACCCGCAGGGCCGGGTTCGCCCTCGTCTGCCGTTGGTCAATGCCCGAGCTGCGGTCCTCGCCCGGGATGTCATGCAGCTCGCCGCGGAGATCGGCGCGGGGCTGTGCCCCGGACCGCGCATCGCGCCGCTCGTGGACCGGACGCCGGGGGCGCCGGCACTGCTCAACCCAGGGCCATCGGGGACGACGCCGTCTTCGACCTCCACTCGGCGAACCTGGCGAACATCCACACCACTCTCGCCCACAACCTCAAGCTGTACGCCGAGACCCTGCCGATCGCCCGCGATGTGATCGACGGTCGGCTCCAGGCGCGGCACCGGGAGATGGTCATTCTGTGCAGCGGGTGGAACTGCGCCGCCGCCCACCAGTGGAGCCACCACCGGTATGTGACCGCGGCGGTGGGTCTGACCGAGGCCGAGACCGATCTGTTGTCACGACCGCCGTCCGAAGTCCCGTGGGCAATCCAGAAACGGGTGCTGCTCGAGACGGTGGACGAGTTGCACGACCGCTCCACGGTCGGCGACAGGACGTGGAGCGGTCGGGCGGAGCACTACTTGGAGGCGGAACTGATCGAAGTGGTCACTTTGACAGCTCTTCGAACTTGAGCCGTGCATCGTCGGTACGCGCTGACCGGCCGTTGCAGTCTGTGATGGGTGGGGTGGTTGTCGGCCCTGGAGGCAGGCTGCCCAGAGTCCTGGGTGATCTTTTCTGTTCTCTACCCAGAAGGGTCGCTGGGAGCCACGGGCGTGGCCAACGACAAGCCGTTGCTGCTCGGCCTCGACGGGGTGTCCGTCATGCGGGTCGAGCGGTGCGTGGACGGTGGGCGCCGGGTCTACCTGGCCACGGCGGGATGCTTCTGTCGGGCCCGCCCGGTCTGCGGGGTCTTCGCGTCACGGGTGAAAGGCTCCGCGACCACCCGGCCCCGTGGGCCACCTCCGCGCCGCCCAACTTTGAAGACCCTGTTTCGTAGTCCACTCTTGATGACCGCAAGGGGTTCGTCAGTAAGACGGGAATGGCATCCGAGTCGCATCCGCAGTGGACCCAGCTGTGAACAGAAGCTGGTCGCCAGTGGTCCAGAATCCAGTTGTCGATTTTCCGTGGTAGCTATTGCCGCCATCTGACAGGGTGACCTGCACTTTGGGAATGATGAAATTCACCAAATTACCGTTGGTGTCGTAGACGTACTCTTTGAGCACGAACTGGAGCGTGTTGCCGCCCGTACTCCTCCACCTACCCAAGCTGGCGCTGCCCAGGGTGCAGGTACCCGTGCCCGATGGGCACGGAAGGCTGGCAGCCGGCGCGATCCCTGAAACGGTGCCGTCAGCGTGGAAGGAGACCATGGTCTGCTCATCGGCATGGGGCAGATGCACGATCTGATTCCAGGTCCCCACGGGAAGGCCGAGCGGTGCTCCGCCGGAGTCCCGGGTCGCGCCCTCGGCCGGCATTACCAGCACTGCCGTCCCCAGAATCGACAAGCAAATTCCCGATGTCACGATCGAACGCTTCGAAAGCTGTCGGTGCTTGCTGCCCGCAGCCGAAGGCACGCTCTTGCCCCCGGGATTCGTCGGGCATTCGATGCCCACAGAATGCCGTTGCTCCCGATTGTTGCGCCAAATGCTCACGATTGATCCTCCCAGGTTCCCGACGTGTCCACTTCGCTGGTCCGGAGGGTGAGTACGTCGCAGGCGCTCGCCCGCCAGCCGTCCTCGTCCTCGGACCGTCACGCCCGAAGCGGTTGCAGATCCTCCTCCGCGACTTGCGCGATGGCTGCACGGTAGCCGTAGATAATCCTGCATCACAAGACATGGGTAGCGAAATGTAGGACAACAAGCAGGTGTGGTGTAAGCCGTCCTTCCGGCGCGCCGAGGCTTGCATCAGGCAAACAAGATCGGTGGGCCCGGGTGTCGCTCGTGGCAGCTGTGCTGCTGGCCAGCCGTCGCCGGCCCCATTCAGGCGCAGCCGCAACGGCACTCGCACGCGAAGGGCCTCACCCACGGGCCGTACGAACCGCGATCTCAAGCCCGCCCACACCGCACCCAGTGAAGACGCCGCGACGGAGCGGTTCGGGAGTTCAGGAAGCCTGGGACCGGAAGTCTGCTCGACGAACACGACCGAGTCCGTGAACGCCCGCATACGCGAGGCCGTCCGGGTCCGCGGACACGCCGGATCGGGCGGCCCAGTTCATGGGCATCCACTCGCAGCCCGTACAGGGCTGCTCGGCAACGATCGAGCCGGCCCACCCAGATACTGGTCTGCGCGTATCGCCGTTAACTGGACTAGAAACCCATACCGCCTGTTTCTACTCTTGGGCCTCATGAATCCTCGATTGCACCGAGTAAACCGTCTCCCGGAACGTTCTCGCCACGATGTGCGTGATCTGTACGCAGTCCTGGATGCCGGGCACCGGGTCGGCACCCTTGCCACCGTCTTTGACGGCGAGCCCTGGATGGTACCCATGCTCTACGCACGCGACGGCGATCGGGTGCTGTTCCACGGCTCGACCGCTGCCGGAGCCCTGCGCCACATGGCCGACGGCAGCCCGGTGGCGTTTGGCGTTACCCATATGGATGGCCTCATCTACGCGCACACAATGTTCAACCAAAGTGCCCGGTTCCGTTCGGCAGTCATTCGTGGAGTGATGCGCCCCCTGCCAGACGAAGAAAGGGCTGAAGCTCTCACTGCTTTGACTGAAGGAATCACACCAGGGAGGTCTCATGAAGTCCCCCCTCATACACGCAAGCATTTGGCTGCGACCATGGTCTTGTTCATGGATATCACCGACGCCGACTGGACTGTCAAAGTCCGTGATGGCGGACCCACACCGCCCGAGCCCGGAGAGCGCTACGATCCGGAGCTCTGGCGTGGCGTGATTCCCATCTCCACTGTATTCGGCGAACCGATACCGGCCGAGGGTCTTCCCGAAGGCACTCCCCTGTCGCCATCCATTCAGAGGTTTCTCGCCAGTTCTCAGAGGGAGGAATCGTGACGCGTCTACTGACTCTTGCCATGGTGCAGAGCCCACATGAGGACCTGAAGGCGTTCGCATCCGGTGTCGAGAGACGTCTCCGCTCGACTTCGTGTGATCTTCTCGTCTATCCCGAGTATCACGTGGTGAGAGAGGATACAACCGGACTCGAGGAATCCTTCGCCGAGTTCGCCGAGTCCGAAGCGGAGCCACTGAACGGCCCTCGCGGCGACACGTTCTCCCAACTGGCGGGGGATCTCAAGACCTGGCTCATCCCGGGCAGCGTCATCGAACGCGGGGATGACGGCGCGTTGTACAACACCGCACTCGTCTATTCTCCCGAAGGGCAACTCGCTGCTTCTTATCGCAAGACCTTTCCATTCAGGCCCGTGGAAACCGTAGCACCAGGCTCTGGGTTTACGGTTTTCGAAATGGCCGGGTTCGGCAGGGTCGGCCTGTCCGTCTGCTACGACGCCTGGTTCCCCGAGGTGAGCCGTCATCTGGCGTGGATGGGAGCGGAGTTGGTCGTCAACGTCGTCGCGACCAGTACAAACGACCGGACACAAGAAGTCGTACTGGCACAGGCCAATGCGATTGTGAACCAAAATTTCGTCGCCAGCGTCAACGGCGCGGGCCCTCTCGGGATGGGAAAGAGCCTGCTCGTCGATCCGGAAGGCCGGATCCGCACCCAGAGCATCACGGCGGAGCCAGTGACCTTGGTCGATGTCATCGATCTCGACACCGTGACATCGGTGCGCAAGCGCGGGACAGCGGGCGTCACACGCCCATGGGACCACTTCCAGGGCTCGGACACGCCTGTTCAACTCCCTTTCTACAACGGACAGATCGACCCAGAAAAGTGGCGATCGGTATCGACCCGCACAACCTCGGTTGAAACAGATAAGGGAGAGCCATCGTGACCACACAAGGTTCTGTCGGCATCAAGAGAAAACTGTCGATGGCCGGCGCCCTGGCCTTTGGTCTATCCTACATGGCCCCTGGTGTCGTTCTCTCCATATTCGGAGCGATAGCGGCCACGAGCGGTGGTGCGGCGCCGACCGCGTTCGCCATCGCCGCGATTTCACTGACTTTCACCGCCCTGAGCTACGCAAAGCTGGCACGCATCATCCCGTCCTCCGGATCGGCCTACACGTATGCGCGGCGACTGCTCGACTCGCGGATCGGCTTCCTGGTCGGTTGGGCCATACTGCTGGACTACCTCTTCCTGCCCTCGCTTGCATGGCTCTTCATGGGCACTTTCTTCCACGCCCAGTTCTCCGTGCTGCCGGTTTGGGCATGGTTGCTGATCACCGCAGCGGCTACGACGGCTATCAACGTGCTGGGAGTTGTGCTGGCCGACTGGGTCAACCGCCTCCTACTGGCAGTCGCCATACTCATGGTCGTGCTGTTCAGCATCTGGTGCACTCGGTATGCGTTCCAGCACGGCGACCCCAGCTTCTCCGCTCCATGGTGGAATAGTACGACTTCGTTCTCTCATGTCACCTCGGCCGCAGCCGTCGCCGCGTACGCGTTCCTGGGATTCGAGGCCATCAGTACCTTGTCCGGGGAAACCCGTGAGCCGGAGCGGAGCATTCCTCGCGCCATAGTGCTCGCCGTTTCCCTCGGCGGCGTGTTCTTCGTCGTGGTTTCTTATATCGTGCAGCTGGCAGTTCCGGGAGCGGATCACGGAGAAGCGGCGTACTACGACATCGCCAGACTCATCGGCGGCCGGGACTTCGCGAACATAATCAACACGATGTATATCGTGGGTGGCTTCGCCTCATGTATGGCAATCCAATCCGCCACTGCGCGACTCCTTTTCGTCATGGGTCGCGACGGGGTCTTCCCGCGAAAGGTCTTCGGAAACTTCAATAGACGTTTTCGCACGCCGGTCTTCAACCTGATACTGGTTGGTCTCACCTCTCTGATCTCCTTGTGGAGCACAATCGAACAGGCCGCCTCCTTCATCAACTTCGGCGCTCTCCTCGCGTACGCCTCGGTCAACCTGTGCGTGATCGCCTACTACATGCGCAACCGCCGACACCGCCGCCTCTCAATCCTCGGTTTTGTCGTGCTGCCGAGCCTGGGGGTGCTCGTATGCCTCTATCTCGTTACCCTGCTGGACGCAAGAGCCATCTGGATCGGGGTAGGATGGCTGGCAGTCGGGATCGTGTATCTGACGGTTCTCACAAGAGGCTTCACAAGGGAACCACCGGAAATGCAGATATCAGATCGCGAGCCCACACCGGCAGATTCAGTACCCCAAACCTGAGGTAGAGCAATGCCAAGGTACCCGATTCCCAGTGAGGTCCGTCTGGAGGTTGTATCGGGACCGGGTACCCTGCCTCGGAGATTGGCCGCGGCCCTGGTGGCATCGATTGCGCGGCAGGAACTGAAGGAAGGCGAGGAGCTCCCGTCGACGAGGGTGCTCGCGAGGCAGCTCGGGTACTCGCGTTCAGTGGTCGTCTCCGCCTACGAGGAGCTCGTCGCATCCGGTTTCCTTACGGCACGAGCAGGCAGCTCCACCCGTGTGGCCGTCGGTGCGAAACAGGCCGCGGCGTTGGATGCCCGACAAGAGGAAGTTGCCGCCCGGGACATCGTGATCAATTCTCTGGCCACAGGATCCGATCCCACCCCGGACACACGTCTTTCGGAGAGTGCGTCCCTCGACCTCCTGCCCGGGTACCCGGACACGGAGCTGATCGACGCCCTTGATTGGCGCCGAGCTTTCAAGGCAGCCTCGCAGCAGGCACTCTGGGACAGGGCCATCAGTCATCAACCAGGCGATGTGCGAGTTCATCGCTTTCTTCCTGACCTGCAGGAACAGGTCGCTGAGCACATTCGAACCCGCAGGCACCTCCTGTGTGACCCACAGGACGTGTTTTTCTTCCCCAGCGTGACCAGTGCGCTTCGCACCCTTACGTCCGTGCTCGACCTCCGGGGCCGCACCGTCGCGATGGAGGACCCGGGTTACCGCAGTGCGCGCACCGCCCTCACGAACGCTGGGGCATGCATTCACGGCGTCGCTGTTGACGCCGACGGGATACGGGTTGACCAGATTCCCCCGGAAGCGGCCGCTACGTACGTCACACCCGCTCATCAGTTTCCCCTCGGCTCGCGGCTCTCGGTGACGAGACGAGCTCAGCTGCTCAGTTGGGCAGCGGCCCATGGCGGCTATGTCTTCGAGGACGACTACGACGGAGAGTTCCGTTACGATCTCCCACCGATGCCGCCCCTCCGGGCAATGTCAACCGGGGAACGCCATGTGATTTATCTGGGCACCGCATCAAAAATCCTCACCCGCGATCTGCGCGTCGCCTGGGCAGTGACACCGCCTCACCTTCGCGGACCGATTCAGCAGGCGCTGCTGGACGATGGAGACTCTGTCAGCGCGTTGTCGGCATGGGCCTTGACCGAGCTCCTTCGTTCCGGTGCGGTGACCCGACACACCGTTCGTGCGATGCGTACGTATCGCGCCCGCCGAGATCGGTTCACGCGGGCTGTGCAAGAGCTGCTGCCAGACGTCCGACTCCTGGGTATCAACGCAGGACTGCATACAGTGCTTGCTTGGGATCAAGTGGATGAGGCACAGCTTGTCTCCAGGTTGGCGGCACGAGGGGTGGCGTGCGCCCCGCTCAGCCAATACTGGTCATCCGCACTTGCGCCAAGACACGTGCAGGGACTCGTGTGCGGCTACGCCAGACTCCGTGAGACGCATGCCATGCCCGTCGTTCGTCTCATCGGAGAAGAAGTCCGAACTCACCAAGGGTGAACCGGTCCAGGTCGGCTCAGCGACTTTTCCACCGTGCTCGAACCGGGCGTCTTGTACGTGATGCACACCGGGATCCAGTGGGAGTGCCTGCCGTACAACCTCGCCGTCCGGCCGACCCCTGAAGTTCCCCTGATCGTGGACGGCGGGTGATTGCTCTGGGGGGCCTCTATGTCCATCGTCAAGCGGGGCATGGGGTTTCTGGGTTCGTAGAAGGTGCCGTCGCGGAGCATTGCGAACAGCACGTTGATCCGTTGTCGGGCCAGGCGGAGAAGAGCCTGCGTGTGGGTTTTCCCGCGGGCTCGGCATCGGTCGCGGTAGGTGCGGGAGGCGGGGTCGTGCAGGGCGGCGAACGCGGACAGGAACATTGCCCGTTTGAGCTGGCGGTTGCCGCCTCTGGGCGCGTGTTCGCCGTGGATCGAGGGCCTCGACGACTTCGTGGTCGGGGCGAGGCCGGCGTAGGAGGCCAGGTGGGCGGGGGCGGGGAAGCTGGTGCCGTCGCCGACGGTGACCAGCAGCGTGGCGGCGGTCCTGACGCCGACGCCGGGCAGGGACGTCAGGACCTTCGAAAGAGGGTGCTCCTCCAGCAGGGCCTCGATCTGGGCTTGTGTTGCCCGGCGTTGTTCGTGGACGGCGCCGAGCGAGCGGGCCAGGGAGGGGATCACGATGTCGAGGGTGCCGGTGCCCGGGACGACGACGGTCTGCTCGTCGAGTGCCTCGAATGCCAGTCGGCGGCCGGTGCCGAGCCAGGCTCCAGCAGCGCCGGATCATGTCGGCGGGCGAGGCAGATCATGAGTCAGCCCCGCTGAACGGCCCGCCGTCGAGTCGCCCGAGGGACCGGCTGCCGGGAAGTCCACTCCGGGTTGGTCCGGCAGCCACTTGAACCTTCGTAATACGCGTCATACGCTACCGGGTATGGCGAAGACGCGGATCAGTATCAGTCTGGAGAAGGCACAGGCCGAGCGGATCAGGCAGCACGCGGAGCGGGCGGGTATGGACGTCTCGGCGTACCTGGTGCACGCGGCGACGCGGCAGATGGCGGAGAGCGATGCCATAGAGGAGCAGTTCGCGGGGGTGGACGCGCTGATCGCGCGGGCGGAAGAAGAGGCCGGTGCGACTGCGGCGGAGCCGACGGCTCTGGCGGGAGAGCTGACCGAGCAGGAGCGCCGCGAGGTCGAGGAGGCGCTGGCGCTGGTGCGAGGTGAGGATCGGCGGGGGAGCCGGACGTCGGGGCACGCCGCGTGAGTGGGCGGGTGCCGGTGTACGACTCCGGCATGCTGATCGCTCTCGCCGACCGAAAGGCCAAAGCGGTAGCTCTGCACGAAGGGCTGCGCACCTCCGAGCACCGTGCGCTGGTGCTCGGTCCTGTTCTGGCGCAGGTCTGGCGTCCCGACCCGGCCCTGGTGCACGCTCTGGCCGGGGCATTGAAGGGGTGCACGGTTCCGCAGGCCCGGTCGGCCGAGCCCGCGATGCGGGAGACGAAGGCGGGTCGGCCGGAGTGTCTGGCCTGTGCGACCGGCTTGGATGTTACCGATTGGCGGCGCATCGGGACGGCGCTCGGGCAGGCGGCGCTGCCGGCGAAGAAGCGGCCGGACGCGGTGGACGCGTGGGTAGCGTTGGCTGCTGCCCGGCACGGCAGCGCGGTGATCTTCACCAGTGACCCGGATGACATCCACGCGTTCCTGGAGGTGCTGCAGCCGCCGGACGTTCACGTCTTCCCGGTGTGAACGTGGCGGAAGTGAACTCCTGTGGCTCCTGGGGTACAACGATTCACGGTTGGCCGTCCTTCTACGACCCGAAGGACTCCGACGCCGTCGAACTGATCGAGGACCGGTCCCACGGGATGGCGCGGACGGAGGTGCGCTGCGCCCGCTGCGGCTCGCACCTCGGTCACGTATTCGAGGGGGAGGGGTATCCGACCCCGACGGATCAGCGGTACTGCATCAACAGCGTTTCGCTGAGGCTTGCGCCTGACGCTGGTGGGGCGGCGTAGCGGCGTTGAGGAGTTCGGGTTCGGGTTCGGATTCGGTGTCGAGCAGTGGGAGCACCCGGGTTCCGAGCAGGTCGACTCCGCGGTCGTCGTTCAGGCCGTGGGGAGTGCCGAACTCCACCCTGCTCGCCCCGGCGTCGATCAGTCGCTGAGCCTGGGCCGCGACCTGCTCCGGGGTGCCGGAGAAGGCGAACAGGTCGAGTAGGTCGTCGGGGATGAGCGCGCCCGCTTCGGACGCCCTTCCGCGGGCCAGCAGGTCCTTCACACGGGCCAGCAGGTCCTCCGGCACGTCGATGGTGGGGTCGAGTTCAGCCACCACAGCCAGGTACATGGCGACTTCCGTGCGGGCCCTGCTCCGGGCGAGCGACCCGTCTTCGTCGACCACGGTCACCGCCCCCACCACGATGCCGGGCTCCCCGGTCCCGGCATCGTGGTCCGGGCTGTCGGTCCCGCTCACGCCCGCGGAGATGCGGCCGCGCATCACCTCCACCATCGCGGGATTCGCCGTTCCACCGATCTTGACCTCCTGGGCGATCCGCCCGGCCAGCGCCGCCGTCCGAGGTCCCCAGGTGCCGATCAGCAAGGGAATCCGCGGGCGAAAGGTCTCGTATGCCAGGCGCGTTCCCGGGGTGAGCTGGAACACCTCCCCCTGGAAGCCGTCCGGTGAGCCCGACAGCAGTGTCCGGATCAGTCCGGCGGCGTCCCGTAGATGGGCCAGCGGCCGTGGCTGGCTGATGCCCACGTCCCCGAGCCAGGAGCCCCGGGCCAGTCCCAGGTATGCCCGGCCGGACGAGGCCAGGTCCAGTGCCGCGACCTGTCCCGCTATCTCGTACGGGTGCTGCGAGTACGGATTCCAGCACGCGGCGCCGATTCGGACCCGGCGGGTGGCTCGGGCCATCTCCAGGAGGGGGAAGACCGGCGGCTGGTACATCAGATCCCCGAAGACCGACAGTACGTCGAAGCCGTACTCCTCGGCCTTCGAGGCGAGGCGGGCGTAGTCCGCAGGGTGCTTGTCGCTCTGGAACCCCAGCCCGATCTCGGTCCTGGTCACGTCAGATCCTCTGTGTTGAGACTGCACCGGCCCGTGCGGTCGATGCGCATGATCAGCCTTTCTTCGGGATCCGGGCAGCACACCAGGGTGTCTCGCTCCAGCCAGTCGCTCTCGGGCAGCGCTCGCTGCTTGGCGGGCAACAGGGGCAGCACCGCCTGGAGGGCGTAGAGGCAGAAGTGCCGTCCCTCGGGTATCCGCAACTCCGCGCTGTTGACCAGGTCGAAGTAGTCGCCGACCGACATCCCGCAGACCGACCGGCCCTCGATGCGGTCCACGGTGACTCTCAGGTCGTAGAGCTCGGTCAAGTCCTTCATGGGCTTCCTTCCTTCCCTAGTGGGCGGGCCGTACGACTTCGGCGGCGGGGGCGGCCGTCGGGGCCGTGAGGTCCAGGCCCACCGCGGTGGCCTTGGCCTTGGGTGCGGGCGTGAGTACGCTCACCAGCACCAGCACCGCCGCGTTGATCGCCATGGCGATCAGACCGGGTTCCCATGTGGGCAGTTGCTCGGCCCAGAAGTCCTTGGCGAACGGTGCGAGCAGGGCGACGAACCCGGTGATGATGCCCAGCAGTACTCCCGCGGCCGATGTCCTGCGCCATACGAAGGAGAAGAAGACGCCCGGCGCCAGCATGCCGATCGCCGAGTAGGCGTAGAGCAGGATGTCCACCAGCGATGTGCTCTGCCCGAGCGTCAGCCATACCGCTACCGCGGCGAACACGGTCATGGACAGGCGGCAGATCCACAGCGTGGTGCGGTCGGACAGATCCGGCCGGGCCAGTCCGACGACGTTGCGGGCGAACAGCGATCCGCTGGTCAGGAGAAGGACGGATCCGGGTGCCAGGGCGAGCAGGAAGCCCGTACCCGCGACGAGGCCTATCACCCAGCTCGGGTACTCGTCGGAGACGAACTGCAGGAGCGCCGCGTTGAGGTTGCCGCCCTCGGGTTTCGTGCCGGCAACGAGGGCCGCGAAGCCCAGCAGGATGATGAAGAAGTACGCGAGCGAGTACAGCGGCTGCCAGATCGCGTTGCGCCGGATCGCGCTGCCCGAGGCCGCCGAGTAGGACACCTGGAAGAGGTGCGGGAACACCCAGTTGCCCAGCGCCACGTTGAGTGCCGAGGTCATCAGCCACACGGTCGTCGTCGGGGACTCCGGATCGATCCCGGGGAAGCTTCCGATGCCTGGATGCTGCTGCTCGGCGAGGTGGAAGATGTCGAGGAACGACGACGCTCCGACCTTGCCCGCCACGGTGACGGTCAGCAGCACCATGACGACGATCATGAGGACGTCCTTGACGCCGGCCGAGAAGGCGGCCGAACGCAGCCCCGCCAGGAACACGAAGGCCAGCATCAGCAGGGCGCCGACCACGACGGCGACGTCCGGGGAGACCGCGCTTCCGATCGTCAGCCGCACGATCAGGCTGAGGCTGACGAGCTGGATCTGTACGTACACGATGAGCGCCGCGATACCCACCAGGGCCGTCACCGCGCCCAGCCAGGGTGCGTCGAAACGGGCGGTGAAGAAGTCCGCCTGGGTGATCAGCCCGTGCTTGCGGCCTGCCCGCCAGATCTTCGGCATCAGCCAGTAGCCGATGGCGTAGCTGAGCGAGACGGAGGTGAAGGCCAGGTAGGCCGGGGCCCCCAGGGCCCAGGCGTATCCGGAGATGCCCAGGACGGCGAAGGTGGTGTAGATCTCTCCGGCGTTCATGAACCAGAACAGCACGACGCCGAAGCGGCGGCCGCCGACCGCCCAGTTGGACACGGTCGCCGCGGAGGCGGTCCCCGAGCGTCGCCCGAAGCCGATGGCACCGAGGGTGGTGCCCAGGACGATGACGATGGCGATGAGTAGGGTCATGACCGGTCACCACCGGGCTTGTTGGCGCCGGGTTGCCCGGCCTCGGCGGTGCCCATGGCCTCGGCGGCGGCCTCGGGGGTGGCCGCGGTGGCTGCGATGAATGCGGCCTCCTCCGCCGCTACACCCGCCCGTTCGTCGAGGAGGTAGACGACGCCGATGACAGCCGAGGCGACCAGCACTCCGGCCATCTGCCACACCATGGGGAACGGGATGTCGAGCGGCGCGGCGCTCACATCGTTGACCAGGGGAACGAAGGCGACCTGCCAGACGAAGGGCAGGATGAGGAGCCAGTAGTAGGGACGGGATCTGCCGCTGGACCGTTGTCTGCGGCGTCGTGTCGATGCCATGGTCTCTCCCAGAGTTGGGGCACAGCCGGGGACATCACTACGATGTGCAGTACGGGTGCACAAGGTGCTGCGACGATAGGGTGGCTTGAAATACCCGTCAAGGCTGGTGCGGCGAATTTACCTACCCAATGCGTTCGACGGCGTGCTCGGTTTGTGCAGTGAGGTCGTACAAGGAGGATCATGATCGGGAGTCAGCTGCGTATGCTTCGGACGAAGCAGGGCCTGAGCCTGCGCGCGCTCGCCGCCGAGACGGGGCTGTCACCGACGCTGCTGAGCCAGGTGGAACGTGGCGTGACCGAACCCAGCCTGTCCACCCTGCGCCGGCTCGCCGCCGTATTCGGCGAATCCGTGGCGTCCTTGTTCGACGACGCCACCGCGCCCGCCGTCTGGGTGAGCCGACCGGGCGAACGCACCATACTCAGCGGCCCACGCGGGCTGGTCGGCTACGAGCGTCTGACCCCGGGCAACGGGCAGCTGGAGGTGCTGCGCGCGGTACTGCCACCCGGCGCCGCCACCAGCGCGGAGCCCTGGGCGCACCCGTCCGTCGAGTGCGCCTTCGTCGTCGCAGGGGCGCTGACCGTGGAGATCACCGGACAGGTTCACCAGGTTGCCGCCGGGGAGTCGATCACCTTCGACTCCCGACAGCCGCACCGCTACCTGAACGCGTCGCCCGATCCGGTCGAGTACATCGTCTCGATCAACCCTCCCTCGCCCTGACCGCTCTCCACATGACCGGTCTCCACGTGACCGGTCTTCCTTGAGTAGGCTCCGAGGCATGCGGATCTCCGTCTCCTCAGACATGGACGAACCCGTGGCCCGTGCGCTGGTCGAAGAGCTGCGTGGGCGTGGGCACGAGGTGCTGGTGCACGGGGCGTTGAGCCCCGGGGACGATCCGCAGTGGGCGGTGTGCTCGGAGGCGGCGGCCCGGGAGGTCGCTGCCGGGACGGCGGATCAGGCCGTCGTGTGCTGCTGGACCGGCACGGGTGCGTCGATCACCGCGAACAAGGTGCCTGGGGTGCGGGCCGCGCTGTGCGCGGACGCGTACACGGCTCAGGGTGCACGGCAGTGGAACGACGCCAATGTGCTGGCCCTCAGCCTGCGACTGACGTCCGAGCCGCTGCTCAAGGAGATCCTCGACGCCTGGTTCGCCGCCGAGGCCAGTGAGGACGCCGAGGACCGGGGGAACGTGGCCCGCGTCGGGCGACTCGATCTCGGCAGGACCGTTTCGTAGCCCTGGCTGTGAAGCTGTGCAGCTGTGCGGCTGTGCGGCTGTGTAGCCGTGCCCGGACCCGGCGTCGTTGCCCGGTCCAGGCGTGGCTCACAGCACCTTGCGGTGGACCAGGAGCGAGAGGACCAGCGCGCCCGGTAGCAGGGGTACCCAGACCGTAAGGACGCGGAAGCCGATGACGGTCGCCGTGGCGAGGCCCATCGGCGCGCCGAACGCGACCATGGTGAACACCAGGGCCGCGTCCACGGGCCCGATGCCTCCGGGCGCGGGCACCGCCCCGACCGCCGTACTGGCGAGGAGCAGCGCGAGGATCACCTGCGCCCAGGACAGCGGGAGCCCGAGCGAGAACCCGACCGTGGCGATCACGCTCCCCTGGAGCAGCGGAGTTGCGGCCGATCCGCCCCAGAGGGCGAGGACGCGGGAGGGTCGGGTGTGCAGCAGCCGTACGTCGGTCAGGGCGGTGCGGACGCAGTCGAGCGCCGGGCGGCGCAACGGACGTACGGCGGTCACGAGCAGGGCGGCCGTGCCGAACCCGAGGGTCACGGCTCCGGCGACCAGGAGCATCGTCTGTTCGTCCGGGACCAGTTCACCGAGGTGCAGCAGCTCGGGGAAGGCCACCAGGAAGACCAGGAGCACCAGTGTCTTCGCGATCGGCTTGACCAGTGAGTAGAGGGCGAGCGAGGCGGTGGCCCTGGCGAGGGGGATGCCGCGGCCCTGCAGGAAGCGCAGGGTGACGGCGTGGGCGCCGATGCTCGCCGGCAGTACGTGGTTCGCGGTACCCGCGGCGACCTGCGAGGCGAGCAGTAGTCCCGGCGGGAGCCGGTCCGGTATGGCGCCCTGCCGTACACACGCGGCGGCCACCCAGCCCAGGCAGGTGAACACGGACGCGGCCAGCAGCCACCAGGGGTCGGCCGCGGCCAGCCGGGCGGCTCCGTCACGGACGGCACCCCCGTCGACCACCGCCCACACCCCGATGAGGAGCAGCGGGAGCAGGCTCAGCGTCCAGCGGGTCAGGCTTGCGACGGAGGGGAAGCGGGAGCGGGACGGGGAGGGGGAGGGGGAGGCAGAGGGAGAGTTTGAGGGAGAAGGGGAGGAGGGGGAGGGGGAGGGGGAAAGGGGCGCGTCGGGCGTGGGGAGCGCCCGGGGAGCGGTGTCGAGCGGGAGCAGGGACACGGTGCACGTCGTCCTTCCGCGTCCTGCCCCGCGCTGGCGCGGGGCGGACGGATACAACGGCGAGGCAGCAGGGGACGGCCGAAGCGTTCCCGCTGGGTGTGACGTGGCGGTGTCCGGGAGCGGAAGGGGTGCGGACGGGTGGGCGACGCGGGTGGCATGGATGGCGCGGGCGGAGTGGGCGGAGTGGGCTGCACACGCCGGCCCGCGGCCCGCCGGCCCGTTCCGTCCCTTCCGTCCGTTCTGGCCGAGGGTGCTCAGACCCTCCCGCTCGGCCGCCCCGGTCCCCGCCCGTTCTTCTGGGCCGACATGGCGATCAACTGGTCTATCAGCGCTATCAGTACGTCCCGGCACGACTCCCGGTCCCGGGCGTCGCAGAGCAGTACGTGGGTGTTCTCCGGCAGGGCCAGGGCGTCCCGGATCTCCTCGGGGGCGTACGGATGTGCGCCGTGGAAGCCGTTGACGCCGACGACGAACGGGATGTCGCGCCGCTCGAAGAAGTCGATGGCGGCGAAGCTGGACTCCGGGCGGCGGACGTCGACGAGGACCACCGCGCCCAGGGCACCGATGGCCAGGTCGTTCCACATGAACCAGAACCGCTGCTGCCCCGGCGTGCCGAAGAGATACAGCACGAGTTCCTGGCTGAGCGTGATCCGGCCGAAGTCCAGTGCCACGGTCGTGGCGTGCTTCTCCGGGATGCCGTTGAGGTCGTCGACGCCCAGGCCGGCCGAGGTCAGCGATTCCTCGGTGCGCAGCGGCACGATCTCGCTGACCGAGCCGACCATGGTCGTCTTGCCGACGCCGAATCCCCCGGCGATCAGGATCTTGACCGTGTCGGGTGCTGAGGTCCCCTGGATGACGGGGTCAGAGCCGGCCAAGGCCGTCCCTCACTTTCTGCAGCAGGTCCATGTCCGAGGTTCGGGAGATCTGGCGTGGGGCATGGGCGGTGATCCGGCCCGCCTCCAGCAGATCGCAGAGCAAGATACAGACCACGCTGACCGGCAGGTCGAGTTGGGCTGCCAGCTCCGCGACCACGACCGGCTTCGCGCACAGCCGCAGGATCCGCGCGTGTTCCGGCTGTGGCCGGGCGGCCCGGTCGGGCTGCGGGTCCACCGTGGTCACCGACGTGATGAGGGTGAAGTCGGTCCGGCTGGGCCGGGTACGGCCGCCGGTGAGTGTGAACGGCCTTACCAGGCGGCCGTCCGCATCGCCTCCGTTCACCTCACTCGCCGCGGTCGGTGACGGCGATGCCCGCCCGCGGTGCCGCGCTGAGGTGCTCGCCGATCTTCTTCACCAGCATGTTCATCTGGTACGCGACCACGCCGACGTCCGCACCCTGGCTGGTGAGCACGGCAAGATGGGCGCCCGGCCCGGCGGTACTGAGTATCAGGAAACTGTTGGCCATCTCGATGAGTGCCTGGCGTACGGGGCCGCCGCGGAAGTCCATACTGACGCCCTTGCTGAGACTCATCAGTCCGGACGCGGTCGCCGCCAGCCGCTCGGCGTCGTCGCGCAGGAAGCCCGTGGACCTGCTGACGACCAGTCCGTCCTCGGAGAGCACCACGGCGTGGTTCACCTCGGCGACCCGGTCCACCAGTCCGGTGAGCAGCTGGTCGAGCTGGCTGTGCGTGGCGGGGATGGGGCGTGTCATTTCTCTGTCCTTCATGAGCGGTCTGCGGGCGGAGTCGAGGTGACGGATGCGCCTTCGGGTGCTGTTACTTCCCCTTGGTCGTACGCCGTATCCGTGTCGTTGTCACGCGCCTGGAGTGTTCCGCGCTGGAAACCGGAGAGTGAGGAGGCCGCGCGCTCCGCTGTGAAGTCCGCCAAGGCGTCGTCGGCCTCGGCGGACGCGGTGGGTGCCGTGTCCTCCCGCAGCTCGGCGGCCAGGCTGGTCTGCGGAACCCGGCGCGGCAGCGGGGCGATACCGCCCTGCCCCGCCGCGCCCGAGTCGGGGCGGGACCCGTCGGTGGCGCCCCGCGCCGCGGGCACCTGGTGCGTCGTCCGGACCCGGGCGACGGGCTCTGCCTCCCGCGAGCGCTCGTGGGTCGGCCGGTCCGGGCCCGAAGCCCTGTCGGCCGGACTCTTCGCGGCCGAGTTCCTCGCGGCGGCGCCGACCGGCTCCGCGTCCGTCGCCCCGTCCGTCGCCCCGACCGGTTCGCCGACTTGCTCCCCAACCGTTTCGCCAACCGTCTCCCCGCTCGTCTCTCCGCTCTTCCCGCTCGTCTCTCCAACCGTCTCCCGGTTCGCCGACACGGCCCCGTCGGCGTTCTTCCCGTCCGTGGAGGTGATTTCGAGGGGGTCGTGCACCACGATCTCGTGCGGGATCAGCACGATCGCCGTGGTTCCCCCGTACGGCGAGGACCGCAGCGTGACCGCGATGCCGTGCCGGGTGGCGAGCCGGGCGATCACGAACATGCCGAGCCGCAGGTCGTCCGCGAGCGCCACCACGTCGAACTGCGGGGGCACCGCCAACTGGGCGTTGAACGACGCGTAGTCCTCCTCGGACATGCCGAGACCGCGGTCCTCCACCTCGACGGCCAGGCCCTTGGCGACCATCCCGGCCCGCACCCCGACCGGGCTGGGCGCGGGGGAGTACGCGGTCGCGTTGTCGATGAGTTCGGCCAGCAGATGGATGACGTCCGCCACCGCCGGCGGGCTGAGGAACACCTCCTCGTCGGTGTTCACCTCCACCCGCTGGTATTCGGCGACCTCACCGACGGCGCTGCGCAGGATGTCGATCAGCGCGACCGGCTCGGTCCAGCTGCGCCGCGGCTGCTCGCCGGCGATGATGACGAGGTTCTCCTCGTAGCGGCGCAACTGGCTGGCGGTGGAGTCGAGTTCGTACAGGCCCTTGAGGATGGTCGGGTCCTGGTGCTGGCGCTCCAGGGTGTCGAGCTTGCTGAGCTGCAGGTTGACCAGGTTCTGGCTCTGCCTGGCGATGCCCAGGATGACCTTCTGGAAACCGCGCCGGGTGTCGGCGAGTTCCACCGCGGTGTGGACCGCGGTGCGCTGTGCGGTGTTGAACGCCTGGGCCACCTGCCCGAGTTCGTCGGTGCCGTAGTCCAGCGGGGGCGTGGCGGACTCCACGTCGACCGTCTCGCCGCGGTCGAGCCGGGCCACCACGTCGGGCAGCCGCTCCTCGGCCAGGCTGAGGGTGGCGATCCGCAGTCCGCGCAGCCGCTGGGAGAGGGAGCGGGTGATGCGCCAGGACATCAGGACGCACACCAGCAGGGCGACGAGCCCGCCGGCACTCAGCGCGGCCGCCTTGATCAGCAGTGCCTCCGCCTTGTCGTTGCTGCGCTCCAGCAGTCCCGCCGTCTCCTGGCGGATCAGGCCGGTGTACTGGTCCCCGAGTTTGGCGAACGCGCTGTTCCATCGCTTCTGCGTGTCCGGCAGGGCGATCTTCGTGCTGTTGGTGGTGGAGCCTGTCGCGCGGGCCGCGAGCACCTGGTTCTCGACGGTCTGCAGGGTCTTCCACTCCGGTCCCTGGAGGATCTGCTCGGTCTGGGTCTTCACCGAGCCGCGCAGCGAGGGTACGAGCTGGTCCTCGACGAGCCAGCGCCGGGTGTTGACCAACTGCACGTAGTGGGTCCAGGAGTTCGCGTCGATCTTCCGCGACGGCCAGTACAGGTGCAGCTGGGCGTCCTCCTGGGAGACCAGCTCGGCCGAGTGCGCCAGCGCGACGAGCGGGCCGGCCTGTGAGGTCAGGTCCCCGTCGTCGACCTGGGAGAGCTCCTGGAAGGCGTGGATCTGGTCGTCGATGATCGAGGTGTACTGGTCCAGCGCCTGTGTGGGGGTGATGTCGGTGGGGTGGTCCACCTGACTCCGGTAGTACTCCAGGCTGCCCACCGACGCGATGACCGAGTACATCCGGTCGCTGATCCGCTCGGGAGCCCGCTGGACGGCGTCGGACTGGCTGACGAGCTTCGCGACCGCCTCGTCGGTACGCTCCCGCTGCTCGTCCAGGGCGGTACGCGAACTGCCGGGCGAGGCCAGCAGTACGGCCGACAGACTGCGCTCCTGCTGCAACGCGAGCGTGGTCTCGGTGCCCATGGCCCCGGTCGACTTGCTGAGCTCCGTCTGGTCCCGCAGCCGCAGACCCTCGGAGAACATCTGGATCGTCGTCACGCCCCACATGGCGGCGAGGGTGACACTGGGCACCAGAGCCAGCAGGATCAGCGAGAGCCGGATGGAACCGAGACGGCGGCGGGAACCTGTCCGTGGAGACATCGTCGTCCTAGGGCGATCAGCGGTGAGCGGAAGGGAGGTTGAGGGAAGACGGGTGGTCAGAGGGGGTGAGAGGCCGGACGAGGGCGGCTGGTGGCCACGTGTCCAGAACAGCACAGGGGATGCGCAGGATGCTATCCGTACAAGTGACCGTACGCACCGTGAGTACCCCAAACCTTGTCGTCGCCGTTACCTGACGACACCGGGCCGGTGCGACCGCCACCGCGGTTCAACGGGTTCCGTTGGCCGCGAACTTCGCCACCGCCGTGACGTTCTGCTTGGTGACGAACGCCGGTCCGGTGAGCACGGGGGCCTCTCCGCCGCCGCTGACGTTGCCGTTGGTCTTGTAGAGCCAGAACGAGTCCACGGCGAGATAGCCCTGAAGGTAGGGCTGTTGATCCACCGCGAACTGTACGTCTCCGCTCTGGACCGCCTTCACCAGGTCCTTGTTGAGGTCGAAGGTGGCGACCTTGGCCTTGCTGTCCGCGTCCTTCACCGACTTCACCGCCGCGAGCGCGAACCCCGCGCCGTTCGTGACGACTTCGTCGATGCTCGGGTCCTGCCGCAGGGCCGCCTCGACGGAGTCGGTCACCGCGTCCATGTCGGTGCCGTCCACGTAGCGCAGGTCGGTCTGGCCGCCGAACGTCTTCTTCACCCCGGCGCAGCGGGCCTCCACGGCGACGTTGCCCCGCTCGTGGATGACGCACAGGGCGTGCTTGGCGCGGAGGGTGTCCAGTTGGTCGCCGACGGCCTGGCCCGCGACGCTCTCGTTCTGGCCGAAGTACTGCAGCAGGCCCAGAGGCTTCCAGGCGTCGATACCGGAGTTGAGGCCGACCACCGGAATGCCCGCCGCCTTGGCCGCGGCGACCGCGCTCTTCATCGCCTCGGGCTTGGCCAGCGTCAGCGCGATGCCGTCGACCCCGTCGGCGATCGCCTCCCGCACCAGGTCCGCCTGACCCTTGGCGTCGGGGTCGCTCTCGTACGTCAGCGCGATGCCGTCCTTGGCGGCCGCCGCCTGCGCGCCCTTCTGCACGAGCTCCCAGAACGCGTCATTGGGGGCGGCGTGGGTGATCAGGGCGACCTTGATTCCGGCGGCGCCCGCTTTGCCCGCCGTGTCGGTGTCCGCGCCGGAGTCCGATCCGCCGAAGCTGGAGCAGCCGGACGCGAAGAGACAGACGGCCGCGATGGCGGAGGCCAGGGCGGTGCCGCGGGCGGATCTGTCGAAGACGTGACGGGCGGGAGTGATGTTCATGGGGGTAAGGCACCTCGCTGTGCGGCCGGGCAAGCGGATGGGGAGCGGTGAAGCCGGTGTCGTCGGCGGCGGTTCATGTGTGCCGACTGTCTGACTTTCGCTGGCCGGAGCCAATCGTGTGTGACGCCCGGTAGTCAAGTGAGCGCCCAGATGGCCTGAGTTGTCTTTGCTGATCTTGAGTGGAGTGGGAAGCGGTCAACCACTCTTGAAAGTAGCCGTGTTGGTCCCTCGGGGGAGGGGCTGGAACGGAGCGAGACGTTCCTGTGATTCCGAACGGGCGCGGGACGCGGCGCCGATCGCGACGGCCGCGCCGCCGAGACCGGTCCGTACGACCCGGACCGGGTGGCCGCTGACGGGCGGCTCGGCGGCGAGCGCGGCCCGGATCGACGGCTCCAGGAGAGTCCAGGCACCGCTGACACCGCCGCCGATCACGAAGGTCGTGACGTCCAGCAGCCCCGCGGTGATCAGGATCCCGCGGGCGACCGCCGCGCCCGCGGCCTCGTACACGGCGAGCGCGTCCGGGTCGCCGCGCCCCGCAGCCTCGGCGACGGCGCGGGCACTCAGGCTGCGCCCGGTCCGTTCGCCGTACCGCGCGCCGATGGACCGGCCGGAGGCCAGGGTCTCCAGGTGGCCGCGGCCACCGCAGGTGCACGGGAGGTCCCCGAAGCCCGGGATGTGGCCCGCCTCGCCCGCCGCGCCGTGCGGCCCCTCGTACAGTGCGCCGTCCAGCCACAGCGCGCCGCCGACTCCGGTGCCGAGCGTCATGCCGAGGACGTGCGGCTCGCCCACGACGGCGCCCTTGGACGTCTCGCCGCGCAGGAACGCGTTGACGTCGTTGTCCAGGAAGACCGGTACGCCGAGCGCGGCCTCCATGGTCGCCGTGACCTCGAAGCCGGCCCAGGCGCGGAAGGAGTCGCTGGCCACGAGGACGCGTCCGGCGCGGGCGTCGACCAATCCGGCTGCGCCCACGCCGACCGCGCGCAGCCGGGCCGGTACGCGCGCCAGGAGCACGCCCAGGGTGTCGAGCGCGGCCCCGACCATCGCCGTGCCGCCCTCGGCCGCCGGGGTGGGCACCTCCTGGCAGTCCACGACGGCGAGTTCGGGCGTGCAGAGCGCGACCAGGGTGGTCGTGCCGCCGATGTCGACACCGGCGAACACCTCGGGGGCGGCCTCGGGAGCGGGAGTTGGAGTGAGGGAGGGGGCGGGGGAGGGGGAGGGGGAGGGAGCGGGTGGGCGCGGCTGCGGTGCGGTCACGCCCGGTCCTCCGTCCCTGCGGCGGCGAGCGCGGCCTGTCGTTCCGTACGGCGCACGCGTTGGAGCACCGGATCGGGTACGGGTACGGCGGCGATGAGCCGGCGGGTGTAGTCCGTCTCCGGGTGGGTGAGGGTGGTCGCGGTGGCGCCCTCCTCCTCGACCCGGCCCGCCCGCATGACGACGACGCGCCGCGCGAACCGCTGGACGACCGCGAGGTCGTGGGAGACGAAGAGGCAGGCGAAGCCGAGTTCGGCCTGGAGTTCGGCGATCACGTCCAGGACGGTCCGCTGCACGCTGACGTCGAGCGCACTCGTCGGCTCGTCGGCGACCAGCAGCCGGGGCCCGAGCACCAGCGCCCGGGCCAGACTCACCCGCTGCCGTTGCCCGCCGGACAGCTCGCGCGGTCCACGGCCCGCCAACTCCCTGGGCAGTCGCACGCGTTCGAGTACCTCCGCGACCCGGTCCCGGCGCTCGGCCGCCGGCATCCTCCGGCGGTGCACCCGCAAGGGTTCGGCGACGCACTCGGCCACGCTCATCCGCGCGTCCAGGGAGGCCACCGGGTCCTGCAACACCACACCGACACCGGAGAGCAGGGCCCGGCGCCCGCGCCCCCTGGCCCGCCGGAGATCGGCACCGAACAGCGACACCGAGCCGGCGGAGGGCGCCACGAGCCCGAGCGCGACCCGGGCCGCCGTCGACTTGCCGGACCCGGACTCCCCGACGAGCCCGAGGGTTTCACCGGGCCGCACGCTGAGCGAGACACCGTGGAGTGCCTGCACGGCCCGCGCTCCACGCCCGAACCGGACGGAGACGTCACGCAGTTCGACGACGGGGACGTCGACAGGGGCGTCGACAGGGGCGTCGGCGGGGGTGCGGGGGTCGGCGGTGATTTCCGGGGCGCGGCGGTGGGACGCGGGGGCTACGGGCTGGGCGGCGGGGAGTCGGGGCACCGCGCCGCCCACCCCCGCCACAGCCAACCGCGGCACGGCCGCCAGCAGTCGCTGCGTGTACTCGTGCGTCGGGCGCAGCAGTACCTCCTCCACCGGGCCGGTTTCCACGATCTCCCCCTCCAGCATCACCGCGACCCGGTCGGCGAAGTCCGCGACGACGCCCATGTTGTGGGTGACGAGCAGGACGCCGGTGCCGGAGTCCGCCGCGAGTCCCCGGAGCAGGTCGAGGATCTCGGCCTGGACCGTGACGTCGAGCGCGGTGGTCGGCTCGTCGGCGATCAGCAGGCTCGGCGAGTTCGCGATCGCCATGGCGATCACCACGCGCTGCCGCTGTCCGCCGGAGAGCTGGAAGGGGTACGCGGACGCCCGCTTCGCGGGTTCCGGGATGCCCACCCGGCGCAGCAGCCCGACCGCCTCTCCGGCGGCTTCGCGCGCGGAGACCGGGCGGTGGTTCCGTACGACCTCCGCGATCTGCGCCCCGATCCGGGTCAGCGGATCGAGGGCGGTCGCGGGTTCCTGGAACACCATCGAGACCGTGCGCCCGCGCAAACCCGCGAGAGCGGTCTCGGCGGCGCCCACGACGTCCGTGCCGTCGACCGAGGCCCGGCCCGACACCCGCGCGTTCCCCGGCAGCAGCCCCATCGCGGCGAGCGCGACCGTCGACTTCCCGGACCCGGACTCGCCGACCAGCGCCAGCGTCTCCCCGGGCCGTACGTGCAGCGACACCCCGCGCACCGCGGGCACGTCACCCGTCTCCGTGGAGAAGGTCACCCCGAGGTCCTCGACCTCCAGGATGCCGCCCGTACTGCCCACACCGCTCATGTCGCTCGTCCCCGTCGTCGTCCTCATGCCCGCCCCCTCACGTCGAACGCGTCCCGCAGCCCGTCCCCGACGGCGTTGAACGCGCAGACGACGAGGATGATCGCGAGGCCCGGCGGCACGATCAGCCACCAGCGCCCGGAGTACGCGGCCGTCAGCCCGGCCGACAGCATGCCGCCCCAGTCGGTCGAGGGCGGCTGGACACCGAGTCCGAGATACGAGACGTACGCGACGAGCAGGATCGCGTCGGCGACCTGGAACGTCGCCGCGACCACGATGGTCGAGACGGAGTTCGGCAGAATGTGCCGGAAGATCGCCCGGCCGTGCGTCCCGCCGATCGCGCGGAGCGTCAGCACGTAGTCGCGGCTCTTCAGCGTGAGTGTCTCCGCCCGTACGAGCCGGGACGGGACGAGCCAGGACACGAACCCCAGGATGAGGATCAGCCCGAGCGAGTCCGGGGTCGTGATCGCCGAGACGACGAGCAGGATGAAGAGCGCCGGGATGGCGATCCCGGCGTCCACGACGCGCATCATGACCGCGTCGACCCAGCCGCCCGCGTACCCGGCGACCGCGCCCCACAGGGTCCCGATGACCGTCGCGAGGAGACCGGCCGCGAGCCCGACGAGCAGCGACACCTTCCCGCCGAACATCAGCCGCCCCAGCTCGTCGTGCCCGACCGCGTCGGTGCCGAGCCAGTGCGCGCCGCTCGGCGCGAGGTTCACCTGGGTGAGGTGGGTGTGGGTCTGGTCGGTCGAGTACAGCCACGGGCCCACGAAGCAGAAGAGCAGGAAGAGGACGACCACCAACAGACCTGCCACCGCCAGCCTGTTGCGCGCGAACCGCCGGACGGAGAGGCGGTACCCGGTCGCCAACTCCGGTGTGGGCGCCTTGGTTTGGAGTACGGCACTCATGTCCGGCCCGCCTTCACACGAGGGTCGATGATCCGCTGGACGACGTCGGCCAGCAGGGTGCCGACGACGGTCGCGACGGAGATGACGAGCACACAGCCGAGCAGCACCGGATAGTCCGAGGACTGCGCGGCACTCCAGAACAGCAGCCCCATCCCCGGGTAGTTGAAGAGCTGCTCGACGACGAGCGCACCGCCGAAGAGCACGGGCACGTAGTAGCCGAGCATCGCGACGACGGGCGTCAGGGAGTTGCGGAAGACATGCCGCCAGAGGATCGCGCGCGGTCGCGAACCGCCCGCCCGCGCGGTCCGTACGTAGTCCTCCTGGAGGTTCTCCAGCGTCGCCGCGCGCATGTAGCGGCTGAACACGGCGACCATCGACGCGGCCCCCGCGACCACCGGCAGGACCAGCGCATCGGGCTGCGCGAACACGTCCGCGAGCGTCTCGCCCTGGGGCGCCTGCGAGGGGAACCAGCGCAGCCACTGGGTGAACACGAGCACGAGCACAAGTCCCAGGAAGTACACGGGAGTCGAGTACGCCACGAAGCTCAGCGTGGTGATGACGTAGTCCACCGGCTTGTTGCGCCGCACCGCCTGCCACATGCCGAGCGGGATCGCCGCCAGCAGCCCGACGAGCGCGGACAGCACGGTCAGGACGAGCGTCTTGGGCAGCCGCTGCTCGATGAGCTGGAAGACCCCCTCGTTGAGCGTGTACGAGGTGCCGAGGTCGCCCTGGACCAGCGTGCGCAGGTAGTAGGCGTACTGGACGGGGAGCGAACGGTCCAGGCCCTGCTCGTGGTTGAAGGCCGCGATCTGCTGGGCCGTCGCCTGCGGGCCGAGGATCCCGCGTGCGGGACCCCCGGGCAGCGCGTGCAGCAGGCAGAAGACCACGACCGTGACAATGAGGATCACCACGAGGGCCTGGAGGACCCGCCGGGTCAAGTAAGCGAAGGTATCCATGAGTTGGGTCCCAGGTCCTCAGCCGGTCCCGGTCCTCACTTGGTCCACTTCCACTGTGCCGGGTGGAAGTTGGCGAGCGAGTCCTGCGAGAAGCCGCCGAGGCCGCTCTTGACGACGGAAATCTGGTAGTCCGGCGCAGGGAGCCAGATGACCGGCAGGTCCTTGGCGAGGGCCGCGCTGTAGTCCTGGACGGCCTCCGACGAGGTCGACGTCGTGGAAGCAGTGATCAGCTTGTCGACGTCGGGGTTCGAGTAGTTGCCGAAGTTCGAGCCGCCCTTGGTCTGGAACAGCGAGTCGCCGGTCGGGAACGCGTTGAAGTACCAGCTGCCCGCGGTGCCGAAGAACGACAGCTGCCACTTGCAGATCGGCTGGCCGGACGTGCACTGCGGGGTCTGCGAAAGCACCGAGTTGACGGGCGCGGTCTTGATCGAGAACGTGATGCCGGTCTTCTCCAGCGAGGACTGGATCGAGCTCATCATGTTGTCGGTCACGGTGGACCCGGACTGCGACAGCACCTGCATCTCGAACTTCGTTCCCTCGGCGACGCCCTCACCGCACTGCGAGGCACCGGTCCCCGGGTCCGTACAGACCATGACCCCGCCCTTCTCCTCCCAACCATGGCCGGTCAGCAGGGACTTGGCCGCCGACGTCGAGAACGGGTAGGGGTTGTCCTTCTGCACCTGCGAGACGAAGTCGGAGGCCTGCGCCTGCGGGACCGGACCGTAGCCCGGCACGGCCGTGCCGTTGAAGATGACCTTCGCCAGGCTCGCCTGGTCGATCGACCGCTGGACCGCCTGACGCGCGTACAGCTGCTTGAACACCGCGCCCATGGCCGGGTTGTTGAAGTTGTACGGCATGTAGGTGATCGCCCAGCCGGACCACGGCTTGACCGTGTAGCCCTGCGCGGTGAACCGGTCCTTCTGGTCGAGGTCGGTGGCCTCGATGTAGCCGTAGTCGACGCTGCCGGAGCGCAGCGCGTTCTTCTCGGCGTCCGCCGTGGTGAAGGGGAGCAGGTTCACCGTCGCGATGTTCGCCTTCTCACCGCCGTCGTACTTCTTGTTGGCGGCCAGTACGACCTTGCCGGACGTGGCGAACGACTTGACCGCGTACGGGCCGCTGAGGGTCTTCCACAGCGCGTCCTTGTCGTAGCGGGAGATGTTCTTCGCGGCCGAGTTCAGATACGTCCAGACTTTCTTCGCGCCGGCGGCGGTCCGGTCGGCGTCGGCGACCTGCGCGGACGCGTCGGTCCTGTCCCACACGTGCTGCGGCAGCGGAGTGATCTCGCTGAACTGGTTGGCCAGCATCCACTGGGAGTTGTAGGCCTTGTCGAAGGTGATCGTGAAGTGGCGGTCGTCGACGGTCTTGAACGAGGTCCAGTTGTCCGGCGCCTTGCCCGGGTTGTAGCCCGCCCACTCCGCCTTGTTCGCCTTGATGAGGTTGAACCAGAACTCGACGTCCCGTGAGGTGATCGGCTTGCCGTCGCTCCAACTGCGGTCGCCCAGCGTGATCTTGACGCTCTTGCCGTCGGACGCGAAGTCGGCGGCCGTGGCGATGGACGCCTTCTTGTTCCAGGCGATCTTGCCGGTGGAACCGTCGTACGCGACGAGCCGCTCCCACAGACTGTCGGCGATGGACCTGTTGTTGGTGTTGAGGTGCGCGGCCGTGCCGATCGGCAGGATCCAGTTCGGCGTGAAGTTCGCGGGCAGCGCGTAGTTGATGGAGTCGGGGGACGGGGACGACGTGTCGGTCGTCCCGGAGCAGCCCGCGAGCAGCAGTGTGCCCGCCGAGACGACGGCACAGGCGACGAGCGTCGTGCGAGCAGGGGACATGGCTCTCCTCCGGAGGGAACAGCGGGGCGGGGCGGGGTGGGGCGGAGCCAGTCAACGACCCGACTGTTCGAAGAAACAGGCGCACCGCTGTAAAAAGATTGTTTCTGCCGTTCTGCAAAAAGCGCGAAGGGGGCTCTGGGGTCATACGCTCGTCGCCCGGAACCTCAACAGAACCCCAGCAGACCCCCGACAAGACCCCGACGCCGGAAGTTACTTCGTCCATGGTGGAAAAAAGCGTGCCGCACCGCCGAAGCCCCACGGGGGGTGTCTCCTCGCTGGCCGAGCGGGTCCTCGAACTGCTCGCCTCCGGGCAGGCCACCACGCGCACCGAACTCGCCGGTCTGCTCGGCGCCGCGCCGTCGACCGTCTCGCTGACGGTCGGTCAACTCGTGGCTCACGGACTGGTCGCGGAGCACGGCACGCGGTCCTCGACCGGCGGACGTCCGCGCAAGGTGCTGCGGCTCGGTGGCAGCGACGGGTTCGCCGTCGCGGCCGAACTCGGCGGCAGACACGCCCACGTCGGCGTCGTACTGCCCGGTGGCGGGCTCACCGACGTGTCGACCGTGCCGGTCGCGACGGCCGACGGGCCCGAGGCGGCGCTGCCGGGCCTTGCCCGGACGCTGGAGGCCCTCGCCGAACAGCACGGCCGGGAACTGCTGCGGGGCGTCGGCCTCTGCCTGCCGGGTCCGGTCGACGTCATGTCGGGCCTCGTGACGCTCCCGGCCCGGATGCCCGGCTGGAACAGGTTCCCCGTCCGGGCCTGGCTGGAGGACCAGTTCGGCGTTCCGGCGGCGATCGAGAACGACGCCAACTGCATGGCCGTGGGCGAACACAGCGTCCAGCCCGCCGAGCGCCGCCAGTCGATCACGGTGAAGACCGGCTCCGGCATCGGCGCCGGCGTCATCGCCGACGGACGGCTGTACCGGGGCGGCACCGGCGCGGCCGGCGAGATCACCCACGTACGCGTCGAGGCCGGCGACACCCCGTGCTCCTGCGGCAACACCGGCTGCCTGGAGACCGTCGCCTCGGGAGCCGCGCTGGTCCGCATCCTGCGCGAGCGGGGCCTTGCGGTCGAGTCGACCGAGGACGTCGTACGCCTCGCCTCCGACGCCGACCCGGAGGCCACCCGCGCCGTCCGCCAGGCCGGCCGCTACCTCGGCATGGTCCTGTCCGCGAACGTCAACTTCTTCAACCCCGACGCCGTCTACCTCGGCGGCCTCCTCTCGACGCTCGAACCGTTCGTCGCCGCCGTCCGCAGCCAGTTGTACGAGGGATGCCATCCGCTGGTCACCCAGCACCTGGTCATCGAGCGGACGAGCCTCGGCGCGGACGCGGGACTCGTCGGCGCGGGCCAGTTCGCGCTCCAACGGGCCCTGGCGAACGCCCTCCAGGCCGTCACCGGCGGCGTCGCCCCCGCAACCCACCCCTGACCGTCCCTGACCGCCCTCACCGTGCGAGGAGCCATGCCACCAGCCCGTACCCCCGTCGCCCGTCCCGTCATCGCGATCGCCGGGCTCGCCATCGAGTCGTCGACGTTCTCCCCGGCCCGGACCGAGGCTCCCGCCTTCCATCCCCAGCGCGCCGAAGAGATCCTGACGCGCTATCAGTTCCTGGCGCCCGGAACGCCGTTGGGGGACGTCGCCGAGTGGCGCGGCGCACTGGTCGGCAAGGCGCTGCCCGGCGGTACGGTGACGGCGGCGGCGTACGCCGAGCTCTCCGGCGAACTCCTCGCCCGGCTCGGCGAGTCGGGACACCTGGACGGACTCTGGTTCGACATCCACGGCGCCATGACCGTGGAGGGGATGGACGACGCCGAGGCGGTCCTGCTCGCCCGTGTCCGGGAGACGGTCGGCCCGGACGTGATCGTGTCCACCTCGATGGACCTGCACGGCAACGTCTCGCGCGAACTCGCCCACCTGAGCGACCTGATCACCTGCTACCGCACGGCCCCGCACGAGGACGTCATGGAGACCAAGGAGCGGGCGGCCCGCAACCTGGTGGAACTCCTCACGACCGGCGCCCCCCGCCCGGTCAAGGCCTGGATCCCGGTGCCCGTACTCCTGGCCGGCGAGCAGACCTCGACCCGTATCGAACCCGCGAAGAGCGTGTACGCGGCCGTCGACGAGGTGGAGGCCACGGAGGGCGTCACGGACGCCGCGATCTGGGTCGGCTATGCCTGGGCGGACGAGCCCCGCAACCAGGCGGCGGTGGTGGTCACGGGCCCGTCGGAGACAGCGGTCACGGCGGGCGCCGAACGCCTCGCACGCGGCTTCTGGGAGGCCCGGCACGACTTCGCCTTCGTCGCCCCGACAGGCACGCTGGACGACTGCCTGGACGACGCACTGGCCACCCCCGCGCAGAACAGGCCCTACTTCATCAGCGACACCGGCGACAACCCGACGGCGGGCGGCGCGGGCGACGTCACATGGGGGCTCGAACGGGTGCTGTCCCGGCCGGAGTTCAAGGACCCGTCGGGCCCGACGGTCATCTACGCCTCGCTCCCCGGCCCGGCCGCGGTGGAGACGGCGGTCCGGGCGGGCGTCGGCGCGACCGTCACCGTCACGGCGGGCGCGGAGGTCGACGACCGGCATGCCGGTCCGCTCACCCTGACCGGCGTGGTCCACGCGATCCGCCACGGCGACCCGCACGCGCGGGCGGAGGTGGTGCTACGGGTGGGCGGCGTGCACGTGATCCTCACCGCGCTGCGCAAGCCGTACCACCACGAACACGACTTCACCGACCTGGAGTTGTCGCCCCGCGAGGCCGACGTCGTCATGGTCAAGATCGGCTATCTGGAGCCCGAACTCTTCGCCATGGCGGCCGACTGGAAGATGGCGCTCACCCCGGGCGGCGTGGACCAGAACCTCCTCCGCCTGGGCCACCACCGCATCCACCGCCCGATGTACCCGTTCGACAGGACGATGCCCGACCCGGACCTGACGGCCCGGATCATCCCCCCGTCGAACGAGCGACCCGCGCCCCGATAGGGGCGCGGGGAACTGCGCGACCAGCCACAACGGACCCGCAGGTATAAACGGCCGACCAGCGGAGCGCTACGGCTTGCGGGCAACAGCCCCGTACATGGCGATGTCCTCGTCCCGAATACCCTCACCACTCGTGGCGTCCGGGTGCCACTTGTGGACCTGGACAATGCCCGGCTCGACGAGCTCCAGACCCTCGAAGAACTCGTGGGCCTCATCGATCGTGCGCAGCCGCATCGGCATGTTCCGGGCCTCGTACTCGCGCGCGACCCGGCCCACGTCCTCGGGAGCGAACTCGGCGGTGCCGATGGACATCGCGAGGTAGCTGCCGGAGGGCAGGGGCTCCAGGAGGCGGCGGACGATGCCGACCGCGTCGTCCTCGTCCAGGACGAAGTGGACGATCGCGATCACGGTCAGCGCGACCGGCTTGTCCAGGTCGAGCGTCTCGCGGAACTCCGGGGAGTCGAGCACGTTCTCCGGCTGCTGGAAGTCGGCCTCGATGTACGCCGTCTTCCCCTCGGGCGTGCTGGCCAGCAGCCCCTGGGAGAGGGTGAGGACGATCGGGTCGTTGTCGACGTAGACGACCCGTGACTCGGGCGCCACCGACTGCGCGATCTCGTGCAGGTTCGGAGAGGTGGGGATGCCGGTGCCGATGTCCAGGAACTGGCGAATCCCCGCTTCCTTCGCCAGCCAGGCCACCGCGCGGTTCATCCAGTCGCGGTTGGCCTTCATGTGGATCGGCAGGGCGGGCCACTCCCGCGCCATGGCGTCGCCCGCCTCCTTGTCGGACGGGTAGTAGTCCTTACCGCCGAGGATGTAGTCGTAGATGCGCGCCGAGTGCGCGTTCTCGGTGTCGATGCGGTCGGCCGGCCATCCGTTGTCGGGCAAAGCCGCCCCTCCTGTCAAGTCGTTGGGTTCAGAGTCAAAGCGTAGGAAATTCAAGGGTGTTGAGGAGATCAGGTGTTCAGGAAACCAGGGGAGTCCGGGAGGCGAACAAGGGGGGTGCCTCAGAGGAGGAAGTCGGCGACACCTGCCTTCACGCCCGACAGGAAACTCGTCATCTCACGAGGGGTGAAAACCAGGGCGGGGCCGTCGGGGTCGGTGGACTGGCGCAGCGCGACCCGGCCGTCGCCGAGCTTCTTCGCCTCGACGCAGGCGCCGCCCGCGTCGTCGCTCCACGGCTTGTACCAGCCGCGTGTGCCGAGTTCCCGGGACGGCATGCCGTTGTGTATGTGTCCGTCACGTATGTGGTGGTGCACGTCAGAGCTCCTTGCGAATCTCACCGAGGAGAGCCTCGGTCTTTCTGGCGGGCGCCGACTGGGCGCCCAGCCGGTCCAGGGCCTCGCGATAGACCACGACGTCGTCGTCCTTGTCCAGATAGACAGCGCCCACCAGACCATTCAGGTAGACGATGTCCGGCAGTTCGCGTGCCCGGAACCGGAAGAGATGGAAAGCGCCGGCCCGCATGGCAGGGTGCGGGCCGTTCTTGAACGGCATGATCTGCAGGGTTACCTGGGGTAGCGAGTTGACCTCGATCAGATGGTCGATCTGGGCCCGCATCACCTCGGGACCGCCGACCGGCCACCGCAGTACGGTCTCGTCCATCACGATCCACGCGCGCGGCGGCGAGGGACGGGTCAGCAGCTCCTGGCGCCGCATACGCAGCGCGACCCTGCGCTCCGTGGCCTCGGTCGGGGCGTGCGGATTCCCGGCACCCAGCAGGGCACGGGCGTACTTCTCGGTCTGTAGCAGGCCGTGCACGAACTGTGGCTCGTACGCACGAATCTGCAGCGCCGCCTGCTCCAGGCTCAGATAGGCGGCGAACCAGTCCGGCAGCACGTCACGGTATGTGTGCCACCAACCACGCTTGTTGGCCTCGCGGACGGATTTCAGGAAGGTGTCGATCTCCTGCTGGTCCGTGACTCCGTAGACCTGGAGCAGCTTCTCGGCGTCCGGGAGCCTGAGCCGGGCCACCTTGGCGGCTTCCATCCTGCGGATCGTGGAGTGACTGACCCCGATCGCCTCACCGGCCTGCTCGAACGTCAGTCCAGCACGGTTGCGCAACTCCTCCAGCTGCCTGCCCAGGATCATGCGCAGGACAGAGGGCGCGCCGCCCCAGTCGGTTTCCGAGGTCACGCCTTACCCCCTCACAGCGGGCTTCGAGGTCGCAGTCTGTCACGATCATCCGTTCGACGGGGGAAGCATGCACCCGTCGAATTGCAAATTTCAACTTGTCGGTTGCGAGCTGTTGAGGGCAGATGTCACAGTGGTGCGTAGCGACCGGTCCGGTGAACGGCGGGACGGCGCGACCGAGTTGGGGGAGGCTCGGCCGCGTTCGTCACTGTGCGCAACGAGCTGTCACGTGGCTCGAAGTGGAACCGGGCCACGTGGTACCGGCACTGGCGCGACCTCCGGTGCGAAGGCAGAAGAAAGGCGAACGGCGATGGCTCCGCCCTCTCACCCCAAGCCATTGGGCCGACTGCCCGAGGATGAACACCCCCACAGGGCAGGCGTGTTCGGACTGTCTCCCGCCCCCGCCTCGGTGGGTGTGGCCCGCAGGAACGTGCGCGAACTGCTGAGTGAGTGGGGCACGTGCACCGATACGTGTGACAACGCTGTCCTGGTTGCCTCCGAACTGGTCACCAACGCGCTCACCCATACGGCGAGCGAGTGGATCGTCTGCAGACTGCGCACCGCGGGCGACCGGCTCCACATAGAGGTCGAGGACCAGAGCCGCGGCCTGACCCTCCCGGCACTGCGCAGACCGGGGCCCGACGACCAGGGCGGCCGCGGGCTCATGCTCGTCGGCATGCTCAGCAGCGACTGGGGCGTCAGGGACTCGGTGGACGGTTCCGGACGCGTCGTCTGGGCAGTCCTGACGTCCGAGCCGGTGCCGCCCCATCCGGTGCCGTCCCAGCCGTTGCGGTCGGTGGCGTCGAAGCCGAAGCCGAAGCCGATGCCGACGAAGCCGACGCCCGCACAGCCGATGCCGACGAAGCCGACGCCGTCGGAGCCCACGTCGTCGGAGTCCCGAGAACCCGCTTCCACCGGGCGCAGCACGTATCTCACCCGGCCCACCCCCCACTCGGCCGAAGGACACCTGCATCATGGAACTGCAGCACGCCCCTGAACCGCGGCCGCGCGCGTACATCCCGCGGCCCCGCACCCCCGCGACACTCCCGTCCAGGCACCCCGGCCGCCTGGTCATCCCCGCCCAGCTGCGCGCCGGCCTGGGATGCGACGCCGTGGGCACGTCCCGGCAGCACGGCGAACGCATCATGCGCTCGCTGCCCCGCGTGGGCTGCGTCTTCGCCGACGACTCCGACGGCGACGAGCGCTGGTGGTGGATCGTCCCGTCCGGGTCCCACATAGGCGTCACCTGGCCGTCCTGTACGACGTACACCGTCGGCGCGCACCTGGCCGACCCGTCCTGGACGCGGGTCCGCCGCGGCCTCTGGGCCGACCGGCCCCGGCTGATCCACAGCCCCGCGGGCGGCTCGCCCTACACCCCGCCGATACCCCTGTACTTCCTCACGTGCCGCCTCACCGGCAGCGTCCCGCGCTGGTCCCTCGGCGCGGCGGACTGAACCGTTCCGGCACCCCCGGGCGTCGGCGGGTTCCTCCTCGTGCGACCCCGGGTGAACGGCCCCATCACCTGTGACGTAGACGTATGCGACAAGGTGAACTCGGTGGAGGGTGATGGGCGACCGTGCCAGGTGACCATGTGACGCAGCGCGACGGCCGGGGCCGGAGCCCGCGGCCGAGCCGCGCGGGCGCCCGGGTCCGGGCCGTCACGTTCGCCCTCGTCGGCAGTGTGCTCGCCGCCGTCGGCCATCACGCGGTCGAGGGCGGGCAGGTGCCGTGGCGGCTCGTGACGGTTCTCGCCGTCGCGCAGTTCGTCGCCGTACGGCCCTTCACCCGCCGCGGGCCCGGGCTGCTCGCGGTCGGCGCGTGCGTCCTGGCGGCCCAGGCCGCGATGCACCTCGCGCTGACGACGGCCGGTGGCCACCGCGCCGGTACGGGACACCTGGCCCACGCCGGTCACGACGCGATGGCGGCGGGAGCCGGCGGACACCCCTGGCAGCACGCCTCCGGGGCGGCCATGACGACCGCCCATGTCGTCGCCGCCCTGGTCGTCGCCTGGCTGCTCCACCGGGCCGACACGGCGGTCACGGCGGCGCTGGCCACCGGCCGTACGCTGCGCGCCCTGGCGGCGGCGGTCATCGCCTGGGTCCTGCCGGGCGCGGCCGTCCCCACGGGGTACCGGCCGCGGCTCGTACCGCTCGCCGGCTCCTTCGACCTCCCGGCAGGAGCACGGACACAGACCCTGGAACACGCGCTGGTGCGCAGGGGACCGCCGGGACGGATGCCCGTCCCCGTCGTCCCTCTCACCCGGGCCCGGCTTCGGCCCGCCCGGTCCCACCAGCAAGGAGTTCCACTGTGTCGCTGTCCACGCATGGGCGTCGTATCGCACTGACCGGCGCCGCCGCACTGACGGCTGTCCTCGCACTGGCCGGTCCGGCCTCGGCGCACACGGAGGTCGAGGCCGACAAGGCGCAGGCCCTCGCCGAGAACGTCACCCTCACCTTCGTCTGCGAGGCGGAGTCCGCCTCCGCGGGCTTCCGCGAGGTGCGCGTCGTGCTGCCGGAGGGGATCGCACCGGCCGACGTCACGCTCGACGAGGCCCCCAAGGGCTGGCAGCTGAAGGCCACCGACGACGGATACGTCGTGGGCGGTCCCGCCCTCAAGACCGGCGTCGACGCCGAGTACAAGGTCAAGATCCGCCAGCTCCCGGACGCCAAGGAGGTGGCGTTCAAGACCATCGACACCTACAGCGACGGCGAGGTCTCGCGCTGGATCGAGCTGCCCAAGGGCGGTGAGGAGCCCGAACAGCCCGCCCCGCTCCTGAAGTTGAAGGCGGCGGCGCCGGGCGCCACACCCGTCAGTCCCAGCCCGACCGCGAGCCCGACACCCAGCCCGACTCCGTCGGACACCGTCACGCCGTCCGAGCCCGCGGCCACGGAGGCCGCGGCCGACACGAAGAACGACGACGGCGGATCGTCCACGGGCCTCGTCGTCGGCGGGGTGGTCGCGGCGGTGCTGGTCCTCGGAGCCGGAGGGTGGTGGCTGACCAAGCGCCGCGCCTCCGCCGCCGGAAGCTGACCCGCATCCGGCCCGTGGGACCGCACTCGTCCCACGGGCCGGATCAGGCCCAGGGGGTCCGGGGCGGGCTCAGGGGCGGGGCCAGGGACGCTCGTCGAGGTTCTCGATGTCCGTGTTGAACCGCTTGAGGTACGCGGCGAAGGCGGCGACCTCCTCGGGATCCCAGTCGGCCATCACCTTCTCCAGCCCGCTGACGGCCTCCGCGCGGTGCGTGTCGA
Organism: Streptomyces sp. NBC_00878; assembly: GCF_026341515.1. Classification (NCBI taxonomy): domain Bacteria; kingdom Bacillati; phylum Actinomycetota; class Actinomycetes; order Kitasatosporales; family Streptomycetaceae; genus Streptomyces; species Streptomyces sp. NBC_00878. Next base: position 2,411,185 of record NZ_JAPEOK010000001.1, on the reverse strand, counting down.
GGCGGCGCTCGCCCTCGGCGGTGATGCGGAACTTGCGGGCCATGCCCCCGTCGGGATCCGGGATGCGCTCGACGAGACCGCCGCGCAGCATGGCGGCGGTCTGCCGGTTGAGCGTGGAGGCGTCCAGACCGAAGGCGTCGCTGAGCTGCCCGATGGACATCGGGCCCTCCATCCGGATACGGCTGAGCAGGATGTACGCGCTGCGCTCCAGGCGGCCGCCCGTCCGGGCCCGCGGCGAGTTCAGGTAGAGATGCCGCCCGAGCAGCATCGCCTCGAACTCGATCAGGTGCGTGGGCTTGTCCATGCCGCCGGTCCTTCCCCAGAACTGGACTCTCGCCCCGAGCCTTGGCCTGAGGTCAGAGCAGATGCCATGACATCAAATATGCACCACACACGTAATGTGTATGATGCATAGAGCCTGCGGGAAGTGCGGGTTCTGGCTGACGCGCCGGAAAATCCGCCGTGCTGGAAATGCCCAACGCGCCGGAAAGCCCGCCGTGTTGGGCGCCGGACTCGGTCCTGGTCGCCGAAGGTGACGACGGCCTTCTCCAGGGCGTCCTTGGGGCCCGGGGAGGGCCGCTCGATGTCGACGATGTCGGATCCGGCCGACGGGACCGGTGCGGACGGACTTCATGGTGGCCATGGTGATGCTCCCTTCCGGCGATTTACTTGACTTAGGCAAGTAGCTGATAAAGTGGAACGCATGTCCACCCCATCGCCCGCACCCACCCCCGACCCGCTGTCCGCGGTCGCGTCCTCCTCCGCCTCGGACGAGGTGGTCGAGATCGAGCGAGCCCTCAATCGCATCGTCTATCTGACCGGTCGGGTGAGACAGCACGACCGCCTCATGGCGCTGGCCGGGGTCTCGCTGGACCGGGCCGCGGTGGCGCTGCTGCGGCAGATCGCCGATTCGGAACCGCTGCGCCCCGGCGAGCTGGCCGGGCGGCTGGCCGTGGAGGCGTCGCACGTCACGCGGCAGGTGCAGCAGCTGGAGAAGGGCGGGTACGTGACCCGGGTCCCGGACCCGGACGACCGCCGCGCCCAGCGCATCCAGCTCACGGCCGTCGGCCAGGAGGCGATCGACCGTATTCGCGTGGCCAGTTGCCGGGGCATGGAGCTCGCGCTGGCCCACTGGTCCCCGGAGGAACTGCACCAGCTGTCCACGCTGTTCCATCGGATGGTGGACGACTTCCTGCACACCGAGGGCAAGTTCGAGGGCGAGGATTCCGAGCCGCGCCGGGCCCCGTAGTCTCCGGCGTCAACGGCCCGTGTTCCGTGCCCGGTTCGCGCCCGCGTCGCCGCCCGTCTCCTACTCATGAACGAGGTGCATGCGATGGATGTGATGAACGAGATGGGCGAGGTGGACCGGGTGCACGGCATGGACGGCGTCGGCGGGGTCTACGAGACCGGTGCCGAAGCGTCCGTACCCGCCCGTGGGGACGGGCAGCACGTCCTGGTCATCGTCCACGACTCCGCGATCGCCGAACTGCTCACGACCACACTGGATCTGGCGGGCTACCGGGTGACCGCCGTGCGCTCCGGTGCCCAGGGTATGGCACGGCTCGCCGAGCACCGCTTCGACCTCGTGGTCCTGGATGTGTCGGTCCCGGACATCGACGACCTGGGTGAGGGGCGCCGCTTCCGCCCGGCCGACCGGCCCCCGGTGCTCTTCCTGGCCGCGTACCAGCGGCTGGGCCTCCTCGTGTCCGAACTCGGCCTGGGTGAGTCGGACTACGTCACCATGCCGTTCCGGATCTCCGAAGTCCTCGCCAGGGCACACGTGTTACTGCGTGGCCGTACCCCGGTGCGCCAAGGGCCGCGCTACGGCGACCTCGTCCTCAACGACGCCACCTGTCAGGCCTGGCGCGGCCGACGGGCCCTCGACCTCACCCCGGCGGAGTACCGGCTGCTGCGTCATCTGCTCGTCAACTCGGAACGGGTGCTGTCGAAGGAGCAGATCTGCCGGCACGTCTGGGGCGAGACCCGGGCGGGCAACGCGATAGAGAAACTCGTCTCCCGGCTCCGCCGCAAGGTGGACCAGGAGCAACCCCCGCTGATCCACACGCGCCGGGGCTTCGGCTACCGGCTCGGACGCTGACCCCTCCCGATACCCCTCCCGCGCCCTCATCCCTGTGGCTCCTTCCCCCGGCGGCCGTGCGGCTCACGCACCGGCCGCCTCGTCGTGTCCGCGGTGAGCGGCGCCGCGAAAACACGCCTCTGCGACGGCTTCGTACGGACCCGGTTCCCTTCTGTTCGCTGCTCTGTTCTCTGCCGCGATCCGGTCTGTTCTCTGCTGTGATCCGGGTCACGTCAGCTAGATGTCAGGTAACTGACCGGACACCGTCAGTCCGCTCCGGTTGCATGTGACCTCAGAGGTCTCCACCCCATCCCCGTTCTCCGCTCCGGCGGAGCCCCACCGAGGAGTCAGATGGCTGAGACACTGGCCGACGCCGCGTCCGACGAGCCCGGCACGGCCGAGACGATGCCCGAGTTCCCGATGCCGAGGGCGGCCGGCTGCCCGTTCGCCCCGCCGCCGGCGGTGGAGGAGCTGCGCGAGCGCAATCCGATCAGCAAGGTCCGCATCTGGGACGGCAGTACGCCCTGGATGATCACCGGCCACGCCCTGCAGAGGGCCCTGCTGACCGACCCCCGCGTCAGCGCCAACGACAAGAGCCCCGGCAGCTTCCCGTTCGTGACGGCGTACCGGCAGGAGATCGCCAAGTACACCCCGGAGCTCATCGTCAACACGGACGCTCCCGAGCACACGCGGTTGCGCCGGATGGTCAACGGGCCGTTCCTCGTCAAGCGGATCGAGGCCATGCGGGCCCCGATCCAGAAGATCGTCGACGGGCTGATCGACGACATGCTGGCCGGACCCAACCCGGCCGACCTCCTGACGGCGCTGGCGCTGCCCGTGCCCTCGCTGGTGATCAGCGAACTGCTCGGAGTGCCGTACGAGGACCACGAGTTCTTCCAGAGGAACAGCAGCCTCGCGCTCGACCGGGCCGCCGCGCCCGAGGACTCGCGGGCTGCGAGCACCGCGCTCGCCGCCTACCTCGACGACCTGCTCGGCAAGAAGCTCGTCGAGCCGGGCGAGGACGTGCTGTCCGAGATGGCCGGGCGGGTCGAGAACGGCGAGATGAGCCGGACCGAGGCCGTCCACATGGGCGTCGCGATGCTCATCGCCGGCCACGAGACCACCGCGACGATGATCAGCCTCGGCACCCTGGCCCTGTTGGAGAACCCGGAGCAACTCGCCCTGGTGCGCGACTCCGAGGACCCGAAGACCGTCGCCGGCGCGGTGGAGGAACTGCTGCGCTATCTGAGCATCGTCCAGGTCGGTCTGCGCCGCGTCGCCACCGAGGACATCGAGATCGGCGGCCAGGTCATCCGCGCGGGCGACGGCCTGATCATGGATCTGCACGCCGCCAACTGGGATCGCGAGACGTTCCCCGGCGCCGACCAGGTGGACGTCACCCGGCCCGCGCGCCAGCACAACGCGTTCGGCTACGGACCTCACCAGTGCCTGGGGCAGTCCCTGGCCCGGCTGGAGCTCCAGGTCGTCTTCGGCACCCTCTACCGGCGTGTCCCCACGCTGCGTCTGGCCGCCCAGGTGGAGGAGCTCGACTTCGACCACGACGGCACCACGTACGGCGTCGCGTCGCTGCCCGTCACCTGGTGACCGGCCTTTACGGTGAACGCAGTTGGCGAACGTACTGAAGGGGCAGGGAAGAAAACCATGCGTGTGGAACTGGACGAACCGAAGTGCGTGGCATCGGGGCAGTGCGTGATCGCCGCCCCGGACGTCTTCGACCAGCGTGACGACGACGGGGTGGCGATCGTGCTGGAGGAGCGGCCCGGCGACGAACTCCTCGACGAGGTGCGCGAAGCCGTGGCGATCTGTCCGGCGGCGGCGATCCGGCTGGTCGACCAATGAGGCGGATCGTCGTCGTGGGCGCCTCGGCGGCGGGGCTCGCGGCCGTCGAGACACTGCGCAGGGAAGGGTACGAGGGCACGCTCACCCTGCTCGGTGAAGAACCGCACGCGCCGTACGACCGGCCGCCGTTGTCCAAGCAGATCCTGGCGGCCGAGTGGGAACATGACCGGCTCACCCTGCGCTCGCCGACCGAACTGGACGCGCTGGACCTGGACTTGAGGCTCGGCACCACCGCGACGGGTCTCGACCTCGACGGGCGTACGGTCCTGCTGGCCGACGGGACGCGGGTGCCGTACGAGGGACTGATCGTGGCCACCGGGGCGCGTCCGCGGCGGCTGCCCGGCGAGGGTGACACGCATGTGCTGCGCACCCTGGACGACGCGCTCGCGCTGCGGGACCGGCTGGCGCAGGGGCGGCGGCTGGTCGTGGTCGGCGCCGGGTTCCTGGGCGCCGAGGCCGCCGCCGTGGCCCGGGGGCTCGGCGCCGAGGTCACCCTCCTGGAACCGGCGCCCGTACCGCTCGGCCACGCCGTCGGCAACGAGGTCGGGCGCGTCCTGTCGGCCGCCCACCTGGAGAACGGGGTGGACCTGCGCACCGGGGTCACGGTGGCCGCGGTGACCGACGCCGGCGTGCGGCTGGCCGACGGTGAACTCGTCGAGGGCGACGCGGTGTTGGTGGCCGTCGGCTCGCTGCCGAACACCGAGTGGCTGGCGGACAGCGGCCTCGCGGTGGGCGACGGGCTGGTCTGCGACGAGTACTGCGAAGTGACTCAGGAGTCTCCCGGCCCGAAGACCGGGGCTGTGTACGCGGCCGGTGACGTCGCCCGCTGGTACAACCCGCTGTTCGGGGTGCCGATGCGCATCGAGCACCGGACGAACGCCGCCGAGCAGGGCATGGCCGCCGCCCGGAACCTCCTGCACCCGCAGGCGCGCAAGCCGTTCGCGCCCGTGCCGTACTTCTGGTCGGACCAGTACGACATGAAGGTCCAGGCCTTCGGCTATCTGCGCGGGCACGACGAAGTGGCCGTCGTGGAGGGGGACTTGGCCGAGCGCCGGTTCATCGTCGCCTACCGCGGGGGCGACCACCTGACCGGGGTGCTCGCGGTCGGAATGCCGCCGAAGGCGATCCGCGGCTGGCGGCAGTCCGTCGCGGCGCGCGCCACATGGCACGAGGCCGTACCGGCCACCGGCGCCCCGTAGCCCCCGCGCACGACCCGGGCTCGGACGTAACCGGGCCCGGGAGCATGGCAGTTCACCCCATCACGGAGGTTGTTCATGAAAGTCCGTCCTGACGAGGAGCGTCGTGACGTGGTCGTGGTCACGGGGGCGGGAGGGATGGGCATCGCGGTCGCACGCCGACTGGGCAACGGCCGGAGCCTGCTCCTCGCCGACGCGTCCGGCCCCGGGCTCGACCGGGCCGTCACCGCGCTCGCCGACGAGGGCTACGCGGTACGCGGCATGGTGACCGACGTGACCGACCGCGAGGCGGTGCGCAAGCTCGCGGAGTCGGCGGCCGGGGAGGGCAGGGTGGCCGCCGTCGTGCACACCGCCGGCGTCTCGCCCGCGACCGGGCCGGCGAAGGCGATCATCGAGGTCAACCTGCTCGGCACGGCCCACGTGATCGACGCCTTCGAGACCGTCGCCACCCGCGGTACGTCCCTGGTGGTGATCTCCAGCATGGCCGGCCATGTCGCGTCCCTGAGCCGGGAGCAGGAGGCCGCCCTCGCGACGACACCCACCGAGGACCTCCTCGGCCTCGACGTCGTCACCGCCATCGGCGACGACGCGCAGACCGCGTACATCGTGACCAAGCGGGCCAACCACGTACGGGTGCAGGCCGCCGCGCTCGCCTGGAATCTGCGGGGCGCCCGGGTGAACAGCCTCAGCCCGGGTGTCATCGCGACCGCGATGTCCAAGGCGGAGGCCGCCTCCCCGTCCGGCGCGCACATGATGGAGATGCTGGAGGCGAGCGGATCGGGCCGTACCGGGACGCCCGGGGAGATCGCCGACGCGGTGGCGTTCCTGACCGGCCCGGAATCGTCGTACATCACCGGGACCGATCTCCTCGTCGACGGGGGACAGGCCGCCTGGCTCCGCTGCCACTTCCGTCCGCGGTAGCGACCACGCCGAGCCCCCGTCCCAGCAGCAGAAGGACAAGAAGGAACAAGCATGACCACCCCCCACACCCCGTCCCCCCACACCCCGTCCGTCGCCCCCGACTTCGACCCGGCGGAGCTCGGGTTCGACCCGGACGCCCTGCGTGCCCGCTACCGGGCCGAGCGAGACCGCCGGATCCGGCCCGACGGCAACGCCCAATACCACCGTGCCGCCGGTGAGTTCGGCTACTACGCCGCCGATCCGTACGTGGCCGAACCGGAGTTCACCAGGGAGCCGCTGAACGACCGGGTGGAAGTCGTGGTCGTCGGCGGCGGGTTCGGCGGCCTGCTGGCCGGAGCGCGCCTGCGGCAGGCGGGCGTGCGGGACATCCGGATCATCGAGCAGGGCGGGGACTTCGGCGGGACCTGGTACTGGAACCGGTACCCGGGAATCCACTGCGACATCGAGTCGTACGTCTACCTGCCGCTGCTCGAAGAGATCGGCTACGTCCCGAAGTGGAAGTACGCGCCCGGCGAGGAGATCCGGCAGCACGCGCGGGCGATCGGACGGCACTTCGGACTGTACGAGGACGCCTGCTTCCGCACCCGGGCGACCGAACTCCGCTGGGACGACACGGAGTTGGAGTGGCTCGTCACCACCGACCGCGGCGACCGCATGCGGGCACGCTATGTGGTGGTCTCCAGCGGAACGCTCAGCCAGGCGAAGCTCCCCGGCATCCCCGGCATCGAGACCTTCAAGGGACACACCTTCCACACCAGCCGCTGGGACTACGCGTACACCGGGGGCGACGCGAACGGGAACCTGGACCGGCTCGCCGACAAGCACGTCGCCGTGATCGGCACCGGAGCGACCGCCATCCAGATCGTGCCGCACCTCGGCCGCGACGCCGAGCGGCTGTACGTGTTCCAGCGCACGCCCTCCTCGGTCGACGTACGCGGCCAGCGCCCCACCGACCCGCGATGGGCCGAGTCACTGGAACCGGGCTGGCAGCGGCGCCGCAGGGACAACTTCCTGAGGACCGTCACCGGCGCCCCCGCCGACGAGGACCTGGTGAACGACGGCTGGACCAGCAGCGCCCGGCTGCTGCAGAACCTCATCCCCACCAACACCTTCGCGGACCTCCCGCCGGAGGAACGCGACCGAGTGAACGAACTCGCCGACTTCCAGAAGATGAACGAGATCCGCGCCCGGGTGAACACCCTCGTCGCGGACCCCTCGACGGCTGAGGCGCTCAAGCCCTGGTACCGGTACATGTGCAAGCGGCCCACGTTCAGCGACCACTACCTGGAGACGTTCAACCGCCCCAACGTGACGCTGGTGGACACCGCCGACCACGGCGGCGTCGAGCGCGTCACCGAGGACGGCGTCGTGGTCGGCGGGGCCGAGTACAAGGTCGACTGCGTCATCTTCGCGACCGGCTTCGAGGTGGGCGTCTCGGGCATCCTCTCCGGCCAACTCCCCGTGTACGGCAGGGAAGGCGCCACCCTGCCCGGGGCCTGGAAGGACGGCCCGAAGACGCTCCACGGCTTCTACAGCCACGGCTTCCCGAACCTCTTCCAGCTCGGCCCGCTGCAGAACGCCAGCTCGGTGAATTACGTCCACATCCTCGACGAACAGGCCGGCCATGTCGCCGAAGTGGTCGCCGAGGCACGGGGCCGCCGGGCCCGGTACGTGGAGCCGAGCCCCGAGGCCCAGGACGCCTGGGTCGCGACGATCCGTCAGAAGGCCGCGGACCTCTACAAGTTCCAGGCCGAGTGCACCCCCGGCTACTACAACAACGAGGGCATGCCCAGAAAGCGCAGCGAGTCGTACGGCGACGGACCCATCGCGTTCCACGAACTGCTCAGGAACTGGCGTACGGACGGCGGCATGAACGACGTCATCGTCGGCTGATCCGCCGGGGCGCCGACTCGGGGGATACCGGCGCCCCGGCCGTCCGAGTGACCAGCACCGAACCCAGGGACCAGGGACGGGGAACGACGATGCGACCCAGCCGATACGACGACATCGGCAACACCGGCAACACGCCTGCCACAAGCAGCCGTTGGGACCTGCGGAGACTGAACCCCCCGAACCGGCTGTGGGGTTCGAACGGCGTCACCTTCGGACCCGACGGGCGGCTGTACGTGGCGCAGTTCCTCGCCGGGCAGATCAGCGCCGTCGACACGGCCACGGGGGACGTCGACGTGGTGGTGCCGCTGGACGGTCCGGTCCAGGCACCCGACGACCTCGCCTTCGGGGCGGACGGTTCGATGTACATCGCCGACCTGACGCCGGGCCGGGTGTGGCGGCGCAGCCCCGAGGGCACGTACAGCCTCGTCTCCGACCAGGTGCGGGTGCCCAACGGCATCACCTGTGTCGGAGACCGGCTCTTCGTCAACGAGATGACGATGAACGGCCGTCTGCTGGAGCTGTTCCCGGACGGCGGCGACCCGGTGGTGCTGACCGACGGGCTGGCCCTGGGCAACGCGATGCAACTCGGCCCGGACGGCTTCCTGTACTACCCGCACATGATCGGCAACCAGGTCTGGCGGATCCCGCCGGACGGCGGCACACCCGAACTGTTCGCCGAGGAGGTGGACGACCCGGTCGCGGTCCGCTTCGACAAGGGCGGCGTCCTGGTCGTCCTGTCGCGGGGCCCGGCCGGCATCGTGACCCGAATCGATCTCGCCACCGGGGCGCGGTCGGTGGTCGTCAGCGGTGTCCTCGGGCTGGACAACGCGGCCTTCGACGCGGAGAACCGCATGTTCGTCTCCAGCTTCGGCAGCGGCGGCGTCACGGAGATGCGCGAGGACGGCCGGACCCGGGAGATCGTTCCCCGCGGGTTCAGCGGACCCTTCGGAGTGACGGTCGACCTCCGGGGCACGGTGTTCGCGGCGGACCACTACCGCCTGGCGGGCCCGGGCGACTCCGGGGAGCACGACTCCAGCGGCGTGATCACCCATGAACTGCAGACGTTCATCCACGGCATCACCGCCGACGACGGGCTCCTCCACTTCGCCTCCGAGTACGGCGACGTCCGTACGTACGATCCGGTCGGGAGGGCCACGCGGGTACGGGCGAAGGGGCTCGACGGGCCCACCGGCATCGCGCTCGCGCCCGACGGAGCCCTGGTCGTCGCCGAGACGGGTGCCGGACGCGTCGTACGGATCGACGACACGGACGACACGGACGACACGGACGACGACACCGTCACCGTGCTCGTGGAAGGGCTCCAGCACCCCGTCGACGTAGCCTTCGACGCCGAGGGACGCTGCTATGTCAGCGACGACGAACTCGGGGCGGTGTTCCGGATCGACGACGGCGGAGACGGCCGGGCGGGCGAGGCGGTGGCCGTCGCGGAGGGCCTCGGCGCGCCGCAGGGGCTGGCTGTGCGCGGGGACGAACTGTTCACGGTGGACACCGAGCACCGGTGTCTGCGGGCGGTGTCCCTCACGACGGGAGAGAGCCGGATCGACGCCGAGCACCTCGCGGTCGGCCTGCCCCCGGGGATCACCCGCACCGAACCCGCCCTGTTCGCGGCGGGCATGCCCGGCTCGCCACGCCCGTTCGCGGGCCTCGCCGTTGCCCCGGACGGCTCCCTCCTCGTCTCGGCGAACGGCGAGGGAAGCGTGCTGCGCCTGTCCCCGCGCCCGCCCGTGGAGGGGTGAGGGCGCGGCACTGTCAGTGGCGTCGGCGATACTTCCATTGATCCCCCTCGCTCCGGACGAGACTCCGAATCGGTACTCCGGCCGGGAGTGGGGGGAGCCGATCGAGGGGAGCACCGTGCCGCAGCCCGACCCGTCCGCATCGCCGTCCGAATCGGCGTCCGCATCACCGTCCACGCCACCGTGGCGGCTCCTGCTCGGGTACGTACGCCCGTATCGCTGGACGCTGCTCCTCGGGGCCGTGCTGTCGCTGCTGACCGGGGCCGCGGGGCTCGCGCTGCCGCTGGTCGCCCGGTCGCTGATCGACGACCTGGGGCACGACCGGGCGATCACCGGCGCGCTGTTGGCCATGTCGGGGCTGGTCGTCGCCAACGCGGCGATCGGGGCGCTGGGCGCGTACGTGCTGCGGTACACCGCCGAGTCCGTCGTGCTCGGGGCCCGGCGGGGCCTGGTGTCGCATCTGCTGCGGCTGCGAATAGCCGCCGTCGACCGCAGTGAGCCCGGGGATCTGATGGCCCGGATCACCTCCGACACCACACTGCTCAGGGAGGTCACCACCGATTCGCTGGTCGGGCTCGGCACCGGCGGGCTCACCCTGGTGGCCACGCTCGCCATGATGGGGTTCGTCGATCCGGTGCTGACGGGCGTCACCCTGGGCGTGGTCCTGGCCGCGGGCACGGTGATCGGCGTGATCGTGCCGCGGATCAACCGCGCCAGCAGGCTTGCACAGGACGCGGTCGGGGCGATGGGGGTCTCGCTGGAGCGCACCCTCGGCGCGCTCCGGACCATCAAGGCGTCCGGTGCCGAGCACCGCGAGGAGCGGGCCGTGCACGCGGCGGCCGAGGAGTCGTGGCGGCAGAGCGTCCGGGCCGCCAAGTGGGCGGCGCTGGCCGGGAACACGGCCGGCCTCTCGATGCAGGTCGCCTTCATCACGGTGCTCGCCGTGGGCGGCGCGCGGGTCGCGACCGGTGCCGTCGACATCGGCACCCTCGTCGCGTTCCTGCTGTACGTCTTCTACTTGATGGCGCCGATCCAGCAGGTCGTCGGAGCCGTCGCCCAGTACCAGTCGGGCGCGGCCGCCCTGGCCAGGATCGAGGAGGCCAGGCTGCTGCCCGCCGAATCGGCGGCCGAGCCCGCGCCGTTGCCCCTGCCCGGCGCCGAACCCGCCGCGCTCGCCTTCGAGAACGTCCGCTTCCGCTACGACGACGACCTGCCGTACGTGCACCACGGCGTGACGTTCGCCGTCCCGCCGCGCGGCATGACCGCCTTCGTCGGGCCGTCCGGCGCCGGGAAGACCACGGTGTTCTCGCTCATCGAGAGGTTCTACGACCCTGAAGAGGGGACCATCGCGCTGGACGGCCGCGACCTCGACGACTGGGATGTCTCCGGGCTCCGGTCCGCCATCGGCTATGTGGAGCAGGACGCGCCCGTCCTCTCCGGCAGCCTCCGCGACAACCTCCTGCTCGGCAATCCCGACGCCGACGAGGGCGAGTTGCTCCGCGCGCTGAAGACCACCCGCCTCGACTCCCTCGTCGGCCGGCTGCCGAAGGGGCTCGACTCCCTCGTGGGCCACCGCGGCACCAAGCTCTCCGGTGGCGAGCGGCAGCGCGTCGCCATCGCCCGCGCCCTGCTCAGGCGGCCCCGGCTGCTGCTGCTCGACGAGGCCACCAGCCAGCTCGACGCGGTCAACGAAGCCGCGCTGCGCGACACGGTCGCCGATGTCGCCCGTACCACCACGGTCCTGGTCGTCGCCCACCGGCTGTCCACCGTGACGATGGCCGACCGGATCGTCGTCATGGACGCGGGACGGGTACGGGCGGTGGGCACCCACCGCGAACTCGTGGCGGGCGATCCGCTGTACGCCGAGCTCGCCGCCACGCAGTTCCTCGCGGCCACCGACGACGGCCTGACGGCGGACGAGCCCGCCGACGCCTGAGCCCGCCGACGCCGGTGAGACCGGAGCGGACCGAACCGAACAGGACCGAACCGGATCGAAACTCCGGAAAGGGTGCTTTCTCGCCAACCGGCCACTCCCCATAGGGGGTTCCCGGCCATGGATCGAGGGTTTTCCCCGTATCGGCGGACGAATGCGCCACCTATTGTTCGAGCACAGCCGAACCACAGGTAACCCCTGACTGGTGGCTCGCGCACGGCCGGCCCTCGCGCCTTTTCGATTGCACCCCCCGCCGCTTCGACGACGAAGCGAATCGAACCGCTGCTCCGCACCGCACCGCATGCACCGCATCGCACCGCTGCTCCGCGCTGCCCGGAGCGGGCCATGAAAGGCACTCACTTGCGTACTCCACGCCCCACGAGACGGAAGCTGATATCCGTCGCCGCGATCTCCGCGACACTGCTGGCCGGGACGGCCACGTCCCTCGCCCTGGCAGGTCCGGCCACCGCCAAGGTCCCCACCGAGCAGGCCGCCAAGTCCGCCGCCGCTGCCGTGGCCGCCCCCGCCGAGCGTCTGATCGTCGGCTACAAGTCGGGCGCCACCGAGGCCAGGTCGAACACGGCCGCCTCCGCCGACGCCGAGGCCAAGGGCAAGGAGGCCGGCGAGGACCTCGACTTCCAGCGCCGCCTCGGCACCGGTGCCGCGCTGGTCGACCTGGGCGAGCGGCTGAGCAAGGCCGATGTCGCCGACGTCGTCGCCGAGTACCAGGCAGACCCGCAGGTCGCGTACGTCGTGCCGGACCGCCTCAACAAGCCGCAGGCCGACCCGAACGACACCGAGTACAGCAAGCAGTGGGACCTCTTCGAGACCACCGCGGGCATGCGTGTGCCCGGCGCCTGGTCCACCGCGACCGGCAGCGGTGTGACCGTCGCCGTCATCGACACCGGCTACGTCACCCACTCCGACGTCGCCGCCAACATCGTCGCGGGCTACGACTTCATCTCCGACACCGCGGTCTCCGTGGACGGCAACGGCCGTGACAGCAACCCGGCCGACCCGGGCGACTGGTACTCCGCCGGCGAGTGCGAGCAGACCACGGGCAGCTCCTCCTCCTGGCACGGCACGCACGTCGCGGGCACCATCGCGGCCGTCACCAACAACAGCAAGGGCGTCGCGGGCATCGCGTACAACGCGAAGATCTCCCCGCTGCGCGTCCTCGGCAAGTGCGGTGGCTACGACTCCGACATCATCGACGCCATCACCTGGGCGTCCGGCGGCACCGTCTCCGGCGTCCCGGCCAACACCAACGTCGCCAAGGTCATCAACATGAGCCTGGGCGGCGGCGGTGCCTGCACCACGGCCACCCAGACCGCGATCAACAACGCGGTCGGCCGGGGCACCACGGTCGTCGTCGCGGCGGGCAACAGCAACGCCAACGCGGCCAACTACTCGCCGGCCAGCTGCAGCAACGTCATCTCGGTCGCCGCACTCAACCGCTCCGGCGCCAAGGCGAGTTACTCCAACTACGGTTCGGTCGTCGACATCGCGGCACCCGGTGGCCAGACCAGCACCGGCACCGCCAACGGCATCCTGTCCACGCTGAACTCCGGTACGCAGGGCCCCGGTTCGGAGTCGTACGCCTACTACCAGGGCACCAGCATGGCCGCCCCGCACATCGCGGGCCTCGCCGCGCTCGCCAAGTCGGCGAACTCCGCGCTGACCCCGGCCCAGATCGAATCGGCGATCAAGACCAACTCGCGTGCCCTGCCGGGCGCGTGCTCGGGCGGCTGCGGCGCGGGTCTCGCGGACGCGACCAAGACCGTGCAGGCGGTGAGCGGGTCGGGAGGCTCCACGGGGGGCACCACCTTCACCAGCACCACCGCCGTCTCGATCCCGGACGCGGGCTCGGCCGTCGAGTCGTCGCTCGCGGTCAGCGGCCGCAGCGGCAACGCGCCGTCGGCCCTCCAGGTCGGCGTCGACATCACCCACACCTACCGCGGTGACCTGGTGATCGACCTGGTGGCCCCGGACGGTACGGCGTACCGGCTGAAGTCCTCGGGCTCGGACTCGGCCGACAACGTCAACACGACCTACACCGTGGACGCGTCCAGCGAGACCGCCAACGGCACCTGGAAGCTGCGCGTCCAGGACGTGGCCGCGGCGGACACCGGCAAGATCAACGGCTGGAAGCTGACCTTCTGACCAACCCCCCACAGGATGGGGCCGAAAGGCCCCGCAGGGGCGGTCGACGCGAGCGGGCGTCGGCCGCCCCGCCTGTCGTTGCGCGGGCGTACACCTTCGTCGAATGCCTTTCGTTCCGCGCACGTACACATTCGTCGCACGCCTTTTATCCGGTCGTTGGATGGTGGAAACGGCGCTTCCGGGACAGGATGCCCGCATGAAGGGTGATCTGTTTTCCAGCGAGTACATGGTGCAGCCGGCCACTGCGGCGGGCATGAGCGTCGAGAACGCCAAGTCGATCAAGTACGCCGTCAACGGTGAGATGCTCGCCCGGCAGGGCGCGATGATCGCCTACCGGGGCAGTCTGCAGTTCGAGCGCAAGGGCCAGGGCGTCGGCGGCATGCTGAAACGGGCCGTGACCGGCGAGGGCCTGCCGCTCATGGCGGTGCGCGGACAGGGGGAGGCCTGGTTCGCGCACGAGGCGCAGAACTGCTTCATCGTCGACATCGACCCCGGTGACGTCTTCACCGTCAACGGCCGCAACGTGCTGTGCTTCGACGCCTCGCTGAAGTACGAGATAAAGACGGTGAAGGGGGCGGGCATGAGCGGCGGTGGGCTGTTCAACAGCGTCTTCACCGGACAGGGCAGGCTCGGTCTCGTCTGCGAGGGCAACCCGCTGGTCATCCCGGTCTCGCCGCAGTGGCCGGTGTACGTCGACACCGACGCGATCGTCGGCTGGACGGCCAACCTCCAGACCTCACTGCACCGTTCGCAGTCGATAGGCTCGATGATCCGCGGCGGCTCCGGAGAGGCGGTGCAGTTGGTGCTCCAGGGTGAGGGATTCGTCGTCGTACGGCCGAGCGAGGCGACACCGCAGAAGGCCCAACAGCACTGATACGGGCCCGAGTCGGACCTGCTCGTGGCTGTTGGACCTTCCGGGGTATCCGTACGGATTCGCCGATTCGCCGCCGATTCGCCTACGTCGTGGCGCGTCGACGGCGCCACAGCACGGCGGCGGTGCCGGTGGCGAGCAGTGCCGCGGTGCCGGCCGCGGCGGGAAGGAGTACGTCGGTGCCGGTCGAGGCGAGCGACCCGTCGCCGCTGGTGTCGAGCGAGCCGCCACCGGTCGTGGTCCCCGCACCGCCGCTTCCCGTACCACCCGTGCTGCCCCCGTCGGCGGTCGGACCGTCGACGGGCACCGTGGTGCCGGTGCCGGTGCCGCTCGGATCGGCGGCCGGGCCGGAGTCGCTGGGCGACGGCTCGGACGTACTGTCCGAAGGGCTGGGCGAGGCCGACGTCGAGGGTGACGGCGACGTCGAGTCGGACGGTGACGGCGAGTTGGAGGGCGACGGCGGCACCGGCGCCCGGAACACGGTGAGCGAGGCGTCGGACGGGCTCGCGACGAACACCGAGTCGCCACCCGGCGTCACCGCGACGGACGAGCTGCCCAACTGGCCGTTGTTGCCCGGCAGTTCGGCGCCCTTGCCGACGTCCTTCAGCGTCGCCGTGTCGTACACCGCGAGCCGACCGACCCCGTCCCCCTCCTCCGGCGGATTGCCGTAGTCCTGCCACACCGCGAACGCCTGGTCGGAGCCCGGGTCGACGGCGACGTCCGCGATCGTGTCCCCGGGCTTCGCCGGGAAGGCGGCGGCGAGTTTGCCGGAGGCGATGTCGTACGCCTCCAGTACGGTGCCGCGCCCCGCCCACAGCACCCCGTGCTCGGTGTCCCACTCCAGGAAAGACACCGCGGCCCCGGCGCCGAGCGGGACCTCCTTGCCGTCCGGCGCGAAGTCGGCCGAACCGACCCTGCGCAGCACGCTGTTGGTGTTGTCGGTGACCCAGATCTGCCCGGCGGCGGTGTCCACGGCGAGCGGGCCACCGGCGGTCGGCAGGGTCAGCGAGCGCTCCACGGTCACCGACGTCTCGCCGACGGCGACCTCCTCCAGTTTCGTCCCGCGGACGACCACGACCGTGCCCGCCTTCGCACCGGCCTTGGCCTGCGTGATCGTCGTAGTGGTGAGCCAGCCCCCGTGTCCCGCCGCGTCCCCGTCCTTCACGGCCGCGATCCCGCGCAGCCCGACCAGGTAGTGCACGCCGTCGCCCGGCAGCGGCCCGGCGAGCCGTTTGCCCGGGAGCTGGGCGGGCGCGCCCGTGCTGCCGGGCGAGGTCTTCACCCAGTTCAGGACGTCGCCGGAGGCCGGGTCGACGACGTAGACGCCGGCCAGGCTGCCGCCCGTCGTACCGGCGACGGTGTCGGACCCGACGTACAGCTTCCCCGACTGGGGGTGCAGCAGTAGGTCGAGCGGTTTGCCGACGGTCGTGAGGCGGGCCGTCTGCTCGTATCCGTCGGTCCCGGGCGGGTCGTCGGCGCCGACGGCGGGCGTGCTGACGACGACGGCGGTGAGGACCACCGCCGTGATTCCTGCCAGGACGCCCGTCGCCCGGGGGCGGAGCACATCGCTCCGCCCCCGGGTTCTGAGAGGCGCGGTCACGAGAAGGTGACCGGGATGTAGACGTCGTACGAGCGGTTGCCGCTGCCGGTGTGGTCGGCGCGCGTCACGATGGCGCAGTCGACGTCCGTGCCGCAGACCTGGCCGGTGGCGATGTTCGGGTTCACGTGCACGCTGACGTTGAAGGAACCGCCGGAGCCGTAGGTGGAGCTGTTCGCGACCGTGCCGCCGCCGAAGTTGGACACCCAGTGCGAGGCGCCGGTCGTGCCGGCCTGGTCCGCGCCGCCCAGGCAGGGGGTCGGCCGGGAGGTGTACGTCGACGGGTCCCCGGGCACGACGCCGTCGGGGATGACGCACAGGCCGACGTAGACGCCCTGGATGGTGTTGTAGCCGCTGCCGGAGACGGTGATGTTCTGTCCGGCGGCCGACAGGTTGTCGGGGGCCGTCAGCGACAGGTTGTACGTCGTTCCGCTCACCGTCACGGACCGCGTGGCGGTGGCGGCCGAGGCGGAGGTGGCGAGCCCGACCGTCAGCGCGGCGGCGGTGGCGCCGACAGCGATGATTCGGGTGGCACGGGCGAACACGGCGGATCTCATGGGCAGTTGGCCTTTCGGAGGCGAAAACCACTTAGGTAAGGCAAACCTAAGTTGCAGGTCAACGGCTCGTCAAGCGGTACCTCTGGAGTCACAGGGGATGAGGGACTTGGCCGGAGGGGCTGAAATTCAGCCCCTCCGGCGTTTGGGGAGCGGGGGTTCGGGGGCTGGCCCCCGAGGCAGGGACGATGGGGGTCCCCCCGCTCGAGCGAAGGGGACACTTCCTTAAGGGGACCTCTGCGGCGCATGCTGTGAGACATGACGACATCACAGCAGATCACCGGCCGCGAATACCTCCGGGTCAGCAAGAAGAAGGGGCAGAGCTGCGACGAGCAGCACGCCGACAACATCCGCAGCGCTGAGACGCACCGCATCGTGATCAGCGCTGCCCCGTACATCGACGACGGCATATCGGCCAGCAAGTACGGCCGGAAGAAGCGCGGTGACTTCGTGAGGCTGGTCAAGGACCTGAAGACCGGCGCCTTCACCGACGACGTTCTGATCATCTGGGAGTCGTCGCGTGGAAGCCGCAAGGTCTCGGAATGGGCGTCCCTCATCGAGCTGTGCGAGGAACAGGGCAAGCTCATCCATGTGACCAGCCATGGACGCACCTACGACCCCCGCAACGGCCGCGATGTCCGCACCTTGCAGGAAGACGCCGTGGACTCTCAGTACGAGTCGTACAAGGTGCACACCCGCACCGCACGCAATGCCGCCTCGAACGCCGCCGACGGCCGTCCGACCGGCCGCGCCCCCTACGGCTACGTGCCCGTACACGACACCCGCACGGGCAAGCTCGCGGACTGGGTGGCCGACACCACCGAAGCCATTCCGGGACTGAGCAAGGCCGACGTGATCCGCGAACTGTTCCGGCGGATCAAGGCGGGGCACGCCATGGGCGCCATCGCACGTGACTTCAAGGCGCGCGGGATCGTCAACGGCTCGGGGCGCCCGTTCGTGCCGCAGCACCTGCGGAGCATGGTCGTCAAGCCTGCGTATGCCGGTATCCGCTCGCACCACGGGACGGAGCGCCCCGGCACATGGAAGGGGCTTGTGTCAGAGGCCGACTACCGGGCGGTTGTGCGCATGCTCAACACCCGGACGCAGGCACAGAAGCGGCGCCCGGACGGCCGCGCACAGCACGACCTGACCCGGATCATCCGGTGCGGCAAGTGCGGCGGCCCCATGCGCGCCGCACAGGTCAAGGGCGCCCCCTGCTACGAGTGCCGGGAACACGGATGCGTCCGCGTGCCCCGTGCGCGCATTGATGAGTTCCTGATCGGCACCGAGGAGCAGCCGGGCGTGATCCTGGCGTTCCTGGCCGACGAGAGCCGGGTGTATGAGGCGTTTACGGCTGCCCCGGAGGATGAGGCGCGCGCCGAGGAGATCCGCACCGAGAGAGAGCGGCTGGAGGGCGAGCGACGCGAGGCGGAGGGCACGAAGACGGCCACGGTGGGCGAGGCGCTCGCCATGGGCCGACTGGTCGACTCTCTCAGCGAGGACATCGCGCGCCTGCAAGCCGAGGAACAGAAGCTGAGGGCGCCCGCGCAACTCGCCGACATGATCACGCCCGGTAAGGACGTGGCGAAGCGTTGGGCCGCTGCCCCCGTGGCGGCACGGCGTGCCGTCGCGCGCATGGTGCTCGCTCCCTCGGTGCTGGGCGAGGTGCGGATCATGCCGGTTGGTCCGGGGAGCCGCGTAGACCCTGCCGACCGCGCCCACATGCACAAGGCCGACTGCAAGGGCTGTGCGGCCGCGTAACGGCCCACCACCGGCGCCCCTGTCCCTTCCCTGGGACGGGGGCGCTTCGGCGTTCCTGGGACCGTACAAGCGAATTACACGAATGTGCTTTCTTGCCTTGAGATGCCCTGCGGGGTAAAGCTTGAGCTTGCCCCGGTTGCTCACCCTACGGGGCCACGGAGAGAGACCACTCCGATTCAGCAGCGTGAGGACTCCTAAACAGTCCGGGAACCGCCCGGACACCTACCCGGAGTCCTCCTATGCCTATTTCCCCTGACGCTGCCAGGCTGCGCGCCCGCATCGCTGGGCGCAGGCGACAGAACCCTGACGCTGATGTCACCGAAGAACAACGCGAGTTGAGGGCACTTGCCCTTGCAGAGCGCATCAGGCGCGACATCGAAAGCGCCCCGCCCCTCACTCCCGACCAAGTCGAGCGCCTTCGCGCCCTGTTGCCCCCTGTCGAGTAATCCCCTGCGCTCAACAACCCAATAGTTCAGGCCGGGTTTGGAAGAACCGTCGCGCAATGCCGGAAGGCGCGCGGCCAGATTGTCACCGGTACATCCGCTAGGACATGGCGACGCGATGAACCCCCGTATGGGGAAGAGCGTTGGGCGCAGGTAGCGGAGACGCAATTATCAGAAAACTACCTATGGAGTGATGACGTATGCCCGGAAACCCGAAACCCCGAAAGCGTAGGACGCAACGCCCAGTAGCGCCCCGACAGCTGAAGCAATTCGCGGCAAGCTATAAATGCGGTCACTGCCATTCGCGCGTTGGCGGAGTGACACGCGACGGATCAGGCGTCTGGCACATGACCGTCAGCCACGACAATGGATGCCCCGTACTCCGAGGAGTGATCAGCTCTCGGCACGATTCGATCAGGGCAGCGATAGCGGCAGAGGCCCGCAGCGAGGATGCCGAGTGACGATAGAACCTAACGCGCGCCTCGCACTGTGGTGGCTACTCAATCCGGGGACTGTGCCGCTAGAGAGTCTCAGCGATGATGCTCAGCGCATTGTGGCCGCCCTCTCTACCAAACTCCCGGACCCGGATGTCGACGCTAAGACGCTGGCCATTATCGAGGCACACAGGCGGGATGCCGCCGAATACGACAAAGCAAAGGAGATAGCGAGCTATGACCGTGCGAAAGAACGAGCGGCCAAGATTAAGGAGGAGGAATTTTCGGCGGCCCTCGAATCGGAGGAAGGCAGAACCTCACTTGCCGCACGCTTTGCAGCGGACGCACTAAGCGCAGACAGTCTTGACAACATCGATGCCCATGAGCCTTTGATTGCTGAGTTTATCAACCGGGACACCGTGTCTCGCATATTCGGGCCACCTAAAAGCCTCAAGTCATTCATAGCACTGTCCATGGCTGCCGCTATAGGGACGGGTGAGCGATGGTTCGGTTATCGGACCACTGAGATGCCCGTCCTCTATGTCGTCGCCGAGGGGGCGCGAGGCGTAAGGCCACGCGTGCGGGCCTGGGAGCAAATGAACGACCGGAAGATGACAGGGGTCACGTTCTATCCGAGAGCCGTGCAGATCGGCGACGACGACCAGATGCGCGAACTCATCGCGTACGCGAGGCAAGGCGAACACGGCCTGGTCATCTTCGACACGCAAGCGCGCTGCACAGTCGGACACGAGGAAAACAGCAACAGTGAAATGGGAAAGATCGTTGCCCGGCTGGACAAGCTGAGGGAATGGACGAAGGCAGCCGTCATGCTCGTACACCACTCTGGCAACGAGGGTGGGCGAGGTAGGGGCGCAACGGCAATCCTCGCAGCTATCGACTCAGAGTTTGAGGTGAAGCGGGATCGACGCGCCGGCGGAGTCGTCGTTAAAAGCCTCGCCCAGAGAGACATGGTGGAAGCGCCAGACCTCGCCCTAGAAGCTGTAAAGACTGGCGACTCTTTGGCGCTGCGAACGCAGGGCGCGTTTACGGCCGAGACTGTCAGAGTGCAGATAATCGTGACCGGTAAGCAAGCTGAGGCTCTTTGCGCCATCGCTGAGTTCGGAGAGATAGGCGCCTCTCCTACGGGAGTCGCCGAGCACCTGGGCAAGAAAGATGAGCGCGCCAAAATGGCCACACACATGAAGGGACTCATAAGTAAGGCCCTTATCGTGAAGGTCCCTAATACCGGTCGCTATCAGGTGACGTACGAGGGACAGCAGCAGGCGGACGCTCTGGCCGCGAACGCTGCGGCATCGGCGAGAGAAGAAATCGCCGCCCAGCTATCCATAGAGGAGCCTTGATCCCGTAACGACCAGGTAGCTACGAAACAAGATCATGTAATGCTTTCGTAGCTATCGGCCGTAACTACCGTAGCTATCCCGTAGTGCTTTCGTAACTACCTCTGACCAGGCACGTAATGCTTTCGTAGCTATTCCTTGATCGCAAACCTTGATCGTGTAGCTATAGCTGCGGGGGTGTACGTAGTACCCCCGCATAGCTACGCAAGGCGACAGACACAAGGCAGGCACAAGGTGCATCGCAAAGACATGCGCCTGAATCACTGGGCGACCACCGAGCATGGACGGGCGGAACATCGAGCGCGCGGCTTGCAACGCCGCCGTTTTTTAGCAGGCGCGCCCTTTCCAGCCCCACGTCCAACTCGAAAAATAGTCCCCGAGCCCAGATCCCTGGGCGCGATCTTGAAGGAGTTGCCATGGACAAGACCCCTGAGCCCGCAACCGTCCCCGCTCTGCTCCGTGCCTGCCTCACCGGAGACGAGGCAGGCGCCGCAGTGATCGTGGACAACTCCGACCCGCTACCGCTGATATTCGCCTTGGCGGCATGGGCGAATGAGTACGGGATCTCCACCAAGAACGGGTCAGTGGAGAATTGGGATGCGGCACTGGCGGAGGTGCAGAGACAAATGTCCGGCCTTTGATATACCCTGAATACGGTTCCAGACATGGACTGTGCTTTCCGGGCAGATATCCCCGGGGAGCGCAGTCCAGCCGGATTCCCAAGTGCCACGGGCGCCCCTCGCCGGAACGGATGACTTTCGGGTGGGTGGTGAGTCCAGGCTTGTCGGGCAGATGCTCCGACGGCCGACCCCTTGCAGCGGGCACGCGTCCCTTTCCGCGTGTACTGAACCTGGGGGTTCCCATGACTACGCGCACACTTGCCGACCGAATTAGCCAGGTCGAAACAGCGCGCGATAATGCGCGTCGCAGCAAGGACATTGCACAGCAGCAGATCAATGCCATTCTCGACTCCGCGCAGCGTGCTGGCCGCTCCGACCTCACACAGGAGGAGGACCGGGAAGTCACGCGTTTGATGGAAGCGAAAGATGCCTCGGTGATCGAGGCCCGTAACGCTGGGCGCGACCTTGAACAGCTGCGTGCCGTGCAAATCGAAGAGATCGAGTATGGCAAGAGGGCGAATCAGATCACGCCCACGAACGTGCGCAGGCTCGCCTATGACCAGATAATGCGTGTCGGGCGGGAAGAGCGCACCTACCGGCCCGACCACGACCCGAACGGCCGAGCATTTCTGAGTGACATTTCTCGACAGTTCCTCTTCGGTGATCCTGGGGCGCAAGAACGCCTCGCCCGGCACATGGCGGAAGAGCAGACCGAACGCGGGCAGTACCTGAGCCGTGCGGTCGGTACGGGCGCGTTCACGGGTCTTACCGTTCCGCAGTACCTGACCGAACAGTTTGCCCCCGCCACGACCTCTCTACGGCCGTTCGCGGACGCTGCCTGCAATCTTCACCCGCTGCCCGCGCAGGGTATGACCATCGAGCTTTCCCGCATCACCACGTCGTCGAGCGCAGCAATCCAGACATCACAGAACACAGCGGTTTCGGAACAGGACATGGACGACACGCCGCTTTCGATTCCCGTGCAGACTGCGGCCGGCCAGCAGACGGTTTCTCGGCAGGCAATCGAGCGGGGCTCCGGTATCGATGACGTCACCATGCAAGATCTTTTCAACCGGGTGGCAACAACGCTGGATTCGACGCTCCTGAATCAGGCATCGACGGGTCTGACGAACGTTGCTTCGGCCACGGCCTATACCGACGCATCGCCTACGGCTGCCGAGCTGTGGCCGAAGATTCAGGGTGCCGCTTCCACTGTCGAAGCCACGCTGTTGAACATGGGGTACGCCACGCATGCGGTGATGCATTCCCGCCGCTGGAATTGGCTTTCGTCACAGGTCGGCTCCACCTGGCCGTTCGTGTCCACGAGCGGAATGCCGGTCAACTCCGGTGGTCTGACGCTCACCAATGAATACGGGCCGGTGGTTCGTGCCAAGCTTTCTTCCGGCATTCTCGTAGTGATCGACAACAACATTGCCACGAACCTCGGTGGGGGCACCGAGGATGAGATTTACGTGGTGCCGCGCAATGAATGCCATCTCTGGGAAGATCCTGCCGCGCCCATGTTCATTCGCGCGGAACAGCCTGCCGCCGCATCCCTCGGCGTGCTGCTCGTGGCCTATGCGTACTTCGGCTACACATTCCAGCGGTACCCGTCCGGCGCCATGGCAAAGGTGGGCGGAACGGGGTTGGTGACACCGACGTTCTAGGCCTGTTCGGCCATGAATAGGCCCCGGTATCTCCTCGCTTCTGCGGGGCGGATACCGGGGCCTATTCTGCATTTCTAGGCTGCGTCGTCTAGGATTTCACGCACTTCTGGGACGTCGCGGTATTCCTCAAGCCTGTGTAGAACTACCTTTACGCGCTCCGCCGTGCGCTCGCTCGCGACGTCTGCGGAAAGGCTGATGACGCGCTTTGCCGTTGCTGCCGCTTCCTCAGGCTCATTGGCGTCTGCCAGAGCTACGGCAAGCCACGAGAGGTACAGAGCAAGCTCTCTCGTGTGCGTAGCGTCGTATTGGGCTAGGACTTCCCGCAACAACGGCACCGCGCGCAGGGGGCGTTTCAGCTCCGTATAGACGCGCGATTCCATGACGTCCAACTCGCCTGCATTGACCCAATAGAGATACTGGGGCGATCCTGTCGCCTCGCTATCTTCGGCAAGGGCTGCGGACGCCTCACTCAGGGCACGCATTGCAGGCTGTGCCTCATTGGCCTTTGTGTGCGCCCAGGCGACACGGTCAAGATAGAGCGCCCGCGCTTTCCTGGGCGCATCCTTGCCTGCCGTTTCTAGGGCTGCCTGGGCGAGTAGAACGCCGTCCCCTGTATGGCCCGTATTGCTGTATTGGTAGGCAAGTGATCCGGCCAGATGGCCAACTAGGGCTCTATCTCCTGCCTGTTGGGCAGCACTTATGCCCAGTCTGTAAATGCGTTCCGCTTCCTCATGGAGCCCCGCATCACTGGCAATCCATCCCGCGATCTGCGCCAATTCGCCAATCTGGGAGAGCAGTGCGCGCCCGATTTCCTCCGTGTGGCTTCCCTCGCGGTACAGCTTTACGGCAGATTTCAGCTCTCTCTTTGCGGGGCGGATAAGGTCGCCACCGGCTAGAACGTCATCGGCGAGGCGCAGCCCGTGAACGCGCCCGGCTAGGTCGGTCACATCACCCGCGCCAATGCGCCGCCCGTGCCTGACTTTCAATGGCGCCAACGGGTCGTTATCCGGCAGGAAATCGGTAATGCTGGCCCGGTTGACCGTTTCGACGGCAGGAGTGTCGAGCGGGTTTCCACTCGCTAGAGTGACCAGTTCACCTTTGGCGCCTAGTAAATCGTCCAGGGCTTTAGCCAGTTGAACGGATGGCGACTGCTTTCCGTTCAGTACTCGGCTTAGGTAAGCGATGTCGTAACGCGCGGCTTTCGCAGCAGCGCGCATGCTCAAACTGCGTTCCGCGAGTAGCTCGCGCACGCGTTGGCGGAAATCATCCATCGGCGTTCCCTGGGCAGGGGTGTTGACTCGGCGTTCCTCGCGTCCAGCGTATCCGTCAACACCTAGTCAACACAGGTCAACTCCCCAACCGGCTCACCAAATCAGTTGAGTGGACAGACGCAAGACCCCCGCAACCGTGCGACCGGTCCGGGGGCATGGACCACCTGAGGAGCAGGCAGCCAATGAACTACCTATCACACGCACTCGAATGGGTGAGAGCGGCCCTGTTCGGACCGCGCAGCCCAGGCAGGCACAGCCGACCGGCTACGCCGCCCGCAGCTCCCCGTGACCGGTTCTCCCCGGACGTCCACGGCGCGCGGCTCGTCGTGGCGCGCAGGACGCGCAGGGAACGGCACACCCCACCTGTGCAACCGTGCGCACCGTGGGAACACACGGGCGCACTCGTCCGCCCCTATGTGGCAGCGCTGGGCGAAGCGCCCAGGACTGCCCGGACAGGCGCCCAGGGCGCCCCTTGGGGGAATGCCCAGTGATGACCATCGCTGTGTACCGGATCGACCCCCAGACAGGTGCCCGGACCCTCGTACGCGCTGAGCACACCGTGACGCCGTCGAACGTGCCGGATCTCTCCAGCGGATACCCGCCGTGCGCGTGCCCGCGCCACAAGGGCAGTGACGAGCGCGCGAACAGGCTCCGCGCTCTGCTGGCCGACGTAAACCGCCGTAGCAGGGGGGAACTGTGACCCGTTCGATCATCAGGGCCGCTGAGTGGACACTCGGGGCGGAAACCGGCGAGGGCGCCCCGCAGGGCATCTACTCCGCCGAGTGCATCACATGCGGTGCCCAAGCGCAGCCAACTGACAATGAGCGGTTGCCTGTTGAGGTCTGGGCGTTGAAACACACGGGCCTGAATCCGACGCATCGTCAGTTCAAGGCCATGGTGGAAACCTTCTGGCGCGTCACGCCCGCCGAAGGCAACCCGTACCGGGAACTCGACGCCCAGGGCGCCTAGCACCACCCCCGAAGGCTGCCGCTCCGGGGCCCTGCGAGGGGCAAGGGCAGCACGCATGACCCCCGTACCGATCCCCCAGTCAGGTACGGGCAACGCCCCCAACTACGCTGCGCGCGCGGCTAGTTGGGGGCGTCTTGTTGCCTGCGTTGATCACGCCGAACAGTCACGGTCCGGTCACGGTTTCTGGCCCCATGGAGTGCCCGGAAGCAGCCGTTTCCGCTGGTCACAGCTAGGTTCCCCTTTGACTGCGTCTCCAAGCCGAGAGTGGGGGAGGGTAGGGGCGGCGGGGGCGAAAAAGGCCCGGCGGGGGCGAAAGGCCCGGCTCAGCCCAGCCGCACGTCCTGCCACACCATCCGATGGTCCGACGTCGGCACCACCGTCCCGTTGCCGACAAGCCGGTACAACGGATCCTCGGGCGTCGGCCAGAAGACACCGTTGCCCGCAGGGATCAGCCTCCGGGACGGAATGACATGGTCGACCCGGAGATTGCCCGGCGCGGTGTCACCGAAGTCCGCCGTGTCGTACGCCGGGTTCCCGACATGCGAGGCATTGGCACCCCCCTGAAGCCGGGACGCCTCCACGCCTCCGCGAGAGGATGGCGGCACGGCAGGCTCCCGCACAGCCGGGTGGTCGAGCAACTGCCGCACCGCGTTGTCGTAACTGTCCCCGTCGAACGGATCCGCGTTCAGGTCACCCGCGATCACGAACCGGGCCCCGGGCCGCAGCCCACCCCGTACACCCCGGTCGTCGTACAGGTACGCACCACGACGCCGCCCGCCGATGTAGTCGGCCCACAGCCGGATCTCGTCGTGGTTGCGGCGTCCGTTGCGGTCCTCGGGCCCGTCGAAGGTGGGCGGAGTGGGATGCGAGACGAGGAAGTGCACGGTGGAGGACGAGCCGTGGCCGAGGCGGACCGGCAGGTCCCAGTGGCTCTTCGAGGACAGCCGCAGGATCGCCCTCGCCTCCGCGCTGTAGTACCCCTCCGGCATGACGTTGCCAGCCATCCGAGGACTCGCGGACGGCGGTGAAGCGGGGCTGTCGGACGGCCGACACCAGGGTGTACGCGTCAGTACGCAAGGGCGCCGGTACGCAGGGGCGCTGGTAGGCGGGGGCGCCGGTAGGCAAGGGCGCCGCCCGGTACGCCGGTACGGAAGGGCCGCCCGTGTGCAGGGGCCGCCGGGATGCCTCGCCGCCGGAATCCTCAGCCGGGACGTGCATCCGGAATCCTCGGCCGGGACGCGCATCCGCGAGACAGCACACCTTTCCCCGAAGTCAGCACCCTGACTCATCGGTTCACGCGATGGTGCGATCATGTGCGGCCGTACGGATGCCCGTGGAGAGGCGCGGGTAGGGCCGGGCCATGACGCAGCCGTTCGAACTCCCGCACTTCTACATGCCGTACCCCGCGCGGCTGAACCCGCATCTCGACGAGGCGCGCGCCCACTCGACCGAGTGGGCGCGCGGGATGGGCATGCTGGAAGGCTCGGGCATCTGGGAGCAGGCCGACCTCGACGCGCACGACTACGGCCTGCTGTGCGCGTACACGCATCCGGAATGCGACGGGCCCGCGCTCTCCCTCATCACCGACTGGTACGTGTGGGTCTTCTTCTTCGACGACCACTTCCTGGAGACCTTCAAGCGCAGCCAGGACCGCTCCGGCGGCAAGGCCTACCTGGACCGTCTCCCGCTCTTCATGCCGCTCGATCTCTCAACTCCCGTGCCGGAGCCGCGGAATCCCGTCGAGGCCGGACTCGCCGACCTGTGGGCGCGCACGGTTCCCTCGATGTCCCTGGGCTGGCGCAAGCGGTTCGCCGAGTCCACCGAGCATCTGCTCAACGAGTCGATGTGGGAGCTGTCCAACATCAACGAGGGGCGGATCGCCAACCCCGTCGAGTACATCGAGATGCGCCGCAAGGTCGGCGGCGCCCCCTGGTCGTCGGGGCTCGTGGAGTACGCGACCGCCGAGGTCCCCGAACCCGTCGCCGGTACCCGGCCGCTGCGCGTGCTCATGGAGACGTTCTCCGACGCGGTGCACCTGCGCAACGACCTCTTCTCCTACCAGCGTGAGGTCGAGGACGAGGGCGAGCTGAGCAACGGCGTGCTCGTCCTGGAGACCTTCTTCGGCTGCACCACCCAGCAGGCCGCCGACACGGTCAACGACGTCCTCACCTCACGGCTGCACCAGTTCGAGCACACGGCGCTCACCGAAGTGCCCGCGCTGGCCCTGGACAAGGGCCTCACCCCGGACGAGGTCCGCGCCGTCGCCGCGTACACCCAGGGGCTCCAGGACTGGCAGTCGGGCGGCCACGAATGGCACCTGCGGTCGAGCCGCTACATGAACGAGGGGGCTCGCGCGACCTCACCCCTGAGCGGCCTCACCGGTCCCGGCACCTCCGCCGCCGACGTCGGGGCACTGCTCGCCGCCGCCGGTGCCGAGCGGCTGCGCGCGTACACCCATGTGCCGTACCAGAAGGTGGGACCGTCCCAACTCCCCGATTTCTACATGCCGTTCCAGGTCCGGCTCAACGCCGATCTGGACGGGGCACGGCGGCGCATCATTCCGTGGTCGCACAGCATGGGCATCCTGTCGGAGGGCGTCTGGGACGAGGACAAGCTCGTCGCCTACGACCTGCCGCTGTGCTCGGCGGGCCTCGATCCCGACGGTACGCCGGAGGCCCTGGACCTCAGCGCGCAGTGGCTCGTGTGGGGGACGTACGGCGACGACTACTACCCGATGGTGTTCGGGCACCGGCGTGACGTGGCCGCGGCGAAGCTGTGCACCGAGCGGCTGTCCGCCTGTATGCCCATCGAGGGCGATGAGATCCCGCCGCCGGCCAACGCGATGGAGCGGGCCCTCGCCGACCTGTGGCGGCGTACGACGGTCGCGATGACGCCGGAGGCGCGCCGCACCTTCCGGGCCTCGGTGGACGTGATGACCGAGAGCTGGGTGTGGGAGCTGGTCAACCAGTCTCAGAACCGCATCCCCGACCCCGTCGACTACCTGGAGATGCGCCGCGCCACCTTCGGCTCCGACCTCACCAAGAGTCTGTGCCGCCTGGGCCACGGCCCGAAGGTGCCTCCCGAGGTCTACCGCAGCGGTGCCGTCCGCTCGCTGGAGAACGCCGCGATCGACTACGGGATGCTCATCAACGACGTCTTCTCCTACCAGAAGGAGATCGAGTACGAGGGGGAGGTGCACAACTTGATCCTCGTTGTGCAGAACTTCTTCGGCTGCGACTACCCGAGGGCACTCGGCGTCGTCCACGACCTGATGACCCAGCGCATGAAGCAGTTCCAGCATGTAGCCGCCAACGAGTTCCCTGTCCTCTACGAGGACTTCCAGCTCTCCGACGAGGCGCGCGAGATCATGGACGGCTATGTGGTCGAGCTGCAGAACTGGATGGCCGGCATCCTGAAGTGGCATCAGGACTGCCACCGTTACGGGGCCGCCGACCTGGCCCGCCGCGCCCACGGCTTCGTACCGGGGCAGCTCCCGGGCCTGCCGGTCGTCACCAGTCGGCAGCGGGCGTCGATCGGCGCCCTCTGACAGACAGGGTCGGACGGGCCCGTCGAGCGGGAAGGAAACGCATCACCCGTTCGAGGATCGTCGGGCGCCGCTGCGGAGGGTAGAGCTCTGGCCGGAGGCGATCCATGGAACAGACCGCGTTGCGTCCCAAGCCGATGCCGGGCCGGGGGCCGAGTGACGGCCACCCGTCCGGAACATCCGGAACATCCGGAACATCCGGAACGGTCCGTCGCCCGCACGCCGCACGGCGGCGCGGGCGACGGCTCATGACCCTGTTGTTCAGCCTGTTCGTCGGGGCGGTCCTCGTGCTGTCGGGGATCGGCCTCGGCACCGTGGGCGCCACGGTGATCGGGCTGAGCAAGCTCGCCGACCTGCGGAACCAGGCGACGGAATCGGGTGGCTCGCCGAGGGCGTCCGGCCCGGGGCGGGGGTCGGCACAGGCACCGGGCGGTGCCGAGTCGGCCTCGGACAGATCCAAGCAGGCCTGGGGCAGCTCCAAGCCGTCCTCGGGCAGCTCCAAGCAGGCCTCCGGCAGCTCCAAGTCGTCGTCGGGCGGCTCCGACTCGGCCCCGGGCGCGGGGAGTCCCGCCTCCCCGAAGGATCCGTCCGGGGCGCCGCGGAACGGCTCGCACGATGACCGGCCCACCCTGGGGGTGGAGGCCGTCGACGCCGCCAACGGCCCGGGCGCGCTCCTCGTCGGCGTGCACGTCCCCGGCCCCGGGTACACCGCCGGTCTCGTACGGGGTGACGTCCTGCTCGTCTTCGGCAGGAACCGTGTCGACTCGGCAGCCGATCTCGCTCGGGCCGTCGCCGCCGCGCGCCCCGGCACCGCGGTCACGCTCACGCTGCGGCACGCGAGCGGCGGCTACCAGCAGCTTTCCGTGACCCCTGGCGTCATCACCTGACAAATGTCTTGGCCGCGCCCCCTCCTACGGGCCACGATGGCCTCATGTTGAGCACCCTTCTCGCCTTCCTCGGCGCCTGCACACTGATCGCCGCCTCGCCCGGGCCGAGCACCGTGCTGATCATCAAGCGGTCGCTGCACAGCAGGCGCTCCGGACTCCTCACGGTCCTGGGCAACGAGACCGGTGTCTTCGTGTGGGGCGCCGTCGCCGCGTTCGGCCTGACCGGACTGCTCGCCGCCTCCGAGGTGGCGTACGACGTGATGCGCTACGTGGGAGCCGTCGTGCTTGTGGTCTTCGGAGTGCAGGCGCTGTGGCAGGCCCGCCGCGCCAGGGGCGCCGCGGACGACGGCGTGGGCCAGGACACCGTCGTGAAGAGCGGCTGGGCCTCCTACCGGACCGGGCTGCTGATCAACCTCGCCAACCCCAAGGCGGCGATCTTCGCGATGTCCTTCCTCCCGCAGTTCGTGCCGGAGGGCGCCCCGCACCTGCCCACCATGCTGAGCCTCGCCGCCCTCTGGGCGGTCTACGAGTGCGGCTACTACAGCCTGTACGTCTGGTTCGTCGGCCGTATGAGGACCGTGCTGTCCCGGGTCGGCGTGCGGCGCAGGCTGGAGCAGGTCTCCGGAGGCGTACTGCTACTCCTCGGCGCACGCCTCGCCCTGGAGGGCTGATGTCGCGACGCGATGTCGCGACGCCTGGCCGAAAAGTCGCGGTGACCGGCTCGCGCCGCCCCCGCTGTCCGGGCAGGATGCTGCCCGTAGCCCCTTTTGACCCACGGAGGCCCGGATGACCGCCACGCCCGCGCCCTTCACCGCCGACGACTACCGGGCCCGGATGGAGCGCGCCGCGCGGGCCGCCGCCGACGCGGGGCTGGCCGGGGTACTGATCGCGCCCGGACCCGACCTCGTATGGCTCACCGGCTACGCGCCGCCCGCGGCCACCGAGCGGCTCACCCTGCTGGTGCTCGCCGCCGGACAGGACCCCGTACTCGTCGTGCCCACCCTGGAGGCCCCGGACGCCGAGAAGGCGGCGGGCGCGCCCGCGCTGACCCTTCGCGACTGGACCGACGGCAAGGACCCGTACGCGACGACGGCCCCGCTCCTCGACACTTCAGGCCTCCCTCACAGCCTCAACGGCGTGGGAAGTGCCCCCATCGGGGTCAGCGACAACGCCTGGGCGTTGCATCTGCTGGGCCTCCAGAAGGCGCTGCCCGGCACCTCGTACGTCTCCCTCACCGAGGGACTGCCGATGCTTCGGGCCGTCAAGGACGCGGCGGAACTGGAGCGGCTGGCGGCGGCGGGAGAGGCCGCGGACGCGACGTACGAGGAGATCCTCAAGGTGTCCTTCGCCGGTCGCCGCGAGTCGGAGATCGCCGGCGACCTCGCCGACCTGCTGCGGCGGTTCGGGCACTCCCAGGTCGATTTCACGGTCGTCGGCTCGGGGCCGAACGGCGCCAGCCCGCACCACGAGGCGGGCGAACGCGTCATCGAGCACGGCGACACGATCGTCCTCGACTTCGGCGGACTGAGGCACGGCTACGGCTCCGACACCTCCCGTACGGTGCACGTCGGCGAGCCGAGTGCCGAGGAACTACGGGTCCACGACGTCGTCCGCGAGGCCCAGGAGGCGGCGGTCCAGGCCGTCCGGCCCGGTATCGCCTGTCAGGACGTCGACCGGGTGGCCCGCGCGCACATCACCGAGGCCGGGTACGGCGACCGCTTCATCCATCGCACCGGGCACGGCATCGGCGTCACCACTCACGAGCCGCCCTACATGATCGAGGGCGAGGAACAGCCGCTCGTGCCCGGGATGTGCTTCTCCGTAGAGCCCGGAATCTATCTGCCGGGCCGTTTCGGCGTACGCATAGAGGACATCGTGACGGTCACCGAGGACGGCGGACGCCGCCTCAACAACACCTCCCGAGAGATGGCCGTCGTGCACTGACCACCCCTCAGGAGACCCCGGACCCGAACGGCAGACGGCGCGACCATGACCCAGGCAGCGACACCCACCGCGGACACCGTGCGACGTCTTGTCCGTTCCCTGCTCCCGGACAGCGACGGGCCCCGGATCACGCCCGTCGCCGACGGCGGCGAGCACTCGACGTGGTTCGTGGGCACACGCCACGTACTGCGACTCGCCCCGGACCGTGAGGCCTCCCAGCGGCAGCGGCGCGAACTGCGGCTGCGCGACCTGGTGCGCCCCCACATCGGGGTCGCCGTCCCGGTGAGCATCGCGCACGGCGAGTGGGCGAGCGGTCTGGCGTACACGCTCGACACGCTGATCCCGGGCGGCTCCGGCGAGCGGCAGGACGTCTCCGCCGTGGGCGAGGCCGACCTGGCGGGACTGCTCACGGGACTGCGCGAGGTGCCGGTGCGCCAGGCCGAGGTCCTCGGCGTAC
Source organism: Streptomyces sp. NBC_00878 (assembly GCF_026341515.1). Classification (NCBI taxonomy): domain Bacteria; kingdom Bacillati; phylum Actinomycetota; class Actinomycetes; order Kitasatosporales; family Streptomycetaceae; genus Streptomyces; species Streptomyces sp. NBC_00878. Next base: position 2,379,011 of record NZ_JAPEOK010000001.1, on the reverse strand, counting down.
CCCGGGCCGCGCCCCGGTCCCTCGAATCGCTCCGGACCGCCGCCGAGCGGGCCGCCGAACGGCTCGCCGCCGACGACGAGTTCGACCCCGTCCGGCTCCACCAGCTGACCGCGCCCGCGGCCGTCCAGCTCGCCGCGCAGCCCGGCACCGCCTTCCTCGTCCACCACGACCTCAAGGGCGAGCACCTCGTGGTCAGCGCCGACGGGCGGGTACGCGGAGTCCTCGACTGGACCGACGCCGTGATCGGTGACCCCGCCGAGGACATCGCGGGCCTCGCCCTCGCCGTCGGCGCCCCCGCGGCCGTCCGCGCGGCCACCCTCGCCGGCTACGGCGCCCGCCCCTGTCTGCGCGGCCTGTGGCTGGCCCGCTGTGACACCCTGACGCGCCTCGCCGACCGCCTCCAGCACCACGACAACAGCCTCTTGCCGCTGCTCCGTTCCCAACTCCGGCGCTCCTGGGAGGCGATCCTGCTGGAACGGGTCACGGAACTACGGGACGAGACGGACGAGCCGCTGTAGGACGGCGGGTGGACGGTGGGCCGGGGGTGACGGGTGGGCGTAAACGTTTACGCAAGCGTTTACGCCCACCCGTCACCCCTGCAGAAGCACCACACACGACTCGCCCGGCAGGCTCAGCACCCCGTCCGCCCCCGGCACCTCCACCGGCTCCCACGCCGCCAGCACGCGCGCGGGACGGGTGCCGAGGGGGATCTCCGCGGGCTCCTTGCCGAGGTTCACGGCCACCCGGACGTCGCCGCGGCGGAAGGCGAGCCAGCGGGCGGCCTCGTCGTAGGCGACCTTGACGTCCGCGAGGTCGGGGTCGGAGAGGTCCGGCTGGGCGTGCCGGAGGGCGATCAGTTCGCGGTACCAGTCGAGCACGCGCGCGTGGAGCCCGTTCTCCGGCTCGGACCAGTCCAGGCAGGAGCGGTCACGGGTGGCGGGGTCCTGCGGGTCGGGGACGTCCTCCTCGGCCCACCCGTGCGCCGCGAACTCCCGCCGCCTGCCCCGGCGTACGGCCTCCGCGAGCTCGGGATCCGTGTGGTCCGTGAAGAACTGCCAGGGCGTGCCCGCCGCCCACTCCTCGCCCATGAACAGCATCGGCGTGAACGGTCCGGTCAGCGTCAGCGCGGCCGCGCAGGCCAGCAGGCCGGGGGAGAGGGCGGCCGAGAGCCGGTCGCCCTGGGCGCGGTTGCCGATCTGGTCGTGGGTCTGCGCGTAGCCCAGGAGGCGGTGTGCGGAGATCCGCGTGAGGTCCAGCGGGCGGCCGTGACGGCGGCCGCGGAAGCTGGAGTACGTGCCGTCGTGGAAGAAGCCCGCCGTCAGCGTCTTGGCGACGGACGCGAGCGGGGCCCGGGCGAAGTCCGCGTAGTAGCCCTGCGCCTCACCGGTCAGCGCGGTGTGCAGCGCGTGGTGGAAGTCGTCGTTCCACTGGGCGTGCAGTCCGAGCCCGTGCTCCTTGCGGGGCGTGATGAGCCGGGGGTCGGCCAGGTCCGACTCGGCGACGAGGAACAGCGGCCGGTCCAGTTCGCCGGCGAGTGCGTCCACGGCGGCCGACAGCTCCTCCAGGAAGTGGCACGCGCGCGTGTCGCGCAGCGCGTGCACGGCGTCCAGCCGCAGTCCGTCGAACCGGTAGTCGCGCAGCCATGCCAGTGCGCTGCCCAGCAGGAAGGCACGCACCTCGTCCGAACCGGGTGCGTCCAGGTTCACGGCCGCGCCCCAGGGGGTGTGGTGCGTCTGGGTGAAGTACGGCCCGAAGGCGGGCAGATAGTTGCCGGACGGCCCCAGGTGGTTGTGCACGACGTCCAGGACGACACCGAGCCCCAGCTCGTGCGCCCGGTCGACGAAGCGCTTCAGGGCCTGGGGACCGCCGTACGGCTCGTGCACGGCCCACAGCGACACGCCCTCGTACCCCCAGCCGTGCCGCCCCGGGAACGGGCACAGCGGCATCAACTCGACGTGGGTCACGCCCAGTTCCACCAGATGCCCGAGCCGCTCGGCCGCCGCGTCCAGGGTGCCCTCGCGGGTGTACGTGCCCACGTGCAGCTCGTACAGCACGGCGCCCGGCAGCCCGCGTCCGGGCCACTCGGCGCGCCACGCGTACCGCTCGTGGTCGACGACCGCGCTCAGCCCGTCGGGCCCGTCCGGCTGTCGGCGTGAGCGCGGGTCGGGCAGCACCGGGCCGTCGTCCACCGCGAACCCGTACCGGGTGCCGTCCTGTGCCTCGGCCTCCCCCTTCCACCACCCCACGCGCTCCGGATCGGGCTCCAACGCGCGCGTGGTGTCCGCGCAGTGGAGTGTCATGCGATCGGCCTCTGGTGCCCACACCTCGAACTGCACGGACGGTTCTCCTTCGTCTGCCCACCGTGACGTCGCCGGTCCCATGGTGCGTCAAACGAGATCAATTCACCTTCGAATCCTCCCGATCGAACGACTCGAAAGGACCGAACCTGACGTAGGCACTCCTCTGGAGTGCTGCTGGAGTGCTGCGTTTTCTGGACACTCCGGCCGTGCTGCCAGACAATCGGCTCCGTGACGTCGTCCTCGGAGTTCCACACCTATCCCGCTCCCGCGCGGTTGTCGGACGCCGAGCGGGACAGGGCGCTGAGGGTGCTGCGGGAGGGCGCCGCCCAGGGCAGGCTCTCGCACGACACGTTCGTGCAGCGGATGGAACTCGCGTTCGCCGCCCGCACCTCGGACGAGCTCGCCGCGCTCATCGCCGACCTGCACACGGAGAGCCGTTGGGCTCAGCTGCTCTTCGGTACGGTCGAGGCGGTCTCCGGCTTCACCGTACGGCTGCGCAGGGCGTGGCAGGCCGAGCGGCTTCCCAAGCTGCTGCTGCCCCGGCCGGACAGCCCGTATCCGCTGCGCATAGGCCGTGACCCGGCCAGCGGTCTGAGGCTCAGCCACGAGACGGTGTCCCGGGTGCACGCCGAACTCACCCGCCAGGGCGGCATGTGGGTGCTGCGCGACCTCGGTTCCACCAACGGCACGTCCGTGAACGGGCGGCGCGTGATCAGCGCCGCCGTCGTCCAGGTCGGCGACCAGGTCAGCTTCGGGCGCATGACGTTCCGGCTCGCGGCGGCCTAGGGCACGCGCGAGCCGCGTACGCACAGCCGCCCGCCCGCCCGCCCGCCCGCCCGCGCGCCCGCCTTTCCGCCTTCGCGTCGGCCCGTCCGCCTTCGCGCCCCGCTCGTGCGCCCGCGCCGTACGGACGGAACCGCAGCCTCCGCGGACGGCCATTCGGGATGTGAACGTCCTGCCGGGTGCAGCGGTGTTGACGTACCCCCGCAGTCGTGACTCACTGTGCGTACACCTGCACAGCAAGTGAAACAACGGCCCTTCTCAGCGGAGGTAAAGACCCTGCCGCAACTCCTCCGCTACCTGTCCGTCGACGAGCTGGGCGTCCGGGCGGCCGCGCTCGTCGACCGCTGTCCGCGGGACGCCCGGCTGCGCCAAGTGGGCACGTCGCGGGCCGGACTGCCCATGTCGCTGCTGTCCGTCGGACACGGCAGCCGCCAGGCCCTCGTCGTCGCGGGCCCCCACGCCAACGAGCCGGTGGGCGGCGCCACCGTGCTGCGGCTGGCCGAACGGGCCCTGGCCGACCCCCGGTTGTGCGACGGCGCCGACGTGACCTGGAACCTGCTGCTGTGCCTCGACCCCGACGGCTCCCGCCGTAACGAGGGCTGGCTGCCCGGCCCGTACACACTCGGCCACTACTTCCGGAACTTCTTCCGGCCCGGCTTCCTCGAACAGCCCGAGTGGCTGCCCGACGGCGCCGAGGGGGCCGTCCTGCCGGAGACCCGTACCCTGCTCGCCCTCCAGGACGAACTGCGGCCCTTTTTCCAGTGCTCCCTGCACGGCGTCGACGTGGGCGGCGGCTTCGTCGAGCTGACACGCGACCTGCCCGGACTCGCGCCCCGCCTCGCGCACATCGCGGGTCGCCTGGGCATCCCGCTGGAACTCGGGCCGTACGACACGCTGTACTGGCCCACCCTCGGGCCCGCCGTCTACCGCATCCCGCCCCCGCGCCGCGGCGACCTGGCCGCGGCCATCACGGAGGCGGCGGTCGAGTCGACCTGGTTCCACCCGCACCCCTACGGCACGGTGACCGCGGTCGTCGAGGCGCCCATGTGGGGCGTGGCGGCCGTGGGGGACGGCTCGGTGCCCGCGGACACCGACGGGGCCCTGCGGGCCGTCAGCCGCACGCTGCGGCGCGAGACGGCCCTTCTGGAGGGGCTGCTGGCCCGGATCCGCCCCTGTCTGGACACGGCTCCGGACACGGACCGGCTCCTCGCTCCGGTCGACGACTATTTACTGGTCGGCCCCGGCCTCGCCGCCTCCTGGGACCCCGACACCGGTCCGGACACCGACGCGGAGGGCGGCGCGCGCCCGCTGCCGCCGCTCAACACGGCCCGGCTGACCGCGCTGCGCATCTCCGCGCGGCGGATAGCGCTGCGCACGGCGGGGCTGCTGCACCAGCTGGTGACCGCCGCCGGGCACGACCCGTCCGGTGCGACGGCGGACCTCGACCGGCTCATCGACGAGTGGTGCGCGGACTACCACGACGGCCACGGGGCACGCTGGATCCCGGTCGCGCGGCAGGTCGAGTACCAGGCGCGGGTGGTGCTCGCCGCGTTCGACCTGGCGCGGTGTCAGGCACCCCTGCCGTCGCCCGGCGCGCGTCCGCTCGGCCCCTCCCCGATGAGGGCCGAAGTACCGTTCGAGTGAGTCGGGGTGGGCCTCGGGGCCTCGTGTGCCGATGCACAGGCCATGACGAACACTCACAAAGCCACGGCGGCCGTACGGACCTGTCTGCTCGCCGCCTGTGCTCTCCTCGTGGCGGGTTCGGTACCGGCCCGGGCGGCGGCGCCCCCGGAGTCGCTCGCGGGCAACTGGCTCTACGTCACGGTCACCCGCGGCGACATCCGCGCCGGCGACACCGACAGCGACACCGGCTCCGGTGACACGCGCGGCGCGCTGCTGTTGTGCGACCCGCCCCAGGGCCACGCGCACGCGGTACGGGCCTGCGGGGAACTCCGGGCCGCGGGCGGTGCCATCGGCCGCATCCCGCCCACGGGCGTCCACTGCCCGATGATCTACGCGCCGGTGACCGCCTCCGCGCGCGGCGAATGGGGTGGCCGCGCGGTCACGCACACGGAGACGTACGCCAACTCCTGTGTGCTGGCGGCGCGGACAGGGGCGGTTTTCGCCCTGTCGAACTGAGCCGCATGAAGTGAGCGGCCGGGCACGCGCGCGTGCCGACAGGAACAGAAACGGCCCCCACGCGCGCGTGCCTCAAGCCGCCCGGTCCCTGGCGTGCCGTGCCGCCGCCACCACCGTGCGGCTCTGATGCTCGACCTGGTGCTCCAACGGCACCCAGCGTGCCCGGAAGCGCTCGGCGAAGGCCTCGCTCCAGGATGCGACCAGGTACTCCAGATGGGGCGCGGCGCGGTCGTCGGCCTCCTGGAGGACCCGCAGGAGCATTGCCGCGGCCCGCAGCGGGAGCCGTCGGCCGAACGCGTCGACGCTGCCGACGTACGCCATCGTCGTGTCCGCGGGCGGCGTCTGCGCCCAGTCGTCCGCCAGTCCCGGCACCAGCGCCAGCGCCCACTTGGCGGCGCGCAGCAGCGGACCGTCCGGCCCGCGAAGGCGCGGCAGCGCCTCGGCGAGAACCTTCTCGACCTGGACCGCGTCCTGAAGGAGGCGACGCGCGAGTCGTCGCATCGCCGCCGCGGGGGCCGGATGCGGCGCGGGGTCGTCGACCAGGTCGCTCGCCCACATCGGTACCTCGACGACCGCGGTCAGACCGCCGTACCGGTGGGCGTGGTACCAGGTGCTGTGCCGGGCGTCGTCCGGCATGCTCGGGTACGCCAGGTCCGAGCCCCGGTCGGGCATCACATGCACACCCGGCCCGGAGGCAGGCCAGCCGGCGGCGTCCGAAGCGCCCGTCTCCACCGGGATGTTCAGCTCCGCCGCGGACTTGGCGAACGGTTCGGCGAGGCCCGGTATGTCCTTCGTCAACTGCACCCAGCTGCCGCCCAGATCCGTCCCGTGGAGGGTCGCCTGGAGGTAGGGGCGGAGTTCGTCGATGACTCCGGTGAGGGCGCGTGTCTCGGGCGGCAGCCGGTCGGGCGGCAGCACGGACGGCGACCACTCGGGCTGTTCGGGGCCCGCCGGGCGGAAGAAGCCGAGGTGGTAGTCGAGCAGCGTGCGCGGCGCCGGTGTCACATGGAGGCTGGCGCCGTCCGGGTCCGCGCAGAGCAGGAAGTGCCAGGAGGTGTCGGCCCGCAACCGCCGGTCGCGCAGCACCCGTTCGGCCAGCGACAGGAGAGTGGAGCCGCCCGTGGGTTCGTTGGCGTGGGCGCCCGCGACGACCAGCACCGAGCGCGCGGCGTGGCCCAGGGAGAGCAGTTGCAGGGGCCGGCCGGCGCGTGAGGAGCCGATCTGTCTGAGGGAACTCAGGCCCGGCCGATGGGCCGCCAGCGCCCGGGCCGAAGAGACGAGTTCGGTCACACTGGGGTAGCGCAGCTCCGGCAGGAGACTCACCCCCGATTAGGTCCGCCCGACGTCGCAATCCGCAGTACTCCACGGACCGGGTGAACTGTCAAGGATGTGAAGGGGCGGCTCCGGGGAGCGCCCGGCAGCATTACCGGTAGCCGGGGGCATTTCGCCCCCGCACGCCCGGTGCGGCCCGAGCCCCGCCGCGGGGCGCCGCCGGTCAGCCACAATCAGCCAATCTCCCCGGAGCCGGAGCCGGAGCCGGAGCCGGAGCCGGAGCCGGAGCCGGAACCGGAACCGGAACCGGAGCCGTCGCTGGAGTCAGGGTCGGAGTCCGCGCCGTCGCCGGCGCCGTCGCTGAAGTCGGAGCCCGAGTTGGTGCTCGGGCCGGAGCCCGCGTCGTCGCCGACCCGCTCCAGCAGCACCACGGGCAGCGCTTCGAAAAGCTCCTCCACGCGCGCGTGCCCCGTGAACTCCCGTCCCGGAGCGAGCGGATCGGCCCACCGCCCCGCGGGCAGCGGCAGCACCGTGTCGCGCCAGCCGCCCGCTTCCTCCAGGCGCAGCGACAGCCGGGTGACGGCCGTGACGACCTCTCCGGAGCGTACGAACGCCACACAGTGCGCGGCGCCCGGGCCCTCCGCGAGGAGCGGCGTGTAGGCCGCCGCCTCGCCGAAGACGGCGGGCCGCCGGCGGCGCAGCCGCAGCGCGCCCGCGGTGAGCGCGGCCTTCTCGGCGGACAGACCGTCCGGGTCGACCGGCGGGAAGTCCGCGGGGCGCCGGTTGTCCGGGTCCACCAGAGCCCGGTACTCGACCTCCGTGCCCTGGTAGAGGTCCGGCACGCCCGGCATCGTCAGATGGACCAGCGCGGCCCCCAGGACGTTCGTGCGCACATGAGGCTCGACGGAGTTCCGGAACCCGGCCACGAGTTGGCCGGGTGTCCCGCACGGCCCCGCCTTCAGGAACGCCGCCACGGCGGCCTCGTACGCGGGATCCTGTTCGGTCCACGAGGTGCCGAGGCCGGCTTCCCGGACGTGCTTCAGCAGTGCGCCCTGGAGCCGCTCCCCGGGCGCGGGGCCGAGCCCGACCACGGTCTGCCAGGCGGCCCACGCCACCTGCGGGTCCGGCGCGCCCACCCCTTCGGCCGCCGTCCACCCGGTCACCTCGGCCAGCAGGTCGGCCCAGCGCGACGGGACCTGTGTGAGCACCGAGATCGCCGCCCGTACGTCGGCGCTGCGCTTCGTGTCGTGCGTGGACAGGGCGGTGCCGGTGGCGGGCCAGTCGCGCTGCACGCGCGCGCAGTACGCGTGGAAGACCTCCGGGGACACGGCCGGGGACCCCGGTTCGCCGCCCACCTCGGTCGCCGACAGCAGCGGAACGTACCGGTAGAACGCCGTGTCCTCCACGGACTTGGCCCGCAGCGCCGACGCGGTCTGCGCGAACCGCGCCCGGAACGCCTCGTGTTCGGGCCCGTCGCCGACCCGGCCCAGCACGAGGTCCCGTACGAGATCGACCGCCTGGGCCTCCTCGGGTACCTGGAAGGCCTGGCGTGCCTCGTCCGCGGCCTCCTCGGTGACGACCGACGCGGCGTCCCCTGAGGTGTACGGCCGGTAGACCTCCATACGGACCAGGAGCTCCCGCAGCGCGGTGCGCAGGGCCCAGGGTGCGCGGTCGCGCGTCGCGGGGTCCGGCGAGGCGCGGCACAGGCGGTCCGCCTCGCGCGTGAGCCGGTCGACCTCGGCGGCCAGCTCGTGATGGACCACCTTGTACGCGGCCCGCCGCACCGTGGCCTCCCAGACGCCCCCACGGTCGGCCTGAGGGGCCGCGAACCGCCGGTACTGGCCGAGGAGTTCCCCCGCGCCCGCCGGGTCCGTGAAAAGGCCGTCCACGTGCCGCAGCGCGTCGTATCCGGTGGTGCCCGCGACCGGCCACGCGGCGGGCAGCGGTTCGCCGTCCGCGAGGATCTTCTCGACGACCGTCCAGCGCCCGCCCGTCGCCTCGTGGAGACGGCGGAGATACGCGTCGGGGTCGGCGAGGCCGTCCGGGTGGTCGATCCGCAGCCCGTCCACCACGCCCTCGTCCAGCAGCTCCAGGATCTTCCCGTGCGTGGCCGCGAACACCTCCGGGTCCTCGACCCGCACCCCGATGAGCTCCGAGATGCTGAAGAACCGCCGGTAGTTGAGCTCGGTGCGGGCCAGCCGCCACCACGCCAGCCGGTACCACTGCGCGTCCAGCAGCCGGGGCAGCGGCAGCTTCTCCGTGCCGGCCCGCAGCGGGAACGCGTGGTCGTAGTAGCGCAGGACGTCCCCGTCGACCTCCAGGGCGCCGATCTCCGCGCCGAGGGCCTGCCCCAGCACCGGCAGCAGCACCCGCCCGTCCTGGGCCCGCCAGTCGATGTCGAACCAGCGCGCGTACGGCGAGTCCGGGCCCTCGCGCAGCACCTCCCACAGGGCGTGGTTGTGGCGCGGGGCCATCGCCATGTGGTTCGGCACGATGTCCACCACGAGCCCCAGACCGTGCTCCCGCGCGGTGCGCGACAGGGACCGCAGCCCCGTCTCGCCGCCGAGTTCGTCCCGCACGCGCGCGTGGTCCACGACGTCGTAACCGTGCTCCGAACCCGGAACCGCCTCCAGGACCGGCGACAGATGCAGATGCGAGACGCCGAGCGAGGCCAGATACGGGACGGCCGCCTCGGCCGCCCCGAAGGGGAACTCCGGTTGCAGCTGGAGCCGGTATGTGGCGGTCGGCGCGACGGGGGCGACCGGGGCGGGACGCTCAGGTGTCATGGGAACCTACGTACCCGCCTGGCGGCTGTTTGTGCCATCGACACGCTTGCGCTCCGCGTCTCGCTCCGCGGGGAGCGCCGTTTGAAGCTGCGGGTTCGCTGTGGCTTGTCGCGCCCACGCGGCGGAGCCGCATATGGACACAGCCCCGCGCCCCTGACGGGGCGCGGGGTGCCACCGGAGCTTGCCTGTCCACCTACGCCGGGCGCTGCAGCACCATCATGCTTCGGTCCACCAAGGACAGGCGGTCGCCCGCCTGGACCTTCGCGCCTGTGCCGGGTTCCAGGCCGGACGGGCGGGCCGTGTCGACCACCACCTGCCACTGGCGGCCGTGGTTGACCGGTACCACGAACTCCGTCGTCTTCGGAGAGGCGTTGAACATCAGCAGGAACGAGTCGTCGCCGATGTGCTCACCGCGCGGTCCCGGTTCCGAGATCGCGTTGCCGTTGAGGAACACCGACAGCGCCCGCGCCTGTGTGGAGTCCCAGTCGCGCTGGGTCATCTCGTCCCCCGCCGGGGTGAACCACGCGATGTCCGACAGCTCGTCGTGGGTGCCCTCCACGGGCCGGCCGTGGAAGAACCGGCGCCGCCGGAACACCGGATGGTCGCGGCGCAGCCACACCATCGCGCGTGTGAACTCCAGCAGCTCGGCCGTGTTCTCGGGGTTCTCGGTGTGCTCGGGCCACGGCACCCAGGACAGCTCGTTGTCCTGGCAGTACGCGTTGTTGTTGCCGCCCTGTGTGCGCCCGAACTCGTCGCCGTGACTCAGCATCGGCACGCCCTGGGAGAGCATCAGCGTCGCGGTGAAGTTCCGCATCTGCCGCGCCCGCAGCTCCAGGACCTCCGGGTCGTCGGTGTCGCCCTCGGCCCCGCAGTTCCACGACCGGTTGTGGCTCTCGCCGTCGCGGTTGTCCTCGCCGTTCGCCGCGTTGTGCTTCTCGTTGTACGACACCAGGTCGTGCAGCGTGAAGCCGTCGTGGCAGGTGACGAAGTTGATGGAGGCGAGGGGGCGCCGCCCGTCATCCTGGTAGAGGTCCGACGAGCCCGTCAGCCGGGACGCGAACTCCGCGAGCGTCCGCGGCTCGCCCCGCCACATGTCCCGTACGGTGTCGCGGTACTTTCCGTTCCACTCGGTCCACAGGGGCGGGAAGTTGCCCACCTGGTAGCCGCCCTCGCCGACGTCCCAGGGCTCGGCGATCAGCTTCACCTGGGAGACCACCGGATCCTGCTGCACCAGGTCGAAGAACGACGACAGCCGGTCCACCTCGTGGAACTGCCGGGCCAGCGTCGCCGCCAGGTCGAAGCGGAACCCGTCGACGTGCATCTCGGTGACCCAGTAGCGCAGCGAGTCCATGATCAGCTGGAGGACGTGCGGGGAGCGCATGAGCAGTGAGTTGCCCGTCCCCGTGGTGTCCATGTAGTAGCGGGGATCGTCCGTCAGCCGGTAGTACGAGGCGTTGTCCAGGCCCCTGAAGGAGAGCGTCGGGCCGAGGTGGTTGCCCTCGGCGGTGTGGTTGTAGACCACGTCGAGGATGACCTCGATACCGGCCTCGTGCAGCGCCCGTACGGCCGACTTGAACTCCAGGACCTGCTGCCCGCGGTCGCCCCAGGAGGCGTACGCGTTGTGCGGGGCGAAGAAGCCGATGGTGTTGTAGCCCCAGTAGTTGTTGAGGCCCATGTCGACCAGGCGGTGGTCGTTCACGAACTGGTGTACGGGCATCAGTTCCAGGGCGGTGACGCCCAGTGCGGTCAGGTGTTCGATGATGGCGGGGTGGGCGAGTGCCGCGTACGTGCCGCGCAGTTCGTCCGGCAGTCCCGGGTGCCGCATCGTCAGGCCCTTCACATGGGCCTCGTACAGGAGCGTGTGGTGGTACTCGGTGCGCGGGCGCCGGTCGTCGCCCCAGTCGAAGTACGGGTTGACCACCACGGAGCTCATGGTGCGGGGTGCCGAGTCCAGGTCGTTGCGCTTGCCCGGCGACCCGAAGTGGTAGCCGTACACCTCCTCGCCCCATTCGATGCCGCCGCTTATGGCCTTCGCGTAGGGGTCGAGCAGCAGCTTCGCTGAGTTGCAGCGCTGCCCGCGCTCCGGCGCGTACGGACCGTGCACACGGAAGCCGTACCGCTGGCCCGGCATGACGCCGGGCAGGTACGCGTGCCGTACGAACGCGTCGGTCTCGCGCAGCTCTATCGCCGTCTCGGAGCCGTCGTCGTGCAGCAGACACAGCTCGATCCGGTCCGCGGCCTCCGAGAAGACCGCGAAGTTCGTGCCGGCGCCGTCGTACGTGGCACCGAGTGGGTACGCCTGTCCAGGCCAGACCTGCATGGATGCAACTCTTCCAGTTGTGCGACGCCCCCGGGGGCGACTCCCGCCCGAGTCTCCCCGAAAGTGATGGAACCACCTATGACTTACGTCCCTCTTACCGAATGACCAGTGCATACGCGGTATGCCAACCAGTGGGACTCGAGCGCCTCCTAGAGACACAGGGGGAGTAGGGGGAAATGTGCGCACGATAGTGCACCGCCATCTGGGCAAGGTGGTGGCGGGTACGGCCATCGCGGTCGCCGGGACCGCCGTGATGATCGGGATCACCCTGCCGGGCTCGGCAGGCGCCGACGACTCCGACGGCAAGGGGGCGGGCCAGACCTCCCAGCAGGCCGGCCAGGGCCAGGGCGCCGTGGCTCCCGGCGTCGTCGAGCAGGCTCCGGCGGAGGGCGACACCGGCGAGGGACGCGACCCGCTCACCGAGGACGAGACCGAGCGTGTCGAGAAGCTCGCCCTGGACCAGCAGTTGCGCCGCACCGGCGAGAACGTCGAGGGCGAGCAGGGTCCGCAGTCGCTCGCCGTCGACCTCGCCGATCCCAAGACGAGCGAACTGGACGACCCGGACGCGCCGCGCCGCGCCGACGTGTCGTTCTACGACTACAAGAACGACAAGCTCGTCACCAAGACCGTCAACCTCGACACCGGCAAGGTCGAGGAGACCGACACCCAGCAGGGCGTTCAGCCGCCGCTCAACCGCACCGAGAACATCGAGGCGGCGCAGCTGCTGCTCGCCGACCCGCTCGGCGCCGGCCTGAAGGCCGACTTCAAGGACGCCACGGACAAGGAGCTGACCACTCCTGACCAGCTGCTGCTCAGCAGCATGGTGTACCGGGCGAACCCGGGCACGCCCGCGGCCCTCGCCGACTGCGGCAAGCACCGCTGCGTGACGCTCTTCGTGAAGGCCAAGAACGGTCCCTGGATCGACACCCGTGACCTGGTGATCGATCTGAGCACCCGGAAGGTCGCCAAGGTCGGCTGACCGCCCCTTGCCGTTCACCGGCAGCGGTTCAGCGACCTTCGTTCATTTTTCCCATTTCCCACTTTCCTGCTTGTGCAAGGGAGTCACCTTTTCATGCGCGTGAACAGCATCACCCGCGCCCGCGGACGGACGGTGGTGGGCCTCTCGGTGGCCGCCCTGACCGTCGGCGCCTCCACGGCCGCGGGGCCGGCCGTCGCCCAGCCCAAGGCCGCCCCCGCGGCGGCCGCCGCCTGCAGCGCGGCCTACAAGATCGAGCAGAAACTCTCCACCGGCACCACCTGGACGATGTGCTGGCGCTACGAGGGTGAGTCCGGGCTGGTCCTGGAGAACATCTCGTACCAGCCCAAGGGGGAAGCCCGCCCCATACGCGTCCTGACAAGTGCGAAGCTCGCCCAGATACACGTCCCCTACGACGACGGCTCGGTCGAGTACGACGACCTCACGGGCTACGGCTTCGGATCGGGCTTGAAGGACATGGCCCCCGGGGAGTGCCCCGGCGGCACGATCAAGACGGTCAAGGTCCCGGGCGCGGACCCGGCGCACCCGAACGTCAAGGGCCTGTGCACCACGACCCGTTCGCGCGGCCACGCCTACCGCATGCAGGGCGACACGGCGAACAAGGTCTTCCAGCAGCAGGGCAAGGACCTGCTCGTCTACACCGTCAACCAGGTCGGCTGGTACGAGTACATGACCGAGTGGCGTTTCTCGGACGACGGCACGATCAACATGAACGTCGGCGCCACCGGCAGCCTCTCGCCCGGTGACTACGACGCCGGTGACGGCCGCGGCTGGCCGATCGGCAAGGGCGCCAAGGCGTACGCCACCAGCCACAGCCACAACGTCTTCTGGCGGCTCAACTTCGGCCTCGACGGCAACTCCAAGAACAAGGTCGAGCAGTACGACTCCGTGGTCAGCCCGCCCGCCGCCGGCGGCGCGGCCCCGAGGAACAAGACCACCCGTACGCCGGTCAACAAGGAACTCGCGGGCGACGCCAAGAACATGCGCTGGTGGCGCGTGGTCAGCACCACCGGCAAGAACAAGGACGAACACGCCCGTTCGTACGAGTTCGTCCCGGGCGCCACCTCCAAGTACCCGGGCCGCAGCTTCACCAAGCACGACGTCTATTTCACCCAGTACAAGAAGTGCGAGCAGTTCGCCAGCAACAACCTGCCCAATTGCGGTACCGGAGCTGGTAAGTCCGTCGACAAGTGGGTCAACGGAGAGACCATCACGAACCCCGTGGCCTGGGTGAACATCGGCTTCCACCACGTCGCCCGGGACGAGGACCAGCAGCCCATGCCGGTCCACTGGCAGGGCTTCTCCATTGCCCCGCGCGATGTCACCGCTATGAATCCGCTCACTCCGCCGGAGCTTGCCAATCAGAACGGCCGCCCGGACAACGGTAGTTGAGAAACGACCTGTCCATCCGGCTGCACCGTCCGCCGCTCCCGGAGTACCCTTCCTTGATCGTTGGCTGGGGGAGTGCTCGGGGGAGCGGAAGGCGGTGCGCGGGTGGGGTCCGGAGGGCTGGAGTTGCCCCCTGGTGACGGCGGTCACGAGGGGAGCTCCACGGATGCCCCACCGGGCGCGGTGTCCCTGGCGCGACCGATGGAGATCGGAGCGGAGCTGGACTGGGGCGCCGACGCCTGGCGTGAGGTGCGTACGCGCGCCCAGCGGGCCGGCCGGGCCTACATCTGGCTGAACCTCGTCGAACAGCGGCTGCGCGCGGTCGTGGCCGCTGTTCTCCGCCCGATCTACGAGCCCGTCCACGGCGAGGACGACTGGGTGGTCGCCGCCGCCGGACCCGCCGGGCAGGAGTGGGTGCAGCGGGCCGTCGCCGTCCGCGAAGTCAGCCGCCGCAAGGGCTACTTGCTCGACCCGGCCGACGACAACGTCCTCAGCTTCCTCACGCTGCCCCAGCTGCGCGAGCTGATGGTGCAGCACTGGCCGTGCTTCGAGCCGTACTTCGAGGAGCGCCGGGACGTCGAACTCGCCCTGGACGAACTGGAAGTCACCCGCAACGTCGTCTCGCGGAACCGGGCCCTGTCCGAGGCCGTCCTCGCCCAGGCCGAGCGCGCCTCCGCGAAGCTCCTGGAAATACTCGGCGCGGGCAGTGACGTACCGTCCGCGCGCCGGCTGCCGGTCGACGCGGTCGAGGAACTGGTCGGCGACCGGTACGCGGACGTGGTGGGCGTGCACTCGGACCGGGTGCGGCTGATGCGGCAGTTCCCCGCCGAGGACATCTTCGGCGGTGCCCGCCGCCTCGACGCCATCGGTATCGGCCTCAACCTCCTCGTACAGAACTTCTCGGGCCGGCGGCTCGTCAGGCTGGCCGAGTCCGGCTGCCGGGTGCGGCTGCTGTTCCTGAACCCCGCGTCCAGTGCGGTGAAGCGCCGCGAGCGCGAACTCGGCATCAAGCGGGGTGAGTTGAGCCGCTCCGTCGAGATGAACATCCTGCACATGCGCCGGGTCCGGGCCCGGCTGCGCGATCCCGGCGCCTTCGAGATCCAGGTCTACGACGAGACGCCCCGCTTCACGGCGTACCTCGTCGACGGGGACGGCTCGGACGGCATAGCGGTCGTGCAGTCGTATCTGCGCCGGACGCGCGGGATGGAGGCGCCGGTGCTCGTACTGCGCGGCGGGGGGCGGGTGTTGAAGCCGGACGAGGCCGGTGAAGAGGGGCTTTTCGGGACGTATCGCGAGGAGTTCGAGGTGGCTTGGGCCGATTCGCGGCCTGTGTCCTGACAGGCGTCAAGCGGAATGCGGTCCTCGGATTGTCAGTGGCCCATGGGATCGTGGAGGTCATGGGGGATCGCACCACGAAGAAGGGGGCCGGCATGGGTTGGCACGGGGAGCTGCTGGTCGGCTTCGACCTGGAGACGACCGGGACGGATCCGCGCGAGGCGCGCATCGTCACCGGGGCCGTGATCGAGGTCAGGGGGACAGAGCCGGTAGGGCACCGCGAATGGCTCGCCGACCCGGGAGTCGAGATCCCGGCGGACGCGGTGGCGGTGCACGGGATCAGCAACGAAAGGGCGACGGCCGAGGGCAGGCCCGCCGACCAGGTGGCCGACGCGATCGCCTCGGTCCTCGTCTCGTACTGGCAGTCGGGCGTCCCGGTCGTGGCGTACAACGCGGCCTTCGACCTGACCCTGCTCTCCGCCGAACTGCGGAGGTACGGACTGCCGTCACTGCGCGACCGGCTCGGCGGAGTCGATCCCGCGCCGGTCATCGACCCGTACACGATCGACCGCTCCGTGGACCGCTACCGCCGCGGCAAGCGGAATCTCGAAGCGGTCTGCGTGGAGTACGGGATCACGCTCGACTCCGCCCACGACGCCTCGGCGGACGCCCTGGCGGCGGCCCGTCTCGCCGGCGCGATAGCCGCCCGCCACCCCAAGGTCGCGGCCCTCGGCCCGGCGGAGCTGCACCGCCGCCAGATCGAGTGGTACGCGGAATGGGCGGCCGACTTCCAGAGCTTCCTGCGCAGCAAGGGGGACGAGACGGCGGTGGTGGACGGGGTGTGGCCGCTGCGGGACCTGTCGGACGCGGAGCAACGCTCCGCGGGGAGCGGACGTTGACGGGGGTCGTTCGTCACCTGCGGGTTGGTTGTGGCTTGTCGCGCCCACGCGGCGGAGCCGCAGATGTCACAGCCCCGCGCCCCTGAACGGTGCGGGTCTCTGAAGGGGCCGACGCCGTCGACGGCGGCCGAGCCCCCTCGGAGGTGGCGGCGCGGTGGGCGCGTTCGATGGACTGGCCCCAGTACGTTCCGGCGACCATCATCGCCGCGCCGAGACCCGTGAGCGGGGTGAAGTGGTCGCCGGCCAGGGTGATTCCCACGGCTGCGGCCCAGATCGGCTCGGTGCCCAGCAGGAGGCTGGCCCGGCTCGCGGAGGTGCGCTGGACGGCCCAGGTCTGTGCGAGAAAGGCGAACACACTGCAGAACAGGGCGAGATAGAGCAGCTGGGCCCAGCCCGCCAAGCCGATGTGGGCGAGCGTGGACAGTTCGCCGGACGCCGGCAGCAGGAACAGCGCCGAGCCGACGAGGGTCTGCACGGTGGTCAGCCGCAGCGGGCGGATCGCACGGTTCACGGTGAGCCGGCCGACGAGTGCGACATGCACCGCCCGGATCAGCGCGGCGGCGAGCATCAGCAGGTCGCCGAGACGGGGCGCGTGGAAGCCGTTGCCCGACATCAGGAGACCGACGGCCAGCAGGCAGACGCCGGCGGCCGCGTA
The DNA here is from genome assembly GCF_026341515.1 of Streptomyces sp. NBC_00878. Lineage (NCBI taxonomy): Bacteria > Bacillati > Actinomycetota > Actinomycetes > Kitasatosporales > Streptomycetaceae > Streptomyces > Streptomyces sp. NBC_00878. The sequence continues at coordinate 2,362,196 of NZ_JAPEOK010000001.1, read as the reverse complement.
GAAGGACAGGGGGAGGCCGCCGCGGTGGCCCGTGCGGTCGAGGAGGGGAGTGATCACGATGGTCAGGCTGATGATCAGCCCCGCGTTGGCCGCACTCGTGCGGGCGACGCCGTACGTCTCCACGACCAGGACGGCCGCCTGGGTGACGCCCAGCGGCACGCCGATCCGGAGCTCGTCTCGGGTCCATCCGCCGGACCTCCGGTCGGCGGCGACCAGACCGAGACAGGCGAGCGCGGACAGGGCGTACCGCGCGAAGAGCACCACCAGAACGGGCAGTACGGCGGTGGCCGTCTGGGCGGACAGATAGCTGGAACCGTTCCTAGAGACTGAGCGGGATTGAGTCCTGTTGCCAGGACTGCTGCTCGGCCGTGTGCCCCGAACGGTGTTGGGCACGCTGGTCTCCCGCGTTCGCTCCACGGTCCGGCGGCGCGCATCTGGTGCGTGGTCCGGGTGGGTGGGGGCGGGTTTCCTCGCGCTGTCGGGTGTCCGGTCGGGCCTGGGCGGTCCGATGCCCCGCACCATCACTCTGGTGGTGTGGGGGCGGTGCCGTCCGTCGCTTGATCGGGTGTCCGAGGGCGCGTCGCCCGATCGCGATGCTTGCCGCATCGTGCCGGGAAATCTTGCGAGTCGGTGTGGTGAGGGGTTTCTGCCAGTGCTGGGCACCCCAGCGGGAGGTGTAGGCCGGGTCGACCGCGACGACGGCGATGTCCTGCTCGGCTGCCATCGAGACGAGCCGGGCGCGGAGTTTGGCGGTGGGGAAGCGGGAGAGCAGGCGGCGGAAGCGTTTGTTGCGGCCGTGCCGCTCCCGGCTTGTGCCGTCGGTGAAGTCGAGGTCCTCGATGGCGATCGCGGCGGCCCCGCAGCGGCGGGTGTGGTGCAGCAGACGGGTCAGCGCGTGCCGGATCTGCGCATCCCGGTGCTCCGCGTTGCCGGTGAGGTCGTAGGAGAAGCGCTGCGGTGCGCCGACCGGGTTGCCGTGCACGTCGAGGTGCCAGGCGGCGAGGTGGTCGTCGTTCATGTCCACCCCGACCACACCCCGGGCCAGCGCCGCCTCCAGCGGCATGGCGGGAACGGCAGCGCGCTGCCAAGCGGCGGTCACATACCAGCGTCCGCGTGCCGTGTCGTGGTGGATGCGGTAGGCCACCGCCCGGTTCGCCGTGATCCGGTCACGCCACTCCGCACCCCGGTGCCGGAACCGCACGGTCGCTTCGAGCACGTACCGGCCGTGCGGTGCGTTGGCCAGGTGCGCCAGCGGGGCAGGGAGCTTGATCGAGAGCCGGCCGGTGTCGGTGACGCGGATGGTCTCGTTCCCGAAGCGTTTGCCGGACTCCCCGTCAGCGGCCAGGAACATCCGCTCCGCCTGCCACCGCTCCCGCCACTCCTGCTCACTCAGCCCGGCCGCCGCCAGGTGGTGGCGGGCGTTGGCGAGCCGCTTGCCGCCCCGCACCACACGCACCCGGCCCGCCGCCCAGTCACGCTCCACCACCGCCAACCGGTCCTTGAGGGTTTGCAGGCGGCGGGACTTGGCATGCCACTCACTCCGGGAGCCATAGCCGCGCGCCAGCCCCTCGCGCTTGTTCCCCTTGGCACCCAGCGGCCTGGCCAGCCGCGCCTCGACCGAGACGACCTGCCCCCGCAACCAGCCCAGATACGCGGCCTGCCCGCGCCTCGCCAGCGACCACTGATCATGCGTGGCCCTGGTGATACTGCCCGCCCAACGCGCCGACGACTTCCCCGTCAGCTCCCGCTTGCGCACCGCCCACCCAGCCGCATCATGCGTCAGCCCCTGCCGGGACCGCTCCGCGAGATCACCAGACGCCAGCGACCCGAGGAAGACACCGACCTCGGCCAGCACCGCCGCATCCGACTCGCTCACCCGCAGCCGGTCCCGGACAGCTACCCCGGCGGGACCGGGCACCACGAACGACACCGCCAACTCCCGCAGCCCACCCACCCGTTCACCCCCGCCCGGCCGAAGAACCCGTCACCGCAGTCAACGAGCACCCCCGCAAAGGTCACCCATTCGACCCAAGAACCTCCGTTCCCCTCCCGGAGAACGGCAGCCCACAACACACCCATGACCGAGGAGACCCTCCCGGCACACAGCGGACAACCGCATCCAGCCCCAGCACTCACTCTTGAAGGGAGCAGCCCCGGGGAGCGGCCTCAGAAGGGATACCAGCGAACCGTTTCGTCGCCGTCCCGCAGTGACGCCACCCGGCGCACGAACTCCGCCAGCGCCTTCGGATTGGTCGGTGCGTGCTGGGCGACCCAGGCGCAGCTGGCCGTCTCGCGGGCCCCGCGCAGCACCCCGCACCCGGCCCACTCGCGTACGTCCCAGCCGTACGTCCCGGTGAACGCGTCGTATGCCTCGGCGGGCAGCCCGTACCGGTCGCGGGACAGCGCCATCACCACGAGGTCGTGTTCACGCAGGTCGGTGGAGAAGGTCTCCAGGTCGACCAGGACCGGCCCGTCGGGGCCGACGTGGACGTTGCGGGGCAGCGCGTCACCGTGGATCGGGCCCGGCTGCAGATGCGGGGTGAGCGCGGCGGCGGCCGTGGCGAAGCCGTCGCGCCGGTCCCGCAGGAACGCGGCGTCCGCCGGGTCGATCGCGTCACCCGCGAGCCGCAGCCACCGCTCGACCCCGCCCAGCAACTCGCGGCGCGGCAGCGTGAAGGAAGGGGCGGGCAGGGCGTGCACCAGTCGCAGCAGCTCGGCCAGATCGCCGGGTTCGGCGGGGCGTACGGAACTGGGCAGCCGATGCCACACCGTCACCGGGTGACCGGCGACGGACCGTGCCTCGGATTCGGCGGCCCGCACCGCGGGGACGCCCGCCTCCGCGAGCCAGGCGGCGATGGCCAGTTCCCGCCGCGCCCGGTCCAGGAGTTCGGCGTCGCGCCCCACCTTGACCACCAGGTCACCGGCCGCGAACACGGCGTTCTCGCCCAGCGCGAGCAGCTCCGCGCCCCGGTCGAACCCCGCTTCGGCGAGCACGTCCCGCGCCTGTGCCTCGTCCATCACTCGCCTCTCGCTCGTGGAGTCCGTGTTTCTCGTGGTTTCGTCGTGTCGGCGGTCGAGATCCCGCCATGCGCCGCCCAGTGTCGCATTCGCACTGGTGGGAGCCCTCGGGAGGGTGTGCGCGCTGCCTTGACGGCGTGTCAGTACGTCAGCACGATGACGAGGGCCGCCGGGACGGCCAGACCGACACGAGCAGCCCAGAGGGGATGGTTTCGTGACATTGGCGACCGTGCGAAAGCGGTCAGGTAAGCGGTCGGTGAAGCGGTCGGTGAAACGGTCGGCGAGGGGTGCGCCGGGCGGAGGCGATGGCCCGGGTGGTGGCCGCCTCGTCGACCACGGCGCCTGGTTCCTGGTGCTGCCCGCGCTGATCCCGATCCTGGTGCTCAGCGTCGGACCGCTCCTCTACGGCATCGCGCTGGCGTTCACCGACTCCCAGTCGGGCCGCACCGAGCCCACGCAGTGGATCGGGACCCTCAACTTCCAGGACCTGCTGCACGACACCCTGTTCTGGGACTCGTTCCGGATCGGTCTGCTGTGGGCGGTGGGGGTGACGATCCCGCAGTTCCTCCTCGCCCTCGGCCTCGCCCTGCTGCTCAACGAGAACCTCCGCTTCCGCTGGCTGGCGCGGTCGCTCGCGATCATCCCGTGGGCGATGCCCGAGGTGGTGGTCGGCATCATGTGGCGGCTCGTCTACAACCCGGACGCGGGCATCCTCAACGAGACCATCCGCGACCTGGGCCTGGGCGAGGGCCGCGACTGGCTGAGCGGTCTGGCCACCGCCCTGCCCGCGGTAATCGTGGTCGGCGTCTGGGCGGGCATGCCCCAGACGACGGTCGCCCTGCTCGCCGGACTGCAGAACACCCCGCACGAACTGCACGAGGCCGCGGCGATGGACGGCGCGGGCGCCTGGCGCCGCTTCCGCACGGTGACCTGGCCCGCCCTCAAACCGGTAGCGCTCGCCATCACCGCGCTCAGTTTCATCTGGAACTTCAATTCATTCGCCCTGGTGTACGTCCTGACCAACGGCGGGCCGGGCGGTCGCACCCGGCTGCCGATGCTGTTCGCGTACGAAGAGGCCTTCCGCTACGGGCAGTTCGGCTACGCGGCGGCGATGGGATGCGTGATGGTCGCGGTGATCTCGGTGATCCTCGCCCTCTACCTGGTCGGCCGGCTGAGGGGAGGCGAGGACGCGTGAGGACACGGAAATCGGCTCGCGCGAGCCAGTACCTCGCCCTCCTCGGGTATCTCGTCTTCCTCGCATTCCCCTTCCTCTGGCTGATCTCCACCGCCTTCAAACCGCCGCGCGAGCTGGGGAGTCTGCATCCGACCTGGATCCCCAAGGACCCGACCCTCGCCAACTTCCGGCAGGCCTTCGACGAACAGCCGCTGCTGGACGCCGCGTTGAACTCGCTGATCGCGGCGGTCGGCGCGGCGGTGATCGCCGTACTGATCGCGACCCCGATGGCGTACGTCATGGCCCGGCACCGCACGCGGCTCGCGAAGGCGGCGACCGGCTGGGTCGTGGTCAGCCAGGCGTTCCCGTTCGCCCTGGTGATCATCCCGCTGTTCCTGGTCCTGAAGAACCTGCGGCTGATCAACTCCGTAGCGGGTCTGATCATGGTGTACGTGGTGTGGGCGCTGCCGTTCGCGCTGTGGATGCTCGTGGGGTACGTACGGGCCGTGCCGACCGAGCTGGAGGAGGCCGCGGCGGTGGACGGAGCCGGCAAGGTGCGGACGCTGGTCTCGATCACCGCCCCGCTGCTCGCGCCGGGGATCGTGGCCACGGCGCTGTTCGCGTTCATCAGCGCGTGGAACGAGTTCTTCTTCGCGCTGGTGCTCCTCAAGACCCCGGAGAAACAGACCCTTCCGGTCGTCCTCACGCACTTCCTCGGCGCGGAGGGCGTGGCGGACCTCGGGCCCCTCGCGGCGGCCGCGTTCCTGGCGACCCTGCCCTCGCTGGTCGTCTTCGCGGTCATCCAGAAACGGATCACGGGCGGGATGCTCGCCGGGGCGGTGAAGAGCTGATGCGGACGAAACGGCTCGTCGCGATGGTGGTGGCGCTGCTGCTCACGAGCTGTACGGCCTGCACCGGCGGCGACGGCGACGGCGGCGGCTCGCGGGACGGCAGGGTCACCCTCCGCTTCCAGTCCCTCGCCTGGCAGCAGGAGTCCGTCGACGCCAACAGGGAGCTGGTGGAGGAATGGAACGATGCACATCCGGATGTCAAGGTCGAGTACGTACAGGGGAGTTGGGACAGCGTTCACGACCAGCTGCTCACCTCCTTCGAGGGCGGTGAGGCGCCGGACATCATCCATGACGCCTCGGACGACCTCGCGGACTTCGCGTACGGCGGGTATCTCGCGGATCTGCGTGGTCTCCTGCCGGAGCGGCTCAAGTCCGATATTCCGCAGCGGAGTTGGGAGACCGTGACCTTCGGGGACGGGGTCTACGGCGTGCCGTTCCTCCAGGAGCCGCGTGTCCTGATCGCCAACGCCACGTGGTTGCGGGAGTCCGGCGTACGGATTCCGACGCCCGAACAGCCGTGGACCTGGGACGAGTTCAGGGCGATCACCGATGAACTGGGCGATGGGGAAGGGAAGTACGGTGTGGCCTGGCCGCTCAAGGAACCCGTGTCGGCGACCCTCGACCTGTCGCTCTCGACCGGCGGGCAGTTGTTCCATCGGGGCTCGGACGGCAAGGTGCGGATTCGGTTCGGGGCGGCCGACGAGGTGGTGCCTCGGACTGTTCACGATCAGGTCAACACCGATGGCAGCGCGTCGAGTTCGACGCTCGGCAGCGGCGGATCCGACACACTGCCCGGCTTCTTCGGCGGCAAGTACGCGATGGTTCCGCTCGGGTTCTCGTACCGGCAGCAGATCGTGCAACAGGCGCCGGAGGGCTTCGACTGGCAGGTGCTGCCCGCGCCGGCCGGAGCGGATGGGCTCACTCAGGGGGTGAGTCCACAGACCTTGTCCGTCGCGGAGGACAGTCCGCACAAGGAGGAGGCCGCCGCGTTCATCGACTTCCTGCTCCAGCCGCGGAACATGGTGCGGCTCGCGCTCGGCGACTGGATGCTGCCGACCGGGACGGAGGCGCTCCGGGATCCGGCGCTGCGGGTGGAGGAGGACGGGTGGGCGGTCGGTGCGGAGCTTGCGCGGTATCTGCGGTCGGCGCCGGCGCAGGCCGTGCGGGGCTATCCGGAGTGGAAGGACAAGGTGGCTACGCCTGCGTTTCAGGAGTACTACAGCGGGGCTATTGGGCTGGGTGAGTTGCGTGAGCGGCTTGTGGGGGACGGGAATCTGGTGTTGGCGCGGTATCAGAGGTGACGGGTTCGCTGGCCCGGGCCTTGGGGGACGCGGGTGGTTCGTCGGGTGCCGGCCGGTGGGGGCTGGTCGCGCAGTTCCCCGCGCCCCTTAAAAGCAGGCGGTTCTCCTACCCCTGGTGGAAGGCGCGGGGTGAAAATCGGTTGTCCGTTCCGGTCTGGCTCGCCTAGCGTGCCCGGCGTGGGTATCAACTCGATTTACTTCTCCGGTCTTGGCCGGGGCTGCACGTATTCCATTCGGATGCGGCGTGCCCCCGGTGCCCTGACCGGACCGGGGAGTTTCGCCCGCTGACGGCAGTCGCCGCAGGGGCAACCCCTCTCACGTACGCCTTGGAGCAGGCACGCGGCTGACGCGTGCCCGCCTGCTGCGCGTGTCTTCTCTTCCCTTCCGGTCGGGGCCTTCGTCTGCCCGTTTCGTCGTCACGGAAGACAAGGACCGCAGGCCATGGCCCGCCCCACCCACGTTTCGCGCGCGCTCTCGCAGAACTTCCTCACCGACCGCGCCACCGCCGACCGCTTCGCCCGGCTCGCCGTACCGCACCCGCACCACCCGCCCCTCGTACTCGAAGTGGGCGCGGGCAAAGGCGCGTTGACCGAGGTGCTCGCACCCCGCTGCCGGGAGCTGCTCGCCTACGAGATCGACCCACGGCTCGTACCCGCCCTGCGCGCCCGCTTCTCCGGGACGCCCCAAGTGCGGGTGATCGGCGACGACTTCCTCGCCGCCCGGCCGCCTGGCACCGCCTTCTCCGTCGCCGGGAACGTGCCCTTCTCGCGTACCGCGGACGTCGTCGACTGGTGTCTGCGCGCGCCCGGTCTCACGGACGCCACCCTCCTCACCCAGCTCGAATACGCCCGCAAACGCACCGGGGACTACGGGAGTTGGACTCTGCTGACCGTCCGCACCTGGCCGCGCTTCGAGTGGCGGTTCCTCGGCCGGGTCACCAGGACCCGGTTCCGGCCCGTGCCCCGGGTCGACGCCGGAATCGTACGCATCGAGCGACGCCGCACGCCCCTGCTCGACCGGACCTCGTACGACGCCTGGCGGCACCTGGTCGAGCTCGGTTTCTCGGGGGTCGGCGGCTCTCTGCACGCCTCGCTGCGCCGGGCCCACCCACGGCGCCGGGTGGATGCCGCGTTCAGGGCCGCGTGTCTCGACCCGCGTGCCCTCGTCGGGGAGGTGTCGCCCGAGCAGTGGCTGGGGCTCCACCACGTGCTGGCGTCGCGGTGAGTCGCGTAGGACGGGAGGCCGCAATTGCATTGTACGAGACGTATCGTCTCGCTTATGGTCGGGCTCATGACCACCTCACACCCCGCCCACATCGCCATGTTCTCCATCGCCGCCCACGGGCACGTGAACCCGAGCCTTGAGGTGATCCGGGAGCTCGTCGCCCGCGGGCACCGGGTCACGTACGCGATTCCGCCCGTCTTCGCCGACAAGGTCGCGGAGACCGGTGCCGAGCCGAGGCTCTGGAAGTCGACCCTGCCGTCCCCCGACGACGACCCCGAGGCATGGGGGACCACACTCCTGGACAACGTGGAGCCCTTCCTGGCCGACGCGATCCAGGCACTCCCGCAGCTCGTCGAGGCGTACGAAGGCGACGAGCCGGACCTCGTACTGCACGACATCACCTCGTACCCAGCCCGTGTCCTCGCGCACCGCTGGGGCGTCCCGGCCGTCTCCCTCTCGCCGAACCTCGTCGCCTGGGAGGGGTACGAGGAGGAGGTCGCCGAGCCCATGTGGGCGGAGCCGAAGAAGACCGAGCGGGGCAGGGCGTACTACGCGCGCTTCCAGGCGTGGCTGGACGAGAACGGGGTCGCCCAGGACCCCGACTCGTTCGGCGGTCGCCCCGCCCGCTCCCTCGTCCTGATCCCGAAGGCCCTCCAGCCGAACGCCGACCGGGTCGACGAGTCGGTGTACACGTTCGTCGGCGCCTGCCAGGGCGACCGCGCCGCCCAGGGGGAGTGGCGGCGCCCCGCTGACGCCGAGCGCGTCCTCCTCGTGTCCCTGGGCTCCGCCTTCACCAAGCAGCCCGAGTTCTATCGCGCGTGCGTGAAGGCCTTCGGGGGCCGGCCCGGCTGGCACGTGGTGCTGCAGATCGGCAAGCACGTCGATCCGGGCGAGCTGGGGCACGTCCCGGGGAACGTCGAAGTCCGGGACTGGGTACCGCAGTTGGCGATCCTCAAGCAGGCCGACGTCTTCATCACGCACGCGGGCGCAGGCGGCAGCCAGGAAGGGCTGGCGACCACCACGCCGATGGTCTGCGTGCCCCAGGCCGTCGACCAGTTCGGCAACGCGGACATGCTGCAGGCGCTCGGCGTCGCCCGGCACCTGCCGATGGAGGAGGCGACGGCCGAGACCCTGCGCGAGGCCGTTCTCGCGGTCACCGGTGATCCGGACGTCGCGCGGCGGCTCAAGGAGATCCAGGCGGACATGGCGACCGAGGGCGGCACCGCACGTGCGGCGGATCTGATCGAGGAGGAAATCCGAAAGAGCGGCTCGGGGTCCTCGGGGGCCTCGGCATGACCGAAGAGTCGGTGTCGTGAGGCCCGAAAGGGCGTGATCGGGTGACCGTCCGCGAGCCCGGAATTCCCATGGGTCACGGTTGTACGCCAACGGTGAAGCCCTGGCGCCCTTTGGATAACGGGACGGTCATTCGGTAACGCTCGGATAACGCGGTATCCGCCCGATCGAGGCATCGATCGGGTTGCTGAGTACGACCGTTACCCCCTGTCGAAGGTTGCGCAGTGAACTCCTTGTTCGTTGCCTGAACAGCTTCTTAGCGTGAGGTGAACTCACTACGAACGCAGGAAGTTGACCCATGCGCCGAGACATACCGCCCCTCGCAGAGGTACGCCGCATCACGGAGAAGAAGCGTGACGCGTGGTGGACCGTGCTGCTCGTCGACCCGGTGGCCACGCCGCTGGTGAGGCTCACCGCGATGCGCACGAGGATCACGCCGAACCAGATCACCTGGGGGGCGTTCCTGCTCGGGCTGGTGTCGGCGGCGTGCTTCGCCTTCGGCGACTGGCGGTGGCTGATCGCCGGAGCCCTCGTCTACCACCTGAGTTTCATCCTCGACTGCATGGACGGGAAGGTGGCGCGGCTGACCGGCCAGGGCTCCGTCTTCGGGGCCTGGCTGGACTTCGTCTTCGACCGTATCCGGGTGGCGGTGTGCGGGGTCGCGCTGATGGCCGGGCAGTACGACCGCACCGGTGACACCATCTACATCTGGCTGGCGCTCGCCGTCGTCGGCCTCGACATGCTGCGCTACATCAACTCCCTGGAGATCTTCAAGATCCGCTACTCCATGCGCAAACAGATCAAGGCGCGGGTGCGGGAGGCCCGGCGCTCGGACAACTCCGCCGAACTCGCCTTCATGGAAGACCTGTTGCGCAACAACCCCGAGGCGGACATCGAACACGACATCCGCAGGACGTCGGCCATGTCCGCAACGGATACCGAGACCGTGTCCGCAACCGGTACCGAGCCTCTGTCCGTATCGGGTTCCGCGACCGTGTCGGAACCGGATTCTGAGACCGTGTCGGGACCGGGTTCCGCGACCGTGTCGGGACCGGATTCTGAGACCGTGTCGGGACCGGGTTCCGCGACCGTGTCGGGACCGGGTTCCGCGACCGTGTCGGAATCGGGTTCCGAGACCGTGTCCGAACCGGGTTCCGAAGGAACCTCCGGCGTTCCTCAGAAGCCTCGGGGCGCCCAAATCATCGACCTCCAGAAGGAGTTCCGCCACCGCTTCCCGGTCTATCTCCGGCTGCGGTCCTTCCTCCTGCGCCGTCGCATTCGTGCGCACCTGGTGAGCGGCATCGAGTTCCAGATGGGTGTCTTCATCGTCGGCCCGCTCCTCGACGCGGTCATCGAGGCGACGCTGGTCTCCGGCGCCCTGCTTCTCGTCTTCGAACTCGCCATCATCTACAAGCTGTTGCTCTCGACCCGCGACTTCACCCGCACCATCGACTCCTTCGAGCGGGACGAGGTGACCACCGCGGCCTGACCCGGCGTATCCCGCACAACACGACGGCGTGGCCGGGGCACTTGCCCCGGCCACGCTGCCGCTGTACTGCCGCTGTGTCGCGGTTCAGGTTGTCAGACCCCGACCTTCTCCCCTTCGACCGCCGGAGGCGGCGGCGAGGACGCGGCCTCGGGGGACTCGTCGTGGCTGAGGTCCGGCAGGCGGTTCAGCCACTTCGGGAAGTACCAGTTGCGTTCCCCGAGGAGGGCCATCACCGCCGGGAGCAGCACACCGCGGATGATCGTCGCGTCGATCAGGACCGCGGCCGCGAGACCCACGCCCATCTGCTTCATGGACTGCATGGACAGCGTGCCGAAGATCGCGAAGACGGCGACCATGATGACGGCGGCGCTGGTGATGACTCCGGCCGTCGTGACGACCCCGTGCTGGATGGCGTCCCGGGTCGTCAGCCCCCGCATCCGCGCCTCACGGATCCGCGAGACCACGAACACGTGGTAGTCCATCGAGAGCCCGAAGAGGATCACGAAGAGGAACAGCGGCAGCCAGGTGATGATGGCGCCCACGCCCTCCGCGCCCACCAGCGACGCGCCCCAGCCGTGCTGGAAGACGGCGACCAGGATGCCGTAGGCCGCCCCGACCGAGAGGAGGTTGAGGACGATCGAGGTGATCGCGATCGTCAGCGAGCGGAACGACAGGAGCATCAGCAGGAAGGCGAAGACCACGACGAAGGCGAAGACCGGGGCCACCGCGCTCACGAGTTGGTCGTTGAAGTCCTTCGAGCCCGCGACCTGTCCGGTCACCGGAGCCTCGACCCCGTCGACCTTGCCGAGCGTCGCCGGACGGACCTCGTCGCGGATGGTCTCCAGGCTCTTCTCGGCCTCGTCCAGGTCCGAGCCGCCCACCAGCGGCACGTAGACGAAGGCGAGGTTCTGCGCGTCGTGCACCTTGACCTCGACCGGACCGCGCGAGGCACCCGAACTGACCGCCCGCGCACGGAAGTCGGCGATCGCGGACTTCACCTCGGCGGAGTTGATGTCGTCGGCCTTGACGACCACCTCGGCCGGGTCGGAACCGCCGGGGAAGGCCTCGTTGACCCTCTCGTACGTCTTCACGATCGGCAGCGAGTCGCCGAACTCCTGGTCCAGCGTGAGGTTCTGAGTCTTCATACCGAGCGCGGGGGCCGCGATGGCCAGCAGCGCGCCCGTCGCGACGACCAGCGAGATCGCCGGCTTGGCCAGCACCACCCGCAGCACGCTCGTCCAGAACCGGCTTCCACCGTTGGCCGAACCGCCGTTGGCTGAACCGCCGTTGGACTTGCGCCGCTTGTCCGGGTGCAGGAACGGAATCCGCCCCTTCTCGACCCGCGTACCGAGCAGCGAGAGGACCGCGGGCAGGACCGTCACCGAGCCGACCATGGCAACCGCCACGACCATCAGGGAAGCCAGTCCCATCGCCTTGAAGGTGGCGATTCCGGTGAACAGCATGCCCGCCATCGCCACGCACACCGTAACACCGGAGACGATGATGGCGCGGCCACTGGTCGCCGCGGCGATCCGCAGCGCGGTCTCGGGGTCCCGGCCCGCCGAGCGCTCCTCGCGCTCGCGCCGCAGATAGAACAGGCAGTAGTCGACGCCGACCGCCAGACCGACGAGCAGCATCACGGAGCTGGAGGCGTCGTCCATCGGCTGCAGATGGCTGACGAGCCCCATCAGACCGATCGTCGCCATGATCGCGGTGATCGCTAGCAGTACCGGCACCAGCGCCGCCACCAGCGCGCCGAACGCGATCAGCAGAATGCCGAGGGCGACGGGTACGGCGGAGTACTCGGCCTGCTTGAAGTCGTTGCCGAACGCGTCGTCGAACGTCTTGTTCATGCTGGCGCCGCCGATCTCCTCGATCAGCACCGCCTCATGGTCCTTCTGCACGGTGTCGACGGCCTTCAGGACGGGCTCCACCCGCTCGCCCGCCGTGTCCGCGTCGCCGCGCATGTCGAACTGCACCAGCGCGCTGCGGCCGTCCTTCGAGATCGTGTCCGTGTCGTACGGCGAGGCCACATCGGTCACCTTGCCGGTGCCCTCGACCGCCTTCATCACGGCGTCGACGGCGGCGCGGAACTCGGCGTCCGTCGCCTTGACACCCGCGCCCTTCCCCTGGATGAGGACGGTCTCCCCGGCCGGCTCCTCGATGCCCGCGGCCTCCGCGATGGCCGCGGCCCGTCCTGTCTCGCCGCTGAGCTGGTCGCTGTCCTTGAGTTCGACCGTGCCCGCCGCGGAGCCGAGCCCCATGGCCAGGACGACGAACAGCAGCCAGATCCCGACGGCCGCCCAGCGGTGCCGGGCACTCCAGCCGCCGGCCCGGGCCGCTATGCCCCGAACCCGCGTGTCTCCGTTCCCCATGACGGGCTTGCCTCCTCGTGTGCGGCGCCGACCTCCTGTCGACACCTCTGACTTCGAAGGTATGGGGCGGATAAGGATCTCTCGTCGTGCTGCTCGGTGAGGTACCGGGAGCCCGACTCCTCCGCTCGGACCCCACAGCCTCAGCACTGAGGAGGATGGGAGCCCCTTACATGCAAAGCGGCGCCTCGGGGGTCGTGATCAGGGTGTCCGGTGCGCCCCACCGGTGTGTCCGGTACGCCGCCGGTTGCCGCCCGACCTGCGGGGAAGATCCCTTTTGAATGTTACGAAAGCTTGTTGAACAAGTCACAACTGTGCATGGGTGTTGCTCTGAGCGCGCCCATCGGCCAGGGTCGTACCAACCGGACGGTAACTTGCGTTGTCCGGGCGCCCGCGAACCGCGGCCGTCGTGCCCACCCCCACGGGGCACGACGGCCGCTTTATGGTGTGCGGATGACTGTGGGTATGACGACATACGCGGCCCTGCTGCGCGGCATCAACGTGGGCGGCGCCAAGAAGGTCCCCATGGCCGAACTGCGCACCCTCATGGAAGGCCTCGGGTACGGGGACGTCGGCACGTATCTCCAGAGCGGGAACGCCGTCTTCGCCAGCGGCCACGGCGACGAGGACTCGCTCGCCGCGGAGCTGTCGGGGGCGCTGGAGAAGCGCTTCGGCTTCACGGTCGACGTCCTGGTGCGTGACCACGCGTATCTGCGGGCCGTCCTCGACGCCTGCCCGTTCCCGGCCGCCGACCTGGAGGCCAGGCAACTGCACGCCACGTACTTCTCCGAGCCGGTCGGCCCGGAACGCTTCGCGTCGATCGACCAACAGGCCTTCCTGCCCGAGGAGTTCCGCCTGGGCGACCGCGTCCTCTACCTCTACGCCCCCGACGGCCTCGGCCGCTCCAAACTGGCGGAGACCCTGTCGAAGCCCCGGATGACGAAGGGCATCGTCGCCACCACGCGGAACTGGAACACCGTCACCAAACTCGCGGAGCTGACCAGTGGCTGACCACAGCCCCGCCGTCGAGGCGGCCATCGAGGGCGAACTGAGCCTCCTCGACCCGGCGATCCGCCGCTCACCCGAACTCCTCGGGGCGCTGCTGCACCCCGGCTTCCACGAGTTCGGCGTCTCCGGGCGGCACTGGGACCGGGTCTCGATCATCGCCAGCCTGGCGACGACGGAGTCGGGATCCAGCCCGAGCGTCACCTCCCGCATGAAGGGCGTCGAGCTCGGCCCGGACCTGGTCCACCTCACCTTCGACACCGAGAACAACGGGCGCCACGCGCACCGCAGTTCGCTGTGGCGGCGGACGGCGGAAGGATGGCAGCTTTACTTCCACCAGGGAACCCCGTTCAGCCCCGAAACCCCTCGGGAAGCCTGACCTTCCGGACACCGAGGTAGGTCGTATACGAGACGATCTCGTCCGGGACGGCGAGGCGAGGGTCGGCGTAGAGCCGCCGGATCTCCTCTGCCGAGAGGGCAGACTCGGTCGTGGTCGTGGTCGTGGTCGTGGTCGTGGTCGTGGTCTTGGTGGTGGCCGTGGCTGCCGCGTCGAGCAGCGCGAGATCGTCCGCCGTCACCTCCGGCTCGTCCTTCGTGGCCAGCGCCCACATGTCCCACGGCAGCACCTCCACCCCGCTGAGGGCCGCGAGATCCCGTACGACGTTGCAGCGCACGAACCACAGGCCCCGCAGGTCGCCCGTAGGGAGGGGGATCCCGAAGGCGTCGGGGTCCGCGTCGCCCGCCCGGCACGCCTGCCAGGCGGCTCCGGCGACGAGGAACTGGTCCGGTGGGACGTCCAGCGGGTCGAAGGACACGTCGTGCGCCCCGTCGGCCACCTGGGCGTCGGCGAGTCGCCAACTGCCGTCCCGCAGACGGTGTTCGGTGACCCAATGGTCCGAGTGGGTCACGGGGGAGGAGCCGTCCTCGAAGTACGTGGCGAAGCCGCACCGGACGCGTGCGGGCGTGCCCGTCGCCCTCAGTAGCGCGCACAGCAGCAGGGCGAAGTCCCGGCACGTCCCGGCGAACCGCGCGCCGAACTCCCGGTGTTCGGTGAGCGGCGCCCGCCCGCGCTCACGCAGGATCCGCAGGATCTCGCTCACGTACCGGGCCTCGGCGTCCTGGTGACGGCGCTCCTCGGGCATCGCGTACCCGAAGTGCTCACCCTCCTCCCGATGGATGAGCAAGTTGCGTACGAGGACGGCGAGTTCGCGAGGGTCGGCGGGCAGGTCGGCCGGTAGGGCGCTGCCGGGGTCGCTGTACGGGCTCTGCTTGAGATAGAAGCGGAAGGGGGAGTGGAAGCCGTCGGAGTCCATGCCCAGGATCCTGGGGTCTGCCCCCTGCACATTGTCAAGAAATGTCGCACCGGCAAGGTCACCCCAGGGCGTCGAGGCGGGACATGTCGTCCGCGTCGAGCCGTACGGTGGCCGCGTCGAGGTTCTCCTCCAGATGGGCGGGGGAGCTCGTGCCGGGGGTCGGGCAGAGTGCGGGGGAGTGGTGCAGCAGCCAGGCCAGGGCGATCCGGCCGGGTGAGGTACCGCGTGCGGCGGCGATGTCCGCGCAGACCCGCGTCGCCGTTGCTCGGCCCGCCGCTTTCGGGGACGTCGTCAACGAGCCGTTGCCCAGCGGGAACCAGGGCAGGAACGCGAGGCCGTGTGCCTCGCACAGCTTCAGCAGTGGCTCCGAGGCGCGGTCGGTGAGGTTGTACCGGTTCTGCACGGACGCGATGCCGTCCGTCAACTGCCTTGCCGCTGTGAGCTGTTCGGCCGTGACCGTGTCCAGGCCGATGTGCCGGATCTTGCCCTCGCGGCGCAACTCGTCGAGCGCGCCCAGCTGTTCGGCCATCGGCACGTCCGGGTCCAGCCGGTGCAGCTGGTACAGGTCGATCGTGTCGAGGCGCAGCCGCCGTAGGCTCGCCTCGCACATCGCCCGTAGCCGCTCGGGCCGCCCCTCGATGTGCCAGGCGTCCGGACCGGTGCGTACGACACCGCCCTTCGTGGCGATCACCAGGCCGGGCGGATACGGGTACAGGGCCTCGGCGACGAGCGCCTCGGCGATCGACGGACCGTAGTTGTCCGCCGTGTCGATCAGCGTGACCCCGCGCTCCACGGCCCGCCGCAGCAGGCCCACCGCGTCCCGGGCGTCGCCGCGCGGCCCCCAGTACCCGGGTCCGGTCAACTGAGCGGTGCCGTAACCGAGACGGCGTACGGGCAACCGGCCCGCGAGCTCGAAGGTTTCCGGAATCATTGATGGAGCGTACATATGTTTGTGGCAGGCTCGGACGTATGCGCTACATCGTCATTGGAGCAGGGGCTGTCGGCGGGGCCATCGGCGGTCGCCTCGCCGAGTCGGGGCACGACGTGGTGCTGGTCGCGCGGGGCGCGCAGTACGAGGCGCTGCGCGAGCGGGGGCTGCGCCTGGTGACGCCCGACGGTCCGCGTACCCATCGGCCGCCCGTCGTGGACGGGCCGCACGCGCTCGGCGAACTGGGCGCGGAGGACGTGCTCGTGCTCGCCGTCAAGACGCAGGACAGCGAGGCGGCCCTGGAGGCGTGGGGACCGGTGCCCGTGGCGGGCGGCGGCACGGCCGCCGAGCGGCTGCCGCTGGTCTGCGCGCAGAACGGGGTGGAGAGCCAGCGGCTCGCGCTGCGCCGCTTCCGGCGGGTGTACGGGGTGTGCGTATGGCTGCCCGCGACGTTCGTCGAGCCGGGGGTGGTGTCCGCCGCCTGTGCGCCGCTGACCGGGATCCTGCACCTCGGACGGTATCCGCACGGCACGGACGAGACGGCGCGGCGTATCGGCGCCGACCTGTCCGCGTCCCGCTTCGAGGCGCCGGTCGTGGCCGACGTGACGCGGTGGCAGTACGCCAAGCTCCTCGGCAACCTCGCCAACTCGATCGAGGCGGTCAGCGGCCTGCTCACCAGCGAGGAGGGCATCGCGCTCTACGCCCGGGTGCGTGCCGAGGGTGAGGCCGCGCTGACCGCGGCGGGCCTTGCCTACGCCTCGGAGGAGGAACAGAAGGAGGCCCGCGCCGACAAGATCCGTTTCGAGCCCTTCGACGGGTCCGAGCGGGGTGCCGGGTCGTCGTGGCAGTCGCTGAACCGGGGCACGGGGACGATCGAGGCGGACTATCTCAACGGGGAGATCGCCCTGCTGGGGCGGTTGCACGGCGTACCGACGCCGCTCAACGACCTGCTGCAACGGCTCGCGAACGACTTCGCGCGTGAGCGGCGGCCGGCCGGTTCGATGCCGGTGGACGAGCTGGTGCGGCTGGCCGATGAAGCTGTCGCGTTTGTTCAAGAGGGTGCGGGGTCGCGTCCCTAGCGTGGGGCGCATGGACAAGAACGCGGACAAGAAGTTGGGCGAGGGGAACCCTCCCTGTGTGCTCTACACGATGGAGAGCCTGCATCCCGTCATGGTCGAATGTGCCGCCGAGGCCGCTCGTGTCGCGCGCGGGGTTGCGGTGGCGCAGCTCGCCGGGGCCACGCACTGTCCGGACTGGGATGTCCGGGCTCTGGTGAACCACTGGGTGCTGTACACCTCGCACGGTCTGGAGCATCGGGCGCTGCGCGAGCCGCTCTCCGAGGAGCTGACCGGGCGGGACTTCGCCGCGGGGCCGGAGTGGGCGTCGGCGTATGCCGCCCAGCTCGACCGGGCGGTTGCCGCGTGGGCGGATCCGGTGGTGTGGGAGGGGGAGGTGGATTTCGGGATGGGGTCGATGGCGGCTCCCGAGCTTGCCTCGATGATCGTGAAGGAGATGGCGGTGCATGGGTGGGATGTGGCGGTTGCCACCGGTCAGGAGTACCGGATCTCGGATGCGGCGGCCCGTGTCGTCCTCGATGTCGTCGTCACGCACGGCGACGTGTACCGCCAGTACGACGGCTTCGCGGCCGCTGTGCCGGTGGCCGACGACGCCCCGGTCTTCGCCCGGGCGCTGGGCCTGAGCGGCCGGGACCCACGCCTGGCCCGTGCGGGCACCTGAACAGACCTGTTTCGCCCCCGCCGCCCCGACCCTCCCCCACTCTCGGTTTCGGTCGAGCGGGGGGACCCCCATTGTCACCACTCGGGGGCGCTGCCCCCGAACCCCGCTCCTCAAACGCCGGAGGGGCTGACTACCAGCCTGTCCGGCGTTTGAGGACGAGCGCGTTCAGCGCGATACGGGGGTCTGGGGGCGGAGCGCCTTCTTAAAGGGTGGGTGGCTCTGACGCGTAAATAGCGGCAGGTCAGGGCGGGTGTGGACAGGGTAACTAGCCACCGCAGGGTAGACCCTTTGCAGCCGAACGGCCGAGCTCAATCGGACGGCGTGACCGGGGACCGTAGGCCGAGCCACTGCTCGGCGTCCCAGGCATGGAACCGCTCTACCTCGGTGAACCCCAGCTTTGCCGCGAGGCGCATCGAAACGACGTTTGCGGTCTGGGTGGCGAGCACCACCGGCTCGCCGGGAAGGACGCCGTCGAACCAGTCGAGTGCCGCCGCGCACGCCTCGGCGGCGTACCCGAACCCCCACGCCCGGGGCAGGAACAGGTAGCCGAGATCGGCTTTCCCCGCGGCAGCCGGGCGGTGGTGCTCCGGTGCTCTTCTGAGCAGGATCTGGCCGATCATCGCCCCGTCGAGATCAACGACAAAACTCCCGGGCCACTGCTCGGGCACCCCGGGCATCTCTCGCTCAAGCTCGTCACGCGGACGGGGGCCGCCGAGGTACGTGTGCACCTCTGGTGACGCCAGCAGCTCGATGAACGCCGCACGGTCGCGGGCCTCGGACTCACGGAGCACGAGCCGCTCAGTCTTGATCGGGGCAGGCGGCCAGGCGACGCGTCCGAGTTCAGTCATCGCGGGCAACCTATCGCAGGCCCGTGAGAGTGATCCGAGAGAAAAGGACGCCTGGGCGCCCTGTGCGGACACCTCGGCGTCGCTCTCGCGGTAGGGGTTGTCTCCTGTCGGCGTGACGCGCCAGAAGGTTTCCGCCGTTGCCTTGAACTGACGATGCGTCGGGTTCAAGCCCGTGTGCTTCAACGCCCATACCTCAACTGGCAAGCGTTCATCGTCAGTTGGCTGAGTCTGCACCCCGCACATCATGCACTCGGCGGAGTAGATGCCCTGCGGGGCACCCTCGGCGGTTTCCGGCCCGAGCGTCCATTCAGCGGCTTTGATGATCGAGCGCGTCACAGTTCCCCCCTGCTACGCCGGTTCGCTTCGGCCACCTGGGCACTCAGCCTGCCTCTACTGCCCTTGCCCTTACAGCGCGGGCACGAGCAAGGCGGATATGAGCTTGAGTAGTCCGGCACGCGCGCCGGTTTCACGGTGTGCTTGCTGCGAACGGGAGTACGGGCGCCTGTCTCCGGATTGATCCGGTAGACCTCAATCGTCATCACTGGACGTGCCCCCACGGGGCGCCCTGGGCGCCTGTGCGCGCGCTCCTGGGCGCCTCGCCCAGGTTGGCCACGTAGGGCCGGACCATGGCGCCTGTGCGCTCCCAGTCGGCAGGCGGGAACCACTCTGAGCGCACATGCGGCTGCGGCTGCCATGCCTCACCCTGGGCGTGCCTGCCCCTACGTTGCCTGCGCACGTCGACCAGCCTCGCGCCCAGCACGTTCGGGCTGGGGCGCCTGCGGGGCGCAGGCGGCGCTACAGGAGGTGTTGCGGGGCGGGCGTGTCTGCCGGGGGCGCGTCGGCCCAGGGCCGCTCTCACTCGATCGAGTAGACGTGATACGTACATGGGTGGCTGCCTGCTTCCTTCAGGTGGTCCACGCCCCCGGACCGGTCGCGCGGTCGCGGGGGTCCTTGCGTCTGTCCACGCTGCCGCGCTGCACGGAGGCCGCACCACGGCAGAACTGCCGCATTTAGGCGGCACGTTGGCTGCACGGGCTACCCTGACCAGGGAAGACGGCACCCGGACGGAGTACGGGCATGGCAGGCAAGCGGCAGCGTCTAGCACAGCGCCGGAAGGCGAGCGGGTACACCCAAGAGCAGTTCGCAGATGCCCTGAAAGTCGATCGCACCACGGTGCAACGCTGGGAACGGGGAGAAGTAGACCCCCAACCGCATCAGCGGCCGAAGATGGCAAAGCTGTTGCAAGTTACGTCCAGAGAGCTGGACGAATTGCTTGCCTCCGACGTTCTGCCCTCCGGTCCGGTGAACGGATGGATTACAGTCGCTGAGCCTGCCAACAACGATGAAATGGCCGCCTGGGAATTGGCTCGCCGAGTGCAGGAAAGCGACGTCGGACCGGAAACGCTTGCGCGACTAGAGCGCGCCTTCGATGAATTGGCCACCGCCTATCCGGTAACTCCTCCGGCTGAACTCTTGGAACGGGTACGGCAGCACTCCGCGTATGTCGTGCAGTTGCTTGACGCGCGCAAGACGCTCGCGGAACACAGACGTTTGCTGGTAGTCGGTGGTTGGCTGTCCCTCCTCGGCGCAACGCTCCACATCGACCTCAAACAGATCCATGCAGCAACGGCCAGACTGCAAGCGGCTGTCACGCTCGCCCGGCAAGTGGAACACCCGGAAATCGAAGCATGGTGCTACGAAACCGACGCGTGGCGCGTGCTAACAGATGGCGACTACGCGCGGGCACTTGAACTGTCCCTAGCCGCTCAAAATGTCGCGCCTCCGGGAACGTCGGCACTGATTCAGGCAACCGCCCAGGAAGGGCGCGCACACGCGAGGCTTGGCCACGCGACAGAGACATACACGGCTATCGAGCGGGTACAGAAGATGGCTGCCAAGCTGGGAATTACTGAGCGCCCGAAAGAGCATCATTATCAGTACGACCCT
This sequence comes from Streptomyces sp. NBC_00878, assembly GCF_026341515.1. Taxonomy (NCBI): domain Bacteria; kingdom Bacillati; phylum Actinomycetota; class Actinomycetes; order Kitasatosporales; family Streptomycetaceae; genus Streptomyces; species Streptomyces sp. NBC_00878. The sequence goes on along the minus strand of NZ_JAPEOK010000001.1, from coordinate 2,341,696 downwards.
GCAAAAGCGCTCGCCTACACGGCAACTACCCTCGCATGGTTGGGCGACGCTGCGGCAGAACCTTACGCGCGTGAGGTTATCGCGCGTCTGAGCCCTTCCAATGACATCACCAAATGGCCGCGCCGAGTGGCCTCCGCCAACATTGACTTGGCGCTAGTTCTCCTCGCGGACAACCGCCTTGACGAAGCCTGCGACTCCGCCCAGAAAGCCATACTCAGTGGGCGCGTAGTCCCATCAAATCACTGGCGAGCGCTGGAAGTCGTCAAAGCGGTAGAGGCTCGACAACTTCCGGAGGCGCCCGACTTGCGCGAGGTGTACGAGGGCTTGAAGGCCATCGAAGCCTAGAAACACAGATAAGGCCCGGTATCCGCCCCGCAGATGCGAGGGAATACCGGGGCCTTATTCATGGCCGATCAATCAGCGCTCGCGCGTGAGAAGAAACTGTACGGGGCGGAGCCCCCAGGGACGGGACGGGTAGGGGCGGCGGGGGCGAAGAAAGCCCCCGGCTCAGGCGCCGATCGCCGCCAGCGCAGGAATCCGCGCCGCGTCGTAGCGGTGCAGGAGCACGCGGGCCACCTCCGGTGCCGGGCCCAGGACGTCCGACAGGATGTCCGCCTCGGCCGCCCCCCGCGCGATCCGGTCCGGCAGGAAGCCGGGAGCCAGTACGTACGGGGCGACAGCCACTCGCGCGCAGCCGAGAGCGCGCAACTCCCGCACCGCATCCTCCGTACGCGGCAACGACGCGGACGCGAACGCGGGCCGCACGGCGCGCCAACCGGTCCGCCGCCACTCCTCCGCGATATCCGCGATCACCGCGATCGCCTCCGGGTCCGTGGACCCCGCCGAGGCCAGCACGACCCCGGTCGAGGACTTGTCGACGGGCGCCAACCCCGCCTCGTACAACCGCCGTTCGAGTGCGGCGGTCAGCAGCGGCGACGGACCGAGCACCTCGGCCTGCCGGATCCGCAGCCGGGCGGGAGCCTCACTCAGCACCGCCGGGATGTCCGCCTTCGCGTGGAAGGCCCGGGTGAGGAGGAGAGGAAGGGCCACCACATCCCTCACCCCCTCCGCCGCCAGCGACTCCAACACCCCCGGGACCGAAGGGATGGTGAAGTCCAGGAAGCCGGTCTCCACGCGTACGCCCGGGCGCAGGGCCCGGACGCGCCGCACCAGGGCGTGCACCGTCGCGGCATGGCGCGGGTCGCGGCTGCCGTGGGCGATGACGAGAAGTACCGGTGCGGGCATGGGAGTTCAGCTCTTCACGAGGAGGCCGCGGGTGCGCAGCACCCACCGCTCCAGCGGACTGAAGATCAGCAGGTCGATGGCGATACCGACGATCAGGATGAGGAGGATGGCGAGGAACACCATGGACATGCTGTTGGCGGTTCGGCCGTTCTCCAGCAGCTGGCCGAGGCCGATGCCCAGGTCGGGCGAGGACGCGATGATCTCCGCGGCCATCAGCGAACGCCACGAGAACGCCCAGCCCTGCTTCAGACCCGCGAGATAGCCGGGCAGCGCGGCCGGCACCACGACGTGCCACGTACCGCGCAGCCCCGTCGCGCCCATCGTGCGGCCCGCCCGCAGGAACAGCGGCGGCACCTGGTCGACACCCGAGACGAGCCCGTTCGCGATGGACGGGACCGCGCCGAGCAGGATGACCGCGTACATCATCGAGTCGTTCAGCCCGAGCCAGAGCACCGCCGGCGGCACCCACGCCACCGAGGGCAGCGACTGGAGCCCGGACAGGATCGGGCCGATCGCCGCGCGGATGAACTTCACCCGGGCGACCAGCAGACCCAGGGGCGTACCGATGGCGAGGGCCATGAGGAAGCCGAGCAGGCCGCGCGAGACGCTCGTCCAGATGTATTCGAGGAGCGTGCCCTGGAGCCAGGCCTCGGTGACCTCGTCCCAGACCGCGGACGGCGCAGGCAGCTTGTAGCTGTCGGTGACCTTCGCCCACACCAGGACCTGCCAGACCACCAGCACCAGTGCCACGGCGACGATCGGGGGAAAGATCTTCTCCACGAAGGTCTTGCGGAACGGAGTGCGGCTGGTCTGGACCGTCTCCAGCGCGTCGAGGCCCGCTTCGAGTCCGGCGAGGTCGTTGCCTTCCTTGCCGCCGCCGTTCGTGACGCCACTGTTCGTGACGCTGCCGTCCTTGACGGTGCTCGTCTCAGTGCTGGCCATGACGGCGGATCTCCCCACGCAGTTGTTCGGTGATCTCGACGGACAGTTCCGCCACGGCGGAGTCCTCGATACGGCGCGGCTGCGGGATGTCGACCGTCCACTCCCGCGCGACACGCCCCGGGCGCGAGGAGAGCAGCACCACACGCTCGGCGAGCCGTACCGCCTCGCGCACGTTGTGCGTCACGAACAGCACCGACACGTTCGTCTCGCGCCAGATACGCGTCAGTTCGTCGTGCAGCACGTCCCGCGTGATCGCGTCGAGTGCCGCGAACGGCTCGTCCATCAGCAGCAGCTTGCTGTCCTGCGCGAGCGCGCGGGACAGGGCGACCCGCTGCCGCATACCGCCCGACAGCTCGTGCACCCGCTTGCCGTACGCGCCCTTCAGGCGGACGAGTTCGAGCAGCTCCTCCGCCTTCTCACGGCGCTCGGACTTCGGCACGCCCCGCAGCCTCAGGGCGAGTTCGATGTTCTTGCCCGCGGTCAGCCACGGGAAAAGGGCGTGCTCCTGGAACATCAGGGCCGGGCGGCCGTCGGTGCTGATGCCGCCCGCGGACGGCTTGTCGAGCCCGGCGACCAGATTCAGCAGCGTCGACTTGCCACACCCGGAGGCTCCCAGGAGGGTGACGAACTCGCCCGGCGCGACATCGAGCGTGATGTCGTCCAGGACGAGCTGCTGCCCGGCGGGTCCGGCGAAGGACTTCGAGACGTGCTCGATCCGCGCGGCGTACTCCACCGACGTACTGGCGTCGACGGTCTTGGCGAGGGCGGTTGCCATGGTCGTCACCTCCTGGGAACTCATGAGTGTCCGGGCTTACTTGACGCCGAGACCGGCGTCCTCGACCGTGCTCTTGCCTTCAGCCTTGAGGACCTTGTTCAGCGGCGCGAGATCGTAGATGCCGTCGAGCTTCGGCTGCTCCAGCAGACCCGCCTTCACCGCGTGCTCCGCCTCGGTGTTGAGGGTCGAGGCTAGCGGATCGTCGGTGAACTGGATCGACTTCCACGCCGGGTCGATCACGTTGGCGGGCAGCGCCTTGCCGGACAGCTCCTCCAGCTTGGTGTTGGCGGCGGCCTTCGCCTTGTCCGGGTTGGCGTTGATCCACGTGTTGGTCTTCACCGAGCCACGCAGCACCGCCTCGACGACGTCCGGGTGCTCCTTGAGGAACTTCTGCGACACGATGATGTTCGTGATCACGAACTTCTTGTCCGGCCACAGGCCGGCCTCGTCGAGCAGCACCTTGCCGCCCTCGGCGACCAGCTTGGACGCGGTCGGCTCCGGCACCCACGCACCGTCGATGGAGCCCGACTTGTAGGCGTCCGGGGTGATCTTGTTGTCCGTGCGGACCACGGACACATCGCCCTTGCCGCTCTCGGCGTCGACCTTCCAGCCCTGCTCCGCGATCCAGTTGAGGAACGCCACGTCCTGCGTGTTGCCCAGCTGCGGGGTCGCGATCTTCTTGCCCTTGATGTCCTTCAGGGACTTGACCTTGTCCGGGTTGACCACCAGCTTCACACCGCCGGACGCGGAGCCGCCGATGATCCGAAGGCCCTTGCCGTCGGTGGTGCTGTAGCCATTGATGGCGGGCGAGGGGCCGATCCAGCCGATGTCGATCGAACCGGAGTTGAGCGCCTCGATCTCCGAAGGACCCGCGTTGAACTGGGCGTACGAGGCCTTCGTGCCCCCCAGCTCCTTCTGCAGCAGCCCCTCCTGGTCGCCCACGAGTGCGGTGGCGTGCGTCAGGTTCGGGAAGTAGCCGATCCGGACGGTGTCGGTGGAGAGCTTCTTGCCCTCGGCGGCGACCTTCGAGGTGCCGTCGTCCTTGGACTCGGAGCCGTAGCCGCAGGCGGCGAGGGTGAGGAGGGGGAGCGCGGCTATGGCCGCGGCAGTGCGCCGGAAGGCTCGGGAGCGGTTGGCAGGCACGGGAGGGGTTCCTCTCGTTGGCCCGGCGGTCACGTTCTTCAGGTCGTGGCCGGGAGGTCGGCAGGTCTTCGTCGTATCCGCGACGGCGGGCGGGGGGACGGGGCGCGCAGGCAGTGCGCGTACGTCAGCACGCACATCGCGCCACCCCGCCGTGCCCGCTGCCGAGGGCGCCGCTGCCGACGCGGCCGCCCTCCTTCGCGAACGTGGAGTAGAAGTCGTGGGAAGTCATGTCAGAAGTCCCAACCGTCGTCGTCCGCCTCGGCCTTGACCGGCTCCGGAGAGGCGAAGGACTCGCCGACCATGCCCGCGGTGAGCGTGGTGCCGTCGGAGGGGTCGATCAGGATGAAGGAACCGGTGCGCCGGGAGTCGGCGTACGAGTCGACCGGCAGCGGCTCGGCCGTACGGATCTTGACGCGGCCGATGTCGTTGGCGACCAGGTGGCCCGGGTGCGGGTGCAGCGACAGGTCGTCGAGGGTCAGCCGGGACGGGATGTCCTTGACGATCGCCTTGACCGTGCGGGTGCCGTGCTTGAGCAGCACGCGGTGGCCGATCGTCAGCGGCGCGTCGGCGACGTGGCAGACGGTCGCCTCGACGTCCTGCGTGGTCGCGGGTGCGTCCTTGGTCGGTACGAGCAGGTCGCCGCGCGAGATGTCGACGTCGTCCTCCAGGAGGACCGTCACCGACTGTGTCGTCCAGGCCACGTCGACCGGCTCGCCGAGCAGGTCGATCCCGGAGATCCGCGACGTACGGCCGGAGGGCAGCACGGTGACCGCCTCGCCGACGCGGAAGGCGCCGGCCGCGATCTGGCCCGCGTACCCCCGGTAGTCGGGGTGTTCGGCGGTCTGCGGACGGATCACGTACTGCACGGGCAGACGCGCGTGGCAGGTCGTGAGGTCGTGGCTGACCGGGACCGTCTCCAGGTGCTCCAGGAAGGTCGGGCCGCCGTACCAGTCCATGTTGGCCGACGGGTCCACCACGTTGTCGCCGACGAGCGCGGAGATCGGGATCGCGGTGATCTCGGGGACGCCCAGCTCGGAGGCGTACGCCGTGAACTCCTCGGCGATCGCCGCGAAGACGGACTCCTTGTACTCGATGAGGTCCATCTTGTTGACCGCCAGCACGACGTGCGGGACGCGCAGCAGCGCGGCGATCGCCGCGTGGCGCCGGGTCTGCTCGACGACACCGTTGCGGGCGTCCACGAGGACCACCGTCAGCTCGGCCGTGGAGGCACCCGTCACCATGTTGCGGGTGTACTGCACGTGTCCGGGCGTGTCGGCGAGGATGAACCGGCGCCGGGCCGTGGCGAAGTAACGGTACGCCACGTCGATCGTGATGCCCTGCTCCCGCTCGGCCCGCAGACCGTCGGTGAGCAGCGCGAGGTCGGGCGTGTCCTGGCCGCGGTTGCGCGAGGCGTGCTCCACGGCCTCCAACTGGTCGGTGAGGACCGACTTGGAGTCGTGCAGCAGGCGGCCGACGAGGGTGGACTTGCCGTCGTCGACGGACCCGGCGGTCGCGAAGCGCAGCAGGGTCGTCTCGGAGAGCTGCTCGACCGAGAGCGGCACGGTGGGTTCGGCGGTGCTGGTCATGGTTAGAAGTACCCCTCGCGCTTGCGGTCTTCCATCGCGGCCTCGGACATCTTGTCGTCGGCGCGGGTGGCGCCCCGCTCGGTGAGCCGGGAGGCGGCGATCTCGGCGATCACGGCGTCCAGCGTGGTGGCGTCCGAGTCGACGGCACCCGTGCAGGACATGTCGCCCACGGTCCGGTAGCGGACCTGCCGCTTCTCGACACTCTCGCCGCCCTTCGGGCCGCCCCAGCCGCCCGCCGTCAGCCACATGCCGGCCCGCTGGAACACCTCCCGCTCGTGCGCGAAGTAGATCTCCGGCAGCTCGATGCCCTCGCGGGCGATGTACTGCCAGACGTCCAGCTCGGTCCAGTTGCTCAACGGAAAAACGCGGACGTGCTCGCCGGGCGCGTGCCGTCCGTTGTAGAGGTTCCACAGCTCGGGACGCTGGCGGCGCGGGTCCCACTGGGAGAACTCGTCCCGCAGTGAGAACACCCGCTCCTTGGCGCGGGCCTTCTCCTCGTCCCGGCGTCCGCCGCCGAACACCGCGTCGAACCGCTCGGCCTGGATCTTCTCCGTCAGCGGCAGGGTCTGCAGGGGGTTACGCGTCCCGTCCGGGCGCTCCTTGAGGACGCCGCGGTCGATGTAGTCCTGCACGGAGGCGACGTGCAGCCGCAGCCCGTGCTTCTTCACCGTACGGTCGCGGTACTCCAGGACCTCCGGGAAGTTGTGCCCGGTGTCCACGTGCAGCAGCGAGAACGGCACCGCGGCGGGCGCGAACGCCTTCAGCGCCAGATGCAGCATGACGATGGAGTCCTTGCCGCCGGAGAAGAGGACCACCGGCCGCTCGAACTCGCCCGCCACCTCACGGAAGATGTGCACCGCCTCGGACTCCAGAGCGTCCAGGTGGCTCAGCGCGTACGGGCTGTCGGTCCCCTCCTCGGAGACATCGGCAACGGTCGTCGTCATGCGAGACCCCTCTCGGCGAGCAGCGCGTGCAGCGCCGCCGCGGACTCCTGCACGGACTGGGTGTGCGACTCGATGCGCAGATCCGGCGACTCGGGCTCCTCGTACGGGTCGTCGACCCCGGTGAGACCCGAGATCTCGCCCGCCGCCTGCTTGGCGTACAGGCCCTTCACGTCCCGCTCGCTGCACACCTCGACCGGAGTGGCGACATGCACCTCCAGGTACGCGGCCCCGCTCGCCTGGTGGCGCCCCCGCACCGCCTCGCGGCTGTCCGCGTACGGGGCGATGACCGGCACGAGCGTCTTGACGCCGTTGCGGGCCAGCAGGTCGGCGAGGAAACCGATGCGCTGTACGTTCGTGTGCCGGTCCTCGCGGCTGAAGCCGAGGCCCGCCGTCAGGAACGTACGGATCTCGTCGCCGTCGAGCACCTCGACACGGTGGCCCTCCTCGCGCAGCCGTCCGGCCAGTTCGTACGCGATGGTGGTCTTGCCGGCGCTCGGCAGACCCGTGAGCCAGATGGTGGCTCCGGTCACTTGAATCTCCTGGTTCATCGAAGGCGACGAATTCATCGAAGTAGCAGCCATGATCAGCCGTGCAGTCCGCACTCGGTCTTCGCGCGGCCCGCCCAGCGGCCGGCGCGAGCGTCCTCGCCCTCAAGGACCCGGCGGGTGCAGGGGGCGCAGCCGACGGAGGCGTAGCCGTCCATCAGCAGGGGGTTGGTGAGTACGCCGTGCTCGGTGACGTACGCGTCGACGTCGTCCTGCGTCCAGCGGGCGATCGGCGAGACCTTGACCTTGCGGCGCTTCTCGTCCCAGCCGACGACCGGGGTGTTCGCCCGGGTCGGGGACTCGTCGCGGCGCAGACCCGTCGCCCACGCGCGGTACTTGGTGAGCCCCTCTTCCAGGGGCTTGACCTTCCGCAGCGCGCAGCACAGGTCGGGGTTGCGGTCGTGCAGCTTCGGTCCGTACTCGGAGTCCTGCTCGGCCACGGTCTGGCGCGGGGTGAGCGTGATGACGTTGACGTCCATCACGGCCTCGACCGCGTCCCGGGTGCCGATGGTCTCCTCGAAGTGGTAGCCGGTGTCGAGGAAGACGACGTCCACGCCGGGCCTCGCGCGGGAGGCGAGGTGGGCGACCACCGCGTCCTCCATCGAGGAGGTCACACAGAACTGCTTGCCGAAGGTGTCCGCCGCCCACTGGAGGATCTCCAGTGCGGAGGCGTCCTCCAGGTCGCGGCCGGCCTGCTCGGCGAGCGCCTTGAGCTCGGCGTCCCGGCCGAGCTCAGGGTCGGCCTGATTCTCGGTACGGGTATCGGTATGGGTGTCGGTATCGGTATGGGTATCGGCATCGATCCGAACGGTCGTCATATCTCGTCCCCTCCACCGTCGGTGCGCTGAACCCCCCGGGCAAGCAGCCCGAGGAACTTCAGTTGGAAGGCTCGACTGCATGCCGCGCATTCCCACGCGCCGTGCCCCTGCTCGCTGGGACGCAGGTCCTCGTCACCGCAGTAGGGGCAGTAGAAGGGCGCCGCACGCTCGCTCATGACAACGACTCCTCGCTGGCCCGCGTGGCCCACGTGGCGAAGCGCTCGCCGTCCTCGCGCTCCTCCTCGAAGCGCTTGAGCACGCGCTCGACGTAGTCGGGCAGTTCCTCCGAAGTGACCTTCAGACCGCGGACCTTGCGGCCGAAGCCGGCCTCCAGGCCGAGCGCGCCGCCGAGGTGCACCTGGTAGCCCTCGACCTGCTCGCCCTGGTCGTTCAGCATCAACTGGCCCTTGAGGCCGATGTCCGCGACCTGGATACGGGCGCAGGCGTTCGGGCAGCCGTTGATGTTGATGGTGATGGGCTCGTCGAACTCGGGGATGCGGCGCTCCAGTTCGTCGATCAGCGAGGCACCGCGCGCCTTGGTCTCGACGATGGCGAGCTTGCAGTACTCGATGCCGGTGCAGGCCATCGTGCCGCGCCGGAAGGGCGACGGCCGGACCGTCAGGTCGAGCGCCTCCAGGCCCTCCACCAGCGAGTCGATCCGCTCCTGCTCGACGTCGAGCACGATCATCTTCTGCTCGACGGTGGTGCGCAGGCGGCCGGAGCCGTGCGCCTCGGCCAGCTCGGCGATCTTCGTGAGGGTCGCGCCGTCCACGCGGCCCACGCGCGGGGCGAAGCCCACGTAGTACCGGCCGTCCTGCTGCCGGTGCACGCCGACGTGGTCGCGCCAGCGGGCGACCGGCTGGTCGGGCGCCGGGCCGTCGATGAGCGTGCGCTTCAGGTACTCGTCCTCCAGCACCTGACGGAACTTCTCGACACCCCAGTCGGCGACGAGGAACTTCAGCCGGGCGCGCGTACGCAGGCGCCGGTAGCCGTAGTCGCGGAAGATCGAGATGACGCCCTCGTAGACGTCCGGGACCTCGTCCAGCGGGACCCAGGCGCCGAGGCGCTGGCCGATCTTCGGGTTGGTGGAGAGACCGCCGCCGACCCAGACGTCGAAGCCGGGGCCGTGCTCCGGGTGGTTCACGCCGACGAAGGCGATGTCGTTGATCTCGTGCGCCACGTCGAGCAGCGGTGAGCCGGAGATGGCGGACTTGAACTTGCGGGGCAGGTTCGAGAAGTCCTTGTTGCCGATGATCCGGCGGTGGATCACGTCGATCGCGGGCGTGCCGTCGATGATCTCGTCCTCGGCGATCCCGGCGACGGGTGAACCGAGGATGACGCGGGGCGTGTCACCGCAGGCCTCGGTGGTGGAAAGCCCGACGGCTTCGAGGCGCTCCCAGATCTCCGGGACGTCCTCGATGCGGATCCAGTGGTACTGGACGTTCTGCCGGTCGGTGAGGTCCGCGGTGCCCCGGGCGAACTCCTGCGAGATCTCGCCGATGACCCGCAGCTGCTGGGTGGTGAGGCGTCCGCCGTCGATCCGCACCCGCAGCATGAAGTACTTGTCGTCGAGCTCCTCCGGCTCCAGGATCGCGGTCTTGCCGCCGTCGATCCCGGGCTTGCGCTGGGTGTAGAGGCCCCACCAGCGCATCCGGCCGCGCAGGTCGTTGGGGTCGATCGAGTCGAAGCCCCGCTTGGAGTAGATCGTCTCAATGCGTGTCCGCACGTTGAGACCGTCGTCGTCCTTTTTGAACTGTTCGTTGCCGTTGAGCGGGGTGAAGTGACCCACGGCCCACTGACCCTCACCGCGGTGACGGCTCACCTTGCGGCGGGGCGCGGCGGCGGGATTCTGCGGGGTGGCGGCCATGGTTGATACGTCCTTCGGGACTGCGGGACAGGAAGGAGAGCGGCTCATACCTGCGGAAACGAGCGCACACGAAAACGCGTGCGCTTCATCGCGCAGGGGGGAAGTAAACGGGGAAATACCGGCCGTGCCGGGGCGGTCAGCTCGCCGGACAGATGGCGCTGGACATGCGGCCGAGGTCGACGTGCCGCCGACTCACCAAGGCAATCCCAGTTCCAGACATGACGGAAGCGTGTCACGGCGATCTGGACACAGTCCAGCTTCGTCCACGATTCGGACACCCTTGTCCCGAGGTGTGAGACAAGGGTGGTGTCAGTCACACGGACCGGAGCGGACCGTGTCGTGCCAGGTCAGTCGACGTGCGCCCCCGGCCAGGGCCCGGGGGCCGTCACATCCGGCTCCTCCTCGACCTTGGTGTCGAAGAGCTTGAAGCCGCGGCGCAGGTAGTTGTCCATCGCGTGCTCCCCGTCCTTGCTGCATGTATGCAACCAGACGCGCTTGGTCTGCGCCCGCCCGGGCCAGCGGTCGGCCAGGTCCCAGGCCCGTGCCACGCCGCGCGAGAGGAGGTGCCCGCCGATGCGCCGGCCCCGGAAGGCGGGGATCAGCCCGAAGTGGACGATCTCCACGACGCCGTCGTCCTGCGCGTCCAGGTGCACGTACCCGGCCGGCGTCCCGCGGTCGTACGCGACCCAGGTCTCCGCACCCGACCGGTCCAGGTCCTCCTGCCACTGCGCGTACGTCCAGCCGAGCCGGTCCGTCCAGCGGATGTCGCCGCCGACCGCGGTGTACAGGTAGCGGCTGAACTCGGGGGAGGGCACCTCGGCGCGGACGATCCGGACGTCGCCGTCGGGGGCGGCGGCGGGCAGCTGGTCGGCCGGGGAGGTCTGCTCCAGGGACCAGGTGGTCACAGCGATGCTCATGCGGGCCAGCGAACCACGAAGGCGGGGCCCGCTCCAAAGCGGGCCCCGCCTCCAGGACGCCCATGTTGACGGCCGCCGCGGGCTCTTCGTCGACGCCCGAGGTCAGCCGTCGGGGGCCACTCCGATCACGTCGCGGACGGCACACGGATCGCCCGCATCACTCCACCGAGCAGATCACTTCACCGGACAGATCACTTCACCGAGCAGATCACTCCACTGAGGCGGCGACCGCCGACAGCGGTACCGCGTACAGGACCCGCTCCGGGTTCGCCGCCGACTCGGTGAGGGTCCACAGCTCGCCGGTCTCCTGCCAGTACGACAGGGACTCGGTGTGCCGGCCCCAGCAGGCGTACGCCACACCGGACCCGCACTTCGCGGCCTTGGCGGTGCCCTCGCTCTGCCGCCAGAGCGTGCCGTGCCGGTCGCGGCTGCCCGGGTCGTACCCCGTGTACCAGTCGGCCTCGCTCGCGCCGCTCGGTTTGTGGGAGAGGACGCCCTGGAGCCCGACGGCCTTGGTCTCGTACGCGTCGTCGGCGTTCACGTTGTCACGGGCGTCGCTGCCGAGCAGCCCCGCGCGGTCGCTCGCGGTGCTGAAGTCGTAGCGCCAGACGCGGGCAGGCTCGGTGCCGCCGGAGCTGAACCACTCGTTCGCGACCAGGCTGTCCGGGGTCGATGTCCGGTCCAGGGAGATGGAGCCGAAACAGGGGACCCCGTTGTCGTTGCTCGCGTCGCAGGCTCCGCCGGTGAGGCTGTACGAGCCGATGGCGGGCATCACGTACTGGTAGCCGCGTGCCGACCAGCCGCCGTCCACCTTGCCGACCTCGGGACTGTCGACGTCGGCCTGGAGGATGCGGTTCATGTCGAAGACGTACAGGGCGCTGTCGTGATCGGCGCCGTTCTTCGCGGTGACGATCAGCTTGTCCTGGTACCAGACCATGCCGCCGAGGCGGGAGCGGACGGCTTCGAAGTCCTGGCCGCCGGAGACCGGGGCGACCAGCAGAACCCAGCGGTACGTGAGGTTGTCCGGGTCGTTCGCGTCGATGACGGCGACCCGGGCGAGGCCCTTGTCGTCGGCCGGTTCGCCCGCCTTGTCGTCGTTGTGCGTCCAGCCCGCGAGGATGACGCGGTCGTCGCCCCACTTGCCGTCGTTGTCGGCGTCCCCGGAGGTGGTGACGGACTGCGGCAGCCACTTCTGTGTCTTCGCGTCCCCGTCGTCCCAGCAGTACGCGCGGGTGGCGGCCGGCTCGACGGGCAGGGCCGCCGACTCGGTGGCGTCGCAGTCGGCCTTGTTGCGCATCGGGTGGTTGGCGCTGTCGAGGACGGTGTCGACCCCGACGTTCCCGCCCATCCCGCTCTGGAGCGTGTCGAGCGTGGTCTCGTTGACCAGGTTCTCGTGCAGCTGGAGCTTGTTGACCTCGGACGAGGAGGTGATCGACGTCAGCGGGCCGGGATTGTCGCTCCCCGCGGCCTGCGAGGTGCTGATGATGGTCGCGGCGGCGGTGAGGGCGAGGGCGGTTCCGGACAGCGCGCCCCGCAGGACACGCCCCTTCTTTCGGCGGCGGTGTCTGCCTCTGGACGTCATAGGTCCTCCCGTCGTCGGCCAACTGCCTCCTGTGATCCGGCGGTTGAGCGCCGGAGGGGGCGGATGTGGGGGGCCGTGGGAAGGATGGTACGTCAGAGGGCGGGTGGCTCGGTCGAATATGCCGGAATCGGTCGCGGGTCGCTCCGCGGGTTGAGCGGGGGGCGTTGTGTGTTGGCTGCGGGTGTGTGGGGGCTTGTCGCGCAGTTCCCCGCGCCCCTTATCAGGCGGTTTTCCTTGCCCTGAGAATTCCCGGTGCCGTTGAGTGGGGGAGTAGGTTCAAGCGGTTGTCCGGCAGGAGGAGTTCGACTTCCGCGTCCTCGCAGAAACGATACGGCCGGTGTTCCAGGGCCCCGCCCAGATAGCGTCGCACGCGGGACATTTCGGCTCGTACCGTTACCGTGCGGGCCGGGTCGCCGAACATGTCGTCCGCCAGGGCCGCGGCGCTGCGGCCCGTGCGGTGCAGGGCCAGGAGGCAGAGTAACTCCGCGTGGCGGGGGCTCAGTTCGTGGGTCCAGGTGCCGGCGCCGCCCGTCACGGTCACCGACCAGCGGCGCGACCGCGTCAGGTCGAGCGCGATCCGGGTGGCGGCGCGGGGCACCGGTTTGTCCGAGGCACGCACCAGCCAGCCGCCCGGCAGCGGTTCCACCGAGCACAGGCCGAGCGACGGTACCCAGATCCGGTCCGCGCCGATCGTCCTGGGCAGCGCGAGCCTGTCCACGTACGGCATGCCGGTGATCGCCGCGGTCCAGCCGTCCTTGTCGACCGCGAGCGCGCGGCCGGTGATCCGGGCGAGCACCGGCGCGGCCACCGCGCGCAGCCGGTCCAGCGCGGTCAGATGCCGCTCCCGCAGCCGCGCCTCGGCGAGCTTGGCCACCGAGTCGACCCACGCGAGCGTCGCCGGGTGCATGGTCTCCCAGGGCCCGCTGAGGTCCACGACCCCGATCAGCTCGCCGTCGCGCGGATCGGTGATCGGCGCTCCCGTGCAGGTCCAGGTGGCGTGGGTGCGTACGAAGTGCTCGGCGGCGAAGACCTGGACGGGGCGGCGGACCACGGCGGGGGTGCCGACACCGTTCGTCCCGACGACCTCCTCGCCCCAGTCCGCGCCGATCTCGAAGCCGAACCCGTCGGCCTTGCGCAGCACCGGCCGGCTGCCCTCGCGCCACAGCACGCGGCCCTCCGGGTCCGCCACGACCATGATGTGGTGGGCGGTGTCCGCGACCGACAGCAGCCCCTCCCGCAGTACGGGGAGGATGTGCCGAAGCGGGGAGTCGCGGCGGCGCCGCTCGACCTCGTCGGGGCCGAGCACTCCGGCGCGGAAGTCGTGGTCGGGGTCGACGCCGCAGCGCAGCATCCGCCCCCAGGACTCCCCGATGACCGGCCGCGGATCGAGCCGGGCGCGCTCGCCGGCCAGGGTCGCGTTGCGCACCTCGTCGAGCACCCGTGCCGCCTGCGCCGCGTCCAGGGCGGTGAGCCGCGTCATGTCCATCGGCGAGTGCGCCACTGGGTCCTCCCGGAGAGTCTGAGCGGACAACTGGTCCCAGTCTTTCCGGCCGTGGGACCCAGGGCCCGTACTGACTGCACGTCTCATAGTGCCGCCTGTCCGTCGTGGACGGCGACACTCCGGACGTGGCGCGGAGGTTTCGCGCGGGGTGGGGAGAGCTTGCAACCCTCTGCAACCCTGGTGAACTTCCGCCGTATGTCCAAAAATTGGCGTAACGCCGCCTCGCGCGGTGTGCGTGCTCCGCTCAACGGGGCCACAGAACGGGGGTGGTGCCGTGTCGGCGCAGCACCACCCCCGTGCCGTACGCGTGTTGACGGTGTCTCAGGAGACGGGGTGTCTGGAGACGGTGTCTCAGGAGACGGGCCGCGCCCGCTCCACCACCGAGCCGAGGTCCAGGGTGTGCGGCAGGGTCCCGAACGTCGTTCCCCAGTCCCCGCCGAGGCGTGAGGCGCAGAACGCGTCGGCGACCTCCGGCGGCGCGAACCGGACCAGCAGCGAGCCCTGGAGCACCACCGCGATCCGCTCGACCACCCGCCGGGCGCGTCCCTCGATGCCCTCCAGGTCGGCGAGTTCGGTCAGCATGTTCTTGATCGCGCCGTCCAGGCGGTGGTCGGCGCCGCGCGCCTTGCCGACCTCCTGGAGGTAGGCGTTCAGGGCCCCCGGCTCGCGTTGCAGGGCGCGCAGGACGTCCAGCGCCTGGACGTTGCCCGCGCCCTCCCAGACGGAGTTGAGCGGCGACTCGCGCAGCAGCCGCGGCAGGCCCGACTCCTCCACGTAGCCGTTGCCGCCCAGGCACTCCAGGGCCTCCGCCACGACCGGCGTGCACCGCTTCGTCACCCAGTACTTCGCGGCCGGGACCGCGAGCCGCAGGAACGCCCGCTCCTGCTCGCTCCCGTCGTCGTACGCGGCGGCCAGACGCAGCCCGAGCGTCGTCGCGGCCTCCGACTCCAGGGCCAGGTCCGCCAGGACGTTCCGCATCAGCGGCTTGTCGATCAGCCTGCCGCCGAACGCCTCGCGGTACGTGGAGTGGTGGACGGCCTGGGAGACGGCCTGGCGCATCAGTCCCGCCGAGCCGAGCACACAGTCGAGGCGGGTCGCCGCGACCATCCCGATGATGGCGGGCACCCCGCGTCCCTCGTCCCCGACCCGGCGCGCCCACGTCCCGTCGAACTCGACCTCGGCCGACGCGTTCGACCGGTTGCCCAGCTTGTCCTTGAGTCGCTGGATCATGAACACGTTGCGTGTGCCGTCTTCCAGGACCCGCGGCACCAGGAAGCACGTCAGCCCGTCCGGTGCCTGCGCCAGCACCAGGAAGCCGTCCGACATCGGCGCCGAGCAGAACCACTTGTGACCGGACAGCTCGTACGTCCCGTCCTCGGCCAGTGCTCGCGCGGTCGTCGTGTTCGCCCGTACGTCGCTGCCGCCCTGCTTCTCCGTCATGCCCATCCCGAGGAGCACGCCGGCCTTCCGTGCCGCGGGCCGCATGTCCTGGTCGTACACCGTGGACGTGAGGCGTGGCTCCCACTCGGCGGCGAGAGCCGGGTCGGTGCGCAGTGCGGGCACCGCCGCGTGCGTCATCGACAGCGGGCAGCAGTTCCCCGCCTCGACCTGCGTCCAGACCACGAAGGCGGCCGCGCGCCGCACATGCCCGCCGGGCCGCGTCCACGCCGCCGTCAGGCCCGCCGAGACACCCTTGCCGAGCAGCCGGTGCCAGGACGGATGGAAGTCGACCTCGTCGATCCGGTTGCCGTAGCGGTCGTGGGTGCGCAGCTTCGGCGGGTTCTCGTTGGCCAGTGCCCCCCAGGACTGGACCTGCGCCGATCCGGACGTACGCCCGAGCGCCGACAGGTCGTCGCGCGCCTCGTCGAGCAGCTGTGGCTCGTCGGCCAGTTGTGGGTCGAGGTGCCGGTCGACCGCCTCCACCAGGGCCCGGTCGGCGTTGAAGACGTCGTACGCGACCAGCGGCGGGGCCTGGTTGGTCACGGTGTGGGTGCTGGCTGCCATGCCTGCGAACCTACCCCTCGGTACGGCGGTCGTCACCGAACTCCCGCCGCACCGGGCCGTGCCTCACTCCGCCACGCCGTGCCGGTCAGGCGGGGTGCGACAGGGCGGCCAGCTCGCCGGAGCCGCCGAGCGTGTCCTCGCCGTGGACGTTCACCCCCCAGCCCGGGCGGTGGACCGTGTCGAGGTAGCGCTCGCCGAGGTCCGGGGCGATCGCCACCGCCGTGAGCTCCCGCCGCCCGTACCGGGCCAGCCATTCGGACGCGCCGCTGACCACCGTGCCGGTGGAGCCGCCGAACAGGAAGCCCCGGGCGGCCAGTCGACGGCAGGCACGCAGCGTGTCCGGCTCCGGGACGTGCACCACGTCGTCCACGTACGACTCGTCGAGCAGCGGCGGACGGACGGCCATGCCCAGGCCGGGGATCATCCGGGGGGCTGGCGGCCCCCCGAAGGTCACCGATCCGACCGTGTCCACGGCCACGATCCGCACGCGGCGCCGCTGCTGCCAGAACCAGCGCGCGCAGCCCATCAGGGTGCCGGTGGTGCCGGCCCCGACGAACAGCACGTCCAGGTGCGGGAAACGGCGGGCGATGGCCGGTGCCGTGGTGCGGTAGTGCGCGCGCCAGTTGCCCTCGTTGGCGTACTGGTTGAGCCACACGTACCGGTCGTCCGAGGCGCACACTGCGCTGACGTACGCGATCCGCGCGCCCAGGAAGCCGCCGTGCAGGTCGGGCTCGTCGATCACGTGGACCACGCTGCCCAGTGCCTCCATCATCCGCCGGGTCGCCGGATTGCAGCGTGAGTCGGTGACGCACAGGAACCCGTAGCCACGGCTCGCCGCGATCATGCTCAGCGCCACGCCGAGGTTCCCGGACGACGACTCGACCAGGACGGATCCCGGCCGCAGCACGCCGTCGCGCTCGGCGGCGTTCACCATCTCGGTGGCGGCCTTGAGCTTGATCGAGCCCGCGAAGTTGAATCCCTCGCACTTCAGGAAGAGCGGCAGCCCCAGTGCCGCTCGCAGGTCAACGTAGAGCTCGTCCTCGTTGAACTGTGTTGGTTCGGAAATGACGGGCATGATGTCCCCCTCCTTCATGCGGCACCGCGCCCCGCTCCTCGCGCGGCGCGGTGCCCGCCGGTCAGCCGTACCGGCGCAGTTCGTGGAAGAAGCCGTCGACGACGTGCGGCTCGCCCCTGCGGGCCACCTCGTCGTGGACGAACTTGCCGACCGCGAGGTCGAGGACCCCGAGGCCGAAGGGCGAGAACACCACCGTCCGGTCCGCCGGTACGGTCACCCGCCCGCAGAGCACGTCGTCCAGCGTGCCGTCGATGAAGTCGCGGCTTCCGGTGAGTTGTTCGGCCAGGTGCGGCGAGGTCTCGGCCTTCAGACAGTGCTCGACGTCGTCCACGAAGTTGGCCGAGTCGAGCAGGATCTCGGGCGCGAGGTCGCGCAGCGACACATGCAGCACCAGCGGGGCGTGGGAGAACCACGCCGGGTCGTGGACGTGCGGCTTCGCCGCGACGGTGGCGAAGACCAGCAGGTCACTGGAGCGGATCAGCGACTCGGCGCTGTCGTGCACGGCGATCCTGCCCTTGGTGCCCGACCGCTCCAGGTAGCCGCTGAAGCCGGCCGCGCTGTCCGCCGACAGGTCGTACACCCCGGTCTCCTCGAACGACCAGCCGGTGGCGGCCAGATGGGTGTGGATGTAGCGGGCGATCAGCCCGGTACCGATGAACCCGACCCGGGTGGGCCGGGCGCGGTCGCGGCTGAGCCGGTCGGCCGCGAGGGCCGCCGAGGCCGCCGTCCGGGTGGCACTGATGATCGAGCTCTCCAGACACGCGAACGGGTAGCCCGTGTCGTGGTCGTTGAGGATCAGCACCGCCGAGGCGCGCGGCAGACCGCTCGCCGTGTTGCCGGGGAAGCTGGAGACCCACTTCAGGCCGTCCACCCCCACCGGCCCGCCGATCGACGCGGGCAGCGCGATGATCCGGGACGACGGCCGGTCCGGGAACTTCAGGAAGTACGACGGCGGGTTCACCGAGTCGCCCGCGCCGTGCACGCGGTACACGGTCTCGACCAGGTCGACGATCTCGGACTCCCGCCCGTGCAGGGCCTCGTGGACCTGGGCGCCGGAGATGACGGAGAACGGGGGAGGCATGAGCGTCCCGGGTTCCGTGGTGGTCGTGCCGTTCTCGTCCGTGGTGGTCATGCGGCCCTCACTTCGGTGGTCGGTGCGCAGTCGGTCAGCCGGACCGGGTCGGCGAGCGCGGCGAGCACCTCGCGCGGGCCCTCGAACGGCTCCCTGCTGTGTGCGGTACGGATGTTGTCGACGAGCAGCAGATCGCCGGAGCGCCACGGCTCGCGCGCGGTGTGCGCCTCGTACACCTCGTTGATGGTCCCTGCGACGTCCTCGCCGATCGGATCGCCGTTCCCGTAGCGGGTGTTGAAGGGGAGACCGTCGGAGCCGTAGACGTCCACCAGGTACTCGTGCACCTCGGGGTCCATCGTCCACTCGTTGAGGAACGCGATCTGGTTGAACCAGCAGCGCCGCCGGGTGACGGGGTGGCGGACCACGGCGCTGCGGTGCTGCCGGGTGCGCAGGGAGCCGTCGTACTGCCAGGCGAACTCGATCGCGTGGGTACGGCAGTAGTGCTCGACGGCCGCGCGGTCCTCGGTGCCGAAGGCCTCGGTGAGGGTCGCCCCGATCTCGTCGTTGTACGTGCGGGTGAGCAGCCAGCCCTCGCGCTCGAAGCGTTCCGTGAGGGAGGCGGGCAGCGCGGCGAGCACGGACGGTGCGTCGGCGACCGCGGTGGCCCCGCCCTGGTCGGGCGCGTCGAGGCAGGCGTACAGCATCAGCGAGGGGAACTCCAGGGCGTAACTCAGCTCGTGGTGCATGCACATCTGCTGGTTCGGCGGCCACTTGGACGAGGAGTACACGCCGTCCTCGTACGTCCGCCGGGGCGCGAAGGACTCCCGGTCGGGCATCAGGCCGGCGGCCAGCCGGCGGAAGACGGTCGCGGTCGTGGCGGGGTCGCGCAGCTCCAGGCCACGGACCAGGACGCAGCCGTGCTCGGCGACGACGGCCCGCAGCGCGTCGCGGTGTTCGGCGGCCCAGCCCGCCGTGTTGCCCGCGGCGTCGGCACGCAGGATCGGAGGGCTGCCGGGGCGCAGGTCGACGTCCGGGAGCAACGTCGGAGATGAAGACGACATCAGGTGCTTCCTTTCGGCCTTGCGGTGTTCGGTCGTGCGGGTGTGCGGTGTTCCGGTCATGGGTGTCGTAGCTGCCTTCGGTTCCGTCTCGTCCGTCTCTTGCGACTTTTCCGTTGCGACTTTTCGTCGCTTCTCGTGTGGTCGGCCGTGGTTCAGGAGGGGGCGGGCGGTTCCAGGAGTCCCGCCAGGTCCGCGAGGACCGGGTGGCGGGTGACGTCCTTGAGGGTGATCGCCCGGTCCAGGGCGATCGCCAGCTTCACCGCCGCGAGCGAGGTGCCGCCGCGGTCGAAGAAGTGGTCCCGGCGGCCGATCCGGTCCGTGGGGATGCCGAGCACCTCGGCCCAGGCCGCCGCCACCCGGCGCTCGTTCGCGGTGCCGGGCGCGCGCGGGCCCTGACCGGCGCGCGAACCGATCCCGGCGGAGTCGAGCTCCCCGGCGAGCGCGGTCAGCGTCTTGCGGTCGGTCTTGCCGTTGGCGGTCAGCGGCAGGCTCTCCCGCCAGTGGACGGCCGACGGGACCATGTACGCGGGCAGCGACACGGCCAGCCGCTCCCGCACGGCCCCCGCGCCGGGCCGGTCGGATCCGGAGCCGAGCGGGCCGGACCCGGCGCAGAACGCCACCAGCCGCGTGCCCCCCACGACCACCACGGCACCGTCCCGGACGCCGGGCACCCGCAGCAGCGCGTTCTCGATCTCGCCGATCTCGATACGGAAGCCGCGGATCTTGACCTGGTTGTCCCGGCGGCCGAGGAACTCCAGCTTGCCGTCGGGCAGCCAGCGGCCGTGGTCACCGCTGCGGTACAGCCGCTCGCCCGGCCGGTACGGATCGGACGTGAACGCCGCCCTGGTCCGCTCGGGGTCGTTGACGTACCCGCGGCCGACGCAGACCCCGGAGAAGACGATCTCGCCGGGCGCGCCGAGGGGGACCGGGCACAGGTCCTCGTCGACGACGTACACGCGTACGTTGGCGACCGGCCGCCCGAGCGGGACCCGGTCCTGGTCCGGCACCCGCTCCATGACCTCGTGGTTGGTGTCGTCCGAGGTCTCGGTCAGCCCGTACGCGTTGACCAGCCGGATCCCGGGCTCGGTCGCGAACCAGCGCTCGACGAGCTCCTTCTTCACCGCCTCCCCGGTCACCGACACACAGCGCAGGTCCGGCAGTTCGCGTGGGCGCTGCTCCAACTCGGCGAGCACGGCTTCGAGGTACGACGGGACCACCTGGAGCACGTTGACCCGGCCCTGCGTGATGGTGTCCACGAACCGGGGGACGTCCAGGATGACCTCCTGTTCGACCAGCAGGGTCCGGCCGCCGACCAGGAGCGCGGAGACCAGCTGCCACAGCGAGATGTCGAAGCACTGGGGCGCGGTCTGGGCGACCACCTGGCCCTCGCCGACGCCCAGGTCGTCGAGCTTGGCGTGGACGTGGTTGAGGAAGCCCGCGTGCTCGCACATCGCGCCCTTGGGCTCGCCGGTGGAGCCGGAGGTGAAGTAGATGTAGGCGAGTTGGCCGGCGGCGACCGGGATGCCGAGGTCGCTGTCGGGGTGGTTCTCCGCGTAGGCCGTGTCGACGTGCAGGGTGCGGGTGCCCGTGGCCGCCTCGTCCAGGGTGGTGGTGCTGCCGTGTTCCGTCAGGACGAGTTCGCAGCCGGCGCGCGCGAGGGTGGCCGCGATGCGCTCGGCGGGGAAGTGCGGCTCGATCGGCAGATACACGCCGCCCGCCTTGAGGACGGCGAGGACGGCGGCCATCCAGTCCAGATCGCGTTCCATGACCACGGCGACGACGTCCTCGCGGCGCAGCCCGCGGGTCAGCAGGGCCCGGCCGAGCTGGTTCGCGCGGGAGTTGAGCTCGCGGTACGTCCACCGTTCGTCGCCGCGCACGGCCGCGACGGCGTCGGGATGCGCCGACACCCTTGCCTCGAACAGCTCGTGGACCCGGCGGTCCGGCAGCTCGCGGTCCGGTCCGGCCAGCCCGTCGAGCTGGAAGAGGAGTTCGTCGTCGGACAGCAGACTCTGCCGGCCGGGTGCGGCGTCCGGATCGGCGGTGAGCAGGGAGAGCGCGGTGAGGTGGTAGCCCGCGATTCGGGCGGCTGCGTCGGCGTCGAGGACGTCGGTGCGGTAGCGCAGGCGCAGTGTGCGGTCCTCGAACGACACGTGCAGCACGGTGTCCTCGGGGCCCCGGCCGCCGTGCGGATCCAGCACCGTCTCGAACGCGGCCGGTTCGTTCCCTGCCCCGTCCGCGGCCGGTTCGCTCCCTGCCCCGTCCGCGGCCGGTTCGCTCCCCGCCCCGTACCCGGCTGGTTCGTCCCCCGCCCCGTCCGCGGCCCGTTTGTCCCCCGCCTCATCCGCGGCCAGGTCCGCCTCGGCCGCACGCGCGAGCTCCAGCAGGTCACGCCAGGAGCCGGTACCGACGGTCAGCGGGCACGGCCTCGGCCGCTCGCCCTTCGCCGCCACGTACCCGACGGTCACCTCGCGCTCGCCGGACAGTGCGGCGAGGACCCTGGCGTGTGCGGCCAGGAGAGCGCTGGGCTCCCTCAACAGGCCCTCGGGCAGCGGCACTTCGTACTCCGCGTTGCCGGGCACCGGATCGAACGTCCACTTCGGGATCGTGTCCATGGTCTTTCTTCCCCCCTGTTGTCTTTCTTCCTCTGTGCCGTGGAGCCTCAGGCGTGTCGCGGAGCGACTGCCGGATTCCCGCCCCAGCGGGCCCCCGCCGGCACTTCCTCGCCCTTCATCAGGAAGGAGTCGGGAGCGAGTACGGCGGCATCCCCCATTGACGCGCCGTAGTGGACGAGTGCGCCGACGCCGAGCGTGACGCCGTCGCCGATCTCGATGTGGTCGGACTTGAAGGTGCCGTCCTCCTGCGAGTGCGACTGCACCTTGCTGTGCGCGCCGAGCGTGCTGTCGCTTCCGATGGCGGTGAGCGTCCGCTCGGTGATGGAGCAGCCGTCGTCGAAGACCCTGCGTCCCATCCGGACCCCGAGCAGCCGCCAGACCAGGTTCTTGAACGGGGTGCCGTTGTAGACGCTGATGTGCCGGTCGGGGATCTTCCACAGCCGCTCCTGCTTCCAGAAGAGCGGGTCGTAGATGGAGTGCAGCCGCGGCTCCAGCGGACGGAACCGGCAGATCAGCCGCTCCACCAGCACGTAGTAGCCGGTGGTGAACACGAGGCCGACGATCAGGGACGCGCCGACCAGCAGGCCGCCGAGGGCGCCTTGATCCCCGTACAGGTCGAAGGCGGCGAAGCCGAGGAGTGTGATGGCGAACCAGTCCAGCCACCGGATGAACAGGAACAGGCCCATGGTGCGCAGGTTGTGGCGGTTCTTCGCGGCGAGACGGCGGCGCAGTTCGTCGCCCTCACGGAGGTGGTCGAAGCGGGTGTCGCGCTCCACGGTCCGCGGTATCTCGAAGGGCGGCGAGCCCAGCAGGCCGACACCCTCGCGTATCTCGCCGTCGAGCGGGACCATGACCTTCGTCGCGAGCAGACAGTTCTCGCCGGTGCGGCCCCCGGCGGGGTAGGCGATGTGGTTCCCGAGGAAGTTCCGCGGCCCGATCGTCGCGCGCGAGACGCGGAACGACGTGCCGGAGAACTCGGCGTTCATGATCGACAGCCCGTCCGCGACCATCGTGCCGCTGCCGACGGAGGCCAGATACGGCGTCTCGTGCGCCACCTCCGTACCGAAGTTGGAGCCGGTCTGCTCGACGTGCGAGAGGTCGTAGCCGAGGGCCCGCAGGTAGTGGACGATGTACGAGCTGTCCCCGCACAGCCACTTGAAGAACTTCACGTTGGTCAGGCGCGCGACGGCACGCTGCACCGAGTAGTGGAAGCCGTAGAGCGGATAGACCCGGTCCGGTTCGAGGAGCCGGTTCAGCAGCCGCGGCACCACGGACACGGTGGCGAAGCCGATCAGGATGAAGCACAGGAAGAGCGCGAGCGACAGCCCGAGCGCCTCTGCGTAGAACCGTGCCGACGTGATGTGCCGCGTGTTCCGGTCGAGCAGCACGTCGAGCGCGGGAGCCACCGTGAGCAGCATGTACGTACCCCCGACGAGGAGCGGCACGTAGAGGAACAGTGTCTGGAGCACGGTGGCCAGGCCGTAGCCCACCCGGCGCGCGGTGCCGCAGTCCGCCGGCGCGACCCGTACGTAGTCCACGTCCGTGCGCTGGGCCGGTGAGCCGTGCCAGTGCTGTCCGTCCGGCACCGCGGCGCCGCCGTACAGCGCGGACGCGTGGCCGAGCTGGGAACCGTCGCCCATGGAGGTGCCGATGTCGAGCACGGTCTTCTCGCCGACGAAGACGTCCCGGCCCAGGGTCACCGGGCCGGTGCGGATCCGCCCGGCGTGCGCCTGGTAGCACAGGAAGTACGAGTCCTTGCGGATCACCGTGCCCGCGCCGACGGTGAACAGGTCGGTGCAGACCGGGACCGAGTGGGAGAGGATCGTGACGTTCTTGCCGATGCGCGCGCCGAGCGCCCGCAGATAGAGAACGTAGAGCGGGTTGCCGGCGAACATGACCATCGGGTTGGCGTGCAGCAGTGCCTTGACGGTCCAGAAGCGCAGGTACGCGAGGCTCCAGACGGGGAACTCGGTCTCCTTCCAGCGGCCGATCAGCACCCACTTGGCCACCACCGGGACCGTGCACACACCGACGAAGACGGCACCGCCGAAGACGGCCGACCGCAGATAGATGTCCAGCACGCCGTCCCCGGCCGAGACCCACTCGTACCCCCGCGTGGTGATGAGCCCGGACAGGAGGCAGTACGCCGCGAAGACGAGGAACTGCAGTGTTCCGCACAGGACATACCGTGCGGTGCTGCCCGGTGGGGGCGCTTCGGCCGGTGCGGGCGCGGGCGCCGACGGCTCGTCCGGGACCTCGGCGAGCGCCGCCGCCAGGTCGCGTATCGTCGGGTGGCCGTAGACGTCCCGCATCGACACGGCCGGCAGATCGGGGTGCTTCCTGACCCGGGCACAGAAGTGCGCCATCACCAGGGAGTTGGCCCCGAGGTCGTCGAAGAAGTGACTGTCGACGGGGACCTGCTCGACCTTGACGACACCGGCGAGCACCTCCGCGAGGACGCTTTCGGTGCCGCTCACCGGGTCGCGGCCGGCCGGGGAGCCGGCCGGATCGATGGTCGTGACCTCTCCGGGATTTCCCACCACTTGATCTCCTTGCTGGTCATTTCTGCTGCTTGTGTATCGTTCGGAGCGATTCGTGCTCCGGTGGGGGATACGAAGGAATCACGCCCGCAGTTTCATTCCACGGCCGAATTGGCTACGCGTGATGCGTGGGTGAATCAGGGTGATTCCGATGTGATTCCGGTGCGCCGGAAGAAAGGCTTGTTCCGGAAGAGGTAATCGTGCCCGGAAGGAAGAATGGCGCTCGTGGAAAGGAAGGTCACCCGAGAAGAGGTTGTTTCAGGAAGTGTGTGAAGTGGCCGCGTGAAAGGTGCAGTGCAGCACGGCATGACCCGCGTGGTTCCCACGCGGATCACGGGTATCGCGGCTGTGTCAGGCCCTGGTCCAGGCCTTTCTTAGTCCCCCGTGTCGTGGTGCTACTGAGCCGTCCCCACGTGCCCAGCGGAATGCAATCCGAATTGTTTCCGCGTGCTCATGAACGGGTCAAGGGCGTTTCGGCCAATGGCTCTTTCTCGCCGCTCACCGCTCCGTCGATTGCGTTCCTGGATCCTGCCGTCCGTCCGCGCGACCGGGGAACTCACCTTATGGGCGGTGTATGTGTCGTTGCCTGTTCCGCTTCCGGAAGGTAGGGAATTCAGCCAACGGGTGCATGACAGAAAACGGGTTCGATTTATCTTTACGATTTCTGTCGGGTTGCTTCCGCTTTTCCCCCGCATGACGGAACCGGAAGGGACGCTTGCCGCCGCCGGTCACGGCTGCCGAGGCCCATGGACCGGGGGATGAGTGCAACCTCCCGCGGCGGATACCTTTAGGGCGTGCAGCCCGCAAGTGAACCCCCTCAGAGGACCTCCGGCCGTCTCCATCGGGCCCGAGCCCTCTACCGGAACGTCTCCAAGCGCAGGACCACCTGGCTGCTGCTCAAGGACACCGTCAACTCCTGCATCGAGTACCGGATCCTCGGACTCGCGGCGGAGGCGGCGTTCTTCACCCTGCTGTCCGTGCCGCCGCTGCTGCTCAGCATGCTCGGACTGCTGGTCTACGTCGACGACTGGACCGGCGCCGACACCATCGCCAGCCTGGAGAGCAACCTCCTGGAGGCGTCCCGCACGATCCTCACCGACAAGGGCGTCACACAGATCGCCGAGCCCGTCCTCCACGACGTCATGGAGGGCGGACGCCCGGACGTCATCTCCCTCGGCTTCCTCTTCGCCCTGTGGTCGGGCTCGCGCGCGGTGAACGTCTTCATAGACACCATCACCGTGATGTACGGCCTCGACGGGGTGCGCGGCATCGTCAAGACCCGGCTCGTGGCCTTCGCGCTGTTCCTCGCGGCACTGCTCATCGGTTCCATCGTGATGCCGCTGGTGGTCGCGGGCCCGGACGCCGTGGTGGACATCGTTCCCTGGTCGGCGACCGTCGTACAGGGGCTCTACTGGCCTGTCGTCATGGTGCTGTCCATCGCCTTCCTGACGACGCTGTACCACGTGTCGGTACCGGTGCGCTCCCCCTGGGTCGAGGACGTGCCGGGCGCCCTGGTGGCCCTCGCCATGTGGGTCCTGGGCAGCTTCCTGCTGCGCATCTACCTCACCAACACGGTCGAGGGCCCCAGCATCTACGGCTCCCTGGCCGCCCCCGTCGCCGTACTGCTGTGGATCGGCGTCTCCGCCTTCGCGGTGCTGGTGGGCGCCGCCGTCAACGCGGCCATCGACCGGGTCTGGCCGGCCGCCGCCACCGCTGCCGCACGCGCCGTCAACGAGCGACTGCGCGCGGAACAGGCCGCCGACGTCGTGGCCCGCGCGGCCGCCGTCCGGGCCCACCTCGACGACGACCCCGACGACCCGGACATGCCCTCCGAGTTCCCGGAGCGCTGGTCCCGCTTCCTGCCCCCGGAGGACGTGACCGCCCGGCTGCGCACCCACGCGAAGACCACCCCCAAGAACGGCGACGAGCCCCCGCCGCTGTGACCGCGACGGGGGCGCCAGGGGGCGCTTCTTGAACTTTCGGGGGTACGCCGGTGGCCGTCAGACCTTCCACACGCCGGTCGCCGCGAGCTCCCGCGCGAAGTCCGTGAAATCGCGCGGCGCGCGCCCCAGAACCTGCTGGACGGTCTCAGTCGACTGCGCGTTGCTGCCGTCGAGCAGCCCGTCGAATACCTCCTCCATGAACGCGACCTCCTCGGGCGGCAGCCCGAACCCGGCCAGGATCGCCCCGTACTCCTTCGTCGGCACCGGCAGATAGCGGATGTCCCGGCCCGCCGCCGCGGAGATCTCCGCCATGGCCTCCCGGAAGGACAGCAGCCGCGCCCCCGTGATCTCCAGGGTCCGTCCCGCGTACGAGGAGTCCGTCAGCGCCTTCACGACGACGTCCGCGAGGTCCCGCGTGTCGATGAACGGCACCTTCACCTCACCCGCCGGGAACACGAACTCACCGCTCCGTACGTCCTCCAGCAGCAGGCCCTCGCTGAAGTTCTGGAAGAACCAGTCGGCCCGCACGACCGTCCACTGGGCACCCGACTCGCGCAGCGCCCGCTCGGTCGGCTCCGCCTGCCGTTCACCGCGCGCCGACAGCATCACCAGACGACGGACGCCGAGCTCCTGGGCCCGCCGCGCGATGGCGTCGATGTTCTCCGCGGCACCCGGCGCGCCGACGTCCGGCGTGTACGCCAGATACGCCGCGTCCGCGCCCCGCAACGCCCCGTCCCAGGTCGAGCGGTCGAACCAGTCGAAACGCACCTCGCCACCGCGCGAAGCGGCCCGTACACCGAACCCGGCGGCCTTCGCGGCCTCCGCCACCCGGCGCCCCGTCTTGCCCGAGGCCCCCGTCACCAACACCGTCTCGTTCCGCGTGTTTTCCGTCATGAGCCCAGTCAACGGCGCCGCGTCGCGAGGGGACATCGCTGAAGCTCTCGTTCCCATAAGGGCGCGTCTACGCTGAAGTCATGGACGCACTCGCAGGCCTTCTGGAAGGTCCACGCGCGCGTGGCGCCTTCATGATCCGAGCGTGTTTCGAGCCACCCTGGTCCCTCCGCATCGAGGACCGTGCCCCGCTCACCGTCATGCTCCTGGTGCGCGGGCATGCCTGGATCACGCCCGAGGAGGGGGAGCCGGCACTGCTGCGGGCCGGCGACCTCGCCATCGCGCGCGGCCCCGCCCCGTACACCTGCGCCGACGATCCGTCGACCGCGCCCCAGGCGGTGATCCTGCCCGGCCAGGTGTGCACGTACCCCGACGGACGCTCGCTGCGGGGCAGGATGGACCTGGGCGTCCGCACCTGGGGAGCGCGGCTCGACGGCTCGATGGTGATGCTGATCGGGACCTACCCGATGAACGGCGAGATCAGCGGCCGGCTGCTGGACGCCCTGCCGCCGCTCCTGACCCTGACCTCCGACGTGTGGGCGTGCCCGCTGACCCCACTGATCATGGAAGAGATCGTGCGCGACGAACCCGGCCAGGAGGTCGTCCTCGACCGGCTGCTCGACCTGCTGGTCATCGCCGCGCTGCGGGCCTGGTTCTCCCGCCCGGAGGCCGCGGCGCCCGCCTGGTACCTGGCGCTCGCCGACCCCGTCGTGGGCCGGGTCCTGCGGCTCCTCCAGGACGATCCGGCGCACCCCTGGACGGTCGCCTCCCTCGCCGCGAAGGCCGGCGTCTCACGGGCCGCGCTCGCCCGCCGCTTCAGCGAACTCGTGGGCGAGCCCCCGATGACATACCTGACCGGCTGGCGCCTCGCCCTCGCCGCCGACCGGCTGCGCGGCACCGGGGACACCCTGGAGGCGATCGCCCGCCAGGTCGGCTACGGCAGCGCGTTCGCCCTGTCCAGCGCCTTCAAGCGGGTCTACGGGGTCAGCCCGCAGGAACACCGGACGAGGGCGGCGTAGCGTTTTGTCCGTGACTGGGCCTGCTGGGCCTGCTGGGCCTGTTGGATCTGTTGGATCTGTTGGATCTGCTGGGTCGTACGTGGAGGACGTGTCGCCGACCCGTTACAGGGAATGGGCGTCGCGGCTCACGGGTGCGGTCGTGTGGACCCGTACCGCCGTGCCGGGCGACTCGGCGCCGGTGCTGCCCGACGGGTGCATGGACCTGCTGTGGACCGAGGGGCGGCTCTTCGTCGCGGGGCCCGACACCCGTGCGTACGTGAGCGACGCGTCCGCCGTTACCCGGTTCGCGGGCGTCCGGTTCTTCCCGGGGACCGCGCCCGCCTACCTGGGCGTGCCGGCGCACGAACTGCGCGACCAGCGGGTCGACCTCGCGGATCTGTGGAGCGCGGAGGACGTCCGGCGGCTGACCGAGCGGGTCGACGCGGCCACCGATCCCGCCGCCGCGCTGGAGGCGGTGGCCCTGGCGCGGGCGGGCGACGTCGACCCGCCGGACCCGTGGGTGCGGAGCGCTGTGGCGGGCCTGTCCGCGGGACACTCCGTCGCCTCGGTCGCGGACGCGGTGGGGTGGAGCGAACGGCAGCTGCACCGGCGGGCCCGGGACGCCTTCGGCTACGGGCCGAAGACGCTGGCTCGGGTGCTTCGGCTGCAACGGGCCCTGGGGCTGGCGCGGGACGGGGTGCCGCCGGCGGACACCGCCGCGCGGGCCGGCTTCGCCGACCAGGCCCACTTGGCGCGTGACGTACGGGAGTTGGCGGGGGCGCCGCTGGGGGAGTTGCTGCGGCGTTGAGGGCCCACCCGTTTCCTACGTCGTGCCGCCCAGCGGTGCGAACAGGTCCACGCCGTTGCCGTCCGGGTCCCTCACCACCGCGTAGCGCATGCCCCAGTCGGCGTTCCAGGGCTTGAGTTCGGAGTCGTAGCCGGCGGCCACCAGGTCCTCGTACGTGGCGTCGACATCCGCGGGGCTGTCGCACACGAAGGCCAGTCCGACCCTCCCCGCGCCCGTCGGCGGCTGCCAGTCGGGGTGGAAGGAGCGGATCGTGTCCTCCGTGTCGAGGGCGAAGCGCAGGCCGCCGGGCAGGGCCGCCTCGACGTGCGGCTGCTTCTCGGAGCCCTCGGGAAACTCGAGCCCCAGGCGGCGGTAGAAGGTCAGGGAGGCGGCCATGTCGGAGACGACGAGGCCGATGAGGTCGAATCGTGGAGTCATGGGGCAACCGTAGGGAGGGCGGCGGACGGGGGTCTTGAACGAATCGGACAGCGCTTCCGGTGACGTGTGGCCGTGCCGCGAGAGCCGGTCGGAAGCCAACGGCATCCGTACGGCGTTGACCGGCACCGGTCACGTCGTGTACACGTCGGGCGGCACTTACTTGGAAGTCGGGCGGTACTCACCCGGAAGGCGAAGGCGGCCGACGTATGACCACGACACGGCGGATCGGCCCCTACACGGTCGTCACCCGCCTCGACGCCGACGCCTCCGGGTCCACAGCCTCCGGGCCCACACCCGTCCCGGAGCGCCGCTTCATCGCCCGCAGCGCCGACGGCGACCGCACCGTACTGCTGAGCACACCCCTGCCGAAGGCCGACCCGCGGCGTTTCATGCGCGAGGCCGACGCCTCGCGCTTTCTCCTCGGTCCCTGGGTGCTTCCGGCAACCGAAGTCGCCGCCCCTGGCGGCGAGGCGTGGCATGCCGGGCCCTATGTGCCCGCGCTGCCGCTCCCCGTCGCCCTCGCCGTGAACGGCGGTCCCCTGCCCGAGCGGACGGTACGAGCGCTCGCCGTGGCGCTGGCCGAGACACTCGCCGTGCTGCACGGGCAGGAGCTGACGCACGCGGGGCTCTGCCCGGCCGCCGTGCTGCTCGCCGCCGACGGCCCCCGGCTCGGCTGTTTCGGGGCGGTCCGGGCCGCCGCGCCGGACGGCGCCCCACGTCAGGACGTGCCGGGGCTCGACGCCGGGAGCCTCGCGCCCGAGCAGGCCGCCGGTGGACAGCCGTCTCCGCTGGGCGACGTGTACGCGCTGGGTGCGACGCTCGCGTACGCCGCCACGGGCTCCACGACGCCGGAGCGGGAGGAGATACCGGCCCTGCTGCGCTCGCTCGTGACATGGTGTTTGGCCCGCGAACCGGCCCATCGCCCGCAACTCTCTGACATCATCGCGTTGTTGGCGCCCGATGTCCCCACGGCCGTTCCCGCGGGGGCGGGGGTCGGCTCGCGGGCCGACTCGTTGCTCGGCGTCGGCTGGTTGCCCGCCCGGATCGTCGCCGCCGTCGCTCATCAGTCGGCCTCCGTGCTGGCGGCCGAGGTGCAGTTGCCAGCGTAGGCACGGCCGGGAACGCCGTATCCGGCCGCGGTCCTCCACAGCCCCGGACGACAAGAGCCCGATGCCGACTCCTCTCACCCATGACGACCCGACAACCCTCGGCCCGTACCGGCTCGTCGCCCGGCTCGGGAGCGGCGGCATGGGCACCGTGTACATGGCGCGTACCGCCGGTGGCCGGACGGTCGCGCTCAAGACCATGCACGCCGGGATCGCCACCGATCCGGCGGCCCGTACCCGGTTCCGGCTCGAAGTGGACGCGGCCCGGGTCATCGGAGACCGGTTCGGAGCCCGGGTCATGGAGGCCGATCCGCTCGGTGAAACGCCGTGGATGGCAACCGAGTTCGTGCTCGGGCCGGCCCTCGACGAGGCCGTGCGGAGCGGGGGACCGCTGCCCGAGAGGTCGGTGCGGGCGCTGGGCGCCGCCCTGTGTTCGGCGCTCGACCAGCTGCACCGGTCGGACGTCGTGCACCGCGACCTCAAGCCGTCCAACATCCTCGTCACCGCCTACGGCCCGAAGGTCATCGACTTCGGGATCGCGCGGGCCATCGGCGACGACCGGCTCACCCGTACCGGTGCCTCGGTCGGCACACCGGCGTTCATGTCCCCGGAGCAGGCGACCGGGAAGGCGCACGACGCGGCCGGTGACGTCTTCGCGCTCGCCGGGGTGCTCGTGTACGCGGCCACCGCACGCCCGCCGTTCGGGCACGGGCAGCCGGCGGATCTGCTGTACCGGGTGCGGTACG
This sequence comes from Streptomyces sp. NBC_00878, assembly GCF_026341515.1. NCBI lineage: Bacteria > Bacillati > Actinomycetota > Actinomycetes > Kitasatosporales > Streptomycetaceae > Streptomyces > Streptomyces sp. NBC_00878. Next base: position 2,310,558 of record NZ_JAPEOK010000001.1, on the reverse strand, counting down.
CGGACGCGGACCTCCGCGGCGTACCGGCCCCGCTCGTGCCCGTGCTCGCCCGGTGCCTGGCCAAGGAGCCGGAGAAGCGGCCGGGCCTCGCGGAACTGACGGCCCAACTGCACGACGGGACGGGCGAGTTCGCCGAGCACCTGCCCGACGCCCTGCTCGCGCAGATCGGGCGGCGAGCCGCCGACGTGTGGCGGATCGTGCCCGAACGGCTGGCCGCACCGGCGGTCGAGGCGAGCGCCTCCGCGGTCACCGCACTGCCCGGGCCGGGCCCCTCGCGGCGCGGGCTCCTGACCGCGGTCGGGGCCCTCGCGGTGACCGCGGCCGCGGGTGGCATGTGGTGGCAGCGAGGGCGTGCCACCGCCACGGTCAGCGAGGTCACCCAGCAGACACGCAACCTCGATCCGCTGTGGCAGCACGACGGCGACGACCTCGACGTGCTGGGCTGGGGTCTGGTCGAGCCCCACCAGGCCGACGGATCGATCTGGCTACCGTTGAACACGACCGCCAAACGCCTCGATCCGACCACCGGGCGGGTGCAGCGGGAGGTGCGCACCTCGGTCAACTGGTGGCAGGCGGCGGTGCGGGACGGGCGGTTGTACCTGCTCGACCATGACTTCGCCGCGAAGGGGGAGTCGATGTCGATCGATGTCTGGAACGAGGGCCAGGACCGCGCGGGGCCGACCTCGACCAGCCTCGCGGACGCCACGTTCCCCATCAAGGCGAACCAGCTCCTGCGCATCTCCGACGGTGTCGCGTACGTGGCGGCGGGCTACGGAGAGGTCGCGCGGGACGACGGCTTTCTGCCCTCACAGACCTGGACCCTGCGCGCCGCCGACCTCAGGACCGGAAAGACGCGCTGGACGCAGCCGCTGCCGCGGCGGGCAAGCGACAGCCGACGGCTCAACTTCCCCGCCGCGAAGGCCGTCGGCGACCACCTGGTGACCTTCCAGGTGCTCGCCGAGCAGCAGACGGACGTCGTCGTACGTGACACCCGCAGCGGAGAGGCCCTGTGGGACATGCCGTACAACGTCAACGTCCCCGAGGCGCTCCGGAGCGAGTTGGCCATGGACGACAAGTACCTCTACCTCGGTGGTTCCCAGCTCCAGGCACGGAGACTGAGTGACGGAACACAGGCGTGGGCCACCGAGCTCGGGCAGATCTACGGCCCGCCGACGCTGAGCAAGGGTGTGCTGTACACCGTCGGGTCGGGCATCGGGCTCACGGCCGTCGACGCGGAACGGGGCAAGGTCCTGTGGACCGAGACGACAAACGAGGCGGACGAGGCCTACACCATCTGGCGACCGGTCCTCGGCACCCGCCACGCGTACTACAAGAACGGGCTGCAACTGCGGGCGGTGAGTCTGGCGGACCACGCGCCCGTACTCACGTACAGAACGACAGGTACGCAGTTCTACGAGTTCGCGCAGGCGCGGCTGATCCTCGCTGTGGACAAGGACCAGCTGGCCGCCTACCCGCTCAGGTGACCGCCTCGCCCTCCCGGATAAGGACACCTCCGATGAACCCTCTCGGCACCGGGGACCCGGTCCGCCTCGGCCCCTACCGGCTCCTCGGCGTCCTCGGCGAAGGCGGGATGGGCAAGGTCTACATCGGCCAGGGCGGCGACGGCACCCTGGCGGCGGTCAAGGTGCTGCGGCCCGAACTCGCCCACGACATCGATCTCGGCAGGCGCTTCGTGCGCGAGGCGCGGGCCGCACAGGCCGTGCGCAGCGGGGGAGTCGCGGCCGTACTGGAGGCGCGGACCGAGGGCACCCGCCCGTGGATCGCCAGCGAGTTCCTGGCCGGTCTCACCCTGGACGAGGCGGTCGAGGCGTACGGCCCGCTCACCGAGCCCGCGCTGCGCGCCCTGGCCGCGTCCCTCGCCCACACCCTCGCCGACATCCACGCGGCGGGCTTCGTCCACCGTGATCTCAAGCCGCCGAACATCGTGCTCACCTCGGACGGGCCACGCGTCATCGACTTCGGCATCGCCCGTCCCGAACACGGGCTGACCCTCACCACCACCGGCCAGGCGCTCTTCACTCCGGGCTACGGCGCACCGGAGCAGGCGCTCGGACGGCGCGTCACCCCGGCCGCGGACGTGTTCTCGCTGGGCGCGGTGCTCGCGTACGCGGCCACCGGAAAGCGTACGTTCGAGGGTTCCCATGTGGCCGTGGTGCAGTACGAGGTCGTCCACGGGGAGCCACAACTGGACGGCGTCGAGCCGCAGTTGAGGGATCTCATCGAGCCCTGTCTGGCGAAGGATCCGGCGGCGCGTCCCGTACCCGCCCAGATCGCGCGGGCCGCGGCCGTGTCCAGGCGTGCCGTCCGGGTCTGGAGCCGGGGGCGGCTCGCCGACGCGATCAGGGAGCGGGAGACCGGCGCCCACCGGCTCACCACCGAGGTCACCGCGCAACTGACGGGCGGGAGACGGCCGTTGACGCGGCGGCGGCTGCTCACCGGGCTCTCCACCGCGGGTGTGGTGGTCGCCGCCGGGGGCGGCACGACGGCGTGGTGGCTCGGCACGCGCGCCGACGCGACGAACGACCCGTTCGCCGTTCCGTCGGCGGTGCGCACCCCCATGGCGAAACTGGACGGCGGAGTCGACCGGGTGTCCGGCTCCGTGGGCCGGCCGACCACCCTCTGGACACTGGAGAACGCGGCGGACATCTACTCGCCGTATCTGCTGCCGGTGCGCGACGTCCTCGTGTTCGGCGCCGCGAGCGGCGGCCTCGGGGCCTTTGACGTCAAGGACGGCACCCGACGCTGGAACGCGCCCCGCATCGTGGCGAAGAGCGGCTATCTGTCGCTCTCGGACCGGCTGGTCGTGGGCACGGACAGCCAGGGCGCGTTGCGTACGTACGTCCCGTCCACCGGTGAACCCAAGTGGACCTGCCCGGGGGCCGAGGCGGCGTTGTTTCTCGCCGCCGACACGGAGGCGGTGTACTTCGTCACGAAGGACGACCGGCTGCGCAGCGTCGGCCGCTCGGACGCGAAGGTCCGGTGGACGGTGACGGTCCCGGCCGACTTCCGCGAGAAGCTGGTCCCCCGCGGCGCCACCGGCCGGGGCAGGCTGGTCGTGGCGACATCCGACGGCAACTGCCTGGCGGTGGACACGAGCAGCGGCCGTACGGCCTGGAGCCGGGTCGAGCGCGTCGACGAGGTGAATCCACGCCGCCCGGCCGTCCAAGGCGACACCGTGTACCTCAACGGCAGGACCCTGGACGCGCTGCGGCTCAGCGACGGGGAGAGGATCTGGAGCGCGAGACCCGACGGAGGCACCGATCGCGAGTGGTGGGGGCCGGCGACGGTCTCCGGGGGCGCGCTCTACGCCACGGAGGGCCTCTACCCCGTGCGCCTCGACAGGCGCGACGGCAGCCAGGCGTGGTCCGGCTATCCCTCCGCGACGACGGCCGTCTACGCGGGCCGGGTTCTGCCACAGGGGAACGCGGTCTGGACGTTCGACAGGCCCATCAAGCAAACCGACCCCATGGAGATCGACGCCGCGCAGGCGTCCGACGGGAGTCGGAAATGGCGGTACGAATTCCCCAGAACCGACGATTACCGCCTGACCGCGGACGGAAACCGCATCTTCCTCCTGCATGACAACAAGGTCATCGCCCTCACCACGTTCTGAGGTGACCGCGTGGCACGCGGTGCACGAGGATCCGGAGACCGAACTTTTCAAGCCCCGGCGGCCTGAAAGGCCCTGGCCGAGGTCGAGTTGGTCACCGCCGGAAAGATCGATGGGTGCAACTTCCGCTGTCTGAACGGTGAGATAGGCCACGTCCCACTCGCCGAATACGATGCCGGCGACTACTGGACGACCCGGAAACCCCAGGTCACATCCACAAACCGGAGTCTTCGGCGAACTCGGGGCGCATCCACCCAACCTGTACTGACTCGTATGGGTCCGCATCATTGGGGTATAGGCCATGGGACGGATCGCTGAGTGGCTCTACGGCGATCGCCACGGCCTCGTCCGGTGTGTGTGACGTGGCGTCACGGGAAAGGATGGGCACAGTCTGGCCAACCGGTGACCAGTTTGTGGACTGCCAAGCCGCCGCCAAGGAATTGCATAATGGAACTCGCCGAAGAATCCTCTCGGCCCATTGCCGCTGTTAAAGGTTCAGGAAAATCAATCCCTCCCCGATGTCCTCCCGCTCAGTACACCCGAGCTGATACCTCCCCCGCATCAGCCATCTGCGGTACAGGCGTTAGTCCCTGACGATTTCATGGCGCCCAAAGGAATCGGCGTCATCGGCGAGCTGCCCCGCGTTGGTGGCCGTTGTGCTTCGTAGACACCACATCCATAACTGCCCCAATGACGGCACCTGTCTCTTCTCCCCATGCCAGCGTTAGGGATAGACTATGAAACGGAAGATTTCCGACGGGCTGAAAAAGTTAGCCGATTTTCGATCGTCTCCGACAGTGACCCCGCGATTATACGGCCGCGAGATTCACCTTGAGCGGATCGAAGCCGCGTTACGCGCCGTCGATGAGAGCGGGCAAAGCACTCTGATGCTGCTGCAGTCACCTGCCGGCAGCGGCAAGACCCGGCTCCTGTTGGAGACCGCCACCGTCGCGAAACGGCTGGGTTTCGCGGTAGTGGACCGCTTCGTCGACGGACAGGGGCAGGTTCACGGCTCGACCTCGATCACACCGGCGCCCTCCGCGGCCGACCGGCAGAACCGCGCCAGTGCCCCGGACGCGGACAGGCTCACCCGGCTGACCGGACAGATCGAGGCGCGCCTGCACGGGCACGTACGGCATGGCCCCCTTCTGGTGGTGCTGGACGACACGCACCGCGTGGACCTGCTGGTGCTCCGCGCCCTCAGCGCCCTGGTCCGTAAGTTGGGGGACCTCCCCGTGCTGTGGGTGTTCGCGCTGCAGCCTCAGGAGGCGGACTGCCCCAACAACATGCTGGTGCAGGAGCTGGCCCGCAGCCGCACCACCGTGTGGCTGCCCGCGCTGGAGCCCCTCGACGACGACGCGGTCGCCGGGCTCATCGGCGACCTGCTCACCGCGAAACCGGACGACGACGTACGGGCCCTCGGGGAATGGCTGGGCGGCACGCCGCAAACGGTGGTGGACCTGGTGCGCGGGCTGGTCGAGGAGAACTGCCTGCGCATCACCGACGACACGGCGGGTCTGGCGAACGGGCCGCTGACCTCGGGGATCGCCTCAGCCGTCGCCTCCGAACCGGACGCGCACCTGCCCCGCCCCTTCCTCCGGCTGGTTCACGAGCGCCTGGCGCGGCTGGCACCGGGCACCCAGCAGAGCCTTCAGGTGGCAGCCGTACTCGGTGCGTCCTTCGCCCCGTGCGACCTGGCGGAGATGCTCGACAAGAGCCCGGCCGCACTCCTGACCCCACTCAAGGAAGCCCTTGACGCCGGACTGCTGACGTACGGGGCCGAGGAGTTCGCCTTCCGCAACGAGCCGATCTGGCGCGCTGTCGTGGGCACGGTGCCACCGCTGATGCGGTCGTTGCTGCACCAGCAGGCGGCGGACATGATCCTGGCCCGCAAGGGTGGTTCGACCGACGCCGCGGCTCTGCACCTCGTGCACTGCAGACAAGCCGGAGACTCACGGGCTGTCAGCACGATCCGCGCGGCAGCCGAGAAACTGCTTCCGGCCTCCCCGGGGGATGCCGCGGCGCTGGCCCTGCGCGGCCTGGAGGCCGCCGATCGCGGACGGCCTGAGCACATCCGGCTGGCCATCACCGCGACGATCGGACTGCTCCGTCACGGCAACCTGCAACAGGCGATCGACGTCGCCGAATCCGTGCTGGCCTGCAGCCGGAACTCCGCGGAGGACGGGTTCATCCGTCCCCTGTACACCTGGCTGGCAACCGCGCTCCTGCTGCGTGGAGACGCCCGGACCGCGTCCGAGATCGTGCAGGACGCGTCCGCACTCTGGGGCAGCACCGCGGCCTTGCAGGAGGGGGAACCCTCACCGGTTCTGCTGCAACTGGACGTGCTGTCCCACACCGGCGAGATCAGCGCCGCCGCGAAAGTCGCGGAACACGTCATCACCACAGAGGGCACCCACAACAACGACACGCGCGCGGCAGCGCTGAACCTCTGCGCGATGGCACGGTGGCGCGAGGGACGCATCGAGGACGCGTTCGACACGTTGAACCAGGCCATCGCCCTGCACCTTCCGCTGACCAGCTTCTGGCAGGCCGGGCCGCTGTGGACCAAGGCCTGGATGCTGACCAGGGTCCGCAGACTCGACGAGGCCATGGCGACGGTGGCGACCATCCAGCACACCATCGACTCGGAGCACAACAGAGTCCTCGCCGCACTGCCGCTGGCGCTGAGTGCCTGGGTGCACTTCGCCCGCGGCGACCTGGCCACGGCCGAGGCCGATGCCGAGGCCGGGATCCGGGCGTCCCAACAGGTGCAGATGCCGTTGTGGGAGCCGCATCTGTACGGCGTCCTGGTGGCCGCCGCCCTTCGGCGCGGTGAACTGGCCACGGCGGACGACGGGCTGGCCCAGCTGGACAGCGCTCGTGCTCAGTACGAGCAGCCGTGGTCGGTGATGTGTTACCTGGTCACCGCACAGGTGCGGGCCGCACAACGCAGGGAGCGGGAGGCACTGGAGGTGCTGCGCCCCTTCATCGACGATCCGGACAAGCTCCCTCAGCTGCTGCTGGAGGACCCGTCGGCCACCGCGTGGTGCGTGCGTACCGCGTTGGCGGCGGACGACAAGGAGACGGCCGCGCTGATCGCTTCCACCGCCGCGAGGATCAGCTCGGTCGCTCACGCGTACCCCGCCGTCACCGCCGCCGCTGCCCACAGCCGGGCACTGCTCACCGGCGACATCAAGTCCTTGGAGGGCGTGGCCGAGCACTATGGCGACCCATGGGCGGCAGCCTCCGCGACCGAGGACCTGGGCGTACTCCTGCACACCGACGACCGGGAGGAGGCCATCAGGGCGCTCAACACCGCGATGACGGCCTACCGCGATCTGGGCGCGATCTGGGACGAGGCACGCGTACGCAAGCGGCTGCGGCGCCTGGGTGTACGACGGCGGCACTGGAAGCATGTGCCCCATCAGCCGCAGACGGGCTGGGACAGCCTGACGCGTACCGAGGAAAAGGTGGCGCTGCTGGTGGCCCGGGGACTGACCAACAGACAGGTCGCCAGCGAGCTGTTCGTCTCGCCGCACACCGTGGGCTTTCACCTGCGGCAGATCTATCGCAAGCTCACGATTCAGTCCCGGGTGGACCTGGCTCGCATAGCCTTCACTCGCTGACCTGGGCGGCCGGCGGAGCGGAACGCACCACACATGTGGTCTGCCGGGCCGCCGCGCCGACGGAGAAGTGCCTTGCTACCCGCAAGGCACTTCCGAGATGCGATCGCCTCTACTTGGGGTGACGGCCTGCCACACGTTCGGAGGCGTTGGCGGCCTCGGCGGTGTCGGTGGCGTCCTTGGCACCGTCGGCGTCCGGATCTGTGGGGTCGTTGCCGGTCGGTCGTCCCAGTATCCAGGTCAGCAGCGGACCCGCCATCGCGGTCGTCACCACGGCCATGACCACCATGAGCGAATAGAGCTCCTGCTGGATGAAGCCCAGTTGCAGACCCACGTTCAGGACGATGAGTTCGGTGAGACCGCGCGTGTTCATCAGCGTGGCCAGCGCGGCGGACTGCCGGACGGGCATCCGGTTCAGCCGGGCGGCGGCGAAGGCGCCGATGAACTTGCCGCTCACCGCGGCCAGCAGAATGAGCCCCAGGTCACCGAGCCCGCGGGCGTCGAGTCCGGACAGATTGACCTGCAAACCGGCGACCAGGAAGAACACCGGCAACAGCAGCGTGCCGCTCATCTGGCCGAGGCGGTCGTGCACTTCACCGCGGAGCCGCTGGGTGCCGGAGCGCGGCAGGACGACGCCGAAGAGGAAAGCACCGAAGATGTAGTGCAGGCCCAGCCATTCGGTGGCGGCGGCGGACAGCAGCAGACCGGCGAAAATGCACGCGAACACGGTCGGGGTGAGCCGAAGCGATACGTGACGGTCCGCCATCCGCCGTAATGCGGGACGCAGGACGAACAGCATGCCGAGGACGTACGGGACGGCGAGCAGGATCCGCCACTGGTCGGGGCCCGCCGCATCGTTGAGGGCCACCACCGCGGCGAGCAGGGACCAGGCGAGGACGTCGTCGATCGACGCACAGGCCAGCGCCACCGCGCCCAGCGGAGTACGGGTCATGCCCCGGTCGGCGAGAATCCGGGCCAGCACCGGGAACGCGGTGATCGACATGGCGATGCCCATGAAGAGCATGAACGCCGTCTTGTTGCCGGTGCCGTGGTCGTCCATGAGATACAAGGCCAGCACCGCGCCGAGGCCGAAGGGCAGCAGGATCGAGCCGAACGAGACGCTGGGGGCGATGGCACCGCTCCCCTGAATCAAGGACGCGTCCCACTCGAGTCCGACGAGGAACATGAAGATGATGACGCCGATCGCGGCCAGGGCACTGAGCAGGGGGCGCGTGGCGGCGGGGAAGAGAGCGTCCGAGATCGCGCCGTGCAAGAGGGTCGGCCCCAGCGCGATACCGGCGAGGACTTCGCCGATCACCGCGGGCTGGCCCAGGCGTCGGGCCAGCGCACCGAGCAGCCGTGCCAGGAGCACCATGATGGCGAGACCTGTGAGGAGCGAGATGGTTTGGTCCGTCGTCATACAGTCCGTCTCTCCGCCCGTCGCGCTTCGGCCCATGACGTCGGGTGCGCAGCAGAACGGGCTGGTAGGTAGACCGGGTTGCCGACGTCACGGGCCGACGACGGCCTCGATCAGGCATTGCGGCGAACTGGTGGGCGTCACCTTCGTGCCACGCAGACCGGCGGCGGTGAACAGGGCCTCGTAGTGGCTGAGTTCGCGTTCCCGGCCGGGTAGCACGGCCAGCATGTTGAGGTCCAGCAGTGGAGCGAACCCCGGCGCTCCGACCGGGCCGAGCGGCATCTCCACCACGACGACCCGGCCACCGGGATTGAGGGCTTCCCGGCACTTGCGCAGGATGTTCACGCAGGCCTCGTCGTCCCAGTTGTGCAGTACGGCCTTGAGCAGCAGCAGATCGCCCTGCGGTACGGAGTCGAAGAAGGAACCGCCCACCACCGTGATCCGGTCACTCAGACCGACCTTCTCCGCCTCGGCACGGGCGGACTCCTCGATGCCGGGCAGGTCCAGAACCACCCCTCGTAACGCGTCGTCGGCGCCCATCAGGGCATGCAGCAAGGAGCCGTTGGCGCCTCCGACGTCCACCGCCACCGTGACGTCACTGGTGTCGATCAGCTGAGCCACCTCCGTGGACAACCCGGCCGTCAGTTCCGTCATCGACGAGAAGAAGCGGTCGCCCTCCGTCGGGTTGGCCGCGAAGTGATCCCAGATGTCCATGCCGAGCGCGATCTCGGTCTGTGGCTTTCCCGCGCGCACAGCCTCCGGGAGATGCGCCCAGGGCAGCCAGTGCCCCGGCGAGCCATGCACCAGCGCGATGTCGCGCAGCGAGTGCGGCACGCCCGTGCGGAGCGTGTCCAGTAGCGGCGTGCTGGTGAAACGGAGCTCGTCGTCCGGTGTTGCCAGGCCGAGTGCGGCGCAGGCCCGGAGGAACCGGAAGGTCGCCTCGGGATCGCTGCCCACGATTTCGGCCAACTCCGCGGCGGTCAGCGGACGTTGAGCGAGATGGTCGGCCACGCCCAGCTCCGCCGCCGTGCGCAGGATCTGGGTGACCCAGTACCCAGTGATCATGGACATCATCTGGGCGGTGCTCTGCATGGCCTGCTGCTGGGCCTCGGACGGTTCCCCGGCGGTGACGTCGGATGTCATGACTGGTGCTCCTCATCGGGCTTGGCCTGCGGGGTGAACGCGGACCACGGTGGGGAAGGCGGCCGCTGCCGGTCGGCTTCCGGGGTGCGGACGTGCTCCTGCCGAAAGCCGAGTCCGATGACACGGCTCATCAGCTTCTGCGCGGGGCCGAAGCGCTCGAAGATCTTCGGTGCCGGCGGCTGACCCGAACCCTTCAGGGCGCTGTCGATGCCGAACTTCTGTGTTCCGCGCTGCAGTCCCTGGGAGAGCGCGGTGGTCAGCCGCCGACGTCGGCGCACCTTGGCCAGGAGCGTGTCGTCGAAGGCCGCACCCGTGCCTTGGCTGTGCAGCAGGGCGCCGGTCAGCGCGTTGGAGGTGGCCACGGCGTCCTGGACGGCGAGGTTCACCCCGAATCCGGCGACCGGTGACATCGCGTGTGCGGCGTCGCCGATGAACAGCAGGCCCGGAGCGTGCCACTGCTCCAGCCGGTCGATCCGCGCCTCCAGCAGACTCAGGTCGTCCATCGAAGCCACCTCGTGCACGCGGTCGGCCAGGAACGGTACGAGCGCGGCGAGATCGGCGCGGAAGGCGGCAAGCCCTCTTCTGCGGATGTCCTCCAGACCGCCTTTGCCGGTCTCATAGGACATCTGCCAGTAGGTCCTGCGGTCGGTCGCCCCGAAGATCTTTCCATTGCCGATCCGGACACAAATGCCTTCGTCCGGATCACTTTCCCGGCGGGAGATCCGGAAGAAGATCACATCGAGGGAGGCGCCGATCAACCGCGGCTTCGCACCGATGTCCTCGCGGATGGCGGAGTGCCTGCCGTCGGCGGCCACCACCAACGTGCTGCGCACCTCCAACTCGCCTTCCTCCCGGCGCACCCTGACTCCGGCGACCCTGCCGTTCTCGCGTATCACGCCCAGCGCCTCGGAGCACATGAGGAGCCGGAAAGAGGGGTAACGGGCTGCCGCCTCCGCGGTGATGAGATCGAGGAAGTCCCACTGCGGCACGAACGCCATATACGGGTAGGGCACCTTCAACTTGCTGAAATCCGCGATGTTGATGCGTTTGCCGTCCTGCACCACACCGATCGTGGAAACCTTTTGATGCGGCAGCTCGTGGAACTTCTCCACCAGGCCGACCTCGTCGAGTATCTGAAGCGTCGCCGGGTGCACCGTGTCGCCCCGGAAGTCGCGGTGGAAATCCGCGTGTTTCTCCAGGACCACCACGTCCACCCCGCTGCGGGCGAGCAGCAGACCCAGCATCGCGCCGGCGGGCCCGCCGCCGACCACGCACACCGTTGTGTCCAGTGTTTCCGAAGCCATCACAGATCCTGGGGGTCTGTCGCGCGGAGCTGGTCGCCGATGAATGCGAGCAAATCCGCCACGGTCGGGGTCAGGCCGGTGCACTTACGGGCCAGTTGGGCGATCTCGTGCAACTCGCGTGCCATCCACTCCGTGGCCACATCGGGCCGGGAGATGTATTCGGGTGCCTTGCCCAATTCGAAGGAGGGGCCGGCCGTTCGGCCCGGGCGGCCCGCGGGCAGGGTCACGATCAGTTCACCGACCGGTCGCAGCACTCCGGTCATAACGTCCAACGCCCAGTTCATCAGCCGGGACCGGCGCAGGTTCTTGTCCGGGCTGTAGCCGAAGTGCTGCACCATCAGCTGCATGGCGATGAAGTACGAGCGGTTGAACACCGTCATGGCCAGCCGCGCGGGTTCATGGGTGACGAGAGTATTTCCCGGACTGTGGGATGCGAGCGTGGGATTGCGCACCACCGGATAGGCCGGGTTCCAGGGAATGCGCCGCCCTGTCGGCCCCAAGGCCCGTTCGTTCACCAGCAGTTCGGAGATACGCAGGAACGTGTCGAAATGGGATTCCTCTTCGGGCAGCACCGAGGGGATGGAGCCGCCCTCGCCGTGCTCGGTGACGAAGTCGATGGCGAATACCGCGCTGGCGACATCGTCGACTTCCAGCTGATAGTCCGGATGCACGGCGTTGACGGACTCACGCATGAACAGATGGTGCGCTCCGCCACCCCGTCCCTTCTTGACGAGGAACGCCCCGGGCACCCGCGGGATGCCCTCGCGGATCGCCGCGTACAACTCGCTCAGCGAGCTGTACGGGTAGGGCTCGCCGTCGGGTGTGCGGGCCGCGTGGTCGTTGCCCGCCACCTCCGGCGCGAGATCGTGCGGCTGCTCCAGCGCCACGAACCGCTGCACACTGGCAAGGCTGAAGGGCTCCAGCGAGAACTCCAGCGGTACGGAGGTCTGCCGGTTGAACTCACCGAAGTCCAGCGGTGGCACGAAGAACGGCCTGCCCATGGCCATGATGATGTTGTTGATCGCCAGGAAGTGCATCATCTCCTCCCTGGCCACGTTCATCAGACTGCCCCGGATGCCGCCTCGCAGGGTGTGGGTGCCCTCGCCGCAGGCGATTTGGAGCTGCTCCTCGGTCCATTCGCCGCTGGCCACGTAGTGCCGGGCGGCACCATGGATGGGGATGGAGTAGGCCGCGTACAGGTACTGGATCATGGTGGCCAGCTCGATGCGTGCCGCATGGTGCAGCGCGTCCAGGAGCTCGTCCCGGGTGGTGATCAGGCCGGACTTGGGTTCGTGCGGCACCAGCCTCGGCGGTGTCTGCCGCTTTGCCTCGTCGGCCAGCAGGTACCGCAACAGCAGCCTGGTCTGAGGTGCGCTCATATCGCGCGTGGGCGGCATGTAGAAGGTCTTGTCCTTGTGCTTGGAGTCGCTGACGTGCCAGATCAGCCGCGCGTAGGGCTCGACCTTGAACTCGTCGGCCAGACTCAGCACTTCCGAGCGCATGAACGAGTACTTCAGTTCGTAGTAGGCGAGCAGTTCGTTGTAGACCGTCTGGAACGTGATCTCGCTGTCCGGCAACTCGTCGAGATACCAGTGGTCGGGCAGCACCCGGATGGCGAGTGACCCCACCCCCGACCAGTACCCCAGCTCGTCGTCGTTGTCGTAGGCCGGTGCCGCCGACCCGGGCAGGTCGGGGTCCGCCGGCAACTGCTCGCCCTCGGGCAGCAGCAGCACCCTGGTGGCGCCGCCGCGCGCTCCCTTGACGGTGACCTTGCCGTGGCCGTGCTCGTCGGTCGAGGTGACGCATCGGGTGGCGCAGTCCTGCCTGCCGGGCCGCAGGAAGGACACGATGTGGACGTCGTCCGGACGGGCGTCGGGGGACCGGGCGGCCTCGTCCAGCGGCAGGCCACGCGGGTTGAAGAACTGCCGGACCTGGATGGCGTCCACCCTGGCGGGCTCGCCGCGCACATACGAGCGCAGCGGAATCTCCACGGCGAAGTCCTCGCCGGTCCGCGCGTTGGGGTGCTCCAGGAACAGACACGCCTCGTCCGACTGGACGACCGTCTCCTCCTCGTCGAGGAGTGTGGTGCCCTCCGTGGAGGTCACGCGCAGTGCCTCGCTCGGATTGCCGGTGCCGCCGTCCACGCGGGGCACGGTGAGCACGCCGCTGGTCAGGGAGTAGTTCCCGTCGAGGTAGGCACTGCCGGGGATGGTCGCCAGCAACGTGCCGGAGGCGGTGCGCAGTTCCAGGTCTCCGAGGTCGGCGAAGGCTCCGAGACGGTGGGCGGGGCCGGGACCGCTCCGGGGCGCACGGTGTTCCACGGGCAGAGCGGTGATCAGGTTGGCCGTCACATGAGTGTCGTCGACTCGAACGGTCAGGTTGTGCAGCGGGGCCGACCGGCCGGCCGAGCGGCGCCTGCGCCCGGTGAGCAGCCGGCCGGCGGGGTAGGTGCGCAGCTCCTGGCTGTGCCACGGGGCGATCGTGCCGCGCAGGTTCCACACGTCGGGCTCGTCATTGGCTGTGGGGGTGGCCATGTTGAACAGGGCCATCTGCACCACGAGGCCGTCGGCCGCGCCGCTGTCCATGAGCGCGCGCAGGGCGGTCAGCGCGGGGGAGGCTTCCGCTCCGTCCAGCCAGTAGAGGCCCTCCTGCGCGTCCACCACGAACTGGTGCACCACGGAGCGGCGGAACTGCGCGGACAGCGGATGCTCTCCGACGTCGAGGATGTGTGCGGAGTTCTGCCAGCGCGGTGGGCACATGCCGTTGACGTCGCCGGTCATCAGATAGCCGACCTCGTGGGAGCGGCCCGATCGACCCAGTGCGAGATGGCCCACCATGACGGTGGTGGTCCAGTTCGACGAGGGATCCACATCGAAGACGCGTGCGCGGTTGGCGGTGCCCGCGGTGTATTCGCAGTAGTGGCCCCACAGGTCCAGCTGGCGTCCGACCAGCGGGTCCGTCGTCTCGACGCGTCCGGCCTCGCCTTCGTGGCCGACCACCTTCGCGTCGATCCAGAAGTGCCCGTTGCCGCCGAAGTTCCAGCCCTTGGTGGTCCCGAACCGGCCCTGCGGAGTGATCTCGCCGTCGGGCTCGTAACGCTCGCCCCGGTTGTGCAGGAAGTCGTAGTACTCCTGCACCGGCCGCTCCGGAGGGAACGGCCCGTCGTCCGTGAGCACTTGATTGGTCGTCAGGTCCAGCAGGCCGTCACGGGGCCCCGTCGGCAGCCTGGTGACAGCGAGCCCGGCGAAATGCAGCCTCGGAAGGTCGAAGACGCTCACGGCGCGTTCCAGAGAGCGGCGCTCATGGTGGGAACCAGGTCTTTGGTGATCTGGACTCCGGGCAACGCCGCCGTGTAGGCGCGAGTGAACTCCGTATCCGTCAGCGGCGCGTGCTGTGCGCTCATCTCCAGCCAGCGCGGGTGCAGCATCATCCGCATCGAGTCGGCGGCGGCCTCCACATCGCCGGATATCTCATAGACGATCTTCGCTGTTTCGAAGGCGTAGGCGCTCTGCTCACTGGGCTGCGCACCCGCTGCATCCGGCTGGGTGACATCGATGATCAGCAACCTCCCACCGGGGGCAACCAGTTCACGCAGTCGCTTCAGTACGGTGTCGGCCGGACCGATGTGGAAGACGGCGTTGACCGACATCACCAGGTCGAAGGTGCCGTCCGTGTCCGGGCTGAGATCCAGGGCGCCGCGGCACTCGTAGCGCACCGGAACACGGGACGGCTTGGTCGCGGCTATGTCGAGCATGCGCTGCGAGATGTCCACCCCGACGACCTCGTCGTAGCGGTCGGCCAGCATCAAGCAGTTGTTGCCGCCACCGCAGCCGATGTCGATGGCTCGCTTGCCAGGAACAAGATGCTCGACCAGCCAGGAGCGAATGGGGCTGGTAGCGGCGTCGCGGACGCTCGTGAACCTTTCGTACAGGTCGGCGAGTTCGTCGAAGTAGGGTTCTGGATCGGTCGCCACGGGCTGCGCAGCTTCGGTCATAAACGCGTCCTCGGCATTTCTCGGCGGGGTCGAATCACAGTGGTCGAATCGCGGTGGTCGAATCGCGGTGGCTGCCACGCGGGCAACCGGTCCGGAACCGATCCTTCTGCACGGACCGCGCGTGTTGAGCGACGGCCACAAGAACCTGCGAACTCGCGTGGGGTGCCGCCCGCCTCGCGGGTGTGATCTTGCACGTGGGACGAATCAGTCCCGAGTACAGCGGCCAGAAACCATGCGTCGGCGTTCCCCGTGCACGATGTGCGCGCATCCGCAGGGTCGCGATACTCGGCGCATCGGGGCGAATCAGGCCCGTCCTCTAGTACTCACGCCAGGCAGGAGGCTTCATGCGCGATCCACACGATTGCGAGGTCCTCGTGGTAGGAGCAGGTCCGAGCGGACTGACCGCCGCGTTACTCATGGCGCAGAAGGGGGTCCGGGTACGGATCGTCGACAGCAAGCCCGGCCCGGTGGAACAGGCACGCGCCGCCATCGTGCACGCGCGCACTCTCGAACACCTGGATCAACTCGGAGTCGCCGACGAAGCCGTGGCCCGTGGGCTGCGGATCACTCACGTGGCCATCCACGAGAACGGCCGCCACGCCGGGAAGATGCCCTTGGCCGGCGAGGGCACCGCGGACCGTACGCGGTTCCCCTTCGCCCTGGCCCTGGAGCAGTCCGAGACCGAACGGCTGCTGGTCGCCGCGCTGGCCGAGCATGCCGTGGACGTGGAGTGGCAGTCCACCGTGGACGAACTGGTCGACACCGGAGACGCCGTACGGGTCCGGGTGCGGAAGGGCGAGGTGTCGTCGACCATCAGCGCGCGCTGGCTGGTCGGCGCGGACGGCGCGAGCAGCACCGTACGCCGCTTCCTCGGCCAGGACTTCGACGGCGAGACGTACGCGCAGAGCGGCATGCTGGCAGATGTGACCCTCGACGTGGACCTCGGAGTCAAGGGGATGCGGCTGAACCTCACCCGGGGCGGCTTCGTCGGCATCCTGCCGCTCGCCAGTGGCCGCTGCCGCCTCTTCGGTGTGGTGCCGCCCGACCTCCACCGGGCGCCCACGGACAACGGAGAAGCCTCGCACCAGGCCTATGCGGCTTTGGACCACGGCGACCTGCAACGCTGGTTCGAGTCCTATTTCCGCGTCGACGCCCGCCTTCAGAAGATCGAATGGGCGTCGATGTTCCGCTTCCACAGCCGCATCGCCGCGAAGTTCCGCGTCGGCAATTCCTTCCTGATCGGCGACGCCGCGCACATCCACAACCCGGCCGGCGGCCAGGGCCTGAACCTGGGCATCGGCGACGCGGTGAACATCGCGTGGAAACTCGCGCAAGTGGTCAACAACGAAAGCCCCGCGTGGCTGCTGGAGACGTACGAATCCGAGCGGCGCCCGATCGCCAGGACGGTACTCAAGCGCACCGATCTCGGCTTCAAACTGGAAACCGGCAACAACGCCGTCGCCGTATGGATGCGCACGCACGTGGCGACCAGGATCGTGGGAGTGGTCAGCCGCCTCGCCCCGGTCCGGCGCATGTTCTTCCATCTGTTCTCCCAGCTGTGGGTGAACTACCGGGGCAGCCGCGCGGTGTCGGCGGCACACTCCGGCAAGAGCGGGCCACGACCCGGCGACCGCGCGCCCTACGCACCCATGGCCAAGACGGGCGAAGGCGCGTCCAGCGTGCTCGACCTGGGCCATGGCAGCGGCTATCACATCCTGCTGTTCGACAACCGGGAGCACTCCTCCGCGTCCGCGGACGTGGCGGAACTGGCCGCGAGGCTCGTCGGCCGGTACGCGGCTCCGGTGGCCACCCATACGATCCCGCCGAGCGAGACGGCGGCCTACCGGGCCTACCGCGTGGACGGCGCCAGGGCCGTACTGATCCGCCCCGACGGCCATATCGCGGCCGTCGCCGACGCGGGCGATCAGGACGCCATCCAGCGGCTGCACAGTCACCTCGACGACGTGCTGGTGCGGGCGCGGACGTCGAGCGTCAGCTCCGACGCAGCGTGAGCCGCGACGGACCGTGGAAGACCATGTCGTCGGGATAGTCCACACCGGTGACGGCGAAATCCCCCAGGGAGCGGAGGAGGGCCCCGAGTCCGATCTCGATCTCGGCCCGCGCCAGGGTCGCGCCCAGGCAGTAGTGAATGCCCAGGCCGAAACCGACGTTGCGGCCCAAGGGCCGGTCCAGCACCAGGGCGTCCGGGTCGTCGAAGCGGCCCGGATCCCGGTTGGCCGCGCCGAGCATGGCGACGATCTTGCTGCCACGCGGTATGTCGTGCCCGGCCAGCCGCTCGTCCCGGTAGGCCCACCGGCTGACCGACTGAACCGGTGAGTCGAAGCGGACCAGCTCCTCCACCGCCGTGGCCGGGATCTGTCCCGCGGCCCGCAGCCGAGCCAAGGAGACCGGCCGCACGGCCAGTGCCAGCAAGGACTTGCTCAGGACGTTCGTGGTGGTCTCATGGCCCGCTGTCATCAGGTGCACGCAGGTCGACACGATCTCTTCCTCGGTCAGCGACCCGGCGCCTGCCTCCGACGTCACCAGTAACGACACCAGGTCGTCGCCGGGCTCCGTCCGTCGACGCGTCGCCAACTCCGCGAAGTACGCGCCGAGTTCCCGCGCCGCGGCGTCAGCGACCTGGTGGGCGTCCTTGCGTACGGCGGCGCGACTGCTGCTGGCCTCCTGCAAGGCCACCGCCTGACTCCGCAGCCAGTCCCAGTGCTCGGCCGGCACCCCCAACAACTCGGAGATGACCAGAATCGGCAGCGGCGCCGAAAAGGACTCGACCAGGTCGAACTCCCTTGACTCCGCGACGGTGTCGAGCAGCGTGGTGGCCAGAGCGGCGATCCGGCCGCGCAGTCGCGACACCACATTGGGGGAGAACTCACGGTTCAGGACCGAA
This sequence comes from Streptomyces sp. NBC_00878, assembly GCF_026341515.1. Taxonomy (NCBI): domain Bacteria; kingdom Bacillati; phylum Actinomycetota; class Actinomycetes; order Kitasatosporales; family Streptomycetaceae; genus Streptomyces; species Streptomyces sp. NBC_00878. The sequence goes on along the minus strand of NZ_JAPEOK010000001.1, from coordinate 2,292,541 downwards.
CGCAGCTCGGTGTGGCGGGGCGGGTCGAGGAACACCAGCCAGTTCTCCACCATGGTGCGCAGAGCGACATGTCCCGAGGGAACCAGCTCGGGCGGCCGTGCCCGGCCCTCGTTGGCCACGCGCGCGCTGCGCCCGTACGCCTGACTGGACAGAACGGCGGCCACCTCGTCATGGCCGAACACGTAGAAGGTCTCGGGCCCGGCCGCGCCCGCGGCCCCGCGGTGCACCGGAGAGGCCTCACGGTAGCGCCGGAAGATCGGGTAGGGGTCGGCCACCTGCTCGGCGGTCCAGCCCTTCAGGTCGAAGGGGGGCAGTGTCACGCCGGAGGCTGTGTACGTCATGAGCGGTCCTCGGTTCCTTCAGAGAGCGGGGGCGGCGCCGCGCACCCGATCGGCGAGCAGGCCAGGGGAGTCGGGCAGTTCGTGGCCGCGCCAGGCCACATGCCCGTCCGGCCGGACCAGTACGAATCGCCGCTCGTACGCCTCGACGACCTCGGGCACGTCGCACGCGACGACGGACAGCGGTACGCCGCGCTCGGCGAAGGCGCGCTCAAAGGCCGTGGCGTCGCCGGAACCCGTGCAGTTCACCAGCACGAACCCGTCCCCGAAGAGGTCCAGAGTGGACATGCCGGGCTTGACCCAGGCGTGCGGTGCGCGTGAGCCCGGCCGGGTGTTCGGCCGCCGGTTCAGCCGCTGCTCCGCCGACACCGTCGGGTCGGGCACCACGACGGGCGAGTCGGCGTAGGTGAAGCCCAGATGGATCTCCGGTGCGTCGAACTCCTTGGCGGCCCCGCTGCGAGCGACCTGCTCGCTGATCTTTCGCCGGGCTTCTTCGCCGGCGGGTGTGTCGTCATGGAGTTCACCGGGCACCTGCCGGCTCATGGCGCGCACCAGATTGCGGTTGGCCTCCTCCAGGCCCTCCAGAGCGACCGGCCGCCGCTCGCTCGTGTAGGTGTCCAGCAGCCTGGCACCGGCCCACCCGGCGAGCTGAGCCGCGAGCTTCCATCCCAGGTCGGCCGCGCCGCAGATGCCGGTGTTCATACCGAAGCCGCCCGAGGGGGAGAGCGAGTGTGCCGAGTCGCCCACGAGGAACACCCGGCCGTGCCGGAAGGTGTCCGCCACTCGATGCACGAGATGCCACTTGTTGTCCGACAGCACGCGTACCGGAGTGTCCACGGCGATCGCCTTGCGCACCAAGGCTTCCGGCTCGGCCAACGAGTCGGGGTCGCCCTGGAGCCCGACGGTCATCCGGTAGAGCCCCTTGCCGTCCAGCGCGCGCAGCGGGAACCGCAGTGAGGAGGAGATCATCAAGTAGTAGAACTGCGCGCTGCTCTCGCCCAACTCCGCCTGCAGTCGCGGCGCGTGGAAGAGGATGTTGCGAAACACCTGCGTCTCATGGCGTGCCGGAGCGTCGATGCCACAGCTCTTGCGGATGGGCGACGAGGTGCCGTCGCAGGCGATGAGGTACTTCGCGCGAAGGCGCGCGCTTTCGCCGGTGGCCAGGTCGGTGACCGTCGCGGTCACCCCGTCCTCGTCCTGGTCGAAGCGCTCCAGCCTCGTTCGCATCCGGACCGGACCGTCGGGGTGAACGCCCAGCTCGGCAGAGAGCAGGGGCGCCAGCCAGTGCTGGGGGCAGACCGCGTCCGGCTCCGGGGTGTGCCGGTACTGCGGACGCGTGTCCATGGTGTGCCGCGGCAGCCGGAACAACTCGTGGCCGCCGACACGGGTGACCCAGACACAGTCCAGCGTGTGATCTCCCGGCCACCCGGACTCGCGAATCCGGGTGGCCATGCCCCAACGCCTGAACAGCTCCATCGAGCGCGGGCCGATACTGCTGACCTTTGGATGCGAGACCTCTCCGTCGCCTGCCTCGATCAGTACGAAGTCGACACCGCGCGAGCGGAGTTCGAGGGCCATGGCCATGCCGATGGGGCCACCGCCGACGATCAGCACATCGGTCTGTGGAAAAGAGGTCATGATGCTCCCCTCAGTGAGCGTCAGAAAGCGATACGGCCAAGGGACTGAACAGCCGCGGGGGCCGAAGGGCCGATGGACTCAGCCGGAAGGCCGATGGACTCAGGCGGAACCGCCCGGCAGCCCCTGGTATCCCGTGGCCAGCACGCGGTGGTCGACGGGCAGGGCCGCGTGGACGTCCTGCGCGGCCGCGATGCCGGATTCGATCGCGCCCTCGATCCACGCCGGGTGAGGCGAGCAGTGATCGCCCGCGAAGAACAGGGTGCGCTCGGGCCTGGCCGCCAGCACACGCTCCTCCTCCGCCGTGGCGGCGTCCTTGCTCCAGCGCACCGCCGCGGCACCCATGCTGGTCGGGTCCTCGCCCCATGCCTGGCTCACCACGTCCAGCACCATGCCCGGGCTGTTCAACTCCGGGTGAATGGCGCTGAGTTCGTCGAGCACCACCGCCACCCGCCGGTCCGGGTGTTCCCGGCCGAGCGCGTCGGCGTCCGGACCGAGCGTGTAGCTGGCCAGCAGCGCGGCCCCCAGCCGAGGATCACTCTCGACCGGCGGGTAGTAGGTCTGGCGTACCAGCCCTCCGGTGAACGAGCCCCCACCGCTGATCCCGTCGCGCTCCCAGAACGCCTCCTGGCAGTGCACCGCGATCTTGGTGGCCGGCCAGTACTGCATGTCGTGGATCATCGCGACCTTGTCGTCGCCGATGCCGCTCAGCCGCATCCGGCGCAGCACCGAGAACGGCACCGTGCACAGCACGTAGTCGGAACGCCGGGGAGCGGTGGCCAGTCCGCGCTGCACTTCCACCAGGACTCCGTCGCGCTGTACGTGGAGGCCCACCACCCGGCGGCCACGGAGGATGGGTCCGCGCAGCCGCTCGGCCAGTCGCTGCGCGATCTGGTCCATCCCGCCGTCCAGGCGGAACAGCGCCGAAGAGGTCTCGACGATGACGTCGTCGAAGAAGTTCCTGAGCCCGCTGGTCCGCGCGAAGTCAGGGTTGTTGGCGAAGAAGCGGTTGAGATCGACCCGCTCGTTGGCGCCGCTGGCCACGATGTACGGGCGGACGTCGATGTTCTCCAGCAGGTCCAGCAACTCGACGTTGAGGCCGGTGTGGAGATCACGCCGGAAGGCTCCGGGCGCGACCGCGTTGACGCTGGCGGTCAGCCACGCCGCGCACAGGACGGTCTCCGCGTGATAGTCGCTGCCCGGTGGCAGCCCCTCGCTGAAGGCCTTGACCAGCGTCGGTGAAGCGTCGCGAACCCGCAGGTGCCCGGTCCGGGACTCCAAGTAGCTGGCATCGTCGGAGAACAGTGTGCGGAACTGCCGGACCCGGTCACTGAGGCCGAGGATGTCGATCCACTGCATGGTGCGGTGGTGCGAGGCGGGGATGCGCATCGCACCCAACTCGACGAGAGGCCCGTTCGCCCGTCCGGAGAAGACATGCGTACGGACCCTGCCGCCCACCGCCAGCCGGGCCTCCAGCACCTGCACGCTGTGCCCCAGCCGTTCCAGTTCATGGGCCGCGACCAGCCCGGCGAGGCCGGCGCCGATGACGGTGATCCTCTTCGCCCCCTGACCGGACCAGTGACGGGCTCCTGGCAAATCCTGTGCGTACACCCGGACTCCTTCACCGATGGGGGATGTTCGGGTCCGTTCAACGGGCCGGCGCCCATCGTGGCGAGTGGGGCCATGCGCACACATCCCCAGGCCGCACCGGCGATGAATGGGTTGTCCGGCCAACACGCCGCCGCCCCCGTCCCTGGCGGACCCTCACACCGCACGAGACAACGGAAACGTGCGTACGCGAATCGGCGGCGCGAGTGCCGCGGCAATACTTGCCGCCCACCAGTCGGCAACGAGCAGGAGTTCGCCATGCCTGAGCCCACCCCCTTGGCCCCGCCCTCGACGGCCTCGCCCTCCACGACTCCGGCCTCCCAGAACCCGCCTTCGACGGCCTCGACCTCGACGACCTCGCCTTCGACTACGGCGGTGAGCACCACCGTCCGAGCCCACGACGGGCTGCGCCTGGCGGGTACGTTGCTCACGCCTCGGGCCGAGCCCGAGCACGCCGTTCTCCTCCTCCACGGCGAGGGCGCCACCCGTGAGCAGGACGGGTTCTTCACGCTGCTGTCCGGGGAACTGGCCGCCGAGGGAGTGGCGAGCCTTCGCTTCGACCTGCCGGGCCACGGTGAAAGCGAGGGCAGGCAGGAGGACTTGAGCCTCTCCCTGCTGCTCAACGTGATCAGTTCGGGCCTGGATCACCTGCGGGAGCACGTAGGTGCCACCCGGCTGACTCTGGTGGCCACCGGCCTCACCGGCGGCGTCGCGGCAGGCTACGCGGCCCGCCGCGGCGATGAGGTCTCCCGGCTGGTGCTGTTCAACCCACTGATCGACTACAAGGAACACTTCGTCGACGCGCGGCCCACATGGTCGCGTGACTATCTCGACGAGTCGGCCGGGCGCGAACTGCTGGCCACGGGACGGCTCCCCTACACGCCGTCCTTCGTGCTGGGCCGAGCCCTGCTCAACGAAGTGTTCTGGCTGCAGCCGCAGGGGGTGCTCGACGTCATCGCGGCGCCGACACTGATCGTGCACGGCGCGGGCCCGTCAGCTGTCTCCGTGGAATCCTCTCGTGCCGCGGACAAGGCGCTGACCTGCGATCACCGGCTGGTCGAGCTCGACGCCGAGCAGGGCGGGGCATGGCACGCACCCGCCGCCGAGGCGGCCGTCGCCTGGATTCTCGGTGAGGGCGTCAGCCCGTAGGCCAGGCCGCGTACTGGCGCATCCCGTACAGCAGAGGATGGGGATCGCAGTGGTCGGTGACCTGGAAGACCTCCCCGAAGACCACGGTGTGATCCCCGACGTGGTGGCGCTGGCTGATGCGGCAGTCGGCCACGGTGTGAGCGTCCTCGACCAGGTGCGGACCACCCCGCTGTGCGTCGTGCTGCCAGCGAACCCTGTTGAAGCGGTCGGGGGCGCCGGAGGCGAACAACTCCGCCGTCGGGCGAGCGCCACCGTGCAGCAGGTTCACCGCGAAGGCGCCCCGCCGCACCATGGCGTCCAGGGTCGGGCTCCCGTCCCGGACGCAGACCAGCAGCGTCGGCGGTTCCACCGAGACGGCGCACACGGACGAGCAGGTCATGCCCCAGGGCCGGCCGTCCGTGTCGGTGGTGCTGATGACGGCGATGCCGGTGGGGAAACCGGCCATCAGGGAACGGAAACTTCTCGAATTGACGTGGCTGGTGATGTTCACGGCACACCTCCCTGCGTCACCAGCGACGCTTCGCGCGTCGCCCTCTTTTGATGCCGCTCTCAGCGGAACCGTGAGAAGTACTCGTACTGGCTCGGCAAGGTGCTCTCCAGCTGCCTGGCCTCCTCGGCGACCAGGTCGAATTCACGATGGGCCGAGGACGGGTCCAGCAGTTCCAGGGCGGGCAGCGGCTTGAGCGGGATGCCTCCCAGTCCCAGGAGCATGCACACGTACGAGTAGGGCTCGAACCCGTGGTAATGCGGGTAGATCGACTCGGTGGCGGGCATTTTCGTCTGCCACTGCTCGATCCGCTCGGCGAGCGCATCCGGGATCTTGCGTGTTTTCGTGTCCCGCCAGTAGTCGTTGTCCTCGCGTGCCGCGGCGTAGTAGTGGAGTACGAGGAACTCCCGGACGCCGTCCATGCAGCGATTGACGGCCTGGTTGTAGGAGTTGCGCAGACCCTCGTCCCAGTCGGACGCCGGAAAGTGCTTCACCAGTTGTTCGACCGCGTGCTGAATGAAGAAGATGCCCGTGGACTCCAGCGGCTCGACGAAACCGCTGGAAAGGCCGACGGCAACGCAGTTGTGCACCCAGGACCGACGACTGCGGCCGATGCGCATACGAATGTGGTTGGCCTCCAGGTCCTCCGCCGCCGGCCCTACGAACTCACGGAGCGTACTCTCGGCCTCCTCCGGGCTGGTGTAGTCGCTGGCGTACACATAGCCGGTGCCGATGCGGTCGAGCAGCGGGATGGTCCAGATCCAGCCCGCCTCCTGAGCGGTGGCCGTGGTGCACGGCCGGAGCCCGGTGCGCTCGGTGTCCACCGGTACGCGCAGGGCCACGGCACGGTCATTGGGCAGAGTGTCCTTGTAGGAGTCGAACGGCTCGTCCAGAGCCTCGCCCATCAGCAGACTCCGGAAGCCCGTGCAGTCGACGAACAGCTCGCCGGCCAGGTCACCGTGATTGCGGGTGGTGATGTGGGTGATCCAGCCGCGGTCGTCCTGAGCGACATGGACGACGTCGTCCACCACGTGCTTGACCCCGCGCTCCACGCCGTAGTCGCGCAGGAAGTCGGCCAGCAGGCTGGCGTCGAAGTGGTAGGCGTACGGGAACTGGGTGTTCTGTTCCGACAGCGTGGTGCGGTAGAGCCGCTTCTCGGATATCGCCTTCTCGAACAGTGAGCCGTCGAGGTGGCGGGGCGACTTCTCGTTGTCGCACAGCGTGCCGATGAGGAAGCAGTCCTTGTCGAAACGCTCGGACCTGGGGTCGCGCAGCCACCAGTCGGTGAGGTTGAATCCGTCGACCACCCGCTGCCGTTCGAAGGGATGGTAGAAGTGATGCCCCTGCTCCCGCCAGTTCTCGAACCGGATGCCGAGTTTGTAGGTGGCGTTGCAGGCGGGCATCCACTTGTCTTCCGGCAGTCCCAGGTAATCGAAGAAGTGCCGCACCGTGCTGAACGTCGCCTCGCCGACACCGATCGTGCCGACCCGCGCCGATTCCACCAGCGTTATCGATACGCGATCGCCGAATGCGGCGCTCAGATAGGATGCCGTCATCCATCCACTCGTGCCGCCGCCTACGACAACAATGTTTTGCAACATCCAAGCCTCCGGGGGATAAACGCCATCACTTCACGGAAGGCTAGTTACCTTCGGATGCCGACGGCCGGGTCGGCGGGCAAACCACGCGGACGCGTGGGCTCCGGCATCGGTCCCAGGGGGCGAGCGGCACCCGTCCCCGCGTATCCGGTCGCGGCGGGTCGGGGATCGCCTGGCCGATCACGTCCCGAATGGTCGACGACCTGTGACGGACTTGCCAACCAGGCGGTGGAGGGCGGCCGTTCAATGCTGCGGTGCGGCAAACGCCACCCGTTCGCGTGGTGTTGACGCCGATTCCCTCAAGCTCCGCCGCGCTGATCGGACACGCTGCCCCGGAACATCTCGGCGACGAGGAACGCGAGGGACAGGGACTGGGAACGATTGAGCCGCGGATCGCACGCCGTCTCGTACCGCTCCACGAGCTGGTCGACGGCGACATCGGCCCCCACACATTCGGTGACGTCGTCCCCCGTGAGCTCGACATGGATGCCGCCCGGGTGCGTCCCCAGCGAGCGGTGCACCTCGAAGAAGCCGCATACCTCGTCGAAGACGGTGTCGAGGGTGCGGGTCTTGTACCCGTCGGGAGCGGTGAAGGTGTTGCCGTGCATGGGGTCGCACACCCAGCCGACCTCAAGTCCCTCGGCCAGGGTCTTCTCCACCAGGGCCGGCAGCAGATCACGGACTCGTGACGCTCCCATCCGGACCACGAAGGTGAGGCGGCCCGGTTCACGGTCCGGGTCGAGGGCTTCGGCGTAGCCGATGACCTCGTCGGGGGTGGCCGACGGGCCCAGCTTCACGGCCACCGGGTTGGCGATCCGGGAGAAGAACTCCAGGTGCGGGCCGTCGAGTTGCCGCGTTCGTTCGCCCAGCCACAGCAGATGGCCGCTGGTGGCGTAGGTGCGGCCGGTCGGCGGATCCGGCCGGGTGAGCGCCGCCTCATAGTCCAGCAACAGCCCCTCATGGCTGGTGAAGATCTCGGTGCGGTGCATCTCCCGGGCGTCGACACCGCAGACGTCCATGAAGGACAGTGCCCGGTCGATTTCCCTGGCCAGCACCTCATAGCGGAAGCCCGAGGGCGACATCCGCACGAATCCCTGGTTCCACGCGTGCGCTTGGCGGAGATCGGCGCCGCCGCCCTCGGCGAACGCCCGCACCAGGTTGAGCGTGACCGCCGACTTCTCGTACATCGTGCGCAGCCGCTCCGGGTCGGGAGTGCGCGCCGCCGCGGTGAAGCCGGCCCCGTTCACCGCGTCACCCCGGTACGCGGGAAGAGTCACCCCGTCCCGGGACTCCACCGGACTGGACCGGGGCTTGGCGTACTGGCCGGCCATGCGTCCGACCTTGACCACGGGCATCGCGGCGGCGTAGGTGAGGACGAGCGCCATTTGTAACAGCGTTTCCAGCTTGGCTCGGATCGAGTCGGCGGTGACACCGGCGAACGTCTCGGCGCAGTCGCCGCCCTGGAGCAGGAAAGCATTCCCTCTGGCCACTTCCCCGAGATGGCCGCGCAACCGGTCGCATTCGGCAGCGAAAACGAGCGGCGTAGCCACGGACAGGTCCTTGAGAACAGAATTCAGTGTGACCGTGTCGCGCCATTCCGGTTGCTGATGTGACGGTGTGTTCGTGGCGTTCAAAACAGTCTCTTTCCGGAGCTGGGAAAGCTTCGAGCCAAACCTGACGTTCTACGGAGAGCTGGATCATCGAACAGTAGATCCCGGTGGCGTAACGCGAGGCAAGGCTAATCCCAGTGGACCGCAACAGTCAGGCGCAAGTGGTCTGGAACCGGCCAAGTCCCGCTGCTTGGCTAATCGTGCTCGACTCACCGACCGCCGAAATCCGTTGAGGAGTTTCTGTGCCCGCCTGTGCGCGCCCTGTCGGCCCGTCGGCCCCGGACACCATCCGTGTGCGGCTCACCGAAGTCGGTCTTCCCCGCCATGCCCCGCTCGACCTCTACACCCTGCTGCGCCAAGCGTTGGGCGCGGACGGTGTATTCGTACTGGAGGGTCTCGGTGGCCCCAAGGAACAGCGCGGCCCGGCCGTGGTCGGTCTGGGCAGGCTCGCCGAGATCCGCGTATACGCCGACCACATCGACATCGATGGCTGCGCCACTGTCCTGAAATCCCTGGTGACCAGGGCGCGAGCCGTCGGCCTCACAGAAACCGGGGAAACCGGGGAAATCGGGGAAACCGGGGCCGCCGCGGACAGCGAGTCCACCGTATGCTTCGCCATCGACGACTCCGGCCAGGTCTGGCAGTTGCTCGAGTCCGCGAATCTCCTCTTCGATGTGCGGACCGAAGTCCCGACCTCGTCGTACGCCTTCGGCTTCCTCGCCGTGCTCGGCTACGAAGCCGCCTGGCACATGGAGAAACTGCCACCCCGAGCCGGGGGAACCGGAACCCCCGACCTCACACTCACCCTCTTCCGCGACACGGTCTCGTACGATTCCGAGTCCGGGGCGGTCCGACTGTTGCGGGCCGACCTCGAAGGCGAAGGCGAGGCCTTCCCGCGGCGTTCCTCGGTCGACGTGGTGGAATTCGCCCGACAGGCGGGCCGGATGGCCGGGCCCCCGCCGCTGCCCCCGGCGCCCAGGCCGCGAGCGGTGGAGGACTCCGTACCGCGCGAGACCTTCCTGACCTGGGCGCGGCAGTGCCTGGCGCACATCCGGTCCGGTGACATCTATCAGATCCAGATCGGTCACCGGATCGACGTGGAATCCGATCTGCGGCCCTTGGACGTCTACCGGCGGCTCAGCCACCGGAACCCGTCTCCGTACATGTATCTCGTGCCGTACGCCGGCTCCACGTTGATCGGCGCCAGCCCAGAGCTCTTCTTCCGGACACGGAACGGCGAGATCACCATGCGCCCCATCGCCGGAACCACCCGCCGGGGCACCGACGACGAGGAGAACCTACGCCGGATCAAGGCCATGCAGACCAGCTCCAAGGAGCAGGCCGAGCACATCATGCTGGTCGACCTGTGCCGCAATGACATCGGCAGGGTGAGCCTGCCGGGAACACTGCCGGTGGACCAGCTGATGGCCGTCGAGAGCTTCTCGCACGTCTTCCATCTCGTCTCGACGGTGACGGGCCGGCTGGCCCCCGAAGCCTCGGTCTGGGACACCATGCGCGCCACCTTCCCGGCCGGCACCATGAGCGGAGCCCCCAAGGTGCGAGCCATGGAGATCATCGCCGGACTGGAGCGGGAGCCGCGGGGCAGCTACGCGGGTGCCGTGGGCCTGATCGACGTACGGGGATGGAGTGAACTCGCCCTGTGCATCAGGACGATCGCGTACGACGGACGGCGGTACTCGGCCCAGAGCTCGGCCGGAATCGTGGCGGAATCACAGCCGGAAGCCGAATGGGACGAGACCTTGGCGAAACTGGGGGCCGCCTACTGGGCCCTCACGGGCGAGGAGCTGACGGCGTGAACGTACTGATCATCGACGCGTACGACAGCTTCGTGTACATCATCGACCGATACGTGCGCTCACTCGGTGTGGACTCACAGGTGGTGCGCTCGGGCACCAGGACGCTGGACGAACTCGCCGCGGGACAGCCGGACGCCGTCATCCTCGGGCCGGGCCCCGGCCACCCCGCCGCTTCCGGCCATGTGGAACTGGTCGGCCGGTTCGCGGGCGAAGTGCCGCTGCTGGGGGTGTGCTTGGGCCACCAGGCCATCGCCCTCGCGTACGGCGGCCGGATCGCGGTCGCCGACCATCTGATGCATGGCCGGACCAGCACGGTGGACCATGACGGGGCGGGCATCTTCGTCGGAGCGCCGCAGTCCATGACGGTCACCCGCTATCACTCACTGGTGGTGTCCGAGCCGCTGCCCGCCGAACTGGAGGTGACCGCCCGCTCCCTCGACGACGGCTATGTGATGGGGCTGAGGCATCGCACCCTGCCGGTCGAGAGCGTGCAGTTCCACCCGGAGAGCATCACGACTTCCGGTGGACTGGATCTGTTCAGCAACTTCCTTGACACGGCGCACTGCTGACTGACAGTCACCAGGCCACTGGCCCAAGTACGCCCCGATGACGTTGCCTTGCGGACACACCGTCCGGATGCAGGCACCGGCCGAGTTCGGTCATCGCGTCGTGCAGCCCGGTGGGCGTGAGCGAGGTGTAGCCCACCACGAGACCTGGGCACCACCTGCGATCACGGGTGCCGAACTCGGCCGCCCCGCGCACCAGGACCGAACGGCGGAGAGCGGCGGCCACGAACCGAGCTTCGTCGGTGCCCGGCGGAAGCCGCACAAAGGCGTGCAGGCCGGCCGCCGAACCGACGGTCGAGGAGCCAGGAAGATGACGGCCGACGGCCTCCGCGAGAGCCAGTCTGCGCTCCCGGTAGCGGACCCGCATCCGCCGCAGATGCCGGTCGAAGGCGCCGCTGCGCAGCAGTTCGGCGAAGGACAGCTGAGTCAGTACGTCGGAGCCGAGGTCCCGTTCCGCGCGGACGCGCTCCAACGCGGTCAGCAGCGAGGGCGGCACCGCCAGCCAGCCGAGCCGTAGCGCCGGTACCAAGGACTTGCTCACGGTGCCCGCGTAGGCGACCTGGGCCGGCGCCAGGCGCTGGAAGGCGAGCGGAGGCGGCTGCCGCTCCAGCCAGAAGTCCCCGTCGTAGTCGTCCTCGATGACCAGGCCCCCGGTCCGCCGGGCCCAGTCGGCCAGGGCCTGCCGACGGCGCGGTGACAGAGTCACTCCCGTGGGGTACTGGTGGAAGGGTGTCACCAGTACCGCCCGCACCCCGCTGTGCGTCAGCGCGCCCACCTCGATGCCCTCGGAGTCGACGGGGATCGGTACCGGCGTCAGGCCGGTCTTCTCGATGAACCGGCGCTGTCGTGGATGCCCCGGAACTTCTACGGCGATACTCCCGACGCCCGTCTGCACCAGTGCGCCGCACAGCAGCCCGAGTCCCTGGGCGAACCCCTGCACCACCATGATGTCCCTGGCGGCGGTGCGCACCCCGCGTACCCGGCCGAGATAGCGGGCCAGTTCCTCGCGCAGCGCCACCACGCCGGACAACGGCGGGTAGTCGAGCTCGTTGTGGCCCGCCGACCGCACGGCCCGCTGGTAGGCGGCCGCCCATTCGCGGTGCGGAAAGTGGGCGGACACCGTGCCCGCGGGACGCAGATCCCAGCGGACCGTGGGCACCAGCCCCTCGTTCAGCAGGGTGGACACCACGGGCGCCGGGGCCAGGTGATGGGCGACCCGCGTCCCCGAACCCTGAAGTGCTTCGAGGTAGCCCTCGGCGATGAGCTGCCCGTACGCCTCCACCACCACACTGCGCGAGACCCTCAGGTCGTCCGCCAGGCTGCGGCTGGACGGTAACCGGGTGCCGGGATGCAGGACGCCCTGGGTGATTTCCCGTTTGATCGCTTCCTGGATCTGGCTGGTCAGGGGCTGTGGGGAGGCGCGTGAGACATCGACGGAAGCCAGCTGCAGTGCCATGCGTCATCGTCCGCCGAGGAGTGCGGAAGTGGACCGCTGGTGACGAGCGCCACTGGTCTGGCTCCGGCCGCACCGCCGGTCCAAGACTGGAGTGCACGATCGCCGCGGACCGGCAGGCCGTGGCGGGGTGACTCCTGAGGGGATTCCCATGACTGGACAGGCGACGCAGCGGGACTGGCCCGGTGTGCTGACCAAGGTGATCAACAGCCAGAACCTGTCGGAGGAAGACACCTCGTGGGCCATGGACCTGATGATGCGCGGCGAGATCGGTCCGGCCCGCCTGGCAGGGCTCGTCGTCGCCCTGCGGGCGAAGGGGGAGACGGCGGAGGAGGTCGCGGGGCTGGTGCGGGCGATGTACGCGCACGCCGTGCCGCTGGAGGTGGCGGGCCCCACCGTGGACATCGTCGGTACGGGCGGGGACGGCGCGCACACCGTCAACATCTCCACCATGGCCGCGATCGTCGCGGCGGGCGCCGGAGCCCGGGTCGTCAAGCACGGCAACCGCTCGGCCTCGTCGGCGTGCGGCTCCGCCGACGTCCTCGAACGGCTCGGCATCGTCCTGGAACTCCCGCCGAAGCAGATCGCGGAGATCGCCGAGCAGATCGGCATCACCTTCTGCTTCGCACCGAACTTCCACCCCACCATGCGCCATATCGCGCCGTCCCGCCGGGAGTTGGGTGTGCCCACCGTGTTCAACATCCTGGGCCCACTGACCAATCCGGCGCTCCCGACGGCACAGGCGGTGGGCGTGGCCGATCCGCGAACCGGCCCGCTGGTCGCGGGGGTGCTGGCGCGCAGGGGATGCAGCGCGTTGGTCTTCCACGGGGACGACGGGCTCGATGAGCTGACCGTCACCACCACCTCCACTGTCTGGTCGGTGCACGAGGGCGTGGTGACACAGGAATCCCTCGACCCGCTCGACCTCGGCATCGGCCGCGCACACCCTGACGAGCTGCGCGGCGGGGACGCGGAGCACAACGCGGGCGTGGCACGCGCCGTGTTGGCGGGGGAACACGGACCCGTACGTGATGCCGTACTCCTGTCGGCCGCCGCCGCGCTCGCGGCACTGGAGCCGAGCCGCCAGCCCGTACGCGAACGGCTCGCGGCGAACCTGGACCTCTGCGCGCAGGCCATCGACTCCGGATCGGCGGCGGCAGTGCTGGACACCTGGGCGGCGCTCACCGTCAAGCTCGCGGACGGTGGGTGAAGGACCGCCCGCCCGGCCTCGGCGAGGTCAACTCCCGTACCGCGGAAGCCGGTTGATCCGCGGTCACCAGGAGGGTGCCCACCAGCACGGCGTCCGCGCCCGCCGCCGCGCAGTCGGCGACGTCCGAGGCCGACCTGATGCCCGACTCGGCGACACGCACCACGCCGTCCGGGATCCGTCCGGCCAGCCTCGTGAACGCGGCGCGGTCGACCGTCAGGGTCCGTAGGTCACGGGCGTCGAGGGCCGGTGCCATGGCGGCGGCGCGATCCTGCAGCGCGTCGATGGACACGTGGGCACGGCGCGCCTCCAGGTCCTCCAGCACGCCGTGAATGATGTCTTCGAGTACGTTCACGCGCTGCTGTTCCTTCGGCGTCAGAGGCGGCGGACTCGGACAAGCCACGCCGCGAGGTCGACCGGTCCGCCGGCCGGCAGACCGGCCTTTACGGCCACCTCGGAAATCTGCTCGGTGATGTGGCCCTGGTAACGGGCCGGCTGCAGATCTTCCAATTCCCAGCCGTCACCGAAGGATTCACGGATCACGGAGTCGCCGATCTGTGAACTGAGACCCGGTTCGGTATCGGCGTGCGCCAGGATATGGACCCGGCCGCCGGGATTGCAGAGCTTGTGCAGAACGTTCGCATAGGCCAAATGGGCCCCGATGTCCCGGCCGTATGCGCCGAATCCATGGAACAACGCGCAGTCCACGATCGTGTCGAACGCGGGTGTGAGCACGGGGTGATCGTCCGGGCGGAGCATGTTCGCGACCTCGAACCTGGCGTTGGGCACCCCCTTCTCGGCGGCTGTGCGGCGGGCGTAGGTCACCGCGCCGGGAGAGAGGTCGACACCGACCGCTTCGTAACCGAGCTTGGTGAAAAGGATCGTATGTTCCCCGGAGCCGCATCCCGGTTCGAGCACCCGGCCGCGAATCCACCCCTCGCGTTCCAGCGCGGCGATCGCCGGCTGCGGTTCACCGATGAGCCACGGCGCGGTTTCGTCGTCGTACATGGAATTCCAGAATTCGGGATTCTCAAATCCGGCGGTCTCAGTCATGGTTCCAGTGTTCCCCGCCGGTCCCGACCGCGAGGGCGGGACAAGGTCAACTCTGCTGCATCGCGCGGGTTGGAAACCCGTCCCCGGGCTTGGGCGGGCAGGTAGGAGGCTGCGCCTGAGGTATCGCGCGGTGAGAGCCGCGGCCGGAGTTCGCCTGCGGGCGCGTGGGGGCCGGTCGCGCAGTTCCCCACGCTCCCAAAGACGAAAGGCGGGGGCGCAGCCCCGCCTTTCAGGGGCGCGGGGAACTGCGCGACCAGCTCCCACCGGCCCGCCCCCGCACAACCGGCCGCTCCCTGTGAGGAGCCGCGCCCTGTGAGGGCGGGCGGACCTCGCGGCCGTCACACCCGCCGCGTACCCCCTGACCGCCGAAGCCGCCGCACGACCGACAACGGTGCCGCACCCGGCTTATGCGGCTTCTGCGGCGTCTGCGGCTTCTGATCGGCAGGGGTGGCCGCACCATCCTCCGAGGTGGTGAACTCGGCCTCCCACAGGGCGAGTTCCCGATCCCGAGGCCCGTGCACGACCGCGGGTTCCCCGGCCCCGAAGACCCGTACCGGATGACTGGCATCCCACACCGGCCACCCGGGATCCCCCTCGACGGCGAACCGCACCCACGCCGCGTGCATCTCGTCGGCGAGAGCCTGCGGCGCCCCGGGCCCCGCGAGCTTCACGGCCTCGGGCACGTCGGCGGTGTCGAAGACGAAGCCGAGCTCCAGGGCGTGACAGGCGCCGAGGCCGGGGACGTTGGAGGGCCAGGCGAACTCGTAGACGTACGAGGCTGCCGGGTGGGCGTCCGCCAGGCGGTGCAGCGGCACGCGGAGCAGATGGTCGGTGACCAGCTGGCCGACCAGGTCGGCGGTGCCCGCGTCGGGATGCGCCAGCCGGTAGCCGCGCGGGACCTCGGGGCCGCAGTGGCAGCGGGCCATCGCGCCGGCCAGGGCGACCGGGCCCAGCCGGTCGATGCGCTCGACGAGCCCGGTGGGCGCGAGCCACAGCCGGTACTCCTCGCTGGTCCAGCCCAGCAGCAGGTCGACATCCCGGGCCGTACCGCCCTCCAGCAGCACGTCGAGCGGGTCGCGCGGCACGAGGTCGCCGTCGACCACGATGCCGAAGGCGGGACCCCCGAGGACCGGGCTCGCACGGCGGCCGGCCTCGGCCTGCGCCTCGGCCAGAGCGGCCCGGTCGACGGCCGCGAACGCCTCGGCGGTCGCGGGGATCTTCAGCCGGGCGGCCATCCGCCGCACCAGGCGCCGCACCTTGTCCCGTTCCGTCGCCTCGGGCGGCCCGCTCTGCAGCGCGGCCCGCCGGAACAGGCCCTGGGCGCGCGGGCTCGCCAGCAGTGCCCCGATGCTGATCGCGCCGGCGGACTCGCCGAAGACGGTCACGCGGTCCGGATCGCCGCCGAACTCCGCGATCGCGTCGCGCACCCACTCCAGCGCCGCGAGCTGGTCGCGCAGGCCCAGGTTGGCGGGGGTATCCGGGAAGAGGCCGTAACCCTCCACGCCCAGGCGGTAGTTGAGGGAGACGAACACCAGCCCGTCACGGGCGAAGGTCCGGCCGTCGTACACCGGTACCGCCGACGAGCCGCGGGTCAGCGCCCCGCCGTGGATCCACACCATGACGGGAAGACGGGCGCCGGGGCCGGGCTCGGGCGTCCACACGTTCAGGTTGAGGATGTCGTCGCCCGGCACGACCGGGTCGGAGAGCAGCTTCGCGAAGGCTTCGGAGTACGGCGGCTTGGGCGGCGTGGGCCCGAACGCGCCCGCGTCGCGTACGCCGTCCCACGGCTCGGGAGGGACGGGCGGCCGGAAGCGGTGGGGGCCGAAGGGCGGGGCGGCATAGGGGATGCCGCGGAAGACGGCGAGGCCGTTCTCGTAACGGCCTCGTACGGCACCGTAGGGCGTGCTGACCACGGGACCCTCGGTCATTCCACCATCTCCTCACCACAGCGGGACGAACCGCGAGCGCTACCCCCCAGGGCATCACAAATCGCCCGTGTCACACAGCACCAAAAGGTCGAAATCCGCCGTGTGGCCGCCCATTACCCGCTTGTTCGGCATTTCGAAAGTTTCGTCTCCGCGAAATTCTTTCGTCTCCATGGAATTCCGCTGAATACCGGCTCTTCCACGGCGCAGTACAGCGGCCCTACTGTAGGAAGCGCTTTCTACCCGAAACTTTCGCGGCCCTCGGGACGGGGCCAGGAGAGGTGGGCTTCCATGGTGCGTACCGGGAGCGTGGCCGGGCCGACCCTCGCGGTCGTCGCACGCGAGGCGGGCGTGTCCGTGCCGACGGCCTCCAAGGTCGTCAACGGCCGGGAGGACGTGGCGCCGGACACCCGCCGCCGGGTGACGGAGGCGCTGGACCGGCTCGGCTATGTCCGCAGACCCCGGTTCGACGCGGTGAAGTCGCCCGGCCTGGTAGACCTCGTCGTCCACTCGCTGGAGAGCTCCTGGTCGGGCGCGATCCTGCACGGTGTGGAGGAGGCGGCGCACGACGCGGGCCTGGAGGTGGTGGTCTCGGCGGGTCTGACCCGGACCCGGGGCGGCCGGCCGGAGCGCGGCTGGCTGGACAAGCTGTCCACACGTGGCTCCTCCGGCGTGCTGTTCAACCTCGCCGAGCTGACCGCGTCCCAGTACGCCTGGCTCGACCAGCACCGCATCCCGTTCGTGCTGATCGACCCGGTGCTCGAACCACCGCCCGGGGTCGTCTCGGTGGGCGCGGCCAACTGGCACGGCGGGGTGACCGCCACCGAGCATCTGCTCTCCCTCGGCCACGAACGCATCGCCGTCATCGCCGGCTACCGCCGCAAGATGTGCAGCAGCGCGCGCGTCGCCGGGTACCGCTCGGCGCTCGCGGCGGCCGGACTGCGCCACCGCCCCGAGTACCTGCGCTACGGCAGCTTCGACGAGACCGCCGCACACCGCCGGATGCTGGAACTCCTCGATCTGCCGGAACCGCCCACGGCCGTCTTCGTCTGCTCGGACCGTATGGCCCTGGGCGCGTACCGGGCCCTCGCCGAGCGGGGCCTGTCCGTCCCGGACGACGTCAGCGTGGTGGGCTTCGACGACCTGCCCGAGGCCCACTGGGCCTCACCGGCCCTGACCACCATCCGCCAGCCGCTCTCGGAGATGGCCGCGACGGCACTGCGCCTGCTGGTGCGCATGATGGCCGGGGAGCAACCGGAGGGGACGCGTACGGAGCTGTCCACGCGGCTGGTGGTACGCGCGAGCACGGCGTCCCGCTGACCGCGCCCGCCGTCACACGGAGTCGAGCGGGCCGAGTGCCTCCGCGATGCCCCCGATGCCCCCGGTCTTCGTGACCCCCCAGACGCCCCCGGTCTTCGTGATCCCCGCGATTGCGGTGATCGCCGTCGGCCCGACCCGGCAGCACCCGCCGATCAGCCGTGCCCCGGCCCGCTCCCAGCCGGTGACCTGGTCGGTCGTGAAGGTGGAGCCGCCGGTCCACGCGCGTGCCTCGGCGTCCCAGGTCTCGCCGCTGTTCGGGTAGACGACCACGGGCTTGCCGGTGACGCGTACGGCGGTCTCCACCGCGTCGGCCACGTCGTCGGGGGCGCAGCAGTTGACGCCGACCGCGATCACCTCGTCGGCGTCGGCGGCGAGCGCGAAGGCCTCCTCCAGCGGCTGCCCGGCCCGCGTCCGGCCCCCGGCGACGCTGTACGACAGCCACGCCGGTACGCCGAGTCCGCGCACCGCCCGCAGCAGGGCCCGTGCCTCGTCGGCGTCGGGCACGGTCTCAAGGGCCAGGACGTCGGGGCGCGCCTCGGCCAGTGCCTCCACCCGGGGCCGGTGAAACCGCTCAAGCTCGGCGACGCTCAGCCCGTACCGCCCCCGGTACTCCGAACCGTCGGCGAGCATGGCCCCGTACGGCCCGACCGATGCCGCCACCCAAAGCGGCGAGCGCACGCCCTGCCGCTTCCCCTTCTCCTTCTCCTTCTCCTCGGCCTGCCGGGCCGCCTCGCGGGCGAGTCCGACACTGAGGCCGAGCAGTTCGGCCGCCCGCTCGTGGGAGATGCCGCGCCGCGCGAAGCCCTCGAAGGTCGCCTGGTAGCTGGCGGTGATCGCGACGTTGGCGCCCACTTCGAAGTAGGCCAGATGCGCCGCGGTGATCGCCTCGGGCCGCTCGACGAGCAGCCGCGCCGACCACAGCTCGTCACTCAGGTCGTACCCGGCCGATTCGAGCTGATTGGCCATGCCACCGTCGAGGACGACGGTGCCGGTGTCGAGCGCGAGCGCCTCGGCGAGGGTGCGCGGGGAGGCGTGAGAGGAGCCGCGGGCGGAGTCGCTGGTCATGTCTCGACGCTAGTCGAGGGGGTGGCGGATGCCTGTGTGGGTCCAGTGCTCGAACAGAATGTCCAACATGCGGGAGGCGGCGTCACCAGCCGGATCTGCGGGACCCGCGGGACCCGCGGGCCTCCGCCCACGGTGAGCCGCGGTACGCGCGGGCCCCTCGGTGGCGTGCCGCGCGGTGAAAGAGGACGCTGGATGCAGGGGCACGTGAGGGAGAGGCACCCCATGGCTCAGAGCAGCACAGACCACAAGGCACACACGCCGTTCCTTTCGCGCCCCGGCGTCCGCCGCCTCATTCCGTTCGTTCTGATCACCGCGATCGCGCTGATTTTCATCTTTCAGAACAGCACGAGTATCGAGATCCGCCTTCTCATCCCACTGGTGACCATGCCGATGTGGGGTGCCCTTCTGATCGCCTGGGGCCTCGGCATCCTGGCCTGCGCCTTTACTCTGCGCCGACGCAGGAACCGGCATTCACGACGGACACGGTAGGTTCCGCGGGCGCACAGTGAGGGGAGAAACCCTCAGGCCGACCCGTCCCACAGTTCGGTGCTGTGGGCCCCGGCCAGTGACGCGATCCGGTCGATGACCTCCTCGGCCGGGCGCGGATCGAGGCGGCGGCCGTCGCGCAGTCGTAGCGCCACCCGGTCGTCGGCGGCCTCCTTCGGGCCGATCACCGCCTGGTACGGGGCCAGGCGGGTCTCCCGGACACGGGCGCCCAGGGTGCCGCGGTCCGGGCCGATGATCTCGGCACGCAGGTCCCGCTCGGCGCAGCGGTGGGCGAGGGCGGCGGCGTTCGGGAGCTGCGCGTCCGAGATCGGCAGGATCGCCAGCTGGGTCGGGGCGAGCCAGGCCGGGAAGGCGCCGCCGTGCTGCTCGACGAGGTGGGCCACGGCCCGTTCCACGCTGCCGATGACGCTGCGGTGGACCATGACCGGCCGGTGCTTGGCGCCGTCCGCACCGATGTAGTGCAGGTCGAACCGCTCGGGCTGGTGGAAGTCGACCTGCACGGTGGAGAGGGTCGACTCCCGGCCCGCGCCGTCGGCGACCTGGACGTCGATCTTCGGACCGTAGAACGCGGCCTCGCCCTCGGCCGCCTCGTACGGCAGCCCCGAGCCGTCCAGGACCTCGGTCAGCAGCGCGGTCGACCGCCGCCACAGCTCGGGCGCGGCCACGTACTTGCCGCCCGGGCCCGGCAGGGAGAGCCGGTAGCGGGCCGGGCTGATCCCGAGCGCCTCGTACGCCCGGCGGATCATCGCCAACGCCGCGCCCGCCTCGTCGGCCACCTGGTCCAGGGTGCAGAAGATGTGCGCGTCGTTGAGCTGGATCGCGCGTACGCGGGTGAGGCCGCCGAGTACGCCGGACAGCTCGGAGCGGTACATGCCACCCAACTCCGCCATTCTGAGCGGGAGTTCGCGGTAACTGTGGGAGCGGGAGCGGTAGATGACCGCGTGGTGGGGACACAGGCTGGGGCGCAGCACGACCTGCTCCGAGCCCAGTTCCATCGGCGGGAACATGTCCTCGCTGTAGTGCGACCAGTGCCCCGAGATCTCGTACAGCTCCCGCTTGCCGAGCACCGGCGAGTACACGTGCCGGTAGCCCGCCCGCCGCTCCTCGCCGCGGATGTACTCCTCCAGGGTGTGCCGTACGGTCGCGCCGTCGGGCAGCCAGTACGGCAGCCCCGCGCCGATCAGCGGGTCGGTGTCGAACAGGTCCAGCTCACGGCCGAGCCTGCGATGGTCGTGACGATTGCCGTGCTCGTTGCCGTGCTCGTTGCCGTGTTCGTTGTTGTTGTCGTTGCTGTTGTCGTTCACGGTCGTGGTCTCCTCGCGGGCGGGAAGTTCCGGGCGAGTGACCGGGTACGCCGAAGCCCCGGGGCACTCGGCCCCGGGGCTTCGGACTGGCTCATCGGTCAGCGCGCCGGGACACTCTCCGGCGTCGTCGTCATCTGGGCGCGCTTCATGACGGTGAAGGTAGCAAGGGGGTGGGGGAGTGCGCGCGGGGTTTTTCCCGCTGCCGAGTGACCCGTCATCCCGCTGCCGAGTGACCCGTCACCCCGCGGACGCATGCCGCCCGCCCCTCCGCCGTCCTCGCCGACGCTTTGTCACCGGGATCACCAGCAACACCAGCAGGCCCAGTGCGGCTGCGATCGGCCACCAAGCACGCGTCAGGGCGCTCTCGTTGGCCGCGTTCTGCGTACGGGTCACCTTCGGTGTGGCTGACTCCGCTGCTGCTGCGGCGGCGGCGCGGGCGGTCGCCGAGGGGCTCGCGGTGGTGGCGGTGGTCAGGACGACGTCGTTGCCGTCGCCGCCGCGGTAGCTGATCCGGTATTCGGTCCCGCCCGCCTTGACCGTGGCGCCCTCCTTGAGCCCGGTGAACGTACCGGTCGTCTTCGCCTTGCCCGCGTGGTCGATGAGCGTGACCGTCTTTGTCTTCGCGTCAGTCTTCGCCTTCGAGGAACTGACCGACTTGGCGTCCAGTTTCCCCGCCAGCGTCACCTTGCCGCCGACCTTCAACGCCTCGGCCCCTACGACGAGTTGACCGCCCGCGCGCTGCGCGTAGTCCCCTGTCACCGTCACACCGCCCGAGACCTTGCCCGTACTCGTCACCGTGCCGACGACCTTGCCCTTGCCGGAGAGGGACGTGGTCAGGGTCAGCGCGGCACCCGGTGCCTTACGGACGTCCAGCAGTGCGGCGGGCGTCGTGAGGCGGATCGCCCTGCTGCGGGCCAGGCTCGTTCCGTCGAGCGCGAGCGTGCCCTTCGTGACCGTCGTCGCCCCGGTGTACGTCACCGACGTGCCCGTCAGTGTCGTCGTCGCCGCGCCCGACTGTGTGAGCGAGCCGCTGCCGCTGATCCGGGAGAGCGTCAGTGGCTTGGAGGTGTTGCGGAGTACCAGCGACCCGTCGTTGACCACCTTGTAGAGGTCGCCCTTGGTGTGCAGCCCGCCGTCACCGCCCGCCTTTCCGCTGCCCAGCCGCAGGACCGCGCCCTTCTGGACGGTCGTGGAGCCGTTGTAGTACTGGACGGCGGCGAAGGTGACGTCGTTGCCCTTCGTTCCCTTGATGACGATGTCACCGGCGCCGGGTGCGGAGAGTGTGTCGTGGAACCGGCCGCCGCCGATGGGTGCGCCCAGTGTCACCGGCCCGTTGTAGTCGAAGGTGAGCAGTGAACGGGACCTGGCGGCAAGCAGGTTGATGTAGACGGTGTCGGCTGTCCCCGGCATGAAGATCTTGTTCGTGGTCCCGTCGCCCCACTGGACGTTGGCGCCCTTGATGTTGGTACCGCGCTTGTTGACGTTCTTCGTCGCGGGCCGCCAGTTCAGGGCCGGGTCACTGAGCGAGGGGTTGGTGTCGCCGCCCTGGTTCGACCAGCTGTACTGGCCCGCCAGCACCACCTTGCTGCCGGGGCGCGACTGGACGTTGATATCGCTGCCGTACTCCCGCTGGTAGAAGTTCTGCCGCAGGGTGATCGTCTGGCCGAGCGGGGTGTCCACGGTCCAGGTGCCCTGGTTGAGGATGGCCCGCGCGTTCGGCAGGGACACCGGGTACTCGGACTTGCCCGCGTCCATACCGGTGCCGTTGTCGATCACCCCCGTGAACGGGTGGGTCCCCGCGAGGTCGAGCTTGCCCCACATGAACCGCGGCTGGCTGACGAGCCCCGAACCGCTGATCGTGCCGAGGTTGAAGGTCCGTACGAGCGACAGGCGCAGTGTCCCGTCGACCTTGATGTTGAGCTGGTTCAGCTGGTAGCCCGGGGTGTTGTACGGGAAGTGCCCGACCAGACCCGTACCGCCGCCCGTGCCGTACTGGAGGGTCGCCCCGCGCTCGACGGTGATCGCGGGCGGGTCCGGGTTGGTCACGGTGGTGTACGGGTGGTTGCCGCCCTCGGTGTTGACCTGCTGGCGCTGCCGGGACTTGGGCAGGGTGAAGTCACTGTCCTTGGCCAGGACCAGGGTGCCGGAGCCGCGCACGGTGAGCGTGCCCTCGCCCCGGAACACCCCGTCGTACGTCGTCTCCCCGGCCGGCACGGTCACCACCGTGTCGCCGCTCAGCGTGACGTCCCGGTCGGCCAGCACCGCCGCCGTGACGTCCTTCGCCCCGGCGGGCGCCGCAACTGCGGCCGGTGCCATGACTCCTGTCGCTACGACAGCGAGCGCCGCGCCCGCTCCCGCCGCGCGTTCACGAATCCGTGCCGTCCGTACGCCAATCCCTGCCGCCCGTGCGCCGATGTTCTTGTTCACATCGACGGAGACGGGCACGGGCGGGGGCGGATAACAAAAACTTCGCTCCGATGTTTGTTTCCTCGGTTCGGTCCCGACCGTTGACCTCCCCGTAACACGCCCTTACCTTTTCGGCGTTCGGAATGGCAGATCTTGTGCGAAATGCCGAACGCTTCTGTTTCCTTTTGTGCCCCAACTCTGTGTGTCCCCAAGGAGAGTGTGTGAGATGAGACGTGCGTACGCGGTACTCCTCGCCCTCTGTCTGGCGCTGGCCGGTGCACTCGGCACCGCCGGTCCGGCCCAGGCGGCACCCCAGACCGTCACCAACGGCACGCAGTTCACCGACACCAGCGGCAACCCCCTGCACGCACACGGCGGCGGGGTCATCAAGGTCGGCTCGTACTACTACTGGTTCGGCGAGAACCGGAACACCGACAACACCTTCCGGTACGTGGACGCCTACCGTTCGACGGACCTGAAGAACTGGGAGTTCCGCAACCACGTCCTCACCGAGGCGAGCAACCCGGAGCTGGCGACCGCGAACATCGAGCGGCCGAAGGTCATGTACAACGCGTCCACCGGCAAGTTCGTGATGTGGATGCACAAGGAGAACGGCGTCGACTACGGCGAGGCCCGCGCGGCGGTCGCCGTGTCGGACACGGTCGACGGCAACTACACCTGGCAGGGCAGTTTCCGGCCGCTCGGCACCCACATGTCCCGTGACATCACGGTGTTCGTGGACACCGACGGCGCCGGATACATGATCTCGGCGGCCCGCGAGAACTACGACCTCCAGATCTACCGCCTGACGGCCGACTACACGGGCATCGCGAGCCTGGTCGCGGACCCCTGGCACGGCGGCCACCGCGAGGCCCCGGCGCTCTTCAAGCGGGGCGGCGTCTACTTCATGGTGACTTCAGCCGCCACGGGCTGGAGCCCCAACCAGCAGCAGTACGCCACCGCCACCAGCATCGCCGGTCCGTGGACGGCCATGACGAACGTCGGCGACTCGACGACCTACGGTTCGCAGGCCGCGTACGTCCTTCCCGTGCAAGGGAGTTCGGGCACCTCGTACCTCTACATGGGCGACCGCTGGGGCAACTCCTTCGGCGGCACGGTCAACGACTCCCGTTATGTGTGGCTGCCGTTGACCTTCCCGAGCTCGACCACGATGTCCATGTCCTGGTCCCCGGAGGTCACCCTCGACACGACCGCCGGGACCGTCACCGGCACGAGCGCCACCTACAACACGCTGATCGCCCGCCACTCCGCCAAGTGCGCCGACGTGACAAGTCAGTCGCTCTGGTCGGGAGCCCAGATCAAGCAGTACACCTGCAACGGCGGCAACAACCAGAAGTACTGGTTCAAGTCCGTGGGCAGCGGCTACTACCAGCTGAACGTCCGCAACAGTTCCCTGTGCGTGCAGGAGAACGCCGGCACGGTCACCCAGGAGAACTGCAACTCCTCGGCGACCAGCCAGCAGTGGTCCCTCACCACGACCGGCTCCTACGTGACCATCACGTCTCGCGCCAGTGGCGAGTGCCTCGACGTGAACGGCGCGTCCACCGCCGACTCCGCCGCGATCATCACGTACACGTGCAGCGGGGCGACCAACCAGCAGTGGACCCGAGGAACTTGAGGACTTTGAGGGACGTGAGGGACGTGAGGGAATTAAGGAGTCGCGTTGAGACGGACGACGATCACCCTGCTGGCCGCGCTGACCATCGCCGCGGCCTTGTCCGCAGTCCCGGCCCAGGCCCATACCCGTGGCATGGGGACGGGTACGGGGATGGGGATGGGGATGGGGATGGAGAACTGCACCGCGGCGGCCTGCCACTTCGACGTCGCGCCCGGCACGTACGACGTCCGCGTGCGGCTCGGCGGTGACACCGCGGCGAGCACCGGTGTCACCGGTGAGACGCGACGCACCCTGCTCGCCGAGACGCCCACCGAGGCGGGCGAGCCGGTGACGCGCGCCTTCACCGTGAACGTCCGCACGCCCGAGGGCGAGCCCACCGGAGCCGCGGGCACGCCCGGTCTCGACCTGGTCATCGGGGGCGCGGCGCCCGCGCTCGCCGACATCCGGGTCACTCCGGCCGCCGCCCGGCACACCCGACAGATCTTCCTCGTCGGCGACTCCACGGTCTGCGACCAGCCGGGCGACCCCTACTCCGGCTGGGGCCAGCAACTCCCGCAGTACCTCCGCGAGGGCGCCTCGGTCGCCAACTACGGGGATTCCGGGGAGAGTACGGTCACCTACCTCGCCGACCCGCGGCTCTTCGCGACCGTCCAGCCGCTGATCCGCAGGGGTGATCTCGTCCTCGTCCAGCTCGCCCACAACGACAAGCAGACCGACGAGGCGACGTACCGCGCGAACCTCGAAACACTCGTCGCGGGCGTACGGGACAAGGGTGGCCGTCCGGTTCTGGTCACTCCCATCGTCCGCCGCTGGTTCAACACTGACGGCACCCTCAACAACAACACGGCCCTCCTGGTGAACGGCCTCGGCGTGGACCACCCGGCCGTCACCCGCTCGGTCGCCGCCGCGCACGACGTGCCCCTCATCGACCTCACGACCAGGACAAAGGCCTTGGTCGAGGCACTGGGCGTCGAGGGCTCCAAGGCGCTCTACCTCTACAACGAGAAGCGGGACAACACCCACACCTCCGCGCACGGTGCGACGGTGTACGCGGAACTCGTCCGCGACGAACTGGTCGCCCAACACCTGGTGCCCGAGCGCCTGGTGAGGTGAGCTGGACTCCTGGGGCGTCCCGACCGGAACCGGGGCGTCCCAGGTCACACATCCCAGGTCGCACATCCGAGCGAGACAGGAGCCCGACCGATGTCCGCAGCCCCCGCCGGCGTTCCCGCAGGAGTTCCCGCCGTGGAGCCGTACGCGGCCGAGGACCGCACCCTCAGCCCGTACACCGGCTACACGCGCGCCCACTGGGAGGCAGCCGCCGACTCGCTGCTCGCCGCCGTGGAACCGTACGCGACCGGGGACCGCGCCCTCTACCACCTGCCCGGCGAGCACCCGAGCTGGTCGGGCCGCCTCTCCGACGGCCTGGAGGGATACGCCCGTACGCTGATGCTGGCGGCCTTCCGCCGCGACGAGAAGGCCCTGGAGCGGTACGCCGAAGGACTCGCCGCCGGGACGGCCGGCAGCTGGCCGCGCATCGAGGACCGCAGCCAGCCCCTTGTCGAGGCCGCCTCCATCGCCCTCGCCCTGCGCCTCACCCGGCCCCTCCTCTGGGACCGGCTCGACGACGGCGTACGGCAGCGGGCCGCGGCCTGGCTCGGCGACGCCCTGACGGCCGAACCCTGGCCCTGCAACTGGGAGTTGTTCCCGGTGACGGTCGGCGGCTTCCTGGAAGAGATCGGGTACGAGCCCTCGCTGTCCCGGGCCGCGATCGAGCGGGGCCTGGACCGTATCGAGCAGTGGTACGTCGGCGACGGCTGGTACACCGACGGCGACGGGCGCGCCTTCGACTACTACAACGGCTGGGCGATGCACTTGTACCCGGTGCTGCATGCCTGGCTGGCCGACGACCCCCGTCTCCTCGACCTTTACGGAGGGCGGCTGTCGGCTCATCTCGCCGACTACGCCCGCCTGTTCGGGGGTGACGGCGCGCCGATGCACCAGGGCCGCTCGCTGACCTACCGCTTCGCGACGACGGCCCCGCTGTGGCTGGGCGCGCTCACCGGCCGTACGCCCCTGGCGCCGGGGGAGACGCGACGGCTGGCGTCCGGCGCGCTGAGGTACTTCCTCGACCGGGGCGCCGTGGACGACCGGGGCCTGCTGACCCTGGGCTGGCACGGCCCCAACTCGGCCGTCCTGCAAGGCTATTCGGGCCCGGCGTCCCCGTACTGGGCGAGCAAGGGCTTCCTCGGCCTGCTGCTGCCACCGGACCACGAGGTGTGGACGGCGCCCGAGCGGCCCCGACCGGCGGACCGCGAGGACGGGACCCACCCGATCGGCCCGCCCAACTGGCTGCTCCAGTCGACGAGTTCGGACGGCCTGGTCCGCCTCCACAATCACGGAAGCGAGGACGTACGCTACGACCCCTTCTATACGCGGCTGGCGTACTCGACGGTCACGGTGCCCTCAGCGGCGTACGCGTACGACAACACCGTGTCCGTGGGCGACGATCCGAGCCGTACCGGCATCGAGCCGCTAGGCGTGGGCGAGGGCTGGGCGGCCTCCCGGCACACGACGGCCTCCGGCGCCCGCGTCACGAGCCTCGTGCTGGCCGAAGGCGCGGTGGAGGTACGGGCGTTCCGTGTGTCCGGCGCGCCCGAGGGGACGTCCGTACGGATCACGGGATGGGCGGTGGGAGACGGTGGTGTGCAGGCAGGGGGCGGCGGCCTGCGGGCCGAACTCAGGCCCGCCCACGGCCTGTTGGACACAGCCGAGGGACTCACGGGTGTCACGGCCGCCGCCGACACCGTCTTCGTCGCGTTCGCCCGCCTCACCGCCGAGCCGGACCCGGCCCCGCTGGAGGACTCGGTGGCTGTGACCACCGTGGACGGGACGAACGAGATCCACGTCCGCTGGAGCGGCGGGCGCGAGGTGCGGGCCCGGCTGGCGGACGGGGCGGTCGCGGTCAGGACCGCGCGGCCGGGCGCCTGAGCGCGCGGGTCACAGGCGCGGTTGCTGCGGCAGTCGCGTGATCCCGACGAACGTCGCCACGGACGCCGCCGTCGCCGGAGCGAAGGCGGCGAACTCGTCCCAGTGGGCATCGTCGAGACCCGGTACCACCGCGGACAGGAGCCAGGCGAGACCCCAGCAGACCACCCAGGCGGTCAAGAAGGCCGGCCAGCGGTGCCGCACCCCCTTGATGACGTCGTCGAGCGCGGCCACCCCCACGACGACTGTCATGGCCCACGGAGTCAAGGCCTCGTCGTCCGGGGTGAACACCGCGAAGAAGGCCCCCACGGCCAGACCGAACAGCCACACCCGCACCAGAGGCATCACCGGAGCGGGACGGCGTGGCATGTCCCGCGGCAGCCAGAAGAACCGCCGCACGCTCTGGACGAACCCATACCTCCCCTTGTCGGCCATCGCACCGCCCCCCCGTTCCACGCGCGCACTGGTCCTGGCGCTGCTTGAGACGCGCGAGCCGAGGAACAGGTTGCACGGAGGGAGCCGCTTCAGCCGGGCCTCCGAAGCCGGACGCGCCGGGGCCGGCCCTGGTACGGTTGACGTTTTCGTGGGTATAGAACCCCCTGGACTCCGACCGGCGAGGGACCGAGGAACCATGGACATGGACATCCCCGGCGACAAGCGACTGGCCGCCGCCGTCGTGATGCACAAAGGCCGTGTGCTGTTGGTGCGTCGCAGTGAGACCGAGCGGTTCCTGCCCCTCGTGTGGGGCGTGCCCTGCGGCAAGCTGGAGCCCGGCGAGAGTCCCGAGGACGGTGTGCTGCGGGAGCTCAAGGAAGAGACCGGGCTGCTCGGCGAGGTCGTCCGGAAGGTCGGCGAATCGTCGTTCGTGAGTGAGTACCAGGGACACGAGATCAAGAACTGGCAGGACAACTTCCTCGTCAAGCCCCTCTCCCGGCACATCACCCTGCCGAAGCCGGACCAGGCGTACGTCTGGCTGAGCCCCGCCGACCTGCACAGCGTGGAGATCGACGCGTACAACCTGGACATCGTCCGACAGGCCCTCAGCAGGTGTTTTTGATCCCTGGCCGTGAGGTGCGTGCGCCAGGATGATCTGAGGTGCGGGGCGAAACGGGTCGTCGGCCAGCGGGTCGACCGGCCGGTCACGGCGGATGAGAAGGTCCAGGCCGTGGTTGACCTGACCCGGGACGACGAGGTCGCAGCACAGGTCGCGACCGATCTGCTGAAGCGGCCGGCGGTCACCGAGCACGTCACCCGGCCGAACGGGTGCGGGTCGTCACGGAGCTGACCAGGGACGACACCGTCGCCCAGCAGGAGACCACGGACCTGCTGCGCTGCCCTACCGTGACCCGCACGACAAGCCTCATCGTCCCAGCTCGGAAGGCACTTTCGCGTTTCCGCTCAAGATCCGGACACTGTGGCAAGGGGAAAGCGCAGGCTAGATGTTGTTGATCTGAAAGGAGCCGATGCGGTCGTTCGCCCAGTCGCCCACGTAGGGCGTGTCATAGCCCCAGTAGGTTGCGCAGCAATCGCCGTCATAGCGGTACGCCGACTGGAAGTTGCAGCTGCTGTACGTCCTGAACGACGAGATCGACCTGCTCCACAGGCCGGTGTTCAGCTTGTAGCCCGACAGGTCACAGGGGCCGAAGTCGCCGAACACCATGGTCGAGTCGCCGCCGTAGTTGGCGTGCTCGTACCAGGACATGAGCGGTGTCCGGGCGCTGTTGCGCGCCGCTGCTGCCGTCGCCCGGTCGTCGGTGCAGGTCCGGCTCTTCACCCGGGAGGTCTTCTCGCCCGGCTTCACCGGCTCCACGACGATGGTGCAGTACTTGCCCTCCGGTGTCTGCGGGGTCTGCGAGGCGGACACCGGCGGCGCCAGTCCGACGAGACCGATGAACGAGGCGGCCACGGCAAGCGTGGCGGCGGTACGAATGCGCAGATGCATGGCACTCCTTCGGATGCTGTGCATGTCTTCTCCCTGGCCCAAGGGCGGACGGATCTCGCGGATCGGCTCGTTGCCGCAATGCCCGCCTGCCGGGACCTTCGTCATGTCGTCACAACGGCTACGTAGCGGCCAAGAGGTCCCCCGAGCCAGCGCCTCGAACTGTAGATCGTGTCAGTGACGTCGCGTCCCTGACAGATGTCAGGGTGTGGCATGCGCCCCTCACCGGGGAAAAGGCCCTCTCACGAGCTTCTGACCCTCACGAGCTCCTGAGCAGCTCCGCCAGCGCGTTGAGCTCGGCCAGATAGTCGGCCACGTCGAGTGGCACCTTCGGTACCGCCCCCGGATGCGGGCCCGCCGCCGTGAACACGTCGGTGTGCCGCCGCCGTCCGCTCCCCGTCTCCAGGAAGAGCGTCACCGTCGGCTCGGCCGTGTCGCACCACGCGCGGTGCAGGGTGTGCGCGGGAAGCGCGTAAGTACTGCCCGCCGTGTACTCCGCGACCTGAGTGAGGTGCAGCCGGGCCGGGCCCGTCGCCTCCAGCCGCCAGTCGGCCGACTCGCCCGTCAGGGACTCCAGATAGCGGTCCGCCTCGATGCCGCCGTCCTCTCGGGGCGTCTCCCGGGGCGCGTACAACTCCATCGCCAGCCGCCCCCGTACGACATAAGAGGCGAGTGGGGAACGGTGGTTGTGGATGTCCTCCTCGCCGATCGCCCCGCGTCCGGGATGCCACAGATGGGCGCGCAGCTTGTGGTGCGGGCCGCCGTCGATGAGCAGGAGCTTGTCGAAGCCGAGAACATGGCGGTACGAGAGCCGGGCGCAGGCGTCCGGATCGCCCTCGCCGGAGGCGAGTTCGGCGGTCAGCTCCAACAGGCGGTCGGGGGAGCCCAGTTCGGCGACGACCGCGCGGGCCGCCAACACCCTTTCGTGCTCGGGCAGTTCGCCGTCCAGTGCCTCGGCGAGCAGCCGCCGTGCCGCCAGGACCTGCCGACCACCCATGCACGTTTCTCCCGTCTCAGCCATTCGGTTGGTATACCCATACGGCATGCGCCCGTAGCGCCGAAAGGCCTTGGTAGGTCATCCACATGGGGCGGCGCAGCTCGCTGCTGTCGTCGCGGACCCAGGTCCAGATACCGTCCGTCTGCCCCGCCCACACCGCGCTCACCGCGCCGTTCAGACGCTCACGCCACTCCTCCTCCAGGCCGTCCTCGCGGGCGATGTCGCGGGCGCCGGGAGTGAGCAGGGCGCGGACGATCCAGGAGGCCGTGAAGTGCCGTACGTTCAGGACCTCGTGGCGGGACGGGTCGTCGGTGCGGGGTCTGCGCACCTCCTCGCGGAGGTTGGACAGGTCGAGGCAGGCGTCGTGCGGGGCGTCCGGACAGGCCAGCAGCCAGCGCACGCCGTCCTCACGGGCCGCGCGGCCGTTGGCGCTCTCGCCGCCCAGGACGCGGGCCGCGCGGTCCAGGGCGACCACGGCCTGCGCGGTGTGCAGCGGCGACGGCGGGCCGTGCAACGGCGCGAGCCGGTAGCCCCAGCAACGGCGGTGCTGGCGACGCGGATCGGTGACCGCACCCTCGACGAGGGCGTCCCGCAGCAGCGGCAGCGTGTCCGAGCGGGGCGCGGCGCGCAGCAGACCGCGCAGCACGGTCGTCACGACATGCGTCAACGACCGCCCCGCGCGGTCGAGTTCATGGGTGAAGCCCGCCTCGCAGTGCGCCACCTCCGCCGCCAGCCGCTCCCGGGAGGCCCCCGCCCGGGCCAGCGCGCCCAGCACCAGGGCGGTCACCTCCGGGCGGGCCTCGGAACCCTGCGACCGCGCCGACCAGCCGCCGTCGGGCAGCCGCAGCCGCCACAGCGTGTCCACCAGGTCGCCCGCGCCGATCCGGCCCTCGGGCATCCCGAGGTCGAGCATGATGTGCAGGCCGTACGCCGTACCCACGGAGGTGGGTCGGCCGGGGCCGCTCTCGCCGAGGGAGTGCGACCATCCCGTGAGCTGCCCGCGGACCGGGTCGTCGACCACGCAGACCTGTTCGGCGAGCGTGTCGTACGCGGTGGAGAAGAGCTCGGGGAGCGGTCCGGGCCCCGACAAGGACGGAGTGGTCGGCGTCAACTGGCCTGGTGGTACGGGGGTGTTGTCCGTGTCCGCGTACCGGGTCCGGATCAGTGCCGCCGACAGCCAGGCCGCCACGGCCGTGCCGAGTCCGCTCACCACCGCGATCGTGTACCGCGCGGACTCCCCGTCGACGCTGTCCGGCAGCACCCCGACCAGGGACTGGAACACCGTGTAGCCGGCGGCCACGCAGCCGAACCCGCCGAGCCAGCGCACCAACCGTGCGGGCCGTGGGCCGTGCGGCACATGCGGTTCGGGATCCGGTCTCAACGGGCCGCGTCGGAGCTGCTGTTGGGACAAGGCGCGCTCCATCCCCCAGGGCGGCACGTGGCACCGGCGAAGCTTCCAGTCTAAGTGGTCAACGCTCGAAGTCCTTCGGGGGTTGACGCGAGGAGAGGGAGTGTGGCGAGACTGGCGCGGGTTGTCGTGGTCGTGGGGTGAGACTGCTGGACATCCTCGCCGCCACTGCTCGTTGGCGCGAGTCGCCGGTCGCGCAGGTAGGGGTCTCGTTGAGGTGCGTGTCAACGACACCCCCAGGGTCCGGACGGCGACGCGGGGCATTCGTCAGCCCCCGGCCACGATCCTGGCCCCGAACCTGATCACGAACCCGACTGGGATCCCGGTCCCGAGCCCGATTGGGACCCGGAGCAGGACCCCGGCTGATCAGGCCTTCGGGGACTGAGCCGCCCGCAGTATCGCGTCGAAGCGCCGGGCGAACAGATACGCGTCGCCGGGCCAACGGGCCGACAGATAGCTGCCGTCCTCCACGACGAAGGCGTGGCTGTCGTCCGTCGCCGTGCCACGTCGGCTCAACTCCCGTGGGCCCCGGACGAACTGCTCGGGGGAAGCGAGCGCCGAGCGGACCTCGTCCTCCACATACGCCGGATACGTACGGTAGTAGCGGCCGAGCTTCCAGGAGGTCAGGGCGTACGCGCTGCGTTCCATGTACTTGGGCAGGCACGTCGTACGACGGCCGTGCAGCAAGCTGCGCCCGGTTTCCTGGTCCTCGGTACGGGCCAGGACCAGGACGCCGTGGCAGATGGCGGCCACCGGGCGGGACAGCGCCCAGAACGCGGCGACCTTCTCGCGCAGTGCCGGAGACCCCAAGTACTGCCGCATTCCGGGCGCGTGGCCGCCGGGCAGCAGCAACCCGTCGTAGTCGCCAGGCCCGATGGCGTCCCATGCGATCGTCTCGCGGAACTCGGGGCTTTCGGAGAGCTGCCGGTAGAACTCCTTGGGCTCGGGTTCCGCGCCGAGTTGGCCGAAAAGTACGCCGGTGAGCAGCAGCGGATCGGCGGCCGGGACGGTCCCGGCGACCTCCGTGGCGAACGTGACCCGGTGACCCGCGTCCGTCAGCAGCCGCCACGGCACGGCGACCTCCGTGACGTCGAAGTCGTGGTCGGGGAGGGGCATGAGCACACGCATCGGTTTCTCCTGACAGCGGTCTGAGGGTGAGGGCCGGTGGAGCCCGTGAGGGCCCGAAGCTACGTCGAACGTTCCGTCGGCCTTCGGGACGCCTGGGGCGGAGAGGGGAGACAGTGTCGCAACGAGGGCCGGCCTGCCGTGGACGTCGTGGCGGTCACTCATCCTGTTTCCCACGCGCGGTCAGTGTTCCAACAGAACGCGGCCAGTGCTCCAACAGGCCATGGAGGGCTTCGACGGTCCGGTTCCAGGACGTCCGTACGTCACGGGGGGCGCAGAAAGCGCCTGTGGCCTCCAGGGCGCAGTAACCGTGGAAGGTGCTGCGCAACAGGCGTACGGCATCGGTGAGATCAGGTTCGTCGAGGCCGTACGCGCGCAGCATGCCGTACGTGATCTCGGCGGTCCTCCGGAAGGCGGGGAACTCGGCGACGAGGGTCTGGTCGATGACGAGGGTCTGGTCGATACGGATCTGGGTGGCCGCGTACCGCCCCGGCCGCTCCAGCGCGTACTCCCGGTAGGCGTCGGCGAAGGCGGCCAGGGCGTCCTTGCCTGCGCGCCCGGCCACCGCCGCGGCGATTCGGTCGATCATCTCGCCCCCCGCGAGGAGCGCGACCCGGGTCCGCAGGTCGTTCAGGTTCCTGACGTGCGAGTACAGGCTCGCGTCCTTCACCCCGAAGCGCCGGGCCAGGGCGGACAGCGTGACGTTCTCGAAGCCGACCTCGTCCGCGAGGTCTGCCGCCGCCATCACGACACGTTCCGTGGTGAGCCCTGCTCGGACCATGAACGATCACCCCCGTACACAGCCGCCGACCTAGAGCCTCTAGGCAAAAAGTTAGCATGCGTAGGAATGGCGGGGAGGGACACGGCCGATCGGGTTCCTCGGCCGCAGCAGGATCAGCACCGACCCGACGGCGATCTCGGCGACGCTCACCACGGCCAGGGAGATGACATAGGCGGGCTCCGACGCCGCCGCCCGCGGGTACGCGTGCGGCAGCGTCATCACCCACAGCGCGAAACCGTTCGCGGCGGCGCTGGAGAGCGCCATGGCCCAGACGACCGCACGCGTAGCCATGTCTCCATAGTGCAGCGGACCGTCGCCTGCCGCGCCTGTCCAAGTCCCGGCGGAGCCGGGCGGGTTGCCCGCCCCGTCCGGGACCTGGGGTCTTACCAGGGCTTGGTCAGGCGATAGGTGCGTACACCACGCCCAGCTTGTCGATCTCGTCGCCCGAGCGGCCCGTGAAGCCGACGATCTGCCAGCCTGCCGGGGCCGTGTACGTCACGGTGTCGGTCGTGGCCGAACCGGCCGTCACCGTACGGGACTTGTCGGTCGTGAAGGCGGCCGAGAAGACGCGTGTGCGGCCGTCCTTCTGCCCCCGGGTGAGCTTCACGGACGTGAGGTGTTCACCCGAGGCGAGGGTGAGGGAGGCGGCCGTACCGCCCGTACCGCCGTGGGTCAGGGACGTACCGCCGTCGAGCGTGAGCGACACCGCGTCCAGGCGGGAGCCGCCGCGCAGCGTGAGCGTGCGGGGCGAGGGCGTGGCCGGGAGGTTGTCCGCGTCGTTGAAGGCGGTGCCGTGCGGGCCGCCGAACGTGTCGCTCGCCCGGAGGTTGGCGGGCAGCGTCCATGAGAAGTCGACCGTGTGCGGGAAGTGGTCGGAGAGGTTGCCACCGGCCGAGTCCAGGAATTTCGCCCAGTCGTTGTTGTAGCGGGTGGCGGAGAGGTTCACCAGGTCGCTGCCCCGGTAGAGGACCTTGTCCACGACCTCGCAGTCGTTCGTCGGCGCGGTCGTCGGGCAGACGATCGCGTCGCTGCCCTGGGCCGGGGCGTTGCCGCCGCGCACCAGCTGGACCCATGCGTCGGTGAGACCGTTCGCGCTCCCCAGCAGGCGGATGTTGTCGCCCGCGCGGGTGTAGCGGGTGTTGGTGTCGCCCATGACGATCACCGCGTTGCCCGAGGAGTTCGCGGTGATGAAGGCCGAGAGCTGCTCGACGTTCGCGCGGCGGGCGGCGTGGGCCTCGTCCGTGTCGTCCGCGTTCGTGTGCACGTTGTAGAGGTCGACGAAGACGCCTTCCGCCAGCCGGACCCGCGCGAGCGAAAAGCCCTTGGGCGTAAGGCAGTTGGTGCCCGTGCAGTCATTCCACTGCACCCGCTCGAAGTCGTCGAACTCGTAGTCCGAGAGGGTGTTGAGCCCGTCGCCGAAGGGCACACCGCCACTGGTCGCCGTGCGGTACGGGTGGTTGTCGCCCGCGTACAGCGCCGCGTGGTAGTTGAAGTCCTCCTGCACGTTCACGATGTCGTACGCCCCGAGCCGCGGGGAGATCAGCGGGGTGTTCACTTCCGGGTTCCCGGAACTCAGCACATCCGGGAGGCCCGCGACGTTGTACGTGAGGACGTTGAAGGTACCGGAGGAGGGGGCGGCGGCCGTGGCGGGCGCCGTGGCGGCTGCCGTGAGCCCTGCGATGGCCAACGCGCCGGCCATCAGCGTGCCGATGAGTCTTCTCATGATGAGGGTGTCTCCAGTCGGAGGAAACGGTGGGGAAGAGCGGTGACGAGCGGTGACGAGCGGTGGTGAAGAACCGTGGGGGAGAGCGGAGGAAGCAGAACGCTGCTCAGGTTCGAGTTCAACTAGTGTGACGTACAAGGGTAGTTGGGGGAACTGTGAGAGACGAGGCGAGCCGCCGCGTCAGAGTCGTCCTGTGATCACCCTGGCGTTGTCCAAAGTTCATGTTTCGCATCGAGTCTCCATACGCGCGTCCGCACCGGCGGCGCCGGACACAGGAGGCCGACATGGGGCACAGCCACGGGCACGGACACGGGCACCACCATCACGACCACGACCACGCTGACGAGGGCGTTTCGAGCCTTCCGGCCGCCTTCGACACCGCCGTACCCGACGAGGCCCTGACACCCGACCAGCGGTCGCGCCGCTCCATGCTGCGCCGCGCGGGTCTGCTCGGCGCGGGTCTGGCGACCGCCGGAGTGCTCGGCGGTGCGGCGAGCGGGACTGCCGCCGCCCAGCCGGCGGCCGGCGGCCGGAGAAAGAAGGGCTTCCTGTGGCTGGCCGGTGACCACCACATCCACACGCAGTACAGCAGCGACGGCAAGTACCGCGTCGTCGACCAGGTCCGCCAGGGCGCCAAGCACGGCATGGACTGGCTGGTCATCACGGACCACGGCAGCACCACGCACGCCAAGATCGGCGTCGACAAGGTCAACCCGGACATCAAGGCCGCCCGCGACGCGTACGAGGACACCCTCGTCTTCCAGGGCCTGGAGTGGAACATCCCGGGCGCCGAGCACGGCACGGTCTTCGTGCACCCCGGCAAGAACGAGGTCTCCGTCCTCAAGCAGTTCGAGACCGACTACGACGGCAGCGTCAAGAACGCCTCCGACTCGACGCCCGCCAACGAGGCGCTCGCCGTCGCGGGCCTCGCCTTCCTCGGCGAGCAGGTACGGCAGCGCAAGGTCAAGGACGCGCTGATGCTCGCCAACCACCCGGCGCGGCGCGGTGTCGACTCCCCGCACGAGATCCGCGCCTGGCGCGACGCGACCCCCGCGAGCCACCAGGTCGCCGTCGGCTTCGAGGGCGCGCCGGGCCACCAGGCCGCCGGTATCCCCGCCCCGCTCGGCATGGGCCGGGCCCGTGGCATCTACGACAACAACCCGAGCGCCAACTCCTTCGCCGC
This sequence comes from Streptomyces sp. NBC_00878, assembly GCF_026341515.1. Lineage (NCBI taxonomy): Bacteria > Bacillati > Actinomycetota > Actinomycetes > Kitasatosporales > Streptomycetaceae > Streptomyces > Streptomyces sp. NBC_00878. The sequence goes on along the minus strand of NZ_JAPEOK010000001.1, from coordinate 2,255,710 downwards.
TTACCCGCCGGAGAGCTACCGCACCTGGGGCGGCTTCGACTGGATGACCGCCACCGTCGGCGGCCTGTGGGACAGCCTGCTCGCCGAGGGCAAGGCCTGGTGGATCAGCGCCAATTCCGACTCGCACCAGGTCTACGCGGACACCGCCGCGCGAGGCGGCGGCGACTTCAACGCCAACGGCCGTTACGACGACCCGGTCTACGGTGGGAAGATCGACATCACCCAGGGCGACTACTGGCCCGGCCAGTACAGCCGCACCCACGTCGGCTCCGAGGACTTCTCGTACGCCGCCGTCATGGACGGCATACGCGCCGGCCGCGTCTGGGTCGACCACGGCCAGCTCCTCAGCGGCCTCGACGTCCGCCTCTCCGGCGGCAGCCGCTGGGCCACCCTCGGCGGCGCGCTGCACGTCAGGAAGGGCACGAACGTCACGCTGACCGTGGACATCGCCCTTGCCGACGGCCCCAACTGGGCAGGCTTTGTCCCGAAGTTGGCCCGCGTGGACGTCATCCAGGGTGACGTCACCGGCCCGGTCGCCGACAAGGACACCTTCACCGCGCCGACCGCCAAGGTCGTCAAGTCGTACGAGGTCAACAAGTCCACCGGCACGGCTCGGATCACGTACTCCCTCGGCCGCGTCGACCGCCCGCTCTACGTCCGCCTGCGCGGCTCCGACGGCAAGCGGTCCGCCGTCGGCTCGCGGGGTGCGGCCGTCGACCCCGCCGGTCCCGCGATCGACGTCGTCGGCGACGCCGACCCGTGGAACGACCTGTGGTTCTACTCGAACCCCGTGTGGGTCCTGCCCGCGTGAACCAGCACGTCATCACGGTCGACACCGACGTACGCGACCTGCGCGCGGCCGACCACCTGCTGCTGGCGCTGGCCGCCGAACTAGCCCTCGGTGAGGGCGAGTTCGGCTGCACGCACCTGGTACGCGGGGACCGGCCGCGCGTGGTGCTGTCCTTCGCGACGGCGTCCGAGGAGGCCGTGCGACTGCTCACGGCCAAGGGGTACGAGGTGACGACCGGCGCGCCCGACGAGGTGGGCCGGGCCGTCGTGTACCCCGGGTCGGCCGCCCTGACCGGCACGGTGACGGTCGAGGAGCTGCTGTCCGGCTCCGCGATCGACCGCGTCACCGTGCTGGGGTCGGCGGGTGAACCCCCGCCGGACCAAAGGGTGGTGACGAGGGATCACGTCCGCCCGCAGTGGCAGGACGGCGAACTGGTCCTCACCCTCATGCCAGCGGTGGGAGGGGTACTGGTCCCGTTCGAGGTCCCGGACCCTACGCCGTGCTGCGCGGATCACTGACCTACGACGACTTGGCCAACTCCACGAAGCCTGCCCAGGCGGTGGGGGAGAGGGCGAGCCGGGGGCCGCGGGTGTTCTTGGAGTCGCGGACGTGGATGGTGGTGGGGGAGGTGGCGACTTCGACGCAGTCACCCTCGCTCCCACTGCTGTACGTTGACTTGTGCCAGTCCAGGGCCACTTCGAGGCAGTCGTCGCCCTCTGAGCCGCTGTAACTGCTCTTGAACCAGGCCAGTTCGGTCATGCTCGTGCTCATAGCGCCCCTCGCATCTGCTGGAGCAGGCTCATAGTGTCGTCTGGCGTGAGAGCCTGTGAGCGCATCTTGGCATAACGCTGCTGGAGCACGCTGATCGCTTGTCGGTCACTGATGAGGTGGCCGGTCTTCTGGCCTTCTGCGTAGGCGAGCCATTCGTTCTCAGGGGTCTCCAGCAGGTGCATGGGGCCGTCGAGACCCGCGTGAACGGGCTGCCGGAGCGGCATCAGCTGGATCTCGACGTTCCAGTGCCGGTCATTCAAGCCAAGCAGGTGGTCGATCAGCCCCCGTGTTACGTCCTCGCCGCCCGTGTGCCGTTCCAGGACGGACTGTTCGACGATGAAGCTGAATGTCGTGGGCCGCCCCCGGCTCGTGCTGAGCAGCTCCTGTCGTGCGAAACGAGCGGCCACACGCTGCTCGACCTGCTCGTCGGTCGGCCGTTGCGGCACGCTCCAGATCACCGCTCGTGCGTACGCGTCCGTCTGCAACAAGCCTGGAAGTACCCGGCATTCGTACGTGTAGAGACTGATCGCCTGCTCTTCCAGGTCCGCCCATTTGCGGAACCAGGAAGCCAACCCCGGGTCCCGAGTGGCGTACTTCGCCGCCGCCCGCAGCACACCGAACGCGTCTAACACCGCCTCCGCCCGCTCGACATACTCCCGCGTGGGGAAGCGGCGCCCCTGCTCGATCGACGCCACCGTTGACGGGTGGTACCGCACCAGCCCTGCGAACTCCTCCTGTGTCAGACCCGCCCGCTTGCGGAACGCCTTGTGAATGAGCCCGAACGTCTTCAGACTGTCCGACGGCTCCGGCTCGTTCGTCGTGCTGTTGGTCATCCAGACATGGTCACTGACCGTCACCCGTACTGTCCACAGCGTGAACTCGTACAGCGCGCAGCGTACGAGTGGCGAAGCTGGTCGACGGCCCCTCGCCCCGGGACCGTTGACCCATGCGAGGAGACATCCGGGTCCAAGTGCCCGACACCGTACGTACGTTCACGCAGCTCTTCAGCTGCACCCCGCGAGGGGCCCGGCTCGCGCGGCGGCTGGTCGCGAACCGGATGGACGTGTGGGGGTTCGCGTACGACAGCGAGGCGAGCGAGTCCGTGGCGCTGGTCGTCGCCGAGCTCGCGTCGAACGCCGTGCGTCACGGGCGGGTGAGGGGCCGCGACTTCCGCGTACGGCTGGTGCGGCGGGCCGACGAGGACGTCGTACGCGTGGAGGTGGCCGACGCGCGGACCGAGCGGAGACCGGTGCTCCAGGAGCCGTCGGGCGAGGGCGGGCGCGGGCTGCTGATCGTGGCCGCGCTGGCCGAGCGGTGGGGAACGGACCTGTGCCTGGGCGGGACGTACAAGGTCGTGTGGGCGGAGGTCCGCGTGCCGTGCGGGTGACGCCTCGGGCGGGCCTGTCGGCCGGAACCGTGGTGACAGTCCCAGCCGACAGCGCTCCCCCTGGAAGAAGGTACGCAAGCGGCGGCGCGGCGAGTCTCCACATCCCGCCCGGCCCGTCTCCGATTCGCGACCGAAAACCAGGTAACCCTCAAGTGCGCCAATCGATATACCGATAAATACCCGGCGATTGAGGGAGCGACTCCATGGGCGGCGGCGCCTTGCACGTACACCAGGCCACGATCGACGAGTTACAGACGGCCGCGTCCACGGTACTCGCGCCGCTCTCGGTGACGGCACCAAAAGCCGGGGCAGGAGCGGGAGTTGGGGCGGAAGCTGAGGCGAACGCGTTCCGGGCCGACATCGACGCGGCGGCCGTCGGGCGCGCGGCGGTGGCGCGGTTCCGGGGTTCCGGGCATCTGGTCCGGCGGTCGGCGCGGGCGATCACGTCCACCGACCCCGAGTTGCTGAAGATCACGCTGCACCGGTCGCCCGAGCCCGCCGCCGCGGACCAGGGCGGCACCCAATCCCGGCCGCACAGCGGCGACTTCGTGGTCTTCGACATGACACGCCCGTACCGATTAGCCGTCCCCGACGGCTGCGACGTCATGGCCGTCGGCATCTCGCGCACCGAACTGGGGCGGCACGCCGACGCCGTGGCCGCCCGGGCGGCCCGTCGGCTGCCGGCCGACACCGGTGCGCAGGCGGTGCTCGCCGCGTTCCTCCAGGGCCTCGGCCGCCACCTCGACGAACTGGTGGGACCGGCTCAGGCGCAAGTGGGAGACGCCCTGGTGTCCCTGCTCCTCGCGGCCTTCGCGGAGACCGAACCGGGCCGGACGGACACGGCCACCGAGCTGGTCGACCGCATCCGCGTCTACGCGCTGGCGAACATCTCCAACCCGTCCCTGTGCGTCGACTCGGTCGCGGCGGCCCACGGCATCTCGGCCCGCCAGCTCCACCGCCTGTTCCGCCGCACCGGCGTCCCCTTCGCGGCCTGGCTGCGCGGCGAACGCCTCGAACGGATCCGCCGCGACCTCCTGGACCCCGGCCAGGACGGCCGCACCGCCGCAGCCGTGGCCGCCCGCTGGGGCTTCCACGACCCACGCCACCTGTCCCGCGCCCTGAAGTCCCAGTACGGCACGACGGCCCGAGACCTGCGACGGGAGCGGTGACTCGGGAAGTAGATCGCGCAGCCGTTCGGGCCGGGTACGCCGTCGATCCAGTTGCTGTTGTTCTCGACGTAGTAGCTGGAAATGATCCCGTACTTGTCCCAGCCCCGCGGCCCGACCATCACCCAGCCGGTCTGTACCGGTGACACAGGGGCGTCAATGCGACGTCACAGAACTCACTCGCGAGGGTGGCGGTGTGGAGGCGACCGGCAGCGATTTCCCGTCGTTGTGCAGTGCCGCGAAGTCGTGAACGATCGTGCGGAGAAGGGTTTCTGCGTGCGGCGCACCCCTTGCCGCAGGGCGAAAGGGCCAGATAAACCCATAATGCCGAGTTGTCCTATGTGCCCTCCTGTCGCCTATCGCCCGCACCCGTGCCGCCGCTCTCATGGGGCCGGTGCCGGCGGCATGTATGCCCGGCACGGTCAGTGTGTATCCCTGCGCGGCAAAGGAACTAAATGGCATGACGACTCCAGCGAATTACCGGAAGGGCTCGACGTGGCTCCAGACCAGCCCGGTCGACTTCAGCCACGACATCACCGGCGCCGACCGCGCCGATGAGCTGATCTCCGAGGTCGAGGAACTCAAGATCCCCTTCCCCGGGGTGTGGGAGATCTCCTACCAGGCCCGCTCGTACACCGGCGGGACCACAGCGGCGGTTGAGTTCGTCCGCACTGCACTGTTCAAGAACAGCCAGCTCATCCCCGGCACTGAAGCACTGACCGGGGGGCACACGGTCATGCAGACCACCGCCGGGCAGACGATCCTGGAGAAGTTCGACGTCAATGACGTCATCACGCTCCACGCCTACCGCATCGGGGCGAACCCCGCCCACGTCCTCAGCAACAGCGACGGACGCACGGGAGTCATGGCGCACTGGGTGAGCCCCGGGTTCTAGGAAGAGCATCAGAAGATCTGGCGCGGCCCGTATCTCGTCGTCCCGGCCGGCTGCGAGAACGCCCCCATCCTTGGCGGCGACCGCGTCAACGTTCTGCGCCGCTGACCACCATATGAACAGAGAGCGGGCACCCGTCCGCACGCGTCTGACCCTCCGCGGCATCAACTGGGCGCGGGGGAGGACCGGGACGCCTTGCAGAGAAGCCGCAGCAGTGCAACACCGCCCGGCTCCGCAGGCACTCCGAGCTCCGGGTACCTCACCCCGCTCGAAACGCGGACCCGGCTGCAACAGAGGAACTCCGGACTTCCTCCTCAGCGTAAGGGGTACGCATGGCCGTCTTTCAGCTTGGTGAAGTCCCCACCGGGTTCGTATTCAACGAGACTGGCGGGCTCATCCACTACAGGTACGGGCTCCTCCTGGCCATCCCCCAGCCCAACCAGACCGGAGGCCCGTGGGGCGACGCCTTCTTGAGCCTGGGGTCCAGCTGGGCGGACGTGCGCCTGAAGGTTCAGATGCACGACGGTACGACCTGGCTCCCCGCCACGGACTGGGACATCAACCAGGCCGATGGTCGCCGCGCTGAAAAGCTCCCCAAGGGGATCCAGAAGATCCATGTCGGGCGAGTGAAGAAGAGCAGCAGCGACGTGGTGGACGACAACCCGGTCGGCTGGCTCCTCGAATACGTGTAGCAGTCCCCGACCCAGCCCAGATGCCCCAGCCCGTCTCACGACGGTGCCGGGGCATCTGCGTTCCGACAACCGACAGCAGGTACTCGCCCGGCCTCGTGGGACGCAGCTTCCCGTACGCGCCCGGCGGCCGGGTGGCGATGTCGCGGTTGCGCTTCGTACTCAGCCGGAAGGTCGGCAGCCGCCGCTCCAGTTCCTCGAGCCACCGGTATGCCGTCGCGCGACCGGGCAGCTTGACCTCGCCTTCGCCATAGAGGGCCTCCAGCAGGCGCGGGCCGACGCGCGGGCCGAATAGCGGGCCTCCAGGCGCGGGCCGGCGGAGCGGATCACCTTCCCGCGGGTCGGCTTCGAGTCCTTCCCGTGCTCGGCCATGATCTCCAGGGCGATCTCCACCCACCGGGGATCGGCCCGGCCCAGCCCTCCCATGTTGCCGCTCCTACGATCCGGGCCGCCGGGGTGACACCCCGGCGGCCCGGATCACGAGGCGGTTCAGAGCCCCGCGCGGGTGAACGTCACATGTGTGACTCCGCTGGGCGAGGAGGTGGCCTCGATCTCGTAGTCCTTTTCGGGGCCCTCCAGGCCGTCCCAGAGGCGTACGCCCCGGCCGAGCAGGATCGGGACCAGCACGACGTGCAGGCGGTCGATGAGTCCGGCGGCGAGGAAGTCGCGGACCACGGTGGGGCCGCCGCCGATGCGTACGTCCTGGCCGCCCGCGGCCTCGCGGGCCGTGCCGAGGGCCTCGGCGGGCGACGCGTCGAGGAAGTGGAACGTCGTGCCGCCCTCCATCTCGATCGACGGGCGCGGGTGATGGGTGAGGATGAAGGTCGGTGTGTGGAAGGGCGGGTTGGGCCCCCACCACCCCTTCCAGTCCGGGTCCTTGTGCCATCCGGGGTAGCCGAACTTCCCGGCGCCCATGATCTCGGCGCCGATCCCGGGGTTGAACTGCCGGGCGAAGGCGTCGTCGAGGCCGCCGGTTCCGCCGGGCCGGTCGGTCATCTCGTGCCAGAACCGGGTGGTGAACATCCACTCGTGCAGCCGTTCGCCGGCGTGGCCGAACGGCGCGTCACGGCTCAGGCCCTCGCCGGTGCCGAAGCCGTCGAGGGAGATGGAGAAGTTGTGGACACGGGCGAGCGACATGACTGGCGTTCCCTTCTGCCTGCGGATCGAGTTTCGTCCTAGGCAATCTCACTCATACGCATCCTGCGTCCCGCCCCCGCAGGGCCGGGCCAGTGGGTCGCCGTCACCCGTTCACTCCCGTGTAGTGCCGAAGGCTCCACCGCCACAACAGCCGCGAGCCCAGATAGGCCGCCGCGCCGAGGAGCGGCGACACCGCCGCGAGCCAGTACGGGACACCGGCGTCGTGCGACGCTACGCGCCGAGGGGCTTGATTGACGACTAACTCCCTGATCACCACTCAGAACAGGCTCTGGTTCAGCCCAGTCCGCAGCGATCGAGTGCGGCACGAACCCGGTTGAGCCACTCCACTCTCCAGTGGCCCCGGTCAGGCAGATGGTCGTCTCGGCGCCAGCGCCAGGCCGAGAACAGCGCCCAGTTCGCGGCGCGACACCGGCGAATCAGGTCGTGGTCGGCCCCCGCATAGTGCTGTGCCACTTCCTCGGGCGCATGGGCGAGGTCGAACTCGATCGGCCCGCGGCAGCACGTGGCGAGGTCGATGAAGAGCGGCCCTCTCCTCGTGTTGAGGAGGTTGCCCGGATGCGGCTCGCCGTGCAGCAGTTGGTCGCCGGCCCTCTCGACACCGAACACTGCGCTCAGTCCACTGAGCGTGTCGCCGAGGAATTCCCGGTCGGCATCGGGCAGTTCGGGGGACTGTTCCCGGTCAATCACCGCACTGAGCGCTCCGGCGACTCGATCGGTGAAGTGCGGTGCGTCCAGATCGATCTGGCGCAGGGCGGCATGGTGCCGCAGGAGCGCGTCCGCGTAGTCGGCCGGGGCGATCTCCGATCCCACAGGTTCGTAGTAGGTCCAGAGCGAGATGACGAAGGCGTCACGTACCTGGACCCGGGGGTCGACCCGAGGGTCGAGCTCGGCCACCGGAGCGCCGACGTCGGTGAGACGGCGAGCGACCTCTACTTCGAACTCGGAGCCGACCAGATGTCCCGAAGGCGCGACCCGAGCCAGAACCTCGCAAGGGACCAGGCGCAGCGCGACGCGGTCCGAGTTCTGGACGACGACCACATCGTCGACCTCAAGACCCAGCTCCAGAGCGGTCGCCCGTCCTGCCTCAACCGCGCGGCGGAGTTCCAACGGCTCCATGCAGTTCTCCCTCGTAAGCCCTGGTCGAGTCGCACCTGCCACTCCGAAGGATCTTTGGCGGGGCATTCCGAGGGCAAGAGATTGTTTCGAAGCCTGGGCCACCACCTCGGGGAACCTCGCGCTGCCGAGGGCGTGCACGACGATGACGTACCGGTGCGGGCCGTGCCCGGCCGGCGGGGCGGCGCCGATGAAGCGTGCCGCGCGGGCTTCGTTGGGCAGTTGATACGCACCCTCGGAAGGCCCGAGCCGGTCTCGTCACCGGCGCCGCCGGTATGCCTGCGGGTTCCAGGCTGTTCCCCTGGAGGCGAAACGCGCAGGCTACGTGCGGATCACGGAGGGCTGCAGGGGTAGTTGTTGCCGGTGCCCAACGCAATGGAATTGATCGGGCTCAGATCTTCGACGAACCCGTACCCCGCGGAGATGATCGACTCGCCTTTGCCCGTGCCGTTGTAGCCGGTGCACAGCTCCACCCAGGCGCCATCGTACTGATTGTTCATCACGAAGTGGTTGCCGAACTGATTGCTGAGGTTATGTGGACCATAAGCCCAGTAGACACCGCCGCTTTGGATACCCGAGTTCGGGTCGGCGTTGTTGTAGATGCACACGGCTCCGTAAGGGCATCCGTATGAGGGCTCGTTGGAACTCGCGGACGCGGGCCCGGCAGTAGCGGCCACGACTGACCCCGCTACCGCGACGGCCGAAACCGCCAGCCTCGCCAATTTACTGAAAATGGCAGGTACCTCCTTGTGGTGACGCAAGTGCCCGTTCAGGCCGGTATCGGGCCGCAGCAGGCGACGGTCTCGGTCTGGTCTCCGCCGGTGAGCGGCGCCGCTACCGCGCGCACAGCCGCCCGGGCCACGAACAAGCCGGATACGGTCGTGCGTACTTGTTCGACATGGCCACTCCCAGGGTCCGGGCCGACAGAGATGGTGCTCACCGTGACGCTAGAAGGCCGCCGGCTCCCACGGTCCCTGACAGATGTCAGGGGGTCGGGTCCGTACCGAGTCCGGACGACAGAGCAACACGCTTTACTGGCTCCGACATCATCGTCTGGCATGAACCTTTCTGGCATTGCGGCGTCCTTGCTCTCGCCGGCATCCCCGTGAGCGTGCTGATCGCCCGCTGGCAGATGCGCGTTCGCCGACCCTGAGGACCTCATCACCGTGGTCCGGCGGGGCCTACGCAATTCAAGTCGTGCCGACGGCAGCGAACCTTGTTGGAGTGCGAGAGCAATCTGGCGTTCGTGCCTATAACGGCAGGCGTTGTCGACATCGCGCATAGGAAGCGAGCGTCGCAGCAATTGGCGCTCAGTATGAGGGCGTTGTCGGGGTGTTCGAGGTGGAGCGCGCGTATCTGGGCGTGTGCTGTTTTGGCCAGGTCGTCGCTGATCGCAGGGTTTGCGCACCGCGTGTATGGCACGAGCTGACACACTATAGTTCCCGCATGATGCCTGAGATGTTGGACAAACTGGACCGGTACCGTGCGGAGATGGTGAGGCGGAATATCCCCTCCGGCGTCGTGGAACAGTGGATAGGTGCCGCCCTCCCTTGTGCGACCCTGACGCTGGACGGGGGCGGGCCCGTCGTGGGCCGCTATGGCGGACCCCTGCTGCTTCCCCCCGGCGCCCCAGACCCCGAGTTTCCGTTTGTCGCCTCACTCAATTGTGCAGATCTGCCCGGAAAGGTGACGGGACTTCCACTGCCGCCCGACGGTCGTCTGCTGCTATTCGCGTTCCCCGACCTGGACGGTGGCGGTCAAGTGATGTACGTCCCCGAAGGGGCGGCCGTCGAAGAACGGGTGATTACCTTCGAGTACTACGATGAGGATCCGGATTGTCTGGAGATATCAAAGCAATATCCGCAGGGTGAACTGCGCATGGCCGCCGATGTGTCCCTGCCGTTCCACAGCTCGAAGGCGAAGGCCACGGACCATGGTTGGCGGGGCGAGGACCTTCCCTGGGCTCCCTACGCGAGCATCCACTCGGATTTGTGGAACGTCGTGGACGGCCGTGACTTCCCCCGCGGCGGGTGGGTGCAAGTGGGCGGGTACGCCCTGGAGGAATGCATGGACGTGACCCCGTAGAGTCGGCTGCGCTGTCCTCGGATGAGACCTGGGATCTCGACGACTGGGTGCTGTTGGCGGACTGGAATCCCAGCATCGAGGGCAGGGAAGGCTTTTCACTTCACTGGGCGATCCGGAGGCAGGAGCTGGCCGCCCGGCGCTTCGAGCGAGTATCTGAGTCGATGCACTGGAATCCGTGAAAAGAACCCGCCGCCTGGAGTCGCTGGTCTGAGCCGGGTGCCCGATCGCGTGAGTGCGTTGTGGCAAAACGGAATCCTTTCCCGATAAGCACCACTCTTTTTCTGTGCCGCGCCGGGATCAGGGGCGGTGGTTGGCGGCGTCATCGAGAATCCGGCCTCGTCCTCGAACACGAGCCAGGCGTCGAGCGCCGCCACGGTCATTCCACGTGCGGCCTGGTCTCCTGCACCCAGCCGGCCACGGCTTCCTCATCTCGCTCGACGACCTGGCGCGCGGGGACCGGCAGGTCCAGCCGTGTCGCTTGAGCGCGGCCGCGACGCCCTGAATCGTGTAGGTCTTGCGGAACCGGCGTCCGAAGAGGGTCTTGATTCGCGACAGAGTCCAGGTCTGGTCCGGCCAGCCAAATGCGAGAGGGCTCTTGTCCAACTCCCGTTCCAATACCCCGAACAGTGCGCCGCTCAGCAGAGGCAGCGAGGCCGGGCCCTTCGCCGCCAGTGCTCGCGTACCTCCTGCCGCCCACGCCTTCCACCAGCGTTGCACTGAACGAACGGTGACCCGGAGGTCACGTGGAGACGACAGTGGTGTCGTCTCCCCGGGCGAAACACTCGGCCGCCTCTCGCCGCAGCCGCTGACGAGACGTCCGGCGCTCAGGCGGTCAGCCTGCCCCCCTGCGCGTACCTCACACAGACGACATACCGCCGGGATCATCAACTGTCAGCCCCCGCGACACCACGCTTTGAAGGTCAGGAGCAGCGGAGCACCTTCAAGCTCTGGTTAGCAACAACCCTACATAGGTTGATGCGAAGGCACGCCTGGCAACCGGCGAGGATGGCGGGTCGGCATGACAACAGCGCAGGTCACGGCGCGGCTGCCGGGCTGGAGCGGCCATCATCGCGCCTGGTCTGCGCGGCCGCCGACTCGTACCGGAGTTCGGCAGCCTGGTGAGGCTGCCTGGCCCGTTCGGGCGACGGGTGCCAACTCCTGTGAGCGGCGGGGCCGGTGAGCCCTACGGTGTGGTGCCCTGGGAACCGAATGGCAGGGGAGGGCCATGCTTGTCGAGATGCGTGTGGGTGACGGGGGCGGGCTCGCGGCGGCGGAGCTGTACCGCTGGCTGCGCCAGGACCCGCGGATTCGGCGGCATGCCGAGGTGAGCCTGGGGTCCTCGCGGCCCGACCTTCCGACCATGGGGGCCTTCGACGTCGTCAACCTCGTGATCGGTCAGGGGATCGCCGCACTGAACCTCGCGCTCTCCTACGCCGCGTGGCGCGCGACACGCCGCTCCGCTCCGTCCGTGACCATCACCGTGCACGGGAGGTCGATCACAGTGGAGGGCCGGTGCGACGACGCGACGATCCGCCGGATCGTGGAGCTGCTCAGTGCCCCGGCGGACGAGCCCTCCCGGTCCGAGAACGACCTGGAGTCCGCGTAGTGCACCAGGCCAATCCCCTCGCGTCCCGCGCGGTCCTTATCGGCGTGGGCAAGTACGAGGAGATGCCCCCGCTGCCGACGGTGGCCACGGGGGTACGGAAGCTCAAGCGGCTACTCACGGATCCCGCCCTGTGGGGGCTGCCCGCTGAGCACTGTGTCGTCCTGTCCAACCCGGCCACATCGGATCAGGTCCTGGAGGCCGTACAGGCGGCCGCGCGGGCCGCGACCGACACGCTCCTCGTCTACTTCGCCGGTCACGGCTGCGTGGCCGGCGACGGCGACCTGTGCCTCATGCTGCCGAAGGCTCCCCCGGACGGGCTCTACGGCGTGGTGAGGTACCGCGATCTCCGGGAGGTCCTGCTGAGCGACCGCCGGGCGGAGAACCAGGTCATGGTCCTCGACTGCTGCCACTCGGGAGCCGCCGTCACCGGGTACATGGGACCCGCGGCGGAGCTCGCGAACCGCACGGTGATCGACCGTACGTACCTGATGACGGCGTGCGCGAAGGGGGAGGCGTCCTACGCCCCGCCCGACGAGACGTACCCGGCGTTTACCGGCGATCTGATCAGGACACTGGAGGACGGCGTGCCGGGCGCCCCGGACCCGGTGCCCATGGCGGACGTCTTCACTCAGATGCGGGACGCCCTGCGCGCCAAGAACCGGCCGGATCCACAGGACCGGGCCACTGGCCTCGGCCACAAGATCGCCCTCGTACGCAATCGCGCGGTCGACGCGACGCCGGACACTGGCCACCCCGGTCCCTGGGTGCCGCCGCGTCCGCCGCGGCAGAAGCCGCCGTCACTCGGGGCGCGGTGGCGGTGGACGGTCACTGCCGCCCTGGTCGTGTCCATCGCCGCCCTGGCATTCCTATGGCCCTTGAACACACCGGAGACCGGGTCCCGTTTCGGGGACCACCGCAGCGCCGACCCCTGTGCTCTGACCGTGCCCGCCGCCCTGGGGCGATTCGGACACACTGCACAAGACGTCGCATATGGGAATTTTGACCGGTGTGATGTCCTCGTTGAGCGCGCGGGCGGTGACGAGGTCGATGTCATGGTCGACCTCGACAACGGTCAGGAGGCGACGACGGCTGCCACGAAGACCGAGGGCCGGGTCAAGGTGGTGAAGCAGCCGGCGGAGAGCAACAAGTGCGTCCGGCTGCTGCTGCCTGCCGACGACGACGTCACCGTGGCGGTCGTGGCGAAGACAGACGACAACGCGTCGGCGCCGCTGTGCGAGATCGCCGACGTCGCCGCCGACAACGCGGTCGCCGTTCTCAACAAGGGGGAGCTTCCCCGGCGTACGACGACGTTCCCCGAGGACTCGCTCTTCCACAGCGACGCATGCGCGCTGCTGGACGCCAAGGCGCTCGAAGCGGTGCCCGGCGTCGACGCGAACGCACCGACGCCGGGCTTCGGGAACTGGCTGTGCAAGTTCTGGAGCACCACCAGTCACCTCCAGGTCGGTCTGCGCTTCGACCGCGGTCAGTCGCCCACGGCCGCCGACGGCACGCCCACCCGGATCCGGGGCCGCCGCGCGTTCGTCCAGCCGGAGGTGGACGGCGAGAACATGGTCCGGGTGAGGGTGGTGCAGCGGACGTACTCAGACGGCTCGCAACGCACCCTGTCCGAGACGCTGGACGTCACCGTCAGAGGGGACCGGGATTGGTCTGCGGACGAGCTCCGCCGCCTGGCCACCCGACTCGCCGACGCGGCTGCGGCGAACCTGCCGGCGACGCGCTGAGGGCGCGAGGACCTCGCGCGGATCGTCGTCACGGTGCCTGAGGTGGTAGCCACATGCCTGCCTCCCAACGAGTCCCGCAGTTGGCCACGTACGTGGGGCCGCGGCGTCCGATGAGAACTGCGGCCGCCGGGTCCGGCGACCAGTCCGCACCGCGCAGCTCCTGCCAGGCCGCCATCAGCACGGCGAGTTCGTACCCGACGTCGACGTGCAGATCGTCGACGAACGGCAGCAGCACCCTGCTGCCGTCCCGGCCGTAGGCGTACACGACCACGCTGGCCGAATTGCCCTCCGAATACTTTGTCTCAGGGCGGCGTAGAAGAGCCACCCCATGAACGTCACCCACGCGATGGTGAAGGGGATGGCAATCGCGGCGGACAGGTCATCATCGGCCAGCATCCCTCCCGGGAGGCTCAGCGTGCCCGCGAAGATCAACCATAAGAACAAGAGCCTCCGGGACCGTCTCATCCGATACTCGCGCGGCAGTAAGACCCGGGCACACAACGATCTGCGGCTGGAGTATTGGACGGTGGTTATCGGAGACTCGGCGACGGTTGTTGTCGGCGACTCGGCTGGAGGAACGCTTCCTTTCTGAGGCTGCCGGGTCAGATCACCCGGAACAGGTCGGCTGCCGCGTGGACGTCGGTCAGGTCCTCGATGGCGCGGAGGTTGTCGCACAGGGCGTCCAGGACCGAGTCGGCCTCGGCTACGCGCGGGGCGCCGATCGCCACGCCGAAGACCCGGAAGCCGAGTCGGTGCTTCGCTTCGTTCCAGTCGCGCATCCATTCCTCGGTGACGCCGCAGTCGTCGTCGGTGAGCATCACGATGTCGCCGCGCATGCGGGCGGCGTCGTTGAACTCCTCCTCCAGCAGAGCGCCGGCCGCCGACAGAGGCCGCTGGTAGCTCGTGCCGCCACCGAGGAACGTCTCCGCGAAGTCGAGGACCTGGGCGATGTCGGCGGGCCGGTCGGCCGGGAAGCGGTGCACCTGGAGCTTGTCGGCCGCGGAGAACAGGATGCCGACGAAGTCCCGCCCCGCGTCCCGAGCCTGATCAAGGAGCGCCAGCGCGCACGCCTTGGCCCACGCCTCCCGGGTGACTCCGCCCGGCCCCGCCTCGTACATGGAGTGCGAGGTGTCCACGCACGCGATGACCGCGCCCCGGCCGGTGGCCTGCTCGCCCTGGCTGTCGTACAGCATCAGCTCCCCGGCGGCGTAGCGCGCGGCGAACACCGCGCGCAGCTCGGGCAGGCCCAGGTTGGCCAGCTCGGAGGGGATCACGCGGGAGAGGTCATCGCCGAGCGTGACGCCGACCAGCTCCCCGGCGGCGTTCTCCACCTTGCGGGCGCGCTCGCCGCCCGCCATCTGCCGGAAACGGCCGATCAGTTCGGCCCACTCCGCGAGCCGGCTCCTGCGCAGCCGCTCCGCGAGCCGGGCGCGCTGCTCGAACGGCATCCGCTCCAGCTCGCCGGGGCCGACGCCCCAGGCCCGCATCAGCGCCGCCTCCTCCCGCACCGCCTCGGCGGCCTTCGCCGCCGCGCTCCGCGCGGCGACACGGATGCCGGGGGTCGCCGCCGCGAGGGCCTGCCCGGCGGCCTGGGCGGCCCGCCGCGCAGCGGCCTCGGCCGCTTCGGCCGCCTCGATCGCCTGTCGTACGGCGTTGGCTGCGGCCGGGGTCGGGGGTGACACGGTGCCGTCCTCGTCCGCCCCTTCGTTCCCATCGGCTTCGGCGGCTGCCCGCTGGAGCGCCTCGCCCACTGCGGTCGCCGCGCTCTCGGCGGCCTGTTGTGCCCTCTTCGCACGCTCGGCCTGTTCCGTCGCGTCGCGGGAGTGCTCCAGCATCCGGCGCAGCGCGGCGGCCTGGGCGAGTACGGCCATGGCGGCGGCGTAGGGGTCGCCGGCCGTCTCCCGGTGCAGCTCGGCGAACTCCACCGACTCCATCAGTGACGTGATGACCTGGTGGTTGACCAGCCGGGAGGGGTCCATCTCCGTGCGCTCGCGCAACCGCGGCCTCACCTTGTAGGCGGCCAGGAACGCATCGGTCAGGAGGTCGGTGGTGCCGTCGGGGCCGGTCGTGCCCTTGGTGGTGTGGACGTCGCGCTCGTTCAACTCCCCTGCCAGTTCGCGCAGTCCGGCCGACTGCTCGTAGGTGTCGCGCCAGGTGATCCGGTCGAACCGGTCCGCGACCACCACCGCCGTGTGCCGCTGCGGCTGCTGCTGCCCCTCGGGAGCCGTGGCGGACACGCTCCGCCACCTCTCGGCCCGGCCCGCCAACTCGTCGAGCGTGCCCGGTGTCTCGTCCACGGTCCTGATACCTGCCCCGGCGCCAACAGCACGTCTGGCGTCCCCAGTGCTCCCCGTACTCAGAGCTGCGCCTGCACCATGCTCGCGTCCATGCCCAGGGCCTCCGTGAGGACGCGGGCGCGGACCGCGCGCTGGCGGCCGGTGACCCGGTCGATGGCGGCGGTCGAGCGGCCGGCGCTCGCCGCCTCCTCGCGCAGTTTCTCCAGCCGTTTGCCCGCCATGGCGAGCTTGTTGTGCGCCTTCTTGATGACCCAGTCGCTCAGCGCCTCGCGGGACTGCCCGGCCATGGCGTCGAGCTGGGCCTCCAACTCCTCGATGGCGTCGGCCAGATCGAGCGCCTCCTTGGCGTCGGGGTTGACCAGTTGCAGCACCTCGCGCTCGACGGTCGGGCGCTCGGCGGGGGAGTCCCACAGCACGTGGGTCAGTACCGACAGGTCGGTCTCGGCGACCGCCGGGCGGCCGTCGAGGTACGCGGACGCCTGGAGCAGGCCCACCGCCTGCCGCCAGCGGCGGTCGGAGGCGACGAGTTCCTTGCGGCGCAGGGCGGCCCGCAGCGTGCACACCGCGTCCACGATCATGTCGGGGACCTCCACGGCCGGGACGGCTTCGGTCACGGCGTGCTGTAACGCGGCCAGCTCGATGGTGGTCCGGGTCGGGGCCACGGGGCGGTTGACGGCGGAGCGGACCAGCGCGGCGAAGTTCGACGGGTCCGCCAGGTACCCGACCTCGATCCGCACCAGCAGCCGGTCGTAGATGGCGGCCGTGTCCTCTCCGCCGGGCAGTTCGTTGCTCGCCGTGATGGCCCCGATCAGAGGGCAGCGGATCGGCTCGCCGCCGCTCTCGGGGTGGTAGATCCGCTCGTTGAGGTAGCCGAGCGTCTCGTTCAGCGCCGCCGTGGAACACTTGAAGATCTCGTCGATGAACGCGACATGCGCGGTCGTGGCCCGGCCGTCGTAGACCTGGCGGTACTCACCCCGGGCCAGCGCGGCGACGTCGATCGGGCCGAACATCCTTGTCGGCGCGGTGAACTTCGACAGGAGGATCTCCCAGTAGGACGCCCCCTCGACCCGGCCCGTGAGCTCCCTGGCCAGCTCGGACTTCGCCGTTCCGGGCGGGCCGAGCACCAGCGAGTGCTGTCCGGCCAGCAGCGTCACCACCAACGTCCGCACCACGTCGGCCCGCTCGTAGAAACGGTCCGACAACTCGTCGCGAATCGCCCGCAGCCTCTCGGCCGTGTCCCGCGTGTCCTGCGCGTCCCGCGTGTCCTGCGTGTCCTGCGCGTCCCGCATGTCTTCCGTGTCCCGGATCCCTTGCGCGGCCTGCGTGTCCTGTGCGCCCATCCTCAACTCCTTGCCCGTGACGCCCTGTTGGGTCGACGGGACGACCGCCGGTCGACCCTCCGGGCGGATGTCCGCCGCCACGCCCTGGGAGCGTAACGGGGAGTACGGGCCGGGCGCGGTTACCCGTTCACTCCCGTGTAGTGCCGAAGGCTCCACCGCCACAGCAGCCGCGAGCCCAGATAGGCCGCCGCGCCGAGGAGCGGCGACACCGCGGCCAGCCAGTACGGGACACCGGCGTCGTGCCCGGTCAGTACCGCCGCCGGGAAGTACGCGACGAACGCCAGCGGCAGCCCGAACGTGAGGAAGCCGCCGACCGCCTTCGGCAGCACGTTCAGCGGATAGCTGCCGAACGTGCCGAGCAGCTCCTCCAGCCAGCGGCCCCAGTAGTCGGCGGCCGGGTAGCGCAGCGACGCGCACGCGACCACCGTGAACAGGGCCGCCTCCAGGAGCATTCCGCCGAGGACGCAGACGATCAGATAGGTGATCCGGGTCGCCGTCCAGTCCAGGTCGCTGCGGCTCAGGGCGCCCGCCATCAGGCCCGCCGCCACGGTCAGGTCACCGATCGCGTTGGTGGGGAAGAAGGACAGCTGGAGCTGGCGGTGGACCGGCATCGGGCGGACCAGATACGTGTCGATCACCCCCTCCTGGATGTGCCGGGCCAGCCCGTGCACCCGCCCCAGAAACAGCACGAACAGTCCGTGCGCCAGCATCCGCGTCGCCGGGATCAGCAGCACGTCCGAGCTGTCCCAGCCGCCCATCCCGCTGAACCTGGTGAGCAGTACGGTCGCGAACACGATCACCGACACCTGCCAGACCGCGCCGATCGCGATCATCATCAGGAACTCGGAGCGATACTCCAGCTGGGCACGGAAGTTGAGCCGGGTGATGCGCCAGACGACGCGAAGAGCCTTGGTCGACATGTCAGCCTCCCTGCGAGATCACGCGCCGGGCCGCCCGCCGCCACAGCAGCCGGGTGAGCAGGGCGAGGGCCACCACCCAGGCGGCCTGTACGGCCAACTGCGGGCCCGCGTCGGACAGTTCGACGCGGCCGACGTACAGCGACAGCGGCACACTCAGCGTCGCCTGGAACGGCAGGAAGCCGCTCATGGTGATGAACCAGTCCGGGAAGAACCACAGCGGCGCGTACACCCCGGACAGCAGGTTCTGCGCGAAGATCAGGATCAGCATCGCCGCGCCGTTGCGGAGCGTCCAGAAGCAGAGCTGGTCGATGGCGAGCATCACGTAGTACAGCACCCACTGCCCCAGGAACGCGCTGACCGCGAACACCCCTGCCACGGCAGCCGACCTGGGCGGCTCCACGACCCCGGCCGCCAGACAGATCACGTATCCGGCGAGCACCCACACAAGCCCGTACAGCTGCTCGCCGAGCGCCCGCAACGCGTAGTAGCGCTGGGGTGGGAGCGGGCGCAGATACCAGTAGATGATCGTGCCGAAGTGCATGTGCTGGAGCACGGTGTCCCGGCCCGCGTACTGGTCCAACTCCCGTATTCGGGTGGCCAGTACGGCCAGTACGGCATACGTGACGGCCTGGTCCTTGGTCAGACCGGCCGTCGTACCCGTGGCCGCGTACAGGCCGTGCCACAGGGACGCGACCAGTACCACCTGCACCGTCAGGCGGAGCAGTGCGGCGGTCATCCGTGGCGGGGTGTGGAGTTCGCCGAGCGGGGTGACGCGGGCGGCCCGCCAGCCCTGGAGGACGGTTGCCATGGTCACTCGCTCCCCGACTGGACGTACGCGGCGCGCATCACGTCCTCCAGGTCGGCCTCGTCCAGGGCGATGTCGGTCACCTCGTACCGCTCGATGACCCGCTTCAGCGCCTGGTGCATGGCCGGTGCCGCGGGCCCGTCGGGGCCGAACACCACCTGGGGGCCCTCGCGCCGCACCAGGACCATCCCCGGCAACGCCTCGACGGGCGCGTGCGGGTCGGCCAGCGTCACCCGCACCTGCCAGGTCGAGCCGAACTTCCGCCGGATCTCGTCCAGGGTGCCGTCCAGGACGAGCCGCCCGTGGTTGATCAGGACGACCCGCTCGGCGAGCCGCTCCACCTCCGTCATGTCGTGCGTGGTGAGCAGCACCGTCCGCGAGCGCTCCTCCACCTGGTACCGGAGGAACTCGCGGACCTGCTCCTTGACCACCACGTCCATGCCGATCGTGGGCTCGTCGAGGAACACCACCGGCGGATCGTGCAGCAGCGCGGCGGCCAGGTCGGAGCGCACGCGCTGGCCGAGCGAGAGATGCCGTACCCGGGTGTCCCAGAACGACGACAGGTCGAGCAGCTCGTCGAACTCCCGCAGTCTCGTACGGTGTTCGGCCTCGGGGACGTCGTAGATGTCGCGCAGGATCGCGAAGGACTCCCGCACCGGAAGGTCCCACCACAGCTGGGTGCGCTGCCCGAACACGGCCCCGATGTTGCGCGCGTTGCGCTCCCGCTCCAGGTACGGGACCACGCCCGCGACCCGTGCCTCGCCGGACGTGGGGGTGAGGATGCCGGTGAGCATCTTGATCGTGGTGGACTTGCCCGCGCCGTTCGGCCCGAGCAGGGCGAGGAGTTCACCGGGGGCGACGTCGAAGGTGATGTCGGAGACGGCGTCCTTGGCGACCCGCTCCGGATTGACGAGGGATCTGAGCGCGCCCGCGAACCCGGGGCGGCGGACGGTGGTGTGGAAGGTGCGGGACAGCCCGCTGACCTCGATGGAGCCACTCACGCGGGGAACCTCCGGGGAGCCGGGGACACACGGACACGGCCGTCCGGCTGGAGTGCCGGACGGCCAATGTGACCGGTAACATTGTCAGCCATCGACCGCCGAGAAGACAAAGGAGAATTCGGTCGGCCGGACCCGCAGCTGGTACTCCGGCAGCGTGCCCGGACCGCACGACTGTGAACCGATTCCCTGCTGGCCGTGGTCGAGATTGACCCACACGGTGTCGGCGGGTGTCAGATCGGTCAGATGCTCGGCCGCGTCCAGCTGCTCGCTCGTCCAGCGGCGGGCCGTGAACCAGAACTCCGGCTGTCCCTCGACGCGCAGCGCGTCGGAGTCCCTCTCCCGACCGACCTCCCCCCAGCCGATCTCCGCCCAGCGGACGTCGGCACGCGCACCGTTCTCCTGCGGACGCACGTACGGAGTCTGCAGGTCGTCCACCGTGGACTCCCAACGCCCGAGCATCGAGGCGGACTTCGTGTCCGGGTAGCCCTCGCCGGGACCGCCGCCGTGCCACTTCACCTGGTCACCGGCCAACAGCCCGAGACGGATGCCGAGCCTCGGCAGCGGCACCTTCCAGTCGCCCTCGGGTGCCACGGACACCGTCAGCCGCAGCCGCGTCCCGTCGGACGTCCACCGGTACACCGTGCGCAGGCCCACCTCCGTGGCCGCCGGCGCCACCCGGGTGCGTACGGTCAACGCGTCGTCCGCCAACTCGACGGCGTCCAGGCGGTGTTGCATCCGGTGGAGGCCGAGCTTCCGCCAGAGTACGCCGTAGCGGATGTCCGGCTGCCAGGCCGCGCCCATGTCGTTGTCGGTCGGCGCCCGCCACACGTCCAGCTTCAGATCGATGACGTCGATACCGTTGATCGTCGCCAGCTCACCGGTCCGCGCGCCGAAGACGGCGGGCCCGAGCCTGATGCTCCCGTCCTCCTCCAGGACGGGCCGCTCAGTGGCAGAAACGGTCACCAACGGGCGCTCCACGACCGGCAGTTGACCCCAGGCCACCAGGTGCCCCTTCGGCGCCCACGCCGTCTCGTCGGCGAGTGTCGCCCGGATCGTCCACCGGGTCTCGGCGCCCCTCTTGTCTGGTTCGGTTCGCCTCCGGGGCGCTACAGCCGGTGTCGAGACGGCGATCGTGCTCGACCCTTCGGGCCTCCGCGCGTTCGCCGTCTCGCCTCCGGCGCGCCCCTTCGGCTCACGCGCGTCCGACGGCGGCGCGGGCAGCTTCACCTCCGCCGACCCACCCGGCGCCAGCGCGGGCACCGACAGCGTGCCCGTTTCGGTGGCCTCGCCGTCGACCTCGTACGACCACTCGAAGGCCAGCGCCGACAGGTCCGCGAAGTCGTACCGGTTGGTGATCCGGACCGTGCTGTCTGTGCTGTCCGTGCCGTCCGTGCCGACGCCCTCGATACGGACCGGCTCCGTCACCTTCTTGTACTCGACGAGCCCCGGCGAGGGCGTGCGGTCCGGGAAGAGCAGCCCGTCGCAGACGAAGTTCCCGTCGTGCAGCTCCTCGCCGAAGTCGCCGCCGTACGCGAAGCCGTACCGCTCGTCCTTGACGCCGTGGTCGATCCACTCCCAGATGAAACCGCCCTGGATGCGGTCGTGCGCCTCGAAGATCCGCTGGTAGTCGGCGAGCCCGCCCGGCCCGTTGCCCATCGCGTGCCCGTACTCGCACTGGATGAAGGGCAGTTGGCGCCGCTTGAGCGGGCCGCCGTCCAGGCCCTTGCCGATCCGCTCGACCTCGGCGTGGTCCGCGTACATCCGCGAGTACATGTCCGTGTCGCGGCAGTTCCAGTCACCCTCGTAGTGGATGAGCCGTGAGCGGTCACGGCCACGGATCCACTCGGCCATCGCGGTCAGCCCGCGCCCGGTGCCCGCCTCGTTGCCCAGCGACCAGATGACGATCGACGGGTGGTTCTTGTCGCGCTCGACCATGCGGGACGCCCGATCGAGGAGCGCCGGTGTCCAGCGGTCGTCGTCCACCGGGTTGTCCCGCCAGGCCTGCTCGGTGAAGCCGTGGGTCTCCAGGTCGCACTCGTCGATGACCCACAGCCCGTACTCGTCGCACAGGTCGAGGAAGGCCGGGTGCGGCGGATAGTGGGAGGTGCGCACGGCGTTGATGTTGTGCCGCTTCATCAGCAGCACGTCCTCGCGCATGGTCTCCAGGTCCAGGGCGCGGCCGTGCTCGGGGTGCCACTCGTGCCGGTTGACGCCCTTGAACAGGACCGCCGTGCCGTTCACCTTGATCAGGCCGTCCGCCAGCACGACCGTACGGAAACCGATCCTGAGCGGCACCCGCTCGCCCTCGGTGACCAGCGTCCCGTCGTACAGCCGGGGCGTCTCCGCGGTCCACGGCCGGACCGGCACGGTCACGGACTCGCCGGTCGCGACATCGATGTCGAGCTCGGGAACGCTCACGCGCCCGTCGACGTCGGAGTCGACACGCAGGGTCCCGAGCCCTTCGAGATGGTCGTACGAGGCGTGCACGAAGAAGTCGAGCACGCTGCCCGCCGGCCGGTGCAGCAGGGTGACGTCACGGAATATGCCGGGCAGCCACCACTGGTCCTGGTCCTCCAGGTACGAGCCCGCCGACCACTGGTGCACCCGGACGGCGAGCACGTTCCCGGACGGCTTGAGGAGGTGCCCGACCGCGAACTCGTGCGCCAGCCGGGACCCTTTGAAGTTACCGATGTCCGTCCCGTTCAGCCACACCCGGGCACACGACTCCACCCCGTCGAAACGGAGCACGGCCCCACCGTCCGCGGGCCAGCCGTCCGGCAGGTCGAAGACCCGCAGATGGTCGCCGGTCGGGTTCTCCGTCGGCACCCGCGGCGGATCGACCGGGAACGGATAGAGGTGGTTGGTGTAGATCGGCGCTCCGAAGCCCTCGTCGCCCTGGAGGACCCAGTGCCCGGGGACCCGCACCTCGGGCCAGTCCCCGGCGTCGAATCCCTCCGCCGCGAACGATTCGTCCTCGGCGTCGGCCGTCGCGGCGAGCCGGAAACGCCAACTGCCGTTCAGAGAGAGGGACTCGGCGTCCGAGGAGGCGTACCACGCCCGGGGCGGCAGCGCGCCGCTCCCGGGTGAGACGTCCTCGACGTAGTCGATGTCGATGCCGACGGAATGGGTGGTGCGGAAAGACATCGTTCTCCTAGCTCAGCCCTTGATGCCGGTCTGCGCGACCCCCTGCACCAGCCAGCGCTGGAGGAACAGGAAGACGAGCACCAGGGGCAGGATCGAGATGGCGGTGGCCATGAAGATCAGGTGGAAATTGACCGTCTGGTTGGTCATGTACGAGGAGAGCGCGACCTGCACGGTCCATGCCTCCTGGTCCTGGCCGATGACCAGCGGCCACAGGAAGGCGTTCCAGCCGCTGATGAAGGTGATCGTCGCGATCGCGGCGAAGAAGTTCAGCGAGTTGGGCACGACGATGCGCCAGTACGCACCCCAGTAGCCGAGCCCGTCCACACGCGCCGCCTCCTCCAGCTCTTTGGGGAACCCCAGGAAGTACTGCCGGAACAGGAAGCAGGTGAAACCACTGAAGAGCCCCGGAACGATGAGACCTTGCATACTCGATACCCAGCCGAGCGACGAGACCAGCACGAAGCTCGGTACGAAGGTGACGGCGGCCGGGACCATCAGGGTCACCAGGACCGCGTAGAAGATCTTGTTGGCGTGCTTGTACGGGATGCGGGCGAGGCCGTAGCCGGCGAGCGAGCAGACCAGCAGCGTGCCGATGGTGTGCAGGACGCCGACGACCGTCGAGTTCCACAGGGACTGGGCGAACGGGACCGTCGGGTCGTCGAACAGCTCGGAGACGTTGCCCCACTGGATGTCGGTCGGGAACCACTTCCAGTTCTCGCCGGTGATCTCGGCGTCCGTGGACAGGGCGTTGCGGACGATCAGATAGAAGGGGACGAGGAAGAGCAGTGCGCAGACGGCGGTGGCGAAGTAGAGCCCGGCGCTGCTGAACACGCCGCGGCCCCGCTTCCTGCGCGGGTCACGCGTCTTGCGTGCGGCGCCTGCCTCGACCGTGTCGCGTACGTCGGTGGTGGTCGTCACTTGGCCTCCTCCCCCCTGCCGAAGCCCATGAACCTGCCCTGGAGCAGTGTCACCGTGCAGATCAGCAGGGTCAGGATGACCGCGCCCGCACTGCCGGCGCCGTAGTCCTGGTCGTCGCCGAGGGCTGTGTAGTACAGCTCGACCAGGGGCGGGCGGCCCCAGGTCGACTTGGCGAGGAGGTTGAAGAACTCGTCGAACGCCTGGTACGCGGCCACGAGCAGCAGGAGGATCACGGCCGTCGACGTGGCCCGCAGCTGGGGCAGCGTGATGTGGCGGAAGGTCTGCCAGCCCGGCTTGGCACCGTCGATGGCGGCGGCCTCGTACAGCTCCGGCGGGATGTTCTGCAGGGCCGCCAGGAAAAGGATCATGTAGAAGCCCGCCTGGAGCCACAGCCGTACGGTGACGATGACCAGCCAGTACCAGGGCGGATTCGGGTTGGCCAGCCAGGCGACGTTCTCGAACCCGAACCAGCCGATGACGGTGTTCATCATGCCGAAGCGGACACCGCTGAAGATGGACATCTTCCAGATGAGCGAGGCGGCGACGAAGCTGCACGCCGTCGGCAGGAAGAAGACGGACCGGAAGAACGCCTTCATGAAGCGCAGCCGGTGCACCATCAGCGCCAGACCGAGCGACAGCGCCCAGGTGACCGGCACGATGATCACGGCGAAGACGGTGAAGGTGACGAGCGAGCCGGTGAAGTCGCCGTTCGTCAGCATCAGCTTGTAGTTCTCGAAGCCGACGAACTTGTCGGGTGTGACGGTGTAGCGCGCCTCGAAGAAGCTGAGCCAGGCGCTCCACCCGATGGGGATGTAGACGAAGATCACCAGGCCGATGAGGAACGGGCCGGTGAAGAGCCAGAAGTTGAACGTGCTGCCCCGCAGGCCCCGCCGCGGCCTGGCCTTGGAGACCTTGGCCGGGCCGGGGCGCGTGGCGTCGCGCGTCGTGGTCGTCGACATGTCGCTACCTGTCCGTCGGCCTATCCGAAGAGCTTCTTGAGCTCGCGGTTGACCTTCGTGTCCGCGGCGTCGAGAGCCTTCTCCGGGTTCGTGCCCTTGCGGACCGAGTTGGCGATCACTTCCTCGAAGGCGGTGATCATCGCCTGGGTCCAGGAGATGTTGTCGAAGCGCCCGTAGTCGGTGAAGAGCTTGACGCCCTCAGCGGGCAGGCCGGACTTCAGCTTGGTCGCGGACTCGGCGATGGATGTGCGCGGCGGGATGTGGAAGCCGTAGCTGAGCGCCCAGTCCTCCTGGTACTTCTTCTCGTCGATCCAGAGCCACTTCACGTACTCCTTGGCCAGGTCGACGTTCTTGCCCTTGGCGTTGACGAACATGGACCAGCCGCCGTTGTAGACCGCGGGCTTGGCACCGGAGGCGGCCGAAGGGAAGGGGAATATGCCGAGGTCGTCGCCGAGGGCCTTCTGCATCACGGGCATGGCCCACATACCGCACCACTGGATCGCGGTGAGGCCCTGGACCAGGGCCGAGGGGTCCCAGTAGTCGGCGGGGGCGTCCAGCAGCAGATGGCCGCTGGTGAACATCTTGCGGTAGACCTTCAGCGCCTCGGCCACCTCGTCGGTGTGGTACGCGATCTCGTTCTTGTCGTTGAGCTGGTCGGCGCCGGCTGCCCAGACCAGGGCGTAGTTGGTCGACACCATGTTGTTGCCGATGAACAGACCCTTGACCTTGTCGGTGGTGAGCTTGGCCGCGGCCTCCGCAAGCTCTTCGAGGGTCTGCGGTACCTCCACGCCGGCCTTCTCCAGCATCGACTTGCGGTAGAAGAAGAACTGCGGGTCGTCGATCATCCGGACGCCGTAGACCTTGCCGTCGACCGTGTGCGACGCGATGTCGGCCGGATTGAAGTCGTCCTTGACCGGGTTGATGATGTCGTCCAGCGGCGCCACCTGACCGCTCTTGATCAACTGCAGCTGAGGGTGGAACTCGAAGACGTCCGGTGCGTTGTCGGTCAGCAGAGACGAGAACAGCTTGCTCTCGAAGTTGGTGCCGGTGATCCACTGGGTCGTCACGCGGGCCTCGTCGTAGGCCTTCGCGTACCGCTTGATGGCTTCCTGAGTCCCGGCCTCGCCGTACGCGTGGAAGTACTGCACCAGGCCCTTGCCCGAACTGCCGCCGCCCTCGCGGCCGGTGTTGCCGCCGCAGGCGGCCAGCGGACCCAGCGCGGCCAGCCCCGCCGCCGCTCGCAGTACGGATCGACGGTCCCAGTTGCTGTTGCTCAGTGCCGACATTCTGACGTCCTTGTCTCGAGTACGGCTGCGGCTCGAAATCGCTGTGCGGTGCGGGACGTTAACCTTCGGCCAATGCTTCGGCAAGGGGTTGGACGAAGCCTGTTCGAAGCGTTGCGGAGCGTCCGGGATACCGGACGTGAGGGTTTGTCGACGTCACACAGGCGGTGCCGTACGGCTCCTCGCGGGGGCGACGCGACGTGGCGCGGCGGCCCTGCCGCCCGTGGGTTTCGGGCCCACCGAGATCAGGGCCCCTTCCAGCGCGAACGTCGCCGCGCCCAGGCACACGGGGTCGGTCGGAATGGGAGAGAGGACGATCTCGGTGCCGGCCAGCGGGCGTTTCAGCGCGTGCCGGGCCACGGCCTCGCGCACCTCGTGCAGCAGCGGTTCGCCGAGCGTGGCCGCGACCCAGCTGCTGAGCACGATCACCTCGGGGTTCAGGAGGTTCACCAGGTCGGCGATGGCGGCGCCGAGATAGCGCGCGGTGTCCCGGACCGTCCGGATCGCCACCGGGTCCCGCTCGGCGACCCCGCGGGCGAGCGCGTTGATCGTCGCGGTCTGGTCCTCGGCGTGCAGAAGCGGGCTGTCGGGGCTCGACTCCCGCAGGTTCAGCATGATTCCGGGCGCCCCGACATACGTCTCCACGCACCCGTGGTTGCCGCAGTGGCACGGCCGCCCGTCCAGCACGAGCGTGGTGTGCCCCCACTCGCCCGCGCTGTTGCTGACGCCCCGGTGCAGCCCGCCGCCCAGCGCGAGCCCGGCCCCGACACCCGTCCCGAGGTTCACCACCACGGCGTCCCCCCGTCCGCGCGCGGCCCCGAACCACAACTCGGCGACCGCACAGGCACGCAGCGGATTGTCGAGGTACAGCGGGAAAGCGATGTGCTCGGCGAGCAGGTCGAGCAGCGGCACGTCGTGCCAGTCCCAGTTCGGCGCGTACTCCGCGACACCGGCCTCCCGGTCCACCTGGCCCGGCGCGCTCACCCCCACCCCGAGGACGCGGGCGCCCTCGACACCGGCTTGCGCGACCACCGAGCCGACGGCCGAGGCGACATGCCCGACGACCTGCTCCGGCCGGATCTCACCGGGGCGCATGTCCTCGTCGGCACGGGCCAGCACGTTCAGCGCCAGGTCGAACAGCTCGACCCGTACGTACGTCTCCGCGATGTCGACGCCGATCAGCGCGCCCCCCGACGCGTTGACGGCCACGAGGCCCCGCGGGCGGCCACCGGCGGAGTCCTCGAACCCGACCTCCGTCAGCATCCCCAGGTCGAGCAGCTCGCCGACCAGCGTGGCGATCGTGGCGAGGCTCAGCCCCGTGGCGGCGGCCAGCTCCTGGCGGGACGTCGGCGAGTGGGCGATGATCTGGCGCAGCACCCCATAGCGGTTCGCGGTGCGGATGTCGCGTGATGTGCGCTTCATCGGAATGGTCCCCCTCGTCCCCTCCGGGCCATGGCGGTCCCCGACGGCCCCGGCGCGGCGCAAGGCTATGACCGCCCGGGGATGTTCGACAAGGGGTTAGGAAAGGGGCTGTGGAAAGTCCGCGCAGCCCATGGCGGACAGAGTGCGGATCGAGCCGCCGTCACTCACCCGCCCGTCACTCACTCGCCCCTCACCCACCCGGCACCTCACTCACTCAGCGCCTCACCCATCCAGCACCTCACCGACGAACGCGTTGCGGAACGTCCCTGCCGGGTCCAGCTCCCCGACCAGACTCCTGAACTCCGCCATACGCGGATAGCGTTCGCGCAGCACCGGTGCCGCCATCGTGAACACCTTGCCCCAGTGCGGACGCGGGTCGAACGGCGTCAGTACCTCCTCCACCCGCCGCACCACGGGCAGCACGGCCGCCGTGTCCGCGACCCAGGTGAAGTGGACGGCCACGGTGTCCCGCCCGTACGCCGGACTCAGCCACTGGCGGTCGGCGGCGACCGTACGCACCTCGCAGATCTGCAACACCGGCGCGATCTTCTCCCGGATCGCGTCGAGCGCGCGCAGGGCACCCGTGGCGTGCGGGCGCGGCAGCAGATACTCCGACTGGAGCTCCGCGCCGCTGCTCGGCGTGAACTCGGGACGGAAGTGCGGCAGCCGCTCGTGCCAGGGACCGGGGACCCCGAACTGCTGGGTGCAGTTCCCGGCGGGCATCCCCGGCACCGGGTGCATCGCCTCGGTGGCCGGCTCGGCCCACGGAAACCCGTCCCACGGCACATCCGTACGCCGCTTGACCCACGCCTGGTCGATCCCCGACCGCCGCCAGCCGGTGAACAGACTCACGCTGTACGCCGACGCCGACACCGTCTCGAAGTCCAGTTCCGCGAGCGGCAGCTTGCCGAACACATGCTGGGCGACCTCGAAGTCCGGCTCCAGATCGAGCGTGAGCGCGGTGACGACACCGAGGGCGCCCAGCGAGGTCACGGCCCCGCTGAAACGGGCGTCACCCCGGCCGATGGTGAGGTCCGAACCGTCGGCGAGGACCAGCTCGACCTCCCGTACGGCCGAGGCCAGCGAGCCGTTCGCGTTCCCCGAGCCGTGCGTGCCGGTCGCCACCGAACCCGCCACCGAGATGTGCGGCAACGAGGCCATGTTCGGCAGCGCGAACCCCCGCTCGTGCACCGCCCGCGCCAGCTCCGCGTACCGCACCCCGCCCGCCACCCGGACCGTACGGGCCGCGGCGTCCGCCTCGACCGACGGCGGCAGCGCGGTCAGCGAGAGCAGCACCCCCGCACTGCCCGGGTCGGCGATCTCGTTGAACGAGTGCCCGCTGCCGAGCACGCGCACGCGGCCGGCCCGCGAGACGAGGGACCGCAACGCGTCGAGCGACCGCGGCTGCTGCACCTCCTTGGCGGAGTACGTGACGTTCCCCGCCCAGTTGGTCAGGGCCTCTGCCATCGGTGGTCCTCCCCGGAAGGTTTTGAGTCGACCGGCGAAACGGCCACCGTTGAAACCTACCTGGCCCTGTCCCACCCAGCCGCGCGGGGCTACCGTAGAGACCGGTTGCTATAAACGAGTCCCCGACAGCGAGTAACCCCTCCGGAAGGTCGCCCACCTTGCGCCCACGCCCCACCGCACTTTTCGCCATGACGCCCGAGAACGTGCCCCAGATCTTCCCGTCGGACGTACTGACCCGCTTGGGCCACACGGTAGAAATCGATCCCACTCTGCCGGTCGAGAACTTCGCGGATCCACGCGTACGGCCCGTGCTCGCCGAGGCCGAGATCCTGATCACCGGCTGGGGCTGCCCCCGTATCGACGAGGCGGTCCTGGACGCCGCGCCCAGACTGCGCGCGATCCTGCACGCGGCGGGCTCCGTCAAGGGCCTCATCTCGCCCGCGGTCTGGGAGCGCGGCATCACCGTCTCCTCCGCGGCAGGCGCGAACGCGCTCCCCGTGGCCGAGTACACGCTCGCGATGATCCTCCTGGCGGGCAAGGACCTCTTCGCCCACCGCGACCGCTTCCGCACCCAACGCGCCTTCCCCTACGGGGAGATCGTGCCCGGCATCGGCAACTTCGGCCGCCGCGTGGGCGTCGTCGGAGCGTCCCGGATCGGCCGGCGCCTCATCGAACTGCTGCGGCCCTTCGACCTGACGGCCGGCCTCGCCGACCCGTACGTCGACGCGGCGGAGGCCGCCGCCCTCGGCGTACCCCTGCTGCCGCTCGACGACCTGCTGCGCACCAGTGACATCGTCACCGTCCACGCCCCGCAGACCCCGGAGACCCACCATCTGATCGGCCGCCGCGAACTCGCCCTGATGCCCACGGGATCCGTGCTGATCAACACCGCCCGCGGTGCCCTCCTCGACCACGACGCCCTCGTCGACGAACTGCGTGCGAACCGGCTCAGCGCGATCCTCGACGTGACGGATCCGGAGCCGCTGCCCGTCGACTCGCCGCTCTTCGACCTGCCGAACGCGTTCATCACCCCGCATCTCGCGGGCTCGCAGGGCAACGAGGTGGCCCGGCTCGGTCTCGCCGTCACGGAGGAGGCCGAACGGCTGTTGTCCGGACGGGAGTTGGCCCACCGGATCGATCACGCGGTACTGGAGCGCACCGCATGACACCGAGCCCGCTCGCGCCCTGGCCGGTGAACCCTTGACGGGCAAGGACGCCTCCACGGTCCGGGACGTGGCCGCGCGGGCCGGTGTCTCCGCCTCAACCGTCTCCCGGGTCCTTGGCGGCACCTACCCGGTCGCCGCGAGCACCCGTACCCGCGTGCTCAAGGCGATGCGCGAGCTCGACTACGTGGTCAACGCGCACGCCCGCGCGCTCGGCGGCTCCACCAACAAGACGGTGGCGTTCGTCGTCGACGACGTCACCGGCCCCTTCTACGCCCACATCGCACGCGGTGTGGAGGAGCAGGCGTCCGCCGAGGGCAGGCTCTGCATGCTGTGCACCACGCACGGCGATCCGCAGCGCGTCCTCGCCGTCGTCGAGACCATGCGCGAACAGCGCGCCGACGCCGTGATCGTCGTCGGCGGTGCCTGGGAGGACAAGGCCTACCAGGACCGTATGACGCACTTCGCGCACGCCCTGGACCGGGTGGGTTCACGGCTCGTGCTCGTCGGCAGGCCGCCGCTCGGCCCGGGCGTGCCCGCCACGGTCGTCGAGTACGACAACGAGGGCGGCGCCTTCGCGATGACCACTCATCTGCTCACCTCGGGCCACCAGCGCGTCGCCTACCTCGGCCGGGTGCCCGGCCTGTCCACCAGCGGCCAGCGCCTCAGCGGCTTCCGGCGCGCCCACGAACTGCTCGGGCTCGCCCCGGACCCGGACCTGATCCTGGACGGTACGTTCAGCCGCTCGCACGGATATCAGGGTGCCCGCGAGCTCCTCGCGTCCGGTGCCCGGTTCACGGCACTGTTCGCGGCCACCGACATGGTCGCGGCGGGCGCGCTGCAGGCGCTGCGCGAAGCGCGCGTGAGCGTCCCCGACGAGGTGTCCGTGGCCGGCTATGACGACGTGCCGCTGGCCCTGGACCTCTTCCCGGCCCTCACCACCGTCAACGTCCCGCACGAGGAGCTGGGCCGCGCGGCCGTCCGGCTGGCCCTGCACCGCGACGAGCTCCCCGGTAGCCAGCATCTGGTGCTCGGCACCCACATCGTCCTGCGGGATTCGACGCGGCGACCGGGGCACTGAGACCGACCGGCAAATGGGGGGTGGCCGGTCGGTCTGAGCTTCCCGGAAGGGGACCCGGCACGGCAGGCCAGGGAGGAGGGGCATACCGTGAGGAGTCGAGCATGGCAGCCGGGAGCGAGGAGTACGGGATGGGCAGCCGGACCGCGCTGGTCGAGGATCTGATGGAGCGCTTTCCGCATGTGCCGCGGGAGGCCGTCTTCAAAGAGGACCTGCTGCGCGGCGGTGTGGCCTTCGACCCGTCCGCGCTCAGTGACAACGAGGGGGGTGAGGTGAAGCCGAAGTCGTACTTCATCTTCTCCTTCGACCACGGCACCCTGCCCGAGCTGGGCGAGGCCGCGCTGCGCCGCCCGCCGGAGGAGATCATCCTCACCGGCGGCCCGTACGACCTGCGCCGGACCGTGGTGTCCGTACGGGTCAACCCGTCGTCGCCGTACCGCGTGGCCGCCGGCGAGGACGGGGTGCTCGGGCTCTACCTCGACGGGAAGCGGATCTCGGACGTCGGAGTGCCGCCGATGCCGGAGTACTACCGGCACACCCTCTCCAACGGGAAGTCCGTGATGGAGGTGGCCCCGACGATCCAGTGGGGCTACCTCATCTACCTCACCGTCTTCCGCGTCTGCCAGTACTTCGGCGCCAAGGAGGAGTGCCAGTACTGCGACATCAACCACAACTGGCGCCAGCACAAGGCGGCGGGCCGGCCGTACACCGGTGTGAAGGACGTCGACGAGGTCCTCGAAGCGCTGGAGATCATCGACCGGTACGACACGGCGAAGACGTCCACCGCGTACACGCTGACCGGCGGCGCGATCACCTCCAAGCTCCAGGGCCGCGACGAGGCCGACTTCTACGGGATGTACGCCAAGGCCATCGAGGAGCACTTCCCGGGACGGTGGATCGGCAAGGTCGTCGCCCAGGCGCTGCCACGCGACGACGTACAGCGGTTCAAGGACTACGGCGTGCAGATCTACCACCCCAACTACGAGGTGTGGGACCGCCGTCTCTTCGAGCTGTACTGCCCCGGCAAGGAGCGCTACGTCGGCCGCGACGAGTGGCACAAGCGGATCCTCGACTCCACGGAGGTCTTCGGCGCGCGCAATGTCATCCCCAACTTCGTCGCGGGCGTGGAGATGGCCGAGCCCTCCGGCTTCACGACGGTCGACGAGGCGATCGCGTCCACGACGGAGGGGCTGCGGTTCTTCATGTCGCACGGCATCACGCCCCGGTTCACCACCTGGTGCCCGGAGCCGACGACACCGCTGGGCAAGGCCAATCCGCAGGGCGCGCCGCTGGAGTACCACATCCGGCTGCTGGAGGCCTACCGCGCCACGATGGACGACTTCGGGCTCTCCTCGCCGCCCGGATACGGCCCGCCCGGGCCGGGCAACGCGGTCTTCTCGGTGAGCTCGTTCATGGACAGCCTGCCCGCGAACGAGGTGGCGGGAGAGGCGCCGGGAGAGGCAGCGGAAGAGGTGCCCGCGCTCTGAGGGAAGGGGGGCGGGTGAGGGCGTACGGCAGCTCCAGGGGAAGATGGTTTTCCAGGGGAAGTCGGTTGAGTCATTTGGGGCTGCGGGTACGTACAACTGACGTACGACCGACGTAGTGCCGAGGCACAGCTGAGGCCGAAGGGTCCAGTGGGACTTGCGACCCGCGGTAACCGGATGTGCGGGTGCCGCTTGTCAGTTGTGCAGGAACCGTGAAAAACTCTGCTCCTGTCGCGAGACGTCCCCTTCCAACTCCCGGATTCGCCAGGTGAGTTGACCCCACTTGTGGATGCAGGTGAAGTCCCCACCCATGCCAGACCTGCCGACCCCTCAGGACGCCGCCGAGGCAACACTGTTCTCGGAGTGCTGGGACGCGGTCCTTTCGTATGCCGAGCTCTGTACCGGCGCATCTGCCCATGCCCGCCAACTGGCCTCCGAGGCGTTCTCGCTCGGTATACGCGAAGCGCGTGCCGCGGAGGCCGACTATGACGTCAAGAGCTACGGGCGCCGGGCCCGCACACCCCGGCTGCCCCGAATACCCCTGCTCCTGACCGCCGTTCGCCAGACGACCGCCATGTGGGAAGCGAGGGGCCTGGGCGATCGCCTCGACCCCGAGCTTCGACTGTGGCTCAACTCCGAGAAGGCCGCCCGCTTTTCGGGGCCGCCCCTGTACCGGCCGCTCGCCCTGCGCGGGCTGCGGGACATGCAGGAACCGGATGCCGCGCTGCTGTGGCTGGCCGAGGTCGAGGCACTGCCGGCCACCGCCGTGGCCCGTCGGCTCGGCCTCGACCCGCAAGGCGCGGCCGAGGAACTGCACCAGGTGCGCGGGGTGTTCCGCGACCGCTGCCACCGCAATCACATCGACACACCGCTCTCCGAGGAGTGCCGCAGCTACGCCCGGCTCCTCGACGCGGTCACCCGCTCACCCGCCGCCGACGTACCGGACGACCTGTCGTGGCACCTCGCGCGCTGCGTCGAGTGCGCGGAGGCCGCCGCCTGTCTGCGGCTCGGCGGCGGAGGACTGCCCGCCGCGCTCGCGGGCGGAGTGATCGGCTGGGGCGGGCTCGCCTATCTCGAACGGCGGCGCAGGGCCGTCGAGTCGGGGCTCAGCCGCGGCGTGGCCGACGACCTCGACGGGCACGAAGGTGACACGGCGGAAGGACGCCGGGCCCGGATCGGACGGGCCGGGCTGCTCGTCGCCGCCGCCGGTGTCTCGCTGCTGGCACTGGCGGTCACGCTGGTGCCGTTCGGCACGGGCGACGGTTCCGGCACCCTGGAAGGGACGGCGGGGCGCGAGCCCGTGGGGGAGATGGACCCCTCGTTCGATCCCGTGCCGTCGGGACCGGCGGACGGTTCGACCCCGTCGGCCACCTCGTCCCCGCGGGGAACCGGGTCGGACGCCGGTACCGGTAGGGGTACCGGTGTCAACGCCGGTACGGGCTCCGCGTCGGACAAGGAGCCGCAGGGAGACTCCACGTCCACGGCCACGTCCGCGCCCGGGCAGGGTGACGTCGACCCGAACCCCAGCGAACCCGCCGTCTGCCACGCCCGGTACGAGCTGTCGGGCGAGTGGCCCAACGGCTTCCAGGCCACCGTCACCGTCAAGTCCGACTACGCACTGAGTAGTTGGAGCGTCAGCTGGACCTTCCCCGACGGCCAGCGGGTGACCCAGATGTGGGACGGGAAGTTCGACCAGGTCGGCGCACGGGTGACCGCGAACGCCGCCGACTACAACAAGGCGGTCGCCGCGGGCGGGTCGTTCGCGGTGGGCTTCATCGGCTCGTGGGATGCCGGCAACGGCAACGCGGCGCCGGACAATTTCACGCTGAATGGTCGGAGCTGTACGCACAGCTGAGCCGCGTCCGGTCGGACCGGGTCGGGCCTTGGCCCGGTTCCGGTTCGGCCGCGGCCGGGCAGGGCTCGGGCGGCGGAACGGGCTGGATCCTGTCCGAATCCTGTCCGATGCGAGGGCCCGGATTTCCGGAACGTAACTTCGCCGAGAACGTCTGGCCGGAAACATTTCTTCGATCCGGCGTTCAAATATTCGGCCGCTACTGTCCGGAACCGTGGAAACAAGTGGAATGGCCGCTCTCCGGTTCTCCCTGCTCGGCCCGTTGCGCGCCTGGCGGGGCACGGACGAACTGGAGCTGGGCTCACCGCAGCAGCGAGCCGTGCTCGCGATGCTGCTGCTGCGCCGGGGACAGGCGGTCGGCGTGGCCGATTTCGTCGACGGAATCTGGGGCGCGCAGCCGCCGGAGGGCGCGGTCCCGGTGCTGCGCACGTACATCTCCCGCCTCCGCAAGCTGCTGGAACCCGAGCGGCCGTCGGGGCAGCCCTCCGATCTTCTGGTGTCCATCGGAGACGGATACGCCCTGCGCACCGGCACGCTCTCCAGCGACCTGGACGACTTCGGCGAGGCGGTGGCACAGGCCGAGCGCCGCCGGGCCACCGGCGACGGCCAGTCCGCGGTCCGGTTGCTGCGCACCGTGCTGGCCGCCGGGGAGGGCACGGCCCTGGCCGGAGTACCCGGCCCGTACGCCGAGGCCGCGCGCGACGATCTGGCCGAACGGCGGCTGAGCGCCCTGGAGTTGGCGCTGCGCATCGAACTGGAGGTGGGCCGGCACGAAGCGCTGGTGCCGGAACTGCTGACACTGCGTGACGCGCATCCGCTGCGCGAGGCCATGAGCGAACTGCTGCTGATCGCCCTGTACCGGTGCGGGCGGCAGGCCGAGGCACTGGCGGTCTACACACGGACCCGCCGAATCCTGGTCGAGGAACTGGGCATCGAACCGGGCCCGTCCCTGCGTGCCGTGCACGAACGGATCCTGGCCGGTGACCCCGCGCTCGGCCGGCCGACGCCGAGCGGCCCGGCCGGTGGCCCGGTGGGCGGCAGAGCCGCACCGGCCGGTTCCGGCCCCGAACCCCGGCCGGAACCAGACAATCCGGCTCCGGTCCGCGGCACCGGAGCCGTACGCCCCTTCCAACTCCCCGCCGATCCGCCCCTCTTCGCCGGTCGCCGCGCCCAACTCCACTGCGCCAAGGATCTGTTGCCCGACGGCGACGGCCCTCCCGACACGGCGGTCATCGGCGTCGTCGACGGCATGGCCGGAACCGGCAAGACCACCATCGCCGTGCACTGGGCCCACCGCATCGCCCACCGCTTCCCCGACGGCTGCCTCTACGTCAACCTCCGCGGCTTCGACCCCGCAGGCTCCTGGCTGGCACCCGGGGACGCGATCGAGATGTTCCTCGACGCCCTCGGCGTGGCCCCGCAGTCCGTCCCCGAAAGTCTCGACGCACAGGCCGCTCTCTACCGAAGCGTCCTCGCCGACCGGCGCGTCCTGATCGTGCTGGACAACGCCAGGGACACCGAACAGGTACGTCCGCTGCTGCCCGGCACGCCCGGCAGCCTCGTCATCGTCACCAGCCGCAGCCGGCTCAGCGGCCTGATCGCCGGACACGGCGCGCAACTGCTCACGCTCGACCTGCTGACCGCCGAGGAATCGCTGGAACTGCTGACCCGGCGGCTGGGCGCCGCCCGCGTCGGCGCCGAACCGGAGGCCGCGAACGCGATCGTCGACCTGTGCGCCCGGCTGCCGCTGGCCCTGGCCATCGTCGCGGCCCGGGCCGCCCACCACCCCGCTTTCCGGCTCGCCGACATCGTCGAAGGACTCCGGGACGACCACGGCAGCCTCGACGCGTTCTCCGTCGGCGACGACGCCGGCACCGACATCCGCGCCGTCTTCTCCTGGTCGTACCACGCCCTGTCGCCCGAGGCGGCCGGACTCTTCCGCCGGCTCACCCTGCACCCCGGCCCCGACATCAGCGCCGCCGCGGCCACCGCGCTGGCCGGCGTTCCCTCGCGGGAGGGCCGCGCCCTGCTGGCCGAACTCACCGGGGCCAGCCTCGTCATCGAACGCGCCCCCGGCCGGTTCGTCTTCCACGACCTGCTGCGCGCCTACGGCTGCGAACTCACCACCCGGCACGACAGCGCGAGCGAACGGGACGCCGCGCTGCTGAGGATGCACGACCACTACCTCCACACCGCCCATCACGCCTCCGCCGTCCTCGGCCCGTTCCGCGAGACCGTGCCCGTTCCACCGAGCAGAACGGGCAGCGGGCCGCTGCGGTTCAACGACGCCAAGCAGGCGACGACCTGGCTGCGCACCGAGCGCCATGTCCTGCGCGCGATCGTCGAGCACGCGGCCGACCGCGGCTACCCCGACCACGCCTGGCGCACCGCCTACGCCCTGGACCTGTTCTGCGACCGCCTCGGATACCGGCACGACCTGATGGAGATCAACAAGGCCGCCCTGCGCGCGGCCCAGGACCTCGGCGACCCCGTCGGCCAGGCGCACTCCCTGCGCGGGCTGGGGTTCTGCCACACCCGCTTCGACCACGCGGACGAGGCGTCGCGGCTGCTCGGCGGCGCGCTGGAACTGTTCCGCAAGACCGGCGACGCCTTCGGCCAGGCCCGCACCCGCCGCGGCCTCGCCTTCCAGGCCAACCGGCTGGGACGGCACGACGTCGCGCTCGAACAC
The DNA here is from genome assembly GCF_026341515.1 of Streptomyces sp. NBC_00878. Classification (NCBI taxonomy): domain Bacteria; kingdom Bacillati; phylum Actinomycetota; class Actinomycetes; order Kitasatosporales; family Streptomycetaceae; genus Streptomyces; species Streptomyces sp. NBC_00878. The sequence continues at coordinate 2,218,489 of NZ_JAPEOK010000001.1, read as the reverse complement.
TACGAGCAGGCCGCCGAGTTGTACCGGTCCCTCGGCCACATCAGCGGCGAGGCCAGTGTCCTGAACGAGGTCGGCTGGACGTACATCCTGCGCGGCGACGCGGCGAACGCGCTGGAGTACTGCGAGAAGGCGGTCGCCCTGCAACAGGAGGTCGGCGACCTCAACGGCGAGGCCTCGGCACTCGACAGTGTCGGCTACGCCCACCACCACCTCGGCCAGTACGGTCCGGCCGTCGAGCACTTCGAGCGGGCCGTGGAACTGTACCGGCAGCTCGACAACCGCTACATGGAGGCCGACACCCTGCGACACCTCGGGGACGCGCACCGCGCCGCCCACGACCACGGATCGGCCCGCGCGGCCTGGGCCGCGGCGCTCGCCCTGCTGGAGGAGGGCGGCCACACGGAGACGGACGACGTCCGGCGGGCACTGCGCGAACTGGACTCCCTCGCGCGGGACCAGCGCGATCAGTAGTCCACCGCCACGCCCCGCTCCCGCAGGGCCAGCTTCAGGCTGCGCAGGGCGTAGTACACCCGGGACTTCACGGTGCCCCGCGGGATACCCAGGTCCTCCGCGGCCTGCTGGGTGGTGCGGTCCGCGAAGAAGGTCGCCTCCAGCGCCTCGCGGTGCGCGGGCGTCAGAACCCGCAGGGCGTCGTGCAACACCAAGGACGACAGCATCCGTTCGATGTCGTCCACCTCGGCGCACATGTCGCTCAGCCAGCCGGTGCCGCCGATCTCCAGCGGGCGCGCCATCCGGGTCCGGTGCGCGTCGATGACGAGGTTGCGGGCGACCCGGAACATCCAGGGGCGTACAGCCATCCCCTCGCCGTCGGTCAGGTTCTTGTTCTTCCAGCAGCGCAGCAGCGTCTCCTGGACGATGTCCTCCGCACGGTGCGCGTCCCCGTCCAGCATGCGCATCACGTACGAGTAGAGCGCCGGGCCGTGTTCCAGGTACAGGTCGCGCAGCGCCCGTTCCTCGGTCGAGACCGCGCACGCCGATCCGATGGCAGACACGTTCATGCATGTGCTCCTACTCCTCGGGTTGGCCGGCCCCGGCCGATCGCGGGCCGGAGCCGGGCCTCCTGAGGAACGGAGTGTTGCCAGACGCGGTCCATGTTCGTTTGACGCCCTGTGTACGAGGCGATGGACGCGCTGGTCAGCGGCGGTGCGCAGGGGACGTGTGGACGTTGCGCGGAAGCTGTGTACGGGGTTGCGGGCCCGCGAATCTCAGACGTAGGCGCCCTCCAGCCCCTCCACATGTCTGCGGACCTGCCCGGCGAGTTCCGCGTGGCCGGGCGGCAACGGGCCGCGACGGCTCAACATGTCCCACATGTGCAGCAGTTCGTGTCCATGGGTGACCACGGCCAGGTCGTCGACCAGGTGCTGCCAGGCCGCCGTCGCCCGCGCCACGTCCACCGACGCCTGTTCGTCCCCGGCACCGCACCGGATCCGGGCCACGGCCAGGGCCAGCACGACGGCCTCGCGGTGGTCGCCGCGCAGGTGCGCGAGGTACGCCTCCAGGCCCCGCGCCTCCACCGAGTGCGGATGCCCGGCGCCCACCGAGCCGGTCAGGCTCTCGCGCAGCGCGGTCGCGTCGGCGAACGCCTCGTCGAGCCGGCCGGTGGCCGCCAACGCGTTGATACGGCCGATGTGTTCGGCGAGTTCGGTGGGTTCGGCGACACCGGTTGGGGCCGGGGTGTGGGTACGCGCTGCGGCACTGGCGCGGGCGACCGCGGTGCTGAGGGCGGAGGCCGGGGGAGGGACCGTGGTCGCGGGGGCCGCCTCGGACTCGACCGGTGGTACTTCCCCGGCTTCCCCGGTATCCCTGCCTTCCCCGGCTTCCCCGGTATCCCTGCCTTCCCCGGCCGCGATGATGCGGCTGGAACCGTCCGGCGACACCTGAAGGACGAAGTGGGCTGCGCCGAGGCTGTCGTTCACCGTCGCCTCGACGTCGGCGTCGCGCTCCTGCGCGTACCGCTGCAACCGGTCCAGTACAGCCTCGTGCACGGACCGGCCCGGAGCGGCGACGACGGGGTCCGAGTCGATCTCGGCGAGCCCCTCGTCGGAGATGTAGACCTGGAAGCGGGCCATGGTTGTCCTCCTCATGCGGCAGAAGTGGGGGTGACGCCGGGGGTGGCGCCCGAAGGCGGAGCGCCGATGCCCTGGTACTTGGCGAACTGGGCGCGGATGGCGAGGACGTAGCCCAGGGCCTCGTTCGTCTGGGGTACGCCCTTGGCCGCACGGACGGCGTCCATGCCGACCTCGTAGCCGGCCAGGGCGAGGTCCAGGACGGTGTTGGTGGTCCCGTTGCCGTCGGTCGTCTGCGTGATCTCGCCGCTGTCGAGCAACTGCTGGGCCTGCTTGGCCAGATCGCACATGTACCGGCCCTGCGCCATGATCGAGTCCTTGGCGTCGAGGGCGGAGACCTTGTCGTTGTCGTCGTCGTCCTCGCCGAACTGCTTGAAGATGTCGGGCGGCAGCTGCGAGAGACCCTGCTCGCCGTTCAGGCCGACCAGGTTCGCGTTGAAGCCGGACTCCTTCTCGATCTGCGAGACGATCACGATCGGGCCGATGGCGTCGCACAGTTTCCCGGCCTCCTGGACGGGGTCCAGCAGGTCCTCGGGAACGGTCGAGGTGTCCAACTCGCCCTTGCCGTCGCCCTGCAGGATGGTCAGGGTCTCGTTCGCGGTGTCCTCGTTGGCGCTGTCGCTCCCGCCTCCGCCCGAGAAGAGCAGGATCAGCGCGATGAGCGGGGCCAGCAGGACCCCGAACCCGCCGTAGACGATCGTGACGATCACCGTGACGGTCATGGCCAGCGGCAGTACCAGGCAGCCGCAGCCCGCGCCGGCGACGGCGGTGTTCCTGACGGCGGTGGAGCTGCCGCCTTCCCCGTTCTCTCCCATGGGCGCTCGCCTTCTTCGTTTCCGCTTGAACCGCTGTGGCCACACGGCCCGTTGTGCTGTCCAACGGGCTCGACAGTTCCAAACGGGCCCCGGAGCAAAGAAGTTCAAAACGGTGGAAACCAGATGAGTCAGAACAGCGGAAGTACGAGTCAAGAGGGGGGCGGGGCGCACATGGGCACTCCTTCGGCAACGCCGTCGGGCCCGCAGTCATGGGTACGGGGACCGAAGTCCCCACAGTCCCCACAGTCGGCACCCCAGGAGACGCGACCCGCTCCTGACGACCACGCGACCGGTCCGACGGCGGGGGCGGCGCCGGGGGTGGCGGGCGCGGGGCCGGGGGTGGCGGGTGCGGGCACGGTCGCCCCCGCGGCACCCGTCGGATACTCGGCCCCCGTCGGGCACCCAGCGCCCGTCGGGCACCCAGCGCCCGTTGGACAACCGGCCCCCGGTGGGCAGCCGGTCCACCCCGTCGGTCCCGGCGGACAGTCGGCGTACGCTCCGGCTCCGGTCCTCGGCGGGCAGTCGACAGCGCCGGTGCAGCAGGCAGCAGCCGTGCCGCCGACAGCGGTGGAGCCGTCGGCAGCAGTAGCGCCCCAGGCGCACACCACCGTGCAGGCCACCCCGCGCCCCTCGGCCCCTGTCACACATCAGACAGCCCCCCGATCCACGAACCCCGTCCAGCCCCAGCCCGCCCCGCCGCGCCGAGCCGCCCAGGCTCGTGCCTCCGAGACGGCGGGCTGGGGCCGGCCGAAGCGGTCCGGGCCGGCGCGCGGCAGGTCGCGCGACGAGATCGGGTGGGTCAAGGCGCACGGCGGATCCGGTGCGACCTCGCTGGCCGAGACCCTCGGCGGCGTGGACGTGGGAGCCCGCTGGCCCGACCCCGCCCGGGGCGAGCCGCGCCGGGTCGTACTGGTCGGCCGGACCAGCGCGAGCGGACTGCGGTCCGTCTCCCAGGCGTTGGGCGCGCTCAAGGAGGGCAACGCCCCGCAGGGCCTCGACCTGCTGTGCGTGGTCCTCGTCGCCGACGCCCCCGGCCGGCTGCCGCTCGGTCTGCTGCGCCGTATCCGGGTGCTGCGCTCCGTCGCCCGGGTGCACCGGGTGCCGTGGATACCGGCATGGCGCACGGGCGGCCGTCCGAAGACCGTCCCCAGGCAACTCACCACGCTGGCCAAGCTGGTGGGCGGCGAGATCTACGGCGAGGGAGCCGCCTCGTGACCCAAGCCCTGTCCGGCGTCCGGTTTCTGGCCGCCTACAGTCCGCCCGCGGAGGCCGGCCAGATCCTCGGCATCCTCGCCTGGTGCGCCTCGGCCTGCGGAGTCGGCGGACTGATCATCGTCGGCATGCAGATGGCGCTCCAACTGCGTCGCGGCGATCCGGGCGAGGGCGGCGAGCACTTCCGCGGTGTCTTCTTCGTCGGCCTCGCCTGCCTGGTCGCCACGACGGCCGGACCGGTCGTCGCGGCCCTCGGAGAACTACAACTCCTCGGGCCTTAGGGCCTGTCCGCCCATTCCCTCCCCAGCCTCCGATCGGGAGGTGCCCTCCAGCCTCCGATCGGGAGGTGCCCTCCAGTCTTCGACCGGGAGGTACCCCCAGCCTTCGGCCAGGAGGCGCCCCAGCCTCGCCACGCCATGCGCCATGCGCACCTCGCGCCGCACAAGGCGCGGACCCACCACTGCCCGTCACTCTCGCGCCCACCCCTCACACCGGGCGCCGACCTCTCGGAGATCCTCATGTCCGCACTGCTGTACGAAGCCTCCAACCTCCTCGCCGCAGGCGTTCCCCAACCGCAGAGCAACGCCCCCGGCGCACTCACCGGCAAGGTCAACACGGTCCTCGGCATACTCGCCTGGGCGGGCACCGCCGCCGGTGTCACCGGCGTGCTGATCACCGGCGCGATGATGGCCATCTCCGTCAAGCGGGGCGAGAGCTCGGAGCACATGAGCCGCCTCGGCATGGTGCTCGGCGGGTGTGTCCTGGTGGCCACCGCGGGCCCGCTGGTCACGTTCGTCTTCCAGTGAGCGGGAGGGCGGCCGGCATGTTCAGGCGCAGGGAGCGGCGGTACGAGGAGCCAGGACCGTACTGGAAGCAGCGCAGCTGGCAGCTGTCGGCGGGGTTCCTCGGCCTCGTGTTCGTGCTGGGCGGGATCGTCGCGCTGACGTCCGGCGGGGACACCGAGGCCGACCGTGCCGCCGCCGCGGCGGCGTCCGACGGCCCGCTGACCGGCACCTCCGTCGCGAAGGACGGCCGGCCCCAGGGCTGCCGTACCGACGACAGCGCGGGCGACGCGGTGCCCACGGCGGCGCCCGGGGACATCAGCTGGCGCACGCTCGGTGTCGCGCGTGTGCCCGTCTCCACCTCGGCCGGGCCCACCCGGATGGAGAGCGCGCTGTGGTGGTGCTTCGCGCACACGCCCACCGGCGCCGTGCTGGCCGCCAACATCATCCCGTCGCAGATGAGCGGATCCCACTGGCGCACCGTCACCGAGCAGCAGGTGGTCGCCGGACAGGGACGCGAGATGTGGGAGTTCCAGCGCGCCACCGTCCAGGACGTCGACGACGCCGCGGCCGACGGCACGCCCGTCGCCTCGTACGTGGGCTACTCGGTGACCTCGTACAAGAGCACCGCGGCGACCGTCCGGCTGCTCCTCAAGGGCGACCAGGGCTATGCGACGACCACCATCGTCCTGCGCTGGAGCGGCGGTGACTGGAAGGTCCTGCCCGACGACAGCGGTGCCCTGCACTCGCCGGTGTCGACCGCGCAGAGCACCAACGGCTTCACCCTCTGGGGGGTTTGACGTGAACTGCACGACCGGCAATCCGGTCATCGACCTGGTGAAGGGCTTCTTCAGCTTTCTCGGCGACCCCATCGGGACCATCGTCGAACTGATCGCGAAGACGATCCTGGCCGGCGCGGTCGCGGTGTTCGCGGCGCTGGCCACCCATGTCCCGACCCTGGGCGGCACGCAGCAGTCCAAGGACATCAGCAGCGAGACCCAGTGGATCGTGGTCTACCTCGCGGTCGGTTCGCTGCTCTTCGCCGCCGCCCGCATGGCCATCGAGCGCAAGGGCACCGCGGGCGTGACCGCCCTGAAGGGCATCATGCGGGTCGTCCTCGTCTCGGGCGCCGCCACCACCGTCGTCCTGGCCGCCGCCAGGGTTTCGGACGACTACTCCAACTATTTGTTCAACGACGCCGTGAAGAACTCGCTGAACAGCGTCGGCGCCTGTTCGAGCGGCAGCGGGATCCAGTCCTTCCTGCTGCTGGTCCTCGCCTTCCTGCTGCTGATCTCCGGGATCGTCCACACGGTCCTGATGTACATCCGGCTCGGCGTCATGATGCTTCTGCTGGGCACCCTCCCGCTGGCCGCCGCGGCCTCGATGACGGACTGGGGCGCCGGCTGGTGGCGCAAGCACATCGGCTGGATGATCGCCTGGCTGCTCTACAAACCCGCGGTCGCCCTCGTACTGAACGCGGGCATGGCGATGATCAACGCGGGCGGGAACAGCGGCAGCGAGGACAGCAACACCGTCAACACACGCATCGCCGGTATCGGCGTGATGCTGCTGTCCGCCGTCGCGCTGCCCGCGTTGCTGAAACTCGTCGTGCCCGCCACCGCCGCCCTGGGCTCGGGCAACCCCATGTCCAGCGTCGGCCAGGCGGGCAGCAACCTGGCCAGCGGCGCCGTCCAGCTCGGCGGCCGCGGAGGCAGTTCCGGCGGCGGCGCCCAGGTGGGTCCGAGCGGCGCGTCGGGAGCGACCGGATCGGGCGGCTCCGGCGGTTCGTCCGGTACGGGCGGCTCCAGCGGAGCGAGCGGCGATCAGGGCGCGCCCGGATCGGGTGGTGCCAACGGCGCCGCCGCGAGCGGCGGCCGTACCGCCGCTTCCGGAGCCGGCGCGGGCGGCGGCGGTTCGGGAGCCGCGGCCGCGGCCGGCGGACCTGCCGGTATCGCCGTCCTCGCGGCGGTGAACGCGGCACAGGTCGCCGGCTCGACGGTCTCCGGCGCCGTCGAGGGCGCCGACGGCGAACTGGGCCACAACAAGTGATCACCAGGTGATCACCAGGGAGCGACGACACCCGGACCGTACGCCCGTACGTTCCGACGCCGCCTCCCCTCCTGAACGGCCGCCGGGCTCCCGTCCCCCCGAGAGCCCGGCGGTCTCCCCACCTCCCCGCCCTCCCGCCGTACCCCCAACACTCCACGAAGGGAAACCGGACTCATGTCCACGGAAGCCGTTGTCCATCCGACCTACGGGAACTGGCGCAGGCCGAGGCGCCCCGGACTTGGACCACTCGGGCTCGTCGGCACCTTCGTGGTCTTCGGCGGACTCATCCTCACCCTGCTGGCGTCGCTGATCTCGCTGTACGCCGCGATGATCGTGCTGGTGCCGGTCGTCCTGTTCCTGATCCCGCTCGCCATCCGCACCCAGGACGGACGCAACGTCTACCAGCTGATGACGCTGCGCGTCGGCTGGTGGCGCCGGAAGGCCAAGGGCGCGCACCTCTACGTATCCGGCCCGCTGTCCGCCCGGCCCGGCGGCCACTTCCGCCCGCCGGGGCTGCTCAACAAGGTCACCGCGACCGAGGGCCGGGACGCCTACGACCGCCCCTTCGGCATCCTGCACCACCCGGCCCGCAACCTGTACACGATCGTCCTCGGCTGCGACCCCGACGGCGGCTCGCTCATCGACCCGGACCAGGTCGACGTGTGGGTCGCGCTGTGGGGCGAGTGGCTGGCCCGGCTGGACCACGAACCCGGGCTGCGCGGTGCCTCCGTGATCGTGGAGACCGCCCCCGACCCGGGCACCCGCCTCGCCAACGAGGTACTGCCCCGCATCCACCCCGACGCGCCGCCCGCCGCCCGCGCCGTCATGGAAGAGGTCGTCGAGCGCTACCCGAGCGCCTCCTCCGAGATGCACACCTACGTCACCCTCACCTACGGCGTCCCGGCGGGCCAGAAGCGCAAGAAGGAGGACGTGATCACCGACCTCGCCATCCGCGTCCCGGGCCTGCTCAGCGGGCTCGTCGCGGCCGGCGGCGGCGCCGCGTACCCGCTGTCGGCGGAGCGGATCGCCGAGGTCGTCCGCGTCGCCTACGACCCCGCCGTCGCCGCCGACGTCCTCAACGCCCGTGCCCAGCAAGGCGGAACGGGCCTGGAGTGGGGGGACGCCGGCCCGGCCGCCGCCGTCGAGACCGTGAACAGCTACCAGCACGACTCCGGCGTGTCCCGGACCTGGCTGCTGACCCTGGCACCGCGCGGCACCGTCCGCTCCTCGGTGCTCCGCGGCATGCTGGAGGCGGCCCCCGGCACCCGCCGCAAGCGGGTCGCCCTGATCTACCGGCCCATCGACCCGGCCACCTCGGCCCGGATCGTCGAGGCCGACCGCCGCAGCGCCCAGTTCATGGCGACCTCCGGCAAGGGCATGGTGCAGGCGCGCGCCGCCTCCGAGATGCGGGCGGCGGAGCAGACCGCCGCGGAGGAGGCGTCGGGCGCCGGACTCGTGGAGTTCTCGCTGATGCTGACGGTCACCGTCGACAACGCGGAGGAGCTGGCCGACGCGAGCGTCACCGTACGCAACATGTCCGCGGCCTCCCGGGTGCTGATGCGGCCGGCCGACCGGATGCAGGCGGCCGCGTTCAGCTGCACCCTGCCCGCCGGAATCCTTCCCTGGGAACAGACCCTCGTCCCGCACGAACTGCAGGAGGCGCTGTGAGCCGCCGGAGCGAGCAGAAGCAGGCCGAGCGCGCCGACCGACTGGCCGAGGAGCAGTCGCTCAGAGAGCCGGCCGCGGGGCGGCCGGGGCACGAAGAGCCCTGGACGGAGGAGCCCTCCGGGCGGAAGAAGCCCCGCAAGGCGAACTCGGGCGGGCCGAATTCCGGCGGGGCGAACTTCGGCGGAGCGAATCCCGGCGAGGGACATTCCGGCGAGGCGAACTCCGGTGCGCGGCGCGGCGGCAAGGAGAAGGGCCCCGCAAAGCAGAAGGGCCCCGCAAAGCAGAAGGGCCCCGCCAAGGAGAAAGGCCCCGCCAAGCCCAGGGAACTGTTCATCCCGCCGCGCGGCTGGTACGGCCCGGGCGGTGGACGCGTCGGCTACATGGACCCGCCCACCATGTGGCGTGCCACCACCGTGCAGGCCTGCGGCATGTGGCCGTTCGCCGCCGGTTCGGGCTCCCCGATGACCGGAGTACCGCTCGGGCAGCACCTGTTCACCGGCGCCACGGTCTGCGGCGACCCCCTGAACTGGTTCACCCGCGCCCGCTACATCTCCAACCCGTCGCTGTTCATGCTCGGCATGCCGGGCCTGGGCAAGTCCACCCTCGTCAACCGCATGCTGATCGGGCTCGCCGCGACCGGTGTCGTACCGCTGGTCCTCGGCGACCTCAAGCCCGACTACGCCGACACCGTCCGCGCGCTCGGCGGCCAGGTCATCTCCATCGGCCGCGGCCGGGGCGGCATCAACGTCCTCGACCCGGGCGCCATGGGCGCCGCCGCCGCGACGATCGGCGGCGAGGCCGGAGAGGTACTGAAGGCCGAGGCCCACGGCCGCGTCCTGAACATGGTCGCCGCCCTCATCACCATCGTGCGCGGTCGCCCGATGGACGACCACGAGCAGTCCGTACTCTCCGCCGTCCTCCACCACCTGCGCGAACGCACCCCCGCCGGGCACACCGTGCTGCTGCCCGACGTGCTGCGGGTCCTCACCGAGGGCCCGCCACGGGTGCGCGCGGTCACGCTCGACCGGGGCGACGACGCCCGCTACCGGGACGCCGTCGACCCGCTGCACCGCTCCCTGCTCGGCATCCTCGACGGCCCCCTCGGCGACACCTTCGCCTCCGAGACGTCCACCCGGATCAACCCCGACGCGCCCGCCGTGTGCATCGACATCTCCGGCATCGGCGAGGCCGACACCCAGCTGACCGCCGCCGCGATGCTCGCCGCCTGGTCCGACGGACTCGGCACGGTGGCCGCCTCACACGCCCTCGCGGACGCCGGACTCGCCCCCCGGCGCTGGTTCTTCACCGTGCTCGACGAGCTGTGGCGCCCGCTGCGCGCCGCCTCCGGCATCGTCGACCGCATCGACGCGCTCACCCGCCTCAACCGCTCGCTCGGCCTCGGCGACGCCAAGATCACCCACACGCTCAAGGACGCCGAGGCACTCGGTACCGACGCCGACCGCGCGAAGGCCCGCGGCTTCGTCGAGCGGGCCGGAATGGTTGTGTGCGCCGGACTGCCGAAGACCGAGATGGAGGATCTGGGCAAGGTGGTCGGACTGTCCCGGCGCGAGATCGAACTCGTCTCGTCCTGGTCCTCGCCCCCCGGCTGGGGCGTCAACGGCGACAACGAGGAACCGCCGGGCCGCGGCCGCTTCCTCATCAAGGTCGGCGGCCGCCCCGGCATCCCCATCAAGGTCGCCATCACCGACGCGGAACGCCGACTGCACAACACCAACACCCGCTGGAGGACCAACGAGGAGGCCGCCGAGGAAGCCGTCGAACAGGCCGCGGCCCACGCCGCCGCGCAGGTCGCCCGGGCCGCCCAGGAAGGGGTGCACGGATTCCCCGGCACCTCCGGCCCCTCCGGCGTCGAGGCGGCGGACGGGCGGTGGACCGCATGAGCGGCCCGCGCCCCGGGGGCGATCTGCACGAGCAACTGCCCTGGGCCATCGCCGCGATCGCGGGCATCGGCCTCTTCGCGTTCACCATCGTCTGGTCGGGCGGCACCCTCGGCGCCGGAATCTCCGGCCACGGCTGGGACGCCCCGCCCTTCGCCGCGTCCACCATCGGCCGCCTGGTATCGGCCGGACCGGCCGCGCTGTGGCCCGCGGCACCGGCCGTCGTCGTCTACGTGGGCATCCTCGGGGTGCTGGCGCTCATCACGGTTCCCGTCGTCGTCGCCGTCAACCTCCTCATGGACCGCGCCTCCGGCACCAAGGGCCTCGCCGGCCGGCGCGAACTCGCCGCCATGTGCCCCAAGGGCATCGAGGCCCGCGCCCGCGACCTGCGCCCCACCCTCAAGGGCCGCGAGGAACTGCACCCGGACGAGACCGGCAACCTCCTCGGCGACCTCGACCCCAAGGGCCCCGAGCTGCGCAGCAGTTACGAGGACGTGGAACTCGACCTCATGGCGCCCCGGGCCGGCAAGTCCACCGGCATCGCCGTTCCCCGGGTGCTGCGCGCCCAGGGCGCCGTCCTGCTCACCTCCAACAAGTCGGACGTGTACGCCGTCACCCGCGCCGAACGCGAAAAGGCGGGCACGGTATGGACGTTCGACCCGCAGGGCATCGCCCACACCCCGCGTGCCATGTGGTGGAACATCCTCGGCGAGTGCCACACCATCGAGGGCGCCCGCCGGATGGCCGGCCACTTCGTCGCGTCCGTCAACGACGACACCGCGAAGAAGGACTTCTGGATCTCGGCCGCCCAGAACACCCTCACCGCCCTCTTCCTGGCCGCAGCCCGCGGCAAGGCCCCGCTGACCGAACTCCTGGCCTGGCTGGCCGACCCGGCCGACCGCACCCCGATCGACCTCCTCCGCGAGGTCGGACTCGTCGCGATGGCCGAGCAGTTGCAGGGCACGGTGCGCGGCGCGGTGGAGACCCGGGACGGCATCTACGAGACCGCCCGCCAGACCGCCTCCTGCCTCCTGGACCCCGAGATCCTCGCCTGGGTCACGCCCGACCCCGAGCTCCCGGAATTCCGCCCCGACCAGCACGTCCTCGGCAACGACACCCTCTACCTCCTGTCCAAGGACGGCGGTGGCTCGGCGGCGGGCGTCATCGCGGGCCTCGCCGACGCGACGATGCGCGCGGGCGTCGTGGCGGCCGAACGCATGGGCGGCCGCCTCGACCCGCCGCTGACCGCGGTCCTCGACGAGGCCGCCAACGTGTGCCGCATCTCCGACCTGCCCGACCTCTACTCGCACTTCGGCTCGCGCGGCATCAACGTCGTGACCCTGCTGCAGAGTTACCGCCAGGGAGCCCGGGTGTGGGGCGAGGTCGGCATGGACGCGCTGTGGAGCGCGGCGACCATCAAACTCCTCGGCGCGGGCCTGGACGACGCCGACTTCGTCCAGAAGATCTCGACCCTGGTGGGCCAGCACGATGTGAAGACGCCGAGCATCTCCCGCAGCAAGGACGGCACTTCACGCTCCTACTCCTACCGCCAGGAGGCCGTCCTGCCCCCCGACAAGATCCGCGCCCTCCCCAAGGGCACCGCCCTCCTCCTGGCCACCGGAGTCAAGCCGGCCCTGATCCGGCTGCGCCCCTGGTACAAGGAGCCCGGCGCCGGTGTCATCTCGGCGGCGGCGAAGGCGGAGACGGCGGCCATCACCGAACGGGCGGCAAGTCGTCTCCTGCCGGGCGTGACCCTGTCCAAGCCGAACTAGCCGAACTAGCCGAACTGGCCGAACTAGCCGAACTGGCCGAAGTAGCCAAACACGCTGTCCTGGAGCCCGGTGCCACGTAGTGGACCGGGATCGTGGCCGTGGCCCGGCTCGGGCCCGCCGACTGACCCACCGTTCGGCCCGGCTGGAGCACGACGGTGAACTCCCCATCGTCGAGGGCACCTTGGTCCGCCTCAAAGTCGAGCACCTCTCCAAGGAGCGGGAGGCGCCGCCGGTATGGCTGTGGTCCTCGAAGACCGGAGCCACCCCGGCGGACCCGGACCGCTGGACCTGGCTCCTGGTCATCGCGCACACCCAGCTCAGGCCCGCCCGGCCGCTGGCCGTCGACCTCCGCCGGCCCTGGAAGAAGCCGACCAAACCCGAACGCCTCACCCCGGCCCGGGTCCGCCGGGGGTTCAGAAACATCCGAGCCCACCTGCTCTGCCCGGCCCGTGTTCCCCAACCTCGTGGCACCGGTCCCGGACGGCCGCCCGGGACCAAGAACCGCCGTCCCGCACCCCGCTACGACGTGGGCAAGACCGTCAAACGCCCCGAGACCCTCAAAGCCATCGGCAGGCCGTAAGTCACGGCGTACGCCTCTGGGCTCAGGGATTTGTTCTGACAGCGCCTCCAATCCGTACAGGCGCTGTCGTCCCGATAGCCTCTGGCCATGCTTGATTCGAATCACGCCGTGTGCGAGGCGCACTTCACCCGCTCCCTCTTCCAATTGCTGTCGGGGGCAGGGTGGAAGCGTCTGGTCGCATTCCGCGTCGACGGCGAGGGTGTGCTGCTCGGCGGTGCTCCGGCCAGATACGCGGCGCAGACGGCGTTTGTGCCGTGGGGGGACATCACATCGGTCGTGGTGTGGCAGCAGCGCATGGCTGGCTCGTCGATGGACTACATCGGTGTCCAGCGACGGGCGGGAGCACCGCCCCTGCCGGGCATGAACGCCAAACTCCGGCCGGACCAGACGGCCAAACTCGCCCCTCACGTCGAGCATGAGCTCTTCCTCGCCAGCCGCCCCATCAACCGCTGGCGCCTCGACCTCCAGGGCCTTCAGGCCGCCGTCGACGCATTCGCTCCTGGGATACCAGTCCTCGTCTACGAGCAACAAGACGCCCAATAGCCACCGCCAGGCGAACGAAGACGAACGTGGCCGTAGGCACCGACCCTGACGAACCAGCAGTGGCCGCGAACCCCTAGAATCCCTGCGATCTACGGTTCTGGGGGACAGTTGAGGTGCGTACGGCTCGCGGGCCTCGTTGCCCTGCTCACCGTTATGGCGGCGTGCGGCGGCAACACGCCTGATCCAAAGCCGAGTGCGTCGGCTTCATCGCCGGTGTCGCTCTCCATGAACACCACCGGCACCCGCGGGGACACCCAGCTCGGGATGGCGCTCGACCTCTCCAACGAGGGGCGCCCCCGGCCCGACGTCGCCGTGCGGGTGCGCATCGGGCTCGGCCACACCGGCGATCCACTGCCGGACCTGGAGCGCAAGCTCGACGGCAGCTGGAAGAAGGTTGAACTTGCCGCGGACAAGCGGGGCTCGACCGGCACCTTCCGTATGGACCTGCCGCGGGGCAGCTCGCTCGCGTTTCTGCGTATCACTCCGCGCGTCAGCCCCAGGGGCGAAGGTGATGGTCTTCCGGTGGGCGTCACGATGACGGACGGTTCACGCACGCTCGCGCGGGAGCACGAGACCGCGCGATTGGCCACCTTGTCGCTCGATATCGTCTCCCCCAAGGAACCTGTGGTCCTGCGCAAAGGGCGCTGGACCGAGGTGGTGTACACGATCACCAATCACTCGCACAGCACGTACTCGAAGGCCCAGGTTCAGGCGGAGTACAGCGCCTGCACGGCGGACTCGGACGACCCGTGGGACCCGGATGCCTGCCCCGACTCGGCGGCCCAGCCCGTGGCCACGGCCCTACGCACCCAGTGGCGCGACGGCACCGGCTGGAAGGAAGTCACCGCCCCGGACGACGGCTCGCTGCTCGCCGAGACGCTGACGATGCCGTTCGGGGCGCTGCCCGCGGATTCCACGCGAAAGTTCAGGTTCAGGTTCAGGTTCACCGGGAGCGAGGAGCTTGACGGCAACGTCCGCCGAATCGTGATCACGGCCCGCGTCAACGGAAAGGCCGTCGGCGCCTCCGAGCGCTCGCTCGGCATCGCCTCCGCCCTCACCTTCGACATCCGCTGACCCACGAGCGCTCACCTCCCTCGCTTCACGTCTTGGCACGAAACGATGCACTGCCGGGTGTTCCCTCCGCGCTGCCCAGACTGGGCAGTTGTGGCTGCCGGCCGTACGGTGGCCGCATGGCACGGACAGGATGCCCCGGCTCGGGCTCGGGCTCGTTGCCGTCGCCGATGACGGATCGGGTCCGAAGCTGCCCCGCACCCCAGGCACAATCGCGGCCCGGCGGCCCGGCGTCGCGGTCCTCGACGGCGACGCCGGGCCTCAGCCGGGGAACACCGTCCCTGCTCATGTTCGCCACCGTACGACCGGCAACGGCTTCCGCCCAGCCGTCGCTTCGGGCGGATCCGCCCGAAGCGACAAGCCCATGAACTGCACGAATCACGGCTCACCTTGGCATGCAGTCCTCAGACACAGCTTCTGAACGTGACAGAGCACCGCTGGGGCGTGGCTGATGGCGGGTTGGGTCCTGCGCGGCGGTGTCGTCCGTCAGCCGGTGATCGTCGTACGGCGCTTGTCAGCCGTTGCTCAGCTGCCTGCGGTACGAGGCGATCGCGGTCAGTGCGAAGATCAGAGGCACCACGCCCAAGACCACGAGCGGGTGCAGCATCGACTTCAACCACCCGGGCATGTCCACGGAGAACCGCAGCACTATCAGCACCAGCAGCGGGATGGACGCCAGTGCCACGGAGGCGAAGCCGATCCCGAGGGCTTGTCGGCGCGCACCGCGGCGACCGATGAGAACTGCGGCCGCCGGGTCCGGCGACCAGTCCGCACCGCGCAGCTCCTGCCAGGCCGCCATCAGCACCGCGAGTTCGTACCCGACGTCGACGTGCAGATCGTCGACGAACGGCAGCAGCACCCTGCTGCCATCCCGGCCGTAGACGTACACGACCACGCTGGCCGAATTGCCCTCCGAATACTTTGTCTCCGCCTTGATGTCCTGGACGTCCGCCCAGGCCAGCCGTCGGCGCCTGACCATGCCACGCACATGGATCGCTTTGATGTCCGCCGCGGTGGAACAGCGCAGGGCGGCGTAGAAGAGCCACCCCATGAACGTCACCCACGCGATGGTGAAGGGGATGGCAATCGCGGCGGGCACGTCATCATCGGCCAGCATCCCTCCCGGGAGGCTCAGCGTGCCCGCGAAGATCAACCATAAGAACAAGAGCCTCCGGGACCGTCTCATCCGATACGCGCGCGGCAGTAAGTCGTACCCCACATCCCACCCCCTGCTCTGCGGTATTCCCGTCCCGGCCATCGCCGGAGCACCATGGTGGCGCCCCAACTACCTTGTGTCGAGCGCTCCTTGAGACTCACCCCCCACCAGCGACCCCGTCGTCGCCCAGCATCACCCGAGCAGTGCCCCTGTCTGTCCGTACTGCCCTCGTGATCGTGCACGCAAGCGCGACTGCTGCGCCTGGCGGGGTTACGGCGGCGCAGTTCGTTGCTGCTTTCGCGGCTATGGCCAGCCAGTTGCGCGCGCACTCGGCTTCACCACACCCCCCGAGGAGAGCTGGCCCAACGACGATCCCCGTTCCCCCCGCTACGCCGCCGACGAGACAGGCGGACGGACCCCGGGCCACCGCGCCGACGTGGCCGTACGCAGCAACAGCTCGGCAGGCCCGTACCGCACCCGGCCCATCAGCCATGCGCCGAGGGCGAGTTGGAGGCCGTACAGCACCACGCAGCCCGCGAGGACGGCGGCGGTGCCGACCCGGTCGTAGAGCCCGAAGCCGTACCCGGTGAACACGCACGCGAGGACCAGCGACTGGCTGAGGTAGTGGGTGAGCGCCATGCGCCCGGAGGCGGCGAGTACGGCCGCCGCCGGGCCGCGCGCGTCGAGCAGCAGGAGCAGTCCGCACGCATACGCCGTCGTGAGCGCCGGCGCGGTCAGCAGCGACACCGCGTGGCCGACCAGGAACCACCGGCTGTCCAGCGGCCAGTTCGCACAGCACGCGGTGACCACACCACCGGCCAGGCCGACCGGCCCCCACCGTACGACCGTCCGCCGCAGCCACCGCCGGTCCCGCCCGCGCCGCTCCACCAGCCCCGCCTTGGCCGCCGCGAGTCCCGCCAGGAACGCCGCCAGCATGTCGGGGGCGTACATCAGATTCGCGCCGAGCGTCGTCGGCAGTTCGCGCAGGTGGGCCCCGATCACCGACAGGACACCACTGCGGTAGGCGGCCACGGTGTCCGCGACGCGGGGGGCGTACTGGGCCTCAGTGAGCGGTTCGGCGAAGGCGACGGTCAGCAGCCCGTACCCGAGCAGCAGGACGGACAGACCCGCGACCAGGCAGGCCGCGGTCCGCAGCGCGGCGCGCGGAGAGAGACCGCGCAGACCGTACAGGATCAGCGCCAGAACGGCGTACGTCATCAGGATGTCGCCGGGGAAGAGCAGCACGGCATGGACGACCCCGAGCCCGAACAACCCCGCGGTACGCCGTAGATGGCGCACCGCGAACGCGCCACCCACCCGCGGCGCGGAGCGCATCTGGAGCACGAAGCTGTAGCCGAACAGAAAGGAGAACAGCTGATAGGCGGTGGTCGTCGCGGTCACGCCCCAGGCGGCCACCCGGTCGACGGGCGAGGCCCCCGGACCACCACCGAACGAGGCGTACGGCCCCGCCATCATCTGGGCGTTGACGAGCAGGATGCCGAACAGGGCGAACCCGCGCAGCACATCGATCTCGTGGACCCGCCCGACACGGCCGGGCTCGCTCGCACCCTGGCTCACGGCGTCACCATGACCGCGGTACCGAACACGACGGTCGACGACAGGAACCACCCGAACGCCGGCGCCAGCAGATGCCGCAGGGTCCACAACCGGGCCGCCCCGGGCCGGCTTCGCAGAAAGACCACCGGCACACTCCCGCCGACGGGCGGCAGCCCGCACAGCGGTCCGTACGCCCTCGGATCGAAGACGACGGTCCGCCCCAGGTGATCGGTGAACACCACGAGCCCGCCGCGCAGCCGGTCGGCCGCCGGACGCGCCGTCACGACACCCATCACGCGCAGGCCACGCCCCCACAGCCGCACCACGGCCACCAACTGCCGGACGGCGAGCAGCAGAAGCCCGAAGCCCAGCCCCGTACACAGGGCCAGCAGCATCAATCCCGCGTCCACTCAGTCCACCTTCACCTTCACCCGCCGTACGCCTCTTCACCCGCCGTACGCCTCTCCCGCGCACAACGGATGCCGGGGCGCCACTGGTTCACACCCCCCCTTGAACCGCCGGACGGGGCGCTCCCGTTGTGCGGACGGATTCCGCGGACTCCGTATCACAACCCTGAATCCCCACCCTGATCGACGCGTACGAAGGGAGCTTCGCCCCAGATGAGACAGCCTCTGCGCACACACGGCTACCGGGCGGCGGCAGCTGCCGCCCTGGCCTGCGTGCTGACGGCAACGACGCAGCAGGCCGCCCAGGCCGACCCGCCGACCCTCACCGAGGTACGCGCCCGGCTCCAGAGCCTCTACCACGACGCCGAAGTCGCCACGGACCAGTACAACGCCGCCGACGAGAAGGTGACCGCGCAGCAGAAACGCGTCGGCACGCTCAACGGCCGGGTCCACACGACCGAGGCGGAACTGGCCCGCCTCAACTCCCTTGCCGGGGCGACCGCGCGGGCCCAGTACCGGAGCGGCGGCGTGCCCGCCGAGGTGCAGTTCGCCCTCGCCACCGATCCCGGACGCGCCCTGGACAACGCCGGGTTGGCCCTCCAGGCCCAGCAGTCCACGCAGAACCTGCTGACGGACCTGACGACGACCCGCGAGGACCTGCGCACCCGGACCGACGCCGCCGCGGCCGAACTGAAGCGCCTGCGGGCAAGCCGCCGGGCGATGGACACAGGGCGCAAGAAGATCGAGCAACACATCGCCGCGGCAAGGAAGTTGGAGTCCCAACTGGCGGCGAAGGAACGCCGACGACTCGCCGCACTGGACAAGAAGGCAGCCGACGACGCCCAGGCGACGTGGGAAAGCACGGGCATCCTCGAAAAGATCGGCACCGACGGAACCGCCGCGGGCAAGCAGGCCATCGCCTACGCCACCCGCCAACTCGGCAAGCCCTACGTCTGGGGCGCCGAGGGCCCGGACTCCTTCGACTGCTCCGGGCTCACCTCCCAGGCCTGGCTGGCGGCGGGCCACACGATCCCCCGTACATCGGAGGAACAGTGGCGCCGCCTGAAGCGCATCCCCGTCGAGGACATGCGCCCGGGAGACCTCATCATCTACTTCTCCGACGCCAGCCATGTCGCCCTCTACATGGGCGACGGCAAGATCGTCTCGGCGCCTCGCCCCGGGCGGGACATCTATGTGTCACCGGCCGCGTCGATGCCGATTCTGGGGGTGGTGCGGCCGGACGCGTGACGCCGGGGTTCTGACGGCGGTGCCCTGTGACAGTGGTGCTCTGGGAGCTCTGGGAGCTCTGACAGCGGCGAGGGGCGGACCGGTGTGGTCCGCCCCTCGTTCCGTTGTTCGGAGCCGGTGTGGAGCTGCTCGGGGCGACGGAACCTCCTGATCCCGTCGCCCCGCTCTTCGCGAGCCGGTCCTAGCGCCCCGACGGCCCACCCGTCGCCGACCGTTGCACCCCGGGCCTCGCAGGCTTCTGGGCAGCGGCCGCGACGAGACCCGGACTCTCCGGGGACGGGGTCCGGGGCATGTTCAGAGAGGCCACCTCGCGGGCGGTCCGCCCGATGCTCTCGTCCGAGGAGGAGCCCGGACTGGGCGTGCGACGCGGGGAGTTGTCGGCCGACTTGGAGTGGACCACCTCGTAGGGAATGGGAGCCGGCTTGTTCAACCCCCCTGGGTGGCTAATGCCGGCCGCCGTGCTGACGCCGAGGTTGCTGGCCTGGACGAGGGTGATGTTCTCGCTTCCCGTGGGCTCCGTACGCCAGGCTCCCTGGTTGACCTTGCCCACGCTCAGCTGCGGCAGCACGCGCACGTTGCCGACCTCGTACGCTTGCATGGTGATCTTTTTCCAGGTGTCCGAGTCCACCTGGAGTGCCGGCATGTCCTTCTGCGGTGGCTGGTCCGGCTGGGCCTTGAGGGGCGGCGTTGTGGGCTTGCCGTAGTGGAGGTGGATGCCGTCCGCGAGGGCGCCGATGGCCATGTGGCCGATGACGTAGGCGCGGGTCGGGTCCTGAGGGTTGTACTTGGCGGCCAGCAGGTTGTCGTCCGAGAGGTTGATCTTGACGGGCCGGAACCGCTTGTCGTTGTCGTTCGGATGGAAGACGACGTTGCCCTTGCGTACCTCGTCCTGGGATATCTGGGCGAGATAGCCGATGTGCTGCTGTGCGGCCGTCTTGGCCACCTCCTGCCCCTTGGTGCCTTCCCGCGTGTACATGGCGAAGACGTCGAGGTGGGGCATCCTCTGGGGGTCGATCTCCGCCGTGCCGTGCTGTTCCGTCATGGGGAAGGGGCCGGCGTTCAGGATGTTCCGGCTGATGGCGTCTTCGCCGTGCGAGAGGTCGACGACCTTCAGCTCCGCGGTGGAGAAGTCGAACGGTGCCACCCTGTCGTGGGAGAACTCGTCGTGGCCCCGGACCCCGACCCACTCCGTGGGGTTCATGCGGTGGTGCGACAGGTCCATGCTCAGGCCGGTCTCGGTGCCCCGCAGCAGGTACGTGGCCAGGTCCTTCGCGGCGATGTTGCCGTGGTTGCCCATCTCCATGTTGAAGATGTCGTTGATGGTCTGCGCGTTGTACTTGTCCCCGAGGGCGCCGGCCAGCCTCGTGGTGTGCTCACGGATGTTCTTCACGTCGACGCCGAGCCCCTCCGCCTCGCGCCGGTACCCATCCATGAGCTCGGTCGTGCGCGCGGGCTGCCCCGGGCGGCTTCGCGGCATCACCCACAGTTCCCTCGCCGAGTTCGGGAACCGCTCGCTCAGTGCCTTCATCCCCGCCTTCGCGTTGTCGCTCATCTCCTCTCCGAACCAGATGAACTGGACCCTCTCCGGGTCGGTGACCGGATTCCGTTGGGGCATGTGCGCTCCTCCTTGGCTCGGCGACCGGGCGCCGCCGTCTGCGACGCACAACGGACCGAGTGGGCCAGGGGGTTCAGCATCCGGCTGAACCCCCTGACCGTCCCGCCCCGTCGTGCTGGTGACGAACGATCACGACCCAGTGGACGGAGTCCCGACATGACCACCCTCGCGACAGAGCCGATGGAACCAACGGAACCGGTGGAACAGCAGGAGAAGAAGCCCGCCTTCATCGTCTACATGGACGGTGCCGAGTACGAAGACGCTCTGCACCGGCTGACCATGTGGGTGCGCCATCTGCTGCTGCCGCTGTACGGCAGGGAGGTCACCTCCAACGCCCCCTGGTGCACCAGCTGGTGGAAGCACCAGGAGGCGGTGGCGCAGCTGTACGGGCTGTGGATGGCGTGGCAGGAGCTGACCGGCCCCGAGTCCGGTGCCAGCGGGCCCTCGACCTGGCACCGCGACCACCTCACCCACGTCATGGCCTCGCTGCGGGACCCCTCGGGCCCCTTCGCGGGCTGCAAGGCCGGCGCGCACCGTGCCAAGGAGGCGCCGGGGATGGATCCGTACCCGGGCTGAGCCGGGCCCGGAGCCGGTACGTGTCTCTCAGCGGCCGGGTGTGGGCGAGGGGGCGCGGGTGGGCTGAGCCGGGGGCAGGCCGGTGGCGCCGGGGCTCCCGTTCGACGCGCGCCGCGCGGGAGACGCGTTCCCGCTGGCCAGGGATGCCGCATCGGCCATCGACAGCGGCGACGGTGTCCGCACGGTGTCCGGCTGAGCGATGTTGGTCAGCGTCGGTGCGACGATCTTCCACATGTCGACGTCGTGCAGCAGAGGGTAGGCGAGGTCGTTCGCCCACTTGTGGTTGCAGTTCTGGGAGCCGAGGTGTCCCGCGAGTACATCGGCGAGCTTCATGTTCTGGTAGGCGGGCAGCAGACCGACCCGGTCCGGGACGGTCACTCCTTCGAGTTCCTCACGGGTGAACTTGTGTTCCTTCATGAGCCACGCGCTCACCGACTCCCGGTCCACCTTCCCGCCGGCGGTCTCCGCCGCGAAAGCCACCACCTGCCCGCGCTTGGCCTCCGGGTTGTCGAAGAGCGGCAGCAGCTTGCCCTGCACACCGTCCGGCAGTGGCGTCGGGTCGTTCGTCCGGCACACCTCGTGGTAGGCGGACCACTTGGAGACCGCGTCGGCGAACTCCGCCGGCGGATAGTCCATGTTCGCCGCGTCGGTCTCGTAGGTCTTCAGGTTGCGCTTCATCGTCTCCGGGTTGCCGGAGGTGAGGATCATGTGGGCCTCGCCCTGGACCCGGTAGCCGGTCTGCTGGGCGACCGCCGTCATGCCCTCCGGCGACTTCATGGTCAGCCGCTCGCCGTTGCCCGTGCGGTCGTAGTGCTTCTGGATCTCATCCAGCGTGCGGACCACGTTGTAGTAGTACAGCGTGGTCCGGTCGCTCAGATCCGCCATCAGATCCCGCAGCTGGGGGTCGGCGAGCACACCGCGGACGGAGTTCTCCACCACGCCGAGCAGCGGTGAGGACCTGTCCGACGAGGCGTCACCCAGCGGGCGGTCGTTGCCCCTGGGCGACCCCTGCTGGGAGCCCTCGCGCGAATTGTGCGGGGAGAGCTCGACGACGTCGATGCTGTCCTTGCTCTTCAGCTCCCGCAGCAGATCTGCGTGCTGCGGGAGCACGTTGCCGACGCCCGCCTTGCCGATCGTCCCCTGCCGCTTCATCGAGTGCATGACATTCCAGGCTTTGCGGATCTGCGCCTGGTCGCCGTCGAGGTTGTGGATGACCGCGGCGTCCAGCTTGCCGCCGAACTTCCCGGCCACCTCGGTCAGCCGGGTCCGAAGCTGTTCCCGGTTCTCGTCCGCCCTCACATCGAACTTGTAGAGCACCTCGAAATCGTCCCGGTGCTGCGGGCTGCTCCCGATCGCCTCCGCCAGCGCGTCCGTACTCGCGCCGTAGCTCTCCGCCGCGTCGAACCGTCGGTACCCGAGCTGTACGGCGGCCTGTACATCGTCCGCGGTCCTGCCGTCCAGTCCGAACACCAGCCAGGGTTTCTGCGCCATTGGTCTGTCGCCTCTCTCGTCGCCCACGGCGGGCCGACTCCGGCCCTGCCCGGTCGAGCGACACAACGGAGTGGGGGAGAGGAACGGTTCAGTACCGGCCCCCGGCGTTGAACCACTCGGTGTGCGCGATCCGTTGTGCGCCGTGAACCGGCGTCGGCCTCCAGCCGACCGAGCCCGGTCGGCGGATCGGGGAGGAGCGGACATGCGCGAACGGAATCCGGCCATGGCCACCACACAGGACCGGGATCGCGGCAGGCCCGGCACCGCCACCGCTACTGGCGCCGGGCGGTTCGCCTCGCAGGCCCTGCTGCGGCGGCGCCGGTTCGCACGGGACTTCGCACCGGACGTGGCCGACTGGTATGCCCAGGGCGACCTGCCGCGACCGGCCGGCAGCGCCCCGCGGCTTCCCGAGACCCCGCTGCCCCCTGGCCTGCTGCCGTTGCCGGCGGGATTCGAGCTGTCGACCACGACGAGTCCGCCCCGGCTGCTCCTCGCTGTGGTGGCCGCCAGACGTTGAACCGCCCGCCCCCGGCGGCCCGTTGTCGCTCGTGTCAGTACCTCCGACATGACCTCCGACATGAGAACAAAGGGGCACCGTGGCGAATGAAGACGCAACTCCCCGAAGCCGGAACCGGTTGACCAAACCCCAAGAACCCCCGCTGGCGCAGGACCTGCTCACAACCGAGTACGGCTTGAGGGACGGGCGGCGCGCCGGCGGGGCGGGCGCGGCGGTGGCGGGCATCTGGGAGCAGATGTGGGTCGCACTGCGTCGCATCCTGGACCGCGTCAGGGGGCGGTCGCCCTCCGCGCCTGCCGGCATGGACTCCTCATCTGCCGCCGGCCAGGAACCCGGCCCACCCGGCCAGGCCGCGTATCCGTCGACCGCGGACGGGCGGACTCAGGTGACGATGGCCGAGCCGCAGCGGATGTCCCCTTCGGAGGAGGCCGCGCGCGAGCGGGTGGCAAGCCTCGCGGAGGAGGTCGACCGACTGCCGAAACGCGAACGCGAGGCCTTCGAGGACGAGGTTCTGCACCTGGTCAGGAACGACGAGATGTGGCGGAAGGCGTTCGAAGAGTCCCCCGAAAGCATGCCGACCGTCGCGAGGTACGCCGTCAACGCACACCTGAGGGAGGCGCTGCGGGACAAGCCCCCCGAGGCAGTTCCGCAACACTCGGAACGTCCGTCGCAATCACCGGAGTCCGAGTCGAACGACCCTCTTCGCCGAGGGGAACGAGGGCAGGACCAGCGGCTACAGGCCGAGCCCGCATCCACATCCAGTTCCCTGAACCAGCGCGACAGCCAGGCCCATGACAGCAATGCTCTGATCGCGGCCCAGGCGGGGGCACATTTGCTGGACAGTCCCCCGCCGCCCGATCTGTCGCGGCTCTATCCGCCGCTGTCTCCCGGACCCGCCCCGAGAACCCCGCCCAGAAACTCCGAGACCGCCACACACGGCGATTCCTCTGCACGCCAGACGGGTGCTCCGCCTGTCCCGCCGAGACCAAACAACACCCCATCGAGGCGACGGTAAGGACATCCAGCCGCCAGGTGAACCATCCACCGAGCCCATCCACCCAGCCCATCCGTCGTACCTGCCGCGGCGACAACTGATCGTGTCGCCTCCGGCGGCGACGTCGCCGGAGGCCGGCTGGACCGCTTCACGCAGGGAGCCGCCGACCGTGGCCTGAGCGTCGACGTGGCTGCGTCCCCACGACGCGAGCTGACCCAGGAGTTGAACCATCCTCACCTGTCATCCCGTTGTTCGGGTGAGTCCGGCCGTGCCCCCGCCCCCCGGGGTCACGGCCGGATCGTGATCGAAGGAGATCCATGTCAGGCGGTCCGCGGTCAGGCAGTCCGCCCCGGCGCTGCCCCCGCGGCGCCGGCCGGGTCGTCCTCCAGTCGGCCGAGTCTCTCGCGGATCTTCTCGGCGTCCGGATGGTCGAACTCCGCGAAGATGGCCAGTGCCTGCCCCCAGCTGATGCGGGCGGCCTCCGGCTCGTCGGCGGCCAGTTGGGCGTCGCCGAGGTTGCCCAGCGTGTGGCCCTCTCCCCACCGATTGCCGATGTCCCGGTGCGTTTTGAGCGCTTCGTGGTAGTGCTCGACCGCTTCGTCGTAGCGGTGGAGCCGACGGTGGACCGTGCCGAGGATGTCGAGGGTGACGCCTTCGACCCAGAGGTTGCCGCTGGCGCGCAGGACGGTCAACGCCTGCTCCAGGCAGTCGACGGCCTCGTCGAACCGGCCGAGCCGCTGATAGACGTCACCCAGGTTGCTCAGGGCGATGCCCTGGCCCCATGCGCTGCCGATGACCCGGTCCATGGCCAGCCCGCGGCGGATGTACTCGACGGCCTTGTCGAGTTGGCCGGCTTGCAGATAGACATCGCCCAGATTGGCCACGGCCGTCGCTCTGGCATCTGTCGCTCCGAGCTCACGGTGGATGACCATCGCCTGCCGAAGGTGGTCGATGGCCTCGTCGAACCGGCCCAAGTGGCGCGCGGCGGCTGCCACGTCCACGAGGCCCTGGCCCTCGCCCGCGCGGTCGTGGGCGGCGCGGGCGGCGGACAGCCCCGTCCGGGCGGTGTCGTCCCAGTCGCGCGTATGACTGCGCAGGTAGAAGAACCCCCACAGGACGGCGGGCAGCCGCCATGCGACCCCCGGCTGCCCGGACGCGGCGGCCGTGTGCACCGCGGCGACCAGGTTGGCCCGTTCGGTCTCGCACCAGTCCAGGGCCTGCTCGTACGTCGTGAATGCCAGTGGCAGGCAGCAGGAGGGCAGCGGTTCGAGCGGGACTCGGCGGCGGTTCGGGGTGATGTGCGCGTAGGCGGCGTCCGCGGTGTGCAGATACCAGCCCAGGATCCGCTCAAGGGCCAGGTCCCGCTCCTGCGGTGTCTCCTCGGCGCGCACGCGCTCGGCGGCGTAGACACGCAGTAGGTCATGCAGGGTGTAGCGGCCGGGAAAGTGCTCGATGAGCAGGTGGGCGCGGGTCAGCTCGGCGAGCAGGCCGCGGGTCTCACGGAGGGGGAGCCCGGCGAGACCGGCCGCGCCGGGCGCGGAGATGTCCGGGCCGCAGTGCAGGCCCAGCAGCCGGAACAGCCGAGCGGCCGGGGCCGACAGGGCCTGGTACGACGAGGAGAACACGGCCCGTACGTCGATGGTGATGTCGCTCCCCGCGAAGGCGTCGAGGCTGCCCTGAGAACTGCGCAGTTCCTCGGCGATGGCACTGAGCGGGAAGCCGGGGTGAGCGGCGGCCCGGGCGGCGACGATGGCCAACGCCAGCGGCAGCCGGGCACACCGCGTGACGATCTCCTCCGCCGCCTCCGGTTCCGCCGACGGCCGCCCGGTGCCGAGCCGGCGCACCAGGAAGTCGTGTGCCTCGCCCGATGTCAGCTGGTTCAGAGTCAGCGGATGCGCCCCGTCGCCGGCGACCAGGCCGGTGAGCTGGTTGCGGCTGGTGACGATGACCAGGCAGCCGGGGGAGCCGGGCAGCAGCGGGCGGACCTGGTCCGTGTCGCGGGCGTTGTCCAGAAGGATCAGCACCCGCCGCTGGGCCAACATGCTTCGGTACAGCGCCGCCTGGGCCTCGGGCGCGGCGGGGATCCGCTGCGGGGGGACACCGAGCGCGTCGATGAAGATACGGATGGCCTCCTCCGGCGGCACGATCGAGCCGGTCGGATCGAAACCGCGCAGGTTGATGAAGAGCTGTCCGTCGGGGAAGCGGTCGGCGATCCGGTGGGCCCAGTGCACCGCCAGGGTCGTCTTGCCTATGCCGGCCATGCCGCCGATCGCGCTGATCACCACGGTTGCCGGGAGGCTGCCGCCCTCGGGTAACAGGGCCCGGGTCTCGTCGAGTTCCACGTCCCGGCCGGTGAACGTGGGCAGATCGGCGGGCAGTTGGGCCGGGCGCACCGCGGGCGCCTCAGCGGGACGAACCGGGTCCGCCGACGGGGCGGCCGACCGGACCGGGTCCGCAGGCGTGGCGGTCGGCGGGACGGCCGGCGGCTCCGACTGCGGGTCAACCGACTCCTCCTGGGGCGAAGAGGGAGCGAGGGACGCGTCGGCCGCCAGGATGCGATCGTGCAGGTCCCGCAACGGCGCGCCAGGTTCGATGCCCAGTTCGGCCACCAGGGTCGATCGCGTTCTGCGGTAGGCCTCCAGCGCCTCGGCCTGCCGCCCGGAGCGGTAGAGCGCGAGCATGAGCAGTCGGCACAACTGCTCCCGGAGTGGGTGCTTGCCGGTCAGCGAGATCAGTTCGGCGATGACCTCGCCGTGGCGCCCGAGTTCGACGTCGAGGTCCAGCCGGATCTCCAGCGCGGTCAGCCGCTCCTCGTTCAGCCGGGAGCCCTCGGACTCGGCCAGGGGACCGGGTAGTCCGGCCAGTGCCGCTCCCTGCCAGCCGCCGAGCGCGGCGTGCAGCAGGTCCGCGGCGGCGGACAGCTCCCCGGCGGCGCGCAGCCTCTTCGCCTCCGTGACCCGCTGCTCGAACACGGTGAGGTCCAGGGCGTCCTCCGGCAGCCGGACCAGATATCCGTCACCGACCGAGACGACCAACAGGGGTGCCTCGGCCGCGTCCCGCCCCGGCTCCAGCACCTTGCGGAGGCGCGAGACATAGGTCCGAAGGACGGATATGGAAGCGGCAGGCTGCTCTTCGCCCCAGACGGCGTCGAGGAGTTCGGCGAGCGGGACAGGCCGTCCACGCCGCAGCAACAGCGCGGCCAGCACAGCCCGTTGCTGTGGCGAACCGAGGTCCAGTTCCTGTTCGCCGAGCCAGGCCCGGATCGGCCCCAGCACGGCGAAACGCACGGAATCTTCATAGGCGTTCACGTGCCGGACTGTACTGAACTGCAGTTGCTTGTCACGTAATTGAGGGCGCGTCAGAACAGCCCCGAACACCACAAACCGCCCATCGCGAGGGCGCCTGCCCGAAGAATTGAACCGCTTCCGTGCGACACCCGTTGCGACACGGAGACAGTCGTGACGATCCCGACAGGGACCACGCAGCAGGGAACGTCAGGAAGGAAGCGCCATGAGCCGGAGCGAAGAGACGGACGAGCCGACCGCGGAAGATCCCACGTCCGAGCCCGGGAAATCGGTGGATCTCGGCAAACGGGAACCCGCCGGGGAGACGTCCGAACCGCCCCCTCGCTTCGCGGTGGTCATCTCCGGCGACGGCTCGGCCGCCATCGACGGCGAACCCGTGCCGACGACGGAAGGCGTACCGCTCGACGCCGCGATCCTCGACACGCTGCATGGACACGCACGCGACCGGAACACCACCGTGACGGCGACCATCTCCGACCCCTCCGCGGGCTATGTGGCGTTCGTCGAGGTGGCCCCCGATGGTTCGAGCAGCCTCCTCGAACAACAGGAGCAGCCACCCGAGCAGGACGAACACGCGATACCGCCGATACCGCCGGAACCTTCCGAAGCCGGCCTCGACGACGACGACGAAGCCGCTGCCGCTGCCGACGACGAAGCCGCTGCCGCTGCCGACGACGAAGCCGCTGCCGCTGCCGACGACGAAGCCGCTGCCGCTGCCGCTGCCGACGACGAAGCCGCTGCCGCTGCGGACGCTGACGTCGACGCCGCTGCCGACGCTGACGTCGACGCCGCTGCCGACGCTGACGTCGATGCAGACGCTGCCGATGAGGCCGCCGCCGATGAGGACGACGGCTCAGACGACGAGGCGTACGAGGGGGAGCAGCAGCGCCGATGGCTGCCCGCTGGACTGCCGTCGCTGCCGTCGCTGCCGTCCATTCCGCGCCCGAGCCTGAGCCTCAGCTCCACGCCGACCTCCGGCCCCACGCCGTCCCCGGGCCCCAGCCCCACCCTCACCCCGAAGATCGTCCGCAAGACCGGATCACGCCAGTCGGACGACGAGTACGTGTCGCGGGGCCTGCTCCACAAGCCCTTGGTCGTCGGCCCGGTGGCCCTGGGCGTGGCCGCCCTCATCGTCGTACCGCTGGTGATCGTGGGCGGCGGTGAATCGAACGACGGCGGTCGGCAGAGCCAAGCAGGCAACGCGAGCAGCAAGACGAGCAGGAGCCCTCAGGCCGAGGAGCCGACACCGACCGAGTCCGCCAACGCGCTGCCACCCCGGCCCAGCACAACGGCCACCTCGCCGTCGCCCAAGCCGAAGAAGACGCCGAAGAAGACGAAGAGCGGCGGACAGGGCACCGTCACCGTGACCGCGAAGCCGCCACGGGCCACCGTGACCGCGAAGCCCCCACAGGACACCGCCGCCACCGCCGTGACCAGACTCGCCAGGAACGACCCGTCCGGGCGGCACATCTGCTACCGCGCGTACGTCTCCGGACAGGGCTGGCAGAAGCCCGTGTGCGACGGCACGATGGCAGGTACGACGGGTCAGAAGCGTCCGATCAAAGCCCTCAACATCGCGGTGTCCGGCACCGGCGGCTCGGCCGCCAACGCCTTCGTCCACAACCCCGATTCGGCCAACGGCGAAGGCAAGTGGAAACCGCAGTGGACGGCCATCGTCGCCGACGGCAAGAACAACTACATCGGCAGCGCGAAGTCGAGCGCCCCGAACATGTTGGGCTTCGCCATCAACATCGGCAGTGGCCAGGTCTGCCAGATCGTCAAGGTCGCCGGCTCCGACTGGGGCGGCCGGGACTGTGCCGACCCGCGCCCCGACCTCGTCTTCGGCGGAGCTCTTGAGAACACGCGCTACCTCGAAGCCGTCATGTTCACTGTGTGAACGACGCGCCGCGTGCGCTTCGGGCCTGTCGCCGAAGAGGTTGCTGCTGAAGGGGTCGCCGCAATTCGGTGGCGTCGTCGCCTGGTGACCCCTAGGCTCGATGCTGTTCGAACGGCGACCGAGGTTGCCGTGGGTGACGTGATTTGGCTGGGGAGGTGTTGACCGATGGCTGTCGCTGCGACGAGCGCTGCCCGCATCCAGTTCATCAAGTCCACCTCCGTGGCCGCCGGCTGACCTTCCTCTTCCTTCGCGCCCGAGTGCGCGCGCCGGGGCCACCCTTGTGAAGGGTCTCCCTTGACGTCCAGTTCTGCTTTCAGCTCTGCATTCTCCGCGCTCGCTCCCTACGGCTGGGACGAGGCATGGGCGGACGAGTTCGCCCCGTACGACACCGAAGGACTGCTGCCCGGGCGGGTGATCCGGGTCGACCGCGGCCAGTGCGACGTGGTCACCGCCGACGGGATCCTCCGGGCCGACACCGCGTTCGTCACCCCGCACGACCCGATGCGGGTCGTGTGCACCGGCGACTGGGTCGCCGTCGAACCCGGCGGCAACCCGCGCTACGTACGGACGTATCTGCCACGCCGTACCGCTTTCGTGCGCTCCACCTCCTCCAAGCGGTCCGAGGGGCAGATTCTCGCCGCCAACGTCGACTTCGTGATCATCGCCGTCTCCTTGGCGGTGGAGCTCGACCTCGGCCGCATCGAACGCTTCCTGGCCCTGGCCTGGGAGTCCGGGGCACAGCCGCTGGTCGTGCTCACCAAGGCGGACCTGGTGCCGGATGCGGTGGGCCTGGCGTATCTGGTGCAGGACGTCGAGACGACGGCGCCGGGTGTGCAGGTGCTGGCCGTCAGTTCCATGGACGGGGACGGGCTCGATGTCCTCGGCGCCGTCGTGTCCGGGGGGACGTCCGTACTCCTCGGGCAGTCGGGTGCCGGGAAGTCGACCCTCGCGAACGCGCTGCTCGGCGAGGACGTGATGGCCGTCCATGCGGCGCGTGACGTGGACGGCAAGGGCCGGCACACGACCACGACCCGGAATCTGCTCGTCCTTCCCGGCGGGGGTGTGCTGATCGACACGCCGGGGCTGCGGGGGGTCGGGCTCTTCGACGCCGGGAGTGGGGTCGGGCAGGTGTTCTCGGAGATCGAGGAGCTCGCTGAGTCCTGCCGGTTCCAGGACTGCGCGCATGAGGCCGAGCCGGGCTGTGCGGTGGTCGCTGCCGCGGGCTCCGGGGTGTTGCCCGAGCGGCGGCTGGAGAGCTATCGGAAGCTGCTTCGGGAGAACCAGCGGATTGTGGCCAAGACGGATGCGCGGGTTCGGGCGGAGCTTCGGAAGGAGTGGAAGCGGAGGGGGGCCGCGGGGCGGGCCGCGATGGAGGCGAAGCGGGGGATTCAGGGGCGGGGTTGAGTTTCGTCTGCGGGTTTGTTGCGGCTGGTCGCGCAGTTCCCCGCGCCCCTTGGGGAGTGGGGGTTGAGTTTCGTCTGCGGGTTCGTCGTGGCTGGTCGCGCAGTTCCCCGCGCCCCTGAGGGGGTGGGGACCGGCTGTCGTCTGCGAGCCGCGGTCGTGCGCCTGGCCGTCATCGTGGGGGCGGGGCCGCGGCGGGGTATCCGTCCTCGGTCTGGCGCGACCGCGTCAGTTTCGAAGGGCACCCGGTGCGGACGCGCCATCCGCTGCGGGCGGACACCCCGCCACGTCCCCTCCGCCCGTACGGCGACCGACGGCCGTCCCCCACCAGGCTGCAGACGGCACACCACCTGGCGGCCGTCCCCCACCGGGCTGCAGACGGCACACCACCTGGCGGCCGTCCCCCACCGGGGCCGCGGAATCACACCACCCGGGGCGGTCGCCCACCGGGCCGTAGCCGCCAACGCACCCGGCGGCGGTCCCCGCACCACCGGGGCCGCGGACATCACACCACCCGGCGGCCGTCTCCCACCGGGCCGCAGCCGCCAACGCACCCGGCGGTGGGCCGTGCCGACGGTCGCCCACCGGGCCGCAGTCGCCAACGTACCCGGGGGCGGGGCCGTGCCGGTATGTCAACGTTCGCGACGTAGGGCTCCCGCTGGAGACGTTCACCATGGCACTCAGGGCAGTACGCCCAGTGGTCGCGAACGTGACATACCGGCACGGCCCCGCCCCCACCCACCGGCCACAGGCGAGGCCCTCACCGTGGCGAGCGTCATGTCCGAAATCCGCTAGCCGGGTGCTCGGCGGGAGCGCAGACTGGAGGGGTGATCGACGAAGAGACCAGGTACGGGGCCGTGCGGAGCAGGGATGCCCGGTTCGACGGGGAGTTCTTCTTCGCTGTGGAGACGACGGGGATCTACTGCCGGCCGAGTTGCCCCGCGGTAACCCCGAAACGGGAGAACGTGCGGTTCTACGCGACGGCCGCCGCCGCGCAGAGTTCCGGGTTCCGGGCCTGCCGAAGGTGCCGCCCGGACGCCGTGCCGGGGTCCGCCGAGTGGAACGTACGCGCGGACGTCGTGGGGCGCGCGATGCGGATGATCGGTGACGGCGTCGTGGACCGCGAGGGCGTCGCCGGGCTCGCCGTGCGGCTCGGATACAGCGCCCGACAGGTGCAGCGGCAGCTCACCGCCGAGGTGGGCGCCGGGCCGGTGGCCCTGGCGCGGGCCCAGCGGGCCCACACGGCGAGGGTGCTGCTGCAGACCACGGAACTGCCGATCACGGAGATCGCGTTCGCGGCCGGGTTCGCGAGCGTGCGGCAGTTCAACGACACGATCCGGGCGGTGTACGCCTCGACGCCGACCGAGCTGCGCGCCGCCGCACCCCGCCGCGGTGCCACCGCCCGGCGTACGGCCACGCCGACCGCGGGGATCCCGCTGCGCTTCGCCTATCGCGGCCCGTACCAGGCCGGCGAGGTCTTCGATCTGCTGGCCGCCGAGGCCGTCGCCGGTGTCGAGGAGGTCATCGGGGACGCGGGATTCCGTACGTACCGGCGTACCCTGCGGCTGCCGTACGGCACCGGCATCGTCGCCGTGGGCGAGCGGTTGTCCGCCCCGGTCGGCGGCTGGCTCGACGCCCGGCTGCACCTCACCGACCTGCGTGATCTCACCACCGCCGTGCAGCGGCTGCGGCGGCTCCTCGACCTGGATGCCGATCCGTACGCCGTGGACGAGCGGCTGGCCGCCGACGAGCGGCTGGCTCCGCTGGTGGCCGCCAGGCCCGGGCTGCGCTCGCCCGGAGCCGCCGATCCGGAGGAGCTGGCCGTACGCGCGCTTGTCGGGCGGGACGAGGCGGAGCGGCTCGTGAGGGCGTACGGGAAACTGCTGGACGCGCCCTGCGGGACACTCACGCATGTCTTTCCCGAGCCGGCCGTCCTCGCGGAGGCGCTCGGCACGCTGGGCGCCCTCGCCACCGCCCTCGCCGACGGCAGCCTGCGGCTCGACCCGGGTGCCGACCGCGAGGAGGCGCGGGCCGCGCTGCTCGCCCTGCCCGGCATGGATCCGCGCGTCGCGGCTGTCATCCGGACCCGTGCCCTGGGCGACCCCGATGTGGCACCGCCGGACGAGGACGTCCCCGACGCCTGGCGCCCCTGGCGCTCCTACGCCCTGCATCATTTGAGAGTGGCCGGCTGGACAGAAGCTGTGACCACGAGCGAGCTGGAAGAGCACTGATCATGACGAACGTCCACTATGCCGAGCTCGACAGCCCTGTCGGCCAACTCCTGCTCACCGCCGACGAGTTCGGGGTACTGACCTCTCTCTCGGTCCCCGGGCAGAAGGGCGGTCGTACCGTCCAGCCGGAGTGGCGGCCCGTGCCTGAGCTCTTTCAGGATGCCCGACAGCAGCTCGCCGCCTACTTCGCCGGTGAACTCAAGGAGTTCCAGCTGGAGTTGAGAGCAATCGGCACCGAGTTCCGGGAGAAGGTCTGGGACGCCCTCGACTCCGTTCCGTACGGGGCGACCACCACGTACGGGGAGATCGCCGCGCGGATCGGCGCGTCGCGCGCCGCCGTGCGGGCCGTCGGCGGGGCGATCGGCGCCAACCCGCTGTTGATCGTGCGGCCGTGCCATCGGGTGATCGGCGCCGACGGGTCGCTCACCGGCTACGCGGGCGGACTGGAGCGCAAGCTCCACCTGCTGAAGCTGGAAGGGCGATAGCGACCCGTCAGTCGTCCAGGCCCCAGCTGTGGATGCGTCGTGGGTGGATACGGATCAGCTCCTCGCTGAAGTGCGGGCCCAAGTCATGGGCGCCCGTGAGGAGTTCGGCCTCGCCCCGGATGTCCACGCCGCGCACCTTCCAGGGGCGGAGGCTGACGATGTCGTCGACGACGAGGGCGACCTTGGGGTTCTTCTGGAGGTTGCGCCACTTCTTGGTGGAGCCCATGGCGTAACCGCCGATCAGGATCGTCCCGTCGTCCTGCGGATAGAAGCCCACGGGGTTCGCCTGCGGCTGCCCGTGGGCGTCGACGGTGGCCAGTCGGCCCAGCCGCTGGGACTTTAGGTACACCCGTTCGGCTTCACTGAATGCGGTCATAACTGCAGCCAAACACGGTTTTCGCGTCCCCCGCATCGGATCCTGGCCCTAGGTCCGGAGACCTGCATCTCGTCGGGCTCCGTCGGCGGAGGGCAGTGACGCATGCTCAGACAGACGCTGGTTGCCGTGGCCGGAGCGCTGGCGCTCACGCTGATGGGCACGGGGGCCGCTCACGGAGGCCGGGAGTCCCTCGCGCGGACGGCCCCCGCCCACTGGACCGGCACCTGGACCGGCACCTGGGAAGGCGCCGCCTCCGGTACCGCGGCCGCTCTTCCCGGCGCCTCGATCCGCAACGTCGTCCACACGAGTGTCGGCGGCACGGCCGTCCGCGTACGGATCTCCAACCGCCTCGGCAGCCTGCCGCTGGCCCTCGGCGGAGCCACCCTCGCCCGGCAGGTGCCGAACGCCCCGAAGAGCCCGAACGCCCTTCCCGGCACGATGCGCACGCTCACCTTCGGCGGGCGGAGGACGGTCACCGTGCCGGTGGGCATGGACGTCGTCAGTGACTCCGTCACGCTGACCGTGCCTGCTGCCGCCAACCTTCTGGTCACCGTGCATACGCCGTGGGACTCGGGTCCGGCGACGTATCACCGCGATGCGTTGCAGACCAACTTCGTTGCTCCTCAGGGCAATCGCGTCGCGGATGTGAGCGGCGGCGCGTACACGGTCACCACGGGCTCCTGGTTCTACGTGACCGGTGTCGACGTGCTCCGCCCGGAAGCCGCGGGGAGCGTGGTCGCGCTCGGGGACTCCCTCACCGACGGGTCCGGCTCGACGCCGAGCGCCAACCGGCGGTGGCCCGACCGGCTGGCGGAGCGTCTGCGCGACCTGCCCGCACGTCGGCAACAGGCTGTGCTGAACGCGGGAGTCGCCGGGAACCGACTGCTGCTCGAAGGCCGGGGGCCCAGTGCCCTGGACCGGTTCGACGCCGACGTCCTCTCCCGGACCGGGGTGCGCACGCTGATCGTGATGGAGGGCATCAACGACATCAAGAGCGCGCCGAACCAGACCGACCCGGCCGCACTCGGGGCCGCGTACCGCGAGATCGTGTGGCGCGCCCACGCCCGCGGCATCCGGGTCGTCGGGGCCACGCTCACGCCGTTCGGCGGCTACGGCGGATACACGGAGGCACGTGAGCGCGTACGGCAGGAGGTGAACCGGCTCATCCGCGGCAGTGGTCTGTTCGACGCGGTCGTGGACTTCGACGCCGTCGTCCGTGACCCGTCCCGGCCGTACCGCATGCTGGCCGCCTACGACCCCGGCGACCACCTCCACTTCAACGACGCGGGCATGCGGGCCCTGGCCGACAGCATCGATCTGGCGACCCTGGCACCTCCGGAGACCGCGGCACTTCCGGAGACGGGGCCGCCTCCGGGGACGGGGACGGGGGCGACCCCGGCGACCCCGGCGGCTCTGGCGACCTCGACGGCTCTGGCGACCGCGGAGGGATAGCCCGGTCACGGACCAGCACCACGGCCCTCACACCACCGGCCTCCTCGCGGCCCTCCCTTCACGGCCCCCAGATCACGGCCCCCAGCCACGCCCCCGTGATCAGCAGGCAGGTGAACAGCTCCACCAGCACGCTGGTCCCGCCCGCCCGCATCACCGCGCGGACCGACGCCTTCGCCTCCCGGTGCCCGCCGAGCCGTAGCCGTTCGGCGAGGTAGCCGCCGCCGAGGTAGCCGGGTATCGCGCCGAGCACCGGCAGGAGGAAGAAGCCGAGCAGGGCTCCGACGCCCGCGTACGCCGCCATGCGGGGGGTGGCGCCGCTCGCGCGCAGCCGGCGCGGCGGCAGCTGCCAGCGGATCACCTGGGAGACGAAGAGGACGGCGGTGGCGCCCACGAGCACGGCCCACGAGAGCCCCTCGGGGTCCTCGAAGGCCCACCACAGGATCGCGGCCCACACGAGCCACGACCCCGGCGCGCCGGGTACCAGCACTCCGATCAGGCCGAGCAGCAGCACCACCCCGACCAGCAGGAGTTCCCACGCTCCCATCTGTCCAGAGTGCGGGAAAACGGGCGAAACCGCAGGTCAGTCCTGTCGTTCCCGGGCCACCCAGCCCTTCTCGTACGTGTGCCAGCCGAGCTGGAGCCGGGTTGTCACGCCCGTCAGCTCCATCAGCCGTTTCACCCGGCGCTGCACGGTCCGGAGGCCGAGGTCGAGCTGTTTGGCGACGCTCGCGTCGGTGAGTCCGGCGAGGAGGAGGGAGAGGATCTCCAGGTCGGTGCCGTCCGGCCCGTCCCGCTCCTCCTCGGTGAAGGTGCCGGGCGCGCCGAGGCGCAGCGGAAGTGCGTCCCGCCACACCGACTCGAACAGGCCCGACAGCGATTCGAGGAGTCCGCTTGCGTGGACGACGAGGGCCGCGGGCTCCAGGGTCCGCGAGGTCAGCGGGACCATGGCGAGGGCCCGGTCGGCGACCACGAGCTTGGTCGGGACGGTGTCCACGACGCGTACCTGTTCGTCGCGGCCGAGCGCGGCGGCCAGCTCGTTGATGCCGTCGGGCAGGTGCAGCACCGACCGCTCGACGACCACGCGGTAGCGGACACCGCGGTCGGCGGCCTGCTTCTCCGCGTCGTTGTCGGTGGCGGAGACGGCGACCGGATTCGTGGTGACCAGCGCGCACACCTCCTCGGTCGCGCCGAGCTGGAGCTGCAGAAACCGCTGCGCGACCGCGGCCGCGCCGGTCACCACCTCGACCAGGTCGTGTGCGGCGGGCTCGACGGCCCGCGCGCGGTACTCCTCGGCGAGCAGCGCGGCGGCCAGTTCCGCCTGGTCCAGCTCGTGGCGCCGCTGGGTTAGCAGCGCGCCGATGGCGACGCCCGGCGGCGCCGCGACCCACCGGCCGGGCCGGGCCGACGACTGGGCCGCGAGACCGTGCCGCTCCAGCCGGCGCAGCGCGTGCTCGGTGTCGTGCTCGCCGAGCGTGAGTCGCCGTGCGAGGTCGGGTACGTCGGCGGCGCCCACGGACACCAGTGCCCGGTACGCCGACTCGTGTGTCTCGTCCAGCCCTATCGCTGTCAGACCTGTCGCTTCCAGCATGCGGCGACGCCCCTCCCCGTACCCCTGGCCGTGGCGGGAAACGGCCACGGCGTAAATCCGCCTCGGCACATCATCGCCGTACCCTCTGTCTTTCTGCCAAGGTGGCGCTACCGCTGTATGACGTGCGGCCTGTGGCGAGGACCCGCCACGGACCGGGAGGGCCAGGACGAGTGGTTCGGACGGACGGTGCGGCGGACGGGCCGCGACCGCCGGGTACACGGGCACAGCTGTCCCTCAGGGAAACAGGTCACACTCAGGTCAGAACCGGGTGACTCCCAGGAGATCTGGGGAACCCTGTCATTCAGACCGTGACCCGGGCGTACGGCGTGCGCCGGGCCCCGCGGTCACACCGGCGCCGCCGGGCGGTTCTCCCGTGGGGGGTGGGATCGCCCGGCGGCTTCGTTTCGCCGTTCGATGCCCAACCTCGTGGCCGGTTTTTCCGGATGCACCGTTTTCATCCGGCCTCCGCGGTGGACAATTAGGGGCATGAGCCAGCAGGGGGAGAAGCCCACCGGTCATGAGGACGACTGGTGGGGGCAGCTGTACGACGACTCCACGGGGGACACCGGGCCCGCGGCCGCGGCCGACTCCCTCGACGACCGCTTCGCCTCGGCGGCGAACACCCTCGACACCCCCGCCGACGCGCCCCCGCCGCCCGTCGCGGGACCAGGCATCCCGCCTCCCCGCACCCGAACACCGTCCGAACGTCGTCGCGGCCTCGGCGCCGGGACGGGCCGTGGCGCCCCGGAGAGCGACGGCCCGGCCGGTGGCGGGTCCGTGGCTGACGGCCCCACGGTCGGCGGCCACGGCACCGGCTGGCCCGTGGCCGGCTGGGGCGCCACCGAACGACAACCGGATGCCACGGGCGCGCCGTCTCCTGGCGGGCCTGCGGTAGGTGGCCCAGCGTCTGGTGAGCCGAGGCCCGGCGGACCTGCGGTCGGCGGCCCGGCCCCCAGTGGCCCTGCCTCTGGCGGGTCCGCGCCCGATGGCCCCGCAGTTGGTGGGCCTGCGGTCGGCGGACCGGCTGCCGCCGGGTCCACGGCCGGACCTGTGGCTCACGGGCCGTGGCCGTGGGCAGGTGCCCCGCGCGGGCCCGCGCCCGCCGGACCGGCTGCCGGTGGAGACGTACTCCCGCCCGGTGGGCCGGAGGGCGACGCGTTGTGGCGCAGCGGGCTTCAGCGGCAGCGGGCGCCCTGGGAGCCTCCGCCCGCCGAACCTCCGCCCGCCGAACCTCCGGGCCCGGCCTCCTTCCCGCCGGGCCCCCAGCCACCGGGGTTCCCCGCGTCAGGGGTCGGCAGCGGTACGTCCACGGAGGCGCCCGGGGCCGGAGCGCCCACCTCCCGGACGCCCACGTCTCGCACGCCCACGTCTCGCGCGCCCTCCGACGCGTCACCGCCGCCGCCCACAGGGCCTGTCGCCGCGGCGCCTCCCGCCCGTCCTGCCGACTCACCGCCGCCCCCGCGCCCGGCCGCCGACCCGCAGCCTTCCGGTGCCGCCCCCTGGTGGCCGCAGCCACCGGCCGGCCCGCCCACCGCCGACGGCCCCTCCCTCGGGGAGCCGGGCGCTTCCGCCGACGGCCCGTACGGCAGGCAGCCAGGGCTCTCGGAAGGTCGCTCGTCCGGTGTCGACGGCGGCGGTCGGGCCGCAGCTGGCCAGGCCGATGCCTCGGCGCGTAGTCCGTTCAACCCGCCCGGCCCCTCCAACTCGGCCGACTCGCCCACCCCCACCCCCACCCCCACCCCCTCCACCGAAACCCCCGCGGGCAGCACCCAGTACCCCCCGCCCGCCACCCTCGTCGACGCCCCGTCCGGCAGCTCCCCCGACCAGGCCTCCGTAGAAGCCCCCCTACAGACACCCAACCTCCCCATCCCCGTCGACTACGTGGGCTCCGGACCGCCCACCTACGACGCCGAACCCACCGCCCTGCCTCCCGCCGACGCGGACGAACTCGACGACCTCGTGGCGGACACCGTGCTGGACGGGGCGTCGTACGGGACGTGCACGCTTCGGGCCGTGTCCGTGCGCGGGGACTCGGCGCGCTACCGGGGCGAGCCTCGCCGGGACTCCCTGCTCACCGCGCGCTTCGGCGTCGGAGACGGCGCCCTCGTGCTGGTCGCCATGGCGACCGGGGCCCGTGCCACGCCCGGCGCGCACCGGGCCGCCGCCGAGGCGTGCCACTGGATCGGGCGGGCCGTCGGCCGCAGCCACGCCCGGCTGGCCGAGGACATCAGGGCCGCCCGGCGCGGCGACCTGAAGTCGGGACTGCACCGGCTCACCGACCGCAGCCTCGGCAAACTGCGGGCCACCGCCGCCGAACAGGGCATCGAACCCGAGGAGTACACCGCCGGCCTGCGCTGCCTCCTCCTCCCCGCCGACCCCGAGTGCCGTACGCGCGTCTTCTTCGGCGTCGGAGCGGGCGGCCTCTTCCGGCTGCGCGACGGCGAGTGGCAGGACATCGAGCCGCGCGTCGCCGACACCACCGGCGAGGCCGTCGTCGGCTTCGGTTCGCTGCCGCACGAGACCCCCGACGGCGACCGCCTCACCATGGACCTCGGCATCACCACACCCCCGAGCCCGTACGAACCCGCCCTCGAACCGCCGCCCCGCGACCCCTTCCGCTTCCGCGCCTCCGTCGCCCGCCCGGGCGACACCCTCCTGCTGTGCAGCAGCGGTTTCGCCGAACCCCTGCGCGGCGAACCCCGCCTGGTCGAGCACCTCGCCTCCCGTTGGTCGGACGGCGAACCGCCCGGCCTCGCGGCGTTCCTCGCGGACACCCTGGTACGGGTCAAGGGCTACGCCGACGACCGGACGGCGGCGGCAGTTTGGGAGGCGTAACCGCGTACGGCGGCGAAGGAGTCAGCCGTTGTACGGGACCCACTGGCGGTCCGAGCCGACCGTGCCGTACCAGTAGCGCGGCAGGTTCTTGATGCTGCTGGTACGGAACGGACGCCCGCGGTCGTCGATGCGGACCGTGCCGGTGCGGCCCTGGGAGGACCAGTCGAGCTCCAGGTACCAGCGGCAGTCGCAGCTCTCCGTCTGGGCCCTGACCAGCAGCACCTCCGGGTCCTGCGCGGACACCCGGTACGGCATGCGCACCGCGGGGATCGGCGTGCCCGTGTCATTGCCCGGGACCGGGCGGGCGATGGGCCGGTCCTTGTCCAGGTCGACGGCGAAGGAGCGCGGGGTGATCGAGCCTCCGCAGCCACGGTCCATGGCGAAGGCGTTGCCCTGGAGAGGAGTTGAGCGCCCTACGACGCGTACCCGGAGTGCCTCCAGGACGACGGCGGTGGACGATCGGCCCTGTACCGAGATGTCCACCATCGTCTCGCGTCCGTGCACCGCGTTCTGCGTCCCCGCCCAGACCCCGGCGTCCTGCGCGGCCGGGGGCGGCGGAACCTGCTCCGGCTTCTTGCCGAGGACGTAGTCGTGGCCGCAGCCGTACGCCCAGACCTGCGAGTTCGCGGTCCAGGTGAGCGGCAGGGCAGTGGAGGCCGAGCCGTTCGGCTCGCCGTTGTTCCCCGATGGTCCGCCGTCCTTGCCGGAGGGCTCGGACGGCTTGCCCTTGCCCTTGCCCTTCCCCTTGCCGGAAGCCGAGGGGGACGGTGACGGCCGGGAAGCCTTGGGGGAGGGGCTCTCGGTCCGTGGGTCACGTGTGTCGTCGGAGGTCGTCCTCGGGGTCGGGCCCTCGCTCGGGCCGACGACTCGGGACGCGTCGTCGGACGTACGGTCGTCCGACAGGGCGGAGAGAGCGCCCAGCGTGACCAACAGCGCGGTCGCCACGGCGGTGGTGATCGTGACTCGCCGCCGCCGGTACCAGGCGCGGCGGGGGCGGGGGTGAGGGCGCGGGCGTGGGCCGAAAGCCAAGGCGGAGACGGTCGGCATGGTCGACAGGGGGTCGGTCTCCGCGTCCGAAGAGCGCGACTCCTGCTCGCTGTCCCCCTCCCACTCGCTCCCGTCCCCGGGCGCGTTGCCGCTCCCGGGCTGGCCGGCTCCCTCGTGCTCGGCTCCCTCGTGTTCGGCTCGTGCCTCCGGCTCGGCGGCGGCTTCGTCGGCAACCGGATCCGCGACTGGATCCGCACCCCGGTCCGCAACCGGAACCGTCGTCGGATCCGGTTGCGGACCCTCAACCGGACCCTCAACCGGAACTGCAACCGGAACTGCACCCTCCGGCGAATCAGCCGTACGCGGTCGCTGTCGTGCCGCCACCGCCCGGATCCAGAGGCGGTGCAGTTCGAGCCGCTCCTCCGGGGTCGCTCCGCACAGTGCGGCGAAGCGTTCCACGGGCGCGAAGTCGAGCGGCACCGCGTCACCGGCGCAGTAGCGGTGCAGCGTCGAGGTGTTCATGTTCACCCGGCGCGCGAGGGCACCGTAACTGCGGTCCGTGCGCGCCTTCAGACGCCTCAGCAGTGCCGCGAACTCCTCGACGTCGTCGTCCCGAGTCGACACCGTTCCCCCGTACTCCTCGTCGTGGCCCTGGTCCGTGGCCCTGGTCCTCGGCCCCAGAGGGTGTGACCCGTCTGGGAGGGCATCCCAGGCACTCCATATACCTGCACGTCAGATGGCCTGGGATGGTTCCACCGTGGCGGATCCGGCGCCGTCTGTTGCGCAGGCCCCGAGTGACGGCTGATGCTTCTGGTGTCGCACCGACCGCCGCCGGACCGACCAACCGGTGGCAGCCCTCGACGGGGTCTCGCGGTGACACCCCCACACCTCACACCCATGCGTGCGGCTCACCTCTGCACGCATCCCACGTCACTCAGTACTCAGCTACGCAGATCAATCATGCACACATACGCAGGGGGACCCATGCTCAAGCGCAGCCGAGCCGCCGCGCTCACCACCTTCGCCGCCGGGAGCGCGGCTCTCTTCGCGGTGCTCGCCGGCCCGGCCGGCGCCTCCGCGAAGGACGCGAGCGCCTTGCAGCATGCCTCCACGAACGCCTCGGTGAACGCGAAGGCGAGGACGAGCACTTGGCCCACGTTCCTCTCGGCCAAGGACCTGCCGCCGCACCCCACCTCCTCCTGGAGGGCGGGCAAGGTCACGGACGGTGTGCCCGAAGGGCTGGGGTTCTGCGTCGCGGAGACTCTGCCGGGCTACGACTCCCGGTACCGCGAGTACCGGACCGACCTCGAAACCAACGCCCAGCAGCTCACCTTCGTCGTCGGCAGCAACGCCAAGGCCAAGGCCCTGGCCACGCGGGTGAACAAGGACATCCGGGCGTGCGCGGCACGGATCGAGCGGTCCGACCCGACGACCGACGCCCGGCTGAAGGACTACGGCACGCTGCCGGTCGAGGAGGGCGCTCATGTCTATGGCCTGCGCACCGAGACGTCCTTCGGCGCCACCGACATCGGCCTCCTCTCGGTGGGCCGGGACGGGCGGGCCGTCACCCTCGTGCGCTGGGGGCAGCTGGGTGACTTCTCCGACGCGCCGGTGAAGGCGTTCAAGAAGACCACGACGACCGCGGTCAACAAGCTCCACTGACCGCCGCCGGGGGGAAAGTGCCGGAGCCGCCCTCCCACCACGGGGGTGTGAGAGGGCGGCTCCTCGCACGAGAGCCACCGAGACCACCGAGAGGCCATCGAGAGGGCACCAGACGCCGCGCGAGGCATCGGGGAGCAACTAGCCCTACGCCGCGCGAGGCATCGGGGAGCAACCAGCCCTGTGCGGAGGCAAGATGAGATCCGGCCGTCGGCCGTGTCCCTGGTTGATCCGGTTGAGCTGCCCACTACAATCCTCGCGACCTGATCGGGGGGAGAGCGGGCGTGGAAACGATCATTGTCCAATTGCCGGGTCCGTCGCGGGCGGACGGCGAGTACGACGGACGCAGACCCGGACTGCTGCACCTGGGGCCCGGAGACCTGGCCGACTTCGGGCGCGGCGGGCCCGGTGACGCGGGCCCGGCCGTCGTGCTCTCCGATCCGGGCGTCTCCCGGCGCGCCGGACGGCTGGAGGCGGCCGAGGACTACTGGCGGCTGTCCAACTTCAGCCAAACCGCCGGCTATGTGGTGGAGAACCTGGAAGGCGCCGGCGAGTACATCACGGTGGCTCCCGGCCGCCTCGCCGCGCCGGTGCCCTTCGAGTTCTCCCGGGTCGTGCTGCCCGCCCTGAACGGAACCGCCGACTTCAAGGTATTCGCTCCGCAGCACGCCTACCTCGACGAGCGGTCCGCGCCCGGCGCCGGTGACCAGACCGTCAACCCCTTCGCGCTCGACCCGACGTCGAAGTACTTCCTCGTCCTGGTGGCCCTGTGCGAGCCACGGCTGCGGGCACCCTCGGACACGGCCCTCCCCGGCGCCGGAGAGATCGCGGAACGGCTGCGTCCGCTGGACTCCTGCCGCGATCTGTCCCGCTCGGCGGTCAACTACCACATCGACTACCTGGCGTTCGCGAAACTGCGCCTGGACCACGGGGACACGGAGGGGGAGCAGAACGGCCGTACGGGT
Organism: Streptomyces sp. NBC_00878; assembly: GCF_026341515.1. NCBI lineage: Bacteria > Bacillati > Actinomycetota > Actinomycetes > Kitasatosporales > Streptomycetaceae > Streptomyces > Streptomyces sp. NBC_00878. The sequence goes on along the minus strand of NZ_JAPEOK010000001.1, from coordinate 2,175,270 downwards.
GCCAAGCGCGCCCAACTGGTCGCGGCGGCGCTCCGGTTCGGCCTCGTACGCGAGGAGCACCTCGCCCTGCTCCCGAGCCGGGCGGGGGCGAACCGCCGCCCGGCGCAGGGAGCGCGCGCGTGATGTCACCGTCCGGCGCCGAGGGCATAGGGGGCTTCTGATGGATCTCCGCGGCGTCGCGACGCCCGGCACGTCCTCTCGCCGCACCGGGCACAGACCCAAGTACGTCCAGTACGCGGGTCTGTGCCCGGCACGCCGAGAGAACGCACCGAACGCCGCTCCTTCCCCACGGAGATCCATCAGAAGCCCCCTAGGCGCGCCCGGACGTCCCGGTCCACCACCGTCCAGCGCGGCTGGCTTCCTCCCGTCTCCGCCCTTCGAAGAAGGCCCCGCATGACCCCCCGCACCGACCCTTCGCCGCACCTTCCCGTCGGCTTTCGTATCGACGGCTGGGAACTCGGCGCACTCATCGGATCCGGCGCCTGGGGCACCGTCCACGAGGCCCGCTCCGTCGCCGACGGCACCCCGGTCGCGGTGAAGGTGCTGCGCACCGACGCCCTGGCTCCCGGACAGCGGACCGCCCTCGGTGAACTCGTCCAGCGCGAAGTGCGGTTCAGCCAGGAGGCGGACCACCCCAACCTCGTACGGACCCATGCCGTGTGCACCGTCGAGGCGCCGGACCACCCCGATCTGGACGGGGCGATCGCCCTCGTCATGGACCGTGCCGAGCGCAGCCTGCTGGACGTGCTGGACGCCACCTCGGTCGGGCGCCCGATCCCCGACGCGGATCGTGTCCTGCGCTCGGTGGCCGCCGGTCTCGCGCACATGCACGGCGCCGGCTGGGTGCACGGGGATCTGAAACCGGCCAACATCCTGTTGAGTGGGGACGGCGAGGTGTGGCTCGCGGACTTCGGGGTCGCCGCCGAACTGGATGGCACCCACGCCCACATGCCTCCGCTCGGCACCCTCGACCACCTGCCGCCCGAGTGGTGGTCGCAGCGCACCGACTCCCGGGGCACGGTCGTCCGCCCGACCGCCGACATCTGGGCGTTCGGCGTCCTCGCCCACCAGGTGCTCACGGGCGGGCTGCACCCGTTCCCGGGGGCCACCGCCAGGGCCCGCTCCCTCGCCGCCCAGGCCTACGCACGGGGGAGCGCACCACTGCGACTGGAGGCAGGGATCGAAGAGAGCAGGCGCCGGCTGATCGCGGACTGCCTGTCGGCGGACCACACCACGCGTCTCCAGTACACCGCCGACGTCCTCAAGGCCCGCGTCGACGAGCTCTCCGGTGTGCCCCGCCGCCGTCGCCGGCGGCTGGTGCCGGTCGTCGCGGGTGTCACGGCGGTGGCCGCCGCCGTGACCGGCGCGCTCCTGCTGCGGGGGAACGGCGGTGCCGACGACGCGGGTGGCCGCGGCGCATCCCCCACGGCCACGGCCACGGCCGCAGCCACGGGCACCCCCAGTCCGGTGGCGGTGGCCGCGGGCGAGATACCACTGGCCTCCGACGTGCCCGAGGCACTGCGCCCGGTCATCGTGAAGGCCGCCCACCGCTGTACCGACAAGGAGATCACCCCCATCGTGCTCGCCGCCATGCTCAAGGCGGAGAGCGGGTTCGACGCGAAGGCGGCCCGCCCGGGCTCCGAGGAGTTCGGCATCGCGATGTGGACGCCCTCGGTGTTCCGCGCCTGGGCCGTGGACGGGGACGGCGACGGCGACAAGGACTACATGTCGCCGCCGGACGCGATCTCGACCATGAGCCTGTACGTGTGCTGGCTCGACCAGCGTTTCAAGGAGGCCGGGCTGCCGGAGAAGGACCTCGTCAAGCTCGTCGTGGCCGGCTACCGCACGAGTGACCGTACGGTCATCGAGGAGCGCGGTGTCCCCGAGCGCGTGCTGCCCCACGTGGAGAAGGTGATGAGCTATCTCGCCGAGTACGAACAGGTGAGCCGGGCCCCAGCCGTCCGCAGGGTCCCGACTCCCGAACTCTCTCCCTGATCGCGGCGACTACGACCCGGCGCAGTCCGGTACGTCCGGCAGCCGGTTGTCGGGCGAGTTGATGTAGATGTTGGAGATATAGCCGCCGTACTGGGGCAGATACGCCCACCACTCGTTGGTGTAGGGCGGCACGCTGACGGTCTGGCCCTTCTTCTGGCAGCCCACCAACACCTCGACCCCGGCGGGCAGTTGGGTCATCCGGGGGTTGGCGGTGGACGGGTCCCTGCGGACGTTCACGTGCTCGCTCCAGGTCCCGTACCACTTCCCCGAGGGCCGTACCCCGCCGGGCACGTTCAGGGAGCGGGTCAGCCGGCCGATGTCGGTGTACGCCTTGCCGTACGACGTGCCGGCCGGGTGGAGCGTCAGGACGGCCACGATGGTGCGGTCGCCCGCGCCGACGGTGCCGGTGGTGTGCAGCGCCGGGAGGGTGAGGTTCACGTCCGCCGCGGCACGGCTCTCCGCGGCGGTGGCCCGCTGGGCGGTGGTCGTCTTCGCCGTCGCCGCGCTCTCCGAGGAGCACGTGCCCTCCGGGAACGAGGAGCCCGCCCAGCCCTGCTTCACGGCCCAGGGGCGGTCGAACGCGCCGACGATGCCGAAGTGCTGGTCGAAGGCGTCCGTGGAGGCGCAACGCGTGGACTGGCGCAGGTTGCCCATGACGAACTCGCGCACGGGCGCCGGCGCAGTATCGAGGAGGTAGCGGTAGATCTTCACGATGTCGCGGGCCGACAGGGCCGTGTAGCCCCAGTAGCCCTCCGAACCGGCAGGCGGTGGGGCGGTGTCGGTCAGGTCGAGCAGGCGGGCCATCCGGTTGATGATCGCCGAACCGCCGTACGTAGACCAATAGTAGCTGGCCGCGTCGTCGTCGCTGCTGCGCAGCATGGGCTCCAGCCGGGCCCGGTCGGCGGCCGGGATGGAGTAGGACGGCCCGCGGTTCCACAGGAAGTCCAGGGTCAGCAGCAGCTTGACGACCGAGGCGGACCTGAACTGCGTTGCGGAGTTGAGCTGTTCGGTGAAGGTCCCCGTCTGCCGGTCGAAGACGGCGACCCCGGCGGTGACGCCGTCGGGTACCTGGACGGCGCGCGCTTGGGCGGTGGGCGCCTGCGCGGCGGCGCCGGCCGGGGTGGCCGCGCCGGTGCTCAGGACCAGCAGCGCGGCGGCGGACGCGAGAAGTGTTCTTGCCTTGTGCCCGACCGTTCCGCGCAGGCGAGCGGTGCGGTGCGTGCTGCGTGTGTCCCCCCGGGAAACCTGCATGTCTACCACCGGTCGACTCCGTTGATCTGGGTGCATTCGTCGGCCGAGGCCTGCGCGGGCCGGACGGGTTCGGCGAGCGTGATCCCGTTGGCCGGCGCGCGGTCGGCCGCCGTGGAGGCGAGAATGGAACGGAGCGGATGCATGGAAGCTGTCTCTGCCCTTCGTCGGTGAGGCCCCCGGCGGCACGGCCCGTGAGGCAACTCGAACCCTAGGAAGAGAGACGGGCGACGGGTCCTGACGAGTGTCAGGGTGACGGCGCCCGGCCCCCGAAGACGCGCCGCACGCCGGTCCGCGGCCCGTCGCCGCCGCCGGGCCGCGCGCGACCGGCCGTGCTTCGCCGCCGCGGCCCACCCGCCACGCGGCTTCGCCGAGTACGGCCGTAACGGCAGTGGGGTATGGGCAGTTGGGCCCATCGCGAGTGGTCGGCACGGCACCCGGGACTGTAGGCGCGACAGCGTGCCGCACCGACGGGCAGGCTGTCACCCCATGGGCGGATGTACGGGCCTGTCTCATCGCGTGTGAGGAGGCGTGGACCACGCTGTCGCGTGGGTAGGGCCCTTGCCGGGGACCACCCGGAGCGTCCCGAAGCGTCGTACGGCATCTCCTGCCCCGGCGGATGCCAGGCGTCCGTCCACCGGGGTCCGGCCCGGCATGTGTGGCGGCTCCTCCGAAGGCTCGGGCGGGGTGGTTCGTCCCGTGGCCGTCCCGGCCGGCGGCGGGGCACCCGCGGGCGTCTCAGGGGTGGTTGAGAAATCGACATGACTGTCATGTTCCATTCCGGGGCATGCATTCCGTGAACGTGTTCGAGCAGGAGGGGAACCGACATCGGCACGCGGGCGGGGGTCATGAAGAGGCAGGCACGAGGAGGCGGTCCCGTGGTATCCGGGGCCTTCTCGGCGAAGACGGTGAAGACGACCAAGACGGCGGAGGGCGCGGCGGACGGAGCGACCGACCAGCACGGCTTTCCACAGCTCAGGCTGAGGCTCGGGCGCTGCGACCTACGGGCGGTGCCGCAGGTCCGCAGGGCGCTGCGGGACCTGCTCGCCCCCTGGGGGCGGCCCGGACGATCCGAGATAGCGGAGCTGCTGACCAGCGAACTCGTCACCAACGCCCTCATACACACCAACTACGACGCACTGCTGACTGCCACGGTCGGCCCGCGCGGACTCCGGGTGGAAGTACGGGACTTCGTGGCACACAGGCCGAGACTGCGGGTACCGAACGCCGACGACGGTACGCACGGCAGAGGCCTGATCCTGGTGCAGTCCCTCGCGGACGCGTGGGGGGTACGGGTGCACGGGGTGGGGAAGGCGGTGTGGTTCGAACTGGACGGGGCGGCGACCTGAAACTGGACGGGGGCACGGCATGAACTGCCGTGCCCCCGTCCAGAGTTGAGGCCTCGGGCGGCCTCGGTCCGGATCAGCCGAACTGCTGCTCCAGGTCCTTCAGCTTGCGCTCGAGGGAGTCGAGTCGGGGGAGCGCCATTGTGTCGTCCTCCGCGGTGAGATCGACCGTCGAGGACTCAGTCCCTCGGCGGACGGGCTGCAACGAGGGCCGGGCGGCGCGGGCGGGTAGTTCCGGCGTTGATATGGCAGGCTCCGCGGCGACCTGGGTGGCCGCTTGGGCCGGCTGGAGTTCCGCCTGACGGCCACCGCGGCCGATCATTCCGCGGTGGCCGCGGGTGATCGCCTTGATGCGGGCACGGTCCAGCTTCTCCTGGTCGCGCCGACGCAGGCGGTTCTGCTCCTTCTCCCGCTTGTCCTCACGGACTTCCTCGACCGCCTCGTCCAGGCTGCGCACGTTCTCGAGCAGCATCAGCGACCAGGCGCCGTAGGTCTCACGCGGGGCACGCAGCCACCGTACGATCCGGATCTGCGGCAGCGGCCGGGGCACCAGGCCCTGCTCGCGCAGCGCGGCACGGCGGGTCTGCTTCAGCGCGCGGTCGAAGAGGACGGCGGCGGACAGGGACATGCCGGCGAAGAAGTGGGGGGCACCCGCGTGGTCGAGGCCCCTGGGGGCGTGCACCCAGTTGAACCAGGCGGCGGCGGCCGCGAACGTCCACACGAGTATCCGGGAGCCGAGCGCCGCGTCACCGTGGCTGGCCTCGCGCACCGCGAGGACGGAGCAGAACATGGCCGCGCCGTCCAGGCCGAACGGCACCAGGTACTGCCAGCCGCCGGAGAGGTTCAGGTTCTGCTCGCCGAAGCCGACCAGTCCGTGGAAGGAGAGCGCGGCAGCGACCGCGGCACAGCAGAAGAGCAGTACGTAGGAGGCGGTGCCGTAGACGGCCTCCTTGCGCCTGCGGCGCTCTTCGGTGCGCTCCCACGAGTCGTCGGCGTGGGTCTTCTCCCCGGCGCGCTTTCCACGCGCGAGCACCGCAACCGCCGCCAGCAGGCCCAGGAGCAGCACGGCGCCGGGAAGCAGCCAGTTCAGCGATATGTCGGTCAGTCTCATCTGGGGTCCCTTGCATTGGGATAGGGCGTAACGCCCGTCATAGTGGCCCAATCCCGTGCGTCCTCAGAGGGTTTCGGGGCAAGAGGCCGCCAAGGGAGTGCAAGGGTATGCGCGAGGACGGCATTCTGCTCGAACTGCCGCGTGAGGAGCGGGAGTTGAGTTCGAGTTAGATTACCCTTACGGGTGGTTCCACGGAAAGTTCTTGCGGCAAGTGAGGATTCTGTGAATCGACCGTAACCAAAGGTGCTGCCGGGGCGTGACCAAGGTGCCTGGTGCTGTGGCGAGTTGATCTTATGTGACGCGGACTCGGTTCGACTCGGTCCATGGTCACGGTGTCATTCCGATGTCTCCGCGTCAGCTCGCTTGCCGCCGCGTCAGCTCGCTGTCGCAGCCTCAGCCCGTTGCCGCCTCCGCCGCTGCGGACGCCTCCGCCGTCAGCTTCGCGATGCGGACCGCCTCCGAGTTGCGCGGGCAGTTGGCGCAGGTGTCCTCGGCGTCGAGCGTGTAGTAGAAGCAGCAGCTCGCCCGGTCGCGCGTGGACAGGCACTCGCCGTTCGGACCGGTCACCTCGCGGAACGCGGCCGTGCCGACGTACGGCATGGTCGTGCCGGGAAACAGCCGCTCCAGCTCGTCCCGCGCGCGCCGCTGCTCGCCCAGGAGACCGGCGACGTACCAGAGACTCTCGACGACCTCGTCCGTCGCCATGCCCCACAGGGCGTGGCCCCGGCGGCGCGTCCGTGGCCCGAACGCGCGGAGGAGCGGTTCCAGGTGCTCGGCCACGGCGGACCGTGCCGCCGCGCGCAGGGCCTCCTCGTCGCGGACGACACGGGCGCCGGGCAGCGCGGCCGCCGGGTCGTCCGGCAGACAGGCGAACTCGCCGACGCGTACGGCGATACGGCCGGGCATGCGCTGGAAGGTGACGTGCTCCACGGGAAAGCGGGGGACCCGGCGCAGCAGAAACCACGGCACCGTGATCAGCAGACAGGCCGGCCAGGCGTATCGGTGCAGGCCGAAGGTGGCGATGACGTCCGGGCGGGCCCGCCGTCCGTGGTCCCTGAGCACCTGTGCGTCGTCCCACGCGAGGAACGCGTCGAGGTCGGCGCCGCCTTCCGCGAGCCCGGCGACGGCGATCCTCCCGCCGCCCGTCGGGGCCGCTTCGTCCGGCGCGAGCTCTGTGACACCCAGGGCCGGGAGTACCTCGGTCATCCGCGCGTACGCCGCTGTGAGGGCCGAGCCGACCGGGTGCACCTCTGCGCCGGGCGGGGTCTCGGCCGGGGCGGGAGCGGACATGCAAGGGACCCCGTTCCGTGTTCAGTTGCAGGTTAGGCTTACCTTACCCGATAGGGTCGAGGTTTACCCTGTTCTGTCGGGGTCGCTCCGTACCCCGCCCGAAATACTCACCACCACCGCCCGTTCTGGAGGAGGCTCCCGTGGAGAAGGCCGGTTCGCGCGAGGCGTACGGCTCCGCATCCGCAGGAGACCCTTCGGAAACCGACCCTGGGTCGGCGGCGCCACGGGTACCCGCGCAGGCGCAGGCCCGAGCGGCGGACGAGGGCCGGGAGGGCCGGGAGGACAGGGACGGTCGGGAGGGCAGGGAGCGCCGGGCCAACGGGGTGGCGGGCCGGGCGTACGGCGAAGGCGTCCCGCGGGATGCCGCCGCACCTGTCGGCGCGGCTTCAGCTCCTGCTTCCGCCCCCGGTCCCGCACCCGCACCCGCATCCGCACCTGCGCCCGCCCCCGTCGAGCACGCGGCTCGCGGGGAGCACACGCACAGTGAGACCCCGATCCCGCAGCCGAGGGTGACGCGGGATGGGCTCCCGGCCTCGGCGGATGCGCCGGGAGCCGCGGCCCGAGGTGGCTCCGGAGGCCGTGCCGCCCCCGCCCCCGGCCCTGCCACGCACCGGGGCTTCGACACACCCGGCGATCGGGGCGACCGGGGCGATCGGGGCGTCCCCGCGGCCCGTACGCCCGCCGTGCCCCCGGCCACCCGCCCCGTGATCCAGCGGGCGTCCGTCCGCGGCCAGATCCTCGACGCACTGCGGGCCGCCCTCGTGAGCGGCGAACTCGCTCCCGGTGAGGTCTACTCCGCCCCCGCGCTCGGCGAGAGCTTCGGCGTCTCGGCGACCCCCGTGCGCGAGGCCATGCAGCAGCTCGCCGTCGAGGGCGCCGTGGAGGTCGTACCGAACCGGGGCTTCCGCGTCGTCCAGCGCGGCGCCCGCGAGCTGGCCGAACTCGCCGAGATCCGCGGGCTGATCGAGGCGCCCGTGCTGTTGCGCCTGGCCCGCACGCTGCCGGCCGACCACTGGGACGACATGCGCCCCCTCGCGGAGGAGACGGCCCGGGCGGCGGCCGCCGGCTGCCGGGCGACGTACGCCGAGGCCGATCGCGACTTCCATCGGGCGCTCCTCGGCCTCGCGGGCAACGAGCAGCTCGTCCGCATCGCGGACGAACTCCACCGGCGGGCGCAGTGGCCCCTCGGCGGCAGCCCCACCGCGCGCGACCGCCTCGAACTGATGGCGGACGCGGCGCAGCACATTGCCCTGCTGGACGCGCTGTCCGCCGAGGACCACTCGGCGGTTGAAGCGCTGTTGCGGGAGCACTTCGTCAGTATGTGAGCGCTCGCCGGGGTGTGTCCTGTGGCTGCCGCCGGATTGTGTTCCGTGCGCGGGTGCGTGAGGGCTGGTCGCGCCCACGCGGCGGAGCCGCACATGTCACAGCCCCGCGCCCCATTGCGACTCGGGGCGCGGGGCTCAGGTCACTCAAGTCCCTAGGCCGTTGCCGCCGGTGGGTTCAGCTGGTCCGCCAGCCAGGTGGGTACGCCGCCCAGGAGGCGGAACAGCCGTCCCGCCTCGGCCCGTAGGCGGGAGGCCTCCGGCTCGGTCTCCGCGTCGGCCAGTGACGCCAGCGCCGGAGCCGTACCCACCAGGTAGCCCAACTCCTCCCGGATGCGCAGGGATTCGCCGAAGCCGTGCCTGGCCTCCGTCAACTCGCCGTCGCGCAGGGCGAGTCCGGCGAGGTGGCGCCAGGTGAACGACAGCAGGAGGGAGTCGTCCTGGGCGGTGGCACCGGCGTGGGCGCGGCGGTAGGCGGCGCGCGCGGACTGCGGGGACCGGGCGAGGTTCTCGGCGAGCAGCCCGCGCCGGAAGTCGAGCAGGGCCCGGCCCGGAGCGCCGGGTGCGATCAGCGCGGCGGCGCGGCCGAGCGCGGCCCGTGCCTCGTCGGCCCGGTCGCGCACGGCGAGCAGCGTGGACGCGTACGCGAGCTGCCCGCGCTCGCAGGCGGCGGCGCCCCGCTCGTCGTCGGACTGGGCCAGTGCCTCCGCCGTACGCAGCGCGTCCTCCGCCTCCGCCCACCCCTGCTCGGTGTAGAGGCACCGCTCGACGAGGAGCGAGGCCCGCTGGAGCGCGGCCGGCGCGGTGCGCGGTTCGAGGAGCGCGGCCGCGTCGGCCCAGCAGGCCCGTGAGCGAAGCCGCCACACCGCGGTCTGGAGTGGATCGTCCCCTGCAGTGGTTCCGGAACCAGACATGGCGGTATGCGCCACGTTGCCCTCCCCGAGCACGCCATTGAGCTGTTGAGTGGTGGCGGCATCTCAGCACGAATCCGCTCGCCCGGCCAAGGGGGTGGGTGAAGGATTTCACAAAGTCGTGGGACAAGCGGTGCGGCGGCGTGGACACTTGGCGCCACCCGCCCGGCACCCTTGTGACCTCAGCTCATCCGCAATGCGAGGAAGAAGTCCAGCTTGTCCTCCAGCCGCGAAAGATCGCGACTCGTCAACTGCTCGATGCGTCCCACCCGGTAGCGCAGCGTGTTGACGTGCAGGTGCAGACGGGCCGCGCAGCGGGTCCAGGAGCCGTCGCAGTCGAGGAACGCCTCCAGGGTCGGGATCAGCTCGGCCCGGTGGCGCCGGTCGTACTCGCGGAGGGGATCGAGGAGCCGCGCGGTGAAGGCGCGACGCACGTCGTCGGGCACGAAGGGCAGGAGCAGGACGTGGGACGCCAGCTCCTGGTGCCCGGCCGCGCACACCCGGCCGGGCCGCGCCGCGGCGACCCGGCGCGCGTGCCTGGCCTCTTCCAGGGCGCCGCGCAGCCCCTCCGCCGAGTGCACGCAGGCGCTGACGCCGAGCGTGAGCCGCCCGTCGTCGTCGAGGCCCGCCGACAGCGGATCGCGTACGGCCTCCAGCAGTGTGTCCGCGTGCAGCCCGGCTTCCGAGCCGTCGTGCTCCGAGGAAACCGCGGGGAGCGGCACGAGCGCGATGGCCTCGTCACCCGTGTGGGCTACCGCGATGCGGTCGGACGGCTCGGGGCCCGCCGACAGCGGGTCGACGAGGATCTCCTCCAGGAGTGACTGGGCCACCGGGCCGCCCTCGATCTCCCCGCCGTCCCACTCGACCCGGGCGACCACGACCTGCCAGTGCGGGGCCGCGCCGAGCCCCGGCAGCAGTACGGGCGCCGCGACCCGCAGCCGGGCCGCGATCTCGCCGGGCGCGGCACCGGTCTGCACCAGCTCCAGGACCTCCTGCGCGAGCCGCCGCCGCACGGTGCGCGCCGCGTCCCGCCGGTCCCGCTCGACGGAGATCAGCTGGGTCACGCCCTCCAGCAGGTCGAGCCGCTCCGCCGGCCAGTCCCCGGCGTCGGCCTCGACCGCGAGCAGCCAGTCCGACAGGACGGTCTCGCGGACGTCCCGCACGCCTGCCGTGCCCGTGGTGCCTGCCGCGCCCGCCGTGCCCCGGACGGTGCTGCGGACCGGGAAGAGCGAGTACGTCGTGCCGCCCACCGCCACCCGGTGCGGACCGCGCCGCCCGGTACGGACCGCCGCCAGGTGCTCGCCGGCCAGCGCCGCGCACACCCCGGACGGCAGCCCCGGCTCGGCGAGGTGCGAGCCCGCGATGAGGCGCCCGGCGGGGGAGAGCACCCAGGCCCGCAGATCCAGGTCGGAACCGAGCAGGTCGAGGACCACGTCCGGGCCGCCGCCCGCGGGACCCGAGGTCATCATCCGGCGGTGCCGGTCCACCACGGCCGCCAGATCCCCGGCGCGCTCGCCCGACACCTGCCGTACGACGTGCTCGGTGATCGTCGCGAAGGCCACCGACTCGTTGACGGCGAACAACGGCAGCCGGTGCCGCGCACACGCCGCCACCAGGTCCTCCGGCACGCGGCCCAGCTCGGCCTCGCCCGCGGCCAGCGCGGTCACCCCGGCGCCCGTGAGGATGCGTACGAAGGGCTCGGAGTCGGTGGCGTCGCGGCGCCAGGCGAGCCCGGTGAGGACCAGCTCGCCGCCCGAGAGATAGCGGCTCGGGTCCCGCAGGTCCGTGGTCATCACGCCACGGACCGTGCGGTCCAGCTCGTCCTCGCCACCGAGCAGCCGCAGGCCCAGCGCGTCCGTGTCCAGCAGTGCGCGCAGCCGCATTCTCGTCGCCGCCGTTCTGTCTCGAAATCTACGATGGATCTGGATGGTCCCTGACGGGGCCGGAGAGCGGGGCCCGCCACACGGGGTCCCCGGGCTCGGCAGAGCGGGTCCGAAAGGCCCGAAGGCCCCGAGGGGTCCGGAGGACGGTGTTCGATGCTTTCAGAGGGCTGTGCTCAATGCTTCCAAAGGAAGACGGCGGGGTTACTGATGACCTCCGTTCATACGAATCTACAAGATGCGCACCCTGGCCAGCCAACTCCTTCATGGTTTCCGTGACTGACCCGTGTGCCGGACGGCACTGTGTACTGATGTCAACCCACGTGAACAACTCATGAACGAGCCGGGCCCGCCGCACCCGATCTGGCTTGAACAGAACCATCCACGAGACGAAGAAGAGAGCCGGTCATGGACTTCCTTCGCCCCGCCAGCTGGGAGGAGGCGCTCGCCGCGAAGGCCGAGCACCCCACCGCTGTGCCGATTGCGGGTGGCACCGATGTGATGGTCGAGATCAACTTCGACCACCGCAGGCCCGAGTACCTGCTGGACCTGAACCGCATCGGCGAGCTGGACGAGTGGGAGGTCGGCGAGGAGTCCGTCCGGCTCGGTGCCTCGGTCCCGTACACGGCGATCATGGAGCGGCTGCGCGGCGAGCTGCCCGGCCTGGCCCTGGCCTCCCACACGGTGGCCTCCCCGCAGATCCGCAACCGTGGCGGCGTCGGCGGCAACCTCGGCACCGCCTCCCCGGCAGGTGACGCCCACCCCGCCCTCCTCGCGGCAGGTGCCGAGGTCGAGGCCCAGTCCGTACGAGGCACGCGGCTGATCCCGATCGACGAGTTCTACACCGGCGTGAAGCGCAACGCGCTCGCTCCCGACGAGCTCATCAGGGCCGTCCACATCAAGAAGGCCGACGGCCCGCAGCAGTTCTCGAAGGTCGGCACCCGCAACGCCATGGTGATCGCGGTCTGCGCCTTCGGCCTGGCCCTGCACCCCGCCACCCGCACGGTCCGCACCGGCATCGGCTCGGCCGCGCCCACACCCGTACGGGCCAAGGCGGCCGAGGAGTTCCTGAACGCGGCGCTCGAAGAGGGCGGCTTCTGGGACAACGGCAGGATCATCACCCCGTCGGTCGCCAAGCAGTTCGCGGAGCTGTGCTCGGCCGCCTGCAGCCCGATCGACGACGTCCGGGGCACGGCGAGCTACCGCCGCCACGCGGTCGGCATCATGGCCCGCCGCACGCTGACCTGGACCTGGGAGTCGTACCGCGGCACCGCCGCCCGCACGGAGGGAGTCGCGTAATGCGCGTCAATTTCACGGTCAACGGCCGTCCGCAGGAAGCCGACGACGTCTGGGAGGGCGAGAGCCTGCTCTACGTCCTGCGCGAGCGCATGGGCCTGCCCGGTTCCAAGAACGCCTGCGAGCAGGGCGAGTGCGGCTCCTGCACGGTCCGCCTCGACGGCGTACCGGTGTGTTCGTGTCTGGTCGCGGCCGGCCAGGTCGAGGGCCGCGAGGTGGTCACGGTCGAGGGCCTCGCCGACTTCGCCAAACAGCGTGCGGAGCACGGGAGTTGCGCCTCCGGAGGCTCCACAGGCTCCGGATCCTGCGGTACGCCCCTGGACGCGGCGAAACAATGGGAGGCCAGGCCTTCGGACTCCCAGACGGGCGGGGATGCCGAACTCTCCCCGATCCAGCAGGCGTTCATCGACGCCGGCGCCGTCCAGTGCGGATTCTGCACGCCCGGCCTGCTGGTCGCCGCCGACGAGATGCTGGAGCGCAACCCGACCCCGAGCGACGGGGACATCCGCGAGGCGTTGTCGGGCAACCTCTGCCGCTGCACCGGCTACGAGAAGATCATGGACGCGGTCCGCCTGGCGGCCGCCCGGCAGGGAGAGGCGGTCTGACCATGCCCGGCAAAAGCGCTCCCCTAGGCACTCCCACCAAGGTCACCCAGGGTTCCCGGACCAAGGGCGGCATCGGCGAGTCCACCCACCGCCCGGACGGCATCCTCAAGGTCACCGGCGAGTTCGCGTACTCCTCCGACATGTGGCACGAGGACATGCTGTGGGGCCAGATCCTGCGGTCCCCGGTCGCGCACGCCGAGATCGTCTCCATCGACACCGGTGAGGCCCTCGCGACGCCCGGCGTCTACGCCGTCATGACGTACGACGACCTGCCGACCGACGTGAAGAACTACGGCCTGGAGATCCAGGACACCCCGGTCCTCGCGCACGGCAAGGTACGCCACCACGGCGAGCCGGTCGCGATCGTCGCCGCCGACCACCCGGAGACCGCGCGCCGCGCAGCCGCCAAGATCAAGGTCGAGTACCGTGAACTCCCGGTCATCACCGATGAGTTGTCCGCGACCGCGCCGGACGCGATCCTCATCCACGAGGGCCGCGACGACCACCACTTCGGCCACGTCCCGCACCCGAACATCCTGCACCGCCAGCCGGTCATTCGCGGAGACGTGGCATCCGCTCGGGAACGCGCGGACGTCATCGTCGAGGGCGAGTACACCTTCGGCATGCAGGACCAGGCGTTCCTCGGCCCGGAGTCGGGCCTCGCGGTCCCGGCCGAGGACGGCGGCGTCGACCTCTACATCGCCACCCAGTGGCTGCACTCGGACCTCCGCCAGATCGCCCCGGTCCTCGGCCTGCCCGAGGACAAGGTCCGGATGACGCTCTCCGGCGTCGGCGGCGCGTTCGGCGGCCGCGAGGACCTGTCGATGCAGATCCACGCCTGTCTCCTGGCACTGCGCACGGGCAAGCCCGTCAAGATCGTCTACAACCGCTTCGAGTCGTTTTTCGGCCACGTCCACCGCCACCCCGCGAAGCTCTACTACGAGCACGGGGCCACCAAGGACGGCAAGCTCACGCACATGAAGTGCCGCATCGTCCTGGACGGCGGCGCGTACGCGTCGGCCTCCCCGGCGGTGGTCGGCAACGCGGCATCCCTGTCGGTCGGCCCGTACGTACTCGAAGACGTCGACATCGAGGCGATGGCGCTCTACTCCAACAACCCGCCCTGCGGCGCCATGCGCGGCTTCGGCGCGGTCCAGGCGTGCTTCGCCTACGAGGCGCAGATGGACAAGCTCGCCGACAAGGTGGGCATGGACCGCGTCGAGTTCCGCCGGCTGAACGCGATGTCGCAGGGCACGATCATGCCGACCGGCCAGCGGGTCGACTCCCCGGCCCCGGTCGCCGAACTCCTGCGCCGCGTCAAGGCGATGCCCATGCCGCCGGAGCAGCAGTGGCTCGCGGCCGGCGAGGCGGCGGACATCCGCCAGCTGCCGGGCGGCCTCTCCAACACCACCCACGGCGAAGGCGTCGTACGCGGCGTCGGCTACGCGGTCGGCATCAAGAACGTCGGCTTCTCCGAGGGCTTCGACGACTACTCGACGGCCAAGGTCCGCATGGAAGTCGTCGGCGGCGAACCGGTGGCCACCGTCCACACCGCGATGGCGGAGGTCGGCCAGGGCGGCGTCACCGTCCACGCGCAGATCGCCCGCACCGAGCTGGGCGTCGCCCAGGTGACGATCCACCCCGCGGACACACAGGTGGGCTCGGCCGGTTCGACCTCCGCGTCCCGCCAGACGTACGTCACCGGCGGCGCCGTCAAGAACTCCTGCGAGCTGGTCCGCGAGAAGGTCCTGGAGATCGGCCGCCGCAAGTTCGGTACGTACCACCCCGCCTGGGCCACCGCCGAGCTGCTCCTGGAGGGCGGCAAGGTCGTCACCGACGGCGGCGAGGTACTGGCCGACTTGGTGGACGTCCTGGAGAACGAATCCGTAGAGGTCGAGGAGGAGTGGCGGCACCGGCCGACCGAGGCCTTCGACCTCCGTACCGGCCAGGGCTTCGGCCACGTCCAGTACTCCTTCGCCGCCCACCGCGCGGTCGTCGAGGTGGACACCGAACTGGGCCTGGTGAAGGTCATCGAGCTGGCCTGCGCCCAGGACGTCGGCAAGGCACTCAACCCGCTGTCCGTCATCGGCCAGATCCAGGGCGGTACGACCCAGGGCCTGGGCATCGCGGTGATGGAGGAGATCATCGTCGACCCGAAGACGGCGAAGGTCAGGAACCCCTCCTTCACCGACTACCTCATCCCCACGATCCTCGACACGCCGACCATCCCCGTCGACGTGCTCGAACTCGCCGACGACCACGCGCCGTACGGGCTCCGCGGCGTCGGCGAGGCACCGACCCTGTCGTCGACTCCGGCCGTGCTAGCGGCAATTCGGAACGCGACGGGCCTGGAGCTCAACCGCACACCGGTACGTCCGGAGCACCTCACCGGAACGTAGCCCTCCGGAGGCTGGAAGAAGAGTTCCTCCAGGGGGACTTCGTCCCCCGATCCCCCCTTGTTCGCCTCGGGCCGTCCCCCGGGTCGTGCACATCCCAAACCCCGCGCAAGCGGAAGGCACGGCGCGGGTGCCCCTATGAACCTTGGGAGACGGCAGCATGACCCAGCAGTCACTGGAGCCCAGGACCACGGCCGAAGACGCGGGCGAAGGAACCCGTATCCCGGCCGGCAGGTCCTGGCTCGACCGGTACTTTCACATATCCCAGCGAGGAAGCTCGGTCGCGCGCGAGGTGCGCGGCGGCGTCACCACCTTCATGGCGATGGCGTACATCCTGCTGCTCAACCCGCTGATCCTGTCCGGCAAGGACGCGGCGGGGAACACGCTCGGCCAGCAGGCACTGATCACCGCTACGGCGTTCGCGGCGGCCTTCAGCACACTCCTGATGGGCTTCTTCGGCAAGGTGCCGCTCGCCCTGGCCGCCGGACTCTCCGTCTCCGGCGTCCTCTCCTCGCAGGTCGCGCCCCAGATGACCTGGCCGCAGGCCATGGGCATGTGCGTGATGTACGGCGTAGTGATCATGCTCCTGGTGGTCACCGGCCTGCGCGAGATGATCATGAACGCGATCCCCCTCGCACTGAAGCACGCGATCACGATGGGCATCGGCCTGTTCGTCGCCCTGATCGGCCTGGTGAAGGCGGGCTTCGTCCACCAGGGCAAGGCGACACCGCTCTCCCTCGGTGCGACCGGCGAACTCGCCGGCTGGCCGGTGCTGCTCTTCGCCGCGACGCTCCTGCTGATCTTCATGCTCCAGGCCCGGGGCGTCCCCGGCGCGATCCTCCTCGGCATCGTCAGCGGCACGCTCCTCGCGGTCGTCCTCAACGCCTTCGACGTCATCGACCCCAGGCAGTGGGCCAGCGGCGCGCCCGAGCTGCACGGCAGCGCGGTGTCCATGCCGGACTTCTCGATCTTCGGAGACGTGGAGTTCGGCGGCTGGGGCCAGGTAGGCGCGATGACGGTAGGCATGATCGTCTTCACCCTGGTCCTCGCCGGGTTCTTCGACGCGATGGCCACCATCATCGGCGTTGGCACCGAGGCCGAACTGGCCGACGACAAGGGCAGGATGCCCGGCCTGTCCAAGGCACTGTTCATCGACGGCGCGGGCGGCGCGATCGGCGGCGTCTCGGGCGCCTCCGGCCAGACGGTGTTCGTGGAGTCCGCCACGGGAGTCGGCGAAGGCGCCCGCACCGGCCTCTCCTCCGTCGTCACGGGCCTGTTCTTCGCGGCCTGCCTGTTCTTCACCCCGCTGACGGCGATCGTGCCGGGTGAGGTCGCGGCCGCGGCCCTGGTGGTGATCGGCGCGATGATGATGACGAACGCCCGGCACGTGGACTGGGCCGACCGCGCCACCGCGATCCCGGTTTTCCTGACGGTCGTGATCATGCCGTTCACGTACTCCATCACCGCGGGCGTGGCGGCCGGAGTCATCAGCTACGTTGCCATCAAGGCCGCACAGGGCAAGGCCCGGGAGATCGGGGCGTTCATGTGGGGCCTGACGGCGATCTTCCTCGTCTTCTTCGCCCTGAACCCGATCGAGAACTGGATGGGCGTGCACTAGACGCTTAGCATCAACGCCCCTCCGCACATCGGCCGTTAGGAGAACGAGACATGCTGGACATCGCCGAAGAGCTGCACCGGTGGGTCGAGCAGGGACGTGACTTCGCCGTGGCCACCGTGGTGGCCGTCGGTGGCAGCGCGCCCCGCCAGCCGGGCGCCGCCCTCGCGGTGGACACCGACGGCACAGCGATCGGCTCTGTCTCCGGCGGCTGTGTGGAGGGCGCGGTGTACGAGCTGTGCCAACAGGCGTTGGCGGACGGGAAACCGGTCCTCGAACGCTTCGGCTACAACGACGAGGACGCGTTCGCCGTGGGCCTGACCTGCGGCGGAATCATCGACATCCTGGTAACGCCGGTACGCGCCACGGACCCCGCCCGGGACGTCTTCGCCGCAGCGCTCTCCGTAGCCGTACGCGGGGAGGCGGCGGCGCTGGCCCGCATAGTGTCCGGACCCACGGAACTCCTGGGCCGCGCCCTCCTGACCCACCCCGACGGCTCGTACGAGGGCGGATTCGGCGCACATCCCGAACTGGACCGCACAGTGACAGCGGAGGCACGCGCCTTCCTGGACGCGGGCCGCACGGGCACCCTGGAAATCGGAGAGCAGGGCTCTCGTTGCGGAGCACCGCTCACACTTCTGGTCGAGTCGTCGGTCCCGCCACCCCGGATGATCGTCTTCGGCGCGATCGACTTCGCCTCCGCCCTGGTCCGCGTCGGCAAGTTCCTGAACTACCACGTCACGGTGTGCGACGCCCGCCCGGTCTTCGCGACATCGGCCCGCTTCCCGGAGGCCGACGAGATCGTGGTCGACTGGCCACACCGCTACCTGGAGCGCACCCAGGTGGACGCCCGCACGGTCCTGTGCGTCCTGACCCACGACGCCAAGTTCGACGTACCCCTCCTCCACCTGGCGCTGCGCCTCCCCGTCGCATACGTGGGCGCGATGGGCTCCCGCCGCACCCACCTGGACCGCAACGAACGCCTCCGCGAAGTAGGCGTCACCGAGCCGGAGTTGGCCCGCTTGCGCTCCCCGATCGGGCTCGACCTGGGAGCCCGTACGCCCGAGGAGACGGCCCTGTCCATCGCCGCTGAGATCGTCGCGAACAGACGAGGAGGCACCGGCGTCTCCCTGACAGGCGCCCACACACCAATCCACCACGACATGCCGCCGACACCGACACCGACACCGACACCCACGACCCGAATCGGCTCGGTGGCCTGACGCGCGCACGCGCCCGCCGGTCGTCGTCGAGGCGACGGGCGTCAGACGTGGGCAAGAAGACGATCCAACGGCCGAGGCGTCCGCTCCAGATCGAGACTCTCGACCATCTCGCGCGCGTACTGGGCCTTGCGACCACTGTGCGTCCCCAGGAACCTCCGCAACTGCTGCTCCACGGTCCGCTCCCGCTGAGCGGGCTGGTTCTGGAAGGTACGGAACGGCCGGGACTCCCCCTGATCAACCACAACTCGCTGCACGACGCCGGCGCCCAGGGCCCGGATCAACTCATCCTCCAGATCCACGTCGCACACGTAGAAACCAAACGCTTCCAGCCCCTCGGGCGGGATGTCGGACCCGAGCCCGGCCCGCTCCAACGCCCGCCGGAAGAACCGCTCCTCTCCGACGTCGCACAGGCCGGCGAGCCGCACGCCAAGTCCCTGAGGCCCACACAGATCCACGAACCTGCCGACGCTGGTCGCACCCCCGAGCGGCACGACCGACACACCCTCACTGTCCAGATCCCGACCACGCCGCGAGGCCAACGCCTCGACCGCGACCTGATCGCTGCCTCCTTCGACGAGCACGACGGTACGCAGCCCGACGCCGACGGCCAGCTCCCGCGCGGCTTCACCGGCCGCCGAGGCCCCCACCCCGCCGGCCGCCCACTCGACGACGGCCCGACGGAATCTCTCCATGTCGCTCATGAGTCCCAGTCTCGCAACTCGGCACGGAAACACTCCACGGACTTTTGACATGGTGAGCTCCATGACTGTCATGGGCGAGCCGGTGGAACGCGTGGACGAGCACGACCGAGTACTCGACATCGTCGACCGGGGCGAAGCCATCCGCCGCGGCTGGCTGCACCGAGTGGCGACGGTCGTATGCCGCGACACCCAGGGCCGCATCCTCGTACACCGGAGACCGGAAAGTGCGGCACGCTTCCCCGGCCGGTACAACTGGCTGCTGGGCGGCGCCGTCGAAGTGGGGGAGTCCTACGAGGAGGCCGCGACCCGCGAACTGAGAGAGGAACTAGGAACAACGACCACGGTCCGCTTCGCCTTCAAGTACCTCTGCCGGGGAGAGATCAGCCCGTACTGGATGGCGGTGCACGAGGCCGTGATAGTCGGCGGCACGACACCGGACCCGACGGAGATCGCCTGGCACGACTGGCTACCGGAGACCGACTTCCGAGAGGCGTTGCACCGCTGGCCGTTCGTCTCGGACAGCCGGGAGGCCTTCACGAGGTACGCGGAGCTGTGAGGGAACCTCCAGCCGCCGTCCCCACCCGCAGTGCGCCAACAGGCCCACGCGCCATCGCCGTATATCCGATGACATTGAGTGTCATCACTAGGATGAGTGACATGGGTCGATGGATGCCGGACGCAGCGGGCCGACTGTCGCGAGCCGCGCTTGAGTTGTACGAGGAGCGCGGCTTCGAGGACACCACGGTCGCCGAGATCGCCGAGCGGGCCGGTCTGACGAAGCGGACGTTCTTCCGTCACTTCCCCGACAAGCGCGAGGTGCTGTTCCCGCTCTCGGCCCGGATTCATGAGGTGATCGTCGACGCCATGGCCGCCGCACCGGCCGACCTCTCGCCGCTCGCCGTCGTCCTGGAGGGGTACGGCGCCGCTGTGGACATGGTGAACACGGGGCATGCGCGCGCCCGGCGTCGCCGGGCCGTCATCGTGGCCAACCCGGAGCTTCGGGAACGAGAGCAGGCCAAGTTCGCCGCGACCAGTGCGGCCGTGACCGAGGCGTTGTGCGAGCGCGGTGTCGCGCCGCGGGCCGCCTTCCTGACCGCCGCGGCGGGTGCCGCCGCATGGAGAGCCGCGCGCGAATGCTGGATCGAGGGTCCGGAGACACAGGACCTGTACGTCCTGCTGCGTGAATCCGTGGAGGAGCTCAGGGCCGCGGTCGCGGCCCCGCTCGCCCCGTAAGCCACAGATACAGCCGCAGGTACGGCCGCAGGTACGGCTACAGCTACCGGTACAGCCGCGCCTCTCCTTGTCGCTCTCGTCACCCATGACACCTGGTGTCATCACTGTTACGATGACACCAGGTGTCATCACATGCCACGTGTTCGACCGGGAGGGTGCATCACGCATGTCGGAAACGTTCGACGAGGCAACCACGCTCAAACGACGAACCTTCGTCGCGGCGTCGACAGCGGCGGCCGGTCTACCCCTGCTGACCTCGGATCGCCTGCCCACATCCACAACCACACCCGCGCCGGCCGACCGGCTCTCCACCGTCCGTCTGACGGTCAACGGCGAGCAGCGCACCGCCCAGGTCGACAACCGCACCTCACTCCTCGACCTCCTCCGCGAGCACCTGGACCTCCCCGGCACGAAGAAGGGCTGCGACCAGGGCGCCTGCGGAGCCTGCACGGTGCTCGTGGACGACCGGAGGGTGAACGCCTGTCTCACCCTCGCCGTGATGCACCAGGGCGCGCGCGTCACCACGATCGAGGGGCTCGCCCGGGGCGAGCAACTGCACCCGCTGCAACAGGCGTTCATCGACCACGACGGCCTTCAGTGCGGCTACTGCACGCCGGGGCAGGTCATGTCGGGCGTCGCCTGTATCGCCGAGGGCCACACCGGCTCCCGGGAGGAGATCCGCGAGTGGATGAGCGGCAACCTGTGCCGGTGCGGGGCGTACACGAACATCGTCTCCGCCATCGAGCAGACAGCCAAGGAGGCATGACCGCGTGCACCCCTTCGCCTTCAGCCGAGTCTCCACCGTCACCGCCGCGCTCAACGCCGGTGCCCGCGACGGCCGTTACGTCGCCGGCGGGACCACACTGGTCGACCTCATGCGGGAGACCGTCGAGCGCCCCGCGCACGTGGTCGACATCAACGGGCTGCCGTACAAGGACATCACCGTCACCCGACAGGGGCTGCACGTCGGTTCCCTGGTCCGGATGAGTGAGCTCGCCGCGCATCCGGAGGTGCGCGCCACGTACCCCGTCCTCTCGCAGGCCCTCGAACTCAGCGCCTCGGCCCAGCTGCGCAACATGGCCTCCATCGGGGGCAACATCATGCAGCGGCCCCGCTGTCCGTACTTCCGGGACGTGCACTCCGCGTGCAACCGCCGTGATCCGGGCTCGGGTTGCGATGCCCTCCGCGGTGACAACCGTATGCAGGCGATCCTGGGGACGAGCACCCACTGCGTGGCAACTCACCCCTCCGACCTGGCAGTTGCCCTCGTGGCGCTGGACGCCGTGATCCAGGTACGGGGCCTCGACGGCACCCGCTCCATCCCGGTCCAGGACTTCTTCCTCCGCCCCGGGGACACGCCCCAGAGCGAGCACTCGCTCCGGCCGGGCGAACTCATCACCTCCCTGACCGTCCCCACGGGAGCGCACACGCGCCGCTCGGGTTACCTGAAGGTCCGCGACAGGCAGTCGTACGAGTTCGCCCTCGCGTCCGCAGCGGTGGCGCTGGACATCAGGGGCGGCGTGGTGCGGGGCGCCAGGGTGGCCGTCGGCGGTGTGGGGACCGTGCCGTGGCGGCTGCCCAGGGTGGAGGAGGCGCTCGTCGGCAAGCGGCCGGGGCGCCGGACGTGGACGGATGCCGCGGCCCTCGCGGCCGACGGCGCCGTACCGCTGTCCGAGAACGCCTTCAAGGTGAAGCTGGTCGAACGGACCGTACGCCGCCAGCTCATGACGATCGGAGGACAGTGATGGCGACGACAGCCGTCGGGCAGCCGCTCTCCCGCGTAGACGCCCGCCGCAAGGTGACCGGAACGGCCACCTACTCGGCCGAGCACCGCGTCGAAGGCCTGTTGTACGGCGTGATCGTCAACGGCACGGTGGCCCGCGGCACGGTGAGCCGGATCTCGGTGGACGCGGCGCTCGGCCACCCGGGCGTCCTGCACGTCCTGACCGACTTCGGCGGCCTGCGACTGGCCCACCCGGTCGATCGGATCGCCTTCTACGGCCAGCCCATCGCGGTCGTCGTCGCGGAGACCCTGGAGGCGGCGACCCATGGCGCCTCGCTGGTCGAGGCGACGTACGAACGGCAGGACGCGGTAACCGACTTCGACGCCCCTGACATCCCCTCGCAGACACCCGCCGACGAGCCCGACTACAGCCGCGGCGACCCGGCGGGCGCACTGGCTTCGGCGCAGGTGAAGGTGGACCTGGAACTCACCAGCGCCCGGGAGAACCACAACCCCATCGAACTGCCCTCGACCATCGCCCGGTGGCAGGACGGACGGCTGACGCTCTGGGACAAGTCCCAGTGGTCACAGGGCGCCGCGCGCACGGTGGCCGGCGCGCTCGGCATCGCCGTCGGCGACGTACGCGTGCACAACGAGTTCCTGGGCGGAGGGTTCGGCAGCGGAATCCAGACCTACGACCATGTCATCCTGGCCGCGTTCACCGCGCGCGAGGTCGACAGGCCCGTCAAGGTGGTTCTGACCAGGCGCCAGTTCTATTACGGCACCGGGTTCCGGCCGGCCAGCCGGCACAGGATGGCCCTCGGCAGCAGCATGGCGGGGCGCGTCAGCGCTCTCGTCTACGAGGCCCGTATCGAGAACGCGCGCTACCAGACCTACACGGACGGCCTGACCGACCTTCCGCAGTTCCTCTACGGCGTCCCCAACACCCGTACCGCCTACCGGGTCACGCCCGTCGACGTCCACTCCCCGTGCTCCATGCGAGGCCCGGGCGTGGTGCTCGGCAACTTCGCCCTGGAAACCGCGATGGACCAGCTAGCGCACGAACTGGCCGTAGACCCCGTCGAGTTGAGGCTGCGCAACGAACCAACCCAGGACGAAGTCTCCCAACTCCCCTTCTCCACGCGGAAGTTGCGAGAGTGCTACGAGACAGCCGCCCGCCGCTTCGGCTGGTCCCGAAGGCAGGCCAAGCCGGGCTCGCGCACGGACGGCGACCTGCTCATCGGCATGGGGATGGCCACCGCCAGCTACCACAACAACCGACGCGACTGCAGCGCACGGGCCCGCATCCATGCCGACGGCACGGCCGAAGTCTTCGCGGCCAGCGCGGACATGGGCCCCGGCACCACCACCTCGGTCATGCAGGTCTCCGCGGACGCCCTGGGGCTGCCCGCCTCGGCGGTCACTTTCAGACTGGGCGACTCCAGCTACCCCACCGCACCCCTGCACGCGGCGGCCACCACCATGGCGAGCGTGGGCTCGGCCGCGCACACCACCTGCAACGCGCTGAAGGCGGAGTTCATCCGCAGGGCGGTGGCGGACCCCGACTCGCCTCTCCACGGCGCGAATCCGGCGGATGTCCAGGTGCGCGACGGCCGGCTGGAGACATCCGGCGCCCGGGACAGCTACCGGGACATCCTGCGCCGCGCCGGTCTGCCCAGCCTCGACATCACCGGCAACTGGGGCCCGGGCGACGCCGATTCGAAGATCTCCACCTACGGCTACGGAGCTGTCTTCGCCGAAGTCTCCGTCGACCCCCTCCTTGGCCTCGTCCGCGTACGACGAATCTTCGCGGCGTACGACGTAGGACGGGTGATCAGCCCCAAACTCGCCCACAGCCAGGCCATCGGCGGCATGGTCGGCGGCATCGGAATGGCCCTCCTCGAAGGCACCGTCACCGACCACCGCGACGGCCGCATCATCAACGCGAGCCTCGCCGACTATCTGGTGCCAGTGAACGCGGACATCACGGACCTCGACGCCGCCTTCATCAACACCGAGGACCCACAGGCCGATCCGATCGGCGTGAAGGGACTCGGTGAGATCACCATCGTCGGCGTGGCGCCCGCCATCGGCAACGCGGTGTTCAACGCAACGGGCAAACGCCTGACGGACCTGCCGATCCGCCCTGAAGCACTACTTTGACCTACCTGGACGACCTCACGACGCCGCGGCACGAGCGGCAGCCGCAAGGGCCGCCCCTCGCGCACAAGTTCCGCAACAGGTCGCCTTGCCGAAGCAGGCAGCCCCCGTGCACGACGAGCGACCCATCGGGAAGGGGCCGCCTGAAGCGCTGAAGGGCTGTGCCTACCGCGCAGCCCTCCGCCGCGCCAGCACCGGAATCGCCGCGATCTTCTCGGGCGTCAGGTCGTCCCACACCAATCCCCGCGGACGCCTGCGGTTGGGGCAGGGGATCACCTCGTCGGGCGTGACGATGTAGTCCACGGAGAAGTCGTGCTCGGTCTCGGGGATGTCGTCCTCGATGACCTGGAGCTGATGCACGGGCGCCACGATCACGGTCTTCTCGGTGACCAGGCCGGCCTCGACAAGAAGCGCGACTTCAAGGTCGGAGTACCCGGCACCCTTGCCGATGCGCGCCCCCGACCGATTCACGGCCACGCTGCCGCAGACGACGATGTCGATCGGCTCGACCTCTTCAACGCCGACGCGCCGGGCAACCTGGGCCGCGCCCTTCTTCTCGGCGGCCTCCTCGGGCGAGATGTCGAGCGTCTCGGGGTCGAGCAAGTAGAAGGGCTCGGGACTCGCCATCCTCGGCACGGCCATGTAGACGCGCTTGCCGTCCTTCAGCGCACGGACACGCACGGGAAGCTGCGCCCAGTCGGGGTTGGCCTTGACGGTCGCAGCTCGTCGCCACTGCCCCAGCCCGGCCAGTTGCTCGGCCGTCCCCTCGGTTCCGTAGAAGCCGGGGATCTTGCCGTACGAGTCGGCCGGTGCGCCGCCGCCGTCAATGAGCCGTCGCCACACCCGCTCGCGTACGGCTTGCTTGGCTTGGTCGATCTCCGTCACGCCCCACCCGTTCTATATGGCCATGAGCGCAAGCAACCTGTCGTTGATCTCCTGCGCCCACGGCTCGTCGCGCCACTGCCGCAGTTCTCGTCCGGCAGAGAACGCCAGATTAAGACCGCCTCCGCCGCGCGTCAGCTCGACGGCATCAATGGTGTGATGCATGACGCCCGCTGCCTCATCCAGCTTCCCCTGGCGGATGAGCGCAAGCGTCAGGTTCCCCAGCACGATGGCCTGACTCTTCTTCTTGGAGGCGAGCGCCCGCGAGGTCATGCGGAGGATGGGTTCGGCCCGCTCCGGGAGGGCGAGGAACAGGTAACAGGACCCGGCGAGCCGGTTGAATTCGTTGACGGTGTAGTACGGCGCGGCCACATCATCCGGGTGTGCCCGGTCGAACTGTGCTTCGGCCCTTCTCAGCGCGTCCTCGCACTCATTAAGTGCCCCGGTCATTGCATGGCCCTCGGCGACATGAAGCAGGCTGAGCCCAGTGAGCGACGGGCTCACCAGCTTGGCGACCTCGGCTGCCTCCTCCGCGAGCGTCACCCCGAGGACAGGATTCTTCTCGCCGTAGAGCGCGACGAAGCTCATCCGCAGCGTGGCGTACGACTCGGTCGACGGATCACGCGCATGTCGAGCCGCATCAACCGCTTCCCTGAAGTACCCGAGTGGCGCGCGGTGGTCGCGGCGCTGACTGACGTCCCAGACCAGTTGCCCCATGAACGTTGCCGAGTCGGCCTCGACTTCGTACAACGCGCGACGGACACGAGGGTTCACTGCGTTCTCACGGAGGAACCGCACCTGGCCGTGCAGTTGACCAGCCCGACCAAGGAGGGCGGTTGACGCCTCTTGGTCGTACGCCTCATCCACCTTGCGCAGCTGCTCATGGAGATAGGCGACCACCATGAGGTCGGCAGAGGCCGGGTTTTCCAGGGCGTACGTCATCCGCTCGCTGGGGTGGCTCTGGGTGAGAGTCACGTCGTCGAAGAGCGCTTGAAGTTCCTCGCTTGAGACCTTGAGCGCACGGGCCAGTTTTGGCCGCAACCACGCTTGCGGCTCGGTCTCGGCGCTTTCCCACCGACCTACCGTTGAACGCTCGACGCCAAGAAACTCGGCAAGCCCCTCCTGGGTGAAGCCTGTCGCCTTCCGGCGTCGGGCGAGGCGTACGCGTTTCGCTGTCATCGCCCATACCTCCCATGCGGGGGCGAGTTGCCACCGTAGCGAGCACACGGCATCTGTGCAGGCCAGCGCCGGCGATCTCGCACGGATGCGGCAACCGTGCCGCACGATTGCTGTGGTGTTGGCACAGGTCAAACCGCTTATCTGGCTTGCAGGTTGGCGAGCGGCCTGGACCTCCGTGCCACCGCTCGCCAGCCGTTCCAGTCCCTCAGGAGGAACGGATGCGGCCTGTCATGTTCGGGTATATGCGGCTCACCGCAAGTGACGACGGCGATGAAACCGAGTCAATCCAGCGGGAGTTGGCGATGCATGCCTACCGCGAAGGCTTCGAACTGGAGCGGCTGTTCATCGAACGGCTCCGCACTGACGGCGAGTCCGCCTTCTTCACGTTGGTCGAGGCAGTCAAGAACGCCGAGGTCAAGCATGTGATCGTGCCGTCTCTTTGGCACTTTGCCCGGCTGCCTGGCCTTTCTGGAATCGCGATCCATGAAGCAGATGCCGCTGATCCTTCCGGACGGCATCCGGGCAGCCCGAGGGCCGATTGAAGGGCAGGCACGCACGGCGCTCTTCGACCAGCTCATGAAGACGACCGTACAGGCGACGATCTCGGCGCGGGTGGACGACGTGAGTCAGGGCCTTTGGCTGAGCGCTCCGTCAGGAGCCGCGTAGAAGCCGATCCACCACCCGCCCGAACATCCACCGAGCCACCCACCCCACCAGGGGATCGCAAACCCGAGGCACCCCCCGCACCCCCAACTCCTCTCGCCACACAACCCGCGAGCCACCCACCCCCGACCGCACCTCGATCTCGGCCCACCCGACGACAAAGCCGCCCAGCTTGACCAGTCGGCAGAACCCGCCCCGCTCGCCCCGGGGCGGTCGCCAGGCGACAAGCTCCATGCGGTCGTCGAACCCCACCGGCCCCACCCCGGTCCGAGCCACGATCACGGTGCCCTCCCCGCCCCCGTCCCCGGCAACAACAGCGACCCGGGTCAACGGCACCACCTCCCCATGCCGCTCCCACAGCGTGAGCCGCCGCCACGCCTCACCAACGTCGAGGGCACTGTCCCGCCGCACACAAAACTCAACCACGCCAGAATCGTAAGCACCCCACCGAGCCGCACCCGCCAACGCACGTGCGGGGGCGGGGCCGTGCCGGTGCGTCACGTTCGCGACGTACGGTTCCCGCTGGAAACCTCACCCAGAAACTCAGGGCAGTACGCCCGGAGGTCGCGAACGGACGTACCGGCACGGCCCCGCCCCCGCCACCCACCGGACCGGAAGCGCTCACACGTCCAACAGATCCCGCACCCGCACTGGCAACCCGGTCTCGAACGACTCATTGGCGGCCAGCCCGGTAACCAACGACTTCGCCCCATCGAAGGCGTCGGCCGCCCGCCCCAGGGCATCCTCACCGCACCGCGGCCCGAACAGATCGGCAAGCATCCGCACATCCCCACCCCCGTGCCCACCCTCAGCCACACCGCCTTCGTCCCCGTCCCCGCCCCCGACCTTCACCACACGAGGCCGCTCCCAGAACCGCCGCACCAACAACTCCGTACGACCAGCCTCTTCACCGACACCCGACCCATGCATGACAGGACTCGCCCCATCGACGCGCTCCTCGGGCGGAACCCACGTCGACTCCTCCACCAACAGCTCCAACCGCCCCTCACTCCCGTTGAAGGCGACGCGATACCCCTCCCAGGGCGAGTAGGCGGTCAAGTGATAGGTGAGAGAGGCCCCAGACGCATACCGCACAAGCACCGCCATGTCGTCCTCGATGGTCACCCCGGGCCCGAACACGTTCTGGTCCCGGTGATACCCGTCCTCCCTCTCGGCGTCGAGATACAGCGAACTGAGCACGGCCGAGTCCGCCAGACGCAAGGCGAACGGGTCGCCCTGAGCGGCAGCGGAGCCGTGCGCCCGGGCATAGGGTCGCGCGAGCCCCCGCCGCCGCCCCGCTTCCTCGCCGTAGAAGAACAGCCCACCCTGCGCGAACACGGTCTCCGGCTCCGTACCCAGCCACCAGTTGACCAGGTCGAAGTGGTGCGTGGCCTTGTGCACCATGAGCCCACCGGAGTTGGCCTTGTCCCGGTGCCACCGCCGGAAGTAGTCCGCGCCGTGCCGCAGATCGAGCAGCCACTCGAAGTGCACAGAGCCGACCTCGCCGATCTCCCCGGCCGCGATGAGTTCCCGCACAGCCGAATGCACGGGGTTGTAGCGGTAGTTGAACGCCACCCGCACCTCACGACCGGACCGCCGCTGGGCATCCAGGACGCGGCGGGCCCGCTCGGCGTCGGTCGTCATCGGCTTCTCGGTGACCACGTCGCAGCCCGCCTCCAGCGCACGCACGACATAGTCGTCGTGGGTGCGATCGACACTGCACACCACAACAAGATCCACGCGCTCGCGGCGCAGCATCACCTCGAAATCCTCGGCCGCGTACGCCGCCACGGGCTCCCGTCGAGGATGATCGGCCGCGATCCAGCCGTTGTGGACGGCCATGCGATGGGCGTTGACGTCACAGAAGCCCACCAACTCGATCCGGTCCGCGTACGGCCCGGTCAATGCCTCGGTGAACATCCGGGCACGAGCCCCGAGCCCCACGACGGCACAGCGCCGACGCTCTCCCGCACCGAATACGGCAGCCGCTGGAGACGCGGTGGACGCGGCGGAGGCGGCGGAGGCGGCGGAGGCGGTGGACGCGGTGGACGCGGCGGAGGCGGTGGACGACGCGGTGGCCGAAGCGGATCCGGTGCAAGGGTCTTGTTCTGACATCAGGACGTCCTTAGGGTCATGCCGGGGGGTGGAAGCGCTTTCTAGTGAAAGAGGTGAACCACTCATGCCCGGAATCAGGACAAGGGAGTCCTGGAAGCTCCGCGTCGCGGCGGCCACGGCGACGCTGGCGTTCTGCTCAGTGCTCGTCGGCTGCTCAGGATCGGGCGAATCGACCAGCGCGGGCGGCTCGGTCTCACTGCGCTACACCTGGTGGGGCAACCCGGACCGGGCCGCCAGGACGCAGGAGGCCGTCGAGCTCTTCGAGAAGAAGCACCCGGGCATCGACGTACAGACCTCGTTCGCGGGATACGAACCGTACAAGCAGAAGCTCGCCACCCAGGCCGCCGGCGGCGACGCCCCCGACGTGATGCAGCTCGACTACCGGATGATCGACCAGTACGCCACAGGAGGCGTGCTCCTCGACCTCGGCGAACAGGAATCCGTCCTGAAGACGGGGGAGTTCGAGCCGGGGCTGCTCGCCACCGGCAAGGTGGACGGAAAGCTGTACGCCATCCCGCAGGGCCGGGGCTCCGAGACCATGGTGTACGACACCACGCGGTGGAAGGCCGCCGGAGTCGAACTGCCCAAGCAGGGCTGGACCTGGACCGACTGGGCCGACGCCATGCGCGCGCTGGCCGAGAAGACCGGCAAGCCCGGCGGCACCGACCCCGGGCAGAGCGAGGACGCCTTCGAGGTCTGGCTGCGCGGCCAGGGCAAGTCCCTGTACACGGAGGACAAGCGACTCGGTTTCACCGCCGACGATCTCACACGGTGGTGGACCTTCACCGACAAGCTGCGGCGCGAGGGTGCGGTCTCGTCCGCCGAGCAGACGACACAGCTCGACGGCTCGGTCGAGAACACTCCGCTGGGCCGTGGCACGGCCTTCTCCGAGATGAACTGGGATGCCCCGGCGAGCGGTTACCTCGCCCTCGTCCCGGACGGGGTCTCGCTCGCCCCCATGCCGTCGAACGAGGACGGCACGCCCGGCCAGTACTTCAAGCCCTCCATGTTCATGGGCGTCGCGGCCGACACGAGCCATCCCAAGGAATCCGCTCAGCTCGTCGACTTCATGCTCAACGACAGGGAGGCGGCGAAGATCGTCGGCGCGAGCCGCGGCATCCCGGTCAACGAGTCGATCCGCGACGAGATCGCCACGGACCTCAAGGACTTCGACAAGACCATCTACGAGTACCAGGCCCCCTTCGAAGGCAAGCTCAACGCCCCGCCCCAGGCGCCCCCTTCGGGAGACAGCGCCCTGCAGACCACCTTCCAGCGCGACTACGACCAGGTGTCGTACGAGCGGCTGTCGCCCCGCGAGGCGGCCGAGAACTACGTCACCGAGGCGAAGGCGGAGCTGAGGTCATGACCACCACACAGATACCAACAGCCGTACGCACGCCGGACGTCGACCCGCCGAGCAAGCCGCGGCGACGCCAACGCGAGGGCGCCGCCTGGGTGTTCCTCTCGCCCTGGGTCCTCGGCGCCGCCGTACTGACCCTGCTGCCCATGGCCGTCTCGCTCTATCTCTCCTTCACCGACTACGACTTGTTCAACCCGCCCCAGTGGGTGGGCCTGCGCAACTACACGCAGATGTTCACCGAGGATCCGCGCTACTGGCGCTCGGTCGTCGCGACCCTGACGTACGTCGTCATCGCCGTACCCCTCCAACTCGGCCTCGCGCTGGTCGTCGCGCTCGCCCTGAAGAACATGAGGCGCGGCAAGGGCTTCTACCGCTCCGCCTTCTACGCGCCCTCCCTGCTCGGCACCTCGATGTCCATAGCCCTCGTGTGGCGGGCCATCTTCAACGACGGCGGTACGGTCGACAACCTCCTCGGCACCGGCGGCTGGGTCAACAAGCCCGGCTGGGCACTCTTCGCCGTCGCCCTGCTGACGGTGTGGCAGTTCGGCGCTCCCATGGTCATCTTCCTCGCCGGACTCCAGCAGATCCCCACGGAGCTGTACGAGGCGGCGTCGGTGGACGGGGCGAGTCGCTGGCGGCAGTTCCTGTCCATCACCGTGCCCATGCTCTCCCCGGTGATCTTCTTCAACCTGGTGCTCCAGACCATCCAGGCCTTCCAGGTCTTCACCCCCGCCTTCGCGGTGAGCGCGGGCAAGGGCGGCCCCGCCGACTCGACACTCTTCTACACGCTCTACCTCTACGACCGCGGCTTCGTCGCCTCCCACATGGGCTACGCCTCCGCGATGGCCTGGGTACTGCTCCTCGTCATCGGCGCCGTCACCGCCGTACTGTTCCGCACCTCGCGCTCCTGGGTCTTCTACGCGTCCGAGGGGGACCGATGACCACCTCAACTGTCGCCGTACGCAAGCCGGTTGCCTGGCATCGCATCGCCCTGCACCTCGGCTGTCTGGCCGCGCTGCTCGTGATGCTGTACCCGCTGGCATGGCTGCTCGCCACCTCGCTCAAGCCCGCCAACGAGGTGATCGCCAGCCTCGACCTGCTGCCCAGCAGCCTGGAGTGGTCCAACTACCAGACAGCCCTCGACGGCGTGAACGACGTCTCCGTGTGGCAGCTGCTCGGCAACTCCCTGTTCATCGCGGGCGGCGCGGTCGTCGGGAACGTACTGAGCTGCTCACTGGCCGCGTACGCCTTCGCCCGGCTGCGCTTCCGCTTCCGCGGTCCGCTCTTCGCGTTCATGATCGCGACGATCATGCTGCCGCACCACGCCGTGCTGATCCCGCAGTACATCATCTTCAACCAGCTCGGCATGGTGAACACCTACTGGCCGCTGATCCTGCCCAAGTTCCTTGCCACGGAGGCGTTCTTCGTCTTCCTCATCGTGCAGTTCATGCGCGGGCTGCCGCGCGAGCTGGAGGAGGCGGCGCGCATTGACGGCTGCGGCCCGTTCCGGAGCTTCTTCCTGGTGATCCTGCCGCTGACGCGACCCGCGCTGATCACGACCGCGATCTTCACCTTCATCTGGACCTGGAACGACTTCTTCACCCAGCTGATCTATCTCTTCTCGCCGGAGAAGTTCACGCTCACGCTGGCGCTCAGGTCGTTCGTGGACGCGTCCAGCCAGTCCGCGTTCGGCCCGATGTTCGCGATGTCGGTGATCGCCCTTCTCCCGATCGTGCTGTTCTTCCTCGCCTTCCAGCGGTTCCTGGTCGAGGGCATGGCGAACTCCGGGATCAAGGGATGAGCGCCGGACAGGCCCGCGAGACGGGCGAGATCTTCGGTCCGCGCATGACGCTGTTCGCGGACGTGCTGAGCGTCGGCGTCTGCACGGCCCTCGTGTCGCTGCCGGTCGTCACGCTGCCGGCGGCGCTGTCCACGGCGTGCGCGGTCCTGCGCGGCGCCCGCGAGGACCAACCAGCCACGGCGGGACGGTACTTGGCGCTGCTGCGGCAACGCCTGCGCGCCGGGGACCTCGCGGCCGGAGCGCTGTTCCTGGCCGGGGTCCTGCTGCTCTGGGCGGACCTGGCCCTGGCCGGCGCGGGACTGCCGGGTGCCCCGCTGTTCGCGATCGTCGCCGCCGTGATCGGCGCGTACGCGGCCGTCGTCGGCCTCCGTGCCTGCGGGCGCCCCGAGTCGCTCACCGACTGGCGGGCGGCGGTGGGCGGGGCCGCCCGGGACTCCGTACGGGATGTGGGCGGCAGCGGTCTGGTCCTGCTCGCCGTCGTGGCGGCCGCGATGTGCGCGTGGATGCTGCTGCCGCTGCCGCTGGCGTTCCTGGTGCCGGGGCCGCTGGCGATGGCACTGACGGCGGTCGACGTACGGATGCCTCCGCGTCGGTACGCCCCGCGTGAGGAGGCGGCCGGACTTCATCAGGATCTGACCGGCTGAGTGGCTGACTCAGACTGGCCGCCTCGGCGATGTCACCGAGGCGGCCGTCGGCTTTCGCCGAGGAGGCAGCCGAGGCCGTGCGCGCCGTGCCGAACCAGGCCCGAGGGAAACTGTTCGGCCCGTCGTGACGTCTTGATCATCGAAAGGAACGTCACGACCGCACGAACAGGAAGTACAGCCTTGGAGATCACAGGATCCAGTTCCAGCTCCGGCTCCAGCTCCAGCTCCCGCTCCAACTCCGGCTCCGGCCCCGGCTCCCGTTCAAGCCCCGGCTCCCGCTCCCGCCCGAACCGCCGTACGGTACTGGCCCTCGGCGCCGGCACAGCACTGGTGGCGGCCGCCCCGACCGTGGCACAGGCCTCAGCTCCCGGCGGAGTCGGCCTCTCCGGACTCTCTGGACTCTCCGGACGGCTGAGCGACCTGGAGCGGGAGCACTCCGCGCGCCTCGGTGTCCTCGCCCACGACACGGCCACGGGCCGGACCGTCGCGTACCGCGCGGACGAACTCTTCCCCATGTGCTCGGTGTTCAAGACGCTCACGGCCGCGGCCGTCCTGCGGGACCTCGACCGCGACGGTGAGTTCCTGGCCCGGCGCATCCGGTACACCAAGGAGTACGTCACGGCCGCGGGCTACGCCCCGATCACGGGCACCGACGAGAACGTCGCGGGCGGCATGACCGTCGAGCAACTGTGCGCCGCCGCCGTCTCCCACAGTGACAACGGGGCCGCGAACCTCCTCCTGCGCGAGCTGGACGGACCGACCGCGGTCACCCGGTTCTGCCGCTCGGTCGGCGACCGGACGACCCGGCTCGACCGGTGGGAACCCGAGCTGAACTCGGCCGAACCGTGGCGCACGACCGACATCACCAGCCCTCGCGCCATCGGGCGGACCTACGCACGGCTCGTCATCGGCGGGGCGCTTCCGTCCGAGGACCGCGAACGCCTGACCGGGTGGCTCATCGCCAACACCACCAACACCGAGCGTTTCCGCGCCGGCCTGCCCGGCGACTGGACCCTCGCGGACAAGACCGGGGGCGGCTCGTCGTACGGGGTCGCCAACGACGTGGGTGTCGTATGGCCTCCCGGACGGCCGCCCCTGGTGCTGGCCGTCCTGTCGACCACGCACTCCCCCGAGGGCCCCTCGGACAACCCGCTGGTCGCCAGGGCGGCCGAGCTGGTGGCGACGGAACTCACCTGACGCACCAGGGAGAACGAGCGCCGGATGCCCGATCACGGTGCCGAGGACCGGCCGGGGGCACACAAGTCCTCGGCCGGTCGGATCAGCTGGATTGATCGGATCGGTGAATCAGTCGGCCAGGCGGCTCAGTTGGCGGGCAGCTCCGCGCGGACCGTCTGGGCGGCCGCGACCAGGTTCCCCAGGGACGCCCGGGTCTCGGGCCAGCCGCGGGTCTTCAGGCCGCAGTCGGGGTTGACCCACAGCCGTTCGGCCGGGATGGCCTCAAGTCCCTTGCGCAGCAGGGCGGCTGCCTCGTCCGTGCTCGGGACGCGCGGTGAGTGGATGTCGTAGACGCCGGGCCCGGCCTCGCGCGGGTAGCCGTGCGCGGCCAGTTCGCGGGCGACCTGCATATGGGAGCGGGCGGCCTCCAGGCTGATGACGTCGGCGTCGAGGTCGTCGATGGCCTGGACGATGTCGCCGAACTCGGCGTAGCACATGTGGGTGTGGATCTGGGTGTCCGGCCGGACCCCGGCCGTGGTGAGGCGGAACGCCTCGGTGGCCCACGCCAGATAGCCGGGGTGGTCGGCGGCGCGCAGCGGCAGGGTTTCGCGCAGGGCGGGTTCGTCGACCTGGATGACCGAAGTCCCGGCCGCCTCAAGGTCGTTCACCTCGTCGCGCAGGGCGAGGGCGACCTGCCGGGCGGTGTCCCCGAGCGGCTGGTCGTCGCGGACGAAGGACCAGGCGAGCATGGTGACCGGTCCGGTGAGCATGCCCTTGACCGGGCGGTCGGTGAGCGACTGGGCGTACGTCGTCCAGCGCACCGTCATCGGTTCCGGGCGGGAGATGTCGCCGGCCAGGATCGGCGGGCGGACATAGCGGGTGCCGTAGGACTGGACCCAGCCGTGCTGCGTGGCGAGGTAGCCCGTCAGCTGCTCGGCGAAGTACTGGACCATGTCGTTGCGTTCGGGCTCGCCGTGCACGAGGACGTCGATGCCGGTCTTCTCCTGGAAGGCGATCACCTCCTGGATCTCCGCCTTGATGCGCTCCCCGTATCCGGCCGCGTCGAGCCGGCCGACACGCAAGTCGGCCCGAGCGGTGCGCAGTTCGGCGGTCTGCGGGAAGGAGCCGATGGTGGTGGTCGGCAGCAGGGGCAGCCCGAGGTGGGCGCGCTGGGCCGTGGCCCGCTCGGCGTACGGCTGGGAACGGCGGGCGTCGGCCTGTGTGACCGCGGTGGCGCGGGCCCGTACGGCCGGGTCGCGGGTGATGGGGGAGCCCGCGCGGGAGGCCAAGTCGGCACGGTTGGCGGCGAGTTCGCCGGTGATCGTGCCGGTGCCCTGGGCGAGGCCCTTGGCGAGGGTGACGATCTCGGCGGTCTTCTGGCGGGCGAAGGCGAGCCAGCGCAGGATCTGCGGTTCGATGTCGCGTTCGGTGGTGGCGTCGAGGGGGACATGGAGCAGTGAGCAGGAGGCGGCCACGTCGACCCGGTCGGCCAGCCCGAGCAGTGTGCCGAGCGTGGCGAGGGACGCCGACAGGTCGTTCACCCAGATGTTGCGGCCGTTGACCACGCCCGCGACCAGGCGCTTGCCGGGCAGACCGCCGACCCTGGCCAGGGCGTCCAGGTTGGCCGCGGCGGCCTCGGTGAAGTCGAGCGCCAGACCCTCCACCGGAGCCTTGGCCAGCACGGGCAGTGCGTCGCCGAGCCGGCCGAAGTACGAGGCGACCAGCAGCTTGGGACGGTCGGTGAGGGCGCCGAGGTCGCGGTAGGCGCGCGCGGCCGCGTTGAGTTCGGCGGGTGTGCGGTCCTGGACGAGGGCCGGTTCGTCGAGCTGCGCCCAGTCCGCGCCCGCGGCCCGCAGATCGGCGAGGACCTCGGCGTACACGGGCAGCAGCCGGTCCAGCAGGGTCAGCGGGTCGAAGTCGGCGGGCACGCCGGGCGCGGGCTTGGCGAGCAGGAGGTAGGTGACGGGGCCGACGAGGACCGGGCGGGCGGTGAGGCCCAGGGCGAGGGCCTCACCGAGTTCGCCCACCTGCTTGGCGGAGTCGGCGGTGAAGACGGTGTCCGGCCCCAACTCCGGTACCAGATAGTGGTAGTTGGTGTCGAACCACTTCGTCATCTCCAGCGGCGCCACGTCCTGGGTGCCGCGCGCCATCGCGAAGTAGCCGTCGAGCGCGTCGGCCTCGACCGCGGCGCGGTGGCGCCCGGGGATCGCGCCGACCATGACGCTGGTGTCCAGGACATGGTCGTAGTACGAGAAGTCGCCGGTCGGCACTTCGTGGAGGCCGGCCTCGGCCAGTTGCCGCCAATTGGTGCGGCGCAGTTCGGCGGCGGTGGCCCGGAGGGCGTCGGCGTCGACGCGGCCCTTCCAGTACCCCTCGATCGCCTTCTTCAGTTCCCGGCCCCTGCCCTGACGGGGGTAGCCGTACACGGTGGCCCGTGCCGCCGCGGCTGCGGACTTCGCTGTCACGGAACTCTCCTTCGCGAGATGTCTCCCTGAGATCCCGGGACGGACGTGAACGCGAAGGGGTGACGAACCCGGCAAGGTACCTCGCGCGACAAGCGCGGTCGTCCGCCGGATATGTACGCCGACCCGCCCACGAGGTCACCGGGATGTCCGTACGCGATCGGTCGCGTACGGGCAGATGGCAGGTCTTCGGACTCGTGGGCGCGTCCTCCGTACGGAGGACACCTACTGGCCGTCGCTTCCCAGGCCCCGCTTCTTGGGGCCCAGTGCGTATGACGGCGGTCGTTCCCACTCACCGCTGCGGGGCAGTCCCGGATTCCCACCGGGTTCCCTCTTGCGACGCATCCCGCCTGGCGGACGGGGCGAACCAGCTGCGCTTGCCAGCCTACGGGGTATGGGTCGGATGCGTCGATTTTGGGTGCGGGCCCGGTGGGGGCTGGTCGCGCCCACGATGGGGGAGAAGCCGAGAGTGAGGAAGGAGCCGCATATCGATACAGCCCCGCGCCCCCGAGGTGGGTCAGCTCGGCCCGGTTTCAAAGGCTCTCAGGATCCGCTCGGCCGCCAGGGTTGCGGTCAACTCGCCTTCCCTTACCTGGCGTTCGAGGTCCGGGGCCAGTGCGCGGACCGTCGGATCTGCGTGCAGTCGGCCCAGGAGTTCGTCGCGGACCATCGTCCACGTCCAGTCCACCTGCTGGTCGCGGCGCTTGGCGGCGAGGCGGCCGGTGGATTCGAGGAGCGTGCGGTGCTGTTCCAGGCGCTCCCAGACCGTGTCCAGGCCGGTGCCCTCCCGGGCGCTGCAACTCAGTACCGGCGGGGTCCAGGCCGCGTCGGCCGGATGCATCAGCCGCAGTGCGCCCGCCAACTCCCTTGCCGCGCCCCGGGCGTCACGCTCGTGCGGACCGTCCGCCTTGTTGACGGCGATGACGTCCGCCAGTTCCAGGACGCCCTTCTTGATGCCCTGCAACTGGTCGCCGGTCCGGGCGAGGGTCAGGAGCAGGAAGGAGTCGACCATGTTCGCGACCGCGGTCTCGGACTGGCCGACGCCGACCGTCTCCACGAGGACCACGTCGTAACCGGCCGCCTCCATCACCACGATCGACTCCCGGGTCGCCTTCGCGACCCCGCCGAGCGTCCCGGCGGTGGGGGAGGGGCGGATGAAGGCCGCAGGGTCGACGGCCAGGCGCTCCATGCGCGTCTTGTCGCCCAGGATGGACCCGCCCGTCCGGCTCGACGACGGGTCGACGGCGAGCACCGCGACCCGGTACCCGAGCGAGGTGAGCAGGGTCCCGAACGCGTCGATGAACGTCGACTTGCCCACGCCGGGCACGCCGCTGATGCCGATCCGCCGCGCCTTCCCGCTGTGCGGCAGCAGCTCGGTCAGCAACTCCTGTGCCAGCGCGCGGTGTTGGGGCTTCGTCGACTCGACGAGCGTGATGGCGCGCGCCACCAGCGCTCGCTTTCCGTCGAGAACGCCCTTCACATAGGTGTCGAGTTGGATCGCCACGGGGCTCAGAGGTCGTGTCCGAGGTCGGTGGCCAGGCGCTCGACCAGGTCGTACGCCGCGTCCGGGATCACCGTGCCGGGCGGGAAGACGGCAGCCGCGCCCATCTCACCGAGCGTGGGCACGTCCTGCGGCGGAATCACCCCGCCGACCACGATCATGATGTCCTCGCGGCCCTCCTCGGCGAGCGACTCCCTGAGCGCCGGTACGAGGGTCAGGTGCCCCGCTGCCAGGGAGGACACTCCGACGATGTGCACGTCCGCCTCGACGGCCTGGCGGGCCACCTCGCCCGGCGTCTGGAACAGCGGGCCGACGTCCACGTCGAAGCCGAGGTCGGCGAACGCGGTCGCGATCACCTTCTGGCCGCGGTCGTGCCCGTCCTGGCCCATCTTGGCGACCAGGATGCGCGGCCGGCGCCCCTCGGCCTCCTCGAAGGAGGACACCAGCGTGCGGGTGCGCGCGACGGACGGCGACTCGCCGGCTTCGGTGCGGTACACACCCGAGATCGTACGGATCTGGCTCGCGTGCCGCCCGTACACCTTCTCCAGCGCGTCGGAGATCTCCCCGACGGTGGCCTTCGCGCGGGCCGCGTTCACGGCCAGCTCCAGCAGGTTGCCTTCGCCGCCGGCCGCCCGGGTCAGGGCGTCGAGCGAGTCCTGGCAGGCCCGCTCGTCGCGCTCCGCGCGCAGCCGCCGCAGCTTCTCGATCTGCTGGGTGCGGACGGAGGAGTTGTCGACCTTGAGGACGTCGATCTGCTCGTCGGTCTCGACGCGGTACTTGTTCACGCCGATCACCGGCTGGCGCCCGGAGTCGATGCGCGCCTGGGTGCGGGCCGCGGCCTCCTCGATGCGCAGCTTGGGGATGCCCGCGTCGATGGCCTTGGCCATACCGCCCGCCGCCTCGACCTCCTCGATGTGCTGCCAGGCCCGGCGGGCGAGGTCGTACGTCAGCTTCTCGACGTACGCGCTGCCGCCCCACGGGTCGATCACCCGGGTCGTGCCGGACTCCTGCTGGATCAGCAGCTGGGTGTTGCGGGCGATGCGCGCCGAGAAGTCGGTGGGCAGGGCGAGCGCCTCGTCCAGGGCGTTGGTGTGCAGGGACTGGGTGTGGCCCTGGGTGGCCGCCATCGCCTCCACACACGTACGCGGGACGTTGTTGAAGACGTCCTGCGCGGTCAGCGACCAGCCGGAGGTCTGCGAATGGGTGCGCAGGGAAAGCGACTTGGGATTCTGCGGGTCGAACTGCTTGACCAGCTTGGCCCACAGCAGGCGCGCGGCCCGCAACTTGGCGATCTCCATGAAGAAGTTCATGCCGATAGCCCAGAAGAAGGAGAGCCGGGGCGCGAACGCGTCCACGTCCAGGCCGACTTCGCGCCCGGCCCGGATGTACTCCACCCCGTCGGCGAGCGTGTACGCCAGCTCCAGGTCGGCCGTCGCGCCCGCCTCCTGGATGTGATAGCCGGAGATGGAGATGGAGTTGTAGCGCGGCATCCGCTGCGAGGTGAACGCGAAGATGTCGGAGATGATCCGCATCGACGGCTTCGGCGGATAGATATAGGTGTTGCGGACCATGAACTCTTTGAGGATGTCGTTCTGGATGGTCCCGGCCAACTTCTCGGGCGGTACGCCCTGTTCCTCCGCCGCCACGATGTAGAGCGCGAGAACGGGCAGCACGGCACCGTTCATCGTCATCGACACCGTCATCTTGTCCAGCGGGATGCCGTCGAAGAGCTGCCGCATGTCGTAGATCGAGTCGATCGCCACGCCCGCCATGCCGACGTCACCGGTCACCCGTGGGTGGTCGCTGTCGTAACCGCGGTGGGTGGGGAGGTCGAAGGCGACGGACAGGCCCTTCTGGCCGGCCGCCAGATTGCGGCGGTAGAAGGCGTTGGACTCCTCGGCCGTGGAGAAGCCCGCGTACTGGCGGATCGTCCAGGGCTGGTTGACGTACATCGTCGGGTACGGGCCGCGCAGATACGGGGCGACGCCCGGGTACGTACCCAGGAAGTCCAGGCCCTCCAGGTCCTGCCCGGTGTAGAGCGGTTTGACCGCGATGCCCTCCGGGGTCTCCCAGAGGAGGTCGTCGCCGCCGGTGGCCTTCTTGACGGCGCCGCGCCACTCGTCGGTGCCGCCGTCGGCCTTCGGAACCCCCAGCTCGATCCCGGAGAAGTCGGGGATTCGTCCCGTCGGTTCCATCAGGACACTCCCATGCGGTCGAGGGTGGCGGAGAGCACGGCTACGGCGTCGCAGCCCGTGAAGACGTAGGCGTCGACACCGGAGTACTGCCCGGGACGGCCCGCGAGGAACACGTGCCGGGCGCCCGCCGCCTTGAGGGACGCGGTGACCTCGGCGGCCCGCTCCTCGTACAGCGCGTCGCTGGAGCACAGACAGGCCTCGGTGGCACCGCTGTCCTCGAACGCGCCCTCGGTGACGGGCTCGATGCCGCCCGCCTGGAACAGGTTCGAGGCGAAGGTGAGGCGGGTGGTGTGGGCGGCGGCGGGGCCGAGCGCGGCCAGGAAGATCCGCGGCCGGGTGCCGGTCGCCGCGAGGTGGGCGTCGGAGCGGGCGCGCAGTGCCTCGTACGCCTCGTCGCGCCGCACGCGCGGCAGCCCGCCGGGCGGTGGCACGGGGGCGGGCTCGCGTTCCACGAGCCGTTCGGCGAGGTTGGGGAACTCGCTGACGCCGGTGACGGGTTCGCGTCGCTTGGCGAGCTTCGCGCTGCGCGTCGCCCAGGTGGCGGCGAGGTCCTTGCCGATGCGGCCCGAGCGCAACGCCGCCGCCTGGCCGCCCTGTTGCTCGATCCGCTGGAAGAACTCCCAGCCCGCGTGGGCGAGTTCGTCGGTGAGCCGCTCCACGTACCAAGAGCCGCCCGCCGGGTCGATCACCCGGGACAGATGCGACTCCTCGACCAGGATCGTCGACGTGTTGCGGGCGATCCGGCGGGCGAACGCGTCCGGCAGGCCGAGCGCGTGGTCGAAGGGCAGCACCGTGACCGCCTCGGCGCCGCCGACCCCGGCCGCCAGCGTCGCGATCGTCGCGCGCAGCATGTTCACCCACGGGTCGCGGCGGGACATCATCACCGGCGAGGTCACGGCATGCTGAAGCTGCCCGCCCGGGGCGCCGCACACCTCGGTGACCCGCGCCCACAGCCTGCGCGCCGCCCGCAGCTTGGCGATGGTGAGGAACTGGTCGGCGGTGGCCGCGTACCGGAACTCCAGCTGGGCCACGGCCTGTTCGACCGTCAAGCCCGCCCCGGTCAGCTCCCGCAGATAGGCGACACCGGTCGCCAGCGAGCAGCCCAGCTCCTGGGCCGCCGACCCGCCGGCCTCGTGGTACGGCAAGGCGTCCACGGTCATCGCCCGCAGCCCCGGGTACTCCTCGGCGCACAGCCGCGCGAGAGCGGCGACGGGCGCGAAGTCGAACCCGTCGTCCCCCGTACGGGCCTCATGGCCCAGGGGATCGGCGCCAAGGTTGCCACGAGCCGCGTCGCGCGCGACCCCCCGCTCCTCGTACAGCTGCAGCAACTCCCGTGCGGCGGGCTCGACTTCACGCCCCGCTTCCAGCACAACCGGTGCCAGATCGAGGTAGACGTCATCGAGGACCCGGCCGAGCGACGACACGGGGAAGCCGCCCGCGCCGACGGCCAGCCAGAGTGAGGTGACCCCGTTCTCCAGGTCCGCGAGGACCGCGTCGCCGTCGGCGGCCGTGTGCCTTTGCCGTGCGTCCCAGCCGCCGAGGGTGGTGCCCTCGGCACGGCCACCCCGTACGAAGGGGGCGAAACCGGGCAGGCCGGGATCGGGTGCGGAGTCGTGTGCGCTGTACAGAGGGCGGGCGCGGAGCCCGTCCTCCAGCGTGGTGGACAGAGCGTCCTCGGCTGCGTCGTCCGAGACTTCCTTGCCCGACTTGCGCAGTACGCCCGCCACGAGGCGTTGCCACTGCTCATGGGTCGCGTCAGGGAACTCGGCGGCCAGCGAGAGCCCGTCGTCAGGCAGGACCGTCATGCTCGGATGCTAGGCCAGATGCACAGGCGAGCAGCAGAGGCACCCGCTGTGACCTTGACCTCCCAGGGGTCCCCTTGATCCGCGGGCCCGGTCCGTACTACGGATTCGCGAGGTCACGTCATGATCGTCACCGCGGCGTAGGTGAGCATGACCATCGAGGTGAGCGCCGGCAGGACGAGTCTTCGGGGTCTGTCGTCGTTCCAGTGGTGGTACTGCACGGCGGCCGCGGTGAGAAGGAAGAGGCTGACAGCCGCCGTGGTCGCCACGACCGGGAACCAGAAGCCCGCGCAGAGTGCCGCACCCCCGATCAGTTCGTACACCCCGATCGCGCGGGCCGCGGCGGGGGAGAACCCCAGCGTGGTGGCGGGTGTGCAGAACCGGGTGTATCCGATTACGTGAAGGGCCCCGCTTGCGGCGATTCCGGCGCCGAACACCGCACCTGCGAGCATGAGGATGTTCATCATGATTTTTCGCTCCTGGGCGGTCAGCTGGATGTGGCTTCGGACACGAGCGCCGACGATTCCGTCCGGCGGTCGTCGGGCAGCGCCGGCTCCGCCCACCGGCCCACCCCTCTGAGCAAGGGCATGCCCGAGGAACCGTCCTGCGCGGTCCGGACGGCCAGCACCTGGTTCACGCCCATCGTGTTCCGTTCGAACCCGAGCGCCGAGGCGGCCATGTACAGCCGCCAGACCCTGGCCCGCTCGGGCGAGGTGAGCCGTACCGCCTCGTCCCAGTTCCGCTCCAGGTTGGTGACCCATTCCCGCAGCGTCAGCGCGTAGTGCTCCCGCAGGGCCTCGACGTCACGCACCTCGAATCCGGCCTCCTCCAGCAGCGCCGCGGTCGAGCCCACCAGGGCCAACTCGCCGTCGGGGAACACATAGCGGTCGATGAAGGAGTTCATCCGGTACGACTTCTCGTCCCGGACGGGACGGCGCGCGATCTGATGGTTGAGGAGGCGGCCTTCGGGCTTGAGCAGCCCGTGCAGGATCTCCGCGTACCCACGGAACGCCCGCGTCCCCACGTGCTCCGCCATTCCGACGGAGGAGATGGCGTCGTACGGGCCGTCCGGGATCTCCCGGTAGTCCTGTACGCGGATCTCGACCTGATCGGCCAGACCGGCGCGCTCGACGCGCTCGCGCGCCAGGACGGCCTGTTCTCCGGAGATCGTCACACCCACCACCCGCACGCCGTGCCGCCGCGCGGCGTGCAGGGCGAGCGAGCCCCAGCCGCAGCCGACATCGAGCAGGCGCTCGCCGGCACGCAGATCGAGCTTCCGGCAGATCAGTTCGAGCTTGGCCTCCTGCGCCTCCTCCAGCGTGGCCCCGTCGTCCGGGCGGCCCTGCCAGTAGGCGCACGAGTACACCAGGCTGGGTCCCAGGACCAGCCGGTAGAAGTCGTTGCCCACGTCGTAGTGGTGGCTGATCGCCGCACGGTCGCTGCGCAGCGTGTGGGCACGGCCTCGGCGACCGCCCACTTCCTCCGCGGGCGGGGCCGGCGGCAGCCCGGGACGGGCCAGGGCAACCGTCTCGAACAGAGCGCGGACACCGCTCGGACCACGCAGGAACGCGGACAGGCCGCGCGCCGCACCGTCGTCGCCGTCTGCCTTTTCCGCCCCTTCGCGATCCCACAGCAGGCGCGATATCCGGTCGAGCGCCTCGTACAGGTCGCCATCGACATCGAACTCGCCGGCCACCCAGGCACGGGCGAGTCCGAGTTGTCCCGGCCGCCACAGCATCCGCCGCAGCGCTTGCGGGCTGCGCAGGACGAACGCGGGGCCGTCCACCGGCCCGGCCGTGCTGCCGTCCCACGCCTTGATGGCCACGGGCAGCTGAGTGCCGGTGGCGGTCTCGACACATCGGGCCAGCACGGAAGCGGCTCCGGTCATCGTTCTTCTCCCCACGAGCGGACTGATTGAGTACGTGATCGCGCACAGCGCGACACCGCGCACGGTGCCCGGACCTCCGTGCCACTCGCGGCTGTCACCGCACACGACGTGCGGTGACAGCCGTTCGCGGTCTCCGCGTCCCTGTTAGGG
The DNA here is from genome assembly GCF_026341515.1 of Streptomyces sp. NBC_00878. Taxonomy (NCBI): domain Bacteria; kingdom Bacillati; phylum Actinomycetota; class Actinomycetes; order Kitasatosporales; family Streptomycetaceae; genus Streptomyces; species Streptomyces sp. NBC_00878. The sequence continues at coordinate 2,131,397 of NZ_JAPEOK010000001.1, read as the reverse complement.
GGCTATCAGGTCCGGAGAGTCGACGGGCAGCGGAATGTGCTGCGGTCTCTGTCGATCCGTACGACGGGCACTTGGCCGGAACGGTTCACCGTCCGGACCAGCACCGTTCCAGAAGGCGGAAAGCTTGGCCCGACAACGGAACGGCACGCGAAAAGCAATGTCTCCGTGCCAGGTTGCGCCCTAGGTCGTGTCCGCAAAGTCCCGTCGTCCGCCCGGAGGGCGGGCCCGGCGGCGTCTGGTGCGTGCTCTCGGCGTGCCGGGCGGAGTCCCTCGTACTGGTTGTACGTGGGGCTTCGCCCGGTGCGGCGAGAGGGCGTGCCAGGCGTCGCCGGGCAGGCGGGACTTTGCGGACACGACCTAGCGAGAACGACGTACAGGAAGGCTCCGGAGTGAGCGAGCAGCGGCGCGCTGTGGTCATCGGCGCGAGCATCGCGGGACTGTGCACCGCACGGGTGCTGGCGGACAGATTCGGCCATGTCGTGGTGGTCGACCGTGGCGACCTTCCCGCCGGGCCCGAGTTCCGGTCCGTGGTACCCCAGGGGCGGCACGCCCACGGCATCCTCGAATCCGGTCAACGAGCCCTGGAGCAGCTGTTCCCCGGTGTCACGGCGGAACTCGTGGCAGCGGGCGGGCCACGTCTGGACCACCTCGCCGACTGCCGGGTGGTCCAGTACGGGCACCCCTTGCGGGAGGCCGTCTCCGGGTGCCACTTCCTCACGGTCACCAGGCCGCTTCTCGAATGGTCGCTGCGCCGGCGTGTACTGGACCTGCCGAACGTCACCATCCGGCCGGACTGCGCGGCGATCGGCCTGTCCGGCGACACACACCGGGTGACCGGGGTACGGACCGCCGACGGCGAGCTGCTCGCCGCGGACCTGGTGGCCGACTGCTCGGGCTCGGCCGGACGTTCCGACCGGTGGCTGGCGGATCTGGGAGTCCCGCGGCCCGAGGTGTCACAGGTGAAGATCGGCGCGGGCTACTCCAGCCGGTTGTTGAAACGGCTACCGGGCGAACGCGTCGGCGGGGCAGAGGCCGCCTACGTCCTTGCCTCCCCGCCCGGAAGTCCGCAGGGAGGCAACGCGCTGCCCGTCGAAGGCGATCGCTGGCTCATCGGCCTGTTCGCGCTGCACGTGGGCGGCCTGCCCGACGACGACTCCTCGTTCCTGGCTTTCGCCAGGAGCCTGCCCGATCCGTCGATCGCGGAACTGGTGGCCCGCGCCGAGCCGGTCAGCGGCATCTTCCTCCACCGCTTCCCGGCAAGCCGACGACGGCACTTCGAGCGGCTGACGGACGTACCCGCCGGCCTCGTCACGGTCGGGGACGCGCTGTGTACGTTCAACCCCGTCTACGGACAGGGCATGACCAGTGCCGCCTTCCAGGCGCTCGCCCTGGAGGGGGCCCTGGACCGGTTCGGGCCCGACGGGGCCGGGACGGCAGCGGCCTACTACACCGCGGCGGCCAAGGCGGTCGAGGTTCCCTGGACCCTGGCGGCCGGGGGCGACTTCGCGTTCCCGCAGACCCGTGGTCCCAAGCCACGCGGAACCGACCTGGTCAACCACTACGTCCGCAGGGTCGCCATGGCCGCGCAGGTCTCTCCCTCCGTCGCCAGGACCCTGACCTCCGTGGTCCACCTCACGAAGCCGCCGACGCACCTCTTCCACCCGTCGACCGCCGTACGCGTCGCGGCAGCAGCCCTCCGCTCCCGGCGGTAAACCGCTCCCGGCGGTAGCGGCATGCGCCACTGGCCGCCGGCCGAACGATCAGCGCTCCTCGCCGTGCGATCAGCGCCGCTCGCCCTGCGATTCGCGCGCAGGGCCGCACGACCGGCCCCGCACGCACGTCCCGACGACGACGTGGCCACTTCGGCTTCGGTACGACCCGGCTACCGCGTCTCGAGTACGTCCCGCACGAGCGGCCCCGCGGCGTCGCCTCCGTGGCCGCCCTTCTGCACGACGGCCGCCGCGGCGACGTCGTCGCGGTAGCCGGCGAACCAACTGTCGGACGTGGCGTTCCCGCCGACCTCGGCCGAGCCGGTCTTCGCGCCGATGTCTCCCGGCAGCCCTTGCATCGCCTTGGCCGCCGTTCCCTCCGTCGCGGTCCTGTGCAGCATGGTGCGCAGTTGCCGCGCGACGTCGTCCGGCAGAGAGCGCTGTGCCTCGGCGAGCGGGCGGCCGTCCACATCCGGCGGCACCAGGTTCGGCTGCTTGAACCTCCCGGTCGAGGCGGTCGCGGCGACCGAGGCCAGGTTCAGCGGGTTCATCTGCACCTGACCCTGCCCGATCATCGTCGCGGCCTTCTCCGCCCCGGTCGCCTTGGGGACGCTGCCGTCGAAGGTGGCGACTCCGCTGTGCCAGTCGAGGCCCACGCCGAAGACCTCGCGCGCCTCCCGGGACAGGGTGTCCGCGTCGATGTCGTCCGCGAACTCGAGGAACGTGGTGTTGCAGGAACGGCTGAAGCCGTCCGAGAAGGTGGCGCCGGGCATCTCGAACTCGTCCAGGTTGTGGAAGGTCGTTCCGCCGACGCGCGCGGCCTTCGGGCAGGGTGCGGGGCCCGGCGCGGTGACGAGCCCCTTCTCCAGCAACGCGGCCGCGGTGATGATCTTCATGGTGGATCCGGGAGCGAGCTGGCCGAGGAGGGCCGCGTTGAATCCGTCCCCACGGTTGTTGGCCACCGCGAGGATCTCGCCGTTACTGGGCTTCACCGCGACCGTGGAGGACTCCGGGAACTTCTTGACCGCTCGCTCGGCCGCCCGCTGGACCTTCGCGGACAGGGTGGTGCGCAGTCTGACCGGCTTGCCCGCCGAGATGACGTGGAGCGACTCACTCGACCGGCCACCGGCCCTGGTGAGCCGGACCTCCACCTCGGGCGTCCCGCCCAGCTTGTCTCCGTATCGTCGGCCCAGCGACGGGAGTACGCCGGCGAGGGAGGGAAACTCCTTGGCCGTCAGCTTCTTGCCGTCCCTGTCGACGGCGTCGACCACGGGTGCGGCGGCCTCCGCGACCGTCATCGCGTCGCCCTTCCGCAGCTTCGGATGCACCACGGACGGCAGCCAGGCGACGCGAGGCTCGCCCGTACCCGGGTCCCTCAGCAGCTTTATGGAGGAACCGTACGTCCAGGTCGACGTACGACCGTCGTCACGGAACCGGAGGGTGGTGGCGAAGGACACCCGGGTGGCGTCCTGCCGTTCCGTCTTGAAGGAGACGTCCGTCCCGGCCCCTCGGCGAAACTGAGTCAGCGCCTGATGTGCCGCGTCGCCGTCGTCGGTGAGCGCTGCCGCGGCCGTCAGATCTCCCTCCTGCCAGGAATCGAGGAAGTCCTGTGCGGTCGAGCGCACTTCGTCGGCGGAGAGCGGTCCGGTCTTCTTCAGCAGTCCGAGAGCGTCGACCGCGCCGTAACCGCTCGCGCCTGTCAGCAGCACCGCCGCGCTGGTGACAGCGAGCTTGATTCTGTTGCGCATGGTTTCCTCCGGGCACCGCGTCCAGCGGTGCCCCTTGTGGTGCCGTCCGAGTCTTTCGCGTATCTCCCGGCAGGAGCGGCATCCGGACACCCGCGCCTGCCGCAGGTGTCGATCCTGCCATGGCACTGATCAGTGGTGGACAGCAGTCCGGGCTGGGAAGTGAGCACCGGCGGCCCCGACGCTGGTGCACGTCGGCCTCCAGTGACCGGCCTGAAACAACACGCACCACCCGGCTTGACGTCGGAAGAAGAAAAGAAAGAGACATGGCCGCGTCGAAAACGCTCGCTTCCCTGCCCCACACCGCCCCTCCTCGCTATACCGTCTCCCTCGCGCGGGACGAGCGTGACGTACGAGCTGCCCAACGGCTGCGCCACAAGGTCTTCGCCGGCGGGCTGGGCGCCTCGCTCACCACACCCGAACCCGGTCTGGACGTCGACGCCTTCGACGACTGCTGCGACCATCTGCTGGTCCGCGAAGAAGCCACAGGGGCGGTCGTCGGCACGTACCGGCTGCTGCGGCCCGTTCCCGCCTCCGCCGCCGGAAGCCTGTACGCGGCGGCCGAGTTCCAGCTCGGCGGCCTGGCCGGGATCCGCCACGACCTCGTCGAGGCGAGCCGCTTCTGCGTCCACCCCGACCACAACGAAGAAGCGGTCGTCTCCTTCATCTGGGCCGGGGTCGCGCGCTACTTGACCCGGGCCGGGCACGGCTGGCTCGGCGGCTGCTGTTCGGTCCCGCTGGCGGACGGCGGGGCACTCGCCGGCCGTGTGTGGGAGACCCTGTCCGCCAAGCACCTTTCCCCCGCGGAATACCGCGTCACCCCGCGCCTTCCCTGGCGTGCCACCGCCACCTCCTCCGCGCGCGCTCCGCTCCCGCCGCTCCTGAGCGGCTATGTGCGCCTGGGCGCCTGGGTGTGCGGAGAACCGGCGTACGACGTCGACTTCGGGGCGGCCGACTTCTACGTACTGCTGTCCGTGCGGCACGCCGACCCGCGTCACTTCAACCGCCTTCTCGCCCTGGCATCCGCGTGGTGAGCGTTCCCGTCGACAGCGCGCACGGTGCTTCGTCCCACAGGGTTCCGGCCAACGCCCCCGTACCGACGAGCTTCTGGCTGCCCAGCGCCCCGTGCACCCCCGCCCTGTGCGTCTCCGACCCGGGGCCGTCCGTCGCGCGGCCGCTGCGCGCGGCCCGCCTGGTGACGGGCCTCGCCGTCATCGCCTTCGGTGTCTCGCTCATCCCCTTGATCCGGCGCCTGTCCCGGCCCCTCCGCGACCGGCTGATCAGGCGCTGGTGCCGCACCATTCTCGCGGCCTTCGGCGTACGGGCGACGATCACCGAGGGCGGCGGAGAGGAGGGAAAGGGAAGAGAGGGAGGAGAGGGAGGAGAGGGCGGAGAGATGGCACGGCAGGAACGGGCTGCACGGCCGACCCGTCCGGCAACAGGCATGCTGGTCGTCGCCAACCATGCCTCCTGGCTGGACATACCGTTGATCGCCGCCGTGCTGCCCGGCCGGATGGTGGCCAAACAGGAGATCGCGTCCTACCCGGTGCTCGGCCAAGTCGCCGCCTACGGCGGCACGTTGTTCGTCGAACGCGACCGGCTGCGGGCGCTGCCCGCAAAGGTCGACGAACTCTCCGCGGCACTGCGCGCGGGCTCGTCGGTGATCGTCTTCCCCGAGGGCACCACCTGGTGCGGCCGGGAGCACGGTCCGTTCCGGCACGCCGCCTTCCAGGCAGCGATCGACGCGTCGGTCCCGGTGCGACCGGTGAGCATCCGCTACCGGCTCCAGGATCGGCGGTTCGCCGAGGCGGCGGCGTTCGTCGGCAAGGACACCCTGCTCGCCTCGCTTCGCCGGGTGGCCGCCGTCCGCGGCCTGACCGCCGAACTCACCGTGCTGCCGCCCATCGCGCCGGGTACTCACAACGACCGCCGCGCCCTGGCCCGCGCGGCCCACGAGGCCGCGGTGTCCCGGCGCACTCCCCGTCGGCCGGGCACGTAACGGCGTTGCCTCCCGCGCGAGGGCTGCCCTCGCGCGGGAGGCAGGGTGGAGCGGCAGGGCGCTCAAGCCGTGCCGGTCCTCCTCGACCCGGCGAGCAGGGCGTCCGCGCGGCGGCGGGGTTCCAGGGCCGCCGCGACGAAGTAGCTGCCGCCGCCCGCAAGCGCGAGCGCCCAGTACAGGTTCGCCCCGTCGAGGAAGAGCGCGGCGGACGAGGTCAGGGCGAGCCAGCTGCCGAGCGTGTACTGCAGACGGTCGTGGTACGCGGCGCCGCCGGCGAGGTAGAGGAGACCCACGACGAGCCCGGACGCGGTCGGCCACATGAGCGTGTGCACCTCCTGCTCGTCCAGTGCCTCGCTCAGCGCGGTGATGACCAGGAACAGCGCGCCGAAGCCGATCGGCCAGGAGGCAGCCAGCAGGTTCCCGACCAGCGCCTGGGGGCCTTGGACCCCGCGCAGCGCCCTGGCGGTGACGACACTGGTGACGGCCACGGCCGCGACCAGGCCGACGACCAGCAGCGCCGCCGGCACGGCGGACGGCAGATCGAGGACAGGGTCGTCGCCATGGGTCATGGCGTTCACACCGTGCCCGATCAGCCAGGCGAAGCCGAAACTCAGGTACGACAGACGGTTGTTGAGGACGACACTCAAGGTGGACGGCTGCGTGCTGGTCGCGGCGGTCGGGCCGGCGTGGGACATGGTGTACCTCCGTAGATGTGGCTGTGGTGATTTCTGGGGTGGCCGGGAGACGGCCCCCACGGACGTGGCGTGATGCGTTTGTCTTGGTTGGACTGGCGCGTTCGGGTCGGGGTTACGGGTGCTCGGCCCGCCTCTTCAGGTGCAGCAGCCACTGCTCAAGCGACTGCGTGAGCCCGGAGCGGAGCTCCTCGGGCTGTGCGTCGACCGGAGGGCCGCTCCAGGACTCGTCGGTCCGGATCGTCACGACCCCGTCGGACTCCTCGAACGTCCACGCGTGGACGCCGTCGATGCCCTGCGCCGGGCCGCCCCAGACGATGCGCCTGCCGGGTACGACCTGGTAGATGGTCGAGGTGATGTCGAGGCCGTGGGTGAGCCAGTGGAACCGGGTGCCGGGGACGAGCGGGCCGTCGAGCGAGGCCCGGTCGATGTCCGGGTTCCAGTCGGCCCAGGCGCCGATGTCGGTGTGCAGCGCCCACACGTCGGCGAGCGGGGCGCGCACGGTGATCGACAGCCGGACGGTGATGGGGGCTTCGGCGTCGACGGCCTGGATCGGGGCGAGTGCGGGGGCGGCGGCGCTGGTGTCGCTGCTGCTGTCGCTGGTGGTGGTGTTGGTGTTCACGGCGTGCTCTCCTTCGTGATGCCGGACATCAGGACTCTTATGTGTGGTCGACCACTCATTGAATGGGCCGAGAAATCCGCCTCGCAGGGACATCGCGAAGCGCGGGTGAATGAGTGGTTAATTGCTCACTCTCGGGACAGTCGTTGGGACGCCTGCGGATCGCGAGAGTGGGGTGTGCGGCGCGCAGGGCGGTGGCGTGCCCGTTGTCAGTAGTGCCGGATGCCCGCGGTGAGCGTGCGCGTCCATGGGGCGTCCACCTCGGTGGCGCCGATGGACGACACCAGATTGCAGAGCATGCCCACCCTGAAGAACTCCTGGATCTGCTGCTCGCTCCCGCCGGAGACTCCGCGTACGTACTCCACCAGACGCGCGTACCCCGTCCGCACCGCATCCCGGACCGAGGGCTCCGAAACCGCCGCCGCCTGGGCGTGGATCTGTACGAGCAGAAGGTTGTTGTCGCTGATCAGCCGGGCGTACGCGTCACCCATCGCGGCGAGCGCCACCTCCGGCGAGGAGCCGGTCGCGGACGCCGCGCCCTGCTCCAGGCTCTGCCGGACCCGGACGAAGCAGTGTTCGACGACCGCGACGAACAGGGACTCCTTGTTCGGGAAGAGCCGGTAGACGTAGGCCTGGGAGATGCCGGCGGCCTTCGCCACGTCGATGGTGGTGGTGCCGAAGTAGCCGCGTGCCGCGAAGGCTCCGATCGCGGTGTGCAGCACCGTCTCGCGGCGCTCCTCGGCGGTGGAGAGCTGTCGTCGGGCTTCCGATTTCATGTGAGTACTTAACCACTCACACCTGGCGGGGTCAACCCCATCGAGTGGGCGGGTCGGCTTGTCGGCGGGCCCTTTCCGCTCGTTCAGAGCGAAGAACCGTACGGGTGATCACCTATGAACCAGGCTGCCGTCACCGTCGTTGCTGCTCACAAGGGACCCATCCAGGGTTCATTCGAATGGGGCGACCAGTGCGCAGCACCACCACGCAGGACACAGGGCTTCAGATCCGTCGGCTTCTGGACCACGGATCACGTGCCTTCGCGACCAGCACGATCGTGACGGCGGGGGAAGAGGGACACTCGATCACCACGTACGCGGAGACTGGCCGCAACGCCGCCCGGCTGGCCGGCGCCCTGCGGGCCATCGGGGTGGGGGCGGGGGACAGGGTGGCCACCTTCATGTGGAACAACCAGCGCCATGTGGAGGCGTATCTGGCCGTGCCGGCGATGGGTGCGGTGATCCACCCGCTGAATATCCAGCTCTTTCCGGAGCAGGTCGCATACATCGCCAACCATGCCGAGGACCAGGTCGTCATCGTCGACCACTCCCTCCTGCCCGCCTTCGTGCCGCTGCTGTCCGGGCTCCGGTCGGTGCGACACGTCGTGGTCAACGGCCCAGCCGACCTCTCGGCCCTGGAGGCGGTGGGAGTCCAGCCGCACTCCTACGAGGAGTTGCTCCACGGCGGGTCGGACAGCTACCCATGGCCCGACGTGGACGAACGGTCCGCGGCGGCGATGTGTTACACCTCAGGGCCGTCAGGGCCCTCAGGGTCCACTGGCGAACCCCAGGGCGCTGTTCACAGCCACCGTTCGATCTGCTTGCACGCCATGACGGCTTCCCTCTCGGACGCCCTCGCCCTGTCGCGCCAGGACCTGGTGCTGGCCGTCGTACCCCAGTTCCACGCACTGGCCTGGAGCCTGCCCTACGCCGCGTTTCTGACCGGTGCTTCGCTGGCCATGCCGGACCGTTTTGTCGCACCGGAACCGCTGGCCGCGTTTATGGCGGACGTCCGCCCGACCAAGGGCGTGGGCGTGTCCTCTGTGTGGGGAAGTCTGTTCCGGTACCTGGAAGCCCATCCGGAGATCGACATCTCCTGCGTGAACGAAATCGTGACCGGCGGAGCGGCGGCCCCGGAGTCCATGATCACCGCCTACGCCGAGCGGCACGGGATCACGCTGACCGGGGGCGGGGGTACGACCGGGGCCTCACCTCTCGGCAGTACCGAGTCCGCGCTCCTCGGCAGTGAGGCGGAGTCGATCGACGAGCAGGGGGACGAACTGCCTTGGGACGGCGGGCCGGTGGGCGAACTCCAGGTCGGTGACGCGGAGGACGTCGGACGGATCTCCCCGGAAGACCGTCTCCCCCCGGAAGACCGTCTCTCCCTGGACGACTGTCTCCCCTCGGAGGACCAAGTCCCCCTGAACGACCAAGTCCCCCTGAACGACCGCGTGCAGGACATCATCAAGTGCGGAGACGAGTGGATATCTTCGGTCGAGTTGGAGGACTACCTCACCGAGCATCCCGCCGTTCTCGCGGCATGCGTCATCGCAGTGCCCGACGACAAATGGGGTGAACGGCCCATGGCCTGTGTGGTCTTCGCGGAGGGCCCGGTCGACGCGTCGGAACTGAAGGGCTTCCTGAGCGACCGGGTCACGCGCTGGCAAGTGCCTGAACGCTGGGTTTTCCTTCCTGCCATCGACATGACCCCGACCGGTACGTACGACAAGAGGTCGCTTCGCGAGCAGTACGCCAATGGAACCCTGCCGGTGGTCATGACGTGAGACCCTCACCGCGGTGAACTGGCAGTGTGAGCCCAGGACGCGGGCCGCTGACGATGAGGTGGGAGAAGCGTGTGATCGTCTGGGTGAACGGCGCGTTCGGCAGCGGGAAGAGCACGCTGGTGGATGAACTGCGTCCGCGTTGGCCCGAGGCGCTGGTCTACGACCCGGAGATGGTCGGGTATGTGTTGCGCGAGATCGTCGAGGTACCGACCGGCGACTTCCAGGACCTGAGATTGTGGCGGCGGCAGGTCGCGGAAATGGCCGTGGGTCTGGTGCAGGAGTACCAACGCCCCGTCCTGGTCCCCATGACGCTGGTCAACCCCGGGTATGTCGGCGAGATCTTCGGGGCGCTGAAGGACGCGGGCGTCGTCGCCCACCACTTCTTCCTCAAGGTCTCACCGGAGGTCCTGGTGAGGCGGATCGACGGACGGAGCTTCACCCCCGGTGATCCCGCCAAGGACGAGCGGGTCCGGCAGTGGTGCAAGGACAGGATCGAGCGGTGCACGGCCGCGGTCGACACCCTGCCCGGCGACACCGTGTTCCTGGACGGCGAACTGACCCCGCAGGAACTGGCCGACAGCGTGCTCGCCCGCGTCGGTGCCCGCCCGAAGGGGTAGGCGGAAGAGCCCGCGCGAGCCGTGCTGAGGGCATCGCCCGCAGGCCCGAAGCGCGGGCTCGTCTCACCGTTCGGGTCAGTCGTTGACGCGGAAGCCGAGGACCACGTTGTGGCCGCCGAAGCCGAAGGAGTTGTTGAGGGCGACGACGGGGCCCTCCGGGAGAGGGCGCGGGCTGGCGGAGATCAGGGAGGGGTCGACCTCGTCGTCGAGGTCGGTGACGTTGATGGTCGGGGGCGCCGTCCGGTGGTGCAGGGCCAGCACCGTGGCGACGGTCTCGATACCGCCCGCGCCGCCCAGGAGATGACCGGTCATCGACTTGGTGGCGGATATCGCGACATGACCGATGTCGTCGCCCAACACCTTCTCCAGAGCCTTGAGTTCGGTGATGTCGCCCTGCGGAGTCGACGTGGCGTGCGCATTGAGGTGCGCGATCTCGGCGGGCCTGATGTCGGTCGTGGCCAGCAACTGCTCCAGCGCCGCCGCGACACCGCGGCCCGTCGGCTCCGGCTGGGCGATGTGGTAACTGTCGGCGGACAGCCCCTGCCCGACCGCGTCGCAGTACACCCTCGCGCCCCGGCGGGCGGCATGCTCGGCCGACTCCAGCACCACGATGCCGGCGCCCTCCCCGAGAACGAAGCCGTCACGGCCCTTGTCGTACGGGCGTGAGGCGCCCTGCGGATCGTCGTTCCGTTTCGACATCGCCATCATGTTGCCGAACGCCGCGAGGTTCAGGGGAACGATGACCGCTTCGGTTCCACCCGCGACCACCACATCGGCGCGGCCGGTCCTGATCATGTCGATCGCGTAGCCGATGGCCTCCGAACCGGAAGCGCAGGCGCTGACCAGCGTGTGGACGCCGGCCCGCGCGTCCACCTCCATACCGACATGGGCGGCGGAACTGTTCGGCATGAGCATCGGCACCGTGAGGGGGGACACCTTGCGCGCCCCTCGTTCGTGCAACACGTCGTACTGGTTGAGCAGGGTCGACACGCCACCGACGCCGGTGCCGACGACCGCGCCGACGCGATAGGGGTCGGCGGGGGCCGTGCCGCCGGACGGCACGCCGGATCCGTCAGATCCGTCAGATCCGTCAGATCGGTCAGATTCATTGGATTCATCGAATTCGACGGATGTGCCGGCCTTGCCGGTGAAACCCGCGTCCGCCCATGCCTCCCGTGCCGCTATCAGCGCGAACTGCGCCGCCCGGTCCAGCCGGCGCGCCACATGCGCGGGAAGCACGCCGGAGGGGTCAACGGCGGCGGGCGCGGCGATACGTACGGCCAACTCGGCAGCCCAGTCCTGCTGCAGGACGGTTGCTCCGGAACGGCCGGCGAGCAGCGCTTCCCAGGTCGACGCGGCGTTCCCGCCCAGCGGGGTGGTCGCACCGACACCGGTGACGACAACGGAGCGGAGGGATGAGGTGAGATTCACGGATGCGTTACTCCATGGCTGCGGCCGGCATGACTCTGGTCTGGATGAGAGACGGCAGACACGGTGCAGCCGTTCAGTCACACCGCCCGCCGTGCTTATAACGATCAAAGTCCGTGTGTAGTTCATCGCTGTGCGTCACAAGCCGCAGCTCGGTCCCGGCGGAGTGCCCGCGGACGAGGGCCTCGTCGGTGAAAGCGCCGCTCAGCGACGGTTGTCGACGATTAATTGGAGAGACGTTGAGCAGTAGTGAGCATGCGACTGGACTTCTAGGTGGGCAGTCATCTGCGGCAGCGTGTGCGGTAGGCGCCACGTGAGACAGGAGTACTTCAGATGACCACGAGCTGTCCGGGGGGGCAAGAACGTACCGCTGCGGGGGGTAGTTGGCAGCGGGCATTCGGCCGGCAGGTGTCCGAGCAGGGGACGGCCGCGCCTCCCCGGCCTTCCCGGGCATGGTCCTTCGGCGTGCTGGGCGCGCTGGAAGTCACCGGCCCCGCGGGCCCGGTGGACCTCGGACCGCCGCAACGGCGGGTACTTCTTCTGCGTCTGCTCGCCGAGGACGGCTGGCCGGTATCGGTCGAGCGGCTCTGCGAAGACCTGTGGAACGGACGGCCGCCGAGCGCGGCCCTGTCCTCCTTGCGCGCTCACGTCAGCAGGCTTCGCTCCGCGCTGGGCGACTCCCGGGACGCCGGCACCGGCATGCTCACCCACACCTCGGGGGGCTACGCGCTGCACGCCACGCGCGAGCAGCGCGACGCCGGGCGGTTCGAGGACGCCGTCCAGAACGCGCACGGACTGGTGAGGGAGAAGAAGTGGGCCGAGGCCCGTGCGGAGGTGGAGCAGGCCCTCGCTCTGTGGCGCGGCAGGCCGTACGAGGACGCGGACGGAAAACTCTTCGCGGAGCGCGAGACGAACCGGCTCTCGGAACTTCGATGGTCGGCCAGGGAACTTCAGGCCGGTCTGCTGCTGGAGGACGGCGAGGTCACGCGGTCCATCGCGGTCGCCGAGGAGATCGTCAACAGCAATCCACTCCGCGAGGCTTCCTGGGCCGTACTGCTCCGTGGCCTCTACCTGACAGGACGTGCGGGTGAGGCGCTGCGCCGCTTCGACGACGTCCGCCGCCTGCTCGCGGAGGATCTGGGCACCGACCCGGGGCTGGCACTGCAACGGGTGCACAGGGCGATCCTCCGCCATGACACTCCCGCGCTGCATCCCGCCGCGTCGCTTCCCGCCGCGTCGCTTCCCGCCGCGTCGCTTCCCGCCGCGTCGCATCCCGCCGCGCGGACGAGCGCGCCTGTCGCTCCGGCCCAGGCCCCCGACGTGACGCGCGAGACCCCTCTCCCGGGACGGGCAGCGCTGGCCGGACGCGAGGCCGAACTGTCCCGGCTGACCGAACTGCTGTCCGCCGCACGCGTCGGCCGTACCCGGTGGGCCGTGGTATCGGGAGGAGCGGGTACCGGCAAGACCCGTCTCCTGGAAGTGCTCGGCGCCGAGGCCGAACAGCACGGGTTCAGCGTGCGCTGGGTCCGCCATCCGAAGAAGTCCCAGGCCGTCCGCCTGGCCGGGGGAACCGCGGTCAACAGGACCCTGGGGGGACTTGGCGCGTACGAGGGTGAACTCGGGAATCCGCTGGGGATCGGACAGGACGAGCCGGACGCGAGCGAGGCCGGGGGCAAGCGGCCCGTGCTCTGCCTCATCGACGATGTCCAGGGCGCCACCCCGGCGGTGATGAACGAACTTGCCACGTGTGCCGCGGTGGTACGGGACGCGCCATTGCTGGTCGTGTGCGCTGTCGATGCCGGCGATGAACCCGGCACCGAGGACCTTCTCGCGGTTCTCGCCCGGTGCGAGGCGGAACGCTTCGAACTCCAGCCGCTGACCCTTGAGGACATCGCCGGGGTACTTCGCTCGAACGCTGGTGCTGGTGCTGGTGCTGGTGCCGGTTCCGGTGGCGGTGGCGGGCTCGGTGACGGTGCAGGCGTCGCCGTTGACGATCTGCGGTCGGAAGCGGCCGCGCTGCATCAACTGACGGGCGGCAACGCGTTCTTCCTCGCCGAACTCCTGCGCCTGTCCGCCGGCCACCGGACGGGTCCGGATCACACGATCCCGGCCTCCGTGACGTCAGTCGTCCAGGCCCGGCTGCGGGCCCTCGCTCCCGAGGTGCGGCGGCTTCTGGAGATCGCCGCCGTCACCGGGGACGAGCTGGACGTGCCGGTGCTGGCGGCGATGGCCTCGCTCCCGAGGGAGGCCGTACTCTCCGGCCTGGACGTCGCCGCCGAGTCCGGGCTTGTGGTGTGGTCCGCGGGCGGTACGCCACGGTCGTCCGGCGCGTACCGCTTCTCCTGCGGGCTGGTCCGGGCGGTGCTGGACGCGGGCCTGAGCCGTGCGCGCAGCTGCGAGTTGCACGCGGCGGCGTATCAGGAGCTGGTTGCCCGCCCCGGCAGCAGTGTCGAATGCGTCGCCGAGCATGCCGTCGCCGCCGGGCCGCTCGTCGACGAGCACGATCTCTCCCACGCCGCCCTGAGAGCCGGATACGCGTGCCTCGAACGGAACGAGGTGGACAAGGCCGGTGAGTGGCTCTCCCGTGCCCTCGCGAGCCGTGCGGACGCGGAACGGGCACCGGACAGCGGGAGAGAAGCGGTGCTGCGCGTGGCCGTCGGGGCGGAGCCGGGCGGGGCCGCTGCCGGCCGGAAGAACGTGGTCCACCTGCCGGTACGGCACGCCTGAGAGCCTCGTCCCCGGCCCTTCCCGGCCCGTCTCCGGCCCTTCCCCGTCACTCCACTGGGCCAGGTCGCCAGGTCGCCAGGTCAGGTCACTTCACGTGGGTCACTTCAATGCGGCCGGGCGCATCTCCCGTACGGCGCATGGTGATGTCGAAGAGGATCCTTGCCGCTCCGGGGCTGAGGGTGGCCGACTGTTTCGGAGCGAGCGTCTGGTCCTTCCCTTGCTCCCGGACACCCTGCCGGGGCCCGCTGATGGCGGTGACGTACACGACGGAGTATCCGGTGTTGCGCACGGTCACCGCGCTGGTCCGCGCGCACCGGACGCTGGTGGCGTCCGTCCGGCAGACATGGCGGAGATCCCCGAACCCGTAGGTCCCGCAGGAGAGTTCCAGCTCGGACGTGAGCGTGGAGAGACAGACTCGGCCGGTCGCGACCCTGACAGGACTGCCTTCGCCCGGTTCGTCGGCATGGGGCAACGCGATGGTGGCTCCCAGCGCGAGTGCGCAGGCAGGGAGCCGGCGCACCGCGCGGGACGGCGGCAGAAGCCGTCGGCGTCCTCCTTCGGGGAGAGTCGCCGCGGACGATCCGGGCTCGCCCGGTCCGGGAACCGCCCCGTCAGCCATGGGTGCGTACCGCCCGTCCCGTGGTGACGTCGGCGGTGCCGTACATCGCGTCGATGACGCCGCGGTACTCGGCCTCCGCCTCGGCACGCCTGACCCTCTGGCCCGAGGTGAGCGTCCCGTTGCGGACGGTGAACGTGTCGGACAGGATGCGGAAGTCCTGGATGGCCTCGGATCCGGGAACGGTGGCGTTCGCCCGGTCCACGGCGCGCTGTATCTCCTGCCGGATGACGTGCGTACGCACCAGATCCGAGCGTTCGAGCCGGGTGAACGAGAAGAGGTGCTCGACAACCTGCCAGTCGAGGGTGATGAGGGCCGTGAGATAGGGGCGCCCCTGACCGACCAGGAGACACTGGGCGATGAAGGCGTGGGCGCGCACACGCTCTTCGAGCGGTTCGGGGGAGACGCGCACAGCACCACTCGTCACGATGACCGTCTTCTTGCGGCCGGTGATGTAGAGATAGCCGTCTCCGTCCGAGCGGCCCAGATCGCCGGTACGCAGCCAGCCGTCCTCGCGGGCGCCCGGCTCCGGCGAGGAATCGACCAGGCTTCCGGGGGAAATCTGCGGGCCCCGCAGCATGATCTCGCCGTCCTGCGCGATGCGAATGTCGACGCCGTCGATCGCCTGCCCGACGGTGCCGAATTTGATACGGCCCGGCGGGTTGCACGTAATACCGGCGGAGGACTCGGTGAGACCGTATCCCTCGTGTACGGCGATTCCCGACCCGAAGAAGAACAGGCCGATGTCCCGCCGAAGGGATGAGCCCCCGGATATGGAGTTGCGCACCCGGCCACCGAACGACCGACGGATCTTTCGGTAGACCAGGAGATCGTAGAAGGCGCGGCGCAGTCGAAGTCGGGCGGAGGGGCGCGGGCCGTCGCCGAAGATGTGCCCCTCGTGTGCGAGGGCGTATTCTCTGGCGGTCCTCACCGCCCGCAGGAAGGATTTTTCTCGATTCCGCTCGGCGGCGGCCAGTTGAGCCGCGTGAAAAATGCCCTCGTAAAACTCGGGAACCGCGAGCAGAAGCGTGGGCCGGAACGACCGCAGGTCGTCCAGCAGGGTCGACGGCTTCATCGACGAACTGTGGGCCAGTTGTACTCCATGCCTGACCGCGCAGATCTGGGCCGTGCGTCCGTACACCTGGGAAAGGGGGAGGGAGAGGAGCGTCGACGCCGTCCGGCCCCTCGGTGACGCCCGGATGGTTGCCTGGGTGTGATGCATGAAGGCATCCGCCTGCGCTGCCAGGTTTCCATGGGTGATCAGGCATTCTTTGGGTGCGCCGGTCGTCCCGGCGGTGTACACGATCGTGGCCGGGGTGTTCGGCCCGACCGAGTCGCGTCGCTCCTCCACCTGCCGGGCGTCCACCCGTCGGCCCTCGTGCACGAGCAGGTCGACGATTCCCTTGTCGAGTTGCCAGATGTCACGGAGCGCCGGAAGGAGATGCGTTTCCGCGTCGACCTTTTCCTTGTGCTCTTCATTCTCGATGACGCACGCCACAGCCCGGGTCTCGGAAAGCGCCCGTTCGATCTGTTCGGAGGAGGACGTGTGGTGCAGCGGTACGGGTATGGCGCCGATGGTCCACAGCGCGTAGTCGAAAAGGGTCCACTCGTAGCGGTTCGCCGACAGAATCCCCACCCTGTCCCCGGTGGCGATGTCACGGGCCAGGAGCCCTCGGGACAAATCCATCACCGCTTCCGCGAACTGTCCCGCCGTCATATCGATCCAGCGGTCACCCACTCTTCGCGACAACTGAACGAATCCGGGCCGTTGGGCCGCTCTGTCGAACACGGCGTCGGAGAGCCCGCCGCCCGTGCGCCCGGCGATGACAGCCGCGGAATGTGATTGCATACGCCCTCATGGTTCCCGGATACGAACAGAAGTGAATTGCCATGGCCCGCCTGGGCCTGCACAAGGCACTACGGGCACTCTCCGCCTCCGGTTCGCTCCAGGCCACGAAGACTGCGAACCGTGACGGCCCGGTCGTCGCGGCAGAGGGTGGGCGGGCCCGCCTCCGCCGCGACAACCGGCCGGGAAATCACCTGACGGCGACGGCGACGGTGACGGTGACGGTCGACGCGTCGGCACCGGAGCGGCACCGACGCGTCGGCGCGGTACTACGGCTTGAATATCCGGTCCAGCGCGGCGAATGCCATGACGAGCTGGCCGGTGCTGTTGGGGTGCGCGGACAGGGTGTTCGCGGCAGGCGTCAGGGACTCGATCCACCGACGGTCGCGGGGCCGGCACATGTCGTGGCCAACCGTCGCCGAGTAGGTGTCCGCGAAGGACATGCCCGCGCCGCCCGCCGCCGCCTGGCGCTGCAACGCCCGGTTCAGCTTCTTCGTCGTGTCCCGCAGGAAGGCGAAGTCACCCTTGGCGAAGGGGACTTCCGCGCAGCCGACCCCGTTGTCGGGGAAGACCGCGGGGTAACCGACGACGACCACCTTGGCGTCCGGGCTGCGTCGCCTGACGTCGGCGAGCACACCGCGGATGCGCCCCTCCATGGTGTTGATGCGCTCGCCCAGGACGTCCTTGCCGCCCGCCGTGAAGTACCCCTTGCAGGGGCTGCCGTTCCGATCGGACGAGGCGACGGTCGCGCAGGTGGTGAGCACGTTGACGAAGCCGACGTCATTGCCGCCCAAGGTCAGCGTGACGAGCTTCGTGTGGGGAGTGAGGGCGTTGGCCTGGGGAGGCGCGTCGCCCTGGTGGTTCCAGATACTGCGGGTGGTGGCACCGCTGCAAGTGACGTCCTTGAAGGCGCGGTTCAGCCCCGCCACCGCTTGGGACCGGGCGACCAGGCTGGCGTAGCTCCCGGTCGTACGGTCGCAGGCCTTGTCCTTCACTCCGGCAAGTCCGGCCCCGGAGGCGTAGGAGTCGCCGAGCGCCACGTAGTTGGGTCCGTCGCCGGCGGCCGTCGCGGTCGACGTGGTCGATGCGCCCAGCGTGAGCAGAGCCGCCGAGGTGACCGCGATTCCCGTGACCGCACGGCGCTTCCGTGACCGCCTGCCGGTGGGTTGCTTCATCCTGAAATGTGCCACAACGCCTCTGGTTTCTCGTGAAAATGGATGGATGCGGCGAGATGATCCTCTGGCCGCCGCGTGCCGAAGAGCCACGGCCGGATGCCGGTCGGTAGGAGACGGACACGGCTCGGCCGGTGTCTCGCGGAGCGGGCGGCCCACTCGTCGGCGGGCCGCGGACGCTTTCGGCTGGCTCAACGAGGAGCCTGGCGTGCCGGTTCACTGTGCGTCAGATTTCGCCGCACCGGCGCTCGACGAGCCACGCGGTGACGGGGCTGCCCCGCCCGGCGCCCGCCCCCCTGCCGCTCCCGCGACAATCCGATGACAAGCTGCGGGCAAGCCCTTTCTACGAACGTAGGTATGTCACGCGAGGCGTGGACACGCGATATGCACCATTTCTCATACAAGGACTCCATGCCATGAGGCGCATCATGGATGCCGTCGGCGCTTCCACCGAGCCCCCCACATCACTTCCGGCATCGGCGAGCGAGGGCGCCGACCGCGAGGCATTCGTCCGTGAACTGTACGAACAGCACGGCGCGGATCTGCTGCGGTACGCGGCCCGGCTTCTCGGAGGCGACTGGCACCAGGCGGAGGACGTCGTCCAGGAGGCCGCCGCGAGGGCGTTGAACCACCTGGACATCCTGCGGGACGCGGACGCGGCCCGCCCCTGGCTGTTCACCGTCGTACGCAACCTGGTGATCGATCACCACCGGTCGCGGCAGATACGCCCGACGGAGGTGCCCGCGACGGAACGGCCGGAGACCCCGACCGCCGATCACATAGACCGGATGCTCACCTCACAGGTGGTGCGGAACGCCCTGCGCGAACTGAGCGCGCAGCACGAGGAAGTCATCCGGCTGATGCACTACTCCAGATACAGCGTGGCCGATGCCGCGGAACACCTGGGCGTACCTCCGGGCACGGTGAAATCCCGTTCCTACTACGCGATCAGAGCCCTCAAGGCTGCCCTGAGAACCCGCGGCGTCCTGGACGGCACGGTCTGACGAACCGGCCTCGGCCGGCGTCCCGTATCGCGCGTACCTCCGTGTCCCGCGCGTGCCCCACCGCGGGTCCCCGACCGGCAACGCGGGCGGGGACCCGCGGGGGCACACCCGATCGCTCACCCGATGACCACGACAACCGGTGTTCGCTCCCGGCCGTTACGACAACCGGTGTTCGCCACCGGCCGTTCCGAATATCTCCTGGCGCCACAGTGCGTCACAGACGCGGTCGACTCCGCCGCCCAGATGCCTGCGGTACGTACCGAACGGCAGCCCCAGCCGCGCCGCGGCCGATTCCTGCGTGGTCGCGGCACCGACATAGGTCGCCGCCACCGCGCGCCGGTACTTCTCGCCGCCCAGTTCCTCTGCCAGTGCTTCTACGGCCTCGATCAGCACGTCCCGCAGCACCGCCCCGTGTTCGACGACCAGTCTGCTGCGGGCCAGCGGGTTCACCCTGAGTTTCTCCGGGTCCCGCAGCGTGCGCAGCGCGTCGCGCACGGCGGCGTCGAATTCGGGCCGCGACAGTACGGTCAGTTCGGGGGGTGCGCCCAAGGTCATCGCTTCATCGCGAGCGCTGGACACGCGCGACGCGCCGGGCACGTTCGTCAGCACGACACGGCTCATCCGTTCCGCCCACATCGAGAGCGGCTGCGCCCGCCAGTCGTAGGCGAACAGCATGTACGCGACGTCCCCGACCCGAGGCCGATCGGCGACCGGGACGCAGCCGAAGTTCGTGAAGTAGTCGTGCCAGAACTCCACGGCCCGGATGGCTATGTACGACCAGCCCAGTCGCGGCCCGGCGCGGGCGATCTCGGCCACGGCCCGCCACTGGTGGAGGTCCTCGATCGGCGAGACCTTCGGGTAGTTCCCCCCGGTCACATGGAATCGGGACACTGCCAGGTACTCACCGTCCCGCAGTACGGCGGTGCTGCGGGCGTGTTTCCAGGCCGTCGCGACCACGGGGTCGACGTCTTCGCCGTACGGCTCGGTCAATCGCAGCCAGGCGGAGAACCCGAGGATCTCACCGCTCCGCGTGGACCGGTACACCCGGAAGGCCTCCGGCTGCCGGTCCAGCCAGAACTGGGCCAGGCCGGCCGACTCCGGCCCTTCCACCCTGGCGGTCAGTTCGACCACCGAGGCGCGATCCGCCCGATCGCAGGGGTGCACCACCACCTCGCCGTCACGCCAGCTCGTGACGCCTGATATGTAGCGGTTGGTGCGGTACAGGTAGAGGAACTCGCCCACGGCACGCAGCATCCCGCTCTCCGGCACCGTCCGTATCCGGTCGAACAGGTGACGGCGGAGCCGGCCGTGCAGGTCCGCGTACCCCTCGGGGTCACGCCAGCGCAGGTCCGCCTCCAGCGCCCCGCGGACCACGTCGTGCGGGAACAGGCCGTGCCTGGCCGACTCGACGAAGGGCAGTTCGCGCAGCCAGGCGAACGTCGGCCCCGCGGCGTCTCCGAGCACGGTACGCAGCAGTGCCTCCGTGGTCACATGCGCGTGGGCGCACACTTCCAGCGCCCGCCGGTGCGTCGGGGAGGGCACCTCACCCGTCAGCTGCGGCAGCAGCGTCTCGATCACGTTCTGGGTCGGCTCCCAGCCCGCGGGACTCTCCTCGTCCTGGATCGCCACCGTGGCCGCGAGCGCGAGACCGAGGGGATGGCCGCCGGTGAAGGCCAGCAGTGCGCCATGCGTCCGCTCCGGCACCCCGCGCGCGTGCAGGAAGTCGGCGGCCTCACCCGGGGTGAGGTTGCGCAGTGACATGGTCCGCATCACACTCGCCCAGCCGGGATCGGAGGTCCACTCGGCGTCCGGTGCCAGGCGCCCCGCGATGACGACCAGCGCCCCGGCCGGCAGGTCGGTCAGGAACCTGTCCCGCAGCCAGCCTTCGAGCCCTTGGCAGCGCTCGAAGGTGTCGATGAGCAGGACGGCCCGCTCGCCGGTGAGTACCGCACCGGCCTCCTCGGCGAAGGCCTCGGGCGTGGGCTCGGTCATCCGCCCGTCGACCTCCAGCACGTCACGTCCGGCCGCCCGCGCCTCGGCGGCGAAGCGGCGCATCAGCATCGACTTGCCGATACCGCCGGGTCCATGCAGGTAGAGCACGGCAAGGTCCAGAGCGTCACCGGACAACGCGGAGCGAAAGACGTCCAGTTCGCCCGCACGGCCGACGAAGACACGGTCTCGTGCCGCCTGCACCCGAGCCCCTATCCAGCCGGCCCCGCCGCTACTCATAGAGGACCTTTCGCTTCGTTACGGATCAACGGATCATGTACCGCGCGGAGGACACACACGCCCGGACCGCCCTACGGTCGCGCATTGTTGCATGGGGCCATTTCATGCCTACGCGACAACACAATGAGCCCTTGAGCGGGTGAGTTCACCCCGGCGCGCGGTGCGCCGACCTGCTCCGAACCGGCGGCCGCTCATGCACTGTTCGGCAATGCCGCGCAAGCACCGCTCCATAAGAATGCTTATGGAAAGTGGGATGCCGGCGGATGATCGGTGATGGATTCTGGTGTTGCCCCCACAGCCGCCCCGCAAGGGGCGGCGGCACGCGGCCCACCGCGTGACAAGTCCCGCTACCCCTAGCGACAAGGCCAGGCATACCCATGTCCAAGATCCTGATGGTCATCTCCGCCGCCACCAGCCTGAAGCTGGCCGACGGCTCCACCCACCCCACCGGCTACTGGGCCGAGGAGGTCGCAGCCTCGCACCAGGTGCTCAAGGCCGCCGGCGCGGACGTGGACATCGCCACCCCGGCCGGTGCCCGCCCCACGGTCGACGCCCTCAGCCTCAGTGAGCAGGGCGGCGTCTCCGAGGCCGACGCCGCGGAGTTCCGGACCTACCTCGCCGGCATCGCCGATGAACTCGCCACGCCGCTCGCCCTGTCGGACGTCAACGTCGGCGACTACGACGCGATCTACATCCCCGGCGGCCACGCCCCGATGGCGGACCTCGCCCAGGACGCCGACCTCGGCCGCCTGCTGAACGCGGCCAACGCGCGGGGCACGACGGTCGCCGCCCTCTGCCATGGCGGCGCCGCCCTGCTCAGCGCCACCACGGAGGACGGCGGCTTCACCTTCGCCGGCCGGAACCTGACCGCCTTCACCGACGAGGAGGAGAACCAGGGCGGGCTCGGCGAGAACTCGCCCTTCTTCGTCGAGGACCGGCTGCGGGAGAAGGGCGCGGTGCTGCGGACCGGCGCGGCCTGGAGCAACACCGTCGTCGTGGACGGCAACCTGATCACCGGCCAGAACCCGCAGTCGAGCACCGGCACGGCCGAGGCCGTCCTGAAGGCGCTCGCCAACTGAACCCAGGGGTCGCGCCAGTTGGGAAGCGGGGAGCCGGGGGAGCGGGGAGCGAGGGGGAGCGGGCAGGAGTGGGTGAGACCCGCCCGCTCCCACTTGCTCCTGTCCACTCCCACCGCATCCCGCCCGCTCCCGGCACACGCACTCTCCCAGCGGCGGGCTCCCTACACTGAGCTGCCGTGCCGCACGTACCGTGCACCGGTGCCCCTGGGCCACTGACGGAAGACGGAAGGAAGGGCGCGTGCCGAGCCTGGACCTGCTGGCGACATTTCTGGAGATCTACCGGACAGGGTCCCTCTCCGCCGCCGCTCAGCGGCTGGGCGTGACCCAGCCCGCCGTCACCGGTCAGCTCGCCCGGCTGGAGGAGCAGATCGGTGAGCAACTGTTCGTCCGCTCCCGCCACGGAGCCGCACCCACCCCACGCGCCGCCGCCCTCGCGGCCCGGGTGAGCCCGCACGTGGACGGACTCCGGGAAGCTGTCGGCTCGACGACGAACGAACCGCCACTGCGTGGCACGGTGCGGATCGGCGGCGCGGCAGAGGCCATGACCGTTCGGGTCCTGCCCGCGCTCGCCCCGCTCACCGGCCGCGGGCTGGTCCTCCGCGTGACGCTCGGCCTGGCCCAGGACCTGCTCGTCGAGCTGGACGAAGGCCGTCTCGACCTGGTCGTGTCCGCCGTCCGCCCCACCCAACGGGCGCTCCTGGCCGTACCCCTCGTGGACGAGGAGTTCCTGCTCGTCGGCCCGCCGTCCGGTGTCCACACCGTGGACGCCGAGCGGCTCCGTACCGCCCCGGCGGAGGCACTCGCCGCACTGCCGCTCGTCGCCTACGCGGAGGAGCTGCCCATCGTGCGCCGCTACTGGCGAAGCGAGTTCGGCCACCGTCCCACCAACCCCGTCGCCCTCCTCGTGGCGGACCTCCGAGCGGTCCTGGCCGCGGTCGAGGCGGGTGCGGGTATCTCCGTTCTGCCGCGCTATCTTGCCGAGCCGTCACTGGCCGCGGGCCGCGTCGTGCAGCTCCACCACCCCGAGGTCCCGCCGCTCAACACCCTCTACGTCGCCACCCGACGCGGCACACCGGTCAACCCCGCACTCACCGTCGTACGCGACCGGCTCATCGAGGCGGCAGCCGAATGGGGCGGACTCTGAGCCGCGAGCCCTCCAGGTTCAAGTCCAGGCCGAGGCACAGCGGTTGTCTCCGTGAAATATCCGACAGAGCTACGATTCGCGGATGCCCGATCAGTTGTACGACGCCGCGAGCCGCCGATGCGCCTTCGAGGAACTGGATCCTCAGTCGCGGAACGCGATGCTGGCCGAGGCGGAGACCCAACTGCTCGGAGACATCGCCGAGTTCGCGATCGGCTGCGTGGAAACCCACAGCGTGCCTCGCCGCCGCCCCGGCGTCTTCACACGCCTGCTCAGCGGCGGCGGTGAGTCGAGTGTCTGCTCGGAAAGCGGGCACGAGCCGGGCCGGAAACAGGCGATGTCTGGAGAGCGTCGGGCTCGTGGCCTGCGTTGGTGTCGTGCGGCGTTCGCCCCCGCTCATCCATGCTGACCAGTCGGTTTGCCGTGGGGATGTGAAGCACCGCATACCGACGCGCCGTTGAATCCCCGCTAAAGATCCGACGTGTGAGACGTAGGCTGTTTCGGCCATACACAGTTCGGTTGTGAGGGGCTCATGAACCTGGGGGACGGCGGCTCGTTCGGTGACCTTGTGGTCGCGGCGCGGGACCGGGCCTTTGTCGGGCGGGTCGTGGAGCGGGCCCTGTTCCGGTCCGCGCTGACGGGCGAACCCGGCGGTTCATCCGTTTTCTATCTGTACGGTCCCGGCGGGATCGGCAAATCCGCGTTGCTGAGGCGGTTCGCCCTCGAGTCGCGCGAGGCCGGGCGGCTGGTGGTCGAGGTGGACGGCCGGACGGTTCCCGCGACGCCGGAGGACTTCGAGCAGGCCGCGGGAAAGGCGATCGGCGAGCCGGGAGCGGTGCTCCTGATCGACACCTTCGAGCACTGCCAGGGCCTGGAAGACTGGTTGTGGCAGCACTTCCTGCCGCGGCTTCCGGTCGGCACGGTCGCCGTGATCGCCGGACGCGCGGCCCCCGACTCGCACTGGGTCGCGGACCCCGGCTGGGCCGACCTGTTGCGGGTGATCCCGCTGCGTGACCTGGCCCGGGACGACGCCGCGTCGTTCCTCCAGATACGCGGTGTTCCCGCCGAAGCGCATCAAACGCTGCTGTCCTTCACCGGAGGCAATCCGCTGGCCCTGTCCCTGGCGGCGGCGGTCGCCGTGCGGCAGGACGCGGACGGGACAACCCGGGCGACCCACTGGTCACCCGGCCAGGATGTGATCTCGACGCTGCTGTCCCAACTCGTGGGCGAGCCACCGAGCCAGGCACACCGCACGGCGCTGGAGGTGTGCGCCCTGGCCGATGTCACCTCCGAGGCCCTGCTGCGGGCGGTGATGGGCCCGCGTGCCGCCGAACTCTTCGGCTGGTTGCGCACCCAGCCCTTCATCGAATCCACCGCCGCCGGGATCTTTCCGCACGATGTGGTGCGCGAGGTGCTGGCAGCCGATCTCCACTGGCGTGACCCGGACGGATTCGACGCGCTCCGCCGACGGATGCACCAGTATCTGCTCGGCCGGGTCCGCGAAGTGCCCCCCGCGCAGGTGCTCCAGGCGATGTACTCCCTGGTGTACCTTCTGCGGTCCTCCGACCTCATGTCCGAGGCCATCGTGTGGAATTGCGAGGGCGTGGTGCGGGAAATGCGCTGTGCCCCCGCCGACGAGAGCCGCGTCGTGGAGCTGGTGAAGGAGGCGGAGGGACCCGAGTCCGCCGCGATCGCCCGCTACTGGCTGGATCGGCAGCCCGAGGCGTTCAGTGTCTATCGCTTGAGCCGGACCGACGAGATCGTCGCCTGTTCGGCCTGGCTGCGGCTCGGCGAGCGGGAGGGAGAGGGGGCGGACGTCGATCCGGTGGTGGCCGCCGCATGGGCCCACGCGCGCGTCGGCAGGCCACTGCGAGCGGGCGAGCACATGGGCATCGGGCGGTTCTACGTGGATCCGCAGGCGTACCAACGGCCGTCGCCTTCACTGAACCTGATGCAGTGGCGCGTGGGGGCGGAGTTCATCCGGGCCGAACGGATGGCCTGGTCGTTCGTCGTGATGCGGGACGACGGATTCTGGGACACCTACCTTGCGCGCTCCGACATGATGCCGGTCGATGCCCGACTCGTCGTCGATGACTATGGATACCGCCTGTTCGCCCACGACTGGAGCGACCAGTCCGGCTCGGGGTTCGTGATGGAGAAGTACGAATCCGTGCAGGAGAACGCGACCGCCATCACGCCTCCGGGCCCGGCTTCGCAGGAGCTCGGGGAACATGTCACGCTGTCCCGGCCGGAGTTCGACGCCGCCGTACGGGACGCTCTGCGCGCGATGTGGTGGCCCGCCGAGCTCGCGACGAACCCCCTCAGCCGCAGCCGCCTGGTCGTGGAGAACGGCCCGGGCCTCCAGGACGTCCTGCTGAGTGCCATCGAGTCGCTGGTGGGCGAGCGTGGCGGGGAGAAGCGCCATCAGGTCGTCTCGACCACGTACAGCAAGGCCGGCCCCACCCAGGAGTCGGTGGCCAGGGGGCTCGGAATGTCCTTCAGCACCTACCGTCGGCATCTGACGGCCGCCGTGCAACGCATCAGCGAACTGTTGTGGAGTCATGCGCTGAGCGGAGAACCCGTCAACGTCAACCGGGACCGGCCGACCGGCTCGTGACGAAGACGTCCCTTGACCGCGACCGAGCAGCCAAGGGACGTCCGCCGTGTATCTGCCGGCAGCGCCTACGAGTGATCGTTCACCCTGATGAAGCTGGTGCGACCCCACTGATGGCTGGTGGTGAGTGACATGCCGCACTCCTCCGCGCGGCGGGCCAGGCGTGCCATACGGGCCTGCAGGGCGCGTCGGCTGAGCGGACTCCGCGCATCACCGAGCAGGAGGCAGAGGTCATGGCAACACCATGGATGCCTTGAGGCTTGGACGAGCTCCAGAAGGATCTGTTGAGAGCTCTGCCTCAGGTTCAAGGTGAGTTTGAGGCGTTCGTGGGCGTCGTCCGTGGCATGGAACGGGGGAAGCACGGTCAGCCAGCGACGCTCGGCGGCTATTCGGCTGGCCAGCTCCTTGGGAGGCGTACTACGAGGCAGTACGTTCGCGGCGCCGCCCCGCAGAAGAGTGACCGAGTCGGTGCCGTCCGGTACCAGGACAACGACCGCGGCCAGTCTGCCCAGTACGTGAACCCTCTGCGCCAGTTCCGGGACCAGACCGATGTCCGGCACATCCAGGATTGCCAGGGGGCGTGGTCGGCGCAGCAGGGAAAGGTAGGAGCTGATCGATCCCCACGGCTGAGGAAACGTCGGCAGGACGTGCTGGCTTCTCATGTCACGCAGCAGTGCCACTGTTCCGCTGCGCTGCATCGAGAAGACCGCGTCGACCGAGCCGGACAAGCCTGAGTCGGCCGTCCCGGAAGCTGTCGGCCCGTAAAGAGTCTGCTGAAAGAGCATTACGGAAACCCGGGGTAGTGCGGATGATGAATACCAGCTAAGGGCAACCCGCTGGCCGCCCACAGCCAAGGCGCTGCTCAACAACTGCTCAATAGTATTCATGATCAACAATTGGACGCGTTGCGTGATGGCGTACTCACGCTCGGGATGTCAATGGTGGAGAAGTTGCGGAATCGGCCAACTCTCAAAGGGCTGGTTTCCGGAATCGCCGATGCTACGCCGATGGCGGACGCGTTCAGTCCTGGCGGATCGTGATCGTCGTCCAGAGGCCGACGTGTACGCGGTCACCGTCCTTCAACTGCACCGGCACGTAGGGGGTGATGGGGTCCTCCGTGCCGTTCACCGTCGTGCCGTTGGTGGAGCCCTTGTCGATGAGGGACCAGGTGGAGTCGGGTTGCTGGATGAGCATGGCGTGTTCGTGGGAGACGCCGGGGTCTTCCGGGGAACCGGCGAGGTCGATGTCCGGGGTCTCGCCGGTGGACTGGCGGCGACGGCCGATGGTGACCAGGACCTGGGTGAGGGGGACGTGGAGGTCGGCGAAGTAGCCGGGGAAGGAGAATCCCAGGCCCTCGGGACCGCCGTTGGCCATCATCTCGGTGAAGTAGCCACGGTCGGCGCTGACGGTGACGGTCCAGGTCGGCGCCGCCGCGGGAACTCCCGCGCCGGTCGGAGCCTGCGACGGCTGTGACGGCGATAGCGGTGACTGCGGTGACTGCGGTGACTGCGACGGCGGTGACTGCGACGGTGGCGACTGCGAGAGCGGTGACTGCGACGGCCGCGACTGCGACGGCGGTGACTTGGGGGCGGAGACCATGCCGGAGCGAGTGACGAAGTTGTAGCGGCACCCCTCGCAGAACTGGGCGAGGCCGTCGCGGGGCGCGCCGCAGTAGGGGCAGGGCTCGGCGGCGGAGAGCGCCGCGTGCCGCTCCGGGGCGGGGGAGGGGCGCGGTGCGGAGGACATGCGGTGGCCGCACACCTCGCACCAGTCGTCGGTCGCGGACTGGTGACCCTTCGGGCAACTCGGCATGGTGCTCTTTCTCTCTGCCCCTGTGAGCGTGGCGTGCGCTATCTCTGGACGCGCACGGTTTTCGTCGAGCGTGTTTCCAGTGTCATCTCGTCCGCGTTGGCCACCCTGGCCTTCAGCCGCACGGTCCCGCTCGCGGCGTCGACGACATCCACCACCTTGGCCAGCAGCTTCGCGGTGTCGTCGTTGCCGGAGGAGTCTGCCAGTTGGACGGCACGGCCCAGTTGGGCGGTCGCGGACGCGAAGTCGCCCTGCCTGCGGGCTTCCAGGCCCTGCTGGATGGCCTCGGCGAGTTCGGCCTGCCCGGTGTAGTGGGCGACCTGGGGGTTGATGCGGGTGGAGGCGGCCATGTCGTCGGTCCAGAGGGCTCGTACGAAGCCTTGGGAGACCACCTGCGTCGTATGGTCCGGCTGGGGGACCACGAGGGAGATCCGGGTGGCCGGCATCTCCTCGCCGACCTCCGCGCGGGGGAGCCGGACGCGGACGTGGTAGTCGCGGGACTCGTCACCCCAGGAACCGGTGGGGTAGTCGTTGGCGCGGGGGCCGGCTTCGCTGCGGCGGAGGGTCAGGTCCTCGACCGTGGGGGCGACCTGCTTGACCCACTTGATCTCGGAGCCCTGAGGGGTCCAGACACGCAGCGCCACATCGGCGACACCCTTGCCCATCACACTCTCCGTCATCTGCCGGAAGCCGTCGGCCAGTCCGGCTGGGTCGGCGACGATGTCCACGGAACCGAGCAGCGCCGAGGCTATCCCGGTGACTTCCTTGACCTCCCAGTCGGTGCCGACGCCTCGGGCGTCACAGATGAAACGTCCGGCGCAGGCGTCAAGTACGGCCCACAGCTCGCCGGGAGCCTCGTGCTCAGTGCGGCCGTCCCTGAGCAGGATGCCATGGCGTATCGGGACGTCGGCCGTCGCGAGCGGCTGGTCGGCGAGCCGCAGCCAGCCGCCGATCGAGGTGCCGCCGCCCGCGGTGAGTTGCGCACGGCCTGCTTGGCCTCGTGGCGGGCGGTGGAATCGGCCACGGCCAGCCCGCCGTCGGCGGCGTAGAACGGCCATCGCTTGCGTTCCTTGGCCCGCTCTGCGAGTCATGCGGGTCAGCGTGCTGCCCGCCCGGCAGGCGCCGGGAACGGTAGGGCAGCGACAGTTGAGTGGTGGTAGGCGTCGGGGGGTGCCCCTACGGGTTGACGAAACCCATAGGGGCACCCCGGCCCTCCAGGGGGAGTTGGCCCCCTTCGGACGAGCCGACGATGAGCTGGCGACAGGATTTCCTGAATTCAGGATTGCGTGTACCGTCGTCGTATGTTGACTCTTGCCTCCGAGATCGAGGTGCTGTCCCGCTTCGGCCGCGCCCTCGCCGACCCGATCCGCTGCCGTCTGCTGCTCGCACTGCGCGAGGCGCCGGCCCATCCCTCCGACCTGGCGGAGGAGTTGGGTATCTCCCGCACCCGGCTCTCCAACCACCTGGCGTGCCTGCGCGACTGCGGACTCGCCGTCGCCGTGCCGGTCGGCCGCCGTACGCGTTACGAACTCGCCGATCCGCGCCTCGGCCACGCGCTGGGTGACCTGCGGACGGCAGTGCTGGCGGTGGAGAGCGACCGTACCTGCCCGGACGCGGACGACAAGGGCTGCTGCTGATGAGCGCCGGGATGTCCCTGGGCGCGGTGGGGCCTTCCTCGTCCCGCCGGGACGCCCTCGCCCGGCGGATACGCGTGCTGGTCGGGGTGACCATCGCCTACAACGTCGTCGAAGCGGGCATCGCCCTGGCCGCTGGAACCGCGGCGTCCTCCGGCGCGCTGATCGGCTTCGGCCTCGACTCGGTGATCGAGGTGTCCTCCGCGACCGCCGTCGCCTGGCAGTTCTCCGCGTCCGACCATGCGGCCCGCGAGGCCCGTGAGCGGCGGACGCTGCGGATCATCGCGGTCTCGTTCTTCGCCCTGGCGGCCTACGTCACCGCGCAGTCCGTACACGCCTTCGCCGGGGGCGGCGACGCGGACCGCTCGTACGTCGGTATCGCCCTGGCCGCCGTCTCGCTCGCGGTGATGCCGTTCCTGTCCGCCGCCCAGCGCCGGGCCGGGCGCGAACTGGGATCGGCAACGGCCGTCGCCGACTCCAAACAGACCTTGCTGTGCACCTACTTGTCGGCGGTACTGCTGGTCGGTCTGGTCGCCAACGCGACGCTCGGCTGGTCGTGGGCCGACCCGGTCGCCGCCCTGGTGATCGCGGCCGTCGCGGTCAAGGAGGGCCGCGACGCCTGGCAGGGCAAGGGCTGCTGTGCGCCGACCTCCGCCGCCCTGCTGCCGGTTGAGGCCAAGGCCGACCCGTGTGGGTGTCGGTCCGGCTGCGACTGCTGCGCGTGATTCCGCGTCCCGCGCGGATGTCCGGACCGGGTGCGGAGAGGGCTTCGGCCGGGTACCAAGTGCTTCGGTCGGGTGCCGAGTGCTTCGGCCGGGTGGCGAGTGCTTCGGTCGGGTGGCGAGTGCTTCGGTCGGGTGCCGAGGGTTTCGGCCGGGTGTCGAGTGCTGCGGTCGCGGTCCGGTTCAGCCGACGTGTACCCGTGGTCGCCGTGCGCGGTCCGGCTCGGCCTCGCGGAGGACCTCTCGGGTGACGGGGGCGACTTCGCCCTGGCCGAAGAGGAAGAAGCGCAGGAAGTTGGTGAAGGGGTTGCCCTCGGTCCATTCGAAGTAGATGTGCGGTATGCAGCCGGTGGTGTCCCGTACGTGCAGGACGAGGGCGGCCAGGGCGTTGGGGACGGAGGACGACTCCAGGGTGAGGACGCGGTAGCGGCCGTGGAGGACCTCTCCGCGTACGGTCAGGCCCGCCTCGAATTCCGACGGGTCCAGGACCGTGACCTCGACGAAGACGAAGTCCTCTTGGGCGGGGACGTCGTTGTCCGCGCGGATCTGCTCGACCTTTTCGCGGTACTCGGTGAGGTCGCGGTTGTCGGGCTCGTTCGCGATGAAGCGGATCCGGCGGCTGGCGATGTCACGTACGAAGCGCGCGGCCATGTCGTCCATGGTCACGCTGGTGACGCGCAGCTCGAAGGCACGGGCGAGGCGCGAGAGGAGGGAGACGAGGATGATGCCCGCGATGAAGCAGGCGCCGATCTTCACGCCGTCCGGACGCTCGATGACATTCGCGACGGTGACATAGAGGAAGACCGCCGAGATCACGGCGAAGGCGATGGTCCAGTTGCGCTGACCGGCCTTCCGCGCGGCGATGGTCACGGCGATGGCGGCCGAACTGATCAGCACCAGAACGCCGGTCGCGTACGCACCGCCCTGGGCGTCGACGTCCGCGTCGAAGATCCACGTGACCAGGAACCCGACCAGGGTGAAGACGATCACCATCGGGCGGACGGCGCGCGCCCAGTGCGGGGCCATGCCGTAGCGGGGCAGATAGCGGGGCATCAGGTTGAGCAGCCCGGCCATGGCGGAGGCGCCGGCGAACCACAGGATCGCGATGGTGGACACGTCGTAGACCGTGCCGAAGGCGTTGCCCAGGTACTCGTGCGCCAGATACGCGAGCGCGCGGCCGTTGGCCTCGCCGCCCGACTCGAACTCCTTCTCCGGGATGAGCAGCGTGGTGATGAAGCTGGTGGCGATCAGGAACACGCTCATGATGAGCGCGGCCGTGGTCAGCAGCTTCTTCGTGCCGCGGATACGGCCCTTGGGGTTCTCCTCGGTGTCGCCGGGGCCGCCCTCGACGTGCGGCATGACCGCCACGCCGGTCTCGAAGCCGGACAGGCCGAGCGCCAGCTTCGGGAAGACCAGTAGCGCCACCCCCACCATGGCAAAAACGTTTCCGTGCTCGGCGGTCAGGGCGGTGGACCAGTCGCTGATCACATGACCCTCGGTGGCCACGTGCCAGAGCCCGGTCATCACGACCACGACGTTGAGCGCCAGATAGAGGCCCACCAGCGCCACGGCGACACCGATCGCCTCCAGGAAGCCCTTGAGGAAGACCGCGCCGAGGAGCGCGATGAGCACCAGCGTGATCAGCAATTGCCTGTCGTGCAGCGCGTCGGCCAGATGAGGGTTCTCCACCAGGTGGGTGGAGGCGTCGGCGGCCGACAGGGTGATGGTGATCAGGAAGTCGGTGGCGGCGAAACCGAGCAGGGTCAGAACGAACAGCTTGCCCTTCCAGAAGGTCAGCAGCCGCTCCAGCATGGCGATCGAGCCCTCGCCGTGGGGGCTCTCCTCGGCGACCCGCCGGTACACCGGGAGCGCACCCGCCAGCGTGACGACGACCAGCACGATGGTGGCCACGGGCGACAGCAGCCCGGCGGCGAGAGCCGCGATACCCGGCTGGTAACCGAGCGTGGAGAAGTAGTCGACGCCGGTCAGGCACATCACCCGCCACCAGCGCTGTCCCTTGTGCACGGGCTCCGGCGCGGCGGGCCGCGGTGCCGCCTGCCGGCCCTTGCCCATGTCGGACAGCCCCTCCAGCATCCAGGCGCGCAGGCGACTGGGAGGAGAGTGTTCGGTGGTGGCCATCGGCGTGCTCCTGATGTCCGGCTCAGCATGCGGTTTCCGGCCATCACGCGGACGGCGGTGCCAGCGTATGCAGAGAGTGACGCACAGGCCCACGGATGAGGCCGCCGTAGGCGTCAAGCTTCCGTTAAGAGGGACGGCGCGGCCGTCCGAGGGGCAACAAGAAGACGACGTCTTGGCTTCGGGGACGTGGCGAGGGCTGTTCGAGGGGCGTCAACGGGTCGCGGGTCGTGGGTCGGGCACGGGTCGGGCGCGCGCACCCAGCGTCATCCCGTACGCGGTTGCCGGCTGGGACGCGCCGCGCGCCGTCAGCGCCGCCGACCTCGACATCGTGCTGAACTGCATGGACACTCAGGCGAGTTGGTGGCCTCCGGCGACCAGGTGGTGGCGGGGATTCATGTCGCGATATAGCGTCAGTACTTCAGCTGCGCCGGTGACCGTATGGCGCGACGATGTCGACAGGACCAGGACGGAAGCATGTCAGGAGAGATCTTGCCCACGGGGAAGCGCTCCGGGTCCGGCTCGTCGCCCGAGCTGCGGGCTTCTCATGCGGACCGGGACCGGGTGGTGGATGTGCTGCGTGTCGCGGCGGGGGACGGCCTGCTGACCGCGGCCGAGTTGGACGAGCGACTGGAGGTCGCTCTGTCGGCGCGGACCGTCGGCGAGCTGACACCGCTCACCGC
Source organism: Streptomyces sp. NBC_00878 (assembly GCF_026341515.1). Lineage (NCBI taxonomy): Bacteria > Bacillati > Actinomycetota > Actinomycetes > Kitasatosporales > Streptomycetaceae > Streptomyces > Streptomyces sp. NBC_00878. The sequence goes on along the minus strand of NZ_JAPEOK010000001.1, from coordinate 2,098,619 downwards.
TGATCTGCCGCCCGTGTCGGCCTCGGTCGGCGCGGCCGTGACAGAGGTCAAGGACGTACTCCGGATCGACCGGAAGTTCAGCACGGTCAAACGCGGGGGGCCTTGGGTGGTGCCGCGGAGGCTGGAGCTCGCGGTGCAGTGGTGCGATGTGACGCTCGACTTCACTCAGGCAGTGATCACGCAGGACACCTTGCGGATCGACATGGATATGCCCGGCAAGACCCTGACGCTGATCACCAGGCCGGGCATCGTGGTCGACGCCGACGGCCTGTCACTGGCACACAGCAAGGTCAGGATCCATCAGGCGTCGGACCTCGCTGTGCCGATCAAGCTCCGCGTGGAGCTGGTCGGCTCGAAGAGCTTTGGCCGTGTCGTGGTGCGGCCCCCGCGCCGGACGTTCGGACAGTGGCTGCTGCGCAGGCCCGCGTCCCTGCCCGCCGGCGATTGACTCCGTCGGAGCTTTTCCACGGTGATCGTCAGTCAGCGAGCGACCGACCTCGGTGTTCGTCGCCTCAGTGGCTCTGCTCCTCAGCCGCTCTGCCCCTCGGCCGGTGCCCTCAGTAGCCGGTCCAGCTCCCTCCCGGCCTCGTCGTAACCGGCGTCGGAGATCCGTTGCAGCTCGCGCACATCGCCGGCCGCCACCGCGCGTCGTGTGAGCAGGAAACCGGCGTGCATGGATCCCTCGTCCAACAGCTCGCTCAGCTCTTCGAGGTCGCCGGCCGTGTCGGCGAGATCGGCCAGCCGGTCCAGAGCGGTCTCGTTGCCCTCGTCGGCCAGCTCGCGCAGGGTCTCCCGGTCGATACTCGTGTTCGCCATGACGCCATGCTGCAACCCTGCCCCAGGGGCAGGGTCAAGTGGGACGATGGCCGGGTGATCACCATCGGGCAGCTGGCCGGGTACGTCGGAGTGTCGGTCAAGACCATCCGCGTCTATCACGACAAGGGACTGCTCCCCGAGCCCGACCGCGACGCGTCCGGTTACCGGAGGTACGGCGCGAGCGACGCCATCGAGCTGATCAAGATCCGGACGCTCGCCGAAGCCGGCGTCCCCCTGGCTCGTATCCGGGACCTGAGGTCGGCGACCGATGAGGAGTTCCAGCGGGCGCTGCACGAGATCGACGGCGGGCTCACCGCGCGCATCCGCGGCCTGCGGGCGACGCAGGGGCGCCTGCGCCGGCTCGCCGCCGGGGATCTGGCACCGCTGCCCCCCGAGGTCGGTGCCCATCTGGAGAACCTGGCCCGCTGGGGGTTCACCCCTCGATGGGTGGACCTGCAACGCGACCTGTGGATCCTCGTGTTCGCCACCCACCCGGACCGGGCCACCACCCTGTTCCACGACCAGGCCGAGATCCTGGCAGACCCGGCGCTACGACAGCTCTTCCTCGACTACGACAACGCGTACGACCTCGAACCCGACGATCCCCGCATCGACGACCTCGCCCGCCGGATGGTCGGGGCGACCCAGGAACGCTACGGCTCCGACGAACTGCCCGAGCTGGACGGGGACTCCGAGATCCCCGCCCTCATCCAGGGCACGGTCAACGACGCGTCCCCGGCATGGCAGCGACTCGACACCCTCGTCCGCGCTCGACTGGACGCGACGACCTAGGCGTCCGTCAGCCGCGTCTCCTCCAGGTACCAGGGATCGTTGCAGCCGTCGGCGGGTCGGGTCGCTGATGCGGTGGTCGTCAGAACCAGCGAGGTGCCGTGGTCGCCCACGCCGTGCGCAGGGACACGGACGCGGTGATCTGCCGGCTGCGGTTCCGCGTCCGATCGGCGTACGGGGTGCTTCAGGCACCCGGGGGATTGGTTCCGGCAGATGGATCAGCCCGCCGTAAGAGGTCCGTCAAAGCCGTACGAACCTGCGTATGAGAGCCGTCAACGGCGGTCGAATCCGGCCGGAGAGGCGTTTTCCTCTAACCGTCCGTTCGATTCGAACCTCATCTAGGAGCATGCGATGGCCGACGTGGCCTTCGTCGTCATCACGATCGCGGTGTTCGCGCTGGTGGCTCTCGTCGCCAAGGGGGTGACGAAGCTGTGACCGCCGAGAACGTTGTCGGATTGATCGTGGCCGTCGCACTGCTGGGCTATCTCGTCCTCGCCCTTGTGTTCCCGGAGAGGTTCTGAGGAGAGATATGAGTCCCGTCCTCGCCGGTGTGCTGCAGTTGCTCGCGCTGATAGCGGCACTGGCGCTCGCCTACCGTCCCCTCGGCGACTACATGGCCCGGGTCTACTCCTCGGGCAAGCACCTGCGCGTCGAGAAGTGGATCTACCGGAGCATCGGCGCCAACCCGAACACCGAGATGCGCTGGCCCGCCTATCTGCGCGGCGTCCTCGCCTTCTCCGCGGTCGGCGTGGTCTTCCTGTACCTGTTGCAGCGCCTCCAGGGCAGCCTGCCCGGCTCGCTGGGCTTCTCCTCGATCGACCCGGACCAGGCGTTCAACACGGCGGCGTCGTTCGTGTCGAACACCAACTGGCAGTCGTACTACGGCGAGCAGGCCATGGGCCACGTCGTACAGACCGGCGGCCTGGCGGTGCAGAACTTCGTCTCGGCGGCCGTCGGTATCGCGGTGGCCGTCGCGCTCGTACGCGGCTTCTCCCTCCCCCACTCTCGGCTTCGCTCGAGCGGGGGGACCCCCATGCGCACCGGTGAACTCGGCAACTTCTGGGCCGACTTGGTACGCGGCACCATCCGCATCCTGCTGCCGCTCTCGGTGATCGCCGCGATCATCCTGGTCGCGTGCGGCGCGATCCAGAACTTCGCCGGGATCCACGAGGTGGGCCAGTTCACCGGCGGCTCGCAGCAGTGGAACGGCGGCGCGGTCGCCTCGCAGGAGGCGATCAAGGAGCTGGGCACCAACGGCGGCGGCTACTTCAACGCCAACAGCGCCCACCCTTTCGAGAACCCGAGTGCGTTCTCCAACCTCTTCGAGATCTTCCTGCTCCTGGTCATCCCCTTCGCGCTGACCCGTACCTTCGGCCGGATGGTCGGCTCGCTGCGGCAGGGCTACGCGATCCTCGCCACGATGGCCACCATCTGGATCGGCTTCATCTGCCTGATGTGGTGGACCGAGTTCGCGCACCACGGCCCGGCGTTCGACATCGCCGGCGGCGCGCTGGAGGGCAAGGAGACGCGCTTCGGCGTCGGCGCCTCGTCGATCTTCGCGGTGTCGACCACCCTCACCTCGACCGGCGCGGTGGACTCCTTCCACTCCTCGTTCACCGGCTTCGGCGGCGGCATCACCATCCTGGGCATGCAGTTGGGCGAGATCGCGCCCGGTGGTACCGGTTCCGGTCTCTACGGCATGCTGATCATGGCGATCATCGCGGTGTTCATCGCGGGCCTCATGGTCGGCCGTACGCCCGAGTACCTGGGCAAGAAGATCGGCACCCGCGAGATCAAGTTCGCGGCCTGCTACATCCTCATCACCCCGGCGCTGGTGCTGGTCTTCACCGCCGCGGCGATGGCCCTGCCGACGCCGGGCAACTCGATGACCAACAGCGGGGCGCACGGATTCTCCGAGATCCTGTACGCGTACTCGTCGGCCGCGAACAACAACGGTTCCGCCTTCGCGGGGCTGAACGCGGACACGCAGTGGTTCAACAGCACGCTGGGTCTGGCGATGCTGCTCGGCCGCTTCCTGCCGATGGTGTTCGTGCTGGCCCTGGCCGGATCGCTCGCCGAGCAGAAGCCGGTGCCGGCCACCGCGGGCACCCTGCGCACCGAAAAGCCGCTGTTCACCGGGCTGTTGGTGGGCGCGATTCTGATCATCACCGGTCTGACCTACTTCCCGGCACTCGCGCTGGGGCCGCTGGCCGAGGGGCTGGCGTCATGACCACCCGTACAAAGAAGTCCCGTACAAAGAAGTCCCGTACAGAGAAGTCCCATTCAGATTCAGAGAAGCAAGAGAACTCGATGTCCACGACTACTCCGACCCGGGCGCCGCACAGCGATGTGCCGACCGGCCACAAGGCCGAAGCACGTGTCGGCGCGGGTCTGTTCGACCCGAAGCAGCTGGTCAGGTCGCTGCCGGACGCCTGCCGCAAGCTCGATCCGCGGGTGATGGTCAAGTCCCCCGTGATGTTCGTGGTGCTGGTCGGCTCGGTCCTGACGACCGCGTTCTCGTTCAAGGATCCGGGCGACTGGTTCGGCTGGGCGATCAGCGCCTGGCTCTGGCTCACCGTGATCTTCGCCAACCTGGCGGAGGCGGTCGCCGAGGGCCGCGGCAAGGCGCAGGCGGACACGCTGCGCAAGGCCAAGACCGACACGGTGGCCCGGCGGCTCAACGGCTCCGTGGAGGAGCAGGTGCCCGGCAACGACCTGCGCGTCGGTGACCTGGTTGTCTGCGAGGCGGGCGACATCATCCCCGGCGACGGTGACGTCGTCGAGGGCGTCGCGTCCGTCGACGAGTCGGCGATCACCGGTGAGTCGGCGCCGGTCATACGTGAGTCCGGCGGCGACCGGTCCGCGGTCACCGGCGGTACGAAGGTCCTCTCCGACCGCATCGTCATCAAGATCACGACGAAGCCGGGCGAGACCTTCATCGACCGCATGATCGCCCTGGTCGAGGGCGCGGCCCGGCAGAAGACGCCCAACGAGATCGCGCTGAACATCCTGCTGGCCTCGCTGACGATCGTCTTTCTGCTGGCCGTCGCGACCCTGCCGCCGTTCGCGGACTACGCGGGCACGCACCTCAGCATGGTCGTGCTGGTGGCCCTGCTGGTCTGTCTGATCCCGACCACGATCGGCGCGCTGCTCTCCGCGATCGGCATCGCGGGCATGGACCGCCTCGTGCAGCGCAACGTCCTGGCCATGTCCGGCAGGGCGGTCGAGGCGGCGGGTGACGTCTCGACCCTGCTCCTCGACAAGACCGGCACCATCACGCTCGGCAACCGCCAGGCATCCGAGTTCGTACCGGTGACCGGGACGGCCGCGGCCGAGCTGGCCGACGCGGCGCAGCTGTCCTCGCTGGCCGACGAGACGCCCGAAGGCCGTTCCATCGTCGTCCTGGCGAAGGAGAAGTACGCGCTGCGCGAGCGCAGCCAGGGCGAGCTGTCCGGCGCCGAGTGGATCGCCTTCACCGCCCAGACCCGGATGTCGGGTGTGGACGTCGACGGCAGGAAGATCCGCAAGGGAGCGGCCGGTTCGGTCCTCGCCTGGGTCCGCGAGCGGGGCGGTGCGGTCTCCGACGACGCCGACACCCTGGCCAACGGGATCTCCGAGGCGGGCGGCACACCGCTGCTGGTGGCCGTCGAAGACACGGAAGGCGCCCGGGTGTTGGGCGTCATCCACCTCAAGGACGTCGTCAAGGACGGCATGCGCGAGCGGTTCGACGAGCTGCGCCGCATGGGCATCAAGACCGTCATGATCACCGGTGACAACCCGCTGACCGCCAAGGCGATCGCGGACGAGGCCGGTGTCGACGACTTCCTCGCGGAGGCCACTCCCGAGGACAAGATGGTGCTCATCAAGCGGGAGCAGGCGGGCGGCAAGCTCGTCGCGATGACCGGCGACGGTACGAACGACGCCCCCGCGCTGGCCCAGGCCGACGTCGGCGTGGCCATGAACACCGGTACCTCGGCCGCCAAGGAGGCCGGGAACATGGTGGACCTGGACTCCAACCCGACCAAGCTCATCGAGATCGTCGAGATCGGCAAGCAACTCCTCATCACCCGGGGCGCGTTGACGACGTTCTCGATCGCCAACGACGTCGCGAAATACTTCGCGATCATCCCGGCGCTGTTCGCGGCGGTCTACCCGGGCCTGGACAAGCTCAACATCATGGCCCTGTCCTCGCCGGACTCCGCGATCCTGTCCGCGGTCGTCTTCAACGCGCTGATCATCATCGCGCTGGTGCCGCTCGCCCTGCGCGGTGTGCAGTACCGGCCGGTCAGCGCCGACAAGATGCTGCGGCGCAACCTCGGCATCTACGGGCTGGGCGGGCTGATCGCCCCGTTCATCGGCATCAAGATCATCGACCTGCTCATCTCCTTCATCCCCGGGCTGTAATTTCTTGAAAGCGTGCTGATCGCCATGAACAACTCGGTTACGAACACTGCCCGGTTGCTCTGGGCCGGCCTGCGTGCCCTCCTCGTACTCACGGTGGTGACGGGCGTCCTCTACCCGCTGGCCATCACCGGCGTCGCCCAGGGCCTCTTCGACGACAAGGCGAACGGCTCGGAGATCACGTCGAACGGCAAGGTCGTCGGCTCCTCACTCATCGGCCAGGCGTACAACCTGCCGCTGAAGAAGGGCCAGGAGACCCCGGAGCCCGACCTGAAGTGGTTCCAGGGACGTCCGCAGAACGGGCTGGGCGCCAACAGCGTCAACACCCAGTACAAGCTGATCCTGTCCGGCGCCACCAACCGCTCCGGCGACAACGGCGCGGTCGACGGCGTCTGCCCGACGGACCCGGCCAAGGCGGAGGAAGCCACCCTCTGCCAGTGGGTCGTCGCCGCCAAGCAGGCCGTCATCAAGGACAACTCCGTGAACGGCTACACCGTCACGAGCGTGCCACCCGACGCGGTCACCTCCTCCGGCTCCGGCCTGGACCCGGACATCTCCCCGCAGTACGCGGACATCCAGGTCCACCGGATCGCGGCGAAGAACGGGCTGTCCGTCGACCAGGTGCAGAAGCTGGTCGACGAGCACACCGACGGCCGCACCCTCGGCTTCATCGGCGAGCCCACCGTCAACGTCCTCCAACTCAACATCGCGCTCAAGGAACTCGTGGCGAAGAGCTGATGGCCTTACGCGCGGCGCGCGGGAGTCGGTGCCCGGGGACAACCCCCGGTTCCGCCGACTCCCGCAGCCATGAAGCCGGTCACCGCACTTCCGGCCCTCATGACCCCACGTACGACATGAAAGGTGCACGCCGGTGACGCGCGTACTGGTGGTGGAGGACGATCCCCAGCTCGTCCGGGCCCTCGTCCTCAACCTTCAGGCACGGAAGTACGGAGTCGACGCCGCACCCGACGGCGCCACCGCGCTCCGTCTCGCCGCCGCACGCCGGCCGGACATGGTCGTCCTCGACCTGGGCCTGCCCGACATGGACGGCGTGGACGTCATCAAGGAACTGCGCGGCTGGACCCGCTTACCGATCCTCGTCCTGTCCGCCCGACGGGCCTCCGACGAGAAGGTCGCCGCCCTCGACGCGGGTGCCGACGACTACATCACCAAGCCGTTCAGCATGGACGAGTTGATGGCCCGGCTGCGGGCCGCCGTCCGCCGTACGGAGACCGCCCCGCTCGCACCGGAGACGGTGCTGGTCGTCACGGACGACTTCAGCATCGACCTGCTGGCCAAGAAGGCCACCCGAGCCGGACACGACATACGCCTCACGCCGACCGAATGGCATCTGCTGGAGATCCTGGTCACCAGCCCCGGGCGCCTCATCACGCAGAAGCACCTGCTCCAGGAGGTGTGGGGCGTCTCGCACAGCAACAAGACCAACTACCTCCGGGTCTACATGGCGCAACTGCGCCGAAAACTGGAGACGGACCCCTCCCACCCCCGCTGCCTCATCACGGAACCCGGCATGGGCTACCGCTTCGAAGGCTGAAACGACACAGGCTTACCGACCGACTTCCAGACGAAGAGACGAGAAGATGGCACGCGGCAAGCTTCGGATCTACCTCGGTGCGGCGCCGGGCGTCGGGAAGACGTACGCGATGCTGTCCGAGGCGCACCGCCGTGTAGAGCGGGGCACGGACTGCGTGGTCGCCTTCGTGGAGCACCACAACCGGCCGCGTACGGAGGTGATGCGGCACGGTCTGGAGCAGATACCTCGCAGGGAACTGGAGTACCGGCGCACGGTCTTCACCGAGATGGACGTGGACGCTGTTCGGCCTCGGCGTCGGAGCCACGGTCGCCCGGGAGTCGGGGCCCGACCTGGACGTCCACCTGATCACCCACGGCGAGGCGGGCAAGGGGCGGGGTCTGCCCGTCGCCCGGGGTGCACGGCTCGGCCGGTCCCGGGTCATCTGGGGCTGGCTGGTGGGTGTGGCCGGCCCCGCCCTCCTGACGCTGCTGCTCACCGGCGTCACGCCGTCGGTCGGCCTGGCCAACGACATGCTGCTGTTCCTGGCGATGACGGTGGCCGCGGCCCTGCTCGGCGGCCTCCACCCGGCGCTGGCCTCGGCCGTGGTGGGCTCCCTGTTGCTGAACTGGTTCTTCACCCCGCCCGTGCACACCCTGACGATCGCCGACCCCGAGAACATCGTCGCCATCGCCATCTTCGTAGGCGTCGCCGTGTCGGTCGCCTCCGTGGTGGACCTCGCGGCCCGGCGTACGCATCAGGCGGCGCGCCTGCGGGCCGAGTCGGAGATCCTCTCGGTCCTGGCGGGCAGCGTGCTGCGCGGGGAGACCAGCCTGGAGGCGCTGTTGGAGCGGGTCCGGGAGACCTTCGGCATGGAGTCGGTCGCCCTGCTGGAGCGGGTCAGCGACGTCGAGCCGTGGACGTGCGCGGGCAGCGTGGGCCCGCGGCCCTGTCAGAGCCCCGAGGGCGCGGACGTCGACATGCCGGTCAGCGACCACTTGGCCCTCGCACTGTCGGGGCGGATGCTGCCGGCGGAGGACCGGCGGGTGCTCGCCGCGTTCGCCGCGCAGGCCGCGGTGGTCCTGGACCGCCAGCGGCTCCAGTCCCAGGCCGACCAGTCACGTGCGCTGGCCGAGGGCAACCGTATCCGTACCGCTCTCCTCGCCGCTGTCAGCCATGATCTGCGCACCCCGCTCGCGGGCATCAAGGCCGCGGTCTCCTCGCTCCGTTCGGAGGACGTGGCCTGGTCCGAGGAGGACCGGGCGGAACTGCTCGAAGGCATCGAAGAGGGCGCGGACCGCCTCGACAACCTCGTGGGCAACCTGCTGGACATGTCCAGGCTCCAGACCGGCACGGTCACTCCGCTGATCCGCGAGATCGACCTCGACGAGGTGGTCCCGATGGCCCTCGGCGGCGTACCCGAGGACAGCGTGGAACTGGACATCCCGGAAACCCTGCCGATGGTCGCCGTCGACCCCGGCCTGCTGGAGCGGTCGGTCGCCAACCTGGTCGAGAACGCGGTGAAGTACAGCCCCGCCGAGGAGCGGGTCGTCGTGTCGGCGAGCGCCATGGCCGACCGCGTGGAGGTCCGGGTGGTGGACCGTGGCCCGGGCGTCCCGGACGAGGCCAAGGACCGCATCTTCGAGCCGTTCCAGCGGTACGGGGACGCTCCGCGCGGTGCGGGCGTGGGCCTCGGCCTCGCGGTCGCCCGCGGCTTCGCCGAGGCGATGCGCGGCACCCTCACCGCGGAGGACACTCCCGGCGGCGGCCTCACCATGGTCCTCACGGTCCCGGCAGCGTCCGGCGTCCAGCCGGTCCGGGCCGACCTTCCGGCGACGGCCACGTCCTAGTACTCCAGCAGTACTTCGTGGCTTGACCTGGGGGAACGTCGAGCGGTGGGAGTGTAGCGGGCGGAATGCCGTCACGGATGGGTTCTGCCCGCCCGCCCCTCGAAGGAGTGCCCACGACGGAGATATCGCCCGTGTTCGGGAAAGCCTCAGGCCGTGATCACCGAACAGGCAGCCGAGACCTGGGACCGCGACCTGGACCACCTCTTCACCGCCATCGGGCACCACTTCAGCCGCGTCGAACCCCGCCGCCGGATGCGGGACTACGTGCGCGCACTACTCGCCCCGGTAGCCCGCAAAAACAGCTGGCAGCTCGCCGAACACGCCGGCCACGCCACCCCCGACGGCCTGCAGCACCTGCTCTCCCGCGCCCGCTGGAACCCCGACGACATCCGCGATGACCTGCAGACCTACATCGCCGAACAACTCGGGCGCCCCGACGGGGTACTGATCGTCGACGACAGCGGCTTCCTGAAGAAGGGCACCACCTCCGCCGGAGTCCAACGGCAGTACTCCGGCACCGCTGGCCGCACCGAGAACTGCCAGATCGGCGTCTTCGCCGCCTACGCCAGCACGGCCGGCCGCGCCCTGGTGGACCGGGAGCTCTACCTGCCCAAGTCCTGGACGGATGACCGTGACCGATGCCGCGCCGCCAAGATCCCCGACGAGCGGGAGTTCGCCACCAAGAACACCCTCGCGGCAACGATCGTCCGCAGAGCTCTGGCCTCGCCGCTGCCGATCGCCTGGGTGACGGCGGACGCCGCCTACGGACAGGACAACCGCTTCCGCCGGATGCTGGAAACGTCCGGCGTCGGCTACGTCCTCGCCGTCCCGAAGTCCCAGTTCTCCCTGGCCGGCCCGCGCATCGACATGGTCTTTGAGCAGGCCCCCGACCAGGCGTGGGAACGCCGTTCCTGCGGCGCGGGCGCGAAGGGGCAGCGCGCGTACGACTGGGCGGCCGTGCAGTTGCGACCGGTTACCGAGTACGACCACCAGGACGGTGTGCTGATCCGGCGACGGTGGGCACTGGCACGGCGCAGCCTGAGCCGCCCGGACGAGATCGCCTATTACCTCGGCTACGCGCCGCTGGATGTCGGCGTGGACGAGCTCGTGCGCGTGGCCGGCACCCGGTGGGCGATCGAGGAGTGTTTCCAGGCGGCGAAGAACGAGTGCGGCCTGGACCAGTACGAGGTCCGCCGCTACGTCGGCTGGTACCGGCACATCACCCTCGCCATGCTCGCCCACGCCTTCCTCGCCGCGATGAGCGCGCAAGCAGTCGAAAAAGGGGATCCATCAGTGAGGATGCCGAGGCTATCGCGCTCACTGTGGCAGAAGTGCGGCGACTCCTGGCAGCTCACGCACCCCTAGATCCCCGTGCCCGCACCCACGCGTTGAGCTGGTCGCACTGGCGCCGACGACGTCAAGCGGTGGCGCGCCGCTGCCACTACCGCCGTCGTGGGCACTCCTTCGAGGGGCGGGCGGGCAGAACCCATCCGTGACGGCATTCCGCCCGCTACACTCCCACCGCTCGACGTTCCCCCAGGTCAAGCCACGAAGTACTGCTGGAGTACTAGGGCGCCAGCTCCGGTTCCACGAGTGTGGCGGTGGCGGTGGCTGTGGCGGGTGAGGACACGAAGGTCTTCAAGGAGTGTCCTGAAGAAGCGTCTCCAAGAAGGGGATCCGGGATGCCGCCCTTCTCCGGCGCCGACACGGACCCACCTGGCGCGGGGCGGATTCAGTCGTCGTGCCCGACACCGCGATCGGGTGCGGTCATGTCCCCCGTCCTGGGCGTGCCGTCGGCCAGCCCGTAGCGCAGATACACGGTGCCCTTCGGGCTGGCTACCGGTGGTTCGAGGAGCGTGACGTTCGTGGGCACCGCGCCACCGTCGAACACCTTCTTCCCGACGCCGAGCACGATCGGGTGCACCCAGAGGTCGAGACGGTCGAAGAGCTTCTCGCGCAGCAGGGTCTGCACCAGGTTCAGACTCCCGACGACCTTCACGTGCTCGTGCCGGTCACGGATCTCGCGCACGGCGCCGGCCAGATCCGGGCCGAGCTGCGTGGACCCGGCCCACGAGAGATCGGGTTCGCCGCGGGAGGCTACGTACTTCGGGACCCTGTTGAAGAGCGTGGCGATCTCGTTGTCCTCGCCGCTCTCCTGGTGCGGCCAGTAGGCGGCGAAGATGTCGTACGTCCGTCGGCCGAGCAGGAGGGCGTCCGTGCCCTCGTACGCCGCACCGATCTGCGCCCCGGCGACCTCGTCCAGCAGGGGCGCCTGCCAGCCGCCGAACGGGAACCCCACCGGGTCCTCGTCGGGGCCACCGGGCGACTGCCCGACGAGGTCGAGGCTTGCGAACAGCTCGATGTGAATGAGACCCATGTCCTGCTCCCGGTGCGGTGGTCGGCTCGGTCGGGAGGTAGACCCATGGGTACCGGCGGACTCATCGCTGCGACGGCACCCGGATTCGTACTCGTCGGCAGCCGCCTCGCCCGGTGCATCGGTCTCCATCCCGTCCTGCGGTCGGCGTCCTTGTCCTTGCGACGCCCGTCAGCAGGATCGGCAGATATGCCCAGCGCCTTGATCCAGGCCCGCCGGTCCGATTCCTCCGGTCCGATTCCTCCGGGCCGGGTCACGTGTGGCGTGGGCAGGGCGGGGCGTAGTCGAGGCGCGGGAAATGGCGGGACCACTGGGCGCGGCTGATGGGGTCGCGGACGCGGTCGCAGGCGTCGGCGAGTACCCGGTCGAGGTCGGTGTACCAGACCTGGACGCTGCGGTGGGCCGTCACGGTGAGGATCGTGCCGTCCGCCGCGAGGTAGCGCACCTCCTTGACCGACCCGCCGGGGTTGGTGAGGACGGCCAGCGGGGCGGGGCGCGTGCGGTCGGTCACGTCCCAGGCGTTCACCGTGCCGTCCACGCCGACCGTCACTGCCGTACGGCCGTGCGGAGCGAAGGCCACACCGGCGACGATGTCGGCGTGCCTCGCCAGTTCGCCCAGCTCGCGGTGGCGGGGAAGGGCGCTGATGTCCCACAGTTTCGCCGTGTGGTCGTCGCTCCCGCTCAGCAGGGTCCGGCCGTCCGGACTGTAGGCGAGGGCGTCGACGAAGTGCCGGTGCCCCTTGAGGACGGCGAGGGTGGCGTGCTGTGGGTGTGTCATGTCCCAGATGCGGATGGTGCGGTCGTCGGAGCCCGAGGCCAGGGTCGTTCCGTCGGCGCTGAAGGCCACGGGTTTGACGTTGCCCCGGTGCCCGGTCAACGTGTCGAGGGTGCGCGGGCGTGCCGGGTCCGTCATGTCCCAGAGACGGACGGTGTCGTCGTAGCTGCTGGTGGCGGCCATGCGGCCGTCCCGGCTCACGGCGACGGCGTAGACGGCGTCCGAGTGCCCTGTGGGCCGCTTCGACAGCAGCGTCGGGTGCATGGGATCGGACACGTCCCACAGCCGGAGCGTGTGGTCGCCGCCGGCTCCGATCAGCGTGCCGCCGTCCGGGGTGAACTCGACGAAGTTCAGGCCGGCCCCGTCGCCGTCGATGGTGGCGAGCCGACGGGGCCGACGTGGATCCGCCATGTCCCACAGGACGGTGTACGCGCTGTCGGCCATGGCCAGCATGCGGCCGTCGGCGGTCACGGCCGGTGTGTGCCCGGCCGGTGTACGCCCGGTCAGCCTCGGGCCGGCCGACGCGACGGACAGGGTACTGAGCAGGGTGTCCCGCGTGCGCTCCTGCGGGGCCTGGCGGTAGGCGGCCAGCGCGATCTGGGCGGCCAGTGACGGATATTGCGGGCTCAGGCGCACGGATTCGTCGGCGGCCCGCAGGATCACTGCCTCGTTGCGCTGCCGGGTGATGGTGTCCTGTGCCTGTACGGCGAAGCCGACGGCGGCCACGGCACACACGAGGAGTACGGCCAGGGCCCCGACCATGCGGCGCAGCCGGCGCAGGCGGCGGCGGTCGCGCCGCTCCTCCTCCCGCGCCGCCGACACACCGGCGTCGAGGAAGGCGCGTTCCCGTGCGGTCAGCGCCTGCCGCGGAAGGTCCTGCGCGGCGGCGAGGCGTACTCCGCGGTACAGGATGTCGGGGTCGTGGTCCAAGGACTCCCAGAGGGTGGTGGCCTCGGTGAGTGCGCGTTGCAGGCGTTCCTGGCCGCGGTCCTCGTCCAGCCAGCCGCCGAGCCGGGACCAGCAGCGGATCAACGCCTCGTGGGCGATCTCCACGTGGTCGCCGTCGGCGGTCAGCAGCCTGGCCCGGGTGGCCTGTTCGAGGACGAACTCGGTGTCAGGACCGCCATCGAGTTCCTGACGGGGCACACGGCGTTTGGTGTCCTCGGTGCCCTCGCCCAGCGCGACGAGCCGCAGGAACAGCCGCCGAGCTGCCCTCTGCCGGCTGTCGCTCAGGGCGCGGTGGAACTCCTCGGCGGTCTGGGTGAGCGCGCCCTCGAAGCCGCCCGCCGCACGGTATCCGGCCAGCGTGAGGGCGTTGCCGCGCCGCCTGCTCCACGTCTCCAGCAGGGCGTGCGACAGCAGCGGCAGCGCCCCCGGCCGGCCGTGGGCGTCGGCCGTGAGGGTCGTCAGCAGGGCGCTCTCGACGGTGAGCCGGGAGCGGGCGGCGGGCTGGACGATCGCCGCCCTCAGTTCCTCGGCGGTCATCGGGCCGACGGGATGGTGGGCATGGGGCAGGGCGTCGACGAGGCCGGGCAGCCGCGTGCAGTGCGTGTAGAAGTCGGACCGCACGGCGATGACGACCCGCGTGCGGCTGTCGGGGACCTGCGCCGCGTGTACGAGCGAGGCGACGAACCGCTCCCGTTCCCGTGCGTCGCGGCAGACGGTGAACACCTCCTCGAACTGGTCCACGACGACGAGCAGTTCGTCCGCCGCGGAGCCTGCCTCCTGCTGCCGGGCGAGGATCTGCCGCACCATCCGGTGGAAGGTGTGCGGCTCGGCCGTGAGTTCGGCGCGCACCCGGCCGGGATCGGCGTCGGCGCGGGCCGCCAGTCGGACGGCGCATTCCTCCAGCGGATGCGGGCCGGGCGTGAAGGCCAGCGAGGAAACACCGGGAAAGGCGGGAAGTACGCCTGCGCGCAGCACCGATGATTTACCGGATCCCGACGCCCCGAACAAAACAAGAAGCCGCTTTTCCTTCAAATGTTCGACGAGTGTGCCGGTGAGTTTCTCGCGGCCGAAGAAAACACCGGCGTCGGCTTCCCCGAACGCGGCCAGACCGACATAGGGCGGCCTGGCGCCTTTCTTCTCCCGGTCCTCCGAGTCACCGTCCACCGACGTGCCCGCTGCGGTACACGCGTCAGCCGCCCGTCGCCAGATCAGCTTCCATTCGCGCTCGTCACCGCCGCAGGCTCGGACGTAGGCCAGGGTGACGGCCAGGCTGGGCAGTTGACGTCCCGCCGCGGCCGAGGACAGCGTCGCGATCGAGTAATGCGCGTTCCGTGCGAGGTCCCGGTAGGTGGGACGGCCGGCCTGTTCCCGCAGTTTCCGTAAACGCGCCGCGAATTCGGACAGCGGACCGCCGTCCGGGTCCAGCGGACGCTCTCCCCGTGGCATGCGCGCACCCTTCCCCATGGGTCACACGGATTGTTCGGTATCCGTTTGTTCAGCCTCGGCCGACCGGCCTTGAACAACAGATTAGCGGCTACAAACGGTGCATCAGGTCCCGCACCGAGGACCGGACAACGAACGGAAAAGAGGAATCCCATGAAGAAGCGAATGCTGGCCGCGTACCTCCTGATCAGCGGGCTCGCGCTGACCGCCGGGCCGCTCGCACAGGCCGGGCAGGCGGCGGAGGCCGCCGCCCCGTCCGCTGTCGTGCGGCAGGACAACGTCTGCGTCGTCAACGACGACGGGGTCAACTTCCGAGGCGGCCCCGGCACCCAGTACCCGGTCCTGGGCCAGGTGAACTGGGGGCAGGAGCTCATCTTCCGTGACCGAGACGGCGTCTGGGTCATGGGAGACCTGGTGGGCGGGCCCACCGGAGTCTGGATCCACGAGGCCTACCTCGACGGCGACGGCTGCTGACGGCACCGTCCCGTCGGTATCGCGGGGCACTGTCACCACGTGTGACGGTGCCCCGCACCCCCGCACCCCCGCACCCCCGAACGCCGGTCCCCGGTACCACGTGCGCGGGGCCGGGACACATGGCCGCCGTCCGGCAGACAGCCGGGCGGCGGCAAACCGCGTTCACCTCGCTTGCCCGACCCGTAACCCAGTTCTGTCACATCGCATACCGCCCCTTGGGGAACCACAGAAATCTCGCCGATCGCAGCGTGGTTGTACCGAAGACCAGCGGGTCGGAGATTCCTACGTTCCGTGACTGGATCGACGATTTCATCAGAGCCGCGTGCACTGAACCGATGTGCACTGAACCGATTTCCTGCAAGCCTCTGGGCATGCTGCACATCAGTCACGCCGGGGCCGTCAACATCGAGTACAGCCACTTTCCCGTCGGGGAGCAGTGGGAACCAGGCTTCGAACGAAGGGACGGCAGACCGGACTTCAAGACGAGCGAAGCGGTCGTCGTCGTCCCTGGCAACATCGTCGTGAGATCACGAGTGCAGCAGCACACCGCGCCCGTTGTCCTGGCCCTCAGCGGTCAGCGTGGCGAGGCGCCGGGGGCCGGGTGGGAACTGCTTGCTTCCGTGGCGTACCGGCCTGTCTATGCGGGCCGTATGGCTGCGTTCGACACGACGAACGGACCGGCACGGAGTGCCGACGAAGCCGTCAGAGTGTTCGGACAGCTGGCCGACCCAGGCGAGCCGACCATCGATCTGGATCCGTCTCACACGTATGACGTGCAGGTGTGGGCCCAAGGTCGCTCCGACTCCCGCGAGCGGTTCGACGATGCCGCGCCGGGCGCGGATACCGAGGGCGCCTCCGCCCTGGAGGCGTACCTGATCGTGTTCACTTCCTCCGGCACGCAGGAACCGGCGCCCCAGGCCGCCCGCGAGAGCCGACGAGACCGGCTGACCCGTACTTACGGAAGACCGCCCCTCAACATGCGCTGACACGTCACGCCACGCTGAAATGTCACGGGAACCGAGAGGGGAGAGGCAGCCACCGCGCCAGTGTCTGACCCTTTCTAGTAAGGCTCCAGCGTCCAGTGCTGCAGGGGGCTGCCCGTGTCGTTCCAGATGCCGACCGGGTTGCCATTGAGGCCGCCGCTGCTGGAATAGGCGTCCATCGGCGCGTTCCCGTTGCGCTCCACGTAGATCTTGTAGAAGTTGCCGAAAGGCACGAGTTTGAGATCCTGCGACGCCGAACCGTTGCAGTCCCACAGCTTGAACTGCCAGCCGATGGCGCCTCCCGACTCGGCCGGGTAGTCCAGACAGCGATTGCCCGACCGCTGGTTCACGAGAGCGTAGGGATAGCCGGGGTTGCCCGAGGCGACGAGCCGCCACTGCTCGGAGACGCCGTCGTTGCAGTCCCACAGCCCGACGGCGTTGCCGTTGACACCGCCGCCGGACCAGAAAGCGTCGAGACAGCGCCCGGTGCCGCGATTGACAAGTCGGAAGACGTCGGCCATCAAAGCCGAATCGGTTGTGTCGGAGCGGGCCGGCGCCGCCGTCGCCGAGGTGAGCGATCCGGTGATCAACGCTGCGGCGATGGTCGGCACCGCCAGTGCACGGAAGAAGACGCGCATGAGTTCCCCCTGGTCAAATGAGAGTTGGATATGCCGTCTTGAGCAGGGTGTCCGGGGCGAGGTGAGCTAGGGTCCGGACGCACCGTCAGCCAGCAATTCCGAAGCTGCTTCAGGGTGAAGGAGTGGGCGTGCCTACCGGTCCTGACATCTGTCAGGGGTCGCGAGTGGCCAACTAGACTCCGGCACGCCCTCCGGGCATCCCAGCGGCCCCAGCCATGGCACCCGACGATGGCCGGTGCGCGGCCATCGAATGGTGCTCAGCGAGAAGGGTGCCAAGACGGTGGACGTGCTGGTGGGGGGCGTCTGACGGTTGCCCTGAAGAGTTATAGGTACGCCGTCCGGTGCGCGGCTCCCAGACTGGCCGTGCATGGCAGACCGGCCATGTGGACCCTGGAGGGAAGGGCGATCCATGAAGATGAAGAGGCGGTTGGCCACACAACTCCAGCGGCTGCGGCACGACCGTGACGTACTCGAACCTCAAGTTCGAGGCCTCCAACCACATCACCGGCATTCGCGTGTACGCGTGTGTCGATGACGCGGGCTCCGATTCCTGCTCCCGCAGCGGCTTCTACGACAACCCGACGGTGAACTGACACCGACTGACACACGGCGGTGGCCCCGACCTCAACGGGGCCACCGCTGGTTGCCGCCCTCCACTTCGTGATGTGCGTGAGGAAGCCGGCGGTTGAGAAGTCCGAGCGCGGCGGTGCTGGTCCGGCCCGGTCACGGACGTGTCTGGATTCGTGTCCGGACCTGCCCGGTGACTGGCCGACCGTGCTGAAACTGCGTGTTGCCAAAGGGCTTGACCCTGGCCACGATGACCCCCATGGGGGACCACGGGGGGACCACGGGGTACTGGGGCCTCACGAGGCAGGGGATGCTGCCGCATTCGTCGCCTCGTTGCGGCGGTTGAAGGAAGCGTCGGGACTGACCTACCGGCAGCTGGAGGCGCGGGCGGCCGAGCGCGGGGAAGTGCAGTCGCACAGCACCTTGGCCGGTGCGCTGAACCGTGTGTCGTTGTCGCGTGCTGAGCTTGTGTCGGCCTTCGTACGCGCCTGCGGCTGCTCAGCGGAGGAACGCGGTGCCTGGCTGGCCGCGCGTCGGCAGGTCAGCGCGGGCCGTGAAGCTTCCCCGGTCCGGGCTCGGGCCGATACGCCCGCGCCGCGCACCGCACCACCCGCCTCGACCCGTACCCGCATGACCAGCACCCGTACGACCCTCCGGACCTCCCTGCCACCCCCGCTCAACTTCCCGCAGGCCCCTCGGCGTTCACGGGCCGCCAGGCGGTGCTCGACATGCTTTTCTCCCTCAGCCCCGGCCACGACTCGGGGGCGCTGGTGATCGCCGCGATCGACGGGATGGCGGGAGTCGGCAAGACCGGCCTAGTAGGGCTTGGTCAGGTCGGTTGTTGTGGTGCGTGTCCTGCGGGCCCGGTGTGGCGTTGAGAGTGTGTGACTCCGGACGAGATTGCTGTGGTGCGTGGTGAGTTGGAGACGTTCGCGGCGGAGGTGTTCGAGCCGTTCGCGCGCAAGGATCAGCGCCGGTGGGGGCAGGTTTATGTGCGGGGGCTGCTGACCGACGGGCAGCGTAAGTCGGTCGAGCCGATGGCCGCCCGGCTCGGGGAGGACGGCAATCGTCAGGCACTGGCCAACTTCATCACCACCAGCCCCTGGGACCCGGCGCACATCCGGGCCCAGCTCGCCTGGCGGATGGAGGAGACGATCGGGCCCAAGGCCCTCATCTTCGACGACACCGGGTTCCTCAAGGACGGGATGGCCTCGGCATGCGTGTCGCGGCAGTACACCGGCACCGCGGGCAAGGTCACCAACTGCCAGGTCGGCGTCTCACTCCACCTCGCGTCCGACCACGCCTCGGCGGCGGTCAACTGGCGGCTGTTCCTGCCCCGGACATGGGATCCCGCCTCACCGGAGGCCGATGCGGACAAGGTCGCCCGCCGCACCGCCTGCGGCATCCCGGACGATGTCGGGCATGTGGAGAAGTGGCAGCTGGCCCTGGACATGCTCGACGAGACCCGCTCGTGGGGGATCGAGGTGCCGCTGGCCGTCGCGGACGCCGGATACGGCGACGCTGCCGCGTTCCGGCACGGACTGCAGGCCCGCGGCCTGAACTACGTGGTGGGGATCTCCACCACACTGTCGGCCCAGCCCGCCGACGCGGTGCCGGTGGCCGGGCCGTACTGCGGGACGGGACGCCCGCCGCTGGCCAAGTATCCCGACAAGCCGCGGTCGGTGAAGGAGCTGGTCATCGCGGCGGGCCGGAAGGCTGCCCGGCCGGTGCAGTGGCGAGAGGGCTCCCGGCCCGGCACCGGCCGCTTTGGCCGTAAGCGGATGTACTCCCGCTTCGTGGCCTTGCGCATCCGGCCTGCCGGACGCGAGGTCCGCCAGGCCACCGACGGCCCGGAACTGCCCGTGTGCTGGCTGCTGGCCGAATGGCCCGCCGGTGAGAACGAGCCGGTGCAGTTCTGGCTGTCCGACCTGCCCTCCGGCATGCCTCTGACCACGCTGGTCCGCCTCGCCAAACTCCGCTGGCGCATCGAGCACGACTACCGGGAGATGAAGCAGGCCCTGGGACTTGCCCACTTCGAGGGCCGGACCTGGGGCGGCTGGCACCACCACGTCACCCTCGTCTCCGTCGCGCACGCCTTCTGCACCCTGCAACGACTGGCCCGGGCCCCAAAAGACCCAGCACCGGCCTGAGCCTCTACCAAGTCGTCCGCGAGCTACAGACACTCCTCGCCCTCTGGACCGGTGCCTGCCCCACCTGCCACCGCAACATGCCCACACCGATACGAATCTGACCAAGCCCTACTAGTGCGTTGGCCACGAACGTTCGCCGGGTCTGGTGATACGCCGGTCGATGTCCGGGGTGCCTGGGTCTGTCAGTCTCACTCTCGATAGCGACGTGGTTGTCGTGGGGAGTGAGGTCATGCATGGCAGAGCCGGTCAGAGCACGGCGGTTGACTGATCAAGAGGGCCAGAGACTGCAGCAGATCGTCCGGCGGGGCCGCCATGAGTCCGTACGGGTCCGTCGGGCACTGATCATCATGGCGTCGGCGTCGGGCACTCCCGTGGCGGCGATCGCACGGCTGGCCGCCGCGCACGAGGACACCGTCCGGGACGTGATCCATGCGTTCAACGAGAAGGGCCTGGCCGCGCTGGACCCTCGGTGGGCGGGAGGCCGTCCCCGCCTGATCAGCGATGACGAACGCGAGTTCATCATCGCGACGGCCAGGACCCGCCCAGTCACGCTGGGACGCCCGTTCACGCACTGGAGCCTTCGCAAGCTCACCGAGTACCTGGCCCGCAACCGGGTCCGGACGGTGAAGGTCGGCCGGGAACGACTGCGGCAGATCCTGCGCGAGCACGGGATCTCGTTTCAGCGGACCCGCACCTGGAAGGAGTCCAGGGATCCCGACAAGGACGCCAAACTCGACCGCATCGAGCACGTGACCAGCCGTTTCCTGGACCGGTGCTTCGCGTTCGACCAGTTCGGTCCGCTGTCGATCCGGCCCTGCCACGGCTCCGGCTGGGCCGGGGAGAAGAAACCGGACCGGCTGCCGGCCACCTATCACCGCACTCACGGTATCCGGTACTTCCACGGCTGCTATTCCCTCGGCGATGACCAGTTGTGGGGCGTGACCCGCCGCCGCAAAGGCGGTGACCACAGCCTCTCGGCGCTGAAGTCGATCCGGGCCGCCCGCCCCGACGGCGCCCCCGTCTACGTGATCATGGACAATTTGTCGGCGAACAAGACCCCGGCCATCCGGACCTGGGCCAGGAAGAACAAGGTCGAGTTGTGCCTGACGCCGACGAGCGCGTCGTGGGCCAACCCGATCGAGGCTCAGTTCGGGCCCCTGCGCAACTTCGTCATGGGCAACTCCAACCACCCCAACCACACCGTCCTGTCCTGGAAGCTTCAGGACTACCTGCGCTGGCGCAACGCCAACGCCCGTCACCCCGACGTCCTGGCCGCCCAGCGCCGCGAACGCGCCAAGGTCCGCAGCGAACGCCAGCAACGCTGGGGCCGACCACGACCCAAAGCCGCCTGATCAAACCCGGCGAACGTTCGTGGCCAACGCACTAGCGGTGCACGCCGCCCACCGGCTCGCCCCCCGACTTTTGGCCCGCGCCCACGACGGCCTGGCCCACGCCTACCAGGCACTCGGCGATCACGATCACGCTCGCACCCACTGGCAGAACGCCCTGGCGATCCGCCAGTGGGCGGGGTTACGACCGGACGTGGGACCCACGGGTGACCGGCGCCGGCCTCCGGGCCAGGTTGCGCGGCACAGGATCCGTACGGGATTCCGTACGAGAATCCGGACAGGAATCCGGACAGGAATCCGGATGCGATTGTGACCAGGCCGGATAGTCATCGAGCTGTCCGGAACACACTCCCGACGTTGCCTGAACTCCTTTCTGTTCGTCTGCCGCAGCAACTCCTTCAAGGACACGTATTCGGCCCACGGCTACACCTCGAACGACTGGGCGATCACCCTGGCCGGCAACGGCAATTGGGGCTGGGTGCCGGCGGTCCATTTCGGGGGTTCTGAGAACTACTGGGCCGGCTTGCGCACCTGCACGGTTCAGGAAGATCCGTGAGGATGAAGACTCCGTGAGGATGAAGACAGGGGGAATCATGTACATCCGTTCACGGGCCGTCAGGATTCTGGTGACGGCGATGCTGAGGGCAGGCGGCCTGACCACGGCCACCGCGACGGCCACCGCCTCGGACGCGGGGATATTGAGTTGCCCCCAGTCGTGGAGTGACAGGAGTACGTTCACCGGAACAATCTCTGGAACCAACGTCAACTACCGCAATGGGCCTCATCTGGGCTGCGGGTCGTTCGGGCAGTGGCACAACGTTCCCATCGCTCACCATTGTTGGACCACTGGTGACTTCGGCAATGGGAGTTCGCAATGGTGGCACGTCCAGCGGGTGGGCACTTCGCAGCAGGGGTGGGTGCACAATTCCTTTGTCAGTGTGACCTGTACGTGTGCTTCCATGCACTGTTAGACGCCGCGCCCGTGGCAGCCGTGGTCGCGCCGCCGAGCGGCGGACGCGGTCAGTACGAGAAACGGACTCAACGTCCTCTTAAGTCCTCCGCTAGGTGCCGTATAGGCAGGGAGGCGACGCTCGTTCCGTCTTTCCCGGAGAGGAGCGGGTATGTCCATCGATTCGAGCGAGGCCGGTGCGGTGGCGGAGGCCAGGCCGGTGGCTCTGGTGACCGGCGGGTCGCGGGGGATAGGACGGGCGGTCGCCGTACGGCTGGCGCGCGACGGGTTCGATGTGGCGTTGTGTTATCGCTCTGACGCCGATGCAGCCGAATTGGTCGGCAAGGAGGTTCGCGATGCCGGGAGGCGGGTGCTGGTCCGGCGCGTCGACGTCGCCGACCGCGACGGGGTTCGCGGCTTCGTCGCCGATGTCGAGGCCGGGCTCGGGCCCGTCGCAGCGGTCGTGGCATCCGCCGGGATCACCCGGGACCGACCGCTCGCGCTGATGTCCGACGACGAGTGGGACACCGTGCTGCGGACCAACCTCGACGGCACCTACAACCTGCTGCGCGCGGTGGCCCGCTCGATGGCCCGGCGCAGTGCGGGGGCGATTGTCACCCTGTCGTCGGTCGCGGGAGTCGTCGGCAACGTCGGGCAGGCCAACTACTCCGCGTCCAAGGCTGGGATCATCGCGCTCACCCAGGTAATGGCGAAGGAGTTCGCGCGGTTCGGCGTGCGCGCCAATGCCGTGGCCCCCGGCTTCATCGATACCGAGATGGTCGCCTCCGTGTCCAAGAGCGCTGTCCTCGACCGCATACCGCTGGGCCGTTTCGGCACACCCGAAGAGGTGGCCGGGCTGGTCTCCTATCTGCTCTCGCCCGAGGCCGCATATGTCACGGGCCAGGTGTTCCGCATCGACGGCGGCGTGGCACTGTGAGCGGGTGCCTCCACCGGTGCGACGGGGGGAGGCACCCTGGAGAGGCCGCACGGGGGCCTGCCGGACGCTAACCCGCCGAATCCGGGATCCGGGTTTCGTCCAGGAGCCGGACGAGCAGGTCTCGAAGGGCGTTGACGGAGCGTGCGCGTTGCAGCTCGTCCGGGGGCAGCTCCACCTGGTAGTGCTTCTCCAGCTGGGCGACGATCTCGATCAGGTTGAGGGAATCCGCCCGGTAGGAGTCGATGAAGTCCTCGTCGTCGTCGATGTGGTCCGGCCTCAGGTCCAGAATGCCGGCGACGATCGATCGGATTCGTACGGCCGGGTGGTCGATGTCCTGCATGATCCGTCCTTCGGTCGGGGTTGGTCACGGGGCGTGGCGTGCGGTCTTACGTGGGGGAGGGGCCGGGCAGCGAAGCAACCAGCAGGGAGCGGACGCTGAGAACGGTGTCGCCGTTCACGTGGGACCGGCCCGTGAACTCGCAAGCGGTTTCGGAGCTGTGCACGAGTCGGACCTGATGTTCCAGGACGTCCCCCGGGAGGGACGGCGAGTGGAAAACCAGGTCGCTCACTCCGACCAGCAAAGGGATGCGGTCCGGCGGACCGAGACCGGCCAATGTCCAGAGAAGAGAACACGCCTGACCGAACGACTCCACCATGAGCGCCTGCGGGTACGCGAAGCCCGCGAGGGGCGTGCTGTCCGCGAGGTCCCGGTAGCAGCTTTCGGAGCCGGTGATCGCCTTCGTGGCGACGAGCGAGGTCGGCGAGTACTCCCCGACGGTGTCGAGCAGAACCATCGGAGGACGCTGTCGTAGCAGGCTGCGCACCTGCGCATGGTCAAGCATGGGGCCCCACCGGTCCGAACGTGGCGTCGAGCTCGACGGCCAGTTGGCGGTCCGAGCGCACTATCCGGGCGTTGGCGGAGATCGCCTCACCGTTCGATTCGCGGCGGCGCACCTGGATGGCGAGTTCCAGTACGTCTCCCGGGAAGAGGGGCCGGACGAAGCGTGCTCTGTCGATGCGGCACAGTCGCAGGTCGCTGCCGTGGAGGCTGTCGACCGCCTGCTGTACCCAGTCCATGACGACCACTCCGGGCAGAATCGGGTAGCCCGGATAGTGGCCGGCCATGTAGTCGGCGCCGAGATCCACCGGAAGCCGCAGGACGGCGTGTGTGCCGTCGGCTGTCCGCTCGCTCCATGCCCGGGGTACGGGCAGGGCGGACATGGTCGCTTTCGGCGGTGAGGAGGGCACGGCAGTCCTCAGCCCAGGCTCGGGTGAGTCAGCAGCCGTTGGGCGAGCTCTTCCACGTACTCGGTGATCGTGATGTCGTGGTCGAGGTACGGGATCACTTCCCGGGTCTGTTCGTACAGGACGCGGGTGGCCGAGGACAGGCCGTCGGTACCGCGGATGTCCACCGCCTGGCAGGCGCACAGGAGCTCGAACGCCACCACGTGGGCCACGTTGTCCAGCACCTCCCGGGCACGGCGTGCCGCGACGAAGCCGAACGAGACGATGTCCTGGAAGTCCGCGGTGGTGCTCAAGGACTGGATGGACATGGGCATCGCCATCGCCCGGGTCTCCGCAGTCAGCGATGCGGTCATGAACTGCCCACCCATCAGACCCAGCCGCAGGCCCGGATCCTCCCGGCACAGGAAGGCAGGCAGCCCATTGCTGTTGCTGTTGTCCAGGAATCGGTCGATCCGGCGGTTGGAGAGGTTCATCAGGGTCGTCATGGCGATCACCAGGTGGTCCATCGCCATGGACACGTACTGTCCGTGGAAGTGCCCGTTGTGGAAGACCTCCGTCTCATCGGGGTTGACAAGCGGATTGTCGTTGGAGGAATTCAGCTCGTCCTCGACGGTTCGCTCGATCGTGCCCAAGCTGTCCAGAACCGGTCCGAGGATCTGGGGTGTGCACCGGACGGAGTAGGCGTCCTCGATCGACTGCGACCCAGCCTTCGCGGTTTCTCCGATCTCGTCCGCGAGCAGGTGCTCGGTATCGAGTTCGTCGACCGCGAGTCGGGAGTCGCCCAGCGTCCGCCACAGGTAGTCCGCGACCTCCAGCTGTCCGAGATGCGGCTTGAGCCGGTGGACCCGTGGGTCGAACGGCTTGGTCTTGCCCGCCAGTGCCTCCACGGACAGTGCCGAGATGAGCAGGTACGACCGCAGTAGCCGACGGGCCCGCTGCACATTGAGTGAGCCCAGGCCGACCATCCCCGACGTGCCGTTGATCAGGGCGAGGCCTTCCTTGTAGCTGAGCTCCATCGGAGCGATGCCGACTCGTCGCAGCGCCTCGGCGCCCGGCAGGACCTCGCCGCCCAGCCGAGCCTTCCACTGGCCTATGCAGACCAGCGCGATGGCGGCGAGCGGGCCGAGGTCGCCACTGGTACCGAGTGACCCCTTCTCCGGGACACAGGGCACGACTCCCGAGTTCACCACCGCGATGAGCTTGTCCAAGTTGGCCAGGGAAATGGCCGAGTTGCCGCGGGAGAGCGACGCGATGCGGGACACCATGATCGCGCGGACGGTGACGTCGTCCAGGCGCTCCCCCACGTTGGTCGCCACCGCGTTGAGCAGGTTCTCCTGCAACTGGCGTGCCATGGAAACGGGCACGAGCCAGTCGACGAACCCGCCCATGCTGGTGGTGACGCCGTAGATGATTCGGCCGTCCGCCACGAACTTCTCCAGCGTGCGCCGGGAGGCGTCGACCCGCTCTCGCGCCGCACCGTCCAGAGCCACCTCAGGGCCCTCCGGGGCGGCGATCGACTCGATGTCCGCCAGCCGTACGCGGCGGTCCAGGGACAGGGTGTACGTCATACAGGGCTCCTCAGTGTCGGTTCGATGTCGTGCGCCTGTCGTGAACAGCGGTCGTCACAAGGCGCGCGAGCATCAGCCGGTCGACCTTGCCGTTCTCGGTCAGGGGAAGGTCGGCCAAGGGCTGAATCCGGCGCGGCGTCATATAGGCGGACAACTCCTCGGCGCAGAAGGCGAGCGCCGCCTCCTCGTCGAACGGCGCCGCTGTGTCGTCCAGAACGACGCCCGCCATCAGTACGTGGTCGCCGCCGTGCGGCACGATGGCGGCCGCGGCCGCCGTCACGGCGGGCAGCCGGGCCAGCACGCTCTCCACCTCGCCCAGTTCGACCCTGTTGCCCCGGATCTGCACCTGGGAGTCGGATCGGCCGACGAAGTACAGCTCGTTCCGCTCGTCCAGGTAGGCCAGATCGCCTGTGCGGAGCACCGCCTGCCCGTGCCGCGGGTCCAGCGGGTCGGGAACCAGCACCTGGGCGGTGGCCCGAGGATCGTCCCAGTAGCCGCTGAACAGCGCGGGGCTCCGCAGGTGGATCTCTCCGACCACCCCCGGCCGCGTCACCACTCGCCCGGCTGTGTCCACCAGAGTCATCTCGGCCCCGGAGTGGGCGCGCCCGATCGACAGCGACCGCTGCTCCGCGGGCAGTGGGTCGGGAACATCGGTGAACGAGGCGGCCATCGACTCGGTGGCGCCGTAGCCGTTGACCAGGCGGGTGCCGACCAGCATCTCCTGGAGTCGACGCAGTTCGGACAGGGGGAAGCCCTCGCCTGCGAAGACCACCGAGCGCACCTTGTCCAGCCGCTTCAGCAGTTCCGGATCGTGGCGCAGGACCGGACGCCACAGCGAGGGCACTCCATGGACCTGGGTGACGTCGGTGTCACGAAGGAAGTTGACCATGCGCCGGGGCGAGTCGATGCACTCGCGTCCGACCGGCACCAGGGTCGCACCGCTCCCCAGAGCGACGCCGATCCCGAAGAGCGCGAAGTCGAACTGGAGCGGAGAGGTGCTGGCGACCCGGTCGGTGTCGCCGACCAGTCCGTCTCCGATCACCGCGCGCAGGAACGTGACGATCGCCCGATGGCTCATCACCACGCCCTTGGGGCGCCCGGTCGACCCGGAGGTGAAGATGATGTAGGCCGTGTCGACGGCGAGTACGCGTCGGCGTCGCCGCGTCCGGCGCGCCGGACGGTGTTCCACTGCCAGCCCGCTTCGTCCGAAGCGCGCGGTGCCACCGGCCCACGGCAGGTCACGCCGGTCAAGGCCGTCCGCCCGGGCGTGGAGCGCCGGTTCGACCGACCTCAGAATGGTGAGGAGGCGGTTGTCGGGGGTCTGCGGACTGATCGGGACGAACGGCAGACCCAGCTTGGAACAGGCGAGCAGCAGCGCTACCGTCGCCGCGGAACTGTGTGCTTCCACAACGACCCGGTCGCCGACATCGAGGCCGAGTGGTTCCAGGGCGCGGGTGAACTCCTGTACGAGCACGGTGAGTTGCCGGTACGAGACCTCGGTGAGCAGCCCGGTCTCGTCGGATTCCACCACGGCGGCCTTGTCCGGCGTGCGAGCGGCGGGAGCCAGCAGGAACTGGCAGAGGTTGTCCGCCGTGGGGTCACGATCGTCCACAGTGACTCCCCGCCGAGTGCCATGCGTGCGATGTGCGGCTCACTCCGGGACACCCTTCAGTACGGCGACCGACAACAGGCCGTCCGGATCCGCCGCGACGACGACAGCGGGCAGCGTCGCCTCATCGAGGAGCCGTGCGAGCTGAAGCAGCGCGTGGGCGCTGTAGCAGTCCCCGATTCGCTTCTCGTCG
The DNA here is from genome assembly GCF_026341515.1 of Streptomyces sp. NBC_00878. NCBI lineage: Bacteria > Bacillati > Actinomycetota > Actinomycetes > Kitasatosporales > Streptomycetaceae > Streptomyces > Streptomyces sp. NBC_00878. The sequence continues at coordinate 2,071,030 of NZ_JAPEOK010000001.1, read as the reverse complement.
GTGACGTGTGCTGCCTCGGGCAACACGTGGGCGATTCCGCCGCGCTGAGCTTCGTCCACCTCGTCGACACCCGTGTGACGGGTGGCCGCGGCCGACACATCCGGCGCGGCGACGCCAGCTCTTTCCAGCGTTCGGGCGATCGTGTCGGCGAACCGGCCGGCGGAGAAGTCGGGCACCGCCCGCACGTCCACGGCGGCGACCGCCGCCAGTGGCCTCCGGCCGGCGGCCCGGGCAGAGGCACTGCCCTCCAGCACGAAAACGGCCGCGCCCTCGCCCTGGACCTGGGGGCCGCGGGCCGCCCGGGCGAGCCATGAAGTCGGTCCGCCGAACTCCTCCGAGGCGCCCGCGAGCACCGCGTCGGCGTGCCCGGCTCTCAGCATGACCATGGCATGGCGCAGTACGGCAAGACCGGTCGCCGGCCCGGAGGCCACTGTCGCGTTGGCACCCCGGAGGCCGTAGGCGATGGCCGCTGCCCCCGCGGGCGAACTGAGAACGCAGTGGGAGGACTTGGCGGCGGCCACCATGTGCGGACGCGGTTGGGAGAAGGTGTCCATGCCGAACTCGGCCATGCCGGTGACGCTGCCCGCTGCCGTGCCCAGCGTGACGCCGATGCGATCACGGTTCTCATCGGTCACCCGCAGGCCCGCGTCATCGAGCGCCCTGCCGCATGCCACCATGGCCAGTTGGGCACTCCGGTGGTTGTACTGAGCGGTTCTGCGGCCGAGCAGCGCCTCACCGTCGAAGTCGCCGACGGTGAAGGCCGGTCCGGACGGCGGGGTGTGCGCCCGGGGGACGGGATCCGGCCAGACGGTTCCCCGGCCCGAGATCACGATGTGCATGGAGCACTCCCAAAGAGGACGATGGCATTGTTGCCGCCGAAACCGAAGGCGTTGTTCTGGGCCACTCGAACGGTCGTCTCCCGCGCGGTTCCCGCAACGGGATCGATGCCGCCCAGTTCCGGATCCGGGTGCCGGTGGTTGATGGTGGGCGGGATGAAGCCCCTGCTCAGTGCCAGTGCGCAGGCGATGCTGCCGAAGCCGCTGGCCGCCCCCATGGTGTGCCCGAGCATGGACTTGAGGGAGCTGACCGGGGGTGCCGTCTCGCCGTACACACCGCGGATGGCCTGGGCCTCCACCCGGTCGTTGAGTCGAGTGCCCGTACCGTGCGCGCAGATGTAGTCGACCTCGTCCGGCGTCACACCGGAGCGCCGCAGTGCGGTGCCCATGGTCCGCGCGATGCTCTCCGGCTCCGGCGCCGAGGGATGGTAGGCATCGCAGCTGACCGCGTATCCCAGAACCTCCGCGTAGATGCGGGCGCCCCGTTCGATCGCGCTGTCCAGGGCCTCCAGAACCAGCGCCGCACCGCCCTCCGCCGTCAGCATGCCGTCCCGTTCCCGGTCGAAGGGCCGGCAGGTGTCCTTCGCTAGGGCGCCGAGCCGGTGGAACGCGGCATGGGTGAACCGGCTCACCGCGTCGGCGCCCCCGGCCATGGCGACGGTGGTCTCTCCGGAGCTGACAAGGTCGTACGCGTAGCCGATGGCGCAGTTGGCCGCCGCGCACGCGGCCGAGAAGGTCATCGTCTCGCCGGTGGCACCGATCTCCTGAGCGGCCGCCAGGGCCAGGCGGCCGGTGGGCAGTTGTGCGGCCAGCGTCCGGTCAGGGGCCGCCGGACCGTCTCGGTACCAGGACTCGGTCATCGCCACGACGTTCGGAATCTCGCCCGACGTCGTTCCCATGAGAACGGCGGCGTCATCGCCGAAGTCCTGGATACCGGCGTCGTCCGCCGCCAGCCGAGCGGCGGCCGCGGCGAAGAGCGAGGCTCGTCCCCAGTCGGCGACGTCCAGCCGGGTGACCAGTTCCGCGGAATCGAAGTCCGCCACCTCACCTGCCATCTGGTGTTCGAACCTCGACGCGTCGAACGAGGAGATCCGCGAGATTCCGCTCTTCCCCGCCCGCACGGCAGTGCAGAAACCGTCCACTCCGATGCCGATGTTCGACACCGGCCCGAGACCGGTGATGACCACGCGGTGCACCGCGACTACCATCCCGCCGCGTCGGCCACGACCTTGTACGTGGAACGGAGGTCGGTCATCTTCTGCAAGTCGTCTGCGTCGATCATGATGTTGTACCGCTGCTCGATCCGACTCAGCAGCTCGACGGCCAGCAGCGAGTCGACGCCCAGATCGTCGGAGAAGGTGGTGGCCCGTTCCACTTCTTCGGGTTCCACGGTGAATATGTCCGCTGCCATGTCCCGCAGCTCCGCCATTCGATCTGCCAGCATGGTGATGTTCCTCCTTGGTTCCGAGAGCAGGACGAGATCCGTTCAGCGAGAGCGATAGCGGGCCGCGAGCTTTTCCAGTTCGGGGACCAGTTCGCTGGGCGTCGGCTGCGCGGCCTGCTCCGCACGCAGCCTGCTGGCGCCCTCCCGGAACGCGGGCTCCTCCAGCAGCCGCACCAGGCACTCCCGAACCCGGTCCCCGGACAATTGCGGCCTCGATATGTACAGGCCTCCCTGGGCCTTCTCCAGCAGCGGGGCACGCAAGTCGATGTCACCGACAACCCGGCCGACCATCAACTGCGGAACGCCGTTGGCGACCGACTCCATGAATGCGGGAATCCCGCCGTGATGGATCACAGCTGAGCACGTGGGGACAACCGCGTGCAAGGGGACGAACTCCGCCAGCATCGTATTGGAGGGAACCCGTTTCAGGTTTCTCCGAATTTTCTCCGGCGCCGTTACCACCAGTTCGATATCCAGATCGGCCAGAGAGTCGAGTATCTGCTGCAACTGCTTGACGGAAACGGCTTGGTAAACCCTTCCCTCTTTCTGGCTGACCCCGAAGGTGGCCAGAACGCGCCGCTTCGCCGGGTCGCGGCGGGCCCACTGGGGCACGACGGCGGGCCCGTGGTATGAGACATAGCGCAGGGGTATGTGCGGCACATCCGAATCCAGCCGCATGGAACCCAGCATGTGCTCGATGGTGAAGTTTCCGGTCACCATCTCCTCGGAGTACGACTTCCCGAACTTCTCCGCCCAGCGCCCCAGCCAATCCGCCAGCGCGTCCTCTCGCTCCTCGGGTGCCTGCTGTTCGCGCACCTGGAGGAAGGCGCGCCGGGACCAGGCGTCGACATCGATCTCGGAGCGAATGCGCGCGCCGGCCACGCCTGTCGCGCGGGCCGCGATCTGGCCCGCGTGGCTCAGCCACTCCCACACGACCAGGTCCGGCTTCCACCAGCGGCAGTAGTCGACCAACTCCTCGACCATCGCGTCGTTCACGCCCTTGAGGATCTCCGTGAAGTACCGGGTTCTCAGGCGCAGCCGGTCCCAGGTGAGCGCCTCTTCGGTGCGCAGGGCGAAGTCAAAGAAGAAGTCGTCCCGCGATCCGAGCTGCTCCAGGGTCCGTACGAGCTCCACCTGTTCCTCGGTGAATTGCTCGGACATCTTCTGCAGGATGCCGGGGGGGCCGACCGGAACCGTCATCAGGCCCGACGCGGTCAGGGAGTCGAGCAGGTCCGGGCTGCTGGAGACACGCACCTCGTGCCCCGCGGCCTGAAGTGCCCAGCCCAACGGGACCATCGGTTGGAAGTGAGTCCTCCAGGGCCAGGACACGATGAGGACGCGCACAGCACCAACTCCTCCATCGACAGCGGGATGCCGAGAACCCTCGGTGGACCGTCTAAAGCCGGTCTTGGCCCGCCCTTGCCCCCGCCGGGGCCCCGCCGCCACGGTCTGTCGATGATCGGCTCCGCAAGGCCGGGCCTAGATCGACCCAAGCCGTGCCGACCACATTCGACACAGGGCAGACCGATGCCGATGCCACCATCGATCGTGTGAGGAGCCGGCGTTGCAGGGTGCGAAGGACTATCAGGCTCGGCCGCGGCTCACGGATCGCGAGGATCCCGTGCTGCCCGAGCGCATCGCGCGGTCCGCGGCCGCACTGCGGGGCGAATCCGTGGAGGACATCACCGCCTGGGTACACCGGCGCCGTAAGGAAGTCGGCTTCACGGTTCAGCGCATCCCGTTCGAGGACCTCGACGGCTGGTCCTTCTCACCCGAGACGGGCAACCTCGTGCACCGCAGCGGGAGGTTCTTCACTATTCAGGGGCTACGCGTCAGCGTGGGTGAGCAGCCCGACCGCGTGAACTGGCACCAGCCCATCATCGCCCAGCCCGAGGTCGGCATCCTGGGTGTTCTCGCGCGGGAGTTCGACGGGGTCCTGCACTTTCTCATGCAGGCCAAGATGGAGCCGGGCAATCCCGGACTGGTGCAGATCTCGCCCACCGTGCAGGCCACCTACAGCAACTACACCAAGATCCACAAGGGTGCGGACGTCCGCTACCTGGAGTACTTCACCGACCGGTCCCGCGGCCGCATCCTGTCGGACGTGCTGCAGAGTGAGCACGGCTCGTGGTTCCGTCGCAAGCGCAACCGCAACATGGTCGTGGAGGTGACGGACCCGGTCCCGGACCATGAGGACTTCCGCTGGCTCACTCTGGGACAGATCCATGAACTGCTGGGCTGCGACAACACGATGAACTTCGACGCCCGCTCGGCGCTGGCCGGCCTGTACGGGGCCGGCGCCTCCTCCGCACTGCACTCCGACACGGAACTGCTGTCCTGGCTCGCGGCGCGGCGGTCGGCGACCCCGATCACCGGGGTGCCGGTCTCGCTCGGCGACCTCCCGGGCTGGACGCGCGACAGGTACTCCATCCACCATGACGAGGAACGGTACTTCAGCGTCGTGGCCGTGTCGGTGCGGGCAGGCAACCGCGAGGTGGGCCAGTGGACCCAACCACTCTTCGAACCGAACGACCAGGGCGTCGTCGCGTTCCTGACCCGCACCTTCAACGGCGTGCCGCACGTCCTGGTCAGCGCTCGCGCGGAGGCCGGCTTCTCCGACGCCGAACTGGGTCCCACCGTGCAGTGCGTGCCGCGCAACCACGAGCACCTGCCCGCAGCGGAGCAGCCGCGCTTTCTCGACCTGGCGAGGTCGGCTGCCCCGTCGCGGGTCCGCTACTCGGCGCTGCACTCGGAGGAGGGAGGCCGCTTCCTCAACTCGGTGAGCCGGTACCTCGTCGTCGAGGCCACCGAGAGCGAGGCGCCGTTGCGGGAACCACCCGGGTTCCGCTGGGTCTCCCGTGACCAGCTCGCCGCGTTCACCCGGTACAGCCACTACGTCAGCGCACAGGCCCGTACCCTGCTGATGTGCCTGAACACGCTCAAGCCGTAGTGGGCAACACGCTCAAGGCGTAGCGGGCAAGTGGTCCGGCGCTACTCGGAGATCTTCGCGAGGACGATCTTCCCGATTCCCAGATCGACCGTCGGCGGGTTCTCGGAGTCGACGATCAGTGTTCCTTCGGGAGAAGCGCCGTCCACGAGTGCCGGCAGCTTCTCGATCGCCTCGGCAACGACCTCGTCTACCGAAATTCCCGAAACCTCGGCGAGGGCTTCCAGATTGTCCCGGCCTATGCCGTTGACCACATCCTGCCGCAGGAGCGGCGTGTTGGCGCCTGTTGAAACCCAGGACTTCGCTTGGTACACCTGTGCAAGCGGAATCATGAGGCCCTGGGATTCGGCTCGGTCGAACGCTTCTTCACTCGTCGCCGTGACGCCCGGCTCGGGCAACACGGCGACGCAGTAATAGCCGTCGAGCTTTCCGGATTCGACTTCATTGTCCTGCCCGACAGGGGTTGACAGATTCTCGGTCACGTAGGCTCCATGGGGTTCGGAATGGCGGTTCGGAGAAAACTACTTGCCCATTGATCGGGCGGTGAACCGTTCGGCAATGATCCCACTGAGGGTCTTGTCGAACAAGGCTGAGGCTACCGCCCGCTGTGCACGCCCCGGAGGAATTCATCGATACACAGGGCTGTCCTGGCGACCGGACATCGTGGGAGTCGGGCGAATTTTGGCCGAGGGGTCCGGGTCCGCGTTCCGACTGCTTTACAGTCCGCGTAGATGTCGCGCATCGTAGGCGAGCCTCGGAATCCATGACGAGTTCCCAGTGCCCGGAAAAGGCGGGAGATCAAACGTGACCACCCTGACTGTCGAGTGCGCCGACCTTACCGATCCGCATACCTTCCTCGCGCCCCGTGCCGAACTCGTGGAGATGTGGAGCCGCTTCCGGTCGGAGAGTCCGGTCCACTGGCACGAGGTGAACGGCGGTGCCGTGCCCGGCTTCTGGGTGCTCTCGCGCTACCCCGATGTGATGGAGGTCTATCGGGACAACAAGCGCTTCACCTCCGAGTACGGCAATGTGCTGGCGACTCTGCTGAAGGGCGGCGACTCGGCCGCAGGCAAGATGCTCGCCGTCACGGACGGCCAACGCCACCGTGAACTACGCAACTTGATGCTGAAGGCGTTCGCACCCCGGGTGCTCGAACCGGTCGTCGCCGGAGTGCGGGAGCGCACGGACCGGCTGGTGCGGCGCGCTGTCGAGGCCGGGGACTGCGATTTCGCCAAGGACGTCGCGGAGCATATTCCGATGGCCACCATCGCCGACCTGTTGGGGGTGCCCGCCGCCGACCGCGACGATCTGCTGGTCCTGACGAAGGAGGCGCTCAGCACCGAGGAGGAGGGCAGCCCCGCAGACGAGGCGCTCGTCGCCCGCAACGAACTGCTCTTCTACTTCGCGGAGTTGGCCGCGGTGCGGCGCAAGGATCCGCGCGACGACGTGCTGAGCGTCCTCACGACCAGCACGATCAACGGCGAGCCGCTCACTGAGCAGGAGATCATTTTCAACTGCTACAGCATCATCATCGGCGGCGACGAGACCAGCAGGCTTTCGATGATCAGTGGCATGCGCGGGCTGATGGAGCACCCGGAGCAGTGGCGGCGGCTCAAGTCCGGGGAAGTCACCGTGGAGACCGCCGTGGAAGAGGTGCTGCGCTGGGCCAGCCCCGCCATGCACTTCGGCCGGCGGGTCCTCGCCGACACCGAGATCGGGGGCCGGCTCCTTCGGGCCGGCGACGTCGTCACGCTCTGGAACAGTTCGGCCAACCACGACGAGGACCTCTTCGCCGACCCCGGTTCCTTCGACCTGGGCCGGACTCCCAACAAGCATGTGTCATTCGGCTACGGACCCCATTTCTGCCCCGGCGCCTACCTGGGCCGGGCAGAGATCGCCGCCATGCTCTCCGCCCTGCGCGCCCACGTCGCCCAGGCCGTGCCGAATGGCCCGGCCAAGCCCATCCACTCCAACTTCCTGCACGGATACAGCAGTCTGCCGGTCTCCCTGAGTTCAGCCGGATAGCCCTCGATCCCCTTTATCGTCCCGAGACTCTGGAGAATCCGTGAACGACCCACGAGGATCGTCCGCTGACGTGCCGTTCGCCGGGAAGGGCGTTCCTCCGGCCACCTTCACCGAGCTGTTCGAGGCACGGGTTCGGGAGGTGCCGCTGAATCCGGCTGTCGAGTGTGCCGGCACGGTCTGGACGTACCGGGAGTTGAACGCGTCGGCGAACAGGTTCGCGCACTGGCTGATCGGCCGCGGTGTCGGCCCGGAGCAGACGGTGGCTGTGGCGATGCCGCGTTCGGTCGAGCAGATCGCAGCGGTGCTCGGCATCATGAAGGCCGGCGCGGCCTACCTGCCCTGGGACCTGGGCCATCCGGAGAAGCGCATCGCGTACATGGCGGCCGATGCCGCTCCGGCGGCCGTGCTCACCACCCGGGCCGCCGCCGCGGGGCTGCCCGCGGGGCTCGCGGCGGACGTACTGGTCGTGGATGCGCCGCAGACCGCGGCGGCTCGGCGTGATGTGTCCGAGTCGGACCCGGTCGACTCGGACCGGGTCGCGCCGCTGAGCGTGGCCAACGCCGCATATGTCATCTACACCTCGGGTTCCACCGGCCGGCCCAAGGGCGTGACGGTGACGCACGTCGGGCTCGCCGCACTGCGGGCCGAGGCCGTGCGAGTCGGCGAACTCGGTACCGGTGAACTCGGTGCCGGTACCGGCGAACTCGGTGTCGGTGCGGGTGCCCGAGTGCTTCAGTACGCGGCGCTCAGCTTCGACATGTCGGTGTGGGACCTGGTGACGGCTCTGACCACGGGTGCCCTGCTCGTCCTCCCGGCACAGGAGCAACTGGCGGGTGAGGAACTCGCCGAGGTCCTGGCGGAGCGCGAGGTGACGCATGCGACGCTGCCGCCGAGCGTACTGGCCACGCTGCCCGCAGGCGCCACGGCATCCCTGGATCAGCTGCGGGTCCTGGTCGTCGGAGGGGAGGCGAGCACCCCCGCACTGGTGGCCGAATGGGGCGCCGGGCGACGGCTGTTCAATGCGTACGGTCCGACCGAGGCCACCGTGTGGGCCACGTTCGGCGGTCCGCTCCGCGACGGTGCGGTGCCGATCGGCACCGCGATGACGGACGCTCGTGCGTACCTGCTCGACGAGCACCTCACGCCGGTCGCCGAGGGGCAGGCCGGCGACCTGTACCTGGCCGGTCCGGGGCTGGCCCGCGGATACCTGGGGCGCCCGTCCCTGACCGCGACGCGGTTCCTGGCCGATCCGCTGGGCCCCGCGGGCGGGCGGATGTACCGCACCGGCGACGTGGCCCGAGTCGGCGCCGATGGGCAGTTGGAGTATCTGGGCCGCAGCGACGACCAGGTGAAACTGCGGGGTCAGCGGATCGAACTCGGCGAGGTGGAGGCGGTCCTCGCGACGCATCCGAGGGTGCGTCAGGCCGCCGTCGTGGTCCATGAGCGCGGCACCCGGGGAAAGCAGCTGGTCGGCTTCGTGGTGCCGGCGCCCGACCAGGGGCCCCACCGGGCCGAGCTTGTCGGCGGGGCCGGGCAGCTCACCCTGGGGCCGGGACTCGGCGCGGCCGAACTCCGTGCGTTCCTGGCCCGGCGGCTGCCGGAGGGCATGGTGCCCGCAACGATTGTGGTCGTCGACGAGATGCCACTGACGCCGAACGGCAAGGTGGACAGGACGGCGCTGCCCCGGCCGCAGTTCCGCGGGGCCGACTACCGCCCGCCCGGCTCCCCGGTCGAGGAGGTGCTCTCCGACTCCTTCGCCGAGGTGCTCTGCCTCGGCCGGGTCGGCATCGACGACGACTTCGTGTCGCTGGGCGGAGACAGTATCCAGGCCATGCGGGTCGCCTCACGGGCACGCGCACGAGGAGTGGAGGTCTCCTTCCGGCAGATCTTCGACCTCCGCACGGTGGCCGCCCTCGCCGACGCGATCGGCGAGGCGGGACCGGCCCCCGCCACGGAACTCACCGGTGGGGACGCGGGGCGGCTGCCGCACCTTCCGGCGACTCGCCTCCTGCACGATCTCGGTCCCGGCTCCGCGCGATACTGCCAGGCGACACTCCTGAACCTTCCCCAAGGCCTGGACCGGGCCGGGCTGGCCGCCACCCTGGCCGCGCTGATCGACCATCACGACATGCTCCGTGTCCGCGTGACGGAATCCGGCGGAGGCGGGCTCGTCGTGGCCCCGCCGGGCTCGGTGGCCGCGGACTCCCTGATCCGCCGGGTCGCCGCGGACGCTCCGTGGGAGGCCGGAGCGGGCACCGATCGGGCCGACGCATGGGACCACCTGCTGCGGACCGAACTCGAGGCCGCCGCGGCCCGGTTGGACCCGGAGGCCGGCTCGGTGGCGCGGTTCACCTGGTTCGACGCGGGCCGCCGCGGGCCGGGGCGGCTCCTGATGGTCCTGCACCACCTCCTGGTGGACGCCCACTCCTGGCGAATCCTCCTCTCCGACCTGGCCACGGCCGGGGAACAGCTCCGGGACAGCCGGGACCTCGAACTGCCCCCGGTCACCGCACCGCTGCGGTCCGTCGCCCGCGCCCTGGCCGAGGAGGCGCACCGGCCCGCACGCCTGGTCGAGCTGGACACGTGGCTCGCCGGCGTCGACGGGCCCGACCCGGCTGTCGGTGCGGGCCGCCGGAACCCGGCCGAGGGCGCGGACCCCGCACCGGTCGGCGCCCGGCTCCTGCTCCCGGCCCCCGTCACCGAGACCCTCCTGACCGCTCTCCCGTCCGCCTTCCGCTGCGGGGTCGAGGACGGTCTGCTGGCGGCGCTCGCGCTGGCCCTGGCGAGTCGGCGTGCGGCGTGCGGTGCCGACGCGTCGTCAGTGCTGATCCGCCTGGACGAGTACGGCCGGGCGGCGGCCGAGCTGGCCGGGGTCGACCCGTCCCGGACCGTCGGCCGGTTGACCGGTGCCACCCCGGTACGCCTGGATGTGACCGGAGTCGACCTGGCGGAGGCGTTCGCGGGCGGACCCGCCGCGGGCACCGCTGTCAAGGCCGTCAAGGAGCAGCTGGGCGCCCTGCCCGACCAGGGGATCGGCTACGGCCTCCTGCGCCACCTCAACTCCGGGACCGCTGCCGTCCTGGAGCGGTCCGGATGCGGCCGGATCTCCTTTGCCCACCTGGGCGGATTCCCGGCCCCGGGGCCCGCTGCCGACCTGCTCGGCGCGGGATTCACTCCGGTCGAGGGATGGACCGTGCCCGCGGCACCGGACGCTGCCGCGGATGTCGACCTCGCCGTCCGGACCGCCTTGGTCGACACCTCCGAAGGCCGGTGCCTCGAAGCCGTGTTCACCGGCTCCGGGACAGTCCTCACCACCGCCGAGGTGCAGGATCTGCTGGATCTGTGGCGCCGGGCGCTCGACGCGATCTCCCGGCATGCCGTCCGGACCGGCGCGGGCGGCCTGACACCGTCGGACGTGCTCCTGTCCGGCGTCACCCAGGAGGAACTCGACGACTGGCAGCGGCGCTGCCCGGGCCTGTCCGATGTCTGGCCCGTCGCGCCGCTCCCGCAGGGGCTGTTGGTGCACTCGATGATGGAGCACGAGACATCCGCCGAGGTCGACACCTACCAGGTCCAGTACACCTTGCGCCTGTCCGGGCCGGTCGACCCCGCTCGCCTGCGCACCGCCGCACAGGCCCTGGTCGACCGGCACCCCGGTCTGCGGGCCGCCTATGCGCCGGGACCCGATGGCACCCTCGTCCAGTTCGTCGTGGACGGCGTCGAGTTGCCCTGGCAGTATCTCGATCTCAGCAGCCTCGACGAAGCCATGCGCGACAGCGCGTACCGGCAGTTCCTGTCGAGCGACCTGACGATCCACTTCGACCTCGCGGCGCCCCCGGTGCTGCGCATGTCGCTGCTGACCCTGGCCGAGGACCGTCATGTGCTGATCCTGACGGCCCACCATGCCACCCTGGACGGCTGGTGCCTGCCCCTGCTGGCACAGGACCTGCTGTGGCTCTACGCCGGTCAGGGCGCCGCCGCGCTGCCACCGGCCCCCAGCTACCGCGAGTACCTAGCCTGGCTGGGCCGACAGGACACGCAGGAGGCGGCCCGCGCATGGGCGGGGGAGCTGGCGGGCCTGACGGAGCCGTCGCTGCTCGCGGCCGGCACCGCCACCACCGGTTCGACGGGGGGCATCGACCGTGTCGACGTCCCGCTGTCGACCGCCGCCGCCCTGGCACTGCCGCACCGTGCCGCCGACATCGGGATCACCCTCAACACCCTGGTGCAGGGGGCCTGGGCCGTTGTCCTCAGCCATCTGACCGGCCGCCGGGATGTGGTGTTCGGCGCCGCGGTGGCGGGTCGGCCCGCCGAGCTGCCCGATGCGGACCGCATGGTCGGAACCTTCATCAACACCGTGCCGGTATGGGTGCACTGCGACCCGGAGGAGACCGCGGCACAGCTGCTGGAGTATCTGCAGCAACGGCAGGGGACCCTGTTGGGCCGCGCTCCCTGCTCACTCGGCGAGATCCAGAGTGCCGCGGGGCTGCCGACACTGTTCGACACCGTCATCGGCTTCGAGTCCTTCCCTCTGGACAGGGAGGCCGCTGCCGAGGCGGCCGAGGCGGCGGGCATCGCCGTCACCGACATCGGCCTGCATTCCCTCAGCCATTTCCCGGTGACCGTGTTCGCCTATCCCGACGGTGACCGGCTGCGCCTGAACATGCAGTACCAGCGGCAGCTGCTCGACCGGGAGTACGCGCAGGAGGTCGCCGAACTGTACGGGCGGGTCCTCGAAAGGATCGCCGCAGATGTGCGGGCGCCGCTGGGTGACCTGGTCGTCGAGGAGCCCGCAGGAGAGCTGAAGACCGACGGGGGTACCGGGCTCTCCGTCCGGAGCCGAGTGCTGGACCCCCTCCTCGGCGAGCGGGTCCGCAGGTGTGCGCAGGAGTTCCGGGTCGACCCGGCCGCGCTTTTCCACGCGGGCTGGGCCCTGGTGGCGTCGATGTGCAGCGGGCGTGCCGACGTGTCCTTCCACAGCACGGTGGCCGGCGAGGCCCGGCCCGTTCGGGTCGAGCTGACCGGGATGAGCGTGCGAGACCTGGTGCACACCATGGACCGGGCGCTGCGCGGGTCCGACCACCCCGCTCAGCCCCCGAGGTTCCACGCGATCCTCGATTTTCAGGGCCCGCACACGAACGGGAGTGCCGCGGACGACGCGCGCGCCGAACCCGTGGAGGTGGCGATCAGCGAACTCCGGGGGCGCTTCACCGTCGAGGCGCGGGCCGGCCTGCCCTTCGCCCCGGAGTCCGTCATCGACCACCTCGAGACCTCGGTGGCGCGACTCGCCGATGCCCTCGACTCCGACCGGGCCGCGCAGCGCCCCGCTCTCGAACTGCCCGTCCTGAGCGACGAGGTACGCCGCCAGGTCCTGGCGGGGTGGAACGAGGTGCCGGCAGCGGAACCGCCGGACCGGTGCGTCCACGAATGGTTCGAGGAAGTGGCGGCCGCCACCCCGGACGCGGTCGCTGTCACCGCCGGGGGCCGCTGCCTGTCGTACCGGGAGTTGAACGCACGCGCCAACCGTATGGCTCGCCATCTGCGGGCCCTGGGCGTCGGGCCGGAAGTCCTGGTCGCGCTGCGCCTGGACCGGACCGAGCACCTGGTTGTCGCCGTACTCGCCGTGCTCAAGGCCGGTGGCGCGTATGTGCCGATCGACCCCGCCTCGCCCGCCGACCGGGTGGCCCTGGTGCTGCGCGACAGCGCGCCGCGCCTGTTGCTCACCGACGCCCCTTCGGATCCGGACCCGGGTCCCGACGTACCGCCGATCCCGGTCGTCGATGTGTGCGCGGACGCCGACCGGTGGAGTGGGCTCTCGGCCGAGAACCTGTCGGGCACCGGTGTCCGGCCCGCCCACGCGGCCTACGCCATCTACACCTCGGGTTCGACGGGTGCCCCGAAGGGCGTCAAGGTCGAACACCGAAACGTCGTGCGGCTGTTCACGTCCACGCGGGAGCACTTCGGTTTCGACGAGCGGGACGTGTGGGCGCTGCTCCACTCGTTCGCCTTCGACTTCTCGGTATGGGAGATGTGGGGTGCGCTGCTGCACGGCGGCAGTCTGGTCGTGGTGCCGCAGGAGGTCGCCCGCAGCCCGAAGGACCTGTACCGGCTGCTGTGCTCCTCGCGTGTGACGGTGCTGAACCAGACGCCGACAGCCTTCCGGCAGCTGATCGCGGCCCAGGGCGAGGACGGTGCGGCCCATGCCCTGCGGGTGGTGGTGTTCGGTGGCGAGGCACTGAATCCGACGCTGCTCAAGCCATGGGTGCGGCGTGCGGTCAACCGGGGCACCCGGCTGGTGAACATGTACGGCATCACGGAGACCTCGGTGCACACCACTTACCACCTCCTGACCGGGGCCGACACGGACCGGGTCGTCAGCCCGATCGGCCGGCGCCTGCCGGACCTGCGCACCTATGTGCTCGACCGATACCTGCGGCCCACGCCGGTCGGCGTCGCCGGCGAGCTGTACGTCGGCGGCGCGGGCGTGGCGCGCGGCTACCTGAACCGGCCGGGCATGTCCGCCCAGCGCTTCCTTCCGGACCCGTTCGGCGGGGAGCCGGGCACACGGATGTACCGGTCAGGGGACCTGGTCCGGTGGCTGTCCGACCGAACCCTCGAGTACCTGGGGCGCAACGACGATCAGGTGAAGGTCCGGGGGTTCCGGATCGAGCCGGGGGAGATCGAGGCCCGGCTCACCGAACATCCGGCGGTCCAGGACGCACGGGTCGTGGCGCGCGACTACGGCGACGGGGACAAGCGCCTGGTGGCCTACGTCGTCCCCGCGGCGGACCGTGCACCGGCGGTGCTCGAACTGCTCCGCCTGGAACGCGCCGACCGGAGCGCTCATCAGTCGATCCGCGAACTGCCCAACGGCATGGCGGTGTTCCACCACAACAAGGGCGAGACGGACTTCGTCTACGACGAGATCTTCACACGCGAGGAGTACCTGCGAGGCGGCATCACCATCGACAACGGCGACACGGTCGTCGACGTGGGTGCCAACATCGGCCTGTTCACGCTGTTCGCGTCGAACCGCAACCCGGACGGCCGTCTCTACGCCTTCGAACCGATGCCTCCACTGCACGACTCGCTGCGCCGCAACGTCGAGCTGCACGGCCTCAACGCCACGCTGTTCGACTGCGGTCTGGGGGCGAAGTCGCAGGAGGAGACCTTCACCTTCTACCCGCACAACACCGTCGTCTCCTCCCGGGCCACGACCGCGCCCGAGGCTCACGATCTGGTACGTGCCTACCTGCGCAACAAGGCGAAGCCGGCCGACGGCGTGCGGCCCGGCGCCGCTGAGGAGGAACTGATCGACGAGGTCGTCGAGTCCCGCCTCGACAGCCGGACGTTCACCTGCCGCGTGCGCACCTTCTCGGAGATCATCGAGCAGGAAGCCATCGACCGGATCGACCTGATGAAGATCGACGTGGAGGGCGCCGAACACGAGGTGCTCAAGGGCATCCGCCCGGAGCACTGGCCGAGGATCCGACAGCTCGCCATCGAACTCCACGATGTCGACGGCAGGTTGGCGGAGGTCGAGGCGCTCCTCAAGGACCACGGCTTCGAGGTCGTGTACGAACAGGACAGCGGCCTGCTGCACAACACGGCCCTCTACAACGTCTACGCCCGGCGCGACGACGGCCGCGGTGCGGACCGGGGTCCCAGGACCGCGGCGGCGCCGGCCCGGCCACGGTGGTCCGGCCGGGCTGCCCTGCTCGACGACGTGCGGACCAGTCTGCGGGACGTTCTCCCGGAGTACATGCAGCCGTCCGCCTACACCCTGCTCGAAGCGCTGCCGCTCAATCAGAACGGCAAGCTGGACCGGGAGGCGCTGCCCGAACCCGGTCGCCCGCGCAGGGACTCCACGCCGCCGCGCACCTGGGCGGAGCGGCAGCTGTGTGCCTTGATGGCGGATGTCCTGCACATCGACCGAGTAGGTATCGGCGACAACTTCTTCGACCTGGGTGGCGACTCACTGCTGGCGTCCGCTCTCACCGGCCGGATCAGCAGGAAACTGGGGGTTCGGGTGCTCATCAACGAGGTGTACGGCGCCCCCGACGTCGCGGCACTGGCGCTCATCGTCGACAACGCTCCGAAGGCCCGCTCGCCACGGTTGCGCAGGAGGGACAGGGGTGACGATTCCTGATTCGTCCGATCGCGCGACCCGGGCCCGGGCCGGTCTGGGTACTCTCCTGCAGTGAGAGCCTGCCACTGGGCAAGTTGCGGGGAATTCACTGACATGACACGGGAGTTGAGGACATGGCCCTCCGGCCGAAGGACCCCAATGCACTCATCGGCGAGGATGAACGAGACCGGGCCACACAGCTGTTGCAGGATGTGTACGCAAAAGGAGAGCTCACGCACCAGGAGTTGGACCGGTGCCTCGAACAGGTGCTGAACGCCAAGACGCGAGGCCAGCTCGATGTGGCTGTGGCCGGGCTCCAGACACAGAGCTCGGACGACCGGGCAACGATCACCGCGGTGAAGGGTTTGATCTACCGGCGCGGTCGATGGCAGGTGCCCGCGAACCTCACGGTCGCATCGGCACTCGCGACGGTGTACCTGGACTTGTCCCGGGCGGTCATCGAGCATCCGGTCGTCGATCTCGAGGTCCTGGCCGGCCTCGGACGCGTCAGGATCATTGTGCCGCGCGACTCGGTCGTCGACCTGGAGGACATGAACACCGGGATGAAGGGCATCTCGTACAAGCCCCGGCGGTCCTCCGGTTCCGGCGGGTTGCGGATCAGGATCCACGGGACCGTCGGTATGCGGAAACTGACCGTCCGCCATGCGCTTCTGCGCTGATCCGCTTCCTGGGTTCTGGAGCCGCAGAGGAGGAGCAACGTGCAGATCATCGGCCACGGCTTTCTCGCCCGGTATCTCTCGGAGGCCTTCACGGAGCGGTTTCCCGAGGTCACCGCGATCGCAGCCGGCGTCTCCAGTCACTCGGTCACCGCGCCCGCGGAGTTCGGCCGGGAAGCCGAGCTGGTGCATGAGGTGCTGCGCGAGTGCAGGGACCGGCATCGGACGGTGCTGTTCTTCTCCTCGGCCTCGTTCGCGGTGTACGGGTCCACCGGCGCCCTGTGCGCCGAAGGGGGCCCGCTGGTTCCGCAAACGGTGTACGGCAGACACAAGTTGGCGCTCGAGTCGACGATCCGCGGTTCGGGAGTCCCTTACCTGATCCTGCGACCGAGTCATCTGGTGGGCCGCCATCAACGTGCTCACCAGCTGCTGCCCGGACTGACGCGACAGGTGCGGGCCGGTGCCGTGCGGGTGCAGCAGGGCGCCCACCGGGACCTGCTGGACGTGAACGACCTCGTCGACGCCATCGGGCGACTGCTCGGCCAAGGTGTGCGGGGCGAGGTCTTCAACGTGGCATCCGGGGCGCCGCAGCACGTCGAGACGATCCTGGACGGCATCGAGAAGCGGCTGGGCACGAGCGCGGTTCGCACGTACATTCCTGGCGACGTGGTAGTCACCCGCGCCTCGATCCGCCGGCTCCAGGCGTACGTTCCGGACTTCCGCCCTGGGCTGCTGAGCGCGGCGAGCTATCTGGACAGCATCCTGGACACCTATCTGCCGTACTACACGCAGGGGCCGGCCGACGACGAATGACCGAGCCGTTCCTCCGGCTCGGCCCTGGACGTCCGGATCGCTTCGCGCGAACGACGCGAGGCAAGGGGCGGGTCCGGCGACCCGCCCCTTGCCTTGGTCTTGTCGACACTCGCCTCCGGGGCAACGCCCGTCAGGATGTGGCGGTACGCCGGTACTTCCGTACAGCCAAGGTGCGAAAGACGATGATGATGACGACCGAGTAGATCAGCGACGCCTCAATCGGGTGCTGCATCGGCCAGGTGTCCCTCGCTCCGGTACCCGGGTTGCCGAACAACGTGCGGGCGGCCTGCACGGTGGCGCTGAACGGGTTCCATTCGGCCATGTACCGCAGCGGGGTCGACATCCGAGTGGGGTCCACGAAGGCGTTGGAGATGAACGACACCGGGAAGATCCACAGCATGGGAGCCGACGAGGCCGCCTCCGGGGAGCGTGAAGCCAGTCCGGTCAGAGCGCCGACCCAGGTGAAGGCGTATCCCAGCAGGAACAGCAGCGCGAAGCCGGCCAGCATCTTGGGAATGCCCTCGTGGAAGCGCCAGCCGACTGCGGCTCCGACGCCGCCCAGCACCACCAGGACGAGAGCAATCGTCACCGCGTCGGACAGAGTGCGGCCGGTGAGCACCGCGCCGCGTGCCATCGGCAGCGAGCGGAACCGGTCGACAAGTCCCTTGCGCATATCGTCGGCGATGCCCGCGGCGGTCGCGATGACCGAGAAGATGACGGTCTGGGCCATGATGCCGACCACGTTGAACTCGCGAAATGCCGAGCGGTCGGTGCTGCCGCCGATGTTGACCGAGCCGGCGAACACGAACGTGAACATCACGATGAAGATGGTCGGTTGGATCAGCATGAACACGATCATGCCCGGGGCGCGCTGGACCCTGATCAGCCCGCTCTTGGCGATGATGAACGAGTCGCGGACGGATTGGCCGATGGCGCCCCCGGTGGGCGGCCGGACGGCGGGCGGCGGTGGCAATACGGTCACTTGGCCGTCTCCTTCACTCGGAGGTCCTCACTCGTGTCACCGGTCTCGGCGGCGCGACCGGTGAGGGTGATGAATACGTCGTCCAGGGTCGGACGGCGCAGGGCGATGTCATCGAAGGGGATGCCAAGCTCGTCCAGCCTGCGAATGATGTCGCCGAGTGAGCGGGAACCGGACGAAACCGGCACGATCAGCTTGCGGGTGTGCTCCTCGATGGACACCTCGCCCCGCCCCTCCGCCGCCATCACCAGGCCGGCGCCGGTGAGGTCCTCGCCCTCGGGAAGGACCAGCTCGACCCGCTCGTTGCCGACGCGTGCCTTGAGTTCGTCGCCAGTGCCGTAGGCGAGCACGCGGCCGTGGTCGATGACGCAGATCGAGTCGGCGAGTTGGTCGGCCTCTTCCAGGTACTGCGTGGTCAGCAGCAGCGTGGTGCCTTCGGCGACCAGCGCGCGGATGATGTCCCACAGCGCCCGGCGACTGGTGGGGTCCAGGCCCGAGGTCGGCTCGTCGAGGACCATCACCGCCGGGCTCATGAGCACTGCCGCCGCGAGGTCGAGCCGGCGCCGCATGCCGCCGGAGTAGTTCTTGGCAGGTCGGTCGGCGGCTTCGGTGAGGTCGAACGCCTCTAACAGCTCCTCGGCGCGGGCTATCGCGTCGCGTTTCCTCAACTGATAGAGCCGGCCCATTATCTGCAGGTTCTCGCGCCCGGTGAGGAGCTCGTCGACTGCGGCGAACTGCCCCGCCATGCCGAGCGAGCGGCGCACCGTGTCCGGGTCCTTGACGACATCCGCTCCGAGTACGGTCGCATGCCCGGCGTCAGGCATGAGCAGGGTGGTCAGAATCCGCACGATGGTGCTTTTGCCGGCGCCGTTGGGGCCGAGCAGGCCGAGCACGGTTCCTTGGGTGACATCCAGGTCGACGCCGTCCACCGCCCGTACGTCGCCGAAGTGTTTCACCAGGCCTTCGGCATGGATGGCCTCTGGCATAGAGCTCTCCCGTGGTCAAAGGATTGCGGACATGTGCGGCCACTCGGCAGGACAGGCTGGACATGAACCTGCCGCCGAGCCTCTGATCCCAGACTGTGGCACGCGATATAGCGCGTGTCAAACATCGAGATATATCTTGGTTGGCCGAAACCCTCCGGGCCTTCGACGGCCGGCGCGCGTCAGGCGAGGGGGTGTCGCGCCGGGCGCCGGGAGGCGAAGGCGGACAGGTCCCGCAGAACGCTCCGGGCCACTTCCTGCGCCTGGCTTTCGAGATAGAAGTGGTCACCCTCGAAGACCTGGACCGTGAACTCCGCCGTCGTGTGCTCCGCCCACTTGAGGAAGTCGTCGTGCGGCACGTGCGGATCGCGGTCCCCCACATAGCCGCTGATGGGGCACTCGACCGAGCTGCCCCCCGGGTCGCGATATGTCTCCAGTGCTGTGAAGTCGCCACGCAGGGCGGGGACAACGGTGGCCAGGATCTCTTTGTCCGCCAGCACGGCCGGCGGTGTGCCTGCGAGCGCTGACATCCAGGTCATGAGCTCCTCGTCGTCCATCAGGTGGACACCTTGGTCTCGCTGGACCGACGGTGCCGTGTTGCCCGAGACGATGAGCCCGGCCGGACCGGGGCCCGGTCCCCGCTCCAGTCGTCGTGCGACCTCGTAGGCCACGACGGACCCCATGCTGTGCCCGAACAGCGTCAATGGCCGGTCCGTCCAGGGCGCCAGAGCCGCGGCGGCCCCGTCCGCCAACTCGCCCAGATCCTTCAGAGCGGCCTCGTCCAGGCGATCCTGCCTTCCGGGGTACTGCACGATCAGCACCTCGGCTCCTTCGGAAAGGGCGGCCGACAGGGAGAAGAACGACGTTGCGGAACCCCCGGCGTGCGGGAAGCAGACGAGGGTGGGGGCATCGCCCCTCGGGTTGTGGTACTGCCGTATCCAGCCGCGGGCGGCGCCTCGGCGGTGCGTGTTCGTCACTCCATCCTCCTTCTTCGGTTGATGGATTCGGGCCATTGAGTACTTCTCATCGTCGCCCGATCTAGAGATGGGCGGCCCCGGGACGCGGCCAAGTCCCTTGCCGTTGAAGGGAGCGTCAACCACCCGGTGACACAAGGCGCTTGGCTTCCTGGCTTCGCCAGTAGCTGTCCTCGTGCTCGGCGGGTGGGACGTGGCCGAGGGTGGAGCGGAGCCGTTCCTCGTTGTACCACGCGACCCAGCGGGAGGTCGGTGCGCATGTGGCCGGTGCCCCGCCGGCCGGCGGTCATCCGGTGACTGCACGTCCAGGACGAACACCGCGTACACCCAGCGGGACCAGGTCGGCACGTGGGTCAGTTCCGTGATCCGCATCGGTCGAATATGAGCCACTGTCCTGTCAACTGGACAGCCATACACACAGCCACACGCACAGTCACGCCATTGGCGGTGGAGGCGCGTCCTTCGCTCAGTCCGGGCCGGGACGGGTGGTACTGATCGTGCGGGTGGGTCTCCTGTCGTGCCCCTTGTCCGCGTACACATTGATGTGCAGAGGCAGGAAGGGGTATTTCCGCCATCGACCTGGAGGCCGGGCTGAACTGGTGGACCGTGCAGACGTACCTCAAGGCGTCGCCACCGGTCGTTCCGCCTCCGGGGCTGTCGCTCGCGCCCACTTCGAAGTCATCGGGCTGCGGGCCGAACGTGGCCAAAGGCCTGCCTGACGCTACCGGCCGCCGCACGACCGGCCAAGTCCCCGAACCAGCCGTTTGTTGTCGGCCGGACACGGCTCGGACGGTCCCCCGCAGGATCTGATCACCCGCTCCTCGGTGGCCCAAATCCCGATCGGCAAGCGGCCTTTGTCGTTCCACGACGACATCGTCGGCACCGTCCCGAACCCCGTCCCCGCATCGTTCCGGTCTCGCAGGACTCGAAGGACTCGGAGGACACCGCGTGAGTGAACTGGTCGTCGCCCGCCCGCTCTCGGCAGGGCCCATATCGCCGTCGACCTCGCAGTCGCGGGCCTCCAGTTGATCTCTGCCCCACGCGGCAGGGGCGAGGGTTGACGCCCTCGCCCGGGCCAACTTCGTACGTCGCTCTACAATTGATCCTGTACTCCGCACTGCACGTGAGCTCGTAGCCCGACCCCCCTTGTCGGTGCGCATCTTATGGGATCTACTTGTCCGGTCTATAAGGCGTCCCGCCGGGTCGGCGCGCTCTTGAGTAGCTCGTTCCGGCGCAGACTGAGCGAGCACCTGGATGCCTAACTCCGCACCCTGGTTCAGGCTGCCAATTGCTTGCCGAAAGTTTGCAAGCCACGTGCGAGCCGGGCCCCTCATGTGAATGGAGCATGTCGACGAGCTGACAAGCGGTTGTGTAACAATCCGATATGGTCGATGGGGGAAGAACATGGCGACACCGCGATCCGATACACGAACCCAGTTACGTCGACAGAATGATGTCGAGACGGCCGTCGGGCAGCAGCGGAGACCCGGTGATGGTCCGCAGCGCAGCGAGGTGCTGACGACGAATGTAGGCCTCCAGATCCCCGCCGGACTCACCTTCGAGAACTGGGAGAACGCCGGGCGAAGGCTTTCAGGAATTATTAATTCCTCTTCCTGGTGGCTCGGCGACTGGCTGATATATGGGAAGGACCATTACAGCGATCGCTACGAGCGAGGAGTTCGCGCTGTTGGCCTCCGGTATCAGACACTGCGCAACTACTCCTGGGTATCCCGGCGTTTCGCCATAGACCGGCGACGGGCCTCACTCAGCTTTCAGCACCATGCCGAGGTGGCCTCGCTGTCGATAGCGGAGCAGGAGCACTGGCTCGACCAGTGCGAGGCACACGGGTGGAGCACCAAGCAACTGCGCAAGGCCGTGCGTCTTGCGCAGGAGAACGAGGCGGCGGGCGAGGACCAGGACATCGAGCCGACCCAGCGGCTCGCCGTTCCGATCGGCCGCATCCGGCGGTGGCACAGTGCCGCGTCGCACGCGGGGATCGACCTCGAACAGTGGGTGCTCGTCACACTCGACAGCGCAGCCGAAGAGATCCTGGCGGGGTAGACGCCGGTGCGGCTTCACGTTCCTGGCCGGGATCGGGTGGACCGTTCCCGGCCGCACAGGAACTGAAGCCGCACCCGAGCGGGCACGGGGCTCGTGGTCATCGTCGATGACTACGCGGGCCGATCGCCAAGAGGCCCCGTGCCCGCCGCCCCCTCCTACCTTTCCCGTGCTCTCACGCGGTCTGCCCCTGCCCGTGCTCTCACGCGGTCTGCCGACGCTTGAGCGGTTCCCACCAGCTCCGGTTGTCGCGGTACCAGGCGAAGGTTTCGGCCAGCCCGGAATCGAAGTCGTGGCGGGGGCGATAGCCCAGCTCGGTCAGCATCCGGGTGCCGTCGATCGAGTAGCGCCTGTCGTGACCCTTGCGGTCCGGAACATGGCGCACCCGTGTCCAGTCCGCGCCGCAGGCCGCGAGCAGCCGACCGGTCAGTTCACGGTTGCTCAGTTCGGTGCCGCCACCGATGTTGTAGACGCGGCCCGGAGCACCGCCGGCGCGGACCAGCTCGACGGCCGCGCAGTGGTCCTCGACGTGCAGCCAGTCGCGCCGGTTCAGCCCGTCGCCGTAGAGCGGGACGTCATCACCGTCGAGCAGACTCGTGAGGAACAGCGGGATGATCTTCTCGGGGAACTGCCGCGGCCCGTAGTTGTTGCTGCACCGGGTGACCCGCACGTCCAGGCCGTGGGTGCGGTGGTACGACAGGGCCAGAAGGTCCGAGGCCGCCTTGGAGGCGGCATAGGGCGAATTGGGGTCCAGGGGGTCCTGCTCGGTGCGGGAGCCGCTTTCCACCGAGCCGTAGACCTCGTCCGTGGACACGTGCACGAAGCGGCCGACTCTGTGCCGCAGCGCGGCGTCCAACAGGGTCTGGGTGCCCGTGACGTTGGTTCGGACGAAAGCGTCGGCGGAGGCGATCGAGCGGTCCACGTGGGACTCGGCAGCGAAGTGCACCACCTGGTCGGCTTGTTCCATCAGCCTGTCGACGACGTGGGCATCGCAGATGTCGCCCCGGACGAACGTGAGCCGGGGATCACTGAGATCGAGGTTGTCCAGGCTGCCGGCGTAGGTGAGGCTGTCCAGCACCGTGACCCGGGAGACTCCGGAGCCCTGCGCCGCGCCGTCCGCGAGCAGCATCCGGACATAAGCGGAACCAATGAATCCGGCGGCGCCGGTGACCAGCAGATTCACAGGCCCTCCGAAGGAAGCGGGGGCAGCACGCCCGCGCTGCAGAGGCGGGCCCGCTCCATGACGTACTCGCCGTAGGGCGAGTTGCCCATGCCCGCACCCAGCGCTCGGCAGTCGTCCGGTTCGATGTATCCCATGTGCATGGCGATCTCCTCGATGCAGCCCAGCCGGATGCCCTGTCGGCGCTGCGTGTCCCTCACGAATGCCCCTGCTTCGAGCAGGGACTCATGGGTGCCGGTGTCCAGCCAGGTGACACCCCTGCCCAGCCACACCAGCTCGGCGGTGCCCATCTTCAGATAGACGCGCAGCACGTCGGTGATTTCCAGTTCGCCCCGGGCGGACGGCTCCAGGTCTCTGGCGATGTCCGAGACCTGGGCGTCGAAGAAGTAGATCCCCGGGATGGCGAGGTTCGAGCGCGGGTGCCGAGGCTTCTCCTCGATGGAGACGAGTTCGCCCCGCGGATCGATCTCGGCGACGCCGTACCGCTCCGGGTCGGCCACCTCTTGGCCGAACAGCACACAGCCACCCATCTTGAGCGCGCTGCGCCGCAGCAAAGTGGGCAGGTTGGCGCCGTGGAAGAGATTGTCGCCGAGGATCAGCGCGCACTGCTCGCCGCGGATATGGTCCGCCCCCACGAGGAAGGCGTCGGCGATACCGCGCGGCTCGTCCTGCGTGGCGTAGTCGATGTTCAGCCCCAGTTGCCGACCGTCGCTCAAAAGGGTTTGGAAGGCGGGGAGGTCGTTCGGACGCGTGACGATGAGGATGTCCCGGACGCCCGCCAGCATGAGCACGGAGAGCGGATAGTAGATCATTGGCTTGTCGTAGACCGGAGCCAGTTGTTTGGAACCCGCGAAGGTGAGGGGTTGCAGGCGGGTGCCGTTGCCGCCCGCGAGAATGATGCCTTTCATTCGTTCTTTCGCCCCCTCTTGGCTGGTGTGCTCGTATCTTCGGGGCCCCGTCCAAAGCCGGTCTAATGCGCGTCTTGGCGGCCGGGTTCGTCACTCCTTCTCGCGAGAGCCGGCAGCCGGCAGGTAGTGAATCCGACGTGTGCCGCCCGGATCCGGGACATCAAGAGCGGGCCAAGACCGGCCCAAGGTGGCCGGGTGAGGGTTTCCCGTGTCCAGATGGGTGCGGCGTCCATGAAGGGGCTGATCGGCTTGAGAATCCTGTTCACCTGTATTCCGTGGCAGTCCCACTTCCAGGCTCTTGTCCCGCTGGCCTGGGCCTTGCAGTCGGCGGGGCACGAGGTCCGCGTCGCGAGCGGCCCGGAGCTGACGGACGCCATCACCGCCTCGGGTCTGCCGGCCGTCCCCGTCGGTTCCGACGAGCCGGTCATGGAGAAACTCGATGCGCTGCTGGTTCCGGAGGTGATGGCGAAGGTCCAGGAACTCGCGGAGCGGGGCGACCTTCTGACCGACCTGTCGGAGAACCGCGAGGAGGAACTCACCTGGGAGCGCCTGCGGTGGGGATACCAGATGACACGCCGGACCCAGGCGGCCATGAACGACGCGATGGTCGAGGAGCTGGTGGAGTACTGCCGCTGGTGGAAGCCGGACCTGGTGCTCTGGGACTGGCTGAGCCACGCGGGCGCCATCGCGGCCACGGCGGCCGGAGTCCCGCACGGGCGCATGCTGACCGAACTCGACGTGGTGGGCCGGATGCGGCGGCATTTTCTGCGGGTGCGGGAGGAGCAGGTGCCCGAGGATCGTGAGGATCCGCTGGGGGACTGGCTGGGGGAGTGGGCGGAGAAGTTCGGTGGCGTGTTCTCCGAGGAGATGGTGACCGGTCAGTTCGTGATCGAGCAGATGGTCGGTTCGATGCGGCTGGAGTCGGAGTCGTCACCTCTTCCGCTGCGGTACGTTCCGTACAACGGGCCGTCCGTCGTGCCGCATTGGGCCCGGCGTGACCCGGTCAAGCGGCGCGTCCTGGCCACCTTCGGACTCAGTCTGGAGAAGGCATCGAGGCATCAAGCCATCTCCCTGGAGCAGTTGCAGGGGATGCTGGACGCGCTGGCCGATCTGGATATCGAGCTGGTGCTGACGCTGCCCGAGCGGTTCCAGCGGGAGCTGGAGCGGGTTCCCGGCAATACCAGGCTGGTGGAGTTCGTTCCGCTGCACGCGGTCGTTCCGTCGTGCGCGGCCGTGATCCACCACGGTGGCGTGCCCGGGTTCCTTGAGGCGATCGCCCATGGGGTGCCACAGCTGGTGATCGGCCGCGCCGTGCCCGATATCGGGGAGCGCGGACCGCGGTTGGAGCGGTCTGGGGCCGGTCTGTGGATCCCGGGCGACGCGCCGGAGGACCTGGACGGGGCGCGGGTGCGGGAACAGCTGGTGCGGCTGCTGGAGGAGCCGTCGTTCCGGGAGGCTGCCGGGCGGCTCGGTGAGGAGCTGGCCGCGCAGCCGTCGCCCGCGGAGGTGGCCCGGGAACTGGAGCGGATCGTGGACCGCTTCGGTTCGTGCTAGTCGGCATGGCCGTCCGGGGCGGTCAGCGGCCGTTGTCCATCAGGATCTCACGCTGGATGTCCTTCAGCGCCGGTCCGGGTTCGACGCCCAGCTGGTCCCGGAGGGTCCGGCAGGCCCGGTGGTAGGCGAGCAGGGCGTCGCCCCGGCAGTCGCTTCGATGAAGCGCCAGCATGAGTTGCCGGTGGAACACCTCCCGCAGGGGGTGCTCGGTACTGAGGAGATAGAGGTCACTGACGAGCTCGCGGTGGTGCCCGAGGGCCATGTGCGCCTCCATCTGGCCTTCCCGGCACTCCAGTTGGATCTCCCCGAACCAGGCCTGGAACCCCTGCAGGATCGGGCCGCGCACCGCGGTGGTGGGAAGCGGCCCCCGGCACAGTGCGAGCGCCTCCTCGAAACTGCGGACCGCGTCCTCGTGCTCGCCGTTCCTGAGCTGGACCCGGCCCTCTTTCACCAGGCGGGTGAGGTCGTGGAGGTCGAGTTCGTCCGACCCCAGCGTCAGCATGTACCCGGAGGGTTTGGTGAGTACGGGGCTTGCCGCGGCTCCGGGCCGGCGGAGAAGTTTGCGGACCTGGGAGACATACACATACAGGCCCCCCATGGCGCTGCGCGGGGGTTCGTCGCCCCAGATCTCGGCGATTAGCTGGTCGACGCCGACAACCTGACCGGAGCGGATGGCGAGAGTCGCCAGCAGAATCTCGACCTTCTGCGCCCCTATAGCCTTGATGTCATTTCCGTCAGTGACGCGGACCGGTCCTAAAATCTCAAGCCGCATGCTGTGAACTCCTATTTTTTGGAACGGTGAAAGGAGTATGAAGTTTGATGGAGGGCAGTGCGGCGGAATGCACTGTGGGATTTGCCCGAACATACCTCACATCCCCGGGCGGTGAGCCACCGGAAACCGTTCTTCGGTGTCCTGTTGGCGGGACACCTCGCCGTCCGGCGGTCGGCTCCGCCATGGTTGACACGATATTAGGTCGACATGGTTACCTAATGCGTGTTCGATGGGCCCGCAAACGAGCGCCTGGCGGAACCGGCCTGCGGAAATGCTCACCACTCAGGAGCTTGATTGCGTGTGAGCGGGTGGGTGCCGGAAGCTTTTGTCGAAGAGGCCGCGGAAGGCAGTGAGGGGGTTGAGGTTGTGTTTGCGGGCGATGGAGAGGTACGAACGCATCAGCAGACAACAGTTGGCGCCGGCATTTGGTGCGCCGGCCGTCGGAGGTCTTTATCCGTGCCTTCACCATCCGCAGGACTTGTTCGGTCCGGTCGGTGGTGAACGGCGCCGCCGGGTCGGGCCTGCTCGGCAACCAGGCGCGCAAGATCGTCGTACGGCGGACGACGCTCGGTGACGTCCACGGACGAACCGATGAACGAGCCACGCCCAGGTCACACGGAGACCTGAGCAGCCACAGGGAATGTTCGCATGCGCAACCGGCGATGAACCGACCTTGCCCATGGGCAGACAAACAGGAGTGCTGAGTGATGATCCCCTTGTCTTTCGCACAGCGGCGCCTGTGGTTCACCGACAGGGTCGAGGGGCCGTCGGCGATATACAACGTGCCCTTCCTCATCCGGCTCACGGGGGAGGTCGATGCCGCGGCGCTCACCGGCGCGGTGCGCGATGTGGTGGCCCGCCACGAGAGTCTGCGGACCCTGATCGTGGAGAGCGCCGAAGGTGTCCCCGCCCAGCAGGTGGTGCCGGCCGAGGAGGTGCGACTGGACATCAGGCTGGTCGAGGTCGCTCCGGACGAGTTGGACGGAGCGGTGCGGGAGGCCTCCGCGGTCCCGATCACGCTGTCCGAGGAGATCCCGGTGCGCGCCGTCCTCTTCCGCACGGACGCCCGGGAACACCACCTGCTGCTGCTGATCCATCACATGGCCTGCGACGGCGAGTCCGTCGCCCCGCTTGTCCGGGACCTGAGCGCCGCCTACACCGCACACGTCGACGGCCGCGCCCCGCACTGGCCCGAACTGGCGGTCCAGTACGCCGACTACACGATCTGGCAGCACGAACTGCTCGGTGACGAGAGCGACCCGGACAGCCTCCTCGCCACTCAACTCGACTACTGGCGCGGTGCGTTGTCGGGTCTGCCGCAGCCGATGCGGCTGCCCATGGACCGGCCGCGCGGCCCCGTGCCGAGCCGCCGCGGCGATGTCGTCGAAGGCGCCGTCGACGAGGAGCTGCTGGCCAGGGCGGAGGCGGCGGCCAAGCGCACCGGTTCGTCGGTCCCGATGGTGTTCCAGGCCGCCCTCGCCGTACTTCTGCACCAACTGGGCGCGGGTGAGGACATCGCGCTCGGCTCCACCGTCGCCGGCCGTCAGGACCCGGACCTGGCCGACCTGGTGGGCTTCTTCGCCAACACCTGGGTCCTGCGCACCGATCTGTCGGGCCGGCCGACCTTCGAGCAACTCCTCGCGCAGGTGCGGCACAAGGCGCTGACGGCGTACGACAACCAGGACGCGCCGTTCGAGCGCGTGGTGGAGGCCCTCAACCCGGAGCGCTCCAGCGCCTACCACCCGCTGTTCCAGGTGATGTTCACCTGGTCGACCGGGGCCCGCCTGGAGTTCGACCTGCCGGGTGGCGTGCGGGCACGCATCGCTCCGCTGTGGACGTCGATGGCCAAGTTCGACCTGGAGTTCAGCTTCTTCAACGAGCCCGGCACACCGGGCCTGTCCATCTGTCTCGAGTACGCGACAGACCATTTCGACCGGGCCACGGCACAGGCTTTCGTGGATCGCCTGGTGCGCCTGGCCGGCGATCTGCTCGACTCGCCGTCCCGCGCCGTCGCGCTGACGGACGTGCTGACGGCGGGCGAACGGGAGCTGGCTCTGCGTGCCTTCGAGAGCACGGCCGCCAGGACCCCTGAGCTGACCGCCGCTGAACTGATCGAGCGTCAGGTTGCGGCGACTCCGGACGCGACGGCCGTGGTCGACGGCGCGGAGGAGCTGACCTTCGCCGAACTGGATGCGCGGGCCGAGCGGCTGGCCCGGGAGCTGACCGGCCGCGGGGTCGGACCGGAGCACCTGGTGGGCCTGGCGCTGCCCCGCTCCGCCTCCCTGATCGTGGGCATGCTCGCGATCTGGAAGGCCGGTGCCGCCTACCTGCCCATCGACCCCCGATACCCCGGTGCACGCCTGGGCCACATCCTGTCCGACGCGGGCCCGGACCTGGTGCTGACCGACACCGCCAACGCGAAGTCGCTCCCGGCACCGGACATCCCCCGCCTGTGTGTCGACGAGGTGGACTTCGACGCGGCCGGCCCGGCAGCGGAACCGGCCGCCGTCCTGGCCGCGCATGCCGCGTACGTGATGTACACCTCGGGGTCGACCGGCACGCCGAAGGGTGTGGTGATCACCCATCGGGAGATCGTCAACGGCGTGCTGCGGCTCGCCGACATCGTCGGTATCGGTGCGGGCACACGCGTCCTCGCCGGTACGTCGGTCAACTTCGACGTGTCCGTCTTCGAAGTCGTGACCACCCTGGCGGGGGGCGGCATCCTCGAAGTGGTCCGCGACGTCCTTGTCATCGGCGAGCGGGGCGGCTGGTCCGGCGGCGTCATCAGCACCGTTCCCTCGGTCTTCACCGAACTCCTCGACCAGGCAGGAGGGATGATCCGCGCCGAGACGGTGGTATTCGCCGGCGAGGCCCTCCCCGCCTCGCTGGTGAAGCGGGTCCAGGACGCCATTCCGGGCGTGCGGGTGGTCAACGCCTACGGCCAGACGGAGTCGTTCTACGCCACCGCCTTCACCGCCGGCGAGGCGTGGGCGGGAACGGCGGCCGCGGTACCCATCGGCGCCCCACTGGCCAATATGGGCGCCTATGTTCTCGGCCCCGGCCTCCAGCCACTCGCCCCCGGCGTCGTCGGTGAGCTGTACGTGGCGGGAAACGTGGCGCGCGGGTACCTCGGCAGGGCCCGGCTGACCGCCGAACGGTTCATGGCCGATCCCTTCGGCCCGGCCGGTGCGCGCATGTACCGCACCGGTGATCTCGCCCGCTGGGCGGCCGACGGCCAACTGGAGTGCGTCGGCCGTGCCGACGAGCAGGTGAAGGTGCGCGGCTTCCGCATCGAGCCGGGTGAGGTGGAGTCGGCGCTGACCGCCCACCCCGCGGTGGCGCAGGCCCTGGTGACCACATGTCAGCACGAAGGCCGCGGCCAGCTGGTGGGCTATGTGGTGCCGACCGCCGGGAGGGACTCGGGGCATTCGGCGGTGGAGAGCCTGGGCGACCTCGATATCGACCTCACGGCCACCGTCTCACCTCGCGACCTGCGCAGGTTCGTGTCCGCCAGGCTCCCCGAGTTCATGGTGCCGTCGGTCTTCGTCATGCTGGACCGGCTGCCGCTGGCCCCCAACGGCAAGCTGGACCGCAAGGCGCTGCCGGAACCGGAGTTCACCGGCTCCGCCTATCGCGCCCCCGGCACGTCGGGCGAAGAGATACTCGCCGGTGTCTACGCCGATGTGATCGGCGTGGACCGGGTCGGGGTGGATGACGACTTCTTCGCGCTCGGCGGCGACAGTATCCGTTCCATCCAAGTCGTCGCGCGGGCCAGGGCCCAGGGCGTCGAGGTCACTCCCCGGCAGATCTTCGAGTGCCGCACCGTGGCAGAACTCGCCCGCGTCGCCGCGAGCGGGGGCCGGACGCAACCGGAACTGGCGGAGCTGCCGGGCGGTGGCACAGGCTTCGTGCCGCTGGCGCCCGTCGGCCACTATCTGGAGGAGCTGGGCGGGAACGCCGACCGGTTCACCATGGCGATGACGGTGGACCTCCCGACCGGGATGGACCGGGACGGCTTGGCGAGGACGCTCTCAGCGGCCTTCGACCGGCACGACATCCTGCGCTCCCGGCGGGCCGCCGGCCGGGCGGCGGGGCTGGAGGTGGCCGCGCCCGGAACCACCGACGTGCACCCGCTCATCCACAGGGTGGCCGGCGACGGCACGTGGGATGACGCCTGGAGGCAACGGGCGGAGAGCGAACTCCGTTCCGCAGCAAGCCGGTTGGACTCCGCGAGCGGAGTGATGGCCCAGTTCGTGTGGTTCGACGCGGGCACCGGGACCCCGGGACGCCTCACCATCCTGCTGCACCACCTGGTCGTGGACGGCGTGTCCTGGCGCATCCTGCTGCCCGACCTCGCCTCGGCCTGGCGGCAGGTCCGCGATGGCGGCACCCCGCGGCTGCCCGAGACCGCCACCTCGTTCCGCCGCTGGGCGCATGCGCTCGCCGAGAACGCGACCGGGGAGCGGGCGGCGGAACTCGGACTGTGGCGCCGACTGGTGTCCGGGCCCGATCCGAGTCTTGGCGCCAGGCCGTTCGACCCGGCCGTCGACACCATCGCCACGGTCGAGCGGGTCCGGCTGGACCTGCCGATCGAGACCACCCGGATCCTGCTGACCACCCTGCCCGCCGCCTACCGCGGCGGCGTCAACGACGGCCTGCTGACGGGGCTGGCCGTCGCCGTCGCCGTCTGGCGCAGGCGGCACGGTGTCGACGAACTCTCGACGCTGATCCGCCTGGAGGGCCACGGGCGCGAGGAGGACGTCGTCCCCGGTGCCGACCTCTCGCGCACGATGGGGTGGTTCACCAGCATGTATCCCGTCCGCCTCGATGTGTCCGGGGTCGACCTGGACGAGGCGCTCGCGGGCGGTGCGGCGACGGGAGCCGCGGTCAAGGCCGTCAAGGAGCAGCTGCTCGCCATCCCGGACAAGGGCATCGGCTACGGCATGCTGCGCTACCTGAACGCCGAGACCGGGGCGGTCCTGGAGCGGTACGGATCCGGGCAGATCGTCTTCAACTACCTGGGCCGTTACGCGGGTTCGGCCAATATGCCCCAGGACCTGCACGGTCTGGGCTTCACCCAGGTCGAGGACACCGTCACGCTGACGCCCCCGCTGGACGGGGACATGTCCGCGCTCGCCTCCCTCTCCGTCAACGCGCATGTCGTCGACACCGAGCAGGGCCCGCGGCTGGAGGCGAGTCTGGACTACCCGGCCGGGCTGCTGGCCGAGGCGGAGGTCCGGGAGCTCGCCGACCTGTGGCGGACCGCCCTGGCAGGCTTGGCCCGGCATGCCGAGCGGTCGGACGCGGGTGGCCTCACGCCTTCGGACGTCCCCCTGGTCAGGGTGGGCCAGGGCGAGCTGGACCGCTGGCAGGAGCAGCACTGGGGCATGGTCGACGTATGGCCCGTGACCGCGATGCAGGACGGGCTGCTCTTCCACGCGGAACTGGTCGGCGCGGCCGTCGACGTCTACCAGATGGAGTTCGCCTTCCATCTGGAGGGCGCGGTCGAACCGCGGAGGATGAGGGCGGCCGGACAGGCGCTGCTCGACCGCTATCCCAACCTGCGGACCGCGTTCGTCACCGACAGCGCGGGCGACCGGGTCCAGATCGTCCAGGAAGGAATCGAACTGCCCTGGCAGGAGTTGGACCTGGCCTCCCTGCCGGAAGCACAACGGGAGGAGCACCGCAGGCGCTTCCTCGCCGCGGAGCACGGCACCCACTTCGACCCGGCCAGGGCGCCACTGGTGCGGTTCTCGCTCGTCAAGTTGGGAGCCGACAGCTGGGACCTGGTCCTCACCGCACACCATGTCCTCTTCGACGGCTGGTCGGTTCCCCTGCTCATGCAGGACCTCCTGCGTCTGTACCGTTCTCACGGCGACGGCTCCGAGCTGGGCAGGGCGCCCGCCTACCGCGACTTCTTGACGTGGCTCGCCCGCCGGGACCGTACGGCGACGGCCCGAGCCTGGCAGCGGGAGCTCGAAGGCGTCGACGGGCCCACGCTGCTGGTACCCGACGCTCCCGCCGGGGAGAGCGAATCCATCGGAGTCGGCCAGCTGGACGTGCCGCTCACTCCGGAGCGGGCCGATCGGCTCTCCCGCCGCGCCGGCGAGCTGGGCCTGACCCTCAACACGCTGGTCCAAGGCGCGTGGGGCATGCTCCTGTCCGGCCTGACCGGACAACGGGAGGTGACCTTCGGCGCCACGGTCTCGGGGCGTCCGCCGCAGGTCGAGGACGTGTCCGACATGGTCGGCACGTTCATCAACACCCTGGCGGTCCGGATGGACTGCGCCCCCGGCGACTCCCTGCGCACCCTCCTCACCGGACTCCAGGAGCGGCAGAGCGCGCTCCTGGACCACCACCACTTCGGCCTCCTGGAGATGCACCAGCTCACCGGCGTGCGCTCGCTCTTCGACACCCTGGTGGTCTTCGAGTCGTACCCCGTCGACAGCGCGGCACTGAGCGACGCCTACGAGGCTGCCGGCATCCGGGTGACCGGGCTGAGCCCTCTCAGCAGTACCCACTACCCGCTGGTGGTGATGGCGTCCGCCGAGCCGCACCTGACCGTCGCCCTCCAGTACCAGCACCACCTGGTGGCTCCGGACCGGGCCGCCGCCCTCGCCCGGCGCCTGGGACGCGTCCTCGCCCTGCTGGCCGAGGACCCGGAACTGCCGTTCAGCGGCGTGGACCTGCTGGAGCCCGCCGAGCGCGACCGCGTCCTCGTCGACGTCAACCGGACCGCCGCCGAGACTCCCGAAGCGACCATTGCGGACCTGTTCGAGCGACAGGCCGCGAAGACACCGGACCGGCCCGCGGTGACCTGCGGCGACGTCACGCTGAGCTATGCGGAGCTGAACGCCCGCGCCGATCGCCTCGCGAGCGTGCTGGCCCTACGGGGTGTCGGACCGGAGACCGTCGTCGGCCTGGCGATGTCCCGCTCGGCCGACCTCATCACCGCCATGCTCGGCATCTGGAAGGCCGGCGGCGCGTATCTGCCCATCGACCCGGAGAACCCCGGTTCCCGGGTGGACCACATGCTGCGCGTCGCCCGGCCCCAGCTGCTGCTCGCCGAGTCCGGCACCGCCGACGGGCTTCCGGACACCGATGTCCCGACCTTGCTGTTCGACGACGTGGGTTCCGCCACCGCCGACCCGGTCATGGGGCGGACGAAGGGACTGCGACCGCAGCACGCCGCCTATGTGATGTTCACCTCCGGCTCCACGGGCGTCCCCAAGGGTGTGGTGGTCAGCCACGCCAACGTCGTCAACGGGGTGACACGGCTCGCCGA
Source organism: Streptomyces sp. NBC_00878 (assembly GCF_026341515.1). Classification (NCBI taxonomy): domain Bacteria; kingdom Bacillati; phylum Actinomycetota; class Actinomycetes; order Kitasatosporales; family Streptomycetaceae; genus Streptomyces; species Streptomyces sp. NBC_00878. The sequence goes on along the minus strand of NZ_JAPEOK010000001.1, from coordinate 2,037,467 downwards.
GCGGGTGGGGCTGGACGCGGACACCCGCATGCTCGCGGGCGCCTCGATCAACTTCGACGTGTCCGTCTTCGAGACCGTCACCACGCTGGCTCGCGGTGGCCGTGTCGAGGTCGCCGGGGACGCCCTCGTGCTCGCCGAGCGCGAGACGGTGACGGCGAACGTGATCAGCACGGTGCCGTCGGTCTTCGCCGCGCTGGGCGGCCGGATACCCGCCCTTCCGGACCGGGCGACCCTGGTTTTCGCAGGTGAGAAGCTGCCGAGCGGACTGGTGAACCGCATCCGGCAGGAACTGCCCGAGGTGCGCATCGTCAACGCCTACGGGCAGACCGAGTCGTTCTATGCCACGACGTTCAGCGTCCCGGCGGAGCAGACCCGGTGGGACACCGGCAGCGTCCCGATCGGAACGCCGATCGGCAACCTCCGCACCTATGTCCTCGGGCCCGGTCTCGCGCCCGTCCCGCCCGGTGTGACGGGTGAGTTGTATGTCGCCGGGAACATCGCGCGCGGCTACATCGGCCGAGCGGCCCTGACCGCCGAGCGCTTCGTCGCCGACCTCCACGGCCCCGCGGGTGCGCGGATGTACCGCACCGGCGACCTGGCCCGCTGGACGGCCGACGGACAACTCGAGTACGTCGGCCGCGACGACAACCAGGTCAAGATCCGCGGTGTCCGCGTGGAACCCGCCGAGATCGAGCGCGCGTTGGGCACCCATCCGGATGTCGCGCAGTCTGTGGTGGTCACCCGGAGCACTGCCGAGGCGGGGGACCAGCAGCTCGTCGCCTACGTCGTGCCCGCCGCCCCGCGCGCCGACGGCACGGACCTGGCCGGCGCCGTGCGCGGCTATCTGCGCGAGCGGCTGCCCGCACACCTGGTGCCCGCCGCCGTCGTCACCCTCGACTCGGTTCCGCTGACCGTCAACGGCAAGCTGGACCGGGCGGCGCTGCCCGCACCGCACTTCGCCGCGGCGACCGCGGGCGGTGACCCGCGCACCCCTCAGGAGCAGCTGCTGTGCGGGCTGTTCGCCGAGGTCCTGCACGTCGACCGGGTGGGTGTCGACGATGACTTCTTCGCCCTCGGCGGCCACTCGATCATGGCCATCAAGCTCGTCAACCGCATCCGGTCCGCGCTGCGCACCGAAGTGGAACTGCGTACCCTCTTCGCCGCTCCGACCGTGGCCGAGCTCGCCCCGCGCCTGGACCGGGCCGGGGCGGCCCGCGCACCGCTGGCGCCTCCCGCGAAGCTGCCCGAGCGGCTCCCGCTGTCCTTCTCCCAGCAACGGCTGTGGTTCCTGCACAAGTTCGAGGGCCGCGCGGCGACCTACAACATGCCGATCGTCCTGAGGCTCAGCGGGGAGCTGAACGTGCGGGCCCTGGAGGAGACGGTCAATGACATCGTCACCAGGCACGAGATCCTGCGCACCGTCTACCGCGAGGTCGACGGGCGGCCGTACCAGCACATCCTCGGGCCGGAGGAGGCCCGCATCGCCCTTCCCGTACGCCCGGTCGCGGACGCGGACGGTCCGGCCGGGGCCATCGCCGCGGTCGCCCGCCACCCCTTCGACATCGCCACCGAGATTCCGATCAAGGCCGCGCTGTTCGGCACCGGCCCGGACGAGTTCGCCCTGGTCCTCGTGATCCACCACATCGCGGCCGACGGGTGGTCCACGACACCACTGGCCAAGGACCTGGCCACCGCCTACGCGGCCCGCACCCGGGGCGAGGCTCCCCGGTGGGCACCGCTGCCGCTGCAGTACGCGCACTACACCCTGTGGCAGCGGGAGCTCCTGGGCGGCGACGACCCGGACAGCCTGTTCAGCAGGCAGTGCCACTACTGGTCCCGGCAGTTGGAGGGGCTGCCCGAGACGGTCACCTTCCCGACGGACCGACCGCGCCCCGCGGAGCTCGACCGCAGCGGCGATCTGCTCGAGTTCACCCTGGACGCGACGCTCCACCAGGGCATCGTGTCGCTCGCCCGGGCCACCGGCACCACCCCCTTCATGGTGCTCCAGGCGACCATGGCCGCGCTGTTCACCCGGCTCGGCGCAGGCACCGACATCGCGCTCGGCAGCGGCATCGCGGGCCGGATCGACCAGAACCTGGACGACTTGATCGGCCTCTTCGTCAATGTGCAGGTCATGCGCATCGACACCGCGGGCGACCCGACCTTCGCCGAACTGCTCGACCGGACGCGCCGGACGAGCCTGGCCGCATACACCCATCAGGACATTCCCTTCGAGGCCCTGGTGGAGAAGCTCAACCCGGAACGCTCGGTATCGGCCAACCCGCTCTTCCAGGTCGCCCTGATCCTGCAGAACACCGAGGACGCGGACTTCGAGCTGCCCGGTGTGCGGGTCGCGAGCGAGGGCGCGGGCACCGGGACGTCCCGCTACGACGCGACGCTGAGCCTGACCGAGAGCTTTCGCGACCGAACCGCACCGAACGGGATACACATCGCTGTCGAGTACTCCACGGCGCTCTTCGACGCCTCGACGATCGAGACGCTGATCGCCCGCTGGGAACGGCTCCTCGCCGCCGCTGTCCTGGACCCCGCACAGCACATCGGCAGGGCAGGCGAGCCCACCGCCGAGGAGCGCGGCACACCGCTCGCGGCCGAGCCGCGGACCGGGCGGGAGACAGCGGCGGCCACCTTCCCGGACCTGTTCCGGGAACGGCTGCTGACGGCACCGCAGGCACCGGCGGTGGATTCCGGCGGCCAGGTGTGGTCGTACCGGGAACTGAATACGCGGGCGAACCGAGTCGCGCATTGGCTGGTCGCGCGGGGTATCGGCCCCGAGCAGTCGGTCGGCGTCGCCATGCCGCGCGGCGCCGACCAGGTCGCCGTGGTGCTGGGTGTCCTCAAGGCGGGTGCGGCCTATCTGCCGGTCGATCCCGACTATCCGCCCGACCGCATCCGGTTCATGCTCGATGACGCCGCCCCGGCCGTCCTGCTGGCCACGGCGGGCATCGCGGCGGAGCTGCCGGTGTGCCCGGGCACCGATACCGTGGCCGTCGACGCACCCGACGTGGCGAAGGCCTGGCGGGACGGCCCGACGACGGACCCGGACGTCGCCCTGGACCCCGGGCATCCCGCGTACGTCATCTTCACCTCCGGCTCGACCGGGCTGCCCAAGGGCGTCGTCGTCACCCACGCCGGTATCGCCGCCCTCAGCCGCACCACACGGGACCGCCTCGCGCTGAGCCCGGACTCCCGTGTCATCCAGGTCGCGGCGCCCAGCTTCGACGCCGCCTTCTGGGAGTACGTGCAGACCCTCACGACCGGCGCCACCCTCGTCGTCCCGCGTGAACAGCGTCTCGTCGGTGAGGACTTGGCTCGCAACCTGGCCGAACTCGACATCACCCACGTCATGCTTCCGCCCAGCGTGCTCGGCGCGCTCCCGGCCGGCGCGTCCCGCACCCTGACCGGGCTGCGCACCGTCACCGTCGGCGGCGAGGCGTGCCCGCCGGCGCTGGCCGCCGCCTGGGCGCCGGGACGCCGTTTCGTCAACGCCTACGGTCCCACCGAGACCACCGTGTGCGGCGCGGTCAGCGCCCCACTCGGCACCGGCCGCACACCCATCGGCACCGCGGTGGACGGAAACCGGCTGCGGGTGCTCGACGATCGGCTCGTCCCGGTCGAACCAGGCGTCCCCGGCGAGCTGTACATCGCGGGGCCCAGCCTGGCCCGGGGCTACCTGAACCGCCCGGGGCTCACCGCCGAGCGCTTCGTCACCGACCCGTTCGGACCCGCCGGAACCCGCATGTACCGGACCGGGGACATCGTGCGCCAGGGCTCGGACGGGCAGCTCGACTACCTCGGCCGCAGCGACGACCAGGTCAAGATCAACGGGCTGCGCATCGAACCCCGCGAGATCTCCGCGGCCATGGAACAGCACCCGGGCGTCGGTCAGGCCGTGGTGACCGTCCATGGGGGCAAGGACGGCCGACAGCGCTTGGTGGGCTACGCGGTGCCCGCACCGGCCGGGACCCCCGCCTCGGCGGAGAGCCGCAGCCCCGACGCCGACGACCTGCGCGCCTTCCTGTCCGAGCGGCTGCCGGAGTTCATGGTGCCTTCGGTGTTCCTGCTGCTCGACAGTCTGCCGTTGACGGCCAACGGAAAGCTCGACAAGTCCGCCCTGCCCGTACCGGGGACCGCGGCGGCGGGCAGCTACCGGGCTCCCGAGACCGATGCGGAGACGACGCTCGCCACGATCTTCGCCGAGATCCTGGGGCGGGACCGGGTCGGCGTCGACGACGACTTCTTCGTGATCGGCGGCGACAGCATCCGCTCCATCCAGGTCGTCTCCCGAGCCCGCGAGCAGGGCGTGGCGATCACACCGCGGCTGATGTTCAAGCACCGGACCGTGGCCGCCCTCGCCGTGGCCGCCCCGGCCGGCGGGCAGCGGGGCGCGGACCGCCGGGAGCCCGCCGGGAGCGGACTCGGCTGGATGCCGCTGCTTCCCGTGATGCGGCAGATCGGCGAATACGTCGGAAACCACGACGGATTCACGATGTCGACGGCCGTGGAACTGCCGACGGGCATCGACGAGACCGGATTGGTCGCCACTCTTGCCGCGATCGTCGACCAGCACGACATGCTGCGCTCCCGCCTGCGCGTCCACGCCGGGGAGCCGGGCCTGGACGCGGCCGCGTCCGGCACCGTCGATGTGGCGTCCCTCATCCGCCGCAGGCCCTGCGCCGGCGACTGGAGCGATCCCGCCTGGCGGCAGGAGACAAGGGCCGAGGTCGCTGCCGCCGCCCGTGAACTGGACGCGGAAGCAGGCCGGATGGCCCGCTTCATCTGGTGCGACGCGGGCCCGGACACCGCGGGGCAGCTGATCGTCGTCCTGCACCACCTGGTGACCGATGGTGTCTCCTGGCACATCCTGCTGTCCGACCTCGCTCAGGCCTGGGACGCCGTCCGACAGGGCCGCTCGCCGCAGTTGGCCGCCGTGCCCACCACGATGCGCAGCTGGTCGTACGGCCTGGTGGAGGCGGCCGGGGCACCCGAACGGGTCGCCGAACTCGTCCACTGGCGGGACGTGCTGGACCGGCCGGGGACACCGCTCGGCGCCCGGGCACTCGACCCGGCCGTCGACGTGCGCGCGACCGTGGAAACGGTGCGGGTCACGCTGGACCACCGGACCACCGAAGCCCTCCTGACCGCATTGCCCGCCGCCTTCCACAGCGGTGTCGACGACGGCCTGCTCACCGCACTCGCACTGGCCCTGGCCGGGTGGCGCAAGGCACGGGGCATCGATGAACCCTCGGCGCTGATCCGCCTCGAAGGACACGGCCGCGAGGAGGGCGCGGTACCCGGCGCCGACCTCACCCGCACAGTGGGCTGGTTCACCAGCATCTATCCCGTCCGGCTCGACGTCGGCGGCATCGATCTGGCGGACGCCGTCGCGGGTGGCCGCACCGCCGGATACGCCGTGAAGGCGATCAAGGAGCAGCTCCACGCGATCCCGGACAAGGGCATCGGCTACGGCCTGCTGCGCCACATCAATGCGAAGACCGCCGAGATCCTCAAGGAATACGGCGACGGACAGGTCGCCTTCAACTACCTCGGCCGGCTCGGCTCGGTCGCTTCGGCACAGGAGGACGGTGGAGCGGGCTGGACGATGTCCGGCGACCTGGACGACCTCGCGCCCGAACCGAGCGCACCGGCCCTGGCGGCGGTGGACATCACCGCCTTCTCCGCCGAGACCGCCCGGGGCCCGCGGCTGACCGCCGACTTCGCCTTCCCCACGGGGCTGCTCACCCGGGAAGAGGTGCAGGAGCTCGCGGACTTGTGGCGCGCGGCCCTGGAGGGCCTGGCCCGGCATGCCACCGCTCCGGGGGCGGGCGGCCTGACGCCGTCGGACGTGCCGCTGGTCCGAGTGCGCCAGCGGGACCTGGAGGTCTGGGAGGAGCGGTACCCGGACGTGGCCGACGTATGGCCGTTGACCTCGCTGCAGTCCGGTCTGCTGTTCCAGAGTCAGCTGGACGGCGCCGAATTCGACGCCTACCAGGTGCAGTTGGTCTTCCATCTGACCGGACGGGTGGACCCGGAGCGGATGAGGGCGGCCGGCCAGGCCCTGCTCGACCGCTACGACAGCCTGCGCACCGCATTCGTGGCCACAGCCGCCGGCGAACCCGTGCAGGTACTCCTCAAGCGTGTCGAGCTCCCCTGGCGGGCCATGGACTGGAGCGGCCTGTCCGAGCGGGAGCAGGAGGAGAAGCTGCGGGATCTGCGGGACCGGGACCGGGCCACGCCCTTCGACCCGGCTGCCCCGCCCCTGCTGCGCCTGACCCTCGTACGGCGGGCGGCCGAACACCACGAGCTGGTGATGACCGTCCATCACATCGTGTACGACGGCTGGTCGTCGCCACTCGTGCTGGACAGCCTGCTACGCCTGTACGCCACCTCCGGGGACGCCGGACGACTGAACCGGGTACGCCCGTACCGCGACTTCCTCGACTGGCTGTCGCAGCAGGACACGGAGGGTGCGGCACAGGCGTGGCGGACCGAGCTGGACGGGTTGGACGAGCCGACGCTGGTGGCTCCACGGAGTCAGCAGCAGGCGGGAGGCGGCCACCGCAGGACGCCGGTCGAGCTGGACCGCGACACGGCGCGCCGGCTGTCGCGGCGCGCCGCCGAACTCGGCGTCACCCTCAACAGCCTGGTGCAGGGCGCCTGGGCACTGCTCATCGCGAGCCAGACGGGCCGCCAGGACGTGGTGTTCGGCGCCACGGTCTCGGGGCGGCCGCCGCAGGTGGCGGGCATGGACGAGATGGTGGGCCTGTTCATCAACACCCTCCCGGTCCGGGTGCGGACGACGGCCGGACAGAGCGTGGCCGAGCTGCTGGTAGACCTTCAGGAGCGGCAGGCCGCGCTGACGGACCACCACCACCTCGGCCTCGCCGAGATCCACCGGGCCGTCGATCTGTCCGCGCTCTTCGACTCGGTGGTGGTCTTCGAGTCCTACCCGGCCGGCGGGGACAGCCTCGACGCGACGCTGGGCGCGGCGGGCATCGCGATCACCGGCATGGACTGGGAAGCGGCGGTGCACTACCCGCTCGCCCTGTTCGCCACCGCCGACCCGGATCTCCAGCTGATGCTGGGCTACCGTGACCATGCCTTCGACGCCGGGACCGTACAGCGCCTCGCGCACCGCCTGACACGGATCCTCGGCGACATCGCGGCGGACCCCGGCACCCCGGTGAGCGGGATCGATCCCGTGGCACCGGCCGAGCGCGAGCTCGTGCTGACCGGTTTCAACGACACCGCCTCCGAGGTCCCCGCGGCCACCGTGGCCGAACTGTTCGAGCGGCGGGCCGCCCGCCGTCCCGACGCGGACGCCGTGCTGTGCGGTGACACCACCCTCACCTACCGGGAACTCGGCGAGCGGGCCAACCGGCTCGCGCGGGTTCTGGCGGCGCACGGTGTGGGTCAGGAGTCGCCGGTCGGGCTCGCCCTCCCGCGCTCGCCGGAGTACATCGTCGCCGTGCTGGCCATCGCGAAGGCGGGCGGCGTGTATCTGCCCCTCGACCCGGCCTACCCGGCCGAGCGGATCGCCTTCATGCTGAGCGATGCGAACCCCGTTCTCCTGGTGACCGATACGCGGACCTCGGGCGCGCTGCCCGAGACCGACTGCCCGCTCCTGGTCGTCGACGGGCCCCGGGCCGCCCGGGAGATCGCGGCGGCACCGGTGGAGCCGCTCGGTGCGGGCTCGGCCGGGCATCCGGACCAGCTCTGCTATGTGGTGTACACCTCCGGCTCCACGGGCCGGCCCAAGGCGGTGGGCATCTCCCACCGGTCGCTGGCGGTCCTGTCGGCGGACCGTGGCTACGACGAGAGCCGCCTGGAGCGCGTTCTCATGCACCACACACAGGCGTTCGACACCTTCACCTACGAGCTGTGGGCCGCCCTGCTCCGCGGCGGCGCGGTCGTCATCCTTCCGTCCGGCCGCCTGGATCCGTCCGGGCTCACGCGGATGATCGCCGAACAGGGGGTCACCGGCCTCATCATGCCGGCGGGCCAGTTCATGGCCTTCGCCGATGAGGCACCCGAAGCGTTCCGCGGCGCCCGCGAGGTGTGGACGGTCGGCGATGTGGTGACCCCGGCCGCCCTGGAACGGGTGCTGCGCGCCTGCGCCGACCTGACCATCGTGAACGGGTACGGCCCGACCGAGACCACCGCGGCCACCACCATGCACGTCATCACCGGCACGGACGGCCTCGGCGGGGCCGTACCGATCGGGCGCCCGATGGACAACACCCGCCTGTATGTGCTGGACGCGGCGCTGCGACCGGCGCCGGTGGGGGTGGTGGGGGAGCTGTACGTCGCCGGCGAACGGCTGGCCCGCGGCTATCTGGACCGGTACGGCACCACCGCGGAGCGCTTCGTGGCCTGCCCCTTCGGCGGGCCGGGCGAGCGGATGTACCGGACCGGCGACCTGGCGGCATGGACGCCGGAGGGCCGTCTCCTGTTCAGGGGCCGCGTCGACAACCAGGTCAAGGTCCGGGGTTTCCGGATCGAACTCGGCGAGGTGGAGGCGGTGCTCGCCGACCATCCGCAGGTCGCGCAGGCCGTCGTGATCACCCGGGATCAGCCGGGCATCGGCAGGCACCTCGTCGCCTACGTCACGCCGACCGAGGGGGAGCGGCCCGACCCGGACACCTTGCGGTCCTTCGCCGGGCAGCGGCTGCCGGAGCACATGGTGCCCTCGGCGGTCCTGGTCATGGCGAGTCTGCCGCTGGCGGTCACCGGGAAGGTCGACCGCAGGCTGCTGCCCGCGCCCGAGTTCCTCAGCCACACCGCCTACCGGGCTCCCCGCAACGCCCAGGAGGAGCTGCTGGCAAGCGTGTTCGCGCAGATTCTCGGCGTGGAGCGGGTCGGCATCGACGACGACTTCTTCGCTCTCGGCGGCCACTCGCTCCTCGCCACCAGGCTCATCAGCCGCATCCGCACGGTGCTGAACGCGGAGGTCCCGATCCGCTCGGTGTTCCAGGCGCCGACCGTCGCGAAACTGGTGGCGAACCTGACCGGGGGCCTCCGGGATCCCGGCGACGGCGGCCCCTTCGACACCCTGCTGCCGTTGCGGACCGGCGGGAGCGGAGCGCCCTTGTGGCTCCTCCACCCGGGATTCGGCCTGTGCTGGTCCTACCTCGGCATGGCCACCCAGGTGGGGGACCGCCCGGTGTACGGCATCCAGGCGCGCGGCTTCGACGGCGCGCCCCTGCCGACCGGCTTCGCGGCCATGGTCGCCGACTACGCGGAGCAGATTCTCGCCGTGCAGCCGCACGGTCCGTTCCAGTTGGCCGGCCACTCGCTGGGCGGCTCCCTGGCCCACGCCGTCGGTGCCGAACTTCAGCGGCGTGGCTACGAGGTGTCCCTGGTGGTGCTCCTCGACGCCGTTCCGAGCAGCGGCTTCGCGCAGCTGTCGGAGGCCCACCTCACCCGGTCGGAGGCGCGCGACTTCCTGGACGACTACTTGCCGGGCAACGCCGGTGACGAGGACCGCCGGAGCATCGTCGAGAACGGCGCCACCGTGATCGTCGAGCACTCGCGGATGGTCGCGGAGTTCACTCAGCCCATCTACCGCGGCACCGTGCTGTTCTTCAGCGCGACGCAGAGCCCCGAAGCGCGGCCCGAACCCTGGGAGCCGTATGTCGAGGGCGAGTTGCACACCTTCGATATCGATTCCACGCATTTCGGCCTGACCGAGCCCAAGCCCGCGGCCGAGATCTGCACCATTGTCAACCGCTACCTCCGTGACTGAGGAGACCGCGTGACCACAAATCCCTTCGACGACGAGAACGGCACGTTCTACGTCCTGGTGAACGACGAGGAGCAGTACTCCCTCTGGCCGTCATTCGCGAACGTCCCGGACGGCTGGCGGATCGACCTGGGCCCGGAGGACCGGCCGAAGTGCCTTGCCCACATCGAGGAGAACTGGACCGATCTACGGCCCAAGAGCCTGCGCCACGCCATGGGCGAGTAGGGGCCTGCGCCCGTGCGGAACGAGAAAACAGGAGGGGTGGAAATGGCACAGCTTGCCGACCGCTGGGGAGTGAACCCGGCGTTCTTCTGGATGTGGGGTCGTCAACCGGAGCAGCCCGTCACGGTGGATGAGAACGGGGTGTTCCATGTCTACGGTCACGCCGAGATCCTGGAGGTGTACGGCGACCACCAGGTGTACTCGTCCAATATGGAGGCCCTGCTGTTCGGTGAGGCGGCCGAGGGCGAGGCCCTCAGCGAGGGGGCGTTGAGCGCGGCCGACCCGCCCAAGCACACGAAACTACGCAAGATCGTCAGCCGTGCGTTCACACCGAAGCTGGTGGCGGATCTCGAACCGCGGATCGCCGAGGTCACCAATGAGCTCCTGGACGAGGCGGCGGGGAAGGAACGCCTTGAACTGGTCGGGGACCTGGCGTATCCGATGCCGGTGATGGTGATAGCCGACATGCTCGGCGTGCCGCGCAGTGACCGTGACCTCTTCAAGCAGTGGGTGGACACCATCCTCTCCGCCGCGGGCGAAGTGAGCCTGGAGGACGCGGGCAAGGACAGCGCGGGCAGACAGCGCGAGGACGAGGATGTCGCGGCAGCCATGGGGCAAGTGCCCGAGCTGATGGAGTATCTGCGCGCGCACGCCGCCGAACGGCGCACCAAGCCGCGCGAGGATCTGCTCACCAAGCTGGTCGAGGCGGAGGTCGACGGCGAGCGTCTGAGTGATACCGCGGTGGTGAACTTCTCCAGGGAACTCCTTGTCGCGGGACACCTCACCACCAGCGCGACGATCGCCAACATGCTGCTGTGCCTGGATGCTTACCCGGAGCAGTTCGCCCGGGTCCGGGCGAACCCGGGCCTCATCCCGGGGGCCGCTGAGGAAACCCTGCGGTTCCTCGGTCCGCTCGCGGCCTCCGCCCGCGGGACGGTCGCGGACACCGAGCTGGCCGGCGTCAAGATACCGAAGAAGAGCCTCGTACGGCTCTGGCTGGGCGCCGGCAGCCGGGACGAGCGGGTATTCGACCGTCCCGACGAGTTCGATCCAGGCCGCGACCCCAACCCGCACCTGGGGTTCGGCCGCGGAATCCACTTCTGCATCGGCGCGCCACTCGCCCGCCTCGAAAGCAGCGTCTGCGTGCGGATGCTCCTGGACCGGTATCCCAAGTTGCGGGCGGCCCCGGACGAGCGGCCGGAATTCCTGGGGCTGGACGACCTGCTGGCAGTGTCGAAACTCGAGATGCTCACCGACTGACCGCCGCTGGAGCAGCGTGCGAACCATGGATGAGTGTGCTCCGAAGGAGGAAAGCGCCATGCGCGTCCTGTTCGTAGTTTTTCCCTGGCGAACCCACTTGCAGCACATGGTGCCCCTGGGCTGGGCACTGCAGGCGGCGGGGCACGACGTCCGCGTCGCGAGCGGCCCGGAACTGACGGACGCCATCACCGCCTCGGGTCTGCCGGCCGTACCCGTCGGCTCCGACGAGCCCGTTTTCGAGAGGGTCGCACGTGAGCAGGGGGAGGTGTACCAGAAGCTCGTCGAAGCCCACGGCGAGCAGAACGACATCCTCGTCGACGTGTGCGAGGACCGCGAGGAGATGCTCACCTGGGAGCGCCTGCGGTGGGGGAGCCGGTTCCTGGCCGCCACCTCCCGGGCCTCCAACGAGGCGATGGTCGAGGAGCTGGTGGAGTACTGCCGCTGGTGGAAGCCGGACCTGGTGCTCTGGGACTGGCTGAGCCACGCGGGTGCCATCGCGGCCACGGCGGCCGGAGTGCCGCACGGGCGCATGCGCACCGAGTTGGCCGTTGAGGACCGGGCCCGGCGGCATTTTCTGCGGGTGCGGGAGGAGCAGGTGCCCGAGGATCGTGAGGATCCGCTGGGGGACTGGCTGGGGGAGTGGGCGGAGAAGTTCGGTGGCGTGTTCTCCGAGGAGATGGTGACCGGTCAGTTCGTGATCGAGCAGATGGTCGGTTCGATGCGGCTGGAGTCGGAGTCGTCACCTCTTCCGCTGCGGTACGTTCCGTACAACGGGCCGTCCGTCGTGCCGCATTGGGCCCGGCGCGAGCCGGTCAAGCGGCGCGTCCTGGCCACCTTCGGACTGAGTCTGGCAACGGATCCGGCGACGGCCGCCTCCTCCCTGGAGCAGTTGCAGGGGATGCTGGACGCGCTGGCCGATCTGGATATCGAGCTGGTGCTGACGCTGCCCGAGCGGTTCCAGCGGGAGCTGGAGAGGGTTCCCGGCAATACCAGGCTGGTGGAGTTCGTTCCGCTGCACGCGGTCGTTCCGTCGTGCGCGGCCGTGATCCACCACGGTGGCGTGCCCGGGTTCCTTGAGGCGATCGCCCATGGGGTGCCACAGCTGGTGATCGGCCGCGCCATGACGGACATCGGGGAGCGCGGACCGCGGTTGGAGCGGTCCGGGGCCGGTCTGTGGATCCCGGGCGACACGCCGGAGGACCTGGACGGGGCGCGGGTGCGGGAACAGCTGGTGCGGCTGCTGGAGGAGCCGTCGTTCCGGGAGGCTGCCGGGCGGCTCGGTGAGGAGCTGGCCGCGCAGCCGTCGCCCGCGGAGATGGCCTGGGAACTGGAGCGGATCGTGGACCGCTACCGATCCTGACCCGCTGTCGGCTGCGGCACGCCCAGGGGTCCCGCCGGAGCGAGCAGCTCCGGGCCGAGGGCCTGGGCACTGCCGCAGCCGATCTGTGTCAGCGCCAGGTCGAGTTCGGCGAGCAGGCACCGCAGGACGTGCCGCACGCCGAGACGTCCACCGAGCGCCAGTCCGTACAGATAGGGCCTGCCGAGAAGGACGGCATCCGCGCCGAGGGCCAGTGCCTTGGCGACGTCAGTGCCGGTGCGGACACCGGAGTCCATCAGCACAGGGATGGTGCTGCCGACCGCGGCGCGCACCGCGGGCAGGCAGTCGAGGGCAGCCACCGAGCCGTCCAGCTGGCGTCCTCCGTGATTGGAGACGATCACACCGTCCGCCCCGTTGGCCACTGCGAGGAGTGCGTCGTCGGGGTGCAGGACCCCCTTGACGAGAAGGGGAAGCCCGGTCCACTCGCGCAGCCGGTTCAGCCGGTCCCAGGTCAGCGACGGGTTGCCGCTGACCTGTGCCCAGTGCCTGACGATCGTCTCGGGGCCGGCATCCGGCGGCAGCGCCGCCCGGAACACGGGATCACTCGTGTAGTTGGCGAGCCCGGTGCCGCGTACGAGCGGAAGGTAGCCGTGATCGAGGTCCGCGGGCCGATAGCCGACGGCGGGATTGTCGACGGTGAGGACCAGTGCCGTGTATCCGCTCGCCTCGGCCCGCCGGACCATGGACACGGCCAGTTCGTCGTCCGAGGGCCAGTACAGCTGGAACCAGCGGGGCCCCGGCCCGGCGGCCGCGGCGACCTCTTCGAGGCTGTGCGAGGAGTAGCTGGAGAGGGTGAACGGCAGCCCGGCGTCGGCCGCGCCCCGGACGGTGGCGATCTCACCCTCGCGGTGCACGGCGGTCTGCGCGGAGATCGGTGCCAACAGGACCGGTGCGGGGAGGGTTTGGCCGAGGAGGTCCAGCGTCAGGTCGCGTCGCGTGAAGCCGCGGAGGGCCCGAGGCAGGAGGCGCCACCGGTCGAACGCGTCCCGGTTGGCGCGTCCCGTGGCTCCGGTTCCGGAGCCGCCGGCCACAAAGCCGAACACCGAGGGCGGGAGGACCGCGCGGGCCGCGTCCTCCAACGCCGTGAGATCGGTGGTGAGTTGGCCTTCGCGGCCGTCGGGGCCCGCCAGATATATCTCTCGGACCAGGTCGGACGGGCTCTGCGGTCCGGCCGGGGCGGCGCTTCGGGTGTGCTGGGTCATGGTGTCGGGGTTCCGTTCCCGTTCTCGGTGGTGGTCTGTCCCTCGGACGGCGGCTCCTGGCCGATGAGGTCGGCCAGGAGCCGCGGGGTCGGCCAGTCGAAGGCGAAGGTGGCCGGAAGGCGGAGCCCTATGGTGGCCATCAGCCGGTTGCGGAGCTCCACCGCTCCCAGCGAGTCCATACCGGCGTGGTCGAATGCGACATCCGGGTCGATCGCGTCGGCGGAGGCGTGGCCGAGCACCGCGGCGACCTCGGTGAGGAGCCGCTCCAGCACCGTGTCGCCGCTTTCCTCGGGCGGGGTGTCCTGGTGGTCGCGCGGCAGCGTGGGCGAAGGCGGATACTCCCCTCCCCCCGGCTTCCCGGCGTCGGCGGGCAGGAGGGACTCCAGGAGCCGCGGGAGGGCGCCGCCGCGGTGCTGCGCGGCCAGGGCGTCGCGATCCCAGCGTCCCGCCACGGCCACCGGCCGATCCCCGTGAACCGCCGCGTCGAGGAAGCGCAGGCCCTGTTCGACGGGTATCAGCAGGACGCCGGCTCGGGCCATGCGGTTGATCTGGGCGTCTGTGAGGGTGCTGCCCATGCCGCCCGACACGTCCCACTGGCCCCACACGATGGCCACCCCGGGCTCGCCGGCGGCGTGCCGCTGCTCCATCAGGCCCTCCAGGAACGCGTTCGCGGCGGCATAGGCACCCTGCCCCGCCGAGTTGAGCGTGCTGGCGACCGAGGAGTAGACGACGAACGCGGACAGGCCCAGGCAGGCGGTCAGTTCGTGCAGATGGACCGCCGCGTCGACCTTGGGGCGCAGCGACCGTTCGAGGTCGTCGGCCGTCAGTTCGGTCAGCAGACCGCCTTCGAGGAAACCCGCGGCATGGACGACACCGCCGATGCGGACGCCGTCGCCCGCAAGCTCGTCGAGCACGCCGGCCAGTGCCGCGCGGTCGGCGGCGTCGCAGGCCACCGTGCGGACCCGGGCACCGAGATCCCGCAGGTCCGCGATGACGCGCTCCGCGTCGGCGCCGGGGGCACCACGCCCCATCAGGATCAGCTGCCGCACACCGTGGTGCTCCACCAGATGCCGGGCAGTGATCCGGCCGAGCCACCCGAGACCGCCGGTGATCAGCACCGCTCTCGCGGGGTCCCAGGAACCCCCGGGGACCGGAGCGTCGGCGCCGCTGCCGAGGGTCGGCCGATACGCGGTCCCGCCGCGCAGCGCGAGCTGGGTCTCGCCGGTGGCCAGCGCGGCGGTGAACGCCTCGCGGGAGGCGGCGGTGCCGTCCTCGTCGAGCAGGACGAACCGGCCCGGGTGCTCGGCCTGCGCGGACCGGATCAGTCCCCACACGGCGCGGTGGGCGGGCCTGGTGTCGGGGTCCCGCCCGTCCTCCACGGCAACGGCGCCCCGGGTGACCAGCACCAGCCGGGTGTCCGCCAACCGCTCGTCGCCCAGGAAGCCTTGGGCCGCGTTCAGCGCCTCCAGCAGGGTCTCCCGGACGGCCGTCGGGGTCCTGGCCGTGTCGATCCGGCACGGCAGCACGGTCGTTCGCGGGACTGCTCCACCTCCGGTGAGCGCCTCGGCGAGGTCTGCCCACGGCTTGTCCCACGGCTCGTCCGCCGCGGCGCCGGCAGGCTCGGAAACCGGTGTCCACTCCGGCACCAAGAGGCCGTCGGCTTCCTGAGCGCCGGAGGGACCGGCGCCCGCGGCCGGGATCGGCCGCAGGACGAGGGAGCCGATCGAGGCCAGCGGCGTGCCGTCGAGGTCGGTGAGATCGGCCGAGACCGCGTCGGGGCCCACGGGTGTGAGGTGGACCCGTACCCGGTCCGCGGCGGTGGCCCCGATCCGCACGTCCCGCCAGATGTGCGGGAGCATGCCGGGACCCGCGGCACCTTCGGCGGCGAGCGGGTGCAGGGCGGCGTCGAGGAGCGCGGGGTGCAGGGCGTGTGTGCCGGGCCGGACTCCGTCGGGGAGGGCCACATCGGCGACGGTCTGCGGGCCGGAGCTCCACACCGCGTTGACGCCGCGGAACGCCGGTCCGTAGGCCAACTCCCGTTCCGCAAGGGCACGGTAGAGCTCGTGTGGCGGCATGTCGAGCGGCGCGGCCTCCTCGGGGAGGCTCCGCCGCGGCGCGGTGCCGGGCTCCGGGCCGCGCCGGGCGACGGTGCCGTGGGCGTACCGGGTCCAGGCCGGTTCCTCGGCGCTGCCCGCCCGGCGGGCGTGCACGGTGACGGCGCTCCTGCCGTCGGAGTCGGCAGCCGCGAGGAAGATCCGCAGGTCGAACTCCGCGCCGTCCGGCACGGCCAGGGGCTCCTCGTGGACGAGTTCCTCGATTGTGTCGCAGCCCGTCACGCGGGCGGCGCCCACCACCGCGTCGAGCAGGGCGGTGCCGGGCAGCAGCGTCCTGCCGGCGACCCGGTAGTCGGCCAGCCAGGGGAGCGTGGCGTGCGAGATCCGTCCGCTGAACATGACCCCGTCCGGCGCCGGTACCTCCGTGGCGGCGGCCAGGATCGGGTGGTCGAGGCCGGTGATCCCGGCCGATCGGGCAGCGGTGCGTTGCGGCGCGTCGATCCAGTAGCGGCTCCGCTGGAAGGCATAGGTCGGCAGCGGGATCCGACGGGCGCCGCGATCTGCGAATACGGCGGCCCAGTCGACGTCGGCGCCGACCGAGTGCAGCCGGGCGAGCGCGGTCACCAGCGTGGTGGCCTCCGGCTGCCGGCGGCGCTGCGAGGCGATCGCCGTCGGTGCGGCCCGGCCGACGAAGCAGTCGGCGGCCCTATCGGTGAGTTCACCCGACGGGCCGACCTCCACCAGCCGGTTGCAACCCAGGTCACTCAGGGAGCGCACGCCGTCCTCGAAGCGGAACGTCTCCACCGCCTGGCGGGCCCAGTGGTCGGGGTCGGCGAACTCGCTCTCCCTCATCGCCTGTCCGGTGAGGCCCGAAACCACGGTGAGTTCCGGCTCACGGAAGCTCAGGTTCTTGACGGCCGTGTCCCAGCCCTCGGGAAGTTCCTCTGTCAACCGGCCGTGAGCCACTGCCAGTTCGGCCGCGTCGGCGAGGGAAAGCACACCGGCGGCATGAACGGCGGCGACCGCGCCGACGGAGTGGCCGATGACGGCCTCGGGCACGACTCCGCAGGACTCGAGCAGGCGGAACAGGGCGACTTCGTAGGCGAAGAGCGCGGGCTGGGAGTATTCCGAGCGGTCGAGCAGCGCGGTCTCGGACCCGAAGAGAAGCGCGCGCAGGGGCCGGTCCAGGTGGGCGTCGAGCTCGCGGCACACGGCGTCGAAAGCGGAGGCGAAGGCCGGGAAGGTCCGGTACAGCTCCCGGCCCGTGTCGGGCCGCTGCAGGCCGTGCCCGGCGAACAGGAGGGCGGTGCGCCCCTCGGCGGCCCGGCCGCGCACCGCCGCGGCCGCGTCCGGGTCCTGAGCCAGGGCGTGCAGGCCGTCGAGCAGGCCGCCTCGCTCGCCGGGAAGCAGGACCGCGCGGTGCGCGAGGTGGCTGCGGGTGGTGGCAAGGGAGAAGCCGAGGTCGAGAAGGTCCGCGGGGGCAGTCGGCGCCGTGGTCAGCGAGTCGAGGACCCGTCGGGCCTGTGCCCGCAGCGCGGCCGGACTGTGCCCGGACAGGAGGACGGGGACGACGGGCAGCGGTGCCGCGTCCCTGTCGGTGGTGGTGGTGGTGGTGTTGGTGGTGGGTGGTGTGGGTGGTTGTTCGAGGATGAGGTGGGCGTTGGTGCCGCTGAGGCCGAAGGAGGAGATGGCGGCTCGGCGGGGGCGGTGGTGGTTGGGCCAGGGTTGGGTGTGGGTGAGGAGTGTGAGTCCTCCTTGGGTCCAGTTGATGCGGGGTGTGGGTTGGTGGGTGTGGAGGGTTTTGGGGAGTTGGGCGTGGTGGATGGCCATGGTCATTTTGATGATGCCGGCGACTCCGGCTGCTGCTTGGGTGTGGCCGATGTTGGATTTGATGGTTCCGAGGTGGAGGGGGTGTTGGGGGTTGCGGTTGGTGCCGTAGGTGTTGAGGAGGGCGTGGGCTTCGATGGGGTCGCCGAGGGGGGTGCCGGTGCCGTGGGCTTCGATGGTGTCGATGTCGTGGGGGGTGAGGTTGGCGTCGGTGAGTGCGGCGTGGATGACGTTTTGTTGGGAGGGGCCGTTGGGTGCGGTGAGGCTGCTGGTGGCGCCGTCGTGGTTGAGGGCTGTTCCTCGGATGACGGCGAGGACGGGGTGGTTGTGGTGGTGGGCGTCGGTGAGGCGTTCGAGGAGGAGCATTCCGACGCCTTCGGACCAGGCGGTGCCGTCGGCGGTGGCGGAGAAGGGTTTGCAGCGGCCGTCGGGGGCCAGGCCGTGCTGACGGCTGAACTCCACGAACGCCACTGGTGTCGCCATGGTCGTGGCACCTCCCGCCAGGGCCAGGGAGCATTCACCCCGGCGCAGTGCCTGGGCGGCCAGGTGGACGGCGACCAGCGAGGAGGAGCAGGCCGTGTCCACGGTCATGGCAGGACCTTCGAACCCGAAGCTGTGGGAGATGCGCCCGGAGGCGAAGCCACTCGCGCTGCCGAGGGCCATATAGCCCTCGTACTCGACCGGTGACGGCAGGACACGGTAGCCGTAGTCGTCGTACATGGTGCCGACGAAAACGCCCGTGCGGCTGCCGTGCAGTGCCGCCGGGGCGAGTCCCGCGTTCTCGAACGCCTCCCACGAGGTTTCCAGCAGCAGTCGATGCTGCGGGTCCATCGCATGCGCCTCGCGCGGCGAGATATGGAAGAACTCGGCATCGAAGTCCGCGGCGTCGTCGAGGAATCCGCCCTCCTTGACGTACGACGTCCCCGGCCGTTCCGAGTCCGGGTCGTACAGCGAGGACAGGTCCCAGCCGCGGTCCTCGGGGAACGGCCCGATCGCGTCGCGCTCATCCGTCACCAGCTGCCACAGGTCCTGCGGGGACCTGACCCCGCCGGGGTAGCGGCAGGCCATCCCGACGATGGCGATCGGGCCGGAATCGGGCTTCGCGCTCGCGGCTGTGGCACGAAGGCGCTCGTTGTCCTTCAGGGCCGCCCTCAGTGCGTCGACCAGCTCGTCATGGGATGCCGTCATCGGGACTCTCCGTCGATCTCTGTCGGGGTGCGTTCACTGCGGTCCGTCCCCAAGGCCAGGCGGACCAGCTCCTCGGCGCTCATCGTGTCCAGTGCGGTGTCCCCGGACGGCGGTTCAAGGCCGTCGGGCTCCGCCGGACCGTGTGCCTCGCCGTGCTCGGCGGCGAGTTCCGCGATCAGGCGGTCCGTGAAGGCGGCGGGGCTGCTGTGGTCGAAGACGGCTGTGGAGGCCAGTCGAACACCCGTCACCGAGGTGATCCGGTGGTGCAGTTCGAGCGCGGTCAGCGAGTCGACGCCCAGGTCCTGGAAGCGTGCGGCGGCCGGGACCTGATCCGGCGCGGAGAGCTCGAGGACGGCGGCCACTTCGGCGCGTACCGCCTCCAGGACGAGGTGCGGCCGCGCCGTACGGGGTGCGTCCGCCAGTCGGCGGCGCAGCGCGGTGGCCGTGCCCCCGGCCGACGGGGCGGGCGACGAGCGGCCGGTCTCCGCGGTGGAGGGAACGAGAGCGCGCAGGAGGGGCGGGGCCGACTCCGTCGTCAGCCCACGCGTGTCGATACGGGCGGGCAGCAGGACGGGCGCGGTGTCCGCGACGGCGGTGTCGAAGAGGGCGAGGCCGTCCTCGACCGACAGCGCGGCACCTCCCTGGCGGGCCAGACGCCGCAGCTCCGTCGTGCCCAGCCCGCCGCCGATACCGTCTCCGGAGTCCCACAGCCCCCAGGCGAGTGACGTGGCCGTCAGCCCTTCGGCACGGCGCTTCAGTGCCAGTGCGTCGAGGTAGGCGTTGGCCGCCGCGTAGTTGCCCTGACCCGGCGGGCCGAGCGTGCCGGACAAGGAGGAGAACAGGATGAAGGCGGACAGGTCCATGTGCCGGGTCAGTTCGTGAAGATGGACGGCTGCGTCGGCCTTCGGCCGCAGGACGGCATCCAGGCGTTCGGGGGTGAGCCGCTGCACGACGGTGTCGTCGAGGACGCCGGCCGCGTGCACCACCGCGGTCGGCGGCTGGTCGAGGTCGTCCAGGATGGCGGCCAGGGCGGCGCGGTCCCCGGCATCACCTGCCGCGACCGTCACTCGGACGCCGGCGGTCTCGAGGTCGGCGGCGAACTCCGCCGCGCCGGGCGTGTGCAGGCCGCGTCGCCCGACGAGCACCAGCCGCCGGACTCCGTGCCGGTCCGCCAGATGACGGGCGACGAGTCGTCCCAAGGCGCCCAGGCCGCCGGTGACCAGGACACGGCTGTGTCTGTCGAACGGAGCGCGGCCGGAGGGGCTCGGCCGGTGGGGGCGCAAGCGGGGTGCGAGCAACCGGCCGGCGCGGACCGCGAGTTGGGGTTCCTCCGAGGCGGCGGCCCGGAGAAGGCCGCGGACGGATTGCGGGGCGCCGTCGCTGTCGATCAGCGTGAATCGCCCGGGGTGTTCCGACTGCGCGGCGCGGACCAGGCCCCACACCGCGGCGTGTGCCGGGTCCGCACGGGTGTCGCCGGGCGCGGCCACCGCGTCCCGGGTGATCAGGGCGATCCTGCCGGCGGCCGACCGACTGTCGGACAGCCACCGCTGGAGGAGACCGAGGACTTCCCGGGCGGCGGCCCCGGTGGTCTCGGCCGGCTCGGGACCGCCGGGCGGGGCTGTCGGAGCGAACACGAGGACGACCTCGGGAACCGCGGCGCCGTCGTCGACGGAGCGGAGCAGCCCGTCGAGGTCGGTGTGGACGCGTGACGCTGTTCCGGCCGCCCCCACAAGGTCGGCCATCTCCTTGGCGCCCGGGCCCACCGCGGCCCACGTGCCACTCAGGGCCGGTGTGCCGGGAGCGAGTTCGGTCCAGTCCAGGGCGAGCAGCGCGGAGCCGTTCTCCGGTGAACGGGCGGGTGGCTTCAGCTCGCGCAGGACGAGTGTGTCCGCACTGAGTACCGGGGCACCCGTGTCGTCGGCGACGAGCAGGGAGCAGGTGTCGTCCGCATGACGCCGTAGACGGACGCGGAGCGGGCCATTGCTGGGCCTGTGGAGAGTCAAGCCGCGCCATGCGAAGGGTACGAGGAGCCGGGACTCGTCCCTGTCGGCGGCGGCCAGCGCGTGCAGGGCCGAGTCCAGGGCGGCGGGATGCAGCCGGAAGCCGTCACGGCTCGCCTTCGCACGCGGCGCCACCACCGCATAGAGATCGGTACCGTCGCGCCAGAGTTCGCGCAATCCCCGGAAGGTGTAGCCGTAGGCGTACCCGCGCTCCGCAAGGTGGTCGTACAGGTCGTCGATCGGTACCGGTGAGGCTCCGCGCGGCGGCCATGACGGGAGTCCGGCCACCTCCGCGGGGCCCGCGGCCGACAGCGTCCCGGTGGCGTGCCGGGTCCACGCGGCACCGCGGGTGTCCGCCGGACGGGAGTAGACCGCGAGCGAACGGTTGCCGTCCTCGTCGGGAGCGCCGACGATCAGCTGTATGTCGGTGGGCCGGGCGACCGGCAGGACCTGTTCCAGGGTGAGTTCGGCCACCCGCTCCGCACCGGCCCGGTGCGCGGCACTCAGCGCGAGCTCCGCGATGCCCGCGGCGGGCAGCACCGCGGTCCCGGCGACGGCGTGGTCGGCCAGCCACGGCATGTCCTCCGCGTCGAGACGGCCCGTGAGCACCAGCCCTCGTCCGTCGGCCGGTTCCACACCCTCGTCGAGTACGGGATGGGACCGGCCGGTGGCATCGCCCGCGGCCGGTGTGCTCAGCCAGTAGTGCTGACGCTGGAAGGGATAGGTGGGCAGCGGGACCCGGCGGCCGCCCGGGAAGGACTGTCCCGGATCCAGGCGGGCGCCGTTCAGGGCGAGTCGCGCGAGGGCGGTGGTGACGGTGCCGACGGGGTCATGGCCGCGGCGCAGCAAGGGGGTCACGATGCCCGGGGAGTCGGGCTCCTGGCCGCGGCGCGCCAGGATGGCCAGGACACCTTGGCCCATCTCGAGGTACTCGGTGACACCTCGGGATTCGAGGAAGCGCACGCCGTCGTGGAAGCGGACGGTGCCGCGCAGTTGGCGCACCCAGTAGTCCGGGTCCGCCAGCATCGCCCCGGTGGCGGGGCGACCGGTGAGATTGGAGACGACCTGTATGCGGGGTTCGGAGTAGGTCAACCGGGCGGCGACGTCCCGGAAGTCCGCCAGCACGCCGTCCATGTGGGGGGAGTGGAAGGCATGACTGACCTTCAGCTCGGTGGTTCTGCGGCCACTGGAGCGCCATGCCTGCGAGAGTTCCGCGGCGGCTTCGGCGTCGCCCGTGACGACCACGTCCCTCGGCCCGTTGACGGCGGCGAGATCCAGCCGGCCGGAGTAGGGGGCGAGAGCCTGGCGGATCTCCTCCTCGGTCGCTTCGACGGCCACCATGCGGCCGCCCGCCGGGGCGCTCTGCATCAGGCGGCCCCGGTGGGCGACGAGGGTGCAGGCGTCCGCCAGATCGAGGACACCCGCCACATGGGCGGCCGCTATCTCGCCGATGGAGTGGCCGAGCAGCAGGTCGGGGGCGGCCCCGTGGTGTTCCAGGAGCCGGAAGAGCGCGACTTCGAGGGCGAAGAGGGCGGGTTGGGTGTAGGCGGTCTGGTCGAGCAGAGCGGCTTCGGGGGTGCCGGGCTCGGCGAACAGGATGTCCTTGAGGGCGTGGTCGAGGTGGGGGTCGAGATGGGCGCAGGCCGCATCGAGGGCGTGGGCGAAGGCGGGGAAGCGGTCGTGGAGGCCGCGGCCGGACCCCGGGTGCTGGCTGCCCTGGCCGGGGAAGAGATAGGCGGTCGTGCCGGGTGCCGCGGTGCTCGTACGGGTGATGACCTGTGGTGCTGCTTCCCCCTGGGCCAGGGCTTCCAGGTCGCGCAGGGCCTCGGTGCGCCCGGTGACGAGGATGGCGGCGCGGTGGGTGTGTGTGGTGGTGCGGGTGGTGGCCAAGGAGTGGCCGATGTCGGCGATGGCCAGGTCCTGGTGGGCGGTGAGGTGGGCGTGCAGCTGAGCGGCTCGGGAGCGCAGCGCCTGTTCGGTCTGACCGGACAGCAGCCAGGGGAAGGCGGGGACCTTGTCGGTGGTGTGGGTGTTGTCGGTGGTGTTGGTGGTGGTGGGTGGTGTGGGTGGTTGTTCGAGGATGAGGTGGGCGTTGGTGCCGCTGAGGCCGAAGGAGGAGATGGCGGCTCGGCGGGGGCGGTGGTGGTTGGGCCAGGGTTGGGTGTGGGTGAGGAGTGTGAGTCCTCCTTGGGTCCAGTTGATGCGGGGTGTGGGTTGGTGGGTGTGGAGGGTTTTGGGGAGTTGGGCGTGGTGGATGGCCATGGTCATTTTGATGATGCCGGCGACTCCGGCTGCTGCTTGGGTGTGGCCGATGTTGGATTTGATGGTTCCGAGGTGGAGGGGGTGTTGGGGGTTGCGGTTGGTGCCGTAGGTGTTGAGGAGGGCGTGGGCTTCGATGGGGTCGCCGAGGGGGGTGCCGGTGCCGTGGGCTTCGATGGTGTCGATGTCGTGGGGGGTGAGGTTGGCGTCGGTGAGTGCGGCGTGGATGACGTTTTGTTGGGAGGGGCCGTTGGGTGCGGTGAGGCTGCTGGTGGCGCCGTCGTGGTTGAGGGCTGTTCCTTTGATGACGGCGAGGACGGGGTGGTTGTGGTGGTGGGCGTCGGTGAGGCGTTCGAGGAGGAGCATTCCGACGCCTTCGGACCAGGCGGTGCCGTCGGCGGTGGCGGAGAAGGGTTTGCAGCGGCCGTCGGGGGCCAGGCCGTGCTGACGGCTGAACTCCACGAAGGGCGCGGCGTTGGCCATGACGGTGGCACCGCCGGACAGGGCCAGGTCGCAGTCGCCGTTGCGCAGTGCCTGGGCGGCCAGGTGGACGGCGACCAGCGAGGAGGAGCAGGCCGTGTCGATGGTGATGGCAGGACCCACGAGACCCAGGGCGTGGGCGACGCGGCCGGACAGCACGCTCGGCAGCCTGCCGGTGATGGCGAACGCCTCCTTCTTGTGCGTCCCGTACTCGGCGTACATCAGCCCGCAGTAGGTGCCGGTTCGGGTATCGCGCAGCACGGTGGGGTCGATGCCGGCGCGCTCGATGGCCTCCCAGCAGGTTTCGAGGACCAGGCGCTGCTGGGGGTCCATCCTGATGGCTTCACGGGGGCTGATCCCGAAGAGTGAGGGGTCGAACTCGGCGGCGTCGTAAAGGAATCCGCCCTCGCGTGTACTGGAGGTGCCAGGGTGGTCGGGGTCGGGGTGGAAGAGGTTGTCGAGATCCCAACCGCGGTCGCGCGGAAACGGGCCGATGGCGTCGACGCCATCGGCGACCAGTTGCCACAGGTCCTCGGGAGAGGCCACGCCTCCGGGAAAGCGGCAGGCCATCCCGACGATCGCGACCGGTTCGCGCCGCTTGTCGCTCATCGGGTTCGGTCCGGGGACGCCGCTGGTGTCCGTGACTGACATGCCTTCCCTCATTCGGAGTCGACCAGTAGCCGTGACAGGCCGCGTATGCCCAGGCCGTCCTTCCAGACAACCGGTTCCGGGACCTCTGCGAGCCGCAGCGCCGGGAAGCGCCGCGGGAGCCGTTCGAGGACGATGCGCAGCTGGAGTCTCGCGAGTGGTGCGCCCAGACAGCGGTGCACGCCGTGCCCAAAGGTGAGAGGTGGGGAATCGCGGCGGGAGTCGAGGGACATGGCCGTCGGCTCGGCGAACATCTTCGCGTCGCGGTTGCCGTGGATCAGGGCCACCACGACGCCCTCGCCCGCCTGTACGGTGACCTCGCCCAGCCGCACCGGTTCGGTGGCGATACGGACAAAGGTCAGCGGCGTGGCAGGGGTCAACCGGATCAGCTCCTCCGTCGCGTTCCCGACGTTTTCGGGGTGTGCGAGGAGCTCGTCGTAGGCGCTGCGGTCGGCCAGCAGCGACAACAGCGCGAGGCCGATCTGGCCGGTGGTGGTCTCATAGCCCGCCATCAGCAGGGTGAGCCCCAGGGTGAGCAGCTCGTTCATGGACAGCTCGCCCTGGTGCTGCGCGATGGTCAGGTCACTGAGCAGGTCATCGCTCGGATCGCGGCGCTTGCGGTCCAGCAACTCCGTGATGTACTCGATGAGTTCGAAGCGGCGCCGGGCCTTCTCGCGAGGGCTGCTGACCTCCAGGTCGAAGAGGACGTCCACCCACCCGCGGAAGCGGGGGGTGTCCTCCTCGGGAATGCCGAGCATGGAACTGAGTACGGACAGCGGCAGCGGCCGGGCCAGGTTCTCGATCAGGTCCGCACCGTTGCCGATCTCGGCGATCGCGTCCAGTCGACGGTCGGTCAGGTCTGTCACGAAGGCGCTCATCCTGGCCATCCGACCGGTGGAGAACGCGCCGCTGACCAGGCGCCGCAGCCGGGCGTGCCGACTGCCGTCCATGCTCATCATGGAATCCGCCGCCGGCTGGGCGTCATTGAACGCCGGGGCGCCGGGCCGGAGCGCGGCGGCCCGGCTGAACCTCTTGTCCGCAAGGACCGACCGTCCCAGCGTGTAGCCGCGCACGAGCCACAACGGGTCGCCTGTGGCGGTGACGACACGCACGACATCCTCGGGACCAGGACGCAGGATGCCGGGCAGCGGACCTAACTGGTCGATCGTGGATTCGGTCATCGAGGACACCTCGTCACTGGCCGGACGGCCGGAAGCCGCGGACTCGGCGCTCCACCTCGTGCAGCAGCTCGAACGGCCGGTTGAAAGCGATGCGCACGTACTGTGCACCGCGGTCGGGGTCGGCGAACGAGGGGGCCGCAGGAACGACCACGACCCCGGTCGCGTCGAGGAGTTCGAGGGTGAAGGCGCGGCCGTCCGCGCGTCCCCCGGTGAGCGGGCCGATGTCCGCCAGCAGGAAGCACCCCCCTTCCGGGGGTGAGATCTTCATGCCCATGCCCGTAAAGATCTCCAGGGCGAAATCGCGGCGGCGGCCCATCTCCTCGGATGCCGTCCGCAGGTCGGCGGAGCCGGCCGCGAGGCCGACGGCCGCCTGAAGCGGGCCCGGAGCGCCGTTGGTGGTGAGTTCCTGCACGCGCCGCATCGCCGTGGTGCGCGTGGCATCCGCACGCAGGAAGCCGAGCCGCCACCCGCTGATCGCGTGGCTCTTGGAGAACGAACCGACCAGCACGCTGCGCTCCGCGAGGCCGGGTACCTCGGCGATCGAGGTCTGGCCCCGGCCGTCGAAGAGGAAGCCGCTGTACACCTCGTCGCAGATGACCGTCGCGTCCCATCGCTCGGCCGACTCGGCGATCAGGTCGAGCTCCTGGCGGGTCAGGACTCGGCCCGTGGGGTTGCCGGGCGAGTTCAGGAGGACGACGCGGGTACGGGAGTTGAAGGCGGATGCCAGTTCGGCGGGGTCGAACCGCCAATCGGGCGCGTACAGCGGGACATACCGGGGCACGCCGCCCGCGAAGGTGATCGCCGACTTGAACTGCTCGTAGCCGGGATCGAGGAGGACGACCTCGTCGCCGGGATCGATGAGCGCGTGCAGGGCCAGGAAGAGGGCCTCGGTGGCTCCGACGGTGACGGTCAGCTCGGTCTCCGGGTCGGTCGGCACCGGGAGGGTGGTGGCGATGTGCTCCCGCAGCCGCAGATCACCCGGGGGGAAGACGTACTGATTCTTCCCCGTACGTATCGCGTCATTGGCTGCCTCGATGATGTCGACAGCGGTCTCGGGGTATCCGGGAGTGCCGAGCGCCATATCGATTCCGCGGCGCTCGCGTGCCATGAGGAAGATTTCCCCCAAGCTATTGCCCCGCAGCGCCGCAACCCTCGTTGATATCCGCGGACTATGGTTTGTGGGACGCGTCATTTCGCTCCTCCACCTGCCCTTGTTGCCTTTCGTGAACGGGCCACGAACGTCGGATGGACCGTCTAACGCTCGGTGGCCCGAAGCCCATTCTGGGGAAGCCGCTCCATGAACTCCGCGGTTGCCTGGTGTCGGCTGCAGGCGCGTTGACTGAATGACTTCTTGACGCGCTCGCGGATCTCAGGGGGTTGCTCCTGGCTGAGTTTGAACATTCCCTCGGCGCTTGTCACGGTGACGCGGAAAGCCCCGACACCGGAAACGATACTGCGGAAGTAGTCGACCGATTCTGACTGATCCCATCCGAAACCGAAGCGGGTTTCGAAGGCCAGTGCCGTGGCTCGAACGACGTCGAGTGTCTCCTCGATCGAGTCAACCTTCTCTATCACACCGTGCACATGCACCGAAGTGAAGTTCCATGTCGGCGAGGCCGGCGTCATCTCGTACACCGCAGGCGATACGTACCCATGCGGACCGGTGAACACCAGGAGGATGGCCTCGCCGGTGCGGAGTGCGCGCCAGTGGGGATTGGCCCGGTTCAAGTGCCCGAGCAGGATGGCCCCATTCGGGCTGTCCGACCAATCGATCACCGTGTGGGGATCCGGGATAATCGGGAGGTGGGTGGCAAACGGCCCGTCGTCGCCACCGTTGGTCACGGCCAGTGCCAGCGGATTGTCGTGGATCAGATCGGTCATCCAAGAACCATCGGGTTCGCGGTATTGGCGGGGAACGAACATGCGGAAATGTCACCCCTCGAAGTCGAGTAGCCATGGCATCGGAATGGTTGGATTCCTGTCCCGTCGACAGGACAACACATGGGCAGACCGGGCTTCTTGCGTACGCCCTCAACGCTATCAACCTTGACGCGCCGCAGGTCTTCAATGCAACGTGATTAGGCAAGCATGCGGGGCCGCAGTCAAACACGAAAGACGTACGTGGAACAGCCCGTCGCAGCGTAACCACTCAGGAGATTGATTGCGTGTGAGCGGGTGGGTGCCGGAGGCTTTTGCCGAAGAGATCGCCGAGGGGGTTGAGGTTGTGTTTGCGGGCGGTGGAGAGTTACGAGCGCATCAGCAGACAGCGGTTGATGCCGTTTTCGGTGCGCCGGCCGTCGGAGATCTTTATCCGTGCCTTCACCATCCGCGGCAGGGCCTTGGCGTGCTCGGCGAACGGGGCCCGCACCGAGGCGGCCGCATCGGCGGGGAATCAGGCGCGCAAGATCGTCGTACGGCGGACGACGCCTGGTGAGGTCCACGGACAGATCAATGAACGAGCCACGCCCAGGTCACACAGAGACCTGAGCAGCCACCTCGCAGCCACGCTAGCGGAAGAAGTGTTGCCAATGGGTGTCAATTCAGCTGAGATATACGACGTCGTGGGCGTTGGTTTCGGGCCGTCCAACCTGGCGTTCGCCATCGCTCTGGAAGAGAATGGAGCCGGCTCCTCCGCGGGCCCGGTCGCCTCCGCTTTCTTCGAGCGGCAGTCCTCGTTCGGCTGGCATCGCAACATGCTGCTGCCGTTGGCGACGATGCAGGTGTCGTTCCTGAAGGATCTGGCCACCCTGCGCAATCCAGTCTCGCGGTTCGGTTTCCTCTCCTATCTTCACGCCTCCGGCCGGCTTGAAAAGTTCATCAACACCCAGACTTTCTTCCCGACCCGAGAGGAGTACCATCAATACCTTGACTGGGCTCAGGAGCCATTTGCCGACCGGGTCTCGTACGGATCGGAAGTCACGGGAATCCGACTGCCCCTGGAAGCATCTTCCGCAACTGTCCAGTACCTTCAGCTCAGGGTGCGTGACAACGAAACGGGCGACACCAGGTTCGTCGCCGCCCGCAATGTCGTGATCTCCACAGGCCTCGTCCCCCAGCTGCCGGATGGCATGGCATCCGACGAACGGATCTGGCACAGCTCAGAATTCCTGGAGAGGTTCCAGCAGACCTGCCCCGACACCCTGAAGAAGGTTGCGGTCGTAGGGGCCGGACAGAGCGGGGCAGAGATCGCCAGGTTTCTGCACGAAAGCCTTCCGGATGCTCAGATCTACGCGATTGTCCCGTCCTATGGATATTCAATTGCGGACGATACGCCGTTCGCCAACCAGGTGTTCGATTCCGCTGCGGTCGATGACTACTATTTCGGTACGGAGCGCACTCGGGAAGCCTTCTGGCGCTACCACAGGAACACGAACTATTCGGTGGTCGACGACGAAGTCATCCGGGACCTGTATCAGCGTGTGTACATGGAGGAAGTGCGCGGGGCCAAGCGCCTGCACATCCTCAACATGGCCCGGGTCACGAATGTCAAGCGGATCGGGAACGAGTCGCGCGTCTCGATGGAGTTGCTGCTCGACGGCGGTTCGCAGGAACTCGATGTGGATGCGCTCGTCTTCGCCACCGGCTACGACTCCATGGACCCGAGCGGCATACTCGGCGACCTCGACGGCTACTGCCTGCGCGACGGTGCGGGAAGGCACCGGGTCGACCGTGACTACCGGCTTGTCACCACACCGGATGTGTCGTGCGGCATCTACCTCCAGGGCGGCACCGAACATACCCACGGACTGACGTCGTCCCTCCTGTCGAATATCGCCGTGCGCGGCGGCGAGATCGCGGATTCCATCCTGGAGCGGCGGTCCGTGGACGGGTCGGCGACGCCCGGACTGACCACCCCCGCCTGATGAGGACTGGTATGGCCGCAGCACAAGGTCCCTTACGCGTTGGCGTTCTCGGCTGCGCCGACATCGCCTGGCGCCGCACTCTGCCGGCGAT
The DNA here is from genome assembly GCF_026341515.1 of Streptomyces sp. NBC_00878. Lineage (NCBI taxonomy): Bacteria > Bacillati > Actinomycetota > Actinomycetes > Kitasatosporales > Streptomycetaceae > Streptomyces > Streptomyces sp. NBC_00878. The sequence goes on along the minus strand of NZ_JAPEOK010000001.1, from coordinate 2,008,054 downwards.
GGCCGCCTGCCCCGACATCGAGGTCGCCGCCGTCGCCAGCCGCGACGAGGCAAAGGCGAGGCGGTTCGCGGCGGCCTTCGGCGATCCCCGGGTACTGGGCTACGAGGAGCTTCTCGCCTCCCGCGACATCGACGCGGTCTACATACCGCTGCCGGTAATGATGCATGCCGACTGGGTCGCGAAGGCACTGCGGGCGGGCAAGCATGTGCTCGCCGAGAAGCCGCTGGCCGCGGATGCGAAGAGCGCGGACGGGCTGTTGGCGCTCGCCGAATCACGGGGCCTGGTGCTACTGGAGAACGTTGTGTTCCCGCATCACTCGCAGCACCTCCGTGTCCGGCACCTGCTCGCCGACGGAGCGGTCGGCGAGCTGAGGGACTTCACGAGTGTGTTCACGATTCCGCCGCTGCCCGACGAGAACATGCGCTACCACCCGGACATCGGCGGCGGCGCCCTGCTGGACATGGGCATCTATCCGATCCGCGCCGCCCTGCACTACCTCGGCTCCGCCCTTGAAGTGGTCCATGCCGTCCTGCGGGTTCGCGCCCGCACGGGTGCCGTGGTGTCCGGACGCATCCTCGCGTGCACGCCCGGGGGAGCGACGGCCGACCTGGTCTTCGGAATGGAGCACTCCTATCGGACCGGCTGCGCGTTCGCCGGTAGCCGAGGCCTGCTGCGGCTCGACCGGGCGTTCACACCGCCGCCGTCGTTTCAGCCGGTGCTGTACATCGAGCGGCAGGACCACCGTGAGGAGGTCACGCTCCCGATGGACGACCAGTTCGGCAACATCGTGCGGTACTTCGCGAATGCGGTGCTGACGGGATCGAAAACGCTCGATCAATCAGCGGCGAGCCGCCTCCAGGCTCGACTGATTGACGACGTGGAACAAACCGCAATACGGATCGAGGTCCCTTAGTGTGCGCCATTTCAAGCCGAGGGGGATGGTGAAGATGTCGGTGGTTTCCGCGAGCGGAACGTCAGTCGATTCCTCGCGCCGAACGCGCACCTTCGAGCCCTCGACGACGGGCCGCCGAGCACGATCAACCTGTCCTCACCGATCAACACGTGACTGTGGCAGACGGCGACAGTGGGGGTACCGATGACCTCGGAGTCCCTCGTCGGAACCCCGCGAACCAAAGTCCTCCTGATCGGTGGCACCGGATTCCTCGGTCGGCATGTCCTCAACAGGCTGTCCACGGCGGGCATGGAAGTCACTGTGGTGACCAGGCGGCCGGCCGCTCTGTCGGCCGGGTGCAGGGTGGTCGAGCTGGACGGCAGCGCTCCGCGGCGGGCTCAGTTCGCCTCGATGATCAACCGGTTCACCCCGGATGCCGTGGTCAACACCGTCGGTGAGATCTGGCGGAACGACGCCTCTTTGCTGCAGGCAGCCAATGCCGAACTCCCGGAGCAACTGGCGCTGGCGATGGCCGACCTCGGCAGCACCGCCCGGTTGGTGCACCTCGGCTCATCGCTGGAGTACGGGCCATTGCCCCGCCCACACGCGACCGACGAGGGTTGCCCGGAGGCGCCGCGGTCGGAGTACGGGCGAACCAAGTTGCGGGGCACCCGGAGGATCTTCGAGGTCGCCCGAGAGGCGTCGCTGGACATCGTGGTCCTCCGCATCTTCAACGCCATCGGATCGAACATGTCGCCTGTGAGCCTGCTCGGCAGGACCCTGCAGACGCTCACCCGAGCGCGGCGGGACGGACACCCGGCGCGGCTCACCCTGTTCGACTTGAGTCAGCACCGCGACTACGCCGATGCCCGTGATGTGGCGGAGGCGGTCCTCCGCTCGACCGTCTCGCGGCGGCTCTCGGGCGTACCGGTGCTCAATATCGGCACCGGGCGGGCCGCCAGTGCCTACGAGTTGGTCCGCGGGCTCGCGTTGGCCAGCGGAGTCGAGTTTGCGATCGACGTGCTCCCGGCGCCCGAGGGCGGCGGGCGGTCTCTGGCCGCCGGCTGGCAGATCGCGGATCCGACTCTGGCTCGGCGTCACCTGGACTGGTCGGCTGCTCGAACGCTACCGGAGACCCTGCGCTGGATCTGGCGGACAGCCGGAGAGGGCCAGGCCCAACCCATTGCTGGCTGCCCCGCGGAAGGTACCCGATGAACGACAATCTCAAGGACGAGATTCTCGCGCTGGTCAGCGAGTACCACCACGAGGCCGAGTCGGCGGCATCCACATGGGTGGCCGGCGAGAGCCGGGTGCTGGCCTCGGGCGCCGTACTGACGGCGGCGGACCGGATAGCACTGGTCGAAGCGGCCCTGGACCTGCGCATCGCATCCGGGAGCTATGCCATTCGATTCGAGCGGGCCCTGGCCGGCTATCTCGGACTGCGCAAGGCTCATCTGACCAACTCCGGGTCCTCGGCCAACCTGCTGGCGCTGTCGGCGCTGACCGCACCGGAGTTGGGCGACCGCGGGCTGCGCCGGGGCGACGAAGTGATCACGGTAGCGGCAGGCTTCCCGACCACTGTCAACCCGATCATCCAGAACGGACTGGTGCCGGTCTTCGTCGATATCGACCTGAGCACCTACAACACCACCGCGGAGCTGGTGGAGGCGGCGATCGGCCCCAAGACGAGGGCGATAATGATCGCGCACGCGCTGGGCAACCCCTTCGAGGCCGCCGAGATCCGGGAGTTGGCCGACCGGCACGGGCTGTGGTTCGTGGAGGACAACTGCGACGCCGTCGGCTCCACCTACCGCGGCAAAAAAACGGGAACCTTCGGGCACCTCAGCACAGTCAGCTTCTACCCGGCTCACCATCTCACGATGGGTGAGGGCGGCTGCGTCCTGACGAACAGCATGGAACTCGCGCGCCTTGTCGAGTCCTATCGGGACTGGGGGCGGGACTGCTGGTGTGAACCGGGAGAAGACGATCGGTGCAAGAAGCGTTTCGGCTGGCAGCTCGGCACGCTTCCCTATGGCTATGACCATAAATACATTTTCTCCCATGTGGGATACAACCTTAAGGCGACTGATCTGCAGGCGGCATTGGGGCTGTCTCAGTTGGAGCGGTTGCCTGAATTCTGTGACAGTCGACGCAAGAATTGGCTCCGCATGAGATCGGGGCTGCAGGATGCTCCAGGTCTTATATTGCCCGAACCTGCACCGAACAGTGATCCAAGCTGGTTCGGGTTTGTGCTGACGGTTCAAGATTCAGCGGCGTACTCTCGCCGGGAATTGCAACTCCATTTGGAATCAAAACGTATCAGCACCCGGCTACTATTCAGCGGCAACCTCACCCGTCATCCCGCTTATGGACGCGTCGACTACCGAATATCCGGCAGTTTGTCCAATAGCGACAAGGTCGCTAGTGACACGCTATGGATCGGGATTTACCCCGGCGTGACCGAGGAGATGATCGACTATGTGATTCACGAAATCTGGTCATTCACGAAGGGGTCTTTGCGCTGAAGCCGGACCTGTCATGCGATGCCCCGTTGGGAGGCTGGGAGGATGCCCCACCTTCAGCAGACTTGGCGACGTCGACAGCTCGCCATCCGTATCCGCCCCTACCGGGCCGCCCGGCAGCTTGTGGAGGATTCCCAATGAAGTTGTCAAGCGGGGTTGGTGACGCGCGGTGAGTGCGTTATGCGTCTGCGCGGGAGGCGAAGGCGTCCAAGGCACTCGGTCATCGTCTCGATTTGGCACATGTTCACCTGCGACACCGAGTGCGCCGACGTCGGCGGCGACTTCCTCGAACGCATTGGCAAGACCCGAACCATCAGAGGCCTGGTCAGCCGGCTCAACCACCTCGGCTACCAGCTCCAGCTCCAGCACGTAGGGGTCAATCCTTCAGAGCCACAAGCGGCTGACGCAGGCAACCCACACCGACACCTCTGCGCCTCCCCACTCTACGCACGACCAGGACGAGCCCACGAAGAAAGGTAAGGACTCATGACCATCGCGGCGTGCCGTGTGTGCGGCAATCGCACACTGCTTCAGGTGCTGGATCTGGGAGAACAGGCACTGACCGGCGTATTCCCTCACAGTCGCACGGAAGTTGTGCCGACCGCCCCACTCGAGCTGGTCAAGTGCTCGCCGGACGGATGCGGTCTCGTCCAGCTCCGGAACACCGCCGATCTCAAGCTTATGTACGGCCTTCAGTACGGTTACCGCTCCGGCATCCGCCCATTCATGATCAATCATCTCCGTAGTAAGGTCGACGAACTCACCAGACTTGTCGACATCGGACCCGATGACCTGGTCCTGGACATCGGAAGCAACGATGGGACCCTGCTGTCCGGGTATCCGGCGAACGGCCCCACTCTCGTTGGAGTGGATCCGACCGGCGAAAAATGGCGAGAGTTCTATCCTGAACACATCGACCTGATCCCAGACTTTTTCTCTCGGGAAGTCTTCGCCGCGCACTACGGCTCCCGCCGGGCCAAGGTCATCACCTCGATAGCCATGTTCTACGACCTGCCCGACCCGCTCGGGTTCATGGAAGAGGTGAAGGGAACACTCGCTGACGACGGTGTGTGGATGCTGGAGATGAGCTATCTTCCGGCAATGCTCGAGGCGACCGCCTATGACGTGATATGCCACGAGCACCTGGAGTACTACGCGTTTCGTCAGATCGAGTGGATGGCCGAGCGCGTCGGCCTCGACATCGTGAGAGCGGAGATTACCGACGTCTACGGCGGCAGCCTCTGCGTCACGCTCGCCAAGCGGGGCTCCGGGCATCGGCGTGACGAGGCGGCGCTGAACCGCTTGCGTGCCCGGGAGACCGGACTGGGGCTCGACACCATGGCGCCCTACGAGTCCTTCGCCGGGCGTGTTCGCGAACACCGCGACGGCCTACGCGACTTCCTCGACACCTCGCGCAAAGACGGCAAGCTGACCTTGGGCTACGGCGCATCGACCAAGGGAAACGTGATTCTCCAGTATTGCGGCATCGGAGAGGAGAGTCTGCCGTGCATCGGAGAGGTCAGCCCGGAGAAGGCCGGCCGATTCACCCCCGGCACCCTCATTCCCATCGTCTCCGAGAGGGAGGCCCTCGCACAACGTCCCGACCAGCTGCTGGTGCTCCCATGGGTCTACCGGGACGGATTCATTGAGCGGGAAGGCGAGTTCCTGTCCCGCGGCGGCAAGTTGGTCTTCCCGCTGCCCGCGCCACTGAGCATCGTGTAGCGGCGGTCGGCGGTCGGCGGTCGGCGGTCGGCGGTCGGCGGTCGCTGGCCGATGCCGCAACGCGCCAGGTCACGGGCAGCCTTACGGCTGTCCTGCCGCCACTTTGCCGCCGTGCGGGCGGGCGCAGGTGCCGCAGGCGCACTGGTGTGAGCTGTGCCCGGCCTGCGCACCGCTGCGCCACCTGCGCCGGAGAGGAATCCCTTGGTGACCCGTCCTCAGCAGCGCCCGTCAAAGCTTCCCACCATGGCGCGCGGAAGGAATGATCAACGCCGCACGCTCGCAGTGGGGGAGGCCGTCCGTAGCGGGGCGCGTTTCATTCTTCCCAGGCGGCCCAGGCGGCCCAGGCGGCCCAGGCGGCCGAGGCGGTGTGTCGCGGCTTGCCACGGCACTGCCAACTCCTCGACCAAGTGGGCGAGATGACGCTGAGAGATCCCCGTGAACAGCCGATGCGCCAGCACCGCCCGATTGACCGTGATCGCCACAGTCGGATCAGGCCACCGGCCAGGCACGACGCCTCACCCGCCATCACGCACCAACTCGCAACCACACCACGACGGCTTCAAGGGCGTCCGCCACGACGCTGAACTGGTGGTCGCGGGCGCTGGCCACACTGGTGAGCGCTGCACCACGCGGCGACGTGAACCATTGCGGAACCCTGGGTCGCAGGACGCACCGAACACCGAACGGCGGTTGGATTCGACGGTTTTGGCGTGAACCGATCGGGCCTGCGCTCCGTATTCCTGTCTGATCGGGTCGTGTATCGGGCGAATTACCCGGTCTTCATGAGGTCAGTGCTTGCGGGTCGCGAGTGCGGTGGCCACGGGGGATGCGAGGAAAGCATGGCGGTGGCGAGTAACACGGTGCGGCGCAGAGGCACGGTGCTTCCGGTGGATGCGGCGCGCTGGGCGATGTGGAGTTTCGTCATCGTCAATGTGGTGGTCGTCGAGGCGCTGTTCCTGGGCGCCGGTTCGGGCAAGAACGGGGTGCTCACGGTCGCCAAGTTCTTCGGACTGCACGCGGCCCTGTTGATGCTGTTCCAACTGCTGCTGGTGGCCCGGCTGCCCTGGCTGGACCGGCGCATCGGGATGGACCGGCTCACGGTGTGGCACCGCTGGGTCGGCTTCTTGCTGCTGTGGACCGTCCTCACGCACGCCACGCTGGTGGTGCTCGGCTATGCGAACCTCGACGACGCGTCCATGGTGAAGACGTTCGTCGCGCTCAGCGGGGTGCCGGCCTCCCTGCTGGGCATGCTCGCCGCGGCCGTCATCGTCGTGATCGCCGTGATGTCCACCCGGCCCCTGCGGCGGCGACTGCCGTACGAGGTCTGGCACGGTCTGCACCTGCTGCTTTACGTGGCCCTGGGCCTGTCGTTCGTCCACCAGCTGCAGGAGACCACGACGTTCGCGTCCTCCGCGTTCGCCACGGCCTACTGGTGGCTCCTGTGGCTGTTCGCCTTCGGCGCCCTGCTGACCGGCCGTGTCGCCATGCCGCTGTGGCGCAACGCGTACCACCGGTTCCGCGTCGCGGCCGTGGTACCGGAGTCGGACAACGTGGTCTCCGTGTACGTCACCGGCCGACACCTCGACAAACTCCCGGCCAGGGCAGGGCAGTTCTGCATCTGGCGGTTCCCCGGACACAACAACTGGTGGCTGGCCAACCCCTTCTCCCTGTCGGCGGCGCCGGGCGGCCAGGGGCTGCGCCTCACGGCGAAGGCGGCGGGCAGCACCAGCGCCGGCCTGCGGAACGTCCCGGTCGGCAGCCGCGCGTTCGTCGAAGGACCGTACGGGGCGTTCACCTCGCTGCACCGGACCCGGCCCGGCACCCTGCTGATCGCCGGGGGTGTGGGGATCACGCCCGTGCGGGCCATGCTGGAGGAAGAGGCGACCGGTGACGTCGTCGTGCTGTACCGGGTACGCAGCGAGACCGACGCCGTCCTGCTGAACGAGGTGCGCCACCTGGTCGCGCTACGGGGCGGACGGCTGCACCTGCTCACCGGCAGAACCGGCGAGGGCGGCACCCCGACCTTCGGCCCGGACAGCCTGCACCGGCTGGTCCCCGACATCACCGAACGCGACGTGTACGTCTGCGGCCCGCCCGCCATGACCAAAGCCGTACTCGCCGGCCTACGAGACCTGCGGGTCCCCGCACGACAGATCCACGCCGAGAAATTCGGCCTGGCCTGAACCGGCAGGGGCCAGTCGGATCGGCTGTGGCTGCATCCGAATGCGTATAGGCGTGGGGCTGACCCGCGAACCCGTCAATCGCTTTGAACAGGGCGATGAGGACATCGCTTGGCTCACCGGGGGCAGCCGCCGCTCGCGCCATCGGGTTGTGTGCGAGACATTCATACGGGTCGGCGCGCGGTTTTCACCACACGCCTGCGATCGCGTAGAAGCGTGATAGCGGCAGTGGCTCGGTGGCCGCTCGGCTGACACGCGGATCCCCGTCGAATGGAGACCGTGCAGGACTGGTGAGATCATCCGTTCGTGGGCCGTCGTATCGACGACCGTACTGCGGTGTGCGACGGAACGACTCGTCCAGGGGTCCGCAACCGGTGCTTCCAGACGAAGATGCAGGCCGGCTCAGGGGAACTCGCGGGATCTCGCACATTCATCCTATGGACGACGCCCGGTCACGCACATGGCTCGGGAGATCTACAACACCCCTGTTGCGTTTCCGGCATGACAAGACTTGTTTTCGGTCGCAGTGTGCACCTCGCCACCGCCCTTGCCCTCGCCCTCACTCTGACCGGCGCGGTCGTCGGCGCAGGCCTTTCGAACGGCGAAGATCCGGCCAAGATCGATCTCATCGCCGACCAAGGCGCCAGTACTGCTCGCGGGGGCAGCGACGACTCGTACGTCTTCGGCGGTCGCGGTCAAGGCGGTCGTACCCCGGCCGAACGCGCTTACCGCGATCTGCTTGACCACAGCGGCAACGCCAAGATCCTGACTGTCGCCCACCGCGGTCAGTGGCGATACGCCCCTGAGAACTCCATGCCCGCGATCCGGGCCGCGTTCGAACAGGGGGCCGAGATCGCCGAGATCGACGTCCGGCTCACCAAGGACGGTGTGCCCGTCCTGATGCATGACGAGTCGGTGGACCGCACAACCAATGGCAGTGGCAGGATCGCCGATCTGACGTTCGCCCAGATCAAGGATCTCCGGCTCAAGGAGGGTCTGGGCGGTAACCAGGCCTCAGTCACCGACGAGCGGATCCCGACGCTCGAAGAGACCATGACGTTCGTCAAGGACCGCGGGTTGGTCAACCTCGACAAGGGCTGGCCGTTCCGTGAGGAGATCTGGAAAATCCTGACGAAGACCGGCACCGTCCGCAACGGCCTCTACAAGAGCAACGCCCCGGTCGAGGAGGTCAAGGACTTCCTTGACACCCACAAGGGCGCCGTCTACATGCACATGATCGGGGACGCCAACCTCAGCCACTTCACCCAGTTCGGTGACGACCAACCGGTCGCCTACGAAGTCAACTTCGCCAGTATCGCCGAAGCCTCGGCCCGCAAGCCCTTCCTTGACGCCGTGGCCAAGCGCAGCCGGGTGTGGAGCAACACGATGTGGAACGGCCTGGCGGACCGGATGACCGATGAGGCGTCACTCGTCGATCCCCTGCGCGGCTGGGAAGGTCTGGTGCGCGGCTTCAACACGTCCATCTTCCAGACCGACGACGTGGAGAAACTGGAGTCCTGGCTGCGCACCGGGGAGGGTGACCCCCTTCCGCGTGGAGCCGTGAGGGTGCAGGCCGAGGACTTCCGGCCCGGTGAGGGCGTCGGCTACCACGACAACGACGCGGCCAACGTCGGGGATCTGCCTATGCGCCCGGGTGAGGGCGTCGACATCAGCGACGCCGACGGCAATGTCCGGGTCTCCTGGATGCGCGGCGGTGAGTGGCTCAGCTATGAGATGGCGGTTCCGCGCACCGGAATTTACGCGGTCTCGGCCCGGGTGTCCTCCCCTTACTCCCCCGCAGGTCACTACACGCTCTCCTTCGACGGCGGCCCCCAGAGCAAGCGTGTCGCCGTGCTCAACACCACCAGCCACAACAAGGAGGTACTCCAGCCGAGCGGCGTGACCCAACGTCTCACCGCAGGACGCCACACGGTCCGCGTGAGTCTCCCGGCAGATGTCTACCAGAACTGGAACCTCGACTACCTTCAGTTTGATCTGGTCCGCCGCTGACGGCACACATCGGCGTCCCGTCGGCCGGAGAAGCGGAATGTGACGGAACTCCCCGGGTGCTACCACAGAGTCGGCCACGCCGTCGGGGCAGGCGCGCAGGGGCTTTCCCCAAGGCCAGATAGGTAGCGTTTCGCTGGTCACGCAAGCCCGTTGAAAAATTTCGGCGTGGGGCAACGGAGCTCGTTGGTATAGGCAGTCGTCCAAGACAGGTTGTTCCCGAGGAGTTCCGTTGCCGTTTCATCATGTCCTGTGGGCTCCGGTGGCGTCCATCGCCTGGGTTGCACGCGACCCTCGCGAAGGCGAGCTGGCCCAGGCTTACTGCTACGACGCCTGGGCGCAGGGTGAGCAGGTCGACCTGCGCAGGGTGAGCAGGTCGACCTCCCCGAGGTCGGTGCCTGGGCCGAAGACGTCCGCATTACTCAGAGCCAGTCCCGTCGCTTGAAGATGACGTACAAGCTGGCGCAGACCATGCCCATCAAGCCGATCGCGAAGGGGTAGCCGAAGCGCCAGCCCAGTTCCGGCATGTTCTCGAAGTTCATGCCGTAGATCGTGCCGACCAGCGTCGGTGCGAACAGGATCGCCGCCCACGACGAGATCTTCTTGATCTCCTCGTTCTGTTCGAAGCCTGCCTCGGCCAGTGCTCGCATCTCCGCGTTCTGCTGTTGGGTGACCAGGGTCGCGTTCACCGTGAGGATGTCCGTGAGGGCCTGGCGGAAGCCGTCCACGCGTTCGCTGGTGTGGGTGACGTGGTCGGCGACGTCGCGGAGGTAGCGCTGGAGTTCCTCGTCGGTGCCGTACTTCGCGAAGCCGGCCATCAGGGCGTGCAGCATGCCGACCAGAGGACGGGTGGCGCGCTGGAACTCGACCATCTCGCGCGAGAGTTCGTAGATGCGGCGGGAGACCCAGGGGTCGCCGCCGAAGACCTCGGTCTCGATCTCGTCGATGTCGTTCTGGACACCGGCGACGACCGGGGCGTAACCGTCCACGACCGCGTCGAGGATCGCGTACAGCACCGCCTCGGGGCCGAGTTTCAGCAGCTCCGGCGTCTCCTCCATGCGGTGGCGCACGGCCGAGAGGTCGGGGGCCGCGCCGTGCCGGACCGTGATCAGGAAGTCCGGGCCGATGAAGACGTGCAGCTCGCCGAAGTCGACCTCCTCCGATGCGTCGAGGTACCGGGCGGCGCGCAGAACGACGAAGAGCGTATCGCCGTAGCGCTCCAGCTTCGGTCGCTGATGGGCCTCCATCGCGTCCTCGACCGCCAGCGGGTGGAGGTCGAACTCGGCCGCCAGGGAAAGGATTTCCTCCTCCGTCGGGCGGGCCAGGCCGATCCACGCCATGCCGTCCTGCTGCTCGCGCAGCTCCCGGAACGTGTCCGCGAGGGAGGCGGGGGTCGCGACACGCACCCCGTCGCGGTAGAGCGCCGCCTGTACGACGCTGCCGGACTCCGCGGGGGCCGGCTCGGTGGGGGCCGGACTTGGCGCCGGGGGATCCGCGGGCGGTGGCGCCGTCGGAGCCACGGCGCGCCGCCACACAGGCTTCCGGCCGCCCCCGGATGGGGGCACGGGGCGGCGGGCTCGGCGGTCTGACATCGCGGCAGCCTCCCTGCTGATGCCGATGGGTCACATCTGTCGAACGTGTCGAACGTCCGTCTTGGCGATCACCGAGCAGGATATACGGGTCAAATGGCGTGAGCGGGTGCGCGGGGTAGGGGATCGGCAAGGGTTGCGGACAGAACTTGTCCGCAAGTCTCGCTAGCGTGCGGGGCATGACGAAGACGACCTCGACCGCCCCCGTGCTGAGCGTCCGTGAGCTGAACCGCGCGACCCTCGACCGGCAACTGCTCCTGCGCCGGGCCACCCTGTCCGCGACGGACGCCGTCGAACACCTCGTCGGCCTCCAGGCGCAGAACGTGAAACCCCCGTACTACGCGCTCGCCGCCCGCCTGGACGGATTCACGCCCGCGGAACTCTCGGCCGCCATGGACACGCGCGAGGTCGTACGCATCGTGACCATGCGCTCCACCATCCACACCCACACCGCCGACGACTGCCTCACGCTGCGGCCGCTCGTGCAGGCCGCGCGCGAGCGGGAGCTGTACGGCTTCCGCCACGGACTCGTCGGCGTCGACCTCGACCGGCTCACCGCGATCAGCCGGGAGCTCGTCGAGACCGAGCCGCGCACGCTGAAGCAGTTGCGTGAAGCACTGCTCGTCGAGTGGCCGGACGCCGACCCGCTGGCCCTCTCCATCGCGGCCCGCTGCCGGCTGCCCCTCGTCCAGGTCACCCCGCGCGGTCTGTGGGGCCGCAGCGGGCAGGTCGCGCTCACCACCGCCGAGCACTGGCTCGGCCGGCCCAGCGAACCGGCGCCCGCCCCCGACGCCACCGTCCTGCGCTATCTCGCCGCCTTCGGCCCCGCCTCCGTCAGGGACATGCAGACCTGGGCCGGACTGACCCGCCTGCGCGAGGTCTTCGAACGGCTCCGGCCCCAACTGGTCACCTTCCGCGACGAGCACGGCGTCGAGCTCTTCGACCTGCCCGACGCGCCCCGCCCGGACGCGGACACACCGGCCCCGCCGCGCCTGCTGCCCGAGTTCGACAACCTGCTCCTCTCGCACGCCGACCGCTCGCGCGTGGTGTCCGCCGCGTACAAGGGCCGTACCTGGCAAGGGAATCAGGCCCACCGCACGCTTCTCGTCGACGGCTTCGTGGAAGGTGTGTGGCGGCTGGACGAGTCCCGCGACGAGGCCGTGATCACCATCGAGCCCTTCGGCACGCTCGGCAAGCGGCAGCGGGACGACGTGGTCGAGGAAGCGACGCGCATGCTGTCGGTGCTGAGCGAGGCGCCCTCTTACGACATCCGGTTCGGGACCGTCCGGTCCGGGACCGCCGTACGGGGCTGACCGCGGAGCGGAGTCGAGGCGCGCATGGAAAGGCCGCGGCACATGGAAGGGCCGCGGCACATGGAAAGGGGGCGTTGCGGGCCGCTCGTGGAGGCCCGCAACGCCCCCTGGCGCTACCTGAGTCGTACGTCGCACTCAGGAGTACTTGGGACGGAAGGAACGGAAGGGACGGAAGGACGTTCCGGGAGTGCTAGGAGTTGACCTGCGTCGTCACCAGGCTGGAGAAGGTGGTCAGGCGGGTGTAGACGCCGGGGTACTCGGCGTCCGCGCAGCCGTAGCCCCACGAGGTGATGCCGGCGAGCTTGCCGCCGATGATGAGCGGGCCGCCGCTGTCGCCCTGGCAGGTGTCCACGCCGCCGGAGGTGTAACCGGCGCAGACCATGTCGGAGGAGATGTACGACGAGCCGTACGCCGAGGAGCAGGTGGCGTTCGACACGGTCGGGACCGTGGCCGTACGCAGCTGGTTGGAGGAGGAGCCGCCCGAGCTGGTGGTGCCCCAGCCGAGGATGCGGGCGGTGGCGCCGGCCGCGTACACGCTGGTCTCGGAGGAGGAGACGTAGCTGATGGGCGTGTACGGCATCGACGTCGACAGGGTCAGGACGGCGACGTCGTCACCCTGCTCGGCGTCCACGTAGCTCGGGTTGATCCATATCTTGCTGACCTGGCTGACCGTGCCGTTGGTGCCGTTGCGGTAGGTGCGGCCGCCGACGACTCTGACGCTGCTCGTGGTCTCGCCGACCATGCAGTGGGCGGCGGTGACGACCTTGGTCGCCGACACCAGGGTGCCGCCGCAGAACTGGCTCTGCGAGGCGTCGGTGATCTGCATGACGTACGGGTACGCGGCCGCCGTGGTCGTCGTGCCTCCGACGATGGGCTGGGGAGCGGCGCTCGCGGTGGTCGCGCCGAGCAGACAGGTCGTCGCGGCGGCGGCGACGGCCACGGTGACGGCGGCGGCCTTCTTGGCAAGGTTGAGCCCGAACATGGATCTCCTCAGGAGTGCCGGTGGGGGGAATGCACTGTGGGGGGCGGAGGGACGGCCTGCGGGGCGGGTCCCACGCTAGAAGCGGACCCGCGTTCTTCCCAATGAGGGAACTCCCTGCGGGAGTTGACGAGGGAAAACCCTCGATCGTGGCCTGTCTGTCCTCCGGGGCGGGGTCGGTGCCCTGCAGGTTGGGAGGGGGAGGTGTGGGTTGCGGGTTCGGGCCCGTGGGTTGGAGTTGCGGGTTGGGGCCCGTGGGTTGGGGTTGCGGATTGTGGGTTGGGGCCCCGGGTCGGGGGCAGTTGGCCGGGGGCTCCGGCGAAGAGTTCGCGGTGGTCGCCTGCCTCCCGACGGACACCCGTCACCGGCTCGGGCCACCGTTCACCGGGCCCCGACCAATGCCGACGACCCCGGCCGCCAGCCCTCACCGCCCGGTGAACCCGGCCACGAGGCCCTCATGGCCCAGCCCGCCCGGCCGCAAGGCTCGCCGCCGAGCCCACCCGGACATCAGCCCTCAACGCCCGGCGCACTCGACCACCGAGCCCGAGCCCGAGCCCGAGCCGCGCCTGCACCCGAGCCCGAGCCGCGCCTGCACCCGAGCCCGAGCCGCGCCTGCGCCCGATCCCGATCCCGCTCCCGGGCTGATCCTCCCGGCCCTGGCCGACCCCCGGTCCCGACCGCCCACCTCACCCGGAGCCCGCCCAACCCCCTTGCGGGAACCGGGAGTTCACTCCCCTCGGCGCTGCCCCGCAGCCAACCGCACGATGTCGACCCGTGACCGGATTCCCAGTTTTCGGTACACCCGTGTGAGCGTCGCCTCGACCGTCTTCACGCTGATGAACAGGCGTCCGGCGATCTCGCGATTCGTGGCGCCCTCCAGGACGAGCGCCGCGACCTGGCGTTCCGTGGAGGCCAGCCGGTCGAGGTGCGGCAGGACGGACTCCGGCGCCCCCGCCGCGGCAGGCGTGGCCGGGGCGGGAGCGGGAGTGATCACGGCGGCGGCCGTTTCCAGCTGCCGCAGCCACGGCACCGCCTTGCAGCGTCGGAACAGCCGCGCCGCCTCGTCGTACGAGCCCCGCCCCGACTGTTCCGCCCGCAGCCGGGCGAGCGCGAGGGCCGCCCGCGCCTCCTCCAGCCCGTACCCGAGCTGCGCCAGACGGTCCTGCGCCGAGGTCAACTGCTGTGCCGCCGCCTCGTATTGACCGGCCGTCGCCTTCACCAGGGCCTCGGCCCGGTCCAGTACGGCGAGGACGCTCGCCCGCCGGAGCCGTACCGCGTGTTCGCGTGTCGCGGTGATGACGTCCTGTGCCTCGGCCGGTTCGCCGACCAGGACGAGCGCCTCGGCGAGGTCGCCGTGCCAACGGCCCCGCGCGGGGTCGAAGATGCCGAGCCCCTGCTCCAACTCCCGTGCCCTGCGCAGTGACTGGACCGTCCCGGCGGCGTCGCCTGCCACGAGCTGGGCATGGCCCAGCGCACCCAGGGCGCGCGAGAGGTAGATCAGGTCGCCGTCGTCCTCGGCGCGGCGCACCGCGTCGTCGGCCAGTACGAGGGCCCGGTGTACATCCCCGCCCGCGGCCTCGGCGAGCGAGGTGAACATGTTGCCCGCGGCCTCGCCGATGCCGGTGTCCCGGGCGAGCCGCAGGCTCTCGTGGGCGAGGTCGAGGGCGCGGGCGCAGTGCCCGGAACGCAGTTCGGTCTCGGCGAGTCCGCGCAGGAAGTGCACCTCGCTCTCGACCATGCCGCGCCGCCGTACCTCGCCGAGGAGCCGGGTGATCGTCGTACGGGCGTCGGTGAGCTGGTCGCTCATGATCTGCCAGCGGAACCGGGTGGCACCCGCGCCGTTGTGATCGCAGGCCACCCGTAGGACCTGCGGTTCCGCGAGGGCCTTCTCCAGGGTCTCCGGGGCCGCGGGGTGACCCATCAGGGTCTCCATCTGGGCCTGGAAGGACAGGGCCATCAGCTCGGTGCTCCGGTCGCCGGCGGTGGCGGCGAGCCGGGCCGCCTGTGCGGCCTCCTCACGGCCCTTGGCCATCTCGCCCTCCACGAGCAGCCCCCGCCACGCCAGTTGGTAGTGGACCAGGCAGAGCAGCCGCGGGTCCTCGCCCGCGTCGGCGAGGGCCTGCGGGAACACGGCCTCCACGTCGGCCATCGCCTGCCCCGCCGAGTCGATCACCACCATCCAGGCCCGTACCCGGACCGCCGGGTCGGTCGCCCGGTCCAGGACGTCGCGGGCCACCTCGCGGGCGAGGTCGATCTCGCCCGAGGTCAGCGCGTCCTCGGCGGACCTCAGCCGCCGTTCGTCCGCGCCGGGCAGGCTGTCCGGCGGGGTGTGCCGGGCGGCGAGCAGCCCGAGCTGGGCCGCGACCGAGGGCGCGCCACGGTCCCGGGCCAGCGCCGCCGCCTCGGAGAGCCGCACGGCGACCTGCTCGTCGGTGCCGGTGGTGGCCAGTGCGAGATGGCGGGCCCGTTCGATCGGATCGGAGGCCACCGTGGACAGCGCGGCGTGGGCGGCCCGCCGCTCCTGTGGCGTCGCCTGCGCGTACAGCGCGGCCGAGACGAGCGGGTGAGCGAAACGGACCGCGCCCTCCTGCCCGTCCGGGCCCTGGGCGTCCGGAGCGTGGGCCGTCACCAGGCCGAGCGAGGCCGCGAGCGCGATCTCCGACTCCGCGTCCGTACGGCCCGCGGCGCCCAGCAGCGTCTGTGTGGGGCGGGCTCCCGCGCTCGCGACCAGCAAAGTCTGCCGGGCCTCGGCGGACAGCAGGTCCAGGCGGCTGAGGACGAGGGCCCGCAGCGAGGTCGGCACTGGCAGCGGCTCGCCGGGGCGGGGCGGCGTCGGGCTCTCGGCCAGGGCGCGGGCGAGCTCCAGCGCGAACAGCGGGTTGCCGCCGCTGGTGTGGTGGATGTCCCGGAGCGTCGAGCGGCGCAGGCCGGTGTAACCGCGGGCGATCAACAGCTCGGACACCTGCGGGCGGGACAGCGGGGTCAGCCGCAGGGCCAGTGCCTCCGGCGGATACGCGCGTAGATATGGGTCGTGTTCCTGCTCCTTCGGTTCGGTGCCGGTGCGCACCGCGCCGAGCATCCGCACCGGCATCCCGCCGAGGCGGCGGGCCGCGAAACCGAGCAGCTCGGCGCTGGGAGCGTCCAGCCACTGCAGGTCGTCGGTGACCAGGAGGACGGGGCCTTTGGCCGCCAGCGCGCGCAGGACCGACAGCACCGCGAGACGCAGCGCGAGACCGTCCTGGTGCAGGGACGATTCGGCGCGGCCGGTGAGCGCCGCTTCGAGCGCGGCCTGCTGCGGGGCGGGCAGCGCGTCGGCGACCTCGTCGGCGACCAGGCCCAGCAGATCGACGAGGGCGAGGAACGGGAGATGGGATTCGGACTCGGTCGCGGAACAACGCAACACAGTCCGGGCGGATTCGGCGTATTCCGCAGCCATTGCCCGCAGGACGGTCGACTTTCCTATTCCGGGCGGACCGTGCACGAGAAGGCTGCCGCCTCGGGTGAGCTGCTCACGTGCTCGTCCGAGCACCTCGTCCCGCCCGACGACCTGCTCGGAACGGGGTCTGACAGGCTCCTCGAAATCCCGCCGCACGCGCACCGCTCCCCTCATGTCGTGTTCGGATCAATATTAAGCTAAAGAGCCCCCTGAATTTAGGAAGGTTGCGCCGTGAGGGAAATAACAGGGATTCGGCATACGGGATTTCAGGCTGCCCGTGCGTGCATAGGGCGCGTGGAGAGGTACGGACCTTTGGGGCCGCGGCGGTGGCGACACCGGTGATGACAGCGAGGGTGGACCTCGGGGCGGCTGGCGTGACGCAGGCCGCCAGGGTGTCCGCCCGCGGCGCCGGGTTCATGACGAGCGGGGCCGGTGTGCGCAGCGACCCGTGCGCCTCTCGGAACCGCTGCCACGTCGCGCCCTCGGTGACCTCCGACGTCACGACGCGCTGCCGCCCGGCTAGCTTGAGCAGTCAAGTCACGTGCCCGTCCCGTAGGAATCCTGCGCTCCCAACTTGCGGGGCTGACGGCCAAGTTCGGGGGATGCTTCCCGACCGGCTCCTTGACTATTGAAGTGACTAGTCGTTGGGGCGCGCGGATCCGGCTGATACGCTGCCACGATGAGCGATACGGACCGGTCGGGGGCGGCCGATGAGCACGCGGACCTGTGGCTCGGCCCGGGTGAATTGAGTTCCTGGTTGTCGGTGGTCGGGCTGTTCACCCGGCTGCCCTGGGCCCTTGACGCGCAACTGCAGCGCGATGCGGACCTGAGCATGGCCGAGTACATGTCCATGGCGATCCTGGCTGACGCGCCCGAGTCGACGATGCGGATGAGCGAACTGGCCGAGCGCCTCAGCTCCTCGCTCTCCCGCCTGTCGCACCTGGTCAAGCGGCTGGAGAGCCGGGGTTACGTCCGGCGCGAGCCCGATCCCACGGACGGGCGCTTCACCAACGCCATCCTGCTGGCCGACGGGGTGCGCAAGCTGGAGTCGGCCGCACCCGCGCATGTCGCCCACGTACGTCACTTGGTGGTGGACAACCTCTCGGCCGAACGGCTGCGCCGCCTCGGCCAGGACGCCGAGCGCATCCTCCAGCGCATCGACTCGCCTGCACGCTGAGCGACACCGGTCGGCGCGGGCGCGCCAACCGGTGTCGGGTTCATGTCACTGAATCAAGAGCGGCTCGGATCACTGAACTCAAGGCGCTTTCGGTCACTGAATCCAAGGCGCCTTGTAGGTGCCGGTGTCGTTGAGGAACGCGGTGAAGTCCTCGGAGGCCCACTCCTCGCTGATCTTGCCGTCGCGCAGCTTGTAGAGGTCGATCGCGTCCCACCGGACCTTGCGCCCGCTGGCGGGTATGCCCAGCAGAGGGCCCTTCTGTGTACCGGTGACCACCACACGGACGACGACTTCGTCGCCCCGGCCGAAGATGTCCTTCACCTCGGCGTGCAGGTCGGGGATCGAGGTCACCACGGTCGTCATCAGCCCGGCGACGTTGTCCCGGCCGGCCACGGTACCGACCGTCCCGCCGTGCCACTGCATGTCCTTGGTCAGGTACCGGGTGGCGTGACTCCCGTTGTGCTCGTTGAGGACGTCCTGCATGAACGCCTTCACCACTCGCTTGTTCGCCGCGACCTTCGCGGGCTCGTTCCAATGGGACGCTGCCGCCGCGGCCAGCCCCTCGGCCCGACTGCCGGACGGATTGCCGTTCGCCGTGGCCCCCGCGGCGGTCAGGCCGCCGACGGTGGCGGTAAGGGCTGTCCCCAGGGCGATGCGCTGCCAGAACTTCATGACGATCTCCTCGATGACGCGTCCCCGGGAGGGGGCGGTGCGGTCGGGCTGGGGCTTCAGTGCCAGCTCGTGCGATGACTTTAACATTCATGTCATGCGCGCCCGCAAGGCGAGGAACATCACTGAGTTTCATGGGAATATGGGTGGGCTGACGCAAGTTATCTCTTGATTGTTCAAGTCCAACTTTCCGTGCGCATGCAGACCCGGGGCCAGCGGTCGAGGCCGTGTTCGGCCTCGGTGGCGCGGATCTTCCGCAGGCCCGGGGTGAGTTCGGACTCGGCCAGGACGCGGAAGCCGATGCGCTCGTAGTAGGGCGCGTTCCAGGGGACCTCCGCGAAGGTGGTCAGGGTGAGACCGGTCAGGCCCTGGCCGCGTGCGCGCTCGGCGGCGTAAGCGATCAGGGTTCGGCCCACGCCCCGGTGCGCGGCGTCCGGGTGGACGGAGACCTGCTCGATGTGGAAGGCGCCGTCCACGGGTTCGCCGATCAGGTAGGCGACGGGGCGGGCGGTGTCGTCGTCACGCTCGGCTTCGTCGCCGTCGGCTTCGTTGGCCTCGGCCTTGTCGGCTTCGCCTTCGGCTTCGGCTTCGGCTTCGGCTTCCGCGATCCAGGCGTGCCCCGCCCTCCGGAAGCGGTCCAGGAGATCGAGCGAGGGCGGCTCGTCGTCGGCGATCTCCGTCATGCCCAGGGCGCGGAAGGGTTCGCCCGCGGCCCGTTCGATGTCCTGCAGAAGAGGGAGGTCGGCGGGAGTGGCTGGTCGGATGCGCATGACGGCAAGTATGTGGTCGTGTCGTGCACGGAGTTGGGGTAATCAGGCGCCCGTGGCTATCAGGTCGTCGGCGAGGCTGTTCACCGGTTGCGGGGTGCCGGTGAGGTCCAGTACGAACAGGGGGATGCCGAGGGAGTCGGCGCAGACGCGGGCGTCATCCTCGTAGCCGGCCAGCGAGAAGTAGACGCAGCCCGCCGACTCCGTCATCGCCGTCAGCCACAGGCACTCCACGTCCCGCAGCGAAGTCGGTCGCACGGTCGGGTCGACCTGGGCCACGATCCCGCGGGCCGCCAGGCCTATCCCGGAGGGCGGCCGCTGGTCGGCGCGCCGGATGTCCCGGTACCCGAGCCAGCGCAGATACAGCGCGGCGGCGGTCACGGCGTCCCGGGCCGTGCGGATGATCACCGGCTGGAACGCGGGGCGGGGAGACGGGGCGGTACGGGGGAGGGGGATGGCGGCGGCCGGGAGACGGTCGGCCCGGGGCTTCCGGGACGGGCGGTCGGAGTGTTCGCTTGAGCCCTCACCCTCATGGGAGCCGGCGTGCGAGCCCCCACGTGAGCCCTCGTGCTCGCCTTGATGCGAGCCCTCGCGCGAACCTTGTGGTTCCTCGCCGGTGTAGGTGCCGGTGCCCGCGCCGGAGGAATGCGGTTCGTCGTCTGCGGTGTCCGCTCCGGGTTCCGTCACCGGCACCCGTAACACCACCCCGCAGGGGCACCCCAGCTCCGGCCGGGGCCAGTGGTCCGCCCGGCCGCAGGCCTCGCAGCGGATTGTCACCCAGCCCTCGTCCCATGTGTGGTGCGTGACGGGCTCCGGGAGCGCACTCCGGTCGAGGTCGGGTGCGACCGGCGCACCGCACACGCATGGGTACGACGGCGCCGCATAGACATGCTTGCGCCGACAGGCCGGACACCTCACCGGCACGCTCTCGGCCATGACCCTCTCCAGAACACCGCGACACCACAACGCCATAGCGCCATGACGCGACGTTGCGACAACGCCACAGCGGGACAGTTCCTCCATCGTCCTCCGGAACCCCTTCCTCCGGCAGCGAAACGATCCGACGTTCCGTGATTCCCGTGTCTGCCGACCGGGCGCCGGCCGCCTGCCCACCGCCCGTCGACCGCCCACCGCCCGTCGACCGCCCGTCGACCGCCCTCCGGCCCTTGACGCCTCCTGACCCCCCACTTACATTGCTTCCAGATAGTAGAAGTTAGTTTCCATCATGCGGAATTTGAAGCTCGCCGCGGGGCGCGACGGGAGCCCGAATCCGACGGCCGAAGCAGGAGTACGCAATGGCTCGTATGACCGCTGCCCGCGCGGCAGTTGAGATCCTCAAGCGTGAGGGCGTCACCAGCGCGTTCGGTGTGCCGGGCGCGGCGATCAACCCCTTCTACGCGGCGCTCAAGGCCTCCGGAGGAATCAGTCACACCCTCGCCCGCCATGTCGAGGGCGCCTCCCACATGGCGGAGGGCTACACCCGTACCGCCCCCGGCAACATCGGTGTGTGTATCGGTACGTCCGGACCCGCCGGCACCGACATGATCACCGGCCTGTACTCCGCGACCGGCGACTCCATCCCGATCCTGTGCGTCACGGGCCAGGCTCCGACCGCCGTGATCCACAAGGAGGACTTCCAGGCCGTCGACATCGCGTCCATCGCCAGGCCGGTCGCCAAGATGGCGGTCACCGTGCTGGAGGCCGCCCAGGTCCCCGGCGTCTTCCAGCAGGCTTTCCATCTGATGCGGTCCGCCCGTCCGGGCCCGGTCCTCATCGACCTTCCCGTCGACGTCCAGTTGACGGAGATCGAGTTCGACCCGGAGACGTACGAGCCGCTGCCGGTCTACAAGCCGTCCGCGACCCGCGCCCAGGTCGAGAAGGCGATCGCGCTCCTGAACGAGTCCGAGCGCCCGCTGATCGTCGCCGGTGGCGGCATCATCAACGCCGACGCGTCCGAACTCCTCGTGGAATTCGCCGAGTTGACCGGTACTCCGGTCGTCCCCACCCTCATGGGCTGGGGCATCGTCCCCGACGACCACGAGCTGAACGCCGGCATGGTCGGCCTGCAGACCTCGCACCGCTACGGCAACGCGACCTTCCTGGAGTCCGACTTCGTCCTCGGTATCGGCAACCGCTGGGCCAACCGCCACACCGGCAGGCTGGACGTCTACACGGCGGGCCGGACGTTCGTGCACGTGGACATCGAGCCCACTCAGATCGGCAAGATCTTCGCTCCGGACTACGGGATCGCCGCCGACGCCAAGGCCGCGCTTGAGCTGTTCGTCGAGGTGGCAGGGGCGTTGAAGGCCGCGGGCAGGCTGCCCGACCGCTCCGCGTGGGCCCGGGCCGCCCAGGAGAAGAAGGCGACCCTCCAGCGACGTACGCACTTCGACGACATCCCCATCAAGCCGCAGCGCGTCTACGAGGAGATGAACAGGGCCTTCGGCCCCGAGACCCGGTACGTCACCACCATCGGCCTCTCACAGATCGCCGGCGCCCAGATGCTGCACGTCTACCGGCCGCGGCACTGGATCAACTGCGGCCAGGCGGGCCCCCTCGGCTGGACCGTCCCGGCCGCGCTGGGTGTCGCCAAGGCCGACCCGGAGGCGCAGGTGGTCGCGCTCTCCGGCGACTACGACTTCCAGTTCATGATCGAGGAACTGGCGGTCGGGGCCCAGCACCGGATCCCGTACGTCCATGTGCTGGTGAACAACTCCTATCTGGGGCTGATCCGGCAGGCGCAGCGGGCGTTCGACATCGACTTCCAGGTCAACCTGGAGTTCGAGAACCTCAACTCGCCCGAGTTGGGGGTCTACGGCGTCGACCACGTCAAGGTCGTCGAGGGCCTCGGCTGCAAGGCGATCCGGGTCACCGACCCGAGCGAACTGGGCGCCGCCTTCGAGCAGGCGAAGAAGCTCGCCGTCGAGTTCCGGGTGCCGGTCGTCGTCGAGGCGATCCTGGAGCGCGTCACCAACATCTCGATGTCCACGACGAATGACATCAGCAACGTCGTGGAGTTCGAGGAGACCGCGACAGAGCCGGGCCATGCGCCCACGTCCATCAAGCCCCTGAAGGTCTGACCAACTGACCAAGTCACCAACTGACCAAGTCGCCAACTGGCCGAGTGATCAACTGACCGGCTGACCGGCTGACCGGCCAGGGCCGAGGCCCCCGTCCTGACCATCCAGGGCGGGGGCCTCGCGGCGTCTTCAGTTCGAGCAGCCCCCGCCGCCTCCCGAACCGAACCGGCCGCTCCCGCCCCCGTGCTTCCCCCGTGCTTCGGACGCCCCCGACGTCTGCCGTGCCGTGCCGGACCGGCCGGACCCGCCGGAATGGGCGACGCCCCGGAGCAGCGACAGCACAGCGAACTGCTCTTGCCGAAGCGTCGTCATTATTCTGCTCATGCGTCTCACCTCCGATTCCGGCCAAGCCCGCTGTCCTTCGTATGAGGCCCGCCGCCCCCGTGCCGGCGGGCCCCATGTGCTGAGAATGTGCCCTGAAGCACGGGGAGTTGAAGCCCCCGGGGCCATGTTCAGAGGTTGATTTGAGGGTTCCGTAGCCGGCGTACGCACGCGTACGTACGTATCGGATTCGCGCCGCCCCGCCCGCCCCCGCCCGGCCGCGCTCGGATTCGCGCCGCCTCATTCGGCCGAGTGGTGCTCCGACAAGCCGGGCCAGTCGTCGGGACCGCCGCCCTGCCAGTCGATGATGTCGTGCTCCTCCACCTCGATCTCGTCGAGGTCCGCGAGGCGCAGGATCTCGACGACGTCATCGAGGTGGTACGCGATGCCGAGGGTTTCGCTGCCCGAGGTGACCCGGCGCGAGCCGTCCAGCGCCGGAGGGTGCACGACGATGCTGGGGGAGTCCATGGGTCCAGGCTGCTGCGCGGCCGCGGAATCCGCACCCCGAAGGCGGCGGGGATACGCGGAGACGACGAAGAGCACCGGATACGGGACTGACCGTCCGTCGTCCCTACCCGGCGCTCTTCGCCGTCTCACTCATGGCTTCTCATGGTTTCTCATGGTTTCGGCCGGGACCGCGGCGGCCGTGACGGGCCGGGGCCGCCCTTCCCGCAGGTCGAGAAAGGGGCTCCGGGACCTTCACCACCGCACTGGCTCACGTACCGCCGCGGTCCTCGGCCGACCCGCGCCACCCGCGGGCGACCTCTCATCCGGGTCCACGGGCTTCACGGGCGAGTTCCGGGCGGCGCTACCGCTTGGGCGCGACAGGACAGGTGTCAGCGGTGGCGCCGCCCGGAGGTCTGTGTGGGGTCTGGTGGGTGCCGGGGTGTCAGACCCGCGCGCCGGAGAGGCGCTCGACCGCGCGCAGCAGGGCGGAGTGGTCGAGGCCGCCGTCACCCTGGGTCCGCAGTGAGGCGACGAGCTGGGCGACCACGGCGCCGACGGGCAGCGCGGCGCCGACGTTGCGGGCGGCGTCCGTGACGATGCCCATGTCCTTGTGGTGCAGGTCGATCCGGAAGCCCGGCTTGAAGTCGCGACTGAGGAAGTTGTCCTTCTTGCGCGTCAGGACCGTGGAGCCGGCGAGGCCGCCGTTCAGGACGTCGAGGGCCGCCTTCAGATCGACGCCCGACTTCTCCAGGAAGACCACGGCCTCGGCGCACGCCTGGATGTTCACGGCGACGATCAGCTGGTTCGCGGCCTTCACGGTCTGACCGGAGCCGTGCGGGCCGCACAGCACGATGGTCCTGCCGAGCGCCTCGAAGATCGGCTCGGCCTGGTCGAAGTCGGCCTGCTCGCCGCCGACCATGATGGACAGCACGGCCTCGACCGCCCCGGCCTCGCCGCCGGACACCGGTGCGTCCAGGACCCGTATGCCTTTGTCTTTCGCGGCCTTGGCCAGGTCCACGGAGGTCTGCGGGGTGATGGAGGACATGTCGATCAGGAGCGCGCCGGGCCGCGCGTTCTCCAGGATGCCGTCGGGTCCGTACGCGATCGCCTCGACCTGCGGAGAGGCGGGCACCATCGTGATCACCACGTCGGCGTCCCGCACGGCCTCGGCGATCGAGCCGGCCGCGGTACCGCCGGCGGCGGTCAGCCGGTCCAGCTTGTCCTGTTCCAGGGTGAACCCGGTGACGTCGTAACCGGCCTTGATCAGGTTCTCCGCCATGGGGGAGCCCATGATGCCGAGCCCGATCCACGCGACCGCAGGGCGGGTCGGGCGGGAGGAGTCTGCGAGTGTGCCGCTCATGAGGGTGCCTCTCTGAAAGCCTTGGTACGTCGACAGGCTTTGGTACGTGGATGAGTTGGCGCTCAGCGCGCCGCGCGGGCCTCGGCGGGGAGCCACTCGAAGGCCTCGGAGCTGGGGCGGTCGCCCGGCTTGTACTCCAGGCCGATCCAGCCCTCGTACCCCTGCTTGCGGAGCCGGCCGAGCAGCTCTTCCAGGGGGAGCGAGCCGGTTCCGGGTGCACCGCGGCCCGGGTTGTCGGCGATCTGCACGTGGCCGGTCTTCGCTGCGTACCGCTCGATCACCGACGGCAGGTCCTCGCCGTTCATGGACAGGTGGTAGAGGTCCATCAGGAACTTGGCGTTGCCGAGGCCGGTCGCCTCGTTGACCTTGTCGACCACCGCGATCCCGGCCGGGGCGGTCACCAGCGGATAGAGCGGCGACTCGGGCTTGTTGAGGGTCTCGATCAGCAGGACCGCACCGATGCGGTCGGCCGCGTGGGCCGCCAACACCAGGTTCTCCAGGGCGAGTTCGTCCTGCTCGGCCGGGTCCACGCCCTCGACGCGGTTGCCGTACAGGGCGTTGAGGGCCCCGCAGCCGAGCGACCCCGCGAACTCCGCGGCCACGTCGATGTTCGCGCGGAACCTCGCCGACTCCTCGCCGGGGATCGACAGCGCGCCCCGGTCCGGGCCCGGCAGCTGCCCGGCGTAGAAGTTCAGGCCCGTGAGCCGGACGCCCGCGTCCTCGATCGCCTTCTTCAGCGCGTCGCGTTCGGCGCGCCCGGGCGTGGGGGAGTCGACCCAGGGCCACCACAGCTCGACCGCGGTGAAGCCCGCCGCCGCGGCGGCCGCGGGGCGCTCCAGGGGCGGGAGCTCAGTGAAGAGGATCGACAGGTTGACGTTGAAGCGCTGCTCTGCGGCCGCATCCATCGAGAAACCTGGCATGTGGGTCGGCGCTCCTTTCCGTGCTAGTGGTCGTATTCCGTGCAGATTCCGCATGGTGGAAGTTTATTTCTGTCTAATGGAAGGCTGCCTGTGGTCGGGGAGGCCTGTCAAGAGTGCCCGCGCACATTCGCCCCCGCACAGCCGCCTCCGCACATCCGCCTCCGCACGCGATGCGCGAGGGGCGTGCCTACCCTGAAGATGTGGCACGGTCCAACGACGAGGTCGCCGCGCTGCTGCGGGAGTACGCGGACCTGATCTCGATCACCGGCGGAGACGCGTTCAAGGCACGTGTCTACGAGAAGGCTGCCCGAGCGGTCGGCGGCCACCACGCCGACGTCTCCACGCTCGACCTCAAAGGTCTCCAGGAGATCCCGAACGTCGGAAAGTCGATCGCCCAGAAGGTCCTCGAATACTTCGACAGCGGCAGCGTGTCCGCCGTCGAAGAGCTGCGGGCGAAGATCCCTGCCGGGGTCCGGCGCCTGACGGCCATCCCCACCCTCGGCCCGAAGAAGGCGCTGACGGTGTACGAGGAACTGGGCATCTCGTCGGTCGAGGAACTGGCCGACGCCATCCACGAGGAACGGCTCCGCGACCTGAAGGGCTTCGGGCCGAGGACGGAGGAGAACATCCTCCACGGCATCGAGCTCCTGCGGTCCGCCGGCGACCGCGTCCAGCTCGACGTCGCCGGCGACCTCGCCGACGCCATCGTCGCCGCGTTGTCCCAGGTCACCGGCTGCCTGCGGTGCGCGTACGCCGGGTCGCTGCGCCGGGTCCGGGAGACGATCGGCGACATCGACATCCTCGCTGCAGCGAAGAAGCCGGCACCGATCATGCGGGCGTTCACCGAGCTGCCGTACGTCACGGAGGTCATCGCGCGCGGCGAGAAGAAGACGTCCGTGCGCACATCCAAGGGGCTTTCCGTCGATCTGCGCGTCGTACCGCTGGACTCCTGGGGCGCGGCACTGCAGTACTTCACCGGCTCCAAGGCCCACAACATCCGCACCCGCGAACTGGCCGTACACCAGAAGCTGAAGCTCTCCGAGTACGGGATCTTCGACGTCGAGAGCGGCAAGAGGATCGTCTCCGAGACGGAGGACGAGGTGTACGCCCGGCTCGGCCTGCCGTGGATCCCGCCGACGCTGCGCGAGGACCGCGGGGAGATCGAGGCCGGGCTGCGCGGCGAGCTGCCCGACCTGGTGACGGAGGCCGACATCCGGGGCGATCTGCACACCCACACCGACCTCACCGACGGGCTCGCCCCGCTGGAGGAGATGGCCGAGGCGGCCGCCGCGCGCGGCTACGCCTACTACGCGATCACCGACCACGGCCCGGACATGGCCATGCAGCGCATGACCGACGAGCGGATGCTGGCCCAGCGGGAGCGGGTGCGCGAGCTGGACGGCACGTATCCCACCCGGGGCCGGCGCGGCGGGCTGCGGCTGCTGCACGGCGCCGAGCTGAACATCGGCCCGGACGGCCAGGTGGACTGGCCCGCGGAGTTCCTCGCCGGCTTCGACCTGTGCGTGGCCTCCGTGCACTCACACTTCAACCAGGGGCGCGACGCCCTCACCCGCCGCATCGTAAGGGCCTGCGAGAACCCCTACGTTCACCTGATCGGCCACCCCACGACCCGCCTCATCGGCAGGCGGCCCGGCATCGACGCCGACCTCGACGCGGTCTTCGCCGCCTGTGCCCGTACCGGCACGGCGCTGGAGATCAACGCCCACCCGGACCGCCTCGACCTGCGCGACGAGGACATCCTGCGGGCCCGGCGGTACGGCGTGCGGTTCGCCGTGAACAGCGACGCCCACGCCGTCCCGCACCTCGCCGTCATGCGCTACGGCATCGGCACCGCCCAGCGCGGCTGGCTGACGAAGGACGACGTGATCAACACCTGGCCGGAGCGGCGGCTGCGGAGTTTCCTGCGCAAGGGCAGGCCGTGACCGGCGGGGCTGCCCGACGTCCGTGCAGGGCGCTTACCGGCAGCATCGGGGGCCCTGCCAGTCACCGGGCGAACGGGACGCCGGCGCGGCAGAGCACGTTGGCGAAGAAGGTGTCCTCACCCGTGCGCACGGCGAACTTGGCGTCCCGGACCCTGGCCTTGAACTCGTCATGGTCCAGGGGTTCGGGTTCAAGCCCGAAGGAGCACAGCGCGGTGTAGACGGTGGGGTTGATCTCGCGGATCTGATCGGTCACCCAGCTGTGCTCGACCACGATCTGTGCGAGCACCGCCTCGGCGACGTCCAGGAACGGGGGCCGGCCGTAGCGGTAGCCGAGATCCACGGTAGGGGTACCCGGCGCCAGGGGAAGCCCGGAGTCGCTGATCACGAAGGTGTCGGTGTGCCGCAGACCGGCGATCAGGCCGGCCAGTTCGCGGTGGATGATGCCGGTGCGTTGCACGGGTTCAGTCCTTTCCCATGGTGGAGGCGATGGCGCGCAGGGTGTCCAGGTCGGCGTGGTGGTGTCGGGCACCGGGCACCCGCACCGCCAGGGAGCCGGCCGCGATGCCCAGCCGGGCTGCCGCCAAGAGCGAGTCACCGGCGGCCAGTCGGGCGGCGAACACCCCGGTGAACGCGTCGCCGGCGCCAGTGGTGTCCACGACGGCGGCGGGGACGGCCGGGAGTTCGGTGCTGGTGCCGTCCGTATCGGTGATGATCGCGCCCGCCTCTCCCAGTGTGGTGACGACCGCCTTGGCGCCTCGGGCACGCAGCGCGGCGTGCGCCTTCCGGACGGCGGCCGGCTCCTTCGCGGACTCCGCGTCGGGCTGCCCGGAGACCGCCGCCTGCTCGTGCTCGTTCACGATGAGCACGTCGCAGCGGGAGATCAGCTCGTCCGGCAGCTCGGCGGCCGGGGCGGCGTTGAGCAGGAACCGGCCCCGGCAGGCGGCCGCCGCGCGCTGTACCACGTCCAGCGGGATCTCCAACTGGGCCAGCACGACCGCCGCCTCCGCGCCGGCGCCGTCGGTGGGATCGCCCTCGGACGGCCACTGATGGTTGGCCCCGGAGACCACGATGATGGTGTTGTCACCGGCCGCCACGGTGATCCACGCGGTGCCGGTCTCCGCGCCGGGCACCGTGGTCACCGCGTGCACGTCCACCCCCTCGGCGACCAGCCCGGCACGGGCCTTGTCCGCCTCGACGTCGTCGCCGACCCGGGCGATCATCGCGGTGCGCACCCCGCCGGACGCGGCCGCGACCGCCTGGTTGGCTCCCTTGCCGCCGAGCGTGATCCGCGCGGTCCGACCGAGAACGGTCTGTCCGGGAGACGGGAAGGCGTCGGCCACCACGACGTGGTCGATGTTCACCGAGCCGATGACCACGACGAGCGGCGAGCCGGGCTCAGACATGCCCGTCTCCTTCGACGGCCCCGGTGATCAGCCCCACCAACTCGTCGCCCGTGGTGTCGGTGACGGTCCGCCGGGCGGCGCACCGCCCTCGGCGCAGCACGTACGCGGTGTCCGCCACCCGCAGCACCTGCGTCATGTCGTGGCTGATCAGCAGCACGGTCACCGACGCGTCGCGGAGCCGGTGGATCAGCTCCTCCACGGCCGCCGTCTCCCGCACGCCCAGCGCGGCGGTCGGCTCGTCCATGATCACCAGAGTCTCGCCCCAGTTGGCCGCCCGGGCGATGGCGATGCTCTGCCGCTGGCCGCCGGACATCCGCCGGACCGTGGCCCGCACGTTCGGCACGTTCACGTCCAGCCGGGACAGGATGTCCCGGCTCCGGGAGATCATGGATTTCTTGTCCAGTACCCGGAACGGACCGAACCCGCTGGTCAACTCCCGGTTCAGGTACAGGTTCTGCCATACCGGCAGGTCCTCGACCAGCCCCAGGGTCTGGTACACCGTCTCGATGCCCAGCCGCCGGGCGTCGTCCGGCGAACCGAGCTGGATCGGCTCGCCGCGGAACCGGATCTCGCCGGTGTCCGGCGGGTGTACACCGGTCAGGCAGCGCACCAGGGTGGACTTGCCCGCCCCGTTGTCGCCCAGCAGCGCGGTGACCTGGCCGGCTGCCAGTGTCAGGTCCACGCCCTGCAGCGCGCGCACAGCGCCGAAGGACTTGCACAACCCGGTGATCTCCACGAGCGGCGAGCCGACCGGGTCCGAGGCGGCAGGTTTGCCCACAGGGCGGGCCGGAGTGTCCGTCATGATCGCCTCTACTTCTGGAACCGGGAGATGAAGGCCGCACCGAGCACCACGCCGCCGACCGCGATGGGCTGGTAGTACTGCGAGATGCCGACCAGCGTGAAGCCGTTGATCAGGCTCTGCAGCAGCAACGCGCCGGCCACCGTGCCGAGTACGGAGGCCTTCCCGCCGAACAGGCTGGACCCGCCGAGCACCACCGCGGCGATGGAGCTGAGCAGCAGATCGGTCTGCAGGCTGGGGTCGGCGCCGCCGGTGCGGGCCACGAACAGCACGGCCGCGATCCCGCAGGCCAGCCCGGAGCTGGCGTAGGCGAGCAGCCGGATGCGGTCGACGTGGATACCGGCCCCCCGCGCGGCGTCGATGTTGCCGCCGGTGGACAGCAGGTAGGTGCCGGTGCGGGTGCGGTACAGCAGGAAGCCCACCAGCACGGCGACCAGAAAGGCCAGCACCCAGAACCAGCGCACCGGACCGATCCCGTTGATCGCCAGGCCGCGCAGGAACCCCGAGTTCACCGGGACGGTGTTGCCGCTGGTGAGCAGGAGGGTCAGGCCGCTGACCACGGACAGCGAGCCCAGTGTGACGATGAAGTCGGTCATGTTCAGCCGAGCCACCAGCAGGCCGTTCACCACGCCCACCGTCAGCGCGGCCAGCAGCGCCAGCGACACCGAGGCGGGCAGCCCCCAGCCGTGGGTGTAGGCGTATCCGAGCACCGCCGCCGCCCAGGGCAGGTTGGACCCCACCGACAGGTCGATGCCCGCAACGGTGACCACCAGTTGCTGTCCCATGGCAAGCACCAGCAGGATCGCCGCCGACACCAGCAGGTCGCTGATGTTGTCCGTGGTGAGGAAGTCGGGAGTGGCGATGAAGAACACGATGAACACCACGCCCAGCCCGATCGGGGCAGCGAACCGCGCCGCTGCCGCGACCGAGAGGTGTACGCCGAGCCGCCCCGGCGCCTGGGTGTCTGCCATGGTCAGCTCACTTCCCGGCCGCGGTCAGCGGGTTGGCGAACGGCACGAACGGCTGTGGGAAGGAGCTGATCGCCTTGGCCGCGTTGCCGGCGTCGATCAGCGCGATCGGGGCGACGATCCGGGTGGGCACCTTCATGTCGCGGACCAGGTTGATGCAGGCCTGGACGGCCAACTGGCCCTCGGCGTAGGGGTATTGCGAGATGGTGCCGCTGAGCGTGCCCGCCTTCACCGCCTCCAGCGCGGCGGTGATGCCGTCCACCGAGATGATGGAGACCTTGCCCGTCAGCCCGGCGTTGCGCACCGCCTGCGCGGCGCCCAGCCCCATGGTGTCGTTGGCGGCGAAGATCCCGGTGATCTTCGGGTGCGCCTTGAGGATGCCCTCGGTGACCGTCTGCCCCTTGGCCTGGTCGTAGTCGGCCGGCTGGGTGGCCACGATGTTCAGCTTGCCCGCCACTTCCTCCGAGAAGCCCTTCTGGCGGTTGATGCCGTTCTGCTCTCCGGCGATGCCTTGCAGGATGGCCACGTCGCCCTTGCCGCCCATCTTCTCCAGCAGCGCCTTCCCGGCCTGTTGCCCCGCGGACAGGTTGTCCGAGCCGATGAACGACGCGTAGGACACCCCGGCCTGCTTCGAGGCGGCCGCGTCGATCTGGGTGTCCAGGTTCAGTATCGGGATCTTCTTCTTCGCCACCGGGACCAGCGGGGTGATCACGTTGGTGGCGTTCACCGGCACCACGCCGAAGCAGTTGTAGTTCTGCCCCGCCAGGGTCGACAGCTTGGCGTTCTCCCCGGTGCTGTCGGTCTCCGACGCGCCGGCCTGGACCTCGACCTTGACGCCCTGTTTCTTGCCCTCGGCCAGCGCGCCGTCGCGCAGCGCC
Organism: Streptomyces sp. NBC_00878; assembly: GCF_026341515.1. NCBI lineage: Bacteria > Bacillati > Actinomycetota > Actinomycetes > Kitasatosporales > Streptomycetaceae > Streptomyces > Streptomyces sp. NBC_00878. Next base: position 1,976,682 of record NZ_JAPEOK010000001.1, on the reverse strand, counting down.
GCCCAGTAGGGGTTGGTGAAGTTGCGGGTGACGATGGCGATACGGACCTCGTCCTTGCTCTCGCTACCGGAACTCTCCTCGCCTCGGCCGCAGCCGGTCATCGCGACCAGCAGGGCCACGGAGGTGGCGGCGACGGCGGCGGAACGGGCTCTGCGCACAGCGTGGTTGTGCATGGGTGTGCCTTTCTTCGCGTCATTGCGTCAGAACAGGTCTCAGAACTGGCTTCAGAACTGGTTTCAGAGCAGGCTTGTGTCAGCTCGGTGGGGTGAGAGTTGGCCGGGAGGATCGCGGTGAGCACCGGAGGATCGCCGTGAGCGACCGAGTCGCTGAAGGCCACACCTGGGAAAATGACTGGTCAGCCCAGTGCGGAGGTGTGGGAACCGCGCAGGGATGCCCGGATCCTGAGATCCAAGTCGAGGATGCTGCCCGCCACCGGGTCAGCCGTCTGTAGGGGCTAGCCGATCGTCGAGTCGCCGCCGGCCGGATCGGGACAGCCACAGGAGCCGCGTGCGACGAGCGTGGTGGGATGGGTGATGCGCTCCGCCGGCAGCGCCGGGTCGGCGATCTTGGCCAGCAACCATTCGACGGCCGAGCGACCGAGCTCGTCGAAGGGCTGCCGCATCGTCGTCAGCGCGGGCACCGTGTACGCGCTGCCCTCGATGCCGTCGAAAGCGCAGACCGCCACGTCGTCGGGTACCAGCACGCCCAGTTCGGCGGCGGCCCGCAGTACGCCGATGGCCTGCTCGTCGCTGGCGACGAAAAGGGCGTCCGGACGCTGCGCGCCCGCGAGCATGCGCCGGCCGGCACGATAACCGTCGGCCCGCCCGAAGGGCACGTGTGTCAAGGACGCGGCGGCCGGATCCACTCCGGCGTCGGTGAGGGCACGGCGCCAGCCCGCGACCCGGTCGACCGTCGGGTGAATGCCTTCGAGCCCGGCGACGCAGCCGATCCGCTGCCTGCCGTGGCCGAGCAGATGGGTGGTGGCCCGGTATCCGCCGTCCTCGTTGTCGGTGAGGACCTGCGTCGCACCCGGCAGTTCCAGCTCACGGTCGAGCACGAGTCGAGGCACGGCCTGGTCGGTCAACTCGGTGATCCAGCCGCGCGGGCCGTGTGCCGGTACGACGATGAGTCCGTCGACCTGCCGGTCGAGCAGGGTCCGGATGTACGTCGCCTCGCGGGCGTCGTCACCCATCGCGTTGCCCAGCAGCATCGTGTAGCCGGAGGCGAAGCCGACGTCCTCGATCACGCGGGCCAGCTCGGCGAAGAACGGGTTGGAGTTGTCGGGTACGACGAGCCCGAGGGTCATCGTGCGGGAGGTCTTCAGCGACCGGGCCACCGCGTTGGGGCGGTAGCCGAGCTCGTCGATGGCCGCGAGGATCCGCTCGCGGGTATGGGGCGCGACCCTGCGCGGGCCGCCGTTGAGTACGTAGCTGACCAAGGCGTCCGAGGTGCCTGCCAGTCGCGCTACGTCGCGGCGAGTTACCATGCCAGTCCTTCAACTCGTGTTGATTGGTTGGCGTTGCACGAAATATCGGCCCCGGCTCTGTCGACGCGCAAGAGGTCGGCCCGAAGTTCTTCGGTAACGAGTTCGGCACTCGGGTCCGGCCGCCGCCGTCCGCCCGCCGCTGCCGCCACCTGACGACGATGGTGGATCACCGCCGTCCGGAGCGACCCGCCACCCGGTCGGCCGGGCCGCGTTTATGCAGCTCACGTGGCTCGTTGGCTGCGCACGCGGGCGGCTGCCGGCAGGCTGGTTTTCTGTCTGCGGGCCATGCTGTGTCGTGACTCCCGAAGCCCTGAGTCGTGCGGCATGGGCGGCTTGGGTACGTGCAGGGCGCGGAGGTTCCCGAGTCGGCTAGGGTCGCCTCGTGGCAGGCCGACCGGCTCCGCCGCAGTGCGATCGATCGGCTTGCGGTGTATGCCCTCGCGAGGGAAGATCTGGGTAAATGCGCAGGTCAGAAGGGTGTTTGGGGCGCAGTGCGATTGCGAGTGGAGTTCACGACCGAGCCCTTCGACCTCGACGAGGCGCCCGCACACGCGCTGGTCGCCCGTGAGGTCATCGAGGCGGCGCAGCTGGACGCGGTGGACGTCGGGCCGTTCGGCAACACGGCGGAGGGCGGCTCCGACGCCGTGCTCGCCGCCGTGGACGCGCTCCTGCGCAGGACCCTGGAGGCCGGCGCCACCCGGATCTCACTCCAGGTGAACGTGGTCGGGGAGGGTGCGGACAAGTGACCGGCAACGGGGACGAGCCCTTCATCACGGCCGTGAAGCCGCTGGTCGACGCCATGGGCGGAGAAATGCTCCCGCCGAACGAGGCCGGCCCCGACGATGTCGTGCTCGCCTGGCAGGGCACCGACGTCGTCGCCGTACGTCTGCCGCAGCTCGCCGACTCGCTGGACCACATCCTGGCCGCCCTGGAGCGCAAACGCGGCAAGCCGCTGGCCGAGCTGGACCGCAAGGCCAAGCAGGAGGTCGTACGGATACTTGAGGCGCGCGGCGCCTTCTCCGTGCGGCACGGCGTGGAGACCGTGGCGAGCGCGCTCGGCGTCAGCCGGTTCACGGTCTACAACTACCTGAATCGCGAGAAAGAGGCCTGAGCCGCAAGCGGGGGGCCTGAGCTGCGAGGACGAGGGCTGAGGCCGGGTCTCGCCACCCCGAATTTTCAACAAAGTGTTGACGGCGCGTTGCCGGAAGGCGTTAGCTGTCCGCAGCCCGTTCAGTACGAAGGCCCTTCGCGGCCGTGGAGGCTCCCGTGACGTCGACTTCCATGCCCCCGGGTCTGGCCCGGTTCAACGTACTGGAGGAGCAGGCAGCCTTCGCCGCCCTCCACGAGGCGTGTGCCTCCACCGCCTGGGTGAAGCGGCTGCTCGCCGCCCGCCCGTATGCCACCGCAAACGACCTCTTCACCGCCAGTGACGCCGCCATGGCCGAGCTGACCACCTCGGATCTGGAGGAGGCGATGGCCGGCCACCCGCCGATCGGACGCCCCAAGCCCGGGGACCCGACCTCCTCGCGCGAGCAGCGCGGCATGGCCGACGCCTCCGAGGAACTCAAGGCGGAGATGCTCGAACTGAACCTGGCGTACCAGGAGAAGTTCGGCCATGTCTTCCTGATCTGCGCGACCGGTCGCACCGGCGAGCAGATGCGTGACGCGGTCAAGGAACGGATCGGCAACGCGCCGGGGCGGGAGCGCGAGATCGTCCGTACCGAGCTGGGGAAGATCAACCTCATCCGGCTCACCCGACTCGTCGAAGAGGACGCACCAGCATGAGCACCGAGACCGCCGCCGTGTCCGCGGCCTCCGTGTCCACGCACATCCTGGACACCAGCGTCGGCCGCCCCGCCGTGGGCGTCGCCGTACAACTGGCCGCCCGCGGTGGCCGTACGGCGGACTGGCAGGCACTCGGCGGCTCCGCGACCGACGCGGACGGGCGGTGCAAGGACCTTCCGGCCCTGCCGGAGGACACGACACAGGTACGGCTCGACTTCGCCGTAGAGCCGTATTTCGAGAAGAAGCAAGCCGATGCGCAGCAGGACGCCCCCGCGAATCGGGACAGCGGACCCGTGGTGTTCTTTCCGGAGGTGGCGATCACCTTCGCCGTCCAGCCCGGCGAGCACTACCACGTACCGCTGCTGCTCAACCCGTTCGGCTACTCCGTATACCGAGGGAGCTAGCAGACACATGCCTACGATTCTGGGTCAGAACCAGTACGGCAAGGCCGAGAACCGAGTCGTCAAGATCACGCGGGACGGCGCCACCCACCACATCAAGGACCTCAACGTGTCCGTGTCGCTGAGCGGCGACATGGACGAGGTCCACTACTCCGGCTCCAACGCGAACGTCCTGCCGACGGACACCACCAAGAACACGGTGTACGCCTTCGCCAAGGAGCACGGCATCGAGTCCGCCGAGCAATTCGGCATTCACCTGGCCCGGCACTTCGTGACGAGTCAGGAACCGATCCACCAGGCCCGGATCCGCATCGAGGAATACGCCTGGGAGCGCATCGAGCACTCCGGCAAGGGGGCGCACTCCTTCGTCCGCCAGGGCCAGGAGACCCGCGTCACGCAGGTCACGTACGACGGCTCGTCGTGGGAGGTCGTCTCCGGTCTCAAGGATCTCGTCGTGATGAACTCGACCGACTCCGAATTCTGGGGCTACGTCAAGGACAAGTACACGACGCTCCCCGAGGCGTACGACCGCATTCTCGCCACCCAGGTCTCCGCCCGCTGGCGCTTCAACTGGACCGACGACGAAGAGGAGATGCCCAACTGGGATACGTCCTACGAGCAGGTGAAGAAGCACATGCTCCAGGCCTTCGCCGAGACGTACTCGCTGTCGCTTCAACAGACCCTGTACCAAATGGGTTCGCGGATCATCGAGAACCGCGGGGAGATCGACGAGGTCCGCTTCTCGCTCCCCAATAAGCACCATTTCCTGGTGGACTTGGAGCCGTTCGGGCTGAAGAACGAGAATGAGGTCTACCTCGCCGCCGACCGGGCCTACGGTCTGATCGAGGCGACCGTGCTGCGGGACGGCCGCGAGCCGAAGATCCCGGTGGACCTCACCAACCTCTGAGCAACTCCCTCGAGTAACTCCCTTGAGCAACTCCCTTTCGACCGGCTCCTTTTGCGGCACCCGTGGCCCGCCCGATCGTGCGGGCCGCGGTACTCAAGTCCCCGGGTCCTGCCGTGCCCCCACTCCAACTCAGCGATTCCTCAGCGAAGAAGGACGAACCATGGCAGCAGACCGGCGCATCGTCATCGAGAACTGTGCGATCGCGACCGTGGACGCCGACGACACCGAGTACGCGTCCGGCCACCTGGTCCTGGCGGGCAACCGCATCGAGTCGCTCGGCACGGGCAGGGCCCCGGAGGGCCTGGACAACGTCGTACGCCGTATCGACGCGACCGGCCATCTCGTGACCCCGGGCCTGGTCAACACGCACCACCACTTCTACCAGTGGATCACCCGCGGCCTCGCCACGGACCACAACCTCTTCAACTGGCTCGTCGCCCTGTACCCGACCTGGGCGCGCATCGACGAGCGCATGACGTACGCGGCCGCCCAGGGCTCGCTCGGCATGATGGCCCGCGGCGGAGTCACCACCGCCATGGACCACCACTACGTGTTCCCGCGGGGGTCCGGCGACCTGTCCGGCTCGATCATCCGGGCCGCGCGTGAGATGGGCGTCCGCTTCACCCTCGCCCGCGGTTCCATGGACCGCAGCGAGAAGGACGGCGGGCTGCCGCCGGACTTCGCGGTCGAGACCCTCGAAGGGGCCCTCGCCGCCACCGAGGCGACGGTCGACGAGCACCACGACGCGTCCTTCGGCGCGATGACGCAGGTGGCCGTGGCCCCCTGTTCGCCCTTCTCGGTGTCGACCGAACTCCTCAAGCAGGGCGCCGAGTTGGCGCGTCGCAAGGGCGTACGCCTGCACACGCACGGCTCGGAGACGGTCGAGGAGGAGCAGTTCTGCAAGGAGCTGTTCGGGATGGGCCCGACCGACTACTTCGAGTCGACCGGCTGGCTCGGCGAGGACGTGTGGATGGCGCACTGCGTCCACATGAACGACTCCGACATCGCCGCCTTCGCCCGCACGAGGACCGGTGTGGCCCACTGCCCCTCGTCCAACGCCCGTCTGGCGGCCGGGATCGCGCGTGTCCCCGACATGCTGGCGGCCGGCGTTCCGGTCGGACTCGGTGTCGACGGCACCGCCTCGAACGAGTCGGGCGAACTCCACACCGAACTGCGCAACGCCCTGCTCATCAACCGCCTCGGCGCCCATCGTGAGGCCGCGCTGAACGCCCGTCAGGCGCTGCGGCTCGGTACGTACGGCGGTGCCCAAGTCGTCGGCAGGGCAGGGGAGATCGGCTCCCTTGAGGCCGGCAAGCTCGCCGACCTCGTGCTGTGGAAGCTGGACACCCTGGCCCACGCGTCGATCGCCGACCCGGTCACCGCGCTCGTCTTCGGCGCCGCGGCGCCGGTCACCGCCTCCTTCGTCAACGGCGAGCAGATCGTCGAGAACGGTCGTCTGCTGCACGTCGACGAGGACGCCATCGCCCGCTCCACGCGGGACGAGGCCCAGCGCCTCGCGCGGATCGCCGCGCAGGCCTGACACCTGACACCTGACACCTGAAGATCTCCGGCTGAGGGGGACGGCCCTCGGCCGGTGGCCGTGAACCCGAGCGGGGTCCACGGCGACCGTCTCCGGGGCGCGCGCACAAACGTGCCCGCGCCCCGGAACGGTCCCCCGCCACGCTCCTTGCCGTGACGGGCACCGGCCCGGTGGTCAGCCGGTCCGGTGGTCCGGTGGTCAGTAGGTCCTCCGGTCCGCCGGTGTGTTCCGTCGGCCGGTCAGCCGATGTGGTAGCTGTCCCCGTACACCTGCCAGTCCAGAGGCGGGTCCAGGTTCAGGTTGCGGTTCCTGAGGAAGACGCGCTGGGCGGTGTCCACGCGGCTGGTGTCCTCGTGGGCCTCCTCCTGCTTCATGGCCCACACCCGGGCGTCGAGGAACGCGTTCAGGTACGTCACCTCGTCGCCGCCCTGCGCCGGGGGCCTGGCCTGGTTGAGCGCCCGACCGCGGATGCTGCTGAAACTCGTACTGTCGCCGCCGTCACCGTGCATCACGATGGCGTCGTAGTACGCGAACTGGCCGAGCGTTCCGATGCCGTCCGCCTGGCCGCGCTGTACCGCGGGGTTGAAGTAGACGCGGTCCCGCTCATAGTTCTGGGCCTCCTGGAACGCCGAGTCCTGGGCGGCCTGGCGCCAGGCGTCCGGGTAGCCCGGGTCGAGGCCCTCGTGGGAGTCGGTGCCGTTGACGCGACGCAGGGCCGGCAGATATCCGGCCAGTACGTTGCCCGGCCTGCGCTGCGCGTACAGCTCGACGAGGTCGAGCATGTCGCCCGTACCGGAGCAGAAACCGATGATCCCGGCCGTGTAGCCGCGGCCGTCGCCGATGTCCTCGATGTACCGGTACTGCGCCCTCCAGTCCAGCGAGGAGTTCTCCGCGCTGGAGACCAGCTTCATGGCGATTTCCTTCTTCGCCGGGTCGTCGAGGCCGGTGGGCGCGGCGCTCGCGGGGCGGGCGGCGAAGACGGAACCTGACACCAGCGATGCTCCGATCAGCGCGAGAACTGTCCGCCGCGAGGAGCTTATGTGGGGGGTGTGCACGGGACCTCCATGGGGGTGGGAGTCGTTCAGCCGTACTGTTAGGAAAGTTTCCTACCAGAGAATGGGCGTGACGTATACCCGTCAAGGAGGAGTTGGTGGTGAGTTCGGTGGGGAGGGGTGGAGCAGATGAGGCGGAGGATCTTGCTCGCGATCGGCGATCGGTGATCGCCGATCTGCGGTTGGTGATCTGTAGTTGGTGACCTGTGACCTGTGACCTGTGACCTGTGGTTGGTGGTTGGCGATTGGCTACCGGGTCGAGGTCAGCAGCTCTCGTACGCGGACGGCGGCGCCGTACGTGTCACCGGTGGGCTTGGTCGCGAGCTTCCCGGGGTCGCGCGTCCAGCGGTCCTCCAGCGCGAACCAGTCGATGGCCTTCGGCTTGCGCCCTTCCGCCGTCGCCGCCCGCAGTTCGTCGAAGTACGTCGACCACCGCAGCCGGTAGAGCCCGCCGACCAGGCCCGCCCACTCCCGGTTGGCGTAGTCGCGCAGCCCGGCGTCCGCGCCCTGCCGGGTGCCCCACACCGTCAGCAGCGACAGATTGTCGTACGCCAGCCGGTCCCGCTCGGCCGCGTCCGCACCCCAGGCCCGGGCGTCGGCGACCCAACGCCCCAGCAGATGCCGGGAGTCGGTGGCCATCAGGGTCTCCAGAACGTCCATCAGGGCGAGCCAGTCGCCGGTGGCCTTGTCGAAGCCGGGCACGTCACCGGCCTCGTACGCCATTCTGATGCGGGGCATCAGGACGCGGCTGCGGTTGGAGACGGCCTGGCGGGCCACGTCGAGGAGGTCGCTGCGGTACGCGGAGGACTTCCGGAGGCCCGCGCGCACCCGCAGGAGTTCGTCGAGCGCGGGCTCGAACTCCTCGGCGTTGTACCGGAGTTGCTTGGGCGACCACTTCGCGGCCGACTTCGCCGTGAGCGAGGGGCGGGCGCCGAACAGTCCGTCGGCGCCCTCGCTCCACGAGTCGGCGCGTGTCGTGCCGTACGCGGTGCGGCGAAGGATGTCCCAGGCGGCCTCGGCGTGCGGGTCGTGAGCGCCGTAGCGGGCGAGGGCCCACTCCCTGAACCAGGTCGTGAGGTCCAACTCGCCGTCTTCCCAGGCGAGTTCGGAGAAGAGGTCGAAGGCGGCGGGGTTGTTGTCGGCGGCCTCGGGAAGCAGGGCGACGCCGCGCAGGGTGCTGCCCTGCTTGGTACGCCACTTGTTGAACAGCGCTGCCCAGTCAGGGGTGTTGGCGCCGAGGGCCGTGTGGCCGCCGAAGTTCCAGATGGAGCCGAAGGCGTACGGGGTGTTGCCCCAGTCGGCCTCGCGGTCCGTGACCGGCGGGAAGCGGTCGGAGAGTCCGTCGACGACGAGCATGTGGGACTTGTCGACGGCGTCGACGATTGTCCTCGGCGGGTTCCGCTGCCAGCCGAGGATGACCCAGATCGCCTCCGGGTGCGCGGTGAGCAGCGCCTTCTCGACACCCTTCGCCGCGTCGGCGACCGGCACGTCGCCAGGGTCGCCGCCCTCGTGCAGCAGGTCCATCTTGTAGAGCGTCGAGCGGCCGCCGAACATCTCGTCCTGGACGCGGTAGAAGGCCGCCGCGACGCGTGCGAAGTGGTCGGTGCGCGGGTCCAGCCAGTCGGGGCGCGGGAGTCCCATCCAGGTGCCCTGAGGGATGGTGCGCGCCCCTTCGTTCCGGTCGGCGAAGCTCGGCGGGACCGTGCCGAAGTAGCCCGGGAACACGGGCGTCATGCCCAACTCCCGTACCCGGTCGGTGATTCGACGCCCGAGCGCGGCGCGGGCGTCGAGGAGCTGCCGCGACACGGGATCCGGGAAGGCGGCGAGGTTCTGCATCAGCCACCACGGCTGGTGGGCGGGTCCCGCGATCCACGTCCGCAGCTCTTCGTCCGTGTACCCGAACCCGCGGAACACCCGGTGGTAGAGCGCGTCCGCGCCCGTGTACACCAGCACCTCGTTGTAGCCGTGCAGCGCCAGCACGTCGAGCTCGCGCTCCCAGTACCTCCAGTCGTTGTACGCGTTCGTGTAGCCGTCGTTCGTGTCGTTGAGGGCGAAGCGGTGCGGGACGTTGGCCGTCCGGGTGACCGGGGCGGCGAGGCCGGGCAGATCTGCCGGGAGGTTGAGCTGTTCGCCCGCCCAGCTGATGTTTGCGTGCGTGATGTGCTTCAAGTACCAGCGGAGGCCGGTGAGTTGGTTGGCGGGGGTGTTGCCGGTGATGGTGATGCGGCCGGTGCGGCCGGAGACCTGGAAGGCATCCGCCTCGCCCGTCGCCTCGAATCGGAGTTGCCGCCAGTGACGGGGGAGGAGCCGCCGGGCCGCCCTCGTTGCCGCCGCCTCGGTCACGGGTGCCTCCTTGGGCGGGGTGCCGTCCATGGGTGCGGGTGCGTGAGAACAAGCGACGGTACCGGCCGCGCCGGCGAGGGAGAGGAGAAACACGCGGCGGGCGAGCGGCATGGGTGGGTCTCCGGGTTCGGGCGGTGGGTGCGGGTGCGGGTGCAGTGGGAGGGATACCCGCGGTGGGGGATTTGGGCACGGTGGTTGGGCCACATGGGGGAGAACCGGTGGTGAACGGGCCGAGGGGGCGAAAACCTTCCCCCAGGTCACACCCGGGTCAGGGACTGGCAAGGCTGGGCCGTCGGGAGGTGGCCGGTGAAGAAGGAGCGGGGCGGGACGCCCATCAGGGTGCGGAAGTCGGCCGTCATGTGGGACTGGTCGTAGTAGCCGGTGGACGCGGCAAGCTCGGCCCACCCCGTCGTAGCAGCGTGCGCCAGCACATGCCGCACCCGCCCGATCCGCGCGAAGTGCTTGGGAGAGACCCCAACCCCCTCCGCAAACAGATTCCGCAACTGCCGCTCACTCACAGCCAACCGACGCGCCAACTCCCGCACCTGGGAAGGAACATGCCCCGCATCCGTCGACAACGCCTCGACGGCAGCCCGCAAAACCTCCCGCCGCGAGCGCCCCGCCCCGTCGTCGTCGGCCGCAAGCCGCCCCGGCAACACCTCCGTCAGCCGGCCCATCGCATCCTCGGGCTCCAACCACCGCAACTCGTCCGCGAGTTGCCGGGCATAGGTACCGGGAAGATCCCCGAGCCTCACCACCCGCCCCACGAGATCGACCGCCGCGACACCGAGCAACGGCCGCGCCATACCCGGCCCGAGCCGCACCTGCACACACGACGCGAGCCGCTTGCTCCTGTGATACGTGGCCCGGGTGCGCGGCCCGACGACGAGCGTGTCCCGGTGACCGTTCTCCTCGACCCGGACGACCACCTTCGTCGCGGTGTCCGGGACACGGGTGAACGGCTCACGCGACGCGCCATCGCCGCCGACCGCCACCCCGATCTCGATGCCGTCGATCCACGGCCGCAACGCGTCGGGGGCGGGAAGCATGCGCTCGGCAACGTTCTTGGTCACTCGTCCACGGTAGACGCGCCGGACGGCCGCACGGGCCGCCGAACCGTGCCGGAATTTCCTAGAGCCGCCGGTCGCCCGCCCGGCACGCTCGTATCCATGATCCTCATCACCGGTGCCACGGGCACCATCGGCAGCGACGTCGTACGACAGCTCGCACGGCGCGGGGAGAAGGTCCGCGCACTGACCCGCGACCCGTCCAAAGCGCGGGCCCGGGCGCAACTGCCCGACGGGACAGGGGCCGAAGTGGTGCGAGGGGACTACCTCGACCCCGCGTCCGTGGACGCGGCCATGTCCGGCGTCTCGGCCGTGTTCCTCGTCGGCGTCCTGGGCCCGGACGACACGGACCGCGACCGCGCCCTGGTCGAGCAGGCTCGCGCGGCAGGCGTACGCCGCGTCGTGAAACTGTCGGCGATCGGCACCGGCGACCCCGCCGTCGGCAGGGTCGGCTCCTGGCACCTGCCGGGCGAACAGGCCGTACGGGAAAGCGGGTTGGAGTGGACGGTCCTGCGCCCGTCGTCCTTCGCCTCGAACACCCTGAGCTGGGCCGAAGCCATCCGGGCGGACGAGCCCGTACCGAACATGACCGGTGACGGCATGCAGGGCGTCATCGACCCGCGCGACGTTGCCGAGGTCGCCGTGGAGGCCCTGCTCTCCGCACGGCACGCGGGCCACACCTACACGCTCACCGGACCCGAGACGATCAGCGTCCCCGACCAGGCCGCCATCCTCGCCGAGGTCCTCGGCCGCCCGATCGCCACCCTGGACCTCACTCCGGACGAGTCCCGAGCCCGGCTGGCCGAATGGGGCATGGACGCGGCGTACGCGGAGGGCGTGCTGGCCGGCAGCGCGTACGTACGCGGTGGTCGCAACGCCGTCGTCACGGAGGAGGTGCGGCAGGTGCTGGGCCGGCCGCCGCGCACGTACCGGGAGTGGGCGGTGGACCACCGGGCGGCGTTCGGCGAGAGCTGACGCGCGGGAGCGCGGCTGTGGGGAACGTTCCCCACAGCCGCGCTCTCCGGACACCCCCACTACTCCCTTGACGACTCGCGCCCCGGCCGGAGTTCCGCCGTCGCGGGTGCCGGCTCCGCCAGCGTGATCCCCGTACCGGCGGCGAACGCCAGCCAGCCGGTAGCCGTCGGCGTCGCCGTGGCGAGTGCCGTGCCGCCGTCCACGAGCCGCCGTCCACGAGCCGCCGTCCACGAGCCGCCGTCCACGAGCCGGCCGTGCGGCTCGCCGCGAGGGTCCTGAGGGCGGCGAGGCCAAGGGCACTGCCCACCATCTGCGTGGTGCTGAACAGGCCGGGCTGCTGCTCCTCGCGGACGGGGCCGTACGCATCGAGGTCACCGACACCCGTACGGAGTGGAGGGGCGTTCCGTCGGGAAGGCGGCGTGGGCGCAGTTCGACGTCAGGGCTTAGTGTTGCAACCGCAAGTGGGGGTCGTGGCGGAGGTCGACCCGGTGGACCTGGCGACTGTCCCTCGTACGTCACTGGCAAGATCCGCCGCTTCGGCACATGGCGTTGGACCTGGAACCGCCCGAGCAAGAAGCCATGGGATGGCTGAGGACAGCCGCTTGAGACGGAGCCGTGGCGTTCGCACGGAACTTCCGAGGGCTATCTGAAATGGCTTGTTTACTACCTTCGTCGGAGGCGGTCCCTGCGGTCGGCGGAGTTCCGGAAGACCGCCGCGTTCTTCGGACGTGCAGAGGCGGCTTGGCCTCACTGCGCCGCTAGTCCGGACACGTCGTCGGTGGCGGGCGCCCATCGCGTTTCGTCCGCCGGTGACATGCGCACCACGGCCCTCAGCCATTCCGTTTCACGGGACTGCACACGAGAGGCGCACGGGCATTCAGCCCGTCCACGACTCCGCGGTGGCTGAAAACCAGAGGGGGCAATTTCCGCTACTCAACGTCGTCTCTTGCCCCGGCGTCTGCGCCGCACTTACGGTCACTGCTGCGACCAGCGGCCCTGACCAGCCGTCCGGGTCAGGTGCAGCCGAACGAACGGGCGGGTGACCGTCGCACGGGGGATCGGAATTGAGACTGCCATCAGACAGAAATGATGATCACGAAGAGATTCACGTCTGCTGTGGAGGCTTCAGTGTGCCGCCATGGGTGCGTGACGCAAACCTGTCTCTTCTGACGGAGCGTGAGCGCGAGGTTCTCACCGCGCTGGGTGGCTGCCAGCCGAACGCGGTAATAGCCGGCCGTTTCTGCATCACCGAACGGACGGTGAAGAAGCATGTCGCCAGCGTCCTCTTGAAACTGGAGATCACGTCGCGGACGGAAGCGGCCATCATCGCGATCTTCGCGAACCACAGGTAGCGACCGCAGGGTGTCCTTTCGGACACTAGTTGCGACTGCCAGGGGCATGACATCTTCGGGTCGACATCAACCGCAGGGGAGAGAAATCGTGTCTGTGTCAACTCTGGTACGGGAACCCGAAACCGCCGCCGAGCCGGTAGAGGCGAAGGCGGTCAGCGCGTACACCTCCGCGTCGATCGGCGCCTACGTGGCGGCGACCACAGCGCCGGCGCGTGCCATCGCGTCGATCAGAACGAAGATCGACAAGGGGCTCGTCCGCTACGACGCCTGGTTCCTGATATTCACCGCTGTCATCCTCGGTCTCGGCGCCACCATCTTCGCCGGGCTGGTCATCTGGTGCGTGGTGTACAAGGGCAAGAGGTTCAGTGGCAACTGGTCCTTCAAGAACTTCGGCCTGAAGGTCAGCGCCGAATGCGTCTAGCGGTCTGACCGCTGTTTTTGCAGGGTGCCCAGGAAGCTCCCCGGTAGTAACCGGGGCTTCCTGGGCACCGCCCTGGTCGACGGACTCGGTAAAGGATCAACGAGATAGTGTCTCTCCTGAATGTCAACGACGTCAGCTACTCCTATGACGGCATTGTCAACGTCCTGTCGGACGTGTCCTTCACGGTGGAGGAAGGCACGATCGTCGGTCTCGTAGGCCCCAACGGCTCTGGAAAATCCACGCTGATCAGGAACATATTCGACCTCGTACGCCTTCAGTCCGGGTCCATTCTGATCGGCGGCCATGAGCACGCCCGGCCCGAGGCGAAGCAGTTGGGCATGTACCTTTCCAGCAACGACTACCTTCCCGAGTTCCTCACCGCCCGCGAATACATCTCCATGATGGGCAAACTGTTCGGCCTCGACGCCGACCACGGTGAAGCCCTCGGCCTGTTCCGCAAGTTCTCCATGGAGGGCCGCTACGACGACCTCATCGAGGACTACTCGCACGGCATGCGCAAGAAGACGCAGCTGGTGTCTGCGCTCGTTGTCCGCCCGCCGTTGACCATCATTGACGAGACCCTCAACGGCATCGACCTCGAAGCACTGCACCTCGCCGAGAAGGAATTCAGGCGGGTCCGCGACGAGGGCCGCTCGATTCTGCTGTGCACGCACGACTTCGCCGTGCTGGAGCGTCTGGCCGACAGGACCATCTTTCTCGACCTGGGCCACGTGGTGTATGACGAGCCGACGAAGGATCTGGTCGAAGAACACGGATCGGTGGCCGCGATGGTGTTCGACTACCTCGAAACGTCCCAGCGGTGACGGCGGTACGGCTGAGGCATTCCGCCGTCCTGGCCCGGATGCTCCTCGTCTTCTTCCGCCGTCGGGTGCTGCGGGCCGGAGTCCTGAAGTCCGCCCCGGTCAGAGTGTTCGTCATGGTGGCGGCCGTTCTGCTCCTGGGCGCCATGTGTACCGCCTCCTACCTCTTCCTGCGGCCCCTGGCCGACGAAGCGGCCGTGTGGCGGCTGCTGTTCGACACCTCGACGGTGTCCCTCCTGCTATGGGTGCAGATCGCGTTCCTGCTGGTGAAGGTGTTGTTCATCAACGCCGAGGGGATGCTGCAGCTCAGCTACCAGCTGCCGGTCACCAACCGGGAACGCTCGATGGCGTTCCTCATGTACGAAGCGGCGATGACCGCCATCGTGACTGCCGCCGGCCTCGTCTCCCTCTCTGTCAGCGCGCTGATCCTCCTCGGCCCGTCGGCAACCGGCTACATCACCGCATCAGTCATCCTGCCGGTTGCCCTGACCTACCTGTCGCTGTCCGTCCTGTACCAGCTGCTGACCCGGCTGTGGATGCTGATAGGGCTCAGCCGGATGGCGGGCATCCTCAACGTGCTGGCCCTGTTCGCGGTGCTGACGTACTACTCGGCGCAGATGACATCGATGATCCAGGACATCTCCGGCGCGTACCTGAGCAAGCGGACCGAGTACACGTGGGTCACATCGGTGTCCTGGGCTTGGAACGTACACGGGCCCTGGCTCGCCCTGGCCGCCGCGGTGGCATTGTCGGCCGTGCTCATGGCCCTGGCCTTCGCGCTCGCCCCGAACCAGCACATACGCCAGTCCCGCTACCTGAAACTCCCCGGAAGCGTGCGACTGCGCCACGTTCTGGGGCCGTACGACTGGTGTCTGCTGCGCAGCGCGCAGACCGTGGCCGCCGCCGCGATGGCGCTGGCCGTGTTCGCCTACCTGCTGCTGGCCAAACCCTCGGTGAACCCCATGTGGGGCCTCGCCGCCCTGTCCTTCGGCGGCCTGTACCAGTTCACCGCCACCCAGCAGTTGCGGGTGCTGCCCGGCGCGCAGGAACCGGCCTGGCGGGTCTACGTACGGCTCATCAGGGCGCAACTGGTCCTGCTCGCCGTGTTCGCCGTGCCCGCTCTCGCGATCACGGTTGCGATCCACCCGGGCCGGTTCCTCTCCAGCGGGGCGGCGTTGGCGTCCTGCCTGGGCGGAGCGGTCATGACCACGTGCATCAGCATCGTGTTCCCGGCAGAGAAGGACAATCCGTTCTCCGTGTTCCTGGGGCTGTCCGTGGTCATCATCGTCATGGGCCTGTCAATGATCGGGCTGGGCCTGCTCAGTCTCCCGCCCTGGGCGGTGATGAGCTGCCTTGCCGGGGCGGCCGTCGCGTTCGTCTGGTACGCGATACAAGGAATCCACACAAGCGAGTCGAGGAGAAGGAATGTTCAAGGCACGCTCGGTAGTGAAGTCCGCCATAGGGGCCGCGCTGCTGACGCTGGTAACCGTGGTGGTGACCCTGCTCGCCCTCATGTTCTCAACGGGCGGTGACGAGGTCGGCGCACGGACAGCGTTCTTCGGGTCGATGATCTTCGAGACGGTGGAGAAGGACAACGGGGCAACGGGTATCACCACGGGCGTCGAGAACCCGGTCCCGCTCGTCGTCCTGTTCCTCGTGCTCACCGCCGTCTTGGTGATGATCCAAGCCATCTACCGGGGGTTGAAGCAGCGCCGTGAGCAGCTCCTCAACGAGTCGGGCAGTTGACCTGAAGGTTCGCAGCGTCGTCTGGGCAGTGGCTGCCCAGGTGTGGCCACTGCTGGCGCTCGCCGGCGTCCTCCTGGCTGTGGCTCTGGTCTGGATGGCGCGCTCCGGTGATCCGGTACCGGCCTCTCTGGCGTGGGTGCTGCTGGTCAAACCGGCCGCCGTGGGCCTGGTGGCCTCGTTTGCCCTGCACGAGTCGGCACACGTCCTCGTCCTCAAGCGGATCCACACGGTCACTCACATTGCGATCGAGCGGACAGCGTGGCGCACGTCGGTGGTCCCGGAAGGGACCATGGCCGCACGGCAGACGGCCGTGGTGGCCCTGGCCGGGCCGTCTGCCTGTGTCGCGGTGGGTGCCCTTCTGTGGCTTTCCGGCCTCGACCGGTCCTTGGCCTGGTGGTACTTCGCGCACATCGTGTTCCTCCTGCCGTTCTTCGGAGACGGCCGGGCCCTTTGGCACAGCTTCCGCGCGACATGGAGACAGCCGGCCGAAGAAGACAGGAGTTGACATCCTCCGCCCATGACGGGTGCCCACGGCGGTGAAGTCGTCGCCCACCCGCGCGAAGTAGGGGAGGGCTGACGGTGAACCGTCACGCTTCCGGGCGACCGGGTCAGAGGCCGAACGCCCGTGGGTCCGAGGCCAGTGCGCGGAAGTAGTCCCTCGGGTCCGCGACCAGTTTGCGCTCCTTGAGGTCCAGCACGCCGGCGACCCCCGTGATCTCGGCGGCGACCGTGCCGTCGGACTTGCGGATCGTCTGCTCGATCCGGAACGTCTTGCCCTCGCCCCAGAGGAAAACGCAGGTCACCTCGACCTCGTCGCCGGCCCGCAGCTCCCGCCGGTAGCGGATGGTCATCTCCAGTGACACCGGGCCCACCCCCTTGGCCGCCAGACCGGCCTGGGTGATTCCGGCGGCCTGCAGCAACGACCAGCGGGCGTGCTCCGCGTAGTTCATGTACACGGCCTGGTTCAGATGCCCCTGGACGTCGGTCTCGTACCCGCGCACGGTCACCGGCACGGAAAACGGTTCGGCCACGACTTCCCCTTCGACTTCGATCACGTCCGTCTGGGCGAAGCCAGCAGATAGCGCACGCCGGTGCGCGGCTCCGTGTGTTCGCCCACTTGCCAGCCTGCCTTCTCCAATGTCGCCGCGCACTCGCGCAGGGCCCCGGCGTCCGGCTCGCGCACGGCGACGGCCTCCGGCTGGGGTGTCGCGCGCACCCGGTACCCGTACGCGTCCCCCTCGGTGCCCGCGTCCGCCGGCCGGTGCCCCGCCGCCTCCAGTGCGAGCGCGGCGGCCTGCACCAGATGCGTACGCTCCCATGCGCAAGGTCGGTCCACCACCCCGTGGGGATTGGTCATGCGGCGCAGCTCCAGCAGCCCCTGCCAGGCGCTGTGCACCTCACGTATGCGCGAGGGGCCGGCGTCGGCGCCCTCCTCGCCGCCGACCCGTGCGGCGAACACCCCGGAGGACTCCGGGGCGGACTGCCGGGTGGGCTCGGCGGCTTCCGGAGTATTCGCCGCCACCGTGGTCGTCTCCTCGCGAAGCCGATGCCCGGCGGGCGTCAGGAAGTGGTCGCGCGGCGGACGCGGATGCCGGAAGGCGAGCCCTCGCTTCACCAGCGCCGCGAGCTGGCTCTCCGTACCCCTGAGCCGCCCGGTCACGGGATCGGCCGCGTCGATGACACGCCGCTGTGCGGCGGTCGGCGGTCGTGTCATGGCGCGCTCCTTCCCGTGTCTGGTCTGTCCACGAGTGAGCCCCCTCGTGGATCAAGGCGATCAGCGGGCCCATTCGAAGACTACGACCCGGGTCTGACATCGCCCCGACCGCGACCCCACGCCAACCGCACGCGCAGCGCACGCCAACCGCACGTCAAGGGGATGCCAAGGACACCGTCTACTGCCGGTACCCGCTCAGGAACCGGCCGATCCTGCTGATCGCCGCGTCCAGGTCGTCGGCGTGCGGGAGGGTGAGGATGCGGAAGTGGTCGGGGCGGGGCCAGTTGAAGCCGGTGCCCTGGACGACCTGGATCTTCTCGCGGAGCAGCAGGTCCAGGACGAACTTCTCGTCGTCGTAGATCTTGTGCACCTCGGGGTCGATGCGCGGGAACGCGTACAGCGCGCCCTGCGGTTTGACGCACGACACACCGGGGATGTCGTTGAGCTTCTCCCAGGCCCGGTTGCGCTGTTCGTGCAGCCTGCCGCCGGGCGCCGTGAGGTCGTAGATGGACTGACGGCCGCCGAGCGCGGCCTGAATCGCGTACTGGGCCGGGGCGTTGGCGCACAGCCGCATGGAGGCCAGCGTGGTGAGGCCCTCCAGGTAGTTCTTCGCGTGCTGGCGCGGGCCCGTGACCACCAGCCAGCCGGAGCGGAAACCCGCCACGCGATACGTCTTCGAGAGGCCGCAGAAGGTGAGGACCACCAGGTCGGGGGCGAGCGCGGCGGCCGAGTGGTGCACGGCGTCGTCGTACAGGATCTGGTCGTAGATCTCGTCCGCGAACACCATCAGGCCGTGCCGGCGCGCGAGGTCGAGGATGCCCTCGATGATCTCCTTGGGGTAGACCGCGCCGGTGGGATTGTTCGGGTTGATGATGACCACGGCCTTGGTGCGGTCCGTGATCTTCGAGGCCATGTCGTCCAAGTCCGGGTACCAGTCGGCCTGTTCGTCGCAGAGGTAGTGCACCGCCTTGCCGCCCGCGAGGGTCGTGACGGCCGTCCAGAGGGGGAAGTCGGGGGCCGGGATGAGGACCTCGTCGCCGTCCTCCACCAGCGCCTGCACGGCCATCGAGATCAGCTCGGAGATGCCGTTGCCGAGGAAGACGTCGTCGACGCCGACCTCCAGGCCCAGCGTCTGGTAGCGCCCCGCCACGGCCCGACGGGCCGAGAGGATCCCGCGCGAGTCCGTGTACCCGTGTGCCTGGGGCAGCATCCGGATCATGTCCTGGAGGATCTCCTCCGGCGCCTCGAAGCCGAAGAGCGCGGGGTTGCCGGTGTTCAGGCGCAGCACACTGTGGCCTGCCTTCTCCAGCGCGTCGGCGTGCTCGATCACCGGGCCCCGGATCTCGTAACAGACCTCGCTGAGCTTGTTCGACTGCCGGAACTCCATGCGCGCTCGCCCCTCCGGTTTCGTGTGTTGCTTGGTTTTACCAAGTGTGAGCTTGGAAAGTCCAACAAGTTGTCTACACTGCGTCGCATGTCACCTCGCCGAAGCTACGACCAGTACTGTTCCGCTGCCCGGGCCCTCGATGCCCTCGGTGATCGCTGGACCCTCCTGATCGTCCGCGAGTTGCTGGCCGGTCCGCGCCGCTACACCGACCTGCACGCGGATCTGCCCGGTGTGAGCACGGACGTCCTCGCCTCCCGGCTCAAGGACATGGAACGGGACGGCCTTGCGACCCGGCGACGGCTGCCACCGCCGGGAGCGGCGTACGTGTACGAACTCACCGGCCGGGGGCGGGAGTTGCTGCCCGTCCTACAGGCACTCGGCGAGTGGGGCGCACCCCTGCTGGCGGAGCGGCGGCCCACCGACGCGGTACGCGCGCACTGGTTCGCTCTGCCGTTGCTGCGGTCCCTGGCGGGACTTGGCGACGGCGTCGTCCAAGTCCGCCTGGACGAAGGGGAGTTCTACGTACGGATCGGTGCGGAGGAGGGTCCGGTCTACGGGGAGGGACCGGCCCCCGAGGAACCGGACGCCTGGCTCTCGCTCGCCGCCGAGGCGTGCGCGGCGATTGGCAGAGGAGACCTGACCCTGCTCGACGCGGTACAGGACGGACAGATCGCGGTAACGGGCGACGGCCCCCTGGCCAAGGCCCTACGGGAGTCCTGAGCCCCGCTCCCGGGACACCAAGAGGCCCGCCGCACCGTGGAGTTGGCGCGACGGGCCGGTCCTGCGAAGGGGATGAGCGCCCCGTAGGCGGGAACCGCGTGACCGGCCACGACGGCCCGCAGCCATCGAACGGCCCGTACGCGGAATGGTCAGGCTCCCGGCGGAACCTGCCGTAGCCGTCCCGCTCCGCGGGTCAGCGCATACCCGCCGACCCCCGCGAGCGCCGCCAGCACCCCGCCCACCGCGGTCCACACCCAGCGGTCGGACCACCAGCCGGAGGCCCAGCCGTCGTCGGGCTCGATGCTGGACAGCGCGGCGACCGACGTCTCGGAGTCCTCGTCGCCGGATTCGTCACTGTCCTTGGCCGTCACCGCGATCCCGGGCACCAGCGGCTCGGCCAGCGAGCCGTCCACCGCGGCCGCTCCGCCCACGTCCTCCGAGTCGGCCCGCACCTCGGCGCTCACCGGCAGTCCGAGGTCGGCCGTCTTGAGGTCGGCGGTGGTCAGCCGGACGTAGTACGTGCCCGGCAGCGGGTCGTTGGCCCACGGCTCGGACCAGGCGCGGACCGTACGCAGCGTGCAGG
This sequence comes from Streptomyces sp. NBC_00878, assembly GCF_026341515.1. NCBI lineage: Bacteria > Bacillati > Actinomycetota > Actinomycetes > Kitasatosporales > Streptomycetaceae > Streptomyces > Streptomyces sp. NBC_00878. The sequence continues at coordinate 1,956,382 of NZ_JAPEOK010000001.1, read as the reverse complement.
ACAGGTCCACGGACGCCGTGTCGGGGGCGGCCGTCCGCGTCTGCGCGCCGTACTGGCAGGCCTGGCGGCGCCGCAGCCCGTCGTACACGTCGAGCTGCCAGGCCGCGGCGGCGTGCGCGTCGGGCAGCTTCACCGTGACCCGCACGGTGGGCCGCTGTCCGGCGTCGGCCGGGAACGACCAGTACAGGTAGTCGCCCATGGACGCGCTCGCGGTGGCCCGCTGACCCTGGTCGACCTCGGCCGCCGTACGGAAGGACGTACCGGCCGAGGTGGGCGCGGCGCTGTCGTCCGACGGGCTCGCGGAGGGGGAGGAGTCGGCGACGGCGGGCGACACGGCGGTCCCCAGCACCAGCAGACCCGCACCGACCGCAGGGATGGTCCTCAACAGACGGCTGGTCCTCAACAGACGGCTGATCCTCGATACACGGCCGGTCTTCAACACACGGGTGGTACGCATCAGTTGGTCCTCCAGACCGCGATCCGCCAGCGCGAGATCCAGCCCCACAGCACACCCGCGAGGAAGCCGGTGAGCACCAGAGCGCCGAGCAGCCACCAGCCGCGACCGAGGCCGAAGGAGGCCACGTCGCTCGACGTGTCGGGACCGTCGACGACGTCGACGGTCAGTTCGAGCGGCAGACCGGGCGTGGTCTTGACGCCCGAGGCCGCCGAGAAGGAGTTGGCGACCTGAAGGCACACGACCTCGGACGTGGACCCGTCGTCGGAACCCGATCCGCCGTCCGAGTCGTCGTCCTCGCTCTCTGCCTTGGGATAGCGCAGCCCTGTCGACATGACGTCGGTGCGGCCCGTGCCCGTCGACTCGCCGCGCACGATCTCCCGGCCGCTCGCGGTCACCGCCCGCAGCGACACCCCGTAGTCCGGGCCGACCTGGCGGTCGGCCGCGACGCTCACCGACGCGCGCAGCTCGGAGCCCGCCGGGACGTCCACGCGGTACCAGCGGTGCTGCCCGAACTCCTCGCGGTCGGTGTAGAGCCCGGACTTGAGTGTGCGGGCCTGCGCACACGTGTCCGCGCCGGTCACGGCGACCGGCGTGACCACCGGGTCGGCGGCCCGGTCCACCAACTGGTTGACCTTGTCGGTGAGTTCGTCGGTGTGCTCGATCGTCGTGTACGTACCGCCGGTCGCCTCCGCGATGCAGCTCAGCTGCTGCCGCAGTTTGGTGTTAGGCACCAGACCGAGCGTGTCGATGGTGAGGCCGATCCCCTTGGCGGCGATCTCCCGCGCCACCTCGCACGGGTCCAGTGGGGCGCAGGTGTCCTCGCCGTCGCTGATGAGCACGATACGGCGGGAGCCCTCGCCGCCCTCCAGGTCGTCGGCCGCCTTGAGGAGCGCCGGGCCGATCGGGGTCCAGCCGGTGGGTGCGAGGGTCGCGACGGCGGTCTTCGCCTCGGTGCGGTCCAACGGCCCGACGGGGTACAGCTGTTCGGTGTCCTTGCAGCCCGTCTTGCGGTCGTCGCCCGGGTAGTTGGCGCCGAGTGTCCGAATGCCGAGTCGGACCTCCTCGGGTGTCGCGTCGAGGACCTCGTTGAAGGCCTGCTTCGCCGCGGCCATCCGTGTCTGGCCGTCGATGTCCCGCGCGCGCATCGAACCGCTGACGTCGAGGACGAGGTCGACCTTGGGCGCGTCGTCCCCCGTGGGTTCGCCGGCGAAGGCTCCGGCCGGGAGGGCGATCCCGGCCGTCAGGGCGGCGAGCAGGGCGCAGGCGCCCACCGCCAGCCGTTTTCTTGTGATCATCGCCGGATCCTATTGATCAATGGCGTCACGCATCAAAACGAGGGCCGGGGGACAGGGTCCGGGTCTCGGCCCGGGGCGGGGTCCTGGTCGACGAGCGGGTTCGGCAGGCGTGCCCAGATGTCGCCCGGCCGCTCGGGCGACAGCCGCATCGTCGTCAACGCCTTGGCCGGCAGCGGCTCTTCGAGCAGCGCCGTGAGATCCGGGCCGCGCGGCAGATCCCGTACGGCCGTGGTCAGCGCCGCGCGCAGCGCTGTCGCCGAACCCGCCGTCGCCGCCAGCGCGCCCGCTATGAGCGAGCCGAAGAGCTTGCTGCGCAGGACGGACTCGTCGTCCGTGACGATGCGGCCCGTCAGGTCCGGGGCCGGAATGCCGTGGCGGGCCAGCCGCGCCGGGCTGATCCGGATGTCGGCCAGATCGCGGTAGACGAGCCGCAGCGGGACGCCCGCGGGCGAGAGCACCACCAGCAGGTTCTGGCCGTGCGCCTCCAGGGCCACACCCAGGTCGAGCAGGCGCAGCCCGACGGTCAGTGCGAGCCGGCTGAACTCGGCCAGCCAGGCCGGGGACCGGGGCAGCACGGTCGAGGCGAGGGCGGCCACGGGGACGACTCGCTCGCCCGCACCCGCGTACGCGTCCGGGGACTCGCGCAACACCGCTGCCAGATCAGGGGTGTTGGCGGTGACCGCGCCGAGGGTCCGGGTGATGTGGAGCAGCCCGTCCATGCGCTCGGCCATGGCCTCCATGAACGCCGAGACGGCCGTCGCCGACTCGATCGAGTACACCGAGATGTCCCGCACGGAGGAGGTGAGCCGGGCGCTGAGCGCCGTCTTGACGTGGGGTCCGTCGGGCAGGGCAAGGGTCCGCAGGGACATCAGGGGATGTGCCGCCATGCTCTCCTCGGCCACGCCCTCCCCGACCGCCCGCTCGTCCTTCAGCATGTGCCGCGCCTGCCACGGGTGTACGGGGATCAGCACGCGCCCCGCCTCCCGGTACGGCCACGCGCCCCGCACCAGGCAGGTGTCCTCCGGCACGGCCACCATCCCGAGCTCGACCTCCGCCCGGTGCTCCGGCGCGTACGCCAGCTGCTCGGCCACCGAAAAGCCCGGCCGTGAACGGCAGTTGGGGTGGAACGGATGCCCGTCCACGACCCGCTGCTCCCACTCCCGCGACGTACAAGGAGAGGCCATCGCGGGCTGGTTGGCGCGGGAGAGGGCCAACGAGGCGACGCTGTGGTCGAGTTCGGCGGCGAAGGCGTGAGCGTGCGGCAGTCCGAGTGCCGTCATGAGTCCGGCCGGATGGTCGTACGCCGTCCCGTCCAGCTCGACCTCCGTGACGGTGGCGGCCGTCGCGTACGCGTCCGAGGCCGGACCGCGCAGACGGCGCCCGTCGGCCAGCCGGAGAACGAGCCCGTCGTGCCCCGCCCGCTCCCGGCGGGTGACCCACGGCAGCGGCTCATGGGCGAGCCCACGCCACAGCCGGGTCAGCACGGCCGCGCGCGCCCCGGGGAGTCCTGCCGCGTACGGCGACAGCAGGGCGGGGCGTGCGGTGCGCAGCTCGGCGGCGAGAACGGCCTCGGTCTCGGCCGGGGTGCGGGGAGGATGCACGGGGGGCTCCTAGGGTGTGGGACGGCGTCGCGGCCGGGTGCGACGCCGGACGTCCGGACATGACGCCGGACATACTGAGCACCAGGGCACGGTACGCAACGAACGGATCGCGTGGACCTCATGCACCCCATGCCACCCATGCCACCTATGCACCCCTTGCATCACCCCATGCACCCCTCGCGCTCCTCGTGCTCCAGGGACGGCCTCGCTGAAGTCGCCGATGCGTACGCGTCGGCGCCGCTGCTCAATTGTCTGCTGAGGGAGGTCGGCGAGGCCCTACCGGGGTCCGGCGAGCCCGTACCTGGGCCCGGGGAGTCCGGTGACCGGCGCGTGTACCGGCTGCCGGGCGAGGGACGGCTCCTGCGGGTACGCGACGGACGCCGCCCCACCGAGCCGGAGGTGTACGCCGCCGGTGCCTGGCAGCGCCTCAGCCACGCCGAACTGGTCAAACTCACCGCCGAGGTACTCCGCGGGCACACCGGCCTGTCCAACCCCGAACTGCCCGCCGAGATGATCGACAGCCGGGACGCGGTGGCGGCGATCCTGACAGCCAGGGCGGCGGCGACCCCGCCCGACGACCCGTACCGGCGTTCCGAACAGTCCCTGATCACCGGACATCCCTACCACCCCGCCCCCAAGGCCCGCGGCGGCGGCCCGGTCACCGGCTGGCTGCCGTACGCCCCCGAGGCGTACACCCGCTTCCCGCTGGTCCTCCTCGGGCTGCGCGAGGACGCCTGTATGGAGGACGGTGACACGGCGGCGCTCGACGCCCTCGGCGAGGCCCCGCCCGGCTACCGCCTGCTGCCCGCCCACCCCTGGCAGCTCGACCTCGTCGACGCCCGCCCGGAGATCCGCGAGGCCTTCGCGGACGGCCGCCTCGTACGGCTGGGCCCCTCCTCGTGGACGGCCTGGCCGACGGCGGCCATCCGCACGGTGTACGTCCCCGACACCGACCTCTTCGTGAAGTTCAGCCTCGACGTCCGCATCACCAACGACATCCGCCGCCTCTGGCGCCACGACCTCCTCCGGCTCCGCCGCACGGACGCGGCGGTGACGAGGGCCTTCACGGCCGTGGGCGCCCCCGCTGCCTGGCTGAGCGACCGCGGCTACCGCACCGCGGACTTCGCCTTCGAGGAGCTCGCCGTCCTCGTACGCGACGGGCTGCGCGCACACCTGACCCCCGGCGCGACTCCGCTGCTGGCGGCCGCGCTGACGGAATGCCGGGCCTTCGAGGGCGGCCCGCTTGGCACCCTCGGGCCCCTCGGCCCCCTCGGTACCCTCGCCGACCCGGCCGCCTGGTGGTCGGCGTATCTGCGTCAAGTCGTCCCGCCCGTCCTGGAGTTGTTCGCCCGGCACGGGGTCGTCGTCGAAGCACATCTGCAGAACACGGTGGTCGCCGTGGACGCCGCCGGTATGCCGGTGCAGGCACTGTTCCGCGACGCGGAGGGCGTGAAACTGCTGCCCGAGGTGGAGCGGGCGGCCGGGTGGGAGCGGCTGGTGTACTGCCTGGTCGTCAACAACCTGCTGGAGATCGCGGAGGCACTGCGGGAGCGGTACCCGGACGTGCGGGTCTGGGACGCCGTACGACGAGAACTCGCGCGGTGCGACGCCGAGTTGCCCGAGGTGGCCGAACTGCTCAGGGCCCCGACCCTGCCCGGCAAGACGAACCTGCTGCTGCGCTGGACCGGCGCGGACGGCGCCGACGCACGCTATCTGCCGGTCCCGAACCCCTTGCGGACGGAGGACTTGGCGGCCGGCTGAACCCGGCCGACGGATCCACGGCCGTGGGTCAGCCGTGGGTCAGCCGCCCGCCCCGTGAACCACCCTGTACAGGATGGTGCGCAGCGTCCGGTCGAGGGTTTCGACGGCCTGCTCCCGTGGGCGGGCACCGGGCTCGCGCCAGGCCGTGTGGCCGTCGGGACGGACCAGAACGGCACCGCCACCGGTGATTCCGTAGAGGTCGGGCCAGGCCGGGTCGATCCCCTGAGGGTCCCGGCCCAGCACATGTGCCTTGAGCGGGATGCCGAGGCGCGCGGCGACCTGGGCGGCGGCCCCCGCCCACGTCGTGCCCTCCGGGCCCGTGAGCAGGGTCAGCCCCGGGCCGAAGAGGTCGAGGAGGGAGGTCCGCCCGCCGTCGGGACCCATCGGGTGGTGCGGGGCGCGGTGTCCGGGACGGGCTGTGGGTTCGTAGTGCGTGTACGGGTCGGCGGTGGTCGGCGGCGGGCTGCCCTCGGGGATCAGGGCGCCGCGCTCGTAGTGGAAGCCCAGGATCAAGCCGTCCTTGACCCGGCGTTTGGGCAGTTCCGTGCGCCAGCGGTCCCAGGTGCCGGTGTCGAGGGCATCGGCGTTGTTGGCGCGGTCCTCGCGCGCGGTCCATTCCGCGACCGGGCGGCGTTCGGTGTCGTAGCTGTCCAGGAGACCGGGCCCCGCCCATCCGCGCAGTACCGCCGCGAGCTTCCAGGCGAGGTTGTGTGCGTCCTGGACTCCGAGGTTGAGGCCGGATCCGCTGAACGGCGTCACCAGATGCGCCGCGTCGCCCGCGAGGAGTACCCGGCCGGCGGACAGCCGCTCCGCGACCTGGCTGCGGCTGGTCCAACTGCCCTCCTCAAGTACCGTCAGCGGCACCTCGGTTCGGCCGATGACGGTCCGGACGACCGCCTCCGCCGATCGAGGGGAGGCCGAACTGCCCTCGCCCAGCACGTGGTTGAAGGTCCAGCGGTCCGGCTGCCGGGCGGGCTGGAGGTAGCCGCGTACGCCGTCGGCGTGCAGGAAGGTGATGCTCGCCCGGCGGTCGCCCAGCAGTGGGTCGAGGCGGGCCTCGAACAGGATGTGCCGGTTCTCCGCCGTCGGACCGCCGCCGCGCAGGGCCACACCCAGCGCCTCCCGCACCGCGCTGCGCGCGCCGTCGCACCCGACGACGTACCGGCATCGCAACAGACGCGAGGTGCCGTCCGGAGCGGTGAGCGTCGCGGTCACGTGCTCGTCGTCCTGTTCCAGGCGGGTGAGCGCGACGCCGTACTGGACGCGGCCGGACGGAATCCTCCGGCGCAGGATGTCCTCGACGGAGTCCTGGGGACAGACCACTGTGGCTTCCGGGCTGTGGGCGGCCCGCCGTCCGGCGACCACGCTGCGGGCCAGCAGGGTGTCGGGCTCGTCGAGGGAGACGAGCGTGCGCGCGAAGGCGAATCGCAGGCCCGTGCTCTCCTGTCCCAGCGCGGCGCCCGTGATCTCGTCGGCGACGCCGAGCTGCCGGAAGACCTCCATGGTGCGGGTGTTCACGGCACGGGCCTTCGGCAGCGTCGACGGAACGGTCCGCCGCTCGACCATGAGAGAGGCGATACCGAACCGCTCCAGCAGCAGGTTCAGGGCGAGACCCGTCGGTCCCGCACCGACGACGAGCACCGGAACCGGAACGGCAACGGGAACGGCAACGGCAACGGGAAGAGACGTGGTCTCGTCGCTCGGGGGATCCGCTTGCACGGGGCTCACCGGATTGTCCTCTCCAGCACGTTGGGACTGAGTCCGGCATCCGTCGGCGTGTCCGCCGGGACGCTCTGCCACCTGCGGGCCCGCGAGCGCAGAGGCCCGACCACCAGGTGCTCGACGAGGAGCGCGACCGCGACGGTGACGGCGGCCCAGGCGAACACCTCGTCGGTGGCGAGGTTGGTCCGGGCCTCCGCGATGCGCGCGCCCACGCCGTCGTGGGCCGCGAGCAGCTCGGCCATCACGGTCGTACGCAGCGAGGTCGTGCCGACCAGCGCGACGGAGGCCAGCAGCGGGGCGGACAGCGCGGGCAGCACCAGATGCCGCAGCCGCTGGCGTGTGCCGACCCGGAACGTGGTCGCCATCTCCATCAGGTCGGAGTCCAGGGACCGTACGGCCTCGGCGATGCCGACAGCGACGACCGGGACCGAGACGAGCGTGGCGACGAACACCGGGACGCCGGCACCGCTGCCCCACCAGACCATGCCCATGACGACGGGGATGATCGGCGGTACGCCGAGCAGGACGGCCCGCAGCGGGCGGCCCAGCCCGTCGGCCGGCCCGCTCCACCCGCTCGCCAGGCCCCAGACGACGCCGATGAGCAGGGCGAGTGCGGAACTCAGTGCCGTACGGCCCAGAGTGCGGCCGATCTCGGTCAGCAGGAGCCCTTCGTCGGCGAGACGGCGGAGGGCCAGGCCGGTTTCGTACGGTGAGGGCACCAGAACCGCCGGTCGGCCGACCGACCACCACTGCCAGGCGCCGAGCAGGACGGCGCAGCCGGCGAGGACGAGGCCCGCGTCACGCGTTCGCCGTGGCGTAGACACTCGCATCCGGGGCCTTCCCTCCGATCAAGTCCGGTGAGGTGTCGGCGAGTTCGTCGAAGAGCGCGGCGAGTTCGGTGCGGGCGGTGTCCGCGGTGCGGTAGCCGGGGGAGAGCCGGGTCAGCAACTGGGCCACCAGGGCTCGCGGTGCCCCGGTGCGTTCGGCGACCTGGGGTGCGACCCGGTCCGGTGCGGCGGAGGCGTTCCTGGCCGAGGCGGTGAGCGCCTGGTTGATCTTCTCCAGGAGCTTGGGGTGGTCGTCCGCGAACGCGCCCCGTACGCCGATGGCGTAGGTGGGGTAGCCGGTCTGGCTGGTGGTGTCGCGCCACTGCTCGCCGAGTTCCAGCACCTGCCGTTTCGGTGCCCCGGACCTGGCGGCGGCGGAGGCCGCCAGGCTGGCCTGGTGTTCGGGCAGCAGCGCGTACTCGGCCTTGCCTGAGCCCACCGCGGTCAGCAGATCGGGCAGGGTGGGGTGATACGTGATGTCGAAGTCCTCACCGGCCTTCAGCCCGTTCCTGGCCGCCAGTTGACGGAACACCACGTCGTTCACGTCGCCCTTGAAGGGGACATGGACCGTGGCGCCGCGCAGGGCGGACCAGGACACGCCTGCTTTCTCCGGGCCGAGCAGCACGTCGGACGGCCCGTCGACGACTCCCAGGATGCGTACGTCGACGCCACGAGTGTGCAGGTTGGCCGCGATGTTGCTGGGCAGGGTGAGCAGATCGACCGAGCCGCTGGTCAGTTGCGTACGGATCTCGTCGGGGCCGCGCAGCTCGGCGAAGCTGACCGAACCGGCCTCCGCTGCCAGCTCCTTGTCGGTCCGGAGCCCTGAAGTGGCCCCGTCGAGTACGACGTTGGGGGCCACCCCGACGCGCAGGCCGGGGGAGTCCGAGTCGGCGCGCGTGCTGCCCTCGCCGCTGTCGGCGCATCCCGCGAGGGAGACGACCGCGGCGAGCGACCCGGCTGCCAGCAGGGGAAGAAGACGGCGTCGGCCGAAGCCAGGGGATCTCACGCGGGCTCTCCAAACTGTCCGGACGTCAACTGCTGGGCGGGTGATGCTCGGTGGGGACCGGTCGGCGAGGTGAGCGCTTCGGTGATCGCCTTTGCCGCCCGGTCGACGTCCTCCGCGTCACGGCGGGCGCGTGGTGCGAGGGGGAGGAAGGTGTGCCGGGGCGACACGGCGGGGGTGAGCACCAGCACCCGGTCCGCGGCCCGAGCCGCCTCGGACGGATCGTGCGTGGCCCACAGGACGGTCGAGTCCGCCTCCCGGGCCAGGGCCAGCAGGACGTCGCGCACCTCCGCGCGCAGCCGCACGTCGAGCGCGGAGGTGGGTTCGTCCAGGACCAGCAGAGGCGCGCCGGGCATCAACGCCCTGGCCAGGGACACTCGTTGGCGCATTCCGGTGGACAGCTCCGCCGGGTACGACCGGTCCACGTCGGTCAGCCCAAGGCGCGCCAGCAGGTCACGGGCCCGCTCCAGGTCCGCCGGACGCGCGGGGCGGCCGAGTGCGAACACGACGTTCTCCAGGGCGGAGCGCCAGGGCAGCAGCCGCGGCTCGGCGAACGCGTAGCCCACCCGGCCGGGAGCGCTGACCGTCCCGGCCGTCGGCCGGCGCACTCCGGCGGCCAGGCGCAGCAGCGTGCTCTTGCCCGCACCCGAGGCGCCCAGCACCGCGAGGACCGACCCCGGTGGCACATCGAGGTCGAAGCGCTCGAACACGGCCCTGCCGCCCACGACATGACTGACACCGCGGAAACCGACACCGCGGAAGGAGGCTCCCCCGCCCGGCATGCACACCTCACCTCGTAAGAGATTAGGTTAGCCTAACTATAGAGTGCCACTATGGCTAGATCCTCCGGCACACCCGCGGGGACGGTGCTCCGAGGCGACAGCGCTCCGCGGGGACGGTGCTCCGAGGTGGCAGTGCTCCGAGGTGGCAGTGCTCTGCGGTGACAGCGCTCCGCGAACACCGGTGCGCCCCCGCTCGCGCTTGAGGCGGGAGCGCACCGAACGTGCCGCGTCACGCGCGCCCGGCTCAGGGCCGCCCGAACGCGAGCACCACGTTGTGGCCGCCGAAGGCGAAGGAGTTGGACAACACCGCCGAGACCCGGGTGTCGAGCGGCTCGCCCGCGACCAGGTCGAGGCCGAGCGCCAGGTCGGGGGCGTCGAGGTTCGCCGTGGGCGGCACCACCTGGTGCACGAGGGTCTGCACGGCGGCCACCGCCTCGATGGCGCCGGCCGCGCCGAGGGTGTGGCCGGTCATCGACTTGGTGGCCGTCACCGGGATCCGGGCGGCGACCGGGCCCAGGGCCGTCGTCAGGGCGGCGGCCTCCGCCGCGTCGTTGAGGACGGTTCCGGTGCCGTGCGCGTTGACGTGGGAGACCTCCTCGGGAGCGAGCCCGGCGGAGCGCAGCGCGCCCGTCACGGCCCGGGCGGCCGCGGCACCGTCCGGGCGGGGCGCCACGACGTGGTACGCGTCGCAGGTGCGGCCGTAGCCGAGGAGTGCGGCCAGCGGCTCGGCGCCCCGGGCCCGTGCGTGATCCGCGTCCTCCAGTACGAGAACGGCGGCACCCTCGCCGAGGACGAACCCGGTGCGGTCGGCGCCGAAGGGGCGACTCGCCCGCTCGGGCTCCTCGTTGCGGGTGGACAGCGCCTTCATCTTGGCGAAGCCGCTCACGACCAGGTCGGTGACCGGAGCCTCGGTACCGCCCGCGAGTACGACATCGGCCTCGCCCGTGACGATCATCTGGTGCGCCGTCAACAGGGCGTCGGCGCCGCTGGCGCAGGCCGTCACGGTGGTGGTGACGGGCCCGCCGAGGCCGTACCGGATGGCGATCCAGGAAGCCGAGCTGTTCGACATCGACATCGGGATGAAGCGTGCTCCGACCCCTCCCGGCCCCTTGCGTGCCAGGGCGGTTCCGTTGTGCCGGATGCTCTCGGCGCCGCCGCAGCCGGTGCCGAGCACCACACCGATCCGGTTCCGGTCGGCCGCGTCGAGATCCAGACCGGCGTCCGCCAGGGCCAGCGACGCGGCTGCCGCGGCCAGGTGGGTGACCCGGTCGGTGGCGATGAAGTCGCGCCTGGCGAGGCGGAGTTCGTCGGGCAGGTCCACCTCCGCCGCGATCCGGACCGGCAGGTCGGAGGCGTCGAACCGGCTGATGGGCCGTACCGCGCCGCGTCCCTCCAACTGGCCGGCGTGGAACGCCTTGGCGCCGACGCCCAGCGAGGTCACCGGGCCGAGTCCGGTCACGACCACGCGACGGCCGGTCATATCGCGGGCTCCGTTATCGCGGGCTCCGTTATCGCGGGCTCCGTGCCGACGGGACACTGGGAGTCCACATAGGCGATGACATCACCGAGCGAGGTGAGGGACAGGGCCACCTCGTCGGTCACGGGCACGCCGAGCTCGTCCTCCATCGCCGAGACCAGCTCGACCAGGTCGAGTGAGTCGAGCCCCAGGTCGTCCTTGAAGCGGGCGGTGCGGGTGAGTTCGTCGGGCTGCAGGCCCAGGCGGTCCACCAGGACGTCGACGAGTCGCTGCTCTGTGGTGCTGTTCATGCGGGTGTCCTCCTGCGTCGGGTTCTCTGCTTCGGTGCGGTGTTCTCTGTTGCGGTTGTCCATGCCGGACACGGGTGCCCGGCATCGTGCAGTGGGGAGTGGGGCGAAGCGCCTGCGGTTCGGGGTTCAGTCCTGCGGCGGGCGCCAGGCGTCCAGGTCCGCGTGGAGCGCCAGTTCGCGGCAGACCGCCTCGAAGTCCGCGACGAACCGGTCGGCCTCGGCGAAGGTGAGCACCAGCGGCGGCTGGATGCGCATCACCCGGGTGCGGTTGGCCGTGACGAAGGTGAGGATGCGGTGGTCGCGGGCGAGCGAGGCCACGAAGCGGAGGCACATCAGGTCGCCGAGGGTGGATTCCATCGCGTCGCCGGCCCGGGACAGTGCCGTACGCAGGTCGTCCGGCAGCCAGTCGGCCAGTGCGCGCAGGTCGCCCGGGAGCCTGGTCAGGAGTTCGTCCGTGACGGAGGAGACCGCTCCGGAGAAGTCGCCGTCGAACTCGATGGCGGTCATCAGGCCGATGCCGCGGATGTCCTTGACGAAGCCGTACGACTCGCACACCGTGCGCAGGGAGCCGCGCAGATGCTCCCCGACCTTCAGCGCGTGCTCCGGCAGCCCCTCGGCGGTGAGTACGTCGAGGGTGGCCAGGCCCGCCACCGCCGCGAAGTTGCCGCCGCCGAAGGTCGAGGAGTGCAGCATCGAACGGTTGGTGCTGCCGTACGCCGCGTCCCACAGGTCCGCCCGGCACAGGGTCGCCGCGATGGGCACGAGTCCTCCGGAGAGCGACTTGGCCACGCACAGCACATCCGGGTCGAGGCCGTCGTGCTCGGCGGCGAAGAGCGCTCCGGTGCGGCCGAGTCCGGTCTGGATCTCGTCGAGCACGAAGGCCGCCCCGGCCCGCCGGCACAGCTCCCGCGCCGCCCTCAGATAGCCGGCCGGCGGCAGGACGACACCGCCCTCGCCCTGCACCGGTTCGACGATGAAGGCCGCCGCGCCGTCGAGCACGGCTGCCAGCGCGTCCAGGTCCCCGTACGGCACCGCCGCCGTGTCGGGCAGCAGCGGGCCGAACGGCTCCCGGTGCGCCGCCCGGCCGGTGACGGACAGCGCCCCCAGCGTCTTGCCGTGGTAGCTGTTGTCGGCGTACACGAGGCGGGTGCGGCCGGTGGCCGCGCGGGCCACCTTGAGCGCGGCCTCCACCGCCTCGGTGCCGGAGTTGGAGAAGAACACCCGCTCGGGCCGGCCGGGGGCCAACTCGCTGAGCCGCTCGGCGAGTTCGGCGGCCTGCTCGGGCATGGAGACGTACTGCACGAAGGTCGGCGAGCCCCGGTCCAGGAAGCTCCGCAGCCGCTCGGTCACCACCGGGTGGTTGTGGCCGAGGTTGAGACATCCGTACCCGGCGACGAAGTCCAGGTAGTCGGTGCCGTCCTCGGTGGTCAGTGTGCAGCCGCGGCCCGTGGTGAAGACCCGGTCCAGGCCGTGGGCCTCGAAGAGCCGGGCCATGGGCGGGTTGATCCGCTCCCGGAACCGTCGCTTGGTCATCTCGGTGACCCCCGGTGCCCGTTCCGCCGGGGTGTGAGCCGCCGTGGTGCGGGCCGGGCGGTGGTGGCGGGCCAGGCGCAGTACCTCCTCGTCGGCGACCGGCCGGCCGAAGGAGGCGAGCGGGACGGGCGTGAAGCCGTGCCGGGCCGCGAGGGCACCGATCGTGCGGACCCGGTCCAGGGCCAGTTCCCGGCCGAGCGAGAACGACCGGGCGTGTCCCTCCAGGGCGAGCACCAGCGTCTCGGCGAGACAGCCGTTGAGCTGCTGGGTGGGGCTGGGCAGGGCGCCGTCCCCGATCACGACGTCTGCGGAGCCGCTGACCAGGCCGCCGTCGATGACGAGTACGTCGCTGCTGTCGCGCGGCGCCGCGGTCACGTCGCGGGGCAGTGCCACGTCGACCACCACCGAGCCCGGCGGCAGCCGGTCGGGGTCCACCAGTCCGCCGGCCGACGACGCGGTCACGAACAGGCGGGTTTCCGGGGAGCATTGGGCGACCTCGTCGACCAGCCGGACCCGGTCGTGGTCCTCGGCGGCGAGGTGCGTGAGCAGCGCCGAGGGGGCCCGCCTGCCGCGCCGGCACACCAGGTCCAGCGGGAAGCCGTCGGCCAGCAGCAGCTTCGCCACCGCCAGGCCGATGGAACCGGGGTAGCCCACCACGGCCACCCGGGTCGACTCCGGCGTCAGCTCCAACAGCCGTACGACATGCAGCAGTTCCTGCTGGGCGGCGTACACCGTCAGCGAGTTGCCGCTGGTCACCGCCGTACCGACCTGGCGTTCCGTCCACACCCCCCGGTCGCCGACGATCGAGGTGGCGCCGCCGAGGCCGATCAGCCGGGCCCCGGCGTCCCGCAGCCGGGCCGCCTCCGCGGCGACCATCGCGCGTGCCGTGTTGGGGCGGCGCAGCAACTGCTCGGCGGTGTACGGGAGATAGCGCACCTCGCCGGTACATCGGGCGCCGGTCGGTGAGGTGACGGAGGTGATCAGCGGCATGGGAACGCTGTGCCGGACGCCCGGTGCGCGCTCGGTGCCGCGGTGCTCGTCCAGGATCCGGCCGAACAGATCGAGGGCACGGACCTGGTTGCGGTGTCCGGAGCTGACGGGATGGGCGAGGAAGCCGAAGGGGACCGGCGTGGCCGGTAAGTCCGCTTCGGGCGCGGACGGGGCAGAGGTGTCCGCCGTGGACTGGGCAGGCGGAATCGCCGAACGGGACAAGACTGTGCCTCCGGAAAGGAAGAGCAGGTGAGGAAGAGCAGATGAGGAAGAGCGGTGAGGAGAGGGCGAGCCGGAACGCGGGCGCCGGATTCAGGCGCGGCCGCTCGCCGAGGAGGACCGGGCGGACCGGGCGGACCGGCGCGAGGGCAGGGCGAGCGCGGAGAGTTCGTCGCGCTGCCAGCCCAGGGAGGAGAGCAGGCTCAGGCCGTCGCCCTCGTTGTTGTGGGACAGCAGGACGGAGCAGACGTTCACGGTGGCCGGCCGGGTCAGCCAGTCACGCAGCTGGTCCGGGTGGACGTCCGGGACGTGCCGGTGCCGGACGGTGAGGCCGCCGAAATTTCTGGTCCGCTCCGGTTCCAGCAGGTGCACCACCTGGTTCTGGCGGCTCAGACCGGAGCCCGAGCGGCCCTCGTGGTACGAGCGGATCACCGAGTGCCCGCCGTCGACGAGCCGGAAGAGGGTCAGATTGCGGCGCAACGGCCGCCCGTGCAGACAGACCTGCTGGACGAGCGACGGGACGATGTCGGGTACGAGGGCCGAGGCGCCGTCCCCGATGAAGGCGAGGACGTTGTCGTCCCGGGTCAGTGCCACCGCGGGCACCGCCTGGAGCGCGTCGCCCATCAGGGCCCGCCCGTACCACCCGGAGAAGCCCGGCCCGGTCCGGGGGAGGTTGCGGATCGCCGAGAAGCCCCCGCGCCCCACGTCGAACACCCCCGTGTATGTGTAGCCCTCCTGCGTGATCAACTGTTCCAGTACGCCACCGAGTCGGTGGAAGAAGTAGTTGGCGGACATGGGCAGGACGGGCAGGGCGTGCACGGCGTCGTCCGCGCTGTGCTGTGCCTCGGCGATGGCGGTCCGGCGCCGGGCGAGCACGTCGGGTTCGACGGCGAGGCGTTCGCGCAGCGCGCGCAGGAAGCCGCGGGCCTCGGCGTGCACCGGGTGGTCGGCGAACGGGGCGAGGTGCGTGGCCTCGCGAGTGATCTGGACGACGCGCAGGTTCCGGGCCAGGGCGCGTGGTGAGAACGGCGTGGACGCCTCACTGACACGGCTCTTGAGGAAGAACAGGGCCTGTTCCTCGCGCGGGCGCAGCCGTCCGCCGTGGTGCAGGAATCCGTGCACCCGGGCCGAGTAGCCGTAGAGCCCGAGGCTGCCCAGGTACTCGTCGACCTTGCGGCCGTCGCGGTACGCCGCCACGCTGCCGGGCCGGGTGAGGGAGTCGGCGAGCGCGATGCCCGCGCCCGCCGCGATCTCGTGGACGAGGCCGGACTCCTCGCCGTCGAGCCGGCCGCACTGCCACAGCAGCCTGGCGGGGCCGGAGTTGACGAGGTCTGTCACCGGAGCGAGCTGGTCCTCCGCGACCCGCAGTACGGCCCGGGGCCGCCGCTGACCGGCGGGAACCGGTGCCAGGGGCGCGGCGGAGGCGAGTACCGACGGCGTAGCGAGCAGGACGACCGGTCCTTCGCTCTCGTGGTAGGCGGTGAACGCGGCCGACAGATCCTCCTGGAGCGTGGCGGGATCCGCCAGGTACACATGGGGGATCCGGCGTGCGGTGAGCACCGCCCGGGAGTCCTCGGCCGCGTGGACCGTGCCCTGGAACGGGAACCACGCCTCGCGCGGGGAGTCGGCACAGACGATGAAGCCGCGCGCCCCGGCCTGGCGCAGGTTGGCCAGGGTGCCCCGGAACTCGTCCACCATCCCGCTGGTGACGATGATCAGGTACGGCGCCTCGTCGAGCTGCCAGCGGGCCAGCGCACCACAGGCCAGGCTGTGTTCGCTCGGGCCCCGCAGTACGGGGTTGCCCTGTCCGGCGGCCAGCCGGTCGAGCTCGTCGATGAGTCCCGAGACGACCGAGCCGGTGTAGTAGTGCAACCCCCAGGCGGAACCGGCCTGTTCGGTGAGGAAGCCGTGCAGGGCCCGGGCCAGCGCCGGAGGTCCGGTGCGCGAGGCGGAGCGCAGGGCCGAGCTGCCGTGGGTCTGCTGGACGTGGTCGGTGAACCGGCGGACCACGTCGGCCGTGAGCACCCAGGGCTCGTCAGGGAGTTGGAGCACTTCGTGGTCCTGGGCGACGCGGACGGAGTGCGGCGGCCCCTCCGCGTACACGGCTGTCCGGGGCACGGGTGGCCGGTCCCCCGGGACGCGGGGGAGGACGGCGGCCAGCCGGTCCACGGCTTCGGCGACGGTGGCTTCGAGCGGCGCGGCACCGAGGCCCGCGCCCGCCGCGTCGACGAGCAGGAGAGGCGGCGCGGTCGCGGCGCCGTGTGTCCGCTCGCCGAAGACCTCGGCGGCCTTCGGCAGGGTCTCGGCGGTGATGAGCCGGATCTCGGCCCGCGGTAACGCCCCGGCCAGGAAACGCCGTGCCTTGCCGAGCAGATTCTGGTAGGCGGGACGCCTCGTTCGGTCAGGGGCGGAATCGGTCTCCGCGGGCGGTTCACCCGCACTTGGTGTCTCGGAGAGTAAGCGTTCGGAACCGGCCACCACGTCGGTCAGTGCGCAGCGCACCGCGGCGTGGAAACCAGGACGCTTGCCCACGGACATGACGAGGAGCTGAGGTGGACTTTCCATGCTGTGGACAGGATTCAACTTCTGATCTCCGTTCCGGTCATGGAGCGAGCGCGCGAACGCACACCAATGCGGCTGACCAGCACGAATCCCCGTTGATTCCCCGTTGTCCCCCCGCAGCGCGGCGCACCGGACGCGAGTCCGATCCCCCAGTTCGCGCGTCCTCACTATATGCGCACTCTAGTTCCCACATCTACTAAAAAAGGAAACAAGACGGCCCCTCCGCCGGGTGAGGAGGAGGGGCCGTGGCGCGTGAGGTGGGTGAGAACCGGTCAGCCGTCGCGCAGGCCGACCTTGTCGTGCAGTCGGCGCAGTGGAGCCGGGGCCCACCAGTTGGCCCGGCCGCAGAGTTTCATCACGGCCGGTACGAGGATGCCGCGCACCAGGGTCGCGTCCACCAGCACCGCGAGCGCGAGCCCCGCGCCGAGCAGCTTGAGCAGGCTCAGCTCCGACGTCGCCAGGGCGCCCAGCACGGTCGCCACGACCAGCGCGGCGGCGGTGATCAGACGGCCGGTGTGGTCGATGCCGAAGACCACGGCCCGCGTGTTGTCGCCGGTCGCGAGGTACTCCTCCCGGATCCGGGACAGCAGGAAGACGGTGTAGTCCATGGAGAGGCCGAAGGCCACGCAGAACATCAGCACCGGGACGGTGACCTCCAGCTGCCCGGTGTGGACGAAATCGCCGACCAGCCACTTGAGATGGCCGTCCTGGAACACGTACACCATCGCCCCGAAGGAGGCGGTGAGGCTGAGGGTGTTGAGCACCAGGGCCTGCAACGGCACCACGAGGCTGCCGGTGAACAGGAAGAGCAGGATCAGCATGCTCAGGGCGATCACCGCGACGGCGTACGGGATGCGCTCCATGAGCGAGTCCTTGGTGTCCACCAGCGAGGCCGCCTCGCCGCCGACCAACGCCTCGGCGGGCGCCCGCACTTCGCGGACGTCCTCGGTGTGCCGCTCGCCGGCGGCGGAGTTGGGGTTGGTGTCGGACACGACGTTCAGCCAGACACCCCGGGCGTCGGCGAACGTCCCGGCGGTGGGGCCGGGTTCGGCGACCTGCTGTCCCGTCGCCCAGCTGCCGAGGGGGCCGTCCACCCGTACGGTGCCGTCCGTTCGGGACAACGCGGCCATGTAGTCGGTCAGTTCGGCGTCCCGGCCGTCCTCCGGCAGGTCAGGCAGCACCACGGTCACCGGGGCCGTGCCCGCACCGTCGAAGCCGGAACGGATGGTGTCGGCCGCCGTCTGCGCCGGAGCCCCTTGAGGGAGGATGCGGTCGTCCGTGAGGCCGAACCGGGCGTGCGCGAAGGGCAGGGCGAGCGCGATCAGCAGCACGGCCACGCCGGCCCCGGCGAGCACCGGACGGCGCATCACCCCGGTGGCCAGCCCGTGCCAGACGCCGCCCCCCTCCGTGGCCGCGCCCGGCAGGCGCCGCCGCAGCCCGGCGAACACGTCGAGCCGGTCGATCCGCCGGCCGATGACGGCCAGCGTCGGCGGCAGGATCACCAGCGAGGTGACCGCGGCCAGGCTCACCACCGCGATACCGGCGTAGGCGAGTGACTGGAGGAAGGCGATCGGGAACACCAGCAGGGCGGCCAGGGACAGCACGACCGTGAGCGCGGAGAACAGAACGGTCCGTCCCGCGGTACGCAGACTGTGGGCGATGGCCTCGACGACCTCGCTGCCCCGCGCCAGCTCCTCGCGATAACGGGTCACGATGAACAGGCTGTAGTCGACGGCGAGTCCGAAGCCCAGCGCCGTGGTGACGTTCATCGCGAACAGGGAGACATCGGTGAAGCCGGCCAGCAGACGCAGGACGGCCAGGGTGCAGACGACCGAGACGACGCCCACCAGCAGCGGCAGCAGAGCCGCCACCAGTGAGCCGAAGGCGGCCAGCAGGATGATCAGGGTGAGCGGCGCGCCGATGAGTTCGGCCTTGGTCAGGTCCTCCTCGCTCTGCTTCTCCAGCGCGTCGTTGATCGGAGCGCGTCCGGTGGCCGTGACCGTGAACTCGCCCTGCTTGCCCGAGAGTTCCTCGGCCAGCTCACCCGACCGGTGCGTGGCCTCGTTCTCGTCGCCGGACAGCCGCACCAGGATCAGCGCGGAGCGGCCGTCCTTCGAGCGCAGCGCGGGGTCCTGGGACGTCCAGTACGACTCCGCGTAGCCCACTCCCTCCAACTCCCGGATCCGGCCGGTCAGTTCCGTGCCCGCCTCGGCCGCCGCCGGGTCCGCCACCTGACCCTCGCCGGTGGCCAGCAGCACCATGTTGGGGGAGCCGGTCCCGAAGCGGTCGGCGAGCAACTGTTCGGCCTTCGCCGACTCGGAGTCGCTCGCCGTGTAGCCGCCGCTCGACAGGTCGCCCGCCGCTCCCGCTCCGAACAGCGCGGCGGCAAGCGAGACCGCCGCGATCAGCAGGAAGACGGGGGTCCTGCGGCGCACCAGCCGCCGGGCGAGTGAGGCGAGTCCGCGCTCGGGAGGTGGCTGCGCGGGAGGCGGCGCTAAGGGCTCGGCGGCCACGGCGCGTGTCGTCTGATCTGAGTGCTTCAAGGGTGCCCCCATGACGTGTGGTGAGGTGGGTGACCGGCCCGGCCATCGCCTGCCACGCGTCCGGGCCGGGCCTCGTCGATGGTCAGCGGTGTCGATTCGCCGTCGGACGCTCAGCTCTCGCCGACCAGATGACGACAGAGACCGTCGTGCACCCAGTCGGCCCATTCCTGGGAACTCCAGCCCCGCTCGGTGACCAGCAGGTGGTAGATCTCGGGGCCGAGCAGGGTGTAGCTGATGTCCGCGGCGCGGTCGGCGGACAGGCCCGGCGGGAACGGCTGCTTCTCGGCGAGGGCCTTCACCAACTGCGCCTGGACCTCGAAGCGTTGCTCCTTGTTCCGTTCCCAGAGCGGCGTGATCTCTTCGTTGTTCAGGGCCGCGTTGCGCAGCACTTCCAGCATCGCGCCGACCCGTTCGTAGATCTCCCGGGCCCCGGCCACCTGGTGGCGCAGCTGTTCACGTGGGTCCTCGGCCGCGACCGCGTCCCGGAACCACTCGCGCTCCATGGTCGGTATGGGCCGCTCGTCGCCCGCGATCCGGACGTCCAACACCTCCTTGAGGATCGTGAACTTGGTGCCGAACTTGAAGTACACCGTCTGCACCGCGACCCCGGCCTCGCGGGCGATCGCCTCGATCGTCGTGCCGTCGTAGCCGTGCTCGACGAACAGCCGCAGCGAGGCGTCGAGCAGCCGGGCCCTCGTCTCGTTGGAGCGTTGGCGTCTTACGCCTGGTTTCCCTGCCATGGTCCGTCTACCGTTCAGTTGCTAGAGTTGCCATCTAGAGTGAAACAATAAATAGCGCTCTCTGATGATGGAGGCAAGCGTGGACACGCAGGAACGCGCCAAGGCCGATCGACTCGGCGGGCAGCGCTCACCACGCGCTCTGCTACCCCTGCTCACGGCGAGCATGGGTCTGTCGATGTTCGTGCTCTTCGCCCTGGGTGCCCTGGGGCCCACGCTCCTTTCGGAACTCGGCATATCGCGCTCGCAGTTGGGCTCGCTGACCGCCGTGGCGTTCGGTACGGCATCGTTGCTCTCCCTCTTCAGCGGACACCTCACCGACCTGATCGGCGGCCGACGCGCCCTGCTGATCCTCCTGGTGACGGTGGCGGCGGTCTTCGTCGTCCTGCCCGCGGGCGGCGGGTACGGCTGGCTGCCGGCCGGGCTCGTACTGGCCGGCGCGGCGCAGGCGTTCGCCAACCCCGCGACCAACCGTCTCATCGCGGCCCATCTCCCCCCGGAGCGGCGGGCCGCCGCCGTGGGCGTCAAACAGTCCGGTGTGCAGTTCGGCGCCTTCGCCGCCGGACTGCTGGTTCCCACCCTGGCCGCGGCCACGTCCTGGCGCGGCACCCTCGCCCTGGTCGTCCCCGTCGCGCTCGCCGCCGCCGCTGCCGCCTTCATGCTGCCGCGCGACCAGCCGCGGACGACCGGCCCGGCGCGCCTCACACTGCCCAAGCGCCCCAACCGGGCCGCGGGATGGCTCATCGTCTACTCGCTCGGCATCGGCACGGCACTCGCCGCGCTCAACACCTACCTGCCGCTCTACGCCCATGAAGAACTCGGCATGGGGGAGCGGATCGCGGGTGCCCTCATCGCGGTGGTCGGCGGCGCGGGAATCGTCGCCCGGGTGGTGTGGACCCGGCTGAGCGGCCGGCTCGCGGACATCGCCGTGCCGCTGCTGGTACTGGCGGCCGTGGCGGTCTGCTTCGTACCGCTCATGGTCGCCGCCACCCGGCTGACCTGGCTGGTCTGGGTCGCCGCCATCGGCCTGGGCGGCTCCGCCGTCGCGGCCAACGCCGTCTCGATGGTCGCTGTCGTGCGCAGCCCGGCCTTCGGGGCCACCGGCCATGCCTCCGCCCTGGTGTCGATGGGCTTCTTCGGCGGTTTCGTGGTGGGACCGCTCGGCTTCGGGTTTCTGGCCGATACGTCGGCCGGCTACCCGGCGGGCTGGGCCATGGCGGGCCTGTCCTTCCTCGTCTCCGTCGTGAGCGCCTTCCAGGTGCGCCGGGCGGTGGCGGAATGACGAGGGCGGTGACGACTGAGGAAGAACCCGCGGGCGGGCAGCGGGCGGCCGCTCAACTCACCGTGCCGGAACCGCTGTTCCGCGCGGCGGACAGCCTCTGGGCGCCCTCGCCCGTGGCCGCCGGCCCCTGGCGTCCCGGTCTTCTCCACGGCGGAGCGGTCGCCGCCCTGCTGGCGCACCTCGCCCAGCGGGAACTCGGCGAACGGCCGCTGACCCGGATCTCGGTCGACTTCCTGGGACCGCAGCCCGCCCAGCCCCTCGCGGCGGCCACCCGTACGGTGCGCGCCGGCCGCAGCTTCGGCCTGGTGGACGTCCTGTTGACCGCCGACGGCACCGACATCGCCAGGGCGAGCGCCCTCGGCGTACGCGACGCGGCGACCGCGCTGCCCCGGCTCGCGCAGGAGCCCCCGATGCCGCACCGCACCGGCGGCCTGCTCACGCACGCCCCCTACGGCGACGAACCCTCCTTCAACCGCGACGCGGTGGAGGTCGTCGTCGTGGACGACCCGGCCAACCCGCACGGCGGAAGCGCCTGGGCCCGGCTGCGCACCGGGGTCGCCGGGGCCGCCGCACCGCCCTGGCTCGCTGCCGTCGCGCTGGCCGATCTCACGCACGGGATCGGCGCGGTCCTGCCCCCGGACCGGTACCACTGCGTCAACCTCGATCTGACCGTCCACCTCGTGCGTCCCCCGACGGGGGAGTGGATCGCGCTGCGCGCCCGCACTCGCCCGGGGCCCGGGGGAACGGGGGTCGCCGAGACCGTACTGATGGACGACGCGGGCGCCTTCGGCACGGCCGCGCAGACCCTGCTGATCACCGCAGACCTTGCTGATCACCGAGGAGTGGGATGACGCCGAGCACGCGCGCGCACGCGACCGAGGGCGCCATCGCCCTGCTGCTCCAGCGGATACGCACCACCGCCGACGAGGTCGAGGACCGTTTCCCGCTCTACGCGGATCCCGCCGACGGCCGCTGGTTGACCAGTCGGCGCGGCTCGTGGACCGGAGGCTTCTGGGCCGGACTGCTCTGGCTCGCCACCGAGGAGGAGGCGACCGGCAACGCGCGCGCCCTTCCGCGGACCGGCAACGGTCGCCCCCTTCGACGCCCCCTTCCACAGACCGGCAGCGGCCTCCCCGTTCGGCGACGGCAGCCGACGGACGTCCTGCGGCAGGCGCAGGACGTCACCGCCAGGCTCCGGGCCCGGACCCACGACGACACCGACACGCGTGCCCTCACCTTCTGGTACGGCGCTGCCCAGGGCTACCTGCGGTGCGGCGACTCCGCCGCGGCGGATGTCGCGGCGGCGGGCGCGGCCGCCCTGGCCGCCGCCGCGCACCCCCGGTACGGCGTCGTCCCGGCGGGCACGGCGCTGGGCCGCGGCGACCGGGGCGCCGACGAACTCACCGTGGACTCGGCCGCCGCCGTGGTCGCCCTGCTCGCCTGGGCCGGCCGGGAGTTCGGGCAGCCGTCCTGGGAGGACACCGCTCGCCGCCACGCGTCCGCCGTACGCCACCTCTGTCTGGCGACGGACGGCGGGGTACGCGCGTACGCCCGGCTGGACGGTGCTCCCGGCGAGGCTCCCGCCGGGACATGGGCACGAGGCCAGGCCTGGGGCATGCTCGCGCTCACCACCGCCGCGCGCACCGTGGACCGTGACGGCCCGGCCCGGTACGACGGGTACCGGGAAGCGGCCCTGCTGGCCGCGGACTTCTGGCTGGACCGCACGGGCAGCGCCGTTCCGCCGTGGAGCTTCGGCGACCCCGACGGCGTACGGGACACCTCCGCGGCGGCGATCGCGGCCGAGGCCATGCTGGGGCTGGCCGAACTCGTACCGGGCCCGCGCGGCGACGCGCTGCGGGCCGCGGCGGTCCGGCTGCTCGGCCTGCTGGTCTCCGGTCACCTGACGACCGGGGCCGCCGGGACACCGGGCGGCCCGCCGGCCGGGATGCTGCTGGACGGCTGCTACGACATGGCGTCCGGCACGGCCGTCGCCCACGAACTGATCTGGGGCGACTACTTCCTGCTCTCGGCCCTCAAACGGCTCGGCGGGAGTGATTGAACCAGTGGTGGGGGCCGCAAGATCGGTTCCTGCGGCCCCCACCCGGGCGGAGAAGCCGAGCGCCGGACCCGTCCGGACGGCCGCGGGACCGGCCGCGGGACCGGGGGCTCAGAAGACGTCGGGCTGCGCCTCGGGGTCCGACTCGTACGCCCTCAGCAGCCGCTTGGCCACGGTGTGGACATGCAGTTCGTCCGGCCCGTCGTAGATCCGGGTGGCCCGCGCCCGCCGGTACATGCGGCTGAGCGGGGTGTCGTCGATCAGCCCCTCCGCACCGTGGACCTGCACCGCGCGGTCCAGCACCTGGCACAGGGCCCGCGAGGCCAGCACCTTGGCGGTCGCCACGTCCGCGTAGGCGCGACGGCCCGACTGCACCGCCGCCGCGGCCCGCAACACCTGGGAGCGCGCCGCCTGGAGGTCGGTGTACGAGTCGAACACGTGCTGCTGCATGAGCTGCTTGGCGGCCAGCGGTTCCAGGAACGCGGTGCGCTGGTGGAGGCGTCGGCACATCAGGTCGAAGGCCCGCCGTGACTGGCCGAGCCACTGGATCGCCCGCAGCGTACGCCCGAGGTCGAGCCGTTCACCCGCCGCGGCGAAACCGGCTCCGCGCTCCCCGATCATGTACTCGTCCGGCACCCGCACATCGTCGAGGCGCACTTCACGGTGGTCGCCGTCCGTGCCCAGGACCGACAGCTCCCGTACCGTGCGGAACCCGGGGGTGTCGGTCGGCACCAGGAACATCGTGAACGCCTGCGAGTTGGGTATGCCCATGGGCTCCGTACGGCACATGACGGTGATGAAGTCGGCGTGCGCGGCGCGGCTGAACCACTTGCTGCCCCGGATCATCCAGCCGTCGGCGGTCGGTCGCGCCTTGGTCGTCATCAGGGACGGGTCCGAGCCCGAGCGGCCGGGCTCGGACATGCCGTAACAGGGGGTCACCAGACCGTCGAGGAGGCCGGGCAGATAGCGGTCGCGGACCGTGGGCCGGGCGTGGCGGCTGAGCATGAGCGCGTCCAGCAGGTGCTCCGACCCCAGCACCGCCGGGCCGAACTCCGATTCGCCCTCGGCCTCACCGAGGTGCACGTAGTCGGTCAGCGGCATGTCCCGGCCGCCGAGTTCGGCCGGATGGGACAGCCCCCACAGCCCGTTGGCGCGGGCCTTGTCCTGCAAGTCGCGCAGGGCGGTCTGCGCGCCGGTACCGCCGGCGAGCAGCGCGGGCTCGGTGGGGATCACCTCGCCGCGGATGAACTCCCGTACGCGGTCGCGCAGTTCGAGGAGTCGGTCCGGGAGGGCGAAGGGGTCGTCGACGGCGGAGTTGTCGACGACGGCGTTGTCGGCCGCGGCATGGTCGACGGACGGCCGGGGCGGTGTCTCGATCGTGGGTGTGTTCATGGTGAGCCTGTCCTTCGAGCGGAGGGCCCGCGGTGCCGAAAGGCAGCGGCCGGGACGGTGCGAGAGGAGTGGTGCCGGGCCCCGACGAGGGAAACAGGGCCCGGCACCGGCTTAGGGGTCCTTGCACTATGAGCGCCAGACCACGCGACCCGGGCGGGCATAGTGCAAGGACCCCTTAGGAGGCGGCGGCCGTCGCGGTCGCCGAGGCCCGCAGGGCGTGTTTGTCGACCTTGCCCGCCGGGCTGATCGGCAACTCGTCGACGACGTGGAACAGTTCGGGGAGCTTGGCCCGCTCCAGTCCCTGGTCCTCGTAGAGGTAGCGCCGTATCTCCGCCAGGTCCGGCGCCTCCTGTCCCGGCAGCGGCACGGCCCATACGCAGACCCGCTCGCCGAGCGAGGGGTCCGGTACGCCGAGGCAGACGGCGCTCTTGACGGCGGGGTGCGTGTTGACCATCTGCTCGACCTCCGCGGGGCTGATGTTCAGTCCCGCGCGGATGATGATCTCCTTCATACGGCCGGTGATGTTCAGCCGCCCCGACGGGTCGATCCGGCCCAGATCGCCGGTGCGGACCCAGCCGTCCGGCGTGCGGTACTGGCTGTCCAGCTCGGGCGCGTTGACGTAGCACAGCGGGCTCATCGGCCCCCGGGACCAGATCTCCCCGACCTCACCGGGTGCGGCCTCCGCCCCGTCGTCCCGGGTGATCCGGATCGTGGTCACGTCCGGATTGGGGCGTCCCGCCGTCGTTTTCACCGTGGTGAGGTCGTCCTCGATCTGGGTGTGGCAGTTGACGCCGTCGGCGGATCCGTACAGGTTCACGAAGGCACAGCCGAAGGCGCGCACGCAGTCCTCGACGGTCTGCGGGTCCACTCCCGCGCCGCCGCAGACGAGGGCGGTCAGCGAGGACGTGTCGATCCGGCCGGAGGCGCCGGGCCGCAGCCGCGGATCGGCCAGCATCTCCTGGAACATCGTGGGCACGCCCATGATGTGGGTGGGCCGGTGCCGTTCGATCGCGGCAACCGCCTCGGCGGCGTCGAAGCGGGGCAGCACCACCAGCGTGCCGCCGAGCACCGCGAGGGTGACCGAGGTGCCGGTCGATCCGAACGACGAGGCCAGCGGGACCAGGAACATGATGCGGGGCGGCGCCTCCCCGCGGACCAGTGAGCGCATGAACTCGCCGCGCCCGCCCGCCAGGGCGTTGTGCGAGTAGGCGACCATCTTGGGTTCGGCCTCCGAGCCGGAGGAGACCAGGATGCGCGCGGCGGCGTCGGGGTCGGGGCGGCTCACCGGCTCCCATGGCACGGGCGGCCCAGACGGCCCAGACGGCCCAGACGGCCCAGACGGCCCAGACGGCTCGGCCGGATCGCGCAGCGCCGCGTCCAGCGAACGCATCCCGGCCGGGGGTTCGCCGAGCACGAACACCTCGCGCAGATCGGGCAGTTGGGGCCGCAGCTCGTCCAGCATGGTGCCGTAGTCCGTGCCGCCGATGTGCCGGGTGACCACCGCGGTGGCGGCCCGGGAGCGGCGCAGCATGGCAAGCGTGTCCTGGCGCCGCCGGCCCACCGGGTACGGCAGGCAGACCGCGCCCAGGGCGGCCACGGCCAGGTCCACGGCGCAGGCCAGCCGTCCGTTCGCCAGGTTGACCGCGACGACGTCGCCGGGGCGGGTACCGGCGTCGGCGAGGGCGCGGGCCAGCCGGAGAGCGGTGCGGCGCAGCTCGGCGTAGCTGATCGCGCCCTCGCCGTCGAGGACCGCCGGTGCCAAGGGGTGTGACTCAGCCTGCTCCTCGAACAACTCGAAGAGCGTCCTGCCGGGGCAGCGTCCCGCCTTCGCCCACTCGGTACGCAGTTCGGCGGGGACCAGGTCGTGGAACGTGGTGTTCATGCCTCGAACCTCCAAGGGGCGGTGACGAAGGTGCATTCGGCGTGGCTGAGCGCGTGGCGGGCGACCGGGGAACGGCCGAGGTCGCGCAGATCGGTGAGGACCTCGGCGGCGCCGACACCGGCATCCGTCAGCAGGGCGGTCCAGTCCCCGGCGGAACGTTCCGTCAGCTGGGCGGCCACCGCGGCCCGCAACGCGTCGTGGGCAAGCCCCGTGTCGAGGCCGAGCACCCCGCACAGCCGGCCGACCGCCGTGTGCGAGCCGACCGACAGCGCCAGCAGGCCGTCGGCGGTGGGCCAGGGGCCGGTGAGGTCCGGCAGTTCGGGTTTCGCGCAGCCGGAGACACGCGGCTCCAAGCCCTGCTCCAGGGCCTCGTACTGCACGACGGTCGAGGCCGAGAGGAGGGAGGAGTCGACGCGTACGCCCCGGCCGGTGCGTTCGCGCAGCAGCAGTCCGGCGAGCACTCCCTCGGCCGAGACCAGCCCGCCCAGGACGTCGATCAGGGTCATCAGGGAGGTGCGGGGAACACCGTCGACGCTCATCATGTCCGCGAGTCCGGAGTGCGCCTGGGCCATGAAGTCGGTGCCCAGCGGCGGCCGTTCGCCCAGCGCGTCGCCCCATCCGGAGGCGTACGCGTAGACCAGCCGGGAGTTGACGGCGGACAGCTCGTCGGAGTCGAGACCGAAGGC
Source organism: Streptomyces sp. NBC_00878 (assembly GCF_026341515.1). Classification (NCBI taxonomy): domain Bacteria; kingdom Bacillati; phylum Actinomycetota; class Actinomycetes; order Kitasatosporales; family Streptomycetaceae; genus Streptomyces; species Streptomyces sp. NBC_00878. Next base: position 1,929,285 of record NZ_JAPEOK010000001.1, on the reverse strand, counting down.
GGCGGCCTTTCCCGGTGCCCAGTTGTGAAGGAAGGCATCGGCCCCGCGCGCCAGGTCCAGCACATCACCGCGGCCCTGAGGCGACTTCAGATCGGCCTGCAGGACGCGCTTGCCCTTGTTGAGCGCGAGGAAGCGGGCCGAGCAGTCGCCGGTCATCGGGGGCATGCCGCGCAGCGGGTCACCGCCCGGCGGCTCGACGCGAATCACGTCCGCACCGAGCAGGCCCAGCACGTGGGTGGCCAGCGGGGCCTGGATCCGACGGCCCGCCTCCACCACGCCGAACCCCTCCAGCGGACGGTCCGCCGACGGCGCGCGGAACACGGGGGCGGGCAGATCCCGGACGTCGCCGTACGGGGTCAGACGCCACGGGCCGGCGACCGTGCCGTCGACCAGGACGCCCGGGTCGGTGCGGCGTTCGGCCACGGTGCGGACCCGGCACAGGCTGATGCCGGTGCGGGCGGCCACCTCGGAGATCTCCGCGAAGTCCCGGGCGGCGAGGGCACCGGACAGGGAGCGCGGCAGCGGTGAGACGGCCTTGGGGTAGCGCAGGACGAAGGGCTGCCAGCCCCGGCCGACGTCTTCGAGGGGAACACCGAGTTCGGACCAGAAGGCCCGCCACGGCTGCGGGTCGAGCGCCTCGGCCTCGAACCAGACACCGTCGCGGCTCCGGAACGGCGGGCCCGCCTCGACATCGTCCGCGGGCACCACCTCGTCCTCGTCCGCCGTGGCGGCGGCCAGATACTGGGAGACCGTCAGCAGCGCGGCATGGGTGACCGAGGTGCCGGTGCGCGACAGCGGGGTGCCGCGCTCGTGCGCGATGAGCGCGGCCAGCACGCCGTGGACCGCGAGCACACCCGCGCAGGCGGACACGTACTCCAGGGGCAGCGGGGCGGGTGCGCCGACGCGCCGCCCGTGCACGGCCATCACCCCGGTCGTGGCCTGTACGGAGACCTCGTCGGCGACGACGTTCGGAGCCTCGCCGCACGACCAGCCGATGTGACAGCTGAGCGCGGGCCCGGAGCGGCCGGGGGGAACGATGTCCAGGGTCCCGGGTTCGACACCGCCCGGACGCCGGAGCGCCCGGGCGCCCAGACAGGACAGATGCCGCAGAGCCACGTCCAGACCTCGGGAGCGATCGGCGTACAGCACGGTGAAGCCGGCCAGCGGCCCGGCGTCCCGTCCGGTACGAGACGGCTGAGGAATCTTGATGCCGGATGCTTGCGCAAATGTTTGCTGACCGCTGATACTTGTCTGCAAGGAAATACCCTTCGACTGGTTTTCCGCACGCTCCGAGGCTTGATCGAACGCGCGGGAAACATTCCTTGGAGCACCGTGAAAATGGACCTGTGAAGCGGGCGGTGAATTCACCCGAAAAGTGCGCGCCGGAATACCCGGTGCCGCGCACGACTCGGGAGACAGGTGGAAGAGGCGCGGTGTTCAGCCGCTGGGGACGTCGTCGGCCGGCTCCAGCGAGCCGTCCCTCCGAAGCTGCCCCAGCCGTCCGGAGCGCAGGAGGTGGTCGGTGAACGTCCGCACCACCACACCGTCGCGGACCAGGAGTTCGTACGGCAGCGCGTCGCCCTCGGCGCAGATCTCGCCGACCAGACCGGGAGGCAGGGACCGCCCCGCCTCGTCGAGGACGCGGACCCGGACGTTCGGCGAGGGCCGGCCGAGGTTCGGCAGCAGCCTGCACTCCGCGTCGGCGGGCCCCAGCCGGCGCGCGGTCCAGGGCAGCGGCCCGCCGTCCCCGCTGAACTCGGAGATCAGCCGGGTGCCCTCGACCCGGGAGAAGTGCTGTTTGACCAGATCCGCGGAGCAGGGAGTCCCGCTCACCACCACGGTGCCCAGACCCGCGTGGGAACGCGCGGCGGCCGCGGTGTCCAGCGTGTCGAGCAGTTCCTGATAGCCCTCCGTCGTCAACAGGACGTCCGCCGGGAGCGCTCCCGGGGCCCGCGGCGCGACCCCGGCCAGGGCGTGCGGCCCGCCGTCGCCCAGCCAGGTCAGGCGCGCCCCGCAGGCGAACGCCCACCACATCGCGGACAGGGCGGCGGCGCCGGCGAGGTCGCCGCCCGAGACGATCTCGGTCGACACATGGCCGGCTCGTCGCACACGGGAGGCGGTCGCGGAGGTCCATGCGGAGTGGGCCGACAACCGGGCCTCGGCCGGACGCCTGGCGCGACGGTCGACGAGGAGGTAGGCGGCCTCGGTGAAGTCGGAGCGGGGCAGGGAGTCCTCGACGGGCGCCTCACCCGGCCTGGCCCGGCCCGAGAGCCCGGCGAGGACCGTGTCCCGTGGGCTCAGGACACGGCAGTGCCGCTCCCAGGGGAGACGCGAGCCGCTCCCGCACAGCGCCCAGCGCGCCCCGCTGAGCGCGGCGATCTCCCGGGCCTGCTCGGCGGCGACCCGGCCGACCGGAACACAGACCGCTCCCGCCTTGAACACCGCGAGCTGGTCGACGACCGCACGGACCGGGTCGTCGCACACGACCACGACGGGTTCGCCGAGTTGCACGCCCGAGCGCACCAGGGCGGACGCGAGACGCACCGCGCCCGCCTCGGCCTCGCCGTAGGTGAGCCGCCGCACCCCCGGTGGCCCGTCCGGTCCGGCCGGCACGTGCACGGCGACTCTGCCGGGGCGAGCCCGCGCGATCCTGCCGAAGGTGCGGTCGAGCGTGGTGGCCGGGATGGGCGCGAGATTCTGTGCCCACGCGCGCAGGTCCTCGTCGTCGGCGGGACAGGCGACCGGCACCTCACCCGCCGTCGACGCCGGTCGGTACTCGTGGCGCAGCGCGTGGACCAGGCGGTCCATCTGCCGCTGCGCGCATGTCCCGTTGAGGGTGAGGACGCCGTCCGCCCGCTCCGCGACCTCCAGTTCGATCCGTTCGGGAAGGTCGGACTCGGCGTTGGGCGTGGTGATCGAGATCGTGCCGGCACCCGCCACGAGGCCGCCGATGCGGAGGGCGGCCTCGCGGAGGGGTAACTCGGGCGGGAACGCCATCCGGACCGGAGCCGCACCCCGGACACCGACCCGCGTGACGCCGTCCGCCGTCTGGCGGGAGAGAGCGGTGCAGGCCACGGCCATCGCCACATGGGTCCGGGTGGTGCTCCAGCGCGCGGCGAGCAGGCCGAGGCGCTGTGTGCAGTCGTTGAATAAGCTCCTACAGTGGCCAGCTATTTCTGTGTCCTGGCTCATTTAGACGGCCCCCCGTCGTGTCGCCTTGCATGATTTCCAGTGCGTTGTGGGCACAGCCCATCTGCATTGCGGATCATCGTTCTGCCAACACGCGCGAATAAATCTCTACTCTAGTGTTCGAATCTAGTCAAGTAATTTGCTAGTGCGACCAATCTGTCTGGATTGTGTCGGTGCGTCGGCGGCCTCCCGATGTTTCAATAGTTGCTCACTCTAGTGAGATTCTCTAGTGTCTTACTCGCTTACACAGCGGATTCTCGACAGGAGAGGGGACGGCCATGCCTGGGCCACTCCAGGGCAAGAGGGGTGTGCTGTTCCTGCTCACCTCGGTGGAACTCGTGGTGTTCCTCGACGTGTCGATCGTCAACGTGGCGTTACCCGCCATCGGGGCGACGCTGGGGCTCACCGTGGTGGGGCTCGCCTGGGTCGGCACCGCCTACCAGGTGACCTTCGGCGGCTTCCAGCTGGGAGCCGGACGGGCGACGGACGTGCTGGGGCGGCGTCGGCTGTTCCGGGCGGGACTCGCGGTCTTCACCCTCGCCTCACTGCTGGCCGGAGTGGCCGAGTGGCCATGGCTGCTCATCACCGCGCGCGCCCTGCAGGGTGTGGGCGCCGCGATTCTCGTACCCGCCGAACTCGCCCTGCTCACCGCGATCTTCGTCGAACCGGCCGCCAACCGGCGGGCGTTCGGATGGTGGAGCGCGATGGGCGCGGTGGGCGCCGCCGGAGGAGTCGTACTGGGCGGCCTGATCGTCGAACTGCTCAGCTGGCACTGGATCTTCCTGATCAACGTGCCGATCGGCATCGCCGGACTGCTGCTGAGCGGCCGTCTGCTGCCCGCCGACGCCCCGGTCGGGGACTTCCGCGCACGACTTGACCTGCCCGGCATCATCACCGGGACGAGCGCCCTGCTGCTCGTCGTGTACGCGATCACGGTCGCCGCCGAAGGGGAGCTGGACCCCTTCACCGTTCTGCTCGGTGCGGCCGGACTCGCCCTGGGCACCGCCTTCGTACGGATCGAGACCCGGTCGCCGGACCCGCTGCTGCCCTTCCGGTTCTTCCGCGACCCCGATGTCACCGGATCGACCCTGGCCAGTTTCATCGTCGGTGCCGCACACGTGCCGGCCTTCGTCTTTCTCGCCCTGTACTTCCAGGAGGTGCACCGCTACAGCCCCTTGGAGAGCGGCCTCGCCGTCCTGCCGATCGCGGCGGTGAACCTCCTGGTGTCCCGTGCGGTCCTGCCGTCGGCGCTGGCCACGTGGGGGCCCCGGGTGGTCCTCACTGCCGGGATGGCGCTGCTGGCGGTCGGGCTGCTGCTCCTCGGCCGGCTCCCGGTCGACGGCTCCTTCGTCACCGACTACCTGCCGGGTGCCCTGATCTTCGCCGCCGGTCTCCCGGCCGTGTTCGTCGGCTCGACGATGCCCGCCGTGAAGGCCGTGGCCGAGCACGAGACCGGTGTCATGTCCGCGGTCGTCAACACCGCCCAACGCATCGGCGCCGGCCTCGGAGTCGCCCTCCTCGCCGCCCTGGCCACCGCCCGCACCGAGGCCGCGGACGGCCCTCACCGGGCCGCCCTCAACGAGGGCTACCAGCTCACGTTCCTCGGCGCCTCGGCACTCGCCGCCCTCGGTGTCCTCATCGGCCTGTGGCTGGTCCGCCGAAGCCGCCCGGCCGCGTCCGGCGCCGAACCGAAGACCGAGCAGCCCACCGACTCCACGGACTCCGCACGCACGTGACCCTCACCATGCTCACTTCGTGCTGACCGAAGTCAGCGAACACACTGCTCGATCACCGAGGCGATCTGCAGTGTCGCCGGTGAGTTGTGCCGCATCCGGCGGGCCAGGACGAGATCGATGGACTCGGTCTCGATGAGCGGTACGTAGGTCACGCCGTCCAGGCGCAGGCTCCGCACCGACTGCGGTACGAGAGCGACGCCGTGTCCGGCCGCCACGAAGACGACGAGCGTGGCGGTCTCGCCGACCTCGACCAGGGACGAGGGCTGGAAACCGGCCCGGTCGCAGGCGGCCAGAACACGGTCGTACATGGCGGACCGCGGCTGCGAGGGATGAATGACGAAGGGTTCGTCGGCCAGCGCCTTCAGCGAGATCCGCGGGCGGGCGGCCAGTGGATGGTGCGCCGGCAGCACCGCCACCAGGGGCTCGGTCCGCAGCGGTGTGATGCTCACCTGTTCCGTCTCGGTGCCGCCGAAGCGGTAGACCGCCAGGTCGTAGGCGCCGGTGAGCAGACCGTCCGCGAGCTGCGGGGTGAGCAGCTCACCGTGCAGGTCCAGGGAAATACGGGGCAGCCGTGCTCGCGCGGTGCGGGCGACGCGGGGCAGCACGTCATAGGTGGCGGTGCCGATGAAACCGACGGAGACCCGGCCCGCGAGGCCGGTGGCCAGCTCCGTCATATGGGCGCGTGCCCGCTCTTCCTCGGCGATCAGTGTCCGGGCGTACCCGGTCAGATGCCGGCCGGCCTCGGTGAGTTCGACCTGCCGAGTGGTGCGGTTGAACAGGGGAGTTCCCAGCTCGTGTTCCAACTGCTTGATCTGCTGGGACAGAGCGGGCTGAGCGACGTGCAGGCGTGCGGCCGCGCGCCCGAAATGACACTCCTCCGAGAGAACGAGGAAGTAGCGCACCTGACGGAGTTCCATGCGAGCAATTTTATAAAGGATCCTTATCAATGGATACAGATAAGGTCTTGGACATGATAAGTCGGGCGATCCTACGGTGATCGCGTGACCGACAGTTACTTGTACGCAGCGGCAAGAACACCCTTCGGACGGTTCTCCGGCGCCCTCGCCGGCGTGCGGCCCGACGACCTCGCGGCGTTCGCCATCACGGGGACCCTGGCCAAGGTGCCGGAGCTGGACCCGGCCGAGATCGGCGACGTCGTCTGGGGAAACGCCAACGGCGCGGGTGAGGACAATCGCAACGTCGGCCGGATGGCCGTTCTCCTGGCCGGACTGCCCACCTCGGTTCCCGCCACAACCGTCAACCGGCTGTGCGGTTCCTCCCTGGACGCGGCCATGATCGCTTCCCGCGCCATCGAGACCGGCGACGCCGACATCGTGCTCACCGGCGGCGTGGAATCGATGACTCGGGCTCCGTGGGTACTGCCCAAGCCCACCCGCGCCTTCCCGGCAGGGGACCTGACCGCCGTCTCCACCACGCTCGGCTGGCGCCTGGTCAACGAGCGCATGCCGAAGGAGTGGACGGTCTCCCTGGGCGAGGCCAATGAGCAGCTGGCCGAGCGGTTCACCATCCGCCGGGAGCGACAGGACGAGTTCGCCGCCCGTTCCCACAACCTCGCGGACGCCGCCTGGACGGCCGGTTTCTACGACGACCTGGTGGTGCCGGTCGTCGTCGACGACAAGGGCGGCACCCTCGCCCGGGACGAGGGAATCCGGGCCGGATCCACCGCCGACAAGCTTGCGGGGCTCAAGCCGGTGTTCCGTGCCGACGGTGTGATCACGGCCGGCAACGCGTCCCCGCTGAACGACGGCGCCTCGGCCGTACTGCTCGGCTCACAGGCCGCCGCGGCGCGCATCGGGGCCGATCCGCTGGCTCGTATAGCGGGGCGCGGGGTGTTCGCACTCGACCCGCAGATGTTCGGATTCGCGCCGGTGGAGGCGGCGAACCGGGCCCTGAAGAGCGCGGGCATCTCCTGGTCCGACGTCTCCGCGGTCGAACTCAACGAGGCGTTCGCCGTACAGGCACTGGCCTGCGTCGACGCCTGGAAGATCGATCCCGCACTGGTCAACGCCAAGGGCGGCGCCATCGCGATCGGCCACCCGCTGGGGGCCTCCGGCGGCAGGCTGCTGGGCACGCTGGCCCACCGGTTGCGGGAATCCGGCCGGCGGTGGGGCGTCGCGGCCATCTGTATCGGAGTGGGTCAGGCGCTCGCCGTGGTCCTGGAGAACGTCACGGAGAACAGCCAGTGATCACGCAGCTGTGTACGGACGCCGATGAGGCGGTGGCCGGGATCGAGGACGGCTCGACGGTGCTCGTCGGAGGCTTCGGGATGGCCGGTATGCCGGTCGACCTCATCGACGCGCTCATTCGCCAGGGCGCCAAGGACCTGACCGTGGTGTCCAACAACGCCGGAAACGGCGATACGGGGCTCGCCGCGCTGCTGGCCGAGGGACGGGTGCGCAAAGTGATCTGTTCCTTCCCCCGACAGGCCGACTCCCATGTCTTCGACGGCCTGTACCGGGCCGGGAAGATCGAACTTGAACTGGTGCCGCAGGGCAACCTGGCCGAGCGGATCCGGGCGGCCGGGGCCGGTCTCGGCGCCTTCTTCTGCCCCACCGCGGTCGGCACACTGCTGGCCGAGGGCAGGGAGACCAGGGAGATCGACGGCCGCGCGTACGTGCTGGAGTATCCGATCAGGGGTGATGTGGCGCTGATCGGTGCTCATCGAGCCGACCGCATGGGCAACCTCGTCTACCGCAAGACCGCCCGCAACTTCGGGCCGGTCATGGCCACCGCCGCGTCCACCGTCATCGCGCAGGTCCACGAGGTCGTGGAGACCGGAATGATCGATCCGGAAACCGTGGTGACGCCGAGCATCTATGTCGACCGAGTGGTGCGGGAGGTGACCGCATGAAGGAGTGCCGGCATGCGACGGACGACAACGAGCGAGCCCCGCTGAGCAAGCACGACATCGCCGCCCTCGTGGCCCGCGACATCCCGCCCGGAGCCTTCGTCAACCTCGGCATCGGCCAACCGACGCTTGTCGCCGACCACTTGGCGGCCGGCGCCGGCGTGGTGCTCCACACCGAGAACGGGATGCTCAACATGGGACCCGCCGCCCAGGGCGACCAGATCGACCCCGATCTCACCAACGCCGGCAAGGTTCCCGTCACCGAACTGCCCGGGGCGGCGTACTTCCACCATGCCGACTCGTTCGCCATGATGCGCGGCGGACACCTGGACATCTGCGTCCTGGGAGGCTTCCAGGTGTCCGCGGCCGGCGACCTGGCCAACTGGCACACCGGCGCACCCGACGCCGTCCCCGCCGTCGGCGGAGCCATGGACCTGGCGATCGGAGCCAGACAGGTCTTCGTGATGATGACGCTGTTCACCAAGAGCGGTGCACCCAAGCTGGTTCCCGAGTGCACCTACCCGTTGACCGCACCGGGCTGCGTCGACCGCGTCTACACCGACCTGGCCGTATTCGACATCACCCCGCAGGGCGTCGTAGTCCGGGAGACCTTCGGCACCACGGTCGACGCCCTTTCCGGCCGCCTGGAGCTACCGCTTCTGCCTGTACGGGCCTGACGCCCCGAGCGGTGACTCGCCATGCCCGCCCTCGGCACGTACGCACCTGGAGCGCACAGCTCCGCTCAGTGAGCCTGCGGTGGAGTGGAACTCTCCTCGGCGTTCTCGCGTGCTTCCCCGCTCTGGGACGTCAGGGATGTGCCCGGCGGCCCCGCGGTACCGGTGTTCAGGCGGCGCCGCAGGACGAACGCCCACCACAGGAAGCCGATGGCGAGGACGACCGACACCGTCACGGCGTTCTGGTTGTTCTCCGCCGGGAACGTGAGCGCGGCGATGACGACCCCGCACCACAGAAGTGCGAACCCGACGACGGGGTTCAGCCGGCGGCCGAGGTCGAAGACACCCTCGGTGGCGGCGGGAATGGTGCCGCGTCGTTCGGCGACCGCCGTGGCGATCATCGTCAGCGCGTAGGTCAGGTAGTAGGTGAGCCCGACCATCGCGTAGATCTTGCCCACGAGACCGGAGTTGAGCAGGTTGAGCGCGACGGCCACCACGGTGACGGCGACGATGGCCGGGACGGGTGCCTTGCTGCGCCGCCCCACCCTCTGCAGGCCCTTCGACGCGGGGAGCATGTTGTCGCGGGAGAGCGCGAACACCATCCGGGTCGCGACCGCCATGTTGGCGATGAGGCAGGCGAAGATGGAGGCGAAGGCCACCACGATCATCAGCGCCCGGGCGAACGGCCCGATCTGCTCCGAGATGAGCTTCAGGACCGGGTTCTCCGACCCTGTCAGGAACGTCGCCGGACTGCTCGGCATGGCCAGCGCCAGCAGGGCGAAGACCACGAAGCCGATGATCCCGGAGACCACGACCGAGCGGAACATGGCACGCGGCGCCGCCTTGCGGGGGTCGACCGTCTCCTCGGCGAGGTCCGCCGCGCCCTCCCACCCGAGCAGCACGTAGACCGGCAGCAGACCGGCCAGCGCGACGCTCGTCAGCGTGACCGGCTCCCCGGTCAGCGGCTTGGTGTCGGTGAGGATCGACAGCCCCTGGGTGTCCTTGAAGAACACCAGGACGCCCGCCGCCAGGGCCAGCACCAGGACGATCGTGCCGATCAGTTCGATCGACGCACCGATGTTGTTGATCCGGGTCGCGAGCTTGACCCCGATGATGTTGAGCACCGCGGCGACGAGCGTGCAGCCGATCGACAGCGCCTGGATCTGGCGCGTGGTCGGGTTCTCCCATATCTCCGGGGCGAACACCGTGCCGACCGCGGCGGCGGTCCCGGCGGTGCCCGCGAGGAAGGAGACCAGCGCGATCCAGCCGGTGAACCAGCCGAAGTGCGGCCCCACCAGGCGGCTGGCCCACTGGTAGGCGTAGCCGGTGATCGGCATCCGCCCGGACAGGTGCGCGTAGACCGCGACCAGTGTGAGCACCATGGGCAGGACGAGCAGCCACAGCAGGACCGCGGCGCCGCCGACGCGCGAGAACGGGTCGGTGAACAGCGTGACGATGCCGGTGTTGATCGAGACCATCGAGAAGGCGAGCGCGAACGCGGTGAAGGAACTCATCGACCGGTTCAGCTGCTGCCCGTAACCCAGCGCCGCGAGGTCGGCGGAGTCGGAGTCGACACCGGTGTCGGCGCCGGTGGTTCTCTCCGGCAGGTCTTCGGCAGCGGTCATGACAGCTCTCCCGTCTTGTTCCCGGTGGTCTTCTCGACCTCGGTCAGCACCTCGTCGAGGACGTCGAGCGCGGTGGCCAGGTGGTCCCGGCTGATGTCGAGGGGTGGTTTGACCTTGATCAGGTTGCCGAGGCCGGCGTAGCGGCTCTCGCCGAAGATGACGCCGCGCTCCTGTGCGAGCTCGAACACGGCATGTGCCTCGGTGGTGGCCGGCTCCTTGGTGATCCGGTCGCGGACCAGCTCGATCGACACCATCAGTCCCGGTGAGCGTACGTCGCCGATGAGCGGGTGGCGGGTCTGCATCTCGCGCAGCCGCTCGGTGGCGTACGCGCCGTGCGTGGCCGCGCGGTCGCACAGGCCGTCGTCGATGATCGCCCGCACGGCTGCGAGGCCTGCGGCGACGGAGATCGGGAACTGGCCGAAGGTGAGCTGGTCGTCACCGGCGAGGAAGGCGGCGAAGCGGTTCTTGGCCAGTACTCCGGCGAGCGGGAAGCCGCCGCCGACGCCCTTGCCGAAGACCAGGACGTCCGGCTCGATGCCGTAGTAGTCGCTGGCCCACATGCGGCCGGTCCGGCCGAGGCCGGTCTGCACCTCGTCGATGATCAGCATGATGCCGAGCTCGTTGCAGATCTCGCGAATACCGCGGTGCCAGCGCTCGGAGAAGCCGTTGTGGCCGCCGTTGCCCTGGATGGGCTCGTAGACCAGCGCGGCGACGGGGCCTTCGGTGCCCTTGGTGAGGATCTCGCGGACGAGCCGGAGCGACAGCTCGGTGTCCTGGTCAGCGGTCAGGCCGGGGCGCGGACGGTAGAGGTCGGGCCGCGGGAGCCGGAGGAACTGCGGCTGGAGCACTCCGAAGACGTTGCCCGGGTGCGGCCAGCTCGCCGCCATGGTGGTGATCGAGCGGCCGTGGTACGCGTCGTGCAGGACGGCCACGTGCCGGGCGTCCGGGCGGTTGCGCAGGGCGAGCTTGAGCGCCATCTCCACCGCCATCGAGCCGTGCAGCGTGAAGCCGACGCGGTCCAGACCGTCGGGGGCTATGGACACGAGCAGTTCGGCGAGCTCCAGCAGGGCGGGGGTGTGGAACGTGGGCCGGGCATGGGTGATCTGCCGGGTCTGCTCGATCGCCGCCTCGATGACGCGCGGGTCATTGGCGCCGAGGTTGTTCGACCACGCCTGCGCGGTGCAGTCGATGTACTGCTTGCCCGCGTCGTCCCACACCAGCGAGCCGCGCGCCTTCACGAGCGTGAGCTTGTCCGGATCGCCGCCCGTGGGCTCGTGCAGCAGGACCTCCCGGCCCCGGGCGCGGGCCTGTGCCTGGTGGATGAGGGTGTCTGTCACGGTATCTCCGTCTCGCGGTGTGAGCTGTGTCTCGGCAGGCTAGGAGCGGGGCCGGGCTGATGTGAAAGACCAAATTCCGTAGACTTGATAGATGGCATCTATGAATGTCGAGCTCCGGCACCTGCGTGCGTTCGTCGCCGTCGCCCGGACGGCGAACTTCACGCGGGCCGCCGAGCAGTTGCACATCGCGCAGCCTTCGCTGAGCCACACCATCCGTCAGCTGGAGACGGGGCTCGGCTTCCGCCTCTTCGCCCGGACAACCCGTTCCACCGCCCTCACGCCGGACGGCGAGCGTTTCCTCATCGAGGCGCAGGCCGTGCTCGAACGCTTCGACGCGGCGATGGAGCGGTCCGCACGGATGGCGAGCGGTGAACTCGGCCGGCTGCGCGTCGGCTACCTGATCGGGGCCGCCGTCGATCACGTGCCCGCGATCCTGCGGGCGTTCGCCGACCGCTACCCCGACGTCACCCTTGAGATCACCGAGTACGACTTCGCCTCCCCCAACGGCGGTCTGGACACCGGGGACACCGACGTCGCCCTGGTCCGGCCGCCGCTGTACGGAGTGCCGGACGCGGTGACCACCACCCTGCTCAGCGAGCGGTGCATGGCCTGCGTGTCCACGCTGCACCCCTTCGCGCAACTGCCTCGGGTGACCGTCGGACAACTCCTGGCCGAGCCGATCGTCGCGGCGCCCGGCGACAACGCCTGGCGCGACTACTGGATCCTCGCCTCCCACCGCGGCACCCCGGCGAACATCACCCACGAAGCGGCCACCTTCGAGGCCGAGCTGCAGTCCGTGGCCATCGGCCGCGGCCTCTCCGTGGTCCCCGAATCCGTCGCCCGCCTCTACAGCCGGCAAGGCGTCCGCTACATCCCCATCGAGGGCATGGACGACTGCGAGGTGGCGGTCGTCCACCGCGAGGGCGCGCCTCGATCCGCCGCCAACTTCGCCCGGATCGCGGCCCGGATCACAGCGGACGCGGGCCGCGGCCCACACAAGCGCGACTGAGGAAAACCAGTCCGCGCCGGTGATCACCCTTGGTTACTATGCTCACTCCAGAAGGGGAGGTGGCCCGAGGCAATGCTGAGAGAGGTCGCTGCGACCCGCTACATCGAGCCCCTGCGGGCCGGCGGTTCCGTCCCCGGAGTCGTCGAGGCCGACGACCTCGGCACGTACGTCGTCAAGTTCACGGGCTCCGCGCAGGGGCGCAAGGTGCTGGTCGCCGAGGTGATCGTGGGGGAGCTGGCGCGCGCTCTCGGGCTGCGGTTCCCCGAGCTGGTGCTGGTGCACTTCGACCCGGCGATCGGCGGGCACGAGCCCTACTGGGAGGTCCAGGACCTGCTGAGGGCCAGCGCGGGACTGAATCTCGGCATGGACTACTTGTCCGGCGCCAAGGACTTCACTCCGCAGGTCGCGAAGACGTTCCCCGTCGACCCGCTGGAGGCGGGCAGGATCATCTGGCTGGACGCCCTCACGGTCAACGTGGACCGCACGACGCACAGTTCGAACCTGATGATCTGGCCCACGCTCGGCGTCGCACCCCCGCGGCTGTGGCTGATCGACCACGGCGCCGCCCTGGTCTTCCACCACCGCTGGGACGCGTCGGAGCCGGAGAAGGCGTACGACTTCCGGCGGCACGCGCTCGGCGGCCACACCCCCGACACCCGCGCGGCGGACGCCGAACTCGCGCCCAGGGTGACGGAGGAACTGCTGCGCGCGATCACGGCGGAGGTGCCCGACGCCTGGCTCGCCGACGAGCCCGGTTTCGCCACCCCGGACGAGGCCCGTGAGGCGTACGTCGGCTACCTCCTCGCCCGTGCCAGAGCCTCCGCGGCCTGGCTCCCCACGGACTTCCCCACCCGCGAACAACTCGCCGCGGAGGATGCGGACCGTGCGGCGAAGAGGCAGCGGGATCGGCCGAACTGGCTCAAGCAGGTCCCCGACCTGCACGGCAAACCGGCGGTGGAACACGACGGGTCGGTACACCTCGGATGACCGCCGAGAATGGTCACGTGACTACTGAGAACGTGACCACCGAGAACACGCACCGCGTTCAGATCGAGTACTGCACCCAGTGCCGCTGGCTGCCCCGCGCCGCCTGGCTCGCCCAGGAACTCCTCACCACCTTCGAGCAGGAGCTGACGGAGCTCGCGCTCAAGCCCGGCACCGGCGGCGTCTTCGTCGTACGGGTCGACGACGAGGTGGTCTGGGACCGCCGCGAGCAGGGCTTCCCGGAGCCGACGGCCGTCAAGCGCCTCGTACGCGACCGAGTGGCCCCGGACAAGTCCCTGGGCCACTCGGAGAAGTGAGGCGTCTGCCGCTGGGTCGGCTCAGCCGGCCAGTTGCTCGTAGGCCGGCAGGGTCAGGAAGTCCGCGTAGTCCTCGTCGAGGGCGACCGTGAGCAGCAGGTCGTGGGCCTGCTGCCAGCGGCCGGCCGCGAAGGCCTCCTCGCCGATCTCGGCGCGGATGTCGGCCAGTTCCTGGGCCGCGATCTCGCGGGCCAGCTCGGGCGTGGCCTTCACCATGTTCCCGGCGTGCTCGAACTCGACGCCCGCGTTGATCCACTGCCAGATCTGCGAACGGGAGATCTCCGCCGTCGCCGCGTCCTCCATGAGGTTGAAGATGGCGACCGCGCCGAGGCCGCGGAGCCAGGCCTCGATGTAACGGATGCCGACCTGGACGGCGTTGACCAGTCCGTCGTACGTGGGCCTGGCGTCGAGGGAGTCGACGGCGATGAGGTCGGCGGCCTTGACGTCGACGTCCTCGCGCAGGCGGTCCTTCTGGTTCGGCCGGTCGCCGAGCACGGCGTCGAAGGACGCCATCGCGATCGGCACGAGGTCCGGGTGGGCCACCCACGATCCGTCGAAGCCGTCGCCCGCCTCGCGGTCCTTGTCGGCCTTGACCTTCTCGAAGGCGACCTTGTTGACCTCTTCGTCGCGCCGCGAGGGGATGAACGCCGCCATGCCGCCGATCGCGTGCGCGCCGCGCTTGTGGCAGGTGCGGACGAGGAGTTCGGTGTACGCGCGCATGAACGGGGCCGTCATCGTCACCGCGTTGCGGTCCGGGAGGACGAACTTCTGCCCGCCGTCACGGAAGTTCTTGACGATGGAGAAGAGGTAGTCCCAGCGGCCCGCGTTCAACCCCGAGGCGTGGTCGCGGAGTTCGTAGAGGATCTCCTCCATCTCGTACGCCGCCGTGATCGTCTCGATCAGGACGGTCGCGCGGACGGTGCCCTGCGGGATGCCGACGTAGTCCTGCGCGAAGACGAACACGTCGTTCCAGAGTCGGGCCTCCAAGTGCGACTCCGTCTTCGGGAGATAGAAGTACGGGCCCTTGCCGAGGTCGAGAAGGCGCTGGGCGTTGTGGAAGAAGTACAGGCCGAAGTCGACGAGGGCGCCCGGGACCGGAGTGCCCTCGGAGTCGACGAGGTGACGCTCGTTCAGATGCCAGCCGCGCGGGCGCATCACGACCGTCGCCAGCTCCTCGGGGGCCTTGAGGGCGTACGACTTGCCGGTGCGCTCGTCCGTGAAGTCGATACTGCGGGTGTACGCGTCGGCCATGTTCACCTGGCCGGTGACCACGTTCTCCCAGGTGGGCGCTGAGGCGTCCTCGAAGTCCGCGAGCCACACCTTCGCACCCGAGTTGAGGGCGTTGATGGTCATCTTGCGGTCGGTGGGGCCGGTGATCTCGACGCGGCGGTCGTTCAGGGCCTCCGGCGACGGGGCCACCCGCCAGGAGTCGTCCGCGCGGATCGCGGCGGTCTCCGGGAGGAAGTCGAGGGTGGAGGTGCGGGCGATCTCGGCGCGGCGCTCGGCACGGCGGGCGAGGAGCTCGTCACGCCGGGGCGTGAAGTGCCGGTGCAGCTCGGCCACGAAGGCGAGGGCCGCGTCGGTGAGGACCTCCTCCTGCCGCGGCAGGGGCTCGGCGTCGATGATGGCCAGCGGGGACGGCGCTGGTGCGGACATGAACTGTCACTTCCTTCAGCGAGCTGACGTGAGTACGCCGCGGCACCGGGTGCCGACGGAACCGGAAGCGGCCGACGAGACCCGGAGGACAGCCAGACGCTTCTGAACAGTGGATACTAGTTTCCTCATGGTGGAAGTTCAATAATTTGTTGACGTCGAGATTCTCCACTTCGAGGCAACGTGGCGCGCGGTGCCACCCCGTTCACTCAAGGTGGACCAGGTCGCTTTCCGTGTCGATGTCGTACGGCTGGGCCACGTCCCCGCACTCGACGAGCGCGATCTCGTCCTCATGCGCCTTCAGGTAGGCGCGTGCTCCCCGGTCGCCGGTCGCGGTGGCGGCGATCCCCGCCCAGTGACGTGCGCCGAAGAGCACCGGATGCCCCCGCTTCCCGTCGTACGCGGCGGACGCGAGCGACTCGTCCGACGAGTACGCGGCGCGGACGCGGGCCACGGCCTCCGGCCCGATCCCCGGCTGGTCCACCAGTGACACCAGCACGGCCCGGACGCCCGTACCGGCCAGTGACTCCAGACCGGCCCGCAGCGAGGAGCCCATGCCCCGCGTCCAGTCGGGGTTGTCCACGAGCACGCAGCCGGGCAGTACGGCCCGCTCCCGCACGGCCTCCGCCTCGGCGCCGAGCACCACATGGATCCGGGCACAGCCGCCCGCCCGCAGTGTTCCGACCGCGTGTTCGACGAGAGGGTGTCCCCGGTGGGTGAGGAGCGCCTTGGGGCGTCCGCCGAGGCGCCGCCCCCCGCCGGCGGCCAGCAGCAGCCCGGCGACCTGCTCGTTGTTCTCCGTCATTCCCCCTGCATACCGGACCCGGGCGGGACACGCCCTGAAACCCGTAGGGGCCTCCCGGTGTCCAAGGACTGAATTTCGGTCCTCGGAGTGGCGCCCACCGCACCGGGTGGCGTTTACTGGCCCGCGTCCCTGGGCGCCTGACCAATGCCATGGGATGTTTGCGGCGAGAGCACGGAGCAGGCACGACGAATCGCGCACAAGGGCGTGCGAGGGGGGAGAGCTGTGTTGCGGAGCTTGGGGCAGAGGCCAGTGACCGGCAGCGACGAGGATCCGAGAGTGGCGGAGTTGCGGACCGCGGTGTCCAAGCTGCGTCGCGAACTCGCCGCGCATCCGGCCGAGTTCCCGGACCGCGGCATAGCGGAGGACGAACTCGCGGTACTCGCCGCGATGGCCGTCACCGGGATGCCCGAGGTGCCCCGCCTGCGCCGCTCACTGCTCCTGATAGCCGGTTCCATCGGTTCGGTCAGCGCGCTGTCCGCCGGACTCGCGGGCGTACGCAGCGCGGTGGAACTCTTCGGGGAGCCACCGCGGCGCTGAGCGCACCGGCCCGGCAACTCCCTTGCCCACTCAGGTCGCCGACCCCGAACTCGCCAGGGCCTCCGACAACTCCACCGCGACCTGCTGGAGCACGGGCACGATCCGTTCCGTCGCCGACTCCGTGACGCGGCCGGCCGGGCCGGAGATCGAAATCGCCGCGGCGGTGGGGGAGTTGGGCACGGAGACGGCGAGGCAGCGGACCCCGAGCTCCTGCTCGTTGTCGTCCACCGCGTACCCCGCGAGCCGTACCTCGTCGAGCGCGGCCAGGAACTCGTCCGGCGTCGTGATCGTCTTCTCCGTCGCGGCGGGCATGCCCGTACGGGACAGGAGGGCGCGCACCTCGTCCGCCGGGAGGTGCGCGAGCAGGGCCTTGCCGACGCCCGTGGAATGCGGCAGCACCCGGCGGCCCACCTCGGTGAACATCCGCATCGAGTGCTTGGACGGCACCTGCGCCACATACACGATCTCGTCGCCGTCGAGCAGCGCCATGTTCGCCGTCTCGCCGGTCTCCTCGACCAGACGCGCCAGATAGGGGCGGGCCCAGGTGCCGAGCAGCCGGGACGCGGACTCGCCGAGCCGGATCAGACGCGGGCCGAGCGCATACCGCCGATTGGTCTGCTGGCGTACGTAACCGCAGGCCACGAGCGTGCGCATGAGACGGTGGATGGTGGGCAGCGGCAGCCCGCTGCTCGCGGAGAGCTCGCTCAGCCCGACCTCGCCGCCCGCGTCCGCCATCCTCTCCAGCAGGTCGAAGGCGCGCTCAAGAGACTGGACGCCGCCGGCGGAGGAGGTCGGCTTGGCGTCGGTGGTGCTGGCGCTGGACGTCGGCACGGAGGCGGTCCTTTCAGGCGGGCAGGGAGGCAGCCTACCCGGCAGTTGGTTGACTGCACGGCTCGGTGTGATTACGTTCTGCGTGGCGGAAGTGTAATTCCGCTTTACGGAAACGTCCAGGGAGTGCGCTCGCGGCAGGCGGTGGAGAGGCCGACTCTTGACGGCATGGAGCAGGGAGTGAAGACTCTTTCAACAGAACGTTGAATTCCGTTACGTGGAAGTAAACGTGCGGCATGGAGAGGGGTCCGGGTGTCCGACGACGGATGGGTCGAACTGATCCTGCGCTCGACGCGCGTCATCACTCCCGAAGGGACGCGCGCCGCTTCGGTCGCCGTCTCCGGAGGGAAGATCACGGCCGTGCTCGCGCACGACGCCGAGGTGCCTGCCGGGGCCCGGCTGGAGGACCTCGGCGACGACGTCCTGCTGCCTGGCCTCGTCGACACCCACGTGCACGTCAACGACCCGGGCCGCACGGAGTGGGAGGGCTTCTGGACCGCCACGCGCGCCGCGGCGGCCGGCGGCATCACGACCCTGGTCGACATGCCCCTCAACTCCCTCCCGCCGACCACGACGGTCGACCACCTCCGCACCAAGAAGGACGTCGCCCGCTCCAAGGCGCACATCGACGTCGGCTTCTGGGGCGGCGCCCTGCCCGACAACGTCAAGGACCTGCGGCCACTGCACGACGCGGGCGTCTTCGGCTTCAAGGCGTTCCTGTCGCCCTCCGGGGTCGACGAGTTCCCCGAGCTGGATCAGGGGCAACTCTCCCTGTCCCTCGCGGAGATCGCCGGATTCGACGGGCTGCTGATCGTGCACGCGGAGGACCCGCACCACCTCGCGGCGGCGCCGCAGAAGAGCGGCCAGAGGTACGCGGACTTCCTCGCCTCGCGACCGCGCGACGCCGAGGACACCGCCATCACGAACCTCATCGCCCAGGCCAAGCGCCTCAACGCGCGCGTCCACGTGCTGCATCTGTCGTCCAGCGACGCGCTGCCGCTGATCGCCGCCGCCAAGGCCGAGGGCGTACGCGTCACGGTCGAGACCTGCCCCCACTATCTGACCCTGACGGCCGAGGAAGTCCCGGACGGGGCAAGCGAGTTCAAGTGCTGCCCGCCCATCCGCGAGGCCGCCAACCAGGACCTGCTGTGGCAGGCGCTGGCCGACGGCACGATCGACTGCGTGGTCACCGACCACTCCCCGTCGACGGCCGACCTGAAGACCGACGACTTCGCGACCGCGTGGGGCGGCATCTCCGGCCTCCAGCTCAGCCTGTCCGCCGTCTGGACCGAGGCCCGGGGGCGCGGGTACGGCCTGGAGGACGTGGTCCGCTGGATGTCCTCGCGCACGGCGCGGCTGGTCGGACTCGACGACCGCAAGGGCGCCATAGCGGTCGGCCATGACGCCGACTTCGCGGTCCTCGCGCCCGACGAGACCTTCACCGTCGACCCCGCCGCGCTCCAGCACCGAAACCGGGTCACCGCGTACGCGGGCCGGACCCTGCGGGGAGTCGTCAAGTCCACGTGGCTGCGGGGTGAACGCATCGTGTCTGAGGGTGAGTTCGCCGAGCCGAGGGGGCAGCTCCTGTCCAGGCGAGGGTAGTTAGCCGCTCAGGCCAATCCGCTCAAGTCCCTGGTTCCCGTCCGCTCAAGTCCCTGGTTCCCGCTCAAGTCCCTGGTTCATCCCCTCAAGGAAGGCCGGTACCTGTACCCGAAATTCGCGCACGACTCCGCACCCGTACCCGCGGCGGCCGACTCCCGAAAGGCAGACCTGATCACTGTGACGGCGCAGCACCAGAACCCCCCGGCCCGTTTCACCGGCGACGCGAACCCCTACGGAGGCGGCGACCCGTACGCGGACCACCGCAGCGCCGACTTCCCCTTCACGCAGTACGCCAACCTCGCCGACCGGCAGCTCGGTGCCGGGGTCATCGCCGCCAACGACGAGTTCTTCGCCCAGCGCGAGAACCTGCTCCTGCCCGGGCGGGCCGAGTTCGACCCCGAGCACTTCGGGCACAAGGGCAAGATCATGGACGGCTGGGAGACCCGGCGCCGACGGGGTGCCTCCGCCGAGCACCCGTGGCCCACGGCGGACGACCACGACTGGGCGCTCGTACGCCTCGGCGCGCCCGGTGTCGTACGGGGCATCGTCGTCGACACCGCCCACTTCCGCGGCAACTACCCGCAGGCGGTGTCCGTCGAGGGTGCCTCGGTCCCCGGCTCCCCGTCGCCCGAGGAACTCCTCGCGGACGACGTGAAGTGGACGACGCTCGTACCGCGCACGGCGGTCGGCGGCCACGCGGCCAACGGCTTCGCCGTCGACCTGGAGCAGCGCATCACCCACCTCCGCGTCAACCAGCACCCGGACGGTGGCATCGCGCGCCTTCGGGTGTACGGCGAGGTCGTACCGGACCCACGGTGGCTGTCGGTCCTCGGCACCTTCGACGTGGTCGCCCTGGAGAACGGCGGACAGGTCGAGGACGCGTCCAACCTCTTCTACTCGCCCGCCACCAACACCATCCAGCCGGGGCGCTCCCGCAAGATGGACGACGGCTGGGAGACGCGGCGGCGGCGTGACCAGGGGCATGACTGGATCCGCTACCAGCTGGTCGCGCAGTCCGAGATCCGTGCGGTCGAGATCGATACGGCGTATCTGAAGGGCAACTCGGCGGGGTGGGCGTCGGTTTCGGTGCGGGACGGAGGGGACGGAGGGGATGTCGGGGACGGTGTGGACGAGGGGTGGACGGAGGTCCTGCCCCGGACCCGCCTCCAGCCCGACACGAACCACCGTTTCGTCCTGGCATCCCCGTCCGTCGGCACGCACGCGCGCGTGGACATCTTCCCGGACGGGGGCATCTCCCGCCTGCGGCTGTTCGGCTCCCTGACGGGGGAGGGCGAGGCGAGGCTGGCTGCGCGCCACCAGGAACTCGGGGGCTGAGGCGGGGAGTTACTCGCCCCCGCCGCCCCTACCCGTCCCTGGGGGCTGCGCCCCAGACCCCCGCTCATCGGCCTGAACGGCCTCGTCCTCAACCGCCGGACGGGCTGGGTATTTCAGCCTCTCCGGCGTTTGAGGAGCGGGGGTTCGGGGGCAGCGCCCCCGAGTAGTGACGGGAATGGGTAGGGGCGGCGGGGGCGAAACAACCCCCGCCGGAGTCAAGCCGCATGCCCCCCATCCACCGAGAACTCCGCCCCCGTGACATACGCCGCCTCCACCCCCGCCAGATACGCCACCGCCGAAGCCACCTCCTCGGCCGTCCCGAACCGCCCCACCGCGGTCATCGCCGCCTGCCCAGCCGCAAACGGCCCGCCCACCGGATTCATATCCGTGTCGATCGGCCCCGGATGCACGATGTTCGCCGTGATCCCCTGCTCACCCAGTTCCCTCGCCAACGCCTTCGTCAGCCCGACCAGGGCCGACTTCCCGGTGGCATACAGCGTGCCGCCGGGCCCCGGCACACGCTGCGTCATACACGTACCGATGGTGATGATCCGCCCGCCCCGCTCCATACGGGCGGCCGCCGCCTGGGAGGCGAGGAAGACACCGCGTACGTTCACGGCGAGAACCCGGTCGACGTCCGCGAGGGAGAGGCTGTCGAGGGGGCCGAGCAGCCCGACGCCCGCGTTGTTGACGAGGATGTCGAGACGCCCGAGCCCCTCCGCCGCGCGAGTCACGGCGCCGGCGGCCTCCTCCGCGTCGGCGGAGTCCGCGCGGAGGGCGAGCGCCCGCCGCCCCAGGGACCGGATCCGGTCCACGACACCGCAGGCGGCCTCCTTGTCGCGTACGTAGGTCAGGGCGACATCCGCGCCCTCGCGGGCGAGCCGCACGGCCGTCGCCGCACCGATCCCGCGGCTGCCGCCGGTCACCAGGGCCACTGTTCCGTTCATGGTCGCTTGTGAGGTCATGAACCCATCCCAGCGGCCGGGCCGCCCGAACGCTGGCGGCGAACGGACACCAAGGTCGCGAGAGCCGGGCCCGACGGCCGGGCCGTTTTTGACGGGACCGATGAGTTGCGGCCGCCCAACGGGTCTGAGCTGATGACAGAACACCCCGCTTCGAAAGTTCGAAAGAAGGCACGTCATGGGCAAGCTCACCCTCACCGCATTCGTCACCCTCGACGGCGTCCACCAGGCCCCGGGCGGCCCCGACGAGGACCGCAGCGGCGGCTTCGAGTACGGCGGCTGGAGTTTCCCGTACGACGACGAGGACTTCGGACAGTTCGTCAACGAGGTCTTCGACCGCGCGGGCGCCTTCCTGCTCGGCCGCCACACGTACGAGATCTTCGCCGGGTTCTGGCCGAAGGTGACCGACCCGGCCAACCCGGTCGCGGGGAAGCTCAACGCCCTGCCGAAGTACGTCGCCTCGTCGAGCTTCACCGAGGCCGCATGGGCCGGCACCACGGTGATCAGCGGCGATCTGGGCAAGGAGGTCACCGCGATCAAGGAGAACACCGAAGGCGAGCTCCAGGTCCACGGCAGCGCGGCCCTCGCTCAGTCCCTCTTCGCGCTCGACCTCGTCGACACCGTGCACCTGCTGTCCTTCCCGGTCGTTCTCGGCACGGGTCGCCGGCTCTTCGCCGAGGGCGTCGTGCCGACCGCGTTCACGCACGCAGGCGCGCGGGTGACCAGCAAGGGTGTCGCCATCCACACGTACGACCTGGCCGGACGGCCGGAGTACGGCACGTTCGAACTGCCGGAGGGGAGCGCGTAGGCCGAGTGCGCCGAGGCCTCCGCGGCGCTCCGTGCGGGGGTGTTGTGGCGCAGGTTAACTCCCGGAAAACTCATCCGACTTGCGGGACGAAATCACCGTCCTTGACATTGACATGCCATGGTCTACGCGCGTCATGCTAGAGGCATGAGATTCCCCCCACGCACCACTCGCATCGGCGCTCTGGTCGCCCTCACGTCCGCCCTGCTCATCGGCGGTGCCGCCACGGTCCCCGCGAACGCGGCGGTGACCGCGGTCGGCAACATCTGCTACGGCTCGCTGCCGTCCCAGGCCCACGACACGCTCGATCTCATCGAGCAGGGCGGTCCCTACCCCTTCTCCCAGGACGGCACGGTCTTCCAGAACAGGGAAGGCGTCCTGCCCTCGCAGAGCACCGGCTACTACCACGAGTACACGGTGATCACGCCTGGTTCGTCCACGCGCGGTGCGCGTCGCATCGTCACGGGCAACAGGAGCCAGGAGGACTACTACACCGCCGACCACTACGTCTCGTTCAAGCTGGTCAACTACAGCTGCTGACCATAGGTAGCAGACGTACGAGACGTTTGCCGGAAGCCGGAAGTCCGGTGTGTGCTCTTCAGGTCTTCCGGCTCTCGGCGGCCGCGAACAGCGCGAACGACAGCACCAGCAGCGCGATGCTCCCGTAGATCTCGCGGCCGTCGAGGAAGTCGAGCCGTTGTACGAGGCCCCAACCGCGCAGCCAGCCGGTGAACTCGTACACCAGGCCCGCCACGCCCTGAACGAGGGCGATCACACCGAGAAACTCCAGCACCTGCTTCATACAAGGATCCTCGCCCCGCGGACCCCCCACTCTCATCGGCCGCGGGGCGAGGTATGGGTGGCGGAAGTCCTTGATCGGTCGGGCGGTTTCGCGTCCAAAGTCGTTCGCGCGGCGACTTTGGTCGGTGATCGGCGCCAAGGGGCGGTGTGAGCGGTCGGCGATGCGTAGATTTGTCGACTGTGAGTGATGCCGCGCCGCTGCCGAAGCCCCCGCCCGACTCAGGGCGCCGGTGGTTTCTCCCGTCGGCCGTCACCGCCGAGCTCGACCCCGACCCCGACCAGGTCGGCCGCAAGGGGCGACCGAAACGCACCGCCCGCGACTGGGTCGTCGACTTCGCCTGCTTCCTGATCGCCGTCGGGGTGGGGCTGATCGGTGCCGACGAGATGTCCGGCGACCCGAACATCCCGCCCGCCCTCGCGGCGGCCGACCAGTGGCTCGGCGCCCTCGCCTGCGCGGCCGTCTGGCTCCGTCGGCGCTGGCCGGTCGGCCTCGCCGTGGCGATGGTCCCGGTCTGCTTCATCTCGAACACCGCGGGCGGCGCCGGCCTGGTCGCCCTGTTCACACTGGCCGTGCACCGGCCCTTCAAGTACGCCGCCTGGACCGGCGGAGCCTCTGCCGCCCTGCTCCCCGTCTTCTACTGGCTGCGGCCCGACCCCGAGCTCCCGTACCCCGTGATCATCGCGCTCGGCTGGCTGCTGACCGCCGTGGTGGTCGGCTGGGGCATGCTCGCGCGCTCCAAGCGTCAGCTCATGCTGAGTCTGAGGGACCGGGCCCGCCGGGCGGAGACGGAGGCGGCGCTGCGGGCCGAGCAGGCCCAGCGGCTGGCCCGGGAGGCGATCGCACGCGAGATGCACGACGTCCTGGCCCACCGGCTGACCCTGCTCAGCGTGCACGCCGGGGCGCTGGAGTTCCGTCCGGACGCGCCCCAGGAGGACGTGGCGCGGGCCGCCGGGGTGATCCGGGAGAGCGCCCACGAGGCCCTGCAGGATCTGCGGGAGATCATCGGCGTACTGCGGGCGTCCGGCGACGGCGCGGACGAGTCCGGGCGGCCGCAGCCGACGCTCGCGGGCCTGGAGGGGCTGGTCTCCGAGAGCCGTGAGGCCGGCATGAAGGTCACGATGGACAACCGCGTCACGGACGCCGCCACGGTCCCCTCCTCGGTCGGCCGCACCGCTTACCGCATCGCCCAGGAGGGACTGACCAACGCCCGCAAGCACGCCCCGGGCGCTGAGGTCACGGTCGAGGTGTCCGGGGTGCAGGGCGACGGTCTCACCATCTCCGTACGCAACCCGGCGCCGCCGGGCGACGTGCCCCACGTCCCCGGTTCCGGCCAAGGGCTCATCGGCCTCACCGAACGGGCCATGCTCGCGGGCGGACAGCTCGCGCACGGGGCCGCGGCCGATGGAGGATTCGAGGTGCGTGCGTGGCTGCCCTGGGGCTGAGCGCGTCGGCTGAGCGCGCCCTCGGTCGACGCCGGAGCGCGAGCCGGGCGCACGGCCGCCGAGACGGTGGAGCAATGAGCCGTTTTCCTCGGGAGAGCCGGATGAGCCCGGTGAGCCGGTTAAAGCGCGCGGCCCGGTCGAGCGCTGTCACTACGGTAGGGCCATGACTCCGATCCGCCTGCTCCTCGTCGACGACGACCCACTGGTCAGGGCCGGTCTCTCCTTCATGCTGGGAGGCGCCGACGACCTGGAGATCGTGGGCGAGGCCGCCGACGGCAGCGCGGTCGAGGAACTGGTCGACCGCACGCGCCCCGACGTCGTGCTCATGGACATCCGGATGCCCACGGTCGACGGCCTCGCGGCCACCGAACGGCTCCGGAGCCGCGAGGACGCCCCGCAGGTCATCGTGCTCACCACGTTCCACGCCGACGACCAGGTGCTGCGGGCGCTGCGCGCCGGAGCGGCCGGCTTCGTCCTCAAGGACACCCCGCCCGTGGAGATCCTCGACGCGGTACGCCGGGTCGCCGCGGGCGATCCCGTGCTCTCGCCCACCGTGACCCGGCAGTTGATGGCCCACGCCGCGGGCACCTCCGCCGACACCCGGCGCGCGAGTGCCCGTACGCGCGTCGCCACGCTCAACGACCGCGAGCGCGAGGTCGCCGTCGCCGTCGGGCGGGGCCGTTCCAACGCCGAGATCGCCACCGGGCTGTTCATGAGCGTCGCCACCGTCAAGACCCACGTCTCCCGGATCCTGGCCAAGCTCGACCTCAACAACCGTGTGCAGATCGCCCTGTTGACGTACGACGCCGGCCTCCTGGAGGACGACGGCCACTAGCCCGCCACTCGGCCGGTCCGGCGTTTGAGGACGGGGCCGTTCAGGCCGATAGGGGGCTGGGGGCGCAGCCCCCAGGGGACGATGGGGGTCCCCACGCTCGAGCGACGCCGAGAGTGGGGGAGGGTAGGGGCGGCGGGGGCGAAATCCCCTCAGTCCCGACCCCCCGCGATCTCCCCCAGACGCACGGACCGGCGCTCGCGCCGGGACAACTCGCACGCCTCGGCGATCCGCAGCGCCTGCAACGCCTCGCGCCCGTCGCAGGGATTGGCCCGCTCCCCGCGCACCACCTCGACGAACGCGTGCAGCTCCGCCTCGTACGCGGGCCCGAACCGCTCCAGGAACCCGGTCCACGGCTTGGTCGCGGCGGGCGGCCCGGCCGGTTCCGTGGAGGCGATCGGCGTACGGTCGTCGAGCCCCACCCCGATCTGGTCCAGCTCGCCGGCCAGCTCCATGCGTACGTCGTATCCGGCGCCGTTCAGCCGGGTCGCCGTCGCCGTCGCGAGCGTGCCGTCGTCCAGGGTGAGGACGGCCGCGGCCGTGTCGATGTCGCCCGCGTCGCGGAACATCGCGGGCCCGGCGTCCGAGCCCATCGCGCTCACTTCGGTGACCTCGCGGCCCGTCACCCAGCGCAGCATGTCGAAGTCGTGCACGAGCGTGTCCCGGTACAGCCCGCCGGACAGCGGCAGGTACGCCACCGACGGCGGCGACTGGTCGGACGTCATCGCCCGCACGGTGTGCAGCCGCCCGAGCCGGCCGGAGAGCACCGCCTCCCGCGCGACCGTGTACCCGGTGTCGAAGCGCCGCTGGAAGCCCATCTGCAGGATCGTTCCCGCTGCTTCGACCTCCGCGATCGCCGTTAACGTGTCCGACAGGG
Organism: Streptomyces sp. NBC_00878; assembly: GCF_026341515.1. Classification (NCBI taxonomy): domain Bacteria; kingdom Bacillati; phylum Actinomycetota; class Actinomycetes; order Kitasatosporales; family Streptomycetaceae; genus Streptomyces; species Streptomyces sp. NBC_00878. The sequence goes on along the minus strand of NZ_JAPEOK010000001.1, from coordinate 1,903,065 downwards.
TCAGTGCGATGGGCTTCTCGCAGAACACCGGAAGCCCGGCCCGCGCCGCCCGACCGATCAGTTCGCTGTGTGCCGAGGTGGCCGCCGTGATCACCACGGCGTCCACACCCCAGGTGAAGATCTCGTCCACGCCGGGCGCCGCCGTGGCGCCCAAGCGGTCCGCGAGTCGCCGGGCGCGCGCGGTGTCCGCGTCCGTGACGATGAGAGAGCCGCCGACCTCGCGGTGCCGGCTGAGGGCGGTCGCATGATATGTACCGATACGACCCGTCCCGATGAGTCCGATGCGCATGGGACCAAACTGAGGGCGGACCATACACCCTGTCAACGCTTTGTCCGGACAATCGAACTTCACAACTTCCCGTCAACATGCACCGAAGCTACGCTCGGCCCGTGCCCAAACCAGACGTGGACCCGACCGTGCCACTCCAGCTCAGCGTCGACCGGAACAGTCCGGTGCCGCTGTACTACCAGCTGGCCCAGCAGCTCGAAGCGGCGATCGAGCGCGGTGCCCTGACTCCGGGCAGCCTGCTGGGCAATGAGATCGAGCTCGCCGGACGCCTCGGCCTGTCCCGGCCCACGGTCCGCCAGGCCATCCAGTCACTGGTGGACAAGGGCCTCCTCGTACGCCGTCGAGGCGTCGGTACCCAGGTCGTGCACAGCCAGGTCAAGCGACCGCTGGAGCTGAGCAGCCTCTACGACGATCTGGAGGCGGCCGGCCAGCGCCCGGCGACCCGGGTCCTCGTCAACACCGTCGTCCCTGCGTCGGCCGAGGTCGCCGCCGCCCTCTCGGTGGCCGAGGGCAGCGAGGTGCACCGGGTGGAGCGGCTGCGTCTGGCCCACGGCGAGCCGATGGCGTACCTCTGCAACTACCTGCCGCCGGGGCTCCTCGACCTGGACAGCTCGCAGCTGGAGGCCACGGGTCTGTACCGGCTGATGCGCGCCGCGGGCATCACCCTGCACAGCGCCCGCCAGTCCGTCGGTGCCCGCGCCGCCACGGCCGTGGAGGCCGAGCGCCTCGACGAGCCCGAGGGGGCCCCGCTGCTCACCATGCAGCGCACCACGTTCGACGACACGGGCCGCGCCGTCGAATTCGGCACCCACACCTACCGCGCCTCGCGCTACTCCTTCGAGTTCCAACTTCTCGTACGCCCCTGACCTCGTACGACTCCAGTCTTCTCGTACGCCCCTGACCTCGTACGACTCCGATGCTGTCGTGCCACTCCACCCGCCGAATGGCGGGAGGCGCGGCGCCGGAAGACTCGCGCCACGAGCTGGAGAACTCCGCACACCAGGGCGCCTCCTTCAGGGGCGCGGGGCGGTCACATTTCGCGGCTCCTCTCCCACTCTCGGCTTCTCCCCCACTCTCGGCTTCGCTCGAGCGGGGGGACCCCCATGAGCGGGGGGACCCCCATCGTGGGCTCGACCAGCCGCGGCGGTCCCGCAGACAGCGAACGACCGGCAGCATTCCAGGGCGGCTCCAGGCGCGGCGAGGGACGCCGCCGTGCAGCCAAACCCCTACGTGCGGCAGAATCGGCGCGATGAGCACCTACCGCGACCTCGCACTCCCCAGGGCGCTCGGCTCCGCCAGAGCCGCGGGCGCCCCCATCGGCTCCCGCCGGGCCACCGTCCTGCGCACCGTGGGCACGCGCGAGCGCCGCTCCCACCTGACGGCGCCGCGTGTTCCCACCGTCGGTATCGACATCGGCGGTACGAAGGTGATGGCGGGCGTCGTCGACGCGGACGGCAACATCCTGGAGAAGGTCCGCACCGAGACCCCCGACAAGTCCAAGAGCCCCCGGGTCGTCGAGGACACCATCGTCGAGCTGGTCCTGGACCTCTCCGACCGGCACGACGTGCACGCGGTCGGCATCGGCGCGGCCGGCTGGGTCGACGCGGACCGCAACCGCGTCCTTTTCGCGCCCCACCTGTCGTGGCGCAACGAGCCCCTCCGGGACCGCATCTCGGGCCGCCTCGCCGTGCCCGTCCTGGTGGACAACGACGCCAACACCGCGGCCTGGGCCGAGTGGCGCTTCGGCGCCGGCCGCGGCGAGGACCACCTCGTCATGATCACGCTGGGCACCGGCATCGGCGGCGCGATCCTGGAGGACGGCCAGGTCAAGCGCGGCAAGTTCGGCGTCGCCGGCGAGTTCGGCCATATGCAGGTCGTGCCCGGCGGCCACCGCTGCCCGTGCGGCAACCGCGGCTGCTGGGAGCAGTACAGCTCGGGCAACGCACTGGTCCGCGAGGCCCGCGAGCTCGCCGCCGCCGACTCCCCGGTGGCGTACGGGATCATCGAGCACGTCAAGGGCGACATCTCCGAGATCACCGGCCCGATGATCACCGAGCTGGCCCGCGAGGGCGACGCCATGTGCATCGAGCTCCTCCAGGACATCGGCCAGTGGCTCGGCGTCGGCATCGCGAACCTCGCGGCCGCCCTGGACCCCTCCTGCTTCGTCATCGGCGGCGGCGTCAGCGCGGCCGACGACCTGCTGATCGGCCCGGCCCGCGACGCCTTCCGACGGCACCTGACCGGCCGTGGCTACCGCCCCGAGGCCCGGATCGCCCGCGCCCAGCTCGGCCCCGAGGCCGGCATGGTCGGCGCCGCGGACCTCGCCCGGCTCGTCGCGCGCCGCTTCCGGCGCGCCAACCGGCGCCGGGTGGAGCGCTACGAGCGGTACGAGCGCTACGCCGAGTCGCGCCGCTCCGCACCGGATTCGCTGTGACGGCCTCACTGCCGCGCCAGGCCTCGCCCCCGGACGAGCCGCCGCCCGAGGACCGCGGCCACATGATCCGCCGCCGCGCCCTGACGCTGCTGATCATCGGGCTGCTCATCGGTGTCCCGGCCGGCTACCTAGTGATCTCCGCCAACCAGAGCCGCGACAGCGGCAAGGACAAGGAGGAGAAGTACTCGGCGACCGGCCTCACCCCGGGCTGGCCCTCCCGCGTCCAGCGCCGCCTCTACCGGATCCCCATCCCGGGGGCCTCGGCCGAGGTCGCGTACTACGAGACGAACAACTGGAAGACCAGCCGTCTCTATGCCCAGTTCCTCACCAGCGACGAGGGCCTCGACAAGTTCCTCAAGACCATCGGCACCCGCCGTGGCGCCCTGAAGAAGGACGACATCGCCATCGGGGCCCGCGACCGGCGGGTCGTCGGCTGGGAGTTCACCGGCTCCGGTCCCTGGTCGGGCCTCAGCCACACCCACAAGAATCCGACGCCCACCCAGGACATCGTCGTGAACTGGTCGAAGCCCGGTCACCCCATGGTCTACGTGGTCTCCAGAACGACACCCTGATCCGCTCCCCGCCCTGCCACGCTCCGCCGCCGAGCCGCATTGTCAGACCTGGCCCGTAGAGTCGAAGACGCGTGATCCGACCAGGGTGGGCGGGCACGAGAGATCCGACCAGGGCGGGGCGGACCGGGCGTGAGGGAGGTGGCCGGGAGCATGAGTGTGGGACAGACGCGTGCCGCTCTCGGCGCCGAACCCGCCGCATCCGATGTGCTCGACGTGCTCGACGTGCTCGATGTGCCCGAGGTGTCCGTGCGGCTGGCGGCCGTCTTCCTGCCCGCCGCCCTGCCGCGCGACGGCCGGATCGCCTTCTGGGACCCGGACGCGGAGACACCGCTCCCGGGACCGGACACCGAGCTCACGGTCGTACGACGACACGGCGCGGGTGTACGACGGGGATCGGCGCCCGCGCTGACCTTGCCGGTCGTCCAAGCGCTGCCGTTGCTGGTGCGGGCCCGGCGGGACCCCGCCGCGCATCCCGCCACGGCGTGCTGGGGCGCCGCCGCGCTGCACGCCTTGCGCCTCGTCGCGCGCGGGCGGCTGCTGCCCGGCCTGACACCCGACGGATACGACGCGTGGCGGGCCGGCCCTCTGGACCCGGACGACATCGCCCACCTGAGAGCGGTGGCCGCGGCCCTTCCGTACGAGGGACACGCCGTACCGCTGCCGGGCCGTGGCCCGCTTCACGTGCCCCAGCCGGAAGCACTGATGCGCGCCTTTCTGGACGCGGTCGCCGACGCACTGCCCCGCACCGCGGCCGCGCCGTACGCCACCGGGAAACCGTTCGCGGCCAGTGGGCCCCAGCGGCTGCCGGGCGCACAGGACTGGGCGGCGGAGGTCGCCGCGGGCATGGACGCGGGCGTACGGATCTCGCTGCGCCTGGACCTGTCCGCGTACGAGCTCTTCGACGACAGCGAGGGCGCGCGGCGCGCGGGCGCCGCCGTCGTCCAGGTGCACAGCCTCGCCGACCCCACCCTCGTCATCGACGCCGCGGCCCTGTGGGCGGGCACCTCCGACGCGGTGTTCGGGCCGCGCGCCCGTGTCGACGCGGCGCTGGCCGTGCGTCGCGCTGCCCGCGTATGGCCGCCCCTGGACCGGCTGTCCGCACAGGACGTGCCGGACGTACTGGCGCTGTCCGAGGACGAGTTGTCGGACCTGCTCGGCGTCGCCGCGACCCGCCTCGGCGCGGCCGGGGTCGCCGTGCACTGGCCCCGCGACCTCGCCCAGGACCTCAGCGCGGCGGCGGTCGTCCGTCCCGCGCCCGGCTCGGCCACGGACGGCACCGGCTTCTTCGAGAGCGAGGAACTGCTCCAGTTCCGCTGGCAGTTGGCGCTCGGCGGCGATCCGCTCTCCGAGGCCGAGATGGACACGCTCGCCGAGGCGCACCGCCCTGTCGTACGGCTGCGGGACCAGTGGGTGCTCGTGGACCCGGCCCTCGTCCGCAAGGCGCGCAAGCGCGAACTGGGTCTGCTCGACCCGGTGGACGCCCTCTCCGTGGCGCTCACCGGGACCGCGGAGGTCGACGGCGAGACGGTCGAGGCGGTGCCCGTCGGCGCGCTGGCCGCACTGCGCGACCGCCTCACGGCAGGACTGCGCCCCGCCGAACCGCCGCCCGCCCTGAAGGCCACCCTCCGCGACTACCAACTCCGCGGGCTGGCCTGGCTCGACCTCATGACCTCACTCGGCCTCGGCGGCTGCCTCGCCGACGACATGGGGCTCGGCAAAACCGTCACCCTCATCGCCCTCCACCTGAAGCGGGCGCGCCCCGAGCCGACCCTCGTCGTCTGCCCCGCCTCGCTGCTCGGCAACTGGCAGCGGGAGATCGAGCGGTTCGCCCCGGGCGTGCCCGTGCGCCGCTATCACGGACCGGGCCGATCCCTGGAGTTCCTGGAAAACACGGACAGTGGTTTCGTTCTCACCACGTACGGCACGATGCGGTCGACGGCACCGCAGCTCTCCCGGCAGAAGTGGGGCATGGTCGTCGCGGACGAGGCCCAGCACGTCAAGAACCCGTACTCGGCGACGGCCAAAGCCCTGCGGACGATCACCGCCCCGGCCAGGGTCGCCCTGAGCGGCACCCCGGTGGAGAACAACCTCTCCGAACTGTGGGCGCTGCTCGACTGGACGACTCCGGGACTGCTCGGCCCGCTGAAGTCCTTCCGCGCCCGGCACGCGCGCGCGGTGGAGAACGGCGAGGACGAGGAGGCCGTGACCCGCCTCGCCCGGCTGATCCGGCCCTTCCTCCTCCGCCGCAAGAAGTCGGACCCCGGCATCGTCCCCGAACTGCCTCCCAAGACGGAGACGGACCACCCCGTCCCCCTCACCCGCGAACAGGCCTCCTTGTACGAAGCCGTGGTCCGCGAGTCGATGCTCGCGATCGAGACCACCGACGGCATCGCCCGGCGCGGCCTGGTCCTCAAGCTCCTCACCGCGCTCAAGCAGATCTGCGACCACCCCGCGCTGTACCTGAAGGAGGACACCGGCGGGCACCCCGGCGGGGGCGGAGGGGCCTCCCGCCAGGCCGCCCGCTCCGGCAAACTCGCCCTCCTGGACGAGCTGTTGGACACGCTGCTCGCCGAGGACGGCTCGGCGCTCGTCTTCACGCAGTACGTGGGGATGGCCAAGCTGATCACCCACCACCTCGCGGCGCGCGCGGTCCCCGTCGAACTCCTCCACGGGGGTACGCCGGTGGCTGAGCGCGAGCACATGGTGGACCGCTTCCAGAGCGGAGCGACACCGGTCCTGATCCTCTCGCTGAAGGCGGCCGGTACGGGCCTCAACCTCACGCGCGCGGGCCATGTCGTCCACTTCGACCGTTGGTGGAACCCCGCGGTGGAGGAGCAGGCCACCGACCGCGCCTACCGCATCGGCCAGACCCAGCCCGTCCAGGTCCACCGCCTCATCACCGAGGGCACCGTCGAGGACCGCATCGCCGAGATGCTCGCCGCCAAGCGAGCCCTGGCCGACGCGATCCTCGGCTCCGGCGAGGCATCCCTGACGGAACTGACCGACCGCGAACTGTCCGACCTGGTCTCGCTGAGGAGGCCGACGTGATGTCTTCCACGAACCGGCCTGACCGGCCTGACCGGCCTGACCGGCCTGACCGGCCTGACCGGCCTGACCGGCCGGAGGGGCCGGAGGGGTCCGACCGGCCCGAGGGGTCCGGCCGTCCGGATCAGGTGGATCGGCCAGAACAGGGGGAGTCGCCGGGCGCCGAGGCGGCTCCGGTCGGTGAGACGTCCTCGGCAGATGAGGTGTTCCCGGCAGGTGAGATGCCCTTGGCGTCCGAAACGCCTCCGGCTGGTGGGTCCCGGCCCGCTGACGCCGCCCGGCGTGCGCTGCGGGCGGCACGGCGGGGGGACGTCAGCGGGGCGGCGGCCGGTGCGGGGGAGGGGCGCCCCACGACGGCGGACGCGCGTCCGACGGGGCCCAGCAGGGCAGGGCGAGCCGCCGAGGGGACCGCGCTGCAGGGGCCCCGTCCGGGTGATAAGGCACGCGAGGCGTTGCGGCGCGCGGCGGCCGGTCGCACGGGTGGCGGTACTGCCCCGCGGGCGGAGGAGGCGCAGGAGGCGCCGGGCATGCAGGATGCGTCGGGCATGCAGGGGAAGCCAGGCATGTGGGATGCGCCGGGAAGGCAACGGACGCCGGGCAGGCAGGGCGTGCCGGACACTCAGCGGACTCCGGACGTGCACGAGATGCCGGACGCGCAGGATGCGTCAGCAACGCAACGGACGCCAGGCAGGCAGGGTGTGGCGGACACTCAGCGGACTTCGGACGTGCGTGGGATGCCGGACGCGCATGGGGCACCGGACGCAGGTGGAGTCGAGGGCTCCGAGCCGGAGGCCGAGGCGTCCGCGGCCGGTCGACCCCATGCGGGGTCCGGATCACCGCGCCCCGGTGACGTGGCCCGCGAGGCGTTGCGTGCCGCGCGGGTCCAGGCGGAGAAGGAGCGAACCGCCGCCCGGGACAAGGGAGTTACGGGTCGGAGGCGACAAGGCGGTGCTGACCCCGGGGCCCCTGGGTCCCGTTCGACGATGGCGAACCGCCGCGCGGCGGCCCACGTCCAGGAGTTGGCCGACCGGTTGGGCGACGCCTTCGACCTGTCGGCCCGGCTGGAAAGGGAGGCCGACGCCGGGCCGGGCACTACACCTCCAGGGACGGTTCCCGACCCCGAGGCTCGGTCCGTCGGTCGGCTGCTCCCGGCCGTCACAGCAGGGCCCGTGGACGCGGACATGGACATGGACGTGGACGTGGACGCCGCCGCCACCGAGCCCGACGCCGAACCGGTCTCCGGCGACGAGCACCTGCCGTCCGTCGAGCCGCAGTCGAACACCCCGCTGAAGACCCGGCCGAAGCACCAGTCGGAGCCGCAGCCCGAGCGCGAGCCCGCGCCATCCTCCGGCGCGGCAGAGTCGTCGACAGGCGGCGGATCGATCGCCGACGCCGTACGAGCCGCCATGGCCAGGGCAGCCCGTGACTCTCAAGGCACCCACGCACCCACATCCGTAACCCGCTCGGACAACGCGCCCCCGACTCACGCCGACGCCTCGCCCGCGCCCCACCCTGGTGTCACGCCCGCACCCGCACCCGCACCCCATGCCGACGTCACCTCCGTACCGGAATCTCCCTCCGAAGTCGCCCCCGCCCTCCACCCCGCTCCCGAACAGCCCCGCACCGCGGTGCCCGCACGCTCCATGGCCGCCCCGGGCCGCGACGGTGAGCTGCGGCGCACTTTCCCCGCCCTGCCCGCGCGGCCGCAGGGCACGCACGGCACGGGCGGATTCGCCGAGACGTGGTGGGGGAACGCGTGGGTGGCCGCGTTGGAGGAGATGGCGTTGGACGCGGCACGGCTCGGCCGGGGGAAGGCGTACGCGCGGGAGGGGCACGTGGACGCCATCACCGTCACGCCCGGGCTCGTGCTCGCCTACGTGCACGGCAGCCGACCGCGTCCGTACCGGGTGCAGATCCGGATGCGTACGCTCTCGGACGACGACTGGGAGCGGTTCCTCGACGCCGCGGCCGAACGGCCGGGGCACATCGCGGCGTTGCTCGACAAGGACCTGCCCCAGTCGCTCGCCGACAGCGGAGTGGGTCTGCTCCCCGGCCCCGGCGACCTCGTACCGCAGTGCAGTTGCCCCGATTCCGGCCACCCCTGCAAACACGCGGCCGCGCTCTGCTACCAGACGGCGCGGCTGCTGGACGAAGACCCCTTCGTCCTCCTCCTGTCGCGCGGCCGGGGCGAACGCGAGCTGCTGGACGCGCTGTCCCGGCGCAGCGCCACCCTGGCGGCGCGCTCGGCCCGGTCCGAGCGGGAACCGGCACTGCCCGGCGTACGAGCCGCCGACGCCCTCGCGCCCCGCACACTGCCGCCGCTCCCGGCCCCGTTGCCGCCGCCCGCGCACCCAGGGCAGCCCCCGGCCTACCCGGCGTCCCCCGGCGGCCCGGACCCGTTCGCGCTGGACCAGTTGGCCACCGACGCGGCAGCCCGCGCGCACGCGTTGCTCACGACGGGCCGTGACCCCGTGGCGGAGCTGACCCTCTGGCAGGACGCTGTCCGCCTCGCGGCCATCCGCCCCGGTTCCGGCCTCACCGCCACGACCCGCGCCCTGTACGCGTCCCTGGCCACCGCCGTCGGCCGCACCCCGGCGGAGCTGGCGCGGGCCGTCGCCGCGTGGCGGCAGGGCGGACTGGAAGGGCTCGCCGTCCTCGAAGAGCCCTGGGACCCGCCGGCGGGCCGTTTCGACCGGGCCCGCCCGCTGCTCCTGGCCGCCGACTTCCCCGCCTTCCGCCCTTGGCACAACCACCTCACCCACCCCCGCGGCCACATACAGCTCCGGCTGGGCCACGACGGCCTCTGGTACGCCTACGAGTCGGAACCGGGCCACGACGACTGGTGGCCCCGAGGCACCCCCGACCTCGACCCGGTCGGCGCCCTCACGGGCCTGGGCTCCCCGGCCGACCTGTGACGACGGAGAGCGGGCTGGGTGGAGCAGGCGGCGCACTGCTCGTCAACGGCGTGAACAGGATGCGTCGGTACGATGCACGCGCATCGAGACTCATGTGCCTGGCCGATGTACCTGGCCGACGGCGGAGTGCCGGAGCGCGGCGGTGGTGTGTGAAGCCCGGTGCGGAGAATCTTCGCGAGGCTTCCATAACGTGGGACGGCTTGCATGGGGATCCGGCCCAAGCGTGTGAGAAATCGTGAGATGTGGGAGCGTGAGCCGGGTGAGCGAGAGTACGACCAACACCCTTCAATACCGCTTTGACGGGCCAGAAGACGCACCTGTGCTGATCCTGGGCCCCTCACTGGGTACGACATGGCACATGTGGGACCGGCAGGTCCCGGAGCTGGCCAAGCAGTGGCGGATCTTCCGCTTCGACCTGCCCGGCCACGGCGGCGCGCCCGCGCACCCGGCCGGTTCGGTCACCGAGCTGGCCGAGCGGCTGCTCGTCACGCTCGACGGGCTGGGCGTCCACCGGTTCGGATACGCGGGCTGCGCGCTCGGTGGTGCCATCGGAGCCGAGCTCGCGCTGCGCCACCCGGAGCGCCTCGCGTCGCTCACGCTGATCGCGGCCTCGCCTCGCTTCGGCACGGCCGACGAGTTCCGGCAGCGCGGCGTGATCGTAAGGACGAACGGCCTCGACCCCATCGCGCGGATGTCTCCGGAGCGCTGGTTCACCAGTGGGTTCGCCGCGGCGCAGCCCGCGATCACCGAGTGGGCCGTACAGATGGTGCGCACCACGGACCCGGGCTGCTACATCGCCGCGTGCGAGGCGCTGGCCTCGTTCGACATCCGTGCCGAGCTGGGCCGGATCGGGGTGCCGACGCTCGTCCTGGTCGGCTCCGACGACCAGGTCACCGGCCCCGCCGAGGCCCGCACCCTGGTCGCCGGGATACCGGACGCCCGCCTCGCCGTCGTGCCCGGCGCCTCGCACCTGGTCCCCGTGGAGCAGCCCGCCGCGGTCACGGACCTCCTCGTACGGCACTTCTCCACCGCCTGGCAGCAGCCCGCCTACGACTCGTCCACCGGGCAGATGGCGGTCGTGGTGCCGCAGGCGAACCCGGCCCTGGCCGCGCCGCCGCAGATGTCCCCCGTCGCCGAGATCGCCCCCGCCGTGCAGCCCGAGCCGATGCTGGGCAGACCCGACCCGTACGACGCGGGCATCAAGGTCCGCCGTGAGGTGCTCGGGGACGCGCATGTGGACCGGGCGCTGGCCCAGGCCGACGAGTTCTCCGGGGACTTCCAGGAGTTCGTCACCCGGTATGCCTGGGGCGAGATCTGGGACCGGCCCGGCCTCGACCGGCGTTCGCGCAGCTGCGTCACGCTCACCGCCCTGGTCGCGGGCGGCCACCTCGACGAGCTGGCCTTCCACACCCGGGCCGCTCTGCGCAACGGCCTCACGCCGGTCGAGATCAAGGAGGTGCTCCTCCACGCGGCCGTCTACTGCGGCGTACCGGCCGCGAACAGCGCCTTCAAGGTGGCCCAGCAGGTCATCCGCGAGGAGACCACACCGCAGGAATGACCTACGGACGGGTGGCGCCACCACCGGGCCGCGCCACCCGTACGCCGCTGTGCGAGGCAGGATGGGCACCATGAAGCTCACCAAGAAGTCGCACGCCTGCGTCCGTCTGGAGAAGGACGGCCGCACACTCGTCATCGACCCCGGCGCCTTCAGCGAGGAGAACGCCGCGATCGGCGCGGACGCGATCCTCGTCACGCACGAGCACGCCGACCACTTCAGCGAGGGGCACCTGCGGGCGGGCCTGGAGGCCAACCCGGACGCGGAGATCTGGACGCTGAAATCCGTCGCGGACCAGATCTCGGCCGCGTTCCCGGGCCGGGTGCACACCGTCGGCCACGGCGACACGTTCTCCGCCGCGGGCTTCGACGTTCAGGTCCACGGCGAACTGCACGCCGTGATCCACCCGGACATCCCGCGCGTCACGAACGTCGGCTACCTCGTCGACGGCGGCCGGGTCTTCCACCCCGGCGACGCCCTCACCGTCCCCGAACACCCGGTCGAGACGCTGATGCTCCCCGTCATGGCCCCCTGGAGCAAGATCTCCGAGGTCATCGACTACGTCCGCGAGGTCAAGCCGCAGCGCGCGTACGACATCCACGACGCCCTGCTGACCGACCTCGCGCGCCCCATCTACGACCGTCAGATCGGCGCCTTGGGCGGCTCCGAGCACCTGCGGCTGGCCCCGGGCGAGACCGCCGACCTCTGAGTGTCAGACCCGCCCGGTAGGTTGTGTGGCATGCGTATCGCCACCTGGAACGTGAACTCGATCACCGCCCGTCTCCCGAGGCTGCTGGCCTGGCTGGAGAGCAGCGGCACGGACGTGCTGTGCCTCCAGGAGGCCAAGGTCGCGGCCGAGAAGTTCCCGGTCACCGAGCTGCGCGAGCTGGGCTACGAGGCGGCGGTCCACGCGACCGGGCGGTGGAACGGCGTCGCGGTGATCTCCCGCGTAGGCCTCGAAGACGTCGTCAAGGGCCTGCCCGGCGATCCCGGTTACGACGGCGCAGAGGAGCCCCGGGCCGTCTCCGCGACCTGCGGCCCGGTCCGCGTCTGGTCGGTCTACGTGCCGAACGGCCGCGAGGTGGACCACGCCCACTACGCGTACAAGCTCCAGTGGTTCGAGGCCCTCAAGGCGGCGGTCGCGGGCGACGCGGTCGGCAGCCGCCCCTTCGCGGTGCTGGGCGACTACAACGTGGCACCGACGGACGACGACGTCTACGACGTGGCCGCCTTCGAGGGCCTCACCCACGTCACCCCGGCCGAGCGCGCCGCCCTCACCTCCCTGCGTGAGGCGGGCCTCGCGGACGTCGTCCCGCGCCCCCTCAAGTACGACCACCCGTACACGTACTGGGACTACCGCCAGCTCGCCTTCCCCAAGAACCGCGGCATGCGCATCGACCTCGTCTACGGCAACGAGCCCTTCGCCAAGGCGGTCACCGACGCCTACGTGGACCGAGAGGAACGCAAGGGCAAGGGCGCCTCGGACCACGCCCCCGTGGTAGTCGACCTGGACGTATAGCCCTCAAGGGGCGCAGGGAACTCCACGACGGACCCGCAGTCGAACGCCCTGTAGGGGCGCGGGGCTGTGACATATGCGGCTCCGCCGCGTGGGCGCGCCCAGCCACGACGAACCGGCAGTCGAAGCGAGACCCCACCAAGAAGAGCCCGCGCCTACAACAGCCTCAGGTCCACCGACTCAGCCAGCGCAGCAAGCCCCGCATCCCCAGGATGCAGATGATCCCCGCTGTCATAGGCGGGAAGCATCCGCGCGGGATGCGAAGGATCCCGCAACACCACATCGAAGTCGAGCACCCCGTCGAACCCGGCCCCACCCCGGATCCACTGGTTCACACCGACCCGCTCGGCATCAACCGCGGCGGTGCATCGCGCTTCCCCCTCGCAGGGCGCGATCGTCGCCACCAGCACCCTCAGCCCCCGCGCACGGGCCCGCTCGGCGATCTCCACCAGCCCGGCCACGACCTGCTCCGCCTTCGCTCCCCAGCGGACGTCGTTGACTCCCTGGAAGACGACGACGGTACGTGCCGACGTCTGGGCGAGGACGTCCCGGTCGAGCCGATGGAGCGCGCTCACCCCACCTGTGTCCGTGGAGACACCATCACCCGTGTAGCGGTCGCTCACCACACGGTTCGCCGAAATCCCATGGTTGAGGACCCCATAGCGCGGGACCACACTCTGATTCAGCAGCCGTGTCGCGAGCACATTGGGCCAGCGCCGGTTGGCGTCCCGGGTGGACTTCTCGCCGTCCGTGATCGAGTCGCCGAGCAGGACGACGGATCCGGGCCCGCCGCCCACGTCGACACCGCTCAGCAGCGGCCACGTGCCGATCGTCGAGGTGTACGCGTCCGGGGTGCCGTCCCCGGCATGGTCGCCCGGCGTGCTGACGTACGACTGCTGGACGGCCAGGCTGTGCACGGGCGCCGCCGTCACCGTCCCGGGCAGATGGAAGCTCACGAGCAGATTGGCGTCCGCGGGCACGTCGAAGCCCAGCGGATCGCTGAACGCCTGTGCTCCTGCCGGGATCTCGGTGCCCGCCGCGCCCTGGAACGACAGCGGCACGGGCGTGCTCCGCGGACTCGCGCCGGACGCCTGGACGGCCACCGTCGCGCTGCCGATCCGTACGGGCGCGGCAGCGAAGGTGTTGTCGAGCCGGATCCGTACCCGAGGCCCGCCCGCCGAGGTGTGCACCACGAGCCGCAGCGTCCGGTCCGTCCACGGCCCGACCGCCGGGTAGCCCGAGGTCGATGCGGCCCAACTCCCGGTCCAGTCAAGGGAGTCGGCGCGCACCGAGAGCGCGAACACATGCAGGTCGCCATTGCGCGGCAGCTCCACCGAGGCCACCTCGCGCCCTGCGGCGAGCGGCACGGTCACGACGTACAGCCGTGCTTTCTGGGCGAGTTGACCACCGGGCGTGTTGATGTGCGGCAGCGCCACGGCCTTGGTGGCGAGCGGGCCGCCGCGCCAGTCGGACGCGGTCAGCCGGTACGAGGAGAGCGAGCCGTCCGCGTACCGCACCACACCCGTACCACTCGCGGCGGCACATTGCTTCGCCTCCGGGGCGCTCCAGTCGGTGCCGGGACCACGACCGTGCTCAACCCTTCGGGCCTCCGCGCGCTCGTGGTCCCGGCACCGACGCGCCCCTGCGTCTCCGCGGTCGCCGCCGGTGCCCGCCACGAGGAAGGCGAGTGCGTCACCGCGACCACCGATCTGTACGGACTGGCCGTCGGCGCGTACGTTGTCGGGCTCGCCCGCCGTCCGGCGGGGCCACTTCAGCCGGGCGCCCTGGACCGTCAGAGAGCGTCCGGGCGTCCAGCCCGCGGCGGTCAGGTCCTGCGCCGACAGGGAGTTGCCCGAGCCGTCGAAGTCCGCCTCCGCGGGCCGCGCGTCGTCGCTGACGGCGGTGTTGTCGAAGAGCCGCTCCAGAGGCAGCGGCCCCTTCTTGGCGGGCGCCGCGGGCAACGCGGGCAACCCGGGCGGTGCGGGCAACGCCGGCGACGCGGCAGTCGCGGGCACCGACACCGTCACCACGAGCAGAGCGAGAACGACGGTCCTACCCCACACACGTCGGCGCACACCGACTCCTCCCGGTCGCAGATCACGTACAGATCACTCACGGACTACTGACAGCTTGCTGACGAGGTGTGACAGATGCACCGTGAAGCTAAGGAGGTGGCAGACAAGCGTCAATGAGCCGGGCGCGAACTCGGCGCGAACTCCCTGGGAACAGGCGTACCGCGTGCCCTGTGGTGCGCCGGGCGACAGGGATGACAGGCTGGGAGTATGAACATCCCTTTCCTGGGCAACTGGCGCAAGAAGCGGGGCCCTGCCGGAGGAGTTGCGGTCTTCTCCGACACTGAGAGCGACCGCGAGGGGGTGGCCGAACTGCTCTCCGAGTGCGAACTGCTGCGCTCCCAGGCACATCAGGCGGGGGTCGAACTCGACGACTCCGCCGCCTCGTTGGAGGCGCTGGACCAGCTGGTGCCGCGCTGGCGCGACGACGAGGAGAGCCTGCCCTGGCTCGGCAACGACGCCGGCCTCTACCTCGGCACGGTCATCGTGCGCACGGTCCCCGGCGCTGTCTGGGACATCTGGCCGGGCGGCGAGCCGGTCGTACGACTGGCCTCCGGCCGTGAGTTCGACGTGGTCTCCGTGGGCCACGACTGGGCGGCCAGCGGTGCCCCCGAGCTCTCGCAGCTGTACGCCGAGGTGGCGGAAGCGTAAGACCCTGGCCTGGACTGATGCCTTAAATACGGCTAATGCCCGAAAAGTGCGTGTCGGGTGCTGACTCCACTCTTATGTGGATAGCTTGCGGGAATCGCGACACAGCTGAGAGTGGGTAGGGCTGAGGATGGCCGTCGATCCGTTGATCGAGCTGCGTGACGTCAACAAGTACTTCGGGGAGCTGCATGTCCTACAGGACATCAACCTCACCGTCGGCAAGGGGGAGGTGGTCGTGGTCATCGGCCCTTCGGGGTCGGGAAAATCGACTCTGTGCAGGGCCATCAACAGGCTGGAGACGATCCGTTCCGGGGAGATCAAGCTCGACGGGAAGCTGCTGCCGGAGGAGGGCAAGGACCTCGCCAGGCTCCGCGCCGAGGTCGGGATGGTCTTCCAGTCGTTCAACCTCTTCGCGCACAAGACGGTCCTGCAGAACGTCTCGCTCGGTCAGATCAAGGTCCGCGGCCGTAAGAAGCAGCAGGCCGACAAGCGCTCGCTCGAACTCCTCGACCGCGTGGGCCTCGTCTCGCAGGCGCCGAAGTACCCGGCCCAGCTCTCGGGCGGCCAGCAGCAGCGCGTGGCCATCGCCCGCGCCCTCGCCATGGACCCCAAGGCGCTCCTCTTCGACGAGCCGACCTCGGCACTCGACCCGGAGATGATCAACGAGGTCCTGGAGGTCATGCAGCAGCTCGCGCGCGAGGGCATGACGATGATGGTCGTCACCCACGAGATGGGCTTCGCGCGCTCGGCCGCGAACCGCGTCGTCTTCATGTCCGACGGCCGCATCGTCGAGGACCGCACCCCCGAGGAGTTCTTCACCAACCCGCGCAGCGACCGCGCCAAGGACTTCCTCTCGAAGATCCTCAAGCACTGAGCGGGGGCGCGACCATGACCACACCCCCGATTTCACTTTCGTTGTCGGCTCAACTCCACGCCCCCGGCGCGGAGTTGACGAAGGCCCCCGACTGCGGTGGGGAGTTGCTCCATGCCGACGGGCCGACCGCGCCGAACCTCGACTACGATATGCCGTTCACTCCCGTGGTGATGGGGACGGAGGCCGTGGACACCACCCCGGCCGAACCAGGGACGCTGCTGCCGGGCACGCGGTAGCGAGGGGCAATGACCCGCCCGGCAGCAGCCGGAGATCACTGCTCGCGCAGCGGTACCGACACGTACGACAGGTCGGCCGCGGGCGAGGAGAAGGTCAGCTGCGCGCCGGTCGGGTTGTGCTCGATGTAGAGCGGGTCCACCGTGTCGACGACCAGGGCGAGTCGATGTCCTGCCGGGACGTCGTAGGCCGTGGAGAACAGTTCCAGGTCCACGCCGAACGGCATTCCGGGCGTCTGCCCGTGGAAGGTGTACGGCGCGTTGCTGACCAGCTTGCCGAGGCCGAGCGGGCCCACGTCGTAGAGGTACGCGACGAGGGTGCCGCTCGCCTTGGTACTCGTGAGGGTTGTGTGCAATTTCGTGGTGCCGCGCACCCGTTGGGCGCTCGCGTACCTCTCCGACTGCCAGACCGCGGCGTACCGGCGCGGCAGCAGCGGGATCGACGCCACCGGCGGCAGCCGGGTGAGCTGGTCGAGGATGCTGGAGAGGAAGATGATCCCGCCGTCCGCGCCCGAGTTGACGTTCGCGCGGATCGTGGTGGAACCCGCGAGGGTGATCTTCTTCCGCGTCGCGCCGACCGACTGCCAGTCCGGGTAGCCCTCGTAGCCGCCCGTGGAACGGGACTTGAGCTGGACCGCCTGCTCGCGGTCGATGCCGTTGTCCACGCCCTTGAGGTAGTGGTCGAACCAGCGGCTCGTGTCCGTCCACACGTCGTTGGGGAGTCCGAACAGGCCGGTCGCCTCGGCGGTGGCGTGATCGCCGGGCGGAACGCTGGGGGCCCGGACTAGGTCCGGGCCCCGATCACTGCGTGGGCCCAGTGCTGGGTGCGGCCCGATTGGAGTTCTCTCCCGCATGGGCGGGAGACTCTCCCCTGGATCGCTCCGGGGAGTTGGACGGCGCTTGCGTCCGTCTGGCGACGGCCCTCCCGGCCACCGAGGTAGCTGCGAGAGCTACCCATGTCGTCCAACGGCTTGGTTGTCGCCACCGGACGAACCAAACTCTATCAGGGCAAGTGGGCGTTTCCTGCCTGGAGTTGAGAGACTGAGGGTGGCAACCGCCTTGATCCGCGGGTCGTGCGCGGCGGCGAGCAGGCTGATGCCGGCACCGTACGAGACGCCCGCCATGCCGATGTGCCCGGCGTCGGACGGGGTGTTGGCGAGGGCCCAGTCGATCACCTTGGAGGCGTCGGCGATGTCGGGCGGGCCCGCGACTTCGATCTCTCCGCCCGACTGCCAGAAGCCGCGGACGTTGTAACTGACCACGACGTAGCCGGAGTCGGCGAGTTTCTGGGCCTGGGCGAGGTACTGGATCTGGGGCAGGCCCCAGCTCGTGGGCAGCACGATGAGCGGGTAGGCGCGGGAGGTGTCGGCGTTCGCGGGCAGGACGACGTTGGCCTTGAGGACCGTGCCGCCGTCCCCGGTGATGTCGACGAACCGGACGGCGGCGGGGGCCGCCTGTGCGGCGGGGGCGAGCCCGAGGGCGGTGCCGGCGATCAGGGTCGCTGAAACGGCTCCTATGGCGGTGGTGCGCAGGGTCTTGCGCGGGTTTCCCACAAGTCACTCCTCACGCGTGTAAGTGCCAAAGTGACTCGACGGTAACCGCGCCGACTTACCGCAAGTAACCCGTCGGTAAGTTACGCGCGAGTAACGATTGTTGAAATGTGCTGAAACCTAGGAGGCGCGATGGCTGTTGCGTGTGGCAACCGCAGGTAGCGGAGTCTGCGCGGCGCGGGTGACGTCCGCGACGAGCTCGACGACATCCGGCCCGTACGCCTGGGAGTTCACGACCTTCAGGAGGAGTACGAAGGAGTTCTTGCCGTGCTTGCGGGCCAGCCGTTCGTGATTGCGGGCGACATAGCGGGTCGCCGCCTGGTTGGTGATCGCGCGCTGGCCGCAGAAGAGGAAGACGGGCCGTGCCGTGTTGCCCGCGGTGAGCCGGGCCAGGATCACGTACTCGCCCTTGCCGGGCTCCAGCCGGTAGCGCTCGCTGCCGATCTGGAACGCGCCGCGGTCCGGGCCCGGTTCGGGGTCGACGTTGACGCCGATGCCCGGCAGCAGCGAGTGCAGATGCGCGGCCATGCGACGGTTCGACGAGGGGCCGCCCACGCAGAACTCCGTGCGCTCCCCGAAGCCCTGCTGCGCCGCGTCGTGCGCGACGACCTGGGCGTGGGCGCCGCAGTCCTTGATCAGGGCGGCGAGTTCGAGCAGCGCGAAGACGTCGTAGCGCATCACCGTGAGTTCCGGGCCACCGGCCTCGCGGTTGACCACGAGGAGCGACTCGGAGTTGTCGGGCAGGCCGAAGAATGCCTGCTTGCGGCGCAGCTTGCGCTTCCACAGATACGTACGGGCGAGCCAGCCGAGCGCGGCGCTGAGGCCGGCCGCGACCACGCCGAGGACGATGTTGCGTACGTCGTCATTCATGGGCGCGCATGCTAGCGGGCAGGTGTACCGGTGTTCGAGAGGGGCCTGACGCGGCCATGCCCAGGCGGTTACGCTGCGCAGACGTTCGTTTACTGGAGGTACGGATGGGGCGTTCGGTCGCGCGGAGTCTGGCTGTGGTGGCGGTTTCGGCCGCGGTGGTGTCGGTGGGGGCGGCGGCGCCTCCGTCCTCAGGGTCTTCGGGGGGCGGCTCAGGCCCGGCGAAGGTGCCGGTCGCCGTCGGATACGGCGGGGCCGTCGCGAGCGTGGACGCGGACGCCTCGGCGGCCGGCATCGAGATCCTCCGCAAGGGCGGCAACGCGGTGGACGCGGCCGTCGCCACGGCGGCCGCGCTCGGCGTCACCGAGCCGTACTCCTCCGGCATCGGCGGGGGCGGCTACTTCGTCTACTACGACGCCAAGTCCCGTACGGTGCGGACGATCGACGGCCGTGAGACCGCGCCCCTGACGGCCGACTCGGGGCTCTTCCTGGAGAACGGCCAGCCGATCCCGTTCGCCGACGCGGTGACCAGCGGACTGGGCGTGGGCACGCCCGGGACGCCCGCCACCTGGCAGAAGGCGCTGGACAGCTGGGGCAGCCAGCGGCTCGGTTCGCTGCTGAAGCCCGCGGAGCGGCTCGCGCGCGACGGGTTCACCGTCGACGCCACGTTCCGCTCGCAGACCGAGTCCAACGAGGCGCGGTTCCGGAACTTCCCCGACACGGCCGAGCTGTTCCTGCCGGGCGGTGCGCTGCCGGTGGTCGGCTCGACGTTCAAGAACCCCGACCTGGCCCGTACGTACGAGGAGCTGGGCCGCAAGGGCGTGGGCGCGCTCTATCGCGGGCAGCTGGCCAAGGACATCGTCGCCACGGTGAACAAGCCGCCGGTGGACCCGGCCTCCGGCTACAACGCGCGCCCCGGCGAGCTGTCGCTGAAGGACCTCGCGGCGTACGAGGCGAAGCGGCAGGCGCCCACGAAGACCTCGTACCGCGGGCTGGGCGTCTACTCGATCGCGCCCTCGTCCTCCGGCGGCACCTCGGTCGGCGAGGCCCTCAACATCCTTGAGAACACCGACCTCTCGAAGGCCACGGACGTCCAGTACCTGCACCGCTACATCGAGGCGAGCCGGATCGCCTTCGCGGACCGGGGGCGCTGGGTGGGCGACCCGGCCTTCGAGGACGTACCGACGAAGGAACTCCTCTCGCAGAAGTACGCCGACTCGCGCGAGTGCCTCATCAAGGACGACGCGGTGCTGACGAGCCCGCTGGCACCCGGCGATCCGCGCGATCCGGCGGCGTGCGCGGCCGGTGGCACGGCCGCGCCGACGACGTACGAGGGCGAGAACACGACCCATCTGACGGCCGCCGACAAGTGGGGCAACGTCGTCGCGTACACCCTCACCATCGAGCAGACCGGCGGCAGCGGGATCACCGTTCCCGGCCGCGGTTTCATCCTCAACAACGAGCTGACGGACTTCTCCTTCGCGCCGGCGAGCCCGGCCGTGCACGACCCGAACCTGCCGGGGCCGGGCAAGCGCCCGCGCTCGTCGATCTCGCCGACGATCGTCCTGGACGGGCATGCCAAGCCGGTGGTGGCGCTGGGCTCGCCCGGCGGCGCGACCATCATCACGACGGTCCTGCAGACGCTGACCGGGTTCGTCGACCGAGGACTGCCGCTGGTCGACGCGATCGCCGCGCCGCGTGCCAGCCAGCGCAACCAGACGACCACCGAGCTCGAACCGGGCCTGTGGAACAGCCCGTTGAGGACTCAGCTGGAGGCTCTCGGCCACGGATTCCGGCAGAACCCGGAGATCGGCGCGGCGACCGGCGTCCAGCGCCTCCCCAACGGCAGGTGGCTGGCGGCGGCGGAGACCGTACGCCGGGGCGGCGGCTCGGCGATGGTGGTGCGGCCGGCGTCGTAGGCCGGGGGCCGTCGGATCCGTACGGGGTCGGCAGGACGCTGACAGCGCGCCGGCAGGATGTCGGCGGCCTGTCAGCGGGCCGTCAGGATGCGCGGCCCCGCGTCCGTGATGGCCACGGTGTGCTCCGCGTGGGCCGCTCGGGTGCCGTCGTTCGTGCGGAGGGTCCAGCCGTCGGGGGCGGCGTGGTACGCGTCGGTGCCGCCGGCGATGAGCATGGGCTCGATGGCGAGGACCATGCCGTGGCGCAGCGGGAGGCCGCGGCCGGGCCGGCCCTCGTTCGGGACGGCCGGGTCCTCGTGCATGCGGCGGCCGATGCCGTGGCCGCCGAAGCCGTCCGGGATGCCGTACCCCGCCGTGCGGCACACCGTGCCGATCGCGTGCGCGATGTCGCCGATGCGGTTGCCGACGACGGCCGCCTCGATGCCCGCCGCGAGGGCGCGCTCGGCGGTCTCGACGAGGCGCAGGTCGGCGGGGCGCGGCGCGCCGACCACGAAACTGAGCGCCGAGTCGCCCGCCCAGCCGTCGAGTTCGGCGCCGAAGTCGATCGAGACCAGGTCGCCGTCGCGCAGGCGGTAGCCGGTCGGGATGCCGTGCACGATCGCGTCGTTCACGGAGGCGCAGATGACGGCCGGGAAGGGCACAGGGGCGAAGGAGGGCCGATAGCCGAGGAACGGGGAGCCCGCGCCCGCGTCCCGCAGGACCTGGTGCGCGACCTCGTCCAGCTCCAGGAGCGAGACACCGACGTCGGCGGCCTCACGCACCGCCGTGAGGCCCCGGGCCACGACCTGGCCCGCTTCGTACATCGCGTCGACAGACGTGTCCGTCTTGAGTTCCACCATGCCAATTACTATACCGGTCGAGGCTTGTGCGGTGGTCTCCGCCCGCCTATTCAAATAACGGTCGCCGGTACTAGGGTGGGCGCATGGTACGAACCCCGCTGACCCCTGAAGAGCGAGAGCGCGGCGAGCGGCTCGGGAAGCTGCTGCGCGAGGCCCGTGGTGGCCGCAGCATGGTGGAGGTCGCCGCGAGCGCGGGCCTCTCCGCCGAGACCCTCCGTAAGATCGAGACGGGGCGGGCGCCGACTCCCGCCTTCTTCACGGTGGCGGCGCTGGCGCGCGTGCTGGGTCTCTCGATGGACGAGATCGCCGGCAGTTGCGCACTTGCCCCGGCGTTTACGCTGGGATGACGTGAGGATGACGCCGTGTCACGTCCAGGGTCCCTCACATCACGTTCCGGGTGGTTAACCGCACTCTGCGTCCGGGTCGCAAACTGGTTGTAGCTGTTCCGTAATACGAACGGTGTTTTCTATCGAACCGGAATACTCCAGTCTGGCGTGGGGTGAATGCAATGGCGGTGGAACAACTCCCGGGCCAGGTGCGGGAGTTCGCGCAGTATCTCAAGGGCTTGCTGTCCCGGCTCGACCAGGGCGGCGGCTGGTGCGGTGTGTTCTGGCAGCGCGACCCGGAGGGGATGCGTGCCTGTCTGGACGGCACGGAGGTGCCGCCCTGGGACATCGTGGGGGCGGTCCTCCAGGATGTCGCCGCGGAGTACGGCGACCGGGCCGCCGCCCAGGAGACCGAGCGGGCGCGGGCGTTGCACGGCGCGTCGCTCGCCGCGTACGACGCGCGGCCCGGTGGCCGCGACGCCCTCAGCGACCGCCTCGACGTCACGCTCCGCGAACAGCGCTACGCCGCCGAACGGCTCTCGGAGCTGGGCAGTTCACTCCGTACGGCCGCCAACCAGGACGAGGCCGAGCTGCTCCGCATCGACCTGGCCTGGGCCCGCGACGACTATGACCGTGCGACGGCCCGCTGCGCCGAACTCCGTTCCCGCATGGAGGAGCTGGACCGGCGCGCGCTGGGCGGTCACGCGCGGGGAGCACTGACCATCCCGCCCGGCGACAGCGGCGGCGACGTCTTCTGGGTCGAGGAGCCCCAGGGCGACCGGAGCGATGGCGGCTCCGATCGGCCGTCCACCGGACGCGTGGGCAGACAGCGTTCCGCGCCGGAGAATGACGACTGGCCGGACGACTGGCCCGACGTCTGGCGCGACGCGTCGGCGGACCGGACCGATGGACAGCAGACCGGCCAGGCCGCCGGAGGGACCGCTGAACCGGCCGCTGAGCAGGCCGCCTGGCAGGCCGCGGCCGCCGTCTTCGACGCCACACCGCGCCCCACAGCCGCCCCCGAGGCCGAATCCGAGCCGGAATCCGCATCCGTACCCGCCGACTCGGCGGACGAGGCGGCAGCCCCCGAGTCCGCCAAGGCGGCCCGCGTCCCCAAGCAGCGCTCGAAGCGCCGTCCGCGCGGCAGCGCACGGTTCGCCGGCGTGACGGAGGAGGACGCCGCAGCCCTACCCGCCATGCCCGTGCCGCCCGGCGCCGAGCGCACGCTGCGCGGGGCACGCTTCGCCGGAGGTGACAAGGAGCGCGAGGGGTCGAAGCCGCGACGCGAAGCCCTGGGCGACGAGGCCCGGCAGGTCACCGTCGAGACCGTCACCACGCTCGTCCGACTGCGGCGCGAGGGCCACACCGGCGAGGCGCACGCCGTACTGGTCGAGGCCGCGTACTGGCCCGCGGCCCGCTTCCCGCTCCTCGCCGCCGAACTCCACCGCGCGGGACTGGGCGCCGACTGGGCCACCCTCCTCTGGGAGGCCGCCTCCCTGCCCGCCGACCGCATGGTCGCCGCGGCCGACGCGCTCGTCGCGGCCGGCCGCACGGCCGACGGCCAGCAGATGCTGCGCCAGGGGGTCGCACGCCCCGCCTCCGAGATCAGCGAGGCCGTCCTGGCCCTCGCCGACGAGGGCCGCCACCGCGAGGTGCGCGCCCTCCTCGACGCGTACGTCCGCATCCGTACGCCCGAAGACGCCGCCCGCAGCGTCGAGGCCGACCCGCCCCGCCTCATCCCCCTCCTCCTCGAAGCGTCCCGCCACGTCTCGCAACAACGCCACTGGGACCTGACCCACGCCCTGAGGGTGGCGGGCTACACGGCGTGAGGTGAGCCGGTGCCGGGCCGGCCGGGATGTGTGTTTGCGGCGCGCCCAGGGAAGGTCACCTTCCAAGCTCAGGCCCACCCACCAGGGGCGCGGGGCTGTGACATCGTGCGACTCCGCCGCGTGCGCGCGACCAGCCCACGACTACCCGCACCCGCCGACACACCGGACCCCACCACCTCGCGTAGGCGCCCCGCCAAACCGCCGGAGGCCAACCGCTAACCCACGAGGGTAGGAAACATGATCGACTCCGCCGGTTAACGACGATGGTCTTGCCCAGCGCCGCGCCGCCGCCTACTTTCGGGGCTCTACGTCCATCATCTACGGGCGTAGAGGCTCTCTGACGTCCCGTCGAAGGAGCAGCTCATGGCCAACGTCGTACGCGCCGCTCTGGTCCAGGCCACCTGGACCGGCGACACCGCATCCATGGTCGCCAAGCACGAGGAGCACGCCCGCGAGGCGGCCCGTCAGGGCGCGAAGATCATCGGATTCCAGGAAGTCTTCAACGCCCCCTACTTCTGCCAGGTCCAGGAGCCGGAGCACTACCGCTGGGCAGAACCGGTACCGGACGGCCCCACCGTCACCCGTATGCGGGAACTGGCCCGAGAGACCGGCATGGTCGTCGTCGTCCCGGTCTTCGAGGTCGAGCAGTCCGGCTTCTACTTCAACACGGCAGCGGTGATCGACGCCGACGGCACCTACCTCGGCAAGTACCGCAAGCACCACATCCCCCAGGTCAAGGGCTTCTGGGAGAAGTACTACTTCAAACCGGGCAACCTCGGCTGGCCCGTCTTCGACACCGCGGTCGGCAAGGTCGGTGTCTACATCTGCTACGACCGGCACTTCCCGGAGGGCTGGCGCCAGCTCGGTCTGAACGGCGCGCAGCTCGTCTACAACCCGTCGGCGACCTCCCGGGGCCTGTCCGCCCACCTCTGGCAGCTGGAACAGCCGGCCGCCGCCGTCGCCAACGAGTACTTCATCGCCGCCATCAACCGTGTCGGCGAGGAGGAGTACGGGGACAACGACTTCTACGGGACGTCGTACTTCGTCGACCCGCGCGGCCAGTTCGTCGGCGAGACCGCGAGCGACAAGAACGAGGAGCTCGTCGTCCGCGACCTCGACTTCGACCTGGTCGAGGAGGTCCGACAGCAGTGGGCCTTCTACCGGGACCGCCGCCCCGACGCCTACGAAGGACTGGTGCAGCCGTGACGACAGACGCCTCCCAGAGCCAAGCCCACACCTCGGCCAAGCACCTGTACCAGCGCCACCAGTCCGTTCTCCCCGACTGGCTCGCCGTCTACTACGCCGACCCGATCGAGCTCACCCACGGCGAGGGCCGCCACGTCTGGGACGCCGAGGGCAACAAGTACCTCGACTTCTTCGGCGGCATCCTCACCACGATGACCGCGCACGCCCTGCCCGAGGTGACGAAGGCCGTCAGCGAGCAGGCCGGCCGGATCATCCACTCCTCCACGCTGTACCTCAACCGGCCGATGGTCGACCTCGCCGAGCGGATCGCCAAGCTGTCGGGCATCCCCGACGCGCGCGTGTTCTTCACGACCTCGGGCACGGAGGCCAACGACACCGCCCTGCTCCTCGCCACCGCGTACCGCCGCAGCAACCAGATCCTGGCGATGCGCAACAGCTACCACGGCCGTTCGTTCAGCGCGGTCGGCATCACCGGAAACAAGGGCTGGTCGCCGACCAGCCTCTCGCCCCTCCAGACGCTGTACGTGCACGGCGGCGTCCGCACCCGCGGCCCGTACGCCGAGCTCGACGACACCGCCTTCATCGCGGCCTGCGTCGCCGACCTGGAGGACCTGCTCGGCCATGTCCGCTCGCCCGCGGCCCTGATCGCCGAACCCATCCAGGGCGTCGGCGGCTTCACCGCACCGCCGGACGGTCTGTACGCGGCGTTCCGCGAGGTCCTCCAGGAGCGCGGCATCCTCTGGATCGCCGACGAGGTGCAGACCGGCTGGGGCAGGACCGGCGACAACTTCTGGGGCTGGCAGGCGCACGGCCAGAACGGTCCGCCGGACATACTCACCTTCGCCAAGGGCATCGGCAACGGCATGTCCATCGGCGGCGTCGTCGCCCGCGCCGAGATCATGAACTGCCTGGACTCCAACTCCATCTCGACGTTCGGCGGCACCCAGATCACCATGGCCGCGGGCCTCGCCAACCTCACGTACCTCCTGGAACACGATCTCCAGGGCAACGCCCGCCGCGTCGGAGGCCTGCTCATCGAGCGGCTGAGGGCCATCGCGGCGCAACTGCCGGGCGTACGGGAGGTCCGGGGCCGCGGTCTCATGATCGGCATCGAGCTGGTGAAGCCCGGCACGGATGAGGCCGACCCGGACGGGGCCGCCGCCGTGCTCGAAGCGGCCCGCGAGGAAGGCCTGTTGATCGGCAAGGGCGGCGGGCACAACACCAGCGTCCTGCGCCTCGCCCCACCGCTGTCGCTCACCGTCGCGGAGGCCGAGGAGGGCGCCGCGATCCTGGAACGCGCTCTGCGGAGTACTCAGTTCTGAGTTACTCGGTTCTGAGGGGCACTCGGTTCTGACGAGCCGCCAGTTCTGGGGAGCAGTCAGTTCCGAGGAGCGTTCAGCAACGCAAGATTGAAGGTTCGCCGCATGACCACCGCCTTGGAACCCGCCCTGTCGGTCCGGCAGGTCCTCGCGCTGGAGCGGGTGCTCGCCGGGGAACCCGAGGTGGTGGCCGGCGCCGGCCAGCTCGACCGGCCCGTGCGCTGGGTGCACGTCGCCGAGGCCGCCGACGTCGGCGTGATGCTCAGCGGCGGCGAGATGGTCCTCACCACCGGGGTGCTGCTCGCGGGCGACCCGGAGGCCCAGGCCGAGTACATCCGCTCCCTGCACCGGGCGGAGGCCGCGGCCGTCGTCCTCGGACTCGGCCGGGCCTTCCCCACACCGCCCGAGGTGATGTGCCGGGCGGCCGAGCGGTGTGGGCTGCCCATGGTGGTCCTGCACCGCCCGTTCCCCTTCGCGGAGTTGACCGAAGAGGTCCAATCCAGGCTTGTACGAAGGAAGTTCGCGGCCGTCAGCCTGTCCGAGTCCGTCCGGACGGCGCTGACCGGGCTCATCACGGCGGGCGCCCCGCTGCAACGGATGCTCGACGAGATCACCTCGCACAGCGCGTGCCCCGTCGTCGTCACCAACCTCGCCCACCGCGTCCTCGCCACGGCGGGGGAGCGGTCCGCGGTCGACGACGTGCTGCGCGACTGGGAGCGCATCGCGCGGCAGGCCGGCGGCAGTGAGGGCGACGGCTGGGTCCGTGCCGAACTGGGCGGGCGCGGCGAGCGCTGGGGCCGCATCGTGCTGTGCGGCTACCGCGGCGACGCCGCCACCGGACGGCTGCTCGCCGACCGCGCCGCCGAGGCCCTGGTGCTGCACCGCATGCTCGGCGGCACCGCGCACTCCTCCTGGGAGGAGCAGTCCGCGCAGAGCCTGCTCACCGACCTCGTCTCCGGCGTCGTACCGGCCCGGCAGCTTCTGCCCCGGGCCCGGGCGGCCGGACTGCCGGTCAACCGCCGGACGTTCGTGCCCCTGGTCGTACGGGACGGAGAGGCGGCCCAACTCGACCGCGTACTGCGACTGTTGGGACTCCCCGGACTCGTCGCCGAGCTGGCCGACGGGGCCACCGCCGTCCTGCTGAGCCTGGCCAGGGACCAGGACGCCGAGGCCCTCGCGGTGCGCTTCGCCACCCGGCTGCGTATGGAATCCGGTGGCGGCACGGCCGACGGCTGCAAGGCCGTCGTCGTCGCGGCGGCGGACGCGCGGACCGGGTGGGACGACGTACCCTCCGGGCTGCGCGAGGCCCAGCACGTGGCCGACGCCGTCGCCGAGAGCCCCGCCGGACTCGACCTGCCGGTCGTGGTGCGGCTGCGGGACGTACATCTGCGCGGGCTGGTCCGGCTGCTGCGGGACGACCCGCACGTCCAGTCCTTCGCCGAGCGGGAGCTGGACGGACTGCTGTGCGGGGCCGACGCGGAGTCGGAGCTGCTGCCCGTGCTGCGGACGTATCTCGCCAGCGGCCGCAACAAGTCGCGTACGGCGCAGCTCCACCATGTCTCCCGGCCCGCGCTGTACCGGCGGCTGGAGGCGATAGAGGCGCGGCTCGGCGTCGACCTCGACGACTTCGAACAGGCCGCCTCCGTGCACATCGCCCTCCTCGCACACGACGCGCAACAAGGCTGAGACTCTCTCCGCGCAACAGCTCCGAAACATAGGAAGACCTGGGAAAACGGTGGTGAAACATGGGCCTTCGCAAGGGTGACACCGTGGAACGCCACACGCCCACAGACGTGACACGCTGCAACTCAAAGCAGCCCTGGGGACTTCCTAAGCTCGCCGCACACCGAGCGACCGGAGGTCCCGATGAGCAGAGTGATTCGCGCCGCCGTCTTCCAGACCGCATGGACGGGCGACAAGGAATCGATGATCCAGGTCCACGAGCAGGCGGCCCGCGACGCGGCCGCACAGGGTGCTCAGGTCCTGTGCTTCCAGGAGCTGTTCTACGGGCCCTATTTCTGCCAGGTCCAGGACAAGGCGTTCTACGAGTACGCCGAACAGATCCCCGAGGGCCCGATCGTCCAGCGCTTCCAGGCACTCGCCAGGGAACTGGGCCTCGTCCTCGTGCTGCCGATGTACGAAGAGGAGCAGCCCGGCGTCCTCTACAACACCGCGGCGGTGATCGACGCCGACGGCTCGTACCTCGGCAAGTACCGCAAGCACCACATCCCGCAGGTCGAGGGCTTCTGGGAGAAGTTCTACTTCCGCCCCGGCAACGCCGGTTGGCCGATCTTCGACACCGCGGTCGGCAAGATCGGCGTCTACATCTGCTACGACCGGCACTTCCCGGAGGGCTGGCGCGCGCTCGGTCTAGCCGGGGCCGAGATCGTCTTCAACCCGTCGGCCACCTCGCGCGGACTGTCCGCCTACCTCTGGCAGTTGGAGCAGCCGGCCGCGGCCGTCGCCAACGAGTACTTCGTGGGCGCCATCAACCGCGTGGGCGTGGAGGAGCTGGGCTCCAACGACTTCTACGGCACCTCGTACTTCGTGGACCCGGAAGCCCAGTTCGTCGGGGAGGTGGCGAGCGACAAGGAGACCGAACTCGTCGTCCGCGACCTGGACATGGCCAAGCTCCGAACGGTCCGCGACCGCTGGCAGTTCTACCGCGACCGCCGCC
The DNA here is from genome assembly GCF_026341515.1 of Streptomyces sp. NBC_00878. Classification (NCBI taxonomy): domain Bacteria; kingdom Bacillati; phylum Actinomycetota; class Actinomycetes; order Kitasatosporales; family Streptomycetaceae; genus Streptomyces; species Streptomyces sp. NBC_00878. The sequence continues at coordinate 1,874,380 of NZ_JAPEOK010000001.1, read as the reverse complement.
CGGACGCGTACGAGCCACTGACGTCTCCCTGAGCGCGGATCACGTCGGAGGTTCCCGCGCCCCGGTTTTTTAGGGGCGCGGGGCTGCGTACATCATGCGGCTCCGCCGCGTGGGCGCGACCAGCCACGACGCACCCGCACGTACCCAACGGCCGCATTCCACCGGGGTGCCCACGACAGGAGAGGAAAACATGAGCAGCCGTACCGTCATCCGCGGTGGCCTAGTCATCACCGCGTCGGACGAACTCCACGCGGACGTCCTGGTAGAGGACGGCCGCATCGCCGCCCTCGCCGCGAGCGGCACCCCCGCCGCCGAGGCCTGGACGGCCGAGCGGACCATCGACGCCACCGGGAAGTACGTGATCCCGGGCGGCGTCGACGCCCACACCCACATGGAGCTGCCGTTCGGCGGCACCTTCGCCTCCGACTCCTTCGAGACCGGCACCCGGGCCGCGGCCTGGGGCGGCACGACCACGATCGTCGACTTCGCGGTGCAGAGCGTCGGCCACACGCTGCGCGAGGGCCTCGACGCCTGGAACGCCAAGGCCGACGGCAAGTGCGCCATCGACTACGCCTTCCACATGATCGTCTCCGACGTGAACCAGGAGACGCTCAAGGAGATGGACCTGCTGATCGAGGAGGGCGTCACCTCCTTCAAGCAGTTCATGGCCTACCCCGGCGTCTTCTACAGCGACGACGGCCAGATCCTGCGCGCCATGCAACGCTCCGCCGAGAACGGCGGCCTGATCATGATGCACGCGGAGAACGGCATCGCGATCGACGTCCTGGTGGAGCAGGCGCTGGCACGCGGCGAGACCGACCCGCGCTATCACGGTGAGGTCCGCAAGGCGCTGCTGGAGGCCGAGGCCACCCATCGCGCCATCAAGCTCGCCCAGGTGGCCGGGGCCCCGCTGTATGTCGTGCACGTCTCGGCGCAGCAGGCGGTCGCCGAGCTGGCACGCGCGCGCGACGAGGGCCTGAACGTCTTCGGCGAGACCTGCCCGCAGTACCTGTTCCTGTCGACCGACAACCTCGCGGAGCCCGACTTCGAGGGCGCCAAGTACGTGTGCTCGACGCCGCTGCGGCCCAAGGAGCACCAGGCCGCCCTGTGGCGGGGCCTGCGCACCAACGACCTCCAGGTCGTCTCCACCGACCACTGCCCCTTCTGCTTCGTCGGCCAGAAGGAGCTGGGCCGCGGCGACTTCTCGAAGATCCCCAACGGTCTGCCGGGCGTCGAGAACCGCATGGACCTGCTCCACCAGGCCGTCGTCGACGGACACATCTCGCGCCGCCGCTGGATCGAGATCGCCTGCGCCACCCCGGCCAGGATGTTCGGCCTGTACCCGAAGAAGGGCACGATCGCGCCGGGCGCCGACGCGGACGTGGTCATCTACGACCCGCATGCCGAGCAGGTCATGTCCGCCGAGACACACCACATGAACGTCGACTACTCGGCGTACGAGGGCAAGCGCACCACCGGCCGCGTCGAGACGGTCCTCTCGCGGGGCGAACTCGTCATCACCGAGCGGGAGTTCACCGGCCGTGCCGGGCACGGCGTGTACACCCCCCGCTCCACCTGTCAGTACCTTCTCTGAACGACTAGGAGTGGCGCCATGGACTTCGGACTTGTCCTGCAGACCGACCCCCCTGCCTCCCGCGTCATCAGCCTGATGAAGCGGGCCGAGCGCAACGGCTTCACGTACGGCTGGACCTTCGACTCCGCCGTGCTGTGGCAGGAACCGTTCGTGATCTACAGCCAGATCCTCTCCAACACCTCGAAGCTGAAGGTCGGCACGATGGTGACCAACCCGGGCACCCGCACCTGGGAAGTCACCGCCTCGACCTTCGCCACGCTCAACGACATGTTCGGCAACCGCACGGTCTGCGGCATCGGGCGCGGCGACTCGGCGATGCGCGTGGCCGGCCGCAAGCCCAACACACTCGCCCGGATCAGCGAGGCCATGAAGGTCATCCGGGCGCTGGGACGCGGTGACGAGGCAGACCTCGGCGGCACCGTGATCAAGTTCCCGTGGATCAAGCCCGGCGCCGAACTCCCGGTCTGGATGGCCGCGTACGGGCCCAAGGCGCTGAAGATGACCGGCGAGGAGGCCGACGGCTTCATCCTCCAGCTCGCCGATCTGTACCTCACCGAGTACATGGTCAAGGCCGTGAAGACCGCGGCGGCCGAGGCCGGACGCGACCCCGCCGACGTCAAGATCTGCGTGGCCGCGCCCGCCTACGTCACCGAGGACGACTCGCCCGAGGCGCTCGCCCACGCACGCGACCAGTGCCGCTGGTTCGGCGGGATGGTCGGCAACCACGTCGCCGACCTCGTCTCCAAGTACGGTGAGCACTCCGCCGCGGTACCCGACGAACTCACCGACTACATCAAGGCCCGTGAGGGCTACGACTACTCGCACCACGGACGCAGCGACAACCCCGACACCCAGTTCGTGCCCGACGAGATCGTCGACCGGTTCTGTCTGATCGGCCCGGTCGACAAACACATCGAGAAGCTGACCGCGCTGCGCGCGCTGGGCGTCGACCAGTTCGCTCTGTACGACATGCATGACGCTCAAGAGGCGGTCATTGAGGCGTATGGATCAACGGTCATTCCTGCCGTCAACGGTTGATGGTCAACTTCAGCAGTTGATGGCCGGTCTCGATGGTTGATGGCCGGTGTCAGCAGTTGATGGCCGGTGTCAGCAGTTGATGGCTGGTGTCGGTGGTTGATGGTCGACCCATCCATCAACCATTGACGGCATCCGCTCCACCTGTCCATCTGTTCCACCCACTCAAGTCATCCCCTTCCCGCCACCCCGGGGAGGGGACCGCACCACCCGACACGCACCACCCCCCACGACGCCACCCGCACGGCCTTTCCCGTCCCGCCTCATTGATTGGCCTGCTCATGACCGAAACCGTCCCCACGGGGCCGCCGATATCGCAGTCCGCCGACGCCGACGGCCGGATCGAACTCAGCCCCGGGGCCTTCCCCGACGACAGCCCCTTCGCCAACGAGGACCTGCGTCCCGTCCCGGTCGCCGAACGCAAGTGGACGACGTACAACTTCGCGGCGCTGTGGATCTCCATGGCCCACTGCATTCCCAGCTGGACCCTGGCCTCCGGCCTGGTCGCCCTCGGCATGGACTGGAAGCAGGCCGTCTTCACGATCGCGCTGGCCAACATCATCGTGCTGCTGCCGATGCTGGCCACCGGTCACGCGGGACCCAAGTACGGCATCCCGTTCCCCGTACTCGCCCGCGCTTCGTTCGGTCTTCGCGGCGCCAACATTCCCGCGCTGATCCGCGCCGCCGTGGCCTGCGGCTGGTTCGGCATCCAGACCTGGATCGGCGGCAGCGGCATCTTCGCCCTGGGCTCCAAGCTGACCGGCGGTGAGTGGGAGAACGCGGGCAAGATCGCGGGCAACCCGTGGCCGCTGTGGCTCTGCTTCCTGCTCTTCTGGGCGCTGCAGATCGCGATCATCTACCGCGGTATGGACTTCCTGCGGCACTTCGAGAACTGGGCCGCGCCCGTCGTGATCGTCGGCGCGTTCGCGCTGCTCATCTGGATCGCCGTCAAGGCGGACGGCTTCGGCGCGCTGCTCGACCAGCCCTCGAAGCTCGGCTGGGGCGCCGACTTCTGGCCGGTCTTCTTCCCGTCCCTGATGGGCATGATCGGCTTCTGGGCGACCCTGTCCCTCAACATCCCCGACTTCACCCGCTTCGGTGCCAGCCAGAAGGCGCAGACCTGGGGCCAGTCCCTGGGGCTGCCCACGACGATGACGCTCTTCGCGGTCCTCGCCGTGCTGGTCACCTCCGGCTCCGAGGCCGTCTACGGCGAGGCGATCTGGGACCCGGTCGCCCTCGCGGCCAAGACGGACAACGCCTTCGGCCTGCTCTTCGCGCTCTTCATCGTGCTGATCGCCACGATCTCCGTGAACATCGCGGCGAACGTGGTCTCCCCGGCGTACGACCTGTCCAACCTGGCCCCGAAGTTCATCAACTTCCGTACGGGCGCGCTGATCACGGGTGTCATCGGCATCCTGATCTTCCCGTGGAAGCTGATCTCCACACCCGAGTTCTACATCTTCACCTGGCTCGGGGTGGTCGGCGGTCTGCTCGGTACGGTCGCGGGCATCCTGATCGCCGACTACTGGATCATCCGCCGGACGGTCCTGCACCTCGCCGACCTCTACACACCCGGCGGACGCTACTGGTACACGAACGGCTGGAACTGGCGCGCGGTGCTTGCCTTCGCGGTCGGCGGCGTCCTGGCGGTCGGCGGCTCGTACTCGAACCTCGATGCGAAGGGTGAGAAGCTCGGCCCCTTCCCGACGGACGGACTCATCCCGTTCCTCAAGCCGCTCGCGGACTACGGATGGGCGGTCGGCCTCGCCTCGGCGCTCGTCCTGTACGTGGTGCTGATGGCGCCGTTGACACGGACCGAGAGGGAGGAGTCCGCGGAGTCCGCGGACAAGACCGCCTGACGACGGCGGGCCGCGCCCGGAGCCGGCTCTACTGAGCGGCCACCAGCGCGGCCATCGCCTCCTTGGCGGCCTTGATGGCGCCCTTGTTGATCTCGTCCGTACTGGGCGCCTTCTTCGACTCGAAGTCACTGCCGTTGTACGTGACGACCACCATGGCGTTGGACGCCTGGACGAACACCTGGCCCTCGCGCGTCTGCTGCTTGTCCTGGGTGGTGAGATTCACCACCGAGTAGGCCGCGTCACCGAGGCCGGGGACCGGCCCTCCGCCGCTCTTCTCCGTGGTGCGCTGCTTGTACGCGGTCTGGGCGGCCTGGTCCGATTTCTTGACTTCGTACGAAATGTCGAGCCAGCGGTAGTCGAAGCCCTTGAGCGCGTTCCACGAGCAGGTGCGGCGCAGCGACTCGTCGGTCGACGGGATCTCCTTGCCGGCCGTCTTGGCGCCCGGCACCAGAGAGGTAACCGTCTTCGCCGACACGCCCTTGCAGGGCACGGGCGAACTGCGGTAGGTGCGGCTCGCCGCCGCGGTCGACGGTGCGGACGGTGACGGTCCGCTGTCGGGGGTCGCCTTCTTCTCCGCGGCCGAGGTCTCGGCGAACGGCCCGGACGACAGGGACCAACCTGCCGCGGCGAGCACGACGACCGGCAGCAGACGCGCGGTGAGAGCGAGTGGAAGAGAACGCACGGCGCACATTTCGTGGGGGACGGTGCGGAGAGTCCGCACAGCGGACGGGACGCCAGTGTCACATGCCTGCCTGTGGGACGGTAGTGCCAAACTCACTCCGTGGCCGCGCGGTGACAGGTACTCACCCTTGACGGCCCGTGACCCCGTGCGATATTAGCGCGTCGAGGGGGAGCGCCCGTTCGATGCGGTCGACGGCGGCGAACGCCCCGTATGCGACGAGATGCACCAGACAGTGGTCCGTGTACGGCGGCCGCTTCCATGCCGCCACGTCCTCGTCGGTGATCCGGTACGGAGCCAGCGCGGCCAGCATCGCCAGCCGGGCCCCGGGCCGGTCCGCCCGGTCCGGCAGGGCGTCCCACACCAGCGGCTGGTGCGTACCGTCCCACGCCGCGACGACATCTCGTACGAGGGCCTGGTCGGCCTCGGTCAGCAGGCCCGCGCCCGACGTGGCCGCCGACCGCAGCGCCGCGTAGGCCGGGCCGACCGTCGTTCCGGCCGCCCAGGAGGGGCCGGGGCCCGGGCCGCCGTCGAGGAGGGCGAGGCTCGCTCCCGGGGTGAGGCGACGGCGCACCGTCTTCGCCACGGAACGGCCCACCAGGCTGCGGACCGGCCTGAGGCGCTGGGCGTTGCCCGGCAGCAGGTTCTCGGTCAGCAGGGCGGAGACGATCCGATTGATGAAGTGGAAGGACAGGGCGGTGCCGACGTACGCGGCGGTGTGCTGGGCGAAGAAGGGCAGCGGGGCGAGGGCAGGGCTGCCCGGGACGCGAGTTGCCTCGCCCCAGGCGAGCAGGCGCGCGTGCGCCTCGTTCTCCGGGGTCTCGCCGCGGGCCAGGCGCTCCGCGAGGGCGTGGTCGCCGGTGGCGTGCAGCAGGACGGTGTGCGCGTCCACGCAGAACGGGCACCTGTTGGCGCGCGACACCCCGAGGGCGGTCAACTCCTTGCCGGTGCGGCTGCCTTCGCCCGCGAGGAGCGACTCACGCATCAGGGCCCAGGTGGCGGCGAGCAGTTCGGGCGCGGAGGACAGGACGACGAAGGTGGCGGGACCGTCGATGCCGAAGTCCTCGGAGAGCTGCCGGTAGACGTCGGCGGTCCGGCCGGTGGCGGACCTGGGCGGCGGAGGCTCGGTGTAGCGAAAGGGCGTGGTCGCGAAGGGGTAGCTGAAGGGTGTGGTCATGCCGAGAACCCTCGCTCCCGAGGACGCCTCCAGGCGTCGTACGGCCGAAGGCAGTTGGCGGTGCGCCGACGCGACCGCCCCGGCCGCCGGACTACTGCGCCGGGAGTAGTCACGGGTCCGTCCACAGGGCTGACGCCGTTGTCGGCGCGGCGGTCTACCGTACGGACATGAACGCGGACCAGGTCACCCTCAAGCGGCTCGCCGACGTGGCGCTCGCTGTTGTGATCGGCGCGATCGTGGTGTGCGCGGCGGCCTTCGGCGAGGACACGGCGCCGGTCGACTACGCGCTGATCGTGATCGGTTCGCTCGCGCTGGCCGCGTACCGGACGGCGCCTCGCGCGGTGCTCGTCGTCACCACGGCCGCGCTGGCCGGCTATGTGCTGCACGCCGAGCCCGGGCCGGTGGCCGCCCTCCCGGTGGTGGCCGCCGTCCACACGGCGGCACAGGCCGGGCACCGGGCCGCGGGCGCGGCCGCGGGCGGGGTGTTCCTCGGGGCGTGTCTCGCGACGGGACCCACCTCCCACGACACGGTCGAGCGGACCGCGCTGCTGGCGGGCTGGTTCCTGTGTGCCGTCGTCACCGGTCTCGCGGGCCGCAACTGGCAGGCGTATCTGCGCCAGACCGAGCAGCGCGCCCTGGAGGCCGAACGCACCCGCGAGGAGGCGGCCCTGCGCCGGGCGGGCGAGGAACGCCTGCGCATCGCCCGCGAGTTGCACGACTCGCTCACCCACAGCATCTCGATCGTCAAGCTCCAGGCGGGAGTCGCCGTCCACCTCGCACGCAAGCGCGGCGAGGAGATACCCCCGGCCCTGCTCGCCATCCAGGAGGCCGGCGGCGAGGCCATGCGGGAACTGCGCGCCACGCTCGACGTGCTGCGCACCGACGAGCCGACCGGCACCCCGGCCCTGCTCGTGGAGCGCGCCAGGGCCGCCGGCCTCGCCGTCGACCTGACCGTGACCGGCCACGAGCGCCCGCTGGCGGCGACCGTGGACCGTGCCGCGTACCGCATCGTCCAGGAGGCCCTGACGAACGCCGCCCGGCACGCCGGGCCCGCCAAGGTCGCCGTCCAACTGGAGTACGAGGAACGTGAGTTGACGATACGCGTTGACGACGACGGCGCCGCCGAACCCTCCCGGCCGCCTGCCGAGGGCATCGGCCTCACCGGCATGCGCGAACGCGTCACGGCCCTCGGCGGCAGCCTGCACGCCGCCCCGCGCGCGGAGGGCGGCTTCTCGGTACGGGCCCGCGTGCCGCTGGAACTGCCGTGAGCGGCTTGATCAGGGTCGCGCTGGTCGACGACCAGGCCCTGATGCGGGCCGGGTTCCGGGCCCTCCTGGAGGCCGAGGACGGCATCGAGGTGGTCGGCGAGGCCGCCGACGGGGAACAGGGTCTGGCGCTGGTGCGCGCACATGTCCCGGACATCGCCCTCGTCGACGTCCAGATGCCGGTGATGACGGGCATCGAGGCGACCCGTCGCATCGCCGCCGACCCGCAACTGTCCGGCGTACGCGTGGTGATGCTGACCAACTACGGCCTGGACGAGTACGTCTTCGAGGCGCTGCGGGCCGGTGCCAGCGGGTTCCTGCTCAAGGACACCGAGCCCGCCGACCTGCTGAAGGCCATCGAGATCGTCGCGGGCGGCGAGGCCCTGCTGTCGCCGTCCGTCACCCGCACGCTGATCGGCGAGTTCGTGGCCCGGCCGCCGGACCGGGCCGGCTGCCCAGGACTGGAGTGCCTCACCCGCCGCGAACGCGAGGTCACCGCGCTCGCCGCCCGCGGCCTGACCAACGAGGAGATCGCCGCCCACATGGTCATCAGCCCCTTCACGGCCAAGACCCATGTGAGCCGCGCGATGACCAAGCTCGGCGCCCGGGACCGCGCCCAACTGGTCGTCTTCGCCTACGAGTCGGGGCTGGTCGCGGCACGCGGGCAGGTGGAGTGAATGGCAACGGGTGGAGTGACTGGCAACGGGTGCGTGAATGGCAACGGGTGCGTGACTGGCAACAGGGAGCGGAGCGACGGCTTCCGGCCAGGTCCCGTGTGATGATCGGCGCGTGATCGCGATACGCCCGAGATCGATCCTCAGCGTCGCCCTCGTCTGCCTGCTGGCGCTGGGGGTGAGCGGCTGCGGGCTCTCCGCCGAGCTCGACCGGGAGGGCAACCCCGAGCGCAAGCCCACACCGACGCAGACGCTGACCGTGGAGATACCGACCCGGGCCGCGAATCCGTCCCCGTCCGGGATCCCCACGCACTCTCCGTCCGTACCCGTCCAGGAGGAGCAGGGCTGCCCGCCGTCCGGCCTGCGTTTTCGGGCCGACGCGGGCGACGCGGCCATGGGCCTGCGCGCCATGGGCCTCGACGTCACCAACTGCGGTGACCGCCGGTACACGTTGAACGGCTACCCGTCCGTCACGGTCCTCGACGAGTCGGGCGACCCCTTCCCCGGCGTACGGACTGTCCAGGGCACGGACGAGGTGTCCATGGCACCGGAGGATCCCGGACCCCGACAGGTGACCCTCGACCCCGGCGAGACCGCGCACGCGGCCCTGTACTGGCGGATGCACAACCAGGACGGCGTGTACCTCCGCGTCGCCCCGGAGAAGGGGGACGACACCGTGACCGTCCGGCCTCCGAATCCACTCGACATCGGCCCCGAGAACATCCTGGGGACGACGGCCTGGCAGCCCTCGGCGTAGCCCTCCGAGCTGCCCTCGGGGTAGCCCTCGGGGTAGCCCTCGGGGTTAGGGGGGCGGCAGGCTGCGTACGATCGCCGGACGTCTGCCGGGCGCCCGCTCGCGGTCCGGATGCCCGCGCCACAGTGAGGAGTTCCCCGTGTTCACGACCCGACCCACGCTCCAGGGCACCTTCGGGATGGTGTCCTCCACGCACTGGCTCGCCTCGCAGTCGGCGATGGCCGTGCTGGAGGACGGCGGCAACGCGTACGACGCGGCCGTCGCCGCCGGATTCGTGCTGCACGTCGTCGAGCCGCACCTCAACGGCCCCGCCGGAGAGGTGCCGATCGTGCTCGCCCCGGCGGACGGGGAGGTGCGCGTGCTGTGCGGGCAGGGCGTGGCACCTGCCGGGGCCACGATCGCCCACTACAGGGGACTCGGTTTGGATCTCGTACCCGGTACCGGGCCCCTCGCGGCCGCGGTGCCCGGGGCCTTCGACGCGTGGATGCTGCTCCTGCGCGACCACGGCACGAAGTCCCTGGCGGACGTCCTGAAGTACGCCATCGGGTACGCGGAGGACGGGCACGCGCCCGTGGAGCGCGTCGGCGAGACCGTCGAGACGGTACGGGAGCTCTTCGAGACCGAGTGGACGTCGTCGGCCGAGGTGTACCTGCCGGACGGGCGGCCTCCGCGGCCGGGCGAGCTGTTCCGGAACCCCACGCTGGCCGCGACGTGGAAGCGGCTGGTCGCGGAGGCCGCTCGGGAAGCCGAGGCCGTCCGGGAAGCGAAGACTGCCCAGGAGGCCGAGTCCGGCCAGGAGACCAACGCCGTCGAGGAGTCCGAAACCGTCCAGCAGGCCGAAGCCGTCCAGGTTGGTGGCGACCGGGTCGCCGAGATCGAGGCCGCGCGGCGGATCTGGCGCGAGGGCTTCATCGCGGAGGCCCTGGTACGGCAGGCGGCCCGGCCCACGAAGGACACCAGCGGGGAGCGTCACACCGGCACGCTGACGGCGGCCGACCTGGCCGGCTGGTCCGCGTCCTACGAGGCCCCGGCCACGTACGAGTGGCGGGGCTGGACCCTGTGCAAGGCCGGTCCCTGGAGCCAGGGCCCGGCGCTCCTCCAGCAGCTGGCCCTGCTGCCGCCGGAGCTGCCGCGGTACGGCTCCGCCGAGTACGTGCACCTGCTGATCGAGGGCTGCAAGCTCGCGATGGCCGACCGGGAGGCGTGGTACGGGGACGCGGGTGAGGTCCCCCTGACGGAGCTGCTGTCGGAGGAGTACAACGCCGGGCGGCGGGCGCTGGTCGGCGAGAAGGCCTCCTACGAGCTGCGGCCGGGCAGCCCCGGCGGGCGGGCACCGCGGCTCAGCGGGCACGCGCGCGTGGTGGCCGCGGGGGAGGAGTACGGGTTCGACGCGCTCGGGGTGCCGGGGGCGGGGGAGCCCACGGTGGCGCGGGCCGGAGCCGGGGCTGGTGACGGCGGCGCGACGGGCGTCGGGGTGCCAGGGGCGGTGGGCGCCGGGGGCTCGGGCACAACCAGCGCGGGCGCAACCGGCTTGGACACAACTGGCTTGGGCGTAACCGGCGTGGATACGGGCACGGGTGCGGGCGCGCGCACGGCGGGCGTGGGAGAGCCCGCCGTTGCCGAGCAGCCGACCTCGCCCGTGCCCGGAGAGCCCGACGTCTCGACGGACGGCGCCACCCGGGGAGACACCTGCCACCTCGACATCGTCGACCGCTGGGGCAACATGGTCGCGGCCACGCCCAGCGGCGGCTGGCTGCAGTCCAACCCGGTCGTGCCCGAGCTGGGCTTTCCGCTCGGCACCCGGCTCCAGATGGCCTGGCTGGAGGAGGGGCTGCCCAACTCCCTCACGCCGGGCCGTCGTCCGCGTACGACGCTCACGCCCTCGCTCGCGCTGCGGGACGGGGTGCCGGTCATGGCCTTCGGTACGCCCGGTGGCGACCAGCAGGACCAGTGGCAGCTGCACTTCTTCCTGGCCGTCGCCCTGCGCTCGGAGGTACGCGGCGGCCTGGACCTCCAGGGCGCCATCGACGCCCCGAACTGGCACAACGACAGCTTCCCCGGTTCCTTCTACCCGCGCGGCATGCGCCCCGGCAGCGTGACCGTCGAGTCCCGCACGGACCCGGAGGTGGTGGCGGAGCTGCGTCGGCGCGGCCACGACGTCCAGGTCGGCGACGCCTGGTCCGAGGGACGGCTGTGCGCGGTGGCACGGGACCCGCGGACCGGGGTGCTGTCGGCGGCGGCGAATCCGCGCGGGATGCAGGGGTACGCGGTCGGGCGCTGATGCCCTCCCGGCCGGAGGTCCCGACCGGATCGGCCGTGGGGCCCGCCAGGTCAGGCCGCGCGGCCCGCTCGGATCGGCCACGGGGCCACCTCGGCCCGGCTCACACGGCGCCGATCTCCGAACATCGGTTGTTCACGGCGATTCCACCCGTGATGCACCGGGCGGGTGGGGATTGTCAGTGGCGCGTGCTCTCATGGAGCCATGATCGGACACATCGAAACCATCGAGGAGTTTCTCGCACACCGCACCGCCGACGTGGAAGAGGCCGTCCGCGAGGCTGCCGCCGCCGAGATCATGCCGCGCTTCCGGCAGCTCGCGGCACACGAGATAGACGAGAAGACCGGCCCGCACGACCTGGTCACGGACGCCGACCGCAAGGCCGAGGAGTACCTCACGGAGGTGCTCGTCAAGCTGCTGCCCGGCTCGGTCGTGGTCGGCGAGGAGGCGGTCCACGCCAACCCGGCGTCGTACGAGGCGATCCGTGGCGAGGCGCCCGTCTGGATCGTCGACCCGGTGGACGGCACCCGCCAGTTCGTCCACGGCGACCCGGGCTTCTGCACCCTGGTCGCGCTCGCACAGGGCGGAGTCCTGCGGGCCTCCTGGACGTACGCACCGGCCCGCGACGAACTCGCGGTCGCCGTGCGAGGGCAGGGGGCTCTCCTCGACGGCGAACCCCTCCGCGCCGGCTCGCCCGCCCCCGGCCGTGACCTCGAAGTGGCCACGTCCCACCCGGACTACACGACGGACGACCAGAAGCGCGCGCTCCTCGGCCTGCGCACGGCAGGCGTCGTGCCGCGCGCGTGCGGCTCGGCCGGGCTCGAGTATCTAGCCGTCGCCCGGGGCGAGTTGGACGCCACGGCGTTCTCCTGGGAAGCCGCCTGGGACCACGCGGCGGGGCTCCTGCTCGTCGAGGAGGCGGGCGGCACGCACCTGACGCTCGCGGGGGAGCCCTTCCGCATAACCGGCGGCAACACGCTCCCGTTCACGGCGGCACGGGACGAGGCCACGGCTCGCCGGATCCTCGGGCTGCTGTCGGGCGGAGCCTGACCCGCAACGGGCCGGTACCGAGGCGGGCCAGGGCTGAGGTGGGCCGTGACTGAGGCGGGTCCGGGCTGAGGCGAGTCGTCACTGAGGCGGGTCCGGGCTGAGGCGGGCCGTGGCCGAGACCGCCAGGGCTGAGATGAGCCAGGGCTGAGACCGACCGGGGCTGAGGCGGGCCAGAGCTGAAGGTGGCCGAGGCTGGGGCGGGCCGGGACAGGACTGTCGGAGGCCCGGCATATCCTGATCCCCAGTGGCCGTCGGCTGACAAAGGAGTCCGAAGGTGCCGTCGATGCTCGATGCCGTCGTGGTGGGTGCGGGGCCGAACGGACTGACGGCTGCCGTGGAGCTGGCCCGCCGAGGCTTCTCCGTGGCCGTTTTCGAGGCGCGCGACACGGTCGGGGGCGGCGCCCGCACCGAGGAGCTGACCCTGCCCGGCTTCCGCCACGACCCGTGCTCCGCCGCACACCCCCTGGCCATCAACTCGCCCGCGTTCCGGGCGATGCCGCTGGCGAGGTACGGCCTGGAGTGGCTGCAGCCCGAACTGCCCATGGCGCACCCCTTCCCGGACGGCACGGCGGCCGTGCTGTCGCGCTCCGTGGCCGAGACGGCGGCCTCGTTCGGACCGCGCGACGCGGGCGCGTACCGCAGGCTCGTCGAGCCCTTCACCCACACCTGGGACACCCTGGCGCGGGACTTCATGTCCCTGCCGCTCACCGCGCTCCCGCGCGACCCGGTCACCCTCGCCCGTTTCGGCCTGGCCGGACTGCCGCCCTCGACGTGGCTGATGCGCAGGTTCCGGGACGACCGGGCCAGGGCGCTGTTCGCCGGACTCGTCGCGCACGTCGTCGCCCCGCTGGGCGGCTTCGCGACCGGCGCCGTCGGCCTCGTCTTCGCGCTGGCCGCGCACGCCCGCGGCTGGCCCGTCGCCCGCGGCGGCTCCCAGTCGATCTCCGACGCGCTCACCGCGTACCTCAAGGACCTCGGCGGCGCCGTCCACACCGACTACGAGGTCAAGCGGCTCGACGACCTGCCGCCCGCGCGCGCGTACGTCTTCGACACCTCGCCCACCGCGCTGAGCCGCATCGCGGGCTTCGGGCGGTACTACGAGCGGTTCCGGTACGGGGCGGGCGTCTTCAAGGTCGACTACGCCCTCGACGGACCGGTGCCGTGGACCGCGAAGGAAGCCCGCACCGCCGGCACGGTGCAGATCGGCGCGAGCAGCAAGGAGATCGGAACGGCGCTGCGTGCGGCGTCCCAGGAGGGGCGGGCCCCCGACGTGCCGTTCCTGATCACGGTGCAGCCGAGCGTCGTCGACCCGTCCAGGGCCCCGGCCGGAAAGCAGGTGTTCTGGGCGTACGGCCACGTGCCGAACGGCTGGACCGGGGACCTCACGGACGCGATGGAGCGCCAGTTGGAGCGGTTCGCGCCCGGTTTCCGGGACCGCGTCCTCGCCCGCGCCACGGCGGGCCCGCCCGAACTCGCCGCGCGCAACGCCAACTACGTGGGCGGTGACATCGCCTGCGGAGCGGCCTCCGGCCTCCAGCTGATGCTGCGCCCCAAGCTGTCCCTGTTCCCGTACAGCACCCCGCACCCCGCGGTGTTCATCTGCTCCTCGGCCACCCCGCCGGGCGCGGGCGTGCACGGCATGTCGGGGCACAACGCGGCCAAGGCCGTGTGGAAGAGACTGCGTCAGTCGGCCCGCGCGTCCAACTCGGCATGACCACCATCGAGCTCGTCCAGGGCGACATCACTCGGCAGAGCGTGGACGCGATCGTCAACGCCGCGAACTCCTCCCTGCTTGGCGGCGGAGGCGTGGACGGCGCCATCCACCGGCGCGGCGGCCCCGAGATCCTCGCCGAGTGCCGCGCACTTCGCGCCTCGCACTATGGCAAGGGCCTCCGGACAGGCCAGGCCGTCGCCACCACGGCGGGCAGGCTGGACGCGCGCTGGGTGATCCACACGGTGGGCCCCGTCTTCAGCCGGAGCGAGGACCGCTCGGAGCTGCTGGCCTCCTGCTACCGGGAGTCCCTGCGGGTCGCCGACGAACTGGGCGCGCGGACCGTCGCGTTCCCGGCCGTCTCGGCCGGAATCTACGGCTGGCCGCTGGAGGACGCCGCCCGCCTCGCGATCGGCACGGTGCGGGACACGGAGACGGCGGTTGCCGAGGTCAGGTTCGTCCTCTTCGACGAGCGGGCGTACGAGGTGTTCGCCGCGCGGGCCGACTGACCGGCTGATCGGACGGCTGACCGGTCAGCCCTCAGGAACACACAAAGTCCGACAGGATTATTGCTCCGATTGTGTTCGGGTCCTACTGTTTTCTGTGGCTCAGCAGGTGTCTTTGTCCTCAGCAGTTGCATTCTGTCCTGGCATCAACTTCCGCCCGCCAACTGCTTTTGACGGTTTAAGCCAGTTTCGACTGGATCTGACGCTCCCTCAGTTCGCGCACCCCCACTGTCGCACCGAGGAAGGCCACAGCCATGCCGCACCCGCACCCGCACGTGCCTCCCGTCAGCCGCCGTCGACTTCTCGAGGGCGGAGCCGCCGTCCTCGGTGCGCTCGCCCTGCCCGCGTCATCCGCCCCGACGTACGCGGCCGACCGGCCCGACGCTGTGGACGGCTCCCCGGAGTGGAACGGCGCCATCGACGTCTTCCAGGTGGGGACGGAACCGCCCCACACCACACTCACGCCGTACGCGGACGTCAGACAGGCGCTGGTCGGCGACCGCACGCGCTCGCCGTACCGGATGAGCCTCGACGGGAAGTGGAAGTTCGCCTACGCCGACCGTCCCGACGACCGGGACACCGACTTCTACCGCACGGACGTGGACGACAGCTCCTGGGACACCATCCCCGTCCCCTCCGTCTGGCAGATGCAGGGCTACGACTTCCCGATCTACATCAACATCACGTATCCCTACTGGGGCCCCAACGGCCTGGGCGAGGAACCGCAGCCGCCGGCCGCCCCGACCCGCTACAACCCCGTGGGCCAGTACCGGCGCACCTTCACCGTCCCCGAGGGATGGGCAGGGCGGCGGACGTTCCTGCACTTCGAGGGCGTGAAGTCCGCCCACTACGTGTGGATCAACGGCGAGTTGGCGGGCTACAGCGAGGACTCCTACGTCCCCGCCGAGTACGACATCACCCCGCACCTCAAGCCCGGCACCAACCAGATCGCGGTGGAGGTGTACCGCTACTCCGACGGCGACTGGCTGGAGGACCAGGACATGATCCGGCTGAGCGGCATCTTCCGCTCGGTCCACCTGTACTCCACACCGGCCGTGCACCTGCGCGACTTCAAGCTGGACACCCCGCTGAGCGACGCCTACAAAGCCGCCGAACTGTCCGTCACCGCGAGCGTGCGCGCCTACGGAGACGGCAAGGGCAACGGCAGCGGGCGGTACTCCGTCGAGACCCAGCTCTACGACGCGAGCGGGCACGCCGTCTGGCCCCGTCCGCTGCTCCAGCCGGTCGACCTCGGCGCCGCCCCGGTCGCCGACGACGTGACCGTACAGGCCGCGAGGGCCGTACCCGCGCCGAAGCTGTGGTCGGCCGAGCACCCGTACCTCTACACGGCCGTACTGCGGCTGCGCGACCCCGCCGGCAAGGTCGTCGAGACGCTCTCGCACCGGGTCGGCCTGCGCGAGTTCGCGCTCAAGGACGGACTGATGCGCATCAACGGCAAGCCCGTCTCCTTCCGCGGCACGAACCGGCACGAGATGCACCCCGACCGAGGCACCGCGCTCACCCGCGCGGACATCGTCCGGGACATCGAGATCGTCAAACGGATGAACATCAACACCGTCCGCACCTCGCACTACCCCAACAACACGCTCTGGTACGAGCTCGCCGACGAGTACGGCCTGTACCTCGTGGGCGAGACCAACCTCGAAACCCACGGCATCCGTGACGAGTACCCGGGCAACCACGCCGACTGGAGCAGGGCGTGCGTGTCCCGCGCCCAGAACATGGTCCACCGCGACAAGAACCACGCCTCCGTCGTGATCTGGTCGCTCGGCAACGAGGCCGGCAGCGGCAGCACGTTCGTCGCCATGCACGACTGGATCCGCTCCTACGACTCCACCCGGGTCATCCAGTACGAGGGCGACGACCGCCCGGGGATCAGCGACATCCGATCGAAGATGTACGAGAGCCCCGCGCGCATCGAGCAGCGGGCGAAGGACACCGCCGACACCCGCCCGTACGTCATGATCGAGTACTCCCACTCGATGGGGAACTCGACCGGCAACTTCGCGAAGTACTGGGACGTGATCCGCCGCCACGACGTGCTGCAGGGCGGCTGGATCTGGGACTTCGTCGACCAGTCCCTGAGCTGGCCGACCCCGACGCGCGCGGTGTTCACCGAGGCGGGGCCCGGCGCGGTGTGCGGTGAGATCCAGGCCGGCAGCGCGACCTTCGACCGCGAGAAGGGCGTGTCGGGCAGCACCGTCTTCGCCCGCGACACCGGCCTCGACATCACCGGCTCTCTGACGCTGGAGGCCTGGGTCACCCCTTCCGTGATCGGCTACGACCAGCCTCTTCTCGCCAAGGGCGACACCCAGTACGCCCTGAAGCAGTCGAACAGGACTCTGGAGTTCTTCATCCACGGCGGCGGCCAGTGGGCCACCGCGAGCTGGGCGCTGCCGGAAGACTGGACCGGCAGGGAACACCACGTCGCGGGCGTCTTCGACGCGGAGGCGGGCACGCTGACCCTCTACGTCGACGGCGCGGTGAAGGCCACCCGGACCACCACCCGGCGGCCCGCCAACAACACCGCACCGCTCTCACTCGCCACCGACGTCGACAACCCGACCCGGGAGTTCAGCGGCACGATCCGGCGGGCGCACGTCTACGCCCGCGCCCTGTCCGCGGCCGAGCTCGCGTCGGACGGACGCGGACCCGGCGACGACGGGGTGCGGTTCTGGTTCGACGCGGCCACCGTCAAGGTCACCGAGAAGCGGCCCAAGGAGCGCACGTTTTTCGCGTACGGCGGCGACTGGGGGGACCACCCCAACGACGGGGCGTTCGTCGCGGACGGCATCGTCACCGCCGACCGCGGACACACCGGCAAGGCCGCGGAGGTCAAGCGGGTCTACCAGACCATCAACGCCGCACCGGCGTCCGGCGACTCCCTCGCCGTCGGCGCCGCGGTCACCCTCACCAACGAGAACCTCTTCACCAACCTCCGTGAGTTCGACGGGAGCTGGGCCCTCGTCGCCGACGGTGAGATCGTGCGGCGCGGCAGACTGAGCCGCGCCCAGCTGGACGTTCCGCCGCTCAGCGGCAAGGACATCACCGTGCCCTTCAGGCTGCCGGCCGACCCGGCGCCCGGCGCGGAGTACTTCCTGCACCTGTCCTTCACCACCAAGGAACGCACCAAGTGGGCGAAGGCCGGCTTCGAGGTGGCCAGGCACCAACTCGCGGTCGACGCGGGCAGCCCGGCCGTGCGGCCGGTCCCGCTGGAGCGCGTGCCCGCACTGCGCCTCAAGGACGGGGACGCGTCCGTCACCGTCACGGGCAAGGGCTTCTCCGTCACCGTCGACAAGACCACCGGCGTCATCACGTCGTACGAGGCCCGTGGCACCCGGCTGATCACCTCCGGGCCCGTGCCGAACTTCTGGCGGGCACCGACCGACAACGACCGGGGCAACGGCCAGCACCTCCGCAACCAGACCTGGCGCGACGCCGGCGCCCGGCGGAAGGTGACGGACGTGGGCGTGCGCGCCCTGCGCGACCGGGCCGTCGAGATCAAGGTCGCCGGGAGGCTGCCCACGACCACCGAATCGACGTACACCACCACGTACACGGTCTTCGGCAACGGTGAGATCAAGGTCGACAACACGCTGCACCCGGGTGCGGCCGGCCTGCCCTACATCCCGGAGGTCGGCACCCTGCTGTTCCTGCCGGGCCGGCTGGAGCGCCTGCACTACTACGGGCGCGGCCCCGAGGAGAACCACTGGGACCGCAACGACGGCACCGACGTGGGGCTGTACTCCGGGACCGTCTCCGGGCAGTGGACGCCCTACATCCGCCCGCAGGAGAACGGCAACAAGACCGACGTCCGCTGGGCCGCGCTGACCGACCGCGGTGGCGCCGGGCTGCTCGTCTCCGGCGAACCGCTCCTTGAGGTCAACGCCTCGCACTTCACCCCGGAGGACCTGTCGGTCGGGACGCGCCACGACTACCAGCTGACCCCGAGGGACGAGGTCGTACTCCGCCTGAACCACCGGCAGATGGGAGTGGGCGGCGACACGAGCTGGGGCGCGCACACGCACGACGAGTACAAGCTGTTCGCCAACCGCGACTACTCCTACACCTACCGGCTGCGTCCGCTGACCGACGTCGACTCGGCGACGACGGCCTCGCGGCGGCCCACGGCGGGGGAGTTCTCCGGGTAGTGCGGCAGGGCACGGTGCGGCGCGGCGCGGGGCCCGGGGCAGGATCGGAAGGACCGGCTGGAAGGGTGTTCCCATGCGGATGGGGGCACCCCCAGGTAGCCCCATGCGGACGGGGGCACCCCCAGGTAGATGTCGGATTCTCGCCAGCCAGTGCCATGACCATGGCCGATGCTGGGAGGTATGCAGAACGGGATGCACACCGACACCGAGCGCTGCGTGCGCGCCGTCCAGTCGAAGGACGCCCGCTTCGACGGCTGGTTCTTCACCGCGGTGCTGACCACGCGGATCTACTGCCGGCCGAGTTGCCCCGTCGTGCCGCCGAAGCCGGAGAACATGACGTTCTACCCGAGCGCCGCAGCCTGCCAGCAAGCCGGATTCCGAGCCTGCAAGCGGTGCCGCCCCGACACCAGCCCCGGCTCGCCCGAGTGGAACCAGCGCGCCGACCTCGTGGCCCGCGCGATGCGGCTCATCAGCGACGGGATCGTGGACCGCGAGGGCGTGCCGGGCCTCGCGACACGGCTCGGCTACAGCACCCGGCAGATCGAACGCCAGCTCCTCGCCGAACTGGGCGCAGGACCGCTCGCCCTCGCCCGCGCCCAGCGCGCCCAGACGGCACGGCTGCTCATCGAGACGACCCCGCTCCCGATGGCCGACATCGCCTTCGCGGCGGGCTTCTCCTCCATCCGCACCTTCAACGACACGGTCCGCGAGGTCTTCGCCCTCGCCCCGAGCGAGCTGCGCACCAGGGCGCCGAGGAACCGGGCGAGCAGCACCAACTCGTCGGGCGCGCCAGGGGTGTTGAGCCTCCGGCTGCCCTTTCGGTCCCCGCTCAACCCCGACAACCTCTTCGGCCACCTCGCCGCCACCGCCGTACCCGGCGTCGAGGAGTGGCGCGACGGCGCGTACCGGCGCACCCTGCGTCTGCCCTACGGCCACGGCGTCGTCGCACTCACCCCGACGGCCGACCACATCGGCTGCCGGCTCACCCTCACCGACATGCGCGACCTGACCGTCGCCATCAGCCGCTGCCGCCGCATGCTCGACCTGGACGCCGACCCGGTCGCGGTCGACGACCAACTGCGTACGGACCCCCTGCTGGCGCCGCTCGTCGACAAGGCGCCGGGCCGCCGCGTGCCGCGTACGGTCGACGAGGCCGAGTTCGCCGTACGGGCCGTGCTCGGCCAGCAGGTCTCCACGGCGGCGGCCCGTACGCACGCGGCCCGGCTGGTCACGGCGCACGGCGAAGCGGTCGACGACCCCGAGGGCGGGCTCACGCACCTCTTCCCGTCCGCCGAGTCGCTGGCGGCCCTCGACCCCGAGGCCCTCGCCATGCCGGCCACCCGCCGGGCCACCCTCACCACACTCGTCCACCAACTGGCCGACGGCACCCTCCACTTGGGCGTGGAGAGCGACTGGGCGGAGAGCAGGGCCCGGCTGCTCGCACTGCCCGGCTTCGGACCGTGGACCGTCGACGTCATCGCCATGCGCGCCCTCGGCGATCCCGACGCCTTCCTGCCCACCGACCTCGGAGTCCGGCGCGCCGCCCAGGAGTTGGGCCTGCCGTCCACCCCCGCCGCGCTCACGGCACGCGCCGCCAACTGGCGGCCCTGGCGCGCCTACGCCGTCCAGTACCTGTGGGCGACCGACAGCCACCCCATCAACTTCCTTCCCGCGTAAGCCGGAAGACCCCCAGAAGACCCCCAGAAGACCCAAGGACGCCCAGTGAAACAGCACACTGTCATCGACAGCCCGTACGGCCTGCTCACCCTCGTCGCCACCGACGGCGTACTGTCCGGGCTCTACATGACCGACCAACGACACCGACCACCCGAGGAGACCTTCGGCGAACCGGACGACACGCCCTTCACCGAGGCCATCGACGAACTACGCGCCTATTTCGCGGGCGAGTTGAAGGAGTTCACCGTCGAACTCCACCTGGACGGCACCCCGTTCCAACGCTCCGTCTGGGAACAGCTCCAGAAGATCCCGTACGGCGAGACCCGTTCGTACGGCGAACTCGCCGACGCCCTCGGCAATCCGGCCGCATCCCGCGCGGTCGGCCTCGCCAACGGCAAGAACCCGCTGGGGATCATCGTGCCCTGTCATCGGGTCGTCGGCGCGAACGGCAGCCTGACGGGCTACGGCGGCGGCCTGGAGCGCAAGCGGCAACTGCTGGACTTCGAACGGGGCGAGGCGGACCCGGCCCTGTTCTGACCTCTGAAACGGGCGACCGCCCCGTTCCGCTCCGCGGCCCGGCTCCCGCTCAGTCGGCCAACTCCCGCAGCAGCTTGGGCAGGGCGGTGCCGATCGGCTCCCGGACGACCTCGTCGGCCCTGTCGTCGTACGGGGTCGGGTCGGCGTTGACGATGATCAGGCGGGCGCCGTGGTCGGCGGCGACCCCGGCGAGGCCCGCGGCGGGCTGTACCTGAAGGCTGGTGCCGACGGCGACGAACACCTGGCAGGCCTTGGCGATCGCGACCGCCTCGCCGAGCACCACCGGGTCGAGCCGCTCCCCGAACATGACGGTCGCCGACTTCAGGATCCCGCCGCACTCCAGGCACGGCGGATCCGCCTCCCCGGCCTCGGCCCGGGCGAGGGCGTCCTCCATCGGCCCCCGCGCGTGGCACTTCGTGCACACGACACTCTGCGCCGTGCCGTGCAGTTCGAGCACCTTGCGCGCGGGCATTCCGGCCAGCTGGTGCAGCCCGTCCACGTTCTGCGTGATCACCCGGACCGGTACCCCGGTCCGCTCCAGGTCGGCCACGGCCCGGTGCGCGGCGTTCGGCTCCGCCTGAAGGGTGCGGTTCTGCCGCCGCAGCTGCCAGGACCGACGCCGGATCTCCGGATCGCCCATGTAGTACTCGTACGTCACGAGCCTCTGCGCTTCCGGATCCCGCCGCCACAGCCCGTTCGGACCGCGATAGTCGGGGATCCCGGAATCGGTGGAGACGCCCGCGCCACTGAGGAGCGCGACGAGAGGCTTGTTCATGAGGCTGAGGGTAGGACGCGTGTCCACGTGGGGCGAGCGGATATCGGCGCCTCCCGAGAGCACGCGTCGCGCCTGGGCAGGGAGGGTCGTGAGGAACCCGGAGGCTCAGGTCACGGGATGTCCGTTCTCCAGTTCCAGCGTCCCCGCGCCCTCCGCCAGCACGTTCAGCCCGGCGAGTACGCGCAGGCCCAGGGAGCCCGACAGGTACTCGGAGAGCTCCTCGCGCGACACGAGGCGCCAGGACAGCAGCTCCTCCTCCTGGAGGCGGATCGCCTTGAACTGGTCCTCCGACAGCACGCCTCCGTCGTACAGGTACGCCACGATCGGTGGTCGCGTCGTGCCGGGCACCCAGTCCACCGCGAGCAGCCGGCCGACCTCCAGGTCCAGGCCGATCTCCTCCAGCGTCTCCCGGCGGGCGCCCTGTCGCGGGGTCTCGCCGTCGTCGGACTCGACGGTCCCGCCGGGCAGCGCCCAGCCCTCGCGGTAGTTGGGCTCGACAAGGAGCACCCGGCCCTCGGTGTCACGGATGAGCGAGGCGGCACCGACGAGGACACGGGGGAGCCCCGCGATGTACGTGGCGTAGTCAGAAGTCGTCATTCGTCAAGCGTAACGAGGCCGGTGCGGCGGTCGGGAAAGATCACCCGGGAGTAATCCTTACGAGGTCACCGCCCCGGTGGGCAGGTCGGCACGCACCGCCAACCGCACTGTCCGCTCCGCCAGTTCACTGATCCGTACACCGTCGAAACCGAACACCGCGCTGTGCACGGTGTCTTCCAGCGGGACCGTCCACTGCGAGGGGATCGCGGCGGCTCCGCGCAGGACGCCCGCGACGGAACCCGCGGTCGCGCCGTTCGAGTCGGTGTCCAGGCCGCCGCGGACCGTGAGGGCGATGGAGCGGGTGAAGTCGCCCTCGCCGTACAGGAGTCCGGCCGTCAGGACGGCGGCGTTCGGAATCGTGTGGATCCAGCCGAGACCCGCAGTCTCCTTCGCCAGTGTGTCGAGTGTGTCCTCCCAGTCCAGCCGGGCCTCGTGCAGCGTCAACACCCGGCGCACGGTACGCGCCAGGCGGCTGCTCGGCGGGATCACCGTGAGCGCGGTGTCCAGGGCGTCCCGTACGGTCGGCGCGGTGAACGCGGCGGCCACCAGCGCCGCCGCCCACATCGCCCCGTACACACCGTTCCCGGTATGGGACAGAACCGCGTCCCGGCGGGCCAGCGAGGCCGCGCGCCGGGGCAGGCCCGGACTGGTCCAGCCATGGACGTCGGCGCGGATGAGGGCACCGATCCACTCCTGGTACGGGTTGTCGTAGGTCGCCGTCAGCGGCGGCCTCAGCCCGTTCGCGAGGTTCCGGTACGCGGCGCGCTCCGCCGTGAACGTCTGCAGATACGGCAGCCGCAGCAGCCACAGGTCGCCCACCTGCTCCGTACTGAAGCCGAAGCCGTGCGTCTCCAGGAGGTGCAGCCCGAGGATCGCGTAGTCGACGTCGTCGTCCCGGCAGCTGCCGTGGATCCTGCCGCGTACGCAGCTCCGCCACTCCGGACGCAGCACGAACTCGTCGCTCTGACCGGCCGGCTCCGGCAGGTAGTCCGTCAGGGGCAAGGCGTCGGCCTGCCGCAGGTAGCGGTCGATGCGGTCCCGCGTCCAGTGGTCGCCCTGCTCCACCGGTTTGCCGAGCATGTTGCCCGCGATCCGGCCCAGCCAGCCGCCGAGGACGCGGTCCGCGAGATCGTCAACGTCCACAGGGGTCATACACCCGGTGTACCGAATTCCGGCCGGTCCCGCCCGGTGTACGTAAATCCGGCACTACGCCACATGAGAGGCTCGTCGGGTTTTAGTCGTATTGCGGTTGGGGGTCCCGGAATCCGGTGCCCCATGAACTGGGAGATCCATGAAGTCGATGAGCCGTACGACCGTCCTGGCGGCCGGTGCCGCCGCCGCAGTCGTCGCCGTCCTGTCCGTCACCGGTGCGGCGCCCGCGCAGGCGGCGCCCGCCGAGCCTCTGGTGAACACCGGGGACATCGGTGTGCGGACCGGGGACGTCGATGCCATGGAGGACATCCTGGAGCACATCAGCGTGCCGTTCGGAGGCAGCGGGACGCTGACGCATCAGCTGTACGACTCACGCGGCGCCGACGCCGGCTGACCGGCCGCCGCTGTCCGGGACGTGAGAACCGCGCTGGGCAGCGGCCGCCTCCTCCGGTTAGGGTCGCAGCGGCGCGACTGCCTTGACGTGTGCAAGGCCCGAAGAGCAAGGGGAATGCAAAGGTGGCTGACGCTGCAGTGAATCGGACCCGGAGCCAGACCCAGCGGGTGCTCATCGCCGCGGACAAGTTCAAGGGCTCGCTCACGGCCGTGCAGGTGGCCGAGCGGGTGACGGCCGGACTGCGCAGGGTCGCACCGCACGTCGAGGTCGAGGCGCTGCCGGTCGCCGACGGCGGTGACGGCACGGTCGACGCGGCGGTCGCCGCCGGGTTCGAGCGGCGTGAGGTACGGGTCGCCGGGCCCCTCGGAGACGAGATCGCCGCCGCGTTCGCGCTGCGCGGCGACACCGCGGTCGTGGAGATGGCCGAGGCCAGCGGGCTCCAGCGGCTGCCCGCCGGGACCTTCGCACCGCTCACGTCGTCCACGTACGGGTCCGGGGAACTGCTCCGGGCCGCGCTGGACGCCGGGGCGCGGACGATCGTGTTCGGCGTCGGCGGCAGCGCCACGACGGACGGCGGGGCCGGGATGCTGGCGGCGCTCGGGGCGCGGTTCCTCGACGAGGAGGGCGAGCCGGTGCCGCCCGGGGGAGGCTCTCTGGTGCAGCTCGCGACGGCGGACCTGTCCGGCCTCGACCCCCGCCTCTCCTCCGTCGATGTCGTCCTCGCGAGTGACGTGGACAATCCGCTGACCGGGCCCAAGGGGGCGCCGGCGGTGTACGGGCCCCAGAAGGGGGCCTCGCCCGACGACGTGGCGGCGCTGGACGAGGGGCTCGCGCACTTCGCCGCGGTGCTGGAGAAGACGATCGGGTCGAAGGCTGCGGAATACGCGATCGCGCCTGGGGCCGGGGCGGCGGGGGGTATCGGGTACGGGGCTCTGGTGGGCCTGGGTGCGAGTTTCCGCCCCGGTATCGAGGTCATGCTCGACGTGCTCGGCTTCGCGCCCGCGGTTGAGCGGGCCACGCTGGTGATCACCGGCGAGGGTTCCCTCGACGAGCAGACCCTGCACGGCAAGGCTCCCGCCGGGGTCGCGGCTGCCGCGCGTGCCGCCGGCAAGGAGGTCATCGCCGTGTGCGGGCGCCTCGCGCTCCCGCCGGAGGCGCTCGGCAGGGCGGGTATCCGTCGCGCCTACCCGCTGACGGACGCCGAGCCGGACGTGGCGCGCTGCATCGCCGAGGCGGGCCCGATCCTGGAGGACGTGGGGGAACGGATCGGCGAGGATTTTCTGAGCTGAGCTGAGCTGAGGGGGATGGGGCGGCGGGGGCGAAAACCCCTACCCCAACCGATACGCATCCAGCGCCAACGTCATCTCGATCAGATCCCGCGGCCGCGCCAACGACCGGGACGTCAGCTGTTCCAACCGTCGCAGCCGGTTGAACACCGTGTTCCGGTGGCAGTACAGACGCCCGGCCGCCCGCCCGGCAGACCCCTCGCACGAGAGCCACACATCCAACGTCTCCAACAACACAGCCCGATCCCCCGGTTCGAGCTCCAGCAGTGACCCGAACACGTCCGACACAAGCCGCCCCGCCAATTCCGGCTGGCTCACGACGAGCGCCGTCGGCATCCGCTGATCGAGCCGCACAACGGCCGTCGCGTCCGGCGGACACGTCCGGAGCGCGAGCTCGGCCAGCCGCCGCGCCCGCCCCAGCTCGGCGAGCCCGGCCACGACCGGACTGATCCCGCCGGGACCCGAACAACGGCCGTCCAACGCCCGCGCGACCCCGTCGAGCCCCTGCCCGTCCGCAAGGGCCACCACCCCCACCTCACAGTCGGCCCGCATCCGCCAGATGAACCGGAATCCCTCCCCCTCCACGGGCCGCCGATACGACTCCCGTTCCCGCCGTTCGGAACGCAGCACGACCACGGCATACGGACCCCGCTCGGGAAGATCGAGCCCGGCGGCTGCCCGAGCCGCAAGCCCGGGCGCCTCCTGCCCTTCGAGAAGCGCGTCGAGCAATGCCTGAAGCCGCTCGTCGGTGCGTCGGCGAAGCTCCATCTCGGTCGCCCGGTACGCCTCGGTCGCCACGGCGGCCTGCGCGTCCACGGCCGACCACACCATGGTCGCCGAACGCATCAGCACCGCCAGCCGCTCAGGCTCCTGCCCGGCCACCCCCTCCATCAACGCGTCCCACACCAGATACCCCGCGGCGCGGTACGCGTGCACCAGTAACTCCAGCGGCAACCCCTGCTGGGCCCGCCGCCGCCCCGCCTCCTCCGCGTACTCCAGGTCACGGCGGGGCGAGTCCCGGGGCGCGGACATCGTCTGGATCCCGATCCGCATCGCCTCCTCGGCCTCCCGCCACTGCTGGTCGTACGGCAGGAACTCCCCGTAGACGGGGGAGTGTTCGGCAAGCTGCCGCATGTGCTCGTCGACGAGCTCCGGCAGTCGTTCCAGTAGCGCTGTGCAGGATTCGGCGAGCAGCTTCCAATCATGACCGGTACGCCTTCTGCGGGCTCCCATGGCCGGAGGATGTCACCGGTGAGCCACCCCGAACAGGCCCCTGACACGCGGTGTTGTGCGCGCGCACAACACACGGCCGCGCCCGCTGGTCACCCGCAGCGATTCGCCCGCGCCCCGTGGACGGGCGGCCTCGGCCGGTGCTGTGGTGAGCGCCACACGGGGCGAGAACAAGGGGAGTTCGATGGGCGGTTCGGGCGGTTCACGCAGTTCGGGAGGCTCAGGAGGTTCTTCGGGTGGTTCAGGTGGTTCAGGTGGTACGGGTGGTTCCGGGCTCGTCGTTCGTGACCTGTCGGTCGGATACGGTCCCGTACGCGCACTCCGCCAGGTGTCCCTGGAGGTACCCGAAGGTGCCGTGGTCACCGTCCTAGGCGGCAACGGCGCGGGCAAGTCGACCCTGCTCCGGGCGGTCTGCCGCACGCTGTCCTTCCACGGCGGCGCGGTCACCGGTGGCACGGTGACCCTGAACGGCCGCCGTCTCGACGGGCTGTCGCCGGACCGTGTCGTCGCCGCCGGAGTGTCCCAAATCCCGGAAGGGCGGCGGGTGTTTGCCCGGATGACCGTCGCCGACAACCTGCGTGCCGGCGCACTGGGCGCCACCGGCGGTCGCGCCGGACGAGCCGCCGCCCTGCGCCGCGTCCACGAACTGTTCCCCGTCCTCGCCGACCGCGCCCAGCAGCGCGCGGGCCTGCTGTCGGGCGGAGAACAGCAGATGCTCGCGGTCGGCCGCGGCCTGATGGCCGCCCCGCGCATGATGCTGCTCGACGAACCGTCCCTCGGACTCGCCCCGTTGATGGCCGAGCGGATCGCCGACACCGTACGGGAGATCAACACCCAGGGCACCTCGATCCTGCTCGTCGAACAGAACGCCGCCCTCGCCCTGCGGCTCGCCTCCCGCGCGTACGTCCTCGAAGTCGGCGAAGTCACCCTGTCGGGGCCCGCGGACGAACTGGCCGCCTCCGACGAGGTGCGCCGCCGCTACCTGGGCGTCGTCGACGAGGACGCGGCGGCCGACGCCGAGCGGGCCCGCACCACGCATCCAGCGCTGACCCGCTGGAAGGGGTGAGCGCCGGATGCCGAGCGACGCCACACCCAACGGTGCCAGTCCCAGCGGTGCCACACCCAACGGTGCCAGTCCCAGCGATGCCAGTCCGAGCGACGCGGGGCCGAGCGATGCGGGGCCGAGCGATGCCAGTCCGAGCGGCGACGAGCCCGGCCCCGCCCCCCAGAGACCCACGCCGCACGCCCCGGACGTCCCGCCGCTCCACGTAAGGGAGTTGACCGTCCGCTTCGCCGGGCTCACCGCCCTGGACGCCGTCAGCTTCACCGTCAACCCCGGCACCGTCCACGCCCTCATCGGCCCCAACGGCGCCGGAAAGTCCACCTGTTTCAACGTCCTGTCCGGTGTCTACCGCGCCAGCGGCGGCAGCGTCCTCTTCGGCGAGCACGAACTGACCGGCATGCCTCCGCACCGCATCGCCGATCTGGGCGTCGCCCGTATCTTCCAGAACCTCGCGCTGCCCCCGCTCGCCACGGTCGAGGACAGCCTGCTCCTCGGACGTCACCGGATCACCCGAACCGGCTTCCTGGCAGCGGGACTTCGCCTTCCCTCGGCGGCCCGCGAGGAGCACCGGCACCGTGAACGCGTACGTGAGATCGCCGAGTTCGTCGGCATCTCGCCCTACCTCGGCCGCCCGGCGGGCTCCCTCCCGTACGGGCAGCAGAAGCTCGCCGAACTCGCCCGTGCCCTCTGCATGGAGCCGCGACTGCTGCTCCTGGACGAGCCGGTCGCGGGCATGACCGCCGACGAACGCCGCCGAACAGCCGCCGTGATAGCGGGAGTTCGCGACAGCCTCGGCATCTCGATCGTCCTGGTGGAACACGACATGGGGGTGGTGATGCGGCTCGCGGACGCGGTGACCGTACTCGACTTCGGGCGCCTGATCGCGGACGGCGCCCCCAGCGACGTACAGAACGATCCGGCGGTCGTACGCGCCTACCTGGGAGAGCGACCCGAGGGGTCCGGGGGACCCGAGAGGTCCGGGAGGTCGGCAGGACCCGGGGGACCCGAACACCCCGACGGACTCAGGGGAGAGGAGAACGCCTCGTGAGCACCTTCGCCGAACTCCTCCTCAACGGCGTGTCGATGGGGTCGGTCTACGCCCTCATCGCCCTCGGCTTCGTGGTCATCTTCCGGGCCACCGAGGTCGTCAACTTCGCCCATGCGTCTCTGTTGTTGGCGGGCGGGTACGTCACCGCGACCCTCCACGACGACATCGGCTTCTGGCCCGCGCTGCTGGTCGGGATCGCCGGGGCCGCTGTGGTCGGCGCGGCCGTGGAGTTCCTGGTGATGCGCCGCTACCGGGGGTCCGACCACAGCGTCCTCGCCATCGTCACGATCGGCGTCGACATCCTGCTCACCACCGAACTGACCCGCCGCATCGGCACGGACGTCCTGCCCCTCGGCGACCCGTGGGGCGACGCCGTACTCACCCTCGGCCCCATCTCCCTGGCCCACACGCGCATCGCCGCCTTCGTGGCCGCGGCACTGCTCATCACCGTCTTCCTGCTCGCGTTCCGCTACACCTCCTGGGGCGTCGCGATGCGGGCCGCCGCCGAGAGCCCCGAGACGGCCGCGCTGATGGGCGTACGGCTCGGCAGGGTGTCGCTCGGGGCGTGGGCCGTGGCCGGCGCCCTTGCGGCCGTGGCCGCGCTGTTCCTGACCGTCTTCCCGACACCCGGCCTGGAGAGAGCCACTTCGCTCGCCGCCCTCAAGGCCTTCCCCGCCGCGATACTCGGCGGCCTCGACTCCACGACGGGCGCGCTCGTCGGCGGACTGCTCGTCGGCGTCACCGAGTCCCTGGCCACCGGCTACCAGAGTGAACTGACCTTTCTGGGGCGGGGGTTGGGCGATCTGGCTCCGTACCTCGTGATGACGGTGATCCTGCTCATCCGGCCCGCCGGGCTGTTCGGCACGAAGGAGCTCGCCCGTGTCTGAGGCCCTCGTGAGACCGCTGCGATCCGCTGCCCGCACCCGTACGTACCTCTGGGCCGCCGGAGCGATCCTCCTGCTCGCCCTGCCCTTCTACCTGGACCGGTTCTGGCTCCAGGCCGGGCTGTTCGCGATGGCCGCCGCGATCGGGGCGATCGGCATCAACCTCCTCACCGGCTCCACGGGCCAACTCTCCATGGGCCACGCCTTCTTCCTCGCGGTCGGCGCGTACGGCTACTGCGTGTTCGCCGCGGAGGGTGGTGACGGGCTGACCGGCCTCGGCCTGCCGACCTGGCTCGCGGCCGTCCTCGCGGTCCTCGTCGCGGGCCTGGCGGGCGGCCTGTTCAGCCCCATCGCGGGACGGCTGCGCGGCGCCTACCTGGGCATCGCCACACTCGCGCTGATCTTCATCGGCCAGCACGTGCTGTTCAACGCCCGCGACCTCACCGGCGGCTTCAACGGCCGCGACGTACCGCCCCTGAGCCTCTTCGGACTCACCTTCGACGACCGCGAACTCGTCGTCGCCGCCGTGCCGTTCGGCTCGGCGGAGAAGCTCTGGTACGCGGGACTCGTCCTCCTCCTCGGCTGCGCGCTCTTCGCCCGCGGGGTGCTGCGCGGCCGCCCCGGACGCGCCATGAACGCGATCCGTGACCATCGCATCGCGGCCGGCGTCATCGGCGTCCCCGTCGCCCGCTACCGCGCCGCGGTCTTCGTCCTGTCATCGATGTACGCGGGCCTCGCGGGCGTCCTGCTCGCCCTGGTCTTCCAGCGGACGGTGCCGGACTACTTCGGCATCACGCTGTCGCTCGAATACCTCGCCATGATCGTCATCGGCGGGCTCGGTTCGGTCTCGGGGGCAGTGGTCGGGGCCGCGTTCGTCTCCCTGCTGCCGCAGCTGCTGACCCGCTACAGCGATGCGCTGCCCCTGGTCTCCGCCCCCGGCACGGGCGGGATCGCACCGGGCGAGGCATCCCGCTACCTCTACGGCGCCGCCGTCGTCGCGGTGGTGCTCTTCCTGCCCGGCGGCCTGGTCAGGACGGCTGCCGGGCGTCGCGTCAGGACCGGTTCACGCTCCATCCCAGGGGAGGAACGATGAGGACGACATACGCCGCCCGGGTGACCGCAGGCGCGCTCGCCGCGCTGCTCGTGCTGGCCGGGTGCAGCTCCAAGGCCAAGGACACCGACAACGACAGCAAGGACAAGGGGACGGCCGCGGGCGAGGTGAAGACCGGCGACGGCATCTCCGGCAAGACCATCACGCTAGGCGTCCTCACCGACATGACCGGCGTGTACGCGACCCTCGGCAAGAGCGTCACCCAGGCCCAGCAGCTGTATGTGAAGCAGTTGAACGCCGACGGCGGTGTCTGCGGCTACAAGGTCGCCCTCACCGTCCGTGACCACGGTTACGACCCGCAGAAGGCCCTCGCCGGGTACACCGAGCTGGAGCCGAAGGTGCTCGGCTTCACGCAGTTCATCGGCTCGCCGTTCGTCGCCTCGGTCAAGCAGCGCATCGACAGCCAGGACAAGGGCCTGGTCCTGCCGCAGGCCTGGTCGGCCACCCTGCTCGGCAGCCCGTACATCCGGGTCATCGGATCCACGTACGACATCGAGACGATCAACGCCGTCGACTTCCTGATGAAGGAGAAGGGCATCAAGAAGGGCGACAAGATCGGGCACGTCTACTTCGAGGGCGACTACGGGGAGAGCGCGCTGGTCGGCTCGAAGCACATCGCGAAGGAGGCCGGGCTGACCGTCGTCGAGCAGAAGATCAAGCCGACCGACAACGACATGACCGCCCAGGTCGCCGCCCTGAAGAAGGCAGGCGTCAAGGCGGTCGTGATCAGCGCGGGCCCGCGCCAGGCGGCCTCACTGGTCGGCGTCGCCGCGGCCGGCGGCTTCGGCGTCCCGATCATCGGCAACAACTCGGCCTTCGCCCCGCAGCTCCTGGCGACCCAGGCGGGCCCGGCCCTGATGAAGAACTACTACGTGGCCTCGCCCTCGCTGCCCATCGGCGCGGACACCCCGGAGGCGCAGAAGCTGGTGGCCGACTACAAGGCGGCGTACCCGAAGGACGCCCTCGACAACGGCGTCGTCGCCGGCTGGACGGCGGTCTCCGCCTTCGGCGAGGCACTCAAGAAGGCCTGCGAGTCCAAGGACCTGACCCGCGAGGGCGTGGACAAGGCCCTCCTCACGATCAACTCCCTCGACACGGGCTTCGGCATCCCCCAGGACTTCACCGACCCCAATGCCCCCTCCTCCAAACAGAGCGTCATCCTCCAGCCCGACAAAACGGTGACAGGCGGCATGAAGGTGGTCAGGGACGCGGAGGCGTCGGACGTGGCGGCGAAGTACACACCGGGTACCTAAGAGACGGCCCTGGCTGTTGGCTTTCAGGGGCGCGGGGCTGTGACATTTTGCGGCTCCTCCCCCACTCTCGGCTTCGCTCGAGCGGGGGGACCCCCACCGTGGGCGCGACAAGCCCCCACCGACCCGCACCCGCACACGCACCCGAAGTCACCCCACACGAAGGGCCCCGAACCAACAGGTTCGGGGCCCTTCGAGTCACACCAAAAAACACCTACGGCAGCTGCGCAGCCCGCGCCTCCCGCCGATTGTCACGAAAATTGTTCACCCTCCGAGCGGTAGCGAAGAGGGGAATCACCGCAGCGGTCACCAGCTGCAGCGCACAGCCCGTCTGAAGCAGAAGCTGCCCACCGGGCGCGTCGAAGGCCCAGGCCGCCAGCAGCGCCATGCTCGTGACGATCCACGAGAGCATCGCCACGGCGAGTCGCCCCCGCGGCTTCGGGTACTCGACCCGGCTCACCATCAGCCACGCGGTGCCGATGATCGCCATGAGCGTGGCGACGAACGGCAGCTCGAGCAGCACGATGGAGACGACGGTCAGCGCGCCGAACGGCGACGGCATGCCCTGGAACGTGCCGTCCTTGACCGTCACGCAGGAGAATCTCGCGAGCCGGAGCACGACAGCCAGCAGGACCACGATGGCCCCCACCGCCGCCACCCGCTGGTGTGCGTCGTCGGCGACCATGCCGTAGACCAGCACGAAGTACGCGGGAGCCAGACCGAAGCTGATCAGGTCGGAGAGGTTGTCCAGCTCCGCGCCCATGGGGGAGGAGCGCAGCTTGCGGGCGACCAGTCCGTCGAACAGGTCGAAGACCGCGGCGCAGAGCATCAGGATCACGGCGGTGGCTGCGCTGTGCCGCGCCATGCCCGTCTCCTGGCTGCCCGTGAGGTGCGGGATCAGGATGCCGGTGGTGGTGAAGTACACCGCCATGAAGCCGCAGGTGGCGTTACCGAGTGTGAGGGTGTCCGCTATCGAGAGGCGGAGAGAGAGGGGCATCTCCTCCTCGTCGTCCACCTCGTCTGCCTCGGGCACCCACCCGGCCTGTGTCTCGGGATCAATCACGGTCAATTCGAGTCACCCCAGCCACGGTCTTCTGACCGACCTCCACGTCGACCTCGACACCCTCGGGGAGGTAGATGTCGACGCGCGACCCGAAACGGATCAGCCCGATCCGGTCGCCCTGCTCGACCTTCGTGCCCTGAGGGATGTACGGCACGATACGCCGCGCGACCGCACCGGCGATCTGGATCATCTCGATGTCGCCGAGCTCGGTGTCGAAGTGCCAGACAACGCGCTCGTTGTTCTCGCTCTCCTTGTTGAACGCCGGAACGAACCCGCCGGGGACGTGCTCGACCGACGTCACCGTGCCGGCGAGAGGCGCACGGTTGACGTGGACGTTCAGCGGGCTCATGAAGATCGCGACGCGGGTGCGACCGTCCTTCCACGGCATGATGCTCTGCACCACACCGTCGGCCGGGGAGATCACCCGGCCCGGGGCGATCTCGCGCTCGGGGTCGCGGAAGAACCACAGCATGCCCGCCGCCAGTGCGGTGGCGGGCACGGCGACGGCCTTGGCGGCGCCGGACTTGCGCGCGCGTACCAGGCTGAGGGCTGCGGTGGCGACGGTCGGCAGGAGCCACGGCGATGCTCCGCGCGCAATACGTACGCCTGCCAGGCTGTCGCGTGGTGCAGAGGTTTGGCTGTGGGGCATGGATGACCTTCGTAGCGGATGATGCCGCGCTGCAACGGGGGACGGCGGCTTTCCCGGGATCGTACCGGTCGCGGGCCACAACTGGGCAAGCCGAGAAGCCGAGTCGGCGTCCGAAGAGCGTTGACGGGGTGTGATGTTCTTCTCGATGAAAGCACCCCGAATCGGTATATCTAGCCCTGGAGCCGATACTCTTCGAGCAACCTGCGTCCGATGATCATTTTCTGGATCTCGGCGGTACCTTCGCCGATGAGCAGCATCGGTGCCTCGCGGTAGAGGCGCTCGATCTCGTACTCCTTGGAGAAGCCGTAGCCGCCGTGGATTCGGAAGGCGTCTTCCACCACCTCTTTGCAGTATTCGGAGGCGAGGTACTTCGCCATCCCTGCCTCGAGGTCGTTTCGCTCCCCGGAGTCCTTTTTGCGTGCCGCGTTCACCATCATGGCATGGGCGGCCTCGACCTTGGTAGCCATCTCGGCCAGCTTGAACTGGATGGCCTGGTGCTGGGCGATCTGTTTGCCGAAAGTGTGACGCTGCTGGGCATAGGAGACACCCAGCTCAAATGCACGCTGAGCGACACCGCAGCCACGTGCCGCCACATTGACGCGGCCGACCTCGACTCCGTCCATCATTTGGTAAAACCCTCGGCCGGTGGTCCCGCCGAGCACGCGATTGGCCGGAATGCGCAGGTCGTCCATGATGAGCTCGGTGGTGTCGACGCCCTTGTAGCCCATCTTGTCGATCTTCCCCGGGATGGTCAGGCCGGGGCGGACCTCACCGAAACCGGGCTCCTTCTCCACCAGGAAGGTCGTCATCGACTTGTGGGGCGCCGTGCCCTCGGGGTGGCCTTCGTCACTCTTCACCAGAACGGCCACGAGCGTCGACGTACCGCCATTCGTCAGCCACATCTTCTGACCGTTCAGGACATACTCTTCGCCGTCCTTCACCGCCTTCGACGTGATCGCCGAAACGTCCGAGCCGAGTGCCGGCTCCGACATGGAGAACGCGCCGCGCACCTCGCCTGCCGCCATCCGCGGCAGGAAGTACTCCCGCTGCTCCTGCGTGCCGTGCTGCTTGAGCATGTACGCCACGATGAAGTGCGTGTTGATGATCCCGGAGACGGACATCCAGCCCCGGGCGATCTCCTCGACACACAGCGCGTACGTCAGCAGGGACTCGCCCAGACCCCCGTACTCCTCGGGGATCATCAGGCCGAACAGGCCCAACTCCTTGAGCCCGTCGACGATTTGCTGCGGATACTCGTCGCGGTGCTCCAGTTCGGTCGCGACCGGGATGATCTCCTTGTCCACGAAGTCCCGGACAGTGGAGAGGATCTCCCGCTGGACGTCGGTCAGACCTGCGGTCTGGGCGAGTCGCGCCATGGCTACTTCACCTGTTCCTTGAGCTGTGAATCAGGGGTATCGCCCCGCAGGGGCGTCGTTTGAGGGTGATGGTGGGAGACGGGCGGGCGGCCGGGCTGCTCGCCGCCGCGCTCCTTGATGTACGTCTCGGTGGGGACCATCACCTTGCGGCGGAACACACAGACCAGCGTGCCGTCCTGCTTGTAGCCCTTGGTCTCGACGTGGACGATCCCGCGGTCGTTCTTCGACTTCGACGGGGTCTTGTCGAGGACCGTGGTCTCGCCGTAGATCGTGTCGCCGTGGAAGGTCGGCGCCACGTGCTTCAGCGACTCGACCTCCAGGTTGGCGATCGCCTTGCCCGACACGTCCGGCACGGACATGCCCAGCAGGAGCGAGTAGATGTAGTTGCCGACCACCACGTTCTTGCCGAAGTCCGTCGTGTTCTCGGCGTAGTTGGCGTCCATGTGGAGCGGGTGGTGGTTCATCGTCAGGAGACAGAAGAGGTGGTCGTCGTACTCCGTGACCGTTTTCCCGGGCCAGTGCTTGTAGACCGCGCCGACCTCGAACTCCTCGTAGGTGCGTCCGAACTGCATGGTGCTCAGGCCTCCGGGGCTTCGAACTTGCTGGTGCGCTCCATGCCGGCGGCCCGGCCCTTGCCCGAGATGACCAGGGCCATCTTGCGGCTGGCCTCGTCGATCATCTCGTCGCCGAGCATCGCGGAGCCCTTCTTGCCGCCCGCCTCGGACGTGTAGTAGTCGTACGCGTCCAGGATCAGCTCGGCGTGGTCGAAGTCGTCCTGGGAGGGCGAGAAGATCTCGTTGGACGCCTCGACCTGGCCCGGGTGCAGAACCCACTTGCCGTCGAAACCGAGAGCCGCGGCACGGCCGGCGACCTCGCGGTAGCCGTCGACGTTGCGGATCTGGAGGTAGGGGCCGTCGATCGCCTGGAGGTTGTTGGCGCGGGCGGCCATCAGGATCTTCATCAGGATGTAGTGGTAGGCGTCCGCCGGGTAGCCGGGCGGCTGCTCGCCCACGACCAGCGACTTCATGTTGATCGACGCCATGAAGTCGGCCGGGCCGAAGATGATCGTCTCGACACGTTGACTGGCAGACGCGATCTCATTGACGTTGTTGAGGCCCTGGGCGTTCTCGATCTGCGCCTCAATACCGATCTTGCCGACCTCGAAGCCCATCGTCTTCTCGATCTGCGTCAGGAGCAGATCCAGCGCGACCACCTGCTGGGCGTCCTGCACCTTCGGCAGCATGATGCAGTCGAGATTGGGGCCCGCACCCTCGACGACGGTGACGACATCGCGGTACGTCCACTCGGTCGTCCAGTCGTTGACCCGCACGACCCGCGTCTTGCCCGTCCAGTCGCCCTCGTTGAGGAACTTGACGATGGTGTGCCGCGCCTCGGGCTTGGCCAGCGGCGCGCACGCGTCCTCCAGGTCCAGGAAGACCTGGTCGGCCGGGAGGCCCTGCGCCTTCTCCAGAAAGCGGGGGTTGCTGCCCGGCACCGCGAGGCAGGAGCGACGCGGACGCAGACGGTTGACAGGGCTGGTCATGCGGTGACCTCCAGTGGGTCGAGCTTGTTCGCTTTCCGGATCTCGTCGACGATACGGCCGATGATCCCCGTGATGTCGAAGTCCTTCGGGGTGAAGACCGCGGCCACTCCGGCGGCCCTGAGCTGCTCGGCGTCCGTGTTCGGGATGATCCCGCCCGCGATCACCGGGATGTCGGCCGCACCGGCCTCGCGCAGCCGCTCCAGCACATCCGGCACCAGCCGCGCGTGCGAGCCGGACAGGATGGAGAGCCCGACGCCGTGTACGTCCTCGGCGACGGCCGCGTCCACGATCTGCTCGGGCGTGAGCCGGATGCCCTGGTAGACCACCTCGAACCCGGCGTCCCGGGCCCGTACGGCGATCTGCTCGGCGCCGTTGGAGTGCCCGTCCAGGCCCGGCTTGCCCACCAGGAAGCGGAGCTTGCCGACGCCCATCTCCTTCGCGGTCAGCTCCACCTTGCGGCGGACCAGGGCCATCGCCGTACCCTCCTCGGCGGTCACCGCGACGGGCGCTGACGAGACACCGGTGGGGGCGCGGAACTCACCGAACACCTCGCGCAGGGCACCGGCCCACTCGCCGGTCGTGGCCCCCGCACGGGCGCACTCCAGGGTGGCCTCCATGAGGTTGTCGGTGCCCTTCGCGGCCTCCTTCAGCCGGTCCAGCGCCTTACAGGGGCGCGGGTGGTTGAAGGGGGGCTGGTAGCGGGTGTCGCGCCAGTCCTTGAGGGCGGCGACGACCCTGGCCTCGACCGCCGGGTCGACCGTCTGGATCGCGGCGTCCAGGTCGGCGGTGAGCGGGTTCGGCTCGGTCGACTCGAAGATGTTGACGCCGACGATCTTCTCGTCACCGGACTCGATACGGGCCCGGCGCTCGGCGTGCGACGAGACGAGCTGAGACTTCAGATAGCCCGACTCGACGGCCGCCATCGCGCCGCCCATCTCCTGGATCCGGTCGATCTCGGCGAACGAGTCCTCGACCAGCTGGGAGACCTTGGCCTCGATGACGTGCGAGCCGTCGAAGATGTCCGCGTACTCCAGCAGGTCGCTCTCGTACGCGAGCACCTGCTGCATGCGCAGGGACCACTGCTGGTCCCAGGGGCGGGGCAGGCCCAACGCCTCGTTCCAGGCGGGCAGTTGGACGGCACGCGCGCGTGCGTCCTTCGAGAGGGTCACGGCCAGCATCTCCAGCACGATCCGCTGGATGTTGTTCTCGGGCTGGGCCTCGGTCAGGCCGAGCGAGTTGACCTGGACCCCGTACCGGAAGCGGCGGTGCTTGGGGTTCTCGATCCCGTACCGCTCGCGCGTGATCCTGTCCCAGATGCGGCCGAACGCCCGCATCTTGCACATCTCCTCGACGAAGCGGACGCCCGCGTTCACGAAGAAGGAGATGCGTGCGACGACGTCACCCCTGCGGTCCTCGGCGATCTGCCCGGACGCGAACACCGCGTCCAGGACGGCGATCGCGGTCGACATCGCGTACGCGATCTCCTGGACCGGGGTGGCTCCCGCCTCCTGGAGGTGGTAGCTGCAGATGTTGATCGGGTTCCACTTGGGGATGTTGTTGACCGTGTAGCAGATCATGTCCGTCGTCAGACGGAGCGAGGGCACCGGCGGGAAGACGTGCGTCCCCCGCGACAGGTACTCCTTCACGATGTCGTTCTGGGTCGTCCCCTGGAGCTCGGTGATGTCGGCACCGTGCTCCTCGGCGACGACCTGGTAGAGCGCCAGCAGCCACATGGCGGTGGCGTTGATGGTCATCGAGGTGTTCATCTGCTCCAGGGGGATGTCCTGGAACAGCCGGCGCATGTCACCGACGTGCGAGACGGGCACGCCGACCCGGCCGACCTCGCCGCGGGCGAGGATGTGGTCGGGGTCGTAGCCGGTCTGCGTCGGCAGGTCGAAGGCGACCGACAGACCCGTCTGGCCCTTGGCGAGGTTGCGCCGGTACAGCTCGTTGGACGCCTCGGCCGTGGAGTGACCGGCGTACGTGCGCATGAGCCACGGCCGGTCCTTCTGGCGCTCAGTCATGGGTGGCCCTCAGACGTTCCGGAAGCGGTTGATGGCGTCGACGTGCTGGGCGCGCTTCTCCTCGTCGCGCACGCCGAGGCCCTCGGCGGGCGCCAGTGCGAGGACGCCGACCTTGCCCTGGTGGAGGTTGCGGTGCACGTCGTACGCGGCCTGACCGGTCTCCTCCAGCGAGTACACCCTGGAGAGCGTCGGGTGGATCTTGCCCTTCGCGATCAGCCGGTTGGCCTCCCAGGCCTCGCGGTAGTTGGCGAAGTGCGAGCCGATGATCCGCTTCAGGGACATCCACAGGTAGCGGTTGTCGTACTCGTGGTTGTACCCGGAGGTCGAGGCGCAGGTGACGATCGTGCCGCCCTTGCGCGTGACGTAGACGGACGCGCCGAAGGTCTCGCGGCCCGGGTGTTCGAAGACGATGTCGACGTCCTCGCCGCCGGTGAGCTCGCGGATGCGCTTGCCGAAGCGCTTCCACTCCTTCGGGTCCTGGTGGTGCTCGTCCTTCCAGAACCGGTAGTCCTCGGCGTTGCGGTCGATGATCGCCTCGGCGCCCATCGCACGGCAGATGTCCGCCTTCTGCGGGCTGGAGACCACACAGATGGGGTTGGCGCCGCCGGCGAGCGCGAACTGCGTGGCGTACGAGCCGAGTCCGCCGCTCGCGCCCCAGATGAGGACGTTGTCGCCCTGCTTCATGCCGGCGCCGTTGCGGGAGACCAGCTGCCGGTACGCGGTGGAGTTCACCAGACCGGGAGCGGCGGCCTCCTCCCAGCTGAGGTGATCCGGCTTGGGCATCAGCTGGTTGGACTTCACAAGTGCGAGCTCTGCCAGTCCGCCGAAGTTCGTCTCGAAGCCCCAGATGCGCTGCTCGGGGTCGAGCATGGTGTCGTTGTGCCCGTCGCTGGACTCCAGCTCGACGGACAGGCAGTGCGCGACGACCTCGTCACCGGGCCGCCAGGCGTTCACGCCCGGGCCGGTGCGCAGCACGACGCCCGCCAGGTCGGAACCGATGATGTGGTACGGCAGGTCGTGGCGCTTGGTGAGGTCGCTGAGCTTGCCGTAGCGCTCCAGGAACCCGAAGGTCGCCATGGGCTCGAAGATCGAGGTCCACACCGAGTTGTAGTTGACCGAGGAGGCCATCACGGCCACCAGGGCCTCGCCGGGGCCGAGCTCCGGCACCGGCACGTCGTCCAGGTGGATCGACTTGCGGGGGTCCTTGTCGCGGGTGGTGAGCCCGGCGAACATCTCCGTCTCGTCCTTGTGCACGGTGATCGCGCGGTACGACTCGGGGAGCGGCAGCGCGGCGAAGTCGGCGGACGTGGCCGTCCGCGACTGAATCGCGTCCAGGATTTCCTTCACGATGGTGCCTCCGGCGATGAGCGTCTGAGGGGAACGCTGAGGGTTACGTCGGCGTGGGTGCTGCTGGTGTGAGGTGTGCCGTCGGTTCGGCGGAGGGTGGGGCTCGGCAGCGCGTGGTGGCGCGGAAGGTTGCCTGTGACGCAGGCGTCCGGGCGCGCAGGCCATTGGCTTGCGGGGACAGCCGGCGTACGAGGGGTCTCTGCACGCCGGCCGCCCGGACTACTTCAACGTATGGCACGCCGTGTCATGTCGCAAGGCACGGAGTGCCAGAAGTTGCGCTCAGGTGAAATCTTTACGTAACAAGTGAGCGATGATCGATCAAGCTGGGCCCGGAAACGCCTGAATGTGGGCAAAAAGGTGCCGGACGCGCTCACATTGAGCTCGTCCGGCGATTGGCGAGGACAGCGGCTCGGCCGCGGTTTCGCGGAGTGCTGCTACGGCCGTTCCTTGAGCGCCTGCTCGATCGTGCGCATCACCTGGTCCAGCGGAGCGTCCACGCGGGCCACGGTCACCAGCACCTCGCCCTCGACCGATGCGGCGGACGCCGGTGCCGACCGAGGCGTCTCCCGTCCGGCCCCGATCCCCGTACCGAAGGTCTTCCGGACGATCGCGAAGGCGTGATCCAGCTGCCTTTCGACATCACCCTGGGCGCCCGCCCGCAGCCAGCGCCGCAGGACGTGGTTGTGGGCCGTGACCACGGCGGACGCGGCGACCTCCGCGAGCAGCGGGTCGTCGTTGGCGTCGTCGTCGTGGGCGTGCTCGTCGAAGTGCCCCAGCAGATAGCGGGTGAACAGCCGCTCGTACCGCGCCACGGACGCGATCTCCGCCTCCCGCAGGGTCGGTACCTCGCGGGTGAGCTTGTAGCGCGACACCGAGATCTCCGGCTGGGCCGCGTACATCTTCATGACTTCCTTGATGCCGCGGCACACCGTGTCGAGCGGATGCTCGTGCGCCGGCGCCGCGTTGAGCACCGCCTCGGCCCGGATCAACGTGTCGTCGTGGTCCGGGAAGATCGCCTCTTCCTTGGAGCGGAAGTGCCGGAAGAAGGTGCGCCGGGCGACCCCGGCCGCGGCCGCGATCTCGTCGACGGTCGTCGCCTCGTACCCCTTCGTCGCGAAGAGCTCCATCGCGGCGGCCGCCAGTTCTCGGCGCATCTTGAGCCGTTGCGCGGCCGCACGGCTGCCCGCGGCACTCTCCGGAACGTCGGACGTGGCTGGTGTACGGGAGGACTTGGCGGGCTGGGACATGCCCCGAACGTACTGCATGGACGCATCGGAGTGCTCATGACCGGGTCTTTCACCGTCCGGGACCGGGGCGGGAGCGGCAGCAGGATCGAGCAGCCCGCCCCAGCCCGCGGGGCCGTCTCCGGGCCGGAGGTCGGCCTGGAGGTCGGCCCGGAGGTCGCGTGGCTCAGCGCCGTGCATATTCGCGGAAGCCGCGGCCCGTCTTGCGGCCGAGGCAGCCCGCGGCCACCAGGTGCTCCAGGAGGGGCGCAGGGGCGAGGCCCGGGTCGCGGAACTCGCGGTGCAGGACCTTCTCGATGGCCAGCGAGACGTCCAGACCGACCACGTCGAGGAGCTCGAAGGGGCCCATCGGGTAGCCGCCGCCGAGCCTCATCGCGGCGTCGATGTCGTCGAGCGTGGCGTAGTGCTCCTCGACCATCTTGATCGCGTTGTTCAGGTACGGGAACAGCAGTGCGTTCACGATGAAACCGGCCCGGTCGCCGCAGTCCACCGGGTGCTTGCGGACCTTCGCGCAGACCTCCCGGACCGTGGCGTGCACGTCGTCGGCCGTCAGGACCGTACGCACGACCTCGACCAGCTTCATCGCCGGGGCCGGGTTGAAGAAGTGCATGCCGACCACGTCCTGGGGCCGCGAGGTGGCGCGGGCGCAGGCGACGACGGGCAGCGAGGAGGTGGTGGTGGCGAGGATCGCGCCGGGCTTGCAGACCTTGTCGAAGGTCGCGAACAGCTGCCGCTTGATCTCCAGGTCCTCGGCGACGGCCTCCAGGGCCAGGTCGACGTCCGCGAAGGCGTCGTACGAACCCGCCGGAGTGATCCGCTCCAGCGTCTCGGCGGCGGCCTCCGCGGTCATCCGGCCCTTGTCGACAGAGCGCGAGAGC
Source organism: Streptomyces sp. NBC_00878 (assembly GCF_026341515.1). Classification (NCBI taxonomy): domain Bacteria; kingdom Bacillati; phylum Actinomycetota; class Actinomycetes; order Kitasatosporales; family Streptomycetaceae; genus Streptomyces; species Streptomyces sp. NBC_00878. The sequence continues at coordinate 1,832,498 of NZ_JAPEOK010000001.1, read as the reverse complement.
GACTTGCCGATACGGGCCCTGGCGGCCTGTGCCTTCTCCTCGCTGCGCGCGGCCAGCACCACCTCGTACCCGGCCTTCGCGAAGACCTCGGCGATGCCGGACGCCATGGTGCCGGAGCCCGCGACGCCGACCGAGCGCACGGTACGGCCGGGCGCCGACGACGCGTCCTCCAGGGGCGTCAGCGCGTCCCGCACGACGGTCGAGCCGCCCGGCGCGTCGTACGTGTAGAAGCCGCGCCCCGCCTTGCGGCCGGTCAGGCCCGCCTCGCTGAGCTGTTTGAGGATGGGGGAGGGCGCGTGCAGCCGGTCGTGGGACTCGGCGTACATGGCCTCCAGGACCGTACGCGCGGTGTCGACGCCGATCAGGTCGAGCAGGGCGAGCGGGCCCATGGGCAGGCCGCAGCCCAGTCGCATCGCGGCGTCGATGTCCTCGCGGCTCGCGTACTTCGCCTCGTACATCGCGGCGGCCTGGTTGAGGTAGCCGAAGAGCAGTCCGTCGGCGACGAAACCGGGGCGGTCGCCGACCGCGACGGGCTCCTTGCCGAGTTCGAGGGCGAGGTCCGTGACGGCGGCGACGGCGGTCGGCGCGGTCAGCACGGACGACACGACCTCGACGAGCTTCATCGCCGGGGCCGGGTTGAAGAAGTGCAGGCCAAGGACCCGCTCCGGGCGGGCCGAGTCGGCGGCGAGACGCGTGACGGACAGGGCGTTGGTGCCGGTCGCCAGGATCGTCTCCGGGCGCACGATGCCGTCCAGTTCGCGGAAGATCTGGTGCTTGATGTCGTACGACTCAGGCGCCACCTCGATGACCAGATCGGCGTCGGCCGCGGTTCGCAGGTCCGTGGACGTACGGAAGCGGGCGAGGGTGTCGTCGCGCTCCTGCTCGGTGAGGCGCCCGCGCCGCACGGCGCGAGCTGTCGAGGACTCCAGGGCGGCGGCGGCCCGCACGGCGGCGGCCTCGTCGATGTCGATGCCCACGACCTCGCGGCCGGCCTTGGCCAGGATCTCGGCGATACCGGTCCCCATCGTGCCGAGGCCGACGACGGCGACGGTCTTGAGGGGGGACGCGGAGGGCGACGGAGAGGGCAAGGAGGAGGGGGTGGGCAGGGAAGAGCCGGACAGGGAGGGGTCGGACACGGGAGTGGCCATCGCGGGACTCCAGGAATGAGTGACGACTGAGGGACGCGTCCGGATACGCCAACGGGCGCACGCGGTGCGGTGTTTGCGGGTGATACCGGGCTACGAACGCGCACACGCCCGGTGCCGAAGCGGACCGGAACACCGGCCCGCGAAATGGTGAGGAAGACCCGACCGGCCCTGTCCCGGAGCCGTGTCGTACTGAACTGCACACTGAGGTACACGAAGTACCGAACCGACCAGCACCCGCGGCGGCTGCGTCACCAGGCCACCTCGGGCAAGTCCACGAGTGGGTAACTCGCTCGATTGAGCTTAACTTGCGGGTAACGAGCGCGCCAGTCCCTGGTGAATGTGACGTACGTCGCCGATAGGCTTGGGCGATATGGACGAAGAGTTGCGATCGCTCACCCAGCGCTTACGGCACGAGGCGGGCGCGGCGGCGTCGTTCTCGTACGAACGGCTGGTCTCGACCGGCGACCTCGACGAACTGGCCGACGTGCTCGTCGCCCCCGAACAGCAGCTCTGGGCACGGGAGTTGGCCGCCTTCCGGCTCGGACTGGCCGGAGACCGGCGGTCCTTCGAGGCGCTCGTCCTGCTCCTCAACCACCGTGACCCGCAGCGCTGCGCGTCCGCCGCGCACGCCCTGGCCCGGCTCGGCGACCCGCGCACCGCCCGTGCGGCGGCGGCCCTGGCCACCAACGAACTGCGCGTCGCCTACGCGCTCCATCCGGTACGACTTCTGGTCGAGCTGCGCGCCCCCGAGTCCGTACCCGCGCTGATCACGACCCTCGCCCGCAGGTTCCGCCCGCACGACCCGTACAGGCGTGTCGCCGTCGCGTGTGTGGAGGGGCTCGGGGTGCTGGGTGACGAACGTGCCCGCCCCGTCCTGAACGAGGCCCTCGCCCATCCGACGCTGGCGCAGGCGGCGGCCGGTGCGCTGAAGAGGCTGCCGGCGCAGCGGGCGCCGCGGGAGTAGGGGCGGATGGGCATATGTGGCGGATGTCGGCGGATGTGCCTATCCATACGTGACACACGTGCTTCTGGAAGAGGTTCATGGTTAGTGTTTTGTGGTCCGGCGGTGCTAGGCGTTGGGCCGTGCTACGTGGTCGGGCGCGGCAGGATGCCCAGGCGCGTTGCCGTGACCACAGCCTCCAGCTGGCTGTGGGCGCCCAGCTTCACCAGGACGCTCTTCACATGCCCGCGTACCGTGTGCCGGCTGAGGACGAGCAGGTCCGCGATCGTCTTGAGGCCGTGGCCCTGAGCGAGCAGGGCCAGCACCTCGTGCTCCCGGCGGGTCAGCCCGCTCCGCTCCCACTGCTGCTCGGGCAGCCGGGCCGCCAGCGTGGACTCCTCCACCAGGAGCTTGCCGTCGGCCGTCGTCCGGATCGCGGTGAGGATGTCCCCGAAGGCGCTGTGTTTGGCGAGGAAGGCCGAGGCGCCCGCGGTCACCGCCCGCGCCAGCTGGCCGGGGGTCGCGTCCGCGGTGAGGACGACCACCCGCGTCGAGGGATGAGCGGCCTTCAGCAGCCGCGTGCCCTCGATACCGTCCTTGCTGCCCGGCAGATGGATGTCCATGAGCACCACGGAGGGCGGCCGACGGGCCGCCTCCCGCAACGCCTCGTCGACCGTGCCCACCGCGGCACCGCAGTCCAGGTCGGGCTGCGCCGCGATGGCGATGGCCAGGGCGTCGGCCAGCGCGCGCTGGTCCTCGACCACGAGCACGCGGATCATCCCGGATCCTCCCCCTCCGGATGGCCGGCTTTCTCCGGGCCGGTGGTGGCGATGTGCTTTCGAGCGTAGTGCCGTACGACTCCGTCGGGACCCGGCCGTACGCGGAATTGTGTGCCCTGTGTCTGGCCCAACGCCGTTGTCACGGTCCAGAGTTGGGGCTGGAGACGTAGTTTTTCGCCCCCGCCGCCCCTTCCCATTCCCGTCCCTTTCTGGGGGCTGCGCCCCCAGGCCCCCGCTTGTCGGCCTGGGCTGCGAAATCATCAGCCCCTCCGGCGTTTGAGGAGCGGGGGTTCGGGGGCGGAGCCCCCGAGTAAGGGACGGGAAAGGGTAGGGGCGGCGGGGGCGATCACCATGACGGACGACGGGCCGCGGGATCTGTACGAGGCCATGATGCTGGCCGCGCCGGACGGCATCGTCGCGGTGGACGCCGACGGATGCGTACGAGCCTGCAACCCGGCCGCGGCGGCACTGCTGGAGCGGCCCGCGGACGAGCTGATCGGCTCAGTATTCGGCTTTCCACTCGTGCACGGGGAGGCCACCGAGGTCACACTGGTCCTGCCGAACGGCCGCAGCAAGGTCGTCGAGATGCGGGTCACCCTGGCCCGGCTCGACGAGCGCCGGCTGTACGTGGCCGCGCTGCGCGACGGGACCCGCCGCAGTCAGGCCGACCACGTCCTCCAGGCCGCCCTGGAACACCAGAGCGTGGTCGTCGCGGTGGCCGCGCACCAACTGCACAACCCGCTCGCCGCTTTGGGCGCCCTGGTCCACGTACTGAAGGAACCCCCGCCCGATCTGACGGACGAGCGGCGGGCGGAACTGGTCGAGCGGATCGCCGAGCGCACGGCCCGTCTTCAGTCGCTCGTCCGCAAGCTGCTCACCGCGGCCCGTATCGACGGGGCCTGGCAGCAGGGTGTGCCGGAAGCGGTGGAGGTGCTGGACTTCATCCGGGATCGGCTCGCCGAGTCCGCGGCCCGCGGCCGTGATCTGCGACTGGCCGTTTCACCGCACCTGGTGGCACAGGTCGACCGGGTGGGCCTCGCCGAGATCTTCACCAACTACCTGGAGAACGCCCTCGCCTACGGTCGGGAGCCCGTGGAGATCACGGCGCATGCCACCGGCGGACGCGTCGAGCTGCGCGTCGCGGACCACGGCCCCGGTGTCCCCGGGGCGTTCGTGCCGCACCTCTTCGAGCGCTACCGCCGCGACCCCGCCACGGCGGCGGCCACCGAGGGCACAGGGCTGGGTCTGTGGATCGCCCGCAGCCTGGCCCGCGCGAATGGCGGCGACGCCTGGTACGAGCCCGGCCACCCGAACGGCGCCATCTTCTGCGTGACCCTGCCCCAGGCCACAGGCCCCAAGGGCACGAGTCCCCAGCACACAGGCCCCAAGGGCACGAGCCCCAGCCCGTGAGCCTCCCTCAGCAGCCGCCCAGCACACGGGCATACCGCACCTCGGGCACCTCGACTCCGTCCACCTCGAAGGGTTCCTCGACTCCGTCCCGTACGAAACCGGCCTTCTCGTAGAAGCGACGCGCGTTCGCGTTCTCCTGGAGGACCCACAGCAGCATCCGGCCGTGCCCCGCGGCGGTGCAGCGGGCCGCGGACTCCCGCAACAGGGCGCGTCCCACCCCGCGCGCGAGCCGGTCGGGGTCCACATAGATCGCGTACAACTCGGCGTCCGGGGTGCGGAGTTCACCCTCCCTGTACGGCCCGTGGCAGGCCCAGCCGACGATGTCGCCGTCCCACTCCGCGACTAGGTTCACCACACCCTCACCGGCCTGCTCGAAGTGGCTCCGCCGACGCACGACCTCGTCCGCCACGTCGAGCCCGTCGAGGTAGGCCTGCGGCATCAATCCCTTGTACGCGGTCTGCCAGCCGCGTACGCGGATCCCGGCCACGCGGGGACAGTCGGCCAGGGCCATCTCGCGGACGCGAAGGGCGGGGGAGGGGGAGAGGAAGGGGGAGGGGCTGCGGGGGCGGTCGTCCATGGCGGCACCCTAGGAGGCCGCGGGCCAGGGAGCCCGCCAATTTCGGCGGACCTGTCGATCACTCGGGCAGCACCGCGTACGCCTCGATTTCCATCAGGAACTCTGGGCTCACCAGGGCCGTGACCTGGACGGCCGAGGCGGCTGGGAGGTGGGTCGGGGGTATGTGTGTGTCTCTGGCCGCGCGGATGGCCGGCATGTGGGCCATGTCCGTGACGAAGAAGGTCAGTTTGACCACGTCTGCGAAAGTGGCTCCGGCCGAGGCCAGGCAGCGTCGCAGGTTTTCGAAGATCTGGCGGGCCTGGGCCGCCGGGTCGTCCTCGCCGACGAGCTTGCCGTCCTCGTCGAGCGCGAGCTGGCCCGAGATCGCCACGAAGCGGCCCGAGCCCATGACGACGTGTGTGTACGCGGCGGCGGGGGCGACCCCGTCGGGGGCTGTGATGCGCGTCAGTTCGGCCATGGATCAATCCTGCACCACGGCACTGACAACGCCCCCGACGGACAACCGCCGCTCACCTCCGCTCGGCTTCCGGGGCTCAGCCCCGGAAGCCGAGCAGCCCGTGCAGAGTCGCGCCGCGCGAGGGCGACGCCTTCGTGCTCATCGGTGACGGATCGGGCAGCTTCTTGCACACCGCGTCGATCGCGCCGCCACCGCGGGGCACCTTGCCGTTGGTCAGATACGTGGCCAGATGCTTGTCCAGACAGGCGTTCCCGCTCAGCGTGATGCCGTGGTTGCCGCCTCCCTGCTCGACCACCAGGCTGGAGCCGCGCAGGAGGTGGTGGACGGTGACGCCACCCTCGTACGGAGTGGCCGCGTCGTCCGTCGCCTGGAACAGCAGCACCGGCGGCACCGAGTCGTTGGAGACGTCCACGGGCTCCAGGGAGTCCGTCGGCCAGAACGCGCACGGCGCGTTGTACCAGGCGTTGCTCCACGTCATGAAGGGCGCCTTCTCGTGGACCTTCCAGTTGTCCTCGCGCCACTGCTCCCAGTCGCGCGGCCAGGACGCGTCACGGCACTGCACCGAGGTGTAGATGCTGTAGCTGTTGTCGCCCGCGGCGTCGACGGCACCGAAGTTCTCGTACGCCTCGACCAGCGGATCGTCGTTCTTGTCGTTCACGAACGCCGCGAACGCCTCCGCGAGATACGGCCAGAAGCCGTTGAAGTAGCCGCCGGGCACGAACGTGTCCTCCAGTTCGGAGGCGCCCACCGTCTTGTCCGCGGGCCTCTTCGCCAGCGCCGCCCTCATCGCGTACCACTTGGCCTCGATCTTCTCCGGATCGGTGCCGAGCTTGTACGTCGCGTTGTGCTTGGCGACCCACGCCATGAAGGCCTGGTGACGGTCGTTGAAGGCGTAGTCCTGCGCGAGGTTGTCGTCGTACCACACCCCGGTGGGGTCGACGATGGAGTCGAGCACCATGCGCCGTACGCGATCCGGGTAGAGCTTCGCGTAGACCGCGCCCAGGTAGGTGCCGTACGAGTACCCGAAGTAGTTGATCTTCTTGGCGCCGAGCGCGTGCCGGATCGCGTCCATGTCCTGGACCGCGCTCACGGTGTCGAGGTACGGAAGCAGCTTCCCGTACTTCGTGCCGCAGGCCTTCGCGAAGGCCTCGACCCGGTCGAGGTTGGCCTTCTCCAGGGCGGGGGTGTTCGGCACCGAGTCGGGGCGTACGGGCGCGAAGTGCCCGGGCTTGCAGTTCGGGGCCGGCCTGCTCGCGCCGACGCCGCGCGGATCGAAGCCGATGACGTCGTACTGCGACGCCACCGCCTTCGGCAGCGAGGCCGCGACGAACCCGGCGAGCGTGAGACCGCTGCCGCCGGGGCCGCCCGGGTTCACCAGGAGCGGCCCCTGGGACTTCTTCGCGGTGTGCGGGACCCGGGACAGCGCGAGGGTGATGCGCTCGCCGCGCGGGTTCGCGTGGTCGAGCGGCACCTTCAGGGACGCGCACTGGAGCGTCGGATAGCTGGTGGTGCCGCACTTCTTCCAGGTGAGCTTCGCCGAGTCGGCGGAGAGCGTGGTGCGCGGAGCGGTCGCTGTCGCGGTCGTGGAGCCCGCGCTCGCGCCGGCCGGGACCGCGGTGATCATTCCGGCCACCACAGCGGCGGCACCGCACAGAGCGGCTGCGCGTCGGTTCACGGTGAATCGCCTCGCATGGATGTTCCGGGCAGGGATTCCGGCCTGTTCCTCGGGCCGGGGGTCCGGGGGTTGCCCCCCGGGGAGATGCGGCATGGGACCTCCCAGGACGGAGGGATCGGGCCGTGCACGTGTCACGGCCTTCGCCGTATCGTCCCGGAGCGGGCGCCCGGAAGGACCGATTCTGGCAAGAGTTTGACCCGATCGGATCGCGTGATGCGCCCGGATGCCGAAGAGACGCGCTGGTCAGACGAGGTGGGGGTGCCGGTCGGGGGCAGGGGGCTGGTCAGAGGTAGGCGCTCCGGTCAGAGGAACGTGAGTTGGGTGGGCTCCGGAACGGCCGGTTCGAGTGCCGGGATCCTGCGGGGCATCCCCGCGCGCGTGGGGCCTATCCCGTACTCCTCGGCCAGTTCGTGGACCTGACGGGTGATCCGGCGCTGGTACCACTTCGGGGCGTAGGCCCCCTCCGCGTACAGCCGCTCGTAGCGGCGCACCAGATACGGGTGGTGGTGCCGCAGCCAGTCCATGAACCACTCGCGTGCCCCCGGCCGCAGATGCAGCACGAGCGGGGTGACCGAGGTCGCGCCGGATGCCGCGATCGCCCGTACCGTGGCGCGCAGTTGGGACGGGTCGTCGCCAAGGAAGGGGATCACCGGGGCCATCAGGACCCCGCAGTCGATGCCGTGGTCGCTGAGCGTGCGGACGGCGTCGAGGCGGCGCTCGGGGGCGGGCGTGCCCGGCTCCACGGTCCGCCACAGCTCGCGGTCGGTGAAGCCCACGGAGACGGAGATCCCGACCTCGGTGACCGCGGCTGCCTGCTTCAGGAGGTCGAGGTCACGCAGGATCAGCGTGCCCTTGGTGAGGATCGAGAAGGGGTTCGCGTGGTCGCGCAGGGCCGCGATGATGCCGGGCATCAGCTGGTAGCGGCCCTCGGCGCGCTGGTAGCAGTCCACGTTCGTGCCCATCGCTATGTGGTCGCCGAGCCAGCGCCGCGAACCGAGATGCCGTCGGAGCAGCTCCGGGGCGTTCACCTTCACCACGATCTGGCTGTCGAAGCCGAGCCCCGTGTCGAGGTCCAGATAGCTGTGGGTCTTGCGGGCGAAACAGTAGACACACGCGTGCGTGCACCCCCGATAGGGGTTGACCGTCCACTCGAAGGGCATGCGCGAGGCGCCCGGCACCCGGTTCACGATCGACTTGGCCCGGATCTCGTGGAACGTGATTCCACGGAACTCCGGGGTGTCGAACGTACGTGTCGTCACCGCGTCCGCGCCGAACAGCGCGGCATCCCTCGGCGGGTTCCCGCCGGACTCCACTGTGAGGTTCTCCCAGCGCATGAGGCCTCCTCGATAGCACTGGGTACAGAATAGAACACATGTTCCCTTGATCGTGCGAACTCATTTTCGATCGGCGTGGCGTCCGGGGCTCCGGGCCCCTGAGGGGACCCCGATTTGGGCGGCTCGCCCGCCTGATGGTTGGCTGAGCGCTGACCCCCGAGATCCCGAGTGCTGGAGGAACGCAATGGCGCAGGTCGAGGCCACCACGGAGCGAGTCGTAGCGGCTCAGCCGGATGACGTGTTCGATGCGCTGGCCGACTACACCGGCACGCGTGCGAAGCTCCTGAGCGGGCACTTCAGCGAGTACGAGGTGCGCGAGGGCGGTGACGGCGAGGGCAGCCTCGTCCACTGGAAGCTCCAGGCCACGAGCAAGCGCGTCCGCGACTGCCTGCTCGAAGTGAGCGAGCCCACCGACGGCGAGCTCGTCGAGAAGGACCGCAACTCCACGATGGTGACCACCTGGCGGGTCACCCCGGCCGGCGAGGGCAAGTCCCGGGTCGTCGTGACCACCGTCTGGAACGGCGCCGGCGGCATCGGCGGCTTCTTCGAGAAGACCTTCGCGCCCAAGGGCCTCGGGCGGATCTACGACGAGGTGCTGGCGAAGCTCGCCACCGAGGTGGAGAAGTAGCCCTCCGGGCGCTCAAGGTGGAGAAGTAGCCCTCCGGGCGGTCGCCGTGGAGAAGTGACCCTTCGGGCGGTCGCCGTGGGTGTGCGGAGACGCTCGGCCGGGCGATTCTCACGCTCACCGTTTCGAGTGGTTTTCGGTATGGCTCCGCCGTCCGCCGTAGGGCTCCCACCGGCGGTTACGTCCGTTGAGCCCCACTGACGTGCGACTCGTCGCGCTTGCTCCCAGTTGTCGCGTAATGCGAGAAATGGGCCGCGCAGGCGCGACGAGGGGAGCAGCACGTGGGCGGGACGACTCTGGCGACGGGCGAGCGCGGCGTTTCGGTTCCTGTCCCTGACACACCCCAAGGGCCGCCGGAACCACCGCAGTTCGATGCGCTCAGCCCGGGCCGCGTACGGATGGTGTTCTTCGCGCTGATGCTGGCGCTGCTGCTCGCCGCGCTGGAGCAGATGATCGTCGCCACCGCGCTCCCGAAGATCGTCGGGGAGCTGCACGGCCTGGACCGGATGTCCTGGGCCATCACCGCGTACCTGCTCACGGCCACCGTCGGACTGCCCGTCTACGGCAAGTTCGGCGACCTCTACGGCCGCAAGGGCGTCTTCCAGTTCGCGATCGTCGTCTTCGTGATCGGCTCCGCGCTGGCCGGCTGGTCGCGCACCATGGACCAGTTGATCGCCTTCCGCGCACTCCAGGGCGTCGGCGCCGGCGGACTCATGATCGGCGTGCAGGCGATCATCGCGGACATCGTGCCGCCCCGGGAACGCGGCCGCTTCATGGGCCTGATCGGCGCGGCCTTCGGCCTCGCGTCGGTCGCGGGGCCCCTGCTCGGCGGCTACTTCACCGACCACCTGTCCTGGCGCTGGTGCTTCTACATCAACGTGCCCTTCGGCCTGGTCACCCTCGCCGTCGTCGCCGTCGTGCTCAAACTGCCGAAGCCGACCCCCCGGCCTCGCCTCGACGTCCTCGGCGCCCTGCTGCTCGCCGCCGCCTCGACCTGCCTGGTCCTGCTGACCAGTTGGGGCGGAACCGAGTACGCGTGGGACTCGCGGGTCATCCTCGGGCTCGGCGTCGGAGCCGTCGCCTCGACGGCCCTGTTCCTCGTCGTCGAGCACTTCGCGGTCGAACCCCTCATCCCCCTGCGGCTGTTCCGCGACGGGGTCTTCAACGTCACCGCTCTGGTGGGCGTGATCGTCGGGGTCGCCCTCTTCGGAGCGGCCAGCTATCTGCCCACGTACCTGCAGATGGTCGACGGCGCCACCGCCACCGAGTCCGGACTCCTCATGCTCCCGATGATGGCCGGCATCGTCGGCGCCTCGGTCGTCTCGGGCCAACTCATCAGCCGCAGCGGCCACTACAAGATCTACCCGATCCTCGGCGGCGCCCTGTCCGTCCTCGGCATGTGGCTCCTGTCGCGGCTCGAAGCCGGCACGCCCCGGCTGCACTACAGCGTCTGGATGGCCGTCCTCGGCGCCGGGATCGGCCTGATCATGCCCGTACTGATCCTCGCCGTGCAGAACTCCGTGGAGCCCCGCGACCTCGGCACCGCGACCAGTGCCAACAACTACTTCCGGCAGATCGGCGGCAGCGTCGGCGCCGCGATCTTCGGCACGCTCTTCGCCGACCGGCTCGCCGACTCCCTCGCCGACCGGCTGCCCGCCGGGGCGGGCCTGCCCGACCCCGAGTCCATCACCCCGCAGCTCGTCCACGCACTGCCCGCCGAGCTTCGCGACGGTTACATCGCGGCGTACGCCGACGCCATGCCGCGGATCTTCCTCTACCTCGTGCCGGTGCTCGTTCTGGGCCTGCTCGTCGCCTTCTTCCTCAAGGAGAAACCGCTGGTGTCCCACTACACCCCCGCCGCCCCCGAGACCGCCGCGCCCTTCAACACCGCCGTCCCGCAGGCCCGTTCGACGTACGCCGCCGGGGTGCCCGTCTGCGGCACCGTCCAGCACCCCGACGGCACCGTCGTGCCCCGCGCCGCGCTCACCCTCATCGACGTCGCGGGACAGCAGATCGGGCGGGGCGCGAGCGGGGACGACGGACGGTACGCCCTGTCGACGCCCGGGGCGGGGTCGTACGTCCTCATCGCCGCGGCCGGCGGGCATCAGCCGCAGGCCGTCAGCGTCACCGTCGGGGAGCGGGCGGTCGAGCTGGACGTCGTGCTCGGCGGTGCCGGACGGCTGGCCGGGAGCGTGGTGACGGCGGACGGGACGCCCGTGCGGGACGCGACCGTCACGCTCACCAATGTGCACGGTGAGGTGGTCGCCGCGACGCGCAGTGGGCGTGAAGGGGGTTACGTCATCACGGAGTTGGTGGCGGGGGAGTACACGCTGGCGGGGAGCGCGCCGGCCTTCCGTCCCGCCGCGCTGCCGGTGAGCGTGCAGGCCGCCAGGGAGACTCGGCAGGATGTCGAGCTCGCGGGCGGGGCGGTGCTGCGGGGGACCGTGCGGGCCAGTGGGGGGCGGCCGGTCGAGGATGCGCGGGTGACGCTGCTTGACGCGGCGGGGAATGTGGTGGACACGTTGACCACCGGGGGTGAGGGAACGTTCCGGTTTGTTGATCTTTCTTCGGGCGAGTACACGGTGATCGCTGCGGGGTACCCGCCGGTGGCTACCGTTTTGCAGGTGGCCGGGGGTGGGCGGACCGAGCGGGATCTTCAGTTGGGGCATGAAGACTGAGGGATGAGGGGGCGTTGTTGGATGCGGGGCTATGGGGGCTTGTCGCGCCCACGCGGCGGAGCCGCTCAATGTCACAGCCCCGCGCCCCTATCGGGGCGCTGGTGTGCGCCGGAGTCAATTCCCTCAATGCCACACATGGCAACCAGGCGCGGACGTACCGTGGTTGTGGCGGTACAGATCTTGCGGACCGTGGGGAGAGAGGGCCTGGGCCATGGACCGTGGCACCGAGATGGGCACAGCTCATGGCCGTGCGGTCGCTAACGGGGTCGCGGCGGGTCGGATTCCGTTGGCCGTCGTGCTCGTCGACCGTGATGGTCTTGTTTCGCACTGGAGCCGGGGCGCCCGGCGGCTCTTCGGCGCGGCCAAGGAGGACGCGGTCGGGCGGCCCGCCGTCGATCTGCTGCCCGTTTCCGGCGCTCTGCCCGACGACGACGAGACCGCCCCCTACGGGGCCTACTCGGCGTACGACGGGCTCGGGCCCGACCTGGAGTCCTCCCTCGACGGGCGGCTGTCCTATCCGGCGGCGGGACGCGCGCGGTTGTCGGCGTCCGACAGCGACCGTGACCATGACCGGATCGACGTGCTGTGGTGGGCGTATCCGCTGGTCGGGCCAGGACCCGAGCGGCTGCTCGTGCTCGCCGCCGACGCGGGCGGACTGCACCACGAGGACACCGGCGTGGGCGTGGGCGTGGGCGTGGAGCGCATCGCGCCCGGGTTCGCGCTGCACACCGACTTCCCCGGCGCCGAGGAACTGGCCCGCAGGCTGCCCGAGATCCTCCCCAGCATGAGCGTCGGCGAGGGCGCCCGCATCGTCGCCCAGGTCCTCGAACTGGGCTATCCCGTCCTGGAGTTCAGCCAGAACGACCGTGTGCCCGTCACCCCCGACTGGGGCGTGCCGCGGCGCGCCGAGCGCAAGGCGCGCCAGGAGCGGGCCGCCGCGGCGGCGGCCTCCGGCGCGCCCCTGCCGCAGGCCGCGGACGACGAGGGCGAGGACCTCGAATACGCCGCCGTGCGCGAGCGCCTGGAATTCCTGAACGAGGTCAGCGGGCGGATCGGCACCTCGCTCGACCTGTCCCGCACCATCGTCGAGGTCAGCCGGGCCGTCGTCCCGCGCTTCACGGACGTGGCCGGGACCTATCTGCGCGAACAGGTCGTCGCAGGCGAGGGCTTCCCCGAAGGCGTGCCCGACACGACCACCATGTGGCACCGGGTCGCCGTGGAGCACACGGACGAACCAGGCCGCTGGGACGACGTCGTACCGGTCGGCGAGGCCATGCCGTTCCCCGCGCACACCCCGTTCTTCCAGTGCATGACCACCGGCGATCCCGTGCTCGTGCCGCGCATCAGCGAGCAGATGGGGCACATGATCGCCGCGCAGTTCGAGAAGCGCGACATCCGGCCCCTCATCACGGGCCGCTCCATGCTCGTCGTGCCCCTCAAGGCCCGCAACGTGGTTCTCGGCTTCATGATCCTGCTCCGCCACCCCGAGCGCGTCGAGTTCAACGACATGGACCGCGTCACCGGCGCCGAACTCGCCGCCCGCGCCGGGCTCGTCCTCGACAACGCCCGCATGTACACGTACCAGGAGAGCGTCGCCGAGACCCTCCAGGACAGCATGCTGCCGCACATCGCCCCGCGCATGGCGGGCTGCGACATCGCGACCCGCTATCTGCCGGGTACGTTGCTGGGGCGGGTCGGCGGTGACTGGTTCGACTCGGTCAAGCTGCCTGGTTCGCGGACCGCGCTCGTCGTCGGCGATGTGATGGGTCACGGCCTCAACTCCGCAGCGATGATGGGGCAGATGCGCACCGCCGTCCAGACCATGGCCGCCCTCGACCTGCCGCCCGCCCAACTCCTGCGCAACCTCGACGACTTGGCGCAGCGCCTCGGCGAGCACTACCTCGCCACCTGCCTGTACGCGGTGTACGACCCCATCGCGAGCGAGCTGCAGATTGCCAACGCGGGCCATATCCCACCGGTGTTGGTACGCGCGGAGGACGGCCGCAGTGATCTGCTCGACCTGCCCACGGGTGCGCCCATCGGCGTCGGCGGGGTGCCCTTCGAGTCCGTAGCGGTCCGGGTGGCGCCCGGCGACCGGCTCGTGATGTGCACCGACGGCCTGGTCGAGGTCCGCGGTGAGGACATCGGGGTCGGACTCGCCACGCTCTGCGAGTCCGCCGCGCACCCGGCCGCTTCCATGGACGACGCCTGCGACACCATCATCCGCGCCCTCAACACCCGCGGCGGACGCAAGGACGACGTGGCGCTCCTGATGGCACGGCTCAACGGCATCGAGCCCGAGGACGTCGCCCGGTGGCGGATCGGCCACGACCCGATGGAGGTCAGCAGGTCACGTGCCGTGGTCCGCGAACAGCTCCACGTGTGGGGCCTGAACTCCCTTGTCGACAACGCCGAGTTGATGGTCAGCGAGCTGGTCACCAATGCCGTACGGCACTCCCACAGCCGCCCGATCGAGCTGCGGCTCGTGCGAGGCGAGACGCTGGTGTGCGAGGTGGATGACGACGACCACACCCTGCCGACGTTGCTCAGTGCGCGCCGGCTCGACGAGTTCGGGCGCGGGATGCGTGTGGTCAGCGCGCTGGCGCGGGAGTGGGGGACCAGTCGGACGAGTTCCGGCAAGACGGTGTGGTTCGAATTGACCATCCCGGGCCGTTAGGCCTGTCAGCTCAGCTCAGCTCAGTTCAGCTCGGCCATGCCTCGCTGACCGGATCTTGGGGAGCGAGGGGCACGAGGGGCGCACATCGGCGTGCGGCTGCCGAATGAGCGGTGAAGGTGTGCGCCGCGTGCTTGTCGCTTCACTCCGGGCGCGATAAACCGGACTGCCCGTCGCTTTTCGGCGGTCCGCTGTCGCGTCCTGGGGAGCTGGCATGAGTGTGACGACTCGGTACAGAGAGGCCTGGGAGGGCTTCTGGCGTGAGGCCCCCGGCGAGCAGGGGGCCGTCTTCTGGGACGCCGAGCCCTCGGTCACGGCCGGGGTCCATCTCGGTTTGTTCGAACCGCACTTGGCGGCTCCCGGCCTGCCTCTCGTGGATCTCGGGTGCGGCAACGGGACCCAGACGCGGTTCCTCGCCGACCGCTATCCGCGGGTCGTCGGTGCCGACCTTTCGGCTGCGGCCCTCGATCACGCCCGGCTCGCGGACCCGGCGGGGCAGGCCTCCTACCGGCTGTTCGACGCGGCCGAGAAGGTCGAGGCGGAGACGCTGCACGCAGAGCTCGGGGACGTGAACGTGTATATGCGGGGAGTTCTGCATCAGTGCGAGCCGGATGATCGGCAGCCGCTGGTGGATGGGCTCGCCACGCTTGTGGGTGACCGGGGGCGTGCCTTTGTTGTTGAGCTTGCCGAGGCGGCGGGGCCGCTGTTGCGAGGTCTCGCCCAGGGGCCCGGGGGGCCGCCGGCCAAGCTGGCGCCCGTGTTTCGGCATGGCATTGCGCCGGGGGAGGTGGCTGATGCCGCCGTGCCGGAATATCTGCGGGCCGCTGGGCTTGTTGTTCTGGCGAGTGGGGAGCTGCCGCTTGTCACGACGGAGTATTTGGCGGACGGTACGCGGATCGAGTTGCCGTCGAAGTGGGTTGTTGTGGGGCGGGTCTGAGATTTCGCGTGATCCTCAGTTGGGGATGGGGATTGAACGTTGAGTGTTGGGTGCGGGTGGCTGGGGGCTGGTCGCGCCCACGGTGGGGGAGGAGCCGCACAATGTCACAGCCCCGCGCCCCTGGGCGGGGCTGTGACCGGGGTTTGATCGGTGCCGTTCGCCTCAGAGCAGCCCCACGGCACCCTTGGCCCGTACAGAGGTATGTGACATAGTACTGGCGTGACCAAGTCGCTGACCTGCGATGTTGTCGTTGTTGGAGCCGGGATGGTCGGGGCCGCTAGTGCTCTGTACGCGGTTCGGGCAGGGCTGAGTGTCGTTCTGGTGGACCGGGGGCCGGTGGCCGGGGGTACTACCGGCGCGGGTGAAGGCAATCTGCTCGTCTCGGACAAGGAACCCGGGCCCGAACTCGAACTTGCTCTGCTCTCCGGGCGGTTGTGGGCCGATCTGGCTGCCGAAACCGGAGTGGCCGCGGCCGTCGAGTACGAGGTCAAGGGCGGGCTCGTCGTGGCGTCCGCGCCGGAGGGGCTCGCGGCTCTGGAGGGCCTCGCCGCCGGGCAGCGCTCCGCCGGAGTGGCGGCCGTGTCCGTCGCCGCCGGTGAACTCCATGATCTGGAGCCCTACTTGGCGAAGGGGCTCGCGGGCGGCGTCCGCTATCCGCAGGACGCCCAGGTGATGCCGACGCTGGCCGCCGCCCATCTCGTACGGCTCGCCCGTGCGGCCGGTGCCTCCCTGCGGACCGGCTGGACGGTCACGGAGGTGCTGCGCACGGCGGCGGGGGCGGTGCGTGGAGTCCGCACCTCGCACGGAGACGTCCACGCGCCCGCCGTCGTCAACGCCGCCGGGACCTGGGGCGGGGAGGTGGCCACGCTGGCCGGGGTGTCCCTGCCCGTGCTGCCCAGGCGCGGCTTCGTCCTCGTCACCGAGCCGCTGCCCCGCCGGGTGCGGCACAAGGTGTACGCCGCCGACTACGTGGCCGACGTGGCCAGCGACTCGGCCGCGCTGCAGACCTCCCCCGTGGTCGAGGGCACGGCGGCGGGACCGGTACTGATCGGGGCGAGCCGGGAACGGGTCGGCTTCGACCGCTCCTTCTCCCTGCCCGTCGCCCGGGCGCTCGCGGCGGGGGCCACTCGGCTGTTCCCCTTCCTGGCGGGGGTCAAGGCCATGCGCGCCTACCTCGGCTTCCGTCCGTACCTGCCCGACCACCTGCCCGCCATCGGGCCGGACGCGCGCGTGCCCGGGCTCTTCCACGCGTGCGGGCACGAGGGCGCGGGCATCGGACTCGCCACCGGGACGGGCCACTTGATCGCGCAGGTGCTGGCGGCGAAGGCCCCCGACCTGGACCTCGCGCCATTCCGCCCCGACCGCTTTCCGGATCCCGTGACCGAGGAGGCTCCATGACGCCCCGCACTCCGCTCGACCTGGTCGACGCCCGGCGCGGCCCCGCCTTCACCGTCACCTTCGACGGCCGGGAGATCACCGTCCTGCCCGGTCAGACGATCGCCGCCGCACTCTGGTCGGCGGGCATCACGTCCTGGCGTACGACCCGGGGGAGCGGTGAGCCGCGCGGTGTCTTCTGTGGCATCGGGGTGTGCTTCGACTGTCTGGTGAGCGTCAACGGGCGGGTGAACCAACGGGCTTGTCTGGTACCCGCCGAGGCCGGGGACGTGATCCGCACGCAGAAAGGGACCGGTCACCATGACTGACCGAACGGACGGCCGACCCCACCTCGCCGTGATCGGCGCGGGTCCCGCCGGGCTCACGGCCGCCCTCGCCGCTGCCGCGCGCGGTGTGCGGGTGACCCTCGTCGACTCCGCCGCCCAGGCCGGTGGGCAGTTCTACCGCCAGACCGCCCCGGGGCTCGGAGCCCGACGCCCCCAGGCCCTGCACCACCAGTGGCGTACCTGGGAACGGCTCCGTGACGGACTCGCGGGGCATGTCGCCGCGGGTCGGGTTACGAGTCTGACGGATCATCATGTGTGGTTCGTGGAGCGGCAGTCCGGCACCACCGGCGGAGCCCCCGCTTCCTTCACCGTCCACGCTCTGCTCGGACCCGAGCAGGAGGAGCCCGTCACCGTCCACGCCGACGCCGTGCTGCTCGCCACCGGTGGGTACGAGAAGGTCCTCCCCTTTCCCGGCTGGACCCTTCCCGGAGTGGTGACCGCGGGTGGGGCGCAGGCCATGCTCAAGGGCGGGCTCGTGCTGCCGGGGCGTACCGCCGTGGTGGCCGGGACCGGGCCGTTGCTGCTGCCCGTGGCCGTCGGGCTCGCCTCGGCCGGGGCGAAGGTCGCGGCCCTCGTGGAGTCCGCCGACCCCAGGGCCTTCGTCCGGCATGCCCGCGTGCTCGCCGCCCATCCCGCGAAACTCGCCGAAGGTGCCTGGTACGCGGCCGAGTTGGCGCGGTACCGAGTCCGGACCCGGGTTCGTCACACGGTCGTCGCCGCACACGGCACCGGTCGGCTCGAAGCCGTGACCGTCGCCGCCCTCGACGGGGACGGACGGGTCCGGCCGGGAACCGAACGGCGCATCCCCTGCGACACCCTCGCCGTCGGTCACGGCATGCTCCCGCACACCGATCTCGCGGAAGCGCTCGGTTGCCGTCTCGACGGCGTTGACGTCGCCGTGGACGACGAACAGCGCACCGACGTGCCCGGCGTCTGGGCCGCCGGTGAGACCACGGGAATCGGCGGCGCGGCCCTCGCGGGTGCCGAGGGCGGGATCGCCGGGGTTTCGATCGCGGCTCGGCTCAACTCCCGTATTCCTGACAGGAGTTCTTACGCCTCTGCTGCCAAGGCGCGTGCTGGGATGCGGGAGTTCTTCGCCGCCGTCGATACCGTCTGTGTCCCGCCCGCTCGTTGGGCCGAGCACGTCACCGACGACACCGTCGTGTGCCGGTGCGAGGAGGTGACCGCCTCCGCGGTCCGGGAGGCCGTCGACGAGCTCGGCGCCGGGGACGTACGCACCGTGAAACTGCTGACCCGGGCCGGGATGGGCTGGTGCCAGGGGCGGATGTGCGGTCCGGCGGTGGCGGGGCTCGCGCGCTGTCCGGAGACACCCTCTCGACGGCCGTTCGCGCGGCCGGTGCCCCTCGGGGTGCTCGCGCGTGAGCCTGGTGAACCTCATGACACGTCACCCTCTACCACTGGATGGGACCCCTCATGACTGACAACAACGTCACCGACAGCGACGTCACCGACCATCGGCCCTGGCGCGGCGTCCTCGTCGCCACCGCCCTCCCGTTGAACGACGATCTCTCCGTCAACTACGCCGCGTACGCCGACCATTGCGCCTGGCTCGTCGAGAACGGCTGTGACGGGGTCGTACCGAACGGCTCGCTCGGCGAGTACCAGGTGCTCACCCCGGAGGAGCGGGCCAAGGTCGTCGAGACCGCGGTGGCCGCGATCGGCGGGCAGCGCGTGATGCCCGGAGTCGCCGCGTACGGCTCCGCCGAGGCACGTCGCTGGGCCGAGCAGGCACGCGACGCGGGCTGCGCCTCCGTGATGCTGCTGCCCCCGAACGCCTACCGCGCCGACGAGCGCTCGGTCCTCGCCCACTACGCGGAGGTCGCCGAGGCGGGCGTGCCGATCGTGGCGTACAACAACCCCATCGACACCAAGGTCGACCTCGTGCCCGAACTGCTCGCGAAGCTGCACGGCGAGGGGCACATCCAGGGGGTCAAGGAGTTCTCCGGTGACGTGCGCCGTGCCTATCGCATCGCCGAACTCGCCCCGGAACTCGACCTGTTGATCGGCGCCGACGATGTGCTGCTTGAGCTGGCTGTCGCGGGAGCCAAGGGCTGGGTGGCCGGTTACCCGAACGCGTTGCCCGCCGCGTCCGTCGCGCTGTACCGCGCCGCCGTCGCGGGCGACCTGGACACCGCGGGCAAGCTCTACCGCCAGCTGCATCCGCTGCTGCGCTGGGACTCGCAGACCGAGTTCGTACAGGCCATCAAGTTGTCGATGGACATCGTGGGGCGGCACGGCGGTCCCGTACGGGCGCCGCGCGTGCCGCTTCTTCCCGAGCAGGAGCAGGCCGTGCGCGAGGCCACCGAGCGGGCCGTCGCCGCAGGGCTCGCCTGAGTCCGTCCCACCGCATCGGCGAAACACCGGCGGTACACCGGCGATCGCGAACTCGCGGGAGACCTCACCCCTCAGGGAGACCCATGCGCAGCAAACTCGTCCTGCACGCCGTCGACTCGCACACCGAGGGCATGCCGACCCGCGTGATCACCGGAGGCATCGGCACGGTCCCGGGCTCGACCATGAACGAGCGGCGGCTGTACTTCCGTGAACACCGCGACGACATCAAGCAGTTGCTGATGAACGAGCCGCGCGGGCACGCGGCGATGAGCGGCGCCATCCTCCAGCCGCCGACCCGTCCCGACTGCGACTACGGCGTCATCTACATCGAGGTGTCGGGCTATCTCCCGATGTGCGGGCACGGGACCATCGGGGTCGCGACCGTCCTCGTGGAGACCGGCATGGTCGAGGTCGTCGAGCCGGTGACCACGATCCGCCTCGACACCCCGGCCGGGCTCGTCGTCGCCGAGGTGGCGGTGGAGGACGGCGCCGCCAGGGCGGTCACGCTCAAGAACGTGCCGTCCTTCTCCGTCGCCCTCGACCGCAAGATCCGGCTCGCCGACGGGCGGACGGTGACCTACGACCTGGCGTACGGCGGCAACTTCTACGCGATCCTGCCGCTCGACCAGTTCGGGCTGCCCTTCGACCGGGCCCGCAAGGACGACATTCTCGCGGCCGGGCTCTCGCTGATGGACGCCGTCAACGCCGAGGGGGAGCCCGTTCATCCCGAGGACCCGTCCATCCGGGGTTGTCATCATGTGCAGCTCACCGCCCCGGGCTCGACTGCCCGGCATTCGCGGCACGCCATGGCCATCCACCCCGGCTGGTTCGACCGCTCGCCCTGCGGTACGGGCACCTCCGCACGCATGGCGCAGCTGCACGCGCGCGGCGAACTCCCCCTGAACACCGAGTTCGTGAACGAGTCCTTCATCGGAACCCACTTCACCGGCCGGCTCCTCGGCACCACCGAGGTCGCCGGGATCCCGGCGGTCCTGCCGAGCTTCACCGGGCGCGCCTGGGTGACCGGCACCGCCCAGTATCTGCTCGACCCCAGCGACCCGTTCCCGGCGGGCTTCGTCCTCTGAGGCCCACGATCACGACCACGACCACGAACACGAACACGACAAGGAAATCCCGGATGCCCGTCCAGCGCGCCACCGCCCCCGTCCTGCCCACGCTGGGCGGCAAGAAGCCCAGTTACCGCGAGCGTGTCGCGGACGCGCTGCGGGCCGCCCTCATCGCCGGGGAACTGCGGCCGGGCGAGGTGTACTCCGCGCCGGCCCTCGCCGCCCGCTTCGGTGTCTCCGCCACACCCGTCCGCGAGGCCATGCTCGACCTCGCCAAGGAGGGCCTGGTCGACACCGTGCCGAACAAGGGCTTCCGGGTCACCGCCGTGTCCGAGAAGCAGCTCGACGAGTACACGCACATCCGCTCGCTCATCGAGATCCCCACGACGGTGTCCCTCGCCGTCGGCGCCGACCCGGCCGCGCTGGAGGCACTGCGTCCGGCCGCGGAGGAGAGCGTCACGGCCGCCGCGACCGGTGACCTCATCGCACATGTCGAGGCGGACATGCGCTTCCACCTCGGACTCCTGGCCCTCGCGGGCAACGACCACCTGGTCGACGTGGTCCGCGACCTCCGCAAGCGCTCCCGCCTCTACGGCCTGCACGCACTGGTCGAGGCGGGCCGCCTGGAGGCGTCCGCGGCGGAGCACCTGGACATCCTCGACGCGCTCATCGCCCGCGACGAAGAAGCCGTACGGGCCGTCATGACCCGTCACCTCGGACACGTACGGGGGCTGTGGGCGGCCGAGTGAAGGCTTCGATGGTTCGTCCGGCTGAGTGGCCTCCCCTGTGGGGCTCCTCCCGACTGCGATACAACTGGAGCATGGTAAAGATCCTCATCAGCGCCGACATGGAGGGCGCCACCGGGGTGACCTGGCCGGCCGACGTGCTGCCGGGCACACCGCAGTGGGAGCGGTGCCGGTCGATGTTCACCTCGGACGTGAACGCGGCTGTCCTCGGCTTCCTCGACGGCGGCGCCGACGAGGTCCTCATCAACGAGGCCCACTGGACCATGCGCAACCTGCTCCTGGAGCAGCTGGACGAACGGGCGCAGATGCTCACCGGGCGGCACAAGTCGCTGTCCATGGTGGAGGGCGTGCAGCACGGCGACATCGACGGCATCGCGTTCGTCGGCTACCACGCGGGAGCGGGCATGGAGGGCGTCCTCGCCCACACCTACCTCGCCAACTCGATCACCGGCGTCTGGATCAACGACGTACGCGCCAGCGAGGGCCTGCTCAACGCGCATGTCGTAGCCGAGTACGGCGTCCCCGTCGTCCTCGTCACCGGCGACGACGTGGCCTGTGAGGATGCGCTCGGCTACGCCCCAGAGGCGCTGAAGGTCGCCGTCAAGGACCATGTCTCGCGGTACGCGGCCGTGTGCCGCACACCGGCGCGTACGGCGTCGGACATCCGGGCCGCCGCCAAGGAGGCCACGCGGCTCGCGGTGCGGCACGAGCCCGTGGACGGCGGCCCGTTCACCGTGGCCCTGGAGTTCGACGCCGAACACCTCGCGATGGCGGGCACCGTCGTCCCGGGCGTCGAGCGCGCCGGAGAGCGGAAGGTCGCGTACACCAGCCCGACCATGTACGAGGGGATTCGTACCTTCAAGGCGGTCACCACGATCGTCTCGGCCGCCGTGGAGGAGAGCTATGGCTGACCGGAGCACGGACGACGACCGGACGGCCAAGGATCAGGTGGCCAAGGACCAGGCCGCCAAGAAGGGGACGGCCAAGGATCAGGCGGTGCGGGAAGGGACGGTCGACGGGCAGGCCCTCGACGAGGTCGTCCGGTTCACCTCCGACCTCATCCGGATAGACACGACCAACCGCGGCGGCGGGGACTGCCAGGAGCGGCCGGCCGCCGAGTACGCGGCCGCGCTGCTCGCCGAGGCGGGCCTGGAGCCGACGCTCCTGGAGCGCACGAAGGGGCGGGCGAACGTCGTCGCGCGCCTGGAGGGCACCGACCCGTCCGCCGACGCGCTGCTCGTCCACGGTCACCTGGACGTCGTACCGGCGCAGGCGGAGGACTGGAGCGTGCACCCGTTCTCCGGGGAGGTCCGCGACGGGGTCGTCTGGGGCCGGGGCGCGGTCGACATGAAGAACATGGACGCGATGATCCTCGCGGTCGTACGGCAGTGGGCACGCGCGGGCGTGCGCTCCCGGCGCGACCTCGTGATCGCCTTCACCGCCGACGAGGAGGCGAGTGCCGAGGACGGCTCGGGCTTCCTCGCCGACGAGCACCCGGGGCTCTTCGAGGGGTGCACCGAGGGCATCAGCGAGTCCGGGGCCTTCACCTTCCACGACGGCTCCGGCCGCGAGCTGTATCCCGTCGCGGCGGGCGAGCGCGGCACCGGCTGGCTGAAGCTCACCGCACACGGCCGGGCCGGCCACGGCTCCAAGGTGAACCGGGAGAACGCGGTGACCCGTCTCGCCGCCGCCATCGCGCGGATCGGCGCCCACGAGTGGCCCGTACGGATCACCCCGACGGTCCGCGCCGCGCTCACCGAAATGGCCGCGGTGTACGGCATCGAGCCCGATTTCGACGACATCGACGCCCTGCTGCACAAGCTCGGGCCTGCCGCCTCGCTCGTCGAGGCCACCGTGCGCAACAGCGCCAACCCCACCATGCTGAACGCCGGTTACAAGGTGAACGTCATTCCGGGGGAGGCCGTCGCGTACGTCGACGGACGCTATCTGCCCGGCACCGAGGACGAGTTCCGCGTGACCCTTGACCAGCTCACCGGGCCGGACGTGGAGTGGGAGTTCCACCACCGTGAGGTGGCCCTCCAGGCGCCGGTGGACTCGACGACGTACGCCAACATGCGTGCCGCCGTTGAGGAGTTCGCGCCCGGCGGGCATGTCGTGCCGTACTGCATGTCCGGCGGCACGGACGCCAAGCAGTTCTCGCGCCTCGGCATCACCGGATACGGGTTCGCGCCGCTGAAGCTCCCGCCGGGCTTCGACTACCAGGCCCTCTTCCACGGTGTCGACGAGCGCGTGCCCGTCGAGGCGCTGCACTTCGGCGTCCGGGTACTCGACCGCTTTCTGCGCACGGCCTAGGGAAAAATGGGGGACATCGTGCAGACCCTGGCCTACGGTTCCTGGCCCTCGCCCATCGACGCGTCGCTCGCCGCCGCGCACGACGGCCACCCCGACTTCGTCGGCTTCGTCGGCGACGAGGTCTGGTGGACCGAGCCCCGGCCCGCCGAGGGTGGCCGCCGCACCCTGGTGCGCCGTCGCGCCGACGGCACCGAGGAGTCGGTGCTGCCCGCCCCGTGGAACGTGCGCAGCCGCGTCATGGAGTACGGCGGACAGCCCTGGACCGGGGTGGTCGGCGACGACGGCCCGCTGGTGGTCTTCGTCGACTTTGCCGACCAGCGGCTGTACGCGTACGAGCCCGGCGACCCGGACAAGGGGCCGCGCCCCCTGACGCCCGTGTCGCCGGTGGGCGGCGGACTGCGCTGGGTGGACCCGCGGTTGCGCGTCGAACTCGGCGAAGTCTGGTGCGTACTGGAGGAGTTCACCGGCGACGGGCCGACCGACGTGCGCCGGGTCGTCGCCGCGGTGCCGCTGGACGGCTCGGCCGCGCAGGACCAGGACGCGGTACGTGAACTCACCGACGGGCAGCACCGGTTCGTCACCGGGCCGCGTGTCTCGCCGGACGGGCGGCGCGCGGCCTGGCTGGTCTGGGACCATCCGCGGATGCCGTGGGACGGGACCGAACTGATGGTGGCCGACGTCGGCCCCGACGGGACGCTGCGGCAGGCCCGGAAGGCCGCCGGCGGCCCGGACGAGTCGATCGCCCAGGCCGACTGGTCCGCCGACGGCACCCTGCTCTACGCGAGCGACCGCACCGGCTGGTGGAACCTCTACCGCGACGACCGCGATGACCGGGACAGTGGCGACGGCCGAGACGACGGCCGAGACGACGACCGCGATGGCCGAGACGTTCGCGGCGGCAAGGCCCTCTGTACGCGCGAGGAGGAGTTCGGCGGGCCGCTGTGGAAGGTCGGGCTGCGCTGGTTCGCGCCGCTGGAGAGCGGGCTGATCGCCGTCGTGCACGGGCGGGGCGCGGGCGCGCTCGGCATCCTCGACCCGGAGACCGGCGAGGTCGTCGACGCGGCCGGACCCTGGACGGAGTACGCGGCCACGCTCGCCACCGACGGCAGCCGGGTCGCGGCCGTCGCGGCCAGCCCGCGCAGCGCCTACGAGGTCGTCGAACTGGACGCCCGCACGGGCCGGGCGCGGGTCGTCGGCGCCCCGCACGACGACCCGGTCGACCCCGCGTACTACCCGGAACCGCAGATCCGTACGTTCAGCGGGCCCGCCGGGCGTGAGATCCACGCGCACATCTACCCGCCGCACCACCCCGGCCAGGTCGCCCCCGGCGACGAACTCCCGCCGTACGTCCTCTGGGCGCACGGCGGCCCCACCGCCCGCTCCCCGCTCGTCCTCGACCTGCAGATCGCGTACTTCACCTCGCGCGGCATCGGAGTCGCCGAGGTCAACTACGGCGGATCCACCGGGTACGGCCGCGAGTACCGCAACCGGCTGCGCGAGCAGTGGGGTGTCGTGGACGTCGAGGACTGCGCGGCCGTCGCGCTCGCCCTCGCCGAGGAGGGCACCGCCGACCGCGGCCGGCTCGCCATCCGCGGCGGCAGCGCGGGCGGCTGGACCACGGCCGCGTCCCTGGTGAGCACCGATGTGTACGCCTGCGGGACAATCCTCTACCCCGTCCTCGACCTGGTGGGCTGGGGTGAGAGCGAGACCCACGACTTCGAGTCCCAGTACCTGGAGACGCTCGTCGGACCGCTCGCCGAGGTCCCCGGCCGGTACGCCGAGCGCTCGCCCACCGAGCACGCCGACCGCGTCACCGCGCCCTTCCTGCTCCTCCAGGGCCTCGACGACGCCGTCTGCCCGCCCACGCAGTGCGAGCGGTTCCTGGCCAGGCTGGCGGAGCGGGCCCGGCCGCTGCCGCACGCGTACATCGCCTTCGAGGGCGAGGGGCACGGCTTCCGGCGGGCCGACACGATGGTGCGGGCCCTGGAGTCCGAACTCTCCCTGTACGCCCAGGTGTTCGGCCTGAATCCGCCCGGCATCCCCACCCTGGAGCTCGCCAAGTGAAGGAACTCGCACGACCCCGGCGGCTGACTCCCGGCGCCCGTGTCGTCGTCGTCGCGCCGAGCGGCCCGGTGCCCGAGGAGCGGCTCCAGTCAGGCCTCGACATCCTGCGCGGCTGGGACCTGGAGCCGGTCGTGGCGCCCCATGTCCTCGACCGGCACGGGACGTTCGCCTACCTGGCGGGCACCGACGCAGACCGGGCCGCCGACCTCCAGTCCGCCTGGTGCGACCCGACCGTGGACGCCGTGCTGTGCGCCCGCGGCGGCTACGGCGTGCAGCGCATGGTCGAACTGCTCGACTGGGACGCTCTGCGGGCCGCGGGACCCAAGGTGCTCCTCGGCTTCAGCGACATCACGGCGCTGCACGAGGCCTTCGCGACCCGGCTGGGGCTCGTGACGCTGCACGGGCCGATGGCCGCGGGCATCGACTTCATCAAGAACGCGCGGGCCCAGGAGCACCTGCGGGCGACCCTCTTCGAGCCCGAGTCGGTACGGACCCTCACCTCGGCCGGGCGCGCGCTGGTGCCGGGGCGGGCCAGGGGCGTCCTCCTCGGCGGCTGCCTGAGCCTGCTCGCCGCCGACCTCGGCACACCCCACGCGCGGCCCTCGGCACGCGGCGGCCTCCTCTGCCTGGAGGACGTGGGCGAGGAGACGTACCGCCTGGACCGCTACCTCACGCAGCTCCTGCGCGCCGGGTGGCTCGACGGCGTCACCGGGGTCCTGCTCGGCTCCTGGGAGCGGTGCGACCCGTACGACCGGATCAGGGCGCTCGTCCTCGACCGGCTCGGCGGGCTCGGCGTGCCGATCGCCGAGGAGTTCGGCTTCGGCCACTGTGAGGGGGCACTGACGCTGCCGTTCGGGGTGCCGGGGGAACTGGACGCCGGGGCGGGGACGCTGACGCTGGACGTGCCGGCGTTGGTCTGACGCCTGAGGGGTTCTTCCGGGGTCGCTTCGTCCACCCCCTCCCTCACCCGGAGGAACCCCTCACCGCGCGCTCCCCGCACTCCCGAGCCCATGCTGATCGCATGAGCCCGAAGATCTCGGAGAGCAGTGGTGGCGGCGGCAAGGCCGGCGGCCGGAACCTGATGACGCCCGGGCGGGTGTCGGTCATCGCCCTGGCCGTGCTGGGGCTGGTCTTCATCTTCGAGAACACCCGCGCCACCAAGATCCGCCTCCTGATCCCCGAGGTCACCATGCCCCTGTGGATGGCCCTGCTCGCCACGGCGGTGATCGGCTCGCTGTGCGGGGCGTATTTCATTAGGCGCCGAAGCTGAGCGGCCGGGGCGCCCCTTGAGGGGGCGCGCCCCCTCAAGGGGCGCGGGGCTGTATCGATATGCGGCTCCGCCGCGTGGGCGCGCTCAGCCCCCACCGGACCCGCGGACACATCACCACGCTCCCAGCGGAGCGCTACCGTGGCGGGATGCATGGCTCCACCGAATACCTCGCCGAAGGCTCCCGCGTGGGTGTACGCCACTACACCCACGAGGACTGCGCCGAGTTCGTCGCCCGGGTGCGCGAGAGCAAGGGGCTGCACCAGCCCTGGCTGTTCCCGCCGGTCAGCGCTGTCGCCTACGCCTCGTACGCGGGACGGCTGACCGAGGATCCGACGAAGGCCGGGTTCCTCGTCTGCGAGAAGGACGGCGGGGGGATCGCCGGGTTCATCAACATCAACAACATCGTGGAGGGCGCCTTCCAGTGCGGGGCGCTCGGGTACGGGGCCTTCGCGCACGCGGCCGGACGCGGGCTGATGGGGGAGGGGCTCGACCTGGTGGTGCGGTACGCGTTCGGCAGGCTCGGACTGCACCGGCTGGAGATCAACGTCCAGCCGGACAACGCCGCCTCGATCGCCCTGGCCCGCCACTGCGGCTTCCGTCTCGAAGGCTTCTCGCCGGAGTTCCTCTTCATCGACGGGGCCTGGCGGGACCACGAACGCTGGGCCATCACCGCCGATATGATTCGAACGTGAGTCCCATGCGGAACCTCGTCGTCCTGGACGCCCCGTCGAACCTGGGCCTTCGCCCGCCGGCCCCGGGCACCGTCCCCGGCTGCTACAAGCTCGCGGGCGCTCTGCGCGAGCAGCGGATCTGCGGGACGAGGACGTCCGGTTCTTCGGCATCCGCGACGCCTTCGAGGAGGACCGGGCCGAACTCGCCGCGCTGAAGATCCCCACGGTGACCGTCGGCGAGGTGCGCGAGTGGGGCGCCGACGCCCTGGCGCGGGCCACCGCCCAGGCCTTCGACGTGCCGGAACTGGACGGCTTCTGGGTCCACCTCGACGCCGACGTGCTCGACCCGACCGTGATGCCCGCCGTCGACAGCCCCGACCCCGGCGGACTGCTGCCCGACGAACTGACCGCGCTGCTGCGGCCGTTGGTGAACTCCCCGCACTGCGTGGGCTTCACCGTCACCATCTACGACCCCGACCCCGACCCCGACCTGGACCCGGACGGGAGCGCGGGCGCCCTGCTCGCCGACATCGTCGTCGCGGCCTTTGCGCAATCCTGACCGGGAGTGCCCCTGGTCGGCTCGCCGTCCACCCTGTTCCATGGTCGACGTGACGACCATCCGACGTGACGTACTGACGCTTCCGGTCGCGGAGTTGGGCCCCAGCAACCCACTCCCTCCACTGCGTCCGCTCGACGAGACACACCACGTGGACGAGCGGGAACGCGAGGGCCTGCCCCGCGACATGGCCCGCCAGATCGGCTACGAGCCGCTGCGCAGCCTCCTGCCCGAGCGCGTCCGGGACGGATACGGGAGAACGCGAGCTCCGCGTGAGGTCGAGGCGCTCGTCATCCAGAACGACCGGCTGCGCGCGACCGTGCTGCCCGGCTACGGCGGCCGTGTCGTCTCCCTCTTCCACAAGCCGTCCGACCGCGAACTCCTCTATCGCAACCCGGTGTTGCAGCCCGCCGACTTCGCGCTCAACGGCGCCTGGTTCTCCGGCGGCATCGAATGGAACATCGGCGCCACCGGCCACTCGACCCTCGCCTGCGCACCCCTGCACGCGGCCCGCGTCACCGCGCCCGACGGCGGCGAGATGCTGCGCCTGTGGGAGTGGGAACGGCTGCGCGACCTGCCGTTCCAGGTCGACCTGTGGCTGCCGGAGGGCTCCGACTTCCTGTACGTCGGCGTACGCGTCCGCAATCCGCACGAGAAGGCCGCGCCGCTGTACTGGTGGTCCAACACCGCCGTCCCCGAGGAACGCCGGGTCCTCGTACCCGCCGAGGAGGCCTGGCACTTCGGCTACGAGCGACGGCTGCGCCGGGTGCCGGTTCCGGCGTACGCGGGTGTCGACCGGACGTATCCGCCGCGCGGCGAGTACCCGGCCGACTACTTCTACGAGGTGCCCGATGGGCAGCGGCGCTGGATCGCCGCCCTGGACGAGACCGGGCAGGGGCTCGTGCAGACGTCCACCGACGTGCTCCGCGGACGCAAGCTCTTCGTGTGGGGGTCCGGTACCGGCGGGCGGCGCTGGCAGGAGTGGCTCACCGAGCCCGGCACCGGCGGCTACTGCGAGATCCAGGCCGGGCTCGCCCGCACCCAGTTGGAACACGGCCGCCTCGAAGCGGAGAGCGAGGTGGCGTGGCTGGAGGCGTACGGCCCGCTGACGGCCGACGCCGAGACCGTGCACGGCACCGACTGGGCCGCAGCGCGTTCCGGTGTCGCCGACCGGCTCCAACAGGTGCTGCCGCGCGGGGAGTTCGAGACCGCGTACGAGAACTGGCGGGCGTCCGCCGACACCGAACCCGGTGAGGTCCTCGCCGTCGGATCGGGCTGGGGCGCGCTCGAAGTCCTGTGCGGTGCACTGAAGTTGCCCGGTACGCCCTTCGAGGAGGCCACGCTCGGGGACGCGCAGGCACCCTGGGCTGAGTTGCTCCGGTCCGGGGCCTTCCCGGAGCCGCGCCGGGTGGCACCGCCCGGGGAGACGCTCGTCGCCCGGCACTGGCGGGACATGCTGGAGACGGCGCCCGCGAAGCCGCTCGCCGAGTACCACCTGGGGGTCGCCCAGTGGCACTCCGGTGACCGGGCGCAGGCCGTACGCAGCTGGGAGCGGGCGCTTGAACTCGCCCCGTCCCTCTGGCCGTTGCTGCGCTGTCTCGCCGTCGCCGACCAGGAGGCGGGCAACCGGGAGCGGGCCGCCGACCGGTACGCGGACGCCTTCGACGACCTGTGCCGGGAGCGGCGCGACGACGGGGAGGCCTGGACGGCCGCCACGGCCGCGCTCGGGCGGGAGACGATCGCCGCGCTCCTCGCGGTGCGGCGCACGGCGGACGCGCGCTCCGTGTGGGAGCGGCTGCGCCCGGTGACCCTCCCCCACTGCCTTAAGGGCGTGGGAGGTACCCCCATTCGCGGCCGGTTCAAGCTGATCGAGGCGGAGTTGCTGCTCGCCGAGGGTGACAAGGACGCGGCACGGGCCGTCTTCGACGCGGGCTTCGAGGTGGCCGACCTGCGTGAAGGAGCCGAGGCGATCGGGCTGCTCTGGTCCCGGATCACCGACGAACCGCTGCCCGAGCGCTACGACTTCCGGATGCGACCGCCCGGCGCCGACAGCGCGGGGTGACTTGGGCGTGGGCGCCGGGTGGCCTACTCGGCCGCGCGGCGGTCCACGTACTCGTACACGTAGCCGTCCGGGTGCATCGCGATCAGGTTGCGGCCGACGGGGGTTGCCACCGGGCCCGCCAGGACGCGGGCTCCCGAGTCGGTGAGGACCCGGTGGGCTTCGTCGACGTCCTTCACGGCGATGGTCGCCGAGACCTTGCGGAGCACCTCCAGCTCCGACTCCGGTCCGCTCATCAGCAAGAAGCAGCCGACGGCGGCGACGGAGACGCCGCCTCGCTCGAAGCGGAGCGCCGGTCCGCCCGCCAGCTTCTCGTAGAAGGGGACCGCAGTCTCCAGGTCGTCGACGCAGATGCGCAGCGTGGCTCCCAGAATGTCCATGCGGACGAGCCTAGTGGGTGTGAGCGGGGTGCCCCGGGGAGGCGTAGCACCGGCCCCGCCGACCCGCGGAGGCGTACCCAACCGGTGCGCCTCCGTCGCGGGGGATGCGGTGACGGGCCGCGCCCCGGACAATTGGGGAGGAGACGCCGGTCCGGGCACGGATCACCCGGCCGCGGAACCGCGCGGCCGGAACCGCGCCCGACCGGTCCCCGTGACCACCGACCACTGGCCCGCCGAGTGGTCGCCCGGTGCGAAACGTCGTCGGTGGGGACACCGACGTTTGGGCGTCCCGGCCAGGGGGACGCGGAAAGCCCCCGAACGATCGACTCCGCCGGAGGCGCTCGCCCCGGGCAGGCGGGCGCGGCCCCTGGCAGCCCGACGCCTCGCGGCCCTGCCGCAGCCCCGTGGAAGGAGAGTCATGAACACCCGTCAACTCACCGAACTGGGGCAGCAGTTGCGTGTGGACAGTGTGCGGGCCGCCGCCGCGGCGGGATCCGGGCACCCCACGTCCTCGATGTCCGCCGCCGACCTCCTGGCGGTCCTGTTCGCCCACCATCTGCGCTACGACTTCGACCGTCCCGCCCACCCCGGCAACGACCGCTTCATCCTCTCCAAGGGCCACGCCTCACCGCTGCTGTACGCCGCGTACAAGGCGGCCGGGGCGCTCAACGACACCGAGCTGATGACGTTCCGCAAGCTCGGCAGCCGCCTCGAAGGGCACCCGACACCGCGCCGGCTGCCGTGGGTGGAGACGGCTACCGGGTCGCTCGGGCAGGGGCTCCCCGTCGGCGTGGGCATCGCGCTGTCCGGCAAGCGGCTCGACCGGGTCGGCTATCGCGTGTGGGTGCTGTGCGGCGACAGCGAGCTGGCCGAGGGGTCCGTGTGGGAGGCGGCCGAGCACGCCGGATACGAGCACCTCGACAACCTCACCGCGATCGTGGACGTCAACCGGCTCGGCCAGCGCGGCCCCACCCGGCACGGCCACGACCTCGACGCGTACGCCCGCCGCTTCCATGCCTTCGGCTGGCACACCATCGAGGTCGACGGCCATGACGTGGACGCGATCGACCGCGCGTACGGCGAGGCGGCCTCCACCGTCGGACAGCCCACCGCGATCCTCGCCCGCACCCTCAAGGGCAAGGGCGTCGCATCCGTCCAGGACCGCGAGGGCCTGCACGGCAAGCCGCTGCCCGACGCCGACGAGGCCATCGAGGAACTCGGCGGGGTGCGCGACCTCCGCGTCGAGGTCCAGCCGCCGCCCCCTGCCCGGATGCTGCACGCCGTACGCGCCGGACACCTGGAACTGCCGCGCTACGAGACCGGCGACTCGGTCGCCACCCGTGACGCGTACGGGCAGGCACTCGCCGCGCTCGGCACCGCGCGCGGGGACGTCGTCGCTCTCGACGGCGAGGTGAGCGACTCGACGCGCGCCGAGTTCTTCGCGAAGGAGCACCCCGACCGGTTCTTCGAGTGCTACATCGCCGAACAGCAGCTCGTCGCGGCGGCGGTGGGGCTCGCCGCGCGCGGCTGGGTGCCGTACGTGTCGACCTTCGCCGCGTTCCTCACGCGCGCCCACGACTTCGTCCGGATGGCGTCCGTCAGCGGGGCCGGTATCAACCTCGTCGGCTCTCACGCGGGTGTCGCGATCGGCCAGGACGGGCCCTCGCAGATGGGTCTTGAGGACCTGGCGATGTTCCGGGCGGTGCACGGCTCGACCGTGCTGTATCCGTGCGACGCCAACCAGACGGCCAAGCTCGTCGCCACGATGGCGGGCTGCGAGGGCGTCCGCTATCTGCGGACCTCGCGTGGCGAGATGCCGGTCCTGTACGGCCCGAACGAGGAGTTCCCGGTCGGCGGCAGCAAGGTGCTGCGGGTCTCCCCGCAGGACCGGCTGACCGTCGTCGCCGCCGGAGTGAGCGTGCACGAGGCGCTGAAGGCCGCGGACGCGCTGGCCGCCGACGGCATCTCCGTGCAGGTCATCGACCTGTACTCGGTCAAGCCCGTCGACCGGCTCGCCCTGCGCGAGGCCGCCGAGCACACCGGCTGCCTGCTGACCGTGGAGGACCACCACGAGGAGGGCGGCCTCGGCGACGCGGTCCTCGACGCCTTCATCGACGGCCGCCCCACGCCCCGCCTGGTCCGCCTCGCCGTGCGTACGATGCCCGGCTCGGCCACGCCCGACGAGCAGTTGCACGCCGTCGGCATCGACGCCGAGTCGATCGCGGCCTCGGCGAAGCTGCTGGTGGAACACGCGGTCGTGCGCTGACCCGCGCCGCACCGCAGGCCCGGAAGGAGTGACCATGGCCGGTACACGGTCCGTGCGGGCCGGTCGGCGCGCGGTCGAGGTGCACCGGCCGGAGACGGGCTCGGCGGGCCCCGGTTCACGCAGAAGGTTTCCCGGAGCGCGGAAATCAGACCGGTTTCCGGCAGAGAATTTCCCCGTGCAGGACCGAGAACCACCCGTCCTCCTGCCGCCCCCACGCCCGCCACGCCTCCGAGACCGCGTCCAACTGCTCCGCCGTCGCGTGACCGCCCTCCGTGGCGCGGTCCGCGTACGCGGAGGCGACCGTACGGTCCGCCCACAGGCCGCTCCACCAGGCGCGTTCGTCGGCGGTGGCGTAGCACCAGGTGCTCGACGAGGCGGTGACGTCGGTGAAACCGGCCGTCAGCGCCCAGGACTTGAGACGCCGCCCGGCGTCCGGCTCACCGCCGTTCGCGCGGGCCACGCGCCGGTAGAGGTCCAGCCAGTCGTCCATGCCCGGCGATGGCGGGTACCAGGTCATCGCCGCGTAGTCCCCGTCGCGGACGGCCACGAAGCCGCCCGGCTTCGTGACCCGGTACATCTCGCGCAGCGCCTGCACCGGGTCGCCCACGTGCTGGAGCACCTGGTGCGCGTGGACGATGCAGAAGGTGTCGTCCGGGTACTCCAGCGCGTGGACGTCCGCGACCGCGAACTCGACGTTCTCCAGGCCGCGTTCGGCCGCCGTGGACCGGGCCTGGTCCAGGATGCCGGGTGCGTGGTCGACGGCGGTGACGTGTCCGTCCGGGACCAGTTCCGCCAGGTCGGCGGTGATGGTCCCGGGCCCGCATCCGATGTCCAGGATCTTCATGTGCGGCTTCAGCGAGGGCAGGAGGTAGGCCGCCGAGTTGGCGGCCGTGCGCCAGGTGTGCGAGCGCAGCACGGACTCGTGGTGGCCGTGCGTGTAGACGGCGGTCTCCTTCGACATGGCGTCCCCATCCCTTCGTAACCTCGACTCGTGACCCTCGACCGGGCCGGGCCTGCGGAGCCGCTCCGCGAGCGATACCTGTCACCGTACGCCGCCATGCCGAATGATGAGACCCGCGTCTTGCCATGTGGACTGACGAGTGAATGGCGGTGGGTGATCAGGGGTGGGCGATCAGTGGTGCCGCAGCGGCCGGTACACCGTCAGGGCCTCGGGCAGCTTTCGCAGTGTCACCTCGCCGTCCACCGTGGTGACTTCACCGTCGTACGCCAGCGGGGTGCCGGGCTCGACGCCGTCCACGCGGAGTGCGCCGACCTGGACCGCGGCGTGCACCGGGGAGCGGGTCAGCGGACCGGCGACGGCCGCGGCGAAGAGGCGTACGGCCGGGAAGCGGCCCCCGTGCACCACCCGGACGTCCAGGCGGCCGTCCGCGAGGTCGTAGCGGCGGGCGGGCACCGGGCCCATCCGGTGGTACATGCCGTTGCCGGCGAACAGGAGCCACAACGGGCGCTCCTCACCGCTGAGTTCGGCCCGCAGGGGGTGCCGGTCGGCGCGCAGCACGCGCAGGGTCGCGACCACGCCCGCGGGCCAGCCGCCGATCCGCTTCGACCAGCGGTCCCGCTCACGCACCAGCTCCGGATAGACGCCCAGACTGCACGTGTTGAGGAAGCAGCCCTCGGTGTCGCCGGAGGAGAAACTGCCCACGTCGACGCGTACGGCATCGCCCGCCCGCAGGGCCCGGCTCAGGTCGCGTACGTCCTCCACGCCCAGGTCCTGCGCGAAGTGGTTGAGCGTGCCGCCGGGCAGCACGGCGAGCGGGAGGCGGTGCCGCAGCGCCACCGTGGCGGCCGCGTTCACCGTGCCGTCGCCGCCGCAGACGCCCAGTACCTCGGCGCGGGCCGCCGCCTTCTCCAACTCGGCCCGCAGATCGGCCGGTTCGCACTCCACGAGCTCGGCGTGCGGCAGGGCGTCACCGAGGGCGCGGACACGGTCCGAGCTGCCCGCGGCCTTGTTGACCACCATGACCAGGCCCTCCCCGTCCGGCAGCGCCGGCGCGTCCGCGCGCGGCCGGCCGGGCGGCGGCAGCTGGTCGCGGGTCGGCACGAGGCCGCGTACGGCGAAGGCGGCGCCCGCGCCGAACGCCGCCCCCACGAGCACGTCGCTCGGGAAGTGCGCCCCCGTGTAGATCCGGGAGAGCGCCACCGCCGCGGCCACCGGGGCCACCACCGCGCCCAGGGGGCGGGACTCCAGCGCGACGCCCGTCGCGAAGGCCGCCGCCGACGCGGAGTGCCCCGACGGGAACGACGTGGTGATCGGCTGCCGCTTCAGCTGCCGGACCAGTGGCACCGAGTCCAGCAGGGGGCGCTGGCGGCGCACCGAACGTTTGCCGAGGGTGTTGATGGTGGCCGAGGCCAGCGCCAGCGAGGCGACACCGCGGACGGCCGCGCGACGGGCCCGCGGCGAGCGCGTGGCCGCGAACGCCGCCGCCGCGCCGAACCACAGCAGGCCGTGGTTCGCACTGCGGCTCAGCTTCGGCAACAGCGGGTCGGCGCCCGGCCAGTGCCGGGCCGCCACGGCCTCGAAGATGCGGTAGTCGAGCGCCAGCAGCCGGTCGCGCAGGGCGTGGCCGGGTTCGGTGACGGTGAGGTCCAGGTCTGCGGTCATGCACCATCGTGTACCCGGGCGGGCCCGGATCGCGCATTCGGGCTGCCGCCGGCTGCTAGCGCGAGGCGTCTGCCGTCGGCCGCTTGTGCGCTGCGGCTACCGCAGACGGCTCGTACGACGCGGCTGCCGCAGACCGCTCGTACGACGTGGCGGCCGCTGGCTGCTTGTGCGCTGCGGGCTGCCAGTGGACGTCGGCCGCTCGTAGGCCGCGGCGGCCGCTGGCCGTCGGCCGCTTGTGCGACGCGGCCTTGCCCGGCTGCTCGTGCGATGCGTCTGGTGCCGCTCCGTCCGCGGAGGGCGGGCTCCCGTCCGGACCGCCTGGCACCCGCTGCGCGCCGCCCGCCGGGTAACCCGTTTGCCGCGTGGCCCGCTCGCCCCGGACAATGCGCAACCATGGGACATCTGGAAGCCGCGCACCTGGAGTACTACCTCCCCGACGGGAGGGCGCTGCTCGGCGATGTGTCCTTCCGGGTGGGCGAAGGGGCCGTGGTCGCCCTGGTCGGGCCCAACGGAGCCGGGAAGACGACACTGCTGCGGCTGATCTCCGGCGAACTGAAGCCGCACGGCGGCACCGTCACGGTGAGCGGCGGGCTCGGCGTGATGCGCCAGTTCGTGGGATCCGTACGGGACGAGTCGACCGTACGCGACCTGCTCGTGTCGGTCGCCCAGCCGCGGATCCGGGAGGCCGCCGAGGCCGTCGACCGCGCCGAGCACGCCATCATGACCGTCGACGACGAGGCCGCCCAGATGAGTTACGCACAGGCGCTCTCCGACTGGGCGGAGGTCCAGGGGTACGAGGCCGAGACCCTCTGGGACATCTGCACCACGGCCGCGCTCGGCGTCCCGTACGACAAGGCGCAGTTCCGCGAGGTGCGCACGCTCTCCGGCGGTGAGCAGAAGCGGCTCGTACTGGAGGCGCTGCTGCGCGGGAGCGACGAGGTGCTGCTGCTCGACGAGCCGGACAACTACCTCGACGTCCCCGGCAAGCGCTGGCTGGAGGAGCGGCTGCGGGAGACCCGTAAGACGGTCCTGTTCGTCTCCCACGACCGGGAGTTGCTCGCCCGCTCCGCCGAGAAGATCGTGAGCGTGGAGCCAGGGCCCGCCGGAGCCGACGCCTGGGTGCACGGCGCCGGCTTCGCCACGTACCACGAGGCGCGGCGCGAACGCTTCGCGCGCTTCGAGGAACTGCGGCGGCGCTGGGACGAGAAGCACGCCCAGCTGAAGAAACTGGTGCTCAACCTGCGGCAGGCGGCCTCCATCAGCCATGAGCTGGCCTCCCGCTACCAGGCCGCGCAGACCAGGCTCCGCAAGTTCGAGGAGGCGGGACCGCCGCCGGAGCCGCCGCGCGAGCAGGACATCACGATGCGCCTGCACGGCGGCCGTACCGGCGTACGGGCCGTGACCTGCAAGGGACTCGAACTCACCGGCCTGATGAAACCCTTCGACCTGGAGGTCTTCTACGGCGAGCGCGTCGCCGTGCTCGGCTCGAACGGCTCCGGCAAGTCGCACTTCCTGCGGCTCCTCGCCGGCGGCGACGTCGGGCACACGGGGGAGTGGAAGCTCGGCGCGCGCGTCGTGCCCGGCCACTTCGCGCAGACCCACGCCCACCCCGAGCTGGAAGGGCGTCCCCTGCTCGACATCCTGTGGACCGAGCACTCCCAGGACCGTGGGGCGGCGATGTCGCGGCTGCGGCGGTACGAGCTGACGGCCCAGGCCGAGCAGCGGTTCGACCGGCTCTCGGGTGGCCAGCAGGCCCGCTTCCAGATCCTCCTCCTGGAGCTGGAGGGCTGCACGGCCCTGCTCCTCGACGAGCCCACGGACAACCTCGACCTGGAGTCTGCCGAGGCCCTTCAGGAGGGCCTGGAGGCCTTCCAGGGCACGGTGCTCGCCGTGACGCACGACCGGTGGTTCGCACGTTCGTTCGATCGCTATCTGGTGTTCGGCAGCGACGGTCGTGTGCGGGAGTCGGCGGAGCCGGTGTGGGACGAGCGGCGGGTGGAGCGGGTTCGGTAGCTCTCCGCTGGGTGGGCTGCGGTGTGTTTTGTCGGGTGCGAGTTCGTTGGGGCTGAGCGCGCAGTTCCCCGCGCCCCTTGCAGGGCGCCATGACGCGGGATGTTCGTAGAGTGGAGGGAGACACGACGATCGGGGTAGCGCCATGACCGGAGTCGACCCGAACCTCCTGGACGATCAGCAGCTGATGAAAGAGCTGGAGACGATCCACCGCACCCGCCACGACACGCTGCTGCACGGTTCGAACGACGCGCTGCGCACGCACAACGTCCGGATGGCGGAACTGGAGGGCGAATACCTGCGCAGAAACCCGCGCCGCCCGGTCGACCTGGGCAGGACGCGGGCGGGAGCGCGGGAGAGACAGCCGGACGTGACCAGGTGAGAACTCCTCGGAGTCCCTGAGGGCTCCTGAGGGCTCCCTCCCGAGGGCTCCTGAGGGTTTCGCCCCTGGTCAGTCCTGTCACGCCTGGTGGCCGTCCGGTGTGGCGCGGCTGATTTCCGCGAGGGCCGAATCCGGGTTCTCCGAGATGGCCAGGTCGCCCAGGCTGACCATGCCGACGGCCTGGCCGTTTTCGACGACCGGGAGTCGGCGGACGGCGTGGTCGCGCATCAGTGTGACCGCCGCCGACACCGCGTCGTCGGGGCCGACCACCACCGGGTGGGGCGTGCACACCGACCGGGCGCTCACCGTCAGCGGGTCGACACCGTCCGCGACCGCGCGCAGCGCGATGTCGCGGTCCGTCAGGACGCCGATGAGGTCGTGGTCGCCCGCCACCAGGACATCGCCGATGTCCTGGGCGCGCATGAGCTGGGCGGCTTCGACGAGCGAGGCGTCCGGGCGGACCGCGACGACGCCTGGCGTCATGACTTCCCTCACGAAAACAGCCATGGCTGTGGGCCTTTCCTGCGTTCCCCGGCGAAGGGGTACGGGTACTGCGGCGTGACGTCTGCCGCAGTACCCCTGAGACGGCGCGCCATGCGTCCCACGCGGCCCCTTCGGGCGCCTCCGCCCGCCCCCGGGGAAACCGCGTGTGTTTGCCGGGCATGTCGAGGGGCAGGCGAAGACACAGTGCTTCGGACAGGAGGCACGTCCGTGGGAGCGGTGTCTTTCCCACCACGGGTGTGCCCGTCCGGCTCGGGTGCGCTCCCACGGTTGAACCGTCCAACCAAGGCACCACTCAAGGGAGTTGCACGCACCATGCGAACTCACGTGAGCGCCAGGCACCATCCCCACGACGACGCCCCCGACACCGCGGAGGACTTCCGCAGGCTCGCTTCGCTGCCTGAGGGCCAGCTGCGCGACTCCCTCCGCGACCGGATCATCGAGGTCTGGCTGCCCATGGCGGACCGGCTGGCCGGACGTTTCCGCAACCGTGGCGAGAGCTACGACGACCTGCGCCAGGTCGCGGCCCTCGGCCTGGTCAAGGCCGTCGACCGCTACGACCCCGAGCGCGGCAACGCCTTCGAGAGCTATGCCGTACCGACCGTCACGGGAGAGATCAAGCGTCACTTCCGTGACCACATGTGGACCCTGCACGTGCCGCGCCGGGTCCAGGACCTGCGCAACCGCGTCCGATTCGCCGGCCGGGACCTGGCCCAGACCATCCCGGGCCGACAGCCCACGGTCGCCGAGATCGCCGAGTACGCGCAGATGAGCGAAGACGACGTACGCGCCGGTCTGGAGGCTCTGGAGAGCTTCACGGCGCTCTCGCTCGACGCCGAACTCCCGGGCAGCGAGGACGGATACTCCCTGAGCGATTCGCTCGGCTCGGCGGATCCGGCGCTCGACGTCGTGATCGACCGCGAGGCCGTCAAACCGCGGCTGCGGGCGCTGCCCGAGCGCGAACGGGCCATCCTGTACATGCGGTTCTTCGGCGACATGACGCAGAGCCGGATCGCCGAGCAGCTCGGGATCTCGCAGATGCACGTTTCCCGGCTCATCAGCCGGTGTTGCGATCGCTTGCGGGACCAGGTTCTGCAAGACGTCGCGTAGCCCTGTGGGCGGGCTACCGCCGGCCCAAGTCGGCCAGCGCCAAAGCTATGTGACGGGACATCATGTCCATGGCCTGGGCCTCTGCCATGGAGAAGGCCACGCGGGGACCCGTACGGAAGAGGGTGAGGACGCCCTGGACCGTGCCGTCGGCGGTGAGGGGGACGCAGAGCAGGGACGTGACGTTCGCGCGGACCAGGACGGGAGCGTCCGAGGCGTCGCGGCCGAAGGCCTCCGGGTCCTCCGGGCGTACCTGGAGAGCCGTGGAACCGCCGCGTGCCGCCTCGACGACGAGAGGACACGCGGCAGGGTCCTGCGCCTCAAGGTCCCCGGGCCGTATGTCCTGTTGGTCGTCCGCCGGTCCGAGGGCGGTCGTACGGCGCAGGCGCGCGGCCCCCTCGTCGGCCACCACCCAGTCGGCGAACCGCCCGTGCAGCACCCGGGCCGCCCGTTCCAGCACGGCGGCCCGGGTCTTGGTGGGCTCGCTCAGCAGTGCCGTGGTCATCCCGTCCAGCAGGTCCATCAGCGCCGCGTGCCGGGTCGTCTCGCCCAGGTCCGGTACGGGGCCGGGCCCGCCCTGGGCCGACGGCACCCGCGCCCCGGCGGGCTGGAGCACCACGAGTACGGCCGGCCGCGGCTCGCCACTGGGCCGCAGTGCGGTAAGCGTCGCGTGCACGGGAACGGACGGGCGCTGCTGAAGATGGACCGTGAGACTGCGGTCGCCGTCACCGCGCGCCACCGCCGCGGTCTGCGAGCGGAACGCCGCCCGGTCCGCGTGCGCGAGGAAGCCGGACAGCGGGCGGCCCGTCGCGTAACCCGCCCTGACCCCCGTGAAGTTGGTGCCCGCGAAGTTCAGCCTGCGGACCACCGTCTCGCGGTCGATCAGCGCGACGGGCAGCGGCAGCCGCTGGAAGATCGACTTCAGGAGCTGCTGCTCCTGGCGGTCGGCGGAGGACGTGTTCGTGGTGCCGGTGGCCGTCAGTCGCTCGTACCACGGCCACAACTGACCGGCCACATGGTCGAGTTCGAAGATCGCCGCGTCCAGCACGGTGGTCAGTTCGTCGGGCGGCACGGACCGCGCCGTCTTCAACTCCGCGACACGACGCACGAAATCCGCAAGTTCCTCACCGAATTCTTCCGTCTGCGCCATGCGACGAACGTAGCTCCTCACCAGCGTGCCCGGGGAGGCCGGGGGCGGAACCCCTCCCACTCGTTTTCTCCGCAGGTGAGCGGGAAGGCGGAGAAGAATGAGGAGGCGTGAAGCATGCCGGAAACCGAACGTCTTGGCCCTCGGGGGACGGAATCCCCGGAGTCCGCACTTCCGGGTCGGCGGCTGTCCGAGCTCGCAGAGCAGGCCGTCCGCTGCACCACCGACTGCTGCGGCGCGGGCACCACGGTCTCCGACGGCGGCGCGGAGCGGCCCGCCGCGGTGACCCACCCGGATCTCGCGGCACTCGTCTCGATGCAGCTCAGCTCCGGAGACGGGCCGATCCCCGCCGCACTGGAGCGAGGTGAGCCCGTCGAGTCCGGCGACCTGCTGCGCGAGGAGCGCTGGCCGCGGTACCGGGCCATGGCGCTCCACTCGGGCGTACGCTCCAGCGTCACCATCCCCTTCCGCCGGTCGGGCCTGACGGTCACGCTCAGCCTGTACAGCTTCCGTCCGGGCAGCTTGGGGGACGCCCCGCACGGACCCGCCCGGGCCCTCGGCGACCTCGCCGCGACCTGTCTCGTGCGTGACCGCTCCTACCGCGCCGCGCTCACCGAACTCGACCAGCTCGGCACCGCGCTGCGCACCCGCCCCGTCGTCGACCAGGCGTGCGGCATCGTCATGCACGTACTGGCCTGCGACGCGGACGCGGCCTTCGCGGTCCTGCGCCGCATCTCGCAGGACACCAACCGCAAACTGTCCGAGGTCGCCTCGGCGCTCGTGGAGTCACGGGGCCGCGGACTGGAACAGGAACTGGTCTCCCTGTCGAACTGACGGTGGCTTCACCCGCTCGGGCGTCCGCGTGGCACGAATGGTGTCCGGCCGCGCGCGCCCGGGCGGCGGCCGGGCTCTGATGGGCTGCGGGGCATGTCGGTCGTGCCCCGCCTCTGCCTCCGTCCACGGGCGTGGGGGTCCCCAGCCACCGGCCGAAGGAGCCCGAGCCCATGCCCATGCGCCGTACCGTCCGCGTCCTGTCCGCCACCGCATTCACCGCCGCCGTCCTGGGCACCACCGTGGCGGCCGCCGCCGCGAACTCGACGGCGGAGGTCAGCCCCCGCACGGTGGCCCCCGGCGGCACGGCCACCGTCTCCGTTTCCTGCGAACCGACGGGCGGGGCGGCGCCCGCGACCATCGACGCCACCTCGAAGGCCTTCGAGCACGGCACCGTCCAACTGCACAAGGCCACGGACAAGGAGAACGCCGCGGGCGGCACGGCCTACAGCGGCACCGCCCGCATCGCACCCGCCGCGAACTTCGAGGAGGGCACGCCGGACACGCCGGACACAGTGGTCGGTAGCGACGGCGCGGTCGGCAAGGACGACACCGCGGTTGGCAAGGACGGCGAAACGGTCGGTACGGACGGCGTGGTCGGCAAGGACGGCGAAACGGTCGGTACGGACGGCGTGGTCGGCAAGGACGGCGAAACGGTCGGTACGGACGGCGTGGTCGGCAAGGACGGCGAAACGGTCGGTACGGACGGCGCGGTCGGCAAGGACGACGAAGCCGTCGGCAACGACAGCGCGGCCGGCAAGGACCACGCCGTGGTCGCCGGTGAATCCGAGTGGAGCGTCGACGGGACCTGCCCGACCGCGCCCGGCGGCCAGGGAAAGCAGTGGAGCGCCTCCTTCACGGTGTCCCGCGGGGGTTCCGAAGACGGTTCCCACACTGGTGAGGTCCTGCGCGGGGTGCGCGCGGGCGAGGGCGGCGCCTTCACCGACTCCACCATCGCCCTGGTCACGGGCGGTGTCCTCATCGCGGGCGCGGTCGGCGCAGCCGTCCACCGACTGCGGCGCCGGGAGTCGTCCTCGAACGGCTGAGCCGGCGAGGCGATCCACCGAGTACGCAGAGCCCTGGGTACGCAGAGCCCTGGGTAATCGGAGCACAGGGGCACGACAGGCACCGTGGGCACCACGACGGTCCACGGATCACTGCGCGGAGGCACGCATGCGGCGGACCGATCCGGAGGGCCACGGACCTGTCCGCTACGGCCCACCGCTCCCCGGCCAGGGCCTGCCGGTGCCGCCCGGACTCACCGTCGCCGCGACGGGCGCGCACACCGAACCCACCGGCGGGGGACCCGCGCTCCTGGACGCGGCCCGCGCCTACTGGGCCCGGCGTGGACTG
Source organism: Streptomyces sp. NBC_00878 (assembly GCF_026341515.1). Lineage (NCBI taxonomy): Bacteria > Bacillati > Actinomycetota > Actinomycetes > Kitasatosporales > Streptomycetaceae > Streptomyces > Streptomyces sp. NBC_00878. The sequence continues at coordinate 1,789,842 of NZ_JAPEOK010000001.1, read as the reverse complement.
CCCGCCGACCGTGACCGGACGGCCGCGGCGCCCGGCGCCCCTGTACTGCTCCTCGCGCTGACCGCCGCGCTCGGTGGCGACGTCCTGGTGCCGCGCCCCTGCGCGGCCTGGTGGGCGCCGCAGGCACGCCTGCTGGGCAGCTCGGTCTTCCACGTGGGGACACCCGCCGAGTGCGGCGGCGTCCCGGACCCGTACGCCCTCCTGGAGACCGTGCGCCGCGTGCGCGCCGAGGGCGGCGACCCGAGGCTGCTCGTCCTGTCCGTGGCCGACGACCCCACCGCCACCGTCGCGCCGCCCGAGGTGGTTCACGAGACGATCGAGGCTGCCGTGGGCGAGGGGCTGCACCTGGTCAGCGACGAGACCTGGCGCGACACCCTGCACGAACCGCACGACACCGTGCTGCTGAGCCCCGCCGAGATGCTGCCGGAGCACGTCACGGTCCTGACCGACCTCGCCGGACCCTTCCTGCCGCCCGGCTGGCCCGCCGCGATCGCCCGCTTCCCCGCCAACGACACCGGCACCGGGCTGCGCGACCGCGTCCTCGACGTACTGACGGCGCTCGACGCCCGGATCGCGGCTCCGTCCGCCGCGGCAGCCGCCTACGCGCTCGCCGAGCCCGACGACATCACGCACCGCCTCGCCGCGTCGGTACGCCTGCACGCGCGCGTGGCCACCGCCGCGCACCGGATCGTCGTGGACGCGGGCGCCCTCGCCCGGCCCCCGCGCGCGGGCCGCCATCTGTACGTGGACCTCGGCCCGCTGCGCTCCGCGCTCACCGCGCGCGGTGTCGGCGACGCCCAGGAACTGGAGGACTTCCTCACCGACCGCCTCGGCATGCCTACGCCCGGCGGCCACCGCTTCGGCGACGACCTGGGCGCGCTGCGCGTACGCCTGGCCACCGGACCGTTCCTCGGCACAACCCACGAGGAGCGAATGGCGTCTCTCACGTCACCGGAACCTCTGGAATTGGCGCATGTGGAACGTGCGTTGAGTCTGCTGGGGTCGGCCTTCGCCGATCTCCGCGATGACGATGACGCTCGGCGACGGGAGTCCCCTCGATGACGCAGCAGTCCGAGTCGACCACGACCACCACGTCCACGGGCGCCGAAGACCCGGCGCCGTTCTCACCTCTGTCCTCCTCTCTGTCCTCACCCACGTTCGTACCCGGCGCCGGAACCCCTCTCGCCGAACCGCGCCCGCTCGGTGAACGGCGCGTCTGGCCCCGCTCGTTCGCGGACCGGCTGACCGCCCCGCTGCCGGGCCTGCGGGGCTTCGCCCGGTTCGCCCGCGAGGGCGCGCTGCGGCCCGGTCCCGAGGGGCTCGCCGACATTCCCCGACTGCCGTACGAGCCGGGCCCGTTGCCCCGGGTGGACGCGCGCACGGTCGCCGTCTCCTGGGCGGGGCACGCCAGTTGGGTGGTCCGGATCGGCGGTCTCACCGTGCTCACCGACCCGGTGTGGTCCCGCAAGATCCTCGGAACTCCCGCCCGGGTCACACCGGTCGGCGTGGCCTGGAGCGCTCTGCCGCGCATCGACGCGGTCGTCATCAGCCACAACCACTACGACCACCTGGACGCGCCGACACTGCGCCGACTCCCGCGCGACACCCCGGTGTTCGTCCCGGCCGGGCTCGGCCGCTGGTTCCGGCGCCGCCGCTTCTCGCACGTCACCGAGCTGGACTGGTGGGAGGCGGCCGAACTGCATCCGAGGGGCGGCGCCGCAGGCGCCTCGGTTGAGGGTGGTGGCGGGCGACGGGCGGGAGTCCGCCTGGACTTCGTACCGGCCCACCACTGGTCCAAGCGCAGCCTGCACGACACCTGCCGCACCCTGTGGGGCGGTTGGGTGCTGACCGCGGCCGACGGCCGACGCGTCTACTTCGCGGGCGACACGGGATACGGCCACTGGTTCTCCCACATCGGCGCCCGCTACCCCGGCATCGACCTCGCACTCCTCCCCATCGGCGCGTACAACCCACGCTGGTGGCTCAGCGACGTCCACTGCGACCCGGAGGAGGCGGTCCGCGCCACCCAGGACCTGGGCGCCCGCCGCATGGCCCCCATGCACTGGGGCACGTTCGTCCTCTCGGCGGAGCCGGTCCTGGAACCCCTCACGCGAGTACGAACGGCATGGGAGAAGGCGGGCCTGGCGAGGGAAAACCTGTGGGACCTGCCGGTAGGCGCTTCAAAGGTGCTCAACTGAAGCGCCCTTCTCTTTGCGGGCGCGCGGAACGGTCTTTGGGGGCGCGCGGAACGGTTGTACTCAGGGCACGGGCAACCGCCGCTTTTAAGGGGCGCGGGGCTGTATCGACATGCGGCTCCGCCGCGGGGCGCGACCAGCCACAAACCACCCGCAGCCATCAGACGGCAGTCTCACCTTCCCCGCTCACCGCGGAGCGCTGCGCATCCGGCGCCAAACACTGGGCGCCACACTGATCACCAGGGTCAGCACAACCGCCGCCACAACGCCCTCCCACGGCTCCTTGAACAGCGAACCCCCAAGCACCCCGATCAGCTGATACGTCGCCGCCCAGGCCAGACACGCGGGAACATCCCCCCGCGCAAACCGCCGCAACGGCCACTTCGCCATCAGACAAGCCAGCATCACCGGAATCCGCCCCGCCGGCATCAGCCGGGACAGCACCAGCACCGTCACCCCGTGCCCCGCGAGCTTCTCCTGCGCCTGCGCCAGCCGGTCCTCCGGCGCCCGGTCCCGGATCGCGGCCAGCCAACGCGAACCGTTCTTCGAGTCCATGCCCCGGCGCCCGAGCCAGTACAGCGCGACATCCCCCAGGAACGCCGCGAACGCCGCCACCACGAAGACCAGCACCATCGAGAACGGCGCCGTCTGGTGAAAGGCCACCACCGCCGCCGAACTCACCAAGGCACCCGTCGGCACGACGGGCACCAGCGCCCCGATCAGCACCAGCAGGAACAGCGACGGATAGCCGATCGCCTGCTGGGTGGACTCGGGCGGCACGGTCGTGACCGCGGCGGCGAGCACATGTCTCACCGGGCTTCGCCCTCCCGCTCGTCGTCGCCCCGGCCGGCCGGCGCGTCCCCAGGGGATGACGGGTACCCCGCGACCTGGGGCCGCACACTCTGTCCGTGTTCCAGCCGGTGCACCGCCACCGCGGGCGCACGCTCGGCGGCCAGGCGCACGAACTCCTCGCCGGGCGCATGGAATTCATGGGGGCGCACGGCGTCCAGCCCGATTGGCCAGTACGTGCCGTAGTGCACTGGCACCGCGCTCCCCGGCTGCAAGCGGGCCAGCGCCTCGGCGGCCCGCCCGGCGTCCAGGTGCCCCTCGCCGAGGTACGGTCCCCAGCCGCCGACCGGCAGCAGTGCCACGTCGACCGGTCCGACCTCCTTGGCCATCGCCTCGAAGAGGCCCGTGTCCCCGGCGAAGTACGTCCGTGCCTCGCCCTCGATCACATAGCCGAGGGCGGGCGCGCGGTGCGGCCCGACCGGCAGCCGCCGCCCGTCGTGCCGTGCGGGAACGGCCCGTACCTCCAGGTCACCGACGCGCGTCCGGTCGCCGGGCACCACCTCGGTGATCCGCAGATGGCCGAGTCTGCGCAGCGTGGGAACGGCCCGCGCGGCCCCCTTCGGCACCAGCAGCCGGGTGCCCGGGGCGAGCCGCGCCAGCGAGGGGACGTGCAGATGGTCGGCGTGCAGATGGGACACCAGGGCCACATCCGCCACCGCCGCCTCGGGCGCGGGCGGCGCCCCCCGGCGCCTGTGCAGATGCGCGAGCCGGCGCGCGAAGAGCGGGTCCGTGAGCACGCGTGCACCCGAGTCCTCGACGGTGCAAGTGGCGTGACCCCACCAAGTGATCTCCACCGGCACTCCTTTGCCTCCCTCGCGCGACTCCCCCCGAGCCTACGGGCAGGAGTAGGGTCGGCGACGAAACCCGGAGGTGAGGGGGGACGCCATGGGAGACACACGCCGTGCCTCCGGCATGCTTCGCGTGACGACGATCGCGAGTCTGACGCCGTTGGAGGAGCTGGAGGCGGACCCCTTCCTGGTGGACTCGCGCAGCCAGCACGCCATGTGCGCGCGCTGGGCGGCCGAGCGCGGCTACGTCGTCACCCGCGAGCTGCTCGTACGAGGGCTGCGGCCCGACCACTGCGCGCTCTGGGAGGACGTCGAGGCGGGCCTCGTGGACCTGTTCGTGGCGCCCAGCCGCCGGGTCCTGGAGCGGGCGCTCGCCTCCGTCGACGAGTTCACCGCCGAGTGCGCCCGGCGCGGCGTAGGCGTCGAGACGGTCGGCCACGCGGAGCCCGCGTACGACGCCCAGATGAAGGCCCAGGTCCACCGCCGCCTGTCGATGCCGACGGCGGGCTACGACGGCCGCTGACACCTGGCTCCGGCCCCCGACCTCGACCCCGACCCCTGCCCCCACCCCCCTGTCCCGGGCCGTCGTCGTGCCCTTGTGCGCCGCCGAAGTGGATTGCCCTCTTGTGACAGGGTTGGGGCACGGGTCCGTCAGTGGGAGGGCGGGCGTGGACGTGAGGCGGGCGGGACGTGGGCAAGGGACGATGGCGGAGCCTGGTGAGCGCGGTCTGGCGGAGTATCGCCGTGTGGGCCGTGTCCACGGTCACCATGCTCGTGCTCGCCGGGATCCTGCCGGACTTCAGAATCCAGTCCGCCGACGGGGACAGCGCCACCCGTATCGCCATCACGGCCGCACTCGGCGCCGGAGCGTTCGGCGTGCTCTCCGCCGTGGTGTGGCCGCTCCTCGTCAGGGCCATGCTTCTCGTCCCCGCCCTCGTCCTGGGCCTGCTCGTCTTCTTCCTCAACGGCTCGCTCCTGCTCCTCGCGCTGCGCATCATCCCGTCGGGCGAGAGCGAGGCCGCCCCGGAGACCGCCGTGGTGGTCGCCGCGGTGATGTCGGCCGTCGCCTCGGCCACCGGCGGTGCCCTCGCCGTCCGCGACGACGACGCGTACCGGCGCAGGCTGTACCGGCTCTCCGACCGCCGCCGACGGGCCGGCCCATTGCCGGGAGCGGGACCCTCCACCCCCGGCGCGGTCTTCCTCCAGCTCGACGGCGTCGGTCACGACGTACTCCTGGAGGCGGTCCGACGCGGTCTGATGCCCACCGTCGCCGTCTGGCTCGGTGAGGGCCCCGGGACCCGCACCACGCACCGCACCACCCACCGGCTCACCCCCTGGCGCACCGACTGGTCCAGCCAGACCGGCGCCAGCCAGCTGGGCATCCTGCACGGCTCCAACCACGACATCCCCGCCTTCCGCTGGTACGAGAAGGACACCCGGGAGGTCATGGTCTGCAACCGCCCCACCAGCGCCGCCGAACTCCAGCGCCGCGCCGTCGCACGCACCGGCGACGGCGGCCTGCTCACCGTGGACGGCGCCAGCCGGGGCAACCTCTTCAGCGGCGGCGCCGACCAGCTCGCCCTGGTGCTCTCCGTGGCCGCCAGAAGGGGCCGGAAGAACCGCTCCCGGGCCGGCTACTTCGCGTACTTCTGCGACCCCGCAAACGCCGTCCGTACCGCCATGTCCTTCGTCGCGGAGGTCGGCCGCGAGGTCGGCGAGTCCACCCGGGCCCGCCTCAAGAAGCGGCGCCCCCGCGTCGGTCGCGGCGGCCTCTACCCGTTCATCCGCGCCTTCGCGACCGTCATCGAGCGGGACGTCGTCGTCGCCGCGGTGATCGGGGACATGCTCGCCGGGCGCGCCTCGGTCTACGCGGACCTGGTGGCGTACGACGAGGTGGCGCACCACTCGGGCCCGCGCAGCCGCGACACCGAGAAGGTCCTGAACCGCCTGGACCGCTCGCTGGCCCTGATCGCGCAGGTCGCCGAGCACGCCCCGCGCGCGTACCGCATAGTCCTGCTGTCCGACCACGGCCAGAGCCCCGGCGAGACGTTCCGCGCCCGCTACGGACTCGGCCTCGGCGAGCTGGTCCGGGCCGGCTGCGGGCTGCCCGTGCCCCGCAAGGCGCGGCGCACCCACAGCGGCGCCGAGGCCAAGGCCGCCGTGCTGGCCGCGCTGCACAGGCCCGTCGAGGAGGGCCGCGAGGAGTACCGCCCGTCCCGCCGCCACTCGGAGCCGCTCGTGCTGGCCTCCGGCAACCTGGGCCTCGTGTCCTTCCCGGACGTACCGCACCGGATGAGCCGCGAGGAGATCGACGCCCGGCACCCGGCCCTGCTGACCACGCTCGCCAACCACCCCGGCATCGGCTTCGTCCTCGTGCGCAGCGAGGAGCACGGCGGGCTCGTGCTCGGCGCGCACGGCACCGAGATCCCCCTGTCCGAACTGGACGAGAACCCGGGCCCGCTCGCCGATTTCGGCCCGGGCGCCGCCGACGCCGTACGCCGCACGCACGCGTTCCCGCACACCGCGGACATCATGGTCAACTCCTGGTACGACCCCCAGGAGGGCGAGGTCCTCGCGTTCGAGGAGCAGATCGGCTCGCACGGCGGCCTCGGCGGAGCGCAGGGGCGGCCCTTCCTGATGTCGCCCCTCACGCTCTCCGCGCCCGTCGAGAACGCGGAGGACGGAGAGGAGGGAGAGGACGGAGAGGAGGGAGAGGACGGAGAGGAGGGGGAGGTCCTGGTCGGTGCCGAGCAGGTGCACCGCGTACTGCGGCGCTGGCTGCGGGAGTGCGACGGCCCGCAGGTCCCCATCGAGACCGGCCCGCAGCGGCGGGCCGCCTGAGGAAAATGGGCTGCGGTCCTGTGTGCGAACCGCCCACACTGTTCGTATCGGACATCACACACGTCGGACATCACACACGTCGGACATCACACACATCGAACATCGCGCACCGGCGCGCCCCGCTCGATCACAGCCCAGGAGCCACTGCGTGCAGGCAGCCGTCACCGTCACTCCCGCCCGTATACCGGAACTGCTGCTCGGTCTCGCGACCGTGCGGCCGGTCTTCATCTGGGGCGCCCCAGGCATCGGAAAGTCCTCCCTGGTAAGGGAGTTCGCCGAGTCACTGGGACTTGAGTGCGTGAGTCTGCTGGGTACGCAACTGGCGCCGGAGGACCTGATCGGCGTACCGCAGATCCGCGACGGCCGCTCGGTCTTCTGCCCGCCCGAGGCGATCGCCCGCGACGAGCCGTACTGCCTGTTCCTGGACGAGCTGAACGCGGCGACGCCGGACGTCCAGAAGGCGTTCTACTCGCTGATCCTTGAGCGGCGCATCGGCAACTACGAACTGCCGGCGGGCTCGATCGTGATCGGCGCGGGCAACCGTTCGACGGACAACGCGCTCGCGCGCCCGATCGCGTCGGCGCTGGTCAACCGCCTCGCGCATGTGCACCTTGAGGCGTCCCCGAAGGACTGGCTGGTGTGGGCCGGCGCGAACGGCATCCACCCGTGGGTGCTCGACCACCTCGTCGACCGTCCCGACCACCTGTGGTCCAAGCCGCCGAAGACCGAGGAGCCCTTCTCGACGCCCCGCTCCTGGCACATGCTCTCCGACGCGCTGCACTCCTTCGGCCCGACGCTCGACGAGCCGACGCTGAAGGTGATCGCGCACGGCACGCTGACGCCCGCGCACGCGGTCGCCTTCTGCGGCTACGTGAAGATCGTCCGCAGCCGGTTCGGCATCGAGGCCATCCTGAAGGGCGAGGCCCGCTGGCCGAGCGGCCTTGAGGACCGCGACCTCCTCTACTACCTCGCGGAGTCCTTCCGGGGCCGTCTCGTCAAGGAACTCCCCGCCGTCAAGGAACACGCCTCGGCGAACGGCCGCCAGACCGCGTACCGCGCGAAGTCCCTGCTGGTGCAGCTCGCCGAGATCTCCGTCGAGGTCGCCCAGAGCGTCATCGCCTCGGACGAGGACGGCAACCCCGTCCTGCCCGCGTGGTTCCTGGTGGAGGCGGCCCGCGACATGCCCCGCCTGGTGGAGGCACGACGGTGAGCACTCCGCGCGGGACGGCGAGTACCCCGCGCGAGGCCGGAAGCACTTCGCGCCAGGCCGGGAGCACTTCGCGCCAGGCCAGGAGCACCTCGCGCGAGCAGGCGGCTGTCGCCGGGCCCGGCGAGGCGGCGACGGCCGGTCGGTCCGGCCCGGCGCGACCCTCGCCCTGCCGCCTCACGTTGGTGTCCGCCGCGTCCGCCGGCCGGGAGGGGATTGCGCGATGAGCCGTACGCGTCATCAGGGGCAGCCCGAGAAGAAGGACCTGGCCGCGGAGGCGTTCGCCGAGGGGATGCGGATGGTGCGGGCCAACCGCGCGCTGGCCGCGATCGGGTTCAGCACCTGCCGCCAGGAGGACTGCGAGCAGTCGCCGCGCGACGGACTCGTCCGCGTCGACTCCGACGGCGTGCTGCACGTCCACCCCAAGAGTTGGGCCGCCCCCGTCGAGTGGGCCTGGGCAGTCGCGCACGGCGCCCTGCACCTCGGCTTCGGCCACGTCACGGCGGCGACCGGCGCGCGTGTCCAGCCCGACCGGTTCGACCTCGCCGCCCGCTGCGTCGTCGTCAACCGCTTCCTGCTCGGCTTCCCGATCGGCCAGACCCCCGCGGACCTGCCGATGACGTACCCCGACGGCGACGAGGAGCGGCTCGCCGCGCGCTGGCGCCGCGACGGCATCCCGGCCGCGTACGAGCGCTGCGGCACGGCGGGCGGCGAGCCGGACCAGATGCTGGTGCCGTGGGACAGCTGGCTCGGCGGCCGGCCGCCGGACTGGCAGCTCGCCTTCGCGCACGAGCTGACCCGCACGGTGTCCGTCGCGCTGGACATGGCGGGCGGCCGCCGGGACTCGATGCGCGGCGGTCGCACCCCGCTTCAGCCCTGGGAGCGGGCGCTGAGCTGGTTCGTCTCCTCCTACCCCCTCCTCGGCGGCATCGCGGCGGGCATCACGATCGTCGCGGACGCCGAACTCGCCCGCGCGCACGACATCTCCGTCGCCGCGGTCGACGCGGGGGCGGCCGAGATCTACGTCAACCCGCTGCGCCAACTCGACGACGAGGAATGGCGGTTCGTCCTCGCCCACGAGATGCTGCACGCCGCGCTGCGCCACGGCGACCGCTGCGGCGCCCGCGACCCGTACCTCTTCAACGTCGCCTGCGACTACGTCATCAACGCCTGGCTGGTCGAGATGCAGGTCGGCACGATGCCCGAAGGGCTGCTGTACGACCAGGAGTTGAAGGACCTCTCCGCCGAGGAGGTCTACGACCGGATCGCCACCGACCTGCGCCGCATGCGACGGCTCGCCACCCTGCGCGGCAAGGGCGTCGGCGACATCCTCGGCGGCCCGCTCGGCTCGCCGCGCGACTACGTGGACCTCGACGAGTTCTACCGCCGCGGCCTCGGCCAGGGCCTCGACCTGCACCAGCAGCAGAGCCGCGGCTTCCTGCCCGGCGGACTGGTGGAGGAGATCCGCGCGCTCAACCACCCGCCCCTGCCCTGGGACGCCCAACTCGCCCGCTGGTTCGACGAGTTCGTACCCCGCCCCGAGCCGGTACGGACGTACGCGCGCCCCGCCCGCCGCCAGGCGGCCACGCCTGACATCCCGCGCGCCGGACGCTACTTCCCGCCCGAGGAGATCGCCCGCTGCACCTTCGGTGTCGTCCTGGACACGTCCGGCTCCATGGACCGCACCCTCCTGGGCAAGGCCCTGGGCGCGATCGCCTCGTACGCCGAGGCCCGGGACGTACCGGCCGCCCGGGTCGTCTTCTGCGACGCGGCCCCGCACGACGCGGGCTTCCTCCCCGTCACGGAGATCGCGGGCCGGGTACGCGTCCACGGTCGCGGCGGCACCATCCTCCAGCCCGGCATCGACCTGCTGCACCGCGCCGAGGACTTCCCGCCGAGCGCCCCGGTCCTGGTCATCACGGACGGCTGGTGCGATGTCCTGCGGGTCCGGCGCGAGCACGCCTACCTGATCCCGCAGGGCTCATCGCTGCCGTTCACCGCGCGGGGGCCGGTCTTCCGCGTGCGGTGACACCGTGTCAGTGGCCAGGCCCGTTTCAGTAGCGGGGCCAGAAACCCGACCGGACCCTGCCGAAGTCGTTCATCGCCGTCGTCGCGGAGGCGAAGCCGGAGCCGTGGGAAATGTCGCTGAAGGAGACCGCGGAGCCCAGGGTTCCGGCGAGCGTGATCAGCTTCCGCAAGGTGACCTGGTCGTCGCGGAACTCCTTGGCGGGGACGCTGCTGTGGGCGGCCTTCAGGATCTTGATGTGGTGCGTGAGCCGGTTCGTCGCCGCGTCCCTGTCACGGTCGTACAGGTCGTCCAGCGCGTAGAAGGTGACCTCGCTGGTCCAGAGGCCGACCGCGTGCACGGTGACGGTCTCCTCGGCGAGCGTGTGCGCCGCGGACAGGTCGATCTCGTGCCGTCGGCTCTCGCGGGCCACGGTGTCGACGTACTGCACGGTGGCCGTGCCCAGCCCCGACAGCTCACGGCCCGGTGGCACCCGGACCTCCAGGACGACCCAGTACGTCTCCTCGAAGGCGAGGTCGGGCGCGAAGATCCGGATGCCCTTCTCCTCGGTGACGATGTCGGGCAGCGGCTCGGCTCCGTAGTCCTCGCGGGCCTGTTCACCGGCCTGTCGTGCCTCGCGGAGTACCGCGGCGCGTGCGCGGGGGTCGGTGACCAGGTCGTGTCCGTACAGGTGCCGGATCTCCACCGCGGGGTCGATGTCGAGTTTGAGCTGGATGTCGATGGCGGCCAGGTGGTCGCGCCTGCTCAGGTCACCGAGCAGGTCCGCGGTGACCTGCCCCGGGTGGGTCACGAAGGCCGCATGTCCACCGGCCAGTCCCGCGAGCGCCGCCAGTTCCGGCATCCGGGCGTCGGAGCCGAAACCGAAACAGGACAGGGTGAGGTCGCCGCGCAGCTTGGCCGCGATGTTCGTACGGATCGTGATCCAGTCCCGTTCGCCGGAGGTCGGGTCGCCGTCCGAGAAGAGATAGAGGCAGTTGACCGTGCGGCCGTCCACGGAGTTCCGGCCGATCTCGTCGATTCCGAACTGCACACCCCGATTGATGTCGGTCCCGCCCTCGGCGGTGAGTCCGTCCACGACGTCCGCGAACTGGCTGGGGGACAGGTCTTTCTTGGCGACGGCCGACAGGACGGTGCGCACACCGTGGTTGAAGGTGATGATGCCCAGGCAGTCGGCGGGGCGCAGTTCGCCGTGGATGGCCCGCAGGGCGGCTCTGACACTGTCGAGCTTCTCGCCCTCCATGGAGATGCTGACGTCCACCACGAAGACGAAGTTCACGGGGAGCGGCTCGGCGGTGGCGGAGTCCACCGGGTGGGCGTCGCCCGCCTTGAGGGTGATCTCCACGAAGTGGGTCGTGGCTTCGTTCGCCTTGAACTCGCCCTGTACGGCGGCGAGTCCGTGGCTCACGGCGATGGCCTCACCGGCGCCGGGACCGGGCACCTGGTCGGTCCGTGCCGCCACGAAGTCGTCGAACCTGATCTGTTCCTGGCCGACGATGACGCCCTGCTCGATGAGGTCCTTCACACCGAGTGCGGAGCGGGTGCCGAAGGCGTTGTTGCGCCGGATGAAGAGGCCGTCGTGGGGGAGGGGCTGGGTGGTGTCGCGGGGAGGGCGGAGGGGGCCGCCCGGGGTCGCGTGGAAGCTCAGGGAGCCGATGGATCCTGCCTGGATCACGTTGCCGGGGAAGGTGCCGTTGCTGATCCGGTTCCCGGTTTTGCGCAGCTCGCGGGCGTCCGTACCGGTGGCTTTTCTGCCGCGGCCCGCCGCGGCAGAGCCCACGATGCCCCGGCCCACGGCGCCCCCGCCAAGGGAGGCCCGCGGTGGCGCGCCCGGCAATGTCGAGGCCGGCGGTGGCGGGCTCGACAATTCCGAGCCCGCCTCTGGCATGCTCAGCCCCAGGGTTTCCCCGATCCGGAACCCTTCCGGATGGCGCAGCGCAGCCAGTCCCTCGCCTCCAGGTGCCTCGGTGGCAGCCCGTCCGGGACCCCAGAACCCCGGGCGCCCCGAGTGGATCGTCCGGCCCTGTCCGAGCCACCGCCACAACAGGCCGTCCGGGGTGTCCGGGTCCGGGGCCGTGATGTCGGGGTGAACCACGATGTAGAACGGGGGCCTGGACCAACGGGGGTTCCCGGTGGTGGCCAGGCCGGCCGCGTCCCAGGTGGCGTGGTCGCCGGTGAGTACGCCCAGGACGTCCAGACCGCGTGCCGCCGCGAAGGCGCGGCAGTCCGCCTCACGCCGCCGGTCGCGGCGGGAACGGCGCAGCCCGGATGTGGCCCGACCCATCAAGTCGACCACCAGGAAGGCCGGAAGGGAGCCGGACGACGGTGGGCGGGGCCGCTCCCCGCCGTCGGCGGGCACGCTCCCGGCGTCGCAGCGGCGCAGCACCGCCCCGGTGCGCAGGAGATTCCACAGAGCCGCGTCGGCTTCCGGGCGAGGCACCGGCGGCTCCTCACCGGGGTGGACCATGAGCGCCGCGTCCGGGTGCTCCACGAGCAACGCGTCCGCTTCACTCTCCGTGCGCGCGGTCCTCGTCAGGAGCCGCAGGCGAAACGCGGCCGCCCGGTGTCGTGCCTCGGCCTCCAGCCGGGCCACCGTCTCATCCGTCGCGTCGTCTCCGACGGACGGCGATCCGAGGTAGAGGATGGTCAGTTGACCGGATCCCCGCACGTTCTCGTCATTGGGCATGTGCGCTCCCCGCGGCACGGATGGTGAAGGTGAGCAGACAGCGGCCGCCGCGTACGGTCCTGTCAAGTCCCATGATTCCCAGAGGACTTGGCAGAAGTCGAATGCGGCCGCGACTCCAGAGTGTCGGGTGGGATTCACCGGGCCTTCGGCATGCCGCAGTCCCGTCTGGTGGGTGTCCGGGCCGTGGGTGTGATCGGATGGGGTTCACGGAACCCCGGCAACGGGACCCCATGCGAAAGGATTCATCGTGGCTACCACGCGCTCCGCACACACCGTCTGGGAAGGCAACCTGCTCGAGGGCAATGGAGTCGTCTCCTTCGACTCCTCCGGCAGCATCGAGCAGCAGCCCGTGACTTGGGCGTCGCGTGCCCAGGACGCGAACGGCAAGACCAGCCCCGAGGAGCTGATCGCGGCCGCTCACTCCAGCTGCTTCTCCATGGCGTTCTCGCACGCCCTGGCCGGGGCCGGTACCCCGCCCACCAAGCTCACCACCTCGGCCGATGTCACGTTCCAGCCGGGCGAGGGCATCACGGGCATCCACCTCACGGTGGAGGGTACGGTCCCGGGCATCGACGAAGAGGCCTTCGTCGCTGCCGCCGAGGACGCCAAGAAGAACTGCCCGGTCAGCCAGGCCCTGACCGGCACGACGATCACGCTGACGGCGAAGCTCGCCTGACCTGCGCTTTCTGTCCCTGATCGGGACATCTGACGCAACTCGGAGAGGTTGCTGGGCAAGCTGCTTCACCCACAGGAGCTTGCCCGGCGGCCGGACCGGGACCCGGCCGTGAGCACGACGTCTTGTGTTCGGCCGCCCGTCACCCGGGCTCCCTAATGTGCGGGCCATGAAGAGACTTTCGATCACGGTCAGCGTTGTCGCGCTGACCGTCGGACTCGCGTCGCCCGCCGTGGCCGACCGCGACTCCAAGGACTACGGTCAGGCCACCACGGCCTTCGGCCAGGCCAAGCTGACCGGTTTCGCCTCGCTTCCGGCCGAGACGTTCGTCCCGAACAGCGAGCCGTCCGGCTCGGCCATCGGAGCGGGCCCGTTCAACGGCATCACCGGCCCGTTCGCCGACCAGCCCGTCCAGGGCTTCAGCGGCGCCATCAACCGCCACGACGGCAGCTACGACGTGCTGTCCGACAACGGCTACGGCGGCAAGGCCAACAGCGCCGACTTCCTGCTGCGTGTGCACCGCGTCCAGCCGGACACGAAGACCGGCAAGGTCACGGTCCTGGGCGGCTTCAACCTCAGCGACCCGTACCACAAGGTGCCGTTCCCGCTCACCCGGGCCGACCGGGTGCTGACCGGCGCCGACTTCGACGTCGAGTCGATCGTGCGGGCGTACGACGGCTCGTACTGGCTGGGCGACGAGTTCGGCCCCTTCCTGCTGCACTTCTCGTCGAAGGGCAAGCTTCTCGAAGCCCCCATCTCGCTCGACGGAGTGCAGGCGCCGGAGAACCCGTACCTGAACGGCGCCCAGCCCACCATCGGTGGCAGCAAGGGCTTCGAGGGCATGGTCCGGTCGGTCGACGGCCGTCGGCTCTACCCGCTCCTCGAAGGTACGGTCAACGGTGACACCCCCGGCGACCTGCGCTTCAGCGAGTTCGACCTGAAGAGCCGCGACTACACCGGGAAGCGTTTCACCTACCGCCTGGAGTCGCCCTCCAACGCCATCGGTGACGCCATCGCCGTCGACAGGACCCGCTTCCTGGTCATCGAGCGCGACGGCGGCCAGGGTGCCGACGCCAAGTTCAAGCGGATCTACCTCGCGGACACGCGTGACCGCGACGGCGACGGGGCCATGGACAAGACCCTCGTGGCCGACCTGATGAACATCGCGAACCCGAAGGGCCTCGGCGGCTTCGGCGAGACCTTCACCTTCCCGTTCACCACGATCGAGGACGTGGTTCTCCTCGACAACCGGACGCTGGCCGTCCTGAACGACAACAACTTCCCGTTCTCCTCCGGCCGTACGCCGGGCAAGGCGGACAACAACGAGTTCATCACCATCCGGCTCTCGCAGAGCCTGAAGGCGGACAAGCGCGCCCTTCGTTAGGGGCGCGGCCCCGCCGCCGATGCCGCGGCCCGAACTGCTTCGGGCCGCGGCATCGTCATGTCCGGGATCGGCGTGTGGGTCGGCGTTCGGGGTTGTCGTCCGGGATCGGCGTCCGGGGTTGTCGTCCGGGATCGGCGTCCGGGATCGTCCGGTTCCGTCCCGGGGCGCCCGCCCCATTGACAGGAAGGCACTCAAGTTTTGTGATGGTAGGTGGGAAGGCCAGGGCGGAAGGGGACTGACATGGCACGTGCGGTCGGGATCGATCTCGGTACCACCAACTCGGTGGTGGCCGTCCTGGAAGGGGGCGAGCCCACGGTCGTCGCCAACGCCGAGGGCGCGCGCACCACCCCCTCGGTGGTGGCCTTCGCCAAGAACAACGAGGTCCTCGTGGGCGAGGTCGCCAAACGGCAGGCCGTGACAAACGTCGAGCGCACCGCGCGCTCCGTCAAACGCCATATGGGCAACCCGGGTTGGCGGTTCCCCGAGAGCGGCACGGTCGACGGCACCCGCTACCGCGCGCAGGAACTGTCCGCGCGTGTGCTCCAGAAACTGAAGCGGGATGCCGAGGCGTATCTCGGCGAGGACGTCACGGACGCCGTGATCACCGTGCCCGCGTACTTCGACGACACCCAGCGCCAGGCCACCAAGGAGGCCGGCGAGATCGCGGGCCTCAAGGTCCTGCGGATCATCAATGAACCGACGGCCGCGGCCCTCGCGTACGGGCTCGACCGCGGCGAGGAGCAGACCGTCCTCGTCTTCGACCTGGGCGGCGGCACCTTCGACGTCTCGCTCCTGGAGATCGGCGACGGCGTCATCGAGGTCAAGGCCACCAACGGTGACACCCAGCTGGGCGGCGACGACTGGGACCAGCGGATCGTCGAGCACCTCGTCAAACGCTTCAAGGGCGCGTACGGCATCGACCTCGGCCAGGACAAGATGGCGCTCCAGCGGCTGCGCGAGGGCGCGGAGAAGGCCAAGATCGAGTTGTCCTCGGCCACCGAGACGACCGTCAACCTGCCCTACATCACGGCCTCCGCCGAGGGCCCGCTGCACCTCGACGAGAAGCTGACGCGCGCTCAGTTCCAGGAGCTCACCGCCGACTTGCTCGACCGCTGCAAGAACCCCTTCCACCAGGCGGTCAAGGACGCGGGCGTGAAGCTCTCCGCGGTCGACCACGTCATCCTCGTCGGCGGCTCCACCCGGATGCCCGCGGTGACCGAGCTGGTGAAGGAACTCACCGGCAAGGACCCGCACAAGGGCGTCAACCCGGACGAGGTCGTGGCCCTCGGCGCGGCCCTCCAGGCGGGCGTCATCCGCGGCGACGTGAAGGACGTCCTGCTCCTGGATGTCACCCCGCTGTCCCTGGGCATCGAGACCAAGGGCGGCATCATGACGAAGCTCATCGAGCGCAACACGACCATTCCCACGAGGCGTTCGGAGATTTTCACGACGGCCACGGACAATCAGCCGTCGGTCGGCATCCAGGTGTTCCAGGGCGAGCGGGAAATCGCCGCCTACAACAAGAAGCTGGGCGTCTTCGACCTCACCGGGCTGCCGCCCTCGCCGCGCGGGGTGCCGCAGATCGAGGTCGCCTTCGACATCGACGCCAACGGCATCATGCACGTCTCGGCGAAGGACCTGGCCACCGGCCGCGAGCAGAAGATGACCGTCACGGGCGGCTCGGCGCTCCCCAAGGACGACATCGACCGCATGATGCGCGAGGCCGAGCAGTACGCCGACGAGGACCGGGGGCGCCGCGAGAGCGCGGAGACCCGCAACCAGGCCGAGCAACTCGTGTACCAGACCGAGAAGTTCCTCCGCGACAACGATGAGCGCGTTCCGGCCGGCACGAAGCCCGAGGTCGAGTCCGCGATCGCCGAACTGAAGGAGCTCCTGGAGCGAGGGGACGCCACCGACACGAACACCCTGCGGACCGGCGTCGAGAAACTGGCCACCGTCAGCCAGAAGATGGGCCAGGCGATGTACGCACAGGCCCAGCAGTCGCCCCCACAGGACCAGCCGGGCACCGAGCAGACCCCACCGGCGGGAGACGAGGACGGAGTGGTCGACGCGGAAATCGTCGACGAGGACCGAGAGCCCACCGAGGGCAAACCCACCGCCCCCGGCAATGACACAAAGGGCAACCCGACCTGAGGAGGCACCCGCCCCCGGAGAGGCGCGGGGAACTGCGCGACCAGCCGACGACGGCCGTCCCCCGACAACCAACAGCCAGCCCCACCCTCTGGGGGCGCGAGCAACCGCACGACCAGTCCACGCCGCCCGTCAGCCGACAGACAACGCCGAACCCCGCGGCCTAGAAGTCCGCCCGCCGCGCCCGGATCAACTCCTTGGTCCGCTGCGCGGTGGCCGCCCCGGTCGTCATATGGTCCAGCACCTCCAGATGCGCGGCCACCTCGTTCCGCGAGTCGAGGTAGAGCGCCCCGGTCAGATACTCGGTGTACACCATGTCCGGAAGCTCCGGCTCCGCGAAGCGGAACAGGACGAAGGGCGCGTACGTCCCCGGATGCGGACCGGATGCGAACTCGGCGATCTGCAGCGTGATGTGGTCGTTCTCGGCCACCTCCAGCAACCGGTCCAGCTGGTCCGCCATCACCTGGGAGCGGATGCTGACGGGCCGCTGCAGGACCGTTTCCTCCATGATCACCCAGAGATGCGGCGGGCGATTCCCGGTCAGCAGCTTCTGCCGGGCCATCCGCAGGGACACATGGCGCTCGATCTCCTCGGTGCCGGTCTGCCCGACCGTGCCCGCCTCCATGACCGCACGTGCGTAGTCCTCGGTCTGCAGCAGCCCGGGCACGAAGTGCGGCTCGTACGACCGGATGAGCGAGGCCGCGCCCTCCAGGCTCACATACAGGCTGAACCAGTCCGGCAGAACATCGTGGAAGCGCTGCCACCAGCCTGGCTGGTTCGCCTCCTCGGTCAGCCGTACGAACGCCGATATCTCGTCGTCGGGCACGCCGTACGTCGACAGGAGCACCTGGACGTACGGGATCTTCAGCGCGACCTCGGCCATCTCCATCCGCCGGATGGTCGCGCTCGCGACCCGCAGGATCCGCGCGGCGTCGTCCCGTTTCAGACCGGACGCCTCGCGCAACTCCTGGAGCCGTCTCCCCAGCACCACCTGCCCCACGGTCGGCGCAGGACGCCTTTCACTCACGCCACGCCTCCCCACGCGCCGAGCACCGCCAGAAGTGTGCCATGTTCCCGCTGAACCCTCACCTGATCCGGTGCGTCGCCATTACCTCGGCGGTAATCGACCGCCACCAGGGGCGCACGCCAAAGTGGGTGCACCGGTTTCCGGGCCGGCGCACTCCGGTCCGGAAACCGGGTCCGGCCTGATATTGACGGTGTACGCGGCGGGTGTCGCCTGGCCGGCCACTCGCCGTGAGTCACCCGTCCTCCAGTACGGGCCGTGCACGTCGCCCGCTCAAGCTGACGGACTCTCAGAACATCAGCGACTGAAGGTACTTGACCGTCGCAGGGTCGGCCGGAAGTAGCGTCTCGATGGCCAGCTCGGCGACGGTCACATCCATGGGCGTGTTGAACGTCGAGATGGACGAGATGAAGGACAGCACCCGCCCGTCGTGCTCGATCCGCATGGGGAGGGCGAAGTAGGGGACCGGCGCCCCGGCCTTCCCGGGTTCTCCGGACGCCCCGGTCTCCCCGGGAATCCCTGGCTCGCCGGGCTCTCCCAGCTCTCCCGGCTCGCCGGGCTCTCCGGGTTCCTCGTCGCTCCCGGGTGCGCCCTCCGAGGGATACGGATACGCCGCCACCTCCTCGTACAGCGCGCGCAGCGGCTCGGAGCGGCGCAGGGCGATGTCCCGCTCCATCTGGGCCAGCAGATGGCCCCGCCACTCCCGCAGATTGCGGATCCTCGGGGCCAGACCCTCCGGGTGCAGGGTCAGCCGCATCGCGTTCGGCGAAGGGGAGAGGAGGTGCTCGGGGACGGTGCCGAGCAGCATCGCGATGCCCTGGTTGGCGGCGACCACGTTGTACGTGGCGTCCACCACGAACGCCGGATAGGGCTCGTAGCCCCGGATCAGCCGCTCCATGCCCTCGCGCAGCGCGTCCAGCGCCGGATCGTCGAGCGGGGTCTCGGGGTAGTGGGGCGCGTAACCGGCCGCCAGCAGAAGGGCGTTGCGGTCCCGTACGGGTACGTCCAGGTGCTCGGCCAGCCGCAGCACCATCTCCTCGCTCGGCCGGGAGCGGCCTGTCTCGACGAAGCTGATGTGCCGCGCCGACGACCCCGCCCGCAGCGCCAGCTCCAGCTGACTGACCCGGCGCTGCTCCCGCCAGCCGCGCAGCAGCGGCCCGACTCCCTTGCCGACGCCGGAGGCGCTGCCGGAGGCCGAGCCGGAGGCAACGGTGGATGGGGCAGCGGCCGCGAGGGCGGACGTAGGAGTGGGTGCGGCGGCGGTCATGTCCCGACATTAGTCGCCGCGCGGTCCGCGGGTCGATGAGCGTCCGAGCGGCCGAATGCCCACCCCATCGGCCGCGCGGGACCCGCCTGACCAGGGCCGAGACGGCCGGTCTGTGGCAGGCTGAAGAGATCCGGACACCATGGAAGGAGCGCGATCATGCCCCTCGAACCGCTGTCGCAGAAGGAGATCGAGGACCGGCTCGCGGAGCTGCCCGGCTGGTCCCTCGACGGAGACCGGATCGCCCGCTCCTACCGGCTCGGCTCGCACTTCGCGGCAGCCGCGCTGGTCGTGCACATCGCCCAGGTACAGGACGAGCTGGACCACCACGCCGACCTCACCCTCAGCTACCACACCGTCTCCCTCACCGTGAACACGCACAGCGTGGGCGGCGCCGTCACCGAGCTGGACTTCGACCTGGCACGCCGGGTCGAGGGTCTCGCGGCCGGGCACGGTGCACGTTGAGCACGTTGGTGTTCGACTACGACAAGGAAGCCGAGCGGTACGACGTGTCCCGGGGCGGCGAACCCCGTGCCGCCGCGGCCGCGAGCGCCGTACTCGGACTGATCCCCGAAGGCGCGGGCAACCTCCTCGACGCCGCCTGCGGCACCGGCATCGTGACCCGTCGGCTCGCGGCGGCCGGTCTCGACGTGACGGGCGCCGACGCGGCAGAAGGCATGCTGCGGCGGGCCGCCGAACGGGTACCCGGCCGCGTCGTCCGCGCGGACATCCGCCAACTCCCCTTCCCCGATGCCTCGTTCGGTGCTGTCACGGCCGTCTGGCTGCTGCACCTGATGGACGACGCGGAGCGTGCCGTCGCCGAGGCGGCCCGCGTGCTGCGGCCGGGCGGCGTCTTCGTCACGACCGTCGACAAGGCCGCCTCGCACGACGTCCGCAGCGACATCGACGCCGTGATGGCACCCCGCCCGCGCCGTGCGGCCCGTGACCGCGACGACCTCGTGGGCTCCTTCGCCGACCGGCATGCCCTCGTCCCGGTGGGACGGGCCCGCTTCCGCGGCTACGGCCAGGGCCGCGCTCCGGAACGGGCCGCCGCCGACGTCCGGCGCGGCTGGTACACGCTGTTGCCCCCGGGCGCACCCCTCACCGAGAAACTCGCACTGCGCCTGGAACAGCTCCCGGACCAGCAAGTGCCGCGCCCGGACCCGGAGTTCAAGCTGCGCGCGTTCCGGAAGCCGGGTCCGGCCGAGGTGTGAACTCCGTAACCCAGTTGGTCACCAACGTCTTCTCGTCGTTCACGGAGAACGCCTGTTCCCAGCGTGCCGTGGTCGCCGAGATCCCCGACCACACGAACCGCACGCGCACGTCCTTGCCGTCGTGGGTGTCGTCCCCGTAGAACTCGCCCCGCCCGTCCCGGAATTGGCCGACTACGGGCGGGAACAGCCGGCCGCTGCGACTGCTGGAACAGTTCAGCGACCACAGCCCGGTCTCTTGGTTGCGTAGCCGGAGGTCATGGCCGTCTTGGCCGTCTCGGATGTCTCGGATGTCTCGGAGGTCATGAGAGGACGCTAGGGCCGCTTCACTGACACCTCCTGTCAGTGAAGCCTGACATTCTGGGGAGGTGAAATCAGCCCGTCTCGTCTCGATCCTCCTGCTCCTCCAGACCCGGGGCCGGATGACCGCCGCCGACCTCGCCGAGGAGCTGGAGGTCTCGGTGCGCACGGTCTACCGGGACGTCGAGGCGCTGAGCGCCGCCGGCATCCCGCTGTACGGCGACGCGGGACACGCGGGCGGCTACCGGCTCCTCGACGGCTACCGCACCCGCCTCACCGGCCTCACCGCGGGCGAGGCCGAAGCCCTGTTCCTCGCGGGCGCGCCCGGCCCCGCCGCCGAACTCGGACTCGGCCCAGTCCTCGCCGCCGCCCAGCTCAAGGTGCGCGCCGCCCTCCCGCGCGAGCTCCGCGAGCACGCCGACCGCATCAGCGGCCGCTTCCACCTCGACGCACCCGGCTGGTACGCGGACGCCGACAACGGGGCCGCCCCCTACCTCCCCGCCGTCGCCGACGCGGTCTGGAACAGCCGTGTGCTGAACGTCCTGTACCGCCGCTGGCGCGAGCCCACCGACGTGGAGCGCCGCCTCGAACCGTACGGCCTCGTTCTCAAGGCGGGCCGCTGGTACGTCGTGGCGGGCCCCGGACCGCGTACGTTCCGTGTCGACCAGATCCTCGAACTGGCCGCCTCCGACGAGGAGTTCACCCGCCCCGACGACTTCGACCTCGCCGCGTACTGGACGGCGTACCAGCGGGACTTCCACGACCGGCTGTACCGGGACGAGGCGGTGGTCCGGCTCGCCCCGGGTGTCCGTCTCACCGGCCCGGCGGGCGACGCCGTACGGGCCAACGGGCGTCCGGACAGGGCTGGTTGGACTCTGGCCACCGTCCCCATCGAGTCCGTGGAGCGTGCTCACGCCGACTTCCTGGGGCTCGGCGCGGGCGTCGAGGTGCTGGAACCGGCACCGAGCTGCGCGACCGCATCGCCGAGACGGTCGCCGCGCTGTCCCGCATGTACGACGCGTCGCGCACGGACGACGTATCCCGTACGTACGACGCATCCCGCACGTACGACGCATCCCGCACGTACGACGCATAGAGAGCGCTTGCCGAATCGCGGCAACTCCCGTGCCTCCAGCGGCAACTGAGGTAGCAGAACCCGTCTGCCCCTCCCAGGGAGGTACGTACCGTGCAGCACCCGCAACGCAGACGCAGCAGAACCAGGCTCCTCCTCACCGCCGTCGTCACCGGTGCCCTCGCCGCCGCAGGGCTCACCGCACTCACCGCGAGTCCGGCCGAGGCCGCGACCGCCCGCCAGGTCGAGAGGCTCGACCGGGGCGTCGTCAGCGTCCACACGGACGCGGGCAACCTCGTGAGCTGGCGCTGGCTCGGCACCGACCCGAACGACGTGTCGTTCAACGTGTACCGGGCCGGTACGAAGGTCAACTCGGCCCCGATCACCGGCTCGACGAACTACTTCCACGCCGGCGCGCCCGCCCAGGCCGACTACACGGTCCGCGCGGTCGTGGGCGGCGTCGAGCAGGGCGACTCGGTCCACGCGATCCAGTTCCGTACCGCGTACAAGGACGTGCCCATCACCCCGCCCGCCGGCGGCACCACCCCGGACGGGGTCGCGTACACCTACGAGGCCAACGACGCCTCGGTCGGCGATCTCGACGGCGACGGCGCGCTCGACTTCGTCCTGAAGTGGCAGCCGACGAACGCCAAGGACAACTCCCAGTCCGGCTACACCGGCAACACGATCGTCGACGGCGTCAAGCTCGACGGTACCCGGCTGTGGCGCATCGACCTGGGGCGGAACATCCGCTCGGGCGCGCACTACACCCAGTTCCAGGTGTACGACTACGACGGCGACGGCAAGGCCGAGGTCGCCATGAAGACCTCCGATGCCACGGTCGACGGGACGGGTGTGGTGATCGGCAGTTCGTCCGCCGATCACCGCAACTCCAGCGGGTACGTACTCACCGGGCCCGAGTATCTGACCATGTTCAACGGGCAGACGGGCAGAGCGATGTCGAGCGTCGACTATGTCCCGGCACGTGGCACGGTCTCTTCGTGGGGCGACTCGTACGGCAACCGCGTGGACCGCTTCCTCGCCGGTACCGCCTATCTGGACGGCGCCCGGCCCTCGCTCATCATGGCGCGCGGCTACTACACGCGTTCGGTGATCGCGGCCTGGGACTGGCGGAACGGGGCGTTCACGCGGCGCTGGACCTTCGACACCAACTCCTCGACGAACACCGGCAAGGGCTTCGACGGCCAGGGTTCGCACAGCCTCTCCGTCGGGGACGTCGACAACGACGGCAAGGACGAGATCGTCTACGGGGCGATGGCCGTCGACGACAACGGCAACGGCCTGTGGACCACGAGGACCGGCCACGGCGACGCCCAGCACCTGGGCGACCTCGACCCGGGAACGGCCGGCCTGGAGTACTTCAAGGTCTCCGAATCCACTTCCCAGCCCGCCGAGTTGTACATCAACCCCGCCAACGGCGCGATCCGCTGGCAGCTCGCCGCCTGCTGCGACAACGGCAGGGGAGTGGCCGGGGACATCTACGCCGGCAACGGCGGCGCCGAGATGTGGTCCGCCTCCGACACCAGCATCCGTGACAAGTCCGGCGCCACGAAGGGCCGAGAGCCGTCCTCCGTCAACTTCCTGTCCTGGTGGGACGGGGACACCACGCGCGAACTCCTCGACGGCACCCGCATCGACAAGTACGGCACGTCCGGCGAGACCCGCCTGCTGACCGGCGCCTCGGTCCACTCCAACAACAGCACCAAGGCGACCCCGGCCCTGTCGGGTGACCTCTTCGGCGACTGGCGAGAGGAGGTCGTCTGGGCGACCACCGACAACACGGCCCTGCGCATTTACTCCACCCCGAACGAGACCACCACAAAGATCACGACCCTCCTCCACGACACGATGTACCGCACAGGCATAGCGTGGCAAAATACCGCGTACAACCAGCCCCCACACCCGAGCTTCTTCATCGGCAACGGCATGCCGACAGCCCCCAGGCCGACGGTCTACACCCCTTAGCAAAGCTTTTGGAGGGTTGGGGACGCGTGCCGGACACTGCACGCGTCCCCAACCTTCCACTCACCCTGTACCTTCGCTCATTGCGCTGCCACGTCGCCGTAGATGGCTCCGCGGCCGTTCGTCGAGATGTACACCCGGCCGTAGATCCGCGGGTCCCCGGTGATGGCCGCGCCCGTCCAGCCCCACTGGTGTGCGTCGTCGTTGATGCGTGTCCAGGTCGCGGCCTTGTCCGTGGAGCGGAAGATGCCGCGTACGCCGCCGATCCTCGCGCTCGTGTAGAGCGTCTGGTAGGAGGCGCCGGGCGCCGCCCTGCCGAAGCCGATGGTGTCGGCCTGCTCGACGCCCGACAGCTTGCCGAAGGTCGCGCCGCCGTCCGTCGAGTGCCACAGCCCGTACGCGCCGTCGCTCGCGCCGCCAGCCAGCCAGATGTCACCCTTCGTGCCGGGCAGCGCCTTGAACCGCACGCTGTCGCCGCTCGGCAGCCCGGTCGCGGACGAGGCCGTGAAGGAGGCGCCGCCGTCCGAACTGACGTAGAACTTCCCCGACTTGAAGCCGTAGAAGGTCCTCGGGTCGACCCGGTCCGACTCCACGATCGCCCCGGCCGGAATCCCGCTCGACGCCGACCACGACGTGCCGAAGCCGGTCGCGTAGTGCACCCCCGCGCCCGCCGGGCTCCACACGAAACGGCTGCTGTCGGCAGCCGCCGCGACCGTGCCGCCGCCGCTCACACCCGAAGGGTCGGTGCCCGCGAACCAGTTGGCGCCGTTGTCCGTCGAGAACGCCACGTGCGGGCCCGAGTCGAGGTTGCCGACCCGCACCACCGTGCCCGGGTTGGCCTCCGCGAAGTCGAGGCTCGTCGTCGTGCTGAAGTTCGGCGAAGTGAACATCATCGAGGGCACTTTGGTGAGGTCCGTGTGCCGGAAGCCGCCGATGTCGCCCAGCGCGCTGAGGAGTTGGGCGCCGCCGGACGGGGGAGCGGCCAGGTCGTTCACGGCCGTCTCCTCCAGGCCCTGCACCATCGGCTTGATGGTGAACTGGCCGCCGCTGTCCCACTGGCCCAGGTTCTCGGTGCCGTAGATCGTCGCGCCCGTCCCGTACATCATCCGGGCCGAGTTGAACGGGTCGATCTCCAACGCCTCGGTCATCCAGCCGAGTTTGGGGGCCTGCTCGGGCGGTGACGGATATAGGCCCCAGGACAGCCACGGCGCGGACGAGACGTCCATCGTGTAGCGGTTCGAGCGGTTGGGGTACGAGGTGTAGTCCCAGGCCTTCGTCCAGGTGCCGCCGCTGTTCGTGGAGCGGAAGATCTGGGTGTCCGGCCACCAGGAGCTGTACGCGGTCGCCATGACCGTGCCCGGCTTCTGCCGGTCGACCGTCAGCCCGCTGAAGCCGTAGTAGGTGTCGGCCTCCGCGACCGGGCTGATGTCCGTCCAGGTGCCGGTCGCCGTCGCGTACCGCCACAGCCGGCCCTTGCCGCCGTCGTACGGGCCGCCCTTGTCGCTGTACGCGAGGTAGAGGTAGCCGTTCGCCGCGTCGAGGACGCCCCTGTGGGCCAGGTATCCGGTGGGCTGCCCGGCGAGACGGGACCAGGTCGCGCCCGCGTCGGTGGAGCGGTAGACGGCGTTGTTCTTGTCGGCCACACCGACATAGATGGTTCGCGTGGCGTTCGTGCCCGTGCCGGTGGACTCGTCGAAGGTGACCCAGGCGATGCCCTGGTTGTCGGAGGCGTACCCGCTCGTGTCGGTCGGATCCTGCACGTAGTTGCCGACGTTGGGGAAGTTCGTCACCTGCGACCAAGAGACGCCCGAGTCCGTGGACCGCCACAACCCCTTGCCGCTCGGGGCGCCCAGATACAGCACGCTGTTCCTGTGCGGGTCGACGGCGAGCCGCTCGCCCATGCCGCGCCCGGGCATGTTGCCGCCCAGCTTGAACGGCAGGTCGGCCTTCTGCCAGGTCGCGCCCCGGTCGGCGGACCTGAGCACGGCCCCGTTGCCGGGGTCCCAGCTGTTCGTGTACGTGCCGACGGCCGCGTACACCCTGCTGGGCGCCACCGCGTCGGAGGCGAGGCTCACCACGCCGGTGTGCCCCCAGCGGTCCCAGCCCACCGAGTCGAGCAGCGGGGTCCAGCTCTTCGACGACTCCTGCCAGCGGTAGGCGCCACCGATGTCGGTCCGCGCGTACGCGAGGTTCCTCTCGGACCGGTTGAAGACGATGCCGGGAACGAACCCGCCACCGTCGATGCGCGCGTTCTTCCAGGTGTACGCGTCGGCGGCGACGGCCGGCGACGGCGCGGCTCGCTCGACGGGCTGCGCGGCCAGCGCGGGCGGCGTACCCGCGAGCAGCCCGGCCGCAAGCCCGAGCACGGCGGTGAGGACGGGGGTTCTTCGCACGGTGACCCTCTCCTTGCACGTGGGGGGATGGGAGCGCGAAAGGCCGGGCGGCCCCCGGTGAGGACGGGGACCGCCCAAAGCACTTGGAGCCACCTATTCGAGAAGCTCCGCGTACGAGCCCATGGCGAGGGCGATGTCCGCCTGGGCCCAGAACCGGTGATACGTGAACGAGGGCGCGGCCCCGCCCGCCAGATACGCCTCGATCTTGGACCAGGCCGGATCGTCCTCGTAGAACGAGCGGATCGAGTCGAAGGTCGACGACGAGTTGATCGTGTCGCCGTTCGGCATCCTGCCGGTCCAGCCGCTCGGGACGTACACGCCGTCGTCGAAGCGGTTGTAGTCGGCGCGGGTCTCCGGGACCGCGATGCCCAGCGCGTCCTGGTTGTTCGTCCACATGCCGTCGAGCAGCGCCTTGGCCGTGGCCCTGGCCTGCGTGTCACCGGAGCGGTCGGCGTAGTACGTCAGGGTCTTGGCGTACGCGGCCGCCACGCCGACGTCGTCCGTGTAGTCGGCGACGGTGACGTGAAGTCCCGTGTTTGCGCCGGGACTTGACGCGTTCCAGGTATCGGGCTTGCCCGACCACTGGAGGGTGTTCGGGATGCGGAAGGAGCCGTCGGGGTTGACCGTGGTCCTGGACAGTGCCCAGTCGACCCACTTGTCGAGGACGAGCTTGGCGTGCGCGTCACCCGTCTGCTGGTAGTACTCGGCGACCCGTTCCATCGACCACGCCTGGAAGCCGAACCACTGGTTGGACGGCGGGTCGTGGTAGACGGGCTTCTCGTCGTAGAACATGCCGTAGAAGGTCGGCGTCCCGGAAGGCGGCGTCGCGTAGCGCCCCTGCCAGCTGTTGGTCGCGCCGCCCGCGATGGCTCCCTCACTGGACTGCAGCCAGCGGTAGAACTCCAGCTGCCGGTCGAGGGACTTCGCCCAATCCGCCTGCCCTGTCGCCGACTTGGGCTTCAGGTCGGCGTACGAGCTGAGCGCGTACGCGGCGAGCGGGTTCTGGTAGCCGCCGTGGGTGTGGCTGGAGCCGATGCGCCAGGCCCAGCCCGCCGAGGCGTCGGTGGCGCCGCCCCACGCGTAGTACCAGTTCAGGAGGTAGTGCGAGGCGTCCTTGCCCGTGCCGGCCGGGCAGGTCGACGGTCCCACACAGTTGCCGATTTTCTTGAAGTACTTGTCGTACATGGAGTAGCGGAGATAGTCGCCCATCTTCGCCGCCTTGCCGACGGTCGCCGTGACGGCGGAGCCGTTGCCCTGCTGCTTGGCCCAGATGTCGGCCCAGTACGCGGCCTGCACGGCACGTGCGTCGGCGTCGGGGGCGTTGGTGAACTTCCACTGCCTGGCGTACGAGGCATCCTTGGTGAACAGGTCCAAGTACCCGTTCGTACCGCCGTACTTGAAGGCGTCGCACGTCGGCTGTGGCACGGTCTCCCACACCGACTCCTGCGATCCGCGCTGGAAGGTGTTGATGTACGAGGGACCCGTGTCCGTCGGCCCCGCCTCGCACTTGCCCGGCGAATTGCCGTACCCGTAGACGTTGTCGACGTCCTGCAGCCAGTGCATGCCGTAGATGTCGTCCGTGCCGTACGCGCTCTTCAGCTCGGCGGCGATCGGGTCGGAGCCGACCGGGACGCCGGTGTCGAGCTGCGCCGGGTACTCGTTCGGGGTGTCGTGCTCGGGCGCGTACGTCGCCGGCTTCGAGGCGGTGTAGAAGGAGTTCGTCGGCTGGTCGGCGTGCGTGGGGATCATGAACTTCTCCATGATCTCCCAGGCTCCGTTGAACCTGGACCAGTCGCCCGTCACCTTGCCGTACATGGCCTGCAGCCACAGCAGATAGCTGTACGCCTCCGACGTCGTCTCATGGCCGTGGTCGGGCGCCTCGACGATCAGAGTCTCCACCGAGTGGTACGGGATGCCCTCGGGGGAGAAGTAGCCGTTTGCCGGGTTGGTGATCTTCCCGTAGAGCTCCAGGAAGCGGGCGTCGTACTCCTTCGACGCGGCAAGCTGGGTGACGGTGACCGCGGCCTTCGCGTGCCCGGTGGCCGACGACTCGAAGGTCGCCGAACCGGTGCCCGAGGCGGTTGCGGTGACGGTCACTTTCTGGGCGGTGTTCCAGTTCGACGGCGTGAAGGTGAGCGACGCCCCGCCGGTGACGGACAGGCCCGTGTTGCCGCTCGCGCGAGCGGTCGTCACGGTCACGTTCGTCGACGGCTGGGTCGAGAGCTTCACGTCGTACGTGCCCGACTTGCCCTGCTGGACGCCGAGTTGGGTCGGCGAGACCACCACGGCGGGACCCGCGGCGACCGTGATGCCGACCGGCGTGGACTCCGCCGCCGCGCCCAGGCTGTCGTACGCCTTCGCGAGCAGCGAATGACTGCCGACGGTCAAGCCGGAGGCCGAGAGCGAGTACGGCGAGCTGGTGTCGGTGCCCAGCAGAGTCGTGTTGTCGTAGAACTCGACCTTGCTGATCGTCGCGTTGTCCGCGGCGGCGGCGGTCGCGGCGAGCGGGACGGCGGCGCCCTGGGAGTAGACCGCGCCGGCGGCGGGGCTGGTCAGCACGGTGATCGGCGGCTGGTGGGCGCCGGTGCAGGCCGTGCCGTTGATCGCGAAAGAGGTGGGGGTGGCGTTGGTGCCGCTGTACGTGAACTGGGCGCCGGTCGTCACTGCGGCCCCGACCGCGATCGTCCCGTTCCAGGAGGCGTTCCTCGCGGTGACCGTCCGGCCGGACTGTGACCAGGTACCGCTCCAGCCGCTGCTGAGCTGCTGGTTGCCCGAGTAGTCGTACGTCAGGATCCAGCCGCTGATCGCCTCCGTGCCGCGGTTGGTGAGGGTGAGCTCGGCGGTGAAACCGGAGCCCCAGTCGTTCGTCTTGTAGTCGACCCCGCACTGGACGGCCGCCGCCTGGGCGGGAGTTGCCCCGGTGCCGGTGACCAGCGTCGTGATCGGGAGGGCGAGGGCCGCCACCACGGCGGTCCACATCCGCCGCGCGAGGCGGCGGCTGGGTCTGGGTGCCATGTTCTGGTTCCTCTCCATACGGCTCGGAGATGGGGGGAGGGCAATAAGCCTTGAACCAGTGGGAGCGCTCCCATAGTGGGGATGAGGGTCGAAGGGGTCAAGGTGCTTGAAGAGTCGAAATGATTCGATAGATCAAGAGTGCGACTCCTCTGTCCTTTACCAACACGTGGCGCTACCTTCTTCCGCACCAGTGGGAGCGATTCCATCAGTCGACACGTCCGTCGCGACGCGTCAGAACTGCAAGGAGTCGCTCATGCGACACCCCGCGCGTTCACCTCTTTTAGTGTTCGGCGCCGCCGCGTTCGCCCTCGTGGGCACCGCGGTCGCGCCGGTCGTCACGGCTTCGGGAGCCGCCCCCGCCTGCACGGTGGAGTACTCGGTCACCAGTCAGTGGGACAACGGCTTCCAGGGCTCCGTCAACATCACCAACAACGCCGCAGCGGTGAGCAGTTGGAGTCTCACCTTCGACCTCGTCGGCGGCCAGAAGGTCACCCAGGGCTGGAACGCCAAGTGGTCCCAGTCCGGTACGACGGTGACCGCGGCCAATGAGAGCTACAACGGTTCGCTGGGCACCGGCGCGAGCGTCGGCGCCGGATTCCTCGCCTCGTGGTCGGGGAGCAACACCGCGCCCACGGCCTTCAGACTCAACGGGACGGCGTGCAACGTCGACTCGGAGCCGTCACCTGATCCGCCGGACCCGACCGATCCACCCGATCCCACCGATCCACCCGACCCGACCGATCCGCCGGACCCCACGGGCGGCCCGCCCGTCCTGAAGGTCTCGGGCAACAAGCTCGTCGACGAGACGGGAGCCACCCGCAGGCTGCTCGGCGTCAACCGCTCCGGCGGCGAGTTCATGTGCGTCCAGGGCCACGGCATCTTCGACGGCCCGGTCGACGACGCGTCCGTCAAGGCGATCGCCGACTGGAACGCCAACACGGTCCGCATTCCGCTCAACGAGGAGTGCTGGCTGGGACTTTCTCACATCAAACCGGAGTACGGCGGGGCCAACTACATCGCCGCGGTCAAGGCCCTGGTGGCCAAGGTCAAGGCACACGGTATGACGCCGATGCTCGAACTGCACTGGTCCCACGGTCAGTACACCGGCAACTCGGCGGGCTGCTCCGACGTGTACGCCAGTTGCCAGAAGCCGATGCCCAACATGCGTTACACGCCCACCTTCTGGGCCTCGGTCGCGAGTACCTTCAAGGACGACGGGACCGTCGTCTTCGACCTGTTCAACGAGCCCTACCCGGACCGTGCCACGTCCACCGCCACCCAGGCGTGGACCTGCTGGCGCGACGGCGGCACCTGCCCCGGCATCGGCTTCGAGGTCGCCGGCATGCAGGACCTGATCGACGCTATCCGCGGCACCGGCGCCAGGAACCCCATCCTGGCCGGGGGCCTCGCGTACGCGAACGACCTGAGCCAGTGGCTGACCTACAAGCCGACCGATCCGCTCGGCAATCTCGCCGCCGCCTGGCACGTCTACAACTTCAACACCTGTTCCAACGAGAGCTGTTGGAGCTCCACGCTCGCGCCGGTCGCGGCCCAGGTCCCGCTCGTGGCGGGCGAGATCGGCGAGAACACCTGCGCGCACTCCTTCATCGACCGCGTCATGGCCTGGTTCGACGCGCGCGGGCTCTCCTACCTCGGCTGGACCTGGAACACCTGGGACTGCGGTTCCGGACCCGCCCTCATCTCGAACTACAACGGCACACCCACGTCATTCGGCATCGGGCTGCGCGACCGCCTGCGCTCCCTCGACGGATAGGACACCCCGCACATGAGCCGTACCAGAACAGCACTCCTCGCGGCGATGGCGCTGGTCGCCGGCACCACGGGCGCCGCCGTCGCTGCCATACCCCCGGACGCCGGCGTGGCCGCCATCCCCTGCACCGTCGACTACAAGGTGCAGAACCAGTGGGACTCAGGCTTCACCGCCGCCGTCACGCTCACCAACAACAGCGCGGCCAAGACGAGTTGGGCCGTCAAGTGGTCGTACGCCGGAAACCAGAAGGTCACCAGCGGCTGGAACGCCAAGTTCAGCCAGAGCGGCACCGCCGTCACCGCCGCCAACGAGAGCTACAACGGCACGCTGGGGACCGGGAGTTCGGTCAGTTTCGGCTTCAACGGCAGCTACAGCGGCACCAACGCGCTGCCCACCACCTTCACCCTGGACGGGGTGACCTGCAACGTCGACGACGGTGGCAGCGGTCCAGGCCCCACGGACCCACCACCTGGCCCGGGCAACAAGGTCGACAACCCGTACGCCGGTGCCAAGGTGTATGTGAACCCGGAGTGGAAGGCGAAGGCCACCGCGGAAGCCGGGGGCAGCCGCATCGCCAACCAGCCGACGGGCGTATGGCTCGACCGGATCGCCGCCATCAACGGCGTGAACGGCGGGATGGGCCTGCGCGCCCACCTGGACGCGGCGCTGGCGCAGAAGGGCTCCGACCAACTGGTCGTCCAGCTGGTCATCTACAACCTGCCGGGCCGTGACTGCGCGGCTCTCGCCTCCAACGGCGAACTCGGCGCGACGGAGATCGACAAGTACAAGACCCAGTACATCGACCCGATCGCGGCGATCCTCGCCGACAGCAAGTACGCGGGGCTGCGCATCGTCACGACCGTCGAGATCGACTCGCTGCCGAACCTCGTCACGAACGTCTCGCCCCGCGTCACCGCCACCGCCAACTGCGACACGATGAAGGCGAACGGCAACTACGTCAAGGGCGTCGGATACGCCCTGAACAAGCTCGGCCACGTGCCCAACGTCTACAACTACGTGGACGCCGGACACCACGGCTGGCTCGGCTGGGACGACAACTTCGCACCCTCCGCCGCCCTCTTCAAGGAGGCCGCCACTGCCGAGGGCGCGACCGTCGCCGACGTCCACGGCTTCATCGTGAACACCGCCAACTACAGTGCCCTGAAGGAGAATTACTTCACGATCAACGACTCCGTGAACGGCGCGTCGGTCCGTACGTCGAAGTGGATCGACTGGAACCGGTACGTCGACGAGCAGTCGTACGCGCAGGCCATGCGCGACCAGCTGGTCTCGATCGGCTTCCCCGCCGGGATCGGCATGCTGGTCGACACCTCCCGCAACGGCTGGGGCGGCACGGCCCGGCCGACCGGCCCCGGGGCGACGACCAACGTCGACACCTACATCAACGGCGGCCGCTACGACCGCCGCATCCATCTCGGCAACTGGTGCAACCAGTCGGGCGCGGGCCTCGGCGAACGGCCGCAGGCGGCACCGGCGACCGGCATCGACGCGTACGTGTGGATGAAGCCGCCGGGCGAGTCGGACGGGTCGAGCACCGCCATCCCGAACGACGAGGGCAAGGGTTTCGACCGGATGTGCGACCCGACGTACACCGGCAACCCGCGGAACAACAACAACATGTCGGGCGCCCTGCCGAACGCGCCGCTGTCCGGACACTGGTTCTCGGCCCAGTTCCAGGAGCTGATGAGGAACGCGTATCCGGCGCTGTGACGCTGCGCCGAGTGCGGTTGGTCGCGCGGTTCCCCGCACCCCTGAGGAGGTGCGGGGAACTGTTGCTGTTTCAGCAATGCGACTAGCTGTTTTCGGGAGGGGCGGAGCACGCTGTCCGTATCCCGAACGAGAGGCTCGGAACGATGGCGCACGATCACGAACCCCACCAGAACGACGGCGACGGCCACGGCCACGGCCAGGGCCACGGCCAGGGCCACGGCCAGGGCCAGGGCCACGATCATGGTCCCGGTCACGGTCACGGTCCCGGTCCCGGTCCCGGTCACGATCACACCCACATCGACTTCGCCGAGATGCTTCCGATGCTGGAGCAGGAGGCCGAGCTGTTCAGCCCGCTCTACGCGCAGGTGGCCGACTGGCTGCGGGAACGGCAGCCGGAGCCCGAACTGATCGTCGACGCGGGCAGTGGTCCCGGCGTCATCTCCTGTCTGCTCGCCGATACGTTCCCCAAGGCCCGGGTCGTCGCCGTGGACGGGGCGGAGCCTCTCCTGGAGGCGGCCCGCGCCCGTGCCGCGCGCCTCGGGATCGCCGACCGCTTCAGCACGCTGGAGGCCGAACTCGCCGACGGGTTGGGCGACTTGGAGTACCCGGCCGACCTCCTCTGGGCCAGCAGGTCCCTGCACCACGTCGGCGACCAGCGGGCCGCCCTCGCGGGCTTCACCGAGCGGCTCGCACCCGGCGGGACCCTCGCCCTGCTGGAGGGCGGGCTGCCCTTCCGCTACCTTCCGCGCGACATCGGCATCGGCCGCCCGGGTCTGCAGTCCCGGACGGACGCGGTCGAGCAGGAGTGGTTCACGCGGATGCGGCGCGAGCTGCCGGGCGCGGTCGAGGAGACCGAGGACTGGCCGGCCCTGCTGAACGCGGTCGGGCTGCGGCACGCCGCGACCCGTACCTTCCTGCTCGATCTGCCCGCGCCGCTGTCGGAGGAGGGTCGCGCCTTCGTCGCCACCAGCCTCGGCCATCGCCGCGCCGGACTCGCGGAGGACCTCGATGCCGATGATCTCGCCGCACTCGACCGACTCCTCGACGCGGACGACAAGGCGAGCGTGTTCCAACGACCGGATGTGTTCGTGCTCGCGGCGATGACGGTGTATGTCGGGGTGAAGCCTTAGGCAGGCCCTGGCGCTCCGCGCGGGGGCGCCTTTGCCGCGCGTGTTGACATCGAGTGCTCTCCAAGTGATGGACTCCGGGCACTTCGTGACGGACACGACACGGACACGACACGGACATGGCTTGGGGGAACGTATGACTGACTCACCAGTGGCGCTGATCACCGGCGGCGGCAGCGGTATCGGTGCGGCGGTGGCGCGGCAGCTGCTCGATGCCGGGCACCGGGTGACGGTGACGGGGCGCGGGGAGGAGCGGCTGCGCGGGTTCGCCGAGCAACTCGGCAAGCCCGAGGGGCTGTTGACGATCGCGGGGGACGCGGCCGACTACGACCACGTCCAGGCGGCCGTCGAGGCGACGGTGCGGGAGTTCGGACGGCTGGACACGGTCGTCGCCAACGCCGGGTTCGCCACGCACGACACCGTCGCCGAGGGCGATCCGGCCGGGTGGCGGGACATGGTGCTGACCAATGTGCTCGGCCCCGCGCTGCTCATCCGGGCGTCGATCGATCGACTGAAGGAGACCAAGGGCAGGATCGTGCTCGTCGGCAGCGTCGCGGGCCACATCCACGGGCCCGGCAACCTCTACGGGGCGACGAAGTGGGCCGTGACCGGGCTCGCCGAGAACACCCGGCGGCAGGTCACCGAGTACGGCGTGGGCGTGACCCTGATCTCGCCCGGCCGGGTGGAGACACCCTTCTGGGACGGCTACGGCAGCCTGCCGCCCGGGCATCTCCTCACCTCGGACCAGATCGCGGAGTCGGTCGTCTGGGCGATCCGCCAGCCGAGCGGGGTGGACGTGAACACCGTGGTCGTGCGCCCGATCGGCCAGCCGGTCTGAGCCAGGGCCCGTGAGCGACGGAGTCCGGCCGGGGGGCCGGGACGGGCTCCGTCGTGTTCTCACTTGCTCTCAGTTGTCCTCGAGGAACTCCTGCGCCAGCGCCTCACCGAGGGACGCCGCCGCGCTGTGGTCCTCGATGGGGGAGACCTTGGAATCGGTGAAGACGATGTACGTCACTCCCGAGCGCACGCCGCCGGTCACCGGGTCGGGATTGATGCCGAGGGCCCGCGCGGTGGCGTACGAGGCCTCACCGATGATCTCCGCGGGGCCGGTGTCGCCGACGACTCCGTACTCGACCTTGTCTCCGTAGATCACCGCCGCCACGCTGCCGCCGCTGATACCGGAGTTCGCGTACTTCCAGATGTCGCTGGCTCTGGGCAGCACGATGTACGGCAGTTGCTCCGAGTTCAGCGGTCGGCCGTCGGACTGGCGGAAGGAGGTCTGGTTTTGGAACCACGGATCGGTGCGGGTGTTGCACGCGGTGGTGACCTGGCCGTCGCAGTCGATGTCCATGTCGGCCTTCCAGAAGACCGCGCCGCTCTTGCCGCACACGGGGACGGTGGCCGGCGCCGCCGCGTCGAGGCTGTACCTGCCGCGGGAGATCTGCGAGCAGGTCGCCACCTCGGCGAGCAGGTCGGCGGCGCTGACCGCGCCCTCCCGAGCCCGTACAGGGGCGGCCCCCGCGGGGAGTGCCGCGGCGGCGAGCAGCGCGGCGCCGGTGGCTGCGGCGGCGAGGGTCAGCGTTCGAGTGCGCACGGTGGGAGGACCCTTCTGGACCAGGGGGGAGCCATGCGACCCCACGGGAGGGCGGCTGGCATCCGACGTGTAGGGCGCGTACGGGGACGTATGCGTGTGTGCTGAACGGGTACGCGGGCGAGCCTGACCGATCCCCCTCCCCCCGGCGAGGATGCCGCGCCTTGCCTCACCCGCCCGCCGCATCCACGACACCGTCTCGGACCCATGACGAAGCCGCCGCCCGAACGTGCCGGGCGGCGGCTTCGTGTGGCGTCGGGGCGCCCGGGTGTACGACCCGGCCGGGGCGTCAGCCCTCCGTCGCCGGGTCCGGGCCCAGGCGTCGGTCCTCGTTGAGGGCGCTGATCGCGGCGATGTCCTCGGTGTCGAGGGAGAAGTCGAAGACATCGATGTTCTCCTTGATCCGGGACGGCGTCACGGACTTGGGGATCACCACGTTCCCGAGCTGGATGTGCCAGCGCAGGACGACCTGGGCCGGCGTACGGCCGTGCTTCTGGGCGATGGCCACGATGGCCGGGACCTCCAGCAGGCCCCTGCCCGAGCCGAGCGGGGACCACGCCTCCGTGGCGATGCCCTGCTGCGCGTGGTACTCACGGGACACGCGCTGCTGGAGGTGCGGGTGCAGCTCGATCTGGTTGACGGCCGGAATGACGGACGTCGCGTCGATCAGCTTCTCCAAGTGCTCCGGAAGGAAGTTGGAGACGCCGATGGACTTGGCCCGGCCGTCCGCGGAGAGCTTCTCGAAGGCCTTGTACGTGTCGATGTACTTGCCCCTGGACGGTGCCGGCCAGTGGATGAGGTACAGGTCGACGTAGTCGAGGCCGAGCTTCTCCAGGGACGCGTCGAAGGCCCGCAGCGTGGAGTCGTACCCCTGGTCGCTGTTCCAGAGCTTGGTGGTGACGAAGAGATCCTTGCGGGCGATGCCGGAGCCGGTGATGCCCTTGCCGGTGCCCCTTTCGTTGCCGTAGATCGCCGCGGTGTCGATGCTGCGGTACCCGGCCTCCAGGGCGGTGGCGACGGCCTTCTCCGTCTCGTCGTCCGCCATCTGCCAGACCCCGAAGCCCAGCTGGGGCATCTCGACGCCGTTGTTCAGGATGATCGGGGGGACGTTGCTCACGAGCTCTCGATCCTTCAGTCGTCGGTTGATACGCCCATCGTCAACGATCACGGGCCGTCGCGCATTCCTGTTCCGCGTTCGTGTGCGCGTCCGCGTCCCGTGCGTTCGCTGAGCGCAACCGGAGATTGGCTGGAAACCTACCCGGGCTCGTTGGTCCGAACCATTGACCGCGTCCTGTCATGCCGGGGACTCTTCTGCATATTGGTGAACGGGGTGCACGTATATGAACCAGGACTCGGCGACGACGAGGAACGAGAGAGCCATGACCCCCACACGAAGGACCCTGCTCGGTGCGGCACTCGGCGGTGCGGCCGTGGCGGCCGTCGGTCTGCCCGCCATCGCCGCCACCGCCGCGGCCTGGCAGCTGAAGTGGTCCCCGTCGGCGCGCACCAACGGGCTCGGCGCCTTCGAGACCCTGGAGGACGACCGCGCGGGCTCGCACCCCGCGGCCTCCCCGCACATCTATGCCACGGGCGACAACTGGCGCTTCAACATGCACACCGTCGACCGCGACACCTCGACGGACCGTCAGCGCCACGAGGTCACCGGCCTGCGCAACGGCTCCGGCAGCAACTACCTCAAGTGGACCGAGGGCCAGACCTGGCGGGTGACGTACTCGATGTACATCCCCAGCTCCCTGAAGGCGACCACCACCTTCACCCACATCATGCAGATGAAGCAGCCCGGCACCGGAACCTCGCCGATCGTCGTGCAGTCGCTCCGCCGGGTCAACGGCGTGCAGACCATCGAACTCAAGCTCTTCGAGGGCGACATCCTCGTCGGCCGCACGAACCTCGAACCCCTGCACAACAAATGGATCGACGTCGACTTCCAGATCAAGGTCGGCAACGGCTCGGCCGGTTCGGTCCGCTGGATCCTGAAGAACGGCTCAACGACGGTCGTCGACGCGTCGCGCACGGGCGTAGACACGTTCCTGGCCGACCGCGTACGCCCCAAGTGGGGCATCTACCGCTCCCTCGGCGACACGTCGGGCTCCCTCCAGGACTGCTACCTCCTGCTTTCGAACATGCGGGGTTACCAGCTCGTGTGAGCCGCCCGTGTCACTGGTTGATCTGGGCCGTCAGCCGGCGGTCGTGCCCAGGTACGCGTCCCGCACCCGTCGGTCGGTGTGGACCTCGGCGGGGGTGCCCTCGGCGAGGACGCGGCCCAGGTCGAGTACGACGACCCGGGTGGACAGTTCCATGACGAAGGCGACGTTGTGCTCCACGAGGAGTACGGCGCAGCCCTCCTCGCCGGACAGGCGGCGGATGACGGACGACAGGTGACGGCGTTCGTCGGCCGTCATCCCGGACGCGGGTTCGTCCAGCAACAGCACCCTGGGCGGGTCCGCGACCGCCCGCGCCAGCTCGACCATACGGGCCCGGCCCACCGGCAGGGCCCCGGCGTAGGTCTCACCGAGATCGCTGAGCCCGCAGGCGCGCAGGACGTCGGCCGCTCGGGTACGGCGCTCCCGCTCGTACGTACGCCGGGTCGGTGACGCCAGCAGATCGGCCGCGAGTCCGCCTCCACCGCCGCGCCACTCCTGGGCCACCACCAGGTTGTCGGCCACCGTGAGCTGGCCGAACAGCTGCTGCCGCTGGAAGGTGCGGCGCATCCCGCGGCGGGCCCGCCAGACGGGGGAGCGGCGGGTGATGTCCGTTCCGTCGAGGTGGACGCGGCCCTCGTCGGGGCGCCGGATACCGGAAAGTACGTCGAAGAGGGTCGTCTTTCCCGCCCCGTTGGGGCCGATGAGCCCGCAGATCTCTCCGGGGCGCAGGGTGAGGCTCACGGCGTCCAGCGCCCGGATCCCGCCGAAGCGGACGCCGATGTGGGTGGCTTGGAGGGCGGGGGGTGGGGCGGGTGTGGTGGGTACGGGGCGGGCAGGGGTGCCACTCATGGCCGGACCCCTCTCCGGGGCTGGGAGGGGATCGTCGGATTCATGGGGGACCCGGGGCTTGGATCGGAACCGGGATCGGAGTCGAGGTCAGGGCCGGGACCGGGTTCGAGGTCAGGACTGGGACCGGATTCGGGGTCAGGGCCAGGAACGGGTTCGAGGTCAGGACTGGGAAGGGGAACGGGAACGGGAACGGGACCGGTATCCGGATCGTGCGGGGCCGCCAGGCCCAGATACGCCTCCGTCAGGCGGTCCGCCTCCACCGACGCCCGTGGACCGCACCACGTCACCCGCCCCTGCGCGAGGTACGCGACCGTGTCCGCGACCCCCAACGCCTCGGTCGCCTTCTCCTCGACAAGGAGCAACGCCGTTCCGGTGTCGCGGAGTTCGGTGAGGAGGCGGAACACCTCCTCGACGATGCGCGGGGCCAGGCCGAGGGACGGTTCGTCCGCGATCAGGACCTTCGGGGGGCGTTGGAGGAGCGGCGCCAGGGCGAGCATCTGCTGTTCGCCGCCGGAGAGGGAACCTGCGGGCACGCCACGCCGTCCGGCGAGGCCGGGGAACCGCTCGTACACGGCCTCGCGCTGGTTCTTCTCGCGCAGGTACAGGGCGAGGTTCTCCTCGATGGTGAGCGCCGGGAAGATGCCCCGCCCCTCCGGTGCCAGGGCCACTCCGGCGCGCGACCGGCGTACGGCACCCTCTCGTGTGGCGTCGCGGCCGGCCACGTACACCTGGCCGCCGAGCGGAGCGATCAGGCCTGCCGCGACACGGCAGGTCGTCGATTTCCCGGCCCCGTTCGGGCCGAGGAGGGCGAGGATCTCGCCGGGATGTACGGCGAGGTCCACTCCGTGCAGAACGGGTGCGCCGTCGTATCCGGCGCGTACGGCGCGGAGTTCGAGGGCGGGCGGTTCGGCGGGGGAGGAGGCCGCCACCGGCCGGGGACCGGTTTCGCCGACGCCGGCGGGATTCCCGCCTGGGGCGCTGGACTTGCGGGTGGGACTACTGCTTGGGGGGCTGGACTTGTCGGTGGGACTTCCGCTCGCCGCCCCGGACTCAGCCCTCGTGCCTGCCCCCGCTCCCACCCTCGTGCCTGACCCCGTCCCCGTGCCTGACCTCGTCCCCGACCTCGTCCCCGACCATGGCCCGGCGGCCCCCGCCGAGCCCCCACCCGCCAACCGCCGCCGATGCACCCGCACCGACGCCGCCGCGCAGTACCCGTCCGGGTCGTTCGCCAGGGCCAGGCCCGCCAGGCCGAAGAGGATCACCGGGAGGTGGACGGACTCGGTGACGTAGTCGGAGACGAGGTGCGGTACGAGGGCGTAGACCAGCCCGGCGACGACCGCGAACTGCGGACGCCGCAGGCCCGCCGCGACGACCACCGCGAGCCAGATCAGTCCCGTCATCGCGGTGAAGTCGGTAGCGGTGACACGGGTGTTGTAGGACGCGTACATCACGCCGCCGAAGCCCGCGAGTCCGGCCGACAGGGTGAACAGCACCAGCTTGGTGCGGACGACCGACACCCCCGAAGCCATCGCCGCCGCGGGTGCGGAGCGCACC
Source organism: Streptomyces sp. NBC_00878 (assembly GCF_026341515.1). Taxonomy (NCBI): domain Bacteria; kingdom Bacillati; phylum Actinomycetota; class Actinomycetes; order Kitasatosporales; family Streptomycetaceae; genus Streptomyces; species Streptomyces sp. NBC_00878. The sequence continues at coordinate 1,749,995 of NZ_JAPEOK010000001.1, read as the reverse complement.
GCGAGCATGGCCCGCCCGGACGGCGAGCCGCGCAGCGCGCTGAGCGCGGCGATGGCCGCGGTGACCAGTACGAGCAGTGCGACACCGAACGCCCGGTCGTCGTTCAGATCCACCGGACCGAAGACCGGCCGCGGGATCGACCACCCCGTGTCACCGTTCCTCAACCAGCCGATCTGGAACAGGACTTGGTCCGCCAGAAAGGCGAGCGCGAGGGTCGCGAGGGCGAGCGAGCGGCCGCCGAGCCGCAGCGCGGGGAGGGCCACCAGGGCACCGAGCACGGCTGCCGCGCACGTCCCCACGGCCGCCGCGGCCACGAACGGCCAGCCATGACTCAGCAGCAGCCCCGCCACCAGCGCCGCCCCCGTCACGAAGGTCGCCTGCGCCAGGGACACCATCGCGCCGAGCCCCGTCACCACCGTGAAGGAGACGAACACCAGGGACAGGGCGAGCCCTTGGGCGAGGATGCCGCTCCAGAAGGGGGTCGTCACCGTGTAGAAGGCCACGGCGAGCAGCACGGCGGCAGCGGACCACGGACCCCACCGCCGGAGCCAGGACCGGCCCGCCAGATAGTCGACCGGCGGCGCGTCCACGGCCGCCGTCCCCGCCGTACGGCCGCGCCGGGTCAGCAGGAGCAGCCCGGCGAAGAGGATCAGGAACGGTACGGCGGTACGGAATCCGGTGATCCGCTCGGCGAAATTCGCGTACCCGGCGACCAGGTTCTGCAGCACCCCGAGCCCGAGTCCGCCCGCGAACGCCAGCGGGACGGAGACGAAGCGGCCGAGCACCGCCGCCGTCGCCGAGACGAAGAGGAAGAGCGTGAAGTCGTGGGCGGACAGGCCGAGTAGAGGCGTGGCCAGGACGCCCGCCAGGCCCGCGAGCCCCGACGACAGCATCCACGCGATCGACGACAGCCGGTCCGCGCTCAGCCCGCGCAACTCCACCAGCGAACGGTCGTCGACGGCCGCCCGGAGCTTCAGCCCCAGCGGGGTGTGCCGCATCAGGACCCAGAGGCCGACGGCCACCACCGCCGTCGCGACCCAGGTGATCAGCTGGTCCGAGTCGATGCCGACACCGTCCGTCAACTGCCAGGACCTGGCCGGACTCGGGCCGACACCGGGCAGCCCGAACTGGTTCTCGGCCGGTTTCACCGACGCGCCCGCGTCCTCCAGCAGCTCGACGATCCACAGCCCGAGCGCGGGCAACGCCACCAACAGCCCGATGGTGGCGACGATCTGGGCCGTCTCACCCACCCGCGCCAGCTTGCGGAACATCAGCCGGTCGAGACCCCAGCCGAGTGCCGGTGCCGCCGCGCACACCAGCAGGACGGCCGTCGGCACGGCGGGCCAGCCGAAGCCCGAGTGCAGCTCGTAGAAGGCCAGCGCACACAGATAAGCGGTCGCGCCGTGCGCGAAGTTGAAGAGGCCCGAGGCCGAGTAGGAGAGCACCAGACCGGTGGCGAGCAGCGCGTACAGCGCACCCGACACCAGTCCGCTCAGTACGAATCCGAGAAGGTCCGCCATGCCGAGTCCTCAAATCCCCACGTCATGAAATCCCCACGCCATCGGGGCATCAGTCGTCCAAGCCGTCCAACCCGTCCAAGTCGCCTTCCGTCTCGCCTACTTGAAGGGGATCGGCGGATAGCACCTGAAGGGCGCCGAGACGACGTACTTCCCGTCCTTGAGCTGGACGAGCGCCCCGCAGCCGAACGACTCCTTCTGCCCCTTGGGCTCCGCCCGGTCCCCGACCATCGAGCCGGTGTCCGTGAACCCGTCCGCAGCCTTCTGGAAGGACGCCACCGTCAGGGCCTTGCCGGCCTTCTCGGCGATGGCGAGGAAGAGATCGGCCGACATGTAGCCCGTCATCATGTGCATGTTCAGGGGCACATCCTTCCCGGCCGCCTTCCTGATGTCCGCCTTGAACTGCGTCATCGCCACGCCGTCCTGCTCGAACGGCTGGAACGACAGCAGGACGTGCACCCCGTCGAGCGCCTTCCTGGTCGCGCTCTTCGCGAGCAGCCCGGGGTCGTAGTCGGTCGGATCGGTGAGCAGCCCGGTGTACCCCGTGCGCTTGATCGCCGTGAACAGGCCGATGTTGTACGGGGTCTGCATCACGGAGACGATCGCGTCCGGTGCCTTGCCGCCGTTGCTCCGCAGGATCTCCTTCGTGTACGCCGACCAGTCGCTCGGTACGGAGGTCGCGGGTACGGACGGCTTCGCGAACGTCACCTTGAATCCGGCCGACGTGAAGCTCTGCCGATACGTGCGGATGGCGAACGTCCCGGCGTCACTGTCGTTGGCGAGGATCGCCACGCTCCTGCTCGCCGAGCCGCCCAGCACCTTCTTGAGGCCCTCGGGCCAGGTCTGCGAGATGGTGCCGCCGGGCATCGGCACCATGCAGCCGCCGAAACCGTAGATGTACGAGGGTCCGCAGAAGGACGGCAGCGTGCCCCAGCCGAAGGTCGGCACCTTCTGCTTCTGCAGGAAGTCCGCGCCGGAGAACGTCGTCGAACTCATCGGCGCGATCGCGAACACCTCGTCCTGCTGGACGAGTTTGCGGGCTGCCGCGAGGTTCCTGGCCGGATCCTGGCCGTCGTCCTCGGCGCCCAGATAGTCGATCTTCCGCCCGTTCACACCGCCTTCGGCGTTGGCGCGGTCGAAGCGGGCCCTGGCCCCGAGGTCGGTGTCCTTCTTCGAGTAGCCGCTTGCCGTGGTCATCGAGACGATGCCGCCCACCTTGACGGAGGTACCGCTCACTCCGCGTACGGAGTTGTCGGCCTCCGAACTCCCGGTGGTGGAAGCCGAGTTGCAGGCGCTCGCCAGCAGCAGTGCGGCTGTGGCCGCCGCGGCGGCGATGGTGCGGGTCGGTCGCGACACGGTCGGTCCCCCTCCGTCGGGTGACCGAAATAGTCCATGCGATCTGACGACCCGTCAATATCTGACGCACCGATATGTGACGAACCGTCAGGACGCCAACAGGTGTGGCGCGCTACGCCCACTACGCCCACTACGCCCGATAGAGCGCCTCGACCTCCGCCTCGTATGCATCCTCGATCGCCTTCCGCTTCAGCTTCAGCGAGGGCGTCAGTAACCCGTGTTCCTCGGTGAACTGATGGGCCAGGATCCGGAACGTACGGATCGACTCGGCCTGGGAGACGAGGGTGTTCGCGGCCACGACGGCACGGCGCACCTCGGTCTCCAGGTCGGGGTCCCGGACCAGTTCCGCGGGACTCAGCTTGGCCTTGTCCCGCATCCCGAGCCAGTGCTCGACGGCTTCTCCGTCCAGGGTGACGAGTGCCGCGATGTACGGCCGGTCGTTGCCGACGACGATGCACTGCGCGACCAGCGGATGGTCCCGCACCCGCTCCTCCAGGATCCCCGGTGAGACGCTCTTGCCGCCGGAGGTCACCAGGATCTCCTTCTTGCGCCCGGTGATGGTGAGATACCCGTCCTCGTCGAGCGAGCCCAGGTCCCCCGTGGCGAGCCAGCCGTCGTGCAGCGCCGCGTCGGTGGCCTTCGGGTCGTTGAGATAGCTCTGGAAGACCTGGGGGCCGCTCAGCCAGATCTCGCCGTCGTCCGCGATGTGCACGGTCGTGCCCGGGATCGGCGGCCCCACCGTGCCGTACCGGGTGCGCTCGGGCGGGTTGGCGGTCGCTGCCGCCGTGGTCTCGGTGAGCCCGTACCCCTCGTAGATGTGCACGCCGGCGCCCGCGAAGAACAGTCCGAGTCGCCGGTCCATCGCCGAGCCGCCGGACATCGCGTGCCTCACGCGACCGCCCATCGCGGCGCGGATCTTGGAGTAGACGAGCTTGTCGAAGAGCTGGTGCTGCACCCGCAGCGAGGCCGAGGGTCCGGGTCCTGTGCCCCAAGCCTTGGCCTCCACCGCGTCCGCGTACCGTACGGCGACGTCGACGGCCTTCTCGAACGGACCTGCCTTGCCGTCCCGTTCGGCCTTTCTGCGGGCCGAGTTGAAGATCTTCTCGAAGATGTACGGCACCGCGAGGAAGAACGTCGGCTGGAATGCGGCCAGGTCGGGCAACAGGGCGGCCGCGTTGAGCTGCGGCTGATGACCGAACTTGACCCTGCCCCGGATCGCGGCGACCTGCACCATCCGTCCGAAGACATGCGCGAGCGGCAGGAACAGCAGGGTGGCCGCCTGGTCGCCGCGCTTGGAGTGGAACAGCGGCTCCCAGCGCTCGGTGACCGTGTCCGACTCGGACATGAAGTTCGCGTGGGAGAGGACACAGCCCTTGGGGCGGCCGGTCGTGCCGGAGGTGTAGATGATCGTCGCCGTCGACTCGGGCGTGACGGCCCGCCGGTGCCGGTGCACCACCTCGTCGTCGATGTGACCGCCCGCCTCGTACAACTCCTGTACCGCGCCCGTGTCCAACTGCCACAGCTTGTGCAGCGTCGGCAGCCGGTCGATGACCGTGGCGATGGTCATGGCGTGGTCCTCGTGCTCCACCATCGCGGCCGACACCTGCGCGTCGTGCAGCATCCAGAAGACCTGCTCGGCCGACGAGGTGGGGTAGACGGGCACGACCTGCGCGCCGATCGACCACAGCGCGAAGTCGAAGAGCGTCCACTCGTAGCGCGTACGGGACATGATCGCGACCCGGTCGCCGAAGCGGATGCCGTGGGCCAGCAGGCCCTTGGCCAGTGCCAGGACCTCGTCCCGGAACTCGGCGGACGTCACGTCCCGCCACTCGTCCTGGTCGTCCTTGCGGCCGAGTGCGATGTAGTGCGGATCCTCCTGGGCATACTCGAACACGGCATCGGCCAGGCCGCCCACCGGCGGTGCCAACGCCAGGGGAGGGTTGGTGAACTCGCGCAATCCCCGCTCCTTGTGGTGCTTCGGGTGCTCCGCAGGCGCCGTGAAAGCTACCCCACCGGGAGGCGCGGCGGGAGGGGCGGCGAATCGGCCCGCGTTCGAGTATTCGCACTGGTCAACCGTCGAAATACGGCCACAAGGGGGGAGGTCGGGGCAGAATTCTTACTCTTCCGTAAGGTTCGGGCTCGCAATCTCCACGGAATCTGTACGCCACGATTACGCTGCGCTGGCTGGGTGGGATGGGGTGGTTTGTGAGGGCTGTTTTGCGTGACGTGCGGATTGAGTTGGGCTGGTCGCTCCCCCACTCTCGGCTTCGCTCGAGCGGGGGGACCCCCATCGCGGCGGAGCCGCAAAATGTCACAGCCCCGCGCCCCTGTGAGGGGCCCCTGCGGGGCTGCCCTCACAGGCCGGAATCAGCCATGCGCTATCGGAATCAGGCATGCGGTACTGGGATCAGACGCGCCGGGATCAGCCGTGTCGCGCCGGAAGTTCCTCGGTCGGGATCGGGGGCTCGGTCGATGTCTCCCGCTCTTGGTGAGGGGTTCGTGCCAGTGTCAGGACCAGGGCGCCGGCCAGGATCGCTGTCGCTCCCGCCATCACCGACGCCGTGTTGAGGCCCGATGCGAAGGCCGTGTGCAAGGTGTGGGAGGAGAACGTTCCCCGTAGGGCCTCCGCGCCGCCGCCCGCGAGGGTGTGTGCGGAGTCGTGCGGGAGGGTGTCCCGCATCCGGGACGTCAGGACCGTGCCGAAGGCGGCGACACCGAGCGCGTACCCCAGCTGCCGGGCGGTGTTGACCGCGCCGCCCGCCATGCCCGCGCGTTCGGGCCGTACGGTGGCCAGCGCGGCGCCCGCCAGCGTCGGCGCCACCAGACCCGTACCGAGGCCCACCAGGATCAGACCGGGCACGAGGACCGTCCAGGTCGAGCTCGCGTCGAGCACCGCCTGACAGAACATGCCGGCCCCGATGAGCAACAGCCCGCCGCCGACGGTGATCCGTGCCGGGACGCCGTGCAGCAGCCGCCCCACGAGCACCGACGCCACGACCGACGCCCCGGTCAGCGGCAGCAGCACCAGCCCGCCGTGCACCGGGCTCATCCCCAGCAGCGTCTGCAGCCAGATCGACAGATAGGGGATCACGCCGAACGCCGCCGCGTTGAAGGCCAGCGCACCCAGCATCACGCCCACGAACGCGGGCCTGCGCAGCAGCGCGAGATCGAGCAGCGGATGGGCGGCCCGGCGCTCGACGAGGACGAAGCAGAGCAGCGAGAGCGCCGCGAGCCCGTACGACATGGCCGTGGGCGTAGACGTCCAGCCGTCCGACCCCGCCCGCACCGTCGCGTACGTCGTCGCCCCGGCGAAGCACGCGAACGTCGCCGTACCCGCCCAGTCCACCCGCATCTCCCGACGGCCGCGCGACTCGGGCACCACCCGCAGGGTCAGCCACACCGAGACCACGCTCACCGGCAGGTTGACGAAGAAGATCCACCGCCAGCCCGGCCCCTCCGCGAGCAGCCCGCCGGCCAGTGGCCCGACCGCGGCCGCGGAACCGCTCACCGCGCCCCACACACCGAGCGCCGCGGACCGCTGTCGTCCCTGGTACACCGAGCCCAGCAGCGGCAGCGTCGTCGCGAACATCGCGGCCGCGCCCACCCCCTGCACCGCGCGCGCCGCCACCAGCATCCCGGGCCCGGACGCGAGCCCGCACCACAGCGAAGCCGCCGCGAACAGCACGACACCCGCCACATGCATCCGGCGCCGGCCCAGTACGTCGGCCGCCGCGCCCGCCGCGAGCAACAGCGCGGCCAGCGCCAGCGCGTACCCGTCGACGACCCACTGCAGATCGCTCAGTGAGGCATCCAGCGCCCGCGCGATGTCGGGCAGCGCCACGATCACGATCGTCACGTCCAGCAACAGCATGAACGTGCCCAGACAGACCGCGGTGAGCGGTCCCCATGTACGCATCCTCGGCAACTCCTCGTCCCACGGCACGCGTCCGGCGTGCCTCACCATCCGTCCCTCGTACGATGAGGTGCCGCCGGACGATCCAGGTGATCGGCGGCGCCATGACGCCCGGAAACGACACGGAAGGGCGATCCATCGATGGAATCCGATGCCACCGACGCGCTCGACGTGGAACTCCTCCACGCACTGGAGGTCGACGGGCGGGCCCCCTTCAGCCGGATCGCCGCCGTCCTCGGCGTCTCGGACCAGACGGTGGCCCGCCGCTACCGCAGACTCCGCGCCGAGGGCGGGCTGCGCGTCGTCGCCGTACGCAACAACAGGAAGCTCGGCCGGGACGACTGGATGCTCCGGCTGCGCTGCGCGCCGGACGGCGCGGAGACCATCGCGAACGCCCTGGCGCGGCGCCCCGACACGGCCTGGATCGGTCTCACCTCGGGCGGCACCGAGGTCGTCTGCATGACCCGGCCGCGGACCGCGGGAGACCAGGACGACCTGTTGCTCGGCAAGCTGCCGCGGACGCCGCACATCGTGGAGATCCGCGCCTTCCAGCTGCTGCACACGTTCTTCGGCGGCCCGGTGGGGTGGCTGGTCAAGCACGGGCCGCTCACCGGTGAACAGGTCGCCGCATTGCGCCGGGCGCCGGCTGCGGACGCCGGGCCGGCCCGGATCACCGCCGAGGACGAGCCGCTGGTCAGCGCCCTCGAACGGGACGGCCGTGCCACGTACCCGGAGTTGGCGCGGGCCACCGGGCGCTCGGAGTCCGCCGTCAAGCGGCGGCTCGGCCAACTGCTCGGCTCCGGTGCGCTGTTCATCGACATCGAGTACGACACCGGGCTGATCGGGGTCTCCGTCGGGGCCATCCTGTGGATCACGGCGGCGCCCGGGGCGCTGGACGCGGTGGGGAGAGCGCTCGCCGGGCACGAGGAGATCGCCCACGCGGCGGCTACGGCGGGGCCGTCGAATCTGGTCGCCACGGTGATTTCGCGGGATACCGCCGCGCTCTACGCGTATGTGAGTGGGAAGCTTGGGCGGCTTGAAGGGGTGCAGCTTGTGGAGACCTCGCCGTTCCTTCGGCGGGTCAAGCAGCTGACCTATCAGCGGAGGACGCGTTAGCGCTTCGCGGGGCGCGTGGCAAATCCGCGGGTGCGTTGTGGCTGGTCGCGCCCCGCGGCGGAGCCGCAAATGTCAGAGCCCCGCGCCCCTGAAGGGGCGCCCCCCGGACTCAGCGAGTTCGGTGCAGCCTGTCCCCGCCCGCCAGGATCGAGGCCGCCAACGCGTCCGCCGCGCCCTGGGCCGCCGTGTGGCGTGTGCCGTGTACGAGGACGAAATCGACCTTGCCCAGTTCGGGGAGGCCGGCGCGGTCGGGGACGCGGACCAGGCCCGGCGGGATCAGGCCGCGGGAGTGGGCCATCACGCCCAGGCCCGCCCGGGCGGCGGCGATGAGGCCGTTGAGGCTGCCGCTGGTGCAGGCGATGCGCCAGGCGCGGCCCTGGCGTTCCAGAGCCTCCAGGGCGAGGGCGCGGGTGATGCCCGGCGGCGGGTACACGATCAGCGGCACCGGACGCTCGGGGTCCAGCCGGAGCCGCTCCGCGCCGATCCACACCAGGCGGTCGTGCCAGACCAGTTCGCCGCGCGGGTCCTCGGGGCGGCGCTTGGCCAGCACCAGGTCGAGCTTTCCGTCGGCCAGTTGCTCGTGCAACGTTCCCGAGAGCTCGACCGTCAGCTCCAGGTCGACCTCCGGGTGGTCGTGCCGGAAGCCCTCCAGGATCTCGGTGAGGCGGGTGAGGACGAAGTCCTCCGAGGCGCCGAAGCGCAGGCGGCCACGCAGCCGCGTGCCCGTGAAGAACGCCGCCGCCTGCTCGTGCGCCTCCAGGATGCGGCGCGCGAAGCCGAGCATCGCCTCGCCGTCCTCCGTCAGCTCCACGGAGTGGGTGTCCCGCGAGAACAGCTGCCGCCCGGTGGTGTCCTCCAGGCGCCGCACATGCTGGCTGACCGTGGACTGGCGCACCCCGAGCCGCCGGGCCGCCTGCGTGAAGCTCAACGTCTGGGCCACCGCCAGGAACGTACGCAGCTGTGAAGGGTCGTACACAGTCCCAGGGTATCGCGAATCATGATGACAGTCAGAGTGGTATGCCGGATTCCCGATCAAGGGTCTCCGGAGGACGATGGAGAGGGCACGACCCAGCACTGAACCGCCGCGCTGAACCGCCGCACTGAACCGCCGCACTGAACCGACTGAGCAACGGAGCACCGTGAAACGCCTGAAGTGGCCGTCCTGGCTGCCGATCGACCCGTACATCCTGCTGCTGCTCGGGACGGTGGGCCTCGCCGCCCTTCTGCCCGCCCGGGGGACCGGAGCCGATGTCGCGTCCGGCGCCTCCACCGCGGCGATCGCCTTCCTCTTCTTCCTCTACGGGGCCCGCCTGTCCACCCGCGAGGCGATGGACGGCCTGCGCCACTGGCGCCTCCACATCACGGTCCTGGCCTGCACATTCGTGCTGTTCCCGCTGCTCGGTCTGGCGGCGCGCGGCCTCGAACCGGTGCTCCTGAACCACTCGCTCTACACCGGTCTGCTCTTCCTCACCCTGGTCCCGTCCACGGTCCAGTCCTCGATCGCCTTCACCTCCATCGCGCGCGGCAACGTACCCGCCGCGATCTGCGCGGGCTCGTTCTCCTCCCTCGTGGGCATCGTGCTCACTCCGCTGCTCGCCGCGGTGCTCCTCGGCAGCAGCGGGGGCGGGTTCTCGGCCGACTCGCTGCTGAAGATCGTGCTCCAACTGCTCGTGCCGTTCCTGGCGGGGCAGGTGCTGCGGCGGTGGATCGGCGGCTTCATCACCCGCCACAAGAAGGTCCTCGGATACGTCGACCGCGGGTCGATACTCCTGGTCGTCTACACCGCGTTCAGCGAGGGCATGGTGCAGGGCATCTGGCACCAGGTCAGCCCGCTGCGCCTGGGCGGTCTGCTCGCGGTCGAGGCCGTGCTGCTCGCCGTGATGCTGGCGCTCACCTGGTACGGCTCGAAGGCGCTCGGCTTCAACCGCGAGGACCGCGTCGCCATCCAGTTCGCCGGGTCGAAGAAGTCCCTGGCGGCCGGACTGCCCATGGCGAGCGTACTGTTCGGCGCCCACGCCTCACTGGCCGTCCTGCCACTGATGCTCTTCCACCAGATGCAGCTCATGGTCTGCGCGGTCATCGCCAAACGCCGCTCCCGCGACCCCGAGGCGGACCAGCCCGTCACCCCGGCCCCAGCCGCAGAGTCACGAATCGCGGTCGGTACAGGGACACGTTCCGGCTGAGGTTCGCCTGCGCCGCGACACCGCCGCTCGCGTCCAGCCAGTTGACGTCGTAGCTGAGCACGAGCCTGCCCCGGCTCACCGTCGGGTGGAGCTGCGGGTTGTACGCGGCCACGCCCGCCCGCTGCTCCGGCAGGGGCGGGCTGAAGCCCTTGCCGGGCCCGTACCAGGGCCCGGTGGGGGAGCACGCCCAGTACGAGGTGACGGTCGTCAGACCCTCGGCGCCCGCCGCCATCGTGAACAGCACATACGTGCCCCCGTCGCGGGCGACCGTGAAGGCGCTTCCCACCCCCTTTCGCCCGCCGTCGCCCAGCACGGGCTTCATGAGCGAGGGGATGGTCCACCGCTCGCCGTCCCAGTACCGCCAAGCGCCGGGATCCGCCAGCCGCCCCCGGGGCACCCGCGCGACGTACGCCTTCGACGCGGGCTGGGCGGCGGCCCGCGCGTCGTCGCCGCCGAAGACGTACGTCCAGTCGCCGTCGTCGGTCAGCGCGGTCGTGCCGAACAGCACCCGCCGCGCCGGGTCCTGGACCCGCTGCTGGTCGAGGATTCGCACGATGCCTTCGAGCCGCAGATCGGGCAGCGAGAGCGTGGCCACCTCGGTGGCCGTCGGCACGCCGTAGATCCAGGGGTACGCGCCGGTCGTACGGGTCCACAGCACGACCCGTACGACCTGTTCGGAGGAGCCGGGGGAGCGCGGCTCGACCCGGGCGGCCACCGGCCAGCGCCACTGGCCCGGGGCCGGGTCCGCGAACAGCGGCGCGGGGAGGGTGCGTTGGAGGCGGCCGTCGTCCATGACCACGGCCGAGTTGCGCACCAGGGGCGCGGTGGTGTCCCGCCACGCGTAGGACTCGCCCGCCGGGTTCGGCGGCCGGTACACCTGGCCGAGATATGTGTCCGAGAACAGCCACAGCACCCGGCCGTCCGGCAGCCGCACCGAGTGGGTGCCGTCGCCGCCGGTCCAGTCGTCGGCCCGCGAGGCGTCGTCCCCGTACCGCGCGAACTCGCCGGTGAGCCCCGAGTCCGCGGCCCACGACGTGACCGTACGGGCCCGGCAGGAGCCCTCCCGGTCCTTGTCCGCCGGGAGGGCGGTGAGCAGGACGGCCCCGAGGGCCAGGGCCAGGAGCAGGCCAAGCCCGGCCCCCGTGCGCTGTCGTGCTCGTGCGTCGTCGGGCACGTCCGGGACGTTAGTGGCTGCCGGTCACCCGGTCCATGGGCAGCCACAGCACGGTGTCCCGGGTCACACTGGCGGTTCCCGTACCGGTCCGCGCATCGGTCAGCTCGGCGTCGCTGAGCGCCCGGTCGTAGACCCGTACGTCGTCGATCGCGCCCGTGAAGTGCGCCCGGCTGTCGAGCTTCTGGCCGATGTGCACGCCGAACGGCGAGTTGCGGCTCACGGAACCCGGCACGTCCGCGGTGCTGATCGAGGTCCCGTCGATGAACAGCGTGAGCTGTCCGCCGCCGCGGCGCAGCGCCAGATGGTGCCATTGGCCGTCGTTGTACGCGCCGGTCGTGCGCACGGACGCGGACCGCGGGGCGCTCGCGCCGTCCCGTACGGTGATCAGCCCCTGGAGGCGGCCGCTCGCGGGTTCGCCGCGCAGCCACACCTGCGGCTGGGTGCCACCGACCCCGCCCATCCACAGCAGCGGCTGCTCACCGGTGGTGGCCGTGTAGCGGAACCAGAGCGACGCGGTGAAGTCCTTTGTCCCGAGCGGCAGTTCGTCACGGTAGGGCAGGCGTACGGCGTCGTCGGTGCCGTCGAACTCCAGGGCGCCGCCGAACACGCCGTCCGTCTCCCCGGCCCCGCCGAGGACCGTCGCGGCGGGTGCCTGCGGGGCGAGGTCGGCGGTGGTCGGGTCCGGGCCGCGGCGGGGTCCCAGCCAGTCCTGGGTGAACCGCGCGAACCGGATCTCGTCGCGCGCGTCCACTGCGCCGCCCTCGTACATCAGGCCCACCGTGTCGGCGCCGATGTCCACCATGTCCGAGTACCCGGACCAGTCCGTCGTGACGACCTTGCCGCGGTCCACGCTTTCCCAGGTGCGTCCGCCGTTGTAGGAGGAGCGGATCGTCATCGTGCGGCGGCGGTCCGGGTCGCCAGGGCAGGCGAGCAGGATGCGGTTGCCCACCCGCAGAGTGGAACCCTGTACCTGGGGCGCGTAGAGGTCCGGGAGGGCATGGAAGGGCGAGGCGAAGCTGTCGCCGCCGTCGCTGCTGAAGGCCTGGGTGCGGTGGCCGAGAGCGGTGCCGTCCTGCTCGCGTCCGCTGACGAGGATCGTCCCGTCGGCGCGCTCGGTCATAGACACCTCGGACGGCTTCTGCCGGAACGTGCCGTCGTCCGCGATCGGCCAGGAGTCCGTCGCCCCGATCCGCCAGTGGTCGCCGCCGTCGTCGCTGACGATGAGCGCCGCGTGGTTGGCGCTCACCCGACTGCCGTTCCACGTCTCGGTGTTGACGCCGAAGACGAGCCGGCCCGCGTGGCTGCCCCGGGTCAGCTGGATGCCGTGGACGGGACCGGTCGCGTACCAGGAGTTCCAGTGGGCGGGCAGGATCTCGTCGCTGAGATCGCGCGGCTCGGACCAGGTCAGCCCGTCGTCGTCGCTGTGCTGCAGGTGCGGGGTGCGGTCGCACGGCACGTCGCAGTTCCGGCCGTCCGTACGGCCCGTGTTGTACGTCTCCGCCAGTACGACGCGGCCGGTCTCGCGGTCCACGATCGGGGCGGGGTTGCCGTGCGTGTCGCCCGCGCCCTCGTTGACGACCTGGAGCGGGCCCCAGGTGCGGCCGCCGTCGGTGGAGCGCTTGAGCACGATGTCTATGTCGCCGGCGTCGCTGCAGTCGTTCACCCGGCCCTCGGCGAACGCGAGCAGCGTCCCCTTCGTCGTCTTCACGACGGCCGGGATGCGATAGCAGGCATAGCCGGGATCCTGCGAGGCCCTGAAGAGCACCTGCTGCTCGAACCCGGTGGACGCGGTGGACCCGGTGGACGCGGTATACGCGGCGGACCTCGCGGATTCGGTCGGCCCGTCGGCCGGTTGGGCGTGCGCGGTGCTAGGCAGCCCGAGCAGCGCGGTCGCGGTGAGAACCGCTGTCAGGGTGGAGCCGAGGCGTGCGCGAGCAGTGGATCTGAGACGTGCGCGAATGCTTGACGGCATGGTGCGACCTGCCCTTCATGCGTCTGGACATCTGGATACGTCTGGACATCTGGACATCCCACGTCCAACGTGCGCGCCACAGACGCTACTTGGGCTTTCAGGCACCCCACAAGAAGCGTGCACGGGTCGTGGCGGGGGAAGTTGGCGCACGGCGGACGAGGTCTTGGTGCCGCGTGGTGGTGTGCGCCTCCCCTCGGCGGTCGGGCGGGTTCGCGATTCGGCGGTCGGGCGGACTCCTCTTCTCTTTCTATGATCACGAGAGCCCGCCCGGTGACTGTGGAACACCAGGTGCCGCGGGTCGCGAAGAAGCGTGCCGTCGCTAGGCGAGTTCCCTCCGTCGGAGCAGTGGCGGCGGCACCGGGAGGAGCCCCGCGGGCTCGGGAGCGGGGGCCGCGCCGCCGGTTCTGCGGCAGACCAGGGCGTCCGGGTCGCCGGCGGGTACCTGGAGGGTGTAGCCGTCCGGGCAGGAGGGGCCGGGGTCGCCCTTCTCGCCCTTGGCGCCGGGATCGCCCTTCGGGCCCTGGTAGCCCTGTGAGCCGTCGGAACCGGGCGGCCCGGCGGGACCACCCGCTCCGTCCGCGCCGTGGGCTCCGTTCAGTCCGTCGGCGCCCGCGGGACCCGGTTCGCCGGGCGCGCCGGGCTCTCCCGGCTCTCCCGAGGGTCCGGGCGGACCCGGGGAGCCCGACGGTCCGGGCGGCCCGGTCTCGCCGCGTGGTCCGCGGCCGCCGCCGGGCCCGGGTGCCCCGCCCGCACCGGTCGCGCCCCGGTCGCCCTTGGCGCCCGGTTCACCGGGGGCCGCGGCGGGCACCCGCACCCGGTCGAGCAGGTCGTCCACGGCGTCGGACGGATCGGGTGCCGCCGGGGTGCCGCCGCCGGCCTCGACCTGGGCGCGCAGATCGCGTACGTCCTGGACCAGCGTCGACACGGCCTCGCCGCGCCGGTCGGCCTCGGCGCGCAGCTCGTCGGCCCGGCGGTCGCCGGCGTCGATCCGCGCCCACAGGATGACCGCGATGCCGCTGAGCGCGATCAGCACACAGACGAGGAAGATGCTGCGCCAGCGCAGGGCAAGCAGCCGCTGGAACCGGTTCATGGCGCTCCTCCCAGTCGGTGGATGTCGAGTCGCAGACGGGCGATCTCCGACTGGTCGGCGGTGTGCATCGTCGACAACTCGTCGATGCGCGTGTCGCGTTCGGCGATCTGGCGCTCAAGGCGGTCGCGCTCGGACTGGAGCTTCTCGGTCAGGCTGGAGTAGCCGTTCAGGGCGTTCTCGCCCCGCTTCCCCAAGTACGCCACGACAGCCGCGCCCAGCGCGCCCGCGCAGGCAAGTAACGAGCCGAGCAGGGTGGTACCGGCATCCAAGTAACTGCCTCCTACCTGGACGACGGGCCGTGCGTACGGGCCCGTTCGAGGTCGTCCGGAGCAACGAGGCAAGAGCCGCGGGGGTACGCGCCCGCCCCGGTGGTGCGTCCGGACGGGTGCTGACGGAGCGTCATATCCGGCTGTACCACCGGTTCCCGATACACACCGGTTCCAGGTGCGCACCTTGTTGCCGATACGTGGTCCAAACCGAGCAGTTCATGGGCCTGTTGATCCGGATTTCCGGTACGGACGGCTGATGCGGGCTAACGTTCCGTCATGAACGCACCGGACATGGATCCCCGCCTCGCTCTCGACCCCGCACGTACCGCCCTCGTGCTGGTCGATCTGATGGACCGCATCGTCGGACTGCCCCTGGAGCCCCACAAGGGGACCGAAGTCGTCACCGCCGCCGAGGAGTTGGCGGCCGCCTTCCGGCAGGTCGGCGCGCCCGTCGTGCTCGTGCGGGTCGAGCGGGCCGGGGTCCACGAGCAGCCGCCCGGCAGCGGGCTGGTGGCGGGGCTCGCGGCGGACGGGGACATCGAGATCGTGAAGCGGACCATCGGCGGCTTCCAGGGCACCGGACTGCACGAGCGGCTCCGCGAACGCGGCGTCTCCTCGCTGGTGTTCGGCGGCATCGCCACCAACCTCGGCGTCGAGTCCACCGCCCGCGCCGCCGGCGACCTCGGCTACGACCTCGTCTTCGTCGAGGACGCCATGTCCGCCCTCACCGGCCCCGAACACGAGGCATCCGTGAAGCTGGACTTCCCTCGCCTGGGCACGGTCGTCACGGCTTCGAAGGTGCGGTTCGCCGGGGGCTGAGCCCCGTGCATCGGGCGTGCGGTCGGCTTCAGGGTTCCCCTGAGGTCCCAGGGTTCCCCTGAGACGGGGCCCACTCCGGCGCAGGGGGCGCTCCCCGCCGGATGGGGGCCCCGCCGCCGTGCAGCGGGGAGACCGGTCAGCCCTGGGCGGCCGCGGCCCGCAGGGCGATGCGGTGCTCGCCCGCGTACACGTTCATGGAGGTGCCCCGCAGGAAGCCGACCAGTGTCAGGTTCGACTCGGCGGCCAGGTCCACCGCCAGCGAGGACGGCGCCGAGACCGCCGCGAGGACCGGGATGCCCGCCATCACGGCCTTCTGCGCCAGCTCGAAGGAGGCCCGGCCCGAGACCAGCAGGACCGTGCGGGAGAGCGGCAGCGAGCCGTTCTGGAGGGCGCGCCCGACCAGCTTGTCGACCGCGTTGTGCCGGCCCACGTCCTCCCGGATGTCGACGAGTTCGCCGTCCTCCGTGAACAGCGCCGCCGCGTGCAGACCCCCGGTCCGGTCGAACACGCGCTGCGCCGCGCGCAGCCGGTCGGGGAGGCTCGCGAGCAGTTCGGGTTCGAGCCGCACCGGGGGAGCCGTGTCGCCCGCCGTGTCGTCGATCGACCAGCGGGCGGTCGTACGGACCGCGTCCAGGCTCGCCTTGCCGCACAGGCCGCAGGACGAGGTCGTGTACACGTTGCGTTCGAGCGTGATGTCGGGGATGACGACGCCGGGCGCGGTCCGCACGTCGACGATGTTGTACGTGTTCGAACCGTCCACCGTCGCACCCGCGCAGTAGACGATGTTCTGCAGCTCGTCGGCCGCGCCCAGCACCCCCTCGCTGACCAGGAAGCCCGCCGCGAGCGCGAAGTCGTCGCCCGGGGTGCGCATCGTGATCGCGAGGGGTTTGCCGTTGAGGCGGATCTCCAGTGGCTCCTCGGCGACGAGCGTGTCCGGGCGGGTGGAGACCGCCCCGTCCCGGATGCGGATCACCTTGCGTCGTTCCGTGACTCGTCCCATGTCCTGATCAGTCCCGGTTCTGTACGTGCTGGTAGCCGAAGCGGCCCTTGATGCAGAGGTTGCCCTGGGTCACCGGGTTGTCGTGCGGCGAGGTGACCTTCACGATCTCATTGTCCTGCACGTGCAGGGTGAGATTGCAGCCCACTCCGCAGTACGCGCACACCGTGGTCGTCGCGGTCTGCGCCGGCTCGTCCCACGTACCCGCCGCCCGCATGTCGAACTCCGACTTGAACGACAGCGCGCCCGTCGGGCACACCTCGATGCAGTTGCCGCAGTACACGCATGCCGAATCGGTGAGCGGCGCGTCGTGCTCGACGGCGATCCGGGCGTCGAAGCCGCGCCCGGTGACCGAGATCGCGAAGGTGTTCTGCCACTGGTCGCCGCAGGCGTCCACGCACTTGTAGCAGAGGATGCACTTGTCGTAGTCGCGCACGTACAGGTCGTTGTCGACCTTCGGCTCCTCGTCGAGACGGGCCGCGTCCGGGCCGAAGCGGTCGGGCTTCGCCTCGTACTCCTTGAGCCACCCGGCGACCTCCGGTGTGGTCGACAGGTCGACCGAGGACGCGAGGAGTTCGAGGACGATCTTGCGGCTGTGCCGGGCGCGCTCGGTGTCCGTCCGCACCCGCATGCCCGCCTCGGCCTTGCGGGAGCACGCCGGGGCGAGGGTGCGCGAGCCCTCGACCTCGACGACGCAGACGCGGCAGGCGTTCTTGGGGGCGAGCGTGTCGCCCTGGCAGAGGGTCGGGACGTCCTTGCCCACCGATCGGCAGGCGTCGAGGATCGTCGACCCCTCCGGGGCCCGCACGGGCTCACCGTCGATCGTGAACTCCAGCAGACGGCGGGGGATCCCCAGCGGTATCAAGGTCATTCGTACGCCCCCAGACGGTCGATGGCGGATTCCACGGCGTTCCACGCGGTCTGCCCGAGACCGCAGATCGAGGCGTCCTTCATGGCACGGCCCACCTCGCGCAGCAGGGCGATGTCGGACGCCGCGTCCGCGCCCGTCCGCTCGACGATGCGGTGCAGCGCCTCCTCCTGGCGCACGGTCCCGACCCGGCACGGCACGCACTGTCCGCAGGACTCGTCGCGGAAGAACTCGGCGATCCGCAGCAGCAGACGCGGCAGCGGAACGGCGTCGTCGAAGGCCAGCACGACCCCGGAACCGAGCGTCGTGCCCGCCTCCCGCGTGCCCTCGAAGGTGAGCGGGATGTCCAGCTCGTCGGGCCGTACGAAACCACCGGCCGCGCCGCCGAGCAGCACCGCGCGCAAACGTTTACGTACGCCCGCGAGGTCCAGCAGTTCGCCGAGCGTCGCGCCGAACGGCAGCTCGTAGATGCCGGGCCGGTCCACGCTGCCCGACACGCAGAACAGCTTCGGTCCGGTGGACTTGCCGGTGCCGATCGCGGCGTACGCCTGCGCCCCCATCGTGAGGATGGGCAGCACGTTGACCAGCGTCTCGACGTTGTTCTCGGCAGTGGGTTTGCCGAACAAACCCTTCTCTACGGGGAAGGGCGGTTTCGACCGCGGCTCTCCTCTGTACCCCTCTATCGAGTTGAAGAGGGCGGTCTCCTCGCCGCAGATGTACGCGCCCGCGCCGCGCCGGATCTCGATGTCGAAGGCGTACCCCTGGCCGAGGACGTCGTCGCCGAGCAGCCCGCGCGCGCGTGCCTGCCCGATGGCGTGCTCCATGCGTTCCAGCGCCCGCGGGTACTCGCCGCGCAGATACAGGTAGCCCTTGTGCGCCCCGACCGCGTACCCCGCGATCGTCATCGCCTCCACGAGCGAGTACGGGTCGCCCTCCATGACCACGCGGTCCTTGAAGGTGCCCGGCTCGGACTCGTCGGCGTTGCAGACGAGGTAGTGCGGATGGTCGGGCCCCGACGCCGTGGCCTGCCATTTGCGGCCGGTGGGGAAGGCGGCGCCGCCACGCCCGACCAGGCCCGCGTCGGTCACCTCGCGGATGACCCCGGCGGGGCCGATCGCGAAGGCCTGCCGCAGGGCCGTGTAGCCGCCGCGCGCCCGGTAGTCGTCCAGCGAGGCCGGGTCGACCACACCGACGCGGCTCAGCAGCACGAGCTCCTCACGGCCCGCCTGGGCCGTCTGCGGTACCGCCAGGGCCGCCGGAGGCTCCTCGGGCGCCGAGTCGGGCGCGCTCGCCGCGAGCACGGCCCGCTCGACCGTCGCGGGCGCCGACACGGCCGTACGCACCGGATCCCCGGCCCTGATCGCCAGCGCGGCCGGAGCCCGCTCGCACAGGCCCAGGCAGGGGCTGCGCTCGACGCCGACACCGCTGCCGCGGCCGAGCCGGGCCTCGACGCCCGCGCACAGCTCCGATGCCCCGGCCGCCGCGCACGCGAGGTCCGTGCACACGTGCAGGACCGTCGCGGGCCGCGGCTTCACCGAGAACATCGCGTAGAAGGTGGCGACCCCGTACGCCTCCGCCGGCGGCACGGTCAGCCGTCGGCAGAGGTAGTCGAGGGCGCCCTCGCTGATCCAGCCGATCCGGTCGTTGACGGCGTGCAGCCCCGGCAACAGCAGGTCACGGCGTTCCCGGGCCGCCCGCCCGCCGCGTGCCCACCTCAGGTCGGCGTCGGAACGGTCGGCGCCCTCCCACGAAGACTCCGGAGGACCGAGCAGCGCGTCGACCGCCGCCCGCTCCTCGTCCGTCGGCTTGCTGTCACCGAAGCGCAGGTCCACTTACGTCACCTCACTTGAATCGCTACCGGCAGCTTGTCGATCCGGATCGCCGACGCCTTGAACTCCGCCGTCCCCGCGATCGGGCAATTGGCCTCGATCGTCAGCTGGTTGGTGTCCACCTCGTCGGGAAAGTGCATGGTCATGAACGCGAGCCCGGGCCGCAGCGCCGGGTCGATCCACACCGGCGCCACCACCGCCCCGCGCCGCGAGGAGACCTGGACCTCCTCACCGACCACCACGCCGTAGCGCTCCGCGTCCTCCGGGCACAGCTCGACGTACTCCCCGCGCCGCAGCGGCGAGGCGAAACCGCCGCTCTGCACCCCGGTGTTGTACGAGTCGAGCCGCCGCCCGGTGGTCAGCCGGATCGGGTACTCCTCGTCCGTCAGGTCGACCGGCGGGTCGTGCTGGACCAGCCCGAAGGGCGCGAGCCGGCCGCGCTCGGCCCGGTCGGCGGCCCACAACCGCCCGTGCAGATAGGTCGGTTCGAGCCGGTCCGTCTCCGGGCACGGCCACTGGATGCCCTGGTGCTCCTCCAGCCGCTCGTACGTCATCCCGAAGTGGTCCGGGGACACCGACCGCAGCTCGTTCCAGACGGCCTCGGAATCCGCGTACTTCCACTCGTGGCCCAGTCGGGAGGCGAGGTCGCAGAGGATGTCAATGTCCTCGCGGGCCTCACCGGGCGGGACGACCGCACGCCGCACCCGCTGAACCCGCCGCTCGCTGTTGGTCGTCGTGCCCTCGGTCTCGGCCCAGCCGGCCGTCGCGGGCAGGACGACGTCCGCGAGCTCGGCCGTCTTCGTCAGGAAGATGTCCTGGACGACGAGGAAGTCGAGGGCCCGCATGCGCCGTACCGCCTGCTCGCTGTCGGCCTCCGACTGCGCCGGGTTCTCGCCGATGCAGTAGACGGCCTTGAGCGTGCCCTCCTCCATGGCCTCGAACATCTCGGTCAGGTTCATCCCGTAGTGGGGCTGGATGACGGTGTCCCAGGCGGACTCGAACTTCAGCCGGGTGTCCGGGTCGAGGATGTCCTGGAAGCCGGGCAGCCGGTTCGGGATGGCGCCCATGTCGCCGCCGCCCTGCACGTTGTTCTGCCCGCGCAGGGGCTGCAACCCCGAGCCGAACCGCCCCACATGGCCCGTCAGGAGCGACAGATTGATGAGCGCGCGGACGTTGTCCGTGCCGTTGTGGTGCTCGGTGATGCCGAGCGTCCAGCACAGCTGGGCGCGCTCGGCGCGGGCGTAGGCGTGCGCCAACTCCCGTATCGCGGCGGCCGGTACGCCCGTCACCTTCTCGGCGAGGGACAGCGTCCAGGGCTCGACGAGCCGCCGGTACTCCTCGAAGCCGGTGGTCGCCCGCTCGATGAACGCGTCGTTGGCCAGCCCCGCCCGGATGATCTCGCGGCCGATCGCGTGCGCCATCGGGATGTCCGTGCCGACGTTCAGCCCGAGCCAGCTCTCCGCCCACTCGGCCGTGGACGTGCGGCGCGGGTCGACCGCGTACATCCGGGCGCCGTTCCTGATCCCCTTCAGGACGTGCTGGAAGAAGATCGGGTGCGCGAAACGGGCGTTGGAACCCCACATCACGATGAGGTCGGTGTGCTCGACCTCCGTGTACGAGGAGGTCCCGCCGCCCGAGCCGAAGGCGGCCGACAGGCCCGCCACGCTGGGCGCGTGGCAGGTCCGGTTGCAGGAGTCGACGTTGTTGGTGCCCATGACCACGCGGGCGAACTTCTGCGCCACGTAGTTCATCTCGTTGGTCGCGCGGGCGCAGGAGAACATGCCGAACGCGTCGCGTGCCGCGCCCAGGCCGCGGGCGGCACGGTCCAGGGCCTCGTCCCAACTCGCCCTCCGGAAGGGTTCGTCGCGGGAGTCACGGACCAGTGGGTACTCAAGTCGGTTGTAGATCTTGGGAGTTCGGTCGCGCTTCCTCATGCGGTGGTCCTCACGGTCCTCATGCGGGTGCTCATGGCTGTCCTCATGCGGCGGGTCCTCATGCGGCTGTCCTCAGGGCGAGGAGGTCCGAGATGGCGTGGACGGTGCGGAGCGTGGGCACCGGGACGTCGGTGATCTCCGCGAGTTCGACGACGGCGGCGAGCAGGACGTCGAGTTCGAGCGGCTTGCCGCGCTCCAGGTCCTGGGGCGTCGAGGTGCGGTGGTCGCCGACGCGCTCCGCGCCGGCCAGCCGCCGTTCGATGGAGACGCCCACCTCACAGCCCAGCGCCTCGGCGACCGCGAGCGTCTCGGCCATCATGATCTCGATGACCCGGCGCGTACCGCCGTGCAGGCACATCTGCCGCATGGTCGCGCGGGCCAGGGCGCTGATGGGGTGGCAACTGGTCACCGTGGAGCGCACGTTGGGCCGGTTTAGCTCGATCGTGTGATGGTCGGCTTTCGGGCTTGCGAGGTCTGGTGCGGGCCGGGGTAGCGTGGGCAGCGCGATCTGGGACGCCGGGTGTGGTGCCAGCGTGCGGGGCCCCTGCTCCACCGGAGTGATGGTTCGGGGCCTCCCCGTCGCCTCTGGCTGCATCCACATGGCCAGGTCGTGAGGGACTCCGCCCTTCCGGGGCCGGACCAGGATCCGTGTCGCCGCCCGGTTGCGAAAGCGGACGACCAGTGCGCCCAAGACCGTTCGGGGCGTGCCAGTGCGCGGGCTCGCTCCCGCTCACTGCCCAAGAACGGTTGAAGGAGATGTTGCCGAGCAGTTTGAGCCAGGCGTCGTTGCCCAGGAAGACGAAGTCGACCGGGCCGACCTCGGCCGGGTCGTCGGTGGCGTGGGCCCGTGCGGTGAAGTCACCGCGCGGGCTGAGCACTCGCACTCCGTGCTGCCTCATGGCCGCCAGATGCGGTCCACGGGCGATGAGGTGCACATCGGCACCCGCGCGATGGAGCGCGGCACCGACGTAGGCGCCGATCGCACCGGCGCCGAGAACTGCCACTTTCACGGGAGGGGCTCCGTTCGGTCGAGGGTACCGAGGAGACGCTGACAGCGTTGAACCATGTCGACTGAATATTGTCTACAGTATGGGAGTTGGGGCAGCAAGAGTTCGCGCAGCACCTGCGACACGCTTTCGCGCGGCACCGCGACACGTGGGGCCGCGGCCGGGAATCGACCTGCGCGGGCACGGGATTCGCTGTGTGTCGCGTCCCGAACACCCTTGGTAGAACCATGGAGTTGGGCCTGAACGACCGTTCGTCGGCCCGAACCGACCGCTCGTCGCGCCCGGCATACCGCTCACCGCATACGGGATACGCGTTCGGGCGGCCGCCTTCCCAACAGTGCGACCGCTTTCTATCGTCCGGGATCATGAGTCCCCCTGTAGCCCCACCGGGCTGGAGCCGCTGGCTGGTCCCGCCCGCGGCCCTGTCGGTCCACCTCTCCATCGGACAGGCCTACGCCTGGTCCGTGTTCAAGCCGTCCCTGGAGTCCGCGCTGGACCTCAGCGGCACCCAGAGCGCCCTGCCCTTCCAGCTCGGCATCGTGATGCTCGGCCTGTCCGCCGCGTTCGGCGGCACACTCGTCGAACGCAACGGGCCGCGCTGGGCGATGACGGTCGCCCTGATCTGCTTCTCGTCGGGCTTCCTGCTCTCCGCGCTCGGCGCCGTCACCGAGCAGTACTGGCTGATCGTCTTCGGCTACGGCTTCGTCGGCGGCATCGGCCTCGGCATCGGATACATCTCGCCCGTCTCCACGCTCATCAAGTGGTTCCCGGACCGGCCCGGCATGGCCACCGGCATCGCCATCATGGGGTTCGGCGGCGGCGCGCTCATCGCCTCGCCGTGGTCCGCGCAGATGCTGGAGTCCTTCGGCTCCGACAACACCGGCATCGCGCAGGCCTTCCTCGTGCACGGGCTGACGTACGCCGTCTTCATGTCCCTCGGCGTGTTCCTGGTCCGTGTACCGCGCGCCACGAAGACCGCGGCCGACGGCGGTCCGGCGCCGCTCGAAGGCGTACAGGTCTCCGCGAACAGCGCCATTCGCACGCCGCAGTTCTGGTGCCTGTGGGTGGTGCTCTGTATGAACGTGACCGCGGGCATCGGCATCCTGGAGAAGGCCGCCCCGATGATCACGGACTTCTTCTCGGACACCTCCACACCCGTCTCGGTGTCGGCGGCGGCCGGATTCGTCGCCCTCCTGTCCGCGGCGAACATGGCGGGCCGTATCGGCTGGTCGTCGACGTCCGACCTGATCGGACGCAAGAACATCTACCGCGTCTACCTGGGTGTCGGCGCGCTGATGTACGCCCTCATCGCCTGGGTCGGGGACTCCTCGAAGCCGCTGTTCATCTGCTGCGCCCTGGTGATCCTCTCCTTCTACGGGGGCGGCTTCGCGACCATCCCCGCCTATCTGAAGGACCTCTTCGGGACCTACCAGGTCGGCGCGATCCACGGGCGGCTGCTCACCGCCTGGTCGACCGCCGGAGTCCTCGGACCACTGATCGTCAACTGGATCGCGGACCGGCAGGAGGAGGTCGGCAAATCCGGAGCGTCCCTCTACGGAGTGTCACTGATCATCATGATCGGGCTGCTCGTGATCGGCTTCGTCGCCAACGAGCTGGTCCGTCCCGTCAACGTCCGTCACCACTTGCCAGCCCAGAAGGAGGCCGCCGATGTCCACGAGCGACAGCAGTCCGCCTGACGGCAGTACGTCCGACCGCCGTGGGCTGATCGCCTTCGCCTGGCTCTGGGTGGGGGCGCCGTTGGTCTATGGTCTGTACGAGCTCGTACAGAAGGCCACACAGTTGTTCACGGGATAGAAGTGTTCACAGGATAGATGTTCGAGCCTCCGAGGGCCTGACAGAAGCCGACAAGGGTCGCACACCAATCCTGTGGCTTTACGTGTCCTCGTACCCGCGGGTACTTGATCAGACTGGTGAGTCCCGTTACCCAGGCAACCAAAAGGGACCGCCCATGAACGGCTCGCGCATCGCCGCTGTCGGCCACTACCAGCCCGCCAGGATTCTCACCAACGAGGACCTGGCGGACCTGGTCGACACCAGCGACGAGTGGATCACGAGCCGGGTGGGTATCCGCACGCGCCATATCGCCGGACCAGACGAGCCCGTCGACGACCTGGCCGCGCACGCCGCCGCCAAGGCCCTCGCGGCCGCCGGCCTCGCCCCCGGCGACATCGACTTCGTCCTGGTGGCCACCTCCACCGCCGTCGACCGGTCGCCGAACATGGCCGCCCGGGTCGCCGCCCGCCTCGGCATCCCGTCGCCCGCCGCCATGGACGTCAACGTCGTCTGCGCGGGCTTCACGCACGCGCTGGCCACGGCCGACCACGCCGTACGCGCCGGTGCCGCGACCCGGGTGCTCGTCATCGGCGCCGACAAGATGTCCGACGTGGCCGACTGGACGGACCGTACGACCTGTGTGCTCGTCGGGGACGGGGCGGGGGCCGCGGTCGTCGAGGCCGCCGAGGACGCCGGCATCGGGCCCGTGCTGTGGGGCTCGGTGCCCGAGATGGGGCACGCGGTCCGTATCGAGGGCACCCCCGCGCGGTTCGCGCAGGAGGGCCAGAGCGTCTACCGCTGGGCGACCACCAAGCTCCCGTCCCTCGCGCGCGCGGCCTGCGAGCGCGCCGGGCTGACCCCCGAGGAACTCGCCGCGGTCGTGCTGCACCAGGCGAACCTGCGCATCATCGAGCCCCTCGCCGCGAAGATCGGCGCCGTGAACGCCGTCGTCGCGCGCGATGTCACCGAGTCCGGCAACACCTCCGCCGCCAGCATCCCGATCGCCCTGTCCAAGCTCGTCGAACGCGGCGAGATCTCCACCGGCGACCCGGTCCTGCTCTTCGGCTTCGGCGGCAACCTCTCGTACGCGGGACAGGTCATCCGCTGCCCGTGACGTGCGGGTATGCCGTGGTGTGACCAGGCCAACTCCCCCTTGGGCTGGTCATTGTGCGCCGTAGACTGTAGACGAAAGACAATTGATACTGGCTCTTTGAGGCTGCCGTGTCGGCGCGCTGCCGACGTGCACGCCGCCGCTGCCCAGGAGGGGGACCGTGATGTTGTCGACCGGACTGCCGCAGGGGTCGGTGCCGAAGCTCGAACGGCCGGGTCCGCTCCGCGACCGCGTCTACGAGGCGCTGCTCGAACTCATCACGACGCGTGCCCTGCGGCCCGGCCAGCATCTCGTCGAGAGCGAGCTGGCGGGGCACCTCGGGGTCTCCCGTCAGCCCGTGCGCGAGGCGTTGCAGCGGCTGAACACCGAGGGGTGGGTCGACCTGCGGCCCGCCCAGGGCGCGTTCGTGCACGAGCCGACGGAGGCGGAGGCCGACCAACTCCTCACCGTACGCACGCTGTTGGAGGCCGAGGCCGCCCGGCTCGCGGCGGCCAACACGGGCACGGCCGGTATCGCCGCCCTTGAGGAGCTGTGCGCCCAGGGCGAGGAGGCGGTCGCCGCCGACGACGTGGACGGGGCGGTCGCGATGAACGCGCACTTCCACGCGAAGGTCATGGAGCTCGCGGGCAACACGGTCCTCGCCGAACTGGCCGCGCAGGTCGACCGCCGGGTCCGCTGGTACTACACGCCGGTCGCCAGGCAGCGCGGCCACCAGTCCTGGATCGAACACCGCGACCTGATCGCCGCGATCGCGGCCCGCGACGAACAACGCGCGACCGAGGTCATGCGCGCCCACACGGAACACACCCGCAGGACGTACCACGCACGACCGCGCGACTAGCCGACGGGAATGCTGAGGTCCTCACCAGCGGCGCCATGGGTTCCGTGCCTCACCCGGTACCCAGCACCGCCTGCGTCTGTGTCGTCTGGCCCACCCGTTTTCCCTCGGCGTCGTACAGGTCCGTCTGGATCACGATGAACGAGCGGCCCGTGTGGAGGGGCCGGGCTTCCGCGCGGACGTGTCCGGACCGGACCGCGCGGAAGAAGTTGGTCTTGGACTCCACGGTCGAAGTCCCCGCGCCCGCGGGCAGGTTGAAGAACGCGCACACCGCGCCCGCCGTGTCGGCGAGCGCCATCAGCGCCCCGCCGTGCAGCACCCCGCCCACCGTGCACAGCCGCGGCGACCACGGCAGGACGGCCCCGGCGAACTCCGGCCCGGCCGCCTCCAGTTCGATACCCAGCTCCACCGCGAACGGCACGGCGGCCAGCAGCGCGTCGAGAGCAGGATCGGGGGCGGGGCCGGTGGCTTTCGCGTCGGGGGCGAGGGCGTCTTCGTTCGTCATGTCGGGCGGACCTCTCGGGAAAGGAGGGGGCGGGCGGTACCGCGTACGGGTACCAGCCTGACCCCGTTCCCCGGCCAGGTCGATTACCTCAGGGGTAAGGCGGCCTGTCGAGTCGAGAGGCAGGGGCGGGCCGACGAGAGGTAGGGCGGGCCCGGAGGGGTCGGGCGGGCCGGGTGCTTCAGAACGCGTTCGCGTGTTCCGTCGCCCACTCCCGGAACGTCCGCGGGGGTCGCCCCGTGACCTCCTCGACCGTCGGCAGGACCTGGGACTCGTCCAGGATCCCGTCGGCGAAGAAGCGGAGGAACGCTTGGGCGTACGGAGGCGGGAACGCGGCCCCCAGCGCCTCGCGGGCCTCCTCGTCCGTGAGTCCGACCGTACGCAGCTCGCGGCCCAGTACCTCACCGAGGACGGCGATCCGGTCGGCGGGCAGCAGCGACTGAGGTCCCGTCAGGGTGTGGACGCGGCCCGCGTGTTCGGGGGAGAGGAGGGCACGGGCGGCGACCTCGGCTATGTCGTACGGGTCGATGTCCGCCGTACGGACACCGGGGAACGGCACCCGCACCTCGTCGCCCTTGCGGATCTGGTCCGCGAGCGACACCGCGTTCGACATGAAACTCACGGGCCGCAGGAACGTCCAGGCGAGCCCGGACTCACGCACCCCGTCCTCCGCGGCCCGCAGATAGCGGGTGACCGCGTTGCCGTCGTCGACCTCCGCCGACTTGCCGGAGAGCATCACCACCCGCTCGACACCCGCCGCCCGCGCGTCGGCGAGGACGGCCCGCTGCCCCTCGTACCCCGGCATCAGGAACAGGGCGCGCACCCCGTCGAGCGCGTCCCGTACGGTCTCCGGGCGGTTCAGATCACCGGCCACCCCCTCGGCCCCCCGCGGCAGTCCGGCCGCCTCGCCCGAACGGCTCAACGCGCGGACCGGCGCACCCGCGGCGGTGACCGCGCGCACCACACCGGCCCCCACGTTCCCCGTGGCACCCGTCACCAGAATCATGTCTTCCCCCGCTTCCGCCTCTTCCGCTCCGGGCCACGGCGGCCCCGAGTCAGTCAGGGCGCCCATCCTGCTGCGTCCGTCTGCGCCGGGCCAGGACCCCAACTTCCTTTGTCCTCTGAGTGGAAGAAGTCGTCGGCAATTCGTGCGCAACTTCTTCCCAGGTTCGGCAGCCACTGCTACGTTCCCCTCGAAAGCCAATGACGGCGGTGCCGATGAGGCGGGGAGGGGCTCGTGAGACGTATGACGGCGCGACCCGGAAACGCCCACCAGGCGCGGCTGCTCAGGCTGTTGCGTGACGGGGGTCCCAACTCGCGGGCCCAGCTGGGCGATCAGGTGGACCTGTCGCGCTCCAAACTGGCCGTCGAGGTCGAACGGCTGCTGGAAACCGGCCTCGTGGTGGCCGATGGACTCGCCGCCTCGCGCGGCGGCCGCCGCTCCCACAACATCCGGCTCGCTCCCGCGCTGCGCTTCCTCGGGGTCGACATCGGCGCCACCTCGGTCGATGTGGCCGTCACCAACGCGGAGTTGGAGGTGCTGGGGCACATCAACCAGCCCATGGACGTACGCGAGGGCCCGGTCGCGGTCTTCGAGCAAGTCTTGTCCATGGCCGCGAAGTTGAGGGCCTCGGGGCTGGCTGAGGGGTTCGACGGCGCCGGCATCGGCGTACCCGGCCCGGTCCGCTTCCCCGAGGGCGTCCCGGTCGCCCCGCCGATCATGCCGGGCTGGGACGGGTTCCCGGTGCGCGAGGCGCTGAGTCAGGACCTCGGCTGCCCCGTCATGGTCGACAACGACGTGAACCTGATGGCGATGGGGGAGCAACACGCGGGCGTGGCCCGTTCCGTGGGTGACTTCCTCTGCGTCAAGATCGGTACCGGTATCGGCTGTGGGATCGTCGTCGGCGGTGAGGTCTACCGCGGTACGACGGGCAGCGCGGGCGACATCGGCCACATCCAGGCCGTACCGGACGGCCGCCCGTGCGCGTGCGGCAACCGGGGCTGCCTGGAGGCCCACTTCAGCGGCGCCGCGCTCGCCCGCGACGCCACGGAGGCCGCCCAGCAGGGGCATTCCCAGGAACTGGCGGCACGGCTGGCGGCGGCGGGCGCCCTGAGCGCCGTCGACGTCGCCGCCGCGGCCGCCGCGGGCGACGCCACCGCGCTCGATCTGATCCGCGAGGGCGGCAACCGCACCGGCCAGGTCATCGCCGGACTCGTCAGCTTCTTCAATCCGGGCCTGGTGGTGATCGGCGGCGGGGTGACCGGACTCGGCCACACCCTGCTCGCCGCGATCCGCACCCAGGTCTACCGCCAGTCGCTTCCCCTGGCGACCGGCAACCTGCCCATTGTCCTGGGGGAGTTGGGCCCCACCGCCGGAGTCATCGGCGCGGCCCGGCTCATCAGCGACCACCTGTTCTCACCCGCGTAACGCCTGCAACCAGAGCAGCAAGAGCGCCATCTCGCCAGAGCAGCAAGAGCGCCACCTCGCCAGAGCCGCAAAAGCGCCACTTCTCCCGAGTCGCAAGAGCGCCACTTTCTCCAGAGCCGCAACAGCAGCGCTCCATCCAGAGCCGCTACCGCGCACCACGCACCCTGCTTCGCCCTGCCCTGAGACCGGCCCGCACGCCGAGGGGAACCGTCATGGCTCCAGAACCACCCCTGCTCACCATGTCCGGCATCACCAAGTCGTTCCCCGGTGTCCGGGCCCTCGACGGCGTCGATCTCGACGTCCAGAGCGGCGAAGTGCACTGCCTGCTCGGCCAGAACGGCGCGGGGAAGTCCACGCTCATCAAGGTCCTGGCAGGCGCCCACCAGCCGGACGACGGCACGATCACCTGGCGCGGCGAACGGGTCACCCTGCGCTCGCCCATCGCCGCGATGCGCCTCGGCATCGCCACCATCTACCAGGAACTCGACCTGGTGGAGCACCTGTCGGTGGCCGAGAACGTCTACCTCGGCCATGAACCGACGACCGCCGGATTTGTCGTACGTGGAAAGGACGCCAGGTCCTCAACCGCCGCCCTCCTCAAGCGACTTGGGCACTCGGAGATCGATCCCGGTCGGCTCGTCGGTGAGTTGTCCGCCGCCCAGCAGCAGATCGTCTCCATGGCGCGGGCGCTCTCCCACGACGTACGCCTCATCGTCATGGACGAACCGTCCGCGGCGCTCGACCCGGACGAGGTCGACAACCTCTTCCGCATCGTCGGCGACCTGACCACGGAGGGCGTCGCCGTCGTCTACATCTCGCACCGCCTGGAGGAGATCCGCCGCATCGGCGACCGGGTCACGGTCCTGAAGGACGGCCGGGCGGTGGCGGGCGGACTGCCCGCGAAGTCGACGCCGACCCGCGAGGTCGTCGCCCTCATGACGGGGCGGAACGTCGAGTACGTCTTCCCGGAGCGGCCCACGCACCAGGCGCTGCCCGATCCCGTGCTGGAGGTCCAAGGCCTCGCCCGGGACGGTGAGTTCGCCTCGCTCGACCTCACCCTGCGACCCGGCGAGATCGTCGGCCTCGCGGGACTCGTCGGCTCCGGCCGCTCCGAGATCCTGGAGACCATCTACGGCGCCCGGAAGCCGAGCAGCGGTCAAGTCCTCGTCGACGGAGAGCGGTTGAAGCCCGGCAGCGTCCGCGCCGCCGTCCGCGCCGGACTCGGCCTCGCCCCCGAGGAACGCAAGGCACAGGCCCTGCTGATGCTGGAGTCCGTCACCCGGAACGTGTCGGTGTCCTCCATGTCCCGCTTCTCGTACGGAGGTTGGCTGGACCGGAGCGCCGAGCGGGACGCGGCGCGGCAGGCGACGCGTGAACTGTCACTGCGTCCCGACAACCCGTCCGCACCCGTGCGGACCCTCTCCGGCGGCAACCAGCAGAAGGCGGTCCTGGCCCGCTGGCTGCTGCGTGGCTGCCGGGTGCTGCTGCTCGACGAACCGACCCGCGGCGTCGACGTCGGCGCCCGTGCCGAGTTGTACGCCGTCATCCGCCGCCTCGCGGACGAAGGCCTGGCCGTGCTCCTGGTCTCCAGCGAAGTACCCGAGGTCCTCGGCCTCGCCGACCGCGTCCTGGTGCTCCGCGAGGGCCGGGTCGTGCACACGGCGCCCGCCCGGGAGCTCGACGAACACCGCGTACTCGACCTCGTCTTGGAAGGAAGCCCGGCGTCATGACGCAGCCCGTGTCCCCGCCCCGGGACGAAATCCCGAAGCTGTCACCACAGGTGGAACCCAGTCCGTGGCGGGCGGTCGTGGCCCGCGCCGACGTCCGCACGCTCTCGCTGCTCGGTGTGCTCGCCGCCCTGATCCTCATCGGAGGCATCACCAAGCCCGACGAGTTCCTCGACACCCGCAACCTCCAACTCGTCCTCACCCAGGCCTCGGTGATCGGTGTCGTCACGGTCGGCATGACCTTCGTCATCATCTCCGGCGGTATCGACCTGTCCGTCGGCGCGATCGTCGCGCTCGCCTCGGTGTGGGCGACGACCGTCGCCACCCAGGACTTCGGCTTCACCGGAATCCTCTTCACGGCGGTGCTCGTCGGGGTCGGCTGCGGCCTCGTCAACGGGGTGCTGATCGCGTACGGCGCCATGGTGCCGTTCATCGCGACCCTGGCCATGCTCGCCTCGGCCCGCGGCCTGGCCCTCCAGATCACCGACGGCAACACCCAGGTCGTCACCGTCGACGGCATCCTCGACCTCGGCGAGCGCGACTCCTACGTCCTCGGCGTCCCGCCGCTCGTCATGGTGTTCGCGGTCGTGACGATCATCGGCTGGCTCGTGCTCAACCGCACCACCTTCGGCCGCCGCACGGTCGCCGTCGGCGGCAACGCGGAAGCGGCCCGGCTCGCCGGCATCGACGTACGCCGCCAGCGCCTCTACCTCTACCTGCTCTCCGGACTGTGCTGCGGCATCGCGGCCTTCCTGCTGATCATCCTGTCCGGCTCGGGCCAGAACACCAACGGCAACCTCTACGAACTCGACGCCATCGCCGCCGCGATCATCGGCGGCACCCTGCTCACCGGGGGACGCGGCACCATCGTCGGCTCGGTGCTCGGCGTCCTGATCTTCACCACGATCACCAACATCTTCGCCCTGAACAACCTGCAGAGCGACGTCCAGCAGATCGCCAAGGGCGCGATCATCGTCGCCGCCGTGCTCGTCCAGCGACGTACCGCCAGCACGACCTGAGGAAAGGGTTCACCGCCATGCCAGAGCTCACGAGCCGCAGAGGACTGCTCTTCGGCACCGCCGCCGTCTCGGCCGGTGTCCTCCTCGCCGGTTGCACCAGCAACGAGTCCGACGACGAGCCGTCCTCCAACGACCAGCCCGCCGCCGACGACAAGCCCGGCAAGCAGGTCACCATCGGCTTCGCCGGCCCGCAGGCCGACCACGGCTGGCTCAACGCGATCAACGACAACGCCAAGAGCCGCGCCAAGAAGTACAAGGACGTGACGCTGGAGATCACGGAGGGCTCCAACGACACCGCCCAGCAGATCGGCCAGATCGAGACGCTGATCAACAAGAAGGTCGACGTCCTGGTGGTGCTGCCCGCCGACGGCAAGGCGCTCACCCAGGTCGGCCTCCAGGCCATGCGCGCGGGCATCCCGGTCGTCAACCTCGACCGGATCTTCAACTCCCCGCAGGCGTACCGCTGCTGGATAGGCGGCGACAACTACGGCATGGGCCTCAACGCCGGCCACTACATCGGCGAGCAGCTCAAGGACAAGAAGGGTGCCCGGGTCATCGAGCTCGCGGGGCTCGACAACCTGGAGCTGACGAAGCAGCGCACGCAGGGCTTCGACGCGGCTCTCAAGAACTACCCGAACATCAAGAAGGTCGCCCGCCAGGCCGCCGAGTTCACCGTCGAGTCGGGACAGGCCAAGATGTCCCAACTCCTCCAGGCCCAGTCGAACTTCGACGCCCTGTGGAACCACGACGACGACCAGGGAGTCGGCGCCCTGCGCGCCATCGAGCAGGCCGGACGCGACGACTTCCTGATGGTCGGCGGCGCGGGCGCCCTGTCCGCCATGCAGGCCATCGAGTCGGACAACAGCGTCCTCAAGGCCACCGTCCTCTACCCGCCCACCATGGCCGCGTCCGCGATCGACCTCGCCCGCGCCCTCGGTCAGAGCAAGGGCATCGGCGGCCTCGCCGAGTTCGAGATCCCGGCTTCCCTGACCCTCTACTCGGCGGTCGTCGACAAGGACAACGTCAAGCAGTACCTGCCCACGGGCTTCAAGTAGGCCGCGCCTGTTCAGGGGCGCGGGGAACTGCGCGACCAGCCAAAACGGACCCGCAGACAACCCACGCACCCCGCGGAGCGCTGTCGCACAACACCCCCCACCGCGCCACGACGAAGAGGAGGACCTCCGCATGGGACAGCCGCAGCAGCCCGACGAGGCACAGGCCGGGGCAGCGGCCGGAAGGCCGCCGCTGGGCGTGGGCATGGTCGGATACGCGTTCATGGGCGCCGCCCACTCCCAGGGCTGGCGCACCGTGGGCCGCGTCTTCGACCTGCCGCGCCGACCGGTCCTCGCCGCCGTCTGCGGCCGTGACGCAGGAGCTGTACGAGCGGCGGCCGACCGGCTCGGCTGGGCGGCCGCCGAGACCGACTGGCGGGCGCTGATCGCCCGCGACGACGTCGACCTGGTCGACATCTGCACCCCCGGCGACAGCCACGCCGAGATCGCCATCGCCGCGCTCGCCGCGGGCAAGCACGTGCTGTGCGAGAAGCCCCTCGCCAACACGGTCGAGGAGGCCGAGGCGATGGCCGAGGC
Organism: Streptomyces sp. NBC_00878; assembly: GCF_026341515.1. Taxonomy (NCBI): domain Bacteria; kingdom Bacillati; phylum Actinomycetota; class Actinomycetes; order Kitasatosporales; family Streptomycetaceae; genus Streptomyces; species Streptomyces sp. NBC_00878. Next base: position 1,716,943 of record NZ_JAPEOK010000001.1, on the reverse strand, counting down.
CGCCCAAGCCGCCGCCGGACGCGGCCAGGTGGCGATGGTCGGCTTCAACTACCGCCGGGTGCCCGCCACTTCACTCGCCCGGCGGATGATCGCCGAGGGGCGCCTCGGCACTCTGCGGCACGTACGGGTGACATACCTTCAGGACTGGCTGGTGGACCGGGAGTTCCCGCTCACCTGGCGGCTGCGCAAGGAGACGGCGGGCTCGGGCGCGCTCGGCGACCTGGGCGCGCACATCGTCGACCTCGCGCAGTACCTGGCGGGGGAGCCGGTCGTGGGAGTGTCCGCACTCACCGAGACCTTCGTACGGGAGCGGCCGTTGCCGGCCGGCTCCTCCAGCGGACTCTCGGCGGCCGGGGGCGGCGGACTCGGGGCGGTCACGGTCGATGACGCCGCCCTGTTCACCGGACGGTTCGCCTCGGGCGCCCTCGCGTCCTTCGAGGCCACCCGGTTCGCGACCGGCCGCAAGAACTCCCTGCGCATCGAACTCAACGGCGACAACGGCTCGTTGGCCTTCGACCTGGAGCGCCTCAACGAACTCTCGTACCACGACGCGACCGAGCCCGGCACCCACGCCGGCTTCCGCCGCATCCTCGTCACCGAACCCGACCACCCCTACCTGGAGGCCTGGTGGCCGCCGGGCCACGGCCTCGGATACGAGCACACCTTCGTCCACCAGGCCCGCGACCTGGTGCACGCGATCGCCGACGGCGGGCAGCCGCTGCCCTCCTTCGCCGACGGGCTGCAGGTGCAGCGCGTCCTCGCGGCGGTCGAGGAGAGCGCCGAGAAGAACTCCGTCTACACCCCCACAGCGAGCTGAGGAAGGCCACTGACATGCCGCGCACCTTCACGCTGTTCACCGGTCAGTGGGCCGATCTGCCCCTCGAAGAGGTCTGCCGGCTCGCCCGCGACTTCGGCTACGACGGACTCGAACTCGCCTGCTGGGGCGACCACTTCGAGGTCGACAAGGCCCTCGCGGACTCCTCGTATCTCGACTCCCGGCGGGAACTGCTCGACAAGTACGGCCTCAAGTGCTGGGCCATCTCCAACCACCTGGTCGGCCAGGCCGTCTGCGACGCCATCATCGACGAACGCCACCAGGCGATCCTCCCGGCCCGCATCTGGGGCGACGGCGAGGCGGAGGGCGTACGGCAGCGGGCGGCGTCCGAGATCGCCGACACCGCGCGCGCCGCGGCCGCCTTCGGCGTCGACACCGTCATCGGCTTCACCGGCTCCGCGATCTGGCACCTGGTCGCGATGTTCCCGCCCGCCCCGGAGTCGATGATCGAGCGCGGCTACGACGACTTCGCCATGCGCTGGAACCCCATCCTCGACGTCTTCGACACCGAGGGCGTGCGGTTCGCGCACGAGGTCCACCCGAGCGAGATCGCGTACGACTACTGGACAACTCAGCGCACTCTGGAGGCCGTTGACCACCGCCCGGCCTTCGGGCTGAACTTCGACCCCTCGCACTTCGTCTGGCAGGACCTCGACCCGGTCGGCTTCCTGTGGGACTTCCGCGACCGGATCTACCACGTGGACTGCAAGGAGGCCCGCAAGCGCCTCGACGGCCGCAACGGACGCCTCGGCTCCCACCTGCCGTGGGGCGACCCCCGCCGCGGCTGGGACTTCGTGTCCGCGGGCCACGGCGACGTCCCCTGGGAGGACGTGTTCCGGATGCTGCGCTCCATCGACTACAAGGGGCCCGTCTCGGTCGAGTGGGAGGACGCGGGCATGGACCGCCTCCAGGGCGCACCCGAGGCACTCACCCGGCTGAAGGCGTACGACTTCGAACCTCCGACGGCGTCCTTCGACGCGGCGTTCGGCGGCAACGACTAGCCACCCTCCCTCGCAAGTAGCCACCCCCCTCGCAGAGTTCCTTCCGGAGTGACGGCGCACCCCGGCGTATCGCACCCGCATGTACAACCAGCCCCTTCTGGAGGCATTCCGTGCACGGGAACGACCACATAGGCACCACCAGATCCGAGAGCCACAGACGACGCCCGAGAATCCGACTGCGCAAGGCGCTCGCCCTGTTCACCGGTGCACTCCTCGCGGGTGCCTCGCTCACCCTGGCTACACCGCCGGCTGGCGCCGCCGTCGCCGACCCGGCCGCCGCGCCCGCGGCCGCCGAGGACTTCCAGCAGGTCACCCTCGCCAAGGGCGAGCCCGAGGTCGGCGAGCCCATGTCGCTCGCCGTCCTCCCGGACCGCTCGGTGCTGCACACCTCGCGCGACGGTGAACTGCGGATCACCGACAGCGCAGGCAACACCAGACTGGCGGGCAAACTCGCCGTCTACACGCACGACGAGGAAGGCCTGCAGGGCGTCGGCATCGACCCCGGCTTCGCCGACAACCGCTTCATCTACCTCTACTACGCCCCGCCGCTCGACACCCCGGCGGGCGACGCCCCCGAAACCGGCACCGCGGCCGACTTCGCGCCCTTCGACGGCGTCAACCGGCTCTCCCGCTTCGTCCTGAACGCGGACGGCACCCTCGACAACGCCAGCGAGAAGAAGATCCTCGACGTCCCGGCGACCCGCGGCATCTGCTGCCACGTGGGCGGGGACATCGACTTCGACGCGGCCGGGAACCTCTACCTGTCGACCGGCGACGACTCCAACCCGTTCCAGTCGGACGGCTACTCGCCCATCGACGAGCGCGCCGACCGCAACCCCGTCTTCGACGCCCAGCGCACCTCCGGCAACACCAACGACCTGCGCGGCAAGATCCTGCGCATCAAGGTGAACGCCGACGGCTCGTACACGGTCCCCGACGGCAACCTCTTCGCGCCCGGCACGGACAAGACACGCGCCGAGATCTACGCGATGGGCTTCCGCAACCCGTTCCGCTTCAGCGTCGACAAGAAGACCGGGATCCTCTACGTCGGCGACTACGGCCCGGACGCCGGTGCCGCCGACCCCGCGCGCGGCCCGGCCGGCCAGGTCGAGTTCGCCCGCGTCACCAAGCCCGGCAACTTCGGCTGGCCGTACTGCACGGGCGACAACGACGCCTACGTGGACTACGACTTCGGGACCGGCGCCTCAGAGGCCTCCTTCGACTGCGCGGCCCCCAAGAACACCTCGCCCCACAACACCGGCCTGACGGATCTGCCCCCGGCCGAGGCCGCCTGGATCCCCTACGACGGCGCATCCGTGCCCGAGTTCGGCACCGGCTCCGAGTCCCCGATGGGCGGCCCGGTCTACGACTACGACGCCTCGCTCGACTCGCCCGTCAAGTTCCCCGAGGCGTACGACGGGGACTTCTTCGCCGGAGAGTTCGGCCGTCGCTGGATCAAGCGGATCACGTCGGACGGCAGCGGCACCGTGCAGGCCATCAACGACGTGCCGTGGACCGGCACCCAGGTCATGGACATGGCCTTCGGCCCGGACGGCGCGCTGTACGTCCTGGACTACGGCCTCGCATGGTTCGGCGGCGACGAGAACTCCGCCCTGTACCGCATCGAGAACGCCACCGACGGCCACTCACCCGTGGCACAGGCCGCGGCCGACCGCACCTCGGGCCAGGCGAAGCTGAAGGTCGAGTTCTCCTCCGCCGGTACGACGGACGCCGACGGCGACGCCCTCACGTACAGCTGGGACTTCGGCGACGGCGGTACGTCGACGGCGGCGAACCCGACGTACACGTACAAGAAGAACGGCACGTACACGGCGACGCTGACCGCGAAGGACGCCTCAGGACGGACCGGCAGCGCGAGCGTGCACATCGTCGTCGGCAACACCGCGCCGAAGGTGACCCTCCAACTCCCGGAGAACGGGCAGCTGTTCGCCTTCGGTGAGGCGGTGCCCTTCAAGGTGAAGGTGACCGACCCGGAGGACCGCACCATCGACTGCGCCAAGGTGAAGGTCACCTTCGTCCTCGGCCACGACAGCCACGGCCACCCCGTGACCTCGGCCAACGGCTGCTCCGGCACCATCCAGACCAGCGCCGACGGCGGCCACGACGAGGACGCGAACATTTTCGGCGTCTTCGACGCGGAGTACACCGACGGCGGAGGCGGCGGCCAGGAGGCGCTCACCACGCACGACCAGAGCGTCGTCCAGCCGGGGCACCGGCAGGCCGAGCACTACGGCAAGTCCGAGGGCGTCTCGATCATCACGAAGACCACCGCACACGGCGGAAAGACCGTCGGTGACGTCAACAACGGCGACTGGATCTCCTTCGAGCCGTACGTCCTGAGCAACGCCTCGAAGCTCACGGCACGGATCTCCTCCGGCGGCACGGGCGGAAAGCTGGAGGTCCGCTCGGGTTCGCCCACCGGCCGCCTGCTCGGCACGGCGACCGTCCCGGTGACCGGCGGCTGGGAGACCTTCCAGGACGTCAGCGCCGACCTGACGCGAGCGCCGCGCGGGACCACCACGCTCTATTTCGTCTTCAAGGGGAGCGGTACCGGAGCCCTGTACGACGTGGACGACTTCACCTTCACGACCCGCTGAGGGAGGTGCGCGATGCGAGCAACTGGCCGAACGGTGACCGTTGTTGTCGGTGCGACCCTGCTCATCGGGTGCGTGTCGGGACCGGCCGCCTCGAAGGGACCTTCCGACTCGTCCGCGTCGACTGCGTCGAAGGCGCCCTCGGCGGGTGAGCGGATCCTGGTGTTCTCCAAGACCGCCGGGTTCCGGCACGACTCCATCTCCGACGGGATCGCCGCGGTGAAGGGCCTCGGCGCCGAGCACGGTTTCACGGTGGACGCCACCGAGGACGCGGGGGCCTTCTCCTCGCGCAACCTCGGCCGGTACGACGCCGTGGTGTTCCTCTCCACGACCGGGGACGTCCTCGACGAGGCCCAACAGCGGGCTTTCGAGGGCTACATCAAGGGCGGCGGCGGTTACGTGGGCATCCACGCGGCCGCCGACACCGAGTACGACTGGGAGTTCTACGGCGGTCTCGCCGGCGCCTACTTCCAGTCGCACCCGGCGATCCAGCCCGCGCGGATCGAGGTCGAGGACCGGGCCCACCCGGCCACCTCGCACCTCGGCGAGTCCTGGAACCGTACGGACGAGTGGTACGACTACCGCTCCAATCCCCGGGACCGGGCCCACATCCTGGCCTCGCTCGACGAGTCGTCGTACAGCGGCGGCACGATGGGCGGCGACCATCCGATCGCCTGGTGCCAGGAGTACCGGGGTGGCCGCGCCTTCTACACCGGCGGCGGTCACACCAAGGAGTCGTACGAGGATCCCGCCTTCCGGCAACACCTGCTGGGCGGCATCCGGTGGGCCGTCGGCGCCGCCGAGGCCGACTGCCGCCCGGAGAAGGGGTATTCGCCTCTCTTCGACGGGACCGCCGAGTCGCTGGCCCACTGGAGGCAGGCGGGACCGGGCTCGTTCTCGCTCTCGGACGACGGCACGCTCACGTCGTCCGGCGGCCTGGGCATGCTCTGGTACGCGGACCGCGGCTTCGGCTCGTACTCGCTGAAGCTCGACTGGCGCATGGCGAGTGCCTCCGGTGACGACAACTCCGGTGTGTTCGTGGGCTTCCCGGCCTCCGACGACCCCTGGTCGGCCGTCAACAACGGCTACGAGGTCCAGATCGACGCGTCCGACGCCCCCGACCGCACCACCGGGGCCGTGTACAGCTTCCAGTCCGCCGACATCAAGAAGCGCGACCGTGCGCTGAACCCGCCGGGGGAGTGGAACACGTACGAGATCCGCGTGGAGGGCGAACGACTCCAAGTCTGGCTCAACGGCGTGAAGATCAACGATTTCACCAACACCGATCCGGCGCGCAGCCTGCGCGACGGTCATGTCGGCATCCAGAACCACGGAGCCGAGGACCAGGTGTCCTTCCGCGACATCCGGATCAAGGAACTGTCGGCGCGATCTGCCGCGCAGGGCGATTGAGCGGCGGCGGGCGGAGGACGCCGGACCTCCGCCCGCCGTCTTGTCCCTTCCACGGCAGCTGATTTCCCGGCTGCCGATTCCGGCTGGCGTTACTGGCTGGTGTTACTGGCTCGTGCTCTTGGCACCCGTCTTTGGCTCGCGCTGTTGGCTCGCGAACAACCTCACGTACGACAAGGAGGCTGCCCATGTCCGCCGAACCCTCCGTCTCCCCGCCCCGGGTGGGAGTGTGGCTGATCGGAGCACGCGGCTCTGTCGCCACCACGGCCGTCACGGGCTGCGCCGCGGTGACCGCGGGGCTGCACCCACCGACGGGCATGGTCACCGAGACCCCCGCGTTCGCCGACTGCGGACTGCCCCCGCTGTCGTCGCTCGTCTTCGGCGGGCACGACACGGTGGACTGCCCCCTGCCCAAGCGCGCCGAGGCGCTCGCCGCAGGGGGCGTCCTGCCGCCCGGACTGCCGACGGCCGTCACCGCCGAACTCGCCGCCGCCGACCGGGAGATCAGGCTCGGCGGCCCGCTGCCCGGCGACGCACGGGCCGAGGACGACCTGATCGAGGCCCTGTCATCCGACATACGTGACTTCATACGCCGGTGCGGTCTGGCCCGCGCGGTCGTCGTGAACGTGGCGTCCACGGAACCCGTGCCCACCGACGCGGAGCTCCCGGCCAGCTCCCTGTACGCGGCCGCCGCGCTGCGGGCGGGCTGCCCGTACGTCAACTTCACACCGTCCATGGGCCTGCACCACCCCGCGCTGGCGTCGGCCGCCTCGGCGTCCGGCCTGCCGTACGCGGGCCGTGACGGCAAGACCGGCCAGACCCTCCTGCGGTCGGTCCTCGGCCCGATGTTCGCGCAGCGCGCGCTGGCGGTCCGGGCCTGGTCCGGTACGAACCTGCTGGGCGGCGGCGACGGCGCGGCCCTCGCCGACCCGGGCGCGGCGGCCGCGAAGAACGCGGGCAAGGAACGCGTCCTCGCCGACACCCTCGGCTTGGTTCCCGAGGGCGAGACCCACATCGACGACGTGCCTTCGCTCGGCGACTGGAAGACCGCCTGGGACCACATCGCCTTCGACGGCTTCCTCGGCACCCGGATGGTCCTCCAGACAACCTGGCAGGGCTGCGACTCGTCCCTCGCGGCCCCACTGATCCTGGACCTGGCCCGCTTGGTGGCCCGGGCCCACGAGACGGGCCTGTCCGGCCCGCTGACCGAACTCGGCTTCTACTTCAAGGACCCGGTGGGGGAGGGCCCCGCGGCCCTGGGCGAGCAGTACGCGGAACTGGTGGGGTTCGCGGGACGGTTGCGGCTGCGGGGGAGGCGCGGGGTGCCCCCGGGCCTCGGGGAGCAGGCCGGGCTCGGGGCGAACGTCGGGCTTGGGGAACAGGCCCGGCTGGGGGATCAGGGAGGGCCATCGGAAGAGCGGTCTGGCTCTTCGGGCGAGCGGCGAGCCATGCCTGGGGATCGGCGATGAGCGCGGAGGCGGGGCACGGGGCGGCCGACGGCCCCCGCACTGAGGCTCGGCAGGGGGAGGCTCCGCGCAGGGAGGCTTCGCAGGGAATGGCTTCGCACGGGGAGGCTTCGCAGGGAATGGCTTCGCACGGGGAGGCTTCGCAGGGAATGGCTTCGCACGGGGAGGCTTCGCAGGGAATGGCTTCGCACGGGGAGGCTTCGCAGGGGAAGGCGGAGAACCCGTGGCCGTGGGACGAGGCGTCGCGGAACTCGGGGCCGGTCTCGCGGGACGCGAGCCCGAGTGAGCCGCACGCGAGCCCGACGCCACGGGACGCGGGCGAGGGGGCACCGAGGGCGGCGGGCCCTGGCGTGCGGGCCGAGCGCCCGGTGCCACGGTCCGCGAAGGCGAGGTCACCACGGCCTCCGAGGCAGGGAGCGAACGTGAACGCCTGGGCGGAACTCCTGCGCCTCCCCGCCCTCTTCACCGTCCCCGGCGACGCGCTCGCGGGCGCCGCCGCGGCCGGGGCGCGCCCGAACCCCCGAACCCTGGTCGCCATCGCCTCCTCCCTCTGCCTGTACGAAGCGGGCATGGCCCTCAACGACTGGGCCGACCGCGCGGAGGACGCCGTGGACCGCCCGCACCGCCCCCTGCCCTCGGGCCGCATCAAGCCGACCGCGGCTCTGGCGGCGGCAGGCGGCCTGACGGCGGCGGGCCTGGCCCTCGCGTCCACAGCGGGCCGCAGACCCCTCGCGGTCGCCGGCGCGCTGGCGACCACGGTCTGGTCGTACGACCTGGTCCTCAAGCGCACGCCCGCGGGCCCCGTGGCGATGGCCGCGGCCCGCGCCCTGGACCTCCTCCTCGGCGGGGTGGCCGCCAACGGCGACTTCCGCAGAGCACTGCCCTCCGCCCTGGCCCTGGGTACCCACACCCTGGCCGTCACCACGGTCTCCCGCCACGAGACCCAGGGTGGTTCACCTTGGGCCCCCGTGAGCGCGTTGGCCACGACGGCGGCACTGACCTGGTCCGTCACACGCGACGGCCCGGCATGGGACCGGAACCCACCACGGGATTGGGGACCGGGACGGGACCGGAGACCGGGACCGGACCGGCAACCGGCACGGGACCGGCAGTCGGGTCGGTACCGGCAGTCGGAAAACGACCGCCAACCGGGACGCGCGGCTGCAACCGCCGCGAACCTCGCGCCCCTGCGCGGAGCACTCGCCGCCGTGTACGCGGTCACCGCCGCCCGCCCCCTCTTCCACGCCGCCCTCAACCCGTCGCCCCAACTCACCCAACGAGCCGTCGGCGGCGGCATTCGGGCCATGATCCCCCTCCAGGCCGCCCTCGCGGCCCGCTCCGGCGCTCCCGTCACCGCCCTGCTGACAGCGGCGCTCGCCCCGGCCGCCCGCCGGTTCGGCCGGAAGGTGAGCGTCACATGAGCCTTCCTCCGAGCCCCCACTCCACCGCTCACCCCCTCCGCTACTCCTACGGCACCAACGGTCTGACCGACCTCCGCCTGGACGACGCCCTCTCCCTTCTCGCCGACCTCGGCTACGACGGCGTCGGTCTGACGCTCGACCACATGCACCTCGACCCACTCGCCCCCGACCTCGCTGCCCGCACACACAAACTCGCCCGCAGACTGGACGAGCTCGGCCTGGGCGTCACCATCGAGACCGGCGCCCGCTATGTACTCGACCCGACACGCAAGCACGGCCCGTCCCTCCTCGACCCCGACCCGGACCAACGCGCCCGCCGCGCCGACCTGCTCGTCAGCGCCGTCCGGATCGCCACCGACCTCGGCGCCCACGCGGTCCACTGCTTCAGCGGCATCCTCCCGAAGGGCGCAGGCGCAGGCGCAGGCAGGGGCAGGGCCAGGGCCAGGGGCACCAGTACGGGCACGGGCACGGGCACGGGCACAGGCACCGGCAGGGACGCGGGCACGGCCTCGGCCTCGGCCGGAGGCGTGGCCGCCGCGGCAGCTGCCGGTGCGGCGACCGAGGACGCCGCCTGGAAGCGCCTCGCCGAAACCCTCACCCCCGTCCTCGACGCCGCCACCGCCGCCGGAATCCCCCTCGCCATCGAACCCGAACCCGGCCACCTCCTCGCCACCCTCGCCGACTTCCACCGCCTGCGCACCGCTCTCGGCAGCCCCGACGCCCTGGGCCTCACCCTCGACATCGGCCACTGCCAGTGCCTCGAACCCCAGTCACCCGCCGAGTGCGTACGCGCCGCCGCCCCCTGGCTGCGCCACGTCCAGATCGAGGACATGCGGCGCGGCGTCCATGAACACCTCCCCTTCGGTGACGGCGAGATCGACTTCCCGCCCGTACTCGAAGCCCTCGCCGCCGTCGGCTACCACGGCCTGGTCTCCGTCGAACTGCCCCGCCACTCCCACGCCGGCCCCCAACTCGCCCAGCAATCCCTCCCGTTCCTCCACCACGCGGCCTCGGCCGCGGCCTCCGGCACCCGCGACGCCGACCGGCCGCCGATCCCCGGTGAGGGCTCCACCGCCTCCGAAGGGAGAACCCCGTGAACCACCTCCACGACGCCCTCGGCGCCACCCCGACGGACGCCTCAGCGGACACCCCGACAGATGCCCCTACGGACGCCTCAACGGCCACCCCGACGGACGCCCCGTCCTCCCTCACCTCCCTGCACAGCCGGTTGAACAGCCAACTCGGCGGCGCCGCCCGCGCCTGGCTGGACCAAGCCCTCGACGAGGCGGCAGCCCACCCGGGCACCCACGGGCCCATCTCCGTCTGGGAGTTGCGCATCGCGGAGGCAGGCCGCCGCTGCGGACCCGACCACGCGGAGGCGGCCCGCATCCTCCTCCTGCACGCGGCCCGCGCCGACGCCCCCACCCTCGTCCGCGTCTACCGCCAGGGCACCGCCGCCGAACGCCGCGCCGTCCTCCAGGCCCTGCCCCACCTCGTACCGGGCCCCGACGCTCTGCCGATCGTCGAGGACGCCCTGCGCACGAACGACACCCGGCTCGTGGCCGCCGCCGTCGGCCCGTACGCCGCCCGGCACCTGGATGCCCACAACTGGCGGCACGCCGTGCTCAAGTGCCTGTTCACCGGTGTCCCCGTCGAGGCCGTGGCCGACCTGCCCCGCCGGGCCCACGCCGACGCCCAACTCGCCCGCATGCTCGCCGACTACGCCGACGAACGCACCGCCGCGGGCCGCCCCGCACCCCATGACCTGCACCACGTCCTGTCCCTGACCGAGCACCCGGCCACCCCGCCCGGCACCGACGCCCCCCACGGCAGCGACGGCAAGGAGTCCTGATGCGCATCTTCGACCCCCACATCCACATGACGTCACGGACCACCGACGACTACGAAGCCATGCACGCCGCCGGTGTCAGAGCCGTCGTCGAACCCGCCTTCTGGCTCGGCCAGCCCCGCACCTCAGTGGCCTCCTTCCTCGACTACTTCGACTCGCTCCTCGGCTGGGAACCCTTCCGCGCCGCCCAGTACGGCATCGCCCACCACTGCACCCTCGCCCTGAACCCGAAGGAGGCCAACGACCCCCGCTGTGTCCCCGTCCTCGACGAACTGCCCCGGTATCTCGTCAAGGACCACGTCGTGGCCGTCGGCGAGATCGGCTACGACTCGATGACCCCCGCCGAGGACACCGCTCTGGCCGCGCAACTCCAGCTCGCCGCCCAGTACGAACTGCCCGCGCTCGTCCACACGCCGCACCGCGACAAGCTGGCCGGCCTGCGCCGCACCCTCGACGTCGTCCGGGAGTCCGCAGTGCCCCCGGGCCGCGTCCTGATCGACCACCTCAACGAGACCACGGTCAAGGAGGCCAAGGACGGCGGCTGCTGGCTCGGCTTCTCCGTCTATCCGGACACCAAGATGGACGAGGAACGGATGGTCGCGGTCCTGCAGGAGTACGGGCCGGAGATGGTGCTGGTCAACTCCGCGGCCGACTGGGGCAAGAGCGACCCGTTGAAGACCCGCAAGGTCGCCGACGCCCTGCTGAAGGCCGGGTTCACCGAGGACGACGTCGACCAGGTGCTGTGGCGCAACCCCGTCGCCTTCTACGGACTCAGCGGCCGCCTCGACCTGGACGTCGCCGGCACGGACGCCACCCACGAGGGCAACTCCATCCTCCGCGGCGCCCCGAAGACCGACCCCGGGACCGACCCGGACACCACTCCCAAGGCCGCCCCCACGACGACGGGGGCGTGACCCATGCGCTTCCGGCACCCCGACGGCTCCACCGTCCACCTCGCCTACTGCACCAATGTCCACCCCGCAGAGACCCTCGACGGCGTCCTCGCCCAACTCCGCGACCACTGCGAACCCGTACGCAAACGCCTCGGCCGCGACCGGCTCGGCATCGGCCTGTGGCTCGCCAAGGACGCCGCCCACGCCCTCGTCAGCGACCCGTCCGCCCTGCGCGGGCTGCGCACGGAACTCGACCTCCGCGGCCTCGAAGTCGTCACCCTCAACGGCTTCCCGTACGAAGGGTTCGGCGCCGAAGAGGTCAAGTACCGCGTCTACAAGCCGGACTGGGCCGACCCCGAGCGGCTCGGCCACACCACCGCCCTCGCCCGCGTCCTCGCCGGACTCCTCCCCGACGACGTCACCGAAGGCACCATCTCCACCCTGCCGCTCGCCTGGCGCACGGTGTACGACGACGGCCGTGCCGCCCAGAGCCACGCGGCCCTGGCCACCCTCGCCGAACGCCTCGACGCGCTGGAGGAGCTGACCGGCCGCTCCATCCGCATCGGCCTGGAGCCGGAGCCGGGCTGCACCGTCGAGACCACGGCCGACGCCATCGCCCCGCTCACCGCGATCGGCCATCACCGCATCGGGATCTGCGTCGACACCTGCCACCTCGCCACCTCCTTCGAAGATCCGCACACCGCCCTGGACGCCCTGGCCGCAGCCCGCGTCCCCGTCGTCAAGTCCCAGCTGTCAGCCGCCCTGCACGCCGAACACCCCCACCTCCCCGAAGTCCGCGAGGCCCTCACCGCCTTCGACGAACCCCGCTTCCTGCACCAGACCCGCACTCTCACCGCCGCCGGACTCCGCGGAACCGACGACCTCGGCGAGGCCCTCACGGAGGACGCCCTGCCCGACGCCTCCCCGTGGCGCGCCCACTTCCACGTCCCCCTGCACGCGGCCCCTGCCGCGCCCCTCACCTCCACGCTGCCCGTACTCAAGGACACGCTGACCCGACTGGTCGGCGGCCCGCACCCGCTGACCAGCCACCTCGAGGTCGAGACCTACACCTGGCAGGCTCTCCCGCCCGAGCTGCGCCCGCGCGCCCGCGCCCAGCTCGCCGACGGCATCGCCGCGGAACTCACCCTCGCCCGGGACCTGTTGACGGACCTCGGCCTGAAGGAACTCCCATGAGCACCCACGAGACCCCGGCAGCGTCGGCCGCCACCGACGGCTCCACGACCCCCACCCCGCTCCTCGTCCTCGACGTCGTCGGCCTCACCCCCCGTCTCCTCGACCACATGCCCCACCTCAAGACCCTCGCCCAGTCCGGCTCGCAGGCCACCCTCGGCACGGTCCTGCCCGCCGTCACCTGCGCCGCCCAGTCCACCTTCCTCACCGGCACCCACCCGTCCGAGCACGGCATCGTCGGCAACGGCTGGTACTTCCGCGACCTCGGCGACGTACTCCTGTGGCGCCAGCACAACGGTCTGGTGTCCGGGGACAAACTGTGGGACGCCGCCCGGCGCGCCCACCCCGGCTACACGGTCGCCAATATCTGCTGGTGGTACGCCATGGGCGCCGACACCGACATCACCATCACCCCTCGTCCGATCTACTACGCCGACGGCCGCAAGGAACCCGACTGCTACACCCGGCCCCCGGCCCTGCACGACGAACTCACCGAGAAACTCGGCACGTTCCCGCTCTTCCACTTCTGGGGTCCCGGCGCCGACCTCGTCTCCAGCCGCTGGATCATCGACGCCACCCGGCACGTCATGAGCACCCGCCACCCGGACCTGACCCTCTGCTACCTCCCTCATCTCGACTACGACCTGCAGCGCTTCGGCCCCGACGACCCGCGCTCCCTGAAGGCCGCCGCCGACCTGGACGCGGCCATGGCCCCCCTCCTCGACGACGCCCGAGCCGAAGGCCGCACCGTCGTCGCCCTCTCCGAATACGGCATCACCCGCGTGGACCGACCCGTCGACATCAACCGCGCACTGCGCCGCGCAGGGCTCCTCGAAGTGCACACACAGGACGGCATGGAGTACCTCGACCCGATGGCCTCACGTGCCTTCGCCGTCGCCGACCACCAGATCGCCCATGTCTACGTGCGCCGCCCCGAGGACCTCGAAGCCACGAAAGCGGCGCTCGCCGAACTGCCCGGCATCGAGCAACTCCTCGACGACGAGGGCAAGAAGACCCACCACCTCGACCATCCGCGCTCCGGCGAACTCGTCGCCGTCGCGGAGCCGGACGCCTGGTTCACGTACTACTACTGGCTCGACGACGCCCGCGCGCCCGATTTCGCGCAGCTCGTCGAGATCCACCGCAAACCCGGCTACGACCCGGTCGAGCTCTTCATGGATCCGCTCGACCCGTACGTCAAGGTCAAGGCCGCGGGCGCGCTGGCCCGCAAGAAGCTCGGCATGCGCTACCGCATGGCGGTCGTGCCCCTCGACCCGTCACCTATTCGCGGCAGCCACGGCCGCCTCCCCCTGAGCGACGACGAAGGTCCGCTCATCATCTGCTCCACCCCCCGCGCTGTCGGCGACCGCGTCGCGGCCACCGATGTGAAATCGCTGCTGCTCGACCTGGCCGGCCTCGGGTGACTGCACCCGGGAGCGACCGGACGGGCGATCACGAAAAGTGAAACACACGGCACTGACAGTGCGTTCGGCCTGTGGATAACCGGCATACCGCACGGCACCCGCCACGGCTGGACACCTGACGAACATGGCTGGGCCCCTGCCGAACACGGTGGGCCCCTACCCGAAAGAGAGACACCGTGACCGCGTTCAACGACGAATCCGGATCCGGCGACGCCCTGCGTCGCGCGCTCGGCGTCAACCGCCGCCGCTTCCTCAGCACTTGCACCGCCGTCGCCGCCGGGGCGATCGCCGCCCCGGTTCTGGGAGCCTCACCCGCCCTGGCCGAGGACAGGGGCAGAGGCCACGACCACGACCGGGGCGGCCACGTCCTGGTTCCGCCGGGCAAGCGCGGCATCATCCTCTACACCGTCCGCGACGCGACGGCCCGCGACCCGCTCGCCTCGGACCTGCCCTCCGGCTTCCGCGAGGTGTTCAAGCAACTGGCCCGCCACGGATACCGCCAGGTGGAGTTCGCCGGCTACAACCAGCACGCCAACGCGCCCGGCGGCGCCGGCCTGGAGTCCGTCGCGGGCGCCAGGCTGCTGCGCTCCTGGCTCGACGAGTACGGCCTGCGCGCCCAGGGCAACCACGGCTTCATACCGTCCTCCTGGCCGCTGACCAGCGCCGATCTGGACACCTTCAAGAAGCACCTGGAGATCGCGAACATCCTCGGCATGGACCACATGGGTACCGGCGGAGACCCCACCGGCAGTTCCTACCCGGCCGACTGGGACGTGGCGGCCGACAAGTGGAACGCGCTGGGCAGGATCGCCCGCCGCGAGGGCATCAAGCTGTACACGCACAACCACGACTCCGCTTACGGCTTCCTGCTGGACGGAGGCCCGCTGGACGCCCAGGGCCGGCCCACCCGCAGCTCCGGCGTCCGCAAGCTGGAGTACTTCCTGAAGGCCACCGACCCGAAGCTGGTCTGGCTGGAGATGGACGTCTTCTGGGCACACGTGGCCCAGTACAAGTTCCACACCTACACCGCCCACGACGGCTCCACCCGCGAGCAGGTCTTCGACCCGGCGGGGCTCGTCGCCCGCCACAACAAGCGCTACCCGCTGTTCCACGCCAAGGACGGTGTCGTGAGCACCACCAACGGCATGGGCTATGACATGGTGCCCTTCGGAACAGGCGTCATCGACTACACGACGTTCTTCTCACGGGTCGGGGAGCGGAACTACCACAACCCGATGGTCGAGGACGACAACTCGCCCAGTGCCACCGATCCCGCACAGTCGCTGCGCGAGGCAAAGATCAGTTACGACAACCTCGCGGCCCTCCGCGCAAGGCGCCGCTGACCACGGACACGCAGCGAACGGTCCTCCCCACGCGGTGCCGTGGGGAGGACCGTCGGCGTTTCCAGGGACGGAAGCGGTTCGTGGAAGTTCTAGAGCGTCGGGGACGTGTGCGGCGGACACAGTGCGGGACGGTTCCGCACCGCAGGGTTCATGAGGGGGCATCCCCTCACCGGCTTGATTCGTTTCTCACCGGTTCAGGCCATCTCCTCGCCGATCGGGTGCGGGTTGGGCACGATGCGCTTGGCCGTGGGCCGCCCAGGAGCGCGCAGGAAGAGCGCCAGGACCGCGGAACCGAGGCCGATGCCGCCGGCCAGCGCGAAGGCGCCTCCGTAGCCCCAGGCGCTCACGACGACGGCCCCTACACCGGAACCGACGAGACCCGAGATGAGCTTGGAGCTGTAGACCATGCCGTAGTTGGAGGCGTTGTTGTTCTCACCGAAGTAGTCCGCCGTCATCGCCGCGAACAGTGGGAAGATCGCGCCGCCGCCAAAGCCGGAGATCATCGAGCAGACCAGGAAGAACGGCATCGAGCCCATGTTCCCGGAGAGGAACACGCCGAACTGAGAGCAGCCGAGGACGACACAGACGATGACGAGTGTGTTCCGGCGGCCGTAGCGGTCCGAGATCCAGCCGATGACACCGCGTCCGGTGCCGTTGACTATGGCCTTGAGTGACATGGCGGTGGCCACGATCCCGCCCGCGAAGCCCATCTCCTTGCCGAACGGCACCTGCATGGCGATGCCGAAGATGTTGATGCCGGCCGTGCACAACAGGCAGAACCACATCATCCACAGCACGGGCGTCCTGGCCGCCTCCCGCGGTGTGTACTGCTTGACCGCCGGCGGGTTCTTGGCCAGCGCCCGCACGACCCGCGGGTCGTCGGAGGTCTTCAGCGGGTCGACGTGCGCGGGCCACCAGTTCTTCGGCGGGTCCTTGAAGAACCAGCCGGCGACGGCGACGACCGTGCAGCAGATCGCGCCGACGAAGACCAGCACGGTCTCGTAGTTGGACAGGTCCATGTATGAGGTGAACAGGAACACGAAGGGCACGGATCCGTAGGCGAAACCGCCGTTGACCATGCCGGTCTTGCCGCCCTTGCGCTCCGGGTACCACTTGCCGACCATGTTCACGCAGGTCGCGTAGACGAGGCCGGCGCCGATACCGCTGAACATGCCGAAGCCTATGTAGGCGACGATCACATGCGGCGCGTACGCCAATGAGATGTAGCCCAGGACCGTGCCGAGCGCGCCGAGCATCATGGCGTACCGCGCGGGCAGCTTTCCGCTCTCGCGCAACTGGCCGGCCGGGAAGGCCACGGCGGCCTGGAAGAACACCCAGACGCCCATCAGCCAGAAGATGTGCCCACTGTCCCAGAGGTGGGCCTCGTGCAGGGTGTCCTCGGCGGATGTGAACGCGTACTCCGAGGAACTGATGCCCATCATGCCCATCCAGGGGAAGAGCACCATGGTCCAGCGTGGTCGCCCCATGATGTCCCGGTCGGTCTCGCCGATCCGGTACAGGCGGCCGTTGCGGTCCGTCACCTCCCTGTAGGGGACGGGTGTCGTGAAGTCGGTGGTTGTCATGTCGCGTAGCACCCCTCGCGTCGAAAGATCTGGCCAGCGCCCCCTGTCCAATTCCTTTCGTGTGCGCACGGGTCCCGGGGCGGGCCGACGCGCACCGTCGGCCCGCCCCTTCACCGGGTCAAGTCATGAACCGCCCCCCCAACAGCGCCCGCCACGCGCCGCAGCGTCACAACCGCCCCGCCGCGCGCGCCCAGCGAGCTGCGGCCCGCCCGGGGGACAACCCCCGGACCCCCGGCCGGCCCGCCGCGCGCCGGTGGCATCACAGCCGCCCCGCCGCCCGCGCCCAGCGATACTTCGCACCCAGCACGGCCACCGGCTTCTCGGTCGTGTACGGGTACGCCACGACCCCGTGCTCGTAGAGGTACTGGCAGGCCTCCTCGACCTCGACGTCGCCCGCGAGCGACGCCACGACGGGCTTCTCGATCCCGCGCTCCCTGAATTCGGCCACCACGCGCGCGGTGAGCTCGGCGAAGACCATGGGAGGGGTCACGATGGTGTGCCAGTAGCCGAGGACGAGCGAGTGGATCCGCGGGTCCTCCAGACCGAGCCGGATCGTCGCCTCGTACGTCGACGGCGGTTCGCCGCCCGTGATGTCCACCGGGTTGCCGGCCGCACCGAAGGGCGGGATGAACTTCCGGAAGGACGCGTCCAGGTCCGGCGGGATCTCCATCAGGGAGAGGCCGTTGTCGGTCACCGCGTCGGACAGCAACACGCCACTGCCGCCGGCGCCCGTGATGATCACGATGTTGTCGCCCCGAGGAGTCGGCAGCACCGGCAACGCGCGCGCGTACTCCAGCATTTCGTTCAGACCCGGCGCCCTGATGACACCGGCCTGCTTCAGGATGTCCTCGTACACGGCGTCGTCGCCCGCGAGGGCGCCCGTGTGCGAGCCCGCGGCCCTGGCCCCGGCCGCCGTACGGCCCGCCTTCAGGACGACCACCGGCTTCTTGGGGACGGTCGCCCGCGCGGCCTCCACGAAGGCGCGTCCGTCCTTGAGGTCCTCCAAGTGCATGGCGATGCACTTGGTGTTGGGGTCCTCGCCGAACCAGGTCAGCAGGTCGTCCTCGTCCAGGTCCGACTTGTTGCCGAGCCCCACGATCGCGGAAACACCCGTCTTCGTAGTGCGCGCGAAGCCCAGAATGGCCATCCCTATGCCACCGGACTGCGAGGTGAGCGCGACGCCGCCCTTGACGTCGTACGGCGTGCAGAACGTGGCGCACAGGTCCTGCCACGTCGAGTAGTAGCCGTAGATGTTCGGCCCGAGCAGCCGGACTCCGTAGCGCTCGCCGATGGCCACGATCTCGTCCTGCAGCTCGTGCTCACCGGTCTCCGCGAACCCCGAGGGGATCAGGACAGCGTTGGGGATCCCCTTGCGTCCCACTTCCTCCAGGGCCGAGGCCACGAACTTGGCGGGAATAGCGAAGACCGCCACATCCACCTCACCGGGAACGTCCGTGACACTCTTGTACGCCTTGCGGCCCAGAATGTCATCGGCCTTGGGGTTCACCGGGTGGATCTCCCCGGAGAAGCCGCCGTCGATGAGGTTGCGCATGATCGAATTGCCTATCTTGCCCTGCTCGTTGGAGGCGCCGATCACGGCCACTGACGACGGCTGCATCAACCGGCGCATGGTGGTGAGGATCTCGTCGCGCGTGTACTTCCGTCGCGGCTTGGCCACCTCCTCGGCGAGGATGACCCGGATGTCCGCCGCCACCGCGCCCTCCGGGGTGGCGATCACCGGGTTCAAGTCGACCTCGGCGATCTCCGGGAAGTCCGCGACCAGTTCGGAGACCCGGCGGATCTGCTCGGCGATCGCCCACCGGTCCACCGCCGGCGCGCCCCGCACCCCGCGCAGGATCTCCGCGGCGCGGATCGAGTCCAGCATCGACAGCGCCTCGTCCGCGTCGACGGGCGCCAGCCGGAACGTGACGTCCTTGAGGACCTCGACGAGCACACCGCCGAGCCCGAAGGCCACGACCTTCCCGAAGGTCGGATCGGTCACCGCGCCGACGATGACCTCCTGCCCCTTGGGGAGCAGTTCCTGGACCTGTACGCCCTCGATTCGGGCCTGGGAGTCGTACGCCCGGGCGTTCTCGATGACCCTGTGGAAGGCGGCGCGTACGTCCGTCGCGCCCTCCACGCCGACGATCACGCCGCCGGCGTCGGTCTTGTGGAGGATGTCCGGGGAGACGATCTTCATCACGACGGGCCCGCCGAAGCGCGCCGCGTACGACACCGCCTCGTCGACGTCGGTCGCCAGCTCCTCGCCGGGGACGGCGATCGCGTACGCGTCGGCGATCACCTTGCCCTCGGGCGCGGTGAGCGCGGTCCGCCCCTCGGCCCGCACGGCGTCAAGGAGCGTACGCACCCTCAGCATCCGGTCTTCGGCCATCAATCAGATCACTCCGTTCGACTTGAGCAGGCGCAGCTCCTCGTCGCCGAGACCGAGCTCGCCGACGTACACCTCTTCGTTGTGCTCGCCCAGCAGCGGCGAACTGGTCACGTCCACGGGGGAGTCGGAGAGCTTCAGCGGGCTGCCCACGGTCACGAAGTCGCCCCGCTCGGGATGCGGCACCGTCACGACCATCTCGTTGGCGACCAGCGACTCGTCCTCGATGATCTCCTTGGTGGAGAGGATCGGACCGCAGGGGATGTTGTGGGCGTTGAGCTGCTCAAGGACCTGCCACTTGGGCAGCGTGGCCGACCACTCCTCGATGAGCTGGAACATCTTGGTGAGTTGGGGGAGACGGGCCTCAGGGGTCGCCCACTCGGGGGCGTCCGCGAGCTCGGGGCGCCCGATGAGTTCGGTGAGGGGCTTCCAGCCGACGGGCTGCACGATGACGTACACGTAGTCGTTCGGGCCGCCCGGCGCGCACTTCACTGCCCAGCCGGGCTGGCCGCCGCCGGACGCGTTGCCGGACCTGGGAACTTCGTCGCCGAAGTCGTCGTTGGGATATTCAGCCAGCGGCCCATGCCCGAGGCGCTGCTGGTCCCGCAGTTTCACCCGGCACAGATTCAGCACGGCGTGCTGCATCGCCACGTTTACGCGCTGCCCGCGCCCCGTGTTCTCCCGCTGGAACAGGGCGGCGAGGATCGCCGCCACCGCGTGGATGCCCGTGCCCGAGTCACCGATCTGGGCTCCCGTCGCCAGCGGCGGCCCGTCCTCGAAGCCGGTGGTCGACATCGACCCGCCCATGGCCTGAGCGACGACCTCGTACGCCTTGAAGTTGGTGTACGGGCCGTCCCCGAACCCCTTGATGGAGGCATAGACGATTCGCGGATTGATCTCCTGGATGCGGTCCCAGGTGAAGCCCATGCGGTCGACCGCGCCCGGTCCGAAGTTCTCGACCATGACGTCGGAGCGCCGGATCAGCTCGGTGAGGATCTCCTTGCCGCGCTCGGTCTTGGTGTTGAGGGTGATGCTCCGCTTGTTGCAGTTGAGCATCGTGAAGTAGAGGGAGTCGACGTCCGGCAGGTCGCGCAGTTGCTTGCGCGTGATGTCACCGGTCGGCGCCTCCAGCTTGACCACGTCCGCGCCGAGCCAGGCGAGCAACTGGGTCGCGGAAGGACCGGACTGGACGTGCGTCATGTCGAGGACACGGATGCCGTCGAGAGCCTTGGTCGACGTTCCTGCGATCGAGGTCATCGAGGTCATCGGGGTGATCGGGGTCATCGCGGCCACCTCACTTGTACATCGTCTGGTTCATGGTTCCGGGGGCGTACGCGTCCGGGTCGACCCAGACGTTGATCAGCGACGGCTTGCCCGACTCGCGGGCGCGCTGGAGGGCGGGGGCGATGTCGGCGGGGTCGCGGACCTCCTCGCCGTAGCCGCCCAGCATCTGGGCGAACTTGTCGTAGTGGACGTCGCCGAGGGTGTTGCCGACCCGCTCGCGCTCCAGGCCGTACTTGGCTGCCTGGCCGTAGCGGATCTGGTTCATGGAGGAGTTGTTGCCGACGATGCCGACGAAGGGGAGGTTGTAGCGGACGAGGGTTTCGAAGTCCCAGCCGGTGAGGGAGAAGGCGCCGTCACCGAAGAGGGCCACCACCTCCTTGTCGGGCCGCGCCTTCTTGGCCGCGAGCACGAACGGGACGCCGACGCCGAGCGTGCCGAGCGGACCCGGGTCCATCCAGTGCCCGGGCGACTTGGGCTGCACGACCTGCCCGGAGAAGGTGACGATGTCGCCGCCGTCGCCGATGTAGATGGAGTCCTCGGTGAGGAAGTCGTTGATCTCGCTGACCAGGCGGTACGGGTGGATCGGCGAGGCGTCCGACTTCAGGTTCGGCAGCCGCTTCTCGATGGCGGTCTGCTCCGCGGCGCGCAGCTCGTCGAGCCACTCCTTGCGCTTCGACGCGCCCCCGTTGCTGTATCCATTAAAAGCGTGCCCGGAAGCGGCCTCGGTGACCGACTTCAGGACGAGTCCCGCGTCGCCGACGATCCCGAGGTCGATGTCCCTGTTCTTGCCGACGGTCCGGTAGTCGAGGTCGATCTGCACGACGGTCGCGTCTGGCGACAGCCGCTTCCCGTAGCCCATGCGGAAGTCGAAGGGCGTACCGACGATGACGATGACGTCGGCGTTCGAGAAGGCGTACCGGCGCGAGAGCTGGAAGTGGTGCGGGTCCCCGGGCGGCAGCGTGCCGCGCCCCGCGCCGTTCATGTACGCCGGGATGTTGAGGGTGCGTACGAGCTCGATGGCGGACTCGGTGCCACGGGTCGTCCACACCTGGCTGCCCAGCAGGATCGCGGGCTTCTCGGCGTGCACGAGGAGATCGGCGAGCTTCTCGACGGCCTCGGGGTCACCGGCCGAGCGGGTCGAGGCCCGGTACTGGCCGGCGGCGGGGACCCGGGCCTTCTCGACCGGCACCTTGGCGTCGAGGACATCGCGCGGGATCTCCAGGAAGGACGGGCCGGGCGCCCCGTGATAGCACTCGCGGAACGCCATCGACACCATGTCGGCGGCCCGCGCGGTGTCCGGCACGGTCGCCGCGAACTTGGTGATCGGCGTCATCATGTCGACGTGCGGCAGGTCCTGCAGGGACCCCATCTTGTGCTGGGTGTGGGCCCCCTGGCCGCCGATCAGCAGCATCGGGGACTCCGCGCGGAAGGCGTTGGCGACACCCGTCACGGCGTCGGTCGTCCCGGGACCGGCGGTGACGACGGCGCAACCGGGCTTGCCGGTGATGCGCGCGTAACCGTCGGCGGCGTGGGCGGCGACCTGTTCGTGGCGTACGTCGACGACCTCGATGCCCTCGTCGACGCAGCCGTCGTAGATGTCGATGATGTGGCCGCCGCAGAGCGTGTAGATGACCTCCACGCCCTCCGCTTTGAGTGCCTTGGCGACCAGGTGCCCACCGGAGATGAGGTTCTGGCTGTTGTCGTCGGGCATGGCGAAGTCCTGTCCCTTCGTAGGGGATTGGGCGTGCGGAAGTGCAGCTCAGGCGTGGTGCGCGCACTGTTCGTGGATGCCGTCGCGTACATTGCATACAGTCGACGAATACTGTATGAAGCTTGTTATCCCGCATCCAGTGGGTGGTGTCCAGGGGGCGTGCGGCACTTTTAAGAGGGAGCCGAGATGGACCTGTTCGAGCACCAGGCAAGGGAACTCTTCGAGGAACACGGCATCTTGGTGCCGAGGGCGGAGGTCACCGACTCGCCCAAGGAGGCACGCGAGATCGCCCGCAGGCTCGGCGGCCGCGTCGTCGTCAAGGCACAGGTGAAGACCGGCGGACGAGGCAAGGCAGGCGGCGTGAAACTCGCCGCGGACCCCGCTGCCACCGAACTGACGGCACGCCAGATCCTCGGTATGGACATCAAGGGCCACACCGTCGGCAAGGTGATGCTGGCCCAACCGGTCGACATCGAGAGCGAGTTCTACGTCAGCTACGTACTCGACCGCGCCGCCGGCCGGTTCCTCGCCATCGCCTCGGCCGAGGGCGGCATGGACATCGAGGAGGTCGCCGCCACTCGGCCGGACGCCGTGGCGCGCGTCCACATCGACCCCGCCGAGGGCGTCACCTCGGCGAAGGCGGCCGAGATCGCCGACGCCGCGGGCCTGCCCCCGCAGACCGTCGACGTCCTGGTCAGGCTCTGGGACGTACTGGTCCGCGAGGACGCCGTACTCGTCGAGGTGAACCCCCTCGCCCGCACGGCGCAGGGGCAGATCCTCGCCCTCGACGGCAAGGTCACCCTCGACGACAACGCCCGCTTCCGGCGGGCACGTTGGGGTGACCAGGAGTCCACGCACGACGACCCGCTGGAGGCGGCGGCCGCCGCCAAGAACCTCAACTACGTGAAGCTGGACGGCGAGGTCGGCATCATCGGCAACGGCGCCGGACTCGTCATGTCGACCCTCGACGTGGTCGCCGGCTGCGGCGCGCGCCCCGCCAACTTCCTCGACATCGGCGGCGGAGCCTCCGCCCAGATCATGGCCGACGGCATCTCCGTCATCCTCTCCGACCCGGCCGTCAAGTCCGTCTTCGTGAACGTCTTCGGCGGCATCACCGCCTGCGACGCGGTAGCCGACGGCATCGTGCAGGCCCTGGAAGCAGTCCACTTGACCAAGCCGCTGGTCGTCCGCCTCGACGGGAACAACGCCGTACGCGGCCGAGCGATCCTCGACGAGCGCGCACACCCCCTGGTCCAGCAGGCCACCACCATGGACGGCGCCGCGCGCCGTGCCGCCCAACTCGCCAACGCCGGCTGAAGGAGCGGGACATGGCCATCTACCTCACCAAGGAGAGCAAGGTCCTCGTCCAGGGCATGACCGGCGGCGAGGGCATGAAGCACACCCGGCGCATGCTCGCGGCCGGCACCGACGTCGTCGGCGGCGTCAACCCGCGCAAGGCCGGGCAGAGCGTCGACTTCGACGACCGCGCCGTGCCCGTCTTCGGCTCCGTACGCGAAGGCATTGAGGCCACCGGAGCCGACGTCAGCGTCGTCTTCGTCCCACCCGCCTTTGCCAAAGCGGCAGTTGTCGAGGCGGCCGACGCCGGCATCGGACTCGCTGTCGTCATCACCGAGGGCATCCCGGTCCACGACTCGGTCGCCTTCACCGCGTACGCGAGGGCGAAGGGCACGCGGATCATCGGCCCCAACTGCCCCGGCCTGATCACCCCCGGCCAGTCCAACGCGGGCATCATCCCGGCCGACATCACCAAGTCCGGCCGCATCGGCCTCGTCTCCAAGTCGGGCACGCTCACCTACCAACTCATGTACGAACTCCGCGACATCGGCTTCTCGACCTGCGTCGGCATCGGCGGCGACCCCGTCGTCGGCACCACCCACATCGACTGCCTGGCCGCCTTCCAGGACGACCCCGACACCGAACTCATCGTGCTCATCGGGGAGATCGGCGGCGACGCCGAGGAACGCGCGGCCGCGTACATCCGCGACCACGTCACCAAACCCGTCATCGGCTACATCGCCGGTTTCACCGCACCCGAGGGCAAGACGATGGGCCACGCGGGCGCGATCGTCTCCGGCTCGTCGGGCACGGCCCAGGCGAAGAAGGAAGCCCTGGAAGCGGCCGGGGTACGGGTGGGCGGCACCCCGACCGAGACGGCCCGACTGGTCCTCGCCGTACTGGATGAGTCCGGATGAGGGAGCGTGATGTCACTTGTAGTTGATCCGGGGTTGCTTTCAGGCGCGGCGGCCTCTCGCCAGCGTCCTTCGTACGACGTCCCCGCATCGCGTCTGCGTACGACGTCCCCGCACTACGTCCGCGTCGACGTCTCCGTACGCGAGTACTCCAGGCGCGCCGTGTACGCCATGGACACCAAGCGCTCCCGTACCGGAGACGAGCCATGCACTACCGCCCCCGACTGTGCACCGAGAGCGGAGCAATCGAATGGCACCCACCCTCACCCTCAAGTCCCACACCTCCTGGACCGACGCCTGGCAGCGCTGCCTCGCCGTGGCGCCGGAAGCCTTCCGGGACGACCGTGTCCTCAACCTCTGGGGCGCCGCCTGGCAGGCGGATGGCCGGGCACTGCCCGCCACCAGCCCCGTGGACGGCAGCCCCATCGCGGGCCCGCCGCGTCTGGACGGCCTGACGGCCCACCAGGCCGTACGCGCCTCGCTCGACCACCACCGCGCCTGGCGGCATGTGCCCCTGGACGAACGCCGGGCCCGCGTCGCGGCCACCCTCGACGCGCTCACCGAACACCGCGAACTGCTCGCGCTGCTCCTCGTCTGGGAGATCGGCAAGCCCTGGCGGCTCGCGCAGGCCGACGTCGACCGGGCCATCGACGGCGTGCGCTGGTACGTCGACGGCATCGAGCCGATGGTCGAGGGCCGGACCCCGCTCGACGGGCCCGTGTCCAACATCGCGAGCTGGAACTACCCGATGAGCGTGCTCGTTCACGCAATGCTGGTACAGGCATTGGCAGGGAACGCGGTCATCGCCAAGACCCCGACCGACGGCGGCGTCGCGTGTCTCACCCTGGCCTGCGCACTCGCCGCGCGCGAGGGGATTCCCGTCACCCTCGTCAGCGGCAGCGGAGGCGAGCTGTCGGAGGCGCTCGTGCGTGCGCCCGAGATCGGCTGCGTCTCCTTCGTCGGCGGCCGGGACACGGGCGCCGCGGTGGCCACGGCCGTCGCCGACCTCGGCAAACGACACGTACTGGAACAGGAGGGTCTGAACACCTGGGGCATCTGGAACCACACGGACTGGGACACGCTGACCGCAGTCATCCCCAAGCTCTTCGACTACGGCAAGCAGCGCTGCACCGCCTACCCGCGTTTCGTCGTCCAGCGTGAGCTGTTCGACGACTTCCTGGCGGCGTACCTCCCGGCGGTCCGTACGCTGCGAGTCGGCCACCCGCTGGCGGTCGAGCGGCCCGACGACCCCTACCCTCAGCTGGACTTCGGTCCTGTGATCAACGCGGCCAAGGCGAAGGACCTCCACGACCAGGTCGCCGAGGCGATCGACCGGGGCGCGGTCCCGCTGCACCGCGGCCGGCTCGCCGACGCGCGCTTCCTGCCCGGCCAGGACACGTCGGCGTACGTCCAACCGGTCACGCTCCTCAACCCGCCCCCGTCCTCCCCGCTCCACCACGCGGAACCCTTCGGCCCGGTCGACACCATCGTCCTGGTCGACACCGAGGCCGAACTGCTCGCCGCCATGAACGCGTCGAACGGCGCGCTCGTCGCGACCCTGTCGACGGACGACGAGGCCACCTACCGCCGACTGGCCCCGCAGATCCGCGCGTTCAAGGTCGGCCACGGCAAGCCCCGTTCCCGTGGCGACCGCGACGAGCTCTTCGGCGGCTTCGGCGCGTCCTGGCGGGGCGCGTTCGTGGGCGGCGAGCTGCTGGTGCGCGCGGTGACGCGCGGGCCGGCGGGGGAGCGGTTGCCGGGCAACTTCCCGGAGTACCAGCTGATGCCGTGACCGCCGGGTGGGCGGCGCTGTATGGGCGTCGCACACTGGCTTCGGGATCGAGGGTGGTCGCTGGTCGGTGGTCGGTGGCCGGTGGCCGGTGTGCGGTCGTGGGGTGTGGGGCGTGGGTTGTTGGTTGTCGCTTGTCGCGTCCTCGTGCAGCGGTGACGGCCGAGTCGCGCCTACCCGATGCCCTGCCGGTCCGGGTGGAGGGCGAAGGCGCGGTCCGCGGGCTCCGGCACGGCCCGTTCCACGGCCTGGGTCAGCAGGGTGCGATGCCGGACCAGCGGCGCCCGACGCTCCTCGGCAACGGCAGCGAGGAGATCGTCGAGCCCTGCCAGCAGACGTCGGGTGACCTGAGGACTGGCCACCGAGTACACCCGGATCTCGGTGAACCCGAGGTCGACCAGCTCGGTCCAGTCCGGCACGGGCTGCACCAGGCGTACGGTGCCCTGCCGGTCCCTGTGCAACACGGCCCCGAGCGGCCGTCGCGCCACAGAGGACAGGAACTGCACGATCCGGTCCACGGCCTGCACTGCGGTGGTGGGGTCGTTGACGGCAGGCGACAGGGCGCGCAACGCGATGTCCGACAACTGCCGCAGCCCGAATCCCAGATCCTGATGGAACGTCCGCTCGGCCCCCACGGACACCTGGAAGCCGAGTGAGCGCAGCCCTTTCGGGGCGGGCCCGCCGTGTACGGCGAACACTGGCGTGCCCGGCACGACGAAGTCCCCGATCCGCGGGACGAGCCGCAGTACGACGCCGTGTTGCCGCGCCATACGGACGAGCCGTGCGATGTCGATGTCCCGCAGCACGCCCCCGCGGCCGTGATGGGCGAAGCGGGCGGTCTCGGGACCGAGATCGGGGCTGGGACTGGGACCGGGGCCGACGGGCTCCTTCGCGGAGATGTCGAGGGGCATGCGCGTGACGACCCGCAGCGCCTCTGTGGTGATCAGGTCGACGACGTGCGCGATCCGCATCAACCGCAGTGTCGAGTTCACGTACATCACGAACAGGATCACGCTCAGTCCCACCAGGATCAGTGTGAGGACGGACTGGATGAGCGGGATCGAGGACACCAGCGCGGGATCGCGCTGACTGTCGTACGAGGTGAGGACCAGGAGGGACTGGACGAAGGTCGCCAGGAACACCGCGAAGGTGGCCTTCGTGATCCGGCTCCGCACGAAGATCCGTACGACGCGGGGGCTGAACTGTCCGGCGGCCATCTGTACGGCGACCAGCGAGATGCTGAAGACGACACCGATGAAGGTCATCATGGCCGCGCTGATCGTGGTGACCACGGTCTTCGCGTCCTCGGCGATCCCCAGCAGATCACTGACGGCTTCCTCGTCGCCCGCGTCGCGCAGCGCGGTCAGGATCGCGTCGTCCGCCGCCGACGCCGCCATCCACACCACCAGGACCAGAACCAGGGCGGCGGTCGGAGCGAACCAGAACGTGTCCCGCAGATGTTCGCGCAGCGGCGACAAAGCGCGGGGCCGCCGCCCCCGTGGCAGCCCGTCCGTAGTCTTCCAGTCACCCATGGTGAGACTGTAGGTGCACCCTCCGTACCCGTCGGGAACCCCCGCCGGAGCGAGGAAACGCAGGTGAAAGCCACTCCGAAAGCTTGGTATTGTTGTCCATGTCGCCGCGGGGAACACCTCCGTCCAGGTGGCAGACACCTAGTCCGGGTGGCGGAATGGCAGACGCGCTAGCTTGAGGTGCTAGTGCCCTTTATCGGGCGTGGGGGTTCAAGTCCCCCCTCGGACACCGACTGGTAGCCCACGGGTTGCCGCAGAGTGCTGGTTGAGATTCATCTCGACCAGCACTTTCTCTTTCCCGGAGTCGCAGGTGAGGGCGAGCCCGAGCCAGCGGTAGATCTCCGCCTTGTCCGCGGCTTCCGCTTGGCGTACGGCGGCGGCCAGGTCGCTGATGGAGCGTGCGAGCCGGGCGATCTCGTCACGGGGCATCCGTGAGCCGGGGCCTTGGCCGCGGTGCGCAGTTCGGCTCCGGCGCGCGCTTTGCGGGCCTGTGTCTTGGCGATCCATTGGGTGACGAGGGCGGGGTCGGCGTCGGCTTCCTGTCACCGTATTCGACAGCAACCTCAAGCAGGTCCAGGCGCACTCCCAAGGGTTCCGGACCGCCGAATCGTGCCAGGAAGCAATCCGCGACGCCGGCCTCGTCATCTGCGCGACGGCCAACCGTGCCCTCCGCAAGGCGGACTTCGCCGCACTGCGCAGCGGCCTGGTGACCGAGGCCGACTCGGGAGGTCGGCGGGACCCAGCGGCCATCGAGCAAGCGGGCGTTCGTAGTGCCGGTCGGGAGTGCGCGTCTGCGCGGTACGGAAGTCCGCCGCGGGGCCAACGGTGATGCCCCGGCCCACTTTCCCAGGGCTTTTTCGGCTCCCATGACCACGACGGGCTTCTTCGCTGGGTCCAGTCGGCGCAGCAGCTCCTTCATCCGGTTTTTCGGCAGTGAGATGCGGCCCTGTGTCGGGCCGCCGTGGTCTATATGGACTCAGATGCCGCCGCCCTTTGCCTCGCCGAGTGGCCGGGTCCGGTCCAGCGAGGCATGCGGTTGCAGTTGATGGCCACCACATAGTCGAAGGATCCGATTCCCCATCGAGGCCGCTGGCGGCCGTTTGGGGCCTCAGAACTGGTGGGGCGGTGCAGCCGTGCTGCGTGGCATGAGAGTCTCGCGTGTGACTGACGTCACTCTCAGTTGCTGGAACCTTTCTTCTGGTGACCTGTTCACAAGGCGTTTACAGCGGTTACCGTCCCCGTTCACTGATCCAATTCAGGGACGAGTCGCTTCCTCGCCTTGCTGGGGAGCGCGGTTGGTCCTGCCCTGATGCCGACGGTCTGTTTCGGGTGAGCTGCGGTCTGTGCGTTGGTGTGGGCCGCGTGGGGTGGGAGTTCGGTTGGCTGCTCGGCGTGGGCGTTTCGTCTCGGTTGGTCTTGCGGGTGCGTTGTTGGCCGGGTTGCTGTCGACGTTGTCGGTGGTGTCGCCCCAGGCGGCTGCAGCGGCAGCTTTTGATCCGACGCCGGTGGTGCCGTCGCAGTCCCTGGGCTCGGTGCCGGAGCAGAAGGCCGAGGAGGTGGGCAAGCCGCTTCCCGCTCCGCAGTGGCCGCGCGCGGCCGAGGCGAGGGTTGACTTGTCGCAGGCGGCTCCTGGGGAGCCGGGCACGGTGGAGCCCGAGCCGTCTGCATCGGCTACGGGCGGCACGGATGATGGCGAGAGTACGCAGGTCGGCGACGTCGTGGAGATCGCTCCCGTGGCGGAGGGAGTCGACACCCAGGCTCAGTTGGGCTCTTCCAGGCCGGCCAAGGACACCGCGTCGCCCAGCCCGAGCGCCGCCGAGCGGTCTGCCGGTGCCGAGCCGAGCGGAAGTCCGGTGGCCGGGCCGAGTTCCTCGCCCGAGGCCTCGGCATCGGCATCGGCATCGGCCGAGGCTGCCGCGGATGCGGTGTCCCCGGACCAGGTCGACGTGAGAGTCCTGGACCGCGAGGCGGTGGCTGCGGCCGGCGGTATCGGCCTGGGCCTTGAGGTCACCCGGACCGACGGCGTCGACGTGGTCGGCCAGGTGCAGGTCGACATCGACTACTCAGGCTTCAAGTACGCGTACGGCGGTGACTTCGCATCCCGCCTGCGCCTGGTGAAGCTGCCCGCCTGCGCGCTGCAGACCCCCGGCGTGGAGGGCTGTACGGACCGGGAGTTCGTGCCGGTGGAGAACGACACGGCCACGGGCACCCTGACCGCCACGGTGACGGCGGTCGCCGACACGACCACAGAGGGCGTCTCGGCGCAGCTCATGCGCGAGGCGGGCAGCACCGGCGGGAGTGTGTTCGCGCTGACCACCGGCTCCTCATCCGACGCGGGTGACTACCGGGCCTCGACGCTGTCGCCCACCGGTTCGTGGGACGTGTCCACGGGCTCGGGGGCGTTCACGTACAACCTGCCGATCCAGCTGCCGACGCCGCCGATGGGCTCCGCGCCGCCGTTGGCGATGACGTACAACTCGCAGTCCGTGGATGGTCGTACGTCGGCCTCGAACAACCAGGCGTCCTGGGCGGGCATGGGCTGGGACCTCAATGTCGGCTTCATCGAGCGCCGTTACCGCAACTGCACCCAGGACGGCCTGCCGACGATCGGCGACCTGTGCTGGGACTCGCCGAATTCCACCGAGGAGCCGTCCGGCGCGGTCTACATGATCAACCTCAACGGTGTCACCTCGGAGCTGGTCCAGGACAACACCGGCAGCGGCGCGTACCACGTGAAGGACGACCCGGGCTGGCGGGTGCAGCGCCTGTTCAACGGGCACGGCGCGGGCCGCGACGGCGAGTACTGGGTGATCTCCAGCCAGGAGGGCCACCGTTACTACTTCGGCTGGGGCCGCTCCGAGCGCACCGGCACCGCCACCGCCTCCGTCTTCACCGTGCCGGTCGTCGGAAACGACGCGGGCGAGCCGTGCCGCGACCAGTTCCCCGAGCCGTGCACCCAGGCCTGGCGCTTCAACCTCGACCGGGCGGTCGACGCCAACGAGGTCGAGACGATGTACTTCTACGACAAGGAGTACAACCACTACCGCTCGGTCGCGAACACCGACCAGGCGCGCTCGTACGTCTCCTCCGGCTATGTGAAGGAGATCCAGTACGGCTGGTCCTCACAGATCGCCAACGGAAAGGTCCCGGCGAAGGTCGAACTGAGCCACGTCAACCGGTGTATCGAGCGCGTCAACGAGAACGACCCGCTGCGCGATGCGCCCGCGGCCTGCCCGACCTTCGACGCCAAGCCGACCTCGTATCCGGACGTGCCGATCGACCTGATGTGTGACGGCACGTCGGCGGACTACGAATGCGCGGGCAAGACGTATTTCCCCACGTTCTTCTCCACGGACATGCTGTGGGACATCAAGACGTACGTCGGCGACCAGGACGGCACCGGCTGGGACCTGGTGCAGCAGTACCAGAACAAGTACGGCATGCCCAACCCGGACGGGACGATCGGCAAGACACTGTGGCTGGACTACGTGCAGCGCAAGACCTACGGCAGCGCAGGTGACAGTGACGACATCGTCCTGCCGGTGATCAACTTCAACCGGACCGACCTGGACAACAAGGTCGGCTCCGCCGAGCTCAACTTCCCCCGCATCCAGGAAATCCACGGCGACCTGGGCGCCACCACCACCGTCTCCTACGGCTTCGCCAACGCCTGCGACATCAACAGCCTGCCCAGTCAGGCGTCGAACACCCAGGACTGCTACTGGCAGAAGTGGACTCCGGAAGGGGAGACCGAAGCCAAGACCGGCTGGTTCAAGAAGTTCCTGGTCACCAAGGTCGAGGTCGACCCGACCGTGACCACGAACCAGGACGGCGCACCGGTGATGACCACCTCCTACACCTACGAGGACGGCGCCGGCTGGCGGTTCACCAACGACCCGCTCACCAAGGACGAGGACGAGACCTGGTCGGACTGGCGCGGCTACCAGGAAGTCCAGGTCTCCACCGGCGCGAGCACCGGCAAGAAGACGAACAAGTACTGGCTCTACCGCGGCCTGGACGGCGACCGCACCTCCAAGACGGACACGTCGGCGACGAAGACGGTGACGGTCAACGACGGCGACGGAAACAACTACAGCGACCACTCCTGGCTGGCAGGCAAGGCGCTGTCGACCTCGCTGCGCGACGACACCGGCGCCTCCCACGAGCGCACCTATCACTCGTACTGGTCCCACAACACCGCCCAGTACGACGGCCTGACCGACGCCCGCTTCGTCCGTGAGTCCAAGACCACCACGAAAACCCTGGTCAAGGGCGGCACCTGGCGCGAACACGTGGTGGAGAACGAGTACGACACCACCGAGGCGGCGTCCACCACGTTCGGCCTGCCCATGCGCACCGACGACTGGGGTCAGAGCAGCGTCTCCGACAACCGCTGCACCACCTACGGCCGCGCCTACAACACCGACAACTACGACTCCACCGGCGCGCAGCGCTGGACCGTGCTGCCCGATGAGGTCAAGCACTACTCGGTCGGCTGCTCCAGCATCGCCGACAGCAACCAGGACGGCTACGCCACCACGCTGTACGACGATGCCACCAGCGTGAGCGGCAACAAGCCCGTCGACGGCAACCCGACCGAGACACGCACCTACACCAAGGCCGGAACCTACCGGTCGGTGTGGTCGGGATACGACGACGCCGGCCGCGTGACCTGGACCGAGGACGGCAAGCACAACCGCATCACCACCGTCTACAGCCCGGCCAACACCTGGCCGCTGAACGGCATCATCACCACCACGCCTGACCCGGACGGAGCCCTGACCGGCCAGAGCGCGATGACCTCCACGGCATGGGCCTCCCGCTACTGGGGCGTCCCCACCACGGTCCAGGACGCCAACGGCAACTCCACCAAGGTGACTCTGGATTCCGCGGGCCGCGTGGTGGAGGTGTGGAAGCCCACCGAGACCGGCACCTCGCCGTCGATGAAGTTCAGCTACAGCATTCCCACGTCGACCAACGGTTCCGGGGTTCCGGACGCGGTCGACGGCTATCCGCGCGTGGCATCCCAGGTGCTGCAGTCAGGCACCACATACCTGTCCTCGTACGCCTATATGGACGGCGTCGGCCGCCCCAGGGAGACGCAGACGCCGTTGCCGGACGATCGCAACCTGGCCGGCGACCTCGTTCCGTACCGTCAGGTGGCGGTCACCCGCTACGACTCCGCCAGTCGGGCCACCGGCACCTCGGCGGTCTTCCGCAACCAGGGCACCGCGGGCTCCGGCGGACCCGCCAGCCCTGAGTTCGCGGACATCCCCTCCTACAACGACCTGGTGCTGGACTGGGCTGGCCGCACCGTCGTCTCCCAGCTCCAGGCCTACGGCGTGCCGCGAGGCGAGGGCAAGGTCATCAGCAACTACGACGGCGACTTCACCAGCGTCAAGCCCGCCGTGGGCACCGCCACAGACACCTACACCGATGTCTACGGCCAGGTGTCCAAGGTCATCGAGTACGACGGCGGCACCGGCTTCACCACGTCCTACGCCTACAGTGGGAAGGGCGAACTGAAGCAGATCACCGACCCGCGGGGCAACAACACCCTCTACGGCTACGACTGGGCCGGCCAGCGCCTCACAGTCGATGACCCGGACGCGGGAGCCTCAGCGACCGAGTACGACGCCAACGGCCAGATCACCAAGACGACCAGCAACACCGGGACGACCAGCAGCCCCGCGACGACCGTCCTGGACTACGGGTACGACAACCTGGGCCGCAAGACGTCCGTCCGCAACGGCTCGACCGAACTCGCCGCCTGGGCCTGGGACGGCGCGGGCGTCACGAACGGCAAGGGCCAGATCACCTCGACCACCAGCCGCGACACGAGCGGTAACACCTACACCACCAACGTCGGATCCTTCGACACACGCGGTCGCGCACTCAGCAGCACAGTGACCATTCCGTCCGCCGTCACCTCACTCACGGGCAGCTACACGACCTCACTCGATTACGACGCCGCCGACCACGTCACCACGGCGACCTACCCCGCAGCGGGCGGACTCGCCGCGGAGACAGTGACCGCCACGTACGACGAATACGGTCAGCCCATGCGTCTGACCAGCAGCCTGGGCAACGCGGTCTACATCGACGGCACTGCCTACGACGCCTACGGACGCCTGGTGGAGCGCAACTACGGCGCCGAGTTCGGCGGCAACGGCATCCAGGCACAGCGCAGCTACAGCTACGACGACAGCAACGGCACCCGGTGGCTGAAGGCCATCGCCACGACCACCACGACCAACGAACTGGTCAGCGAAGCCCAGAAGGACACCTACAGCTACGACCTGGCCGGCAAGCTCACCGAACTGCGCGAACAGGCCACCGGCCAGACCGCCCAGTCCCAGTGCTTCCGCTACGACGACCAGAACCGCCTGAAGAAGGCGTTCACCCACACCACGGCGGGTATCTGCACCGCCACCCCCGAACAAACGACGTCAAACTTCCAGGGCACGGCCCCCTACCAGACCGACTACACCTACGACCGGATGGGCAACCTCCAGTCGGTCACCGACACCAACTCCGCCGGCACCGCCGCCCTGCGCGACTACCTCTACCCCGGATACGACGACGCCGGCACCTGGACCACGGCCAACGCCAACCAGCCCCACGGCGTCCGCAAGATCGTCAACAAGACAGGCAGCACCACCACCCGCACGGACACCCTCACCTACTTCGACGACGGCACAATGAAGCAGCGCGTCGAAGGCGGCACCACCACCGACTACACCTGGACCAAACTCGGCCAGCTCGACACAGTCAAAACCACCAAAACCAGCGGCAGCGAACTCACCCGCTACGCCTACGACGCCGACGGCAACCTCCTGGTCCGCACCAGCCCCCAGGAGACCATCGCCTCCATCGCCGGCATGGAACTGCGCACCACCGACGGCACGACGGTGACGGCGACCCGCTCGTACACAAGCGGATCCGCAACGGTGGCCATACGCACGACCGAGGGCAACACCGTCACCAACGGCAAGCTCACCTACCTGATGGCCGACACCCAGGCCTCCACACAGCTTGCCGTCGACGCCTCCACGGGCGCCTCAACCCGCCGCCGCTACACGCCATTCGGCGACCAACGCAGCGGCACCCTGCCCACCGGCACCGACAACGGCTTCCTCGGGGCGGTGGAGGACACCAGCACCGGCCTCTCCCTGCTCGGCGCCCGGGCCTACGACCCCAACCTCGGACGCTTCCTCAGCCCCGACCCGCTCAGTGCACCGTATGTGCCACAGAACCTTTCCGCGTACAGCTACAGCAACAACAACCCCATCAACTACAGCGACCCCACCGGGCTGTTCTGCGACGGCTGCGATACGAACAACCCCGACAGCGCCTGGGCGCCGGACAAGCACAACGGCCCCGGCTGCACCACCTCGAACTGCTACGACACGAGCGGAAATGTCCTCTACTCAACCAGCGGAAGCGGTGGGACCGCCTACGTTGGCAGCACGAGTCAAACCGGGGGGCACGGCAACGCAGGTGGTGTCCACCAGCCGAAGGAAATACGCGTCTGGCACCACACCACGAACCCGACCTGGAAGGTGGTCCAGTCCCTGGTATTGCCGGATTTCGGAGACTGGCAGGAATGTGGGGCAGACATCGGCGTCAGCGTCGCCTGCGCCTCGACACTCAGCGACGTGCCATTCCTCAAATTCTTCAAACTCGCCAAACTGAAGAAAGCCGATGAAGTAGCAGAAGCAGTCACCAAGTGCACGAAGTGCTTCCTGGCTGGAACCGGCGTCCTCATGGCCGACGGCACCACCAAGGACATCGAGGACATCGATCCCGGCGACAAGGTCCTCGCCACCGACCCGGAAACCGGCGAAACCGGCCCTCGGGAAGTCACCCGCCTCATCATCACCGAGGACGACAAACACTTCAACGAGCTCTCCATCGCCACCGAAGGCGGCATCGAGCAGCTGATAGCAACACACGAGCACCCCATCTGGTCACCATCCGAAGACGACTGGGTCGAGGCCGGAGACCTCAAGCCGGGCATGAACCTCCTCACCGACGACGGCGACACGGTCATCGTCACCGGCAACCAGCCCTACACACAGCACGCCACCACCTACAACCTCACCGTCAACGACCTCCACACGTACTATGTGATGGCGGGCGAGACGCCGGTACTCGTTCACAACAGCAACTGTGATCCTCGCTTCTCGGTCGACTCCAAGGGGAACGCCACCGATCTCGCCAATCCGGGCAGCAGGGTCGGCGTTCCGAAACTTGAAGGTGGCACCCTGCAAGAAGTGGGCGGGCGCGTCTGGGGTTCCGGAGATCCCTCTCACCTCGTCGGAACACGCTCTCCGGCTGAATTGCGAGGGTTGGCAAGCAGGGGTGACGCGGAGAAATTGCAGGACTTCTACCAGAGTGCAGCGCTCGCAGGAAAGGGCGGAAAGACTGCACCGGCGCGCGTGGTGCTAACTCAGGAGATCATCGATGCTTGGAGATAGTCAGGTGAGCAAGGGAGAGCAGGTCGTAGACCTGAAATTTGCGGCGGCGCGAGGAGAAAGCGTCGAGGTGTGCTTCGAGCCGGTAGGAACCACCTTCTCCCTGAGCGACGGTGAGGCGGTCTTTCTCCGGACTGAAATTTCAAACGTGGCCTCGCTTGAGATTGTCTCGTGGCCTAACGGGATTGGGGTTTGGGTCCCCTATCCCGGCGACTACGCGATCATTGACTCAAAGGGGAACGAAATCGATACGCTCTGATCCTCTCCCGTAAGAGAGGAAGGCCGCTCCGGATGCGTTGCGACGCCTCGGTGAGAATGCCCAGCCAACGACACCCGGAGTGAATCCACATGTGCAAATCTGAAGCCCTGTCAGGTGTTACCTGGCAGGGCTTCAGTGAGCTTCTTCAGCGTTGCCGCTCCAGGGTGGGAATGGATTTGGCGATTGACGTCATGCGGTTTGGACGGCACCGGGATCTGCGGGAGATCCGCCAGGACTTAAGGCGCGCGACGCCGCGTTCGACGGGTGCCCGTGCCGCGGCCAGGACCCGGTTGATGTGCTGGCAGTAGGAGGACCTCGTGGCTCTTGGTGACCTCACTCGCGAACAACTTGTTGCTCTGGTTCGCCGTATCATCGATTTTGACGGAACGGACGAGGAAGCGGATGCCATGGAAGCGCTCTTCGAGTCGAGCGTTCCATATCCGGGCGCCTATTCTCTGATCTACCACTCGGATCCTGAGCTCACGCCCGAGGAAATCGTAGACAAGGCACTCTCTCACCAAGCCATCGCACTACCTTATCGCCCGGCTGATACCGATGCAGCACAAGGATGATGAGTAACAATGGCTACTGAGGTTGAATTCGTGTTGTCGTAGCTGCTGAACCGCCCAGCAGATCGGCGGCTCCGGGTCTGTACGCTCACCGGTGCAATTGATGATCATGGAAGAGACATCAAGTGACTGACACCGTGACAGAGTTCGTGACCGCCGATGACCAGACGGATCCGTCGCCGGAGGCCGCGACGGTTGAGGCAGCTCGTCGCGCAGGCCCGCAGTGAGGGGCTGCAGCTGACCGGCGAGGGAGGGCTGCTGCAGCAGCTGACCAAGACGGTTCTGGAGTCCGCCCTGGAGGGCGAGATCACCGACCATCTCGGCTATGACAAGCACGACCCGGCGGGCAAGGACGGCGGCAACTCCCGTAACGGCACCCGGTCCAAGACGGTGCTGACGGACATCGGGCCGGTCGAGATCGACGTGCCCCGCGACCGGGAGGGCTCCTTCGAGCCGGCCATCGTCAAGAAGCGGCAGCGTCGGCTGACCGGCGTGGACGAGATGGTGCTCTCACTGTCCGCGAAGGGCCTCACGCTCGGGGAGATCTCCGCGCATCTGGCCGAGGTCTACGGCGCGGATGTGTCCAAGGCGACCATCAGCACGATCACCGAAAAGGTGATGGATGGCATGGCGGAATGGCAGAACCGGCCGCTCGACCGCGTCCACCCGGTCGTCTTCATTGACGCTATCAACGTCAAGATTCGCGATGGCCAAGTAGCGAACAGGCCGATCTGCGTGGCCCTGGCGGTCACCGCCGAGGGACACCGCGACATCCTCGGCCTGTGGGCCGGCGACGGCGGCGAAGGCGCGAAACACTGGCTTCGAGTGCTCTCCGAGCTCAAGAATAGGGGGGGCGAAGACGTCCTTATGCTGGTCTGCGACGGGTTGAAGGGGCTGCCCGACGCAGTCGGCGAGGTCTGGCCGCGAACTGTGGTGCAAACGTGCGTGGTTCACCTGCTGCGGGCGTCATTTCGCTACGCGGCCCGGCAGGACTGGGACAAGATCGCCAAGGCACCCAAGCCCGTCTACACCGCGCCGACCGAGGACGCGGCCACGACACGGTTCCTGGAATTCGCCGAGACCTGGGGCAAGAAGTACCCAGGGATCGTCCGCCTCTGGGAGTCCAGCTGGCCCGAGTTCACGCCTTTCCTTCAGTTTGATGCTGAGATACGCCGCATTGTGTGCACGACCAACAGCATCGAGAGCGTCAACGCGCGCATTCGCAAGGCCGTCCGCGCCCGCGGGCACTTCCCCACGGAGCAGGCCGCCCTCAAGTGTGTCTACATGGCGGTCATGAGCCTCGACCCGACCGGCGCCGGCCGCAAACGCTGGACCATGCGCTGAAAGGGCGCCATGAACGCCTTCGACCTGGCCTTCGACGGCCGCCTCACTGCAGGCCAACTCTAGCCACACCAAGCCCAGTTACACCGCTCGCTTTACAGACCCGGCGCCGGAGCGAATAACACGAAGGCTCTGACCGATCGCGCTCGTAGCACCGGGAATCAGCAGGGTCAATGGCTGGATAATGGCGGCGCTGCAGACTTCTTGAAGGGACTCCATGTCGAAGGAGCGGGTCCCAGGTCGGTGCGCATTCCGGATGGGTTGGGACAGGTGATTATGCCGGATGGGAGTATCGTCCAAGCGCGGGCAGCTATCATTGTCCCGAGTCCAAATGGGCTGTACAAGGCGGGCTTTCCACTTATTGGCCCGAACTACGAGGCTGGAGAGATGAGCTTCTCTGTGTCGTTCAATCCGGCCGTGCAGTCCGGTGCTGCGGCTCCTGTTTCAGCGAGTCTGGAGCCGGGTGGCGATTACGAAACCCTAGTCATGGAGGCGTGTAGCGCTCTCTCTGATGCTGGAGGCAGCAGATTCCACATTGGCGGCTTTGGGAGCGATGAGTGGCCGCTCGATGTGGGGTATGACTTGTCTGCCTTCATGGAGCAGTTCCCGTCGCTTCTGGCAGCTGTGCGCGAACGTCGCGAAGTCGAGGTGGATCTTTACTCGCAGGGTATCGAGAGGAATTTGACCTTTCATCCAAGCGGGGATCTCGTGATGATTCACTGCGAGTCGCGGACCAATTGGGCTCCAAACCCGGAACGCGAGAGTATTGTGCAAAGTGAGCTAGTCGCAATGCTCTCAAAATTGGCAGAAGACTTCGCCCAAGGGTTGAAGGCGATCAATTCCGACCTGTCGGAGGCCGCACCATTCGAACGTTGGCTGGAGGGTGAGGTGTAGCCTCACGACCCGATCCCGCATCCACGTGCTGGATAGCAGTAGCAAACTGGAAGCCCCGTCAGGTGCGTCCCGGCGGGGCTTCTGTGATGAGTGACGGCAGTAGTCGACGGCAACGTCAGCGGACGATGGCTCCGCGCAGCGACGGATCGCGGGTCGACTCGTCGTTGGCAGGGCCGTCAAGGGCGGTGCCGAGGGTGTCGATGGCGTCGCGCTGGAGGCGGAGTCGGACGTGGGCGTAGACGGTGGCGGTGACGCCGATGTGGGCGTCGCCGAGGAGTTCCTTGATCACGACGAGTTCGACGTCCTGTTCCAGGAGCAGGGTGGCGGTCGAGTGCCGGAGGTCGTGGAAGCGGATGCGGCGGAGGCCTGTCTTGCGGAGCAGCTTGATGAAGGTGCGGGTGAGGTTGGTCGGGTCGATCGCTCTTCCCTCCGGGGTGGTGAACACGTGCGCTGCAATGTTCGGCGGACAGCAGCGGTGCCCCCTGGTCGCGGTTGAGGGTTTCCCAGCGGAGGCCGAGGAGTTCGCCCTTGAGTCCGGTGTGGAGGACGAGTTCGAACAGGGCGTGCAGCCGGTGTTCGTTCGTGACCGCGAGGAACTGGCGGGCTTCGTCGGCGCTCAGTGGTTCGAAGCGGCGGGGGTGGGGTGTGCCGGTGCGGACGTTGCGGGCGACGTTGCGAGGGATCTCCTCTTCTCGGACGGCGTGCTCCAGGGCGGACCTGAGAACAGAGTGGATGTACGCCAGCGTCAGCGGGGAGCGAACCGCTCCGGGTCTGCCTCCACCGATCCCGGAGCGGTTCACCTGTGCGCCGTGCCGGACACAACCGTGCTCACCAACCAGACTGCCTCGCCAGGGGCTTCGGAAGCATCGGCACGCGCCGTCGTTGTCGCTGCGCACGGTCGGTCGTCAGTGCGACCGTTCACCGGCCAGCCCGTCGCCGCCGCCCGTGCTCATGCTGTCGGGCTCGGGCTGGATGACGCCGTGTTCGTCCAGGAGCGGGCGGATCCGCATCGGCTCGGTGGTCTCCGGGTCGGAGCGGCGGGGCGGCTCGGGGCCGTCGGGGCCGGTGCGCAGCATGCGTTCGACGCGGCAGATGCGGTAGGTGGCGCCTTGGGCCGTCACCTCGTTCAAGTGCGGTGTGGATTCCAGGTGTTCGGCGGCGCTTGCGTAGGCGTCGCGGGTCGCGGTGTCCAGGTCGTACATGTCGGCCCAGATCCCGGACAGGCCGTCGTGGAGGACGCAGCGAGCGTCGTGCGGGGTCGGCTGGAGTCTGCTGGCCGGGCTCCAGCCGGTCCCGGTGCGCTTGATGACGCCGAATCCGACCGGGAGCAGGACGAGTTCAGGGTGGTCTTGGACCGCCTGCCGGGATTCGGCACGCATGGCGGGCGGGACGTTCTCGCCCTCGTAGGTGAAGCCCCGGAGGGCTTGGCGGTTGCCTTCGGCCATGACGCCGGGAGACGCCGTGGGATCGTCCATCAGGGCATCGAGGGGGTGGCCGATGTCGGGCAGGGTCCGGCCGCGGCCGGGCTGGTGGCGCCAGGAGCGGTCGGCGGGTTCGGGGTCGGTGGGGCGGGGCGGCTCCGGGCCCTCGGTCAGGCCGCAGTGTGCGTACTCGTCGCCGCGGACGATGCGGTAGCGGGTGCCGAGGACGGTGAGCTCGTCGATCCGCTCGCACTCCAGGAGGTGTACGGCCGCGAGGAGTTCGCGGCGCTCGGCGACAGTGCCGGCCTCGTCCTTCGCCTGGAACCACAACAGCGAGTTGAGGGCGTCCCGGGCCTCTTGCGGGGTGCCGTCGGTGGCCTCGGACACCAGCCGCCAGCGGGCATCGGGTTCCGGGCCGAGCGCGGCCACACCGAACACCGGGCCGCGCGGCCACACATAGGGGTAGCGGGTTGAGGCGTCGAGTGCGTCAACCTCGCGGACCAGGGCCACCGGGTCGTCCCGGCGCAGGAGTTCGGCCGCGGCCCGTTCCAGTTGTCGCTTCCAGTCATCACTCACGTACGCATTGTTGCCGCGGGTGGCGTGCGGTGTCAGAGGGTTCACGAACATCACCACCTCACGACCCGCGCCCGGGAGTGGTGCGCCATGGGACAGTCGGGCTCTCCCCTGCCGTGGCGTCGGGCACTGTCTCTGTGCCTCCTGCCCCCGAGGCCGAGTGGCCGACCTCCCCGTCAGGGGCTCAGGGCGCGAGATCTGCCAGCAGGTCGGCCAGGACTGTCTCCTCCTCGACGCGCACGCCGAGTTCGGTCAAGGCGGGTGCCAGGTCCGGGTCCCATGGTGCTGTGGTGGGTGTGCCGTCGAGGGGTGCGGTCGCGGGCGTGTTGGCGGCCGCGGTGCGGTAGTGGACGGTGGTGTAGCGCCAGGGCTGCCAGGGGACGCGGCCGAGGAGCGTGGTGGCGATGCGCAGGCCGCCCCAGTCGAAGTCGCCGTGGTAGTGGAGGGACGATCCGTTGTCGTGGAGCCGGCCGAGCAGGGTGAGGGCGGCGGCGGACGGCTGGCCCTGGAGGCAGACCAGAGGTGGGCAGGCGCTGCCGTAGGTGTCGGCGGCGGTGGCCAGGACGGCCGGGTTCTCGCAGATGTACACGGTGGCGGGCGCTGTCCGTGGTGGTCGCAGGGTGAGTTGGCGCAGGGTCACCACGGCGGGCTCTCCCTCCTCGGCCAGGTGGTCGAGGGCTGGAGTGCCGCGCAGGTTCAGGGTGAGGACGGTGGAGGAGAGGGCGTCCTTGAGGACACCGGCCGAGGCCCAGGCCGCACGCCTGAACTCGGCACCGGTGCCGTCGGGGCACCCGGTCAGGGCACGGATGCCGGACAGAACGAGGGTTGCGTGCGGGGTGCCGTCGTCGAGGGCGTGGGCGCGGCCCAGTGTCCTGGTCGCAAAGACGGGCAGGGGTGTCGGGGGGTGCGCGGGGAGTGCACGGAGGGCCTGCGCCGTTTCGGCGAGCAGGGTGCGGGCGGCGTCCGGGGTGCGGGCGAGGCGGCGTACAAGACCGTCCCCCCGCAACTGTGCCGCCCAGTGGGCCAGTTCGGGCTGCTGTCGGCTCAGGATGTCGAGTGGCGCGTAGGCGGCGTCCCAGGCACGGGTCTCCTGCCGTCGTGTCTCGCTGAGCGGGGTGACGGTGCCGGTGAGCTCGGTGACGGCGGCGGTCAGGCCTGCGGGGCTGATCGCGGAGCGCCGCAGCACGGCGTCCACCGCTTCCAGCCGGACGGTCAGCGAGCGTCCGGCGCGCGGGGGACGGCCCAGGAGGCGTTCGGCCGCGGCCCGTTGTGCCTCGGTGGGGGTGGACAGGGAGACGGGGCCGGTGAGGGGCTTCTCGCGTCCCATACGGCGGCGGATCCTCTCGACGAGCCAGCCGAGTTCGGGGTCGCCGAGCAGACGCCGAAGCCGGTCGTGGTCGATGGGGCCGTCGTGCTCCGGCACGGGGGTCACTGCCACAGCGCGTCCCGCCCGAAGCCGGTGCCGGATACCGGGGCACCGGAGGGAGCGGCGTCCGGACCGGTCGGCGCGACGCTCTCCGGACCGGTCGGCGCGACGCTCTCCGGACCGGCGGCCCGGCTCCGCCGGGTGCCGTCCCACTCCCAGCGGGTGACCAGGACCGCGGGGATCTCGTCGACGCGGGAGAGCTGGGCGATGGCGATGCCGGGGACTTGCGGGTAGCAGGCCCATTCGCGTTCGCTGGTCATCACGACGTCCAGGTCGAAGGCGTGCAGCAGGCCCAGGCACTTGGCGCGGGAGTCGTCGTCCACACCGGCGAACGCCTCGTCCAGGGTGATCAGTCGTGGCGCGTGTTCTGCGGACGCGCTCGCGTAGTGCGAGGAGGCTGCGGCGAACAGCGGGACCGACATGGCAAGGACGCGCTCGCCGCCGGAGGCCGGTCCGGTGGCCGGTACCCACTTGCCGTGCTGGTGGCGTTCGACGCCGAACTCGTGCCAGGCGCGGTAGTCCAGAGCGGCCGTGAGCAGTTCCAGCCAGCTGCCGGTGTCGTCCTCGCTCTGCCGGCGGGCGATCTGTTCCTGGAGGAATTCGCCGACCGCCGCGCGGTCCTCAGGGGTCCAGGCGTCGGCGGACTGGCGCAACCGCTCCCGTGCCGGGGCCAGTCCCGTGGGCGCCTTGCGCGAGGCACGCCACACCAGGCGCAGTCTCATACCGGTGGAGGTGGGGCGTTCCTCCAGTTCGGCGTTCATGTCCCGTACCTGGCGCTCGGCTGTGGCGATCAGTTCCTGCAGGGTGCCGGCGACCTCGGTCAGCAGGTGGGTTTCCAGGATCTCGCGTTCGTGCGCGGACAGGATGCGGGCCAGTTCCTCGACCTCGGTGGCGAGGGCCTGGGCGAGTTCCGGGACGGCCCGCTCGCGGCCCTGGTAGACGATGTCGACGACCATGCAGTCCTCGGCGGGGCGCAGGGAGGCAGTGTGTCCGTGCCGGGAGAGCGAGTCCTGCAGTTTCTTGTGCTCCTCGCTCATCTGTTTCTGTACGCGTTCCCAGGCGCTGTCGGAGTCGTCGGTGGAGGCCAGTTCGGCCTC
This sequence comes from Streptomyces sp. NBC_00878, assembly GCF_026341515.1. NCBI lineage: Bacteria > Bacillati > Actinomycetota > Actinomycetes > Kitasatosporales > Streptomycetaceae > Streptomyces > Streptomyces sp. NBC_00878. The sequence goes on along the minus strand of NZ_JAPEOK010000001.1, from coordinate 1,672,946 downwards.
GACGCCGCGGGCCAGGGCGATCGCCGGGGTCGCCGACCACGGCCCGTCGTCCAGCGGGGGTACGTCTGCCTCGGGCAGGGCGACGGCCAGCAGACCCGTCGACGCGAAGCGGTGCAGGGCGGCGATGGCGTCGGTGCGGGCGGCGGATCTCTCGGCGACGTCCTTCTCCAACTGCTTGATGGTGCCCTTGGCCTCGTGGGCACGCTCGTTCGCCTGGTTCTGGTCCTCGGTCGCCGCTTGCGTCTCGCGCTCGCAGTCGGCCAGGTCGCGGGCGGTCTCGGTCAGCCGCCGCTCCAGTTCGGCGACGGCGGTGCCGACGGTGGAGCGCAGGGTGGTGTGCCGTTCGGCCGCGGTGGTCGCCAGGTGCGCCGCCCCTTCGGTGCGCAGCGCCAGTTCGGCCACCTGGGCACCGGCTTCTTCGGCCTCGCCGCGCAGTTCGCCGACCCAGCGGGTCGCGTCCGCCCGCTCGCGCAGGGCGGGCCACAGATCCGCGAGGACGAGGTCGTACGCGTGCAGGGCATCGCGCACTCCGACGAGCCCGGGCCGGTCGGCGGGCAGGTTCACGGCTGCCGCGGTGTCGGTGAGTTCGGTTTCGGTCTCGGCCTGCCTGCGGGCCGCCTCCGCGAGTTCGGTGGCGCGCTCGTTCTGACGCTGCCGGGTCCGGTGAGCGGTGTCCGCGGCGGCGGCCGTCCGCTCGTGCGCCTGGCGCAGCACGGCATCGTCGGGAACGCCGGCCAGGTCGGCGTCCAGGGCGGCGCGGCGCCGCGACACCGTCTCGCGCGCCTCCCGCAGCGCTGTCGACTCGCCCTGGAGAGAGCCGAGTTCGTCGCGCAGTGCGATGATGCGGGCCCGGCGGGCCCCTTCGCGGGCGCCCTCACCGACGTACGCGGCGCTCTGCTTGGACCAGCTGCCGGTCAGTGCGCCGACCCGGAAGCGACCGTCCGTACCCATCCAGGTGTCGCCGTTCACGCCGAGCCCGATGGCCCCGAGCAGCCGGCGCACCGTCTCCTCGCCCACGGCCGCCGCCCGTGCGTCGCCGTGGTCGACGGCGGGGCGCAGGGCGTCGGCGAGGGTGGCCCCCGGCAGCATGGTCTGCGGCGAGAGCAGTACGTCGTGCCCGTACTCGTCCGCGTGCGTCGCTGTGCCGTCCGGGCGCACCCACGCGTCCAGGAGACCCGATGCCTCCAACGCCGCTTCCAGACCGGCTCGTTGTGCGTCGGTGAGGTGCTCGTGGAAGTCGACGAGGCGCCACAGCGGTGCCCCGGTGGCATGCTCGCGTACACCCGGAGTCCGGGTGTACGGCGCGGCGGGACCGCGCTGACCGCCCGCTTCCAGCTCGGACAGCTCCCGCTCGGTCTCGGTACGCCGCGCATCGAGCCCGGTCAGGCGCTGGCCGAGAGCGGCCCATTGGTCGGCCAGGCGCGCATCCTGTGCGCGATGTGCGCCGGCCGCGTACGCGCGGGCCGGATAGGGGCCGTCGAGATGGGTCACCCAGTCCTGCAGGCCGTCCAGCAGGCCCGCGGGGTCGGGCAGCGCCAACTCGGTGCAGTCGTCGAGATGTTCACGTACGGAATCCAGCAGAGCCCGACCGGCGGCGGCCGCCGCCTCACCCGCTTCCGCCTGGCGTTGTGCGGCGTCGGCGGCCTCGGCTTCGGCCTCGTCCAGGCCTCGCTGGGCCACACGTCGTTCGGCCGCCGCTGCCTCGGCCTGCGTGGCCAGCTGCTCCAGGTGATCGACGGCGCGCCGCCCGCGCTCCACCGACTGGGCCGCCGTGCGCCGCAGTGCGGCCTCCGGGCCACCCTCGATGTCCGCCACCCCGTCGAGTCGGGCGGCCGAGGCCGTCTCCCGTTCCCGTACGAGGATGTCCGCGAGCTGCTTCTCGGCGCCCGCCAGACGGTTCTGGGCCGAGTGGAGTCTTCCCAGGGTCTTGGTGTGTGCGTGCGCGGCCCGCTCCCGGTCCTGCCCGGCGAGGGCGAGGGCGCCCGCGGTGCGCTCGGCGTCCTTCGCGGCCTGTTCGAGCTCCCGCGCGCTGCGCATCTCGGGCCCTTCGCGCAGTGCCGCGTCCTGCGCCTTGAGCCGGGTCGCCGCCTCCTTGAGCTCCGCGACGCGTGAGGCCGCCGCCTGACGGTCGGCCTCGGCCTGCTCGCGTTCCGCCTGGGCCTGTGCGAGGTCGCGGTGCAACTGCTCGTAGCGGGCGTGCTCCCGGCGCGGCAGCCGGGCCCGGCGGCGGGTGGCGATGCGGGCGTAGCGCCGGTAGTGGTCCAGGAAGGCGGATGCGGCCCGTTCCGCCTCGGTGGCCGCCCGCAGCTCGTCCTGTTCCTCGTCCAGGGACCGGAACGCCTCGGCCACGTCGGCGATCACCGCCTGGTCCATCGGCGGCAGTGCCTCGGTCAGTGCCCGCGACAGGGCGGCCTCGCTGGGCCGCTTGGACAGTTGGGGCTGGCGCAGCTGGATCAGCAGGTCGACCAGGGCCGCGTACCGCCGCTCGCCGAGCCCGAACAGTGCCTCGTCGACCGCCCTGCGGTAGACCTTTCCCTGGTCGTACACCATGCCGCGCCCGGCGACCGCCTCGGCGAGCCGGTCCCGGGACAGCGCGGTGCCGGTCGCGTCCAGGAGGCTCAGCTGAGGTCCGACGCGCTGGTCGGTGACGGCGTACCAGTGGCGGGCGATGCCACGCCCGGCGACCGCCTTCAGGCCGCAGACGAGCGTACGGAAGTGAGCCTGCCCGCTCTCCTCGTCGAGACGGCCGAACTCGATCCACGTGTAGCCGAGCCGCTCGGGGTGCGGGTGCTCCCCTCCGAGAAGGAGATTCCACTCCATCCGCTTGCCCGGGTCCGCGTCGGGCTCGACCCGGCGGGCGGACAGGTCGCCGTCGAGCAGGAACGGCAGGGTCAGGGCCAGGACCTTGGACTTTCCGGTGCCGTTGTTGCCACGCAGCAGGAGTCTGCCGTCCCGGAACCAGAACTCCTCCACGTCGTAGTAGAAGAGGTCGATCAGACCGATGCGCAGCGGACGCCACCGCCCGGGGACGGGGACGGGCAGACCGGAGGAAAGGGTTTCGGTGGTGTGGGCGGCCTGGCTGGTCAACGCGTACGCGCCTTTCGCTGAGCGGGCAGTGGCGCCTTCGCGCCCGTGCGGGTACCCGGTTCGAGTACGACCGTCTCGCCGACCGCGTACCGGGCAAGACCCGGGCGAGCCTCCACCCGGTCAGTGGTGCGGGTGAGAAGGCCGAGCGCGGTCAGCTTGGCCAGCGCCTGCTCCACGAGCTGCGGTTCCGCGCCCGGCTGCTTGGCGGTCTTCGACCAGTACCCGGCGTGTTCAGCGGCCAGTTCGCGTACGCGCCGCTCCAGGTCCGAGGCGGTGACCGGCCCGGCCGCCGTCGCGATGTACTCGGCGAGCAGCAGGGTGATGTGCCCGTGGGTGCCCTGCTCGGGCATCCGGACGTCGGTCAGGTCGTCCTGCGGGTCGACCATGGCGATGCCCTCGGCGCGCACCTCGGCGACCAGGCCGGTCAGCTGGGTGATCTGCGCGGTGATGAAGCCGCGCTGCCGGGTCAGATAGACCAGTTCGGCATCGCTCAACTCCTCGTAGTAGAGCACCGGATCGTCGAGCAGGCGCCGGTACAGCGTCCAGCGGATGGCCCTGAAGCGCAGGTCGTCGCTGTCCAGGGCGGACTCGGCGACCAGTTCGGCCAGCCGGCTCTCGAAGTCCTGCGCGGTGACCGTGGACGGGCCCCTGCGGGTGGCGAGCAGCCCCGCCAGGACGCGGCGCTCCACGTCGTACAGGACGTCGCCGCTCCCGCTCACGTAGGCCTCCTCGTCCCCGGCCACCCGCCGCAGCACCCCGAGGCGCAGCAGCAGCCGCACCACCGCCGCGAGATCGAGGCGCTCGTCGCGCCGCTCCAGGGTGAACTCCACCGCCGCCGCGACCAGTTGCGGATCGGCCGCGTCCAGGACCACCTGTTCGGCGAGGCGGCCGAGCGCTATCTGCGACTCGCCGCGCTCCAGGGCCGCCAGCGCCAGGCACAGCAGGACATAGCGGCGGCGGGTGAAGGGGGCGCGGGCGCCGGTGACCTCCCGCGCCGGATGCGTGGCGTCAGCGAGGGTCCCCGGAGTCTTGCGCAGCCGGGCCGCCTCCGCGTCCACCCGCAGGGACCAGCCGGTGTTGCGGTCGAACCAGTCACGCAGTTCGGTGGCGTGCTGGCGTACGAGGCGGAACTCGTCGGCGTACGATCCGTGCGCGAGCAGCAGCGGTTCCTTGAGCAGGGCTCGCGCGGCCTTTTGCAGGTCCGCGGCGCGGCGGCCGTCGAGCACCTCGGCCAGGGGTGTCGTCATCGGTCCTCCTGCGGTGGGGCGTCGGCCTTCGGTATGGGGGCTTCGCGGGTGAGATCGGTGATCTCGATTCTGTGGTCGGGGCCACGGAACACGCCGCCGGGAGTGTGGACTTCGGCCGTGGTGCCGTCCGCGAGCGCGGTGAGCCGGATCTCCATCGAGCCGTCGTTGCTGGTCGCCGTGGTCGAGACGGTGCCGGGCCGCCACGTGGCCAAGGCGTCCCCGAGGAGCTGCAGGAACAACCGGAAGGCGAGCGGGTCGAGTTCGCCCAGGCCGGACAGGCGGGTGACCCCGGGTGTCGCCAGGCGGGCGCGGGCCTCGGTGATCTCCGCGGTCTGCTTGGCGGCGATCTCTTCGAGCAGCCGGCGTTCCTCGGAACGGCCTTGGACCTTGCGCGGTTTGCCGCGCCGCTCGTAGCTCCCGGTGCGGCGCAACTGCGGACTGATCCGCAGCGGCTCGGCCTCGGCCCACGGCGTGGACGCCGGCACCGGACGGGTGGCCCGCTCCGCGAGGGTGTCGGCGTCGACGGTGAGATGGCGGGCTGGATGCAGACCGAACGCGGTACGCCACAGCCGGTGCCGCGCGGCGTCGTCCGGCGCCTGGGCGAACCAGCGGGCCAGCGTACGGAAATCCGCCGACCGGTCGGAGCGCCCGGCCCGCCGCTCGTTCAACTGACGTACGACAGCGAGCAGTTGGGGAATCGCGCCCAGTGCCCGACCGCGCAGCAAACGGGCCTGCGACTCGCGGTCGTCCCCGGACACGAACCAGGCCGCGAGCCCCGACCAGCGCGCCAGCCACCGCACGTACGCCCGCGCCTCGGCGCTCTCGGCCTCGTCCGGAGCCGCGTCGGCCGCCTCCCGGACCGCGGCCAGCCGCAGCAGCCCCTGGACCCGGCCCTGCCCCTCCAACTCCCTGATCAACAGAGCGATCCGGCCGCCCAGCGTGATCAGATCCTGGATGAACCGCTCCAGATACCGGATCAGTTGGTCCTTGTACACGAGGAACGCCTCGACCTCGACGCCGTGCAGGTCGATGGTGCGCTGCAGCGACCCCATGAACGCCCGCGCGTTCTCGGCGAGTGCCTCGAACCGGCCCGTCAGGGAGGACAACGCCAGATGGGCCTTGGCCGCGTCGGGTTCCTCCTCGGCCGCGATCACCAGCAGGGCGCGCAGCTGGGTGACGATGTCGTGCAGCGCCACCGCCTGCAGCGCGCCGCGCCGCCCCAGGGCCTCGTCGTACCCGGCCAGCGCCTCCTCGGCGGCCTCACCCGCCCGCGTGAGCTGGTAGATGAACCGCTTGCGGTAGAAGTCCTCGACCGCTGTGACCCGTGCGGTGTCCGGATCAGCCCGTAGGTTTCCCCACTCGACGAGGGAGTCCAGGGCCTTGACGACGGATTCCGGCTCCGCCGGTCGGCGCTCCAGGGGCAGCGCCGCGTACACGTCTTCGGGACGCAGGTGCACAGCGAACCGTTCCTTGGCCGCCAGGAACGCACCCATGACGAGCCGGTACAGATCGGCGTTGGGCACTGTCAGGTGCGCGAACGGCGTGTAGTCGGGGCGGTCGGCGCGTACCTCGCGGGAAGGATCAGTCGTCATCGCCCCGCCATTGTCCCTGACCCGCTCACCCCTCCGGGACCTGCGGCCGAAGCCTCACGCAGCGCAGCCACCCTCGCCTTCGGCCGCCGCAGCCGTTCGCCGGGTCTGCACCGATGCCGAGATGCGATCCATCAAGCGGTAGCGAGCTGCAGATCGATGCGGACGCCGGTGACCCGGACGGCGCGCATTCCCGCGAGGTGTCCCGGCAGGAGTGGGCCGTGAACATCGACTCGACGTCCTGCCGGGCGCATCAGCACGCGGCCGGGGCGCCCCGCAGGCCTCCGGCCGACTACCCGCAAAAAGGGGGCGGGGCGCGTGAGGAGGCGGATGGGCGCGAGGCGCTGGGGCGCTCGCGGGGCGGGCTGACCAGCAAGGTCCATCTGCTCTCCGACGACCGGGCCCGCCCGCTGACCTGGCAGACCTCGCCCGGTCAGCGGGGTGGCAGCCCGATGTTCGCTCCGGTGCTGGACGCCTTACGCATCCGACGCCGCGGACCGGGCCGCCCGCGCAGCCGATCGGACAGGGTCCGCGGCGACAAGGCCTACTCCAGTCGGGACAACCGCGCCTACCTGCGACGGCGCGGGATCAAGGCCACCATCGCGCAACCTGGTGACCAGCGGGCTCACCGCAGGCGCCACGGACGCTCCGGTGGCCGGCCCCCGGCCTTCGACAAGGCCCAGTACCGCCGCCGCAACGCGGTCGAGCGGTGCGTGAACAAGTGGAAGCAGTTCCGCGCCGTGGCCAGCCGGTACGACAAACGCGACTACATCTTCAACGGCACCCTCACCGTCACCGCGATCGTCATCTGGCTCCGCGACACCGTCCAAGAGCCATCAGAAACGACCTAGGGGCACGCCCCGGGCAGACACCCGCGCGTTCACGACCCTCGACCGGCTGCACCACTTCGCGGTACACCGTCCTTCGGCGTAGTCGCGTGTCGCCCGGTTCGTGATGATCCGTCAGCTCGGCGGTGCCCCCCGGAACGTGACAGGCACGGCTTCCAAGATCATGGAGTTCTCTACGCCCCGTGATCCGAGTGGAAGACCGTGCCCGTCGACGCATCATCGCTGATCCCGCAGTGCGGTGAACGTGACTGTTCGCTGAGCTTCCAGGCGGTCGACAGCGGCGCGCCGGGGCGGTCGGGGTGCCGTCGTTCCCGGATGTGCGGTGCGGAGGCAGCGCCCGGCGCCCTCGCCTGTGCCGATGCCGTGGCTGGCGGTGTGCGGCCTTTGACCGGTTCGGCGCGCTGGGTGCCCTGATTGGTTGCGGTAGTGGCGGGTAGCATCGGCCGCGCCGGGGATCAGGGGCGCCGCCAAAGAGGCAGCCCGGCTGGGGAATTGACGATGGGGAAGGGCGGGGCCGGCATGACGACGCCACCAGGGGGCGGCCAGGATCCGGAGGCGAGCCTGCGTGATCTTGAGGTGATGCTGGACGCGGTCACGGACCATGCCGTCGTCAAACTGGGGCCGGGCGGTGAGGTGGTCCGCTGGAGCCGTAGCGCCCAGGCGATGACCGGCTACACGGAGCCCGAGATGGTGGGGCAGTCGATGTCGGTGCTGCACACCGAGGAAGACCGCGGCGCCGGGCTGATGGAGCAGGAACTGGAGTCCGCCCGCCAGGACGGGCAGCGGGAGTTCCAGGGCTGGCGTGTCGGTAAGGGCGGTAGGCGATTCCTCGCCCACATCGCGCTGACGCCGGTGCGCGGCGAGGACGGGGCGGTGACCAGCTTCGTCGAGGTCTTCCGGGACGTCACGGAGAGCGCGCGGGCCGAGTCGTTGTTCCACGGCCTGCTGGAGTCGGCCCCGGACGCGATGGTGATCGTGGGATCGGACGCGCGGATCGTCCTGATCAACCGACAAGCGGAGGCGCTGTTCGGCTTCGAACGTGCCGAGTTGGTGGGCCGGGAGATCGAGGTGCTGGTGCCACCGCGGTTCCGCGACCGCCACGTCGGCCACCGCTCCGGCTTCCTCGCCGATCCCCGCCTGCGGCCGATGGGGGCGGGGTTGGAGCTGGCCGGGATGCGCCGGGACGGCACCGAGTTCCCCGTCGAGATCAGCCTGAGTCCGCTGGAGACCGCTGAGGGGACGCTCGTGGCGGCGGCGATCCGGGACGTCACCGAGCGCCGGGAGACCGAGCAGCGGCTGCTGCGGCAGCGCGACGAGATCCTGGAGCTGTCCACGCCGGTGATCCAGGTGTGGGACAAGGTGCTGGCGCTGCCGATCATCGGCACGCTGGACACGCTGCGGGCCACGCGGCTGACCGAGGGCCTGCTGGAGAAGATCGCGCAGAGCCAGGCAGAGGTGGCCATCCTGGACATCAGCGGGGTGCCCACCATCGACACCCAGGTCGCCCAGCATCTGTTGAAGACGGTCCAGGCGGCAGCCCTGATGGGGACGGTGAGCATCATGAGCGGGGTGCGGCCGGAGACGGCCCAGTCCATGGTGCACCTGGGCATCGACATGGGGCGCCTGCGCTCCCGTAACACGTTGCAGGACGCGTTGCAGCTGGCGTTGGCGGTGCTCGCCGAGCGGGCCGGGACCGCGGCGGCGGCCGCCCGGGCGCTGACGTCCGGGGGGTCGCGGTGACCGAAGACGTGGTTCCGGTCATGAAGATCGGTGACACGCTCCTGGTCGCGTTGCACGGCGACCTGGACGACACCACGGTGATACAGATCGAGGAGCAGCTCACCCGGGAGGTCGCGCGCACCGGTGCGTCGGGCATGCTCATCGACGTCAGTCGGCTGAGCGTGGTCGACTCGTTCATCGCCCGGGTACTGGCGAGGATCGTGGCAATGGTCCGGCTGTTGGGGGCGCAGGCGGCCGTGGTGGGGATCCAGCCGGCGGTCGCCATCACCCTGGTGGAACTCGGCGTGCCGATGGGGCATCTGGACACCGCGCTCAACGCCGAACAGGGCCTGGCCCTGCTGGAGCGGCTGCGACGCGCCGATACCGGTACGGATCGCCCGTGACCGCCGCTGGTGCTGTGACGGACAGAGAACCGTCCGTTTTCGACATCGTCGACGAGTCCGACCTGATCCGCGTCCGCAAGGTGCTGCGCACCGAGGCCGAGGCGGTGGGGCTCAACCTGGTGGACGCGACAAAGCTGATCACGGCCGGCAGCGAGCTGGCCCGCAACATCCTCAACTACGCAACCGGCCGCCGTGGCCGGGTCACCGTCGAGCAGGTGCATCGGCAGAGTCGGCGGGGGGTGCGGGCCTCGTTCGCTGACGACGGTCCGGGCATCGAGGACATCGAGGCGGCGCTGACCGATGGCTTCAGCACCCGGGGCAGCATGGGGCTGGGCCTGCCCGGAGCCCGGCGGCTGGTGGACGACATGACCCTCACCTCCGCCGCCGGGGCGGGCACGACCGTAGTGATCGTGAAATGGCAGCGGTGAGGGTGTGGCGGCCCTGAGCGAGAGCGAACACCGCCGCCACGCCGTCGCAGCAGAGGAGGACGTCGGCGCCCTGCGCCGAGCGGTGGCCCGCATGGCCGCCGGACAGCACGCGCTGCGCCCGGGCGTGGCCGAGCTGGTGGCCACCGAGCTGGCCACCAATCTGCTCCGACACGCGCACCCGGGTGGGTACGTGCTGGCCCGGAAGGCCGGCGACGGGATCGAGCTGCTGTCCGTCGACCACGGCCCGGGAATGACCGCCGCGGCACTCGCCCCGTCGTCCGGGGCTGCCTCGCCCGTCGCGCCGCCCTCATCCCGCGGGGGCGGTCTGAAGGCGGGACTGAACGTCGTCAGGCGCAACGCCGCCGAGTTCGACTGGTACGCCACCCGCCGCGGCACCGTCGTCCATGCCAGGCTTGGCGCCCCTGCACCGGCCGGGCACGCAGGGTGGCGCTTCGGTGGGGTCAACGTCCCCCTCGGCGGCGACGGTGAGTCCGGGGACGCCTGGGCCGTCGCGCCCAGTCGGCGGACAGCCGCCCTGGTCGTCGACGGACTGGGCCACGGTCCAGGCGCCGCCGCAGCGGCCCGGGCCGCGATCACCACGTTCGAAGGCGCTGCCGTCACCGACCTCGACCGCCTCGTGCGGCACACCCACGAGGCGATGCGCGCCACCCGCGGCGGCGTCCTGGGCGCGTGTCTGATCGACCCCGGGCGGGGCGAACTCACCTACGCTGCGGTCGGCAACATCACCGGACGGGTCCTCACCGGAGGCCGTTCCGTCCACCTGCTGGACCGCCCCGGCACCCTCGGCACCCAACTGCCCCTTCCCACCGTCCGCCTTCAACACGGCCCGTGGGAGCCCGGATCGACCCTCATCCTGGTCTCCGACGGCATCCGCTCCGTCTGGAGCCTGGAGGACCACCCGCGCCTGCTGGACCACCACCCGGCGATCATCGCCGCCGTGCTCCACCGCGAGTACGGCCGGGCCACCGACGACGCCACCGTGCTCGTGGTCCGTCAAGTCACCGCCATGGCATGATGAACCGGTTCCCGTCACCACGCGAAGGGCGGCCAGACATGGGGGACGTACATGGCCCCCGGATCGCCGACGGCACGGAGGACGCGGCCGCGCAGCAGACCGAACTGGCGCGCCGAGCACAGCTGGTGGACGAGCTGAGCCAGGAGCTGGACGACACCAACCGCGGCCTGATAGCCCTGCACACCGAGCTGGAGGCTGCCCGGCGCGCCGAGGCCCGGCTCGCGGCCATCGTGGCCTCCTCCGACGACGCCATGATCTCGGTCGATCCCAGTCACCTCGTCCAGACCTGGAACCCCGGTGCCCAGCGGCTGTTCGGCCACACCGAGCAGCACATCGTCGGCCAGACCATCGAGACGCTCATGCCCGACGCGGCCTTCCACGTCTTCCAGGCAGTGGTGGAACAGATCCGTTCCGAAGGGCACGCCGACTCCTACCAGAGCCGCTGGCGCCGTACCGACGGCACGGACGTCGACGTGGCGGTCACCGTCTCGCCGATGCGTGACGCGGAAGGGGCCCTGATCGGCTTCTCGACGGTGGCGCGGGACATCACCCACCAGCTGCTCGCCCAGGCCGAGTTGGCCGCCGCCCGCGCCGACCGCGAGGTGATGGCCGAGCGCGACCGCATCGCCGGCGACTTGCACGACATGGTCATCCAGCGGGTCTTCGGCGCCGGCCTCGCGTTGCAGAGCATCACCGCCCGCCTCACTCGCCCCGACGCCGCGACGCGCATCCACACGGTCATCGGTGAACTCGACGCCACCATCCGGGAGTTGCGCGGCACCATCTTCAACCTCAACCAGCCCACCCAGAAGGCGGCCAGCCTCCGCACCCAGGTCCTCGACGAGACCTCCACCGCACAGGACCGGCTCGGCTTCGCCCCCTCGGTCGAGTTCGACGGCCCTGTCGACGCCGCCCTGCCCGACGAAATCGCCGCGAACCTGCTCGCCGTGCTGCGTGAAGCCCTGTCCAACGTCGCCCGCCATGCCCACGCCACCGCCGCCTGGGTCGCCGTCCATGCCGGAGACGAACTGCTCCTGGACGTCACCGACAACGGCCGCGGTCTGGGCCGGCCCACCCGAAGCAGCGGCCTGACCAACCTGCGCCGCCGCGCGGAGAAGCTCGGCGGCACGTTCGAGGTGGCCGACCGCCCCGAGGGCGGCACCCGACTGCGCTGGCGCATCCCCCCTCACCACTGAGGACGCGGCCCGCAGCGGCTGACCCCGCCCGGCCCTCAGCGGACGGCCCGACACACACGATGCGCGCCGCGCCAACCCTGACCTTGACGAGCTGGCGCAGCGGGCTGGTCATCGATCGCCCCACGAGGTCACCGGCGGTGCATGGTTTCCAGGGCGGCGGCCAGGACGTGGGGGTCGTGGTGGCCCTTGTAGACGGCAGGCGGTCGTTTGTCGAGGCTGAGGAGTTGGGCCACGGCTGTCCAGGCGGTGCGTATGGAGTACTCGACGGTGAAGACGACATCGTCGGGCACATCGGCGAACTGGCCGATGAAGGCGAGGTTGACCGACCCCTCGGGAACGACCTTGGGCCGGTCGTCGCGGCGGCGGGCCAGGAACTGGCTGGTGATGTACGGCATCAGGCAGGGCACGACGGTGGAGGTGGCCAGGACGCGGGCCGCGACCTCCTCGTCGAGGCGCAGATGGTGGAGGACCTCTTCGAGGATCTCCCGGCCGGAGCACATCGTCATAGGTTTGGGCGTGTGGTTGCCCGCGCGGCCGGGGAAGAGGCCGTAACCCCACCAGACCGAAACGCCATCGGGCTGGTCGCGGTAGACCGGCTGGCGGTTGGCGACGATGGTGAGCAGCCAGTTGGAGTCGGTGAACGTCATCAGCCCGCCCCGGCCGGTCTCGCGGCCACTCAACTTCTCCAGCGCGTCGAGGAAGGCAGGGTCCTTGGTGGTGACGGTGAACGACTCCCAGCGGGACTCCTTGACGTGCTTGTCGAAGGCGTCCGGGTTACCGAAGTCCTCGCGTCCCCGCGCCAACCGATGCCACAGCAGCCAGGCGTCCGAGCGATGGGGAGCCGGCGGCGGCGCGGCGGTGTGCGAGCCGAGGCTGGAGGCGTCGGTCATGGAGCCGTTGGTGACCAGGACCAGGTCCTCGGGGGACACGGCGATCTTCTCGTCGCGGCCGCCCCGGGAGAGATGGATGGTTTCGACTGTGGTGCTCCGGTGCCCGGGCGCGAGGCCGAGGTCGGTGACGTGGCAGCCGGTGTGGACGGTGACGCCGCGCTCCCGGAGCCAGGCGGTCAGCGGCCGCACGATGGAGTCGTACTGGTTGTAACGGGTCCGGTAGATGCTCGACATGGACGAGAACTCGGGGAAGAGGTGGATGAAGCGCCTCAGGTAACGCCGGAACTCGATCGCGCTGTGCCAGGGCTGGAAAGCGAACGTGGTGCACCACATGAACCAGAAGTTCGTGGTGAAGAAGTGCTCGCCGAAGCAGTCCGTGATCCGCCTGCCGTCCAGGTGTCCCTCGGGGGCCGCCAGGCAGCGCACCAGGGCCAGGCGGTCGTGTTCGGAGAACCCCATCGAGCGGGTGTCGACGATCTTCCCGTCGCCGTCGACGAGGCGTGCGATGTCGTCCCAGGCGAACTCCTCGTGTCCGGCCAGGATTTCCTGCGTCACGGACACCGAGGGGTCGTCGAGGGTGGGGATGTCGGCCAGGAGGTCGTAGGTGCAGCGGAACTCGGCCTCGAACATCCGCCCGCCGCGCATGGTGTAGCCCGCGTCCGCAGTACCGCCCGCGTCCAGGCTGCCGCCGACGTTCCGCTGCCCTTCGAAGAGGTGGATGTCCGAACCCTTGAACCCGCCGTCGCGGATCAGGAACGTGGCCGCGGACAGCGCCGCGATGCCGCTGCCCACCAGATACGCCTTCGCCATCACACAACTCCTTGTCCTCGCCCGTCGATCGGGAACCGCGTCACCCACGGTTCCTTGCGCCGCGACCGCCGTCACTGGGCCGATGGTCACCGCCTCATGGTCCGACCGGACTTGACCACGGTCCGCCCGGACTCAGAGGCAGCCACTCGCCGTACACGCGCACAGACACGGACGGCACAGCGGCCCGGGCAGTGGACCGATTCGCTGGCCCACCGGCCCTGGTATCAGCCCACGCGGCGGGGACGTCGCCGGTTCCGGGCGTACGGGCCAGGGTCGCGTCCATACCGGGGTGCAGCTCGAAGACACCTGCCAGGCCCACGGAACGAAGGACGAGCCGGAAGCCGTGACTGCCGGTGACCAGACGCAACCGGCCGTGCTGGGCCACGACTCGGTTGCGAACCCGGCACAGAACTCACAGACCGCTGCAGTCGATGAAGGCCATCGAGCGCAGGTCCAGCGCCAGATCGGGGCGCGGGCCGGCGGTCAGGGCCTCCCAGCCGGGCCGCGAGGGACGGCGCGGTGAAGATGGCGATCTCGCCGCACAGCTCCACGACGGTTGCTTCACCGGTGGTGCGTTCTGTGTGGTCAGGCGCGGACCTGGTGTCGATGTCGGACATGGTCTGAGACACCAGGGCGAGACGAGGGAAGGGCCGATCGGCCCTGCGGCCGGACCTGGGGGCAACAACCCTGAACCCGCACGTGGGCTCAAGGAACAGTCGCTGTGACCTGTGGGTGCGTATCGGGTTGTTTGCCGTCCGGCGCGGGATCCCGGTGGGACTGGGGGCTGGTTTCCGGCACGGCCAGGACCGATGGCCTCTCACCCCGTGCTGTCCTTCGGCTGAGGATGGTCTGAAACCGCACACCGCGGTACCCGGCGAAAGACGGACTGACCCATGTACCCCAACGACGGATTCCGTGAACTCGACCCGCAGGAGTGCCTCCGTCTACTGGCGAAGGCGCCGGTCGGTCGCATTGTGCACACACGGCACGCCCTGCCCGCGGTGCTGCCCGTCAATTTCTGTCTCGACGGCGACGGCACGGTGCTGCTGCGCACCTCGGCCGCCTCGGAGCTGGCGCGCGCGGTAGACGGAGTGGTGGTCGCCTTCGAGGCGGACGAGGTCGACGCAGCGAGGAACGCCGGCTGGAGCGTCGTCGTCACCGGCCGGGCCACGGTCGTGACCGACCCCGGCGAGCAGAAGCGGCTGGCCCGGGTCGGCCCGAGCTCCTGGGTGCCCTCGCCCGAGGAGGTCTCAATTCGCATCCGTCCGGAGCTGGTGACCGGGCGCGAGCTCGTCGGGGGCCACACGCTGTACGGGGTGGACCTCACGCTGTGAGTCCGCCGTCTCCGCTCTCGTCGGTCCCTGCTGCGCCGACTACCTGGGCGACCGCAGCGGTCGCATGGGCTGGGCCGAGGAGGCCGTCGACCTCGGGTCCTGGCCGGGCTGCGCCCCACGGACAGCTAGGGCCCTTCTGATGGATCTCCGTGGAGGAAGGAGCGGCGTCTGGTGCGTGCGATCGCAAGGCGCCGGAGCGACCTCGATGGGGGTCCCCCGCTCATGGGGGTCCCCCCGCTCGAGCGAAGCCGAGAGTGGGGGAGGAGCCACGTGGGCGTTTCGGCCACGCGGCTGGGGGTCCCCCCTCTGGGGGGAGTGCGTGCCAGACGCCGCGGAGATCCATCAGAAGGCCCTCACCCATTTCAAGATAGATCAGCCGTGAACCCTGTCACAGTCCACAACCTCCAAGGACAGAACACCTAGGCACCAGCAGCATGCTCAACAGCACGCCGCCAGGTGCGAGGGCGCGGGCAGAAGCCGATGGAGCAGGCTCGTCGGCGGTCGGCCCCCGCGCTCATCGCCCGCAGGGACCGGGACCCGCCGCCCCCGGCCCGGAACCTCCACCTGCCCTTCCCCAGGCTTCGGACCGGGCCGAGGACCTACCGGGGGACAGGCCCGCACGGGCACGCAGTCGACGACCCACGTACGACCGTGGCCCTGCACGAGGCCGTCCCCCTGGCGCGGGCGCCGTTCCGGTGGGGGACGGGGGAACCCCTCAGGTTGCGGAAGTCGACGTCCGCGCCTGACTCCAGCATCACTCCGTGGCGGCAGGGGCAAGAGAGGCGATTGGACCGTCTTGCGGGACAGTGAGGCCCTTGCGCATGGCGTTCCGTCAGCTGTCGCTCTGGGGCGTGCAGGTAGGGGCGTCCCGTGCCGCTCCGGTCGGTGACGGTGCTTGGTCCGGCGAGAAGACGCCGGGAGCGCACAGCCGACTGTTCGCGGTGGAAACCGAAGCGATGTTCTGGTGGCGGGGCATGATCTTTGAGACCTTCGGCCCGAGCCGGCGTGCCGAAGCACTCATCCCGGCGTCCACGGACGAACACGGCCCGTCCGCCCCGCGCCGACGATCCCGTCCACCTGGCGAAGCGTGCGCCAGAGAGAGCCCGACTCCGGCACGAAAGTCGGCCATCCGCACGGTGCGGGACTCCGTGAGGCTGCAGGGCGTCTTGGGACGGACACTGGAATCGGCTCGCCGGGCCCGAACCGACCGGGATCCCGCCGGGTGCGACCGCCGGCACGGCCGTACCGGACGGTGCACCTGTCCAGGTCACGTGGATACCGGGTAATCGCACTACGGTGGTGAGTGGCGGGCGTGTGAGGAGGGTGCGATGCCCATGCGACAGCTCGATCAGAAGACGGTGACCGCGCTGGTCGCCGCCGCCACGGCGGCCCCGTCCATGCACAACGCGCAGCCCTGGCGTTTCCGCTTCGTCGCCGCCGAGCGGCTGCTTCTGGTGCGCGGCGATCCCGAGCGGGCCATGCCCCGGTCCGATCCCGGCAACCGGGCGCTGCACATCGGCTGCGGGGCCGCGCTGTTCAACCTGCGCGTCGCCGCCGCGCACGCGGGCCTGATCCCGGAGGCCCGGCTACTGCCCGAGCCGGGCGACCCGCTGCTGTTCGCCGCCGTCCAACTGGCCGACCCGGCCGGGCGGTCGCGCGACGACGACCTGGCGCGGCTGCACCCGGCGATCCGGCAGCGGCATACCAGCCGCCATCCCTTCGCAGACAAGGACATATCCGAGGAGATGCAGGCCAACCTGAGGGAGGCCGCGACACGGGAGGGAGCCGGGCTGCTCTTCGCAGGTCCCTGGCATGCCGAGACCGTGCTCGATCTGGTGTATGACGCAGAGAGCCGGGACGCCTTGGATCCTGACCGCAGGGCGGATCTCGACCGCTGGACCCGGCTCGGCGCGGAGGCGGACACCGCTGTGGACGGCGTCCCCGAGTACGCCTTCGGGCCGCGCCGCCGCGACGGCAAGGCTCCGCAACGGGATTTCGCCGGGCGCCGGCCGGTGGCCGACCGCGGCGCCACCACCTTCGAGCACACCCCCCACCTGGCGCTGCTCAGCACCCCCGGCGACACACCCGCTGACTGGCTGTGCGCCGGCCAGGCGCTGGAGCGTGTCCTGCTGGCAGCCACCCTGGCCGACTTGGCCACCTCACTGACCTCGCATCCGCTGGAGACCTCCGACCTGCGCCCGCTGGTCCGAGACCCGGTGGCGGGCAAGGGCCACGTGCAGATGGTGCTGCGCCTCGGATACGGCCCACGGGGCCCCGCCACGCCCCGCCGCCCCGTTAGGGACGTCCTCGAGGTGGGATAACCAGGGCATGCGGAGGCCAGGTGTCCCGGCGTCAGTCGTGACGCCTGGCTCGGGGTGCGCGCCGCCCGTCGGCCAGGAAGCACATCCTCGCCTGGTACGTGGCCGGGTCGATCCGGCCGTGCAACCGCTGTTCCACAAGCCGCCGCTCGGCGGCCTCGAGCGCGGTGCGGCGGTCCCGGAGCCGACGCCGCGGCGGCCGCCTGTTCTCGGCCGGTGTCAGCAGGCGGGCCGTGTCGTACAACGCGTCGGCGAGAATCAGCAGACAGAGCAAAGCGGCTACGGCAACCATGGCATCGGCCCTACGAGGAGCGGCTCCACCCGGTACGGGCGGTCGGTGTCAGCCTGTCCCCGGCCAGTCTTCCGGTACAGGGCCCACTCGGGTCACCGCGCGGGCCGACCGTCCCTTTCGCCACTTGATCGGGTCAGGGCGCGCAGGTGGGGACGGGCTGCGCTGCCGGACCGGAGTGGACCGGGGACGCGAAACGCCCGGAGCCTGCGCGGGCCCCGGGCGCGGTGCCGCCTCGTCCGATCACCTGGTTCCTCGGTCAGTGGTGCGGGACGACCGCGACCGGCGCCGTGGCGAGATGCAGCACGGCGTGGGTGACGGGCCTGATGCGGGGGCCGAGCGGGGTGCGGCGGATGCGTCGGCCGACAACGACCAGCGATGTGTCGGCCGCGGCGTCCACCAGGTGCCCGCCGGCGTTCCTGCCTGCGGCCTGTTCGACGACCTCCACGCCGGGGAACTTCTCGCGCCACGGAGCCAGGACCGCCTCGACGGCGCTCTCCTCCTGGCGGACCAGTTCGCCGCCCAGCGCCGGATCCGCGGCGAGCCCGTAGGCGAAGTAGGGCGGCAGGCTCGCGCCGTGCACCACGCGCAGCCTCGCCGCCTGACGGGCCGAGGCCCCGAACGCGATGTCCGCGTTGTCAGGGTGCTTGTGATAGGGCCCTAGCACGACGTCCCGGAAGGGCATGGCGGCCGAGGGACGGCCGTCCGCGTCCGGCTGGTGCTCGTCCTCGGCGCGCGCCCCGGAGCGTACGAAGACGGCAGGCCGCTCGGTCTGCGCAACGAGGCCGAGCCCCACCGAGCCGACCAGGAAGCCGGTGACGCTGCTCAGGCCCCGGGAGCCGATGACCAGCGGGTCGACGTCGTCCGCCGCCGCCAGGAGCGCGGTCACGGGCGGCTGCGGGACCTGCTCCGACGTGATCTCCAAATCCGGGTGCCGGTCGTGCAGCCGCTCGGTCGCCTCGCGCAGGACGCGGACGCCCCCGTGCCGGTGCGCCGCGTCGTCGGGCACCGGCTGGGCGTACGGCTGCCAGTCCCAGGTGTGCACCAAGCGCAGGGCGAGGCCCCGCAGTTCCGCTTCGCGCGCAGCCCGCTCCGCTGCGGCCAGGCTTTCGGGCGAGCCGTCCAGCCCGACGGTCACGGTACGGGGCAGGGCGAGGACCTGTACGGGGGTGAACCGTGCGGAGGAGCCGTCATGCAGATTCGGGGAATCGGCGCTACGGCCGTTCAGGCCCTGATGTCCGCGGCGGTGGCCGCGCCGTCGATCCACAACACGCAGCCCTGGCGGTTCGGCCTGGACCCGGACAGCCGGTCGATCGAGGTCCGCTCCGACCGCAGGCGGCCGGCTGCTGCCAGGGGCGGGACGAGTCTCGGCGCATCCTCGGCCTCCCGACTCGGCGTGCTCTCTGCGGGTCCCGGTGCAGGGCCACTCGAAGTATCGCTTCCGTGGCGAACTGCCTTGGTGAGGCGGGCCGCAGTCGGCACGCAGAGCGCGCCGAGTCACCGAGGCCGTTCGACTGTGGTCGCGGTGGGCGCGGGCGGGACTGCCGGTTGCGCCGACTGGGGTGCGGTGTGTGCCGACGCGCTCAGCGGGCGGCTGACAGTGGTTTCTGGGCCAGTGCCTGTTCCGCTGTCCTGCGTGGGGAAGACGGTCCTTCCGGCCCGTATCCGAGGCGGAGCACCATCTGGGTGTGAGCGGGCGGGCCGCAGGTGCGCGTCACGCGTGCCGGCTGGGGTTCGGCTGTTTTCCCGCCGTGGCTCTGGTTGTCTCTTTGTCTCTGGAGGCGGTCTCCTGAGGCTCGTTCACTCGCGGTGGGTCACGACGGCGACGCGTTCTCGCTCTCGTTGTGACCTGACGGGGCAGTGGCCGACTCGGAGGAACCGCCGTGCTCGGCGAGGTCGAACTCCACGTCCACGACGCCCTCGACGGCCCGGACCAGACGCGCGGCCACGGGGACCAGGGACGTGTCCCGGATGCGGCCGCTGAGCCTCACGACTCCGTCCCGCACCGCCAGGCGAACGGCTGATGTCGGCACGGGGAAGAGGTACGACACCACCTCCCGGCGTACCTCCTCCGCGATCTCCTCGTCCTCGCGCAGGAACACCTTGAGCAGGTCGGCGCGGCTGACTATGCCCTGCAGCATGCCCAACTCGTCCACGACGGGCAGTCGTTTGACCCTGGCGCGTGCCATGGTCCGCGCCGCCTGTGCGAGCGTCGCGTTTGTGTGGACGGTGAGGGCCGGAGAGGTCATCAGCTCCCCGGCCCTCACCGCGCCGGCCTTTGCCAGGTCGGACAGGCGCCGCAGTTGGGTGTGCCGGTCGGGGTCGCTGTCGCGGAACTCCTCCTTGGGCAGCAGGTCGGCCTCGGAGACGACCCCGACGACGCGGCCCTCGCCCTCCAGGACAGGCAGGGCGCTGACCTTCCACTCCTGCATCATCCGCACGATCTCTTTGAAGGAGGCCTCACGGCCGATGGCAGCGACGGTCTCACTCATTACGTCGCTCACGATGTGCGGGCTGCCGTGCATCATGCCTCCATGTCCATGCCGCTTTCGGGTGGTCGGCGCGGTCACAGGAGGCCGCCGCTGCCGTACGGGGCGTACAGGTCCAACAGCCGGGTGCGGGCCGAGCGCAGGCGGTGGGCGAGGACGTCACCAACCCACTGGGCGACGCTCGAGCCGAGCGCGGGGTCGTCCTTGCACATCGCCCGGATCGTGGTGGCGTCGAACTCGTAGGCGCGCACCGGGCTGGTCGCCTCGGCACCCAGGTGCCAGGTGTGCGGGGCGAACAGCCAGGACCAGCCGATGAGTTCGTTGTGGCCGAGGGTCTCGATGACGGCCGCTTGGCGGCCGGGCACGTGCATGTCGAGGGCCACGGTGCCGGTACGGATGATCCAGAACCGGTCGGCGCGGCCCCCCTCCTCGAAGAGGCGGGTGCCCTGAGGGAAGGACACCTCCCGGGCGAAGCGCATCAGCCGCTGCCGGTGCTCGGCGGGCAGTGCCCGCAGCATGCTGGCCGTGGCGGGAGCGTTCATGAGGTGCCTCCGATCAGGGCGTACGAACCTGCCATGTCCAGCGTGGTCCGGTGCCTCTTCCTGGGCCATGGGCCACCCGGCCCCATGGCCGCGCCGCCCGGTACCTCGTGAGAGCCCTTGGGCCCCCTGCGCCGGACCGGGCCCTGCGGTTCGATGAAGTCGGGAGACAACCCGCTGAAGGGGGTGTTCATCGTGGGTACGTCACTGACCCCGGAGTTCTGGAGGCTGTTCGCCGTCCTCCTGATGATCTCTATGACGGTCACCTTCGTGCTCAGCGCCGCGCTCGACGCGCTGGCGCTACGGGTACAGCGGCGCCACATCCGTCGCCGGCCCGCGGCCACGCGGATGACCGAGGCGTCCCGTCGACCCGTTCGGACCCTGGTCCGGCACTGAGCCGCAGAAGTGCGGAGCGTAGCTGTCGCGCCCGGAATCCATGGTGGCGTCGTGCCGGACCTCCGAGCCTCCTTGGCGAAGTGGTTGCCGGCACGCGCGAGCCCTCAGCGGGGCCGGAGTTGGGCCGAACGGGTCCATGAAGGGCCTGTACGGCCCCTGCGCACAAGGCTGTTGCTGCACAACGCTCGAACCGGACGAGCAAAACAGGCTCGGACGGAGGAGGCAGACAGCATGCTTCAGCAGGTCACCGCGGGAGTTGACGGTTCCACCGAGAGTATTGCGGCCGCGCACTGGGCGGCCCGGGAAGCCCTGCGTCGCGGAGCCTCGTTGAGGCTGGTGCACGCGTGGCAGTGGCACCCCCGCCCGGCCGCCTCCGTACCGGCAGGCACGAGCGAGGGCGATTGGGCCCAGCAGGCCATGGACCGAGCGGTCGGCAGCGTCCGTGCCGCGCACCCCGGGCTGCGGATCGTCGACCGGCTGGTGTCCGGCTCCGCTGTCGACGCCCTGCTCACGGCCGCCGAGGAGTCGGAGCTGACGGTGCTCGGCTCCCGCGGGCTCAGCGGTGTCACGGGGTTCCTGGTCGGCTCGGTATCCCAGCGGGTCGTCGCCAGGTCGCCGCGCCCCGTCGTGCTCGTCCGCGCGGGCGAGACCGCCGCCGACGAACACCTTCCGGCACCTGACGGTGTCTCGCCGGAGGAGATCCCCGAGACCCCGTACCGCGATGTCGTCCTCGGGCTGGACACCCGACGCCCCTGCGACGAGCTGATCGAGTTCGCCTTCGAGGCCGCACGCCGCTACGGCGCCGCACTCCAGGTGATCCACGCCTTCAGAGTTTCGTCGGCCGACGGCGCCGGCCTTCATGCGGTCACAGGGTCCGGGCCGGAGCTGCTCGCGGCACAGGAACGCGCCGTCATCGCGACGCTACGTCCGTGGTGCGAGAAGTTTCCCGGGATCTCCGTGACCGAGACCGTCTCCGAAGGGAGAGCGGCCACCGCACTGGTGCGCGCGTCGTCCGGAGCTTCCCTCGTCGTCGTGGGGCGCCGCACACGGGACGGTCACCTTGGCACGCACATTGGCCCCGTGACACACGCGGCGCTGCACCATGTCGGCTGCCCCGTCGCCGTGGTGCCGCACGCCTGAACCGACTCCCAAGGCGCCTCCGTCGGCCTCCCGCCACCTGTCGGCGCTCACGACCACCGCACCCGTCTGGACCGGGAACCGGTCGACACCTACGGCCTCGACGGCCCGGTGGTCACCAACGAGGTCATTCCCCCGCCCACCTACACCGTCTTCGATCAGGCGGAGAACCGGTTGCACACCATCAAGGCCGTACTGGTCGCCCCCCTGGAGGACTGAACCGTGGGCATCGTCATCGCCCTCGGCGGCAACGCTCTACTGCGTCGGGGCGATCACCCCGACGCGGCCGTGCAACAGGCGAACATCGACCGCGTGGCCACCGCCATTGCCGCCCTCGCCCTCGAACACGAGCTCGTCACGTGCCGACCGTCTACACCGGCTACGGCACCCCCAACCAGCATCCCGTCATGGACGCCACCCCGGACACCCTGCGCCGTGGCCGCTTCCCCGACGGCTCGATGGGACCCAAGACCGAGGCCGCCGCCCGGTTCGTCGAACGCACCGGCGGCCTGGCCGCGATCGGTGCCCTCGACGCGGCGCACGAGATCGTCCACGGGCGGTCGGGGACGCTCGTCCGCCCCGACCTGTCCCTCGGCTGAAGTCCGTCAGGCCGGGGCCGGTAGGCCGAACGACCCCATGGCCCGGGGACGGACGGCACCGTTCGCAGGCCCTGTCCGGCACTGCCCGCAAGCACGGCGGAAGACAAGTATCTGCAGTGCGAGACGCACGCACGCGGACAGGGAGAGGACATCCGGCGATGACCACAACGGTGACAGCCGGCACAGGATGAGGGCCGACCGGTCCGGCCTGCTCGGAATGCGAACCCTCATGTCATGTGGCGGTCTTCGTCGGGCCGTGACCGAACTGGACGATACTGTCCACCACAGGAACCACAAGAACCTCATCCCCGCTGTACGACTGTGCCTGACGCCCGAGTTGGAACAAACGTGGGCCGCTCGGCGTCCGGGCATGGGGCCGAGTGGCCCTACTGCACGCCACGGCCGTCCCGGTTGGCTGTAGCCATGAACGAGACCCCGATCCACCCACCGAGCTGCCTGCGTGAACGCCTGGTCGGCCGGACCACGGTCGTGGAGCTGCTCGGCGAGATCGACGTCCTGACCGCGCCGGTCGTCTCGTCCCGCCTCGACGTGCTGACCTGCGTCCCTTACCCCGAGCTGGTGGTGGATCTCCGCCGCGTGATCTTCATCGACTGCATCGGACTGTCCGCCCTGTGCAGGGCCCGTAACCGTGCCGTGCGGTGCGGCGGCCGGGTCCGGCTCGTGGTGAGCAGTCCGCGCGTTCTGCGCATGCTGCGCGCCGTCCGGCTGACCGACGTGTTCGACGTGCTCCCCGCTCTCCCCGACGTCACGTCTCCCGTCGGCACTCGCTGACCGGAACGCCCCGAATTGGGGCCGAACGGCCCCGCTCCGGGCACCGGACAGGCCCTGTGGCTCGGCCCCGCGGCGCTGGACCGTGGAAGCGGACCTCAGGGAGAGGAAGGCGTCATGACGCAAACCGCACGCCCCACGCGGGAGACCCACGCGCTTCTGGCCGACGGGAGCACGGTGGAGATCCGGTCCGCGCGGCCGGACGACCACCTTCAGGTGCTGCGGCTGTACGACAGCATGTCGGCGGAGAACCAGCGGCTGCGGTTCTTCGGGGCGAGCCGTCTCGCCGGCCGACAGGCCGCCGATCGGCTCTGCGCCGGTCCGGAGCCCGGATATCACGGGCTCGTCGCGCTGCTCGAAGACCGAGTGGTGGGAGTCGCGGAGTACCGGACCAGCGCCGACCCGGCCGCGGCCGAGATCGGCGTGGCGGTGGCCGACGGTCTCCACCACCGCGGCGTGGGCACCCTGCTCCTCGAACACCTCGTGACCACCGCACGCACGGCGGGCCTCACCGCGTTCACCGCCGCGACACTCGCCGACAACCACGAGATGATGAGGGTCTTCACCGACCTCGGCCTGCACACCGAGCGCCGCCGGGACCACGATGAGATCTACAGTCTCGTCCGGCTGGACCAGGGCGAGCGCTACCTGGCGGCCGTCGACGAGCGGGGCCGCGTCGCCGACACCGCGAGCCTGCGGCCGCTGCTGCGCCCCCGCTCCATCGCCGTGGTCGGGGCGGGCACCAAGCCGGGCTCGGTGGGGCGGGCCGTGCTCAGGAACATCCGGCGCGCGGAGTTCACCGGCCGCCTGATGGCGGTCAACCCGCACGCGGACACCGTCGAGCGCACCCCCTGCTACCCCGCGGTTGCCTCCCTGCCCCAGCCGCCCGAACTGGCGGTGCTCGCGGTGCCGGCACACGCGGTGCCCCAGGTGGCCGAGGAGTGCGGCAAGACCGGGGTACGGGCCCTGGTAGTACTGACCGCCGGGCTCGACGCCGATCAGGCCGCGGCGCTGCTGGCGGCCGCACGCCGCTACGGGATGCGGCTGGTTGGCCCGAACTGCCTGGGCATCGCCGCCACAGAGGAAGCGGTACGCCTCGACGCGACCTTCGCCGCGCACCGGCCGCTGCCCGGCACCGCCGGGGTCGCCGTCCAGTCCGGCGGCGTCGGCATCGCGCTCCTCGGCGGCCTGACCCGGCTCGGCATCGGGGTGTCCAGCTTCGTTTCGCTGGGCGACAAGTACGACGTCAGCGGCAACGACCTGCTCCAGTGGTGGGAGAGCGACGGAACGACCGATCTGGCCCTGCTGCACCTGGAGTCCTTCGGCAGCCCGCGCGCCTTCTCCCGTACCGCCCGCCGGGTCGCCCGGCGCATGCCGGTGCTGACGGTGGACGCGGGCCGTTCCGACGCCGGACGGCGGGCCGCGGCCTCGCACACCGCCGCGGCCGCGACCCCGACCGTGACCCGGCAGGCGCTGTTCACACAGGCCGGCGTCATCGCCACCCGGAGTATCGGCGAACTCCTCGAAACCGCCGCCCTGTTGCACTCCCAGCCGCTGCCGACCGGCTCGCGGGTGGCCGTGGTCTCGAACGCGGGCGGGGCGGGCGTACTGGCCGCGGACGCGTGCACCGATGCCGGGCTGACCGTGCCCGAACTGCCCGCCGACCTCGTCGGCGAACTCCACGACCTGCTGCCGGCGGGAGCGAGCGTCACCAATCCGATCGACGCCACCGCCGCCGTGAACGGCAAGGCGCTGCGCGCCTGCGTGGACCGGCTGGCCGCGCACGGCGCCGTCGACGCTGTTCTGGTGGCGCTCGTGCCGACCGCACTGATGGCGGCGACCGGGGACGATCCGGTTCGCGCGCTCACCGGGCCGGTTCCCGCCCACTGGACGCGCCCGGTCGCCGTGGTCCTGCTCGACCAGGCCGAGTCCGTACGGCTGCTGCACACCAGGGACGGCGCCCTGCCCGCGTACGCCGATCCGCAGGCCGCAGCCCGGGCCCTGGCCCACGCCGCCGCCCGGAGCCGCTGGCTCGCCCGGCCGCCCGGCACCGTCCCGGAACTGTCCGACCTTGACACCGTGGGCGCCCGCGCCCAGGTGGACGCCTTCCTCATGGCGAACCCCGACGGCGGCTGGCTCGACCCGCGCGGCTGCGCCGAACTGCTCGACCGCTACCACATCCCGCAGCTGCCCTGGGCCTGGGCCGAGGACGAGCAGGCCGCCGTGGACGCCGCCGCCCGCCTCGCGGGGCCTCGGGGGCGGGTCGTGCTCAAGGCGTACTGGCCGGGCCTGGTGCACAAGACCGACCAGGGCGCCGTGCTCCTCGACCTCGAAGGGGAGGAGCAGGTGCGGGCCGCGCACCGCGATCTCGTCTCCCGCTTCGGCGAGGTGATGACCGGGGTGCTCGTGCAGCCGATGGCCGGCCGGGGCACCGAACTGGTCGCCGGTGTGGTGCAGGACGAGGTGTTCGGGCCGCTGGTGCTGTTCGGTCTCGGCGGCACGGCGACCGAGGTGCTCGCCGACCACGCGGCCCGGCTGGCCCCGCTCACCGACCGCGATGTAAAAGACCTGATCACCGCGCCGCGCTGTGCCCCGCTGCTGTTCGGCCACCGTGGCAGCGGCGCCGTCGATGTGGCCGGCCTGGAGCAGCTGTTGCTCCGTCTGTCGCGCCTCGCCTGCGATCTGCCGCAGCTCGCCGAGGCCGACCTGAACCCGGTTGTGGCCCGCCCGGATGGGGCCACCGCACTCGATGTACGGATCCGTCTGCTGCCGCGCAGCCCGCACGACCCGTATCTGCGCCGGTTGCGCTGAGCAGCAGGCTCCGAAGAAGGAGACAATGATGAAGCACCGCAAGGTTGGCACAGTGATGACGAGCGATGTCGTACGGGTGTCGGCGACGCCTCCGTTCAAGGAGATCGCGGCGCTGTTGGCGGAGCACCGCATCAGCGGACTGCCCGTGGTGGACGACGACGAGAAGGTCATCGGCGTGATCTCCGAGACCGATCTGATGCTCCGGCAGGCGCAACAGGCGGAGCCCGGACACGAGCGCCTCAGGTGGCGTCCGCGGCTGACCCGCGCCGCCCGCAGGGCTGACACCAAGGCCCGGGCCCGCACAGCGGGACAGCTGATGAGCAGCCCGGCGATCACCGTACCCGTCGACGCCTCCATCGCTGGAGCCGCCCGCACCATGGCCGAGCACCGCGTCGAGCGGCTCCCGGTGCTGGACGAGGAGGGCCGGCTGGTCGGCATCGTCACTCGGCACGATCTGCTCCAGGTGTTCCTGCGCCCGGACGAGGACATCCGCGCCGAGATCGTCGACGAGGTACTGGTACGCGCACTATGGCTGGCTCCGCAGGCGATCGGTGTGACCGTCACCGAAGGGGTTGTCACCCTGGACGGCCAACTCGAGCGCGCCAGCGAGGTGCCGATCGCCGTGAGCATGAGCGGCCAGGTGGATGGCGTAGTGGCCGTCGTCGACCACCTCACCCACCGGTACGACGACACGCACCAGCGGCCGGACGAGCCGGCCGTGCACGGCGTCGGCGAGGGCTGGCTGCGCAGGCCCTGACACCGGCATCAAGGAGAGGCGGACGTTGTGAGCTGGTACGACCACGGCGCCAACGGCTGGGACTGCACGCTCATGGCGCTCGTGATGTCGGCGGGCGCGGCGATGGTGACCACCGCCCTGGTGGTGCCACGCCGCCCGGCAACGGACTCACGAGGCGCGGACGCGGATCGCCGCATTCGAATAAATCGAAGAGATCGAAGAAAACGAGGTGAACGGTGATGACCACCACCCCCCGAGTGCTGATCGCCTACGGCACGAAGAACGGCTCCACGGCCGAGATCGCCGAGTGGATCGCGCAAGCCCTGCGCGAACGGCACGTCGACGCAGACGTCCGGCCCGCGGCCGAGGTGAAGGACCTCACCCCCTACGACGCCGTCCTCATCGGCGGCGGGCTGTACGCCGGACGCTGGCAGCGCGACGCGACCCGATTCGCCCGCCGCCACCGCGAGGATCTCGGCCGACTTCCGGTCTGGCTGTTCAGCAGCGGACCGCTCGACCCGTCGGCAAGCGAGCGTGACATTCCGCCGGCCCCCGGCGTGGCCCGTCTCGTCAACCGGCTGGACGCCCGTGGCCATGCCACCTTCGGCGGCCGACTCACCGAGGGTGCCCAGGGCTTCATAGCCCGTCAACTCATCAAGCAGGGCAAGGGAGGTGACTTCCGCGACCGCGCACAGACCGGGGCGTGGGCGCACGGCATAGCCGCCGAACTCACCGGTTCCACGATGGAACACCACTGACCCCACCCGGCCGACCGCTCGGGGGCCCCGTCGAGAGGGGCGCTGCGCCGGAGCCTCCTCCGGCCCCCGCTCGGAGCGGGGCACGAGCGGGGATGGCAGCCCGGGGCTGCAGGTGAGGGCCTGCGGCAATGACCGTCGTCCGTAGCACTGAGCTGCGCTCTGCGAGAAAGGCCATGGACGTGGACGTCTGGTGCGACGCTGCCGCCCGCCGCGGCCCGGAGTCCTGAACACACCACGACCCGACGAGCCGCGGCACTCTCCGAGTTGAGCCCGAGGACGGCAGCACCGACCGCCAGAGCCACCGGTGGCCGACAGCACACCAGTGGCGAGAACCACCCACGCCTCGGCCACGTCGGAGCGACGCCGCAGCGGATTGCGCCGCCGGCGCCAGAGCCGGGTAGCTCCGGATCATCTCGTAGCCACCGACCGTGGGGCCACCCAACCCGGCCTCGGGTCGACTGGGGCGATGCTCACCGGCCGGGCGCGGCGGATCGGCAGGGCCTGCCATCTGCACGATGTCGCCGGACCGGTGAGCATCGCCTCACCCCGCCGAGAGCACGGATGCGGCGGACCGTCGGGGGAGCGGGCGGCCCCCCGCGGCGTGGCCGAGGCGCAGGATCATCTGGGGGAACTGGCCGCTGGGTATGGCCGCCCGCACTTCCGCGCGCAGGCGCGGCAGTTCCAGGGGCTGAGTGTGGAAGGCGGCCGCGACGCCGTGGACGGTGGCCCACAGCAGGACGCGCTGGAGGGCCTGCCCGGCGCGCAGCCAGTCCTGACGGGAGTCCTGCTGCGTGGTGATCAGGGCGACCAGGCCGGTCCTGGTGGGCCACACCGCCGGCGGGGACGGCATGGTGCGGGCGATGCCGAGGTAGTCGCGGTCCGGGAGAGCGGTGCAGTCCGGGTGGTAGGGGCACACCTCCAGAGGCACGCCGTCCGGGCGACTGCCGTGGGACGCACGCGTCCAGGAGGCCAGTTCGGCGACGTGTCCGGGATGGGACCGCTGCGCGCGTTCGGCGGTACGGACCAGGTCCGCGAGGTGAGTCCGCTCGCTCCGGGAGCCCACGGTGTGCAGCTCGGCTCCCTCGGCGTCGGCGTGATCGCGCAGCTCGTGGATCAACGGTTGCGCGAGAAGCGAGGAATGGAAAGGTCCGCGGTGCGTGTGCCGCTGCCGTACGGAGCGGAACATCAGCTCCTCGTCGCTGCCCGGCGGCACGTACGATCCCCAGCTGACGCGTGCGAGGTGGGCGGGGTTCCACGGGTCGGGGAAGGGGCGTACGACGGGCAGGAAGCCCAGGTGCCGCATCGCGAGCCGCACGTTGAAGAGGGCCGCGCCGCAACTGATGACCATCTCCCGCGCGTCCGGGTCGGTGAGCGGGAGCAGGCGCGCGGGATCCGCGTACAGGTCGAGTTCCGCCTCCCGGGCGACGAACTGCCACGGTTGGGTGTTGAACAGCGAGGGAGCGGTGATGCCCGCTCGCACCAAGTAGTTGGCCGCATGATCGACAGGTGTGTGCGTTGCGTACATGGCAGGTACCGCCGTTCGCCGTCGCTGCCCGGTTGGGCCCGCTGTTTCCGGTGTGCATCTCAACGGTCCGCCTACGCCACCTGCGCGAGCAGGGGCCGGACGTCCCCCGGCGAGGGCCGTACGGCCCGCCTTCAACTCGGTCCGGACAGTTGGAGCCGTTCTGCTCGCCGGCCGCGACTACCTCGGCCGCGCTCGCCGGTTCACCGTCGCCCCGTGCAGGCGCGAGGCCGGTACGGGGACTGTCGCCGTACTGTCCACCTCGTACGACAGCCGCCCGGACTGGCTGCCGGCGGGGCAGGCGCTCCAGCGCGTCCTGCTGTGCGCGGCGGGCCACGGCGCCGTGGCCCGCCGCCCACACCCAGCCCCTCGAACTGCCCGTGCTGCGCACGCAGGTGCGCACGGGGCTCACCGCCGGCCGGTACCCACAGATCGTGCTGCGCCTCGGCCGTCCGGCGTGCACCTGGTCGACACCGCGCCGCGCGCCCCGTGAAGTGCTCCTGAACGGCCCGGTCGAGGCCCGGCGGTGACGACGGTCAGCAGATACGGGGCAGTTGCTCCCCGAGCGGCATGTCCACGATGCGCCGCGCGCCGACCAGGGTCCGCAGCGTCACACGTCCCTGCGGCCCGTCCGGCAGCACCTCGCCGATCCGCACCGCCGCCGCGCCCTCGGCCACCGATCGCATCGCGGTCAGCGCGCCCTCGGCCGAGGCGGCGTCGACGAAGGCGACCAGACAGCCCTCGTTGGCGACGACCAGCGGGTCCAGGCCAAGCAGGTCGCAGGCGGAGGCGACCGCCTCGGGTACGCGGACGGCGCTCTCCTCGATCTCGACGGCGACGGACGAGTCGCGGGCGATCTCGTTGAGAGCGGCGGCGAGCCCGCCCCGGGTCGGATCGCGCAGCACATGGACGTCGGCGCCGAACGGCACCAGGGCCCGCACCAGCCGGTGCAGCGGCCGGGTGTCCGAGGCGATGTCGCTCTCGAAGCCGAGGCCCTCCCGGGTGCTGAGCACGGTCGTGCCGTGCAGTCCGATCGGCCCGGAGAGCAGTACCGCGTCCCCCGGGTGGGCCAACGCGGCGGACGGGCAGAGCAGTTCGTGCCTCTGCCCCACGCCGGTGGTGTTGATGAAGAGCCGGTCGGCCGCGCCGCGGCCCACGACCTTGGTGTCCCCGGTGACCACGGGCACGCCGACGTCCTGGGCCGCCTTCCCCAACGAGGTCATGACGGACCGGAGTTCGGAGAGCGGCAGCCCCTCCTCGACGATCAGGGAGACGGACAGTGCGAGCGGCCACGCACCCCGCATCGCGAGATCGTTGACCGTGCCGTGGACGGCCAGGGAGCCGATGTCGCCGCCCGGGAAGAACAGCGGGCTGACGACGAAGTTGTCGGTGCTCATCACCAGGCCGGGGTGGCCGGGCAGCAGCGCGGCGTCCTCCAGCGGGCCCGTACCGCCATGGACGGCGGGCAGGATCAGCTGGTCGAGCAGCTCCGCGGTGAGGCGGCCGCCGGCGCCGTGGCCAAGGAGCACGACCTCTTCTTCATGCTTCGGGGTGGGGCATTCGATGGTCATGCCGTGCTCCTCGTGGGAGTGCGTCCAGCCGCGTGGAAGGCGGCACAGGTGCCCTCGGACGACACCATGGGCGCGCCCAGGGGATGGCGGGGCGTGCAACGGGTGCCGTAGGCGGCGCAGTCGGTGGGCAGCTTCGCCCCGGTGAGAATGGCGCCCGCGATGCACTCGGCGTCCTCGACGGGGCACAGCCCCCCCACGTCGAAGCGGCGTGCCGCGTCGAACCGCCGGTATTCCTCCGCCAGTTCGAGCCCGCTGTCGGGCAGCGGACCGATGCCGCGCCACGCCCGGTCGGTGACCCGGAAGACCGCGCGGACGGTGTCCTGGGCGGCGGGGTTGCCGACCCGGCGCACGGCCCGCACGTACTGGTTCTCCACTTCGAACCGGCCGGACTCCAGCTGCCGTACGGCCATCAGGATGCCCTCCAGCAGGTCCAGCGGCTCGAACCCGGTGACCACGATCGGCACCCGGTGGCGGGCGGCGATCGGCTCGTATTCGCGCCAGCCCATGACCGCGCACACATGCCCGGCCGCCAGGAAGGCCTGCACCTCGCAGTCCGGATCGTCCAGCAGCGCGGTCATCGCGGGCGGCACCAGAACATGACTCACCAGCATCGAGAAGTTCGTCAGCCCGAGGCGGGCCGCGTGCAGCACCGCCATCGCGTTGGCGGGCGCGGTCGTCTCGAAGCCGACGGCGAGGAAGACCACCTCGCGGTCCGGATGCTCGGCGGCCAGACGTACGGCGTCCATCGGGGCGTACACCACGCGCACGTCCGCGCCTCGCGCCCGCAGGGACAGCAGATCGGTGTCCGTGCCGGGCACGCGCAGCATGTCGCCGAAGCTGGTGAGGATCACACCGGGGCGGGCAGCGATGGCCATAGTCCGGTCCAGGGTCTCCAGCGGAGTCACACAGACCGGGCAGCCCGGGCCGTGGATCATCCGCATCCCGGCGGGCAGCAGCTCGTCGATGCCCTGGCGGACGAGGGTGTGGGTCTGGCCGCCGCACACCTCCATGATCCGCCAGGGACGGGTGGCGGTCTGCCGCAGCTCGTCCAGCAGCCGCCGGGCGAGGACGGGATCGCGGTACTCGTCGAGGTACTTCATCGGTGCGTCAGATCCAGTTGGATGTCGACGACCCCCTCCACGGCCCGCACCGCCCGGGCCACCACGGGGATGAGCGTGCGGTCGGGCATGGATCCGCCCAGCGTGACCACACCCTCGGCCACCGACACCGTCAGGGTGGTGGTGACCGGAAGCCGGTTCAGGACGGAGTGCCGGATCTCCTCCGCGATCTCCTCGTCGGAGCGGAGGAACACCTTGAGCAGGTCGCCGCGGCTGACCACGCCCTGCAGGAGGCCCACCCCGTCCACGACGGGCAGCCGCTTGACGTGCCGGCGGGCCATGATGCGGGCGGCCTCGGCGAGCGAGGCGTCCGCGTGCACGGTCACGGCCGGCGTGCTCATCAGCTCACCCGCCGTCACACCGCCCGCCTTGGCCCGCGCAGCGAGCTCGCCCTCGTCGGTGTCCCGGAACTCCTCCTTGGGCAGCAGATCCGCCTCGGAGACCACCCCGACGACCCGGCCCTCGCCCGCCAGCACCGGCAGGGCGCTGACCTTCCACTGGTCGAGCAGCTCGACGATCTCCTTGAAGGGCGCCTCGCTGCCCACGGCGACGACGGTGTGCGTCATCACAGCGCTCACGGTGTACGGAGATTCAGGCATCGCAGCCTCCTGAGAAGTCTCTCGGGGTGTCGCCCGAGGTGCGGACGACCGTCAGGTCGAGGAAATGGGTGGAGCACGAGATGCACGGGTCGTGGTTGCGGATCGCCCGCTCGCACAGGGCCGTCAACTCGGCGTCGTCCGGGTCGTGTTCGCTGATGGCCCGCTGGGCAAGGCGCCGCAGGTCGTCCTCGATCGCGCCCTGGTTCTGCGCGGTGGGCGGCACCAGCGACGCGCTGGTGACGATGCCGTCGGCGTCGATTTCGTAGCGGTGGTAGAGCAGCCCGCGAGGCGCCTCGGTCGCACCGTGCCCGACGCCCGCGACCGGTGGCACCTCCGTGTACGGGCGCGCGGGAGGCTCGTACGCCTCGGTGATCCGCAGCGCCTCGTCGACGGCGTACACGGTCTCCACCGCCCGCACCAGGATGGACCGGTACGGATTGCGGCACACGGCACCCTCGCGCGGATCGCCCAGCCCCGCCTCGACCGCCGCCTGCAGCGCCACCGGCGACAGCAGGTGCCCGCCGACCGCGAACCGGGCGAGCGGGCCGGTGAGGTGCAGCCGCCCGTCGAGCCGCGAGTGCAGCGCGGTGGAGTGTGCCACGTGCGTCTCGGTGACGCGATCGGTGAAGTCCCGCAGCGGGAAGGAGCCGGTGGTGCCGTCGGCCCGCAGGAAAGCGGTGGTGCCGCTCTCGATGGCGTACGTGTCCGGGGCGGCCAGCGCGAGGAGATCGGCATCGGTGTGGGCGTCGGGGAAGTCGAGGCCGGCCACCCAGCGCACGGTCTCCCATGCGTCGTCGAGTGCCCGCTTCAACTCCTCGGCGAGCGGCCGCAGTTCATTGCGGGTCGGCGCCCTGTGGAAGCCGCCGAGGCGCACGTTGACCGGGTGCACGGCCCGTCCGCCGAGCAGTTCCATGAGGGCGTTGCCCGCCTTCTTCAGCCTGAGCCCCCGTTCGACCTCGGCCCGGTGCGTGCGCGCCAGGTCGATCGCGCTCGTGCGGCCCAGGAAGTCCGGTGCGTGCAGGAGGTAGATGTGCAGGGCATGGCTCTCGATCCACTCGCCGCAGTACAGCAGTCGGCGCAGATCACGGATCACCGGATCGACGGTCACCCCGCAGGCGTCCTCGATCGCCGCGCACGCGCTCATCTGGTACGCCACCGGGCAGATCCCGCAGACCCGGGCCGTGATGTCCGGCGGCTCGGTGTAGGCGCGGCCGCGCAGGAACGCCTCGAAGAAGCGCGGCGGCTCGTAGATCTCCAGCCGCGCCTCGGTGACCGTGCCGTCGTGGACGTGCAGGCGCAGCGCGCCCTCGCCCTCGACCCGGGAGAGCGAGCCGACGTGCAGTACACGGGATCCACGGTGGGTCACTTCCTCAACTCCTTGTCGAATGCGGCGGCGTTGAAGGTGTGCAGGAACCGCATCACGGCGTCCTCGTCGAGGCCGCCCGCCCGTCTCCCACCACCGCCCTTGCCGGAATCGCTACGCGATGCACCTCCGTTGCGCAGCAGCGGGATCAGCGCGGGCAGGTTCACCGAACCGGACGGGCCGAAGCAGCCGAAGCAGCCACGCTGGTACGCCGGGCACAGCGCCCCGCACCCGGCGTGTGTGACCGGGCCCAGGCAGGGGGTGCCGTGGGCGACGGTGACGCAGACGGTGCCGCGCCGCTTGCACTCGAAGCAGACGCTGTGGTTCGGGATGTCGGGCTTGCGGCCGGCGAGGAACGCGGTGATCACTTCGAGGAGCTGGCGCCGGTCGATCGGGCAGCCGCGCAGCTCGAAGTCGACGTCCACGTGGGCGGATACGGGCGTGGAGGTGGCGAGCGTGGAGATGTACTCGGGGTGGGCGTAGACCGTGCGCCGGTACTCGTTGACGTCCGCGAAGTTCCTGAGGGCCTGGATGCCGCCGGCTGTCGCGCACGCGCCGATCGTCACCAGGTGGCGGGATGCGGCGCGGATGGAGCGGACCCGTTCGGCGTCCCCGGGCGTGGTGACCGAGCCCTCGACCAGGGACAGGTCGTACGGGCCGGGCGCCACCGCGCTGGTCGCCTCCAGGAAGTGCGCGATCTCCACCTTGCCCGCCAGCGCCAGGAGTTCGTCCTCGCAGTCGAGCAGGGTGAGCTGGCAGCCGTCGCAGGAAGCCAGTTTGAACACGGCGAGCGTGGGTGTGCTCATCTCACAACTCCCTTACGGACAGCAGGGGTTCGGCCTGGTCCCAGCCGACGACCGGCCCGTCCCGGCACACCAGCAGCGGACCGAGCTGGCAGTGCCCGCAGTGTCCGGTCGCGCAGCGCATGTTCCGCTCCAGCGAGACCCGTATCCGCTCCTTGCGCACACCACGCTGAGCGAGCTCTCGGGCGGTGGCGCGGATCATCGGCTCGGGGCCGCAGACGAAGGCCCAGGTGTCGGCCGGCTCGAAGGGAGCCCGGCCGAGGAGCTGGGTGACCACGCCGACATCCCCGCGCCAGGCCGTGTCGGGCCAGTCGACCGTCACCCCGGTGTACGCCGTCGGCCAGCTCTCCGTCTCCGTCCGGCCGACCAGCTCGTCCGGAGTGCGCGCCCCGATGAGCACGCTGAGCCGGCCGTACGCCTCCGGTTCGGCCAGCACGCTCAGGATCAGCGGCCTGAGCGGGGCGTGCCCGATGCCGCCGGCCACCACCAGCACGTCGTGCCCGCGGGCCTGCTCGAACCCCCAGCTCGTGCCGTACGGGCCGCGCAGGCCGAGGACGTCACCGACCCTGGCCGCGCACAGACCGTCGGAGACCGCGCCCACGCTGCGGATGGTGTGGGCGAGGCCGCCCGTGGACTGGACCGAACTCACCGACAGAGGGATCTCGCCGCGGCCGAAGCAGTGCACCATCGCGAACTGCCCCGGCGCGAAGCGCTCCAGCGCGTCGGCGACCGGTTCGAGCCGCAGCGTGACCGACTCCGCGGTCTCCCGATGGCGATCGACCACGACGTAGGGGACCGGAACAGCGCTCATCGCGCACCGCCGCTCGTGGAGGCGCCGTACAGGTCGACCAGCCGGGCGCGGGCGGCGTTCAGCCGATGGGACAGCACGCGGCCGACCCAGCGTCCGATCGCCCTGCCGAACTCGGCATTGTCGTCGCACATCAGGCGGACGGCGACGGCGTCGAACTCGTACGCCCGCACCGGGGTCATCGCCACGGCGCCCAGCTGCCACACATACGGCTCGAACAGCCAGGACCAGCCCACGAGATCACCCTTGCCGACGGTCTCGATCACGGGCGTGCGATGGCCGGGGACGTGCATGTCGAGGGCGACCGTGCCGTCGCGGACGATCCAGAAACGGTCGGCGCGCGCACCCTCCTCGAAGAGCCGGGCGTCCTGGCGGAATTCGACCTCGCGGCCGACGCGCAGGAGCCGGTCCCGGTACTCGGGCGGAAGAGCGTGCGTCAGGCTCAGGGTGATCGAGGGGGTCATCGCTCCGTCTCCGTCTCGAATTCGGCGTGCAGCGCGGCGACTTCCTCCGTGATGTCGATGCCGGCCGGGCACCAGGCGATGCACCGCCCGCAGCCGACACACCCGGAGCTGCCGAACTGGTCGTGCCAGGTGGACAGTTTGTGGGTGAGCCACTGCCGGTAGCGGGCACGCCCCGACGGGCGGACCGGGCCCTCGTGCAGATACGAGAAGTCCAGGTCGAAGCAGGAGTCCCAGCGCTCCCAGCGCTCGGTGTGGTCACCGGTGAGGTCGGTGACCTCCTCGGTGGTCGTGCAGAAACAGGTGGGGCACACCATCGTGCAGTTGCCGCAGGTCAGACAACGGGCGGCGACGTCGTCCCAGCGCTCGGCCTCCAGGCTCGCGCCAAGCAGCGCGCGCAGGCTGACCGGGGGGAGCGCCCGTCCCATGCGGTTACGGGCGGCGTCCACCGAGGCGCGGGCGGTGTCTTCCGTGACCGTGTCACCGAGGCGGTGGGGTACCTGGTCCAGCAGTTCGGCGCCCTCCTCGCTGCCGACGCGGACGACGAAGCGGTGCCCGTTCTCGTCCACCACCTCGGTCAGCGCGAGGTCGTAGCCGGGGTCCGCCGCGGGCCCGCCGCCGGTGGAGACACAGAAGCAGGTCGCACCGGGCTCGGTGCATTCGGCGGCGATCAGCAGCGCCTTGGACCGACGCTTCCCATAGCCGGTGTCCTCGTACCGCCCGCCGGTCAGGACGCGGTCCTGGATCGCGATGGCCCGCAGGTCGCAGGGCCGGACGCCGAGGAAGGCGTACGAGGGCGCCTCGGGCTCGTGCGCGGTGAAGGACACGCCGCCCTCGGGTGTGCGGTCGGCGCTCCAGAGGCGCTCCCGCGCCGGGTGCAGGTAGGACTTCCAGGACTGCGGGCCCGCGCTGTGCGCGAAGGCGGCACCGTCCTCGCGGGGGACCAGCCGGTAGCGTCCGGCGTCCAGTTCGACACCCCAGCCGTAGGGGAGTTCGGCCGCCGATGTCAGTTCGGCCAGCACGATCGCCCCGTCGCGCACGGTCGGCCCGACGACGGTTCGTCCCCGCGCCACCAGAGCCGCGACGAGGGCGTCCAGCCCGTCCCGGTCGAGCACGGCCGGGGCTGCGGTGGCGGTCATAACGGTCCTCCTTGTCCAAGGCGGCTTCGTTCTCCTCCACCGTCAGCTTCCGACTCCGGCGGTGCGCATGGCAGGGGCCGAACAGCCCTCTTGACGGGCCGACCGGGTCTCCCCGGGGGCGGGCGCACTGTGGCGTGCCCCGCAAGGGGCGCGGGGCTGTGTCGATGTGCGGCTCCTCCCCCACTCTCGGCTTCGCTCAGGGGGACCCCCATCGTGCGTGCGCCCAGCCACATACGGCCCGAAGTCTCAAGACGGCCCCTTTTCGGCCCTCCCGGCGGAGCGCCGAGGCAGTGGCTCGCCCAGCTCGCTCTCGACCGCGTCCGCCATCGCCCGCAGTACGTCGAGCGTCCGGTGGGCCTCCGCCTCGTCGACCAGCGTGATCGCGAAGCCGACGTGCACGATGACGTACGAGCCGACGTCCGCCTCGGGCGTGCAGCTGAGGCAGGCCTCGCGCCGTACGCCGCCGAAGTCGACGGTGGCCATGCGCAGGCCGGCGTCGTCGTGGATCTCCAGGACCCGGCCTGGGATTCCCAGACACATAGAGGTTCACTCCTCCTCGGCGAGCCGGGCGGCGGCGACCGCCGCCTGGCCGTAGCTGATGCCGCCGTCCCCGACCGGGACCTGACCGCCGACCAGCACCCGCAGCCCCTGGGCGCGCAGCCGGCGTTTCACCTCGGTGAGCAGCCTGCGGTTGACGAAACAGCCGCCGCCCAGGCACACCGTGCGCGGCGCGCCCTCGGCCACGGCCCGCGCGGCGAGGTCCGCCGTGACGATCGCGAGCGTGAGATGGAAGGCCGCGGCCAGCCGGGCCACCGGCTCCGCGCCGAGCTGCCGCTCCAGCAGACCGGCCAGGGTCGGTGCGGGGTCGTACACCCACAGGCCCTGCACCCGCACGATCCGGTGGGGGAGCGGTACGGCGTGCTCGCTGCCCGCCGCCGCTTCGAGCAGGACGGCGGCCTCGCCCTCGTAGCTGACCCGGTCGGCGAGGCCGAGCAGCGCGGCGACGGTGTCGAAGAGCCGTCCGGCGCTGGACGCGCGTGGGCAGTTGACGTCCCGGGCGATCATGGCGTGTACGGCGGCGACCTCGGCGGGGTCCAGCCGGTCGGTGAAGGCCCGGGTGAGCCACGGGTACGGGCGCGGGGAGCCCAGCGTCTCGCCGCCGAGCAGATGGCCGAGCGCCGTACGGGAAGGATGGCGTACCGCCGCGTCGCCGCCGGGCAGGGGCGCGGTCGCGAACCTCCCCACGCGGCGGTAGCCGCTCAGATCGGCGACGAGTATCTCGCCGCCCCACAGTGTGCCGTCGTCGCCCAGCCCGAGCCCGTCGTAGGCGATGCCGAGGAACGGTCCCCGTACGCCGTGCTCGGCAGCGCAGGCGGCCACGTGCGCGTGATGGTGCTGCACGGCGATACGGCGCAGCGGCTGCGTCAGCGCCCACTGCGTGGACAGGTAGCCGGGGTGCAGATCATGGGCGAGGACCCGCGGTTCGATGCCGGTGAGGTGCTTGTGGTGGTCGTACGACGCCTGGAACGCCTCGAAGGTCGCCAGGTCGGCCAGGTCGCCGGTGTGCGGGCCGAGGTGGGCGCGGCCGTCGGCGGCCAGCGTGAACGTGTGCTTCAGCTGCGCGCCGACCCCGGCGACCGGCCCCCGCACGTCGAGCGGCAGCGGCGCGGGGGCGAGGCCGCGGGCCCGGCGGACGGTGACCCGGGTGCGGCCGGTGAACTGCACCACGGAGTCGTCGTAGCGGGACCGGATCGGCCGGTCGTGCGTGAGGAAGCCGTCCGCGACACCGGCCAGGGCATGGCGGGCCTCGGCGTCGTCGATGGCGATGGGCTCGTCGGTGAGGTTGCCGCTGGTGACCACAAGGGGCCGGGCGAGTTCGTCGAGGAGGAGGTGGTGCAGGCCGGTGGTG
Organism: Streptomyces sp. NBC_00878; assembly: GCF_026341515.1. Lineage (NCBI taxonomy): Bacteria > Bacillati > Actinomycetota > Actinomycetes > Kitasatosporales > Streptomycetaceae > Streptomyces > Streptomyces sp. NBC_00878. Next base: position 1,634,204 of record NZ_JAPEOK010000001.1, on the reverse strand, counting down.
GGCAGGAACAGGCCGACGAGGCTCAGGCCGGGATGCACCTCTCGCGCCAGCGGAGGAGTACCGCGCCACCGTCGACGGGCCAGCAGCACCACGGGGCGCTCCGGAGACCTCAATGCCTGGCGCTCCGCGGCGCCGATCCGGGCAAGCCGGGCGGCCGACTCCACGTCCGGGACCATCACGGCGAACGGTTTCGCCGGGCGGTGCTTGCGCCGCCGCAGCTCGGCCACGGCCCGTGGATCGCCCGCGTCGCACACCAGCTGATAGCCGCCGAGCCCCTTCAGCGCCACGATCCCGCCCGCCTCGACGGCCTTGACCGCCGCCCGCAGTGCCTCCTCGCCGCGCAGCTCCTCCCAGGCCAGGCTTGGCCCGCAGGCGCGGCAGGCGACGGGTTCGGCGTGGAAGCGCCGGTCGGCGGGATCGCCGTACTCCGCCGCGCACTGCGCGCACAGCGGGAAGCGGCGCATCGTCGTGCGGTCCCGGTCGTAGGGAAGGTCCTCGATGATCGTGGCGCGCGGTCCGCAGTCGGTGCAGTTGATGAACGGGTAGCGGTAGCGCCGGTCGCGGGGGTCGCGCAGTTCGCGCAGGCAGGCGGCGCAGATCGCCGCGTCGGGCGGGATCTCGCGGGGGCCGGCGTGACCGGATGCGCTGCGGCGCACGTGGAAACCGGGGTCGTACGCCCGCTGCCGCGGGTTCTCCGTCAGCAGTACCCGGCGCACTCGGGCGAGGGCCGGCGCGTCGTCCCGCAGTCGAGCCGCGAACTCCTCCAGCGCGCGGGGCGGGCCGGCGACCTCGCCCTCGACGTGGCCGTTGACGTTGGCCACCCAGCCGTCCAGGCCGAGCTCGGCCGCGGTCCGGTACACGAACGGGCGGAAGCCGACGCCCTGGACGATTCCCTCAACGTGGAAGTGCCGCACGGTCATGTCTGCCCCCTGGCTGCCACGATCTCGTCCTCGACGGCGTCGGCGAGCGGATCCACGGCGTCGGCGACGGCGGGGGAGAGCCCGGTGCCGAACGAACCGTCGGCGCCTTCCACGGCGTACACGACGAGGCGGTCCGGCATGAGCCCCAGCACCCTGGCGAGTTCGACCGCCTCGCCGAGGCCCAGCCCGTGCGAGCTGGTGGACGGCGGACCGGCGAGGTGCCCGCCGTCGAGTTCGAGGCGGTGCACGCGCCCGGGAGTCCCCGGGTGGGCGTGGGCGGCGTCCACGACCACGGCCAGCGAGGCGCCCTCCCACAGTCCGATCAGCCGGCCGGGGTCGCCGTCGCAGGCGGCGAGCACGGTGTCCGGCGGCAGCGGCCGCTCGTCGGCCCGCTCGCGCAGCCGGGCGACCACGGCCCAGCCCACGCCGTCGTCGCGCCGGAACTCGTTGCCGACGCCGACGACGGCGATCCGCGTGCGCGCTCTCATGTCTCTCACGGTGCGCTGCCTTGATCCGGCTCCACAGGGGCCGAACGACCCATACGCGGGGGCCGATCGTCCCCGGGACCCGGACGCCGACGGATACCGCGCGGTGTCTGCCGACTGGACCGGCGTGCCTCGTGAGCCACTGGCTGCTTGCAGCGTTGCCGACTGGCCGTGCATGCCGATGGCGATGTGCCCGCTTGGACGCACGACCCGTGTGCACGCGTTGTTGCGGCTCGCCTCCCGGCCCGGCTCCACGCAGGGGCGGCGGAAGACCGTGATCCGGCCGGTGGCGTACGGGCGTGTGGAGAGCGGCTCCTTGGACGACCGTGGCATCCAAGGAGCCGCTCTCCAGGGCGACATCGCCGACCTTCAGGGTGGGACGACGGGAGAGGGGGACCCACCTGGGCGCCATGGCCGGCACTCTCGACTTCGTCCAGCGCGGACCGACCGGACCGGAAACGCGCCAGGGTGCCTTGTGGCTGGACCCGTTTCCTCTGCCGGAGCTGTCCTCCTACGGGTTCGCCCTTCGCTACCAGGGGCCCTGGGGAGTGCGGCTGCGAATGGAGCAACGGAGTCCGGAGATCGCGGTGCCCTCGTCGGACCGGTTGCCCATCGACGTTCGGCTGCCTGGCCGTGCCGTCTCCGTGCGGCCGGGGGCGACGTGCCGACCGGTGCTTCCGGACCGACCGGTCACGCCGGGACCACGGCGAGCGGGCAACGGGTGTGCCGCGCGACGTCGTACGCGACCGGGCCCAGCCCGCTGCCGAGTCCCCGCCCCAGCACCATCAGCTCGGCATTGCCCGAGGTCCGGATCAAGGCCGTGGCCGGGTCGAAGAGGACAACGTCCTCGAGGACTTGTACGTACGGGTACTTCTCATGCCACGGGCGCAACACGTCGGACAGGAGCGCCACTTCGTGGTCCAAGCGGGCAGCGAACTCCGGCGCCGACGGTGCACGGGAGACCCGACCGGGCTGCGCGGTGGGAGGCGCCCCGGCGTGCAGCGCGTGCAGCCGCACAAGGCGCAGGCGTGCGGTGTCCAGCGCGAAGTCGATGGCTCCGTCAGCCGGGTCGCGGGCGTCGACAGCGAGCGTCACCTTGTCCGGTCGCCGAACCGGGCCCTCGCGGGCGAGCCCGGTCGGTACGAGGACCACCGGGCAGTCGGAGGCCCCGGCGACGGCCAGAGCCGTCGACCCCAGGGACAGCCCGGCGAAACCGCCCTCACCGCGCAGACCGAGCACGACCATCTCCGCGTCCCTGCTCTGCGAGCACAGCGCCGACGCGGCCGTCCCGGCGAGCCGCACGTCATCGATGTCCAACGTCGGGTGCCGGGCCGCGAGTTCGGCCACGACACGGGCCGCCACGACCTCCGGACGGTACGGCCACAGTTGTGGCGCGTCCAGTCCGGCCAACGGCGTCACATGGACCACCCGCAGTGGCAGCCCGCGCAGCAGGGCCTCGTGCGCGGCCCAGTCGGCCGCGATGCGACTGCGTGCCGATCGGTCGACTCCAGCGACGATCACTCGCTCCATGACGGTTCGCCTCCCGAGGACGTTGCCCCCGTCGCCTCGCGAGCACGCCGGCCCCCGAGCGCGCAGGAGACGCCCTTCCCTCCCACCGTGGTTCAGTGAACTGCAACTGAGCATGGGCCGGTTGGTCCCGGGGGAGGACCTGGCGGCCCCTCCTCGCCGGGCCGCTGTGGCGTGACGCTGGCCATGAGGAGCAGACCGAGCGTTGGAGGTGCGTCATGTTTGCGTCCGTGATCGCCGGAGTCGATGGATCCGCCGAGAGCCTGGCCGCAGCCGAGTGGGCCGCCCGCGAGGCCGAGCGCCGCGACCGACCGCTGCGGCTGATGCACGCTTGGAACTGGCACCCCCGCGAGGTGGACGGAGAGTCCGCGAACGCCGTGCAGCGGCATCTGGCCCGACGGGTCCTGCGTCGGGCCGAGGAGCGCGTCCGCCGTGCCTGCCCCGGCATGCGCCCGCACGACGAGCAGGTCGAGGGTCCCGCGACGGCGGCCCTGCTGCATGCGGCCGAGCAGGCCGACTTGCTGGTGCTCGGCTCGCGCGGACTGAGTGGCTTCACCGGATTCCTGGTGGGCTCCGTCGCCTTGGGCGTGGTGGCGAGGGCCACGCGTCCCGTCGTCCTCGTCCGGGCGGGAGAGGAGGCCGAGGACGAGCATCTGCCCGCGGACGACGGGAGCGCCTCCACCAGGACCGGATACCGGGACGTGGTGCTGGGCCTCGACCTCGGCGACCTGTGCGACGAGGTGATCGAGTTCGGCTTCGAGGCGGCACGGCTGCGCCGGGCACGGCTGCGGGTCGTCCATGCCTGGCAGGCGCCCTCTCCGCTCAGCCTGGGCCCGGGTGAGGTGGGCATGGCGGGTGATTCGCAGCGGGCGCAGGAGTGGCAGGGCTTCCTGTCCGCCGTGCTTCAACTGTGGCGCGACAAGTACCCCGACGTCGAGGTCGTGGAGTCGGTGTCGGAGGGCAAGGCTTCGACCACGCTGATCCGGGCCGCCTCCGGAGCGGGTCTGCTCGTCGTCGGTCACCGGCTGGCCGAGCGGCCGGTGGGGCCGCGCACCGGTCCCGTCACGCATGCCGTCATCCATCACGTCGGCTGCCCCGTGGCCGTCGTACCCCACGAGTGACGACGGAGGGAGTGATGGACGTGATCAGGCCAGTCGTGGCCGGGCTGGACGGTTCGCGCGAGAGTCTCGCGGCGGCCGACTGGGCCGCGAGGGAAGCCCTGCGGCGAGGACTGCCGCTGCGTCTGGTGCACGCCTGGGAGGGGCTGCCCGACGAGGGGACGGAGGCGACCCTGCCGGAACTGAAAGCCCCGCAGTACTGGGCGCGGCGGATGTTGCGCGGCGCGGGCGACCGGCTGAACGAGCGCTACCCGCAGCTGTCCATCGCCGCCGAACAGATCCGGAAGCCACCGGGCCCGGCCCTGCTCGCCGAGGTGGAGAACGCCGAACTGCTGGTGATCGGCAGCCAGGGCCTCAGCGGTGTCGGCGGCTTCCTCTCCGGGTCCGTCGCGATGGCGACCGTGGCCCACGCCGGGCGGCCCGTCGTGCTCGTACGCGCCGGGAACAGCGCGGAGAACGAGCATCTGCCGGACCGGGACGGGAAGCCGTCGGCCCGTACGCCCTGCCGCGACGTCGCGGTCGCCGTCGACGTCGGCGGTTCGTGCGATGCCTTGCTGGAATGCGCGTTCCGGGCCGCGGAGTTGCGCGGTGCGCCGCTGCGCGCTGTGCATGCCTGGCACGTCCCGCTCCGGCACGGCATCCCGTACGCCGAGGAGCGCGCACGAGTCAGGCAGGACGCGGAACGGGAGTTCACGGCGCTGCTCGAACCCTGGCGCCAGAAGTTTTCCGGCGTCTTCGTACGCGAGACGATGCCCGAGGGGCGCGCGGCCCATGTGATCGTGAAGGCCGCCGGCGGGGCGGGCCTGCTGGTGGTGGGCCGCCGCAGGCGCCGCGCCGCGGTCGGGTCCCACACCGGCCCGGTGGCCCACGCGCTGATCCACCACGTGAGCTGCCCGGTCGCCGTGGTCCCGCACGACTGACGCGGCAGGCCGCCTCGTGCGTGCCGAACGGCCCATGCCGGGAGGCCGCTCGGCATCTGCCGGGACGATCCGAGCAGCGGGAACATGAAAGAAGAGACCGGCGTGACACACCACGACCAGGTGTATCGGCGACCCGTGTCCGCGCACCGAGGAAGTGACCCGCAATGTACTGGAACCGCCACGACATGAGTGGATGGGACTGGTTCGCGATGTCGATCAGTACGGTCCTGCTCTGGGCCCTGTTCATCACCGTCGCCGTCCTGCTCTTCCGCACCCTGAACCGCGCCCCAGAAACTCTGAACCGCACCCCCGAGCACACGCACACACCGGCCGCGCCGTCGCCCGAGCAACTGCTCGCCCAGCGGTTCGCGCGGGGGGAGATCGACGAGGAGGAATACCGGCGCCGCCTGGCCGTGCTGCGCGCGGACGGCCCGAGCCTCACCAAACAGTGACCGCGGCCGATCGGCGCGTCATGATGCGTGGCTCAGGGGCACGGGGCGGCTGTCGCCAAGAACGCGACCGGATCCCGCCGCGGGTGCGACCACCGGTACTGAGCCGGGTCAGGCCTGCGTCCGTACGGCATGACCGACGTGGCGACATACCGGCGCCAGACGCCCGCGTCGGGTGTGCGCCTCGACACCCGAGGTGGGCAGGCCGCTCCAGTAGGCGTAGTACCCGCACGACACCGGCGGCCTCTCCTGGTACGCCGGGGCGTCCACGCTGCGGGCGACGAGCGAGTGCTGACCGTCAGCGCCGATCTCCATCCGGGCCTGCTCCACGGTCGCCGAACCGGGCCCGCCGCGGATCCCGGTCACCCGCCCGTCCTCGTCACGGACGAGCTCATGGACGAGGAACCCCTCGCGCACTTCGGCGCCCGACGCCCGCGCGGCTTCGACGAGGACCGTGTCGAGCACGGTCCGTCGGGGTGCCAGGCTGGGCACGCCGTCGAACGGCACCAGCGGAGCATCGAGCGCGAACTCCCCGACGTCGAACCGCATCCGGTCGATCGACGGGCAGTCCGAGGCCACGATTGCGTCAGCAGCCCCCCGTCGCGCAGCTTCGCGACGGCGGGCTCGTGCATCCAGTGGGTCGACATGGTGTCGCTCGGAAAACCCGCCCGGTCGACGACAAGCACCCGATGGCCCGAGCGGGCCAGCAGCATGGCGGTCGCCGCGCCGGCGCACCTGGCTGGGCGACTACGGGGCTGCGATCGATCTGTACGAGCGGGCGTTCACCGGATTCCGGGCGCGTGGTGAGACCCGACTGCCGGCCCGCGTCGCCGGAGGCGACCTCGCGTTCCGCGACGTCGCCGTGCACGGCTACCTCGCCGCGTCGAACGGCTGGATGGAGCGGGCCGAGAGCCTGCTGGAGGAGGCCAGGACCCGGCTGGCGATAGCCCGCACGGTGGCCTCCACCGAACCGGAGGTGGCCCGTGCGGAGGCACGTGCCGCGCTGACAGTGTTTCGAACACCTGGCCGCGGTCCCGGACGCCGACGCTGCGGCGAGCCTGCTGCGCAACCTCGGCAGTCCGGGCCGCGCCTGGTCCCGGCGCGGCGGCACCCTCGCCAAACGGGAGTCGGAGGTGCTGCGGCTGGTCGCCGAGGGGCTGTCGAACGAGCAGATCGCCCAGCGGCTTCACATCAGCAAGCGCACGGTGGAACACCACGTCGGCAGCATCCTCGGCAAACTCGGGCTCTCGACCCGGGCCGAGGCCCTCGCCTACGCCGTCCGACGCGGCCGAGGCTTGACCATGTTCTACGTCGTGAAGCGGCCGTTGACTCGGGCTCCTTGGGGCCTGGCGCGGATCCTTGCCCGTGCGGCTCACGCCGAGCGGGTGTCCCGCTGTCCCGCGTCGCGGCTCGCAGGTGCTTCGGCCGGTTGCCCGCCGCGCCAGGGCGGGGTGGCCTGCCGGCGGGCGGCGCTGCCCTCGTGGATCGCTCGTTCCACCTGACGGCGCAGCCGGTCCTGCAGCCGGTCGGTGACTTCCTGGCTGGTGGCCTCCTGCGCGTGAACGACCACGGTGGTGCGGCCCACCCGGAGGTCGGCCACAGCCGACCACGGGTGCTCGGCGTGATGGGCCGGCGCCTTGGTGATCCTCACCTCGCCGGTGACCGCCGGCAGCCCCGGCCGGTTCACGACAGCGTCGATCTTGGAACGGGCGTACGCGAGGGCCTCCTCACAGACCTCGCCTTCGGCCCGTACCTGGACAACGGTGGCGGTATCGCGGGTTCCAGCGTCCCTGCCAGTCATGCCGACCACTCCTTCTTGTTCTGGTCTTGTGTCGGCTCCAGCCTTTCGCCGAAGGTGGCCGTGGCCCCAGGGCCGATCGGCCCCGGCGGACGGGCCGTGGGTCCCGTCGTGATCACGGCCGGCCCCGCTGGTGGGGCGGGCTCGCGGACTCGCTTTCATCTGAAGCAGCAGCCTTGGCAGTGCCACTGCGACAGCGAGTGGCCAAAGCGCTCATCCGCTGGGGTCGGGCGTGCAGCTGCATCGAGACGCTGCACCACCTGAAACTGCCGTCCCGTCAGAGGGCTTTCGTAGCCTGGCCACATGGTCTTGAGCAACGGACCGGCAAACCGTTCGACATGGCCAACCCGGACGCCAACCCGATCCTGATCGAGGAGGGCCAGCGGGTCCGGCTCGACTTCGCCAACGACACCACCATGTGGCACCCGATGCACTTGCACGGCCACACCTGCCAACTCGGCGACTCCGGCCCACGCAAGGACACCGCCATGGTGCTTCCCAAGAAGAAACTGTCCGTCTTCTTCGACGCCGACAACCCCGGCCAGTGGATGCTGCACTGCCACAACGCCTACCACGGCGAGGCCGGGATGATGACGAACGTCGCCTACCAGGCATGACCTCACAGCCGGCTGGCACGCGGCGTGCATGCGTGCCAGCCGGCCGCCGCCGTGAACCCAGGCAAGAGGCGGGCAGGAAGGGACAGGACGGGCGCGCACGCCCCCTCTGCGGACGCCGCCATCACTGTCTCCGTCTCGCCTGTCTCCAGTCGGTGCGGCGGCGCACACCACCGCACATCGTGCAGCTGGAACACCTCGTCCAGGTCCTGGCGGGTGCCGACGATGGAACCGATGACGGATGTGCCGTTCAGGACGGTGTCGAAGATCGGCACGCTGATAGTGCCGCCTGCGGGCAAGGCGACCATGACCAGCTTGCCGCCGCGCCGCAGACCGCCGTAGACGGAGGCGAACGCCGCGTGCACGGCGCGCAGCGCGGTCCTGCGGCCGGCGGCCGCGTCGAAGACGAACTCCAGCAGCGCCCGGCCGGGTCGCCCAGGTCCTGGAGTCCGACCACGACCTCCCCGCCGTCGTGCTTGGCAGCCGAGCGCGCGTTCGCCCGCACCATGACCACTGGACTCTGTGCCCGGGCGAGCACGTGTTGGCCGACGCAGCCGAGCAGGAACCCGGCGACGCTGCTGTGACCGCTGGAGCCCAGCACCAGCATCTGGGCCTTCTCCGCCTGGCCCAGCAGCACCTCGGCCGCGGTGCCGGACAACTGCTCGGTGCTGACCGTCAGTTCCGGATGCCGCCCGCGCAGCTCCTCCTCGGCCTCCTGCAGAATGCGCAGAGTCCAGCGCTTCTGCCTGTCCAGGTCCGATGCGACGGGCACGTCGTGCGGTAGCCAGGTCCAGGCATGCACCAGATGCAGCGGCGGGGCGCGGCACTGTGCCGCACGGGCGGCCCAGTCGGCGGCGGCCAGATTCTCGGTGGAACCGTTCAGACCGACGGTGACAGGGCGAATCACGGGAAGAGACCTCCGTGTCCGAGACGGGACCAGCGGGCCGCGGGCGATTGCGCCGACCCTCACCCTGAGCCTCACGACAGGACGTCGCGACTCGGAGCGCTCGGCCCGGTGCACGTCGGCCGTGACACCGGCGTCGGTGCTCACACCCTGGTCCTGCGCGATGTGTCCGCCGCATCTGCGCCCGCACCGCACCGGCGCTCGATGGGGCGGCCGTGCGCCATGGCCACAGGCCCGAGCGTCCCTGGCACAGGGGCCGTTCGGCCCCTGCCCCCTTCCCCGGACCGCGGGTGAGGCTGGTGCGACCGGACCGGAGGAAGGTACCTGGGAGGTGCTGGTCGTATGGATGCTTCCACCGCCACCTCGGCATCCGCTCTGCGCTCCGCGCACGAGCGGTTCATGACCTCGCTCGGAACGCCGGAGGGAGTGCGGCGCCTGGTGGCCGACTCGTGGCGGCGCTGCGCGGCGTGCGGCGTACGGCCCGACGGCAGCCGTCTGCCGCCGCTGCGCGGGACGGCCGAACAGCTGGCGGCGTACCGGCGCGCCCATCCGCTGGTCGCTGTGCTCCCCTTGTTCCGGGAGCTGTTGGGAGCCGGTGCCGCGGACGACGGTCACGTCTTCGCGGTCGGTGACACCGACGGAACTCTGCTGTGGGTCGAGGGCGACACCGCGGCTGTGGAGCGCGCCGAGCGGATGCACTTCGCCGAGGGCGCCGTGTGGTCCGAGGCGCAGGCCGGGACCAACGCCCCAGGACTTGTACTGGAATTGGGGCAGCCCGTCCAGATCGTGGCCGGCGAGCACTACAGTGCCGCCGCGCACGGCTGGTCGTGTGCCGCGGCCCCGATACGTGACCCGGGCACCGGCCGGGTGCTCGGTGTCGTCGACCTCTCCGGCGGCGGCACCATCGCCACGCCCCCCGCTCTGGCCGCGGTACGGGGTGCCGCGCTGGCGGCCGAAGCAGAACTCGCCCGCAAGCTGACCGCGCCGGCGGTACTGCTCGGTCCCGACGGGCGCGTGGTGCGTACGCAGGACGCGCCCAGCCCGGGACGGGACGGCGCCGTACAGCTGCTGGCGCTGGGCCGGGACAGCGCACTGCTGGAGTGTGACGGGAGAGTGCAACGACTGAGCCCGCGGCACAGCGAGATCGTGGTCGCGCTCGCCCTGGAGGGCCGCGGCGTGACCGGTGACCGGCTCGCGGTGGACCTGTCGGAGCGGGAGCTGTCCCCTTCGACGCTGCGGGCCGAGCTGACCCGGTTGCGCACGGTGCTCGGCCCCGCCTTGCTCGGGTCACGGCCGTACGCTCTGCTGAGCCCGGTGCGGACCGACTTCGCGGACCTGACCGCGCTGCTCGCCGAGGGACGGGTGGGCGAGGCGCTGGCCGGCTACCCCGGTCCGCTGCTGCCGCGCTCCGAGGCACCGGTCGTCGTGGAGCAACGGCGGGCCCTGGAACAGCAGTTGCGCGGTGCCGTGCTCGGGAGCGGCGACGCCCGGCTGCTGCGCCGCTGGGTGGACGCGGCTTCGGGAGCCGACGACGCCCCCGCGTGGCAGGCCCTTGCCCGCGCGCTCCCGGGCGGTTCGCCGCAGCGCGCCGCCGCGGCGGCGCGGGCCCGCGCACTGGACACCGAATCGTCTCTTCTGCCTCGACTGCCGCAGGTCGGACGGCATGCAGCGGTGTTGCAGCGTTCCGGTACCTAGCGTGCTGAGTATCACCACAACCCTCGTGAAAGGTGACGATCATGCGGTACGACCCTCCGGGCAAGCCCGGCAGTCCTGTGGACGTCGCGCCCCGGTACGAGAACTTCATCGGCGGCAAGTGGCAGGCACCCACCACGGGTGAGTACGCGCCCAACCTGTGCCCCGCCACCGCCAAGCCGATCTGCCAGGTCCCGAAGTCGGGGCCCGAGGACATCGAACTCGCCCTGGACGCCGCCCACTCGGCGAAGGACAAGTGGGGCGAGGCGTCCACCACAGAGCGGGCCGCAGTGCTGAACAAGGTCGCCGACGCCATCGACGCCCACCGCGAGGAACTCGCCGTCGCCGAGAGCTGGGAGAACGGCAAGCCGGTTCGCGAGACCCTCGCCGCCGACATCCCCCTCGCCGCCGACCACTTCCGCTACTTCGCGGCCGCGATCCGCGCCGAGGAGAGCTCGATCACCGAGATCGACAAGGAGACCATCGCCTACCACTTCCACGAGCCGCTGGGTGTGGTCGGGCAGATCATCCCGTTCAACTTCCCGCTGCTGATGGCCGCGTGGAAGCTGGCTCCGGCGCTCGCCGCGGGCAACGCCACGGTGATCAAGCCGGCGTCGCCGACCCCGTGGTCGATCCTGAAGCTGATGGAGGTCATCGGCGACATCCTGCCACCGGGTGTCCTCAATGTCGTCAACGGCCCCGGCGCCGAGATCGGCAAGGCGCTGGCCACCAACAAGCGCATCGCCAAGGTCGCCTTCACCGGCGAGACCACCACCGGCCGGCTGATCATGCAGTACGCGGCGCAGAACATCATCCCGGTCACCCTGGAGCTGGGCGGCAAGTCGCCGAACATCTTCTTCAACGACGTGGCTGCCGAGGACGACGACTTCCTGGACAAGGCCGTCGAGGGACTCGTCCTGTACGCGTTCAACAAGGGCGAGGTCTGCACCGCACCCTCGCGCGCACTCATCCAGGAGGACATCTACGAGGAGTTCATGGCCCGCTGCCTGGAGCGGATCCGCGCCATCAAGCAGGGCGACCCGCTCGACACCGCGACCATGATCGGCCCCCAGGTCTCGAAGCAGCAGGTCGAGAAGATCGCGTCGTACGTCGAGATCGGCCTCAAGGAGGGCGCCGAACTGCTCGCGGGCGGCCACCGTTCCGCCCTCGGCGGTGAGTTCGCGGACGGCTACTTCTACGAGCCGACCGTCCTCAAGGGCCACAACAGGATGCGGGTCTTCCAGGAGGAGATCTTCGGACCGGTCCTCGCGGTCACCACCTTCAAGGACGAGGCCGAGGCACTCGAGATCGCCAACGACACGCTGTACGGCCTCGGGGCCGGTGTGTGGAGTCGTGACGGCAACCGCAACTACCGGATGGGCCGCGCCATCAAGGCCGGCCGCGTCTGGACGAACTGCTACCACCAGTACCCCGCGGGGGCCGCGTTCGGTGGCTACAAGGTCTCCGGCATCGGCCGCGAGAACCACAAGATGGTGCTCGACCACTACAGCCAGACCAAGAACCTCCTGGTCAGCTACGGCACCAAGCCGCTCGGGCTGTTCTAGCCGTACCAGCGATTCCAGCGGATCCGAAGGGGTGCACCGACATGCCTGCGACGCTAGCGAACGGCAACGCCGGGCGCGTCACCGCCACCCGGGCGGCGCACCGGGCCATCCAGGCCCTGCGCGCCGCCCACGGTCGGTCGGTGATGTTCGTCCAGTCCGGCGGCTGCTGCGACGGAAGTGACCCCATGTGCTTCCCGGGCGGCGAATTCGCCCTCGGCGAGGGCGACATGCTGCTCGGCGTCCTGGACGGCGCCACCTTCCACATCGACGCCGACCTGTACGAGGCGCTCGGCCGCCCGCGCCTCGTCCTGGACGTCGAAGAGGGCACACCGGGCGGCTTCTCCCTCGCAGCAGGGGACGGGCTGCGTTTCGTCACCCGGATCGAGGACCCGGCAGAGAGCCGATTTCCGGCTCAGAGCGCATTCGAGGAGCAGATCATGAAGGCAGCAGTCGTCACCGACCTCGGGAAGCCCCTGGAGCTCCAGGACCTTCCCGTCCCCGAGCCCGGCCCCGGCCAGGTGCTCGTCAAGATGGAGGCCTCCGGGCTCTGCCACACCGACATCCACGCCGCGCACGGCGACTGGCCGGTCAAGCCGCAGCCGCCGTTCATCCCCGGCCACGAGGGCGTCGGCCCCGTACAGGCCGTCGGCGAGGGCGTCAGCACAGACCTGCTGGGCAAGCGGGTGGCGATCCCCTGGCTCGGCTCGTCCTGCGGCACCTGCCGCTACTGCGTCTCCGGCTGGGAAACCCTCTGCGAGAGCCAGGTCAACTCCGGCTACTCCGTGGACGGCTGCTACGCCGAGTACGCCGTCGCCGACGCGGGCGCGGTCGTCCGGGTCCCCGACGGTGTGTCGTCGTTCGACGCGGCGCCGCTGACCTGCGCGGGCGTCACCACCTACAAGGCGATCAAGGTCGCGCGCGTGGTGCCGGCCGAGCGGGTCGCCGTCTTCGGCGTCGGCGGCCTCGGCCACCTGGCCGTCCAGTACGCGCGGCTCGTCGGCGGCTTCGTCACCGCGGTCGACATCGAACCGGACAAGCTGGGCCTGGCACACCGGCTCGGCGCCGACCAGATCGTCAACGCCCGGACCCACGACCCGGTCGAGGAGATCAAGAAGGCCGGCGGCGCGGACGTGGCCGTCGTGCTGGCTGCCTCGCCCAAGGCGTTCGAGCAAGCGTACAAGTCGCTCAACCGCGGTGGACGCCTGGTCATGGTCGGGCTGCCCGCCGACAACGCGGCGATCAACGTACCGATCTTCGAGACCGTGCTCAGCGGGATCTCTGTCATCGGCTCCATCGTCGGCACCCGTCAGGACCTGGCCGAGGTGTTCGCACTGCACGCCGCCGGACGCACCCAGGTCATCGCCGAACCGCGGCGACTGGACCAGGTCAACGACTCCTTCGACGAGGTTCTCGGCGGACGAGCCGAAGCGCGGCTCGTCTTCGAGTTCTGAGAGTTCTGTGGCCCGGCACCACCGGGTCACAGGGAGAGGCAGCAGATCATGGGAACCCTCACCATCGGTGCCGTACGGGAGCGGGCACCCGGCGAACGCCGTGTCGCCCTCGTCCCCGAGGCCGTCACCCTCCTGCACCGGGCCGGACTTGACGTCCTGATCGAGACCGGTGCCGGCTCCGGGGCCTGGTTCACCGATGCCGAGTACACCGATGCCGGCGCGACTGCCGTACCCGCGGACGAGCTGTACGCGCGAGCGGACGCCGTTCTGTGCGTGGGCCCGCCCGATGCGGAGACGGCTCAGGCCCTGCGCGCCGGGCAGACCCTGATCGGCCTGCTCGAACCACTGCGCCACCCCGCCCTGGCCGAGGAACTGACCGGACGCGGGGTCCGCACGCTGAGCCTCGACCTGCTGCCGCGCACCCTCAGCCGCGCCCAGTCCATGGACGCGCTGACGTCCCAGGCCAGTGTCGCCGGCTACAAGGCGGCACTGCTGGCCGCGGACTCGTACGACCGGTTCTTCCCGATGCTGACCACGGCGGCGGGCACCATGCGCCCGGCGCAGGTCCTGGTCCTCGGTGCCGGAGTGGCCGGGCTGCAGGCGATCGCCACCGCCCGCCGCCTCGGCGCCGTCGTCTCGGCGTACGACGTACGCCCCGAGTCACGAGGGGAGGTGAAGTCGCTCGGCGCCCGGTTCCTCGACATCCAGAGCCCTCCCAACGGGGAACCGGGCACCGGACAGGGCGGCTACGCACGGGAGTTGACCGAACAGGAACAGCGGGCCCAGCGGGAGGCGCTCGACGCGCACATCGCGCGCTCCGACATCGTGATCACCACGGCTCAAGTGCCGGGACGCAAGCCTCCGTTGCTGGTGTCCGCGGCCGTTGCCGAGCGGATGAAGCCCGGCTCGGTCGTCGTCGACCTGGCGGCGAGCGAACTCGGCGGCAACGTAGCGGGCACCGAGCCCGACAAGACCACCGTCCTCGACAACGGAGTCACCCTCATCGGCGCCGGACGCCTTCCCTCCGCCATGGCGACCGCCGCCTCCACGGCGTACGCCCGCAACCTCGTCGCGCTGCTGCGCCACCTCGTGCGCGACGGCGAACTCGTCCTCGACCCGGCCGACGAGATCACGGCCGCACTCACTGGAGGAGCGTCATCATGAACGACCTCGATCTCCTCACCGCGATCACCGTCTTCGTGCTGAGCGTCCTGGTCGGCATCGAGGTCATCAGCAAGGTCCCGGCGACCCTGCACACCCCGCTGATGTCCGGCTCCAACTCCGTGCACGGCATCGTCGTCATCGGCGCGATGCTGATCGCGGCCGAGTCGCACACCTGGCTCGGCTACGTCCTGGCCTTCGTGGCGATGGTGTTCGGCGCGATGAACGTGGTCGGCGGGTACGTCGTCACGGACCGGATGCTGGAGATGTTCAAGGCCAGGCCGGCCGCCGCGAAGCCCACCACCGGCGCACACGAGAAAGCGGAGGTGTGAGCGCCATGGACACCGTCTCCAACGCCGTCCACTACATCTTCCTGGCCGCGGCCGCCTGCTTCGTGATGGGCCTGCACCTGATGAACCACCCGCGCACGGCCCGCCGCGGCAACACCCTCTCCGCCGGAGCCATGGCCCTGGCGATCGCCGCCACCGTGTGGCTGGTGACGGACCAGGACCGGATCAGCCGGACCGGCTGGCTGGTACTGATCGCGGGAGGCGTCCTCGGCGCGGCGCTCGGCCTCTGGGCCGCACGCGAGGTCCGGATGACCGCGATGCCGCAACTGGTCAGCCTCTTCAACGCCGTCGGCGGTGGCGCGGCCGCGCTCATCGCGCTGGGCGAGCTCGTTCAGGCCGACCCTCCGGCCGCTCTCGGGGCCCGGGTCTCGCTGCCGGGCGCGCTGGACATCGTCATCGGCGCGGTCACCTTCTCCGGATCGCTGATCGCGGCAGGCAAGCTGCAGGGCGTCGTGTCCGGCGCTCCGGTGGTGTTCCCAGGGGCGCGGCTGCTGAACGTCCTCCTGCCGGCCTCCTTCGTCGCCGGCACGGTTTGGCTGGTGCTGGCGCCCGACAGCCAGGTCGCGCTGTACGGACTCGTCGTCGTGGCGCTGCTCTTCGGTGTGACGATGGTGCTGCCGATCGGTGGCGCGGACATGCCCGTGGTCATCGCCCTGCTGAATGCCTTCACGGGTTCCGCGGTCGCGATGGCCGGTTTCGTGCTCGAAGAGACCGCGCTCATCATCGCGGGCATGCTCGTCAGCGCCTCGGGCGGCATCCTCACCAAGCTGATGGCCGACGCCATGAACCGCTCCATCGCCAACATCGTCATCGGAGGCTTCGGTACCGGTGATACGGCTGCCCCGGCGGGAGGGGTGGGCGGCGCGGCCGCCCAGGTGCGCCCGGTCTCCGCGGACGACGTGGCGATTCAGCTGGCGTACGCGAGCAAGGTCATCTTCGTGCCGGGATACGGTCTGGCCGCAGCCCAGGCCCAGCACGAACTCGGCGCCCTGGCCCAGCTGCTCACCGATCACGGAGTCGACGTCAGCTACGCGGTCCACCCGGTCGCCGGCCGCATGCCCGGACACATGAACGTGCTCCTGGCGGAAGCCAACGTCCCCTACACCCAGCTGAAGGAGATGGACGACGTCAACCCCGAGTTCCCGCAGGCCGACGTCGCCCTCGTCATCGGCGCCAACGACGTCACCAACCCGATCGCCCGCCACCCCGGCAACGCGATCTCCGGTATGCCGATCCTCGACGTCGACAAAGCCAAGAGCGTTGTCGTCATCAAGCGCTCGATGGGCCACGGCTACGCGGGCATGGACAACGAGCTCTACACCGATCCGAAGACCGGGATGTTCTTCACCGACGCGAAGAAGGGACTGAGTGAACTCAAGGCGGCGGTGGGGGAGTTCGTCGGCTGACGGGCACCTGCTGGCCGCACGACTGCTTGGGCCCTCGCGTATGGCGCGAGGGCTCAGGCAATGTCCGGTTCAGTCGTGTCCGACTTGCGCACGGCACCCTGCCGATCTACTTGGTGACCGCGTTGTCGGGGCAGACACCGAAGCAGTTGTCGCACTCGAAGCAGTCCTCGCACGATATGCAGCGCCGGGCCACGAACAGCACGTGGGTGCGACGGGTTCCCGACTCGTTCCGGTGGGCCGGGACCGGTGATTCACTCGTGTGGGACGACCGCGACCGGGCAGCGGACGTGGTCCATCACCGCGTGTGCGATCGGCCTGGTGTGCGTGCCGAGCCTGGACGGACGGGTCCTGCGGCCGACGACCAGCAGGCCGACAACCAGCAGGCCGGCGTCCTGCGTGGAGTGCAGCAGCTGGCGCGCCGCACACCCCCTAGCTCCCGGACCTCCACCGTGGGGTACTTCTCCCGCCTCGGTCGGAGCACGGAGGCCAGCGCCCGCTCGGCGGCCTGTTGCGCTGCGGCGCCCACCTTCGCTTCCACCGCGTCGCGCCGTCGCGATAGAGCATGTGCCGTCGCCGGGTGCGGCGCCATGTCGTCACGACGGCGGTTTCGCCTGCGTCTGGGCGGCCTGCAGATCGGCGAGCAGCTCGGCCTGCCCGGCGAGCACTCCGGAAAGGATGGTGCGGGCGACCCTGAGCAACTCAGCGATGTGCGGACTGGTCAGCGAGTAGTACACGGTCGAGCCCTCCTTGCGGGTCACCACCAGGTTCGCCCGGCGCAGCACCGCGAGCTGCTGCGACAGGTGGGCCGGCTCGATCCCCACCTCGGGCAGCATCTCCGCCACCGCGTGCTCGCGCACGCTCAGCAGCTCCAGGACCCGGATGCGCGCCGGGTGGCCGATCGTCTTGAAGAACTCGGCCTTCAGTTGGTACAGCGGCGTGCTCATCGTGCCGTCTCCTCCCCGGCGGAGCAGTACGGCCGTATTGGCCGGTCCTCGGCGCATCGCATCCACTCACTCGTCAAACACATGGGGTCCATCCTCGCCTGCGGCAGCGGCCACGCCGAATCCACGCACGAGAATCGAACCACCCGAATCCAGTGGTTACGACATCAACAATTGCTAAGATTAGCAACTCCATACGTGATGCCGGGGAGGCTTGCGTGAGAATCATTCCGCTGCGTGGCGCGACCGTCGCCTGGTTCAAGTGCCCCTCATGCCGCCTCAAGTGCCGGCCCACCGCCGTCGGCCCGGACGGCCAGTGCCCACGGTGCGGCGAGGCCCGCATGCTGAAGCTGTCCTTCGGCGGTCGGACCAGCAAGCCCACGTCGAACGACGGCCAGAGCTAACCCGCACTCGGCGCACGGATTCGCGCAGGGGGTGGGGCATGGGTGACTGGGCCGTCCAGTCCGGCGGCGGGATCCGCTTCGAGACGGGACGGCGACGGGGCCTTCGCCGCCGGTCAAACCCGCCGGGCTCACTCGCCGGCGTCGTCTCCAGTCCTCGGCCACCCTGTCGTCCGCCACTCGTTGCGGCCCTCCGGCGGCTCGCCCTTCCGTGCGCTGCGTGAGGCGAGCGCGTCGGTCAGGTCGGCGTGCACGGGGATGTGCGGGCAGTCCCCGTCGGGGACGAGGGAGCCGTCGGCGGGGATCGCGGCCAGTTCCGGGCTGCGGCCGGCTGCGGCGAGGCGGCGTGTGGCCTCGGTGATCGCCAGCTGTCCCTCGGCCGACCAGCCGCGCAGTTCGGTCAGGTCGACGACGACCGGGCCGGTCCCGCGTCCCACGACCCAGCCGACGGCACCGGCGAAGCGGCGAACGGCGTCCGAGCCCAGGTATCCGGAGACGGACAGGATGCCGAGGTCCTGTTCGACCGTGTAGCGCCACTCGATGGTCATGGTCGTCGACTTCCTTGCGCGGTCGGCCTGTTTGGTCAGAGAGGGAAGGTGATCCAGATGCTCTTGCCCTTGCCGTCGGCGTCGGCCCGGACGACCGCGGTGCCGCCCAGGCCGAGGGTGAGCTCCATGACGGTGGCCAGGCCGCCCGTCCCGGTGTCGGTGACCGACGCGTACAGCGCGGGCTGGTAGGGGTGGCGGTCGTGCACGGCGAAGGCCAGACAGTCCTGCCCCGCCGCGTAGATGACGGTCACCTGCGGGGAGAGCACCGCAGCGTGCCGGACGCTGTTGGTGACCAGCTCGCTGAGGATCAGCAGAGCCGGGCCGACTGTCGGGTGGCGCGGGCTTATGCCCCACTCGGCCAGGGCCTGCTCGGCGGTCTCGCGGGCTGTCCGGACCGCGGACGGCATCGCGGGCAGCGTGAGCACATGCCGGTAGGGCAGGGCTTCGAGCCGGGTGCTCATCGCGCCTCCGCACGGGCGAGGCGGATTCCGGTCACGGTCTTGGGGCGCAGGCGCAGCAGTGTGTCGTGCGGGCCGTGCGTCCAGCCGGCGAGAGTGCGCTGGATGGGGGCACCTCCCATGCCCTTGAGGCAATGGGGGAGGGCGGTCTCGTCGGGATCGGTGATCACATCGACCGGTCCGGAGAGGGTGACGGTCCGGCCGGTGCCACCCACCGCACGGATCTCGTCCACGTGATACGTCGTCGTCGCCGGGACCGCGGCGACCGGCGCGGGCGTGCGCACCACCAGCCGCCCGAACTCCCACGTGTGCCGACCGGGCCGGACGACGGTCTGGTCCCGCTGCGTGTACACCAGCCGCCCCAGCGAACTGCCCTCCAGCCACAGGGCCTCGGCACCGGAGACCTCGACCATGCGCAGCGATGCGGGCGGAGTGCTCATCCGACGGTTTCCTCTGTTTCCTCGCTGAGGGGCCGGGACGTCTGGGCAGGGAGCGAGGTCATGACACCGGCGCACTCCAGGTAGGCACGCGCGCCCTGGATCGCCTCGGGTGTGGTGGCGTACTCGCGGCCTTCGAGCCGCAACAGTTCCAACGCGCCGACGGAATCCAGGACCTGGCGTTGGCCGGGGCGGATCCCGGAGGTCATGACGACGATGCCGCGCCGGTTGAGCTTCTCCACCACGTCCTTCAGGACGAGGGCGCCGGTGGCGTCGATGGTGGTCACGCGGGACATGCGCAGGATGACCACGCGTACGTCGGCGACCTCGGCCAGTTCGAGGAGGAAGCGGTGGGCGGCGGCGAAGAACAGCGGACCGTCGATGCGGTAGGCGACGATGTGCTCGGCGAGCAGCGCGTGCTCCTCGGCGCTGTGGTCGCCGCGGTCGAGGGGGACCTGGTCCAGGCGGGCCTGCTTTGCGACCGCGCGCAGTGCGAGGGCACCCGCCACGACCAGGCCGATGATCACGGCGTACACCAGGTCCAGGGCCAGGGTTGCGACGGCAGTCAGGACGAGGATCAGCGCGTCCGAGCGGGTGGCCTTCGCCATCGCGCGCAGCGAGCCGACCTCCACCATGCGGATCGCCGTGGCCAGAAGCACGCCCGCCAGCGCAGCCAGCGGGATCCTGGAGACCAGGGGCGCGGCCGCGAAGACGATCGTCGCGAGGATCGCGGCGTGGGTGAGGGACGCCAGCCGGGATCCGGCACCAGTACGGACGTTGACCGCAGTGCGGGCAATCGCGCCGGTCGCGGGCACGCCGCCGAACAGTGGGGCCGCGATGTTGGCCAGCCCTTGCCCGAACAGCTCACGGTCCGGGTCGTGCTTCTGCCCGACCGTCATGCCGTCGGCGACGGAGGCCGACAGCAGTGACTCCAGGGCTGCCAGCGCCGCCACCGCGATGGCAGGGGCGAGCAGGGAGCCGAGCGCGCCCGGATCCAGGAAGGAGAGGGACGGTGCCGGCAGTCCGGACGGCAGGTCGCCGATCGGCTTCGCCGCGTCCAGGTCGGCCGCCTGGGCCACGAGGGTCGCTGCGATCACTGCGAGGATGGAGAAGGGGATCGTGGGCCGAAAGCGAGCGCCGATCAGCATGACGGCCGCGACCGCCAGGGCGAAGGCGACGGCAGTCCAGTTCGGGTTCTTCGCGAACTCCTCCAGGGCACGCCAGGTCACCACGAGGACGCGATCGCCCGTCGGCTTGGGCACCCCCAGGGCGTTCGGGATCTGCTGCAGACCGATCACACAGGCGATGCCGAGCGTGAAGCCTTCGACGACGGGCGCGGGCACGTACTGCATGTACTTCCCGGCCCTGAGCAGGGCGAGCGCGACGAGCATCAGGCCCGCCACCAGCCCCACGGCCAGCACCCCGGACGGCCCGTGCGCCACGACGATCGGCATCAGCACCACCGTCATCGCGCCCGTCGGCCCGGACACCTGCAGATTCGAACCGCCGAACACCGCGGCCAGCGCACCGGCGACGACCGCGGTCGCCAGCCCGGCCTCGGCGCCAAGGCCGGAGGAGACGCCGAATCCGAGCGCGAGCGGCAGCGCGACGACCGCGACGGTGAGGCCGGCCAGCAGGTCACGGCGCGGGTCACGGCGCATCTCCGCCAGATCGGCGCGGCCGGGCAGCAGCGCGGTGAGCCGGGCCCCGACCCGGCCGAACGAGATCCTCATCGCGGGGCCACCTCGGCGTCCCGCAGCTCGGCCAGCAGCTCGTTCCGCCCGGCCAGCAGCTCGGTCAGGATCCGGCGCGCGGCGCGCATGAGATCCGCGACGTCCCCGCTGGCGAGCGCGTACACGACCGTCGAGCCCTCGCGCTTGGAGGTGACGATGCCGGAGCGGCGCAACACTGCCAGCTGCTGCGACAGGCTGGAGGGCTCGACCTCGATCGCGGCCAGCAGATCGCGTACCGGCATCGGGCCGTCTCGCAGCAGCTCCAGCACCCGTATCCGAACGGGATGCCCCAGCATCCGGAAGAACTCGGCCTTGGCTTGGTACAGCGGAACGGACACAACCCCTCGGCTTCCCCGACAGCGCCCCACCCCGGGGCAGACACATAAAGGCTGTGCCTGCGACTACCTGCAGACACAGTCAACATAGCATCTAACCAATTGCGAAATTTTGCAATTCAGCATTGGATTGCGGCCCTGAACACCCCACCACGGACGGGACGGCGGGACTGAGCGAGTCGTGGATCAGGCCTTCTTGACCACGCTGGACTTGAGCTGCATCGCTCCGAAACCGTCGATCCTGCAGTCGATGTCGTGGCCGTCGACTCCGTCGACCAGCCGGATGCTGCGCACCTTGGTCCCGGCCTTGATGCCCGACGGGCTCCCCTTGACCTTGAGCGCCTTGACGACGACCACGGAGTCGCCATCCCGCAGCTCATTGCCGACGGAGTCTTTGACGACCCTCGCCCAGCCTTCGGCCGGGGGGACCCCCAGCGCCCCTGCGGTGTCTCCACCCTCCGCGCCGCCCTCGGCGGGCACCCATTCATGGCCGCACTCCGGGCACACCACAAGGGCGTTCATCTCGTAGGTGTACTCACACGAGCACTTCGGACAGGGAGGAAGATTCTCGATCACCCCGTCAGCGTATCCGGCCTCGGCCTCCGTCCCGACAGGACGAGAAGGGCCGTGGGTGGCCGCCCTCGGTACGGCGTGAACCGGCAGGTCAGCCGACAGGAGTGCCTACGCGAGACGGGGCCCTCGTCGATCACGAGAGCGTCCGCGCCGCCAAGCGCCGTGGCGCCCGTGCTGCGGTAGTCGAGCTGTGCCTGATCTGCTTGGCTCGACGATCTCGCGGGTGGAGCTGTGGGCGGTCGCACATCCCGCCAGGCGTTGGCACTGCGCCCCCTACGCGGCACCGCTCCTTGGTCCTGTCGTCGAACTCCCGCCGTCCGCCCGGAGGGCGGGCCATGCGGCGTCAGGTGCGTGCTCTGGGTCCCCGTTATGTTTTCCGCGGTCCTGCAAGAGGGCCGCTGGCCTCCGGGCCCGGCATGACTGTGTCCCCCTGTCGAACGGATGACCTGGGGGGTGGTGTCACCGGGCCCGGGAGGTGCCGTCGGAGACGCTGATGAGAGGTCCGGCCACCGCCCGGTCCGGCGCAATGCCGGGCAGTTCGCGGGCGGCAGGTCTGCATAACGTGGATGCGCGCGTACGACACCACTGCCGAGGCCGGCACGTTCAACTTCCCTGGAAGGGCGCGATGTTCGACACCCAAGACGTGGGCGTATTCCTCGGCCTGGACGTCGGCAAGAGCGCCCATCACGGCCATGGGCTCACGCCAGCCGGGAAGAAGGTCCTCGACAAGCAGCTGCCCAACAGCGAGCCGAAACTACGGGCCGTCTTCGACAAGCTGACCGCGAAGTTCGGCACCGTGCTGGTGATCGTGGACCAGCCCGCCTCGATCGGGGCTCTCCCCCTGACCGTGGCCCGGGACGCCGGCTGCGAGGTCGCCTACCTGCCCGGCCTGGCCATGCGGCGGATCGCCGACCTGTACCCGGGTGAGGCCAAGACCGACGCGAAGGACGCCGCGGTGATCGCGGATGCGGCCCGCACCATGCCGCACACCCTGCGCTCGCTGGAGCTCACCGACGAGATCACCGCCGAACTCACGGTCCTCGTGGGCTTCGACCAGGACCTCGCCGCTGAGGCCACCCGCACGTCCAACCGGATACGCGGCCTGCTCACCCAGTTCCACCCGTCGCTGGAACGCGTTCTGGGCCCCCGCCTCGACCACCAGGCCGTCACCTGGCTGCTGGAGCGCTACGGCTCCCCGGCCGCACTGCGCAAAGCCGGCCGCCGCAGGCTCGTCGAGCTCATCCGGCCCAAGGCCCCGCGCATGGCCCAGCGGCTGATCGACGATGTCTTCGAGGCGTTGGACGAGCAGACCGTCGTGGTCCCGGGCACCGGCACCCTCGACATCGTCGTGCCCTCCCTGGCCCGCTCTCTCGCCGCTGTCCACGAACAGCGCCGGGCCCTGGAAGCCCAGATCAACGCCCTGCTGGAGGCCCACCCTCTTTCCCCGGTCCTGACGTCGATGCCCGGCGTCGGCGTCAGGACCGCCGCCGTCCTGCTGGTCACCGTCGGCGACGGCACCAGCTTCCCGAGCGCCGCCCACCTGGCCTCCTACGCCGGACTCGCCCCGACCACGAAGTCGTCGGGCACCTCGATCCATGGCGAACACGCACCCCGAGGCGGCAACCGCCAGCTCAAACGCGCCATGTTCCTGTCCGCCTTTGCCTGCATGAACGCCGATCCCGCCTCCCGCACCTACTACGACAAGTGCCGGGCCCGCGGAAAGACCCACACCCAGGCCATCCTCCGCCTCGCCCGCCAACGCATCAGCGTTCTGTTCGCCATGCTCCGCGACGGCACCTTCTACGAACCCCGCCTTCCCCAAGCGACAGCTGCATGAACCAGCCCACAGGCAGGTCGATTCAGGTCAACGCCTTGTGTCGTCTGTCCACGCCGAGATATCTGCGGCAGCCCGTCGGACAGCGTCCTCCTGGTCCCGGGCGAGGTTCGCGCAGGCCGCTGCGACGTCCGGCACACCGTCCGGTCCCACGAGCGCGTCATGCACCCCGGTCTGCAGCCAGTCAGCCTGGTTGTCGTCAGCCTCGGCAACCGCGAGAGCGATGAGCCTTACGGCGGCCACCGTCCCCACCCGGGCCAGGGCCTCTGCCGTCTGTCGGATCACCGCCGTGTCCTCGACGTCCAGCAGCAGCCCCACCAGCGCTTCCGCAGCCTCAGAAACATCAGCGAAGGAAGCAAGGTCGCGCCCGGCACGAACACGTTGCGTCCACGAAGGAGACGACGACTCAGCCAAGGCCGCCTCCAACCCACTCATCATCTCTGGCACGACCAGACAGTCTCATGCCCCACGAAGAAGAACGGACCCCAAGCCGAAGCTGCCCACACGCTTGACGAAGAACATAGAGGCACCCCCCCGCCGGAGGCTGGGGGAGTGCCGGGCACATGCCTTCGCACTGGACGTACTTGGGTCTACGCCCGGCGCACCGAGAGCACGCACCTGACGCCGCGAGGCCGCCCGTCGGCTGCCGGCGTCGTCCCTGGTCACCCACACGTTCCCGCTGGAGCGGATGGAGGAAGGCGTACGACGTCTTCTCTCTGAGGGAATCGGCCGAACGGACGGGCACCGCACCCGGATACATCCAGTATCTGGAGGAACAGCCCACCGCCGCGCCGGGCATCGGCCTCCTCATCAGGCTCGCCGACGCCCTGGAGACCACGGCCGCGGCCCAGCGCGGAGGCGACGCCGATCTGCCGCCCGGCATCGGCCGAGCGGCCCTCCACCCTCGGTGGAACGAGCCGGCCACCGAGGGATGCCGGGAGCGGGGTCGGTCGCCGCAGGCCCGGGGTCAGGCCGGCAGGGTGAGGTCGCGGCGGCGGAGCGACACCGTGCCCACCACGGCGAGGATCACGGAAACCGCGACCAGAGCCGCGACGGGAGTCGCGGTGACGTCGGCCGCCGGTGCCTTGGGGATGGGGGTGAACGGCGAGAGGTTCTGCGCCCATTGCGGCAGATCCAGGCTCGGGCCGAACAACGGACCGAGCAGTACGGATCCCAGCAGCACTGTCCAGGAGACCGGGGCGGCCCAGCGCGGCAGCAGTCCGGTGGCCGCTATCACGGCGCCGCCGATGACCATGGAACCGGGCAGTTGCACCAGCGCCGCTCCGGTCAGTGCACGCAGCTGAGCGGGGGTGTCGCCCAGTACCTGTCCGGCGGCCAGACCCATGCCCACCGCGAAGAGCAGGAGGAGCGCGACCGCCCCGAGCCAGGTGTTCAGCACATAGCTCATCGCCCACCGCGGCCTGCTCACCGCGGCGGCGAGGACGGCTTCCAACGGACCATCGGACTCCTCGGCGCGCATCCGCAGGAGCATCTGCACGGTGAAGACGGCGATACCCATACCGGCCATTGCCATGATCGAGGTGAAATAGGCGTCGACAACCTGGTCCGTGCCGCCCATCCGTGTGTACCAGTCGAGCGCGGCGCCCTGCATGTCCTGGGTCGCGTCGCTGATGGCACCCCAGGCCACGCCGAAGGCGAGCATGCCGACCGCCCATCCGAGGAACGGGCCACGTTGCAGGCGCCGGGCCAGACCGAGCGGTCCGAGAAGGCCTGGGGCGGCGGTGGCGGGCCCCCGTCGCTCCGCGAGCAGGCCTCTGCCGATGTCCCGCCGGGTGGCGAGCAGGCCGGCCGTGCCCAGCAGGACGAAGAAGAAGGCGGCGAACAGGCCGAGAAGCCACCAGTGGTCGCCGCCGAACGGACGCATCTGCTGGCCCCAGCCGATCGGTGACAGCCAGGCCGGCCAGGCACTGACCACCCGCAGACCGCCGCCATCGACACTGCCGAGCATGTTCCCTGCGCCACTGAGCAGAAAGGCGACTCCCAGCACCGCCGCCGCGAGCCCGTTCGCTCCCCGCGAGCTCGACGACATCTGGGCGGTGACCGCGGCGACGCCCGCGAACACGATGCCCACGGCGCCCACCGCGGCGCCGGCGGTGAGCGAGCCGGACGCAGGCTGGCCGTTCACGAGCATCGCCATGGCCAACAGCGCCGCCAGCACGAAGTTCGCGCCGATCGTGACGACGACCGCCGCGGCCAGAGTGCTGTAGCGCCCCACGACGGCCGCGCCGACCAGCTCGGCGCGGCCGGTCGCCTCACTCTGCCTGGTGTGCCGCACCATCGCGAACACGCTCATCAGCGCGGCCAGGACCGCCAGGGTGAGATAGTTCCGGATCATCGCGTAGCCGCCCACACTGGCCCCGGAGGCGAGGCCGAACATGCGCATGGCCGGGTTGCCCGCCATGAACTCGGTCTCGTGGATCACGTCCGCTTCCGTCGGGAGGGCGCTGACGGTCATGGCCGTGAGACCGGCCATCAGGGCGGACAGCCCGAGTATCCAGGCGGAGAGGCCGACCCGGTCGCGCCGGAGTGCGAGCCGGGTGAGCGTGGCCGTGCCGGTCAGGGCCCTCATCGCGCACCTCCCGAACCCAGTGTCCCGGCACCGGCGGCGGCATCGTTTCCGTAGTGGCGGAGGAAGAGTTCTTCGAGCGTGGGTGGGGAGCTGGTCAAGGACCGTACGTCGAACTCCACCAGGTTCCGCAGGACTTGGTTGAGCTCGCCGGGGTCGACGCTGAACCGGGCACGGGTGTGGTCGGCGTTCACGTCGTGCACCCCGGCCAGCCCGTCCAGCGCGCTGATCGGTTTGCCGGTTTCGACCACCACGGTCGTACGGGAGAGGTGGCGCAGTTCGTCAAAGGTCCCCGACTCGGCGGTCCGGCCGGCCCGGATGATGGTGACCCGGTCGCACAACGCCTCGACCTCGGCGAGGATGTGGCTGGACAGCAGTACTGTGTGCCCCGCCTCCCGCACTTCCTGGACGACATCCTGGAAGACCGCCTCCATCAGCGGATCGAGACCCGAACTCGGTTCGTCCAGGAGGTAGAGCTCCACATCGGATGCGAAGGCCGCAACCAGGGCCACCTTCTGCCGGTTGCCCTTGGAGTAGGCGCGGCACTGCTTGGTCGGATCGAGTTGGAAGCGTTCCAGCAGAGCGGCGCGGCGCGCCGGATCCAGGCCGCCACGCAGGGCGCCCAGCAGGTCGATCACCTCACCGCCGGTGAGGTTGGGCCACAGATTGACCTCGCCGGGCACATACGCCAGCCGGCGGTGCAGGGCCACGGCGTCCGCCCACGGATCTCCGCCCAGTACGCTCACTGCCCCGTCGTCTCGGCGCAGCAGCCCCAGCAGGATCCGGATGGTGGTCGTCTTCCCGGCGCCGTTCGGCCCCAGGAAGCCGTGCACTTCGCCCGTGCCGACGGTGAGGTCGAGGCGGTCGAGGGCCCGAGTCGGGCCGAACTCCTTGATCAGGCCGGACACTGCAATCGCTGTGGACACGTTCCTTCACCTCATCACATGTGCCGCACGTCGGACCGGGAACGGCGGACGGCCGGCCACTCGCGGTCGCCGCGCGCTCTGCAGACGTACGATTCCGACGATGCCGCGTCCCTGGTGGAGGACGTCGGCAGTACCGCATGACCTGGGGGGGCTGGGGTTCAGTAGAGAAGGGCGGTCACGACAGCACCTCCGGTCCGTCCGGTTCGGTGCCGCCCATGTCGAGCCGGAACGGCGGATACGTGTCCGTCATCAGGGCGGCGTAGGCGGCGACCCGCAGCACCCACCGGTTGAGGCCCAGGATCAGGTCGAACAGGCTCTTCGGGTACTTCTGGGTGAAGGCCAGGGTCACGGCGGCGATCACCACCAGCACGGCGACGAGGCCGCCGCCCCACCAGCCGAGGTGCCAGCCGCCGAGGAAGAAACCGACGACGATGTAGTGCGGGATGGCCAGCAGCCACCACTTCACCAGCACCAGGCCGCGGGAGAGGTGTTCGGGGTAGGCGATGTCCAGCCGGGCCGGGTAGTCGGGCTCCTCACCCAGGCTGAACGGCGGGTACCGGTCGGTGCCCAGGGCGCCGTACGAGTAGTAGGCGACCCGCCAGCTCCAGCGCAGCACGCCGAGATTGAGGTCGAACAAGGTGCGTGGATAGCGCTCGGTGAACAGGATGCTGAAGAACGCGATCACGCTGACC
Source organism: Streptomyces sp. NBC_00878 (assembly GCF_026341515.1). NCBI lineage: Bacteria > Bacillati > Actinomycetota > Actinomycetes > Kitasatosporales > Streptomycetaceae > Streptomyces > Streptomyces sp. NBC_00878. The sequence continues at coordinate 1,606,379 of NZ_JAPEOK010000001.1, read as the reverse complement.
ACGGTGAACGCGATCCAGAGGAAGAACAGCACCACATAGTGCGGGACGGCCAGGATCCACTTCACCAGCCACAGCAACCGGGACAGCGGAGCGTCGAGCACCGCGTTCACCCGGACCGGACGGTCCGGTATTCCCGCCAGGGTTGTCATGGCGATCAACTCCTTCGACCCCGGCGGGTGCCCGCCGGGTTGGGCCTCCTACCAGCGTGGCCGCTGACCAGGTACCGCCAGGAGGGCCGTGTGGGTCCCTCCCGGAGGCCATCGGTCCCTGCTGCACCCAGCAGCCGGTTTTCAGCGGCGTAGAGGATCCGGCGTGTGCCGTCCGCCCGTCCAGCGCCTCGTCGTTGCCGATCAGCCCCCGACGGATGCACTCCGGGTGCGGCGATGCGGGTGGTGCCAGTGGCGTACTCATGACTCCAGTGCGATACCGATCTCGGGCGGCTGGTGGAGCGTGTTGTGGACGGTGCAGTGCGAGGCGACGGCGAGCAGGGCCGCGCGGCGCTGCTCGGACAGTCCGGGCGGCGGGGTGACCGTGACCTGGACGGCCGCAACGCGGGCCGGACGGTCCGTGGCCATTGCGAACTCGGTACGTACCCGCAGCCCGGCGCGGTCCTGGCCGTGGCGCTGGAGATAACGGCCTGCGTAGAAGGCGACGCAGGTGGCCAAGGACGCGGCGAACAGCTCGGTGGGGGTGGGCGCGATGTCCTCGCCGCCCACATCCTTGGGCTGATCGACCAGGAGCCGATGTCCCCGTACCGAGACGGCGTACACGTCGCCGTCGACATGGGTGACCTCGAGCCGGTGCCCGTCCGCTTCCGGCAGCCGTGCGGTGGTGGTCTCCGTTCCTGTCCGGGTCATGACCGCGCCTCCTCGTCAGTGTCCACTGCTGTTGATCTCCAGTGGAGCGCGGGCCGGGCGACAGCGGGAGAGGCCGACGGGAGTGGGAAGGGGGCCGTTCGGCCCCAGGCCGACGAACCTGGACCGAGATACCCTCCCGGGTATTTGAATGCCGGGCGGAGATGCTCATACGGCGAGGGAGAGCGTGCTCTCACGGCCGCACCTCGAACGGCAACCCACGACTGCCGAACCCGCCGGACTGCCACTCCCGGGCGGTCGGATGCTGCGCGTCGGGACCGGCGCCTTGGCGGTCCGCCTCCCGGCCGAAGGTATACCCCCATGGGTAACCGGCAAGGGACCAACGGCCCCTGACCACACGTCAACCCACTCCCGACAGTGGAGCCATGAACAGACGCATTCTGATTCTGGGAAGCGGTACCGCCGGCACGCTCACGGCCAATCGGCTGCGGCGTCTGTACGGCGAGAGCGAGTGCCGGATCATGGTCGTCGACCAGAACGACGACCATGTCTACCAGCCCGGGCTGCTGTTCGTGCCCTTCGGCCTCGCCCAGCCGCACGCTCTCGTCCGGTCCCGGCCGAGGCAGTTGCACGACGGGATCGCATACCAGCGGGCGGAGATCGACCGGGTGGACCTGGACGCGGAGAAGGTGCACCTCGTCGGGGGTGGCTCGCTGGACTACGACGTCCTCGTGGTGGCGACAGGAGCCACGCTGCTGCCAGAGGAGACCGAAGGGCTCACCGGGCCCGGCTGGGGAGAGAAGGTCTTCACCTTCTACGACCTGCCCGGCGCCGTCGGCCTGCACCACGCACTGGAGCACTTCGACGGCGGCCGGGTGGTGGTCAACGTGGCGGACCTGCCGATCAAGTGCCCCGTCGCGCCTCTCGAGTTCGCCTTCCTCACTGACTGGTACTTCCAGCGGACCGGGATCCGCGACCGGGTCGAGCTGACCTACGTCACCCCGTTGGACGGCGCCTTCACCAAGCCGGTCGCTTCCAAGGCGCTGAGCGGCCTGCTGGAGGAGAAGCGGATCGAGCTGGTCACCGAGTTCACGCTCGGTGAGGTCGACGGCCCCGGCGGGCGACTGATCTCGTACGACGAGCGCGAGGTGCCGTTCGACCTGGCTGTCGTCGTTCCGCTGCACGGCGGCGCCGAGTACGTCGGCCGGTCCCCGGGCCTGGGCGACGAGCTCGGCTTCGTCCGCGTCGATCAGCACACCCTCCAGCACCCCGACCGCCCCAACGTGTTCGCCATCGGCGACGCGGCGGGCCTGTCCGCCTCCAAGGCCGGCTCGGTGGCGCACTTCGAGGGCGAGGTGCTGGCGCACAACATCGGACGCTTCCTCGCCGGGCAGCCGCTGGACGCGTCGTACGACGGACACACCAACTGCTTCATCGAGACCGGCTTCCACAAGGCCCTGCTCATCGACTTCAACTACGACACCGAGCCGCTGCCCGGCCACTTCCCGGCCGCCGTCGGCCTGCCGCTGCTCAAGGAGTCGCACGCCAACCACCTCGGCAAGCTCGCCTTCGAGTGGCTGTACTGGCACAGCCTGCTGCCCGGCCGGGAGCTGCCCGGCATCGGCTCGGCGATGCCCGAGCACGGCAAGAACCACATCCACACCTGAGCCAAGGAGAACCGCCATGTCCAGCGCCACCTACGACGCCACGTCCGTGACCGTCGACGACGAAGGCTTCTTCGCCGACCCCGGCCAGTGGACCGAGCCCATGGCCGCGGGCATCGCCCGCGAGCTGGGCATCGAGACGCTGACCGACCGCCACTGGCAGGTCATCAAGTTCATGCGTGCCGAGCACGCCGCCAAGGGCACCGGCCCCACCGTCCGGATCTTGGGCAAGGCGTCCGGCGTGAGCGTGAAGGAGCTGTACCAGCTCTTCCCCCAGGGCCCGGCGAAGACCGCCGCGAAGATCGCGGGAATCCCCAAGCCCCGCGGCTGCATCTGACGTCCTCGTCCGACCCGCCCGTATATGGGCACAACCGAAGGACTGCCTGCCATGGCCGACACCGGCACGATCGAGAAGGTCTCGATCATCGTCTCCAAGGGGTCCCTGGAAGGGATCTACCCGGCTCTCATCATGGCCAACGGCGCCCGCGCCGAAGGCATCGAGGCCGACCTGTTCTTCACCTTCTTCGGCCTCGACGCCGTCACCAAGAAGCAGTACGGCCACATCAAGCTGGCCACCGTCGGGAACCCCGGACTCCACCTGCCCACCCTCCTCGGAGGTCTCCCGGGCGTACCCGACCTGATCACCCGGTACATGGAACGGAAGATGGAGAAGCTCGACATCCCGCCCATCCCCGAGTTCATCGAGATGATCGCCGATACCGGAGCCGGCATCTACGCCTGCAAGGCGTCCGTGGACCTCTTTGAACTGGACAAGGGCGACCTCATCGATCAGGTCCAGGACATCATCACTGTCGGCGAGTTCTATGAGTACGCGGCAGGCGGCCAGATCGTCTACACGTGATCGGCAGCGGCCTGGCACCCGGTGTACAACGCGTGCTGGACGAGGACCAGGGGCCGGACGACGGCATCGCCTGTGCGTTCCTGCCTCGCAGAAACGCCACCACCACGACTACACCCACCCTTCTCCCCACTCGCGGCGTCCGTGGCGGCATAGGAGGCAGCGCGGGCCCGGCCGATTTCGAGCAGGCTCTTGGCGCGGGCCTGGCCCGCGGCTCCCTTAGCTCTGGCAGTTCCTCATGCGGCCCGGCGACGCAGACTCCGTCGGCTCACGACGAAGCCGACCACCCAGGGACAAACCATCCTTTCCACCGGGCACACCAGCACCGGCCTCGACCTCATCATCGAGGTCAACGACAGCAAGGTCCGCTGGACCCACGACATCGAGGACATCGTCTTCGACAACTGAGCCCGCGGACCGAGCGAGCGGGCTCGCCCGGTGCCCGCGCACCGGGCGAGCCCGTGCACCGGCGGGATGGAGACATCCGGAACGTTCCGGCTGGAGATGGACAAGCGGCTCGCCTCGGTCTGCCGGTCACCGTCCCCAGCCCCCGGCGGCCCTCAGCCGAGTCGAGCGAAACGGCTGCGCCAGCGTGGCCGGTATGACGACCGTGCCGAGAGACCTCGCCGGTTACGGCGGGACCTGGTCAGTGTGGGCCCGGCGCCGCAGACCCGCCGGATGGCGCGGGTCTTCCGCGCTGAGCCAGGGACTGGGCAGAGCGTCAGGTGCGGCGGCGGATGACGACATCAACCAGCCGTAGGTCCGCTCCACCGCCCAGCGTTTCGGTATCGGGTTAAATCCCCTGGTCCCGGGCTTGCTGGCGGTGATCTCCATGTCGATGCCGAGGGCAGCGGCGTGCTCGACACAGCGCTTGCGGTAGCCGCCGTCCCCTCAGGTCTTGCGGATCGTGGGGTGGTCGGCGGTGACCCGGTTGAGAAGGCGGGCGCCGGCCACGGAGTCCTGGACGCCGACTGCGGTGACCAGGACCGCGAGCAGGAGGCCAGTTCCTCGGATCCGAAGATCCGTCAATTGAGTGAGCGGCGCACGCGTTCATCGCGGCCAGATCAGTTCTTCAGTGAGCCTTGTTTGAGCACGTGAGGTGGAGGGTGAGGACGGCTTGGACGAGGCTTGTGATGCGGGTGCGGGTGGTGCTGCACCGGAGTTGCGCAGGAGCCGCCAGGTCTTGAGGGTGGCGATAGCGGGTTCGACCAGGGCTCGGATCTTGGCCTGCGAGCGGTTCACGGCCTGCTGCCCCTCAGACAGGGTCTCCCAGCGGCCTCGGTACGGCACGCTGACAGCCGGTCCGGCGCCCTGATTGCCCTTGTCCGCCCAGCGGTCGATGTCTGCTGAGACGAGGGCGTCGAGGATGCCGTGTTCGCGTGCGGAGCGGATGTCATGGACGGCTCCGGGCAGGGCGGGTGAGGCCCACAGGAGACGTCCGGCCGGGTCGGCGAGGACCTGGACATTCATGCCGTGCTTCTTGTGTTTGCCCGAGTAGAACGGCCGGTCGGCGGCGATCCGGTCGATGGGCAGGAGAGTGCCGTCGAGCAGGACGAACGCCTTCCTCGACGCCTCTCGGACGGCTTGTTCGAGCGTGGGTGCCGGGCGGCCAAGAGGTCGACGGCTTCGGTGATGTACCGGTAGGCCGTGGTCCTGCCGATGGCGAACCCGGCTGCGAGCTGGGCGTAGGGATGCCCGTTGCGCAGGTGGGCGAGGGCGAGCAGGGTCTGTCGGCCGGGGCTCAACCGGCGCCAGCGGCTGCCGACCGCACGGCGGCGTTCGCGGATACGAGCGGTGAGGAAGCGAAGATGTGCGCTGGACAGGTCCAGTCCGGACGGGTAGACAAGCACGTGAAGCCTCTGGTGGCACTGGTGATCTTGGTCGTGAACCCGCCTACCAGGGCTTCACTCGTCCGGGAGATCCCGCCCGCGACCAGGTAGCGGATCGCGTCCAGCAGTTGGCGGTGGCAGTAGCCCTCGGGGCGTCCACCCCGCCCATTCATCCAGGCCGGCACCGGCAGCAACGGCCGCACGGCCGCCCACTCCTCGACCGTCATGTCCGACGGATACCGGCGCACCCGATCGGGATGGTCGGCCGCGTTGCCGTACACATGCGCGAGGCGATCACATGGTGGAGCAGCCGAGTTGAACTGGACCGGCTCGGACACGCACAACAAGGACACCAGGGCCTCCCGGCACTGCTCGGTCAGATTCGCATCCCCGAGCTACCGAGAGGCCCTGTCTTCATGCGCGTACAACGGGAAGATCACCCAGGTGGGAAGCCTGTTCGAACCACACGTTCCATGATCGGTTGAGATACGGCTTCTGAGCTTCGGAGTCAAGCTCACGAGCGGTCAGCGGCGTCGGCCAGCGCACGACGGCGGAAGTCACGAGGCGTCTCACCGTAAGCGGTTTTGAATACCCGGCTGAAGTGGCGGCAGTCGAGCAGGCCCCACCGAGCGGCGACGATACTGATTGGCTGCTCCGCCGACGCTGGGCTGGCCAGCTCACGGGCACAGTGCTCCAGACGGCGGGCCCGGATCCAGCCGGCGACCGTCAAGTCCTCGGCGGCGAACAGCTTGAACAGATAACGGCGCGAGATGGCGTGCGCCTGGGCGATCGAGTCCGGCGTGAGATCCGGGTTCGACAGCCGGTTCTCGATGTACCTGCGGATGCGCAGCATCATTGCCTTTTGCGGAGCTGTTGGCGCCGCCCCGGCGAGCGTCTCCGACACCAGGGCCGTGACCAGCGAGACCGCGCCGTCCATGAGGCTCAGGATGGCAGCCTCCGAACAGGTATGGCTCTGCGCGCCGAGAGACCGCAGGAACGGCCCCACGACCGCCCCCGTGCCTCTGTCCGTGCTGAGCCGCCGCGCGGTGATGCTTTGCATTGCCTCCGCACGCACCGGCAGCATCGGGCGCGGCAGCATCATCAGGACGGTGCGGAAGTCGGTTTCGTAGGTGAATGTGTACGGACGCGAGGTGTCACAGATGGTGATGTCCCCAGGGGCCAATGACTCGCGGACGCCGTCCTGTTCGACCACGCAGGTGCCGGCGACCTGCAGGGCCACCTTGTAGTGGTCCTCTTCGCGCTGCGCCGTCAGGCTCCTGGTACGCCGGACCGTCAGTGGCCCTGCGTCGATCGAGGCAAGCTGGAGTCGCCCGACTGCGTCGCTGGTGGCCTTCCCGTGGAATGGGACGCGGGCGAGAGGGCGGCTGTCGAGGCCGGCGAAGATCCTGGACATCTCGTGTGCCCAGTGATCGAATCTTTCCGCGCCGACGACGGTCTCGGTGGTCACAAATGAACCCATACTGCACTCCACCTGCGAGATGTTCTTCTGTCACTGGTAGCCCGCCCAACGCCGCCGCCGTGTGCCTGAATGTTTCACCGGGGGGCCACGTTGCGTAAAGGCCCGCGGAGACAGGGAGGCCGCAGGAGCCTTGTGGCCGGTGCCATGCATGCAATGGTGGGAAGGGTGCACGCCGTTCCACCTCGGGGGCGTGCTACGCGCACAGTACTCCACATCAAGGTGGCCGAGTCCTCGCCCTGTGAATCCAGGCATCGCAGCCGACGGCCCGGCTGTTCTCGCAGGGTGCGGCACACCCCTCTCCGCGCCCGCCCGGAACACCGTTCGCTCGTCCAGCCCTCCTGGCAGCGCCCAGGCGCCATGTGCCCAGCTCTGTCAGTTGTCCCAGGGGAGTCCTTGTCTGCAACCCGGGCTGGCACTGCGCAACTCCACCGCATCGATCCCGGCTTCGTACCACCGCTTTCTCCCGGCTTCTTGCGTCCTGGTGTAGACGCTGGACACTTCGAGATCGAAGCCATGAGGACATCACGCCGGAGCGCTTCTCCGCTCTGGTCGACACCAACCTCAACGGCGCGTTCTACAGGACCTCCGGTGGGCCGGCAGACCGTAGTTGGGTCCCGGAGAACCCGGCGCAGACCGAGGCCATGATCCCGGTCGGCTGGCTGGGGCGTCCCGAGTCCATTGCGGACGTGGCTGTCCACTCTCCGCAGAGCACGGGACACCGTCTCTGCCACGTGCTGGGATGCCAACGGCGGCTGCCTCTACCTGCGCTGAGGTTCTGCCGACTCCACACCTTGGGTGGCGGCAGGGAGACGTGTGCGGTCCCTACGGGGATATACGACCCCGACATGAAGGGACTCCGACCATGGGATGGTCCGAGCGTGTCCGCGTATGGATCAGCGGTACAGCGACTGCGGTTGCAGGTACGCCTGCATACCCTCGGGGCCGAGTTCGCGTCCCAGGCCGCTGGCCTTGACCCCGCCGAAGGGCGCCACCGGGTCGGGCAGGTAGCGGTTCACGCCGATCGTGCCGGTGCGCACCCGGCGGGCGACCGCAGCTCCACGCTCCGGATCCGCGGTCCACACCGTGCCGCCGAGCCCGAAGTCCGAGTCGTTGGCCATGCTGACCGCGTCGTCGACATCGTTGTACGGCAGCACACACAGCACCGGGCCGAAGATCTCCTCCTGCGCGAGGACGGAACGGTTGTCGACGTCGGCGAAGACAGTGGGTTCCATGAACCAGCCCCGTTCCAGACCGACCGGTCGGCCGCCGCCAGTGGTCACCCTGGCGCCCTCGGCGCGACCCTTCGCGATGTAGCCCGCCACCCGCTCCCGCTGCTGCGCGGTGACCAGAGGGCCGACGAGAGTCCGCTCATCGAGTGCGTCACCAACGGGCAGCGAACGGGCGAGTTCCGTGACGAGGTCCACCACCTCCGTGTAGCGGCTGCGGGGCGCCAGGATGCGGGTGCTGAGGAAACAGGTCTGTCCATTGTTGGTGAACGTCGCCCGGACCAGGTCCTCGCCGATAACGGCTGGCTCAAGGACGGCGTCGTCGAGCACGATGCCGGCCGACTTCCCGCCCAGTTCGAGCGTCACCGGTCGCAGCAGCCGCCCGCACACCTCGGCAATGGCCCGGCCGGCCGGGGTCGAACCGGTGAAGGCGACCTTGTCGACGCCGGGGTGGGACACCAGATGCGCGCCTGCATCCCGGCCGCCGGGCACGATGTTGAGCACACCCGCGGGCACGCCTGCGGCTTCCGCGGCCTCCGCCATCACGAACGAGTCGAGCACCGCCTCAGGGGAGGGCTTGAGGACCACCGTGCAGCCGGTGGCCATCGCAGGAGCGATCTTGAACACCGACAGCGCCTGCGGGTAGTTCCACGGCACGATGGCCCCGACAACGCCCACCGGCACATTGCGGACCTCCACGGAACCGCCGAGCAGTCCGGCACGGGTTTTGGTGAACTCAGTGGTGCGGGCCAGGTCGGCGTAGTAGCGCAGCACCGAGCTGGGGTAACCCACCTCCAACTGCCGGGCGACGGCAATGGGCATGCCGTTCTGGCTGCTGACGGCTGTGGCAATGGCTTCCGCCCGCGCGTCCAGCTCCGCAGCGAAGCGTTCCACCACCTCGGCCCGGCGCCCGGGTTCCCAGGTCGCCCATCCGCCGGGTGCGTCGAACGCCGCACGCGCCGCGCGAACCGCCGCGTCGACGTCTTCCTCCACCGCCTCCGGAACGGAGACCAGCGGCTCCTCAGTGCTCGGGTTGATCGGGGTGATGAGGCGCTCGGTGGAGGGCCGCACCCACGTTCCACCGATGTAGAAGTGCTCGTGGCGATAGCTCATCAACGATCTCCTTGCGATCTGGTACCCGACAGAACTGGGACGGGCCAGGGAGACTTTGACGTGCCCGGAACCGCTCGGTGCGCCGTTGGGTGCACGGACAGTCGCCAGGGAATGCACAGAGTCGGACACTCACGCACCGCCCGTGCGGCGCGTGCACGCAATGGCGATCAGTCGTGCACCCGCTGCCTTGTGCACTCCATTCCGGCCGCTAATGTCCAATTCAGAGCCGCTGACGATCCGTTGCCCGTCACGGGCGAGGAGACTGGGTAGCACGCGACCTCCTGAGGTGGGCCAGCTGGTCGCCCAGACAACCCGCTTCGCCTGCCTCGCTCCGGTGGATGTGCCGGGCGTCGGGATCGACGGTGGACACCGACCAGCGCGGCGCGCCCCTGCTCGTCATTCCAGGCGATCTTCGGCTTGCCCGGGTCGGTGTAGTCGTGCGCGTGGCAGTGCTCAGCGGCCACCTCCAGGGCTCGGGGCACCTCGCGGATCACCCGGCGGACGGCGGAGATGATCTGAGTGACGGTGTCCTGGGTGGCCTCCGCGTCATCGAGGACGGTGGAGTCCAGCGCCCTGCGCTGCCTGCCCTTCGAAATGCCGGTGGCGGCCGCGACCTCCTTGACCTTGGTGAAGATCCGCGTCGGATCGGTCGAGTGGCGCAGACGTCGCCGGAAGTACGTCAGCAGCGACGGATCGAAAGCCGTGTCGTACAGGCCAAGCCCGCAGGCGCTTTCCACCGCAGATCACACCGCAGTTCCTGGACCGTCTCGAAGTCCGACAGCCCCTGCAGACTCTGTAGAACCACCGTCGCGGCCAGCACCTGCGGCGGCAGACTCGGACGACCGTTGGACGAGGGATACCTGTCGGCGAACATCGACGGCGGGAACAGGGCCTCCCTGTGTTCGGCCAGGAACGCGAACACGCTCCCGGCCGGGATCAACTCCCGGCACGTCTCCCACACATCCGGCCCGGCCATCTCCCCCCGCCCATTCCCCCTGCATGCCTACAAGACTGGCCCCGGCCCAACCGGGCCGGGGCCACAACCCCAACATTTTCAGTGATCCCCTATATGAACGATTCCAAGGGATCGGCTGCGCCCATGGGACGAGGGCGTCCAATGTCAGTGTGTGAAGACAGAGTTGGACACCCTCGCGATCGCACTCTGTGCAGGCGTCTCCGTCATCTCGCGCCATGGCAGCGGCCGGCCGTGGGGTTCGCCCCGCAGCTCACCGACGCCGAGTTGGTCACGCTGGTGCACGATTGGGTGCCTGTACAGGCGCCGGAGACGTGCCTTGGGACTCACAGGTCTCTCTGCCGCGGGCCCCAGCCGCGGGACGTGTTGCGGGAAGGACTTGTGGAAGGTGGCGCTGACGGCCGGGCGGCGCTTCACGCCACGGTGGTCAGCCGTTGGTGATCATTTCCGCCGCCTTCTCGGCAATCATTGCCGTGGGCGCGTTGGTGTTGCCCGTGGTGACGGACGGCATGACGGACGCGTCCGCGATCATGAGGGCCTCCACCGCGACACATCGCAGGTCCGGGGTGACCACCGCCTCGTCGTCCACGCCCATGCGGCAGGTGCCGGCCTGGTGGTGGTAAGTGTTGACCGCCCGGCGTACCCAGCGGGCCAGCGCTTCGTCGGTGTCATCGGTCTGCGGTCCGGGGAGGACCTCGTAGGCGCCCCAGTCGTCCGCCAGAGCATTCTGGCGCCCCACCTCACGGCACTGCCGTACGGAGGCCACGAGGGTGGCCAAATCACGTTGGGCGGTGAACAAGCCGAGGTCGATGACCGGTTCGGCGAGCGGGTCGCGGCTGCTCAAGGAAAGTGTGCCCCGGCTTTCGGGCCGGATGAGCCCGGCGTGCAGGGTGAACCCGGCCTCCGGGCCGGTCATGCCTGCGTCGTAGTAGAAGGGGATGCTGAAGTTGATTGGCTGGGTGTCCGGGACCGGAAGTGACGGATCAGTTTTCCAGAACCAATGGGTCTGGGTCACCGGCTCGAAGGGGCGCGGCGGATCGATGGGCTTGCGGGCACCGAAGACGACCGGCACGAGGAAATGGTCTTGGAGGTTCTTGCCGACCCCAGGCACGTCCGCGACTACCTTGATGCCGAGCGTTTCCAGCTCCGCCGCCGGTCCGATACCGGAGCGCAACAGTACGGCGGGCGAGGCGAGCGCGCCGGCACTCAGGACGACCTGGCCAGCGGACAGCACCCGGTGCTCGCCGCCCCGGTCCATGACCCGGACGCCGGTCACCCGGCCGCTCTCGACCACCAGGGAGTCGACGATTGTGTCAGTGTGCAGGACGAGGCGGGGATGATCCAGCACGGGACGCATGTACGCCGCCCAGGTCGACTGCCGCTTGCCGTCACGGAGATTGAGCCTCATCCGGGACACGCCGTCGAGCGTGCCGTCATTGTAGTCGCTGTTGTAGGGCAGTCCCCAGGCAAGGGCGGCGTCGATGATTGACTGCTGGATCGGCGACAGCTCAGGCTGTACCAGGTCGAGCAGGCCCTCGCCGGTCGTGAGGTCCCGCTCGATCCGCTTGAACAGCGGTTCGACAGACGCCCAGTCCCAGCCGGTGTTGCCCGCGGCCGCCCACGAGTCGTAGTCCCAGGCCGAACCCCGGACCCAGATGGTGCCGTTGAGCTGGTTGGAACCCCCTACGACCTTGCCGCGCGGGAGGCTCAGGCGGCGGTTGAGCGCGTGGGGCTGGGGAGCGCTGACGTACCTCCAGTCTTCCGGGCCTTGCCACAGCTCACCCACGCGTGACAGGTCGTGCAGGGCTGGATTGGTTTCGTCGCCACCCGCTTCGACGAGCGTGACCGTCGCGCCGGCGTCGAGGAGACGACGGGTGATCACGGATCCGGCGGTGCCCGCACCGAGGACTAGGAAATCTGAGGTCATGGTTTCTCCGGTGACTGGTGGCCATGTCGGCGTGCAGCGCCGACATGGCGGAGGCGACGGTCGCACCCCCGTGGCAGGCGTCCGGACGGCTAGGCGCACCACCACTTCACGTGCCCGCAACGGGGAGTGAACGTCCGGACTGCTGGCAGTGTGCCCAAGCCGCCCCTCACGGCGGGCCCTGTTCCGTGCACGGGAAATCACCACTCCGTGCACCAGAAGCCGCACTGAGTCGGCGCCTCTGCCAGTACTTCTTCTCACGGACGACGAGGTCCTGGCGGGCCATGGGCCGAGGTCGTGCGGGGCGACGTCCCTGAGCTTGGCGTCTAACGTCGCAGGTCGCTCGGCCTGCTGAGATCCCCGGGAACCGGCGGCACGTGACGCGGCCGTTCTTCACGCTTCGAGATGTCGAGTAACGAAGCATGAAAGAACGGCCGCTGCCCATGAGTTTCCCCGTCGACGCGCCCGCAGGCGAGGCATTGGGAGTGTTGTCCACTTTCGGGTCGACTTCTGCGACTGCCTGTACCGCCGCGCCGATGCGCTCTTCGAGCTCACCGACGCGATCCTGTGCGCGGACGGGCCGGTTGGAGTCGACGCGGTTGCGCCGCACGCCGGCCGGTCTGCCGCTGCCGAGGGCGGCCGACGGGCGGATCGTACTGGCCGTGGATGTCAGCAACTGGCTCCGCCCGGACACCCCGACCGGCGACGACTTGAGACGGCTCGTCGCCGAGCGGGAGCATTCCCTGTCAAGTTCAGCGTGGGGAAGTGGGGCGTGCGGGCCCAAGGTGCGGGCGGTCGGCGGTTCTTGAGGACTTGGCAGGCCGCCCACGAGGTGCGGCGGTCTGTCAAGTCCTGCTTGCCGAGTTCGGACGAGTCGGCAGTGATTGCGGTCAGAGGCCGATGTCGGCCAGCCACTGGCTCGTGGTCCGGGGGGTGATGTCCAGCAACTTCTGGGCGGAGTTCTCCGGTGCGATCGAGCGGTCGGGAAGCGTGCTCATGGCTGTGTAGAGTCCGGCGACGTCGGCGGCGGGGCCCTCGCCGATCAGCGGTGCGATGGAAGTGCGGAACTGCTCGGGGGCGATCGGCTCGAAGTCCACGTTCTGGCCGAAGCGGGCGCCGAACGCTTTCGCCAGGTCCGGTCCGGTGATCGCCGGATACTGGCCGACGGAGACCACGCCGGTGACGTCCGATCGGTCGAACAGGGCGACGGCGGCATCGGCTATGTCCAGGTGTGATGCCCAGGAGACGGGGAAGTCCGCGCGGATCGGGTAGGGCAGGACGCCCCGCTCGCGGACCGTGTCGACGACGAACGGCATGAGGAGGTTTTCCAGGTAGAACGTGGGTGCGATCACCGCGTGGGACACCCCGCTGTCCGCCAGGCCGCTGGCCAGCATGGCGGCCGCGCCGCCGGTGTCGGGGTCGGTCGGGGCACCGCTGGTGGAGAGCACCACGCGGGCCGGGCGGGCTGCGCGGACGGCGGCGATGATGTTGCGCGCATAGGTCTGGCGGTCCTCTTCGGAGACCATCGGCAGGTGGACGAACACCCCGTTTGCGCCGCGGTATGCCTCGGTCAGTTCCTCCGTGGAGGAGTAGTCGGCGGCCACCACGCGTGCGCCGTCCACGACGGCGTCCGGGTTGCGGGTGAGAGCGGTTACGGGCTTGCCCGCGGCGGCGAGAGCGGCGACGACGGGGGCGCCCTGGGCGCCGGTGGCGCCGTGAATCACGTAGGTCATGGCTTCATTAGTGCATGCGATGCATCAGTTACATCAACTGCACTAATGGGGTACAGTCAAAAATGTGACGGACTCCTTTCTGCCCGAGTGCGGTGTCGCCCGGTTCCTCGCCCTGCTCAACGGTCCGTGGGCCACCCTGATCGTGCGCGAACTGTTGAACGGCCCCCACCGCTTCACCGAGCTGCGCGAGGCCCTGCCCGGCATCAGTCCGCACACCCTGACCAGCCGACTGCGCCAGTTCGAGCGGCACGGCATCGTGACCCGCACGACCTACGCGGAGATCCCGCCGCGCGTCGAGTATGCGCTCACCCCTCTCGGCACAGGGCTGCGCGACGTCTTGGAGGCCATGGGGACCTGGGCCATGACGGTGCCGGATCCCGGGGCCGACGTCACCGCCTGCTAGGTATGCGTCTAGTTGAGAAGCCGTATCCGAACCGATCTGGGAACGTGTGGATCGAGCGGAGTTCCTGGTCGGGTGATCTTCCGGCGGTACGCGCACGAAGGCAGGGCCTCTTGGTGGCTCGGGGGTGCGACCCCATTCCGAGCGGTTCCCGGAGGCCCTGTTGTTGTTGCACGCGCCCGAACCCACCCGCTTCAACTCGCCCGCCGCGTCGTGCGATTGACTCGCGCACGTCACCGGCAGCTTCTGGACCAATGCCGCGAAGTCAAGGATTCGGTGGTGGCATCAGGGCGTCAGGGCGTCAGGGCGGGTGATTTTGCACACCGACCCGGGCCCGATGCCGAAGTGGCCCACCACAGGGGCGATGCCCAAGCCGGGGGCGCCGGCGTTCCCCGGCCGCAGCGTCTTCGGTCCCGGCAAGTCGAACGGGTCGATTCTCGCGCTTGGGCAGCAGCTTGTGAGCAAGGGCCTCGGGAAGCACTACCGCGTCGGCCCGTCCCGCGATTGGGGCGAGGCGGACCGCCTCAACGTCGCTGACTTCCAGCGCGCCCAGAAGTGGACCGGCTCCGACGCCGGCGGCCACCCCGGCCCGGAGTGGCGAACACCCCGCGGTGACGGCGGGGACTTCGCCCTCTCCGGAGGCGGGTTATTGAGCCGGGATCATCCCGGCGGGAGCGGGGAGCAGGACGCCCACATTCCGCACTTCTGGCGAATGGACGGGCCACCCCGCGGGTGCGGGGAGCAGAGCCTCCTAGGTCAGGGCAAGCTCGGCGAGACGGGACCATCCCCGCACCCGCGGGGATGGCCCCCCGATCGCGGACACCCTCGACAAGGGCCCACTGCCTGTGGCCGGTGGGGCGCTGCGGAAGTTTCCTCGATTCGTCCGGCGGTCACAAGCAGTTACTGCCGCTGGTCCGCTTACCAGCGGACCATTGGTCAGGGCAGTAGGCGCATCGCCCGGGACCGGCTGCCCGAGTTTCTTCGATCCAGACAGCAGCATTCACGTGTCCGCCGCCGTGACCGACGATCCGGCGGGCAGCCGCTCATCTCAAACCTCAGTAGCGACTGGTCCGACGCTGGGTCCCGTCGCCCGCCCGGTTGGCAGCCCATCCGCGCTAGCGGTCGAGGGCGTGTGCGTGTGCCTCGTCGAGCAGTTTCCGCAGAGTTGACGCGCTGGGTGCGATGGCGGTGGCGAGTAGTGCGGGCCCGCCGGCCAGTGGTGCGAGGACGGCGCACCCGTTCTTGGTGCCGTCGCCGAGCACTATGGGGTCTTGTCGGTGGTCGAGGCGTGGGTCCACGATCAGGAGTTGCCCGACGGCGCGGTGTCCGTTGAGGACGGCCGGGCCGTCCCAGCCGGGTTCTGGGGCTCCGTAGGCCGTGTGCTGGTCGAGTAGCGGGCGCCCGGCACGGTGGACCAGGATCCGGCTGACGAGGTGGCCTGGTTCCTCGTCGGCCCGGCCCAGGAGTTGCTCTTCTCGCAGGGTCAGCCGTGAGGTGGCGGCGAGTTCGATGGTGTACGTCTGCCGCAGGTTGCTGTCGGCGGCGCTGATCAGGGGCTGTGGTAGCCAGCGCAGATGGGCGTGTTCTCCGGCGGTGATGCGCACGTCGTAGGTGGCCGCGTCGGTGGTGGGACCGCGCAGGGCGAGTGTGGCGGCGGCCGTGGTGACTTCCAGCTCGGCCCGGTCCTCGGCGGTGATGTCGAGGGTGAGCCGGTCGCCACCGAGCGGGGCGCTCATCGCGCCGATGATCCCCACCGCGGCGGCACTGCCCTGGGTGCGCAGGCGCCGCAGGTGGAAGGGGCCGTCGCTGCGCAACTGCGGGAGGGTGGTGACGCGTCCGTTGTGCGCGGCGCGGATGCGGGCGGTGGCATGCACGCCGTCGGGGTGTCCGGCGGGCTCCTGGTCGCCGGCTGGGGGAATGTCGAGGTCGGACGTGGCGCAGATGGCGGTGAGTTTGGTGGAGGGGCTCATACGGTTGCCCCGGCGTGCCACTGGGTGAGGTGGCCGGTGACCCAGTCGGCGACTTCGCGGACGCCGTCGTCGGAGGTGAGATTGGTGAAGATGACGGGCAGGTCGCCGCGCTGTCGTTTCGCGTCGATGGCCATGGTGTCCAGGTCGGCGCCGACGTGCGGGGCGAGGTCGGTCTTGTTGACGATCAGGAGGTCGGCGGTGGTGATGCCGGGGCCGCCCTTGCGGGGGATGTCGTCGCCGCTGGCGACGTCGATGACGAAGATCTGCACGTCGACGAGGCCCTTGGAGAAGGTGGCGGTCAGGTTGTCACCACCGGACTCGACGAGCACGAGGTCGAGGGGGTGGAGGGTTGCTTCCAGGTGTTCGACGGCTTCCAGGTTTGCTGAGATGTCGTCGCGGATCGCGGTGTGCGGGCAGGCGCCGGTCTCGACGGCGGTGATGCGCTCGGGCGGCAGGACGGCTTCGCGCAGCAGGTACTCGGCGTCCTCGCGGGTGTAGATGTCGTTGGTGACAGCGGCGATGCACCAGCGGTCGCGCAGCGTGCGGCAGAGCGCGGCGACGGCCGCGGTCTTGCCGGAGCCGACGGGGCCGCCCAGGCCGAGGCGCAGGGCGCGGCGGCTGCCGTCGGGCCGGGTCGCCGAAGCGCTGGAGGCGTGCTGGTGAGGCAGAGAGTGGTCGAGGTGCATGGCAACTCCGTTTGGGAATCCGGGCGTTCAGTGGCGGTCAGGAGGTGAAGAGCCGGACGGACCAGGCGGCGTGCTGCTCCCCGGTGATGTCCAGCAGGGGTGAGGAGGCCGACGGCAGGGCATCGAGGCCCTCGGTCGTGGCACGGTTCGCGGCGTCGGCCGCGGCTTGTGCGACGTCGTCGATTTCGGGGGCGAGGCGGGCCAGTAGCCCCGAGGCGTCGAGCGGGTCGAGGCTCAGCAGGCGCACCGCTGCGGTGGCCGGGCCGCCGATGTTCTCGTACGCGGCGGCATAGGCGGCGTCCAGCGGGGCGAGTCCGGCGGCGTGGGCGGCGAGGCCCAGGACGATGGGCTGGTGGGCGCCCTGGGGACGCGCGGCGGCCAGGTTTTCGAGTTCGGCGGACGGAAAGGTGGCACGGGCGGCGCGCATCATCTGCCGGCCGAGCCTGCGGGCGACGGCACGCAGTGCGGGGGCGGGGGTGCGCGCGTCGGCGGCGTCGTCGAGCAGCAGCGGGTCGTATCCGCCGGCGGCTGCGGCGGCGAGCCCGGCCGTCGTCAGACCGGTGGTGTGCAGGCGCCCGCGGCAGAACGCCTCCAGGCTGTGGGTGTCGTGTACGGCTCCGTGGGCGACGGCGGCCTCGACGCCGCCGGAGTGGGCGTGCCCGCCGGCGGGAAAGCGGCCATCGGTCAGAAGGAGCAGGGCTGCGCGGCTCATGTGCGAGCGGCTGCCTTTCACAGGGTCGGATGGGGGCGCGGTATCCCGGGCGGGCACACCAGGCCCGCCCGGGACCCGGCCGAAGCGGCGGCGCCGACGGCCGGACAGGCGTCGGATCAGAAGAGGAAGTACCGCTGCGCCAGGGGGACTTCGGTGACGTAGGAGCGCGGTACGGTCGCACCGTTGAGTTCGGTGCGGGCATCGCTCGTTGTGGCACCGCCGATGGTGACCTCGAAGCTGTTGTGGTCGACCTCGAGGCTCTTGGGCACCGTGTCGTTCAGCTTCATGTCGGTCTTCCTGACGTTCCGGGTGTCCGCGATCTCGACGAACTTCTTGCTGAGCCCGAGCCCCTCCGTCTGCGCCTCCGTGGCCGCGTTGCCGCTGGCCCGGAAGACGAAGCGGGTGTTCAACTTCTCCGCCACGCCCGGGGCGGCGAAGTTCACCGAGTTGCTCCCCGGAGCACGGCCGGTGGAGCCCCAGACCGCCCGCGGCAGGTACGGCTGCGGCGTCGTGATCGAGGCATTGGCGTCGCCGACCTGCGCGTAGGCGAGCTGGCCGCCCTTGAGGACCATGTGCGTCCTGACGCCGAAGAACTTCGGCTCCCACAGCACAAGATCGGCAAGCTTCTCGGTCTCCACGGAACCGACGTACGCGTCGATGCCGTGGGTGATCGCCGGGTTGACCGTGTATTTGGCGACGTACCGGCGCGCCCGGTGGTTGTCGTTGGGCTGCAGCCCGTCCTCGTTGTAGGAGTGGTCCTTTTTGTCATCCTTGATCGTTCGGACTTTAGCGCTCTGCAGGTCTTCGGGCAGCGGGCCATAGCGGCACTTCATGACATGCGCGGTCTGCCAGGTCCGCATGATCATCTCGCCGATGCGGCCCATTGCCTGGGCGTCCGAGGACATCATCGAGATGGCGCCCATGTCGTGGAGGAGGTCCTCCGCCGCCATGGTGGACGGGCGGATACGGGAATCCGCGAAGGCCATGTCCGCCGGAATGTCCGGGTTGAGGTGGTGGCACACAACCATCATGTCGACGTGCTCCTTGACGGTGTTCACCGTGAAGGGCCGGGTGGGGTTGGTCGAGGCGGGCAGGACGTTCGGCTCCTTGACCAGCTCGATCATGTCCGGGGCGTGGCCCCCTCCGGCGCCCTCGACATGGAAGATGTGGATGGAACGCTTGTTGATGGCCTTCTTGGTGTCCTCCAGGAAACCGGACTCGTTGAGCGAGTCGGCGTGCAAGGCGAGCTGGACCTTGCGGTTCTCGCAGACGGCCAGCGCCTTGTCGATCACCGCAGGGGTGGCGCCCCAGTCTTCGTGAATCTTGAAGCCGATGACTCCGGCGTCCACCTGCTCGTTCAGAGCGGTTTCGTTCATCGTGCTGCCCTTGCCGAGCAGACCGATGTTGACCGGGTAGTCGTCCAGGGCTTCGAAGACGCGGGTGATGTGCCACTCGCCCGGGGTCACGGTGGTGGCCGTGCTGCCTTCTGCTGGGCCGGTGCCGCCGCCGATGAGAGTGGTCACGCCCGAGGCCAGGGCCTCGTGGATCTCCTCGGGGCAGATGAAGTGAACGTGGGTGTCCACACCGCCCGCGGTGAGGATCCGGCCGTTGCCGGAGATGACCTCGGTGCTCGGGCCGACCGCGAAGTTCGTCGCCGTCACCGGTAGCGGCTCGCTCCCCTTTTCACGTGCGGGCTCCTGGAAGACCGCGATCGGGTCCATCGTCTCGGGGTTGTACGCCTTGCCGATGGCGTGAACCTTGCCGTCCCTGATGCCGACGTCGGCCTTGACCACACCCCACCAGTCGAGGATCAGCGCCCCGGTGATGACCGTGTCCATGGGAAGGCGATCCGTGTTGCCGCCCCCGTCCCTCGGGATGTGGGACATGCCCATCGACTCGCGGATCACCTTCCCGCCGCCGAAGATCATCTCGTTGCCGCTGTATTCCGGTCCGCCACTCCAGTCGGCTTCGATCTCAACCGTGAGATCGGTGTCGGCAAGGCGGACACGATCCTTGGTGGTGGGCCCGTACAGAGCGGTGTAGTCCGCCCTCTTCAGCAGGTTGCTCGGCCTCTGCCGGTCCGTCTTCCCGGGCTGGCTGCTCATCGGACGATCCCCTTGCGCAGTCCCTGAATCTTGCGGGTGTCGCTCTTGGCGTCGCCTTCGATCTTCACCAGCTCAACGCAGCACTCGTCTCCTGGTTCGAACCGCACGGACGTGCCCGCGGCGATGTTGAGCCGTCGCCCCTTCGCCTCGGCGCACGTCCACAGCTCGTCATAGGTCACGGGCGTGCCGGCGGGGTTCACGACCGCCTTGAGGCCGGGGTTGACCTCGGCGAAGTGGTAGTGGGAGCCGACCTGGATGGGACGGTCGGACGTGTTCCTGACCTTGATCGTCTTCTTGTCGTCCTGCAGGTGCTTGTTGAACGCGATTGCCTGGTGCCAGGACGCGGCGTCCTCGCAGGCATCGCAACAGGTGGACGAGGCGGTGTCGTCGCAGTCGACCGGGCACTGCGGCCTGCGCGCCGGCAGGGGGTGCTCGATCTTGCCCGGGTAGACCTCGGGCTCCTGAGTGGCCTCCGGAATGGGGTCGTGGATCGTGACCAGCTTGGTGCCGTCCGGGAAGGTCGCCTCCACCTGGACGTTCTTGATCATCTCCGGGACGCCGTCCATCACGTCGTCACGGGTGAGCACCCGTCGGCCCGAGTCCATGATGTCGCTGACGGTCTTACCGTCGCGCGCCGCCTCGAAGACGTGAACGGATAGCAGGGCCATCGTCTCGGGGTAGTTCAGAAGCAGCCCCCGTTCGCGGCGCTTTCCCGCCACGTCGGCCGCCACGTGGATCAGTAAGCGCTCCTGCTCATGCGGAGTCAAATGCACGATGACTCGTCTCTGTTGGTCGGATGGTGCGTGCGACCGGGCATGCCAACGTCACGGACAGCGTTCCCCCGGAAGGCGACGGCCGCTCTCCGATCATCAGCGCGGAAGAACGGCGAGACGGCCGCACGGCGGCTGATCCACACCATCTGATGAATTCGCGGAGTACGCCGTTTTGACCCCACCGGACAGGAGAAGCCCGGGTTCGAAACCGTGGACGAATCAGGGGCGTTGGGCCCCTTCCGCGGGTAAGCGCATGTGAACGCGTCCTGGACCGGAGCGTTTCCTCGTCGCGCGCCCTCCGCGTCGCTCACCACTCCGCTCGCGCGCCGGGTTCACGCCCTGACGGCGTCCTTCCGGATTCCCCCACACTGGGCCTGCCGCCGGGCCCCGGGGAGGGCCTCGCGGGTTTCGACACCATGGGGGGGACTGTGTCGTTTCTGCCTGAGCCTGCATGTGATGCCCGGCCGCGAGGGGGCGGGGATGTGCAGGTGGTGGTGGTCGGCGCCGGGTTCTCCGGCATCGGTGCCGCCATCCGGCTGCGCCAGGAGGGCTGGCGTGACCTTGTGGTGCTGGAGAAGGCGTCGCAACTCGGGGGTACCTGGCGGGAGAACACCTACCCGGGGTGCGCCTGCGATGTCCCGTCCTCCCTGTACTCCTACTCCTTCACCCCCAACCCGCGGTGGAGCAGAACCTTCGCCGGTCAGCCGGAGATCCACGACTACCTGCGGACGACCGCGGACCGGTACGGGGTCGGTGAAGTGCTGCGGTGCGGTGTCCGTGTCCTAGGGGCCCGGTGGGACCAGGCCGCGGGGCGCTGGCTTGTGCAGACCACCGACGGCGAGTACCGCGCGAGGGTTCTGGTCCTGGCCACCGGGCCGTGGCATGAGCCACGGCGGCTCGATGCGCCGGGTTTGGACGAGTTCCCAGGGCCGGTGTTCCACACCGCTGAGTGGGACCACGCTGTGGACCTCACCGGCCGGCGCGTGGCCGTCGTCGGCAGTGGCGCCTCCGCCGTCCAGGTCGTCCCGGCCATCCAGGACCGGGCGGCGGCCGTACACCTCTTCCAGCGCACCGCACAGTGGCTGCTGCCCAAGCCCGACCTGCCGGTTCCCCTGGCCATCAACTGGTCTTTAGGCCGTGTTCCAGGCGTACGGCGCACCCTGCGGGCCGGTCAGTACGGCCTGCAAGAGGGCATCGGCTACCTGCTCCGCCACCCACGGCTGGCAGGTCCTCTCGAGACTGCGGCCCGGGCCCATCTGAGACTCACGGTTCGTGACCCGGAGCTGCGCCGGGCGCTGATGCCCGGCCACCGCCTGGGCTGCAAGCGTCTGTTGACGTCGAGCACGTTCTACCCGGCCCTGGCCCAGCCCCATGTCCACCTCCACCCCACCGCTCTGTCCTGCGTACGCGGCCGGCACCTCATCGGTGCCGACGGCACCGCGATCGAGGCCGACGTGGTGATCACCGCCACCGGCTTCCGCGTCGGTGAGCTGCCGCTGGCCCGCAGCGTGCACGGCACGGCAGGCCGGACATTGCACGAGACCTGGGCCGGGGACGGCCCTCAGGCATACCTCGGCACCAGCGTCAGTGGGTTCCCCAACCTCTTTCTCCTCCTGGGCCCCAACCTCCTTTCCGGCTCCACCTCCGCCATCAGCGTGCTCGAAGCCCAACTCGCCTACCTGGGCGCCGCTCTGAGGCACCTGCGCCGCGAAGGCCACGCCTCCATGGACGTCAGACCGGCTGTCCAGGCCGCCTACAACACCGCGGTGCAGGACGCACTGCGGACCACCGTGTACAACGCGGGCGGCTGCTCCAGCTACTACTTCCACTCCAGCGGGCGGAACACCTTCTGCTGGCCCTGGTCCACCGGCCGGCTCACCCGCTCACTGAACCGCTTCGATGCCGCTGCCTACACCTGCCGCGCACCATCCACCCCTGCCCCCGTGCCCGCACCCCGGGCAACTGCGGAACACAGCTTCCCGGCGGATGAGGAAGGAATCACCGCATGACCAGGCGGCACCCCAGGCCACAGCCGTACGACCGGGAACTTGACCATCTGAGTCTCCTGGCAGGCGGTGGGCAGCAGGAGCTCTGTCCCACCGGCTGGTACTTCGCCCGGTTCAGCCGGCATCTTCGCCCTGGCCAGGTGGTCCCCGTCACCTACATGGCCCGGCGGTACGCGCTGTTCCGCACACGCGGCGGGCAGGTCGGGATGATCGACAGCCAGTGCTGCCACATGGGCGCCGACCTCAGCCGGTGCGGCCGGGTGCGCGAGGAGAGGCTGGTCTGCGGCTTCCACGCCTGGGAGTTCGATACGGAGGGAGCGTGCCGGAAGATCCCCGGCGCGGACCGTATCCCCTCCCGGGCCGTGCAGCACAGCGTCCCCGTGACCGAGCAGGGAGGCATCATCTGGTTCTGGCACGGGTCACCGGCCCCGGAGCCCATGAGCGGGCTGAGCTTCGCCGAGGACCGCCGTCGCCACCTCTGCCTGGCCGGTGAGGTGCTCGTCTGTCACGCGGATCTCCTCCCGATCGGTGAACACGTGACCGACGTCTCGCACTGGCCCTACACGCACAGTCCGGGGCGAACGATGACCTCCGTCCAACTGCGGGACGAAGGACGTCACTTCTCCTTCCGGATCCAGCCCGCCGAGGAGGACGGCACCCGTATCCACCACTTCCGTCCGTACGTACTGGTCGAGATGGCGAGCCCGACAACCGCGGTGGCCACTCCTCAGCCGGGCCCGCAGCCGGACGGAAAGCCGCCCCGGATGGCCTTCGTCGCGGCTGTGAGTCCCGTGCGGCCCGGTGTCACGATCGCGACGTGGAGCCTGATCGTCCGCAAACTCGGACCCGACTGGCTGCTCTGGCCGGCCAACCGTCTCTGGGCGGCCTTCCTGTGGCGCCTGGTCAGGCGAAATCACCGTGCCGACTTCGAGATCCTGCGCTGGATGCGCCCAGTGGCCAAGGACCTCTGGTCCGTCGCGGACGGGCCCACCCTCCGCGCATACCGGCGCTTCTACCGGCGCAATCTTCCCCCGGCCATGGAGGGATCCACGGAGGAACTCGCCTCCGGGAACACGTGACGGCTGGGCAGCCCACGAGTATCAGCCCGGACCCACCGCCTGGCCCCGCCACTGCTCTCGCGAGCGCCTCCGGGCAAGGTGAGATTCAAGCCCGATCGGGTGGTTGTTCACGCGTAGTGGGTGAGGGCGAGGAGGACGAAGATGTCGGTGAGGACGGGGATGGCGTAGCGCAGAGGGCGGGGGGCGGCTTGGTCGGAGGGTGAGGTGTATCCGCCGTCGGGGTTCTGTTCGCCCAGAAGGTAGTGCAGGCCGCTGCGGACGGTGGGGTGGGTGCGGTGCGTGGGGGCGAGCGCGGTGAGGGTGTAGGCGGTGCTCATCGCGTCGCTGGCCTCCCCGGGGGTCTGGCCCCAGCCGCCGTCGGGGTTGGCGGTGACGAGCAGGCGCTGGTGGATGGAGTCGATGGCCGGACCCAGATGTCCTTGATGGCTTGAGGGGTTGTGGCGGTGGGCGAGCGTGAGGGCGGTCAGGGCGCGGAGCATGGCGTTGGCTTCGCTCAGGCTCCAGCTGCGTTCGAAGGTGCCGTCGGGTTTCTGCGCGTTGAGGAGGTAGCGGGTTGCCCCCTCCAGCAGGGGGGCGTGGGTGAAGTGGTAGGGGCGCAGGGCGATGAGGGCGTTGGCGGTCATGGTCGGCTCGGAGGGCTGGCCGGGTAGATAGGTCGGCATCCCGCCGTCCTCGCCCAGGTGCGCCGCCAGGAACTGCCGGGCGAGGGCGATGTGTGCCCGGTAGCGCTCGGGGCCGATGGCGTGCAGGAAGGACAGGACGTGGGTGGTGGTGTCCGTGTCGGTCTGTACGACGTCCTGGGCGTAGGCCCAGCCGCCGTTGCCGGCCTGCTGGGCTGCGAGGTAGTCGCCCATCGCGAGCAGCACCTGCCCTTTGGCGCCGGCGCGCGCCAGCGCGAGGCCCGCGGTGGCGGTGGAGAAGATCTCCTCGCTGGTGATGAACGGCATGCCGCCGTCGTCGCGGACGGCTTCGGCCAGGGCCGTGATGCCGTCGTGGATGACCTGGTGGCCGGGCATCGTCCGGTGCAGCGACAGCAGTGCGAACAGGTGCGCGAACACGTTGCCCTCGATGACTCCGCGGTCCTGGCCGCGTTCGGTCAGCCGCAGCAGGCGTGCGGTCAGTTCCGGGGCGACGGGGTCCGGCACGTGCAGGTGGTGGAGGGCCATTTGCCGCAGGCGGGTCCAGGTGGCCTCGTTGTGGTGCTCGAACGCGTGGGAGGGGGCGTCGACGTGGAAGGGCTCGGGGCCCACGACGGCGAGGATCGCCTCCAGGGCGAGCTTCTTGCGGTCGGAGGAGTGCTGGGCGGCGCCGGAGAAGGTCTGCTCGATGAGCCGGTGCCGGTCCGTCGGCGGGGTGCCGTGCAGGGTGGCGTCGATGACCGCCGCATCGAAGGCGCCTGCGGCTGTACGGCTGCGCGAGAGGTAGGCGTGCAGCCGGCTCTGCATCCCGGGCAGGGCATTCGCGCGGCGCAGCAGGGTCAGCATCAGGGCCGACTCGGTGACCCGGCTGCGGCACTCGCCCGTGACGGCTCCCTGGTTGCCCACCTGGGCCAGCAGCCGCTCGGTCAGCCGACGGATCGCACTGCCCACCGATGTCACGGGCGCTGCGTGGCGGGCCGGCGGCACCTCGCGGGCAGGGGCTGGTGGGGAGACGGGCAGAGCGGCCTGGTCGCGCAGGTGAGTGAGCAGGCTGGTGCGGTCACACACGGGCCATGAGTGCCGGCGGGCCAGCGCCCTGAGCGCGGGGGAGGGCTCGAACGCCACGGGGTGGCCGACCCGGCTCAGCGACGAGACGTCACCCAGGGAGTTGCCCACGGCCAGCGAGTCCGGCCAGTCGATGTGTCCGGTGCCCGCCAGGTCCTGCGCAGCCCTGTCCTTCCCGTCAGCGACCGCTGAGGCGACCCGGCCGGTGAACAGCCCGTCAGCCGCCTCGAACTGCGTGCCGCGAAACAGGGCCACGCCCAGCTCACAGGCAAGGTAAGCCACCATCTCCTGCGGGCCACCCGAGATCAGCAGGGGCACATAGCCGGCGTCCTGCAACGCCGCGGCCAGCGGCCGGGTTGAGGCGAACAGCCGCTCGCGTTGCCGTTGCCACAGCCGGGCCATCACCGCGGACACCGACCGGGACGGCACATCGGTCAGCATCGCGGCGAACAGCTCGTTCATCCGCGCCGCCGCCGCAGGGTCCTCGCCATCCGATGCCGACTGGGCCTGGCGCAGCCGTTCCAGGCGGTCCCGGGGAACAAGCCCAGCCTCGGCCAGCATCATCGGCAACCGACCGGCCAGCGTGCCGGCGATCAGAGTCCCGTCCACATCCAGCACCGCGATACGCATCCTCCGAGCCTCGCGGGCACGCCACCGCATCGACGGGGATTCCCAGCCCTGTCACCCGATCGAAGACACAGCACCACTCGCCCCTGAACCGCCCCGGGTTCGGTAGAGATCTCAGATTGTGGTTGTGACCTGGGGTTTCGTGGATTCCATGTAGTGATTGGCCTCGTACTCGACGGGCGGAACGTGGCCTATCTCACCGTGGAGGCGCCGGTGGTTGTACCAGTCGACCCACTCGGCGGTGGCCAACTCGACCGGGGAGAGCGACTTCCAGGCACGCTGGGGTTTGATCAACTCGGTTCAACCTCACCCCGCAGGAGACGCCGCTCTTCACTGCCTGACCGCCGTACCCCGGGGAGATCACGGTACGGGCGAACCGACCATCGACTTTTCGGAGGTGGTCGTGGTTCCTTCGGTGCGGGTTACGGGCGCTCCCCGCAGGGGGTGGGTCTCGGGTACTGGTTTGCCGGGGGCGTGAAGGCGGCGAGCACCGTGGCGGTGATGTGGTCGGGGCATGGTCGGACGTCCACCGCGAAGTCGGCAATCACTGCCGGCTGTCAGCCGTTGCGCGGGGCGGCCAGGCCGGATTCGTAGGCGAGAACCACGAGTTGGGCCCGGTCGCGGGCATGGAGTTTGGTCATGGCCCGGTTGATGTGGGTCTTCGCGGTCATCGGGCTGATCACCATGTGGTCGGCGATCTGGTCGTTGGACAGGCCCTGTGCGGCCAGGGCGACCGCTTCGCGTTCGCGGCCGGTCAGCTCCTCCAGCGCGGCACTGGAGGCGGGGGGCAGCTGGGCGACGTACCGGTGGATCAGCTTGCGGGTGATGGACGGGGCGAGCAGAGCGTCGCCGCGGGCGGCTACCCGTACGGCGTGCAGGAGGTCCTCCGGCACGATGTCCTTGACCAGGAATCCGGCGGCGCCGGCGCGCAGTGCTTCGAAGACGTACTCGTCCATGCCGTAGTTGGTCAGGATGACGACGTGCACGTCCGCCAAGGCCGGGTCCGCGGCGATGCGCCGGGTCGCCTCGATGCCGTCCATGACCGGCATCTGGATGTCGATGAGCGCGACGTCGGGCAGATGCTCCTTGACCAGCACCAGACCCTCTTCACCGTCGGCGGCTTCGGCCACCACCTTGAGGTCGTCTTCGAGGTCGAGCAGTGCGCGGAAGCCGCTGCGGATGAGCGGCTGGTCGTCGACCAGCAGGACACGGATCATGATGCTCGTTCCACTGGGAGTTCGGCCTGGACGGTGAAGCCGTGCTCGGTGCGAGGCTGCGCGCGCAGACGGCCCCCCAGGGCCGTGATGCGTTCGCGCATGCCGAGCAGCCCGAGGCCCGGGGTCGGGGCGTCATCGGGGGTGGCCTTGCCGTCGTCGTCCACCTGGACGGCAAGGGCGTCGGGACGGTATTCGATCCGGACCGTCGCGGTGGTGGCACAGGCGTGCCGGGCCGTGTTGGTCAGCGCCTCCTGGACAATGCGGTAGGCGGTCCGGCCCACCGCGGCCGGCACGACGTGCCGCTGCCCTTCGATCTTCAGCGTCGCGTCCAGGCCCATCGAACGGGCGCGCTCCACCAGTTCCGGTACGTGCTCAAGGCTCTGCGGCGGGGTCGTGTCGTCGTCGCGCAGGGCCTCCAAAGTCGCGCGCAGCTCCCGGGTTGCCTCCCGTCCGGCCGTCTGGATCGCCAGCAGCGTCTCGGGCACCTGCTCGCCGCGCCTGCGGGCTACGTGGACGGCGACCTCGGACTGCACCTTGATGATCGAAATCTGGTGGGTGAGGGAATCGTGCAGCTCCCGTGCGATGTGCAGCCGCTCCTCATCCGCGCGGCGCCGAGCGGTTTCCTCCCGGGTGCGCTCGGCTTGGTCCGCCCGTCGCTCGGCCTGCCGCAACGCCTCACCGGCGGCAAAGGCGGCAATCAGCCAGGCGATTTCCAGCACGTTCCGGGCCTGCGCGAATGCCTCGCGCGCCGGCCCGTCTCGGAAGACCAGCGCCGTGAGAGGGAGAACGACGAGCAAAGACACGGATACCGCCACCGTCAGGGCACGGTGCCCGGCCCGTACGGCGCCGTACACCGCAACCAGGTACGAGACAGCGAGCACCTCAAAACCCGCCGCTTCATACCCCACCGCGCACAGGCCGGTGACAGCCAGCACGGCAATTGGAGCCCTACGACGCGCGACCAGCGTCAGACCTCCCGCCGCCAGCAGCACGGCGCCGAGCAACTCGCGTTCCCCGGCCGGGTGCTGCCCCGACAGCCCGGTTCCCAGCAGCAGTGCCGCCACGCTGATGGCAATCGCCCAGTCCATGGCACCGGCCGGGACACGAAAACGCCCTGTGTCCATGCGCGCACCCTAGCCGGACGCCGTTGCGGGCGAGTCCCGCCCGCGGACGAGCGGTCGGCTACCGCACCCGCGGTACACGCCCGCCGCCTGCCGCATGCGCGGCAGTCAACTGCCATGTCGATGGCAGTGCGAAAGGACTTCACCCGCCGGACGACCAGCAGGGCTGCCGGCAGGCACGCTCAAGGCACAACGGAAACCACGGAATTCGCCACGCACGAAGGAGGAGAGCGGCATGAGCGCAACAGATGTCCTGACGGTGGCCGCCGAGGGCGGAGTCATCGGCGACGGGCGGACCGGGGCCAACTTGGCCCTCGGGGTGGGGCTGATCGGCGTGGCCATCGGCTGGCTGGCTCTGGCCCGCATGGCCGGCCGTAGCAGCACCGGCAACGCGCGCACCGGCGCCATGTCGGCCATGGCGGTGGGCCTGGTCGGCACGGCCCTCGCGGCCCTGCACCTGGCCACCTCCAGCGGCGGCCCGGGCACCGGCAACGGGATGGTGGGAGCCATCGCGGCCATCCCCTTGGGACTGATCGCCATGGCCCTCGGCCGGCGCGCTCTCGCCCGCTCCCGGCACACCGAGCGGAGTGCCGACCGCGTCGGACACGAGCGGGAGTTCGGGTCCACCCCATAAGACCGCCGGACCTACGTCGACGGTTCGCCCGGACATGTGAGTTCGGAGCGACACCCGCTCGTGCAGGTGAGCGGCTCAGGACGCCCGGCGGGCGCTGATGGCCCGGCGTATGCCGTAGGCGGCGATGCCGACGGCCAGGACCATGGTCCCCCATGCGACGGAGTCGGCGGGCAGGGTGAAGGCCAGCACCAGGCAGCCGGCCAGGCCGACCGCGGGGACGAGGCGCGGCGGACGGTTCTCGTCCGGCCTGAGCGTCCAGGCGGAGGCGTTGGCGACGGCGTAGTAGACCAGGACGCCGAAGGAGGAGAAGCCGATCGCGCCACGTACATCGGCGGTGGCGGCGAGCACCACGACCACGGCGCCCACCAGCAGTTCAGCGCGGTGCGGCACCTGGAAGCGCGGATGAACGGCGGCCAGGACGTGGGGCAGGTGCCGGTCACGGGCCATGGCCAGGGTGGTGCGGGAGACACCCAGGATCAGCGCGAGCAATGAGCCGAGCGCGGCGACGGCCGCCCCGACCCGCACGACAGGCGCCAGCCAGTCCGCCCCCGCGGCACGCACCGCATCCGACAGCGGCGCGGCCGCCTCGCCCAGCCCCTGGGGGCCGAGCACCATCAGGACGGCGAGGGCCACGGCCGCGTACACGACCAGGGTCAGGCCGAGGGCAAGCGGGATGGCGCGGGGAATGGTGCGCGCGGGATCGCGGACTTCCTCGCCGAGGGTGGCGATGCGGGCGTACCCGGCGAAGGCGAAAAACAGCAGGCCCGCTGCCTGCAGCACGCCGGTGACGGTGGCGTCGGAGCCGACATCCAGCCGGACGGCGTCCGCCGCCGACGAGGTGAGGCTCGCGACCACGACCGCCGTAAGCACCGCCAGCACGACGGCGACGACAACCCGGGTCAGCCACGCGGACTTCTGGACCCCGGCATAGTTCACAGCGGTCAGCGCCACCACCGCAGCGACGGCCACCGCGTGGGCGTGATCGGGCCACGCGTACGAGCCGACGGTCAGCGCCATCGCCGCGCAGGAGGCGGTCTTGCCGATCACGAAGGCCCAGCCGGCCAGGTAGCCCCAGAAGTCGCCGAGGCGTTCGCGGCCAAAGACGTAGGTGCCGCCCGAAGCCGGATAGCGGGCGGCCAGCCGGGCGGAGGAGGTGGCGTTGCAGTACGCCACCACCGCGGCCACCGCCAGGGCGACCAGCAGCCCGGAGCCGGCCGCGCGGGCGGCCGGGGCGAGCGCCGCGAAGATGCCCGCGCCGATCATCGAACCCAGTCCGATGAGGACGGCGTCGCCGATGCCGAGCCGCCGCTGGAGCTGAGGTGACGCGGTTTCGGCGGGCTGACTCATGACGTGCCTCCGTCTTCCGGCATTGAGCGTCGGGACTCCCGACAGCAAGGTACATCAATCTAGTTTGATGTATTCTGGCTTCATGAGGCCCTCGTCCCCTGCCGCCCCGGCGTTCGTGCAGCTGGCCGCCCACCCGCTGCGGTGGAAGCTGCTGACGGAACTGGCCGCGAGTGACTACCGGGTTCGTGAACTGGTGGAGCGGGTCGGTCAGCCACAGAACCTGGTCTCCTACCATCTGCGGCTGCTGCGCGGCGGCGGGCTGGTCACCGCCCGTCGCAGCAGCTTCGACGCCCGCGACAGCTACTACCACCTGGACCTGGAGCGATGCGTCCACGCGCTCGCCCAGGCCGGTAGCGCGCTGCACCCGGCGCTGGGTTTTGCCCCCGCCCCGCCGCCGCCCTTGCCGCGACCGGAGAGGCGGCCCGCCGTCCTGTTCGCCTGCACCGGCAACAGTGCCCGCTCCCCGATCGCCGAGGCGCTGCTGCGCCACCGCACCGACGGTCAGGTCGAGGTGGCCAGCGCCGGCAGCCATCCCAAACCCCGCATCCATTCCGACGCCGTGCAGGTCCTGCGTGAGCAGCACGGCATCGACATCTCGGGGCAGCGTCCACGACACCTGGACACCCTGCTCGGCCGCCGGTTCGACTACGTGATCAGCCTGTGCGACAAGGTCCGCGAGGTCCGCCACGACTT
The DNA here is from genome assembly GCF_026341515.1 of Streptomyces sp. NBC_00878. Classification (NCBI taxonomy): domain Bacteria; kingdom Bacillati; phylum Actinomycetota; class Actinomycetes; order Kitasatosporales; family Streptomycetaceae; genus Streptomyces; species Streptomyces sp. NBC_00878. The sequence goes on along the minus strand of NZ_JAPEOK010000001.1, from coordinate 1,575,690 downwards.
CGGCGACCAGCCACGGCTGGTCCACTGGAGCATCCCCGACCCCGCCGCGGCCACCAGCCCCGGCCCGGTCGGCCACCCCGCATTCGTCCGCACGGCAGCAGAGATCGACACCCGCATCCGCTACCTGCTGCCGCTGCTCACCCTCACGCCACAGGAGGTTCAGCCGTGACCGCGCCCGACCAGTTCGCCAGCGTCCGCTACCTCGTCGACGACGTCCAGGCGGCCATCGACTTCTACACCACCCACCTGGGCTTCACCCTCCGCAGCCACCCCGCCCCCGCCTTCGCCGACGTGACCCGCGGGCCGCTGCGGCTGCTGCTGTCCGGCCCGGCCAGCTCCGGCGCCCGCGCCACCCCCAGCGACCTCGGCGTCGGGGGCAACCGCATCCACCTGACCGTCGACGACCTCGACACCGAGATCGACCGGCTGCGTGGCGCCGGACTGACCTTCCTCAGCGATGTGGTCTCAGGCCCCGGCGGGCGTCAGATCCTGCTCACCGACCCCGCCGGCAACCTCATCGAACTGTTCGAACCCGCCCGCTAGATGATCAATTCCAAGGGGTCAGTGATCGTAAGCAGTCAGTGAGCGCAAGACGGGCTGGCCGGTGCGGTCGCAATTGGGCTGCGGCCTTGGGGAACTTGGCCTCCAGGGCGTCCAGGACGTGGCGCATCTGGGCCTGGACAGCGTCGGTGTCGGGCTGTTCGAACACGGTCCGCAGCAGGGTCGCGACCCAGGGCTGGGCGGACTTGGGGACCTGGCTCAGTAGATTTCGGGCGTAGTGGGTGCGACATCGCTGCCATGACGCGCCGGGCAGGACCGCGCCGATCGCGTTCACGAGGCCGATGCGGGCGTCGGAGATGACGAGTTGGACGCCGGACAGGCCGCCGGCGATGAGGGAGCGCAGGAAGGTGAGCCAGCCGGCGCCGTCCTCGGCGGTGGCCACGTCGATGCCGAGGATCTCGCGGTGGCCGTCGGCGTTGACGCCGACCGCGATCAGTGCGTGGACGTTGATGATGCGGCCCCCTTCCCGGACCTTCAGGGTCAGCGCGTCGACCCGGACGAACGCGTGAGGCCCTTGGTCCAGCGGCCGGTTGCGGAATGCGGCCACCTGCTCGTCCAGATGTTTTGCCATCGCGCTGACTGGGATTTCGACAGCTGCGTGACACCGAGGGACGCGGCGAGCTTTTCGACCCGGCGCGTATTCACCCCGAGCAGGTAGGCGGTGGCGACCACCGAGATGAGGGTCTGTTCGGCCCGACGGCGTCGTTCCAGGAGTCAGTGCGGGAAGTAGCTGCCCGACCTGAGCTTGGGGATGGCCAGTTCGACAGTGCGCGTGCAGGGGCACACTGTCTGGTGCGGTCATCGTGCTGATCTCCTTCGAGGCTTCGACACTTCGAAGATCAGCCGGTGGCCGTTCGTCTATGCGGGCATCACTCTGAAGCCGGAGCAAACCCCCGGATCAGGTCGAACCCGTACACCATCTCCATGGACGCAACCTCCCTTCGCCGCGTACGGATGCTTGGTGTACGTGACCTCGCGGTCCGAGTGAGGACCACGGGGTGGCCGTCTCGTCCTGGACCTGAGTGAATACCGCCGCGCTGACCAGCGGGGTGTGGCTCTGGTTGTCGGAGTGGATCCATGCACCCTTCTTGTTCCAGGTCTGCTGGGTCCGGTGCCCGAGTGCGACATCGTCCACGTCGATCTGCAGCTCTTCCTTACGCTGCCGGTTCCAGACCTGGTAGCCGGTGTAGCGAGGGGAGGTCTCGGGATCTTGTTGGTCCTCGGTCGAGGATCGGTCGGCGAAAGCGAAGGAGATCGCTGATGCTGCTTCCTTTCGTGCCTCGAATCCTGTGCGGTGGACAGTCCGCCGGGCGGCATTCGGCCTTCGGTATTGGCGGGGCGTCGCGCGGCATCACGGATCGGACGCAGTTGGACGACCGCCCAGTCGTGAAGAGGTGGCCGATGCGGTCGGCGCCAGGGCTCCGAGCAGCGGAACCGTCGATGGCGAAGGCGCGATCGAGAATCCGTCGACAAGTTGTCGAGGGGCGATTCAGGTCGCGTTGATCGGCAGCGCTCACGATGGTGATCGGCCGGGTATCGGTTTCTGGAAGCGCCCGCCGACGACGAGTGCTGGGTACGACACACGCCTTGTTGCCTGTCTTGCGAACTGGTCAGGCTGCGGTCGTACCGCCTCGTGAAGCTTCCACCGTTGTCATCGCCGGGCCATGGCTCCCGGCGATCATCCATCGAACACAAGGACTGCGCGACCATGACTGGGGTAGTCAGCTCGAAACCGGATGTCCACGACATGGTCGTGGTGCACCGGCATTTTCGCCACTTGTTTGCTGAGTCTCCGGATTTGGTACGCGGTCTGGCGCCCGGCGACACCGCACGGGCCGCGCTGGTCGTCGACTCGGTACGGTTCATGCTCAGTTGCGTGGAAGCCCACCACCGCAGCGAGGACGAATTCCTCTGGCCCCTCCTGGGGACGCGGACGGCGGAACACGCCGAGGCAGTCGAACGCATGGAGATACAGCACCACCGTCTCGAAGACCTGATCAGACAGGTGACGGGCGCGCTGGATGAGCTGGCCGCCAATCCCCGGCGCACCCTCTGCGAGCAGGTGGCGACACAGCTCGCCGAGTTGCGATCGCTGTTGAACGAGCACATGGACGAGGAGGAGAAGGTCATCCTGCCCTTGGCCGCCGACTATCTGACGGTTGCCGAGTGGGAGGAGCTCGGGCAGCTCAGCGCGGCGAAGCTGGACAGGAAATATCACCTGCGCGCTTTCAGCTCGTTGATGGCGGCGGCGACTCCTGAGGAGCAACGAATGTTCCTCAGCAAGGTGCCGAAGATCGCGGTTGTTCTGTGGCGCCTGTCCGGACGGCGCTCGTACGCCCGTTTGCAGGCTCAGCTGCACGGAGCGTCAGCCGGCTGACCAGCCTGTGTCGACCGGCGCTTGATCTGATCCCGGCCTGGCGTGCGGACGAGGAAAGCCACGGCGGTCATCGGATCGTCCGGGGACCGGGGGACGACTTGACGCCGTCCGGTTTGAGGCCAGGGCCAGGGCCGGGGCCAGGGCCAGGGCCGGGGCCGACGACGCACAGGCCGTGTCACGGGCGGTTGGGCGGTATTCAGCATCAGCAGCGTTCGGGACCGTCCTGCGGCGCCCCTCGACCGCATGGCGATCCGCTGTCGGCGTGGCGGTGGTCGTGCCGTCGCCCCCTCCGCTGCCGGTGCGATGCGCGGCCGGGGATGGACGCGTGGCTCTCCAACAGCCCTTCCGTACCGGCCGGTTCCTGCTGAACGTCCCGAATGGAGACCACTGACCCGAAGCGTCGGATCCGTGGCGATCAAGTGTGCCCTGCCGCTGTCCCCCCTCGCGCCCACCGCCTCGGAAACGGCGCGGGCGGAAAGCGAGCCCGACCGGTTCCACGGCCGCGTCGCGAGGTGTCGCGAGGTGTCGCGGTGAAGGGGCGATGTGACGCCGTCGAGGGGCGGGCGCCGTCCGTCGTCGTCTGATCGCTCGTCAAGAAGTGACCGTCCGGTTGGTGCGCGAGCAGCGGCCGGGCCGCAAGGACCAGAAAAAGGTCCAGAAAGAAGGCATAGCAGCATGACCGAGTACCTGAGGCGGAGCTGCCTCGAAGCTGACGACATCGCCGAGCTGGCGAAGCGGATCGGGGGATCCGTGTTCGCTCCGGACGACGCGGGCTACGCCGAAGCGGTCGCCGCGTTCAACCTGCGTTCGCAGCACCGGCCCTGGCTGGTGGTGGCGGCCGCCACCACCGCCGACGTACAGGCCGCGGTCGGTTTCGCCACCGCCCACGGCATGCCGGTCGGCGTCATGGCCACCGGTCACCAGCCGTTCCCCGTGACGGAGGGCTTCCTGCTCATCACCACCGGCGCGCTGAGTACGGTCGAGATCGATGCCGAACGTGCTGTGGCCCGCGTGGGTGCGGGTGCACGCTGGAAGGATGTCGTGGAGCCCGCTCAGGCTGCGGGGCTGGCACCGCTGCACGGGTCCGCACCGGATGTGGGGGTGGTCGGTTTCACTCTCGGTGGCGGTCAGAGCCCGTTCCTGGGCCGGACCTACGGCTGGGCCGCCGACCATGTCAACTCGATCGAGGTGGTCACCGCGGACGGCGCGCTGCGCCGGGTGTCGGCGGAGTGCGAACCGGAGCTGTTCTGGGGGTTGCGCGGCGGACGCAGCAACTTCGGCGTCGTCACCGAACTGGAGATCGGCCTCTTCCCGGTGACCTCCTTCTACGGCGGTGGACTCTACTACCCCGCCGAGGACATCGAGGCCGTGATCCGCGCTTACTTCGAGGTGGTGCGGGACGCTCCGGACGCGCTCACGTGCTCCCTGGCGGTGCTGAACTTCCCGCCGGTGCCGGAGGTACCCGAGCCCATGCGCGGCAAGTCCTTCGCGCACGTCCGGGTCACCCACCTCGGCTCCGACGACGAGGCCGAGAAGCTCATCCTTCCGTTCCGGGACATCGGATCGGCGGTCGTGGACACGGTAGGCCGCCATCCCTACGTGGAGTTCGCCGCCGTGCACACGGATCCGACGGATCGCTTCCCGTACGAGGAGCAGGGCATCACGGTGACCGACCTGCCGGCCGAGGCGATCGACGTGATCGTGCGGGACGCCCGCCGGGCCGCGGGCAGCCCGGTCACGGCTCTGGAGATCCGCCACCTCGGCGGCGCCCTGGCGAGGCGACCGGGCGAGGCGGCTCCCGTCGCCGTACGCGAGGCCGTCTTCAGCGTGTGGGGCGTGACGGCCGGGCCGCCGGAAGTGGTCAACGCGGGGATGGCGGTACTGGACGACATGCTCCGGAATCTGACCCCCTGGTCCACGGGCTACGTCTACACCAACTTCGCCGGCCGCGACGACCGGGCCGAGGACGTGTTCACCGCCGCGGACCTCCAACGGCTGCGGACGCTCAAGCAGTTCTACGACCCCCACAACCTCTTCCGGGCGAACAACCACAACATCACTCCGGAATAGGACCCCGCATCACTCCGGAACAGGACTGCGAAGAAGGCAAGGAAAGCAGCTGAACGTGAGCAAGCAGCCCCGGAAGAGACCCTCCAGGCGACGTGGACTCCTGAAAGGTGCCGTGGTGGTCTGTTGCGCCATGGCTCTGTCCACCGTGCCGGCCGTATCGGCGAGTGCGGTGGCGCCCGCCCCGCGCACCGTGGACTACGTCGCGCTGGGCGATTCATATGCGTCCGGCCCCGGCATCCCCACCCAGGTCGACACCACCTGCGCGCGGTCCGACCAGAACTATCCCTCGCTCCTCGCCACCGTGAAGAACTGGCAGCTGACCGACGTCAGTTGCGGCGGCGCGACGACGGCGGCCCTGACCGGACCTCAGGGCACGAAGCCGCCGCAACTGGACGCGCTCGACGCCGGCACGGACGTCGTCACCCTGACCATCGGCGGCAACGACCTCGGGTTCTCCAGCAACCTGGCCACCTGCGCCCGGCTGACGTCCAGCGACCCGACGGGCAACCCGTGCCAGACGTTCTTCACGAACACCGGCACCGACCGGTTGGCGCAGCGCGTCAACGAGATCGCACCCAGCATCGCCGAGGCGCTGGACAGCATCCGTCAGCGGGCTCCTCGGGCCAAGGTCCTGGTGGTCGGCTACCCCGATCTGTTCCCGGACGACGGTGTCGGCTGCACCAGCTCCCCGGTGCCACTCGCGGCCGGTGACTTCGCCTACCTGCGAGACACCGGGAAAAGGCTCAACGCAATGCTCGCGAGCCAGGCCCGGGCGAGCGGTGTCCGTTACGTCGACACCTACACCCCGACGATCGGGCACGACATGTGCAAGCCCACCGGAGAGCGCTGGATCGAACCGCTCGTCGTGGCGGCTCCGGCCGCGGGCTCCCACCCCAACGCCCAGGGCCGGCAGGCCATGGCCACCGCGGTGCAGCGCGCCCTTCGCCGCGTCACACACCACCGCTGAAGGCTCTGAAACGGGCGGGTCGGCCCGAGCGGCCGCCGCAGAGAAGCAACCCGCACCAGCCCCGGACATCTCCGAACGCCGAGCGGACACACTCCGCCGCGATCCCCGAGCAAGGACGTGCCATGCCAACGGACTCCCTCGCCCCACCGCCGGTCGACGCACCGCGCGACGACGTGAAGACGCCGCTGCGCCGGTTCGTCCCGGCCGTCATGCTGTCCCAGTTCGGCGTCTTCGTCGCGCTGGCCACCCCCGTCCAACTGCTGCTCGCCCTTCACCTCGACGCGATCGCAGGCGAAGGGGCGACGACCGCGTTCGGGATCGTGGTCGGCGCGGGTGCTCTGATCGCGATCGTGTTCAGCCCGATCGCCGGCCGGATCTCGGACCGCACCCGCACCCGTCTCGGCCGCCGTCGCCCCTGGATCCTGACCGGCACGCTGCTCACCGCGCTCGCGCTGGCCATCATGCCCGCCACGACCGAGGTCTGGCAGGTCGTGCTCCTGTGGTGCGGGGTGGCGGTGGTCGCCAACCTGCAGGGCGCCGCGCACAGCGCGGTCATCGCCGACCAGGTCGATGAGGGACGTACGGGAGGGGTGTCCGGGCTGGTCGGCCTGGCCACCGCGCTCGGGCCGCTGCTGGGTGTGGCCCTGGCCCACGCCGCCCCGGGCGGCCGAGCCGGCCAGTGGGGGGCGATAGCGCTGGTCGCGGTCCTGGCCGGCGTCCTCGCCTTCCTGCTGCTGCGCGAGACGCCCACCAGCGCGCCGAAGCCGCCACTGAACCTGCGGACCATGGCCCTGACGTTCTGGCTCGATCCCCGTAAGCACCCGGCGTTCGGATGGGCGTGGCTCGTCCGCCTTCTGATCGGATGCGCCTACGCCTCCGTCGCGTTCAGTGCCTTCTACCTCATGGAGCGCTTCGACATCAGCAAGGAGGAACTCACCGGTGTCACCCTCCGGCTCGTTGTCCTCTCGATCGCCTGCGTCATCGTGTCCACGCTGGCTGCCGGCTACTTGTCCGATCTGGTCCGGCGGCAGAAGCCGTTCGTGGTCTTCGCCGGGGTGACAGCCGCTGTCAGCCTCGCCATGATGGCGTGGACCTCCGACATGGCCGTGGTCTACCTGGCTGTGGCGGGCATGGGCCTCAGCACGGGGACGTTCCTGTCCGTCGACTTCGCCCTGTCTGTGCGCGTCCTGCCCAACAAGGACGACGCGGCCAAGGATCTCGCGATCTTCAACGTCGCCAGCAGGCTGCCCGAGTCACTGGTCCCGTTCATGGGCCCCGCGCTGCTGGCACTCGGGGGCTACACCGCGCTGTTCCTCTTCCTGGGTGCTGCCGGCCTGCTCGGCGCCCTCGCGTGCTTCCGGCTTCCCGAAGTCGGACGAGAACACGAGACAAGCCTCTGGAGCGCACCGATCACTCGCGGCTAAACGCTGTCCCGCTTGTCGGGGCGCGGGCGGAAGAGTCCGTTCGTAGATGGTCCCGCCGGGTGTGAACCAGCCCGCCTTCTTCCGTACCGCGGGGCTCGGGTCGTTGGCGTGGGACGTCTTCAAGGCGGCGAGAGCGCGTGGTTCGGTGTGGGCGAACTTGCCGACGAGTTCGGCAGCCATGGCCCGGACGTGCGGTCGGGGTCTGAGGCCAGATGGTGCAGCGAGTGTTCGAGGACTCGGTCCGGGCCCGGTGCGCAGGTGTCGCCCTTGCACCGGTCACAGGCCAGAGCGTGGAATGCGGCGATCCTGACGCGGGCGTCCGGGTCGTCGGCCATGGCGAGGAGTTCGCCCATCGACTCGGTGTCGACCAGGTGGTCGAGAAGGCGGCAGCAGCCCTCACGGACGGCCGGATTCTCGTCTCTGCGCGGCCGCCAACTCACCGACGAGAACGGCGTGGTGAGTCGCATCTCCAAGGACTCGATCTACGACGACTCGATCTACGACGGCGGCGGTGCCTCCTCCAGCCTGCTGATGTCAACGGAGCTCGGGGACAGAGTCTCCGACGGCTACGCGGCGGCGACGACCTTGGGCGTGGACTCGGCCTGACCGGAGGACGGTCGGCCACGGGGTGGGGATCCCGTGGCCGACCGTGCGGCGGGTGCTGAGCCGTGTCATTCGCTCCGCTCGGGTGACCGCCTTGTCCGTCACGCCACGACCTCGTCGGCGGCCAGGTCGGACGGGTGCCGGGCCAGTGGTGTCACGTCGACCTTCATGTAGGGGAAGAGGGGGAGGTCCCAGAGGATCCGGTGCAGTGCCTCGTTGTCGGCGACGTCGAAGACGCTGATGTTGGCGTACTGCCCGACGCACCGCCAGATGTGCACCCACTCACCCGACTTCTGCAGCTCCTGGCAGTACGCCTTCTCGCGTGTCACCAGATCCGCGCGGACCTCGGGGGCGAGGTCACGCGGGATCTCGACGTCCATCCGTACCGCGAACAGCACCGCGCATCACGCCTTGTCGAGGATGAAGTCGTACGTGACTTCGTTGCCGGTGCCGGCGTCCGTGCCCGTGCCCGTGTCGGTGTCGGTGTCGGTGTCGGCCGCGACAGGGGTCGGGGCCAGGATCAGTTCGGGCTTTACGGCCGAGGCGATGTCGTCCTTCACGTAGCTGCCGCCCTGGAAGTACAGCTGGGTGGTGATGAGTTGGTGGCCCGGTGCCGACACCTTCAGGTGGAGGTGCGCGGGGCGCCACGCGTGCCAGCCCGCGGCGGCGATGAGCCGGCCGCAGGAGCCGTCGGTCGGGATCTGGTACGGGGCGGGCTCGATGGTGTGGATCTTGAAGTGGCCCTGGTCGTCGGCGATGACCGTGCCGCGCAGGTTCCAGTCGGGCAGGCCGGGCGCGAACTGGGAGTAGTAGCCGTCGTTGTCCGCGTGCCAGATGTCCACCGTGGCACCGGGCAGAGGAGTGCCGTCCACGCCTTTCACCTGCCCCTGGAGAAGCAGCGGGGTGCCCTCCTCGGAGTCACGCATCGGCAGGGTCGCCTCGGCGGGCAGGATCGGGGCGTCGGGGACGTAGTACGGGCCCTCGATGGTGCCCTTGCTGCCGTCGCGGTTCTCACTCGCGACCTCCTCCACGGCGTTCTCCAGCCATACGTCGAGGAAGAGCGGCCACTCGCCGTCCTCGCCGACCTGGATCAGCCAGGACTTGAGGGCGTCGTACTCGGCGTACGTCACCTTGTGGCGTCGGATGATGTAGCGGGCGGCGGCGAGGAGTTCGGAGACCAGTGTGTCGACGCGCTTGGTGTCGGCGTCGGCCGTCTCCGTCCGCTGCTTGTTGCGGAACTGCTCGGTGGCGGTGGCTCCGGACGCCGCCGCGGTGGCCTGCTCCGTGATGATGTCGGTCATGGTCTTCCCGTCCCTGGGTGTGTGTCAGCGGTCCTGGCGGTAGCGGGCCAGCTTGTCGGGGTCGATGTCGATGCCGAGTCCGGCGCCTTCGCGGATGCGCAGGGTGCCGGACTCGATGGTCAGCGGCTCGGTGAGGAGGTCGTCGGTCATGTCGAGGAAGTTGGACAGTTCGCCGGGGTGTTGTGAGGCGGAGCGGTGGGCGGCACCGAAGGCGACCGAGCACAACGTGCCGATCTGGCCGTCGATCTGATTGCCCATCACCACCTCGACGCCCAGGCCCTCGCACTCGTGCAGCACGCGCTGGGAGGCGGTGAAGCCGGTGCGGGCGGTCTTGACGCTGATCGCGGTCGCGGATCCGCCGAGGAGTTCGCGGGTGACCTCGGCGGGCCGGGTGGCGCTCTCGTCCGCGATGAAGGGAACCGGGCTCTGGGCGACCAGCCAGCGCCTGCCCAACACGTCGTCGGCGGGGCAGAGTTCCTCGGCGAACGTCAGGTCGAGGTCGGCCATCTCCCGTAGCGCCCGCGCGGACTCGGAGGCACTCCAGCCGCGGTTCCCGTCGATGTACAGGTCGGCGTCCGGGCCGAGTGCCTCGCGCAGTGCCCGGCACGCGGCGACATCGGCGCGGTACGGCCGCCGCCCGACCTTCACCTTGAACGTGGTGATGCCGTAGGTGTCCCGGACGCGTTCCGCCTCGGCCACCATGTGCTCGGCCGGCGCGAAGCCGACCATGTGGCTGACCCGCATGCGGTCCGTGTAGCCGCCGAGCAGTCCGGAGACGGGCAGCCCTGCCACCTGCCCGAGGACGTCCCACAGCGCCATGTCGATGGCGGCCTTCGCGGTCGGGTTGCCCACGGTCCGGTCCAGTCGTTCGTGGACCGCTTCCCGCTCCAGGGCGGTCAGGCCCAGGATCTGCGGCGTGAAGATCTTCTCGATCACCGCGATGATCGACTCCTGGGTCTCGCCGTACGTGTACGGGCGGGGCGGCGCCTCGGCGGTGCCCGTCAGGCCCTCGTCCGTGTGCACCCGCACCAGAACGTGGTCGGCGGTATGCACCTCACCACTCGCGAATTTCAGGGGTTTCGCGTAAGGAATGGCGAAGGGTATTGCCTCGACCCTGACGATCTTCATGCCGCTCCTTCAGGTTTCTCAGGCTTTTCAAGTCCTTCAGGTTCTGAGTGCTCTGCGGGCTCTGCGGGCTCTTCGAGAAAGACGTTGTTCCGTTCCAGCACCTTCAGGAGATTCCGCAGCAGGGGTGATGCGTCGTCGGACCGCCAGGCCAGGGCGAGGGGAACGGAGAGCGCGTCCTCGATGTCCTTGCACAGCACGCCCTCGCGCGGTGCCGAGCGAATGGAGTCCGGCAGGACGGCGATACCGAGGCCCGCGGCGACCAGGGCCAGGGCGGCGGATGTCTCGGTGACCTCGTAGGCGCGGTGCGGATAGAAGTCGGAGGCCAGGCAACTGCGGACGACGGCGTCGTTGACGACCGAGCCGAGCGTGGCGCCGTACATGATGAAGTCCTCGTGCCGCAGTTGCTCGATCCGGACGACGTCCGCCGCGGCGAGCCAGTGCTCCGCGGGGACGGCCACGACGAGCTGTTCTTCGGCGAGCGAGCGGTGGGCGATGCCCTCCTGGCGGATCGGCGGGCGCAGCACACCGACGTCGAGGCGCCGCTCGATCAGTCCCAGTTCCTGGGCCGGCGTGAGCATTTCGGTGTGCACCTCCATCATGACGTGCGGCATTTCGCGTTTCAGTAGCCGTGCGAGTGCGGGCAGTTGGCGGTACGAGGCCGAGCCGGTCAGGCCGAGCCGGAGCACGCCCTCCACCCCGGAGGTGAAGCGCCCCACCCGGGCCACCGCGTCGTCCACGGCGGTGAGGATGCGCTCCACGTCGGTGCGGAACACCTCGCCGGCGCCGGTCAGCGAGACCTGCCGGGTGGTGCGGCTGAACAGGTCCACGCCCAGTTCCGTCTCCAGACGTCGGATCGCCTGGGAGAGCGGGGGCTGGGCCATGTGCAGGTGTTCCGCGGCCTTTCCGAAATGACGCGTGTCGGCGACGGCCAGGAAATACCGCAGGTGCCTGAGCTCCATCGGGCTGCCCCTTTCCCGTTTCGGGGCCCTCGAATGATCCTCAGCGTAGGCAGAGGGCCCCATACGACACAAATACTTGATTGGAGCCTATTGAGACGCTCAGGATATTAATACCCCCCTGGGTCAACCCTGGGGAAATGTCTGGGGCCGACTCTTCACCGCACTGTCATGGTGCTGAAAAGCAACGGCAATGAGGCCCGCCGGTCAGGCGGCCCTGCTGAGGCGGAAGGGACGGGACCATGGCCGAGGACTTCAGCCGCGCGCGGACCATCCTCAAGGACGCTCTCGTGGAGGACCCGGACAGCGGGGTGTACCGCGTCCGGCGGAGCGTCTTCACCGACGAGGAGCTCTTCGAGCTGGAGATGCGGCACATCTTCGAGGGGAACTGGGTCTACCTCGCCCACGAGAGCCAGCTCCCGGAGGCCGGGGACTACTTCACGACGTACATCGGCCGCCAGCCCGTCGTCATCTCCCGTGACAAGCAGGGTGAGCTGCACTGTCTGGTCAACGCGTGCAGCCACCGCGGCGCGATGCTGTGCCGCAGGAAGACCGACAACCGGACCACCTTCACCTGTCCGTTCCACGGCTGGACGTTCAACAACAGCGGCAGGCTGCTGAAGGTGAAGGACCCGCGGGAGGCCGGCTACCCGGAGCGGTTCAACACCGACGGCTCGCACGATCTGAAACGGGTCGCCCGCTTCGAGAGCTATCGCGGTTTCCTGTTCGGCAGCCTGAACCCCGAGGTCAAGCCGCTCACCGAGCACCTGGGCGACGCGGCCGTCGTGATCGACATGGTCGTCGACCAGTCCCCGGAGGGCCTGGAGGTGCTGCGCGGCTCGTCGACGTACCACTACGACGGCAACTGGAAGCTCCAGGCGGAGAACGGCGCCGACGGCTACCACGTCTCTGCCACCCACTGGAACTACGCGGCCACCCAGGCCCGCCGTACGTCCGGCGAGTCGAAGAACGACACCAAGACCATGGACGCGGGCGGCTGGTCCAAGCAGAAGGGCGGCTTCTACTCCTTCGACCACGGCCATCTGCTGCTGTGGACCAAGTGGCTCGACCCGGCCAACCGGCCGCTGTTCGAGAAGCGCGACGAGCTGGCCGCCGAGTTCGGCGCGGAGAAGGCCGACTGGATGATCGGCGTCTCACGGAATCTGTGCCTGTACCCGAACGTCTACCTGATGGATCAGTTCAGCTCGCAGATACGGCACTTCAGGCCCATCTCCGTCGACAGGACCGAGGTCACCATCTACTGCATCGCCCCCAAGGGCGAGCCGGCCGAGGACCGCGCCCGGCGCATCCGGCAGTACGAGGACTTCTTCAACGCCACCGGTATGGCCACCCCGGACGACTTGGAGGAGTTCCGCTCCTGCCAGAAGACGTACCAGGCTGGGTCCATGCCCTGGAACGACCTCAGCCGCGGCGCCGTGCACCAGATCGACGGCCCGGACGAGGACGCCAAGAAGATCGGCATCAACCCGATCGCCAGTGGTGTCCGCACCGAGGACGAGGGCCTCTACCCGATCCAGCACGGCTACTGGCTCGACACGCTCCGCAAGGCCCTAAAAGCGGACAGCAACGCCCTGGAGGTGGCCAAGTGACCACGGCGACCACGGCGACCACGGTGACCGCGGAGATCACGCTCGAAGACATCCGCCAGTTCCTCTACCGCGAGGCCCGCCACCTCGACGACCGCGAGTTCGAGAAGTGGCTGGAGTGCTACCACCCGGACACCGAGTTCTGGATGCCGGCCTGGGCCGACGACGACCAGCTCACCAGGGACCCGCAGCGCGAGATCTCGCTGGTCTACTACCCGAGCCGGGCGGGCCTGGAGGACCGCGTCTTCCGCATCCGCACCGACCGCTCCAGCGCGACGAGCCTGCCCGAGCCGCGCACCGGCCACAACATCACCAACGTCGAAATCACCGGCCGGGACGGCGACTTGGTGGACGTGCGCTTCAACTGGTTCACCCTCTACTACCGGTACCAGACCGTGGACACGTACTTCGGCACGTCGTACTACACGCTCGACGTCTCGACGCCCGAGCCGCTGATCACCCGCAAGAAGGTGGTCCTCAAGAACGACTACGTGCACCACGTCGTCGACATCTACCACGTCTGACACCTCTGACACCTCTGGCACCCCGACACGAGTGTCACCTCTGGCACCGGCGTCACGACAGGCACCTCCGGCGTCTCTCACACCTCCGAAATGAGCACCAGCATGTCCTTCCAGGTCGCCCTGAACTTCGAGGACGGCATCACCCGCTTCGTCGAGTGCCGCCCGGACGAGACGGTCGCCGAAGCCTCGTACAAGGCCCGGATCAACATCCCCCTCGACTGCCGCGACGGCGCCTGCGGAACCTGCAAGTCGCTGTGCGAGTCCGGCCGTTACGACGGCGGGGACTACATCGACGAGGCGCTGACCGGGGACGAGGCGGCGAGCGGCTACTGCCTGCCCTGCCAGATGACCCCGCACAGCGACCTCGTACTGCGCATCCCGTCCTCCTCCGCCGCCGCGAAGACCGCCGCGGCCACGCACACCGCCACGGTCGTCACCATCGAGCGCCACTCCGCGACCACTGTCGAGTTCGTGCTCGACGTCGACGACCGCGACGCGCTGGACTTCCTGCCCGGCCAGTACGTCAACATCGCCGTCCCCGGCACCGACCAGACCCGCTCGTACTCCTTCAGCTCCGGCCCCGGCCGGCGCCAGGCGTCCTTCCTGGTGCGGATCGTGGCCGGCGGTGCGATGTCCGGCTATCTCACCGAGGGCGCCCGGGTCGGCGACCGCGTCGGGTTCACCGGCCCGGTGGGCAGCTTCTACCTGCGCGAACTCGCCCGCCCCGCACTGCTGTTGGCGGGCGGCACGGGCCTCGCACCGCTGCTGTCGATGCTGGAGGACCTCGCCCGGAAGCCGCCCGTCCACCCGGTCCGCCTGCTGTACGGCGTCACCACCGACCAGGACCTCGTCCACCTGGACACCCTGGAGTCGTACGTGGACGCCATCCCCGGTTTCAGCTTCGACCACTGCGTGGCCGACCCGGCAAGTACCGCCCGCAACAAGGGATTCGTGACCGGACTGATGGACGCGGGAACCTTGCACGACGGCGACGCGGACGTCTACCTGTGCGGTCCGCCGGCCATGGTCGAGGCGGTCCGCGGCCACATCAGCTCCCTCGGCGTCAGCCCGGCGAACTTCCACTACGAGAAGTTCACACCGGCCGCCCCGCGAGAGACGGCGGAGACGGCGGAGTCGGCGGAGGCGGCGTGAGCGGGCCCAGCGTCCATGCGGACCGGTTCGCCGGAAGGACGGCCGTCGTCACGGGCGCGGCCCAGGGCATCGGCCTCGCGGTCGCGCGACGACTGGCGGCGGAGGCGGCCGACGTCGTCCTGGTGGACCGCTCGGAGACGGTCCGCGACGCCGCCGACGGCCTCAATGCCGCCGACGGCTCCGCAGTCCACGCCGCCCACGCCGCCCACGCCGTCCTCGCCGACCTGGAGACCTACGAGGGCGCGCACTCGGCCATCGCCGGAGCCCTGGAACTGCTCGGCGGCCGAATAGACGTGCTCGTCAACAACGTCGGCGGCACCATCTGGGCCAAGCCCTACGAGCACTACGCCCCGGACGAGATCCAGGCCGAGATCCAGCGCTCCCTCTTCCCCACCCTCTGGACCACCCGCGCCGTCCTGCCCCACCTCATCGAGCAACGCTCCGGCGTCGTCGTCAACGTCTCGTCCATCGCCACGCGCGGCATCAACCGCATCCCCTACTCGGCGGCCAAGGGAGGCATCAACGCCCTCACCGCCTCCCTCGCCATGGAGGCCGCCCCGTACGGCATCCGCTTCGTCGCCACCGCGACCGGCGGCACCGAAGCCCCGCCCCGCCGGGTGCCCCGCGGGCCCGCGCCCCGCACCGAGCGGGAACGAGCCTGGTCCCAGCAGGTCGTCGACCAGACCGTCGACTCCACCCTGCTGAAGCGGTACGGCTCGGTGGACGACCAGGCCGCGGCGATCGCCTTCCTGGCCTCCGACGAGGCGTCCTACATCACCGGCACGGTCCTGCCGGTCGCCGGCGGCGACCTCGGCTGACTCGGCCCACGTACCCCACATACCCCACGCGCCCCACGCAGTCCCCCTCCTCCCCGCTCACACGAACACGAACATGGGGTCATCACCATGAACAGACAGCAGCACAGAACCAACGACGCACGCCAGCGTTCCACCCTGCGCTGGATCGTCGCCATCGCCGCCGTCACCCTCGTCTTCGACGGCTACGACCTGGTGGTCTACGGCGCCGTCGTCCCCGTCTTCCTGCGCGACCCGAGCCAGATCGGCCACCTCACCCCCGGTCAGGCCGGTGCCCTCGGCTCCTACGCGCTGATGGGCGTCATGGTCGGCGCTCTGATCGCCGGCGCCGTCGGAGACCACATCGGGCGGCGGCGCGTCACGCTGGTGGCCATCGTCTGGTTCTCGGTCGCCATGGGGCTGAGCGCCTTCGCCACCGACCTCACCACCTTCGGCGCCCTGCGCTTCCTCACGGGCATCGGGGTCGGCGCCCTCGTGGTCACGGCCGGAGCCCTGGTCGCCGAGTTCGCCCCGCCCCACCGCCGCAACCTCTACAACGCGATCGTCTACAGCGGCGTACCGGCCGGTGGTGTCCTCGCCGCGCTGCTCGCGCTGCTGTCCTCCGACGGTGACGGCTGGCGCGCGCTGTTCCTCTTCGGCGCCGCACCGCTCGTGCTCCTGCTGCCGGTCGCCCTGCTGCGCCTGCCGGAGTCGCCGAAGTGGCTGCTCGCCCGCGGACACACCGTGCGGGCCCGTCAGGTCTCGGACCGTACGGGCGTTCCCCTGCCCGAGGTGACACCGAGCCGTACGGGGGAGCGGGCCAAGGTGGGCTTCGCCGCACTCGCCACCCGTCGCTACGCCCTGCCCACCCTGCTCCTCGGCCTGATGAGCGGCTCCGCCCTGCTGCTCACCTATGCCCTGAACACCTGGCTGCCCGTGATCATGGGGCAGAGCGGCTACGGCAAGTCGTACTCCCTCGTCTTCCTGCTCACGCTCAACGGCGGTGCCATCGTCGGCGGCCTGCTGGCCTCGCGGGTCGCCGACCGGTACGGCCCACAGCGGGTGATCGCCACGACCTTCGTGCTGGCCGCCGCCGCCCTGGCCCTGCTCACGCTCGGGATGCCCTTCCCCGTCCTGCTGGCCCTCGTCGCCGTCGCCGGCGTGGGAACGATCGGTACCCAGGTCCTGATCTACGGCCTGGTGTCCCACTACTACGACACGGTGTCCCGCGCCGCCGGTGTCGCCTGGTGCGCCGGATTCGGCCGGCTCGGCGGCATCGGCGGTCCCGTGGTCGGCGGGGCTCTCGTGGGCGCAGGGCTGCCTCCCGCGAACGCCTTTCTCGTCTTCGCGGGTGTCGCCGTCCTCGGCACCCTCGTGACTTGTTTCGTGCCACGCCGGGCCGCCGAGCGGGTCCCCGCCCGAGCCTCCTCCGCGACCGAGCCCCTGTCCGGCGGCGGTGCTAGCGTGCTGGCACATGAATGACCGTCCTGAGCTGCGGCGCAGCCTGATCGGGCGGGTCGGCGAGGTTGCCTCGCTGACCCGCGCGGTCAGTGCGTCCCGCTCCGGCCGGCCCCTGCTCGTCCTCGTCGAGGGCCCGGCGGGCATCGGAAAGACGGCGCTCGTCGAACACGTCCTCCGCCGGCACCGGGCGGACACCGGCCGGACCCCGACGCGCGTACTGCGTGGCGCCGGGGTGCCCTGGGAAGCGGATCTGCCCCTGGGGATCGCGGAACAACTCGTACGCGCCCTGGGAACCGACCCGGGACTGCCCGACCCGCGATCGCCGCAGGCCGTGCTGGAGACCAGTCGTCTGTTCCTGCGCCAGTGGGCGGCCCGGCAGGAGCGCGAACCGGTGATCGTGGTGGTCGACGACGCCCACTGGGCCGACGTGGAGAGCCTGCGCGCGATCCGCTCCGCGGTGCGCAGGATGTCGGACGAGAAGGTACTCGTCGTCCTGGTCGCGCGGGACGAACCGTACGAGCTGTGCGACATGCGGCCCGCCCACGCCGGCCTGCCGCTGCCGCTGCCGGTCCTGCGGACCCTGGAGTTCCTGGACGGCTGCCAGGACCACGTCGTCCGGCTCGGACCGCTGACGCCCCAGGACGTCAGGACGCTCGCCCACGAGGATCACGGCCTCGCGCTGAACCTGTCCGTGGCCCGGCACCTGTGCCGTCAGACGCGAGGCAGTCCCCGGTACGTCGCACAACTGCTGCGCGAACTGCCCGCGGACACCTGGCAGGACTGGCGGCCCGAACTGCCCGCGCCCGCCCGGTACGCCGCGGCCGTCCGTCACCGGCTCGCCCAGTGCGGTGAGAGCGCCCGGCGGCTGGTCGAGGCGTGCTCCGTCCTCGGAGACGACACCTCCCTCGCCGAAGCCGCCGAACTCGCCGAACTCACCGGTGTCGACGACCCGTTGCCCGCCGTCGACGAGGCCCGGGCGGCGGGCCTGCTGACCGCCACCATCGAGCCCGGGCGCACTCAGCTGACATTCGCGCACCCCCTGGTCCGCGCGGCCGTCCGTACCGGCCTCGATCTGACCCGGCGTGCCGCACTGCACCGCCGGGCGGCGGAGATCACGCAGGACCGCGGCCGACAACTGACCCATCGGGTGGCCGCCACCACGGCGGCCGACGAGACACTCGCCGACGAACTCGACCGGTACGCCGCCGAGCGCGCCTCGGCCGGGGAGTGGTCGGCCGTCGCCGACACCCTGGTGCGCGCCGGCCGGCTGACCGCCGCCCGCGCGGCGCGCGAGGACCGGCTGCTGCGCGCCGTCGACGCCATGATCGGTGCCGGGGACGTGCCGCAGGCCGCGGCGTTCGCCGCGGAGCTGGAGAGCTTCCCGGCCAGTACCCTGCGCGACGTCGTCCTCGGCTATCTGGCCATCATGCGCGGCCGCCCCGCCGAGGCCGAGACCTTCCTGGCCGACGCCTGGGAGCGCCGCGACCCGACGCACCAGCCGGAGCTGCTGGCCAGGATCTGCCAGCGTCGCGTGTTGCACGCCCTGGGCCGCTGGGACGGGCGCGATCTGGTCGCCTGGGCCCGCCGGGCCATCGAACTGGCGGATCCGGACGACCCCTCGGCCATCGAGTCGGAGGCCGTACTCGGCCTCGGGCTTGCCGCGATGGGGCACTCCGATGAGGCTTTGGCCGCGTACGAGGCAGCCGCGGCCAAGCTGCCCGGCGGTGCCCAGCCGCAGCGCGTCCAGCTCGGCCGCGGCTGGGTGGACCTCGCTCTGGACGCCCCGGAAGCGGCGCGCCGCAGACTCGAAGCGGCCGTCCCCACGGGCTACCGCATGGGCTCCACCCGAATCTCCCTGTGGGCGCAGGGCTGGCTGGCCCGCACCCAGTTCGCGCTCGGCGCCTGGCCGGACGCCCTGGAGACCGTGCAGCGGGCCGCGGCCCGGCTCGCGGAGGTCCGTATCGAGCTGGTGCGCCCGCTGGTGCACTGGACCGGCGCCCAGATCCACGCCTTGCGGGGCGACTGGGAGGCGGCGGACCAGCACGTGGGCGAGGCGGCCGCCGACTTCCACCACTACGAGGTCATGCTCGTCCCGTCCTGTCTCGCCCGAGCCCAGGTGGCCGAGGCACGCGGCGACTACGACCGCGTCGTCGAGGCACTCTCCCCGCTGGCCCAGCTCACCGCCCGCGAGTCGGTCGACGAACCGGGCTTCTGGCCCTGGCCCGACGTCTACGCCAACGCCCTGGTGCTGACGGGCCGTCTCGACGACGCCGATGCCTTCCTCACCCCGCACGAGGACCTGGCCGCCCGCCGAGGCCGCCGCTCCGCCCAAGCCCGACTCGGCCTCGCCCGTGGCCGGCTCACCGCCGCCCGCGGCGACATCGACACCGCCCGCAAGGAGTTCGAGCAGGCCCTGGCCCACCTCGAACACCTGCCCCTCCCGTACGACCGCGCCCGGGTCAACTTCGCCTACGGCCAGACCCTGCGCCGCGCCGGCAAACGCCGCGAGGCCGACACCATTCTCAAGAACGCCCGCGACGCCTATGCCACCCTCGGCGCCCACACGTACGTGGCGCGCTGCGAGCGGGAGTTGCAGGCCGGCGGTCTGCACGGCACCCGGCTCGTCCCCGGCATGGCCAAGCTGACCCCGCAGGAACAGGCCGTGGCCCGGTTGGTCGCCTCCGGGGCGACCAACCAGCAGACGGCACTGGAGCTGTTCATCTCCGTCAAGACCGTGCAGTACCACCTGACACACGTCTATTCCAAGCTGGGCATCCGCTCACGCAGTGAACTGGCCGTGAGCTTCAGGGAGTTGCCGCCGCCCGAGTGATCGGAGGTGTCGGTGGTGCCGGCAGAAGGAGCGTCAGCCGCCGATGCCGGACTGGCCGGCCGCTCTGACCAGTTCGGCCGCGTCGGCCGGGCGGATGAACCCCGTGGCGACACCCCGCGCGGTGACGGCCGACCACTTCGCGACGAACGTGGCGTGGGTGGGATACAGCGCCGCCAGCTTCTCGGCGGAGAAGGGCGTGGTCGTGCCGAACAGGAAGCAGAACGACGCCCCTGACTGACTCAGGCCGGACAGCGTGGCGACCGGAGCGTCGACCGATGGCGTGCGGACACCGCCCTCGACGTTGCCGTGGGCGTCGAGGACGAGCGCCGGTGCGGAGCCCGAGGTGTCCACGGTGAGGCGGGGCGCCTTCGCCGGCGGGACACCCGTGGTCGCCCAGCGGTTCAGCGCGAACTGCGCGGTGTCCAGGACGTAGTGACGACGACGGTCCCGTTGAAGCGGGCCGGATCGGCGGGCCGGTTCACGACGATCCGGGTGGTGTACGGCGCGGACGAGGCGGTCCGGCTCTTCGTCACCCAGGGCGTGGCGGCGACCACCGCGGAGGACATCGCCTCGGCCGCCGGAGTGTCCACGCGGACCCTGTGGCGCTACTTCCGCTCGAAGGAAGAGTGCGCACGCCCCCTGCTCACGGCCGGCATGGACCTGATCACCGAGCGTCTGCGGGCCCATTGGAGGAGAGGCGGCTCGCTCGCCCAGACGTTCGCGAACGCCGACGATCCCGGCCTGCTGGCCGCGCAGCACGTGGCAGCCCTCCGCGATCTCGTACGGCTGGGCCGCGACGAGCCCGGACTGCGCGCCGTCTGGCTGGAGACGCACTTCGACGCCGACGCCGTGTTCGCCGGTGTGATCGCCGAGGGCACCGGCCGGTCCGAGCGCGACCTCGCGGTCCGCCTGGAGGCGGGCATGCTCAATACCGCGCTGGGTATCACCGTGGAGGACTGGGCCCTGCGGCCAGACGACCCGACCGGCCCGTCTCTCGGCGAGAGCCTCGCTCAGGCACTGCACGTGATGGCCCAGCTTCTCGATCCGGAGACTTCCGCGGCTCTCGGCCAGAAGCCGATGGTTCACCGCCCGGCGACGGACTCACGTCCCGGGGTGTAGCCGGGGTTCCCGTCCCGGGGTGTAGCCGGGATCCGGCTCTCGCCCGGGGCTTGGCCGGGACCCGGGTCCCGCCCGCCGAGTGCGGCCGTGCCGACCGTCTTCTGCTCGGCTGCTCGGCTGCTCGGCTACTCGGTTTCGGTGAGGTGAGCCCCGAAGAAGTCGGTCAGCCTCGCGACCGCGGGGTCGACGTACTGCTCCTTGTCGTAGAGGCCGACGTGGTCGGCGCCGTCGATCCAGTGCAGTTCCTTCGGGCCGTGAGCGTTCTGGAACGCCTCCACGCTCATCCATGAGGTCACCGCCTCGCGGCCGACGATCAGGAGCAGTGGGCGCGGCGCGATCAGATCGACGAAGCGGAACGCGTCGAAGGATGCCAGGCGGTCGACGCTCGACCAGGTGAAGGACTGGGCCGAGCGGGGGTGCCTGCCCCGGTCGGTGCGGTAGTACTCGAACCCCTCGACGGCGTGCCGGCCCCCCAGGGCGCGGGCCTGCTCGGGTGTGTCGGGGAAGATCGGGAAGACCTGGACGCCCTCGCCGCGGGCCTCGGCGGTCCGCGCCGCAGCGGCGGCGTCGAGCATGCCCTGGATGACGGCGGGGTCCTGGGTGCCGTCGGCGCCGCAGCGGAACTGGCGGCCGATGTCGACGGCGCTGACGGTGCCGATGGCCTTGATGCGGTGGTCGCTCGCCGCCGCCGTGAGGACGTAGCCACCGGAGGCGCAGACGCCCAGCGCCCCGATGCGGTCGGTGTCGACCTCGTCGCGGGTGGTGAGGTGGGAGACGGCGGCCTTGATGTCCTCGACCCGATGGGCGGGGTCCTCCAGGCCGCGCGGCTCGCCCTCGCTCTCGCCCTGGTGGGCGGCGTCGAATGCCAGGGTGATGAAGCCCTGGTCGGCCAGGCGCTGTGCGTACAGTCCCGCGGTCTGTTCCTTGACGCCGCTCGCGGGGTGGCTGACGACGATGGCCGGACGCGGGCCGGCCGCTTCGGTGTCCGGCGTGTAGAGGTGCCCGGCGATCTTCAGGCCGGCGCTGGGGAAGGTGACGTTGGTCCTCACGGTGGTGCTCCAGTCGTACAGGAGGGGCAGGCTCGTACGTCGGACGAGCTCAGGTGACCGTCTTGCCGCTTCCGGTCACGCCTCAACAGTCGTGACCGTCGCGACGCGGGACCAGGGACAGCTCTGCCTGTGCAAGCCAGTACCAGGCACGTGGCTGTGCAAGCCAGTACCAGGCACGTGGCTGTGCAAGCCAGTACCAGGCACGTGGCCGTGCTGTGACGGACACTGGCGCCATGGACCACCCGGGGAACGCATTCAGCGCCAGCGGTAGAGGCAGCGGTAGCGCCAGTGGCGGCGGTAGTGGCAGCGGTGGCCGTGGCGGCAACGAGCTGGGCGCATTTCTGCGCTCCCGCCGCGCTGCTCTCGACCCGCATGAGGCAGGCGTGCCGGACGACGGTCGGCTGCGCCGCGTTCCAGGTCTGCGCCGGGAAGAGCTTGCCCAGCTGGCGCATGTGAGCATCGACTACGTCGTCCGGCTGGAGCAGGGGCGGACCCGCAGGGTCTCCCGTCCGATCCTCGACGCGCTCGCGGACGCGCTGCGGCTGGCCCCGGACGAGCGCGCCTACCTGTTCACCCTCGCCGATGTCGCTCCCGCCGCACCGGCCGCTCCCACCCGGCAGCCCGGTCGGCCGGAGGTCGCCCCGCGGCTGCGGCAACTGCTGGACACCATGCACGACGTACCCGCCATGGTGCTGCGCCGTGGCATGGAGGTGCTGGCCTGGAACCGAGGGGCCGCCGCCCTGCTGACCGACTTCGGTGAACTGCCGTTGGCCGAGCGTAACTTGATCCGACTGACCTTCCTCGACGACGCCTTCCGCGCCCTGTACGCGGACTGGCCGCGCGTCGCCCGTGAGTGTGTCGCAGTCCTGCGTATGGAGGCCGGCCGCACCCCCGACGACCCCGCGCTGACCGCCTTGGTCGGCGAACTGAGCGTCCGTGACCCGGACTTCCGCACCTGGTGGGCCAGCCATCAGGTGCGCGGGCCGCGGCAGCTCACCAAGACCTACCGCCATCCCGTCGCCGGCACCCTCACCCTGGACGTCCAGCAGTTCTCCGTCGACACCCACCCGGACCAACTCCTGGTCGCCTACACCGCGGAACCCGACTCGCAGTCCCAGAAGGCCCTGCACTTCCTCCTGCAGTGGTCCGCCGACCGACGGGACGACCGCGCAACTGACCTTGGCGGCCCCCGCTAGGCGGACACCCAAGCGGCCCGCGCCAGGTCGGGCCACAAGCGTCGACCGACCTTCTCCGCCTCCTGTCTCTCCTACTTTCTCCTCCTGTTCCTCTTCCTCCTCCTCGGGCCAACGGGCCCTGGTTAAGCCGCGGTTAGCGAGATGTCACCGGCAGCTCACCAGGCACTCCGTAGAACTTCCCTACGGAAACCGGAACATCGAGAGAGGACAGGACAACCATGCGTATCAAGCCCACCTCACGAGGCGTACGAGTCATCGGCGCCCTGCTCACCACCGTGGCGACTCTGTCCCTGACGGCCGCCTGTTCGCAGCAGCCGACCGAGAAGACCCCGGTGCAGAGCAAGGACGACGGCGCCGCCACTCGCGAGAAGTGGCTCAAGTGCATGCACGACGCCGGCCAGACCCAGGTGAAGATGACCAAGGAGGGCCAGATCGTCATGCCCGGGGAAAGGCCGGGCCAGGAGGCCGAGGCGGAGCAGGTGGCCAAGGCCGTCAAGGACTGCAACGCCAAGGTGCCCGGTATGCAGCAACTCGGTGCCGACAAGCCGGACTCCAAGAGCATCGAGCAGGCTCGTGGGCTGGCCAAGTGCCTGCGCAAGAACGGGATCTCGGACATGGCCGATCCCGCACCGGACCAGCCGGACACTCTCGTGACGCCGGAGAACGTGGACCAGGCGGCGTGGAACAAGGCGTTCGGGATCTGCGGCAAGGACTACCCCGCCGTCAAGTTCGCCGCCGAGAAGCCCGTGGACGCACAGTGACCCGTACCCGGCGCACGGTGCTGGCGGTCGCCGTCGTCACCGCCCTCGCCGCGGGGGGAGTGGCCGCGGCCCGGCAGCCCTGGCGTTCCCAGGACGACGGGGAAGGCCGCGAGCGCGGTGACGAAACGCTGGCCACCACCACGGTGCAGCGCACCACGTTGTCCTCCGGTCTGGAGCTGACCGGCAAGGTCGGCCACGGCCCGGCCACCGAGATCGTCGGACAGGGCCGGGGGACGTTCACCAAGCTGCCACGGCCCGGCGACCGGATCACGGCGGGAGGCATGCTGTACGAGCTCGATGCCGAGCCGGTCGTGCTGTTCGCCGGGTCCCGCCCTTTCTGGCGCGACATCACCACCGGTGTCAAGGGGCCCGATGTCCAGCAGCTGGAGCGCAACCTGACCGACCTCGGCTACGCGAGTGCCACCAACCTGACGGTCGACGAGGAGTTCACGGACAATACGGCGGCTGCCGTCAAAAGCTGGCAGAAGGCGCTCGGCCTGAAGCAGACCGGCAAGGTCGAACTCGGCCGCGTCGTCGTGCTGTCGGATCGGGTCGTACGCGTGGAGGAGGTCACCGCCAAAGTCGGCGGCACCGCGGTCGCGGGCTCGGACTCCCCCGTGCTCAAGGTCGCCAAGCCGGATCTGTTCGCGACCGTGCGGCTCGACGACGACCAGATCGCTCAGCTCATGCCCGGCCGCGGGGTCACGGTCCGGTTCGACTCGGGCGGCGAGACGAAGGGCAAGGTCAAGGAGATCAGCCGCGGTTCCGGTGGGGGCGACGGCGCCGGCGGCGGAGACAGCGGTGGTGGTAACGGCGGTGACAGTGGCGGTGACGTCGGTAAGGACCAGGCCACCGCCACCATTTCCCTCACCGATCAGAAGAAGGCCGAGGCGGCACTCGATCAGGCCCGGCCCACGATCACCGTCACCGTGCCCGACGAGAAGGCCGAAGACGCGCTGGTCGTCCCGGTGACAGCCCTGCTCGCCCGTCCCGAAGGCGGCTACGGCGTGCAGGTCGCCCGCCCGGGGCGGCCGGAACCGGCCCTGGTCCGGGTCAAAGTCGGCCTGATCGTCGGCGCCCGCGCACAGGTCACCCCGGACTCGGACTCCGACGCGGACTCCGACTCGGCGTCCACCTCGGACTCGGATTCCGGGACGCTCCGCGAAGGCGACAAGGTGGTGATCCCGTCATGAGCGCACCCCCGTCAGGACCGCCACAACCCACCGGACCGCCACCTCCCGCCCTGGTCCTCCGCGACGTCGTGAAGGAGTACGACGGCACCCCGCCGCTCCGTATCCTCCACGGCATCGATCTGACCGTCTCACCGGGCGAACTCCTCGCCGTCGTCGGCCCGTCCGGCTCCGGCAAGTCCACGCTCCTCGCCCTGATCGGGACACTGGACCGGCCCACTTCCGGCCGCATCACCCTGGAGGGGCATGACCTCGCGAGCCTGTCCGACAAACAGGTAGCCGCGCTGCGCGCCCGCCGTATCGGGTTCGTCTTCCAGCAGTTCTTCCTGCTCCCCGGGCTGACCACCGTCGAGAACGTCGCCACCGGCCTTCTCTACACCGGGGAGACCGCCCGCAAGCGGCGCGAGCGCGCGGTCTCCGCACTGGAAGACGTCGGCCTCGGACACCGCCTCGACCACCATCCCGACCAGCTCTCCGGAGGTGAGAAACAACGCGTGGCCATCGCCCGCGCAGTCGTCGGCCGTCCCGGGCTGCTGTTGGCCGACGAGCCGACCGGCGCCCTCGACACCACCTCCGGGTCCGGCGTCATCGACGTACTGCGTGGTCTCAACGCCCTAGGCACCACCGTGCTCGTCATCACCCACGACCGCGATGTCGCCGCCTCCTTCCCGCGCCGGGTCGGCATCCAGGACGGCCGGATCGCCTTCGACGAACGGGACGCGGACGCCGGAGCGCCCCTGGAAAGCGGCGCCAGTGTCGAAAGTGGCATCAGTGTCGGCTGTGGTGTCGGCGGTGTCAGGGGCGACAGCACCCGCGGCCGGATGGCAAGGAAGCCCGCATGACAGACCGCCGAACTCCACTGCTCCGGTCGGCACGACTGCGTCCGGCCGACCTGCTGGGCGTGGGCCTGATCGGCCTCCGCACCCGGCGGCTGCGCTCGGCACTCTCCGCACTCGGCATCTCGCTGGGCATCGCCGCGGTCGTCGCCGTCACCGGAATCTCCTCCTCCAACCAAGCCCACCTCCTTGACCGGCTCGACCGGCTCGGCAGCAACCTGATCACCGTCACGCCAGGCAAGGACGTCGACCAGAAGGTGGTGCCGTTGCCGAAGGAGTCCGTCACCATGCTCGGCGCCATCACGGCGGTACAGAAGGCTAGCGCCACCGGCGACACCAAGGCCGCCGTCTACCGCACCGGCTTCGTTCCCGACAACCAGACCAACGGTTTGTCCGTACGGTCGGCCCGGCTCGACCTCCTGGACACGTTGCGGGTGAGGCTGCGGTCGGGCCGTTGGCTCGACGCGGGTACCGAAAAGCTCCCGGTCGTTGTCCTCGGCCATCGTGCGGCCCAGGCCCTCGGAGTCGCCGACCCCGGACAGAAGGTCTGGATCCAACGCGGAGAAAACGGAGAGGGCGGAAACAGCGGCGAGTGGTACGCCGTTCTCGGCATCCTTCAGCCCAGCGAACTCGCCCCCGAGATCGATGAAAGCGCCCTGGTCGGCAGCGCGCAGGCCGTTGCCCACCTGGACGGTGACGGCACCCCCTCCACCGTGTACGTCCGTGCCCGGCCCGACAAGGTCACCGACGTTCAGGTCATCGCCGGGCCCACCGCCAACCCGGCCGCGCCTCACCTGGTCTCCGTCTCACGCCCCTCGGATCTTCTCAAGGCCCGTACCGAGACCAAGGACACCCTCAGCGGCCTGGTGCTCTCGCTGGCCGCGGTCGCGCTTCTGGTGGGAGGCGTGGGAATCGCGAACACCATGGTCGTCGGGGTCATGGAACGCCGGGGTGAGGTCGGGCTGCGCCGGGCGCTGGGAGCCCGACAGAGCCAGATAGCCGTGCAGTTCCTCATCGAGGCCATTCTGCTCGGGCTGCTGGGCGGGCTGGCCGGGGTCGTCCTCGGCACCACCGTGGTCTACGGCTACGCCGCGGTCCAGGGCTGGCCCGCCACCGTCCCCACCACCTGGGCCGCCGTCGGTCCGGCCGTCGCCGTCGCTGTCGGTACCGTCGCCGGACTGTACCCGGCCCTGCGTGCCGCCCGGCTGTCCCCGACGGGCGCACTGCGGGCGGCGGGCTGAGCAGCCGTCAGGCCCCGGGCTCAGGTGGCTGTAGGCGCTCCGGATGGTCGGTGACCTCTTCCGACGGGGCGGTCGTCCGGCTCGGTCGCCGAGGCCGAGCCAGGAAACGTAATACTCACCGAAAGACCACCTTCAGGGCCCGGCTCGGCTTCCAACTGCCCTTTGTGGGTGCTGGTGACAGTCCGTACGACCGCGAGTCCGAGGCCCGCCCCGGCCCCTCGCACCGTGCCCCGCTGAAAGGGCTCGAAGAGTGCCGGGAGGGTTGCGGCCTCAATCACCGGACCCGTGTTGGACACGGTTACTCGGGTGTCGCCGGAGGGATCGGTTCCCGTTTCGACGTGCACCGTTCCTCCGGCGTGGTTGTGTCGTACGCCGTTGGTCACCAGGTTCGCGACGAGTTGGGCCAGGAGTGGGGCATCACCGGACAGCGGTGCCGGGCGGAGCAGCGCGTGTACGGCCACATCGGCGCTCTCCGCCTCCGCGTTGACGTCCGCCACGGCCGTGCGCGCGAGATCGGCCAGGTCAACGGTGCGGTGCTGCAGTACTCCGCTTTCGCCGCGCGCCAGTGCGAGCAGCGAGGCCAGCAGGCGTTCGCAGCGGTCCGTGGCCGCCAAGGCGCGCCGCATGTTCGGTTGGAGCTCGGCGGGCACGCGGCCGTGGGCGAGCGGAATTTCGAGGGCGGCGCGTTGGAGCGTGAGAGGGGTGCGCAGTTCGTGTGAGGCGTGAGCCGTGAATCTCCGCTGATCGGTGAAACTGCGCTCCAGCCGGTCCAGCATCCCGTCGAACGTGTCCGCGAGCTCTTTCACCTCGTCGTCCGGCCCCACGAGGCGCAGGCGGGCATCGAGATTCTCGTTCCCGATATGCCGAGCGGCCGTGGTGACCTTTCCGATCCTGGCGAGGCTTCGTCTGGCGATCCACAGGGTGGTCAGGAGGGAGAAGGCGGCGAGTACGGCGAGAATGAGAATCAGGCTCTTCGCCAGATCGTCGAGAACGTCGTCACGGAAGGAAGCGAACCGCTCAAGGGCCTCTGAGCGAGCGGCTGATTCCTCGATCGTTTCGCGCTGATCGGGCACCTGTGAAGGATCGCCGATCGAAGGATCGCCGATCGACGGTACGGCCTGCGTCGCGGCGGTGTTGTCGACGA
Organism: Streptomyces sp. NBC_00878; assembly: GCF_026341515.1. NCBI lineage: Bacteria > Bacillati > Actinomycetota > Actinomycetes > Kitasatosporales > Streptomycetaceae > Streptomyces > Streptomyces sp. NBC_00878. Next base: position 1,547,399 of record NZ_JAPEOK010000001.1, on the reverse strand, counting down.
TGATCCAGCTGTTGGATTCGATGATGTGACGCGCACTCAGCCAGGTTGTCGTCAAGAGCATGATGCCGCCGACTACAAATACCGCCGTATTCATGAGTGCCAGCCTGACGCGAATGCTCAGGCGCGGGAGGGTTTGCTTCATATCCGGTATCCCAGCCCCTGAGTTGTTTCGATGAGGGGAGGGTTCCCCAGCTTGCGGCGCAACTGATGAATGGTCACCTTGGGGACACTGCTCGACGCGTCGACTTCCCCGTCCCATACGATGTCGATCAGTTCGGCGGTGGACACCATCCCGCCATCGGCTGCCAGCAGCGCTTCGAGAACGGCCAACTCCTTCGCCGTGAGACGCAAGAGCCTTCCGTCCCGCTCGGCCAGTCTCCGCACCGTGTCCAGGCGCACTCCGCGGCGTTCGAACACGATGGGTGTGCCGGCGATGCCGCGTCGGCCGAGTGCCCGTAGCCGCGCGACGAGTTCCAGGTACGAGAACGGTTTCGCGAGATAGTCGTCAGCGCCATGGCCAAGGCCCTCGACGATGTCTTCGAGGGTTCCGGCCGCTGTCAGCATGAGGATCCGGGCCGGGTACCCCGCGATATTGAGGGAACGGCAGACGGCGTCGCCGTGGATCATGGGAAGATCCCGGTCGAGTATCAGAATGTCGTAGTCCGCCGCCGCGGTCATTTCGAGGGCCCTGGCGCCATCGGGTGCGATGTCCGGCGTCATGCCGTCGGCACGCAGACCGTCTGCGATCATTTCGGCCAGGTCCGCCTCGTCCTCGACGATCAGCACGCGCACGGCCGGCTCCTCTCCTCGTCCGAGCGGCAGGCCCACCGCTGCGCAGCCAGGATGTGTCAGGTGAGGTTAAGCGCGCGTTAGCCGTTCATCACCGCTTCCTCACACACCACCGCTGGACCGTCGAAGACACCACGGCCTGTGTCAGTGCCGCCTCCTGGACTCTCGCTGACTTGATCGAAGGGCGGCAAAACGATGGAAGACCCCACAGGGATGGCGGCGTTGAGACAGGCGCTGCCTCCTCCGGAAACCGGTGCAGGCGAGGACATCGACACGGGCCCGGTGTCGTACGACACCGGGCGCGACGGTGGTCAGGAGGTGCCCGTCAGGAGGAAGTCGGCGCAGCGCTCGCCGATCATGACGGTGGGCGCGTGGGTGTTGCCGGACGGGACGGCCGGCATGACCGAGGCGTCCGCGACGCGCAGGCCCGGCACGCCGTGGACCCGCAGTTGGGGGTCCACGACCGCGTCGGGACCGGTGCCCATGCGGCAGGTGCCCACCTGGTGGTGGTAGCTGGCCAGGTTGCGCTTGACGTACGAGGCGATCTCGTCGGCGGTGACGACCCCCGGGCCCGGCGCGACCTCGTGGGCACGCCAGTCGGCCAGCGCCTTCTGGTCACCGATCTCCCGGGCCTGCTTGACCGCCGTCACCATCGCCTGGAGGTCGTAGGGCTCGGCGAAGTACCGGGGGTCGAGGGCAGGTGCCTGGGTGGGGTCGGCGGAGTGCAGCCACAACCGGCCGCGGCTGAGCGTGCGGATCGTGCCGGGGGCGATGCTGTAGCCGTGCCCTTCCTCCGGGACCTCCTGACCCACGACGGGCAGCGGCACGTGGGACATCACCGGTTGCAGGTCGGGGGCGGCCAGCGCGGGGTCGGTCTTCGCGAAGTACTGGGCCTCGATCTTGTTGGACGTGCCCGGCGGTACGGGGCGGGCCGACGAGTACACCACCGGGGCGAGCGCGTGATCGTGCAGGTTGGCACCGACCCCCGGCAGGTCGGCGACCACGCCGATGCCCAGCTCACGCAGCTCGTCGGCCGGGCCGATCCCGCTGAGCAGCAGCAGTTGGGCGGAGCCGATGGTGCCGCCGGACAGGACCACGTCGCCGGAGCAGCGTACGGAGGCGGTCCGGCCGTCCTTGATCACCTCGACTCCGCGGGCACGTCCGCCCTCGCGCCCGCCGTCGCCCTCGCCCTCGATGAGGATCCGGGCCACCGGTGCGCCCGTCAGCACCGTAAGGAGCGGGCTGTCGAGCACGGGCTGTACGAAGGCGGTCCAGGCGCTGACCCGCTTGCCGTCACGGACGTTGAGGTGCAGGAGGTTCACACCGAGGATCTCCTCGGCGTTGCAGTCGTCGTTGTGCGGGATCCCGTACTGCTCGCAGGCCTCGATGAAGGCGACGGAGACCGGGTTGGGCGTGTGGTTACGGGTGACCGGCATCGGGCCGCCCGCCCCGTGGTACCGCGAGGGGCCGTCCTCGAAGTCCTCGGAACGCTTGAAGTACGGCAGGACCTCGTCGTAGGACCAGCCGGTGGCCCCGTGCCGGGTGACCCAGTCGTCGTAGTCCGACCGGTGCCCCCGTACGTAGATCATGGCGTTGATGGCGCTGGTCCCGCCGAGCACCTTGCCCCGCGGCCAGAACACCCGGGTGCCGTCGGCGTGTTGCTGGGGCTCGGTGAGGTAGGCGTAGTCCTCGGGCGAGGTCCACAGCTCCCACATGCGTCCCGGGTCGTGGATGGCGGGGTTGTCGTCCGGACCGCCGGCCTCGATCAGCAGGACGCTGCGGCCGGCGTCCACGAGTCGGCGGGCGATGACGCAGCCGGCGGACCCGGCGCCCACCACGATGTGGTCGTAAGTCTTCTGCGTGGCTTCCATGGCCGAAGGGTGTCGCCCGGTGGGCGTACGGGCTTTCACGGCGGTGCACGGGGAGTTGCCGAGCTGAGCACGGTAACCCGGTCATCGTGCCGGGCGGGCCTCGCTCGGACTGATGCCGTACGCCGTCTTGAAGGCGTGGCTGAAGTGGGCCGGGCCGGGAAAGCCCCAGCGGCTGCCGATGGCGCCGACCGGCAGCTGGACCAGTGTCGGGTCGGCGAGGTCGCGTCGGCAGCGGGCGAGACGGTGTTCGCGGATCCAGCCCGAGACGGTGTACCCGTGTTCGGCGAGCAGCTTGTACAGGTAGCGGCGGGAGATGTGATGGGCGGCCGCGATCTGGTCGGGTCCCAACTCCGGTTCGGCGAGCCGCTGTTCCATGTAGGCGAGGATGCGCCGCGTGAGCACCTGCCGCCCGTCGTCATGCCGCGGTGTCCGGTCGGCACCCGTGTGTTCCGCGAGGAGGGTGCCCACCAGATCGACCACGTTGTCGGCGAGCCGGGGCGTGCCGAGCGACTCCAACTCGTCGACCTGGCGGGCGAGTCCGTGCAGGAAGGGGCGCACCACCGTGCCCAGCCCGTCGCGGCACGACACCGAGGTCGCCGTCACGCGCGCCAGGTCGCGGTCCGGCATCCGCAGCATGGCTCGGGGGAACATCAGGGCCAGACTGCGGCCGGGCCGGTCGGTGTCGAGGGTGTAGGGGTGACGGGTGTCGTAGACCGCCAACTCACCTGGTTTCAGCTCGGCTTGGTGGTCGCCCTGGGTGAGTACACAGTGCCCGGTCAGCTGCAGACTGACCTTGACGTGGTCGGACGCGTCCGAACCGGGCCGCCGCCGGGTGCGAGCCGTGTGCGGCGGTGTGGTGATGACGGACACTTGGACCGCGCCGACCCGGGCGATGCGCAACTGTGCGTGGAAATAGGGCCCTTGGCGGGGCACGATCTCCAGGGGCACGAAGTTGCGGCTGACGGTGTCACGCCAGAACTCCAGCCGTGCCGCGGAGTTCTCGTCACTCGGTGTCGTGATCGAGGACATGCGCCTCTCCCCTCCCCGACCTTCCCGAATCCGGCCCGAGGACGCGGGATAGGGACCGGACGGCCGACCCCTGGCGTGGAGTGTAAGCCAGCCGGGGCCGAGTGCACCCTGCTGTACGGCCCGGTCGGCGGCCGGGGTCAACAGGGGCGGCCTGGTGGGGTGGCCTACAGGGACTGGCGTGGCCTACAGGGACTGGCGCATGATCCAGTCCCGGACGCCGGGGATCGTGTAGGCGACCTGCCAGGTGGCCATGTGCGCGCTGGTGGTGGAGCCGGACGGCACGACGGTGCCGGTCTCGAAGGCGGCGAAGTTCACCGGGGTCCGCTGGGCCTTCATGCTCCGGACGGCCGCGGCGAACTCGGCGTCCGTCGACCGGCCGTCCCACAGGGCGGTGCTGACCTGCGTGCCCTGGTCCTGGATGACCTCGGTGATGGCCTGCTCGCCGGGGTACGCCTTGGTGTCGTCCGCGGAGACGAGGATCCACAGCTTCTTCTTGGCCAGCGGCGCGGCCTGGGCCTCCGGCCACTGGCCGGCGACGATGAACGCGGCCGCGAACAGGTCGGGGTACCTGATGTTCAGGCCCAGCGACATCATCGCTCCCATCGACTGCCCGGTCGTGTAGAGCCGGTTCGGGTCGATGCTGTACTGCCGAGTCACCGACCGCACGAGGTTGGCGGTGGCCTCGAACAGTGTCGACGGCTCGTAGGTGTCGTCGATCACCACGGAGCCGTACTCGGGGGCCAGGACGAAGGACTCGTGCCGTGCCTGGTCCGCCGGGCTCGCCCAGCAGACGGCGCCGAGGCCCTGGACCAGGGGGCCTTCCGTCGCGACGTTGACCACGCTCGCGTCGTGCATGAACAGCACCATCGGGTAGCTCTTGCGGCGGTCGTAGTTCTTCGGGACGAACAGGTTGTACCTCAGGGTCTGTCCGGTCGCGGGGTCGGTGAACGAGAACTGCTGGAAGTCGTCGACGATCAGGTTCACCACGGCGTCGGTGGTCCGCGCCGTGCCGTCGGCGGCGTAGCGGCGGCCACGGGTCGTCGTGACGGTGCCCGTCTGGGTCAGCGTGGCCTTCGCCGCGACGATGGTTCCGCCCGGCGTGGTGTCGCCGACCTTCGGGCCCCCCGCCCCGGGCCCGCCGCCATCGCCGGACCCGCTGTCATCGGCCGACCCGCCGTCGTCGGAACCGCCGTCGGAAGGGGTGCCGGAGCCCTGCTTGGTCACCCACAGGGCCGCCGCCGTGTCGTCGGGTGACAGCTCGACGATGACGTACCGGCCGTCCCTGCTCCGCTGCGCGAGGTCGGCCGTCCGGTTCGCGTAGACCTTGGTCACGGTGCGATCGGCGACCGTGAACGTCGACTTCGACAGCGTCGAGCCGTCGATCTCGCTGTCGTACTCGACCGCTACGGCGACCAGCTTCTGCCCGGTGCCGAAGACCTGCGTGACGGCGGTGACACTCCGTACGTGGTCATCCTCCGCGCCCGTCCCGCTCGTCTCGGCGGCTGAACCGGTGGTCACGCTGCCCAACACCGCCAGGGTCCCGGCTGTCGCAGTCGCGGATGCGGCCATGAAGGTACGCCTGTTCATGGAAGGTGAGCTCCTTCGAGAGTGATGGTCGGGGCTGCTGACCGCCACCCTTCCGCCCCAAGCTGTGAAGCGTTCCAAGGAAACGGCCCTGTTTTCACAGGCTGCGCAAAGGTTTCCTGGTCGCGTACGTGAATGCGCGGCGCGCAACCTTAGATAACGTGCGGCAATTGTTGACGCCCACATTTTCCGGTGTGACGATCCTGGCGCGCCAATCGCGATGGCGAAAATTCGCAGAATTCTGACTTTTGCCGCGCGTCTTGAATGCGAAGGAGAAAGCTGTGGTTCCCAAGGATGAGAATGAGCAAGAGAACACTCGGCTCGGCAGCCCGCTGCACCGGCGGTCGTTCCTGAACGGCTCCCTCGCCGCGGTGGTGACAGCCACGTCGCTCGGGAGTGCCACGGTCCTTGGAAGCGCCGCGGCGGCGCGGGCCGCGGGCGCCAAGCCGTTACTGAAGGCGGGATCCGGCCGCGCGGCGATCGACATCCCGTCCTCGCTGCTCCCGCTCGACGGCTTCACCACGGTCCACGACGACCTCTACGTACGGATCCTGCTCCTGGAGAACGGCTCGCGCCGCGTGGCCCTGGTCGTGCTGGACCTGACGTCGATCAGCGCGGAGGCGATCGCCACGATCAGGACGACCATCGCGGAGGCGTCGGGCGTGGCGACGGCCGACATCGTCGTGACCGTGACGCACACGTTCTCCGCCCCGCATGTGCAGGCGTCCGGTTCGTCGACGGGGGCGGCACAGTTGGTGCGGGCGATCACGAAGGCCGCCGCGACCGCGATCGCGGCGGCGGTCGACGGACTCACGTCCGCGCGGGCCGGCTTCGGCACCGGTACCTGCGACGTCAACGTCAACCGGGACGTCCGTACCGCCGACGGCTGGTGGCTCGGCACCGGAGAGACGGGCTCGTCGGACAAGAGCGTGGGCGTCACCCGCCTCGACGACCTGGACGGCAACCCCATCGCCGTCCTCATCAACTACGGCGTCCAGTCCTCGGTCATGATGGAGTCGGTCATGGCCAACGGCGACCTGCCGATCACCGCGGACCTGGCGGGCGCGGCGGTGCAACACCTGGAGAAGCAGTACGGCGGCGATGTCGTCGGGTTCTTCCTGGTCGGCTCCTGCGGCGACCAGGCTCCGGCGTTCAGGTCGAAGCGCTACACCATCGACAAGGACAAGAAGTGGTCCCAGGTCGACGCCCGGGACGCCGGCTGGCTGCTCCTCACGGTGCAGGGCGAGCGCCTCGGCACCGAGGCGGTCCGGGTCAGCGAAACGATCAGAACCTCCGGCGGCGGCGCGGGCTCGACGCTGCGCCTCCTGACCGACTCGGTCACGGTCAACACGATGACGATGGGACACCCGACGGGACCGGCGACGACGTACGACTTCACCCCGACCGGCACGGCCGACGTACCGGTCTGGATCCTCCAGGTCGGCAGCGGCGCGTTCGTGGGGGTGGCACCGGAGCTGTCCACCGACACCGCGCTGGCCATCAAGAAGCACTCGCCGTTCCCGCACACCGCCGTCATGTCGATGCTCGAAGGCGGCTCGAAGAACATGGCCGAGGCACAGAGCTACGCCCGGATCACCTACGAGGCGATGGACTCGTCGTACGCCCAGGGCGCGGCCGAGACGGTCGCGGCGAAGATAGCCACCATGCTGCACTCGCTGCGCGATTGAACACTCGTTCCCGTCAACGCGGGCAGGCGTTCTCGGAGCCGCTCCGGTAGGTGCGGTACAGGGGAAGCGAGTTCTCACGGCCGGCCGGGTACTCGACGACGGGTACCGGTTTGCACACGGCCCACTGGTTGTTCCTGTCCGGGCCCTCGAAGCCGTAGGTTCCCGCGGCGCCCACCAGGCAGTTGTTGTTGCTGCACGTGTTGCCGGCGATGCTCGGGAGGATGAGGGTGTTGTACACGTCGTCCTTGCCGGGCATGCGCAGGGCGGTCGAGGCCTGGTCGCCGTCCTTGTCGAACTCGTCGACCGTGCGGTCCACGGCGTCGGTGAGCAGCGCGAAGGCGTCGTAGTACATGACGGCATAGCCGTCGTCGAGAGGCTTGGTACCCAGTTCGTGCCGGTTCTTGATCGTCTCGAAGCGGTCGAGGAACGGGCCGAGCCCCTTCCCGGGCTTGTTCTTCCCGGCCCACCAGGCCGGATCGACGGAGGACGCGTCGACGATCATGGCCTCTGCCTCGTCCAGTCTTCGCGTGAGTGCGCCCGTCGTGAGGGTGGGCTCCAGGCCGATGCCGACCTTCAGGATGCGCACTTTCGTGGTGCGCCCGCAGGGGCCCTCCTCGGCCAGGCGCTCGATGAACGCGGGCAGGTCCTGGTCACGGCCGGCGAAGAAAACGGTGTCGGACTGCTCGTTGCAGATCTTCTGCACGGCATCGGTGAACCGCTGGGGGATGCCCTCGTCGGTTCCGGACGAGCCGGTGAAGTTCGAGCTGTGGTTCGTGAGGTCGTACTCGCCGGCGAAATGCCTTTCGAAGACGCTGCGCAGATTCTGCGAGTAGACGTCGTCCTTGCGGTTGTCCCAGACCAGGAAACCCTTGCGCCGCTCCGGCTTCTCGTTCAGATAGAGATTGAGGGCGCGAGCGAACTCCTCGTTGTTGGGCGAGGTTTTGAAGAAGTACGGGGAATTCATGTCGGCCGCGGTGATGACAGGGCCGACGGTGGGGATTTCATGCTTGCTGAGCGCGGCGATCGCCTTACGTGTCTCGCCTGTGCTGCTCGGTATGCCGGTCACGCCCACCAGCGGCGCCCGGGTGTCCTCGGCGAACTCGGCGAGCCGCGCGACGACGGGCTCCCACGCGTCGAGGTTCCGGCCGTCAGGTGCGAGCAGCAACTGGTAGCGCGGTCCGCCGAAGTGGTTGGCCTGCTGCTGGGCGACCAGCGCACCGGCGAGTCCGCGGCGGATCATGTCCGTCGTCATCGCGCTGTGCTCGTCCGAGGTGAAGGGCATCATCAGCGCGATACGCACGTACGGGATCCTGGGGCCGCTCGGCGGGGACTCCCAGCCCTTCTTCACCCGGGCGTTCTCCTTCGCCACCGCGTCGATGAGACTCGCGATGCCCGGGTCCGCCTCGAAGGCGTCCGCGGTGACGCCCACGCAGTCTCCGTTGATCTCCTGGAGCTCGTCACCGCACCTGCCGGGGCCCCGCGCGACGCCGACGATGACGGTGATCACGACGGCGACCAGCGCACCGAGTCCGAGGGCGGCCAGCCATGCGACCGGCCCCCACTCGCGGGGATGACGACGGAACAGACGGACGAGCATGCTTCCTCACTGACCAGGTATGGGGAGGGGACGCTTCTGCCGAGCCGCCGTCGGCCAGCCGCGGGCGGCCTGGCCCAGGGCGGCGTGCCAGGACGGGTGCCGCGGTGAGAGGAACGCGAGCTCTTCGCCGACCGCCCTGCACAGGTCGGCGTCCGTCTCGGCGTGCGGCTCGGAAACCTGCCACAGGGCGTGCAGCAGCCGGTTGACGCAGCGCTCGATCTCGTGCAGGTTCGCGTACCGGCGATCGTGCGCACCGAGTGCGACCTGCTTCCGTTCGTCGGTCCACTCCCCGGCGGGTGGGGTGGGCGGTGTGGGTGCCGTGGCGGAGTACCGCAGGCACAGCAGCCAGTGCGCGGCGGCCTGTTCGTCCTGCTCCGACTGGAACTCCTCCGCCAGGGTGGCCACCACCGTCTCGGCGTTCCCGGCCGCGAGCATGTGCCGCAGCGCGTCCGCCTCGCCGCTCTCGCCGCGCTGGGCATGATGCAACTGCAGAAAACGGTGGATCTCCTGCCAGCCGCGGCCGTCGTCGCCGCCACGAGAGGTACGGCGCATCTCGTGTACGAGCAGCGTCCGCAGCAACGGGTCGGTGACCAACGGCTCGTCCGGGTCGGTGAGTTGCTGCCACTGCTGCTCTTCGAGGTAGTCGGTGGCTGAGTTGGCGGGCAGCTGATCGGGGCCCTGGAGACGCAGGTGGTCCGCCAGTGCCTCCGCCGCGGTGCTGTCGCGGGCGAGCGAGAGCACGGTGAGCCGGTCGCGCTGACGGCGGTCCGGAAGCAGCCGCTCAAGGACCGCTTCGGTGACCGGACGGCCGTCCTTCGTGCTCAGGTCGAGGAGATTCCGCGGACCCACGTCCCGGCCCTGCTCGGCGGCGGCCAGGACCGCGGCGCACAGCATGGTGGCCACCGTGGGATGCCCACCGGTCAGGGAGTGCACGGCGGTGGCCAGCTGAGGGTGGAGCGGTCGGGCGGGCCGGTCCTGTACGAGCAGGGGCAGGATGTCGTCCCGGCTCAGTGGGGTGAGGGGGACGGCGAGCAGCCCGGCGGAAGGGAGGAGGCCCCTGCGCTCCCAGCCGGAGGATCTCACCAGCTCCGGGAGGCCGCGGCGGATCGCGGCGGACGCGTCCTCCGGTAAGCCGCCGAGCCGGGTGGCCACGACGACGAGCTCCTCGCGGTCGGGGCGTTCGGGCATCGCACGGTGTTCGAGGAGCAGTTCGAGGAAGTCCTTCCCCGCGGCGCGGTGCACGTCGTCCAGCAGGATGAGCGGCCACGGTTCACGGTTCCACCGCTGCAGCCTGCCGTAGGAGGCGGCGACATCGTGGAGGAAGGCGGCCATCAGGCTCTGCTCGGCCGCGTGCCGGAAGTCGCCGCCCTGCTGGAACCACTCACCGAGCAGCACCAGGGGGTCGTGCACCTCCGCGCCCCGCGGAAAGCGGTGCCGGTACCACTCCTGAGCCGCGGTCGCCCGGTACTGGCCGGCGTACTCCGCCACCACGGCCGCGGTGACCGCGTCCCGGCTCTGGGGCGCGTCGGCGCCCTCAAGCCGACTTTCGACCGCGGTGGCCCAGGCATGCCGCAGCGCGTTCTCGTCCCCACCGGTGAGGCGGCAGGCGAGCAGCAGCCGGGCGTACCGGAGACATGCCGCGTCCCGCTGATCGGCGTTGTCGTGGTTCCAGCCGGAGACGGCGAACAGGCCGGGCACCAGGACGGGGAAGCCTCGGCGCAGCTCGGGCGCGAGCCCGCAGACCAGTTCTGTCAGGATCTCGACGAGCGTCGAGGCGGTGGGAGCCGTACCGTCGACCGGGGCGAGCGGGAACGCGCCGGAGTCGGCTGCCACGGCCCGGACATGGGCGAGGGGCAGCCGGCCCGCGTAGCGTGCCGCCAGTTCCTCGAGGACGGCGCTGCGCCCCATGCCGTGATGTCCCGTCACCAGCACCACGGGCAGGTCGCCGTGGTGCTCCCGAACCGTACGGGAGTGCTCGTCGTAGGCCAGGCCGGTGAGCCGGGGCACGAGCGAACGCAGCAGCGGGTCCCGGCCATGAAGCGGCGACCCTTCCGATACGTGCATCTGGCTGCGTCCCGCTTCCGTCGTCCGGTGTTGCCCGGCAGCCACAACCTCGGAGGCAGGCGGCACCGTCCCCCGAGACTTCAGCCGCTGACATCGTTACCAGGTATACCTGGAGGCGCAGAATTTACCGTTCCCGCAAACATCCCGCCAGGTGCACTCGGGGCTGTGTTACCCGGAAGTGACCGGTGGGACACCCCAGTTCATACGTGTGTTCGGGACCGCGACGCAGGGGCGTCAGGGGTGCGGGTGGATGTCGAGTTCGACGGTTTCGGGAAGCGAATCCGCCCCGCGGATCTCGCCGGGGTAGGCGAGCCGTACCCGGCGCAGCCGGGGCAGTCCGGCGAGGGGTGCCAGATCGAGCTCCGCGACCTGCGACAGATGGATCTCCTCAAGCCCCGGCAGACGCCGGGCGATCCGCCGCAGCGGAACGGCCGAACCGGACCTGGCCCGCACATCCAGGTGGGTGACCTGAGGGATCTCGGTGCGCGGGGCGAACAGCAGGATGCTCAACTGCTGAGGGGAGAGCGTCAGTCTGCGTAGCTTCGGCAGCGCACTGAGAAGAGAGCCCCAGCCGTCCGGCGTCAAGCGCTCGCTCGCGTCCTGCAGACGCAGTTCTTCGAGTTCCCGGCACGCCACGATGCCGGAGAGCTGTGCCGCCGACGACGGGAGCGACAGCAGGCGCAGCTCGGCGGCGCGAGGGAGATCGGGCAAGCCGCGCCAGGGCACCTCCGGTCCCACGAGGAGTGCCTCCAGCCGTGGGCAGTCCGCCAGTTTCAGCAGGGGCTCGAACTGGGGGAGATCCCGCAGTTCCAGCCTCCGCAGTTGCGGCAGCCGCGTCAGGGGCGTGGGGTCCTTCACGTTCCGGCAGCCTTGCAGGACGAGTGTTTCGAGCTCGGGAAAGGCGGAGAGCAGGTCGAGGTCCCGCAGTTGCAGGGTGTGGCGAAGGCGCAGTTCGCGCAGCCGCCGAGGATCGAGCGAGGTACGGATCTCCTCGGGGCTGAAGTCGCCGTGGATACCCACCCGTTGGTACCGGGACATGGAGCGCAGGGCGTCCAGCTCGGCGTGCGAGCGCACCGTGACGGTCTCGTCGGGAGCGGTGTGGAGGAGCGGCCGCACGATTTCCTCGGCGTACACCGTCGTGTCGAACCGGTCCCAGTGGCCGAGGAGTTGAGCGCGTACCGCCCCCTGGCCGGTCCCCAGGAACTCCCGGAGCCTGGGGATGGCCGCGTCCCCGCCGATCTGACAGATCGCGTGGACGGTGGCCAGTTCCTCGTCGCCCTCCAGGTCCTTCGCCCTGGGCAGCAGCCCGATGAGCAGCGGGCCCGTCTGCGCCAGTGCCCCGGCCTCCCGCAGACTGCGCGGCGGAAGCATCCGTGCGGCCCGGTCCTCGATGGCTTCACGCACCGCCGGTTCGAGACGGGTGGCCTGTTCCAGGGAGGCGAGCGCGAGGAGCCGTAACCGCGCCTGCACCGCCGTGTCCCGCTCCCGGTCGCCCCGTTCACGCAGCCGGGTCAGCAGGTCGGCGCGCTCCTGGTGACGCGCCTGCGCGACGGCCATCTGGACCACGTCCTCCCACTGGTCCAGGTGCGCGTTGTTCACCAGCATGCCGATGTCACGCTCTTCCAGCACGGCCCTGGCGCCCAGGAAGTCCTGGAAGGTCCGATGGATGAAGTTGACGGTGCCGGTGGCGGGTTCGCGCAGCAGGCCGGAACGCTCCAGGAGGTGTTGCAGGGCTTCCTCCGCCGTCCCGACCTCCGCGAGGCGGGGCACGGACGGCTGGAGCCGTCGCACCACGTCCACCGCGTCCGCCCGGTCCAGTTGCGTCCGCTCGTTGCGGATCAGCCAGTACGCGAGTCTCTGGAGCGGTTCCGTCGCCGACCTCTGGTCCAGTGCCGGGCGGTCGCGGCCGTACACCTCGCGCTCCACGTCGCGCCGCTCCAGAAGCATGGAGAGCGCCGCCTCGTACAGGGCGGCGCGGCCCTGTGGCAGGAAGCCGCGGCGTTCCCGGTGCAGAGCGCAGATCAGGCCGCACATCAGCGGATTGGTCGCCAGGCGGCTCAACTCGGGGCTGCTGCGCAACGACAGCGTGAGCGACTCACCGAGCTCCTCCGAAGCCCCCGCCGCCGTGTGCCAGCGCCGGATGAACTGCTTCATGTCGGCGGGCCGCATCGCGGCGAGCGCGAACTCCTGGAAGCCCTCGCGGGCCAGCCAGCCCCGCTCCAGGGCCGAGGGGCGGGACGTGAGCAGCCACAGGTTGCCGGGGAAGACGGCGAGCAGCTTTCTGAGCCAGGCCCGTGTGCGGGTCCGGTCGTCCTTCGGAATCTCGTCGGCCCCGTCGATGAGGATCACGCCGCGCCCGTGCCGCAGCACCCGCGCCGCCCATCCGTCGGGCTCCGTGCCTACGAGCGGGCAGCCGATCCGGCGCAGGAAGTCCTCGGGCACGGGCAGTTCGGCGTCCTTGCGCGCCAGGGTGCGCAACGGCAGAACGAAGGGGACGCGTCCGAACAGCTGCGACAGTCTGCCGGGCAGTTGCTCCTGCTGGGCCGTGGCGAGGGCCAGCCACTGCACCAGGGTCGTCTTGCCGGTGCCCGCGACCCCGCGAAGCAGCACGCGCTCATGGCCGGCCAGGACCGCCTCGGCCGGACCCGCGGCCTGCTCGGCCTCCGTGTCCCGGTCGGCTCCCGGCCCGCCGTTCACCACCGGAACCGGATCGGCTCCGTCGCGGTACGGCACGGCCTCCAGACTCAGATACGCGGCTTCCAACGGCCAGTCCTGGCCGTCGGGTTCGCGCAGGTCGACACCGTAGATCGTGAGCCTGCCGTGGTTCTCGACGATGTAGCGCGCGTACTCCTCCTCGAACTCGGCATCCTGGCGGCTGATGTCCGGCAGTTGCCGCAGGATTCTGTCCAACTTCTCGCTCTGCTCCCGGATCTCGCGGCTCTGCTCGATCTGGGCACGGGCTGCGAATCCGGGCCGCTGGCTGAAGAGGCGCATGAGATGCACGCAGGCCGTCTCCAGGAGACGGTCGTGGAAGCGGGCGGCGTCGTCGCTCAGGAGCCTTCGCGTGCTGGGGCCGGCGCTCCTGGACAGTTCCGCGGCCAGTTTCTCGGGGCCGAGCCCGAAGGCGTGGACGTCGTCCATGTCGAGATCGCCGAGCGCGTGCAGGGTGCGGGTCAGCGCCTGCCCGACGGCGTCGTGCTCATCCGCGCCGATCGGCGGATCGTGCGGCCCGGCGGCCCGTACGGCGCGGCGGACCAACTCGCGGGCGAGCTTGTGCAGATCGTCCTCGGTGAGGGCGCGGGGCTCCTTGCCGAACGACACCAGACGACGGATCGGAACAGGTCGTTCGCCGAACTCCGCCCCCGGCACGCTCGCGGGCGGCAGCAGCAGCCGTTTGAGCACCGGCACGACCACCGCCGACGCGATCCGCAGGCCTACCGTGCCGCCGTCCACAGCAGCCCCTCCCTCAACCAGCGCCGACGCACGCCCGCCCCGAACTCGCAGGCCCCTCGAATCCCGTTCACCCTAGCCGCGGACACCCGCCTCGCGTCAGAGGCCGCAGCCGCTTCGGCTCCCGGCCGGGTGTGGACACCAGGAGGGCTCGGGGGCCTGCACCAGTGCGGCGAATGTCGCTGCGCGTGAGGCTGAACGGACAGTTGTCGAGCCGTACTTGGGGGAAATCGTGGTCTTCCCGACCTCAACATCATCGCGCCGCGGAACCCGGCACCGCGGCGCTCTCCGAGCGCACGTGGCAGCGGTGTGCTGCGGCCTGCTGCTGGGCGGGCCGGCAGTCGCCGTCGCCGCAGCTTCGCCCGCCGTCCATGCCCCAGCGCACGCGCAGCACGAGGAGCACCAGCACGAACAGCGCGGCCGGGGAACGTTGGTCTCCGCCGAGAGGCTGTACACGCTCGCGACGCCGCGGGCCGTGGCCGCTGAGCTGCGCGGGGCCGGGTTCGACGACGTCACCGTCCGGCACGGCGTGGTCGCGTACCGGCTGATCTACCGGACCGTCGACGTGTACGGACGGCCCACCACGGCGAGCGGGCTGTTCGCGCTGCCGCTCAAGAGCGAAAGAAGGCTGTGGGCGATGTCCTTCGGGCACGGCACCGGCACTCACAAGGACGATTCCCCGTCCATGCGGCGTGGCGACTTCGAGTCCGCGCCGGTGATCGCATACGCGACGGCCGGTGCCGCGGGGATCGCCCCCGACTACCTCGGAATGGGCAAAGGACCCGGACCGCACCCCTGGATGGACATCGGTTCGGAGACCACGGCATCCCTGGACATGCTGCGCGCGGCCCGTGCCTTCGCGCCCCGCACCGGCCACCTGCTGGAGCGCGACGTCATGGTCACCGGTTTCTCACAGGGCGCCTCGGCGGCGCTGGGGCTCGGCCGGGCTCTGGAGGCGGGCGAGGACCGCTGGTTCAGGCTGGGCGCGCTGGCACCGGTGAGCGGCGCGTACGACTTCGGCGGCGCCGAACTGCCCGCACTGGTCGAGGGCCGGGTGGACCCCAAGTCCGGTGTGCTGTACGCGGCGTACACACTGGTGGCGTTCAACCGGCTCCACCACATCTACGACAGCCCTGGCGACGTCTTCCGAGCTCCTTATGACCGTACCGTCGAGGCGCTGTTCGACGGCGCCCACACGGGGGAGCAGCTGATGCGGGGAACCCCGGGCACTCTGGACGAGTTGCTGACCGAACACGGTCGTGAGGTGCTCGCGCATCCGACGGGGCCGCTGGCGGCGGCGCTGCGCACGACCGACGCGGTATGCGCTGACTGGGCCCCCAGCGCCCCGGTCCGGCTGTACATGGCGACCGGGGACGAGCAAGCCGTCACCGCCAACACCGAGCACTGCCAGGCGGCTTTCTCGGGGAACGGCGTGGACGCTCCGGTGGTCGATCTCGGCGATGTCGACTACCGGGGGTCTCGTCACCTGGGGGCCAATGTCGCGGCTACGTCGGCGATCGTGCGCTGGTTCGGTGAGTTGCGCGGCAGGTGACCTGGAACGACCCGGCTCCGGGGTCCTCGGCGGAAGCCCAGGATGTCCCGGACGTCGGCTCACGCGGTCGCGAGGGAGACCTCGGTCGACTTCATCAGGGCCACGACGGGGGAGCCGGCCGTCAGGCCGAGGTCCGTGAGCGCGTCCTTGGTGATCGCGGCGGTCAGTTCGGCGCCGTCGACCGTGATCCTGACCGAGGCCATGGCGCCGCCCGTGACCACGCCGGTGACGGTGCCGGGCAGCTGGTTGCGGATGGACAGGCCCTCGAGCGGGCCGGTGGCCAGGGAGACCTCCGTGGACTTCACGAGGGCGCGGACCGCCGAGCCCTCGGCCAGACCGAGGTCTTCGACGGCCTCCACCGTGATCGCCGCGGTGAGGTCCTGGCCGCCGTCGAGGCGGACCTTGACCGTGGCCATCACCTCCCCGGGGGTGATGGCGGTGACGGTGCCGGGGATCTGGTTGCGGATGCTCAGGCTCATGGTGGAACGCCTCACGGAGAAACAAAAGAGCGGATTTGTTGCATTTATCCCCTACTGTCACTTCACCGTAGTCGGACGCGGGCATTATCGGCGGCACGGCTCGACTCGCCGACCGCTCCCCGCGCCCTTCCCGCCCGCTTTCCGCCCGTTGTCAGACGGGGTAGGCGTGGGTCTGTGTCGCCTTGACCGTGGCCCAGACCGGTGCGCCCGGGTGCAGGTCGAGTTCGGCCGCGGCGACGGTGGTGAGGTCGGCGGCCAGGGAGAGCTCGCCGGTGAGGTCGGCGCGGATCTGGTCGCCGTGGGTCTCCAGTCCGGCGACTTCGCAGCGCCAGAGGTTGCGGGCGCTGGAACCGGTGGGGCGATCGCGGTAGAGGGTGACCGCGCTCGGCCGGAACGCCACGAAGACCGGCCCGGACAGGCCTTCCGTGGTGGTGATCGTGAGGTCGGCGTCGAGCCGCACCGAGTGGCCCTCGGCGTCTCCCCGGTAGAGGTTCAGCCCGACCAACTGCGCGATGTACTCCGTGCGCGGGTGCCGGGCGATCTCGGAGGGACCGCCCTCCTGGACGATCCGGCCGTGCTCCACGACGACCAGCCGGTCGGCCAGCACCATCGCGTCGAGCGGGTCGTGCGTGACGAGTACGGCGACCGCCTCGAACTCGGCCAGATGGCGGCGGAGTTGGGCGCGCACCTCCAGGCGGGTCCGGGCGTCCAGCGCCGCCAGGGGCTCGTCGAGGAGGAGCAGCCGGGGGCGGGTGGCCAGGGCGCGGGCGAGGGCGACGCGTTGGCCCTGGCCGCCGGAGAGGCGGCGGGGCTTGGCACCGGCGTGCTCGGCGAGGCCCATGCGGTCCAGCCACTCGGCGGCCTGAGCACGGGCCTCCGCCTTGCCGACGCCGTGACAGCGCGGACCGAAGGCCACGTTGTCGAGGGCGGTGAGGTGAGGAAAGAGCAGGTAGTCCTGGAAGACGACGCCGACCGGGCGCGACTCCGGCGCCGTACGCTCCAACTCCGCACCGTCCAGGCGGAGATGGCCGCCGGTGAGCGGGACGAGGCCCGCCAGGGCGCGCAGGGCGGTGGTCTTGCCGGCGCCGTTGGGACCCAGCAGCGCGACCACGTCGCCGGGCGCGGCGGTCAGCGCCACATCGAGCCGGAACGAACCGCGGTCGACGACGAGCCGGGCGTCGAGCCCGTCGGCCGAGGGATCGGTCCGCATGCCGTGGGCGCTGGTGCCGTGAGTGTCGTGGGTGTCGTGGGTCTCGGTCATGCTGCTCTCATCCGTGGACCTCGATCGTCCCACTGCCATCCGGTGGACCTCGGTCATCTTGCTCTCATCCCGCTGCCATCCAACGGTCGCGCAGGCCCGCGAGCACCGCGATCGACACGGCGAGCAGGACCAGGCTGAGGGCGATCGCGGCCTCCGGATCGCTCTGGAGGGCGAGGTAGACCGCGAGGGGCATGGTCTGGGTACGGTCGGGGAAGTTGCCCGCGAAGGTGATCGTCGCGCCGAACTCGCCCAGCGCCCGCGCCCAGGCCAGTACGGCGCCCGCCGCGATGCCCGGCGCGATCAGCGGGAGCGTGACGCGGCGGAAGGCCGTGAAGCGGGAGGCGCCGAGCGTGGCGGCCGCCTCCTCGTAGCGGGGGTCGGCGGCCCGCAGGGTGCCCTCGACGCTGATGACCAGGAACGGCATCGCCACGAACGCCTCCGCGACCACGACCCCCGCCGTGGTGAACGGCAGCGTGATCCCGAACCACGAGTCCAGCCACCGCCCGACGATGCCGTTGCGGCCGAGCGCCATCAGCAGCGCCACACCGCCCACCACCGGGGGCAGGACGAGCGGCAGGGTGACGAGGGCGCGTACGAGCCCGCGCCCGGGGAACTCGACCCGGGCCAGCAGCCAGGCCAGCGGCACGCCGATGACCAGACTCACCGCCGTCGCCGCCGTGGCGCACACCAGGGACAGCCGGAGCGCCTGCCAGACCTCGGCGCTCGTCAGCTGCTCGGGCAGGCTGTGCCACGGCGTCCGCACGAGCAGGGCGATCAACGGCACCAGCAGGAACGCCAGGCCGAGCAGCGCGGGCACCAGCAGGGGCAGGGGCACACCTCGACCGCCACCGCGTCTCACCCGCACGCGCCGCCGCCGCGGCCCACCCCGGAGGGTGTCGCCCACGGCGGCGGACTTGTCGGGCGTGCCAGGTGCACCAGACGTACCGGCTGGACCAGACGTACCGGCCGGACCAGACGTACCGGCCGGACCAGACGGGCTGGATGAACCGGACGCGCCGGTCGGGGAGGTCACGGCTTGAGGAACCCGGCCTCGGTCAGCACTTTCTGGCCGTCGGCGGACCGCACCAGCGTGATGAACGCCTTGGCCGCCTCGGCGTTGGGCGCGTCCTTGAGGAGGGTGATCGGATAGTCGTTGATGGCGTCGGCGGACTCGGGGAACTCCACGCCCTCCACCTTGTCACCCGCCGCGTTCACGTCGGTCTTGTAGACGACCGCGGCGTCGGCTTCCTTCAGCTCGACCTTGGTCAGCGCGCCCTTGACGTCCTGCTCGTACGACACCGGGGTGAGCTTCAGCTTGCTCGCGTCCAGGGCCTTCTGCGCGGCGGCTCCGCACGGCACCTCCTTGTCGCACAGCACGACCTTCAGACCCGACTTCGTGAGGTCCTTGAGCGAGGAGATCTTGTCTGGGTTGCCCGGCAGGGTGGCGATCTCCAGCTGGTTGCGTACGAAGGTCGCGGGCGTCCCGGAGGCGTCGCCCGCATCCGTGACGATCTTCATCGTCTTGGGGCTGGCGGAGGCGAACACGTCGGCCGGGGCACCGCTGGTGAGACTCGCGGCGAGGGTGTCGCTGCCGCCGAAGCTGAAGGTCACCTTCGTACCCGGGTGCGCCTTCTCGAACTCCTTGCCCAGCGTCGTGAAGCTCTCCTTGAGCGACGCGGCGGCGAACACGGTCACCGTGCCGGACAGCTCGTCCGACGAGGATGACGAGGACGAAGAAGACGACGAGTCCGAGGCGTCCGACTTCGCCGACGAGGAGTCGTCGGACGAGCAGGCGCTCAGGGCCAGCAGGGCGGCGGCGCCTGCGCCGGCCGCCCGCAGAGTGCGGCGGGTCTGGCTGCTCCGGCGACTGCGGCGCGCGGTACGGGTCATCACGGGTCCACTCCCTCTGGTCCTGACGCGGAGCGCCTGCCGGACGTACGCCGACAGGGCCCGGTAGGTATGCACGTGCAGATGATAGTGCCGCAGATACCAGGGAAAAGTCTCCTGTCGCTTTGCATGAGCCGGATCTGATCTCCATTGGGATGGCATGTGCGTTTGTACGGGATGCCGGTCCGGGTACGGTCATCCGGGAGGTGGTAGCCCGTGAGCCAGTCCCTCGCAGCTGCCCGTACGGCCGCCGGTCCGGTGCCGGAACTGATCCTCACCGGTGATCTGGACCGTCCGGCGCGGCTGACGGTGCCCGACCTGCTCGCCTGGCCGCAGCACGAGGCCGAGGTCAGCTTCGAGTGCGCCACCAGCGGAATCCAGCACCACCACTTCACCGGACCGCTCCTGCACGACGTGCTGACGGCCGCCGGCCCCGGCTTCGACCCCGTCCGGCGCAAGGACCGGCTGCGCTTCCTGATCGCGGTGTCCGGCAGGGACGGCCACCACGCGCTGCTGTCCTGGGCCGAGATCGACCCCGACTTCGGCCGTGCGCCGGTCCTGCTCGCGGTCGGCATCGACGACACCGCACTCGACCGCGAGGGACCTCAGCTCGTCCTGCCCCAGGACCGCTGCGGCGCCCGGCACATCAGCGGCATCGACACGATCCGCGTGGACGGCGGCTACACCGAGTGGGCGTGACACCGCCCGCGACCTGCCCCGCCTAGTCCACGGCCTTCCCGATCGCCTCCCCTGCCGCGCGTCGCCCGGCCCATGCTGTACGTCGCGCTGTACGTCGCCGTACGTCCCTGTACGTCGGCACAGCGGCACGCCGGCACCCCGGGCGCGCAGCCCCCTCCCGCGGAGGTCACGCATGCAACTGCGCCAGCTGGAATACCTGGTCGCCCTCGCCCGCGAGCGCCACTTCGCCCGTGCGGCGGCGGCCTGCTACGTCTCCCAGCCCTCGCTGTCCGCCGCGATCCGCCGCCTCGAACACGAGCTGCGCGTCCCGATCGTGCGGCGCGGGAGACGGTACGTCGTGATGATGACGCTGTCCCTCGTCCGCAACTACCTGCCGTCCCATCAGGTCGTGCTCGACGGCGGCTGGAACATCGCCGACTGCGTGGCCCGTTCGTACGACCTGGAGGGCATGCACGTCGGCACGGTGGCCGCCGGGCGCATCGGCCTCGCGGTGCTGCGACGCCTCGCGCCCTTCGACGTACAGCTGCACTACACGGACCGCCACCGCCTGCCCGAGGACGTCGAGCGGGAGTTGGGCCTGACCTTCCATCCGACGGCCGCCGACATGGTGCCGTACTGCGACGTCGTCACGATCAACGCGCCGCTGCATCCTGAGACGGAAGGGCTGTTCGGCGACAAGCTGCTGGGCCGGATGAAGCGCGGCGCGTACCTCATCAACACCGCGCGGGCGAAGATCGCCGACCCCGACGCCGTCGACCGGGCGCTGCGCAGCGGCCAGTTGGCGGGTTACGCGGGCGACGTCTGGTATCCGCAGCCGGCGCCGCCCGACCACCCCTGGCGGACCATGCCGCACCACGGCATGACCCCGCACATCTCCGGCTCCTCCCTCTCCGCGCAGGCCCGTTACGCGGCGGGCACCCGGGAGATCTTGGAGGCCTTCTTCGCCGGGCGCGCGATCCGCGACGAGTACCTGATCGTGGACGGCGGCGCACTGGCGGGAACGGGCGCGCACTCGTACTCGGTCGCCAATTGAATCCTCCTCTCCCTGAAGGGAGGGGATTCCTGGCTCAGGCAGCCGTCCGGGGCAGCGCCCCGGGTGGTCTTGTGCCCTCGGCACCAGCCGGGTTGAGACCAGCCCGGACGAGCATGACGCGTGCGGAGTTCTTGTCCCGTGGGGATACGGTTCCGCAGGCGGTGCAGGTGTAGGTGCGCGTCCCCAGCGGCAGTGTGTGCTTGGCTCTCGCTCCGCACTGCGCGCAGTCCATCGTGGTGTGCGCGGGGTGGACCAGGTGCACGATCCTGCCGTGCTTGCGGCCCATCTCGATCAGGGCCTGCTTGGTGGCGCCGATGGCGGCGTCGGCGGCCTTCCTGGCCATGGTGGTCCTGGCGAGGAACTTCGGTCTGAAGTCCTCGACGGCCAGGGCGTCGTGGTCGCGGACGACGGACTTGGCCCACTTGCGGGCCGTGTCCTGGCGCTGCCGGGTGACCTTGTGGTGCGTCTTGGCCCGGAGTTGCTTCGCTGTGCGGTAGCCCTTCGACCCGGTCTTCCCCTTCTTCGGTCTGCGGCGGGCCATCATCCGGTCGTACCGGGTCAGCTTCTCTTTGGCCTTCCGCCCGTGCTGGGCGTGCGGGAGGTCATGGGCGTCGCTGGTGGTGGTCGCGGTCTCGTTCACACCCCAGTCGACGCCGATCACGCGGCCGGTGGCGGGGAGCGGCTGCACCTGGGCGGGGACGACGAAGCCGGCGTACCAGTGCCCGATGGTGTCCTGATAGACGCGCACGCTGGAGGGGGTGGTGGGAAGGTCCCGCGACCACACCACCGTCAAGGCGATGCCGCCCGCCAGGTGCAGCTTGCCGTCCTTGAGGCGGAAGCCGCGCCGGGTGTAGTTCAGCGTCGGCGCCGCCTCGCGTTTCTTCTTCCACTGCGGCATCCCGGACCGGCGGTGCTGCGGGACGCGCTCACGGATGTCTTTTTGGGCCTTGGCCCTGGACTTGCCGAAGTCACGGATGAGCTGCTGCTGCGGGACCGAGCTGCCTTCCCGCAGCCAGGGTGTCACCTTGCGGGCCTCGGTCAGCATCTTGTCGAGCTGGGCCGGGCCGCAGGTCCGCTTGTCGGTGCCCTCGGGACGATTCCTGTTCCAGGCGTGGACCTGCTTCGACTTGGCCACGCACTCGTTCCACACCCACCGGCACCGGTCCCACTCCGCCATCAGCAGCGTGTGGGCGGTGGACGGCACCCGAAGCCGGAACGTGTACCGCGCATGCCCCGCCCCGTCGGCCCCCGCCGCTTCCGCCACGCCCTCACCCCCATCCACGTTCCGGCCCCCGAACCCTGCCGGACGACCATACGTACGAGATCCACACACCCGCGCCCCTCTCCCACCGCTATCACCCCCATCAGCGAACACGGGCACACGCGTTCGCCTGCACCCGGCTCCGCCGGGCAACCCGCAGCGGCGCACCGCGCCCGGAAAGCAGGATGCGGCGACGCTCCGCATCACTGTCACGGGATGCGATTCTCCCCCGCAAGCGGGAGGTACCCCCACCCCGGCGTGAACGCCGGGCCCCCTCACAAGAGACGAGTGATCGGCCTCTCGGCCGGGGCATGACCGGCGGAGGTCACCCCCGTTCCCCTCAAGCGCGGTCGATGTGCACGTTCGTCGACTTCACACGGGCGGTGGCCTCCACCCCGACCTCCAGGCCGAGCTCCTCCACGGCCTCCCGGGTCAGCAGCGAAACCAGCCGGTGCGGCCCGGCCTGGATCTCCACCTGGGCCGCGACATCGCCGAGCTTCACGGCGGTGACGATGCCGGGGAAGGCGTTGCGCACGGAGGTGTACGAGACGTCCTCCTCGCCACCGCCGCTCTTGGCCAGCTCGACGGAGAAGGCGGCCAGGTCCCGCCCGTCGACGAGGCGCCGCCCGCCCTCGTCCCGGTGCGTGGCCACCCGGCCCGCGTCCGCCCACCGCCGCGCGGTGTCCGGACTCACCCCGAGCAGCCGCGCTGCCTGGCCGATCGTGTAGGACTGCATGCGCGCCAAGATAGGCGATGCGGGCGAGACAGGCGATCAAGCGCCGACGTAGGCCGCCAGGTGCTCGCCGGTGAGCGTGGAGCGGGCGGCGACGAGATCGGCGGGCGTGCCCTCGAAGACGATTTTTCCGCCGTCGTGGCCGGCGCCGGGGCCGAGGTCGATGACCCAGTCGGCGTGCGCCATGACCGCCTGGTGGTGCTCGATGACGATGACGGACTTGCCGGAGTCGACGAGCCGGTCGAGCAGGCCGAGCAGCTGCTCGACATCGGCGAGGTGGAGGCCGGTGGTCGGCTCGTCGAGGACGTAGACGCCGCCCTTGTCTCCCATGTGGGTCGCCAGCTTGAGCCGCTGCCGCTCGCCGCCGGACAGCGTGGTGAGCGGCTGGCCGATCGTGAGGTAGCCGAGTCCGACATCGGCGAGCCGCTGGAGGATCTTGTGCGCGGCAGGCGTGTGCGCCTCACCGGCGCCGAAGAACTCCTCGGCCTCCGTCACCGGCATCGCGAGCACCTCGCTGATGTCGCGGCCCCCGAGGCGGTACTCCAGCACCGACGCGTCGAACCGTTTCCCGCCGCAGTCCTCGCAGGTGCTGGAGACTCCGGCCATGATGCCCAGGTCGCTGTAGATGACCCCGGCGCCGTTGCAGGTGGGGCAGGCGCCCTCCGAATTGGCGCTGAACAGCGCCGGCTTCACGTCGTTGGCCTTCGCGAACGCCTTACGGATCGGTTCGAGGAGGCCGGTGTACGTCGCCGGGTTGCTGCGGCGCGAGCCGCGGATCGGGCTCTGGTCGATCGACACCACACCCTCCTCGGTGGGGATCGACCCGTGCACGAGCGAGCTCTTGCCGGAGCCGGCGACACCGGTGATGACGCTGAGCACCCCGAGCGGGACGTCCACGTCGACGTCCCGCAGGTTGTTCGCCGTCGCGCCCCGGATCTCCAGCGCACCGGTGGGCTTGCGCACCTCCTCCTTAAGGGAGGCCCGGTCGTCGAGGTGGCGGCCGGTGATGGTGTCGCCGGCCTTCAGCCCTTCGACGGTGCCTTCGAAGCAGACGGTGCCGCCCGCCGTACCGGCGCCGGGGCCGAGGTCGACGACGTGGTCGGCGATCGCGATCACCTCCGGCTTGTGCTCCACGACGAGCACGGTGTTGCCCTTGTCCCGCAGTTGCAGCAGCAGGCTGTTCATCCGCTGGATGTCATGCGGGTGCAGGCCCGCGGTGGGCTCGTCGAAGACGTACGTCACGTCGGTGAGCGAGGAGCCGAGGTGGCGGATCATCTTGACGCGCTGCGCCTCGCCGCCGGACAGCGTGCCCGACGCCCGGTCGAGCGAGAGGTAGCCGAGACCGATCTCCACGAAGGAGTCGAGGGTCTGCTGGAGCGCGGTGAGCAGCGGCGCCACCGACGGCTCGTCGAGGCCGCGGATCCACTCGGCCAGGTCTCTGATCTCCATCACACAGGCGTCGGCGATGCTCTTCCCGTTGATCTTCGACGAGCGGGCCCCCTCGGCGAGCCGGGTGCCGTCGCACTCGGGGCAGGTGGCGAAGGTGACCGCCCGCTCCACGAACGCCCGGATGTGCGGCTGCATCGCTTCCTTGTCCTTGGACAGGAACGACTTCTGGATCTTGGGGATCAGTCCTTCATAGGTGAGGTTGACGCCGTTGACCTTCACCTTGGTCGGCTCGCCGTAGAGGAAGTCCCGCATCTCCTTCTTGGTGAACTGGCGGATCGGCTTGTTCGGGTCGACGAAGCCGGACTGGGCGTAGACCTGCACGGTCCACTGGCTGTCCGACTTCCAGCCGGGGATGGTGAACGCGCCCTCGGCGAGCGACTTGGAGTCGTCGTAGAGCTGGGTGAGGTCGATGTCGGAGACCTTGCCCCGGCCCTCGCAGCGCGTACACATACCGCCGGTGCGGTTGAAGGTCGCCTTCACGGTCCTGGTCTTCTCGGCACCGCGTTCGACGGTGATCCCGCCGCTCGCCCGGACCGAGGCGGTGTTGAAGGAGTACGCGCTGGGCGGGCCGATGTGGGGCTTGCCGAGCCGGCTGAAGAGGATGCGCAGCATCGCGTTGGCGTCGGTGGCGGTGCCGACCGTGGAGCGGGGGTCGCCGCCCATCCGCTGCTGGTCGACGGTGATCGCGGTCGTCAGCCCGTCGAGTACGTCGACCTCGGGCCGCGCCATCGTCGGCATGAAGCCCTGCAGGAAGGCGCTGTAGGTCTCGTTGATCAGCCGTTTCGACTCCGCGGCGATCGTGTCGAACACCAGGGAGCTCTTGCCCGAGCCGGAGACACCGGTGAACACCGTCAGCCGCCGCTTCGGGATCTCGATGTCGACATCCTTGAGGTTGTTCTCGCGCGCGCCGTGCACGCGGATCATGTCGTGGCTGTCGGCGTCGTGCGGCGCAGGCGACTGCGCGTCCGTCCTCGTGGCCTTGCTCATCGTGTCTCCCTCCGTGGGACGGGACCGCTCCCGCGGTTCTCCGTCGCTGTCGCCTGGCCCGATCGACCCGACCGGCTTCGAGCAGCATGTCTGGTTCTACTTCGTCGGCGGCGGTCCCGGCAACGGTCCGCCGTACTCCCTGATGGGCGGCGTCGGCCGGGTCCGGCCCTGGCCATGTGGCGCGCCCGGCCGAGGCGTCAGACCGACCAGCGGCCGTCGCGCATCAGCTCGCGGTCGGCCAGCTCGTTCACTTCGCGCCAGGCCTGGATACGGCGCGGAGAGATACGGAACCATCGGTACGGCGTGGCCAGGGCCCGCGGGTCGAAATCGGTCTGCGCGGCGAACCGGTCACCCCGCTCCTTCGGCAGCGCGTCGATCTCCAGGACCTCGACCTCGCCATCGATCATGACCACGTCTCGGGTAGGGCCCAGCCCCAGCCGAACGGTTCGGGTGGCGGCGAGGTTCCTGCCGGTGGGGCTGTCCGTCGGCGTGGCCACCAGCAGCGCTTCGCCGTCCCAGTCGAAGGACAGCGGTACGAGGTACGGCGCACCGTCCGCCGAGGCGCTGGCCACCCAGAGATCGACGTCGTGGGTGAGCCGGTGCTGGGTGTCGCGACGACGCTGGGCGCGGGAGCGGGGAGCGGCGCTGGCCGGCGGTGACGTCTGGGTCCGCGGGGCCGACCGCACCGCAGGACCGTCCGTCGTATCCGTCGTATCCGTCGTATCCGTCGTGTCTGACGAGTCCGGCGACGAGTCCGGGGACGCGTTCGCCGGGGACGCGTTCGTGTTGTCACGCGGGGGAAAACCCGGCTGAGTGGTGAGGCACATGACGGTCACGCTAGCCGCGGCTCGGGGGCGGCGCTTCTCGATTCCTGACCGATGCGTTCAGGCGCCTCACCAGGTACGACCGGCTCGGTCGTTTCACCACGTACGACCGGCTAGACGCCGTGCGGCGGTGCCGCCGTGGTGCCGCGGGTCACGAGACGCGGGGCGATGACCGTATCCGTACCGGACGGCTCCTCGCCCTCCAGCCGTGCGACGGCCCGGCCGACGGCGAGTTCGGCGAGGCGGGGGATGTCCTGGCCGACGGTGGTGAGGTCGATATGGGCGAGGCGGGCGAGGTGGCTGTTGTCGAAGCCGACCACGGAGACCTCGTCGGGTACGGGGACGCGGGCGCGCAGGAAGGTGTCCAGGATGCCCGTGGCGCAGCGGTCGTTGAAGGCGAGGACGGCGGTGGGCCGCGGCCGGACGTCGAGGAGAGTACGGGCGGCCGTGGCGCCGTCCTCCTCGGTCAGGCCGCCGGGCAGCACGCGCGCGAGGTCGGCGAGACCGTGGCCGTTCATGGCCGTGCGGTAGCCCCGGCGTCGGTCGGCGGCGCCCGGTGCCCGGCCGCCGTCGATGTGGGCGATGTCGCGATGGCCGAGGGCCACCAGATGATCGACGGCCTGGCGGGCACCCGCGTCGTCGGCGGTGCGCACGACGTCCACACCGGCGGCGGCCGGACGCAGCCGCCGGACCACGGAGACCACCGGCAGGTGTGCCGCGAGTTCGGCGAGCCGTGCGGCAGGGGCCTGCGGACCGAGCAGGATCAGGGCTTCGCAGCGGTCGCCGAGCAGCGCCTCCACCGCCTGCCGCTCACCGCGGCTGGGGGCGACGGCGCTGAGGGCGACCTGGTAGCCGGCGGGCTCGGCGGCCGCGTAGATGCCCTCCACGAGGTCGGTGTGGAAGGGCTGTTGGAGACCGAACTGCACCCCGAGCAGACGCGAGCGGTTGCTGCGCAGCAACCGCGCCCGGGAGTCGGGCCGGTAGCCGATCTCCCGCGCGGCCTTGAGCACCCGCTCGCGCGTCGCCGCGCTGGCGCCTTTCGCCTCGCGCATCACGATGGAGACCAACGCCGTGGACACACCGGCCCGGGCCGCCACGTCGGCGAGGGTCGGCCGCTTTCCGTCCGGGACCACGGGGGTCGCTGGCATCGTCGGCCTCCCCGGTCGAGGTGTGTGCTTCCGCCGACGATCGTAGACCAAGGGGAAACGCGCTGGTCGGAGAGAGCTGCAACGTTCTAGATCCGGGTCGTCCTGAACTTGACACGGCGCCTCGGCGGCTGGCGTACTGCTACTCCCGACTGAATATAGAACGTTCTAGTCGGGTGTGCCCGTGGCGAACCGAGAGAGGACGAGCAGCGATGTTCACGTTGGGGGTCTGTGCCGAGATGGTCTTCCGGGACCTGCCGATCCATGAGCGGGCACGGCGCATTCACGACGCCGGTTTCCAGGCCGAGATCTGGGACTGGACCCGGCACGACCTCGACGCCCTCGCCCGGACCCCGGCCGAGTTCTCCTCGATGACCGGCTACATCCGCGGCAGCCTCACCGACGAGGACGGAGCGGCCGAACTCCTGCGCACCGCCGAGGAGTCGATCCGCGCGGCCGAGCAGCTCAGCTGCCCCCGGCTGAACCTGCACGGCACAGGCCTGGACGGCGAGGGACTGCCGGTGGTGCCCGTGACCGGCGAGCCCACCGGCGAGATGTGGATCGCCGCCCACCGCACACTCACCCGCCTCGCGGAGCTGGGCGAGAGCGCCGGAGTCACCTTCACGCTGGAGAACCTCAACACCGCCGTGGACCACCCCGGGGTGCCGTTCGCCAGAGCCGCCGACACGTTGGCGCTGGTCGCCGCCGTGAACCGCCCCGGGCTGCGGATGAACCTCGACCTCTACCACGCGCAGATCGGCGAGGGGAACCTCGTCGAACTGGTCCGCCGGGCCCACGGCCTGGGCCTGATCGGCGAGATCCAGGTCGCCGACGTACCCGGCCGTTGCGAACCGGGGACCGGGGAGATCAACTACCCGGCCGTCGCGAGCGCCCTCGTGGACCTCGGCTACGAGGGCACCGTCGCCATGGAGGCCTGGGCGTCCAGCGACAGCGACCTCGCCCTGGAGAGGTTCCGCTCGGCCTTCACGCCCTGACGGTGCTGTTTGACGCCCTGACGACGCCGCGTCACTCCCTATCGGCTTCAACCGCCGCTACGACCCCGGCTTCCGCGCCGCCCGCGACAGATTCCACGACGCGTACGTCGCCGAACTCGCCGACTTCACCGACAGCGTCCGTACCGGGCGCACCCCCTCCGCCACTGGCGAGGACGCGCGCGCCGCACTGTCCATCGCCATGGCCGCCATCCAGTCGGTCACCACCGGCGGTCCTGTCCGTGTCGCCGAACTCAAGGCCGAGGCCGAGTAGGCGCTTCCTCGAACCCCGTCGCCCGGCCTTCCTCATCCCACTGGATCTCCAGTACGCGTTCGACGGCGTCGCGGTTGATCGGGCCGAACACGTGCGGGAACAGGACGCCGTCGTCGACCCCCGGCGGCGGCGATGGATCGGCCGCCTCCCGTATGCACCTCGCGGTGAGCCGGTTTTCGTCGAGGAGCAGGGCCAGCAGCGGCCTCGGCGCGTCTCGGTAGAAGGCGTTGACGACGGCCAGCGTGGTCTTCTCGTCGGGGGAGCAGTGGACGAAACCGTCCTCCGCGAGGGAAGCCGGGGCGTACGGCTGGTCGGGATCGGTGGTCCAGTCACCGAGCGGCACGGCGTGATAGATCATGGTCCGGTTATAGCCGCTCCTCCACGCGAGGGCGACGGGATGTCTGGTACTACCGACCCATGGGGATAGAGCGGTTCATCGGCATCGACCTCGCCTGGGCGCAGGGCGGAACGCGTGCCAAGGCCAACGAGACCGGCGTGGCCGCCATCGACCGTCGCGGCGTGGTGCTCGAATGCGGCTGGACCCGCGGGCCCGAGGAGACGATGGCATGGCTGGCCAGGACAGCCGTCGACGGATCGACCCTGGTCTTCGTCGACGCGCCGCTGGTCGTCGACAATCCGGCAGGCCAGCGGTCGTGCGAGCGGGAGGTCGGCCAACGGTACGGGCGTTGGAAGGTGAGCGCGAACAGCACCAACCAGGGCACTCCCCGCCGGGCCGGCGTGCTCCTACGGGCAGGTCTGGAGGAGAACCGCTGGGTCTACGACGACGGCAGGGACGGACCCCCGACGGGCGGTCTTGTCATGTCCGAGTGCTATCCGTACACGACGCTGGTCGGGGCCTCCGAGCTGGGATACGACCAGGAGCGGCCCACGTACAAACGTCGGCCGGCGCGTGTGCCGACGGCGGAGTGGCGAGCCGTGCGGGCAACGGAATGCGACAAGCTGATCGGGCGCATGGCGGGCCTGGCCACCGCCGATCCGCCCCTCCTGCTCGCCTCCCACCCGGTCTCCCGGCAACTGCTCGACGAGCCCTCACCTCAACGGGACGCCGACTACAAGCACCGCGAAGACCTCATCGACGCCCTGCTCTGCGCGTGGACGGCCGCTCTGTGGTCCCGGCACGGCTCGGCACGCTGCCAAGTACTCGGCGGAGACAGCCTCGTGCCGCCCGGCAGCGCCCCGACCATCATCGCGCCCGCCCGCCCGGAGCAGCGGCGTGACAAGGAAAATCCAGTGCCCCGCCCCCGTCCTGTTCCCTAGACTCGCCCCACACCGCGCGCCGCGCATCACCGTGGCGCGCCCCGTGACCAATGAGGGGAGCCCGGCCATGCGTTACCGCACCGCTGTTGTTGTTCCCCTGTCGCGGTACGAGGTGATCCTCGTGTCTTCGGGTGTCCGGTGACGGCTGCGCGGCCGTGACCGGATTGTCCTGACGAACACGAACGCCTGATCTCCGTACGCTCCCTCGCCCGCCCCGCACGCGCATCCCGTCGCGGTTGCGTCTGTTCGGGCGTGCCGGTGCGGAAGTGCCCGTAGGTCATGGCCCGTTCGTCCGGGAATCGCGCCGACCCCTTCTGGATCATCCTGAAAGGCCATGGGCCGTGCGTACCGAACTGCACCGCGATCTCGTCAACCCGCTGACCGCCGTCCGTAATCTGGGCATCCTGGCCCATGTCGACGCCGGGAAGACCACCGTCACCGAGCGGATCCTGTATGTCACCGGGACCACGCACAAGCGCGGTGAGGTCCATGACGGCACGACCGTCACGGACTTCGACTCCCAGGAGCGTGACCGTGGGATCACCATCTTCGCCGCGGCGGTGAGTTGTGCCTGGGATGGGCATCGGATCAATCTCATCGACACCCCCGGGCACGTCGACTTCTCCGATGAGGTCGCGCGGTCGCTGCGCGTGCTCGACGGAGCGATCGCGGTGTTCGACGCCGTCGCGGGCGTCGAGCCGCAGAGCGAGTCGGTGTGGCGGCAGGCCGACCGGTACGGCGTGCCGCGCATCGCCTTCGTCAACAAGCTGGACCGGGCAGGCGCCGATCTCGACGCGGCGGTCGCGTCGATCCGGGAGCGGCTGCATCCGGCCCCGCTGGTCGTGCAGATGCCGATCGGCGTGGAGGACGGGTTCATCGGGGTCGTCGATCTGCCGCGTATGCGGGCGTTGGTCTGGGCCGACGGCCGTGACTCGGTCGAGGAGGGCCCCGTACCCGACGACCTGCTCGACGAGGCCCGGCGGCGGCGTCGGGTGCTGGAAGAAGCCGTCGCCGAACTCCATCCCGGTGCGCTGGAGGAGTTCTGCGCGGAGTCCGCCCTCTCCGCGCGGACCCTCGAAGGCGCGCTGCGCGACCTGACCCGTACCGGTGACGGTGTGGTCGTGCTGTGCGGCTCGGCCTATCGCGACCGGGGGATCGAACCGCTGCTGGACGCCGTGGTGGCGTACCTGCCCTCGCCGTTGGACGTGCCCGCCGTGCGCGGTGTCCGGGCAGAAGAGCGGGACGGGGACCTGGACAGTGGAGAGGAGAAGCGGGTCGCCGACCCCGCGGCTCCGTTCGCGGCGCTGGTGTTCAAGGTGAACGCCACCGCCACCGGGCGGCTGACCTACCTGCGTGTGTACTCGGGAACGATCCGGAAGGGAGAGGCCGTGGCTGTGTGTGGCGCGGGCGCGGGCGCGTTGCGTACCGAGCGGATCGGGCGGATTCTGCGCGTCCAGGCCGACCGGCACGCCCAGTTGGATCGGGCCGTGGCCGGGGACATCGTCGCGGTGGTCGGGCTGAAGGCCGTCCGCGCCGGTGCGACCGTGTGCGCGCCCGGGGCTCCGCTGGTCCTCGAACCGCCGACCACGGCCGAACCGGTCGTCTCCGTCGCGGTCGAGGCCCGTGCCCGTACGGACACGGACCGCTTGGTGTCGGCGTTGACACGGCTGGTCGAGGAGGATCCCTCGCTGGTCGTACGAACCGACCCCGAAACCGGTCAGACCGTGTTGTCCGGCATGGGCGAACTGCATCTGGAGGTGGCGGTGGAGAAGATCCGGCGCGCCCACGGGCTGGACGTCCGGGTCGGCCGGCCGAAGGTGGCGTACCGGGAGACGGTCGTACGCGGGGTCACCGGACATGTCCACCGGCACGTCAAACAGGACGGTGGCGCGGGGCAGTTCGCGCATGTCGTCCTCGATGTGGAGCCGCTGCCGACTGCCTCCGGCACGGCCGGTGACAGTGCGACGGGCTTCGAGTTCCGGTCGGTCGTGGTCGGCGGTCGCGTACCGCAGGAGTACGTCCGGGCGGTGGAGGCCGGTTGCCGTGACGCGCTGAGTGAAGGGCCGCTCGGTGGTCATCCGGTGACCGGACTGCGGGTCGTCCTGACCGACGGCGCGACTCATCCGAAGGACTCTTCGGAGATGGCGTTCCGGACGGCCGGGCGGTTCGCGCTCCGGGAGGCGTTGCGCGCCAGCGCGATGGTCCTCCTGGAACCGGTGGTCGAGGTCACGGTCACCGCGCCCGAGGACTCCGTGGGCGGGGTGCTCGGCGACCTGGCCGCGCGGCGCGGGCGGGTCTCCGACTCCACCACGCGCGGGGGAGCGGGAGCAGGCATGGGGGCGGGGACGGGAGCGGGCACGGTGGTGATCACCGCCACCGTGCCCCTGGCCGAGTTGTTCGGTTACGCGACCCGGTTGCGCAGCCGGACGCAGGGCCGGGGAACCTTCACCGCCCTGCCCACCGGCTACGCACCGGCTCCGGCCGCGGCTTCGGCACCGAGCCCGATGTCCGACGGGACACCGGCCCGGTAGCCGCGGCGACGGTCCCGCCCGTACGCGGGCGGGACCGTCGTCCCCTCAGCCCAACGCGTCGCGCAGCAGCCTGGCGTTCTTCGCCGTCCGGCTCGATCCCTTGCGGTCGGCCAGCGCCGTGACCTCGGCGATCTCTCCCTTGGCCCCGCACCGAGACGCGCACTCGACGGCGAGCGCGAGCAGGGCCCCCGTGCCCCGGACCGGGGTGCCGTCGCCCAGCAGACCGGGCAGAGCGGCTTCGAGTACGGACCACACGGTGGCGTACGCGCCTGTCTCGGCGACAGCCCGCAGCGAGCCGCTTGCCTTGTCCGCGTAGGGCCACCCGTGATTCAGCAGCGCCTCCAACTGCCGTCCGAGCAGTCCTGTGTCCAGCTGCTTCCGTGCGGCGAGTACCAGCACGGCGTCCACCACCGCGCCGCCATCCATCTGCCAGATCAGCCCGAACGCGAGCGCGAGGTGCACCGAGTAACCCGCCGGACCGCCGGACCGCCGGACTCCACGACGTACGGCAGGTTGCGGGGCCACCGCTGTTGGGACATGCGCGGCTCGAAGTAGTCGCGTGCCATCAACTCCTCACGGTGATGCGGCAATTGGGCCACCCAGAAGGGTGCCATCGGGTCGGCCAGGCCCGAGTTGCCGACATACGGGCCGATCAGGGACGCCGCGACCTGGGGGAGCGGGGGATCGATGACGACTCCGGGGCGTGCGGGTGTCCACCAGCCCTGCGACGCCGGTTTCGGCGGCTTGCGGTGGGGCCATCCCTTCGGCTCCGCGTCCTGGTGCGCCGGGCCGCCCTCGCGCAGCCAGCGCGCCAGCCGCTGTCCGGCGTCGGAGGCGAGTGACTCGGCCGCGCGGAGCACCTGTTGGTCCGTGGTCGGTGTGACCCGCAGCAGAGCCTGGGCCAGGTCGACGGGCGCGGGGGTGACACCGAGTTCGTCGAGTGCCGAGATCCGCTCCATCGGTACGGCGGCGTCCAGCGCGCCGGTGGCGAGGGTCGGCACGGCCAGCAGGAACGGCTGGGTGCCGGACTCGATGACGTCCATCGCCTCGGCCAGGCGTGACGCGAGCATCGAGCCGGCCAGGGAGTGGCTGCGGCTCGGGGTGGTCCGGTTGAGGTGGACGGCCCGGAGCATCAGGGCGGCCCGGCCTCGCGGTTCGTCGCCACGTACCGCGCGCGCCACGTCGTAGAGGTCGGACTGCACCCAGTCGACCTTGCTCTTCGGTTCCCTGCGCATGACCGGCCTCAGCGCGTCGGCCAGTGCGGTCCGGTCGAGGTGGGCGTGCCGGACCAGTCCGTCCAGGGCACGCTCGAACGCCACCACGTCCTGGTCGTTCGCGACGACCGCCGCGACCTCCTGCGCGACCTCGGCAGCCGTCGCGATGGGGCCCGGCACCGGGCGGGGCTCGGGCACGGCGGGCAGCACGTCGGCGTACGCCTCGGCGACGGCATCCGTCCCGGTGACCGCGTCCGGGGACGTGCCCAGCTCAGCCACGGGGCATCGGCACCATGTCGGTTCGACCCGTGCGCCACACAGTAGGCCCTAAAACCCGCCACCTCGGCAGCTACCGAAAACGCTTGCCCCTCTTGCCAGTTGACGAGGACCGGGCGCCAGGCACTCACGGTCGTGACAGCATTCGCCGCGTTTCTGTGAGGCTCGCTGTTGCGGCCGTGCGGTCGCAAAGCTGTGGCTAGACTCGCGCAGCATGCGTAGCGCCAGCCCCATCCGGCAGTGGAAGAAGACAACCCTTCGCGCGTCGCGCGTCAACGTTCACGGCTGGAGAAGAACGACCCCGAACACGGCCCCACGAGGCGACCGGATGAGCCTCGTACCGCCGGTCCCGCCGCCGGTCCCGCCGCCGGTCCCGCCGCCGGTCGCACCGCCGGTGGAACAGGCCGGCCGCGAGCCGTACCGCACAGCCGCGGAGAGGGGGGACGACGGCCCGTGAAGGCTCGGCACAAGCAGTCACGCGATCCGCGCGCACACTGGCTGCTACTGATCCTCGTCCTCCCCGCGATGTTCGCGGCCCTGCTCTTCGAGGGCTGGACCAACCACGAGGTGGACGCCGCGAAGACGCGGTCCGCCTGCACCTCACCCGCCCCCGATGCGGTGGTCGCCGGCGGTCCCGTGGTGGGGATCAACGGCAACGGGATACAGACCGGCTCGATGCCCGCCCGCACCGTCGCGCTCACCTTCGACGGCGGCCCCGACCCCGTGTGGACCCCGCGCCTGCTCGACCTGCTGCGACGGCACCGGGCGCGCGCCACCTTCTTCCTCTTCGGCGCCGAGGCCGCCCGCCATCCGGACCTGGTGCGCCGCATCCGCGCCGAGGGGCACGAGATCGGCTCGAACACCTACACCGGAGCCGCCCTGGGCGAGGCGTCGTCCGTCCGCTTCTCCGCCGAACTCGACCTGACACAGGCCACGTTGGCGGGCACCACCGGTATCCGTACCAATCTGCTGCGGATGCCGAGGACCACCTCGCCGGACACGCTCTGCGGCCGCGAGTGGGCGGCCGCGCGGCGTGCCGCCGCCCAGGGGTACGTGCTGGTCGCCGCCGACAAGGGGTCCCGGAAACCGGCTCAGGGTCTGGTCCGGCAGTTCAGCCAGACGGAGACCGCCTACCGGGAGACGGAGAAGCTGCTCAAGAACCCGGGCGTCGACCGCTTCACCACCGTCTCGGCCGGCCTCGGGCTGGCCCCGTACGAGTCGGTGTCGGCCGTCGAGCGCTGGCGCGGCACCGCCCTCGTCTGGGCCACTTCCCTGGGACGCGCGTTCTCGAACGCGATGACCTGGACGCTCGGCATCGCGGGGGCTCTCGGGGTGCTGCGGATGGCGGCGCTCGTCGTCTTCGCCCGGGCGCATGTCCGCCGGCTGGAACGCTCCCGGCCCGGCGCGCCCTGGCTGCGGGAGGTCACGGAACCGGTGTCCGTGCTCGTGCCCGCCTACAACGAAGAGGCAGGGATCGAGTCCACCGTCCGCTCCCTGCTCGCCTCCGACTACCCGCAGTTGCAGATCATCGTGATCGACGACGGCTCGACGGACCGCACGGCGGTGCTCGCCGAAGGCATCTCAGACCCGCGCGTCCTGGTGGTCCGCAAACCCAACGGCGGCAAGGCCGCGGCCCTCAACACCGGCCTGGAACACACGAGTCACGACATCGTGATCATGGTCGACGCCGACACCGTCTTCGAACCGGACGCCATCCACCACCTCGTCCAGCCGCTCGCGCACCCCGCCGTGGGCGCGGTCAGCGGCAACACCAAGGTCGGCAACCGGCGGGGCCTGCTCGCCAAGTGGCAGCACCTGGAGTACTGCTTCGGCTTCAACCTCGACCGCCGGATGTTCGAGGTGCTGGAGTGCATGACCACCGTCCCCGGCGCCATCGGGGCGTTCCGCCGGGACGCGATCCTGGGCGTGGGCGGGGTCAGCGACGACACCCTCGCCGAGGACACCGATCTCACGATGGCCCTGTGGCGGGCGGGCTGGCGCGTGCTCTACGAGGAGTCCGCCGTCGCCTGGACCGAAGTACCCACCTCGCTGCGGCAGTTGTGGCGGCAGCGCTACCGCTGGTGCTTCGGCACGATCCAGTCGATGTGGAAGCACCGCGGTGCCGTCCTGGAAGGGGGCGTCGCCGGACGCTTCGGCCGGCGCGGACTCACCTACCTCGCGATCAACCAGGTCGCCCTGCCGTTGCTCGGGCCGGTCATCGACGTGTTCGCCCTGTACGGCGTGCTGTTCCTCGATCCGCTGAGTTCGGCCGGGGTGTGGTTCGGCTTCCTGGGCATCCAACTGCTCTGCGCCGGTTACGCGTTGAAGCTCGACGGGGAGCGCGTACGCACCTTGTGGTGGATGCCGTTCCAACTGGTCGTCTACCGGCAGCTCATGTACCTGGTCGTCATCCAGTCCGTGGTCGCCCTGCTCCTCGGCAGCCGGCTGAAGTGGCAGCGTATGAAGCGTTCGGGCACGGCCGCTGAACAGATCGACGGTCCGTCACCGTATAAGAGCGTGCCGATGAGATGACCCCCATGTGGTGAGGGACTGAACAGGCCGATGAGTGAACGCACCGACCTTCCGGTGGGCTTTGACCGGAGCGGCGGCGCGGCCCAGCCGCCGAGTGCCGTCACGGGCCGGGTGGCGCGCGGCAACGCGTCCTCGCCCTCGACACGTACGGCACCACTGCCGGGCATGCCCTCGCCCGCGACGCCGGGCCGCACCGGGCACGGACGCCGGCCTCCCGGGGACGCGGGAGGCGGCAGGTCCCCCAAGCCGCCCGCCAGCAGGCGCCGCAAGGTCACGCGGCTCGCGATCCTCCTGGTCGTCGCGGTGCTCGCGTCCGCCGCAGGGACGTACGTGTGGGCCGACACCAAGCTCGACCAGGAGGTGGACCTCGGCGCGCTGCCGGACCGCCCGCAGGCCGGAAAGGGGACCAACTACCTGATCGTGGGCTCGGACAGCCGCGCCGGTCTGTCCGAGCAGGCGAGGAAGGATCTGCGCACCGGCTCGGCCGAGGGCCGCCGCACCGACTCGATGATCCTGCTGCACACCGGCTCGAACGGCGCCACGATGATGAGCCTGCCGCGCGACTCGTGGGTGACCCTTCCGCCGTACGTCCGTCCCGAGACCGGCAGGAGCTTCTCCGCCGAGCCGGACAAGCTCAACGCGGCGTTCTCGCTCGGCGGCCCCGACCTCCTCGTGCGGGCGGTGGAACGCAACACCGGGCTGCGCATCGACCACTACGCGGAGATCGGCTTCGCGGGCTTCGTCGGGGTGGTGGACGCGGTCGGCGGCGTGGACCTGTGCCTGGAGCGGGCCGTGAAGGACGAGAAGTCCGGCGCGGACCTGCCCAAGGGCTGCCAGACGCTCGACGGCACCAAGGCACTGGCGTTCGTCCGGCAGCGCAAACAGGAGGCGGAGGGCGACCTGGGCCGCACCCGCAACCAGCAGAAGTTCCTGACCGCGCTCGCCAAGAAGGCGGTCACCCCGGGCACCCTCCTCAACCCCACCAAGTCCTTCCCGACCCTCAGCGCGGGCCTCGACACGCTCGTGGTGGACAAGGACACGGGCCTGAAGGACCTCATGTCGCTGTTCGAGGCGATGCGGAGCGTCTCGGCGGGCAACGGCAGGCAGATCAACGTGCCCGTCTCCGACCCCGCCTTCGCCACCTCCAAGGGCAGCGCCGTCACATGGGACGACCGTCGGGCACGGCAACTCTTCGCGGAACTGCGGGACGACCTGCCGGTGACGCTCCCGCCCGCGAAGTGACCTTGCCGGGCTTGGCGCGGGTGTGGGGGAAGTCGGCCGAACGGTGCTGGAACGACAGGATCTTCGGGTTCAGGACGATACCGTCGCGGATCTCGATGGCCTTTCCGACCGTGACGTCGGAGTCCCAGGCCGCCGGGCCGCTCATGACCTTGCGCAGATAGGGGAGGAGCGCCTCACTGATCTCCCACGTGGCCGAGTTCCACAGGTGGGACGGACTGTGGTCCACCCCGTAGTAGTGGCAGCCGGGACCGACGGTCGGCATCGGATCGACGAAGGTGGTCGGCCGGGCCCAGCTGAAGCCCATGCCCTCGTCGCAGGCGACGTCGATGAAGAAGGTCCCCGGCCGGAACACGGCGAGTTCCTCCTCGGTGACGAACGTCAGCGGCGCGTCGGTGTCCTGCCGGATGCAGTTGACGATGATGTCGAAGCCGGCCAGGTACTCCGCGAGCGGTACGGGGCCGAGCCCGGTGAGCGCCCGCAGGCGCGAGGGATCGTCCGGCTCCTCCTCGAAATGGCCCATCACGACCGACGGCATCGGCGAGGCCACCGCCGCCGCCGCGCGCTGGGTGAGCACCGTGACGTCGGAGACACCCATGGCGCCCAGACCCGTGACCGCTCCGCGCGCCGTGGCGCCGAAGCTGATGACCACCGCGCGCATGCGCCGCCCGTAGCTGCCGGTCAGCCCGCCGAGCTGCAGGGCGTGCAGCACCGAGCAGTACCCCGCGAGCTCGTTGTTCTTGTGGAACACATGGACGCTGAAGGCGCCCGTGGACGTCCAGTGGTTCATGGCCTCCCAGGCGATGAGGGTCAGCTGCCGGTCGATGGCGAGCTGCGTCATCGCCTCGTCCTGCACGCAGTGCGGCCAGCCCCACAGCACCTGGCCCTGGCGCAGCGCGGCGACATCCTCGTGCATGGGTTTGGGCAGCATCAACACGTCGCACTCGTCGAGGAGTTGCTCGCGGGAGCGCAGGCCCGCGACGAGCGGTCGCAGCGCGTCGTCGGCGACGCCGAAGCGTTCGCCGTAGCCCTGTTCGAGGAAGATCTTCTCGCGTACGTCCGGTGCGATCCGGCCGAGGTGGGCGGGGTGCAACGGCAGGCGGAACTCGTTTTCCTTGCTGGAGGAGGCGACTACTCCGAGACTCAACAGGCTCATACGCTTCCTCATCATTTGGTTCGCGTCATGTGGCGCTCGTGGTGCTCGACGTGCGTGTGGTGCTCGTGTGCTGGTGGTGTTCGTCGGGCTCGTCGTGGCTGCCCGGGGTCCTGGTCCCGGGAGCCGTCGGCGTCAGGAGCCGTCGGCCCGGTGCCTGCGTACGCGCTCGGCCAGGGGGAGGGGCGTCTCGTCCAGGCCGTTGACCGACCCGCTCGCCATCCGTGCGCACGTCCCGTGGCAGGCGAGGAGCTGCTTGTCGTCGCGGTGCGAGACCACCACCGCCTCCGGGTCGGGTGTGTTCCGGTAGTCGGTGCCGCACATGAGGCAGGCCAGTCCGGAGAGCATCTCCGGGGTCGGTTCGGGACGGCCGCGGCGGTGGCTGGAGATGGAGTCCTGTGAATACATGTGTCCGCATCCTCTTGATCGGTTCAGGCCGTGCACGGGATGCCGGAATGCCTCGGGGCACACCGGTGAGCGGGAAATCCGCTAATGCGCTGCGCGGGACCGGATAAGGAAGGCGGCGGGACAGTACGAGCCAGGAGGCATGGTGCGGCTCATTTCCGGCCGGATCCGAAGTGCGCCGGCCTGTGCCGTTGTCCCGAGGGCGACGCCGAAACGGATGACGGCGTGCGAGGTGCGCTCGGTGTGGTAACCGTACTCCCCTCAGGACCCGGCCCGCGCCGCATCCGGACCCCGGCGCCGGCCCGCCGGGGCGCCACCCTGCCGTGCACGGCTGTGCGTACGCGCGCCCGCCGCGGGCCTCAGCGTGCTGTGCGGACCCCGTCCAGGGCGACGGCCAGCACGCGGTCACGCTGGGCGTCGTCGAGGTAGGCCGTCGAGGTGATGCCGGCGACCATCCGCAGGAGGTCGTCGAAGGTCATGTCCGTACGGACCTGACCGGTCTGCTGCGCCCGGTCGAACAGCGGGCCGCCCGCCGCGTACATCGAGTCCCGGCAGGCCAGGAAGATGTCCGACTCGTTGTTGAGCGCCTCGCGGATGGCCCGCTTGGTCGTGGTGTAGTCCACGAACCGGCGCAGCCACGAGGCCAGTGCCTCCCACGGTTCCAGGTCCGCGACCTCCTGCGCCAGCCGGCACAGCGCGCTCACCTCGTCCGCGTAGACGCTCTCGAAGAGGTGGCGACGCGTGGGGAAGTTCCGGTAGAGCGTGCCGATCCCCACCCCCGCGCGACGGGCGATGTCCTCCAGGGAGGCCTCCGCGCCCTTCTCCGCGAACGCCTCACGGGCGGCCGCCAGCAGGGCGTCGTAGTTGCGTGCGGCGTCTTTGCGGTGCGGGCGCTGGGACGCGACGATCTCGCTGACGGGGAACGGCTGAGCCGTCACGGTGCCTCCCAGGGTCGGACACGGTTGAAGCGGAGGTGTGCCTCCGCTACAGTGGAGGCACACCTCCACTTTACCAGTCGGGGTGCGTTCACCACCCCCTCATCACACCCCTCCGCGACCGCATCGCGCGGTCGTCGGCGTGCTCGACGCTGCCCCGCGGCACCTGACGCCGCCCCGCGGCCCGCCCACCCCGTACGACCGTGGCCACAGACCCTCGGCCGCATCCTGTTCGGAGAGGCTTTTCATGCCCAGGACGTCCACCCGCCTCACCTTCGCGGTCCTCGCGACCGGTGCGGGCGTGTTCTCCATGCTCCAGTCGCTGATCGCGCCGGCCCTGCCGACCGTTCAGCACGCGCTGGACACCTCGCAGTCCACCGTGACCTGGGTGATGACGGCGTATCTGCTGTCCGCCTCGGTCTTCACACCGATCCTCGGCCGGGTCGGCGATCTGATCGGAAAGAAGCGCACCCTCGTCGCCGTCCTCGTGACCGTGGCGGTCGGCTGTCTGCTCGCCGCGCTCGCGCCGACCATCGGCGTACTCATCGTCGCCCGGGTCGTCCAGGGCATCGGCGGCGCCCTGTTCCCGCTGTCCTTCGGCATCATCCGCGATGAGTTCGCGGCGTCCCAGGTCAGCCCCAGTATCAGCAACCTGTCCGCCGTGATCGCGGCCGGCGGCGGCGTCGGCATGGTGGCGGCCGGCCCCATCGTGACCGCGCTCGACTACCGGTGGCTGTTCTGGATCCCCGTCGGCATCGTCACGGTCACCACGCTGATCGCCGTCCGCTACGTCCCCGAGTCGCCCCGCCGGGCCGAGGGGAGCGTCAACTGGCTCGGCGCCGTCCTGCTGTCGGCCTGGCTGGTGGCGCTGCTGCTGCCGCTCAGCCGGGCCGGCCAGTGGGGCTGGGGCTCGGCCCGGGTGATCGGGCTGTTCGCCGCCGCCGTGGTGCTCTTCGCACTGTGGCTGCTCGCCGAGTCGCGCTCCCGCAGCCCGCTGATAGACCTGCGCATCATGCGGCTGCCCGCCGTGTGGACGACCAACACCGCCGCGCTGCTGTTCGGCGCCGGCATGTACGCGATCTGGTCCTTCCTGCCCGGCTTCGTCCAGACACCCAGCTCCGCCGGGTACGGATTCGGCGCGAGCGTCACCGAGTCCGGGCTGCTCATGCTGCCGATGCTGATCGCGATGTTCTGCTCCGGCATCCTGGGCGGCCGCCTGGAACCCGTACTGGGTGCCAAGAAACTGCTCACCACCGGTGCCGCGCTGGGCGCGGTCGCCTGCGGCTTCCTCGCCCTCTGGCACGACCAGCAGTGGCAGGTGGCCTTCGTGGCAGGCGTCTTCGGCCTCGGCATCGGACTGGCCTTCGCCTCGATGGCCAACCTGATCGTGGGCAGCGTCCCGCCCGAGCAGACCGGCGCCGCCACCGGCATGAACGCCAACATCCGGACCATCGGCGGCTCCATCGGCGCCGCGGTGACCAGCGTCCTGGTGACCGGCCACCTACAGCCCTCGGGCCTGCCGTACGCCTCCGGCTACACCCACGGATTCACCCTGCTCGCCGTGCTCTGCCTCGCCGCGGCCCTGGCCGCGCTGCTCGTCCCGGCCCAGCGCACGGGCCGTGTCCTCGGCCACGAGTTCCACGAGATCGCGGAACTGGACAAGATCGGCCGCTGATCCACCACCGAGGGGCGCGGGGCTGTGAAATATGCGGCTCCGCCGCGTGGGCGCGCCCAGCCACACACAACCCGCAGTCGAGATACGGCCTTCGCTGCGGGTTGTGTGTGGCTGGGCGCGCAGTTCCCCGCACCCCTTGGACGGTGTGGGCGCCTCCCTACGGGGCGCCCACACCGGCCGTCTCCCGGTAGAGGAGCTCCACCTCCACCGCCGCCATCTCCCGCTCGGCGGAGCCCTTCGTGCGCCACAGCCACGCGATGTCCCGGCCGAACGACCACGTCAGCAGGGCCAGGGCGAGCGCGACGACGCCGAACATCAGGGCGTACGGGAGGACCCCCGAGCCCGCGAGCAGCAGCAGGACGCCCTGGAGGGCGGCCACCGTCTTGCGGCCCGTGCTCGGCGGAAGCGTGCCGTTCAGCCACGGCAGGAACTTCGCGGCGGCCACGAAGGCATAGCGCATACCGCCGATCAGCAGGGCCCAGGGGCCCACGGTCGTGGCGACGTACACGCTGAGCACCAGGATGAGGAACGCGTCGACCTCCATGTCGAACCGCGCGCCCAGCGCGGAGGAGGAACCCGTCCGGCGGGCGACCTTGCCGTCGACCGCGTCGAGGATCAGGGCGACCGCGGTGAGGGCGACCAGGACCGTCACCGGCGGCGGACTCTGGAAGGAGTCGGCGACCAGCGCGGTCACTCCGCCTACGAGGGTGGCCCGGCCCAGGGTCACGCGGTTGGCGGGACCGAAGGACCGGGGCCGCGTGCGGTGCAGGGCCCGTGAGAGCACGGCCCACGTCGCGAGCGCGAACGCCAGTCCCGTCAGCCAGCCCGCGGGCCCCATGCCGAGCGCCGTGCCGAGCACGGTGAGCAACAGCAGTTGCACACCCGCTCCCACGGCCGTCTCCTGCTGCAAGAGCCTCGCGTCGTACGTGTTGTTCAGGGCCACCGCACATCCTCCGGCCAGGTGACAGAGTCGATCAATGCCGCGTACCTTGTGCGCGGCTTCGCAAAGGTCGGTACGTGGCTCGCCGCCCGATCGTTCAGCTCATTTGCTCAGCCCCTGCACATGGATTACTCAGGAGGATGCCGAATGGACCGTTCCGCCCGCGCCTTCTGGCTCCGCTCTCCCGGCCATGGCGAGATCCGCGATGTCGAACTGCCCGAACCCGCCGAGGGCGAGGTCGTGGTGCGAACACTTTTCTCGGGGGTGAGCCGGGGAACCGAGACGCTCGTCTTCCGGGGAGGCGTGCCGGAGAGCCAGCACGCCGCCATGCGGGCGCCCTTCCAGGAAGGCGAGTTCCCCGGGCCGGTCAAGTACGGCTACCTGAACGTGGGATTGGTGGAGGAGGGCCCGGCGGAACTCCTCGGGCGGACCGTCTTCTGTCTCT
Source organism: Streptomyces sp. NBC_00878 (assembly GCF_026341515.1). Classification (NCBI taxonomy): domain Bacteria; kingdom Bacillati; phylum Actinomycetota; class Actinomycetes; order Kitasatosporales; family Streptomycetaceae; genus Streptomyces; species Streptomyces sp. NBC_00878. The sequence goes on along the minus strand of NZ_JAPEOK010000001.1, from coordinate 1,504,128 downwards.
ATCCGCACCAGACCCGGTACGTCGTCCCGGCGAGCGCCGTGACACCCGTGCCCGAGACCGTGCCCGCCTCGCGCGCCGTACTCGCCGGAACCGTGGAGACCGCGGTCAACGCCCTCTGGGACGCGGCCCCCCTGATCGGTGACCGCATCACCGTGGTCGGCGCCGGCATGGTCGGCGCGAGCGTCGCCGCGCTCCTCGCCCGGTTCCCCGCAGCCCGCGTCCAACTCGTCGACGCCAACCCGGCGCGCGCCGACATCGCCCAGGCCCTCGGCGTCGACTTCGCGCTCCCGGCGGACGCCGCCGGCGACCGCGACCTCGTCGTCCACGCCAGCGCCAGCGAGGCCGGGCTCGCCCGCTCGCTCGAACTCCTCGCCCCGGAGGGCACCGTCCTCGAACTGAGCTGGTACGGCGACCGGTTGGTCAGCCTGCCGCTCGGCGAGGCGTTCCACTCCCGCCGCCTGGTCATCCGCGGCAGCCAGGTCGGCACCGTCTCCCCGGCCAGAAGCGCCCGCCGCACCTACGCCGACCGGCTCGCCCTCGCGCTCGACCTGCTCGACGACCCGGCCTTCGACGCTCTGATCACCGGCGAGTCCTCCTTCGAGGAGCTGCCGGAGACGATGACCGGGCTCGCTGCGGCAGAATCGACGGGGATGTGCCACCTCGTCCGCCACGAGGCAACCGCGCCCCTCAGGGGCGCGGGGAACGGCGCGACAAGCCCCCACTGACCCGCAGTCACCAAGTCACCCCCACCACACCGAACCCAACCGCCCCACCCAGCGGAGCGCACCGTCCGAAACTCCGAGCCGAACCCCCTGAACACGGAGAACGGACCGGCCGTACTAGACGGCACGCCCCGGCAGAGGGGTCAGACGCGCCGCACCTGGAGGGTCGTCCGTTGTTCAGCATCACCGTCCGCGATCACCTGATGATCGCCCACAGCTTCCGCGGAGAGGTCTTCGGACCCGCGCAGCGCCTGCACGGGGCGACGTTCCTCGTGGACGCCACGTTCCGCCGCGCCGAGCTGGACGACGACAACATCGTCGTCGACATCGGACTGGCCACCAGGGAACTCGGGGAGGTGGTGGCCGAGATGAACTACCGCAACCTCGACAACGAGCCCGCGTTCGCCGACACCAACACCTCGACGGAGTTCCTGGCCAAGGTTGTCGCCGACCGCCTCGCCGAGCGAGTGGAGAAGGGCGCGCTGGGCGAAGGGGCCCGCGGCCTGGCCGGCATCACCGTCACCCTGCACGAGTCGCACATCGCCTGGGCGAGTTACGAGCGTGCCCTGTGAGCCACAACGCCGACATCATCCCCATGTCCCTGCGCGCCATGCACTTCGTGATGCCCGGCGCGGTGGACGACCCGACCATGCCCAGCGGCGGCAACGTCTACGACGCCCGGATCAGCCTCGACCTGCCCGGTTTCGGCTGGCAGGTCCACAAGCACGCCATCGACGGCAGCTGGCCCCAGCCCGGCGCCCCCGCCCGCGCCGAACTGGCCCGCACCCTCGCGGACCTGGCCGACGGCACCGTCGTACTCCTCGACGGCCTGGTCGCCTGCGCGGTCCCCGAGATCGTCATCCCGGAAGCCGAACGACTGCGCCTGGTCGTCCTCGTGCACCTGCCGCTCGGCGACGAGACGGGACTCACGCCCGCGCTCGCCGCGGACCTGGACGCCCGTGAGCGCCGCACGCTGCGGGCCGTGCCCGCCGTCGTCGCCACCAGCGAGTGGGCGGCCCGCAGGCTCGTCGCCCACCACGGGCTCGCGCCCGACCGGGTCCATGTGGCCGCGCCCGGCGCCGACATCGCGCCCCTGGCTCCCGGCACCGACGGTGTCTCGCGCCTGCTGTGCGTCGCCTCGGTCACCCCGCGCAAGGGACAGCACCGCCTGGTCGAGGCCCTCGCGGCCGTCACCGACCTCCCCTGGAGCTGCGTCCTCGTCGGCGGCCTCAACCAGGACCCCGAGTACGTCGCCCGGCTCCGGGCGCTGATCGACCAGCACGGCCTCGGCGACCGGCTCCAGCTGGCCGGCCCCCGGTCCGGCGCCGCCCTCGACGCGAGCTACGCCGCCGCCGACCTCATGGTCCTCACCTCGTACGCCGAGACGTACGGCATGGCCGTCACCGAGGCGCTCGCCCGCGGCATCCCCGTGCTGGCCACGGACGTCGGCGGGCTCCCCGAGGCGGTCGGGCGCGCGCCCGACGGCGGGGTGCCGGGGCTCCTCGTACCGCCGGAGAACCCCGCGGCCCTCGCGGCCGAACTGCGCGGCTGGTTCGGCGAGGCCGACGTACGCCGTCGCCTGAAGGCCGCCGCGCGCGCCCGCAGGGCCTCCCTCGGAGGCTGGGCCGCCACGGCCCGGAGTCTGTCGGGTGTCCTGGGGCGACTGAAGAGCGAGGCACGGAGGGGGGCGGCATGAGCAGCAGTACGAGCACGACGCAGCCGGGGACTCCGGGGCACGCCACGACGACGGCCGAACCGGCCCTCGACGAGGAGACGACGACGGCCTCACCGGGACGTGGCGAGGGGACGAGCAGGACGACCACGGCAGGACAGGGACGCGACGAGATGACGACAACCGAGGCCGAAGCCGCAGCCGCGGCCGTGGTGCCGGGTCAGGGGCGAGACGGCCAGGTACGGGACAAAGGAACGATTCGGCTGGGCGACCGCACCCGCGGTGAGGCCACCGACGACACGCCCCGATACGCCCCCGAGTGGCTGGAGTTGCGCGAACCCGTCGACGCGGCCGCCCGTGCGGTCGAACTCCTCGACCCGCTGCGGATCCGGCTCGCGAACCTGCCGGGCCGGGCGGGCGGGCTCGTCATCCACGACCTCGGCTGCGGCACCGGCTCCATGGGCCGCTGGCTCGCGCCCCGGCTCGACGGACCCCAGCACTGGGTGCTCCACGACCGCGACCCGTATCTGCTGCACTTCGCCGCCGTCGGGTCGCCCCGGTCGGCAGCCGACGGCAGCCGCGTCACGGTGGAGACCCAGCGCGGCGACGTCGCCCGGCTGACCGCGGACGCCCTGGCCGGCGCCTCACTGGTGACGGCCTCCGCGCTGCTGGACGTCCTCGGCCAGGAGGAGATCGAGGCCCTGGCCGCCGCCTGCGCCGGAGCCGGCTGCCCCGCGCTGCTGACGCTCTCCGTGGTCGGACGCGTCGAACTCACCCCCGCCCACCCGCTGGACGACGAGATCGCCCACGCGTTCAACAACCACCAGCGGCGCGGCGACCTGCTCGGCCCGGAAGCGATCAACGCGGCCTGCGACGCCTTCGCCCGGCACGGCGCGACGGTTCGGGTGCACCCCAGCGCGTGGCGCCTCGGCCGGGACGAGTCCGCGCTGACGGCGGAGTGGCTGCGCGGCTGGGTCGGCGCGGCAGTCGAGGAGCGCCCGGAACTGGCCGCGCGCGCCGACGCCTACCTCAAGGAGCGCCTCGCGGCCTGCGAGGCGGGCGAGCTGAACGTGGTGGTGCACCACAGCGACCTGCTCGCACTGGCCCGCCCGACAGGGGGAGCCTGATGAGCACGCCGGCGGTGGCGGACGAGGCACAGACACTGGCCGCCCTGGACGACGAACTGTCGTCGGCGGTCCGTGACGGCGGTGCGCAGGAGGAGACCGGACGCGTACGGGTCGCCCCTGTGGACCCGGCGGACCCTGTGGACGCGACGGCGGGCACGCCCGCCGCGAGTCCGCGCAAGGGACGGGGCCGCTTCGCCGGTTCCGTCCGGGCCCGCCTCAACTCCCGTGTCCTGCGCACCCACTTCGGCACCATCGTCGGCGTCGTCATTCTCACCGTGCTCACCTGGCGCCTCGGCACCGGCGTCTTCCTGGACGGCCTGCGCCGGATCGACGGCGCCACGTTCCTCGCGGCGCTCGGCATCGGCCTGCTCACCACCGTGTTCAGCGCCTGGCGCTGGTGCGTGGTGGCCCGCGGGATGAAGCTCAGGCTGCCGCTCGGCCCGGCCGTCGCGGACTACTACCGTGCGCTGTTCCTCAACGCGGCCCTGCCGGGCGGCGTACTCGGCGACGTGCACCGCGCGGTACGGCACGGGCAGAGCGCCGGGGACATCGGCCGCGGAGTGCGCGCGGTCGTCCTCGAACGGGTCGCGGGACAGGCGGTCCTGGCCGTCGTGGGCGTGAGCGTGCTGCTCACCCTGCCCTCGCCGGTGCTGTCCCAGACCCGGGACGCCGCCCTGCTGCTGGTCGCCGTCTCGCTGTGCGGGGTCGTCACCGTGGGCGCGCTTCGCGGCAGGGGAAGGGCGCCGCGCGCGTCCCGTCGCTACCGCGCCGTACGCGGCGCGCTGGCCGAGGCACGCGGGGCACTGCTCGCCCGCGGGAGCTGGCCGGGTGTGCTGATCTCGTCGGTCGTGGTGCTCGCGGGACATGTCCTGATGTTCCTGCTCGCGGCCCGGGCGGCCGGATCGACCGCGTCCGTCGCCGAGTTGGTGCCGCTGGCTCTGCTCGCCCTGATCGCCATGGGGCTGCCGCTGAACGTCGGCGGCTGGGGGCCCAGGGAAGGCGTCACCGCCTGGGCGTTCGGCGCGGCGGGCCTGGGCGCGACCCAGGGCCTGACCGTGGCCGTGGTCTACGGCGTGCTCAGTTTTGCCGCGAGCCTGCCCGGAGTCGCCGTACTCGTGGCGCGTTGGTACGCGGGGCTGCGGCGCCCCCAGGAGAGCGCGGCCGCCGAGCCGGCCCCGGACTCGCACGTGGAGTCGACGGGAGCCCGGATCTCGGCCCGCGCGGAGGGAAACGGGGACACTCAGTGCCGATCGACGACCGACGGAAGCCCGGTCTCCGATGTCAGCAGGGAGAAGTACGCTCCGAAGGAGTCGGCCAGCGACGCGAGGAGTTCCTTCCCCTTCCCGGCGGACGCCCTCGAAGGGCGCCCGATGACACCGGACTTGGCATAGGCCGACATGCCCAGCGTGAGCAGCTGCCGGCGGTCGTCGGCCTCGAAGTCGGAGGTCTCGTAACCCGGCCTGACCAATTCCGGATGAGTGTGCAGCAGAATGGAGGTCTCTATTTCCCCCGCGTGCATATCGGTGAGCAGCGAGGTCTGTACTCCGGCCCGCACCCGTGCCGCCTCCCAGTCCTCCGCGGCCGGGAAAAGGGCCATCCGGGCGCCGGCGGCGGTGGATTCCTGGACGACATTGCCCAATACGTAATTGCCGCCATGTCCATTGACCACCACGAGGGTGTCCACGCCCGACCGGCGCAGCGAGTCGGCTATGTCCCGTACCACCGCATGGAGCGTCACGGAGGAAATGCTCACCGTGCCCGGCCAGGCCGCGTGTTCGTGCGAGCAGGAGATCGTCACCGGAGGAAGGAGGTGAACGGGGAATGCGGCAGCGACCTCTTGGGCTATCGCACACGCGACGAGCGTGTCGGTCGACAGCGGAAGATACGCACCGTGCTGCTCGAAGCTGCCCACGGGAAGCACGGCGACCTGCCGGGCAGCGCCGGCACCTCGTGCCCGTACGTCTTCCGTGGTGTCTGTCGGCAACTGCCCTGACACCGTGAGCCGTGTTTCCGAACCGCCCGAACCGACCATGTCCTCGCGACCTTTCGTCTCTGCTTAGGAACCAGAATCATGACAGAAATAGATGGCGTACTCGCCGGGAAAGCCCACTCCGCAGGTGTCGAACGGGTCGTGAATGCCCCGCTGCCCACGGTGTACGGGGATTTCCAGGCCGTCGGCTACCTGGACCGTACCCGCGGAGACGAACAAGTGGCTCTGGTCTACGGTGACATCCAGGAAGAGGGAATGCTCACCCGGCTGCACTCCGAGTGCCTCACCGGTGACGCGTTCGGATCCCGGCACTGCGAGTGCGGTCCCCAACTCTCCACCGCGTTGCGGGAGATCGCGGCGGAGGGACGCGGCATTCTCATCTATCTGCGGGGGCACGAGGGCCGCGGAATCGGCCTGCTCGCCAAACTCCAGGCGATGAAGCTCCAGGCGGAGGGCCTCGACACCGTCGAGGCGAACCTCGCGCTCGGGCTGCCCGTGGACGCCCGCGACTACGGTGTGGCCGCGGAGATCCTGCACGATCTCGACGTCCGTTCGGTGCGGCTGCTGTCCAACAACCCGCGCAAGCGCGAGGCGTTGCTCCGCCACGGCATCAAGGTTGACGCACAGGTCCCGCTGCTGATCCCGCCCTGCGAGGACAACATCACCTATCTGCGGACCAAGCGGGAGCGCCTGGACCACGACCTGCCCCACCTGGACGCCGTGGTGGGCCACCGCGTCTGACCCGCACCGCCACAGCAGTAACATCGCCGCAGCCGCCCCGCGCGCCGCCCGTCCCCAGTGGCGCGCGGCGGCAGGCGCGCTGTATGTCATGGCCATGGCGGGCGTCACCCGGACGCCTTCCCGTGGTGACACCGGCGCGGACAGGGGAAGGGAAGAGGGATGACCGACGACGTCCTCCATCTCTCCCGCGACCAGGTGGCCGCCCTGCTCGACACCGACACCGCGATCCGGTCCCAGCGAGCCGCCTTCACCGCGCTCGGTGACGGCACCGCGGAACTGCCCGGCAAGATCATGCATCCGAGCGGGTTCGACGACAGTGTCGTGTTCGCGTACCTCGCTCGGCTGTCCGCGGACACCGGGGCCGTCGCCAAGATCGGCAGCGTCAACCCGGGCAACGCGGCCGCCGGGCTGCCGACGATCCACGCCGTGATCAACGCGCTCGACCCGGTCACCGGCCGGCTCGCCGCCGTCATGGACGGCACCACGGTGACGACTCTGCGCACCGCCGCGGCCAGCGCCGTCGCCCTCGACGCGCTCGCCACCCCCGACAGCGCCGAGCTGGGCCTGATCGGCTCCGGCACCCAGGCCCTCGCGCACGCGCGCTCCGTCGCCCGGGTACGGGACCTGCGAGCCGTACGGATCTGGAGCCCGTCCCCGGACCACAGGGCACGGGCGGCCCGGCTCCTCGCGGCCGAACTCGCCATCCCCGTCAAGGCCGTCGACTCGGCGGAGGAAGCCGTGGCCGGGCTGCCCATGGTCGCCGCCTGCACCCTCAGCAGCACACCCGTCGTCAGGGGCGAGTGGCTCGCGCCGGGCTGCACGGTCGTCAGCGTCGGATCCTTCGAACCCAGCCGCAGCGAGGTCGACACCGAGGTCGTACGGCGGGCCGCGGCCGTAGTCGTCGACGACCCCGAGACCGCGGCGGAACACGCGGGGCCGGTCGTGGACGCGCTGCGCGCCGGAACGCTCACCCGCCAGGACCTCATCCCGCTCGGCGAGGTACTCACCGGCCGCCGCGAAGGACGTACGACACCGCGGGACATCGTCTACTACAACAGCGTCGGCCTCGGCATCCAGGACGCCGCCGCGGCCTGGGCCGTCATCGACGCCGCCCGCGCCCAGGGGGTGCGGTCATGACCGGGGTGCCCGGGCGCGCGGGGGTCGTCGTCATCGGCGGCGGGGTGATGGGCACAAGCATCGCGTACCACCTGGCGCGGGCCGGAGTGCCGGACGTGGTGCTGGTCGAGCGCGACGAACTCGCCTCGGGGTCCACCTCGCGGGCCGCGGGCGGCGTGCGCGCGCAGTTCTCCGACGAGCTCAACATCCAGCTGGGGGCGCGCAGCCTGGAGGCGTTCGCCCGCTTCGGCGAGGAGACGGGCCAGGACATCGGGCTGCACCGCGTCGGCTACCTCTTCCTGCTGTCGACACCGGAGGAGGTCGAGGCGTTCGAGGCCGGGGTGCGCCTCCAGAACGGACTCGGCGTGCCCAGCCGCATGACGGACCCGGCCGAGGCACGCCGCCTCTCGCCGCTGATCACCACCGACGGACTCCTCGCCGCCGCCTTCTCCCCGGACGACGGCCACTGCACACCCGAGGCCGTGGTGCAGGGCTACGCGACCGCCGCCCGCCGCCACGGTGCGAAGGTCGTACGCCATTGCGAGGTCACCGGCATCGAGACACGCGGCGACGACATCACCGCCGTCGTCACCAGCCTGGGCCGGATCGACACACCGGCCGTCGTCTGCGCGGCGGGCGCCTGGTCACGGGCCGTCGGCGCGATGGTGGGCGTGGACCTCCCGGTGGAGCCGCTGCGCCGCCAGATCGCCGTCACCGAACCGGTCCCGGACCTCCCGCCCGGACTGCCCATGACCATCGACTTCACCAGCAGCCTGTACTTCCACACCGAGGGCCCCGGCCTCCTCGTCGGCATGTCCGACCCCGACGAGCGGCCCGGCTTCGCCACCGACACCCACGACCGCTGGATCCCCCGCCTCTGCGCGGCCATGGAGCACCGCGCCCCAGCCCTGCTCGACCTGCGCAGAACGGGCGGCTGGGCGGGCCTGTACGAGATCACCCCCGACCACAACGCGCTGATCGGCGAGGCGGGTCCGGTCTCCCGCTTCCTGTACGCGACCGGGTTCTCCGGGCACGGCTTCCTCCAGGGACCCGCCGTGGGGGAGGTCGTCCGCGATCTCTTCCTGGGGCATGATCCTTTCGTCGACATCACCCCACTGCGAGCCGAACGGTTCGCCGCCGATGCCCTGCGACCGGAGGTCAACCGCGTATGACCGAGCTCCACTTGTGGCTGCGCCACGAGACCCGTACGACCGAGCGACGCACCCCGATCGTGCCGTCCGACGCCCGACGGCTCGTCGAGAACGGCGTGACGCTCACCGTCGAGGAGTCCCCGCAGCGGGTCTACCCGACCGAGGCGTACGAGGAGGCGGGCTGCCGTGTCGTCGAGCCGGGCTCCTGGGCCGACGCACCGGCGGACGCGGTGATCGTCGGACTCAAGGAACTCCCGGACGGACCACCCGAGCTGACGCACCGCCATGTCTTCTTCGGGCACGCGTACAAGGCGCAGCCCGGGGCCGAGGCGCTGCTGCGCCGGTTCGTCGCCGGGGGAGGGGCGCTGTTCGACCTGGAGTACCTGGTGGACGACAACGGCCGCAGACTCGCGGCCTTCGGCTACTGGGCGGGTTATGTGGGCGCGGCCCTTGCGGTACTGCACCACCGGGGCAGGCTGAGCGCTCCCCTGCGCCCGACGTCCAAGGAGGAACTGGACGCCGGGCTCCAACCGGCCCTGGGCGACGCCGATTTCGCCTCGCTGGTGATCGGCGCGCTCGGCCGCTCCGGGCGCGGTGCCCGCGTCGCGCTCGCCGAGGCGGGGCTCGACCCCACCTGCTGGGACCTCGCCGAGACCCGCGACCTGGACCGACAGGCCCTGCTGGACCACGAGTTGATGGTGAACACCGTGCTCACCACCGGGCCCAGCACCCCCTTCCTCACGGACAAGGACCTGGACGAACCGGGCCGCCGGCTGCGCACGGTGTGCGACGTGACCTGCGACGTCGGCTCCCCGTACAACGTCCTGCCGGTCTACGACACCGTCACGGACTGGACCGACCCCGTGCGACGCCTGCACGAGCGACCCGTCCTCGACCTCATCGCCATCGACAACCTGCCGTCCCTGCTGCCCAAGGAGGCGAGCGCGGACTTCTCGGCGGCGCTGACGCCACAGCTCCTGGAGTTCGGGGTGGCCGGGGCGTGGGGACGCGACCTGGACCGGTTCCACGAGACGTGCCGTGAACTCGGCCTGGGGGGAGGGGAGTTCGGCAATGCCTGAGACCAACGCCCAGCCCATCGGTGTCCCCGCTTCCGGCACCGTCCACTGGATCGGCGCGGGCCTGTCCACCGGCAGCGGCCTCGCAGCCCTGTGCGACGCGGCCGACCGCGTACGCCTGTGGCACCGCACCGAGGAGCGGGCCGCCCAGAGCCTGGAGACCCTCGGCCTCACCGGCCGCGCAGACCCCCGCGCGTACACGCTTGAGTCCCTCACGGCCGAACTGGCGTCCGGCGACGTGGTGGTCTCGATGCTCCCGGCCCCCGAACACGCGGGCCTGCTCGCCGCCTGTGTGCGCCGGGGCGCCCACTTCGCCTGCTCCAGCTACGTCTCGGAGGCGGTCCTGGACCAGGTCCCCGCCGCTACGGCGGCCGGTGTCGTCGTCCTCACCGAGGCCGGCCTCGACCCGGGCATCGACCACCTCTTCGCCCACAGCCTCATCGCCCGGGCCCGCGAGGAGATCGGCGCCGACACCGCCGCCGAGGTGAGCCTCACCTCGTACTGCGGAGGCATCCCGGCCGTCCCGAACGACTTCAGGTACCGCTTCAGCTGGGCCCCGGCCGGCGTCCTCAACGCCCTGCGCTCGCCCGCCCGTTACATCGAGGACGGCGCCGAGACGACCGCGCTCCGCCCCTGGGAGGCCACGCGCCCCCACGTGGTGGACGGCGAACCGTTCGAGGTCTACCCCAACCGCGACAGCCTCCCCTTCATCGACCAGTACGGACTGCCCCAGGCCTGGAAGCCGCAGACCTTCATCCGCGGCACCCTCCGCCTCGACGGCTGGCTCGACGCCTGGCAGCCGGTCTTCGAGGAACTCCGCCAGGGCGACGACCGGCGAATCACCGCCCTCGCCCAGGAGTTGGCCGCCCGCTACCCGACCACGGACGCAGACCGCGACCGCGTCGTCCTCGCCGTCTCCCTGGACGTACGCGCCGGTTCGGACCGGACGGACGGGACGGACCGGATCTGGTCGGGCCGCTACCTGCTGGACCTGGAGGGCGACGCGGAGGAGAGCGCGATGGCGCGCTGCGTGTCGCGGACGCTGGCACTCGGGGTACGGCGGATCCTCGGCGACGATCTGCCACCCGGCCTCAACCGGGCGGCGGAGACGGCCGAGCGCTCGGAGGAGTGGCTTGCCGAACTGGCTGGAGACGGGATCGAGTTCACGCTCCGGACCGAAGGCTGAGGCTCATGGTGGGGGCGGCGGAGGGCCGCCCCCGTGCGGTGGATCAGGCGATCGCGGACTGTCCCACAACGGCGGTCGTGGGTATGCAGGAGTCCGTACCTGAGATCAGAAGGAACGATCCGCCGACATTTGCGAAAGCAATGATCGACAGGATGGTCAGCGTCAGGAGTGCCATCCGGGGAGTGCTGTACACGTTGTTCCTTGGGTCGTCGTGATGTTGACGACCCATGGTCTATCACGTCGATCGGGGTCAGGGGGAGGGTGTGGACGATTGATGCGCGTAGATCGTCGATCAAGGCCCGGGATGGCTAGTCGATGCGTTACGATCGCAATCGATCACCTTCGATCGGCCGGGTTCGAATTTGATCGATGGAGGCGCAGCTCCGCCAGGCACTCCTCCGCCAGCCCCTCCTCCTCGGGCACGTGGATACGTCGGGCGGAGTCGCGTGCCGACTCCAGATGACGTACGGCGGCATCCAGGTGGCCGAGAGTGAACTCGCACCTGCCGAGGAGGCGTTCGGCCTGAATCTCCTCAAGGGCCGCGCCGATGCTCCGGGAGAGCGTGAGGGCCTGCTGGAGATGTGTGACGGCGTGTTCCGTCTCCGACGCGTCCTGGTAGACATGTCCGAGGCGGGTGAGCGTGATCGCCTCGTTCTTCCGATCGCCCAGCTCGCGGAAGACGGGCAGCGCCGCGCGGTACATGGTGAGCGCGGTGTGGGAGTCCCCGGACGACGCGAGGATTTCCGCGAGGTTGATCTGCAGGGTCGCCTTGTCCGACCGGTTACCCGTCCGTTCGGCGATCTGTAGCGAACTCTCCAGTGTCCGTCGTGCGAGTTTGGGATTTCCCATGTGGAGGTACAGGGTCCCGAGATTGTTCAGCGTCTTGGCCAGCATGCGCTGGTCGTCCGCGGCACGGAAGCCGGTGATCGCGTCCTGGAAGTACGAGAGGGCGATGTCGTGTTCGCCCAGGTAGAGCAGGCATATCGCGATGTTGTTCTGGCAGCGTGCCTGGCGCCACTGGTCGCCGGCGCGGGCGCAGAGGGCCAGGGACTCCTTCTGGAGTTCCAGCGCGCGCTGGTTCTGGCCCATGTGCCAATGGAGGATGCCCAGTTCGCGAAGCGCCTCCGCCTCGGCGTCCCGGTCGTGCACGACCCTGGCGAGCCGCAGCGCGTCGTCCGCGGTCCGCTCGGCCTGGGCGTACTGCCCCGTCGCCATGTGCGCCGTACTGAGGTCGAGCAGGGCACGGCACAGCCCGGCCTCGTGCCCGCTCCGGCGCCAGAACTCGACGGCCGCGCCATGGAGCCGTACCGAATCCGTCCAGTAGCACTCGCTGTCGAGGAAGCCCGCCAGGACATGACTGAGCAGGGCGGCCTGCGCATGAGGGCCGTGCGTCCTGAGGTGCTCCTCGGTGCTCAGCAGGTTGACCCGCTCGGTGACCAGCCAGGCAAGGGCTTCCGAGGCGTCCGCCGGGGCGTGGAGCCGTACGGGGCCCGCGGAGTCAGGCGGCGTCGGGCCCGGTCCGGCAGCCAGCGCATTCGGCAGGTCCAGCCGGATGCGCCGCGGGTGCAGCAGGCGGTCGCAGTGGTCCGCGGTACGGAGGTAGTGGCCCACCAGCCGCAGTCGCGCGGCCTCGCGCCGCTCCTCGGGATCCTGGCCGGCGCACAACAACTGCGCGTACTCACCCAGCAGGTCGTGGAACTGGAACCGGTTCGGAACCGGCTCCAGCAGCAGATGGCACTGGAGCAGTGACTCCAGCAGCCGCTCCGTCTCGGCGACGGGACGCCCGAGCAGCGTGGCCGCCGCCGAGAGGCCGAACTCCGGCCCCACATGCAGACTGAGCAGCCGGAAGGTCGCCCGTTCCGCTGACGTGAGCGTCTGGTAGGAGACCTCGAACGCGCGCGTGATCTCCGAGTAGCCGTCACGAATTTCGGCCAGCCGCCCGTCGGATCGCGAGAGCCGTTCCCGCAGCACGGCGAGGTTCCAGGAAGGGTGTGCGGTGAGACGGTTGGCGGCTATCTCTATCGCGAGCGGTAAGTATCCGCAGAGACGTACGATCTCGGTGATTTCCACCGCGTCGTCCGCGCGCGACAAGTCCTGCGTGTCCTTCGTGTCTCCAGCTCTTTCGAGTCCTGCGAACTCTCGGAACAGTTCGGCCGCGTCGTCCGCGGGCAGCACGTCAAGCGCCAGCGAACGCCCGCTCGCCAGTCCGACCAATCGGCGACGGCTCGTGATGAGCGTGAAGCATGCGCTCGCGCCCGGCAGCAGGGGGCGTACCTGTTCGGGCCCCGCCGCGTCGTCGAGAATGATCAGAGCGCGCCGGTGACCCAGTGCCTTGCGCCAGAGAGCGGCCCGTTCGTCGACGTCCGCGGGAATGGACTGCGGGGGTACCTCCAGCATGCGCAACAGCGTGGCGAGCGCGGCTCCCGGTTCCAGCGGATCCTGGCCCGGAGAGTGGGCCCGTAGATTGAGATAGAGGTGGTGGTCAGGGAACCGGTCGCCGAACTCGTGTGCCGCGCGAATGGCCAGCGCGGACTTTCCCACACCCGCCATCCCCGAGATGGACTCCAACGTGACGACCGAGCCGTTCTCCGACGCGGTGTCCATGGCCGCGCGGATCCGCCCTATCTCGTCGCGGCGGCCGACAAGAGCGGCCTGGCGGGGGAGATGCCCCGGCACCTGACTCACGTCGGCCCGGGGCTTCGTCGTGGGGACGGTCTGTCCGGTGAGTTCGCGCACCGGGGCCCGGCCGAGGATGTGCCGGTGGATACGCACGAGTTCCTCGCCGGGATCGGTGCCGAAGTCGCTACGGAGGATCCTGCGGACCCGCTGGTAGAGGAGAAGCGCCTCCGCGTGCCGGCCGCTGCCGTAGTGAGCGATCATCAACTGGCCCGCCAGCGCCTCGTCGCCCGGATACTGGTCCACGAGGGACGACAACTCACCGGCCATCTCCGCGAACCGGCCCAGCCGCAACTCCATGGCGATGCGCATGGTGACGACGCCTCGCCGCTTCTCCGCCAGACTCGTACGGACGCGCTCGGGCCACAGCCCGGGCAGCCCGGCGAGCGGCTCCTCCCACAGTCCCTCGGCCTCCCGCATCAGCTCCGCACCCCGTACGTCGTCACCCCCGGCCGAGACCGCCCCTGCCCGCTCGGCGAGTCGTCGGTACCGGTGCCAGTCGACCGTGTCGGGCTCGGCGACCAAGGTGTACGTGTGTGTGCGATGCGCGATGGACGGTACCGGCAGCCGCGGTTCCGCGGACGCCGCCGTCCGGATCGCCCGCCTGATCCTGGAAATGTACGTGTGAACGCCCTCCCGGGCCCTGGGCGGCGGATTCTCCCAGAGCCGGTCGACCAGCGTGTCCAGCGCGATGGGGCGACCGACCTCCAGAGCGAGAGAGGCCATGATCAGCCGCTGCTTGTCGGACCCGAGACCGAGCCGGCCCTCCTGGAATACGAGGCCGACGGGGCCGAGCACATGGATCTCCACCAGCGTTTCCTCTCGCCGGCACCCGTTCCTGGACTGCACAGAATGACACCGGGGTACCAGGGACACCAGACATCTCTCGAACTGTCGGCCGAATCCTTGTCCTTATCGCGTCCCTCTGGCGGGTAGGTCACTCTTCGATCCGTGTAAGCGACACATGCCCGTGCCGCGTGTCTGCTCGGATTCGACTACGGGGGCGAGCGTGAGCGGTCACACCAACAGGATCAGCGGCTCGGCACGACTGACCGGAGTCACCGTCCAGGCAGGTGATGTGCATGGTGGGATCCATGTCCATCAGCCGACGCCGGACGTACCCGTGCCCCGTCAACTGCTGCCCGCGCCACCGCACTTCACCGACCGTGAGAGCGATCTCGCGGCACTGCGGGAGCTCTCCGCGCACCGCACCGGCCTGGTCGTGGTGACGGGCGCCGCCGGAGTCGGCAAGACCTCGCTGGCCACCAGATGGCTCCGCACGTCCGGCGCCGACTTTCCCGACGGGCAGTTCTACGCGGACCTGCGCGGTCACACACTTGAGGACGCGGCATCGCCGAGCGAGGTACTCGGCCGGTTCCTGCGCGCCCTGTATCCCGGTCCGGTACCCGCCGACCTCGCCGAACAGGCCGCGCTGTGGCGCTCGCTCACCTCGGGCCTGCGGCTCGCCGTCATGCTCGACAACGTCTGTACCGCGGCGCAGGCGCGCCCTCTGCTGCCCGGTTCGGAGCACAGCCTCGTCGTGGTCACCAGTCGCCGACGGCTGACCGGCCTGCGCATCGACGGGGCGGTCTTCCACTCGCTCGACGTGCTGCCGCCGCATGCCGCGGAGGAACTGCTGATCCGGGGCATCGGCAGGGACAGGGTGGAGGGCGACCCGGCGGCCGCGCGCCGCGTGGTGTCCCTGTGTGCGGGCTTGCCCCTGGCCGTCTGCGTGGCGTCGGCCCGTCTGGCCGCGCGGCCCCGGCAGTCTCTGCGCGCCATGGCCGACGCGCTGGCTCGGCCCGGAGACCGACTGGCCCTGCTCACGGTGGACGGAGAAACAGCGGTGCGCGGAGCGCTCGACGACTCCTACGAAGCCCTGCCGGCCCCGGCGGCCCGGCTCTACCGGCGACTGGGGCACCTGCCCCTGCCCGAACTGGACGGCAGGATCGCCGCCTCGGCCGGCGGACACACGCTCCACGAGGCGGACGAACTGCTCAACGTCCTCGTGGAGGCCAATCTGCTCCAGGACCCGGGCCCGGACAGCTACAGATTCCACGATCTGATCCGCCTCCATGCCCGGCAACGCGGTACCGAGGACGAGGCGGACGACACCGTCCGCCGGGTGGCCGACTGGTATCTCGCCACGGCGACGGAGGCCGAGAAGCTGATCACTCCCGCCCAGTTCACGCTGGACCGGGACCACGTCCATCAGCCGTACCTGGCGGTGCCGTTCACGGACGAGACCGGCGCGCTGAGCTGGCTGGACCGGCACCGGGTGAACCTCATGACCGTGCTGCGCACGGCCGAGGACCGCCGCTGGCACACCCTCGTGTGGCAACTGGCCGACGCCATGTGGCCGTTGTTCCTCAAGCTCCGCTACTACGACCTGTGGATCGAGGCGCACGAGCGAGGGCTCACCGCCGCCCGGCTCGCCGGCCATGCCGCGGCGGAACGCCAGATGCTCAACTCCGGTGCCATCGGCCTGAGTGCCGCCCGCCGCATCGACCAGGCGATCGCCTGGTACGGCGCGTCACGCGAGGCCGCCCGGCTGGCCGGTGACCGCAGGGACGAGGGCCAGGCCCTGCTCGGCATCGGCGCGGCCCACTACGAGGCCGGACGGCTCACGGAGGCGGTCCCGTACCTGGACCGGGCCATCACCGCGTGGAAGGAGACGGGCTACTCCCGCGGCACCGGCCTGGCCCGCATCGTGCTCGGCGAGATCGCCCTCGCCGCGGGCGATCCCCCGCTCGCCGTACGGCACTTCGACCGCGCCCACGCCACACTCGCGGCAGTACCGGATCCGCACGACACGGCCCGTGCGCTGGCCTTCCTGGGCCGCGCACGCGCCGCTGCGGGAGAGCACGCGTCCGGTACGGCTCAACTTCTCAGCGCGTTAGGGACGTTCGAGCACTCCGGGTCGGTCCACTGGCGGGCCCGCACCCTTGAAATGCTCGGGCAGACAGCACAGGACAGCGGCCGCGCGGATACCGCGCGCGACTACTACCTGCGCTCCCTCGCCCTGTGCGCGCCGATCAGTGTCGAGGACGCCGGCCGGCTCAGGGAACGCCTCGACAGCCTGCCCGCCGGGTGAACACAGGAACCGGCCCGATGCGTACCGGGTGCACCGGGCGTACCGGACGGCCGCGGAAACCGAACCGGGCAGATCCAGGGGCGAGCCGGCCCTCCGCGCGACCGCCACCCAGCCACCGTCGACGAGTGGCAGCAGGACCAGTGCGCAACCCGGGTGGGAGACCAGCAGCTCCAACGCCTCCACCGTCGCGTCCCCGACATCCCGTCGCGGGCGATGGCCATGGAGGACGTCCGCGAGATCCGTGCGACTCTCGGCACGGTCGACGTCGGCGGCCAGACAGGCCCCGGACCAGACGTGACCCGGCCGAGCCCTCACGCCGACACCCCCCTCCCGGCGCCGGACCAGACCTGGCGCGGATCCGGCACTGGGAGGAGGGACGTCACCGGATCGTGTGCGGGCTGCCCCAGACCGAGCAGCCGGTAGAGCAGTGCCCTCATGTTCCGGTTGAACCGCCCCGGTTCGGACGTGATCCGCGCCGCGATGGCCTCGTACGCGGGCCTGCGGTACTCGGCGGCCGCGTACGCGAACTGCTCGGACAGGGTGTGGAACGGCGAGAGTGCCGGGGCCAGCATCGCCAGTTCCGCAGCGGGCGAGGCGGGGTTGATCTCCTGGTCCGCGGTCGCCGCGAGCAGAATCGGAGCCCGGGTCAGCGTCCCGTACAAGGTCACCGAACCGTGGTCGCCGATGATCAGGTCCGCCGCGCACAGCACCGACCGCCAGTCCATGTCCGGCGGTACGACCCCGAGGCCCCGTTCCGCCCACGAGGCGAGCCACGCCCGGACCTGCCGGGAACCGTGCCCCGACCACACATTGGGATGGACGAGTACGACGAGTCTCTGCGCGGTACCGCGTGCCTCGTCCATCAGACGGGGCAGCAGCATCTCGAACCGGGCGAACACCGAATCCGGGCCCCAGGTGGAGGTCACGGCGATGAGTTCTCGTCCCTCGTCGAGCCCGAGCGCCCGGCGGTAGACGTCCCGCACGGGAAGGCTGGCCGCGATGCGGTCGCGTACGGGATCACCCACCATACGGGCTGCCCCGAGCGCCTCCGGGCAGGTCCGCGCCAGCTCACCGAGGTCGTCCTCGTGCGCGAGGACCACCGCGGCGGGCACTCTCCCGCCGAGCAGCACGTCCTCCCGCCTGAGTCCCAGAACCTGGCAGTCCGCGGCTCCGACGAGGCGCTTCAGGAAGTTCGCCCCGTGCGGCAGGAGCACCACCTGGGCGCGTACCTCCTCCATGGCGCGTGGCCCCGCCGCGAGGGCCAGGTCGAAGTCCATGCGCACGGCCTCCTCCCAAGGCAGCACTGCGCTGCCCGACCGGCGCAGGAACCGAGCGGCCCCGTCGCCGAGTTCGTGCGGCGGAACCGTGAACACCACCTGGACCCGCAGGTCCGACTCCAGCAACGAGACCACGTCGAGGAGCCTCTTCCCGTAGGTCACGGTGTGCGCGACCACCAGGACGGTCTTGCGTCCGGTCAGCGTCAGCCACTGACGGACAGGGGGCCTCCCGGACCCCGTGGACGTACTGAATGCCGACATGACATCCCCCGTGTCGTACAGCCGATTTCGTCGGGGGACGTCCTTCCCGCCCGGCTGGACGGTGTCCTTGCCGGGCGCTTGCAGATTCCTTGCTTTCGAGGTCCGGGAGCGGGGGCTGTCCTGTGAGCGACCGGCTCAGCCGCCGAGCGGCTCGTGCACGAACCCCTTCAGCTCGTGGAAGGACAGCATCCCCGCAGGCCGCAGCTGCGCCATGAACTGCACGGTCAGATCGTTGCGAGGGTCGACCCAGAACGTCGTACCGCCCGCGCCGCTCCAGCCGTACGACCCCTCGCTCTCCGGGGACTGAGTGCGGTCCGCGTCCACCACGACCGAGACGCCGAGGCCGAAGCCGAGGCCCGCGTTGCCCGGCTGTCCGTGGATGGGCTTGCTGCCGAAGACGTGGAGGTCGGCGGGGAGGTGGTTGGCGGCCATGGTGTCCACGGCCTTGGGGGACAGCAGCCGGGCGCCGTCGAGTTCGCCGCGCCGGCGGAGGAACTCCATGAAGCGGTGGTAGTCGCGGGCCGTCCCCACCAGCCCGCCGGTGCCGGAGAGCAGGCGCGGGCGCTCGCGCACCGGCGGGCCCGGGATCGGGGCGATCCTGCCGTCCTGGCCCTCCTCGTAGAGGACGGCCAGCCGGTCCGCCCGCTCTCCGGAGACCCAGAAGCCGGTGTCCGTCATCCCGAGCGGCGCGAAGATCCGCTCGGTGAGGAACGCGTCCAGCGGACGGCCCGTCACCACCTCGATGAGCCGTCCGATCACATTGGTCGCGACCGAGTAGTTCCACTCGGTACCCGGCTCGAACTGGAGCGGCAGACTCGCGTACACCTCGCAGGCCTCGGCGAGGTCCGCGTCCTTCGGCGCCTGGATCTCGACGCCCGCGGCCAGGTAGAGGCCGTCCACGGGGTGGGTGCGGTACGCGCCGAGGGTCAGACCCGCGGTGTGGGTCAGGAGGTGCCGGACCAGGATGGGGCCCTCGGCCGGGCGGGTCCTGATGTCGTCGCCCGTGCCGCTCTCGTAGACCTGGGGGTCGGCGAAGGCCGGAAGATGGCGGGAGACGGGGGTGTCGAGGTCGAGCAGGCCCTCCTCGTGCAGCATCAGCGCGGCGACGGACACCACCGGCTTGGTCATCGAGTAGAGCCGCCACACCGTGTCCGCCGTGACCGGAATGCCGGCCTCCCGGTCGCGCAGGCCGTACGACGTGAGATGCGCGACTCGGCCGTGACGAGCCACGGAAATGAGGTACCCGGGGAGCAGACCGTCGTCCACGCGGCGGGCGAAGAACCGGTCGAGACGGTCCAGCGCCACCGGGTCCAGACCGACCTCGGCCGGATCCACTTCTTGCTGCAACTGATCCATGGGCTGCCTCCGGTTGACGGTCGGAACGGGACAAAAATGGGTTGAAAACAGGCCGGAGCGGGACTTCAGTATGAGGCCGGCAGGGGCTCGGTGAGGGCTCCGTGAGGGGTCGGCAAGGGCTCCGCGGTGTGCCGGCGATGTGTCGGCGACGGGGCGGGGAGATCGGGAAGCGCTACGAGAGTAGCTGTGAGGGGGGTGTCCTCCGAATGAAATTTACGGCCCCGGCCGGACATGTACGACGACCCGTGGACCGGCGAGTTCAAGCGCTGCCGGCTCCCGGGCACGTCAAGGGCGTGCGGGGCGTTCGATGGACGAAGGTGTGCGCCAGTGCGCTGAACTGCGGCTCGACCCCGGATCCATAACCCCGGGGTGTGCGTCATAGGAGGCGAATGGGTGTCCTATGCACGGAGGATCGGCCCAGCCGGATCACGTCACGGACCGTATTGGTCCGATGACTACGCTGCGTGAGGCAACCATTCGCCTGTTCGATTCGTATATCTCCGTGGAAGCCCTGCAAACCTGTCAGGCGACGTGACGCCGGAGCGTCACGATCCGCTTCACCGGGTTCGCACCGAGCAAGGAGAACCGATGCGACCGTTCGCGCTCAACTACGCCCGTCCGGCCCAGCAGTTGGAGGTCAGCGTTCCGTATGCCTATGACTCCAGACTGCAGTTGAACGTGCTCCCTGACGGGCGGCTCGCCGCTCATGACTACGCCGTGTTGCGGGAGTTGGGGGCCACTACCTCCACGGCGGGCTCGAAGACCCACTTCGACGACTGAGGCCGGACCGCGACGATGACGGTTCTGATCCTGACGTGCGAACAGGATGTGACCGCGGACATGGTGGTGGCGGAGCTGGACGGGAGTGGCGTCCCGGTCGTCCGCCTCGACCCCGCGGACCTGCCGGGCCCGGTGGCCCTGTCGGGGGAGTACGTGCACGGCGCCTTCCGCGGACACCTGTCCGTCGGCGGCCGGCTGGTGAGCATGAACGGGCTGCGGTCGGTCTGGGTCCGCAGGCCCGGCGTGCCCGCGAGCCGGGTCGCCGAGCCCTCGGACTGGCTGAGCGAGGAGTCCGCGCAGGCGCTCTACGGCATGCTGCGTTCCACCGGCGCGCGCTGGATGAACCACCCCGACGCGGCTCGCCGGGCCCGCCACAAGCCCTGGCAGCTCCACCTCGCCCAGCGCAGCCGCCTTCCCGTACCCGCCACCCTGATCACCACGTTCCCGCAGGCCGCCCGCGACTTCGCGGAGCGCTTCCCGGATCTGGTGGTCAAGCCCGTGTCGGGCGCGCACCCGCAGGAGCCGCCCAGAGCGGTGCCCACCAGCCGGGTCGCGCCCGACACGGACTTCGCGGCCGTCGCCTACGGCCCGACCCTGCTCCAACGGCGGGTGGCCAAGCGGGCCGACATCAGACTGACCTGTGTCGGCGACCGGATCCACGCCGCCCGCAAGGCGGTCGACCCGGTCGCCGACCCCGACGAGGTGGACGTACGGTTCGCCACCTCCGACGCGCCGTGGCGCCCCGCCGACGTACCGTCGTGCGTCGCCGCCGGCGTGGTCACCTATCTCCGGGAGGCCGAACTGGCCTACGGCGCTTTCGACTTCGCCGAGGACGCCGACGGCATGTGGTGGTTCCTGGAGTGCAACCAGTCCGGCCAGTTCGGATTCGTCCAGATCGATTCGGGCCAGCCCATCGCACGCACGGTCGCCGACTGGCTGGCGGCCCCGGTCCCGAGGACCACACCGTCCAACGGGGAAAGGGCGTGGTTGGTGGAGGGCCACTGACGCACGTCGGCGCCGGGTCGGGCCCCGGCGCCGACGCGCCCTTCAGGGGCGCGGGGCTGTGACGTTTTGCGGCTCCTCCCCCCACTCTCGGCTTCGCTCGAGCGGGGGGACCCCCATCGTGGGCGCGACCAGCCCCCACTGACCGGCAGACACATCACCGCGCTCCCAGCGGAGCGTGATCGCGGAGCGCTCCGCCGGCAGCGGTTACGCGAGCCGCACGGACAGCCCCCGCGCCGTGAACACCGGCTCGGCATGAAACCCGTCCACAGTGACGCTTCCGAACCGCCCCCGCAGAGCCCGGTTCTCGATCACGGGCAGGACGGCACCCCGCCTCGGACGGAGGGAGTCGTCGAGCCGTACGACGAGCTCGGCGCCCCGGTCGAGCAGCACCCGTCGGCTCACCTTCAGGGCGGGTACGCGACCCCCGCCGAGCGTGACGTCGAGCGTCGTACCGGACGCCTGGACGTACGAGCCCCCCACCCGCAGCGGCGAAGCAACCCGCAGCGCACCGCCGTTCACCCACACATCACCACAGCCGAGCGCGTCCGCCGAACCGGTCGCGAGGACCCCCTCCTCCACCGTGCTGCCGCCGGAGTAAGCGTTGTCGCCGGTGAGCGTCAGCGCGCCGGTGCCGAGCTTGACGAGCGCGCCCCGGCCACCGATGTCGTTGCGCCAGATGTCCGCGGCGCCGAAACCACCGGCCGCGGCATCCAGTGCGACGCGCACATCCGTGTCGAAGGCCCCGTACCCGTCGACGGCGGCGAAGAGGTTCAGCCGCCCCCACTGCTCGAAGCCGTCCAGCAGGACGTAACCGGCGGGCAGTGCGGTCGTCCGCAGCACCTCGCGCCGCTGGGCCGCCGTGAGGTACGGCAGACGTGTCTCCAGCAGGACCTCGGCACCCTTCGGCACGGTCATGCGGTGATCGTGCGCGTGCCCCTTGGGCAGGACGTACGTCAACCTGGGCCGCACCGCTGCCCAGTTGGCGGACCGGTCCGCGTACGGGTCGGTGTCGCGGCCCGCCGAGTGCGCGTACGCGTACAGGGTGTCCGCGGTCGTGCCGGTCCGCTCCTGGAAGTACGCGGAGGCCTGGGCGCGGGCCGCCGACTTGAGGTCGGCGTTCTTCGGGTCGGCGAGCGCCGCCGCCGCGAGGGCCGTGGCGAGGACCCGGCCGCCGACCACGTCCACGGTGTTGTGCATGCCCGCCACGATGCGGGTGTGGGCCAGCTCGGAGGCGCGGGCCACCAGTTCCTGGAACCGCTCGGGGACCGCGTACGCCATGGCCAGCGCCGCCAGATAGAAGGCGTTCGTGTGGCCGCTGCTGAAGCCGCCGTCGTCGGCCGGGTCGGAGCCCCGCTGCCGCAGCAGCTGCGGGACGACCACGACGTCCGACTCGTAGACGGGGAAGCCCAGTTCGTCGGTCCTCCCCGTGTCGACGACCTCG
Organism: Streptomyces sp. NBC_00878; assembly: GCF_026341515.1. Lineage (NCBI taxonomy): Bacteria > Bacillati > Actinomycetota > Actinomycetes > Kitasatosporales > Streptomycetaceae > Streptomyces > Streptomyces sp. NBC_00878. The sequence continues at coordinate 1,481,457 of NZ_JAPEOK010000001.1, read as the reverse complement.
CTGTCCTCGTTCATGCGCCACGGACGCGGGTACTGGTAGGCGAGCTTGGAGGGGTTGCTCGACGCGAACGGGCCGCGCACCGTGTCGACCAGCTCGGCGACCTTGCCCAGGTCCGAGGTGTAGGAACCGGCGCCCAGCGCGGAGCCCGCGGGCGCGTCGGCCGGGAGCGTGTCGTTGATCTTGCCCGCCGGGATGCCGTCCGGCGCCGAGGTGATGCCGGTGACGGCCTTGGCCCCGCTCCGGTACAGGTCGGCGAGCGGCCCGAGGCCGGCGATCACCGCGTAACTCTGGTGCTGGCGGTCCTGGATGAAGGCCGTCCGCGCCTCGGCCTCCGTGCGGCGCCGGGTGACGCGCGCGCAGTACCGCATGTTGGCGCGCAGGGTCTCGGGCATGAGCGGGGTGCCGGTGTTCCAGGCCGTGCCCGTCTTCCAGATCCGCGCGAAGCCGTCGAGGATGTGCACGGCCGCGTTGGTCTCGGACGTGAGGTTCCCGATGACGTTCGTGGTGTACGAGTCCACGAAGGCGGTCGAGACGGTCGAGGCGGCCGACGCGTTCACGGAGGCCGAGGCCGTGGGCGCTGGCCAGGCCACCACCGCGGGGCCCGCGACCAGTCCGGCCGAGACACCCACGGACGTCCGCAGGAACACCCGCCGGTCGACACCGGATCTGTCACGAGGGGGACGGGATTGCGCACCGGGCATGAAGGTGCCTCTCCTTCTGGAGTTGCGACGGAAGGGATGAACGCGAAAGCGGCGAACGCGACTTGAACCCGTTGACTCACCCTGGAGTGGTCAACTCGGCGGTCCTGGAACCGGATCGGGCCCTCGGGCGGGCACGCACGGAACTCACAGCAGCGACCGCGCCAGCGCCACGGCGCCCGCCACCGGCGGTACGCGCAGCGGCCGGGGCCGCGCCGACGGCAGCGCTTCGGCGAGCGCGTCGGTGAACGCCCCGTACAGCGCGGGCTGGACGAGCACCGTGCTGCCCGCCACCACCACGTCGTCCACGGGAACACCGCGCCGGGCGAGCCGTACGACGAGCGACGCCAGCGCGCGGCCGCCGTCGGCGATCACCCGGCGGGCGAGCGGCGAACCGTCCTCGGCCGCCGCGAACACACTGGGCGCGTGCCGCCCCCACTCGGCGGACGGCTGGGCCGCGCTCTCCAACGCCGCGCCCAGCGCGGGGACTTCGGGAACGTCCAAGGCGGCGATCAGCCGGGCCGCGAGGGCATCCGGCGGATCGCCGCGGTCATGTGCCGCCCAGACGGCCCGCGCGGCCTCGCGTACGAGACCGGCCGAGCCGCCCTCGTCGCCGAGTACCGCGCCCCAGCCGCCGACCTGGATCGGGCCTCCGTCGGGCCGTCGTCCCACCGCGACCGAACCGGTGCCGGCGACGAGACCGACACCCTTGTCCAGGCCCGCGGCGGGCACGAGGAGTTCGGCGTCGCCCACGACGAGGCAGGGGACACCGAGAAGAGTATGGAGTGCGGAGCGGATCTCCTCGCACTGGCGAGGCGTCTCACAGGCGTGCCCGCCGACGGCCACCGCGGCCGGGCGGGTGTGCTGGGGCAACGCGTCGCCGATCAGCGCGGCCAGCCACGCGGCGGCGGACGCGGGATCGTGGGGCCGCCAGCCACTGCTCGAACGCACGTGATCGGCGCTCGTACGCACCTGATCGGCGACCGGACTCTGCCCGGGGCCGGGGTTTCCCCCGGCCTCGGCGCGGAGATGCGTCTTCGTGCCGCCCACGTCGATGCCGACGGCGATGGGCGTGGGGTCCTGCACGCAGCCTCTTTCGTCGTTGCGCGGTACCGCGCATGCGGAGCGAACGGCGGGCGAACCGTGGATCGGGCGGGGCGAGCGATGGTGTCTTCGGACGAGTTCTCGGGAAGCCCCGGGACGGGCCTCTGATGAACGCGGCAGGCGTGTACCGCGCGAGTTCGTTAGGAAGTTAACTAACGAAGTAGGGTGCGTCAAGGGGTACGGAATTCCGGTGCCGTACCACCATGGTGACCGGACCGCCGCGGCATGACCTGAGGGAGCGCATGAACCTGAGCGAGAGCGCCAGCGCGGTGTTCGCCGTACTGGCCGAGGCGGGCACGGCCACCCGCCCCCAACTGGCGGCCGGCGCACGTCTGTCCAAGCCGACCGTCTCCTCGGCCGTGGCCGAGCTGGAGACCGCCGAGCTCGCCACCCACTCCGGCACCGTCTCCGGCGGCACCGGCCGGTCCGCCGCGGTCTACGGGCTCGGGCCCGCCGCCGGTGCCGTGCTCGCCGTCGACCTCGGGCCCAGCCAGACCCGGGTGCGCGGCTGCGCCCTGGACGGCACCCTGCTCGCCCAGGGCACCGGCTCCCGGGCGGAGGCCGCCGACACCGTACGCAAGGCGCTGGACGCGCTGCCGGTGGGTGCCCCGCTGCGCGCCATCGTCGTCGCCGTCGGCGACGTCACCGCCCAGGACCGGGAGGGCGCCGGAATGCGCCCCGCGACCGCCAAGGCGGGACCGGTCTTCGATGCCGTGGCCGTCGCGCTGCCGCCGGGCGTGCCCGTCCACCTGGAGAACAACGTCAACTGCGCCGCGCTCGCCGAACTGCACGAGGGCGCCGCCAGAGGCCGAGACACCTTCGGCTATCTGCGGATCGGCGTGGGCATCGGCCTCGGCGTCGTCATCGGCGGCCAGGTGCTGCGCGGCGCGAACGGCGCCGCGGGAGAGGTGGCCCGGCTGCCCTACCCCTGGGACGACGGCCGCGAACCGCGCCAGGAGGCCCTGGAGGAGCGCATCGGCTCGCCCTCCCTCCTGCGCCGGGCCGAGGAGGCCTGGCAGGCCGCCGACGGCCCGTGCCCGCGTACCGCCGAGCGCCTCTTCGCGCTCGCCGAGGAGGGCCATGTCACGGCCCGCGCCGTGGTCGGCCGGCACGCGGCCGACGTGGGCCGGCTCGCCGCCGCCGTGGCCGCCGTACTGGACCCCGGACTGATCGTGCTGGGTGGCGGCACCGGAGCGTATCCGCAGCTCCTGCCCGGTGTACGGGCCGAGCTGGCCCGGCTGAGCTGGCCCACGGAAGTGGTCAGCAGCACGGTCGGCGACAGCGGCACCGTGGTGGGCGCGAGCCGTCTCGCCGTGGCCCGTGGACGTCAAACCGTGACCGGTGGTATGCGGGTCAAGCATTGACGGCCTGCGTGTAGGTCTGCCAATGTCCGGACAAGCGCTTTCCATGGCCGGCGGGACCCGGCCCTGGGTGAGGCGTCCCGCCGTACGCGACGTACGGCAGCCGTGCGAGGGCGCGTTCGTACGACTGCGGCCCCAAGGGCCGGGGATCCCTACCCGTCAGGCGATGCGGCCGGGTGAGGCCGCGCGCCGGAAGGCATACCCCAGGGAAGAGACCCGAGCCGCTCGGCGGCCAGGGGATTCGTCACGCACATCCAGGAGGACCCGGTGGGTCACCAGATCTCGCGCAGAACTCTGCTCCGGACCACGGGCGGTATCGCCGTCGCCGGCGCGCTCGGCAGCGCACTCAGCGCCTGCAGCGGAGGAACCGGAGCCGGCAGCACCAGCAGCGACCTGACCATGATTTGGTGGGGCAGCGACGACCGGCACGCGGCCTACAAGAAGGCACTGGCCACCTTCCAGAAGAAGAACTCGAAGATCAAGATCCGGGAGACCTACTCCGGCTACGACGGGTACTTCGACAAGTTCAACACCAACATCGCCGGCGGCAGTGCCCCGGACCTGCTGCAGATGGACACCGCCCTGGTCGCGCAGTACGCCCGCAAGGGCGTCCTCGCTCCGATCGACTCCTATGTCGGCAAGACCCTGGACCTCACCGGCTTCTCCAAGACGCTCCTCGCCGCCGGCACCGTCGACGGCAAGCTCTACGGCGTCCCTTCCGGTATCGGCGTCAACCAGCTCACGGTCAACCGCTCCGGCCTGGAGAAGCTGGGCCTGAAGCTGCCCGACCGCGAGTGGACCTGGGCCGACCTGAAGAAGATCGCCCAGGACGTCTACAAGAAGAGCGGCGGCAAGATCTACGGCGTCGACGACGGCGGCGGCTCCACCCTCCAGTGCTTCGAGGTCTTCGCCCGCGAGAAGGGCGAGACGTTCTTCTCCGACGACGGCAAGAAGCTCGGCTTCACCCCCGCCACGCTTCAGGAGTGGTGGGAGTTCTGGGCCGACATGCGCAAGGCCAACGCCTCCCCGCCGCCGGCCATCACCTCCGCCGCGCACAACGACCTCACCAAGAACGCGGTCGTCATAGGCAAGGCACTCTTCAGCTTCGACTCCGGCATCTACGGTGCGGGCGGCTCCATCACCGACGCGCAGCTGGACTTCCTGCCCACCCCGCAGGGCGACTGGTCCGGCGCCCGCGAAGGCAACTTCGTCAACGGCGGTGTCCTGCTGAGCGCCACCAAGGCCAGCAAGAAGGTCGCCGACTCCGTCAAGATCATGTCGTTCTTCGCGCAGGACGAGACGGCGATCAAGGACATGCAGCTGCTGCGCGGCATCCCGCCGACGGAGAAGGCCCGCAACCTGATCGCCTCGGGCCTGACCCCGACGGACAAGCTGAACGTGGAGAACGCCGACTACATCGCCCAGCGCGTCGGGAAGGCGACCAACGCCCTGCCCGCGCCGGTGCCCCCGCCGCAGGGCGCCGACCAGATCTGGGACCTGCTGTTCCAGTCGAACCTCGCCGTGGCCTTCGGCAAGAAGTCGATCAAGGCGCAGCTCGGCGAGTTCTTCGACCAGGCGGAAGGCGCGCTGGGGGGTTAGCTCCGCCGGGGGCGCGATGTTCGGCCGCGGGCCGTATGCGGCTGAGCGCGCAGTTCCCCGCGCCCCCCAGGGGGCGCGGGCACGCCGCCGAGTTGAGCAGCACGACCGAAAGACCGGGAGAGGGTCAGGGAGATGAGTATGACCACCGCGAAGACAGACGAGGTCGTCAAGGAGCAGGCTGCTCCCGCGACCCCGTCCGACCAGCGGGAGCGCGACCGTATGCGCCGCCGCCTCGCCAGACGGCGGGGCGGCGGCTGGTGGCCCTACGCCTTCCTGGCCCCCTGGTTCGTCGGCCTGTTCGGCCTGACGATCTACCCGATGCTGGACTCGCTGTATCTGTCCTTCACCAACTTCGACCTGCTGACGCCGGCGCAGTGGGTCGGCATGGACAACTACAGCAAGATGTTCGCCGACGACCCGGTCTTCTGGGACTCGGTGCACGCCACGCTGCTGTACGTCGTCGTCTCCGTACCGCTGAAGCTGGCGCTCGCGCTCGGTGTGGCGATGCTGCTCAACCGCGATCTGCGGGGCATCGGCCTGTACCGGGCCGCCTTCTATCTGCCGTCGCTGCTCGGCGGAGCGGTGGCCATCGCCATCGTCTGGCGGCAGGTCTTCGGCGGCGACGGCCTGTTCAACGACTTCCTCGCCTGGTTCGGCATCAAGGGCCAGGACTGGATCTCCAGCCCCGACACCGCGCTCTACACGCTGATCCTGCTGGCCGTCTGGCAGTTCGGCACCCCGATGGTCATCTTCCTCGCCGGTCTGAAGCAGCTGCCGAAGGACGTGTTCGAGGCGGCCGCGATCGACGGCGCCACGCCCGTCACCCGGTTCTTCAGGATCACGCTGCCGCTGCTGACCCCGATCGTCTTCTTCAACGTGGTCCTGCAGATCATCGACGCGTTCAAGACGTTCACGCCCGCCTTCGTCATCAGCAACGGCTCCGGCGGACCGCTCAACTCGACCATGCTGTACTCCCTCTACCTGTACAAGAAGGGCTTCACCGACCTCGAAATGGGATACGCCTCGGCGCTCGCCTGGGTGCTGTTCCTGGTCATCGCAGGCTTCACGGCGGTCAACTTCATCGCCAGCCGCTACTGGGTCCATTACGACGACTGACGACTGACGTCCGAGCGAGGAGTCCTTCCACCCATGTCCGCCATCACCCCGGCCCAGTCCACGAAGTCGCCGTTCCAGAAGCTGCGCTCCGCCACCGGCTCGCGCCGCGTCCTCATCCACACCGCGCTCATCGGCGTGGCGATCGTCATGCTCTATCCGCTGCTGTGGATGCTGAGCAGCTCGCTCAAGCCCGACACCGAGATCTTCACCCAGCCGGGGCTCATCCCGAGCTCGCTGCGCCCGGAGAACTACTCCGAGGGCTGGAGCGGCTCAGGCAACTCCTTCTCCCTCTACATCACCAACTCGCTGATCGTCACGATCGGCGCGGTGATCGGAAACGTGATCTCCTGCTCGCTGGCCGCCTACGCCTTCGCGCGCTTCGAGTTCCGCGGCAAGAAGATCTGGTTCGGCCTGATGCTCGGCACGCTGATGCTGCCCACCCAGGCCGTGCTGATCCCGCAGTACACGATCTTCTACAACCTGACCTGGATCAACACGTTCCTGCCGCTGATCGTGCCGAAGTTCCTCGCGGTGGACGCCTTCTTCATCTTCCTGATGGTCCAGTTCATCCGCTCCATCCCGCGCGAGCTGGACCAGGCGGCCATGATGGACGGCGCCAACCCCTTCCAGATCTACTGGAAGATCATCCTGCCGCTGATGAAGCCGGCCCTGATCACCACCACGATCTTCACCTTCATCTGGACGTACGACGACTTCCTGCACCAGCTCGTCTACCTCCAGCAGAACGACAAGTTCACCGTCCCCCTCGGTCTGACCCTGTTCCTCGACCAGACCAGCGGCTCCTCGTACGGTGCGATGTTCGCCATGTCGACACTCGCCCTCCTGCCCACGCTCATCTGCTTCCTCATCTTCCAGAAGAGGCTTGTGGAAGGCCTGGCGACCTCGGGTATGAAGGGCTGATTTCGTGCATCTTCCCCACCAGCGCGGTAAGTTGCACCACCTCCCCGACGACCCGGCCGCGTACGACGCCGTCCTGGCCGCCGTCACCGAGGCGGCCCTGACCCGCCTGACCCCCGAGGGCAACCTCGAAAACCCGGCCGCCCGCGACGACATCGGCGACACCTCGCTCGGCATCACGTCCCTGCTCGCGCTCGCCTGGCACCGCACCAAGGACCCGCGACTGCCCGAGGCCGTCCGCCGCAGCCTCGCCTTCCACCTGAGCGAGCGCGTCTACACCGACGACAACCCCGGCTACCCGAACCTGACGGTACGCAACTCCGGTCTCCCGTACGCCCGTTACGTACTGGAAGCGGGCGCGCACCCCATCGGCGACTGGCCGAGCACGGTGTGGGCACTGCTCCAAGCCGTGAACACCCTGGACGCGGCGGACGGCCTCGTCGACGATGACCAGTACCGCGAACTCCTGGGCGTCGCGGGCGGTTACTGGCGCTGGCTCACCGAGGCCACCGTCTTCAACCCGCAGGACGCGTCGAACCAGGCCATCGGATGCGTGGTCGGCGGGCTGATGCTCGCCCGCCATCTCCCGCCCGAGGAAGGCGAGTCGGTCCGGCAGCGCGCCCTGGGCCTGTACGCCGACGAGATCCGCGCCCGGCGGGTACGGGACCGGGGCGCGCCCCTGCCTCCCGAGCACGGCGGCGCCTACGACAACAACTACGGCCCGATCTCCCTCTCTTTCCTCGCCCAGGCCCACAAGGCCAGCGGCGAGGAGGTCTTCGCGGAGGACGGCGAGACGCTCGCCCGCTACCTCGACGCGCGGGTCTGCGCGAGCGGCTTCGACATCGGCGGGCCGCGCTACAGCGAGCAGCACTCAGCCTTCGAATCCGTCCTGGGACTGCGGTACTTCGGCCACCGCATCGGCGCCGACATCGGCCGCTACGCCGGTGACACGCGCTGGGCCCGGCACGCGGTAGGAGCCGACGGAGGCGTGGACGGGCACTTCGCGTTCATGCTCGTCTGGCAGATCCAGGACACCACGAGCTGGCACCGCACCCCGAGCACGGCACCCGCCCGCCACCACCTGCGATCCGGCACGGTCACGGTGTCGTTCGACGACCGGATGACGCCCGCGGTGATCGAGGCGGGCGGCACGGCGCTGGTGGCCGCCGCCGTCAACCGGCAGCACGGATTCGGGCCCGTGACCGACGACTTCCTGCTGTGCCGCCCGATGGGCGCGGTGCGGGTGGCGGACGTGCGCGCCGGCGGACTCGCGGCCAAGCTCGTGAGCAAGCCCGTCGTCGGCCGCGACCACGTCCTGCGCCATCTCCAGTCGCTGTACGTCACGGACGGCACGCGCCTGTGGATGACCGTGGTCCTCGAACGGCTCGAAGGGGAGCGGTACTTGCTCGCCGGGATGCCGTATGTCGCCGCGGACGGCGACCGGTTCCGCCGGGTCGGCGACTACGCGCTCGTCGCGTCGGCCGGTGACCTGCGTCTGACGCACCCTCAGGAAGGCAGTGCGGACTCCTTCGACGCGCGCAGTGAACTCACCCAGCAGCAGGCCGCGTTCGCACTGGCCGCCGACCCGCGCGGGTACGGCGACCCGGACGCCGGGTGGCGGCACGTACGGACAACGACCGCGCTGGAGGTCGGGCCCGCACCGGACGCACCGGAGGGGCTCGACGTCTTCGCGGTGCGGTACGGGGAGACGGCCGCCGTGCCGCTCGACCTGGTCTGCGAGCGGGCGGGGGAAGGGCTGGTTCTGCGCACGGACGCCTTCACCGCGGTGCTCGGCGGACCGGACGCCCACGGCGAACCACAGCTCACGCTGGACTCCGCGACCCGCTGAGCCCGTGATGCCGCCATGTGCCCGAGCCCCCGGACGGCCTTCGCCGCCGGGGGCTCAGGCACAAAGCGGCGCTGTGCCCGCGCCGTGCCCTCAGTCCGCCGAGCGGTCCGCCGTCAGATAGGCGATGACCATGTCGCCCAGCATGTTCCGGTAGTGCTCGCGCCGGCCGGGGGCGACCAGGTCACGGCCGAACAGGGTCCCGAAGGTGTGCCGGTTGGCGACCCGGAAGAAGCAGAACGAACTGATCATCGCGTGCAGGTCGACGGCGTCGACATCGGCCGTGAACAGGCCGGACTCCCGCCCCGACGCCAGGATGCGGCGGATCACGTCCAGAGCGGGCGAGCCGATCCTGCCGAGCTTCTCGGAGGCGGCGATGTGCTCGGCCCCGTGGAAGTTCTCGATGGTGACCAGACGGATGAAGTCGGGGTGCGCCTCGTGGTGGTCGAAGGTCAGCTCGGCCAGCCGCCGGATCGCCGCGACCGGGTCCAGGTGCTCCACGTCGAGCCCCTGCTCGGCCTCGCGGATGCCGCCGTACGCCCGCTCCAGTACGGCGGTGAACAGCTGTTCCTTGCCGCCGAAGTAGTAGTAGATCATCCGCTTCGTGGTCCGGGTGCGGGCGGCGATCTCGTCGACCCTGGCCCCGTCGTAGCCGGTCCGGGCGAACTCCTGGGTCGCGACGTCGATGATCTCGGCCCTGGTGCGGGCGGCGTCACGGATCCGCCCGTTCGGTCGTGCCGGCTCTTCGGCGCTGGGCATCGGGTTCCTTCGGGCGAGGGGTGTGTGCCCGGGATTCTAGAAGCAGGCTTCTGTGCACGTTTCCGGGTTCGTGTCCCGTGCTCCGGTGCGTCCGGATTCCCAACTTCCGCCAGGCCGGGCCCGATTGTGCGGAACCGGACCGTGGCCTGCTCTAGCACTGTGGTCGGTGGGACGCAAGGAGGTGGACATTACCCATGAGTTGACATTGAAACCTCAAGAGCCGCCGCTATCATCACTGCACTACGGAGCGACCGTCCGCCGACCACCACCACGGCTGCACGGAATCGTCACACCGCCCACTTACACCTGGCGCGGCCGGGCATGCCCACACGCACTTCGTGCAGGACGGAAAGCAGCGCATCCATGAACAGCAACAGGGGCAGAGGGCTCCAGGCCAACGCCCTCGGTACGTTCGACACGGTCGTGATGGCCGTCGCGGGCAGCGCCCCGGCGTACTCGCTCGCTGCCACCACCGCGGTCCTCGTCGGCGCCGTGGGCCTCGCCAGCCCCGCGGCGCTGCTGTACTGCGCGATACCCATGCTGGGCATCGCGTTGGCCTTCAGCTATCTCAGCCGGATCGACACCAACGCGGGCGCCAGCTACTCCTGGGTCGGCCGCACGCTCCACCCCTTCCTCGGCTTCATCAGCGGCTGGGCGCTGGTCGTCTCGGCCACCATCTTCATGGTCGCCGGATCGCTGCCCGCCGGTGCGCTGACGCTGTCCCTCTTCGACGAGGGGCTCGCGGACAACACGGCGCTGGCCACCCTGGTCGGCGCGGCCTGGTTCCTCGCCATGCTGCTCGTCGTGCTGGGCGGCGCCCGGCTCACCGTCCGCGCGCAGCTGATCATGTCCGGTGTCGAGCTCGCCATCCTGGCCCTCTTCGCCGTCGGGGCCGTGCTCCACACCGACAACGCCCGGCCCTTCGACTGGTCCTGGCTCGGGTTCAGCCACTTCGACGGGGTGAGCGGCTTCGCCTCCGGGGCCCTCATCGCCGCCTTCTACTACTGGGGCTGGGACGTCACCTGCAACCTCAGCGAGGAGACCAAGGACAGCCGCCGCACCACGGGCCTCGCGGGCCTGATCGGCGTGGGCATCGTCTTCCTCCTCTTCGAGGCCTTCACCATCGCGGTGAACGTCATCCTCACCTCGCAGCAGATCCAGGACAACGACGCCAACGTCCTCGCGGTGCTCGGTGAGGAGATCTGGCCGGGCTGGGGCGGCAAACTGCTGATCGTCTCCGTGATGCTGTCCACGATCGCCACGCTGGAGACCACGCTCATCCAGGTCACGCGCTCCCTCTTCGCCATGGGCCGCGACCACACGATGCCCAGCGCCCTGGGCAAGGTCCACCGCACGTGGAACACGCCGTACGTCGCCATCACCGTGGTCGGCACGGTGGCCCTGCTGATGCTCGTGGCGTCCAACGCCCTCGGCAGCGTCGGCGACATCCTGGAGAACGCCATCGCCGCGATCGGCCTCCAGATCGCCGTGTACTACGGCCTGGCGGGTCTGGCGGTGGTCGTCGCGTACCGCAAGATGCTGCTGAAGTCCCCGTCCAACTTCTTCTTCGGCGGGCTGTGGCCGTTCCTCGGCGCCCTGTTCATGTTCTGGATCTTCATCGAGTCACTGGGCGACCTGAGCGACGCCTCGATCGCGATCGGCATCGGCGGCCTGGCCGTCGGAATCGTCCCCATGCTCTGGTACTGGCGGCAGGGCAGCGACTACTACCGGCCGGCGCACCTGGACGCCAGCGACGTCGTCGAGACGGACTACGTCCCCGACGGCTACACCGCCGCGGAGGCGGAACGTTCCCGCGTCCACGAGGGTCTCCCCACCGACTTCTGAGAGGGACCCCGATGGCGCGAGCCCGTTTCACCCCCGAATTCGATCCCGACTGCGGGGACGCGCCCCTCACCTCCGCCAAACAGGACATCGTCATCGGCCGTTGGCAGGGCCTGCGGGAGCTGCTGCGGACCACCGGGCCCGCGTGGCTCGCACGGGGCCACCGGATGCGGCTGCTCGCACAGGCCTGCGCGAGCACCTCGACGGCCGAGTCCTGGCTGGCCGCCGAGCCCCGCAGCGCCGACGCGCTGGTGCTGCGGGCCGCGACCGAGACGGCGCGCGCCTTCAATCTGGCCATCGCCGCGGGCCGGGGCGTTCCCATCGACCAGAACCGCATCGACGGCGCGGTGATGGCCTGCCTCCAGGCCGCCGACGCGTACGTCGACGACCCCACGCCGTGGATCTCGCTCATCGCCGTCGCACGGCTCTATCCCGCCGGGGTGCGCCGCCAGGAACTGGGCCGCTGGTGGGACGCGTTGCACGCGCGCGACCCGTACAGCGTGGAGGGCCACCTCCAGGTGCTGCACTACTACTCCGCCCGCTGGCACGGGACGCACGGCCTGATGTACGACTTCGCGCGGGACGCGGCCGGTGTGGCGCCGCCGGGGTGTGCGCTGCCGGTTCTTGTGCAGGTCGCCCGGGTGGAGGAGTACCGGTACATCCTGGAGGGGGTGAAGGGCCAGCCCGGTGCCCTGACGGGGACCAGCCAGCACTGGAACAACGACGGAGCCGTCAATGACGTACGGCGCACCTGGCAGCGCTGGATCACCGCGCGCCCCGACGTGCCCGTCGTTCCCGGAGAGGTCCACCACCTCAACTACCTGACGCATGCCGCGTGTCTCGCGGAGGTCCAGGACATCACCGCCTCGCTGTTCCGTCTCCTCGGCCGACGTGCGACGCGGACGCCGTGGTCCTACACGGGTGATCCGGAGAGGCAGATCACGAAGTGGCATGGCAACCCGAAGCACCGTGCGTGAGGGGGCCGAGGGGGGTTCGCCCCCGCCGCCCCTGCCCTTCCCGTCCCTTTCTGGGGGCTCCGCTCCCAGGCCCCCGTGTCGCGCTGAACGCGCTCGTCCTCAAACGCCGGACGGGCTGAAGATCAGCCCCTCCGGCGTTTGAGGAGCGGGGGTTCGGGGGCTGGCCCCCGAGTAGTGACGATGGGGGTCCCCCGCTCGAGCGAAGCCGAGAGTGGGGGAGGGTAGGGGCGGCGGGGGCGAGGAAACTACCCAGGCGGACGGCTGTTCCACTCCGTGATCACCGGGCGGCCGTGCTCCGTCGAGAGGCGGCTCACCGTCCCCGTACCGAGCTGGAACAGGCGTCCGTCCGCGGCGGGGAGGCCGAGCCACCGCGCGGTCAGGACACGTAGGAAGTGACCGTGCGCGACAAGCACCACGTCACCGTCCCCGAGCGACTTCTCCGCCCGCCCCAGCACCCGGTCCGCCCGCTCGCCCACGTCCTCCGGCGATTCCCCGGGCTGTCCGTCCGGACCCGGCGGCACCCCGTCATTCCACAGGTACCAGTCAGGCCGCCCGCGGTGGATGTCCACGGTGGTGACGCCCTCGTACGCCCCGTAGTCCCACTCATGCATGTCCGGATCGGACACCGCCCCGGACAGCCCCGCCAGCTCCGCGGTCCGTATCGCACGGCCGAGCGGACTCGTGAGCACGAGCGCGAAGTGCCGCCCGGCGAACAGCGGGACGAGGGACTTGGCCTGTTCCTCGCCACGCGGGGTGAGGGGCAGGTCGGTCCAGCTGGTGTGCTGTCCCGACAGACTCCACTCGGTCTCGCCGTGCCGGACGAGAAGGAGATCGCCCATGACTCCTACTTCGTGGACTCGACGGCGTGACCGCCGAACTGGTTGCGCAGCGCCGCGACCATCTTCATCTGCGGCGAGTCGTCCTGCCGGGACGCGAACCGCGCGAAGAGGGAGGCCGTGATGGCGGGCAGCGGCACGGAGTTGTCGATGGCCGCCTCGACGGTCCACCGGCCTTCGCCGGAGTCCTCCGCGTACCCGCGCAGCTGCCCGAGGTGCTCGTCCTTGTCCAGTGCGTTGACCGCCAGGTCGAGCAGCCAGGAGCGGATGACGGTGCCCTCCTGCCAGGAGCGGAAGACCTCGCGCACATCCGTGACCGAGTCGACGGCTTCGAGGAGCTCCCAGCCCTCGGCGTAGGCCTGCATCATGGCGTACTCGATGCCGTTGTGGACCATCTTCGAGAAGTGGCCCGCGCCCACCTTGCCCGCGTGGACGAATCCGGCGTCGCCCTCCGGCTTGAGCGCGTCGAAGATCGGCTGGACCTTGGCGATGTGCTCGGCGTCGCCGCCGACCATGAGGGCGTAGCCGTTCTGGAGGCCCCAGACGCCGCCCGAGACGCCGGCGTCCACGAAGCCGATGCCCTTGGCCGCCAGCTCCTCGGCGTGCTTCTCGTCGTCCGTCCAGCGGGAGTTGCCGCCGTCGACGACGGTGTCGCCGGGCTCCAACAGCTCCGCGAGCTCGTCGATGACGCCCTGGGTGGGGGCCCCGGCCGGGACCATCACCCAGACCACGCGCGGACCTTCGAGCTTGCCGACGAGTTCGGTCAGGCCGCTGACGTCGGCGAGGTCCGGATTGCGGTCGTAGCCGATCACGGTGTGGCCCGCGCGGCGGATCCGCTCGCGCATGTTGCCGCCCATCTTGCCGAGGCCGATGAGGCCGAGCTGCATCGCAGTCATGTCAGTTCACTTCTTCCGGAGAGTGCGGTACGTGGCCACGAGGGCGGCGGTGGAGGGATCGAGACCGGGGACGTCGGCGCCCTCGGTCAGAGCGGGTTCGACGCGTTTGGCGAGGACCTTGCCGAGCTCGACGCCCCACTGGTCGAAGGAGTCGATGTTCCAGATCGCGCCCTGGACGAACACCTTGTGCTCGTAGAGGGCGATCAGCTGGCCGAGGACGGACGGAGTCAGCTCGGCGGCCAGGATCGTGGTCGTGGGGTGGTTGCCGCGGAAGGTCCGGTGCGGGACCTGCTCCTCGGGCACCCCCTCGGCGCGTACCTCGTCGGCGGTCCTGCCGAACGCGAGGGCCTGGCCCTGGGCGAAGAGGTTCGCCATCAACAGGTCGTGCTGGGCGGCGAGTTCGGCGCCCAGTTCGCCGACCGGGTTGACGAAGCCGATCAGATCGGCCGGGATCGTCTTCGTGCCCTGGTGGAGCAACTGGTAGTACGCGTGCTGGCCGTTGGTGCCCGGCGTGCCCCACACGACCGGGCCGGTCTGCCACTCGACGGGGTGTCCCTCGCGGTCCACGGACTTGCCGTTGGACTCCATGTCGAGCTGCTGCAAGTACGCGGTGAACTTGGACAGGTAGTGCGAGTACGGCAGCACCGCGTGCGACTGGGCGCCGAAGAACTCGCCGTACCAGACCCCCAACAGGCCCAGCAGCAAAGGTGCGTTGGCCTCGGCGGGGGCGGTTCGGAAGTGCTCGTCGACAGTCCTGAAGCCGTCGAGCATCTCCCGGAAGCGGTCCGGGCCGATCGCGATCATCAGCGAGAGGCCGATGGCCGAGTCGTACGAGTACCGGCCGCCGACCCAGTCCCAGAACTCGAACATGTTGGCCGTGTCGATACCGAAGTCCGCGACCTTCTCGACGTTCGTGGACAGTGCGACGAAGTGCCTGGCCACGGCGGCGGAGTCGCCGCCGAGACCGGCGAGCAGCCAGGAGCGCGCCGAGGTCGCGTTGGTGATCGTCTCGATGGTGGTGAAGGTCTTCGAGGCGACGATGAACAGCGTCTCAGCCGGATCCAGGTCCCGCACCGCCTCGTGCAGGTCGGCCCCGTCGACGTTCGAGACGTAACGGACCGTCAGTTCGCGGTCGGTGAAGGCGCGCAGCGCCTCGTACGCCATCGCCGGGCCCAGGTCCGAGCCGCCGATGCCGATGTTGACGACCGTGCGGATGCGCCTGCCGGTGTGGCCGGTCCACTTGCCGGAGCGGACCTGTTCGGCGAAGGCGGCCATCTTGTCGAGCACGGCGTGCACCTTCGGCACGACGTTCTCGCCGTCGACCTCGACGACCGCGTCGCGCGGGGCGCGCAACGCCGTGTGCAGGACCGCCCGTTGCTCCGTGACGTTGATCCGCTCGCCGCGGAACATCGCGTCCCGTAGCCCGAACACGTCGGTGGCGGTGGCGAGTTCCTGGAGCAGCGCGAGAGTCTCGTCGTTGATCAGGTGCTTGGAGTAGTCGATGCGCAGGTCACCGACCCGCACGGTGTAGCGCTCGGCGCGCTCCGGGTCGGCGGCGAACAGTTCGCGCAGCCGCGGATGCAGGAGCGGCCCGGCGCGGTGGTCCTCCAGGGCCGTCCACTCGGGGCGGCGGGTGAGCTTGGGTGTGCCAGGCAGGGCCCCGACTGTGTCAGCCGCAGACCCGGTTTCGACGGGCACGGACCCGGTTGTGTCAGGCACGGCTCTCCTTCCTTCCGGCCTCGTCGCCGCGCAGGGCGATGGCGTACATCTCGTCCGCGTCGAGGCGGCGCAGTTCCTCGGCGATCAGCTCGGAGGTGCTGCGGACCTTCAGCGCGAGGGTGCGCGAGGGCTGGCCCGGCAGCGACAGGGTCGCGAGCGGGCCCTCGGGGCGGTCGATGATGATCTCGCCGCCCTTGGTGCCGAGCCGGACGGCGGTGACGACGGGTCCCGCGGTCACGACGCGCTCGACCGGGACCTGGAGGCGGGCCTCCAGCCAGCGGGCCAGCAGTTCGGCGCTCGGGTTCTCGGCCTCGCTCTCCACGGCGGCCGAGGTGACCTTCGTACGGGACTGGTCCAGGGCGGCCGCGAGCATGGAGCGCCACGGAGTCAGCCGGGTCCAGGCCAGGTCGGTGTCGCCCGGCGCGTACGAGGCGGCGCGTGCCTCCAGGGCCGCGAGCGGCGCCTCGACCGCGTACATGTCGGTGATCCGGCGCTGTGCGAGCGCGCCCAGCGGGTCCTTGGCCGGGACGTCGGGCGCGTCCACCGGCCACCACACGACGACCGGCGCGTCCGGCAGCAGCAGCGGCAGGACCACCGAGTCGGCGTGCTCGGACACGTCGCCGTACATCCGCAGCACGACCGTCTCGCCGGTGCCGGCGTCGGCACCCACGCGGACTTCGGCGTCCAGGTGCGAGTTCGTGCGGTCGCGCGGGGTGCGGGCGTGCCGCTTGATGACGACCAGGGTGCGCGAGGGGTGCTCGTGCGAGGCCTCCTCGGCCGCCTTGATCGCGTCGTACGCGTTCTCCTCGTCCGTCACGATGACCATCGTCAGGACCATGCCCACGGCTGGTGTGCCGATGGCGCGGCGGCCCTCCACGAGAGCCTTGTTGATCTTGCTTGCCGTGGTGTCGGTCAGATCGATCTTCATGGCCTGCGCCAGCTCCGTCCGTCTCGTGCGAGCATCTCGTCGGCTTCCCCGGGACCCCAGCTGCCCGAGGCGTACTGCGCGGGCCTGCCGTTCTTGTCCCAGTACTCCTCGATCGGATCGAGGATCTTCCAGGACTCTTCCACCTCCTGGTGACGGGGGAAGAGATTGGCGTCGCCGAGCAGGACATCCAGGATCAGCCGTTCGTACGCCTCCGGGCTGGACTCCGTGAACGACTCGCCGTAGGCGAAGTCCATGGACACGTCCCGGATCTCCATCGACGTACCCGGCACCTTCGATCCGAAGCGCACCGTCATGCCCTCGTCGGGCTGGACACGGAAGACGATGGCGTTGGCGCCGAGCTCCTCCGTGGCGGTCGAGTCGAACGGGGAGTGCGGGGCCCGCTGGAAGACGACGGCGATCTCGGTGACGCGGCGGCCGAGCCGCTTGCCGGTACGCAGATAGAAGGGGACGCCCGCCCAGCGGCGGTTGTCGACCTCCAGCTTGACGGCCGCGTACGTGTCGGTCTTCGACGCGGGGTCGATGCCCTCCTCTTCGAGGTAGCCGGGCACCTTGGCGCCGCCCTGCCAGCCCTCCGCGTACTGCCCGCGCACGGTGTGCTCGCCCAACTCCTCCGGCAGCCGCACCGACTTGAGGACCTTGAGCTTCTCGGTGAGCAGCGAGTCGGCGTCGAAGGCGATGGGCTCCTCCATCGCGGTCAGCGCCATGAGCTGGAGCAGGTGGTTCTGGATGACGTCACGGGCCGAGCCGATGCCGTCGTAGTACCCGGCCCGGCCGCCGATGCCGATGTCCTCGGCCATGGTGATCTGTACGTGGTCCACGTACGACCGGTTCCAGACGGGCTCGTACATCTGGTTGGCGAAGCGGAGCGCCAGGATGTTCTGGACGGTCTCCTTGCCGAGGTAGTGGTCGATCCGGAAGACCTGCTCCGGGTCGAACACGTCGTGCAGGACCTTGTTCAGCTCACGAGCGCTCTTGAGGTTGTGGCCGAACGGCTTCTCGATCACCGCGCGCCGCCAGGAACCCGCCGGGGCGTCGGCCAGCCCGTGCTTCTTGAGCTGCCTGACGACCTTCGGGAAGAACTTCGGCGGTACGGAGAGGTAGAAGGCGTAGTTGCCGCTGGTGCCCCGGGAAGCGTCCAACTCCTCGACGGCGGAACGCAGTTGCTTGAAGGCCTGGTCGTCGTCGAAGTCGCCGGGGATGAACCGCATGCCCTCGGCGAGCTGCTGCCAGACCTCCTCGCGGAACTCCGTACGCGCGTGCTCGCGCACCGAGTCGTGGACGATCTGTGCGAAGTCCTCGTCCTCCCAGTCGCGCCGCGCGAAGCCGACGAGGGAGAAGCCCGGCGGGAGCAGCCCGCGGTTGGCCAGGTCGTAGACGGCCGGCATCAGCTTCTTGCGGGACAGATCGCCGGTGACGCCGAAGATGACCAGACCGGACGGACCGGCGATCTTCGGCAGACGGCGGTCGCCGGGGTGGCGCAGGGGGTTGTCCCAGTCGGACGCGAGGTCAGGGCCGTCGGTAAGGTTCTCGCTCATTCCCCGTCAACTCCCTTGCGGCTCAGTGAGACGGCGACCGCGGCCAGCAGTTCGCCCCAGGCGGCCTCGAACTTGGCTACGCCCTCGTCCTCCAACTGCCGGACGACCTCGTCGTACGAGATGCCCTGCTGCTCGACGGCCGCCAGGTCGGCGCGGGCCTGGGCATAGCCGCCGGTCACCGTGTCACCGCGGATCTCGCCGTGGTCGGCGGTGGCGTTCAGCGTGGCCTCCGGCATGGTGTTGACCGTGCCGGGCGCGACCAACTCGTCGACGTACAGCGTGTCCTTGTAGGCCGGGTCCTTGACGCCGGTCGAGGCCCACAGCGGACGCTGCTTGTTGGCGCTCGCGCCGAGGGCGGTCCAGCGGTCCGAGGCGAAGACATCCTCGTACGCCTCGTACGCGAGCCGCGCGTTGGCGAGTGCGGACCGGCCCTTCAGCGCGAGGGCCTCGTCCGTGCCGGCCTTCGCCAGCCGCTTGTCGATCTCGCTGTCGACGCGGGAGACGAAGAAGGAGGCGACGGAGTGGATGGCGGAGAGGTCGAGGCCCGCGGCCCGCGCCTTCTCCAGACCGGCCAGGTAGGCGTCCATCACCTCGCGGTAGCGCTCCAGCGAGAAGATCAGCGTGACGTTGACGCTGATCCCGCGGCCGATGACCTCGGTGATCGCGGGGAGGCCGGCCTTCGTCGCAGGGATCTTGATCATCACGTTCGGGCGGTCGACCAGCCAGGCGAGCTGCTTGGCCTCGGCGACGGTCGCCGTCGTGTCGTGGGCGAGGCGCGGGTCGACCTCGATGGAGACCCGGCCGTCCCGGCCGCCGGTCGCGTCGTACACCGGACGCAGGATGTCGGCAGCGGCGCGGACGTCGGCGGTGGTCATCATCCTTACGGCCTCGTCGACCGTCACGCCGCGCGTCGCGAGGTCGGCCAGCTGCTCCTCGTAACCCTCGCCCGAGCCGATCGCGGCCTGGAAGATGGAGGGGTTGGTGGTGACGCCCACCACGTGCCTGGTCTTGATGAGTTCGGCGAGGTTGCCGGACTCGATCCGGTTGCGCGAGAGGTCGTCCAGCCAGATGGAGACGCCTTCGGCGGAGAGGTTCTTGAGGGTGTCCGCGGTTGCGGTTGCTTCGGTCACAGTGATCATCTTCCTTCGTGCGAACGGATCAACCGCGCGCGGCGGCGAGGGATTCCCGGGCGGCGGAGGCCACGTTCTCGGGGGTGAAACCGAACTCGGCGAACAGGGTCTTGGCGTCGGCGGAGGCGCCGAAGTGTTCGAGGGAGACGATGCGTCCGTGGTCACCGACGTACCGGTACCAGGTCAGACCGATGCCCGCCTCGACCGCCACGCGCGCCTTCACGGACGGTGGAAGTACGCTCGCGCGGTACTCCGGCGACTGCTCCTCGAACCACTCGACGGACGGCATCGACACCACGCGCGTGCCGACGCCCTCGGCTTCGAGCCGCTCGCGCGCGGTGACGGCGAGTTGCACTTCTGAGCCGGTGGCGATGAGGACCACGTCCGGGGTCGCGGTGGAGGAGTCGCGCAGGACGTAACCACCCTTCGCCGCCTCGGGGTTGGCCTCGTACGTCGGCACGCCCTGGCGGGTGAGGGCGAGGCCGTGCGGGGCCGGGTTGGTGGCGTGCCGCTTGAGGATCTCGGCCCAGGCGATCGACGTCTCGTTGGCGTCGGCCGGGCGCACGATGTTCAGACCGGGGATGGCACGCAATGAGGCGAGGTGTTCGACCGGCTGGTGGGTGGGGCCGTCCTCGCCGAGGCCGATCGAGTCGTGCGTCCAGACGTACGTCACCGGCAGCTGCATGAGGGCCGACAGGCGGACGGCGTTGCGCATGTAGTCGGAGAAGACGAGGAACGTGCCGCCGTAGATCCGGGTGTTGCCGTGCAGCGCGATGCCGTTCATCTCCGCGGCCATCGAGTGCTCACGGATCCCGAAGTGGACGGTTCGGCCGTACGGGTCGGCCTCCGGCAGCGGATTGCCCTTCGGCAGGAAGGACGACGTCTTGTCGATGGTGGTGTTGTTCGAGCCGGCCAGGTCGGCGGAGCCGCCCCACAGTTCGGGGAGCACACCGCCGAGCGCCTGGAGGACCTTGCCGGACGCGGCACGGGTCGCGACGGAGGTGCCCGCCTCGAACACCGGCAGCGCGGACTCCCAGCCGTCGGGGAGCTGACCGGCCACGATCCGGTCGAAGAGCTTCGCGCGTTCGGGCTGCGCGGTGCGCCACTCGGCCAGCTGCTTGTTCCAGGCGGCGTGCGCCTCGGCGCCCCGGTCGAGGGCCCTCCGGGCGTGGTCCAGGACCTCGTCGGCGACGTCGAAGGTCTTCTCCGGGTCGAAGCCAAGGAGACGCTTGGTGGCCGCGATCTCCTCGGCGCCGAGCGCCGAGCCGTGCGAGGCCTCGGTGTTCTGGGCGTTGGGCGCGGGCCAGGCGATGATCGTGCGCATCGCGATGATCGAGGGGCGCCCGGTCTCGGCCTTGGCGGCGACGAGGGCCTCGTGGAGCGCCTGCGGGTCGATGTCGCCGCCGAGGGCGGGCTCGATCCGCTGCACGTGCCAGCCGTAGGCCTCGTACCGCTTCAGTACGTCCTCGGAGAAGGCGGTCGCGGTGTCGCCCTCGATGGAGATGTGGTTGTCGTCGTAGACGAAGACGAGGTTGCCGAGCTGCTGGTGGCCGGCGAGCGAGGACGCCTCGGCGGAGATGCCCTCCTCCAGGTCGCCGTCGGAGACGATCGCCCAGACGGTGTGGTCGAAGGGGGACTCGCCCTCGGGGGCGTCCGGGTCGAACAGGCCGCGCTCGAAGCGGGCGGCCATCGCCATGCCCACCGCGTTGGCGACGCCCTGGCCGAGCGGGCCGGTGGTCGTCTCGACCCCGGCCGTGTGCCCGTACTCGGGGTGGCCGGGCGTCTTCGAGCCGTGCGTACGGAACGCCTTGAGGTCGTCCAGCTCCAGCTCGTACCCGGAGAGGAAGAGCTGGGTGTAGAGGGTCAGCGAGGTGTGGCCGGGGGAGAGGACGAAGCGGTCACGGCCGGTCCACTCGGGGTCCGCGGGATCGTGTCGCATCACCTTCTGAAAGAGGGTGTACGCGGCCGGGGCCAGGCTCATCGCGGTGCCGGGGTGGCCGTTGCCGACCTTCTGTACGGCGTCCGCCGCCAGCAGACGGGCCGTGTCGACGGCTCGCCGGTCCAGTTCGGTCCACTCAAAGCTGTCAGGTGTCTGCGTACTCATCTTCAAGAAGTCCTCGGTAGAAGCCCGGTACTGCTCGGTTGCGTTCAAACTTAAAAGTCTGACTTTTGCTGGGGAAGGTGCCCCTGTGTCAGCCTTTGGTGAAAGTGGGACAACGCCCGCGGGACCGAGCCGACGCGAGAGGGACATGGCGGACAGAAGCACCCAAGGCGGTGACGGCAGAGGCGGGGACGGCCGTCGCGACGGTGATGGTGGCGGCCGGGATGGTGGCGGCCGCGACGGTGATGGTGGCGACGGGATCAGAACCTTTCCCTTTCCCGTCGATCTGAGCGTCTGCGGCGTCGGTATGCAGGTCGGTCCGATGGAGCCCGGCCGGACCTGGCACGCGGACGGGCCGATCGAGCGCGTCCACCGCATCGACTTCCACGTGGTCATGCTCTTCGGGGACGGCCCGGTACGGCACATGGTCGACTTCACCGAGTACGAGGTCTTGGCCGGTGAGCTGCTGTGGATCCGCCCCGGCCAGGTCCACCGTTTCTCCAGGACGGAGGCCTATCGCGGAACGGTCCTGATCATGCAGCCGGGCTTCCTGCCCCGCGCCACGGTCGAGGCGACGGGCCTCTACCGTTACGACCTGCCGCCCCTGCTGAGGCCCGATGCGGCCCAACTCGCCGGGCTGACGGCCTCGCTCGCCCAACTGGAGCGCGAGTACGTCGACTCGACCACGCTGCCGCTCAGCCTGCACACCTCCGTGCTGCGGCACTCGCTGACCGCGTTCCTGCTGCGCCTCGCGCATCTCGCCGCCGATTCAGCCGACTCCGCCGACGCGGCACGCGACCAGGACCCGGCGGACACCACCTTCACCCGCTTCCGCGAGGCGGTCGAGAAGGGCTTCGCCACCAACCACAGCGTCAGCGCGTACGCCGACGCCCTCGGCTACTCCCGCCGCACCCTCGTCCGGGCGGTCCGCGCCGCGACCGGCGAGACCCCGAAGGGCTTCATCGACAAGCGGGTCGTCCTGGAGGCCAAGCGGCTCCTCGCCCACACGGACATGCCGATAGGTCGCATCGGGGTCTCCGTGGGATTCCCCGACGCGGCCAACTTCACCAAGTTCTTCCATCAGCACACCGGGGTGGCGCCGGTGGCGTTCCGGGCGGAACTGCGCTGAGGAACAAAAGGGTTGGGGAATTTGAGGGCTGAGGACCAAAGGAGGGGGCGGGCCCGGCGGCCCGCCCCCTCCTCCGTGACTCGCTACCTCAACTCACGTGTCAGTGGGCGAAGCTGAACCAGTTCACGTTCACGAAGTCCGCCGACTGGCCGCTAGTGAAGGTCAGATACACGTCGTGCGTTCCGGTGACGTTGCTGGTGTTCGTCGGGACGGTCCGCCAGCTCTGCCACCCGCCCGTGTTGGCGAGCGCGAAGGTGCCGATCGGGGCGCTCGTACGGCTGTCGAGGCGGACTTCGACCAGGCCACTGGCGCCGCCCCCCACACCGCTCGCGACCCGGGCGCTGAACTGTCTGGCCGCCGTGGAGCCGAAGTTGACGCCCCGGTAGAGGGTCCAGTCGCCGTTGGCGATGGCGCCGATGTTCTGGCCGCCGCCCGAGTCGGTGGTGGTCTCGGTGATCGTGCCGCTCTGGCTGTCGAGCGACTCGGCCTGGATGGCGCTGTACGCGTCACGGTTGCCGGTCGGCGGAGGTGTGGTGCCGCCGGCGGACTGCAACACCTGGACGTAGTCGACGACGAGCGGGTTGCCCGGCACGGTGGCGGCGTCGGGACCGCCGCCGAAGGCGTCCACGAAACCGCCGCCCATCGCCACGTTCAGGATGATGAAGAAGCCGTGGTTCGTGGCGTTCGACCAGGTGGTCGCGTCGACCTGGTTCGCCCGTACGGTGTGGTAATTGATGCCGTCGACGTAGAAGCGGATCTGCTCCGGGCTCGTCGACCGGTCCCACTCCATGCCGTACGTGTGGAAGCCGGCCTGGCAGGTCGCGCCCGGGCAGGCGGTGGAGCCGCCGAGGCCGGTCGTCTCGTTGCAGGGGCCGCCCGGGTTGGTGCCGCAGTGCATCGTGGCCCACACGGTGTTGAGACCCTGGACGTTCTCCAGGATGTCCAACTCGCCTACGCTCGGCCAGTTCTGGTAGTTGCCGCGGTAGGGCGCGCCCAGCATCCAGAAGGCCGGCCAGTAGCCGCGGGCGGCGGTACCCGTCACGTTCGGCATCTGGATCCGGGACTGGACGCGCAGCGTGCCTCCGGCGGGGGGCTGGAAGTCGGTGCGGTTGGTCTCGATACGGCCCGAGGTCCAGTTGCCCGCGGCGTCGCGGCGCGGGGTGATCCGGAGGTTCCCGGCGCCGTCCAGCGCCACGTTGTTGGTGCTGGAGGTCATGTTCTCGATCTCGCCCGTGCCCCAGTTGGCGGGCCCGCCCGGGTAGCCGTGGCCGGTCGCGTACTGCCAGTTCGAGGTGTTGACGCCGGTGCCGGCCGATCCGTTGAAGTCGTCGACGAAGACCTGGGTCCAGCCGCTGGGCGGCGCGGGCGCGTCCGCCCGCGCGGCCGAGGCGCCGGCCGCGGCGAGGCTCAGCACGCTGAGCAGCGCGATGAGTGTGCGTCGGAATGAGCCGCGTCTGACGGGTGTGCCTGAAGTTTCCCTCATGGGTGCCTCTTCGGGTACGGAGTGGGGACGGTGCGCGGTTGGGGTTGAGAGCGCTCTCATCGCAGCTGCGCGGCCAATGTGCTCTTCGGCACTCCGGTCGTCAAGAGGTAAAGCAGAGAAAGCCCTCAGCGGGCAGGAGAGTTCACACCCTGAAGGAGGGGAAGGATGGGACGGACCGGACGCGGCGTCAGAGAGCGCTCCCTGCCTGCCAGTCCGTCCACGAGAGGTTCCAGCCATTGAGGGCGTTGGCCGGATCGACCGTGTGCTCGCCCGAGTTCTCGCCCACGACCACGTCGCCGAGCATGGAGCTCTTGTAGAACGCGTAGTCCGGCGTGGACGTGTTGTCCGCGCCCTTCGCGCCGAGCAGCCCGACGCATCCGTGGCTCGTGTTGCTGGTGCCGAAGATCGACGGCGAAGCCCAGTAGTTGCCGTGGACGAACGTGCCCGACGTGGTGAGGCGCTGCGCGTGCGGCACGTCGTCGATGTCGTACTCGTCGCAGTCTCAAGCCCCGGCCGCGTCCCTGTCCTTCGCGTCGAGTGCCCGCCGCGCCTCGGCCGCGCGGGCGGAGTGCACGAAAGCGGTGACGGCCGGACGGGACGCCCCCTCGGGCCATGCCAGGGCGAGACGCGTGGGCGGCAGGTCCGACACCGGTACCGCGGCCACCTCGGGGGAGATCCGTTCGGCGGCACCCGAGCCCACGACGGTGATTAGGCGCCCGAGTGCGACCCGGTCGACGATCTCGTCGAGCCCGAGCGGTGGGCACTCGGGCGCGAAGTTCGCGTCCTGGCCGAGTTCGGCGACCGTCACCGCGGGGCGCCGGGCCAGCGGATGGCCACGCGGGACCAGCGCGAAGGGCGCCTCCTCGGTCAGGTCGGCGGTGCGCAGCCCGGTGAGGTCGTCGGTGCCGACGCACAGCAGCGCGATATCGGCCCTGCCGTCTCTGAGGGCGGCCGGGCGGTCATGAGTGAAGACGACGTCGTGGCCGCCGACCTCGGAGGAGCGGAGCAGATCGGCGATCAGCCCGGACGCGGTGCCGGGACGTACCGCCATCACCAGCCGACCGGGCTGCTGCACGCGCTGGGCCCGCCGCACGGCCGCGTCCAGCGAGTCGAGCAGCCGTCGGCTTTCGTCCAGGAATACGGCACCCGCGTCGGTGAGCGCGACACGGCGGCTACTGCGCTCCAGCAGCAGCACCCCCATGCGGCGCTCCAGACGGCTGATCGCGCGCGACAGCGGCGGCTGGGCCATGCCCAGGCGCTCCGCGGCCCTTCCGAAGTGCAGCTCCTCAGCGACCGCGACGAAATAGTCGAGTTCGCGGGTCTCCAGACGATCCATACCTTCAGGGTATCGACCCTTGCCGGAACCCTCATAGCTCTCGCCCGTTCCCGATGGTCCACTCGGAACAGGAACAGGAACAGGAACAGCAGCAGGAACAGCAACAGCAACAGAACTCGCATCAATAACACGAGAGGAACGTGCGAACCATGAGCGACGAGCGCAAGGTCCAGGAGATCCTGGCCCACTATGTCCGCGCCGCCGACCGACGCGACGGCAAGAGCCAGGGCGCCCTCTTCACCGAGGACGCGATCGTGGACGTCTTCGTCAAGACCGGCCCCGACGCCTACGAGCAGATCGGCGAGCCGATCATCGGCAGTTCGGGTGTGGCGTACGCGGTCGACAACTTCATGGCGCCGCACCCCGAGGGCGGCTCCAGCCACCACGTCACGGCGGACCACCTCATCGAGGTCGACGGCGACGAGGCGCACATGAACGCCCACTTCGTGGTCTTCGAGGTCCGCGCCCTCTCCCGCCCGGCGGGCGGCTGGCCCGCGGACGCCTTCGGCGCCCAGGGCACCATCCGGCCCATCGAGTCCGGCTACTACGACTCCGACCTGCGCCGCATCGACGGCGAGTGGAAGATCGTCCGGCACCGCGTCCTGCACGACATGCCGTACGCGGTCCTGGAGGCCTGAGCGTTGAAGGCCGTCGTGTACCGCCGCTACGGCGGACCGGAAGTCCTTGAGCTCACCGAGCTGCCCGAGCCGAAGACGCACGTGGACTCGGTGCTGATCCGGGTCAGGGCCGCCGGGCTGAACCGCGCGGACGCCGCTCTCCAGGCTGGGGTGCTGGACAGCGCCGTGGAGACGTTCTTCCCGGTGGTGCCCGGCTGGGACGTCGCCGGTGTGGTGGAGCGCTCCGGGCCCGGCGCACCCGAGTTCGCGACGGGCGACGAGGTGATCGCGTACGTCCGCGGCGACGTGCAGCGCGCGCACGGCGGCTTCGCCGAACTGGTCTCCGCGGACGTGCGCGCCGTGGCGCGCAAGCCGAGCACGATGTCCTTCACCGAGGCCGCGGGCCTGCCGCTGGCCGCGCTCACCGCCTACCAGGGCGTGGTGCACGCACTCGCGGTGCGGCGGGGCGAGAGCGTCCTCGTGCACGGGGCTGCCGGCGGCGTGGGTTCCGTCGCCGTGCAGATCGCCCTGGCCCGGGGCGCCCGTGTCATCGGCGTGGGCTCGGCCGACGATCTCGACTACCTGCGTGCGCTCGGCGCCCGAGCGGTCGCGTACGGCGAGGGCCTGACCGGCGAGGTGCTCAGCCTGGTCCCGAAGGGTGTGGACTCGGTGTTCGACACGGTCGGCGGCGGTACCCTCGCCGCGTCGGCGGGGGCCGTACGGTCCGGAGGCAGGTCGGCGTCCATCGCCGAACCCGGCGCCCCCGGCTCCACTGACGTCTTCGCCCGCATGGACCGCGCCGACCTCACCGCGGTCACGGCACTGGCCGAGGTCGGCCTGCTCACCGTACGAGTCGGCGCGGTCTTCCCCCTGGAGAAGGCCGCCGAGGCACAGCGCGCCTTCGCCACCGGGAACATCACCGGCAAGGTCGTCCTCGAAATCGGCTGAGCCACCGGCCCTGGTCCCGTCCCGAGCCAGGACTCCAACCGTGCCTTCCGGCACGACGAGGGCCCCGGTCCGGAGGGATGCTGTTGGCGAATCCGCGGGGCGAAGCAATTGTCGCGTGAGTCCCAGCGACACGCCGGGTTTACGGCGTGTCGCTGGGACTCACGGCCCACTTGCTGGAGGTCTGACGGGATTCGCCAACAGCATCCGGAGGGACCGGGGCCAACGCTCAGTGCCGCGCGATGAGTTCAGTGCCGCGCCGTTGCTTCAGTGCTGCTTGGTGACTTCAGCCCTGCTTGGTGAGTTCGGGTTCGGCAGGCTGTGCCTCCTCGTGCAGCCCGAACCGGTCGTGGGCCCGTCGCAGCCGCTGGGGCGCCCACCAGGCGCGTCGTCCTAGCAGCGCCATGGTCGCCGGGACGAGGAGCATGCGTACGAGGGTCGCGTCGATCAGTACCGCGAGGGTCAGGCCGAGGCCGATCTGCAGGATCGGTGCGAAGCCGCCCGTCATGAAGGCGCCGAAGACGACGGCGAGCAGCAGCGCGGCACAGCTCACGACGCGTCCCGAGCGGCGCAGGCCGGTGACGACCGCCTCCCGTTCGTCGCCCGTGCGCAGCCAGGCCTCGCGCATCCGGGCGAGGATGAACAGCTCGTAGTCCATGGCGAGTCCGAAGGCGATCGCGATGATCAGCGGAGGTGCGGTGAGGCTCAGCGCGCCGAGTTCCTGGGAGCCCAGCACTGAGGCCAGATGCCCGTCCTGGAACACCCAGACCACCACACCGAGCGCGGCGCCCAGGCTGAGCAGCGTGGTGACGATGGTGCGCAGCGGGATCAGGACCGAGCCGGTGAACGCGAAGAGCAGGAGGAAGATACCGCCCAGGACGGTGACGGCGGCCCAGGGCGCACGGTCGCCGAGCATCGCGCGGAAGTCGACGAGGCGGGCCGCGACACCGGTGACCTCGACGGGCTCGTCGCCTCGTATGTCCCGTACGCGCTGGACCAGTTCGGTCGCCGCCTTGCCGTCGGCGCTGCCGCCCGGTCGCAGGTTCAGGACCGTCGTGCCGCCCGGCAGGTCACGGGACTCGGCGCCCGGCGAGAGGGCCCGGATCCGGTCGGCCGTCGCGGGGTCGGTGTCCGGCTTCAGGACCACGGTCACCGGGGAGACTCCGGTGCCCGGCGGGAAATGGGCCTCCACCGTGTCGTCCAACCGGCGTGCCTCCGTGTTCGACGGCAGCTGCTGGGCATCCCCGATGTTGATCTTCATGCCGGTGACGGGCAGGGCGAGGACGAGCAGGGTGAGGGCGGAGGCCGCTGTCACGACGACCGGGCGGCCCGTGGCGAACCGGGCGAGGAGGGCGAAGACACGGCCCTCCTCACCGGCCGGCTTGGTGCGTGCCGGGGCGATCTTTCCGCCGAACCGGGCCAGCAGCGCGGGCAGCAGGGTGAGCGCGGCCAGCATGTCGACGACCACCACGGCGGCCACGGCGAGGCCCATGCTGCGCAGGAACGTACTGGGGAACACCAGCAGACCGGTGAGACTGACGGCCACGGTCAGGCCGGAGAACAGGACCGTGCGTCCGGCGCGGGCCACCGTGCGGTGCACGGCCTCCACCACGTCGTCGGTGGTACGGCGTTCCTCGCGGAAGCGGACCACCATCAACAGCGCGTAGTCCACGGCCAGTCCGAGGCCGAGCATGGTTGTCACCTGGATCGCGTACACGGAGATGTCGGTGAACTGGCTGAAGCCGAACAGCGCCAGGAACGCGCCCGCGATGCCGCTGACCGCGACCAGCAGGGGCAGTCCGGCGGCCCGCAGTCCGCCGAAGATGACGAGCAGCAGGACGAGAACGACCGGCAGCGAGATGATCTCGGCGCGCGCCACGTCCTGTTGGGCCCGCTCGCCGAGTTGCTGCCCCAGCAACGGGCCGCCGCTGACGTGGACTTCGGGCGCCTTGATCTCATGGATGCGGTCACTGGCCGTGTCCAGGGCCTTCTCCTCCGCCTCGTCGTCGAGGCCGCCCTTCAGCGTCACCGGGATGACGAGGGCCTGCCCGTCCTCCGCGAGGAGACCGGGTGTGTCGTACGGGTCGGGCACGGCCGTGAGGCCGGCCGCGTTGCGCAGGTCGGCGACGGCGGCCTCGACCTGCGCGCGCAGCCCGAGGTCGGACACCGCGGTGCCGCCGACCACCGCGGTGATCGACTCGCCTACGGGGTCGATGCCGTCGAGGTGCACGGCGGCCCGGTCCGACTCGGTGCCCGGCACGTCCGGCACGGAGTCGCTGAGCCGTCCGAAGACGCCCGTCCCGAGCCCGAAGCCGAGCAGCAGGAAGAGCAGCCAGAGGGCGATCACGGTCAGGGGGCGGCGAGTTGATGCCCTGGCGATGGTGGCGAGCACGGGGCGCCTCCCGGCGGGTTGGCGGGTCTCGGGGTCGTCCCCAGACTCGCGTGGCCGGGCCCGCCACCGGATCGCCGAAGGGAGCGGTTTCCCTGGATCCCTCGCACGGGTGAGTGGGTGGGGCGGCTCCGCCGTACGGGGGATGCGCGGCTGCAGGCCGGTGGGGGTTTGTCGCGCAGTTCCCCGCGCCCCTCAAAAGCAGGGGCTCCGCCCCAGTTACCTCGGGGGCGCGGGGAACTGCGCGAGCAACCCCCACGCACCCGCACCCAACGAACCACCCCGAAAGGTCAGTTCGAACCCGGGGTCACCAACCCCGATTCGTACGCCCGGATCACCGCCTGGACCCGGTCCCGCAAGCCCAGCTTGCCCAGGACGTTGCTGACGTGAGTCTTCACGGTGTGCTCGCTGACGAACAGCGTCGTCGCGATCTCCGCGTTGGACAGGCCGCGGGCCAGCAGCCGCAGGGTCTCCTCCTCGCGAGCCGTGAGGACATCGAGCCGTACCGTCGAGGGCGGCGGCGCCGACGCCTCGGCCCGTCGCCGCTGGATGATGTCGGCCACCAGCCGCCGCGTCACCGACGGCGCGAGCAGCGAGTCGCCCGCCGCGACCACGCGCACCGCGTGCACCAGGTCGTCCCGGCGCACATCCTTGAGCAGGAAGCCGCTGGCGCCCGCGTACAGCGCCTCGTACACGTACTCGTCGAGGTCGAACGTCGTCAGCATGACCACCCGGCACCCGGACTGCGCGCAGACCAGCCGGGCCGCCTCCAGGCCGTCCATCCGGGGCATGCGGATGTCGAGCAGCAGCACGTCGGGCGTGTGCCGCTGCACCGCGGCCACCGCCTCGACGCCGTCCCCGGCCTCCGCGACCACCTCGATGTCGGGCTGTGCCTCAAGGATCATGCTGAACCCGCTGCGGACCAGCTCCTGGTCGTCGGCGACCACCACGCGGATGCTCACCCCAGGGCCGCCTGCCGGTCGACGGCCACCGGAAGGCGTACGGCGACCCGGAACCCGCCGTCGGGGCCGGGTCCCGTACGGGCCGTGCCCCCGCAGGCGGCGGCCCGCTCGCGGATCCCGATCAGGCCGTGGCCTGCCCCGCTCTCACGCGCGCTCCCGCTCCCGCTTCCGCCGTGGTCCGCGGGGCCTCGCCCGTCGTCCGTCACCGTGAGTGTCAACTCGTCCTCCGTCCAGTCGAGTTCGACCCGCGCCTGGGAAGCGTACGCGTGCTTCACGGTGTTGGTCAGGGCCTCCTGGACCACGCGGTACGCGGCGACCTCGGTGTCCGGGTGCAGCGGACGCGGCTCGCCGGTGGCGTGGAGTTCGACGCGCAGACCGGCGGACTCGGCGACCTGCCGGACCAGGTCGGTCAGGGCCGCCACGCCAGGCTGCGGCAAGCGGGCGGAAGTGCCGTTCACCGGCTCGTCCTTGAGTACCCCGAGGATCCGCCGCAGCTGGTTCATCGCGTCGCGCCCGGCGGTGGCGATGGCGTCGAACGCCGACTCCGCGCGCTCGGGATCGCTGCGCACCACCACGGGCCCCGCCTCCGCCTGCACCACCATGAGGCTCACCGCGTGAGCCAGGATGTCGTGCATGTCCCGGGCGATCCTGGCCCGTTCCTGTGCAACGGCCCGCGCGGTGTCGGCGGCCCGCTCCCGCTCCAGCCGGCGGGCCCGGTCCTCCAGCGCAGCCGTGTACGCCCGCTGGAGACGGGCCAGCACCCCGAAACCGTACGCGCTGACGCCGCTCAGCAACTGGAAGGCGTACTCGAAGGGTTGGGTGACCTCCTTGTGCATCATGGTCAGCGACACCCCGGCCAGCCACCCCACCAGCATGAAGCGCCGCTGCCAGGGAGGGGCGATCGCGGCCATCGTGTAGAGCACGACCAGGCCGCCGTACATCACGTCGGGCGGCGGCGCGTGATAGACCGCCATGGCGGGGGTGAACACCGAGACGCCGCAGGCCGCCAGGAACGGCGCCCGCCGCCGCCACACCAGCGGCACCGCCGTACCGGCGCCCAGCAGGAAACCCTGCCACGTGAGGCGGTCGTCGCCGTCGTCGGGGAACATCCACTGCAAAGACGCGGCGAACAGCACCAGCGCGGCGAGCGCGGCGTCGACGACGTACGGGTTGGCCGCGCGCAGGCGTGCGACGGCCGGTGTGATCCAGGACTGGGCGGACACGGACATACGCGGCTCCTCGGGGCAAGGGCCGTCTCAGTATCGGGTGGGTCGGCGGGCGGCGTCCTCACCGGTGAGAGGGATATCCGACGGCTCGCCTTTCCGGACGACGGCTCGCCTTTCCCGACGACTGCCTGCCTTTTTCGACGACGACCCGCCTCTCCGGACGGGGTCCGCCTTCCCGGACGGGGTCCGCCTTCCCGGACGGGGTCCGCCTTCCCGGACGGGGTCCGCCTTCCCGGACGGGGTCCGCCCTCCCGGACGGGGCCGGCCCTCCCGGACAGGGACTCGCGCGCGGCGTAACTACCGCTCCGGCTGCCACCCCAGCCCCCGTGAGATGCCGAGCGCCGCGAGTCGTACCGCCGGGATCAACGCCGGTGTGTGTGCGTCTCGTTCGGGCACCACGACCGAGACGGCCGCGGCCGTCGAGCCGTCCGCCGCGCGGACCGGTGCGGCCACCGACAGCGCGTCGTCGGTGATCTGACGGCTGCTCACCGCCACTCCCGCGCGCCGGACTTCGGCGAGTACGCGGCGCAGCGTGGCCCCGTCCGTGATCGTGTGCGGGGTGAACGCGGCGAGCGGTCCGCCGCAGTACGTCTCCTGGAAGGCGGCCTCGCAGTGGGCGAGCAGCGCGAGGCCCACGCCGGTCGCGTGCAGCGGCCAGCGGGCGCCCACCTGGATCTTCACGTCCACGGCCGAACGGCCGGAGATCCACTCGATGTAGACGACCTCGGAGCCGTCCCGGACCGCCAACTGCACGTTCTCGTGGGTCGCTTCGTACAGGTCCTCCAGGTACGGCAGCGCGATCTGCCGCAGCGCGAGACCGCGCGGGGAGAGCGCCGCGATCTCCCAGAGGCGCAGGCCCACGTGGTAGATACCGGATGCGTCGCGCTCCAGGGCGCCCCAGTCACTGAGCGCGCCCACCAGGCGGTGGGCGGTGGTGAGGGAGAGCCCGGCCCGGCGGCTGATGTCCGTGAGGGAGAGCGCCGGATGCTCGTGATCGAAGGCGGCGAGCACGGCCAGGAGGCGGTCGGGTGCGGACGACGCGGTCATCGGCCGGGACAGGTCATGCGCCGAGGCCAGTCATGAGCTGAGGCCGGTCATGCGCCGAAGCCGGTCATGCGTCGAGCTCGGTTTCGGCGACCCGTCGCAGCAGGGTGTGCAGGGTGTCCCGCTCGGCGGGGTCGAGAGGCTGGAGCAGGTCGTTCGTCACCCGCAGACCCGCCTCGTCGGTGTCGCGCAGGAAGGAGCGGCCGTCCTCGGTCAGTACGACGATGCGGCTGCGGCGGTCGTCGGGCGAGGGGCGGCGCTCGGCGAAGCCCAGCTTCTCCAGGTCGTCGACCAGACCGACGATCGCGCTCGGGTCGTAGCCGAGCCGTGCGCTCAGCTCCCGCTGGAGCGCGCCCTCGGAGGTGGCGAGGAACCGCAGCAGCGCGTAGTGCCGCAGCCGCAGCCCCGACTCCTGGAGAAACGTGTTGAACAGCTGCCCCGAACGCAGGCCGAGCCGGTAGAGGAGGTAGCCGGTGTCCGCGTGCAGTCCGCGCATCCACGGCTCCTGGGCGTCGATGGAGGCGGGGGGCGTGGCGTGCTGCTGACCGGCGATGGCGGGCTCCCTGGGCCGGGCCCCTGTTGGGGCGGTGCGTACATGTTTCTCACAGCATGCCGCACAGACGAGTCGGCAACAACTATTGACGACAACAATGATTGTCTTTAGCTTCGATCTCGTAAGCTCCGATCTCGTAGCCGTCCTGCCTTCCGCAGGTAATCCGTTTCTCGAAGGGACCGTCGTGCCCAGCATCGATCTCACCGGCAAGGTCGCCGTCGTCACGGGCTCCGGCCGTGGCCTCGGCCTGGCCTACGCGCACGCCCTCGCCGCAGCCGGCGCCTCCGTGGTCGTCAACGACGTGGACGAGTCCGTCGCCGAGCAGGCCGTCAAGGCGATCACCGAGGAGGGCGGCACCGCCGTGGCCGAGGTGGTCCCGGTCGGTACCAGCGAGGCCGCCGACCGTCTGGTGGGCCGCGCGGTGGCGGAGTTCGGCCGCCTCGACGTCCTGGTCACCAACGCGGGCATCCTCCGCGACAAGGTGCTGTGGAAGATGACCGACGAGGACTTCGACGCGGTGATCACCACCCACCTCAAGGGCACCTTCACCTGCGCCCGCGCCGCCGCCGTACGCATGCGCGAGCAGGGCGAGGGCGGCACGCTGATCCTGGTCGGCTCCCCGGCCGGCCAGCGCGGCAACTTCGGCCAGACCAACTACTCCGCCGCCAAGGCCGGCATCGCCGCCATGGCCCGTACGTGGTCGATGGAGCTGGGCCGCGCGGGCATCACCGTCAACGCGATCGTGCCGGTCGCCGCTACCGCGATGACCGAGACCATCCCGGCCTTCGCGCCCTACATCGAGGCCATGCGCGGCGGCGAGCCGCTGCCGGACTTCCTCCGCAAGGGCGAGGGCTTCGGCACCCCCGAGGACTGCGCCGCCCTCGTCCCGTTCCTGGCCTCCGAGGCCGCCCGCGGCGTGACCGGCCAGGCCATCGGCATCGGCGGCGACAAGGTCGCACTGTGGTCCCACCCTCAGGAGATCAAGGCGGCGTACGCTGACGGTGGCTGGACCCCCGACACCCTCGCCGACGTCTGGCCGGCCTCGCTGGGTGCCGAGCCGCAGTCGGTCGGCATCCCCGCCCCGAAGTTCCCGGAGGCGTGACCCATGACGACCATCGACGTCGAGGAACTCGTCGCGATCGACGTCCACACCCACGCCGAGGTCTCCTCCAAGGGCACCTCTTCCCTCGACGACGACCTGCACGAGGCCTCCAGTGCCTACTTCAAGGTCGAGGGCAAGCGGAAGCCGACGCTTGAGGAGACGGCCGCCTACTACCGCGAGCGGAAGATGGCCGCCGTGATCTTCACGGTCGACGCCGAGTCCGCCACCGGCACCGAGCCCGTCCCGAACGAGGAGGTCGCCGAGGCGGCCGCCGCCAACCCGGACGTGCTGATCCCCTTCGCCTCCATCGACCCCTTCCGCGGCAAGGCGGGCGTGAAGCGGGCCCGCCGCCTGGTCGAGGAGTACGGGGTGAAGGGCTTCAAGTTCCACCCGAGCATCCAGGGCTTCTTCCCCAACGACAGGTCGGTGGCGTACGACCTGTACGAGGTGATCGAGGAGACCGGCACGATCGCCCTCTTCCACACGGGCCAGACCGGCATCGGCGCGGGCGTGCCCGGCGGGGGCGGGATCCGGCTGAAGTACTCCAACCCCCTCCACGTGGACGACGTCGCCGCCGACTTCCCGCAGCTGAAGATCATCCTGGCGCACCCGTCCTTCCCCTGGCAGGACGAGGCACTGGCGGTGGCCACGCACAAGCCGGGCGTCCACATCGACCTGTCCGGCTGGTCGCCGAAGTACTTCCCGCCGCAGCTCGTGCAGTACGCGAACACGCTCCTCAAGGACAAGGTGCTGTTCGGTTCCGACTACCCGGTCCTCACCCCGGACCGCTGGCTGGCCGACTTCGCGAAGCTCGCCATCAAGGACGAGGTCAGGCCGAAGATCCTCAAGGAGAACGCGGCCCGGCTGCTCGGGCTGACAAAGCCATAACGGGCAGCCATGCGCAAGGAAGGACAGGGGCACCCCATGTGCAATGAAGGACAGGGGCACGGACATGCGCAATGAAGGACTGGGGTCGTGGCCCGCACGCCGGGCCCGCAAGACCCCGCACCGCACCGCCCTGATCCACGGCGACACGACGGTCACGTACGCCGAGCTGTACGAGCGGGTCACCCGCCTCGCGCACGCCCTGCGCGCCTTTGGGGTGCGCCGCGGCGACCGGATCGCCTACCTCGGCCCGAACCACCCCTCGTACCTGGACACGCTGTTCGCGGCGGGCACCCTCGGGGCGGTCTTCGTCCCGCTCAACACCCGGCTCGCCGGGCCCGAGATCGCCTACCAGCTCACCGACTCCGGGGCCAAGGCCCTCGTGTACGGGCCGTCGTTCGGCGGCATGATCGCGGGACTGCCGGGCAACAGCGACGTACGTACGTACATCGAAGTGGGCGCAGAATACGACCAGTTGCTCGGCGCGGCCCCCGACGAGGCGATCGACGAACCCGTCACCGCCGACGACACCTGCATCATCATGTACACCTCGGGCACGACCGGCCGGCCCAAGGGCGCGATGCTCACCCATGGCAATCTGACGTGGAACGCGGTCAACGTCCTGGTCGACCAGGACCTGATCACCGACGAACGCGCCCTGGTCTCCGCCCCGTTGTTCCACACGGCCGGGCTGAACATGCTCACCCTGCCGGTCCTCCTCAAGGGCGGCACCTGCGTCCTGGTCGAGGCCTTCGACCCGGCAGCCACCCTCGACCTGATCGAACGGCACCGGATCACCTTCATGTTCGGCGTGCCCACCATGTTCGAGCACGTGGCCCGCCACCCGCGCTGGGCCGACGCCGACCTGTCCTCCCTGCGCATGCTCAGCTGCGGCGGCTCACCCGTGCCGACCCCGCTCATCGCCGCCTACCAGGAGCGGGGCCTCACCTTCCTCCAGGGCTACGGCATGACCGAGGCCTCGCCCGGCGTGCTCTTCCTGGACGCCGAGCACGCGGTGAGCAAGGCCGGTTCGGCGGGCGTGCCGCACTTCTTCAGCGACGTCCGCGTCGTACGGCCCGACCTCGCCCCCGCCGATATCGGCGAGACCGGGGAAGTGGTCGTACGCGGACCGCACGTCATGCCCGGCTACTGGGGGCTGCCCGACGAGACCGCGGCCGTGTTCCACGACGGCTGGTTCCGCAGCGGGGACGCCGCCCGGATCGACGAGGACGGCTATGTCACCATCGTCGACCGCCTCAAGGACATGATCATCTCGGGCGGCGAGAACATCTACCCGGCCGAGATCGAGGACCAGCTCCTCGCCCACCCCGACATCGTCGAGTGCGCGGTCATCGGCGTGCCCGACGAGAAGTGGGGCGAGGTGCCGCGCGCGGTCGTCGTGCCCCGCGAGGACGTCGCGCTCGACCCCGACGAGGTCCTCGCGTCCCTGGCCGGACGCCTCGCCAAGTACAAGATCCCGAAGTCGGTGGTGCTCGCGGACGAACTGCCGCGGACGGCCTCCGGCAAGCTCCTCAAGTCCCGTGTCCGCAAGCGGTACGGCACCAACTCCTAGTCGAAGGAACGACACATGAGCATCACCGCGAACGGCATCGACGAACTCAAGAAGCTCGCCGGCAGCGACCTCGGCGCCAGCGAGTGGATCGAGGTCACCCAGGAGCGCGTCAACACGTTCGCCGACGCCACCGGCGACCACCAGTGGATCCACGTCGACGAGGAGAAGGCCAAGGAGGGTCCGTTCGGCGCGCCCATCGCGCACGGCTATCTCACGCTCTCCCTCTTCATCCCGCTCTTCACCGAGCTGCTGGACGTCCAGGGCGTCACCACGAAGGTCAACTACGGCCTCAACAAGGTGCGTTTCCCCTCACCGGTGAAGGTCGGCTCCCGCATCCGCCTGGTCGCGAAGCTGACGGACGTCGAGGACGTGGCGGGCGGTGTGCAGATCACGGTCGACGGCACGATCGAGATCGAGGGCGCGCCCAAGCCCGCGGCCGTGCTCCAGAGCCTGTCCCGCTTCTACGCGTGAGCGCTCCGCTGTGAGCGCCATTTCGTCTGCGGGTTCGTCGTGGCTGGTCGCGCAGTTCCCCGCGCCCCTATGCGGCGCGAACCGGCACCAGGTCGAGAAGCCGTTCCGCCGACTCCCGTGCCAGCGGGGTCAGATGGGCGTACACCGCGTGAAACGTCTTCTCGGCCTGCTCGGCCGGCCAGTCGTCCGGCAGATGCTTGACGGGCAGGCGCGGATCCCCCCGGATGATCTGCAGCCACTCCGTCGACAGGCGCAGCCGCAGCCCGAGCGCCTCGTCGGCCTCGGGCTCCGCCGTCTCCCAGCGCTCCCAGCGCCGTAGGAACGCCTTGTAGCGCGTGGCCAGTTCGCCCAGCGCCCAGGTCTCCTCGATCATCGCGCCGATGTCCATGCCCGAGTCCGCGTGGGCCCGGAAGATCTTCACATGGGCGGTCAGGCCGAGCTCGGCGACGATCGCGGAGACATCGGCCCCGCCCGGCGCGATCCACAGCCCGCCGAACAGCGGACCGAAGCCGTTCCAGGTCAACTGCGCGCGCAGATCGTGGCGTTGACGCTGCCAGGACTCCGGCAGCGAGAAGCCGAGCAGCGTCCAGGAGCCGTCCCACTGCCGGTTGACGGCCCCCGACTCCCAGATCCGCTGTTCGCCGTCCCGCAGCACGGCCTCTGAGCGCTCGGTGAGCCCGAAGTACATGCGGCGCCCCTCGCGCTGCCGCCTCAGCAGATCGCGGCCCACCATGCGCGTCAGCGTCGAGCGGGTCGCGTGCTCGCCGACGCCCGCGCGCCCGAAGACGTCGATGACGCTCCCCGAGTACACGCAGACGTCACGGCCGAGCACCTGGTCGCCCAGGAACGACAGCATGAGGGACTGGGGCCGCAGGGCCTCGTCAGTGGTCACCGGTCCACGGTACGCCCGTCGATCAGCCGGTGACCAGGCTGTACTGGCTCACGGGACGCTCTCGTTACCGCTCTCAGCGGTGTCCGGCCACCTCCACGAAGACGGGGTTCGAGTAGAACCACGTGTCGGCCCACGGGTCACCGTTGCCGGGCTCGTGCGGGATCGGCCCGTGCGGGTCGACCGAGGCGCCCAGGTACCCGGCGCCGTGCCGGTTGCCGTCGCTGCCGCGCAGCCGCACGTAGAAGGACTCGTCCCCCGCGGTCAGCGGGATGCGCAGGGTGTACGTCCCCTCGCGGCCGGACACGTCCGCCGTGTGCACAACCTTCGCGTCGGGCGCCCGCCAGGTGTCCCGGTCGGCCGCCGGACCGCGCACCGCGCCGCGGATCACGTCCACATGGGCGAGCTCGGGCAGGATGCCGTGCGGGTTGGGCCGCGAGGTCGTCGTCACGGTCACGTTCAGGGTGAGCTTCTCGCCCTTGCGGACGCGCAGCCGCCCGCCGAGCGTGACGCCCCGGCCGTGGTCGCAGTCCCGCTTCAGCCGTACGTCGAGACCGTCGAGCAGATGGCCGTGGTCGAGCCAGACCCGGCCCGCGCGCAGGCCCGACATCACCGCGCGGTAGCCGTGGCGGGTCACGCCGACGTGCGTGCGGCTGAACTGGCCGGGCCAGAAGTCGCCGCCCGGCTGCGGTTCGGTGGTGTTCACCGGGTCGGGCAGCCGGCCCGTGTTGTCGAAGTTCTGCCCCGGCAGCCAGTCGCCGTTCTTCCAGGTGTCGAACACCACCCGGTGCACATCGGAGTTGGTGGTGATGGTGAACAGCTTGCCCTCGGAGAGCATGGCGTCCCACATACCGCCGACGGTCGCCGTCATCCAGTCGAAGCCGCCGTAGGTGACATACGCGTCCGTCGGATAGCCGGGCCAGGAGTCCGCCGAGGGCTTGTTCTCGTACTCGCCGCGTATCGAC
This sequence comes from Streptomyces sp. NBC_00878, assembly GCF_026341515.1. Lineage (NCBI taxonomy): Bacteria > Bacillati > Actinomycetota > Actinomycetes > Kitasatosporales > Streptomycetaceae > Streptomyces > Streptomyces sp. NBC_00878. The sequence goes on along the minus strand of NZ_JAPEOK010000001.1, from coordinate 1,442,502 downwards.
GTCGGACCGCGCCAGCCGGGGATGGCACCGCCCTGAGCACCGGGCGCGCCCTCCATGCCGATCATGATTTCCGGGGCCGCGTCCCGCCAGTTCCGCATCTCGTGCGGGGAGTCGATGCCCAGGCGCATCGGGTGGTTGGCGAAGACCAGCACGTCGTCCACGTACCCCGAACGGCGTTGTGCGGCCAGCCACTTGATGGCCTTGACGGCGTGCGCCTCGTTGCGGGGGGTGTCGGGGTGGGTGGGGCCGCCCGCCGTGTAGCCGAGCAGCTTGCCGTCGTAGGCCAGCTCGAACTTCGTGAGCAGGTCCACCTCGTGGCGGCCGGGCGCCGCGAAGATCGTGCAGTGCTCGGCGCCCGGGATGTACCACTCCAGGCCCTGGAAGATCAGCTGACGTGGGTTGGCAGCACGGGCCTTGAGGATCTCCTCGTGTTCCAGCTTCGCCCCGTACTGGGCGTGCCCGAAGTTGGAGTGCTCGTTGAACACCATCCAGTCGAGGCCGTACTTGGCGCTCGCCTGCGCGAGTTGGGAGAACGTGTACTTCGCGTCGTGGCTGTAGACGGAGTGGACGTGGTGGTCGCCGACGAGGTAGGCGAGGCGCGGGTCGTTGCCGCCGAAGCCCTGGGTGCTCGCGGCGGCGGGCGTCGCCAGTGACCCGGCCGCGAAGGCGGCGCCGAACAGGCCCGCCCGGCGCAGGAGTTGGCGTCTGGAGACGCCCTGCGGGTCGAGGTCGGCGGCGGAGACGGACGGATCGGCCCAGGCGGGCAGCTGCTGCTCGGTCATGGTTGGGGAGTCCCTCGGAGCTCGATGGATCAGTGGTTCATGAACGACGTGACGGGCAGGGCGCGTTCGACGATCCGTACGTCACCGAGCCGCCCGTGCAGGATCTGGTCGATCTTCCCGGCGTACTCGTAGCCGCCGAGGAGCCAGGGCAGGCCGACCGAGGTGATCCCCACGGACGACGCCTTCGGGTTGCGCACCACCGGGCAGCCCTGGACGTACAGGGTGGTGTGCCGTCCGTCGTTGACGACGGCGAGGTGCCACCACGTCTCCAGCGGTGTCTCCTGGCCCCAGTTGGTCGCGATTCCCTGCTGGTTGAGGGGGCGCATGGCCCACTGGGGCTCGCGGTCGTTCGACAGCGACAGCGTGGCGATGGGCTCGTCCGGGTCGTCGGCGGACTTCCCCGCGGCGCCGCCCGTACCGGTGCGGCCGAGCAGTCCGGCCCACGCGTCGCGCGAGGGGTCCCAGTCGGCGGGCAGCCGGTAGAAGGCCTCGATGGTGTAACCCGCCTTGAAGGTGGCCGAGTTGAGCGGCGCGTCGTCGACGGTCCGCAGATAGGCGCCCTTGAGTGGAGGCTTGCCGCCGTGGAAGTCCAGGCTGCCGTGGCCCGGCTGGTCGGGGTGGTGGTCCGACGACCAGGTGAGTGTGCCGCCCGCGACCGTGACCACGGAGAGGTCGTTGCCGCGCCCGGACACATCGCGGACCGTGCCGGTCACGGCGGCTCCGTCGGCCTTCCCGTCGAAGCGCCAGTACGCGACCGTGCCCGGTATCAGCATCTTCGGCGCGGGACGCGCCGGGCGCTCGGCCACCGGGGCGAAGCCGGAGAAGCGCTCCTCGAAGTCGATCTCGACCGAGAACCGGTCGGTGTCACCGCTGAGTTCGCTCTCCTGGCGCTCCAGCTCGTTGAGCCCCTTCGCGGCCCGGCCGAGGATCCACGGGGACACCGTCTCCACGTCCACGGTGTTCCGGTCGAGGTCGAAGCGGTAGAGGCGGATCATCGCAGCGCCGCCGAAGTAACGGTTCTGATAGTTCGTCAGGTGCAGATGGACGTCATGTCCCGCCGCGTTCTTGCGGGTTGCGCGCGCCGCGGGCCAGTAGTGCCCGTTGAGGGTGAGGAAGATCTGATCGTGGTCCTCGATCAACCGGTCCCACAGCTGCCGGCCGTACGAGGAGAGCGAGTCGTCCTCGTCGACCAGCTCGTGCGTCGTCAGGATCACCGGCGTCTTCGGGTGCTCGGCGATGATGTCCTTGGCCCACGCGAAGCCCTTCGCGGACAGTCGCCAGTCCAACGCGAGCACCATCCACTCCCGCCCGGCGGCCCGGAAGAGGTGGAAGGTGTTGTAGCCGTCCGGTGAGGCGCCCCCGTACGTGGACTTGCCCTTGAAGCGGTCCGGGCCGAAGGCGTCCAGATACGGCGTCGAGCCGCGCTGGTCGTCGGTCGACGACTTCACGTCGTGGTTGCCCGCCAGGACGCTGTAGCCGACGCCCCGCCGGTCGAGTAGCCGGAAGGCGTCGCCGATCGCCGCGCACTCCTCCTTCGCGCCGTTCTGCGTGAGGTCGCCCAGGTGGGACAGGAACACGATGTTCTCGTCCCGCCCGTGCTCCAGCAGATAGCGCAGCGACGCCTCGACGGGCGCCTTGTCGATGCTCGGCCCGTCGAAGAGGTACTGGGTGTCGGGCATCACGGCGAGCGTGAAGCGGCGGCTGTCGGGGTCGGGTCTCCAGCGGGTCGCCGAAGTGGGGGCCGCCTGTGCGGTGGCCGTCGGCAGCGAGACCGCCGCCGTTGCCGCGCCGATCAGCGCGGTCGCCCGCAGGAAGTTCCGCCGTCCGGCGCCGGCTTGCGGGCAGGCCTCGGCCGGGTCGTGCTCATGCGAAGTGCACACGTCTGCTCCGTGAGAAGGGGACTGCTCGGGAGAGGGGGGTGGTGACTCGGGAGGGGGTGGCGACCGGGAGAGGAGGAGGCGGCCAGGAGGGGGCGGCAGCCGGGATCAGAGCACGCGCAGAGTCCACGCCCAGCGGTGGGTGCCCGACGCGACGAGATAGTCGGCCGAGGTGTCGGGACCGCACGACGCCGTGCCCAGACCCCGGTGCGCGGCGTCGAGGTGTACGACACAGCCGGGCCGTGGCACCAGCTCGTCGTGGTGCGTGGCGGCGGCCAGGTCCTCGGCCCGGTAGCGGTTGACGGAGACCTGCCCCGGCGCCCCGAGCTCCACGGTCAGCCCCGTGGCGTCCGGCGCCGACAGCGTGAACCGGCGCACACCGTGCCGGCCGCCGCTCTCCTGCGGCCGCAGATAAGGGGTGAACAGCTCGTCCACCGGGAGGGAGTGGTGTCCCATGGGCGCGCCCGTGCTCCGGTCCGGGTAGGACTCCCAGGGGCCCTGCCCGTACCAGTCCAGGACATCGAGCCCGGGGACCGTCTCGAAGACCGTACCGACGCGGGCCACGTCGTCGAGGCCGTCCGGCAGTTCGGCCGACTCCTCGACCCGGAGGCCACCGGCGACCGGAGTGAACACCTGCTCGTGGCGGACGGGCCCGGCCCCGGTCGCGTACTCGGCGGCCACGACGATCCGGGAGCCCTCGTCGCGGACGTCCACGACCTTGCGTTCGAGCTCGTCGAGGCCCTGGTCGCGCCAGCGGGCCGCCATGCCGCCCAGTTCGTCGTTGTCGGTGGGCGCCCGCCACAGGCAGAGCACGGGTGCGGCGGCCAGCAGCGGATGGACCAGCAGCGCGTCCGCGTCCAGGGTGACGGCCGGACCGGACACGGGCTCCGGAGTCGGGTCGGCGACGGCCGAGCCCAGCCGCACCTGCGGCACACACACTTCGGTGCCGAGCGGCGCCCAGGCCTCGTCGTCCGCCGTCGTGACCCGCAGCGTCAGCCAGGACTCGCCCTCCGGAACGGGGAACGGCAGCGGCATCGCCGCCGACTCGCCCGGCGGTACGGCGGGCAGCTCGGCGGGTGCCACCAGCGTGGTGCCGTCGGCACGCACGAGGCGCCACTCGGCGGCCAGCCATTGAAGGCCCCGGAAGTGCTGACGGTTGTGGACCAGAAGCACGCCCTCGTCGTAGGTCAGGCGGACCGGCGACGCGATCTCCCGGTGCTCGAACATGACGGGCTTGGGCGTGCGGTCCGGGAACACCACGCCGTCGGCGATGAACGCCCCGTCGTGGATCGTCTCGCCGAAGTCGCCGCCGTAGGCCCAGCGGAGGCCGGGACCGGCGACACCGCGCTCGTACAAGCCGGCGCCCCCACGCCCGGCAGGTCTTCCGTCGTTCACACGCTGGAGAATGCCGTGGTCCCAGAACTCCCAGATGAAGCCGCCCTGAAGACCTGGGGTGGACTCGATGGCCGCCCAGGTGTCGGCGAGCGTGCCGTTGCTGTTGCCCATCGCGTGCGAGTACTCGCACTGGATGAGCGGCTTGGTCTGCTTCCCGGACCGGGCGTGCGCGACACAGTCCTCGATCGGCGCGTACATCGGGCAGGCGATGTCGGAGGCGACCGTGAGGTCGGCCCAGTCGAGCTTGGCCGCACCCTCGTACTGGATCGGCCGGGTCGGATCGTGGCGCCGGACCCAGCCCGCCGCCGCGTCGTGGTTGGCGCCGTAGTCGGACTCGTTGCCCAGCGACCAGATGATGACCGAAGGATGGTTCTTGTCGCGCAGCACCATGCGTGAGACCCGGTCCACGAAGGCGGCCAGATAGCGGGGGTCGTCGGCGATCTCGTGGGCGTGGTCGTGCGCCTCGATGTTCGCCTCGTCCACGACGTAGAAGCCCAGCTCGTCGGCGAGGTCGTACAGCGTCGGGTCGTTCGGGTAGTGGGCGGTACGGATCGCGTTGAAGCCGAAGCGCTTGAGCACGACCAGGTCCGCGCGCATGTCGTCCGCCGTGACCGTGCGCCCGGTCAGCGGGTGGAAGTCGTGCCGGTTGACGCCCCGGATGTAGACGCGCTCGCCGTTGACGAGCAGGTCCCGGCCGCGGATCTCGACGTCCCGGAACCCGACCCGGTGGTGCGAGGTGTCGGCGACCGAGCCGTCGGCCCGGTGCAGGCGCACGGTCAGGTCGTACAGCGCCGGTGTCTCGGCGGTCCACGGCCGTACGTTCTCCACGGTGACCCGCAGCCGGACCTCGCCGAGGAAGTCGGACACCCGCATGTCCTCGGCGTTGAAACGGTCGAACTCGGCGTCCTGGGCGAGGAGTTGGCCGTCCAGTTCGCCGGTGACGTACCACCCCTGCGGCAGCGGTCCCGACGCGTCGCGCACCTGGCAGTCGACCCGGAGCCGCCCGTCCCGCCGCGCCCGCACGGTCACGTCCGAAAGCCGCAGCGGATCGGTCGCGTACAGCAGCACCGAGCGGGTGACGCCGGCGTGCCACCACTGGTCCTGGTCCTCGATGTGCGAGGCGTCGGACCACTTGACGACGGTCAGCCGCACGGTGGCGGGGTCCCCGGGGCGTACGACGTCGGAGAGGTCGAACTCGGCGGCGAGGTGGGAGTCCTTGGAGATGCCGACCGGCTTGCCGTTCACATGGACGAGGAGCACGCTCTCGGCCGCGCCGACCTGGAGCACGATCCGGCGGCCCGCCCACTCGGCGGGGATGTCGACGGAACGCTCGTATATGCCGGTCGGGTTGGTGGCGGGCGACGCGGGCGGGAACTCCCCCCACGGCATACGGAAGTTGGTGTACTGCGGCAGATCGTCGCCGCTCTGTGTGGTCCAGGTGCCCGGCACCTCGATCCGGGTCCACTCGCCCGAGCAGCCCATGGGCGAGCACAGCCACTGGAAGTGCCAGGAGCCGTCCAGGGACAGCGCGCCGGAGCGCCGGTCCACGGCGTTCATGGGCAGCCGCCCCCAGGAGGTCACCTCCGGTGCCTCCCAGGGGCGCAGGGCGATCAGGTGATCGCGTCGCATCAGCGAATGGCTCCCTTGCCGAGGTCCGCGATGATCTGCTTGGCGCCGATCGCGAAGACGATCAGCAGCGGGATGAGGGCCAGCACCGCACCCGTCATGACCATCCCGTAGTCCGTGGTGCCGTGGACACCGTTGAGCTGGGAGAGCGCGACCTGGAGGGTCACGTTGTCCGGGTTGGTGAGGGCGATCAACGGCCAGGCGTAGTCGTTCCACTGGCTCATGAACGTGAAGATGCCGAGGAAGGCGAGACCGGGCCGCACCAACGGCACGGCCACGTGCCAGTACTGGCGCATGAAGCTCGCCCCGTCGAGCTTGGAGGCGTCGAGCAGCGAATCGTGTATGGCGCTCTTCATGTACTGGCGCATCCAGAAGATGCCGAACGCGTTCGCGGCCGCCGGCACGACCAGCGAGGTCATGGAGCCGATCCAGCCGAGCTTCGCCATGATCACGAACTGCGGGATGGCCTGCAGCTGGGCCGGCACCATGAAGATCATCATCATCATGGCGAACAGCACCCGGCGGCCCGGGAAGCGGAACTTCGCGAAGACGAAGGCGGCCAGCGAGTCGAAGAAGAGCACGAGGACCGTCACCGTGGTGGCGACGAGCAGCGAGTTGAACATCGACCCGAAGAAGTCGATGCTGTCGAAGAGCTTGCTGACGTTGTCGCCGAAGTGCGAGCCGGGCAGCAGCTTCGGCGGGTAGGAGAAGATCTCGGTCGACGTGTGCGTCGACATGATCACGGCCCAGTAGAACGGGAACGCGGAGAGCAGCACGCCGAGGATCAGGGACACGTGCAGGGCGATGCCTCTGCGTGTGGCGCCCTCGATGCGCCTGTTCCTGCCGTGCTTGGCCCCGCTGGGCTCGGACTCGGTGGGCTTGACATCGGTGATGGTCATGGTGGCGCCTCCCTAGTCTTCGCCCCGGCGCTGCACCAAGCGCCAGTTGATGATCGAGAAGATGACGACGACGAGGAAGATGCCCCAGGCCACGGCGGCGCCGTAACCGAAGTCGTTGTTGTCGAAGGTCTGCTGGAAGAAGTAGAGGACCATCGTCCGGCCGGCGTGGTCGGGACCGCCCGAGAACGTCGACTCGTTGGCCGTGGTCTGCAGCAGCACCTGGGGTTCGGAGAAGCTCTGCAGACCGGTGACCGTCGAGACCACGAGGACGAAGAGCAGCACGGGCCGCATCATCGGCAGCGTGATCCGGAAGAAGGTCTGCACGGGCCCGGCCCCGTCCATGCGCGCGGCCTCGTACAGCTCACCGGGGATCGTCTGGAGTCCGGCGAGGAAGATGATCGCGTTGTAGCCGGTCCACTGCCAGGTCATCAGCGTCGCGATGGCGACCTTGATGCCCCACGGCGTGTTCAGCCAGGCCACCTGATCGATACCGACCGCCTGCAACAGGGCGTTGACCAGGCCGAAGTTGGTGGAGAAGACCGAGCCGAAGATGATCGCGACGGCGACCACGGAGGTGACGTTCGGCAGGAAGTACGCGAAGCGGTAGAGGTTCTTGAAGCGGACCGCCGAGTTGAGCAGCACGGCCGTCACCATCGCCAGGAAGATCATGGGGAAGGTGGCCAGCGCCCAGATGATGAGCGTGTTGCCGATCGAACTCCAGAAGTCGGTGTCCGACAGCAGGTACTTGTACTGCGACAGCCCGGCGAACTCCATCGAGCCCAGACCGTCCCAGCGGTGGAACGACAGGTACAGCGAGAAACCGACCGGGATCAGACCGAAGGCGAGGAAGAGCAGATAGAAGGGGGAGATCGCGGCGTACAGCCGCCAGTAGCTCAGGACGCTCTTCTTGGGCGGGACGAAGGGCGCTTCGGCGACGGGCGCCGGGGGTTCCTCGACCATGGGCACGGTAGCCATCAGAAGCTCACCCCCAGGTGGTCCGCGATCCGCCGGCACTTGCTCATGGCGTCCCTCCAGGCCTTCTTCGGGTCCTTGCCGAGGACGCCGACGTTCTTGATCTCGTCCTTGATCGGCTGCCCGAGCGCCACGTCGAACGGGCTGTTGAAGGCGACCGGGATCTTCTCCGCCGCCGGTCCGTAGACGTCCATCGTGGCCTGGCCGCCGAAGAACGGGTCGGGGTCGCGCAGCTGCTTCATCTCGTACGAGGCGGGGGTCGACGGGAAGAGTCCGGCGTCGACGAAGCCCTGCGCCTGGTTGTCCGCGTTGAGCAGCCAGGTGATGATCTCGAAGGCCTTCTCGGGTTCCCGGCACGCCTTGGTGATCGCCAGGAACGAGCCGCCGACGTTCGACGGTCCGCCCGGGCAGTTCGCCACCCGCCACTTGCCCTTGGTCTTCGGCAGCCCGAGCTTTATGTCACCGGCCGCCCAGGAGGCGTTGATCTGGCTGGGCAGCAGTCCCCTCTCGGACGCGGAGTTCCAGTCGGGCGTGCCGCTCACGATGCTCGACACGAGTCCGCGCCGCTTCGCCTCCACGGCGCGGTCCCAGGCGGTGCGCACATGCTCCTGGTCGCCGATGAAGTGCTGGTCCTCGTCCACGTACCGCTTCGTGCCCTGGCCGATCGACATCTCGAAGACGCTGGCGACGTCGGTCAGGATGAACGAGCCGGGGATCCGCTTCTTGAGCTGCTCGCCCGCCGTGAAGAACTGGTCCCAGGTGCCCATCTCCTTGGACACGTCGTCCGGTTCGTACGCCAGCCCGGCCTTCTCGTAGACGGCGGGCTGGTAGAACTGCACGACAGGACCCACGTCGATGGGGAAGCCGACGAGGCTGCCGTCCGGGGCCACGCCCTGCTGCCACTTCCAGTCCAGGTACTGGCTCTTGAACTTCTCCGCGCCGAGGGTCCGGAGATCGATGAACTGGGAGGCGTTCGGCAGATAGGACGCCATGTCCTCGCCCTTGAGCCCCGCGATGTCGGGGACGTGGGCCTGGCCGGTCATGGTGGTTATCAGCTTGGAGCGGTAGTAGCCGCCGATCTGGATCGCTTCCAGCCTGACGGTGCTGTCGTCGTAACGGGACTTGGCCTTCTTGACGACGGTGTCGCTCAGCCCGCCGCTCCAGTACCAGAGGACCATGTTCCGGCCGGTCGAGCCGGTCGGAACGGCGCAGCCGGACGCCAGGCCGCCGAGCGCCGTGGCGGCCGTACCGGCCAGACCCGCGCGGAGCAGGCCCCTTCGTGAGAGCCGCACAGCTCCCACCGCCTTTCGGATGTGTTCGGTCTTCGCATCAGGGGAGATCAGGAATGCCGTGGGGGGCGGGTGGGGTCACCGGAGCGTGGGGGACCGGCGGTCCGGGGTCCGCGGGCAGGCGGTCGGCCAGGAAGCCGTACGCCCGCCGCAGCGCCGTGTTTTCGGGGTTTGCGGTGTTCTCGGTGTTCTGGACCGACTGCCACCACTGGTGGACGCCGTACCAGCCGGGCGCGGCGAGCGCCCCGCCGTGCCGCCGCACGGACAGTGAGGCGGCGAGCACCGCGAAGCGCAGCCGCTCTTCGAGGGGCCAGCCGCCGAGTGAGGCCGCGACGAAACTCGCGCCGAAGACGTCTCCGGCACCCGTCGCATCCAGCACCTCGGTGGCGAGGGCGGGCACGTCCGCGTACTCGCCCGTCGTCTGGTCGACGGCGAGCGCGCCGTCGCCGCCGCGTGTGACCACGGCCACCGGCACCAGCTCGGAGAGCTTGCTGAGCGCGTCGGCCGCGGTGTCGGTGCGGGTGTACGCCATCGCCTCGGTGTCGTTCGGGACGAAGGCGTGGCAGAGGGCGAGCTGGTCGAGGAGGGCCGAGGACCACTGCTGGGTGGGATCCCAGCCGACGTCCGCGTAGATCTTCGTACCGTTCGCCGCCGCCTTGGCGAGCCACTCGCGGGGTTCGGCCTCGATGTGCACGAGGGCCGTGCGCGCGGCGGGCGGGTCACCCATCAGCGCGTCCTGCGAGTACGGGGGTTCCTGGCCGTGGGTGACCAGGGCCCGGTCGTGGGTGGGGGTCCCCCCGCTCATGGGGGTCCCCCCGCTCGAGCGAAGCCGAGAGTGGGGGAGCGCGAGCGAGACGGTGACCGGGGTGTGCCAGCCGTCCGCCGTGCGCGAGAGGGAGAGGTCGACGTGCTCCTGACCGGCGAGGACGTCACGGCAGTACGTGCCGTAGTAGTCGTCGCCGAACACCGTGGCCAGCGACGTCCGCAGGCCGTAACGGGCCGCGGCCACGGCCAGGTTCGCGATCCCGCCCGGGCTCGTGCCCATCCCGTCGGTCCAGATCTCCTCGCCGGGAGTCGGCGGTTTGCCCAGACCGGTCAGGACGAGGTCGTAGAAGAGCAGCCCGGTCAGCAGCACATCGGGCCGCACGTCGGGCCGTTCGTCACCCACGAGCGCATCCTCTCGTCAAAACTCTTCTCGTCAAAACTCTTCAATTTCGGTGCACAGGATCGTGCGCGCCTCTGACTGATTTGGCAAGAGTCGAGCAGAACTGAGCATGGAAATGATTGGCTATGACGAGTACTGTTCACCGCGTGCTGGCAGAGAGACGACATCAACTCATCCTGCGGGCCCTGCGCTCCGGGGGCCCCGCGGCCGTCACCGATCTCTCGGAGCAGCTCGGCGTGAGCCCCGCCACGGTCCGGCGCGACCTGCTCAAGCTGGAGGAGGAGGGTCTGCTCACCCGCGTGCACGGCGGTGCGGTCGCCGAGGAGGGCGACCAGCCCTTCGCCGAGGTCGCCGAAGTGCGCGTGGCCGAGAAGGACGCCATAGGCGAACATGCCGCCGCGATGGTCGAGGACGGCCAGTCGGTCCTGCTCGACATCGGCACCACGGCCTACCGGCTGGCCCGGCAGCTGCACGGCCGCCGCATCACCGTGATCACCAGCAACCTCGTGGTCTACGAAGAGCTCGTGGACGACGAGGGCATAGAGCTGGTGCTGCTCGGCGGCATGGTCCGCCGCGAGTACCGCTCACTGGTCGGCTTCCTCACCGAGGACAACCTGCGTCAGCTGCACGCGGACTGGCTCTTCCTCGGCACCAGTGGAGTGCGCCCCGGCGGGCAGGTGATGGACACCACGGTCGTCGAGGTGCCGGTGAAACGCGCCATGATCAAGGCGGCCGACCGGGTCGTCCTGCTCGCCGACCGCGCCAAGTTCCCGGGGACGGGGATGGCGAGGGTCTGCGGGCCCGAGGAACTGGACGTGGTGGTGACCAACGGACCGGCGGACGCGGGAACGAGGTCCGCCCTGGAGGAGGCGGGCGTGCGCGTGGTGCTGACTTGACCGGCGTGCGCGCCAGGCGTCGCCCTGTAGACGGGAACTCGACGACAGGGCCGCGGACCTCGACGAACATCGAAAGGGCAGTTGCGTGAAGCTGACGATTCTGGGCGGCGGCGGATTCCGGGTGCCGCTCGTGTACGGGGCGCTCCTCGGGGACCGCGGCGAAGGCCGCGTCACCGACGTCGTGCTGCACGACCTGGACGCGGGACGGCTCTCCGCCGTCGCCCGCGTCCTCGCCGAGCAGGCCGCGGACGTCCCCGACGCACCCTCCGTGACCGCCACCACCGACCTCGACGAAGCACTGCGCGGCGCCGACTTCATCTTCTCCGCGATCCGCGTCGGCGGCCTCGAAGGCCGCGCCGCCGACGAGCGGGTCGCCCTCGACCAGGGTGTCCTCGGTCAGGAGACGGTCGGCGCGGGAGGCATCGCCTACGGACTGCGCACGGTGCCCGTCGCCGTCGACATCGCCCGCCGCGTGGCCGAACTCGCGCCCGACGCCTGGCTCATCAACTTCACCAACCCGGCGGGACTGGTCACCGAGGCCATGTCCCGCCACCTCGGCGACCGCGTCATCGGCATCTGCGACTCGCCGGTCGGCCTCGGCCGCCGCATCGCCCGCGTGCTCGGCGCCAATCCGCGCGAGGCCTGGATCGACTACGTCGGCCTCAACCACCTCGGCTGGGTCCGCGGCCTGCACATCGCCGGACGCGACGAACTGCCGCGGCTGTTCGCCGACCCGGACCTCCTCGGCTCCTTCGAGGAGGGCAAGCTCTTCGGCACCGAGTGGCTCCAGTCCCTCGGCGCGATCCCGAACGAGTACCTGCACTACTACTACTTCAACCGGGAAGCCGTCCGCGCCTACCGCGAGGCCGAGAAGACCCGCGGCGCGTTCCTCCGCGACCAGCAGGAACATTTCTACGAGGAGATGAAGCGGCCGGACGCCGCCGCGCTCACCGCCTGGGACCGCACGCGCGCCGAGCGCGAGGCCACCTACATGTCGGAGAACCGGGAGACGGCCGGCGCGGGCGAACGCGACGCCGACGACCTCTCCGGCGGCTACGAGAAGGTGGCGCTCGCCCTGATGCGGGCCATCGCCCGCGACGAGCGCACCACGCTGATCCTCAACGTCCGCAACCAGGGCACCCTCTCGGTGCTCGACACGGACGCCGTGATCGAGGTGCCCTGCCTCGTCGACGCCAACGGCGCCCACCCGGTCGCCGTCGCCCCGCTCCCGGACCACGCGACCGGCCTGGTCTGCGCGGTGAAGGCGGTCGAGCGCGAGGTGCTCGCCGCCGCCGAGTCGAGCTCCCGAACGACGGCCGTGAAGGCCTTCGCCCTGCACCCGCTCGTCGACTCCGTGAATGTCGCGCGCAGGCTGGTGGACGGCTACACCGAGGTCCATCATGGTCTGGCGTACCTTAAGTAAGCGCTTTCCCCGCTACCTGGAGACTTTCATGCACGACGAACGCCGCCGAATCGAGGAGCGCGTCCAGCGCCTTCACGACCAGCGCATCAAGACCGCGATCTACGCGGCGACCGTGCCCTTCGAGGTCGAGGCCTGGCAGGCACCGGGGGAGCCCGTCCCCTTCGACGAGGCCGCGTCCGCCCCGTACAAGCCCTTCGCGATGAACACGCCGTGGGGTCCGCCCTGGGGCACCACCTGGTTCCGGATGCGTGGCCAGGTTCCCGAGGAGTGGGCGGGCAAGCGCGTCGAGGCCGTCATCGACCTCGGCTTCGTGGGCGACTGGCCGGGCAACCAGGCCGAGGCGCTCGTCCACCTCGCGGACGGCACCCCGCTCAAGGCCGTCAACCCGCTCAACCAGTACGTGGCGATCGGCAACCCCGCCACCGGCGGCGAGCGGATCGACTACCTGGTCGAGGCGGCCTCCAACCCGGACATCCTCGCCGACGACTTCGCGAAGACCACGCCGCTCGGTGACAGGCTCACCGCCGGCGACAAGCCCCTCTACACCTTCCAGAGCGCCGACATCGCCGTCCTCGACGAGGAGGTCTGGCACCTCGACCTCGACGTCCAGGTGCTGCGCGAGCTGATGCTGGAACTGGGCGAGCACGACCCGCGCCGGCACGAGATCATGCACACCCTGGACCGGGCCCTGGACCTGCTGGACCTCGACGACATCTCCGGTTCCGCAGCCGACGTACGGGCCGCGCTGAAGCCCGCGCTGTCCAAGCCCGCCAACGCCAGCGCCCACATCGTCTCCGGCGTCGGCCACGCGCACATCGACTCCGCCTGGCTCTGGCCGATCCGCGAGACCAAGCGCAAGACGTCCCGTACCTTCTCGAACGTCACCTCGCTCGCCGACGAGTACGACGACTTCATCTTCGCCTGCTCCCAGGCACAGCAGTACGAGTGGGTGCGCGACAACTACCCGAAGGTCTGGGCCCGCATCCAGGAGTCCGTCAAGAAGGGCCAGTGGGCGCCGGTCGGCGGCATGTGGGTCGAGGCCGACGGCAACCTGCCCGGCGGCGAGGCCGTCGCCCGCCAGCTCATCCACGGCAAGCGGTTCTTCATCGAGCACTTCGGCGTCGAGACCAAGGGCGTGTGGCTGCCGGACTCCTTCGGCTACACCGCGGCCTACCCGCAGCTCGCCAAGCTGGCCGGCAACGAGTGGTTCCTCACCCAGAAGATCTCCTGGAACCAGACCAACAAGTTCCCGCACCACACCTTCTGGTGGGAGGGCATCGACGGCACGCGGATCTTCACGCACTTCCCGCCGGTCGACACCTACAACGCCCGCTTCAGCGGCGAGGAGATGGCCCGCGCCACCCGCAACTACCAGGAGAAGGGCGCCGCCACCCGCTCGCTGGCCCCCTTCGGCTGGGGCGACGGCGGCGGCGGCCCCACCCGAGAGATCATGGAACGCGCGCGCAGGCTCGCCGACCTGGAAGGCTCGCCGAAGGTCGTCATCGAGCACCCCGACGACTTCTTCGCCAAGGCCCGCGAGGAGTACGAGGACGCCCCGGTCTGGGTCGGCGAGCTCTACCTGGAGCTGCACCGCGCCACCTACACCTCGCAGGCCCGCACCAAGCAGGGCAACCGCAGGAGCGAACACAAGCTCCGCGAGGCCGAGTTGTGGGCCACCACGGCCGCGCTGCACGCACCGGGCTACGCCTACCCGCACGACAGGCTCGACCAGCTCTGGAAGACGGTCCTGCTCCACCAGTTCCACGACATCCTGCCCGGGTCCTCCATCGCCTGGGTGCACCGCGAGGCGGAGGCCGAGTACGCCCGCGTCGCGAAGGAGGTCGAGGCGCTGACCGCCGAGGCGATCACCGCCCTCGGCACGGGCGGCACCCGCGTCTTCAACACGAGCCCGGTCGAGCGCCGGGAGGTCGTACGCACCTCCGACGGCACCCTGGCCCACACCGTCGTCCCGGCGAACGGCAGCGCGCCCCTCGGCACCGGCGAGGTACCCGAGCCGGTGACGGTCACCGGTCGCGTCCTCGACAACGGCCTGGTCCGCGTCGAGGTGGCCGAGGACGGCACCCTGGCCTCCGTACGCGATCTGCGCGCCGGCGGCCGCGAGGTCCTCGCCGACAAGGGCAACCTGCTCCGGCTGCACACGGACCTGCCGAACTACTGGGACGCCTGGGACGTCGACAAGCACTACAAGAACCGCTACACGGACCTGCTGGACGCGTCGTCCGTGACGGTGGTCGAGGAGGACCCGCTGCTGGGGGCGATCCGGGTGGAGCGCTCCTTCGGCAACGGCTCGCACATCACCCAGACCATCAGCCTGCGTGCCGGCAGCCCCCGTATCGACTTCGAGACAGACATCGACTGGCACGAGGCCGAGAAGTTCCTCAAGGCGGGCTTCCCGGTGGACATCCGGGCGGCACACTCGTCCGCCGAGATCGCGTTCGGCCACATCCAGCGGCCCACGCACACCAACACCAGCTGGGAGTCGGCCCGCTTCGAGGTCTCCGGCCACCGCTGGGTCCACCTCGGCGAACCCGGCTACGGCGTCGCGGTCATCAACGACTCCACGTACGGCCACGACATCTCCCGCACGGTCCGCGAGGACGGCGGCACGACCACCACGGTCCGCCTCAGCCTGGTCCGCGCCCCGCGCATCCCGGACCCGGAGGCCGACCAGGGCAGGCACCGCTTCACGTACGCGCTGCTGCCGGGCGCGACCATCGAGGACGCGGTCGCCGAGGGCTACGCGCTCAACCTCCCGCTGCGGGTGGCGGACGCGGCGGGCACGCCCGAGCCGGTGGTGTCCGTGGACGGCGGCGGGGGCGTGACCGTCGAGGCGGTCAAGCTCGCCGACGACAACTCGGGCGATGTCGTCGTCCGCGTCTACGAGTCTCTCGGCGGCCGTGCACAGGGCACCCTGCGCACGGGCTTCCCCCTCGCGGGCGCCCAGCTCACCGATCTCCTGGAGCGCCCGCTGAGCACGGTGGACACGGACGGCGACAGCGTGTCCGTCACTCTGCGGCCCTTCGAGATCCAGACGCTGCGGCTGGCCGTGGAGAAGAAGTGACCACGGTTCCCATGAAGAATTAAGGAAGCGGTAAGAGGCCAGGTCACGGTGGGTTCACGGCCCGCCGTGACCTGCGCTTGTTGCCTGTACGACACCTGGAGTTCGCCCGGTGCCCCTCTGATGTGGGCGAGTGCGAGAGAAAGGTGTCACCGTGCGAGACCCGCGAATGTCCGCGATCGGCAAGGGACTGAGGCGCAGGGGAAGGCTGATGGCCCAGGCGGTGAGTCCGCCGCGCCGCACCCTCGACGCCATGCCCGCGCCCAGGACCCACGGGGACTCGTACGTCGCTCCGCGTGCCCCGCGGCTGGTGGACTCGCCGGTCTTCGTCCTCTCCTCCGTGCGCTCCGGCTCGACGCTCCTGAGGGTCCTGCTGAACAGCCACAGCAGGATCCGCGCCCCGCACGAGATGCATCTGCGCACCCTGCACATCAACCTGTCGCGCGACTTCACCGCCGACGCCATGAAGGCGCTCGAACTCGACAAGGACGAGCTGGAGCACGTGCTGTGGGACCGGGTGCTGCACCTGGAACTCGTCCGCAGCGGCAAGGAGATCATCGTCGACAAGACTCCGCCGAACACCCTCATGTGGCCGCGCCTGCACCGATGTTGGCCGAACGCCCGCTACATCCTGCTGCTCCGCCACCCCGGCGCGGTCGTCGCCTCGCTCACCGAGCGCCGCACCGACCCGGACCACGCACAGATCCGCGCCGAGGTCCTCGACTACAGCGAGAAGCTGGACGAGGCCCGCCGCACCCTCGACGCCCACGTGATCACGTACGAGGACCTCACCGCGCACCCGGAGCGGACCACCCGTGGCGTGTGCGAGTACCTCGGCGTCCCGTGGGAGAGCGCGATGCTCGACTACGGCAAGAAGGACCACGGCGACTTCCGCCCCCAGCTCGGCGACTGGAGCCCCACGATCAGGTCGGGCCGCATCCAGCAGGCCCGCCCGGCCGACCCGACGGCCGAACTGCCGCCGCGCCTGGCCGAGTTGGCGAAGGCGTGGGGGTACCCGGTCGACTGACCGGGCACCCCCTTGAGGGCCGTCGGGACCTTTCGTGACCGGCCGTCAGCCGGTGAAGCCCGCCGTGATCGACGTGAACTGCCAGTTGTTCTGGCTGATGCCGGAGCAGTTGCTGACCACGCCCCCGCCGGGGCACGGCCGGTCGCGGTTGACCGACCAGAAGGCGAGGCGGGCGATGTGATGGGAGTTCGCCCAGTCGCGGATCTGAGTCCAGGTCGTCGGCGAGGTGAGCTCCTGCTGGTCGCTCAGCCCGTTCATGCCGGAGATGCCGATGTGCGCGTAGGCCGTGGCGTCGTCCCAGCCGAAGACCGACTTGAGCTTGGTCTTCAGACCCTCGGTCGCGTTCACCGTGTTGCCGTACATGTCGGCGCCGCCGCCGAAGTCGAACGGCATGATGGTGAACACGTCGATGCCCGCGCCCAGTGCCGAGGCCCGCTCGATGAGCCGGTTGCCCCAGGAGGTCGGGCCGGTCGTCGACGTGCCGAAGGTGATGATCGTCCGCAGCCCCGGGTTGTTCTGCTTGACGATCTTCAGGGCGTTGAGAATCCGGTCCTGGACGACCTCGTTCTCGAACTCGTCGGTGTTCTCGATGTCGATGTCGATCGCCTTCAGCCCGTACGCGTCGATCACCCTCTGGTACGCGCCGGCGAGCGCCTCCGGTGTCGAGCAGTTCGGCCCCAGCTTGTTGCCGCTCCAGCCGCCGATGGACGGGACGATGTCACCGCCCGCCGAGCGAATGGAGTTGATGACGGACTGGTCGTTGCCGCCGGTCAGCGGACGCGACCCGTCCCAGGCCGGGTTGCAGCCGCCCGAGGAGAGGATGAACGCCATCGTGAACCACTTGACGCCGGTCGAACTCATCACCGACGAGGCACTCGGCGGGTCACCCCAGCCGAGGTACAGATAGGGCGCGGCCTGCTTGAAGCCGGTGGTGCCGCTGCCCGGATCGGTCGTCACCGCAAGGGAGTTGGAGGCGGCGGACCGGTTCCCGGCCGCGTCCCTCGCCCGCACGGTGAACGTGTACGCGGTGCTCGGCGAGAGCCCGCTGACCGTGGCGGTCGTCCCGGAGACGCTGAGCACCTGGTTCGCACCGCTGTAGATGTCGTACGCGGTGACTCCCACGTTGTCGCTCGACGCGTTCCACGCCAGCGACACGCTCGACGAGGTCTTGCCGGTGGAGCGCAGGGTCGAGGGGGCCGTCGGTGCCTGGGTGTCCGAGCTGCCGCCCGGCCCGTCCAGGCTGATGTCGTCGGCCTGGTAGGTGCCCTGCGCGTACCAGCCGTGGGTGTAGATCGTCGCGCTGGTCTGCGCCGCGCCGGTCGTGAACGACACGGTCAACTGGCTGTAGGCGGAGGGTGATTGGGTCCAGGTCGACGGCCCGCCGTCCACGCCCAGGTAGGCGTAGCTGCCGCGCACCCAGCCCGTCAGGCTGTACGCGGTGTTCGGCTGGACCGACACGGTCTGGCTGCACTTGGCGATGTCACTCGAACTCGCCGCGCCCGCAAGGGCTTTGGTGCCGCCGTGCACGGGGCTCGACACGATCGAGCCGAGGTTGCCCGAGCAGGACCAGGGGGAGAGGCCGCCCGACTCGAAGCCGGGGTTGGACAGCACGTTGGCCGCCTGGGCGGTGCCGGGCAGGGCGACCGCCCCGGCGAGTGCCAGGGCGGCCGATGCGAGCAGAGCGAGGAAACGGTTTCTGGAACGTCTGAGGCGCACGTGATCTCCCTGAACGTTTGGGGGGTACGGGAGTTGGCACGTTCACCAAGTTGGTATGGACCAATCAGACTGTCAAGGGACTGTCCGAAGTCTGTGCGGCCTGAGTCGCTTGTGCCGCTTGAGCCGCCGGAGTCGCCTGTGCGGCCTGGGCGGGCTGTGCGGCCTGAGTCGCTTGCACGGTCTGTGTCGGCTGAGTGCCGATCACGGGCTCCGGAGCGGTCGCGGGCGCGGGGACGGGGAGGTCCAGGTCCCCGTGCTGCGGCTGCTGCTGTGGCACGGCCCGTACCGCACGCGGACCGGCGACCACCGTGTAGTCCTGGCCGAGGAACGGCGGGACCAGGTCGCCGGGCTCCTCGCCGAGCGCCAGCCGCACGGCGGCCCACGGGGCGTTGATGCCGCACTGCGAGAGCTGGTGCAGGCCGCCCGCCGGACGGGTGTTGACATCCATCAGGACCGGCTCGTCGCCGAGCATCCGGAACTGGATGTTCGTCAGATAGTGCAGCCCGAACGACTCCGCGAGCAGCCGGGCCGGCTCGATCCACTGGGGGTCGTCCGTGAAGCCGCGCCGCCGCCCGTTCTTGGTCCGGCCCACGGCCATCCGTACCCGCCCGTCCGGACCGGTCAGGCAGTCCACGGACACCTCCGGCTGCTCCAGACGTGGCATGACCAGCCAGTCCACCGGCTCGTCGGCCTGGTTCAGCGCCTCGACGACCATGTCCAGCGGCACGTACGGGCTGGGGAAGCCGTTGAGGTGCATCAGGGAGAAGGGGGTCCGCGTGATGATGCGGAAACCGACGCCGCCCGCCCCGGAGGCCGGCTTGAAGCACGCCTTGTGGCCGTCGGCCTCCAGCGCGTCGACCGCCACGACCAGCTCGTCCGCGGTCCGCACCCGCCACCACGGCGGCGCCGGAATGCCGAGCTTCTCGACCGCCTCGTAGGCGATCACCTTGTCCTGGAAGGTGTGCACGGCCTCGGCGGGCGGTGCGAGCAGCGCCGTACCGACCGCGGCGAAGTCCTCGCGGTGCTCGGCGAGGGCCGCCTGGTGCAGGACCGGGACGAACACGTCGAAGGAGTGCCGGGCGCACTGGTCGAGCGCGTACTCGACGTACGCCGCCGGGGACAGCCCCTCCGGCTCCATCGCGGCGGTGTCGGCGGTGGCGAGGATGGGGGAGTCCGGGTCGCCGTGCGTGGCGTGGATCTCGACGGCCCGGCCGCACGGATTTCGCCGTAGCTGATCCATGAAGAACACGTTCTCCGCGTACGTGCGGTTGAGCCAGACGCGTACGCGAGAGACCATGCAGGCCGCCTTTCAAGGTCCGCGGGCACGGCGAAGCAAGCCGTGCCCGGCCAAGGAGTAAGTGGGTACACAAAACCGCCGTTCGAAAACGGGAGTCCGTGGCGGTTGTGTAGGGCCGATCATAAGGCTTCCGAAGCCTGCCCGCTGCTACGTGCGTGTTACAGAATCTCCGGACGGACCCGTAGGTGCTCCTGAGGCAGGTCAGACCTCATGGACCCCGTCCTCCTCGACGGACTCCGGCTTGAAGGACTCCAGCCCCTCCTTGATCTCCGCGAGCACGTCCGCCGCCTCCGCGCCGTCGATCACCCGGTGGTCGAACGTGAGGCTCAGCGGCAGCAGCGGAGCGACGACGACCTTCCCGTCCCGGATCGCGGGCCGGTCGGCGGTCGCGCCGAGCCCGAGCGTGATCGTGGTCCCGCCGACGGAGTGGAACGCCTCCACGGGACGGTGGCCGAGCGAGGTCACCGCGAACGTGCCCGTCGTCGCGGGCCGCCTGCGCAGGGGACGGGTCGCGGCACGGTACGCGAGGGTGCGCAGCGGCCCGGGCAGCCGCTGGAGGGCGCGGACGCCGGCGAACTCCGGCATCGTCGCGGGGTCACCGTCACGGAAGTGGTCGACGCGCTCCTGGATCTCGGCGAGCCCGGCCCGCTCCAGGTCGGGCAGCACGGCGGACAGCACCACCCGGTGCCCGCCCAGCGTGCGGTCGAGAGTGAACTTGCCGTGCACGGCGTCGTAGCGGGCGACCCGGGACCGGCCCCGGAGCGCGGCGTTCGCCTCCGGATGCGCGGCCAGCACCCGGGCGGCCACATGAAGGACGTACGTGACCGTGGAGATCCGGCGCCCCGACGGCTGCCCGGCCCGGTGCTCCCGTACGTTGCCCATGTCGACCGACGTACCGAGGAACACCGGCGCGAAGCCCCGGATGCCGTCGAGGAAGGCCAGGGTGTGGCGGCGCTCGCGGGCGACGGGCGAGATCCTCACGAGGCCACCGCCAGCGTGTAGATCTCCTCCAGGCTGCCGGCCTCCAGGGCCTGGGCCAGGGGGAGCGCACGGCCGGTCGTACGCTCCAGGAGCGCGAGGAGCGAGAGCAGGTGCACCGAGTCCCAGCCGGGCACCCGGTCCAGTCCCGCGCCGACGTCCGCGCCGGTCACCGGCAGGCCCAGGTCGTCCTGGAGGAGGGTGAGGAAGTCGTCGATGGAGTTCACGAGCCGTCGTCTCCCGGGATCTCGGTGAAGTGGACGTGCGCGGGCGGGACAGGCAGGACCAAGAGGTCGTGCTCGTACGTCACGGTTGTGCCGTCATCGGTGACGGGGGCGAAGCCGTTCCTCGGGTAGAAGTCCTTGACCTTGGTGTTCTTCGGTGTGGCCCGATAGCTCGCGCGCACCGCGCGGGCGCCGTGCGCGCGGGAGTGCCGGAGCACGGCGTGGAGCGCGGTCTGCTCGATGCCTCGGGAGAACACCCGGCAGCTGAGCAGGAAGTTGTCGATGTGGACGGTGTCGTCGCGCTGGTGTGTGAACACCGCGCCGACGACGCCGTTGTCCCCGAAGCGGTCGGCGGCACGGACGGCGAGGACGCGTGCCGCCGGATCGTCGACGAGTGCGCGCACCTCGGCGGGCCCCAGTCGCAGCGTCATCTGGTTGAACTGGTTGGTGCGCAGGGTCAGTTGGGAGAGGCGGGCCACCTCGGCGGGACCGGCCTCGACGAGCCGGACCTCGACCCGCAGCTGACGCAGGTACTCCTCAAGGGAGTCGAAGCTGTCGAGGAAGTCCTTGCGGACCAGCTCGTCGCGGTACTGGGCGACCCGCGTGACGTCCTCGCGGGTCAGCTCCAGGGAGTCGAACCAGCCGTCGCGCAGCAACGCCTCGATGTGCAGGGCCGGTTCGCCGTCCACCGGGACGACGGCGACACCGGGCAGCTCGTGGCGCACGAGCCCGCACTCGTAGGGGCTGTCGTCTCCGCGGTTGTCGACTACGTCGGTCATGGTTCTCCCCCGGGGTTCTTCACCCACACCCAAAAGACCGGCCGGAGCCACATCGTTCGCGGGCCCGCTAAAGCCGCTCTTGTACGGTGGAGGCCACATGTGTTCTTGTGTTTCCATCCGGGCACGCCGAGGGGCGTCTCCGGTCCACGGAAGGGGCGAGGGTGACGACGGCTGACCGTTCCGGGGGCCGGCTGCTGGCCATCAGCGACCTGCACATCGGATACGCCGAGAACCGAGCCCTCGTCGAGGAGATGCGCCCCGAGACCGACGACGACTGGCTGCTGGTGGCCGGCGACGTCGCCGAGACGGTGGCCGACATCCGCTGGACCCTCGAAACGCTCGCCTCCCGCTTCCGCAAGGTGATCTGGGCACCCGGCAACCACGAGCTGTGGACCCACCCCCAGGACGCCGTCACCCTGCGCGGCGTGGCCCGCTACGAGCACCTCGTGGAGGTCTGCCGAGAGCTGGGAGTGACGACGCCGGAGGACCCGTACCCGGTGTGGGAGGGCCCCGGCGGACCGGTCGCCGTCGCACCGCTGTTCCTCCTCTACGACTACTCGTTCCTGCCCGCGGGCTGCGCGACCAAGGAAGAGGGGCTCGAGTACGCCCACGGGACCGGCGTCGTCTGCACCGACGAGCACTTCCTGCACCCCGACCCGTACCCGAGCCGTGAGGCCTGGTGCCGGGCCCGGGTGGCCGAGACCGAGCGCAGGCTCGCGGAGATCCCCGCCGAGCTGCCCACGGTCCTGGTCAACCACTACCCGCTGGACCGGCACCCGACGGAGATCCTCTGGTACCCCGAGTTCGCCATGTGGTGCGGCACCCGGCTCACCGCGGACTGGCACCGCACCTACCGCGTCTCCGCCATGGTCTACGGACACCTGCACATTCCCCGCACCACCTGGCTCGACGGCGTCCGCTTCGAAGAGGTGTCGGTGGGCTACCCCCGTGAATGGCGCAAGCGCTCGGAACCACCGGGCAAGCTGCGCCGCATTCTGCCGATGGAGGTCGGATCCGGTGATCGAGGAACTGCTCCCGGAGTCGGTCGTGGCCGTGGAGGCACACGGTGACGAGCGGCCCGGAGGCACGACGCCGTACCCCGAGCTCTATCCCGAGGAACAGGCACTGATCGCACGCGCCGTCGAGAAACGGCGCCGCGAGTTCACCGTCGTACGCGGCTGCGCCCGGCACGCCATGGAGAAGCTCGGCGTGGCCCCGCAGGCTGTGCTGCCCGGTGAGCGGGGCGCCCCGCAGTGGCCCGCCGGGCTGATCGGCAGCATGACGCACTGCGAGGGCTACGGCGCCGCGGCGCTGGCCCGCGAGACCGACCTGGCCTCGCTCGGCATCGACGCGGAACCCCATCTGCCGCTCCCGGAGAACGTGCTGCCGTCCGTGGCGCTGCCCGACGAGAACCGGCGGCTGCACGGCCTCGCCGGGCAGCACCCCGGCGTCCACTGGGACCGGCTCCTGTTCAGCGCCAAGGAGTCGGTCTACAAGGCGTGGTTCCCCCTCACCGGGAAGTGGCTCGACTTCACCGAAGCGGACATCGACATCTTCATGGATCCCGGAGCCACCACGTCCGGCGGCTTCCGCGCCGAACTCCTCGTGCCCGGACCGGTGGTGGACGGCCGTCGGATCGGTCACTTCGACGGGCGCTGGACGGTGCGCCGGGGCCTCCTTGCGACCGCGGTGACCGTGCCGCACACGCGGGACTGAGCGCGTCCTCGGACCGCGGTCGGCGAAGGGCCTGCCCCGCCGCGACGTACGAGGGCTTCCGGCCGGCACGCCGGGAGCACGCACCGGACGCCGCTCCTTGACGGGCGAACATTGCCTGCCGCGGCACTGAATTCCCACGTCAGACGCACCGCGGGACCCACGTCGGTCGCCGCGGCCACCGCCATCGCATCCGGGTCGTCGCGGTCGCGGAACACCGAGTCGGCGTGAGTTCGCCGTAATGCTCGACAGGTGCGGTCGCTCTGCTGTGGGTCCGTCCCGCCCGCCGGCATCGGCCTGTGGGACAGGCGGTGGCGGCTCGCGAGTACCCCCGCGCTGTACTCCACGTCCGCGTCCGCGTGCGTGACGGCGTCACGCGGCACCTTCGATCAGCACGCGTAGTGAAGGTGGCCTGCTCAGGCTGTGCGGGGCGGCCGGTTCTGGCATGCGTCCACTCTCCTCACCAAAGCTCCGGACGAGGCCGCAGGTCCGGTCGGATCGATCGATCGCGATTCTGACGACTATGAAAAACAGAAACGAATTTGTATGCAAGAATCATTGACAATCTCTCAGTGGTTTTCCACAGTCTATTGACGACAGTAGAGGTCAGAAACGATCATCAGCGCCGGCTCCATGGTCACGGGCACGTGTCCGACGGCGCGCACCACCCGCCCCCCGGAGGATGAGAATGATGGACACCCGATCCCACTCGCTTCGGCGGCTGCGAATACTCCTGCTCGCCGGCGCCGCGGCGATGGCCCTGATGCTGAGCGGCTGTAGCAGCAGCGACGCCAAGCAGGGCAGCGACAGACCCGGGGGGACGAGCGACGCCCACGGCCTGACCATCGACGAGATGAAGGCGGAGATCGCCAAGCACACCGGGATGGTCTCCTCCTACCCGGCGCAGAAGCAGGTCAGCGGCGTCGAGAAACTCCGCGGGAAGACGATCTGGTACGTCCCGGTCGGTGCGACGGCGCCCATCCTCAACACCTTCGGCGACGGCATCAAGGCCGCGTTCGACAAGCTCGGCATCACGTTCCACATGTGTGACGGAGAGTTCCTGCCCACCACGATGGCGTCCTGCCTGAACGAGGCGGCGTCGCGTGGCGCCGACGGCGTCGTCACCGGCTATATCGATTACGCGCTCATCCCCAACGCGTTCGACAACCTCGTCGCGCAAAACATCCCGGTGCTCATCGCCGGTGCGCAGCCGAGCAGAGGCAAGACGAACTCCCCCGAACTCGCGTTCTACGACACCACCCCGACGATCAACGTGCTGCAGAAGCTGAGCAGCGAGGCGGTGATCGTCGACAGCGGCGGCAAGGCGAAGGTGCTGTACATCGGTGTGACCGACTCGCCGCAGACGAAGGCCATGGCCGCGTATGCCAAGCAGTTCTTCGCCGACAACTGCCCCGACTGCCGTTTCACCGAGATCGACTACAACACCGCCAGCCTCAAGCGCCTCCCCTCGCAGGTGAGTTCCGCGCTGATCAGCCATCCCGACACCGACTACGTCGTCACCTCCGTCGATACCGGCGTACCGGGCGCGCTCACCGGCATCCAGGCCGCCGGGTTCACGAACAAGGTGAAGATCTCCTCCGCCAACGGCGACCTCGCCGCGCTGCAGCGGATCAAGGCCGGCCAGGTGCAGTTCAACGACGTCGGGACCAGCCCGGTCTACTTCGGCTGGCAGTTCGCCGACGGCATCATCCGGATGATGGTCGGCCAGAAGCCCGACGAGGGCCCGGGAATCGTCCGGGTCTTCAACAAGGACAACGTCGGCGACCTCTCGCTGACCCCGGCCGCGTACGCCACGAACCAGTGGTACGGGCAGGACACCTTCGAGAACACCTTCCTGAGCGCGTGGGGAGTCAAGTAGATGTCCCCCGACCAGGCCCGTCTCGAGATCCACTCGCTGTCCAAGACATTCCGGACTGTGCGTGTGCTCGACGACGTGAACCTGTCCGTTCGGCCCGGTGAGGTCCATGGCCTCGCCGGACAGAACGGCTCCGGCAAGTCCACGCTCATCAAGATCCTCACCGGCGTGTACTCGCCGGATCCCGGTGCCCAGTACCACGTCGACGGACGCCCAGTGCGGCTGCCGGTGCGCTGGCGCGAGGTCCGCGCGGCCGGCGTCGGTGTCGTCCACCAGGACCTCGGCCTGCTCGACCAGCTGACCGTGGCCGAGAACGTCTGCGTCGGCGGGTTCCCCACGCGCCTCGGCCGCATCGACCGCATCGAGCGTGATCGGCTCACCGCACGGACGCTCGCCCGGCTCGGCATCGAGCTGGAGCCCGCCACGGTGGTCGGCACGCTGAGCGCGCCGGAGCGGGCGGAGATCGCGATCGCCCGCGCGATGCGCGACCACGCGGCTGGTGCGGGCCTGATCATCCTGGACGAGTCGACCCGCGCGCTCAGCGGTGACGACCTCACCCGCATCCACCAGATGCTGCGGCGAATCGCCTCACAGGGCAGCGCCGCCCTGCTGATCAGCCACAGCCTCAGCGAGCTGGTGGCGGTGTGCGACCGGCTCACGATCCTGCGCGACGGCAAGGTCACCGGCGACGGGTTGAACACCAGCCACCTGAGCGAGCACGGGATCGCGCGGCGGATGCTGGGCAGTGCGCCGGTGGCCGGCCCGTCGCGGCCACCCGCTCGCGAACCCGCCGGGCGCCCGACCGTCCATGTGCGCGGAGTGCGCGGCAAGCGGGTCGAGGGTGTGGATTTCGACGTGCACGACGGCGAGATCCTCGGTATCACCGGCCTGCCCGGCAACGGGTACGAGGAGCTGCCGTACCTGCTCGCCGGAGCGCAGCGGGCGATCGCCGGCAAGGTCGTCACGCCGCAGGGCCTCGCCGACCTGCGCCATGCCAACGTGATCGGCTGCCTGCGCGCCGGCATCGTACTCGTGCCCGAGCGGCGCGACCGCGACGGCTTGGCGTTCGACCTGAACCTCCGCGACAACATCAGCCTGCCGCTGCTGAAGGCACGCGGACGGCCGTGGTTCGTCGCCCGCACGTGGCAGCGCCAGGCAGCGGAGAAGGCGATCGACACGTTGGGTATCCGGCCGAACGCGCCGACGATGACGATCAAGCATTTGAGCGGCGGCAACCAGCAGAAGGTGCTGCTCGCGAAGTGGCTGGCCACCGCGCCCGCCGCCCTCGTCCTGCACGAGCCGACGCAGGCGGTGGACGTCGGCGCCCGGCAGGACATCCTGCGCGCGCTGCGCCGTGCGGCCGAGTCGGGCATGGCCGTGGTGCTGGTCAGCAGCGAGCCGGAAATCCTGGTCGAAGCCTGCGACCGCGTCCTCATCTACCGGTCCGGTGGCGGCACCGTCGTCGCCGACTGCTCAAGCGCCGACGTGCTCATCGAGCAGATCTACGCAGCAGCCGAGAAGTCCATAGGGGAGCCAGCATGACGGTGTTCGACAAGAGCGAGGATCTGGCGTCCGGAGGCGAGGTCGACACGGACGAGGAAGACCGGATGCCGGAACCGAACACGACGGTGACAGTGCCGGACGTGGCGTCAGGCGGCAGTCGCAGCCGCTCGTTGCGGGGTGTGCTGGACGCGTTCGCCGCCCGGTACGCGCTCCTCGGCGTATGGCTGGTGATGGCGGCCGTCTACGGCGGAGTCATGCCGGGCAAGTTCCTCGGCACGTCCACCGCGCAGGCGATCTTCGGCTCGCAGTCAGCACTGCTGTTCCTCGCGGTCGCCGCGTTGTGTACGTTCGTCATCGGCGAGTTCGACCTGTCGTCCGCGAGTTCGATGGGGCTGTCCGCGACGATCATTCCGGTGCTCGTGACGCTGCACGATGTGTCCCTGTGGTTGGCCTGCGTGATAGCGCTGCTCGCCGCGGTCAGCTGCGGGCTGATCAACGCCTTTTTCGTTGTCGTCGTCGGCGTCCCGTCGCTGATCTGCACGCTCGGCACGGCCAGCCTGTTCCTTGGCATCGCCGAGTTGATCTCGTCCTCCACGATCGTGTCCGTGTCGAGCCACGGGTTCTCGGAGTTCGCCGAGCACAACCTGCTCGGCCTGCCGCTGTCGTTCTTCTACGGGCTCGCGCTGTGCCTGGGCTTCGCGTACGTGCTGAGCTGGACACCAATCGGTCGGCACATCACGTTCGTTGGCGCCAACCGAGAGGTCGCCCGGCTCGCCGGCATCAGCGTCGATCGCATCCGGGCGGGCGGCTATGTGGTCGCGAGCCTGATCGCCGGAATGGCCGGGATCATCCTCGTCGCCACGGTGGGCGGCTTCGACCCGACCGCCTCCGCCACCTACCTGCTGCCCGCGCTCGCGGCCGTCTTCCTCAGCACGGCGATCGTCCGTCCCGGGCAGTTCAACCCCATAGGGACGTTCTTCGGTGTCTACTTCCTTGAGACGGGCATCCTCGGCCTGCAACTGCTCGGCTACTCCGGCTGGGTGCAGGACGCCTTCTACGGCGTCGGTCTCCTCCTCGCCGTGACGGTGGCGTCCCTCGTCCGGGCGCGCGCGAAGACCTCCTAGGCCCTGTCGTGGCCTTCAGCGTCCAGTCCCCATTCGACCGTTCGGCCGGACGTACGCCTGGAACTACGAGCCATCCTCGAACTCCCGATCCCCGGACCCGTGTCCGGGCACGCTGTCCATGCCTGCGAGCGTCGCCCCGGACGCGACCCCCGGAACACGGAAGTCGCCGGGTGCGGTCGGATCGGCCCAAGTAAGCCCGAAACCCATACTGAAATGAGAGACATGACGAGATTCATCAAGGCGCGGACTACAGCGGGCGACCGAATCGGCGTGCTGCGTGCTGACGGCAGTGTCGCGCTCGCGCGGCAGGAGTCGCGGATCGAGCCGTACTTCGGCGACGACGGCACGGCGCTGCACGCCCTCGCCGAGGCGATCGATGCCGACCCGGCCGAGGTCTGCGACGCCGCGGCGCTGCAGTTGCGCGCGCCGGTCGACCCTGTCTCCATGCGCGATTTCATGATTTTCGAGGAGCATGTCCTGCCGGCCTGGCGGAGCAACGGGCTTACCCGCGGGCCGGAGGTCTGGTACCAGCAGCCGATCGGCTATTTCAGCAACGTCGCCAGCCTGCACGGACCGCGCGACCCGGTGGAGAGCCCCGGCGACACGGCGATGCTCGACTTCGAACTGGAGATCGGGGCGATTGTCGGCCGCGAGGCCCGCTCGGTGAGCACCTCGGAGGCCGGCCACCACATCGCCGGTTATCTCATCCTCTGTGACTGGTCGGCGCGCGACCTGCAGTTCCGCGAAATGGACGGCCTGCTCGGCCCGTTCAAGGGCAAGGACTTCGCCTCATCCCTCGGCCCGGTCTTCGTCACGCCGGACGAGTTGGCCGGCCGCAGCATGGGCAACGGCTACGACCTGCTGATGACGTCGACCGTTAACGGAAGGCAGTACGGCAACGACAAGTGGTCATCTGCGTACTGGTCGTTCGAGGAGCTGATCTCCTACTCATCCTGGAACTCAGTGGTCGAGGCCGGCTCGCTGATCGGCAGCGGGACGTGCCAGGGCGGCTGCGTCCTCGAGCTCTCGCTGCGGCATGGCTCTGACGACTACCCGTGGCTCGCGCCCGGCGACGAGGTCCTGCTCGAGGTCCAGCTGATGGGCGCGATCCAAGCCAAGATCGCCGCGCCGACACGCGGTTCCTGGCCAGGTAAGAGAAAGGCGTAGTCGGCTGGCGAGGCGCCAGTAGCCGCACACTGGGGTGCCCCTGCTGCCGGTGCGGCCCTGGCTTCAGGGCCGGGGCGGGGCACCCTGAGGGCTGCTGTAATCGGCAGATGCTGGACCAATGCCACGAAGTTAAGGGCTCGTTGGCGATGCAAGGCATCGGGGAGAGTGATCTTGTAGGTGTTCGGTGCTGCGCGGATGAGTCGGCCGTTGTAAGCCCAGTAGCGGCGTCCCACTCGATCCAGTTCAGTAAACGGTGAACCGACAAAAGTGCTGCAGAGGCCCTCTCAGTAGGTCTTGGCCAGCAGGGCGCCATCGACGACGAGCGAAGTGCCGTTGATGAACGACGAGCGCTCGCTGAGCAGGAACAGGACGGCGTCAGCCACTTCCACGGCCTCCGCGATGCGGCCGGACGGGTAGCTGGCCAGCATCTCCTCACGAGCCGCGCCTGGATCGTCCGTGCCTTGGAAGTACTGCTGAATCATGGGCGTCTCCATGTCACCCGGGCACACGCAGTTGCAGCTGCGGGGTCGAGTGGCCGATGAGGGCTCGGCCTGTGTCGCGATCACCGACGACGACGTTGAAGACGCCCGGAGGCAGGAACTCCTGAGCGATGTCGCCCATGAGTGCGGTGGTCGCCGGCGTGGTGTCGCTGGGCTTGAGGACCACGGAATTACCGGCGGCGATGGCCGGCGCGAACTTCCAGACCGCCATCATCATCGGGTAGTTCCATGGGGTGACCTGCCCGTTGACGCCGATCGGTTCGCGCCGGATGAACGAGGTGAAGCCGCGCATGTACTCGTCGGCCGACTTCCCCTCCAGAACGCGGGCGGCGCCCGCGAAGAAACGGATCTGACCCACCATGACCGTGATCTCTTCGGAGCGGATTGCCGCCTTCGGCTTTCCGGTGTTCATGGCCTCAAGCTCAATCAGCTCCTCCGCCCGGGCCTCAACGGCGTCCGCGATCTTGAGGAGTGCGGAGTGCGCGCTGTCGCTCCGACGGCGTGGTGTCGCGGCTGAACTCGCTGCCCGGATGAACGTTTCGGTAATGACGCTGCGGAACTCACTGGCCCGACTGCGCGACCAAGGCCTGATCCAGACGAGGCGCGGCCGCCAAGGCGGCAACTTCGTCGTCCTCCCGGCGAACCCCGACGACCAGCCTCTGCGACGCCGCTTGCTCGCGCTTGACATCGACGCAATCCGTGACAGTCGCGACTAATATCTGGCCATCGTCGGCAAGGCCGCCGAGTTGGCCGCGGTGCGTGCACGGGGGCTGACCTTAACTACGCTGGCTCACGCGGCCAACGCTGTTCGCGGTGCGGAGACGACCGCAGCATCAGTCCGCCTTGACTCTCGATTCCACCTTGAGCTTGCCGCCGGCACGCGGTCAGCTGCGTTGACCAGAGCCGAGCTTGCAGCACGGAACGATGTCTCGTCTTTGCTCTGGATTCCCGGCCTCGAATGCCAGACGGCCTCAGAATGCGCAGACCAACATCTGGCCGTTGTCGCTGCGATCGAGGCCCGCGATGAACTGAACGCGCGCACGACCGCCGAACGCCACCTGGCCGATTCAATGAACCGGCTGATTGAACTCCGGATGCGTCTGAGTGAGGAGGGCCGCCAGGCATGATTTCCAGTCGAGATCTCGCCCATCTTCGCCGTAGCATGATGAAGGTGGCCCGTGAGTTCGCCAACCACTGCACATCACTCAGGGATGCCGCACGAGCAGACATCGCAGCAGACAGAGTAAGGGGCGCTTCGGCATTCGGCTCCGTCCACGAAGCGGCGCGACGTGCGCTGGACGCCGACGACGCGATCGCCCTCGGCATGGGATTCATTGGCTCCTCCGCAGCTCTCGATCCCGGCGCAATCCACTGGTGGTACCGGCCCGTCAACCATGAGGCGTGCGCACCGCTGATGACCGGGGACCCCATGCTCACCGACTACTACGAGTTCGAGAACACTCAGTGGTGGCAGGCGGCAGTCGACGAGGCTGTGCACATCAGCAGTCCTTACGTGGATGTAACGGGAACGAACGCGTACGTACTGACGGGAAGTCTCCCGGTCACCTTGGACGACACGTTCTTCGGGGTCGCCGCCGTCGATGTGGAGGTAGGGAAAATCCAGGCGCTCTGGCAGCCGTACTTGCTGTCGTTCGCTAAACCCGTGAGTGTGGTTGACGACGAGGGTTCGGTGATTGCCACCAACTCGGGCGAACTATTGGGTGGCTACGTGGACACGGACATACTTTCGTCGGACGCGGCATATCACGTGCCAGAGACACCATCGATCGTCGTTCAGACGCGGCAGCTGTAAGTCGTGATCATGCGGCCGCGGTGACCTCGTTCCAGCGGTGGTGCCAGGTTTCCTCGATGGCCGCATCACGAGGACGGGATCCAAAGCCTATGCGTGACACGACAGCGGTCGCGAGCCATTGAACTCGATCATGTCGCGTAGTGCCGCGGATACGTCGACAGGCCGGCCCTGCGGGTCGAGGTCGGCGTACGCGCGATGGAGGTTGCCGACGATACGCTCGCTGTCGAGCCAGCCGGCGTAGTCGCCGAGCTGGGTCTCCCGCGCGGCCTGCAGCGGTGTCAGGCCGGCCTCGCGGCCGGCCTTGGCAGTGGCCAGCACGAACTCGAGGTAGCCGATGGCCGTGGGGATCAGAGCGGCGTCACACGGCGCACCGTGTCCTGGCACGACGGTCCGCGCGGGGATGGGCGCCAGCACGTTGGTCAGGACGTCGATCGCGCCGATCACCGAGCCCGACAGCAGGAAGGGTGTGCCGCCGTTGAACAGAAGATCGCCGCAGAACAGCACTTCCTGCTCGGGAAGCCAGACCAGGCTGTCGTTGGTGGTGTGCGCGGACTTGCCGACGTACCTCACGTCGATGGGCCGGTCGTCCGACCACAGGCGGATGCGATCGGCGAAGGTGAGGTTCGGCGGGGCGAGCGTGATGTCGCCCCACTCGACGTCGCTCCAGATGCCGCGGTTGGCCGGCGGTCCGTTCTCAAGCACCTCGACGCGGCACCGTTCGTGGCCGACAATGGTGGCCGCGCCGAGCACGGCGTTGCCGTACGTGTGGTCGCCGTGGTGGTGCGTGTTGATCAGCGTTGTCACTGGCGCGGGTGTCACCGATGCGATGCAGGCGAGGTAGTCGCGGGTGCGCCGCTCGGTCGAACACGCGTCTATCGACACCACGGATGACGATCCGACGACGAATCCGGTGTTGTTGATGTACCAGGACCCGTCCGGCTGGATGTACGCGAAGACCCGGTCCGCCACCTCGACGAGCTGCGCCGGCCCGAGTTCCGGGTGGTCGTGGGGCTGTGTACTCATAGCGCCGCCGGGGTCCAGAGCCCGCGGTCGGCGGGGGCGCGGTGCCAGAGGGCGAACAGGTCCTCGCCGGGACCGGCCGTCCCCCACCGATCGGCGTAGTCCGGCGTTATGGGCCAGACCCGCGGCACCCATGCCTCCTCGTCCGTGACCTGCTCAAGTGCTGTCGTGTACTCGACGACGACCTTGTCCGGGCCGGCGAAGTAGGAGTAGACGTTGTCGCCCGCGCTGTGTCGTCCCGGACCCCACAACGGCTGATGGCCGTGCCGGAAGAGCCGGCCGGTGCCGCGCATGTACTCGTCGACGTCGCGTAGTTCGAAGGACACATGGTTGAGGCCGGCGACAGGGCCTTGCACGATCGCCAGGTTGTGGTGGTCTGTCGAGCAGCGGAGGAAGCACATGCGGTCCTCCAGCCAGTCCGACAGCCGCAGCCCGAGATACCTCTCGTAGAACGCCTTCAGCGCCGGGACGTCCGGGCTGCTCACCACGACGTGGCTGAGCTTGCGCGGCACCGATTCGCCGGGCTCCAGTGCGCGGTACGGCTTGCCCGCCACGTCGCAGGACACCTCGACCAGCCGCCCGTCCGGGTCGAAGAACCGGAAGCCGTAGCCGCCACCCGGCAACTGCAACGACCCGGGCTCGCTCGCGAGCGACACGCCGTCGGTGCCCAGCCGGGCGGCGAGCGCGTCGACGGCAGCGGCATCGGTCCCGCCGAACGCGATCAGGTCGGTGCGCCGCTCGTCCGCCTGACGCAGCCGGATGACGTACGGCTCGGGGCTGCCGACCGTGCCGAGAAACAGGACGTCACCGTCGCCGGCTACCCGGTACAGGCCCCAGATACCTTCGTAGAAGGCGGCCGCGGAGCGCAGGTTCTCGGTCGCGAGCGCGACGTAGCGCAGGTGAGTGATCGGCGAGCGTCGCGCGCGTTCGGAGGCGGCCACCGCGTCATGCGGTGCCAGCGGAGGCAGCACTGGTCCTTCCCACGGTGGTGGCGGGGTCGCGCTTTCGAGCGCGCCGGGCTGGAAATAGCTGGTCACGAACTGCTCCTAGATGAAGAGAAGGTCAGGCCGGTGCGTCGAGAAACCGTTCGATGCCGCCCATCTGCTCGGCGAGGTGGTCCCGCATGCCCTGCACGGTGGCGCCCCACGTCGCCTCGGTGATGCCCATCTCGCTTTCGAGGATTCCGCGCGAGACGTCCTGGACGAGCTTCGCGCGCGGGTAGCGCCGCTGCTCGAACGCGCGCAGCCGCTCGGCGAGCGTGCCGTCGGCGGCCAGGCACTCGGCCAGGACCACCGCATCCTCCAGCGCCATGCCGGCGCCCTGGGTGAGATGGGGCGCGCAGGCGTGCGCCGCGTCGCCGAGCACGCCGACCCGGCCGCGGAACCACGGCAGCGGCAACAGCACGTCCGAGATCCGGCTGTAGACGATGTCGTCGGACGACGTCAGGCTGTCGCGCACTTCGCCGGGCAGCGAGCCGAACGGTGCCATGCGTTCGCGCAGGACGTCGACGAAGTCCTCCGGCCGATGAATCACATGGGCCGGATCCGGCGTGACGATGAACATGTACATGGAGTCCACGCTGAGCGGGAGGAAGCCGGCTTTGACTCCGACGGCCTGGTACACCCGCGTGCCGTCGAGGAAGTCCGGACGTGGCAGCGTCACCCGGAATACGCCGAAGCCGGAGTAGACCGCGTCGTGCTCGGGCCCGAACAGGATGTGCCGCGTCGGCGATTTGATGCCGTCAAACGCCACGACCAGGTCGTAGGCCTCCTGCCGACCGTCGGTGAAGACCACCTCTACCTCTCCGCCGGTGTCGGTGAACGACCGCATCGTCTTCCCGTACTGGATCTTCACATCGTGCCGCTCGGCGGCGGCGATGAGGATGCGGTGCAGGTCGAGGCGGGAGAGCGCGTTGTTGGCTGGCATGTCGTCGCCACCCATCGCGCTGTCGAGGCGGACGATCAGCTCACCCTGCTCGTCGAGGAACGTAGTGTTCCGGAACTGGTAGCCGATGCCGAGCGTTTCGTCGAGCACGCCGAGCGAGCGCAGCGCGCGCAGGCTGTTGGCCGGATGGTTGATGCCGACGCCGTAGACCGAGAACTCCTGCTTGATCTCCACGACGTCGACGTCGAAGCCCTGCTGCCGCAGAGCGACCGCCGCGCCGAGTCCGCCGATACCAGCGCCCACCACGAGCAGTTTCATGGCTGTCGCCCTCCCACTGGCCAGCACCGTTGCTGGGAGCACAAGCTAGAACGGCACGGGACACGACTGGAAGACCGAAGTACAGATACGGGTCAACGATGCCATCAATATTTCGCCATCCGTGCTGGTACATTGCCCGGATGGACGTCACGGGCGCCGTGCGCCGCCTGGACCTCAACCTGCTCATCCCGCTGAACGCGCTGCTTGAGCAGCGACACGTCACGCGTGCAGCCGAGACCGTCGGCATCGGGCAGTCGGCGATGAGCGCCGCGCTGGCCCGGCTGCGCCGAGTCTTCGACGATCCGCTGCTCGTGCGCAACGGACGGGTGCACGAACTGACGGCGCTGGGTCAGGCACTCGTCGAGCCGGTGAACGCGGTGCTCGTCGCAGCGGAGCAGATGCTCGCGACCAAGCCGCATTTCGACTGCTCGGTCGACGAGCGGACCTTCACCGTCGTCGCGAGCGACTACGTCACGCTGGTCCTGCTACGACCCCTGCTCGAGCGGCTGTACGTCGAGGCGCCGAGGGTTACGGTGAACGTCGTCCCGGTCGGCGGCTCGACCGAGACCGAACTGGAGCGGGCCCAGGCGGACCTGGTGATCATGCCGTCCGAGCTGACCAGCGGCGTGCACGACTTCCCGAGCCGGACGCTGTTCACCGACCGGTACGTCGCCGCTGTGTGGAACCAGCATCGTGAGGTCACCGACCGGCTCACCCGCGAGCAGCTCGAGACGCTGCGCTACGTGCGCTACAACCCGGCGTCGGACGGACCGGCGTTCGTCGATGCGCAACTGGCCCAGCTCGGCGTCTCCCCGAACGTAGCGCTGTCGACACTGAGCTTCACCCTCGTCCCGTGGCTGCTGCCCGGCACGTCGCTGTTCGCGTTCGTACACGAAAGGCTGGTCCGCAGCACGCCGGTGCGCCACGAGCTGCGGATCCTGGAGCCGCCGGTGCCCCTGCGGCCGCTGACCGAGACGATGTACTGGCACCCGGTGCTCCACAACGATCCGGCGCATCACTGGCTCCGGCAGTGTGTCGCCACACTCGCAGCCAGCCTGTGACGTCGCCGGCCCGTGACGTTGCCAGCCTGTGACGTCGTCGGCCCGTGACGTTGCCGGTCTGTGACGCCGCCATCGACCGTGTCGATGATCTGCATCGGCAATCGGGCATTCCTAGCGCCCTCCCGCATCCCTAGCATGTGGCTGATTCGCCCGCACGAGAGGACCTCCCATGCCCGCTCCCTTCGCCCTCGGCCGGTTCCGCTGCCGCGTTGATGGCACACAGTTCTGCGCCGTAGTGATCGGCGACGAGTTGCTCGCCATCGCCGATCTCGCCCCCGGCCTCGGAGCCGACGACATCGACGCGGCCCTGGACGACTGGCCGACGGCGGTGAAGGCGCTGCAGACGGCGGTGGACGAGCACCTGGCAACCGGTCGGTGGGCAGAGAGCGCACGCCGCCTCGACACCGTCGCGCCGGTTGCGCCCTGGACGCCACGGCAGCTGTTCCAGAGCGGTGCCAACTACAAGCAGCACGTCGTCGAGCTGATCGTGGCGGCGGCCGCCGAGGCCGGTGACGCCAATCCTGCCGACACACAGGAGCATGCCATCGCCCTGATGGAGGAGCGCGCGGCGCACGGCACGCCGTACGTCTTCCTCGGGCTTCCGTCCGCCGTCTGCGGCCCGGTCGACGACGTCGTCCTGCCCGACACCGGTACGCAGCACGACTGGGAGCTGGAACTCGGCGTGGTGATCGGCACCGAGGCGTACCGCGTCCCGCGTGACGCCGCGATGCAGCACGTCGCCGGTTATGTGATCGCGAATGATCTGACGACGCGCGATCGCGTGTTCCGTCCCGAGATACCGTCGATCGGCACCGACTGGCTGGCCGGCAAGAACGCACCGACCTTCCTCCCGCTCGGGCCGTACCTCGTCCCGGCGGCATTCGTCGACCCGGCCGATCTGCGGGTGACCCTCCGGCTCAACGGGCAGGTGATGCAGGACGAGTCGACCGCCGACATGATCTTCGGGATCGCCGAGCTGATCGAACACGTCTCGGCGATCACGCCGCTGCGTCCGGGCGACCTGCTGCTCACCGGCTCACCGGCGGGCAACGGTGCGCATTACGGCCGGTACCTCAGTCCCGGCGACATCATGGAGGCGACGATCACTGGGCTCGGCACGCAGCGCAACCGGTGCGTCGCTCTGTGAAGACCGTCGACGTCCACGCGCACGTCGATGCGCCTGAGGTGTCGGCGCTCGTGCACGGTCGCCCAGGGCTGCTCGCCGAGCAGGCGGAGCAACTCGCCACGTTCGGCGACGAGTCGACCCGCCGCAACGTCGAACTCGCCGCCACGGCGTACCGTCCGCTGCTGGGCGACCTCGACTGCCGGCTGGCCCGGATGGACCGTAGCGGCATCGATGTCCAGGCGCTGAGCGTGATCCCGACCCTGTACCACTACTGGGCCGAGCAGAAGCTCGCGGCGGAGATCGTCGAAGCGGCGAACACCACGGTCGCCGGGTTCGTGAAACAGCGTCCGGACCGGTTCGTCGGCCTTGCGACCGTTGCCCTGCAGCACCCGGAGGCCGCCGCCGAGCAGTTGGGCAGGGCCATGGGCGCACTGGGAATGCGCGGCGTGGAGATCTCGACGAACGTCGCCGGCCGCGACCTGTCCGACCGCTCGCTCGATCCGTTCTGGGCCGCCGCCGAGGAGCTTGACGCATTCGTGTTCATCCACCCGTGGGGCTGCACCCTCGGCGACCGGCTGGTGATCGGCTACCTCGGCAACGTCGTCGGCAACCCCACCGAGACGACGCTTGCGCTGCACCATCTTGTCTTCGGCGGCGTGTTCGACCGGTTCCCGCGCCTGCGTGTGTGCGGCGCGCACGGCGGCGGCTACTTCCCCCACTATCTCGGCCGGGCCGACCACGCGTACGACGTACGTCCGGAGAGCCGCACGATGCGGCGTCGGCCGAGCGAGTACCTCGACCACATCTACTTCGACTCGCTGGTCTACACCGCCGACAACCTCGCCCGGCTCGTCACCGCCGTCGGCGCGGACCGCGTCGTCATCGGCACCGACTACCCGTTCGACATGGCGGTGACCGATCCGCTCGACCGGCTGGCTGCCATCAGCCTGACGCAGCGCGAGTACGCCGCGATCGCCGGCGCGACTGCGACAAGACTGCTCGGCCCGCTTACCGGGTGAGGTGCAGCTTCGCCCCGAGCCGGCCGACGAGCTCAAGCAGGTCGCCCCGAGGCTGCTATATCGCGTCAAGCCGCTTGGTCGAGATTCTCGGAGTTCGTGACGGCGTTCTCTCGGCCGGAATGCTCGAGGATCTTGAAGAGCTGACGGCAGATTGCTCGCTTGAGGCAGCGTTGCGCGTCGCGAGAGGTCTTCCCCTCGGCGACTCTGCGGGCGACGTACGCCTTCGTGGTCGGGTCGAGCCGCATACGGATCAGCGAGATGGTGTGCAGAGCCCGGTTGAGCTGCCGGTCGCCGCTGCGGTTGAGCCGGTGCCGGTTGGTCAGCCCGGAGGAGGCGGGTATCGGCGATACTCCGGCGAAGGACGCGAAGGCGGCCTCGGACCTGAACCGGCCGGGATGGGACCAGCTGACCAGGATCTGGGTCGCTGTGATCGGCCCGACGCCGAGCAGGTCCAGGAGCTCCGGCGCAACCCCGCGGACCAGGATGAGCATTTCGTTCTCGAG
This sequence comes from Streptomyces sp. NBC_00878, assembly GCF_026341515.1. NCBI lineage: Bacteria > Bacillati > Actinomycetota > Actinomycetes > Kitasatosporales > Streptomycetaceae > Streptomyces > Streptomyces sp. NBC_00878. Next base: position 1,404,451 of record NZ_JAPEOK010000001.1, on the reverse strand, counting down.
CTCTTTGGCCTCGGCCTGCAGGGCTTGGATGCGTTGTGCGGTGGATCGCAGGGCCCGCGCGGTCATGCGATGCTCGACGTCCTGTGCCGGGCGGTCTCGCAGCTGAGCACAGCGGGCAATCTGGACCGGCCGCTTGAGTTTCCGCAGCTCGGCGCGGAGCTCGTCCGGCGCGGACACGATCAGCGACTTGAGCTGATTGATCGCGGCGGTGGAGGCGAGGACGGCACTGTGGCGGGTGGCGAGCAGGACGCGCAGGGCCTCGCGCCAGCCGCGGAGCCGGGGCTGGATCAGATGTTCGGTGGCCAGGGCTTCCTTGGCCGCGCGGATCGCATCGATCATGTCGGTCTTGCGCCCGCCACGGACAGCGGGGCGCTTGGGCCGGCAGACTTCCACGACCTGTTCACCGGCTTGATTGAGGAAGATGGCCAGACCGGCGCCGTAGCTGCCAATGCCTTCCAGGGCCCAGCAACGACGGCCGGGGATGTGCTGGCGGGCGAAGTCCAGCAGCCGCCGGTAGCCACGGGCGTTGGTGGGGGCATCAGTGCTGGCCAGGACGGCGCCAATGGGGCTGACGGCCGCAGCGGCGAGGGTGTCACGGTGGGTGTCGACGCCGATGACGCCGTCGACCTGTTCTGCGAGCATGGTCACGTGGTTGTTCTCCTTCGTGGGCGGGACGGCCGTGGTCGGCGTCGGCCTGGGTGGAGTCACCGCGTGGCAGAACTGTGATGAGTCACGTCGAAATGGCGGACAAGCTGCTGATCAAGCCAACGGGGTGGGCCAGGCCGACGCCGACGTCCAGCAGACATCTCGGGGGCACGACAAGCTCTGACGAGCCGTCAGTTACCTTGTGAGTCATGCCGGAACGTCGGCGTCGATCCTGACAGCAGCCCAACCCGGGCCGCAGCTCTACTCTCACAGTTACCTTTTTCGTGGCCCCGCAATGGGGCGCCTGGCCCCCGGGTCCGGTATGGCTGTGTGCCCCCTGTCGAAGTGGATGACCTGGGGGGTGTTGCCGCCGGGCTTCGGGGCACCGCTTGACCGCTGATGAGGGGCCTGACGACCGCCTGGTCCGGCGCAAATGCCGGGCCGCTTTACGGGCGGCATGTCTGCGTAACGTGGTTGCCGGCGTGTGGTGCCACAGGGACGGCCAGGAGTTGAGGAGACGAGTGGCGAGGGGCACGCGCACATGGTCGACACGACCGCGATAGATCTCTTCCTCGGCCTGGACCTGGGCAAGGAGTTCCACCACGCCCACGGCCGGACCGAGGACGGCAGAACCGTGCACGACAAGCGGCTGCCCAACACCGAGCCGGAACTGCTGGAACTGTTCACCAGGCTGGTGGCGAAGTTCGGCACTGTCCTGGTGATCGTGGACCAGGTCGCCAACATCGGCGCGCTGCCGCTGACGGTGGCCCGCGCGGCGGGCTGCCGGGTGGCCTACCTGCCCGGTCTGTCGATGCGGCGGGCCGCCGACCTGCACCCGGGCGAGGCCAAGACCGACGTCCGCGACGCGTTCGTGATCGCCGAGACCGCCCGCACCATGCCGCACACCCTGCGCGCGGTGGACCGCGACGACGAGGTGCTGGCCGAGCTGACCATGCTCACCGGCTACGACAACGACCTGGCCGGCGAGGTCAACCGCGCCACCAACCGGCTGCGCGGCTTGCTCTCCCAGATCCACCCCTCTCTCGAGCGCGTGCTCGGCCCGCGCCTGGCCTACCCCTATATCCAGGCCCTCCTCCAACGGCACGGCTCCCCGGCGAGACTGAAGAAACTCGGCCGGGCCCGCTGCGAGGCCCTGCTCAAGGCACACGGCTCGCGCAAGGCCCACCACCTCACCACCGAGATCTTCGACGCGCTCGCCGAGCAGACCCTGGTCGTTCCCGGCACCGAGGCATCCGCGCTGATCGTGCCCGGCCTGGCCGCCCAGCTCGCCGCCGCCCACACCCAGCGCCGGGCCACCGAGCAGGAGATCGCCGCCCTGCTGGAGGCCCTCCCTCTTTTCCACCTCCTGACGTCTCTGCCCGGCCTCGGCGTCAGGACCACAGCGGCCGTGATCGTCGCGATCGGTGACGGCACCGGCTTCCCCACCGCCGGACACCTCGCCTCCTACGCCGGACTCGCCCCGGCCACGAAGTCCTCGGGCACCTCGATTCGCGGCGAGCACGCACCCCACCGCGGCAACCGGCTCCTCAAACGAGCCCTGTTCCAGGCCGCGTTCGCCGCGATCGGCTGCAAAACCGACCCGTCCTCCCGGACCTACTACGACCGGCAACGCGCACGCGGCAAGACCCACACCCAGGCAATCCTCCGCCTCGCCCGGCAACGCGTGAACGTCATCCACGCGATGATCCGCACCGGCGCCCTCTACGAACCACACACCCCCAGCGACGTCGACCTCGTAGCCTGACGACCCTGCCCTTGGCGACCCCGTCCCGCCCGCACACCGGCACGGCCACGAGCCGAGCCGCCCACCAGGCTGCCCAACAAGCACCTGATCCACCGGGGACATCCCGCTTCGCCAGACGTCCCCGAAAACCCGGATCAACCCCTACAAGTCAGCCCCACCAGGGTTGACGAAACAGATAGGGGCACCCCCCGATCTCGTCGTCGATCTTCACGTCAGTGCGGTCAGCTGGGCGACTAGGCTGTTCGTCACACAACGATCTTGGACCCCCTGGATGAAGAATCGATTATTACGGTGGTGATATTCTTTGCTGTATGGTCAAAAAATCTGGCGGTGAAAGTCTGTCCATCGATGTGTACGCGCGGCTGCGCATCGATATCTTCAATCGCCGGTTCGCGCCGGGGGAGCGGCTGAAGCCGAGTGAGCTGGGCGCCCGTTTCGGCGTCAGCATCAGCGTCATACGCGAGGCGCTCGGCCTGCTCGCCGCGCAGAATCTGGTCAGGATCGAGCGCAACCGCAGCTTCCACGTCACGACGCTCTCTCCCGAGGCGATGCATGAGCTGGCCGTGGCCCGCAAGATCAACGAGGGTGCCGCGCTGCGCATGTCCGTCGAGCGCGGCGACGTCAACTGGGAGTCGGAGGTGCTGGCCGCCCATCACCGGATGGCCAGCGAGCCGATGTACCTCCCGGACGACCCGACCGTCCGTAACAACGACTGGGCCGCCGCGCACATCGCCTTCCACTACAAGCTCATCGAGGCGTGCGGCAACGCCGTCCTGCTCGACATCTGCGTGCGCTTGACGGACGCGGGTGAGCTCTATCGCGCCTGGTCGTCCGCGAACGGCGACCCGCACCGCGACGTCGCCGCCGAGCACAGGGCGCTGCTGGAGGCGGCTCTCGACCACGACGCCGATCGTGCCGTACAACTGTTCGGGGCGCACGTCGACCGCACCGCGCAGATCCTCATGGTGCTGGAGCAGACGAGCGCCGCAGAGAGCAGCAGGGACGCGGCCACCACGCCATGAAGGCGAGCTGACGCTGTCCGTCCCGGTGGGGGCCGGGTGTCCGCCGCTGCAGCTGGCCGCACGCGCACTTGTGCCGACGCCCGACCGCGCGAGCGCGCTCAGCATGGCCAGGACCATCCATAGGCATGCCGGTGCTGCCGGACCGGGACGCCGCCACCGCCGTCGGGATGATGGACGAGTCGGCATCGTGGTCGCCGCAGGGTCGCTGTCCTCGCAGGGTGTCGCCTTCTGAACGCGCCGCAGGCGCGCGGCGGCTGATGATGTTCGCCGCGGTGCGGATCCCTCGGCGCGGCGGTAATCCGGTGGTGGTCAGAAGAAGACCGGGGACCTTGATCCGGGTCCGTGGCCAGCGCTGGTGGCACTGCTGGCACTGGTGAAGCAAGCCGGCCGAACCAGCTCTGGGCTGCCGACCTGACCTGGTGCCGCATCAGGCAACGTTCGCCCTGTTGGCGACTGCGCGTGGGCGCCCCTCATGGGGGTGCCCGCCCGATGCCGGCGAGCATCCGGCGGTAGTAGTCCTTGCGGATCTTCCGGCGGTCACGTCCTTGTCGACGTACACCTCCACGACCGTCCAGCCGCGCGATGCGGCGAGGAGACGGCAGTCGTCCCCCGGCGCTTCACGCCAGGTCCCCCGCCCTCGCGGTCATCTGAGATGCGGACGCAGATGCCGACGGGGCGGACGCGGTCCCTGGCGGAGGATTTCATCGCGTCAAGGTGGGGCGAGTTGATGCAGCCGAAGAAACGTACGGCATCACACCTCCGGGCACCAGGTGTGCAGCAGGCGGAAGAACGCCTCCTCGTTTCCCGCGAGGCCCGCCGCGGCCAGCGCGCGCTCAGCCTCCGCGAGGGCGGCGGGCGGCACGACGGGTGGTCGGCCCGTGCCGGGCGACCCGTCCAGGGCGGCTCGTACCGTCTGCAACAGGCGCAGATAGGCCTGCACGGCGGTGCGTTCGTGATCGGTCAGTACGGCGGTCGGCATCGGACGGCTCCCCGGTTCGGCTCGGCAACAGCGTTTCCATGGATCAGCGGTACAGCGGTACAGCGGTGCGGCGGTGCGGCGGTGCGGCGGTGCGGCGGTTCGGTGGTCACGCACCGCCGCACAGCGGTAGCGCTGGGTCCAGCTTGCCGTCCGCCACTGACAATGCCCTTTCGGTCCGCGTCGGTTCGCCCGGTTAGCGGAGGGGAAACATCACGGAAATCCCTTGTCGGACAAGGGCCCTACGCTGGAAGCCAGGGCCTGGAGCCGTACTCCCGGCGGCCCGGTGAGGGGAGGTGAGCCGGTGGTCGACGTCCCACGACAGCATCCGCGGCCCACCGCGCGGCTGCGCCCGGTGGGCGACGGAGAACTGCGGCTGCGCCACCGCCTGGTGCACGGCTACCGCCGCGCCTACCGCATGGCGGGCCAGGGCCCGGCACTCGTCCTGATCCACGGCATCGGCGACTCCTCGGCGACCTGGGCCGGGCTCATCCCCGATCTGGCCCGCACCCACACGGTGATCGCCCCCGACCTGCTCGGCCACGGAGCCTCGGACAAGCCCCGGGCGGACTACTCGGTCGCCGCGTACGCCAACGGGCTGCGTGACCTGCTGTCCACCCTCGGCATCGAACAGGCCACGCTGATGGGGCACTCGCTCGGCGGCGGGGTCGCCATGCAGTTCGCGTACCAGTTCCCGGAGCGCACCGAGCGGCTGATCCTGGTCAGCGCCGGTGGGGTGGGCCGTGAGGTGAACCCCGTCCTGCGGGCGGTCACGCTGCCCGGCGCCGACCTGGCCCTGTCCGCACTGCGGTTGCCGGGGATGCGGCTCCAAGTGGGGCTGGTCGCCCACCTGATGAGGCTCCTCGACACCGATCTGGGCCAGGACGCGCCGGAGTTGCTGACCCTGGTGGACGCCCTGCCCGACGCGACCTCGCGCAGCGCGTTCATCCGTACGCTGCGGGCGGTCGTCGACTGGCGCGGCCAGGTGGTGACGATGCTCGACCGCTGCTACCTCACCCAGGGCATGCCGACGATGCTGATGTGGGGCGACCGCGACAGCGTGGTGCCGGTACGGCACGCGTACCGGGCGCACGAGGCGATGCCCGGCAGCCGCCTGGAGATCTTCGAGGGCGCCGGGCACTTTCCCTTCCACACCGACCCGGCCCGCTTTCTCTCCCTCGTCGAGGAGTTCACCGGCACCACCAGCCCCGCCGACTGGAGCCGCGAACACTGGAGCGACCTCCTCCGCGCCGGCCGCCCGGGAACCGACGCGGGGCGCCCGGACACCGCCCGGAGCCGGGCGGCGGAGCGGGACCTGAGAGAGGCGAGCGAACGCAGCGCGACGTAGCCGCCGTGCCCACCGGGACGGCGGCCGAGCCAGGTCAGCCTTCCCGTGCCCCCGACGGCTCCGGTGCGCCGAGCACCGCGTCCCGCTCCTCGTCCGACAGCGGCGGATCGCTGACGGGCGTTCGGCGGGGGCCCCGGAGCACCGCGAGGAGGACGGCCGGATCGACCAGGGCCGACAGGGGCTTGGACAGCGTGACCACGTCGAAGAAGGCCTGGGTGACCAGGGGGCGGGCGGTCGCCGTGAGCAGGAGGCGGTCGATGTAGCGGCCCAGGAGCTTGTCCGTGAGGCCCGGCTGCTCGCCGATCGAGCCGGGGTAGCGGATGTCGGTGCCGGTGGCCAGGTTCCAGGCGGTGGCGACCGGCCGGGCCACGGCACGCTGCACGCGCCGGGCCAGCCCCGGCGTGGCGATCCCGTACTCGGACACGTGCTCGCGCAGTGCCACGGCGCCCTGCGCGGCCACCGAGAGCCCGTGCCCGTACACCGGGTTGTACGTGGCGACCGCGTCGCCGATCACGACGAAGCCCTCGGGCCAGTCGCCGACCTTCTCGAACAGGTAGCGGCGGTTCACGGTGCTGCGGGTGACGACGATGTCCGACAGGGGCTCGGCGTGGGCGATGAGCTCGCCCACGACCGGATGCCGGACGCCACGGGCGAACGCCTCGAACGCCTCGGCGGAGTCGGTGGGCTGGCCGCCGCGGGTGCCCGAAAGGGTCACCAGCCAGCGGCCGCCCTCGATCGGCACGATGGTCGTCGTCTGCCCGGGAACGGGCTGCCGCGCGTCCGGCTGTACGGTCACCACGGGGTGGTCCTCGGTGCCCGCAGGCGCCCGGAAGACCCGACTGGCGGACGCGAGCCCGGAGTCGACCTCCTCCATCGGCGCGGCGGGAACGCCCAGCGTGTCGAGCCACTTGGTCGCCCGCGAACCGCGCCCGGAGGCGTCCACGACCAGATCGGCCTCCAGGACCGTCTCCTCGCCGCCCGCCGTTCGGACCCGCACACCGGTCACGCGCCGTGCGTCGCCCTCCAGGCGGAGCAGTTCGGTGCGTGGCAGCACGGTGACGCGGGCGCCGCGCGCGACCCTCTCCCGTACCACCCAGTCGAGGAGGTCACGACTGCAGGCGATCATGAACTGCATCTCGGGCCACCGCCGGAACCAGCCCCGGGGCTGCAGGGAGACCAGACCCGTCGGCAGTGAGATGCGCCGGGCACCGGCGGCGAGCCACCCGTCGATGACACCGGGCAGCAGGTCCTCCATCGCACGGGCACCGCCGGACCACAGGACGTGGACGTGACGTGCCTGGGGGAGCCCCTTGCGCGGATCCGGCCCGTCCGGCAGCACATCGCGCTCGACGACGGTGACGTCGGCGTACGCGCTCAGCGCGGCGGCGGCCAGCATGCCGGCCATCCCGCCGCCGATGACGACGGCACGTCTGGGAGCCGTTCCCGGCGGTGGGCTAGCGGGTTCACTCATGGAAGTCGCTCTCTGACCTGGTCGCGTACCGCCCTCGGGCGGCCGCGACGACGGGGGACTGACGCAGGGCGATGGACATCCGCACGAGGTCGCGTGGTCCCTCGGCGGACATGAACGGAGAGGCGGTGGCGGGCGACGGCCCGGACGCCGGGGAATCGGCGGCCTCCGCAGAGTCGATGCCCCTGCCTTCCGGATCGGCGGACCGGGCCCGGACCGCCGCCGTCACCATCGCCGCGTCGGCCTCGGCCTGTGCCTGGACGGGATCGGAGCCCGTCGCGAGCGCCGCGGCGTACGCGTTCGCACGCACCTCGGCGTCGAAGTAGGGATACAGACTGAGCATGCCGTCGTGGATGTCCGACTCCCGCTGGGTGACCTGGAGTTCGGCCGGGGACCACCAGGACATGCGTACCCCCTGGGCCGCGTGCGGCGAGACCGGCTTCAGCTCGTGCCACAGCGGGCCGAGACGGCGGTACGTCGACCACGTGGACCAGGCGTCACCGACCCGCTGGCAGGCCAGTGGAAAACAGAATCCGACCGCGCTGATCTGTACTCCGGCGGAGGCGAGTACGGGCGCCGCGACGGAACTGAGGTAGTCGAGGTTCGCGCCGTTCCAGCGGGCGATCACGGCGGTGATCTTGGCGGCCATATAGGCGAGGTTGAACAGATAGCCGGCCACGATGATCAGCAGACCGGCCCGAAGCCACCCCTGCACCTGGAGTGCCCAGCGTCCGCACATCACGCTCATCGCGACGCCCGCGACGGTCAGTGCCGCGAGGTAGAGCACGATCATCTCGCGGACGAACGGCTCGTTGGCGTAGTACGTGTCGAAGTCCACCAGCCGCTCCACCGGCGTGTCACCGAGGGCGAACAGCACCACCAGCGCCACGATCACGACGCTGTATCCGATGATCCAGCGGCGCGACAGACGGCGCGTCGCCTCGGGCGGTCCACCCCGCCAGTTGACGATCAGCACGAGACAGGCGGCGCTGAAGGCGCTCAGCAGGCAGTAGACCAGCGGCGCCGAGACGTTCGTGATCCCGATGGCGTCGTTGACCTCGGCGATGGTCGGCGGGGCCGCGAAGAGGAACACGAGCCCGACCAGCGCCATCAGCGTGCACACGGAGCGCAGCAGCGGATCGCGCCAGGACCGCGACAGCGAGGGCGCCTTGACCATGAGGGCGGCCGCCATCGCGACAGCCGGAATGTAGTAGCTGGACCCGTCCATGGTGTGCCGGTGCTCTCAGCTCTGCGGCCCGCGATAGCCCAGAGAAGCCTCGATCCGCCCGGCCAGACCGTCACGCCGGACGGGGCCGCGCAGCGCCGAACCGGCCAGCCACCCCCGGCACTTGCTCGCCAGCAGCAACCCGAAGCTCTCGGCGTCCTTCTCGTCGGCCAGGTCCGACCGGGTGCGTGCCGCCACCTTCAGGACCGTCGCCTGCAGGTCGGCGTCGTCCGACAGCAGGCGGGCGGCGACGGCCGCGCCTTCCACGTGGTGGCTGCAGTGCCCGGCGTTCATGTGCCACAGCTCATGACCGAGGATCACCAACTGGTGGTCGGGCGCGGTGCGTTCCTCGACGACCACGAGGTCCTGGTCCGCCATGTCGAGCCAGAGCCCGCTGGCGGTGCCCGGCGGGAACGCGGCCGTACGGAACTGCACCGGGCGCCCGCGCCGTCTGCTCATGCCGTCGCACAGCGCGGCGTACAGGTCGGTGGGCTCCGCCGGTGCCGGCAGGGAGAGCTCGTCGACCAACTCGCCGCACAGACGGCGCATTTCCTTTCCTATGCTCACAGAATCCCCCGGATCACGACTCGGGCCGCTTGACGCTCTCCAGGAGCATGTCCAGCCACTCCGCTACCTTGTCCCGGTGCTGGTCGGTGGGCAGCTGCGCGGCCCGCCAGGCGATACCGCGGACCCCGTGGTCCTGCAGCAGCCGCTCCAACGGGTCCTCGACGATCGCCAGGACCGGTTCGCGCTCCCGGTCGGCGAGCCGCTGGAGCAGTTCCTGCTCGATGCGCTGGAGGGCGCCCGCGAGCGCCTCGGGGTCCTCGGCGGTGAGGAATCCGGCGTGCACCCCGAAGAACCGCTGGATGGCGTCGCAGTGCTCCATCGTGGGGCGCCGGTCGCCGTTGATGAGGGCGCCCGCCTGCTGGCGCGACATCCCGGCGCCGTCGGCGATCTCCTGCTGGGTGTACCGGCGGCCGCCCGGTTTCAGCCGGGTGCGGCGCAGCAGGTCGAGGCGTTGCAGGAAACGGGCCTGGAGATCCGGCTCGCCCGCGGCCCACCCGTTCAGCAGGGACCGGACCACGACCTCGGGGACACCGGACGCCGCGGACAGCCGCCGGACGTCGAACACCTCGTCGCGCGGCGCGCCGAGCCGGTCGGCCAGCCCGGTGACTCGGGCCACGACGGCCGGCAGCAGACCCGTCGCCGTGGCGCCCGGAACCTCGAAGCCATCCGTCACCGACACTTCTCCTACGTGTTGTCGACCGCTCTGGTGGAACCGGACCCCTAGGTCGTGTCCGCACACGACCTCGGACGTGAAGCCCTTGTGGGAGTTCCGGAAGTGCAGCGTGAACCGCCCGAAGACCGGAGAGTAGCCCTTTGTTCGAACTCGTATCCAGGTCTCGCCACAACTGTGGCGGGATTCAGCCGTCAACGGGCGTCAAATGCCACGATAGTTGACACCACTCGGGCGTGGGTAGCAGGATCACGAAGCCGCGTGAAGGCCGCATAGGCAAGAGGGGTGGACCTCCCGATGGCATACCAGGCAGGAGGGCCCCGGTCGCAGCCGCGACCCGCCCCCGAGAGTCTTGAGGCCCAGGCCTATCTCCAGGATTACGCCGCGCTCCTGGAGGGCGTCTCCTTCCCGTCCGTCGTCGTCGACCACCGCTGGGACGTCGTCCTGGCGAACGGTGCGTTCGAGACACTTTTCCGTGGCGTCGGCCCGCATCCCACCGCTATGCCGTGGGACAACTTCCTCCGGTTCGTCCTGTTTCATCCGGACGCGGGCACGGTCCTGGGCGAGCACGAGTCGAGCTGGTGCCTGCCGATGCTGGCGCACTTCGCCGCCGCCGTCGAACGGCACGGCCACGACCACGGACTCCAGTCGATCCTCCGGGACATCGCCCAGGACCCGATCATGGACGCCGCCTACCGGCACGGCCTGCCGCACTGGATCCGCTCGGTCGGCCCGGACGCCGTCGAGCACGACGGCGCGGTGCGGCCCCTGCTGCACCCCGACCCGCGCTGGGGCCGTACGGACTGCCGGATCGTCGGCGAGACCCCCAAGAACCTCCAGGACATGGGCTATACGCGGCTCACACTGGTCCTGCGCGAGGCCCGCCGCCCGGCACCGGCGCGCCGGCCCGGCGGTACGCGCCGCACGGCGAGTTACCTCAGCGTGGTGCCGGCGGTCGAGGCGTAGAGGTTGCCGAGGACGGCCGGCGCGTAGCCTTCCTTGCTTCATGCGTAGCACTCTGGATTGAGGAGCTGTCAGTCCAGGCGTCGCAGGCCACGCGAGGCGGCTTACGTCATTACGCAAGCCATTTGCATACCTTGCGCTATTCTTGCGCTCATGACGCGACGACTTGCTCAGGTGGCGAAGAAGGTCGGGGTCAGCGAGGCCACGGTCAGCCGGGTGCTCAACGGCAAGCCCGGAGTCTCCGACACCACCCGGCAGGCAGTGCTCTCCGCGCTCGACGTCCTCGGCTACGAGCGGCCCACGCAACTGCGCGGCGAACGCGCCCGGTTGGTGGGTCTCGTCCTGCCCGAGCTGCAGAACCCGATCTTCCCGGCGTTCGCCGAGGTGATCGGCGGCGCGCTCGCCCAGTCCGGTCTGACGCCCGTGCTGTGCACCCAGACCAAGGGCGGCGTCTCCGAGGCGGACTACGTCGACCTGCTGCTCCAACAACAGGTCTCCGGCGTGGTGTTCGCGGGCGGTCTCTACGCGCAGGCCGACGCGCCGCACGAGCACTACCGGCGGCTCGCGGACCGGAACATCCCGGTGGTCCTGGTGAACGCGGCCATCGAAGACATGGGCTTCCCCGGGGTCTCCTGTGACGACGGGGTGGCGGTGGAGCAGGCCTGGCGGCACCTCACCTCCCTCGGACACGAGCGCATCGGGCTCGTGCTCGGCCCCGGCGACCACGTCCCTTCGAGCCGCAAGCTAGCCGCGGCGCGAGTCCTGGGCGACCTCCCGGACGAGCATGTCGCCCGGGCGATCTTCTCCCTCGAAGGCGGTCAGGCCGCGGCCACCCGGCTGCTCGACCGGGGTGTCACCGGATTCATCTGCGCGAGTGACCCGCTCGCCCTCGGCGCCGTACGGGCCGCGCGCCGCAAGGGACTCGCCGTGCCGTCGCAGGTCTCCGTCGTGGGCTACGACGACTCGGCGTTCATGAACTGCACCGAGCCCCCGCTGACCACGGTCCGCCAGCCCATCGAGGCCATGGGGAGGGCGGCGGTGGAACTGCTGAACGCGCAGATCGGCGGCGGCAGCGTGCCGATCGAAGAGCTGCTGTTCGAGCCCGAGTTGGTGGTCCGTGGGTCGACCGGGCAGGCCCCGCGCCCCTGACGCCTCCTCAGTTGCCGTCGAGATCCACTTCACTGTCAAATAATTACAGACCCTGCACGACATCTTGCGATCAAAAGTCGCCGGTGCTTGAGTGTGCGACGCCAGACACGGCGACGCGCGCTCCCAGCGGGCTGCCGTGGGCCTTCCACGCTCCTGCCCAGAGGGGTCCACCGATGAGAAGCACCGGGTTCCGTCGCACCTGCATCACCCTCATCGCCTGCTCACTGGCGCTCAGTGCCTGCGGCGGATCCGATGACGACGACACCGCCGGCGGCAAGACCCGCATCACCGTCAACTGCATGCCGCCGAAGAGCGCCAAGGTCGACCGGTCGTTCTTCGAGGCCGACATCAAGGCGTTCGAAAAGCGGAACCCGGACATCGACGTCGTCCCGCACGACGCGTTCCCCTGCCAGGACCCGAAAACCTTCGACGCCAAGCTCGCCGGCGGCCAGATGGAGGACGTCTTCTACACGTACTTCACCGATGCCAAGCACGTCGTCGACGTCAACCAGGCCGCCGACATCACGAGTTACGTCAAGGACCTCAAGAGCTACGACACCATCCAGCAGCAGCTGCGCGACATCTACACCGTCGACGGCAAGATCTACGGCGTCCCGCGCACCGGCTACTCCATGGGCCTGATCTACAACAAGAAGCTCTTCGAGGAGGCCGGTCTCGACCCCGACCAACCCCCGGCCACCTGGGAGGAGTTGCGCGCCGCCGCCAAGAAGATAGCCGCCCTCGGCAAGGGCACCGTCGGATACGCCGACTACAGCGCGCAGAACCAGGGCGGCTGGCACTTCACCGCCGAGCTCTACTCGCAGGGCGGCGACGTCGTCGGCGAGGACGGCAAGAAGGCCACCATCGACACCCCCGAGGGCAAGGCCGTATTGCAGAACCTCAAGGACATGCGCTGGACCGACAACTCCATGGGCAGCAAGCAGCTGCTGGTCATCAACGACGTCCAGCAGATGATGGGTTCGGGCAAGCTCGGCATGTACCTCTCCGCCCCCGACAACATCCCGATCCTGGTGAAGGAGAAGGGCGGCAACTACAAGGACCTGGCCCTGGCTCCCATGCCGGGTGGCAAGGGCACGCTCATCGGCGGCGACGGCTACATGTTCAACAAGAAGGCCACGCCCGAGCAGATCAAGGCCGGCCTCCAGTGGCTCGACCACATGTTCCTCACGCCCGGTGACGGCTTCCTCGGCGACTACGCCCGCGCCAAGAAGAACGACGCCCCGGTGGGCCTGCCGGAGCCCCGGCTGTTCAGCGGCGCGGCCGACGCCAAGGACCAGCAGGTCAAGAAGGCCAACGCCAACGTCCCGGTGGAGAACTACCAGTCCTTCCTCGACGGCAACCAGAGCCTGGAGATGAAGATCGAGCCGCCCCAGGCCCAGCAGATCTACTCCGTCCTCGACAGCGCCGTCTCCGCGGTCCTCACCAAGAAGGATGCGGACATCGACAAGCTGCTGAGCGACGCCTCCGGAAAGATCGACGCCATCCTCGCGCGCGGCTGACACCCGCCATGAAGACAGCGTCCCAGCCCGCGGCGCCGCCACCGACGGCTGTACGGCCGGTGGCGGCGCCGCGACCCGGCCCCGGCGGGCGTCCGTTGCGCCGCCGCCTCGCCGACCAGTCCGGCGCGTACGCCTTCCTCCTCGGCGGACTGCTCTGCTTCGCCCTCTTCTCCTGGTACCCGGCGATCCGCGCGGTCGTGATCGCCTTCCAGAAGTACACCCCGGGTGCGGAACCGGAGTGGGTCGGCACCGCCAACTTCACCCGCGTCTTCCAGGACCCTGAGTTCGCCGCGGCCTGGCGCAACACGCTCACCTTCACGCTGCTCGCCCTGCTCATCGGCTTCGCCGTGCCCTTCGCGCTGGCCCTCGTCCTCAACGAACTCCGGCACGCGAAGGCCTTCTTCAGAGTCGTGGTGTACCTGCCGGTGATGATCCCGCCGGTGGTCAGTGCCCTGCTCTGGAAGTGGTTCTACGATCCCGGCGCCGGCCTCGCCAACGAGGCGCTGCGCTTCCTGAACCTGCCCACCTCGAACTGGTCCAACGGCGCCGACACGGCTCTCATCTCCCTGGTGCTCGTGGCCACTTGGGCGAATCTCGGCGGCACGGTCCTCATCTATCTGGCCGCACTCCAGAGCATCCCCGGCGAGCTCTACGAGGCGGCCGAACTGGACGGCGCGAACCTCTGGCAGCGCATCCGGCATGTGACGATCCCTCAGACCCGCTTCGTCATCCTCATGCTGATGCTCCTTCAGATCATCGCCACCATGCAGGTGTTCACCGAGCCGTTCGTGATCACGGGCGGCGGACCGGAGAACGCCACGGTCACCGTCCTCTACCTGATCTATAAGTACGCGTTCCTCTACAACGACTTCGGCGGAGCCTGCGCCCTCAGCGTCATGCTGCTCCTTCTGCTCAGCGCCTTCTCGGCGGCGTACCTGCGGCTCACCCGCTCCGGAGAGGAGGCCTGATGAGCAGCACCACACGGACACTGGTCTCACCGCTCACACTCGCCCGGCCGCGCGGCAAGGTTCTCTACTGGACCGTCTTCACCGGCGTGGTCCTCCTCTTCACGCTCGCCTTCCTCTTCCCGGTCTACTGGATGGCGACCGGCGCCATGAAGTCGCCGGACGAGGTGACGCGTACACCCCCGACCCTCGTCCCGGACCAGTGGCACCTCAGTGGCTACACCGATGCCTGGGACCTGATGCAGCTGCCGACCCACCTGTGGAACACGGTGGTTCAGGCAACGGGCGCCTGGATCCTGCAACTCGTGTTCTGCACGGCCGCCGCATACGCCCTGTCCAAGCTGAAGCCCGCCTTCGGCAAGGTGATCCTCGGCGGCATCCTCGCCACGCTGATGGTCCCGGCGCAGGCGCTGGTCGTACCGAAGTACCTGACGGTCGCCGACCTGCCGCTGATCCACACCAGTCTGCTGAACGACCCGCTCGGCATCTGGCTGCCCGCCGTGGCCAACGCCTTTAACCTCTACCTCCTCAAACGGTTCTTCGACCAACTCCCGCGCGACGTACTGGAGGCCGCCGAGATCGACGGCGCGGGACGGCTGCGGACGCTCTGGTCGATCGTGCTCCCGATGTCACGGCCGGTCCTGGGAGTCGTCTCGATCTTCGCGCTCGTCGCGGTCTGGCAGGACTTCCTCTGGCCGTTGATGGTCTTCTCCGACACCGACAAACAGCCCATCAGCGTGGCACTCGTCCAGCTGTCCCAGAACATCCAGCTGACCGTGCTCATCGCCGCGATGGTGATCGCCAGCATCCCGATGGTCGCCATGTTCCTGGTGTTCCAGCGGCACATCATCGCCGGGATCAGCGCGGGCAGCACGAAGGGCTGACCACCAGCAAGGGCCGACCACCACCAAGGGCCGACGCCCCCTCCACAGCAGGCTCGACAGACGAAAGGCAGGCACCGTGGGACAGCCTTCCCCTGCCCGCACCGACGACCAGTGGTGGCGCAGCGCCGTCATCTACCAGGTGTACGTACGCAGCTTCGCGGACGGCGACGGCGACGGCACCGGAGACCTCGCGGGCGTCCGAGCCAAACTGCCCCACCTCGCCGAACTCGGTGCGAACGCCCTGTGGTTCAACCCCTGGTACCCGTCCCCGATGGCGGACGGCGGCTACGACGTCACCGACTACCGGGCCGTCGACCCGGCCTTCGGCACCCTCGCCGAGGCGGAGAAACTCATCTCCGAGGCACGGGAGCTGGACATCCGCACCCTCGTCGACATCGTCCCCAACCACGTCTCCGACCAGCATCCGTGGTTCCGGGCGGCGCTCGCGGCCGGCCCCGGCAGCCCGGAGCGCGAGCTCTTCCACTTCCGCCCGGGACGCGGCGAACACGGTGAAATCCCGCCCAACGACTGGCCGTCCCAGTTCGCGGGCTCCGCCGAACCCGTCTGGACGCGGCTGCCCGACGGCGACTGGTACCTCCACCTGTTCACCCCCGAGCAGCCCGACCTCAACTGGGCGCACCCCGCGGTCCGTCAGGAGCACGAGGACGTCCTGCGCTTCTGGTTCGAGCGGGGCGTCGCGGGCGTACGCATCGACTCGGCGGCCCTGCTCGCCAAGGACCCGGACCTGCCGGACTTCGTCGAGGGCGAGGACCCGCACCCCTTCGTCGACCGCGACGAACTCCACGACATCTACCGCTCCTGGCGTGCCGTGGCCGACGAGTACGGCGGCATCTTCGTCGGCGAGGTCTGGCTCCCCGACTCCGAACGCTTCGCCCGCTACCTCCGCCCCGACGAACTGCACACCGCCTTCAACTTCTCCTTCCTGTCCTGCCCTTGGGACGCCGGACGCCTGCGTACGTCGATCGACGAGACCCTCGCCGAGCACGCACCGGTGGGCGCGCCCGCGACCTGGGTGCTCTGCAACCACGATGTGACCCGCACGGTCACCCGCTACGGCCGCGCGGACACCGCCTTCGCCTTCGCCACGAAGGCCTTCGGCACGCCGACCGACCTGGTCCTCGGTACGCGGCGGGCCCGCGCCGCCGCGCTCCTGTCGCTCGCCCTGCCGGGTGCCGTCTACCTCTACCAGGGTGAGGAACTCGGCCTGCCCGAGGCGGAGATACCGCGCGAGCGCATCCAGGACCCGATGCACTCCAGGTCGGGCGGCGTCGACCCGGGACGCGACGGGTGCAGGGTGCCGCTGCCGTGGGTGGCGTCGGCCCCGTACGCGGGCTTCGGGTCGCAGGAGGAGCCCTGGCTGCCGCAACCGGAGGGCTGGCGCGCGTACGCCGCCGATCTCCAGGCCGAGGACCCGGGCTCGATGCTCTCGCTCTACCGGGCCGCGCTGAGGATCCGGCCGGAGTTCGGCGACGGACCCCTCACCTGGCTGCCCGCACCCGACGGCGTCCTCGCCTTCGCCCGCGAGGGCGGTCCGGTGTGCCTCGTGAACCTCGCGGACACGCCGGCCGAACTCCCCGCGCACATCCAACTCCTGCTCAGCAGTGGCCCCTTGACCCCGGAAGGACTCCTCCCGAAGGACACCGCGGCCTGGCTGCGCACCGACTCCTGAGACCGCATTCCGCTATCCCCGTACCCCCACCACGAAGGGATCAGCACATGCACAGCTCTCGCTCAAGATATGTCAGGCTCATGTCATTCAGGGCCTCCGCCCCGGCGGCGGCAGCCGTGGCGGTCGCCCTCGCGGCCGGCCTGCTGACCGCCACCGTCCCCACCACCCACGCCGCCGCCGCGGCCGTCGGCGCCGACCTCCCCCTCACCTCGGTCGAGGCCGAGTCCGCGACCACCACCGGCACGAAGATCGGCCCCGACTACACCCAGGGCACCCACGCCTCGGAGGCCTCCGGCCGCCAGGCCGTACGACTCGCCGCGGGACAACGCGTCGAGTTCACGGCGCCCCGGACCGCGAACGCGGTGAACGTCGCCTACAGCGTCCCGGACGGCCAGTCGGGCACCCTCGCCGTGTACGTCAACGGCCAGAAGCTGGCGAAGTCGCTCGCCGTCACCTCCAAGTACTCGTACGTCGACACGTCCTGGATCCAGGGCTCCAAGACGCACCACCTCTTCGACAACACGCGCCTGCTGCTCGGGCAGACCGTGCAGCCGGGCGACAAGGTCGCCTTCGAGGCCGTGTCCACCCAAGTGACCGTCGACGTAGCCGACTTCGAGCAGGTGGCGGGCGCGGCGGCCAAACCCGCCGGAGCGGTGTCCGTCACCGACAAGGGCGCCGACCCCAGCGGCCAGGGCGACTCCACCCAGGCCTTCCGGGACGCCATCGCCGCCGCGCAGGGCGGAGTGGTGTGGATCCCGCCGGGCGACTTCCGGGTCACGTCCTCCCTCAACGGGGTCGCGAACGTCACGATCCAGGGCGCGGGCAGCTGGTACTCCGTCGTGCGGACCTCCCGCTTCATCGACCAGACCAGTTCCTCGGGCGGAGTGCACCTCAAGGACTTCGCCGTCATCGGGGAGGTCACCGAGCGAGTCGACTCCAACCCGGACAACTTCGTCAACGGCTCGCTGGGGACCGGCAGTTCGGTGTCCGGCATGTGGCTCCAGCACCTCAAGGTCGGTCTCTGGCTGACCGGCAACAACGACAACCTTGTCGTCGAGAACAGCCGCTTCCTCGACATGACCGCCGACGGCCTCAACCTCAACGGCAACGCCCGCGGGGTCCGCGTCCGCAACAACTTCCTGCGCAACACGGGCGACGACGCGCTCGCCATGTGGTCGCTCTACTCGCCCGACACCAACAGCAGCTTCGAGAACAACACCATCTCCCAGCCGAACCTCGCCAACGGCATCGCGATCTACGGCGGCACCGACATCGCCGTCAGGAACAACCTGGTCGCCGACACCAACGCCCTCGGCAGCGGGATCGCGATCTCCAACCAGAAGTTCCTGGACCCCTTCCACCCGCTCGCCGGAACCATCACCGTCTCCGGCAACACGCTCGTCCGTACGGGCGCGATGAACCCCAACTGGCAGCATCCGATGGGCGCGTTGCGCGTCGACTCGTACGACAGCGCCATCGAGGCGACGGTGAACATCACCGGGACGACAATCACCGACAGCCCGTACAGCGCCTTCGAGTTCGTCTCGGGCGGCGGGCGCGGGTTCGCGGCCAAGAACGTCACCGTGGACGGGGCGACGGTGAACAAGGCGGGCACGGTCGTCGTCCAGGCCGAGACACAGGGCGCGGCCAAGTTCAGCAACGTCCAGGCCACCGGCGTCGGCGCGGCCGGCGTCTACAACTGCCCCTACCCGACCGGCTCGGGCACCTTCACGCTCACCAACGGCGGCGGCAACTCCGGCTGGGACAGCACCTGGTCGGACTGCTCGACCTGGCCGCAGCCGGGCTCGGGGAACCCGGACCCCGACCCGACGCGCAACCTCGTCAAGGGCCGCCCGGCCACGGCGACCGGCTCGACGGACGTCTACACGCCCGGCAAGGCGGCCGACGGTGACGCGCTCACGTACTGGGAGTCGGCCAACAACGCCTTCCCGCAGGCCTGGACGGTCGACCTCGGCGCCCCGGAGTCCGTCCGCAGGCTCGTGCTCAAACTGCCGCCGCTCGCCGCCTGGCAGGCACGGACCCAGACCCTCTCCGTGCAGGGCAGTACCGACGGATCCGCGTACTCGACCCTGGTCGCGTCGCAGGGCCATCGGTTCGACCCGGCCACCGGGAACACCGTGACCATCACCCTGCCGGACGGTGCCAAGCCCCGCTATCTGCGGCTCGCCGTCACCGCCAACACTGGTTGGCCCGCAGGGCAGTTCAGTGAGGTGGAGGCGTATCTGAACTGAGGTCCTTCACCACCCGGTCGACCGGTGCCCCGTGCTTCGCCGCCTGGATCTGCTCGTACACATGGGTCCGCAGCTCGGCGAAGCGCGGGGCCACCCGGGTGTGCAACTGGTCGCGCTCGGCCGGGAGATCGACCTTCAGCTGCTCCTGGACGACGGTCGGGGAGGAGGACAGCACCAGCACCCGCTCGCCGAGGTACACCGCCTCGTCGATGTCGTGCGTCACGAAGAGGATCGTGATGCCCCGCTGCCGCCACAACCCGCGGACCAGATCCTCCAGTTCGGCGCGGGTCTGCGCGTCCACCGCCGCGAACGGCTCGTCCATGAGCAGCACATCGGGCTCGTACGCGAGCGCGCGGGCGATCGCCACCCGCTGCTGCATGCCGCCCGACAGCTGCCACGGGTACGCGCCCGCCGCGTCGGTGAGACCGACCGACTCCAGGGCGTCGGCAACGAGTTCGCGGCGCCGCGCGTTCGGCAACTTCTTCTGCTTGAGGGGGAGTTCGACGTTCTCCCGGACCCGCATCCAGGGGAAGAGACTGCGCCCGTACTCCTGGAAGACGACGGCCATCCCGGGCGGCGGCCCGGTCACGCGCTCACCTCCGAGGAGCACGACACCCGCCGTCGGCGTCAGCAGTCCGCCCACGCACTTCAGCAGCGTCGTCTTGCCGCAGCCCGACGGACCGACGAGACACACCAGTTCGCCGGCCTCGACCGTGAAGGTGAGATCGCGCACCGCCTCCACCCGGCGGCCCGACCCCTCGTAGACCTTCCTGAGGCCGCGTACGTCGAGCATGGAGCGCCCTTTCGCAAGGTTCACGTTCGAGAGGTTCATGACGACCGCCGGGACACATCACGCAGGCCGTGGTACCAGCCGAGCACCCGCCGCTCGACCAGCCGGAAGACAACCGACAGAACAAAACCGAGCAGCCCGAGCAGCAGGATCCCCGTCCACATCTCGGGGATGGCGAAGCCGCGCTGGAACTGGACGACGGTGAAGCCGAGCCCGTTGCTCGCGGCGAACATCTCGCTGATGACCATCAGGATGATGCCGATGGACAGGGCCTGCCGCAGCCCCGCGAAGATCTGCGGACTCGCCGAGGGCAGCACCACGTGCCGCAGCCGGGCGACCCCGGTGATGTCGTACGAGCGGGCCGTCTCCGACATCACGGAGTCGACCGCCCGGACGCCCTCCACGGTGTTGAGCAGGATCGGCCAGACGCAGCCGCTCGCGATGACGGCGATCTTCATTGTGTCCCCGATGCCCGCGAACAGCATGATGACCGGCACGAGCACGGGCGGCGGCACCGCGCGCAGGAACTCGAGCACCGGCTCGCACACGGCCCGCACCCTGCGGTACGAGCCGATGACCGTGCCCAGTGCCACGCCCGCGACGGCCGCGCACGCGTACCCGGCGCTCAGCCGCAGCAGACTCGGCAGCACGTCGTCGCGCCACCGCTCGCCCGTCCACACGTCCGGGAACGTGGTGAGGATCGTGCGCAGCGACGGCCAGTAGATGTCGGTGTTGTCGTCCGAGGCGAGCCACCAGAGCGCGACCAGCAGCGCGGGCAGCGCGACGGCGACGGACAGGCGCGGCAGCAGACCCTTCACACCGCCACCTCCCCGCGCACGGACTGGTGCCAGGACAGCGCCCGCCGCTCGACCGTCCGCGCGCCCACGTTGATCAGCAGCCCGAGCAGCCCGGTGACCACCACCAGCGCGTACATCTCCGGCACTGCCTGCGAGGTCTGGGCGACGGCGATCCGGGCCCCCAACCCCGGTGCCCCGATGACGAGTTCGGCGGTCACGGCGAGGATCAGCGCCACCGTGGCAGCCAGCCGCACGCCCGTCATGACGTACGGGAGGGCCGAGGGCCAGAGCACGTGCCGGATCCGCGCCCAGGTGCCGAGGCCGTACGAGCGGGCCGTCTCCTCGGCGACCGGGTCGACGTCCCGGACGCCGTACATGACCTGGATCAGCACCTGCCAGAAGGACGCATAGACGACGAGGAGCAGGACCGAGCGCAGATCGGTGCCGAACAGCAGCACCGCGAGCGGGATCAGGGCGACCGAGGGGATCGGGCGCAGGAACTCGATCGTCGAGGCCGTGGCCGCACGGAGGTAGGGCGTGACCGAGATCAGAACTCCCGCCAGGATTCCGGCGGTTACCGCGATCGTGAGCCCGAGCGCCCAGCCGGTGAGCGTGTCCCCGAGCGCGGTCCAGAACGCCTCGTCGGCAAGCTCTGTCGCCAGCGCGTCGGCGATGCGGCTGGTCGGCGGGAAGTACTCGTCCTTGACGAGGCCGAGCCGCGGCACCGCCTCGCCGAGGGCGAGGAAGACCGCGAGCCCGGCCGCGCCCAGGAGGGCATTGGTGCCCCTCACGGCAGCAGCTTGTCCAGGTCCGGGGCCTTGTCGAACAGGCCGTCCTGCACGCCCAGTTCGGACAGCCGCTCGATGGAGGCGCGGTTCGGTTCCGCGGGCCACTGGGGCAGGGTGAGCGTCTCCAGCAGGTCCTTCGGGATCTTCGTGTACGTGGTGATGATCTCGCGGACCTCGTCCGGGTGGCTGTCGGCGTACTTGAGGGACTCGGCGGTCGCCTCCTGGAACTTCTTCAACGTCTCCGGGTTCTTCTGGGCGTACTGCTGGGAGGTGAAGTACATGGCCACGGTGAGGTCGGGCGCCACGTCGACCCAGAGCGACGCGATGGTCGTGCCGCCCTGGGACTTGATGGTGGCGAGCGCGGGTTCCACGACACACGCGGCGTCCACCTGGCCGTTCGCGAGCCCGGCGGGCATCTGGTCGAAGGGCATCTCCACGAACTCGACCTTGGACGGATCACCGCCGTCCTTGCGGACCGACTCCCTGACCGAGGTGTCACAGATGTTGTTGAGCGTGTTGACCGCGACCTTCTTGCCTTCCACGTCCTTGGCGGACTTGAGGGGGCTGCCCTTCTTCACGGCGAGCCCCGCGAAGTCGGCGCCCTCCTCGCCGGTGGACGCGGCACCGTTCACCACGGCCTTGACCGGCATGTTCTTGGACTGGGCGACCAGCAGGGACGTCATGTTGCTGAAGCCGAAGTCGAACTGGCCGGAGACGACACCGGGCACGAGCGCCGCGCCGCCCTGCGCGCTCGTCAGGGACAGCTTGAGGCCGCGCTTGCTGTAGAAGCCCTTCGACTGGCCCAGGTAGAGCGGGGCGACGTCGATGATGGGGATGACGCCGGCCTTGATCGTGGTGGTGCCGCCGGATGCCTTGTCGTCGTCCGACCCGGCGGAGTCGGACGAACCGCAGGCCGTCGCGGCGACGAACACGGCGCCGGCCGCGAGGCCGATGAGCAGACGACGCATGACTCCCCCTCTGGACCACTGGGACAGTTCTTCGACGGGCTGTGCGCAGACCGCACAGAAGTGCTCAGCGGGAACGTAGAACCTCACCGCGAACGGGTCAATGCTCTTGACACACAAGGACGTTGACAGAAGCGTGCTCTTAAAGTGCGCAGAGCGCACCCCCGTGCGTCCCGTGGAGGCGATGATGCCTGCTGGAGCCCGCGAACCGCACTTCGTCCGCTCCTTCGGACGCGGCCTCGCGGTCATCCGTGCCTTCGACGCCGACCACCCGGAACTGACGCTCAGTGAGGTGGCGCGGCTCACCGGCCTCACCCGCGCGGCGGCCCGCCGCTTCCTGCTGACGCTCTTCGACCTGGGATACGTACAGACCGACGGGCGGATGTTCCGGCTGACCCCGCGGGTCCTCGAACTCGGCTACTCGTACCTGTCCAGTTTCACCCTGCCGGAGATCGCCGAGCCGCATTTGGAGCAACTCGTCGCGCAGGTGAGGGAGTCGTCCTCCCTGTGCGTCCTCGACGGCGACGACATCGTGTACGTGGCACGGGTGACCACGCACCGCATCATGACCGCGACGATCACGGTCGGCACCCGATTCCCGGCCCAAGTCACCTCCGTGGGGCGGGTGTTGCTCGCACAGCTGCCCGACGAGGAGATCGACTCCCGGCTCGCCCGCGCGGACCTGCCCGCCCTGACGACCCGCACGATCGCCTCGCCCGACCTGCTGCGCACCGAACTGCGCCGGGTCCGCCGTCAGGGGTACGCGATCGTCGACCAGGAGCTGGAGGAGGGGCTGCGCTCGGTCGCCGTCCCGGTGCGCGACCGGGACGGCGAGGTGGTGGCGGCGGTCAACATCCCCGTACACGCCAGCCGCAACTCCGTCGACTCCGTACGCCGTGACCTGCTGCCGCACCTGCTGGCCACGGTCGCCCGCATCGAGGCGGATCTGCGCGTCACAGGTCGAGGACGAGCCGCTTTCCACGGCACCGGGACACACAGATGAGCATGGTCTCGCCGGTCTCGCGCTCCTCGTCCGTGAGCACCGAGTCCCGGTGGTCCGGGGTGCCTTCGAGGACATCCGTCTCGCAGGTCCCACAGGTGCCCTCGGTACAGGAGAAGAGCACCTCGACACCCGCGGCCCGTACGGTGTCGAGCACGGAGACGTCCGCGGGGACGGTGAGCGTGCGGCCCGAGCGCTCCAGAACCACCTCGAACTCCGTGTCCGCGCCCGCCTCCTGGGCCTTGGGCTGGAAGCGCTCGACGTGCAGTGAGCCCTTCGGCCACACCGCGCACCGCTCCTCCACCGCGTCGAGCAGCACACCGGGACCGCAGCAGTAGACGAGGGTGTCGGGCTGCGGGGTGCCGAGCACGGAGGCGAGGTCGAGCAGCCCGCTCTCGTCCTGCGGGGCGACCCGCACCTTGTCCCCGTACCGCGCCAACTCCCCGGTGAAGGCCATGGAGTTACGCGTACGACCGCCGTACAGCAGTGTCCATTCGGCGCCCGCCGCCTCGGCCGCGGCGAGCATCGGCAGGAGCGGGGTGATGCCGATGCCGCCCGCCACGAAGCGGTAGCGGGGCGACGGCTGGAGGGCGAAGTGGTTGCGCGGGCCGCGCACGCGGACCTTGCCGCCCACCGCCAACTGCCCGTGCACGTACGAGGATCCACCCCGCCCGTCGGGTTCCCGCAGAACCGCGACACGCCACGCGTGCCGGTCGGCCGGATCGCCGCACAGGGAGTACTGCCGCTCCAGGTCCGGGCCCAGGATCACGTCGATGTGGGCGCCCGGTTCCCAGACCGGCAGCTCCTCGCCCAGCGGATGGCGGAGGGTGAGGGCGAGCACGCCGTCGGCGGCCAAGTCCCGCCGCACGACGACGAGTTCGACTTCGTACGAGGTCATGAGCCGTTTCCTTGGGAGGTGTGCGGGATCTGCTGGGCGTGTCCCTCGGGGTGGGCGAGCATCCACTCCCACATCTCGATCGGGTCCTCGGCGGTGTGCTCGGCCCCGCAGTGACAGGTGCCGTGCAGGACATCGGTGCCCGGCAGCCAGTCGATACGGTAGATCTCGCCGGTCGGCGTCGTCACTGGACCTTCTCCATGGGCTTCTCGCCCTGCTCGACCAGCCGGGCGAGGATACGGCGGGCGGCCAGACCACCGGTGTCGATGTTGATGCTCAGCTCCTGGTAGCCGGTCCGCTCCGTGCCCAGCGTCCGCTGCAGCAGGTTGAGCGCGTCGACGTCCTGCATGACGACCGTGTGGTTGTTCGTCCGCAGGAACTCGGTGACCTCGTCGTCGCCCGTCGCCCAGTCGCGCGAGACCGCCCAGAAGTCGTACACCTTGCCGTCCGACGACGGCGTGATCGCGTACGTGATCTCGGTGTGGAAGCCGTTCGGATCGCTGCCGTCCTCCTCGGGCACGACGCCCACCGGGGCGATACGGCTGTGCAGCAGATAGAGACAGGGGGCGTGGTACTCGATGTCCTGCCAGCGGGTGATCCGGCCCTCGATGCCGGTCGAACGGGCGTAGAACGACGGGCACTCGGCGTCGGCCATGTGACGGCTCACCCGGACGATGCCCGCGCCCTCGTCGACCTCGGTGGTGATCGGCGTCTCGGCGACCTCGGGGGTACCGATGTAGCCCCCGTGCAGATACGTCTCGTGCGAAAGGTCGAGGAGGTTGTCGACGAGCAGGCCGTAGTCGGCGTCGATCGGCTCCATGCCGCGGACCGTGGTCCAGTCGGGGGAGTCCATGTGCCGGGCGCGCGGGATCGTCTGGGGGTCCGCGAGGCCCGGGTCGCCGATCCAGACCCAGACGAACGAGTCCTGCTCGACGACCGGGTACGCGGCGACACGGGCGGTGCGCGGGATGCGTTTCTGCCCCGGCACGTACACACAGGCGCCCGTCGTGTCGTACGTGAAGCCGTGGTAGCCGCACACGATCCTGTCGCCGTCGAGGCCGCTCTCCGACAGCGGAAAGCGGCGGTGGACACAGCGGTCGGCCAGCGCGACGGCCCTCCCGTCGTCCTCGGTGCGATAGAAGACGAGCGGCTCACCGAGAATCGTCCGACCGAGCAACTCCCGCCCCACCTCGTGGGTGTAGGCGGCGACGTACCACTGGTTCCTGGCGAAGGCGGTTGTGTGAGGCATGTGTGCGGCTCCCGTCTTTGGGTGGTGGCGACATCGTCGTGACGGGCTCCACAGGGGCGCAAGAGTGCTTCCGTCTCACGGAAGGATGGATGGAAAGCGCCTGTTCAGAGGGCGGCGGCTCGTCGTGTCCTTCGGTGACGAAGCGGCGGGGCCTGAGGAGCGGCGCCGGATCCTGTCCGAGGCCTTGGCGGGATGAGTGGACAAGTGCCCGGATGTGAAGATCGCCCGTGAGGTGGTTCAGGGCCACTCTGTGGAGAACTGGCTCTTGCCGCAGTCATTGGTCGAAGCCGCCCGGCGGAACGCCGCACAGTTGGCCGCCCGGGGTTTCGCGCCCTCGCAATGGCGTCAGGCCTGCGCGACGACGCTCCCGCCTGTGCCCCGTCGCCGACTGGCCGGGGACGGGTCACAGGCGGATGACGATCAGGGCGGTGTCGTCGGTGTTGCCGGTGGGGGGAAGAAGGTCGGTCAGGAGGGCATCGGCCAGAGCCTCGGGGTCGGATTGCCGGTGGTGGGTAAGGGAGTCGGCGAGGCGGCCCAGGCCGGTGTCGATGTCCTCGCTACGGCGTTCGATCAGCCCGTCGGTGTACAGGACAAGGGTGGCGCCCTTGGTGAAGGGTGTGCGGGCCTGGGGGCGGGGCACGTGTTCCGGCCGGGCACCGAGCGGCGGGTCGGTGGCCTGATCGAGGAAGATCACCGTGCCGTCGGGGTGGAGCAGGGCCGGCGGAGGATGGCCGGCGCAGCTGTAGGTGATGGTGTGGTCGTCCCAGTCGATGAACGTGGTCACCACGGTGGTCGACTCGGCGCCCTCGACGTAGCGGGCGTACAGGCCCAGGGCGTCCAGGGCCCGGGCCGGCCCGGCGGCGACACGGCAGGCCGCGCTCAGGGCGCTGCGCAGCTGTCCCATGGCACAGGCGGCGGCGAGGCCGTGGCCGACGACGTCGCCTACGGCGACCGCGAGGCATTCGCCGGGCAGGTCGACCAGGTCGTACCAGTCGCCGCACACATTCAGGGAGCCGATGGCGGGCTGGTAGCGCACGGCCGCCCGGTGGTGTCCGACGGGTCTGGGGGCGGGCAGCATCGCCTCCTGCAGGGCCAGGGCGACCTCGCGTTCGTGGGCGTGCGCCGTGCGTAGCCGTTCGTTGACCTCCTGCAGCTCGCGGGATCGGGTGTAGAGCTCGGCCTCCAGCACGCGGGCCCGGCTGTCGCGGCCCGGGCCGCCGCGGGCGCGGATGAGTTCGGTGACCTCCTCCACCCGGTGCACAAGCAGCACGACCTGGCCGTCGGGTCCGCAGACGGGTGCGTTGACCGGGCTCCAATAGTGTTCCTGCCAGTGGCCGGGGCGCTGGGGGTCCTCGATGTCGTAGCGGAGCAGGGCCATGGTGTCGCGTTCGCCGGTGGCCGCCACCCGCAGCATCGACGCGCGGGTTTCCCGCATGCCGGCCGCGGCCGGGTCGTTCGGGTTTTCGGGGAAGACGTCGAAGATGTAGCGGCCCAGCAACTGTTCGCGGGTGCGTCCGGCGAGCCGTAGGAAGTCGTCGTTGGCGTCGGCGTACACCAGGTCGGGGGTGAGCAGCGCCACCATGCCGGGCAGGGCCTGGAAGACAGCCGCGTAGTCGATCTGCGGTTCCCTCATGTCCTGCCTGCCTCGACGTCGAAGGTCACTGTGCCGTTCCACGATAGGAGCGAACACCTCACGGGGCCCGGGCACTGCTCCCTCCGTGGCCCGGCAGCTTCGTATCGCCGACATGAGCCGCGAGACCCGCGCCGGCGACTTCCCCACCTGCGCCCGGGCACACGGCGAGACCGCCTCCCGATACCCTCCGGGGCCCACATCGGGTTCACGCGCGGGAGTTGCGATGAATGCGGTGACAGTACTGATGCTTGGCGGTCTTCTCGTGTTCTGTGCAAGCGCGCTCGCCGGGTCTTGCGCTACGAGCCGCCCCGCGGTTTCGCACAGGTGCTCACGGGTGAAGTGGACGTCGTCGAAGGTGACGAAGCAGCCTTCACCGGTCGGCGACTGTGCCTCGACACCGAATTCTCCCGCGGTCAACGAGAACGCTCCGGTAGGTCGGGTCGGGCCCTGGGCCGTGGATCAGTCGCGCACGAGTCGAGGAGGGCCCGCCGTACGGCAATCCTCCACCTGCCCCGCTGCGGATCTGAAGGGCAGGACCCCGGCGGCTGAGGGCTCTTGGACCGTGGGCCCGCCGGTTCGACCGACCGCAGCGGCCTTTCGGCAGTCGGGGAGCCGAGGGCCGCCCGCTTCTCGCGGACCCGGATTGCGCGGTGCGCGGTTTCTCTCCGCTCCGCCGCGTCTGATGTGTTGCCCTCGGCTCACTTCCATGGCATCACGGTCCACCGGCGAGCAGTAGGCCCGAACGGTCCAGGCGGAAGGGTCGACAGGCCCCCGACAACGCGGGGCCGGGGCACGGCTGATCTCGGCCCGGGCTCTCTATTCGCGGTGCAGTACGACCTTGAGGGCGCCGGTCTCGGTGCCGTGCGAGAAGACCTCGTAGGCGTCCTCCATCCGGCCGAGGCCGAAAGTGTGGGTGACGAGCCGGGAGATGTGCAGGCGCCCGGACGTCACCAGATCGAGCAGCCAAGGCGTGGAGGAGGTGTCCACCTGGCCGGTGCTGATCGTCACGTTCTTGCGCCATAGTGCCTCGAGGTGCAGCGTGGCCGACTTGCCGTGCATACCGATGTTGGCGATGTGCCCGCCCGAGCGTACGACCCGTGTGCACAGGACGAAGCTGTCCGGATCCCCGGCGGCCTCGATGACCACGTCGGCGCCTGGCCCATCCGCGAGATCGGCCATCAGCCGTCCGGGCAACTCGGCGGCGTCGGCGCCAAATCGGCCGGCGGCCTCCAGCCGGGACCGGGACAGATCCACCGCGATGATTCGGCGCGGTGAGTAGATCCGCGCGGTGAGGACGGCGGCAAGCCCTACGGGACCGGCGCCCACCACGACGACGGTGTCGCCCGGGCCCACGTGTCCGTTCCGCACACCGACCTCGTAGGCGGTGGGGAGGACTTCGGAGAGCAGGACGGCGTCATCGAGCGCCAGGGCGCCGGGCCGCCGTTGGGTGGAGTAGTCGGCGAAGGGCACCCGTACGAACTCGGCCTGTGTTCCGTTGGCCAGATCACCGAGGATCCACCCGCCCCCGCCGCGGCATTGTCCGAACATGCTGTCCCGGCAGAACTGACAGTGGCCACAGGCCGAGACGGACGACACGATCACCTGCTCCCCCGGGGCGATGGAGTGAACCTCGCGGCCGACTTCCATCACCTCGCCGACCGCCTCGTGGCCGAGGACCGTCCCTGGCTTCACCTCCGGCAGGTCGCCGCGCAGTATGTGCAGGTCAGTGCCGCAAATGGTGGTGGAGTCGACGCGCACGATCGCATCGGTCGGGTCCTCGATCGCCGGATCCGTGACCGTGTCCCAGGAGGCTTGTCCGGGGCCGTGGTAGACGAGTGCTCGCATGGTCCCCCACTCCCTGGCTGACGCGGCCCTCTCACCTACACGGTCACTCTCGAACGAGGTCCGGGCAAGCGGGGACTGCCGGATCTGCCGGACTCCTGATTCCTCAGCTGCAGGACGCGGACCTGTCCGACACGGCTGCCTCGCTCGTGTCCGTCAGCGTGCCGAGGCGGCCTCCCACACCCGCAATGTCCCGCCTGCCCGGCGACGCCTGGCACGCTCCCCCACTGCCTCAGGGGAGCCGGACACGACCTAGCCCGGCTCCATGTAGGGACGGCGGAAGACCGGGGCCCGGCTTGTGGCGCGCGGGCGGATGGCTGCCAGCGCCTGGACGACCGCTGCCTCCAGGGAACCGCTCGTGTCGACCCTCACGGCTTGTGGCCACGGTGGTTCCGTGCCCGCCATCGCGGTGGCCACGTCGAGGTCGGCGTCGGATGCGCCGGGGGCGCGGGTGGCGAGGCGGGCGGCCGTCGTCCCGTCCGGAACCTGGCAGTGCAGGGCCACCAGGTCGGCGTGGGTGCGTTCGGCCAGGGCCAGGGCGGCTTCGCGCTGTCCCGCGTCGGACCAGGAGGCGTCCAGGACGACGGACTCGCCGCGGGACAGGAGGGCGGATGCGCGGTCGAGCAGCGCCGCATACGTCTTGTTGGTCCATTCGGGTGAGTACAGGCCCTCGCCATAGGCGGCGGCTGCCGACTGCTCGGCCGGTATGCCCGCCAGTTCCTTGCGGAGGCGGTCGCTGCTGAGCAGTGTGACGCCCAGACGGTCGGCGAGTGCGCCGGAGAGCGTCGACTTCCCGCTGCCCGGGAGACCGCCGACGAGCGTCAGGCCGACGGCGGAGGCACGCAGGTGGCGCAGGGCGGTCGTGATCAGCAGGTGTGCCGTCGTCTCCGCACCGGGCGTGCCCTGGCCGGCCTGGATCAGCGAGACCTTGGCACGGACGAACGCGCGGTAGGCGACGTAGTGGTGACGCAGGGAGGGCGGTGCCGGGTCGCCGGAGTACTCGCCGTATTCGGCGAGGAAGAACGCCGCGGACTCCGGTGCGCCGAGCTGTTCCAGGTCCATGGCCAGGAAGGCGGCGTCGTCGAGGCCGTCGACATAACGAAGGCTGTCGTCGAACTCCAGGCAGTCCAGGACACGCGGGCCGTCGTCGAGACAGAAGATGTCGTCGGCGAGCAGGTCCCCGTGGCCGTCGACCACCCGCCTCTGCGCGATCCGCGCGTCGAACAAGGGCTCGCGGCCGGCGAGATAGCGGCGCACCAGCCGCTCGGTCTCCGCCACGCCGTCGGGCGCGGTGCCGTTCTCGGACAGCTCGCGGACCTGGGCGAAGCTCGCCTCCCATCGTGACGACAGCGCATCGCGCGTGCCCTGCTTGTCCACCTCCCGGCTGGGCGACACGCTCGCGTGATGGGCGGCGAGCAGCCGGGCGACGGCTCGCAGGGCGTCGTCGACGGCCGAGCCTTCCCGTACGAGATGGGAGAGGCGGCGCTCAGTGGGCATGCGGCGCATCACCACGACGGGTTCGGGCACGTCCGCGTCCGGGCTGCTGAATTCGCCCACGCCGAGGTAGACGTCGGGGGCGAAACGGCGGTTGAGGGCGACTTCCCGTTCGCACGCCGCCCGCCGGGCGGCCACCGTGGTGTAGTCCAGGAACGTCAGGTCCACTGGCTTCTTGAGCTTGTAGGCGCGGTCCCCGACGAAGAGGACCACCGCGGTATGGGTCTCGCGCACCGCGGCGCGCGTCGACGGCGGAGTCCCGCGAGCGGCACCGAGCCGCAGCACGGAGGCGTCGGCCCGCTGCACCGACACCCCTGGCTCCCCGTGACCGCTGGGCTCAGTCATGAGGGACGACGGCGACGGGGCAACGCGCGTGGTGGACGGCTGCCTGGGCCACGGGGCCCAGGCGTGGTCCCAGGTTGGGGTGGTGCTTGCGCCGGCCGACGACCAGCAGGTCGGCGCCCTCGGCTGCTCCTACGACGGCCCTGGCGGGGCTGTTGAGGCGGGCGGTGTCGGCCACGTCCACGCCCGGAAACTTCTCGCGCCAGGGGCGGAGGGCCTGGTTCAGGTGCTTCTGCGCGTCTTGGATGATCTCCCGGGTCAGAGTGTGATCCACGCCCCATGGGGTGTACGCGTGGAGCGGCGTGCTGAGGCCATGGACGGCGCGGAGGGGTACACCCCGGGCCGCGGCGGTGGTGAAGGCGAATTCGAGCAGGTCGTCGCACGGGTCGCGCAGTTTCAGCCCCACCACCACACCGCCTGCCGAACCTGGCTCCGGCGCCGAAGGCCGTTCTGCGCGCTTGTCCGCACGCACCAGGACCACGGGCCGCTCGGCGTGTGCCACGACGAGCATGCTGATGTCACCGAGGAAATAGCTCTCCACAGGAGTCAGGCCCCGTGAGCCGAGTACGAGCATCTCGGACTCCGACGCCGCGTGGAGCAGTGCGTCCTGGGCATCGTCGGCGACCAGGTTGCCGACGACCGTGAGGCCCGGGTGGCCCGCCTGGAGTTCTGTCTGCGCGTTGTGCACGAGCCGTTTCGCCCAGTAGTTCTGGTCCATTTCCGCCGGGACGTGGGTCGGTTCCGGCACCAGCAGAGGCCATGCGTGCAGCAGACGCAGGGTGAGTCTGCGCCGCTCGGCTTCCTCTGCGGCCCAGTGGGCAGCGGCGAGGCTCTCGGGGGAGCCGTCGAGGCCCACGGTGAGGACTCGTTCCATGGCGACTGCCTCCATTTCGTAAGAAGCTGGAAGGACGGTGGGTGTGGCCGCTGTCCGCACTGCCACGGTCTCCGCGTGTCGGCGGCCGTGCAGGCCGGCTGTGGGCGTGGTCGGCGCAGCGCATGAGCATCTGTGTCGGCGCGTTGACCACGGCGCTTCTCCATCGAGGAGTACCCCAGATCTCCTCGCGGCGCATGTGGTCCCCGGAAGGGCGGACAACCGACCGGCGTGAAGTCCGGCATGAGGAGGCGGAGGCGATGGCGGTTCCCCTGGTGGTCGGCATCGACGGGTCCGAGGCGAGTCTTGAGGCGGTGGACTGGGCCGCTGACGAGGCACTCCGGCACGAGGTGCCGCTCCATCTCCTGCACGCGGCTGCAGCGGACCACGAGTCGTCCGGCCTGGTCGCCGCCGCCTCGGAGCGAGCCAGGAAGAGCGCACCCGCGGTACGGCTGTCGAATGAGCTGCTGTACGAGGACGCGGCGTCCGCCCTGGTGGGCAAAGGGCGCAACGCCCTCGCGCTGGTACTCGGGTCCAGAGGGCTCGGAGGCCTCGCCGGGCTGCTTCTCGGTTCGGTCAGCCTGTATGTGGCCGCCCATGCCGACTGCCCGGTCGTCGTGGTGCGCGGCGGGTTGGAGCACCGGCACGGCCGCTTCGGGAGCGTCGTCGTCGGAGTCGAGGCCGGGGAGGGGAGCGGTACGGCCGTGCGGTTCGCCTTTCGCGAGGCCCAGATGCGGCACTGTCAGCTGGTGGCGGTGCACGCCTGGAGTGTCCCGGTCGGGAACCCCGGGCCTCCGGGCCTGTCCGGATACCCCCTCCAAGCCCCTGAGCACCCTCCGGCGCAGGTTCTCGCCGACGCGCTGCGCGGCTCCGCGCAGCCGTATCAGGACGTGCCGGTGAGCAGCCAGGTGGTCGAGGGCTCGGCGCGACAGGCGCTTCTCGATGCCGCCTCCAGCGCCGATCTGCTCGTCGTCGGAGCCCGCAGACGACATGGGCACGTCGGGTTGCAGCTGGGACTGGTCAACCACGCGGTGCTGCATCACGCGCCGTGCCCGATCGCGGTCGTTCCGCAGATCTGATCGGCGGCCGTGGGCCGAGTGGCCGCCGGACAAGGACCTTCGGCCCCGTGACCGGGATCTGTCGCCATTGGAATGTAGGGAGAGAAACAGACACCGTGGGGGACGCACCAGCAACAGCTGGAGGCCAGACCATGAGTGCACAGGATTCGCCGCACGCATCCGGTCCTCATCGGCCGCACCACGAGCACCCGCGCAAGGGTGCGAACCCACTGAGGCGTACGAACGACCGGGTCGAAGCCTGGTGCTCCGGCTTCCTGCTGCTGGTGCTCGTCCTCGGACTGCCGATGGCTTCGGTGGGTGCGGGGCTGGCGGCATACGAGTCCGGGATGCGCGCCGTTCAGACCCAGTCCGCGGAACGGCATCAGGTCACCGCCCGGCTGATCTCGGCCCCTGATACCGCACCGGGCATTGCCGCAGACGAGAAGCAGAAGGTGCAGGTCAGGTGGACGGGGAACGACGGCAGGCAGCTGACGGGAACCACCCGCGTACCGTCGGACAAGGCCGAAGGCTCGACTGTGCGGATCTGGGTGGACCGGGACGGAACCGTGCAGGAGCCGCCGATGTCCGCCGGCAACGCGAAGGCCGCCGGCTGGGTGATGGGCGCCATGACAGCGGTCGGCGTGTACGCCGGCCTCGTCGCCGTGCGAAAGGGCATGCATGTGGCGCTGAACCGCAGGCGGTACGCGCAGTGGGACACCGAATGGGACTTGGTGGAGCCCCTGTGGTCCGCACGGTTCGGAAAGTGAACGAACTCGTGGCGCCTCACCGGTGCCCAGGAGGAGTGACACAGATGTCCTCGGCGACGACCACTGATCTGTACGAGGTCACGATGGCGATGTCGTACCTGCGTGAGGGGATGACCGGCCCGGCGACGTTCAGCCTGTTCGTCCGCGACATGCCGCCCGACCGCGGGTTTCTGGTGACCGCCGGCCTGGAGTCGTCACTCGACTTCCTGTCCGGTTTCCGGGTCGGCCCCGAGGACGTCGATGCCTTCGCCTCGGCGCTGCACCGGCCTCCGGGCGATCTGGCGCCGCTGCTCGGCATGGAATTCAACGGCCAGGTGAGGGCGGTACCGGAGGGGCGGATCGTCCTCGCCGGAGAGCCACTGCTGGAGGTGACCGCTTCGCTTCCGCAGGCGCAACTGGTCGAGACGTACGTACTCAACCAGGTCAATCACCAGACGACGATCGCCTCCAAAGCCGCACGGTGCGTCCTGGCGGCGGCGGGACACCCGGTCGTGGACTTCTCTCTGCGACGCACCCACGGCCCCCAGGCCGGTTTCCAGGCCGCCCGGCTGAGCGCGATGGTCGGCTTCGCCGGAACGAGCAACGTCGCCGCGGCCACCGCAGAAGGGCTGCCCGCCGTCGGCACGATGGCCCACTCGTACATCGAGGCCTTCGGCACGGAGGAGGCGGCGTTCCATGCTTTCGCCCGGTCCCACCCCGGCCCGCTGACACTCCTGGTGGACACCTACGACACCGAAGAGGGGGTCCGGGTCGCGGCGCGCGTGCTGCGGAATCTGGACCGTGCGTCCGGCTCGGCGATACGACTGGACAGCGGCGACCTCGGCGCCCTGGCGCTGCGGGCGCGGGCCATCCTCGACGCGGCCGGGCTGCCGGACGTGCGGATCGTCGCCAGCGGCGGTCTCGACGAGTACGCCGTGGACGACCTGGTCCGCTCGGCGCCGATCGACATCTACGCCGTCGGCACCCGCGTCGGAGTCTCAGCCGATGCCCCGTACCTGGACTCCGCCTACAAGATGGTCGAGTTCGACGGTCGGCCGGTGATGAAACTCTCCTCGGCCAAGGCGACCGCCCCCGGGCAGAAGCAGGTGTTCCGCTGCCCCGGATACGCCGACGTGATCGGGCTCCGCGATGAACAGCCCCCCGACGACGGCGTGCCGCTGCTGGAGACGGTGATGCGGAACGGGAGGCGCACCGTCGAGCGCCCCACTCCGAGGCAGAGCGGGGAGAGATTCGCCGCCGACCTGGCGGGGCTCCCGTCGGAGGCACTCCGGATCAGGACCCCGGTCGCGCCGCGGGCGGTGACCTCCGAGCGACTGACCGAGCTCACCGGCGGGGTCCGGCGTCGTATCGAGGACGAGGTCCTGGCCGCAGCCGCGGGAGTGGCGAAGCCATGAGCACAACGCATCCGGATCACCGCGGTCCGTAACGAGCTGAGGAGGAAACGATGCCGCATACCGGGGAATGGAAGGTTCGGCTCTACCTCTTCGAGGACGAGGGAACCACCAAGGCACGCGTGGTGCTGAACACGGGCACCACGGAGTTCACCGGGCACGGGGCCGCGCACCAGAACCCCACGGACACGGATGTTCCGGAGATCGGTGACGAACTGGCGGCGGGCAGGGCCATGCACGACCTCGGCCGGCAGCTGGTGGACGCCGCCGAGCGCGACATCGAGGGCATGGGCACGGGCGCCACCGGGCAGAGCGCTCGCCCGGAGACCGGCTGGCCGATGCCGGACCAGATACAAGGAGGCTGACCGCCGCCTGTCCGTCGCGGCAGGATGAGCGGGAACACAGCGGTTCCGCGGCAGGCGTCATGTGCCGTTGGGGGAGTCTCGGGAGTCGTCTGCCCGGTACGCGATGTGTTCGGAGACCGCGACCACGCCGTCAACGCCTCGGCACAGCTGCTCGATCACCGGGATCAGGTCCCTGACCTCGACGGATCCACCGAGTATGACGCGCCCGTCGCGTACCTCGACCGTCACCTCCGAGGCTGCGGGGCCCAGCGTCCCCCGCAGCACGTCGCCGGTGATCTCGTCGCGGATGGCGTCGTCCCGGCGCAGGAAGATCATCAGCAGGTCACCGCGACTGACGATGCCCTGCAGCCGGTCCGCCTCGTCCACCACCGGCAGTCGCTTGACGTTCTGTACCGCCATGAGGCGAGCCGCCTCGACCACGGTCCACTCCGGACGCGCGCACACGGCGGGAGCCGACATCAGCTCCTCGGCCCTGGCGCCTTCGGCCTTGGCCCGCTCCCACGCCTCCATATGCGGAACCGGTGTCAGGCCGGACGGGTCGGCCTGGGCCGAGGACTTGCGCAGCAGGTCGGCCTCGGACACCACACCGACGGGGCGGTCCAGGTCGTCGACCACGGGCACAGCGGTGACGTCGTTGTCCGCGAGCAGCTTGACGATCTCCTTGAACGGCATGTCGCGCCGTGCACGCACGACGCTTCGGGTCATGAGTTCTGCGACCGTACGGTGGTGCATGTCGCCTCTCCGTTCGGGGTGGAGACAGCCAGTGGGCCGTGGTGGTCGGGTGCCGAGCGGGTCAGGAGCCATTCGCTCGGGGGCGTTGTGCGTGCAGCCCCGGGCCGATCGTCCGGCACCAGGATCACTGGGGCTCTCATCCCATGCGGCGGTACGCCGCGCGTGGCACGTTGGGTACAACAGCATTCTGAGGAAGGGGCGGCGATCATGCGAGCTCAACTCGGCGATCAACTCGTTGTCGAAAGCCCTGCCACCAGTGTTCCGAGGCGCGACGGCGAGATTGTCGGGCTCCACCACGCGGACGGAACTCCTCCCTACGATGTGCGCTGGTCGGACACGGACGAGGTGACCCTCGTCTTTCCCGGGCCCGACGCACACATCCGCCACATCGAGCACGGCCCCGGGAGAGCTCCCGGGACTTCCCGGCCGAGCGCGGAAGGGACTGGTGGGCGGCAGGGGGACGCCGGGCCGGGCGGGACTCGGCCCGGCAGGCCGCCCAATCCCGGTGACATCGGCCGACGCGTCGCCGCCGAGCGCACACGCCTCGGACTGACCCGGGCGGAGACGGCCCGCCGCGCCGGAATGGCTCCGGAGTACCTGGCATACATCGAGGAACGGACAGCCGGTCCGACCGTGGCGAGTCTCATCAACCTGGCCGCCGCGCTGGGCACCAGCGTCACGGCCCTGCGCGGCGGCGGCCTCGACGTGCCGCCCGGCCAGGGTCGGGCGCTCCTGCACCCTCAGGTGCGGGACCTGGGTCCCGACGAATGCCGCGCCCGGCTTTCCACGCACGGAGTGGGACGCGTCGCGGTGTCGACAGCGGACGGCCCGGCGGTGGTTCCGGTGAACTACGAGGTCATGGACGATGCCATCGCGTTCCGGACCGCGCCGGACTCCGTCCCGGCGGCGGCCGTCGGTTCGGAAGTCGCCTTCGAGGTCGACCATGTGGACGAGGCCATGAGCCAGGGCTGGAGCGTGCTCGTCGTCGGACCCGCGCGAGTCGTCACCGAGCCTGACGCGGTGCGAAAACTGGTCGATCGCGCCCACACCACGCCGTGGCCAGGGGGAGAACGCGAGATGTGGGTGTCGATCCGGCCCACGCGCGTCACGGGACGCCGCATCACTCCAGCCGAGCAGTGAGTGAGGTGCCGGTGGCTCCTCTCTTTCCGCTCTTTCCGCGTACGTGCTGTGCTCGCCGCGCAGTGCCTCACGCCGACGTCGGCCTCTTCCCTTCCCTCTTCGTCTCCCTCTTCGTCGCAGGGCCGCACTGCCGGACCTTCACCGCGCTCCGTCCGGTCCGGCCGGAGGTGTGGACTCGCCCGTGAGATGGGGCTCGACGTCCACGACACCCTCCACGGCACGCACGAGGCGGACGGCGACCGAGATGAGCGAGGTGTCGCGAATGTGCCCGCGGAGGGTGACGACTCCCTCGTGCACGTTCACGTGGATGGCGTGGCTGAAGCCCGGGAAGAGGTAGGACACCACGGTGCGGCGGACCTCCTCCTCGATGTCCTCGTCCGACCGCAGGAAGACCTTCAGCAGATCGGCACGGCTGACGATGCCCTGGAGCATGCCCACGTCGTCGACCACGGGCAGCCGCTTGACGCGCCGGACCGCCATGATCCTGGCCGCCTGGGCCAGGGTGACGTCGGGGTGGACGGTGATCGCGGGGGTGCTCATGAGCTCCCCCGCCGTCACCGCCCCCGCCTTGGCGACGTCGGACAGGCGCCGACGTTGCTCGTAGAGGCTCGGGTCGCTGTCGCGGAACTCCTCCTTGGGCAGCAGATCGGCCTCGGAGACAACGCCGATGACGCGCCCTTCGCCCTCCAGGACCGGCATGGCACTGACTCTCCACTGGCCCATGGTCTCGACGATCTCCTTGAAGGGCGCGTCGCGTCCGACCGCCACGACCGTCAGGGTCATCACATCGCTCACGATGTGCGGTGTCTCCGGCACTTCCCACCACCTCGTCCCGCCTCGTCAGG
This sequence comes from Streptomyces sp. NBC_00878, assembly GCF_026341515.1. Taxonomy (NCBI): domain Bacteria; kingdom Bacillati; phylum Actinomycetota; class Actinomycetes; order Kitasatosporales; family Streptomycetaceae; genus Streptomyces; species Streptomyces sp. NBC_00878. The sequence continues at coordinate 1,366,378 of NZ_JAPEOK010000001.1, read as the reverse complement.
GCACCTCGCCCGCACCGTAGGGCGCGTACAGGTCGAGCAGTCGTACCCGGGCGGATCTGAGCCGGCGCGCGAGCACGCCTACGACATAGGCACACAGTTCGTGATCCAGCCCTGCGTCCTTGGCGCACATCTCACGAACCGCCGCGGCGTCGAATTCGTAGGCACGCACCGGGCTGCTTGCCTCGGCCCCCAGATGCCAGTGATGGGGAGGGACCAGCCAGGACCAGCCCAGCAGTTTTCCGGCCCCGAGGGTCTCGATGACCGCCGCGCGCCGGCCGGGTACATGGAGGTCGAGAGCGACCGTGCCCGTGTGGATGATCCAGAAGCGGTCGGCCCTGCCGCCCTCGTTGAAGATGCGCTCGCCCATCGCGAACGACACCTCACGAGCCAGTGACATGAGCTGCTCGCGATGCTCCTTGGCCAAAGAGCCGAAAACGCCGGTCCTCGCAACCACGATGGCCGTCCCTTCTCCGTGACTTCGCGGTGGAGCCGGACTCCAGTCCGGTCACGGACGTCTCAGCACGCACCCGATGCGAAAAGCCATGGCGGCGGAGTGGTGGCACCCAGCGCTGTCGTCCTGCTCTCCTCCCGGCCGCATGACTCCACGATCGTCGCAAAGCGGCGTGGCGCAACCCGGGCCAGGCTCCGGCGGCCGATGGCCGGTCCGCGTGTCGCAGGGAGCCCAGGGCGGTGCGACGGTATGCACAGGAGGTTCTCGCGGTGGCCGGGCAGAAAGGCGGTGGGGACGATGGAGCTCCCGCTGGTCGTGGGCGTCGACGGATCGGATTCCAGCCTGCAGGCGGTGGACTGGGCGGCGGACGAGGCGGCGCGCCACGGGCTGCCGCTGCGGGTCGTCTACGCCTCTCTGTGGGAGCGGTACGAGGGAGTCCGCCCGTCCCTCGGTACCGACCGCCCGTCCGAGGAGATCATCGCGGAGCACATCATCGCTTCCTGCGCGGAGCGCGCCCAGCTCCGCAGCCCGGAGCTGAAGGTGTCGAGCGAGGTGCTGCCCGACGACGCCGTGTCCGTGCTGCTGCACGCGGGCCATGAATCCTTCGCGCTGGTCACGGGCTCCCGCGGACGCGGCGAAATCGGCGGATTGCTGCTGGGGTCGGTCAGCCTCACGGTGGCCGCCCGGGCGGTCTGCCCGGTCATTGTGGTCCGGGGCGGGGAGCAGAACCGGCAGGGTTCCTCGGGCCGGGTCGTGGTCGGCGTCGGAGACTCCACCGAGAGCTCGGCTGCCGTACGGTTCGCTTTCCACGAGGCCGAGGCGCGCGGCTGTGCCCTTGACGCCGTGCGGGCCTGGCGCAGTCCCGCCCACGAGCGCGTGGACCACCCTCTGATCGCGGACGACGCCGCCCGTGTGAACGAGGAACGGGCCTCCGCCCTACTCACCGACGCTCTGCGCGACGCCGTACGGGTTCACCCCGGGGTGAACGTACACCGCCAGTCGGTCGAGGGCTCCGCGCGCAAGGTTCTCCTGGACGCATCGGCCGACGCCGACCTGGTGGTCGTCGGTGCGCTGAGGCGGCACGGCCACTTCGGTCTGCAGCTCGGCAGGGTCGCCCACACCCTGCTGCATCACGCGCGGTGTCCGGTGGCCGTCGTCCCGCTGCGAGCCTGAACCCTGGTCGAGGGCGGCGCTCCTGCGTATTTCGTGGAGGAGAGGGCCCCGTGAAGGAGGGGGTGAGGACGGCGGATGTCGGAGTGGACCTGGGAGTGGGAGTACGAGGGGTGCGACCCCGCTGCCGAGCGGTTGCGCGAATCGTTGTGCACGCTTGGTAACGGCTACTTCGCCACCCGCGGCGCGATGCCCGAGTGCAGGGCGGGCCTGGTCCACTACCCGGCCACATACGCGGCCGGGGTCTACAACCGCCTGGAGTCGACCGTGGCGGGACGGCGGGTGGTGAACGAGGACCTGGTGAACCTCCCGAACTGGCTGCCCCTGCGGTTCCGCCTCCGCTCCGCCGACGGATCGGTGGGCCAGTGGTTCTCTCCCGACACACGGCAGTCGTTCGACCACCGGCACACTCTGGACCTGCGCCGCGCCACGCTGATGCGCACGTTCCGGTTCCGGGACGACAAGGCGGGGGTGCTGAGCGTGGAGCAGACCCGTCTGGTGCACATGACAGATCCTCACCTGGCCGCGCTGCGGACCGTCTTCACCGCCGACGAGTGGTCGGGAGAGATCGAGGTCGAGTCCGCCATCGACGGCGATGTGACCAACAGCAACGTGCACCGCTACCGGTCTCTCAACCGGAACCACCTCGCTCATGTGCGGACCGGGACGGCGGGCGCCGACACGACGTGGCTGCGGTGCCGCACCAGCACCTCCGACATCGGCGTCGGCATGGCGGCCCGCACGGTCGCCGTCGGACAGCCGCCGACGGCATCCGGGCTTCGTCCGTCTCGCCGCCGTGCCGTGCACCGGTTGCTGCTGCCGATCGCTCCGGGCAGCCCCGCCGGTGTGGAGAAGACCGTGGCCCTGCACACCTCACGTGACCTGGCGATCAGCGACCCGCTCGGCGCGGCGCTCGACCGGGTGACCGCGGCGCCCGGGTTTCCGGCGTTGCTGGACTCCCACGTCGCGGCGTGGGCGCGGCTGTGGCGGCGTGCGGACGTCCAGGTGCCCGGGGAAGCGGGCCGTGTCCTGCGTCTGCATCTGTTCCACGTGCTGCAGACGCTGTCGCCGCACACCACGGAGCTGGACGTGGGCGTACCTGCGCGCGGGCTGCACGGCGAGGCATACCGGGGCCACGTCTTCTGGGACGAGCTGTTCGTGCTGCCGTATCTGAACCTGCACTTCCCGGAGGTGTCGCGGGCGCTGCTGAACTACCGTCACCGGCGCCTGCCGCAGGCTTGCCGCGCGGCCGGCGCGGCGGGCAGGGCCGGGGCCATGTATCCATGGCAGAGCGGCAGCGACGGGCGTGAGGAGACCCAGCAGCTGCATCTCAACCCCCGTTCGGGCCGCTGGCTGCCGGACAACTCCCGGCTCCAGCACCACGTCGGCTCCGCGATCGCCTACAACGTGTGGCAGTACTGCGCAGCAACCGGCGACACCGAGTACCTGTACACCAAGGGCGCGGAGATGCTGCTGCAGATCGCCCGCTTCTGGGCGGACACCGCGCAGTTCGCTCCCGAGCTCGGCCGATACCGTATCCGCGGCGTCGTCGGGCCCGACGAGTACCACGACAGCTACCCGGACGTCGCCCGGCCGGGCCTCGACGACAACGCGTACACCAATGTCACCGCCGCCTGGGTTCTCAGCCGCGCCCTGGACCTGGTGCGGAGCCTGCCTGCACGGCGTCGGCAGGAGGTGTTCGAGCGCATCGGGCTGGACAGCGGTGAACTCCCGACGTGGGAGGACATCTCCCGGCGGTTGCTGGTGCCGTTCCACCAGGGCATCATCAGTCAGTTCGACGGCTACGCAGACCTCGCCGAACTGGACTGGGACGCCTACCGCTCACGCTACGACAGCATCCGGCGGCTGGACCGGATCCTTGAGGCCGAGGGCGACACCGTCAACCGCTATCAAGCCTCCAAACAGGCCGACGTCCTGATGCTCGGCCACCTCTTCGCGCCCGCCGAACTGCGGGACCTGTTCCGCCGCCTCGGGTACGAGCTGGACGACGACGTCTGGCGCCGGACCGTCGACTACTACCTCAAGCGCACCAGCCACGGCTCCACCCTCAGCGGCGTCGTCCACGCCTGGGTCCTCGCACGGGTCAGACGGGCCGAGGCGTGGACATACTGCCAGGAAGCCCTGGAACAGGATGTCGCCGACCTCCAGGGCGGCACGACCGGCGAAGGGATCCACCTCGGCGCCATGGCCGGAACACTGGACCTGGTGCAACGCGGCCTGACCGGGCTGGAGACCCGCGAGGACGCCCTCCGGCTGGACCCCGTGCCGCTTCCGGCGCTGTCCGAGTACGGCTTCTCACTGCGCTACCGCGGCCACTGGGGCGTCAGCGTACGGCTGCGCAGCGGACAGCTGCGGATCGGCGTCCCCGACTCGGAGGAATCGCCGATCCGCGTGGTCCTGACCGATCGGGCCGTCACCGTCGCACCGGGGGAGACCTGCACACTCCTGCTGCCGGAGGACTGAACGACCGGGAGGCCGCCGATGACCGACTGCGCGGAGCGGGGATGCGGCGCCCGGGAGCACGAAACGTGCTGATGGTCGGCCCTCTCACGTTCTGGCCATGACGTAACTGTCTGCGCATGCAGCCCTCCGTATGGGTCCTCAGCCAGTACGGTGAGAACGGGTCTGTCGGTTGAGTTGCACCTTGTCTGCGCGGGTCGGTCGGAGGAAATTTATGAGCGGCGAAGTGCGCGGGGGTTCGGAGCAGCATCTGCCCAAGTTGCGGCTGGATGAGCTGCTGGACGAGCTGCAGTCGCGGATCGACGCGGCGCGTGGGACGCAGGACCGGGTGCACAGTCTGCTGGAGGCAGTGCTGTCGGTCGGGCGGGAGCTGGATCTGCCTCAGGTACTGCGGCGCATTGTCGAGGCCGCCGTGGTGCTGGTGGATGCCGAGTACGGAGCGCTGGGCGTGATTGGCGACGACAGCCGGCTGTCGGAGTTCCTGACGGTGGGCATGCGCGACGAACAGCGCGCGCAGATCGGTGATCTGCCCAGCGGTCACGGCATTCTCGGCGAGTTGATCCGGCATCCGGCACCCCTACGGCTGCCGGAGCTGTCGGAGCACCCGTCCTCGTACGGCTTCCCGGAGCATCACCCGCCGATGCACTCGTTCCTGGGCGTGCCCATCCGGGTGCGCGACAGGGTGTTCGGGAACATCTACCTCACCGAGAAGCGCGGTGCGGCGGAGTTCGACGCCGAGGACGAGGCGGTGCTCTCCACCCTCGCGGTGGCGGCCGGCGTGGCGATCGAGAACGCCCGGTTGTACGAGGAGACCCGGCTGCGTGAGCGCTGGATGCGGGCCAGTGGGGAGGTCACGAGCACGTTGCTGTCGGGCGCTCCCAGTGCCGAGGTGCTGGAACTGATCGTCGGGCAGGCCCTGGAGATCGCCTCGGCCGATGTCGGGATGATCGCGGAATACGTGTCCGGAGCGGATGAAATGCGGCCGATGCTCGCGGTCGGGGCGGACGCGGAACGGCGCAGCGGGCTGGTCCTCCCGGCCCAGGAGGGGTTCGTCGCGGCCGCACTCACCACGGCGGAGCCGATGGTCAGTGCCGACATCGAGCAGGACGCCCGCACCGGTGAGCGGGAGTCGCACTGGGCGGGTCTCGGTCCCGTGGTCGCGGTACCACTCGGTGCGGGCGGAAAGGCGCGCGGAGTGTTGCTGCTGGGACGTCTGGCGGGCCGCACGCCGTTCCCGGACGACGACACCGGGCCGTTGCTCGGCTTCGCGGGCCAGGCGGCGCTGGCGCTGGAGCTGGCCGAGCGGCGCCGGGACGCGGAGCAGATCGCGCTGCTCCAGGACCGCGACCGGATCGCGCGCGATCTGCACGACCTGGCGATCCAGCGGCTCTTCGCGGCCGGCATGACCCTGCAGAGCGCCCAGCGGTTCATGGACCACCCCGAGGGCACGGAACGGCTGTCGCGGACCGTCGACGACCTCGACGACACCATCAAGATCATCCGTTCTACGATCTTCGGGCTGCGTACGCACGGGGGAGGGGCCAAGGAGGACAGCGGTCTGCGCGGCCGGGTGTCCGAGGCGGTGAAGTCCTCCGCCAACTCGTTCGGCTTCACTCCCGCGTTGCGGATCGAGGGGCTCGTCGACACCGATGTCCCCGGCGATGTCGCAGACCACGCGCTCGCCGTGCTGGGTGAGGCGCTCAGCAACGCGGTCCGGCATTCGGGCGCGCGTTCGGTGGACGTCCATCTGCGGTGCGCCGGGGGAGAGCTGGCGCTGACGGTGACGGACGACGGCTGCGGAGTGCCCGACGGGGTCGCGCGCAGTGGGCTGAAGAACATCGAGGACCGGGCCCGCGCGCTCGGGGGTGCGCTGACGTTCGGTGAACGGCCGGACGGTGGTGGCACGCAGCTGGTGTGGCGCGTGCCGACGGGCTCAGCCGGGAACTGAGGGAGTCCCGTCGACGAGTGTCTGCGGAGCTGCTCGACGCGGAGAGGAGGGCCCCGGCGGGCCGTACCCCAGGCGGATCACCATCTGCGCGTGATCCCGCCGGTCGCTCGGCAGAGGTACGAGCTGTTCGCGCAGGTCGGGCCATTCCAGGGCCTGGTGCAGCAGTGACGCCCGTATGCCGTGGGCGGTGGCTACGAGCAGGACGCGTTCGAGTGCCTGGCCGACGCGCAGCCAGTCGGTCCGCCGGTCGTGCGCGGTGGACAGTACGGCGATCGTCGGCCGTTTCTCGAAGGGGCGGGCGGCCAGCCCGGCCGGATGCCGGTGGGCGCCGAAGTCCCGCATCGGGATCTGTTCCCGGAAGTCCTGCGGTCCCAGTGTCTCGGGCGGCATCCCAAGGGCTTCGTGGTTCGGTTCGTGTGTCCAACGGCGGCTCTCCGCGGCCCGGTCGACGTTGGCGGTGTTGCGGTGCTCCGCTTCCGCGGTCAGCTGCAGAAGGCGGTCGGTCTCGCGCGGCGCGGGACGGCTCAGCAGTGCGCCTTCACTGTGAGCGGCCTCGGTGAGTTCGGTGAGGACGACAGCGGGCACCGGCCGCTCGGAGAAGGGGAAGCGGCTGCTGTGGCGGCGCCACAGGGCGTCGTACAAGCGTGGCGAAGAGGCGCTTCTGGCGGTGCCGCCGAGGCGTACGGTGGCGAGCAGGTCCGGCTCGTCGGGCCGGGGCAGCAGGCGGGTCACCGGTTCCCAGCCGAAGTGCGCCACCGCCACCCGCAGATTGAGGAGCGCGCATCCGACGGAGAGGTGCAGAGCACGTCCGGTCGGGTCGATGTGGCGCAGGCCGCGGTCCGCGGCGGCGCGGATCTCCAGGGTGACGGTGTCCGGGTCGAGGCGGAAGCGCCAGGGCTGGGTGTTGTGGATCGAGGGGGCGGCCACGGCGGCGGAGACGAGCTTCTCCAGCGTCGGGACGTCGAGAGTCGCAGACCTCATGGGGAACTCCTCACCGCCCTGAGCCGACGGGTCGGCGGGGCTTCTCGGCAACGTTCCCAGCGTGCGGTTACCGGAAGAGGCGGGAGGAGGGGCCGTACGGCCCCCACTGCGGCGCCGGACGGCCCGGATGTCCGTCACCTCGCGGGACGCTCACCGGACTCGGGCTGTTCGAGCTGGGAGGCGAGGACCGCGGCCTGGACCCGACGCTGGACGCCCAGCTTGGCCAGCAGCCGGGAGATGTGGTTCTTGACGGTCTTCTCCGAGAGGTAGAGCCTCTTGCCGATCTCGCGGTTGGTGAGTCCGTCGCCGATGAGCGCGAGGATGTCCCGCTCGCGGGGCGACAGGCCGGCCAGTTCGGGGGCCATGGCCGGGGTGTCGGCGGGGTCCGCCCGCAGGGAGCGCATGAGCCGTGCGGTCGTCGCCGGGTCGAGCATGGACTGGCCCGACGCGACGGTGCGTACGGCCGAGATCAGGTCGGAGCCCTTGATCTGTTTGAGTACGTAGCCCGACGCCCCCGCCATGATCGCGTCGAGCAGGGCGTCCTCGTCGTCGAACGAGGTCAGCATGAGAACGGCCAGCTCCGGCATCTGGCTGCGCAGCTCACGGCAGACGGTGATCCCGTCGCCGTCCGGCAGGCGTACGTCGAGGACGGCGACGTCCGGGCGCAGGGCGGGGCCACGGGCGAGCGCGTGCTCGACGTTCTCGGCGTCGCCGACCACCGAGATGTCCGGTTCGGCGTCCAGGAGGTCGGACAGACCGCGTCGTACGACCTCATGGTCGTCCAGCAGGAAGACGCGGATCGGGTCCTGCTCCGTGAAGGTGCGTGGCTCGGTCATGACGACCCCCTGTTTCCCGGTGACTGATGGACTACGGGCTGTCCGTGGGGACGATCATCACTCGCGGGGATCGGATGCACTAGGGCCGACCGGCCCCACTCCTCCCCACAATGCACCCCGACCGGTCCCCCTGCCGCGGACCAGCGGCCCCTCCCGGCGGCGATCACGTGGTGACACCGTCCTTGCATCACTCGTGCTTGTTGTGCCCATGAGGGGGTGTGACCGATGCGGAAGGTCAAGCGCACGAAGGTCCGGGGGTGGCGGTGGCGGAACAATCCCCTGCGGCGCCACAGCGATGCCGTGGAGGCATGGATCGTGCTGGCCACCTGGGCGACCGCGCTGGCCGGCGGTGCTGCGGCCGGCGTCGTCGGCGCGCAGGCCATGGAGAGCGCGGTCGAGCGGCAACGCGCGGGCCGGCAACCGGTCGCCGCCGTACTGCTGGAGACCGCGCCGACCGGGGTGCGTGATGTGGCCACCGGAATCAGGTACGACCACGTGAAGGCGAAGGTGCGCTGGACCGACGGCAACGGGGTCACCCACACGGCCAAGGCAGGCGTGAAGCCGGGCGCCAAGGCGGACACCGAGGTGACGGTGTGGACCGACGGACAGGGACGTGTGGTGTCCGAACCCGTCAGTCCTGCGGAGGCGACGGCACGCGTGGCGCTGGCCGGCACGGGGGTCGCCATGGCCGGATGCCTCGTGATCCTCGTGGGCGGGCTCACGGTGCGCCTGCGCGTCGAGCGTCGGGCCACCGAGCGGTGGGGCGAGGAATGGGATCTGGTGGGGCCGCAGTGGCGGCGCAAGGCCGGCTGAGTAGCCGATGCGGTCAGGAGGTTTCGCTTCGTCCTACTCGGCAGGCTGTAGAAACGCGCCCGCACTGTCACCTGGAGCGCCTGGTGCAGAGGAAGTCCCAGCCGCGGTGCAGAGGCGCTACGCCGGACAGGCTGCCAAGGTCCAGGTCCACCTTGGTGTCCTTCAGCCCTCGGTAGCTGCGGCCTGGAAGTGGCTTCCACCGCGCCAGTTCCCGGCTCGACGCCATCCGGCAGAGGCAACGCGTGAGCGCTACACCGCGCGACGGGCACCAGCGGTGTGTCGACGACCCATGTCAACGGACGCCCGTGCCTGGTAAGACCGTCATTCCCCGACCTGCTACCAAAAGGCTTCCCCCGTGTCCCTGTCCCTACGTGGCAGGCGTCGCCTCTGAGGAACGGTCATGCCTCGTGAGGTCGAACTCCACGTCCACGACACCCTCGACAGCCCGGACCAAGCGCGCGGCCACTGGAACCAAGGACGTGTCCCGGACGTGCCCGGCGAGCTTCACGACCCCGTCCCGGACCTCGACCCGGACAGTGGATGCCGGCGTGGGGAAGAGGTACGACACGACCTCCCTGCGGACCTCCTCCGAGATCTCCTCGTCGTCCCGCAGGAACACCTTCAGCAGGTCGGCGCGGCTGACAATGCCCTCCAGCATGCCCAGGTCGTCGACGACGGGGAGCCGTTTGACCTTGGCGCGGGCCATGGTGCGTGCGGCCTGGGCGAGCGTCGCGTTCGGATGTGTGGTGAGGGCGGGAGAGGTCATCAGCTCGCCGGCGGTCACCGCGCCGGCCTTGGCGAGGTCGGAGAGTCGCCGCAGTTGCGTGATGGGGGTGCCCCCGGTCGAGCGAAGCCGAGACTGGGGGAGGTCGGGATCGCTGTCGCGGAACTCCTCCTTGGGCAGAAGGTCGGCCTCGGAGACGACGCCGACGACGCGGCCCTCGCCCTCCAGGACGGGCAGGGCGCTGACCTTCTACTCCTGCATCATCCGCACGATCTCCTTGAAGCGCGCCCCGCGGCCGATGGCGGCCACCGTGGGTGTCATGACATCGCTCACGATGTGCGGCGTGCCGTGCATGGTGACTCCTTTGTCGGGTCGGATGCCAGGTGCGGTCACAGGGTGCTGCCGCTGCCGTACGGGGCGTACAGGTCCAGCAGCCGGGTGCGGGCCGAGTGCAGCCGGTGGGCGAGGATGTCGCCCACCCACTGGGTGACCGCGTGGCCCAGGGCGTGGTCGTCCTGGCACATCGCCCGGACGGCCACGGCGTCGAACTCGTAGGCGCGGACCGGGCTCGTCGCCTCGGCGCCCAGATGCCACGCGTGTGGCGCGAACAGCCAGGACCAGCCGACCAGTTCGTCGTGCCCGAGGGTTTCGATGACGGCCGCACGGCGTCCCGGCACATGCATGTCGAGAGCCACCGTGCCAGTGCGGACGATCCAGAACCGGTCCGCTCGTGCGCCCTCTTCGAAAAGGCGGGTCCCCTGTGGGAAGGACACATCCCGGGCGATGCGCATCAGCCGTTGCCGGTGCTCGGCGGGCAGCGCGCGCAGCATGCTGAATGTGGAAGTGTTCATGATCCTGCTTCTTCCTGGAGAACCTGGACCGCTTCGAGCGATCGACGGACACGACGATGCTGGGCTGGGGCCGCAGCCGTGGTGAAGGCCGCCAGGACCAGCTGTGCACAGCGCGGCGTGGTGTGTGTCATTCCTCCCTCGGACGGGAGTGCGGACCTGCCGACTCCAGCGTCTTTCGGTGGGCCGGCCTTCACCAGGGGCCACCCGGCCCAGAGACCAGGCCGTACAGCACCGGACCGGTAGGGAGCAGGTGCCCAGAGCCGCGCGACATCGCCAGGACCGCTCCGCGTTGGGCCGAAGGGCTCTCGGAAGGGCCCGGGCGGCCCCTGCTCACCGTGTCCTTTCCGCACGAGGCTCCACACCAGGACAGGCACGTACACACCCAGGAGGTGCGGATCATGCTTCGACACGTCGCCGCGGGGATCGACGGCTCGCCCGAGAGCCTCGCCGCCGCGCACTGGGCGGCCCGGGACGCGCTTCGGCGCGGCGTCGCGTTGCGTCTGGTGCATGCCTGGGAATGGCGTCCGCGCCCCGCCCCGTCGGTACCGATGGGCGTGTCCCAGCGAGAGTGGGCCGAACAGACCCTGACGCAGGCCTCGAACAGCGTCCGCGCCGCTCACCCCGGGCTGGGCATCATCGAAGACCCGGTGTCGCAGTCACCGGTCGCCGCATTGCTCGCGGCTGCCGAGCAGGCCGAGCTGTTGGTCCTCGGCTCCCGTGGACTCAGCGGTGTCGCGGGATTCCTGGTCGGTTCCGTGTCCCAGAGGGTCGTCGCCAGGTCGACGTGTCCCGTGGTGCTCGTACGAGTGGGTGAGAGCTCCGCGGACGAGCACTTCTCGGCCCCCGGCGGAGTCTCGCCGGACGAGATCTCCGAGACCCCGTACCGCGACATCGTCCTCGGGCTCGACACCGGCCGGCCCTGTGACGAGCTGATCGAGTTCGCCTTCGAGACGGCCCGGCGTTGCCATGCGGCCCTCCGGGTCGTCCACGTCTTCAGCGCCCCGTCGGCCCACGCGGCCGCCGACCGACTCGTTCCGCAGTCCGGACCCGAACTGCTGGCCGAGCACGAACACGCCGTGGTGGCGACACTGCGTCCGTGGTGCGAGAAGTTCCCCGAGGTCGCCGTCACCGAGACGGTTGTCGAGGGGCGTGCGGCCAACGAGTTGGTGAGGGCCACTTCCGGAGCGGCACTCGCCGTCGTGGGACGGCGAGTGCGAGAAGCGCGGCTCGGTACGCACATCGGTTCCGTCGCGCACGCGGTACTGCACCACGCAGGGTGCCCCGTCGCTGTGATCCCGCATGCCTGAAACAGCGTCGCGCCGACCTCGCGAACCGGGCAGGACGCCATATCCGTGCCTGCCCGGCCCATCGATCCACAGGAAGGAACGGACATGACCACCCGCCATGTGACCGTCGGCGTGGACGGCTCACTCATCGCCGTACGGGCGCTGGACCGGGCCGCCGACGAGGCGGTACTACGAGGCACCGCTCTGGAGATCGTGTACGCCGTGCACGACATCGACGAGGCCGGACCCATCCTGGCGTCCTCGGCGTTACGCGCCCGCGACCGCCACCCCGGCCTGCCGGTCACGACCTCAGCGGTCCAGGGCAGCCCGGTACAGGCCCTGTTGCGTCACAGCCGGGACGCGGCGCTCACCGTGGTCGGCACCCGCGGCCTCGGAGGCATCACCGGCCGGCTGTTCGGTTCGGTGAGCCTGCGTCTGGCCGCCCACTCGCACACCCCGCTGCTCGTCGTACGAGGCGATCACGCACCGGCACGCCGTGGCGGGGTGCTGCTGCTCGGCCTGGAGAGCGAAGCCGACACGGACGCGGCCGCGTACGCCTTCGAAGAGGCCGAGCGCCGAGGAGCCGGGCTGCGCATCCTGCGTGCGTGGACCTATCGGCACCTCACACCCGAGCGACCGGACCCGCTGCCCACACACCAATTGCGGGACGACCTCGTCCGGCAGGCACGGACCGAACAGGCGGTGCCCCGCTTCGCGGTGGCCGGCCTTCGGGAGCGGCACCCCGGGGTCGGGGTGGAGACCCGCGCGGTCCGTTCGGGTCCTGCGCCTGCGCTGCTGGAGGCCACCCGCGAGGCCGACGTCGTGGTCATCGGTGCCCACCGCCGCCCGAACCGGCTCGGCCCGCAGCTGGGCCCCGTCACCCACACCCTGCTGCACCGTTCCCACTGCCCGGTGCTGGTCGTCCCCACGGGGCAGGCCGCCGCGATCACCCGCTGAACAGCAGGTGCACGGCGGAAGTCCGCGACGGCGTTGAGAGAGCTTGCCGTCGGGGCTGCTGGATGCCGTCAAGACCCCACGCGCCGTGGATTCGAACCCCGGCCCGCCACCGCCGCTCGGACCGGCCGAAAGGGCCTGATCGAGCGTCGGTATGGGCCGACCGGCCCTGTCGACGGTCCACCGGGTGGGCCGAGGGTGGAAGGCAGTACGCACCGGCACGTGACTTCGACCGGAAGGGAATCCACCATGCGCGACGTCCCACAGCAGGCGCCCGCTCAGATCACGGACGACGAACTGCGGGCTCTGGACGCCCACTGGCGTGCCGCGAACTACCTGGCCGTCGGTCAGATCTACCTCATGTCCAACCCACTGCTCACCGAACCCCTGCGTCCCGAGCACGTCAAGCCCCGGCTGCTCGGCCACTGGGGAACCTCCCCGGGCCTGAACCTGGTGCACACCCACCTCAACCGTGTCATCAAGGCCCGCGGCCAGGACGCGCTGTGCATCTGGGGCCCCGGACACGGCGGACCCGCGGTGCTGGCCAACTCCTGGCTGGAGGGCACCTATTCGGAGACCTACCCGGATGTGAGCCGGGACGCCGCGGGCATGGCCAGGCTCTTCAGGCAGTTCTCCTTCCCCGGCGGAGTGCCCAGCCACGTCGCGCCCGAGACGCCCGGCTCCATCCACGAGGGAGGCGAACTCGGCTACTCGCTCTCGCACGCCTACGGTGCCGCCCTGGACAACCCGGACCTGCTGGTCGCCTGCGTGATCGGCGACGGCGAGGCCGAGACCGGGCCGCTGGCGGCCTCCTGGCACTCGAACAAGTTCCTCGACCCCGTTCACGACGGGGCGGTGCTGCCGATCCTGCACCTGAACGGCTACAAGATCGCCAATCCGTCGGTGCTGGCCCGGCTGCCCGAGTCCGAACTCGACGCACTGCTCCGGGGATACGGCCACGTCCCGATCCACGTCACCGGTGACGACCCGATGACGGTCCACCGTGCCATGGCCGCCGCCATGGACCACGCCCTTGAGCGGATCGAGCTCCTGCAGCGCACCGCGCGCGAGGAGGGCGTCACCCAGCGGCCTCACTGGCCGGTGATCGTGCTGCGCACCCCGAAGGGCTGGACCGGACCGGCCGAGGTCGACGGCCTTCCCGTCGAGGGCACTTGGCGCGCCCACCAGGTCCCGCTGTCGGCCGTCCGCGACAACCCGGAGCACCTGCGACAGCTGGAGGCCTGGCTGCGCTCGTACAAGCCCGAAGAACTCTTCGACGAGCACGGCCGCCCCCGCGAGCAGGTGCTGGCCTGTGTCCCCGAGGGCACCCGGCGCCTGGGTGCCACCCCGCACGCCAACGGCGGTCTGCTGTTGCGCGAGCTGCCGCTGCCGGAGCTGGACCGGTACGCCGTCCAGGTCGACAAGCCGGGCGGCACGCTGCACGAACCCACCAGGGTCCTCGGCGACCTGCTGGAAAACGTCATGCACCACACCGGCGACCGCCGCGACTTCCGCATCGTCGGCCCCGACGAGACAGCCTCCAACCGGCTCCAGGCCGTCTTCGACGCGAGCGGCAAGGCCTGGCAGGCCGAGACCCTGCCCGTCGACGAACACCTGGACCGGCACGGCCGGGTCATGGAGATCCTCTCCGAACACACCTGCCAGGGCTGGCTGGAGGGCTATCTGCTGACCGGTCGGCACGGTCTGTTCTCCTGCTACGAGGCGTTCGTGCACATCGTCGACTCCATGGTCAACCAGCACATCAAGTGGCTGCGCGTCACCCGCCGACTGCCCTGGCGCGCCCCCATCGCCTCCCTCAACTACCTGCTCACCTCACACGTCTGGCGCCAGGACCACAACGGCTTCTCGCACCAGGACCCCGGCTTCGTCGACCACGTACTCAACAAGAGCCCCGAGGTCGTACGGGTCTATCTGCCGCCGGACACCAACACCCTGCTGTCGGTCGCCGACCACGTGCTGCGCAGCCGCGACTACGTCAACGTCGTGGTGGCAGGCAAGCAGCCCAGCTTCGACTGGCTCACCATGGACCAGGCGCGGGCCCACTGTGCCCGTGGCGCCGGGATCTGGGAGTGGGCCGGTACCGAGGACGGCATCCGCGAACCCGACGTGGTGCTCGCCGCCGCCGGCGACGTCCCCACCCTGGAGGTGCTGGCCGCCGCGCAGTTGCTCCGACAGCACCTGCCGGATCTGGCCGTCCGCGTGGTCAACGTCGTCGACCTGGCCCGGCTGCTGCCGCAGGAGGAACACCCGCACGGCATGCCGGGATCGGAGTACGACGCGCTGTTCACCCGCGACCGGCCGGTGATCTTCGCCTACCACGGCTACCCCTGGCTGATCCACAGGCTCGCCTACCGGCGCACCGGCCACGCCAACCTCCACGTCCGCGGCTACAAGGAGATCGGCACCACCACCACGCCCTTCGACATGGTGGTCCGCAACGACCTCGACCGCTACCGCCTGGTGATGGACGTCATCGACCGGGTCCCCGGACTGGCCGTACGTGCCGCCCCCGTCCGGCAGTTGATGGAGGACATCCGGCTGCGCCACCACGACTGGATCCGCGAGCACGGCACCGATCTGCCCGAGGTCGCCGACTGGACCTGGAGCGGCTGACCGGCCCTTCGGCGAGGGACCTTCGGCCCGTCGTCAGGGGCCCTGCAGCCCCTCCGAACTCCCTTGCCGGAGCGGGACATTGAAGGCGCAACGAGAGCCACCAAGGCCTCGTCCACCGGCCCTTGGAAGGGATGAGCATCATGGCAGTCCACGAGCACCCCCACCGGCACACGGGGTTCCGTCTCCCGTCGGTGCGCAGGACCAGGACCGCGTCCGGCGACGCCGAGACCGCGACGGTCACGGCGACCCGCTCGTACGTCTTCGCCGGGCTGCGCCTGCTGACCGGGTTCGTCTTCCTGTGGGCCTTCCTCGACAAGACCTTCGGCTTCGGCTATGCGACCGGCTCCGGCAAGGCCTGGATCGACGGCGGCTCGCCGACCAAGGGTTTCCTCGGCGGCGTCGCCGTGGGACCGATG
Source organism: Streptomyces sp. NBC_00878 (assembly GCF_026341515.1). NCBI lineage: Bacteria > Bacillati > Actinomycetota > Actinomycetes > Kitasatosporales > Streptomycetaceae > Streptomyces > Streptomyces sp. NBC_00878. The sequence goes on along the minus strand of NZ_JAPEOK010000001.1, from coordinate 1,350,833 downwards.
GAGTCCACGTTCCACGACTGGGCCGGGGCAGGCTGGGCCGACTGGCTGTTCATGCTCGGCCTGCTCGGCATCGGTCTCGCCCTGGTCTCCGGCGTCGCGCTGCGGCTCGCCGCGGTCGCGGGCACCGCCATGATGGCGCTGATGTGGATCGCGGAGTGGCCCCCGGCCAAGCACCTGTCCGACGGCTCGCTGAGCATGTCCACCAACCCCTTCGCCGACTACCACCTGATCTACGCCGTCGTCCTGATCGCCCTCGCGGCCGTCGGCGCCGGCGCCACGTGGGGCCTGGGCAGGGCGTGGGCACGCCTGCCGTTCGTCAGCCGCAACCGCTGGCTGCTCTGACCACTCGGCCGGGCTCGGACCGGGGCGCCACCGCGACGAGGCGGTGGCGCCCCGCGTCCGTGATGCCACCCGGGACCAACGGGCCCCACCAGGGACCAGCGGCCCCTCCTGGCGCAACCGCCCGGCCCGGAAACTGAATCCGCATCCCCACTCAAGGAGGTTCTGACATGCCCCGCAATGTCATCGTCGGACTGGACGGCTCGCCCGAGAGCCTTGCCGCCGCCGACTGGGCCGCCCGCGAAGCCCTGCTCCGCGACACGCCCCTGCGGCTCGTGCACGCCTGGGAACGGGAGCCGTACGTGTACACACCGCTGGCCGGAGTCAGCGTGCCGCGGGTTGTGAGCGACGCGCACCGCGACTGGGTCGAGCGCATGCCGCGTGAGGCCGAGAGCCGGCTTGCCCGTCGGCACCCCGGCCTGCGGGTCGGCCTCGACAGGATCGCGGAACAACCCGTACCCGCGCTGCTCGCCGCCGCCGAGGACGCCGAGGTGCTGGTGCTCGGATCCCGGGGCCTGAACGGAGTCACCGGCTTTCTGCTCGGTTCCGTCGCACTCGCCGTCGTGGCCAGGACGGCCCGGCCCGTCGTCCTCGTACGGGCCGGTGAGCGCGCCGAGGACGAGCATCTGCCGGACGGCGCCGGAGCCGCGTCCACGGTCACTCCGTACCGTGACGTCGTGCTCGGGCTGGACCTGCGCAACCCCGACGACACGGTGATCGAGTTCGCGTTCGACGCCGCCTCCCGCCGCGCCACGAACCTGCGCGTTCTCCACGGCTGGAGCCTGCCGGTCTCCTCCCACGGCTACGGAGGAATCGTCGACCCCGAGTTCGACGCCGAACTGGCCGCCCGGGTACGGCACGAGCTGAGCGACGTACTGCGGCCGTGGCGGAAGAAGTTCCCCGGTGTCGAGGTGAACGAGCAGGCTGTGATCGGCGGAGCGGGCTCGCACCTGGTGGATGCCTCACGGGACGCGGCACTGGTGGTCGTCGGCCGCCGTACCCGGCACGCGCAGATCGGCGCTCACATCGGTCCGGTGGCCCACGCGGTCCTGCATCACGCCACCGTGCCGGTAGCGGTGGTCCCGCACGACTGACCACGAGGACCGCACCGCTCACAACAGGGGCGGAGGAGGCGGCAGATGGGCACCGCGTGCTCTCACAGGGAACAGGTTCGGCCGTTGTACGGACAGTAAGGAACATGCCGGAGTCGCTGTGACCGAAACGCGCTGGGATGGCCCGACTGATTTCGAGGTGCGGGTCGTTGGGGGCGGACATGCGTGACACGGTCGGACCAGCGTCAACTCCGGAAGCCTCAGAGGCATGCTGCGGAGCGTGCGAATGTTGCGTGGGAGCGCTCAAGGGCGGTTCGGAAGGCGCCGAGGAGCGGTTTCGGGGTTTGCTGGAGGCGGCGCCGGACGCGATGGTCATCGTCGACGACATGGGAACCATCAGACTCGTCAACGCCCAGACCGAGGCGCTCTTCGGCTACCGACGCGAAGAACTCCTCGGCCAACCCGTCGAGTTGCTCATCCCCGGCCGCTTCCGTGCCCACCACATCCAGCACCGCGACGGCTATGCCGCCAACCGTCAGGTGCGCCCGATGGGAGCGGGGCTGGAGTTGCACGGGCTGCGCAGGGACGGCACCGAGTTCCCGGTCGAGATCAGCCTCAGCCCGCTGGAGACCGCCGACGGCCTGCTCGTCTCCGCCGCCGTCCGTGACGTCAGCGACCGCAGGCGGGCCGAGGAACGTATCAACGAGCTGGCCGCGCTCGTCGAGTCCTCCCAGGACGCGATCCTCGCCAAGACCCTCGACGGCCACATCACCTACTGGAACGCAGCCGCCCAACGGCTGTACGGGTACACCCGGAACGAGGTCATGGGCCGCCACGTGTCCCTGCTCGCCCCGTCCGAACGCCGCCACGAGATCGACGCGCTCATGGACCAACTGCGCGACGGCGAGAGGATAGAGCACTTCGAGACCCTGCGGCTGACCCGTTCCCGTGACCTGCTGGACGTCGACATCACTCTGTGGCCCACCCGCTCCCCGGACGGAACGGTCATCGGGGCCTGCGCGATCGTCCGCGACATCAGCGACCGCAAGCGGGCCGAAGCGGAACTGACCGAGCTGTACGAACAGCAACGGCACATCGCCCTCACCCTGCAGCGCAGCCTGATGGGCACACCGCCCGCCATCCCGGGCCTGGCCACCGCCAGCCGCTACCGGCCCGCCACTCAGGGGGCCGGGGTGGGCGGCGACTGGTTCGATCTCGTCCCGCTGGGAGCCGGCCGGGTCGGTGTCCTGATCGGTGATGTGATGGGCCGCGGCCTGGAAGCCGCCGCCGTCATGGGCCAGTTGCGCTCCGCCGCGCATGCCCTGGCCAAGACCGGCATGCAGCCCCGACAGCTCATGCAGGCCCTGGAGACGGTCGTCGCCGATCTGGACGTGCCCGACCAGCTGGTCACCTGCTGCTATCTGGTGATCGCAGCCGACGCGGGTGAGGTGACCATCTGCTCGGCCGGACACCTGCCCACCCTCGTCGCCGCACCCGGTGAAGGCGCCCGGGCGCTGTCGGCACCCGTGAACGCACCCCTCGGTGTCGGCGGAGTTCTCTACGAGCAGTCCAGCGCGGTGATCCCGGCCGGTGCCACACTCGTGCTCTACACGGACGGCCTGATCGAAACTCCGGGCAGTGACATCGAGGACCAACTCGCGCAGCTCACCGACGTACTGAGCGACCTCTTCACCACCGCCCCCGACCTGGAGGTCGCCGCCGATCGCGTCCTGGCCGCCCTGCTGCCCGACGCGGAGGGCCACAACGACGACGTCACCCTGCTGCTGACCCAGCTCCCGGACGCGCCCTTGGCCGCGGTCACCACCGACCTGCCCGCCGTCCCCGACTCCGTACCCGAGGGCCGCGCCTTCCTCACCAAGGCCCTCACCTCCTGGGACTGCACCACAATCGCGGACGACGCACGACTCCTGCTCTCCGAGATCCTGACCAACGCCGTTCAGCACGCCCAAGGCCCCCTCGGTCTGCACCTGTGCCGCACCGCCACCGAACTCACCGTCGAGGTCAGTGATCACAGCCCGCATCTGCCCCAGCCGCGGCTCGCAGCCGAGGACGAGGAATCCGGACGAGGACTGATCCTCGTCCGGGCCCTTGCCGACACCTGGGGCGTCCGTCCCACCGACGAGGGCAAAACCACGTGGTTCACCCTCGCGCTGTAGTGCCTGCCGCCGACGAGCCCGGGCCGCCGGGTGGCGTGGTCGGTTCAGTAGAGGGACGCGGGCCAGGTGCCGGCCACGGCGACGATGACACTCACGTCGAGCAGTACTCCGACACTGAGCCAGGGATCGAACCAGATCGCCTTGAGGGCCAGCCCGGTCGAGGCCGCCACGATCGCCGCGGTGGGCCACCAGCCGCTCCCCGCGGCCACTCCGGCCCCGGCGACGACGTAGACCAGGGCCACGTACCAGGCGAGCGCCAGCGACGCGGCCCTGGCCGGGGCGGCGGAGACGTGCGCCGCTTCGAGAACCCACGAGTGCCCGGGGTCGAAGGCGAGCTGTTTGCCGGGCTGCGCCGGCGCCGTCCAGACACCCGGGTGCAGCAGCCCGTGCGCGATCAGGAACACGGTCACCAGCATGGTGGTCACGACAGTTCCTCCGCCTCGGTCGGTTCGGTGCCGCCCATGTCCAGCCGGAACGGCGGATACGAGTCGGTCATCAGGGCGACGTACGCGGCGACGCGCAGCACCCAGCGGTTGAGACCGAGGATCAGGTCGAACAGGTCCTTCGGGTACTTCTCGGTGAAGGCCATGATCACGGCGGCGATGACGGTCAGTACGGCGACGAGTCCGCCCGACCACCACCCGAGGTGGTAGCCGCCGAGGAAGAAGCCGACGACGATGAGGTGCGGGATGGCCAGCAGCCACCACTTCACCAGCACCAGGCCCCGGGAGAGCCGTTCCGGGTAGGCGATGTCCAGTCGCGCCGGGTAGTCGGGTTCCGCACGCAGGCTGAAGGGCGGGTACCGGTCGGTGGCCAGGGCGCCGTACGAGTAGTAGGCGACTCGCCAACTCCAGCGCAGCACACCCAGGTTGAAGTCGAAGAGTGCGCGCGGATAGCGCTCGGTGAACAGGATGGCGAAGAACGCGATCACGCTCACCACGGCGAAGGCGATCCAGAGGAAGAACAGCACCACGTAGTGCGGAATGACCAGGATCCACTTCACCAGCCACAGCCACCGGGACAGCGGCGCGTCGAGCTCCGCGTTCACCCGGACCGGGCGGTCCGGAAATCCCACGAGGGTCGTCATGGCGATCAGCTCCTTCGTCCGCGCCGGCCGAAGTACACCACCGGCACATGACCAGCGTCCGCCGCGCACGATCGCGGCCGCGAGGGCTGTGTGGGGTTGTCCCGTTGGGCCTGTCGGCCCTTCGTGGGCTCAGCTCGCTTCGTGCCCGCCGTCCGGCCCGGGCGCGGACGTGAGACGGATTCCGGTGACCAGATCGGGACGGATGCGGACGGCGTAGTCCATGGCCCGGTTCATCCAGGGGCGGAGCATCGCCCGATAGCGGGCCACCTCCGCGGCGTCGGTGACCAGGTGGGCGTATCCGGTCACCACGACGCTCCAGCCGAGGTGCGTGTCCGGGTCGATGGTGTCGGCTTCGTAGGCGACGACGACGCCCTCACCCCCGGCGTGCCGCGTGTGCGCGGTCACGGCCGCGCCCTCGTGGGTGCGGATGATGATGTCGCCGTCCACCAGGACGTGGTTGACCGGACGGATGGTCGGCAGCGCGTGCTGAGTGAAGACGACCCTGCCCAGCGACACACTGCCCAGCAGTTTCAGGGCTTCGGCGCTGTCGAGCTCGACACTCTGCCGCGGTCCTGCGGCGGGCGGCTGGGCGTTCTCGGTTGCCATGGTGAACTTCCGTACGGATTCGTCGCTCGCTACGTGTCGCGGCGGGTTGAGGAACTGCTGCCACAGCCACAGCGCGATTCCGGGTGCGGGCGGTGGATCTACATCGAACGGCGGTTGATCGCGCCGTACAAGGGCCGTTCGGCCCATGTCGCCGACCGGTCGACCCTATTCGCCAGGAGCGCCCGTCTCGCCGTAGTAGGCCGTGCGCATGAGCCGTTGCATGTCGTCGAGCATGGGCATGCGCGGGTTTGCGGGCGCGCACTGGTCCTCGTAGGCGTTGAGAGCCTGCTGGGGCAGGGCGTCGAAGAAGGTCTGCTCGTCGATGCCGAGAGCGTGGAACGACGGTTCGATGCGCACGCCGTCGCGCAGCCGTTCCACGGCGGCGGCCAGCGACTCGACGCCCTCGGCCGGGGTGGCCGCGGGCAGGCCGAGGGCGCGGGCGATGTCCTGGAACCGCTCGGGGGCGTGGTAGTGCTCGTACTTCGGCCAGCCGGTGAGCTTCGTCGGGACGGTGCCGTTGTAGCGGATGACGTGCGGCAGCAGGACGGCGTTGGTGCGGCCGTGGGCGATGTGGAAGGTCGCGCCGAGCGTGTGGGACATGGCGTGGACGATGCCGAGGAAGGCGTTGCCGAAGGCCATGCCGGCGATCGTGCCCGCGTTGTGCATCTTCTCCCGCGCGTCGGGCCGGGCGTCGCGGTCGTTCACGGCCGGTTCGAGGTTGTCGAAGACGAGCCTGATGGCGTGCAGGGCAGGGCCGTCGGTGAAGTCGTTCGCGTACACGGACACGTACGCCTCGATGGCGTGAGTGAGGGCGTCGAAGCCGCTGTCCGCCGCGAGGGCCGGGGGCAGGTCGGCGGTGAGCAGCGGGTCGACGATGGCCACACTGGGAGTGAGCGCGTAGTCGGCAAGGGGGTACTTCTTGCCGGTCGCGGGGTCGGAGATCACGGCGAACGGGGTGACTTCGGCGCCGGTGCCGGAAGTGGTGGGAACGCACACCAGGCGGGCACGCTTGCCCAGGACCGGGAAGCGGAAGGCTCGTTTGCGGATGTCGGAGAACTTCTGCCGCATGTCGGCGAAGTCCATTTCCCTGCCGACGGCCTGCTGCTCGTACAGCAGCCACATCACCTTGGCGGCGTCCATGGGTGAGCCGCCGCCCAGCGCGATGATGGTGTCCGGGCGGAAGTCGTGCATGAGACGGGCGCCGCGCCGCACGGAGTCGATGCTCGGTTCGGGCTCGACGTTGTCGATGATCTGCACCGTCACGGGCTGGGGACGGCGCTGCAGGACGCGGCCGACACGGTCCACGAAGCCGAGACGGGTCATGGTCGCGTCGGTGACGATCGTGACGCGGTGGACCTCCGGCATGGCGGAGAGGTAGCTGATGGATCCCGGCTCGAAGTAGATCTTCGGCGGCACCTTGAACCACTGGAGGTTGTTGTGGCGACCGGTGACCCGCTTGATGTTCAGCAGGTTCGCGGCGGACACGTTGTTGGACACCGAGGTACTGCCCCAGGAGCCGCAGCCCAGGGTCAGCGAAGGGAGCAGGCTGTTGTAGATGCCGCCTATCGCGCCCTGCGAGGACGGAGCGTTGACGATGACCCGTACCGTCTTCATGCGTGTGCCGTACGCCTCGGCCAGCGCCGGGTCCTCGGTGTGGATGACGGCGCTGTGGCCCTGGCCGTGGAAGGCGACCATGTCGGCGGCCAGATCGAAGCCGTGGCGCTGTGAGCCGGCGCGCAGCACGGTCAGAACCGGGCACAGCTTCTCGCGGGTCAGCGGTTCGTCCGGGCCGACATGGTCGGCCTCGACGAGGATGAGCGAGGTGTCTGCGGGCACGGTGAAGCCGGCCTGTCCGGCGATCCATGCCGGGCTCCGGCCGACGGCCGAGGAGTTGACCTTGGGCTCACAGCCTCCTCCGACCTCCGGCCGGGGGTGCCCCCGGTTCGAGGAGTCGGTGGGGAAGAGATACACCTCCAGCTTCCGCTTCTCCTCGGCGGTGGCCAGGTGGGCGTGCAGGGTGCGGAACTCGGCCAGGGCCGCGTCGTAGATCTCGGTGTCCAGGATGACGGCCTGCTCGGAGGCGCAGATCATGCCGTTGTCGAACGCCTTGGACAGGACGAGGTCGTTGACCGCGCGGCGCAGGCGGGCGCTCTTGTGGACGTAGGCGGGGACGTTGCCGGCGCCCACCCCGAGCGCGGGCTTTCCGGCGGAGTAGGCGGCCTTGACCATGGCGTTGCCGCCGGTCGCGAGGATCAACGAGATACCGGGGTGGTGCATCAGCGCGCCGGTCGCGTCGATGGAGGGGGACTCGATCCACTGCACGCAATGCTCCGGCGCTCCCGCGGCGACGGCCGCGTCCCGGACGATGCGGGCTGCCTCAGCGCTGCAGCGCTGGGCGGAGGGGTGGAAGGCGAAGACGATCGGATTGCGGGTCTTCAGTGCCATGAGGGCTTTGAAGAGCGTGGTGGAGGTCGGGTTGGTGACCGGTGTGATCGCGCACAGCACGCCGACCGGTTCGGCGATCTCGACCATGTCGTCGATGTCGTCGCGGGCGATGATCCCGACGGTCTTCATCCGCCCCATGCTGTGGGTGACGTGCTCGCACGCGAACATGTTCTTGGCGGCCTTGTCCTCGAAGACTCCGCGGCCGGTCTCCTGCACGGCGAGGCGGGCCAGCTCGGTGTGCTGGTCCAGGGCGGCGACCGAGGCCTTCTTGACGATGTGGTCGATCTGCTCCTGATCCATGGACTCGTAGTCGGCGAGCGCCTTGAGCCCGTCGGCGACCAACCGGTCGACGGCGATGGCGATGTCCGACGGCGCACCGTCGCCTGAAGCGGTCCGGGGCCGGTTGTCGTCATGCCGGGTCATGGGGATCTGCCTCCGTCGTTGAAATTCTGTGGCGCAAGGTCAGCGGGTTCGAGCGAGGCCGGTGCGTGCGCGGCCGGTGCGTGCGCGGCGCGTGGGGAGCGAGGGTGGGAGCGGCACCGCGGGGGATCGGTACCGCTCCCACCACTACGGTCTCCCGGGCCCTGTGCGGTCCCCCAGATGCCGATGGTCCCCGGTGGGGGCCGAGCGGCCCTGGTCCGTGGGCGCCGGTTGTCACCGCTCCGGAAGCCAGTGGTGGTCGATCCTGTGCGAGGGGTGCTTCTCGGGAGGGCGGGTGTCGTCGATGCGGAAGGTCAGGCTGTTCATCACGCCGACGACTCCGTCCACCCGCCAGGTCAGCCGGATGGTGAGCGGAATGTCGCTGCGGCGCTCCAGCCGGCCTTCCAGCGTGACCATCCCGTCGCTGACCGAGACGAACACGCTCTGGGGCGGCAGGAGCATGGCGTGGGTCAGGACTTCGCCGATCACCTCCTGCCGGATCTCGTCGTCCGTTCGGAGGAACACGCGCAGGAGGTCGCGGCGGGTGGCGATGCCGATCAGGCGGTCCTCCTCGTCCACCACCGGGAGCCGCTCGATGTGGTGGCGCTCCATCACACGTGCGGCGTCCGCGACGCGTTGTTCCGGGTGCACGGTGATCGCCGGTGTGGACATCAGCTCCTCCGCGGTCATGGCGGTCGCCTTGGTGGCCGCCGCGCGGGCCGCACGCCGCAGCGCGGGCATCCGGAAGCGGCGCTCCCGGCCGTGGTCGGAGCGGAAGGCCTGCCGGTGTATCAGGTCGGTCTCGGAGATCACTCCCAGGACCTTGTCGTCGCGATCCACGACGGGCAGCCCACTGATGCGATGCCCGTCCAGCAGCCGTGCCACGTCCTTGAACGACGTCTCCGGGCTGGCTTCGACGACCTCGCTGGTCATCACTTCGCCAACGGTGCGGGTCTTCACGGCGCTTCCTCCTCTACAGGTACAGCAGAGCGGCTGATTCTGAGTCGCGCACCTGTGGGTGGCGCAGGGTTCCGCCGGGGGCTGTCGCCCGCGGTGGCTGTCCGGCGGCCGGAAGCGCGGGCCCAAGCGGTGGGACCGACCGGGGTCGTCCCCCCGGACGGCCCCGGCAGCCCGGCTTCCGGTGCTTCTTCAGCCTCTCGCCCGGCCGACTGCCGGGGCAGGGGCCGACAGTCCCGTGTATCGGGTCGAACCGCCCTGCCGGACCGGAGTCCGGCTCTTCGTCACTTGCTGTCGTCGTTGTCCGCGGGCCCGTGGAGCGCGGCCCGTCCGGCCTCCAGGCGGGCGACCGGGACGCGGAACGGGGAGCAGGAGACGTAGTCGAGCCCCACTGTGTGGAAGAAGTGGACCGACTCGGGGTCGCCTCCATGTTCGCCGCAGACGCCGATCTTCAGCCCGGGGTGCGCGGCGCGGCCCTCCGCGATCGCGATCTCGACCAGGCGGCCGACACCTTCCCGGTCGATCGTCTCGAACGGGGACACCTTGAAGATGCCCTTGTCGAGGTAGGCGGAGAAGAACGCCGCCTCCACGTCGTCGCGGGAGAAGCCCCAGGTGGTCTGCGTCAGATCGTTGGTGCCGAAGGAGAAGAACTCCGCCTCCCGCGCGATCGGGCCCGCTGTGAGGGCGGCCCTCGGCAGCTCGATCATCGTGCCCACGGGGCACTCGACGGGGACGCCCGAGGCGTTGGAGACCTCGGCGAGGACCTGCTCCACTTCCTCGCGTACGAGCCGCAGTTCCTGGACGGTGTCGATCAGCGGCACCATGACCTCCGCCCGGGGATCTCCGCCCGCGCGCTTGCGTTCCACGACCGCCTCGGCGATGGCCCGTACCTGCATGGCGACCAGGCCCGGCGCCACCAGACCCAGGCGTACACCGCGCAGGCCGAGCATCGGGTTCTCCTCGTGCATGCGGTTCACGGCGTCCAGCAACTCGGAGTCGTGTGCGCTCGGCGGGTTGCCGTGGGCCTCGGCGGCGGCGAGCCGTACGGCGAGTTCCGTGCGGTCGGGCAGGAACTCGTGCAGAGGCGGGTCGAGGAGGCGGATGGTGACCGGCAGGCCGTCCATCGCCTCCAGGATGCCGACGAAGTCCTCTCGCTGCAGGGGCAGCAGCCCGGCGAGGGCCCGTTCGCGTTCGGCGTCCGTGCGGGCGAGGATCATCGCCTCGACCAGCTGCCGGCGCTCGCCGAGGAACATGTGCTCGGTGCGGCACAGACCGATGCCCTCGGCGCCGAACCGGCGGGCGCGGGCCGCGTCTTCGGGGGTGTCGGCGTTCGCCCGTACGCCCAGCCGTCGTGCTCCGTCGGCCCGGTTCATCGCGCGGGCCACGGCCTCGACCAGTCCCGCCGAGGGTTCGCCGGTCTCGAAGTAGCGCATCACGGAGGAGTCGACGAGCGGGGCGGCGCCCAGGTACACGGCGCCTGCGGAGCCGTCCACCGAGATGACCGTGCCTTCCTCGACCGTGGTGCCGTCGGCGGTGAAGCGCCGCGCGCCGGTGTCCACGCCGAGTTCCTCGGCGCCGCAGACGCAGACCTTGCCCATGCCGCGGGCGACCACGGCGGCATGGCTGGTCTTGCCGCCGCGGCTGGTCAGCACGGCCTGGGCGGCGATCATGCCCGGCAGGTCGTCGGGGGTGGTCTCCTGGCGTACGAGGACCACCTTCTCCCCGGCCGCGGCGCGGCGGACGGCCTCGGCGGAGTCGAAGACCGCGGCGCCCACGGCGGCGCCCGGTGAGGCAGGGATACCGTGCGCGAGTGCCTGCCCGACCTTCGAGGTGTCGAAGCGGGGGAACATCAACCGGGACAGTCCGTCTCCGCCGACCCGTGCCAGGCCCTCGTCCGCGGTGATCAGTTCCTCGTCGACCAGTGCGGAGGCGATGGCGAACGCGGCCTCCGCGGTGCGCTTTCCGACCCGCGTCTGCAGCATCCACAGCTTGCCGCGCTCGATGGTGAACTCGATGTCGCACAGGTCGCGGTAGTGGGTCTCCAGCGTTCGCAGGTGGTCGCGCAGTTGCGCGTACGAGGTCGGGTCCAGGTCCTTCAGTCCGTCCAGCGGGATGGTGTTACGGATGCCCGCGACGACGTCCTCGCCCTGGGCGTTGGGCAGGTAGTCGCCGTACACGCCCGGGGCGCCGGTGGCCGGGTCCCGGGTGAAGGCGACGCCGCTGCCGGAGTCGGGGCCGAGGTTGCCGAAGACCATGGTCTGGACGTTGACCGCGGTGCCGAGGTCGTCCGGGATGTGCTCGCGGCGGCGGTAGAGCCGGGCGCGTTCGCCGTTCCAGGACTCGAAGACGGCGAGGATCGCACGCCGCAGCTGCTCGGCGGGGAGCTGCGGGAAGTCCTCGCCGGTCTCCTGGTGGATCAGGTCCTTGTAGGCCTCGACGAGTCCGGCGAGGTCGGTGGCGTCCAGGTGGAGGTCGTCGGCCGCGCCGCGGATGTCCTTGAGGCGGGTCATGGTGTCCTCGAACAGCGTGCTGTCGACGCCCATGACGGTACTGCCGAACATCTGCACGAGGCGGCGGTAGGAGTCCCAGGCGAAGCGCTCATTGCCGGAGGACTTCGCGAGGCCCAGCACGGAGTCGTCGTTGAGGCCGATGTCGAGGATCGTCTCCATCATGCCGGGCATGGAGAAGCGGCCCCCGGAGCGGACGGACAGCAGCAACGGGTCGTCCGGCTGCCCCAGCCGGCGCCCGGCGGCCTGTTCCAGGGTGGTGAGGTGGTGGGAGACATCGCGGGACAGCCCGTCCGGCTCGCTGCCGGTGGCGAGAAAAGCACGGCAGGCCTCGGTGCTGACGGTGAACCCGGGCGGCACGGGCAGGCCCATGCGGGTCATCTCGGCCAGGTTGGCGCCCTTGCCGCCGAGCAGGTCGGCCATGTCACGGCCGCCCTCGGTGAATTCGTACACGTAGTGGGCCATGGCGGTGTCGTCTTCCTTCGGATTCGGGGGAGTCGCCGGACGTGGTTCGGCTCTCCGTGAGGGACGTGAGGTGCCGGGATCTTCTGCTCGGTACCGTCCGTACGGGCTCTTGCGGGGCGGCCGTGCCCCGGACGTTCCCGAGGCCGGTGGACCGGCCGGTGGACAGGCCGGTGGACCTGTCGGCCGTCAGTCGTGCGGGACGATGACGACGGGGGCGGCCACGTGGTGGAGCACGGCGTGCGCGACCGGACCGATGCGCATGCCGAGCGCGGGCCTGTGCACGCGGCGGCCGACGACCACGAGCCCGGCATGCGCAGCGGCCTGCAGCACGACTCCGGAGGCGAAGGCAAGGTCGACTGTCTCAACCACTGTGACCTGCGGGAACCTTTCCCGCCACGGCTGCAGGGTGGCGGACAGTGCCTTCTCCTGCTGTTCCGCCAGGCCACCCGGCTCGACCGCCGCCTGCCCGGCCTCGGGGCCGCGTCCGTACAGCGGAGGCAGATCCCAGGCGTGTACGGCACGCAGCGTCGCTCCGCGGGCGGCCGCCGCCCGGAACGCGAACTCCAGAAGCGGGCCGGCCGGTGAGCCCAGGTCCTGGAGCCCGACCACCACTTCCCCGGTGTCCTTCTCGGCCGCGGACCGCGTGTTCGCCCGTACCATCACCACCGGGCGCTTTGCCCTGGCGAGCACGTGCTGGCCGACGGAGCCGAGGAGGAATCCGGCGACGGCGCCGTGCCCGCTGGATCCCAGCACCAGCATCTCGGCCTTCTCCGCCCGGCCCAGCAGAACCTCGGTGGCCGGCTCGGAGACCTGCTCGGTGTCGATCGTCAGCTGCGGATACCGGGCACGCAGATCCTGCTCGGACTCGCGCAGCACGCTCAGGGCCCAGCGCTTCTGGGCCTCCAGGTCCTCGGCGACGGGCACGTCGTGCGGCTGCCAGATCCAGGCGTTGACCAAGTGCAGCGGCAGGCCGCGGCGCTGCGCCTCACGGGCGGCCCAGTCGGCTGCGGCCAGGCTCTCGGGAGAGCCGTCCAGGCCGACGGTGATGGGGCGAAGCATGGGAGATACCTCCGGGTCCGGTACGACGGGTGGCGGCAGCGGCCGCCGGTACTCGTTCCGAGCCTCGCCCCGACGCGGTCACGTCCTCCATGGGCCGGTGGTCCCGAACTGCGGCCACCTGGTCCCGCTCTCGCGACGGTCGGTACGCATGGTGGCTGTGGGCCGGTTCCTGCTCGGTCCCCGTGCCACCGCCCGGCCGGTGAGCCGGCCGCGACCCGGCCCCGTGCACGGGGCCGAACGTCCCCCGCCTCGTCCCCGTACGGCCCATGCCCCTTTCGACGCGGGCCCCACAGGCTGGCAGCGCACACCAGACACCGACCGGGGAGGACGACGGACATGACCGTGCGCATAGGAATCAACGGCTTCGGCCGCATCGGGCGCAACTACCTGCGCTGCGTACTGGAGCGCGCGGAGGCGGGGACCGGTACCGCCGTCGAGGTGGTGGCGGTCAACGACCTCACCTCGCCGGCGGCGCTGGCGCATCTGCTGGAGTACGACTCGACCTTCGGGCGGCTGCGCCGCAGCGTCGAGCACGACGACACGTCGCTGACGGTGGACGGCCACCGCATCGCGGTGACGGCCAAGAGCGACCCCGCGGCCCTGGCGTGGGGGGAGCTGGGAGTGGACGTGGTCATCGAGTCCACCGGGCGCTTCCGCAGTCGTGAGGATGCCGGACTGCACCTGAAGGCCGGCGCGCGCAAGGTACTGCTGTCGGTACCGGGCAAGGGGGTCGACGCCACCCTCGTCATGGGGGTCAACGAGGGCGTCTACGACACCGAGCGGGACCACGTGGTCTCCAACGCCTCGTGCACGACCAACTGCGTGGCGCCCATGGTGAAGGTGCTGGATGAGCATTTCGGGCTCGTCAAGGGCCTGATGACCACCATCCACGGCTACACCAACGACCAGGTCGTCCTGGACGGCCCGCACAAGGACCCGCGCCGCGGTCGCACCGCCGCCGTGAACATCATCCCGACCAGCACCGGAGCCGCCCGCGCGGTGGGCCTCGTCCTGCCGGAGCTGGCAGGCACTCTGGACGGCATCGCCGTACGGGTGCCGGTCGAGGACGGCTCGCTGACGGACCTGAGCGTGGTGCTTGAGCGTCCCGTGACCGCGGACGAGGTCAACGCCGCGTTCCGGGAGGCCGCCGACGGCCCGCTGAAGGGAATCCTGCGCGTCTCGGACGCCCCGATCGTCTCCCGGGACATCGTCGGCGACCCCGCCTCGTGTGTGCTCGACGCTCCGCTGACGCAGGCGCACGGCGACCTGGTGAAGGTCTTCGGGTGGTACGACAACGAGTGGGGCTACACCAACCGCCTGCTCGACCTCACCGAGTACGTCGCCGCCCGACTCCCGCAGAGGTGAGGAGCGGCCGCGACCGCACCGGTGTGAGGAGTGGCCGGACGACCGGCCGACAGGGCCGACCGGGTCCCCTGAGGGCCGGTCGGCCCACACACGTCCCGGCCCGGGCGCGCGATCCTGGAAGCAGTGAACGAGAGAGGGAGGGAGACATGAGCGGCATGATCGAGCGGCTGCCGGGCTGGCCGCCGCTGCCCGACCTGTTCGGCTGGGCCGAGGCCGGGTTCCCCGGTATGCGCACCGCCCCAGGGCTGCACGGCATCCGTGTGGAGGAAGACCTGGCGGACGGGACGTACGTGCTGCGGGCCGAGCTTCCGGGCATCGACCCGTCCAAGGATGTCGAGATCACTGTTACGGAAGGCGTTCTGACGCTTCGCGCCGAGCGCGCTGAGGAGGCAACGCAGAAGCACCACACGGAGTTCCGCTACGGCACCTTCGCCCGCGCCGTCCGGCTGCCGGCCGGGGCCAAGGGCGACGAGGCGACCGCCGACTACAAGGATGGTGTTCTGACCATCACGGTTCCGGTGCCGGAGACGAAGACGGGTACCCGGACCATCCCGGTGCGGCACGCCTGAGCGCGCGCTCGCGCCAAGCCGCATCAAGTGTGCGCGGCCGGTACGTTCTTCCGGCCGCGCATCTTTTTTCGCCCGACCGCCATTGTCTCGGCGTTCGGCACGGTCACTGGGGGGCCGGGTCATGCGTCACCTTCGCCGTCTGCTGCTCGACCTGCGCGACGCTGCCGTCGCGGTGGGCTTCGCCGAGCGAGGCACGCGTGCCCGGGACAGTACGAGGCGACTGGGAGCAGGGCAGGGCGGCGCTGCTCGCCGGTCCGGGCGGCCGGGTGAGTGTGACCGCGGCTCGTCAGGGCGACAGCTGGTCACGTCGCGAGGAGCCGATGCCCGATGCCGGGCCGTCCGTGTCGTCGACCCGGTGATCCAGGTGTTCCGAGACCTCGACCACGCCGTCGACACTGCGGCACAGCCGCACGACCACGGGAATGGTGCTCCTGCGCTCGACGGTTCCGCGCAGGGTGACCCGGCCGTCCACCACGTGAACGGTCACCGCTGTGGGCGGGACACCCAGCGTGTGCACCAGGACGTCCCCGGTGATCTCCTCGCGGATGGCGCTGTCCCCGCGCAGGAAGACCCGCAGCAGGTCGGCGCGGCTGATCACGCCGATCAGCCTGCCGCTCCCGTCCGCCACCGGCAGTCGCTTGACCCGGTTCCGCTCCATCGCCCGGGCGGCCTCGACCGCCGTCCATTCCGGGCGGGCGGTGACGGCGGGGCTGGTCATGAGCCCACCGGCCGTGGTCGCCTCGGCCTTGGCCCGTGCGGCGGTCCGCGGGGCGAGTCCGGGCACTGCCGCCGCATCGAGCCGGCCTGCCTCCTTGCGCAGCAGGTCCGCTTCGGACACCACTCCGACGGGGCGGTCGTTGTCGTCCACGACCGGAACGGCCGTGATGTCGTGCTCGGCGAGCAGTTTGGCGATCTCCGTGAAGGCCGTGTCCTGTCGCACGCTCACAACCTCTGTTGTCATCAGTTCGCTGACGATGCGGTGCCGCATGGCTCCCGCCTCCTTCGGCTTGGTTCTCAGTGCTTCCCCTGTCCACTGTCCGGTATCCGGGCACGTCTCCGCAGGGGCTGGTGGGCCCCGCCTGCTGCCGAACGGTCCGAACCGGCCCTGCCGGTCTTCCCGAGGTGAGGGCCGACCGGCCCATGCGGGCGGCATCCATCCCGGTCAGGCTGGATATGTGAGGCGGCACCGGCTGGCCACAACCGGGGCCTCGCGCAGAAGCGGTCGCCACGACCGGCCGGTACACCGAGGGAAGGGATCGTCATGAAGGCACTCGTCTTCCACGGCCCCGGACAGTCCGCCTGGGAAGATGTCGCGGACCCCGGTATCCAGGACGCCACCGACGCGGTCGTCCGCGTCGACACCGTCACCATCTGCGGAACGGACCTGCACATCCTCAAGGGCGACGTACCCGAGGTACGTCCGGGAACGGTCCTCGGCCACGAGGCCGTCGGCGAGATCGTCGAGGTCGGCAGCGACGTACGCACTGTCCGTCCCGGCGACAGGGTGCTCGTCTCGTGCATCACGGCGTGCGGCCGCTGCCGCTTCTGCCGGGAGGGATCGTACGGGCAGTGCCGCGGCGGCGGAGGCTGGATCCTCGGCCACCTGATCAACGGCACGCAGGCCGAGTACGTCCGCGTGCCCCACGCAGACCTGTCCACGCACCTGCTTCCAGGCGCCTTGGAAAGCAAGGACGCCGTGCTGCTGGCCGACATCTTCCCCACGGCCTACGAAGTGGGTGTGCTGAACGGCCGGGTACGGCCCGGAGACACCGTCGCCGTCGTGGGTGCCGGTCCCATTGGCCTCGCCACGATCGCCGCCGCCCGGCTGTACACACCCGAGAGGATCATCGCGGTGGACCTCGCCCCGGCCCGGCTGGACGCGGCCAAGCACTTCGGCGCCGACGCCGTGGCCCTCGCGGGCGAGGCCGAATCGCTGGTCGCCGACCTCACCGAAGGCCTGGGGGCCGATGTGGTCGTCGAAGCGGTCGGAATCCCGGAAACCTTCGAGATGTGCACGCGCATGGTGCGGCAGGGCGGACACGTGGCCAACGTCGGTGTGCACGGCAAGCCCGCCGTGCTGCACCTCGAAGACCTGTGGATCAAGAACGTGACGATCACCACCGGGCTGGTCGACACGTCGTCCACCCCGACCCTGCTGCGCATGATGGCAGGGGGCCGCCTGCCCGCCTCGTCGATGGTCACCCACACCTTCCAGCTGGAGCAGATGGAAGAGGCGTACGACGTCTTCTCCCGTGCCGCCGACACCGGCGCGCTCAAAGTGGTCCTCGGCGGGCAGCCGCACGACGTCCTGACGGTCAGGGCGTCCTGACAGGAGGAAGTGACCGGTGATGCCGGAACACACACCACCGAACGCCGCGAACGCGGCGTCCGCGGCGGCGTACGCCGCACGGGGCGACATCGGGCGGCGCATCGCCCAGCGCCGCGGGGAACTCGGCCTGACCCGGCAGGAGACCGCCGAGCGGGCGGGTACGGTCCCCAGCTACCTCCAGTACCTGGAGGAACAGTCCACCGCCACGCCCGGCACCGGCGTCCTCATCCGGCTCGCCGACGCCCTGGAGACCACGGTTGTGGCCCTGCGCGGTGGTGACGCCGACCTGCCGCCGGGTGTCGGCCGGGCCGCTGGCCACCCGGATCTCGTGAAGCTGAGCACCGAGGAGTGCCGCGCACGGCTGTCGACGCACGGTGTCGGAAGACTCGCCATGTCCACGCCCACCGGTCCAGTTGTCGTTCCCGTGAACTACAGCGTCGTCGACGGTGCGGTCACCTTCCGGACGGCGCCCGGCACGGCGCCCGCGGCTGCCGCCGGGCAGCAGGTCGCCTTCGAGGTCGACCACATCGACGAGGCGCTCAGCCGGGGCTGGAGCGTGCTCGTGCGCGGTCGCGCCCGCGAGGTGACCGGCCCCGACGCCGTACGCCGGCTGGAGGAGCGGGCGTACAGCGGTCCATGGGCGGGCGGCGAGCGGAACACGTGGGTGTCCATCGACGCCGCCGACATCACCGGGCGCTCGATCACGGTGCGCTGATGCCGCGAGCTGTGTGAACGGAGACGCGGCCGGTACCGCCGTTATGTCGTGGGAGGGCCCGGGCCCTCCCACGACATAACGGCGGAATGCTCAGACGCGCGCCCGCGGGCGACACCGTCGGGGGCCACTCTCCGGCAGTCGTGAACCGGTGGACTCATGTCCCCGCCACCGCAGGCGCACAGCATGGGACACATACCGCTGTACCACGTGAGAGCTGGAGCGCCCGATGCACCCCAACGACGGATTCCGCGAACTCGACCGGCAGGAGTGCCTGCGCCTGTTGGCCGGGGCGCCCGTCGGCCGCATTGTCCACACCCGTCACGCCCTGCCCGCGGTCCTGCCGGTCGACTTCGCCCTGGACGGCGATTCCGCCGTGCTGCTGCGTACCGCGGCGGACTCGGAACTGTCCCGCGCTGTCGACGGTGTGGTGGTCGCCTTCGAGGCGGACGAGCTCGACGCCGTCGCGCACTCCGGCTGGAGCGTCGTCATCACCGGACACGCCACCGTGGTCACCGATACCGCCGAGCACAGGCGGCTGTCCCTGACCGGCCCGCACTCCTGGGTCGCCGCACCCGGGGAAGTCTTCGTACGCATCGAGGCCGAGCTGGTCACCGGTCGTGAACTCGTCGGCGGTCGCACGATCTACGGGGTGGACCTCTCCTCCTGAACCTCCGGGTCATGCGCCCCGCACCCGGCTGGTGCGGGGCGCGCCGCTGTCATCGATGGGCCGATCGGGACGAGGTCGTAGGGACCAACGGTCCCGCTGGGGGACAGGTGGCCACTGACCGCGGATGCTCCCGCGCAGCAGGATCGGTCCCAGATCAACTCCCCTGCTGGAACAGTCAGATGAAGGAGCACGGCCATGTCCGCGACCGAGCGAGGACCCGAACATGCCGACGGCTCGGGGGCGGTGGCCCCACCCCCCGGCGCAAAACAGGCGCTCGGACTTCCGGCGGCGACCGCGCTGGTGATCGGCAGCATCATCGGCACCGGAGTCTTCGCGCTCCCGTCGGCTCTCGCACCGTACGGGCCGATTTCGCTGGTGGCCTTCGTCGCAGTCACCCTCGGAGCCCTGGCTCTGGCGGTGACCTTCGGGTCGTTGTCCAAGCGTGTCCCGGGCAGCGGAGGCCCGTACGTGTACGCCCGAGAGGCGTTCGGCGAGTTCACCGGGTTCCTCAACGCCTGGTCGTACTGGATCACCGCCTGGGCGGGCAACGCCGCCATCGTGGTGGCCTGGGTCGGGTACGTCGAGGTGTTCGTCAACACCGGCCATCGCACCGGGACTTCGGTGCTCATTGCCCTGATCGGCCTGTGGATCCCGGCCGCGATCAACCTCACCGGCGCGAAGAACACGGGTGCCTTCCAAGTCGTCACCACCGTCCTGAAGTTCATCCCGCTGGTCTTCATGGCCTCGATCGGTCTGTTGTTCATCGACCCGGACAACTTCGGCACCTTCAACGCCAGTGGGCAGTCCGCGCTGGGCGCGATCTCGGCGGCCGCGGCCATCGCCCTGTTCAGCTACCTGGGCCTGGAAGCCGCCTCCGTGGTCGCCGGGCGGGTCCGCGAGCCCGGACGCAACGTGCCGCGCGCCACCGTGTACGGCACCCTGGCCTGCGCCGTCATCTACATCCTGGGCACCCTCGCCGTCTTCGGCACGGTCTCGCACGGCGAACTGAGCGCATCCACCGCACCGTTCACCGACGCCGCGAACAACATCTTCGGCGGGACCTGGGCGGGCGACGCCGTGGCCGTGGCCGCGATCATCTCCGGTATCGGCGCGCTGAACGGCTGGACCATGATCTGCGCCGAGATGCCGTACGCCGCTGCCCGCGACGGACTCTTCCCGGGGGCCTTCGCGAAGCTGCGCGGCGCCGGCGGCGTCCCGGTCTTCGGCATCGTGGCGTCCACCGTCCTCGCCTCGTTGATCACGGTGTTCAGCTACACGCGCTTCGAGGACGTCTTCACCAAGATCGTGCTGCTGAGCGTGCTCACCGCGGTGATCCCGTATCTGTTCTCCGCCGCCGCCCAGCTGTACTGGCTGCTGGTGCGCGGCCGGGAAAGCCTCGGCAAGCGGCGGCTCGCGCGGGACGTCACCGTTTCCGTGCTGGCGATGGCCTTCTCCTACTGGTCGATCCAGGGCAGCGGCTACCAGACCGTCTACTACGGGCTGTTCGTGCTGCTGCTGGGGCTGCCGGTCTACATCTGGCTGAAGCGTGACCGCGGTGAGTTCGGGGAAACCGCGGAGGCCTCGGCCGCCGTCACTCCGTCGGCTCCGGCTCCGGCTCCGGCCCCGGCGCCCGAGACCGAGTCCGGAGGGCGGGCGCCGGAGACCGCGACGCGTCCGCGCCGCGCGCCTCTCGGCGACCGCTCGGCGCCCGTCATCGAGCTCAACCGGATCAACCGCCGTCACCACGACTGACCTCCCGATTCGTCTCCCCCCCAACTCCCCGAGGAGCGCTCCGCCATGACCGTCTTCCACGTCGACTCCGAGGTCGGCCGGCTCCGACAGGTGATCCTGCATCGGCCCGGAGTCGAACTGTCCCGGCTGACGCCCCGCAACGTCGACGCACTGCTCTTCGACGACATCCTGTGGGCCAAGCGGGCCCGCGAGGAGCACGACGCCTTCGCCCAGGCTCTGCGCGACCAGGGCGTCCGCGTGCACTACTTCGCCGAACTGCTCGCCCGGACCCTGGACATACCGCAAGCCCGTACCTGGCTGCTGGACCAGGTGGTCACCTCGGCGACCGTCGGCCCGGCGCTGGCCGAGCCGGTACGGGAACTGTGCACCCAACTGGACGGGGAAACCCTGGCGGGCCACCTGATCGGCGGCCTGCTCAAGCACGACCTTCCGCTCGCGGCCCCGCACAGCCTGGTCTGGAACGCACTGGACTCGGAGGACTTCGCCCTCGCACCGCTGCCCAACCACCTGTTCCCGCGGGACAACTCCTGCTGGATCTACGACCGGCTCGCCGTCAATCCCATGGCCATGCCCGCCCGGCGACGCGAGAGCCTGCACGCCGCGGCGATCTACCGCTTCCACCCGATGTTCGCGGGGAACGCCAACGCCCCGATCCTGGAGGGGATTTCGGCATACGGGGGACCGGCCACCCTCGAAGGCGGCGACGTACACGTTCTCGGCAACGGGACAGTCATGGTGGGCATGGGCGAACGCACCACCACCCAGGCCGTCGAGATCCTGGCCGCCCGCCTCTTCGCGGACGGCACGGCCCGTCGGCTGATCGCAGTCCAACTCCCGTCCAGCCGCGCCTACATGCACCTCGACACCGTGCTCACGATGGTGGACCGCGACGCCTTCGCCATCTACCCGGGCCTCGCCGACTCCCTCCGCTCCTGGACCCTCCTGCCGAGCGCCGACCGTGAGTCCGGCTTCGACGTCGTACCCGACTCGGACCTTGTCACCGCCCTGGCCGAGGCCCTCGACCTGGACAAGGTCCGCATGCTCTCCGCGCCGCAGGACGTCCGGGCCGCCGAACGCGAACAGTGGGACGACGGAAGCAACTTCCTCGCCGTCGCCCCCGGAGTCGTCGTCGGCTACGAGCGGAACGTCACGACCAACACCTACCTGCGCAAACAGGGCATCGAGGTGATCACCGTCGCCGGGGCCGAACTCGGCCGGGGCCGCGGCGGCCCCCGCTGCATGAGCTGCCCTGTCGAACGCGATCCGGTCATCTGACCACACCCGCACACCGGCACACCGACACCGACACCGACACCGACAAGGACACGTCATGGCTGTCGATCTGCGAGGCCGCTCCTACCTGGGCGAACTCGACTTCACCGCACGCGAGATCCACCACCTGCTGGACCTCGCCGCCGACCTCAAGGCAGCCAAGCGCTCAGGCACCGAGCGACCCCGCCTCGCCGGCAGGAATCTTGCGCTGGTCTTCGAGAAGACCTCCACCCGCACCCGCTGCGCGTTCGAGATCGCCGCAGCCGACCAGGGCGCCGCCACCACGTATCTCGGCCCCGGCGACACCCACTTGGGCACCAAGGAGTCCGTACGCGACACCGCCCGCGTCCTCGGCCGGATGTTCGACGGCATCGAGTACCGCGGCTCTGCCCAGTCCATCGTCGCCGAACTCGCCGAACACGCCGGCGTCCCGGTCTTCAACGGCCTGACCGACACGGCCCATCCCACGCAGAGCCTGTGCGACATCCTCACCATGCGCGAGCACAGCCACAAACCCGTGACGGAGATCAGCTACTGCTATCTCGGAGACGCCCGCAACAACATGGGCAACTCGCTGCTCTCGATGGGCGCCCTGCTCGGCATGGACGTACGCATCGCCGCTCCCCGGGCGCTGTGGCCCGACCCCGGGCTGGTCACCGCCTGCCACGAGCTCGCCGCACGCAGCGGAGCCCGCATCACTCTCACCGAGGACGTCGAAACCGCCGTACGCCACGCCGACTTCCTGCACACCGACGTCTGGGTCTCCATGGGCGAGCCGGCCGAGACCTGGCGGGAGCGGATCGAGATGCTGCTCCCGTACCAGGTCAACGACAAGACGCTGGCGACGACCGGTAACCCGGACGTGCAGTTCATGCACTGCCTGCCGGCTCTGCACGACCGGCGCACCCGGCTGGGCCGCGAACTGTTCGACACCTACGGCCTGGACGGGCTCGAAGTCACCGACGAGGTCTTCTCCTCGCCCGCCTCCCTTGTCTTCGACCAGGCCGAGAACCGGCTGCACACCATCAAGGCCGTGCTCGTCGCCACCCTGGAGGACTGAACCATGCGGATTGTCGTCGCCCTGGGTGGCAACGCCCTGCTGCGCAGGGGAGAACGCCCCGATGCGGAGATCCAGCGGGCCAACATCGACCGGGCTGTCACCGCACTCGCGGCGCTCGCCCATGAGCACGATCTCGTCATCACCCACGGCAACGGGCCCCAGATCGGTCTGCTCGCTGTCGAAAGTGCCTCCGACCCCGCCCTGAGCGTCCCGTATCCGCTGGACGTTCTCGGTGCCCAGACCCAGGGGATGATCGGGTCACTGCTGGCCCGCACCCTGCGTGGTGTTCTGCCCGGGCGGCGGATCGCCTCGCTGGTCACCCACACCGTGGTCCGGGCCGACGACCCCGCCTTCGACCGTCCCACCAAGTTCGTCGGCCAGGTGTACCCCCGGGAGCGGGCCCGGTCGCTCGCCCGGGCACGCGGCTGGCACATCGCCGAGGACACCACCGGCTGGCGCCGTGTCGTGGCTTCTCCGGCTCCCGAGCGGATCGTGGAGAGCGACACCATCCACGATCTGCTCACCTGCGGCACGCTGGTCATCTGCGCCGGCGGCGGGGGCATCCCTGTCACGGCCGACAACGACACCAGCACTTTGCGGGGGGTCGAAGCCGTCATCGACAAGGACCTCACCGCGGCCCTGCTCGCCGAGGAGCTGAAGGCCGACTTCCTGCTGATCCTCACCGACGTCCCGAACGTGTACGCCGACTTCGGCACTCCGCAGCAGCGGCCCGTCCTCGACGCCACGCCCGACGAGCTGCGCCGAGGCGGCTTTCCGGACGGTTCGATGAAGCCCAAGACGGAGGCGGCCGCCCGGTTCGTCGAACGCACGGGAGGCCTGGCGGCGATCGGAGCCCTCGACGCCGCGTACGAGATCGTCCACGGAAACGCCGGCACCCTCATCCGGCCCGAACTGCCCATCGTCTAGGTGTGCCGTCTCATGAGGCGGCACACCGGGCCCTTGGTGCGGGAACCACGGGGCAGCTGTCGATGACACGGCGACGTCGTGTCGCCGCGCCGGATGCCGGATGCCGGATGCCGGGTGTCTCCTGTCCGGTGTCTGGTGCGAGAGGGCCGATCGGCCCCATCGAGGCGGGAACACCGGCCCGGACGACCTGCTTTTCCTGGGCCGATCGGCGTCGTCGAGGGCTCCCGACGGCCCTGTTCCGCGCCTGCCGCCCGGACGAGTATCGACAGCAGAGACGTCCACGGGATTCCGCGGACGCGTCATGAAGGTATGCGGAGGCAGTGATGGCGACGGTGGCACCAACCAGCGTGCAGGCACAGGCACCCGGGTCCGCGTGGCACGGTTTCACGGGCCGGCACTGGCGCGACCACATCGACGTGCGCGACTTCATCCAGGCCAACTACACCCCGTACGAAGGCGACGCAGCCTTCCTCGCCGGTCCCACGGAGCGCACCCGCACCGTGTGGCAGAAGATCGTCGCGCTGTTCCCGGAAGAGCGGCGCAGGGGCATCCTGGACGTCGACACCGCGACCCCGTCGACGATCACCTCGCACGCGCCCGGATACATCGACCGCGAGCGGGAGCTGATCGTCGGCCTGCAGACCGACGCCCCGCTGAAGCGCGCGATCATGCCGAACGGCGGCCTGCGGATGGTCGAGAACGGACTCAAGGCGTACGGCTACGCGGCCGACCCCTTCGTCACCAGGGTTTTCGGCACCTACCGCAAGACCCACAACGACGGAGTCTTCGACGCGTACACCCCCGAGATGCGCGCCGCCCGCAAGGCCGGGATCATCACCGGGCTGCCCGACTCCTACGGTCGCGGCCGGATCATCGGCGACTACCGCAGGGTGGCCCTCTACGGCACCACCCGCCTCGCGGAGGCCAAGCGTGCCGAACGCGCCCTGCTGGACGCGCGGCCCTCCACTCCGGACGTCATCCGGGACCGAGAGGAACTGGCCGAGCAGACAAGGGCGTTGGGCGAGCTGGCAGAGATGGCCGCCTCGTACGGCTGCGACGTCACCCGACCCGCCGCCACCGCGCACGAGGCCGTCCAGTGGCTCTACCTCGGCTATCTGGCCGCGGTGAAGGAGCAGAACGGCGCGGCGATGTCGCTGGGCCGCACCTCGACCTTCCTGGACGTCTACCTCCAGCGCGACCTGACCGAGGGCCGCATCGACGAGACCCGGGCCCAGGAGCTGATCGACGACTTCGTGATCAAGCTGCGGATCGTACGGTTCCTGCGCACCCCCGAGTACGACGCGCTGTTCTCCGGCGACCCGACCTGGGTGACCGAGTCCATCGGCGGCATCGGCACCGACGGACGCCCTCTGGTCACCCGTACCTCCTTCCGCTTCCTCCAGACGCTCTACAACCTCGGCCCCGCCCCGGAGCCCAACCTGACTGTGCTGTGGTCGCCCCGGCTGCCCGACGCCTTCAAGCGGTTCTGCGCCCAGGTGTCCATCGACACCAGCGCGGTCCAGTACGAGTCCGACGAGCTGATGCGCCCGTGCACCGGCGACGACACGGCGATCGCCTGCTGCGTCTCGGCGATGGCGGTCGGCCGGCAGATGCAGTTCTTCGGAGCCCGGGTGAACCTCGCCAAGGCCCTGCTGTACGCGATCAACGGCGGCCGGGACGAGATGACCGGCGAGCAGATCGGCCCCGAGACGCCCGCACTGACCGGCGAGTACCTGGAGTACGAGGAACTGTCGAAGGCGTACGACCGGATGCTTGACTGGCTGGCCGCCACCTACGTCAACACGCTCAACGTCATCCACTTCATGCACGACAAGTACGCCTACGAGCGCATCGAGATGGCGCTGCACGACCACCCCGTGCACCGCTTCATGGCCTGCGGTATCGCCGGGCTCTCGGTTGCGGCCGACAGCCTCTCGGCCGTCAAGTACGCACGGGTGAAGGTGATCCGCGACGACACCGGGCTGGCCGTGGACTACGCGACCGAGGGCGACCACCCGGCGTACGGCAACAACGACGACCGCGTCGACGCCCTCGCCGTCGAGCTGGTGAAGTCCTTCATGGCGAAGGTGCGCGCACACCCCACCTACCGCGACGCCGAGCACACCCAGTCGGTGCTGACCATCACGTCCAACGTCGTCTACGGCAAGCACACCGGGAACACACCCGACGGGCGCCGTGCCGGACAGCCCTTCGCACCCGGCGCCAACCCCATGAACGGCCGCGACCGGCACGGGGTGGCCGCCAGCGCGCTCTCGGTCGCCAAGCTCCCCTACGAGCAGGCCCGTGACGGCATCTCGCTGACCACGACGATCACCCCGGAAGGGCTGGGGCACGCGCCCGCCGAGCGCGCGAGCCATCTGGTGGGCATCCTCGACGCGTACACGGCCTCCGGCGGCTTCCACATGAACGTCAACGTCCTCGACCGGGCGACGCTGGAGGACGCAATGGAACACCCCGAGAAGTACCCGGAGCTGACCATCCGGGTCTCCGGATACGCCGTCAACTTCGTGCGCCTCACCCGCGAGCAGCAGCTCGACGTGATCAGCCGCACCTTCCACGGAACGCTGTGAGCACGGTGACGAGAACCACCGGCCGGATCCACTCCTGGGACCTGTCCACCGGCGTGGACGGCCCCGGAACCCGGTTCGTCCTCTTCGTCAACGGCTGCCCGCTGCGCTGCCTGTACTGCGCCAACCCCGACACCTGGCACATGCGGGACGGCCGGGAGGCCACCGTCGACGAAGTGATGGCGGAGATCGACAAGTACCGGGGATTCATCACGACGGCCGGGGGAGGGGTGACGATCACCGGCGGTGAGCCACTGCTCCAGCCCGCCTTCACCGCCTCGGTCCTGCGTCGCTGCAAGGAGGCGGGACTGCACACCGCCGTGGACACCTCCGGCTTCCTCGGCGTCCGGGCCACCGACGAACTCCTCGCCGACACCGACCTGGTGCTGCTCGACATCAAGGCCTTCGAGATCGCCACGTACCGGAAACTGACCGGAGGTGAACTCGCCCCCACTCTCAGCTTCGCCACCCGCCTGGACCGCCTGGGCATCCCGGTGTGGATCCGCTACGTCCTGGTCCCCGGCTGGACCGACGACCCCGAAGCGGTCGACGGACTGGCTCGCTTCGTCGCCGGCCTCGGCAACGTCGACCGCGTGGACGTCCTGCCGTTCCACAAGCTGGGCGCCTCGAAGTACGAAGCCCTGGACATCCCCTTCCCGCTGCGCGACAACCCCGTGCCCGAACCGGCATTGACCGAACGGGTTCGCGACCAGTTCAGGGAGCACGGGCTCGTGACCTACTGAGCACCGTCCCGAGCACGGCACCAGGACCGGTACGCGGCCACGGCGGTCGGCAGCGTCGGGAAGATCAGACCGGTGCCGACGGACTCGGTCAGACCGTACGCGTCCAGGTCGTCCCGCAGATCCTGTTTTACGCGGGCCAGTGCGAACACGATGTCACGCTCGGTCAGTTCGCTGCGCAGGGCGTCGACGGCGTCCAGGGCCGTGATGTCGACCTCGACATTGGCCTCGGCGTTGAGGACGAACCAGCGCACCGGGCTGTCCTGTTCGTCGACGGCGGCCAGCGCGCGGCGCCGGAAGTCCTCGGCGTTGGCGAAGAACAGCGGCGAGTCGTAGCGGTAGACGAGCAGACCGGGGATGGTGCGGGCCTCGGGATAGTCGTCCACGTCGTGCATGCCGGGCACCCCGGGGACCAGCCCTTCCACCGCGTCGTGCGGGCGGGCCACCCGGGTGAGCAGCTCCGCGACCGAGAGGCCGACGGCCACCAGAACCCCGTACAGGATGTCCAGGACCAGGACCCCGGTCAGACAGCCGAGAGCCAGGAGGAGCTCGCGGCGGCGGAAGGACGCCAGTCGGCGGAAGCCCGCCAGGTCGATCATGCGAACGGCGGCGTAGACGACCAGAGCGCCCAGTACGGCCGAGGGGGTGCGGGCCAGCAGCGGGCTGAGGAGGAGCAGGACGGCCAGGACCGCCGCGCAGGCGACGAGAGAGTAGGCCTGGGTGCGGCCGCCCGCCGACGAGGCCAGCGCCGTGCGGCTGGCGCTGCTGCTGACCGGGAAACCGTGCACCGCGCCCGCACCGAGGTTGGCGGCGCCCATGGCCAGCAACTCCTGGTTGGCGTCGAGTCGTTGGCCGGTGTCGGAATGACCGCTGAAGGCCCGTGCCGTGAGGATGACGTCGGTGTAGCCGACGAGGAGCACGCCGAGCGCGGGCAGCAGCAGGTCCGGCAGCTCGCTCAGGTCCGGCAGGGCGAACCCGGGCAGTCCCGCCGGGACTTGTCCGATCACCTTGATTCCGTACCGGTCGTCGAGGTCAAGAGTTGCCACCACGGCCGTACCGACCACCACGGCCAGTAGCGGGCCCGGGACGGTACGGGAGAACCGCGGCACGGCGAACAGGAAGGCCAGCGTGATGGCGGCGAGGACGGCGGTGGCCGGGTGGGCCTCCGGAAGGTTGTGCGCGAAGGACCACAGCTGAGGGAAGAACGCCGATCCCGTGGTCGGTACGCCGGTGAGCTTGGACAGCTGGTCCACCATCATGATCAGGGCCACGCCCGCGAGGTAGCCGACGAGGACCGGCCGGGAGAGCAGGTCCGCGACGAAGCCGAGCCGGGCCGCCCAGGCAGCCACGCACAGCAGGCCGACGGTGAACGCGAGGGCGGCCGCCAGCACGGCGTACCGGCCGGGGTCACCGGCGGCGAGCGGACCGACCACGACGGCCGTCATGAGCGCGGTCGTGGACTCGGGACCGACTGAGAGCAGCCGGGACGAGCCCAGCAGGGCGTACAGGACGAGGGCCGGCAGGATCGCCCAGAGCCCGGCAACCGGCGGCAGCCCCGCGACGCCCGCGTACGCCATGACCTGCGGCACGAGATACGCGGCCACGGTGACTCCGGCGAGCAGGTCACCACGCAGCCAGGAGCGGCGGTAGCCCGCCAGTACGGCGACTCCGGGCGCCAGACGGCGCCACCCCGGGGCGTGTCCGTCCGAGCGCTGGGCCATGGATCTCCTCCTGCCATCGGCCTCAAGGATCCACGAGTGACCGTACGGCCGCGACGGGCGGACCTGCCCGGACGCACCGCGACGTTGCCGTGTGCTCTGTGGCACAGCTCCCAACCGGCCCTGCGGAAGGGGCCGTTCAGCCCTACGGCCACGGACCTTCGGCATCGGGCGACGCCCCCTCCCGCGCCACAAGAGTGAGCGGTGTCAGGGCACAGGCCCGGCATCGTCGATTCCCTAAGGGGTCACCATCATGGCCGTCCACGAGCACCCTCACCGGCGCCCGGGCTTCCACCTGCCCTCCTGGCGTGGGCACCGGACCGCGTCCACCTCTGCGTCCGCCGTGTCGGCGAGCACCGGCACGGCCGTGCTGCGGGCCCGCGCCTTCGCGTCGCTGCGCCTGCTCACCGGATTCGCCTTCCTGTGGGCCTTCCTCGACAAGACCTTCGGCTTCGGCTACGCGACCCCGTCCGGCAAGGGGTGGATCGACGGCGGTTCGCCGACCATGGGGTTCCTGAGCGGTGTCGCCGCCGGTCCGATGGAGTCCACCTTCCACTCCTGGGCCGGTGACACCTGGGCCGACTGGCTGTTCATGGCCGGTCTGCTGGGCGTGGGGCTCGCCCTGATCGGAGGCTTCGCGCTGCGGCTCGCGGCCGTCGCGGGCGCCGCGATGATGGCGCTGATGTGGATTGCCGAGTGGCCGCCCGCACAGCATCTCTCCGACGGCGCGCCCAGCATGTCCACGAACCCGTTCGTCGACTACCACGTCATCTACGCCGTCGTCCTGATCGCCCTCGCCGTTGCCTCGGCCGGCGACACCTGGGGGGCCGGGAAGCCCTGGGCGAAGCTGCCGTTCGTGCGGCACAACGGCTGGCTGCGCTGACCACGGGAAGGGGTGCGGGGTCCCGCTCACGGCCCCGCACCCCGCGTCGAACCCGTGCGCGCAAAGGGCCGGTCGGCCCCCTTCGAGGACCTGCGGCCCCTGCACCATGACCGCTCCGGCCACGAGCCTGGAATCAGATCCCCTGTTCAGGAGGTACGTAATCATGTCGCGCACCGTCACCGTAGGCCTCGACGGTTCCCCCGAGAGCCGGGCCGCCGCCGAATGGGCGGCCCGAGAGGCAGACCTGCGCGGTCTGCCGCTGAAGATCGTCAACGTTTGGGAGCCGGTACCGGAGCCCATGGCTCAGGCCCCACTGCTCGGCGCCGAGACACAGCAGCACTGGACCGAGCGGATTCCCCGCGAGGCGGCCGACGGCATCCGGCTGCGTCACCCCGGGGTGGACGTCACTGTGGAGCAACCTTCCGGCCGGCCCGGCGACGTGCTGTCCGAGGTGGCGAAGGAATCCGAGCTGCTGGCCCTCGGCTCGCGAGGCCTGAGCGGGCTCGGCGGCTTCATGGTCGGCTCCGTCGGCCTGGCCGTCGTCGCCCACGCCGAGCGCCCCGTCGTCCTCGTACGGGCCGGGGAACAGGCCGCCGACGAGCACATGCCGGATCCGGCGGGGATTCCCTCCGCCTCGGCCCCGTACCGTCCCGTCGTCCTGGGGCTCGACACCGAAAGCCCCGACGCATCGGTGATCGAGTTCGCCTTCGAGGCCGCGGTACGCCGTGCCACCTCCCTGCGCGTCGTCCACGCCTGGAATGTGCCGCCCTACTTCGCCTACGGGGTGTCGGTGGACCCCGAGTTCGACGCCCACCTGGCCAAGCAGGACGCCGCTTCCCTGGCCGAGGTGCTGCGGCCCTGGCGGCAGAAGTTCCCGGCTGTCGAGGTCGTCGAGGTGTCCCGGTCCGGCAAGCCCGCCAACCACCTGGTGGACGCCTCGCACGAGGCCTCCCTGATCGTCGTCGGACGTCGGATCCGCCGATCCCCGATCGGCGCCCACATAGGGCCGGTCGCCCACGCGGTGCTCCACCACGCCACCGCCCCCGTCGCCGTCGTCCCGCACGCCTGACCACCCGAGGAGAGACAGACCATGAAGGCAGCAGTCGTACGAGCGTTCGGTGAGCCCCTGGTCATCGAGGAGCGCCCCGACCCCGAGCCCGGCCCCGGCCAGGTCCGCATCCGGATCGAGGCCTCCGGGCTGTGCCACACCGACATCCACGCGGCCCACGGCGACTGGCCGGTCAAGCCGAGTCCGCCGTTCGTCCCCGGCCACGAGGGCGTCGGCCTCGTGGAGGCCCTCGGCGACGGCGTCACCCACCTCGACCTCGGGCAACGGGTCGCCGTTCCCTGGCTGGGCAGGGCGTGCGGGCGGTGCGAGCACTGCCTGTCCGGCTGGGAGACGCTGTGCGAGCAGCAGATCAACACCGGCTACGGATGCGACGGCGGCTACGCGGAGAAGATGATCGCCTGGGCCGACTTCGCCCAGCCGGTGCCCGAGGGAATCTCCCCGCAGGACGCCGCGCCGCTGACCTGCGCCGGCGTCACCACGTACAAGGCGCTGAAGGTCGCCCACGTGCGTCCCGCCCAACTGGTGGCGATCTCCGGTGTCGGCGGTCTCGGACACCTCGCCGTGCAGTACGCCAAGATCGCCGGCGCGACGGTGGCGGCCATCGACGTCACGGACGCCAAGCTGGAACTCGCCCGCGAACTCGGCGCGGACATCCTGATCGACGCCCGCAAGGAGGACCCGGCCGAGGCGCTCCAGCGGCACGGCGGCGCACACACCGCGCTGGCCTGCGCCGTCAACGAGGCCGCGTTCGCCGCCGCGTACGGCGGGCTGCGGCGCGGCGGCAAGCTCGTCATGGTCGCGCTCCCCGCGGACGGCACCATCCAACTGCCGATCTTCGACACCGTCCTCAAGGGCATCAGCGTCATCGGCTCCATCGTGGGCACCCGCCAGGACCTCGACGAGGTGTTCCGGCTCCACGCCGCCGGCCGCACCCGGGTGATCTCCGTTTCCCGCCCGCTGGCCTCGGTCAACGAGTCCTTCGACGACGTCCTGCACGGCCAGGTCGACGCCCGGATCGTCTTCGACTTCCCCGAGGGGAGGTGACGGGGACGGAGCCGGCGTGAGGTGGGCCCCGTCGCCGTCGTACCGCAGAGGGTGTGACCACCGGGGCCGGCTCAGAGACTCGCCGCGTGATCGGGGACGTACGTCTGCAGATCGCGCGGCGGGCGCTGATAGCCGGTCGACGGCGGCCGGGCCGGCAGCTCCAGCACCGGCGGCGGCACCTCGTGGTACGGCACGGAGCCGAGCAGATGGGCGATCATGTTCAGCCGCGCCCGGCGCTTGTCGTCGCTCTCCACGACGAACCACGGGGCATCCGAGATGTCCGTGTGCACCAGCATCTCGTCCTTCGCCCGGGAGTACGCCTCCCATCGGGTGATCGACTCCAGATCCATCGGCGAGAGCTTCCAGCGCCGCGTCGGATCCTTCAGCCGCTGCCGGAACCGCTTCTGCTGCTCGGTGTCGCTCACCGAGAACCAGTACTTGCGCAGCAGGATCCCTTCCTCCACCAGCATCCGTTCGAAGATCGGGCACTGGCGGAGGAAGAGCTGGTACTCCTCCTTGGTGCAGAAGCCCATGACGTGCTCGACACCGGCGCGGTTGTACCAGCTGCGGTCGAGCAGCACGATCTCCCCGGCGGCGGGCAGATGCTCGACGTACCGCTGGAAGTACCACTGGGTGCGCTCGCGCTCGGTCGGCTTGGGCAGTGCCACGGTCCGTGCGACTCGCGGGTTGAGGTGCTCCGAGACCCGTTTGATCGTGCCGCCCTTGCCCGCCGCGTCCCGCCCCTCGAAGACCACCACGAGCCGGGCACCCTCGGCCCGAACCCACTCCTGAAGCTTCACCAGCTCCGTCTGCAGCCGCAGCAGCTCCTGCTCGTACGCCGCCCGCGGTACCTTCGGCGTCTTCTTGCCGGCCATGTCGTCTCCTCGCACTCGATGACGACAGTCTCCATCAGGAAGGTACGACCACCACCGGGCACTCGGCGTGATCCACCACCGCATGCAGGGTAGGGCCGAGCGACGTACCGGTCCGTCCCACAACCAGCAGTTCGGCGCATGCCGATGCCTGGACCAGGGCGGAAGACGGACTCTTGAGACGTACGTCTTCGTGGACGCGGACGTGCGGATGCTTCTCCCGCCACGGTCCTAGTACGTCCGAGAGCTGCTGGACCTCCTGGTCCTCCCAGGCGCCCCGGTCCTCCTCGGGCAGGGCGAACGGCATCCATCGCGCCGCCGGGGACGGCAGCCGCCAGGCGTGGACCACGAGCAGCAGCGCCCCGCGCCGCTCCGCGGCGTCGAACGCGAAGTCCAGTGCGGCGGCCGCCGGCCGACGAGCGTCGATGCCGACCGTCACCGCGTGGGGTCGCCGACCGCCGGGGGCGGGACGGTCGGGGACGAGCACCACCGGCAGGTTCCCGAGCGCGGCGACACCGTGTGCCACGGAGCCGACGGCCAGTCCCGTGAAGCCTCCCGCACCGCGCATACCGAGAACCATGAGGTCGGCCCGCGTCCCCACGGACAGCAGCGCCGGCACGGTCTCTCCGGTGAGGCCGACGCTTTCGATCCGCAGCGCCGGGTGATGTCCGGCCAGTACCTTCACCCACGCGTCCGGGGTGGGTTCAGGGCAGTACGGCCATATCGCGAGTGCCTCCTCGGCGGACAGCGACGAGACATGCGCGACCCGCAGCGGCAGGCCACGCAACCCCGCCTCGCCCACCGCCCAGTCGACCGCGACGCGACTGCACGCAGAGCCGTCGATGCCGACAACGATCGTTCGCTCCATGGCGGTTCACCCTTCTGGCACACGGGAGTCCTTGCGTCCACGGTCCGCCACGGCACTGCCCGGTTCACAGAGGCCATACGGATCCGAACGGAGCCCAATGGCCCCTCGGCCTTCCCCATCCGGACAGGACTCAGGGCCGACCGGCCCAGAAGCCGACCCCGGACAGCCCCTGGGGTGAGTGCCGGGTCCGCCGGATGCTCGAACTGTCGAGAGGCTGGAGGAGGACCAAGATGACGGACGGCAAGCACGGCCCCCACACGGTTCACGCACTGCTCGCGGACGGGACCACGGTGTGCATACGCCCCGTGGAGCCCGGCGATCATGAACCCCTCCAGGGGCTGTACGAGGAGATGTCCCCGGAGAATCTCCGGCTGCGGTTCTTCGCTGCCAGCCGCAGGTCCGCCGAGATGGCGGCCGACCGCGCCTGCGCACCGCCCCGCCCCGGATACCGTGCGCTCCTCGCCGAGGCGCAGCAGCAGGTGATCGGCCTGGCCGAGTACGAGACCGGCGAGGACCCGGGCCGGGCGGAGATCTCGATCGCGGTGGCCGACGGACTCCACCACCGGGGCGTCGGCACGCTTCTCGTCGAGCATCTGGTCTCGGCCGCCCGCGCCGAAGGCATCACCGCTTTCACGGCCGACGCCCTCGCGGAGAATCACGAAGTGCTCCAGGTCTTCGCCGACCTCGGACTGCGCACGGCCCGCCACTTCGAGGGCCCGGAAGTGCGCTGCACCATCGAACTCGAAGAGGTCGAGACATATCTGTCGGCGGTGGAGGCACGCGGCCGGGCCGCCGCCGTGGCCAGCCTCGGCCCCCTGCTGAGGCCGGACTCGATCGCCGTGATCGGCGCCGGACGCAGGCCCGGATCGGTGGGCCGTGCCCTTCTCCACCATCTGCGCACGGGCGGCTTCACACGGCGCCTGTTCGCGGTGAACCCGAGCGTCACCTCGCTGCTCGGCGTGCCGTCGTATCCATCGGTCGGCGCGCTGCCCAAGGTCCCGGACCTCGCGGTTCTCGCGGTGCCCGCGGCGGCGGTACCCGCCACCGCCGAGGAGTGCGGCAAGACCGGCGTACGGGCGCTGCTCGTCGTCTCGGCGGGGCTCGACAGCGATGAGGCGCAGGCGCTGCTGGCCGCGTGCCGGGCCTACGGCATGCGGCTCGTCGGGCCCAACTGCCTGGGAGTTTCCAACACGGATCCGGCCCTCTCCCTCGACGCGACCTTCGCCGCCGATCATCCGAGTCCCGGCACGGCGGGTGTCGCCGTGCAGTCCGGCGGCGTCGGTATCGCCCTGCTCGACGGTCTTTCCCGGCTCGGCGTCGGGGTCTCGACCTTCGCCTCGCTCGGCGACAAGTACGACGTCAGCGGCAACGACATGCTCCAGTGGTGGGAGAGCGACGGGCGCACCGACCTCGCCCTGCTGCACCTGGAGTCCTTCGGGAACCCGCGGGCGTTCTCCCGCACGTCCCGGCGCGTGACCCGGCGGATGCCGGTGCTCACCGTCGACGCGGGCCGCACCGACGCGGGCCGACGTGCCGCCGCCTCGCACACCGCGGCCGCCGCGACCCGGACCATGACGCGCCAGGCGCTGTTCACCCAGGCGGGCATCACCGCCACCGGGTCGGTCGGTGAACTCCTCGAAACCGCCGCCCTGTTGCACTCCCAGCCGCTCCCGGCCGGCACCCGTGTCGCGATCGTCACCAACGCGGGCGGCGCGGGCGTCCTGGCCGCCGACGCCTGCGCGGAGGCCGGACTGTCCCTGCCCCCGCTCACCCCCGAGGTGATCGACGACCTCCTCGCCGTCCTGCCCGAAGGCGCGGCCGTCGGCAACCCCGTCGACGCCACGGCGGCGGTGACGGAAGAGCAGCTCAAGGACTGCGTGGAGCGGATGGTGCGGTACCCGGGCATCGACGCCGTCCTGCTGGCCCTCGTCCCCACGGCCGTCGCCGCCGCGACAGGTGACAACCTCGTCCGGGCCCTCACGGACGGCCCCGGACGCCGCGCCCGCACGGTGGCCGTCGTACGGCTGGAACAGGACCTGCCCGTCAAGCTGCTGCCCGCCACAGAAGGCGGCGCCGTCCCCTCGTACGCCGAACCGGGGGCAGCCGCCGCCGCGTTGGCCCACGCGGCCCGGCGCTCGGCATGGCTGAGCCGGCCGACCGGCACGATCCCCGTTCTCGAAGGCGTCGACACGAGCCGCGCGCACGCGGTCGCCGAGACCTTCCTCGCCGCCCACCCGGACGGCGGCTGGCTCGACCCGCGCACCTGCGCCGAACTCCTCGCCTGCTACGACATCCCGCAACTGGCCTGGGCCTGGGCGGAGACCGAGGACGACGCGGTCATCGCCGCCGAGCGGCTGCGCGGCCCCGACGGACGCGTGGTCATGAAGGCCCACTGGCCCGGCCTGCTGCACAAGAGCGAACAGCACGCCCTCCATCTCGACCTCCAGGGAGACTCCCAAGTGCGGGCCGCCTTCCGGGACTTGGAGACGCGATTCGCGGGGCTCATGACCGGAGTGGTCGTCCAGCCGCTCGCCGCACGCGGCACCGAACTGTTCGCCGGCGTCGTGCAGGACGAGGTCTTCGGCCCGCTGGTGCTGTTCGGGCTCGGCGGTACCGCGACCGAAGTGCTGGCCGACCACGCCGCCCGCCTCGCCCCGCTCACGGATCACGACGTGCACGACCTGATCACCGCGCCGCGCTGTGCACCGCTGCTGTTCGGCGCGCACGGCAACGGCCCCGTCGACCTCGAAGGCCTCGAACAACTGCTGCTGCGCCTGTCCCGCATGGCGAGCGACCTGCCGCAGCTCGCCGAGGCCGACTTCAACCCCGTCCTTGCCACGCCCGGCCACGTCACCGTGCTCGACGCGCGGGTACGCCTGCTGCCGCGCCGGGCCCAGGACCCCTATCTGCGCCGACTGCGCTGAGGAGGAACGACATGAAGCACAGCAGGATCGGCACCGTCATGACGGCCGACGTCGTCCGCGCCGAGTACGGCACCCCGTTCAAGGAGGTGGCTCGGCTGCTCGCCGACCACCGCATCAGCGGACTGCCCGTGGTCGACGAGGACGAGAAGGTCATCGGGGTGATCTCCGAGACCGACCTGATGGCCCGGCAGTCGCAGGACCCCGGTCCAGGGCGCCGCTTCCGGCTCGCGGCTCTGAACCGCGGTGCCCGGAGGCAGGCGGCGAAGGCTCATGCCCGAACGGCCGGCCGGTTGATGTCCCAGCCACCCGTCACCGTGCACGCCGAGGACACCATCGCCGAGGCCGCCCGGACCATGGCGCGGCATCGCGTGGAGCGGCTGCCCGTCGTGGACGAGGAGGACCGGCTCGTCGGCATCGTCACCAGGCGCGACCTGCTCCAGGTCTTCCTGCGCCCGGACGCCGACATCCGCCACGAGGTGATCGAGGAGGTCCTGGTCCGCACGCTGTGGCTGGCGCCCCGGAGCATCACGATCACCGTGACGGAGGGCGTGGTCACGCTCGCGGGTCACATGGAGCGCAAGAGCGAGACGGAGATCGCCGTCGCCATGACAAAACACATCGACGGAGTGGTCGCGGTGGTCGACAGGCTCACCTACCGGCTCGACGACGCGCGCATCAGGCCGGACGAGCAGGTACTGCACGGAGTCACCGAGGACTGGCTGCGACGACTGTGAGAGGAGGCGGACCGCCATGCTCAGCAAGGTACTGGTCGCCTACGGAACGACGAACGGATCAACCGCCCAGATCGCCGAGGCGGTCGCCGACGTCCTGCGGAAGGAAGGGCTGACGGTCGAGGCACTGCCTGCCCGGTCCGTCGAGAGCGTGGAGGCGTACGACGCGGTGGTGGTCGGCGGCGGGCTCTACGCGGGACGGTGGCACCGTGACGCTCGACGGTTCGTCCGTCGCCACCGCCGCGCGCTGACCGGGCGCCCGCTGTGGTTCTTCAGCAGCGGCCCGCTCGACGCCACGGCCTCGGAACGGGACATCCCGCCCGTGCCCGGCGTCCGCCGGGCCATGGCCCGGCTCGGCGCCAAGGAGCACATCACCTTCGGGGGCTGCCTCGAAGAGGGTGCGAAGGGGCGTATGGCCCGGATGATCGTCTCCTCCGGAAAGGGCGGAGACTTCCGCGACTTCGAGCAGATCGAGACCTGGGCGGCGGGCATCGGCGCACAGCTGATCACGCCTTCTCCAGGAAAGGAGCCTCAGTAGACGGCGACACCGGGCCGACCTCGGCAGAGGTGGGAGGACCTCTGCCGAGGGTCGGCCCGCCTGTGTCCGGCTGCTGGGGCCATCCGGCACGGGACTGCACACCGTTCGGCTCAAGTGCCCTGCTTCAAGGAGGAGTTGGATGAGAGTGAAGGAACTTCCCGAAGTGTTTTCCGACAGGAGGTGAGAGCAGTGCGTACGACTCTCACGCCGGAGTTCTACCAGCTGTTCGCCGTGCTGCTGGTCGCGGCCATGGCCGTGACGTTTGTCGTGGCCGCGGTGGCCGACGGGGCTCTCGTGTGGCTGCTGCGCCGGCTGTCCACCCGTCGGCAGCCGCGCCGCGCAACAGTGCCGAACGTCCCCGACAGGGGCCGAACCGCCCCTACTGCCGACCGGACGCCGGTGCGACGGTGAACGTGGTCCCCCGAACCGCGGCGGGATCTCCGAGGCCGTACCGAAGGCGGTGGCGATGATGGAACTGCCCCTGGTCGTGGGTGTCGACGGATCGGAGTCCAGCCTCCGCGCGATGGACTGGGCGGTGGACGAGGCGGCCCGCCACGGCCTGCCGCTCCGCCTGGTGCACGCCTTCCTCTGGGAGCACTACGAAGGCACCGACCTCGGGAGCGACCTCGGCCGGCCCTCCGCGCGGGTGCTCGCCGAGAACATCGTCGGATCCGCGGCGGAACGCGCCCGGCGGCGCAACCCCGCCGTGAAGGTATCCACCGAGCTGGTGCCCGAAGAGGCGGCCTACGCGTTGTTGCTGGCGGGCCGCAACGCCGCGGCGCTGGTGACGGGCTCCCGTGGCCGCGGCGAGCTGTCGGGACTGCTCCTGGGGTCGGTCGGCCTGGGTGTGGCGGCCAGGGCCCACTGCCCGGTGATCGTGGTGCGCGGCGACAAGATCGCCGTGGAGAGCAAGCACGAGCGGATCCTGCTCGGAGCCGGGGACCCCGACACGAGCGGTGAGGCGGTGCGTTTCGCGTTCCGTGAGGCCGCCGCCCGCGCCGGCACACTCGATGTCGTACGAGCCTGGCGCTGCCCCGCGCACGAGACCTCCGACCATCCGACATCGGGAGACGAACCGGCGCGGTACCACGAGGAGCGGGCTTCGGCCCTGCTGGACGCGGTACTCCACGACGCCGTCGCGGACCACCCCGATGTGCGGATACGCCGCACGACGGTCGAGGGACCGGCCCGCAAGGTCCTGCTGCACCGCTCCGCGGCCGCCGACCTGGTGGTGGTCGGAGCCCGGCGCAGGCACGGCCACTTCGGCCTCCAGCTCGGCCGGGTGGGCCACACCCTGCTGCACCACGCCGACTGCCCGGTGGCGATCGTGCCGCAACCGGTGTGACCGTGGAAAAACGCCCCGTACGCACCTCATCCCTCCTCGCCCAGGAGTTGTCCATGACCGTCCGAGTCGGTATCAACGGATTCGGCCGCGTCGGCCGCGCCCACCTGCGCGGGGCACCGGAGCGTGCCGAGTCCG
Source organism: Streptomyces sp. NBC_00878 (assembly GCF_026341515.1). Taxonomy (NCBI): domain Bacteria; kingdom Bacillati; phylum Actinomycetota; class Actinomycetes; order Kitasatosporales; family Streptomycetaceae; genus Streptomyces; species Streptomyces sp. NBC_00878. Next base: position 1,311,608 of record NZ_JAPEOK010000001.1, on the reverse strand, counting down.
GCAGGTCGGCGTCCGCCGAGGCGGCCGACGGGCGGCTGCGCGGCATCCTGCGGGTGACCACCGCGCCGGTCGTCTCCCGTGACGTGATCGGCGATCCCGCCCCCTGCGTCTTCGACGCGGCCCTGACCCAGGCGTACGGCGACCCGGTGAAGGTCTCCGCCCGGTACGACAACGAGTGGGGCTGCAGCGACCGGCTGCTCGACCTCACCGGCACCGAGCCGACGGGCCGCTTCCAGGAACACGTGGCGGAGCAGCTGTGAACCGGCCGCCCGCCCGGCCCGGGAACTCCCTCGACGGAATCGCACCCGTGCTGCGGGGCGTTCGCGCCGTCGTCCTCGACACCGACGGGGTGATCACCGACTCGGCCAGGGTGCACGCCGCCGCCTGGAAGACCGCCTTCGACGCGTTCCTGCGCGACCATCCGCCCGAGGACCCTCACCAGCGGCGTCCGTTCGACACACGTGACGACTATCTGAAGTACGTGGACGGCAGGTCCCGCCTCGACGGTGCCGCCGCCTTCCTCGCCTCACGCGGCCTCGACCTGCCCGCCGGGACGGTCCGCGACGTCGCCGCCGACAAGGAGCGGCTGTTCACCGAGCGGCTGCGTGAGAAGGGCATCGACGCCTACCCGGGCACGCTGCGGCTGCTGCGCGCCCTGCGACGCGAGGCGATGCCCCTTGCCGCCGCCTCCGCGTCCCGCCATGCCCGTGAACTCCTCACCAGGGCCGGCGTCCTCGACCTCTTCGACGCGCTGGTCGACGGCGGCGAGGCGGCCCGGCTCGGCCTACCGGGCAAACCGCGGCCCGACCTCTTCCTGGAAGCGGCCCGCCGGCTCGGTGTCCCCGCCGACCGCACCGCCGTCGTCGAGGATGCCCTGGCAGGCGTGGAGGCGGGCCGTCTGGGCGGGTTCGCCCTGGTCATCGGTGTGGATCGCACGGCCGGTCCAGACACCCGGGACAGACTCCTGCGGCACGGCGCCCATCTGGTCGTACGCGACCTGGGTGAACTGATCGAGGCAGGAGCACCGTCGTGACGGGCTGGACCTGGGACTACGAGGGCTACGAGCCCGCGGACGAGCGGCTCAGGGAGTCCCTGTGCACGCTGGGCAACGGCTACTTCGCCACCCGAGGATCGATTCCCGAGTGCGCGGCGGACGACGTGCACTACCCCGGGACGTACGCGGCGGGTTGCTACAACCGGCTCACCTCCGACGTGGCGGGACGCCGGGTCGAGAACGAGGACATGGTCAACCTGCCCAACTGGCTGCCGCTCCGCTTCCGTCTGCGCGGCGACGACGGCCCGGGACCGTGGCTCACCCCGGACACCGCGACCGTCCTCGAACACCGCCAGGCCCTCCATCTGTCCACCGGCCTGCTGGAGCGCCGGACGCGGTACGCCGACGACGAGGGCCGCACCCTGGCCGTACGCCAGCTGCGCATCGCGCACATGGCCGACCCCCATCTGGCCGCCCTGCGCACCGAGTTCACGGCGGAGAACTTCTCCGGCGAACTCGACGTCGAGGCGGCCCTCGACGGAGCGGTCACCAACGCGGGCGTGGCGCGCTACCGGGACCTCGACGGCCGCCATCTGACCCACGTGCAGACCGGCACCGCTGCCCCGGACACGGTGTGGCTGCGCTGCCGCACCCGTACGTCGGACATCCGCGTCGGCATGGCGGCCCGCCTCACCGCGCACGAACCTGTATCCACCCATCACGAGGCCCTGCGCGCCGTCCAGCACACGCGCCTGCCCCTCGCTCCCGACCGCAGCGTCACCGTCGACAAGACCGTCACCCTGCACACCTCGCGGGACTCGGCCATCAGCGACCCGCAGCGCGCGGCGGTCGACCGGGTGAGTGCGGCGCCCGGCTTCGACGACCTGCTGGAGTCGCACATCACGGCATGGGACCAGCTGTGGCGCCAGGCCGAACTGGACGTGCCGGGCGAGGCGGGCAGCATCCTGCGGCTGCACCTCTTCCACGTCCTGCAGACTCTCTCCCCGCACACCGCCGACCTCGACGTGGGCGTACCGGCCCGAGGGCTGCACGGCGAGGCATACCGGGGCCACGTCTTCTGGGACGAGCTGTTCGTCCTTCCCTATCTCAACCTGCACTTTCCCGAGGTGTCCCGCGCCATGCTCGGCTACCGCCACCGTCGGCTCGAACAGGCCCGTTCCGCGGCCCGTGCCGTCGGCCGGACGGGTGCGCTCTACCCATGGCAGAGCGGCAGCGACGGCCGCGAGGAGACACAGGAGCTGCATCTCAACCCACGCTCCGGACGTTGGCTGCCCGACCACTCACGCCTTCAGCACCACGTCGGCTCGGCCGTCGCCTACAACGTGTGGCAGTACTGCGAGGCGAGCGGGGACGCCGAGTTCCTGCACACCAAGGGCGCCGAGATGCTCCTGCAGATCGCCCGCTTCTGGGCGGACTCGGCCACCTACGACGAGAGCCTCGGACGGCATCGCATCCGCGGCGTCGTCGGCCCCGACGAGTACCACGACGCCTACCCCGGTGCCGAGAAGCCCGGCCTCGACGACAACGCCTACACGAACGTCACGGCCGCCTGGGTGCTGACCCGCACGCTCGAAGTACTCCAGGCCCTTCCCGAACCGCGCCGACGTGAACTCGTCGAACGCACGGCTCTGGACGGCGGCGAACTCGAACTCTGGGAGGACGTGTCCCGCACGCTCCATGTGCCCTTCCACGACGATGTGATCAGCCAGTTCGAGGGCTACGGCGACCTGGAGGAACTCGACTGGGACGCCTACCGCGACCGGTACGGCGACATCCGCCGGCTGGACCGGATCCTGGAGGCGGAAGGCGACACCGTCAACCGCTACCAGGCGTCCAAGCAGGCCGACGTCCTCATGCTCGGCTACCTCTTCTCACCCGCCGAGCTACAGGGCCTGTTCAGCAGACTCGGCCACCGCCTCGACGAAGCCACCTGGCGGCACACCGTCGACTACTACATGCGCCGCACCAGCCACGGCTCCACCTTGAGCGGGCTGGTCCACGGCTGGGTGCTGGCCCGGGCCCGGCGCGCCGAGGCATGGATGTTCTGCCAGGAGGCGCTCAAGGGCGACATCGCCGACCTCCAGGGCGGGACCACCGGAGAGGGAATCCACCTGGGCGCCATGGCCGGCACTCTCGACCTCGTCCAGCGCGGACTGACCGGACTGGAAACGCGCCAGGGTGCCCTGTGGCTGGACCCGGTGCCCCTGCCGGAGTTGTCCTCCTACGGGTTCGCCCTTCGCTACCAGGGGCACTGGGGAGTGCGGCTGCGAATGGAGCAAGGGAACCTGGAGATCGAGGTGCCCTCGTCCGACCGGTCGCCGATCGACGTCCGGCTGCGTGATCGTGTGGTGTCCGTGCAGCCGGGGGAGACGGTGCAGCTGGCACTGCCCGACTGACGCCTGCGGCGTGCCCCTCGCTCGGACCGCGGAGGTCGGTAGCGGCCGAGCTTCCCGGACTCCGCCGCGGCCACCCGGGTGAGCCGGTCCACCGCCGACTTCGTCGCCGAGTAGCCCGCGATGCCGGGGAACGGGATGGTCGCCGCGACCGACGAGATGTTGACGACGGCCCCACCGTCGCCCGCCGGACCGCCGGGGCGCATCGCCCCTTTCGGCGCCTCGACCGTGGCCTTGCCCGACTCCTCCTGGATGTCGCCGATGACGACGGAGGCACCGGCCCGGGCCGGCGCCCAGGCCATCCCGGCGCCCAGTCCACGGGCACCGCCCGTCACCACGGCCTTGCGCCCGGTCAGGTCGTACACACTCATGGAACATCTCCTCGCCGGGATGACAGCACCGAGCCGAAGCGCCACATGCCGGGCCACGGGCCACGGGCCACCTGCCCGGACCGTGGGACGTCGCGCCGGCGTATCCACGCGAGACCGTGCGGAACTCAGGGTTGTCCCAAGGTGTCCCGCACCGTTGCGTCCGCGACAAGGTGGAGTACGTCCGTGACGAGGTGGGGCCGAATCACCTGTTTTCGCGTCGCGACCGCGTGCTCAGTTGACGGCGGAGCCGAACCACTGGGGCAGTTGGCCAAGCAGATCCCGCTGGTCCTCACCGACCCACGCCACGTGTCCGTCGGGCCTCAACAGCACCGCGGGCACGTCCAGTTCGTCGCTGACGTCGATGACGTGGTCGATGCGGTCGTCCCACCCGGTGACCGAGAGCCGGCCGGTCTGGTCGAGCAGCAGTCCGCGCCCGCCGTGCGTCAACTCGTAGAGGCGGCCCCGCTTCAGCTGCACGTCCCGCATCCGCCGGCCGAGCAGTTCGTGGCCCTCGTCCTCGCCGAAGTCGTAGCGGATCTCGACCGCGGTGATCATCCCGGTGACGTACCGGTTGACCTCCTCGAAGTCCATCAGCTTCGAGAACAGTTCCCGCAGTGCCGTCGGCCCCGGGTCGGTCCCCAGCAGTGTCATCTGCGCGCGGGTGTTGGCCAGCACCCGCGTGCCCACTGGGTGCCGTTCGGCGTGGTAGCTGTCCAACAGCCCTTCCGGCGCCCAGCCGTTGACCGCCGCGGCCAGCTTCCAGCCGAGGTTGAACGCGTCCTGCACGCCGAGGTTGAGCCCCTGCCCGCCGGTCGGCGGGTGGATGTGCGCCGCGTCGCCGGCCAGCAGCACCCGGCCGACCCGGTAGCGCTCGGCCTGCCGGGTGGCGTCGCCGAACCGGGACAGCCAGCGCGGCGAGTGCACGCCGAAGTCCGTGCCCGCGACCGCCCGCAGCTGCTTCTTGAAATCGTCGAGGGTCGGTGCGGCGGCACGGTCCTCGGCCACGCCGTCGGCGGGCACGCCGACGCGGCACACCCCGTCTTTGGCGGGGCTGACACCGAACCGCAGTTGGGTCTTGCGGACCTCCTCGACGACGGCGGCGATCGTCGCCGGATCCTCGGTCACCTCCATTTCGCCGATGAGCGTCTCGACCGTGGAGGGCTGGCCGGGAAAACCGACGCCGAGCAGCTTGCGTACCGTACTGCGGCCACCGTCGCACCCGACGACATAGCGCGAGCGCAGCCGAGTACCGTCCGCCAGCTCGACGGTCACCCCGTCCTCCCCGTCCTTCCCGTCCTCCTCGGCGGCCTGGCTCAGCCCGACCACTTCGCAGCCCCGCCGGATCTCCGTACCGAGTTCGAGGGCGCGCTCGTCGAGCAGCCGCTCGGTGACCGGCTGCGGGGTGGCGACGCCGTACGGGTGCGCCGTGTCCAAGCGGTCCGGCCACGGCTTGATGATGCCCCCGAAGAGGCCGCCGACCTGGAACTTCTCACTGACCGCGAGGAACCGGTCGAGCAGGCCGCGCATGTCCATCACCTCGACGCTGCGCGCGTGCAGGCCCTGCCCGCGGGACTCCCCGGTCGGTCCGGTCAGCTTCTCCAGCACGACCACGTGCACGCCGTGCAGCCGCAACTCGCAGGCCAGCATCAGGCCGGTGGGTCCGCCGCCGACCACGATCACGTCAATCATCAAAACGCCCATCCAACGAGATTGAATTTCGGCACATACTCCGCGAATCTGTAATTTCCGCAGATTCTGGCTTCGGCCGACCATTCTGCGGCACCACCCGGGCCTTGCCGCAAGGCCCCCGGTGCGCTATATGTTGGGAGTGGCAAGGAGTGGGTTATCTCCTTGCCCTTTTTCTTTTCTCGGCCGCCAGCGTGGATCCGGTTCGCGAAAGTGTTTCGTAACCGAGGCATTTCCCCTGCTTGTCCCGCCCGTGAATTCCGTGTCAGTGTCCCGGCCAGCAGGCAGGCCGTCGGCGCCGTGGCGCACGAAAGCCTTTCGTACCGGTCTCCGATCTGCCTGACTCACCGACGGCTTGTGGAAAGAAGAGAGGCACCACCATGCGGAGAACGCCGGTCAGCGGGAATCTCGGAAGCCCGAGAGTTCGACGCCTCGTCGCGTCCGCCGTCACTCTCGCGGCGGCCATGGGCCTTGCCGCGTGCGGCACTTCGGGACCGTCCACCTCCTCGTCGGCGAAGGGCCTGACGATGTGGGCGCTGAACGACCAGACGATCCTGAAGGAGTCCGTCGACGCCTACAACAAGGACCACTCCGACGCGAAGATCACCCTGCGGCTGTTCGCCAACGACGACTACAAGCAGAAGCTGCGCGTGGCTTTCGGCGCGAACCAGGCCCCGGACATCTTCTTCAGCTGGGGCGGCGGTGCGCTGAACGACTACGTCAAGGCGGGCAAGGTCGACGCGCTCACCACATCGCAGGTGAACAGCGACCGGTACACCCCGAGCGTGATGCAGAGCGCCACCTTCGACGGCAAGGTCTACGGCGTGCCCGCCAACGGCCTCGCCCCGGTGGTCCTCTACTACAACAAGAAGGTGCTGGCCGACGCGGGCGTCGAGGCGCCGAAGACGTACGACGATCTCCTGGCGGCCGTGAAGAAGCTCAAGGCCAAGGATGTCGTGCCGCTCTCCCTTGCCGCGAACTCCAAGTGGCCGACCCTCATGTACCTGGAGTACCTCCTCGACCGCACCGGCGGCGCCGAGAAGTTCACGAAGATCGCCTCCGGTGACTCCGCCGCCTGGCAGGACCCGTCGGTCACCAAGGCCAACCAGTACCTCCAGGACCTGGCGAAGGCCGGCGCCTTCGGGGACAACGCCTCCTCCGTCAACTACGACCAGGGCGCCTCCACCGCCCTGCTCTACACGGGCAAGGCGGCGATGGAGGTGATGGGCACCTGGGAGTACGCCAACATCGCCAAGGCTGCGCCCGACTTCCTGAAGAAGGGCGACCTGGGCTACAGCGCCTTCCCGGCGCTCACCGACGGCTCCGGCGACCCGAAGAACATCGTCGGCAACCCCTCGAACTTCCTGTCCCTGAACGCGTCGAGCAAGAACAAGGCGGACGCGCTGACGTACCTCAAGGACTACGTCCTGAACGACTCCCAGGTCGACGCCTACCTCGCGGCCGGCAGCGTGCCGCCGGTCAACGGCCTGGAGTCGAAGCTCGCGGCGGTGAAGTCGTCGACCGACAAGGAGTGGCTCACGTTCGTCTACGACCTGGTGGACAAGGCCCCGGGCTTCCAGCTCTCCTGGGACCAGGCACTGCCGTCCGACCAGGCCGATCCGCTGCTGACCAACACCGACAAGTCGTTCCTGCGACAGATCCCGCCCGCCGAGTTCGGTACGAACATGAGCAAGGCGGCGTCGTGACGGTCACGGTTCCCACCCGTACGGGCCGGGGAGGCCGCCGCTTCGGCGGCCTCCTCATGGCCGCCCCCGCCCTGCTGCTCTTCGGCCTGTTCGGGCTGGTCCCCCTCGGCGGGGTGGTGGTGCTCAGCCTCACCCGCTGGGACGGTCTGGGCTCGATCGGCTGGGAGGGCATCGGCAACTGGAGCTCCGTCCTCACCGACGGCGCCACCTGGCAGGCGCTGGGGCTCACCGTCAAGGTGATGCTGGTCAGCTGGCTGGTCCAGACGCCCATCGCGCTGGCGCTCGGCGTCTTCCAGGCACCTCGGGGGCGGCTGCGCGCGCTGTTCGCCGTGCTCTTCTTCCTCCCGCTGCTGCTGTCCGCCGTGGCGATCGGCCTGACCTGGCAGGCGCTGCTCGACCCGTCCTTCGGTATCGGCGCCACACCCGGCCTGCACTGGCTGGCCAAGCCGCTGCTGGGCTCGCCGGACCTGGCCCTGTACACGGTGATCTTCGTGATCGCCTGGCAGTTCATCCCGTTCCACGCCCTGCTCTACCAAGCCGGGATACGGCAGATCCCCACGGCCCTGTACGAGGCAGCCGCCCTCGACGGCGCCGGACCGGTCTCCCGCTTCCGGCACATCACCCTGCCGCAGCTGAAGTACACGATGGTCACCTCCAGCACGCTGATGCTGGTGGGCTCGCTGACCTACTTCGACCTGATCTTCGTCCTGTCCGGCGGGAACGGCGGCCCCGGCGACTCCACCCGCGTCCTCCCCCTCGCCATGTACATCACCGGATTCCAGGCCCACGACATGGGCCGGGCCAGCGCCGTCGCCACCCTCCTGGTGGTCTTCGGCCTCGGCCTGTCGATGCTGACCACCCGCCTGTCCGGCTTCACCCGGATGGACAGCCAGCAGGAGGGCATGTGAGCGCCACCGTGACCAAGGCCCGCGCGACCACCGGGCAGGAAGACGTCCTCCCACAGACAGCGGTGACACCCGGACCCGTCCGGCCGAATCCCGTGGCGGGGATCCTCCGCCGCGCCCTCACCGGCAGCGCCACGCTCTGCTGGGCGGCCCTGGTCGTCGTACCCGTGTACTGGCTGGTGGTGACCAGCCTGCGCAGCCGCGCGGACTTCACCGCCGACAGTCCGCTGGCACTGCCAAGCCACCCGACGCTCGACAACTACCGGACCCTCCTGGCCGGCGATTTCACGACCTACCTGCTCAACAGCGTGATCGTGACCGTGGCGACGGTCGCCCTGACCCTCGTCGTCGCCCTCATGGCCGCCTTCGCGATCGTCCGAGGCGCCGGAAGCCGCCTCTCCCGCGTGTCCTTCCGGCTGTACCTGCTGGGCCTGGCGATACCACTGCAGGCCGTGATCATCCCCGTCTACCTGCTCATCATCAGGATGCAGCTGTACGACAGCCTCCTCGCGATCGTCCTTCCCTCGGCGGCGTTCGCGCTGCCGATCACCGTGATGATCCTGGTCAGCTTCCTGCGCGACGTGCCACGCTCCCTGTTCGAGGCGATGATCGTCGACGGCGCCGGCGACTGGCGCATGCTCTTCTCGCTCGCGGCACCCCTGGCCCGCCCGGCCCTGATGACGGTCGCCGTCTACGACGGACTACAGGTCTGGAACGGCTTCCTCTTCCCGCTCATCCTCACCCAGAGCGGCGACAAGGCCGTGCTGCCCCTGGCGCTGACCCTCTACCGGGGCCAGTTCGGCATCGACGTACCGGCCACGATGGCCGCGGTGGTGCTCTCCACCCTGCCGATGTTCGCGCTGTTCATCCTCGCCCGACGCCAGCTCGTCGCCGGTCTCACCGCCGGTTTCTCCAAGTAAGCCACTTCAGCAGACAGTTCGCTCCGAGCGGCGACCGAGCAGCGGCCGGGCAGCGGCCGGGCAGCGCGCCCGGCCCCGTCGGCGTGCCCACGCGCACATCGCCCGCGCCCTCGCGAGCACCTTCGCAATCCCCGAGGAGTCGTGAATGACGACCACCATGCCCGACCACGGCGGCATCCCCCAGGGAGAGGACGACCGGCCCTGGGCCGACCCCACCCTGCCGACCCCCGACCGGGTGGAGGCTCTGCTCGCCCGGCTCACCCTCCCGGAGAAGGTCGCGCAGCTCAGCAGCGCCTGGGAGGACGTCGAACCGGCCGGCCCGGAAGTGGCCCCGGGCACCAGCATCTTCGACCGGGTCGGCGACCTCACCGAGACGGCCCGGCACGGCCTCGGCCAGCTCACCCGCCCGTACGGCACCCTGCCCCGGCCCGCCCTGGAGCACTCCCGGGCCCTGGCCGAGCGCCAGCGGCAGGTCGTCGAGCAGAGCAGGCTCGGCATCCCGGCCATGGCGCACGACGAGTGCCTGACCGGCTTCACCGCGTACGGCGCGACGATCTACCCCACCTCGCTCGGTATGGCGGCCACCTTCGACCCGGAGCTGATCCGGCGGATCGGCGCGGCCATCGGCGCCGACATGGCAGAGGCCGGCGTCCACCAGGGGCTCGCCCCGGTCGTCGACGTGATCCGCGACTACCGCTGGGGCCGCTGCGAGGAGACCTACGGCGAAGACCCGTACCTGGTGGGGGAGATGGGGGAGGCGTACGTCACCGGTCTGCAGAGCGCGGGTGTGTACGCCACCCTCAAGCACTTCGCCGGGTACTCCGCCTCCATGGGCGGCCGCAACCACGCCCCCGTCCACGCCGGCCGCCGCGAACTCTTCGACGTCATCCTGCCGCCCTTCGAACGGCTCGTCGCCGCGGGTGTCCGCTCGGTCATGAACTCGTACGCCGAGATCGACGGCGAGGCTCCCGCCGCCAGCCGGTGGCTGCTCACCGAAGTCCTCCGCGACGCATGGGAGTTCGAGGGCACCGTCGTCTCCGACTACTGGTCCCTGCCCTTCCTGGTGAGCGCCCACCGCGTGGCCGCCGACCTGCCCGACGCCGGGGTGCTCGCCCTGAGCGCCGGACTGGACGTCGAACTGCCCGACCAGCGCGGCTTCGGCGACGCCCTCGTGCACGCGGTGGAACAGGGCGCGGTCGACGAGGACCTGGTCGACCGCGCCGTACGCCGCGTGCTGCGGCAGAAGGTCGAACTCGGGCTCCTGGACCCGGACTTCGACCCGCGACCCGCCGCCCTGCGCGCGGGCGAACTCGACCTGGACAAGGCGGCCGGCCGCGCGCTCGCCCTCGCGGTGGCCCGGTCGAGCGCGGTCCTGCTGTCCAACGACGGGACCCTGCCCCTCCCGGCCGGCGGCCGGATCGCGCTGATCGGCCCGTGCGCCGACGACGTACGCACCATGTTCGGCTGCTACAGCTTCCCCAACCACGTCCTCGCCGAGCGCGACGACCTCGGCAACGGTGTCGAGGCCGTCTCTCTGCGCACCGCGCTCACCGAGGAACTCCCGGACGTGCACTGGGAGTTCGCCGAGGGCTGCCCGATCCGGGACGAGGACCGCTCCGGGATTCCGGCCGCGGTGGTGGCCTCGGCCGCCGCCGACCTCACGGTCCTGGTCGTCGGCGACAAGGCGGGCATGTTCGGCATCGGCACCTCGGGCGAGGGCTGCGACGTGGAGGACCTCCGACTGCCGGGCGTTCAGGAGGAGTTGGTCGAGGCGGTGCTGGCGGCCGGGAAGCCCGTCGTGCTGGTCGTCAGCAGCGGTCGGCCCTACGCGGTGGGCCGGTTCGCGTCCGCCGCCGCGGCCATGGCACAGGTCTTCCTGCCGGGGGAGGAGGGCGGCCGGGCGGTGGCCCAACTCCTCGCCGGGAAGGCGAACTTCAGCGGCAAGCTGCCCGTGCAGATCCCCAACTCGCCCGGGGGACAGCCGTACACCTACCTCCACCCGCCGCTCGCCGACCGGCAGAGCTTCCTGTCCAACCTCGACCCGACGCCCGCGTTCCCGTTCGGCCACGGGCTGTCGTACACCGACTTCGAGATCGACCTGCTGACCGTCGACCGCGAACAGGTGCCGACCGACGGGGAGTTCACGGTCCGCGCGCGGGTACGGAACACCGGGACGGTCGCGGGCGCCGAGACCGTCCAGCTGTACGCCGTCGACCCGGTCGCCCAGGTGACCCGGCCGGTGCGCGCCCTGCTCGGCTTCGCCAAGGTCGACCTCGCCCCCGGCGAACGGGCCATGGTCCGCTTCGACGTCCACACCGACCGCCTGGCCTTCACCGGCCTGGAGGGTCGGCGTATCGTCGAGCCCGGCGAGATCCTGCTGCACGCGGGCTCCTCCAGCCTGGACACACCGGTGCGGGACGCCATCCGGCTCGTCGGCGAGGAGCGGGACGCGACGGTCGTACGGCATCACGGCGTGCCCGTGACCGTCGAGCGGGAGTGAGCGAGCCCCTTTCCGCATGCGACGGGGAGTGAGTGCGCCTCTCCGGACGTGACAAGAAGGCGGCGCCACCGGTGGATCCGGTGGCGCCGCCTTTCCCGTGACGTGACTAACCGCGGCTCCATTTCTGGGTGGCGTTGCCCAGGGGCGTCCACAGCTGCACCTTCGAGCCGTTGGCCGTCCCCCAGTTGGTGACGTCGAGGGCCAGGCCGTTGGAGTGGTTGACGACGGATCCGTTGAGACGGAACCACCACTTCTGGCTGGCCTTCCCGTTGCAGGCCCAGAGGATGAGCGTGGTGCCCGCGGTGGTGCCGTCACCGTTGGCGGCGAGGCACTTGCCGGAGACGCGCAGTTCGCCGGCCGTGGTCTGGGTGATGGCCTGGTTGGCGTTGCCCGAGCAGTCGTAGATCTGGACCTGGACGCCCGTCGCGCCGTTCGGCACGTCGAGGCAGCGGCCGGAGTTGGCGCCCTTCAGCGTGAAGGACGCGGCCGTCGGCAGCGGGTCCTGGACCAGCTGCCAGTCCTGCGAACCGTCGCTGGTGGACGACGCCACGGTGACGGACCCGCCCGCGGTCGAACCGGTCATGAACAGGCTGGTGTTGCGGACCGAGCGGAGCTTGGAGTACCCGGTGGTCGACGGGACGAGGGTCCACATCTTGTCGGTGGCCCCGTCGTCGACCCACTGGGCCAGCTTCTGCCCGGCCGTCGCGCTGCCGGTCCAGATCGAGACCGAGCGGCCCCCGGCCTTGTTGAGCAGCGTCACGTCGCCGCCCTTGGCGGTCAGGTGCCAGCGCTGTGTGTCGGCGGTGGCGTCCGACGCGCCCAGGACGAGGTCGGGAGTGTTCCCGGTGAGGCTCGCGTCCTGCGTCTTCCCGGCGGCCGTGGTGAGGACCTGGCCGGTCAGACGGTTGACGAGACGGTAGTAGGCGCCGTCGGAGCGGCCGAGGTCGACCTCGGCGTACTTCACGGGCCCGACGCTGGCGCCGCTCCAGGACGCCTGGAGGATGAGGACGCGGCCCGTGCCGTCGACGTACTGCAGCATGCGGCTGTAGCCGCCCGCGATCGACGTCTTGTACTGCTTCCAGGTGCCGTTGCTCAGCCCGGACTCGTTCACCCAGACATCGCCGCTGCCTGAGGCGTTGTAGACGATCCGTCCGTCCGGCATCGGGAGGAGGACCGGGCTGCCGCCGGTGGACAGCGTGCTTCCGCCCGAGGGCACGGGCAGCGCGGTGATCGCGGCGTCCGGGGCCGAGAAGAACTTCAGCGGGTCGTCGGAGATGCGGTAGCGGACATTGGTGCCGCCGCCCCAGTACTCGTACGTCAGAAGCCACTTGCCGTCGGTCGTCGGGGCGATCGTCGTCATGCCCGGACGGCCGCCGCCTATCTCCGTCTTGCCGTTGCCCATGTTCACCGTGGCGCCCGGGACGTCCACGACCGGGTCGCTCCAGGAGGTGCTGCTGCCGTCCCAGGTCCGGTGGAGGAGGACCTGGCCGCCGGAGTCGGTCGCCGTGTCGTTGTTCGGGTCGAGGGTCGGGGCGCCGGTGCTCGTGTTGTAGCCGGTGAAGTCGCTCTCGTCGGAGTAGTACGCGATGAGCCTGCCGTTGTGGGCGAGCAGGTGCGGCTCCCAGACGGGGTCGACCTGGGCGTGGGTGTTGGCCGCCGAGACACGGCCGACGTTGCCCGCGCTGCCGCCCTGCCAGCCGCCGGCCGAGATGATGTTCTTCACGGTCCAGGTCGCGCCGGAGTCCGTACTGGCGTACAGGGCGAGTGCCAGGTCCTTGCGGTCGCCGTCACCGGTCGGCGTCCAGTTGGGGTTGGCGGCCTTCTGCTCCTTGTAGTAGTAGTCGTCGCCCGAGACGATGCTCGCCAGCAGCAGCGTGCCGGCGCTGAGACTTCCGACGTCCTGCGGGAGCACGTAGAGATACGGGTTGGTCCAGTTGCTCGTGTACTTCGCGTACCGGGAGTCGCTGGACAGCGCGGCGGGCGCCTTGACGTCGGCCAGTTTCGCCCACGACGTGCCGTCGTCGTCGCTCTTGTAGATGGGCATCGTCTGCCCCACCGGAGCGGTCTGACTGTTCTCGAACGTCGCCACGACACGCCCGCTCGGCAGCTGGGCGGACTTCGGATAGAGCACGCAGGGGTTCTTGTTGCACGCGGCGGGGTTGTCCGCCGTATACAAATTCGCGGGGCTCGGCTGGTACGCCGACGCACTCGTCGTGGAGACGAGGGCGAATGCCACGCTGACGCCGACGGCCATCGCCGAAGCGAGAGCCTTTCGTGCCCATGTTCTTCTCAACGGCATTCCTTTCACCCGGGGGGAATCGCGCACCACGCTCAAAAAAGAGGGGGAAAGAGGGTGCGGAGCAGGAAGCCAGTATTCGCAGGGGACCCCGTACTGTCACCGGCACATTGCGAAAGGGTTTCGCCAGAGCGCGGGTTACGCGCTCTTGACACTGCGGCGAACGGACGTCGAGGTCCGCAGGACGAGTTCCGTGGCCAGCTCGATGCGCGGGGAGGCGGGCGGCCGGCCCTGGGCGAGATCCAGGAGCACCCGGGTCGCCTCGCGCCCCAGCTCCTCGAACGGCTGGCGCACCGCGCTCAGCGGCGGACAGGCCATGGCCGCCACCAGCGTGTCGTCGAAGGACATGACCGCCAGGTCGTCCGGCACGGCGAGCCCCTGCTGCCGGGCCGCCTCCAGGACGCCGAGCGCCTGCGCGTCACTGGCCGCGAAGACCGCCGTGGGCGGGTCGTCGGCACGCAGGATCTGCAGGCTCGCGGCGAGCGCCTCCGCGTAGTCGAAGTCGGTCGAGCGGACGATCGCCGGATCGTAGACGACCCCGGCCTCCTCCAGCGCGGCCCGGTAGCCGTGCACGCGGGCGGCTCCGGCCAGCGAGTGCGAGCGGCCCGCGACCATGCCGATCCGGGTGTGGCCGAGGCCCAGCAGATGCTGAACCGCCTCCCGGGCGCCGCTCCAGTTCGTCACCCCGATACTGGGAATGTCCTCCGACGGCGCGCTCAGCGGGTCGATCAGTACCACCGGCAGCCGCTGCTCGACGATCCGCCGCTGGTCCTCCTCGGCCAGCATCGAGATCACGATCACGATCCCCGCCGCACCGAGTGCCACGCACTCCTCCAGCCACTCGGAGATCGACCGTCGGCTCGTCGTCCCGGTGACCACGTCGATGCCCAGCTCACCGGCCGCGTCCACGATGCCCCGGGCGACCTCCAGCGTGTACGGGCCGGACAGGTCCCGGAAGACGACGATGATCTGCCGGGGCGTCGAGGGATCCCGCTCCCACGGGCGGACGTACCCGTACCGCGCCAGCAGGTCCTCGACCCGGTCCCGCGTCGCCGCGCCGACGTCCCGGCGCCGGTGCACCACCTTGGACACGGTGCTGAGCGAGACCCCCGCCTCGGCGGCGATGCTCGTCAGCAGACCGTGCTGCGCTTCCTGCCGGCCCTTGTCTCGACCTGTCACCCGATGTCCGCTCCGCTCGCCGAACACCGATGCGCCGGACCGCACCGCGTAGCTGGCCAGAAACTTCGCCGCAAGGTAACGGGGCCCGGGGCGGAGAGGCAAGACCGGGGCGCGACGGCTTCCGGCGAAGGCGTGCGTGGAGCAGCTCCCCGGCACCCACCCTTTCCCCAGAGGGTGGGTGCCGGACTCCCAGGAACGTGGCTCCTGAGAAAGGCGTGACCTGGTTCCCCGTGCGCCGGGCCGCGACCGTAGAGCCATGAACACGAACGCGAACGCACAGACAGATGCGAACACAGCGCCGCACCCCTTCGTCGGTATGTGGGTGACGGCTGACGGCCACATCCGCCAGGAACTCCTCCCGAACGGCCGCTACGACGAGGCCCGCGGCAACCGGCCGAGCGCCTACACCGGCGACTACACCGTCACCGGCACCCACATCGACTACGTCGACGACACCGGCTTCACCGCCACCGGTGACGTCAGGGACGGCGTGCTCTTCCACGAGCACCTGGTCCTGTACCGGGAGGACGCCGCCCCTTCCTGACAGCGGACGGTCACCCGGCGGCTGCGGTGAGCGCTCCCAGTGCGCTGGCCTGCGTGCGCCAGTCGGTCTGGTTGGGGCTGGTCCCCGCCCAGCGTTGGCCGAGGGCGTTGACGGAGGTGCGGTCCTGGGCCCACAGGGTGTCGGACTGTTTCTGGATGTAGGCGCGGTAGGTGCTGGAACCGGTGACCTTCGTGAGTTCGGCGAAGTTCCGCATGAAGATGCCCTTGAACTGCTTCTGGTTGTCGTCGCAGGACGCCGAGCCGATGTCGCAGGACTCGGTGAGCACGCCGCTGCGGGTCAGCGCCGTGCTGCTGATCGCGGCGTCGGCCAGGGTGCGCGCAAGGGTCAGCAGCGAACTGTCCCCGGTCACCTTCGACAGCTCGGTGAAGCCGCCGATGGCCAGTCCCTGGTTGTAACTCCACACGGTGGAGCCGTTGTTGGCGCAGGCCGAGTTCAGCCCGTCGTTCACCAGACCCGAGGAGTTGATCATCCCGCTCGACTTGTACCAGGCGGCGGACGTCTTGGCCCGCTGGAGCCATACCGTGTCGCCCGGGATCCGCTGGTGCAGCGCCGTGGTCAGCCAGAGGTACTGTCCGTTCGTCACCGCGTTCTTGTAGGTCCGCTCGCGGTCCCACCACACGCCACCGCCGCAGGTGCCCGTGTCCCAGTACTGGTGGACGTAGTTGGCGATGGTGACCGCCTCGTTGAGATAGCGGGAGTCGCCGGTGTAGTCGTACGCGTCGAGCCACGCGATGGCCCACCAGGCCGAGTCGTCGATGGACCGGCTGATGAAGTGGCCCTCGATCGCGTCCGTGCTGCGCACACCGGCGGGGAAGACGCCCTTGTTCTGCTCGAAGGTGCGCGCGATGGCCCAGTCGTAGTCGTGCCTGCCGGTGGTCTTCGCGAAGTCGATGAGGGAGGTGAGGGTGGCGGCCGAGTTCCACCAACTGCTGGGCCACCAGCCGTTGTACGGGTCGTACGAGGACATGAGCGCGTCCGCCGCCCCGCGCGCCCTGGTCGGCGCGGGCCTGACCCACGCGGTGCAGCTGCCCTCGTTGTGGCTCGCCTCGCGGCCGCAGGCGCGGACCGCGCCGCCGTAGAGGAGGCCGCGCGGGTCGCGGGTGGCGTACATGGCGGTACGGGTGCCGGTGGCTCCGGACGGGGTACTGGTGCGGCCGCGTGAGGAGCCGTCCGGCCAGGTCGAGCCGCCGTCCCAGGAGCGGTCGAGCCAGACCTCGTCGCCGGCGCCGCCGGTTTCGATGCTCGCCCAGGCCATGGAGTTCTGCTGGTCGACGTGCAGCCGGATCCTGCGGCCGTAGAGCGTGGTCGACGGCACCGGCTGGTCGTCACCGGCCGCCTGGCCCGCGCTGGTGCCGTCGCACAGCGTGTCGCAGACGGTGGGGTAGGCCCAGTCCGTACAGCCGACGGCGGCGGCGTCGCCGCAGGCGCGGATCAGCCCGCGCTTGTGGTTGCGGGGGTCGGTGATGTTGTACATCAGCGTCCTGGTGCCGGTCCACGTGCTCGGGACGCTCGCCTTGCCGAGCACTCCTTCCCAGGTGGCGCCGCCGTCCCAGGAGCGGTCCAGCCACACCGAGTCGCCGGGCACTCCGTCGTCGATGCTGGCCCACGCCATGTCGTCCGCGTCGGAGACGTGCAGCTGGACGCGGCGGCCGCTGAGGTTCTTGGTCGGCACCGGGAAGCTCTCCTGCCGGGCCTGCGAGGGATCCAGCGTGTCACAGGCCAGTACGCACACCGGGGTGGCGGCGGCCGCGGGCGTCGCGGCCGGGACCAGCACCGCACACGCGAGAGCGGCCGCCAGCAGGAAGCTGAGGAGCCGGGGTCTGACAACGATGTCGAAGCTGCGCAAGGTCATAGAACTCGCCTCGGATTCACCTGGGGGGAGGCCGGTCGGCGGGCGCGTCGGTCGGTCGACAGCCCTGCTGAGTCGGCCAGGAATCGAGCACTGGTCCATACCTATCTCGGTGGCAGTGAATCGTTTTGGTGTGGCCCTGTCAATGCCCCAACGCGCGGATTTTTCCGTGGAGTTCGTGGGGGCCGCGATGGGTTGACAGTCGATTACCGGGCGCCCATCATCGGTGCAACTTCGGCGAGGCGCCTCGCAGACTCACTGTCCCATCGATCCCAGGCCTTCGTGGGCGATCTTTTTGAATCGATTCAGACAGCCTCTTTCCCTACTGATCCGGGAGGTATTCATGCGCCGCCGCCGTCCCTTGCTGAAGCGAATGCCCTGTCCAGGGCGCCTACTAGGCCTCGCCATGGTCGCGGCCTCCGCGCTGGCCGTGGCTCCCACGCCGGCTTCTGGCGCATCGCCTCCCGCGTCCGCGGCCACCTCCATGTCGGCCTCCGGGGCGACGTCGGCGACCGCGGCGGGCAGACCCCGAGCGGCGCTTGCCGCCGAGAACTACTCGCCGACGTCCCGCACCCTCAAGCCGACCGCCGTCTACCGCACGGCCGGCAGCGTCGCGAACCCGCAGAACGTCCTCAGCGGACAGCCGACACGGATCTCCGGCGCCCAGTCGGCCATCACGCTCGACTTCGGCAAAGAGGTCGCCGGAATGGCAACGTTGTCGTTCGGCAGTACCAGCAGCAGCGGCCAACGGGTCGGCCTGGCCTTCAGTGAGTCGTCCCTGTACGTGGGCAACAACAGCGACCGGAGCAGCGGCCGCGACGGCGAGGACGGGGCGCTCTACGCCACGGCCTCCGCGAACGGCACGTATACGATGCCCACCGCGAAACAGCGTGGCGGTTTCCGCTACCTCACCGTCTTCCTCGACAGCTCGGGCTGGGTGGACCTCAACGGCGTCAGCCTCGCGTTCACCGCGGCGCCGGGGAAGGCCAACCCGGCCGACTACGCCAACTACTTCTCCTCCAGCGACGAACTGCTCAACCGCATCTGGTACGCCGGGGCGTACACCGTGCAGCTCAACACGATCGCCTCCAACCAGGGCCGCGCCTGGCCCCCGCCGTCCTCGGAGTGGGACAACAGTGCCACCGTCGGCGTGGGCGACTCCGTCCTGGTCGACGGGGCCAAGCGCGACCGTACGGTGTGGCCCGGCGACCTGGGCATCGCCGTACCCACGCAGTACGCGTACTCCAACGACCTCACCTCGACCCGCAACGCGCTCTCCACGATGTACAACGCGATGTCCGCCGAGGGTGAAATCCCGTGGTCGGGACCGCCGTTCAACCTCAAGGGCTCGGACACCTACCACACCTGGACGCTGCTGGGCACGGCGACGTACTACACGTACACGGCCGACCGGGCGTGGCTGGACTCCGAATGGGCCGACTACAAGCGCGCCATGGCCTTCATCATCAACAAGATCAACGGCAACAACCTCCTCAATGTGACCGCCACCCAGGACTGGGCCAGGTCCGGCCAGGGCGGCGAGAACATCTCGGCCAACGCGCTGCTGTACGCGGCCCTCAGGGGCGGGGTCACCCTGGCCACGGTCAAGGGCGACAGCGCGCTCGCCACGAGCTGGGCCGGCCGGGCGGCCGCCCTCAAGACCGCGGCCAACTCCCGCCTGTGGGACGCCTCGAAGGGCATGTACAAGGACAACCCGACCAGCGGGCTGTATCCGCAGGACGGCAACTCGCTCGCCGTCTGGTACGGGCTCACCGACTCCACGGCGAAGTCGAAGAGCATCATCGCGGGGCTCGGCACGCGCTGGGGCACCTACGGCCCGACGACCCCCGAGTGGGGCGGCAATGTGTCTCCCTTCGTGGGCGGCATGGAGCTGAACGCGCGCTTCACCGCCAATGACGACTACGGCGCCTTGGCGCAGATCCGCCGCACCTGGGGCCACATGCTGAACAGCGACATCGGCACCAAGAGCACCTTCTGGGAGGGCGTCAAGGCCGATGGCGGCCTCGCCTACGGTGGTTCGTTCATGAGCCTGGCCCATGGCTGGTCCTCCGCGCCCACCTCCACGCTCACCTTCGACGTGCTGGGCACGGCACCGGAGTCGGCGACCGGCGCGTACCGCTTCGTCCCGCACCCCGGTGACCTGACCAGTGCCGAGGGCCGCATCACCATGCCGCAGGGGGCCATCAACGCCTCCTGGTCCCGTGTCCCCGCCGCCGGCACGTACGCGGCGCGCCTCACCAGCCCGTCCGGTACCACCGGCCGCATCGGGGTCCCGAAGTTCGGCGGCGGCAACGTCTCGGTGTCCGTGAACGGCAACGTCGTCTGGAGCAACGGAAACTTCACGCCAACCTCCGGCATCACCGGCGGGAGCCAGGACGACACCTACGTCTACCTCACGGGCGTCGCCCCGGGCAGCTACTCCGTGACCGCCACGGGACTGGGCAATCCCGGCGCGCCCAACGAGCCGGGTACCGGCGCCCTGCGCGCGGGCTTCTCCCGGTGCGCGGGCGAGGGCGGTACGTGCTCCTTCAGCGGCACCCGCGCGGTGGCCTACGGGGCCGGGACGTACACGTACAAGACGGTGACCGGCAGCACCGCCTGCTCCAACGACTCCTTCGGCGGCGATCCGGCGTCGAATCTCGTCAAGTCCTGCTACGTCGCCGACGCGGGCGGCCCGCCCGGCTACACCGTCTGCGCCGCCGAGGGCAGCAACTGCTCCATTCCCGGCTACAACCGTGACGTGGCGTACGGCGCCAACGGCAGCTTCGCCCACCAGGTCACGAAGGGCTCCGTCGCCTGCACCAACGCACAGTTCGGCGATCCCATCGACGGCGTCGCCAAGTCCTGCTACCTGCCGCCCGACGGAGGCCCGGCCGGCGGCTGGACGAAGTGCGCGTCCCAGAACGGGACTTGCTCGGCCGCCGCGGGACAGCCGGTGATGTACGGCGCCTTCGGCGCGTTCGCCACGGTCAAGGCGACCGGCGACACCGCGTGCACCGACGCCACGTTCGGCGACCCGATTCCCGGGGAGTCGAAGTCCTGCTACACCGCCACCGGCGGCCCGGCCGGCTACGCCGCGGCCTGCTCGGACGAAGACGGGACGTGTTCCTTCAGCGGACAGCAGACCGTCGCCTACGGCGCACGGGGCAGCTTCGTGTACAAGTCCTTCTCCGGCGGCACCGGTTGCACGCAGGCGGCATTCGGCACCGATCCGCTGCCAGGCGTACGGAAGGCCTGCTACCTCACCTCCTGAGGAGCGACTGGTCGGGACGGACCCTGACGACCTCGTACGCGGTGGGCCGCGTACGAGGTCGTCAGTCGTCCGACGGACGTTTCGCCGCTCGTGCCGCATCGGCCGGGTGCCCCGGATGCCGGAGGATGTCCGCGGCGCCCGCTGCCGGTGCTACCAGCGCCGCCGTTTCTGTTCCGCTCGGTCCAGCGAGGAGAGGGCGTCTCCGAGGACCACCAGGTCGTGGTGGCGGTAGTCGTCCCCCGCCGGGGATTCCAGCAGCCCGGCATCGACCAGCCGCTCCAGCGTCCGCCGTACGGTGTCCTCCGGCGCCGCCGGGACCGCGCTCGCCGTCTCCGCCTCCGCGTCGGACAGGCGGTGTCGCGCGTCGGCGAGGCGTTCGGCGAGCTGCGCCATGCTCCACTCGGGGCGGGCGGCCAGCTGTGAGCCGATGACGCGTACCGCCAGGGGCAGGCCGCCGCAGGCGGTCAGGACCTGCCGCGCGGCGTCGGGTTCCGCCATGACGCGCGCGCTGCCCACGAGCCGGGTGAACAGGTCCAGGGCCTCCTCGGCGGGCAGGGCGCCGAGGGTGACACGGAGACCGACCGGCAGGGTCGCCAGGCAGTTTCGGCTGGTGATCGCGACGGCGCAGGAGGGCGAGCCGGGCAGGAGCGGGGCCACCTGCTCCATGTCGGCGGCGTTGTCCAGCACGATCAGCACGCGTCGCTGGGCCAGCACACTCCGGTACAGGGCGGCACGTTCCTGGAGGTCTTCCGGGAGGGAGGCGTCCGGTTCGCCGAGTGCGCGCAGGAACGCGGACAGGACGCCGCCGGTACCGGCCGGGGTGCCGTCGGCGCCGCGGAGATCCGCGTACAACTGGCCGTCGGTGTAGGCCGGGAGTGTCGGCCGCACGCTGTGCATGACCAGGGCCGTCTTCCCGGCGCCCCCCATACCGGTGACCAGGACGATGGGCACGGCCTCCGCGGAGTGCCGGAGCAAGGCGTCGCGGATCCGTTCGGTCTGGTCGGTCCGGCCGGTGAAGTCGGCGATGGCATGGGGGATCTGGCGCGGCACGGGCGCCTCGCGGTGGACGGCGCTGCCGAGGGTGCTCTCGACGACGGCGGGCCGGCCGCCCCGGAGGATCTCCGCGTGCAGTGACCGCAGGCCTTCGCCCGGTTCGACGCCCAGCTCTTCGGCCAGCAGGCCACGGATCCTGCCGTAGGCGTTCAGCGCCTCGGCCTGGCGACCCGTGTGGAGCAGGGACCGCATGAGCAACTGGTGAAGTCCCTCACGCAGCGGATGCTGTTCGACCAGCGCGGCGGCTTCGACGGCCGCCCGCGACCAGTGCCCCGACTCCACCAGGGACTCCAGCCGGGCTTCGAGTACGTCGAGGTGCCGGGCCTGCATCACGGCCCGTTCGCTGTCCGCCAGCGGGCCCGGAACCCCGGCCAGGGGCGTTTCGCGCCACATGGCCAGGGCGCTGTCGTACAGCAGCCGGGCGGCCGCCGTGTCTCCGCCCGCCCGCAGCGCGCCGGCCTCGCCGATCCGCCGCTTGAACACCTGCCAGTCCACGCGGTCGTCGCCCACGTCCAGCAGGTAGCCCCCAGCCGTGGACCGCAGGATCCGCCACGGACCTGACGACCCGTCATGGCCCGGCTCCAGCGCACGTCTCAGGCGCCAGATGTACGTACGGACCGCCGCGCTGGGGGAGTTGGGCGGGCGCTCCCAGACCGCGTCCACGAGATCGCTCATCCGCACGCCCCTGCCACGGGCCAGCAACAGGGCGGCGGCCACGGCCCGTTGCTGCGGGGAGCCGAGATCGATCTCCCTGCCGTCCCGGCCCGCCCTGAGCCGTCCGAGCAGCGAGAAGTGCACGTCTCGCGAGAGCGCTGCCTCCATGCCGAACCTCGCTGTCACCTGGTACCGCTCGTCGGTGACACCATCCGCGTCCGAGTGGTTCGCGCACCGCGAACCCGGCAAGATGTTGTCACGTCAACGATACAGTGCCGGTGCGGCGCTCGCTCGTGTCTGCTCCAGCTCGAGTCCGCTCTCGCTCGGGTCCACTCCGCTCCGCCTCAAAGCCGCTCGTCGTGCGGTGGGATCGCCGAGTTGCGCAGTTGCCGGCGTGAGGAGATCCCGAGTTTGCGGAAGATGCTGCGCAGATGCGCGTCGACCGTCCGTGGCGACAGGTACAGCGCCGCTGCCACCTCTTTGGAGGTGTCACCCCGGGCGACCCGCCGTACGATGCGCTGCTCCTGTGCGGTCAGCGCCGCCTGCGGGCCGTGGTGCGCCGGGGCAGGCCGTGCGCCGGCGGCGGCGAGTTCATCGGCGGACCGCTCGGCGAACGCGCGGGCGCCGACCCGGCTGAACACGTCGTGCGCGGTCTGGAGGTGAACCCGGGCCTGAGTCGTGCGGCCCGTCCGGCGCTGCCACTCGCCCCATAGCAGCCGGGTGCGCCCCGCTTGCAGCACGGCTCCCGCCGCCTCCAGTTTCTGCGCCGAGCCGCGGTAGAGGTCCTCGGCGTCGGAGTCGTCGGCCAGCAGGGCCTGAGCGCGCAGGTGAAGTCCCTGCGCCCATGCGCTCTCCGTCAGCCGGGCGCACTCCTCCAGCCGCGTGGCCGCGGCCGCGGCCTCCTCCGGGTGGTGGGTGCGCACCGCGGCCTCCACCAGTTCGGGCAGGAGCCAGTTCCGAAAGGCCGGTTCGTCGAGGTTCGGCGACGTCGTGCACGCTTCGAAAGCCTCGCCGTATCTGCCCAGCGAGTTGTACAGCAGAGCCTGCGCGTAGTCCGCCACGGTCAGCAGCCTGCCTTCTTCCCGCGCCCGGGCGTCCTGCCTGCCGGCCCTCACCAGCGCTTCCAGGCGCTCCTCATGACCGGTCCAGGCCTCCAGGACCAGCGTGGCGTGTCGCAGGGGCGCGGCACCGATCGCCTCGCAGATGCCCTCCGCCTCCCGGACGCGGGTCCGGGCTTCCGTGAGCCGGCCGCCGTGCACGCACACCAGCGCCTGGTGGACGAGCCCCAGCGGCAACGCGGATACGACGGAGTGCCGCCTGGCCGCCGCGACCCGCCGGTCGGCCAGGGTCTCCCAGGCGGCGCTGTCCCACAGGCCGATGGCCGCCTGGCAGACCAGCCAGCTGCCGTTGCTGTCGAGGTCCGTCGCCGAGGGCGCCGTGAGATAGGCGTCAACCGCGCGACGCACGGGCGCCACAGCAGAGGAAAAGCCCTTCAAGATGTGCGTGGTCGCTGCCTCCAGTAACAGCTCGTGCGGGCGGGCGTCAGCCTGCAACGGCGGCAGGTCGTGCGCGGTCCAGGCGATCTCGGCCAGTTCGTCGGGGTGGCAGAAGCGGCCCGCGAAGAGGCCGGCGGCCAGCGCTTCCAGCAGTGCGGCGCGAGCCTCCGCCGCGCTTCGGGTACGGATCTGGGTGGCGGTCGTACGCAGGGCGCGTACCGAGGCCGCGTCGCGGTACACGTCGTACCGGGTCCGCGCCCGCAGCACATCGGCCCGCGCGCGCTGGGCATCGGGCAGCGCGGATGTGTGCACGCGCGCGAGCAGATCCAGGCTCTGCCGAAGCCCTCCCGTCCGGCGCCGGGCCACGGCACCCGCGAGCAGGCGCACGGCCCGCCGCGGCCGGTCCGCGGTCAGCGCGGCCGACAGCTCCCACAGCGCCGCGGTTGTCATCGACCCGTGTTCCCCGGAGGCCCGCTCCGCGGCTTCCTGTAACCGCGCCGCCACCGACTCGTCGAACGAGGCGGCCGCCTGCCCTTCATGCCAGGCGCGCTGTTCCGGAGCGCGGACCGGGTCGCACGCGCCCGCCAGAGCACGGTGCACGCGCCTGCGCTGCGTGACGCCGGCCGCCGCGTACAGACGCGTACGTACGAGAGGGTGCGCGAACCGTACGCGAGGACTCAGTTCGACCAGGCCGGACGACTCGGCCTCGGTCACGGCGCTGTGCTCGATACGGAGACTCTCCACCGTCTCCAGCACGGTCACCGCATCCCCCAGCGGTTCCGCCGCGGCCACCAGCAGTACCTCGCGCGCCGGGGCGCTGAGGTCCGCGAGGCCGGCGAGCGTCCCGGGGTCCGGTGAGTCGGCGCCCCGCCCGTCCGGTGATTCAGCACCTTGCCCGTCCGGTGCGTCAGGGCCCTGCCGCACCGGTTCCGTCGGCCGGACGAAGGCCATTTCGGTCGGTGAGAGCGAACTCGCCACCGACAACAGGGCGCGCGGGCTGCCATGGGCGTCGGCCACGAGGCGCTCGCGGATGCGCGCGTCCAGCGGAACGTGTACGCGCTCGGTCAGCAGCGCCTGCGCGTCCTCGTCCGACAGACCGGTCACAGCCAGGCCGGAGAACGAGGCGAACTCACCGGGGTGTTCGGTGGCGGGGAGCGTGAACACGAAGGCCAGCCGCTCCCCGGCACAGCGGCGAGCGGCCACGGTCAGGCACTCGCGGGAGGCCGCGTCCATCAGGTGCGCGTCGTCGAGAAGGCACAGCACGGGATGCCGCCAGGCGGCGGAGGCCAGCAGACCGTGCAGGGCGAGGCCGGCGTCGAGACGGGCCGGGGGAGAACCGGGACGCAGTCCGAGGATCGACTCGACGGTCTCCCGCTGCGGAACGGGGAGTCCGGGAAGGTTCTCCCGGAACTGGGCACACAGCCGCTGCGCGGCGGCGAAGGACAACTCGCCCTCGCTCGCGACACCGTTGACCCGAACCACTCGTACCCCACGCGACGCGGTCTGTACGTGGTCGAGCAGGGCGCTCTTGCCGATGCCCCGCTCGCCGTGCACGAGCAGGGTCCGGCCGCGGCCGGCGCGGCAGTCCGCCACCAGGTGGTCGAGGAGGGCGACCTCCCGCGCCCTGCCGTACAGCCTTCCGCTGTCGGCGGTGGCATCTCCGCGGCTCGTTGCGGGGGCCGCGACCTGCATAAGTCTCCTCCGGGTACTGCGTGGTGTGGCGGCGGGAGAGCACATGGCCTCCCGCACGTCTTCCTCCCGGGGTCGATCGTGACCGGCACGCGTCTACGGCACGTCGACGGTCACGTCTACGTCCTGTCGGCTCCCGCCGCCGGCCCGCGTCCGACCTGCAAAGAAGCCGTCAACGGGCCGCGGCGGGGGCGGGTCCGGGCTACTCGCCGTCGGTGTTGGCATCGGCATCGGCGTCGGACCGTGCGGTCAGGGCGAAGGCCAGCAGCGCGGTCGTGGTGAAGTCCAGCGCGGGTTCCACGGTCTGCCAGGCGCCCACGTCGTCCAGGTACCGCGCGCCCTTGCCGTCGAAGTCGGTCCAGGCCCCTGTCGGCGGGGCGGCCGTGCACTTCTTCATGGTCGGGAAGCTGTTCAACTCGTCCAGTTTCGAGGCGGCGTTGGGGCCGTTGACCACGGCTCCCCGCAGGATGGCGCCCTTGCCGTCGAGGCTGCCCCGGAGGTTGGCCAACTGGTGTTCCGGGCAGTGCGGGTAGACCTCGCCCGCGCCGATCATGAAGGTGGTTCCCCAGGGGTTGGCGCCGAGGGCCCAGCCCCGCTGCCGACCGGCGAAGGCCGCGTAACGGGTGTCTCCGGTGGCCTTGGCGTAGAGGCGGGCGGTGGCCACCAGCCCGAAGGTGTGCGGTACGGCGTCGAAGTCGTCGTAGACGGCACCGGCTCCGAACGGGTCCTGCTTGGCGCGGGCGACCCCGTCCTCCAACTGGCGGCGCAGGTCCTTGTTGAGCTCGGCGGCCCCGATCCCCTTCCTCCGGGTGCCGTCCAGGACGGTGGCCAGGTCGGCGTGGGCCAGGGCGCTGACATCCGCGACGCCGAGGGTGCCCTGGACGTCGGAGCGCAGATAGGCCCCGGCCCAGCGGGCCGCGTCGTCGGCCCACTTGCCCTTCCGGTTGTCCCCGAGCTTCCGTGCGGCCAGGGCCAGTTCGGCGCCGGCGAACTCCAGGTCGTCCTGCCAGGAGTCCTCGGGATAGAAGGCCTTCGGGAAGGCCGTGAAGAGCGCGTCGGGGTTCGGGTTGGTGTCGGCCAGGTCGTAGACGGCGGCGGCCTTGTCCAGCCAGGTCCGCGCCGCCTTCGGGTCCGTGTCGGCCGCGCGCTGTGCGGCGAGGGCGAAGACCGCGGCCACCCGTCCCGCCAGACTGGGGGTGATCGGCTTGCCCGGGTTGTTCGCGCGGAAGACCGGCCGGTGCTTGATCGTGTAGTCCGGGTCGCCGGGGGACACGTCGAGGCGGTCGTCGGCCTCGGGCAGCCGCCACACGTCGTGATCCGTCCGTACGGCCTCGTTGCCCGCGCCGATGCCGACCTGGGCGTAGAGGGTCTTGCTGTCCTCGTCCCACATCTTGTCCATCCAGGCCAGCCCGTGCGAAGCCTCGGCCGACAGTTCCTTCATGTCCGGCAGGTCGCGCTGCGCGAGCAGCAGTTCGGCGACCGAATAGGAGGTGGTGCCGGTGAACTTGAGGAAGTCCCCCGCGTCGAACCAGCCGCCCGAGACGTCGGCCCGGTCACCGGTCGGGGTCAGCCGCTTGTCGAGCAGCTCGGTGCCCTCCTTGTTGTAGTTCGGATCGGCGTAGACGGTCGCGTCCTTGTCGGCCAGATGGGAGGGCCCGTGCGCCAGGTCACCGGGAAGCACGTCGGCTCCGTCGCGCTGTGCCTGCAGGAAGCGGACGTTGTCCTGGACGAGCGGGGTCATCAGCTCGCGGGCACCGGCGATCCGGAAGGCGGGGGAGCGGCCGGCCGCGGTCCCGGTCAGGACGATGCGGTAGGTGCCGGGGGTGTCCAGCGCGGAGAGGTCGGCGGTGCGCACGGAGGGGTACTTGGTGTTCCAGCGGCCGATGTCGGCTCCGAGCTGTCCCGCCGTGACGACTTTGTTCTTGGCGTCGACGACCTCGAAGCGCGCTCCCGCGAGGGCCGCCGAGGGCCCCATGACATAGGCCCGTTTCGCCTCGCCGCGTACATAGCCGACCTGGTCGACCCGGATGGCAACGTTGGTCGAGGCAGGCGTGTTGTCGTCGCCCAAGGGCAGGCCGTGCACGGTCGCGGTGAGGAGCAGGGTGCCGAGTCCCGCGGCGATGGCGACCAGCAGCCGGGGTTTGCGCAGATAGTTCATGCGCCCACGGTGCCGGGGCCTTCATGAGATGAGGATGAGGACGCGTGGGCCGGATACGGAGGCAGCCGAAGCTCGGCGACCAGGCCGCCGCCGGGAGCGTCCGCGAGCCGGGCGGTGCCGTGGTGCAGCTCGGCGACCCAACGAACGATGGCGAGCCCGGCACCGGTACCGGGCGTGGCTCCTGTTCCGGGGGCGGCTACGGGGCGCGGGGCGACCCCCGTTTCTGATGCGGTTCCGGTACCAGCGGCCGGTCCCGTTCCCGAGGCCGCTGCCGTACCCGAGGTGGCTCCCGTTCCCGAGGCGGTTCCGGTAGCCGAGGCCGCTGCCGTACCAGCGGCCGCTCCCGTTCCCCAGGCCGCTTCCGTTCCCGAGCCTGTTCCGGAACCCCCGGTGGTACTCCCGGTGACACCCCGGGTGAAGACCCGTTCCCGGTCCGCCGCCGGCACGCCCGATCCGTGGTCGCGGACCGCGACCAGGCCGGGGGTGACGGTGACCTCCACCGGTGACCCGGCCGGGCCACCGTGCCGTTGAGCGTTCTCCACCAGGTTCCGGACCGCCTGGGCCAGCAGGTCGGGATCGCCGAGCACCACCACCGGCTCGGAGCGCACCGTGACGTTCTCATGGTCCGGCAGCTCCTCGACAGTGGTCTCCACCAGCTGGTCGAGGCGCAGGGGCACCAGCTCGGCCCGCTGCGCACCGGCCTCCATGCGGGCCCTGGCGAGCAGCCCGGTGACCAGTCGGCTCAGCCGGTCCACCAGCCGTAGGGCCTCGTCGGAGGAACCGCCCCGCTCCACCACGAGCCGCAACGTCGCCAGTGGCGTACGCAGTTCGTGCGCCGCCTCGGCCAGGAACTGTTCCTGCTGCTCCAGCGCGAGCAGGGCGGGACGCATGGCCCGGCCGGACAGCAGATGGCCGACGGCCGCCGCGCAGCAGACCAGAGCCGTGCAGCCGAGCGCCAGCCAGCGCACGAGGACGCCGTGATCGCGTTCGCTGCGCGCCAGTTCCGTGCCGACCAGCACGGCGGCACCGATCCGGTCGCCGTCCCAGACCGGAGCCGCTCCCCACCTCAGCCGTCCGCCGTTCGCGGAAGGGGCGCTGACCAGGACGGTCTGCTGTTCCTCCAGGACGGTCCGCCAGAGACGGTCGAGGCGGTCCCGATCGGGCAGCGCCGAACGTGCGGGAACCACGTTCCGAAGCGACGGCGACTTTCCCGGCGCCGCCTGGAGGACGGCCAGCACCTGCGAGCCCTGCGCGAGTTCGTCCTCGCGCAGCGGCTCCAGGTGCAGCGTCCCCGAGTCGAACCAGACCGCCCGCGACAGACCGACCGCGCGGCTGCCGACCTCGTGGTCCAGACCGGACCGGCGGGATTCGGCATCGATGCGGACGGCGACGGTGGCCAGGACGACGAGACAGGCCGCCGTCGCCGAGGCGAACAGGAGCGTCATCAGCCGACGGGTGCGCCGCAGCCGGGCCACGGCGGGCGACCTGGGGGGCACCGCGCCGGGGCGGCTCACGCCCGCGCCTCGGCGGCCGACTCCTGATCGGCACCGCCCAGCCGGTAGCCGACACCGCGCACCGTCCCGATCGGATCGGGCGGCCCGAGCCGTCGGCGCAGCTGGCCGATCACGACGTCCACCACGTTGGACATCGGCTCGCTCGCCTCGTCCCAGCAGCTCTCGATCAGCTCGGTGCGCGTCACCACCTCGCCCGCGCGCAGCATCAGCAGCTCAAGGACCGCGAACTCCTTGGCCGACAGGCTCAGCAGCACCCCGGCCCTGGACACTCGGCGCCGTGGCAGATCGACCTCCAGGTCACCCGCGCGCAGGACCGGCGGCCGCGTGGTCTGCTCCCTGCGGCACAGCGCACGCACCCGTACGACCAGTTCGGCGAAGGCGAAGGGTTTGACGAGGTAGTCGTCCGCACCGTGCTCGAATCCGGCCACCCGGTCGCTCACCGCGTCCAGCGCGGTCAGCAGCAGAAAGGGCAGCACCGATCCTGTCCGCCGGTGTCCGGCGAGCAGGGTGAGGGAGTCGCCGTCCGGGACCGAGCGGTCGGCCACGACACAGTCGTAGCTGTTGACGGAGAGCTTGAGATCCGCTTCGGCCAGCGTCCGCGCGAGGTCCACCGCGAACCCCGCACCACGCAGCTGAGCAGCGACGACGGGCCCCAGCTCGGGATCGTCCTCCAAGACCAATACGCGCATGGCCCGGAGCTTAGACGGTGTGGGCATCGGCCTCTCACGGTGCTCATGCGGCGATCTCGCGGTGCTCACGCGGTGCCCGAGCGGCGCGACTTTCGTCGCTCGCGGGTGCGACGAACGGATGCTGTGCGCACGGCCGATGGTGTCTACCGTTGGCGCGTGGACGTGATGACGAAGGCCCGCGATGTTTGGAAACACCTGATAGCGGCGGACACGTGGTCCCGGCGGCGGATTGCCGGTGAGACGGTGTTGGCCCTCGTCCTTGCCCTGCTCATGGTTCTTGGCCAATGGAGCGAGGGAGCGCCGAGGGCGGTCGTCGCGGCGGTGGCCGTGGCGATGGTCTCACTGCTGCGGCGGGCGTTCCCGGCGAGCGTCCTGGTTCTCACGGCCGCGCTCGCAGGCGCGGTGAATTCCTTCTGGGCCGTGCTGATGGTCGTGGCCTGGTCGGCGGGTTCGAGGATCGAGGCGCGGCGGCGGCCGCTCGCGCTTCTCATGGCCTCGTACGTCCTCTATGCGGGACTGTCCGTCCTGCAGGAGACGTTCCCCCTGTCCGTGCTGGAGACGCTGCTGTTCTCCACGCTCTCGTTCCTGGCGACGGTGGTCGTTCCCGCCCTCGCCAGCCGCTACCGCACCCAACGGCGCACGCTCCTGCACGCGCTGCACGAGCACAACGCCCAGTTGCTGCGCGAACGCGAGATGATCGCGTCCCACTCCCGCTTGCGGGAGCGCCAGCGCATAGCGCAGGACATGCACGACAGCCTCGGCCACCAACTGGCGTTGATCGCCGTCCACACGGGCGCGCTCGAAGTGGGCCCGGACCTTACGGACGACCAGCGTCAGGCGGTCGGCGTGCTGCGGGAGGCGTCCGTGGCCGCGATGCACGAACTGCGCGAGGCCGTCGGCATCCTGCGGGACGGTACGCCCGAACAGGCACCGGAGCGCGAGGGCGGCCCGGAGCCAGCGGCCCGGGGCGTCGCGGGGATCGAGGGCCTGGTGGCGGCATCGCGGGGCACACGGGCGGTCGTGGAGCTGCGGCGTGCGGGCGAGGCGCGGCCACTGGCTCCAGCCGCGGACCACGCGGCGTACCGGATCGTGCAGGAGGCGCTGACCAACGCCCTGAAGCACGCTCCGGGAGCCTCGACCGCCGTCGAGCTGCGGTACGAGCCGGATTCACTGGTGGTCGAGGTGGCCAATGGGCCGGTGCCCGCGACGACCGGTGGGGGACGGCGAACCGTGGTCAGTGGCGGGCACGGTCTGACCGGGCTTCAGGAACGGGCCCGGCTGGTCGGCGGCATGGTGCATGCCGGGTCCACGGCCGACGGCGGGTTCCGCGTCGCGGCCGTACTGCCCTACGGGCCCCGGGCGCCGCACGCGTCGGATGGCAGCAGGCGGCGATCGGACTCGGGGCGGGAAGTGACGACGTTCGTCGATGCGGCGAACGACTTCCGGGGGCAGAGCGAAGGGGCGGTGCCCGGCGACGGTGGTGCGGACATCGACTGGTCCGGTCCGCCGGACAGGCAGAAGGAGCTCGACATCGCCATGGGACGCAAGAAGAAGGGCGTAGCGATCGGATGCGGCATCGCAGTGCTGGCCGTCGTGGTTGTCGGGGTGGGGGCGCTCGTCGTAGGTCTCTACTTCTGGGCGGGCAAGGAGGCCGACAAGGTCATGATCAACCCGTCGGTCTACAACTCGGTGCAGGTCGGCGACGCCGAGACGGCCGTGCGGGACAAGTTGCCGCGCGGCAAGTCGTTCCTGGCCGAGGGACTGGTGGAGGAGGGGCCCGCCGTTCCGGCGGGAGCGGCGTGCTCGTCCTACCTGTCGACGGAGGACGGGCCGGCCAAGGGGGGAAAGGAACCCGCCTACCGCTTCTGCTTCAAGGGCGGCAAACTGATCGAGAAGACGGCCTACATGGTCGAGTCATAACCATGTTCCGTGAGTAAGGTTGAGTGCTCGGCCGCCCCGTCGTCCTCAGGCGATGGTGTGGTCGTCACTCGTCCCCGCCGTACGCCTTGCAGGAGAACTGTGATCAGGGTCCTCGTCGCGGATGACGAACCGCTCATCCGGGCGGGTATCAGGATGATCCTCACCTCCGCCGACGACATCGATGTCGTGGCGGAGGCCGCCAACGGCCGTGAGGCGGTCGACCTGGTCCGCGCCCACGCCGTGGACGTGGCCCTGCTCGACATCCAGATGCCCGTCCTGGACGGGCTGTCCGCACTCGCCGAACTGCGGCGGGCGGCGCCGTCCGTACGGCCGCTGATCCTGACGACGTTCGGCGAGCGGGAGAACGTCCTGCGTGCGCTGAGCCAGGGCGGCGCCGGGTTCCTGTTGAAGGACTCGGCGCCGGCCGAGCTGATCCAGGCGGTGCGGGCGGCGGCGGCCGGGGACGCGTATCTGTCGCCCGGCGCGACACGGCATGTGGTCGACTCGCTCGCCTCGGGGCAGACCGCCGCGCGGGCCGAGGACGCGCGGCGGCGTCTGGAGACCCTGAGCGCACGGGAGTTGGAGGTGCTCGCGCTGCTCGGCGAGGGGCTGTCCAACGCCGACGCGGGCGAGCGGATCCATGTGAGCGAGGCGACGGTGAAGACGTACGTCAGCCGGATCCTGACGAAGCTGCGGTGCGAGAACCGGGTCCAGGCAGCCCTGCTGGCGCGGGACGCGGGGCTGGGATCGAGCTGACCCGCCGCGCGGCACACGGACCGGCTCAGGTCCTGTACGGGGAGAGAGGCGGAGGGCACCGGGCGAAGCCTCGACGCTCGGCTTCCCGGTGCCCTCGGCGGAGGTGTTACAGCTCTCCGGGCCGGGCGTAGCGGTAGAAGAACGGGCCCATCTGACCGGCCAGCGCGCGGGTCAGAGCGGAACTGTCCTCCAGCAGCCGTGCCCCCGGATCGAGGTCACCGACGTACACGGGATCGAAGCCGGCGTCGCCGATGAGCCGCGCGGTGATGCCCTTCGCGTCCGGCTCGGCCGCGTACAGACTGCTCGGCGTCACGCGTTGCGCGCCGATCTGCTCGTACGCGGAGGCGAAGACCGTCGAGAACGACTTCGCGGTCGGACCGCCGATGACGGACTTGATCTGATGCGAGAGCGAGGGGAAGGCGCTGTCGCGCTCCGTGTAGAGGTTGGTCGTGTCGATGGTCACCTGGCCCTTCAGCCCGGTGACGCGCTGGAGTGCCTCGGCGATGCTGTTGCCGGGTACGGCCACGACCACGACGTCGGCGTCCGAGGCGTCGCCTCCGTCGCGGCCCAGGGCCCTGACCTCGTGGCCGGCCTTCTCCCACAAGCGGGCCAGGCCGCCGCCGACCCGCCCTCGTCCGATCACTGTGATGTTCATGTCGGGTCCTTGCTGTTCGGTCGTGCCTGCACGGTGGCGTCAGTCCTTGGCCTGCCCCAGGAGCTGCAGTTCCCAGGCCAGGCTGGTGCCGAAGACGCCGCCGTGCTCAAGGAGGATATCGGTCATACCGGGCACAGTCTCCTCCCGGGCCCAGTCCCGCTGCCACTCCGCGATGACGGTTCCGGCGCACGTGGGGATCACACCGGCCTGGATCATGCGCTCGATGCCACGCTCGTGGGCCTCGTTGGTGGTGGCGCCCGAGGCGTCCGTCACGGCGAAGACGCGGTAGCCGTCGGCGATGGCGTGAATCGCGGGCCAGGCAAGGCAGATGTCCGTCCACAGGCCCGCTATGACGAGGTCCTTGCGGCCCGTGGCGGCCACCGCGTCCACCACACGCTGGTCCTCCCACGTGTTGATGGCCGTACGGTCGATCGGCGTCTGGTCGGGGAAGACCTCCTGCACCGAACGGATGAGGCGACCTCCGCGGTCCTCCACCACGGTGGTAAGGATGGTCGGTACGTCGAACAGCTTGGCTCCCTTGGCCAGCGCCGTCACGTTGTTGACCACCAGGGTGGCGTCCATGCTGCGCATGCCCGCGAACTGGGCCCCCTGGTGGTCGATGAGCAGCAGCACCGACTTCTCGGGTGTGAGGAGCGCGTCGAGACCGGTGTACGTGATGCCGTTGGCTGCCATGTCATCTCCGGAAGAGGAAGGAATGGAACGGGATGGGACCGGATGGGAACCGGTCGGCGGCCCGGTGTGCGACCGCCGGTTCGACCATGGCAGTCGGCCGAGAGCCACGACATCGGTGACAACTACGTAGGAGCAGCGGCCGAGTACGGACCGGAGCCGCGGGGGAGGAACAGCCGGACGCTGTTCCTCCCCCGCCATGACGGACGGACTCAGATGGCCTGGGCGGTGGGCAGGATGGTGATCTCGGTGAGGTTGACGTGGCGGGGGACGGCGGCCATGAAGGCGACGGTTTCGGCGACGTCGGCGCTCTGGAGTACGTCGATGTCGTGGATGAGGTCGGCCATCAGCTTGGAGGCGTCCGGGTCGGTGACGTGGTCGGGGAGCTCGGTGTCGACCATGCCGGGCTCGATGGTGGCGACGCGGACCATCTTCTGGCCGAGTTCGACGCGGAGCAGCCGGGTGAGGTGACTGATGTACGCCTTGGTGCCGGAGTAGATGGAGAACTTCGCCAGGATGCGGGTGGCCGCGATGGACGAGGTGTTGATCAGGTCGGCGGGCTTGCCCTGGGCGGCGGAGTCCGTCAGGTGCGGGAGGAACGCGGCGATCACGTTCATCAGCCCGCTGATGTTGAGGTCGATCTGGCGCTGCCAGTCGTCGACCTTCAACTCCTCGATGCCGGAGATGAGTTGGACGCCGGCGTTGTTGAACACGAGGTCGGCCTTGCCGAAGCGGGCGGCGACCTGGTCGGCGGCGCTCTGGACGGCGGCGCGGTCGGTGACGTCGACGGCCAGGGCGAGCGCGGTGCCGCCGGCGGTCTCGATGTTCTTCACCAGGTTGTCGAGGCGCTCCTTGCGCCGGGCCAGGACGACCACGGTGGCGCCGAGTTCGGCGAGGCGTTCGGCGGTGACGGCACCCATGCCGCTGGAGGCGCCGGAGACGACGGCGACACGGCCGGCGAGGGGAGTACCGGTGAGCAGAGCAGCAGACATCACAAATCCTCGATCTCTTTGATGCGAGCGGTGGTTGCCCGGCTGGGCGGCAGCGGTTCGGTGGGGCGGCGATGCGTCAGGCGGCGTCGCTGTGCCCGGTGGCGGCGGACTTCTCGCGCCACTCGGCGAGGTCGTCCTGCACCTGCCGGTACTTGACGTCGAGCCGCTCAAGGGTGTCGCGCCCCAGGTAGAGGTGCGTGGGCAGCTTCTCGGTCGAGGCGACCTCGACGATGAGGGCGGCGCCCTTGACGGGGTCGCCGAGCTGGGCGTGGTTGGCCCGGTCGATCCAGTCCAGCGTCACGTGGGCGGGGGTGTCGTCGTAGTCGGCGATGCGGTTCGCGGCCACCGAGAGGGAGCTGGCGTCGAGGAAGTCGGTGCGGAAGACGCCCGGTTCGACCACCATCGACTGGATACCGAACGGTGCCATCTCGGCGGAGAGCGCTTCGCTGATGCCGGCGACCGCGAACTTCGACGCGCAGTACAGGCTGACACCGGGCTCGCCCTCGAAACCGGACCGGGAACCGATGTGCACCAGCCGGCCGGACCCCTGCTTGCGCATGACGGGCAGCACGGCACGGGTGACGTTGATCAGGCCGAAGACGTTGAGGTCGAACAGTGACCGGGCCTCCGCGTCGGTGATCTCCTCCAGTGCGCCGAGCAGACCGCGGCCGGCGTTGTTGACCAGGACGTCGATGCCGCCGAAGCGCTCCACGGCGGCGTCGACCGCCCGCGGGATGCTGTCGTGGTCCGTGACGTCCAGGGCGACCGCGAAAACCTGGTCGGAATTCTTCAGGTCGGCCGGTACCCGCTCCGGGTTTCGCACGGCGACCACGACATTGTTACCGCCTGCCAGAGCGGCGCGAGCGATTTCCGCACCGATTCCGCGGGAAGCGCCGGTGACAAACCACGTAGCCATGGGAAAGCCTCTTTCGTCGTTTCCCCTTTTCGGGGATTTCCTGTTGACGTGTTCGAGTGTGCCCGTCGGCCACGGCGCCATGAAGGCTGTGCTTTTCCTGGGAGTCGCACACCCAGGAACGCGAGGCGAACAAGATATTCAGTGACATATCAACAAGCTGGTACGGTGAGCGCATGTCCGAACCGCGATGGCTCACCCCGCACCAGGCCGACGTCTGGGCCAAGTACCGGAGGCTGTTCCGCGAGCTCCAACGGGCCCAGGACCAGCAGTTGCAACGGGATTCGGGCCTTTCGGCGGCGGACTACGCCCTCCTGGCGCCCTTGTCGGAGTCCGATGACGGTGTGCTGCGGGCGAGGGACCTCGGAGCCGAGGTCGGCTGGGAACGCAGTCGGCTGTCCCACCAGATCACCCGCATGGAGAAGCGGGGACTTGTCACACGCGAGCCCTGCGCCGATGATGCCCGCGGCTCCATGGTGTGCCTCACGAAAAAGGGCAGGGCGGCGATCGAGGCCGCCGCACCCAAACACGCGGAATGCGTACGGCAGCTTGTCTTCGATCCGCTGACACCCGACGAGGTGCATCTTTTCGGTGACGTTCTGGACCGAATTCTGGATGCCGTCGAGAGGAATGCGCGGTAAAGGAAAAGGTAACGGCACCGGCTTTCCGTCGTGGCCGGTCCGTCGTGTAGTGGTGGTCCGCTGTGCGGCTCAGGCCCGTGTGCGGTTCAGCTGGTCCAGGAGGCCGTCGGCGATTCTGTCGCAGGAGGTGTGGCGGGACGTCCCGCCCGGCGTGTTCTCCGGGAGCGTCGCGGCGGCCGCGCGCACGTATGCCCGGGTCCGGGCGCCCGGAAAAGTACGGGCATAGGCGTCCGGGTCGGAGGTCGCGTAGGCCGTGGCGGTCGCGCGCGCATTCGCGGTGGTGTTGGCCGTGGCGAAGGCCCGGGCGTTTGGTTCGGTGGTCTGGTCGGCGTAGTCGCGGCCGTAGGTGTCGGCGTCGGCGGGGGTGAAACCGTTGGCGAGGGCGTAGGCGCGGGCGTTGTCGTGGGCCGTCGTGTAGGCCTCGGCGTAGGCGAAGGCTGCGCGGTAGATCCGGCGGAGGGCGGGCTCCAGGGCGGCGGTCCAGCTGGATGCCGAGGGTGTGCGGTCCGTGAGGGCGTCGTGGTGGACGGCGGCGAGGGCCTCGTAGGGGGCCGTGTCCTGGCCGAGGCGGGTGGCGGTCTCGGCCAGGAGCGGGAGGACCGTGCGGGCGTGCCACGCGTGGGTGACGGTGAGTGGGACCCGGCCGCCGGAACGGCTCAGTGCGGTACGCAGCTCACGGGCCCACGTGTCACGGCGTGTGGGTTCCTGTCCCTCGTACAGGACAGCGGCCGCCTGGCGGAACCAGGCCGGCGGCGGGCCGTGTTCCCTCCGCGGGGTCACGCCTGCCAGGAGGGCGCGGAAGTCTTTCGCCTCGGTCGTCGTCATCGGGTCAGGAGGCCGTCGGGCGGGTGCCGTCGATGGCGACGCGCCGGCCGTGGCGGGAGTGGGGGTAGTAGTCCCAGACGGCGTGGTGCTGGACGCACCGGTTGTCCCAGAAGACAAGGGTGTTCGGCTGCCAGCGGACCCGGCAGTGCAGCAGGGGAGTGCGGGCGATGTGTGCGTAGAGCAGGTCGAGGAGGGCCGTGCTCTCGGCGGCGGAGAGCTGGGTGATGCGGGAGGTGTAGGGCGCGTTGACGAAGAGGAGTTTGCGGCCGGTCTCGGGGTGGCGGACGACGACCGGGTGTTCGGCGCGCGGGACGTCGTACTCGGGCGGCGGGGTCTGGCCCGCCAGGAGCCAGGGCCGCGCGCCGTCGTGGACGGCGGTGAGGCTGTCCAGGAACGATTTCAGCGCCGGGGAGAGCAGGTCGTAGGCGAGGTGCATGTCGGCGAACAGGGTGTCGCCGCCGCTGCCCGGCTCGGGGATGCGGGTGATGTGGAGCATCGAGCCGAGGGAGGGTTCGGCGTCGGCGGTGCCGTCGGCGTGCCAGCCGTTGCCGGCGATCTCACGGGACGTGCTGTCGGCGCTGATCTCCAGGACGTACGGGTCGGAGCCCTCGGCCGGGAGTGCCACCGGGTGGAGCGGGCCGAAGAGGGCGGCGAAGCGTTTGTGGTCCTCGGTGGTGAGGTGCTGGTCGCGGAACACGAGTACGTGGTGCGCGAGGAAGGCCCGCTTGACCTCGTCCTGCTGGTCCGGCGTCAGTTCCTTGCTCAGGTCCAGGCCCGAGATCTCGGCGCCGAGGACGGGAGTGAGCGGGGCGACGGCCAGGGTGCCGTAGTTCTCGCGGGGCCGGGTGGTGACGAGCTGCAGGGCGTCCAGTGCGAACTGGTCCATGGTCGGGTCCTCCTGGGTGGGGGGTGCGATGAGGATGGGGGCGGGGCTTGGAGTGGCGAGGGAAGGCCGGGGTCACAGGCCCCGGGCGAGCAGGTCGTGCACGATCAGGCGGCCGAAGGCGAGGTTGCCGTGGATGGTGTCGTCGGCCTCGCAGAATGCCGGTCGCTGAAAGCCGCTCGCGTCGGTGACGCGGGAGCGCAGGTCGACCACCTCGACGCCGAGGTGGTCCAGTTCGCCGTGGACGGCCTCCTGCGCCGCGAGGAAGACGTCCGGGTCGGACATGCCGGGCACGCGCTGGGGCGGCAGTACCGCGAGGACGCGCAGGCCCAGGCCGAGGGCGTGTGCGTAGAAGGCGAGGGCGCCGCGCACCATCGCGCGGACGATGTCGGCGAAGAGGCCGCTGGAGAGGAAGCCGGGGGCGAAAGCGCCGCCCCGGTCACGGTAGATCCGCCAGTACTCGGTGGTGGCCAGGGTGTGCGGGCTCAGGCCGAGGGTGGCCACCAGGGGAACGCGCAGATCGTCCAGTCCCTTCGCGTCCAGGGCGGTCAGGAAACCGCGGTACCGGCGCTCGGCCTCCTCGTCGCGGAAGACGACGTCCGCGCCGCGCAGGTCGAAGAAATCCGCGTTGAACTCGCGCCCCGAGCCGATCGGCCCGCCCTGGAACGGCAGGTCGGCGGCCTGGGCCGCGCGTCCCACGGGTCCGGCGTGCGAGTCACCGAGGAGCAGGAACCTCGCCGCGTTCCTCGTGCTCGCCGCGGTCGTAGTAGTCGAGTACGGCGTCTTCACACCAGAGGTCCTCTCCGCTGTCGGGGCTGTCGGGGCTGTCGGGGCTGCCGGGGTGGTGGCGGTGGGTGGTGGGGCGGGGCCGGTCCGTCCCGCCGTGGCCGTGCAGGGCGTCGAAGAAGTGGCGCATCACGAAGGCGACGCCGTCGGGGCCGACCGTGCGCAGGTTGGGCTCGTAGCCCGCGCCCTTGAAGGGGTGGGCGGTGACGATCTCGTACGCCGGGAAGTAGTCGACGTGGTCGAGTTCCTGGGCCAGTTGGCCGGCCGCCGCCCGCAGCACGGACTTGGAGTACGTGGTGGCGGTGAGGGCGTGGCCGGCCGTGGCCGTCGCGGTCAGCGGCACCGGCGACACCGTCAGCAGCACCCGCAGCCCGGGGTTGGCGCGGCGGGCGAGGGCGACGGTCGCCGTGAGGTCCTGGTGCACCTCGGCCGCGGTGAAGTTGTGGAAGACGTGCCGGTCGGGGTCGAAGGTGCCGCGGACCGTTCCCGGGCAGACCTGGTGGACGGTGCCGGAGGAGCGGTCGCGCCAGGCCTCGGTCAGGCCCAGGGTGAAGATCAGACAGCCGGCCTTCGCCACGGAGGCACGGATGGCCTCCAGGGTGCGGTCGCGGGCGGTCAGGACGGCGTCGGGAGTGGCGTGGCCGTCGGGTTCGACGGCGGGGCGGTACGGATCGAAGAAGCGGCCGCCCTGCTCCCACACCTCGTCCGGGGGCGCGCTGTCGCCGAATGCCCAGCTCAGCCACTGGAACAGGGCGGCGGCGGTGTAGACGTTGCCCGTACGGAAGGAGAATTGGCCGAACTGCCGGGCGTCTCGTTCGGCGGCGGTCAGGCCCGGGGGTGGCGGCTCGCCGTCGTACCAGTTCATGCCCGCCGCGAGCAGCGCCGGGCCGATGTGCCGGGCGAAGCAGGAGCCGGTGGTCAGCACGGGCTCGTCCTGGCCGATGGGGAAAGCGGGAGTCCACAGGTCGGTGATGGTCTCGGGGTCGCGCTCGCCGACCGCGGAGCGCCAGAAGGAGCGCGGCGGCAGGGATGCGTAGGGGTGCACGGGGATCGTTTCCTCGTTCTGTGCGGCGACTCGGTGATGTGACGGTCCGTCAAGTGGCGTTCATCGTCCGGGCGATGTGTTCGGCGTGCGGGGTGGCGACGAGTTCGTAGTGGGTGGCGTCGACGTGGTGCGTGGTCGACGGGCCGGCCAGGAGCGGGGCC
Organism: Streptomyces sp. NBC_00878; assembly: GCF_026341515.1. NCBI lineage: Bacteria > Bacillati > Actinomycetota > Actinomycetes > Kitasatosporales > Streptomycetaceae > Streptomyces > Streptomyces sp. NBC_00878. The sequence continues at coordinate 1,271,429 of NZ_JAPEOK010000001.1, read as the reverse complement.
CACTGCTCTGCCGTCCGTGCCGTTCCTGCCGTCGTGTGCGGGGCGGTGAAGGTGATGGGTGTCGGCAGGTCGGTGACCGGGTGGGTGGCCAGCCACAGGGTGCTCGGTGTGCGGGTCAGCCGGGGGAGGCGGTGCGTGGCCATGGCGGCGAGGTTCGCCCGGCAGCAGTGGGCGAGCCGTTCGGCGTACGCCTGGGCGGTTGTCGTTGTGGTCGTGGTGGCGGGGGCGGTGCTTGGCGGGACGGGGGTGCCGTTGCCGCGCAGTTCGTGCGCGAACACCGCGCGGACCGCCTCCTCGTCGTAGCTCCCCAGGACGGGCCCGGTGTCCGGCGCCGGTGGATCGAGCAGGTACAGGTGTCCGGCAGGAGCGCCCGCCGCCTCCGCACGGGCGGCCATGGCTTGGGACACCCAGGCGCCGAACGACCAGCCCGCGAGCCGGAACCGGCTGTCCGGGCCGGGGAAGCGGGCGTGCAGCGCGGCGTGGTAGCGGGCCGCGCGCTCTGTGACCGACCAGGGCGGCAGGGTGGGGGCTCGCAGCGCGGGGTCGGGGATCAGGCAGACCGTCAGCTCGGGGGCGAGGGCCGACACCAGCGGCCGGTACGCCTGGATGTCGCCGCCAATGGGGTGCACCAAGCACAGGACGTCGTGTCCGTCTCCCGGCTCTCCCGGCTGCCAGACCTCGACGGTCACCGCGTCCTCGGCCGACGCGGCGGTGCGGGTACGTGTACTGGTGGCGGTGGCGGTGGCGGTGGCGGTGGCGGTGGCGGTGGCGGTGGCGGTGGCGGTGGTGGTGGTGGTGGCTGTCGGCCTGTCGAGGCGGGCCAGGATCTCGTTCAGGCTGACCCGGTGGCCCAGTTGGGCGAGGTCGAGGTCGACGCCGTAGAGCCGCTTCACCTCGGAGAGCAGGTCGAGGAGGGTGAGCGAGTCGGCCCCGAGGTCGTAGAGGCACGCGGCCGGGTCGAGGACGTCGACGCCGAGCAGATGACACAGGGCGGCGGTGAGTTCGGCGGGCGCGTCCTCCGGTGGAAGCGTCGTCCTCCCTTCCCCGCGTGCTGGTGTCGCCGAGTCGGTCGACTCGGTCTCCTCGGTCGGCTCGTAGAAGTACCGCGATTCCTCCAGCGCGGTCGTGGAGACCAGCACGTGGGGCAACTGCAGGGCGGCGGTCCTGTCGAAGACGCGCAGGGCCTCGTCCGTGGTCAGGCCGACCGCGAGGTGCGCCTGGTGGCGTGCGTCGGCGCCGAGCACGTCGACGGCCAGGCCGGTGTCCCGCCACACGTCCCAGCCGATGCCCAGCCGTACGGTGCCGTTGGACTCGTTGGACTCGTTGGACTCGTTGGACTCGTCGGACTCATTGGAGTCGTTGGACTCATCGGATCCGTCGGGGCAGTGGTGGGCGAACGCGTCCAGGACACCGTTCGCCGCCGCGTAGTCGAACTGGCCGACACCTCCGAGAGCCGCGGACATGGACGAGCAGTAGACCGCGTACCCGGGGCGGTGGTCGGCGATCAGGCGTTCCATGAGCAGGGCGCCGCGTAGTTTGCCCTGGGTCGCGCGCCGCATCGCGGCACTGTCCCGGCGGACCAGGAGGCCACCGGCGGCGGTGCCCGCAGCATGGACGACGCCGGTGAGACCGTCGAGGTGCGGGGCGAGCCGCGCCAGGATGTCGTCGAGCGGGTCCTCGGCCAGGTCGGCGGCGACCACCGTGACGCGCTCCGCCCACGGTTGCAGGCCGCGCGGCAGGTGCGGACTTCGTGCGAGCAGGACGACGCGGCCCGTGGAGCGTTCCAGCAGCCGGGTGGCGATCGCGCCGCCGATACCGCCGGTACCGCCGAGGACGAGGTGGGTGCCGTCGCTGTCGCCGAGGGCGGGGTGGATGCCGTTGGTACCGCCGAGGGCGGGGCGGGTGCCGAGGCTCGTCGGCGCGTCGTCCACCGGGGCGAGTTCGGTGTCCGGCAGGGGCTGGCGGGTGAGGCGCCACCAGTAGCCGCGGCGTAGCGCGAGCCGCGTCCCGAGGGCGGTTTCGGTCTTGGGCGCGGTCTCGGTCCCGGTCTCGGAGAGGGCTATGGCCAGAGGCAACAGGTGGGCCCAGTCGCCGGGTTCGGGGCTCGGCAGATCGATCCAGCGCGTCCGCAGCCCCAGTTCCTGGCGCGGCACCTCCAACGCACCGGCCAGCAGGCCGAGTTCGGGACGACGGACGGGGCCGGTGACCGGCTGCGCCTGGTGGGACAGCCACCACACGCGGGGCCGCCGCTCGCCCGGCAGATCGGCCAGCGCCCGGCACAGCGCCGCCGGGGCGTCGAGACAGGCCCACCGGGCGCGGTCCAACGACCGCTCGTCGGCGGCCCCTTCGACGCCGAGCGGAAGAGCGTGCAGCCACTCCACGCCCTCCGGCGCGTCGCGGGTGATCTCGTCGAGGAGCCGGGCCAGGCAGTCGGGGTCGACGGGGTCGGCCTCGTACCGGTCGGGCGTGCGGCGGGCGTAGGTCTGGGCCGCTGTGACGTGCACGATCCGTGTGTGGTGGCGGGCCGCGCCCTTCCAGCGTTCCGGGGCCGCGGGATCGTCGGTGACGACGACCAGGACGCGTCCGGAGGGCGGGGCGGCCGGTTCGGCGGCGCGCCGCGCCCGCACCCACGCGCTCTGGTACAGCCAGTGGTCCTCCGGTGCCCTCGCCGGTGCGCCGGAGGCGGCCGGTCCGTCGGCGACCGCGACAGCGCCGGACGCGGCCGCGGTACGGGGGAAGTCGTGGTCGGTCAGGTCGAAGGCGGGCGGCGGGAAGTCCCATGGCGCCTGGGCGGGCCCCGTGGGCCAGCCGACGGCGGCTCCCGCGGTCCATGCCTCGGCCAGGGCGTGCGGGGTGATTTCGGCGGCGAGCACGCGGGGCGCCGCCGCGCTGGTCCCCGTACTAGCCGTACCCGCTGCACCTGCCGTACCCGGCGTACTTGCCGTATGCGGAGCCTCGACTGCTGTCGTGCCCCCCGTACCCACCCCGCGCAGCCAGGTCACGGCCGAGTCCGCGTCGGGGCAGACGGCCGCCGTGCGGTGGGACAGGGCCGGGCGGCCCGCCTGGAGGTGGCGCAGCACCTGTGCGTAGGTTTCCGGGCGAGCGGCCAGGTGGTCGGCGATGCGGCGGGCGTCCGCGCGCAGCGCGCTCGCGCTGTGGCCGGACAGCACGAGGCAGGGGATGCTCGCGGGCCCCGCGGCCGAGACAGGGTTCGGATCCGAATCCGGCTCCGGCTCCGGGTCCGTACGGGCTTCCAGGACCACGTGGGCGTTGGTGCCGCCGATGCCGAAGCTGCTCACGGCGGCGACGCGCGGGCGGTCCGGCGGCCAGGGGATGCCGGTCGTGGGGACGTGGAAGGGGGTGGGGTCGTCACCGATCTCCGGATTGAGGCGCCGGAAGCCGACGGTCGGCGGGACGAGGCCGAGGTGCACGGCCAGCGTGGCGCGGACCAGGCCGACGACGCCCGCGGCGGCGCCCAAGTGCCCGATCTGGCTCTTGACGGAGGACAGCGCGCACGTCGCCGAGTCGGACAGGCCGTACGCCTGGCGCAGCGCGGCCACCTCCACGGGGTCGCCGAGCCGGGTGCCGGTCCCGTGCGCCTCGACGTAGCCGATCTCGCGGGCGTCCCGGCCGCTGCGCCGCAGGGCCGTGCGGATCACCTCACGCTGTCCGGCGAGCGCGGGTGCGCTGTAACCGAGCTTGTCGGAGCCGTCGTTGTTCAGGGCGGACCCGGTGAGGACCGCGTAGACGGTGTCGCCGTCGCGCCGGGCCCGTGACAGGAGTTTGAGGACCACGACGCCGACACCGCTGGCGCCGATCGTGCCGGCCGCGTCGTCGCTGAAGGGCCGGCAGCGGCCGTCCGGCGAGTAGATGTGCTGCGGCCGGTAGGCGTAGCCGTCGGTCAGGCCGGTGTCGACGAGGACGCCGCCGGCGAGCATGACGTCGGCGTCGCCCTCGCGCAGCAGCCCGGCCGCGACGTGCACGCCGACCAGTGAACTGGCGCACGCCGCCTGGACCGTGAAGGCCGGGCCGGTCAGGCCCAGGTGGTAGGCCGCCTTGGTGGCGAGGAAGTCCTTCTCGTGGTGCAGGGCGAGGCGGAAGCCGTCGGGGAGACCGGCGGGGTCGGCCTCGCGCAGCATCGCCTGGAAGTACGTGTTCTCCCCGCAGCCGGCGACCAGACCGACGCGCCGCCCGCCGGGGTCGGAGAGGCCCGCGTGGGCGAGCGCCTCGACGCAGCTCATCAGCAGGTGGCGCTGCTGAGGGTCCATCAGGCGGGCATCCTGGCGGCCGATGCCGAACCGGTCCGGGTCGAAGGCGAGCAGCCCGTCCAACTGGCTGCGGGCGCCGACGAGACCCTCGGCCGCCGGGAAGTGCTCGATGCCGGATCCGCCCGTCCTCACCAGGTGCCAGAAGGAGGCGAGGTCGGGTGCGCCGGGCAGACGTACGGCCATGCCGATGATCGCGACGGGCTCGGTGCCGGTGGTGTTCTCACGCTCGTCCACGGGCCGTTCCCTCGGTGCGCGGCGTTCCCGCGGGGCGCGGTCGGAGGTCTCCGGGGTCCCCTGGGTCTCCGGGGTCCCCTGGGTTTCCTGGGTCCCCTGGGTCTCCAGGAACCGGCTCAGGCGGCGCACGGTGACGTGTTCGAAGAGGTCGGACACCGTGAATGCGAGACCCGGGTCGGCTCCGCAGCGCAGGTGGAACCGCATCAGGTCCAGGCTGGTGGCACCGGCGTCGAAGAACCGCTGGTCCGCTGCGACGGGTTTGCCGGTCACTTCGGTGAACAGCGCGCACAGCCGGGCTTCCTGTGCCGAGACAGGCTGCGCCGACACGATGCCGGCGGCCCGCAGGGGCCGTCCTGGGGCGGAGAGGGCGGCCCTGCGGTCGAGTTTGCCGCTCGGGGTGCGCGGCAGCGCGTCCACCCGGCGGAAGTCGCGGATCCGTACGTACGACGGCAGCAACTCGGCGAGATGGGCGGTCAGTTCGTCGGTGCTCGGGTATGCGTCGCCCCGGCACTCCAGGATGGCGACGAGCGAGTCGCCGTCGCGGGCGACGGCTGCCGACGCGATCCCGGGGTGTTGCAGCAGTGCGGCCTCGACCTGGCCCAACTCCAGCCGGTGGCCGCTGAGTTTGATCTGCTCGTCGTTGCGTCCGGCGTGGTGGAAGAGTCCTTCGGTGTCGACGTGGGCGAGGTCGCCGGTGCGGTGGAAGAGGCCGAGGCCGGGCAGTTCGGTGAACCGGGTGCGGTTGAGGTCCGGGTCGTCGAGGTAGCAGGGCGCGGCCATTGGCCCGCCGACGAGAAGGTGCCCGGTGGTGCCGGGCGGGACGGGTTCGTCGGCGTCGTCGACCACGCGCAGCACGGCGTTCGCCACGGGCCTCCCGATGGCGGGCCGCAGCGGCCACGAGGCGGGGTCGCCGTCGAGGCACAGGCCGCTGACGACGTGCGTCTCGGTGGGGCCGTAGTGGTTGAACAGCCGCGCCCCGGGCAGTCCGGCGAACCAGCGGCGGATCGCATCGGTGCACACCAGTTGCTCCCCCGCCGTGACCACCTCGCGCAGCCGGGAGGGGAAGCGGCCGAGGCGGACGCCGTGTTCGGCGAGGAGTTGCAGTGCCACGTACGGCAGGAAGATCCGCTCGACGCCCGCCGTTTCCAACTGGTCGAGCAGGGCCGGTACGTCCTGCCGCCAGCCGGGGCGCAGCAGGCACAGCCGTCCGCCCGAGCACAGGGTGGTGAGGACTTCCTGGAAGGAGACGTCGAAGGACAGCATCGAGAACTGCTGGGTGACGGCCGGCCCGGACAGGCCGCCGTGCTCGCTCTGCCAGTGCAGCAGATTGGCCAGGGTGCGGTCGGGGACGTCGACGCCCTTGGGAGTGCCGGTGGAGCCCGAGGTGAACAGCGTGTACAGCGGCCGCGGACCCGCGTGCGGTTCCGCCGCGGACGCCATGGGCGCCGTGGGTGCGGGGGCGGACAGATCGACGGTGAGCCGGGGCAGTCCGGCCGGTGCGATGGATTCGGCGTCCGCCTGCGTGCCCGGCGCCACCAGGAGGCAACGAGGTTCGGCCCGGTGCAGGATCTGCCGCAGCAGCGCCGGCGGATAGGACGGGTCGAGCGGTACGACGGTGAGGTTGCGGCGGGCCGCGGCCAGCAGCGCGACCACGTGCTCGGCCGACGGCGGCAGGTACAGGGCCACCCGGGCGGGCTCGCCGGGGTCGGCGGGCGCGGGCAGCCGGGCGGCCAACGCGGCTGCCCGCGCGTCGAGTTCGGCGTAGGACAGCGTGCGCTCGCCCATGCTGACGGCGGGTGCGTCGGGCGTACGGCGGACCTGGCGGGCGAAGCCGTCGGCGACCGTGGTGAAGGCCGGTGTCGCCGTGGGGCCCCGGCCGTGGTCGGGCAGGCCGCGCCGGTAGGGCGCCACCAGGTCGGCCAGCGTGCCCGGGGTGTCTGAGGTGAGGAGGTCCACGCCGCGTTCGAACAGCCGGGCGGCGGCCCGGACGCGGTCGGCGTCGAGGCGGTCCTCGGCGTACTCCCACAGGCAGGCGAGGCCGGTGTCCGAGTCGACGACGGAGAGGGTGAGGGCGCACTTGGCCTCGGCGGGCTCCGGCCACAGCGGACGCACTCGGCAGCCGGGCAGGGCGAGGGCGTCGAAGTCGGTGTTCTCCAGGACGAACAGGAAGTCGAAGGGCGGGCCGTCGTCCTGGAAGCGATGGTCGGTCAGGACGTCGGCCAGTGTCACGTCCTGTCTGTCCATGACCTCCTGGACTCCCCGCGCCTGTCGGTGGAGCTGGGCGCGGAGCGTCTCGCCGGGGACGAGGTCCAGCGGCAGCAGGACAGTGTTGGCGAACATGCCGACGGCGGACTCGAACTCCGTCACGGGCCGGCCCGCGACCGGAGCGGCGACGAGTGGCCGGGTCCGGCCGGTGATGCCGTACAGGCTCCAGGCGAACACGGACAGCAGCAACTGGAAGCGGGTCAGCCCCAGTTCGGCTCCCAGCCGGTCGAGGCGGGAACGGCGTCCGGTGTCGAGCGAGCTGTGCAGCAGCCGACCTGTCCCGGCGCCCGAGTCGGCGTTCCCGGTGCCTGTTCCGGCTCTTCCTGTGGAGGCCGGCTGGGCGGGTGCCGGGCGGTCCAGGGCCGCGTAGTGGCGGGCCAGGGCCCGGCGCTGGTCACGGTAGGCGGGGCTGCGGTGCCATTCCCGCTGCCACAGGGCCGCTTCGACCGGGCCGGTCCGTGGTGTGTCGTCCGGCGGCGGGACGTTGGGTGTACCCGCGGCGCGGGCACAGTCGGCGGACAGTTCGCGGAACAGCACGTTGAGGGACCAGCCGTCGGTGGCGATGTGATGCAGGTGCAGCAGGAGGACCGGGCCGTCGGCCGTGTCGCCCAGCCCGGCCCGCAGCATGCGCGGTTCGGCGAGGTCGAAGGCCGGGGCGAAGAAGCGGCGGGCCGCGTCCCGCCAGTCCTCGTCGTCGCGCGGGCCGACCCGCTCCCAGGGGTCGTAGGGGGCGGCGATCTCCTGGCGCAGGCCGTCGGGGGCGGCATGGAAGGAGGTGCGCAGCGCGGGATGCCGTGCCACGAGCCGGCGCAGTGCCTCGCGCAGGGCGTCGGGGTCGGGGGTGCCCTCCAGGCGGAAGGCGAGCGGTACGTCGTAGGCGTGGCTGTGCGGGTCGCCGCGGTGGAGCAGCCACAGGCGTTCCTGCTCGGAGGTGGCGGGCGCGCCGGTCAGGCCGGTCGGGGCGGGTACCGGCGGGTGGACCGGGGCCGTGCTGCCCGTGGCGATGGTGTCGGCGAGGGCGGCGAAGTCGGCGCGCAGGACGAGGGCCTGGGGCAGGTCGACGTGCCAGCGGCGGCGGACTTCGAAGCGCAGCCGCAGGGCCTTCAGCGAGTCGCCCCCGACGCTCACCCACCGGTCGTCGCGCCGCAGGTCGGGGAGGTCCAGGAGGCGTCCGGCCATCTCCAGCAACTCCCGCTGGAGGTCGGTGACATCGCCGTCCGTCGCGCTGGAGGAGCGGCGCCAGGGCGGCACCGCGGAGGCCAGCAGGGCGGATTCGTCGACCTTGCCGTTGGCGTTGCGCGGCAGGGCGTCCATCAGGTGGGTGCGGTGCGGGTGCATGTACGGCGGCAGGGTGGCCGCCAGATGACGCTGGTAGTCGTCGGGGGACACGTCGGCCCGCAGGACGAGGTAGGCCAGCAGTTCGTGGGCGCCGTCCGGGTCGCGGCGGACGCAGACGTGGGCCTGCCGCACCGCGGGGTGGGCGGCCAACTGCCGCTCCACCTCGGCCGGTTCGATGCGGAAGCCGCGTACCTTGACCTGCCGGTCCACCCGGCCGATGTACGTGATCAGGCCGGACGGGTCGCGGCGGGCGAGGTCGCCGGTGCGGTACCAGCGCTCCCGTCCGCCGTCGTGCCAGGGCAGGCGGACGAAGCGGCGGGCCGTCTCCTCGGGCAGGTTGCGGTAGCCGTCCGCGAGTCCCGCGCCGGACAGGTACAGCTCGGCGGCCTCGCCGTCCGCGGCGCGCGAGCCGTCGGCGACCAGGAGCGCGCCGGTGGCGGGCAGGGGCTGCCCGACCGGGACGATGTCGGCGTCGAAGTCCCTCGGTACCCGATGGTGGAGGGCGAAGGTCGTGCACTCGGTGGGGCCGTAGCCGTTGACGAGTTCGGTCGGGCTGCCGGGGTTGTCGCGGTACCAGCGGCGGACGCGGGCGGCGTTGAGCTGCTCGCCGCCGACCAGGACCTGGGCGACGGTGGAGAAGCAGTCCGGTACCTCGTCGACGACCGCGTTGAACAGCGCGGCGGTGACGAACAGGGCGTCGATGCGGGCCTGTCGCAGGGTGTCCGCCAGCCGCCGGGGGCTCTGGATCTGCTCGTCGCTCAGGACGACGCAGGTGCCGCCGGTCAGCAGGGGCACCCACACCTCGAAACTGAGCGCGTCGAAGGCGGGGTTGGACACGCTCGCGTACCGGGCGCCCTCGGGCAGGCGGATCCAGCCGGGCCGGGCCAGGCGCAGGATGCCGGTGTCCTTGACCTCGACTCCCTTGGGACGGCCGGTGGTTCCGGAGGTGTAGAAGAGGAAGGACGGGGGTGCGTCGCTGTCGCCGGGCGCTATGTGTCTGTCGCCCGGTGCTTCGTGGCTGTCGCCCCGCGACTCATGGCCGGTATGGCCGTCATGGCCGTCGCTCGGAATCTCATGGCGGGCGGGCGCCGACTCGTCGGACGGACGATCGGACGTGCCGAGGAGTTCGGCGGCGTCGAGCGCGAGCACCCCCGGCGGGGTGTCCGGGACGTCCGGACCGGCGTGGACCAGCGCCGCGGCGGCGGAGTCGGCGAGAACGTGGCGGCGGCGTCCGTCCGGGCTCTGCGCGTCGAGCGGGACGACCGTGGCGCCGGCCCGGCGGATGCCGAGCATCACGCACACCAGTTGCCAGGAGCGCGGCAGCCGGACCGCGACGGCCTGCCCCGCGCGAATACCGTGGGCGCGCAGCCCTCGGGCGACGGCACCGCTGAGGCGGTCCAGGGCGGCGTAGTCGACGACGCGGTCGCCGTCGACGACGGCGGGGGCGGCCGGGGTGCGGCACGCCTGGCTCAGGACGGCACCGGCCAGGGTCTGCTCGTCGTGCTCGGCGGGGGCGATGCCGGGGACGTGGTCGGTGCCGCCGGGGCTGTTCGCCGCGCACGGGTTGTCGGCTGCCTGAGGACTGTCGGTCGCAGGGGGACTGTCGGTCGCGCGGGGACGCCGTGTCGCGGAGTCGTAGCTCTCGTGGCACATCACGCCTCCCCGGTGAAGACCGGTGCGAGGGCGGTGAGTTCGTCGTTCAGGATCCGCGCGACGCGCGGCGCCCCGCCGCTCTCCAGCATCTCCCAGTGGTCGCAGTCCAGCGGCTCGACCCGGTACTCACCCTCGGCACGGCGCTGCCAGAAGGCGCGCACGTCGGCCAGGAACGCCGGGTCGGGGCCGCCGCCGGTGGCCTGCACCAGGACCAGCCGGGCCGGTGACGGGGCCGGCACATGGTCGCGGGCGGTGCTCCGGTTGTGGTTGTAGACGCGGAAGTACTGCTCGATCTGGGCGTCGTCGATGCCCGGGTACATGCCGTTGAACTTCACGAGCTTGTCGCGGAACTCGGCCAGGGGCACCGGGCCGATCGCGGCCTGTGCCGCGGGGTCGTCCGTGGCCTGGGTGTCCAGGAGCACCACGCTCACGTCGCGCCGGCCCGACCGCGCCAGACGGCGGCCCATCTCGTGCGCGACCAGCCCGCCGTACGACAGGCCGCTGAGGACGAGCGGACCGGTGATGTGCGGCTGGACGAGCCGGAGGTAGCTCTCGGCCATCGCCTCGACGGAGGGCAGGAAGTCCTCGCCGGGGTTCACTCCCGGCGACTGCACGCCGTAGAGGCCGACGCTCTCCGGCAGGGCCTTGGCCAGGGACAGGTAGCAGAAGGCGGTGCCGCCCGCCGGGTGGACGCAGACGACCTGTCCGTGCCCGGTGCCGGGCCGGAACTCGATCAGGTTGCTCGGTGGCGGGCCGGAGCTGCCCCGGCGGACAAGGGCGGCGAGTGCCTCGATGCTCGGGTGGAGCAGGATGTCGCGGACCGGGACACCGACGCCGAGTGCCTCGCGGACGGCGTGCGTCATCTTGATGGCCGACAGGCTGGTGCCGCCGAGGTCGAAGAAGCTGTCCCGGACGCCGATGTCGGTGTGCAGCAGGATGCCGCGCCATATCTCGTACAGCGTCAGTTCGATCCGGTCGCGCGGGCTGGCCACGTTGACCTGGACGGGGGCCGTCTCGGCGGCCTGCCGGAGCAGGGTGTCCCGGTCGAGCTTGCCGTTGCGGCTCAGCGGGAGGGCGGGCAGGTCGACGAAGAGCGAGGGGACCATGTAGTCGGGCAGCCGCTCCGTAAGAGCCGTGCGCCAGGCGTGCGCGGAGCGTGCGGGGGTGTCGCCGCGGCCGATGCCGGCGATCAGGCGCGGTGCGCCGGCCGCGTCCCGGTCGGTCAGTACGACCGCCTCGCGCACCCCGGGTACGGCCAGCAGCGCGGCCTCGACCTCGGCCGGTTCGATCCGGAAGCCGCGCAGTTTCACCTGGTCGTCGGCGCGTCCGAGGTAGACGGCGGTGCCGTCGGGCAGGCGGCGGGCCAGGTCGCCGGTGCGGTAGACGCGTTCGCCGGGCACGAAGGGGTCGGGCAGGAAGCGCTCCGCCGTCAGGTCGGGCCGGTGCAGATAGCCGGCGGCGAGGCTCGCGCCACCGAGGTACACCTCGCCGGCGACGCCGACGGGGACCGGCCGCAGCCGGGCGTCGAGAAGGTAGAGCCGTGTGCCCGCCAGGGGGCGCCCGATGGGGCACGCCCGCTCCAGCGGCCGGGGGTCGTAGTGGGCGGTGCTGTACAGCGTGGCCTCCGTGGGGCCGTAGCCGAAGCAGACGCGCAGGCCCGGCAGGTGCTCGCACATGCGGTGCAGCGCGGCCTCGGGCAGGGACTCCACGCCGGTCAGCAGCCGGCGCAGACGGAGCCCCGCGAGCCGTTTCCCGGGGTCCTCGTCGATCCAACGGACGTACGCCGGGGGCAGGAACGCCTGGGTGACGCGGTGGTCGCGCAGCCACTCCATCAGCGCCTCGGGGTCGCCGCGCAACTCGTCCGGGACCAGATGGAGTTCACCACCGGTGGTGAGCGGCATCAGCAACTCGTGCACCGAGGCGTCGAACCCGATGCTCGACCACGCGGAGGAGGCCTCGCCGGGGGCGTCGCCCATGCGGGCCAGCCAGTTGTCGAAGAGGTTGCGCACACTGCCATGGGTCACGACGACGCCCTTGGGCCGCCCGGTGGATCCGGAGGTGTAGATCACGTACGCGGGCCGTGCGGCGTCGTAGGGCAGCCGAGGGGGCGCGGCGTCATCGGCCTCGGCCTCGACGGTTGCCAGGTCGCGCCAGTCGGCGGGCCGGTCGGCGCGATCGCTGAGGACGAGGGCCGGGGCCGCGTCCTCCACCATCGCCGCGAGGCGCGCCGACGGCTGGCCCGGGTCGAGCGGCAGGTAGGCGGCGCCCGCCATGAGGATGCCGAGCACGCCGACGGCGTATTCCGGCGTGCGTCCCGTGTGCAGGGCGACGACCTGGCCGGGGCGCACGCCGCGGCCGGCGAGTGCTCGGGCGAGACGGGTCGCGCGCCGGTGCAGTGTCGCGTAGTCGAGCCGGGTGTCGCCGCACACCAGGGCGGTCCGCGGGCCGTGGGCGCGTACCTGCGCCTCGAACCGTTCGACGACTCCACCCGGTTGGTGTGACGGGGGAGGGGAGTCGCCGGCGTCCCAGTCGGCCAGCAGGCTCCGCTGCTCCGCGGCGTCCATCAGCTCCAGCGCGCCGACCTCGGTCTCGGGCCGCACGGCCAGGTCGGTCAACAGGTGACGCAGGTGACGGACGAGGCGTTCGGCGGTCTCCGGGTCGAACAGCGCGGTGGCGTAGTCGAGATGGCCGATGACCCGCCCGTCGGACTCGGTCACCGACAGGGCCAGGTCGAACTTGGCGGGGGCGTACGGGATGTCGAGCGGTTCCGTGTCGATCCCGGGCAGATCGAGCAGGCCCCGCCGCTCCGGGACCCAGGCGCACATCGTCTGGAACAGCGGGGTGTGGGCCGCGCTGCGCGGCGGGTTGACGAGCTCCACGATCCGTTCGAGGGGCAGGTCCTGGTGGTCCAGGGCGGCGCGGAGGACGCCGCGTACCCGGGTGAGGGCCTCGGCGCCGGTCGGCGCGTCGGACAGGTCGACCCGGAGCGGAAGCGAGTTGACGAAGAAACCGATGAGGTCCGCGGTGTCGCGGCGGCGGCCCGCCGTGGGGGTGCCCACAACGATGTCGGTCCGGCCGCTGAGCCGGGACAACAGGACCGTCCAGCCCGTCAGGACGGCCACGAACAGCGTGCCGCTCCGGCGGCGCGCCAGGGCCCGCAGCGCCGCCGTGACGTCGGCGTCCAGGGTGAACTCCACCCGGCCGCCCCGATGGTCCTGCTCGGCGGGCCGCGGCCGATCGGCGGGCGCGTCGGACAGCGGCGGGGCGCCCCGCAGGTTCTGCTGCCAGTAGGCGGCCTGCCCGGCGAGTTCGCCGTCGCGGATCCGGGCGCGCTGGGCCTCGGCGTGCTCGGCGTACTGGAGCGCGAGGGGCGGCAGCGGATCGGGTTCGCCGCGCAGCAGTGCCGCGTACACCGGCCCGAGTTCCCGCAGCATCACGTTCATCGACTGGCCGTCGTAGACGCTGTGATGGAACGTCAGGAGCAGAGCGTGCCGGTCGGGTTGGAGCGTGACGACGCTGCCGCGTCCGAGTGGTCCGCGGGCGAGGTCGAACGGTGTCGAGGCGCCTTCGTGGTGCAGGGCCTCCAGCCGGGCCTCGGCCTCCACGCCGGGCAGATCGCTGAAGTCGTGGGCGGCCAGGGCGAATCCGGTACCGGGCGGATCGATCACCTGCCGGACCTCGCCGCCCACGGCCAACAGGCGTGTACGCAAAGTCTCGTGACGGTCGGTCAGCACATCCAGGGCCCGGCCCAGGACTTCCCGGTCCAGCGGCCCGCGCAGGGCGAAGGAGACGGGCTCGTTGTACGCCGAGTCGGCACCCGGCAGTTGGGAGAGGAACCACAGCCGCTGCTGGGCGAAGGAGGCGGGGGCGGTCAGGGCGGTCGGGGAAGTCGCGGCGGGCTCGACGACGCCGGGGGAAGTGGGGGAGACGGTGTGGTCAGTCGTGTGGGAAGCGGTGTGGGGGGTGGTGGCATGGGGGGTGTATCGCGGTGACAAGGCTCGGGCATCCCCTCGGGCAAGGAACGGGGTACGAGAGTCACGAGTGGCGTGGGACGGAGTGCGGGGCCGGGACCGTTGGCCCGCCGCGTGATCCGTCCTGGCGGCCGATGGCTACGACAACGTTGCCGAAGCGGGAGGTGTGGGGACGTCGGTGACCTTCCGCAGCATGCCGTGCACCAGCTTTCTCGGTCTCGGCGCCGCACGAATGCGGACGCGTCACATCACTCCGGCGATGGGGACCACCGGGGTGCACGGTGATAATTGAACAGCGTGCGAGATCCTGTCAATGGCTGCCTTTCCAAAAGGCGGCTGCCGGTATCGGGTGAACCATTCCCCGCCTAACGTCGTTTGCCCGCACAGAAGTTGGGAAGGAATCCAGGCTGCTGAATTCCGCGGGAATTTACCAAACGATGATCTCGACGGAGAAGGTTTTCGCGGTTCTCCGGCGCCCCGACTCAGACGCCCCCGGCTCAGACGCTCCTGACTCAGGCGTCCTGTGCGGGATTCTGCTGGTGAGGTACTTCAGGTGCGCTGATGGAGCCCAGCAGGGCCAGGCCGTCGGCGGAGGGGGAGCCCGGCTCGGCCTGCAGGAGGATGAGCTGCTGTCCCGGAGCGCTGCGGATGGTGAGGGCCTCGTGCCGCAGCTCCAGGTCTCCCACGACGGAGTGGTACATCTGCTTGACGTCGTAGGGCGGGACCCGGGTGTACTCGCGTGCCCACAGGGAGCGGAACTCGCCGCTGCGCACCGACAGTTCGCCGACGAGCTCCAGGATGCGGGGATCCTCGGGGGTTGTCGCGGCGGTCTGCTGAAGGTCGGCGACCGCGCGATTCTTGGCCCGCTCGGCGTTTCCGTAGAAGGTCTTCGCCGCGGGGTCCAGGAAGAGCATGCGCAGTACGTTGTCGTGCTGGGCGAAGTCGCGGTAGAGGGCGTCGGCCAAGGCGTTGGTGGCCAGCAGGTCCTGGGCGTGGCCGATGATGAAGGCCGGCGTCCTGGTCCAGCTTTCGATCAGTTGCCGCAGGTGCGGGCGGACCCGCTCGACCCGCGACGGGGACTTCGTGCGGCGGCCTGCCGGCCGGGCCAGCCGGAAGAGCTCCCGCGTGTCCTCCTCCCCGAGTTGGAGCACGCGGGCCATGGCCTCCAGCACCCGGAGTGAGGGGCTGAGTTCACGGCCCTGCTCAAGGCGGCTGTAGTAGCTCAGGCTGACACCCGCGAGCGCCGCGACCTCGTCCCTGCGCAGGCCGGGCACCCGTCGGCGGCCGGTGCTGGGCAGTCCCGCCGCCACGGGGCTGAGGCGTCCTCTGCGGGAGCGGAGGAACTGACCCAGCCCTTGAACCGGGTCAGGGCGCGTGTCGTTGTACATGGTGTCGAGGCTAGGCGGAAAAAGCCCGGAGAAGCGCTGTCGACGGTGGGTGCGTTGCACCCAGGATTGCGGCTCCCCGGGTGGCGCGGGGATGTGACGTACGGCGAGAAGGCCTCCGGAGCCCGAAAGGCGACGAATCACTGTGTGTGAAGGAAGCGCGACTTGGTGCAATAGTGCAGGACCGGCACTTCTCATCGGCTGGAAAGCATCTAGTCTTGCCGCATGAGCAACGGCACACCTTTGGGTGACTTTCTCAGAGCCCGCCGAGAAGTCTTGAAGCCGCACGACGTCGGTCTGCCGGAATACGGGCGACGTCGGGTGCCGGGGCTGCGCAGAGAGGAAGTCGCGCTGCTCGCCGGAGTCAGCTCCGACTACTACATCAGGCTGGAACAGGGGCGCGAGAACAGTCCGTCCCCGCAGGTGCTGGAGGCCGTGGCGCAGGCGCTGAAGCTGGACGCGGAGGCCGCCGATCATCTCAACCGCCTCTGCCTCGCCGCCTCGCAGCGTCCGCGTGACTGGGGCGAGACCGAGGTCAGTCAGCAGTTGTTGCAGCTGATGGACGGCTGGGAGCACACTCCGGCCTTCGTCGTCGGCCCCGCCCTCGACATCATGGCGGGCAACTCCCTTGCCACGGCCCTCCATGGCGGGTTCGAACACTTCGACAACCTCGCCCGCATGGTGTTCGTCGACCCGGCGGGGCGCGAGTTCTACCAGGAATGGGAGCGAGCCGCGCATTCCTGTGTCGCCGAGATCAGGGCCGCCTACGGCCACGATCCCGAATCGGCCCGCATCGCCGCCGTCGTGACGGAACTGTCCGCCGAGAGCCAGGAGTTCGCGGCGATGTGGCAGCTGCACGAGGTCAAGAGCAAGTCCCAGGAAGGGAAGCACCTCAAGCACCCTGAGGTCGGCGACCTGCACATCAAGTTCGCGGCTTTCACGGTCAATGGGGCCCCGCATCAGCAACTGGTGGTCTATCAGGCCGAACCGGCCAGCCCGACGGCGGAAGCGTTCGAGACGCTGAGGGCCATGGCCGTCCGGCCGAAGCAGGCCCGGGCTGCCGTGCCCGAGGCCGGCCTCGCCGCCAAGGAGCAGTAGTAGCGGTAGCGGCGACCGTGCGCGTGTGAGCTCGGGTGGGGCTTGCCGTGCGTGTGTGAGCTCGGGTGGGGCTGGCCGTGCGCGTGTGAGCCCTCATGGAGGCTGGTCCTGCCGCACCCAGGAACAACGCGGCCTTCATAGCGGTGCGTCCGCCTGTCGACACTCGGTTCGACAGACAGCGCGCCGGCCCTGACGCCGACGCGCGTATCGCACGGCGTCAGGAGCGGACATGATCACCGTGAAGGACCTTCAGCCCCACCCCCTGGACCAGGTTCACCGTCTGATCGAACCCGGCCCCGTCATCCTGGTCACCACCCGGCATCGCGGGATTCCGAACGTGATGACCAACGGGTTCAACATGATGGTGCGCCACGCCCCGCCGCTGATCGCCTGCACCATCGGCCCCTGGGACCACAGCTACCAGGCCCTGGTCGAAACCGGCGAGTGCGTGCTCTCGGTCCCGACGGCGGACTTGGCCGCCACCGTGGTCGACATCGGCAACTGCTCGGGCGCCGACGTGGACAAGTTCGAGGAGTTCGACCTGACCGCCGTGGCCGGTGAGGAGGTCCAGGCACCGCTCGTGGCCGAATGCTTCGCCAACATCGAGTGCCGGGTCGCCGACAGCAGCCTCGTGGCCCCGTACAGCCTCTTCCTGCTGGAGCCCGTCAGGGCGTGGGTCGACTCCTCGCATCACCGGCCGCAGCTGTTCCACCACCGCGGGGACGGCACCTTCACGCTCGACGGGCCGACCGTCGACCTGAAGGACCGAATGACCAAGTGGCAGTACCTCCTGTAAGCCGGATGGGCCGGTTGTTGATGTGTCAACAAAGAGCTACGCTGGAAACCCACGGCGGACCCCCGCACCTGCCCCGGATCCAGGAGACGACATGCCCCGAGCAGTGAAGTTCTCGCGCTACGGCGGCCCCGAGGTGCTCGACATCGCCGAGGTGCCGCGACCGCACGCAGGCCCGGGGGAGGTAGTGGTCCGGGTGGTCGTCGCCGGGGTCAATCCCGGTGAGGCCGGCATCCGGCAGGGCGTCTTCGCGGACATCTGGCCGGCCGTCTTCCCCGAGGGACAGGGCAACGACTTCGCCGGGTGGGTCGCGGAACTCGGCGAGGGCGTGGACACGTTCGCCGTCGGTGACGAGGTCATCGGCTACCTGCCCCGAGCGGCACAGGCCGACTACGTCGTCTCGACCGCGGGCCTTCTCACGCCCAAGCCCGCGGACATCGCCTGGGAACAGGCCGCACCGCTGTCCGCGGTGGGGGTGACGGCCTGGGCCGCCGTCGACGCCGTACACGTCACCGCCGAGGACACTGTCGTGGTGTCCGCCGCCGCGGGCGGGGTCGGCTCCCTCGCCGTGCAGCTGGCCCGCCTGCGGGGTGCGACGGTCATCGGTACCGCCGGGCCGCACAACGCCGACTTCCTGCGCTCGCTCGGTGTCGTCCCCGTCGAGCACGGTCCTGGCCTGGCCGACCGGCTGCTGGCCGCCGCTCCCGATGGAATCGACGCCTTCATCGACACCTTCGGCCAGGG
The DNA here is from genome assembly GCF_026341515.1 of Streptomyces sp. NBC_00878. NCBI lineage: Bacteria > Bacillati > Actinomycetota > Actinomycetes > Kitasatosporales > Streptomycetaceae > Streptomyces > Streptomyces sp. NBC_00878. The sequence continues at coordinate 1,253,680 of NZ_JAPEOK010000001.1, read as the reverse complement.
CAATGTCGACACCGCCATCGCGCTGGGCGTGGCTCCGGGGCGTATCAACACCCTGGCCGACGGACGGGCCGTCGCCCGCTACGGCGTGCGCAGCAAGGCCCAGGAGGACGCCTTCTCTCCCCACCTGGTCGCCGAACTGGCCGCCCTGGTCTCCAAGGGGCTGCTCACCGTCCCCATCAGCGCGGTCCACCCGCTGGAACAGGTCCAGGAGGCCTACCGGCAGGTCCAGCGGCGGCACACGCGCGGAAAGATCGTGCTCAGCCTGGTTCCCCCGGACGCCCGCCCCGGACTGGCGGACCGGCTGCGCACCGGGCGCGACCTCCCACCCGACCCCGAACCCGAGCGCCCCTGACCGTGCTCCGGGCACGCCCCCAGGCCCGTACGGGGCTCATGTGGGAAGGCGGATGGTGAAGACCGTTCCGGCGCCGACGGTGCTGGTCACCGTCACCGTTCCGCCGTGGGCCTCGGTGAGCCGGCGGACGATGGCGAGACCGAGGCCGCTGCCGCCGGTCCGGCGACTGCGGGACTTCTCGGCCCGCCAGAAGCGGTCGAAGACCCGGGGCAGGTCCTCGGCGGGGATGCCGGTGCCGGTGTCGGCGACCTCGATCGTCACCTGGTCCCCGGCCCGGCGGGCCCGCAGGGCGACGCTGCCGCCGGGCGGGGTGTGCCGTACGGCGTTGGACACCAGGTTGCCGACGACCTGACGCAGCCGGACCGGGTCGCCGCACAGCTCGGGATCGCCGTCGGTACGGGTGGTGAGGGCCACGCCCGCGGTCTCTGCGCGGCCCTGGTGGGCGGTGGCGACGTGGTCGAGAAGGTCGCGTACGCGGAGGGGCTCGGGGTGGATCCGCAGCTGGCCCGCGTCGGCCTCCGCGAGGTCCTGGAGGTCGTCGACGATGTGCTGGAGCAGCAGAGCCTCTTCGAGCAGGGAGTCGATGAGGGCCTGGTCGGAGGTGGCGACGCCGTCCTGGACGGCTTCGAGCCAGCTGCGGATGGCGCTGAGCGGGGTGCGCAGTTCGTGGGCGACATCGCTGACCATGGCCTTGCGCTGATCCTCCATGCGCTCGCGGCGCTGGGACAGGTCGTTGAAGGCGGCGGCGAGATAGCCGATCTCGTCGTTCGTGGTCACCGGCACCCGCTGGTGTTCCTGTACGGGGCGGCGGGCGGCGTCGGCCAGCGCGCGCAGGGGTCTCACGAGGCGGATGCCGACGACGACGGTGACGGCCACGGTGACCAGCAGCACGAGGCCGGCGACGCCGGCGATGCGGGCGGTGTTGGCCGAGGAGAGGTGGAAGACCGGGGCGGCCGATCCGGTCGGGGTGGTGACGAACAGCAGCGCGGCCGGTGCCACGTAGGGGGTGAGCTGGTCGCGGCGGGCGGTGTCCAGGCAGCTCTGGGCGGGTGGGCCGCTGCGGCTGAGGATGAAGTCGACGCCGAACTTCACGGTGTCCAGGTGACGGCGCCGCAGGCAGTCGTTGACCGTGGCGTTGAGCCGGATCAGCGGCTCGCGCTCGGTCGGGACGGCAGTGGCGAGCGCCGCCAGGCCGCATCCGCGGTTCCCCGCGGCTCCGTCCAGGGCGCTGTCGGCGAGCTTGATGGTGGGGCGGCCGCTGGGTCCTTGGACGAGGGTGGCGCCCCTGCCCGGGCCGCCCAGGCAGGCGAGGATCTCGTCGGCCAGGCCGCTCAGGGCCTCGCGCTCGGCGGTGGTCAGCCGGTAGGGGCCGACGGCACGGGGGTCGATGCCGTTCGTCTCGGCGCCGGGCAGCAGTGCCGGGTCGGTGTGCAGGGGATCGACGACCGCCGACGCCCTGGCGGGCAGGGACGCGACGGTGACGGCGGTCGAAGCGGCGATGGGGCGGCGGTTCTGGGTGGTCAGAGTGATCCGGCGTCCGGTGCGCTCGGCCAGCCGGCGCAGGGTGGGGCCGACGCCGTCCCAGTCCGGGTGGGCGGCGGCGTATCCGACGAGGGTGTCGTAGATCTCGGCGTCGGACGACAGGAGTTGGCCCTGCTCCTGCTGGATGGCGCTGCTGGTGGTGCGCGCGGCCAGCCAGGCGGTGGCCGCGACCGCGCAGACGGCGATCAGCACGGAGGCGACCAGCAGGCGGACCAGCAGGCTTCTGCGCAGCGGCACCTTGGCCCTGACTCTGACCCTGACCCTGACCCTGGCCTTGGGCCGCGGCTCCGTGGAAGAAGCGCCGCCCGCAGCCGACTTGCCGTCCGGCCCGGTATCGGCTTCCGCCTCAGTGCGCACGGCTGCTGCCGTCGGTGAGCTTGTATCCGACCCCGAACACGGTCTGCAGATAGGCCGGCCGCCCGGGTACGGCCTCGATCTTCTTGCGCAGATTGAGGATGTGTACGTCGACGGTGCGCTCGGTGATGTAGCGGTCGAACCCACGGGTCACGGTCAGCAACTGGCGGCGGGTGAAGACCCGTTCCGGTTCCGTGGCCATCGCCGCGAGGATCTCGAACTCCCCGGGCGTACAGACCACCGGCCGCCCGTCGAGACCGACGGTACGGCGCACCGGGTCGATGGTGAGAGCACCGATCCTCAGCACGGGATCGTCGGGCGTCGTGGCACGCGTTCGCCGCAGAAGGGTGCGGATCCGGGCCATCAGCTCGCGGGGGCTGTAGGGCTTGGTCATGTAGTCGTCGGCGCCCAGGTCGAGGCCGAGCAGCAGATCCGCCTCGGTACGGCGGGCGGTCAGCATCAGCACGAGCACATCGCACTCCCGGCGCAGCACGCGGCACACGTCCAGGCCGTCGATCAGGGGCAGCATGACGTCGAGGACGAGCAGGTCGGGCTGTCGGCGCCGCACCTCGTCGATCGCCGCGCGCCCGTCGTTGACGACGAGGGCGGTGTGGCCCTCGCGTTCCAGGTAGCGGCGGATCACCTCGGCCTGTTTGACGTCGTCCTCGGCCACCAGGACATATGCGCTCACGGCCCTCACCCTAGGGTCACGGCCGCCACACCAGACAGAATTCTGACGGCAGCCTGACAGGATCTTCATATGCTCCGGCCACGGTGCCGCCATGTCGAACCTCATTCATCGAAGGCGGTCCGCCGTCCTTGCCGGCGTAGGCACAGCAGCGGCACTGTCCCTCCTCGCCGCCTGTGGCGGCGGCTCGGGCGGAGACGGAAACACCTCATCCGAGGACAAGGGCGTTGCTTCGCTCGACAGTCCGAGTGCGGGCGGTGGGTCGTCGACGGCGAGCGCCGACGCCGACGCGGGCCGTCCCCAGCTGCGGCTGGACACCTCCGAGGCGGAGCGTGCCCGGCTGACAGGCATCTACTTCGACTGTTTGCACGAGAAGGGTGTCCCCGGCGGGCGCAAGCCGGGAGCAAGCCATTTCTCCCCCGCTGGTGATGCCGCCAAGTACCCCGCCGCCTACAAGGCGTGCCAGTCGAAGAATCCGCTCCAACCGCCGGAGCAGGACCCGGCGAAGAACCCGCACTACGCGGACGACTACCGGGACTACATCAAGTGCCTGAACGACGGGGGGCTGAAGGTCCACGCCCTGCCCGACAACGCCGGCTGGACCTATGACAGCTCGGTGCCCACCATGAGCGCGTCCGCGCAGGACAAGCTCGACCGGACCTGCACGCTCAAGGCGTTCCAGTGACGCGGGCCGCGCGGTCCACCGCGGTCCTCGGTACCGGAACGCTCGTGGCGCTCTCGCTGCTGACGGCCTGCGGCGGTGGCACGGGTGGCTCGGGCGGCGGCAGCGGCGCGTCCGACGACGACGGCGTTGCCTCGATCGCCAGTCCGAGCACTGGTACGAGCCCGAGCGGCGCGTCGCCGTCCACGGGCACCGACCCCGATACGGGCCGTCCCCAGCTGCGGCTGGACACCTCCGACGCGGAGACGGCACGGCTGAACCAGATCTTCTTCCGGTGTCTGTACGAGCAAGGTGTGCCCGGCGGGACCAAGCCGGGCTCCACGGGAATCAGCGTCAACGCCGACATCAGGAAGTACCCCGCCGCCTACAAGGCGTGCAAGTCGAAATGGCCGCTCCAGCCACCGGAGTTGGACCAGGCGAAGAACCCGCATTACATGGACGACTACCGCGAGTACATCCGCTGTCTGAACGCCGGAGGCCTGAAGGTCAAGGCCCTGCCCGACGGCGGCGGCTGGAACTACGACGGCGAGAGCGACCTGACCGAAGCCCAGCAACACAAGCTTGACCGCGACTGCGAGCTGAAGGCGTACAAATGACACGGGCCACGCGGGCCAAGAGCCCGAACACCCCCAGTGGCGACAGTGGCGACAGTGGCGACGACCTCGACGACGCCCGTCCGCGTCGCGGAAAGCGGCGACTGAAGATCGGGGCCGTGGCACTGGTGAGCGTCACGGCCACCGCGCTCGGCGTCACCGTATGGCAGGGCGATGACGCGAAGCCGAGCACGACCGCCGACGCTTCGGCGCGTGTCGGTACCGCGACGGTGACCAGGACGGACCTGTCCAACGCCCAGACGCTGAGCGGGACGCTCGGCTACGGCAAGGCGGCACCGGTCAAGGGCGGCAAGGCCGGACTGGTCACGTGGCTGCCCGCGGCGGGCGCCAAGGTGTCCCGGGGCCGAACGCTGTACAAGGTGGACAACGTCCCGGTGCCGGTGTTCTACGGCGGTACGCCGCTGTACCGGAGGCTGGACGACAGGGGCACCACCGGGCCCGACGTGAAGGTGATCGCCGACAACCTCGTGCGGCTCGGGTACGACATCGGCCCGCAGCCGACGGCGGGCACTTGGGTCGCACAGCACCCGGCCGCCGCCCCGGCGGACACGGCCGACGACAGGGCGTCCGGCAACAAGGCCGGTGGCACGGCGGACCCGTCCGAAGAGACCGGCGGCACGGCCGACCCGTCGGGCAAGGCAGGTGGCACAACCGACCCGTCCGGCAGGACAGGCGGCGGCGCCGACCCGTCCGCGAGCCCCGATACGAACCCGTCCCCGACCCCCACCGCGACCTCCGTCCAGGTCAAGCGGGGAGACGGGGTGCTCACCGCCGACCTGATCGCCGCGATCAGACGCTGGCAGAACCAGGTCGGGATGCCCGTCACCGGCGTACTGGGCGTCGGGGACGTCACGGTGCAGCCCGGTGAGGTACGGGTCGACGCGGTGCAGGCCCAGACCGGCGACGACGCCACCGGGAGCCTGCTGACGGTCAGCTCCACCACCAAGACGGTGTCGGTGACGGTGGACGCGACGGAGGTCGGCTCGATGTCCCGGGGCGACCGCGTGACGGTGACCCTCCCGGACAACTCCACCGTCAAGGGGACCATCGAGGTCGTCGGTGCCACCGCCACCGCCGACAACTCCGAGGGTGACACCAGCGGAGCGAGCCCCGCCCGGATGACGGTCACCATCTCGGTGCGCGACACCGGGCCGGTACGGGAGCTGACCTCCGCCCCGGTGCAGGTGGCGTTCACCTCGGCGACCCGCAAGGGCGTGCTCGCCGTACCGGTCGGCGCGCTGATGGCGCTGAGCGAGGGCGGCTACGCCGTCCAGCTCTCCGGCGGCCGGCTGATCGCGGTAAAGACCGGGATGTTCTCCAAGGGGATGGTGGAGGTCACCGGCACCGGCATCGCGGCCGGGACGAAGGTCGTGACCACCTCGTGAACACCCGACCGGTGCTGGCCGTGATCAACGCGGGCATGGCGTACCCCGGCGGGGTGAAGGCCCTGGACGGTGTCTCGCTCGCCATCGAGAAGGGCGAACTGCTCGCCATCGTCGGCCCGTCCGGGTCCGGCAAGTCGACCCTGCTGAACATCATGGGCACCCTGGACCGGCCGACCAGCGGCACCGTGGAGATCGGCGGGCACGACGTCGCGGCGCTCTCCGACCGTCGGCTCTCCGCGCTGCGCGGGCGCTGGCTCGGCTTCGTGTTCCAGCAGTTCCACCTCACCGACGGCCTGACCGCCGCCGAGAACGTCGCCACCGGGCTGCTGTACGCCGGGGTGCCGCGCAGGCAGCGTCACCCGCTGGCCCGGGAGGCGCTGGCCCGGGTCGGCCTGGCGCGCCGCGCAGGGCACCTGCCAAGCCAGCTGTCCGGCGGTGAGCGGCAGCGGGTGGCCATCGCCCGCGCGCTGGTCAACCGCCCGGCCCTGGTGCTCGCGGACGAGCCCACCGGCGCCCTGGACACCGCCAACGGCCGTGCCGTACTGGACCTGTTGACCACGCTGAACGACGAGGGCACCACCATCGCGATCATCACTCACGACCGGGACATCGCCCAGCAACTGCCCCGCCGGGTGGAGATCCTCGACGGCCGCCTGGTCGCCGACACCCGTACCGACGGCGCCGACGACACGCTCGCTACCCGTACCGGCGGTCTCGACGACACGCTCGCCACCCGTACCGACAGCCTCGACGACGACACAGTGGCCATCCGTACGGGCGCCCTCACCGACACCCACGGGGAACGCCGGCCATGACCACCACCACAACCACCACCTCGAAGCGGCCCGCCGTCCCCGTCCCCGTCGCCGTCGACGCCGACACCAGGCCGGTTCGGCTGGCCCCGCTGGACATCCTGCGGCTGGGGCTGCTGGGCATCCGTACGCGGAAGATGCGCGCGGCGCTGTCCGCGCTGGGCATCTCCATCGGTATCGCCACGATGATCGTCGTGACCGGGATCCCGGCGTCCAGCCAGAAGGCGCTGATGAACGAACTCTCCGCGCTGGGCACCAACATGCTCCAGGCCGTCCCGGTCCCCAACCAGGACCCGCCGGTCCAACTGCCGCCCCAGTCGGTGGACATGGTCCGCCGGATCGGACCGGTCACGGAGGTCAGCGCGGTCGCCAACACCCACTCCGAGATCTTCCGGAACGACCGCGTCGGCTCCGACGACTACGCGGGCCTCGCCGTCCTGGCCAGCAAGACCAATCTGCTGCGGGCGATCAACGCGGAGGTCCAGTCCGGACGCTTCCTCGGCCCCACCACCGAGAAGTTCCCCACGGCCGTCCTCGGCTCGGTGGCGGCCACCCGGATGGGCATCGCGAAGGTCGTCCCGGGGCAGCCCGCCCCGCAGGTCTACATCAACAAACGCTGGTTCACGGTCATCGGCGTCCTCGCCAGGACCCCGCTCTCGCCCGACATCGACCGCTCGGTCCTGGTCGGCTGGGACGCCGCGCGCACCCAGCTGAAGTTCACCGGCCACCCCACCGTCATCTTCGTCAAGGCCCGCGAGGACGGCATCGACGCGGTCCGCGACGTCCTCGGCCCGACCATCTACCCCGAACTGCCCGGCCTGGTGCAGGTCAGCCGTCCGTCCGATGCCCTCGCCGCCAAGCGCGCCACCCAGACGACCTTCTCCGCCCTCTTCCTCGGCCTCGCCGGAGTCGCCCTGCTGGTGGGCGGCATCGGAGTGGCCAACACCATGGTCATCTCGGTTCTGGAACGCCGCCGGGAGATCGGGCTGCGGCGGGCGCTGGGCGCCAACCGGGGCCAGATCCGCAGCCAGTTCCTCACCGAATCCGTGGCCCTCTCCTGCCTCGGCGGCCTGGCCGGCACGGTGCTCGGAGTCCTGGCGACCATCGGCTACGCCACCTATCAGGGCTGGCCGCCAGTGATCCCGCTCCCGGCGGTGGCCGGCGGATTCGGCGGCGCCGTCCTGATCGGCATGGCCGCCGGTGTCTACCCCTCCATCAGGGCCTCCCGCCTCACCCCGACGGAGGCCCTGGCGACAACGTGAGAGCCACCGAGGCGATCCCGGTGCGGTTCGGCCGATGAACGTGTACGAGCCCTGGCATCTGTGCCAGGGCTCGCCTTGTTCACGAAGGCCCCACGCCTCTCACGTACCGCCGTCTTTCACGCAGAAGTCATGCGGCCCTTCCCTGACGTTTGTTGCTCTTGTAAAACTCCAGTCGCGCACGTTCATCGCGTACGCGCCCTCAGCACTCCTTCAGGACAAGAGGTCACCAGCCATGCCCGAAGTGAATCGGCGCCGATTTCTCCAACTTGCAGGCGGCACCGCGGCGTTCACCGCGCTGTCGGAGAGCATCGCCAAGGCCGCGGCCATCCCCGCGGGGTATCACCGCGGCACCATCGAGGATGTCGAGCACATCGTCGTCCTCATGCAGGAGAACCGTTCCTTCGACCACTACTTCGGTGCGCTCAGAGGCGTCCGTGGCTTCGGTGACCCCCACCCGGTGACGCTCGACAACGGCAAGTCCGTGTGGCACCAGTCGGACGGCACCAAGGACGTGCTGCCCTTCCACCCGGAGGTCGACGACCTCGGCATGCAGTTCCTGGAGGGCCTGCCGCACAGCTGGCCCGACGGGCACGCCGCCTACAACAAGGGCAAGTACGACAAGTGGGTCCCCGCGAAGGGCCCCACGACCATGGCGTACCTGACCCGCGAGGACATCCCGTTCCACTACGCGCTCGCCGACACGTTCACCGTCTGCGACGCGTACCACTGTTCGTTCATCGGCTCCACCGACCCGAACCGCTACTACATGTGGACGGGCTTCACCGGCAACGACGGCAAGGGCGGCGGTCCCGTCCTCGGCAACGACGAGGTCGGCTACGACTGGACGACGTACCCCGAGCGCCTGGAGAAGGCCGGGATCTCCTGGAAGGTCTACCAGGACATCGGCGACGGCCTGGACGCGGCCGGCTCCTGGGGCTGGATCCAGGACCCGTACCGCGGCAACTACGGCGACAACTCGCTGCTCTACTTCAACAAGTACCGCAATGCCAAGGCCGGCGACCCTCTCTACGACAAGGCCCGCACCGGCACCGACGCCCGCAAGGGCGAGGGCTTCTTCGACCAGCTGCGGGCCGACGTCTTGGGCGGCACGCTGCCGCAGATTTCGTACATCGCCGCCCCCGAGGCGTTCTCCGAGCACGGCAACTGGCCCACGAACTACGGTGCCTGGTACATCGCCCAGGTCCTGGACGCGCTCACCTCCGACCCCAAGGTGTGGGCGAAGACGGCCCTGTTCATCACGTACGACGAGAACGACGGCTTCTTCGACCACCTCGTCCCGCCGCTGCCGCCGCGCGACGCCGAGCACGGCAAGTCCACCGTCGACGTCGGCCTCGACCTCTTCCCGGGGAGCGAGAAGAACGTCGCCGGCCCGTACGGTCTCGGCCCGCGGGTGCCGATGATCGTCGTCTCGCCCTGGAGCAAGGGCGGTTACGTCTGCTCCGAGACGCTCGACCACACCTCGATCATCCGGTTCATGGAGCGCCGCTTCGGCGTCGAGGAGCCGAACATCTCGCCCTGGCGGCGGGCCATCTGCGGCGACCTGACCGCCGCGTTCGACTTCTCCCGCAACGACAGCAAACCCGTCGACCTCCCGGACACCGACGCGTACGAGCCGCCGGACAAGGACCGGCACCCGGACTACAAGCCGACCCCGCCCGCGAATCCGGAGCTGCCCAGGCAGGAGGGTGGCCTGCGGCTCGCCCGTCCGCTCCGGTACGCGCCGTGGACCGACGGCTCGCTGGACGCGAGGGCCGGGAAGTTCAAGCTGACCTTCGCCTCGGGCCGCAAGGCCGGCGCCTCCTTCCACGTCACGTCCGGGAACCTCACCGACGGCCCCTGGACCTACACCACCGAGGCGGGCAAGAGCGTCTCGGACACCTGGGAGCCGGCGGACTCGGCGGACTCGTACGCGGACAGCTCGTACGACCTGACCGTGCACGGGCCGAACGGCTTCGTGCGCGTGTTCAAGGGCTCGGCCGACGCCGCCGGACCCGAGGTCACCGCCCGCCACGACGGCGACGACATCGAGCTGACCTTCACCAACAAGGGCACCCGCACGGTGAACCTCAAGCTCACCAACGGCTATGGCGGCAGGCCGCATTCGTTCCGCGTGCGGCGGGGCGCGACCGTCAGGCACACCGTGGACCTGCGGACGAGCAAGCGCTGGTACGACCTCACCGTCGTGTCCGACACCGACGATTCCTTCCTGCGCCGGTTCGCCGGTCACGTCGAGAACGGCCGGGTGGGCGTCAGCGACCCGGCGATCGCCAGGTAGGTCGGGTCGTAGAGGGGCGTGTGACGAGGGCGGCCGGTGCGTACCGAGTACGGTACGCACCGGCCGCCCTCGTCGTGGAGCGGGCGGGGCAGCGGGCAGCGGGCAGCGGGTCAGAGTGGTGTCAGGTGCTCGGACGTCGGCGGCGTCGGCTGACGGGGAATCAAGAACGGTTTGAACGGGGCGGGTTGGGGCTCCAGCGCGAGAACCGCGGCGACGGGATGCGGCTCCCGGTCCACCGCCGGAGGGGCGGGTGTGGAGCGCGACAGCGTCACCACACCCCAGGCCGCGACCGCGGCCCCGACCAGTGTCGGCAGGAGCCCCGCCGCACCGCCCTGCGGCCGTTCGCCGAGCAGCGAGAGGCCGATCACCACGGCGGCGATGGGGTTGGCCAGCGTCACCACCGCCAGGGGAGCGCCGAGTCCGCCCTTGTAGGCGGTCTGCGAGAGCAGCAGCCCGCCCGCCGCGAAGGCGGCGACCAGCAGGGCGACCACGATCACCTGCCCGCTGAGGAGAGACTCCGAGCGGTCCGTCGCGGCGACCGTGACGGTCTGGGTGAGTGCCGAGGCGACGCCCGAGGCGAAGCCGGACGCGGTCGCGTGCCGCAGTCCGGGGCGCGTGCCCGGCCTGGCCAGTACGCCGATGAGGGCCGTGGTCGTGCCTGCCACGGCCAGCGCCTGCGGGACGCTCAGTACGTCGTCGGGCGCGGGCCCGGACGCCGTGACCAGCAGGGCCGCGAGCCCGGCCAGCGTCAGCGCCGTACCGCGCCACTCGACGACCGTGACCCGCCGCCCCGCCATCCGCGCGCCCAGCGGCACCGCGGCGACGAGCGTGAGCGCGCCGAGCGGCTGGACCAGCGTGAGGGTCCCGTACTTGAGGGCGGCCACGTGCAGCACCGCCGCCGACGCGTTGAGGCCCACCGACCACCACCAGGCACCGCGGCCGAGCAGACGCAGCACTCCGGAGTCGGTGGTCCGTGCGGCCAGCCGCTCCTGGGCCACCGCGGCGGCCGCGTACGCGACGGCCGAGAACAGCGACAGGACGACGGCGACGAGGGTGGCGCTCATCGCCCGGCTCCCACGAGCTCCGGCGCGTCCTGCCCGCCGGGCGTCCCCGGCCCGCCGAGCCCGCCCGGTGCTTGTGGCCCGTCCGGCCCTTCCGGTACGGAGATGCCGGCGCCCACGCGCTCCCGGCCGGGCTCCGCCGTCGTTGCCCTTGGCGCCGTCCGGCGCGGGACGCGGATCACGGCGAGGGCGATGCCGAGGAGCGCGGCCGCCACGATCGCGTCGAGCCAGTAGTGGTTCGCCGTACCGACGATCACCAGCAGCGTGACCAGCGGATGCAGCAGCCACAGCGGGCGCCACCGGGACCGGGTCGCGGCGATCAGGCCGACCGCGACCATCAGGGCCCAGCCGAAGTGCAGCGACGGCATCGCCGCGAACTGGTTCGACAGCGAGTCGGTCTCGGGCGAGGCGCCGTACACCGTGGGCCCGTACACCTGGCCGGTGTCGATGAGGCCCGTCGCGGCGAGCATGCGCGGCGGGGCGAGCGGGAACGCGAGGTGCGTCACCAGGGCGGCGGCGGTGACCGCGGCGAGGACCCGGCGGGCCCACACGTAGTGCCTGGGCCGCCGGAGGTACAGCCAGGCCAGGAAGGCCGCGGTGGCGGGGAAGTGAACGGTCGCGTAGTAGGTGTTGACGACGTGTACGACGCCGTCGCTGTGCAGCAGCGCCGACTGCACGTCGCCTTCGCCGGGCAGGCGCAGGAACCGTTCGAGGTCCCAGACCCGGTGCGCGTTGGCGAAGGCCTCACCGGTGTGGCCCGTGGCCAGTTGCCGGCCGAGCTTGTAGACGAGGAAGAGTCCCGCGACGAGCAGGAGCTCACGGACGAGGGGCGGCCGCGCTGTCGCGGCGGACCCCTTCTCTGCAGGCTCGGTTGGGCATGCCATCCCCCGGCCCCTTTGCTGACGGTCTCGCGTGTTCTGGTGCGTGGTGAGCCCAGGAGGGGATCCACTCGACACAGGGGTGGGTCCTGTCCAAGGCTCATCGATACGCCAGTGTACCGATACGTTTGCGTTCCGGTACACTGGCGTATCGATAGGAGATGCGCCACACTGAGGCCGGGCCGAGGGCCACACTGGGAACCACAGGGAACGGGCCCGCCCGGGGTCACGGAGACGAGCGAGGAGAAGAGCCATGACGTCGCAGGCAGCGGACGGACCGGAGACGGTCGCCGCCTCGCGCCGCTCCAAGATCACGCCCGAGCGTGAGCAGGAGTTCTTCGACGCCGTGATCGACCAGATCCGCGAGTGCGGATATGACGCGCTGACCATGGAGGGCGTCGCCGCCAGCACCCGGTGCAGCAAGTCCACGCTCTACCGGCAGTGGAAGACGAAGCCCCAGTTCGTGGCGGCGGCACTGCGCGCCAACCACTGTCCCAAGTTCACCGGTATCGACACCGGCTCGCTCGCCGGCGACCTGCGCGTGGTCGCGCGCACGGCGGGCGAGCGGTCCGACGAGGACACCAGACTGCTCCAGGCACTCGGTCAGTCCGTGATGCAGGACGACGAACTGCAGCGCGCGCTGCGCGACGCGCTGGTGGAACCCGAGATCGAGGCGCTCCGGCAGATGGTCCGGCGCGCGGTCGAACGGGGCGAGATCGCGGCCGACCATCCGGCACTGGAATTCGTGCCCGCCCAACTCCTCGGCATGCTCCGCGTCCGCCCTCTCCTAGAGGGCCAGCCCGCCGACGCCGAATACCTCCTGCGCTACGTGGAAGTGGCCCTGCTGCCGGCCCTCGGACTGTCGGAGACCACCTGAGACCCAGGCCGCCGTCCACGGGATGACTGGACGGCGACCTGCTCGCGCCGCACCGTGGGGACGGGGGCGGCGCGCACCCCCCGGCCGGGTGGGGTTCCTCTTGAGCGGAGAGGCACCCCACCCGGCCGACTGCTGTCCCGGCACCGCCAGTTCTGGGCGTCGTGCGTCTTCTGACCGCCGTGCGTCCTGCCTGCCGTACGTCCTGACCGTCGTACGTCCTAGACGTTCTGCCCGTTGCCGCCGCCGGTCGCGGACTCCTTGATGCCCTTGGTGATCTCGTCGATCACGGACTGCTTGGGAGCCTTGGAACTGATATCGATGCCGAAGCGCACGACGACGAGCTGCTTGGCGTTGCCCGGCGCCGGGAAGACCAGCGACTCGACGTAGCCGTCGTCGCCCTTGCTCGTGACGACCTTCCAGCGGACCGCGTAGCCCTTCTGCCCGGCCACGGTGACGGCCTTGGAGGAGAGCTCGTCGGTCGAGGTGATCTTGCCGTAGCTCTTGCCGCCGTAGGACTCCTCGGCGTTCTTGGCGATGTCCTCCTTGGCGGCTGCCTCGACGGTGGTGGCCTTGAGCTCCAGCGCGAGCGCCGGGGCGGAGTAGGCGCCGCCGCGTGTGCAGTCCTTCGTGGTGTCACCGGGGCACTTGTAGGAGTCCTTGGACGTCACCTGGGCGCCCACCTGGATGGTCTCACCGCTCCAGCCCTCGGGCACGGGGAGACTGATGCCGTTGATCGGGTCAGCGGCGTAGCCCTCCTCGGACGGCACCGGCTGCGGGATCTGGGACTCGCCGCCGTCCGGGCCGCTGGGGCCGCCCTGGCTGCCGCCGTCCTGTCCCGGCGTGCCGCCCGGCGGGGTCGGCAGCGGTTGGGTGTTGCTCGCTTCGTCGCCGCCCGAATCGCCGTTCGTGGTCAGTGCGTACACGCCGCCGCCGATGCCGGCGAGCACGGCGACGGCCGCGGCGACGGCTATGGACGTACGTACTCTGCGCCGCGGGCCGCCGGGGTGCGCGCCCGGGTACGGCGAGCCCGGCGGAAACGCGTGTGGACCCCAAATGGCGCCGGACTCCGCGGGGCGGGTCTGGTCCGTCCATGTTCTACCGTCCCACCAGCGCTGCGTGGCGGGGCTGTCAATTGTCTGCCCGGGGTCGGGGTACCAGCCGGGGGGAGTCGCCTGCGTCATGGGTCCACCGTATGAGGTGCGAGTGAAAGCCGGATGAGAGGGACCGGATTCAGTTCACTCAATCACGAGCCGCACCGGCTGTTTCAGGCCCCGGGGCAGTGGCGGCAGCCCGTTCCGCCCCGGCGTCACCGAGCCCAGCACGCTGGAGTGCCGGGCGCCGGTGCTCCTCGGGTCGGTGCCCGCGAGACCGTGCAGCGTCAGGAAACCGAGCACGGCGAAGGCGTACGCCTCCTTCGCGGCCGACGGCAGGCCCAGCGCGTCGGAGGTGTGCAGTGGCACCCCCGGCAACTCCTCGGCGAGCAGCGCCATGAGGACGGGGTTGCGCGTGCCGCCGCCCGAGGCGATCACCTCGGTTCCGCGCACCGAACGGACGGCGTCCGCGACCGTGCGCGCGGTGAGCCGGGTGAGGGTCGCGATCACGTCCTCGTGGGCCGGAGGGCCGATGTCCGCCGGTACGGCCCGAGCGGCCAGTGCCGCTGGAGCCGTCAGCGCCGTCAGTGCTGTCAACAGGTAGTCCCGGTGGAACAGTTCCTTGCCCGTGGTCTTGGGTGCGGGGCGCGCGTAGTACGGCTCGTCGAGGAGGTGGCGCAGCAGCGGTTCGTGGACGGTGCCGCGGGCGGCCAGCGCGCCGTCCATGTCGTAGGCGCGGCCGGTGAAGTGGTGGACCGCCGCGTCGATGAGCGCGCTCGCGGGCCCGGTGTCGAAGGCGGTGCCGTCGGGCGCGGTCAGGTTGGCGATGCCGCCGAGGTTCAGCGCAACTGGTGTGCCTGGTCTGCCGCGCAGCCACATCAGGTCGACGAGGCTCACCAGGGGCGCCCCCTGGCCGCCCGCGGCGATGTCGCGCGGCCGGAAATCGGCGACCACGGGCAGCCCGGTGACCTCCGCGATCCAGGCGGGCTGACCGATCTGGAGGGTGCCGCGCACCCGCTCTCCGTCGGCCCAGTGGTAGACGGTCTGGCCGTGCGAGGCCACCAACTCGGCTTGTCCCTCGCACAGTTCGCGGTCGGCGCGGAGAGCGGCGGCGGCGAGGGCCTGCCCGATGAGCGTGTCCAGGCGGCACACCTCGGCGAGGGTCGTGGCCGCCGGAGGCAGCGCCACCGCCAGCGCCTCGCGCAACTCGGCCCCGTACGCCCCGCTGACCATCCCGAGCGGCCGCAGTACCAGGCTGTCTCCGTCGAGCCGCAGGTCGGCCGCAGCCGCGTCGATCGCGTCGTACGACGTGCCGGACATCAGGCCGATCACCCGCACCTCATCAACTCCCTTGCCTCACAGGCGCCTTACGGAGCGTCAGAAGTGTCAACGCGCTCACCGCGCATGTCACGGCCGCGTAGTACGCCGGAATGTCCACGCTGCCCGTCCGCTTGATCGTCTCCGTGATGATGAGGCCCGCACATCCCGAGAAGACGGCATTGGACAGGGCGTAGGCGAGTCCCAGCCCGGTGTAGCGGACGCTCGTCGGGAACATCTCCGAGAGCATCGCGGGCCCCGGCCCAGCCATCAGCCCCACGACGGCGCCCGCGACGAACACGGCCGTACCCTTCACCGCGTGCGAAGTTCCCGGACCCGAAGTGCCCGTGTCCTGAAGGAGGTTGAGCAGCGGGACCGCGAGGACTGTGACCAGCAGCGCGCCCGTCAGCATCACCGGCCGCCGCCCGATCCGGTCGCTGAGCAGGCCCGCCGGAATGATCGTGACCGCGAAGCCCAGGTTGGCCAGGACGGTGGCGACCAGCGCCTGCTGGAACGTGGCGTTCAGCGAGCTCTGCAGATACGAGGGGAGCACGACGAGGAACGTGTACCCGGCCGCCGCCCAGCCCATGACGCGCCCCGCGCCCAGCACGATCGCCTTCGCCACCTCACGCCCCGGCGGGCGCTCCGGCCCGGGCTCCTCCTGTGGTTCCCGCTGTTCCTGCTGTTCCCGCTGTTGCAGTTGTTCCCGATGTTCCTGCTGTGCCCGTAGTTCTCGTGGCTCTCGTAGCTCTCCTACTCCCCGTAGTTCTCCGAGTTCCCGTCGTTCCCGGAGCGACTCGAAGGACGGCGTCTCGTCGAGCCGCAGGCGCAGCCACAGCGCCCCGAGCCCCATCGGCAGCGTCAGCAGGAACGGCAGCCGCCAGCCCCAGTCACTCAGTTGCGCCTCACTGAGCACGGTCGCCAGCAGGGCCGCCACCCCCGCCCCGCCCAGCAGCCCCAGCGCCACCGTGAACGACTGCCACGACCCGTACAGGCCCCGCCTGCCCGGTGGCGCGAACTCCGTCATCACCGACACCGCGCCCCCGAACTCCCCGCCCGCGGACAGCCCCTGAACAACCCTCAGAAAGGTCAGCAGCCAGGGCGCGAGGGCGCCGACCGTGTCGTACGTGGGCAGCGCGCCGATCAGGGTCGTCGCGGCCGTCATGAGGACGATGACCAGGATGAGCACGGGCCGCCGACCGACGCGGTCGCCGAGCCGCCCGAACAGCGCCGCGCCGACGGGCCGGAAGAAGAACGCCAGCGCGAAGGACGCGTACGTCCTGACCAGCGCCTCGGCCTCGCCGCCGCCCTCCGGCGTGAAGAACCGGGCCGCGATGACCGTCGCGAAATAGCCGTAGACGCCGAACTCGTACCACTCGATGAAGTTGCCCACCGACCCCGCGACCAGCGCCCTGCGGGAGCGCTCGGGCCGGTCGGGCCGGTCGGTCCGCGGGCCGGAGCCGTGCACCGGGGCGCCCATGCCGTTCCTCCCGCCGTCACGACGATGTGGAAAGTCAGTGTCAGTACGCGGCTTTTGACAGTCAATTACGTTCACGCGTGTCGCTCGGCGGTTCCGTCCGGCAACTCTGTTGGCTCCAGGTCACCCGTCGCGGCAACAGGTGTCCCGACCACGCTCCACCGTGCCTTGCGGAGGGCTAGGCTCAAGGTCTGTACGTCGGTTGGGTGACGTTTGGGCGACCTGGGGAGGTAGCGGGATGACGGAGGCAGGGCCGGGGACGGCCGCCTCGGCACCGCTCTGGGAGCGAGACACGGAACTCGCCGCGGTCACGGAGGCGATCGACGCGCTGTGCGCGGGCTCGGCCTCGGGCAGCCTGCTGATGTTCACCGGCGAGGCCGGCATCGGCAAGACCGCGCTCCTGGCCGAATCACGCCGGATCGCGGAGGTACGCAAGTGCACGGTGTGGTCGGCACGCGGCGGCGAGACCATCACGTCCGTTCCCTTCAATGTCGTACGGCAGCTGCTGCAGCCCGCGCTCGTGGCGCTGATGCCCGACGAGGCGCGTGAGTACTTCGGCGACTGGTACGACATCTCCGGACCCGCCCTCGGGATCGCCGAACCGGGCGACCGCCAGGCCGACCCCCAGGGCGTGTGCGACGGCCTGGTCGCGGCCGTGCGCAGGCTCGCCCGACGCGAGTGGCCGCTGGTGCTGTTCGTCGACGACGCGCACTGGGCCGACCAGGAGACCCTGCACTGGCTGGCGGCCTTCGCGGAGCGCCTCGACGATCTGCCCGTCCTCGTCGTGGTCGCCCGCCGCCCCGGTGACGCCACCGGCGAGAGCGCCCGCCACCTCGACACCATCGGCGCCCTGGCCGGCCCGATGCCCGCCCTGCGCACGCTGACCCCCGGCGCCACGGCCGGACTCACCCGCGCCACGCTCGGCGTGCACGCCGACGCCCCGTTCTGCCGCGAGGTCTGGGCTGTCACCGACGGCAACCCGTTCGAGACCGTGGAACTGCTCGCCAAGGTCCAGGACAGCGACTTCGAACCGGTCGAGGAGTCGGCCTCGGAACTGCGCGCGCTGAACCGTTCGGCGCGGGGCCGCGGACTCGTCGACCGGCTCGAAGGACTCGGCGTGGACGCCACCCGGTTCGCCTGGGCGGCGGCCATCCTCGGCACACAGATCTCCCTGGAACTGGCGGCCGAACTCGCCGGCATGCCGCGGGAGGAGGCGGAGCGCTGCGCGACTCTCCTCGGCGCGGCGCGCATCCTCACCGCGGCCGACCCACCGCTCGGCCAAGTCGCCGAAGGGGACCTGGAGTTCGTCCATCCGCTCATCGCCACCGCCGTCTACCGCTCGATCCCCGACGGGCTGCGCACCGCGATGCACGGGGTGGCCGCCTCGGTCGTCACCGCTTCGGGCCTCGGTGCCGCCGCGGCCTCCCGCCACCTCCTCGAGGTCCATCCGGACGACGACCCCGAACTCGTCGAGCAGATGCGCGAGGCCGCCCGCGAACACCTCGCCGTCGGCGCCCCGGAGGCGGCCCGCCGCTGTCTGGAGCGCGCCCTGCTGGAACCGCCGCTTCCGGAGGTCCACGCGCGCGTCCTCTACGAGTTGGGCTGCGCCACGCTCCTCACCTCGCCCGCGACGACGATAGGGCACCTGCGGCAGGCACTCACGGTGCACGGCCTGGAGGAGGAGCTGCGGGTCGACGCGGTCTGCCGGCTCTCCTCCGCCTACATCCACAACGGCCAGCCGGAGGAGGCCGTCGCCGCGGTCGACGCGGAGGCCGCCCGGCTCCAGCCCGGTCCCGCCCGTATGCGCCTGCAGGCTGTGCACTACATGTGGGAGGGCGTCCACGTCGGCGAGGAGGACGCGTCCGGCCGCTCCCGCCGCCTCGCCGAGCTCGTCAAGCCGCTCACCGGCCGCGACAACTCCGAGCGCGCCCTGCTCATCCTGCGCGCCTTCGACGCGATGACCCGCGGGGAGAACGCCGAGGAGGTCGTCGAACACTGCGACCGCGCCCTCGTCAACGGCCGCCTCGCACCGGGCCTCGGCTGGACCGACACCGAGTGGAGCTTCGAGCTCCTCATGATGCTTGGCATCTCCTACGCGTTCGCGGACCGCCTCGACCGCGCCGAGAGCCTCTTCACGGAGGCCCAGCGGACATACGAGCACGCCGGGTGGAGCGGCGGCCATCTGGCCCTCGCGCACGCCTTCGGCGGATACGTGCTCCGCAGACGGGGCCGCCTCGTGGACGCGGAGGAGTCCCTGCGCGAGGCACTCCGGCTGGCGGACCGGGTGGGCCGCGGGCTGCCCATGCACTGGTCGGCGGCGTGCATGCTCATCGACACACTGCTCGCCCGCGGCCATGTCGGCGCGGCCGAGGAGATCGCCGAGCGGTACTCCTTCGAACCGCCCCACCCGTCCACGATCGTCCTGCCGGACACCCACTCGATCAGGGGCCGCCTGCTGATCGCCACCGGCCGCGTCGAGGAGGGCGTGAACGAACTGGAGACCGCCGAGAAGATGTCCGCGGCCCGCGGCGGCCACAACACGGTGGTGGCGCCCTGGGCGGGAGACCTCGCCCGGACCCTCGCCGTCGCGGACCCGCGCCGCGCCGCCGAAGTGGCGGCCGAGGCCCGCATCCAGGCCGAACGCTTCGGCACGGACACGGCCATAGGCGAAGCCCTCCGCTGCGCCGCCACCCTGGAAACCGGCCGGCGCGCGGTCACGCTGCACGCGCAGGCCGTCGCCTACCTCGAGGCGTCCCCCTGTGCTTACGAGCACGCGGCGGCCCGCGTCGACTACGGCATCGCGTCCGGCTCCGTCACCGAGCTGACCCGCGGTTTGACACTGGCGCGCACCTGCGGCGCGGACGGCCTGGTGGCCAGGGCCCGGGAGGCACTGGACCCGGTCCGAGTGCCCCGCCCTCGCTGACGGAGCGGCGGCGGTTGTCTCTATGACGGTTGTCTCTGTGACATGGCTCGGTGGGGGATGGCTCGGTGGGGGATGGCTCGGTGGGGGATGGCTCGGCGGCCGGGTGATTTTGGAGCCGGGCCGAGCGCCCTCTGGCGCACCGTCCGCCGACTGACCGACTGACCGACTGACCGACTGACCGACTGACCGAGGGGCAGGTCAGCCCGTGGCCTCGTCCTCCTCGGCGAGCACCCGCTGGGCCACGGCGAACGCCGAGTTGGCCGCCGGGACCCCGCAGTACACGGCGGTCTGCAGCAGCACCGCGCCGATCTCCTCCGGTGTGAGCCCGTTACGGCGGGCGGCGCGGATGTGCATCGCCAGCTCGTCGTAGTGCCCGTGCGCCACCAGCGCGGTCAGCGTGATCATGCTCCGCTCGCGGCGCGCCAGGGTGGGGTCGGTCCAGATCTCGCCCCACGCGTACCGAGCGATGAAGTCCTGGAACCGCGCCGTGAATTCCGACTGCCGGGCCTGCGCACGGTCGACGTGTACGTCACCCAGCACCTGGCGGCGAACCTCCATGCCCCGCTTGGCGCCACCGTCGAAGTGCGCGCGCAGAGCGGTGAGTACGGCCTCCGGGCACTGGGCGGGCGCGAGGTGCGAGGCACCCGGGATCTCGACCAGCGCGGCACCGGGAACCGCGTCGGCGATCTCGCGCAGATGCGCGGGCGGTGTCGCGGGATCCTCACGCCCGGCGACGAGCAGCGTGGGCGCGCCGATCTCCGGAAGCCGCTCCCGGATGTCGAAGGCGGCGAGCGCGTCGCAGCAGGCGGCGTACGCGTCCGGATCCGCCGTCCGGTGATCCTCGATCAGCTCGGGAACGGTGAAACCGGGCGTGAACCAACGGGAGTCGGCGCCCTTGGCGAGCTCGGCCAGTCCCTCGGCCCGCACGAGCGCGGCGCGCTCCTCCCACAGCTTGGAGCCGTTGAAATGCGCGGAGGAGCAGATCACCGCGAGCCGTTCGACCCGCTCGGGGTGGTGGACGGCGAGATGCAGCCCCACCGCGCCACCGAGCGAGACACCGGCGTACGAGAACCGGTCGATGCCGAGCGAGTCGGCGAGCGCGAGCACCAGCGCGGCGAGGTCGGCGACGCTCGCTCCGGGACCGATCAGACCGGCGGAGGAGCCGCCGTGGCCCGGCAGGTCCCAGCGCACGACTCGGTGGGTGACGGAGAGTTCGGGCGCGACCTTGTCCCACAGGGCCGTCGACGTCCCTAGGGACGGGCCGAGGAGGAGTGGGGGAGCGGATACGGGGCCTTCGGCGCGGTGGTGCGGCAACTTGCCGTAGGGGAGAGGTGGTTGGGTGGTCAACGTCGCTCCAGGGCACGGTCGGTGAGGGCTCCGGCGGAGCCGGTGTACTGGGTGGGGTCGGTGAGGACCGCGAGGTCGAGGTCCTTCAACTCGGGCTCCTCGGCGAGGAGTTCCACGAGTGGCCGGTCCTCGGCGGTGGCCCGCCGCGCGGCGAGCGTGAGCAGTTCCTTGGCGCGGGCCCGCCCGAGCACCGGCGTGAGTTCGGCGGACAGTCGCTCGGAGACGATCAGGCCGTGGGTGAGGTCCAGGTGGGCGCGCATCGCTTCCGCGTGGACCCGCAGATCCTCGGTCAGCTCGGCCGCGTCGCGTGCTGCCCCGCCGACCAGACGCAGCAGGTCACGCAGGGGCTCCCACTCGGCGTGCCAGGCACCGGCGGGCCGTTCGTCCTCGGCGGCGAGGGACCCGTACAGCGTCGCGGCGAGGTGCGGTGCCCGGCGGGCTGCCGCCGCGACGAGCGTGGCGCGTACGGGGTTCGCCTTGTGCGGCATGGCCGACGAACCACCGCCCGCGCTCTCGCTCAGCTCACGGATCTCCGTACGGGCGAGGGTGAGCACATCCGCGGCCGTCTTGCCGAGGGCACCCGCGGTGAACGCGAGGGCTCCGGCCAGGTCGGCGACGGGCGTGCGGAGGGTGTGCCAGGGCAACACCGGTACGGCGAGGCGCAGTTCACGGGCGTACGCCTCGACAAGGGCACCCGTGTCCGGGGCGCCGTACGCGGTGAAGGCCGCCAACGTGCCCGCCGCGCCCCCGAGTTGGGCCGGGAGTCGCTCTCGCACGGCCTGGACGCGGTCCCTCGCGTCCAGTACCAGCGCCCGCCAGCCCGCCGCCTTCAGCCCGAAGGTGGTCGGCACGGCGTGCTGGGTGAGGGTGCGTCCCGGCATGACCGTGTCCCGGTGCTCGCGCGCGAGCCGCGCCAGCGCACGCTCCGTACGGGCGAGGTCCGCCAGGATCAGGTCCAGCGTCCGGGTGCCGACGAGCATGGCGGCCGTGTCCATGATGTCCTGGCTGGTCGCGCCCCGGTGGACGTAGGGGGCGTGCTCGGTGTCGACCGCCGCGACGGCCGACGTCAGGTCCGCCACCAGCGGGATCACCGGATTGCCGCCGTCCCGTGCGCGGAGCGCCAGGCCGCGGACGTCGAAACGTGCCACGTCGGCCGCCGCGGTGACCGCGTCGGCGGCCTCCGCCGGGGCGAGGCCGAGCGAGGCCTGCGCACGGGTGAGTGCCGCCTCCGCGTCGAGCAACGCCTGAAGGAAGGCGCGGTCGCCCGTCGCGGACTCGGCGGGGGAGCCCGCCCGCCCGGGCGCGAGCAGACCGACGTCGGAACCGCCGGGATCGACGGGACTGACGGAATCGCTGGACGCGACGGGATCGCTGGAACCGGCGGGATCGCCGGGGTTGCCGGGATCGGCAGGGGAGGCAGCTGTCACTGGAACTCCAGGAAGACCGTTTCGCCTTCGCCCTGAAGGCCGATGTCGAAACGGTACGTCCGGTGGGCGCCCTCCGCCGCGATCAGCGTGGCGCGCCGCTCGGCCGGGAGGGAGTCGAGCAGCGGGTCCGCGCCGTCGGCGAGGTACGCGCGGGTGAAGAGGTGGTGCGTCAGACCGCGCGCGAACACGCACACGCTGATGTACGGCAGCCCGGTGTTGCCCGGCGGCAACGTGTGGAGCGCGTAGTGCCCGTCCGGGTCCGTGGGAACCCGCCCGTAGCCCGTGAAGCCGACGCCGTTGCGGCCCACGAACCCGCCCGTCGCCGGGTCGCGCCGCATCGAGCCGGGCGCGCCGGTCAGCGAGCCGTCGGGCGCCGCCTGCCAGAAGTCCAGCAGGGCGTCGGGGATCGGCGTACCCGCGCCGTCGAACACGTACCCGTGCAGGGTGATCGCGTCGGAGCGGCCCGGGGGCGCCACCTCGGCGCCGCCGGGAAAGGGGAGCGCGTGGCCGTAGAACGGGCCGATGGTGTGGGACGGGGTGGGGAGCAGGCGCCCGGTCGTCTCGGTCATGGTCAACGGCCTTCCTCGATCCAGGTGGCGGAGGGACCGTCGAGAACGATGTCCCATGCGTAGCCCATCGAGAACTCGGGCCGCGAGAGGTCGTGGTCGTACGCGGCGATCAGCCGGTTGCGGGCCGCCTCGTCCGTCACGGACTGGAGGATCGGGTCGTACCGGAACAGCGGGTCGCTCGGGAAGTACATCTGCGTCACGAGCCGCTGGGTGAACGCGGTGCCGAACACCGAGAAGTGGATGTGCGCGGGCCGCCACGCGTTGGTGTGGTTGCCCCACGGGTACGGGCCCGGCTTGATCGTGGTGAACGAGTACCGGCCCTGATCGTCCGTCAGGGTCCGCCCCACACCGGTGAAGTTGGGGTCGTGGGGCGCCGGATGCTGCTCGCGCAGATGGGCGTACCGTCCGGCGGCGTTGGCCTGCCAGATCTCGACGAGCTGGCCGCGCACGGGACGGCCGTCGCGGTCGAGCAGTCGGCCCGAGACGGTCATGCGCTCGCCGATCGGCTCGCCCCGGTGCTGGAGGGTCAGGTCGCTGTCGTGCTCGGTGATGTCGGCGACACCGAACACCGGCCCCGACAGCTCGACGGCCTCCGGGTCCCCGCCGCTCACGGCGACCAGCGGCTGCTTGGGGTGCCGCAGCACGGAACTGCGGTACGGCGGGTAGTCGCGCCGCGGGTGGTGCAGGACCGGGGCGCCGCCGGCGACCGCCTTGTCGTACGCGTCCTGGCGATCCTTGATCTCGACGTCGATGTCCGACTGAGTGAGAGCCATGAGAGTTCCTAACGCTCCAGTACGAGGGCGAGGCCCTGGCCGACGCCGATGCAGAGGGTGGCGACGCCGGTTCCGCTGCCTTTGCGGGCGAGTTGGTGGGCGACGGTTCCGGCGAGGCGGGCGCCGGATGCGCCGAGGGGGTGGCCGAGTGCGATGGCACCGCCCTGTGGGTTGAGGACGGCCGGGTCGAAGTCGGGCCACTCGGCGACACAGCCGAGGACCTGTGCGGCGAAGGCCTCGTTGAGTTCGAGAGTTGACAGGTCGTCAAATCCCTTGCCCGCCTTGGCGAGGGCGCGGTTGACGGCTTCGACGGGGGCGAGGCCGAAGTAGTCCGGGTCGAGGGCGGAGACGCCCGTGGCGGAGACGCGGGCGAGGGGTTCGCGGCCGGTGGCCTTCAGGCCGTCCTCGTCGACGAGGAGCAGCGCGGCGGCGCCGTCGTTGAGCGGTGAGGCATTGGCCGCGGTGACCGTGCCGTGTTCCGTGCGGAAGGACGGCTTGAGCTTGGCCATCGCCTCCAGCGATGTCGAGGCCCGTACGCATTCGTCTGCGCCGAAGACGAGGGGGTCGCCCTTGCGCTGCGGAATGGACACGGGGGCGATCTCGGTGTCGAAGAGGCCGTCCGCCTGGGCCTGGGCGGCCTTGCGGTGGCTGGCGAGTGCGAACTCGTCCTGCTGATCGCGGCTGATCTTGTGCTTGTCGGCGATGAGTTCGGCCGACTCGCCCAGCGGGATGGTCCACTGCGGGTCCATCTTCGGGTTGACCATGCGCCAGCCGAGGGTGGTGGAGTACAGCTCGGTGTGGCCGGCCGGGAAGGGCCTGTCGTTCTTGGGCAGCACGTAGGGGGCGCGGGTCATGGACTCCACGCCACCGGCGAGCGCGATGTGGGCGTCTCCGACCGCGATGGCGCGGGCGGCCTGGACGACGGCTTCGAGGCCGGAGGCGCACAGCCGGTTGACGGTGACACCGGGCACGGAGGTGGGCAGTCCGGCCAGCAGGCCCGCCATGCGGGCGACGTTGCGGTTCTCCTCACCGGCCCCGTTGGCGTTGCCGAAGTAGACGTCCTCGATCCGGGACGGGTCCAACTCCGGGGTACGGGCGAGGAGTTCGCGGATGGCGTGGGCGGCCAGGTCGTCCGGGCGGACGGACGACAGCGACCCGTTGTACTTGCCGAACGGAGTGCGGACCGCGTCGACGACGTAGACGTCCTTCACGACTGGATCTCCTCGGTGAGCTCGTCGGTGAGCTCGTCAGTGAGCTTGTCGGCGATACGGACCTTCGCGGCGGTCTTCGCCACGATCTCCCCGGCCGTGACGCCGGGTGCGGTCTCGACGAGGACCAGTCCCTCGTCGGTGACGTCGAGGACGGCGAGGTCGGTGATGATCCGGTTCACGCAGGCCTTGCCGGTCAGGGGCAGCGCACACTGCTCCAGGATCTTCGGTGAGCCGTCCTTGGCGGTGTGGGTCATGACGACGATGACAGTGCGGGCGCCGTGGACGAGGTCCATCGCCCCGCCGATGCCGGTGATCATTTTTCCGGGGACGGCCCAGTTGGCGAGGTCTCCGGTTGCGGAGACCTGCATGGCGCCGAGGACGGCGACGTCGATGTGGCCGCCGCGGATCATGCCGAAGGAGAGGGCGGAGTCGAAGAAGGAGGCGCCCGGCAGGACGGTGACGGTTTCCTTGCCCGCGTTGATCAGATCGGGGTCGACCTGGTCCTCGGTGGGGTAGGGGCCGGTGCCGAGGATGCCGTTCTCGGACTCCAGGATCACTTCGACGCCGGGTGGGAGGTGGTTGGGGATCAGGGTCGGCAGACCGATGCCGAGGTTGACGTACTGGCCGTCCTCGAGTTCGCGGGCGGCGCGGGCGGCCATCTGTTCGCGGGTCCAGGCCATCAGCTGCTCACCGTCCGCTGTTCGATCTTCTTGTCGGCGGCCTGTTCGGGTGTGAGGGCGACGACCCGCTGCACGAAGATGCCCGGCAGATGCACGGCGTCCGGGTCGATGTGGCCCGGTTCGACCAACTCCTCCACCTCGGCGATGGTCACGCGTCCGGCCATGGCGGCCAGGGGGTTGAAGTTCCGGGTGGACTTGTTGAAGACGAGGTTTCCGTGCCGGTCGCCCTTCGCGGCGCGGACCAGGGCGAAGTCGGTGCGGATGCCGTGTTCGAGGACGTACTGCGTGCCGTCGAACTCACGGACTTCCTTGGGCGGTGAGGCGAGGGCGATGCCGCCGTTGCCGTCGTAGCGCCAGGGCAGTCCGCCGTCGGCTACCTGGGTGCCGACGCCGGCCGGGGTGAAGAACGCGGGGATCCCGGTCCCGCCGGCCCGCAGCCGTTCGGCGAGTGTGCCCTGCGGGATCATCTCCACCTCCAGCTCCCCGGCCAGGTACTGCCGTGCGAACTCCTTGTTCGCCCCGATGTAGGAGCCGGTGACGCGGGCGATCCGCCCGGCGGCCAGCAGTACCGCCAGCCCGGACTCCATTGCCCCGCAGTTGTTGGAGACGACCCCCAGGCCGGAGACTCCGCGCTCGTACAGCGCCTCGATCAGCACGTTCGGCACACCGCTGAGGCCGAAACCGCCCACCGCGAGGGTCGCCCCGTCGGGCACATCGGCCACTGCCTCGGCGGCTGTGGCGACCACCTTGTCCATCTGCGAAGCCCCATCTCTCCCGAGTACCCTGCGGTGCCAATTAGTCAGGACACTGAGCATTTATTCGAGGTTTCAAACACGCTGTCATTCGATCCCGCAACCGTCAAGGCTTTGGTGGAATCCGCAGTTCAGAGTCTCGTCTCATGGTGAGACAAGGAGAGCGGTTGCCCGCTATCGTTCAGTGCACCAACTAATGAGCTCAGTGCACCAACTAACGAGGAGGGCACATGGCCGCGGTGGATCTCTCCGCCCACCCCGGGCACCTGGCCCGGCGGCTGCAGCAGGCGCACTACCTACTCTGGAACACGATGGTCTCCGAGGAGATCACCTCACCGCAGTTCGCGGTGCTGAACGCGCTCGTCGCCGAGCCGGGGCTCGACCAGTGCTCGGTGGGGGAGCGGGTCGGGCTCGACCGGTCCACCATCGCCGAGGTCATCAGTCGGCTCGGCCGACGCGGACTCCTGGACAAGGTGCGCGACCCGCAGGACGGACGGCGCTTCCTGGTCCGCCTCACCGACGAGGGCGTGCGCGTCCACCGGAAACTGGCGGTGCGGACGGCGCGGATGAACCAGGTCTTCCTGGCGCCGCTCTCCGGCGAGGAGCAGGCCGTGTTCTTCGATCTGCTCCAACGGGTGTCGGACGCGGCGGAGGGACTGCGTAACCCCGGGGGTTCGGTGGAACCCGTGGTTGGTCGGTCTGAGGCTCGGCTCTGAGGCTTGGCTCCGGGGCTGGGCCTGAGGGTCGGCCCTGAAGCTTGGCTCCGGGGCTGGGCCCGAGGTTCGGCCCTGAGGCTTGGCTCTGGGGCTGGGCCTGAGGTTCGGCCCTGAGGCTCAGGCCTTCGTGAACACCACCCACACCTGGCCCTTCGCGAAGTTCAGAGGTGTGCCGTTCGTCGTCGTGAACTCCGTGCCGTCCGCGGCCGCCGGCCGCTTCCAGTCGGCGTCGAAGACCTTGCCGTCGCGCAGGACCTTCGCCGTGCCCGAGCCCACGGTCTTCGTGTAGGGAGTGTTGTTGCCCAGGAAGTCGCGGTACGCGGACTTCCGAACCTCCACGTACTGCACGACGACCGTCGAGGCGGCCACCCGCTTGCCGTCGGTGGTGACCGTCGGCGTGCCGTCCATCGACACCAGCCAGCGCTGCCGGTCCTTCGACCAGTCGAAGGTGAAACGGGCCGCCGGGAAGCGGACCGTACGTGTGAGCTCGGCCTTGCCGCCCTCGGGCGCCGCCCCGTACCGGAATCCCGTCGTCAGCGCGTCCGCTCCGGGCGTGGCCGCCAGGAGCCGCTGCGGGCGCAGATAGAGGTTGTGTGGCGTGGGCTTGTCCGATCCCCGGTAGTACGCCTTGCCGGCGTCGGCCGGAGAGGCCGGGTGCAACGGCGCTTTGTCGATCAGCGGCAGCAGCTTGCCCTGCGCTCCGGAGAAAGCCAGCGTCGGATCGTTGAACTGGCGCAGCAGTTCAAGGTCGGACTCGCGGGCGCTGCGCACCGGGCCGATGGTCTTCGGCAGCTTCGTCGCGTACACCGCCATCAGCCGGCTGAGGCCGCCCTCCACCTGCTCCGCGTACACGATGTCCGCGGCGTCCAGGCCCGTCTGCGGCCGGGCGCCGGGGACGTTGTCGATCTTCACGGCGAGCGGTGAACCGGTGCGGGGTGTCCCAGTCTCGGGGCTGCCGCTGTCCGTGCCGTCCGGGACGTTCTCGCGGCCGTTGTCGAGTCGGCCGTCAGGTGTCGTACAGCCCGACGCGAACGCCAGAGAGGCGGCCACCGTGGCAGCCAGCAGTGCCGCCGTCATGGTGTTGTTCCGCTTGCGCTGCCTGCGTGCCATCCGTCCCCTGTCCACCGTTGCCACCGCGTCTCATGTTAATGATTGTGCGCTTATAAGTTCATTGATGGCCATACCCGCTCGATTCTGATTGCGCGCGTTGATGGGTCGATCGGCCAGGGTTGATGGCCGATCGATACACGCCGAGGGGTCGGCGGAGGCCGTCCGGGTACCCACGGACGCCCTGCCTGATGTCAGTCCTGGTCGGACGGGTCGCTGTGGTCAGCCCAGCCAGCCCAGCCAGCCCAGCCAGCCCAGCCAGCCTGGTCAGCCTGGTCAGTCCTGCGGTCCCAGGATGTCCGCCAGGTCGTATCCGACCGGCTCGTCGAGCTGGGCGTAGGTGCAGCTCTCGGGCGTACGGTCGGGGCGCCAGCGGCGGAAGCGGGCCGTGTGGCGGAAGCGCTCGCCGTTCTCCATGTGCTCGTACGCCACCTCGCACACGAGCTCCGGCCGCAGCGGCAGCCAGGAGAGGTCCTTCTTGCCCGTCCACCTGCTGGGCGCGCCCGGCATCCGTGCCGTCTCGTGCGCCGCGTCCTGGGTCCAGGCCGCCCACGGATGCCCGACGGCCGACTCCATCCGCAGCGGCTCCAGCTCCGCGACCAGTTCCTCGCGCCGCTTCATCGTGAACGACGCGCACACCCCCACATGCTGCAACGTTCCCTTGGCGTCAAACAGGCCGAGCAGCAGCGACCCGACGACCGGGCCGCTCTTGTGGAGCCGGTAGCCCGCGACCACCACGTCCGCCGTGCGCTCGTGCTTGACCTTGTACATCAGCCGCTCGTCCTGCCGGTAGCGCAGCGTGAGCGGCTTGGCGACGACCCCGTCGAGGCCCGCGCCCTCGTACTGCTCGAACCACCGTCGCGCCACCTCGATGTCCGTCGTCGCCGGCGCCACATGGACAGGAGCTGTGGCGCCGGACAGCGCCGCCACCAGCAGCGTCCGCCGGTCGCTCAGCGGAACGTTCACCAGCGACTCGTCGTCGAGCGCGAGCAGGTCGAACGCCACGAACGACGCGGGGTTCCGCTCGGAGAGCGTCTTCACGCGGGAGGCAGCCGGGTGGATGCGCTCGGTGAGCGCGTCGAAGTCGAGCCGCCCGTCGCGCGCGATCACGATCTCACCGTCCATCACGCAACGCTCCGGCAGCCGCTCCCGCAGCGCCTCAACCAGCTCGGGAAAGTACCTGACCAGCGACTTGGTGGCACGACTGCCGATCTCGATCTCATCGCCGTCCCGAAACACGATCGCCCGGAACCCGTCCCACTTCGCCTCGTAGTGCATGTCCGGCGGAATCCTCGCGACGGACTTGGCGAGCATGGGCTTCACGGGCGGCATCACCGGCAGATCCATGTTCCGACTCTATGAGCCGCGAATGATGTCCGCCTGCTGGGCGTGGACATCCAAAACGTCCAGCTCAGGGCCTCCAGCTCAGGGCCTCCGGCTCAGGGCCTCGGCTCAGCGATCTGCGAATGGCGTAGGCCAGTGAAATGTGATCACGCGGGGGTGCGAGGAGCTCACAGCTCGGCCCTCCACGCACCGCGAGCAAGCCGCGCCCTGCCGTCCGGCGTGATCAGGACGCGGGCGCTGCGGACAGGTAGTTCGCCGTGCTGGAGCCAGTGGGCGCGGATCTCGTCGAGGGTGTCCGACAGGCGGCGGTCTCCCGACTGGTGAACGGTGGGCGGGGCGAAGCCCGATGCCGTGGCGCGGGCCCAGGAGCCGTCCGGGTGCGTGAGCCACGCCGTGCGCAGCCCGCGGTCTTCCGCGTAGCCGTAGAGGATGCCTGGGACCGTGATGTCGAGCATCGAGGCCAGGTCCCACGCCTGCTCGACGTCGACGACCGGATACTGCCCGGTGGTGACGCTCTCGCCGTCGTGTTCGCGTGCCGCGGCGAGGATCTCCCGGGACCCCGGCGGGTAGTCGGGGCCGTGCCCGGTGCGCATGAATCCGGCGCGGTCCCGCTCGACGCGACCGACGGCACTGCCGTCCTGCTGCTTCTCGGCAGTGACGATGAGCGAGGTGCCGCCGATCGTCGTCACCAGCCGGCCGCCGGGCCTGAGCGCGGCGAGCCAGCCGGCGGGCACCGGCCGGACCCCGACGGTGGCCACGATGCGGTCGTAGGCGCCGGGCAGTTCGCCGGTGGCGTCCAGGGCGGCGAGGTCGGGGCGCAGTTCGAGGTGCTCCAGGCGCTCGCGGGCGGCGTCGACGAGGTACGGGTCCACGTCGATGCTGGTGACCTGGAAGTCACCGAGGCGCAGGCACGCGAGGGCTGTCCCGTAGCCGGAGCCGGTGCCGACGTCGAGCAGCTGGTCGCGGTCGCCGAGGCGGGCGTGCTGGAACATGCGCACGACCAGGCTCGGCAGGGTGCTCGACGATGTCGGCAGGCCGACGGGGCGGTCATTCTGCTCGGCGTGGTCGGCGTGAAGAGGGCCGACGCTGGTGATGAGTGAGCGGTCGCTGTACGCGGTGTCGAGCCAGCGCAGGTGGTCGTCCTCGCCCTCGTTGAGGGTCCAGCCTGCAGGGCCGCGGTGCCACCAGCGCGGCACGAACTCGTGCCGCGCTGGCGAGCAGCCTGGGTCCAAGGGCGGTTGGTCATTCTGCTCAGAGATGGTTGGCCGCTGCGGTCTCGACTCTGGTTCGTCCCGTCCGGCGCTGGTCAGTCGCTCGTCCCACCCGCCACCGCGTGGCGGCCACCCCACGGTCTGTATTGCTCTTGTCCCAGCGGCTGAGCTGTGGCTGACTGACGGCGGCACCGAGGGGGAGTGAGTATGGGCAACTGGGCCGTGATCGCGCAGTACTACAACGGCGAGTCGTACAGGACCGAGTTCATCTGCCGTGGGAGGGAAACGAAGGACCAGGCACGGGAGGAGCTCCGTGCCGTCCTCCACACGTATCTACCGAGCAAAAATATCGTCGAGAAGCGGCGCCGCGTGTACCGCTTCGCCGACCAGGAGTCATACCTGGTGGTAATCAAAGGCAAGCTGACGGAGTGGGAGTGCACTCTGCGTATCGCGGAGCTGGTCTCGGACTCGACCGACCCGGCCGTGGCCAAGAGGGCGCAGATGGAGGAAGGCGCAGCGGAGGTGGCCGACGGGCCGCAGGACCGGATCCCGCCCGGCTACTGAGCGGGAGACCGAACTCCGCCGGGGTCGATCGCCGCACGGAAACCGTGGTCCGTGTTCAGCCGGGTCAACTGCGGCGCTGACGAACAACTCAAGCATTCAGAGGGCAGATCAGCCGCTCAGTCACAGTCCTAGTGGCGCTGGACTCCAGTGGCAACCCAACGATCGATGCGCATGGCCAACCAGCGCCAAGTGTCACAACCGCCGCACCCTGGACCCCAGCCGCATCGAACATGTGCACTAATCCAAGCCATGCCTCATCGGCGCAGCGATCGCCCCATCCGCCCGATACGGACCATGCACCCAAATATGCGAGCCGCGCCCACTGCGCCTACCGTGGCTCGCATGGGAGACGCGGTGGAGCTGGAGGCGGCGGGGCGGACGGTGCGGCTGTCCAGTCCGGGGAAGGTCTTCTTCCCTGAGCGCGGCTTCACCAAGCGGGACCTCGCCGAGTACTACATCGCCGTCGGCCCGGGCATTCTGCGCGCCCTGCGGAACCGGCCCACCACCCTGGAGCGCTACCCCGACGGAGTGACCGGCGAGTCGTTCTTCCAGAAGCGGGCGCCGAAGAACATGCCCGACTGGATCCCCACCGCCCACATCACCTTCCCCAGCGGGCGCAGCGCCGACGAGATGTGTCCGACCGAGGCCGCCGCCGTCCTGTGGGCCGCCCAGTACGGCACGCTGACCTTCCACCCCTGGCCCGTACGCCGTGATGACGTCGACAGCCC
Source organism: Streptomyces sp. NBC_00878 (assembly GCF_026341515.1). Lineage (NCBI taxonomy): Bacteria > Bacillati > Actinomycetota > Actinomycetes > Kitasatosporales > Streptomycetaceae > Streptomyces > Streptomyces sp. NBC_00878. The sequence continues at coordinate 1,221,640 of NZ_JAPEOK010000001.1, read as the reverse complement.
CGATGAACTGCGCATCGACCTCGACCCGCAACCCGGCACCGGCTACGCCGACGCCGTCCGCGCCGCCCACGAGTTGCGCGAAGTGCTTCACGAGTACGGGGATCTGCGTGGCTTTCCCAAGACATCCGGAGGGCGTGGTCTGCACGTCTTCGTGCCGATCGAGCCCCGCTGGACCTTTACCCAGGTCCGCCGGGCTGCCATCGCCGTCGGGCGCGAGCTGGAGCGGCGGATGCCGGAGCAGGTGACCACGGCCTGGTGGAAGGAGGAGCGTGGCGCGAAGATCTTCGTCGACTACAACCAGACCGCCCGGGACCGCACCATCGCCTCCGCCTACTCCGTACGCCCCCGCCCGCACGCCCCGGTGTCGGCACCCCTCACCTGGGACGAGGTCCCCGACGCCGTCCCCCGTGACTTCGACCTCGCGACCATGCCCGCGCGCTTCGCCCAACTCGGCGACGTGCACGCGGACATGGACGACCGCGCCTACTCCCTCGAAGCCCTGCTCGAACTCGCCAGCCGCGACGAACACGACCACGGCCTGGGCGATCTGCCGTACCCGCCCGAGTACCCGAAGATGCCGGGTGAGCCCAAGCGGGTACAGCCGAGCAGGGCCAGGAACAAGAAGGAGAACGGCCCTGCAACTCCTTGATCACAGCTGGTCGCAGCTGATCACAACTCCTTGATCCTGATGTCCCGGTACGAGACCACGTCCGTCGTGCCGTGCACCTGCAGTCCGACATAGCCGGAGGCGAACCGCCGCCCGTCCGTGCCCGGGTCGTCCGAGCGCGGCGGGGTGAAGTCCTGGCCGCCGGTGTTGTCGAACTCGTTGATCAGCACGCCGTTGCGGTAGATCGAGTAGTGCTGGTCCACCACTCGGATCTCGTAGTCGTTCCAGGTGCCCTTCTGGGTGACGCCGGCACCGGCCAGGCCCACCCGGTCGAAGCCGTAGATCGAACCGCTCTTGTACATGTCGCCGTCGGGACGGTCGAGGACCTGCACCTCGTGCCCGTACTTGATGGCGACCCACTCGGGCCGTGACTCCTCCGGATGGCCGTGGACCCCCGGGAACCGCACGAACACACCGGAGTTGGCGTTGCCCGTGCCCGGCGCGTCGTCACGCCACTGGAGCTTCAGCGAGAAGTCCCCGTACTTGCGCTCGGGGAACCACAGCATGCCGAGCCCGTCCCTCGACGTGCCCGAGGTGATCGACCCGTCGGCGTTCAGACCGAACGAACCGCCGCCCACCTGCTGCCACTTGGCGAACGACGCCGGCGTACCGTCGAGGATCGTCCGGTACCCCTCGGTCTGGCCCGGCTTGCCGATGCCCGACTCCTTCGCCGCCTCGTCGATCAGGTCGTACTCACGCTGGACGATGACACCTTCCTTGAGGAGGGTGTTCAGGACCGTCGTCACGTGCTTGAGGAACAGCGCGTGGGACGTCCATTCCTTCTCGTCCTCGATCAACTCATTGATGCGGCAACGGCTGTTGGTGATCCGGTTCGGCACGCCCGTGTCGACCGTGCCGACGATGACCGTCAACCGCTCGTCGTACTCGGCACAGTTGGGCGCCGGAACGCCGCCGCCCGGGGCGATCGTGAAGTTCACCGTACGGGCGTCCGAGGTGTTGCCCGCCTTGTCTCGCGCACGGTAGGCCACCGTGTGCGCACCCACGCGGTCGACCACCACGGGAGCGGTGTAGGCGAGGTACGGACCGCCGTCGAGCGCGTACTCGATCGCGGCGACCCCCGAGCCGTGCGCGTCCGTCGCGGTCACCGTCACCTTGGCGTTGTTGATGTACGCCCCGGACGAGTTCTTCGTGCCGTCGACGCTCACGCCGGTCACCGGGGGAGTCGTGTCCTCGGCGGGCGGTGTGACCACGGTGAACGAGACGGACTTCTCGGCCGCCGCGTTGCCCGCCTTGTCCGTGGCCCGGAACCGCACCTTGTGCGTGCCCACCTCGTGGACCATCACCGGCGTGGTGTACGGCTGCCAGGCAGCCGCGTCACCGAGCGCGTACTCGATGGTGTTGACGCCCGAGCCGGTGTCGGAGGCCGTCACCGTGACGGTCGCCATGGAAAGGTACTCACCTTGCGGGTTCTGCTGGCCGGTCACGGACGCCGACGTCTCCGGGGGAGTCGTGTCGTCCGTCGGCTTGGCCACCACCGTGAACGACTCCGCCTTCTCGGCAGCCATGTTCCCGGCCTTGTCGACCGCTCGGTAGCGGACCTTGTGGGCACCGACCTGATCGACCACCACGGGTGTCGTGTACGGCTGCCAGGCGCCCGCGTCACCGATCGCGTACTCGATTCGCTCCACGCCCGACTCCGCGTCCTTCGCGCTGAGCGTCACGGTCGCCGAACCGACGTACGCGCCGTCCGCGTTCCGCGTACCGCTCACGTCCGCCGCGGTCTCGGGCGCCGTCGTGTCGTCGCCGCTGCCCTCGGTGACCACGAGGATGCCCTGCATCTGACCGTGGCCGGGGATGGTGCAGTAGTAGCGGTACCGGCCGGGCGTCAGGGTCACCTCGGCCGTGTGCCTGCCGCCCTGGTCGTCGTTGGGATTGGCCAGGATGTTGAGCGGTACGTCGTTGTTGTACTCCGGATCGGAGACGTCGAACGTCAACGTGTGCGGCATACCGGTGGTGTTGCCGGTCGCCTTGCTGTTCTCGAAGACGATCGTCGTCGCGCCCTCGACCGCCGTGGCGGGCACGGACACGTACGTGGAGATGTCGTCCCCGGCCGTCCACGTGAGCGTCTGCGCGGCCGCAGCCGGGCCGGCCGGAGCGCCGTCGGTCTGGCCGGACGCCGAGGTGGAGGCGAGCCCGAGCACCATCAGCAGCGACGCCACAAGTGCCGTCCACAGTCGTCCAGTTCTTCGCTTTCGCATGCCCGTCACAGTCGTCACTGCGCCTCCCTGGCCAGCTGATCGGTGGCAGGCGTGGGGCCGCCGCCCTTGTACGTCACCTGCCACAGCGCGGACTTGGAGTCCGATGTGAAGAAGCCGCGCCCGTAGTCGAGGACATACAGCGTGCCGTCGGGGCCGAACTTCCAGTCCATGAGGTTCTTGATGCCGTCGTTGCCGATGGGGATGATCTTCTTCAGCGTCTCGGCGTGTACCGGAATGCCGCCCTGCCCGGCCGTTTTGGGGTCGAGGACCACGGCGTGCCGCGGCTGGTCGGCGTCGTAGAAGTCGCCGACGAACCACTTGCCGTCCCAGTACGAGGGCCACTTCGCGGTGCTAGCGGACGTGCTGTCGTAGCGGTAGACGGGCCCGTCCATGGCCGCCTGTCCGCCGCCCTTCAGCCACGGCAGCAGGAACTTCTGGTCCTCCGTCTTGTACGACGGGATGCCGTTCGCGTCGCGCGGGTAGTCCGGGCCGCCGCCCTGGGGCGAGTACCAGATGGTGTTCGAGGTGACGGGCGGCAGGTTGACGAGACCGTTGTTGTTGGGCGACTCGTTCTTCGGCTTGTCGCAGTCGTACCAGCCGAGCGGCTTCGACGGATCGGGCAGATTGCGGTCCCGGTAGGGCTGCTTGTTGCCCATGCAGTACGGCCAGCCGTGGTTGCCCGGCTTGGTGATCGCGGCGAACGTGTCGTACTTCGCCGGCCCCCAGGTCGTCGACGGCGCAGGGGCGTCCGGGCCGACCCAACCCGCGTACAGGGTGTCGGTCTTCTTGTCGACGGAGATGCGCGCCGGGTTCCTGACACCCATCACATAGATCTCGCCGCGCGTCTTGCCGCCGCCCTCTGCGGTCTCCTTGCCGGTGAAGAGGTTCCCCTCGGGCAGCGTGTACGTGCCGTCCTGTTCCGGATGGATGCGCAGGATCTTGCCGTTGAGGTTGTTGGTGTTGCCCGCCGTGCGGCGCGCGTCCGCAAAGGAGACGCCCTTGTAGTTCGGCTGAGGGTTGTTGCCCGAGTAACCGTCGCTGAAGCCGCTGGAGTTGTTGTCGCCGGTCGCGATGTAGAGGTTGCCCTTGGAGTCCCAGGCCAGGCCGCCGCCCGAGTGGCAGCAGCTGTGGATCTGGACCGGCCACTTCAGCAGGACCTTCTCGCTGTTCAGATCCAGCCTGTTCGTGGTCGAGTTGAACGTGAAGCGGGAGACGTAGCGCTCGGCCATCCGCGTGTCGCGGTTGATCCGGGAGTGGGGCGTGTAGTGCAGGTACACCCAGCCGTTCTCCTCGAACCGCGGGTCCAACTCGATGCCGAGCAGCCCCTCTTCGACCTTGACGAGCTCGTCGCCGCCGCCCTTGTTGCCGAAGACGGTGAGCGCGCCGGCCAGCGTGACCTTCTTGGTCTTCGGGTCGTCGACGTGGATCTCGCCCCTGCCCTTGCCGATGTCCGGGTTGTTCCAGTCGGTGATCACGGGCTGCGAGGAGTCGGTGCCGCCCCGGCCGATGTAGAAGACGCGTCCGTCCGGCGCGGTGACCAGGCCGTGCGGCTCGCCGATCTGGTCGTTCTGGCCCGGCTGGTTGGGCTGGGTCAGGCGCTCCGCCTTGTAGTTGGCGTTGATCGTGGCCTTGCAGTCGGCCTGCGCGATGCGGGTCGTCCACAGGAGGGCCCCGCGCAGATGGGCGCGGAAGTCCGTCTCGTCGTACGAGGAGACCGTGCCGCCCATACCTGTGTAGAAGGAACGGCCGCCGTCGTAGTCACGGCACCAGGACACCGGGTGGTCCGCGCCGTTCTTGCTGTCGCCCGGCTGGTACGTCGACTCGCGGACGCGGGCGACGGTGTGCACGTCGCCGGACGGGTTCTTGACCCAGTTCAGCCACTGGTCGGGGCGCTTCCACTGGAGCGGGAGTTCCTTCGTGGCCGGATGCTGGCGGTCACCGACCTCAACGGTCGCCCGTTGTACGGCGGTTGGGCTGCTCGCAGCCGGACGGGCGCCGACGAGCCCGGTGAACCAGTCCGAGTAGGGCTCGGCGCGGGCCGCGTCATGGATGCCGACGAAACCGCCGCCCGCCTCCATGTACGCCTCAAGGCCGGACTCCTGCTCCGGTTCGAGGATGTCTCCGCCGCCGGTCAGGAAGACGACGGCGTTGTAGCCGCCGAGCTTCGTCTCGTCGGTGAAGACCGAGGCGTCGTCCGTGGCCTCGACCTCGTAGCGCTGCGCGGCCGGACCCGACAGACCGATGTCCTCGATCGCCTCGATCCCGGCGTTGACGACGGGCGACTCCTCGCCGTTCGCCGCGGACCCGTGGAAGACCAGCACCCGTACATCGGCGCCGCCGGGCGGCGACTTGATCGACATCGTTGTCAGCGGTAAGGGTGCCGGGCGCGCGCTCGCGGCCGGTCCCGAGAGGACACCCGCGGTGACGACTCCGGCGGCCAGCACGGCCGCCCAGCCCCGGTGTCTCGCTCTGCGTCTGGTGATGCTCAACCCTCGTACGGCAAAGGGCTTTTGATGCGGAGTGCGCCGCATGTGCTCACCCATCCCTCCTCGGTCACAGCAACAGCGCCATGGAAGCTAGACCTTTTCGCGGAACTCGCCAATAGGTATGACCGGGATCGCACGAACTTTGTCCTGGGTGTGGATAAACGCGGCTGATGCCACTACCGTCTCCCCGGTTCGGCTCTGTCACTCGGTTCCTTCGATCCGTCAATTCCGTTGATTCCGCACCCGGTTGGGGGAGTTCGGCATGGGCACCACGGACGGCATGGACAGACGCGGCCTCAGCAGGCGGATGATGCTGGGCGGGGCCGCCGTGGCCACGGTCGCGACATCGTTGTCGCTCGTGGCCGCGCAGGACGCGACCTCCGCCGACAGCCCGGCGCGGACCGCGCCCGCGGGCGGCGAGGTGAAGCACCTCAAGCTCTACATCGAGAAGCTCGCCGACGGGCAGATGGGCTACGGCTTCGAGAAGGGCAAGGCCTCGATCCCCGGCCCGCTCATCGAACTCAACGAGGGCGACACCGCCCACATCGAGGTCGAGAACACGATGGACGTGGCGGCGAGTCTGCACGTCCACGGCCTGGACTACGAAATCTCCAGCGACGGCACGAAGTTGAGCAGGTCCCAGGTCGAGCCGGGCGACACGCGCACGTACACCTGGCGCACCCACGCCCCGGGCCGCCGCAAGGACGGCACCTGGCGGGCGGGCAGCGCGGGTTACTGGCACTACCACGACCACGTCGTCGGCACCGAGCACGGCACGGGGGGCCTCCGCAAAGGCCTCTACGGTCCTGTGATCGTCCGTCGCCAGGGCGACATCCTCCCCGACACGACGTACACGATCGTCTTCAACGACATGACGATCAACAACAAGCCCGGTCACCAGAGCCCCGACTTCGCGGCCACGGTGGGCGATCGCGTCGAGTTCGTGATGATCACGCACGGCGAGTACTACCACACCTTCCACATGCACGGTCACCGCTGGGCGGACAACCGCACCGGGCTGCTGACCGGCCCCGACGACCCGAGCCAGGTCATCGACAACAAGATCGTGGGACCCGCCGACTCGTTCGGTTTCCAGGTGATCGCGGGGGAGGGCGTCGGGGCCGGGGCGTGGATGTACCACTGCCATGTCCAGAGCCACTCCGACATGGGGATGGCGGGCCTGTTCCTGGTGAAGAAGACGGACGGGACGATCCCGGGCTACGAGCCCCATGAGCCGCACGAGCACTGAGTGCCCGGTGTGCGGGCACGGCGGTTTTCCAGGGACTACGCGCTCGACCGCTTGAACAGGGAGCGCTCTCAACGGTGGGTCCAACGGCGGCTATCCTGATCGGCAACCGCCGCCCTGAGGAGCCCCGAGGTGACCGAGCAGTCGACAGAGCCCCGCCCGACACTGGAGGCCGTGGCCGCCAGGGCCGGCGTCTCCCGGGCCACCGTGTCGCGTGTCGTCAACGGCGGCGACGGTGTGCGGGAGCCCCTGGTCGAGCGCGTCAGACGGGCTGTCGACGAACTCGGCTATGTGCCCAACCAGGCGGCGCGCAGCCTCGTCACCCGGCGGCACGACGCCGTCGCCGTGGTGATCGCCGAACCGGAGACCAGAGTCTTCGCGGACCCCTTCTTCGCGCTTCAGCTCCGGGGCATCAGCAAGGAACTGACGGCTCACGACTCGCAGCTCGTACTGCTGCTCACCGAGGGGCGCGCCGACCACGCGCGCGTGGGCCGCTATCTCGCCGGCGGCCATGTCGACGGCGCGCTCGTCTTCTCGCTGCACCTCGACGACCCGCTGCCCGGCCTCATCCACGGTGTGCCGACGGTGTACGGCGGGCGGCCCGGCTGGAGCGACGGTTCGCGCGGCGCGGTGTACGTCGACTGCGACAACCGGGGCGGCGCCCGCGAGGCCGTACGTCATCTCGTCGGGCTGGGCCGTCGGCGCGTCGGCCACATCACCGGCGCCCTCGACCAGACCTCGGCGGTCGACCGGCTCGACGGGTTCCGGGACGTCATGGGGGACGTCGACCCCAAGCTGATCGCGGAGGGCGACTTCACCCCGGGGGGCGGCGAGCGCGCGATGCGGGAACTCCTCGACCGCTGCTCCGACCTGGACGCGGTGTTCGCCGCCAACGACCTCACGGCGGTCGGCGCCATGCGCGTCCTGCGGGAGCGGGGGCGGCGGGTGCCCGAGGACGTCGCCGTGGTCGGCTTCGACGACATGCTGCCGTTCACCGAGCAGGCCGACCCACCGCTCACGACGGTCCGGCAGGACATAGAGGAGATGGGCCGGCTGATGGCGCGGCTGCTGTTGCGGGGGCTCGACCGGACCGGTTCCGCGTCGGCCTCCGGCGGATTGGCGGGGGCGCCGTCCAGTGTCGTCCTGCCGACGACACTGGTTCGGCGCGCCTCGGCGTAACGCTCCGCGGGGGTTGTGTTCTTGGGTGCGGGCCGGTGGGGGTTGCCCGCGCAGTTCCCCGCGCCCCCAAGAGATGAAAGACAGGGCGCAGCCCGTCTTTCAGGGGCGCGGGGAACTGCGCCACCAGCCACAACGCACCCGCAGACGAATTACCGCACTCCAGCGGAGCGCTTACGCCCCTACCGTCACCGTGAAGCGGCGCGGGTTGCCGTCGTGGGCCGCGCCCGACACGTCGGGCTGGCCGTCCGGGCGTACGTCGTCGTACGGGAAGGCGTAGCCGATGGGCGAGTTGGCGTGCACGATGCGCGACCAGTGGTTGGTGACCGAGCCCTGGTAGTAGTCGCCGGTGGTCGTCCCGTTGGGCTGGGTCGGGTGGCTGAGCATGATCGAGCGGTTGAAGCCGGCGGCGAGACGGGCGAGGAGGGCCTTCTTGTCGTCCGAGTCGCCCGGGTTGTTGGTGAACGGGCCGTGGTTGCAGGTGAAGATGTCCTTCGACGTGGGCTTGGCGAAGGTGTGGCCGCCCGCGAAGGTGAGCGTGTCACCGCTGACCCGGCCGGTGAGCGTGCCCCGGCCGCCCTGGAGGTCGATCTTCAGGTCGGTCGAGCGGTACTTCGCCCAGACCTCGTCGATATAGCTGTTCCAGAGGTCGCGGAACGGCATCTCGGCGGGCCGGTCGAAGTACGGCGCCATCAGGCTCTGGGGGGAGATCACGCGCAGCACGGAGCCGCCGCTGCCCCGGACCACCAGCTTGTCCCAGGGCTGGCCGTCCCTGGCCGCCTGCGCCGTGAGGTCCGCGGCGATCCTGTCGACCGCGCCGTTCGGCAAGGGCGCGACCGTGTGCGTGGCGTCGCCCTCCAGGGTCAGACCGATCGGGAGGGCGGTGACCAGGTCGACGTAGCTGATGTTGGCGTACAGCTGGTCGCTGTTGAACGTGAACTCGCAGAACGACCATGTCTTGCCGTAGTTCGCGTCGGCGGGTGTGCCGAACGCGGGCTCGACCAGCTCGGGGCCCGGGTTGAGGTAGAAGTCGAGCGTGCTGTCACGGACGAAGTAGACGCGGGCACCGAACATCTGCGGCAGCGTCAGGACCTTCGGGGCCGAGCCGGCGGCGCCGAGCGGGATGGCACAGTCGACGGGCAACGGGGTCTGCGGCGCCGAGGGCGAGGTGGGCCGGTAGATACTGCCGTCGGCCCGCAGCAGCACCCAGCTGCGCGTCGACTGCTCGTGCCCGGTGACGTACGCGCGGACCGTGCCCGGCAACGAGGCGTTCTTGAGGGCGAGTTCGCAGGTGGCGGGGGCGGCCTCCGCGGTGGGGCTGAGAGCGCTTCCCCAGACGGGGTAGCTTGCGGTGGCGCCGACGGCCGCGGCGCTGGAAAGGAACGCTCGGCGTGAGATCACGAAAGTCTCCTGGGATGTGGGGGGTGGCAGGAGATGGAGTGATCGGTGGGGGGATCGATCTCCTGCGGTGCTCCACTGTTCCCAGGGGGAGTTGAGGCGTCAAGGGTTATGGCTGAGAGCGCTCTCGAATTTTGCCCGAGTTCAGGACTTGACGACACGGAGGCCGGGTCCCGATCAAGGAGACCCGGCCTCCGTCCGACCTGTTGTCAGCCGTGCCCTGTTGCCGGCCGTGTCCTGTGGCCAGCTCCGCCCTGTTGTGAGAACTGTCCCGTGGTCAGCTCTGCGGCGGATCGCTCTTGATCACCGCGAAGCGCGCCCCGTACGGGTCGGCGAGCTTGGCCATCCGGCCGACGCCCTCCATGGACGTGGCGGGCATCCGGACCGTGCCGCCCAGCTCCTCGGCCTTGGCGGCCACCGCATCCGTGTCCGCGACTTCGAAGTACGGCAGCCAGTAGGCCCCCGCCGCCTGCTCCGTCGGGTCGTCGGCCAGCGGGACGAGACCGCCGAACATGGAGTCCTCGCCGCCCTCCGCGGGATTGACGCAGGTGTACGTGCCGCCGGGGAACGGCACGGCCGAGGTCTCCATGCCCATTACGGAGTTGTAGAACGCGGCCGCCGCGGCGATGTCCGGTGTGTACAGCTCGACCCAGCACAGGGAGCCCGGGTCGCCCGCGATATCGATGCCGCGCAGCTGGCGTGGCTGCCAGACGCCGAAGCTGACGCCGGCCCTGTCGCTGAAGACGGCCAGGCGGCCCTTGTCCATGACGTCGTCGGGAGCCATGAGCACGCTGCCGCCGGCCTGCTCGACGGCCTTGGCGGTGGCGTCGGCGTCCGGGCTCTGGAAGAACACGTTCCAGGACGGTGGGCCCTGCTCAGGTGTGGTCTGCATGCCGCCCGCGGCGGTCTTCCCGGCCAGTTGGAAGAAGCCGTAGCCGCCGGACTCGGAGCCTGCCGACTGGAAGTCCCAGCCGAAGAGACTGTTGTAGAAGGATGTCGCGCCGTCGATGTCGCTGGTGCCCAGATCGACCCAGTTCGGGGCGCCGGTGGCGAAGCGGGTGGTGAGCATGTTGCCCTCCTTTGAGGGGTCCCGTTGCCTGTACCGCCGAGTCTTGCACCGACCACTGACAATCGCTGCCGGAGCGCTGCCGCTGGGCTTGGCGGGCTGATGGTTACTCTGAGTAGCCAGGCGGGGCCCTGCGTGAGGTGTTGGCTCGCGGTCGTGGTTGCGTGCGGGGTTGTGGGGGCTTGGCGCGCCCACGTGGCGGAGCCGCACATGTGACAGCCCCGCGCCCCTTTGGGGCGCGCCGCCGTGCGGCCCGTTGCCTCCGGGCCTCATCATGGGGTGCGGGGAGTTCCTCAACTAGGTGCCGGGTACCGTCATTGATCCGGCGTTGATCGAACGTTTTTCGATGCGCGGCATCATCCTGAGCATGCACAACGACACCCTCGACACGCCCGATTTCTCCTGGCAGGAACAGGCACTGTGCGCCGAGACCGGCTCCGAGTTCTTCTTTCCTGAGCCGGGCAGCTCGGTGCGTGAGGCGAAGCGCATCTGCGAGCTGTGCGAGATGCGCTCCGCGTGCCTCGAATACGCCCTCGACCACGACGAACGCTTCGGCGTCTGGGGCGGCCTCTCCGAGAAGGAGCGGCTCAGCCTCCGACGCACACAGGACCAGGATCAGGACCCCGATCAGGACCAGGGCCAGGACCAGAGCCACGACCTGGACACGGACCCGGGCCCGGACCAGCAGCAGTGCTGACGGCTGCGCCCGTCACTCGTACCTCACCGTGAACCGTTCCGTCCCGGCCGGTACCCGCACGTCCTGGCCCGTCACCTCCAGGTCCCGCCCGTCGGCGGACACCGCCCGCACCCGGCCGAACCGGCACGGATGAACGAACCGCACTCCGTCCGGCGCCTCGGTGATGTCGACGGTCACCGTCCGCCCGGCCGGATCGTGCGTGAGCCGGTACCCGAACGGTTCCCCGAAGAGCGTGGGCGCCCCTTCCACACCGACCTGTTCGCCCTCCGGTACCCAGTGCGGACGTATGCCCGGCGCGATGTACAGGTGCGGATCGCGGTCCTCGTCCGCCTCGAAGAAGAGGATGTCGCGGATCAGCAGAAGGTACTCGGCCGCCGCCCAGCCGTGCGGGATGTCCCCCATGTACCAAGGCCGGTACGGGACTTCGGCGAAGTCCGAGGCGACCGGGAACGCGTGCTGCTCGTTCCAGGCGCCCAGTGCCGCAGCCCGGTCCGCCGTTCGCGGGAAGCCCGCGCCGACCGTCCAGCCGAGCAGCGCGTCCATCCGCGCGGGATCACCCGCGAGCAGGTACGCGCGCGCCAACTGGAGGGTCAGATAGGGCCCGTACGCGTTCCAGGCCGCCTCGTGGCGATAGCCGCCGGTGACGAAGTGCGCGTACATCGTGTCCAGCGTGGAGCGGGCGGCCCGGTCGACCTCGTCGCCCAGCTTGCTGCCCATGTGCAGGCGCAGCGGGTGGAAGTAGGCGGCCGTGCCGATCATCGTGGAGTCCAGCCGTCCGACGTCGGCGGGGCCGGTCGGGATGTACGTCTCCCAGGCGCCGCGGGCGCGCTGCTCGGCCAGCACCCAGCGGATCGAGTCGCCGGTGGCGCGCTTCAAGTCGTCGAAGGCGGCCCACAGTTCGGGCACCTCGGGTGCGTCGATCCGTTCCGCGAGACGCGCCGCCTCGTACAGCCCGGCGAGGCCCCAGAGGTCGTCCCAGTAGTGCGGCTTGTCGCGTTCACCGAGGTGCTCGGCGCTCCAGCCGCTGTGCAACAGCCCGTACCCGTCACGGTTGTCGCGCAGCCAGCGGGCCGCGTCACGCACGTACGGGACGTACAACTTCGCCCCGAACGCCGCCTGTCGGCCGGTCGTACGGTCGAAACGGCCGATGGCCCACAGCGCCTGGCCGTTGCTGTCCCACTCGCGGTCGTCCTTCTCGTGCGGGCCGCCGTAGAAGCCGTACTCGGCGGGGCCGACGCGGCCGGTGCCGCGGTTGAACCGCAGCGGGTAGTGCGTGCCCAACTGGTGCTCGGCCAGGGCCGCATCGCCGACCAGCGAGCAGGCGGTGGCCTCCACCGACGAGTCGCGGATCCAGAACGAGTCGTAGACGGTCGGGCCCGGATGGATCTCGCCGTGATCGGAGAGGATCAGCAGCTGCGACCTCGCCTGCCGGAATAGGTCCGTCAGATGTCCTACCGGACTCGGTAGTTGGGGCTGGAGTCCCTGACCCAGCAGTTTCGCCGCCCAGAAGTCCCGGTTGGCGGACTCCAGTTCCGTCGCCGGAGTCCCCTTCAGCTCCGCCAGATCGTCGGCCGCGGCGTACAGATCGACCGGCAGTCGTACGTCGAGTTCGAAGACCTCGTCCCCGACGACCCGGAACGGCCAGGCGAACACGGCACTGCACAGCCCGGCCACCTGGTCCCGCGCCTCCAGGGCGCCGTTCAGCTTCCCGCCCGTCACCAGGTCGTGGAACGCGCTGTGCGCCAGATACGAGTCCGGGTCGAAGGAGGAGTCCGGATTGCCGTACACGCCGTACTGCTCGGGCGGGGTGTCGAAGACCGGCCCCCACCCCGAGTTGGTCTCCACGCGCTGTTCGTCCGGCAGATGACGCAGATAGGTCAGCCGTCGGTCGGTGATCTGACGGCCGTTGCGGTCGTGCCGCTGGAACCCTCCCCCAGACTCCGTCCGGGGGGACCCCCAATCGCTTCGCTCGCCCGGCGGGCATGACCGCCGCACACAGCAGTCCCTCGCGCGGCTGCCCGGTCGGACTGCCCACCGTCACTCGCGAGACGACCAGGTCCCGCTGCCGCGCGCCGACGGGCGCGGCGAAGGTGCGCTGCACGAACTCGACACCCTCCGGCGTACGGAACGTCGTGAGGACGACCGGTAAGTGCGGTGCCTCCATGCGCTGTTCGACGCTTCCGCCGTCCGGGAGCTGGGGCAGCCGCAGCGTGCCCGTCGCCGGATCGTGCAGGAAGAACGACAGGCAGTACTTGTCGTAGACCGGCTCGATCTCACCGGCCTGCCCGATCAGCGACTCCTGCCGGTGGTCCTTGACGCCGACCATGTGCCAGTAGCGGTACAGGGCGTTGGAGGCGAAGGCCGCCTCCTTGGACTCGTACGTCCCGGTGTCGAAGTCGTCGCTCCAGCGCCGGAAGGCCTGCTGCGCCCACCAGGGCACGGGATACGGGACCTGTCCCCTGCCCGCCCAGCCGCGCCACATGACCTCGTAGAACATCCACTCATGGGTCTGTGCCATGGTGTGTCACCCCCTCCGGGCACCGTTGCACCGCTGGGCCGACCCGTAAATGCGTACGGCTGACAGTCGCGGGCGCGGTGGGCGGCTTTCGGCTTCGCCGTGGGCCGCATCGGTAATCCGGCGCGCACCACGGTCCCCGGCGGGCACAATCCACCCCATGGTCCACACCCCGCGGCATCAGGCCGAGAGCCTGCTGAACGCCCTCGATCCACTCCCGTACCCATTGCGCATGCGCGAACTCGCCGCTCGCACACGGGAATTGGATGAGACGCGTCCGCTCCTGGACGAGCTCGAAACGCGCGGCGCCTACGAGCGGGGGCTCGCCGTCGTCGCGGCGTCCGTCGCCCGGGACACCGAGTGGATCGCGGCGCGTATCGCCGATCCGGACTCCTTCGTACGCGGCCACGCGCTGCGCGCCGCCGCCAGTCTCCAAGTGCCGGACTCCGCCTACGAGTCGGCGCTCACCGACGCACCCGAGGCGATACGCCGACAACTGCTGCGCGCCGTCGTCGCGGGCCGGCGTACCGCGCTGGCGGACCGGCTCGTCGACGGGCTGCGGGCGGAATGGGGCGACGCGGAGGCGGCACGGCTGCTGCCCGGGTGCTCCCCGGAGACGGTCGCCCGGCTGCTGCCCTCGCTGCTGCACGCCGTACGGGGCTGGAAGTCCCTCGGCACGCGGCACCCCGGAGCCCTGCTCGACGTGGTGGAGCGGGAGTTGGCCGCTCTGCCGGAGTCACTGCGCGATGCCTGGTGGCAGCGGTACACGCGGGCCGTCGCGGTCACCGTGGCCGCCGAACCACTGCGTGCGCTGGAGCTGGTCGAGCGTTTCGGCCCCGACCGGCTGCCGCCTCAACTCCTCGACCGGGTGGGCGCGTTCGCCGCCGTCGCACCAGAACGCGTGCTCCGGCTGCTGCTCTCCGGCCGCCTTCCGCCCTTCGTCGCCGTAGGCAGTCGCCCGCTGCTGCGCGTACTGGCGCGATCCGAGTCGGACGAACTCGCCCTGTACGGAAGGAGGCTGGCCGCGCCGGGTGGGCTCGCCCACGTCATCCAGGCGCTGCCGCCCGCTCGTCGGCACGCCTTCTACACGGCGTCGACAGCGGGCCGGGGCACGGGCGGTGCCACCGTGGACGCGGTCATCCTTGAGGCACTGCCGCGCAGTTGCGTCGCCGAGGAGGCCCGACGGATGGCCGCCGCGGCGCGAGAGCGCGGTGAGGCGTGGGACACCGTACTGCTCGCCGAATCCTTCCTGCCCGTCGCCGAGATACGTGAACGGCTCGTCGAGGCGACGCGCCGCCCCGCCGCCGAAGACCGGGCCCTGGCCTGGCCGTTGCTGATCCGCAACGCCGCCCGCTCCGGTGACTCCGCGGCCGTCACCGCCGTACTGGAGGAGTCGGCCCGGCTGCGCAACGAGCAGGAGCCGGTGCGGATGTCGGCCCTGTACGCGCTGTCCAGCATCCCGCCCGCCCTGTTCACCGAGGACGCCGAGCCGCACCTCGACCGGATCGCCGCCGACGCCGTCGAAGCCCGGGACTCCTCCCACCAGACCCGGGGCAACCTCAGCGAACTCGCCGTGTCCGTACTGCGAGAGCACGTGGCGGGCGAACCGGGAAGGGGGCCGGGCCGGACGGAATTCGGGGGAGGATCAAGGGAGTTGGTGAACTGGGCACTGCGTACCCTCGTCCGGATCACCGGGAACACCTCAGGCGCCGACCTCGGCCGACTCGACGCGACGTTGCGGCGCGGCCAGGAGCACCAGGTGTACGAGGCGCTGCGCCCGTGGATCGAGGCGGGGGCGGAGAAGGCCGACTACAGTCTCGCCTTCTCGCTCGCCCGGGCCGTCGGACGCCGCGCCGCCGGCATGCCCGAGTTGCAGGAACTCCTGGGGCAGGCCGTCAGGTTCGGCGACAACGCGACCGTGCGCAACGCCGTCGAGCTGTGGCTGGAGCCGCCTGCCACCCGCGACGAACGGGCTGCGCGCATCCTCGCGCTCGACCACTCGGCGGGAACTCTTGAGCCGGTCCTGGCCGTTGTGACCCGACGCCGTACCGACCTCCTCGACGTGCTCCTGGCGGACACCCCGCCGTACGGTCGTTTCCTCACCAAGGGCAGCCCGTGGACCGTGCCTGTGAGCCACGACGTACGACGCTGGCTGCCCCGCCAACAGGACGCCGTGGCACGCCAGTTGGCCGATCAGGCCGCCGACACCGGGCTGCCGTCGTACGCGAGGGTGGCCGCCATCGGGCAGAGCGCCCGTGTGCCGGGCCGCGGCGCCGGACTCGTACGCGACTGGACCGGCTCGTCGGACGTCGTGCTCGCGGAGGCCGCACTCGGCGCGCTCGCCCACACCGAACGGCCGGGCGACGCACTGCCCGAACTGCTCGCGCATGCCGGGGACGACCGCGCCCGCGTCGCCGTGTACGCGGCCACGCGGGCATCCCGGCACGTGGCGCCGTCGCGGCTGGCGGGACAGCTGCGCGAGGTACTGCTCGCCCCGGACACCAAGGTGACCGGCCGAAAGGAGGCCGCACGTCTCGCCGCGGCCCGGCTCCCCGTGCCGGTGGCCGCAGGGCTGCTAGCCGAGGCGTACGGGCGGCCCGGCGCCCACCTCGACGTCCGGGCCGCGTGCGTAGCCTTCGCGGGCACGCTGCTCGCCGAGGAGAGCGTCTGGGAACTCCTGCACGACGCCGCGGGCTCCGAACCCGTGCTCCGCGCGGCTGTGCTCCGCGTCGCGCCCCTCGACCTGCCGGAACGGCACCGCGCGCGGTATGCCCGGCTCGTCCGTGACGTGTGCGCGACCGACGACCCCGCGACGGCGATCCTCGCCTTCGGCGCCCTGTCCCACTGGGCGCACTGGTCCCCGGACGCCCCCAACGTCCTGGCCTCCGCCACGGCGGACCTGTCGAACCGCACGAGCTGGCGGGCGGCGGCGGAAGGCCTGGTGGTCGCGGCGGCGGGATCGCCGGGAGGCGCGAGAGGGCTGCGGGAGGCTCTGCGCGTACTGGCAGAGGCAGAGGCAGAGGCCGAGGCAGAGGTAGAGACGGCGGCAGAGGCAGAGACGGCGGCCGAGGCCGAGGTCGGGATGGAAGCCGAGGCCGGGACGGCCGCGGAGCCCGGGGGCGCGGGTGATGTGCACCGGGGTGCGGGAGACAGGCCGGACGGTCGGGCCAATGCCAATGCCAATGCCAATGCCAATGCCAGCGCCAACGCAGTCGCCGGGGCCGTCGCAGTCGACGCCGCGCTCGCCCTCCTCGACGCCGAACCGCGCCGCGACCGCCCCGCCCGCCGACGGGTCGACCACCTCGTCACCCGGCTCGCCCAGCAGGCCGGCACGGCCGCCGGGCCCATCCGGGAAGCGGCCCTCGGGGCCGGTGAACTGCTCGCGCGGTACGACGGGTTCGTACCGCAGGCCGCCTCGATCGCGGCGTTTCATCTCGACCTGGACGCGGCGGCGGACCGGGTGGACACGGCCCTGGACCGGCTGGCCGCGCTGACGGAAGGGCGACCGGCACTCGCCGCGCGCACCGCCACGGAACTGGCCGACCGGCTCCGCCGGACGCAGGAGGGCGACGCCGGGATCCTGCTCGGCGCCGCCGGGCGGTTCACTGCTCACGGTGGCCACAGCGAGGGCCTGCTCGCCACGGCACTCACGGCCACGCTCGGCACCCGCACGGGCTGGGCGCCGCCATGGCGCGCCCAGCTAAGGGCCCTGCGCTGCCACCCGCACCCCGACGTCCGAGACGCGGCACTGGCTCAGGTGACGGCATACGAGTGAGCCAAGGCGGGGTCGCCCTGATTCAAGGGGCGCGGGGCTGTGTCAATGTGCGGCTCCGCGGCGTGGGCGCGATCAGCCACAGCCGGACCAGCGGTCGACGAACGACAGACAGCAATGCCCACCGGTCACACGCCGGCGGCCCTCGCCGCCATCCGGGCCTTGCGCGCCGCGAGCTTCTCGTCGAACTTGAGGGCCTCGGCGTCCAGACCGCCCATGTACAGGCCGATCTCCTCCTGGGCCTTGAGGCCCTCGGGGCCGAGCCCGTCGAGCTCCAGGACCTTGAGGTGACGCAGCACCGGCTGCAGCACGTCGTCGTGGTGGATCCGCATGTTGTAGACCTCGCCGATGGCCATCTGCGCGGCGGCCCGCTCGAAGCCGGGCATACCGTGGCCGGGCATGCGGAAGTTGACGAGGACGTCGCGGACGGACTGCATCGTCAGGTCGGGGGCGAGCTCGAAGGCGGCCTTCAGAAGGTTGCGGTAGAAGACCATGTGGAGGTTCTCGTCGGTCGCGATGCGCGCCAGCATGCGGTCGCAGACCGGGTCACCGGACTGGTGCCCCGTGTTGCGGTGCGAGACGCGGGTGGCGAGCTCCTGGAAGGCGACGTACGCGACGGAGTGCAGCATCGAGTGGCGGTTGTCCGACTCGAAGCCCTCGCTCATGTGCTGCATACGGAAGGCTTCCAGCTGGTCCGGGTCCACCGCGCGCGACGCGAGCAGGTAGTCGCGCATCACGATGCCGTGGCGGCCCTCCTCCGCGGTCCAGCGGTGCACCCAGGTGCCCCAGGCGCCGTCGCGGCCGAAGAGGGAGGCGATCTCGTGGTGGTAGCTGGGCAGGTTGTCCTCGGTGAGGAGATTGACGACCAGGGCGATCCGGCCGAGCTCCGTGACCTTGGACTGCTCCTTGTCCCAGGCCTCGCCGTCCTCCCAGAAACCGGGGAAGTTACGGGCGTCGGACCACGGCACGTACTCGTGCGGCATCCAGTCCTTGGCGACCTTCAGGTGACGGTTGAGTTCTGTCTCCACCACTTCTTCCAACGCGTACAGCAGTCGTGCGTCGGTCCAGGCGGAGGACGGGCTGCCGAGGTGGGGAGAAGTGATCGTCACGGGGGCTCCAGGGGGGACGTAAATACTGAGCGTTCACACAACCTACGGCATCGTAGGCTACGTATCCGTAGGTTACGATGCCGTAGGTTAAGCCCGACGTAAAGAGCCCTGATCAGCAACGATCTCTTCGGAGATTCAAGGGACTCGCTCCCCGGCTCACCCAAATGGCGGATACGCAGGTCCCGGGGCCGAACGAGTGCCCACGCCGGTCGTTCAGGCGTACAGGTCCCGCAGCCGGACCGAGAGGCATGTCACACAGCCCTCGAGCTTCTCGAACTCGCTGATGTCGACGAGGACCGGCTGGTGGCCGAGCTCGGCGAACAGCTCGGCGGTCTTGGGCGCGCTCTGGGCCATCAGCAGCTTTCCGCCGCCCAGGAGCACCACGTGGGCGCCCGACTCCTCCGGTACCGACAGGAAGCGCGGGAACAGCGACGGCGTGTCCACGAGCGGCTCGTGCCCGACGACCGTGCCGTCGGGGAGCGCGGTGACGGCCGACTTCAGATGCAGCACCTTGCTCACCGGTACGCCGACGACGTGTGCGCCGAGCGGCTCGAAGACGGCCCGCAGCTGCTGGATGCCGGCCGCGTTGGTACGTCCGCCACGGCCGACGTAGATCGTGTCGCCGATCTTCAGGACGTCGCCGCCGTCGAGTGTGCCCGGCTCCCACACCCAGTTCACCGAGCAGCCGAGCCGTGCCACGGCCTCCTCGACCCCGGCGGTCTCGCCGCGCCGCTGCTCCGCGCCGGAGCGGCCGATCAGCGCCACGTTACGGAAGACGACCACCGTGTCCTCCACGAACACCGAATCCGGGCAGTCGTCGGCGGGCTCCGCCTCGATGGTCTCCCAGCCGTGCGTACGCAGCGTCTCCGCGTACGTCTCCCACTGCTCGACCGCCAGCTCGACGTCGACCTTCGTGCGTTCGATGTGCGTGACCAGACCCTCGGCCAGGCGGGGGCTCGGGCGGCGGATGAGGGCTTTCTGGCTGGGCACGTGCGATTCTCCGTCTCGGCCGGGTGCGTCCCCGCACATCATGCAGCCCATGCCGAGGTCGCAACAGTCCCCCCGAGTGTGGGCCTGGGGAGGAGAATGTGTGTGGGGATAGGAGGCGTCCTGCCCGATTTGGTGCGGCTCGCGCAGGCGCGCCTCCCGAACGGCCCTTCCTGAGCCCGCCCTTCGGGACGCGCGGGGGCACATCCCGAAGGCCGTTCTCATTCCGTCGAAGCCAACCGAAGCTGGTCGAAGCGAGCCGAAGTTATTCGGGATACCCGACGGTTTCCGGTGCGACTTCCTTGAGTTCTCCTTCCATCAGCAGCCAGCGCGTGATTCCGATCGACTCCAGGAACGGCACGTCGTGGCTGGCCACGATCAACGCCCCCTCGTACGACTCCAGGGCCGAGGTGAGCTGCCGCACGCTCGCCATGTCGAGGTTGTTGGTCGGCTCGTCGAGCATCAGGATCTGCGGTGCGGGCTCGGCGAGCATCAGCGCGGCCAGGGCCGCCCGGAACCGCTCACCGCCGGAGAGCGTCGCCGCGCGCTGGTCGGCCCGTGCGCCCCGGAACAGGAAGCGGGCCAGGCGTGCCCGGACCCGGTTGTTGGTCGCGCCGGGCGAGAACCGGGCCACGTTCTCGGCGACCGACAACTCGTCGTCGAGCACGTCGAGTCGCTGCGGCAGGAAACGCAGCGGCACATGGGCCCGCGCCTCCCCGGAGACCGGTTCCAGCTCCCCGGCGATCGTCCGCAGCAGGGTCGTCTTGCCCGCCCCGTTGCGCCCGACCAGCGCGACCCGCTCGGGACCGCGCAGGTCGAAGGAGCCCGCCAGGCTCGCGCCGTATGCCAACTCCAGGTCCAGGAGGGTGAGTACGGTCCGGCCGGGCGGCACGGCCGTGTACGGCAGGTCGACGCGGATCTCGTCGTCGTCCCGCACGGCGTCCACGGCGTCGTCGAGGCGTTCCCTGGCCTCGGTGAGTTTCTCCTCGTGCATGATGCGGTGCTTGCCCGCGGACTCCTGAGCCGTACGTTTGCGCATCTTCATCACGGCGCGGGGCTCGCGCTTGATGTCGAACATCTTCTGGCCGTACCGCTTGCGACGGGCCAACTTGACCTGCGCGTCGGCCAGTTCACGCTTCTGCTTCTTCAGGTCGGACTCGGCCACGCGCACCATGCGCTCGGCCGCCTCCTGCTCGGTGGCGAGCGCCTCCTCGTACGCCGAGTACGTGCCGCCGTACCATGTCACCTCGCCGGAACGGAGATCGGCGATCTGGTCGACCAGGTCCAGGAGTTCACGGTCGTGGCTGACCACGACCATGACGCCGGACCAGGCCTCGACGGCCGCGTACAGCCGCCGACGCGCGTACAGGTCGAGGTTGTTGGTGGGCTCGTCCAGCAGGAGGATGTCGGGCCGCCGCAGCAGCAGCGCGGCCAGCCGCAGCAGGACCGACTCGCCGCCCGAGACCTCACCGATGGTGCGGTCCAACTCGATGTGACCGAGACCGAGTTCGCCGAGGGTCGCGACGGCGCGCTCCTCCACGTCCCAGTCGTCGCCCACGACGTCGAAGTGCTCCTCCGACACGTCGCCCGACTCGATGGCGTGCAGCGCGGCGCGCTTGGCGGCGATGTCCAGCGCCTCGTCGACCCGCAGGCCGGTGTCGAGGGTGACGTTCTGCGGCAGGTAGCCGACCTCGCCCGCGACGCGCACGGTGCCGTCGGCCGGGGTGAGTTGACCGGCGATCAGCTTCAACAGGGTTGATTTCCCCGATCCGTTGACGCCGACGAGCCCGGTCCTGCCGGGGCCGACAGCCACCTGCAGATCGTCGAAGACGGGGGTGCCGTCCGGCCAGGCGAAGGACAGGGAGGTGCAGGTGATGGAGGTGGGGGAAGTAGACATACGGGCCTCGCGGTGC
This sequence comes from Streptomyces sp. NBC_00878, assembly GCF_026341515.1. Classification (NCBI taxonomy): domain Bacteria; kingdom Bacillati; phylum Actinomycetota; class Actinomycetes; order Kitasatosporales; family Streptomycetaceae; genus Streptomyces; species Streptomyces sp. NBC_00878. Next base: position 1,200,389 of record NZ_JAPEOK010000001.1, on the reverse strand, counting down.
TTGATGCGGTCAGGGCAACGCGTATCGAGACACCGGGCGTGGCGACTACGGCCGAGAGGAGGGGGCAGAAGCCCTCAGATCGTCCTTGGAGGGCTGCCAAAGGGAGGAAGCCCTGCTCCGGAGGACGGCTCGAATGCCGAGGCCGCACGCTGCGCACACACGGCATACGCGTGTGTGACGAGGTGTCTCAGGACCTCAGACGAGCAACGTCCTTCTCCAATCGGCGACAACAGAACCGCTATACACCGTACGAGGGGCCCTGGTGGCTGTCAACGAATTAACGTGAGCCTCCCCCACCTGGACGAGCCCCACCTGAACGAGCGCTCGCGAGCCCCCACCTCGACCGCGCGAAGGAGACCCCGTGCCGAACGCCTCCCTCTCATTGCCCGCCCGGCTCTACCTGCTGGCCTGGGACACCACGAAGCTGAAGGTCACCGGCGCCACCTACCTTCCGCACCTGGTCAGGGCCGGTGCCCTCACCGAGCTGGCGCAGCGCGGGCTGCTCGCCGACGCGGACGGCGTGGCCACGCCCACGGACCCCGACGGCCTGACCGGGGACCCCGCCCTCGACGGACTCCTGGAACTCGTCGAGGAGTCCCGGCCGCACAGCTGGAAGACCTGGGTCGGCCTGCGGGTTCGCGTCACGCTGGAGGCCGTACGGGCGCAGCTCGCCGCCGACGGCTACCTGCGCGCGGAGAAGACGCGGGTGCTCGGGCTGTTCCCGTCCGTGGAGTACGAGATCGACCGTGTCGGTGTCGTGGAGGAACTGCGCGAGGAGGCACGGCAGGTGCTGGTGGGGCCGACGCCCGTCGAGGAGGTGCCCGAGCGGGACGCGGCACTGGTCGCTCTCGCCGCGGGGGCGGAGCTGTGCACGCTGCTGTCGGGCAGGGAGCAGCGGCAGTACAAGCAGCGCGTCGAGGACCTGGCCGAGCGCAGTGGGGCGGCTACCCCGGCCCTGAAGAAGGCGCTACAGGAAGTGCGTACGGCGGTGGCCGTGACGATTGCGACGTCAGGGGTGCCCGGGAGCTGACGTCAGGAGCGCTCGGGATCCCGGGAGCTGAGGCGTCAGGGACCTGGCAATGCCGTAGCTCCCTCGGCCCGTATCCGCGGTGTTGTCCTTGCTCGGCGTCGCCCGGTTGGCGGGGGAAGGCGGCGTCAGTCCCTCTGGAAGGGGTCGGTCCCTCCGGAACGGGTCAGCAGGCGTCCCGCATCAGTTCGGCGAGCCCGTGGTCCAGGTCCTGGTGCAGGTGTTCGAGGCCGACGGGTACCGCCTCCGTCGTGCGCTGCAGGAAGCGCCGCAGCTCGCCCGTGCGGACGTGGACCACCGCGGTGCCCTCCGGGGCGTGGAACTCCAGGACGATGCGGTCGTATCCGTACGGCCGCACCCGGACGTCCCCGTGGCCCACCGGCTCCTCCAGGCCCGAGGCGAGGAGCTCGCGGGCGAAGGTCCAGATCACGTCCACGCCTTCGAGCGTGGCCGGGGCCGGGAAGGTCATGCGGACGGCGAAGGGGTCGCGGGGGTCGTAGCGGAGCGTCGAGGGAATGCTCGGCATCCGCGGCGCGGCGGCGACGAGGCGTGCCTCTACGGGTTGCTCGATGACTGTGGACAACGCCTTGCTCCCTTGTGACGGATGGACGAACGGTGGACAGCTGAGCCGGGACACTTGTAGAGACGCCGGAATCGGCCAATCCGTGCGCGCCAAAGCGCATGAACTTCGAGTGACCTCCGTCACCGCCTTTCAATCACGGAAGTGATCAGAGAGTCCTGAGCGATCGCCGATGCCGTCCGGGGCATCTGGACGCCACCGGGGGAGTGGGCTAGCTTCGCCCGCCATGAGGGGCTTGGGGAAGACGCGACGGACGAGACGTACGGGATCCACGAGGCGCCTGGTGACCGTGGGGGTGTGCGGAGTCGCACTCGCCGCCGCGCTCACGGCACCCGCGCAGGCACAGGGACCGGACCAGGAGGCGGCTCTGGAATCGGCTCGGGAATCGAGTCAGGGACCGAGCGGTGGGAAGCCGCCGCACTGGGAGTTGAAGGACAGTGGCACGGACGTCCGCTTCCGCGGGCTCGCCGCCGTCAGCCGGAACACCGCCTGGCTGGCCGGGTCCAAGGGCACCGTGCTGCGCACCGCCGACGGCGGCAGGACCTGGCGGAACGTATCGCCGCCCGGGGCGGCCGAGTTGGAGTTCCGCGACATCGAGGCCTTCGACAGCCGGCGCGCGGTGGTGCTGGCCATCGGAGAGGGCGAGGCGTCCCGCGTCTTCCGCACCGAGGACGGCGGGGCGACCTGGACCGAGTCCTTCCGCAACACCGACGCCAAGGCCTTCTACGACTGCCTCACCTTCTTCGACCGCCGTCACGGCCTGGCGATGAGTGATCCCGTGGACGGCAAGTTCCGCATCCTGTCGACCAGCGACGGCGGCCGTTCCTGGGAGGTGCTGCCGAGCGTCGGCATGCCCGCGGCCCAGGAGGGCGAGGCGGGCTTCGCGGCCAGTGGGCAGTGCCTGGTCGCCTCGGGACCGCGGGACGTGTGGCTGGCCACCGGCGGGGCGGCACGCGCGCGCGTGCTGCACTCCTCCGACCGGGGCCTGACCTGGACGGTCACCGACACACCGATCCCGGCGGGCGACCCGGCGCGCGGCGTCTTCGCCCTCGCCTTCCGCGACCGGACGCACGGTATCGCGGTCGGCGGCGACTACCGCGCCGACCAGGCCTCACCGCAGGCGGCCGCGACCAGCCGCGACGGCGGCCGCACCTGGACGACGGCCGCCACACCGCCGCCCGCCTACCGCTCGGGCGTCACCTGGCTCCCGCACAGCCGCACGTCCGCCCTCGCGGTCGGCCCCACCGGCACCGACCTCACCACGAACGGCGGTCGCACCTGGCACACCGTGGACACCGGCTCGTACGACACCGTGGACTGCACCTCCGACCAGGCCTGCTGGGCCTCCGGAGAGAAGGGCCGGGTGGCACGACTGGAGCGCTGACGCGCGGGGCTTCTCGGCAAGGACCATGCGGGTTCGACGAGGTCCGGTGCGGTTCGGCGAAGTCCGGTGCTTCGCCGACGCCCGAAGGGGTGCGGGGCCGCGCCATCGTGCGGCTCCGCCGCCCGGGCGCGACCAGCCGGCCACGACGCACCCGCGGACGAGGCGCCGGCCTTCCGGACGGACCCGCAGACGAAGCCCCGCACCTCCGCGGAGCGCCTACGCTCGACAGCACCATGACGACCGTACGCATCCCCGCGGGCTGGCCCGCCACCGAAGGTCAGGCCCGGGCCGTGCAGGACGAGTTGCGGGGGCGGGTGGTTCTCGACGAGTCCGGTCCGCCGCCGGGCATCGGCCGCGTGACCGGGGTCGACGTGGCGTACGACGACGAGCGCGATGTCGTCGTGGCCGCGGCCGTCGTGCTCGACGCGGTGACCCTCGACGTGGTCGCCGAGTCCACGGCGGTGGGGCAGGTGCCGTTCCCGTACGTCCCCGGGCTGCTGGCCTTCCGGGAGATCCCGGCCGTCCTGGCCGCCCTCGAAGCGCTCCCCTGCGCACCGGGCCTGGTCGTCTGCGACGGCTACGGCCGCGCCCACCCCCGCCGCTTCGGCCTGGCCAGCCACCTCGGCGTCCTCACCGGCCTGCCGACGATCGGGGTCGCCAAGAACCCGTTCACCTTCGCGTACGAGGAGCCGGGCGCCCCGCGCGGCTCCGCCTCCCCGCTGCTCGCGGGCGAGGAGGAGGTCGGCCGTGCGCTGCGCACCCAGGCGGGCGTCAAACCGGTGTTCGTCTCCGTCGGCCACCGGGTGACCCTGGACACCGCCTGCGCCCACACCCTCCACCTCGCGCCGCGCTTCCGCCTCCCGGAGACGACCAGGCACGCGGACGCCCTGTGCCGACGGGAGTTGAAGGCGACGGCCCCGTGAGTACGCGTTCCTGACACAGGCCTGTGAGTACGCGTTCTGAGTACCCGTTCTGAGTATCTGTACGGATGTCGGGACCCCGTCATGATCGGCAGGCTGTACCGCATGACGACACACCGTGCCCCGAAGCCCGCCGCCAGCCCCAGCCAGCCCGTCGAGCGTGCCGTGATGGCCGGACTGCTGCTCGCGGTCATCGCCGGGGTCGCCTGGATAGCCGGGATGATCTACACGGTCATGGGCTGGCCGCTCTGAGTGGTTCCTCCGCCGTTTTCTGCGAAGCGCTACCGCGCGGCGGCGACCCGGAAACTGATTCCCGCCCCACGTAGCCGCTCGATGAGCGAATCGCCCATGGCGACCGCGGTCGTCACCTGCCCGGACGTCGGGGGAAGCTCGTCGAAGGCAAGGCACAGCGCGGACTCGGCCAGCATCTTCGCCGTGTCCCCGTACCCGGGGTCACCACCCGAGACCTCCGTGAAGACCCGCCGCCCACCCCCCTCACCGACGAACCGCACCGAGAACCAACTCCTCGCCCGCTTCTCCGCGCTGGGCCCCTCGCCGGGCTTGAGCCGGGTCGACATCCAGCGCCGTACGGGCGGCACCTGCGCCGCCGCGAAGAGCGCTCCGGCCCCGGCCACCCCGCCCACCGCGAACGGCAGCGTCTCCACCGCCGCGAAGTGCCGGTAGCGGAAGTCGGGCCCGTACCGCTCCAGTGCCCGCGCGGACCGCTGCACGATCTGCGCGTCGATCGTGGGCAGGGGCAGCGCCCACGCCCCGACCTCCTTGGCGTACCTAGGAGCGCCCGGCGGCGCGTAAGCCCGCCGCCCCACTGTCCGCGGCTCGTACCGCTTCCGGTCCCGTGCCGCGGTGATCATCTGCGGCCCGCGCGCGAGCTGGTTCAGGACGGCGGCGAACGTACCGCCGGAGAACATGCCCCCGGCCCGTACGAACCCGTCCACGGTCAGCGGCACCCCCTCGGGGAGCTGACACACGGTGAAGTAGGCGCCCAGGTCGTGGGGGATCGAGTCGAAACCGGCGGCGTGCACCAGCCGTGCGCCGGTCTCACGCGCGCGTGCGTCGTGCCGTACGTACATGAGGTCCACGAACTCGGCCTCCCCGCACAGGTCCACGTAGTCGGTGCCGGCCTCCGCGCAGGCGGCGACCAGGTCTTCGCCGTAGGTGAGGTAGGGCCCGACGGTCGTGACCACCACGCGCGCGTGCTCCGCGAGTTCTCGTACGGAGGCCGGATCGGCGACATCGGCCCGGAGCAGGGGCAGCTTCGCGCACGCGGGGTCGATCGACGTCAGCCGCTCCCGCAGCCGTTCCAGCTTCGCGGTGTCGCGGGCCGCGATCGCCCAGCGCAGCCCTTCCGGGGCGTGCGCGGCGAGGTACTCCGCCGTGAGCACCCCGACGAACCCCGTGGCCCCGAAGAGCACGATGTCGTACGCGCGCTCCGTCTTGTCCTGCCTGCTCATGGCACCTCTCAGCCGTCCAGCACGCGCCGTTGTCGGTGGCTGAGGCTAGCGTGAGGTACGAGGAGCCGAACCAGGACCCCGTGCGAGGGGCCGAAAAACGACCGGAGGCAGCCGTGGCCCCGACGAAGACCGCCCTGAAGAAGTGGGAGAAAGTACGAGAGTTCGCCCTCGGGCTGCCGGGCGCCACCGAGGAGTTCCCCTGGAGCGAGAGTGTGGCGAAGGTCAACAAGAAGGTGTTCGTCTTCCTCGGCGTCGGCGACGGCAGCTATCCGCTGGGTGTCACCGTGAAGTTGAAGGACGAGGTGGCGCACGCCCACGCGCTGTCCTCACCCGGTGCGGAGCCCGCGGGATACGGCCTGGGCAAGGCGGGCTGGGTGAGCGTCCCGCTGGAGAAGAAGGACGCCCCGGCCGAGGAGCTGCTGTGCGACTGGGTCGAGGAGAGCTACCGCACCATCGCGCCGAAGAGGTCCATAGCGGAGCTGGACGCCCGCTGAACCTCCTGGTTGGCTTCCAGCATCGACTAAGCGCTTGCTCGCCAGGGCTTGTGCGGAGTGGAACGCGTTCTTAACATCGCTGATGTTACATCAGTTGTGTCACAGTGCTGGGGGCTTGATGGCAGCGGCAGGAACGGCAGGGCGCGGCCCGCTCGCCGGGGTGCGCGTGGTCGAGCTGGCGGGCATCGGGCCCGGCCCGTTCGCCGCGATGCTCCTCGCCGACCTGGGCGCGGACGTCGTCCGCGTGGACAGGCCGAACGGCGTGGGACTCGCGATCAACCCCGACTACGACATCACCAACCGCAACAAGCGCTCGGTGATCGTCGACCTGAAGGCACCCGACGGCGCCGACCGCGTCCTCGACCTGGTCGACCGCGCCGACATCCTCATCGAGGGCTACCGTCCCGGCGTCGCCGAGCGCCTCGGCGTCGGCCCCGGGACCTGCCACGCCCGCAACCCGAAGCTCGTCTACGGACGGATGACCGGCTGGGGCCAGGAGGGCCCGCTCGCCCCGCGCGCGGGGCACGACATCGCGTACATCGCGCTGACCGGCACCCTCGGCATGATCGGCGCTCCGGACGAGGCGCCGGCTGTCCCGGCGAACCTCGTCGGGGACTACGCGGGCGGCTCGCTCTACCTCGTCGTCGGCGTCCTCGCCGCCCTCCAGCACGCGCGCGCGACCGGCGCGGGACAGGTCGTGGACGCGGCGATCGTGGACGGCACGGCCCACCTCACCTCGATGATCCACGGCATGCTGGCCGCCGGCGGCTGGCAGGACCGGCGGGGCGCCAATCTCCTCGACGGCGGCTGTCCGTACTACGGGACGTACGAGACGGCCGACGGCCAGTACATGGCGGTGGGCGCGCTGGAGGGGCAGTTCTACGAGGAGTTCGTGCGGCTGCTCGGCCTGGGGGAGTACGTCTCGGCCCGCAAGGACGTGTCCCGCTGGGCCGAACTCCGCGAGGCGGTGGCCGCCCGCTTCAAGACCCGTACGAGGGACGAGTGGACCGCGGTCTTCGATGGCTCCGACGCCTGCGTGGCACCGGTGCTGTCGCTGCGCGAGGCTCCGCGGCATCCGCATCTCGCCGCCCGCGGCACCTTCACCGACCACGGCGGCATCACCCAGCCGGCGCCCGCGCCCCGCTTCTCCGCCACCCCCACCGCCGTCCGTAGCGGGCCCGCACGGCCGGGCGCCGACACCGCGGACGTGGCCCGCGACTGGGACGTACCGGACCTCCTGAAAGGCAGCGCCGAGCCGGAGGGCGGCACCGAGCGTGAGGGCGCCAGCGAAGCGAACGGCCACAGCGAACCGAAGGGCCACAGCGAACCGAAGGGCACCACCGAATGAAGCGGCAGATCTTCGCTCCCGAGCACGACGCGTTCCGCGAGACCGTCCGGACCTTCCTGGCCAAGGAGGCACTGCCGCACTACGAGCAGTGGGAGAAGGACGGCATCGTGTCGCGGGCCGCCTGGCAGGCCGCCGGACAGCAGGGGCTGCTCGGACTCGCCGTCCCGGAGGAGTACGGGGGTGGGGGCAACGCCGACTGCTATCAGGCGCTTGTTCGATGCTCCACTCATCGGGATGCAAGTGAGGGACGTTCTTGCCGTGCTGCCTCAGGGGGGCGGGGTGCCGCCGCTATAGTCGCCTTGTCTGACAACGAAGTTGTCGGACCTACCGCCGGACGGGCGGGAAGTAACGCTTGTGGAGGCCCATGTAAGACCGGCTCCCGTAAGGGAGAGGGCAAGGGCCTGCGAAGCAGGAACCCAGGGTGGCGCCGCATGGCGGCGCGGACCGAAGTCGCCTGTGTCACGCAGGCGAGGGCGTCAAAGCGCCGTACTCGCCGAGGCGTTCACCCGCGCGGGGGCCCAGGGGCTCGCGCGCGGGCGGCGCAACAACGTCCGTGTGCCCAAGAGGACCTCCTCGGTCAACTCAACGGCGCCTTCGCGCACCTGATGACGAACCTCGCTCAGGAGCGGCTGCACATCGCCGTCGTCGGGATCGCCGCCGCCGAGTACCTGCTGGAGATCACCACGGAGTACGTCAAGGAGCGCGAGGCCTTCGGGCGGCCGCTGTCCCGACTCCAGCACATCCGCTTCGAGATAGCCGAGGTGGCCACCGAGTGTGCCGTCACCAGGGCGTTCGTCGACCGGTGCGTCGTGGACCACACGAACGGCGGACTCGACGCGGTGCACGCCTCGATGGCCAAGTGGTGGGCCACCGAACTGCAGAAGCGTGTGGCCGACCGCTGTCTCCAACTGCACGGCGGCTACGGCTACATGACGGAGTACCGCGTCGCCAGGGCCTTCACCGACGGCCGCATCCAGACCATCTACGGCGGGACGACCGAGATCATGAAGGAGATCATCGGCCGCTCTCTCCTCGGCTGATCCCTCGCTCGGCCGACCCTCTTCGAAAGGCTTACCAGTGAGCACCGAAGCGTATGTGTACGACGCGATCCGCACCCCGCGCGGCCGCGGCAAGGCGAACGGCGCCCTGCACGGTACCAAGCCCGTCGACCTGGTCGTCGGGCTCATCCACGAGATCCGGGCCCGCTTCCCGGGGCTCGACCCGGCCGCCATCGACGACATCGTGCTCGGTGTCGTCGGACCCGTCGGCGACCAGGGCTCCGACATCGCCCGGATCTCGGCCATCGCCGCCGGACTGCCCGACACGGTGGCCGGAGTCCAGGAGAACCGCTTCTGTGCGTCGGGCCTGGAAGCCGTCAACCTCGCCGCGATGAAGGTCCGTTCGGGCTGGGAGGACCTCGTCCTCGCGGGCGGCGTCGAGTCGATGTCCCGGGTGCCGATGGCTTCCGACGGCGGCGCCTGGTTCGCCGACCCGATGACCAACATCGCCACCAACTTCGTACCGCAGGGCATCAGCGCCGACCTCATCGCGACCATCGAGGGCTTCTCGCGCCGGGACGTCGACGAGTACGCCGCGCTGTCCCAGGAGCGCGCCGCCGCGGCCTGGAAGGACGGTCGCTTCGAGCGGTCCGTCGTCCCCGTGAAGGACCGCAACGGACTCGTCGTCCTCGACCACGACGAGCACCTGCGCCCCGGCACCACCGCCGACTCGCTCGCCAAGCTCAAGGCGTCGTTCGCGGACATCGGAGACCTGGGCGGCTTCGACGCCGTGGCGCTGCAGAAGTACCACTGGGTGGAGAAGATCGACCACGTCCACCACGCGGGCAACTCGTCCGGCATCGTGGACGGCGCCTCGCTCGTCGCCGTCGGCTCGAAGGAGGTCGGCGAGCGGTACGGGATCACCCCGCGCGCGCGGATCGTCTCCGCGGCCGTCTCCGGCTCCGAGCCCACCATCATGCTGACCGGGCCCGCGCCCGCCACCCGCAAGGCACTCGCCAAGGCCGGGCTGACCATCGACGACATCGACCTCGTCGAGATCAACGAGGCCTTCGCCGCGGTCGTCCTGCGCTTCGCCAAGGACATGGACCTGTCCCTGGACAAGGTCAACGTCAACGGCGGCGCGATCGCCCTCGGCCACCCGCTGGGCGCCACCGGCGCGATGATCCTCGGCACGCTCGTCGACGAACTGGAGCGCCAGGACAAGCGGTTCGGCCTCGCCACCCTGTGCGTGGGCGGCGGGATGGGCATCGCCACCATCGTCGAGCGCGTCTGACTCCCCAGTGGACCAACGGACTTCTACGGAGAACCCCCTCATGACCGAGAGCACCACCATCCGCTGGGAACAGGACGAGACCGGCATCGTCACCCTGGTCCTCGACGACCCCGACCAGTCCGCGAACACCATGAACCAGGCGTTCCGCGACTCGCTCGCCGCGATCACCGAACGCCTGGAGGCGGAGGTCCAGGCCGACCCCGCCTCCATCCGCGGCATCGTCTTCACCTCCGCCAAGAAGACCTTCTTCGCGGGCGGCGACCTGCGCGACCTCATCCGCGTCACCCCCGAGACCGCCCAGCAGCTCCTCGACGGCGGCCTCGCCATCAAGCGCGACCTGCGCCGCATCGAGACGCTCGGCAAGCCCGTCGTCGCCGCCATGAACGGCGCGGCCCTGGGCGGCGGCTTCGAGATCGCACTCGCCTGCCACCACCGCGTCGCCCTCGACGCGCCCGGCTCCAAGATCGGCTGCCCCGAGGTCACACTCGGCCTGCTGCCCGGAGGCGGCGGCGTCGTCAGGACCGTACGCCTCCTGGGCATCGCCGACGCGCTCCTGAAGGTGCTCCTCCAGGGCACCCAGTACAGCCCGCAGCGCGCGCTGGAGAACGGCCTCGTCCACGAAGTGGCGGCCACCCGCGAGGAGATGCTCGCCAAGGCCCGCGTCTTCATCGACGCCAACCCCGAGTCGAGCCAGCCCTGGGACAAGCCCGGCTACCGCATCCCGGGCGGCACCCCGTCCCACCCGAAGTTCGCGGCGAACCTGCCCGCCTTCCCGGCCAACCTGCGCAAGCAGACGAACGGCGCGCCCTACCCGGCGCCGCGCAACATCCTGGCCGCCGCCGTCGAGGGCTCGCAGGTCGACTTCGAGACCGCGCAGGTCATCGAGGCGCGCTACTTCGTGGAGCTGGCCGCGGGCCAGACCTCCAAGAACATGATCCAGGCCTTCTTCTTCGACCTCCAGGCCGTCAACTCGGGAGCCAACCGGCCCAAGGGCATCGAACCGCGCCCGGTCCGCAAGGTCGCCGTCCTGGGTGCCGGGATGATGGGCGCGGGCATCGCGTACTCCTGCGCCCGCGCGGGCATCGACGTCGTCCTCAAGGACGTGTCGGCCGAGGCCGCGGCGAAGGGCAAGGGCTACTCCGAGAAGCTCTGCGCCAAGGCCGTCTCCCGGGGCCGTACGACCCAGGAGAAGGCGGACGCGCTGCTCGCCCGCATCACTCCGACCGCCGACCCGCAGGACGTGGCGGGCTGCGACGCCGTCATCGAGGCCGTCTTCGAGGACTCCGCGCTCAAGCACAAGGTGTTCCAGGAGATCGAGCACATCGTCGAGCCGGACGCGCTGCTGTGCTCCAACACCTCGACCCTGCCCATCACGGTCCTCGCCGAAGGTGTCGAGCGGCAGACCGACTTCATCGGGCTGCACTTCTTCTCGCCCGTCGACAAGATGCCGCTCGTCGAGATCATCAAGGGCGAGCGCACCGGTGACGAGGCACTCGCCCGCGCCTTCGACCTCGTACGGCAGATCAGGAAGACCCCGATCGTCGTCAACGACTCGCGCGGCTTCTTCACCTCCCGCGTCATCGGGCACTTCATCAACGAGGGCGTGGCGATGGTCGGCGAGGGCATCGAGCCCGCCTCCGTCGAGCAGGCCGCCGCCCAGGCGGGCTACCCCGCCAAGGTCCTCTCCCTGATGGACGAGCTGACGCTCACCCTGCCGCGCAAGATCCGCGCCGAGTCGAAGCGGGCCGTCGAGGAGGCGGGCGGCACCTGGACGGCGCACCCCGCGGACGCGGTCATCGACCGCATGGTCGACGAGTTCGGCCGAACCGGGCGGGGTGGCGGCGCGGGCTTCTACGAGTACGGGGAGGACGGTAAGCGGGCCGGGCTGTGGCCCGGGCTGCGGGAGCACTTCACGCGCGCGGGCGCCGAGATTCCGTTCCGGGACATGCAGGAACGGATGCTGTTCTCGGAGGCGTTGGACACGGTCCGGCTCCTGGAGGAGGGCGTCCTGACGTCCGTCGCGGACGCCAACATCGGTTCCATTTTTGGGATCGGCTTCCCTGGCTGGACGGGTGGCGTTCTGCAGTACATCAACGGGTACGAGGGCGGCGCCGGGGCAGGTGCCGGCCTCCCGGGATTCGTGGCACGCGCGCGTGAACTCGCCGAGCGTTACGGAGAGCGGTTCACGCCGCCCGCGCTGCTTGTGGAGAAGGCGGAGAAGGGGGAGCGGTTCGCGGACGTGTGAGGGGTCGGCGGCGGGGGTTCTATCGCCCCCGCCGCCCCAACCCATTCCCGTCCTCGGTGTCCACGAGGGCGCGGTCGTCTCCATGGCCGACGGCCGCACGCCATCAGCGAGATGCAGACGGAGTTGTGCGCGGTGGAGAGCAGATTGTCGCTGTCGAGGAAGTCCGGGTACGGGATGCCGATGCCGGCGACGAGCAGTGCGAGGACGACCAGTACGCCGAGTTCGTCGGGCAGCAGCCGCCGCCGGTTCCCGAGGCGGCCTGCCGGCAGCCGACCGGGCGACAGCCTGAACCACCGTCCGCCGCCGCCCTGTTCGCGGGCGCGCTCGGCGTCGTCCACGGCACGGTCGGTCTCGGTCATCGGACACGGCTCCCGGGCGCCGGCGGCTGGGGGTCGCCCCGCAGCGTCGGCCCGCAGGGCGCGCGGCAACACGGCCGTTCCAGCGAAGGAAACAGGGCCGAAGACCGGATACGCCCCCTTGCCCCGGCGCCTGACGGGTCATCACACTCGCCCCATGGAGACGCGTACCGCCCTGGTGACCGGCGCGGCACAGGGCCTCGGTCAGGAGTTCGCCATCGCGCTCGCCGGACGCGGTTACCGGGTCGCCGGACTCGACCTCGTCCCGCAGACCCGGACGGCCGAACGCATCCTGGACTACGTGGAGTTGGTCGCCGACGTCACCGACGAGGCACAGGTCCAAGGGGCCCTGGAACGGGCGCTGGCACAGTTCGGCACACTGCACGTCCTGGTCAACAACGCGGGCGTATACCCGGAGTCGCCCTTCGAGGACACCACGCCCGAGGAGTGGCGGCGTGTCATGCGCGTCAATCTGGAGGCGCCGTTCCTGATGACCCGAGCGGTTCTGCCGTACCTGAAGGCGGCGGGCTGGGGGCGCATCGTGAACATCGCCTCGGCCGCCGTCCTCACCGCGCCGCCCACGATGGTGGCGTACACCGCCTCGAAGGCAGGCCTGATCGGCTTCACCCGGGCGCTCGCCTCGGCGCTCGGCCCGTACGACATCACGGTCAACGCGATCGCGCCGAGCATGGTCCGCACCGCGACCGCCGAGCGCACGGTCGGCTCGGACGGCGGCTTCGAGCACGTCCGTGCCCAACAGGCCGTGCCCCGCACCCAGGAGCCGTCCGACCTCGTCTCCACGCTGCTGTACGTCGTGGACGAGGGCAGTGCTTTCCTGACGGGCCAGACGCTCAACGTGGCAGGCGGGTCGGCGTACTTGTGAGGGCCAGCGGCGCAAGTGGCAGGGACAGAAGGGGTATGGAAGCCCGGTGACTCAGGACTCCTCGGTGAGCCACTCCCGCAGCTCCTCCTTCAGGGACCGCTGAAAGGTCGTCAACAGCGCCTGCACCACGAGCGGTTGCATGTCCGCGGACAGGTCCTTCACCGCAGCGACGGACGTACGCTCGGACACCTCGTCCCGGAACAGCAGGGACAGCTCGTGGGCCGCGGCGCGCGTGTGCTCCAGCAGGACCGTGCGCGCGGCGAGGATCGTCTCGTGCGCGATCGGTACGTCGAGGAGCTGGACGCCGAGCCGCAGCAACCCCAGATCGACGCGGTACGAGTCCGGGACGCCCGCCTCCTTGACGCCCCCGTCCGCCCTGTACGCCCTGTCCGCCCGGGCCACCCTGACGACGCTCATCGCCACGAGCCGGTCCACGTCCCCCTCGCTCAGCGGCCGCCCCGCCCGTCGTTCGAGCTCCGCCCGGTTCATGTCCTCCGCCGAGTCCGGCGCCCAGGAGGCGACCACGGCCCGGTGGATGGCCAGGTCATGGGCGCTGAGCCCCTCCGGCAGCTGCTGCACATAGCGCTCGATCGCGGCCAGCGTCATCCCCTGGTGCTGCAACTCCTCGATGAGGGCGAGCCGCGACAGATGTTCCTGGCTGTAGTGCCCCACCCGCCGAGGCCCGATCACGGGTGGGGGCAGCAACCCCTTGGTGCCGTAGAACCGCACGGTCCGTACCGTGACCCCCGCCCGCGCGGCCAGCTCGTCAACCGTGAGCGTCGGCTCCTCGATGTCCGTCGCCATGACCGCTCCTTCGGTTACCGCATCTGCCACACCACTGCGGTGCAACAGTATTGCTGTCTCACCTGCACGGTAGAAGCAGTCCGGAAACCGGACCCCCTGAGCGCCCCCTGGGGAGCCCGCGAGGCCGACTGCCACCCCCGATTGTCAGTGGCGGTCCGTACGGTGGCGTCATGTCGGAGATCACGTACGTCCGGGGCGACGCCACGGTCCCGCTGGGCAAGGGCGTCAAGGTGATCGCCCATGTCTGCAACGACATCGGGGGCTGGGGCAAGGGCTTCGTGCTCGCTCTGTCGAACCGGTGGCCCGAGCCGGAGACGGCCTACCGCCGCTGGCACCGCGAGCGCGCGGGCAATGACTTCGGCCTGGGCGCGACCCAGTTCGTGAAGGTCGACCGGTACGTATGGGTGGCCAACATGATCGGCCAGCGGGGAACGAAGACCGGGAGCAAGGGTGTGCCCGTCCGGTACGAGGCGATCGACGCGGCGCTCGTCCCCCTGGCGGACCGGGCGGTCGAGCTCGGCGCGTCCGTGCACATGCCGCGCATCGGATGCGGGCTCGCGGGCGGGAAATGGTCACGCGTGGAGCCGCTGATAACCGAGCGGCTCATCGGGAGGGGGATCGCGGTGACGGTGTACGACCACGGGGACTGAGCGGAGTTCGTTCAACCGGCGCCTGTCGCACCGACAATGGCTTTCGCCCAACCGGTGACTTTCGGTCAACACTGGCGCAGATGTGCGTTGATGCGCACGCATGAGCGGGTAAGTCATGGCCATGGATCTCATTCCTTACCCCATTGGCCCCCTCAATCCGAAGGTCCAGGACCTCTGCTACGCGTTGCTGGTGTTCGCATCCGTCTTCCTCTTCTTCGTCCGCGTGCTGCCCCGGATGCAACGGGCACTCGACGCGCGGGACGAGGCCACCAGAGGTGTTACCGAACGGGCCGAGGCGATTCGAGCCCGTGCCGCGGAGAAAAGAGCCGAGGCGGAGGCAGAGCTGGCCGCTGCCCGGCATGACGCGGCCAGGATCCGGCAGCAGGCCTTCGAGCAGGGCACCGCCGTCATAACGGCCACGCGCGCCGAAGCCCAACGCGAACGCGACGCCCTCGTGGCCGAGGGCCGCGCCCGCATCGAGGCCGACTTCGCCGCGGCCGAGACCGAACTCCGCATGTCCGTCTCGGAGCTGGCCTCGAACCTGGCAAGCCGAGTGGTGGGAGAACGCATCACCACCCCGGTGGAGCCGAGACCAGGTCGCGCTTAGGCCTTTGTCGGGGCCGCCCCTGCAAGGCGGCTGCCCCCGCAGGGTGACCGCCCCTGCAGGGTGGCGGGCCCCAACAAACGCGCCGCTAAAGGGGCGCGGGGAACTGCGCGACCAGCCCAAATCAACCCGCACCAGCCCACCGGCACAAGCCCACCCGCACCCGCACAAGCCCACTCGCGCCATTCCCCGCCCCCCGCGGAGCGCTACCCCTCGTGAACGGAGTTCGTCGCCGCGATCTTCTTCCACGACTTCGGCCGCACAGGAACCCCCTTCGACCCAGGCGCGATCGACACAGCCCGCGCGGCCGGCGCCCCCGGCTTCGACGCCTGGTACAGCCACGTGTCGAACAACGACGCGAGCGGCTGCCCCGACACCTCCTCCGCGTACTTCACGAAGTCACCCACCGTCGCGTTCCCATGCCCGTACCGCTGCGGCCACCCCTTCAGGGTGGCGAAGAACGCCTCGTCCCCGATCTCGTTCCGCAGCGCCTGCAACGCCAGCGCCCCACGGTCGTACACGGCGATGTGGAACTGGTTCTCCGGCCCGGGATCGCCCGGCTTGACGGTCCAGAAGGGATCGTCGGCAGCCCGCGACGCGTACACATAGTCCGCGATCTCCTGCGCCGTCCCCTCACCCTCGTGCTCCGACCACAGCCACTGCGCGTACCGGGCGAAGCCCTCGTTGATCCAGATGTCCTTCCACCCGGTGACGGACACGTAGTCGCCGTACCACTGGTGGGCCAGTTCGTGCACAACCACAGACACGTTCGTACCGCTCGCGAACTGCCGCGGGCTGTAGAACGGCCGGGTCTGCGTCTCCAGCGCGTACCCGGTGTTCGTGTTCGGCACGTACCCACCCAGCGCATTGAACGGATAAGGCCCGAAGTACTCGGAGAGCCAGTCCGCGACCTCCCCGGTCCGCTCCAGGCTCGCTCGCGCCGCCCCGTAGTTGTCGCCCAGATCCTTGCTGTACGCGTTGACGATCGGGATGCCGCTCTCCGACGTCCCGGTCGTGAGGTCGAACTTCCCGACCGCCAGCGTGGCGAGATACGTGGCCTGCGGCTTGTTGGACCGCCAGCTGTAACGCGTCCAGCCCGCCCGCGAACTCACCGACTGCAGCGTGCCGTTGGAGATCGCCTGCGAGCCGTCGGGCACGGCGACCGAGACGTCATACGTGGCCTTGTCCAGCGGATGGTCGTTGCTGGGAAACCACCACCAGGCCGCCTCGGGCTCGTTCGCCCCGACCCCGCCGTCCGGCGTGCGGTGCCAGCTGGTGAACCCGTACGCCTTCTTCGTGGACGGCACCCCGCTGTAGCGCACCACGACCGTGACGGCCGTGCCCTTGGGCAGCGGGTTCTTAGGCGTGATCTCCAACTCGTGCTCGCCCGAGGCGGTGAACGACGCCTTCGTGCCGTTCACCCGCACCTCGCTCACGTCGAGCAGAAAGTCCAGATTGAAGCGCGAGAGGTCCTGCGTGGTTTTGGCCAGAAGGGTCGCCGTGCCCTCCAGCCGGTCCGTCGTCGGCTGGTACGTGAGCCGGAGATCGTAGTGGGAGACGTCGTATCCGCCGTTGCCGTAGGCCGGGTAGTACGGGTCGCCGATGCCCGGTGCCCCGGGCGAGAAGTCAGCCGCCGATGCCGGGATCGCCAGCAGCAGGGAGGCCGCGAGCGCGCCCGGGGCGATGAGTCTGCGGTGCACGTCAAGCTCCAAGTCGTTGGGGCACGAAGTCTGTTCGGAGCCTATTCATTCCCTGTGCTCCCACCCCTGTCCATGGCCGCTCGTGTCACACGATCGCCATTCGGCCGACATGAGAGACCTCGCCCCACGCACGTTTCAAGCCACCCCGCGGCCGAACGTCCCCGCACCCCAATCGGCCCTCTTTTGCACAGGAGTTGACCGGAGTACCTTCCGCGCATGCGGACACCTGCGCGCTACAAGCGCTTCACCATCTGGAGATCGCTCGCCACGGCGGCCACCGCCGCCCTGATGGCCACGCTCCTCACTCCGGTCACCGCCCACACTGCGACCGCCGACAGCGCCCCGCGGGCGAGTGCCCCCGTCTACTCGTACGAGAACGCGATCCGCGAGTCCGTCTGGGTGGACACCGGGCTGGACGGCGACAGCGACGGGAAGTCCGACCGGGTCGCCGTCGACATCGTCCGCCCGCGCGAACCCGCCCAGCAGGGCCGCGAGATCCCCGTGATCATGGATGCCAGCCCGTACTACTCCTGCTGCGGGCGCGGCAACGAGAGCCAGAAGAAGACGTACGACGCGAACGGCAACGTCGTCCAGATGCCGCTCTACTACGACAACTACTTCGTGCCGCGCGGCTACGCCTTCGTCGCCGTCGACCTCGCCGGGACCAACCGCTCCGACGGCTGTGTGGACGTAGGCGGACGCTCCGACGTCCAGTCCGCGAAGGCCGTCGTCGACTGGCTGAACGGCCGTGCCAAGGGCTACACCTCCCGTACGGGGACCGCGAAGGCCAAGGCCGGCTGGACCAACGGCAAGACCGGCATGATCGGCAAGAGCTACGACGGCACGATCGCCAACGGCGTGGCCGCCACCGGAGTCGAGGGCCTGGAGACGATCGTCCCCATAGCCGCCATCTCCTCCTGGTACGACTACTACTTCGCCAAGGGCGCCCCCCTCTACGACTCGGGCCCCGAGTGGCTGTCCGACTACGTCGAGAGCCCCGACGCCCGCGCCAGGTGCGCCGCCGTCCAGCAGAAACTCGTCGACGGGGCCCCGCGCACCGGCGACTGGACGAAGCTGTGGACCGAGCGCGACTACGTGAAGGACGTCCGCAAGGTCGACGCCAGCGTCTTCGTCATCCACGGCATGCAGGACCTCAACGTCCGCCCGAAGCACTTCGGCCAGTGGTGGGACGGCCTCGCCGAGAACGGTGTCGACCGAAAGATCTGGTTGTCCCAGACCGGTCACGTCGACCCCTTCGACTTCCGCCGCGCCGCCTGGGCCGACACCCTGCACCGCTGGTTCGACCACGAACTCCTCGGCTACGACAACGGCATCGACGACGAACCGATGGCCGACATCGAGCGCGCCCCCGACCAGTGGGTCACCTCGAACGTCTGGCCGCCGGGCGCCACCGGCACCGTGAACCTGCGCCCGGGCAAGGGCGAGCAGGCGGGCGTCGGCACCCTCGGACTGCGTACCGGCTCGGGCACCGAGACCTTCACCGACGACCCGCGGCAGGACGAGACCGCCTGGGCCGCCCAGATCGACCAGTCCACGTCCGCCAAGGCCGGATTCACCACCAAGCCGCTGACGCGCGACGTCCGTCTGTCCGGTTCCTCCAAGGTGACCGTCACCGCCACCCCGAGCACGTCGACCGCCCATCTCACCGCGGTCCTGGTCGACCTCGGCCCGGACACGATCCGCGACTACGCCACCACGGGCGAGGGCATCACCACCCTCACCGACCGCACCTGCTGGGGCCCGAGCACCACCGGCGACAGCTCCTGCTTCAAGGAGACGCGGGCCAAGACCGCGGACGTCGACTACACGGTGTTCAGCCGCGGTTGGGCCGACCTCGGCAACCACGCCTCCGACGCCAAGGGCGAACCGCTCACCCCGGGCAAGCGCTACACCATCACCCTCGACCTGCACGCGAGCGACCACGTCGTCCCGGCCGGTCACCGCCTCGCGCTGATCGTCGCCGGTACCGACCAGGGCCTCATCGACCCTCCCCCAGGCTCTCGGCTTCGCTCGAGCTGGGGGGACCCCCAGTCGAGCACGCCGACCCTCGCTCTCGACCTCGCGCGCACGAAGGCCAGTGTGCCGCTCGTCGGCGGGGCCGCCGCCTTCACCCGTGCCACCGAGGGATCGACGTACGTCACCCCCGACGCCACCCTCGAAGGCGTCGGCGAGCCGCGCGCCACACACCGCGTACCCGGAGGCACCCACTGATGACGCCCCGCCGGACCGCCGCCGTCGCGCTGACGGCGGCGTTACTCACCGCGCCCCTGCTGACCGTGCCGGCCCACGCGGCCGAGACTCCGCCCCGTACCGGATTCGAGCGGACCGACGGCGCACGCTGGACCACCCAGCCGGAGGAGCAGGACTTCCTCGCCGCCGTCGACGGGGCGAGCGACCGCGTGTCGATCACCCGGATCGGCACGACGAAACAGGACCG
Organism: Streptomyces sp. NBC_00878; assembly: GCF_026341515.1. Classification (NCBI taxonomy): domain Bacteria; kingdom Bacillati; phylum Actinomycetota; class Actinomycetes; order Kitasatosporales; family Streptomycetaceae; genus Streptomyces; species Streptomyces sp. NBC_00878. Next base: position 1,181,172 of record NZ_JAPEOK010000001.1, on the reverse strand, counting down.
CCCGCTCCAGCTCGTACGCATCGGCGGCGCAGGCGGCGCCGCAGGCAGTGCAGGCAGCGCCGATGACGCCGACAGCGGGCACGCGGCCAACACGGTACTTCTCGTGTGCAGCCAGCACGGCGACGAACCGTCCGGGCGCGAGGCCTGTCTCACCACGGTCCGCGACCTCGCGTACGCGCAGGACGCCGCCACGCGGAGGTTCCTCGACCGCACCACGGTGCTCGTCGTGCCCACCGCCAACCCGGACGGCCGGGCCGCCGACACCCGCGGCAACAGCGACGGCTTCGACATCAACCGCGACCACCTCGCGCTGCAGACGGCCGAGGCCCGCGCCATGGCCGCCGTCGTCCGCGACCGCGAGCCCGACGTGGCCTACGACCTGCACGAATACGGAGCCACACCCCCGTACTACGACAAGGACCTCTTCGACCTCTGGCCGCGCAACCTCAACACCGACGCCGCCGTGCACGACGAGGCACAGACCCTGTCACAGGCGTACGTACGGCCCGCGGCCCAGGCGGAGGGGTACTCGACCGGTACGTACGGCATCTGGACCGACCCCGTGACCGGTGACCCGATCCAGCAGGTCGCGGGCGACGGACAGGAGCGGATCCTGCGGAACATGACCGGCGTCAAACACGGTGTCGGGCTGCTCATCGAGAGCCGCGTCGACCCCCTCACGGACGCCGAGAAGGCCGACGACGCACTCAACAACCGCCGCCGCGTCCACTCCCAACTCGCTGCCCTGGACGGGTTGTTCACCTTCACGGACGAGCGGCGCGCCCGGATCGGGACGGCCACTTCGGCGGCCCGGCTGGCCGGTTACCGGGACAGCGGACCGGTCTACGTCGGCGGCGCCGACAACGATCCGGCCGAGCCGTCCGAGATCCTCCAGGACCCGCCCTGCGCCTACCGGCTGACGGCCGGTCAGTACGCGGACCTCAAGGACGAACTGGCCCTCCACGGGGTCAGGGCGCGGCAGGACGCCGAGGGTGTCCAGGTCCCGCTGCGCCAGCCCCTGCGTGCCCTGGTCCCGCTGCTCCTCGACGAACACGCGCCCTACCACCTCACAGTCGGGGAGCCCGATACCGACTGCTGAGGCGGTTAAGACCGGCGGCACCTGTGGTAGGCCGTAGGGCATGCGAGGAAGAGGCGTACCCATGGCTTCCAGGGGAAGGTGCCGCGGATGACTGAAGACCTGAAGAAAAGGGGAGGCCGGGAAGACCCTTCGGGCATTCCCGGCATTCCCGGAACCCCCGCACGCGACACCGACCGGGTGGTGTTCGGCGTCACCGCCGCCATCACCGTCGCCTTCGTGATCTGGGGGTCGGCCGGCACCGACTCCTTGCAGAGCGCCTCCAGCAAGATGCTCAAAGGCCTGATCCACAACGGCGGCTGGGCGTTCATGCTGGCCGCCTCGTGCTTCGTGGTTTTCGCGCTGTGGCTGGCGATCAGCCGCTACGGCAGGATCCACCTCGGCGCCGAGGGCGAGGAGCCCGAGTTCCGCACGGTGTCCTGGATCGCGATGATGTTCAGCGCCGGCATGGGCATCGGCCTGATGTTCTACGGCGTGAGCGAGCCCCTCTCGCACTACACGACCCCACCACCGGGCACCAGCCCCGCCGACTCCGCCGAGCGCATGGAGACGGCGATGGCCACCACCCTCTTCCACTGGACGCTGCACCCGTGGGCGATCTACGCGGTGGTCGGCCTCGCCATCGCCTACAGCACCTTCCGCAAGCGCCGCCGCCAGACGATCAGCGCGGTCTTCACCCCGCTCATCGGGGAGAAGCACGCGAACGGCAACATCGGCCGGGCGATCGACATCCTCGCGATCATCGCCACCGTCTTCGGCTCGGCGGCATCACTGGGCCTCGGCGCCCTCCAGATCGGCTCCGGATTCACCGAGCTGGACTGGCTGGACAAGGTGAGCGACGGTCTGCTCGTCGCGATCATCGCCGTCCTGACGGTGGCCTTCGTCGCCTCGGCCGTCTCCGGCATCGAGAAGGGCATCCAGTGGCTGTCCAACATCAACATGGTGCTCGCGCTGGTGCTGGCCGTGTTCGTGTTCATCGCGGGCCCCACGATCATCGTCCTCGACCTGCTGCCCACCTCGATCTTCTCCTACCTGGGTGACCTGCCCCAGCTCGCCGGCCGCACCGAGGCCAGCGGCGGCGAGGGCGTCGCGGACTGGCTGGGCAGCTGGACCGTCTTCTACTGGGCGTGGTGGATCTCCTGGACGCCCTTCGTCGGCATGTTCATCGCCCGCATCAGCCGCGGTCGCACCATCCGGCAGTTCGTCGGCGGCGTCATCCTCGTGCCCAGCACGGTCAGCCTCGTCTGGTTCGCGATCTTCGGCGGTACGGCGATGAAGCTGAAGGAGGGCGGCGCGCTCGGTGGCGAGTCGACCCCAGAGGGCCAACTCTTCGGCGTCCTGCAGGAGTTCCCCATCGCGACCGTGACCAGCCTGCTCGTGATGATCCTCGTCGGCATCTTCTTCGTCTCCGGAGCCGACGCCGCGTCCATCGTGATGGGCACGCTCTCCCAGAAGGGCGCCCTCGAACCCGGCCGCTTCGTCGTGGTGTTCTGGGGCGTGGTGACCGGCGCCGTCGCCGCCATCATGCTGCTCGTCGGCACCGAGGGCGACGCGCTCCAAGGCCTGCAGAACCTCACGATCCTGGCCGCCGCGCCCTTCGTCCTCGTGATGATCGGCATGTGTATCGCCCTCATGCGCGACCTGCGCAGAGACCCGGTCATCGTGCGCGGCGAAATGGGCTCCGAGGCCGTCGAACTGGCCGTGATCGAGGGCCACAAGAAGTACGACGGCGAATTCGAGATCAGGGTCGGCCCGGGCGCGGGCACAGAAACGGAGGGCGACCCACTGGGCCACGACCACAGCTGAGCGGGCAGGTTTTTAGGGGCGCGGGGAACTGCGCGACCAGCCACGGCGAACCCGCAGTCAACATACGACCCTTTCGGCGGGGCGCCCTACGAGGGCGCCCCGCCGGGCGTTCAGCCGGAGGCAAGCCCGGCCACGGCAAGCGCACACCCCCAAGCCACCGTCACCCCCGCCCCACCATGCCCATAGTTGTGCACCAACACCCCACCCCCGGCCCGGACTTCCCGCTCCAGCCGCACCACCGGCCGGGCGGGCCGCAACCCGACCCGGTGCTGCAGCACCCGCACCCCCGCGACCTCGGGTCGCAACACCGCACACCGCTCCACTATCCGCGCGGCCACCTCCGGATCAGGCGTCAACGACCACTTGCCCTCGTCGGTCGTCCCACCCAGGACCAGCCGGTCCGGCTGCGGAAAGAGATAGGTGGTCGTCCCGGCACCCGCGTCGGTCGAGACGAGCCAGGTACGTACACCCGGGTTCTCCACGATCACGAGCTGCCCCCGTACCGGCCGCACCGCAGGATCCGGTACGAGTTCGCGGGCGCCCAGCCCCGCGCAGTTGACGACGACCGGAGCATGGGCCTCCGCCTCGGCGAGGTCCGTCACGGCACGCACCTCGACGGTCCCGCCCGCCCGCAGGAACCGCTCGCGCAGCCACCGCAGATGCACCGGCATGTCGATCAGCGGCAGCCGGGCCCACAGCCCGGAACCCGCGTACTCCTCGGGCGTGGACGCCCGAAGCCCCGGCAGCCGGGCCGCGGCCCACGGGGCATGCTCGTCCAGCCGCGCCTCACCCAGTACGCCCTCGACCATGCGTACGCCCGTCTCGTCGGACCGCGCCGCCAACTCCTCGTACACGGAAAGTGACCGCAGGGCCCACGCACGGGCGAGTTCCTGCGGCGCGACGCTGTACGGCCACCACAGCGCGCCCGCTACGGCCGAGGTGGTCCCCTCGGCGGGCTCCCGCGTCCAGATCCGTACGCGCCCGCCGTTCTCGGCCAGGACGACGGCCGTCGTCAGCCCGATGACACCGCTGCCGACCACGATCACGTCACCGTTTCGCGCACTCGTCACGAGGGGACGTTAGCGAAATGTGTCATGCCGTGCTCAGATCCCGCCGACTCTGGGGATACTCACAGCATGTCTGCCGAGTACGCGACCTTCGGCCTGGCACCGGCGATGCGTGCCGGTGGAGTCCTTGCCAACGGTGACTACCAAGCGCACCGGGATTTCCTCGACTTCATCGTCGAGGGACGCCCGCTGCTGTACCAGCTCTCCGACCTCGACGCCGTGTCCCCTCTCGCCTCCGACGTACCGCCCGCGATCTTCACCGCACAGGTACGCAGTCTCCTCCTGGAAGTCGGCGCCCCGCTGGAGGGCAGCCGGTACGTCATCTACGGCTGTCCCGAGTGCGAGGACCTCGGGTGCGGTGCCGTGACCGCCGTGATCGAACGGCAGGGTGACGACTACGTATGGCGCGACTTCGCCTGGCAGACCGACGAACACGCGGACCTGGAGCGGAACGGCTATCACGGCATCGGCCCGTTCCTCTTCCACGGCGAGGAGTACCGCGCCGCGCTGGGCTCGCTGCTCACCGGCACCGCGGGCGAGCGCCGCCGGGTCCTGCTCATCGGCGCCAGGGCCGCCGTCCTGGCCAAACTCGCCGCCGCCCTGCGCATCATCGGCATCGGCGCGGAGATCGCCCGGGACGCCACCGACGTCTCCGTCGACGAGCTGCGTACGTACGGCGCCGTCGCCTTCGGCCGCGCGGTCACCGAGCAGGAACGTGCCGCCGTACGGCAGTCGTTCGAAAGCGCCGACATCGACGTCGCGTACGTAGACGGCCTCGCCCCGATCGTCCCGCTCCTGGTCGCCCAGATAGAGAACGCCCTGGACCGCAGCCCCCGGGAACAGCGCCGCCTGGCCCGGCTGGTCGCCGCCGGCGGCGAGGCGGGCGTCGAGGTCACCTCCACCTGTCGGGTCCAGCTGACCGCGTACCGCCTCGACCGCCTCTACCGCACGCACATGTACGAGGTGTTCGACGGCGTCCTGGAAGCGGGCCGCCACCAACTCGCCCTGGACGCGAAGGCCACGAAGGGGGAGTCGTTCATCGTCGCGCGGACATCAGAGGGCGTGCTGGTGGAGGCGATGGCGCGCTGAGACCTCGGTCCGCACCGGAAGCCGCGGCGCCGGCGCGGGGAGTCGCGGCGACAGTGGGCGGTGAGGTGTGGCAGCAGCAGGCGGGGTGCTGTGGCACCAGCAGGCGAGGAACCGCGGCCATGGCGTGTGGGGAGCCGTTGCGACGGCGGGCCGGAACCGGGGGCGTCCGCGTGCGCGAAAACCGGGTTCGACGCGCCTGGCCGGGCGATTTAGGATCGCTCCCTGATGACTGCCACCCTCGTCGCCAAGAACCTCGCCGCCGGCCACGGCGACCGCTCGCTCTTCTCCGGGCTCGACCTCGTCGTCGCGCCCGGCGACGTGATCGGTCTCGTCGGTGCCAACGGCGCGGGCAAGTCCACCCTCCTGCGGATGCTCGCCGGGCTGCTCACACCCGAGGAGGGCGAGCTGCGGCTCTCCCCGCCGGCCGCGACCGTCGGCCATCTGCCGCAGGAGCCGGAGCGCAGGACCGGCGAGACCGTACGGGACTTCTTGGCCCGCCGCACGGGCGTCGCCGAGGCCCAGCGCCTGATGGACGAGGCCACGCAGGCGCTCGTCGACGGGGCGCCCGGCTCGGACGACGCGTACGCGACCAGCCTGGAGCGCTGGCTCGACCTCGGCGGCGCCGACCTCGACGAGCGGGCCGAGGAGGTCTCCGACTCGCTCGGCCTCGCCGTCGGCCTGGACCAGCCGATGACCTCCCTCTCCGGCGGCCAGGCCGCCCGTGCCGGACTCGCCTCGCTCCTCCTCTCCCGCTACGACGTGTTCCTGCTCGACGAGCCGACCAACGACCTCGACCTGGACGGCCTGGAGCGCCTCGAACGCTTCGTCTCCGGCCTGCGCGCGGGCACGGTCGTCGTCAGCCACGACCGCGAGTTCCTCACCCGTACGGTCACCAAGGTCCTCGAACTCGACCTCGTCCAGCAGCAGATCACCCTGTACGGCGGCGGCTACGAGGCCTATCTGGAGGAGCGGGACGTGGCGCGGCGGCACGCCCGCGAGGACTACGAGGAGTACGCCGACAAGCGGACCGCGCTCGAAGGGCGGGCCCAGATGCAGCGCTCCTGGATGGACAAGGGCGTCAAGAACGCCCGGCGCAAGGCGAACAACGACAACGACAAGATCGGCCGCAAGTTCCGCAGCGAGGCCAGTGAGAAGCAGGCCGCGAAGGCCCGGCAGACCCAGCGCATGATCGAGCGGCTCGACGTGGTGGACGAGCCGCGCAAGGAATGGGAACTGCGGATGGAGATCGCGGCCGCCCCGCGGTCCGGCTCGGTGGTCGCCACCCTGCGGGACGCCGAGGTCCGGCGGGGCGACTTCAACTTCGGCCCGGCCACACTCCAGATCGACTGGGCGGACCGGGTCGCCGTCACCGGCGCGAACGGCGCGGGCAAGTCGACCCTGCTCGGGGCGCTGCTCGGCCGGGTGCCGCTGGACTCCGGCCACGCCACCCTCGGCTCCGGCGTGATCGTCGGCGAGGTCGACCAGGCCCGCCAGCTGTTCCACGGCCCGGAGGCCCTGATCGACGCGTTCTCCGCGGCCGTCCCCGACACCGAGCCCGCCGAACTCCGTACCCTGCTGGCCAAGTTCGGCCTCAAGGCGGAGCACGTCCTGCGCCCGGCCGCCACGCTGTCCCCGGGCGAGCGCACCCGCTCGGCCCTGGCGCTCCTCCAGGGCCGAGGCGTCAACCTCCTCGTCCTCGACGAGCCGACGAACCACCTCGACCTGCCGGCCATCGAGCAACTGGAGTCGGCCCTCGACTCGTACGAGGGCACGCTGCTCCTGGTGACCCATGACCGCAGAATGCTGAACGCGGTCCGGACGACCCGTCGCCTGGAGGTGGCGGCGGGCAAGGTGACGGAGCGCTAGCGAGAGAATCGGGGGCCGCGCTGGAGCGCCCCGTTAGGGGCGCGGGCCGTATCGATATGCGGCTCCTCCCCCACTCTCGGCTTCTCCCCCACTCTCGGCTTCGCTCGAGCGGGGGGACCCCCATGAGCGGGGGGACCCCCATCGTGGGCGCGACCAGCCCCCACTCACCCGCAGACAGAACTCAACGCTTCCCCTTCTTGGAATCACCAAGCCCGGCCCGCCGCAAAGCATCCGCCATCGCGCTGTTGGCAGGCGGTGGGGCCTGCCGAGAACCCCCGCCCGAGCGTCCCTGCCCCTGTCCCTGCCGTTGCTGCCCCCGCTGCTGAGGCGGCCGCCCACCCCGCTGAGGCCGATCCGGCCGCCCCTCGCCGGAGGCCACCGCCTCGTCGTCCAGCCGCAGCGTCAGCGAGATCCGCTTGCGCGGAATGTCGATGTCCAGCACCTTCACCTTGACGATGTCACCGGACTTCACCACGTCCCGCGGATCCTTGACGAACGTCTTGGACATCGCCGAGACGTGCACCAGACCGTCCTGATGCACGCCGACGTCCACGAAGGCACCGAAGGCGGCCACATTCGTGACGACCCCTTCGAGGACCATCCCGGAGGCCAGGTCGGAGATCTTCTCCACGCCGTCCTTGAAGGTGGCCGTCTTGAAGGCGGGCCGCGGGTCGCGCCCCGGCTTCTCCAGCTCCTTCAGGATGTCGGTCACGGTCGGCAGACCGAACGTCTCGTCGACGAAGTCGTTCGGCTTCAGCGACCGCAGCACGCCCGTGTTCCCGATCAGCGAGGCGACCTCGTTCCCCGCCGTCTTCACCATCCGCCGCACCACCGGATACGCCTCGGGGTGCACGCTCGACGCGTCCAGCGGGTCGTCACCGCCACGGATCCGCAGGAAGCCCGCGCACTGCTCGTACGCCTTGGGGCCGAGCCGGGCCACGTCCTTCAGTGCCGTACGCGACGTGAAGGGTCCGTTCGCGTCGCGGTGCGCCACGATGTTCTCGGCGAGTCCGGAGGTGATGCCCGAGACCCGGGAGAGCAGCGGGGCCGAGGCCGTGTTCACGTCCACGCCCACGCCGTTCACACAGTCCTCCACGACCGCGTCGAGGGAGCGGGAGAGCTTCACCTCGGACAGGTCGTGCTGGTACTGGCCGACGCCGATCGACTTCGGGTCGATCTTCACCAGCTCGGCGAGCGGGTCCTGGAGACGACGGGCGATCGAGACGGCGCCGCGCAGCGACACGTCCATGCCGGGCAGCTCAGCCGAGGCGAACGCCGACGCCGAGTACACGGACGCGCCCGCCTCGGACACCATCACCTTTGTGAGCTTCAACTCCGGGTGCTTGGTGATGAGTTCACCGGCGAGCTTGTCCGTCTCGCGGGACGCCGTGCCGTTGCCGACGGAGATCAGCTCGACCGTGTGCTCCTTGGCGAGGCGGGCGAGCTTGGCGACAGCCTCGTCCCACTTGTTCGCCGGGACGTGCGGGTAGATGACGTCCGTGGCGACGACCTTGCCGGTCGCGTCGACCACGGCCACCTTCACGCCCGTACGGAAGCCGGGGTCGAGGCCCAGCGTCGCGCGCGTGCCCGCCGGGGCGGCGAGCAGCAGGTCGCGCAGGTTCGCCGCGAAGACGTTGACCGCCTCGTCCTCGGCGGCCGTGCGCAGCCGCAGCCGCAGGTCGATGCCGAGGTGCACGAGCAGGCGGGTCCGCCAGGCCCAACGGACCGTGTCCGTCAGCCACTTGTCGGCCGGACGGCCACGGTCGGCGATCCCGAAGCGATGGGCGACGATTCCCTCGTACGACGACGGGCCGGGCTGCTCGGAGGGCTCCTCGGGCTCCAGTACGAGGTCGAGGACGTCCTCCTTCTCGCCGCGCAGCATCGCGAGGATGCGGTGCGAGGGCAGCTCCTTGAAGGGCTCGGCGAAGTCGAAGTAGTCGGCGAACTTGGCGCCCGCCTCCTCCTTGCCGTCCTTCACCTTGGCGGCCAGCCGGCCCCGCACCCACATGCGCTCGCGCAGCTCGCCGATCAGGTCGGCGTCCTCCGAGAAGCGCTCGGTGAGGATCGCGCGGGCGCCGTCCAGAGCGGCCTGCGGATCGGCGACGCCCTTGTCGGCGTCCACGAAGGCCGTGGCCGCGGCGATCGGGTCGACCGACGGGTCGCCGAGCAGCCCCTCGGCCAGCGGCTCCAGGCCCGCCTCGCGGGCGATCTGCGCCTTCGTGCGCCGCTTCGGTTTGAACGGCAGGTAGATGTCCTCCAGCCGCGCTTTGGTCTCGGCGCCACGGATCTGCGCCGCCAACTCGTCGGTGAGCTTGCCCTGCTCACGCACCGAGTCGAGGATCGCCGTGCGCCGCTCCTCCAGCTCCCGCAGATAGCGCAGCCGCTCCTCGAGCGTGCGCAGCTGCGCGTCGTCGAGCATCTCGGTCGCTTCCTTGCGGTAGCGGGCGATGAAGGGCACCGTCGATCCGCCGTCGAGCAAGTCGACGGCGGCCTTGACCTGCCGCTCCCGTACGCCGAGTTCCTCGGCGATCCTGCCTTCGATGGACCCTACGAGGGGTGTCGTCACGATCCCGTACCGCCTTCTTCACTGAGGTTGCGCGGCAATTGTGGCAGGTGGCACCGACAACGGGGGATCAGGGCGGCGAACAGGTCATCGATACGGCGCCGGATCAGCGCCGGATCAGCGGCGGAACACGCGGGGAGCCGGACACGCCCATGGCGTCTCCGGCTCCGGTGACAGGTCGCGGGGCGTGGGTCGCGGGTCAGGCCCTGCGAGCCCGTCCGCCGCGCCGCGTCGACCCGGCGGCGCCGCCGAACAGCCGGGCCAGGGCCCGGAACGGCAGCGTCACGACCGTGGCGACGGCCCCGCCGATCTGGCGCACCACGTCTGCGATGGCACGGAACACGTGTTTCCCCTTTCGTCTCCCGACCGGCCCGGCCGGGAGACGCACGAGTACCTCGAACCGGGGTCCCGAATCCCGGCCCGCCGGGCAAGCATCATCCGCAAGCCACGCGCACGTGCCGGACGACGGGCCCGTCCGCCCCGGCCCTACGCGCGCGTGCCCGGACGAAACACGGCGGGTCCACCGAGGTCCTACGGCCGGTCCACCGAGGTCCTACGCGCGCGTGCCGGACGGCAGGTCGGTCCGGCACGGTTCCACGCGCGCGTGGCGGACGACACGGCCGGTCCGCCGCGGTCCCGCCACGCTCAGTCCTTGCCGACCATGCCGTCCGGGAACGCCCCCGCGGCCATCGCCGCCATGAGCACCCCCGTGGCCAGTTCGGTGAGGCGTTCGACGCCCGGGGCGCCCAGGTGCGTGTACGGAGCAGCGTCGAGGCGGTCCGTCCGCGCTTCGATCTCCTTGCGCAGGGAGAGCCCGGCCTCCGTCAACTCGCCTTCGGTGTTCAGCAGTCCGCGCTCCCTGAGCCGCCCGCTCGCCGCGTCCCAGTCCGCGCGGGTCCAGCCGCGCGTGGCGAGAACCCACTTGGGCGCCATTCCCTTGCCGGTCGCGGTGTGGCTCACCAGCGCCTCCAGGGGGTCGAGTGCCGCGTCGAGCAGCACCGCGAGATGCCCGTCGCCGCGGTGCTCGCGCAGCAGCGTGGCCGCATGCCACAGCGCGAGGTGCGGCTCGTCGGGCACCGGCAGATCCGCGTGCGCGGCGTACAGCGGGCGGGCGGTACGCGTGCACGCCTCCGCCGCGCGCAGCGCGAGCTCCGCCGCCTCCGCGACCTCCTTGGACGCGATCACCTCGTCCCCGAGCAGCCGCCGCAGTGTCGCGTCCACGGCACGCGCGCGTGCCGCGAGCACCGCCTCCGGAGAGGCGGTCCGCCACACCTCGGGCACATGCCGCGCCACCAGTTCATGGCGGAAGTTGTAGAACGTCGCCGTCACCGTGCCCGCGCCCACCGGCCCCATGGCAGCGGCACGCACCGCGAAGTACGCGGCGTTGCGGTCCGTGACACCCACCCCGGCCAGCTCCTCCGCGAGATCGGGCGAGAAGTAGTGCGTCGAGTGCAGGGGATTGAGGGCGTTGTGACATCGGCGTCCGGCGCGCTCCGGCAGGGCAGTGGTCATGCCGCGCACGTTACCGACTGGTTGGTACGCATGGAATGGCGGGGCGACGATCGACCCGGCCTTCCGGCTCCGCCGCCCGGCCCAGCTGGTCCGCCACCTGACGCCGATGGCAGGAAAGGTGGGTTATTCGTCATTGCGGCCATACCGTCTCCCGCGAAGAATCGAGGCCATGGCGTACCGAACCGTCCTCGTCGTCCTCTTCGACGGCGTCCAGAGCCTCGACGTCACGGGCCCCGTGGAGGTCTTCGCCGGCGCCGACACCTACGCCGGCGAGCCTGGGGAGACGTACCGCCTCCACACCGCCTCCTTGAACGGCGCTCCCGTACGCAGCTCCAGCGGTCTGACCCTCGTCCCGGACCACGCCCTGGCCGAGGCCCCGGCCCCGCACACCCTGCTCGTCCCGGGAGGCAGGGGCACGCGTGGTCCCGATCAGCGGGTGATCGACTGGCTGCGCGAGCACGGCCCGCGCGCCGACCGCCTGGTGTCCGTCTGCACCGGGGCGATCCTGCTCGCCGAGGCGGGCCTCCTGGACGGCCGCCGCGTGACGACCCACTGGGCGTACTGCGACCGGCTCGCCCGCGACCACCCGGCCATCGAGGTCGACCCGGACCCCATCTACGTACGCGACGGCCACGTGGCGACCTCCGCCGGTGTCACCGCGGGCATCGACCTCGCCCTCGCGCTCGTCGAGGAGGACCTCGGCCGGGACGCCGCGCTCGCCGTAGCCCGCTACCTCGTCGTCTTCCTCCGGCGCCCGGGGAACCAGGCCCAGTTCAGCGCCCAGCTCTCCGCACAGACAGCCCGCCGCGCACCACTGCGCGACGTCCAGCACTGGATCACCGAGCACCCCGGTGACGATCTGTGCGTCGAGTCGCTCGCGGCCCGCGCCCGCCTCTCGCCCCGCCAATTCGCCCGCGCCTTCCAGGCCGAGACGGGCATGACCCCGGGCCGCTACGTCGACGCGGTCCGCCTCGAACACGCCCGCCGCCTCCTGGAGGACACGACGGAAGGCGTCGAACAGATAGCCCGGGCCAGCGGCTACGGCACGACGGAGGCAATGCGCCGAGCGTTCGTCAGGACCCTGGGCTCAGCTCCGGCGGAATACCGCCGCCGCTTTCGACCGTCACCGGCTCGGTGATGTGGATGCCGGTCCCAGGCGCGCCCCTTGGGGGCGCGGGGAGCTGCGCGACCAGCCCACGACAACCCGCAGATCACCCACTGGCGCCCGCCCTCGACCGAAAGGCACCCATGCACATCGCCATCGTCCTCTTCGACCGCTTCACAGCCCTGGACGCGGTAGGCCCCTACGAGACACTGGGCCGCCTCCCGGACTCCGAAACGGTCTTCGTCGCCGAGCACCGGGGACCCGTCCGCACCGACACCGGCAATCTCGCCCTCATCGCCGACAAGACCCTCTCCGAGGTCCCGAACCCCGACATCGTCGTGGTCCCCGGCGGCCCCGGCCAGACCCCGCAGATGGAGAACGAGGCGCTCCTCGACTGGCTGCGCGCGGCGGACGCCACGAGCACCTGGACGACATCCGTGTGCACCGGTTCGCTGCTGCTCGCGGCGGCCGGGCTGCTGAAGGGCCGCCGCGCGACCTCCCACTGGCTGGCCCTCGACCACCTGACGAACTTCGGCGTCGAGCCGACCGGAGAGCGGGTCGTGACCGACGGCAAGTACGTCACGGCGGCCGGCGTCTCGTCCGGCATCGACATGGGGCTCACGCTGCTCGGCAGGATCGCGGGCGACGAACAGGCCCAGGCGGTACAACTGTTGACGGAGTACGACCCGCAACCGCCCTACGACGCGGGCTCACCGCAGAAGGCACCGGCCCACCTCGTCGAGCGGTTCCGCGCGAGCAGCCGTTTCAACGTGACGTAGACGTCGAGGGAGATTGAGAGTTGGACCTGGAAGTTGGCGTGGTCCAGGTGAAGTCGGGCTGCCGGCGCTCCAGGAAGGCGGCCACCCCCTCCGCGGTGTCGCCGCCGTCGCGCGCCTGCCGCGCCCAGTAGTCGTCCCGGTCCGTACGTCCGTCGGCGAACTCCTTCGCCGCGGCCTGCGTCAACTGCGAACGCGAGACGAGGATCCGGCTGAACTCCGCGACTCGCTTGCCGAGTTGGCCGCCGGGCAGCACCTCGTCCACCAGACCGGTGCGCAGCGCACGCTCCGCGTCGATCAACTCACCCGAGAACAACAGGTACTTGGCGGTGGCGGGCCCCACCAGGGACACCAACCGGCGGGTGGAGGAGGCCGCGTAGACGATTCCCAGCTTCGCCGGAGTGATCCCGAACGAGGCCGCCTCGTCCGCGAACCGCAGATCGCACGCCGCCGCGAGCTGACACCCGCCGCCCACGCAGTAGCCGCGTACGGCGGCGAGCGTCGGCTTCGGAAACGCGGCGAGCGCTTCCTCGGCCCGCACCGCCAACCCCTGTGCCTCGCCCGACGAACTCCGCAGCGAGGAGATGTCGGCCCCGGCACAGAACGTCCCGCCTTCGCCGGTGAGCACGAGCACTCGTACGACGGGGTCCGCGGCCAGCGTGTCGAGCAGCGGCGGCAGCGCCCGCCACATCGCCGCCGTCATGGCGTTGCGCTTGGCCGGATGGTGGATGACGACGGTGGCGACCCCGTCGGCGACACTGTGCAGCAGTTGCGGCTCCATGAACCGGATGCTATCCGCAGGCTTCGAACACTCGTCCCGGATCAAACCCGTACAACCCGAAGAGTTCCGAATTCGGCACAAGATGGACAGGATCAGTCGTGCGGCTGACGGTGTCATGCGTCGACGATCAGGAATCGCCGATACTCGCTGACTTCTGTTCAGTCATCCGGTACGGACCAGCGTGTTACCAACACTCGACGTGTGGTGACAATCGAGCGCAAGGGTGGCGACCGGACGATGGACGACCAGGGGCGGGGGTCCGGCCCACGCCCTGAAGGCGGCGGGGAGATGCCTCCCGAAGTGAGACCGCCGGGCCCGCTGCCGTACGAGGGAGTCTGGCGGTTCACCGCTCCGGCCGTCGACGCCTCCGTACCGCAGGCGCGGCACGCCGTCCGTGACCTGCTGGTCCGCCAGGGCGTACCCGCCTCGGACGATCTGATCCAGGGGCTCCTGCTGATCGTCTCGGAGCTGGTCACCAACGCGGTGCGGCACGCGGCACTGCTCTCCCCGATGCTCGCCGTGGAGATCGCTGTCGGCGCCGAGTGGGTGCGGGTCTCCGTCGAGGACAACCACCCCTACCGCCCGACCGCCCTGGAGGCCGACCACGGCCAGACCGGCGGCCGCGGCCTCCTCCTGGTCCGCGAGGTCACGAGGGAGGCGGGCGGAGTCTGCGACGTGGAGCACACGACGACCGGGGGCAAGGTGATCTGGTCGGCGCTGCCTCTCACACCCGCGCGAGTGATCTGAGGGGCCGCGCTGAGGTGTGCCGCGCCCCTCAAAGGGGCGCGGGGACCCGCAGACGACGAACAGGCAGTCGCCGACCCCGGTCACGAAGTCACGAACCCGCGGTCACCAACCCGCGGCGTCTCCGGTCAACTCCCTGATCGCCGGCCGGGCCGAATCCAGCACGGTCATGAACCACGCCGAGAACGAGTCCTTCGCGTGCCGCTCCGCCAGCTCGGCCGCGGTCACGAAGGCCGTGGAACCGACCTCCGCCGGGTCGGGCCGCAGAGTGGCCTGCACCATCCCGACGAAGAAGTGGTTGAACTCCTGCTCCACCAGCCCCGACTTGGGATCGGGGTGGTTGTACCGCACCGTCCCCGCTTCGGCGAGCAGCGACGGCGAGACCCCCAGCTCCTCGTACGTCCGCCGCGCGGCCGCCGCGAAGGGCGCCTCGCCGGGATACGGGTGACCGCAGCACGTGTTGGACCAGACGCCGGGGGAGTGGTACTTGCCGAGAGCCCGCTGCTGGAGCAGCAGCCGACCCCGCTCATCGAAGAGGAAGACGGAGAACGCCCGGTGCAGCTGCCCCGGCGGCTGATGGGCCGCGAGCTTCTCCGCCGTGCCGATCGTGGTGCCGTCCTCGTCGACCAGTTCGAGCAAGATGGCTTCGGCGGTGCCGTTCGACGAACTGTGCGTCGCGGTGGCAGGTGTGATCGGCATACCCATCCTTCACATCGGTCTTCGAGCCCCAAGTCTGCCGCACGAAACCGGGACTCCCGGCATCACGCGAGGTCCCGCATGTCCGGTTCCGTCCCTCGGTCGAACCGGACATCACGGCCGGTACCGGTCGGACGCCGAAAGCGGCCGGACACCTCATCGTGCCCGCTCCCACCAGGGCGGAACCGTTCCCGACGGCGGCCGTCACCGCTGCCTCCGGTACCGGGAGAACTGGCCGGATGCCGTAACCCGAAGTCGGTATCCCGTGTTCCCCGACCCCCCTCACGCGCGCGTGTCGACTCCGTCACCGAGCGTACGCCCGCCCCTCCCGGAAGCTCAATGACACAACCGCATCTCGTGCGCCGCGTGCCCGCCGGGCTCCAGCTGGAAGGTGCAGTGCTCCACATCGAAGTGGTCGCCGAGGCAGGACCGCAGCTCGTGCAGCATCTTCTCGTGACCGATGGCGTCGAGCGCCTCGGACCCGACGACCACGTGCGCGGAGAGCACCGGCAGCCCCGAAGTGATCGTCCAGGCGTGCAGATCGTGGACGCCCTCGACACCTGGCAGCGCACGGATGTGGGACCTCAGCTCCGCCATGTCGACGTCCTCGGGTGCCGCCTCCAGGAGCACGTTCAACGTCTCCCGCAGCAGCTTCCACGTACGAGGAACGATCATCAGGGCGATGACGATCGAGGCGACCGGGTCGGCGGCCTGCCAACCCGTGGTCAGGACGAGGAGCGCGGAGAGCAGCACCGCCAGCGAGCCCAGCGCGTCCGCGGCGACCTCCAGGAACGCGCCGCGCACGTTCAGGCTGTCCTTCTGCCCCCGCATCAGCAGCGACAGCGAGACCACGTTCGCGACCAGGCCGATCAGGCCGAACAGAGCCGTCAGCCCGCCTTCGGTCTCCGCCGGGGCCACGAAGCGCTGGATCGCCTCGTACAGCACGTACCCGCCCACCCCGAGCAGCAGCAGACAGTTCGCGAGCGCGGCGAGGATCTCGGCGCGCGCGTAGCCGAACGTACGGCTCCCGCTCGGCGGGTGACTCGCGAAGTGGATGGCGAGCAGCGCCATGGCGAGGCCGAGCGCGTCCGTCGCCATGTGCGCCGCGTCCGCGACGAGCGCGAGCGAATCCGCGACGATCCCGCCGACTATCTCGACCATCATGACGGTGAGCGTGATCGACAGCGCGACGCGCAGTCTCCCGCGGTACGCGCCCGCCGCCGTGCCCCCGTCGGCCGCGCGGTGCGCATGCCCGTGACTGTGACCGGCCTCCATGAGAACCCACCCTCCGAAATCGCCCCGACGCCCTGTCGGCGATCTCCAGTGAACTACGGGTGGGGGGTATACGCAACGCGGTACTGAACACCGTTGTCATATGCTCTGACCTGCGGAAACGCCTCGCAGGTCAGAGCGCGGACCGGATCGTCCGGAGGTCACCGGGACGTTGTCCGGAAGGTCATCCGGAGTGGTGCAGCCGCCAGCCCTCCCAGGCCGACTCGACCATCTCGCGCACCCCGCGGCGCGCGGTCCAGCCCAGCTTCTCGGCGGCCAGCGCGGCCGAGGCGACCGCGCGCGGGGCGTCGCCCGGCCGACGCGGCTCGACGAGCGCGGGACGGGTGTCGCCGGTGACCTCGCCGATGAGCGTCACGAGTTCACGTACCGAAACCCCCTCGCCGCGGCCGATGTTGACGGTCAGATCGCCCAAGTCGCCCAAGTCGCCCGAGTCACCAGAGTCACCGGAGTCGCCCGCCGAGATCAGTCGCCGGGCCGCCGCGAGATGTGCCTCGGCGAGGTCGGCGACATGGATGTAGTCGCGTACGCAGGTGCCGTCCGGCGTCGGATAGTCGTCGCCGAAGATCCGCGGGGCCTCGTCGCGGGTGAGCCGGTCGAAGACCATCGGGACCACGTTGAAGACCCCCGTGTCCGCCAGCTCGGGCGCTGCCGCGCCCGCCACGTTGAAGTAGCGCAGGCACACGGTCGCGATGCCGTGCGCGCGGCCCGCGGCCCGCACCAGCCATTCACCGGCGAGCTTCGTCTCGCCGTAGGGGCTCATGGGGGCGCCGGGCGTGTCCTCCGTGATGAGATCCACATCCGGGTTGCCGTAGACGGCGGCGGAGGAGGAGAAGAGGAAGCGTTCGACGCCCGCCCCGGCGACCGCCTCCAGGAGGGTGGCGAGCCCTCCGACGTTCTCCTGGTAGTAGCGCGTGGGCTGCGCCACGGACTCGCCGACCTGCTTGCGCGCGGCCAGGTGCACCACACCCGTCACCGCGTGCTCGGCGAGGACCCGCTTCAGCAACTCGCCGTCCAGCGACGAGCCTTGGACAAGGGGGATGCCCTCGGGCAGCCGTGCGGGGACGCCTGCCGAGAGGTCGTCCAGGGCGACCACGCGTTCCCCGGCCTCGGCCATGGCGCGCGCCACGTGTGCCCCGATGTATCCAGCTCCGCCTGTGATCAGCCATGTCATGGACGCTCACCCTATGCCGGTCGGCTCGCCCCGGAGCGGCGCGCGGGTCATGAGGAGCGGCACGCCGCCACGAGGTCGACGCACGAGCTACGTCATGGATTGCCGCGGAATGAGCCGTGGTTTGTGGGCCGGGGTCCGGATCCACGATGATGATCGCGGAGACGCGGTGCAGCAGACCGTGTTGATCGGGTGGTGAACGGGCGGTGAACGGGCCCTTCCCATCATCCGATAGCCTCTGCCGACATGCCGCCCGGCCGCCCATGGCCTGGGGCGTCCCCCCACCACGCACATGCCCGGCGTCGGCGTACGCCGGATCACAGAGGAGTGAGTTCGTCTGTCGACCGCCATCCTCACCGGTCAGCCGGTGCCCGGGTCGTCGCTGGAGAGCGACCTGCGGTCGCTCGGCTTCGACGTGCGGGTCGCCGCTGACGCGGCCGACGCGGAGACACTCCTCGCCGCCGTCCCCGTACACCAGCGGGTCGCCGTCGTCGACGCCCGCTTCGTGGGGCACGTGCACGCGCTGCGGCTCGGCCTGACCGACCCGCGCTTCGACGCCGCCGCGATTCCCGGCGCCGTCACCGCCCGGCCCACGGCCCGTCCGGCGCTGGCCCGGGCCCTGCGCACGGCCTCGGGTGACGCCTCGAACGGCTCGGTGGTGGTCGGCATCGTCGCCGACCACGTCGCCGAGGTGCTCGACACCGATCTGCACCGCCCCGAGCTCGGCGACCTCGTCGCCGAGGTCCCGAGGGATCCGCAGGCCCGCAACGAGGCCCGGCAGGCCGTCACCTCGGTCGACGACGAGGCGATCCGGCTGCGCACGGCCGTGAAGTCCCGCGACGGCTTCTTCACGACGTACTGCATCAGTCCGTACTCCCGCTACCTCGCCCGCTGGTGTGCCCGCCGCGGCTTCACGCCGAACCAGGTCACCACGGCCTCGCTGGTCACCGCGCTGATCGCGGCGGGTTGCGCGGCGACCGGGACCCGCGCCGGCTTCGTCGCCGCCGGGCTGCTGCTCCTCTTCTCCTTCGTCCTCGACTGCACGGACGGCCAACTCGCCCGCTACTCCCTGCAGTACTCCACGCTCGGCGCCTGGCTCGATGCGACCTTCGACCGCGCCAAGGAGTACGCCTACTACGCGGGCCTGGCCCTCGGCGCGGCCCGCGGCGGTGACGACGTATGGGCACTCGCACTCGGCGCGATGGTCCTGCAGACCTGCCGGCACGTCGTCGACTTCTCCTTCAACGAGGCGAATCACGACGCCACCGCCAACACCAGCCCCACCGCGGCACTTTCCGGCAGGCTCGACAGCGTCGGCTGGACGGTCTGGCTGCGCCGGATGATCGTGCTGCCCATCGGCGAGCGCTGGGCGATGATCGCCGTCCTCACGGCGTTCACGACTCCTCGTATCACCTTCTACGCGCTGCTCATCGGCTGCGCCTTCGCGGCGACGTACACGACGGCGGGCCGGGTGCTCCGGTCGCTGACCCGCAAGGCGCAGCGCACAGACCGGGCCGCGCAGGCACTGGCGGACCTCACCGACTCCGGTCCGCTCGCCGAGTTCCTGGCCCGCCTGACGCCCGGTGTGCGCCTCGGCGGCCCGGCCGCAGTCGCCCTGGTCGCCGGTGCGCTCGTCGTGGGGGCCTCCTGGCTTTCCCCGTACGGCAGTTGGTGGCCCGTCCTGGGCGCCGGCGGGTACGTCCTGCTGTCGCCCGTGGCCCTCCAGCGGCCCCTGAAGGGTGCCCTGGACTGGCTGGTTCCGCCGTTCTACCGGGCGGCCGAATACGGGACCGTTCTGGTACTGGCGGCCAAAGCCGATGTGAACGGGGCACTTCCTGCGGCTTTCGGGCTGGTGGCCGCTGTCGCCTACCATCACTACGACACGGTGTACCGCATCCGCGGCGACGCCGGCGCGCCGCCGCACTGGCTGGTGCGGGCGATCGGCGGGCACGAAGGCAGGACGCTGCTGGTCACCGTCCTGGCCGCGCTGCTCACCGCCACAGATTTCACGGTCGCGCTCACGGCTCTCGCCGTGGCCGTGGCGCTCGTGGTGCTCGTCGAGAGCATCCGCTTCTGGGTGACCGCCCACAAACTCGGCGCACCCGCCGTACACGATGAAGGAGAACCCGCATGATCGGCCTCGTGCTGGCTGCCGGCGCCGGACGGCGTCTGCGCCCCTACACCGACACCCTGCCCAAGGCACTGGTGCCGGTGGGACCCGAGGGCAACGAGGACAGCATCACCGTGCTCGACCTCACCCTCGGCAACTTCGCCGAGATCGGCCTGACCGAGGTCGCCATCATCGTCGGGTACCGCAAGGAGGCCGTCTACGAGCGCCGCGAGGCGCTGGAGCGGAAGTACGGCGTCAAGATCACCCTGATCGACAACGACAAGGCCGAGGAGTGGAACAACGCCTACTCCCTGTGGTGCGGCCGCGACGCCATCAAGCACTCGGTGATCCTCGCCAACGGCGACACCGTGCACCCGGTCTCCGTCGAGGAGACCCTGCTCGCCGCCCGCGGCGACGGCAAGAAGATCATCCTCGCCCTCGACACGGTGAAGTCCCTCGCCGACGAGGAGATGAAGGTCGTCGTCGGCCCCGAGGGCGGCATGACGAAGATCACCAAGCTGATGGACCCGGCCGAGGCGACCGGTGAGTACATCGGCGTCACCCTCATCGAGGGCGAGGCCGCCGACGAGCTCGCCGACGCGCTGAAGACCGTCTTCGAGACGGACCCGCAGCAGTTCTACGAGCACGGCTACCAGGAGCTCGTGAACCGCGGCTTCCAGATCGACGTGGCCCCCATCGGCGACGTCAACTGGGTCGAGATCGACAACCACGACGACCTTGCCAAGGGACGGGGCATCGCGTGCCAGTACTGACGCGGCTCATCCCCTCGCCGGTCGTCGTCGACATCCGTCCGGGGGCACTCGACGATCTGGCGACGATCCTGTCCGACCAGCGCATCGCGCCCTCCGGCCAGTTGGCCTTCGCCGTCAGCGGCGGCTCCGGTCGGCTCCTTCGCGAGCGGTTCGCCCCGGCGTTTCCCGAGGCCGACTGGTTCGACGACGCCGACGGCACCATCGACGGGGCGGTCCGGCTCGCCGACTCGATCAAGAAGGCCGGCCGTTACGACGCCGTCGTCGGCCTCGGCGGCGGCAAGGTCATCGACTGCGCGAAGTACGCCGCCGCGCGCGTGGGCCTGCCGCTCGTCGCGGTGGCCACGAACCTGGCGAACGACGGGCTCTGCTCCCCGGTCGCCACGCTCGACAACGACGCGGGCCGCGGCTCGTACGGTGTGCCCAACCCGATCGCGATCGTCATCGACCTCGATGTCATCCGCGAGGCTCCGGTGCGGTTCGTCCGGGCCGGCATCGGCGATGTGATCTGCAAGATCTCCGCCGTGGCCGACTGGGAGCTGTCGCACCGGGAGAACGGCGAGCAGGTCGACGGCCTGGCCGCCGCCATGGCCCGCCAGGCCGCGGAGGCCGTGCTGCGCCACCCGGGAGGCGTCGGCGACGACAACTTCCTGACGACGCTCTCCGAGGCGCTGGTGCTGTGCGGCATCTCGATGTCGGTGGCCGGTGACAGCCGTCCCGCCTCCGGCGCCTGCCACGAGATCAGCCACGCGTTCGACCTGAAGTTCCCCAAGCGCAGCGCCCTCCACGGCGAGCAGTGCGGCCTCGGTGGAGCGTTCGCCACGTTCCTGCGGGGTGACCACGAGACGGCCGGGCACATGACCGAGGTCCTGGGCCGCCACGGCCTCCCCGTGCTACCGGACGAGATCGGCTTCAGCGTGGACGAGTTCGTCCAGGTCGTGGAGTTCGCTCCGTCGACCCGTCCGGGCCGCTACACGATCCTCGAACACCTCGACCTGTCCACCGACCAGATCAGGGACGCATACGCCGACTATGCAAAAGCCATCGGTAGCTGAGCTCCGCCCGGTCGTCCACCCTCCGGGTGTGAAGGACCGGCGGAGCGGCGAGCACTGGGCCGGCCGGCTCTACATGCGCGAGCTCTCGCTGCGCATCGACCGGCACCTGGTGAACACCCGGGTCACGCCCAACCAGCTGACCTACCTGATGACCGTCTTCGGCGTCCTCGCCGCCCCGGCGCTGCTGGTGCCGGGCATCCCGGGCGCCGTACTCGGCGTACTGATGGTCCAGCTCTACCTGCTGTTCGACTGCGTCGACGGCGAGCTCGCCCGCTGGCGCAAGCAGTACTCGCTCGCCGGGATATACGTGGACCGCGTCGGCGCCTACCTGTGCGACGCCGCCGTACTCGTCGGCTTCGGGCTGCGCGCCGCCGATCTGTGGGGCACCGGGCGGATCGACTGGCTGTGGGCCTTCCTCGGCACCCTGGCCGCCCTCGGCGCGATCATGATCAAGGCCGAGACCGACCTCGTCGGCGTGGCCCGGCACCAGAGCGGGAAGCCGCCGGTCCAGGAGTCCGCCTCCGAGCCGCGCTCCTCCGGCATGGCCCTGGCCCGCAGGGCCGCCGCCGCGCTGAAGTTCCACCGGCTCGTCCTCGGCGTCGAGGCGTCCCTGCTGATCCTGGTCCTGGCGATCCTGGACACGGTCCGCGACGATCTGTTCTTCTCGCGGCTCGGCGTCGCGGTCCTGGCCGGCATCGCGCTGCTGCAGACCCTGCTGCACCTGGTGTCGATCCTCGCGTCGAGCAGGCTGAAGTGAGCACCGCCATGAAGGTCGGCGCGGTGATCATCACCATGGGCAACCGCCCCGAGGAACTCCGTGCCCTCCTCGACTCGGTCGCCAAGCAGGACGGCGACCCGGTCGAGGTGGTCGTGGTCGGCAACGGCTCGCCCGTCCCGGACGTCCCCGAGGGGGTACGGACGGTCGAACTGGCCGAGAACCTCGGTATCCCCGGCGGTCGCAACGTCGGCATCGAGGCGTTCGGCCCCGGCGGCACCGAGGTGGACGTCCTCCTCTTCCTCGACGACGACGGCCTCCTCGCGCACCACGACACCGCGGAGCTCTGCCGACAGTCCTTCGGGGCCGACCCGGAGCTCGGCATCATCAGCTTCCGCATCGCCGACCCCGAGACCGGGATCACCCAGCGCCGCCACGTGCCCCGGCTACGCGCGTCCGACCCGATGCGCAACTCGCGCGTGACCACCTTCCTCGGCGGGGCCAACGCCGTCCGTACGAAGGTGCTCGCGGAAGTCGGCGGACTGCCCGACGAGTTCTTCTACGCCCATGAGGAGACCGACCTCGCCTGGCGTGCCCTCGACGCGGGCTGGATGATCGACTACCGCTCGGACATGGTGCTTTACCACCCCACGACCGCCCCCTCGCGGCACGCGATCTACCACCGGATGGTCGCCCGCAACCGTGTCTGGCTGGCCCGTCGCAATCTGCCCGCGCCGCTGGTTCCCGTATACCTCGGCGTGTGGCTGCTGCTGACCCTCGCCCGCCGCCCCTCCCGGCCCGCGCTGAGAGCCTGGTTCGGTGGATTCAAGGAGGGCTGGACCAGTCCGTGCGGCCCACGGCGCCCCATGAAGTGGCGTACGGTATGGCGCCTGACGAGACTGGGCCGGCCACCCGTCATCTGACAAGCTCGAAATCTGAGAGCATTCGGGCCGTACCCCGGTCCCTGGCTTTGGCCTACGCCCGACCAGGCTGCGTATCTTGAGGACGAAAGTTTCCACTTGTGAGTGAGACAACGCATGACGGCGGTGTCGCGGTGAGCGTCCCTCCGTCCCCCGATGAAGGGCTCTCCGCGGCGGGCCTCGCCGCCAAGTACGGGCTCGCCGTGAGCGGCGCCCGGCCCGGACTCGTCGAGTACGTCCGCCAGCTCTGGGGACGGCGTCACTTCATCCTCGCCTTCTCACAGGCGAAGCTGACCGCCCAGTACAGCCAGGCCAAGCTCGGCCAGCTCTGGCAGGTGGCCACACCGCTGCTGAACGCATTCGTGTACTTCCTGATCTTCGGCCTGATCCTGGGCGCCGACCGCGGTATGCCTCAGGAGGTCTACATCCCGTTCCTGGTGACAGGTGTCTTCGTCTTCACCTTCACCCAGAGCTCGGTGATGGCGGGCGTCCGAGCGATCTCGGGGAACCTCGGCCTGGTCAGGGCGCTGCACTTCCCGCGCGCCGCGCTGCCGATCTCGTTCTCGCTGCAGCAACTCCAGCAACTGCTCTTCTCGATGATCGTGCTGTTCGTCGTGGCGGTCGGCTTCGGCAGCTACCCGGGCCTGTCCTGGCTGCTGATCCTCCCGGTCCTCGTCCTGCAGTTCCTCTTCAACACCGGCCTCGCGATGATCATGGCCCGGATGGGCGCCAAGACCCCGGACCTGGCGCAACTCATGCCGTTCGTGATGCGTACGTGGATGTACGCGTCCGGCGTGATGTTCTCCATCCCCGTGATGCTGGAAAAGCACCCCGCCTGGATCGCCGACATCCTCCAGTGGAACCCGGCCGCCATCTACATGGACCTGATGCGCTTCGCGCTCATCGACGGCTACGGCTCCGAGAACCTGCCCCCGCACGTGTGGGCGGTCGCGACCGGCTGGGCCCTCCTCGTCGTCGTCGGCGGATTCGTGTACTTCTGGAAGGCTGAGGAGCGGTACGGCCGTGGCTGAGCAGAACACCGGGGACCGGATCCCCACCGTCATCGCGGACGAACTGCACATCGTCTACCGGGTCAACGGCGCCAAGACCGGCAAGGGCAGTGCCACCGCGGCCCTCAGTCGCATACTCAAGCGCGGCGAGGAGCGCGGCGTCCGCAAGGTGCACGCCGTCCGCGGCGTCTCCTTCATGTCCTACCGCGGTGAGGCCATCGGCCTGATCGGCTCCAACGGCTCCGGCAAGTCCACCCTGCTGCGGGCCATCGCGGGACTGCTCCCCGCCGAGAAGGGGCACGTGTACACCGACGGCCAGCCCTCGCTCCTCGGCGTCAACGCGGCCCTGATGAACGACCTCACGGGCGAGCGGAACGTCATCCTCGGCGGGCTCGCCATGGGCATGTCCCGCGAGCAGGTCCGGGAGCGATACCAGGACATCGTCGACTTCTCGGGCATCAACGAGAAGGGCGACTTCATCACGCTCCCGATGCGCACCTACTCCTCCGGCATGGCCGCCCGGCTGCGCTTCTCCATCGCGGCGGCCAAGGACCACGACGTCCTGATGATCGACGAGGCCCTGGCGACCGGCGACCGCTCCTTCCAGAAGCGCTCCGAGGCCCGCATCCGCGAGTTGCGCAAGAGTGCGGGCACGGTCTTCCTCGTCAGTCACAACAACAAGTCGATCCGTGACACGTGCGACCGCGTCCTGTGGCTGGAGCGCGGCGAGCTGCGCCTGGACGGCCCGACCGACGAGGTCCTCAAGGAGTACGAGAAGTTCACGGGCAGGTAGCCCTTAATCGCCCAAGACCACTCGGGGCTCCGTCGGAACGGTTCGACGGGGCCCTGCGTCTGCAAAGGAAACGCCAACTCTGGGCGCCCTTAGGAATCTTGGCGCCAATCGGTGTGTTCTTGTGATGTGCAGGACACCCTGACGGGTCATGCCAGGTTGTACAACGTAAGCTGTACCGGTGCTGATTCGCGGCAAGTAGGGCGATAATGCGCGACACCCGGCATAGGGTCTGCTGCGCGGACGGCCGGGCGGCGTGTCCGAAATAGTCTGTATTGGGTCAGCAGTGTAGAACGGGAGATGTGACGGCAATGGCTACGGAAACTCTCCAGCTCCGCTGCGCGTGTGCCGTCTGTGCGTATGCCGTTCCCGGCCCGGGCAGCGAGCGATGACGCCAGCCGGGACGGCGCGCGCCGGTGGCCCGGAGCGCAGCACCCTCGACAAGGCCGCGGACGAGAACTTCCCCGTGGCGCCGTTCTTCCTGCCCCGGGCATGGCGTGCCGACCTCATGGCCGTGTACGGCTTCGCCCGCCTGGTCGACGACATCGGCGACGGCGACCTCGCCCCCGGCGGTGCCGACGCCCGCCTCCTGGGCGTGTCCCCCGAGGAGGCCGAGGACCGGCTGATTCTCCTGGACGCCTTCGAGGCCGACCTCCGCAGGGTCTTCGACGCGACCCCGAACCACCCACTGCTGCGCCGCCTCCAGCCGACGGTCCGCCAGGTCGGCCTCACCCCCGAGCCCTTCCTCGGCCTGATCGCCGCGAACCGCCAGGACCAACTGGTCAAGCGGTACGAGACCTACGACGACCTCCTCGACTACTGCGAACTGTCCGCCAACCCGGTCGGCCGTCTGGTCCTCTCCGTCACCGGCACCTCGACCCCCGAGCGGATCCGCCGCTCCGACGCCGTCTGCACCGCACTGCAGATCGTCGAGCACCTCCAGGACGTCGCCGAGGACCTCGGCCGCGACCGCATCTATCTGCCCGCCGACGACATGAAGAGTTTTCATGTCCAGGAGGCGGATCTCGCCACGACCACGGCAGGCGCATCAGTGCGCGCACTGGTTGCATACGAAGCAGAACGCGCCCGGAACCTCCTGAATGAAGGCACCCCCCTCGTGGGTAGCGTCCACGGCAGGCTGAAGCTGCTGCTCGCGGGGTTCGTGGCGGGAGGAAAGGCGGCGATCCGGGCGATCGCCGCCGCCGAATACGACGTACTTCCCGGCCCGCCCAAGCCCGGCAAGATCCAGTTGCTGCGCGAGGTGGGAGTGACTCTGCGAGGAGAGGGGTGATCCGGACCGTGGAGACTCCGCCGCACACGACCGCACCGGTGCTCGCCGCATACAGCTACTGCGAGGCGATCACCGGGCAGCAGGCTCGCAATTTCGCGTACGGCATCAGACTGCTGCCGACGCCCAAGCGCCGCGCCATGTCGGCGCTGTACGCGTTCTCACGGCGCGTCGACGACATCGGGGACGGCGCGCTCGCTCCCGACGTCAAGGCGGCGCGGCTGGAGGACACCCGGGCGCTGCTCGCCCGGATCCGCGACCACGCCGTGGACGAGGACGACACCGACCCGGTCGCGGTCGCCCTCAGTCACACGGCGGACCACTACCCGGTCCCGCTCGACGGCCTCGACGAACTGATCGACGGCGTCCTCATGGACGTCCGCGGCGAGACCTACGAGACCTGGGACGACCTCAAGATCTACTGCCGCTGTGTGGCGGGAGCCATCGGCCGGCTCTCGCTCGGCGTGTTCGGTACGGAACCGAAGGCGCGCGGAGTCGAGCGGGCGCCCGAGTACGCCGACACGCTCGGGCTCGCGCTCCAACTCACCAACATCCTCAGAGATGTGCGCGAGGACGCCGAGAACGGGCGGACCTATCTGCCCGCGGACGACCTGGCGAAATTCGGCTGCTCGGCCGGCTTCGACGGAGCGTCTCCACCGGCCGGCTCCGACTTCGCGGGCCTCGTCCACTTCGAAGTGCGACGGGCCCGCGCGCTTTTCGCGGAGGGCTACCGGCTGCTGCCCATGCTGGACCGCCGCAGCGGCGCCTGCGTCGCCGCCATGGCCGGCATCTACCGCCGTCTCCTCGACCGTATCGAGCGCGACCCGGAGGCCGTCCTGCGCGGCCGTGTCTCACTGCCCGGCCGGGAGAAGGCGTACGTCGCCGTGCGGGGACTTTCCGGTCTCGACGCCCGGAACGTCTCGCGTCGAACCATCAGGAGGCGCACTTGATGGACACTTTGGGCCAAGATGACGCAGGTCCAGGGAAACGGCGCGCAACCCTCCGGTCGGGGACCGCGTCCCTGACTTCAACGGCCGACCGTGCACAGCTCGATCAGCACGGCAAGGCCTCGGGGGAAGGTGCACGATGAACGACACGACGCAGGACGAGGGGCTCGACGCGGATCCGTGGAACCGCCCCGCGACGGCCGTGGTGGTCGGCGGAGGGCTCGCCGGAATCACCACCGCGCTCGCGCTCGCCGACGCCGGAGTGCGCGTGACGCTGCTCGAAGGCAGGCCGCGCCTCGGCGGGCTCGCCTTCTCCTTCCAGCGCGACGGGCTCACCGTGGACAACGGCCAGCACGTGTACCTGCGCTGCTGCACCGCCTACCGGTGGTTCCTCGACCGCGTCGACGCAACGGAGCTCGCGCCCCTGCAGGATCGTCTCGACGTGCCCGTTCTCGACGCGGACGGCAAACCCGGACGCAGACTCGGCAGGATCGGGCGCACGGCCCTGCCCGTACCTCTGCATCTGGCGCGCAGCCTCGCCACGTATCCCCATCTGTCCCTCGCGGAGCGCGCCAAAGTCGGACGTGCCGCCTTGGCGCTCAAGGGGCTCGACCTCGCGGATCCGGCGCTCGACGCGCAGAACTTCGGCAGCTGGCTGACCGCGCACGGTCAGTCGGAGCGTGCCGTCGAGGCACTGTGGGACCTGGTCGGGGTCGCCACCCTCAACGCGGTGGCCGGCGACGCGTCGCTCGGGCTTGCCGCGATGGTGTTCAAGACCGGTCTGCTGTCCGACCCGGGCGCGGCCGACATCGGCTGGGCACACGTCCCGCTGGGGGAACTGCACGACCGGCTGGCCCGCAAGGCGCTCGACTCCGCGGGCGTCCGTACCGAACTCCGGACACGGGTCACCTCCATCTCACCTAACAAGAACGGTGTTTGGAGGGTTCAGGTTCCCGGCGAGACGCTCGACGTCGACGCGGTCGTGCTCGCCGTACCGCAGCGCGAGGCCCACGATCTGCTGCCCGAGGGCGCGCTCGACGCCCCCGAGCGGCTGCTCGCCATCGGTACGGCGCCGATCCTCAACATCCATGTCGTGTACGACCGGAAGGTGCTCAGCAGGCCGTTCTTCGCGGCGCTCGGCTCTCCGGTGCAGTGGGTCTTCGACCGCACCGAGGCGTCCGGGCTCTCGACGGGCCAGTACCTCGCGCTGTCGCAGTCGGCCGCCCAGGACGAGATCGACGAACCCGTCTCCGCGCTGCGCGAGCGGTATCTGCCGGAGCTGGAGCGGCTGTTGCCCCGCACCCGCGGCGCCGAGGTGCGCGACTTCTTCGTGACCAGGGAGCGTACGGCGACGTTCGCTCCGACACCCGGCGTCGGACGGCTGCGGCCCGGCGCCCGTACCAAGGCACCCGGCCTCTACCTGGCCGGCGCGTGGACCGCCACAGGGTGGCCCGCGACCATGGAGAGTGCGGTCCGTAGTGGCGTGAGTGCGGCGGACGCCGCACTGAGCGCACTGGGCCGGCCCCGCGATCACCTCTTCGAGCTCTTCGAGGAGGCGGCGTGACGCTCGAACAGAGCGCGGCGGGCTCCCGCACCTCTCGTATCACCACAAGAGGAGAGACTGTGCCCACTGTGCCCCCGGCATCGACGGCTGCCGACGCGGTGGACGTGACCGCGCTCCTGGAGCGCGGCCGGACCCTGGCCACTCCGGTACTGAGGGCGGCCATCGACCGCCTTGCCCCTCCCATGGACACTGTCGCCGCCTACCACTTCGGCTGGATCGATGCCGAGGGCAACCCCGCCGCGGGCGACGGCGGCAAAGCCGTACGCCCCGCGCTCGCCGTTCTGTCCGCCCAGGCCGCCGGTGCTGCCCCCGAGGTGGGCGTGCCGGGAGCGGTCGCCGTTGAACTGGTGCACAACTTCTCACTGCTGCACGACGACCTGATGGACGGCGATGAGCAGCGCCGCCACCGTGACACCGTGTGGAAGGTACACGGTCCCGCCCAGGCGATCCTGGTCGGCGACGCCCTGTTCGCACTGGCCAACGAGATCCTGCTGGAACTCGGCACGGTCGAGGCGGGCCGCGCCACGCGCCGTCTCACCACCGCCACCCGCGCCCTGATCGACGGTCAGGCGCAGGACATCTCCTTCGAGCACCGCGACCGCGTCAGTGTCGAGGAGTGCCAGGAGATGGAGGGCAACAAGACCGGCGCCCTGCTCGCCTGCGCCTCCTCCGTCGGCGCGGTGCTCGGCGGCGCGGACGATCGCACCGCCGACACGCTGGAGAGGTACGGCCACCACCTCGGCCTGGCCTTCCAGGCCGTGGACGACCTCCTCGGTATCTGGGGCGACCCGGTCGCCACCGGCAAGCAGGCCTGGAGCGACCTGCGCCAGCGCAAGAAGTCCCTGCCGGTCGTGGCCGCGCTTGCGGCGGGCGGCCCGGCCTCCGAGCAACTCGGCGAACTCCTCGCCGAGGACGCCAAGCGCAGCGACTTCGAGGACTTCTCCGAGGCGGAGTTCGCCGCGCGCGCCGCACTCATCGAGCAGGCGGGCGGCCGCGAATGGACCGCCCAGGAGGCGCGCCGCCAGCACACGGTGGCGGTCGAGGCGCTCGACACGATCCACATGCCGGACCAGGTGCGGGCCCAGTTCGCGGAGCTCGCCGACTTCGTCGTCGTACGAAAGAGATGATCACTATCGGTCGAATAAGCCTCGCGTAGTCGCCGGCCGGTGCCGCGGGAGAACGCGCACCGGCCGACGGCGGACCCACAGCAGAGACACGCCACTGCACGAAGGGGAAGCCATGACAGCGACGACCGACGGAAGCACCGGGGCCCTGCCGCCCCGCGCAGCCTCGGCCAGCGAAACCCGCACGACGACTCCCGCGGCGGCCGGGAGTGCCGATACCCGAGACGCCGCCGAGCGCGCCATACACCGCGCCACCGACTTCCTGCTCTCCACGCAGGACGCCCAGGGCTGGTGGAAGGGCGACCTCGAGACCAACGTCACGATGGACGCCGAAGATCTGCTGCTCCGTCAGTTCCTGGGCATCCGCGACGAGAAGACCACGCACGCGGCCGCACTCTTCATCCGCGGCGAGCAGCGCGAGGACGGTACCTGGGCCACCTTCTACGGCGGACCGGGCGAACTCTCCACCACCATCGAGGGATACGTCGCCCTGCGGCTGGCCGGTGACGCGCCGGACGAGCCGCACATGGCGCGGGCGTCCGCGTGGATCCGTGAGCAGGGCGGTATCGCGGCGGCCCGCGTCTTCACCCGGATCTGGCTCGCACTGTTCGGCTGGTGGAAGTGGGACGACCTGCCCGAACTCCCGCCGGAGCTCATGTTCTTCCCGAAGTGGGTGCCGCTCAACATCTACGACTTCGGATGCTGGGCACGGCAGACCATCGTGCCGCTCACCGTCGTCTCGGCGAAGCGTCCGGTACGGCCCGCGCCCTTCCCGCTCGACGAGCTGCACACCGACGCGAGCAACCCGAATCCGGTCAAGCCCCTTGCTCCGGTGGCCAGTTGGGACGGGGTCTTCCAGCGCCTCGACAAGGCCCTGCACACCTACCGCAAGGTCGCGCCGCGCGGTCTCCGACGAGCCGCGATGAACACCGCCGCCCGCTGGATCATCGAGCGGCAGGAGAACGACGGCTGTTGGGGAGGCATCCAGCCGCCCGCCGTGTACTCGATCATCGCTCTGCACCTGCTGGGCTACGACCTCGAACACCCGGTGATGCGCGAGGGGTTGGCGTCCCTCGACCGGTTCACCGTCTGGCGGGAGGACGGGGCCCGGATGATCGAGGCCTGCCAGTCGCCGGTCTGGGACACCTGCCTCGCGACCATCGCGCTCGCCGACGCGGGCGTGCCCGCCGATCATCCGCAGCTGGTGAAGGCCGCGGACTGGATGCTCGGAGAGGAGATCGTCCGCCCCGGTGACTGGGCGGTCAAGCGGCCCCGACTTCAGCCCGGTGGCTGGGCGTTCGAGTTCCACAACGACAACTACCCCGACATCGACGACACCGCCGAGGTCGTCCTCGCGCTGCGCCGCGTCAAGCACCACGACCCGGAGCGCGCCGAGAAGGCCATCGGCCGCGCGGTGCGCTGGAACCTCGGCATGCAGTCGAAGAACGGTGCCTGGGGCGCCTTCGACGTCGACAACACCAGCATGTTCCCCAACAAGCTGCCGTTCTGCGACTTCGGCGAGGTCATCGACCCGCCGTCCGCCGATGTCACCGCGCATGTCGTGGAGATGCTCGCGATCGAGGGCCTGTCCCACGATCCGCGCACCCGCCGCGGCATCGAGTGGCTGCTCGCCGAACAGGAGGCGAACGGCTCCTGGTTCGGCCGCTGGGGCGTCAACTACGTATACGGAACAGGGTCGGTGGTGCCCGCGCTGGTCGCCGCCGGACTGCCTGGATCGCATCCGGCGATCCGCCGGGCCGTGGCCTGGCTGGAGACCGTGCAGAACGACGACGGCGGCTGGGGCGAGGACCTGCGCTCCTACCACGACGTCGCCGAATGGAGCGGACGCGGCGCCTCCACCGCATCCCAGACAGCCTGGGCGCTGCTCGCGCTGCTGGCGGCCGGCGAACGGGAGTCCAAGGTGGTGGAGCGCGCCGTCGCCTGGCTCGCGGAGACCCAGCTGGCGGACGGCTCCTGGGACGAGCCGTACTTCACCGGTACGGGGTTCCCGTGGGACTTCTCGATCAACTACCACCTCTACCGTCAGGTCTTTCCGCTCACCGCGCTCGGCCGGTACGTCAACGGCGAACCGTTCGCCGACCGGCAGTCCGCCTTCGGCAGGGCGAGCTGATGACCACCAGGCCGGCCGCCGCTCCGCTGCTGATCGCCTGCGCGCTCGGCATCGAGCGGTTCGCCCTGCGCACCGGCGGCGACCGGGGCGGCGCGAGCGGCCCGGTCACGGTGCTCCGTACGGGCATGGGGCCGGGTGCCGCCGAACGGGCGGTCACCCGGGCCCTGGCCGGCCCCGCGCTGAGCGGGGCGGCCGTCCTGGCCACGGGCTTCTGTGCCGGGCTCGCCCCCGGCATGCACCCGGGGGACCTGGTCGTCGCCGACGAGACCCGGGACCCGCGCGGCACCACGCCCTGCGTGGGCACCGATCTGCTCGTGAAGGAACTGGTGCGTGCCCTGCCCGGGCGCACCGTCCACCAGGGGCCGCTCACCGGCTCCGATCACGTCGTACGCGGTCAGGAACGGTCGGAACTGCTCGCAACCGGCGCGATCGCGGTCGATATGGAATCGGCGGCCACGCTCCACAGCGCCGTCCGCGCGGGCGCGCGCCCGGTTGCGGCCGTCCGGGTGGTCGTGGACGCTCCAGAACATGAACTCGTCCGGATCGGCACGGTGCGCGGTGGAATATCAGCCTTCCGCGTTCTTCGTGCCGTTCTTCCAGCTTTCTTCGAATGGCACCGTTCTTTGCTGCTCCCCAGGAGGTGAGCCAGATGGCCATGCCGCTCCGCCAGTCCATCAAGGTCGCGACGTATCTCTTTGAACAGAAACTGCGCAAGCGGGACAAGTTTCCGCTGATCGTCGAGCTTGAACCCCTCTTCGCCTGCAATCTGGCGTGCGAGGGCTGCGGCAAGATCCAGCACCCGGCCGGAGTGCTCAAGCAGCGCATGCCGGTGGCCCAGGCCGTGGGCGCGGTGCTGGAGTCCGGCGCGCCGATGGTGTCCATCGCCGGCGGCGAGCCCCTGATGCACCCGAAGATCGACGAGATCGTGCGGCAGCTGGTGGCCCGGAAGAAGTACGTCTTCCTGTGCACCAACGCCATGCTGATGCGCAAGAAGATGGACAAGTTCACGCCCTCGCCGTACTTCGCGTTCGCCGTGCACATCGACGGCCTGCGGGAGCGGCACGACGAGTCCGTGGCGAAGGAGGGTGTGTTCGACGAGGCCGTGGAGGCCATCAAGGAGGCCAAGAAGCGGGGCTTCAGGGTCACCACCAACTCGACCTTCTTCAACACCGACACCCCGCAGACGATCATCGAGGTTCTCAACTTCCTCAATGACGACCTGAAGGTGGACGAGATGATGATCTCGCCCGCGTACGCCTACGAGAAGGCGCCCGACCAGGAGCACTTCCTGGGTGTCGAGCAGACCCGCGAACTGTTCAAGAAGGCCTTCGCGGGCGGCAACCGGCGGCGCTGGCGGCTCAACCACTCCCCGCTCTTCCTGGACTTCCTGGAGGGCAAGGTCGACTTCCCGTGCACGGCGTGGGCGATCCCCAACTACTCGCTCTTCGGCTGGCAGAAGCCCTGCTACCTGATGAGCGACGGGTACGTCACGACGTACCGGGAACTCATCGAGGACACCGACTGGGACGCGTACGGCCGCGGCAAGGACCCGCGCTGCGCCAACTGCATGGCGCACTGCGGCTACGAGCCGACGGCGGTCCTGGCGACCATGGGCTCCCTGAAGGAGTCCCTGCGCGCCGCCCGTGACACCGTCGCCGGAAACCGCGGGTGACGTCGTGACCGCCGTTTCCCTGGGCCTCCCCGAGGTGCCGGTCCGGCCGATCGCGGAGCGCCGCCCGTCGCGGCAGATCCAGGTCGGACCGGTGGCGGTCGGCGGCGGGGCGCCCGTGTCGGTGCAGTCGATGACGACGACCCGTACGTCGGACATCGGGGCCACGCTGCAACAGATCGCCGAACTGACCGCGTCCGGCTGCCAGATCGTGCGCGTCGCCTGCCCCACGCAGGACGACGCGGACGCTCTGGCGACCATCGCGCGCAAGTCGCAGATCCCGGTGATCGCGGACATCCACTTCCAGCCGAAGTACGTGTTCGCCGCGATCGAGGCGGGCTGTGCGGCGGTGCGCGTGAACCCCGGCAACATCAAGCAGTTCGACGACAAGGTGAAGGAGATCGCGCGCGCCGCGAAGGACCACGGCACCCCGATCCGGATCGGCGTCAACGCGGGCTCACTGGACCGGCGGCTGTTCCAGAAGTACGGCAAGGCCACCCCCGAGGCGCTGGTCGAGTCGGCGCTGTGGGAGGCCTCGCTCTTCGAGGAGCACGGCTTCCGGGACATCAAGATCTCGGTCAAGCACAACGACCCGGTCGTGATGGTCAACGCCTACCGGCAGCTGGCGGCCCAGTGCGACTACCCGCTGCACCTCGGCGTGACCGAGGCGGGACCGGCCTTCCAGGGCACCATCAAGTCCGCGGTGGCCTTCGGGGCGCTGCTCAGCGAAGGCATCGGGGACACCATCCGGGTCTCCCTGAGTGCGCCGCCCGCCGAGGAGTGCAAGGTCGGCATCCAGATCCTCGAGTCGCTGAATCTCAGGCAGCGGCGTCTGGAGATCGTGTCCTGTCCCTCCTGCGGCCGTGCCCAGGTCGACGTCTACAAGCTGGCCGACGAGGTCACGGCCGGTCTGGAGGGCATGGAGGTCCCGCTGCGCGTCGCGGTGATGGGCTGCGTCGTCAACGGACCGGGCGAGGCACGGGAGGCGGACCTGGGGGTCGCCTCCGGCAACGGCAAGGGGCAGATCTTCGTCAAGGGCGAGGTCATCAAGACCGTCCCCGAGTCGAAGATCGTCGAGACCCTCATCGACGAGGCGATGAAGATCGCCGAGCAGATGGAGGCGGACGGCGTCGCGTCAGGCGAGCCGCAGGTCACAGCGTCGGGGAACCCTCCGGCACGGTGAGTTAGCTACAGCACGGACCGAGAGGGGGCCGAGCGTGACGATTCTGGAGAACATCCGGGGACCACGCGACCTGAAGGCGCTGTCCGAGGCGGAGATAGGTCAACTGGGCGACGAGATCCGGGAGTTCCTGGTGCACGCGGTGGCCAGGACCGGCGGTCATCTGGGACCCAACCTGGGGGTGGTGGAACTCTCCATCGCGCTCCACCGGGTCTTCGAGTCGCCGGTCGACCGCATTCTGTGGGACACCGGCCATCAGAGCTACGTACACAAGCTGCTGACAGGGCGTCAGGACTTCTCCAAGCTGCGCGGCAAGGGCGGCCTGTCCGGCTACCCGTCGCGCGAGGAGTCCGAGCACGACATCATCGAGAACAGCCACGCGTCCACCGCGCTCGGCTGGGCCGACGGGCTCGCCAAGGCCCGCCAGGTGCAGGGGGAGAAGGGACACGTCGTCGCGGTCATCGGCGACGGCGCGCTTACCGGCGGTATGGCGTGGGAGGCGCTGAACAACATCGCGGCTGCCAAGGACCGGCCGCTGATCATCGTCGTCAACGACAACGAACGCTCCTACTCGCCGACCATCGGCGGCCTCGCGAACCATCTGGCGACCCTGCGGACCACCGACAGCTACGAGAAGGTCCTGGCCTGGGGCAAGGACGTACTGCTGCGCACGCCCGTCATCGGCGGGACCCTCTACGAATCGCTGCACGGCGCGAAGAAGGGGTTCAAGGACGCGTTCGCGCCGCAGGGCATGTTCGAGGACCTGGGACTGAAGTACGTCGGTCCGATCGACGGACACGACGTGGGCGCGGTGGAGTCGGCGCTGCGGCGCGCGAAGCGCTTCCACGGGCCCGTGCTCATCCACTGTCTGACGGAGAAGGGGCGCGGTTACGAGCCCGCGATCGCCAATGAGGAGGACCACTTCCACACCGTCGGCGTGATGGACCCGTTCACCTGCGAGCCCCTCGCGCCGTCCAACGGCCCTTCCTGGACCTCGGTGTTCGGCGACGAGATCGTACGGATCGGTGAGGCGCGCGAGGATGTCGTCGCGATCACGGCGGCCATGCTGCACCCGGTGGGCCTCGCGAAGTTCGCGGAGAGGTTCCCCGACCGGGTGTGGGACGTCGGTATCGCCGAGCAGCACGCCGCGGTGTCCGCGGCCGGGCTCGCGACGGGCGGACTGCATCCGGTCGTCGCGGTGTACGCGACCTTCCTGAACCGTGCCTTCGACCAGCTGCTGATGGATGTCGCTCTGCATCGCTGCGGGGTCACCTTCGTGCTGGACCGCGCCGGGGTCACGGGAGTTGACGGAGCGTCACACAACGGCATGTGGGACATGTCCATCCTCCAGGTCGTGCCGGGGCTCAGGATCGCCGCGCCGCGTGACGCCGACCAACTGTGCGCGCAGCTGCGCGAGGCGGTCGCGGTGGACGACGCCCCGACGCTGATCCGGTTCCCCAAGGAGTCGGTGGGGCCGGTCGTTCCGGCGGTCGACCGGGTGGGCGGCCTGGACGTCCTGCATCGCGGCGAGCGGCCCGAGGTGCTCCTCGTGGCCGTCGGCGTGATGGCGCCCGTGTGCCTCCAGGCCGCCGAACTGCTGGAAGCCCGGGGCATCAACTGCACAGTCGTGGACCCGCGTTGGGTCAAGCCCGTCGATCCCGCGCTGCCCGGGCTCGCCGCCGAACACCGCTTGGTCGCCGTCGTCGAGGACAACAGCCGGGCGGCCGGCGTGGGCGCGGCGGTCGCGCTCGCCCTCGGGGACGCCGAAGTCGACGTGCCCGTACGGAGGTTCGGGATCCCCGAGCAGTTCCTGGCACACGCCAAACGCGGTGAGGTGCTCGCCGACATCGGTCTCACGCCCGTCGAGATCGCCGGGCGGATCAGCGCGAGCCTGGCCACTCGGGAGGCGCGCTCGACCTTCACGGAGGCCGAGCCCGCGGTCGAGGGGCAGGTCCCAGAAGGGCAGACCCCCGTGGGGGAGAGCTCCACGCTCGCCGAGGCGGGCGTCGTCCCGAAGGCGCGGCCCGCCGGGCAGAGTGCTTCGAAGGCGCGGCCCGCCAAGCCGCGCGCTGTGAAGAGGCAGGCCGCCAAGAAGCCGGCGGGCAAGGAGCTCGCGTCCAAGGAGAAACAGGAATGACCACCAGCAAGCCCCAGGAGTTCGACCTCGCCGCCCTTCTCGCCGAGCGCGGAGCCGAACGCTACGAGCTGCACGCCAAGCACCTGAACCACCAGTTGCCGCGCATGCTGCACACGATCGGCTTCGACAAGGTCTACGAGCGGGCCGAGGGCGCGTACTTCTGGGACGCGGACGGCAACGAGTACCTGGACATGCTCGCCGGGTTCGGGGTGATGGGCCTCGGCCGCCATCACCCCGTCGTCCGCAAGGCGCTGCACGACGTCCTCGACGCCCAGCTCGCCGACCTCACCCGCTTCGACTGCCAGCCGCTGCCGGGGCTGCTGGCGGAGAAACTGCTCACACACAGTCCGCACCTGGACCGGGTGTTCTTCGGCAACAGCGGTACGGAGGCGGTCGAGACCGCGCTGAAGTTCGCCCGGTACGCGACCGGGAAACCGAGGGTCCTGTACTGCTCGCACGCCTTCCACGGCCTGACGACCGGGTCCCTGTCCGTCAACGGCGAGGACGGCTTCCGGGACGGCTTCGCCCCGCTGCTGCCCGACACGGCGGTGCCGCTCGGTGATCTCGACGCCCTGGCAAGGGAGTTGAAGAAAGGCGATGTCGCCGCGCTGATCGTCGAGCCGATCCAGGGCAAGGGCGTGCACGAGTCGCCGCCCGGATATCTGCGTGGCGCACAGGAGTTGCTGCGCAAGCACAAGGCGCTGCTCATCGCCGACGAGGTGCAGACGGGCCTCGGCCGGACCGGGGACTTCTACGCGTACCAGCACGAGGAGGGTGTGGAGCCGGATCTGGTCTGTGTGGCCAAGGCGCTGTCCGGCGGCTATGTGCCGGTCGGGGCGACGCTCGGCAAGGACTGGATCTTCAAGAAGGTCTACTCGACCATGGACCGCGTCCTCGTGCACTCCGCGAGCTTCGGGGCCAACGCGCAGGCGATGGCGGCGGGCCTCGCCGTCCTTTCGGTCATGGAGAACGAGCAGATCGTCGCCAATGCCCGGGCCACGGGGGAGCAGTTGAAGTCCCGGCTCGCGGCACTCGTCGACAAGTACGAGCTGCTGAGCGATGTCCGCGGCCGTGGGCTGATGATCGGCATCGAGTTCGGGCGGCCCAAGTCACTGAAGCTGCGCAGCCGTTGGACGATGCTGCAGGCCGCGCGGAAGGGGCTGTTCGCCCAGATGGTGGTCGTGCCGCTGCTGCAACGGCACCGGATCCTCACCCAGGTCTCCGGCGATCATCTGGAGGTGATCAAGCTGATTCCGCCGCTGGTCGTCGGCGAGCGGGACGTCGACCGGTTCGTGGACGCGTTCACCGCCGTGATGGACGACGCGCACAGCGGGGGCGGTCTGATGTGGGACTTCGGGAAGACGCTGGTGAAGCAGGCGGTCGCCAACCGCTAGGCCCTGTCGGGGAGGACGAGGTCGGGCGCCGCCGCGGACCGCCCCTCGTCTTTTGTCTCAGAGGCAAGAAATTTGTCTCTGAGACAAGCCTGCGGCTCAATGGAGGACATGAACCCTGCCAAGGGTACGAGCCCTTCCGAGCCGAGGGCGGCCGAAGAGCTGCCCGCTGTCGCACCCCAGCTGCGTGCGCTGCGGCGCCGTGCCTCCCTCACCCTGGAGTCCGCGGCCCGCGCCGCCGCTCTCTCGCCCGCGCACCTGTCCCGGCTGGAGACCGGGCAGCGCCAGCCCTCATTGCCGATGCTGCTCGCGCTGGCCCGCATCTACGGTACGACCGTCTCCGAGCTGCTCGGCGAGACGCTCGCCGAGCGGGACGCCGTCGTACGCGCCGCCGACATGGAGCCCACCCGGGCCGGTGGCTGGACGTACTGGCAGGCCGGCGCGGCGGGCCGGGGCATGCAATCTCTGCGCGTGCACGTCCCCCACGGGACCCAGGGCGACATCGTGCGGGTCCACCCCGGTGAGGAGTGGCTGTACGTCCTTGAAGGGCGGCTGCGGCTGCGCCTCGGGGACACCGCACACCTCCTCGCGCCCGGTGACAGCGCGCACTTCGACTCGCTGACCCCGCACCGGATCGCCGCCGAGGGCCGGGACGGGGTCGAACTCCTCTTCGTACACACCCTGCTGCAGAGCCCCACGGCCACCCTGTGCCTCGGGCCGACGACCCCTGGAGAGGCGTCATGAAGGACATGGAGGAGAAGTTCCCGCGCGCCCTGTGGGTGCGGCTCATCATCTACGTGGCGGTCGGACACATCTTCGCCGCCTTCATCTACCTGCTGTTCTCGCTCGGAGCGCAAGGGCAGTAGAGGTCCCTGAGGGGCGGGAGGCCGAGTCGGTCGCGTGCTGGGCGGGTCGACGGGCAGTCGGTCAGTCGGTCAGTCGAGGAACCGCTCCCGCAGTCGCTCCCGGAGCTCGGGAGTCACGTCCAGACCCTTCTCCAGATATGCGTCCACCCCGCCCCACGTCTCCTCGATCGTGTCGAACGCCGCCTCCAGATACTCGGCGCGGGCGTCGAACAGGGGGCTCAGCAGTTCCATCACCTCGGGCGAGTACGCCGAGGCGGAGGAGGTGCTGCGGTGGACCTTGTAGCGGCGGTGCGTCGCGTTCGACTCCAGGTAGTCCGCGACGATGGCCTCGCGCTCGACGTCGAGGGCGAGCAGGGTCACGGCGATGGAGAGGCCGGCGCGGTCCTTGCCCGCCGCGCAGTGCATGAGGGCGGGGACGCTGTCGTCGGCCAGCGCGCGCAGTACCTGGCGGTGCTCGGCCGTGCGCTCCTTGATGATCGAGCGATAGGAATCGATCATCCGGTTCGCGGCCTTGCGGTCCGCGAGGATCGAGCGCAACTGGTCCACATCGCCGTCGCGGACCAACATCCAGAACTCGGCGCCGTGTGCCGGGTCGGTCAGCGGCAGATTCACGTTCTGAACGCCCGGCAGCTCGATGTCGGGTCCTTCGAGCTTCTGGTCCGCGGCATTGCGGAAGTCGAAGATCGTGTGCAGCCCCAGGGAGGAGAGGAACGCGGCGTCCGACTCCGTCGCGTGCGCGAGATGGCCGCTGCGGAACAGCCGTCCGTACGCCACCCGTCGGCCGTCCGCCGTCGGCAGGCCGCCCACATCACGGAAGTTGCGCACTCCAGCCAGCTCGGGCTCGGTCGACGGGACCTGCTGCGTCACGGGGGCTCCTCCCCTTCGGCTGCCGACGCGGCTCGTCGGCGAAGTGCGCGCTCTCGACGATACGACATCGATTCGTAGGCCAATGAGTTGTCCACAGGCGTTGCCGGGGAGGTGCTCGAACCATAATGATGTTGATGCTTGAGCGTGCCTGTTCGGATCTGTGAGGGTTTGATGTTGGAGATCGGCGAAGACGGTCGTACGTGGCTTCTTTCGGGCCCGGCGAGCAGCTATGCCCTGCGCCTCGGCGAGGACGACGCGCTGCTGCACCTGCACTGGGGTCCGCGCATCGCGCTCGCCGACGCCGAGGCACTCGCGGCCGGCCCCGGACCCGAGTACTGGGCCTTCGAGGCCACCCTCGACGGACACGAGGAGTACCCGGTGGAGGGCGGCCCCCGGTTCGTACGGCCCGCGCTGTCCGTGCGTACCCAGGAGCGGCGCGGCACCGAATGGCGCTTCGAGGCGTCCGAGGCCGAGGGTGACGAGCTGCGGCTGCGGTTCTCCGACTCCGGGCTCGGGATCACGCTGCACTACCGCATGCGGGCCGGAACCGACGTCGTCGAGCGCTGGGTGACCCTCGCCAACGAAGGGCCCGTCCTGGAGGTGCTGCGCGCCGACTCGGCGGCCTGGACGCTGCCGCACCGCGACGGCTGGCGGCTGTCCCAGCTGCACGGCCGGTGGGCGGCCGAGTCCCGGCTCGTACGCTCCGAACTCACCTACGGTGAGAAGGTCATCGGCAGCCGGCGCGGGCACACCTCGCACCAGCACCTGCCCTGGGTCGCCCTGGATGTCGACGGAGCGGCCACCGAGGAGCGGGGCGAGGTCTACGGATGCGCCCTCGCCTGGTCGGGCACCTGGCGGATCGCCGTGGCCCAACTCCCGGACGCGCGCGTGCAGATCACCGGCGGGGCCGGGTACGACGAATCGGGGCTGCTGCGACTGGAACCGGGGGAGAGCTTCGTCACCCCCGTCTTCGCCGGACTGTGGAGCGACGGCGGATTCGGCGGGGCCAGCCGTGCCTGGCACGCCTACCAGCGCGCGCATGTGATCCCGGACGCGGACCGGCACCGGCCGGTGCTCTACAACTCCTGGGAGGCCACGGAGTTCGACATCTCCGAGGAGCAGCAGGGGGCGCTCGCGCGACGGGCCGCCGCGATGGGGGTCGAACTCTTCGTGGTCGACGACGGCTGGTTCGGGGCGCGCACCAGCGACCGGGCCGGGCTCGGCGACTGGACGCCCAACCCCGACCGCTTCCCGGCCGGCCTCAAGCCGCTCGCCGACGAGGTGCACGGGCTCGGGATGCAGTTCGGGATCTGGGTCGAGCCCGAGATGGTCAATCCGGACAGCGAGCTGTACCGCGCCCATCCCGACTGGGTGCAGTTCCAACCGGGACGAAAGCGGACGGAGCTACGCAATCAGCTCGTACTGAACCTCGCCCGGAAGGACGTTCAGGAGTACCTGTGGGAGCAGCTCGACGCGCTGCTCTCCAGCGCCCCGATCGACTACGTGAAGTGGGACTTCAACCGCTGCTTCACCGATGCGGGGTGGCCCGGAGAGGCCTACCCGCAGCGGCTCTGGGTGGACCACGTGCACGCGCTGTACGCCCTGTTGGACCGGCTGCGGGCGGCCCACCCGGGCGTCGCGTTCGAGTCGTGCTCGGGTGGTGGTGGCCGGATCGACCTCGGGATCATGGCGCGTACGGACCAGGTGTGGACCTCGGACAACACCGACCCGCTCGACCGGCTCGCCATCCAGCACGGCTTCAGTCAGGTGCACCCCGCGCGGGCCATGGCCGCCTGGGTCACCGACAGTCCGAACGTCCAGCTCAACGGGCGCGCCAGCTCGTTGCGCTTCCGCTTCGTGAGCGCGATGGCCGGAGTGCTGGGCGTCGGCGGCGACCTCA
This sequence comes from Streptomyces sp. NBC_00878, assembly GCF_026341515.1. Classification (NCBI taxonomy): domain Bacteria; kingdom Bacillati; phylum Actinomycetota; class Actinomycetes; order Kitasatosporales; family Streptomycetaceae; genus Streptomyces; species Streptomyces sp. NBC_00878. The sequence goes on along the minus strand of NZ_JAPEOK010000001.1, from coordinate 1,139,176 downwards.
CCCGGTGGGACGACGAGGAACTGGCCGAGGCGCGGACGTGGGTGGAGCTCTACAAGGAGATCCGGCCCGTTGTGCAGGGCGGGGACCTCCATCGGCTGCGCGCGCCCGAGGGCGGGCTGAGCGCCGTGCAGTACACGCGCGACGCGGACGTCGTCGTCCTCGTCTGGCTCCAGGCCCAGCACTACGGAGAGCCGGTCGCTCCGGTGCGGCTGCGTGGACTCGACCCGACAGTTGCGTACAAATGCCTCGAAACGGGTGAAGTTCACCGGGGTGCGGTGCTGTTGCATCACGGGTTGCGGACGGGGCTGCGTGGCGACCTCGATGCGGCAGTTTTCCGCTTGCGTCGCATGTGACTGTTGTGCCCGTAATAGGGCATTAATTCCAACTCGCTCTGGAATAAAGGTTCCTGGGGGCCGTTGCGTGAGCAGCGTCATATTCGTGACGGTCTGCTGTCGCCATGTTCACGTAATTCAGCCGTGTTTTCGGGGATTTAGTAAACGGCGAGATTCCTGATTTACGCAGGGTGACCGTCATTTCGGTCAAGGATCAAGAGAACGGGACACACAGGGAACCCCAAAGGTTGTTTCGGCGTCTTCATCTCGCTTACGTTCGCCTCCAATCCGGACGGACGCCCAATCCTGCCGCCGCCCGGAATCCGCACACTCACCCGTACACGGCAGGAGCGGGGGACCCACAGGTAGAACGCCTGTTCCGGTCTCCGGAACGGCTTGGGGTTAAGTCGTGCGCAATCACGGCCGGGCATCTCCAGCTCGCACCCGACAGCTCACCTCGCAGGCGCCGGAGAGGAATTCGTCATGCCCGCGAAGGGTAAGCACCGCCGTCCCAAGTCCCAGCGTTTCACCCGCTCCATAGCCGTCGCCGGAACCGGCGGCGCGGCGCTCGCCCTTCCGCTGCTCGGCGCGACCGGAGCGCATGCCGCGACTCCTCAGTCCGCAGCCGAGTCCGTGGCGAGTGTCTCGAATATCGCGAACAAGGCCGCGGAATCCGCGCCCGCCGCAGCCGACAAGAAGGCCGAGGCCAAGAAGGCCGCGACCAAGACGTACACCGTGCGTGCGGGCGACTCCCTTTCGGGGATCGCCGACGCGCAGAACGTCAGCGGCGGCTGGAAGAAGCTGTACGCGGACAACCGCAAGGCGATCGGCGGTAACCCGGCGCTCATCCACCCGGGCCTGAAGCTGACGATCGGCGAGGCCGCCGCCTCGAACTCCGGCTCCGGCGCGTCCAAGGCGACCCAGTCGTCCGCGAAGAAGGCTGCCGCCCCGAAGGCCAAGGCCCCCACGGCTGAGGCCGCCAAGGCCGCGGACGCCGCCAGTGCCGCCGGCTTCAGCCTCCCGGTCGCGGGCGCCACCGTCGGCACCCCGTACAAGATGTCGGGCAGCATGTGGTCCAGCGGGTACCACACGGGCGTCGACTTCGTGGTTCCGACCGGTACTTCGCTCAAGTCCGTCGGTGCGGGCACGGTCGTCTCCGCCGGCTGGGGCGGCGCGTACGGCAACCAGGTCGTCATCAAGCTCGACGACGGCTACTATGCCCAGTACGCCCACCTGTCCTCCCTCGGTGTCTCGGCCGGACAGACCGTGACCGGGGGCCAGGAGATCGGCCTCTCCGGTGCGACGGGCAACGTCACCGGCCCGCACCTGCACTTCGAGATCCGCACCACCCCGGACTACGGCTCGGACGTGGACCCGCTGGCGTACCTGCGTGGCAAGGGCGTCTCCATCTGACCCGACGCCGGGCTCGCCCCGCAGGGGCGTACCACTCCGCTCGTCTCCGAAGGCCGGACCCTGTGATCCCCGGGGGCCGGCCTTCGGTGCCTTATTCCGGGTTGACCGATCCTTTACGCGTGGCTTATGTCACCGCCCGTCAACCCTTTCCTACGGTCGCGTAGCTCACACTTGAAGGTGAATCATGGGTCGATGTGGCAGACGATTCGAAGAATGACAACAGATCAGTGATCGGGTCGTACGTGGCGGTGGGGGACAGCTTCACCGAGGGCGTCGGCGACCCCGGTCCGGACGGGGAGTTCGTCGGCTGGGCCGACCGGTTCGCGATGCTTCTCGCGGACCGACAACCCGAGGGCGACTTCGACTACTCCAACCTCGCGGTCCGCGGGAGACTTCTCGACCAGATCGTCGAGGACCAGTTGACGCGCGCCAAGGAACTCGCGCCGGACCTGGTCTCTTTCTGCGCGGGCGGCAACGACATCATCCGGCTGGGCACCGACCCCGACGAGGTCGCGGAGCGCTATGAGCGCGCTGTCGCGGACCTCACGTCGGTCGTCGGCACGGTCCTGGTGGCCACCGGCTTCGACACCCGTGGCGTACCCGTGCTCAAGCACATGCGCGGCAAGATCGCCACGTACAACCTCCATCTCCGGGCCATCGCCGACCGGTACGGCTGTCCCGTGCTCGACCTGTGGTCCCTCAAGACCATCCAGGACCGGCGGGCCTGGGACGGCGACCGGCTTCATCTGTCGCCCGAGGGGCACACCCGGGTCGCCCTGCGCGCCGGCCAGGTCCTCGGCCTGGAGGTCCCCGCGGACCCCGACCAGGCATGGCCGCCGCTGCCGCCCCGCGGCACCCTGGAGATGCGGCGGGACAACATCCACTGGGCGCGCGAATACCTGGTGCCGTGGATCGGGCGACGACTGCGCGGGGAGTCCTCCGGGGACCGCGTGGTGGCGAAGGGGAGCCTGTCACCCGACGACATCAAGATGCGGATCGAGTCGGTGGCTTGAAGGCCCGGCGGACTGGCTCTGCCAGGGCCTGAAGGCCGCTGGGAGGGTGCAGGGTGCGGCTGGTGGCCCGAACTGTCGGCATGGGGGCGGTTCTTCGCCCGGTGGACGTCGAGGAGGCCCGGCTGTCCCTCGGTGGGTGATGTCGAGGAGCCCCGTCGGCTTTCAGCCGGTGGACGTCGACCAGGCCCGCCGTCCGTCACTCGCTCGCGAACCGGGGGTACGTCGGCACGCGGCCTCAGGCGCTCGGAGTCGTCAACGCCTCGCGCGCCAGCCCCAGTTCCCGGGCCAGCGCCTCGTCCACCCACTCCTGGGTGCGGGTGCGTGAGACCGCGCCCGGGTACGCCGTCATCTGGACCGCGAGCCCGTCCAGCAGGGCGGTGAGGCGCAGCGCCGTACTCGTGGGGTCCGGGCAGTGGAACTCGCCGGCCGCCACACCATCCGCGATGACCTCCGTGATCGCCGCCTTCCACTGCAGGTCGAGGTCACGGGTGACGTCCCGCAGCGCCGGCTCGCGCAGCGCGACCGCCCAGCCCTCGATCCACAGCCGCCAGCCCTTGGCCTGCCCGGTCGGCGCGTACCAGCGGACCGCCGCCCGCAGCCGGCGCAGCGCGGTCGTCCGGCGGCCGAGCAGCTTGCGCAGGCGGGCGAGGTCGTCCTCGGCCGCGTACGTGAACGCGGCGGCGACCAGTTTCTCCTTCGTCGAGAAGTGGTAGAGCACCAGGGCGTTGCTCACCCCGAGCGCGGTCGCCACATCGGCGATCCGCACCGCGGACACCCCGCGCTCCTCGATCTGCTGGATGGCGGCCCGCAGCAGTTCCTCACGCCGCTCCGCCACGCTCAACCGCACTCTTGCCACCGGGCAACCCTATGCGGTCTCCCTGGAGTGCACCGGTGGAGGGGCGGCGGCGTCAGCGGTACCAGCCGAACCGCTCCGCGATGACCGGCAACCGGTCCGCGACGATCGCGTGCGCGGCAGCCCGCGGTGTCGTCCCGTCGGCCTCCGCGCGCGCGAGCATTTGGTCGATCAGAGCACGCATCGAGCGCCGCGTGTACGCGAACGCCTCCTCCGCGTCGGCCCCGATGTCGCCGAACAGCGTCCACCACCACCAGGCGTTGGTCCCGGAGTTGACCACGACGTCCGGCAGGACGGTGACACCGCGGCCGGCGAGCAGATGCTCCGCGCCCGGCAGGACGGGCATGTTGGCGGCCTCGACGATCCAACGGGCTCTGATCCGCCCCTGATTGGTGGCGTCGATCGCGTACGAGACCGCCGCCGGCACCAGTACGTCGGCCTCGATGGACAGCCAGGCGTCGCCGGGCAGTTCGCGGTCGGCCGGACGCAGCGCCGCGCGGTCGATCGTTCCGTACGTGTCACGGGCGGCGAGCAGCGCGTCGACGTCCAGTCCCGCGGGGTTGGCGATCGTGCCCTTCACGTCGGCGACGGCCACGATCGTCAGCCCCGCGCGCGTGAGGAAGCGGGCCGTGGCCCCGCCCATCGTGCCCAGCCCCTGCACGGCGACCCGGGTCCCGTCGTACGCCACCTTGGCCCGGTCCAGGGCCGCGAGGACCGACTCGGCCACCCCGCAGCCGCCGACCAGCTCGTCGAGCCCCATACCGTCCACCTCGACGGCGAACGCGTCCGCCAGCCGCCGCCGGGCCGTCGCCTCGTCGTCGAGCAGCGGATAGACGGCCTGGATCGACGACACGAGCCCCGCCTCCGCCGCGGCCCGGTCGACGAGGTCCTGGCTGAGGCCGAGATCCTCCCCGGTGGTCCAGAGGCTCTCGATGTACGGGCGCATGGCGCGCAGATAGCGTACGAGCAGGCCGTACGCCTCCGGGGCCTGGGGATCGCAGTCGATGCCGCCCTTCGCGCCGCCGAGCGGTACGTAGCGGCTCTCCGGGTCGTAGTGCAGGGCCTCCTTCATGGTCATGCCACGGGCGAGCCCGGCGACCTCCTCCAGCGTGCAGCCCGCCCGCATGCGCAGCCCGCCGCTGGAGACGCCGCGCACCAGCCGGTCCACGACCAGGTGCCCCTGGCGGCCGGTGACGTGGTCGGTCCAGGTGAGCGTCATCAACGGGCTGCTGTCCGGGACGTTCATAGGGGCTCCTCGGGGGCGGGGACAGGGGATCGGGGGAACGATCGAGGGGAAAGGCTGGGGGGAACGGTCGGGGATCGGGGGACATCGGGGGGAACAGAGGACAGGTTCAGAGCGTTTGACCGGCGTGGGGCCGGGTGCGTACCGCATCCCGGTTCTGGTGCCGACCTACACCATTACTGAATGGTCGGTCAGTATCGAAAGTGCTGCATGTATCTGTCAACATACTGAATGGATCTTCAGTAGAACGTGATGTCCTACCCGATGGATCCCGCCATGGCCCGCGCGGACACCGCCCTGTCGTACGCCCGACCCGGCGCTGTCAGAGGCGGCGACCATAATGGAAAGTCAGACCGACTCCACCTGGAGGTGCCGTGACCGGTTCCCGTTCCCTGAGCTCCGGGCTCCGTTCTCTGCGGCCCGCCGCCTTCGGCGCTGATCCCAGTGGTGAGCGTATGGAGCGCATCCGCAGATCGCCGAACTTCGCGGACGGCGTTTTCCGGAACCCCGAGGGCGCTCCCCGGCCCGACGGCGCCATGCTCGAATTCGCGCGGTCCTTCTTCCGTAAGGAGGAGCGCGTGCGCCGCGCCCCGGCGGGCGTGGTGCCGGTCCATGCCACGACCCTCGCCGACCTGGCCCGGCCACCGGCCCAGGGCCTGCGGTTGACGTGGATGGGGCACTCCAGTGTGCTCGCCGAGATCGACGGGCACCGGGTGCTCTTCGACCCCGTCTGGGGTGAGCGCTGCTCCCCGTTCGCCTTCGCCGGGCCCAAGCGGCTGCACCCCGTGCCCCTGCCGCTGGAAGCGCTCGGCCCGGTCGATGTCGTCGTCATCTCGCACGACCACTACGACCACCTGGACCTCCCCACGATCAAGGCCCTGGCCGGTACGGACACGGTGTTCGCGGTGCCCCTCGGCGTCGGCGCCCACCTGGAGCACTGGGGTGTCTCGACGGACAGGCTGCGCGAGCTCGACTGGCACGAGACGACGAAGGTCGGCGGAATCTCCCTGACCGCCACGCCCGCCCGCCACTTCTGCGGCCGCGGCCTGCGCAACACGCAGCACACCCTCTGGGCCTCCTGGGCCGTGGCAGGGGACGAGCACCGGATCTATCACAGCGGTGACACCGGGTACTTCGCGGGCTTCAAGGACATCGGCGCCGCGCACGGCCCGTTCGACGCCACGATGATCCAGATCGGCGCGTACAGCGAGTTCTGGCCCGACATCCACATGACGCCCGAGGAGGGCATGCGTGCCCATCTCGATCTCCAGGGCGGTCGGCCCAGCGGTGTGATGCTGCCGATCCACTGGGGGACGTTCAACCTCGCGGCGCACCCCTGGGCCGAGCCCGGCGAAGGGACCGTCACCGCCGCCCGGGCGGCCGGTGCCCGGATCGCGCTGCCCCGGCCCGGTGAGCCCTTCGAGCCGACCGCGGAGACCGTCCCGTCCGAGCCCTGGTGGCGCGGCGTGGCCGTCACCCCGGAAGGTGGCTGGCCCGCCGTCGAGGAAACGGTCCGTGACACTCCGCGTGACGCGACGGAGGACACCGGAGACCCGGAAACCGTCCCCGCGGGGTGACGAAGCAGCGCGCGAAGGCGTTCGGCGAGGGCCGAGGAGCATCCTGCTCCTCGGCCCTCGCCGTTTTCTTGCTGACCGCTTCTGACCAGGTCTGATCGGTTCACTGATGCATGGGAACGGGCGTGCGAGGTGGTTATCGGCCTGTCGTACGAACCCTCATACCAGAGCGGGACGCTGACCGCCGGGAATTGTCAACTGCCCACCGCACATGATGCGCAGGCGACTACTGTGAGTGTCCGCTGAGCGACACAGGGCCGAATTCTTCGGCTCTCTCGACCGGCGCAGCGATGGCGCATGTCCCAGTCGGCGCATGCCTTGGTCGCAGAACCCGCGGGAGCCCCCACAGCCCCGACACACCAGTACGAGGACGTCGATGTCTCACCTTCGCGCACCGGCCGCACGCGCAGACCGCCGCGAGGGCGGGCGGCACGGGCGACCGGTCGCCCGCACCGCCTCCACGCTGCCCGAGACCCACATACGGCCCCAGCTCCTCCGCCTCGCGGTCCTGCCGCCCATCGCGGTGGCCCTCAGCGCCAGCGCCGCCGTGCTCTTCACCGTCCGCACGACCGCCGCACGGCCCGGCCTCACCCTGTGGATCGTGCTCGGCGGAGCCGTCGCGGTCGCTCTCGTGGGCATCGTGATCGCCGCCGTGGCCGCCGACCGCGCCGCCAGGTCCGTACGCGACCGCATCGGCACCCTGCGCCGCACCAGCGCCCGCGGCCAGGCCGATCTGCGTGCCCTCGTCGAGACGCTGCGCCGGGGCGACGGGCCGCCCGAGCGCAGTCCGCGCAGCCAACCCGTCCCGGACGCCGACGAGTTCGATCTGCTCGCCGACGACATGGCGCGTGCCCACGACGGTGCCGTCAGCGCGGTCGTGGCGGCCGCGCAGCTCTCCAGTCATGCGGACAGCGAGCAGAAGGTCGAGGTCTTCGTCAATCTGGCGCGGCGTCTGCAGTCTCTCGTGCACCGCGAGATCTCGATCCTCGACGAGCTGGAGAACGAGATCGAGGACCCGGACCTGCTCAAGGGTCTGTTCCACGTCGACCACCTCGCCACCCGGATCCGGCGGCATGCCGAGAACCTCGCCGTCCTCGGCGGGGCCGTCTCGCGCCGGCAGTGGAGCAACCCGGTCTCCATGACCGAGGTGCTGCGCTCCGCGACCGCCGAGGTCGAGCAGTACTCGCGGGTCAAGCTGGTACCGCCGATCGACGGCACCGTGCGCGGGCACGCAGTCGCCGACGTGATCCATCTGCTGGCCGAACTCGTCGAGAACGCCACGGTGTTCTCGGCGCCGCACACCCAAGTGCTGCTGCGGGCCAACGTGGTCACGTCCGGGCTCGCCGTCGAGGTCGAGGATCGAGGGCTCGGCATGCCGCTGGCCGAGCAGCACAAGATGAACGCGTTGCTGGCCGATCCGGATCAGGTGAACGTCGCGAGTCTGCTGCAGGACGGCCGCATCGGGTTGTTCGTGGTCTCGCAGCTCGCGCGTCGCCACGGGATCGTGGTGCGGCTCCAGACCAATATCTACGGCGGCGTGCAGGCCGTACTGGTCGTGCCGCAGGCGTTGCTGGGGGCTGAGGACGAGCCGCGGCGGGCGGTGCAGCAGGCGGTGCAGCAGGCTGGGGGTGGGGGCGATGCCGCTGTTGGGGCTCGGTCTGTGGCCGGGGCTGGAGGGGCCGGGATTGGGGCCGGGGCTGGGGCTGGGCGTCTGCGGGAGGTTTCGGTAGAGGGTGCTGCGGGGGCCGGGGCGTTGGGCCAAGGCTCTTCGGGGCTTGAGGCGGAGACTCATGGTGGTCTGGCACATGGGGCTCACGCACCTCATGCACAGGCACATGGGGCTCAGGCACATGGCGCTGTGGCGTACGAGGCTTCGGCACAGGGGACGTCGGCACACGGGACTCCGGCACATGGGGTCGCAGCACATAGCTCTTCGACACGTGGGGCAGCGGCTTCTCATGTCATGTCGGCACAGGAGCCGCCTCTGAGGAGCAGCACGCCTCTCCATGGCGTGCCAGGCCAGGACGCGCCGCTGCATGGCACGCCACCACATGGCACCCCCGCACACAGCAGCTCGGTCCACGGGACACCTGCCCAGGGGACGCCTGCTCACGGGTCTCCCGTCCACGGGTCTCCTGTCCAGGCGTCTCCCGTCCATGGGAGCCCGGCTTACGGGACTCCCGGTCAGGGGACGTCGATCCCCGTGCAGGGAGCGGTCCCGGGCGCCTCCGGCGACGTACCGCGTGCGGCGGGTCAGGAACCCACGTCGTATCCGTCCCACGATGTCCATGACGCCCACGATGCCCAAGGCGTCTACGGCGTCCACGGTGCGAGGGCCGCCGTGCCGGTGCAGCCGCGGCGGGACAGCGCGCCCGGCGGAGCGTCGGTCGTGAACGGCGGTGCTCCGGCCCCGCTGCCGGTGCGCGGTGCGGAGGCGCGGCCCAACCCGGCAGAGGCCGTGCCCGGTATCCGCCCCGGTGATCGGCGGCTTGTCGCGGAGAACACGGTCACGCTCCCAACCCCGCGCGGTGGCGCGGTGCGCGGCACCATGAGCAAGCCTCAACTGCCCAAACGGCGGGCCCAGGAGCACCTCGTGCCCGAGCTGCGCGACGGACCCGCGCCGCGGCCGGACTCCGAGTTCCTCGTCGGTCACGACCCCGGTCTGATGGCGGCGTTCCAGCGCGGTATCGGGCTTGCCGAGGCCCAGTTCCCGGACGCGGCACACGGGGATGCGGGGCATGGGGATGCGGGACACATGGGCCAGGCACACGTGGGCCCGGCCCCCATGGACGGAACCCCCATAGGGGAAGCGCACCCAGCGCACCCAGCGCACGAACCACCCGAGGCACACGCGGCGTTCAAGACGGCGCCCGTGCCAGGTCACGACCTCACCGCCCGGCACGACGGGAGCACACCAGCCGGATGAACCACGTCACCCCCACACCCACTTCTGCCCCCATCTCCACCCACGCTTCCGCTCCCGCAGACCTTCGTACTTCAAGGAGTCGATCCCCCATGGCGAGCGATATGCCGACCGGGCACTCGTCCGATCTCGACTGGCTGATGAGCGGCCTGGTGCAGCGCGTTCCGCACACCAGAAGCGCGGTGCTGCTCTCCTGCGACGGCCTCGTGAAATCGGTGCACGGGCTCGATCCCGACAGCGCCGACCACATGGCGGCCCTGGCCTCCAGCCTCTACTCCCTGGGGCGCAGCGCGGGCGTCCGCTTCGGGGACGGCGGTGACGTACGCCAGGTCGTCGTCGAACTGGACTCCACCCTGCTGTTCGTGACCACCGCGGGCTCCGGTACGTGTCTCGCCGTGCTCGCCGGACGCGACGCCGACGCGGCCGTACTCGGCTATGAGATGGCGATGCTGGTCAAGAGTGTCCGCCCGTACCTGATGACCGCGCCGAGGCAGCAGACCGTCGAACCGTCGGCGATGAGGCCTTGAGCGTGGCCTCGGCCGGCGACGGGCCCTGGCTCGATGATGCGGCCGGACGCCTTGTGCGTCCTTACCAGGTCAGCAACGGCCGGACCCGGCCGAGCACCGCGCTCGACCTTCTGTCACAGGTGATGGCCACCGGTGTCACCCCTCTCGGCTACCTCGGCCCCGAGCACACCCAGGCACTCGAACTGTGCCGGGACCCCGTCTCGGTCGCCGAGGTCGCCGCGCATCTGAAACTGCCCGCAGCGGTGACGAAGGTGCTGCTGTCCGATCTCGTCGACTGCGGGGCGCTCTCCACGAAGCCCCCGACCTTCCACCACAACCCCACTGACCGGTCTCTTCTGGAGGCAGTGCTCGATGGACTACGACGACAGCTCTGACCCCTTCCCCACCGCGTTGAAGATTCTCGTGGCGGGCGGGTTCGGGGTAGGAAAGACCACCTTCGTCGGCGCGGTGAGCGAGATCGCGCCGCTCAGCACGGAGGAACTGCTGACCACGGTCAGCGCCGCGACCGACAACCTCGACGGCATCGAGAACAAGGTCGAGACGACCGTCGCGATGGACTTCGGGCGCATCACCCTCGATCCGGAGCACGTGCTCTATCTGTTCGGCACGCCCGGGCAGGAGCGGTTCTGGTTCATGTGGGACGAGCTCTCCGAAGGCGCGCTCGGCGCGGTCATCCTCGCCGACACCCGCCGTCTGGAGGACTGCTTCGCGGCGGTCGACTTCTTCGAGCAGCGTGGCCTGGGATTCATCGTCGCCGTCAACGAGTTCGACGGAGGCTTCCGCTACGACCCGGAGGAGGTGCGGGCGGCCATCGACCTCGACCCCGAGGTACCCGTCGTGCGCTGCGACGCCCGGATCTCCAGCTCGGGTGTGCAGACCTTGCTCACCCTCGTCCGCCACCTCCTCGCTCACACGCCCTCGCACGCCCCCAGCCACGGAGCCCACACATGACGTACGACCCGCCGCGCCCGGCCGGTCGGCTGCTGCTCACTCCCGAGGACAAGGAGGCCCCCGCCAGAACACGGCGGCTGCGGGTGCTCGGTCTGGGGCAGCACACGGAGCCGGCCCTCGACGCGTTCGCGAACCGGCTCGCCGAGCTCGCCGGGGCGCCGTACGCGATGGTCAACTTCATCGACGAGGAGCGGCAGTTCTTCGCGGGCCTGCACACTCCCGAAGGCAACGTTCCGGCAGAGGTTCCGAACGAGGTCCGTACGGATCAGGCGGGCGCCGCGCGACCGAGGATCGGCCGCTATATGGCCAGAGACCATGGCTTCTGCCCCCATGTGGTCGTCCGCCACAAGGCGCTGGTCCTGGAGGACGTCCGCGACTATCCGCGCTTCGCCGGCAATCCGGTCGTCGACGAGTTCGGCATCCGCTCCTACCTCGGCGCCCCGCTCATCGACCGCACGGGCACCGTGCTCGGCACGGTGTGCGTCACCGATGTCGAGCCCCGGCCGTGGGGGCGGGCGGGCCTCGACACCATCAAGTCGATGGCGGCGGAGCTGGTCGAGCGGATCGAGCTGAGGGAAGGCGGGTTCTGATCCGCGTCCTTCCCGCCCCCGCCCCGCTCCCGCCTACGGCGGCGTGGCCCTCTCATACGGAGACGGTGTCCCCTTCGGGGAACGTGATCCGGACCTCGTGCCCCTCTACCTCGCAGGACACGGACTCCCGTAACGCCTGGGGGTGCACGGAATCCCGCGTCAGCGCGTGCAGGGTGGCGTACACACCGCTGCCGCCCGGATGCCCCGCCGCGCACCGGAGGTACGGCGTCGCGGAGTGGGGGCCGAAGGCGTTGGCCTCGACCGCGCGCGCGATGCCGGTGTCCTCGTCCCAGCCGTGCAGCGCGACGACGACACTGGTCAGCCCGTTGTCCGTGCGCGCCAGAGCCCAGCCGTGGCCCCGCTCGGCGGTGGGCCGGGACTCGGCCGCGACCGCGTAACCGCCCTCCCGGACGGTCAGGCCGGACGGCGCGAGCACCCGATGTACGCGTATCTCCCAGGGCCCGCGCAGCACGCTCGTCGTCTCGATCGGGAACTCCTGTTCATCTCCGGGCAGTTGAGCGCTGTGGCGGGAGGCCGCCGTCCGACCGGAGCAGTGCAGCGGAACGATGCCGCGTCGGCGTGACGCGGTGCCGTCCGGGGCCACCAGGGCGAGATGCCCGTCCACCGTCCGCTCCCAGGCGTGGGCCGCCGCCTCGGGCGCCGTCGCCGTCGAGTAGCCGAACTTCGCGTGGTGCGGATCGTCCTCGGCGGGCCCGGACGGGGAGTTGCGGTCGCTGCCGTGGTTGACCAGGCGGACGATGCCGTCGTGCTTCGTGCCGTGCAACAGCCAGCCGGGGGCCGGGAGCGCGGTGTACTGGTCCGACTCTTCGACGGGCAGCGGCAGTTCGCGTGCCGTCCACACCGGGTGCTCCGGAGGCAGCAGCAGCCCGAGGAAACCCATGCTCGCCCGGTACGGGGACGCGGGCCCCGAGTACGGCTGGGTCATCGGCAGGAACGTTTCGTACCAGCCGAGCGGCAGCAGCCCCCGCTCGTCGGGCACCCCGCGCTCCACGAAGTGCCGTACCGTGCCGGACGCCAGCCGTCGGGTGAGGCCCGGCGCCAGCGGCGTACCGCCGACGAGGGCGCCCAGCCACACCGGAGCCGTGGTGGCGAAACGGTACGTCAGGGAGCGGCCGTGGTGCACGGGGGAGCCGTCCGCGCCGAAGAACCGCGGGTAGTCGTCGAGGAACCGGGCGAGCCGCTCCCGGTAGACGTGGCCGCGGCCGCCTCCGTCGCCGCCGGTCATCCGGCACCACAGCAGCGGGTACAAGTGCATCGCCCAGCCGTTGTAGTGGTCGAAGGTCCGGCCCTCGCCGTCGCTGTACCAGCCGTCGCCGGCGTACCAGTCGTCGAGGCGGTCGAGCCCGGCGTCGATGTCGTCCTGACGGTAGGGCGCGCCGACCGAGGCCAGGAACTGTTCGGCCACCACCTGGTAGAGCCGCCAGTGGTTGTCCCAGGTGCGGCGGCCCACGAAACCCCACAGCCAGTCCACGATCCGCTCCCGCGCCTCGGTGTGCAGCCGGTCCCAGATCCAGGGGCGTGACTCGTGCAGCGCGACGGCGACCGAGGCGGCCTCCGCCATCTGCCGGGAGCAGTCCGTGAGTTCGGGCCAGGCCTCGCCGCTGTCGCGGTCGGTGCCCGTTGTCAGACCCCGCGCGTAGCGTTCTATGAGACGGGGATCGACGCTGCCCCGCGCCCCGGCGATCCGGAAGGAGGCCAGCAGGAATGACCGCGCGAACCCTTCGAGGCCGTCCGACACGACACCCGACGACGAGGTCCGCCCGGGCAGCCGGTACTGCGCGAGGCCCGGCGTCGCGTAGGGGACGAGGGCTTCGAGCTGCCGGTCGGCGAGCGCCTCCCAGTGCGCCCGCGTCCAGCCGGTGTGCGGCGACAGGACGTGGTCGGTGGGCGGCAGGGACACGTGCGGTGAGGGCATGACGGGGTTTCGACTCCTCTGCTCCCGGGTGCGGTTCCCGGTCCGAAGAGGGATACGGCTGGTGGGGGCCGACAGATCAATTGAGCGGTGTGCGTATGCCAGGTGTCCTGTGTGTACGGAGTGAGACCTGTTCGCATGCGGTCGACCCTGCTCGTATGTGCGGGTGCGGGTGCGGGTGCGGGTGCGGGTGCGGGTGCGGGTGCCGGGGTGCTGGGCCAGGGTGCCTGCCGCCCGACCGGCGGCGGCCCGCGACCGCGTCCGTCTGCGGCCCCGGTTGCCGGGCCCCGGGCCCTGAGCCCCAGGCGCTCTCGCGGAACGCGCCGCCCGATGGGAAGTTGACCTCGGCAGAGGACGGTCCGGCGGCCTCCTCGGAAGGACGCCTCCGGACTGCCCTCTGCCGGATCCGACTCCTCGTCACCGAACGGGAAGGCACCTCATGACCGACCTGCGTCTCGGCGCCCTCGGCTTCGGCCTGCGCGGTTCGCTCGCCCGCATCGCCCACCGCCCCGGCCGGGGCTCCCGCGTGACCGTCGTCGCCGAACACGACCCGGCACTGCGGGAGCGCGCCGCCGACCGCATCCCCGGCGCCCGAACCGTCGAGGACCACCGCAAGGTCATCGACGCCCCGGACGTCGACGCCGTGCTCGTCCTCACCCCGGACCACACCCACGCCGAGATCGCCTGCGAGGCCCTGCGCGCGGGCAAGCCCGTCTTCGTCGAGAAGCCCCTGGACATCACCATCGAGCGGTGCGACCTCATCCTGCGCACCGCCCACGAGACAGGCACCCGGCTGTACGTGGGCCACAACATGCGCCACATGCCGATGATCCGGCTGATGCGCGACCTCGTGGTGCGCGGCGCCATAGGCACGGTCAAAACGGTGTGGGTACGGCACTTCGTGGGCTACGGAGGCGACTGGTACTTCAAGGACTGGCACGCCGAACGCCGGTGTACCACCAGCCTGTTGCTCCAGAAGGGCGCCCACGACCTCGACGTACTGCACTGGCTCGCGGGCGGGTACACGCGCCAGGTACAGGCGTTCGGCGACCTGATGGTGTACGGCGGCAATCCGCACCGCCGGTCGCCGGGCGAGCCGAAGACCGACGACTGGTACACGGAGGACGGCCACTGGCCCCCGCACACCCAGCGGGCCCTCAACCCGGTGATCGACGTCGAGGACGTGTCGGTCGTCAACATGCGCCTGGACAACGGGGTGTTGGCCGCCTACCAGCAGTGCCACTTCACCCCCGACTACTGGCGCAACTACACGGTCATCGGCGACGCGGGCCGCCTGGAGAACTTCGGGGACGGGCCCGGGGGAGTGGTGAGGGTGTGGAACTCCCGCCGCTCCGGGTACCGGGCCGAGGCGGACGCCGAGTATCCGGTGCCCGACGTGGAAGAAGACGTCGAGCACGGGGGCGCGGACCCGCTGCTGATCGACGAGTTCGTGCGGTTCGCCCGCGAGGGAGGGCGTACCGACACGTCTCCGGTGGCCGCGCGGATGGCGGTGGCGGCGGGATTCCGGGCCACCGAGTCGCTGCGCGGGGGCGGCGTTCCGTACGAGGTGCCACCGCTGGACGCGGAGCTGGTCGCGTACTTCGAGAGGGGCCAGACAGGCTGACGGGGGCGAGGGAATTGGAGAGGCCAGGCACGCCAATGAGTTCCTGGAGTGGGCGGACGGGGAGCGAGGTGTGAAGGAAAGCTGCGGCGGAGCTTAAGAAAACCTCGATGGACCGGAGCGCCGCCGTACGGCAGATTTCTCCGCGTCGGCAGGGGAGCGCCGCAGCCGCTGAGAGGCGCTCCCACATGGCTCCCCCCGCCATGCCCTGCCGTGCGTCACCCCTCACTCCGGGCCAGGGCCTGCTTCGGCATGCCCCGGCCCGGAACCCTCGTACCCGGGAGCCGAGTTGAAGGCGCTGGTCAAGGAGAAGGCTGAACCGGGACTCCGGCTCATGGACGTACCGGAGCCGGTCGTCGGCCCCGGTGACGTGCTGATCAAGGTCCTCAGGACCGGGATATGCGGAACCGACCTGCACATCCGCAGCTGGGACGGCTGGGCGCAGCAGGCGATCAGGACGCCGCTCGTGGTCGGCCACGAGTTCGTGGGAGAGGTCGTGGAGACGGGCCGGGACGTCGGCGACATCGCCGTGGGCGACCGGGTCAGCGGCGAGGGCCACCTCGTCTGCGGGAAGTGCCGCAACTGCCAGGCCGGGCGGCGCCATCTGTGCCGCGCCACGGTGGGGCTCGGCGTCGGCCGCGACGGCGCGTTCGCCGAGTACGTCGCGCTGCCCGCGTCCAACGTGTGGGTGCACCGCGTCCCCGTCGACCTCGACGTCGCCGCGATCTTCGACCCGTTCGGCAACGCCGTGCACACCGCGCTGTCGTTCCCGCTGGTCGGAGAGGACGTACTGATCACCGGCGCGGGTCCCATCGGCCTGATGGCCGCCGCCGTAGCCAAGCACGCCGGCGCCCGGCACGTCGTCGTCACCGACGTCAGCGAAGAGCGCCTGGAACTGGCCCGCAAGGTCGGCGTCAGCCTCGCCCTCAACGTCGCCGAGTCGACCATCACCGACGGGCAGCGCGCGCTCGGGCTCCGCGAGGGCTTCGACGTGGGCTTGGAGATGTCCGGCAACCCCGTCGCGATGCGCGACATGCTGGCCAACATGACGCACGGCGGAAAGATCGCCATGCTCGGACTGCCGTCCGAGGAGTTCGCCGTCGACTGGTCCAGGATCGTCACCTCCATGATCACGATCAAGGGCATCTACGGCCGTGAGATGTTCGAGACGTGGTACGCGATGTCGGTCCTCCTCGAAGGCGGCCTCGACCTCGCCCCCGTGATCACCGGGCGCTACGGCCACCGCGACTACGAAGCGGCGTTCGCCGACGCGGCGAGCGGCCGCGGCGGCAAGGTCATCCTCGACTGGACCCACTAAGGACTGATGATGTTCGACTCCGTACGCGATGACCTCCGCGTCACCCTCGACGAGATCCGCGCCGCCGGACTGCACAAGCCCGAGCGGGTCATCGGCACCCCGCAGTCCGCGACCGTGAGCGTCACCGCGGGCGGCCGCCCCGGTGAGGTCCTCAACTTCTGCGCGAACAACTACCTCGGTCTCGCCGACCACCCCGAGGTCATCGCCGCCGCCCACGAGGCCCTCGACCGCTGGGGCTACGGCATGGCCTCCGTGCGCTTCATCTGCGGTACGCAGGAGGTGCACAAGGAGCTCGAACAGCGCCTCTCAGCCTTCCTCGGCCAAGAGGACACGATCCTCTACTCCTCCTGCTTCGACGCCAACGGCGGAGTCTTCGAAACCCTCCTCGGCGAGGAGGACGCGGTGATCTCCGACGCCCTCAACCACGCGTCGATCATCGACGGCATCCGCCTCTCGAAGGCCCGCCGCCTCCGCTACGCCAACCGCGACCTCGGGGATCTGGAACGGCAGTTGAAGGAGGCCGCGGGCGCCCGTCGCAGGCTCGTCGTCACCGACGGCGTCTTCTCCATGGACGGTTACGTGGCCCCGCTGCGCGAGATCTGCGACCTCGCGGACCGCTACGACGCCATGGTCATGGTCGACGACTCGCACGCCGTCGGCTTCGTCGGTCCCGGCGGTCGCGGCACCCCCGAGCTGCACGGCGTCATGGACCGCGTCGACATCATCACCGGCACCCTCGGCAAGGCACTCGGCGGCGCGTCCGGCGGCTACGTCGCCGCCCGCGCGGAGATCGTCGCCCTGCTGCGCCAGCGCTCACGCCCGTATCTCTTCTCGAACACCCTGGCCCCGGTCATCGCCGCCGCCTCGCTCAAGGTCCTCGACCTGCTGGAGTCGGCGGGCGACCTGCGCGAGCGGCTCGCCGCGAACACCGCGCTGTTCCGGTCCCGGATGACCGAGGAGGGCTTCGACATCCTCCCCGGCGACCACGCCATCGCCCCGGTCATGATCGGTGACGCCGCTGTCGCCGGACGCATGGCGGAGCTGCTCCTGGAGCGTGGTGTGTACGTGATCGGCTTCTCGTACCCCGTGGTACCGCAGGACCGGGCCCGGATCCGCGTACAGCTGTCCGCCGCGCACTCCACGGAGGATGTGAACCGGGCCGTGGACGCCTTCGTGGCGGCGCGGGCGGAGCTGGAGGCGGAATCGAAGGCGGAGGCCTGAGCGCGAACGAGCGGGTGTCTGGGGGCTGATGGTGCACGGCGTGCGCGCCGGTGTGTGAAGGGGTTGTGCGCCGGAGCGCAGTCGCCATCGAGCGCGAGCGGGAGATACGGCAGGGCGAAAAGTGAACCTCTGAGAGAATCGGTCACATGATCGAGGCGCGGCGGCTTCACATCCTCCGTGCGGTGGCGGACCATCGCACGGTGACGGCCGCTGCCGCCGCGCTCTACCTCACGCCCTCCGCGGTCTCGCAGCAGCTGACGGCCCTTGAGCAGGAGACGGGTCATCGCCTGGTGGAGCGCAGCGCCAGGGGCGTGCGTCTGACTCCGGCCGGCGAGATCCTGCTCAGCCACACCAACGCCGTCCTCGCCCAGCTGGAGCGGGCCGAGGCGGAGCTCGCCGCGTACGACTCGGGTTCGGCGGGCACGGTCACCGTCGCCTCCTTCGCGACCGGTATCGGCCTGGTCGTCGCGCCCGCCGTGGCCCGGCTCGCGCGGACGGCGCCCGGCATCCGTCTCCGCGTCCAGGACGCGGAGGGCGACGCGAGCCTGCCGATGGTGCTCGACCGGCAGGTCGACGTTGCGGTCGCCGTCGAGTACCGGGGTGCCCCGGACGCCGACGACCCCCGCCTCGCGCACATCCCGTTGTACGCCGAGCCGTTCGACGCCGTCGTGCCGGTGACCCACCGCCTCGCCGACCGTACGGACGTGCCGCTCGCCGAGCTGGCCAAGGACCCGTGGATCGGCCCGTACCCCGGAAACCCCTGCCACGACGTGGTGGTCCTGGCCTGCGAGCACGCGGGATTCCAGCCCAGGCTGGAGCACTCCTCGGACGACTTCCGAGCGGTCGTCGCGCTCGCTTCGGCGGACGCGGGGGTCGCCCTGGTGCCGCGCTCCGCCCTGCATGGCATGGATCTCGCGGGCGTGGTCGTGCGCCCCGTCGACGGGGTCGCACCCACGCGCCGGGTCTTCGCCGCCGTGCGCCGGGGCGCCGAGGAACATCCACTGATCCGGCCAGTACTGGACGCGCTGGGGGAGGCCGCGCCGGTGGGCTGACCTCGCGGGTTGGCGGGCTGACCTCTCGGGGCGTCGGCAGCGGCGGGTGCGTTTCTTATATGGGATAGCATCCCGAATATGAGACGCGGTGAAAGTGGCGATGCTGACGCGGGTAGCACCGGACCCGACCCCGTCGACGTCCGGCTCGGGATGCGGCTGGCCGAGCTACGGGCCGAACGAGGCTGGTCCTTGGGCGAGTTGGCGGAGCGCAGCGGAGTGAGCCGGTCGACCCTGTCCCGGGCCGAACGCGCGGAGATCAGCCCCACGGCCTCGCTCCTGAACCGCCTGTGCGCCGTCTACGGCCGCTCCATGTCGCAGCTGCTCAGCGAGGTCGAGGCGGCGCCCGCCCTGTTGGTACGGGCCGCCGACCAGGTCGTATGGGAGGACAGGGCCTCCGGTTTCGTACGCCGCTCCGTGTCCCCGCCGCATGCCGGGCTGCGCGGTGAACTCGTCGAGGGGCGGCTCACGCCGGGCGCCGACATCGCATACGACC
The DNA here is from genome assembly GCF_026341515.1 of Streptomyces sp. NBC_00878. Lineage (NCBI taxonomy): Bacteria > Bacillati > Actinomycetota > Actinomycetes > Kitasatosporales > Streptomycetaceae > Streptomyces > Streptomyces sp. NBC_00878. Next base: position 1,120,119 of record NZ_JAPEOK010000001.1, on the reverse strand, counting down.
GGCCGCCCGTGCCCGGTCTCGAACAGCACATCTGGGTGCTCGACGGGCAGCTGGAAGTCACGGCCCAGGACGCCGCTCATCCGCTCGACGCGGGCGACTGTCTGCGGTTGCGGGTGTGGGGGCCGACGCGATTCCGGTGCACCGGCCCCCAGGACGCGCGTTATGCGCTGGCGGTGGTACTGCCATGACCGCCGTCGTGCGGCTGACGGTCGATCGACTGCTCCGATCCGTCGAGGAGTTGGCGGATCTGCTGGCCGACACCGTCAACGGGGGCGCGTCGGTCGGCTTCCTTGCCCCGCTCGATCGCGCCGCCGCCGTCGACTGGTGGCGGGAGCGGGCCGCCGCACTGTCGGAGGGCGGTCTCGCCGTGTGGGCCGCGTACGCGGAGGGCCGGGTCGTCGGCACCGTCAGCCTGGCCTTTCCGGACAAGCCCAACAGCCGGCACCGCGCCGAGGTGGTGAAACTGATGGTGCACCGGGAGGGGCGAGGACGGGGAGTCGGACGTTCGCTGCTCGCGACGGCCGAACGGGCGGCCGTCGAGGCGGGCGTGACCCTACTCAACCTGGACACCGAGACGGACAGCCCGGCCGAGGCCCTCTACCGGTCGGCGGGCTGGACCCGGGCGGGCGTGATACCCGACTATGCGCGGACGCCTGCCGGGGTGCTTCGTCCGACGACGATCTTCTACAAGTACGTGGGGGCGGCCGAGGGTTCGGAGCCGGCTCTCAACGGCTGACCGACTTGTTTGTCAGCAGCTGTCCGAACCTGCTCTCAGTAGCTGACTGAAGCGGCCTCAGCAGCTGACCGAACCTGCTCCAAGCAGGTGATTGTCAGTGGCATTGGCTACCGTGCGTTCCATGCAGGATGCCGAAGACGTACGCCGAATCTGCCTCTCTCTGCCGGACACGACGGAGAAGATCGCCTGGAGCATGCCCACCTTCCGGGTCGCGGAGAAGATGTTCGCCACGCTGCCCGAGGACGAGACCTCCATCGCCGTGCGCTGCCCGAAGGAGGAGCGCGACGAGTTGGTGCTGGCGGAGCCCGGGAAGTTCTGGATCGCCGACCATGAGGCAGGCTTCGCCTGGGTGCGTGTGCGGCTCGCGGCCCTTGAGGACGCGGACGAGTTGCGGGACATCCTCGCGGACTCCTGGCGGCAGGCGGCACCGACCCGACTGCTGGAGTCCTACCCGGAATTGGGTCTTCCGGCTGATGGCTGACACTGACGGCTGAGGGGCGTTGTCAGTGCCGCGTGGCATGCTCCGAAGGCGGGTGGGGAGCTCGGTGCGGAGGGGCGCCGGGGTCCCGTCGAGGGCTCGATCGGTGGGGGAAGGGTATGAGGGGGATGGGCGGGGCCGGGTTCTCCTCGGGCGGGGAGCCGCCGGGGAAAGAGGAAGCGGACGCCGGTGGCCGTGACCTCGGTGGCGGCGGGACGGGTCGCCAGGCAACTGGTGGTGAGACCGGTCGCCGTGATGTGAGCGCGGACGTCGGCACCCGGAAGACCTGGTCGCGGGATTTCGGGCTGTTCTTCACCGCTCGGGCCGTCGCCAAGCTGGGCGACACGATGTTGCCGGTGGCGCCGGCGGCGGGACTGCTGCAGCACGGCTATGGGGTGGGGGCGGTCGGCCTGGCCATGGCCGCGTCGGCCGCCTGCTTCGCGGGTCTGGTGATCTTCGGTGGGGTCTTCGCCGACCGGTTCAGCACACGGCTGCTGATGATCGGCGCCGATGTGGTCCGGCTGGGCACCCAGTCCGTGGCCGCCGCGTTGTTCTTCACCGGCCACGTGGTGCTCTGGCAGATCTGTGTGATCGGCGCGGTCCATGGCGCGGCGACCGCGATCTTCGAGCCCGGCGTCGCCGGCACGGTGCCTCGTCTCGCCACCGATGTCCAGGCGGCCAACGGTGCCATACGGGTCGCCGAGTCCACGGCCCAGCTCGCGGGCCCCGCGCTCGCCGGTCTGCTGGTGGCCTTCGCCTCACCCGGCGGCGTCTTCGCGGCCCACGTCGCGACATACGCCCTGAGCGCCCTGTGCCTCCTGCTGCTCCGGCTGCCTCCGGCCGGCGCCGACGGCAGGGCCCGTGGCAACGGCTTCGGTGCCGATCTCGTCCAGGGCTGGCGGGAGTTCAGATCCCGCACGTGGCTATGGGCCTCCTTCGCCTGCTTCCCGGCCGCCGTCGGAGCGGGCTTCGGAGTGGCGGTGATGGCGGCCGGTGCGGTGACAGCGGGCGCGGGCCTGTCGTTCTGGGGCGTCATGTGGGCGACCAGCGTGCAGACCCAGGTCCCGCCCGATGCCCTCAACCGCATCCACGCCTACGACATCGCCGGCTCCCTGGCGATGATGCCGGTCGGCCAGGCCCTCGCCGGCCAGGCCGCGGAGGCCCTCGGCGCGGACCACGTCCTCCTCGTGGCGGGCGCCATGACCCTCGTCGTGGCGATGGCGCTGCTGTCGGTGCCCGCGATACGGGGGCTGGTACGGGCCGAGGCACCGGCGTCGCTGTCCCACGGGGCGGCGGGGATACGCCGACCCACGGGTGCCGGCGGAGGGAAATTCCAAGGGGCCGGCCGACAGAACAGCCAACAGAACAGCCAACAGAACGGCCAAGGGACCAGCCAAAGGAGCAGCCCAAGGGACAGACAGACGTGCACTGGCACCGGCACTGGCACCGGCGGAAAGAATTGACCCGCTACACGCTGACCCGCGTCCTCCCCAGGAACTCACCGATCCGCTCCCGCAGCGACCCCGCGTCCAATCCGTGCGCGGCTACATGTTCCTCGATCTGTCCGTAGCGGCGCAGTTCGCGGCGGCCGACGCCGAGGCCGAGCACGCGGTGCGGCAGGTCCGTGAGGGCGTCGTTCGCGGCTGCCGTCGACGTGCCGGCCAGGTAGGGCTCGACGAGGACGACATCGGTGCCGGCCGCCTCAGTGGCCCGGCGCAGCGCGGCCGAGTCGAAGGGGCGCACGGTCGTCCCGTACAGCACGGTGACGTCGAGACCCTCGGTGGCGGCGAGTACCTCGTCGAGCATCGGCCCGACCGCGACGACCACCCCGGTCCGCCCCTCGCGGACCGTGCGGAATCGTGCGCCGTCGACGGCCAGGGCCTCGGTGTTCGACTGCACGGACAGTCGTACGTAGACCTTGTCGTCGCCCGCCGCGACGGCGTGCCGCAGCAGCGTCTCGGCCTCGTCCGGGTGGCCCGGGACGTGCACCGTCCAGCCGTCGAGCGTGTCGAGCAGGGCGACGTCGCCGGGTGCCATGTGCGTGTAGCCGCCCGAGGGCCAGTCGAAGGACGCGGCGGCGCTGACCAGTACCGCGCCCGCGTCCTGGTGCCCGAGATCCAGCTTGACCTGTTCGAAGGGCCGCTCGACGAGGAAGCTGGCGAAGGTGTGCACCACGGGCCGCAGCCCGGTCAGCGCAAGCCCCGCTGCCGCCCCGACCAGCAGCTGCTCCCGGATACCGACGTTGATCACGCGGTCCGGATGCCGTTGCAGCGCCTCCTCGAACCCGGCCAGGCCGATCTCGGCGAGGACGACCGCGACGCGCGGATCCTCTTCGAGCAGCCGCGAGACGACGGGGGCGAAGCGGTCACGCATGGTGTCCATCGGGAAATTCCTCCGTGGTGGGACTGGCTGAGACTGAGTTGGATTGGATGAGATTGGGGCGGATTGGTTTGGATTGCGGGGACGGTTCTCGGAGTGGATGTGGGACTGACCGGCTCAGACGTCTTTCGGCTCCACCCGGGCGACGACGACGCGCGGACGTCCCGGGTGAGGCGCGGTGAAGGCGGCGTACAGAGCGTCGTGGTCCCGTCCGTCGACGGTCGCGGTGGACCAGCCCGCGGCCTCGAAGCGTGCGGCGATCCCTCCGGGCAGCGCGTAGTTGGCGGAGGAGTTGTCGATCACGACGGTGTGGAGCCGGTCGAGCCCGGCCGGACCGGCGTACGCGATCGCCTCGTGGTTGCTGCCCTCGTCCAGTTCGGCGTCCCCGACCAGTACCCACACCCGAGGGTCGTGCCGCCCTTGGGCGCGCAGGCCCAGCGTCGTACCGACCGCGATCGGAAGCCCGTGCCCGAGCGAACCGCTGCCGATCTCGGCACCAGGCACGAGCACACGGTCCGGATGATGACCGAGCGGCGAGTCGTACGAGCCGAAACCCGGAAGCCAGTCCACCGGGACGAAGCCCTTCGCGGCGAGCACCGCGTAGTACGCCATTGGCCCGTGCCCCTTGGACAGCAGGAACCGGTCCCGTTCCGGATCGTCCGCCCGCTCCGGCGTCACCCTTAGCACCCGGTCATAAAGCACCCAGAGTGCGTCGAGCGTGGATGTCGCCGCCGGACCGTGCTTCTCGTCGCCGCTCATCAGCCCCATCAGGCCTGGCAGGTCCGCGTATCCGTAGCCGCGTTTCACCGTTGTCGTCGTCATACGGACGATCGTGCGACCTGAAGCAAGGTTGAGGTCAAGCGGTGCTCGTCGGGACAAAAGGAGTGCGCGACCACCGACCCGAGTGCGGTATTCTTTCCGTGCGCGTTCAACCAGGGGAAACCCCAGGTCGCAACGGGCAACGGGACGTGGCGCAGCTTGGTAGCGCACTTGACTGGGGGTCAAGGGGTCGCAGGTTCAAATCCTGTCGTCCCGACAGTGTGAAGGGTCTTCGCAGGCGAGAGCTTGCGGGGGCCCTTTTTTCACGGAAGCCTCACCAGTGCCATTCGCCACCGTGTGTGGCCGCGTTGATGGTGCGTGCGCCTTGCGGCCGGAGATGGCCTACCCGCGTCGGGTGCGGCCCGGGACAATGAGGCGTTGGCCGGCTTCCACCGGGCCTCGTCGGCCACTTCGTGGCCGCATCCCGCAGCAGCCGCGCGCCATCACGTGTCCCCGAAGGGATGTACACCGGGCGCCGGTGTCGGGGGCACGGAGGCGCCCTTCGTCACCGCGAACGCACCAGTATCACGGCACGGAATCTCTGCACGGAATCACGGCATGGAACCCCGGTATGGAACCTCTGCACGGATTCACGGCACGCCCCGAGACCAGTCGGGCGTGGCGGACCTGACCGACCGTCTTCGGGGAGATTTGGGTGATGAGAGCACGCCGTACCACCATCAGACGTTCCCGGCTGATCGCCTCGGTGTTGAGCCTGTTCGTCGTGGCCGCCCTGGCGGTGTCCGGCACCAGCGCGGCCGCGGCGCCCACAGGCGACGCCGCGCCATCCGCCGCCTCGGTGTCCAGCGCCGCCTCGCTGTCCAGCGCGGCCTCGGCCGTCGAAACCCTGGGGATCGCCGGGACGAGCTGGGTCGTGGACGAGCGGACCGGGAAGCTGCGGGTTCTCGCGGACTCCACGGTCGCGGACGCCGACCTGGCCGTACTCCGTCGGGCCACGGGCCGTTTCGCAGGTGCCCTGACCCTCGAACGGGTCGACGGACAGTTGCGCACTCTGCTGTCGGGCGGCGACGGCATCTACGCTTCCGGCTGGCGCTGCACGGCGGGGGTCAACGTGCAGAGCGGTTCCACGTACTACTTCGTCACCGCCGGCCACTGCACCGCCGGTACGTCCACCTGGTATACGAGTTCCGCCATGACCACGGCGGTCGGTCCCACCACCGGTACCAGCTTCCCCGGCAATGACTTCGGTGTCGTCCGGTACTCCAACCTGGCCGTGCCGCACCCCGGCACCATCGGAACCGTCGACGTCACCGGGACCGCGACGGCCTATGTCGGCCAGAGCGTCTGCCATCGGGGATCGACCACCGGTGTCCACTGCGGCAGGGTCACCGCGCTGAACGCGACCGTCAACTACGGGAGCGGAGACGTCGTCTACGGGCTGATCCAGACCAACATCTGTGCCGAGCCCGGCGACAGCGGCGGCCCGCTCTACGCGGGTGACAAGGTCATCGGCATCCTCTCCGGCGGCTCCGGGAACTGCACCTCGGGAGGGACCACCTTCTACCAGCCGATCCAAGAAGTGCTGAACACCTACGGCCTGACCGTCTACTGACGGGCTCCGGGCCGTCGATCAGCGGGTCTGCCGACCACGGCAGGCCCGCTGATCGCGTTCGTGCGGTCGGACGAGCCGTCTCTCCCTGATTCCCGTGAGGCCCGGACGGGGGCGGCTCTGCCAAACGTCGGGCGACCGGCAGCGGACGTTCAACTCCCCGCCACCGCACGGCTGTGGCAGGTGAGCAGCGTACGGCCTGCCAACTGGCCCCGTCCCACGGAGTGTTCATGACTGCGGCAGAACAGCAAAACTCCCTGCAAAGACGCGCGCTGCTGCGAGCCGCGGTCGCCCTGCCCGCGGCCGGCGCGGCGGCCGCCGCCTTCGAGACGTCGGCACAGGCGGCTTCCGCCTCTGCCTCCACCTCCACCTCCGCCCCCAACTCCGCCGCTGCGTCCGCTTCTGCGGCTCACTCCGGCCCCTTCGACCCGGAGAGCCCGCGCTTCGTGCTGGCCGTCCTCCCCGACACGCAGTACCTCTTCGACGCCGACAGTGCCGACCCCGCCCCGCTGCGTGAGACGTTCCGCCACCTCGTCGCCGAGCGGGCCGAGGCGAACATCGCCTTCATGACTCACCTCGGTGACGTCACCGAGCACGGTACCGAGGACGAGATCGCCCGCGCCGCCGACACCTTCCGGACCATCCACGGCAAGGTGCCCTACAGCGTCCTGGCGGGCAACCACGACATCAAGTCCGGGGACGACCAGCGGGGCGACTCCGCGTACCTCGCGGCGTTCGGGCCCGCCCGCTACGCGTCCATGCCGACCTACCGCGGCGCCTCGCCCGACGGATACAACACCTACCACGTGCTGACCGCCGCGAGCCGCGCATGGCTGGTCATCGCCCTCGACTGGCGGGCGTCGGACAGGGGACTGCGATGGGCGCAGGGCATCCTCGACGCGCACCCCACGCTGCCCGCCGTCCTCACCACGCACGACCTCGCCTGGTCGGACGACGACGGCGAGGCCCAACTGTCGGACAACGGCAAGCGCCTGTGGGACGGCCTCATCCGCGGCAACGACCAGATCTTCCTCGCGCTGGGCGGCCACTACTGGCCGCCCGGGCGCACGGTTCTGCGCAACGACGCCGACAACGATGTCCACGTCCACATCACCAACTACCAGGACCGCTACTACGGCGGCGCCGGGATGGTCCGTACGTACGGCTTCGACCTGGCCCGTGGCGTAATCGACGTCGAGACCTTCTCGCCGTGGCTGCTCGCCCGCGATGCCGGGGAGCGGTCGACCCTGGAGGCCGAGAGCATCGACGCTTCGACGGCGGCAAGAACCCGAACCGCGGCGCGATCCTGACGACGGCCGCCCAAGCGGCCCTGAACGGCGAGAAGTTCACCCGCGGCTACACCATCGAGACCTTCATCAGGCTGCCCGAGCCCTTCGAGGGCGACCACGCCTGGATGGGCATTCTCAGCTGGGAAGGGCGCAACTCAGACGCGGGCAAGACCACGGGCTGGTCCCCGCTGGAGCCCACGTGCAGCCTCAACCTCTCGCCCGAGAGGTTCCTCCAGTTCGTGGTCTATCCGCAGCGTCAGGACGCCGACCCACGTCGTGGAGCCACGCGGTGCCCGTGGGCCGCTGGATGCACATCGCCGTCGTCAACGACGGGCGCCGCACGGTGATGTACGTGGACGGCTCGAAGATCGCCCGCAATCCCACGCAGCCGTCCACCGGCATCGCCACCCTCGGCAAGCCCTTCGTCATCGGCGCCACGCAGTTCGACGAACGCTTCGGGCAGGGCTTCTACGGGTGGCTCGGCGACACCCGCATCGTGAACCGGGCTCTGCCCGTACGGGAGTTCCTCACGCCCTTCGCGTGACGCGCGTCCCCATTTCCGAACCCTCACGGCAGTACCGCGGCCGTGAGGGTTCGCGGTGGCGGGGCGGGCGGAGTGCCAGTGCCGTGGCGGTCGTGGCGCGGACGACCCGGCTGAGAAAACGCTTGGACTCCGGGGGAGCCGTCGCGGGACAATTCTGCTTCCTGGCCTGCTCGTACTCACACACAGCCTTCGCCGCGCCTCGCGCGGAGGCTCCGTCGTCGTGCCCCCGCACGGGGCGGGCCGCCACTCAACACCACAGGGTTGGTATGGGATCGCCTGAATCGCGCCCAGTTCCGCGGAGCAGGGGCTCGGTGCTCCTCGCACTCCGCTACTACGGAAGGGAGTTAGCTCGGCTTCGACTGCTGACGGCACCCGCGATGCTGCTGCCCGCCATGGGCAACATCGGCATCAGCTACATCGCGCCGCTGATCGTCGCCAAGCTCGTCGGCCGCATCTCCTCGGACGCCGGTATCACCATGGGGTCGATGCTGCCCTATGTCCTGGGCTTCGCCGGTGTCCTGCTCCTCGCGGAGATACTGTGGCGCATCGGCCTGCACTGCCTGAACCGCCTCGCCGCCCGCGGTATCGAGCACCTGTACGTGATCGGACTGGACGAACTGTTCGCGAAGGACGCCGCGTTCTTCCACGACAACTTCGCCGGGGCGCTGACCAAGCGGGTCCTGAGCTTCGCCTCCCGGTTCGAGGAGTTCGTCGACACGCTGACGTTCCAGGTCGTGGGCAGCCTGGTGCCGCTCATCTTCGGGTCGGTGGTGCTGTGGACCTACGAACCGCTGCTCGTTGTAGGCCTGTTGGCGATGATCGCGCTGACGGCGCTGTTCGTCGTACCCCTCATCCGTCGCCGTCAGTCGCTGGTCGACAACCGCGAGGAGGCGATCGCCCGCGTGGCGGGCCACGTCGCCGACAGCCTGATGAACATGGACACGGTCCGGGCGTTCGCGGCCGAGGAGCGCGAGGCCGCCGAGCACCGGTCCCGTGTCGCGGCCTCGCGGCGGCTCACCCTCAGGTCGTGGGACTACGGCAACCTGCGCATCGACACACTGGTCGCGCCGATGTCCGTACTCACCAACGCGCTGGGCCTGCTGCTCGCGGTCGAGCTCGGCGGGGGCAGGCTCGGCGTGGAGGCGGTCGTGGTCGCCTTCACGTACTACACGAACGCGACGCGGATCATGTTCGAGTTCAACCAGATCTACCGCCGCCTGGAGAGCGCGATGACGGAGGCCGCGCAGTTCACCGATCTGCTGCTGGCGCCGCCGACCGTACTCGACCCGGCGTCGCCGGAGCCGCTCCCCGGGGCCGCTGACGTCCACTTCGAGCAGGTGACCTTCGCCCACGGGGGCGCGGAGCCGCTTTTCGAGGACCTCGACCTGGCCGTGCCCAGCGGGACGAAGATCGGCCTCGTCGGCCGGTCCGGCGGAGGCAAGACCACGCTGACCCGGCTGCTGCTGCGGATGACGGACATCGAGGCCGGCCGGATCCTGATCGGGGGCCAGGACATCAGCAGGCTGCGCCAGGCCGACCTGCGCAGCCTGATCGCGTACGTGCCGCAGGACCCGGCGATGTTCCACCGCACGCTGCGGGAGAACATCGCGTTCGCCCGGCCGGACGCCACCGAGGCCGAGATCCGCCGCGCGGCCGCGGCGGCGCACGTCACGGAGTTCGCCGACGCACTGCCGGACGGCTTCGACACCATGGTGGGCGAGCGGGGCGTGAAGCTGTCCGGCGGTCAGCGCCAGCGGGTCGCTCTCGCGAGGGCCATCCTGCGCGACGCGCCGATCCTGCTGCTCGACGAGGCCACCAGCGCCCTGGACTCCGAGAGCGAGATCCTCGTGCAGGAGGCGCTGTGGCGGCTCATGGAGGGCCGCACGGCGCTCGTGGTGGCGCACCGGCTGAGCACGGTCGCCACCATGGACCGGCTCGTCGTCCTCGACCGCGGACGGATCATCGAGCAGGGCACGCACCAGGAACTCCTCGCGTCCCAGGGCGCGTACGCGAAGCTGTGGCAGCACCAGTCGGGCGGCTTCCTCGACGACAACGCCGTCGACGACAACGCCATCGGCGACAGCCCCGCGCGGGCCGACCTGGTCTGAACGCGAGCCAGGTGCAATGAGCGGCGCCCCGACGCCGCCGCCTGGCCGCATCACCGGGTGACTGCGTAGCCACCTGACTGGGTAGTCGCTTGTCCGCTCAAGAAGTTCATCGGTGGCCTGCGAGGTGACTCGGTGCGCGTCGCGGCCGGGCAGGCGGCTGCTCCGTCGGCCGGAAACCTCCATGTGAGTGGCCCGGCTCACATGGCGCCCCGGAGGCTGGGCAGACACCATGGTGCGCGTCACCGGCAGGCTGAAGGGATCCAGGATGTTCCGCAAGGTGCTGGTCGCCAACCGTGGTGAGATCGCGATTCGCGCGTTTCGCGCCGGCTATGAGCTGGGCGCGAGGACCGTGGCTGTCTTCCCGCACGAGGATCGCAATTCACTGCACCGGTTGAAGGCCGACGAGGCATACGAGATCGGCGTGCCGGGACACCCCGTCCGGGCCTACCTGTCCGTGGAGGAGATCGTCCGCGCGGCGCAGCGGGCGGGAGCGGACGCCGTGTACCCGGGATACGGGTTCCTGTCCGAGAACCCCGACCTGGCGCGGGCCTGCGAGGAGGCCGGCATCACCTTTGTCGGGCCCAGCGCGGACACGCTGGAGCTGACCGGCAACAAGGCGCGTGCGGTCGCCGCCGCCCGCGAGGCCGGCGTACCGGTGCTCGGCTCCTCGGCGCCCTCCACCGACGTGGACGAACTCGTCCGCGCCGCCGAGGACATCGGCTTCCCGGTGTTCGTCAAGGCCGTCGCCGGCGGTGGCGGGCGCGGAATGCGGCGGGTCGAGGAGCCCGCCCTGCTGCGCGAGTCCATCGAGGCCGCGGCCCGCGAGGCCGCGTCCGCGTTCGGCGACTCCACGGTCTTCCTGGAGAAGGCCGTCATCGAACCGCGCCACATCGAGGTGCAGATCCTCGCCGACGGGCAGGGCAACGTCATCCACCTCTTCGAGCGCGACTGCTCGGTGCAGCGCCGCCACCAGAAGGTGATCGAGCTGGCCCCCGCGCCGAACCTCGACCCGGCGCTGCGGATGCGGATGTGCGCCGACGCCGTACGGTTCGCCGAGCGGATCGGCTACCGCAACGCGGGCACCGTGGAGTTCCTGCTCGACCGCGACGGCAACCACGTCTTCATCGAGATGAACCCGCGCATCCAGGTCGAGCACACGGTGACCGAGGAGGTCACCGACGTCGACCTCGTGCAGGCGCAACTGCGCATCGCCTCCGGCGAGACACTGGCCGACCTCGGACTCTCGCAGGAGACGGTCACCCTGCGCGGTGCCGCACTGCAGTGCCGCATCACCACCGAGGACCCGGCCAACGGTTTCCGCCCGGACACCGGCAGGATCAGCTTCTACCGCTCGCCCGGCGGCTCGGGCATCCGGCTGGACGGCGGCACCACCCACGCCGGTACGGAGATCAGCGCGCACTTCGACTCGATGCTGGTCAAACTCACGTGCCGGGGCCGCGACTTCGGGACCGCGATCGGCCGGGCCCGGCGCGCGGTGGCCGAGTTCCGCATCCGCGGCGTGGCCACCAACATCCCCTTCCTGCAAGCCGTGCTGGACGACCCGGACTTCCGGGCCGGGCAGGTCACGACGTCGTTCATCGAGCAGCGGCCGCACCTGCTCACCGCACGTCACTCCGCCGACCGCGGTACCAAGCTGCTCACCTACCTCGCCGACGTCACGGTGAACAAGCCGCACGGCGAACGGCCCGAGCTGATCGACCCGTCCACGAAGATGCCGCCCCTGCCGGCCGGCGAGCCGCCCGCCGGCTCCCGGCAGCGGCTCGTCGAACTCGGCCCCGAGGGCTTCGCCCGATGGCTGCGCGAGTCACCGGCCATCGGCGTCACCGACACCACGTTCCGCGACGCCCACCAGTCGCTGCTCGCCACCCGGGTCCGTACCAAGGACATGCTCGCCGTCGCCCCCGTGGTGGCACGGACGCTGCCCCAGCTGCTGTCCCTGGAGTGCTGGGGCGGCGCCACCTACGACGTCGCGCTCCGCTTCCTCGCCGAGGACCCCTGGGAACGCCTGGCCGCACTCCGCGAGGCCGTGCCGAACATCTGCCTGCAGATGCTGCTGCGCGGCCGCAACACCGTGGGCTACACGCCGTACCCGACCGAGGTGACCGACGCCTTCGTCCAGGAGGCCGCGGCGACCGGCATCGACATCTTCCGGATCTTCGACGCGCTGAACGACGTCGGGCAGATGCGGCCCGCCATCGACGCCGTACGGGAGACGGGAACGGCGATCGCCGAGGTCGCCCTCTGTTACACCGCCGACCTGTCCGACCCGTCCGAGCGGCTCTACACCCTGGACTACTACCTCCGCCTCGCCGAGCAGATCGTCGACGCGGGCGCCCACATCCTCGCCGTCAAGGACATGGCGGGCCTGCTCCGCGCCCCGGCCGCCGCGACCCTCGTATCGGCGCTGCGCCGCGAGTTCGACCTGCCGGTGCACCTGCACACCCATGACACCGCGGGCGGTCAGCTCGCCACCTACCTCGCCGCGATCCAGGCCGGCGCGGACGCGGTCGACGGCGCGGTGGCGTCGATGTCGGGCACCACCTCGCAGCCGTCGCTGTCGGGCATCGTCGCCGCGACCGACTACTCCGAGCGGTCCACCGGGCTGAGCCTCCAGGCCGTGGGCGATCTGGAGCCGTACTGGGAGAGCGTCCGCAAGATCTACGCGCCGTTCGAGGCGGGCCTGGCCTCGCCGACCGGGCGGGTCTACCACCACGAGATCCCCGGCGGGCAGCTCTCCAACCTGCGCACCCAGGCGGTCGCGCTCGGCCTCGGCGACCGCTTCGAGCAGATCGAGGCGATGTACGCCGCCGCCGACCGCATCCTCGGCCGGCTGGTGAAGGTCACCCCTTCGTCGAAGGTCGTCGGTGACCTCGCGCTCCACCTGGTGGGCGCCGACGTGTCGCCGGAGGACTTCGAGGCGACGCCGAACAGGTTCGACATCCCCGACTCCGTCATCGGCTTCCTCCGCGGCGAGCTGGGCAACCCGCCCGGCGGCTGGCCGGAACCCTTCCGCACCAAGGCACTGGAGGGCCGGGCCGCCCCCAAGCCGGTCGAGGAACTGACCACGGACGACCGTACGGGCCTCGCGAAGTCCCCGCGGGCGACGCTCAACCGGCTGCTGTTCCCCGGGCCGACCCGCGAGTACGAGACCCACCGCCAGACCTACGGCGACACCAGCGTCCTGGACAGCAAGGACTTCTTCTACGGGCTGCGTCCCGGGAAGGAGTACGCCGTCGACCTCGAACCGGGCGTACGGCTCCTCATCGAGCTGGAGGCCGTGGGCGAGGCCGACGAACGCGGGATGCGTACGGTGATGTCCACCCTGAACGGCCAGCTGCGGCCCATCCAGGTGCGTGACACCGCCGCCGCCTCCGACGTCCCGGTGACGGAGAAGGCCGACCGTGCCAACCCCGGCCACGTGGCCGCGCCGTTCGCCGGAGTGGTGACGCTCGCGGTCGCCGAGGGGGACGAGGTGGCGGTCGGGGCCACGGTGGCCACCATCGAGGCCATGAAGATGGAAGCCGCGGTCACCGCCTCGAAGGCCGGGCGGGTGTCCCGGCTGGCCATCAACAGGATCCAGCAGGTGGAGGGCGGCGATCTGCTCGTCGAGATCGCCTGACTCTCGCAAGTCCCTGGCTCTCCTGACGGTTCCGGTCGAGGGCATTGAGCGGAGGGTACTGAGCGGAAAGTATTGAGCGGAAAGTATTGAGGGGTTCCGGGGCGGTTGGTCGCTCCGGGACCCCTTCTGCGTTCTTTCGCGATCTGATTCCCTCAGACATGCTTGAGGTCTGCCACCATCCCTGCACGTCCTTGCACGGTCCTGTCCGAGGCGAAGCCGGAGCAGCGAGATGAGAGACGAAGGCGACCACTTACGCGGCACGGGTGCCCCAGTGGGTGTGTGAGCGCTGCTTCGAGTCCCGCCCGACCGACAGCCCTCACCCCACCGGATGGATCGAGGTGCCCAGCATGAAGCGTTCCCTGCGGCTCGGTGTCAGTGCCGCCACCCTTGCCGCCCTCGCGGTGCTCTCCGCCTGCGGAGGCGGGGACTCCTCGTCGCCCTCCGACGGCACGTCAGGTGCCACGGCCAGACTCGAACTCGCCATCCCCTCGGCCGTGTTCGCCCCCAAGGAGGAGGTGGCCACGTACGCGGTGGGAACCGCCGAGGGCTACTTGGCCGAGGAGAAGCTGAAGGTCGACGTGATCAACACCGACGGTTCGGTCGCCGCGGTCCAGGCCGTCGCCTCGGGCAGCGCCGACATCACACCGGCCGACGCGGGAGCCATCCTCGCCGCCCGCGAGAAGGGCGTCCCGGTCAAGGCCATCGGCGGCCTCGTACAGAACTGGCCCTGGCGGATGGCGGTCCAGCCGTTCAACGAGGACATCAGAACCCCTGCCGACCTCAAGGGCAAGAAGATCGGAGTCATCAGCCTCGCCTCCGGCTCGGCCATCTATGCCCGCGCCTACGCGGAGGACGCCGGTCTGGACGCGGCCAAGGACATCGAGCTCCTGCCGGTCGGTGTGGGCGTCCAGGCCCGGTCCGCCCTGGAGCACGGCAAGGTCGACGTGCTCGCGCTGTACACGCAGGCCTACACCACGATCGAGAACACCGGCATCGAGCTGCACTACCTGGACAACTCGGAAGCCTTCGACGGCATCCGCTCCCTGACGTTCGCGGTGACCGAGAAGACCCTGAGGGAGAAGAAGGACGTACTGACGCGCTATCTGCGCGCTTCCTACAAAGCGCTGCTCTTCTCGGCCGTCAACCCCGAGGCCGCCATGCGCGATGGCTACAAGGTCTTCCCGCAGCTGCTGACCGGCAAGAAGGCCGACGACCGCATCGGCGACGACGGCAAGTCCCTCGACGCGTGGATCAAGACCGCCGTCCCCGCCACCGGTGAGCCCGAGAGCTTCAGGAACTGGGGCGCGATCAGCGACGAGGAGTGGACGAAGACGGTCGCCTACACCAAGGCGTCCGGCCAGGTCACCAAGGACGTCAGCCTGCCGGACCTGTGGGACGACGGCCTGCTCAAGGGCGCGAACGACTTCGACTCCGCGGCCGTGATCGAGAAGGCGAAGGCGGCCGAGTAGCGACCGGGACATCCACCACGGCAGGACGGAAGGGAGGGCGGCTGTATGGCCATGAGGAGTCCGGGGCGCCGCCGCCGTCAGGCGGTTCCCGCGCCCGACGTGGACGAGGCCCGCTGGATCGAGGTCGACGGACTGTACAAGACCTACCGGTCCCGCAGGTCCGAGCCGACCCACGCGCTCTCGGACATCGCCTTCACCGTCCGGCGCGGTGAGTTCGTCTCGTTCGTCGGACCCTCCGGGTGCGGCAAGACCACGCTCCTGAAGATCCTCGCCGGGATCGTCCCCAGGAGCGAGGGCACGGTCCGTGTCGCGGGCCGTGACGTGACCGGACCGCTGCCCGAGGTGGGCATGGTCTTCCAGGCGGCCACCCTCCTGCCGTGGCGCACCGTCCTGCGGAACGTGATGGTGCCCGCGGAAGTGCGGAAACTCGACGCCCACGTGTACCGGGAGCGGGCCGAGAGGCTGCTCGCGATGGTCGGCCTCGACGGCTTCGAGGACAAGTACCCCCATGAGCTGAGCGGCGGGATGCAGCAGCGCGCCGGAATCTGCCGCGCGCTGGTGCACGATCCGGCCGTGCTGCTGATGGACGAGCCCTTCGGCGCGCTCGACGCCATGACCCGCGAGTACATGAACGTCGAACTGCTGCGGATCTGGCGGGAGAGCGGCCAGACCATCGTGTTCGTCACCCACTCCATGGCCGAGGCGGTGTTCCTCTCCGACCGGGTGGTGGTCCTCAGTCCCCGGCCCGGCCGCGTCGCCGAGATCGTCGACATCGGCCTCGAACGCCCGCGCGCCCTCAGCGCCATGGCTTCGGACCGTGCCGGGGTCCATGTCGAGCGGATCCGCAAGCACTTCAACACCGCCGGAGTGATCGACAGTTGAGGCCCCTCAGGATCAAGAGACCTCGGCCGAAGAGACCCCGGATCAAGAGACCCCGGGTGGACCTGAGAGAGCGGCCCGAACTGCTGCTCGTTCCCGCCGTCTTCGTGATCGTCGTGCTGGCATGGGAGTTCGCGGTCCCCGCCTTCGGGATCGACGACTATGTGCTGCCGCGCCCCTCCCAGATCCTCGACGCTCTCCGGACACAGCTGGCCGACCCGTTGTTCTGGGGACATCTCAAGGTGACCGTCCTGGAGTCGCTGTACGGCTTCCTTCTCGGCGTGGGCGCGGCACTGGTGCTGGGTACGGCGATCTCGCAGGTGCGCCTGATCGAGCGCACCTTCATGCCGTACGTCGTCGCCTTCCAGACGGTGCCCAAGGTGGCGCTCGCACCGCTGTTCGTCGTGTGGTTCGGCTTCGGCATGACGAGCAAGGTCGTGATGGCGGCGGTGATCTCGTTCTTCCCGGTGCTCGTCAACGTGATCGAGGGGCTGCGCTCGGCCGACGCCGACCGGATCCAGATGCTCACGGTGTTCGGCGCGAGCCGGTTCCAGGTCTTCAGGATGGTGCGGCTGCCGAGCGCGCTCCCCTTCATCTTCGCCGGTCTCGACATCGGGATCGTCTTCTCGATCCTCGGCGCGGTCGTCGGCGAGTTCATCGGCGCCAAGGAGGGCCTGGGCTACCTGCTGCTGCAGACCAACTACAACTTCGACATCGCCGGGATGTTCGCCGTCCTGGTGGTGCTCTCCGTACTGGGCCTGATCGCCCACTTCCTCGTCCGGTTCGCCCAGCGGCGCGTCACCTTCTGGTCCGAGGAGAACCGGGTGATGGGGGCATGACCGCGGACGAGGTGATCGGGGCATGACCCCGGCCGACCCTGGAGGACACCGTGACCGAGTACGACCTCGTCGTGAAGAACGCCCGCGTCGTCACCCACGACCGTGACGGCGCCCGGTCGGCGGACATCGCCGTGGGCGGCGACGGACGGATCGCCGCCGTGGCCCGCGGCCTCGCGGCCGAGGGCGCCCGTCGGGTGGTCGACGCCGACGGCAGGCTGGCCTTCCCCGGCGTCGTCGACGCCCACCAGCACTGGGGGATCTACAACCCGTTGGCCGAGGACGCCGCCACCGAGAGCCGCGCGTGTGCGCAGGGCGGCGTCACCAGCGCGCTGACGTACCTGCGGACCGGCCGGTACTACCTCAACAAGGGCGGTCCGTACGCCGACTTCTTCCCCGAGGTGCTGACAGCCGTCTCCGGTCGCGCCCACATCGACCACGGCTTCCATCTCGCACCGATCTCGCGCGGTCACATCGACGAGATCCCCGATCTGGTCGAGCGGTTCGGCGTCACCTCGTTCAAGGTCTTCATGTTCTACGGCAGCCATGGCCTGCACGGCAGATCGGCCGACCAGAACGCGTTCCTGATGATCCCGGAGGAC
This sequence comes from Streptomyces sp. NBC_00878, assembly GCF_026341515.1. Taxonomy (NCBI): domain Bacteria; kingdom Bacillati; phylum Actinomycetota; class Actinomycetes; order Kitasatosporales; family Streptomycetaceae; genus Streptomyces; species Streptomyces sp. NBC_00878. The sequence goes on along the minus strand of NZ_JAPEOK010000001.1, from coordinate 1,102,770 downwards.
GAGCGGTACGACTACGCGCACTTCGAGTTCGTCATGCGCGGGGTGCAGGCCGCACGCGAACGGTTCCCCGAACTCGCCGACGAGATCTCGCTCTCCCTGCACTGCGAGACCGCCGAGATCATGACCGCGTACACCAAGCTGGTGGAGGAGGCGGGCGACCTGAGCGGGCTCGCCGCCTACAGCGCCGCCCGGCCGCCGCACTCCGAGGGGCTCGCGGTCGCCATCGCCGCCTACCTGGCGCACGAGACCGGGCTGCCGACGATCAACCTGCTGCACCTGTCGTCCCGCAAGGCGGTCGACGCGGCCGTGCGGATGGCCCGGGCGTTCCCGCACATCGACTTCCGCCGCGAGGTGACCGTCGGCCACCTGCTCGCCGACATCGCCACCGCCCACGGCCTCGGCGGCAAGGTCAACCCGCCGCTGCGGCCCCGCGACGACGTCGAGGCCCTGTGGGAGTACGTGCTCGACGGCACCGTCGACTGGGTCGTCAGCGATCACGCGTGCTGCCGTGAGGAGATGAAGTTCGGCGAGCCCGAGGACGACGTCTTCCTCGCCAGGTCGGGGTTCGGCGGGGCCGAGTACCTCCTCCCCGGCCTGATCACCGAGGGCACCAAGCGTGGGCTGCCCCTGGGCCGGATCGCGGCGCTGACCGCCTGGAACCCGGCCCGGCGCTACGGGCTGCGCACCAAGGGCGCCCTCGCGCCCGGCTTCGACGCTGACATCGCCCTGGTCGACCCGGACCACACCTGGACCGTACGCGCCGCGGAGTCGGAGTCGGAGTCGACCCAGGAGTACACCCCGTTCGAAGGCTTCGAGCTGACCGCGCAGGTCACCGACACCTTCCTCAGAGGCCATCACGTCCTGCGGGCGGGCAAGATCGCCGGCGAGCCCATGGGCACCTATCTGCACCGTCCGACTCGCAGGGCCTGACGCGCAGGATCCGGCTCGCGGGGCCCGACTCGGAAACGCGCGACCCGACGAAGTTGTATACGTTGCCTTCATGGCATGGCGCAAGAATGTCAACGCGACCCTGAGGCGGTTCACCGGCCACGAACTCCGGCGATCGACGCCCACGCTCTCCCCAGGCAGGTCCCTGAACGGGTCCCCGCAAAGGTCTCCACGGCAATCCGCACAACAATCCCCACAGCAATCCCCGCAAGGGGCGGATCCCGCGGCCGGCCCCAAATTCCCCGCCGACTACGACGACTCGGCCAAGGAAATCATCCGGGCCGTGTCTCCCTACACGATGACCTCGCCCGAACGGCTCAACGCCCTGATTCTGGCCGTCCGCCACGTCAGTCGGCACAACATCGCCGGTGACATCGTCGAGTGCGGAGTATGGCGGGGCGGCAGCATGCAGGCAGCCGCCCGCACCCTGCTCAGCGTGGGTGACACCGAGCGGCACCTGTACCTCTTCGACACGTTCGAGGGCATGCCGGAGCCGACCGAAAAGGACCTGCGGCGGGACGGCGAATCCGCCGCGGATCTGCTCGCCAGACAGGACAGGAGCCGACCCATCTGGGCCGTCGCCACGTTGGAAGACGTCAAAGAGGGCTTTCAACAGGTTCCGTATCCCGCGGACCGGGTCCATTTCGTCCCGGGGCTCGTGGAGGAAACCATTCCCGCCGAGGCCCCCGAGCGGATTTCGATTCTGCGGCTGGACACCGACTGGTACGCCTCAACGCGCCATGAACTGGAGCATCTTTACCCGCGGCTGGTCAGCGGCGGCGTTCTCCTTATCGACGACTACGGCTGGTGGCAGGGGTCGAGAAGCGCGGTGGACGAATTCCTGGAGAAGACGGGTGCCCGGCTTCTCCTCCTGCGTATGGACGAAGGCCGCATCGCGGTCAAGCCGTAGGGCCTGTGGAGCGGCCTTGTGTTCCCTTACCGGTGGGTTGTGCCCGGCCTCAGGCCAGGTGGCCGACGTGCGCGAGGGCCTGCTTGAGGAGGGTTCCGGTGCCGCCCGGCATCTCGTTGATGACCATGGGCGACGCGGCCTCCTCGGGGCTGAACCAGACCAGGTCGAGAGCGTCCTGCCGGGGGCGGCAGTCACCGGCCACCGGGACGATGTAGGCGAGGGACACCGCGTGCTGCCGGGGGTCGTGGAACGGCGTGACCCCGAGCGTCGGGAAGTACTCGGCGACGGTGAAGGGCTGCAGCGCGGCCGGCACGCGGGGGAGTGCGACCGGGCCGAGGTCCTTCTCCAGGTGACGCAGCAGCGCGTCCCGTACCCGTTCGTGGTGCAGCACCCGGCCGGAGACGAGCGCGCGGCTGACCGTCCCGTCCGGGCCGATGCGGAGCAGCAGTCCGATGCTGGTGACTTCGCCGCTGTCGTCGACGCGTACGGGGACGGCCTCGACGTACAGGATCGGCATGCGTGCGCGCGCCTGCTCCAGCTCGTCGTGAGGCAGCCAGCCGGGCGTGGTTTCGGTCATGTCAGACATTGGTTGATCATACTTTCAGCATCTCCTGTCGCGAGCGTGTCGCGCGACACAGCCAGGGCTGGTAACACCTACCCAGGCAGGACGTCCTCAGTGCGTCCTCAGGATGTCGGCTCGGTGACCTTCGTGGCCGAGCGCCGCGACGAGACGTGCGCCTCTTCTGGAGGAGCCGGGCATCGGTGGTCCCTCAGGACTTGGGCCGTTTGGGTGGGGACGGCACGTGGAGCCGTGTCGTGCCGTCCCACCCGACCGCCGAGGTCCCTCAGCCGGTTCGCGCGATCAGGTCGTCCGCACGATGGGCGAGCAGGGATTCGAGGATCTCGCCGGACCGGACCGCCGTGGTGGACAGCAAAGTCGAGGTGAGTCCGTGCGTGTGCTCGGTCGCGCCCTGCAGATAGATGCCTGCCGTGACGTCGGGTGTGAGTTCGACCCGGTGGTCGCGCCCGACGCGCACGGCGTCCTTGTCGTCCCGCAGGCAGAGTTTCGCGGTCCTGCCGAGGAGGGTGTCGAGGTCCCGGGGGCGATAGCCGGTCGCGTGGACCAGCAGGTCCGCGGAGAGCACCTCCCGTTCCCCGGTGGGGAGATACTCGACGGTGACCTGCAGTTCGTCGTCCAGGCTGCGTACGTCCCGGATGCGGGACACGTTGCGCAGGCGCAGCCGCTCACGGCCCTGGACCTTCTCGCGGTACATGGTCGCGTACAGCGACTCGATGAGATCCATGTCGACCACCGAGTAGTTGGTGCTGCGGTGGTAGTCGACCAGGGACTGCTTCACCTCCGGTCTGGAGCGGAAGTAGACGTCCACGGCCTCCGGGTCGAAGATCCGGTTGGCGAACGGGCTGTCGTCGGCGGGCGTGTACCCGTACTTGGCGAAGATCGCGCAGATCTCCGACTCGGGGAAGGACTGGTGCAGATAGTCCACGGCCTCGGCCGCGCTCTGGCCCGCGCCGAGTACCAGGACCCGGCCCACCGGCGTGCCGGAGGCGTTCAACTCCCGTACACGCGGGACGAGTTGGCTGTTGTGCCAGATGCGGTCCGACAGGGCCGTGTCCGGCGGCAGATGCGGCTCCAGGCCGACGGCCACCGAGATGTTCCGGGCCCTTCGGGTGACGGTGCGCCCGGGGGCGCCGGGCACGCGGCTGACCACGTCCAGCCAGCGGACCTCCCCGTCGGTTCCGGTCACCGGCTCGACCGAGACGACCTCGTCGGAGTAGTCGACGAGGTGGGCGACCCGGGCGGCGGCCCACTCGAAGTACTCGTGGAACTCGATCCGCAACGGGAACAGCGTTTTCGCGTTGAGGAAATCCACCATCCTGCCCCGCTCCCGCAGGAAGCACAGGAAGCTGAAGTCGCTGGTCGGGTTGCGCATGGTGACCAGGTCCTTGAGAAAGGACACCTGCATCGTGGCGTCTTCGATGAGCATGCCCCGGTGCCAGCCGAACGACGGCTGGCGCTCCAGGAAGCCCGCGCGGATCCGCTGCTCCGGAGTGACGTGGGCGTTGTGTTCCTCAACCGCTATGGCCAGTGCGAGATTTGACGGCCCGAAACCTATGCCGAGCACGTCAAGGACGGCGTCCGGCTCGTCGTGCAGTGCGTTCACCGCAACTTTCCTTCCCCTAGGCGCCACTGATGTTAAATAAGGTTAGCCTTACCTTGCAATGGTGTGTCCTAGGAGAGGATCGACAATGCGGGTCGTCATGTTCGGCTGTCAGACCTGGGGCGGCTACTTCACGGCCCGTCCGTGAACGGGGCGGTCGTGGCCGAAGCGGCCATGTCCTCCGTTGCCGCGCCCTTCGACGCCTCGTCCCCCGATGACGCGGCCGGCGCTGCAGATCTCGCCGACCGCCTCACAGCTCTGGAACCCCTGCGCGGACGCACGGTCGTCGTCAAGTACGGCGGTCACGCGATGACCGACGACACGCTCCGGAGGGCCTTCGCGCAGGACGTCCTCACCCTGCGGCGCGCCGGTGTCCGACCGGTCGTGGTGCACGGCGGCGGTCCGCAGATCGGCGCCCACCTGGACCGGCTGGGCATCAAGTCGTCCTTCCTGAACGGGCTCCGGGTCACCACTCCGGAGACCATGGAGGTCGTCCGCATGGTGCTGTCCGGCAAGGTCCAGAAGGAACTCGTCGGACTGCTCAACGAACACGGTCCGTACGCCGTCGGCCTCAGCGGTGAGGACGGGCGCACCCTGACCGCCGTCAAGCGCTATGCCGAAGTGGCCGGTGAGCTTGTCGACATCGGGCTGGTCGGCGATGTGGCGCGGGTGAACACCGCGGTCGTCGGCGTCCTGCTCGACAGCGGGCACATCCCAGTGGTTTCCTCCGTCGGCCGGGGCGAGGACGGAAAGGTATACAACGTCAACGCCGATACGGCGGCAGGGGCGTTGGCGGCCGCGCTGGGCACGCGGATCCTGGTCGTCCTCACCGATGTTCCCGGGCTGTACGCCGACTGGCCGGAGAGTGACCGCATCGTCGACCGGATCGGCGCGGGAGAACTGGAGCGGCTGCTGCCGAGTCTCAACGGCGGCATGGGGCCCAAGATGGAGGCCTGTCTGAGGGCCGTGAAGGCCGGGGTGGGCGCGGCCCGGGTGCTCGACGGGCGCGCACCGCACGCGCTGCTCGACGGGCTGAGCGGCGCCGTGGGTACCGGGACGACGATCGTGCCGTGACGCTCCGCTGGGAGCAGGGTTATTCGGCTGCGGGTGCGTGGGGGCTGGTCGCGCAGTTCCCCGCGCCCCCAACGGGGCGGGGGACCGCCGTCTCGATCGGCGGGGCGCCGTGGTGACGTCCTATCGGGATCACCAGCGGACCGCGACCGAGGCCCCGGTCGGCAGGGTGACCGCGGCGACGCCCGCGAGCCGGACCAGGCCGAGCCGCCGGCCGACCGAGGCCGCGACGTCGTCGCCGAGGGCCAGGCTGTTGAGGTCTCCAACGGCCGGCTCCCTCGGGTGAGGCGGCCCGCAGCGCAAGGGAGCGCCCCCGCCGTGCGGAGACGGGAAGTTCCGCACGGCGGGGGCGTCCGGCCGGGCCCACGGGACCGTGGTGGAGCCGGCGTATCAGGGGCGGGTGGTGAGATATCCGCCCATGGAGGTGAAGTACCGCGTCGCGGGCAGCTCGCGGCCGTCCTCGGTCCGTACGCGAGTGACGGCCAGGCCGTGGTTGCGGCCGGTGCGCGCGTCGGCTCCGGCGACGATCACCACGCCCTCACCCTCGCGGTAGAAGATACGGCCGGGCGTCCCGCCGTAGCGGCCCTGGGACACCACGGCGGCGAGGACCTCGAGTCGCTTGCCCTTGTGGTAGGTGAAGGCGCTGGGGTACGGCTCGGACTGGGCCCGGACCAGGCGCTCCAGGTCCTGTGCCGGCCAGGACCAGTCGATGCGGATGTCCTCGGCGGCCCGCTTGTGGAAGAAGCTCGCCTGGGACCGGTCCTGCTTGGTGAACTCCGTCTGCCCGCCGGAGATGAGGTCGAGTGCGCCGACGGTGACCGGGGCGATGAGGTCGACGGTCTTGTGGAAGAGGTCGGTGGCGGTGTCCGTCGGTCCGACCGGCACCGCCTCCTGACGGACGATGTCGCCCGCGTCGAGCTCGTCGTTCATCATGTGCGCGGTGACGCCCACTTCGGTCTCGCCGTTGATCAGGGCCCAGATCAGCGGGGAGAAGCCGGCGTACTTCGGCAGCAGCGAGTCGTGGACGTTCAGCGTGCCGTGGCGCGGCAGGTCGAAGATGCGCGGGGGGATCCACGTCCGCCAGTTGTTCGCCACGAGGATGTCCGGGTCGGCCTCCTTGAGGCGCTCGAACAACTCGTCGTCGTCAGGGCGGTTGCGGATCAGCACCGGGACGCCGTGCGCCTCGGCGAGGTCGGCGACGGAGTCGCTCCAGATCTTCTCGTAGGCGTGCTCGCTCTTGGGGTGTGTCACGACGAGCACCACGTCGTGTTCGGAGTCCAGGAGGGCTTGCAGGGTGCGGTGCCCCCAGGTCTGGTAACCGAACATGACGACCCGCATGGGGTTCCTCCTCGAAGGCAGGGATGGACCGGGGGCAAGTAAAGCAAGGCTTACCTTAGTTTGCAACGGGCATGCGTGACGCCCAAGTTGGCGAGCACTGATGCAGGATTGCCCGTTCCGTCCTGTCGACAGCCGTACGAGATTAGCTTAGGCTTACCTAAATTCCCGGCGGACTCGACCGTCGGCATGCCCACCTTTCGTACCTCGTATCTTCCCCACGCCTGACAGGCGACTGCCCCGCACGATGGGAGTGACATGTCACAGGTTCTTCCTGATGACGCACCACTGGTCCACGACCTCATTGGCATCGGTTTCGGACCGTCCAATGTGGCCATGGCGATCGCACTCGGCGAGCACAACGCGCGCGTCGGAGAGCAGGAGGCGATCACCGCTCGGTTCTTCGAGCAGCAGCCGTGCTTCGGCTGGCACCGGGGCATGCTGATCGACGACGCGACCATGCAGGTGTCCTTCCTCAAGGACCTGGTGACGCTCCGGAACCCGGCCAGTGAGTTCAGCTTCCTCTGCTACCTGAAGAGCAAGGGCCGGCTGATCGACTTCATCAACCACAAGAACCTCTTCCCGCTGCGGGTGGAGTTCCATGACTACCTGGAGTGGGCCGCGGCCCAGGTCGAGGACATGGTCTCCTACGGCCACGAGGTCGTCGGCGTCGCGCCCGTGGTCCGTGACGGAGCCGTGGAGTACCTGGAGCTGACGGTCCGCTCAGGGGAGGGTCTCGCGGTGCACCGGGCCCGCAACCTGGTCATAGGTACGGGGATGCGTCCTCTCATGCCGGAGGGCGTGGAGCCGGGGGACCGCGTCTGGCACAACTCCGAACTGCTCGCGAAGGTCGACCGGTTGGAGGGCACCTCGCCCTCTCGGTTCATCGTCGTGGGCGCCGGCCAGAGTGCCGCGGAGAACGTCGCCTACCTGCACCGCCGATTCCCCGAGGCCGAGGTCTGCGCGGTCTTCTCCCGCTATGGCTACAGCCCCGCCGACGACAGCAGCTTCGCCAACCGGATCTTCGATCCCGCGGCGGTCGACGAGTACTTCGCGGCGCCCGAGAACGTCAAGCGCCGGCTGATGGGCTACCACGGCAACACCAACTACTCCGTGGTGGACATCGACTTGATCGAGGACCTGTACCGGCAGACGTACCAGGAGAAGGTCCTCGGCACCAAGCGGCTGCGGTTCCTCAACGTGTCCCGGCTCACCGACGTCGAGGAGACGCCGGTCAAGGTCCGCGCCACCGTGACGTCCCTCGTCACCGGCGAGGAGACTCTTCTCGACGCGGACGTCGTGGTCTTCGCCACCGGCTACAGCCCCGCCGATCCCCTCGGCCTCCTCGGCGAGGTCGCGGATCGCTGCCTGCGCGACGACGAGGGCCGCGTCCGCGTCGAGCGTGACTACCGCATCGTGACGGACCCCGAACTGCGCTGCGGCATCTACCTGCAGGGCGGTACGGAGCACACACACGGCATCACGTCGTCCCTGCTGTCCAACACCGCGACCAGGGTCGGGGAGATCCTGGACTCGCTCCTCGACCGGGGCGTCAAGTCCCCTTCGGACGAGGCCCGGACGGTCGCCGCGTGAAGGGAGCGTCCGTGTCCGCCGTGCCCGAGCGTGAGGTGCCCCATGGCCGTGCGCTCCCGGTGGATCACCAGGGGGTGTTTCGAAAGTCCCGCACAGCACCCACGGCGCCCGGCACGCGCCCCCACCCTCGAACCGGCTTCGCCCGGCTCGGGCGGGGGGACCCCCTTCGCCGCACCGGCCGAAGGCCCAAGTACGTCCAGTACGAGGGCCTTCGTCCGGCACGCCGAGGGCACGCACCGGACACCGCGGGCACCGCACGGGACTTTCGAAACACCCCCTAGGGATAACGTACTTCGCCATGAGCACGACTGCGGTTGAGCGCCCCGCGCCCAGGGGCACAGAGGCTGCCCGTCGGCGGCGGGTCGTGGGTTTGGGCATGCTGGTCGCGGTCCTCGTGGCCGCGGGGGTGGTGTCGTTGGCTGTCGGTGCGCGCGCGTTGAGTCCTGCCGAGGTGTGGCACGGGCTGTTCGCGGCGCCGGACTCCGACCAGCGGCTCACCGAGATCAGGCTCATCGTGCGGACCGTGCGGGTGCCCCGGACGGTGCTCGCGATCGTGGCGGGCATCGCGCTGGGGGTGGGCGGGGCGCTGATCCAGGGGTACACGCGCAACCCGATCGCCGACACCGGCCTGCTCGGAGTGAACGCCGGCGCCTCGTTCGCGGTCGTGTCGGTGATCGCCCTGTTCGGGTTCTCCAACCCGTTCCAGTACGTCTGGTTCGCCTTCCTGGGAGCGGCTGTCGCCGGTGTCGTCGTGTTCGGCCTCGCGAGCATCGGCCGGGGCGCCGGCAATCCGTTGACGCTCGCACTGGCCGGGCAGGGGATCACGGTGTTCCTCGCGGCGATGACCACGGCGGTCGCGCTGACGGACAAGGCGTCGCTGAACGCGCTGCGGTTCTGGAACTCGGGCTCCGTGGCCGGGGTCGGATTCGACGTCATCTGGCCGGTGACCGCGTTCATCGTGGTCGGGCTGTTGCTGGCCCTGTCCATGCTGCCCTCCCTCAACCTGCTCAACCTGGGTGACGACGTGGCGCGGGGCCTCGGAGTGAACATCGCGCTGAGCCGGACCGTCGGCATCGTCGCCATCACCCTGCTCGCGGGCGCGGCGACGGCGGCCTGCGGCCCCATCGCGTTCCTCGGGCTCATGGTGGCCCACGTGGCCCGGTACCTGACCGGTCCGGACTATCGCTGGCTGGTGCCGTACGCGGGTCTGCTCGGCGCTGTCGTCCTGCTGGCCTGTGACATCGTGGGCCGACTGGTGGTGCGGCCGGGCGAGTTGGACGCGGGTGTCCTCGTCGCTCTCCTGGGGGCCCCGTTCTTCGCGGTTCTGGTGTGGCGCGGAAAGTTCAAGAACGCATGAACGGGACAGACGTGAAGCCAGACGTGAAGTCATCGGTGGCGCCGGGTGTGCGGCTCGGCCAGGTGTCGTTCGTATGGCGGCCCTGGCTCGTGTTCGTGACGCTGTTTCTGGCGGCGTCGGCCTTCCTGGTGTTCTGCGTGTCCATCGGCGTGGGGGACTTCCCCATCGGACTGTCCCGGGTGATCGCCACGATCCTCGGCCGGGGCGAGCGGGTCGACGAGTTCGTGATCATGGACCTGCGGATGCCGCGTGCCCTGGCCGGGCTCGTCGTGGGGTTCGCGCTGGGAGTGTCCGGAGCGATCACGCAGTCCATCGCGCGCAATCCGCTGGCCAGCCCGGACATTCTGGGGGTCACCACGGGTGCCAGCGCGGTATCGGTGTTCCTGGTGACGGTGTCGGGCGGGACCGCGACGGCGATCGTCAACTCCGTGGGCCTGTCCGCGGCGGCGCTCGCGGGCGGGCTCGGCACGGGTCTGCTGGTGTACTTCATGGCGTGGCGGCGCGGGGTCGACGGCTTCCGGCTCATCCTCATCGGCATCTCGGTGAGCGCGGTGATGGAGGCGATCACCACCTGGCTGCTGGTCACGGCCGACATCCGGGACGTGGCCAAGGCCCAGGCGTGGCTGGTCGGCTCGTTGGACAACCGGTCGTGGGGCGAGGTCCGGGTGACACTCTGGTGCACGCTCGTCCTCATGGTCGTCGTGGCAGGCGTCGCCTTCCAGTTCAAGCCGATGCACTTCGGCGACGAGATCGCCGCGGGCCTCGGCGTCCGGTACTCGATGGTGCGAGCCGTCCTGTTGCTGTGCGCGGTGCTGCTGGCCGCCGCGGCGGTGAGCGCGGCGGGCCCGGTCCCGTTCGTCGCGCTGGTGGCACCGCAGGTGGCCATGCGTCTCGCGAGATGCCCGACGCCGCCGATGGTCGCCTCAGGACTGGTCGGAGCGTTGCTCCTGATCGGCGCGGACCTGGTGGCGCGCACTGCTCTGCCCATCAGTCTTCCGGTCGGTGTGGTCACCGCCGCGATCGGCGGCCCCTTCCTCGTCTATCTCCTGGTGCGGGCGAACCTCAGATAGCTGGTACAAAGAGTTAGGTAAACCTAAGTAGAGGGGGGTTTCGTGGCCGCTCAGGACACCGCCGAGGTCGAGTCCGCAGTCGGCGGCGCCTCACGGCTGGCAGCCAGGGGCGTCACGGTCGGGTACGGCGGCCGGATCGTCATCGACGAGCTCGACGTGGCGATACCGCCAGGGGTGATCACCACGGTCATCGGCCCCAACGGCTGCGGGAAGTCGACCCTGTTGCGGACCCTGTCGCGGCTGCTCAAGCCTGCCAAGGGCACGGTCGTCCTTGACGGCGACGACATCGTCAAGCTCAGGACCAGGGACGTGGCGAAGAAACTCGGCCTGCTGCCGCAGGCCCCGGTCGCGCCGGAGGGGCTGACCGTGTCCGACCTGGTCGCCAGGGGCCGCCATCCGCACCAGAGTTGGCTGCGGCAGTGGTCGTCGGACGACGCCGCGGTCGTGGAGCGTGCGCTGGCCATGACCGGGGTGTCCGACCTCGCCGACCGTCCGGTCGACTCGCTGTCCGGCGGACAGCGTCAGCGCGTCTGGATCTCGATGACCCTGGCCCAGGGCACCGACCTGCTGTTGCTCGACGAGCCGACCACGTACCTGGACCTCGCGCACGCGATCGACGTGCTCGACCTGGTGGACGACCTGCACGAGTCGGGGTGCACCGTCGTCATGGTGCTGCACGACCTCAACCTCGCCACGCGCTACAGCGACAACCTCGTCGTGATGCGGGAGGGGGCGATCCTGGCGCAGGGGCACCCGCGTGACGTGATCACCGCCGAGTTGCTCCACGAGGCGTTCGGACTGCGCGCCATGGTGATCGACGACCCGGTGGGCGACCGGCCGCTCATCGTGCCGATCGGCCGCACTCATGTCCAACTCGGCCACATCCCGATAAACTTGGAGAAGTAAGGCTAGGCTAACCTCACTTCTCGGGGTAAGGTTTGCCTGCCCTTATGTAGGGGTGTAGCGGTCGGTGCGAAAGCAAGGGATTTTCGGATGCTCATCCATAGAACGACGCTTATGAAGCCCTCGCGGCGGTTTGCGGCGGTGTTGTCCGCCGCGACCCTCGGCGTCGGCCTCCTCGCGGGATGCGGTTCCGACTCGTCGGACACGGACAAGTCGAGCGAGACCGCCCCGGCTGCCGCCGCCGGCGCCTTCCCGGTCACCGTGGAGCACGCGTTCGGGTCCACGAAGGTCGCCGAGGCTCCCAAGCGCGTGGTCACCGTCGGCTACACGGACGACCAGAGCGTCCTGGCGTTCGGCATCAAGCCGGTCGGCATGGTCGACCAGTACCCGAACCCGGCGGGCCAGAGCCCCGACATCAACACCCAGTGGCCCTGGGTGAAGGACAAGTGGGGCGACGCCAAGCCCGAAGTCATCATGAAGAACGGCGACTCGGGCCCCAACTACGAGAAGATCGCCGCCTTGCGGCCGGACCTGATCATCGCGGTCTACTCCGAGGTCGACAAGGCCGCCTACGACAAGCTCTCCCAGATCGCCCCGACGGTGGGCCGTACCAAGGCCGAGAAGGAGCCGTTCAGCGCTCCGTGGCAGGACAACGCACTCCAGATCGCCAAGGCGCTCGGCAAGGCCGACGAGGGCGAGAAGATGGTGCAGTCCATCCAGGCCCAGCTCGACACCGCCAAGAAGGAACACCCGGAGTTCGCGGACCAGAAGGCTGTCGCGCTGTCCTGGTACAAGGACGCGGTCAACCCCTTCACCTCCACCGACGTGCGCGGACAACTGCTGACGGGCATCGGCTTCCAGTACCAGACCGAGATCGACAAGGTCGCGGACGGCAGCTTCTCCACCGCGCTGTCCCCCGAGCGCATCGACCTGGTCGACGTCGACCGCGTCTTCGTCATCAACGACAAGGCGGACACGGACGCCCTGAAGAAGTTCAAGCTGTTCACCAACCTGGACGCAGCGAAGAACGGCAAGGTCACGTACCTGCTGGACAGCGAGGGCCCGGCGGTCGGCGCGGCCATCTCCCAGGGCACCCTGCTGTCCATGCCGTACGCGGTCGAAGAGCTCGTCAAGTCGGCGGCCGGCTAAAGATGTCGCTGCTCAACGTGTTCCGTCCCCGGCATGACCTGGTCCTGGTGTGAGCAGTACCGACACACGCGTCGCCCCGGCAACTCTGCGCACGGCGACCGGAGGCGAGGCCACCCGATGGGTCGCGGCACACTGCCGCGAAGTGCCATGGCTGACCCTCGCCACCGTGCTCACCACAGTGACGGGGGCGGCGCTCCAGGTGCTCCCGGTGCTCCTGCTCGGCCGGGTGGTCGACGGGGTGGTCGAGGGTGAGTCGCGCTCGGTCCTGGTCCAGGTCGGGGTGTTGATGGTGGCCGCGGCGCTGCTCGGCGCGGCGGCCACCGCGATGTCGACCTACCTGATCGGGCGGCTGGGCGCGGATCTGCTCGCGCGGCTGCGCGAAGGCGCCGTCCGGGCGGTGCTCGGGATGCCGAGCGAACGGATCGAGCAGGTCGGCCGGGGAGACGTGCTGTCCCGGGTCGGTGACGACGTCGCCGTGATCTCCAAGGGCATCCGGACGGCCATCCCCACGGTGTTCTCGGCGGGCGTGCTGGTCGTCATCGCCACGGTCGGCATGTTCGGCCTCGACTGGCGGCTCGGCCTGGCGGGCGCCGGCGCGCTGCCCGCGTACGCGCTCGCCCTGCGCTGGTACCTCCCGCGGTCCGCCCCGCTCTACCGGAAGCAGCGGGTTGCCCAGGCCGACCGTGCCCAGGCGTTGATCAGTGGCCTGAACGGGATCGACACGGTCCGGGCGTACCGCCTTGAGGGCGCCGTCCGCGAGAAGGTCACCAGCGAGTCGTGGCGGGTGCGCGAGCTCGGCATCGAGGTGTTCCGGTTCTTCGGCCGATTCGTCGGCAGGGAGAACCGCGCCGAGTTCATCGGCCTCGTCCTGATCATCGTGGTGGGATACGCCCTGTTGGAGGCCGATGCCGCCAGCCTGGGCGAGGTGTCGGCGGCCCCGCTGATGTTCCACCGGCTGTTCACCCCGCTGGGCGCCATCATGTTCACCTTCGACGAGGCGCAGAAGTCGGGCGCCAGTCTGACCCGGCTGGTCGGGGTGCTGGGCGAGGACGCGGAGGACCGGCTGGTGGGCGACGAGGCCGTCGCGCCGGCGGACGCCGTGTCCTATCAAGTGACGGTGGAGGGGCTGACGTTCAGCTATCCCGACACCGAGGAGCCGGTCCTGCGGGAGGTCGACCTGACGATCCCGGCCGGCGCTTCACTCGCGCTGGTGGGGGCGACGGGCGCGGGCAAGTCGACCCTGGCCGCGCTGATCGCCGGCATAGGGACCCCGCAGGCCGGGTCGGTGCGCGTCGGCTCGACCGACCTCGCCGGTCTGGACGAGGCCGGGGCACGGGCCCTGGTAAGCATCCTGACGCAGGAGACGCATGTGTTCTCCGGTCCGCTCGCCGACGATCTGCGGCTGGCCGCGCCGGAAGCGACCGACGCCGAACTGATGGACGCGTTGCGCACGGTCGGCGCCGACGGGTGGGTCGACGCGCTGTCCGACGGGCTGAACACCCTGGTCGGCGAGGGCGGCGAGCGCCTGGACGTCACCAAGGTGGCCCAGATCGCGCTGGCCCGCCTCGTGCTGGGCCGGGCACCGGTGGTGGTGCTCGACGAGTCGACCGCGGAGGCGGGCAGCGAGGGCGCCGCCGAGCTGGAGCGAGCCGTGCTGGCCGCGTGCGCGGGCCGGACCACGCTGTTCGTGGCGCACCGGCTGACCCAGGCGATGGTGGCGGACCGGATCGCCGTGCTGGACGCGGGACGCGTCGTGGAGCAGGGAACTCACGCGGAGTTGGTGGCTCTGGGCGGCCGCTACGCACGACTGTGGCGGGCCTGGCGCGAAGGCAGTTAGGTAACCCTAATTTAGGTTAGGCTAACTTTCATTACCTGGAAGGGACGCTGAGTCTTCGATGATGCAACCGAGCACTCGTCTCGTACTGCTTTCTCCCACGCGCCTGGCCGACGTACGCAGGCGGACCGGCGACTTCTCCGACCGGACCATCGCCGAGGCGTGCGCCATCGGGCTGTCGTACTGGGCGACGGGCCAAAGTCCCGAAGGCATCGACCTCACCCCCGGCACGCTGTTCGCCGACGTCCTCGCGTGGGTCGACAACGGCGGGGACGGACCCGGCAGTTCGGAGATCCTCGGCTCGGTCGGCGGTTCGGACGCTAGCGGTTCTGCGGAGCCCGGCGGTTCTTCGGGGCCCGGTGGAGAGGGCTGGAGCATCGCCGTCCCGCCAGGCGCCATGCAGTCCGACGCACAGCTCGCGCTCGACGACCTGGCCGACTTCCCGGACCGGCCCATCGGCACCATCGGCCCGTCCGGCGTGGCCGCGCGGATCGAGGCCCTGGCCGAGTGGAACGACACCGAGGCCGACCGGGTCCGCCCGACCATGCTGGAGATGTTCCGCGAGCAGGCGCGTACCAGGCCGGACGCCGTTGCCATCGTCGACGAGCACCGGTCGCTGACCTACCGTCAGGCGGCCGAACTCTCCAGCCAGTTGGCCCACCAGCTGATCGAACGCGGGCTGACCGCCGAACAGGTCGTCGGCATCTCGCTGGGCCGCTCCGCCGACATGGTGATCGGGCTGCTCGGCGTGCTCCAGGCCGGGTGCGCGTTCGTGCCGCTCGATCCGCAGTGGCCCGCGGCGCGCCGAGCCGTCGTCATCGAGGACGCCCGGGTCGTCGTACAACTCAACGACTCGGGCGAGCACGACCCGGCCGAACCGGAAGCCGTGGCCGTCGACCTCGACGACTGGCGGTTCGGTTCCCACCCCTCCGGGGGGACCGGGATCGCCGTTCCCGGCGACGCCCTGGCGTACGTGATCTTCACGTCCGGTTCGACCGGACGGCCCAAGGGCGCGATGATCCGTCACGAAGCCATCAGCGAGCGCCTGTTGTGGCAGGTCGACGAGATCCTCGGCTTCGGCCACGACGACGCGTCGCTGTTCAAGGCGCCGTTGTCCTTCGACATCTCCATCAACGAGATCTTCCTGCCGCTGGTGTCCGGCGGCAGGCTGGTGGTCCTGCGGCCCGGTGGCGAACGCGACCCGCACCACCTGCTGGGCGTCATCGCCGAACACCGCGTCACCTTCACCTACTTGGTGTCGTCCATGCTGGACGTACTCCTGGAGATCGCGGGCGACTCCGGAGACCTGGACAGCCTGCGGCACGTGTGGTGCGGCGGTGAGGTGCTGACCCCGGAGCTGTACGAGCGGTTCCGCACCCGGCTCGACATCCCCATGTACCACGGCTACGGCCCGGCCGAGACGACGATCGGCGTCTCGCACGTCATCTACCGGGGTGCGGCGGAACGCCTGTCGACGTCGATCGGCAAGGCCAACCCCAACACCCAGTTGTACGTGCTGGACGACGAACTGCGCCCGGTCCCGGTGGGAGTCGGCGGCGAACTGTACGTCGGCGGGTTCCTCCTGGGGCGCGGCTACGTCAACGCGCCCGGCCTGACGGCCTCCCGGTTCGTCGCGAACCCCTTCGCCGGGGACGGATCCCGGCTGTACCGGACCGGTGACCTCGCGAGGTTCGCCCCGGACGGATCGCTGGACTTCCTCGGCCGGGCCGACAACCAGATCAAGATCCGCGGTATGCGCCTGGAGATCGAGGACGTCGAGGTCGGTCTCGCCGAACACCCCGGCGTACGGCACACCTGCGTCGTCGCGAAGAAGAACGCGGCGGGCGGCACCTACCTCGCGGGGTACGTGATCCCGGCCGCCGGCAGCGAGAACCTGCGGGCGGACGAGGTCAAGGCGTGGGCCGCCGAGCACATGGTCGAGTACATGGTGCCCGCCCATGTCGTCGTGCTGAAGGAGTTCCCGCTCACCGCGAACGGCAAGCTCGACCGGAACGCGCTGCCGGAGCCCACCATCGGGACGGGCTCGATCGTCCCGCCCACCACCGAGAACGAGCGCGTGGTGTGCGCGGCGATCGCGGCGCTGCTGCAACTGGACGAGGTCGGTGTCGACCAGGACTTCTTCCAACTCGGCGGCGACAGCATCCTGGCGATCTCGCTGCTGAGCGCGCTGCGCGACGCGGGTCTCTACGTCACGACACGGCAGATCTTCACCCACACCGTGGTGGGGGCACTGTCGGCGGTCGCGAGCCGTGAGGACGTCTCCACCGTTGACCACGCGGATGCCGCGACCGGTGCCGTCGTGGGATCGCCCATCGTGCAGTGGCTCGGCGAGACCACGGACGCGATCGACGGCTTCGTCCAGTCGGTGGTGCTGAACACCCCGGCCGACCTGACCGCCGACGCCCTCGACGAGATCCTCGCCGCCGTGGTCGGCCGCCACGACATGCTGCGCGCCGAGCTGGTGCGCGGCGACCGCTGGAGCTTCGCCATACCGGAGGCGGAACGGGCCGCCCCCGGGTGGCAGGAGAGCGACCGGCCGCTCGACGAGTGCGTTGCGCTCGCCACCGACGGCCTTGACCCTGCGGGCGGCGCGATGCTGCGTGTCGTCTGGCGGCGCGAGGCACGCCAACTGGTCCTGGTAGCCCATCACGTGGTGATCGACGGTGTGTCCTGGCGGGTCCTGATGGAGGACCTGGCCACGGCGTGGCGGCAGTTCTCCTCGGGCGCGCCGATCGACCTGCCGCCGGTAGGCACGTCGTTCCGGCGCTGGACGCAGTTGCTGGAGCGCGCGGCCTTCGACGCGGACAGTGCCTACTTCCGGCGGCCCCTGCCGGGAGCGGACGAACCGCTGGGCAGGCGCCCGCTGTCCGAGGCCGACACCGTCGCAGGCGAACGGCTCCGGACCGTCTCCGTCGGACCCGAGGTCACGGCCGCGCTGCTGGGCGAGATCCCCGCGAAGTTCCACGCGGGCGTCAACGACGTGCTGCTGACCGCGCTCGCCGTCACCCTTGCCCGGTGGCGCCGCGACCTCGGGCAGGACCAGACGTTCGCGCACATCGAACTCGAAGGCCACGGCCGCGAAGGACAGTTCGTGGCGGGCACCGCCGGTTTCGAACCCGAACTGTCCCGGACCGTGGGCTGGTTCACCACGCTCTTTCCGGTGACCGTGGACCCCGGCGCGGCGAGCGACCTCACCGCACCCGAGTACCTGGCCGCCGCACTCAAGGCGGTCAAGGAGGACCTCGCCCGGGTGCCGGACAACGGCGTCTCCTATGGCGCCCTGCGCTACCTGGCCCAGAGCGAGTTCGACGCGCCCGCACCGCAGGTGCTCTTCAACTACCTGGGCCGCTTCGACGCGGGCTCGTCCGGCGACTGGCAACTCGCGGGCACCACGGGCCAGTTGGGCGAGAAGCGCGACCCGAGGATGCGCCTGCCGCGCGCCCTGGAGTTCAACGCGATCGCCGAACCCGCCGCCTCGACCGGCGAGTACGAACTGGTCACCACCATCTCCTGGCCCGACGGGATGTTCACCGACGAGGACATCACGACGCTCGGCGCGTACTTCCGGGTGGCCCTGGCCGGACTGGCCGCGCTCGACCAGGGCGGCCACACCCCCAGCGACTTCGGCCTGGTGCCCCTGACACAGGCTGACGTCGACGTCTTGGACGGCCCGGAGCTGCGGGACATCCTGCCGCTGACCCCCTTGCAGGAGGGCCTGTACTTCCACTCGGTCTTCGACGACGACTCGGCGGGCAGCTACGTCGAGCAGCAACTGCTCACGCTGGACGGCGAGGTGGACGCCGACCGGCTCGCGGCGGCGGCCTCCCGCCTGCTCACGCTGTACCCGAACCTGGCCGCACGGTTCGTGGCCCTCGCCGACGGCCGCGTGGTCTCCGTACTGGACAGCGGTGTGGAGGCGCCGTTCACCACACTGGACCGCCCAGGCATCACCGACGACGAGATACGCGACCACGCCGAACGGGACCGCCGGGCCGGGTTCGACCTGGCCACAGGACCGCTGATGCGCTACACACTCATTCGCGCGGGCTCCGGCCGCAGCGTCCTGGTGCAGACCGTGCACCACATCATCGCCGACGGCTGGTCCGTGCCGCCGATGCTCCGCGCGTTGCTGGCCGAATACCACGCGCCGGGGACCGTGTACGCGATCGGCGGCTTCCCCGACTACGTGCGCCGGCTCGCCGGACGTGACGACGACGAGAGCGACCGGGTCTGGCAGGAGCAACTCGCCGAGCTGCCCGGCCCCTCGCTCGTCGCCGAGGGGCACACCCCCTCCGACCGGTTCGCCGACACCGCCGTGGAGGCGGCGGACGACATCGACGCGGCCGTCCGGTCGGCCGGGGTGCCGCTGAGCGCGGCCGTGCACAGCGCCTGGGCGCTGACGCTGGGCGGCATCCTGCACGGCAGGGACGTCGTGTTCGGCTCCACGGTGTCCGGGCGCGACGCGGAGGTGCCCGGCATCGAGAACATGGTGGGTCTGTTCATCAACACGATCCCCGTACGCGCCCGTTGGGCCGAGACCACCACGGCACGCGACCTGCTCACCTCGGTGCGCGAACACCAGGGCGCGGTGCTGCCGCACCAGCATGTCTCGCTGGCGAGGATCGGCCGCCAGGCCGGCGCCGGTTCCCTGTTCGACACCCTGGTGGTGTTCGACGTGGCGACCGACGTGGACGCGCTGCGGGGGCCCGACGACGATCTGGTCATCGCCGACATCGTGAACGAGGGCGCCCCGCACTACCCGTTGACGCTGGTGGTGGAGCGCGCACTCGACGGTCGTCCGCGCTTCAACCTGATCTACGACGGCGAACTGATGCGGGAGGCGAGCGCCCAGGCGATTCTTCGCACGTTCACCCGGACCCTCACCGACCTGCTCTCCCGGCCCGACGCCCTGGTCGACGACCTGGCACCCGAGGACACCCGGCAGCCCGCGCGCATCACTCCGACCACCCTGGGCGGACTGTTCGACGCCGCCGCACACCGGGACCCGGCCGCCACCGCCGTCACGCAGTGCGGTCTCGACGGCGGTACCCGGTCACTGACGTACGGCGAACTGGCGGACGCGAAGAACGAGTTGGCCGCCGTGCTGCGTGCCGCCGGGGTCGGGCCCGGCAAACGGGTCGCCGTCGCCGTCCCGCGTTCCCTTGAGCAGGTCGTCGCCCTGGTCGCGATCGTCGGCGCGGGCGGCGCGTACGTGCCGCTGGACCTGGCGTACCCGGACGAACGCCTGGAGTACATCCTCACCGACGCCGCCCCGCAGGTGGTTCTCGTGGACCACGAACAGCGGGAACGCTTCACGGAACTGCTGACCCGGGCGGGCGTGTCGGCCCGCGTGCTCGTGCAGGGAGACGAGCTGCCGAGGGGCGATGAGCAGGCGCAGGGAGATGGGCAGGCGCAGGGCCCCAACGAGCCGGGTCCGGCGGTCAGTTGGCACGACCCCGCGTACGTGATCTACACGTCCGGGTCGACCGGCCGGCCCAAGGGAGTCGTCGTCCCGCACTCCAGCGTGGTGACGCTGCTCGCGAACACCCGGCCCGACATGGACTTCGGCTCGTCCGACGTGTGGGTCCAGTTCCACTCCTTCTCCTTCGACTTCGCGGTCTGGGAGTTGTGGGGCGCCCTGGCGCACGGCGGTGAGCTGCTGGTGCCGGAGTACGGGCTGACCCGCTCCCCGGTCGACTTCCACCGGCTGGTCCGGGAGCGCGGAGTGACCGTGCTCAACCAGACCCCATCGGCGTTCTACCAGTTCATCGAGGCCGACCGGCACGCCGACGAGCCGGTCACCGCACTGCGCCGGATCGTCTTCGGAGGCGAGGCGCTGGACCTCGGACGGCTGCGCGGCTGGGTCGAGCGGCACGGCACCGGCTCGCCCGAGTTGGTGAACATGTACGGCATCACCGAGACCACCGTCCACGTCACCCACCGGGTGCTGACCGACGAGGACTTCGACCTGGGCGACGACGTCAGCCCGATCGGCGGTCCGATTCCCGGCCTGGCCACCTACCTGCTCGACGACCGGCTCCGTCCGGTGCCGCCGGGCCGGGTGGGTGCCATCTACGTCGCCGGCGACCAGGTGTCCCTCGGCTACCTGGGCAGGCCGGGGCTCACCGCGGGCCGTTTCGTGGCGAACCCGTTCGCGGACGACGGCTCCCGCATGTACCACACGGGCGACCTCGCCCGCCGCACGCTCGACGGCGAGCTGGAGTTCACCGGGCGTGCCGACGACCAGGTCCAACTCAAGGGCTTCCGGATCGAGTTGGCCGAGGTGGAGTCGGCGATCAGGGAACTCGGCGGCGTGGTCGACGCGGCCGTCACCGTGGCGGACAGCGGCGACCACCTGGTCGCGCACGTCGTGGGTTCGGTGCCCGGCGACCTCACCGGCCTCCTGTCCGCGAAGCTGCCCGTGCACATGGTGCCGGGGCGGGTGCTGTCGGTCGACGCGCTGCCGTTGACGGTCAACGGCAAGCTGGACCGCAAGGCTTTGGCAGAGCGGGCGGGTACGCCCCATAGGGGCGCGGGGCTGCATCGATATGCGGCTCCGCCGCGTGGCGCGACCAGCCACGACGCACTCGCAGACAGCAATTCCACGCTCGCCGAGCTGATCGGCATCTTCGCGGAAGCGCTACCCGGCCCCGCCGCAGACACCGTGGACGCCGACACCGACTTCTTCACGGCCGGAGGCGACAGCATCGTCGCCATCACCGTGATCAACCGGGCCCGGGCGCTCGGCCTCCAGATCGCACCCCGGGACGTGTTCCTGTTCAGGACACCGCGCGCGCTCGCCGAGCACGTGGGCACGCGCCCCCCGCAGGCCACGGCGACGGACTCGACACCCGCTCGCCGCGAGGACGGCCCGCTGACACCGACGCCGATCATCCTGCGCCAGCGGGAACTGGGCGGATCCCTCGCCCGGTTCGCCCAGGCGAGGACGCTCGTGGTCCCCGAGGGCACCGGTTTCGCCGATGTCGAGCGCGCCGCGAACGCCGTCGTCGCCGCGCACCCGGCCCTCCGCCTGCGGCTGCGCGCCGAGCACGGGGTGTGGGCGCTGCGTACCGAACCCGCCCGCGAGGTCACCGTCGTGGAGACGGACGCGACCGACGCGACGACCGCGGCGAACGAAGCCGCCGGACGACTCGATCCCGAGTCCGGGAACGTCATCGCGTTCACGTGGCTGGCGGCGAGCCGGACCCTGGTCGTCACCGTGCACCACCTCGCCGTCGACTCGGTGTCCTGGCTGATCGTCCTCGACGACCTGGCCGCCGCCCTGAGCGGGGCGCCCCTGGCACCGCCGACCACGTCCTACGCCGAGTACGCCGAAGCACTGACGCTTCAGGCCACCTCGGCGATCGACGGCCTCGGACACTGGGTCACCACGCTCCAGACGCCCGAACTGCTGCCCGCGGTCGAGAGGTTGCGCGAGATCACGGTCGTACTCGCACCCGAAGTGAGCGACCGCGTGACGCGCACCGCGCCCGCCGCACTCGGTGTCGGTCTCACCGAGATGCTGTGCGGCGCCCTGCGCACCGCGCTGACACACATCCAGTCGTCACCCACCGACCTCGCGGTCGAACTGGAGCGGCACGGCCGGGTCCCGGCGCTCGACCACCACGACTACACCCGCACGGTCGGTTGGTTCACCTCCATCGCGCCCGTGCGGCTCACGGCGCACACCGACCCCGTCGCGGCGGCGCGCGAGCTCGCCGAACGCCAGCCGGACGAGCATGGGCACGTCGCCTACGGCCAACTCAGGTACCTCAACCCGCAGACGGCCCCGCTCCTGTCCGCCCGCCCGCAGGTGCTGTTCAACTACCTCGGCCGGGGCAGCGAGTCCCAGGCGCTGCACATCACCGGCGGCGACCAGGGCAGCCCGTACGCCGTCGAGGTCAACGCCTGGATCGACGAGGCCACCGGAAGCCTGCACGCGGAGTTCACCCTCGCCGAGGGCGTACCCGACGAGATCACCGACCACTGGCTCGGCGCGCTGAAGCACATCGCGGACGCCTCCGCGACGGCCGAGCGCACGGCACCGGTCACTCCGCTCCAGCGGGGCCTGTTCTTCCAGGCCCAGATGGCGGGCTCGGCCGGACACTACGTCGCGCAGAGCTGGTTCACCTTCGACCGGCGCCTGGACACCGACGCACTGGCCGAGGCCATGGCGTACGTGATCGGGCGCCACCCGGTGGTGGGCGCCGGCTTCTCCACCGACGACGACGGGAACCCGGTGCAGGTCCTCAAGGCGGGCCGACGGGTCGACGTCCGTACGGTCGAGTTGGCGACGGACGCGGAGGTCGAGGCCCTGCGCGCGCGGGACCGGGACACGGGATTCGACCCGGGTGAGCCGCCGCTGATCCGGCTGACCGTGGTGCGGCTGCCCGACGGCCGCGACGGCCTGCTGCTGAGCTACCACCTGCTGCTCTGGGACGGCTGGTCCCGCGAGATCATGCTGCGGGACCTGTTCGACGCCTATCAGGCCGCCGTCGCGGGCGAGTTGGAGGCCACGGCCCCGGCCACGTCGAGCTTCGAGGAGTACGCCCGGGCGCTCGACGCCAAGGACCCCGCCGTATCGGAACGCTTCTGGGCGGAGCACCTGGCAGGCATCCCGGGCCCGACGCTGCTCGCCGGACCCGCACCGTCCCTTTCGGACGACCTGCCACGGGCGCTCGTGCACCAGATGTCCGACGGGCAGTCGGAACTGCTGAGGGAAGCGGCCAGGACGCACGGCGTCACGCTGAACTCGGTGCTGACCGGCGCGTTCGGCCTCCTCCTCGGCGCCCACACGGGCCGAAGTGACGCCGTGTTCGGCGTGACCGTCTCCGGCCGGGAGGGCGAGGGGCTGTCCGACATCGTCGGCGTGCTGCTCAACACCGTGCCCATGTGGACGCGGGCGCGGCCGGACGACACGGTCGGCGAGTACCTGTCGGCCGTACAGACAGCCAGGGTCGAGGCCATGGAGCACGAGCACCTCGGCCTCGGCGAGATCCAGCGGGCCAGCGGGCACGACACCCTGTTCGACAACCTGTTCGTGCTCCAGAACTTCCTGGACATGGACGCGTTCGCCGAGATGAACGCCCGGCACGGCATCACCTCGGTGAAGGCCGACGACTCCACCCACTATCCGTTCACCTGGGTCGTCACGCCCGGCGACCGGCTCACGGTCAAGCTGGAGCACCGCTACGGCGACGCCGACAGCGCCCGCCGTCTCCTCGACGACTACCTGCGCGTGCTCGAAGACCTGGCCCGGTCGACCGGACCGGTGGGCGCGCTACGGGGCCTGGGGGCGGAGCCCGAGCCCGCCGAACGCACGGACGTCGGCACGGACACCGTGGTCGACCGGTTCGACCGGGCGGCGGACCGCGACCCGCAGCGGGTGGCGCTCGTCGCCCATGGCGAGACCATGACCTTCGCGGGGCTCCGGGACCGCAGCCGCGCGGTGGCGGGTGTGCTCGCTCAGCGCGGCATCGGCCCCGAGACGACCGTGGGTCTCGCGGTCCCGCGCTCCCTCGACTCGATCGTGGCGCTGTTCGCCGTGCTGCGCGCCGGTGCCGCGTACGTGCCGCTGGAACTGGACCACCCGGACGAGCGGATCGCAGCGATCGTCGAGGACGCCCGACCGGACGTGATCCTCACCGTGAGTGCCGTCTCGCCCCGGCTGACCGGCGACCTGATCGAACTGGACCAACCCCTGCCCGAGGCCGAGCCGTATCTGACGTTCGCCCCGGACGACCCGGACCGCCTGCGGCACCCCGCGTACACGATCTACACCTCTGGATCGACCGGGAAGCCCAAGGGCGTGGTGACCGAGTACGCCGGGCTCACCAACATGCTGATCAACCATCAGCGCCGTATCTTCGAGCCGGTGTTGGCGGAGCACGACCACCGGGTCTTCCGGATCGCGCACACCGTGTCGTTCGCCTTCGACATGTCGTGGGAGGAGCTGCTGTGGCTCGCCGACGGCCACGAGGTGCACATCTGCGACGAGGAACTGCGGCGCGACGCGCCCCGGTTGGTCGAGTACTGCCTCGAATACGGCATCGACGTCATCAACGTGACCCCGACCTACGCGCAACAGCTGGTCGCCGAGGGCCTGTTGGCCAACCCGGAACGACGGCCGGCACTCGTGCTGCTGGGCGGCGAGGCCGTCACCCCGACGCTTTGGCAGCGGCTCGCCGAGACCGAGGGGACCGTCGGCTACAACCTGTACGGGCCCACCGAGTACACGATCAACACCCTCGGCGTCGGCACCTTCGAATGCCAGGACCCGGTGGTGGGCGTGGCGATCGACAACACCGACGTGTACGTACTGGATCCGTGGCTGCGCCCGCTGCCGGACGGAGTTCCCGGTGAGCTGTACGTGTCGGGCATCGGCATCGCGCGCGGCTATCTCGGGCAGCCCGCCCAGACCGCGCACCGCTTCGTCGCCTGCCCGTTCGGCGAACCCGGCGAGCGCATGTACCGCACCGGGGACCTGGTGGTCCGGCGGTCCGACGGCAACCTCATGTACCTGGGCCGCACCGACCAGCAGGTCAAGATCCGGGGACACCGGGTCGAACTGGGCGAGGTCGAGGCCCTGTTCGCGGCCCACCCGGCCGTGCGGTTCGTCGCCGCGGTCGCCCAGCCCGACCCACAGGTCGACGGGGCGTACCGGCTGGCCGCCTACCTCGTGCTCGACGGCTCCGACCTGGCGGCGGTCGCCGCCGAAGTGGGCGCCGGGCTCCCGGACTTCCTGCGCCCGACGCACTACGCCGAGGTCGACAGCATCCCGCTGACGGTGAACGGGAAGGCTGACACCAAGGCGCTGCCGGAGGCCAAGCCGCTGGGCGCGCTGACCACGGCGGGGGAGCGCGGACCGGAGACCGAGACCGAGACCACGGTGTGCGAGTTCTTCGCCGAGGCACTGGACCTGGACGACGACGAGGTGAGCGCGGTGAGCGACTTCGTGTCCCTGGGAGGGCACTCCATGCTGGCGGTGCGGCTGATCGGGCTGCTCCGCCGGGAGTACGGTCCTGTGATCACCATCCGAGATCTGTTCACCCTGCGAACCCCGGAAGCGATTGCCCACCATCTCGATGACAACTCCTGACACGCAGCGGCCCCGCCCGGGGTCCGACATCCTCCGTACCGCACTGCGTCGCAACATCGGCGCCATGGTCTGGGGCACCGTCCTCATGGGCCTGTACCAAGCGGGTGAGACGGCCTTTCCCATCGCGCTCGGCCTGATCGTCGAACACACGATGCAAGGCGACCGGAGCCTCGGCGCGCTCGGCCTGTCGATCGGCGCGCTGGCCGTGATCATCACGACGGTTTCGCTGTCGTGGCGGTTCGGGATGCGCGTCCTGCAGAAGGCCAACACGACCGAGGCACACCGCTGGCGGGTGCGGGTCGCGGCCTGCGGGCTCCAGCCGGTGGCCAGGGACGTCGACCTCAAGTCCGGCGAGATCCTCACCATCGCCACCGAGGACGCCGACCAGACCGCCGACATCATCGAGGTGGTCCCGCTGCTGATCAGCTCGCTGGTCGCCGTGGTGGTCGCGGCGGTCGCGCTGGGCCTGGCCGACATCCGGCTCGGCCTGCTGGTGATCGTCGGAACCGTCGCGATCCTGTCCATCCTGAGCGTGATGTCCAAGCGGATCGGCGCCAGTACCCAGGAACAGCAGGCCCGGGTCGCGCGGGCCGGAGCGAAGGTCGCCGACCTCATCATCGGCCTCCGCCCGCTGCACGGCTTCGGCGGCAACCACGCGGCCTTCCGGTCCTACCGGAAGGTCAGCACGGAGGCGAAGCACCAGGCGATCACCGTCGCCAAGGTGAACGGCGTCTACGCGGGCACCGCGCTGGCCCTCAACGCGGTCCTCGCCGCCGCCGTGACCCTGACGGCGGGCTGGCTCGCGTTCGAAGGCCGCATCACCATCGGGGAACTCGTCATGGCCGTGGGCCTGGCGCAGTTCATCATGGAACCGCTCAAACTGTTCTCGGAGATGCCGAAGTACGTGATGATCGCGCGCGCGTCCGCCGAGCGGATGGCGCTGGTGCTGACCGCCCCACCGGTGACGACCCCGGGCCCGGAACGCCCGGCCGCGGACGGATCCCTTGAGATCGACTGCGTCCGATACGGGACCCTGCGCGAGGTGAAGTTCCAGGTGCCCGCAGGCGAGTTCGTGGCGATCGCCATCTACCAGCCCCGCTCGGCGGCCGACCTCGCGTCGGTCCTGGCCGTGAACGTCCCGCCAGGGGCGTACGAGGGAGCGGTGCGGGTCGGCGGGCAGGAGCTGGCGGACCTGTCGGTCGAGGCGGTGCGTGAGCACATGCTGGTGAACCCGTACGACGGGGAGATCTTCGCGGGCACCCTCCGCACGAACATCGACCCGTCGGGCACCAGCCGGACAGTCCCCGAGGCCGTCGAGGCGTCCCTGCTGACCGACGTCGTCGCACTGCACCGAGAGGGACTCGAATACGGCGTCCGCGACCGCGGCGCGAACCTCTCAGGTGGGCAGCGCCAACGGCTGTCGCTGGCCCGCGCGCTGGCCGCCGACACCGACGTCCTCGTCCTGCACGATCCGACGACAGCCGTCGACGCGGTCACCGAACAGCTCATCGCCCGCAACATCGCGAAACTGCGCCGGGGCCGCACCACTGTCGTGCTCACCAGCAGCCCGGCACTCCTGGACGCCGCCGACCGTGTCCTCGTACTGGACGACGGCGTCATCACAGCAGAAGACACCCACCGCAACCTCCTGGCCAAGAACGAGGCTTACTGCTCGGCGGTGGCGAGGTGAGCTGCTGAGCTTCCCGGGCGAGACGCGCTCCGTTAGGGGCGCGGGGAACGGCGCAGTCCTTTAGGGGCGCGGGGCTGTGTCGATGTGCGGCTCCGCCGCGTGGGCGCGACCAGCCCCCACCGGACCCGCAGACAATCACGCCGCTCCCCGCGGAGCGCTTACGCGAGGGCCCAGGCCACATCCCTGAGCAGGGCGTGCCGCCAACCCGCCCGATCGTGCCCCGCGGGCGACCGCGAAACCCGCACGGCCGCGCCTGCCTCCGCGGCCAGGGCCTCAACCGGCTCACAGTGCGGCACCATCCGCGTCTCGTGTTCCCCCACGTCGAACGCGAGCCGTAGCCCGGACAGTTCGGGCCTACGGTCCCGCAGTCGCCCGGCGATGGATCCGCCGAGCGGGCCGCCCAACGGGTCGGCCAGGCCCATGGCGTCCGGCGTCCACCAGAACGACCCCGACTGGCAGGCCACGCGCGACACCAGCTCCGGGAACTCCAGCGCCGCGTACACCGCGCTCAGCCCGCCGAGGCTCTGCCCGGCGACCACCAGCCGGTCCGGGTCGGACGAGACGTCGGACTCCGCCACCAGCGGCAGCAGTTCGTTCCGGACCGCCTCCCAGAGCTCGGGCCTGCACGCGAACTCGGCCTCCCTGTCCTTGCTCGGAAGGAAGACGAGGGTGACGGGGGGCATCTCACCACTGGCGACGGCCGAGTCGAACGCGGTCATGGCCGGGTGCAGGTACAGCCAGTCGTCCCCGTCGAGCAGCAGGACCACCGGTCCGCCGCCGCCCGCCGGATGGACCCGTACGGTGCGCCGCCCGCCGAGCCGTTCACTGGTCCAGCGGAGCCGGGTGCGGGGGAGGGGCAGTACGACGTCGGTGCCTGCGCCGATGACGGGCCAGTGGGGCTGGGCCGGGGCGTCCGGGGTCGCGGCGATGGACCGGTCGCCGCCCGCACCGACCGGGTTGAACGGGTCGGCGTACGCCGCGTCGCCGGCGAGGAACCGGTAGGTCACCCGCAGCCGCGCGGGCATGCGCACCTCGGCGTACCAGCAGTCCGTGTCGCCCCATCGGCGCAGGGGGACCGGCTCCGACCAGCTCTCGA
Organism: Streptomyces sp. NBC_00878; assembly: GCF_026341515.1. NCBI lineage: Bacteria > Bacillati > Actinomycetota > Actinomycetes > Kitasatosporales > Streptomycetaceae > Streptomyces > Streptomyces sp. NBC_00878. The sequence goes on along the minus strand of NZ_JAPEOK010000001.1, from coordinate 1,074,515 downwards.
ACTCGATGGTCGCCTCAGAGCCGCGCCACAGGAACAGGGTCACCCAGCCACCGCTGTCGGCAGGGACCGACGCAGGTGGCCTCGCCGCCGCCCAGAACTCGTCGGTGCCGGGTTTGCCGGGCAGTCCGAACGCGACGAAGGCGTTCTCCCGGTCGGCCGCGAGGCCGGTCGCGGGATCGGTCATGGCCGGACCCGTTCGATCACCAGGCACATGAACGTCTCCTTGTGAGAGGGAAGGGGAAAAGGCTAAGCTCGCTTTTAATTAGGCGAGCCTAACCTAATCATGGCGTTCCTCTCCATCTCCGATTCCATCCCCGATGCACCTCCTGAAAGGGCCACCGAACATGAGCACCAACCCTTTCGACGACACCGAAGGCCGTTTCCTGGTCCTGGTGAACGACGAGGGCCAGCACTCACTCTGGCCGTCCTTCGCCGAGGTGCCCGGGGGGTGGACGATCGCCTTCGAGGAGAACACCCGAGAGGCATGCCTGGACTTCATCGAGGCTCACTGGACCGATCTGCGCCCCCGCTCCCTCGCGGCGTCCATGGACGCGTGACCCTGCCGACACTCCGGGGGGACACCGCTGATGCTCTGCACCAGACTGACGAACGCCCGTTTCCTCACCATGGATCCGGACCATCCCGTCGCCCATGACCTGGGCATCTGGCGGGGCCGGATCGTGGGCCTGGACGAGGAGGTGACCTCGTTGCCCGCCCGCAGGGTCGTCGACCTCCAGGGCGCCACCGTGCTGCCCGGGTTCATCGACAGCCATGTGCACCTGGCCTGGACCGGTTTCAGGGCGGGCACGCCGAGCGTGGCCCCGTGCGTGTCGGTCGAGGACGTGCTCGCCGCCGTGGCCGAAGCGGTGGCGCGTACGCCGGAAGGGGGCTGGGCGGACCTCGCGGGGTACGACCAGCGCGGTCTCGGACGCCATCTGACCGCCGCCGAGCTGGACAAGGTCAGCGCCGGACGCAAAGTGTTCATGATGCACGACTCCGGACACGGCTGTATGGTCAACACGGCCGTCCTGGACCTGCTGCCCGCCGGACTCCCGCACGAGGAGGGCTTCCTCGCCGAGGGCGCCATGGGAGCCGCGCGGGCGCTTCGACTCCCGTACTCCCAGCAGGAGTTGGCCGACGCGATCGGACTGGCCGCCCGGACCTGTCTGGCCGAGGGAGTGACGGCCTGCGCCGAGGCGGGCATCGGTGGCGCACTGTTCGGCCACAGCCCGGTCGAGCTCGGCGCCTATCAACTCGCCCAGGAACAGGGCAGGTTGCCACTCAGGGTCCAGCTCATGGTGTCCGCCGACCGGCTGCGCCCGGTCACCGCGCACGAGGACGACGGCATTCCCCGCGCCCTCGACCTCGGGCTGCGCACCGGTTTCGGCGACGACCGGCTCTCCGTGGGCGCGCTGAAGATCTACACCGACGGCGGCATGATGGCCCGCACCGCCGCGCTGACCGGCCCGTACCAAGGACTCGACCACGCGGGGCAGTTGCAGGACGACCCGGAGACCCTCGCCGACACCATCGTCGACGGTCATCTGGCGGGCTGGCAGCTCGCCGTGCACGCCATCGGCGACCGTGCGGCCGATGTCGCCCTGGACGCCCTGGAGCGGGCGCAGCGGATCCGGCCGCGCCCGGGCGCCCGGCACCGCATCGAGCACGCGGGCCTGATCCGGCCCGACCAGCTGGACCGCTTCGCGCGGCTGGGCGTGATGGCCGTGATCCAGCCGAACTTCCTGCGGTACTTCGGCGACGACTACGCGGCGATCATGGGGCAGGAGCGGGCGCCCTGGCTGTACCGGGGGAGGGGCTTCCTGGAGCACGGCGTCACGCTCGTGGGCAGCTCCGACCGGCCCGTCACGGACGGATCGCCGCTCAGGGCCGTCCAGTTCATGGTCGAGCGCGCCTCCGTGTCGGGGCGGGTGATCGGACCGGACGAGGGCGTCACGGTCGACGAGGCCCTGCGCGCGTACACCGTGGCCGGTGCCTTCGCCTGCCACTGGGAGGACATTGCGGGGAGCCTGACCCCTGGGAAACGCGCCGACCTGGTGGTCCTGGTCGACGACCCGAGGAGTGTCGACACCTCGCGCATCGGCGACATCGACGTGGTCGCGACATTCGTCGACGGCCTGGAGACCGAGGAGAGCGCACTGTGAGTACGCGGACGGATCACGACAACGCCCTGTACGCGTACCTGTGGCAGGGATCGCCGTACCCGCACCGGTGGGTGCTCTGGGACACCGTCGGAGACATCCTGGTGTTCGACCGGGACACCAACTGCCTCGTGGACATCGACGACGACACCGTGCGGGACGAGGTCGTGCGCAGGATGCGCGAGGCGGGCGTGCCGGAGAGCGACGACTATCCGGGGCGCCCTTGCGCGTGAACCGCCCGCTTCGGTTAGGGCGTCACAGGCTCTGTGCTGGAGTCAAATGCTCTGCGACGCCCTGCCGTGCAGCAGCTGGCGGATCAGCTGGTTGGTGGTGCACACGACGCTGGTGCGCCCGATCCACCGCAGGGCCAGGGAGTGGTCCTCGGCGGAGAAGTCGGCCACCGCGTCGGCCACGACGAACGGCTGGATGTCGTGCATGAAGGCGTCCGCCGCTGTCAGCAGTATGCCGAGATGCGCCCGCACCCCGCACAGGATCAGTTGGTCGCGCCCCTCGGAGCGCAGCAGCCGCCCCAGGTGACTGCGGAGAAAGGCGTTGTGGCGGACGTTGACCAGCAGGTGTTCCCCCACTCTGGGCGTGAGCTCCGCGGTGATCGCCGCGTCGTCGCCGGGCTCCTGGTCGATGCCCGGGCCCCAGATGTCGGTCATCAGCCCTCGCTGGCCGGGACGTTGGGCGGCCGGCTCGGCGCTGAACACGATCGGCATGCCGAGGGAGCCCGCGAGCTCGCGCAGCGTGGTGATGTTGTCGAGCAGTTCCACGACGGGGGAGCAGTCCGGCGGGAAGGCCTGGACGAAGTGGTTCTGCATGTCGTGGATCAGCAGGACGGCCCGTGCCGGATCGATCGCCCAGGGCGGACCCGAGGGCGGGACCGCGGAACGGCCAGGCATGGGATAGGAGTTGATGACCGGCAAGCCCATGGGCGGACTCCTCCCTGATGGCGTGTGCGCCGAGCCCGATTCAGGGAAGTTAGCTTAGCCTAAGCTAACTTGATGGGTGGGTGAGTTGGTGGATCGTCAGGTGGCCGGATTCGGCCGCGTACCAGGAGCTTGAGGAGCGGGGATCACGGTGAGCGGGACGTACCGGGACGCGTGGGGCATCCCGCATCTGCGAGCCTCCGATCCGCTGCGACTGGCCTTCGCCCAGGGGAAGAACGCGGCGCACGACCGGGCCTGGCAGATCGAGGCCGAAAGACATCGCTCGCGGGGCACCACGGCCTCCTTCCTCGGCGTGGCCGCCGTCCCCTGGGACCGTTTCGTCCGCCGGGCCCGGCTCGACGACACGGCCAGGCGCTGCTTCGGCACGCTGGAGGAGGAGACGGCGGCCTGGGTGTCGGCGTACGTCGACGGGGTGAACGCCGGCCTCGAACGGGGAGCGGCCCGCGCGCCCGAGTTCGCCGCCGCCGGGGTCGTCCCGGAGCCCTGGGAACGGTGGACACCCCTCGGTGTCTGGCTCGCCCACCACATCCTCTTCGCGGGGTTCCCGACCAAGCTGTGGCGCGAGGAGGTGGCACGCCGACTCGGTGACGAAGCCCTCGAACTCTTCGCCGCGGACGGTCCCGGCACCGCGGGCTCGAACGGCTGGCTGGTGTCGGGCGACCGCACCGCGTCCGGAGCCGCGCTCATCGCGGGCGACCCCCACCGAGTCATCCAGGACCCGGGCTTCTATCAGCAGATACACCTCTCCTGCCCGGAGTACGACGTCGTCGGCTTCGCCGTCCCCGGGGTGCCCGGCATCGCCCACTTCGGCCACACCGGGACCGTGGCCTGGGCCATCACCAACGCCATGTCCGACTACCACGACCTCTACCGGGAGCGCCTGCGCCCGTCGGGCGACGGTGTCGAGGCGCTGGGGCCTTCGGGATGGCGGCCGGCCGTCCACCACCGGGAGACCATCCTGGTCGCGGGCGGCGACCCGGTCGAGATCGACGTGGTCGAGACGGAGCGCGGGCCGGTCATCATCGACGGGCCCGCCGCGGCGGCCGAGGGCCCCGGTGGAGACCACGACTGTGTGCTGGCCACGTCGAGCACGCCCGGCGTGACCGATCTCAGCTCCCGTGGACCGTCCGCCCGGTATGTCTGGGACCTCGCCCACCGCGAGAACAGCCTCTGGGCCGTGCCCCTGGGCGCCAACGGCGTCCCGGGAGGCACACACCACCGGGATCAGCTTCCGTTGTGGCTGCGCGGCGGACTCGTGCCCGTCATCACGGATTTCGCGTGCCTCACCGAGGATCCGGGGAAGCCTAGTCTTTTTTGGCTTGTTCAATACGCACATGGCTGATACAGATGGTTTTTCTGGGCCTCAGGAGCCACCGTCTTTGTCGCTGTGACGTTTCAGCAGGCGTTCGCTGCCGCCTGCGCGTGCACACAAATGTGTAGCACGGTTCCCAGTGCACCGGAACATGATCGTCCGTTCTCCATGCGGATGAGTGGAAGGCAATGGTCCTGGTTTGCTGCTCTCCCGGCTCGGAAAGGAACCTTCGCGTCGGGTTGGGTATAAGCCGTGCGAATATTCGACGTCGCACCAGGAAATCGTCTCGGGGCCATGGAAAACAGGAATTCGGTAGGCAGCTCAGGTGTGTCCGCTATCGTCGGTCGGGAAATTCATGAGTCCCAGGAAGAAATGCGAAGGGAGTTATCCTGGGATGAAATCGCCGGTCATCGCGACAGACTCATGAGGCTGGTCCGCCGGCGGCTTCCCACCGCGCAGGACGCGGAGGACTGCGTACAGGAAGCGATGCTGAGGGCCGCCGCGTACGGCGATCTGGACCGGGACCGGATCGGTCCCTTTCTGACCTCGGTCGCCCTGCGGCTGTGCGTCGACCACTACCGCGAGCTGGAGCGGAGCCGGCGGCTGCTGCCCCGTGCCGCGGACGTGCGGACGCCCGAGATGCCGGACGAAGGCGTCTGCGACCAGGACTTCGGGCGCTGGCTGCTCCGCCAGGTGCACCTCTTGCGGGGCCGGGAGCGACAGGTCGTGCTGGCCCGTGCCCATGGAATCTCCACGCTGGAATTCGCCCGCATCCACCAGATCTCGGTCAAGGCGGCCGAGGGCGCGTTCACACGCGGACGTGCGCGGCTTCGGCTGGTCTGCGCCAAAGCCCTGGACGGCGTCGCGGCATAGCGGATTTCCGCCTTCTTCCCGCGTGTGGCTCGTTTTCGCCCATGCGGGCCTCAGAACGGCTCCCGAGTTCCGGGAGTTCAGGCAGGTGCGAGGGAAAGGAACATGCCCGTGGGCAGGAACAACAACACCCAGGATACGATCAAGGATTTCATCGGCGACATCGCCGACAGCACGAAGAAGGCGTTCGACGACATTCTCGACCGGAAGGGTGGCGATTCCGATTCCGTGGACTGGCTCACCCCGGGGAATCCGTACCAGGCGCTTAACGGACTGCCGGGTGACGTGCTGAGGACGGTCAGCGCCATGTCGGCGCTGGGCGGTGTGGCCAACCCCGTGGCCGCCCTCGCGAACGCCGCCAACGCGGCGGCGGGGTCCGGTGCGGCGAATCCACTCGCCGCGCTCGCCGGCGCGGCGCCCAACCCGCTCGCGGCCCTCACGGGCGGTGGAGTCGGTGGAGCCAATCCGCTGGCCGCGCTCGGCCAGGTCGCGGGCGGGGCGACATCCGCCGTTTCGGGAGCGGCCGACATGGCGGAGGGGCTGGCCGCGCTGCCCCGTCAGATCGCCCAACTCTCCGAACTCGTCGGCACGTTGGTCGGCGTGTTGGAGAACGTCCAGGGCCTCACTGGTGCCGTGACCGGCGGCGGTCGCGCACCGGCCGCGAGGAAGGGGACCTGATCACCGCCTGAGCAGGCGCGCACCGCCGGCGCCAGGGCGCCGCCCACTCCGGGGCACCGGCAGGCGCCGTCGGAGAACCGCGTACATGACCGTCAGAACTCGTCAGGCACAAGGAGGTTGTCATCCATGGGTGCCATGCTCGGCAGTCGGCTTCGGCTGGTGGTGAAGGTGCTCGGAAGCCTCGTCGCCGACGAGGTCGGACAGGTGGCGCGGGAGCGTCGGCGGGCCAGGCGCGACCCGTCCCCGGTGGACGGCGAGACCTCCGCCGGGGACGGGTCGCGCCGCGCCAAGGCGGTGCGGCACGCTCTCGAAAGCCTCGGCCCGTTCTATGTGAAGCTCGGTCAGATCCTCTCGACCCGGCCCGACATGGTGCCCGCATCCATGATCGCCGAGCTGCAGAACCTCCACGACCAGGTCGACGTCCAGCCGTTCTCCGTCTTCGAACCCGTACTCCGGGACGAGCTCGGCGCGGACTGGAAGCTGCGCTTCGACGACATCGACACGACCCGCCCGCTCGGGGCGGCCTCCCTGGCACAGGTGTACCGGGTCACCCTGCCCGGCGGTCGGCCCGCCGTGGTGAAGGTCCAGCGGCCCGGCATCCGGGACACGGTCCACGCGGACATGGCCCTGATGCGCAAGGCGTCCAGGATCGTCGCCCGGACGGCACCCCGCTTCAACGAGGTCATCGACGTGGAGGCGATGCTCGGCTCCATCTTCGACGCGATGGAACCCGAACTCGACTTCACCGGCGAGGCCCGCAACATGGACGAGGCCCGCGAGAACATCCGCCGCTACCCGACCCTGGACGTGCCCCGCGTCCTCCACGCCACCCCGAAGGTACTCGTCCAGTCGCTGGCCCCCGGCGCGTCCGTACGCCACCTCGACCGCGCCCGGTTCAGCGACCGCGAGCGCACGGACATCGGCAAGGACCTGCTGCGGTTCATGTACCGGGGCTACTTCGTCGACCGGATGTTCCACGCCGACCCGCACGCGGGCAACGTCTTCGCGCAGCCCGGCGGCCCGGCCACGCTCATCGACTGGGGGATGACCGGCCGCCTCGACCGCCGCACGAGCCTGCAACTGCTGCCGCTCCTCATGGCCATCGCCCAGAACGACGGCCACGGCCTCGCCCATGCCTGGGCCGACATGGGCCGGGTCACCGCCTGGTCGAACCTGCCGGCGTTCGCCGCCGACATGGCCGCGCTGGTCCCGAAGGTCGCCACGGCCTCCCTGGAGGACATCAACTTCGGGGTGTCCCTGACCACCGTCCTGGAGAAGGCGACCCGGCGAGGCATCGGCTCGGCGCCCGCCATCTCCCTGCTCGGCAAGTCCTTCGCGAACCTGGAGGGTTCGGTGCGCTGCCTCGCACCGGACATCGCCCTCGCGGAGGTGTTCAAGGCGGAGGCGCGCGGCATCATCATGGCCCTCATCCGCGAGTACTTCTCCCTGGACCAGGTCGCCCGCAACACGATGGACCTGCTGTCCGCCGCCGCGTCGGCCCCCGAGCAGTGGCGCGGACTGCTCTCCGACGCCGCCAACCGCCAGTTCGCGCTCCAGCTCCATGAGCCGCATACGCCCGCCGCCATGGGCGGGCACCGATCCTGGTCGCCCTCGCGCGGCCTGATGGCACTGGGCGCGGCAGCCCTGCTGCTCGACCGCCGCCGCGCCACCCGCTGACGCCGCCGCGCACCTCGCTGATGCCGCAGCGCACCGCGCCCGACGCCACGCACGCCGCTGACGCCCCCGCTCACCACGCCCGACGCCGCGCACCCGGCTGACGTCCCCGCGTGTCCCGCCGCCCCTCCCCGCGTATCCCTCCGATCCCTCCGACCCCGCCGCGCATCCCGCCGACACTTCGGCGCATGCCGCTGAGATCGCCCCGCCCGCCCCAACTCCGCACCGACCACTGCCCGTTGCCATTCACCGTCACCGTCACCGTCACCGTCACCGTCAGCTTCACCGAACGAAGGACACACCTGTGCCCACGTCCTTGCCCGTGCCGCATCACGACCCCTCGCAGGACGCGACCCCGCGTGCCGCCGCCGCGGCCTGCGCCACCGCCGGCACACCGCTGGGCGGAGTCTCGGAGACCGCCCTGTGGACCGTCCGTATGCGGGCCCACGAAACCGGCCGGGCCGACGCGCTCTTCCAGGACCCCCTGGCGGCCGAGTTCCTGGCCTCCGCCGGACCGGCCGGCGCGCCTCCCGGATCAGGCGCCCTGCAGAAGCTGCTGCCCGACTGGCTGGCCGTCCGCACCCGCTTCTTCGACGACCACCTGCTCGCCGCCGCCCGGGCCGGATGCCGTCAAGTGGTCATGTTGGGAGCCGGGTTGGACACCCGCGCGTACCGGCTCGACTGGCCCGCCGGAACCCACGTCTTCGAGGTCGACCTGCCGGCCGTACACGCCTTCAAGGCGCGGGTCCTCGCGGGCCGCACCCCCGGCACCGCCCGCCGCACCGCCGTCACCGCCGACCTGCTCGGTGCCTGGCGGGAGGCGCTGCTCACCGCCGGTTTCGACCCGAGCCGCCCCACCGCCTGGCTGTGCGAGGGACTGCTCTACTACCTCGACCCGGAAGCCGTGGAACGCCTGGTCGGCACGGTCGGCGAGCTGTCCGCGCCGGGCAGCACCCTCGGCGCCGAGTGCCTGAACGCCGACGCCGCCGACTCGCCCTTCGTCAAGCCCTGGCTGGAGGCCCTGTCCGGCTCCGGCACCCCCTGGGTCTGGCACCTCGCCGACGCCGAGTACTGGTGGGGCGACCACGGCTGGCGGGCCCGGGTCGCCGACCTGCTGACACTGCCGTACGCGGTCGAGCGGTTCACCCCGCATCTGGCGGCGTTCCCGGGTCTTGAGAAGGAGAGCATGATCCTGGTGACCGCGACCCGCCCGGCAGTCGATGCGCCGGGTGCCCCGATCCCGCCCCTCGGGCGGTGACCGTGGACGGACACAACCTCTGCCAGACCCCCACCACCTACCGGCTGCTGCGCCTGGAGTACCTGCTCGGGCTGCTGGTCGCCACCGGCTTCTTCCTCGCGCACCTGGACGACGTGCGCTGGTGGGTCGCCGTCGTCCTCTTCGCGTACGTCGACGTCATCGGCTACGTCCCCGGGGCGATCGCCTACCACCGCAGCCCCGATCTGCGCGTCTCCCGCGTCTACTACGTCCTCTACAACACCATGCACAGCCTGAGCGTGCAGGGCGCGGTCCTCGGCGTCTGGGTGCTGGTGTCCGGCTGGGAGTGGGCGCTGCTGGTCCTGCCCATCCATCTCTTCGGGGACCGCGCGCTGTTCGGCAACTTCGCCAAGTCGTTCACCGTGTCCTTCGAGCCCGTGCCCCATCCCTCCGTCCAGAGCGCGTTACGGGACTTCGCGACCGTTCCGTGGCACGAAGCGCGTGAGACGCACGAAGCACGCACGGCGGCGGCCCGGTGAGCCCCGTACGGGCACTCGCGGACACGGAGGCCTACGAGATGCTGCGTCGGCACGGCAGCCACAGCAGCGCGTTCCTCGCGATGAACCGCGGCAATCAGCGCTTCCACGCGGACGGCGTCGACGGGTTCGTTCCCTACCGGGAGGGCGGGCGGCGGCATCTGTTCCAGCTGGGCGGTCCCGTCTGCGCGGCCCCGGACCAGGAGCGGCTGCTGGGCGCGCTGCTGGCGCGGGCCGACGACGAGGGCCGCCGGGTCACCGCCGTCCAACTCTCCCGCGCCGATGCCGAGTTGCACGCCCGGCACGGCTTCGTCGTCAACCGGTTCGGCGCCTCCTTCAGTATCGCGCTGGACGGCTACAGTCTCGGCGGCCAGCGCATGGTGAAGGTCCGCAACATGGTCAACCGGGCCCGCAGAGAAGGCGTGACCGTCACCGAGGTGCCCGGGGGCGAGCGGGACGGCGAGGAGGTCGGCGCCGCCCTCGACGCGGTGGACGCCGCATGGTTGCGAGCCAAGGGCCGCCACGTCAAGGAGCTCGACTTCCTCATCGGCGAACGCGGCGGCCCGGGCGCACCGCACCGGCGCCTGTTCACCGCCCTCCACGAGGGACGGACCGTCGGGTACGTGTCGTACTCGCCGGTGTTCGGTGAGCGGGCGGGCCGGCTCTACGACCTGACCCGGCGCTTGCCGGACGCCCCGCCCGGCACGGTGGAGCTGATGTTCGCCACCGCCCTGCGGCAGTTCCAGGACGAGGGCTGCGGCTGGCTCCACCTCGGGTTCACCCCGTTCGTCCACCTCCGCCCCGACGCGGCCGAGCCCGGTCCGGCCAGCCGCGTACTGCGCCGCTGCGTGGAACTGCTGGCGGCCAAGGGACAGGCGGTCTATCCGGCCGCCGCCCAGGAGTCCTTCAAGCTCAAATGGCGGCCGCAGCTCATCGAACCGGAGTACCTGGCGTTCCAGGGCGGCGTGAGCCCCGCCGCCGTCTGGCGGCTGATGCGCCTCACCAAGTCGGTCTGACAGCACGCCGATCCGCGGTCCACGCCGATGCGAGACCCCATGGTCCACGCCCATTCGAGACCTCAAAGTTCACGCCGATTCGAAACCCAACCCCCCGACGGGCGAAAGCCCCTGCCCCGGAAAGGCCGACATGACCACGTTCGCTTCGAAGATCCCGGCGGAAGCCGACCGCCATCGCGCCCCCAACCTCCTGGAAGGCGCGCTGCACACCGAGCTCACTCCCGAGTACTGCGACCTCGGCTACTGGTTCCGGGCCGTGCCCGAAGGCACCCTCGGCGGTGATCCGATGGGTCGCTCGCCGGACGTACCCGTGCCGGACCACATGCTGGCGGAGGGCCCGCTGCGGCAGGCCGTCATGGCGGAACTCGCCTTCCGCTCGATGGCCGAGGAGAAGGCGACCCGGGCCATCTCCTTCCTCGTCGCGTACGCCCCCGACCTCGCCGGGATGGACTTCTACACCACCCAGCTGGCGGACGAGGCCCGGCACGCCTACGCCTTCCGCGGGCACCTGCTCGAACTGGGCGTACCGTACGACCAGTTGGAAGCCACGATGGAGTCGCTCGCCGGCGCCGACCGGGACGCGGTCCTGGTCCCGCTGGAGGAGTTCGGGCTGTCCGTCCTGGAGAACGACCGGGACTACATCGGCGGCGTGATCACCCTGACCGTCCTCGTCGAAGGCGTCCTCGCGCCCACCGCCGAGCTGAGCGAGCGCAAATGGCGGCCCTTCGACCCCCCGGCCGCCGAGATCGAGCGCGCGGCCGGCATCGACGAGATCCGGCATCTGTCGGTGGGCAGCACCATCGTCCGGCGCCATCTGCGGCGCCACCCCGAGGAAGCGGACCGCATCCGCGAACTGATCGCGCGCGGCATGGAGTTGTGGTCCCGGCTGCCCGTGCAGCAGTTGACCTTCCGCCGGGAGCTGCTCTACCAGCAGGGCCTGGAACAGCACCGCGACCTCGCCGGCGACTACGAACTGTGGCCGGGCCGCCGCCTCGTCGACACCACCCCCGAGGAGCGGATGCTGACCGCCGCCGAATGGGCGCGCACCACCCAGCAGGCCCGGCTCGCCGACATGGGCCTGACCCCGTGACGCCCGACGCCCCGACAGCAGCACAAGGCGGAGAAGGCTCGCAGCACTTACCCGTACGAAAGGTTCGGTGGTACACCGATGTCCGACAGCCCGGCGGTCAACTCCTCACCGTACGAACCCGGTTCGATGGAGGAGGACTTCCGTGAACTGACCCGGCGCGTCACGGACGCCGGGCTGATGCGGGCCCGCAAGGGCCAGTACGTGACCGGGATCGCGGTGGTCTGGCTGATGAACGCCGTCGGCTGGGCGGCTCTCGCGCTCGGCGACGGCTCCTGGTGGCAGATGGTCCTGGCCGCGGTCTGGCTCGCGGTCTGGCACGAACAGCTCGCCTTCCTCCTGCACGACGCCGGACACCGGCAGATCACCCGCTCCCGACGGTACATCCGGGCCCTCGGCCTGATCCACGGCAACCTCATGCTCGGAGTGTGCTTCGGCTGGTGGGAGCAGCACCACAACCGGCACCACAACCACCCCAACCACCTGGAACTCGACCCGGACATCCTGCGCCGCCAGGCCATCTTCGCGCCCGAACAGGCGCAGGACCGTACGGGATTCGCCCGCTTCCTCGCCACCAACCAGCGCTATCTGTTCTTCCCGCTGCTGGGCCTTGAGGCCGTGGTCCTGCGCGTCGCCGGGGTCATCGCGCTGCGCAGGCGGGCCGTGCGCCGGCCCCTCCTGGAGGGCGGACTGCTGGCCCTGCACCTGGTGCTCTTCCTCGGCGCCCTCTTCCTGCTCCTGCCCTGGCCGAGCGCGCTGCTGTTCCTGGCGGTCCACCAGATCCTCCTCGGCTATCTGCTCGGGCTGGGCTTCGCCGTCAACCACAAGGGGCTGCCCACCCGGGCCGGCAAGGAGTGGAGCTGGCTGGAGAGGCAGGTCCTCACCGCCCGCACCCTGCCCACCTCCCTGGTCGGCGACTTCTTCTTCGGCGGCCTCAACTACCAGATCGAGCACCACCTGTTCCCCGGCATGCCGCGCTCGGCCCTGCGGCACGCGTACCCCCTCGTCAAGGCGTTCTGCGCCGAGCGGGACATCCCGTACGTCGAGACCGGGGTCCTGGAGTCGTACCGCGACCTCGCACGCCATCTCGGTTCCGCGAGCGAGGTCCTCCGCGGGAGCACCGCCACGGCGTGAACGTGACGGAGGGGGTGGTGCGGGCCCTTCGGGGCTCGCACCACCCCCTCTTCTCATGCGAACCCTCATGCGAACTCCCGTGCTGGGGAGTGCGGATGATGAGTAAAACGCCCGGCCGGGAAGTCCCGGCCGGGCGTCGGCTGCAGGTCCGCTTGAGGGTCAGCCCTCGTGCGGTCCGGTGAGGGTGTGGAACGCGCGGTCGTGCCAGAGCAGCGGCCGCCCGCCGTTCACGTCGACCGCCATCACGCGTCCGACGACGGCGTGATGATCCCCGTACCGGCGGATGTCCTCGACCAGGCACACCGACCAGGCGAGCGCGTCGGAGAGCACCGGCAGCCCGAGTACGTGGCGTACGGGGATGTCGGCGAACCGCAGCGCGGGCGGTACCGCGGAGTCGGCGAAGCGCTCGGCCACCGCCTCCTGATCCACCGTCAACAGGCTGACGGCGAAGGCACCTTGGGCACGCAGTGCGGTCAGGGTGCGTGAACCGCCGCGCAGACAGGCGAGGACGAGCGGCGGCCGGGCCGACAGGGACGTCAGGGCCGAGACCGTCATTCCGGTCGGGCGGCCGGTGGCGTCCAGGGCGGTGACGACGCAGACGCCGGCCGAGAGCTTGGCGTAGAGCCCGAGACAGCGGACGGTGTCCGGTCCGGGCTCGTCCCGGAGGGCGTCCCATCCCGTCGTCGTGGTGGACGGCTGCTGGGGTACGACCGCGAGGTCAGCCATGTGCGGCGGCGGCCGTGTCGACGAGTTCCGCCGGGGCGGGCGTGACCCTGCCGAGCAGCCCGCGCAGGATCCGCTCGATGTTGGTGCGCAGGGTCGAGTCGGCCACCGGATCGAGGAGCTCGGCGAGCGTCGGGATGCCCAGGTCGAACAGGGCCTCGAAGGTCACGGTCGTGCCGTCCGCCTCGCCCGGCTCGCACCGCCAGGTGCCCTCGAACACCTCGAAGTCGCCGCTGAGCTGGGTGAAACCGATGCTTCGGCTCTCCGGGAAGAAGGCGTCGCGCTCGGTCCACCGCATCAGACCGTTCCGGAAGCGGACGGTCCAGTCCGACACCACCGTGCCGTCGTCATGAGGCGGATGGACCACGACCTCGCGCACGGTCTCGGTGACGTCCGGGTAGCGCCGGAAGTCACGGATCCGCTGGTACGCGGTCTCGGGGTCGACGTCGTGGGCGGTCAGTCGTACGGTCACGCGACGCATGTGAGGGGTCCTTTCGGTGGTCTGCCGTGGTTACTCGGGTGCTGGGCCGACACGCGCCGCCACGACGCGCAGTGCCTCGGCCAGGGCAGCCAGGAACAGCCGCACCTCCTCCTCCCCGGCGATCGCCGGGGGTGTCAGACGCAGAACGCGGGTGGCGTTGAGGGAGTGGTTCACCAGGACGCCTCGCGCGACGAGTTCGAGGATCAGCTCGCCGACGGCCTGGTCCGCCGTGAACTCCAGGCCGATCAGCAGCCCGCGCCCGCGCACCTCGCGCACCAGACCGCCCGCGTACGGGGCGCAGACGGCCCGCACATCCGCGAGCAGCCGGTCTCCCAGCGCGGCGGCACGGCCGACGATGTCCTCCCGGTCGAGGGTCTCGACCGCGGCCAGCGCGGCGGCGCACGCGATCGGGGAGGCGGCGAAGGTGGAGGTGTGCAGGTAGGGGTCGCGGGAGAACGGACGGTAGGCGGCCGCGGTGGCGACCGCAGCGGCGACCGGGACCACGCCGCCGCTGAGGCCCTTCCCGACGAGGAGCACATCGGGGGAGACCCGCTCGCCGTCCATGCCCCACCACGTGCCCAGCCGCCCGAGGCCCGTCTGGATCTCGTCGACGATCAGGAAGGCCCCGTACGTCCGGCACAGCCGCCCCACCTCGGCCAGATAGCCGGGCGGCGGAACGCGTACGCCGCCCTCGCCCTGTACCGGCTCGACGATCACGCAGGCCCGGTCGCCGAGCCGGGCCAGCACGGGTGCCATGGCGTCCGCGTCCCCGTAGGGAACCACCGTGCTGTCCGGCAGCAGCGGCCGGAAGGGCAACTGGTACTTCGGGTTGGCGGTGGCGCTCAGCGCCCCCAGGGTCTTGCCGTGATAGCCGCCGGCCGTGCTGACGAGCGCGGTGTGCCCATGGGCCCGGGCCAGCTTCAGACCCGTTTCGGTCGCCTCCGCCCCGGAGTTGACGAAGTGCACGTGGTCGAGGCCGTACGGGGTTCGCGCGGCCAGGGCCTGTGCCGCGCGGGCGGCGACCGGCTCCAGGAAGACCCGGCTTGCCAGTGGATGCTTGTCCAGCTGGCGGTGCACGGCAGCGGTGACGGCGGGATGCCGGTGCCCCAGGATGAAGACGCCGTACCCGCCGAAGTCGAGGTAGCGGCGGCCGTCGTCGGTGAAGATCCAGGCACCGTCGGCCGCCGTCTCCAGCATGCCGCCGAGCACGGTCCCGAGCACGGACCGCCCGACCGAGAGGTGCTCGCGGTAGAGCCGGGCGATGTCCGCACGATGGGTGCCGCTGTCGGCGGTGGACTCGGCGGCGGACGCGGTGACCGGGACGTCGGCCGCGACGTGGGACGGGGTGTTGGCCGTGACATCGGCCGGGGCAGCGGTCACGAGGCCAGCTCCTCTGTCTCCGTTGTCCCCGTTGTCTCGGACCGCATCGGGACCGCGGCCCGGGACGGCTGCGCGCGGTGACGGCCGCGCATGCCGCCGGGACCGGTGGACCAGGCGGCCAGGTTGCGGACCAGCGCCTGCCTGAGGGCGTCCTTCGACGGGGCCGAGCCGCAGTGCGGGGACCCCAGGGAGGACTCGAAGGGGAGGGCACGCTGGAAGACCAGCAGCAGTTCCGCGTACGTGTGGAAGCGGCGGCGCAGCGACTCCGGGAAGGTGGGTCCCTCGATGAGCGGCAGCAGCAGTCGGTGCACGGACTCCAGCGGAACGAGCCGGGGCGGATGTGGCCTGGGCCCGTACAGTTCCGCGAACTCCAGGCAGGCGTCCACCACTTCGCGCTGCAACAGGGAGTGCGCTCCGGCCGTCAGCCAGTACTCGCCGTCCGTGACCCCGCCGCGCACCAGATCCCCCACGGCACCGGCGATGACGTCCTGGGGCACCATGTCGATCCGCACGTCGGGCGAGCCCGGTACGACCGGCACCTGACCCTTGACGATGGCGGCGAGCACCCGGGTCAGTCCCTGCACCCCGGCGATACGGCCGGTCACCGAGTCGCCCATCACCACCGAAGGCCGCAGGATCACACCCGGCACGGGTGCGTCGCGCACCAACTGCTCCGCCTCGGTCTTGGAGGCGAGGTACGCGGCGGCACCGGGGAAGCGTTCCCGCTCCTCCGGGGCCAGCGGGTTGGCGACGAACGCCGTGCTCATGTGGTACATCGGCGCGCCGGCCCGGACACAGAGGTCGAGCATCCCGGCGGTGCCGCCGAGGTTGGCCCGCCGGATCGAGTCGGGCTCGGTCTTCCAGTTGGTGGCGGCGGCGCAGTGCACGACCAGGTCGACCTCGGCCGCCAGCCGTTCGAAGTCCCCCTGCGGCAGGCCGAGTTCGGGCTGCAACAGGTCGGCGCCGATCTCCCGTACCCGGGGGTCGTTCATCGGTGTGCGGTGCCGTAGACAGACGATCTCGAAGTCCCGCGACAACTCGTCGACGAGCGCTCTCCCGAGCACACCGGCACCCCCGGTGAGAAGCAGAACAGAACGTTTCTGAGGCATGGCGAAGTTCCCCTCGGTAGGGCGAGCGGTGTGTGTTGGGTGCGGCTGTGTGGCTGCGCGGGATCGGGCGGCGCAGCCCGCCCTTCAGGGGCGCGGGGAACTGCGCGCCCAGCCCCCACTCACCCGCACCGGACGAACCGGGCGGAGGGGGACCTGGGGGCGCAGCCCCCCAGTTTCGGGAAGGGGCGGGGTTGGGGAAAGGAACAGGCCCTGGCGGACCGCTACGCGACAGTCAGCGGCCCATCCGCCACATAGGCGGCCAAGGCCGCCGACATCCGCACCCGCGCAGGCGGATGCAACGACAGCCCGTTGGAACACGCGGCGAGATACCCCACCTCGTCCGACGTCATGAAGTTGAGCCCCCCGAGCAGCTCGACGGCCCGCGGCACGATCCGCGCGAGAGCGTCCTGCACGCTGTAGCGCGCGTACAGCGAGTCGGCGAGCGCCGACTCGTCGGGTGCGGACTCGTCCAGCCGCCGGGCGAGCCCCTCGACCGCCCCCGCCGCGCCCTCGATCTCCACCAGGAGACGGACCCGCTCGGCCTCGGGCACACGGTCGTTGAGCAGCACCCGCTCCACCAGCGCGCTCGCCGCGCCGAGATAACTGCCGGTCATCAGCAGCTCGAACCAGACCAGCCCGACGGTCTGCACCTCGTCGAGGCGGGCTCCGGCCGGCGAAGCGGTCCGTACGAGCAGTTCCGGCGGTACGAGGACGTCATCCAGGGTGACCTGATCGCTCTCGGCACCCGCGAGGAATGTGCTCGACCAGAAGCCGCTGACGCTCAGCCCCGCGCTGTCGGCAGGCACCAGGGCCACGGCCAGCTCGTGGCCCTCGCCGTCCTCGCACGGCACCATCACACTGGCGGTGAGCAGATCCATGGAACGGGCCAGGCTGCACGGCCGCTTCACCCCACTGATCCGTACGCCCTCCGCGGTCACCGTCGCGGACATCGACGGCGACAGGATGCCGGAGCCGCTGCGGCCCTCGGCGAAGCCGGACGCCAAAAGACGGTTGTCGGACGCCACGCCCTGGACGAGCATCCACTCCAGTCCCTCGCCGGAGTCGCTCAGCCCCACCAGTGTGGCCATCGAGAAGTGGTGCATGGTCGTCGCCACCGCCAGTGAGGGCGAACGGCTGCCCAGCGCGCGCTGCACCCGCAGGGCCTCAAGTGCCGTGGCTCCTCTGCCCTGGAGGGAGGCCGGCGCCAGGAGCCCGGGCCCTCCGCTCTCCCGGAACAACCGGATCCCCGGGCTCTTCGGCCCTTCCAGCGTCATCAGCGGGACGGCCCGCAGACCGTCGTCGAGGCCGGGCAGCAACTTGGTGAGGGCCGCGCGCTCGCGCTCCAGGAATCTCATGTGTCGTCTCCTGCTCCTTGGTCCTCAGGTGTCGTCAGCAGCGTCGTCTCTGTTTACGCAGCAACTGGCGGGACCCCTCGGGCCGAAGAACCTCCTCACCACGGTCAGGGCGCACTTCTTCTTCTCGTTCGATGACGACGGACCGTACGGAGCAGCGCGGCGCGCTCCTCCTCGGCCGTACCGCCCCACACACCGGAGGTCTGTTCGGTGGCGAGTGCCCACGCCAGGCACTGGCCCGCCACCGGGCAACGGGCACAGACGCGCTTGGCGGCGGCGATGTCCCGCTGCGCCGGGCCTGTCGTACCCACGGGGAAGAACAGCTCAGGGTCCTCCTCCGCGCAGGCCGCGCTCCACAACCACTCCATGCGGGCCCGAGTGCCCAGCGCGGATCAGCGAAAACACCCGATTTCGAGGCCCTGGGGCCCGCTTCCGTGCCAGTGCGTACTCAGTCCGCCAGCACCCTGTCCACGAAGGACGTCACGTCCGCGAGGACCGTGTCCTTGTTCGTCTCGTTGAACACCTCGTGCCGCGCGCCCGCGTACACGCGCTCGGTCCACTCGGCGCCGCGCAGCTCCTCGATACCCGCGCGGCTGGCGGGCAGCGGCACGATCCGGTCGTCGTCCCCGTGCAGCCACAGCAGCGGAAGCGCGCCCACGTCACCGCTCTTGGAGATGTCCTCCAGGGTGTGCGCGAAGGCCTCCAGGGTGGGGCGCTTGAACGGCCCGTGCCAGACCAGCGGATCCGCCGCGTACGCCGCACCGACCGCCGGGTCGCGGGAGAGCGTGGCCGGGTCGATGGGGGTGTCGGGCAGCGGATCGAGCGCGAGCAGCTGAGGCAGCGGGTCCCAGCTGCCGATGACCGGCCCGGAGAGCACGAGCGCGGCCAGGCCGACTCCGTACCGCTGGGCGTAACGCGCGGCGATGAGTCCACCCATGGAGTGGCCGATCAGCACGACCGGCACCCCGGGATGGGCGGCCCGGGCCAGCCGCTCCACCGCGTGGACGTCGCTCACCACGTCCTCGAAGTCCTCGATCAGCACACGCTCGCCCGCCGACTTCCCGTGCCCCATGTGGTCGGGGCCGAACACGGCCGCGCCGTGCGCGTGCAGGACGTCGGCCACGTACTCGTACCGGCCGATGTGCTCCCCGTAGCCGTGCACCAGCAACGCCACGTACCGTGGCCGCTCCCGCGGCCACTCGCGTGCGGTGACGGTGTCCCGGGTGCCCGTGAGGGTGTGCTCGCGGGAGTCGGCCATGGGTCCTCCATCGGCGTCGGCGCAGGTTCGAGAGCGATCTTTCCAGCGGGCGCGGAAGCGGTCCATAGCGCGTGCCCGCGGCGGCGGCCGGCGCGTGCCTGTGGTGGCGGCAGGGGCCACCTGTCGAGACGGTCCTGACGCGATCGGATACGTGCGCATAGCATCGGTCCCCGCATGAACACGATGACGCTCTGGCACATATCCCTGTGGGAGTTCGCCGCCCTCGCCGCCGCGGCCCTGCTCGTCGGCTTCTCCAAGACAGCCGTGAGCGGAGCCAACACGGTCAGCCTCGCCATCTTCGCGGCCGTCCTGCCCGCCCGGGCGTCGACCGGCGTCCTGCTGCCGATCCTGATCGTCGGTGACGTGCTCGCCGTGCTCACCTACCGGCGGCACGCGCACTGGCCGACACTGTGGAAACTGTTCCCGGCGGTCGCGGCGGGAGTGATCGTCGGCACGGTGTTCCTGATGTGGGCCGACGACCAGGTCGTACGGACGTCGATCGGCGCGATCCTGCTGCTGATGGCCGGGGTCACGATCTGGCGCCGCCGCAAGGCCGAGGCGGAGGAGGAACCCGACTCGGTGGCCACGCGAGCCGGCCGGATCAAGGCCCGCTCGTACGGCGTACTGGGCGGCTTCACCACGATGGTCGCCAACGCGGGCGGCCCGGTGATGTCGATGTACCTCCTCTCCGCGGGTTTCCGGAAGCTCGGCTTCCTTGGGACCTCGGCCTTCTTCTTCCTGATCGTCAACATCTCCAAGGTCCCCTTCAGCGTCGGCCTCGGCCTGATCGACGGCAACTCGCTGCTGCTGGACGCCGCCCTCGCCGCCTTCGTCGTACCGGGGGCGCTCATCGGGAAATGGGCGGTGAACCGGATCAACCAGCGACTGTTCGAACAGCTGGTGATCGCGGCGACGGTGGTGGGCGGAGCACAGCTGCTCCTGCGCTGACGCCGCATCCCCGAGCCCCGTAAGGGGCGCGGGGCTGTATCAATCCGCGGCTCCGCCGAGGGGCGCGACCAGCCCCCACCGGGCTCGCGCCAAACGAACCGCAGATCAAAACCAACCGCGGATCCAGCGGAGCGCCTACGCTGGGAAGCGTCAACAGTGTGTTCCCGGGGCAGGGAGGCTGCGGCCATGTCCGAGGCGCCCGGTCACGAGGATCCACCGGTATCCGGTCACGAGGATCCACCGGCATCCGCCCGCTATCTGCCGATCGCCGAGCACGGCCTGATCGGCGATCTGCGCAGCGTGGCCCTGGTGGGCACCAACGGCACGATCGACTGGTACTGCTGTCCGTCCTTCGACGCCCCCAGCGTCTTCGCGTCGATCCTCGACGCGGACCGGGGCGGCTCCTTCGAGCTGGCGGCCACCGTACCGGCCCGGACCAAGCAGTTCTACTTCCCCGACACGAACGTCCTGGTCACCCGCTTCTTCACCGAGGACGGCGTGGGCGAGATCCAGGACTTCATGCCGGTGGACGGCGACGAGATCGAGGCGGACCGACACCGGCTGATCCGCCGCGTGCTCTGCGTACGCGGCTCGATCCCCTTCCGCGCGCGCGTGGCCCCCCGGTTCGAGTACGGGGCCCAGCCGCACACGGCACGGCCGTACGACGGCATGGTGGTCTTCGAGTCCGCGAACCTGAACCTCGCGCTGACCGCCACGGAGCCGCTCGAATGCGACGGGCTCGACGCGAAGGTGGACTTCAAACTCCACGAGGGCGAGTCGGCGGTGTTCGCCCTCGACCAGGTCAGCGGCGACATCGCGCCCCGCCGCTGTCCGCGCGCCGAGGCCCAGGAGCTGTTCGCCGCCACGGTGGCCTTCTGGCGGCACTGGCTGACCGCCTCCCAATACCGCGGCCGGTGGCGGGAGATGGTGCACCGCTCCGCGCTGACCCTCAAACTGCTCACCTACGCGCCGACCGGCGCGATCGTGGCCGCGGCCACGACCAGCCTGCCCGAACAGCTCGGCGGTGAGCGCAACTGGGACTACCGGTATGTGTGGGTGCGCGACGCCGCCTTCTGCGTGTACGCGCTGCTGAGGCTCGGCTTCACGAGCGAGGCCCAGTCCTTCATGGCCTTCGCGGCCAAGCACATCAGCCCGGGTGACGGCCATCTCGCGGGCCCGTTGCAGATCATGTACGGCATCGACGGGCGCACCGACCTGCCCGAGCGGGAACTGCCCCACCTGGAGGGATACCAGGGCTCCGCCCCCGTCCGGGTCGGCAACGCGGCAGCCGACCAGCTCCAGCTCGACATCTACGGAGCGCTCATCGACTCGGTCTACCTCTACGACAAGTGGGCCCAGCCGATCTCCAGCGACCAGTGGGACGACATCTGCGCGCTGGTGGACTGGGTCTGCGACCACTGGGACCAGCCCGACGAGGGCGTCTGGGAGACGCGCGGCGGCCGCAAGAACTTCCTCTACTCCAGGCTCATGTGCTGGGTGGCGATCGAGCGGGCCATGAGGCTGGCCACCCGCCGGGGCCTGCCCGCCGACATCGTGCGCTGGCGCGGCGCCCGAGACACGATCTACCGACGGATCATGAAACGCTGCTGGTCACCGACGAGGCAGGCGTTCGTCCAGCACGAGGACGACGACGTCCTCGACGCCGCGGTGCTCATGATGCCGCTGACCAAGTTCATCTCGCCCACCGACCCGAAGTGGCTCTCCACGCTCGACGCGCTCACCGAGGACCTGGTCTCCGACTCGCTGGTCTACCGCTACGACCCGAACGCGAGCCCCGACGGCCTGCGCGGCGAGGAGGGCACCTTCTCGATCTGCTCCTTCTGGTACGTCGAGGCGCTGACCCGGGCCGGACGACTCGACGAGGCGCGGCTGGCCTTCGAGAAGATGCTCACCTACGCGAACCACCTCGGCCTGTACGCCGAGGAGATCAGCCACACCGGCGAACAGCAGGGCAACTTCCCGCAGGCCTTCACCCATCTCGCCCTGATCAGCGCGGCGTTCAACCTCGACCGGGCCCTGGGCTGACCGGGGCCACCCCGGCGGGCGGACAGAAGGGCAAGCGGGCAGAGCGGCGGACGCGCAGACCGGCGCACTGGCGATGGCGTCCAGCCCCGTACGCTCGGTGCCATGTCCCCGCATGTCCTGGTCCTCGGCGGGACCACCGAGGCGCGTGAGCTGGCCGCGTCGCTCGCGGTACGCCCCGGCGTGCGGGTGACCACGTCGCTCGCGGGACGCGTGTCCCGGCCGGGGGCCCTGGACGGGGACGTACGCATCGGGGGGTTCGGCGGGGCGGAGGGTCTCGCCGAGTGGCTGCGCGCCGAGCACGTCGACGCCCTGGTCGACGCCACGCACCCCTTCGCGACGGGCATCACCGAGAACGCCGTACAGGCCGCTTCGGTCACCGGCGTCCCGGCCGTCGTCCTGCGCCGCCCGGGCTGGACCCCCGTCCCCGGAGACCGCTGGCACCCGGCCTCATCCCTCACCGAAGCCGCCGCCCTCCTCCCGCCCCTGGGCCGGCGCGTCTTCCTCACGACGGGGCGCCTGGGCCTCGCGGCCTTCGTACGGGAGCCCGAACTGCACTACCTCGTCCGCTCGGTGGAACCACCAGAACCGCCGATGCCGCGCCACACGGAAGTCCTGCTGGCGCGCGGCCCGTTCACGGTGGCGTCCGAAACGGCTCTCCTGCGCGACCACCGCATCGACGTGCTGGTCACCAAGGACAGCGGCGGCTCGGCAACCTCGGCCAAACTGACGGCCGCCCGCGCACGGGGACTGCCGGTCGTGGTCGTACACCGCCCTCCACTTCCGGAGGGGGTACGAGCCGAACCGGACGTGGCGTCGGCGCTGGCTCGGCTGGGCTTCGGGGCGGGGTAGAAGGCGGGACAGGACCGCTCGCTCGGAGTGCTCGTCAGCTTCCCGTCGGGGCCGCCGCCAGGGCCTTGGGGCGGGCCTCCGTCGGGACGTCCTGGGTCAGGTCCTCGACCAGGATCGTGCGGGCGGCGGCCACGACGACGAGGATCGCGATCGGGACGTTGACGTAGAAGGCCCAGCGCCAGGTGAGGTGGTCGGTGAAGAGGCCGCCGAGCAGCGGGCCGATGACGGTGGCGACGCCGAAGACGGCGCCGATGGCGCCCTGGTACTTGCCGCGCTCGCGCAGTGGGATCACGTCGGCGATCAGGGCCATCGCGGTGACCATCAGACCGCCCGCGCCGATGCCCTGCATGCCCCGCCAGACGATCAGCAGCGTCATGTTCGAGGCGAGGCCGCACAGGAACGAGCCGGTGATGAAGATGATCGCCGACGCCTGGAAGACCACCTTGCGGCCGAACAGGTCACCGAACTTGCCGACCAGCACCGTTGCGACGGTCTCCGCCAGCAGATAGCTGGTCACCACCCACGACATGTGCTCCGCACCGCCGAGGTCCGACGCGATCGTCGGCAGGGCCGTGCCCACGATCGTCTGGTCCAGCGCGGCCAGCAGCATGCCGAGCATGATCGTCACGAATACGACATTGCGGCGGCGCTTGTCCAGCACGGGAGGCTGTGCGGCGGACGGCTCAGCGGCGAACGGCGGTTCGGCGGTGTCGGTGGTCGTCACACCGGTCAGCTTCACACTGCGTGGTGGCGTGTGCATGCGGGGCTGTCCGCATGGGTGCGGGCCGCTCGCCGCAGGGGTTTGGGCAGCGGCCGGCACCCCGGCGAGGCCCTACTCCCGGGGATGCCTGCGCAGCAGGTACGTGTCCATGATCCAGCCCTTGCGGTCGCGCGCCTCCGCACGCAGTTCCGCGATGCGCGGGGCCGTCTCCGCGAGGGGGCCGGAGGCGAGGATCTCATCGGGCGTGCCTATGTACGCGCCCCAGTAGATGTCGATGTCCTGGTCGGCGTACCGCCGGAACGCCTGGTGGGCGTCGAGCATGACCACCACGTCGTCGACACCCTCTGGGAAGCCCTCGGTGAGCCGGCGGCCCGTGGTGATCTGGACGGGACGGGCCACGCGGTTGAGCCCCGTGCGGTGGCGGGCGACGAGCGCCGAGACGCTGCTGATGCCCGGCACCACGTCGTGTTCGAAGGAGACCGAGCCCCGGTCGAGGATCTCCTCCAGAATCCCCAGCGTGCTGTCGTACAACGAGGGGTCGCCCCAGACGAGGAACGCGCCGCTCTCGTCCTCGCCCAACTCCTCGGCGATCAGCCGCTCGTAGATGTCGGCGCGGGCACTGCGCCAGTCCCCGACCGCGGGGGAGTAGCCGGCACCGCCCGCTTTCCGATCCCGCTCCGGGTCGCGGGCTTCAACCAGGCGGTACGTCCCCTCCGGCAGATGCGCGTCGAGAATGTCACGGCGCAGCTGGACGAGGTCCGACTTCACCTCGCCCTTGTCGAGGACGAAGAACACGTCCGTGCTCCTCAGCGCCTTGACCGCCTGCAGGGTCAGTTGGTCGGGATCGCCCGCCCCGATGCCGATGACATGAATCTTTCGCACACCCCGAGTCTGCCCCACGCCACTGACAGCCCGGCCACCGCGTCCAGGGGAGGAGCTCCGGGCTCGTCCGAGGGAGGTGCCCGGGGCCCGGTCTTCCTCCCCGCTCTCAGGCCCCGCCGCCACGCAGCCGCGGCGCCCACGCCCGCGCGTCCACAGCCGCCCCGTCCTTCTCCACGGTGTCCGCCAACTCCCGCGCCCACGCGGCCAGTCCGGCCGACTCCAGCCCGTACGGCCGCGACCGGTCGGCACCCGCCGCCCACTCCTCGACCGCCCCGGCTCCCCGCCGCAGCAACCGCGCCCCGCCCGTCACGTTCCCCCGAGCCGCATGCGTGAGCCCCACCGCGAGCTGGGCCAGGCCCCGCCACAGGGCCCGTTCCTCCGCGGGACCCGACTTCCACGCGTCCTCGAAGACCTCGTGCGCGTGGAACGGCCTGCCCGCCGCCAGCAGTGCCTGCGCCTCGACGACCGTCTCCTCGGGCGTACGCACCACCCCTTCGGGTTGCCGCTCCACCCCGTCAGCCCCGTACGGCAGGGGCCGCCCGAGCCCGTCCCGGGGCCGCGCGTTGCGCGCCCGCCCCTCGGAGTCCCGGTCCCGCCTGCCGTCAGAAGTGCTGCCCATGCACCGATTGTCCCTCGCCTCACCTGCCCTTGGCCTCACATCCCCTTCGAAGCGACCACGGGTGGTGAGGTAAGGTTCTGTTCGCGCGATCACGCGGTTCACCGCGACGAAGCGCATCGGGACGTGGCGCAGCTTGGTAGCGCACTTGACTGGGGGTCAAGGGGTCACAGGTTCAAATCCTGTCGTCCCGACTCGACAGAGTCGCTGGTGAGGGGCGGTTTCGGAGCAATCCGAAACCGCCCCTTGATCATTTCTGGGGACCAGATGGGGACCAGCCTGCCTTGACCGGCGTCAGCGGGTGAGCACAGCCGTCGCGGGAAGGGAACGCGGAGCGCGCAGCACGCTGAGGTGTGCGGAGAGTGCCGTACCGGCGGCCGTGATCTTGTGGACATCCGGGTGCAGGTAGCGCTGAGTGGTCGTCGGCGAACCGTGGCCCGCGATCCTGCGCAGGACGTGGATGCGGACTCCGGCGTCCGCGAGCCAGGTCAGTCCCGTGTGGCGGAGATCGTGCCGGCGTGGGTGCTCGTAGCCGAGTTGGGTGACCACCTCGTCCCAGTGGGTCGCGTCGCGCAGGACCGCGGTGGAGATGCGTCCTCCGCGTGGGCCGGTGAACAGACGCGCGTCAGGGGCGGGGCCGGCCGAGAGGATGCGCTGGGCCACGAGCGGGCGGATCTCCTCGATGATGGGAACCTTCCGGGCACGTTTGCCCTTGGTGCCCTTGGTGCCCTTGTCGGTGAGTCCGCCGGGCGCAGGCGTGGTCTGGCGCCGTACCGTCTCCTCGTCCTCATCCGCCTTTCCCTCCGACAGGGGCAGGCGCCGCTTCGTAGCCGGATCGAACCAGCGGACCCGCGCTCGGTAAGGATCGGGGCGATCGGGCCGATACTCGATGTCGGTGGAGAGCCGGACACCGACCGGAACAATGACCTTCTCGGCCATCAGGCTTCTCGGCCAGGGACGGTCCGGCGGCCGAGCAGCCATTCCTCAACGTCGAGCGCGCTGTACATGACGACGCGTTCCGAAACGGAGACGAACGGCGGGCCCCGCGGCGGCCGGGCGGTGCGCCGAAGTGGTCGGGGATGCCGGGTCGGTTCAGCCCGGCGCCGACCGTTCGCTGTCGTCTTCCGTGACGGCCGCGAATGCGAGGCCGTCACAGCCGTCACAGATTGATCGTCTGGGCTCTGATCGACTTGTTCTCGATGACTCATCATGTGGAGTGCGTTGCCATCCCTGTGATGGGATGTCAGACGTGTTGCTCCACACCGAAAGGCCGGTGGTCGGCCCGGCCACGGGCCTGGAGTCGCTCCCTCAACTCTGACTACGCGGATCCACGGCGGACCTGTATCGCGCCGGTCCGTGTGCGAGGGTCACTTGGTCTCGAGTCTCGTCCCACGGGTCTCCGGCAGCAGGGCGAGAAAGATGATCGCAGCCGTCATTTCCAGTGCGACGATGTAGTAGGCGAGAGCGAGTGGATGGTCGTTGGCGATGGTCCAGGTGGCGAGGATGGGCGCGCTTCCGCCGAAGACCGTGACGGCGACGTTGTAGGCCAGGCCGACGCCGGAGGTTCGTACACCTGTGGGGAAAAGCTCGCAGAACACCGCGGCGACGTTGCCGTAGGTGAGGGCGAGCAGCGCATTGCCGGCCACCGCCACCAGCAGGTAGGTGAGCGGGGTCGGATGCTGCAACAGGCGCAGCATCGGGTACGCGAGGATCGCGAAGCCCAGGGCTTCGGCGATGATCAGCGGACGTCGCCCGGTCTTCCGGTCCGAGACCATGCCGACCAGTGGTAGCACGAGCACGAAGGCCGCCAGAGCGACGCAGTTCAGGGCCAGACCGGTCGTCAGCGGGAACTTCCCCACCAGGTGTGCGTACGTGGGCAGGAAGACCTGCCAGGTGAAGTACGTGACCTGGCTGAACTGAATCACCATCACCAGAAAGAGGCTTCGCGGGTACCGTTTCGCGGCCGTCCGCAGCGGCTTTCGCTCGACCTTGCCTGTGGACTGCAGTGTGGTGAAGAGCGGGCTCTCCGGAACCGTGCGCCGCAGGCGGAAGCCGTAGAGACAGAGTGCCGCCCCGAGCAGGAACGGGATGCGCCATGCCCAGTCGGCCACCACCTCCTTCGGGAAGACGGCGGTGAGGGTGGTTGCCACCAGCGTGGCAGACAGGATTCCGAGACCGGCGGTCATGTACTGGACGGCGCCGGTCGTCGCCCGGCGGTCGGCCGGGGAGTGCTCGACGATGAATGTGCAGGCCGCTTGGAATTCGCCGGAGTTGGAGACGTTCTGCACCGCCCGGCCGAGGACCAGACAGACGGGAGCGAGCACACCGATACTGCGGTAGGTGGGCGACAGGCCGATGATCAGCAGACCCGATCCCATGAGGAACAGGCTGAGCGAGAGCAGTTTGCGGCGGCCCCGCCGGTCCCCGTAGGGCGACAGCAGCATCGCGGCCGCAGGGCGCACGACGAAGGCGACGCCCACTACGAGACCGTAGGTGTAGAGCAGCGCGAACGCCTTGTTCTCCGCGGGGAAGAACTGCTGGGCGAAGACAGGGGCGAGCAGGGAGTAGATCGTCGCGTCGTAGTACTCGATGAGGTTGCCGATCGCCCCTGCCCTGATCGCCCTGCGGGACGGGTCGAGGGAGGCGGTCCGGCCTTTCACGCCAATGCTGGTGGAGGGCAATACGACTCCAGGGGTGCGGGAGGCCGCCCGGCGCGGTTCGCGTGTGGCGGCCTCGGACGTACCGCCACGACGCCTAGGACCGGATCGCCTTCGCGGGGCAGAGCGTGGTGCTGTGCTGCGAGGCGTCCTGCGGGAGGGCGCGGACGGTGTCTGCCGGCATCGTGTGCCCGGTCAGCAGCCTGAATTGCTCTCGTACCTCTATGAGCAGCACCGACCGGCCGTCGATGGCGGGCAGCCCGTGGGCGTGGGCCGCGGTCATCAGCGCGGTGGGCTCTTCCCGGTAGACGAGTTCCAGCACGACGGCTCCGGGGTCGGCGGTCGTGAGCTGGAACGGGGGGCAGTCGGCCAGCGGGGTGGCATGCACCAGCAGCGAGTGCCCTCGGGCGGAGAACACGAGGAGGGGAATGAACGGCAGCCCCATCAGCGAGGCGGCCCGCAGACCGCGGTCCCGGCTCCGGTTCACCAAGGTCACTCGGGCACCGGCCTCACGCAGCGCCAGGGCGACGGCCCGTCCGGCTCCCCCGCATCCCACGACGGCTGCACTGCACCCGGCCGGATCGACGCCGGCTGCGGCCAGCGAGTCGAGCACGCCTGCCGGATCGGTGGTGTCGGCGTGCCAGCGACCGTTCTCCAGCGACAGCACGTTCGCCGCGCCGGAGCCACGCGCGGCCCGGGAGGCCGTGCCGGCCAGGTCCAGAGCGTCCTCCTTGTGCGGAGCGGTCACCGTGAGGCCGCGCAGCGGGAGCCCCGCGTGTGTCCCCAGGGAAGCCGTCGTGTGCAGGAGGCGGGACAGTGAGCGGCTGGGAAACGGGAGGTAGAGCGCACGCAGGCCCAGCGTGCGCAGGGCTGTGTTGTGCAGGCGGGGAGAGAGCGAGCGGCCGGGAGAGACACCGGCGATGCCGTAGAGATGGTCCAGTTGAGGCAACGCGGGCAGACCGTAGTCCGCGACGAGCTGACGCAGGCTCGGCATCCCGTCCGGTCCTTCGGCGCCGACGTGACCGAAGACCACGGGCGCACCGAGCCAGGGGGCCAGGATCCGGGTCCAGATTCCGGCCGGGCCGGAGGCGAAAGCCGTTACGTCGGGCCGATCCAGGGTGCTGAGGAACATCGGCGCCGACGTGCTGCCCTCGGCGCTGGGACTCACCGACAGCAGGTACAGCGCCGCGGGGACGGTCGCCATCGTGTCGAAGAGCCGGAGCAACCCGTCGAGCCCGGTCTCCCCGCCGTGCCAGGAGATCCGTCGTCGGTGGGGCGGGATGCGGGCCAGCACGTCGGGCGTCAGGTCGTCGGGCCACTCCAGATCGACCACGTCGTACTGGTCGGCGGCGTGCACCAGCCTGGCCTGCCGCTCGCCGGTCCGTCCTTGGTAACGACCGCCGTGTCGGTGGCTGCGCAGGCAGTGCGTCAGCGAGCCGGTGAAGTTCCGCCGCAGCCACCTCGGTTCTGGATCACCCACCAGGTCGGCACGGACCTCCAGTCCATCGGCGAGGGAATCGACACCGCTCAGCCGGTCGTGGTCGAGGTCATCGGGAGAGGTCAGGACGGCCACCAGTTGTGCCCGTCTCCCACCCTGTCTCATGCGTGCCACTGGATGTGCTCCTCCAGGCGGACCCTCGTGAATTGGCCAGCGGTCGGCAGACGAACGCCTGCCAGTAGACCGCACGGGACGACATGATCAAGGAGGCTCGCTCGCAGTGGAGGGCTACGTGGGCAGACATCCCTCAAAAGCATTGATCAACTGTGCCGCCCGGTTGACGTCGCTCATCGCGCCACCGGTAACTGGTGGGGTTGCCGCGCCGGTTCATTCCGACGTTTCCGAACCTGTGGCCCGGCGTCGCTCGGTGAGCGCCCGCCCCAGCAGGCCGAGCAGAACGGCGGTGCAACCGATTGCGCAGACAGTGAAGACAGCCGCATAACCGTCATCCGTCGGGAAGCCGTCGGGGGCGGTGTGGGCGGCAAGGATCACGCCGGTCGCGGCGCTGCCGATCGCGCTGCCGACGACACGGAGCACATGATTGAAGCTGGTTGTGGACCCGAGATCGCTGCCCGGAACCGCGGTGTGGATCAGGGCGGCCACGACGGCCCAGACGATGCTGCTGCCCAGGCCGAAGGTCAGTATGGCGAGGAGCAGGTGCCACAGCTCGTCGTGGTGGGCGGCCAGAGCGATATGGGTACCGGTGAGCAGAACTCCGCCGAGTGAGAGCAGCGCACGCAGCTCCGTGCGGACGGCCGGACGACGTGCCAGCCGACCCGCGAGCTGGCTCCCGGCCGAGAACGGGAGCATCACACACCCGGCCGCGAAGACCGAGAGCCCGAGCCCGTAACCCGTGCCCACGGGTGCTTGCACGAGAGTGGCGAGAGCAGAGACGCCGATGAACGTCGCGGCGCCGAGTACGACCGTGGCGAAATTGGCCAGCAGCACGTCGGGATGGACGAGCAACTCGGGCCGGACCAACGGCTGAGCGACGCGCCGCTCCCACCATGCCCAGGCGGTGAGCAGCAGCGCGGCATCCACCAGCACGCTCAGCACGATGGCGGACGTCCAACCCCAACGCGACCCCTGGCTCAGTAAGAGGAGCAGACTCGCCAGCCCGGCCACCAGGAGAACGGTGCCCGCCAGGTCGGCGCGTGCGCAGGCGGACAGCGCGCCCGGGCCGGTGCCCGGGCCGGCAGCCGGGCGCTCATCCTTGGGCAGAATCAGCAGGACCCCCACGATGGCCGGTGCGGCGAAGCCGGCCGCACACCAGAACCCCCAGCGGTGGTCGAGGTACTCGGCGATCAGGCCGGTCAGCGGGAAGCTGAGCCCGGCCCCGGTGGCGGCGGTGACGGTGAGGGCGGTAATGCCGTCCGTCACCTTTGCCGGGGCAAGGTGACGGTGCGCCAGAGCGATCGTCATCGGCAGCATTCCGCAGGCCGGGCCCTGGAGCGCCCGTCCGATCAGCAACTGCGAAAAAGTATCGGCGATCGCAGCCAGCAAGGAACCCGACAGCGTCAGGACGAGCACTCCCAGCAGCGCCCGCCGGCTGCGGTGCCCGTCGGCCAGTCGGCCGAGCACCGGGGTGCTCACCGCCCCCACGAGCAGGGTCACGGTCAGCATCCACTGGGCCGAACTCACCGGCACGTGATGCGCCCGGGCGATGGAGGGGATCAGCAGCGCGCCGAGCGAGCTCACCATCGTGGTCGACAGTGCGCAGTAGATGAGCAAGGGCCCCACCGCGTTCGGTCGTTGCCGCACTCGTGGGCCCATTGCCACCGCCTTCTGAAAGCGCTCGCTCGGATCACCCACGATCTGGCTCTCGCGCAGTGGGGCGAACCCTGCGGTCACTCTCCCGACGGCGTGTCACTACGCCGAACGGCGGTCTGCGTTGCAGGCTGGGATATCACCATCCAATCAGATCATCGGGAACCACAATCTCAACCCGAGTACCGTTTTCTAATTTCACGGGCTACGGGATCTGTCGCGAACCCGCAAGTTCGCATGGGCGGAGGGCAAGTGCATTCGCCCGGCGCACGTGGGGCGCACGTCGTCATTACGTTAATCGCGCGCCTGTGCGACACTGCGATAATGTGTCCCGCACTGGCATCCGGAATGAAATCCCCGCTGAAATTCGAGGACTTGAGACACTTGCGCGGTGCACTGGATCCCTGCACACTCGAATGAGTCGGTGCATTGATCTACGTATGGGGCGGCCGAGTGTCGCAGAGCGTCGAAACGGTTCACTCCGTACGTTCCGCTGCGAATTGACGAACCCTTACTTCAGGGCACTCCGGAGGACCATGCGCATGGCTTGGCTCGCGCTCGGATACTTTCTCGCCTACATCCCCTACGCCATGCTCGTGAAAGCGATGTCCAGTGGGGTTTCCCCGCTGGCCGGGAGCCCGGTCGACGGTCTGGTGCTGCTACCGGCGGCCGCCCTCGGACAACTCGCCGTCATGCCGCTTTTCCTGGCGGCCAGCGGGTGGTGGCGTTACGGCCGGCGACATGAGATACCCGGGGTGGGGCGCGTCCGCGCGCCGGGAAGAGAAACGCTCCTGGCGGGGTTCTTCACCGCGCTCATCATCGGCACCACCACTCTGAATTTCGCCTTCACCGGTGTCTCCATCCTTCTCGTGTTGCTTCTGATGCGTGGGGGCGTGCTGATCATTTCTCCGCTGGTCGACTCGGCGCGTAAGCGAAAGGTCTCTCGTTCCGCCTGGTCCGCTCTCGCTTTCAGCCTGCTGGCGGTTTCGGTGGCTCTCGGCGATGTGGACAGTTATCACCTCACCCTGGCGACGGTTTTGAGCGTTCTCACCTATCTCATCGGGTACGTGGGGCGATTCGAGATCATGAGCCGCGTGGCCAAGACCGGAGTGAAGGAAATCGATCGCCGTTACTTCGTGGAGGAGCACGCCGCCGCCCCGGTTTTCCTGGTCGGGATCCTGGCGGCTGTGGCCCTGGCGGGACAGCCGGAGTTGCGCTCCGGGTTCACCACCTTCCTCGGCACCCCTGCCGCCTGGGGGGCCATCGGTATCGGCGTGGCCTACGAGGTGCTGTTCGTCTTCGGCACGCTGATCTACCTCGACCACCGTGTGTACACCTGGTGCGTACCGGCCAACCGGTGCGCCAGCCTGCTGTCCGGCCTGGTCGCCTCGTACGCCCTCGCCGGGCTGGCCGGGCTGCCGGTCCCGGGGGACGCACAGCTTCTCGCGCTCGTCTTCATCGGCGTCGCCATCGTGTCCTTGTCCTACCCCGCGACGGCCTCCTGGTGGCGGGAACGCGGCACGCGTGCGCGGCGGGTGCTGTTCGTCTGCGGCGGCAACACCTCCCGTTCGCCCATGGCCGAGGTCATCGCCAGGACCCACGCGGCGCAGGCAGGGGGTTCCGCGCGGCGTGTGCGCTTCGCCAGCGCGGGAGTCTCCCCCGCCCGGAGCGGAGCGCCGCTGGCTCCCGCCGCCCGGACCGCGCTCGCCGACCTTGGCGTACGGCGGGTGCCGGGCCGCGTACACCCCCGCCGCCACCGGGCGAGGCCGGTCACCCCCCAACTGTGCCAGGACAGCTCCGTCATCTACTGCATGACGCGCGCGCACCGCGACGCCGTGGTCGCTCTGGCGCCCGACGCGGAGAACCGCACCCTCTGCCTGGACCCGCATGGCGACGTCCCCAACCCCGAAGGGCAGTCGACCGAGGTCTACCGCCAGTGCGCCCACCGCATCGAGGAATTGGTCCGCACCCGTCTGCACGAGTTCCTCGGCGGCGGCCCCGGCCCCGACGTCCGCCCGGCCGGCGTGGGTTGAGATGTCGGAAGGAGTGAGGCGCCCATGACGGAACACACCGACCTGGTGTACGACGGCCTGTCCCTGATCGCGTCCCGTCACTGCAAGCGCGCCTTCCTCGACCGGCCGGTGCCCCGGAACGTCCTCGCGGAGGTGCTCCTCGCCGCAGGGCAGGCACCCTCCAGCCGCAATATCCAGCCGTGGCGGGTGACCGTGGTGACCGGCCCCACCCTGGACGCGCTGACCCGCACCCTTCGCGAAGCCTTCGAGCGCGGAGAGCCTCCACGGCCGGACTGTGCCAACCGGCCGCCGGCGCTCGACAACACCGCAGCGGAGCGTGCCCGCGCGGCCCTCTCGGGCGTACTGCGCGCCAAGGGCCATGCCCCCGACGACGCCGCGGCCGCCCGCGCCCACCTCCGCGACAATCTGCGCTTCTTCGACGCTCCGGCAGCCCTTGTCTGCCACATCCCTGGCGACGCGGTGCCCGGAACCTTCCTGGAGACGGGCTTCTTCCTGCAGAACATCATGCTCGGGCTGGTCGCCCGGGGCTTGGGCAGCTGCCCGCAGTTCAGCGTCGCGGGCTACGCGGACGCGCTGCGTCGGAAGCTGGACATCGAGACTCATCGGATCATCGTCTGCACCCTGGCCGTCGGCTACCCCGACGAAGCGGCACCGGTCAACCGGTTTGTCCCACCGCGGGCCCGCATGGAGGAGTTCGTTCAGTGGTGCTGACCCCACGAAGCGACGGTCACCCGGATGCCGTGCGCCGCGCGCCGGGCTGGTTGTTGGCTGTGACCACAGCAGCCGACCTGGGGCAGGTTCAGCGGTTGACGAGGCTCCTTCGCGTGGCGGGCCGCTACGACATCATCGCTCTGGAGCGGCCAGACGGTCCGGCCCGGCCGGAGCTGCTGGGGGCCCGCAGCAGGCGCACGGCGTCATGGCGGCGGCATCGCTGCCGACCGGCCTCCGGCGCGAGGACGTGACCGTGTTCGAGGCCGGTACTCGCCGTCGCTGGACCTGCTTCCTGGCCTCCTGGCTGGGTGAGCCAACGGTGTTCGGACGCATGCCGACGCCGTGCCCGGACGGTATGTCGATCATCGAGCAACCGGTGACCGATCAGGCTTCCCGGGTTGCCGGCGTTGAGCTTCTTCGGGATCCATGAACCCCGTCCGGACATCACAGTGAACCTCTGTGGGAGGGAGAGCACTTCATGACCATGCGCTCGGTGGCCGGTGCGGCACCATCGGCCGAGCCGTCCCCACCGGACAGCCCCGACGTCTCGGCCCTGTTGGGCGACTGGCTCAACACCGACCGGGGAGTGGTGTCCAAGGGCCCTCTCCGGCTGACCGTCGCCCCGCGCGGAACGGGCCTCGCAGTCCGGACCCTGGGCGGCACCACACCGGACGGGCGCTTCGCGGCGAGCCGGCATCCGTACGACTGGGGTGAGGTACCGGCGGCCGTTTATACCGCGCCCGGCGCGCCATCTGTGGCCTGGTCGTTCTCCGCCGTCTACGAACTCGGCGGGCTCCGTACGGTTCTCTCCGCCTACCACAAGACGGGAATCCTGGTGGCCACTGCCTCCACGATCTCCCTCGACGGCAGCGGGTGCCCCGGTGAGTGGACCCGGTCCTTTTTCCACCGGGTGGAGGAGGGCTCATGACGACACCGCACATCGACCTGGCCGGGCTCATGGGCGGGTGGGTCAACTTCGACACCACCGCCACCGGCATCCGGTCCATCGACGTCCGGGAGGACGCGGACCAACTCGCGCTGAGTGTCGCGGAGAGCGCCCCCGGTGCCCTCGAGGCCCACAACGCACTCACCGCCACGCCACTGGGGGACGCGGGCGGCGACGGTCCGGCCGTGGGCTTCCTCGCCGAAGCGCGGCTCGGAACCCGGGACGTCATCCTCTGCGGCTATCTCAACCGCGGACTGCTGACCATCGACGTCCACACGGTCCACCCCGACGACCAGCGGGTGCCGAACACGATGTACCGCGCCCATTACTACCGTCCGGGACTCGCCCAGCCGTCCGGACCCCCGGAAGGGGCTCTTCTCCCATGACCGCCGACCTGGTGCACGGCTCTCAGGAGCCGCACGGCCCCATTCCCGGGCACCGTGCCGCCCTCGACAGCGCACAGAAGATGGCCGCGGAGACGTTTTCCGCCCGCGCGGACGACTACGACCGCAGGGCCGCCTTCCCCGCCGAGGACTTCGACGACCTCTTCGCGGCCGGTCTGCTGGCCGCTGCCGTGCCACGCGAGTACGGCGGACTGGGCTTCGGCCCGCAGCAGCGCAACACGCTGCCCCTGTGGGAGCTGACGACCATCCTGGCCTCGGCGAATCTCTCGCTGGCGCGCTGCTGGGAGGGACACGCCAACTCTCTGGTGCTCATCGACGCCCTGGGAACGCCCGAGCAGAAGCGGTGCTGGTTCGCGGGCGTGGTCGAGCGCGGGGAGAAGTGGGTGGCCTGGAGCGGCGAGCCCCGGGCACCCAAGCCCGGGGAGGCCGGCCGCTTCGGCACGACGCTCACCCCTGTCGAGGGGGGCTGGACCGTGCGCGGAACCAAGGCGTTCGCCACCAGTGCCACAGGCGCCCAGTGGGCCATCCTGTTCGTCGACCCCGCCGGACCCGGCGGAGCACGGCACGCGACGGCCGCCCGGAACGGCCGGGCGGCGGGCAGCGGACTGCTCATGCTCGCCTGCGATCTGTCGGACCCGACCGTGAGTGTCGACAGCTCGTGGTGGGATCCGGTGGGCATGCGCGCGACGGTCAGCCACCTGGTGCGCTTCGACGACACGTTCATTCCCCGGGACCATCTCATCGGCGCACCCGGTACCTATCTCACCGGGCATTGGCAGGCCGCGTTCGTCCCCCACTACGCCTCCAGCTTCCTGGGCGCCGCCCAGGCAGCGCACGACTACGGGCTGGCGTACCTCAAGAAGCAGGGCAAGGGGGCCGACCCGTACGTACGGCAGCGGGCCGGCAGCATGGCGGTCAACGTGGATACCGCCCGCCTCTGGCTGCGTCATGTCGCCGCGTTGTGGGACGAGGGCAGGGCGGGCGAGGCCCGGCTCGCCGGCAGCAAGGCCCGGCACGTCGTCGAGCACCTGGCGGAGGAGACCGTGCATCACTGCATCCGCGCCTGCGGGGCCCGCAGTCTGGTCCGCCCCAGCCCGGTGGAACGGATCCTGCGTGACCTGACCTTCTACCAGCGCCACGACAACGACGACCACATCCTCGCCACCATCGGTCGCGCGGCGCTCGGTGAGGACCACGACCCGTCCTTCCACAAACCCTGAGTCGAGTGAGGAGGGACCGCGATGCCCGTCCCGAACCGCCGGCCCGTCGCCTTCCCCTTCGACACCCGTGTCCACTCCGAGGTGTTCGAGAGGCTGGCCTGGCTGCGCGAGAACGAGCCCGCGACCCGTGTGGTCATCGCCAGCGGACACGAGGTGTGGCTGGTGACCCGGTACGAGGACGTACGTCAGGTGCTCCGCGACCGGCGGTTCAGTGTGACGGCCAACACCGCGCCCGACGCGCCCAGGTTGTTCACGACTCCGTTCCCGTCCGGCGTCTCCATCCTGCGGGACACAGAGCCGCCGGACCACGCCCGGCTGCGTCGGCTGGTCATGCCGGAGTTCAGAGCGCGGCAGGTCGAGCGGTCGCTGTCGCTGATCCAGAAGATCACTGACGGGCTGCTCGACGCCATGGCCGACGCCGGGCCGCCCGCCGATGTCGTCGCGGACTTCGCACGGCCCCTGCCCATGGCCGTGATCTGCGCGTGGCTGGGCATCCCGGTCGAGGAGAGCGACCGGATCCTGGCCCTGTCGGACACCATGAGCAGTAAGGGCCCTCTGGAGCGGATCACCGCGGCCCAGCGGGAGATGTGCGACTATCTGGCGGCCCTCATGGACTCCCGGCGCACGGCGCCCGGCGCCGATCTGTTCAGCGCCCTGGTCACGGCACACGACGAACAGGGCGCGCTCTCCGACGCCGAGCTGACCGGGATGGGCGTCAGCCTGCTGTTCGCGGGCCACACGGTGGTGACGACCGCCCTGGCGGCTGCCTTGCGCACATTGCTGCACCGGCCCGCCGACCTCGCCCGGCTGCGGCACGACCCCACGCTGACGGAGAGCGCGGTGGAGGAACTGCTGCGCTACCACCTGGTGCTGAGGGACGGTCAGATCCGAGTGGCCACCGAGGACGTGGACATCGCCGGGGTCACCGTCCGCGCCGGAGAGTCCGTGGTGGCCTCCCTCAACTCCGCCAACCACGACTCGGATGTCTTTTCCGACCCCGAAGTCCTCGATCTGGGCCGTCACCCCAATCCACATGTGGCCTTCGGCCACGGCATCCACCGCTGTCTGGCGTCCCATATGGCGCGGGCGGAGTTGCGCATCGGCCTCACCTCGCTCCTGGCCCGCTTTCCCCGACTGCGCCCGGCCGCCGCCGAGGCGTCGGCGGACTGGAAGGACCATCAGCGCCTGCAGGCGCTCGCCGCCCTCCCCGTCAGCTGGTGAGCGCACTTGGCCTCCATTCCACCAAGAAGGGCCAGTTCGCCTACTTCGACACCCAACTCGGCCGCCCGGACTGGTCCGGGCGCAGGGTGCTGGACTTCGGCGGGAACATCGGCGCATTCCTGGAGGGGGCCGCGGGACGGGTCAAGCCGTCGCTCTACTGGTGCCTTGACGTGTCGCGGCCCGCGATCGAGGAGGGCCAACGGCGCGAACCGGAGGCCCACTGGGTCTTCTACGACCGGTACAACCCGCAGTTCAACCCTGGCGGCGTCCGCGAGCTCACGCTGCCCGACCTGGGAACGCGCTTCGACTACGTCCTCGCGTACTCCGTCTTCACCCACACCCCGGACGACGAGACCGTGGAACTGGTGGACGCGCTGCGGTCGATGCTGACCGACGACGGCATGCTCGCCTTCACCTTCATCGACCCGGGCTGGATGCCACCGGGCGAGGGGCAGCAGCCCAACGTGCGGTGGCGGCTCAGCAGCCGCTCCTTGGGGAACGTGGCGGCGCCGCCCCCGGTTCCGGCGCACCTGGACGTCCTCGTCGAGCGGGCGCGCGAGGCGCCCTGGTGCGCGGTCGTGGACCAGAGCCTGCTGTTCGACGCCCGCGCCTCGGTCGGCCCGTGCGGACGGTACGACGTGCTCTGGAGCCCGGACCACGCAAGGTCACTGTTCCCGTTCGCCGAGGTACGCCCCCCTGCGGCGCCGGAGCGGCAGCACTGCTGTCTGATCGGTCCCAGGGCCTGACGTCGCCCGCCTTCGTGGGGCGGGCGACGTCAGGGGACCGGCGTGCCGGAAGACGTCAGCGACCGGCGGTGTCGGTGTGCCAGATCGCCTTGCCCTTGTTGTAGATCACCACGTTCCCGTCAGCCTGGACGACGAGTTCGGCCTCCGGGTTGCCCTCGGTGCCGGAGCTGAAGAGCTTCTTGTCCTTGGCCTTCGGGTCGATGACGAAGAGTTCCCCGTCCTTGAACCACGCCTGCGCCTTCGGACCGGCGGCGGTCTTCGCCGACCAGCGGACCTTGTTGTTCTTGCTGTCGATGACCTGAAGGTTGCCGTCCTCCGTCAGGAAGAGCCGCACCGTGCCCGAGTCGACGGTGTCCCGCTCGGTGTTGTCGAAGCTGTCGGAGGTGAAGACCGTGTTCCCGTGGACGACCATGTTGGTGTTCATCCGGCCTTCTGCCAGCTGGTCGATGACAGAGATCGACGGCATGAAGGCGTACACCGCCCCCTCGGTCCGTACGAACTGGGAGAACTGCAGCGGGACCGGCTCGCCGCCACCTTCCGAGCGCTCCCAGGAGACCACGGTCTCCTCGCCCGCCAAGGGGTCGGCGCCCGTGGGGTGTGGGCCTGGGTCGATCTGCTCGTGGTGGGTGTTGGGGTTGGGCCTGGGGAACGTCTCGTCGTTCATCCAGTCCCGCTGGATGAACTCGAACTGCCGGTAGAGGTCGGCCTGGTAGGAGACGAAGACCAGGCCGCGGGGCGCGTCCGGGCCGTTGAGCGCAGAGGCGGCCGGGTCGAACGGCAGACCGTACGGAATGCCGCGGCGCATGATCCGGCGGTGGTTGAACTTCGTGTCCTCGACGAACTGGCCGGTCTTCGGGTCCTTGAAGCCGTCCCTGGGGTTGGTCTTGCGCAGGTGGGACCAGAGCGGGGTGACCTTTCCGTCGGGGTCGTCCCTGAACGAGATCAGGTTGTCGCCCGACGACTCCGCGTTGTACGACATGTCGGCGTGCGGACACTTCGCCACGGGGGTCCCGGTGCGCCAGCGTCCGACGAGCCGGGCCGCCAGCCACTCGGTGGTCGCCTCCGGGGGCACGGCCTTCGCCTCCTTCAGCACCTTCAGCTGTGCGGCCACACCGGCCCACCAGCCGGGGACGTCCTGGGCCAGTCGGCGCACCACCTGGAAGGAGCCCTTCTGCGCCCACTCCGGGTATGGCAGGGGATGCGGGCGCTCCCGCTCGAGCCCGACGACGAACTCGCCGGGGTTGATGAGGATGGTGCCGGGGTGGCCCTTCTCGTAGACCGGCTTCTCGCCCTTTCCGGGCTCTTCGGGCTCGTCGAGGTACTTGATCGCCGGCTCGCTGACACCGTCCTTGAAGCCGAAGTGCTCCCTCCCTCGGCGGGGTCCTTCGAGGGTGGCACCGTCCTGCTCGAAGACGGTGACGATCTCGGCGCGGGCGAGGTCCTGGCGGACGTCTCCCAGGGTGGCTCGCAGCACGTGCGGCTGGTCGGCAGCGACGGTGAGCACCGCGTGGACGCGTCCTTCGCCGAAGTTGCCGAAGAGCCAGTTCTGGGGGGCGTTCTGCCCCGCGTCACCGAGAGCCGCCGCACGCTTGGCCGGGCCCTCCACGAAAGCCTTCAGCGGGCCGTCGGTGCTGTTGTTGTCGACGCCGGGCAGCGGGTTGTCGCCGGTGAGGAACTTCAGCCCCTCGAAGGTGAAGCTGATGCCGTACCACAGCGCGTTGAGGTTCTTCGGATCGTCGCCACCGGAGTACGAGCGGGCCCGGGAGAACTCCCTGTTGAACTTCGCCACCTGACTGGTGGTGGCGATGAGCGGCCGCAACTGCTTTAGCCATGTGCGCGTCATCTGCTGGTCCTCGAACCGCAGGAACACCAGCTGCATGTGGTCTTTCTTGAACCCGGCGAGTACATCGCCCTGGATCTCGGTGTCCTCGCGCAGGAACAGGTTTTTGGGGTCGGTCGGCGCTGTGGACGTGTACATACGTGCGCTTCCTCCGGGGAATTCGGCGACATGTTTTCGGGTCTCCCGTACCCCGCAGGAATGGAGGTGAGAGGTGAGCTGGAGCCGAACATCCAAATGGCATGGATGTTCACCCAGGTGGTGGAGCGCATGAGGGGCGCACATTTCCTGATTGTGCGCCGGTGATGTACGCCAAGTGCCACTGATGCCGGTTCTGACGTGCATGAAGTGGGTGATTCCTGGTATTCATTTTTGTTGTTGCAGCGGCAGATTTGACGGAAAGGATGTGGGCGCCTCGGGGCATGTGTTCGTCGCGGGTACCGTCTTGAATTTCCTTTCTCCAAATTTCGATCCCTGATTTCCTCAAGTGGCTGGAGAGTTATGCCCCCAAGAAAGATTTCTGCTGCCTTTTCGGCGTGCGCGCTGGTATCCGCGCTGGCCGTCACGGCAGGGCTGGCCGCGCCTTCCGCGTACGCGCATGACGGTGCCCATCACGATGGGCCGGGCGCGGGCGAGGCCGACAAGGTCCCTGTGTCCGAGCGGCAGATCAAGAAGGAGACGAGAGCCGACGAGTCCGCTGTCCTGGGCGAGGCTCACGCCCGGGACCATGCCCGACTCCGGGTGACGGCCAAGGCCATGGGCGAGTACCCGCAGACGACCCGTACCGAGCGGCTGAAGAAGCTGACGGAGTCCCAGGCGGAGACCAACAAGCAGTACGCGCCCGACCAATTCGGCCGGTTCGCGGAGTACTTCCCCTCGCCGGACTACGGCGATCACATCGCCATGCTGCCCACCGGCAAGGTGCTGCTCTTCTCCTTCGAGCCGATCGAGGACAACCCCCAGAAGGAGACCGCCCCCACCGACGTCATCGGTAAGGAGAACGCCGGCCGCGCGTATCTGTGGGACCCGGACAAGGGCACGGGACCCGACGCGTTCAAGAGCGTTCCCCCGCCGATGGTGGTGATGCCGGACGGCAAGAACGAGGCGCGCCCGGCACCGTTCTTCTGTTCGGGCCACGCGTTCCTGCCCAACGGCATGGTGGGCGTGTTCGGCGGAAACCTCGGCGGCAACGGTGGCAGTGGCGCCAAGCTGTCACTCGTCTTCGACCCCTGGACCGAGACCTGGCACCGCAACCAGGACATGTCGGTCGGCCGGTGGTATCCCGGTGTCGTGGAGGGGCCGGACGGCCGACTGCTCATCATGTCGGGCCAGTCGGAGATCGGCTGGGGCACCCCCACACCCATCGTCGAGCGCTTCCCCGCCAAGACGCACCCGGTGCCGTGGCAGAAGGACAACGTGCCGGTGAACGCGCCGGTCGACAAGTTCCGTGCCCAGGCGCCCTTCACCAGGGACTACCCGCACCTGTTCTCGCTGCGCGACGGCAAGATCTACGGCCTGGGCCGGATGCTCAACGAGCAGTACGTCTTCGACCTGGAGACGGAGTCGCGGGCGAAGCTGCCGGATCGACCCAACATCCCCTGCAAGGACGCGAGGGACGGCAACGGCGAGGGCTGCAATCCGGAGCGCATCAACGGCTCCGCGGTGCCGCTGCCCAACGGCTACCAGGGCCCGGACTCGGTGCTGATCCTCGGCGGCAACCGGGACGACGCGAACACCTACGAGTTGTCCAAGGGGGCGGACTGGGTCAAACGCGAGCCCCGGGCCTTCGGCCGGTCGAACGACAACACCGTCATCCTGCCGGACGGCAAACTGTTCACGGTCAACGGCTCCTTCCACATCCGCAACTACGGCAACGGCATGTACAACCCGAACGCCCTGCCGAAGTACCGCCACACCGAGGCGCGCGACGCGGACGGCAACTGGAGGCTCGGCCCCGTCCAGCGGCTTCCGCGCGGCTACCACTCCAACGCGGTGCTCATGCCCGACGGGCGGATCCTGGTCACCGGGGACGAGGCCCAGCAGATCGCCAATGACCCGGACATCAAGGACGGCATGCACGGCAGCGTCGAGATGTTCGAGCCGTGGTACATGCACGTCGGTAACCGACCCCAGCTCAACAGGGTCCCGGCCGATGCGCTGAACTACGACTCCACCTTCTCGGTGCAGACCTCCACGCCGGGTCGCGTCGACCGCGCCGTCCTTGTGGCGCCGTCGACCGTCACGCACTCGACGAACTCCAACCAGCGCCACCTCCAGGTGAAGATCAACAACCGTGACGGCAACAGGCTCAGCCTGCAGACCCCGGCAACGGCCGCTGACGCCCCACCCGGGTGGTACATGCTGTTCCTGCTGGACGAGCGAGGCGTGCCGAGCACTGCGAAGTGGGTGAAGCTGGAGCCCACACAGGCCATGTCCTCGCCGAGCGGTAAATAACGGATCACGAATCCCGGGCCGTCCCCTGCCAAGCCGGCCCTTCCCGGCAGCAGGGGTCGGCCCGGACGGGGGCGAAGCGCTGTGCAGGGGACCCGGCCATGGCTACGGAGTCGTCCCCGGCACGAGGGGCCTCCCGGGTCACACAGGGGAAGGGCCTTATGGCCGGCGAGGACAAGGATTTCTGCGGCCCTGACGCGGGCACTGGTCTTACTACTGTCATCGCCTGGGTGACGGCGGACTCCGCCCGCAGCCAGGAATGACGGCTGCGCCGCA
Source organism: Streptomyces sp. NBC_00878 (assembly GCF_026341515.1). NCBI lineage: Bacteria > Bacillati > Actinomycetota > Actinomycetes > Kitasatosporales > Streptomycetaceae > Streptomyces > Streptomyces sp. NBC_00878. Next base: position 1,031,748 of record NZ_JAPEOK010000001.1, on the reverse strand, counting down.
TGCTGGAGGAGGCAGGTGTCGGCTCTGTCCTGGCCGTGCCGAAGTCTCAGCTGTCCATGCCCTGGGCCGCATCGAATGCGCCATCGCCCAGGCGCCCGACGACGACTGGGAACGCCACTCCTGCGGCAACGGCGCCAAAGGTCCGCGCCTCTACGACTGGGCCGCGGCGAGGCTGTCCACCATCGATGACTTCGACGGCGATCAGCCCACCCGCCAGCGCTGGGTCCTGGCCCGCCGCAGCCAGGCCCGCCCGGACGAGACCGCCTGCTACCTCGCCTACGCACCCGACGGCACCGCCGTCGCCGAGCTCCTGTGCATCGCCGGGACCCATGGGGCGACCGCGGAAGCCTTCGGGGCCGCTGAGAACGAGTGCGGCCTCGAACCAGTACGAGATCTACCGGTATCCGGGCTGGTACCGGCCCATCTCGTCGATCGCATGGTGCGGAGCATTGGAGGTCGTCTCAGGTCGATGTACTGGGCCTTCGGCGACGACGACGTCTACGTCACGGTGGACCTGCCGGGCGATGCCTCCGCCGCGGCCATGGGCATGGTGGTGTCGGCGGCCGGTGGTGTGCGCACGAGCACGGTCGTCCTGCTGTCGTTCGGCGAGATCGACGAGGCCGTCCGTCAGAAGCTGGAGTACCACGCGCCCGGCGCGTGATGCCACCGCTGCCGGCCGTCGAACGGCCCGCGCCCGCGCCACTGATTGCCGCGTTGGCCCCGTCCGGTTGGTGGGGTTGGTGCGTCGTCGGCTCCGTGGGATTATGTCCATAACTGGATAAAAGGGGATCGAAATGTCTGCGATCAAAGAAAGCGTCGACATCTCCTGCCGCCCCGAAGACGTCTTCTCCTACGTGACCGATCCCTCGCACCTCCCCGAATGGCAGGAGAGTGCCGTGTCGGTACGCCCTGTGGGAGACGCTCCTCTGGCCGTGGGTTCGAGGGTCGTGGTGACCCGGCGGATCGGGCGCCGGGACATCCCGATGACCTCGGAGGTGACCGAGCTTGATCCGCCGAGGAGCTGGCGGGTCGACGGCGTCGACGGTCCCGTCCGAGGGCACGTGAAAGGGACGATCGAGCCGCTCGGTGACGGTGAACGGTCGCGCCTGACGATGTCCCTCGACTTCGAGACGCATGGGATCGGCAAGGTGCTCGTTCCGCTCGTCGTCCGTCCGCATGTGCGGAAGGAGATGCCGAGGAACGAGCAAACGCTGAAGAGACTCCTTGAGGGGAGTGTGTGAACCCGGCGTCGCTCTCTGGCTGCCGACCCGGCCCCGCTCCCAAGGGGTCCTTGCACTATGAGCGCCAGACCACGCGACCCGGGCGGGCATAGTGCAAGGGCCCCTAAGGGGCGGGCGCCGGACGGGCTTGCGCTTGCGGGCCCCTGTTCGCCGCCCGGAAGCAGTACCCGCCGGACCGGCCTAGCCTGGAGGAATGGGCGGTGACCTCGTCACGCTGTTCCTGGCCGGCGATGTGATGCTCGGCCGCGGAGTCGACCAGATCCTTCCGCACCCCGGCGATCCGAAGCTGCCGGAGTCGTACATCAAGGACGCCCGCGCCTATGTGGAGCTGGCCGAGGCGGCGAACGGCATGATTCCCCTTCCGGTCGACTTCCCCTGGCCCTGGGGCGACGCGCTGGACGTGCTCGCCGTGGCGGCGCCCGACGTCCGGATCCTCAACCTGGAGACCGCCGTCACGCAGAACGACGAGATCGCGCCCGACAAGGAGGTCCATTACCGGATGCACCCGGCCAACCTGCCAAGTCTGGCCGCCGCCCGTCCGCACGTTTGTGCCCTGGCCAACAACCATGTGCTGGACTACGGCCGCCGCGGGCTGGAGGAGACGCTCGACGCCCTGGCGGACGCGGGGCTTCGCTCGGCAGGGGCGGGGCGGGACGCCCACGAGGCCCGGCGTCCCGCGATCGTCCCTGTCGTAGGCGGTCGGCGCGTTCTGGTCTTCTCCGTGGGGATGGCCTCCAGTGGCATACCCGGCAGCTGGGCCGCCACGGCACAGCGCAGTGGGGTCGACTTCGTCGCCGAGCCGTCGGACGCCGCCGCGGCCGGGATCGCCGCCCGGCTGCGTCCGGCCAAGCGTCCGGGCGACATCGTGGTCCTCTCGGTCCACTGGGGCTCCAACTGGGGTTACGGCATCCCGCGGGACCAGGTCCGCTTCGGCCATGCGCTCATCGACGGCGGCGCGGACGTTGTGCACGGGCACTCCTCGCACCATCCGCGGCCGTTGGAGTCGTACCGGGGAAGGCTCATCATCCACGGCTGCGGCGACCTGCTCAACGACTACGAGGGCATCGGCGGCCGCGAGGAGTACCGGGACGACCTCCGGCTGCTGTACTTCGTCACCGTGGACCAGGACGACGGCAGGTTCCACGACGTGCGCATCGCCCCGATGCGGTCCCGGCGGATGCGGCTGGAGCGCGCGACGGTCGAGGACTCGCGGTGGGTGCAGGACGTTCTGGGCCGGATCAGCCGGGCCTACGGCTCACGCGTCGAACGGAACCCGGACGACACCCTCACCGTCCGGCCGTCCCAGGGGCCGTAGGTGTGAGCGGGACCATGCACCCGACGGAGAGCGCGGACTGCTCGGCGACGCATACGCCCGGCGCGCCGTTGGGGCGTGCCGTGGACTCACCGGGGTCAGGATCTCCGGACCGTCTCCGCAACGGCCGCCCGGGCGCGCACAACGGACTTCAGTCGGGACTCGAGGACCTCACCTCACCCGGGAGGCGACCATGTACTTCACAGACCGAACCGACGCGGGCCGGCGACTCGCCGCCCAGCTGCACCACCTCAAGGGTCAAGACCTGGTGGTCGTGGGGCTTCCCCGCGGCGGCGTCCCGGTCGCCGCGCAGATCGCAGAGGCACTGGGCGCTCCGCTCGACGTTTGCCTCGTACGAAAGCTGGGGGTGCCCTTCCAGCCGGAACTGGCCATGGGTGCCATCGGCGAGGACGGTGTGCGCGTCGTCAATGAACCGGTGGTGCGGGGCATGGGTGTGACGGACCGCGATCTGGCGGCGGTGGAGGAACACGAGCGCGGCGTCCTGGAGCAGCGCGCCCGCCGCTATCGGGGCGAGCGGCAGCCGGCCCGGTACGAGGGACGGACGGTTCTGGTGGTGGACGACGGTCTGGCGACCGGCGCCACGGCACTGGCGGCCTGCCGGATTGCGCGCGCCCGCGGCGCGTCGCGGATCGTGCTGGCGGTTCCCGTGGCGCCGCTCGACTGGTCGGCCCGCCTCGGAGGCGAGGTGGACGAAGGCGTCTGTCTGCACACCCCCCGGGAGTTCCGCGCGATCGGCGAGTTCTACGCGGACTTCGGGCAGACGAGCGACGAGGAGGTCATCGCCTGCCTGGAGCACAGCCGCGCGGCGCACGTCACGTTCGACGCGCCGCCGGCCGCGGGCAGCGCCTCCCCGGAGCGCGATTCCCTGCCCTATGACAGGACGGTCCGGATACCGGCCGAAGGCGCCGCGCTCGTCGGGCGGCTCACGGTGCCCCGCGGTGCCCCCGGGGTCGTCCTCTTCGCCCACGGCAGCGGCAGCAGCAGGAAGAGTCCGCGCAACCGCTCCGTCGCCACCGGGCTGAACCGCGCCGGTCTGGGCACCCTTCTGTTCGATCTGCTCACCGAGGCCGAGGCGGTGAACCGGGACAACGTGTTCGACGCGCCGCTGCTCGCCCGCCGCCTGACCCAGGCGACCGAATGGCTGCGCGAGCAGCCCGACACCCAGGGCATGGAGTTCGGCTACTTCGGCGCCAGCACGGGCGCCGCCGCCGCGCTGTGGGCCGCGGCGGAGCCCGCCGCGGACGTCACGGCAGTCGTCTCCCGCGGAGGCAGGCCGGACCTGGCCGGCCCCAGGCTGCCCGAGGTGAAGGCTCCGACGCTGCTCATCGTCGGAGGCCGCGACCACCTGGTGCTGGACCTCAACCGGCAGGCCGCGGCGCGCCTGAGCTGCGAGCATCAGCTGGCCACCGTCCCGGGTGCCACTCATCTCTTCGAGGAACCCGGCGCCCTGGAATCGGTCACCGAGCTGGCCACGGACTGGTTCAGCAGACACCTGGCCTGATCCGGAAGCAACGGCCAGTGCATCGTTTTGAGCCTGCATCGGGCACAGGCCGTCCTTGCTCACTTTCCCTGGCTGGAGGAGTGGGCGAAGCCGTCGCTGACGGCCAAGATGCGGTATCTGGAGACGCTTCGGGCCCAGGCGGCGCGGTTCGTGGACGGGGAGGTGCTTGTCGTGGCTGCTGCCGCGACGGCTCTCCCCATGCCCGAGCTTCCGCACGCGGATCCGGCTTTCGCGGTGCTCGGCGGCAACAGCCGGGCACTCGTGGGCCTGTGGCGCCGGTGGCAGAGCGCGGGCCGGGCGGCCCTGGGAAGGGTCGGGGACGCGTACATACCTCTTGTACGAGATCGTGCGAGGCATCCGCAGTAACCGGAAGGGCTACGACGCGGCCCGAGCCGAGGCGGCGCGCCTGATTGAGTCCTGGGAGGAACAGGCCCGGGCGGCAGCGGCAGCGGCAGCGGCGTCGGCGGACCGGGCTCCGAGATGCCGGCTGACGGCGCAGGTGCCGGAAGCATCCGAGGCCGTCCCACGTCATGATGCCCGGGATTTCCTGGACAGGCTGGATACGTGGACGCTCGGTGTGCTGCTCACGTGGACCGTCGAGGCCGACTGGGGGACCGGCGTCCTCACCTTGGACGTGCACCATCGAGAGGCGGCTGGCCAAGGGGTGGCTGGCGGTATGGCACGGCCTGCTCACGGAGGACCCCCTCAGCTCGCGCCTTTCCGGCAGCCCGGCAGTGACCGTTGGCGAAGCGGCAGCGGCCTCCCTTGGGGCCCTTGGCCCCATGATCCTCACTCCTGAGGTCAAGGGGTCGCAGGTTCAAATCCTGTCGTCCCGACGGTGCGAAGGGTCTTCGCAGGTGAGAGCCCTGGGGCCCTTTTTGTGTGAGTGGGTTGATTCCGGCTTGGAGGGTGTGGACGGCCGGGGGCTCAGGCGCAGAAGTCAGTGATGGTGTCGGTGAGGATCTCGGTGACGTGGTGCAGCGAGGTGATGTCGACCCATTCCGTGGCGGCGTGGGCGCCTTCGCCGTCGACACCGAAGAGCAGGCAGGGGATGCCCGCGCGGTCCAGGAGGGCGCAGTCGGTCCAGAACGGTTCCGCGCGGATCGCCGGCGCCTGCCCGAGGGTCTTCGTCGCGTGGCGCATCAGGGTGCGTACGACGGTGGCCTCGGGGTCGGCCTCGAAGGGCTCGCGGTTCAGACCCCGGGTCAGGCGGTAGCGGAAGTCGTGGACCGTGGCGGCGAGCTGGTCCAGGACCGCGGTCAGCTCCGCGTGGACGACGTCGGGGCTTTCGCCCGGAACCGTACGGCGCTCCAGCGTGATCCGGCAGTGCGCCGGGTACGTCGAGGGCTCCTCGCCGCCGTGGACGACGGAGGCGTGCACGCTGCCGGTGCCGAGCAGCGGGTGCGCCGGGCCCTGGGCGAGACGCTGTCCCAGTTCCTCCAGGGCGACGAGAAAATGTCCGGCCTTGGCGATGGCGTCGATGCCGAGGTCGGGGCGCGATCCGTGTGCCGCGCGGCCCTCGATCTCCACCTCGAACCAGGCGAATCCCTTGTGCGCGAGGGTCACGTCGAGGCAGGTGGGCTCGGTGACGATGGCCGCGTCGGCGGTGAAGGACTCCAGTACCTCCTCGGTACCGAAGCTGCCGTGCTCCTCGTCGGCGACACAGGCCAGGAGGACGTCTCCGCGCAGCGGGCCCCGCGCGGTGGCGCGAGCGGCGGCGATCATCATGGCCGCGATGCCGCCCTTCATGTCGAAGGTTCCACGCCCGAACATCCTGCCGTCGCGGATCCGCGGGTCGAGCGGGTCGCCGTCGTAGTCGGCGAGGCTGACGATGTCCAGGTGGCCGTTGAGCATCAGGGACCGGCCGCCACCCGTACCGCGGGCGATCGCGACCAGTGAGGGGCGGCCGGGGCGCTTCTCGAGGATGTGCACCTCGAATCCGCGGGCGGCCAGCCACTCCCGGCAGAAGTCGGCGACAGCGCTCTCGCCCGCACCGCCGGGAACGAGGCCGGGGTTGACGGAGTCGATGGCGACGAGCTGGGCGAGGAGAGAGACGGGGTCCGGGGAGACGGTGGCCACGGAATCGGGTGCCGCCGGGATCGTGGAAGTCGTAGTAGTCATGGCAGCCGTGGGAGTCGCGGCAGCGACAGGAGTGGTGGGTGTCGCGGGCGTCTCAGGGAGCATGGGGACCTTCCGGAGGGCGGGCGCTGCCCGGCGGGACAGGCGGGAGCGAGCTGCTGGGCTCAGTGGTCGGGGGTGCCGTGCGGGTTGGCGGTGCTGCCCTCGGTGCTCAGCAGTACGACCGTTGAGGTGGGGCCGATGCCCAGGGCGGTGCGGCGTTCGGCGGCGCCGTCGCCGGTGAGCGCGGCGCGGACGCCGGCGAGCGGGGCGGCTCCGCAGGGGCCGGAGGAGACGCCGAGGACGGCGAGGTCACCGGCCGCGCGGGCGCTGTCGGCGTCGGTGATGGCGACAGCGGCGTCCAGCCCGTCGCGCAGGTACGGCCAGGCGATGCTGGAGGGAGTACCGCAGTTCAGACCGGCCATGATGGTCTCGCCGGTGGTGACGCTGACGGGTTCGCCGAGTGTGAGGCTCTCGATGACGCAGGCGGCGGTCCGCGGTTCCACCGCCACCAGAGCCGTTGCCTGCCCGGCCGGGCGGCTGCGGTAGTGGGTGACGACCGCCTGGGCGAGTGAGCCCACGCCCACCGGCACGGCGACGAGATCGGGCAGACCCGCGCCGACGGCCGCGAGCTGCTCGTCGATCTCGGCGCAGAGGGTGGAGTAGCCCTCGACGATCCAGCCCGGGACCTGCTCGTAGCCTGGCCAGGCGGTGTCCTGGACCAGCACCGCGCCCGGTGTGGCAGCGGTCTCGGCCGCTTGCCGTACGGCCTCGTCGTAGGACCCTGTGACCCGGGTGACCTCCGCCCCTTCCGCGGAGATGGCCGCCGCGGCCCGCGGATGAACTCCCTGCGGGACGAAGACATGGGCTCGTTGGCCGAGCAGGCGTGCCACCCGGGCCACGGCGCGTCCGTGGTTGCCGTCCGTGGCTGTCACCAGCGTGACCGGATCCGACCCCTCGTCGCGTGCCGCCCGCTCCGCAAGGATGCGATGCACCGCCCAGGACGCGCCCAGCGCCTTGAAGGCAGGCAGGCCCAGCCGGGACGACTCGTCCTTGACGAACACCCTCCCTACCCCCAACTCGACGGCCAGCAAGGGCAGTTCGGTCAGCGGCGTGAGGGCGTGATCGGGCAGGGAAGCGTGGAAGGCGCGTACCTCGGCGGGGGCCGGCGGGCAGCTCCAGGACCTGGCGGTGGGCCGCGCCCACCACTGCGCCGCGCGGAGGTCGTCGGAAGTCTCTTGAGTCACACAGAGAGCGTGCGTCTCGCACGTCCATTCGGTCCAGCGAATGTTTCTCACCTATATTCATCAGAGAAACCGATCTATCCGGGGAAGGTCTCCTGATGTTCGACCTGCACCGGCTGCGCCTGCTGCGCGAGCTCAAACACCGCGGCACCCTCGCGGCCGTCGCCGCCGCCCTCTCGTACAGCCCCTCCTCCGTCTCGCAGCAGCTCTCGCAGTTGGAGTCGGAGGTCGGTGTCCGGCTGCTGGAGCCGGTCGGGCGGCGGGTGCGTCTGACTCCGCAGGCGGAGATCCTGGTCGCCCACACCGAGGCGGTGCTGGAGCGCCTGGAACGCGCCGAGGCGGACATCGCCGCGTCCCTGACCGACCTCACCGGCACCCTGCGTATCGCCGCCTTCCAGACGGCCGCGCTCGCCCTGCTGCCGAACGCGCTGAGTCTCCTGCGCGACATCCATCCCGGTCTGCGGGTGCACGTCACGCACGCCGAACCGGAAACGGCCCTTCCCGCGCTGCAGGCCCGCGACTTCGACCTGGTCATCGCCGAGGAGTACCCGGACAACCCCAATCCCCGGCCCGCCGAACTGGAGCAGGAGGATCTGCTCGACGACCCCATGCGCCTGGCGCCCGCCCGGGAGACGGACGACGCGGACGGCCCCGGCGCGGTGCTGCGCTCACTCGCCGACCGCCCCTGGGTCATGGAGCCGGAGGGCACGGCCGCCCGCCACTGGGCCATGACCCTGTGCCGCAACGCCGGTTTCGAACCCGACGTACGGTTCGAGTCCACCGACCTGCTGCTCCACCTGCGCCTCGTGGAGCAGGGCCACGCCGCCGCCCTGCTGCCCGACCTGGTGTGGATCGGCCGGCCCCCGACCGTCGCACTGCGACAACTCCCTCAAGGCCAGCGGGCCCGCAGGATCTTCACGGCGGTACGCCGCGGTCGCAGCCGGCACCCTGGCATCCAGGCCTGCCGGCACGCACTCCGGCAGGCGGCAGCAGAGGTCACGGCGACGACCGGGCCCGTGACGTAGAGGCGGACGCACGCCGCGCTGCCGCACGGTGTGCGGCCGGCGGGTGAACGCTGACAGGTGGCGCGAGCCGTCCCCGGTGCGGGCTTGGCGGCATCGAGCAGCGGCGTGCGCGCGATCTCGTCGAGACACATGCCGACCAGGTCGCGGTCGCCCTGCCGCCCACCCCTCTCCAATGTCGTCCACATTTCCTTTGCCATCCGGCCATCCATTGTTTGCCTGCCGGACCCGAGAGCGCTCTCTTACAACTCGTGCATCGTGCTCAGCTTCCCCACCGCCACCTCGCGCCCCTCCTTCCCCCCTTCGGAACCTGGGTTCGAGCACGCGACGAGCACGGGCCCGCCCCTCGATGGACTGAACAGATAGGACACCGGATGAAAACGCCATCGGCTCCGACCAACAGAGTCCAGAAGCGCGTGAAACATCTCCTCGCCCTAGGGCTGACCGCCCTGCTGCTGGGCGTTGCGGCGCTCCTGGGAATTCCCCGGTCGGCCGAGGCCGCGCCCGGGGCCGTCGACGCGTACCCGGTCCCGTCGATCTACAAGGCGTCGACCGACTACAAACTGACGGTCAACGGAACGTCCGTGCCCGTCACCAAGTACCCGGGGTACGACATCGCGCAGCTCTCCGTGGGGTCGGGCACCGCCACCTTCGCGGTGACCAAGGTCAACAACACGGCGATCGGCTCGTACAACATCACCCCGCAGAAGCTGGGCATCAAAGGGTCCGTCAGCGGCTCGACCCTGACCTTCACGGCTCAGAGCGACGAGTATCTGATCGTCCAGCTCGACGGCCGCCCCAGGCTGGTCATCGCGGCCGACCCGGCCGAGTCCAACCGTCCGGCGACCAGCGGGACCGGGATCTACAACGTACAGAGCGCGCCCTACTCGGCCCAGCCGAACACCGGCGCCTACACCACGACGGGCTTTCAGAAGGCCCTGAACGACGCCGCCGCGTGGGGCAGCGCGAACGGCAAGCAGGGCACCGTCTACGTGCCGGCCGGTGTCTACACGCTGGGCAATCTCTATCTGCGCAGCAACCTCGCGCTCTACCTCGCACCCGGCGCGGTCCTCCGCTACACGGGAGAAGCCGCCCACTATGTGGTGACCGGGAAGAAGAACTCGCAGCAAGGGCGGAAGCTGACCTGGTTCATCTCCACCCGGTACTCCACGGAGAACATCAAGATCTACGGCCGGGGAATCATCGACGGGAACGGCCAGGCCGCGCTCGCGCCCGACAACCTCGGCGTGAACCTCCTCGCCCCGATCTACACGAAGAACTTCACGGTCGACGGCATCACCTTCCGTGAGTCCAGCAGCTGGGCGGTCATCCCCCTGCGGTCCTCGAACATGACCTTCCGCAACATCAAGATGTTCAACAGGTTCGACATGGGCGAGAACGACGGCATCGACGTCATGGAGTCCACCGACGTCACCGTCGACCACGCCATCGGCATCGGGCTCGACGACCCGTTCAGCACCAAGACCTGGCCCGACGTCGCCGACATCTACCAGTCCGTCCCCGGCACCGCGCGCCCGCTGGAGAACGTCACCTTCAACGACCTGGTCTCCTGGACCTACTGCTACGGCGTCAAGGTGGGCCAGGGCGTCTTCCAACCGCAGAACAAGGTCACCTTCCAGCACGTCTCCGTCTACGACGCCGCCGTGGGCATCGGCCTCCACCACAAGTACGGGACGGCGGGTGCGACGAACATCAAGTTCGACGACATCGACATCGAACGGCTCACCCTCAAGAACGACGACAACCGGACCTGGCTGGCCCTGATGACCGGAAACACATCGGGCGTCGGCCCGGTCACCGGGGTCACGATCTCCAACGTGAAGGTACGCGACGCCGGTATCACCCCCGCGCGCATCAACGGCCTGCCGGGCGCTCCCATCACCGGAGTCGCGCTGAAGAACATCGTGATGCCCGGGAGCACGACCCCCGCCACCACCCTGGACCAGGCGAAGATCACCAACCTCTCGAACAACAGCAACGTCACCATCGCGCCGTAGGAGCCAGGGCGCGGTCCGGGCCACGGGCGGCAGCGCTCCCTGAACTCACACAGTCAGGGGCGCTGCTCCCCAGGGTTCCGCCCAGTCGTAGACGAGGGTCTCCGGGCCGGCCCGCCAGCGACGAGGAGCGGTGGTGGACAGCCAGTCGAGCGGTTCGACGCCCCCCGGTGTCCCGCCGTCCAGCGCGAGCCCGACGGCCGCGGCGAGGTCGGTGTCCGTGCGATCCGTACGGGCGGCGGGGTCCACCGAGACGAACAGGGCGGTACCGGAGCGCGCCACCAGGTCCAGGAACTGCCGGTTCAGGTTCCAGTCCGTCTCCGGTGTGCAGGGGACGCAGTCCGCGTCCACCGTGAAGAACCTGTTGTGCTGGGCCAGTCGGAAGGCGAGCGTGTTCACGCCCATCCGCCGGGTCCGCTCCCAATCGCGGCCCGAGGTGTCGTCGCCGGACCGCTGTACCCGCACCATGCCCGCGGACAGATGACCGACCGTGTTGCAGCCGATCACCACCGTGTCCCCGGCGGCCTCGGCGATCGTGCGATACAGGCGGACCAGGATCTCGGCGCTCGTGACGGACCGGTCGGCCAACGACCAGCCCGGCGAGGCGAGTTCGGCGGGGGAGCCGGCGGCGAACCGGCCGAACACGTCGTACGTCGAGAAGTCGTGCTTGATGAGTTCGTACCCCCACCGGCGGAACCGGGTCACGTCCTCGGCGACCGTTTCGAGCGCCAGGTCCAGCGACGGGTCGAGGGGGAAACCGGTGTCCCTCAGCAGGCCGGGCCGGACGGCGGCGGTCTCGGTCCGCGAGAGCAGCGGCCGGAACCACAGGCCCGGCCGCGCACCGGTCTCCGCGATGCGGGACGCCATGTCCGCCATGTCGTCGAACACGCCCGGCAGTCCGGTGTCCCAGGGGCCGCCGGGCGCGGATCCGCCGCCCTCGGTCCAGCCGTCGTCGATCACGCAGTACGGGTGTACGGGGTGGCCGTCGGCGTACTCCACGACCGTCCGCGCGTCCCGCAGTACCGCGTCGGGGCCGAAGCCGCGTCCGTAGGCGTAGTACCAGTTGTTGCTGCCCACGACGGGGCCGGTGGCGGGTAGTTGATCCGGGTTCATGACGGTGCAGAGCGCTTCGTGCGTGGCGAACGGCGTCGGGCCCGCGGCGGTCACCACCGTCGCCACGTCCAGGATCCGCTCACCCGACAGCACTGGCAGACCGCCGCTGCGTACGTCCGCCCAGAGGGCGATGCCGCCCTCGTCGACCGTCCACGAGCACAGGGCGCCGGCTCTGGTCCGCACCCCCCACCCGGTCGTCGTTCCGCCGGACGGGCCCGTGATCAGGACGTACCAGGGCAGCGCGCGATCCGGTTGCAGAGTCCGCCACTGAAGATCGCCGTAGCCGCGTTCCCAGGCGTCTCCCAGGATGCGTGCGCCCTCGGGTGTGCTGTGCCGCCAGCGCAGCACGATCCGCGACAGGCCCTCGGTGCCCGCGCGGGCGCACACCCGCAGGCCGTCGGGCGTCGGCTCGGCGGTGACCTGGGCGCCGCGCACGGTCCAGACGCCTTCGGTGGCCGAGGCCGCCGTATGCGGCCGGGTGTCGCCGGTCATGACGTGGACGCTGTCGGGCAGGCTCAACACGGCAGGCTCCTCACAGTAGTTGGCGGGGCGGCGCTGTCCCGGCCGTCGCCGTCCCCGCCGCCGTTTCGGCCGTCGACACGGGTCAGGCAGGCCCGCTGTCCGCGCCCGGCGCGGCGGGCAGTGTCCGCGGGTGCACGGGAAACAGGTGCCGTACGCCGCCCCCGCACAGGTCGAGGGCGAGTTCGCAGAACATGGCGTTGGCCCAGCCGAACCAGTCCCGGGTGAACCGGCCGGGGTCGTCGACGTGGAAGCTCTCGTGCATCAGGCCGGTGCCCGCGGTCGTGGCCGCCAGTGTCTCCAGAGCGCTCGCCGCATCGTTCCTGTTGCCGGTCAGGCCGGCCGTGGCGATCGCCAGCGGCCAGATGTGACCGTCGGGCGTATGCGTACTGCCGACCCCGGACGCGCAACGGCCGCTGAAGAACGAGGGGTTCGCCGCGGAGAGCACGAGACGCCGGGTTGCCCGATAGAGCGGGTCCTCCGGTGTGCACCAGCCGCTCAGGGGGAGGCTCAGCAGACTGGGGAGGTTGGCGTCGTCGCTGAGCAACACCCCACCCAGGCCGTCCACTTCGTAGGCCAGGACGGACGCGCCGTCGGCCTCGACCACCGCGTGCGCCAGGATTCCGGCGTCGATCTCGTCGGCCAACCTCCTGGACTGGCGGGCGAGTTCCGCATCCCGAAGGACCGACGAGGCCAGTTCGGCCAGCCCGTGCAGGGTCGTCGACGCCAGCGCGTTGGCCGGGACGAGGTAGCCGTGTCGGCAGGGGTCGTCGCTGGGCCGGAAGCCCGACCACGTCATACCGGTCCGCCGGACGCTGGCTCCGCGGCCGCCCTGGGGAAGACTGTCACTGGCGAAGGGGCCGGACGGCCGGACGAACCAGTAGGGCGAGTGCGTGTGGGACTGCTCCGCCCGCCACAGCCGGACGATCCTCCAAGCAGCACGGTGAAAGGCGTCGTCGAGGTGGTCCTCGCGACCGTTCGCCCGCCGGATCGCGTACGCCAGCTGCAACGGTGCGCAGAGGGAGTCGAGTTCGTACTTGCGCTCCCACACCCACTGCGTCGGCGTGGGCAGATCACCGGGCTCGCCGTGCGCGCCCGTGGGGCCGTCGTTGAAGGCGTTGGCGTACGGGTCCAGCAGGACGCAGCGGATCTGGCGGCGCGATACGCCGGCCAGCACGTCGCCGACCTCCGGATCCTTCGCCACGGCGAGGTAGGGGCGGACCTGGGCCGTGCTGTCCCGCAGCCACATCGCCGGGATGTCGCCGGTCGCGACGAACACCTCCGAGAGCTCCGGGACGCCCGGTGGCGGAGTGCCCCAACTCATCGACGTGGTCCATGTGTTGGTCAGGCAACTCTCGACGATGTCCGCCGCCGGACTGCCCCGCAGTCCGGCGGCCAGCCGGCCGCCGAGCGTCCTCAGCGACTCCGGAACCGCCCACACTGTTCCGGATGTTGATCCGGGAAACGTTACCATCGCGCCTCTTGACTCCCTCTGTGGCGTGCGCCACCGTGTGATCAACAGGGAATGGAAACGTTACCTTGAAGGAGCTGGAGACCACCAGACGGTCGGGTCCGTCCCGGTCTGCGTCATCGCCAACTCCTCGGAGGAGAAGGTGAGCCCGTGTGACAGCCACTCCGCACCAGCAGTCGAACCGACCCCCGCACCCACCGCCGAATCCGGCACCGCACGCGTCACCGAGCTGGTCAGCACGTTCGCCGTGGCGTCGACGAGGGAAGCTGGGCTCGGACACCCGGGCCGCGTACGCGTTCATGGCGCCGGCGCTCATCGGCTTCACGGTCTTCGTCGTCTACCCGCTGATCCGCTCTGTCTATTTCGCGCTGACGCGCTACAACGGCCTGACCGCCCCGACCTTCGTCGGCCTCGACAACTTCCGCCGGATGTTCACCACCGACCCGTCGTTCTGGCCCTCGGTACGCGCCACCCTGCTGCTGGTCGTCCTGTATGTGCCGGCGTCGCTGGTCATCGGCCTCGCGCTGGCGGTGTTCTGCAACCGGCGCATCCGGGGCGTCCGCCTCCTGCGCACCCTGGTCTACCTGCCGGTGGTGCTGCCGGTGGTCGCCACGATCACGCTGTGGAAGTTCGTCTTCAACCCGCAGGTCGGCCTGGCCAACCAGGTGCTGACGTGGCTTCACCTGCCGACCAGCGAGTGGCTGTCCGGTGAGGGCTCGGCGCTGCCGTCGATCGTGATCGTCATGCTGTGGAGCGTCGGCTCCACGATGATCATCTTCCTCGCCGCGCTCCAGGCGGTCCCCACCGAGCTCTACGAAGCGGCCAAACTCGACGGCGCCGGCTCCGGGACCGTGTTCTTCCGGATCACCCTGCCGCTGATCAGCCCGATCATGGTGCTCCAGGTCGTGCTGCAACTGGTGACCGCCCTGCAGACCTTCAACCAGCCGAAGATCCTCTCGCCGGACAACATCGGCGGACCGGGATTCAGCACCAGAGTGCTGATGCTGTCGATCTACAACAACGGCTTCCCCAAGCTCGGCCAGGTCGCCGACTTCGGCTACGCCTCCGCCCAGGTGTGGGTGCTCTTCCTGGTCATCGTCGTCGTGATCGCCGCCACCGCCCGCTTCTCGTCGATTTGGACCTACAGTGACCACGTCTCCTGACGTCACGAAGGCGTCGGAGCCGGCGCCGTCCCCGCGACCGACACCTGCCCCCACCGCGCCCCGGAGACCCCGGAAGACCGTACGGACCGCGTCCTGGTACGCCGTCGCGCTGCTGATCTCCTCGGTGATGGTCCTGCCCCTCCTGTGGATGCTCACCATCGCGCTGAAGGGCCAATCGGCGGTCTTCCAGGTCCCGCCCCGGCTGCTGCCCGACGAGTTCCACTTCGAGAACTTCATCGACGGACCGAAGGCGATCCACTTCCCCCGCCTGCTTCTGAACTCCCTTGTCATCACCGGTCTTTCGGTGCTCGGCGGCGTCATGACCGCGATGATGACCGGATACGCCCTGGCCCGGCTCCGCTTCCCCGGCCGCAGGCTCTGGTTCTACGTCTTCGTCGGTTCCATGATGCTGCCCCCGGTGGTTGGCATCATCCCGCTGTTCCAGCTCTTCAAGGACATCGGCTGGTACGACACCTGGCTGCCGCTGATCGTCCCCGCCTTCCTGGGCGGCAATCCGCTCTTCATCTTCCTCGCCCGCCAGTACTTCCTGTCGGTGCCCCACTCCATCGACGAGGCCGCCAAGGTCGACGGCGCCGGGCACATCCGGATCTTCTTCAGCGTCATGCTGCCCATCACCCGGCCGGCCTGGATCACCATGTCCATCCTGGCCTTCCAGTTCTCGTGGAACGACTACCTCAACCCGCTCATCTACCTGTACTCGTCCGAGAAATGGCCGCTGAGCGTCGGCATGGCCTCCTTCGTCTCCCAGTTCGCCGGCCAGACCCCGGACTGGAACCTCTACATGGCCGCGAACCTGCTCTACATGCTCCCCCCGCTGGCCGTGTTCTTCGTGGCCCAGCGCTACTTCATCCAGGGCCTGAGCGCACTGGGCACCGTCAACCAGCGCTGACCCGCATCGATCGCGATCGGCCGACCCAACCACGTACCAGGAGGCCCACGTTGAAACGAACACTGCACGTCGCCGGAGTGCTGCTGGCGGCAGGCGGACTGCTGGCCACGTCCGCCTGCGGCGGCTCCTCGGGAAACGAGTCCGGCGGGAAGACCACGGTCACCGTGATGACCTGGGAGTCGAACGCGACCAACCAGCTCATCGACAAGGCCCTGGCCGGCTTCCACGACCCCGACATCACGGTCAAGCGCATCGACACCCCCAACGGCAACTACTCGGACAAGCTCGCCTCCCTCACCCAGGCCAAGAAGCTGCCCGACCTGTTCTGGTGCGGCAACGACACCGAGCTGCAATACAGCGGCCAGGGCCTGCTCACCGACTGGTCCGGCAAGCTGTCGGGCTCCGGTGACTTCACCGCCGACAGCTTCGCCCCCAACGTGATGGAGAACTGGAAGACCGCCGACGGCAAGATCGGCGGCGTCCCCTCCCTGATGAACACCTACGGCATCTGGTACGACATCGACGCCTTCAAGGCCGCCGGAATACCCCTGCCGGCCGCCGGCTGGACCTGGGACGACATGTACGCCGCCGCCGACAAGCTGCACAAGAAGGGCGCCAAGTACGGACTGGTCGCCGATGCCATGACCGCTCTGGACGGGCCCTTCAGCGCCAGCCTCTACTCCCTGTCCGCCGGCGGCAAGCCCTTCGCCGACAGCGTCCACCAGCCCACCAAGGCGACCATCGACGCGACCTACACCGAAGGCGTCGGCAAACTCGTGGCGGGCATCAAGAGCGGTGCCGTGGCTCCTCCCGGCTACGACATCTCCAACCAGCAGTCGCTGTTCGCCGCGGGCGAGATCCCGATGCTGTGGAGCGGTCAGTGGCTGGCCTCCGCCTACCTCACCGACAAGCCGAAGATCAAGTACGGCTTCGCGCCCCTGCCCCAGGTCGACAAGGCGGCCACCCTGTACGACGCGGTGGGCATCTGCACCCCGTCCTACACCAAGAACGCGGACGCCACCTTCAAGGTCCTCTCGTACCTCGACTCCACCGTGTGGACCAAGGTGCTCCCCGACTCGCCCGTCGCCGTGCCGGCCTACACCGCTGCCCAGGACGCCTACTACAACGCCCTCGACAAGGCCGAGTTGACGACCGTCGCGGCAACCGTCAAGGCGGACCTGGACGCCCCGCTGACCATGGGCGTGCGCTTCACCACCCAGTGGGCCAGCCAGTCCAACGACCTGATCACCGCCTACTGGCCGGACATCCTCAACGGCAAGAAGCCGCTCTCCGACCTCCAGACGATGACCGACAAGATCAACGACGTGATCAAGAGCAACGGCTAGGTCGACAGGGCCCAGGACAGGTCCGGACACCCGAGCCGCGTGGACGCACAGCCCCGGTCATCCCCGCTGACCGGGGCGTGCGCCCGGACCCGGAAACGTATCCTGAGGGCGATCCGCAGGCCGCCCCGGCGATGAAAGTTGGTCTCCGCCACTCGTGAGCAGTCGTTCCCCACAGCGCCAGAACACCAGGCCGACCATGCGCGATGTCGCGGAGCGGGCCGGCGTCGCACTCGTCACCGTGTCGCGCGTCGTCAACGGCATCGGCACGGTCCGCGAGGAGACGGCCGACCGGGTCAACGCCGCGATCAGCGCCATCGGGTACCAGCGGAACGAGATCGCGCGTTCGCTCCGCCCCGGGCAGAACTCCATGACCATCGGGCTGCTGCTCGGTGACCTGACCAACCCGTTCTACGCGTCCCTGGCGAAGGCGGCCGTCGACGTGGCGAACCGGGCCGGGTACGCGGTGCTCCTCAGCACCGCCGACGAGGACCCGGAGGTCGAGCGCCGTGCGGTGGGCGAGCTCATCGGGCGGCGGGTCGCCGGGCTCATCATCGTGCCCGACCAGGGCGACCACGCCTTTCTCAACGAGGTCAACGCCCACGACCACGTGCCCATCGTCTTCGTCGACCGGCCCGCCACCGGCGCCGAGGCCGATGTCGTCGTGGTGGACAACGAGGACGGGGGAGCGGCGGCGACCCAGCATCTCATCGACCACGGCCACCGGCGGATCGCGATCCTGGTCGCGCCCTCGTACTACACCACCGGCCGCAGACTGCGCGGCTACCGCAAGGCCCTGCGACGCAGTGGCATCCCCGCCGACGACGACCTGGTCGTCACCCTGCGGCGCGGCACCACCGACGACGCCTCCGCCGCCACCCACGCCCTGCTGACATCGGCGGAGCCGCCGACGGCGATCTTCTCGACCACGGGCTTCCTCACCGAGGGCGTCCTGCGGGCGAGCCAGCGGCTGCGGGCGCCCGTCGCGGTGGTCGGGTTCGACGACTTCAAGCTGGCCGACATGCTCCCGACCCCGGTCACGGTGGTGACCTCCGACACCGAGGAACTCGGCCGCCACGCCGCCCGGTTGCTCATCGACCGCATCGACGGCGACGATGCCCCCGCCCGCAGGACCGTACTGCCGGTGCGGCTCATCGCCCGGGGCACGGGGGAGTTGGGCCCGCAGCCCCGGTCTCAGCCTCAGTAGACCGTCGGCCAGTCCTCAGGAGAACCTGGCTCGGTCTCAGTAGAGCGTCGGCCAGAGGGCGCGGGGCCACGCGAGTACGGCGTAGAGCTGGGCGAGGGCCGCCTGCTGGATCGCCTCCGTGCCGCCGTTGGAGTTGAAGTGCACCAGCCCGGTCGCGGGATCGCGCATGGTGGACCACACCTGGTCGGCGTAGTCGGCCATCGCGCGGTGGTACCGGCCGTCCCCGGACACCGACTCCAGGAGCAGCAGGTTCTTAAAGAAGATCGAGTTGAAGAACACCGGCTGGCCGAACAGCCGCCCCTGCGTGACGTAGTAGGCGTACGCGGCCTCGGCGATCCGCTCGGCACGGCGCAGATGGACGCGGTCGCCGGTCGCGCGGAAGAGCAGGACGTTGACGCCGACGGGCACGCCCTGGTTGTACGACCAGACGGTCTTCTCGATGGCGCCCCGGAGGTCGAGATGGTCCCAGTACAGTCCGCCGGGGCTCTGCAGATGGGTGTTCGTCCAGTCGTAGAACCGTCGTGCCCAGTCCAGGTACTTCCGCTCGCCGGTGATCAGGTGGAGGCGCAGGGCGAGTTGGGCGCCCGGCATGTTGGAAACGGTGTTGCGGTCGTGGCTCCAGGTCGCCTGGGTCCAGAAGACGCCGCCGGGTGCGGCGTGGGAGGTGTCGGTGTCCCAGCCGGACACGACGAGTTCGAAGATCTCTTTCGCGCGGGCCAGCGCGGCGGTGTCCCCGGTCTGGAGGTGGCGCTGGATCTTCGCCAGCCCGACCCACTCGTTGTCGTCGTAGAAGATGTCGCCGCCCGAGCCGTACGGGGCGCGGGGGTACGAGTCGTATCCGGGCAGCCCGGTCGTGCCTCCGCCGGCGTTCCAGTAGTGCTCCTGGGCCTTCGCCCGGACGGTCAGCTCCGACTCGTACGCCTTGTCCACCGCCGCGAGGTCCAGCGCGGCGATGTGCACCTGGGAGAAGGGCCATTCGTAGGAGTACGGGCGGTCGTCCGAAGCCGCCGGATACTGCTCACGGACCAGTCCGGATCCGTCCGTCGTGCCGAAGTGTCTCTCCAGGGTGGTGTAGGCGGATCTGGCGCGGGACAGCGCGCGGGACCGGCGCTCGGCGTCGCCGCGGTCCGTGGTGCCGTCGCCCGCCGTGCCAGCGTCCGCCGTGCCGTCGGCCGCGGTGCCGTCGGCCGCGGTGCCGTTGTCCGCGGCGGCCGCGTTTCCGGTGGACACCGCCGCCATCGTGGCCATGGCTGCCGTCAGACCCGAGCCGACCAGCGCCCGGCGGGAGGGATACCTGCGCATGGGAACGTCTCCATTCGGACGTGGGTGCGGGGAGGGCGAGGGGAGGGGGAAACGTTGTCATGATGCTCTGGAGTCGTCAACGGTCAGAACAGCAGCAGTAGTTCACAGTTGTGGAGTGTGGCCCAGACCATTGACCTGTGAGCCGGGGTGGTGGACCCTCGCGATGGATACGTTTCCAGAGTCTGGACACGGTGTACCTGTCCGCCCCCCACACGGCATGCAGGAGACAGTGACATGACCATCTCTTCAAGACCGTCCCGACTGCCCCGACCGATCCGACCGATCCGACCGCCAAGGTCGTCAGGACCGTCAAGGTCGTCAGGACCGTCAAGATTCCTGAGGCCGCTGAGCACCGCGGTCGCGCTGATCCTGCTTCTCGTGCTCGCACCGCCTCTGATCGTCCTCAGTACCGCGCCCCCCGCCGCCGCGCTCGAGAACGGCCTGGCCAGGACGCCCCCGATGGGCTGGAACGACTGGAACGCCTTCGGCTGCGACGTCAGCGAGGCACTGGTCAAGCAGACCGCGGACTACCTCGTCTCGTCCGGACTCAAGGACGCCGGCTACACCTATGTGAACATCGACGACTGCTGGATGACCAAGACCCGCAACTCCGCGGGCCAACTGGTGCCCGACCCGGTCAAGTTCCCCAGCGGCATCAGCGGTACCGCCGCCTACATCCACAGCAAGGGCCTCAAGCTCGGCATCTACGAGAGCGCCGGAAGCGCCACCTGCCAGGGCTACCCCGGCAGCCTCGGGCATGAGCAGACCGACGCCAACAGCTTCGCCTCCTGGGGTGTCGACTACCTCAAGTACGACAACTGCAACCACGAGAACGTGCCCGACCGGCAGCGCTACACGGCCATGCGCGACGCCCTGGCGAACACCGGCCGCCCGATCGTCTACAGCCTCTGCAACTGGGGCCTGGCCGATGTGTGGACCTGGGGCGCGGACGTCGGCAACAGCTGGCGCACCACCGACGACATCAACCTCAACTTCTCCACCGTGGTGTCGATCTTCAAGGCCAACGTCAAGCTCGCCGCGTACGCCAAGCCCGGCGCCTGGAACGACCCGGACATGCTGGAAGTCGGCAGGGGCATGTCGTTCAACCAGGACCGTTCCCACTTCAGCCTGTGGGCCCAGATGGCCGCCCCGCTGATCGCCGGGAACGACATGCGCACGGCCTCCGCCGCCACCCTCTCCCTCTACGGCAACAGGGACGTCATCGCCGTGGACCAGGACTCCCTGGGCAGGCAGGGCACCGAGATCTCCTCCTCGGGCGGCCTCCATGTGCTGACCAAGCAGCTGGCGAACGGCGACCGGTCGGTGCTCCTCTTCAACGAGAACGCGTCCGCCGCCACCATCTCCACCTCCGCGACCGCGGCCGGTCTCCCCGCGGCGTCCTCCTACCGGCTCACCAACCTCTGGTCCAAAGTCGTCAGCAGCACCAGCGGAAACATCTCCGCCAGAGTCCCCGGCCACGGCTCGGTGATGTACCGGGTGTCCGTGGGCAGCGGCACCAGTGTCGGCACCACCCGCCGCCTGGTCGGCGCCTCCTCCAACCGCTGCCTCGACGCGTACGACAACCAGACCACCCCGGGCACCAAGATCCAGATCTGGGACTGCGGCAGCGGCGCCAACCAGGCCGCGACCATCACCGCCGCCGGTGAACTGCGGCTCTACGGCGGTACGCAGTGCCTGGACGCCTACGACAACCGGACCGCGCCCGGCACCAAGGTGCAGCTCTGGTCCTGCACCGGGGGCGCCAACCAGAAGTGGAGCCTCAACCCCGACGGCACCATCACCGGCAACCAGTCGGGGCTCTGCCTCGACGTCATCCGCGGCGACGAGGCCGCCGGCAACGCCAACGGCACCGAGCTCCAGCTCTGGACCTGCAACGGCGGCGCCAACCAGCAGTGGCGCCTGGGCTGACCGCCCGCATCCGTATCCCCCCACACCATGGAGTCGGCATGACACCGACAGCGGAACGAGTCCGGAGGGCCGGGGCCGGTCTGATCGCCGCCCTCGCCCTCACCCTCCTCGTCCCGGCGAGCGGCGGCGGCACAGCGGTCGCCGCCGCCGCGGCGACCGTGTGCAACACGTACTGCGACGGCCGTGACCCGGCGCTGTCCCCGCAGGACCGGCAGCCGGTGACCGCCAGTATCTTCTCCCGGAGCATCGCGCTGCACTTCGACGACACCGACGCGATGGGCTGGGCCTCGATCTCCAACGGGAGCCCCACCGACGAGGTCTGGCTCGACCGCTCCTTCGACGGCGGCCGCACCTGGGCCTCGGGCAGCAAGCTCGGCGCCACCACGATCCCGGCCGGCCAAACCGGCTGGCGCACCCTGATGTACAACGTCGACGACTGGGGCAACCGCGGCGTCGGAGCCCTGCGCGCCTGCGGCAAGGCCGGCGACCGGACCGAGATCGCCTGTACGGCCTGGGCCCGCACCACCTGGAACGCCCAAAGCCGTCCGACCGCCGCTGCCACCGCGCTGATGCAGTCCTACAACAACTCCACCGGCCTGTTCGACACCACCGGCTGGTGGAACTCTGCCAACGCCCTGACCGCGATCATCGACAACATCCGTGTCACCGGAATGGGCAGCTACCGGTACGCCATCGCCAACACCTACGACCGCCAACTGAACGCGCAGGGCGGCCAGTTCCGCAACGACTACATCGACGACACGGGGTGGTGGGGGCTGGCCTGGGTCGCCGCGTACGACCTGACCGGCGACAGCCGCTATCTCAACACCGCCCGTGCGGACGCCGATTACATGGCACGGTACTGGGACTCCACGTGTGGCGGCGGCGTGTGGTGGAGCACCGCCAAGACCTACAAGAACGCCATCGCCAACTCCCTCTACCTGGAGCTGAACGCCGCGCTGCACAACCGCATCGCGGGCGACACCGTCTATCTCGGGCGGGCCAACGCCGAGTGGGCCTGGTTCAAGGGCACCGGCATGATCAACGGTTCCCAGCTGGTCAACGACGGCATCGACCTGTCGACGTGCCGGAACAACGGCGACACCACCTGGTCGTACAACCAGGGCGTGCTGCTCGGCGGTCTGGCGGAACTGCACCGGGCGACCGGGGACTCCGCGCTGCTCACCACGGGCCGTCAGATCGGGAACGCCTCGACCACGTCCGCGGCCCTCAACTCGGGCGGCATCCTGCGCGAGCCGTGCGAGACGAACGGCTGCGGCGCCGACGGCCCGTCCTTCAAGGGCGCGTACATCAGGGGGCTGAGCGCCTTCAATGCCCGGCTGTCCGACCGCCCGTACACGTCCTACATACGGCGGCAGGCCGACGCCGCGTACGCGAACGACCGCAACGCACTCGACGCGTACGGGCTGCACTGGGCCGGACCACTGGACTCCACCGACGCCGCCCGCCAGCAGAGCGCGCTCGACCTGATGAACGCGGCGAACTGACACCCCCAACTCCCGTTGACCGGGCGGAAAGTCGTCGATGTCTCGAACCGATACGACGAAGGTCACAGTTACATATCGGGCACTTCGCTCTTCAATCTTCACACGAGGGGCACAAGTTGGCTAACTTGACGGGTAGGACGCGCGACTTCCTCCGGTGAACCTCGCCGGGTTGCGCGACCTCCGCCGAATCCGGTGGCCCACGTGGCCATCGGAACCGGGGACCCAACCGAACTTGGGGTGAATCGGCCCAACTGCCCGTCAGGGCAGGGGCCGTAGGGCATACCTTCCGGAATCGTCGCCCGAACCCGACAGCTAACTCGGTAGGCGGAACACGGAAGGAGTACGGCTCCCATCGCGCCGGAACGAACTTCGCGCCCCGGAGGCGACAACCTCCCGGGCATCCCCCGGCCCGCCTTCGCGACGGCGGCCGCCACCTCGGTGGACCTGTACTCCTCGACGGGTGGCACCACGCCCGTCCCGGGAGGCGACGAGCCGAGCCGTGAAGAGGTGCAGCAGCGGATCCACAACCTGTACGACCAGGCCGAGAGCGCCAGCGGTAACTACAACGCCACCCGGGCGATGGCCTCGGGGCGCCCGCGTGAGCGGGCGAATCCGATGCCCGACACCGGGCGTGGACGTGCCGACACCGTCGCCGCCCCCGACCCCGCTCTGAGCGACCGCGCCAAGCAGTGGTTCGACGTGGGGCGTTCGCAACTGGGTCCCCTCATCCCCGCCGTACTGCCCTCCGACAGAATGCCGGAGCGTGGCCAGACCGGTACCTGGCCCAAGAGCCCCGGCGGGCGTCCGGGGGACCGACAGGCCGACCGGCCGGCCGACAGGCCGACCGACCGTGCGCTGGAAGCGGCCGCCAAACCCGTCCTGGAGCTGACCGCCGGGCCTGCCGCCGCAACGGCCGCGCGGCCCGTGGCGGAGCTGACCGCCGGACCCGTCGCCGCGCTGCCCGCCGCGCCCCAGGCGCGTCAGGACGCCACCGAGCTCCTGCCCGCGCTGGTCACGGAACCGCAGCAGCAGCAGCAACAACAGCAGCCACAGCCGCAGACACAGCCACAGCAGTCGCGGCAGTCGCTGAAGACCTCCAAGGACCGGACCCGGCAGAAGCTCGCGAAGGCCCGTGAACTGCTGTCCGCGCGCATCGCCCAGCAGAGCGCGCCGATGGCGGCCATCGCGCCCGCGCCGGTGGAGACCGCCTGGCGTACGCCCGAGGTACAGGACTACCGCCAGGCCGGGCAGACGCAGTGGCCATGGCCGTCGGGCGGGATCGGCACGGACCTGCCCATCGGCTCCATGTCGCCGGATCCGTTGCTCGGCACGACCCCGAGCATGGGCGGCCAGGGCCTGACCATGGGCGGCCCGGATCTGTCGTTCGGCATGGATCTGTCCGCCTATCCCCCCGTGTCCATCGGCGCGGGTGTGGCCATCGGCTCGGACGGTGCGTCGGACTCGGGGTACGGCGGGAAGGCCGCGAAGGCCGTCGACTTCGCCCGCGCGCAGATCGGCAAGCCCTGTGTGTGGGGCGCGACCGGACCGGGCGCGTACGACTGCTCCAGCCTCACTCAGTCGGCCTGGAAGGCCGCCGGGGTCGCGCTGCCGCGTACCGTGCACGACCAGGCGACGGCCGGTATGGCGGTCCCTCTCACCGACCTCCGGCTGGGCGACCTGGTCCTGTTCCACGGCCATGTCGGCCACATCGGCATCTACAGCGGCAACGGCATGATGATCCACGCACCGAGCCCGGGCGCGTCCATACGCGAGGAGTCGATCCTCTGGGCCGGGGAAGCGGCGATTCACAGCGTGGTGCGGCCTGCCTGACCCAGAAGCCGTACCGAACCCAGAAGCCGTACCGAACCCAGAGGCCGTACCGGCGTAGGGCGCGAAGCGCCGACCGATACGGCCTCTGATCGTGTCGGAGACGTGTCAGCCCGCGTCGAGCGCGACCGCGATGTCGGTGATGGGTATGGGGAACTGGCCCACGCTGGTCGTGGCTCCGGTGAGCACATCGACGGTGTAGAGCGTCGACGTGGAGGCACCGTACGGGGTGAGGGTGGCGAAGGCCGTGTTCGAGATCGTCTTGCCGGCGCTCAGGTCGCTGAAGATGTCGAAGCCCGCGTTGGCGAGGGCGTTCACGCCGAGCGAGCCGGTCGCGGCCAGCGTGCCGTTGGCGGGCGGCGACTGGATGACGACCTGGTCCGAGGTCGTGTTGATGTCGAACAGCGTTGCGCCGGTGGCCGAGTTGAGGTCGTTGTTGGTGTAGGCGGCACCGGTGACGCCGTGGGTCGTCGCCCCGTCCGTGGTCAGCGGGGTGTTCGTGGCGGTGACGCTGTTGGCGAGGTTGTGCGCCAGGTTCTGGCCGGTGTCGCTGATGATCCGAAGCCGGTCGGCGGCGGGGTTGAAGTCGACACCGAAGTTCGTGCCCTGCAACGGGACACTGAGCTGCGAGACCTTGGTGACCTGAACGTCCGGGACCTGGGGCGGGGTCTTGACCGTGTAGACGCCCCCCTGGTTGCCGACGATGTACAGGAGTCCGTTCTGCACACGGAAGTCGCTCCCGACAGCAAAGGTGTCGCCGACGAGCCCGTTGATGACCCTGAACCAGTTGAGCACGTCGGGTCTGTCGGTGGTGAAATGGGCCATCAGCTTGCCGTCGGCCGAGATGCCGAACGCGGGCAGGCTGGGCGTCGCCGCGTGGCTGGTGCCCGGGGTCGCCACGACGAGCGCCGCCATGGCGGACGCGGTCGCGATCGCCGTGGCCATCCTCTTCTTGAGCCCTGCTTTCATCGCTTCTTCCCTCTCGGTCGGCGTGCACGTGAATGTCTGCGTGCGCGTGTGGTGGGGCAGCGGCATCGCGGCCTGATGTGCCAGGCCGGATCGCCGGTCAGCGACGGCAAGCTATGGCGCAGGACTGGACAACCACTGGACGGTGATTGAACGGCCGGACGTCGAGGCGTTCCGCGCGCTCACGGCCCCGATGTGGTCGACGACGCGGCGGCCTCCGCCCACGGCTCCAGGGCCCGGCGGGCGCGCTCGGCGCCCGCGTGCGCTCGTGCCAGCTGGTCGTGCTCCCCGGTGACGGCCGCGACCGTCGCGGCGGTGGAGTGGTGGTCGAGCGCCTCGTCGAAGCGGCCGCTGCCGTGCAGTGCCTCGGCGAGGCCGTTGAGCGCCGACGCCTCGCCGTAGCCCTCCCCGTGCGCCCGGAACAGTTCGAGGGCTTGT
Organism: Streptomyces sp. NBC_00878; assembly: GCF_026341515.1. Taxonomy (NCBI): domain Bacteria; kingdom Bacillati; phylum Actinomycetota; class Actinomycetes; order Kitasatosporales; family Streptomycetaceae; genus Streptomyces; species Streptomyces sp. NBC_00878. The sequence continues at coordinate 1,005,578 of NZ_JAPEOK010000001.1, read as the reverse complement.
CGCTGACAGGTGACCGCGGCCTCGAACGCGCCCTGCCCCAGCCGGATGTCGCCGAGGCCGGACAGCGCGTACGCCTCGCCGCCCTGGTGCCCGAGGTGGCGGAAGAGCGTGAGCGCCTGCTGCTGACGCTCGGCCGCGGCCTCGAACCGGCTCAGCCGCAGGAGGGCGTTGCCCAGGTGGGAGAGGGTGCGTGCGCGGCCGATGCGGTCACCGGTCCGGTCGTGCAGGGCGAGGGCCTGCAGTTGACGGTCGGCGGCCTGCTCGTACTCGCCCAGCCGGAGACAGACGTTGCCGAGGTTCGTGAGAGTGCGGGCCTGGCCCACCTCGTCCCCGGTCTCGCGGTAGAGGTCGAGGGCCTGTTGATGGTCGTGCGCGGCGTCACGGAGGCGGCTGAGCCGCCAGTGAACGTTGCCGAGATTGGACAGGGCTCTGGCCCGCCCCGCGAGATCCCCCGTCCGGCGGTGCAGTTCGAGGGCCCGTACGAGGTGGTCCGCGGCCGAACCCGCGTCGGCGAGCCGCCAGTGCACGACCCCGAGGTTGGTCAGCGCGTGGGCCTGGCCGCCCAGGTCGCCGATCGTCTCGGCGGCCCGCAGGGCGTGGCGGTGGATCTCCAGCGCCTCGGTGTGGTGACCGGAGTCCAGGTGCCGGAAGAGCAGGGCGGCCAGACGGACAGCGTGCCGGGGACTGCCGCGGTCCGTGGCCACCGCGCAGACGGCGGCCAGGGTCGGGCGCTCGGCGTCCAGCCAGGCCCGTGCCGCGGCCGCGTCGCCGGCGACGGGCGAGACGTGCACGGGCGGTCCGACCGGGGGTCTGTGGTGCCGCTCGGCCGGGTACAGCGCGTCCATGGCCGCCGCGGCCGTGCTCAGGTAGTGGTCGAAGAGCCGGACCAGCGCGGCCTGCCGTTCGGCCTCGGAGTCATGCGTACGGGTCAGGCGGAACGCGTAGGCACGCAGCAGGTCGTGCGTGCCGAACCGGCCCGGCCGGGCGGGCTGTACGAGGTGGGCACGGGCCAGCAGTGCCAGAGTCCCGGCGGCTTGGACGGGACGACCACCGACGCTCGCCGGCTCGTCACCTGGTCGGATCCCCGACGCGGGGCCGGACACCTGGCCTGGCACGTGGCTCGGCGCACGGCTCGGCGCGTGGCCAGGGCCGCCGCCGGACTCGCGGCCTGGCACGTGGCCCGGTCTCTCGTCGCGCGCCTCGCCCGGTGCCTGGTCCGGTGCGTTGCTCGATGCTCCGCCCGACCTGTGGCCTGGCGCGTGGCTGGGGCCGCCGCCCGTTGTGTGGCCCGGTCTGTTGTCCCGTGCCTCGCCCGGTGCCTGGTCCGGTGTGTCGCTCGATGCGCCGCCCCACCAGTAGCCCGGTGCACGGACCGACTCCGCGCCCAGTTTCGCGCCCGGCCCCGAGCCCCGCTCCTCGGCCTGCGCTTCGCCGATCAGCGCGGCGACCGCGTAGGCGTCTGCCTCCGAGCCCGGGTGCAGGCTCAGCAGGCGGAAGGTGCGGGCGGCGGGGGCGGGGAGGCGCTCGTACGACCAGGAGAGCACCGCCTCCACCGCCGCCCGCCGGTCCCCGCCCGCGTCCAGGAGGTCGAGCCGCCGTTGCTGGTCGGCCAGTTCCGCCACCAGGTCCGCCAACCGCGACGACGGGTGGGCGACGGCGAGTTCGGCCGCGACCCGGAGCGCCAGCGGGAGACGCGCGCACTGTTCGGCCAGGGCGGCGGCCGGGCCCGGCTCGCTGTCGACGCGCGCGCCGACGAGCGTACGCAGCAGGGCGACCGCGTCGGGCGGCGGCAGCGGACCCAGGCCGACGCGGCGGGCGCCGTGCAGGGCCACCAGACCGGCGAGGCTGTCCCGGCTGGTGACCAGGACGGCGCAGGTCGGCGAACCGGGAAGCAGTGGGCGGACCTGCTCCTCGGACAGGGCGTTGTCGAGCACCAGCAGCATCCGCCGGTCGGCCAGCTCGGTCCGGAACCGGCTCGCGCGGTCGTCGACATCGAGTGGGATCGCGTCACCGCGCACCCCGAGGACGGTGAGGAACCGCGTGAGGGCGTCACCGGGCGGCATGGGGCGGTCCGGGTCGTAGCCACGCAGGTTGACGTAGAGCTGACCGTCGGGGAACCGCCGCCGCGTCCGATGCGCCCAGTGGACGGCCAGTGCGGTCTTGCCCACCCCGGCCGTACCGGAGACGACCGAGACGGCTCCGGCCGTCGGACTGTCCGCCGCCGCGGCCAGCAACTGGTCCAGCGTGGACAGTTCCGGGTCACGACCGGCGAAGTCCGGTACGTCCGCGGGGAGTTGTGCGGGTAATCGGCGCGCGGGATGCCGGGGTGCAGGGACGGACACAGGGGCGGGGAGCGCGTCGGCGACGCTCCTCGCGACCGGGCCGCCGACGGCGTCGCGCACGGGAACGTGCCCGGAGCCGGAGCCGGAGCCGGAGCCGGAGCCGGAGCCGGAGCCGGAGCCGGAGCCGGAGCCGGAGCGGCCGGAGCCGGGGATGGGGATGGGGATGGGAGCGGGAGTGGGAGCGGAGGATCCGGTGCGGCGGCGCAGCATGGCGGCGTAGGCCTCGGTCAGTGCGGGGCCGGGGTCGACGCCGAGTTCGTCGGCCAGCCGACGGCAGCTGCGCCGGTAGACGGTGACCGCCTGGTCGCGTCGCCCGACGGCCTGGTAGGCCCGGATGAGCCGGGCCTGGGCGTCCTCGTCCAGCGGCTGCGCGGCAGCGGTCTCCTCCAGGACGGCCAGCGCGTCGGCGCACCTGCCCGCCGCGATCATGGCATCGCCGTACTGGGCGACGGCACCCCGACGTTCCTCCGCGAGGGCGACAACAACCGGGTGCGCGGAGAGGAAGGGCAGGTCCGCGAGGGGCGGTTGCTGCCACAGCCCGAGCGCGTCGGTCAGCAGCGCCGCGGCCCGTTCCGGATCGCCGCCCTGCTCGTCCCGTCGTACGGTCACCGCGTTGGCGACCAGTTCCCTGAAGCGCAGCAGATCGATGGCGTCGTACGGGACGCGCAGCGCGTAGCCGTCGCCGAGCCGGGGCAGCACCGCGCTGCGGGCGCGGGGCTGCCGGTCCGGCTCCAGCAGGTGGCGCAGGTGCTTGATGTGGGTCTGGACCACGTTCGACGCGGTCGCCGGCGGGCGCTCGCCCCACAGGGCGTCCGCGAGTCCGAAGAACGGCAGTTGCTGTCCACGGGACACGGCGAGCAGGGCGAGCACCGCGCGGCGCTGGGGCGAACCGAGGTCGAGACGGGTGCCTTCCCGCCAGACGCAGACCGGTCCGAGTACCTGAATGCGCATGCGCTCCCCGCCCCCAATTTTACAATTCCCTCACTATTCCCTTTCTTTACCTCCCTGATCGGCATATCCGGAAGGCGTATTCAGGCCCAGTGCTGCGCAGTTGTCGCACCTCCGGGCCGTGGGCGTCGGCTCAGAGCTGGTCGCCGGAGAGCTCCGGGTGAAGGGCGAGGCGTCGTACGTACGCCTCGATGTGGCGGTACGGAAAAAGCGTGCAGGCCGCATCGAAGTGGTCGAGGTGTGTGAGCGTCACCCAGATGTCGCTGTCCGCGATGCTGGGCTCATCGCCCAACACGTAGGAGTGGCGGGCGAGTTGCCGGTCGAGCCGAGCCAGCGCGGGCAGGCGGGCTCCGTCGGCACTGACGTCGGGCTTGGCTCCGCCATCGGTCCCGCCTTCGCTCCCGCCTTCGCTCCCGCCATCGGTCTCGCCATCGGTCCCGGCGTCGGTCTCGCCATCGGTCACGCCATCCGTCCCGGCGTCGGCCAGCAGGCCGGCGAGGTCGCGGAGGATGTCGGGCGTGTGGTTGCTGACGACGCGCCCGCTCCAGCGGTCGCACAGCGCGGGCGCGGTGAGCGGACCGTCGTAGCGGTGCCAGGTCGCTTCGTAGGCTCCGCGCAGTGAGGCGAAGCCCTGGGGTGTTTCGGCGGGGAGCTTCGGGACCGTGGTCGTGAGCGAGTCCCTGAGACCGAGCAGGTCGAGGACGACCGCGATGCGCCGCGAACGCGGACAGGTTTCGCAGAGGTAGAGGTGGTAGCGGCGCGGCGCCGGGTAGAAGCCACCGGCGAGACCGACGCCGATGCGGCTGCGGAAGCGGTCCGGACGGGAGACCGAACGGGGGACGGACGTGCCGCCGACGGCCACCCCGGGGACGGGTGAGCAGCCGGGGACCGCTGAACGGGAGGCGGCCGTGCGGGAGGCCGCCGCCGTGCAGGTGTCCGTGCTGGAACCGCGGGAAACTGTCTCGGGCATGACTCTCCTGGGGGGAACGCGGAGGCCCTGGCCGCCTCGTGGGCGCCAGTGGCGGAACGGAGTGACTGCGCTGCCGTACAGGTCCGGATCAGTCGGACGCGTAGCGGATCAGTAAGCGCTGGAGACACGCGACAAGTCGATGTGCAAGCGCCTCGTCAAGCCGTTCCTGGACTTCCTGGACAATTCCCACCGGTCCCACCGTCGGGGCTCGCGAGACGCGAGACCACGCTTGTCCCGCCGCTCCGGCGGAACCCGGTCGTCACCCGGGGCACCCCGTCGCGGTGGAAGGGTTGCCTGCCAGCGGGCCGGGGCCGATGACCGCACGGACGGGGCAAACCCCGCACGACGGGCGCTGGCAATCGTGACCGTCGCCGTCAGTCTTGGCGGGCTCCGCGGGACCGTCAAGACTGCGTCTCAGCACCTGGGCATCCCGCCGATAAACCTCCTGACACGAACTGACGGCCGCCGGAAGAAAAGGCACAGCCGTACTGTTGTGCTCGTTGACGACGAGACGGTGCCCGATCGAGGGCCCGCGAGAGCGAGGTCGGCCGGACCCCGGTCGGCCGGGCCGGAAGGGCGGAGGTGACGCACGTGCGAGCGCGAACCGTGGCCCGCCACAGCGTCCCGAGGGCCGCTCCGCTCCACCGCGTACGCCTCTACTCCCGGCAGCACATCGACCTGCTGCGCGTGGCCGGCGCGCTCTGTTGCTCCTGACCTGTAGCCCCCGCGGTCGTGCCCTCCCCTGAGGGCCGGCCTCCTCGTACGGTCGATCAGGAAGGCACACCTCTCGTGTCCTCAGCACCCTCCGCCCTGCCCACTTCACCGCACCTGCACCTCGCCGTGGCCCTCGACGGCGCAGGCTGGCACCCCGCCGCCTGGCGCGAACCGGTGGCCCGGCCGCAAGAACTGTTCACCGCCCGGTACTGGGCCGATCTCGTCGCCGAGGCCGAGCGCGGTCTCCTCGACCTCGTGACCTTCGAGGACGGCCTCGGCCTGCAGTCCTCGCACTTCATCGAGCCGGACGGGCGGATCGACCAGGTCCGCGGCCGACTCGACGCCGTGCTCGTCGCCGCCCGTGTCGCCCCGTTGACCCGCCATATAGGTCTGGTGCCAACCGTGGTGGCCACGCACACGGAGCCGTTCCACATCTCCAAGGCCATCGCCACCCTCGACTATGTGAGCTCCGGCAGGGCGGGTCTGCGCGTGCAGTTGACGGCCCGACAGAACGAGGCGGCGCACTTCGGCCGGCGTACGCTGCCCCGCCTGGACGCCTACGACAGCCCGGCCACGCAGGACGTGGTGACCGGTCTCCTCGACGAGACGGCCGACTACGTCGAGGTCGTGCGTCGCCTCTGGGACAGCTGGGAGGACGACGCCGAGATCCGGGACGCGGCCACCGGCCGTTTCATCGACCGCGACAAGCTCCACTACATCGACTTCGAGGGCAGGCACTTCAGCGTCAAGGGCCCCTCCATCACCCCACGTCCGCCGCAGGGGCAGCCCGTCGTCAGTGCCCTCGCGCACCAGACCGTCCCCTACCGGCTGGTGGCCCGCTCCGCCGACATCGGCTACGTCACCCCGCGCGACACCGGCCACGCCCGCGCGATCGTCGCCGAGATCCGCGCCGAACAGGCCGTTGCGGGCCGCGCCGACGAGCCCCTGCACCTCTTCGGCGACCTGGTGGTCTTCCTCGACGACGACCCCGCCGCCGCGGCCGCCCGCAAGGACCGCCTCGACACCCTCGCGGGACAGCCGTTCACCAGCGATGCCCGTGTCTTCACCGGCACGCCCGCCCAGCTGGCCGACCTGCTCCAGGAGTTGCGGTCGGCCGGGCTGAGCGGCTTCCGGCTGCGCCCCGCCGTCCTCGGCCACGACCTGCCGGCCATCACCCGGGGCCTGGTCCCCGAACTCCAGCGCCGGGGCGTCTTCCGCCGCGCCTATGAGGCCGACACCCTGCGCGGACTGCTCGGGCTCGCCCACCCGGTCAACCGTTACGCCGCCAACGCCGCTGCCAACGCCGTTGCCAACGCCGTTGCCAACGCCAACACCGCTGCCAACGCCACCGCCTGAGCCGGACGGAGACCGCAGGACCATGAGCAAGCCGCTGAAGCAGATCCACCTGGCCGCCCACTTCCCCGGCGTCAACAACACCACCGTCTGGAGCGACCCGGAGGCCGGCAGCCACATCGAGTTCAGCTCCTTCGCGCACTTCGCGCGGACCGCCGAACGCGCCAAGTTCGACTTCCTGTTCCTCGCCGAAGGGCTGCGGCTGCGCGAACAGGGCGGAAAGATCTACGACTTGGACGTCGTCGGCCGACCCGACACCTTCACCGTCCTCACCGCGCTGGCCGCCGTCACCCAGCACCTCGGTCTGACCGGCACCATCAACTCCACCTTCAACGAGCCCTATGAGGTGGCCCGCCAGTTCGCCAGCCTGGACCACCTCTCGGGCGGACGCGCCGCCTGGAACGTCGTCACCTCCTGGGACGCCTTCACCGGCGAGAACTTCCGCCGCGGCGGTTTCCTCCCGCAGGACGAGCGCTACTCCCGGGCCAAGGAGTTCCTGGCCACCGCGAACGAACTCTTCGACTCATGGCACGGCGACGAGCTCGTCGCCGACCCGGACACCGGCACCTTCCTGCGCTACGCGAAGGCCGGCGCCTTCGTCCACCACGGCCAACACTTCGACATCGAGGGGCAGTTCAACGTCCCGCGCTCCCCGCAGGGCCGCCCGGTGATCTTCCAGGCAGGCGACTCCGAGGAAGGCCGCGAGTTCGCCGCCTCCAGTGCCGACGCGATCTTCAGCCGGTACGCCACACTCCAGGACGGCCAGGCGTTCTACACGGACGTCAAGGCACGCCTGGCCCGCTACGGCCGTACGCCCGACCAGCTGCTGATCCTGCCCGCCGCGACCTTCGTCCTCGGCGACACCGACGCCGAAGCGGCGGAACTGGCCCGCGAGGTGCGTCGGCAGCAGGTCAGCGGGGCGACCGCCATCAAGCACCTGGAGTTCGTCTGGAACCGCGACCTGTCCGCGTACGACCCCGACGGGCCGCTGCCCGACATCGACCCCGACCTCGGCGAGCACACCGTCGCGCGCGGCCGGGCCCAGGTCCGGATGTACCGCGACCCGCTGGCCACCGCCCGCGAGTGGCGGGAGCGCGCGGCCGCCAACAAGTGGTCCATCCGCGACCTGGTCATCGAGACCGGCAACCGCCAGGCCTTCATCGGTTCCCCGGCCACGGTCGCGGCCACCATCGACGACTTCGTCCAGGCCGACGCCAGCGACGGCTTCATCCTCGTCCCGCACATCACCCCCGGCGGCCTCGACGCGTTCGCCGACACGGTGGTCCCGCTGCTCCAGGAGCGCGGAGTGTTCCGTACGGAGTACGAGGGCACCACCCTGCGTGACCACCTGGGCCTGGCGCATCCCGATGTCGACGCCGATGCCAACACCGATGCCGACGCCCATTCCCATGCGGGAGTGGGCGGTGGTCATCTGACTTGATGCGATTGCCCTATGGGATCACGCTCGTACTCAGGGTGACATGGTCGGGCTCGGCCTCAGTCGAGCCCGACGTAGTCGCGCAGGGCCTGTGAGCGGGAGGGGTGGCGCAGCTTCGACATCGTCTTGGACTCGATCTGCCGGATGCGCTCGCGGGTGACCCCGTAAACCTGGCCGATCTCCTCCAGGGTCTTCGCCTGACCGTCCAGCAGCCCGTAGCGCAGGGTGATGATGCCTGCCTCGCGCGGAGTCATGTGGGCGAGGATCTCCTGGATCGTGTCCTTGAGGAGGAGGAACGTCACCGCGTCGAAGGGGGAGACGCTCTCGCTGTCCTCGATGACGTCACCGAGTTCGCTGCCGCCGTCCTCGCCCAGCGGCAGGTGCAGTGAGACGGGGTCCTTGGCGTACTCGTCGAGTTCGGCGATCTTGGCGGCAGGCAGCTCCATCCTCTCCGCCACCTGCTCCAGCGTGGGTTCGACGCCCAGTTCCTGCAGCATTTCCCGGCGGAGTCTGGCCACTCTGTTGATGATCTCCACCGCGTGGACCGGAATGCGGATGGTGCGGCTCTGGTCGGCCAGGGCTCGTGTCAGTGCCTGCCGGATCCACCACGTCGCGTAGGTCGAGAACTTGAAACCCTTGACATAGTCGAACTTTTCAACGGCTCGAATCAGACCCGTGTTGCCTTCTTGGATCAGGTCCAGAAAAGTGAGGCCCCGTCTCGTATAACGCTTGGCGATGGACACGACCAGACGGAGGTTCGCCTCGATGAGGTGGGATTTCGCCCGGTGGCCGTCCTCGACGACGATTTCCAGCTCGCGCCGGAACGCCGGATCCAGATCCGGTTCTTCCGCCAGCTTCTGCTCGGCGAACAGGCCGGCCTCGATCCGCTTGGCGAGATCGACCTCCTGCGCGGCGCTGAGGAGGCGGACCCGGCCGATCACCTTCAGGTAGTCCCGAACGGGATCGATCGAGGCGCCGTCGGAGGTGAGCCGGGGTTCGGGAGCGTCGGCGTCGTAGTCCGGAGACAGCGGAAGAGCCTCCTGCCCCTGCCCTTGTTCTGGCGTATCCGTCTCCATCGCGGTCAACATCTCTTCCCGTGCCTCAGTTCTTGGTGCAAACTCAACAATGTTGAGCAAGACCCTCGGTCTTCAGGAATCCTGAATTCTCGTCGTCGACGGTGATGATTGATCGGCGTGGGAATCGTCATCAGGCTCGCCCCATTACGGTACACCCGGCAGCGCCCCGGTAGGCGGCCCGGCATTGCCGCGAAATGTGGGTGACATGAATCACGTGCTACGCGCTGTTGATTTTCCCAGCGGATTCTGAACCCCAAATATTCCGTGGCCCGTGGGTACGGTGCGCCCGCGGTCCTGAAGATCCAAAAGATCGGCGCGGACACCGCGGGCGCCATGCCGTGGTGCCGCTGATCGACCGCGACCTTGCCCGGCCCGCCGCCGTCACGGTGACGCCGGTCCGTGCGGCGCGGATCGTCCTGGGCCGGTCGCGCCCAAGTCCCCGCCCGCATCCCCGTCCCCGTGTCCCCATCCCCATCCCCAGCGAAAGTTTCGAATAGCGCTGCTTACGCGATGGAAACGTTGACCCAGTAGCAACCGGTTCCTACATTAAGCGCGCCTCAACAGGGCGTGAAGGGACCGGAATTCATCCAGTTCCTCCGCATCGAAATTTCTCGAAACAGCGGACAGGCGAGCCGATGCGCCGGAAGCGGAAACAGAGGGGTGAGGGCATGAAACACCACGCCAGCCAAGGGATTCGGGTGGCGGCCGGCGCCGCGGTCATCGCCCTCACGGCGTCGGCCTGCGGCGGGAGTTCCTCGGAGAGCGCCGACGGAACCGTCACGCTGACCGTCACGACCCAGGTCGACTACGGCTACCGGGACCTCTACAAGGAGTACGAGAAGAGCCACCCCGGCATCAAGGTCAAGGAAGTCCTCATCGAGGACCTGCCGAAGAAGCTCGTCACCCAGCTCGCGGCGAACCGCGGAGCGAGCGACGTGGTGGGCCTCGGCGACGACACCATCGGCAAGTTCAAGCCCAGCCACCAGCGCTTCCTCAACCTCGCCGACCACGGCGTCAACAACACCGACGACCCGTGGGTGAAGTGGGCGTACGACTACGGCACGGTCGAGAGCGGCGCGTACGTGATGGGGATGCGGACCGACATCGGCGGCCTCGGCATCTGCTACCGCACCGACCTCTTCAAGAAGGCCGGACTGCCCACCGACCCCGAGAAGGTCGGTCAACTCTGGCCCACCTGGGACAAGTTCACCGAGACCGGCGAGAAGTTCCGCGCCAAGGTGAAGGACGCCGCCTTCACGGCGAACACCGGAGACGTCTGGGTCGGCATGGGCAACCAGCACAAGGAGACGTTCTTCGCCGAGTCCGACGACTCGTTCCTCGCCGACAAGAACACCTCTCTCAAGAAGGACTTCCTGACCGCCGCGAACATGTCCGAGGAGAAGGTCAGCGGCGGATATCCGCCCTTCACCCCGGAAATGGCGAACGCCCTGAAGAACGGCAGAACGGCAACCGCTGTCTGCCCGGCCTGGAAGCTCGACCGCACCAAGGAGGCCTCCGGCGCCGCCAACTCCGGCAAGTGGTCCGTGGCCGCGGCTCCGCAGGGCGGCAACTGGGGCGGCTCCTACCTCCTCGTGCCCAAGCAGAGCAAGCACCCCAAGGAGGCCGTGGCCCTCGCCCGCTGGCTGACCTCCTCCGAGGTACAGAAGAAGCTGTTCCTCTCGAAGGGCTACCTCTCCAGCCACCCCGCGGTCTACAACGACCCCGAGGTACAGGCGAAGAAGGACCCGTACTTCTCCGACGCCCCCACCGGCAAGATCTTCGCCGAGGCCGCCGACTCGATGGAACCCATCTACCGCGGCACGAAGGACAGCGACGTCGCCTCCGCCTTCATGAACGCGCTGCTCCGCGTCGAGCAGGGCAAGCAGAAGCCGGAAGCCGCGTGGGACCAGGCGATCGACGACGCCAAGAAGGTCGCGGGGGAATGACCCGATGACGGTCACCGAGACCCGCCCCGGGACGGGAGCTCCCATCGCTCCCGCCCCGGGGCGGCACCACCGACGCCGCGCCTGGCGCTCCCGCCTCACCCGCTTCGACCTGCGCTGCACCCCGTACCTGTTCATCCTGCCGTTCTTCGTGATCTTCGGTGTCTTCGCGCTCTGGCCGCTTCTCCACACCGGCTGGATGTCGCTCCACGACTGGGCGATCATCGAGGGCGACCAGGGCTGGGCGGGCCTGGGCAACTACCAGGACCTCTTCGCCGACGAGTACTTCTGGAACGCCCTGCTCAACACCGGGCTCCTGCTGGTGCTCGGCACCGGCGGCGAACTCCTGGTCGCGCTCTGGCTCGCCGCCCTCCTCAACCGGAAGCTCAGCGCCAGCGCGGTCTGGCGGGCCGGAATCGTGCTGCCGCACATCGTGTCGGTGGTCGCCGTCAGCCTCGTCTTCGCCCAGCTCTTCGGCTTCCAGACCGGCATCTTCAACGACGTACTGGGTCTGGTCGGCATCGACCGGATCAACTGGCAGGCCAACCGCTGGTCCGCCGTCCTCGCCGTCTCGACGATCATCATCTGGCGCTGGGCGGGCTACTTCGGGCTGATCTTCCTCGCCGCGATGCAGGGCGTCCCGCGCGAGCTCCACGAGGCCGCGATGATCGACGGTGCCTCCAAGCGGCGCGTCTTCTGGTCGATCACCGTGCCCTCGATCCGCCCCACGATCATCTTCAGCGTCGTCATGTCGACCATCATCGGCATGCAGACCTTCGCCGAGCCCCAACTCTTCGACGTCCAGGGCACGGAGGGCACGGGCGGCAGCGACCGGCAGTTCCAGACGCTGATGATGTACCTCTACGAGAAGGGCTTCCGCGAGTTCAACGCGGGCTACGCCGCCACCCTCGCCTGGGTGATGTTCCTGCTCATCGCCATCGTCTCCGGCATCAACTACGCGCTGTCGCGGCGCATCGCATCGAAGGACTGATGCCGTCATGGCCCTCGCCCAGCCCACCGCGCCCCGGTCCCGCCAGAACGCCGAACGGGCGGACCGACGGCCCGGCTACCTCCTCTACGCCACGCTGGTCGGCGTGCTGGCCGCGTCCCTCTTCCCGCTCTACTACTCCTTCGTCCTGCCCACCCGCGACAACTCGGCGATCGGCGACTCGCTGCTCAGCCTCACCCCGGGCGGCAACCTCTTCCACAACATCCGACGCGTCTACGACACCGTCGACTTCTGGCTCGCACTGCGCAACTCGATGATCATCTCCACGACGGTCACGGTGTGCTGCGTCCTGCTCGCCTCGCTCGCCGGATTCGCGTTCGCCAAGCTGCGGTTCCGGGGCCGCGACGCACTGTTCGTGGCCGTCGTGATCACCGCCATGCTCCCGACGCAGCTCGGCATGATCCCCCTGTACATGCTGATGGGGGACCTGGGCTGGATCGCCACACTCAAGGCCGTCATCGTCCCGGCCCTCGTCAACGCCTTCGCCGTCTTCTGGATGCGGCAGGCCTGCGACGAGTCCGTACCGTACGAACTCGTCGAGGCCGCACGCGTCGACGGCTGCTCCACGCTCGGCATCTTCTGGCACGTGGCGCTGCCCGCGATCCGCCCGCAGGCCGCCGTGCTGGCCATGTTCACCTTCATGGCCAGCTGGAACGACTTCATGTGGCCGCTGATCGTGCTCGACCCGTCCGTCACGCCCACCGTGCAGACCGCGCTGTCCTCGCTGGCCAGCGGCTACGCCCTCGACTACACGCTCATCCTGTCCGGCGCCGCCATCGGCGTACTGCCGCTGCTCGTCGTCTTCCTCCTGCTGTCCCGGCAGATCGTCGCCGGTGTGATGCAGGGCGCCGTCAAGGGCTGACGCCCACGGCCGCCCACGACAGTCCACGGCCGCCTACGACCGCTTCCGACAGTTCCCGACAGTCCTTCAGGGCAGACCCGAGGATTTCCGGCGCCCCCACCGACCCTGTGTGAAAGGACCTGCATGACCGCGGGCCACATCAGCAACCCCGTGCTGCCCGGATTCCATCCGGACCCGAGCATCGTGCGCGTCGGCGCGGAGTACTTCCTCGCCACCTCGACCTTCGAATGGTTCCCGGGCGTCCCCGTCCACCGCTCCACCGATCTCGCCCACTGGGAGCCGGCCGGGCACATCCTGGACCGGCCCGACCTGCTCGACCTGCGTGGAGTCGTCGACTCGGCGGGCGTCTGGGCGCCCTCGCTCTCGTACCACGAGGGGCGGTTCTGGCTCGTCTACAGCATCGTGCGGACCGTCGGGCACCCGTACAAGGACGTCGACAACCACCTGATCACGGCCCCGTCGATCGACGGCCCGTGGTCGCGGCCGGTGTTCCTCAACTCCTCCGGTTTCGACCCCTCGTTCTTCCATGACGAGGACGGCCGCAGCTGGCTGCTCAACATCCAGTGGGACCCGCGCGACGGGCATCCGTCCTTCGCCGGGATCGTGCTCCAGGAGTACGACGACGACAAGCGGGCCCTGATCGGGCAGCCGCGCACGATCCTCACGCACGAGGAGCTGATCGAGGGGCCCAACGTCTACCGGCACGACGGCTGGTACTACCTGATGCTCGCCGAGGGCGGCACCGGCTGGAACCACGGCATCCTGATGGCCCGCTCGCGCGAGCTGACCGGACCGTACGAACTCGACCCGGACGGTTCGCTGTTGACGACGCGCGACGCCCCGGAGTGGCCGTTGCAGAAGGCCGGCCACGGTGAGCTGGTCCAGACGGCTGCGGGGGAGTGGTACCTCGCCCACCTCGCCTCCAGACCCGTACAGACGCCCGACGGGCCGCGCTGCATCCTCGGCCGGGAGACCTGTCTGCAACGCGTGACCTGGACCGACGACGGCTGGCTGCGGCTGGCGGGCGGAGGGCGGCGGCCGAGCCTGGAGGTCCCGGCGCCCACCGGGGCGGAGCCGGGACCCGCCGCCCCGACCGTCGCCCGGGACGACTTCGACTCGCCCTCCCTGGGCGGAAGTTGGAGCACGCTCCGGGCTCCCGCGACCCCCGACTGGCTGACCCTCCGGGAACGTCCCGGGCATCTGCGGCTGCGCGGCAGGCAGAGCCCGCACTCGCGGTTCGACCAGAGTCTGGTCGCGCGGCGGCTCACCTCGGTGCGCAGCGAGGTGACGACGGTCGTCGACTTCCGCCCCTCGCACTTCAGTCAACTCGCGGGCCTCATCTGCTGGTACGACACCTCGACGCACTTCTATCTCCGCCTCACCCACGTCGAGGGCCGGGGCCGCGTCCTGGGCGTGGTACTCACCGACGACGGGGTGTACGGGGAACTCCCGGACAGCGAACTCACCACGGACGACTGGCCGTTGGTGTATCTGCGGGCCCGCTTCGACGGCGCGGAACTCCGCTTCGCCGCCTCGCCCGACGGCACGGACTGGCATCCCGTGGGCCCGGCCCTGGACGCGAGCAAGCTCTCCGACGACTACGGGGACCGGCTGCGGTTCACCGGCGCGTTCGTCGGCGTCTGCGTGCAGGACCTGGGCGGGACCCGCGCCCCGGCGGACTTCGACTGGTTCGAGATGCGGGAACACGACGGAGGGGAGTAGCCGAGACCGGACGGGAGCAGCCGAGACCGGAGGGGTTCGGCGCGTGCAGCCTTCTCGTCGACAACCGGTTTCTCGTCGGCGCAAGCCGCCGGCCCCGCCAGAGTCCACCCCCGGACCGTCCGCCGCCTGCGCGTGAACCACCCACCGGACCTCCGATTCCCGGCCCTGAACGACACCCACTCTTTTCGAAAGTCGGTGCAGACCCTTGACGCGGTTTCCGGACAGGAAGAAGCTCTGCCCACCCACCACAGCAACCGGTTGCCGAACTCTCCTCGACCCACCCAACCCGAAGCAGGAGGTGAGCAGTTGATGCGCTCTCATCCCGGTCCGTCCCTGGACCGCCGTCGGTTCCTCGCCCTGTCGGCGGGTGGCGCGGCAGCCGGCGCGGCGGCGATGAGCGGCTGCGCGCTCCAGGTGTCCTCCGGAGTCGGCGGCGGTGGCAGTGGCGGCGGCGAAACCGTCACGCTGATGGTCCAGCCGGAAGACATCGCGCCCGAACTGCTCAAGCAGGCGCACAACGAACTCGGCATCACGATCATCACGGTGAAGAACGACATCACCAAACTGATCGCCATGCTCACCGCCGGCAACCCGCCGGACCTGGTGCGCGGCATCGGTGCCCTGGACACGCCGTACTTCGTCGCCCGGGACGTGGCCGAGAACCTCGACCCGTACTTCGCCCGGAGCCGCATCCTCAAGGCCGAAGACCTGGACCCGGTCAACGACCTGTGGCGCTACGACGGCACGACCCAGGGCAAGGGTCCGCGCTACGGCATGGCGAAGGACTTCTCCCAGGACTCCATGTACTGGTACAACACCACGCACTTCGACGAGGCGGGGCTCGACCATCCGCCGGACACCGAACCGGTGACGTACGAGGAGTGGCTGGCGAACGCCAAACGTCTCACCCGGCGCGAGAACGGCCAGACCACCGTCTTCGGCGGCAGCTACAACGGCCTCAACAGACCCGCCCTCCTCACGAACCTGACCGCGGCCGCCGGAGGCAGTCTCTTCGCCGACGACTTCACCCGCGTCGACTTCACCACCCCCGAGGCCCGCAAGGCCCTTGCCTGGTACGTGGGTTATGCCGGTGCCAGGGTCGGGCCCAGCCTCATCGACCCCGACCCGAACGCCTGGGACGGTCCCACGTACCAGGCCGGGCGCATGGCCATGTCGAACTCCGGCTACTGGCTCGGCGGCATGATCAACACCGACGAGAAGCTGGCGAAGGCGTCCCGTCTCGCGCCCGCCCCGGTATTCGAAGGCGGCCGGCGGATCAGCTCCTGCCAGGGCGGCACCGGCCTGTGGATGCCGAAGAAGGCCCGGAACAAGGACGCCGCGTGGCGGGTCTTCGAGTGGTTCTTCGGCGAGGCCCCGGCCAAGGCGCGCGCGGCGGGCGGCTGGGGCATCCCCACCCTGAAGTCCCTGCGCCCGCTGATGCCCGCCCAGGAGGACTACCAGAAGCGGGTGCTGGCGGTGCAGGAGGCCGAGTTGAAACATTTCTCGGTCATCTCCTTCACCCCCTACGCCAAATGGGACTCGCTCGAAGCCATCTTCAACCAGATCGCCCCCGCGGCGATGAACGGCCGGATGTCGGTCGACGCCCTGGCCGGTCGGCTGAACTCGGCCATGAACGAGCAGCTGAAGCGCGGTAAGGAGCAGGTGGGATGACGGTCGACCGGACCAGCACCACCGCGGAGCGGCCCCGGTCGGCCGCGCCCGCCGACAAGTCGCCGACGCCGGGTGCCCGGACATCCATGACCACGCGCAAGCACCGGGCGTTCTACATGTTCGCCTCGCCGTGGATCGCCGGGTTCGTGCTGCTGACCGTCGCGCCCATGGCGTACGCGCTGTGGCTGAGCCTCACGACCTTCGACGGCCTCTCGCCCCACTGGCGCTTCGTCGGCTTCGACAACTACGGCGAACTGCTCTCCGACTCGGTGACCTGGGACGCACTGGGCCGGACCGGCCTGTTCGCCGTGACCTCGGTGCCGCTGTCGATCATCGCGGGACTCGGCCTCGCGGTCCTGGTCAACCGGCCGCTCAAGGCGCGCGGTCTGTTCCGCACCCTGCTCTATCTGCCGGCCGTGGTGCCGCCGGTGGGCGCGGGCATCGCCTTCAAGCAGCTCTTCGACAAGAACTCCGGTGCCGCCAACGGCGCTCTGAACATCTTCGGCATCGACGCCATCGGCTGGCTCGCCGACCCCTACGCCCGCTATGTGATCCTCATGGCGGTGCTGTGGGGCGCCGGCAACATCATGATCATCTCGCTGGCCGGGTTGCAGGACGTGCCCCGCGAACTCCACGAGGCCGCCCGGATCGACGGCGCGAGCTCCTGGCAGACCTTCCGCAGAGTGACCGTGCCGCTGCTCTCACCGGTGCTGCTCTTCCAGACCGTGACCGGGGTCATCGCCTCGGTGCAGACCATCATGCCGCTGCTGCTCTCCGCCGACGCCACCCCGGCCGGCGTCACCCAGATCCCGCAGTCGAACTACATGTACATGATGCATGTCTTCTCGCAGTACTTCGCGTTCGGCCGCTACGGCTATGCCTCCGCACTCCTGTGGGTGCTCTTCGTGCTGATCCTCATCGTGACCGGACTCATCTTCAAGGCCACGTCCGGCGTGGTGTTCTACAACGTCGACCCGGAGGCGAAGAAGTGACCGCCACGACCTGGTCCACCAAGTCCACCAAATCCGCGAAGTCCTCCGAGCCCGCCCCGCCCGGCACGCCCCCCACATCCGCCGCGCACGTGCGGGTACGTGTGTCCCGCCTCGTCCTCTACACCGTCCTGGTCGCGGTCACCGGCCTGTTCCTCGGCCCCTTCGGCTGGCTGGTCCTCACCGGTCTCAAGTCACCGGCCGAGCTGGCCGCGTCGCCCGTGCACTGGCTGCCCGACCAGATCAAGTGGGGCAACTTCGCCGACGCCTTCAACCTCATCGACTTCCTCGGCTACGCCCGCAACTCCCTCATCATCGCCACCCTCTACGCCACCCTGGTCACCCTCACCTCGGCCTGGGTCGGCTACGGGTTCGCCCGCCTCGAAGCGCCCGGCAAGAAGACACTGTTCGGCGTACTGCTCGGCTCGATGATGCTGCCGCAGATCATCACCCTCTTCCCCACCTACCTGATCTTCGCGAAGCTCGGCATGGTCAACACCTACTGGCCATGGGTCCTGTGGGGTCTGTCCGCCGCCCCGTACCTCGTCTTCCTCTTCCGGCAGTTCTTCGCCGGCCTGCCCCGTGAACTGGAGGAGGCCGCGATCGTCGACGGCTGCGGCTACGCCCGGATCTTCTGGCGGATCTTCCTGCCGCAGTCCTGGCCGGCCCTCGCGGCCAGCTTCGTGATCGCCTTCACCTGGACCTGGGGCGACTTCATCGCGCCGATGCTGCTGCTCGACACCGACCGCTCCACGCTCGCCGTCGCCGTGATGACCACCTACGTCTCGTCGGCCGGGACTCCCGTCAACAACCTCCAGGCCGCGGCCTCCGTGATGTACGTCGTGCCCATCCTGCTCGTCTTCCTCGTCGCCCAGCGCGGATTCGTCACCGGTATGTCCACCACCGGCCTCAAGTAGCGGCCCACTTCCCCCTTTGAAGGAACTGCCATGAACGACGCCCAGAGCACCGGACTGACCCGGCGCACCCTTCTGCAGGCCGCGGGCGCCACCGCGGCCGCGTACTCCCTGGTCGGCGCCGCGGCCGGCACCGCCGGTGCGCAGGACAGACCGGAGGCCGCCGACCGGCTCGTGGTGCATCCCGTCCCGGCCGGGCTGCCGCTCAACACCAGCTTCTCCGTCAAGGCACGCAAGCCCGGCGGTGTGTGGCGGACCGTGCCCGTCCTGCGCGCCCGGACGAAGACCATCAACGAGGCGACCGGCTCGGGCATCGTCAGGGATTCCTCCGTCGCCGGCTTCGACTTCACCGGCACCGTCGAGGTCGAAGTCACCTCCTCCAAGGGCGCCTTCGGCTCCGCGCGGATCCGCCCCCTGTCGTACGCCGTCGAGCACGAGGTGAGCGGCGACACCATCCGCTTCAGCCTCGACGAGCCGCGCAACCTCTCCATAGAGATCGACGGCAACCTCTACGACAACCTCCACCTGCATGCCAACCCGGTCGAGAAGCAGCGGCCCGACGCGGACGACCCCGACGTCCTCCACTTCGGCCCCGGCATCCACACCGTCCCGGACAACGTACTGAAGGTGCCCAGCGGAAAGACGGTCTACCTGGCAGGCGGCGCCGTACTGAAGGCCAGGGTGGACTTCACCAACGTGGAGAACGCCCGGTTGATCGGCCGGGGCATCCTGTACGACGCCGATGGCGGCACCACGGTGGCGTTCTCGAAGAACATCGAGATCGACGGCATCCTCGTCCTGAACCCGAAGACCGGCTACTCCTGCACCATCGGCCAGTCCCAGCAGGTCACCGTCCGCAACCTGCACTCCTACAGCTACGGCCAATGGGGCGACGGCATCGACGTGTTCAGCAGCGAGGACGTCCTGATCGAGGGCGTCTTCATGCGCAACAGCGACGACTGCATCGCCGTCTACGCCCACCGCTGGGACTACTTCGGCGACTGCCGCAACGTCACCGTCCGCGACTCCACCCTCTGGGCCGACGTCGCCCACCCGGTCAACATGGGCACCCACGGCAACCCGGAGAAGCCCGAGGTCATCGAGAACATCGTCTTCAGCAACATCGACATCCTCCAGCACCGCGAGCCGCAGGTTCTCTACCAGGGCTGCTTCGCCCTGAACCCCGGTGACAGCAACCTCATCCGGAACATCCGCATCCAGGACGTCCGGGTGGAGGACTTCACCTGGGGTCAGCTGGTCAACATGCGCGTCATGGCGAACCGGTACAACGCCTCACCGGGCCGCGGCATCGAGGACGTGTACGTACGGAACCTCACGTACGACGGCGACAAGGCCAACCTGGCGATCCTGACCGGCTACGACGCGGACCGCCCCATCAAGAACCTCACCTTCCAGAACCTGGAGATCAACGGCACGGTCGTCCACGACAAGATGCGCAAGCCCGGCTGGTTCCTCACCACGGACATGGTGCCGATGTTCGCCAACGAACACGTGCGGAACCTCCGCTTCCTGGACGGGGCGACGGCAGCCTCGACGGTGGCCCCGGAGATCACCAGCGCGGGCGAGGCCACCGCCACCAGGAAGCGCGCCTTCAACCACCTCGTCACCGCGACCGCGCTGCCGACGTCGTTCGACGCCGAGGGTCTGCCGAAGGGCCTGGCCGTCGACAAGGAGACCGGATTGATCTCCGGAACCCCGAAGGCGCCCGGCACCCACACGGTCACCGTCTCGGCCACGAACTCCGTGGGCACGGCGACCAAGTCCATCAAGCTCACCGTGCGCAACGCGTGACGAGGAGTCAGCCGTGCTTCCCCTCAGCCGACTGAGCCGACGCTCCTTCCTCGGCACCGCGGGGCTCGTGGCCGCGGCCGGCGGCGGACTGCTGTCCACCGCCGCCACGCCTGCACGGGCCCAGGCCACCGGAGCGGCGTCGTACGCCTTCACACATCCCGGCCTCCTCCACTCCCGCGAGGACCTGGACCGGATGCGGTCCGCGGTGGCGGCAGGCCTCGAGCCGATCGCCGCCGGCCACGCCGCGCTGGCCGCACACCCCCGCTCCCAGCACACCTACACCGTCCAGAACACCGGACAGATCACCTCCTGGGGCCGCGGTCCCGCCAACTTCATGAACCAGGCTGTCGCGGACTCCGCCGCCGCGTACCAGAACGCCCTGATGTGGTGCGTCACCGGAAACCGGGCCCACGCGGACAAGGCACGGGACATCCTCGACGCCTGGTCGGCCTCGCTCACCGCTGTCACGGGGGCCGACGGACCGCTCGGCGCCGGACTGCAGGGCTTCAAGTTCGCCAACGCGGCCGAGCTGCTGCGGCACAGCGACTACGACGGATGGCCCGATCAGGACATCGCGCGCTGCGAGGAGTCCTTCCTGCGCGTGTGGTACCCGGCGGTGTCCGGCTACATGCTCTACGCCAACGGCAACTGGGACCTGACGGCCCTTCAGACCGTCCTGGCCATCGGCGTGTTCTGCGAGGAACGCACGCTCTTCGACGACTCCCTGCGGTTCGCCGCGGCCGGCGCGGGCAACGGCGGCGTCCGCCACCGCATCGTCACCGACGCGGGCCAGGGCCAGGAGAGCGGCCGCGACCAGGGCCACGAACAACTTGCCGTCGGCCTGCTCGCCGACGCCGCCCAGGTCGCCTGGAACCAGGGCGTCGACCTGTACGGCTTCGACGGCAACCGGTTGCTAGCGAACGTCGAGTACGCCGCCCGCTACAACCTCGGCGGCGACGTCCCCTTCACCCCCGACCTCGACCGCACCGGCAAGTACCTCAAGACGGCCGTCTCGGAGAAGTCCCGCGGCAGCTTCCCGCCGATCTACGACATGGCGTACGCGCACTACGCGAGCGTACGCGGCCTCGACGCCCCGTACACGAGAGACGTCCTCTTCCGGGGCACCGGCGGAACCCGTGTCGTGGAAGGCGCCAACGACGACCTGCCGAGCTGGGGGACCCTGGCCTACGCGGGCGCGCGGGCCGCACCCGCGGCGCCCGCCGCCCCCACCGGGCTGACCGCCGTCGGCGACCACGACAGCGTCACCGTGTCCTGGCTGCCGTCCGCGTGGGCGACCGGCTACACGGTCCGGCGCGCGACCGGACCCGAGGGGCCGTACCGGCGCATCGCGTCCGCGATCAAAACCGTGACCTACACGGACCGAGACGTCAGGGCGGGCCGCACGTACTACTACACGGTCGTCGCCGTCGACTCGCAGGAGGAAAGCGGCAGTTCG
Source organism: Streptomyces sp. NBC_00878 (assembly GCF_026341515.1). Taxonomy (NCBI): domain Bacteria; kingdom Bacillati; phylum Actinomycetota; class Actinomycetes; order Kitasatosporales; family Streptomycetaceae; genus Streptomyces; species Streptomyces sp. NBC_00878. The sequence continues at coordinate 984,359 of NZ_JAPEOK010000001.1, read as the reverse complement.
GGGTGGATGGCGGCGACCACCGGCCTGCCGGCGCCCTGGTCGACACGGGACGTGGGCGCCGTACGCGTCCCGGGATCGGCGGCCTTCGACGGCGAACGCTTCGTACTGGAGGCGAGCGGTACCGCGGACACCTGCCGGCTGGCGCACCTTCCGCTGCGCGGCGACGGCACGGTCACCGCGCGGATCGTCTGGCCGCTCAGCTCGCAGTACGCCAAGACCGGCGTCACCCTCCGCGGCTCCCTCGACGCGGACGCCCCGCACGCGTCGATGCTGATCCAGGGGCTGCCCCTGCACACCTGGAGCGGGGTGTGGACCGTCCGTGCGTCGTCGGGGGCGCCGGTCACCGGCACCGGCAGCACACCCGTGCCGCCGTCGCAGCAGCGGGCGATCACCAGCGGCGCGTCGTTCCCGATCTCCGACCTCGGCGCCCTGCCGGAGTCGGCGACCCCGCTGGATGCGCCGTACGTGGAGGGCGCGGGTGACGGCTACCGGCTGCGGGCGCCGTACTGGGTGCGGGTGCGGCGCACCGGGCGGCGCTGCACCGGAGCCATCTCCCCGGACGGCGTGCACTGGACCGAAGTCGGCTCCACCGAGGTCGAGTTGGGCCGGACGGTGTACGCGGGACTCGCCCTCACCTCCTGCCTGGGCGTGGCGGAGGAGTACGCGGAGACCGGAACCGGAGCCTTCGACAACGTCAGCGTGACATCCTCCACCGGTGTGGTCTGGTCCGTGCCGCGTCCCGTGCGGAGGGCGACCGATCTACGGGCCGCCGGTGGCTCCGACGCCGTCGAGCTGGCCTGGACCGATCCCGACCTCTCGGCCCGCTACACGGTGCTGCGAGCCGCGCGCGCCGCCGGACCGTACACGCGGATCGCCGCCGACGTCGGCGCGGTCGGCTTCGGCACCCGCCTGCGGTACGCGGACGCGACCGGGGCGCCCGGTACGACCTATCACTACGCTGTCGCGAAGACCAACATCCGTGGCAGTGGCCCGCGTTCGGCCTCGGCCGAGGCACGGATGCCGACGCCGTCCGTCCCCGAACTCGTCTCATCGGCGGTCGTGCACGCCAATCGGGGTGTCCCGTTCCGGCATCTGCTCAGGGCCTCGCACGAGCCCGTACGGTTCTCCGCGCGCGGTCTGCCCGACGGGCTCGGGGTCGACCGGCGCACCGGCCTCGTCTCCGGAACACCGGACCGGACGGGCGAGTTCACGGTCACCGCCGCCGCGGGGAACGCCTCCGGGACTGGGACCGGCACTTTTGCGATCACCGTGGGCATGCCGCCGGCCGCCCCCTGGTCGTACGGGGATCTCGGCGACGTGGTTCTCGACGAGCGCGACCTCGGCACGTACGGGGTGGTTTCCGTCCGTACTTCCGGGATCACGAGCGTGGACGGCGGCACCTTCGTCGTGCGTGGCGCCGGGGCCGACCTGACTGTCAACAACCAGGGAATGACAGGGCAGTTCGTGCGGTGTCCGGTCACGGGCGACTGTGAGGTCACCGCCCGGCTCGTTTCCCGGGACGGGGCGACGAGTGCCGACCGGGTGGGCCTGCTCATGGCCAAGTCCCTCTCGCCGTTCGACCAGGCGGCCGGGGCGATCGTCACCGGCGGGACGACCGCACAGCTCATGCTCCGCAGGACCGTGGCGGGCGCCTCCGCCTTCACCGGCGGCGCGAACGTCACCCTCCCCACTCTGCTGCGGCTGAAGCGCACCGGGACTGCCTTCAGCGCGGCCGTTTCCACCGATGACGGCGTCACCTGGACCTCTCTTGCCGAGGGAGAGATCCCCGGCTTCGGTGACGCCCCCTACTACGTGGGCCTCGTGGTCTGCTCCCGCAGCCAACTGGTCCGCTGCACCTCCGAGTTCGACGAGGTGAGCATCACCCCCACCTAGGCGGCTTGGCGTGGAGGGGGTGCGCGTTCCCGCTCCACGCCCGGCCGCCGATCCTCCATAGGATTGGAGATGCACAGAATGAGCCGCACATCCCCCCACCAGCACCTTCCCAGCACGGAGTTGAGCCGCCGAGGTCTGCTGAAGACCGCCGGCGGTCTCACCGCCGCCCTCGCGGTCGGCGCCTCCGCCACGGCCCTCACCGGCAGTACGGCAGCGGCGGCCCCGGCGCCCTTCACCCACCCGGGCATGCTGCACGCGTACGGCGAACTCAACCGGGCCAAGGTCCGGGTCGCCGCGGGCAACGAACCCTGGCTGTCCGGCTGGAACCGGCTGACCGCCAACTCCCACTCCGCCAGCACCTGGACGCCGCGTCCGGTGGCCACGATCATCCGCGGTGGCACGGGCGAGAACTACAGCCTCCTGTACAACGACATCCACGCCGCCTACCAGAACGCCCTGCGCTGGAGGATCGCCGGGACGACGGCCCACGGCGACAAGGCCCGCGACATCCTCAACGCCTGGTCGGCCACGCTCACCACGGTCACCGGCAACGCCGACCGCTTCCTGGCCGCCGGGATCTACGGCTACCAGTTCGCGAACGCCGCCGAACTCATGCGTGGCTACAGCGGGTTCGACCTCGAACGGTTCAAGCGGATGATGCTCAACGTCTTCTACCCGCTCAACAACCAGTTCCTGAACAGTCACAACGACGCCTGCATCACCAACTACTGGGCCAACTGGGATCTGTGCACCATGAACTCGATCCTGGCCATCGGCATACTCTGCGACGACGCCGCCAAGTACGACCAGGCCGTGAACTACTTCAAGAACGGCGCGGGCAACGGCTCCATCAACCACGCCGTTCCGTTCGTGTACGACTCGGAGGGGCTCGCCCAGTGGCAGGAGAGCGGGCGCGATCAGGGCCACACCATGATGGGCATGGGCCAGATGGGCACGTTCTGCGAGATGGCCTGGTCGCAGGGCGAGGACCTGTACGGCTACGGCGACAACCGGTTCATGAAGGCCGCCCAGTACGTCGCCAAGTACAACCTCGGACAGGACGTGCCCTTCACGAGGTACACGTGGGGTTCGGGTCAGAACTGCGCCCAGCAGGCGCACACCGTGATCTCCGCCAGCAGCCGGGGGCAGGTCAGGCCGGTGTGGGACATCCTCCACTATCACTACGCCCGTCGGCGTGGGCTGTCCGTTCCGTACATCACCGCCATGGCGGAGAGCGTGCGGCCTGAGGGGGGTGGTGGTGACTATGGCGGCAGCAGTGGGGGCTTTGACCAGCTTGGCTTCGGGACGGTGATGTACGCCAAGTAGGCGTTTCTGCTCGCCTGGTGTCTCGCCTGCGACGTGTCGTCGGCGCCCGCTGTTTGTGGGGGTGCCGGGGACGCGGCGTGCCGCCTTGAGCGGCTGGTCGTCACTGATGGGTGTCTGTCGGGGGTGTCACCGAGGCTCGTACGACTACGTGGGTGCCCAGGAGGAGGTGTTCGTCCGGGGCGTCCGGGGTGCGGGTCAGGGCTGTGCGGACCGCCAGGCGGCCCAGGTCCTCGTAGGGGACGTGGACCGTGGTGAGTGGAGGGTTGAGGTCTCGGGCGAAAGGGATGTCGTCGTAGCCCGCCAGGGAGACGTCCTCCGGGACGGACAGGCCCGCCTCGTGGAGGGCCGTCAGGGCGCCTGAGGCGACCATGTCCGTGGACGCCATGACCGCGGTGAAGTCGAGGCCCTGGGCCAGGGCCTGGCGGATCAGACGGTGGCCCGAGTCGCGGGTGAAGTCACCGGAGAGGCGGAGGGCCGGGTCCGGAACGGTGCCGCGGGCGCGGTGGGCCGCGAGGTAGCCCTGTTCGCGGCCCTGGGCCGTGGTGTTGGACGGCTTGCCGCCCAGGAAGAGGACGCGGCGGTGGCCCTGGCCGAGGAGGTGGGCGCAGAGTGCGTACGCCCCGCTTTCGTTGTCGTACTCGATGACGGTGACCGGCGTGCCCGGGTCCAGGGGCGGTCGGCCGCAGAGGACCAGGCGGGAGCCCGCGGAGGCCAGGGAGTCGGCGATACGGGCCATGCGGTCGCGGTACTCGACCGTGTCCGCCGTGCCGCCCACCAGGATCACCGCGGCGGCGCGCTGGGCCCGCATCATCTCGATGAACTCCAGCTGGCGTTCGGCGTCGCCGTCCGTGCTGCAGATGAGAGACAGATGGCCGAGGCGGGTGGCCTCGCGTTCCACGCCGTGCGCCATGTGCGCGAAGGACGGGCCCGTGATGTCGTCCAGGACGAACGCGAGGGTGGGCGTGCCCGCCCCCGCGATGGCCTTGGCGCGGGCGTCGGCCACGTAGTCGAGTTCGCGTACCGCTCGCATCACGCGGGTACGGGTCGACGCGCTCACCGGGTAGTCGCCGCCGAGGACGCGCGACACCGTGGACGCCGACACACCCGCCCGTGCCGCCACGTCCCGGATGGTGCGCCGGCCCACGATGTCGCCTGCGGTCTTCCTCGTCATGGCTCGCCCCCCTTGGGAAGTGCGGCAACGCTCTTGGCAACCGGTTCCCGAGCCGGAGGCTAGCAGGGGGAGGAGGAGACGGGGAGGGGGCAGGGGACCACTACAGGGAGTAGCCCCGCAGCTTTCTGTACAGGGTCGCGCGGGCTATGCCCAGCGCCGCGGCGGCGCGTGCCTTGTTGCCGCCGTGGCGGCGCAGCGCCTCCAGGATGGCGGTTCGCTCGGCGCTCTCCATCGGGCTCAGCTGTCGTGCCGCGGGGCCCTCCCTGACCAGGTCCGGGAGCTCGGCGCGTCGCACCGGGCCCGCCAGGCGGCGGTGTTCGGCCAACGCCCTGACGAGATGGGCGAGTTCCGTGATGTTTCCGGGCCACGGATGGCGTTCCAAGGCCCGTAGCGCGTCCAGCGTCCAGGTGAGGGGAGGCTGTCGCGGTGCGGGTTTCGGTGCCAGAGCGGGGAGCAACTCCCTGATGTCGTCCGGGCGTTCGCGCAGGGCCGGGAGGGTCACCGAGCGGGCGGCCAGTGTGTCGAGCAGTCGCTGGAGGCAGGGGCCCGGGGGAGTGCCGGGCGTGTACGTGAGGAGGAGTGGTGCCTCCGGGTGTTCGTCGAGCAGGGAGTTGAGGGCGGCGATGTCGGACTGGGCGAGGCGTTCGGCGTGGCGGAGGAGGATCGCGCGGTTGTCCGCCCAGGCCTTCGCCCAGCTGTCGGGATCGTCGGCCGGGCCCTCCGCCGCGTCCACCACCAGTGGATCCAGATCCCCGCGCGCCGACAGCAACTCCCGTGCCAGGGCGGTCTTTCCGGTGCCGCGCTCCCCGGTCAGCAGGAGGGGCTCGCGGGTGCGCGCCAGTTCGGTGGCCTGCGCCGTCGCGTGGCGCCAGGGCACCGAGCGCCCGGCGAGTGCGGTGCGCGGCTGCTCCGTGTGTGGTCGCACCGCTTCGTCGGAGGGCGGCTCGACCACGGCGACCACACCGATGACTGCGCCCAGGTGGCGTACGGGGGTGACATGCGCCGTGCCCGTGCCGTCGGGGAGTTCGAGATCGAAGGCGGCGGAACCGGTCCCGTTCCGTGCCGAGTCGTACGGCGGGGAGAGGTCGGTGTTGCCCCGCCCCGGGCCGTTGGCCGCCGCGGTCCGTTCCAGGACTGCTACCGCGCCCGGCGACAGTGTCCCGGCTGCCGCCTCGCTCAGTAGTCGATTCTTGCCGTCGAGTGCCACGACCGCCGCGCCTGGCCGTGCGGCCGCCCGCTGATAGGCGTCCAGCAGTGCCCGCTCCGCCGTGCGGGACCGCGCCAGCAGCTCCGCCTCGACGGCCGTCGCCGTGGCCTCGGCGAGAGCGGCGCCAGGATGCGGAGTACACCCGGTACACAGGCCGGACGCGACGGTCACCGTACCCAGGACCTGGCCGTTCTCCGGGGCCAGCACCGGCACGCTGACGGCGGACACGTCCTGCCACAGGTCGAGGAAGTGCTCGGGCCCGTGCACCTCGGCGCGACGCCGGGTGCGCAGGGCGAGGGCCGCGCTGTTGTGCCCGACCTGCTGCTCGGACAGGTCACGCCACTGTTCGTCGCCCGGCCCGTTCCCGGCAGACCAGAGGACGCGCAGCCGCTCGTCGGTGAGCGCGAGGGACGACTGTCCGGAGGCGAGGGCGGGGGCGATCCGTTCGAGTACGGGCCGCGCGGCGGTCAGCAGGGCCGACTCCGCGGGAGGCACGGGCTCGGCGGGTTCCTTCAAATCGTGCCGTACACCGAAGAAGCGGGCGCGTCGCCAGGCCGCGACGATCTCGTCCGGCACGTCGGCGGGCAACGGGCGTCCGGTCAGGAACCGCTCGCGCGCCTGGCGCAGCGGCGTGAGAGCGGGACGGGCGGGGGACTCTTCTGTGGTGGTCACGGCGCCTCCCACCGTACCGGGAGTGGTTGAAGAAGAAACAAGGGGTCGGCTCGAAATGTTCCGTCCCGGCATCGGCACGTTCGGTGCATCGACACGTTCCGTCCCGCCCCCGGTGTCTCGTAATGAGACACCCGCGCTCCCGCACCTCGCTCCATGATCATGGAAGGCTGGTGCTGTTCTCACCCTCTGGAGCGTCTGTGGTGCATATCGTCGAGCCCGTAGTCGAGACCGACGTACTGATCGTGGGCAGTGGCCCGGCGGGCGCCACGGCGGCCCTGGCACTGAGCACCTACGGCGTGCCCAACATCGTGGTCACCCGCTACGCGCGCCTCGCCGAGACGCCCCGCGCCCACATCACCAACCAGCGCACCATGGAGGTCCTGCGCGACCTCGGCGTGGAGCGGGACGTCGTCGCACAGGCCACCCCCCAGCACCTGATGGGCAACACCACCTTCTGCACCAGCCTGGCCGGCGAGGAGCTGGGCCGCGTCCGCTCCTGGGGCAACGACCCCCTCGTCCAGGCCGCGCACGACCTCGCCAGCCCCACCCGCATGTGCGACATGCCCCAGCACATGATGGAACCGGTGCTCGTCGACGCCGCCGTCGCCCGCGGCACCCACCTCCGCTTCAGCACGGTCTACAAGTCCTTCGTCCAGGACGCCGACGGGGTCACCGTCACCGTCGAGGACCGGCTGCGCGGCGACGAGTACACGATCCGCGCCAAGTACCTGATCGGGGCCGACGGCGGCCGCTCGAAGGTCGCCGAGGACGCCGGGCTGCCGATGGGCGGCCAGATGGGCGTGGCCGGCAGCATCAACATCGTCTTCGACGCGGACCTGAGCAAGTACACCGCGCACCGGCCCTCGACGCTGTACTGGGTGCTCGCTCCCGGCGCCACCGTCGGTGGCATCGGCGCGGGCCTCGTCCGCAACGTCCGCCCCTGGGACGAGTGGATGATCGTCTGGGGCTACGACGTGACCGCGGGCGCCCCGGACCTCACCACCGAGTACGCGGAGTCGATCGTTCGTCGGCTGATCGGCGACGACGAGATCCCGGTGATCGTCAAGTCCTCCTCGGCGTGGACGGTCAACGAGATGTACGCCGAGACGTACTCCGACGGCCGAGTCTTCTGCGCCGGCGACGCCACGCACCGCCACCCGCCGTCCAACGGCCTCGGCTCCAACACCTCCATCCAGGACTCGTACAACCTGGCGTGGAAACTCAAACTCGTCCTCGACGGGACCGCCTCGCCCAAGCTCCTCGACACGTACACCACCGAGCGCGCCCCGGTCGGCAAGCAGATCGTCACCCGCGCCAACAAGTCCATCGGCGAGACCGCCCCGATCTTCGAGGCGCTCGACGGGCTCTCCCCGCAGAGCCCCGAGCAGCTGTGGGCCAACATCGCCGCCCGCAAGGACGCCACCGAGGCCGCCGAGAAGCAGCGCGCCCAGCTCCGCGAGGCGATCGCCTTCAAGGTGTACGAGTTCAACGCGCACGGTGTTGATCTCAATCAGCGGTACGTGTCGGACGCGGTCGTTCCCGACGGTACGGAGGATCCTGGGTTCGACCAGGACCCCGAGCTGTACCACCAGCCCTCCTCGCGGCCCGGTGCCAAGTTGCCGCACGCCTGGATCACGGCCGGGGACCGGACCCTGTCCACGCTCGACGCGGCGGGGCGGGGGCGCTTCACGCTGTTCACCGGAATCGGGGGTGAGGGGTGGGTGCGGGCTGCGGAGGCCGCCGACCTTGATATCGCCACCGCTGTCATCGGGCCCGGTCAGCAGTACGAGGATCCGTACGGTGACTGGGCGCGGCTGAGCGAGGTCTCCGACTCGGGTGTGCTGCTCGTGCGGCCCGACGGGTATGTGGCGTTTCGGTACGCGACGGCTACCGGCGATGCGGAGGAGTTGCTGGGGGGCGCGGTGCGGCGGATCCTCGGACGGTAGTCCGCGGGTAGCTCCGCTGGTTGTGCGGTTGGGCTTCGGAGTGCTGCGGGTCGTCGTGTTCGTGCGGGTCGTCCGTGGCTGGGCGCGCAGTTCCCCGCGCCCCTGACGGGGCGCCCCGTCAGGGCGGAGTAGGACAGTGATCGTGGGGAATCGGGACACGGTGAATACGGGACACGGTGAATCAGGAGTCGTCATGACCATCGATGGCAGCGAGACCGCGGTCACCGAGGAGGCCGTCGGGAGTCTCGGTGCGGGTACCGATCCGCGGTTGCGGGAGTTGCTCACCGGGCTGATCCGGCACCTCCACGACTTCGCGCGCGAGACGCGGCTCACCCAGGAGGAGTGGGAGCGCGCGATCGGGTTCCTGACGGCGACCGGGCAGACGTGCACCGACACCCGCCAGGAGTTCATCCTCCTGTCGGACGTGCTCGGACTGTCGATGCTGGTCGAGACCCTGAACGCCGACCGCGGGCCCGGCGCCACCGAGTCGACCGTCCTCGGCCCCTTCCACATGACCGAGTCCCCGGTCCGTGAGCTCGGCGCGGACATCGACCTGGTCGGCAGCGGTGAACCGTGTGTCGTCAGCGGGCGGGTGCTCGCCCACGACGGCACCCCGCTGCCCGGCGCGGTCCTCGACGTCTGGCAGGCCGACGCCGACGGCTTCTACGACGTGCAGCAGCCGGACCTCCAGCCGGCGGGCAACGGCCGCGGCCTCTTCACGGCGGACGAGGCGGGCCGCTTCTGGTTCCGCACCTGTGTGCCGAGTCCGTACCCCATCCCGACCGACGGCCCGGTCGGCGAACTGCTCCGTGCCACCGGCCGGCACCCCTACCGCCCGGCCCACATCCACTTCATCGCCACCGCCGAGGGCCACACACCCGTCACCACGCACATCTTCGTGGCGGGCAGCGACTACCTCGACTCGGACGCGGTCTTCGCGGTGAAGAGCAGCCTGGTCCAGGACTTCGCGGAGACCGACGACCCTTCCCTGGCACGGGAGTTCGGCATCCCGAACCCCTTCAGGCACGCCCAGTTCGATCTCGTACTCACTCCTCGGACAGGGGCACAAGCGTGAAGTTCTCGTACGAGGCTCAGCCCATGCGGGTCGTCTTCCGGCCCGGCGCCTCGGTGACCGCGACGGCGGAGGAGGTCCAACGGCTCGGTCTGCGAAGGGTGTTGGTGGTGTCGGGTGGGCGGGGTGCGGACACCGCTCGGGCGGTCGCCGACTCGCTGGGCGAGCTGTGTGCCGGACTGCACGCCGAAGCCCGGATGCACGTCCCGGTGGAGGTCGCCGACCGGGCCGTCGAGGTGGCTCGCGCGGCCGGTGCCGACGGCTGCGTCGCCGTGGGCGGCGGTTCGGCGATCGGCCTCGGGAAGGCGATCGCGCTGCGCACCGGCCTGCCCCTGATCGCCGTGCCCTCCACGTACTCCGGCTCCGAGATGACCCCTGTGTGGGGCCTCACCGAGCACGGCGTGAAGCGCACCGGCCGCGATCCGTCAGTCCTCCCGCGGAGCGTCGTGTACGACCCCGAACTCACCCTCTCCATGCCCGTACCCCTCTCCGTCACGAGCGGCGTCAACGCCGTCGCGCACGCCGTCGAGGCGCTGTACGCCCCCGACACCTCGCCCCTCGTCTCCCTGATGGCCGAGGAGGGCGTCCGTGCGATGACCTCGGCACTTCCGGAGATCGCTGCCGACCCTTCGGCTGTGGAGGCCCGCGGTCGCGCCCTCTACGGGGCCTGGCTCTGCGGTTCCTGTCTGGGTGCGACCACCATGGGCCTGCACCACAAGCTCTGCCATGTGCTGGGCGGCACCTTCGGCCTGCCGCACGCTCAGACGCACACGGTGGTCCTCCCGTACGCTCTCGCGTACAACGCGCCCGCCGCTCCCGAGGCGGTCAGGGCCCTCGATCGCGCCCTCGGCACCGACAACGCCCCGCAGGCACTGTGGACCTTGTCCGGACAGCTCGGCGCACCGCGCTCCCTGGCTCAACTGGGCCTGAAGGAAGCCGACTTGACGGTGGCGGCCGAGCAGGTCGCGGGACAGGCGTACGCGAATCCGCGCGAGGTCACGCACGAGGGCGCGCTGGCGGTACTGAGGGCGGCGTATGCCGGGGACACCCCTGGCGTCGAGCTCCCGGAATAGAAACTATCGAAAGAGAAAGCGCTGTCACCTGTCTCGACAACCGTTTGCCCCCGCCTCATTCTTCAAGCAGGTTGTGGCATGAGCGCGACAGGAGACCTTCATGATGAAGCGCAGATCGCTGCTGGCGGCGGCGGGCGGCACGCTGCTGGGCAGTGCGCTGGCGACGGGCACCGCCCGCGCCGACGCGACCATCGGCGTCAACCCCGCCACCAGCTACGGGAGTTGGGAGGGGTGGGGGACCTCGCTCGCGTGGTGGGCCAACGTGTTCGGCGCGCGGGACGACTTCGCCGACATCTTCTTCACCACCAAGTCCGTGGCCTACGGCGGCAGGACGCTGCCGGGTCTCGGCATGAACATCGCCCGCTACAACCTGGGAGCGTGCAGCCCGAACAGCGTGGGCGGCCAGTCCATGGTCGCCTCGCCCAACATCCCGGCCTTCAAGCAGATCGAGGGCTACTGGCAGGACTGGAACAACGAGGACCCCACATCCTCGGCCTGGGACTGGACGGCGGACGCCAACCAGCGCGCCGCCCTGGTGAAGGCCGTCCAACGGGGCGCGGTCACCGAGCTGTTCGCCAACTCGCCCATGTGGTGGATGTGCCTCAACCACAACCCGTCCGGCGCGTCCGGAGGCGGCAACAACCTCCAGTCCTGGAACTACCGGCAGCACGCCTCCCACCTGGCGGCCGTCGCCCTGCGCGCGAAGAACAACTGGGGCGTGAACTTCGCGACCGTCGACCCCTTCAACGAACCCTCCTCCAGCTGGTGGACCGCCACCGGCACCCAGGAGGGCTGCCACATGGACGCCGCCGTCCAGGCCGCCGTCCTCCCGTACATGCGCAGCGAGCTCGACGCGCGCGGCCTGTCCGGCATCAGGATCTCCGCGTCCGACGAGACAAGCTACGACCTGGCCCGTACGACCTGGAACTCGTTCGGGGCGTCGACGAAGGCACTGGTCAGCCAGGTCAACGTGCACGGATACCAGGGCTCGGGCGGCCGTCGCGACCTCCTCCACACGGACGTCGTGACGACGGCGGGCAAGAAGCTTTGGAACTCCGAGACCGGTGACAGCGACGGCACCGGACTCACCCTCGCGAGCAACCTGTGCCTGGACTTCCGCTGGCTGCACCCGACCGCCTGGGTCTACTGGCAGGTCATGGACCCCTCCACCGGCTGGGCGATGATCGCGTACGACGCGAGCACCCTGCAGCCGACCACCGTGCAGACCAAGTACTACGTGATGGCCCAGTTCAGCCGCCACATCCGCCCGGGGATGACCATCCTCGACACCGGCGTCGGGTACGCGGTCGCCGCCCACGACGCGACACAGAAGCGCCTCGTCATCGTGGCCGTCAACTCCGGTGCCGCGCAGACGCTCACCTTCGACCTGTCCCGCTTCACCACGGTCACGGGCGGCAGCGGCGGCCTCGTACGGCGCTGGAACACCCTCACCTCCGGCGGCGGCGACCTCTACACGGCCCGCTCGGACACCTACCTGAGCGGCAAGAGCCTGAGCGTGCCGTTCGCCGCCGCCTCGGTGCAGACCTTCGAGATCGACGGTGTCACCGTGTGAGGGAAGCCCCGCCCGCACCCGTGACCTTCACGTCACGCATCCGCCCGGTGTTGTCGAACGAGCCGAAGCCGACCCGGCCCGAGGAGAGCGTGGTGTCGACGGTGGTCATCAGCGGCCGTTTCGCGCCGTCGAGGTAGACCGCGATCTCTCCGGTGCCGGGGCAGTGCACCACCCGCACCTTGTGCCAGGCCGCGTCGGTGATGGCCGGTGGCGCGCCGGTGGTGCCGTTCCACTGGTCCTCGATGCGCAGCCGGTCGGCGTCGTTCACGACGAAGATCCCGTTGTGCGGATAGATGGTGTTGTCGGTCGACAGGTGCGCGTAGTAGAACTTCGTGTCCGACTGGTGGCCGAAGACGATGATCACGTCGCGGTTCGTGATCTCGACGGGTGTGTCCAGACGGACCCGCGCGTCGATCCGTACGGAGCCGAAGGCCGGGGGACCCGCGGTGAGCACGGCGTACTCGAAGGGGCGGCGCGGGCCGGGGCGGGCGACCCCGGCCTCGGCGAGGATCGCCTCACGGCCCGGGAACCGCCACTTGGACGGGGTGACCGGGGCCCAGTTGCGTCCGGCCATGACATCGGTGACCCTCGTGCCGTCGGTGTCGCAGGAGGCGAACTTCCGGGTGCCGGTCACCTTCCAGATCTTCCCGTTGGCCTTGGAGAGCAGATAGAGCCCGCCGTCGGCGTCCTGCCCGAAGCGGAGGTCGACCCGGCTGTCCCCGGCCAGGTCCCGCATGGTCACGCGCGTGCCGCTCACGTCGTACAGCATCAGGTCGTACAGCTGGGCCAGTTCCGTGCCGCCCCGCCGCATGTCCAAGGCGTCGGCGTACAGGAGCCGGCCGTCGACGAGATCGCCGAAGACGTACTTCCCGTACAGCTCGGGCAGGGCGCGGTCGCGCAGGACGAAACCGCCGACGATCGCCCGTCCGACGTCGGAGGTGCAGTCCCAGTTGGCGGGCGGGTCGTGGTCGTAGGCGGCGACGGGATACGTGTAGCCGTACTTCTCGTCGTCGGCGGGCAGCGGCTGCAGCTTGGCGCAGGGATCGGTGGCGGCCTTGTCGAACACGAAGGCGCCCTCGCGTTCGCTCCAGCCGAGGTTGTCGCCCGCCCTCACCTCGTAGACGGCCTCGATGGCGTGCTCACCGATGTGGCCGAGGTACATACGGTGGCGGCCACCGGGGTCCCAGCTGAAACGGTGCGGGTCGCGCATGCCGTACGCGTAGATCTCCCCGAGTGCGCCGGGCGTGCCGGTGAAGGGGTTGGCGGCAGGGATGCCGTACTTGCCGTTGGCGCTGTCGGTGCCCCGCGGGTCGATGCGCAGGATCTTGCCGTGCGGCAGGGCCAGGCTCTGCGGCTCGGTGTTCCTGGCGCCCTGGCCGCCGTCGCCCACGGCCAGGTAGAGCAGCCCGTAGTCCTTGTCGTGGGGCCGAGCCGTGGGGTTGAAGTCGATCTGCTGGATGCCGTGGACCCGGCCCGCGAAGCCGATGCGGAGGACCTCGCGACGGGTGCCCTTGAAGGTGTCGGCCGAGGGGTCGTCGGCCGTCCACTCGGTGACGATGCCGTGGTACACCGAGGTGGCCGCCTGGCGCATGTCGGGTACGGCGGTGGTGGCGGAGGCCAGCTCGGTGTGGACGGTGTAGAAGCGGCCGTTCTTCTTGAAACGCGGGTCGAAGGTGACGAACCCGAGGCCCATGCCGAGCCCCTGGCTGCCGAAGAAGGCGGGGGAGAAGGTGCCGGCGACGTCGAGATACACGTGCGGGGTGCCGTCCTCGACGAGATACAGCTTGCCGTTGAGATCCGGGACGGCCATCCGGTCCGAGCCGTCGGGGAGTTCGCTCAGGAAGTTGATGCGGGCGTGCCTCATCAGCCGCGGATCGCTGACGGGACCGTCCGGCGGCACGCTCTTCGGGAAGGCGGCGTACTCCTCGACGGTCAGCCCGATACCGGAGGCGGCGGGCCGCTCGGGGATCGGGTCGGTGATCGGTTCGGCCGCGTGGGCCGTGGCGCCGGGCAGGGCGACGAGGACGGACAGCAGCAGGGCGAGAACGAGTAATGGGGTCAGGACGATGGGCCTGGGGCGGTGCCCGAGTCCGGTTCTGCGCCCGATTCTGAGTCTGTGCCCGATTCTGGGTCTGTGCTCGATTCTGGGTCTGATGCCGGGGGATCCGGTCATGGCTGTCACTCCTCTTCGGACTTGTGCGCTGTCAGGACTGTCTCTCGGGCGTGGCCGGCGGCTGCGCGGGTCTGCCTCCGAGGTAGAGCTCGCCCAGTTGCGGATCGGCCAGCAACTCCCTTGCCGGTCCCGACATATGGACCCGTCCGAGGTCGAGTACGCAGCCGGTGTCGGCGGTCTCCAGCGCGCGGCGGGCGTTCTGCTCGACCAGCAGTACGGCCGTGCCCGCCTCCCGCATCCGTTCGATCACCTTGAAGACCATGCCCGTCGTCCTCGGGTCGAGCCCCATGGACGGCTCGTCGAGCAGCACCACCCGGGGCCTGACCATCAGCGACCGGGCGAACTCCACCTGCTTCTGCTGTCCCCCGGAGAGCAGTCCGGCCAGGCTCCGCCAGCGCTCGGCGACGAGCGGGAAGAAATCGCGTACGAAGTCGGCCCGCTCGGCGAGGACCGCCTTGTCCTTGATCGTGTAGCCGCCGAGGAGCACGTTCTCCGCGACGGTCATCTCCGGGAAGACACTGTGCCCTTGGAGGACATGGGCCACTCCGGCGGCGAGCAGGTACTGAGGCCCGCGGCCGGTGACATCCTCGCCGTTGACCAGGACCCGGCCGGCGCGCGGCGCGAGCAGCCCGCTGGCGACCTTCAGCACGGTGGACTTGCCCGCGCCGTTCGGGCCGACCAGGCACACCACGGCTCCGGCGGGCACCCGGACCGTCAGCCCGCGCAGCACCAGGGCCGCCCGACCGTATCCGGCGCGGATGTCGTCGAGTTCGAGAAGGAAATCGGAGCCGGAGGAGGACGGAGACGAAGACGGGGAGACAGGGGAGAAGCCGGAGTCAGACGCCAAGGTAGGCCCCCAGGACTCGTTCGTCGGACTGGATCACCGAGGGCGGGCCTTCGGCGATCGGCCGCCCGCGGTCGAAAACCACGATGTGGTCGCTGAGCGACATGACCAGGTCCATGTTGTGCTCGACGATCAGGAAGGTCCTTCCCTCGGCGTTGAGTTCGCGCACCAGGTCGCAGATGCGGTCGATGAGCGCGGGGTTGACCCCGCCCGCCGGTTCGTCGAGGAGGATCAGCTCGGGCTCGCTCATCAGGACGCCCGCGAGTTCCAGCAGCTTCTGCTGCCCCCAGGACAGGTTCCGCGCCTCCGCCTGCTCCAGATGCTCGATGCCCATGCGGGTCAGCCAGTACCGGGCCCGTTCCCTCTCCTCCCGCTTGCGGGCCCCGGCGAGTTGGGCCAGGAGGTTCGGCGGGCGTACGGCGACGAGCAGGTTGTCCAGCACCGTCATGCGGGGGAAGACGCGGCACAGTTGGAAGGAGCGGCCGATGCCCGCCCGGGCGATGCGGTGCGGCGGCTTGGCCGTGATGTCGCGGCCCCGGTACGTCGTGCGGCCCGCGTCGGGGCGGATCATGCCGGTGACGCAGTTGAAGAACGTGGTCTTGCCCGAGCCGTTCGGTCCGATCAGGGCGTTGACCTTGCCGTGCCGGAAGGACACGGTTGCGCCGTCAAGCGCGGCGACCCCGCCGAAGGACTTGGTCAGCCCGACGGTCGCCAGGCACCTCCGCTCACCCTCGTCCGCGCTCACTGCCTCACCTCTCTCTTCCCGTCCGGTTCTTTCCCGTCCGACCGGCGGTCCCGCCGATGGTCCCGCCCATGGTTCGGCCGGACGTCCGCCTCACGCTCCTCACGCTCGTCGCGCAGTTGGGCCGCCGTGACCTCGCGGATAGACGTCTCGCCGGTCCCACGGACACGGGCGATCAGCCCGGTGACCGCCGGGATGACACCGTCCGGCATGAACATCACGACCACGCCCAGCAGCAGCCCCGCGAAGACCAGGTGCAGCGGGGTGTCCCCGTATTCGAGCTTGGAGTACTCCAGCCCGTACCCGACGATCACGGCCCCGAGCAGCGGCCCGTACAGATGGCGTACGCCGCCGAGGAGAGCCATCAGGACCATGTAGGCCCCGCTCAGGATCGAGAACTGGAAGACGGGGTCGAGGTCGCCGAACCACAGCCCGTAGAGCCCTCCGGCCAGTGCGGTGAAGGCCGCGGAGACCACGAAGACGACGAGCTTGTACGTGTAGGTGGGGGTGCCCAGCGACTGGGCCTTGTCCTCGTCCTCGCGGATCGCCTTCAGCCCCATGCCGAAACGGGAGCGGTCGATGATCCACCAGGCAAGCAGCGCCAGCGCCAGCAGCCCGAGGAACAGGAAGTAGAAGATCTCGTGGTGCTCGGAGCGCAGCTTGCCGGGGAACGGCCGCGGCACCACAAGACCGCGCGAGCCGCCGGTGAACGACGCCCAGCTCTGGAAGACCAGCAGGAGGATCAGCACCAGCGCGATCGAGACGATGACGAAGGACGCGCCGCGCACGCGCAAGGCCGCGTATCCGACAGGTATCGCGAGCACGGCCACCAGGGCCGCCGCGGCGAACAGCGCGACAAAGGACGGCAGTTCGCCCTTGGTGACGAGCAGCCCGGTCGCGTAGGCGCCGAGCCCGGCGAAAGCGCCGTGTCCCAGGGAGATGTAGCCGGTGAAACCGCCGACGAAGTTCCAGGAGGTGGAGAGCACCGCGAAGTTGAGGCTGGCGATGCCCACGGTCAGTTCGTACGGACTCGGGGCCATGGACGGGAAGGACAGCGCGGCGGCGACCGTGGCGAGCAGTGCTCCCAGGCGCAGTAACGTGCCGGTGCGGCGCGGGCGTTCAGAATCTCTGGGCAAGCCGACCCCCGAAGAATCCCTGCGGCCGGACGGCCAAGGTGACGAAGAGCGCGACGTAGAAGACCGTCTGCGCCCAGGTCGTGCTGAGTTCCAGCTGGAGCAGGCTCTGTGTCAGGCCGAGGGCCATGGCGGCGATCGCCGCGCCCGGCACACTGCCGAGGCCGCCGACGACGATGATCGCCATCAGCGGGCCGATCCAGTGCCAGTGCAGCGAGGGGTAGATGGTCGTGTCGAGCGCGAGTGCCGTACCGCCGACCGCCGCCGTGGCGAGACCGAGCCCGAAGCCGTACCCGGCGATCCGGTCGGTGTCGATGCCGACCAGAGCGGCGGCCTCCCGGTGCTGGATCGTCGCCCGCAGCGCCTGGCCGAACCTGCTGTGCCTCATCAGCAGATACAGCCCGAGCAGGGCAGTCGCCGCCAGACCGAACGCGATGAGCTTGACCACCGCTACGCGAGCGCCGAAGAACTCCAGGCCTGCGGAGGAGTAGCCGAGCCGGATCCGGCGCTGGGTGCCGGAGAAGGCGTACCCGAGGAGTCCCTCGATGACGAGGGCGACGGAGAAGGTCAGCAGGACGGACATCATGGTCAGCGTCGCCGGGCGCAGCCGGGTCAGGAGCAGCCGTTGCACGGCCACGCCCGCGACGAAGAACAGCGGCACGGTGACGGGCAGGGTGAGCAGCGGGTCGACGCCGGTCTCCCGGTGGGCGTACCAGGCGAGGTAGGCGGCGAGGATCAGGAACGCGGAGTGGGCGATCATCACGACGCGCATGACGCCGAAGTAGAGGGTCAGGCCCGCCGCCAGGAGGGCGTAGAGCCCTCCCAGCAGCACGCCGAGGACGACGCTCTGGAAGACGAGGCTCGCGGAGGGCACGCAGGAATCACCACTTCGGCTTGGGGTGGACCAGGTCGGCTTCCTTCTGTTCCTCGGGCAGCACGATCTGGATCTCGCCGTCCACCCACTGCTGGATCATGTGCGCGCTCTGCGGGCGGCCCTTCTCGTCCCATTTGAGGGGCCCGACGACGGTGTCCACTTGATTGCCGCGCAGCCATTCGACGAGCTGCTGCTGGCACTCCTCGTCCTGGGAGGCGCACTCGGCGGCCTCGACGGCCGCGGTGACGACCTGTCCCGTGGTGTACGCGTTGGCCTCGTCCTCCTCCGGGGCCTTGCCGAACTGCTCCGTGTACTTCTCCACGAACTCCTTGTTGCTCGGGTAGTCCGCGTGCTGGGTGTAGCCGGTCGGCGCGAGGATGCCCTCGGTCTTGTTGCCGATGGCCTTGGCGAACTCCGGTTCCGTCGGGGCGGTGGAGAAGGCGGCCAACTTCGGCTGGTAGTCCAGCTGTTGGAGGGCGACGATCAGGTTCACCCCGTCCTGGTACTGCGAGCCGCCCACCACCATGTCGGCCTTGGACGAGGCGATCTTCGCGGCGATCGAGCCGAAGTCGGTGGTGTTGGGCGGGTAGACCTCGTCGACGACGGTCTTGATGCCGCCCTTCTCCAGCTTGTCCTTGAGCCCGTACGCCGTTCCCTGGGCGAAGGGGTCGTCCATCGCGGCGTACGCCACCGACTTGGGACGCTCGGTCTCGGGTAACGCCAGGATGTAATCGGCGAGATGGTTGTAGTGGTCGTTGGCGACCGCGGGGGCCGCGTAGAAGAGGTTCTTGAAGCCCTGCTCGAAGACCTCCGGGGCCGCGCCGGCCGGCTCGACGAAGAGCAGGCCGTACTCCTCCGCCACCCGGGCCGAGGGCACTACGAGCCGGGTGGAGAACGGGCCGAAGACCAGGTCGACCTGGTCCCTGCCGATCAGCTGCTCGTAGTCGGAGACCACCCGGTCGGCGTTCGACTGGTCGTCGAGGATCTTCAACTCGACCTTGCGGCCGAGCAGTCCGCCCTTGTCGTTGACGATCTTCGCCCATGCCTTGTAGCCGCGCTCCACACCCTTGCCGGGCTCCGAGAAGTCCCCGGTGAGCGGGAGCGAGACACCGATGGTGATGGGGTCGTCGGGCGAGTCCTCCGAGCCGCTGCCCGAGCCGCACGCACCGGCCGTGAGTGCGGTCGCGGACGCGAGGGCGGCAACTCTCCATGAAAGGCGCTGTGTTGTGCTCATCGCTGGACTCCCCTGTCCGCAGGCACTCTCTTCGCCGTTCGAAAGCGCTTTCGCGAGCGCTTGCGTACCATGTAATCCACGTCACACGAGCTGAGACAAGCGTCGTGCAAGGACCGATTCACAAGGCCCTGTTCGGAGGCGGTGACGCATGCCCAGGCCCCGTTCACGACTGCGGCTCGCCGATGTGGCCGAGCGCGCGGGCGTCTCACTGGCCACGGCGTCCCGGGCGCTCGCGGGGCGGGACGGGGTGCGCGAGGAGGTGGCCGAGCGGGTGCGCCGCATCTCGCGGGAGCTCGGCTATGTCGCCAATCCGCATGCGCGCACCCTGGCGGGCGGGACCGCGTCCACGGTGGGGCTGATCGTCCATCAGATCGACGACCCGTACTTCTCGGAGATCGCGGGCGGGGTCGTCCAGGTGGCGGGCGAACGCGATCTGATCGTCCAGATCTGCCACTCCGGCCGGAATCCGCAGAACGAACTGAGGCAGATCCGCCATCTGATCGCCCAGCGCGTCGGCGTCATCATCATCGCGGGCTCCGGATACGTCGACCCCCGCATGGAGGCCGAGTCCAAGGCCGAACTCTCCGTCTTCCAGGACACCGGCGGCAGGCTCACGGTGATCGGCCGTCACTTCCTCAACGCCGACGCGGTACGGCCCGACAACAAGGAGGGCGCCGAGGCCGTCACCGGTCATCTGCTGTCCCTTGGGCACCGCCGGATCGCGGTGGCGGCGGGGGACATGGTGCTGTCCACGGTCGCCGACCGGTTCACGGGGGTGGCGTCGGCACTGGCCGGGGCCGGACTTCCCTTCGATGAACTGCCGGTGGCGCAGGCCGAGTTCACCCGCGACGGCGGGCGTCACGCGGCCGAGCGGATCCTGCGCGACCACCCGGACACCACCGCGATCGTCGCCCTGAACGACGCCATGGCCATCGGTGTCCTCTCCGCGCTCCGCGCCCACGGCGTACCGGTCCCGCATCGGATGTCGGTCGCCGGATTCGACGACGTGTCGTTCGCGGCGGACCTCGCCCCCGGTCTCACCACCGTGCGGCTGCCCCTCGCCGAAATGGGCCGCCAGGCCCTCGCGATGGCCCTCAGGCCGCCCGCCTCCCGGCCCCGCCGGAAGTCCACCGGCCATGCGCTGGTGGTACGCGACTCCACCGGACCCGCGCCCCTGCGGTGAGACAACCGGGCGCCTGGTGTCTCGTATTGAGACACCCGCGCCGTCGTCGGCCGGATCACGATCATGAGCGGCTCACGTTCCGCTTCGCGCGCCTGTGCCGTGCCCGTGCCGTGCCTGTGTCCGTGGCGGGTCGCACGGACCTTCCGGGTGCGGGGGAGGACGTCGGGCCGTGAAACGCAATCGAACTGAGAAGACAGGTGAACATCATGGCCCTCGGACTGCTTCGGCGTCGGCGTTCCAAGGGCGCCTCCGCCGCCGCGGCGGGCCTCGCGCTGCCCCTGCCGCCCGGCGCGGGCGCGATCGGCTGCGAGGTCGCGGACCCCATGGGCCAGCCCATGGGCGGCGCCGACGTCACGGTCACGGCGCTCGACTCCCATCGCGTCGCGGCCCGCGGCACCACCGATCCGTACGGCCTCTTCACGGCCGTACTGCCGCCGGGCGCCTACAGCATGATGGTCATGGCCGAGGGACTTACCCCGGTCCGCGAGACCGTCGAGATCGTCGCCGGCGTCACGCTCCCGACCCTGTACGCCCGCTTGGAGCCGGCCCGTCAGCTCGACCTGCCGCCGCCCGGTACCTGGCTCTTCGACCCGCCCCACACGGCGATCCGCTTCATCGCCAAGCATGTCGGGATGGCCAACGTCCACGGCCGCTTCGAGCGTTTCGACGGCGGCATCCAGATCGCCCAGGACATCACCGAGTCCCGGGTCCACGTCCGTATCGACGCGGCGAGCATCACGACCGGCAACACGACCCGCGACAACCACCTCCGGTCGGGGGACTTCCTGGACGTCAAGCGGTTCCCGTTCATCGACTTCCACAGCACGCGGTTCGCGTACCGCGGCGGCAGCAAGTGGATCCTGCAGGGTTCGCTGACGATGCACGGGGTGAGCCGCTCGGTGGCCCTGGACACGAGCTACCTGGGCATGGTGAACGGCGGTTACGGCGAGGAACTGCGCTGTGCGGCCTTGGCCAAGGCCGAACTGCACCGTGACGACTACACGCTCAACTGGCGAACCATGCTGGCTCGGGGCATCGCGGTGGTCGGCCCCACCGTCCAACTGGAGCTGGACGTCCAGGCGATGTACCGCACGCACGACACACCCACGCCGCCGGAGTAGCGAGGCTCTCCGGCTCACCGGCCGATCGAGTTGAGGACGTCGAGCAGCCGGGGACTGGCGGGGGAGCCCTCGTCGGGCGGCCCGGGTGTGCGGTGGAGTTCGCCGTTGATGATCTCGTAGTGCCCGATGGCCTGGATCGGCGGCGAGTAGACGTGGATGGTCACGGCGCCCGCGTCGTGGTCCATCCGGTGGACGCCCGACCCCGGGAACGAGAACGACTCGCCGGGCCCGTACCGGCGGGCTCGGCGCGGCCCGCCCACCGGCAGCCCCTCCTGCCAGGCGGCGCCCTCGATCACGTGCACGCCGACGCAGGACCCCTGGTGGTCGTGGTAGCCGGTGTCGCGCGATTCCCACCAAGTGTTCAGCCACGCCTCGGAGTTCTCGTTCCGCCAGAGCAGCAGATACGAGCCGGGGCCGGAGCGGTCGAGCGCGGCGGTGTCGACGAATTCCGCGGCGCGGCGGGCCCGGTCCGCACACTCCTCGGGCCGGAACGGCCGGTCGGACACGCCGAGTTCGGCGAGTGCGGTCGTGTCGATCGGGGTCGGGTTCATGCTCATCCCCCTTGTGTCGGTTACGTGTTGGACGGCCGTCGGCGGCCTGTCGCCGTTGTCGCGACGGCGGCGAGCTCGCGGGACGCCGCAAGCCGCAGGAAAACCCGGAAGAGCGGGCCCGGCCTGGCGCGGTCAGTCCTTTCCGGTGAGCAGGCGCCGTGGATTGGTGATGCGGAAGGCGTACGCGGTGGCCCCTCCCAGGCCGAAGCCGGGCTGCTGCGGCGGTTCCGCGTAGGGCCGGTCCGAGCCCATCACGACGACGTCGGTACCGAGGACGCGGACGACCGAGTCGACGGCACGCGGACCGTACGAGGACGTCTCGACGAACACGTCGGGATCCACCTCTCCGCGGCCCTCGTCCCCGCCACGGGCGGCGAAGCGTTCCCCGTGCAGCGGCGCGAGCCCGGCCAGCAGCGCGAAACACACCCGCAGCCGGGGATGGCGAGGCCTGCCGAACGCCCGGAACGCGAACCACGCCGAGTGCATCTGCTGCACGTACGGAACCATCGCGGGCCACCAGCCGGGCCCCGGGGACGCGCCGGGCGCCGGGCCCGGGTGGACGAACAGCGGAAGGCCGCGCGCTTCGAGCAGCTCCAGCAGCGGGGCACAGCGCGCGTAACCGGCCTCGTCGGTCAGGGCGTTCGCCGGGAGCTGGAGCCCGGCGAACCCTCGATCGAGGTCCGCGGCGGTCGCGTCGGCGTCGATGTCCCGCACGCAGGCGGCGGCCCAGGCCCCGAACGGCTCGGGCAGCGCTGCCGCGTCCTCGTGGTACGCGTCGAGCAGCGGCCGTGCCTCGCCGGACGGCAGCCACTCCACGCCGAGCGGGGCGGACAGCGAGACGAGCGCCCTGCCGAGACCGTCGGTGGCGGCCAGTTCGGCACGCGCGGTGACGTCGTGGTGGGCGGCCGGGACCTCGTAGGGCGGCTCGCCGGCGGTGTGCAGGGTCCAGCCGTCCAGGAACGGCGGCTCGTCACGCGCGCGCAGTGCCGCGAGGAACGAGGCGGTCCACAGATGCTGGTGTACGTCGACGTTGGTCACGAAGCTCCTTCCACCCAGGCGCACAGCGCGCTTCGTACCTCGTCGGACCCCAGGACGTCACGGCTCACCAGGTCCACGTCCACTCCGCAGGGCCGGTCGTCGTCCAGGCGCGGGACCAGCTCGCGGATCGCGCGGTGCAGGAGCCCGGGTCCCCGGCCCACGGTCGCCGGGCCCGCCAGGTCCACGGCCTGCGCGGCGGCCAACGCCTCCACGGCGAGCAGCTGCCGCAGCCTGACCAGCATCGTCGTCAGCCGTCGCGCCCCGAGCGCCGCGTTGGTCGAGTCGTCCTCGACCGCGTCCGCGCCGTGCCGGGGATCCGTGCACACGGGCGCGGACAGGGCACGGATCTCGGCGACAAGCGCCTGCGCCGTCTTGGCCAGCGGGGCGAAACCCGAGCGCTCCGGACCGTACGGCGAGAGGTTCGCGGGCAGTCCGCTGACAGCGGGATTCAGCAGCCGCCGCATGCGCTCCGCCGAGATCGCCGCGGTCTGCGTCAGGGACAGCGCGACGGTGTCGAAGCCGAGGGCCAGGGCCGGGGTGTGGAAGTTGCCGGAGGAGAGGATCTCCCCGGTGTCGGCCAGCACCACCGGGTTGTCGCCGCAGCCGTTGAGCTCGGGTTCCAGCGCGGCACGGGCGAAGTCCAGGGCGGCGTGCAGCGCCCCGTGCACCTGGGCGGCACAGCGCAGGCTCACGGGGTCCTGGACGCGCCGCGCGTGCCGGGGATCCGCCAGCTCGCCGCCGTCCAGCAGCGCGAGCAGTTCGCCCGCCGCCCGGGCCTGGCCGGGGGCCGGACGCAGGCCCAGTACGCGGGTGTCGAGGGGGCTCGTGTTCGCCCGGAACCCCTCGAAGGTAAGGGCCGTGACCGCCTGGGCGAGCATGAGGACGGCGGCCGTCTCATGGAGGGCGAGGGCCCCGACTCCGGCGGCCAGCGGGCTCGCGCTGCACAGCACATGCCCGTCCTTCGGCCCCAGTTCCGCGGGGGCCAGACCGGCCCGCCGCAGTGCCTCCGCACCGTCGAGCACCTCACCGGAGAACTCGGCACGGCCCTCGCCGATGACGACCAGGCCGACGTGGGCCAGCTGGCACAGATCGGAGGCGCCGATCGACCCCACCTCGGGGATCACCGGATGCACCCGGGAGTTGAGCAGGGAGACCAGCAGCCGCACGATCTCCGGCCGCACCCCGCTGCCGCCGCCCGCGACGCCGTTTATTCGGGCGAGCAGGGCGGCGCGCACGACGGGGACCGGCAGCGGATCGCCCACCGCGTTGGCCCGGCCCCGGACCGTGCGCACGCTGAACTCGCCCAGTTCGGCCCGCGGCAGCGCGTACGACGACCGGCTGCCGAGACCCGTCGTCAGACCGTACGTCGGCACCTCACGGTCCACCACGTCGTCGACGACCGCGCGGTCGCGCTCCAGCCGGGGCAGGACCCCGTCGGCCAGCACGACCCGGGCGCCGCGAAGGGCGACGGCGGCGACGTCGTCACAGGTGAGGGCGCGCCCGTCGAGGACCACGGCGTCAGCGGCGACGGCCGGGGTAGGAGCGGGGAGCGTACCGGTCATGAGAACCGCAGGTTCTGCCCGAGGCCACGCTCTTGGGCCTTCTTGAGCATGGCCGCGCCCAGCGCGATGTCGGACAACGAGAGGCCGCGATGCCAGAACAGGATGGTCTCGTCGTCGCGCTCACGGCCGGGTTTGTCGCCGACGACGATCTCGCACAGTTCGCCGTGCAGGGTCTCCTCGCTGAGTCTGCCCGACTCGACGTGCGCGCGCAGGGCACCGAACGGCCCGGACCGGCACTGGCCCCAGTCGTCGACGACGACCTTGTCCATGATGTCGGTGAGGGAGAGTTCGACCGCGCTCATCGTTCCGTACGGTACGACAAGGGCGCCCGGCGCGATCCACTCGGTCCGCAGCAGGGGCTCGGGCCGCTCCAGCCGGGACGCCTCCACGACGATGTCCGCGCCCTCGACGCACGTCTTCCAGTCGTCGGTGACGATCACCGGCTTGCTGAGGTCGCGCTCCAACCGCTCGGCGAAGGCCTCACGGCTCTCCGGGCGGCGCGAGTGGACACGTATCTCGTCGAAGTCGAAGATCCGGTCGAGCAGGCGGACGTTCCAGTACGAGGTGGCGCGGGCGCCGATGTGACCGAGCACCTTGGAGTCGGGTCGGGCCAGCTGCCGTGCCCCCAGCGCGGTGAGCGCGCCGGTGCGCATCTCGGTGATGGCGGTGGCGTCGACCACGGCCACCGGCATGCCCGTACGCGGGTCGAAGAGGTTGAGCAGCGCCATCTCGGAGGGCAGCCCGGCCCGGTAGTTGCCGACGTAGTCGCCCACGATCTTGACTCCGGCCAGCCCGAGCGGAGCGACATAGCCGCGCAGAACGTTGAAATGGCCGTTGAACGCCGGATCGGGCGTCAGATGGACCCGTGGTTCGATGACCGTCTCTCCGCGGCCCTGGGCGCGCAGCCCCTGCTCGACGGCGTCGAGCACCTCTGCGTCGTCCAGGTCGAGCTGTGCGATGTCCGAGCCGTTCAGGAACGTGAACCAAATCGGATCAAACGCCTGCATTTCCGGGCGCCCTTTCAATTTCTTCGGACGAACGTAACGCCCCGTTTACAAAAGGGGATTGACTCTAATTCAGCCACGAACAACTCTGCATGACCATATGCAGTCGGGTAAGGGGCAGCTTTGATCAGATTCGACGCGGTGAGCAAAAACTATCCCAACGGCACGACAGCCGTGGACGAGCTGTCGCTGGAGTTGGCGGAGGGCGGCATCACGGTCCTGGTCGGTCCCTCCGGCTGCGGCAAGACCACGACTCTGCGCATGGTCAATCGCATGGTGGAGCCGACGTCCGGGACCGTGAGCCTGCGCGGCCGGGACATCCGGGAGATCGCCGCCCCGGAGCTGCGCCGGGGTATCGGTTACGTGATCCAGCACGCGGGGCTGTTCCCGCACCGCACGGTGCTGGACAACATAGCGACCGTGCCCCTGCTGCTCGGCTGGGGCAAGAAGAAGGCGCGCTCGCGGGCGGCGGAGCTGCTGGAGCTCGTGGGGCTGCCGTCCGCCATGGCCAAGCGCTATCCGTACCAGCTCTCCGGCGGACAGCAGCAGCGCGTCGGGGTGGCCAGGGCGCTGGGCGCGGACCCGCCCGTGCTGCTGATGGACGAGCCGTTCAGCGCGGTCGACCCCATCGTCCGGGGGGAGCTGCAGGCGGAGTTCATCCGGCTGCAGAAGGAGCTGCACAAGACGATCGTGTTCGTCACCCATGACATCGACGAGGCGATCAAGCTCGGCGACCACATCGCGGTACTCCGCACCGGTGGCAAACTCGCCCAGTTCGACACCCCGGAGCGGCTGCTCGCGCATCCCGCCGACGACTTCGTGGCCGATTTCGTCGGCCAGGACCGTGGTATCCGCCGGTTGTCCTTCGTCAAGGCGGCCGATCTGCCACTGCGCGACGGGCCGGTCCTGGCGGCCGACTCTCCGGTGGCGCGGGCCCGGGCCGCGGGCGAACCCTGGGTGCTCGTCGTCGACGGCGACCGGCGGCCGCTCGGCTGGGCCGCGGTCGCCGATCTGCCGACCGGCGGCACGCTCGCGGACGCCGCGCTGACCCCGCTCGGCCATACGTTCAGCCTGGCCGGCGACTCGGCACGGGCCGCCCTCGACGCGGCCCTGCTGTCGCCGTCCCGCCTCGCGGTGGGAGTCGACTCGCAGGGCGCGGTCGTCGGAGTCGCGGACGCGTACGAGTTGTCCGCGGCGATGGCCGGGAGCGGGGCGGCCGTAGCCGCAGCGGCGGTGGAGACGGCGGCGGTCGACGGCGAGGCGGCCGGGGCCGAGGCAGCCGAAACGGAACCGACGCGGGCGGGAACGGCCGAGGCGGAGACGCCCGGGGACGCCCTGTCCGAGGTGCGGGTGTCCAAGGGCGAAGCGGGCGACGACACCGACGGCTCGGGCGAGGGCGGTGATGAGCGATGAGAGACGGTGAACCGCTCATACGGTGGGACTGGATCGGCGATCACATCGGTGAGCTGGCCGACTACACCGGAGTCCATCTGCGGCTCGGACTCCTGCCGGTGCTCTTCGGACTGATCATCTCCATACCCCTCGGCATGCTCTGCCACCGCTGGCGGTGGGTCTACCCGCCGACCCTGACCGCGGCCAACGTGCTGTACTCGATCCCGTCGCTGGCCCTGTTCATGATCTTCGTCCGCTACACGGGGCTGACCGAACGCACGGTGATGATCCCGCTGACGCTCTACACGCTGTCGGTGCTCATCCCCAACGTCGTGGACGGACTGGCCTCGGTCCCCGAACCGGTACGGCAGGCGGCCACCGCCATGGGATTCAGCACGGTGCGCCGCGTCGTCCAGGTCGAACTGCCGATCGCCGTGCCCGTCGTCGTCGCCGGAGTCCGGGTCGCCGCCGTCTCGTCCATCAGCCTCGTCGCCGTGGGGCAGCTGATCGGTCAGGGCGGCCTCGGCTACTACATCACCCGCGGCCTCCAGCTCGACTTCCCGACCCCGATCATCACCGCGACCGTACTGATCATGCTGCTGGCCCTCGTCACCGACGCACTGCTCGTACTGGCACAGCGGCTGCTCACGCCATGGGCGCGCGGCAAGGGGGCGACGGCGTGAACGACTTCCTGAACCAGCTCGAACTCGTGGGCGACTGGCTGACGTCGTCCCAGCAGTGGCGCGGGGACGACGGCATCCCGCACCGGCTCGCGGAGCATCTGACCTACAGCGGCATATCGCTGGTGTTCGCCACCCTGATCGGGCTGACGTTCGGACTGCTGGTCGGGCACACGGGCCGGGGCGCGTTCGCCGTCGCCAGTGTGGCCAACCTCGCGCGGGCGATCCCCACCTTCGGCCTGGTCGTCCTCGTCGTCACGCTCGCCGGACTGAGTACCACGCCCGTGCTGGTCGCCCTGGTCGCGCTGGCGGTCCCGCCGATACTCATCAACACCTTCGAGGGCGTACGCGGCGTGGATCCCGACACCCGGGACGCCGCGCGCGGGATGGGCATGACCGGCTGGGAGGTCCTGCTGAAGGTCGAGGTGCCGATGGCACTGCCGCTGATCCTGCTCGGGCTGCGGGTCGCCGCGATCCAGGTCGTGGCCACGGCGACCGTCGCCGCGTATCCCGGGCTCGGCGGTCTGGGGCGCTTCATCGTCGACGGACTCGCCCGCAACAACTACGAACTGGTCATCGGCGGCTCCGCCGTCGTCGTCATGCTGGCGCTCGTCGTCCAGGCCGTCTTCACCGCGCTGCGGCGCGTCGTCGTCTCGCCGGGGCTGCGGCCTTCGGCGACCAAGTCCTGAGTTCCTGAGTTCCTGAAAGGAAACACCGATGAAAGCCATGTTCCGTGCCGCGGCCTTCGGCGTGATCGCCGCTCTCTCCCTGACCGCCTGCGGAGGCGGCGGCAGCGACAGCGACGACAACCCGCTGACGGGCAGCAGCGAGGACAGCGGAGGCGGCAAAGCCATCGTCGTCGGCTCGGCCAACTTCCCCGAGAACCAGCTCCTCGCCGAGATCTACGCCCAGGCCCTGGAGGACAAGGGCCTCAAGGTGACCCGCAAGTTCGACATCGGAGCCCGCGAGGTCTACTACGACCAGGTGGTCAAGGGAGGCATCGGCGTCTTCCCGGAGTACAACGGCGCGCTGTTGTCCGTGGCGGTCGACAAGAAGAGCACCGCCACGAGTACGGAGGAAATCAACGCGGAGCTGAAGGCGAAGCTCCCGTCGTCCGTGGAGATACTCGACTCCGCCGCGGCCGAGGACAAGGACTCGGTCACGGTCACCTCCGAGGTCGCCGCGAAGTACAAGCTGAAGACCCTGGCCGACCTGAAGCCGGTCGCGAAGGACATGACCATCGGCGCCGGCTCGGAGTTCAAGACCCGCACCCAGGGCGGGGTCGGTCTGAAGACGGTCTACGGCGTCGAGTTCGGGAAGTTCCAGCCGCTGGACGCGGGTGCCCAGAGCACCCTGCTGAAGCTGCTGAAGGACAACAAGGTGCAGGCCGCCAACCTCTACACGACCGACCCGGCCATCGTCGAGGACAAGCTGGTGGTCCTGGAGGACCCGAAGAACCTCTTCTCCTCGCAGAACGTCACACCCCTCGTCTACAAGTCCGCGGTTGACGACAAGGCCAAGGCGGCGCTCAACGCCCTCTCGGCCAAGCTCACCACCGAGGACCTGCTGGAGATGATGAAGAAGCTCGTCAACGACAAGGAGGACGCCGCCGACGTCGCCAAGGAGTGGCTGACGCAGGCCGGCCTCGCGAGCTGACCGTGACGGCCGCCCGGACCGCCAGGACCGCCCGCACCCCGCGCAGCCTGCGCGACCGGTGTGGATGGTCCGGCGGACCCGGCAAGGAATCCCGTACGTCCGGCAGGGAAACCGGTACGTCCGACAGGGAGGGGGACCAAGGTGACCGACACGGACGGAGTCGGCGTAGGCGTCGCGCCGCAGGGGGCCGTCGCGCCCGCGCGGCTGCACCAGCTCTTCGAGGGACGCCGGTTGACGCCCACGCAGCGCCGTATCGCCCACTGTCTGATGCGGCAGACAGCGGCCGCACCCTTCCTGTCGAGCGTGGAGCTGGCCCAACTGGCCGGGGTGAGCCAGCCGTCGGTGACCCGCTTCGCGGTCGCCCTCGGCTTCGACGGATACCCGGCGCTGCGCAGACACCTGCGGGACGTGGCACCCGCCGGACCGGCCGTGGACGCGCGGCCGGCCAACCCGTACCAGCAAGCGGTACGGGCCGAGATCCACAACCTGCTCCAACTGGCGTCCCTGCTGGCCGATCCCGGGCCCGTGGAGCGCGCGGGTCGGCTGCTCGCCGCCTCGCGGCCGCTGCCGGTGCTCGGACTGCGGGCCTCCGCGGCACAGGCGCGCGGTTTCGCCTATTTCGCGGCGAAGGTCCACCCGGACGTACGTCTGCTCGACGAGGGCGGCTCGCGGCTCGCCGACCGTATCGATATGGCTCGGGACGCCGGCGCGAGCGCACTCATGTGCTTCGCGCTGCCGCGCCACCCGGCCGAGCTCCTCGACGCGCTCGACCAGGCCCGCGACACGGGACTGACCGTGGTGACGATCGCCGACGGCACCTTCGCCCCGGTGGCCGCCCACAGCGACCTGCTGCTCCCGGCCGCCGTGGGCACCGACCTGGTCTTCGACACGGTGGGCGCCCCCATGCTCCTCGGCCAGGTCCTCCTGGAGGCGATGTGCGACGCCCTGCCCGATGCCCAGGCCCGCCTGGAGGAGTTCGACACGCGGGCGGCGGCGCGAGGCCTGTTCGTCGACTGACCGGCCCCGGCGCCGACCCGGTCGCCCGGCCCGTACGGTAGGGTTCACCTGCGTGTTCGCGCGGTTCGCCGCGAGGAAGCGCATCGGGACGTGGCGCAGCTTGGTAGCGCACTTGACTGGGGGTCAAGGGGTCGCAGGTTCAAATCCTGTCGTCCCGACTTGCGAAAGAGCGGGTCGGAGGTCATTTCCGGTTTACCGGAAGTGGCCTCTTCGTCGTTCCTGGGGACCGGACGGGACCGAGCGCCATGGGACGGTCAAACACCGCCGGGCGATTCTGTGCGATATGTCCTTGATCTTGCCGTATGTGGTCTTTAGTGTTCGCCGGGCAGGGAAACGCTGCGAGGTCCGAGGCCTGTGCCACCGTCCGGAAGCGAGGTGTGGAGCGCGTGCACGCGAGGTGCGGCTACCGTCCCGTTCCGGATCAGAACGGACGCCCCAGAGGGACACGATGGCTGCGGGCGCTCGCCGTACTGCCGTTGCTGGCGTCGGCGCTGGCCGCTTGTGGCAGTGACGAGGGCTCCGGCACGCCCACCCTCAACTGGTACAACTTCCCCGACGACTCCGGTGCGCTGCAGAAGGCGGCCGACCGGTGCAGCCAGGCGTCGGGCGGCCGCTACCGGATCAGCTACAACAAGCTCCCGCGCGCCGCGGACGGCCAGCGCCAGCAGCTTGTCCGCAGACTCGCCGCCGAGGACGACTCGATCGACATCATGGGCCTGGACGTCACCTGGGCGGCGGAGTTCGCCGAGGCACGCTGGATCCGGGAATGGACGGGGGCGGCGAAGCGGCAGGCCGTCGAGGGCACCCTGCGCGTACCGCTGCAGACCTCGACCTGGAAAGGCAAGCTGTACGCCGTCCCGTACAACACCAACACCCAGCTCCTGTGGTACCGCAAGGACCTGGTGCCCACCCCGCCCAAGACCTGGGCCGAGATGCTGGACATGGCCGGCGCCCTCGCCCGGCAGGGCAAACCGCACTTCGTGGAGATCCAGGGCGCCCAGTACGAGGGCCTGACCGTCTGGTTCAACACGCTGATCAACAGCGCGGGCGGCTCCATCCTCAACGCGAGCGCGACCGAGCCCTCCCTCGGTCCTCCTGCCGTGCGGGCCGCCGGGGTCATGCGCGATCTGGCGAAGTCCCCGGCCGCGGACCCCTCCCTGCCCAACCAGATGGAGGACCAGAACCGCCTCGCCATGGAGTCGGGGACGGCGGCGTTCGAGCTCAACTACCCGTTCGTCTATCCGTCGATGAAGGCGAACAACCCCGCGCTGTTCAAGAACTTCCGCTGGGCGCCGTACCCCCGGGTCGACGCGAACCGCCCGGCACGGCCCACCATCGGCGGCATCGATCTGGCGGTGAGCGCCTACTCGCGCCACCCCGACCTGGCCTTCGAGGCGGCGCTGTGCCTGCGCAACCGGGAGAACCAGCTCACCGCCGCGCTCGAGGGCGGTCTGCCGCCCACCCTGCGCGCCCTGTACGACGAGCCCGCGTTCATGAAGGAGTACCCCTTCTCCCGGGAGGTGCTGGCCTCCTTGGAATCGGCGAGCGTACGCCCGATCACTCCTGTCTACCAGAACGTGTCGATCGCGGTCTCCCACACGCTGTCTCCGCCGTCCGGGATCAAACCGGTGAGTTCCGTCAACACCATCAGGGAGCAGATCGACGATGCCCTGCGATCCGAGGGTGTGATCCCGTGAACCAGACGGAGCATACGGAGCCGGACCAAGCGGCGCTCTCGGCGGGCGCCAGGCAGGAGCGGCGGCTCGGCTGGCTGCTCTGCGCACCCGCCGTTGTCGTCATGATCGCCGTGACCGCCTACCCCATCGGGTACGCCATCTATCTGTCCCTCCAGCGGTACGACCTGCGCTTCCCCGGACGGGCCGAGTTCGTGGGCCTGAGCAACTACGGGGCTGTGCTGTCCTCCCCGTTCTGGTGGGACGCCTTCTGGGTCACGCTGTTCATTACCACCGTCTCCGTGGCGATCGAACTGGTCCTCGGAATGATGCTCGCCCTGGTGATGCACCGCACGATCTTCTGGCGCGGCGTCGTCCGCACGTCGGTCCTCATTCCGTACGGGATCGTCACCGTGGTCGCCGCCTTCTCCTGGCAGTACGCCTGGACCCCGGACCTCGGATACCTCGCCGAGCTGTTGCCCAGCGGGGACGCCCCGCTGACCGAGCAGTGGCCCGCGCTCTGGCTGATCATCCTCGCCGAGGTGTGGAAGACGACGCCGTTCATGGCCCTGCTGCTGCTCGCGGGCCTCGCGCTGGTCCCCGAGGAGACCCTGAAGGCGGCCATGGTGGACGGTGCCACCGCCTGGCAGCGCTTCACCAAGATCATGCTGCCGCTGATGAAACCGGCCATCCTGGTGGCACTGCTCTTCCGCACACTGGACGCGTTCCGGATCTTCGACAACATCTACATCCTGACCGGGGGCGCCCAGGGGACCGGCTCCCTGTCGATCCTCGGGTACGACAACCTGTTCACCGCGCTGAACCTGGGCATCGGGTCGGCGATCTCGGTCCTGATCTTCATCTGCGTCGGGATCATCGCCTTCACCTTCGTCAAGATGTTCGGCGCTGCCGCACCCGGCGCGGAGGTGAAGCGCTGATGGCCGAGGTGGGAAAGACCCATGCCGCCCGATGGGGTGTCATCAACGTGGTGGTGGTGCTGTACGCCCTGTTCCCGGTGTGGTGGATCGCGGCGCTGTCGTTCAAGGACCCCAGCACCCTCACGGACGGCGACTACATCCCCAGGGACTGGACCCTGGAGAACTACCGGGGCATCTTCGACACCTCCGAGTTCACCCGTGCGCTGATCAACTCCATCGGTATCGCCCTGATCTCCACGGTGATCGCGGTGGCGCTGGGCACCATGGCCGCCTACGCGGTGGCCAGGCTGCGCTTCCCCGGCAAGCGGGTGCTCATCGGCATGTCACTGCTGATCGCCATGTTCCCCCCGATCTCCCTGGTGTCACCGCTGTTCAACATCGAGCGGATCATCGGGATCTTCGACACCTGGATCGGGCTGATCATCCCGTACATGACCTTCTCCCTGCCGCTCGCGATCTACACCCTGTCGGCCTTCTTCCGGGAGATCCCCTGGGATCTGGAGAAGGCCGCCAAGGTCGACGGGGCGACGCCCGCGCAGGCCTTCCGGATGGTCATCGTGCCGCTGGCCGCGCCTGGCGTGTTCACCACGGCCATCCTCGTGTTCATCTTCTGCTGGAACGACTTCCTGTTCGCGATCTCGCTGACGTCCACCGAGTCCGCGCGCACGGTGCCTGCCGCGATCGCGTTCTTCACCGGAAGCTCCCAGTTCCAGCAGCCCACCGGGTCGATCGCCGCCGCCGCTGTGGTCATCACCATCCCGATCATCATCTTCGTCCTGTTCTTCCAGCGGCGGATCGTCGCCGGACTGACCTCCGGGGCAGTCAAGGGCTGAACGGGGAAGGCAAGGAGGCACCAGCCATGGCCGAGATCATCCTTGAGGGAGTCACCAAGCGATTCCCCGACGGGGCCCTCGCCGTGAAGGACGTGGACCTCGACATCGCCGACGGCGAGTTCGTGATCCTGGTCGGTCCGTCCGGATGCGGCAAGTCCACCACCCTGAACATGATCGCTGGACTCGAGGACATCACCGAGGGGACCCTGCGCATCGGAGACCGGGTCGTCAACGACCTCGCTCCCAAGGAACGCGACATCGCCATGGTGTTCCAGAGCTATGCCCTGTACCCGCACATGAACGTCGCGGAGAACATGGGCTTCCCGCTGCGCCTGGCCAAGGTGGACAAGGCCACCATCAACGCCAAGGTGACGGAAGCCGCCCGGGTCCTCGACCTGACCGAGCACCTGGACCGCAAGCCCGCCAACCTCTCGGGCGGTCAGCGCCAGCGGGTGGCCATGGGCCGGGCGATCGTCCGTGACCCCAAGGCGTTCCTGATGGACGAGCCGCTGTCCAACCTGGACGCCAAACTCCGGGTACAGATGCGCACCCAGATCTCCCGGCTGCAGCGGCGCCTCGGCACGACCACCGTGTACGTCACCCACGACCAGACCGAGGCGATGACGCTCGGCGACCGGGTCGTGGTCATGCGGCAGGGCCTGGTCCAGCAGATCGGCACACCCGCCGAGCTGTACGACTTCCCGCGCAACATCTTCGTCGCGGGCTTCATCGGCTCCCCGGCGATGAACTTCCTGAACGCGACCCTGGAGGGCGGCGCCCTGCGTTCACCCCTGGGCGACCTGCCTCTCGACGACCGTACGAGGCAGGCGCTGGAACGGCAGAACGCGCCCCGGGAGGTCATCGTCGGGCTGCGACCGGAGGCATTCGAGGACGTGGCCCTGGCGCACGACCGGGCCCGGACGGGCCCGGTCTTCACCGCCACCGTGGAGGTACTGGAGTCGCTGGGCTCCGATGTGTACATCTACTTCAGCGCGGAGGGCGGGCCCGCGACGACCACCGAACTGGAGGAACTCGCCAGGGACTCGGGCCAGCGCGACACCGGCGCCGACGCCTCCCACATGGTGGCCCGCCTGGACGCCGCCACGCGTGCCCGCGAGGGCGAACCCGTGGAGCTGCGGGTCGACATGGCCAAGGCCCACGTGTTCGCCCCGGCGACCGGAGAGAACCTCACGCATCCAGTGAGGGTGAACTGACACTGCACCGCACAGGGCGCGATCCGCGTCCGTGTACCCGGCGACTCATGAGGCGGCTGGTCAGCCGCGCACACATTGGGGCGTTCCAGGCGTGGATGATCGACTGGCGTTGGAGGCCGTAATGCCGGCAGGTTCTTCGTCTGTTGGTGGTACAGGCCGCAGGCGCCCGTGACCTGCGCAAACGATGGACGGTAGAGGAAACAGTCGGACTCTGGCCCGCGCATGGTCCGGATCTTGATCGGGAGTCGACCGCGGCCAGGGTGGCGTCAGGGGCGTTACGAGTCCACCGTCGGCGCGAGCCCACCGGCGAACGCGAGACCTGTGAGAGCGTTTACGCCGTCACCAGCCTCGACGCCCACCGGACCGGCCCCGGCAGATCTGGCCGCCGCGATCCGTGCCCACTGGCGAGTGGAGACCGGGACCGCACCTCGCGCCATGGCGATCTTCCGCAATCTCGCCATCGGCGTGCTGAAATCCCCGGAGCCGACAACATCGCCAAGACCACCCGGGCGATCCGCGATGAACCTGGTGCGGAGGGCGGCTCGGGCGCCACGAGTTGATCCCGCTCGACCACCACGACGCCATCGTCGGCCGACGGCGTACTTCGCTCAAGCGATTGGAATATGCCTGACAAGCGGTTGGAATACACCTGACGATGTTCAAGGGGTAATTCCAAGGAAAAGAAGTAGATATAAGACATAAAGGAACGTAACTGGCGGGTAATATATTACAATATTTAGTATCCGTGTTAGGATCTTCAGGGTCGGAGTGACTCGCCACAGGCTCCGATGCGCCCTCGTGGACATGGACGGAGAGTGCCGTGCCGAAAACCCACACTGCTCCGGCGGGAGAATTTTCTCCGGCGTTAATGTCAGTGGCTTTGGTCGGTTCTCACGGTGCCGGATCGATTTGCCTTTCCTGGCCGGAAGCCCGGGTGGTACGCGACCTCCATGAGGTCCGTTCGGGCGATGACGTCCTTTTGTCTTGCGGACCTGGCATGGCCCAGGAAGTGAGGCGGTTCTCGATCGAGTCGGACGTCAAGTTGCTGCCCACGTGCTGTTGGACGGCGGCGGTGTCGACGCAGCCGAATCCGGTGGTGAGGGGAAGGCGAAAGCGCACGGTCCGGCTGTCGCACCGGGAAAAGCGAATTATGGCGCTGCTCGCCTCCGGCTTGGTGACCCGCGAAGTGGCCCTCAATATGTGCCTGACCGAAAATACCGTCAGGAACTACCTGAGCGGCATCTGTAGAAAGCGTCAGGTGCGGTCTTATGGGCGACCGCACCATTCGGGAAGATGAGGTGAGGAATGGTCGAAATGTTAGGCAGGTCGTTATCCCCGGTCGAGGCGCTCCGCTCGACGCCGGAAGAGGACGGGGTCGCTGACTTCAGGGCGAAGGTGCGGGCCGCAGGGCAGGAGTGGACCGGTAACAAGCCGGACGAGCTGGTTGAGCTGTTGACCAAGGCGGCGGCAGGTGATCCGAGGCTGGCCGCCATCGTGCGCGCCGGGGGTAGCCTGCTGCAGGACTTCCTCGACGGATACCAGCAAAAAACCACTGCGGATGATTCGCGTGATCTGGCAGGCGACCTCGCCGACGGTCATCCGCTGCCCGCGGACGTGCTCGAAGGGCTTACTCCTCGATACCTGATCGCCGTGGTGAGGCTTGCGGAGCCCGGACGCGAGGTGGCTGCGTTACGCGCGGTGGCGGGAGAGCACACGCTGCTGACGCACCGGGACGGCAACGTCGTCCTCTTCATCCCGACAGCCGGTCCAGACAGCGGCGAACGCTCGGTGACGAGGCTGACCCAGTGTCTTGGCGGCAGGGGCTGGCTCGCGACTGCGGAACGGGACAGAGCACGCCTCGTCGATGGGTTCAACGAGGCGTCCTACGTGCTGAGGCTGGTGGTGGCGGGACTGCGCCCGAGCGGTGCCTACACGATCTCGGACGTGTTGGTCGAGTATGCGGTCACGCTGCACGAGAAGGTGCGGACCGACCTGGCTGCGGTGATCAGGCCGCTTCGGGCGCACAAGGTTCTGTGGGAGACGTTGACTGCCTTCGTCGACTCTGACTACAGCAGGAACAAGGCGGCCCGCAGCCTGTTCATCCACCGCAGCACGCTGGACTACCGCCTGAGGCGGATCGGAGACGTCACCGGCTGCGACCCGACCAGTGGCAGAGGCGCGCAGATGCTGACGGCGGCGATGATCGCCGAGGCCCTGCAAGAGGATGACCAGGTGTGCGCTGATCGCCGTGCAGGACGGCGCGTAGCCGACCGCGCGTAGCTGCTTCCACAGCGGACCTGCAGCGGTCGGACGACGCTCACGACTTGGGCGTATCGCGTGCGTGCAGATGTAGTGGCAACAGGGCCCCAGCGGAGTTCCCGTACCCGATCGCACACTCACGTACCGTGGACAGGTCCGCCCCGACAGCACTACCGCTCGGTCAGGGATTCCGCCGCGGACCGTCTCGCGGCAGACTCGAGCGCCTCTACCAATTCTGCCCTGCCTCCGACTCCGAGCTTGCGATAGCAGTGATGAGGTTTCTCGACAGTACGCGTGCTGACCTCGAGCGTTGCAGCAGCGCCCCGCCGCGGGCCCCTTCGGTCACCTCACCGAGCATCCGCAACGCCCGCCCGTGACAGTTCGACGAGTCGGACAGGTTCGCCGCCTGGTGGTGCGGCCTGAGCGACGCCATCCAACTG
Source organism: Streptomyces sp. NBC_00878 (assembly GCF_026341515.1). NCBI lineage: Bacteria > Bacillati > Actinomycetota > Actinomycetes > Kitasatosporales > Streptomycetaceae > Streptomyces > Streptomyces sp. NBC_00878. The sequence goes on along the minus strand of NZ_JAPEOK010000001.1, from coordinate 946,865 downwards.
GCGAGCCGGCCGCTGTGCCGGGGAAGAGGCGTCCGCGAAGCCGGTGCGACTGGTGGCCGACTTCCATGAGTTCTCGGGCGGTTCTCCGCGAATTGCGGAAAATCGGAGCTGAGTCACGATGTGGTGATCCCGCTGGTCGTCGTTGTGGCGCTGACCTTGCTAGCGCGCGATCGCCATGACCTTGTCGTCCAGGTGGGGGTCGCCCTGCGTGGAACGGCTGAGCCGCCACTTATTGTGGCGGCTTGAGCTGCTCATTTCCGGTCCGCCGGATCGTTGTCACCGGTCCGCCACAGGTAGCTGCGCACCGAGAGCGACGCGGCGCGCATGGCCGCGCGGATGTCGTCGAGGTCTTCGCCGGCGAGCTCGCCACGCTCAGGTCCTCGTAGAGGGCTGCCGGCGCTGCGGTCTTGGTATCGCGCGCGGAGTTCGTCACGGCCGTTCCTCGAAGCTGCTCCACTGTGGACGCACGGCTGAGTCTCATCTCCGGGGTTGGATGCGTGGGAGCTGATGATCTTCATGTCGTAGCTCGTCGGCCAACGCTATTACCCGGCACGCGCACGTTAATACGTACAAGGCCAGAATTCCGTAAAATTTGGAGGGAATTCCGAGGTGGACTGAAATTGACGGGTTGCGACGGCGCAACAGTGACAAGAGTGAGTGGTCCACCCTAGGATATTTCCAGTACTTCTCGCTCTGCATTTCTCCGTTTACGGTCCTGGCCTAGCCGGCTGTACGGAATGGATGGGTGCCATGGATAACGATCAGAACGGCTGCGAAGTGTCCCCGCCAGTCGGTGGCTGGGGTCTCAGCTCGGTCCAGGCCAGGATCCTGGAGGGTGTTGCGGCCGGCTTCTCCAGCGGGCGACTTTCGAGAGAGTTGCACCTCAGTTCGAAGACCATCGACTATCACGTCCGCGTCATGTCCGACAAGCTGCAGGCGCCGAATCGTGTCTCTTTAGTTTCGAGGGCGTTCGTCCTCCAGATTCTGCGAACAGATTCGTGGCCCCCGCGCATTGCGTGTGAAACTGTGGATTAACGGTCGGTGGTTCACGAGATCGTAATCCGTACGTTCACGCGTGAACTGTATTTTGTGTCATTTTTCCTGGGTTTTGCCTTTATCTCGCTCCTTCTGGTCAGGCCGGAGGTCAGGCGCTGACCGGCCACGAGTCCGCGGGCTCCTCTCGTCGTCGGACCAAGTGCGGCCGGTCACGCCTCGACGTCCACGCCCATCTCCTCGGCGATGCGTGCGGCCTCGGCCAGGAGGGTCTCCACGATCTGTGACTCGGGGACCGTGCGGATCACCTTGCCCTTGACGAAGATCTGGCCCTTGCCGTTGCCGGCGGCGACACCGATGTCGGCCTCGCGCGCCTCGCCAGGCCCGTTGACGACACAGCCCATCACCGCCACCCGCAACGGCACCGGGAACCCCTCGAGTGCCGCGGTGACCCGCTCGGCGAGGGTGTGCACATCGACCTGGGCCCGGCCGCAGGACGGGCACGACACGATGTCCAGTCCCCGTGGCCTCAACCCGAGCGACTCCAGGATCTGCGCGCCGACCTTGATCTCCTCGACCGGTGGTGCGGAGAGCGAGACGCGGATGGTGTCGCCGATGCCCTCCGAGAGCAGCGCGCCGAACGCGGCCGCGGACTTGACAGTGCCCTGGAACCGGGGGCCTGCCTCGGTCACGCCGAGGTGCAGCGGGTAGTCGCACCGGCCGGCGAGCTTGCGATACGCCTCGATCATCACCACCGGGTCGTGGTGCTTCACCGAGATCTTCAGGTCGGTGAAGCCGTGCTCCTCGAACAACGAGCACTCCCACAACGCCGACTCCACCAGCGCCTCCGGGGTGACGCCGCCGTGCTTGTGCAGCAACCGTTTGTCCAGCGACCCGGCGTTCACGCCGATCCGGATCGGGATGCCCGCGTCCTTGGCCGCACGGGCGATCGTGCCGACCTGGTCGTCGAACTGGCGGATGTTGCCGGGGTTGACCCTCACCGCGGCGCAGCCGGCGTCGATCGCGGCGAACACGTACTTCGGTTGGAAGTGGATGTCGGCGATCACCGGGATGCCCGACTTGCGGGCGATCACCGGCAGCGCGGCCGCGTCGTCCGCCGACGGCACGGCGACCCGCACGATCTCGCAGCCCGCCGCAGTGAGCTCGGCGATCTGCTGCAGCGTGGCGTCGATGTCGGTGGTGGGCGTGGTGGTCATCGACTGCACCGACACCGGCGCGTCGCCGCCGACCGGCACCGTGCCCACCATGATCTGGCGGGACGTCCGCCGCGTGGCCACCGAGAACGGGGCCTCGTCCTTGCGTGGCAAGGGCATTCCCAGATCGACGGTCGTCAATGTTCCTCCCCTGAGTGAACCGGCCAGGTGCCGGGGTCGTCGATGCCTGCCGACGCCGGTGCGGCGTCGAGGCCGGTCAGCAGCTCCACCACGACCCTGGTGATGTTCTGCGCGGTCAGCCCGCAGGCGGCGAGTACCTCGGCCCTGGAGCCGTGGCTGAGGAACCGCCTCGGAATGCCGAACTCGCGCAGCGGGGTGTGCACGTCGGCGTCCCGCAACGCCTGCGCGATCGCGGAACCGACACCACCCGCGCGGCTGTTGTCCTCGACCGTGATCGCGAGCCGGTGGCGGCGGGCCAGGTCGGCCAGCGCGGGGTTGACCGGGGTGACCCACCTCGGGTCCACCACCGTCACCCCGATGCCCTGTGCCCGCACACCGTCGGCGACGGTGAGCGCGAGCCCGGCCAGCGCGCCTACCGCGATGATCAGCACGTCCAGCCGGCCGGAACGGCGCAGCACGTCAAGCCCGTTGAACGTGGCGGTGGCGGGCAGGTCCTCACCGGCGGGGCCTTTGGGGAACCGCAGCAGTGTCGGACCTTCGTGCCACGCCACCGCCTCAGCCAGCAGTTCGGCCAGCCGGGTGCCGTCCCGCGGCGCCGCGATCCGCAGCCCCGGCACCACCTGCAGCACCGACAGGTCCCACATGCCGTTGTGGCTCGGCCCGTCGTCGCCGGTCACCCCTGACCGGTCGAGGACGAACGTCACCGGGCGGCGGTGCAGCGCGACGTCCATGAGCAGTTGGTCGAGCGCGCGGTTGACGAACGTGGAGTAGATGGCCACCACCGGATGCACGCCGCCCATGGACAACCCGGCGGCCATCGTGACCGCGTGCTGCTCGGCGATGCCGACGTCGATCACCCGGTGCGGAAACCTGCGCTGCAGCGGCAGGAGCCCGGTCGGCTCGGTCATCGCGGCCGTGATCGCCACGAGGTCGTCGCGCTGCTCGGCCAGTTCGACCAGCTTCTCGCCGAACACCGACGTGAACGACGGGGGCGACGCCTTCAGCGCCTGCCCGGTGTGCGGGTCCATCGGTTTGACGGCGTGGCCGAGGTCGAGGTCGTTGGTCTCGGTGTGCCGGTATCCCTTGCCCTTGGCGGTGATCACATGCACCACCACCGGCCCGCCCAGCGTTACCGCGTGGCGCAGGGAGTCCTGGACGGCGGAGAGGTCGTGACCGTCGACGGGGCCGAGGTAACCGAGCCCGAGTTGTTCGAACACGCCCGGCCCGCGCCCGGCGCGCAGGTCGGCCAGGTGCTCGGCCAGCCCGCCGACGGTCGGCGCGTAGGAGCGCTGGTTGTCGTTGAGCACGATGACGAGCGGCCGCTCCGGCCCGCCCGCGATGTTGTTGAGCGCCTCCCAGGCCATGCCGCCGGTCATCGCGCCGTCGCCGATGATCGCGACGGTCGCCCGGTCGCGTCGGTCGAGGTGGGCGTCCGCCCTGGCCAGCCCGTCCGCATAGGACAGCGCGGTGGACGCGTGCGAGTTCTCCACCAGGTCGTGCTCGGACTCCTCGCGGCTCGGGTAGCCGGAGACCCCGCCCGACTTGCGCAGCCGGTCGAACCCGGCCTGGCGGCCCGTCAGGATCTTGTGCACGTAGGACTGGTGCCCGGTGTCCCACAGCAACCGGTCCCGCGGGGACTCGAACACCGTGTGCAACGCGATGGTCAGCTCAACCACACCCAGGTTGGGCCCGAGGTGTCCACCGGTCGCGGAGACCCGCTCGATCAGGAACGCGCGGATCTCCCCGGCGAGGTCGCGGAGCTCCCCGGCGGTCAGCTCACGCAGCCGCGCCGGGTCGCGCACGGTTTCCAGCAGCGCCATGTCGAACAGTGCTCCTCACCGGGTGTGGTGGGCGGCCGCGGCCGCTCTCTCGGTCAGTTCGGGCCGACTGCCCGGCGCGATGCCGGTTCGGCCGACGGCCTCGTGCGCCGGCTGACGCCTGGAAGGCCCCTCATTGCATGTGGTGGCCGCGGCTGGTCGGACAGGTCGGAACGACGGCCGACGCGGCTCACCACCGACGCGCTCTTGCCAACAGAGTCCTTGGCGCCATCAGCGACAGGGGTCGCCCGGTCTCGATCGGTCACGGCACGTCCGCCACTCCGGTCAGCCGCGTGGGCGGGGAGAACACGATGTCCTCGGTCGCCACCCGTTCCACGGACGTATCCGCGTAACCCAGTTCGGCGAGCCGGTCGAGCAGCTGGTCGACGAGGATCTCCGGCGCGCTCGCTCCGGCGCTCACGCCGACCGTGCTCACGCCGGCCAGCCACGTGGGGTCGAAGCGGGTCACGTCCGGCACCAGTTCGGCCCTGCCGCCGAGCCTGCGCGCCACCTCGACCATCCGGATCGAGTTACTGGAGTTGGTCGAACCGACCACCAGCACCAGGTCGCACCGGTCCACGATGGCCCTGATGCCGTCCTGGCGGTTCTGGCTGGCATAACAGATGTCGTCGGTGGCGGGCCCGCGCAGGTCGGTGAACCTGCGCTGGAGTACGGCGATGATGTCCCTTGTCTCGTCCACCGAGAGCGTGGTCTGGGTGAGGTAGGCGACCGGTGCGTCGGGGGGAAGGTCCAGTGCCTCCGCGTCGGCAGCCGTCTCGACGATGACCGTCTGGTCGGGAGCGTGCCCGAAGGTGCCCTCGACCTCCTCGTGGTCCGCGTGCCCGACCAGCAGCAACGTCCGCCCGTCGCGGGCGAACCGGCGGGCCTCCTGGTGGACCTTGGCCACCAGGGGGCAGGTCGCGTCGAGCACGTCCAGCCCGCGTGCGTCCGCGTTCTGCCGCACTTGCGGGGAGACGCCGTGCGCGGAGAAGACACACACCGCGCCCTCCGGCACCTCCTGCTCGGAGTCGACGAACCGGACACCCCGGCGCTGGAACTCGCGCACCACGTGGTGGTTGTGCACGATCTCCTTGCGGACGTAGATCGGCGCGCCGTGCTGTTCCAGTGCGAGGTCGATGATGGCTATCGCTCGGCGTACACCGGCACACAAACTGCGCGGTTCGGCCAGCAGGACCTGCTTACCGCCACTCATTCCCACTCCGTTCCGTGCCATGACGTCCACGTCGGAACGCATGGCTTGCGATGCCGAACAGGGCATCCACGCCGGTCGGTAGAAACCGAGTCCTTCTCGGGAAGTCTTGTCTGCCGTTGGGTGCCGGCTTAATAGCCGGACTCGAATACGGCCTTGGTGCCGCCCAGCGGCTACCAATCTGCAGGGTAGTCTAATCCAGGCCTTACGCCGTGTTCTTTGGGGTTTTTCCTAAAGTCGAAGATGCTCACGCTGTGTCGTTGACACGACCATGGTCGTCCTCCAGGATGGAATCCAATAGCTGCCCCTCAATTTCAGTGCGACTCAAGGTTCCGGATCATGAGGGCGGCTATGCATTTCGAACGAGGCGCTGCTATGGCAACAATCTCGGATCAAGGCTGGTACAACCGTCCAGCTTGACCCACTTGTGTCGCAAACCATTTCATGGATCGCTACTTGCCTCGGTGCCGGGTGACTCTCGCATGTGGGAGGTGCCGACACAGTTGATGAACATGAAATCCGGTCCGGCGATCCTCGTCAAACCACGTAACCTCGCCAAAATCATGACGAGCACAGCGCAACGACCAAATCGGGCCATTCGCCAACGTCGTCGGCATCCGAGCTCTGGAGGAGTGACCATGGCAAATCTGGATGAAATTTCAAGTTCACCTCAAACAGTGCTGGAGTCTCAGGATGAGGTAAGAATAGTTGGCCAATACTACGACGACAAAACAGCTAGGCTTGTTCGCAAATACGGGCCTGGACCCAGGATCCACTATCACGTGGGTTACTACCCTTCCTCTGAAACGCCGCTGAATGCGCACGATGCGACGCCGGATGCTATTCGCCGCAGCATACGGCTTCATCAAGAGGGTTTACTGCGGTATGCGGCCAAGATCTGGGGCGCTGAACACCGGCTGTCGGGGAGAATCCTGGATGTCGGCTGCGGTCTTGGCGGGGGCTCGCTCTTCTGGGCACAGGAGTACGGCGCCGACGTCACGGCGGTCACCAACGCGCCGGAACACGCGCCGATAGTTGAGGGGTTCGCGCAGGAATCCGGTGTGGGTGGGAAGGTCCGAACACTGGTCTGTGATGCGATGCATCTCCCCTCGGACGGCGGCCCCTTCGACGCGGCGGTAGCAATCGAGAGCAGCGGATATTTCAACCGTCCTCAGTGGTTCGAGCGTCTGGCACGCGTGCTTCGTCCGGGCGCGAGTGTGTGCATCGAGGAAGTATTCACTACACGCCCGCACGGGGCCGATGTGTGGGCCGAATACTTCTACACAAAACCGGCTACGGTGCTCGACTACGCAGAAGCCGCGAAGTCTGCGGGTTTTGAATTGGTCGATGAAGCCGACGCTACGTCAGAAACCTCGCCGTTCTGGGATGAGAGTGCTGCCTGGACGAAGGCGGTACTGGACAGTGACAGCAGCCTTTCAGCAGTTGACCGCAGGCAGCTGAGGATATCCCTGATGGCGAACCAGGCGCTTGGCACCGAATGGCGAGCAGGGGGCCTGCGGCTGGGTTTCTTGCGCTTCGAGCTGAAGTGAGCGAAGAACGTGCTGGCGGATTCTCGGGTCCTCGCAACACCTGATGGCTTACGTGGTTGTCAGTGGTTGTCAGTAGATCACGCAGGTGCTCGGCTGGGGTTGCCCAGCCGAGCACAGCGGGTTTCCGCCCACCTTTCGAAGTGACTGCCGGATTCCAGGGCGGTTGACCGAGACCCTCGCCGCAGAGGGTCTGTCATCAGCCGACATGGGCCAGCTCGTGGTTGACGGTGGTATACGAAAGACGCCGCGGACAAGCCCACCGTCGAGGTAAACGGCGGCGGCCAGCCGGTACAGCTCCGAGTCGCGCCCTACCACGAGAGCCCTCGGGACGACGGGCCGCCGCTACGCCACACCTTCGGCGGCCAAGGTCTCAAAACTACGTCAGCTGTATTCACGTCGCCGACCATCTCCTCGACGCGTTCCCCGGAATGTGGTTCGCGGTCGACCCGCAGGACCTGCGGTGGCGTACCAGCACGATCATTCGCGGGCTCACCGCCGGTAGGGCTGAACCGCCGTCGGCTTCCCGCCACTTTCACAACGACACGGAGTTCCTCATGACGATCGAGCAGTCTCCCACTCACAGCGACGACGTCCGTAACGTGTACGACGGGTTCGGTCGGGTCTACGGTTCGGTGTGGGGCCCCAATATCCACTACGGCTACTGGGAGAACGACGCCGACGACAGCTCCGTCGAGGTAGCCACAGACCGCCTGACCGACCTGATGATCTCAGGTCTCGCCGCGCAGGCCGGCCAGCGGGTCCTGGACATCGGCTGCGGCATCGGCCATCCCGCGCAGCGGCTCGTCCGCACTTGTGACGTGAACGTGGTGGGTATCACCGTCAGCCAGATCCAGGTGAAGGAGGCCACGGAACACGCGGCCGCGGCTGGGCTCGCCGACCGGGCCACGTTCCAGTTCGCCGACGCGATGGACATGCCCTTCCCCGACGGCTCGTTCGACGCGGCCTGGGCGTTCGAGTCGATGTGGCACATGCCCGACCGCGGCCAGGTGCTCTCCGAGGCCGCCCGCGTCCTGCGCCCCGGCGGCCGCCTCGCCATCGCCGACGTCATCCAGCGCGACCCGATCAGCCCTGAGGGACAAGTGGTCCTGGACCACATCTGTGCGAACTACGGGGTGCGCTCCTTGGGCACTGTGGACGAATACCGGACGGCGTTGGCCGCCAACGGTTTCGTCGACGTGGAGATCCGTGACATCACCGACAACGTCATCCGTACCCTCGGGCTCATGGCCGACGCCTTTGAAACTGTCAGCGACAAGCTGTCCGATCTGGTCGGCAAGGAACAGGCCGACTCGCTCATTGACTTCGTGCGCAGGTTCGGGGCCATCCCGGAGAGCGGCTACCTCTTCCTGACCGCGGTCCGCGCATGAGCGCGGGCGCCGTCCTCGGTTTTCAGCTCGGCGTCTCAAGGAGTAAGGCTGAGGCCAAGGCGCGCTGAGCTGCTTCAAACAGGCCGCGCTGGTGATCCCCCGGTTCCTCGACGGCACCCGTGTCGCGCAACTGGCCTGTGACAACGAGCTCAGCGACAAAGCCTGCTACCGGTACCTGCACGAAGGTACCGACCTGCTCGTCGCACATGCCCTTGGTCTGCGCCACGTCCTGGCGCAGGCCAAGCAAGCCGGCGTGACGCACGTGTACCTCGACGGGTGGTGATCCCCGCCTACCGGGTCGCGATCCGGCCCCAACGGTCATGACCTGTGCTGGAGCGGGAAACACAAGCACCATGGCAGCAATGTCCAGGTCATCTCCGCGCCGGGCTGGTCGCTCTGGGTCTCCGCGGCGCGATCCGGCCGCTAGATGAATGAGTCCAAGGGATGGCCTGCGGACATGAGACGAGGGCGTCCAAGGTCAGTGTGTGAAGACAGACCTGGACACCCTCGCAACGGCACTCTATGCCCGGATCGACGACGAGTTGAAGGCTTCGCCGTGGCTGGCCCCGTACCGGCCCGCCGTCGGGATCGCGCCCACGCTCAGTGACGCCGAACTGGTCACCCTCGCAGTCACGTCGGCGCTGCTCGGTTACACCTCCGAGCGGCGCTGGCTGCGCCGCGTCGGGCGGGACTTCGGCCACCTCTTCCCCTACGTGCCCCAGCAGTCCGGCTACAACAAGCGGCTGCGTGCCGCGTCCTCGCTGCTCACCAGCATGATCCGGATCCTGGCCCGGGACACCTCGCTGTGGAGCGACGATGTGTGGCTGGTCGACTCCACCCCGGTCGGCTGCGGCTGCTCCCGCGAGACGGCGAAACGCTCGGACCTGGCGGGCTGGGCCGAGTACGGTTACTGCGCGTCGCACTCACGGTACTTCTGGGGGCTGCGGCTGCACCTGGTGTGCACACTCGGCGGGCTGCCGGTCCTGTTCGCCCTCACCGGCGCGAAGGCCGACGAGCGCGAGACGCTGCGCGACATGCTCGACACCGCGCCCGATGCCGCAGCCGCCCGCCCCGGCCAGACGATCATCGGGGACAAGAACTACTACGGCCGCGAGTTCGAGCATGATCTTGCCGAGCGTCACCTTCAGTTGCTGCGGCCGGCCCGCAAGGGAGAGGCCGAGCGGGCCGGGTCACACCTGTTCAAGCCCCTGCGGCAGGTCATCGAGTCGGTCAACCAGACCCTCAAGGGACAGCTCGACCTGGAACGACACGGCGGCAAGAGCCCGGCGGGGGTAGCGGCCCGCGTCCTGTGCCGGATCCTCGCGCTCACCGCCGCGATCTGGCACAACGACAAGACCGGACAACCGATCAAGCGATCACTGACCGCCTACGATCACTGACCGCAACGACACCCCTCGGACTCATTCATCTAGCACGACATCACCTGCGCCCGCCACCACGACGTCATCGACTTCCTGGCCGACATACGCGGCGATCTGCCCACCCTGACCGGCAAGGCCCGCCTGTGGGAACCCTGCCGTCTGCGGCTGCTTTCCATCGCCGCCCAGCTCGGCACCATCGGCCGACGGCACATCCTCCGCCTCACGAAGCACTGGCCCTGGACCCACCTGATCAGGGAAGGCCCGGCCCGGCTCGACACCCTCCCGAACCCCTGCTGACCAGTACTCTCCCGTCCCCGTGCGCAGCACCATCTCACCGGAGCCGTGGAACCCGGCGCCCACCCGACGCGACAGCCGGGCCACCGGCATGCCTATCACCAGTCCGACAAGCCGAAACGGCCCACCAGTTGAACTGACGGGCCGTCGCGAAATGCCGAGGCTGGCCGGCATCCTGATCTGTGGAACCCAGGGGCTATCCTTCAATGCCGTCGGACAACTGAGTCAAGTGCGTTCTGCAGGGGTCAACGTGTCGTCCAGATCTCCCGGCGACCGCCCGGATGTCCCTCCCCGCTGCCGCACCCGCAACTCGGTCAATGCCCGAAGCGGAAACACTGGCCGGTGATGTGGCGGCAGCCCTGGTGCCAGAGTCAGACCTGGCATCCTGGTGGCGATGGCCTGTATCGCGACCTCCAGTTCCAGGCGGGCGAATCCGGCTCCGAGGCAGAAGTGGATGCCGTGCCCGAACGCGAGATGCGTGGCAGACCCACTGCCTGGACTGAACCCGGCCGGACATGCGTGGGAGTGGCTGTCCCGCCCGGCCGCTCCGTACAGCAGAAGTAGTCGGCTCCCCTCGGCCAGGTGGACGTCGCCGACCACTACGTCACGGACCGCGGTCCGGTACATGCCCGCCAGCGGGCTGTCGAACCGCAACCCCTCCTCGACAAGGTCCCGTGTGGCGATCGTCCCGTCGACGACCTCGGCCCAGCCGCCGGGTGACCGAAGCTGCTGGTAGAGGATCGTGCCAAGCGCCTCGGCGCAGGTCATGTGTCCCGCGAAGATCAGTGTGGGGACCTGGACGGAAACCTCGTCGGCGGTGAGTGTGCGGCCCGCCTTGCCGTCGTGGAGCAGCTCACTGATCAGGTCGTCCTGCGGTGCGGCCAGCCGCTCCTGCACGAGTGAACGGGAGAACGCTCCGAAGTCCATCAGCCCGCGGGCGTATTCACGCAGCCGGTCAGGATCGGCGTTGCGCTGCGACATCATGAGTTCGATGCGTTGCTCGGACCACGTGCGGCAGCGGTCGATGTACTCGTCCGGGACGCCAAGGCGCCGGCAGATCACCTCAAGGGCGTACGGAACGGCGAACGCCGAAATGAAATCGAACTCCGTCAAGACCGCAACACGCTCGACGAGGTCGGTGGCGATCGCACGGACCGTGGGTTCGAACGCTCTGACCCTGGCCGGCGTGAACCCGGCGTTGAGCACTTCCCTGATCCTGGCGTGCTCGGGAGGGTCGAGTGAGCCGACGGCCACCGCATCAGCGCCGCGCCAGGTGCGGAACATCCGACTCACGTCCTCGGGCAGCTCGACCGCGGGACGAGGGTTGTGGTCACGCGCCGAGAAGCTTCGGTCGTCCCGCAGCACGGCAACCATGTCCTCGCGCCGAGTGACGCACCATGCGTTGAGCAAAGGGGCGTAGAACACCGGCTCCGTCTCTCCGATGTCGGCCAGAAATGAATACGGGTCGTCGCGATGTGCCCCATACGGGTCGAACGGCCTGCCTTCATGTAATTGCCCAGAATCAACTGACATAGCCATTCCGCCTCTCAAGCCTTCAGTGAACCATTCCCGGTAATGACCAGCGACGTTGTGTGATGTCGGGGGGAAGGTCCAGTGCCTCCGCGTCGGCAGCCGTCTCGACGATGACCGTCTGGTCGGGAGCGTGCCCGAAGGTGCCCTCGACCTCCTCGTGGTCCGCGTGCCCGACCAGCGGCGACGTCCGCCCGTCGCGGGCGAACCGGCGGGCCTCCTGGTGGACCTTGGCCACCAGGGGGCAGGTCGCGTCGAGCACGTCCAGCCCGCGTGCGCGCGCGTTCTGCCGCACTTGCGGAGAGACGCCGTGCGCGGAGACGACACACACCGCGCCCTCCGGCACCTCCTGCTCGGAGTCGACGAACCGGACACCCCGGCGGTCGATGATGGCTATCGCTCGGCGTACACCGGCACACAAACTCCGTGGCTCGGCCAGCAGGACCTGCTTACCGCCACTCATTCCCACTCCGTTCCGTGCCATGACGTCCACGTCGGAACGCCTGGCTTGCGATGCCGAACAGGGCATCCACGCCGGTCGGTAGAAACCGAGTCCTTCTCGGGAAGTCTTGTCTGCCGTTGGGTGCCGGCTTAATAGCCGGACTCGAATACGGCCTTGGTGCTGCCCAGCGGCTACCAATCTGCAGGGTAGTCTAATCCAGGCCTTACGCCGTGTTCTTTGGGGTTTTTCCTAAAGTCGAAGATGCTCACGCTGTGTCGTTGACACGGCCAGGAGAGGTCGTTCAGGATGGCGGTCGGAACGGTCACGCAAATTCCGGGTCATCACTCCAGGTTCAGATTGCGCGTAGACGCCAAAGCTGTCTACGTATTGACCTGTAGCGATCTCGGGTGATCATGAGATTTGCGCAAGCCTTCGCCTTCGACAGTTCGCCGAGGTTTCACAGCACGGCGAGGTGGGGCAAGGGCTGAGAAGATATTTACGCAAACATATCCAGCACAGTGATTTTCAGTGGTGCAATTCGCGAACCCCATGCGCGTAGGTTCTGACCAGGAATTGGGAAGGCATGCGACCGGAGGAGAATCTCGATGAGCGCACTCGACACCTCGTCGACCGGGCTCCAAGCCTTCCTGTCGCCGAGGATGGTGCAGTCCACGGTATTGCCCGTTATGCGGCAGCAGACTTCCGCACTGGAGCCGACCCTGGCCCGGATCTGCTCTTACCACCTCGGCTTCATCGGCGAACACGGTGACCCCAGCAGTGCAGAGGGCGGCAAGCTGACCCGCGCCGCCCTCATGATGGCGGCGGCCGATGGAGTCGGCCTGCGGCCGGAGGACGTGCGGTGCCAGGCGGCAGCACTGGAGTTGCTGCACAACTCGACCCTGATCCACGACGACATCATCGACGCGGACGAGGTGCGTCGCGGCCGCCCAGCCGCGTGGAAGGTGTTCGGCGCCAGTCTGGCCATCCTGGCCGGGGACGCGTTGCAGGCTCTTGGGCTGCGGATCGTCGTCGACGACCCCGGCCCCGGCCGTGCGGAAATATCCAGCGTGTTCGCCGAAGCCATCGGTCTGGTTCTTGCGGGCCAGGCTCGCGAGCTCACCGTCCGGCTGGGTTCGGGCACCGGCATCGCGGAGTACGACCGAATCGTGGAGGAGAAGACGTCCGCGCTGCTGGAGTGCGCACTGGTGACGCCCGCACTGCGGGCGGGCAAACCGGAGCACGTCCTGACTGCCCTGCGCAGCGCGGGCAGGCATCTGGGCCTCGCTTTTCAGATCTTCAACGACGTCGAGGACATCTGGGGCGACCCCATGGTGACCGGCAAGCCCGTCCGGAGCGACATCCTGCGGCGCAACCCGACTTTTCCGGTGCTGGCGGCCTTGTCCGCCGACAGCCCGGCCGGCGAACGACTGCGCCGGCTGTGGCACGCCGACGGCACCACGACAGCGCACCTGCAGGAGATGGTCGACCTCGTCGAGGAATCCGGCGGCCGGCACACGGCCGAGCAGCTGTCCCGCAGCCATCTGGACTCGGCTCTGGAGTACCTCGGACGAGCCGAGCTGGCCCCGGCCGCGTCCACCGAACTGACCGCGTTGTTCGACCGCATCGTCAATCGCACGGTATGACCCGTACTCCCGACAGGGGCGGCATCTGGATGGGAGTACGTGATCATGGCCATCACCCACGACAACCCGGCCCCGCCCGTCATCCGCGGCGAGTTCGAGCGCTGGGAGCAGGCGCACTACGTGACCAGGACCCAGGACCCGATCAACCCGTCGCTGGGCGACTTTCCGCCCGCCGCATGGGGGCCGGCCGGCAGGTCTGCCTTCCTCGTTCCTCGACGGACACCGGGGCGACGAGCTCCAGTACGTCGTGATCGTCTTCGACAAGGTGGTCTGAACCTCGATTCCGGCGGAGGCCGTCAGTGAGTACCCCAGCTCAATTGCCCTTGGAGCAGACGAATGTGCTGCAACTCGCGCCAGGGCTGCGCACGCTCCAGTCCCAGGGCGCGGTCCATCGGGTTCGTACCGCCGAGGGCGACGAGGCGTGGCTGGTCACCGGTCATGCCTGGGTGAGGCAGTTGCTCGACGATGACCGGCTCGGCCGCTCCCATCCCGATCCGGAGGCCGCGGCGAAGGACAGCGGGTCGGCACTTCTCGCCGGCCTGCTGGGCGACTTCGCCACCGACCACGCTCGGTTGCGTGCGCTGCTGGAACCGCACTTCTCACCCGAGCGGTTGCTGGCGCTGCGGCCATACGTCGAAAAACTGACCGGGCAACTCCTGGACCAACTGGCCGGGCAGAAGCCACCGGTGGACCTGCGCCAGGCGTTGGCGCTGTCGCTGCCGATTCAGGTGATGTGCGAGTGGTTGGGCGTGCCCCAGGAGGACAAGGACCGGTTCGGCAGCTGGACCCAGGACGCCGCCAACGTCGGGGACCCGGTCAGGTCCAAGCAGGGGCTGGGCGAGTTGTTCGGCTATTGCAGGCAACTTGTCGCCGACAAACGGCAAAATCCGGGCGATGACGTGATCTCCAGGATCTGCGCGACCGAGGGGATCAACGACAACGAGGTCCTCGGGCTGACGGCGTTGTTGCTGTTCGGTGGCTATGAGACCACGGTGGCCCGGATCGGCACCTGTGTGCTGCTCTTGTTGGCCAACCCCGAGCAGTGGCAGGCGTTGCTGCACGACCCGAGTCTCATCCCCGGCGCGGTTGAGGAAACCCTGCGGATGTCGATGCCGAACCCGCACAACGGCGGCATGCCCCGTTATGCGCTGACGGACTTCGAGATCGACGGGGTCACCATCCGGACCGGCGACTTCGTGCTGCTGAACATCATCGCGGCCAACCACGACGAGACGGCCTTCACCGACCCCGGCCGGGTCGATGTCACTCGCGACACCACGGACAGCCTCATGTTCGGGCACGGTGCCCACTACTGCGTCGGCGCGACGCTGGCCCGGATGCAGCTGCAGGTGGTGCTCGCCCAGCTCGTCGCACGATTCCCGACCATGCGGCTGGCTGTCGGTGTAGAGGAGCTGAGGCTGCGCCACAACACGCTGATCGGCGGGTTGATCCAACTTCCGGTGACATGGTGATTGGATCCTGATGCTGCACAAGATATCTACCGGCGTAGTAACGAAGAGCCCGAATTCAGTCCGCGCATATCTCCTGTTGATGCGACTGGACAGGCCTACGGGGTACGTGCTCTACCTGCTTCCAGGGCTGTGGGCCGTCGTCCTCGCCTCCGGGCAACGACCAGACCTGCTGACGGTGGTGGTGGTCGCTGTCGCCGCGGTGCTGGTGCGCGGCGCGGCCTGCGCGGTCAACGACGTGGTCGACAAGGACGTCGACGCCCGAGTCGCCCGCACCGTGTCGCGTCCTGTCGCGTCGGGGACGATCAGCGTCGGGAACGCACTCCTGTTCGCCGCCGCACAGGCCGTGGTCGCACTGCTGGTCCTGGCGGTGGCGAACGTGGAGACAGCCCTCGTCGCCGCGGCCTCGTACCCGCTGATCGTCGCCTACCCCTACATGAAGCGCATCTTCTTCTGGCCCTCGGCGTTCCTGGCGCTGGTGATGAGCGTCTACGTGCTGATCGGCTGGACGGCGGTGACCGGGAGCGCCGACTACCCGCTCACGGTGTACGGCCTGTACGCCTGCGGGGCCTTCTGGACGCTGATTCACGACGCGATCTACTCCCATCAGGACAAGGAGTACGACCGGAACATCGGTGTCAAGTCTTCCGCTCTGCTGTTCGGCAAGGCCACAAAGGCGTGGCTGGCGAGTTTCCTCGTGCTCAGCGTCGGCGGCGTGCTGTGGGCCGGTTCCCGGACGCCGATCGGGTGGGCGTTCTACCTGATCGTCGTGCTCGCGGGAATCTTTCTGTCCTATCTGGTCGTACGCGTGGACCTGGATGATCCGAAATCGTGCTGGGACACCTTTGTCGCCAACACCTACTTCGGCTGGATCATTCTCGCGGCCGTGGTCGCCGGGCAGTTCACATGAACGATGAGCCACGTGTGACAGATTCGATGTGGCAGGGGAATGGCGTCGACCTGGACGCCTACCTGACCCGCGTGGGTTACCAGGGCGACGTGGCTGTGGACCTCTCCACGCTGCGGGGCCTGCACACCGCCCACGTCGACGCGATCGCCTTCGACAACCTCGACGCGCTGCTCGGGCGCACGGCGGTGCCGCTGGACCTGGACAGCGTCCAGGAGAAAATCGTGCGGCAGGGCCGCGGCGGCTGGTGTCTGGAACAGGTCGTGCTGATGGCGGCCGTGCTGGACCGCATCGGGTTCACGTTCACGGCGTTCGCCGGCAGGACGCGGATCCGCACCGGGAGCAAGTTCGGGCCGGCCCTGCACGTGGCCCTGTGCGTGGAGCTCGACGGCGAACGCTGGCTCCACGACGTGAGTTTCGGCGCCTACGGGCCGCACGAGCCGATCCAGCTCGCGGAGAACGCGCGGCTGGACGGCGACTGGTCGTTCGATCTCGTGCGAGAGCCGACCGGTGAACACGTGCTGCGGTTCCTGCGGCCGGAGGGACCGCTGGAGCTCTACGGCTTCACCACGGACGTGCGCTATCCGTCGGACTTCGAGCTCCTCAACCACTTCTGCCTCACGCATCCGCGCTCGCCGTTCAACCAACGGATGGTCCTCCAGCGCACACAGCCCGAAGTGAGGCACCTCCTCGCCGGCAGCACTCTCACGGAAATACGTCCCGCAGAGCCGGCGACCTTCCGGGAACTCGATGTGGACGAGCTGCTTTCCGCTCCCGAGGAGATCTTCGGGATCACCTTGGAACCGGGCGACGTCCAGACGCTCTGGAAAATCTTGGACGGTCCATGATGCGTACCTTGCTGCTGGACAACTACGACTCGTACACCTTCAACCTGTACCAGTTGATCGCCGACATCAACGGCCAGGAGCCGGTCGTCATGGTCAACGACGATCCGAAGTTGTCCAGCCTGCGGCTGGAGGACTTCGACAACATCGTGGTCTCACCCGGCCCTGGACGGCCGCAGAACCCCCGCGACGTCGGCCTCCTCGGCGACCTGCTGCGCCGCACCACGCTGCCCGTGCTGGGCGTCTGCTTCGGCCATCAGATGATCGGGCACCTGGCCGGAGCGTCGGTGGTCGCCGCGCCCGAACCGAAACACGGGCACCTCGCCAAGGTCTCCCACGAGGGAGATCCGCTGTTCGCCGGAATTCCGCGTGAATTCGTCGCGGTTCGCTACCACTCGCTGTGCGTGCAGGAGCCCCTGCCCGAGGAACTCGTCGCCACC
This sequence comes from Streptomyces sp. NBC_00878, assembly GCF_026341515.1. NCBI lineage: Bacteria > Bacillati > Actinomycetota > Actinomycetes > Kitasatosporales > Streptomycetaceae > Streptomyces > Streptomyces sp. NBC_00878. The sequence continues at coordinate 929,600 of NZ_JAPEOK010000001.1, read as the reverse complement.
GCGTGGGCGGACGACGGTGTGCTCATGGCGCTGCGTCACCGCGATCTGCCGCAGTGGGGCGTGCAGTTCCACCCCGAGTCGATCGCTTCCCAGTACGGGCGCGAGATCCTGCAGAACTTCGCCGAACTGACCCGCCGGACGCAGCACGGACAACGGCCGCCCGTCACCGACAGCGACACCGTCACCGCACTGTCCGACGACACACCCGGCGCGGTCGAGGGACTGGGAATCATCAGTACGGTCGTGTCGACCGCTGCCGATTCCGAGGCCATTTTTCTCAAGCTCTTCGACAACATCCCGTACTGCTTCTGGCTGGACAGCAGCCGGGTGGAGGAAGGCCTGTCCCGGTTCTCGTTCCTCGGCGACACGTCAGGTCCGCTCAGCGAGGTCCTGACCTACCGCACCGGCAGCGGGACAGTGGAAGCGCGCGATGCGAACGGCGTCCACCTCGTCACCGGCAGCGTGTTCGACGTCCTCCAACAGCGGCTGCGCGAACGGCGCATCCCCGACTCGGACCTGCCCTTCGACCTGACCGGCGGCTACGTCGGCTACTTCGGCTACGAACTCAAGGCCGAATGCGGGGCCACGGCCCGCCACACCGCCGAAACGCCGGACGCCATCTGGATGTTCGCCGATCGCGTCATCGCGGTCGACCACCAGGAGGGACTGACCTACCTGGTGGCCGTCCACGACGAGAAGACCCGGCGCGACGCGCAGGAGTGGGTGGAACGGACGTCCGCGCTCCTGAGGGGTCTGAACCCGGCCGACGCCGAGCCGGCGGGCGACCCTGCCGCCGGCCCGCCCCCGAATGCCGAGGAGTACCTCGGCCGCGGCCGGAGCCAGTACCTGGCGGACATCACGGAGTCCCGACGGCAGCTGAACCGGGGCGAGAGCTACGAGATCTGCCTGACCAACATGTTGCACTTGCCGTTCCATGACGACGACACGTCCTTCTACCGGAGGCTGCGCCGGGCGAACCCGGCCCCGTACGCCGCGCTCTTACGCCTCGGCGACGTCACGGTCTTCAGCTCCTCGCCGGAGCGGTTCCTGCGCATCGAGAGAGACCGCACGGTCACCAGCAAGCCGATCAAGGGCACAGCCCCTCGCGACGCCGACCCGGTGCGCGACGCCGAACTGGCTGCCACCCTCGCCTCGAGCGCCAAGACCCAGGCCGAGAACCTGATGATCGTCGACCTGTTGCGCAACGACCTGGGCCGGGTGTGTGAGGTGGGCAGCATCGAGGTCGACCCGTACCTGGCCGTCGAGAGCTACGAGACCGTGCACCAACTGGTCTCCACTGTTCGTGGACGGCTCAATGACGGGGTCAGCGCGGTGGACTGCGCCCGGCAGTGCTTCCCGGGCGGGTCGATGACCGGGGCGCCGAAGCTGCGCACCATGGAGATCATCGATCGCTTGGAGACGGAGGCCCGGGGTGTCTACTCCGGCGCCCTCGGCTACTTCGGCCTCTCCGGCGGCACGGACCTGAACATCGTGATCCGCACCGCGGTCCGCGTCGGTGACAGGTTGACCATCGGAGCCGGCGGGGCGATCGTGCTCGACTCCGACCCGCAGGAAGAGTACGAGGAGATGCTGCTCAAGGCGGCAGCGTCGCTCCGCGCCTGGCGTGCGCCGGCGGTGTCGGACGTGGGCGGCTCCCCACGATGAACACGGCGACGAGCACAGCGACCGCCCCGGGCGTCCGCCGGTGGTGGGACGCCGATGGCGGATGGTCGACGGCCGACGCCGCCGGGACGGTGCTGGTCATCGACTCCTGGCTCGTGGACGAGGGACGGGTGCGGGGACTCGACCGGCACGCCGAACGCTTCGGTTCGGCCTGCCACCGGTTCTCCGAACCGGGAGCGGAACAGACGAACCGGTTCCTGCGGGCGGTCGCCGAGTCGTTGCCCCCGCGAGGCCGATGGTTTCCTCGCGTCGAACTCGTGGAGACCGGGTCGGGAACGCGGCTGCGGATGTGGCTGCGCCCCGCGCCACCGCGCACCGCGACCGTCCGGTTGTGGACTGCCGCGGGATCCGACCGTCGTCGACTGCCGGCCGTCAAGGGCGCCGACCTGGACCACCTGGCTTCCCTGCGCGCTGCCGCAGCTACGGCGGGAGCCGACGAGGCGCTGCTGGTCTCGACGGAAGGGCACGTGGTCGAAGGGGCGTCCACGAGCATCGTCTGGTGGCGGGGCGACACGCTGTGCGGGCCACCACCCGGCCCCGGCCTGCTCCCCGGGATCACCCGCGCCCTGCTCGGCGAGCTCGCCGGTACGGCAGGGCACCAGGTCGTCACCGAGCAGGCCACCGCGCCGGATCTCGCCGACGTGCCCGTCTGGACGCTGAACGCCCTGCACGGCATCCGGCCGGTCACCGAGGGGCTGGGCCGGTTCCAGGACACGGACGCCGCAGTGGCCGAGCGCTGGCAGTCGCGCCTGGCCGCGCTCGCCGTTCCGGCCGGCGCCTCCCTGATTCCTGCGGTGAACCCATGAAGGAGGTTTCCCGATGACCGCGGCACGTGAAGTGCCCGAGTACGAGCGTGACTTGCTGGTGCAGTTGACGCTCCGCTGGGGGAAGCGAGTGGCCGTCAAGAAGGACGAGCTCGACCTCGACGGTCACTTCGACGCGGCGCTGCCGGACTTCCCCGAACACCTCGTCCCGGTGCTGGGCCTGCCGGGTGCCGACCGGCTCGACCGGGACGCTCGCGAGCGCATCCTGTCCGCGGCGTGGATCGCCTACAACGCCAAGACCGCGGCCATCGAGGACGAGATCATCCTGCCGGCCTGCCGGTTGATGCTCCAGGAACGGATCCCCGTCCGCCGCGACGACGTCGCCGTCGACGCGCTGCACCAGACGATCATCGATGAGCACTATCACATCCTGATGTGCCGCAACGCCGTCGGCGTCACCCGCAGGCGGCGCGGCCTGGAGGACGTGCGGTTCACGCCGGGTGTCTGGTCGGTCGTCCAGGGACGGGACGCGGTCCGCGTCGGGCTGTCCGGGTTCGACCGCGACATCGTCGACATCGCGTTCTCCCTGGCCGCCGAGACGACGATCAGCGGGTTCCTCTCCGCACTCGCCACCGCCCAGGAGATCCAGCCGATGAACCGGATCACCACCGATCTGCACCGGCGGGACGAGAGCGGACACGCGGTGGTGTTCCGCGAGTTGTGCGGCTCGCTCTACCGGAACCTGGACGGCGCACAGCAGCGGACGTTCCGCGAAGCACTCGTCACCGGGCTGACCGCGTTCCGCTCCGCGGACCTGGACCCCTGGGTGACCGTGGCGGCCCAGGGCGGCTTCGAGATCGACACCGGTCAGCTGAGCGAGTGGGCCGCGTCCCGTCCCGTGCCCGCGCGGGACACCGGACCGTTGCAGCTGCTGCTCGACGACCTGGGCATCAGCCACGACCTCGTCGAGATGGTCCAGCGCTGACGGCCCCGCACCGCCCAGCCATGAGAAGCGGACGGAGATCACGTTGACCCTCACCGGCGAAGCCGCCGCGCACTGGCGGACACTCGTCGCCCATCAGCGGCCGGAGTGGCCGAGCCCGGCTGAGCTCGGCGACGTGGCGGATCACCTGGCGGCCTCGCTCCCGTTGGTCACGCCACAGGAGTGCGACACGCTCACCGCACGACTCGCCCAGGCGGCAGAGGGCAAGGCGTTCCTGTTGCAGGGTGGCGACTGCGCCGAACGTCTCGACCGCCTCTCGACACAGGTGATTCACGGCAAACTGCGCCTCCTGCAGCGGATGGCCGCGATCCTGACGTTCGCGTCGGCGGTGCCGGTGGTCAAGGTGGGCCGGATGGCCGGGCAGTACGCGAAGCCCCGATCCCGGCCGACCGAGACCGTCGACGGGCGCACGCTCCCGGTCTACCGGGGCGACGCGGTGAACGGCATCGGCTTCAGCCACGCCGAACGACGGCCGGACCCGGCCCGGCTACTTCGGATGTACGACGCTTCGCGATCCACCCTGGACGTCATGCGCGAATGCGCCCGTGGCGGCATCGACCCACGCCAACTGCACAAGGAGAACCAGGACTTCGTCTCACGCTCGCCTGCCGGTGAACGCTACGACGAACTCGCCGGTCGAATCGGCCAGGCACTGTCCGGCAAGGACGCGTGCGGCGGCGACGATCCGTTGCGCACCACGGAGTTGTTCGCCAGCCACGAGGGACTGCTGCTCGACTACGAGGCCGCGCTGACCCGCTACCACCCGCGTTCCGGCCGAAGGTATGCGGGCAGCGGCCACATGCTGTGGATCGGCGACCGCACCAGACAGCTCGACGGCGCCCACGTCGCCTACTTCGCGACCATCGACAACCCGATCGCGGTGAAGCTGGGCCCTGCCGCCACGCCCGAGCAGGCGCTGGCCCTGATCGACCGCCTCGACCCCGACCGGCGGCCGGGCCGGCTGACGTTCATCGTGCGCATGGGGGCGCACCGTGTGCGGTACCTGCTGCCGGAGATCGTGGAGAAGGTCACGGCTTCCGGCGCGCCGGTGGTGTGGGTGTGCGATCCGATGCACGGCAACACCTTCGAGGCTCCCAGCGGGCACAAGACCAGGCGGTTCGACGACATCCTCGCCGAGGTCGCCGGCTTCTTCGAGGTGCACGAGACGCTCGGCACCCACGTCGGCGGACTGCACCTGGAGCTGACCGGCGAGGACGTGACCGAGTGCGTCGGCGGCGGCGCCGAACTGGGTTTCGACGACCTGCACCGCAGGTACGAGTCGGCGTGCGACCCGCGCCTCAACGGAGACCAGGCGCTTGACCTGGCCTTCCTGGTCGCAGAGATGTTCAACCCAGGAACAACCGGCGTCGTGGCGCCGGACGCAGCGGTGAATGCCGAGGCGGTGAATCCCGAGGCCTGGGGCGCTGGTCACAGCAATTCTCCCGCCTCGTTCGGCGCGTGAAACCACGTGTTCGAGGCTTGGTCTGAGGTTTTGGACCAGCGACCAGGCGCCAGGACAGGGACCAGTTGTCGCCGGCCGAGGCCATGGCGACCGGGTCGAGACCCGTGGGCAGGGGTACGAGCATGGCGTCGGCGTAGGGCACGCGGACCAGGCCGGAGAAGAGACCGCGCCAACTGCCGCCGATCGGCGCGCCGTACATGGCCATGTGGGGTACGGCCGTGCAGTGGGCGGTCAGTCCGGCATGGCAGGTGTCGCAGGATCCGCAGCTGATGGATCAGGGGACACCGAACCCACGGTCGCCGCCTGTCCCGGGGAGGCCTCGCGCCGGCTGTGGGAGCAACACACCTTCGGCGCACTGCCTTTGGTGGCCTCCCAGCGGCTTCCGGCTACGGGCCCGTGCCCGGAGCCGGTTCGCGGTGCCTGTGGTCGGGCGCGCGCTACGGCTGCCGGGGCAGTGCGGATGCCGAGTCCCGGACGCGGTCCAGTACGGCGTCCAGGGCGGCGAGATCCCGTGCGCTGAACCCGTCGAAGGCCTTCCGCAGGTTGCGGGCGTGCACGGTGGCCGCTCGCTCGAGTGCGTCGTGCCCGGCGGCGGTGATGCCCGCGTAGGAGACGCGGCGGTCGGTGGGGCACGGGCGTCGCTCGACGTATCCGGCTGTCTGCATGCGGTCCACCAGTCGGGTCACGCCGCCGGAGGTGAGCGCGATCTGGTCGGCCAGGGAGCTCATCGTCAGTTGCTCTCGCTCTGATCGGGCCAGCCGGATGAGGACCTCGAACCAGGCGTGCGGCAGTCCGGTCTCGGACTCCATGGCGGATCCGAGCCACTGCTCCAGCCGGTTGTACGCCTCGGCCAGGCGGCCGAACGTGCTGATCAGGGGGTCGTTGAGGGGGGTCGCGGAAGGCATGTCGACCATCCTACCCGCGAAAAGCCTGAGTAGTCAGATGTTGCGCAGTCAAGCATCAATGGTTACTGTGTCAATATCTGACGAGTCAAGGAATTGGAGGCTGTCATGCATGTCGCGATCATCGGAGCGGGCAACGTGGGCTCCGCCCTCAGCAGGGCCGCGACTGCCGCCGGGCACACCGTGTCCGTATCGGCTACCAGCCAGGAGAAGGCCGCCGCGGTCGCGGCAGAAACGGGCGCGCGCCCCGCGGCGGACAACGTGGACGCCGTGACCGACGCCGACCTCGTGGTGCTGGCCGTGCCCGGCAGTGCGGTGACCGCCGTCGCGGACGAACTGGCGCAGGCCGTACGCGGCAAGGTCGTTGTCGACGCCACCAACCCCCTCAACGCGACCTTCACCGACCTCGACATAGCGGAGACCGCCGCCGCGCAGACTCTGCAGCGCCACCTGCCGGACGCGTCCGTGGTGAAGGCCTTCAACACCGTCTTCGCCGGACGCCTCGGAAACCCCGTCGAGCAGGGCGTCCCGCTCCATCTCTTCCACGCCGGTGACGACGCGGATGCGAAGAAGACCGTCTCCGAGTTCGCCGCCTCGCTCGGCTTCGAGCCGATCGACGCGGGCGGGCTGCGCATGGCCCGCGCGCTGGAGGAGATGGCCTTCCTGAACATCTCGCTGAACGCGAGCCAGGGCTGGTCCTGGCAGTCCGGGTGGGCGCTGCTCGGCCCGACGGGCTGAGGAGAGCCGATCATGACTACTCCTCCGCGTACGCGTACGCCCACTCCAACTGCTGCTGACGCCGAGAGACCGGGCTCCTCGTTCGGGCCGCCGACCGTGGTGACCCGGGGCGATGCGGTGGCACCGCTCGTGGTCCTGCTGCACGGCCGCGGCTCGCGCGAGACCGAGATCATCGCGCTCGCCGAAGCGTTGCCTCCCGAGCTGTCGTACGCCGCGGTGCGCGCACCCCTGGCCGAGGGCCCCGGGTTCGCGTGGTTCGCCAACCGTGGCATCGGCCGCCCGGTCCCGGAATCACTGCGCGCCACCATGAACTGGTTCAACGCCTGGCTCGACGAGATCGCCCCGCCCGGCCGACCGGTTCTGCTCGTCGGCTTCAGCGGCGGCGCCGCTTTCGCGGGCGGGCTGGTACTGGACAACCCGGCACGCTTCGCCGGAGCGGCGATCCTCTACGGCACGCTGCCCTTCGACGCGGGTGTGCCCACCGAGCCCGCCCGACTGGCCGGCGTACCGGTGTTCGTCGCCCAGGGCGAGCACGACCACGTCATCCCGCGCGAACTGCTCGACCGCACCTGGCACTACCTGACCGGCGAATCCGGGGCGCCGACGATCGCCCGACGGGACCCCGTGGGGCACGGCATCGCCACCGCCGCGCTGGCGGGTCTCGGCGGCTGGCTCGCGGAGCGCGCCGACCACGTGGCCCGCCATGGACTTCCCGGCAGGCAACCGGCGCGATGGCCGATCCTGCCCGGCGGCCCTACCGACGGCCTTCCCCGCGGTCTCTCCGACGGCTTTCCCGGCCGCCTTCCCGATCGCGACGGACCGCGCCCGCACGTCAGCGTGACGATCCCCCAGCAGCAGACCAGCGACAACTCCCCGCCGAAAATGCAGGAGCAACTGTTCGCCCGGCTGAGCGCGCTCGCCGACGTCGACACCGGCCAGTCGGCGATCTCCGTGCCGGGCGCGCGAGGATTCATGCTCACCGGGACGCACACCACCGGGCCCGAGCAGGCCTTCCTGGTGCCACGGGCCAGGGAGTTCGCCCATCTGCACCCCGGACACGACGGATCGCTCCACATCGCGCTGCCGGTCGGCCTGGCCGCCGACGCGATCCGGCACGGCTGGGCCGTGGCCCATCCCCTCGCCGGGATCAGGCTCACTCCGGGCATGGTGCTGGTCTACGGACCTCGTGACGAGCGTGAGCTCGACATCGTCACCGCGATCGTGAGCACCAGCCACGCCTGGGCCGCGGGCCGGTTCACCCCGGCCGCCGCGTAGCCCACCACCTCGTAACCCATCTCCGCGTAACTCATCTCCGCGGAATCCCGCACCACACAGCCACCCGCCTGTCGGCCGGGCCATCAGGGCTGGGCCGTCAGAGCCGGGCCGTCACAGAGAACAGGTTCACCATCCAGCGCTCGTCGAGAGCGCTCATCACGAGAATCGAGGACTCGCCATGGAGCGTCGTTCCATGCTCAAGGGTGGAGCCGCCGCCGCGTTCGGCGCGCTCGCCATCACCGCCGTCACCAACGGGGGCGGCCTGGCCGAGGCGTCCCAGAAGTACCCCGGCCTGCTCCCGGACCCGGCCACCACGCCGGTGCCGAACCCTCCCTACCCCCACGACCTGACCCGCGCCGAGCGCAAGCACCTGGAGACCTTCGACGAGCTGGACTTCGAGATCTTCACCCACGCCGACTGGTCCCGCCTGGGCGAGAGCCACGCGAAGAACGTCCGCGTGCACTGGCCTGACGGGCACTACACCGACGGCATCGACAAGCACATCAAGGACCTCGCCGCCCTCTTCGTGTGGGCACCCGACACCCGCATCCTGTCCCACCCGCTCCGGGTCGCCAAGAACGAACTGACCGCGGTCACCGGCGTGATGCAGGGCACCTTCACCCGCCCCATGCCCGACGGGAACGGCGGCTTCATCCAGCCGACCGGCAAGAAGTACTCCATCAACATGGCCACCGTCGGCCTCTGGAACCGCGGGGGCACCATGGACGAGGAGTTCCTGTTCTGGGACAACCAGACCTTCTACAGCCAGATCGGCCTCGGCGGCTGAGCCGGTGAGCGCGGCCCGGCCGGGGAAGTGCCACCCCGGCCGGGCCGACGCGGTCCGTGCGAGCCGACGCGATTCGTGCGAGTCGACGGTGGGCGAGTCGACGGCGGACCAGGTGAGGACCGGCCCGGCTGTGATGCCCCGGTTCGTTTGTGGTCGGCGAGCCGGGACAGTTGCCGCGATCGCCGGTCGTATCCCGTTGCAGACACGGCCACCACACCCGGCTGAACTTTGTCGCGCACGCCCCGAGCCGCATGGACAGTCCGCTGTGTGCGGCGGAGATTGTCGAGGGCCGGGCCCCGCGCCTCGCGGGGGCCATCAATCACGGGGGCTTTCGATGGACCGTGCGTACTTAGTCGAGAACCGCTACTCGCACCTGGAAGACCTGCGGCGGGTCCGCAGCCTGAACTACGAGGTCGCCAGCGCGACCAGTGTGTTCGAGGAGCAGGTGCAGGCCGAGCTCGCGGAGGCGCGTACCGCGCACCTCCGCGAGGAGCTGGGCCGGGCGCTGGTGGGCTACCAGCGCTTGCAGGCGTTGATCCTGAAGACGGTCAACCCCGCGCTGCCCGTCGGCCAGAGCCGGACTCCGCAGTTCAGGGCGCCCCATGTCGCGGGGCTCTTCGACGCGATCCTGACCGGGTCCCTCCAGGTGCTGCGGCGCACCCCGCCGCCCGTCCCGTCCCTCCCGCCGGAGATCGTGGGACCGGTACGGCTCGACGACACCGTGGGCAAGGAACTTGACCTCGCGCTCAGCGGCGGGCTGCGCCAGCCCACCGAGGTCGACCTCGTCGCGCTGCACATGGAGAACGCCGCCTCGGCGGTGGAGCAGGAGGACTGGCAGGGCGCACGGGACTCCTACACGGAGGCGCTGAAAGCGGTGCCCCGCGACGAGAACCAGATGCGTGGCTTCCTCCAGCGCGACCTCGCGATCCTCCAGGAGCGGAACGGTCGGCGGGACACGGCGCTGGAGACCATGCAGGAGGCCGTCAAGACCTTCAAGAGGGCCGGTGACTCCGAGGGCCAGGTGCGGACGTTCACCGCTCTCGCCGGCGTGCTGCGGCGGGCCGGGCAGCGGGAGCAGGCCGAGAAGACCGACGCCGAGGCCAAGAAGCTGGCCGCGGAGCGCGGCATCCACGCCGTCGGCATCGATCTGCCCGCGCGGCGGGTGGGCGTCAGCGCGACCGTCCAGGGCGGCGGCGCGGACGGCGCGGTGCTGCTCGCGCTGCGTTACGCGACGAAGCAGAGCGCGGGTAGGCATCTCGTACTGAACACCGAATCCGGCCTGCACACCGTGGATCTGGACACGGGCGGCGAGGGCGGCGAGGACAGCGGGAGCGGCGGGGGAGGCGGGGGCGGCGGCAACGGTCTGCGCCGGCACCTGGAGGCGCTGGCGTCGACCAAGGACCTGTCGCTGCTGCACGTACAGGCGCTGTCTCCGCCCGTCCTGGTCGCCTATCTGCCGCACGTGTACTTCTTCGTGCTGCCCATGTCCATCGCGGACACCCTCGCGGAGATGGGCGACTTCGCCGCGGCCGAGCGCCAGTACCTGACCGCCGCGGCGTATCCCTTCCTCAACGTGCATGTCGAACTGCCCAAGGTGTGGACGCGGCTGGCCGAGCTCTATCTGGCCTGGGGCGACGCCCTCTACCGGGCCGGCGGCAATGATCTGGCGGCGGCGGCCGCCGCGCGGCCCGTCTACGAGCGGATCGTCCGGCGGGACGGCACCCTCCCCGCATCGGATCTCTACCGCGGACGGCTGGCTCCCATGGCGCCTCGCGCCCAGGCGGTGCTGGCCGCCGCCGATCCGACGGTTCTGGACGAGAACCCCGTCGTCATCGGCGCGCTGCTGAACGCCCGGGCCAGGCTCGGACAACTGGCGGCAGGCCTCAACTTCTTCGGCATTCCGCCGGACTATCTGCCTCCCTTCGGGTTCACGCACCTGCAGAACACCGCGCGGTACTTCGCCCAGCACGCCGCGGCGATCGAGCAGAGCTACATCCAGTTCAAGTCGCAGGCGGAGAACGAGGAGTTCCGCCGGGAGCAGATGGACCAGCAGGCCGACCTGGCGCGCGCCTCGGTGGAGCTGGAGCGGCGCGGCGTCGACGAGGCACGGGCCGGTGAGCGGGTCTCCAGGGCAGGGCTGAACTACGCGGAGACCCAGCGGGCGAACGCCGTCCAGTCGGCGAACGACTTCGCCAACATACGCTGGGACCTTCTCCAGCTCACCCAGCTGGAGGCATGGGCGTCGGCGCAGTCGGTGAGCGCCGACGACGAGGTGCGGCTGAACATCCCCGACTCGTGGTCGGCGTACAGCACCGGGTCGAAGCGCCGCAGTCACGTCATTCAGGAGCTGTCGGCCAAGCGCACGCTCATCACCCATGACCTGGAGGCCGCCCGGCTGAGCCGCGAGATCGCCTCCTCCACCGCCTACAAGGCGGTGGCCCAGCAACAGGTGCTGCAAGCACAGAGCCGGGTCGCCGTGGCCCAGCAGCGGGTGGTCGTCGCCCAGCTCCAGGAACGGCACGCGAAGGAGAACCAGGAGTTCCTGGACCAGAAGGAGTTCGGCGCGCGGCTGTGGTACGAACTGGCCCGCACGATGCGCGCGTTGTCCCAGCGCTACCTGGACATGGCGGTCGAGGTCGCCGTACTGATGGAGCGCGCCTACGAGGGGGAGACCGGCCGCGACCTCCGCAAGATCCGCTTCGACTACCACATCCCGGCCACCCTCGGGCTGCTCGGCGCGGACACCCTGCTGAGGGACATCGACTACTTCACCCTCGACCACGTGACCACGACGCGCACCAAGAAGGCGCCGGTCAAGGTGACGCTCTCGCTCGCCGACCTGTACCCGATGGCCTTCGACGCGCTGCACCGTACCGGCCAGGCGTTCTTCGAGACCACGATGGAGCAGTTCGACCGGTTCTACCCGGGGCTGTATCTGCAGAAGCTGCACAACGTCGAGCTCGCCCTCGTCGGTGTCACCGGGGTCGGCGAGGTGCACGGCACGCTGCGCAACATCGGTGTCTCCAGCTTCCGCGACCAGTCCGGCTCGATCCGCCAGCAGGTCTACCCCTCGGACGTGATGCCGCTCTCGCGCTACGACATCCGGCAGGACGCGCTGGTCTTCCGCGCCGACCCCAACGAGCTGAGGCTCTTCGAGAACAACGGGGTCGCCACCATGTGGCAGCTCGATCTGCCGCCCGGCGCCAACGACTTCGACCTCGACGACATCCTGGACGTCCAGGTGGTCCTGTGCTTCGACGCCTTCCACGACACCGACATCGAGGACGCCGTACGCGCCTCGCTGCCCACCTCGGGCACGGCGTCGCGCTCCACCTCGCTGCGGCTGGTCGCACCGGACGAGCTGTTCTTCCTGCGCAACTCCGGCGAGGCCGAACTCGCCTTCGTACCGGGCGACTTCCCGCGCTTCCAGAAGAACCTGGTGCGCCGGTCGGCGACCCTGCGCGTGAGCGGACCCGCGTCCCTGGCGGCCGGTCTCGTCCTGCGGATCACCCCCGACAGCACGGGTACCGAACTCGTCGTCACGACCGACGCCGACGGCATGGTGGCCGGTTCCGCCCCGGGCGATCCGCTGGGTTCACTGATCGGCCATCCGATGCTCGACGTCTGGAAACTCCGGATCACCGCGGCCGACAACCCCGGCCCGATCGGTGAGGACGGCACCTTGGACCTCGGCGCGCTGACCGACGTCCAGGTGTTCCAGGAGTACGGATTCGACTACCGATAGGGGCTCTGCCATGGCTAACGGAACAGAGGCCACCGCGGTCTCTCCTCCGGCGGGCACGGGCAACGCCCCGGGGCTCGGCGAGGCATTCACACTGGACCTCAACACCGGCCAGGGCGGCTACACGGTCGCCCTGCCCATGCCCGAAGGGGTGGCAGGACTCAAGCCGGACCTGCGACTGCGCTACGCCCACGGCAGCGGCGTCTCGCCGTTCGGCCAGGGCTGGACCATGCCGCTGCGCCGGATCGACCGCAGCCTCGACCTGGGCGTCCCAGGCGAGAGCGGCGTCGAGCGCTACCACGACGGGGGCGTGGAGCTCGTCGAGGTCGCCCCCGGCGAGCACCGCGCGCTGGTGGAGAGCGCGTACGCCCGCTACCGCCGCCACAACGGCGGTTGGATCGTCGACGAGCGCACCGGCCTGAGCTCCGAACTCGGCACGACCGCCGCCGGACGCGTCACGGCTCCCGGCCACCCCGAGCGCGTGGTGTCCTGGCTGCTGGAACGCACCATCGACACCTCGGGCAACGAGATCCGCTACACATGGGACATCGTCGACGGCACGCCGTACCTGAAGTCCGTCACCTGGGCGCACCACACCGCGCGCCTGACCTACGAGAACCGGCCCGACGTCCACCGCAACGGCCGGGCGGGCTTCCTGCGGACGCTCACCCGCCGGGCGACCGCGATCGAGCTGTACGTCGAGGAGGCCGCGGGACCCCGTCGTACCCGGACCTGGGTACTGGGCTACGAACAGGCCGCGGGCAGCGGTGTGTCGCTGCTCTCCTCGGTGGGCCTTGTCTCGCACGGCTCGGACGCCACCGGGCCGGACGTGGTGCGACGGCCGCAGCGATTCGGGTACGCGCAGCTGGAGTTGAGCACGGCGCACGCCAGGTTCATCCGGCCGGAGGGCGCGCCGCCGCCCTCGCTGAGCGACCCGCAGACCACGCTGGTTCAGCTCGACGACCTGCCGGTACCGGGCGTGCTCAGCGCGGCGAGCGGCAGGCACGTGTACTGGCCGGCGAGCGGCGACGGCACCTGGAGTCCGCCGCGTCCGGTCAACACCCCGCACGCCTCGGCACTGTCCGGCGAGACCGTGCTGCTCGACCTCGACGGCAACGCCTCCGTCGACATGCTGGTCGCGTCCGGCCCGCGCACCTTGCAGGGCTACTACGAGAACGGCGGCCCGGACGGATTCCGGCGGTTCGTCGCCTACCCGCGTGACGCCCGCGCACTGCCGTCCTTCACCGACCCCCGGGTACGGCTGGCCGACCTGGACGGCGACGGCCGCATCGACGCCGTCCGCGGCGGCACCCGCGGGTACGCGGCGTTCCGCAACGCGGGCGCCGCGGGCTGGCACGAACCGACGGCGGTGCCGAGGGGAGACGGAGTCGACGGCCCGGACGTCGACCTCGCCGATCCGCTGGTGCGCCTGGCCGACATGACCGGCGACGGACTGCCCGACCTGGTCCGGCTGCGCTCCGGCCGGATCGAGTACTGGCCCAACCTCGGGCACGGCCGGTTCGGCGCCGTCGTCGTGATGACCGGCTCCCCGCGGCTGCGGGCCGACGCCTCCGCACTGCTGCTGGTGGACATCGACGGCGACGGGTGCGGCGATCTGGTGCAGGTCGACGGCGACGGCGTACGCGTCTGGCTGAACCGGTCGGGTCAGGGCTGGTCCCCGCCGCACTTCGATCCGCTGGTGCCGCCCCCGGTGCCGGGCACGCTGCGCGCCGCGGACACCGCCTCAGACGGCAGGGCCGCGCTGGTCTGGAACTCACCGAGGGCGGGACTGGAGGCATACGTCGCCTACGAGTTCGGGTCCCAGACCCCTCCGTACGTGCTGACGAGTGTCGACAACGGCGCGGGGCTCGTCTCGCGGATCAGCTATCGCTCCTCGGTCGACGACGCCCGGCGCGACCGGGCGGCGGGGCAGCCATGGCCGACCCATCTGCCCTTTCCGGTGACCGTCGTCGCCGCCACGAGCGAGCACGACACGGTGACCGGCCGGGTCGCGGAGAGCCGGTACGCGTACAGCGACGGCCACTTCGACCCGGTGACCAGGCAGTTCCAGGGCTTCGGGCGGGTCGAGAAACGCGAGATCGGTGACGCCAGCCGACCCGACACACTCACCGTGCTGCGCTTCCTCATCGGCGAGGACCGCAAACCCGGCAACACCCGGCGGCACGCCGCGCTCAACCGCCTCCAGCACCGCAACGAGGTCTATCAGCTCGACGGCACAGCGGCCGAGCCACTGCCGCTCCTGATCGAGGAGTCGGAGCACCAACTCGACGTACTCGATGTGCTGCCCGACGGCCGGGAGCGGATCAGGATCGCCGTACGGCGAAGCCGCCGCCGCTGGCGGGAACGCACGCTCGACGAGCGGATCGAGGAGCACACCTACGCCTACGACGACGCCGGCAACGTCGTCGAGGACGTATGGCGGGCCTCCGGCACCCGCGACGGCGTCGAACAGCCGCCGCAACTGGTGCGCAGCACCGTCGAATACGTGTCGAACGAGGCACGCAACCTCATCGACCGGCCCTGCCGGCTGGTCAAGCGCGACGCCTCGGGAACGCTGCTGGCCGACCTGCGCAAGCACTACGACGGCCCGGCCTTCACCGGCCTGCCGCTGGGCGATGCGGACCGCGGACTGCTCACCCGCGAACTGGAATGGGCGGGCACTCGCGCCGACATCGAGGCGCACTACACCGGCATGGACCTCGCCGATCTCGGATACGTCATCGCGACGGACGCCGACGGACGCGAGTCCGTCTTCGCACCGCGTGCCCGCAGCGAGTACGACGCGGCCGGGCGCGAGATCGCGGCCAGGACACCGCTCGGTGTCGAGACGCGCTTCGGCTACGACACCTCCGGCGTCTTCCGGGTGCGCGAGGACGGCGCGCTCGGCCTGACCGAGCGTCAGGTCGACCCGGGCACCGGGCAGATCCTGCTCACCCGCGCCCCCGACGGCGTGGAAACGGCCATGCGCTACGACGCGCAGGGCCGGCTGGCCGCGCTGATCCTGCCCGGCGACACCGAGGACCTGCCGACCCGGAGCTACGCCTACCACGACCACGTGGTGCCGCACGCGGTACGGGTGTCCTACCGGCTGACACCGGGTGCGGCGGACACGCTGGAAACGGCCGTCTACTTCGACGGACTCTCCAAGGAGATCCAGCGGCGGGTCCGGGCGCGGCCGGACACCGTACTCGTCTCCGGAACAGTGCAGCCCAACGCGTGGGGCGACCCGCTCGCCGAGCACGAACCGTCCTTCGCCACCGGCCTCGACTACGCCGCCGGGCCCACGACCGGGGCGGCGCGGAGGTTCTTCTACGACGCACAGGGACGCGCGGTGCGCACTGTCGACTACGGCGGCGGCGTGTCGACCGTGGTCTACCGCCCCTTCGAGGCGGAGAGCCGCGACGGCCTCGGCCGTACCCGACTGGACCGGATGGACCCGGCCCACCGCCGGGTCGCCGTGGTCGAGGACCCGGCGGGCACCGCCATGACCACCACGTACACGGTCGGCGTGCTGGGCGAACTGCTCGCCGTGGCCGACCAGCACGGCGTCGCGACAAGCCATACCTACGACGCCTGCGGAAACCGGCTGACCGTCGACTCCCGCGAGGCCGGAGAGCGCACCCTCTTCTACGACGCGGGCAAACGGGTCGTCCGCACCATCGACGCGCGCGGCGTCGACATCAGCGCAGACTTCGACGACTCCGAGCGGATGACAGAGGTGCGCGCGGACGGGGCGGTGCTGGAGAGCTACACGTACGACGATCTCGCGACCGGCGGGCTCGGCAGGCTGCGGGAGGTGAGCTACCCCGGAGGCGGCCAGCGCTTCGCCTACGACGCGCGGGGCGATGTGACCACCCAGGAGTGGTTCGTCGACGGGCACCCGGCGCCGCACCGGCTGGAGTTCGCCCACAACGGGCTGGGCCGGATCACCGCGGTCACCTACCCCGACGGCTCGGAGCTGCGCTACACGTACAGCCCCAACGGCGTGGTCGTCGCCATCGAGGGGATCATCGACGACATCGAGTACAACGCCCGCATGCTGCCGGTGCGGGTGCGCTACGCCAACGGCGTCGAGACCACCATGACCTACACCGCGGGACCGGGACGGGTGGCCCACCAGCGGGCGGTCGCGCCCGACGGCACCGTGCTGGAGGACGCCCGCTACTCCTACGACGTACTGACCCAGCTCATCCGCGCCGACGACGGCACGACCGTCACCGACTACTCCTACGACCCGCTCGCCCAACTCGTCGCCACGTCCGAGACCACGCACGGCGGGACGACCCCGCAGCGCACGGACTACACGTACTCCGGCCGTGACCTGAGTGCGTTCGGCGAGCGCGACGCGCTCCTCGCGTACGGCGACACCGCGCACCCACGCCGGCCCACCTCGGTCACGGAGGCGGGCGGCACTCCGGAGGCGCTCACCTACGACGCCAACGGCAACCTCACCGTTCTGCCCGGCCGCACCCTCTCCTACGACGCCAAGAACCAGCTGTCCCGCGCCGAGCGCCCGTCCGTCATCAGCGACTACGCCTACGACCACACCGGCATGCGGGTACACAAACGCGTCGTCGACCGGTCCAGCGGCAACGCGGTCGTCACCGACACCGTCTTTCTCGGGCGCTGGGCGGAGATACGCGGCGGAGTACTCGCTCGCTTCGCCGTACTCGGCATGGTCCGCGTCGCACTCCTGCGCGGCCCGGCCACCACATGGATCCACACCGACCAACTGGGCAGCGCGACCTACTTCACCTCCGACACCGGCACCGAACTGGCCCGGCTGCGCTACACACCCTTCGGGAACCGCAAGACGGCGGCCGGGACGGCCCCGCACGTCGTCTTCGCCCTGCACGAATGGGACGACGAAGCGGGCCTCTTCTTCATGCGCCGCCGCTACTACGCCCCCGACCTCGGCCGCTTCGTCACACCCGACGGGCTCTATCTGCTGCGGCCGGAACAGGGCGTCGACGACCCGCGCACGCTGTCGCTCTACACCTATGTGGGCAACGACCCGCTGAACAACGTCGATCCGACCGGCACCTCGTTCTGGAGCGTGGTCGGCGCGATCGTCGGGGTCATCGTCGGCGTGGTGGCGGCGGTCCTCATCGTCGCGGCCTTCGCCTGCGGCATCGGATTCGGGCTGCTGGCCATCGCGGGACTGATCGGACTGGTCACCGCGGGCTACGCACTGGCCTCGGCGAACGCCGGCAACGGCTTCGGCGAGTTCATGCGGGGCTTCCTCATCGGCCTGAACGCCGGACTCAACGCCACGCTCCTCACCGCGATGGGCCTCGGCGTCGTCGGGGTCGCCATCGGCGTGCTGATCTTCCTCGGTTCCTTCGACTCCATCGCGAGCAGCGACGTCTACCAGGGCTTCCTCGGCTGGGGCAACTGGCTCATGCCGATGTCGTGGCTCGTCGTGGGCCTCGGACTGGTCTTCTTCGTCCTCAACGTCCTCGGCTGGGCCTTCACCCTGGGCCAGGTCGACGCGCTGAACATCCAGAAGATCAGGGTGGACTGGAAGACCGGCACCATCTTCCTGAAGGGCGGGTGGATCAGCAATCTCAACAAGTACAAGACCGCTTTCAACATGGGCAACTTCGCCTTCATCCACAAGGACTCCACCGACGACCATCTCGAGCACGAGGCCGGGCACAGCCTCAACCTCGCGGCCTTCGGAAGCGCCTTCCATCTGATCGGCTTCGTCGACGAGGTGCTCCTCGGCAACCGCAGCCGGGCCTTCTCCGAACGGCTGGCCGACGGGAATGAGCCACCGGCGTCGAGGCCCTCGACGGCGCTTCCCATGTGGAGCTAGTGTCCTGCGCCAGTAGTTGATCGTTAGTAGTTGTGTGACTACTACTGCTGGTGCGTCAGTTCCTCGTCGGGGTCCCAAATTGGAGCCGTTGCTGCTGTCCGGGGAGGAGCGGGCGGAGTTGGAGCGGTGGACACGTCGGGCGACATCGGCCCAGGCCCTGGCGCTGCGGGCTCGGATTGTCCTGGCGTGTGCGGGGCCGGAAGTACCGCCGATTGTCGCGGTCGCCCGGGAGTTGCGGGTGGCCGCGGACACGGTCCGCAAGTGGCGGCGCCGGTTTCTCGCCGAGCGGCTGGACGGTCTGGTCGACGAGCCCAGGCCGGGCCGGCCGCCCACCATCGGCGTCGACCAGGTGGAAGCGGTAGTGGTCACCACGCTGGAACAGCTGCCGAAGAACGCCACCCACTGGTCCAGGAAATCGATGGCCCAGCACAGCGGCCTGTCGAAGTCGACCGTGGGCCGGATCTGGCGCCAGTTCCAGCTCAAGCCGCATCTCGCGGACACCTTCAAGCTGTCGACAGACCCGCTGTTCGTGGAGAAGGTCTACGACGTCGTGGGCCTGTACTTCAACCCGCCCGAGGGTGCGGTGGTGCTCTCGGTGGACGAGAAGTCGCAGATCCAGGCCCTGGACCGGTCCCAGCCGGTGCTGCCGATAATGCCGGGCATGCCCGAGCGGCGCACCCACGACTACGTCCGCAACGGCCTGACCACTCTGTTCGCCGCCTTCGATGTCGCCACCGGCGAGGTCATCACGGCCCTGCACCGCCGGCACCGGGCCGTGGAGTTCAAGAAGTTCCTCATCCGGATCGACAAGGAGGTGCCCGCTCACCTGCAGATCCACTTGATCGTGGACAACTACGGCACCCACAAGACCCCGGCGATCAAGACATGGCTGGCCAAGCACCCGCGGTTCGAGCTGCACTTCACCCCTACCGGCTCTTCCTGGATCAACCAGGTCGAGCGGTGGTTCGGCTACCTCGCCCACCAAATGATCCGCCGCGGCGCACACAAGAACGTCCAGGCCCTCGAAGCCGACATCCGCGCCTGGGTCAAAGACTGGAACCAAGACCCCAAGCCGTTCATCTGGACCAAGACCGCCGAAGAGATCCTCGACTCCCTCGCCCGCTTCTGCCGACGGATCTCTGGCGCAGGACACTAGGTCGTGTCCGCGGTCGGCGGTTGTCGGCCTGGTTGCTGAACCAGGCCGACAACCGCCGACCCGATTGCCGAACGAACTGTCGCTGCGCGCGCGGCTCCGTGCCCGTTTCACGGGTCGCCGACGCCGCACCCGCCTTTCATGAACCACCACCGATGAAGCACTCCGGCCGGACCAACTCCCTGAGGCCTCCCTCTCCCTGTCGACCTCCCAGTCGGCGTCCGATATTTCGTCCGTGGTTCGAAGTTTCGGTGCTGAAACATAGGGCCGTGCCCGAGGCACGTCAATACCCTTGCTGTGAACCGGTGTTGAGGGCCGTGGCTCAAACTCCGCGTGCTTCCGCCGCGTTACTCAAACGTGACGCCCTCCTGCTGCTGAACCCCTTGACCGAGGTGAATTGTTAGCGCTCACAATGACCTCCGCAATCACCCGCCGACTCCAGGGAGGAACGACCATGGCGCTCACCGCGTCCCAACTCGCCTCCGTGGCAAACGACATGGGGCTCCGGGCCGACCGGGTGAGCCGTGTCGGCCGGTTACCGTCGTCGCGGGCCGGGCCCGACCCTGCGGAGGCGTCCACGCGGGTCACAGGGATCTTCCGGTATACGACCGCCAAGGAGGTGCGGCCATGGCACAATCGCAGCTTCGGCCGCCCACCATGGCCGATGTCGCGCGACTGGCGGGCGTGTCCCACCAGACCGTTTCCCGTGTGCTGGGGGATCACCCCAACGTGCGGGACGAGACTCGGGCCAGGGTGCTGCACGCGATCGAGGAAATGGGCTACCGCCGCAACTCCTCCGCACGAGCCCTGGTCACCCGGCGCACTCGGACCCTGGGTGTCGTCGCCTCCGACACGACGCTCTACGGTCCGGCCAGCACCCTGTTCGCACTCGAAGAGGCGGCGCGTGCCGAGGGCTACCTCGTCTCCACGGTCAGTCTGCGCAAACTGACTGTCGAGAAGCTGTCCGAAGCCCTGGACCACCTCAGCGAGGGCGGCGTGGAGGGAGTGGTCGCCATCGCTCCGCAGCGGTCGGCGGTCGAGGCACTCGCCGGACTCCGCCACCCGTTCCCGGTGGTGACCGTGGGCAGCGGCCCTGGCGTGGGCATTCCCTGCGTCAACGTGGACCAGCACCTGGGCGCACGACTGGCCACCGGTCACCTGCTGGCCGCGGGCCACCGTACGGTCTGGCACCTCGCCGGACCCGAGGACTGGCAGGAGGCGGCCGACCGGGCCGCCGGCTGGCGGGCGACCCTCGACGAGGCCGGAGTCGAACCGCCGATGTCCCTGCGCGGGGACTGGAGCCCACTGTCGGGCTACCGGGCGGGCCAGGAGCTGGCCGGCTGGGTGGGCAGGGGGCTGACCGCGGTCTTCGTCGCCAACGACCAGATGGCGCTTGGGGTGTTACGGGCCCTGCGGGAAGCGGGCGTGCGCACTCCCCAGGACGTCGCGGTGGCCGGCTTCGACGACATCCCGGAGTCGGAGTTCTTCGCCCCACCGCTCACCACCGTCCGGCAGGACTTCGCGGCGGTGGGCAAGCGGAGCATCGCCCTGCTCCTGGACCTGATCGAGGGCCGTGACCCGGCCGGGACGCCCCGGCTGGCCATCGAGCCCCAACTCGTCGTCCGGGCCAGCACGTTCCCGTACACCTCCGACCAGGGCGCTCCTCCAGGCCGGCGCGGCACCTGACGGCCGGATTTCGCCCCATCATTTTGCCCGATATTTCGAACAATGATCGGCAGGCTGGACGTTGCGCAGCCTGTCCCGCCGAGTAGCAAGCGCGTACCAGCGGGCCCTTCCGGGCCGGCTCTTCAAAGGAGAAGACACATGCTCAACCGAAGGAACTTCCTCACCGCGGCGGTCGGCGTCGCGGCCGCGGGCGGCCTGGCGGCCTGCGCCAAGGAGGACGAGGGAGGCTCCTCGAACTCCAGCAGCAGCGGCGGCGGCAAGAAGCTCACCCTGGGCTTCTCCCAGGTCGGCTCGGAGAGCGGCTGGCGCACCGCCAACAGCGACTCGGTGAAGGCGTCGGCCAAGGAGGCCGGCTACACCCTCAAGTTCTTGGACGCGCAGCAGAAGCAGGAGAACCAGATCTCCGCGATCCGCAGCTTCATCGCCCAGAAGGTGGACGTCATAGCCTTCTCGCCGGTCGTCGTCACCGGCTGGGACGCGGTGCTCAAGGAGGCCAAGGCCAAGAAGATCCCGGTCGTCCTCACCGACCGCTCCGTCGAGACCGACGACAAGTCCCTGTTCGTCACGCTCGTCGGCTCGGACTTCACGGACGAGGGCCGGCGCGCGGCCAAGATCCTGGAGAAGGTCCTGGAGAAGGCCGGCCACAAGGGCGCCGTGAAGATCGCACAGCTGGAGGGCACCACCGGTGCCGCCCCGGCGATCGAGCGCGCCAAGGGCTTCAAGGAGGTCATGGACGCGGACCACAAGGACGACTGGAAGATCGTGGTCAGCCAGACCGGTGACTTCACCCGCGCCGGAGGCAAGCAGGTCATGGCGGCCTTCCTGCAGTCCAACCCGGACATCGACGTGCTGTTCGCGCACAACGACGACATGGGCATCGGCGCCATCCAGGCCATCGAGGCGGTCGGCAAGAAGCCCGGCAAGGACATCCTCATCGTCACGGTCGACGGCGTGAAGGACGGCTTCGTCGCCATGTCCGAGGGCAAGATCAACGCCATCGTCGAGTGCAACCCGCTGCTCGGCCCCCAGCTGATGGAGGTCGTCCAGAAGGTCAAGGACGGCGAGACGGTCGAGCCTTGGATCAAGACCGAGGAGAGCGACTTCATGCAGGACCAGGCCAAGGCCGCGCTCCCGAACCGCAAGTACTGACCGGCGGGTGCCGACTCCCGCACGTACTGACGCGCGGGTGTCGACCCGCACGTACTGACCGACCGCACCCACCGCCAGGGAGCCCCCTCCCGGCCGAGTTTCGCCCGGCCGAGTCCTCCGCCCGGAGGGCTGCCCAGGGGGCTCCCCGCGGGCCTGAACGAAATCCATGAGGAGCGCTGCCATGGCAGAGCCGCTGCCCGTCCTGGAGATGACGGGCATAGTCAAAGAGTTTCCGGGGGTACGGGCTCTGTCGGGTGTCGACTTCCGGCTCTTCCCCGGCGAGATCCACGCCCTGCTCGGCGAGAACGGCGCCGGCAAGTCCACCCTCATCAAGGTGCTGACCGGCGTCCACTCCCTGGACGGCGGCACCATCACCCTCAACGGCACGTCCGTGCGGTTCGCCAGCCCCTCGCAGGCGCAGCACGCCGGTATCAGCACGGTCTACCAGGAGGTCAACCTCTGCCCCAACCTGTCGGTGGCGGAGAACATCTTCATCGGACGCGAACCCACCCGCTTCGGCCGCATCCAGTGGAAGCGGCTGCGCCGGGAGGCCGCCGAGCTGGTCGACCGGCTCGGCCTCGACATCGACGTCACCGCGCCGCTGTCCTCGTACCCGCTGGCCGTTCAGCAACTGGTCGCGATCGTACGGTCGGTGGGCACCGGAGACGCCGATGGCCAGGGGGCGGGCACCAAGGTGCTCATCCTCGACGAGCCGACCTCCAGCCTCGACCGTGACGAGGTCCTCGAACTCTTCGGCCTGATGCGGCGGTTGAAGGACGAGGGCGTCGCGATCCTGTTCGTGTCGCACTTCCTGGACCAGATCTACGAGGTCTGCGACCGGATGACCGTCCTGCGCAACGGCACCCTGGTCGGCGAGCACATGGTCCGCGACCTCGACCAGGTCGGCCTCGTCCAGCTGATGATCGGCAAAGCCCTGGACCAGCTGGAGGAACTGCACGACCACCAACTCCACTCCGACGTGGGGGAGTCACTGCTCACGGCGGACGGCGTCGGCCGGACCGGCGGCATCGCCCCCTTCGACCTGGAGATCAAGAAGGGCGAGGTCATCGGACTCGCCGGACTCCTCGGATCGGGCCGCACCGAGCTCGCCCGGCTGCTCTTCGGCGCCGACCAGCCCGACAGCGGCAAGGTGACCATCGGCGGCGAACAGGTCTCAATGAGCGCCCCGAACGACGCGATCGCCGCGGGCGTGGCGTTCTGCTCGGAGAACCGCAAGACCGAAGGGCTCGTACCGGACCTGACGGTGCGGGAGAACATCATCCTCGCCCTTCAGGCCTCCCGCGGCTGGACCCGCCCCATCCCGGCCGCCCAGCGCGACGAACTCGTCGCCAAGTACATCAAGGCCCTGGACATCCGGCCCGTCAACCCCGAGGCCAGGGTCGGCCAACTCAGCGGCGGCAACCAGCAGAAGGTGCTGCTGGCACGCTGGCTGATCACCCAGCCGAAACTGCTGATCCTGGACGAGCCGACGCGCGGCATCGACATCGGCGCGAAGGCCGAGATCCAGAAACTCGTGGTCTCGCTCTCCGAGGAGGGCATGGCCGTGCTGTACATCGCGGCCGAGCTGGAGGAGGTACTCCGGCTCAGCCACACCATCGGAGTGCTGCGTGACCGCAAACTGGTGGCGCAGCTCGCCAACGGGCCCGAGATCACCCCCACCCGGATCCTGGAGACCATCGCGAGCGGAGAGCACCAGTGACCACCGTGACCACCACTCCCCGATGGCGAGCGCTGACACACCATCACCTGTTCTGGCCGGTCGCCGTGCTGGTCGTCCTGCTGCTCGTCAACGTCCCCTTCACACCCGACTTCTTCGCCATCAAGATGACGGACGGCCACCTCTACGGCAGCCTCGTCTCGATCGTCCTGTTCGGCTCGCCCCTCATCCTCGTCGCGGTCGGCATGACCCTGGTCATCGCCACCGGCGGCATCGACCTCTCCGTCGGCGCCGTCGTCGCGATCACCGGGGCGCTGACCTGTTCGTACCTCAGTGACCAGGCCGACCAGGAAGCCCTCTCCGGGGTGCTGCTCGCGATGGCCATCGGCCTGGTGGCCGCGGTCGTCTGCGGCCTCTGGAACGGCTTCCTGGTCGCCAGGATGGGCATCCAGCCGATCATCGCCACGCTGATCATCATGGTCGCCGGGCGCGGAGTCGCCCAGCTCATCACCGACGGGCAGATCATCACCGTCAACAGCGAGCCGTACAAACTGATCGGCGGCGGCTACTGGCTGACGCTGCCGTTCTCCATCTTCGTCGTGGCCGCCGTGGTCGCCGTGACCGTGGCGCTGACCCGCCGCACGGCTCTCGGCCTGCTCGTCGAATCCGTCGGCGGGAACGCCGAGGCCAGCCGCCTGGTCGGCATCAGGTCCCGCCGCATCAAGATCATGGTCTACGTCTTCTGCGCGCTGTGCGCCGGGATCGCGGGCCTGATGATCAGCTCCAACACCTCGGCCGCGGACGGCAACAACGCCGGTCTGTGGATCGAACTGGACGCGATCCTGGCGGTCGTCATCGGCGGCACGTCACTCCTCGGCGGCCGGTTCTCGATCGGCGGCACAGTGGTGGGCGCCCTCGTCATCCAGACCCTGACCACCACGATCTACACCATCGGCGTACCGACCCAGACCAACCTGGTCTTCAAGGCCGCCGTCGTCATCATCGTCTGCCTGATGCAGTCCCCGAAGTTCCGCGCCAAGGTGTTCGGCGCGAGGGGTGGCGGCAAGCAGGCCGCGGCACCGGCCCCGGCGGACACGGCCCCGGCGGCCGACGCCGCTCCAAAGATGGAGGTGTCGTGATGAGCACGACCACCCAGCGCCCGACGGCGCCGGACAGCCGTACGCCAAGCAAGGCCGCGCGCGTACTCGCCGACCGACGGCTGCCCGTCCTGGTGACGGCCGTCCTCTTCCTCGTGATGTACGCCATCGGCCTGAGCCGGTACCAGAACTACGGCTTCGCCGAGGCGCAGGTCTTCCTGAACCTGTTCATCGACAACAGCTATCTGCTGGTCGCGGCGGTCGGCGCCACGTTCGTCATCCTCTCCGGCGGTATCGACCTGTCGGTCGGGTCGGTGATCGGCTTCACGACCATGTTCACGGCATGGCTGGTGGAACGTCAGGGCCTGCCGATCGTGGTGGTGATACCGATGGCACTCGCCGTGGGTGCCTTCGGCGGCTTCCTGATGGGCTATGTGATCCACAACTTCGAGATCCAGCCCTTCATCGTGACCCTCGCCGGCCTGTTCCTCTTCCGGGGCCTGTGCCTGGTCATCAGCAAGGAGTCCATCTCCATCGGCGACTCCTCCGTGAGCAGCATGGCCCAGACCCAGGTGTCACTGGGCGGAGCCTTCCTCTCCATCGGGGCCATCGTCGCGCTGGTGGTGCTGGCCGCGGCGTTCTACGTCCTGCACTACACGCGTTTCGGACGCCGGGTGTACGCCATCGGCGGCAACGAGCAGTCGGCCATGCTGATGGGCCTTCCGCAGGGCGGCACGAAGATCGCGGTGTACACGGTGAGCGGCTTCTGCTCGGCCCTGGCGGGCCTGCTCTTCACTCTCTACATCCAGTCCGGCGACCCCCTGCACGCCACCGGCATGGAGCTCGACGCGATCGCCGCGGTCGTCATCGGCGGCACGCTGCTCACGGGCGGCTCGGGCTACGTGATCGGCACGCTGTTCGGTGTCCTGGTCCTGGGCCTCATCAAGAGCCTCATCCAGTTCGAGGGCACGCTGAGTTCTTGGTGGACGAAGATCGCGACGGGCGTGCTTCTGTGCGCGTTCATCCTGATCCAGCGCGCGATGACGAGCCGCAGGAAGACCTGACTCGCCGACAGTTCCCGGCCGTTGGGCCCGCCCTGACCTCGGATGCGGTTGGCGAACCCGCCGGGCGAAGTAATTGTCGCGTGAGTCCCAGCGACACGCCGGGTTTACGGCGCGTCGCTGGGACTCACGGCCCACTTGCGCGGTGAGCAGGCGGCCTGATCCGTCTGACGGCTGCGAGGCGGGCGGCGATACTCGGCCCAGTGACTTCTTCCTCGCAGAGTTGGGCGCGTGCCGAGCGGCTTGATGCCGCCCGGACGCTCGACGACCTTCACACCCAGACCGGTGTCCGTTTGACACTGGACGGCCCCTGCCCAGGCGGGCAAGTCGGCGCAGCCTTTGTGCGTTGGCCCGACCACCACCGCTCCGTCCTGAAGTGGCGACCGCACAGCCGGGCGGCGGACATGCGGGCAGGAGCACTCGCCGTCACCGAAGCGCTGCGGTTGGCAGGCTATCCGGCACCGGCCACGGAGTTGATCGCCCAGGTCGGCCACGCGGTGGTCATGGTCCAGGAGCTCCTGCCGGGCACGACGATCGACCATCTCGACCAGCGCGGTCTGGAACAGGCTCTCGAACTCAACCAGTTGCAGGCGGACCGGCTTGCAGACCGCCCCGATGTCCCAGCGGTGGAACTTCACCTGCTGGAGGACGGCCCTGGCTACTGTCTGCACGAGCCCTTGCGTGAGCACAACCGCCGCAGCGCCGCCCTCGAACACTGGATCGCCGCTGTAGGCGCCGACTCCTCTGCTCAACTGGCCGGGCATGACGCCGTGCACATGGATTTCCACCCAGGCAACATTCTGGCGATAGATGGCGCCATCTCCGGGGTCATCGACTGGGACGGTGCCGCCCGTGGTGACCGGCGATTCGACCTGGTCACGCTGCGTTTCGGCATCCACACCAAGGATGCCGACCCGGGGGTGACGCAACATCTCGACGCCGTCCTCGACTCGCTCCCCGAGAACATCCTGCGGCCCTCGTGGGCTCACATGAGCCTACGCATGGTCGACTGGGCCATCAGACACTTCACCCCGGCCGACGTGGAGCGCTGGCTGGACTTGGCCGAACAACGGGTGAGTTGAGGCCGTGAGGGAGACCGATGTGTTCTTACCGTTCCTGATCTTGATCGGCGGCCTCGCCGTTGTTCTGGGCTTCCTTGCGTGGCTGGCCGCGCGCATTCGTCGTCGGGGCCTTGGGGGCGGGGCCCTGAGCGCCGCTCTGGCCTCCTACGAAGAGGCATTCCGCGTCACCGCTCACGAATCTCACGTTGAGATCCGAGCCCAAGCAGAACGCAAGGCGCCGATCCTGTCACCGGACGATCACTGGGGACGCGGCCCTGGCGAAACCGGCCAGGTCCACGCAGCGGATCGTCGCCTTCGCCAGCCGCG
The DNA here is from genome assembly GCF_026341515.1 of Streptomyces sp. NBC_00878. Lineage (NCBI taxonomy): Bacteria > Bacillati > Actinomycetota > Actinomycetes > Kitasatosporales > Streptomycetaceae > Streptomyces > Streptomyces sp. NBC_00878. Next base: position 902,193 of record NZ_JAPEOK010000001.1, on the reverse strand, counting down.
CCCGCGCCGCTCACGCCGGGGCCTTGGCCGCTGGGTCGATCGCCTGAGGTCCGGTCGCTGATCCATGGGCGCCGTGTCCTGATCGCAGCAGTGACGATCTCACCTCGGTGAAGGGTCTCAGGAACACTCAGTCCCGGTCGCTCGGCGCCGCCTGGGCCTGCCAGCGGGCCCGTACCACCCCGTCGCTGTCAGGCATGACAGCGGTGAGCAGGGGCGCACGTTCACCGGCATACACGGACAGAAGCATCGCGGCACTGGCCTTGGTATCGGCACCGGATATCCGGGCGGTCAGCTCCGGGAACGCCTCCTCGTCAGCGACAGCGCTGTGGATCCGGCCGTCCTTGCCCTGCCAGACACACTCGACGAGGCCCTCGGCGGGAAGGGCACTGAGAACTGCGTCGACGTCGGAGGACAGGTCGGGCCACACGGCCAGCCGCGCGCGGGGAGCGAGCCCGGCGCGAACTGTGTCGATGGTGTCGAGGGCGAGATGGTGCCACCGCGAGGCGCCCTCAAGGTACATCTCCTCCAGAAGCCCGGCGCGGCCGGCGGCGACTGCCCGGCGGAGACGGGCCCAAAAATCCTCATCACCTGGCCGTTGGACGTCTTCCCCGTTGGCCTCCATGTCGTACGGGGAGGCGTCCAGCCGCTCCGGGAACAGCCCGAGCGCGCGGGTTTGTGTCAGCGCCTCCGCACAGAACCGGCGACTGCCGATGTAGAGGTACTGGTCCCACCCGACGTGCACAGCGAACGTCCCCTCCGCCTCCAGACGACACCAGACACCGCTGTCCCGCAGCATGAGCCGCACCAGCGCCAGCCCAATGGCGAGCGGCACCTCCGCTCCGTCGTAGACACCGGCAAGACCAGCCGGAAAGAGCCCCACAAGCCCCAAGCCGTCCAGGGGCCGCTCAACACTGAAGTGCGCGAGGGACGGAACCTGGGGCTCACGGACGGACAAGCGATCGACACCGGCCTCCACGGCGAACGCCTCGACCGCCCGAAGGTAGGCCGCCTCGACCTCACCGTGATCGCTGACGGTGTCCTCGGTGCCGGTGTAGTGCCCGCGCTCGTCACGGTCGACGGGGTCGTACTTGGTGACGCGATAGACGTAGGGAAGCTGCACGCCCCTATCTTCCAGCACGGCACTGACACCGCCCTCAGCCGTCAGCCCCAGTCCTCAGCCGAACACGATCCCGTACGCCTTCGTGCCCGTCAGGTTGTCGTAGACCACATCGCCGGTCGACCTCTTCCAGATTCTGATGCGGTAGGTGTCGGGGGAGTCGGTGATGGTGATGCGGAAGGCGTAGCCGCCGGTGCCGTTGAGCGTGCCTGAGCCCTGGTACTGGGCTTCCTTGCGGGTGACGACCAGCCAGTCCGAGGCGGTGGAGCGGAACTTCACCCTGCCCGCCGCGTAGTCGAAGGTCGCGTTGCCGACGGGTACGGTGTCGCTCGCCTTCCTGTACGCGGCGCCGAACGAGAAGCCCGCCAGCCCCGTCAGCTTGGGCTTGGCCGGGTACGCGCCCGCTGGGGACGAGATGACTCCGACCCCGGCGATCGGACCCGCCGCGCGGTCGTAGACGACCAGCTCCGGCAACTGGGTGCTGTCCTTGCCGCCGTCGTCGTCGGTGACCGTGATCACCGGACGGTGGATGCCCGCCTTCTTGTACGTGTGCGTCGCCTCGCAGCCCGCGCTCGTGACGGTGCCCGTGGACGCCTCGGTGCCGTCCTCCCAGTCGACCTTGCACGTCTGGGAGTCGTCGGACCCCAGGTCGGTGAACAGGGCCTTGACGGCCGAGCTACTGCCGACCGACACGGGGGCGCTCGGCCCCGTCGCCGACGTGATCACCGGCGCCGCGTTGTCCACGGTCACGGTGAGCGTGTCACTGCTGCGACCCCCGGTCAGTGTCACCTCGTACGTACCGTCGTCGGCGCAGGTGATGGAGGTGAGGACTGCGTCGGGGTCGGCGAAGGTGCAGGGTGAACCGTCCTCGACCGTCCACCGGGGCTTGCCCGCGCCGGAGATGGTGCCGGTGACCGGGATCGCGCTCCCCTCGGTGCCCATCGCGTCCGGACCCGCCCGGACGATGGTGACCGGGTCGATGCTCGACAGCGTCGGCACGACCTTCCTGATCAAGCCGTCGGCGTCGAACTCCAGCTTGTCGATGGTCGTTTCGCGGTTCATGCCGTCGCCGCCGGGGATCGCGAAGCGGTGGTAGGCGATGTACCAGTCGTCGGTGTTCGGCACCTTCACCACCGAGTGGTGGCCCGGGCCCTTGATGCCCAGGGACAGGTCCTTCTCCAGGATCACGCCCCGCTTGGTCCAGGGGCCCGTGGGAGAGGCGCCGGTCGCGTAGGCGACGCGGTAGTTCTCGTCCCGGGTGTCGTTCTCCGACCACATGAAGTAGTAGGTGCCCTCGCGCTTGATGACGAAGGTGCCCTCGTTGTAGCCACTGGGAGTCATGTCGGTGACCTGCGACGCGTCGAAAGTCACCATGTCGTCGTTCAGGGGGACGACATACGCCCTGCCGTTGCCCCAGTACAGGTACGACGTGCCGTCGTCGTCCGTGAAGACCGCCGGGTCGATCATCTGGCCCGGGTACAGGCCCGCCTTCAGCAGCGGTTTGCCCAGCGCGTCCTTGAACGGGCCCGTGGGCGAGTCGGACACCGCGACACCTATGTTCGCGTCGGCGCAGAAGTAGAAGTAGTACTTGCCGTTCCGCTCCTCGATCGCCGGGGCCCAGGCCCTGCTGTCGGCCCAGCTGACGTCCGGACCCAGGTCGAGGATGACGCCGTGGTCCTCCCAGTGCACCAGGTCCTTCGACGAGTACGCCTTGAACCGCGTGCCGCTCCAGCCCGGGAAGCCGTCCGTGGTCGGGTAGATGTAGAAGGTGTCGCCGAACCGTGTGATGTTCGGGTCGGCGTTCAGCCCCGGCAGCACTGGGCTCTTCATCTCCAGGGCCCGGACCGTCCAGGTGCGCTTCCTGCCGTCCGAGCCGGTCACCTCGTACGTCACCGGCTCGGTGAAGTCGTGCAGCGAGCCTGACGCGGGGCTGATCGACGCCCCGTGGGCGAGGCCGAACTCCGGTGCCAGGGCCGTGACATCACTGCCGGCCGTGAGCGGAAGCGTGATCCTGCCGGCCGCGTCGTCGATGATCGCGTCGACCTTCAGTGCCGGGTGGGTCGCCGAGGCGATCCCTGTGGTGTTCCCGCTCAGCTCCAGGACCTCGGCGGGCGACAGCGCCCGGTTGTAGATCCGGAAGTCGTCGACCTCGCCGCCGAAGTACGGGTCGGGGGAGTAGAGCGACCTGCCGATGTAGCCGGAGTAGCCCTTCGACGCGTCGTACAGCTCGGACGGCTTGATGGTGACCCCGGTCGCCCGCGCCGCCTCGACGCCGTCCACGTAGAGGACCGCCGTCTCGGTCGCGCCGTTCACCGTCACGGTGACGTGCTGCCACTCACCGGGGGTGAGCTGCGAGCCGCCGATCATCTGCTTCTCGCCCGACCAAGTGGCCTTCGTGATCGCGGAGAAGAGCTTGCCGCCGCCGTTGGACGGAGTGGCGAAGAGGTACTTGTCGCTGTCCGGGCCCAGACCGAACAGCCACTGGAAGTTGTCCCCGCCCTTCCACTTGGCGTACGTGGAGACGGTGACGCTGTCGGCGTCCTTCAGTACGCCGTTCGGGATCCGCACGTACGGAGAGGTGGTCGAGCTGCTCGGGCCGCCGGTCATCCTGAACGAGCCGCCGTCCACGCCGGTCCCGAAGTCGGGCGTACGGACGTACGTGCCGTGGTAGCCATGGCCGCTGGAGTCACGGGCGATGCTGCCGGTCGTCTCGTCGAAGCCGTAGTGCAGGAGCAGGTCGGCGGGCACCTCGGGGCCCTCCGCCGAGACCGTGACCTCGGCCTCGACCTTGAGGGCGGCTCCGTCCGGCAGGCTGCCCTTCACCGTGAACGTGCCTGCCTGCGCGTACGCCGACGCCGGGACCTCGTCCCAGGTGACGGAGACAGGGCGCTTGACCCCATCCGCGTACTCGGCGATGACCGTGCCCGGCAGGACCGGGGCGTCACCGATGCCCGTCGTCACCTTGACGTCCTCGACCGACTCGACGATCTGGTCCGGCTGGTACGCCTTCAACAGCCGGTCGTACTCGGCCTGCGTGACCGGAAGTACCGTGCCGTGGCGCGGTCTTGACGGCAGGTCATATCCCGTGGACGGGGTCCAGTTGCCCGAGGCGAGGTTCGTCGTCTCGAAAGGGATGTAGCCGCGCCCGCCGAACTCGTCCAGGAACGCGTACCACTTCTCCTCGGTGTTCGACTTGAACACCAGCGGTCCCTCGGCGGCGCTCATCGCGCCCTTGCCGATGCCCTCGGCCACGAAGTCCCAGGACTCGTCGAGGATCGAGTCGCTCTTCTCCTGGAAGATGAACTTGCTGTTGGGGGTCGACGAGGAGTTGTTCCGCTCGTCCTTCGACAGACGGTAGTAGGTGTCACCCTGCTTGGTCATCGTCGAGTCGATGACCGAGTAACCGCGGTCGATCCACACCTCGGGCTCGCTGAAGGTGCGGAAGTCGCGGGTGGTCGCGTACATCATGCGGTTGTACGTGTCGCCCGAGTGCTCGGGGTTGTCGTACAGCTTCGACGCCCAGAAGACGACGTACGAGCCGAGCTGCTCGTCGTAGAACGCCTCGGGCGCCCAGGTGTTGCCGGCCGAGTCGGGGGAGACCTTGACCAGTCGCTGGTCGGTCCAGTGGACCAGGTCGGTGGACTCCCAGACCATGATGGACCTGCTGCCGGTGCGCTGCGCCGCGTCCCAGTTGCCATTGCCGTAGATCCGCAGGTCGGTGGCAATCTGGTAGAACTTGTCGCCCTCGGGGGAGCGGATGATGAACGGGTCGCGCAGGCCCTTCTGGCCGAGCGTGGAGGTCAGGACGGGCCTGCCGTCGTTCAACTCCCGCCATTTCAGCGGGTCGTTGCCCTTGCTGAGGGCCGCGTAGAGCTGCTCGCCGTCCGAGGTGCCCTCGCCGGTGAAGTAGCTGAACATATAGCCCTTGAGGGGTGCCTCGGTGGGGAGTTCGGGCACCTTCGCGGTGAGGACGCGGGTTGCCCGCGCGTCGCCCTTGGTGATGGTCGCGGTCAGCTCGACGGTCGTGCCGCCCTCGCCGTGCGCCGGGCGGTGGACGACGCCGTCGGCGGAGACGACGTCCGGCTTCGCGGAGGTCCAGCCGACCTTCGTGCCGTACGAACCGGTCGTCGGCAGAGTGATGTTGCCGCGTACGTCGTCGAGGTTGTCGACCTTCAGCGCCTCGGCGGCCTGCTCGGTGGCCGTGGCGTCGTCGAACGCGGGCGGGACTGTGATGTCGAAGGACTTGGTGTCGGTCACCGACCCCTTCTTCAGGGTCGCGGTGAGTTTCGCGTGGCCGTCCGGCTCCCCGGCGGCGGGGCGGGTGACGGCACCCGAGTCCGACACCACCGAGGGGGTGTCGGACTTCCAGCCGATCGTGGAGCCGCCCGCCGTGCCCGTGGTCGGCAGGGTCAGGTCCGTGACGACGGCGCTCGTGTCGCCGAGGGTGAGGGCGGTCTTGTCATCGGCGACTCCCTGCGTGGCGACGGGGAGGGAGAGCTGCTCGACCTCCGAGTCGGCCAACGCCCGGTCGTAGACCCGGAAGTCGCGGACGCTGCCCTTGAAGAGCTTGTCGCCCGGGTACACCGATTTGCCGATGTAGTTGGCGGTCGTGGTGCCGGAGCCGATGGAGCCGGGTGTGATGGTGACCGCCGTGTTGCGGGCCACCTCGACGCCGTCCTCGTACAGGACGCCGGTGGTGCCCGTCTGGGTGTACGTGACCTGCTTCCACACCGCGCGGGTCATGGCGCGGGCGGGGGAGGGCTGGGTGGTCTGCTCCGTCGACCAGTTGCCGGAGGCGATGGAGGTCCGGAAGGTGCTGCCGGTGGTGAACAGGTAGCCGTTGCCCGCCGAGCCGCTCGTGTTGCCGAAGCCGTAGATGAAGTACGGGGTGCTCTGCGCGGAGTCGACCTTCACGTCCATCGAGACGGAGATCGAGTCCATGCCGCTCATGATGTTGTCCGGCACCTTGACGTAGGTGTCGGAGCCGTTGAAAGAGAGCCCCTCACCGGCGTCCGACCAGGTGGCGGTGCCGATCACCGTGCCGGTCCGGCCGTTGCCGGAGGCGTCGGCCACCGTGGTGCCGGAGGCGGCGTCGAGCTTGTACCAGAGGGCCAGACCGTCGGTGATGTCCGCGCTCTCCGCGCTGTCTGCACTGTCTGCCGCGCGGGCGGAGGTGACGGGCCCGGCGAGCCCGAAAAGCAGTGATGCCGCGGTCAGTCCGGCGAGTCCTTCTGCCCAACGTCTCGCACGGCTGCGGGGTCTCGGGAGATGCATCGTTTCCACTTCCTCTGCTGAGACATGCTGGAAGGTCCGGAAGGAACGGACCGGAAGGAAGGACCGCGAGGTCTCAGCAGCGGGCTGCGCCGTTTCGCGTGTGTGACGTCGCGTTGCGAGAGTGTGAAGCGGCGTGAACGGGGGCGTCAAGGGGTTCCGAACAATGTCCGGCTGGTCGAACGGCCGGAGGTTCCTCGTAACTCCCGTGGGTCCGTGCCGCGTTGGGGTTTTACGTCACGGAAAGCCGACTGGAACCAAACGCGTCAGAAGCGTTGACGCGTACCCCGCGCGTACCTATCTTCTGGTCGAAGTTACGTACGCCGTACGGGATTTCGAACGTCACGAACGTCGTGTTCATCGGAAGGGGATCCACTGTGTTCCGTGTCCGTCACTGGTGCTCCCTCGTGGCCGCGCTGCTCGTGATGCTGGCGTCCGTCGCCGCGCAGCCCGCCACCGCCGCGGAGGGGCGGCCGTACACGAACCCGGTCAAGGCGCAGAAGGGCGCCGACCCCTGGCTGGAGTACTACAACGGCAACTACTACCTGGTCACCACGTCGTTCACCGGTGTGCTGACCATGCGGAAGTCGCCGACCCTGGCCGGGCTGTCCGTGGCCCCGAGCGTCCAGGTGTGGAGCGACACGACATCCACCCGCAACACCAACTTCTGGGCTCCGGAACTGCACTTCTTCGACGGGCACTGGTATTTGTACTACTCCGCGGGGCAGGGCGGTGTCGCCTGCTGCGACTCCCAGCGCACCTACGTGTTGGAGAGCGCGGGCACCGATCCGATGGGTCCGTACACCTTCAAGAACCAGCTCACCGGGTCCAACCTCAACCCCGGCGGCTGGCTCATCGACGCCAGCGTCCTGAAGCAGGGCAACAACCTGTACCTGGTCGGCAGCGGCTTCATCAACGGCAGTACGCAGAGCCTGGTCATCGCGCCGATGAGCAACCCGTACACGCTGAGCAGTTCCGCCTTCAGCGTCATCTCCAGCCCGACGCTGAGCTGGGAGACCTCGGGCGGCGCTGTCAACGAGGGGCCCGAGCCGCTGTACCACGACGGCCGCACCTTCCTCACCTTCTCCGCCAGCCACTGCCAGACCGCGGACTACAAACTCGGCCAGCTCGAACTGACCGGCACCAACCCGCTGTTGGCGTCCTCCTGGACGAAGAAGCAGACCCCCGTCTTCCAGCGCAATGACGCGGCGGGTGTCTACGGGCCTGGCCACAACGGGTTCTTCACCTCGCCCGACGGCACCGAGAACTGGATCGTCTACCACGGCAACAACACCGCGAACGGCGGCTGCGGCAACGGCCGGACGACCCGCGCCCAGAAGTTCACCTGGAACGCGGACGGCACGCCGAACTTCGGAACCCCGGTCGCCCTCGGCACCACACTCCCCGGCCCGGCAGGCGAGACCGCGGTGACCCCGACGGCGTACACCCTGGTGAACCGCAACAGCGGCAAGTGCCTGGACGTCGCCGGCGGCAGCACCGCGGACGGCGCCAACATCTTCCAGTGGACCTGCACCGGCGGCGCCAACCAGAAGTGGCGGATCGAGGACCAGGGCAACGACACCAGCCGGCTGGTGAACGTGGCCACCGGCAAGGTGATGGACACCGCCGGGTGTGCCGCCGCCGACGGTACCGACATCGCCCAGTGGTCCTGGCTGAACAACAACTGCCAGAAGTACCGCCTCGTGTACACCGCGACCGGCGACTACGTGCGGATCGTCAACGAGAGCACCGGCAAGGTCGCCGACGTCGCCAACTGCGGTACGGGTGACGGCGCCGACGTACGCCAGTGGACCTGGCTCAACAACGCCTGCCAGCAGTGGCAGTTCAAGCCCACGACCTGACCGACGACCTGACAGGCGCGCGTCCGGCTCGACCGACGCTTTCGACGTGATGGAGAGGAACTCAGTGAGACGCACGATCGCAAGAGTGCTCACGGCACTGCTCGCCACCCTGGCCGCGCTGACCTCCGGCATCGCCGAGGCCGCCGCCCCCGCCTCGCCCGCCGTCACCTTCACCAACCCCGTCGCCGAACAGCGCGCCGATCCGCACATCTTCAAGCACACGGACGGCTACTACTACTTCACGGCGACCGTGCCCGCGTACGACAGGATCGTGATGCGGCGGGCCACCACCCTCCAGGGGCTGGCCACGGCCGCCGAGACGACGATCTGGACGAAACACGCCAGTGGTGAGATGGGCGCGCACATCTGGGCGCCGGAGATCCACTTCATCGACGGCAAGTGGTACGTCTACTTCGCCGCCGGTGCCTCGGGCGACATCTGGAAGATCCGGCCGTACGTCCTGGAGACCAGCGCCGCCAATCCGCTCACCGGGACCTGGACCGAGAAGGGCCGGATCGCCCTGCCACTGGACACCTTCTCGCTCGACGCGACGACCTTCACCGTCGGCGGGACCCGCTATCTGAGCTGGGCGCAGAACGACCCGGCGGTCGGCACCGGAACCAGCGTCTACCTCGCCCCGATGTCCAACCCCTGGACCATCAGCGGCACTCCGGCGCGGATCTCGACCCCGACGCTCTCCTGGGAGATCGTGGGCCACCGCGTCAACGAAGGACCGGCCGTCATCCAGCGGAACGGCAAGGTCTTCATGACCTTTTCGGCCAGCGCCACCGACGCCAACTACTGCCTCGGCCTGCTGACCGCCAACGCCACCGCCGACCTGATGAACCCGGCCTCCTGGACGAAGACCCAGACTCCGGTCTTCAAGAGCAACGACGCGACCGGCCAGTACGGCCCCGGCCACAACACCTTCACCACGTCCGAGGACGGAAAGTCCGACGTCCTCGTCTACCACGACCGCAACTACAAGGACATCAGCGGCGACCCGCTGGGCGACCCCAACCGCCGTACGCGCTACCAGAAGCTGTACTGGAACGCCGACGGCACCCCCAACTTCGGTATCCCGGTGGCCGACGGCGTCACCCCGGTCCGCTTCTCCTCGTACAACTTCCCCGACCGGTTCATCCGGCACTGGGAGTACCGGGCGAAGATCGAGCCGAACGTGACCAACCTCGCCGACTCCCAGTTCCGCGTGGTGACCGGCCTCGCCGGCAGCGGGACCGTCTCCCTGGAATCGGCGAACTTCCCCGGCTACTACCTCCGCCACCGGAGCAACGGTGAGGTCTGGGTGGACAAGAGCGATGGGAGTACGGCCTTCAAGAGCGACGCGAGCTTCTATCGGCGGGCGGGGCTGGCCGACGCGTCCGCGGGCATTTCGTTCGAGTCGTACAACGTCGCGGGCAGTTACCTCCGGCACTACAACTACCTGCTCTACACCCAGCCCGCCGACACGACGACGGCCAGGGCGGACGCGACGTTCTACGCCGAGTAGGCGGAGGCGGCGGCCCCGTCCGCTGCGGGGCGCCGCCGGACCGCCGGTCAGATTGCGCGGACCAGTGGAATCCGCATCGTGAACGTCGTCGTGCCCGGGCGGCTCGTCAGTTCGATGGTGCCGCCGTGGGCCCGCACCAGTGACCGCGCGACCGCGAGGCCGAGGCCGCTGCCTCCGCGGTCGCGGCTGCGCGCCTTGTCGATGCGGAAGAAGCGGTCGAAGACGCGCTCCTGGTCGGCGGCCGGAACGCCGGGACCGGAGTCCGTCACCCGCACCACGGCCACCCCGGACGCGACGGACACCTCCGTGGACACCTTCGTACCCGCCGGGGTGTGCACGGCGGCGTTGGTGAGCAGGTTGTCCAGGACCTGCCGGATGCGCAGGGCGTCGATGCGCAGCCGCACCGGCTCGGGACCGGCCGTCACGGTCAGCGGATGGTCCGGCCGGGCCGCGCGGAAGGCGTCCCCGGCCTGGCGCACCAGCTCCACCAGGTCCGCGTCCTCCAGCCGCAGCGGCGTCTCCACCTCGGCGGCGTCCAGCCGGGCGAGCAGCAGCAGGTCGTCGAGGAGCACGCCCATCCTGGCCGCCTCGGCACGCAGCCGGGCCAGGTGCTTCTCCCGTTCCTCGGGTTCGTTGGCCGCCGCGTACTGGAAGAGGTCCGCGTAGCCGCGTACCGACATCAGGGGCGTACGCAGCTCGTGCGAGGCGTCCGCGACGAAACGGCGCAGCCGCTGTTCCGCCTCCGTGCGGACGGCCAGCGAGTCGTCGATGTGCTCCAGCATGGTGTTGAAGGCGGTGCGCAGCTCCTCGACCTCCGGGCCGCCGTTGCCGCGGTCGGCGCGCACCGGCAGGCGCGCCGAGTCGGTGAAGTCGTGCGAGGTGATGCCGCGGGCCGTGTGCGCCATGTCGCTGAGCGGCTTCAGGCCCCGCCGCAGCACCGCACGGCCGAACACCACGAGCCCCACCAGCGCCAGGGCGAAGGCGACGACCTGGACCGTGGTCAGCTGGTCCATGGTGTCCTCGATGTCGTCCATGGGCGCCGCGGTGACCAGCACCACCCCGGGTTCGGGCTCGCAGGCACGCAGCCGGTACATGCCCTCGCCCTTGATGTGCGTGGTGCGGAAGACGGGGTCGTCGCCCGAGTCCCGCACCGCCTGGGCGACGGCGGCGAGTTCGTCGGCGTCCGCCGGCACGTCGGCGGGCTCGCGGAGTACGGCCCGGCCGGCCGAGACCTCGTACGAGGCGGTGTACCAGCCGTAGTACGGCTTGCCCTGCACGGTGCCGTACGCCTCGACGTCCTTGGACTGGGTGAGCTGGACGAGCTTCATCTGGTCGTTGAGCTGGCGCTCCAGGTAGTCCCGCATGGACATCGAGAGCGACGCCCCGACCACGGCGAACACGAGCAGCGAGAGCACGCCCATGCCCAGGGCCAGCCGGGTGCCCAGCCGCAGCCTGCGGTAGGTCTCCCGGAAGCGGCGGATCACTCGGAGACCTGCCGCACCACGTACCCGACGCCGCGCACGGTGTGGATGAGCGGCGCCTCGTCCTCGTCGCTGCCGTCGAGCTTGCGGCGCAGCCGGCTGACGACCAGCTCCACCACGTTCGACCGGCCGCCGAAGCCGTACTCCCAGACATGGTCGAGGATCTGCGCCTTGGTGAGCACGGTCGGCGACTTCCGCATCAGATAGCGGAGCACCTCGTACTCGGTCGGGGTGAGCGTCAGCAGCCGGTCACCGCGGCGCACCTCGCGCGTGTCCTCGTCCATCGTCAGGTCGGCGACGCTCAGCACCGACCGCTGGAAGGCCGGTCCCGCGCTGCGGCGCAGCACGGTCCGCAGCCGGGCCATGAGCTCCTCCACCGCGAACGGCTTCACCAGATAGTCGTCGCCGCCCCTGGTCAGGCCCGCGACCCGGTCGGCCACGCCGTCCCGCGCGGTCAGGAACACCACGGGCACCATCGTCCCGGACAGCCGCAGCCGGTCGAGCACGGCGAAGCCGTCGAGTCCGGGCAGCATCAGGTCGAGCACCACGATGTCGGGATGGAACTCGGCGGCCCGGTTCAGCGCCTCCTCGCCGGAGTTCGCGGTGACCGCCTCCCAGCCCTCGTAGCGGGCGACCGTCGCGACCAGGTCGGCGATGGGCGGGTCGTCGTCCACGACGAGAAGTCGTACTTTTTCCACGTGCCCATAGTGCTTCACGCGCCTCCTGACGCCATAGCCGCGGGCCTGTCTACTTCATATCGATAAAAACTTGAAAGTTGACCGACAGGAAAACGACAGCCCCCGCCAGGCAGGCTCGGAGTCCCAGGACCCGATCTAGGAGTTGCCGTCCGTGACTACTGTCCAGACGACCGTTCCGCCGCCTTCCGCGGCTGTGCGCCCCAAGGTGGTGGCCCGTGCCGGCCTGTACGGCGTGCTGGCCGTGAACGTGGGCGTGGTGACCGTGTTCTTCGTGCAGGCAGGCTTCGCCTCGAACACCCTCATCGTGGTGGGCCGGCTGCTCGGCCTGTACGGCGCGCTCCTCATGGCCTTCCAGCTGCTGCTGGTCGCCCGGCTGCCCTGGCTCGACCGCCGCATCGGCATGGATCGGCTGACCTCCTGGCACCGCTGGGTCGGCTTCGGCCTGCTGTGGACGCTGCTGGGCCACGCCGTGTTCATCACGTTCGGTTACGCCGACTCCTCCGGCCTGGATCCGGTGAACCAGCTGGTGGACCTCGCCGAGACCGTCGAGGGCGTGCTGCGCGCCATCGTCGCGCTGGTGCTGATCCTCGTGATCGGCGGCGTCTCGGCCCGCTTCGCCCGCCGCCGACTGGCCTACGAGACGTGGCACTTCATCCACCTCTACACGTACCTCGCGGTCGTGCTGGCGTTCACGCACCAGGTCGCGGTGGGTACGACCTTCACCGCGTCGTCCCTGGCCACGGCGTACTGGTACGGCGTGTGGGGCGTGGCGCTCGGCGCCGTGGCCCTGGGCCGGCTGGTGCTGCCGCTGTGGCGGAACATGCGCCACCAGCTGCGGGTCTCGGCCGTGGTGCCCGAGTCCGACAACGTCGTGTCGATCTACATGACGGGGCGCGACCTGGACCGGCTGCCGGCGCGCGCGGGCCAGTTCTTCCTGTGGCGGTTCCTGACCAAGGACCGGTGGTGGCAGGCAAACCCGTTCTCGCTGTCGGCGGCGCCGGACGGCCGGACGCTGCGGCTCACCGCCAAGACGGCGGGTGACGGCACCGCGGCCCTGCGGCACCTGAAGGTGGGCACGCGGGTCTTCGCCGAGGGCCCGTACGGCGCCTTCACCGCGATGCATCGCACCCGGCCGGAGTCCGTGCTCATCGCCGGCGGTGTGGGCGTCACCCCCATCCGGGCCCTGCTGGAGGAGGTGGAAGGGCACGCGGTGGTCATCTACCGGGTGTCCACGGACCGGGACGCGGTCCTCTTCGACGAGCTGCGGGAACTCGCCCAGGCCAAGGGCGCCGAGCTGCACCTGGTGTCCGGGCCGGTCAGCCCCGACAAGCTGGCGCCGCACGAGCTCGTACGGCTCGTGCCGGACATCGGCGACCGGGACGTCTTCCTGTGCGGGCCGCCGCCGATGATGAACGCGGTGCTCGGCAGTCTGCGCGAGCTGAACGTGCCCAAGCAGCAGATCCACTTCGAGCGCTTCAGCCTGGCGGGATGAGAGAGACACCGTGAAACGAGCCATTCCTGTCCTGGTCCTGACCGTCGCGGGTCTGATCCCGGTCTGGCGCTACGCGCCCTCGACCGACACGTCGTCCACCACGGAGGTCGCCGAACCCGCCTCGACACCTTCCACGTCCACTTCCGGCGGTACCTCGAACCAGGTCGTCGCCGGTTCGACCATCAAGACCGAGAAGGGCCCCGTCCAGGTCGAGGTGACCTTCGACGGAGACAAGATCAGCTCCGTACGGATGCTGCAGCAGCCGAACCACCCGCAGACCAAGGCCGCGGTCCCGAAGCTGATCGCGGAGACGCTGGCGGCGCAGAGCGCCGACATCGACGCGGTGTCCGGCGCCACGATCACCAGTGAGGGGTACGTCGAGTCCCTCCAGGCCGCCATCGACGCGAAGCCGGCATCTTCCTCGTCCTCGTCCTCCTCGTCCTCGCCGTCCGCCTCGGCCGCCGCCTCCCAGGTCGTCGCGGGTCCGACCGTCGACACCGAGAAGGGTGCCGTGCAGGTCGAGGTGACCTTCGAGGGCGACGAGATCAGCTCCGTACGGATGCTGCAGCAGCCGAACCACCCGCAGACCAAGGCCGCCGTGCCGAAGCTGATCGCGGAGACGCTCACGGCGCAGAGCGCCGACATCGACGCGGTGTCCGGCGCCACGATCACGAGCGAGGGGTACGTCGAGTCCCTCCAGGCCGCCATCGACTCGAAGGGCTGATCGCGATGCCAAGGGCTGAAGAAGTGCGCCGGGTCGAGCACATCATGGGGCTGCCGATCTCCCTGCGGATCGAAGACGCCGACCGCGATGGCGCCGACCGCGACGGCGGTGACCTTCACGGGGGTGACTCCGACGGGAGCGCTTCCATGGCGGCGGACCGGGTGTTCGCGTGGCTGCGAGAGGTCGACGCGAACTTCAGCCCCTTCATCGCCGACAGCGAGGTGTCGAGGCTGGGCAGGGGAGAGCTCGAACCTCATGAGCTCAGCCCCGATCTCGTCGAGGTCCTCGACCTGTGCGAGGAGTACCGGGTTGCGAGCGGGGGCGCGTTCCAGGTACGGCTGCCCGGCCGCGGCCTCGACCCGTGCGCGATGGTCAAGGGCTGGGCGGTCCAGCGGGCGGCGGAGCTGCTGCTCGCCGAGGGCGTCACGACGTTCTGCCTGAACGCCGGCGGCGATGTGGTCTCCGCGGGCCGGCCGTGGCGGGTGGGAGTGCGCCACCCGGAACAGGCCGACCGGCTGTGCGCGGTCCTGGAGATCACCGACGGCGCGGTGGCGACCTCCGGGCGGTACGAGCGCGGTGACCACATCCTCGACGGCCGCACCGGACGTCCGGCGACCGGACTGCTCAGTCTGACCGTCGTGGCCCCGTCCCTGACCGAGGCGGACGCGACGGCGACCGCGGCGTTCGCGATGGGCGCGGACGGGATCGACTGGGCCGCCGCGCGCGAAAGCTGCGAGGTGTTCGCGGTGGACGCCGAGCGCCGCGTCTTCCGCACGTCGGGGTTCCCCGTCGCCGCCTGATCGCGGGGAACGGTTGGGGGAACCGCTCGTACGAACTACTGAGGGCCCTGGTATCCGCAACCGCGGGTGCCAGGGCCCTCGTTGGTGTGCCCGTGCCATATGGGGAACAAATTTGTTGACAATCTTGTTCGTCTAGATTTAGGTTCGACAGGCACTCACTCAGGGGGCACACATGGCGAAACAAGCCCGTCCGAGCACCGGAGAGCAGGCCAGGCAGCACGCGCTCGCGCAGCTGCGGCAGGCGATCCTGCGCGGCGAGATGGCACCGGCCCAGCGGCTGGTGGAGAACGAACTCGCCGAGCAGTTCGGTGTGACACGGGCCAGTGTCCGGGCGGCACTGATCGAGCTGGAGTCGGAGGGCCTGGTCGAGCGGATCCGCAACCGCGGCTCGCGGGTGCGGGTGGTGACCGTCGAGGAAGCGGTCGCCATCACCGAGTGCCGCATGGCCCTCGAAGGGCTGTGCGCGGCCAAGGCGGCAGCCGCGGTCACGGACGAGCAGCTGACCCGGCTGGTCGACGTGGGCGAGGCGATGTCCAAGGCCGTCGCCGACGGCGAGCCGGTGACCTACTCCGACCTCAACCACGAACTGCACGCCCTCATCAGGCAGTTCTCCGGCCAGCAGACGGCCGTGGAACTGCTGGAGCGGCTCAACGGGCAGCTGGTGCGCCACCGTTTCCAGCTCGCGCTGAGGCCGGGGCGGCCACAGAAGTCCCTGGGTGAGCATCTGGCCATGATCGAGGCGATCAGGGCCCGGGACCCGAAGGCGGCCGAAGCAGCCGTCCGCGCCCACCTCGCGGGAGTGATCGACGCGTTGCGCGAGTGACACCGCGCGGTGGGCCAACTGGCCTGTCCAGCAAGGCGAGTGAGCCGAAGGGGCGCGCCGGTGTCGAGAGCGATGGGGGTCCCCCCGCTCATGGGGGTCCCCCCGCTCGAGCGAAGCCGAGAGTGGGGGAGAAGCCGAGAGTGGGGGAGCGCGGAGGCCCGACGAAGGAGGGGCGAGCACGGTCGTGCTCTCGACACCGGCTGTAGCGCCCCGGAGGTGAACCGAGCCTGAAATAAGGAGTGATTGCATCTATGACGCATGGCAACGCGCCTGATACTCCATCCTCGACGCTCCCCACCCCACCGCCCCCCACCCCACGATCCACCCTCGTCATCACCGCACACGCCGGGGACTTCGTGTGGCGGGCGGGCGGCGCCATCGCCCTCGCCGCCGCCCGTGGCGAGAAGGTCACCATCGCGTGCCTGACCTACGGCGAGCGCGGTGAGTCCGCGAAGGCGTGGCGCGAGGGCAGGTCGCTGGAGGAGATCAAGGGGATACGCCGCGCGGAGGCCGAGGCGGCCGCCGCCACGCTCGGCGCCGAGGTCGTCTTCTTCGACGCCGGCGACTACCCCCTGACCGTCACCCCCGAGCTGACGGACCGGCTGGTGGTCGTCTACCGCGAGGCACAGCCGGACATCGTCCTCACCCACCCGCTGGACGATCCGTACAACGGCGACCACCCGGCGGCGGCCCGGATGGCCCTGGACGCGCGCGTACTCGCCCAGGCCATCGGCTACCCGGCCGAGGGGCAGATCATCGGTGCCCCGCCGGTGTTCTTCTTCGAGCCCCACCAGCCCGAGATGTGCGGCTTCAAGCCGGAGGTCCTCCTCGACATCTCCGAGGTGTGGGAGACCAAGCGCAAGGCCATGGAGTGCCTGGCCGCCCAGCGCCACCTGTGGGACTACTACACCGACCTCGCCGTCCGCCGAGGTGTGCAGCTCAAGCGCAACGCGGGCCCCAACCTCGGCCTGCCGCACACCACTTACGCCGAGGCGTACATGCGCCCGTACCCGCAGGTCACGGGGGTGCTGGCATGAGCGGCCTGATCGTCACCAACCCGCCGAAGGCGCCAGAGAAGGACGTCGAGGCGCTGGCCGGGTACGGCGTGGCCACCGTGCACGAGGCGCTCGGCCGCACCGGCCTTCTCGGCAGCGGCCTGCGTCCGATCCAGCAGGGCGTACGGGTCGCGGGCACCGCCGTCACCGTGCTGAGCTGGCCCGGCGACAACCTCATGATCCACGCGGCGGTGGAACAGTGCGGCGAGGGCGACCTCCTCGTCGTCACCACCACCTCGCCCTCCACGGACGGCATGTTCGGCGAACTGTTCGCCACCGCGCTGCGACGCCGTGGCGTACGCGGCCTGGTGACCGGCGCCGGCGTGCGGGACACCGAGGAACTGCGTGCGATGGGCTTCCCCGTCTGGGCGGCGGCCGTGTCCGCGCAGGGCACCGTGAAGGCCACCGGCGGATCGGTCAACGTACCCGTGGTCCTCGGTGGACAGAGCGTCCGGCCCGGTGACGTGATCCTCGCCGACGACGACGGTGTGATGGTCGTGCCCCGCGAGCGGTCCGGCGAGGCCGTCGAGGCGTCCGCCGCGCGCACGGCGAAGGAAGAGGCCACCAGGGCCGCGTTCACCGAGGGCCAACTCGGCCTGGACCGCTATGGGTTGCGCGAGACCCTGGCACGCCTGGGCGTGCGCTACCAGCCGTACGAGGAGTACCGGCGGGAACTGGGGGAGCGGCAGGACCCGGGTGACGGAGCGGGCTCGTGACCGGGCCTGTGACCGGGCCCGAGGAGGTGCGCTGCATGCTCATGCGCGGCGGCACCTCCAAGGGTGCCTACTTCCTGGCCCGGGACCTGCCCGCCGAACCCGCCCCGCGCGACGACCTGTTGCTGCGTGTCATGGGCAGCCCCGACCCGCACCAGATCGACGGTCTGGGCGGGGCGCACCCCCTGACCAGCAAGGTGGCGGTGGTCTCCGCCTCGACCGACCCCGAGGCGGAGGTCGACTATCTCTTCCTCCAAGTCGGCGTCGGAACACCTGAAGTGAGTGACCGTCAGAACTGCGGGAACCTCCTCGCCGGGGTCGGCCCCTTCGCCGTCGAACGCGGACTGGTCGCCGCCGGAGAGGGCCGTACGTGGGTGCGGATCCGCATGCTCAACACCGGAGACCTCGCCGTCGCGTCGTTCCCCACTCCGGAGGGTCGCGTCGACTACACCGGCTCCGCCGAGATCTCCGGGGTGCCGGGGGCCGCGGCGCCGGTGGTCATCGAGTTCCCGCAGGGCGGCAGTCCGCTGCTGCCGACCGGCCGGGTGCGTGACGTGATCGCCGACACACCGGTGACCTGCGTGGACAACGGCATGCCGACCGTGCTGATAGCCGCGTCCTCGCTCGGCGTCACCGGCTACGAGACCCCCGCCGCCCTGGAGCAGGACCAGGCCCTCGCCGAACGGCTCCGGGAGATCCGGCTGGCGGCCGGAAAGCTGATGGGGCTCGGTGACGTCACGGGCACCACCGTGCCCAAACTCAGCCTGCTGGCACCGCCGTTGGACGGCGGCGCGGTCATGACCCGCACCTTCATCCCGGTGCGCTGCCACACCTCGATCGGGGTCTTGGGCGCCGCGAGCGTCGCCGCCGGACTGCGCATCGAGGGCGGCGTCGGACGGCAGGTGGCACGCCCGCCGACCCATGGGGACCGGGTGCGCATCGAGCACCCCACCGGATTCCTCGACATAGAAACGACCATCGCGTACGACGAACCGGGCGTCGCATCGAGTGCTGTGTCGAAGGCTGCTACGGGCGCCACCTCGAGTCTCGCTTCGGGCGCTGCCCCGGGCGCCGTCCCGGTGGCCCGGCGCACCGCCGTCGTCCGTACCGCACGCAAGATCTTCGACGGCACGGTCTTTCCCCGGCCTGCCTGAGCCGTATCACACCCCTGAGGAGGCCCCATGGCCCCGCCGCTCGGCGATATCGCCCACCTCGGGCACGTCGAACTGCTCACCCCCGACCTGGACGCCAGCGTCCGGTTCTTCACCGACTACCTCGGCCTGACCGAGAACGGCCGTTCCGGAGACTCCGTCTACCTGCGGACCTGGGACGACTACGAGCACCACAGCCTGACCCTGACCGCCCACGCGACGTCCGGGATCCGCCGCACCGCCCTGCGCGCCTCCAGCGAGGAAGCGCTCCAGCGCCGGGTCAAGGAGATCGAGAACGACGGCCGCACGGGCCGCTGGACCGAGGACGAGCCGGGCCTCGGCCCGCTGTACGTCACCACCGACCCCGACGGCCATGAACTCGCCCTCTACTGGGAGAGCGAGTGGTACCAGGCACCGGACGAGCTGAAGCCCGGCCTGAAGAACCAGCCACAGGCCAAGCCCGGCCACGGCGTGGGCGTACGCCGCCTGGACCACGTCAACTTCCTCGCCGCCGATGTCGCGTCCAACGGAGACTTCGTTCACGAGGTGCTCGGTGCCCGCCCCACCGAGCAGATCCAGCTCAACAGCGGGAAGATCGCCGCCCAGTGGCTGACCTTCAGCAGCAAGTCGTACGACATCGTCTACACCGAGGACTGGACCGGCTCCCGCGGACGCCTGCACCACATCGCGTTCGCCACGGACACCCGTGAGGACATCCTGCGGGCGGCCGATCTCGCCCTGGACACCGGTGTGTTCATCGAGACCGGCCCGCACAAGCACGCCATCCAGCAGACGTTCTTCCTGTACGTCTACGAGCCCGGCGGCAACCGCGTCGAGCTGTGCAACCCGCTCACCCGCCTCGTCCTGGCGCCCGACTGGCCGCTGATCACCTGGACCGAGGACGAGCGGAAGAAGGGCCAGGCCTGGGGCCTGAAGACCATCGAGTCCTTCCACACCCACGGAACACCGCCGGTCGGCTGACACCGGCATCCCCGTTGCTCTTCGCGGGCGGCACGCCTCTGCCGTGTGCCGCCCGGCCGTCCTTCAGCGCTCCCTCCGCGGTCCCGCGCGGTCCCTCGGCCCACGAGCGTATCGGTACTCATCCAGACAAACCGAGCCACCTCACCCGCCCCAAGAATTGTCAACAATCTCGTTCTGCATCTTGCCGACGCATTGGTCACGCGGTTACGTTCACCGTCACGGAGCCGGCCTCTCGCCGCCCACCGAGACCGCCCTCAACAAGCCCACCTCTCCTGGTTGTTCATGCCCGGCACGTCAACAGGAAGCAGGGATCGATGCGACGCATGAGACCACTCGGCTCAGCTGTGACCGCCCTCGTGAGCGCGAGCCTGATCGGCCTCGGGCTGCTGTCCCCGGGGGTGGCGCAGACACGGTCCGCACAGGACTCGGCCCGGCCCACGTCCACGCTGGTGGAGACGACGAACGGCAAGGTACGCGGCAGCAGCCGGACCGGGTACGACCAGTGGCTCGGCATCCCGTACGCCGCCGACCCGACCGGGAAGCTGCGGTGGACCGCTCCCCGGCCGGCCGCGCGATGGACCGGGGTGCGTGACGCCACGCGGTTCAGCGACCGCTGTGCCCAGGCGAGTGGCTGGGACCCCGGCTACGAAGACCCGACGCTCACCGAGGACTGCCTGTCGCTCAACGTCTACACGCCGGACGGAGCCCGGGGACGGCTTCCGGTACTCGTGTGGATCCACGGCGGTGGTTTCACGGGCGGCGCGGGCCAGGACACCGACCCCCGCAAGTTCGCACAGCAGGCGAACGCGGTCGTCGTCACCGTCAACTACCGGCTGGGCGCCCTCGGATACCTGAACCTGCCCCAGCTGCGGAAGGAGAACGCCGACGGCCCCGGCACCTTCGGGCTGCTCGACCAGCAGGCGGCCCTGCGCTGGGTACAGGCCAACATCGGCCGCTTCGGCGGTGACGCACGGAACGTCGCCATCGCCGGCCAGTCCGCCGGCGGTTCGTCGGTCTGCGCACAGCTGGCCTCACCGACCGCCAAGGGACTCTTCTCACGGGCCGTCATCATGAGCGGCGGCTGCAGTCTCCAGTCCGTTGGCGCGGGGGAGACGTCAAGTCTCGCGTTCGTCAAGGAGGTTGGCTGCTCGACCGCCTCGGACGTCCTCGCGTGTCTGCGCGGCAAGCCCGCCGCCGACATCGTCACCGCCCAGCAGAGGGCGGGCGTCCGGCCCTCGCTCGGTGGCGCCGCCTTCCCGGCCGATCCCGCGGTCGCGGTCCCGGCCGGGAAGTTCAACCGCGTTCCGGTCATGCTCGGACAAGTCAGCAGCGAGCGGTCGCTGTTCACCTTCCAGAACTACGACTACCTGGGCAAACCGCTGACCGCGCCGCAGTACGAGGCACTGGTGAAGTCGACGTACGGCACCGACGCGGACCTGGTCCTCGCCGAGTATCCCGTCACCGAATTCGACTCCCCAGGGGTGGCATGGACCACCGTGCAGAACGACTCGACCTCGTACACCCGTCAGCAGATCATGGGACAGCTGGCGCGGTATGTGCCCACGTACGCCTATGAGTTCACCGAGAGCGACACACCGCAGTTCACGTCCATCTACCTGATCCAGCAGAACAGCGAGGTCGCCCGTAAGTTCCCGTTCGGCGCCACCCATGTCGACGACCTCGGCTACCTGTGGGAATACCTCGGGCAGACCCTGCCGTACAGCGACGACCAGTTGGAGCTGTCCGACCAGATGATCCGGTACTGGGGCAGGTTCGCGGCGAAGGGTGACCCGAACGGCGAACACACCCCGAAGTGGCCGAAGTACGACCCCAGGACCGACGCGATGATGTCGCTGTCGGCCTGCGACACCTCACCGGCCACCGGTCTGCCTCCGGCCGCGTGCTCCAAGACCACCGACCGGTTCGGCACCGAGCACAACACGGAGTTCTGGGGGAGTCTTGCCTCCTGAACCCGGGACGTGGTGCCTCACCCCATCTGGTCCTGCGCCGACAGGTGTTCCACCGTCACCCCGGTCTCGGTGAACGTGCGGGTCACCGTCCCCGACGTATAGACCCACAGGATGCGCAGAGGCGTGTCGCCGGTGTTGCGGAAGAGATGGGGGAGGGGGGAGGGGACGTACGTCGTGTCGAACCGCTCCAGCTTCGTCACCTCACCGTCCACCACCACCTCCGCCTCTCCTTCGAGGATCGTCACGTGCTCGTCGCAGTTGTGCGAGTGCAACGGCGCCCCGGAGCCGACCGGATACACGCTCATCCCGCTGGTGATCCGGTTCTCCCCGCCCGCCGACGTGGTCGTGATGAGCGGTGTGCTCACGACGGCACCGCCCCGGCTGAGCGGGGGCACGGACGCGACTTTGACGATGGTGGTCATCCAGGGTTCCTCACCGTTCTCCGGGGACTCTCGGGTCTCTCGGGTTTCGCGATGCTGCGTCGAACGACGTTAGGTCGCGCGCCCGTGAATGGGTGCCCTCCGGCGTGCAGTTTTACCTTGCGCTCCGGGAGGGGTGAGCTTCTCGAACCCGGTTGTACCGTCGGCTGCCACCGCACGGCTTCTCGATCCGTGCCGACAACGCGCCGGAAAGCAAAGGCAGGTATCGGCCACATGAGGCTCCCCGTTCTCAGCGATGAGGAAATGAATCCGCGGCAGCAGGAGTTGGCCGCCCGTATCGCCGGCCGCCGCGGCGGGGTCCGCGGTCCCTTCCGGGTCTGGCTGCACAGCCCGGAGATGTGCGAACGCGCCGAGTCCCTCGGTGCCTTCGCCCGCTTCGACTGCGCGCTGCCCGAGCACCTGCGCGAACTCACCCTGCTGATGGCCGCCCGGAACTGGGACGCGCAGTACTCCTGGAACGCGCATGTGCGCCAGGCGATCGCGGCCGGCATCCCGGAGGCCGCCGTCAAGGCCATCGCCGAGAAGCGCGAGGCGGTCTTCGACACCGAGTCGGACCAGGCCTTCTACCAGTTCTGCCGCGAGATCCTCGACGAGCACTTCGTCACCGACGAGACCTTCGCCCGCGCACTCGGCCACTTCGGCCCCAAGGGACTGGTCGACACCATCGGCGCGCTCGGCAACTTCACCATGCTCGGCATGTGCCTGAACACCTTCCAGGTGGACCTGCAGGCCGACCGCGAACCCCCCTTCCCGGACATCCGCGGCTACGAGCGGGTCGTCCCCGGCGCCGACCGGCCGCGGCCGTGAATCCCCTCCTGCGCGTACGAGGCGTCACCAAGAGCTTCGGCGGAGCGGCCGCGCTGAAGGACGTGGACCTCGATCTGTACCCCGGCGAGATCCATGCGCTGATGGGCATGAACGGCGCCGGCAAGTCGACGCTGGTGCAGATCCTCTCCGGGGTCCACCAGGCCGACGCGGGCACCATCGAGGTCGACGGACAGCCGCATACCTCACTGACCGTACGCAAGGCCCGTCGACTCGGCATCGCCTCCGTGCCCCAGCGTCGCGAACTCGCCATGGGCCTGACCGTGGCCGAGAACGTCCTGCTCGGCGATCTGCCCACCCGGCGCCGCGTCGTGCGCTGGAAGGCGGTCAGGGACGAGGCGAGGTCGGCACTGTCCGCACTCGGCATCGACATCGACGGCCGGCGCGTCGCGGGATCCCTCACCGTCGCCGAACAGACCATGGTCGAGGTGGCCCGGGAGGTCCGCCGCGGCGGGCGGATCCTGATCCTCGACGAGCCGACCGCCTGTCTGAGCGCCAAGGACGCCGACCGGATACGGGAGTTGGTGCGGAAGCTGCGCGACGAGGGTGTCGCGGTCGTCTACATCTCGCACTACATCGACGAGGTCATGGCCGTCGCGGACCGCCTCACCGTCCTGCGCGACGGGGCGGTGGTGGCCGCCGCACCGGTCACCGCGATGGACCACGGCGGACTCGTCCGCAGCATGGTCGGCCGGGACGTGGTCTCGCGGCGTTCCGAGCGTCCCGCACCGAAGGACGAGAGTGGTCTCTCCGTCCGCGGACTGAGCCACGGACAGGCCGTGCGGGACTTCACCGTCGACGTACGCAAGGGCGAGATCGTCGCCGTCCTCGGGCCCGCGGGCGACGCGCAGTCGCGGCTCTTCGACCTGCTGTCCGGACGGCGGCGCCCCGACGCCGGCGAACTGCGGATCGACGGCAGAGCCGTCCCCTTCGGCCGGGTGGCGGCCTCGCTCGCCGGTGGACTGCGCTGCGTCACGGGCGACCGCCGGAGCCTGGGCCTGGTCCAAGGGCTGTCCCTGGACGAGAACCTGATGCTCGCCGGCGACCGCCTCGCACGACGCAGGCTGCACCGCCGCAGCGAACTCGCCCGCCGGGCGGCCCCCTTGCGCAGCAGCTACGGAGTGGTCGCCCTCGCCGGGAATCCGCCGGTGGGCGCGCTGTCCGGCGGCAACCAGCAGAAGGTCCTGCTGGGCAAGTGGCTGGAGACCGACCCGGTCGCCTGCTTCCTGGAGGACCCCACCAACGGCGTCGACGTGTCGGCCATGGCCGACATCCACGCCCTCGTGGACGACCTCGCCGCAAGCGGGGTGGCCGTGCTGCTCGCCTCCTCCTCCGCCGAGGAGGTGATGCGCCTCGCCGACCGTGTCGTCGTCGTCAGCGCCGGCCGCCCGGTCGCCGAGCACGACATCACCGCCATCACCCGCGACGAGCTCGTCGCCACCGCTCTCGGAGGTCAACCCCAGTGAGCCTCAAGACTCCCTCCGCCGCCTCCCCTGCCTCCCCGGAAGTCGTGGACAGTCCGCCCGCACGCACCGCGTACCGCCTGACACCCCGGGCTCTGCTCAGGGTCCCGCACGCCGGACTGATCGCCGTCCTCGTCCTGGTGGCGCTGTTCACCGCACTGCAGGCGGACTCCTTCACCAGCTCGCAGAACCTGCTCAACGTGCTGCGGCAGATCAGCGTGACCGCCGTCATCGCGGGCGGGCTCACCCTGCTGATGACCGCGGGCGGCATGGACTTCTCGATGGGCAGCAACGCGGCCGTGACCGTGTCCGTGGCGGCCCAACTGCTGCACGACGGCTGGTCCACGCCCCTGACCGTGCTGATCAGCCTGCTCCTCGCGACGGCGGTCGGCCTGGTCAACGGCCTGGTCGTGACGTTCACCCGGGTCGCCCCCTTCGTCGCCACGCTCGCCTCCGCGATGCTGCTCGACGGCGTCGCGCTTCTGGTCCTCAACGGCATGAGCGTCACCATCGGCGACAAGATGTCCGCGCTGGGCAACTCCAAGTTCCTCGGTATCCCCTACCTGTTGATCGTGGCGCTGCTCGTGCTCACGGCGGTCGGACTGGCCATGCGGTTCACCACCTTCGGCCGCGACGCCTTCGCGATGGGCGGCAACGAACACGTGGCACGGCTCAGCGGCATCAACGTCTCCGGACGCAAGCTCGCCCTGTACGCGCTCGCGGGCGCCCTCGCGGGTCTGGCCGGACTGATGCTGCTCTCGCGGCTCGGTGCCGCCGCCCCCAACACCGGTGGCCTGCAACTCCAGTTGACCGCCGTCGCCGCGGTGGTGATCGGCGGCACCTCGCTCGCGGGCGGCCACGGCACCGTCGTGGGCACGGTCCTCGGCGTGATGCTGCTCGGTGTTGTCGCCAACGCGCTCAACCTGCTCCAGGTCAACAGCTACTACCAATTCGTCGTCACCGGTGGGGTGTTGCTCGTCGCGGCGATCATCAACGAGTTCCAGCGCAAGACGGAGCCGGGGCACTAGCGCCGGGCCGGGCCGGGCCGGTCAGGTCAGGAACACCCGTCTCGCTCGCGCGGCCCCACACGGGACGTCGTGCGCGCGACCTCCGGCGTTCGCGCGCTCCCCTCCCGTACTCCGCCACGCACCTCTCTTCAATGACGAAGGAAAGGCCAACCCCATGAAGCCCACGGTCCGCTCCAGCCGCGCCACCGCGGTCTCGTTCGTCGGCGCCGCCGCGCTGATCCTCTCCGGATGCGGCTCGGAGAACGACGCGGCGGGCGCGGCCGACGGCTCGGTCACCCTCGGGTTCGTCAACGGAGCCAACACCCACTTCCACACCTGTCTCCTCAAGTCGGTGGAGGAGACCGCGAAGGCGGACGGGGCCAAGATCTACTCGGCCAACTCCAAGCAGGACGCCGGGACCGAGCTGTCCAACATCGAGGACATGATCTCCCGGAGTGTGGACGCGCTGATCGTCCAGACCGTCAACGTCGACGCCCTGGAAGGGGACATAGCCAAGGCCAAGAGCGCCGGTATCCCGATCTACCTGACCTCCGTGGCCACGGACGACATGTCGGACGTACTCGGTGCCGCGGTCGTCGACCTCAAGAAGGCCGGCAGCCTGGACGCGGGCTGGATCGAGAAGGACGCGGCGGGCAAGAACGTGAACGTCGGAATCGTCGCCGGTGCCCCCGGCGCCGCCTCCGACCTGCTCGTGGGCGGATTCAAGGACGCCCTGCCGTCGACCGCCAAAGTGGTGGCGAACCAGCCAGGCATGTTCAACCCGGCCAAGGCACAGGACGTCGCCGAGAACATGATCCAGTCCCATCCCGACCTGGACTACGCCTTCGTGGCCAACGAGGAGATGGGTTTCGCCGTGCGCAAGGCGTTCGACACGGCGGGCGCCGAGGACGTGAAGATCGTGACCGTCAACGGCACCGACGAGGGTCTGGCCGCCGTCACGAGCGGGAAGTTCTCCGCGACCGTGGCCAACTCGGCGATGACGATCGGGCAGACGGCGGTGAAGAACACCATCGGCCTGCTGGACGAGAAACAA
The DNA here is from genome assembly GCF_026341515.1 of Streptomyces sp. NBC_00878. Classification (NCBI taxonomy): domain Bacteria; kingdom Bacillati; phylum Actinomycetota; class Actinomycetes; order Kitasatosporales; family Streptomycetaceae; genus Streptomyces; species Streptomyces sp. NBC_00878. The sequence continues at coordinate 875,756 of NZ_JAPEOK010000001.1, read as the reverse complement.
GGTGTTGACAAAATTGCCAACATTCCTCTTGTCTTGGTGACCAAGGACAACGTGGGCGAGGCACCCCAGTACTGCCCCAAGTGAGCGGGCCCCATCGGGAAGCGGTGGCCGTCGCACCCGTCCTTCGGAGGAATCATGGATCGCTTGCTCCTCATGCACAGCTTCGTCACCGTCGCGCAGGCCGGCAGCTTCAGCGGAGCCGCCAAGAAGCTGGGCTCCTCGGGCTCACTGGTGTCACGGCACGTCGCCGAACTGGAACGACAGGTGGGCGTGCGCCTCGTCAACCGCACCGCCCGGTCGGTGAGCCTCACCGAACCCGGCCAGCGGTACGCCGAGTTCGCCGCGCGCATCCTCGACGAGATCGAGGCCGAGGACGCGAACCTCTCGCACCTCCACGACCGCGCCGAGGGCTCGCTCAGCATCATCTGCCCCAAGTGGATAGGCAGCCTGGACCTCGGAGACGCGATCGCCGCCTTTTCCGCCGCTCATCCGAAAATCCACGTCCGCTTCGAGCTCGGCGGTATGTCCGACCGCACCTACGACTTTCTGGACAGCGGATTCGACATCGCCTTTCACACCCGGGATCTGCGCGATTCGAGCGTCCGCCTGAAGAAGATCGCCTCGCTGCCGTTCGTGCTCTGCGCGGCAAAGGAATATCTGGACCGCGAGGGCCCGCTCACCGAGCCGAACGCCCTCGCCCACCACGACTGCCTCGTGCACGTCAACGACCCGGTCTGGCGCATCGGGCACGGACACGCGAGCACCCTCCACAAGATCCGCAACATCGCGTTCTCGTCCAACTCGTACCTCGCCCTGCAGAAAGCGGCCGTTCACGGCCGTGGCATCGCCCTGCTGCCGCAGCGTTCGGCATACGACGACCTGGTGTCCGGCGCTCTCCAGGTGCTGCTGCCCGAACTGGCGGTGCCCGACCGCCCCCTGTTCGCGATCTACGGCCCGGGTCAGGCGACGCCCCGCAAGGTCAGTGTGTTCCTGGACTTCCTCGCCACGTGGTTCTCGCAGAATCCGATTCCCACGATCCAGTCCTAGGGACGGTCTTAGGGCCGGTCTTAGGGCCGGTCCGCAAGAAACGATTGCGCATCCCGTAGAGCTCAGGTCATTGAGGCCTTCCCCACTCGAAATCTACGCTCGCCAGGCGACCCGCGAAACGAGGCATCCATGGGAATCCAGCGCATCGAATCGGTCACCTACGGCATCGACGACGTCGACGAATGCGTGCGTTTCTTCGACGACTTCGGGCTGTTCCCGGTGGAGCGGACCGACGAGCACGCGGTGTTCGAGACGCTCACCGGACAGACCCTTCACCTGGACACCCGCCCCGGCCCGCACCTGCCGCCACCGGTGGAAGCCGGACCCACCCTGCGCGAGGTGGTGTGGGGCGTCGACACCCCGCGGGAACTGGAGCGCCTGGTCGCCGCGGCGAGCCGGGACCGCAAGGTCCACGAGAGCGCCGACGGAGCCCACCACACCGTGGACGAGACCGGCTTCGGAGTGGGACTGGCCCTGGCCCGGCCGAAGGCCACGCCCGTCACCCCCAGGCCCGCCAACGCACTGGGCAACGTCAACCGCTGGAACACCGCACTGGAGCCGATCACCCGCGTACGCCCGCTGCGCATGTGCCACGTCGCCCTGAACATCGCCAAGCGGGGGCGCGCGGAAGCCGTCGCCTTCTACGCGGAGCGCCTCGGCTTCCGGCCCACCGACGTCGTCGAGCCCATGGGCGTCTTCCTCCAGGCACCGGGCGACGACGACCAGCACACCATGCTGCTCTGCCACCGCCCCGACCGGCCCGGCGTCAACCACATCGCGTACGAGGTCCCGGGCTTCGACGATGTCGTCGAAGGCGGCAACCACATGATCGACCAGGGGTGGCGGGAAGCCCGCAAACTCGGCCGCCACACCATCGGATCCAACGTCTTCCGCTTCCTGCACGCGCCCTGCGGCGGCCGGGTCGAGTACGCCGCCGACATGGACCGGGTCGACGACACGTACGGGACCCGCGTCCACGAGACCACGCCGCCCCACCACATCTGGTCGCTGCGCACCAACCGCGACCAGCAGGACGCACCCGCCTCCTGATCCCGTTTCAGCCGGCCTGAGAGGGCACCCACCCATGACCACCGACCACGGCTGTCCCGCCGTCCGCATGTACATCGCGGGCGAGTGGCGTCAGGGCGGCACCGGCCGTACCGCCCCGATCGTGAACCCCGCCACCGAGGAGACGATCGGAGACGTACCGCTTGCCACCGGTGCCGACCTCGACCGCGCCCTCGACGCGGCCGCCGAGGGCTTCAGGACCTGGCGGGACACGCCCGTCGCCCGGCGCACCGCGATCCTGCACACGGCCGCCGACCTGCTCACCGAGCGGGCCGCCGCCGTCGGCCGGACCATGACCCTGGAACAGGGCAAGCCCCTCGCGGAGGCGACCGGCGAAGCCCGCCGCGTCGCGGACACCCTGCGCTGGCACGCCGACGACGCCCGCCGCGCGTACGGCCGCATCATCCCGTCCGCACCCGGCACCCTGCTCTCCGTACGACGTGAACCGATAGGCCCCGTCGCCGCGTTCGTCCCGTGGAACTTCCCCGCGGGCGGCCCGATGCGGAAGATCTCCTCCGCGCTCTCCGCCGGCTGCTCGATCGTCATCAAGGCCTCGGAGGAGACGCCCGCCACCGCCGCGGCCCTGGTCCGCTGCTTCGTGGACGCGGGTCTGCCGGCCGGGGTGCTGAACCTCGTCTTCGGTGAACCGGCAGAAGTCTCCGCCCAGTTGATCGCCTCCCCGGTCACCCGCCTCGTCGCCTTCACCGGCTCGGTCCCCGTGGGCAAGCTGCTCGCCGCCGAGGCCGGGAAGGTCATGAAGCCCTCCGTGATGGAGCTGGGCGGGCACGCCCCGGTGATCGTGTGCGCCGACGCCGACCCGGCGGTGGCCGCCCGCCGCGCCGCACAGGCGAAGTTCGCCAACGCCGGCCAGGTGTGCACCTCGCCGAGCCGCTTCCTCGTCCACGAAAGCCTCGTGGAGGACTTCACCGCCGAGTTCGTGAAGGCCGCCGAGGCGGTCGTCGTCGGCGACGGCATGGCCCGGGGCACCACCATGGGGCCCCTCGCCAACGACCGCCGGCTGCGGGCGATGCGGCGCCTGACCGCGGACGCCGTCAACCGTGGCGCCACCGTACGCACGGGCGGCGAACGGCTCGACCGTGCCGGGTACTTCTTCGCACCGACCGTCCTCACCGACGTACCGCCGTACGCGGACCTGATGCGCGAGGAGCCGTTCGGGCCGATCGCACCCATCGTGCCGTTCACCGACCTCGACGAGGCCCTCACGACCGCGAACGAACTGCCGTACGGACTGGCCGCGTACGGCTTCACGGAGTCGGCCGCCACCGCCGAGCGGCTCGTACGCGAACTGGAGGCGGGGATCCTCTCCCTCAACCACTGCGGCGGCTCCGTCAGCGAGGCGCCCTCCGGCGGTGTCAAGGAGAGCGGCTACGGCAGGGAGGGCGGCCCCGAAGCCCTGGACGCCTACCTGGTCACCAAGCGCGTCTCCCATCTGCTGGCGGGCTGAGAAGCCATGAGGTACACCCGGGTCTCGGCCGACGGCCGGGCGGTGTGGGGACGCGTGGCGGAGCAGGACATCGAGCTGCTGTCCGGGTCCCCGATCGACGGAGACCCCTCCGTGACCGGCACGGTGCCGCGCGCCACCGCGACCTGGCTGCCGGTCGTCGTCCCGCCCGTGTTCTACGCGGTCGGCATGAACTACCGGCGGCACATCGAGCACGCGCGCGCCGAGATGCCCGCCCGCCCGGAGGTGGGCTACCGGGCCAACAACGCGCTCACGGGCCACGGGCAGCCCATCGTCAGGCCTGCCGGTGTCGAGGGCCGGTTCGAGGCCGAACCGGAACTCGTCGCCGTCATCGGCCGTACGCTGCGGCACGCCACCCAGGAGGAAGCGCGCGCGTCCGTCTTCGGCTGGACGATCGGCAACGACGTCAGCGCCCGCACCTGGCAGCACCAGGACCGCACCTTCTGGCGCAGCAAGAACAGCGACACGTTCAAGCCGATGGGCCCCTGGATCGAGACCGACGTCGACGCCCTCGCACAGACCACCACGCTCCGTGTGAACGGGGAGGTCCGCGTCTCGTTCGCCACCGGCGACATGGTCTTCGACCCCTTCGACCACATCGTCGAGATCACCAGACACATCACCATGCACCCGGGCGACGTGCTGTGGATGGGCGCCGAGTCCACCTGCCAACTCGAACCCGGGGACACCGTGGACATCGAGATCAGCGGCATCGGCGTCCTGTCCAACCCGGTCCAAGGAGAAGCCCCCGTCACGGAAAGGCAGCAGCAGTCATGAGCAGCGCACCCCGCTACATCCACCACGTCAACTTCCCCACCACCGACGCCGACCGGACCGCCGAGTGGTACACCAAGGTCTTCGGAATGAAGCGGATCATGCCCAAGTCCAACACCCGTGTGGTGCTGATGACCCGGGGCAACTTCGATCTGCACTTCACCCCGGTCGAGGAGATGGAGCGCATGGCGCCCTATCACTTCGCCGTCGAGGTCGACGACTGGGACGACTTCCTCGCCCATCTCAAGGACCTGGGCATCCGGCACACCCGCCCGATCCAACGCCCCGAGAACCAGTCCAAGTTCTGCTACATCCACGACCCCGACCACACCATGATCGAGCTGGTCTGGCACAGCAAGCGCCCCAACTGACCGCGTACGACCGGGAGTTCACCCACATGCCTCTCGTCGACTTCGACGGTACCTCCATCTACTACGAACGCCACGGCAGCGGTCCGGCGATCCTGTTCGTGCACGGCAGCGGCGGGCACCACGCTGCCTGGTGGCAGCAAGTGGCCGCGCTGCGCGAGGAGTTCACGGTCCTCACTGTGGACCTGCGCGGCTTCGGCACGTCCGACTCGTCCATGTCCGAGTTCGACGGCCAGGACTTCCCCGGTGACGTGGTCGCGGTACTGGACGCCGAGGACCTCACCGACGTCATGCTCGTCGGCCAGTCCATCGGCTCCGTCGCCGCCCTGCGCGCCGCCCTCCTGCGCCCGGGACGCGTCTCCTCGGTCGCCCTCGGCCACTCGCTCGGCGGCATCAGCCACCCCGAACTGAGGGAGCTGGCCGCCGCCGACCGCGCCGAGGCCGTCAAACTCCCCGTCATCGACCGCCTGTTGACCAAGCGGTTCCAGGCGGAGCGCCCCGACCTCACCTTCCTCTTCCAGCAGATGGGCACCTTCAACGTCGCGAAGATGGCCGACCTGCGCAACCTCGACGCCGACGGGCCGTCCCTGGACGACATCCAGGACTCGGGAATCCGCGTCGCCTTCCTGGCCGGCGAGCGGGACGCGGTGCTCAGCGTGAAGACGGTGACCCGCGCCCACGAACTGCTGCCCGGCTCCCACCTGGAGATCGTCCCGGACGCCCCGCACTCCATGTACTGGGAGACGCCCGAGCCGTACAACGCCGCCGTCGCCCGCCTGCGCCGCACCCTCACCGCACCGAAGGAAGCCGCATGAGCACCACATCCAAGGAAGCCGCATGAGCACCACATCCAAGGAATCCGCATGAGCACCACATCCAAGGAAGCCGCATGACCTCCGCACCGAAGGAAGCAGCATGAGCACCCTCACGCTCGACGCCGCCGACGAGATCGTCGACTCCGCACTGAAGCGCGCCCGGTCCCTGGGGAAGGCGGTGAGCGTCGCGGTGGTGGACGCGGGCGGCTTCGTCATCAGCGTCCGCCGCTCGGACGGCGCCCGCCCGCTGACGCCGGACATCGCCCGCGCCAAGGCGTACACCGCGGCCGTGATGCAGCGGCCCGGCAAGATGCTGAAGAAGTGGCAGGAGAGCCAGCCGGTCTTCTTCGCCCAGCTGTCCCAACTCCCGGGCGCGGCCCTGCCGATCATGGCCACCGAGGGCAGCGTCACCATCAAGAAGGACGGCGAGATCATCGGCGGCCTCGGCATCGCGGGCGGCACCGCCGACGAGGACCAGCAGGTCGCCGACGACGTACTCGAATCCCTCGGCTACGAGCTGGAGTTCGCGGCGTGGGGCGTCGCGGGCAAGCCCGCCGGGGCTACGGAACAGGCCGGGACCACGGAAAAGGAGGCCTGAGTCATGGCGGACACCTTCAACTACCGCATCGACCACCACGGCAGCCTGGTCCGCCCCACCGAACTCCTCGCGGCCCGGGCAGCGGGCGACCCCGAGGCCCTGCACAAGGCCGAACTCGCCGCGGTCGAGGAGGCGGTGGCCTACCAGCGCAGGCTGCGCTCCACGGTCGTCACCGACGGCGACTTCCCCCGCGAGGACTTCCGCGGTGCCGTCCTCGACGCAGTCTCCGGCTTCCGGCGTACGGAGGAGCGGACCGCCGACGGGCTGCCCCGCTGGGTGGCGGAGTCCCTGCCCAAGGCCAACGGCCCGCTGCCGGCCGACTGGGCCGGGCGGATCGCGGACCTGACGGTGATCGCGCCCAAGGTCTCACTGCCGTCACCGGCCTACCTGGCCGCGACCACCTTCGCCCCGGAGCTGGTCGGCTCCGGCGGCCCGGCCTCGGCCCGCGAACTCGGCGAGGCCCTCGCGGAGATCATCCACGCGGAGATCGAGCTGCTGGTCTCCCGGGGCGTCCGGCTGATCCAGCTGAACAACCCGCTCCTCCTCGGCCAGGTCGCCGCCGACCCGGCCGAGCCCGGCCCGCTCTCCTTCGTGGACGCACTGGCCGTGGAGGCACAGGCCGTACGCCTCGACGTGCGACCGACAGGCGTGCGCATCGGCCTCTGCCCGGGCTGGGCGGCGCCCGCGGTGGTGGACCGGGCCGGGGCCGAGAGCCTGTTCGGCGAGGTCCCGGCCGACCGCTGGATCCTGCCGTACGACAAAGGCACCGCCGCCGAGCTGGACCTGCTCAGGGCGCTGCCCGAGGACCGGGACGCCTGCCTGGGCGTGGTGGACCCGGCCGTGCCCGAACTGGAGGACATCGACACGGTGTTGGCCCGCCTCGACGCCGGGGCCGAGGTCAAGGACATCGAGGACATGGCCGTCGCACCGTCCCGCGGCTTCGCCGACTCGGCCGCCCGGCCCCTGCTGAGCGCCGAGGACCAGCGCCGCAAGCTGGTCCTGGTGGAGACCGTCGCCCGCTACTGCTGGGGCAACGAGTTCTGAGCCGATGGCCCCGATACGGCCGGGAAGAGCGCCCGCGCTTCCCGGCGGGGCACGGCCTTACAGGACCTCGGCGAAGGTCACCGTCCGCTCCGTCAGCAGCGGCCACACCGTCCCCACGATGAGTTCGTCGAAGTGCTCGGTGGCCCTGTGCGCGTCGAATCCGGCCCGGTCGGTGTACTGCTCGTACAGCACGAAGCTCCCCGGGCGGTCCGCCTCGGCGTGCACCTCGTACGCCAGGTTCGCCGGCTCGGCGCGGGTGTGCCCGCGCGCCTTCAGCAGCGCGGCACGCACCGATGCCTCGTCGGCGGGCTCGCAGTGGTAGCGGGCGATGACCGCGTACGCCATGTCTGTCTCTCCTCAGCGGAATCTCGGCTCCCGGCGGCCTGCCACATGCCGTCCGGCCTGCCGATTCCAGCACGGATCAACCGCCCGCCGACCTGCGCGCGGCGCAAGCAATGACTGCCTCCGCGGGGCTGGTGGCCAGTTCCCCCATGGTGTGTTGTCGCATCCGGCCCGTACGGGTGCTCCCTGTGCAGACCGCGGACCCGCGCCGCGGCGGACGAAGGAAGTGATCTTCATGCGAACCCTGGAAACCCTCTCCGGTGGAGAGTGGGTGGCGACCGGCGAGTGGATCGACGTCCACGACCCCGCCGACGTCCGTACCCCGTTCGCGCGCGTACCCGCCCTCGCCGCCAAGGACGTCACCCGCGCCTACGACCACGCCGAGCGCGGGTTCGCCGCCTGGAAACGCACCAGCCCCTTCGAACGCGCCCGGATCCTCACCGAAGCCGCGCGGCTGATCCGGGAGCGGGCCGACGGGATCGCGGCCGACGTCACCGCCGAGAACGGCAAGACCGGCGCCGAGGCCCGCGGCGAGACCCTCAAGTCCGCCGACTTCCTCGACTACTACGCAGGTCTGGCCCGCCAGGGCTACGGCACCCTGCTGCACGACGTCCGCCCCGATACCCGGGTGCACACCCAGCGGGAGCCGATCGGCGTGATCCTCGTGATCAGCCCGTGGAACGACCCGTTGATCACCCCGGCCCGCAAGCTCGCCCCGCTCCTCGCGGCCGGCAACGCGGCCGTCTTCAAGCCCGCCACCCAGACCCCCCTCTCCGGCCTGCACTTCGCCCGAGCCCTGCACGACGCGGGCCTGCCGGCCGGTGTCCTGAACGTGGTGACGGGCCGCACGGCCGACATCGAGGAGGCGCTGCTCGACGACTCGCGGATCGCGGGCATCACCTTCACCGGCTCCAACGCGGTCGGCAACCGGATCCGCCGCCGCCTCGCCGACCGCAACGTCCGCTTCCAGGGCGAACTCGGCGGCAAGAACGCCTCCGTCGTCCTGCGCGACGCCGATCTGCCGACCGCCGCGAAGGCCGTCGTCGCGGCCTCCTTCGGCCAGGCCGGACAGCGCTGCACCGCCACCAGTCGGGTCGTCGTCGAGCGGCCGGTGTACGAGGAGTTCACCCGGCTCCTGGTCACCGAGGTGGAGGCGCTGACGACGGGCCCGGGCAGCGACCCGGCCACCACCCTGTGCCCGCTGTCCAGCCCCCAGCAGCGCGACAGCGTCCTCGCTGACCTGAACAGGGCGATCGACCAGGGCGCCACCGTCCTCACCGGCGGCGGCGCGGACACCGAGGGCGACCGCGCCCACGGCTGCTACGTACGGCCGACCGTCCTCGCCGACGTCACCCCCGAGACGGCGATCTGGCGCGAGGAGGTCTTCGGCCCGGTCCTCGCCGTACGCGCGGTCGACGACTTCGACCGGGCCGTCGAGGCGGTCAACGACTCCGGCTTCGGTCTCGCCGCCGCCGTCTTCACCCGCGACCTCACGGCCGCGTACCGCTTCGCCGACGAGGCCGAGTGCGGGCAGGTCGCGGTGAACACGACCACCACCGGCTGGGACGTCCACCTGCCGTTCGGCGGGTTCCGCGACTCCGGAACGGCCTACAAGGAGCAGGGCGACGAGGTCCTGCGCTTCTCCACCCGCGTCAAGACCGTCGCCGTCCACTTCGGCGCGTGACGGTCGTGGCGGTTGTGCGGGTCGTGACTCGGGGGAGCGGCAGGACCGGCGTCGGCAGAAGGAGAGAGGAGGACGCCGATGGCTGACGAGACGATCGGCATCGTCGGCGCCGGCATCGTCGGCCTCGCCACCGGCCGCGAGATCGCCCTGCGCCGCCCCGGCACCCGGGTCGTGGTGCTGGAGAAGGAACAGCGGATCGCCGTCCACCAGACCGGCCACAACTCGGGCGTCGTGCACGCCGGGATCTACTACGCCCCCGGCAGCCTCAAGGCGGCCCTGTGCGTCCGGGGCGTGTCCATGCTCCGCGAGTACTGCCAGGAACGGGCCCTGCCGTACGCGGAGACCGGCAAGCTCGTCCTGGCGGTGCGCGAGGACGAGCTGGACCGGATGGAGAACCTCTACCGGCGGGCGCGGAACAACCACGTGCCCGACCTCCGAAAGATCTCCAAGGAGGAGATCAAGGAGATCGAGCCGCACGCCGGAGGCATCGCGGCCCTGCACTCACCGCGCACCGCGATCACCGACTACCCGGCGATCGCCCGGGAGTTCGCCAAGGACATCGAGGCCTCGGGCGGCGAGGTGCGGCTCGGCTTCCCGGTCACCTCGATCACCGACGTCCCGGGCGGCGTCGAGGTGGCCTCCGGGCAGAAACACGCTCATCGGAACGAAGGCGGGGGGAGGGTCCGCGTCGACCGGCTGATCCTCTGCGCGGGGCTCCACTCGGACTCCGTCGCCAAGCTGGCCCACGACAGGAAGGAACCGCGGATCGTGCCCTTCCGAGGCGAGTACCTGCTCCTCAAACCGGAGTCGAGGGACCTGGTCCGCGGGCTGATCTACCCGGTGCCCGACCCGCGTTACCCCTTCCTCGGCGTGCACTTCACCCCGCGGGTCGACGGCTCCGTCGAGGTCGGTCCGAACGCCGTCCTGGCCCTGGCGAAGGAGGGCTACCGGCTCGGCAGCGTCTCGCCCAGGGACCTCGCCGGACTCGTCGCCTACCCCGGCACCTGGAAGATGGCCGCCCGGCACTGGCGGACGGGCATCAAGGAGTACCGCGGCTCGCTGTCCAGGACGGCCTTCATGAGGGACGCCCAGCGGTACGTGCCCGGCGTCGGCGTCCGGGACGTGGTGCGCGGCGGAGCCGGCGTACGCGCCCAGGCCCTGGACCGGGACGGCACGCTCGTGGACGACTTCCGCATCCACCGGGCGGGCCGGATCACCGCCGTCCGCAACGCGCCCTCGCCGGCCGCCACCGCCTCCATGGCGATCGCCGAACACATCGTCGACGCCGTACTCGGCGATGCCTCCGCCCCCTGAGAACGCGCTGTTCACACCGCACTTCCGCGCAACAACAGCTTGCGCTCCCAGCGCTCTGCAAGGCCTCACGTCCCGCCTAGCGTTCCTTCCACACCCCACCCCACCCCACCCCACCCCACCACGTCGTTCTAGAGGAAGAGTTGAAGACATGTTCGTCGTCGACACGCAGATCCACATCTGGAAGGAAGAGACCCCGGACCGCCCCTGGGTCCCGGGGGCACGGGAGCGCATCCGCCTCAACGGCCACCGCGAGGACCCCTTCTCGTACGAGGAGGCCCTGGAGCTGATGGACGAGGCGGGCGTCAACCGGGCGCTGATCCTGCCCCCGTCGTGGGAGGGCAACCGCATCGACTACGCCCTGGAGGCCTGCGAGGCGCACCCGGACCGCTTCGGCATCATGGCCCGCGTCCCCCAGGACGACCCGGTCGAGGGCACCGCCCTGCTCAAGGACTTCGCCGGCAACCCGTACATCAAGGGCACCCGGCTCACCTTCCACCGCCCGCAGGACCGCAACTGGATGATCGACGGCACGAACGACTGGTACTGGCCGATCGCCGAGGAACTCGGCGTCCCCACCATGGTCCACGCCCCGATCTGGAAGCGGGAGCTCGGCCGGATCGCAGGCAAGCACCCCGAGTTGAAGATCATCATCGACCACATGGGCATCATGGCCCGCTGCGTCGACGACGCGATCGGCTACTGGGTCCAGGAGACCGCCGACCTGCACGCGCACCCGAACATCTACGTCAAGCTCTCGGCGCTCCCCGGCTATTCGACGCAGCCCTTCCCGAACAAGAACATCGAGAAGTACGTGCGCGAGATGGTCGACAAGATGGGCCCGCGGCGCTGCTTCTACGGCACCGACATCACCCGGCTGCTCGGCCACGGCATCACGTACACCGACACGATCGAACAGTTCACCAAGCACTGGGACTTCACGCCCGAGGAGCTTGAGTGGATCATGGGCCGCGGTATCTCCGAGGTCCTCGACTGGCCGATCGAGGGCTGAGGAAGCTGAGGAAGCGCCAGAGATGACGGACACCCAGAAAACCCCGGGCGCCGGCAGCGCTGATGGCGGCGATGGCGGTGACGGCGGCGACGCTCTCGTATCCGCCTTCGACGCCGTCGGCGCCGACTACCTCTTCTGCTCGTCGGGGTCCGAGTGGGCCCCGGTGTGGGAGTCCCTGGCCCGGCGCCACCGCGACGGGCTGCCCTGTCCGCGGTACCTCGACCTGACGCACGAGACCGTCGCCGTCGGCATGGCCACCGGCTACGGACTCGTCAGGCGCAGGCCGCAGGGCGTGCTGCTGCACGCGGCTCCCGGCCTGCTGCAGGGCTCCATGGCCGTGCACGGGGCGCTGCTGGCCGGAGTGCCGATGGTGGTGGCCTCCTCGGAGTCGACCACCTACGGCGACGGGCCCGGCCAGGACCCGGGCGGCCAGTGGTACCGCAACCTGTCCATCGTGGGCGGCCCGCACGGCGTCGCGCAGCCGTTCACCAAGTGGTCCAACGAGGCCGCGAGCGTCCACACCCTGCCCACGATGATCACGAGGGCGGCGGAACTGGCCTGGCGCGCCCCGGCCGGACCGGCGTACCTCAACATCCCGCTGGAGATCCTCCTGGAGGACTGGGACGGCCGCGCGGCCAAGCCCGTCGTGCCGCCGGGTTCCACGCACAGTTCGCCCGAAGAGGCCGACTCCGTCGCGCGGTTGATCCGGGAGGCCCGCGATCCCGTGATCGTGACCGAGACGTCCGGCCGTGAGGCGGGCGGTTTCGAGGCACTGGTCGCCTTCGCCGAGGCCTGGCACATCCCGGTCGTCGAGCCGGACTCGGCGGTGTGCGGCAACTTCCCGCGCACCCACCCGCTGCACGCGGGCTCGGACATCGGGCCCTGGATGGACGAGGCGGACCTGATCCTGCTCGTCAACTGCCGCGCGCCCTTCTACCCGCCCTCGCGCCAGCCGTCCAAAGCGCGGATCGTCGTCATCGACGAGGTGCCGCAACGCCCGCACGTCGTCTACCAAGTCCTGTTCGCCGACACGTACTTGGAAGGCAACGCCGCCAACACCCTGCGCCGGCTCACCAAGCGGGCGAAGGATCTCGACGAGAGGGCGGTCGCCGAACGCCGGTCGGCGCAGGAAACGCGGTTCGCCGCCGAGCGAACGGCCGTCGCCGCTACGGAGGCGAAGGCCGAGCAACAGACCGAAGGCATCGACCCGGTCCTCCTCGCCGCCACCCTGCGCACGCTGCTCGACGGCCGGGACGGGATCGTCGTCGACGAGACCATCACCCACAGCCGGATCGTCAAGCGCCATCTGCGGACCGACGCACCCGACTCGTACTTCTACGTGCAGGGCGGCCTCGGCCAGGGCATCGCCGTCGCGCTCGGCGTCAAACTCGCCGCCCAGGAACGCCCGGTGGTGCTCACGATCGGCGACGGCGCCTTCGCCTACAACCCGGTCATCCCCTCGTACGACGCGTCCAGGGCGTACGAACTCCCGTTGCTGATCGTGGTGTTCAACAACCGCGCCTACAAGTCGATGAACCTCAACCATCGCCGGTTCTACCCCGAGGGTGCCGCCGCCGAGACGGGGGAGTGGCTCGGCACCGAGCTGCACCGGCTGCCCCGACTCGCCGCGTTCGCCGAGCCGTTCGGCATGCACACCGAGACCGTCGACGCGCCGGACGCGCTCGCTCCCGCGCTGGAGCGTGCCCTCAAGGCCGTGTCCGAGGGCACCACCGCCGTCGTCGACGTCCTCGTCACCCGCTGACCCAGGAGGCATTCGCCACCATGACCGACACCCCCACCCCCAAGCCGGGTAAGGTCCGCGTCCGAGCCGAGGACCTGCGCACCTTCTCCGCCGCCCTCCTGGAGAACGGCGGGCTCAGCGCCGAGCACGCCGCCACCACCGCCGACGTGTTCGTCTGGGCCGCCCTGCGTGGCGTCGACTCGCACGGCATCGCCCGCGTCCCCGCCTACCTGGAGCTCCTCGCCAAGGGCGTGGCCAACGCGCGGGCCGAGATCACCGTCGAGTCGACCACGCCGGCCGCCGCCGTCCTGGACGCCGACCGCGCCCCCGGCCCGGTGGCCCTAAGCGCCGCCGCCGAGGAGGCCGTGAGCCGAGCGCGGACCACCGGCATCGCCTCCGTCGGCGTGCGCGGCACCGTCCACACCGGCGCCATCGGCTACTACGTGTCGAAGATCGCCGAACAGGGCCTGGTCGGCATCGGGTTCGTCGCCGGAATGCCGAACATGGGCTATACGGGGGTGCGGGGCGCCGCCGTGGCGACCAGCCCGCTCGCCATCGCCGTACCCACCGCCGCGTCGTCGGGGCACGCCCCGCTGCTGCTCGACATGGCCACCGCCACCATCGCCCTCGGGAAGATCCGCCAGGCCAGGGCGAGTGGAACGACGCTGCCCGAGGGCGCCGCCGCCACCGAGGACGGCACGCCCACCACCGACCCGGAGAAGGCCGTCATGCCGCTGCCGCTGGGCGGCGCCAAGGGGTCCGGCATGTCACTCGCGTTCGAGCTGCTCACCAGCGTGCTCGTCGGTGCGCCGATCTTCTCCGCCTTCCACTCGGACGACCCCAAGGCCCGCAAGCACCGGCAGAACGCCCTGCTCATCGCCCTGGACCCGGCGGCCTTCGGCGACCCGGACCGCTTCACCGCGGACGTCGGCACCACCCTGAGCACCCTCAAGGGACTGCCGTCGGCGGACGGCGCGGCGGGCGTGTTCTACCCGGGCGAGCGCAGTGCCGCCGTCGCGGTGGAGCGGGCTGAGAAGGGAGTTCCGGTGGCTCCGAAGGTGTGGCGCGAACTGACGGAGAGCGCGGAGAAGTTCGGGATCGCCCCGCCCACGCCGGTCGTCTGACGGGAGAGCGGGGGCCGCCCCCGCGTCCCGCCCGTCAGCCGGCGGTGTGCCGCCGGTGTTCGGCCAGTGCGTGGGTGATGTCGCGCGTCGCCGGATACAGCCGGAGGTACAGCGCGTACAACTCGTCGTAGTGGGAGCGCAGTTGCGGGTCCGGGGTGACACGTTCGCGCACCGGGTTCCATACGTCGATGAGCGGGTCGCCGATCGCGTCCGCCGCGAGGAACGCCGCACCGTAGCTCGCCCCGAGCGTGACGGTCCTGATCTCCTGCTCCAGGCCCGTCACGGCCGAGACGATCCTGGTCCACAGGCCGCCCCGGGTGCCTCCGCCCACCGCGACGACCCGGCGGATGTCCGCGCCCGCGGCACGCATCGCCTCGACGTTGTGCCGCACCCCGAAGGCCGTCGCCTCCAGGGCGGCACGGTAGAGATCGCCCCGCGTGTGCTCCACCGTCAGCCCGGCGATCACCCCGCGCGCGAACGGATCGGCCACCGGCGTCCGCTCGCCCGCGAAGTACGGCAGCATCAGCAGCCCCCGCGCGCCGGGCCCGGACGCCTCCGCCCCGGCGAGCAGCTCGGTGTGCTCGGGCGTGCCGAACAGCTCCCGGAGCCAGTCCGTGATCATGCCGGAGGTGGCCATGCCACCGGCGAGGCTGCGCGTTCCGGGCAACGCCCCGACGGTGCTCCACAGCTCGGGCACCAGCAGACGCTCGGACAGGGTGTTGATGAGGAACATGGTGCTGCCGTACATGAGCATCAGGTCGCCGGTGTGTTGTGCGCCCACGCTCAGCGCCTCGGACCAGGCGTCGATCGTGCCGGCGACGACCGGGATCCCGGCGGGCAGCCCCGTGGCGTCGGCGGCCTCGGCCGTGATCCGACCGGCGATGTCTCCCGGCCACAGCAGGCGGGGGAGTTCGAGCCACGGTGCGATGTGCCGGGTCCACGGCTCGTACCACTCCTGGGCCACGGAGTCGTACAGCGGGACGGCCTGGCTCGCCGAGTGGTGGTCGAGCACATAGGCCCCGGTGAGCCGGACCGCCAGGTACGAGCTGGGCATGTAGAGGCGCCGGGCCCGCGCGACCACGTCGGGCTCGTGCTCCGCCAGCCAGGCGATCTTGGGGCCGACCGCCTGGGTGGAGAGCAGGGAACCGCACCGCCGCAGTACGGCGTCGCGGCCCAACTCGGCGTCAAGGCGGGCGATCTGCTCGGTGGCCCGGGTGTCGACGCCGTACAGGATCGCCGGGCGCAGCGGCGTGTCCGCCTCGTCGGTGAGGGCGACGCACGGGCCCGTGCCGCTGACTCCGACCGCGGTGACGGAGGTGCCGTCCGGCGCGGACTTCAGCAACTCCCGGGTGATGGAGGTGAACTCGTCCCACCACACCTGTGCGTCCATCTCGACGTGCCCGGGGTGCGGACGGGCGACGGTGTGCGGGCGGACAGCCGTGGCGAGGACGGTTCCGTCCTCGCCCACCAGCACGCCCTTGCCGCTGGACGTACCGATGTCGACGCCGACCACCGTCATACGCTCACGTCTCCCCGCTCACTCGCCACGCGGCCCGGCGCTGGGTCATGTCCGACCCGGCCCGGCGCGGGGCGGCCTTCACTCGCGGCTCGCCCCACCCCGATGTTCTACGGGATCGACAGGGATCCGTCGCGCTGCGGCGGAATCGCCACGCCGTTCTGCTGGAGGGCGACGGTGCGCGCGGGGGCGGGGATGCGGATGCCCTCCACGTGGTACCGCTTGTGCAGCCGCTTCACGAACTCGTGCTTGATCCGGTACTGGTCGCTGAACTCCCCGACACCCAGGATGACGGTGAAGCTGATCCGCGAGTCCCCGAACGTGTGGAAGCGGATGGCGGGTTCGTGCTCGGGAACCGCGCCCTCGATCTCCGTCATGACCTCGGCGACGACCTCGGAGGTGACGCGCTCCACGTGGTCGAGGTCGCTGTCGTAGCCGACGCCTACCTGCACGGTGAGGGTCATCTCCTGTTCCGGACGGCTGAAGTTGGTCATGTTGGTGCTGGAGAGCTGGGCGTTCGGGATGATGACGAGGTTGTTGGAGAGGTTCTGTACGACGGTGTTGCGCCAGTTGATGTCGACGACGTACCCCTCCTCCCCGCTGGTGAGACGGATGTAGTCGCCGGGCTGGATCGTCTTCGAGGCGAGGATGTGGATGCCCGCGAAGAGGTTGGCGAGGGTGTCCTGGAGAGCCAGGGCGACCGCGAGACCGCCGACCCCGAGGGCCGTGAGCAGCGGGGCGATGGAGATGCCCAGGGTCTGCAGGACGATCAGGCAGCCCATGGCCAGGACGACGACCCGGGTGATGTTGACGAAGATCGAGGCCGATCCGGCGACCCCGGAGCGGGAATGGGTGACGGCCTGCACCAGACCGGTGATCACGCGCGCCGCGGTGATGGTGGCGGCCAGGATCAGCAGGACCGTCAGGACCTGGTTGACGGTGTGGTTGACCTTGCCGGTCAGCGGCAGCGCCGCCGCGGCGGCGGCGATCCCGCCCGTGAGGGCCGCGACCGGTATCAGCGCGCGCAGCGCGTCGACGAGGACGTCGTCGCCGCTCCACCGGGTGCGGGTCGCGTGCTTGCCCAGCCAGCGCAGGAGGAGGCGGAGCAGAACGCCCGCCGCGAGCCCGACGGCCAGCCAGACACCCGCGACGATCCAGTCGTGCACAGTGAGATCCCGGTTCACCGATTGCCTCCCGTCGTGCCGCGAAGGGCGCTCGCGCCCACTATGTGATGTGTCGTCACCTTGTTGCCACCTGCTGCTCGATTACGTGATGTACGACCCGGCCGGGAACGACGAGTCGTTGACCGGCGGATTCGCTCATCTTGCTACATGCGCACAGGTGTTCCGTGCCAGGACCGCTCGGGTCAGGCCATCTCCCACGAGCACCGCCGCCAACTCCCCATGCCCGCAGGCATGTTGACGCCCTCCCCTGCTCGGACGGGCACCGAGGCACTCCGGCCGTCCGGCCGGGTGGACGTGTCCCGGCCCCTGGCGGATCGTGCCCCAACTTGGCCTGGATACGCCGTCCGGGACGCTCAGATCTCGCCGAACGACCCGTGCCGCCCCGCCCCCGCCGAGAACCGCGCCACCCCCTCCAGGCTCTCCTCCAACACGCTCGTCCCGTGCCGGAACTCACCCCGCATGGCGGCGCGCTCGGTCAGACCCTCCTGGTCGAGGACGGAACCGCGGTCGCCCCGGAGGCAGGCCTGCGGGAACCGGGCGATCTCCGCGGCCAGCGCCTCCGCCTCCGCGCGCGCCCGCCCCGGCGGGACGACCCGGTTCGCGAGGCCCATCTCGTACGCCTCCGGGGCCGTCACCGGGCGGCCGGTCAGGATCATGTCCATCGCTCGGCTGGTGCCGATGAGGCGGGGGAGTCGTACCGTGCCGCCGTCGATGAGAGGCACGCCCCAGCGGCGGCAGAAGACGCCGAAGACCGCGTCCTCCTCGGCGACCCGCAGATCGCACCAGAGGGCCAGTTCCAGACCACCCGCCACGGCATGGCCCGCGACCGCGGCGATCACGGGCTTCGACAGCCGTATCCGGGTGGGGCCCATCGGGCCGTCGCCGTCCTCCGTGACATGGTTGCCGCGTTCCGTGCCGAGCGCCTTGAGGTCCGCGCCCGCGCAGAACGTGCCGCCCTCGCCCCACAGCACCGCCACCCGGGCCGTCTCGTCGTTCTCGAACGCGCGGAACGCGTCCGCGAGGTCGGCCGCCGTGGGCCCGTCCACCGCGTTGCGGACCTCGGGACGGGAGAGGACGACGGTGGTGACGTGTTCCTGGCGTTCGATCCGGACCGGCATCGCGCGAACCCCTTCGTGTGGCGACGCCAGCAGGTTACTCCCGGGTTGTACCGACGAGTTCAGGCCGTCCCGTACCGCCCCGCGCTGCCGTCGTTCAACCTCTCCGTCAAGCAAGGTTGTTGATACATCAACAAGTGTGGGTTAATGTTCAACTACCACTCCGGGTGCGGAAGTTACCGGGGGCAACAGCCCCCACGTGCGTTCCCCGAGGCTGACTGGAGGATCACCATGTTCAAGCGTTCACTGCTGTCGGCAGCCGCCGTGGCCATCGCGACCCTGGGCGTCGTCGCACTCCCGTCCGCGGCACACGCCACGCCCGCGCGAGAACGGACCGCAACCGTCGCGGCGGACAGCCAGGACGAACTCCACCCCGAGCTCGACGGACTGCGGATCAGGGCGGTCGACTCCGCGGACGTCTACCTCGTCCTGGACGGCAAGCGGCACCTGATACCCAGCTCCGTGACGTACAACGCCCTTTTCCGCAACACCGACGGCGAACGGCTCGTGCTGACCACCGAGAACATCACCGACGGTGGTCCGCTCATGGCTTACGCGTACCTCGCCCGGAGCACCGACGACCCCACCATCTACCTCGTCACGAACGTCAGCAAGCGCGAGATCACCTCCGCGGCCATGGACAAGTTCAACTTCGACCGGCAAAAGGTCCGCACGACCTACCCCTGGGTGCTGGCCGCCCTGCCCTCCGACGCGCCGCTGACCTAGCACGTGCGTGCCTGGTCGGCTCAGGCATCAGCCGCTTCGATGGTTCCGGTCACTTCGCCGAAGCCGAGCCGGGTGCCGTCCGCGCAACGGGCAGAGGCACTGATGGTGACCGTGTCGCCGTCCGTGAGATAGGCGCGGCTGGAGCCGTCGGGCAGTTCCAGCGGTTCCGCACCGTTCCAGGTCAGTTCGATCAGTGAACCGCGTTGGTCACGGCGGGGACCGGACACGGTGCCCGAGGCGTACAGGTCACCGGTACGCAGCGAGGCACCGTTGCTCGTCATGTGGGCCAGTTGCTGGTCGGCGGTCCAGTACACGCTGCCGAAGGGGGGAGTTGAGACCAGGTGGCCGTTGAGCCGGACCTCCAGGGTGATGTCCAGGCCCCATCTCGGCCCCTGGCTCAGGTACGGCAACGGCGCCGGCTCCTGGTGCGGCTGGACCCGTGCGCCGCTCAGCGCGTCGAGCGGAACCACCCAGGGCGACACCGAGGTGGCGAACGACTTGCCGAGAAAGGGCCCGAGCGGGGCGTACTCCCAGGCCTGGATGTCCCGGGCGCTCCAGTCGTTGACCAACACCACGCCGAACACGTGGTCGGCGAAGGCCGTCGTGGGCACGGAAGTGCCCAAAGCCGAGGGCGCGCCCACCACGAATCCGACCTCGGCCTCGATGTCCAGGCGTCGTGACGGCCCGAAGGCGGGGACCGCGGCGTCCGCCACCATGTACTGCCCCTTGGGGCGCGTCACCGGTGTCCCGGACACCACGACGGTGCCGGCTCGGCCGTGATAGCCGATGGGCAGGTGCTTCCAGTTGGGGGTCAGCGGCGGCTGCCCGGGCCGGAAGATCTTCCCGAGGTTGGTGGCGTGGTGCTCAGAGGCGTAGAAGTCGGCGTAGTCGGCCACTTGGAACGGCAGATGGAGCCTGATGTCCGAACGCGGTATCAAGTGCGGCTGCACTGCGGGGCGGTGGGCCTGATCAGTCAGCAGCTCGGTGAGACGGGCGCGCACCGCACCCCATGCCTGGCGCCCTCGGCTCATGAACGCGTTGAGGGAGGCCGTGGCGAAGTCGGCCCGGTGGGGCAGGTCCAGTTGGGAGAGGTCCAGCACGGCGTCCCCGATGGCCACTCCCACGCGGGGATCCTGACCGGTGAGGGAGAACACCCCGTAGGGCAGGTTCTGCACGGGGAAGTCGCTGTTGTCGGGCACGGGTGCCCAGGGGCGGGTCATACGGTGGTCTCCTTCGCGTCCAGACCAAGGGCCTGCAGGTCTTCGAGCGGCTCGCTGGTGCTGCATGAGCCGTACGCGGTGAACAGCGCCCGGGCCGCGACCGCGGTGTGCCGGGGCACGTGGCGCGCCTCGTCCGCGAGCGATTCGGCATCGACAGTGCCCAGCACCGCCATCACGTCGTGCGCGGTGCCACCGTCGACGGCGCGGCACACCGCGAGGAGCAGGTTGAGAAATCCGTGGTGGGTGAAGCCGGTGCGTTCGTCGCGGTGGCGGACCGCATGGTGCAGTCCGGCGGTCGCCTTGAACGGGACGCCGCCCCTCACACAGGCATGTACGAATGCCGCCAGCTGTCCGCAGCTCGGAAAGAGCTCCGCTCGCAGGCCGCCACAGCGAACTTTCGCCCCTCGCCCGCCCTCGGTGAGCACGTGGAGCACGGACGTCATGGTGGGACGGTCCCCGGTGAGCGGTATCTCGACATACCCCGGCACGTGCTCCGGTAGGCCCCCCAGCGCGGCAAGCGCCTGCCGTGCCGCCGCGACGGGATCGGGCCCGGGCGGCAGCGGTCCCTCGACCGCCGCGAGTTCGATGCGGGGGTCGGCGGCTGTAAGTGCCGGCGTGCTTGGGACGGTGGACGTGTCCAGCTGCGTGATCAGCCCGAGGCGGAAACGGTCCTCGGGGCCGAGGGCGGCGAGCAGTTCGGGCAGCTGCCCGGTCGTGCACAAGAACCGGTGGGTCAGCAGGGGGTGCGCCGCCGCACTGTCCCGGCGATGCCGGGTTGTCGCCGCGGTCATGGTGAGGGCCTCGGGCGGGAACAGTCCGGCATCGTCCACGAGTGCGCTGAACAGCGGGGAGGCAGCCGCATGCGTCGTCATCGCTGTTCACCATCGGGGCCGCGGCCGCTCCAGGACCAGGCGTATCCGGGATCCTCGCAGGCGGCTGCGGCCTCGCCCAGCCTCAGCGGCCGGAAGGTGTCGACCATGACGGCCAGCTCGTCGAAGAACTCCATTCCGATGCTGCGTTCCATGGCGCCCGGCTGCGGCCCGTGCGGGAGCCCGCCCGGGTGGAGCGAGACAGAGCCCTGCCCGATCCCTGTTCCCTTGCGGGCCTCGTAGTCCCCGCCGCAGTAGAACATCACCTCATCGGAGTCCACGTTGGAGTGGTGGTAGGGAACCGGGATCGACAGCGGGTGGTAGTCGACCTTGCGCGGTACGAAGTTGCAGATGACGAAGCCCTGGCCCTCGAAGACCTGGTGGGCCGGCGGGGGTTGGTGAATCCGGCCGGTTATCGGCTCGAAGTCCGCGACATTGAAGGCGTACGGGTACAGGCAGCCGTCCCATCCCACTACGTCGAACGGATGCCGGGAACTGGTGAGGACGCTTCCGACAATGCCGCTCGCGCCGGATCCACGATGCTTGACGTGGACATCGGCCTCGCCGTCGTCGGGGACGACCAGTGGCCCGTCGGGGCCGCGCAGGTCCCGCTCGCAGTACGGGGAGTGCTCCAGCAACTGCCCGTACCTGGACAGGTATCGCTTCGGCGGCGCGATGTGACTGTTGGCCTCGATGCAGTAGGCGCGCAGTGGCTCGGTTCCGGTGGGCAGCCAGCGGTGCGTGGTGGCCCGCGGCACGACGACGTAGTCACCACGGCTGACGTCCAGGGTGCCGAACGTGGTCTCCACACGGGCGCTGCCGCTCTCCACGTACACGCACTCGTCGCCGACGGCGTTGCGGTACAGCGGCGACGGGCCGCCGGCCATCACGTAGGAGATGCGCACGTCCTCGTTGGCCAGCAGGAGTCGCCGCCCGGTGACCACGTCGTGTGTCTTGTACTCCTCGCCGGGGAAGAGCCGGTGCGTCCGCAGGTGGCGGGGTTTGAGGGGGTGGTTGGAGAGCGTGGTCAGGCCCGGGATTTCCCAGGACCTGCTGCCAGTGATCGCCGAGGGGATGTGGTGGTGGTAGAGCAGCGAGGAGTCGGTGGAGAAACCTTCCTCCCCGACCAGTTCCTCGTAGTACAGGCCGCCATCGGGGCGGCGGTGCTGGGTGTGCCGCTTGCGCGGGATGTCTCCGGTGCGGCGGTAGAAAGCCATAGCTGATTCCTTGGGGCAAAGCGGTGGTCGGGGTCTGGTCCGCGGTGCTCGGCATTCGCCCGCCGGGGTGCGACTCCTCGCACGAGGACCGCGAGGCCCTGGTGAAGGAACCGCCGGGCTGCGGCCTGAACGGGCCGTACGCACCGGCCTGTTGCCCGTGTGTGGCGAGCGGTGTGCGGGTGGCGAGGAAAGGCTGCAGTCGGCAATCCCTGCGTCGACACAGTCCGTGACATGGCAGGGATGCTAAGCAGATTCCGTTAATAGTACAAGCGTCACCGATAATCGGTGTTCAGAATGCCTTTGTCGTGCCCGGACCGTGCGCGGATGCCGTGCGGTCGCCAGGAGTGTCCGTCTTGGCTGTCACCGTCTTCGGGCCGGTCTTCTTGCCTGTCGGCGGCCCCCTGTCCGCTGCGGCCTCAGGCCGGACCGGGATGCGACAGCGGGCCTCACGTGGGGCGGCGGTGCCGGATCACGGGCCGGACGGTCTCCAAGGCGTCATGCGCCTTGCCCTTCGGCGTTCTCGCGCGCCGCCTCCAGCGCGTCGCTCATTCGGGTGGCCGCCCCGACGATCTCGCCCAGCCACGACTTCAGATCCGTGTCCCGGCTGATGGGAACCACCAGACTCAGGCCGGCGCTGACGGTGCCTCCCTGGAAGACCGGGACGGCGATACCGCTCACCCCCTCCTGCAACTCGTCGTGGGAGTATGCGTAGCCTGCCCGGCGGATCTCCTCCAGTTGCGCCTGGAGCGCCTCGGGCGTTGGGCTGGAATCGGCGGCCGCCCGGCGAATCCGATCCGGCAGGTGGGCCAGGATCGCGCGGCCGGCCGCGCCCACGTGCAGCGGATGCCGGTAACCCGGGTCCAGGGTGACGCGCACCAGGTGACGTGTGCCAGGTACCAACTCGGCCGTGACCAGGTCTTTCCCCTCAAGGACGCTGAGCACCGTGGCTTCCCCGGTGACTTGGCTCAGCTCTTCCATGATCGGACGCGCCACCTGCAGCAGCTCCGGTTCCACGTCGGCCGCCAGGCGCCGCAGCACCATGCCTAGCTCGTAACCCCCGTGCCCGCGGCGCACGAAGCCGCGCCCCTCCAAGGTGGCCAGGAGCCGGTGGGCAACCGTGCGGTGCATCCCGAGCCGATCAGCCAGTGCGGCCGCTGTGTCCGGACCGTCCTCGCCGATGCTCAGCAGCAGCGCGAGCGCCTGATCCGCGGTCTTCGAAATCTCGGGCAATGCGACCCCCTCGTCCACCGCGCCATGGCGCGCCCGTATCCGGCGGCCTCCGCCGAAGCCCATCCAGGGGATCGGTTACGACCGTGTTGACAACGGATTGCATGGACCTGGTTGACGCGGTCGGCCGACGGTCTCACACTTGCCCCTACCGATAAATAGTAGCACGACTCCGATAATCGGAACGGAGTCACTCGGAGGGTCTGTCGCACTCGACTGATCAGGCCCGCCGATACAGCCACGTCGTACCCGGCATCGATCACGTCCGAGGCCTCGACGCGGCGGCTTCGAGCTCCCCGCCCTTCACCGCCCCCTCGGGGTGCGGCGAACAAGAGCACCCCCTATGACGAATCGGGACCTTCCATGTCACAAAGCAGCACACTCGGCACGGAGAACGACGGCATCCACTGGTGGCGTACGTGGGCCACCCGCCACCGAGTTGCCTCGGCGCTACTCGCGGGCGTCGTCGCAACGCACGTGGCGACGATAATCGGCTACTGGTTCCCCGGTGTCGGGCTGAACAGGCTCGACTGGAACACGGCCAACGGCTTCGTGTACGTGCCGTCCTCCTCCCCCCTGGAGAAGTTCCTGGTAGGCGGTGCCTTCCACTACCTCGACGGGATCGTGTTCGCCGTGGTCTTCGCCTGCGCGATGCACCCCGCGCTCCCGTGGCGCAACACCGGCCTCGGCAATCTCACCAAGGGGCTGGTGTTCGGCACGGTGCTCTCCGTCATCAGCGTCGCGTTCATGACGCCGCGCATCTACGGCCCCGCGCGGGGTACGGACCCTGGATTCCTGAGCCTTGATCTCGGCTGGAAATACATCGCGTCAGTGTTCGTCTGGCACTGGATCTTCGGTCTGCATCTCAGCCTCATCTACAACCCGCTGCCCGCCGGGACCGCGGCCGTCGGCGACCCCCGGCCGCAGGCAGCCCGGGTCGCGGTCGCCGCCTCCGGCGATGCCGAGACGGCCCCGGCCGCCGGTTAGTCGAACTTCGGCGGGTCCGTCTTGATCTTGGTGCCGGCCCGCACCGTGTTTGAGTCCGCGGTGGTCATGTCGATGCGTCGGCAGATCTTGACCGGTCGGACCGGGTGGATGACCGGGCTGTCCGTGGGCAGGTTGGCAGCCAGTAACCGGCGCGTTGGCGCCGTAGGCGGCATCAGCCGTCATCGTCGTTGGGCGGCCGGTGCTGTCATTCCGCCACCGGCCGCCCAACGACGACAACGAGGCCGTGGCCAAGCCGCGTTCCTGCGGCAGGCCCTCTCGCCGGGCCAGGTCGCGGTGATCACTCGGGACGTCGGTGGGCGCGCCCGAGCCCGTACAGGGAAGCGAGTCGTGGCGGGAGCTCCCGAGGGCCTACCGCTCGGATGCCGCCAGTCGGTGGTCAACCGGCATCGCGAGCAGCCCCCGGGCTCGAATCGATGGGCACCAACGCCGCTCACCTTCCGGCATGTCGAGGACCAGCCTCGGGAAGCGGCCGGGCAGAGCCGTGGGCGGCACCTTCCGGTCCGGCCTAGGTCCTGTCGTCAAATTCGCGTCGTCGCCCGAAGGGCGGCCTCGCGGCGTCAGGTGCGTGCTCTCGGTGCGCCGGGCGTAGACCCTCGTACTGGACGTACTTGGGGCTGCGCCCGGTGCGGCGAGAGTGCGTGCATGGCGTCGCGAGGCAGACGGGAATTTGACGACAGGACCTAGGGCTCAGATCATCTTCAGCCGCACGAGCGCGCCCAACGTCAGCGCCCCCGGCAGCAACGGCAGCCACACCGTGATGATGCGGTAGGCGAGCACCACCCCCGTCGCCACCGCCACCGGGGCGCCCGCCGCCACCAGCGCCACGATCAGCGCGGCCTCCACCGAGCCGATCCCGCCCGGCGTCGGCACCAGCGCGACGGCCACCGTGGCCGCCAGATACGCGAGCGCCATGTGCAGCGGCGGCACCGACAGCCCGAGTGCCTGTCCCACCGCGGCCAGTCCGGCCGCCTGGAATATGGGGAAGGAGAGCGACCCGCCCCACAGCGCGAGCGCGCGGGCCGGCCGCGTGTGCACGGACCGCGCCTCGCCGAGCGCGGTCCGCAGGAAGGTGAACACGACGGTACGCACCCGTCGTACGAGCAGCAGGACCGCCACCGCGACACACGCCACCGCTCCGACGACGAGCAGCAGCGGGCCGATCGCGCCGTCCGGGAGGAGCGAGCCGACCCGCAGCGCGTCGGGGAAGGCGATCAGGAGGGCCAGCAGCAGTCCGACCCGGGCGATGGACTCCGCGAGCAGATAGAGCGCGAGCGCCGCCGACGAACGTGCCAGCGGTACCCCGCACACCGTCATGAACCGCAGATTCACGGCGCTGGCGCCAAGTCCCGTCGGCAGCAGATGGTTGGCGGCGCCCGCCGCGAACTGCGTGGCCAGCAACCGCAGTACGGGCAGCCGTTCGACGAGCGCGCCCTGCCGGGTGACGGCAGCCGCCACCCAGGTCAGACAGGTCGCGGCGACCGCGGCCAGCAGCCACGGCCACTTCGCCGACGCCAGGTGTCCGAAGCCCTCGGCGAGCACGTCCCGATGCCGCACCGCGACCACGGCCACGAGGGCGAGCGGGAGGAGGCACAGGATCTGCCGGACCGGAAGACGTCTGGGGAGGCCATGGCGCAAGCGTTCGAACGTCACATCGGTACAGGCTCTCCACGCCGCACCAACGTGAGGTTGCGGGCATGGGGACAGCGGCTGACGCGCCGGGCACGGCATCGGGTCGTGCGCCCGCGCACTCGTCACCGCGCCGTTGTTGACCGCGTCGTTGTTGACCTCAAGAAGGCTTGAGGTCCTACGGTCGGTCGCATGAGTATGGAGACCACCGCCTGGATGCAGCTCCACAGCGTCATGAACGCCCAGCAGGAACGCCGCCCCTTCGCCCGCGCCACCCTTCGCCGCATCGCCGGGTTCGCCCGCCCGCACCGCCCCCGAATCGTCCGGTTCGTGGTGCTCAGTGTGGTGACGGCACTGCTCGCCGTGGCCACACCGGTCCTCGCCGGACGCGTCGTGGACGCGATCGTGTCCGGCGGCGACGAGAGCACGGTCGTACGACTCGCCCTGCTCATCGCCCTCATCGCGTTCGCCGAGGCGGCGTTCGGGCTGGTGGGCCGCTGGCTCTCGGCGACCCTCGGCGAAGGACTGATCCTCGATCTGCGGACAGCGGTCTTCGATCATGTACAGCGCATGCCGGTCGCGTTCTTCACACGCACTCGTACGGGTGCACTCGTCAGTCGTCTCAACAACGACGTGATCGGCGCCCAGCGGGCGTTCAGCAACACCCTCTCCGGAGTCGTCAGCAACCTCGTGACCCTGCTGCTCACCCTCGCCGTGATGCTCACCCTGTCCTGGCAGATCACGCTGCTCGCGCTCGTCCTGCTCCCGGTGTTCGTGGTGCCCGCCCGCCGGATGGGCAGCAGGATGGCCAAGCTCCAGCGCGAGGCCGCCGACCTGAACGCGTCCATGGGTACCCGGATGACCGAACGCTTTTCCGCGCCCGGTGCCACACTGATCAAGCTCTTCGGCCGGCCCGGTGAGGAGTCCGCGCAGTTCGCGGCGCGCGCCCGGCGCGTGCGGGACATCGGGGTGCGCACGGCGATGGCCCAGACCGCGTTCATCACGGCCCTGACCCTCGTCTCCGCGCTCGCGCTCGCCCTCGTTTACGGCCTCGGCGGCTGGTTCGCCCTGCGCGGCAGCCTGGAACCGGGCGCCGTCGTCTCGCTCGCCCTGCTCCTGACCCGCCTGTACGCGCCGCTCACCTCCCTGGCGGGCGCCCGGGTCGAGGTCATGACCGCCCTCGTCAGCTTCGAGCGGGTCTTCGAAGTCCTCGACCTGAAGCCGCTGATCGACGAGAAACCGGACGCCCGAGCGGTCCCCGACGGCCCGGCCTCCGTCGAGTTCACCGACGTCCGCTTCGCCTACCCCTCCGCCGACAAAGTCTCCCTCGCCTCCCTGGAAGAGGTCGCCGCACTCGACACCCGCGGCGGCGCCGAAGTCCTGCACGGCATCTCCTTCCGCGCCGAACCCGGCCAGACCGTCGCCCTCGTCGGCTCGTCCGGCGCAGGCAAGTCGACCGTCGCCGCACTGCTGCCACGGCTGTACGACACCGACGAGGGCTCCGTACGCATCGGCGGCGTCGACGTCCGCGACCTGAGCGCCGAATCGATGCGGGCCACCCTCGGCATGGTCACCCAGGACGGCCACCTCTTCCACGACTCGGTCCGCGCCAACCTGCTGCTCGCCCGGCCCGACGCCCACGAGGACGACCTGTGGGACGTCCTGCGCCGGGCGCGCCTCGATGACCTCGTGCGCGCCCTGCCCGACGGCCTCGACACGGTCGTGGGCGAGCGCGGCTACCGCCTCTCCGGCGGCGAACGCCAGCGCATGACCATCGCCCGGCTGCTCCTGGCCCGCCAGCGGGTGGTGGTCCTCGACGAGGCGACGGCCCACCTGGACAACACCTCCGAGGCCGCCGTGCAGGAGGCACTCGCCGAGGCCCTGGAAGGCCGCACGGCCCTCGTCATCGCCCACCGGCTCTCGACGGTACGGACCGCGGACCTGATCCTCGTCGTCGAGGCGGGCCGCATCGTGGAACGCGGCACCCACGAGCAACTGCTCGCGGCGGACGGGCGGTACGCGGAGCTGTACCGGACACAGTTCAAGAAGCCGGCCATCGCTGTGGCGGAGCAGGTGGTGGTGTAGGTGGTGGTGTAGGCACCGTGCACGGGCCCGTATCCCTACACGATCCGTCGCCGCACCTCCGCCTCAGAGCATCGCCAGCCCGGGGTCGTGCAGGAAGGCGGCCAGGTCGGCCAGCAGCTGGGAGCCCTGCTGGCCGTCGACGAGGCGATGGTCGAAGGACAGTGCCAGCTGGGTGACCCACCGTGGCTCGATGGTCTCGGTCCCCGACGCGTCGGTCACGACCCAGGGGGTACGGCGGATGGCACCCATGGCGAGGATGGCCGCCTCGCCCGGGTTGAGGATCGGCGTTCCCGTGTCCACGCCGAACACGCCGACGTTCGTGATGGTGATGGTTCCGTCCATCATCGACTGGGGCGTTGTCCTGCCGTCGCGGGCGGTGCTGGTGAGCGCGGCGAGTGCTTCGGCGAGTTCCCGCAGCGACATCCGGTCGGCGTGCTTGATGTTGGGGACGATGAGCCCTCGCCCGGTCGCGGCGGCGATGCCCAGGTTGACGTAGTGCTTGAGCACGATCTCCTGCGCCGGCTCGTCCCAACTGGCGTTCGCCTCAGGGGTGTTGCGCAGGGCCAGCAGGAGTGCCCGGGCCACGAACAGCAGCGGCGTGACGCGCAGATCGCGGAACTCGCGGCGGGCGGCCACCGTGTCGCGCAGCCGCATGGTCGCCGTGATGTCGACCGTCATGAACTCGGTGACGTGCGGTGCCGTGAACGCGGACGCGACCATGGCGGCCGCGGTGTGCTTGCGTACGCCGCGAATCGGGACGCGGGTCTCGGCCGCGCCCTCCGGGGCCCCGACCTTCGGAGCTTCCGCCGCCACGGGTTCGGCCGCCGCTGCACCGGCCTCCGCCGCCCGCCGTACGTCGTCGCGGGTGACGGTGCCCACAGGGCCTGTGGGGGTGACGGTGGTGATGTCGACGCCCAGGTCCTTGGCGAGTTTGCGGACGGGGGGCTTGGCCGCCGTCCGCTCGGTGGCCGGTGCCGTGTCCGCTGCCTGGACGGGGGCCGGCGCTGTTGGCCGGGTCGCGGGCGGCGATGGCGGGGCCCCGGACCGACGGCGTCTGCGGCGACCGCTGCCCTCCTGCGGGCCGTACCCCACCAGCAGCGCCTCCCTGTCGGAAGCCGCTGCCGCGTCCGCGGCCGGAGGTTCCGTCGCGTCGGGAGCGCCGCTGACGTCACTGAGGATGGTGATGAGGGGTTTGCCCACGGGCAGGGTCTCCCCGTCCTGCGCGTGCAGCGTCCCGACAACACCCGCATACGGAGAGGGCAGTTCGACGGCGGCCTTGGCCGTTTCCACCTCGACGATGACCTGGTTGATCTCCACGGAGTCGCCCACCCGCACGGCCCACTGCAGAATCTCGGCCTCGGTGAGGCCCTCGCCGACATCGGGCAGCAGGAAAACTTGCTCTTTCGACACGGTGACCCGCACCTCCTCTCTAGTAGCTCATGCTGCGGTCGAGGGCATCGAGGATCCGGTCGACCCCCGGAAGCCAGTCCGACTCAAGGCGGCTCGGCGGGTACGGGGTGTCATATCC
This sequence comes from Streptomyces sp. NBC_00878, assembly GCF_026341515.1. Classification (NCBI taxonomy): domain Bacteria; kingdom Bacillati; phylum Actinomycetota; class Actinomycetes; order Kitasatosporales; family Streptomycetaceae; genus Streptomyces; species Streptomyces sp. NBC_00878. Next base: position 846,024 of record NZ_JAPEOK010000001.1, on the reverse strand, counting down.
GGTGATCCGGAGAACCGGCGCTTCGAGGAAGTGGAACTCCTCCTGCTGGATCCTCGCGGCCAGCTCCGCCCCGAACCCGTGGGACAGGGAGGCCTCGTGGGTGACCAGGGCCCGTCCGGTGCGGTGGACGGACTCCCGTACGGTGTCCAGGTCCAGCGGTGACAGGCTGCGCAGGTCGATGACCTCGACGCTGCGGCCTTCATCGGCGGCGGACTCGGCCGCTTCGAGAGCCGCCGGGACCATGGGGCCGTACGCGATGAGGGTCGCGTCGGTGCCCGAACGCAGCACGCGGGCCCGGGCGAACGGTGCCGGCGTCCCGTCGGTGACCTCTCCCTTGGTCCAGTAGTGCCGCTTGGGTTCGAGGAAGATCACCGGATCGTCGTCGTCCACGGCCTGGCGGATCATGTCGTATGCGTCCTGCGGGTTGGAGCAGGTGACGACCTTGAGCCCGGCGGTGTGGGCGAAGTAGACCTCGGGCGATTCCGAGTGGTGCTCGATGGAGCCGATGCCGCCGCCGAACGGGATGCGGATGACCACGGGCAGGGTGATCACACCGCCCGAGCGGTGCCGGAGCTTCGCGAGCTGGCTGATGATCTGGTTGACGGCCGGGTAGACGAAGCCGTCGAACTGGATCTCGCAGACCGGGCGGTAACCGCGCAGGGCGAGTCCGACGGCGGAGCCGACGATGCCCGCCTCACCGAGGGGGGTGTCGATGACTCTCAGGCTGCCGAATTCCTTCTGTAGACCATCGGTGACGCGGAACACCCCGCCGAGGCGCCCGATGTCCTCACCCATCAGCAGGACTTTGGGATCGTCCTGAAGGGCTTTGCGCAGCCCGTTGTTGAGGGCCTTGACCATGGAGATGCTCATCGAGTGGCTCCGATCTCCTGGTCGGCGAGGAACCCGGCGGCGAGGAACTCCGTGTGCTCGGCCAGTTGGCGCCTGAGCTCCGCCGGCATTTCGGTGTAGGTGTTCTCGAACGACGAGGCATCGTCAGGCGCGGGCAGCGCCCGGCACCCCGCCCTCAGGTGTTCGGCCAGTTCCTGTTCCCGTCGCTCGATGTCGGCGAAGAACGCCTCGTCGGCTCCGCCGCTCGCTGTGAGGTGCAGGCGCAGCCGCTCCAGCGGATCCTTCGCCGTCCACTCCTCGGTCTCGGCGGACGGGCGGTAACGCGTCGCGTCGTCGGCGGTGGTGTGCGCATTGATCCGGTAGGTCACCGCCTCGATCAGGGTCGGCCCGCCGCCGGACCGGGCGCGGGTCAGCGCCTCACTGGTCGCCCCGAGACAAGCCAGTACGTCATTGCCGTCCACGGACACGCCGGGAAAGCCGAAGCCGGTCGCGCGCTGAGCGACGGGAACTCGGCTCTGCACGCTGTAAGGAGCGGAGATGGCCCACTGGTTGTTCTGGCAGAAGAAGACCACGGGGAGGTTCTGGGCGGCGGCCCAGAGGAACGCCTCGTTGGTCTCGCCCTCGCTCAGGGCTCCGTCACCGAGGAAGACCAGCACCGCGGTGTCACGTGTGTCGTCCCCGGAGCCGATCGCGTCGTCCCGGACCAGGCCCATGCCGTAGCCGACTGCGTGCAGGGTCTGTGCGCCGATGACCAGGTTGTAGAGGCCGAAGCGACGCTCGTACGGGTTCCAGCCGCCCAGGGTCGAACCGCGGAAGAGACCGAGGAGCGACACCGGATCGAGTCCGCGGCACCAGGCCACGCCGTGTTCACGGTAGGTGGGGAACACCATGTCCTGCTCGGCCAGCGCGTAGGCCGCACCGACCTGGGCCGCCTCCTGACCACGCAGTGAAGGCCACAGCCCCAGTTCCCCCTGACGCTGGAGCGCGATCGCCTCGGAATCCAGGCGGCGTACCAGCGCCATGTCCCGGTAGAGCGCGAGCAGATCGATCCCGTCGATCCTGGAAGGGAGTTCGAGCCTGCTGTCGGGCTCAAGCACGCCCTCGGGCGAGAGGAACTGGATCGGACCGTCGGCGGGTTCGGCGTCCGCGGTCGACTTGGCTTGCTTACGTGGCATGGCGGATCTCGATTCGAATGCTCGCGTTTCGGATGTTCGCGTTTCGGCTGCGCCGCCGATCGGGGGCGCCGGCGGATGACTGGACAGCACGTGCCTCGGCGCGTCAGCGCGGTGCCATACGGAGTGCTCCGTCGAGGCGGATCACGCAGCCGTTGACCATGGGGTTGTCGATGATGTGCTCGACCAGTGCGCCGTACTCGTCCGGCACACCCAGCCTGGAGGGGTGGGGCACGGAGACCTCCAGCGCCGCACGCGCCTTCTCCGGAAGTCCCGCCATCAGTGGGGTGTCGAACAGTCCGGGCGCGACGGTGACCACTCGGATGCCCTTGTCCGCCAGGTCCCGGGCGGCGGACAACGTCAGCGAGACGACTCCGCCCTTGCTGGCGGCGTACGCGGCCTGCCCGATCTGTCCGTCGTACGCGGCGATGGAGGCGGTGCAGACGATGATCCCGCGGTCACCGTCGACGGGGTCGTTGCCGGCCATCACCGCCGCGGCGTTGCTGAGGACGTTGAAGGTCCCCACGAGGTTGATGTCCACCACGCGGCGGAACTGGTCGAGCGGGAGCACCCCCCGGCTGCCGATGATCCGTCCGGGTGTGGCCACCCCGGCGCAGTTGACGGCCACACGCAGCGGGCCGAGTTCAGCGGCCTCGGCGAACGCCGCCCGCACCGCGGACTCGTCCGTGACATCGGCCGCTATGAAGTGCGCGGGCTTGCCGAGATGGTCGGCGAACTCGCGGCCCGCGCCGGTGGGCAGGTCCAGAACCACCACGGTGGCTCCCTGCCAGTGCAACCTCTCGGCCACGGCACGCCCGAGGCCGGAAGCGCCGCCGGAGACGACGGCTACGGCATCGCGATACTGCACGACAGCTCTCCTCACGTGTAGGCATGAAGGGTTGGCGTCCGGACACGGGAGTTGGTGTCCAGACGTGGAGGTCGGCGTCCGGACACGAGGGTTGGTGTCCAGACGCGAAGGGTTGGCGTCGTGGCGCCGGTCAGCGTGCGGGACCCGCGAGTTGACGGCTGATCACCAGGCGCTGGATCTGGTTGGTGCCTTCGAAGATCTGCGTGATCTTCGCTTCCCGCATGAACCGTTCGACCGGGTGGTCGAGCACGTATCCCGCGCCGCCGAGCACCTGCACCGCATCGGTCGTGACCGCCATCGCCGTATCGGTCGCGATCAGCTTGGCCACACTGGCCTGCCGGGTGTACGACTGGCCGCTGTCCTTGCGGCGTGCGGCGACCAGGTAGGTCGCCCGGGCGGCCTCGGTCCTGGCGGCCATGTCGGCCAGCAGGAATCCGACGCCCTGGTGCTCGATGACCGGCCGCCCGAACGTCTGCCGCTCCCGGGCATAGTCGACCGCGTAGTTCAGCGCGGCCTGCGCGATGCCGACGGCGACCGCGGCGATACCGAGCCGGCCCGCGTCGAGCGCCGACAGGGCGATCTGGAGTCCCTGGCCAGGAGCGCCCACGAGTCTGTCCTCGGGAATTGCCGCGTCCTCGAAGTGCATCTCGGCGGTGGTCGAGCTGCGCAGACCCATCTTGCGTTCCGGTGTTCCCGCGACAAGCCCCGCCGTGTCGGCGTCGACGTGGAAGCAGGAGATGCCCCGGCTCGCGTCGGGGGAGGTCCGCAGGAACACGGTGTAGAAGTCGGCCTGGCCACCGTGTGTGACCCAGGCCTTCGTGCCCCGCGCGGTCCAGCCGTGCGGCGCCTGTGCGGCGGACGCGCGCAGCGCCCCGGGATCGGAACCGGCGTGGGCTTCGGACAGGGAGTACGCGCCCAGGGCCTCGCCGCTCAGCATCCACGGCAGGAGTTCGGCCCGCTGCGCCTCGGTGCCGAACGTGGTCACCGGGTGACAGGACAGCGTGTGCACACTCATGCCGACGGCCACCGCGGCCCACCGTGCGGCGATCTCTTCCAGCACCTGGAGGTAGACCGTGTAGGGCTGGCCCCCGCCGCCGAGATCCTCGCTGAACGGCAGTGTCAGCAGCCCGACCTCGCCCAGCAGCCCGAAGATCTCGCGGGGGAACCGGCCCTGGTCCTCGAAGTCGGCGGCCCGTGGTGCCAGCTCCTTGTCCGCGAGGCCTATGACCAGTTCCAGCAGGTCATAGGCCTCGCGGGATGGCAGTTCGCGTTCTACTTTCACTGCTGGGCCCTCTCCTGCGGTCTCGTCCCGGTGGACTCGTGGATGACTACAGTCGACAGCGCGCCGCCCATGAGGCAATTAACCTGCTGAGATCTTGTCGTGCGCGCAAACTTCATGAAGTCCGATCAAGGTTCTACGCAAAGAACCTGCTCGCGAGCGAGGAGTGACCATGCCGGACACCGAGCACGTCGACAGTGTCGACAGCACGATCATCGACCTGTTGGTGCAGGACGGCCGACGGTCGGTCACGGAGATCGCGGAGCAGGTCAGCCTGTCTCCCTCCGCCGTGAAGAGGCGCATCGACCGCCTCGAACGCGTCGGGGTGATCGCGGGCTACACGGTCGTTCTGGATCACGGCAAGCTCGGGTCCAGCTTCGAGGCGTTCGTCGAGCTGAGGTTCGCAGGGGACGTGAAGGTCGAGATGATCACCATGGCGGCCACCAGTGTCACGGAGGTCCTGGAGGTCTTCACGGTGGCCGGGGATCCCGACGCGCTGGTCCGGGTCCGCGTGTCGGGCGTCCAGCATCTGCGGGATGTCATCGACCGGCTGCGGCGAGCGGGGCCGGTGATCGGGACGAAGACGTTGATGGTGCTGGGCGCGTGGCGGCGAGACGGCCGAGCCTGATCCGAGAGCTCTGACAGCTCCGACAGCTCCGACAGCTCTGACAGCTCAGGTGGAAGCGCGAGATGACATTTGCCCTGGGGGCACATGAATTTGCCACCAGGGTTGACTTCCCTGCTTGGCCGGGCGCACGCTGAAGGAGTCCCACCAGCAGCGAACAGGGAGGCATGAGCTCATGTCCGTGTCGACTGAGAGCGCCGGCGCAGAAGAACTGGACAGCATCGGCGAGCTCGACATACCCCAACTGTCGGACGCGAAGGGTTCGGTCGAGGCCGAGCGCCGGCACCGCAAGGAACAGCTGGCGACCGCCTTCCGGATCTTCGCGAGGTACGGGTTCGACGAAGGCATCGCAGGACACATCACGGCACGCGACCCGGAGTTCCCCGACCGGTTCTGGGTCAACCCGTACGCCGTGCACTTCTCGAAGATCCGGGTCAGTGATCTGCTGCTCATCGACGAGCGGGGGCAGGTGATCGAGGGCGATCGCCGCACCAACAAGGCCGCCTTCTGGATCCACTCCTCGATTCACCACGCGCGCCCCGACGCGGTCGCCGTCGCACACGCTCACACGATCCACGGCCGTGCGTTCGCGTCGCTGAACAAGCTTCTCGACCCGATCGTCCAGGAATCGTGCGCCTTCGCCGGGGACCATGTGCTCTTCGACGAGTACAAGGGCCTCGTGCTGGAGAAGGCGGAGGGCGAGCGCATCGCCGAGCGGCTGGGAGACAGCAGGGCGGCGATCCTGCGCCATCACGGACTGCTCACCGTGGGTCGGTCCGTCGAAGAGGCGGCCTGGTGGTTCATCACGATGGACCGGGCCTGCCAGATGCAACTGCTGGCCGACGCGGCGGGCAAGCCGCGGATCATGACCGACGAGGAAGTAACGCTGGCTCACCGGCAGTTCAGCAACGCCAACATGGCCCGGCACAACTTCAACCTCCTCGCCGGACTCGTCGTGGACGAGGAACCCGACGTCCTGGACTGACGGAGGCGCCGAGGTGCGTGCGCCGACCCTGAAATGAGACTGGAGACGCAATGTCAATTCAACGAGTGGACCCGGACACTGTCGCGCCCCCGATCCAGGGCCTCTACACCCACGCGGCGATCGGCACGGGCACCCGCTTCATCGCGATCGCGGGGCAGATCGCGCTCGACTCCGAGGGCAACCTCGTCGGACCCGGAGACCATGAAGCCCAGGCCGAACAGGCCTTTCGTAACTTCAGGGCCGCCCTGGAAGCCGCAGGCGCCACCCCGGACGATCTGATCAAGAACACGATTCACGTCGTCGGTCACAAACCCGAGTTGATCGGTCCCATCTTCGCCGCGGGCCAGCGTGCCTTCGACGGCACGTGGCCGGTATCGGCGAGCACTTTCCTCGGTGTGCAGACGCTCGGCCTGCCCGAGTGGCTCATCGAGGTCGATGGGTTCGCGGTTCTGCGGTGAGCCTCGCCGAGCGACCTCACCATTCATGTACGCCCGCTTTCAACGTGTCCACGCATCCATGACAAAGGAGCCCTGATGCCGCTTGTCCCGGGCGTGCAGCGCCTCATCGAGATGGCCTCGGACGGTCCGTCGCTGGCGGACCTTCCCATCCAGCAGGCCCGGCTTCAGCTCGACACGTTGGCGGCGAGCTTCGGCCCGGGAGACCAGGTCGGCTCCACCTCCGATGTCGACATACCGACGCCGTCAGGAGCCGTCCCCGCGAGGGTGTATCACCCGGAGCGCGATTCCGGCCTGCCGCCCTTGCTGTACTTCCACGGCGGCGGATGGTCGGTAGGTGGGCTCAAGACCTCCGACGCCTTGTGCCGCAAGCTCACCGCACGCAGCGGGGGAGTGGTGGTGAACGTCGACTACCGGCTGGCACCCGAGAACCCGTACCCCGCCGCCGTCGAGGACGCGCTCGCCGCGGCGGCCTGGCTCAGCCGGAACGCCGCCGACCTCAAGGCCGGCGGACCGGGCATCCTCGTCGGTGGTGACAGCGCCGGGGGCAATCTCGCCGCGGTCGTCGCACAGGCCTCGCGGTCCACGGACGACTTCACCGTCCGCGCTCAACTGCTCATCTGCGCGGCGGTGAACCTTGTCCATCGCCATGGCTCCTACGTCGAGTTCGCCAAGGGCTACTTCGTGTCGACGAGCGAGTTCGAGCACTGGATCAGCCTCTACGCGCCTGGACAGGACCTGTCGGACCCCCGGCTGTCCCCGGGCGCCGCCACCGAACTGGCGGGCACACCCGCGGCCTTGGTCGTCACGGCCGAGTACGACCCGCTCCGTGACGCCGGGGAGGAGTACGCCCGCGCTCTGCGGGCGGCCGGAGTCGACGTATCCCTGCTCCGCGTCGCCGGGCAGGTCCACGACTTCCCGGTGCTGGGCGATCTCATTCCCGAGGGCGACGCGGCGGTCGACGGCATCGTCGATCGCTGGCGCGCGCTGCTCGCAGGCGTGCCTGGCGTGAACACCGCCTGATTTCCCCAGTGAGCACTGTGAGAACACGGGGCCGATGCCTGTGCAACGGAAGTACCCCAAGGCCGCGCAGCCAGGGCTTGGCCACTTCGAACGCCGCCTGAAACACACAAGATCGCCCGCTACGAGACTCGGGCAGCGCATCCAGTTTCACAATCCCCCGGTAGCGTGGCCGCGCCTCAGCTGCAACGCCCCCTCGGCCAGGCCGGCCAAGCCAACTTGAGGGGCCGCCCAGAAAGGATCGCTCATGGCTGATCGCCAACTGCTTGCTGTTGTCGATGATGCGATGCCACGCATTGAGTACCGGCATTTCCAGCTGGTCGACGACGGGGCCAGTGTGGAAGCCCCGGACGGATGGGCGCGATCGCCCCACATGGTGGTGGCTGCGGGGCACGGGGCCATCCTTCGAACAGGCGGGAACGACTTCTACCCGCTGGTGAAGGTTGAAGTCTGGTCGGCGCAACCGGACCCTCAAGACCCCTCGCTGTGGGAGGTCGTGGAAGAGGCCGATCTTCGGTCCGACAGTGGAAGCCTGCTTCTGCGCGAATGGGACGGCGGCCCTGTTGGCGATCCTCTGCCGATCGAGCGTCTCGGCTCCTACCGGCTGAAGGCCCACTGCCGGGGCCGTGCCGAGGCGGAAGCCCTCATCGGCGACGAGCTGTACTACGAGGGTGTCGAAGAGTGGTTGCTGCAGCTGTGGCCGCTCGATGAGGATGATCGTCCGAAGTGACCTCGCTCAACCCCGCGACCTGTTCAAACGGCCCGATCCGTGCACAGTGCTCAGTACAGAGCGGCCATCGCGAGCTCCCGCGATGGCCGCTGCTGTGTGCCTTGGCTGTGTGCCTTGGCCGAACGACGTCAGAAGCCGCGCCGGGCCCCGCCGTCCACCGACAGCATCACCCCGGTCACGTAGGAGGCCGCCGGCGAGAGCATGAACGCGCCCGCGCGTCCGAACTCCTCCGGCGCTCCGTACCGCCGCAGCGGAATCCCGGACTCGTTGGCGGCCCGCCTGGTCTCGGGATCGGGGGACAGCCCGTCCAGCTCGCGCATGCGATCCGTACCGATCCGCCCCGGCAGCAGGCCGAATACGCGGATGCCGCGCGGGCCCAGCTCGTCCGCGAGTGACTTGGCGAACCCGGCGAGTCCGGGCCGCAGCCCGTTGGAGATGACCATTCCGGGGGCCGGTTCGTGCGCCGTGATGGACAGGACGAACCCGATGGAGCCCCCGTCCTTCAGTTCGGCGGCGGCCGCTCGGGCGAGCCGTACCGCGCCCAGGAACACCGACTCGAAGGCCGCCTGCCACTGCTCGTCGGTGTTGTCCGCCACGTTGCCCGCGGGCGGTCCGCCGACGCTGACGAGGATGCCGTCGAAGCCGCCGAACAACTCCCGTGCGGTGGCGATCAGTTGCTGTGGTGCCTGGGGGGCGGAGTTGTCCACGGCGACTCCGGCCGCGTTCGGGCCCAGTTCGGCCGCCGCCTCGGCGGCGCGCTTCTCGTCGCGGCCGGTGACGACCACCTTGGCCCCGTCGGCGACCAGTTCGCGCGCGACGGCGTAACCCAGCCCGCGCGTGGCACCGGTGAGGACGTACACCCTGTCCTTGAGTCCGAGATCCATGATTCCGGTCCCTTCTAGCGGCCGAGGGCGGTGGCGATGACCGCGTCCACGTGCGCCCCCAGCTTGGTGTCGTCCTGCTCCGTCCAGGCCCACGTCACATGCCCGTCGGGCCGGATCAGGGCGGCGCGTACGTCCTGCCAGGCGTCCCGCGTCCGGTCGGGCACCCCGCCGTGCACGGTGATCCGCTCCTGGGCGCGGTCGGTGAGCGCGCCGTCTGCCGTGAGGTCGAGCAGCACGTACGAGTCCGCCCGCAGCGTGCCGAACAAGGTGCTGTCCGTGCCGGTGAGCGGGAGGTCGGGGGCGCGGGTGCCGGTCACCGGGTGGGCCGTCGGGTCGGTGCTCGAGTAGGCGACGTCGAGCGCGGTGAGCCGACCGGCCAGAAAGTCGCTGAACTCCCGTGACTCGGGGACCATCCGGCTGAGCAGGTCGCGCAGGGCGAGCCCCTCGGGCGAGAAGGCGTGGAACAGGTACGTCTGCGCGCGGCTGTGCTCCATCAGCTGCTCGCCGACCGGGTACCGGTCGCTGTGGTAGCTGTCCAGTAGCCCGTCCGAGGCCCAGCCGTCGATCGTCGCGGCCAGCTTCCAGCCCAGGTTGAAGGCGTCCTGGAAGCCGACGTTCATGCCGACGCCGCCGGTGGGGTAGTGCTGGTGGGCGGCGTCGCCCGCGAGCACGACGCGTCCGCGCCGGTAGTGGGTGGCCAGCCGGGTGGCGTTGCCGAAGCGGGAGAGCCAGGACGGGGCGCGCATGCCGAAGTCGTCACCGGCGATGTCGATGACCTTCTGCCGCAGTTCGTCCAGCGTGAGGTCGCCGGGCCACTCGGTGGTCGCGCTGTCGGGGCTGGTGCCTGCGATGCGCCACTGGTTGTCGGGCAGCGGAATGATCATCAGCCCGCCACGCTCGTCGAAGCGGTTGAAACCGGGCGGGGGCGGGTTGTCGAAGAGGACATCGCCGAGCCAGCCGAGGTAGGTGGAGGGCGTACCGGGGAAGTCGATGCGGGCGGCCTCGCGCACGGTGCTCTTGGTGCCGTCACAGCCGGCGATGTACTCGGCCTGGATCTCGTACGGTCCTTCCGGCCCCTCCACCCGCACGGTCACCGAGTCCGCGTGCTCGGTCAAGCCGGTGACGCGATGCCCGCGCCGGATGGTGGCGCCGAGCCCGAGGGCGTACTCCTCGAAGAGCGCCTCGGTGCGGGCCTGGGGGATGAAGAGGGTGTAGGGGAACGGCGTGTCCAGGACGGAGAAGTCGAGCCGGTTGGCGAGGTTGGCGAAGTGGCCGGTGGAGATCTTCAGGCTCTCGTCGAGGAACCGCTGGTGGATCCCGCGTGAGGCCAGTACCTCGATTCCGCGCGGGTGCACGGTGAGCGCCTTGGAGCGCTGGTCGATCTCGGTGCGTGCTTCAAGGACGGTGACGGAGATGCCGTTCAGCCGCAGTTCGGCGGCGAGCCAGAGCCCGACGGGGCCGCCTCCGGCGATGACGACCTGCTGTGTCTCCATGAAAATCACCCTTCTCTTGGTCGGCGACCAGACGCCTGATGCCGTGACAGCTCTAGGTCGGTGACCTAGGGGTTGGTCATGCAGTAAACTAGGTCGGTGACCAATAAGCAACAGAGCGACCGGCTGGATCCGGCCACGGTGATCCGTGCGGCGCTGAGCCTCCTGGACGACAAGGGCCTGGACGCGGTGTCCACGAGAGCGGTCGCCGACCGCCTCGGTGTACGGATGAACACCGTGCAGTGGCACGTGAAGACCAAGGCCCGAATGCTGGAGCTCATGGCGGACGCCGTACTCGGCGAAATCCCGCTGACCGACCTGTCGGCCGCCCCCGACGAACGCGCCCGCGAGCTGGCCCGCCGCTACCGCCGCGCCCTGCTGTCCCATCGCGACGGTGCCGCGCTGGTGGTAGGCACCTATGCCGCCGAGCCGCACACCCTGCGCTTCGCGGAGGCCCTGGTGGAGGCGCTGCTGAAGTGCGGCCCGGGTGACCGCGAGGCCGCGTGGACGGCGTGGGCGGTCACCTACTTCACCCTGGGCCTCACGCAGGAGGAGCAGGCGGTCAACGAGCGCCCACTGGGCGACATCCTGGCGGGCGCGATCTCCGAGACGGCCTACCCCTCGCTCCATCGCGTGGCCGGACATCTCGCGCCGACGTCCTTCGACGAGCGGTTCGAATCCGGGGTGGCCGCGATCCTCGCCGGGCGGTGAGGGGGAGGTTGAGCCGCGGGCATCGACCTTCCCGGCACACTCGCCCCGCGATATTTGCCAACTCGGCAACATGCTTTGTCTATGAGGTGTGTAGGTTACGAACATGGCGCACGAGAACGAGCTGGACGCTTGGGTAGGTCATCGGCTGAAGGACCTGCGCAGCGAACGCGGCATCACGCTGGTGACCTTGTCCGAGCAGACCGGTATCTCCGTCACACACCTCTCCCGTCTGGAGAAGGGGCATCGGCAGCCGTCCATCGGCAGCCTCCTCCAGATCGCCCGGGTGTACGGGATCTCGGTGAGTGAGCTGATCCAGGAGCAGGAGCCGGAGGACTACCACCTCGTACGAGGCGGCGAGGTGGTCGAGCATCCCGGGCAGGACGGGCACTACACCGTCCTGAGCGGCCCGGGGTCCACGATCGCTGTCATTCGCGTGGAGGTGGAGCCCGGAAAGTCGACCAAGGACGCCAAGCACGCGGGCGAAGAGTGGCTGCACGTCCTGTCGGGCGACGTGCTTTTCCGCCTGGACGGCAAGGACATCTCGCTGGGCGCCGGTGATTCCCTTCACTTCGACTCGTCGAAGGTCCACCGCTTGACCAACAGGAGCGAGCAGCCCGCCACCGTGCTGGTCGCGTCGACGGCCGCGACCATGCCGATGCATCACCCGGTTCCCTCACCGAAACCCCGGCGCTGACCGTTCGCCGACCGGTCAGAGAAGTCCGAGCAGTTCGCGGGCCAGGACCCGCGGTTGCACCAGCACCTCGACGTGAGTGACCTCGGTGAGGGTGACAAGACGGAACCCGCGCTTGACCACGGCGGCGGCGGTGTCGTTGAAGAACTCCTGGGCCGCGCAGTGAATGTAGGTCACCTGCTTGCCGTCCAGGACTTCCTCGCTGCCCGGTCCCAGCGGTTCGGCATGGGTGAGGCGAGGCATGGGGGTCAGGCGGCTCTCCAGCCAGGTGGCGCCGTCCTCGTCGGCGCCGAGCGCGCGTGGGTCCAGCGGGGCGGCCTCCCAGTCCGGGCCGCCCTCGGGGGCCACGAACGCGTCTTCCAGCCAGGGAAGCATGGTGAAGGCCGACTCGCCGGTGGTGGGGACGAAGCCGTCCACGTACACGATCTGTCCGATGCGATCCGGGACGAGGGCGGCCACCCCGGTGATGACCATGCCGCCGTAGCTGTGGCCCACGAGAATCACGTCCTCGACCTGCTCTCCGACGAGCAGATCGGCGACCTCCCGGACATTCACGGAGAGCCCCACCTCCGGCCGGGACAGATCGTGTTTCTCGGCGAACCCGGTGAGCGTGGGAGTCAGAACACGGTGGCCGGCCTCTTCCAGGACGGGCCGCATACGGTCCCAGACCCAGCCTCCACCCCAGGAACCATGAATCAGTACGAACGTCGCCATTGCGCTCTTCCTCCTGCGAGTCGCGGGTCCCTACGGATGCACCCAGGATCGACCGAGCGGCACCCGAGGTCAACCCGCAGGGCGATTTCATTTGCCTAGTAGGCAAACTCTGCCCGACCTGCAGTCACGGTGATCACCATCGGTTACGCTCAGGTCCCCTGTGTCGAGGCCCGGTCGCCCAGGCCGTCCCGGCCTGACCCTCACCACGAGGAGAGACCATGAGCGAGATCGCGATCCGTGACGACCGGGCGGCCGGCCGCCTGGAGGCGTACGCCGGTGACGAAGTCGTCGGCCACATCGCGTACTTCGTCCTCGAAAGCCCGGGGCGCGCGCTGGTCCCGGTCCACACGATCGTGGAGCCCGCCCATGAGGGCAAGGGCATCGCGGGCTCCCTCGCCCGCGAGCTGTACGCCATGTCGGCCCGCGAGGGCGTCCCGGTCGCCCCGCTCTGCCCGTACGTCGTCAAGTGGGCCGCACGCCACCCCGACGAGGCCCCGGTGGCCGACCCCGAACTGCTGAGCGCGGCGGAGGCATGGCTGGCGGCCCACCCCGGCCGGTTCTGATGGGACCGCTCGCCCTCCTGCACACCTCGCCCGCCCACGTCCCCGTCTTCGACGCGCTCCGCGACGAGGACCACCCGGCCCTGGAACTGCGGCACTTCGTGTCCGAGGAACTCCTGAAGCGGGCACGGGAGGAAGGGCCGGAGGCGGTGGCCGACGAGGTGCGCGCGATGCTGGACCGGGCCGTCGCCGACGGGGCGGCGGCGGTGCTCTGCACCTGCTCCACCATCGGCGCGGTCGCCGAGGCGGCCGACCCCGGCGTACCGGTACTCCGGGTGGACCGTCCGATGGCCGTTGCCGCGGTGGCTGCGGGCCCGCGCATCGTCGTACTCGCCACGGTGGAGAGCACTCTGGAGCCGACTGTGGCCCTCGTCCAGGAGGAGGCCGCCCGCGCGGGATCCCCGGCCGTCGTACGCACCCTGCTGGCGACCGACGCCTGGGACCACTTCGTGGCGGGCGACACCGACGCCTACGCCCGCGCCGTCGCGTCCGCCGCCGACCGCGTCATGGACGCCGACGTGATCGTCCTCGCCCAGGCCTCGATGACCCCTGCCCAGCACCTCACCACGACCGCCGTACCGGTGCTGTCCAGCCCGCGCCCCGGCCTCGCGGCGGGAGCGGCCGCGGCGGTCGGTGGGGATGTGGCTGGCGTGGTCGGCGCGGCGGGGGCGGCGTAGGCCCACCTGGTCCCCGTTCGTCCCGCGACGGGGTGAGTGGGCGCGCGGGGCACGGGTACGCGTGGGACAAGTCCAGGGCCGAGACACCGACTGGTTGGAGGACGCCATGACGCACCCGTACCCCGACCCCGTGAAGCCGGGGCCCACGCCCGGCCCGGGCCCCGACCACCCCCAACCCTTCCCGGAACCTTCCCCGAAACCCCACCCGGTCCCGGAGCCGTCCCCGTCCCCGGTCCCGCAACCCCCGGGCCCGGCCCCGACCCCGCCCCCGGAACCACAGCCGGACCCGATGGGTTAAGGACGCCACAAAAGATGCGGTGGCCCGGCGCGGAGAATCCGCGCCGGGCCACCGCATCTTTTAGGGACGCGGGGCTGTATCGATATGCGGCTCCTCCCCCACTCTCGGCTTCGCTCGAGCGGGGGGACCCCCATCGTGGGCGCGACAAGCCCCCACGGACCCGCACTCCGAGAACCGACCCCTGCGCGGAGCGCCTAGCCGGCCACCTCGGACCGGTCCCCGCCCCACAGCGTGTGGAACGACCCCTCCCGGTCGGTCCGCCGATACGTGTGCGCACCGAAGAAGTCCCGCTGCCCCTGGGTGAGAGCCGCAGGCAACCGCTCCGCACGCAACGCGTCGTAGTACGAGAGCGCCGCCGCGAACCCGGGCGTGGGCACCCCCTGCTGCACGGCGGAGACGAGCACGGCCCGCCAGTCGCCCTGAGCCGCCGCGATCTCCTGCGCGAACGTCTCGTCGGACAGCAGGCTCGGCAGATCGGCCCGCGTGTCGTACGCGGCCCGGATCCGGTCCAGGAACGCCGCCCGGATGATGCAGCCCCCGCGCCAGATCGAGGCGACCGCACCCAGGTCGATGTTCCAGTCGTACTCGGCGCTGCCGGCCGCGATCTTGTGGAAGCCCTGCGTGTAGGACACGATCTTCGACGCGTACAGCGCCTGCTCCACCCGGTCGGCGAATGCCGAGGCCTCGGCCTCGCCCAGCGCCGTGGCCTTCGGGCCGGCGAGCCCGCGCGAGGCCTCACGCAGCTCGGTGTGACCGGACAGGGACCGCGCGAAGACGGCCTCGGCGATACCCGACACGGGAACGCCCAGGTCGAGAGCGATCTGCACGGTCCACCGACCCGTGCCCTTCTGCTCCGCCTGGTCCTGCACCACGTCGACGAAGGGCTTGCCGGTCGCCGCGTCCACGTGGGAGAGGACCTCGGCGGTGATCTCGATCAGGTAGGAGTCGAGCCGTCCGGTGTTCCAGGTGCGGAAGATGTCCGCGATCTGCGCGGGGGAGTAGCCCGCCACGTCACGCAGCAGCTGGTACGCCTCGCCGATCAGCTGCATGTCGGCGTACTCGATGCCGTTGTGCACCATCTTCACGAAGTGTCCGGCGCCGTCGGGGCCGACGTGCGTGACGCAGGGCGCGCCGTCTTCGGCCTTCGCGGAGATCTTCTCCAGCATCGGGCCGAGCGACTCGTAGGACTCGGCCGGACCGCCCGGCATGATGCTCGGCCCGTGCAGCGCGCCCTCCTCGCCGCCGGAGATGCCCGCGCCGACGAAGTGGATGCCCTGCTCGCGCAGTTCGCGCTCCCGGCGCCGGGTGTCGGCGAAGTGGGCGTTGCCGCCGTCGATGATCATGTCGCCGGGCTCCAGGAGCGGGGCGAACTCCTGGATCACCGCGTCGGTCGGCTCGCCGGCCTTCACCATGATGACCAGGCGGCGGGGGCGTTCCAGCGCGGCGACGAACTCCTTGGCGGTGTCCGTCGCGACGAAGGTGCCTTCGCTGCCGAACTCCTCCACCAGCGCGTGCGTACGCGCGGCCGTCCGGTTGTGCAGGGCGACCGCATACCCGTTCCGCGCGAAGTTACGGGCGAGATTGCGCCCCATGACCGCGAGTCCCGTGACGCCGATCTGGGCTGAAGTGCTCATACGGTTGGCTCCTAGATTTCCTGAATCGGTAGTGCCGGTCATGCCTGCCAGTATCGCCCCGCCGACCATCCTGACTTGCAGGTTCGCCGACCGCACATCCTGACTTTCCTCTGGTGTTTACGCAGCGGAGCCGCCCTCGCCTCAGCGCCTCGCCGAACTTCGCCGTCACACCTGCCCCGGGCATACGTGCCGACACCCGCGAACGAGGGGCGATTCCTGGTCACTTGGCGGGATGGGGCGACCGATTGCCCTCTTGTCGTGGCCTGTTAGCAGCCTTTACTTTTGTCGCTCCTGACGCATGTCGAGGGGGCTCCTTCATGGCCGTACGCGGCCGGCACCGCCGGTATCAGCCGAACAGGATCAACCGCGCCTCACTCACCGTCACGGTGGGCGGCGCCGGAATGGCGATACCGCTCATCGGTACGGGCGTCGCGCACGCGGCTGATGTGGACACCTGGAACAAGGTCGCCGCCTGCGAGTCCACCAGCAACTGGAAGATCAACACCGGCAACGGCTACTACGGCGGGCTGCAGTTCAGCCAGTCCACCTGGGAGGCGTACGGCGGCAGGGCCTACGCGGCACGCGCCGACCTCGCCACCCAGGACCAGCAGATCGCCGTGGCCGAGAAGGTCCTCAAGGGCCAGGGCCCCGGCGCCTGGCCGACCTGCTCGGTACGGGCGGGCCTCACCCGCGGCGGCGACACCCCCGACATCAATCCGTCGGGCACCTCCGCCCAGGCGTCCGCCAAGACCGCCAAGCGCACCGTCCGTGACGTACAGCCGCAGACCACGCCCCAGTCCCGGGCCGGCACCGCCGAGATGTACACCGTCGTGCGCGGCGACACGCTCTCCGGCATCGCGGGCGCACGCGAGGTCCCTGGCGGCTGGCAGCGGTTGTACGACGCCAACCGCGGGACGGTCGGCGCCGACCCCGACGTGATAATTCCCGGTCAGCGGCTGAACCTGAAGCCGAAGGCGACCCCGGGCAACGGCGGCACGTCCACGTCGCCCGGCAAGTCCGCCACGGACAAGTCCTCGGCTGAGAAGAGCGGGAAGAAGGAGAAGGCCGAGAAGACCGAGAAGCGCGAGAAGACCGGGCAGCAGGCCGCCTCCGCGACGCGCAGCTTCACCGCGCCGGTCGGCGCCGGTACCGGAACGCCCTACCGCGCCTCGGGCTCCTCCTGGTCGAAGGGTTACCACACGGGCGTCGACTTCCCGGTGCCCACCGGCACGTCGGTCAAGTCGGTCGGCGCGGGCAGCGTCGTGACCGCGGGCTGGGGCGGTTCCTTCGGCTACCAGGTGGTGATCCGGCACGGTGACGGCCACTACACCCAGTACGCCCACCTGTCGGCGATCTCCGTGAAGGCGGGACAGAGCGTGGGAAGCGGCCAGCGCATCGGCCGCTCGGGCTCCACGGGCAACAGCACGGGCCCGCATCTGCACTTCGAGGTGCGGACGGGGCCCGGTTTCGGCAGCGACATCGATCCGGTCGCCTATCTGCGCGCAGGTGGCGTCACGATTTGACGCTGGAGCGGATCACCATCGGGGCCGGGAGCAACGGCATGAACGGTATTCCGTAGTAGCTCCCGCGGGGCCACGCTGCCTCGTCGATGCCCTCAATGCCGTCGATCGTGTCCGGGGCCTCGTCGAGTCGCGGGGGCCCGTTGGACCCGGGCGGCGGCAGGAGGGCGTCCTCCCGCGCCGAGGCGGAGGCGAGCACCCCGGCGGGGGCGAGTATCTCCTCCCGTATGCGCGGCTGGTCCCGGACTCCGGCGGAGACCACCACCCGCTCCGCCGGGACGGGCTGCTCGGGCAGCACGCGCTCGTACGGAACGGCGGTCTCCTCGATGCCGATCCCGATGCCGATGCGCCTCGGCTCGGCACCCGGGACGCTCGACGACTCGGTCCCCGTGGTCGCGTCGGCCACCGCTCCGGCCATGGCCGGAGCGGGCACCGGCACCGGTACTGGCGCCGTGCGCTCCGTGCCGCTGATCCGCTCCGTGGTGAGCAGGATCAGGCCGCCCGCGGCGACGACCCCGCAGCTCAGCGCGAGGACGGTGCCCGTCTCGCCGTACCGGAACGTCTCGCCGAACATCGTGATACCGACCGCGGCGGCCACTATGGGGTTCACGACGGTCAGCGTGGCCAGGGGCGCCGCGAGTCCGGCGCCCCGGTAGGAGGCCTGCGACAGGAGCATTCCGGCGGTCGCCAGGACGCCGATCACGGCGAGGCTCGGCACGTCGGCGAGCGAGACGCCGCCCGCCCAGTCGACCGCGACCGTCTTCGTGAACACCGACGACATGCCGAAGGCGACACCAGCCGCCGTCGCGAGCAGCACACTGCGCACGGCCGGGTTCCGGTGCGCCGCGCGGGCCGCCGTCATCAGGGCCACCACGGCGCCGCCGGTGACCAGGGCCACCATGACGCGCTGGGTGCTGTTCAGGGACTGCGAGTCGGCCGTGCCGACCAGGGCGAGCAGACCGGCCAGGCCGACCGTCGCCATGATCGCGCCGCGCCAGGCGGTCGCCCCGGCCTTGCGGCGCACGAAGATCGCGGCCATGGGAAGCGCGAAGACGATGGTCAGCGCGCCGAGTGGCTGGACCAGGCTGAGCGGGCCGTAGGCGAGTGCCACGACGTGCAGCAGCCCGCCGAGGCCGTTGAGGCCGACCGCGATCCACCAGGCGTACTGGCGCATCGGTGCGTACGTCGTGTCCGGTGTGTTCGCCGCGACCCGTTCCTGCACGATCGCCCCGCCGGCGTACGCGACGGCGGAGATGAGAGAGAGCAGCACAGACAGCACGAGTGCGTTCACGTGTCGCTCCTCCTCTGCGGGTGACGGACGCTCTTCGTGGAGCGGAGAGTCCGGTACGGCGATCGGTCGGCTTCCATGGTTAATACGATCCCTCGTGAAAGGGCCCGTGTCGTCGTACCTGAGCAGTCATTGGGTCCTACTGCCGATGGAGTACGTCTTGGGCCCAGTCCTCCCCAGGTCGGGTGACACCGAGTACAACCCCCCTAGTGGCTCCGTTATGCCCCTTGGTGTACTTGGTGTTCGTGAACCTCGATCCGGACCTCGATCGGCTCGCCTCTCTCGAAGGTTTCTTCGCCCTGCGCACTGGACGAGGGCCGTCGCTGCCGACGCTCGCGGAGGTGTACGAGACACGGAATGTCACCGTCGAGTCGGATCCGCTCACTTTCCGTGTCCGCAAGGTCGTGCGGCTGCTGGGCGCGCCCGAGTCGCGGATCGGGGTCTCGGTGGCGCAGCAGGGACTCGCCGCCCGGCTGTGGTCGGTGGCGCTGGGCGCGGCCGTTCTCTACGGACAGGTTCCCGACCTCGACCCCCGGCTGCTGCGCTGGGACGCGGACGGCAGCGCGCCCGACGACCTGTGGCTGTCCGAGACGCGTGCCCTGCCAGGCGACGCGGCGACCGTCCGGCAGGTCGTCCAGTACGGCCATCTCGAACCTCTCGCGACGGCACTACGGGCCCGGCAGCCCGTCTCCGCGGGGCTGTTGTGGGGCAACGCGGCCTCCGCGCTCGCGGGCGCCGCACGCGAACTCGACCGCTGGGCCCGCGCCAACGGCCGACCGGAGACGGGTGACCTGGCCCGCTCCCTGGCCGCCGAGCTCCTCGACCACCCCGACCTGCGGGACACCGGCACTCTGACCGGCACGGCGTTCCGGCGGCGCAGCTGCTGTCTCTACTACCGGGTCCCCGGCGGAGGCGTATGCGGCGACTGCTGCTTCGTACGCCCCCCGCGCCGACTCTGAGCACGGTCGTGCGGCACGATGGGGGCCTGCCTTCCTTCGCGGTCTTCCCCAAGACACACTTCTGGGTGACCATGTGGGAACCAACCGCTGAGACAGGGGGTTCCGGGTGCGAGTGGGACTACTTTCCCGGGAGTACCCGCCGGATGTGTACGGCGGTGCGGGGGTCCACGTCGAGTTCCTCGCCCGGGAGTTGAGGCCACTCACCGACCTGGACGTGCACTGCTGGGGCGAGGGCGCCGCGGGCGGCGTCGTCCGCCACCGGCCCTGGCCCGCGCTCGACGGCGCGAACGACGCGCTGCGCACCTTCTCCGTGGACCTTTCCATCGCCGCCGCCCTCGAAGGCCGCGAACTCGTCCACTCGCACACCTGGTACGCGAACCTCGCGGGCCACATGGCGAAGCTGCTGTACGGCATCCCGCACGTCATGACCGCCCACTCCCTGGAGCCGCTGCGCCCCTGGAAGGCCGAGCAGCTCGGCGGCGGCTACGCCCTCTCCAGCTGGGCCGAGCGGACCGCCATCGAGGCTGCCGACGCCGTGATCGCCGTCTCCGGAGCCATGCGCGAGGACATCCTCGGCTGCTACCCCTCCCTGGACCCGGCGAAGGTACGCGTCGTGCACAACGGCATCGACACCTCTCTCTACGAGCCGGACCACGGCACGGACGTGATCGACCGCATCGGCCTCGACCTCGCCCGCCCGTACGTCCTGTTCGTCGGCCGTATCACCCGCCAGAAGGGCGTGCCCCATCTGCTGCGCGCGGTGCGGGACATCGATCCGGCCGCGCAGGTCGTGCTGTGCGCGGGAGCGCCCGACACACCGGAGATCGACCAGGAGTTCCGCGACCTGTTCCAGGAGCTCAGCCGCGTCCGCGAGGGCGTGCACTGGATCCCGCAGATGCTGCCGCGACCGGACGTGATCCAACTCCTCACGCATGCAACCGTGTTCGTCTGCCCCTCGGTGTACGAGCCCCTGGGCATCGTCAACCTGGAGGCGATGGCCTGCGGCACGGCCGTGGTGGCCTCGCGGGTGGGCGGGATTCCCGAGGTCGTCGCGGACGGCGAGACCGGGCTGCTCGTCTCCGTCGAGGGGTCCGCCGAGGAGGACGCGGCGCGGCTGGCGCGCGCCCTGGACTCGCTGCTGGCCGACCCGGAGGCCGCCCGGCGCATGGGCGAGGCGGGCCGCGAACGGGCGGTGCGGGCGTTCGGCTGGGACGCGGTGGCCCGGCAGACGGTCCAGCTGTACGAGGAAATCCTCAAACAGGTCTAGCTCGCGGGCTAGAACAACCCTTCGACGGGGATAGTCCTCTGGCAGGTGTAGTTCGAGAACATGGCTCAAACCGGGCGGTAGAGGGGTGCGGCATGCGACGCGGTGGACCTTCGGTGCTGGGAATCGTACTGGCGGGTGGCGAGGGCAAGCGGTTGATGCCTTTGACAGCCGACCGTGCGAAACCCGCTGTGACTTTCGGCGGAACGTATCGCCTGGTGGATTTCGTACTCTCCAATCTCGTCAACGCCGACATCCTGCGCATCTGCGTCCTGACGCAGTACAAGTCGCACTCGCTCGACCGGCACATCACCACGACCTGGCGGATGTCCAGCCTGCTCGGCAACTACGTGACGCCGGTCCCTGCGCAGCAGCGGCTCGGCCCGCGCTGGTACCTGGGCAGCGCCGACGCGATCCTGCAGTCGCTGAACCTCGTACACGACGAGCAGCCCGACTACATCGCGGTCTTCGGCGCCGACCACGTCTACCGCATGGACCCGCGGCAGATGCTGAACCAGCACATCGAGAGCGGTGCGGGCGTGACCGTCGCGGGCATCCGCGTGCCCCGGAACGAGTCGTCGGCCTTCGGCGTCATCTCGCCCGGGACGGACGGCCAGAGCGTCCGCGGCTTCCTGGAGAAGCCCGCCGATCCGCCGGGCCTCCCGGACGACCCGGAGAGCGTCTTCGCCTCCATGGGCAACTACATCTTCACCACGAAGGCCCTGGTGGAGGTGTTGCAGCGGGACGCCGAGGACGAGAACTCCGTGCACGACATGGGCGGCTCGATCCTGCCGGCGCTCACCGATCGCGGCGAGGCCCAGCTGTACGACTTCAGCCAGAACCACGTGCCCGGCGAGACGGTCCGCGACCAGGGCTACTGGCGTGACGTCGGGACCCTCGACGCGTACTACGACGCCCATATGGACCTGATCGCCGAGCGGCCCGCCTTCAACCTCTACAACCGCAGCTGGCCCATCTACACCCACTCCGGCCAGCTGTCGCCGGCCCGCTTCAACGCCGGCGGCATGGCGAGCGAGTCCATCATCAGCGCGGGCTGTCTGATCCGGGGCCAGGTCACCCGTTCCGTCCTGTCGCCGGGGGTCGTCGTCGACCCGGGCGCCGTCGTCCAGGGCTCGGTGCTGCACGACAACGTGCACATCGGGCGGGGCGCGGTCGTGCGCGGCGCGGTCCTCGACAAGAACGTACAGGTGCCCCCGGGAGCGACGATCGGCGTCAACCCGGAGCGGGACGAGGAGCTCTACACGGTCTCCAAGGGGGGCGTGATCGCGCTCGGAAAGGGCCAGCACGTGTCGTAGCCGCCGGGCGCGTTGGGCTGCCGGGGTGGCAATGGCGCGGCCCACCACGGCAGGTCCGGGGTGACGGGCGGGCCGAGCGGTCTCATGACGTACGACCGCACGGTGATCGAGCCCGACACGGAGGACCCGCGTATGAGATGGACCGGACGCCCGCGCCCGCGTACGGCCGTGGTGATCGCTGCCGCCCTGCTCGGGCTGGGCGGCGGGCTCGCCGCTCCCGCCGTGTCGGCCGCCGAACCGGGGGCGGGCCGGCTCACCGACCTGGTCAACCCGTTCATCGGCACCGAGGCCGAGGGCAACACCTTCCCGGGCGCCGCTGTGCCCTTCGGCATGGTCCAGCTGTCCCCGGACACTGGTCACAACACCGGCTACGACTACTCGCAGAACCGCGTCCGCGGCTTCTCGCTCGTCCACCTGTCCGGTGTCGGCTGCCGCATCGGCGGAGACCTGCCGGTCCTGCCCACCACGGGTGACGTCACCGAGACCGACTACGCGAAGTACGCCGCGGAGTTCGGCCACGACACGGAGAAGGCGAGCCCCGGCCACTACCGGGTCGGCCTGAAGAGCGGCAGCGGCGACACCGTCATCGACGCCGAGCTGACGGCCACCGCACGCACCGGTGTGCAGCGCTACACCTTCCCGGCCACGGACAAGGCGAACGTCCTCCTGAACGCCGGCCAGTCGCTGCACAAGACGGTCTCCACCACGGTCGAGATCCTCGACGACCGCACCGTACGCACCACGATCACCGGCAGCGGCTTCTGCCGCGCCACCCGGCCGTACACCGTCCACACCCTCACCCGCTTCGACCGGCCGTTCACCACGTCGGGCACGTGGCACGGCGACACGGTCACCAAGGGCTCCGCGCGCTCGACCGGCACCGGCCGCAACGGCGCGTACGTCCGCTTCGACACGACGAAGGACCGCACGGTCGAGGCGACCACCGCGCTGTCGTACGTGGACGCGCGCGGCGCGGCCGTGAACCTCCGCTCCGAAGGAGGCCGTTCCTTCGACAGCGTCCGGGACGCGGCACGGCGGGCCTGGGAGGAGCGGCTCGACGACGTACGGGTGCGAGGCGGCGACGGCACACTCCGGCGCACCTTCTACTCCTCCCTCTACCGGTCCTTCCTCGCCCCCAACATCGGCAGCGACGCGGACGGCCGCTACACCGGCTGGGACGGGAAGGCTCACCGAGAGATGGGCTTCACCTACTACCAGAACTGGTCACTGTGGGACACGTACCGCACCCAGGCACAGCTCCTCGCCCTGCTCGCGCCGCGTGAGTCGCGTGACATGGCGCTGTCCGTCCTCAGGGTCGGCGAAGAGGGCGGCTGGCTGCCCAAGTGGGGCTACGGGACGGTCGAGACGAACATCATGACCGGCGATCCGGTCACCCCGTTCCTCACCAACGCCTACCAGCAGGGGCTGCTGGACGGGCACGAGGAGCGGACCTACCGCGCGCTGAAGAGAAACGCCGACGGCGTGCCGCCCGCCGACTCGCCCGCGGCGGGGCGCGAGGGCAACAAGGAGTACATCGCCGACGGATTCGTGCCCCTCATCAAGGGCCGCCCGCATGCCAAGCTCGGCAACTCCGACTACGACTTCGGCGCGTCCGCGACGCTCGAGTACGCCCTGTCCGACGCGATGCTCGCCCAGATGGCCCGCGATCTGGGGCACGAGGCGGACGCCGCGCGGTACGCCGCCCGTTCGCAGAACTACCGCCGGATCCTCGACCCCTCGACCGGATTCTTCCGGGCACGGGACGCCTCGGGCGCCTTCATCGGATCGGCCGATCCGGCCAGGAGCGAGGGATTCCACGAGGGCACGTCCTGGCAGTACCAGTGGCTGGTCCCGCAGGACCTGCCGGGGATGATCGACCTGATCGGCGGCAGGCAGGCCACGAACGACCGGCTCGACGCGTTCTTCGCGTACGACCAGCTGATGAAGGACCCCGCGAAGACGGCCCGCGAGGTGTGGGTCAACGGACCGTACGCCTACTACAACGCCGACAAGTACAACCCCCAGAACGAGCCCGACCTGATCGCCCCCTACACCTATCTCTCGACCGGCCGGCCCTGGCAGACCACCGACGTGGTGCATGCAGCGCTGACCCTCTTCACGGACACGCCGACGGGCATGACCGGAAACGACGACCTGGGGACCATGTCCGCCTGGCACGTCCTGTCGTCGATCGGGATCTTCCCGGTGCAGCCCGGATTCGACACCTGGGGCCTGTCCACACCGGTCTTCGAGCGGGTCGACGTGACCCTCGACCGCCGCTACCACCCACTCGGCGCACTGACCGTGACGGCCACGCCGGACGCCTCGGACGGGCGCCGGTACATCCAGTCGGTACGGGGCGACGGGGCCGCACACGACCGTACGTACCTGACGACCGGTGAGCTGCGCGGCATCCGCGAGCTGGCCTTCACGGTGGGCGGAGCGCCGTCCGACTGGGGCACGGCCGCGGACGCGGCGCCGCCCGCGCTGAAGTGACATCGCCCACTGGCCTGACCTCTTAGGCCACACGAGTCCCGCCACTGTCACAAGTGGCGGGACTTAATACGCTGTTAACTGTGCGTAGCTTGATCGCGCTTGACCGTAATCGCCCAGCCGGGTTGACTTCTTGCTCACCCGTCGTCGACGCGAGAGCCAAGCCCTTGACCTCTGACCTTCTCGCACCACTCGACCTGGCGTTCTGGAACATCGAGTCCGCCGAGCACCCGATGCACCTCGGGGCACTCGGGATCTTCGCGGCCAACTCGCCCGCCGCGGCCCCGCACGCGGCCGACCTGCTCGCGGCCCGCGCGGCCGGTGTCCCCGGACTGCGGATGCGGATCCGCGACATCTGGCAGCCGCTCGACCTGCGGCAGCCGCTGGCCTTCGCCTTCGGCGGAGCCGCCCGCGAACCCGTCGCCGACTTCGAACCCTTCGACCACATCCGGCTGCACGCACCCGTCGTGGACTTCCACAGCGCCGCGGGCGCGATCATGCAACGCCCCCTGGAGCGCGAAAGGCCCCCGTGGGAGGCCCATGTGCTGCCCGGCGTGGACGGCACCTCGTTCGCCGTGCTGTTCAAGTTCCATCACGCCCTGGCCGACGGACTGCGGGCACTGACGCTCGCGGCGGCGCTCATGGACCCCATCGACATGCCGACGCCCCGCCCGCGCCCCGAGGCGCCCACGCGCGGCTTCCTCCCCGACGTGCGCAAGCTGCCCGGCCTCCTCCGCGGCACGCTCTCCGGCGTGGGCCAGGCCCTCGACATCGGTGCCTCCGTGGCCCGCGCCACCTGGGGCGTACGGTCCTCCGCCGCCCTGGTCTCGGAGCCGACCGGCACTCGTCGCGTCGCGGGCGTGAACGTGGACCTCGACGACATCCACACGATCCGCAAGAGCGCCGGCGGCACCGTCAACGACGTACTGATCGCCGTCGTCGCCGGCGCCCTGCGGCGCTGGCTGGACGAGCGCGGTGACGGCAGCGAGGGCGTGTCGCCCCGGGCCCTGATCCCCGTTTCGCGGCGCCGCCCGCGCACCGCCCACCCGCAGGGCAACCGGCTCTCCGGCTACCTGATGCGGCTTCCCGTCGACGACCCGGACCCGCTCGGCCGGCTCGACACGGTCCGTACGGCCATGAACCGCAACAAGGACTTGGGCCCCCACCGGGGCGCGGGCGCCGTCGCGCTGCTCGCCGACCACGTTCCCGCGCTCGGCCACCGGCTCGGCGGGCCCGTCGTCGGACAGGCCGCCCGGCTGCTCTTCGACATCCTGGTCACCAGCGTGCCGCTGCCCAGCCTCGGCATGAAGCTCGGCGGCTGCCCGCTCACCGAGGTCTATCCGCTCGCCCCGCTGGCCCGCGGCCAGTCCCTCGCGGTCGCGGTCTCCACGTTCCGCGGACGCGTCCACTACGGGCTCGTCGCCGACGCGGAGGCCGTGCCCGACCTCGACCGGTTCGCCAAGGCGCTGACCGCCGAGGTGGAGGAGCTGATCACCGCCTGCGTGCCCTGAACCGCCCCCTCCGGTCCCCTGAACGGCTCTCTCCGGGGCCCGTGGACCGCCTGTCAGGGGCCCGGAAAAGACCGGTGATCACCGCGGGTTTGGTGCCTTTGCCCTGCGCTCCGTAAAATTCCGCCTTCGAAAGCGAGCGCGGTTCGAGCGCGGCGCGGAACCCTAGGAACGGCAACGGCGATGACGGTGACAGAGGACAGCCAGGCGGCACCCGCCGTGGACACGGCTCAGGCCCCGGAAGGCTCGTACGGTCGCGGAATCGACCCGGAGAGGCTGGCCGTCTGCCTCAGCGTGCTCGACGAACTCGAGAAGATCGAGGTCGACCACCCCGACGCCATCGCCGTGCGCCGCGCCACCGCGGGCGTCTACCGCACGGTCAAGCAGCGCCGCCGCCAGGAGCGCCGGGCCGCCAAGACCGCCCACGACAAGGCGGTCACCGAGGCCACGGCCACCGGCTCCGCCCAGCGCATCGACGACGAGACCGAGGGCATCCTGCCGTCGTCGGTGACGGACGAGGGCCAGATCGCCGGGATACTGGAGCGCCCCCGCTCCTGCTACACCTGCAAGACCCGGTACGTCGAGGTCGACTACTTCTACCACCAGCTCTGCCAGAACTGCGCCGCCGAGAACCGCGCCCGCCGCGACGCGCGCACCGACCTCACCGGCAAGCGGGCGCTGCTCACGGGCGGCCGAGCCAAGATCGGCATGTACATCGCGCTGAGGCTGCTGCGGGACGGCGCGCACACCACGATCACCACGCGTTTCCCGAACGACGCGATCCGCCGCTTCAAGGCCATGCCCGACAGCGACGAGTGGATCGGCCGCCTGAAGATCGTCGGCATCGACCTGCGCGACCCCGCCCAGGTCGTCGCGCTCGCCGACTCGGTAGCCGCCGAGGGCCCGCTCGACATCCTGATCAACAACGCCGCCCAGACCGTACGCCGCTCCCCGGGCGCCTACAGCGAGCTGCTCGCCGCGGAGTCGGGGCCGCTGCCCGCCGGTGAACTGCCACCCGCCGAGGTGATCGGCACGTTCGGCTCCGGAGCGGTGTCCGCGCTTCCGGTTGCCGGGGGCGGCGCGCTCACCGCGCAGGACGTCACCGGCCTGGCTCTCGTGTCCGGCTCGGCGTCCCTCGAACGGATCGCGGCCGGTACGGCGATCGACGCGGGCGGCCTCGTGCCCGATCTGCACGACACCAACAGCTGGATCCAGGCCGTCGAGGAGGTCACGCCGGTCGAGCTCCTGGAGGTCCAGCTCTGCAACTCCACCGCGCCGTTCATCCTGATCAGCCGGTTGCGCGCGGCGATGGCGGCCGCCGGGGCGAAGCGCACGTACATCGTGAACGTCTCCGCCATGGAGGGTGTCTTCAACCGCGGCTACAAGGGCGCGGGCCACCCGCACACCAACATGGCCAAGGCCGCGCTCAACATGCTCACGCGCACCAGCGCCCAGGAGATGTTCGAGAAGGACGGCATCCTGATGACCGCGGTCGACACGGGGTGGATCACCGACGAGCGGCCGCATCCGGACAAGATGCGGCTCGCGGATGCCGGGTTCCACGCGCCGCTCGATCTGATCGACGGGGCGGCCCGGGTGTACGACCCGATCGTGCGGGGGGAACAGGGCGAGGACCTGTACGGGGTCTTCTTGAAGGATTACGCGCCTGGTAAGTGGTAGATGAAGGGGGCTTCGGAAGGGTGCTTGGGCGCCGTTCGGAAGCTGCGGGTTGGTGGGGGCTGGTCGCGCCCACGCGGCGGAGCCGCACCATGTCACAGCCCCGCGCCCCTCAGGAGGCGGTCCGACCCGGGGCTTGTGAGCGTAGGCGGTCGTGCACGGCGTACGGGGTCGCCGTGTGCGCTGCGCGCACCCTCGTTCCGCCGTCCACCAGTAGGTCCGTCCCTGTGACCCAGCCCGCCTCGTCGGAGGCCAGCCACGCCACGGCCCGGGCCACGTCCTCGGGCTCACCGATGCCGCCCAGTGGGAGTCCGGCCGCGAGTTCCTCCTCCGCCGACTCCCAGACGAAGCGGGCCATCTCGGTGCGTACGAGGCCGGGGGAGACGGAGTTGACGCGGACCCTCGGGGCCAGTTCGCCCGCGAGTTGTTGGGTGAGGTGGAGGAGGGCCGCCTTGCTCGTGCCGTACGCGCCCACGTTCGGGCCCACGTGTGTCGCGCCCTCGGTGCAGATGTTGACCACCGAGCCGCCGTGCTCGGCCATCCACGCCCGCCACGCGTACCGCACCAGCCGCAGTGGTGCCTCGACGTTGACCGTGAACGCCTCGCGCCAGAGGTCCGGGTCGGCGTCCATGAGCGGGCCGTAGGGCTGGTTGGTCGCGGCGTTGTTCACCACGATGTCGATACGGCCGAACGCGTCCATCGCCAGCTCGGTCAGCTCCCGCAGATGGGCCGGATCGGCGACGGTACCCGCGATCCCCACGGCACCCAGATCCGCGGCGGCCCGCCGCACCCCGTCGGCGTCGCGACCCGTGACGCAGACGCGCGCGCCCGCCGCCACGAGGGCCTCGGCGACCGCCAGCCCGATGCCACGCGAGGCCCCGGTGACGACGGCGGCCCTGCCCTGAAGTCCGTACGGCGACGTCATCCGCGTACCGTCTCATGACGGACCGTCAGTCAACAGGTCCTTGCCGGGCCGTACTTGTGCGGGGGCGGGTGGGTGTCAGCCGACGGTCCTCGGCCGGGCGTGACGTGCCGCGACCAGCTCCAGCACCGTGCGCCAGTCCTCAAGGACCCCGGCGTCCAGCCCGGACGCCCAGGAGGCCTCGTCCGCCTGCCGCAGAAGCAGGACATCGTCCATGACCGGGTCGTCCTCCCAGCCGTCCCTGTGGAGGCGTACGAGAACGGAGACCCGCGCGCCGAGCAGTGGCCGTACCGTGTCGGCCGCGTGGTCCGGGTGACGCGCGACGTCGCCCGGCCGCAACAGCTGCCCGATGACGTGCACCAGGCCCGCCACCTGGAGTTCCTTGTCGGCGGGGCGACTTCGACGCAGCAGCGCCGCGGTCTGCAGCGCGTGGTCGTGGAGATCGACCGGAGCGCCGCCGTGGTCCGCGGTGTTCCGGGAACCTCGACAGGCGTGCAGCAGATCCATCAGCTCTTCGACACTGCGCAGCTCCATGCGCCAGTCCTCCCTGCGGGCGAGAAAGGCCGTTGCCACGCGTCAGCAGATCATGGCCAGCTTTCAACCGAACCAACGGGAACTGAACTACGAGCCGTGGAGTGCCGTGGGAGCGCTGCCCTGCCCCGGGCAGGATTCCCGGGGCAGGGCAGGCCTGTCTCAGCAGCCTCGGTGGAGTGCCCTCGACTCAGTGCTCTCGGCTCAGTGGCCCCGGTCGATCCACTCCTGAAGGTGTGGTGCCTCGGCGCCGATCGTCGTCGAGTCGCCGTGGCCCGTACGGACCACGGTCTCCGCGGGCAGGGCGAGCAGCCGGGTCCGGATCGACTCGACGATCGTCGGGAAGTGGGAGAACGACCGGCCCGTCGCGCCCGGGCCGCCCTGGAACAGGGTGTCCCCGGTGAAGACCGTGCCCAGCTCCGGGGCGTACAGGCACACGGCGCCCGGTGCGTGCCCCGGCGTGTGCAGGACGGTCAGCTCCACGCCCGCCACGGACAGCTGCTGTCCGTCGGAGAGTTCTCCGTCCGGCAGGCGGTCCGGGTGGGTCTGCTTCCACAGGGGGAGGTCGTCCGGGTGGAGCAGGATCGGAGCGCCGGTGCGGGCCGCGAGGGCGGGGGCCGCGTCGATGTGGTCGTTGTGGGCGTGGGTGCAGACGACGGCCCGCAGTGTGCGGTCGCCGAGGGCCTCGGCGATGGCGTCGGCGTCGTGCGCCGCGTCGATGACCACCGCCTCGGAGTCGTCACCCACGATCCAGACGTTGTTGTCGACGTCCCAGGTGCCGCCGTCGAGGCTGAACGTGCCCGACGTGACCAGATGCTCGATACGGGCGGCCATCACAGCATCACCACCGAGCGCAGTACGTCGCCCTGGTGCATGCGGTCGAAGGCCTGCTCCACCGCGTCCAGCTCGATCGTCTCGGTCACGAAGGCCGCCAGGTCCAGGCGTCCCTGCTGGTGGAGGTCGATCAGCATCGGGAAGTCGCGCGAGGGAAGACAGTCGCCGTACCAGGACGACTTGAGCGCGCCGCCGCGGCCGAAGACGTCCAGCAGCGGCAGCTCCAGCTTCATCTCCGGTGTCGGCACACCGACCAGGACCACCGTGCCCGCGAGATCCCGGGCGTAGAACGCCTGCTTGTACGTCTCGGGGCGGCCGACGGCCTCGATGACGACATCGGCGCCATGGCCGCCGGTCAGCTCGCGGATCGCCTCGACGGGGTCCGTCTCCTTGGAGTTGACCGTGTGGGTGGCGCCCATCGTGCGGGCCTTCTCCAGCTTCCGGTCGTCGATGTCGACCGCGATGATCCGCGCGGCGCCGGCGAGGTTCGCGCCGGCGATGGCCGCGTCTCCGACGCCCCCGCAGCCGATGACGGCCACCGAGTCGCCACGGCCCACGTTGCCGGTGTTGATGGCCGCGCCGATGCCGGCCATCACGCCGCAGCCGAGCAGGCCCGCGACCGCGGGGGACACGGACGGGTCGACCTTGGTGCACTGGCCGGCGGCGACCAGGGTCTTCTCGGCGAAGGCGCCGATGCCCAGGGCGGGGGAGAGCTCCGTGCCGTCCTCCAGGGTCATCTTCTGCTTGGCGTTGTGCGTGTTGAAGCAGTACCAGGGGCGGCCGCGCAGACAGGCGCGGCACTGGCCGCACACCGCACGCCAGTTGAGGACGACGAAGTCGCCGGGTGCCACGTCGGTGACGCCCTCGCCGACCGCTTCCACCACACCGGCCGCCTCGTGGCCGAGGAGGAAGGGGTAGTCGTCGCTGATGCCGCCCTGCTTGTAGTGCAGGTCGGTGTGGCAGACCCCGCAGGCCTGCACTTGCACCACGGCCTCGCCGGGACCCGGGTCCGGGATGAGAATGGTCCGGATCTGCACCGGCTCGTTCTTGCCGGGGGCGATGACACCGCGTACCTGCTGGGCGGCCATGTCGGGCTCCTTCGCGTGGACAATGGGACGTCGATCATGTTGGCACAGGGCCAGTCGGGTGTATCCGCGCCTGTGGACAACCGGGTGAAACTCGCCCGACCGGCGGCCGAACGGACCCCAAAGACTTCAGATGGTTACACCTTGTTTTCGGCCCCATCGAGCGGGCGCCCGCTCATTTGGTTACCCTGTACGCGACGGACAGCCTATTTGGGTCCCACCCACACCCACGGTCCGTCCCGGGACAAGCCGGTTCACCACGGCCTGCTCTCATATGAGTTGACTGGCGCCACCGCGTCCGAAGTGCCTCTATTCAGACCCGAGCGGGAGTCAGGCGACCGACAGCAGAGTGGTCCTGCACGCCCCGCGGGTGACCGACACATAAGGAGTGCGCGGTGACACCAGAGACGACGAATCGCGAGAAGCGCCCCAAGGAACCTACGGAGGGCGGGAGCCGCCGGCCCGACGAGCTCGGCAGCCTCGAGGTGTGGGCCAGGTCCGCCCCCATCCGTCTGGCGGGCTACGAGGACGACCTCGCCGAGCCCCACATCCTGCCCAGCGTGGACTGACCGCCAGGTCCACCAGCACCCTCGCGATCGCTGATCAGCATGGGCGTGCCAGACTCACGCCCATGCTGATCAGAGAAGCCGCGGCCGACGACTGGCCGCGGATCTGGCCTTTCTGGCACCGCATCGTCGCCGCCGCCGAGACCTACACCTGGGACCCGGACACCTCCGAAGAGGACGCCCGCGCCCTGTGGATGGCCCGGGGCAAGCGGGTGTACGTGGCCGAGGACGCCACGGGAGCCGTGGTCGGCTCCGCCTACGTCACCCCCAACTACGGCGGCCCCGCCGCCCGCATCGCCAACGCCGCCTTCATGGTCGACCCGGACCGCTCGGGCCAGGGCATCGGCCGAGCCCTCGCCAACCACATCCTGGAAACGGCCAAGGCCGACGGCTACCGAGCGATGGTCTTCAACGCGGTGGTCGAAACCAACCCCGCGGTGAAACTGTGGACGTCCCTGGGCTTCACGATCCTGGGCACGATCCCGGACGCCTACGACCACCCGACCCACGGCAGAGTGGGCCTGCACGTCATGCACCGCGCTCTCTGACCGATAGGGGCCAGGGGTAACTGCCTTCTTTCAGGGGCGCGGGGAACTGCGCGACCAGCCACACACAGCCCGCAGTCGACCTACGACCCTCCCCGCGAAGCCCCCCGCGGAGCTGAGCCGCCGCGCTTGGACATTCGCTGCGGTCCTCTTGGACTTTTCGCGCCGCGAGCGTACGGATGTTCCCAAGGAGTGGCAGGTCATCCGACCACTGGCTCAACCCGTCTGACTTCAGACCCCATTGACAGGCCCTGGAGCCAGCTCAATCATCACACCTCCGATGAATGGGAGGGGTGCCCGTGCGTGCGGAAGCCAGGAGCGCTGAAGGCAAGAGCAGGGGTCCAAGACGATCCCGGCTGGTCGGCGTCGTGGCGGCGCTGCTGCTGCTCGCGGTCCCGGCCCCGGCGGCTCAGGCGGCCGGAGGGGCATCCGGAACGGCCGGAGGGGCCGAGAAGGCAGGCCCCGCGACCCCTGTCACCGTTCCCGCGCTGTCCGACTGGGCGCCGGATTCCGGACAATACGTCTACGGCCGCGGCGCGCGCCTCGTCGCGGACGGAACGGCCGAGCGCCGCGTCGCCGACACCCTCGCCGAGGACCTGCGCGCGGCGGGCCACGGCACCGTCCCCGTCGTCGGCGGGGGAGCACGTACGGGAGACATCGTCATCGACGTCGCGCCCGCCAGAACCGCGCTCGGGAAGGAGGGGTACGAACTCCGCGCGGGCGAACGCCTGTCGGTGACGGGCGCCACCGAGACCGGCGCCTTCTACGGCACCCGGACCCTCCTCCAACTCCTCGCCCAGAGCGACCGGTTGCCCGCCGGACGCACGGTCGACGTGCCGCAGTACGAGGAGCGCGGTGTCGGCGTCTGCGCCTGCTACATCCACATCACGACGGCCTGGCTGGAGAACCTCGTACGCGACATGGCGTACCACAGGCTCAACCAGCTGCTGCTCGAACTCAAGGTGAAGAGCGACGCGCACCCCGAAGCCAACACCTGGGGCTACTACACCAAGGACGAGATACGAAGCCTCGTCGCCCTCGGCGAGAAGTACCACGTCACGATCGTCCCGGAGATCAACTCCCCGGGACACATGGACCCGTGGATCGAGAACCGCCCGGACCTCCAGCTCGCCGACTCCGACGGCAACAAGCAGCCGTCCCGGCTCGACATCACGCGCCCCGAGGCCTTCGCCTACTACACGAGCCTGATGGACGAGTACGCCGAGGTGTTCACGTCCGACTCCTGGCACATGGGCGCCGACGAGTACATGCTCGGCTCCGACTTCGCCAAGTACCCACAGGTCCTGGAGTACGCCCGGGCGAAGTACGGCGCGAACGCCACCCCGCAGGACGCGTTCATCGACTTCGTCAACCGCGTCCACGCCCACGCGGCGGACAAGGGCAAGAAGCTGCGCATCTGGAACGACGGTCTCACCGGCGCCAACACCGTGCCCGTCACGGCCGCGACGACGGTCGAGCACTGGCTGAACGTGGCGACGAAGCCCAGCCAACTCCGAGCCCAGGGCTACCCGTTGATGAACGCGGCCTACGCCCTCTATCTCGTACGCGGCGGCTTCCACTCGGACACCAAGGGCCTGTACGAGCAGAGTTGGGACCCGCGCAGCTTCGAGGGCGAGAAGCTCACCTCGCGCGAGGGCATCACCGGAGCCAAGATCAGCCTCTGGCCCGACAACGGGCGCGGCGAGACCGAGAACGAGGTCGCGCAAGACACCGACCCGGCCCTGCGCCACGTCGCCCAGGCCACCTGGGGCAGCCCCCACCCGGACGCCACGTACGCGCAGTTCACCGCTCGCGCGGCTGCCGTGGGCCACGCGCCCGGATGGCGGGACCTCACCCGCGTACCGGTCGCGGACGGGACGTACACCTTCCGGGCGGGGACCGTGTCCGTCACGGCCGAGGTGAAGCGCACCCCGGACGGCTACGTGACCTTGAAGACCGCGAACGGCTGTCTCGACATACGCGGCGGCAGGCTCACCCTCAACGTGCCGCTCCAGCCCGGCATCGAGGTGTCCCGGCAGACCTGCGACGCCGCGAACACCTTGCAGCGCTGGCAGTTGGTGCCCGCGCAGGACGGCTACCGGCTCGTCAACGCGATCACACAGATGGCCGTGCATGTGACCGATGACGGTCGGCTCGTGCAGTACCCGCCTGACCAACAGAGCCCTGCCGTATGGCAGTTGGCTGCCGGATGACCGTAGACCCGTAGACCCGTAGCCCCGTAGGTCCCTAGCTCCGTCGACCCGTTGGTTGATCATCCCTGACCTGAGGAGTCCGACCCGCATGGAAGTCTCCAGACGTCTCTTCGTCACGGCAGCCGCCGCTCTCGCCGCGTCCAGCGGTACGTCACTGGCCCGCGCGTCCTCCGCCACCACCTCCGCGTCCGCGTCCGCCTCCGCTGCCTCCGCTTCCGCCGCCTCTGCCGAGGAGCCGTGGTACCGGATTCCCGTCAGCCCGGACGACACCGCGGAGGAGCTGGTCAGCAAGGCTTCCCAAGTACGGCCCACGGAACGGCAGATCGCCTGGCAGGCCCTCGAACGCACCGCCTTCCTGCACTTCGGCGTGAATACCTTCACCGGCCTCGAATGGGGTACCGGGGACGAGGACCCCGACGTCTTCCAGCCGGTCGGCCTCGACACCGACCAGTGGGCCCGCGCCCTGCGCGACGGCGGCTTCAAGCTCGCCATCCTCACCGTCAAGCACCACGACGGCTTCGTGCTCTACCGGTCGCGGTACACCAACCACTCGGTGGCGTCGAGCAGTTGGCAGGGCGGACAGGGTGACGTCCTGCGTTCCTTCGCCGACTCGATGCGCCGCCATGGCATCAAGGTCGGCGTCTACATCTCACCGGCCGACGAGAACCAGTACCTGCACGGCGTGTACGCCAACGGCAGTGCCCGCTCCGAGCGCACCATCCCCACCCCGGTCCCCGGCGACGACCGCCCGGACGGGCCCACCTTCAGGCTCCCGGCCACCGACTACGGCGCCCATATGCTCGACCAGCTCTACGAGGTTCTCACCGAGTACGGGCCTGTCGACGAGGTCTGGTTCGACGGTGCCCAGGGCCGGATCCCGCCGGACCAGGTCGAGACGTACGACTGGGACAGCTGGTACATGCTGATCCGGACACTCGTGCCGGACGCCACGGTCGCCGTGTCCGGACCCGACGTGCGCTGGGTCGGCAACGAGGGCGGGTTCGCCCGCGAGAACGAGTGGAGCGTCGTACCCGTCCAGGAGAAGGACAACGGGCGCATGGACTTCGCCCTCTCGTACGACGCGCCCGACATGGGCGGCCGGGACGCCCTGGTCGCCGCGCGGCCCGTGGCCGACTACCTGCAGTGGTGGCCGGCCGAGGCCGACGTGTCCATCCGGGACGGATGGTTCTACCACGCCGACCAACAGCCCAAGTCCGTACAGCAGTTGACGGACATCTACTTCGGCTCGGTGGGCCGCAACGCGGTACTCCTGCTCAACATCCCGCCGGACGAGCAGGGCCTCCTCCCGGCCGCCGACGTCACCCGCCTACGGGAGTTCCGCGAACGAATCGACCGGGAGTTGCCGGAGGACCTGGCGGGCGGAGCCCGGGGCACCACTTCCCCGGGCACGATCACGGTCGACCTCGGCCGCGCCCGCGAGGTGAACCGTATCCGCCTCGCCGAGGACATCCGACACGGGCAACAGGTGGAGAGCTTCGTGGTCGAGGCCCAGCCCGGCGCCGGCGGTGCCTGGGCGCGGGTGGCTGAGGCGGGCACACTCGGCGCCAGCCGCATCCTGCTCCTGCCAACTCCCGTACGGGCAAGGCACTGGCGCGTACGAGTAACACAGTCACGCCAACCGCCACACCTGACCCAGTTCGCCCTGTACCGCTCGCGCCTCTGAGGGAGCGGCCACCGTTGCACCCTCAGGGGTGCGGGGCTGTGACATCTGCGGCTCCGCCGCGTGGGCGCGACCAGCCACAACGGACCCGCAGACGCAACACAGCCCCCCACTCCCCCCCGCCCCTTCCCGCTCAAGCCCCGCAGGGCCCCGTACTCTCCCGCTCGATCAACCGCGGCACCGGCACCCGCACAGTCCGCGCGGGCCCCCCGTCCACCAGCGAGGTCAATTCCTTCGCGGCCGTCCGGCCGAACTCCACCGTGTCGCGGGACAGCGCCGACAGCCACGGCTTGACCATGCGGCACAGCGCCGAGTCCTCCCAGGCCACGACCGAGACGTCACCCGGCACCGAGAAGCCCAGCTCGGTCGCCGCGGCGACTCCGGCGACGGCCATCACGTCGTTGTCGTAGACCAGCGCGGTAGGCGGTGACCCGCCCTCCAGAACCCCGCCTTCGAGGACCCGGCGCGTCACGGCGGCCCCCTCCGCGTCCGAGTAGTCCGTGGTCACCGAGCGCACCTCGGCGAGCCCGCGCCGCTCGGCCTCGGCGCGCAGCGTACGGATCCGGCGCTCGGTGTGCGCGAGGCCGGGCAGCCCCGCGATATGCACGATCCGGCGGTGCCCCAGCGCGGACAGCCGGTCCACGACCGAGGCCATCGCGCCCGCGTCGTCCGCCCAGACGGTCGACAGACCCGGGTGCCGCGCGTCCGGCGCCCCGCCGATGACCACAGCGGGCAGGCCCAGCTCGTCCAGCAGGTCCGGGCGTACGTCGTCGGTCCGGGGGTCGACGACCATCACCCCGTCCACCCGGTGCTCCGCCCACCAGCGCCGGTACACCACGCACTCGTCGTCGACGTCCTCGACCACCTGGAAGAGCAGGCCGAGATGACGCTCCGCCAGGACTTCCTGGATGCCGGAGATGAGCTGAAGGAAGAACGAGTCCACGCCCAGGGTGTCGGCGGGCCTGGCCACGACGAGACCGACCGTCGCCGCGCCCTCGCCGGACAGCTGGCGCGCGGCCGTGCTGGGCCGCCAGCCCAGTTGCTCGGCGACCCGGCGCACCCGGTCCCGGGTGATCTCGGAGACCCCGG
Source organism: Streptomyces sp. NBC_00878 (assembly GCF_026341515.1). Lineage (NCBI taxonomy): Bacteria > Bacillati > Actinomycetota > Actinomycetes > Kitasatosporales > Streptomycetaceae > Streptomyces > Streptomyces sp. NBC_00878. The sequence continues at coordinate 808,891 of NZ_JAPEOK010000001.1, read as the reverse complement.
GCCGGTCGTTGAGCGCGAAGGAGACCGCGCTCTCGGAGACCCCGGCGCGCTGCGCGATGTCCTTCATCGTCGGCCGGCGCGCGGGAGACCGCTTGGCTGGCAACCTTGCTCCCCATTTCCCTGAAGGCCTGCTCAATGGAGCTCTGCACTAATGCGCTTGAGCCAGATCACTCTAAAGCGCATTAGTGATCGGCTGCAAGAGTCGACTCGCAATCCTTTGAGCAGGGCTAATGCTCAGCTAATGAATTTAGCGGGGTGGAATCCATTGACTTCCCCGCCGGGATGGATGCAAGGTCTGCCCGTCACCCCGACCCACGCCGTCGCAACCCCTCGCAACCTCTCGCAACCGTCGCAAAGGAGCCCGGTCACCGTGCGCATGCCTCGCAGAGCACTCGCCGCCGCTGTCGTCGCCCTGGTCCTGCCGCTCAGCGCCTGCGGCTCCGGAGGTGACGACAGCGGTTCCACGGACGCCTCCGGCAAGGTCGAGGGCGACATCACCTTCCAGACCTGGAACCTGAGGGCCAACTTCAAGCCGTACTTCGAGGGCCTGATCGCCGACTTCGAGAAGAAGTACCCCGGCACGAAGGTGAAGTGGGTCGACCAGCCCGCCGAGGGCTACGCCGACAAGATCAGCGCGGACGCGGCCGGCGGCACCCTGCCCGACGTCGTGAACGTCTCGCCCGACCTCGTCGCCCCGCTCGCCAAGGCGGGCCTCGCGCTCGACCTCGACAAGGCCGCCGCGAAGTACAGGAAGGAGTACCTGCCGGGCGCCTGGGCGAGCCACGAGATACCGGGCATGGAGGGTACGTACGCCTTCCCCTGGTATCTGAACACCGGCCCGCTCTTCTACAACAAGTCGCTGTTCAAGGAGGCGGGTCTGGACGCCTCGAAGCCCCCGAAGACGTACGACGAACTGTTCGCCGACGCCCTGGAGTTGGCGGAGAAGAGTGACGGCAAGGTCGCCACCCTCGCCAATGTGCCCACCATCGAGGACTTCGGGCGGTACGGCGTCGAGCTGATGAACAAGGAAGGCACCGGCTTTGCCTTCAATGATGCCAAGGGAGTCGAACTCCTCACCAAGTACAAGGAGTTGTACGACGCCAAGGCGCTCGACTCGCAGGCGCTGACCGCGACCCCCGAGTCGTCCGGCAAGAAGTTCCTGACCGAGGCCGTCGCCATGAACCCCGGCAGCGCCCTGGACCTCGGCAACTTCAAGAAGCAGGCGCCGAACCTCTACAAGAACATCGGTATCACCGACCAGATCACCAGCACCGGCAAGGTCAACATGTACGTGATGGGTGTGATGGTCAACGCCCGGACCAAGCGGACGCCCGCGGCGGTCGCCTTCGCGCACTACGTCACCGACGCGCAGAACCAGATGTCGTTCGCCAAGAAGGTCGCGATCTTCCCGAGCACCGCCGGTTCGCTGGACGACCCGTACTTCACCACGGAGGACGGCACGGACGAGACCCGCGTCCGGATCGCCGCCGCCAAGTCCCTGAAGAACGCGGTCAATTACACGCCGGTCCTGTTCAGCGAGCAGATGAAGACCGAGCTGCGGAACTCCGTCGCCAAGGCGCTGCAGGGCAAGGAGAGCCCCAAGGTGGCTCTCGACAACGCTGTCAAGGCGTGCGACCGGCTGCTCAAGCAGCAGGGCTGACCGACATGGCGAGTTCCTCCAGCACCGCGTCCTCCGGCGCCGCCGCCCCCGGCACTGGTTCCTCTGGTACCACTTCCTCCGGTACGGCTTCCCCGAGGACCGCGCGGGTGCGGCGCCAACTCCCCACCAGTCCCTGGCTGTTCGCCGCCCCGGGGCTGCTGGTCGTGGGCATCTTCATCCTCTACCCGTTCGTGTCGACGCTGGTCAACGCCTTCACCGACCGCCGGACCCTGATCCCCGGCGAGTTCGTGGGCCTGGCCAACTTCCGGGAGCTGCTGCACGACGAGATGTTCTGGATCGGCCTGCGCAACAGCACGCTGTACGTCCTCGGGGTGGTCCCCGCGCTCGTCCTGCTGCCCCTGCTGCTCGCGCTCCTGGTCCAGAAGAACATCCCCGGCATCGCCTTCTTCCGGTCGGCCTTCTACACCCCGGTCGTCGCGTCCATCGTCGTGGTGGGACTCATCTGGGTGTGGCTGCTCGACGAACGCGGCCTGGTGAACTCGCTGTTGGAGACGATCGGCATCGGCAGGGTCGGCTTCCTCAGCGACCAGTGGCTGATTCTGCTGAGCGCCATGGCCGTCACGGTCTGGAAGGGCCTCGGCTACTACATGATCATTTATCTGGCCGCGCTCGCCAACGTGCCGCGCGAATTGCACGAGGCAGCGTCGGTGGACGGCGCGGGCGCGATCCGCCGCTTCCTCACGGTCACCGTGCCCGCCGTCCGTTCCACGATGGTGCTGGTCGGCGCGCTCTCCTCGGTCTTCGCCTTCAAGGTGTTCTCCGAGGTGTATCTGATGGCGGGCCCGGACGGCGGCCCGGCGGGCGAGGACACCACTCTCGTGATGCTCGTGCAGCGCACCGGCACCGGCCTCACCGGCCGGGTCGGCTACGCCTCCGCCATCTCGGTCGTCGTCTTCGTCGTCACCGTCGCGCTGATGCTGCTCGTGCTGCGCGCCGACCGGAAGGAGGACGCGTGAGCGTCGCCGAGAAGGTGCGCGAGGCGCCGGCCCCCATGGAGGCACCCCGCCGCAAGAGTGTCACCGACGAGCACGGCCGAAGCATCCGGGTGTGGGAACTCGCCCTGCGCTACCTGCTGTTGATCGCCGTCCTCGCCCTCACCGTCGGGCCGTTCGTGTGGCAGCTGTCCACCTCGCTGAAGGGCCCGACCGAGGACATCTTCAGCTCGCCGCCCAAGTTCCTGCCGAGAGACCCGACCCTCCACAACTACGAGCGCGTCGCCGAGACCATCCCCGTATGGGACTACGCCCTCAACTCGCTGAAGGTCGCCACCGCCAACGTCGTGACGAACTGCGTCGGTTCGGCGCTCGCGGGCTATGCGCTGGCCCGGCTGCGCTACCGCGGACGCAAAGTGGCCACGCTCGTGTTCATCTTCGCGATGCTCGTGCCTCTGGAGGGCATCATCATCGCCCAGTTCACGACGATGCGTGAGCTCGGTCTGAACAACACCCTCGTCGGGGTCGTCCTGCCCGGCTGCATCGGCGCGATGAACGTCCTGCTGATGCGCAACGCGTTCCTCAACCTCCCGTACGAGATGGAGGAGGCGGCCTACGTGGACGGCGCGAACGTCTGGCAGCGGTTCCTGCGGATCGCCCTGCCCTCGGTGAAGGGCACCCTCGCCGTCGTCGCGATCTTCGCCTTCATGGGCGCCTGGGACGACTTCCTGTGGCCGCTCATCGTGCTCAGTGATCCGGACAAGTTCACCCTGACCATCGGCCTCAACTACCTGCACGGCACCTTCGCCAACGACGAACGGCTCGTCGCCGCGGGCACGATCATCGCCGTAGCACCGCTGATCGCCCTCTTCGCCTGCCTCCAGCGGTACTTCTTCCGCGGAGTCGGCGAGGGCGCGGTCAAGGGGTGAGCCCCGGCAACCACGGGCGGCTCACCCGCCCACACCACGACACGGGCTCACCTGCTCACAAGGCCCCACGCCCCCACGTACGCACCCCAGAACCAGGACTCCCGCATGCCGCCTTCTGCCGTGCGCTTCGGCGTCAACTACACCCCGAGCGAAGGGTGGTTCCACCACTGGCTGGACTTCGACCTCGACTCCGTACGGGCCGATCTCGACTCCATCGCCGCACTCGGCATGGACCACATCCGGGTCTTCCCGATCTGGCCCTACTTCCAGCCGAACCGCTGGCTGATCCGCCCGCGGGCCGTGGCGCAGCTCGTCGACCTGGCGGACGCGGCCGCCGAGCGCGGCCTCGACGTCAACGTCGACGGTCTGCAAGGGCACTTGTCCAGCTTCGACTTCCTGCCGGCGTGGACGCAGACCTGGCACCGGCGGAGTCTGTTCACCGATCCCGAGGTGGTCCAGGGGCAGGCGGAGTACCTGCGGACCCTCGCGGCGGCCCTCGCCGACCGGCCCAACTTCATCGGCATGACTGTCGGTAACGAGGTCAACCAGTTCTCGGCGGGCCCCCATCCGGACCCCGACCGCGCGGAGCCCGGCCAGATCGACGCCTGGCTGGAGCGGATGCTCGCGGCCTGTGAGAAGGGCGCGCCGGGCAAACTGCATCTGCACGCGGAGTACGACGCGGCCTGGTACCAGGACGACATGCCGTTCACCCCGGCCCAGGCCGCCCGGCGCGGCGCGGTGACCGCCGTGCACTCGTGGGTCTTCAACGGCACGGCCCAGCGGCACGGACGTACCGGAGTCGCGACCGAGCACCACGCCGCCTATCTGATCGAGCTGTCCAAGGCCTGGGCCGACGACCCGTCCCGTCCGGTCTGGCTCCAGGAGGTCGGCGCCCCGGCACCGCTGGTCCCCGCCGAACACGCCGCCGCCTTCACCGAGGCGACCGTGGCGAACGCGCTCGACTGCGCCGACCTGTGGGGCATCACCTGGTGGTGCTCCCACGACGTGTCCCGTGATCTCGCCGACTTTCCCGAACTCGAATATGGTCTAGGCCTGTTGACCAACGACCGTCACCCCAAGGACAGTGCGCGCGTGCTCGCCCGCATGGCCCGCTCGACCCGCGAGCACCCGCACCCGCCGAAGACCCGCACCACCGCGCTCGTCGTCCCCGCCGGCCGCTCGCTCTGCGCGCCCGGCGGACCCGTCTACGAGGCGTTCTTCCGGCTCACCGCCGACGGCGCCCGCCCGACCACCGTGCTCGCCACTCGCGCGGACGACGAGGAACACCTCGCAGCCCGCGGCATCACCGAAGTCGTCACTCCCGACCAGGTTCCGTAACCCCCCATCAAGGGCTCCCCACAAGGAGGCACTTGCTCGTGAACCCCACCAGACGCACGGTTCTGCTCGTCGCCGGCACCGGAGCCGCGGCCGCCCTTCTCCCGGCCTCACCCGCCACCGCCGAACCGAAGGCCGCCGCCACACTCCAGCCGTACGCCTCCTACTGGTACCCGGACTCGTTCCCCTCGGGCTCCCCGGGCGCGGGCATCACCTGGCGCAGCCTGAAGGCCTGGCGCGCCGCCGACGACACCGACCTGGCGTTCAACGCGGCGTCCGTGCCCCTCGCCGCCCGCTTCACCCCGACCCCGGCCAACACGACGGCCCGCTCGGGCCAGGCCCGTATCCAGTCCCTCGTCTCCTTCGGGCCGACCGCGAGCAACCCCTCGCAGGGCTCGGCCAACGCCGACTACTACGCCCTCACCCACTGGTCGTACGTCGACGAGCTGGTCTTCTGGGGCGGCTCCTCCGGCGAGGGCCTGATCCTCGCCCCGAACGCGCCGATCGTGGACGCCGCCCACCGGCACGGCGTGCCCGTCCTCGGCAACATCTTCCTGCCGCCCGTCGCGTACGGCGGACAGCTCCAGTGGACCCGCGACCTGGTGCAGAAGGACGCGGCCGGGCGCTACCCGCTGGCCGCCCAACTCGTCGCGGTCGCCGAGGCGTACGGGTTCGACGGCTGGTTCGTCAACGCCGAGACCAGCGGCGGGAACGCCGCCCTCCCCACCGACATGCTCGGCTTCCTCACCGAGCTCAAGTCGCTCAGCGCGGCGAAGGGACAGCGCGTCACCTGGTACGACTCCATGACCGTCGGCGGCTCAGTGAGCTGGCAGGGCGCGCTCAACAACCAGAACAGGGTGTTCTTCCAGACCGCCGACTCCATGTTCGTCGACTTCCGCTGGTCGTCGAGCACGCTGGCCTCCTCGGGCACGACGGCCCAGCAACTCGGCCGCAGCCGCTACGAGTTGTGGGCGGGCGTCGACGTGGAGGCCAGCGGCTGGAACCGCTCCGTGAACTGGGACGCGATGGTGCCCAGCGGCTCCGCGCACGTCGTCTCGGTGGGCTTCTACCGGCCCGAGTGGACCCGCAACCACCTGCCCGCCGGGCGCACCCCCGGCGACTTCCACGCCGCCGACGACCGCTTCTGGACCGGACGCTCGCTCGATCCGGCGAAGCCCGACGCCACCGACACCTGGCGGGCGCCCGCCGTCGCCGTCGCCGACCGCTCGACGGTGGCCTCGGTCCCCTTCGCGAGCGGCTTCAACACCGGGCACGGACTGCGCTGGTACGAGGACGGCAAGATCACGTCGACGGCCCCCTGGAACCACCTCGGCCTCCAGGACCGGCTGCCGTCCCGGCGCTGGGTCGTACGCACGACGGGCGCGCGCCCGGCCGTCACCTTCGACTTCGCGGACGCGTGGCGCGGCGGCAGCAGCGTCCTGGTCTCCGGCGCTCTCGACGCGCCCGCCACACTGGACCTGTACGCGACCAGGCTTCCGCTCGGCGCGGACACCGTCGTCGAGCTGACCCACCGCGTCGACTCCGGAAACGTGACGGTCGAGCTGGCCGTCGCCACCGCCGAACCGTCGGGCCCCGGCCAGCCGTACGCGTACACGTACTTCCCGGTCACCGCCGGCACCGGCTGGGGGACCTCGACCGTACGGCTGACCGGTCTGCCCGCGGGCGGCACGGTGCACGCCCTCGGTGTCCGGCTCACCGGGGCCGGCGGTGCCGTCGAATGGCGGCTCGGCGGAATCGCCGTACGGGACCAGGCCGCCCAGAGCCCGGCCGTCCCCGGCGACCTGCGCATCACCGGCGCTTCAGGCGGCGACCTGCGCTTCGCGTGGCGGGCCGTCACCGGCGACGTACGCCACTACACACTGCACCGGATCCTGCCCGACGGCACCCGGCGCTTCCTCGGCGGCACCGCGCAGCGGGCCTTCTTCGCCGGCGGACTGACACCCGAAGGCGATGAGTCCACAGCACGGTTCGAACTGCGGGCCGTGGGGGAGCTTTACACCGCGTCGGCCCCCGCGACCGTCACCCACACCTGGTGACCGCCGACCTGGCGGTCAGCACCGAGAGCCGGTGCTGATCACCGACACCGAGTAGCAACCCGCACAACGGAGTTACGGAGCACCCCGCATGCATGACGACCGCAACCTGGTCGAAGCCCGCCTCAAGCGTGTCCTCGACGAGCGCATCCGACCCGCCGTGTACCCCGAGTCCGTACCGCTGGAAGTGGCGGTGTGGCACGCGCCCGGTGAGCCGGTGCCGGTCGCCGAGGGGCTGGCGGCCGCACCCGAGCCGATCGAGGCGGGCGCGCGGTGGGGTGCTCCGTGGGGCACCAGCTGGTTCCGGGTGACCGGGACCGTGCCCCAGGAGTGGGCCGGGAAGACCGTCGAGGCGATCCTCGACCTCGGCTTCGACGAGAACATGCCCGGCTTCCAGTGCGAGGGCCTCGTCTACCGGCCCGACGGCACCCCGGTGAAGGGCCTGAACCCGCGCAACCAGTGGGTGCGGATCGGCGCGCCAGTCGAGGGCGGCGAGGAGGTGCGGCTGCACGTCGAGGCCGCGTCCAACCCCGTCGTCATGGACTACCACCCCTTCGTGCCCACGCAGTTGGGCGACAAGGAGACGGCGGGCAGCGAACCGCAGTACAAGCTGGAACGCATGGACCTCGCCGTCCTCGACGAGACGGTGTGGCAGCTCGTCATCGACCTGGAGGTACTCGGCGAGCTGATGGCCGAGCTGCCGGTGGACTCCCCACGCCGCTGGGACATCCTGCGGGCGATCGAGAAGGCCCTCGACGCCGTCGACCTCCAGAACGTGGGCGACACGGCGGCCGCGGCCCGCTCACACCTGGAAGGGGTGCTGGCCACGCCCGCCGTCCCCTCCGCCCACCGCATCAGCGCCATCGGCCACGCCCACATCGACTCGGCGTGGCTGTGGCCGCTGCGCGAGACCGTCCGCAAGGTCGCCAGAACCACCTCCAACATGACGGCCCTCCTTGAGGACGAGCCGGACTTCATCTTCGCCATGTCACAGGCCCAGCAGTGGGCCTGGGTGAAGGACCACCGGCCCGAGGTGTGGGCCCGGGTGAAGAAGGCGGTGGCCGACGGACGGTTCGTTCCGGCCGGCGGCATGTGGGTCGAGTCGGACACCAACATGCCGGGCTCCGAGGCGATGGCCCGTCAGTTCGTGCACGGCAAACGGTTCTTCCTCGACGAGTTCGGCATCGAGAACGACGAGGCGTGGCTGCCCGACACCTTCGGCTTCGCCGCCGGACTGCCCCAGATCATCAAGGCGGCCGGCTCCAAGTGGCTGCTGACACAGAAGATCTCGTGGTCCCAGACCAACAAGTTCCCGCACCACACCTTCCAGTGGGAGGGCATCGACGGCACCCGGATCTTCACGCACTTCCCGCCCGTGGACACGTACAACTGCTCCATGAAGGGCGGTGAAATCGCCCACGCGGCGCGGAACTTCAAGGACAAGGGCGTCGCCCGGCACTCCCTCGCGCCCACCGGCTGGGGCGACGGCGGGGGCGGCACGACCCGCGAGATGGTCGCCAAGGCGGCCCGGCTCCGCAACCTAGAAGGCTCGGCGACCGTGGTCTGGGAGACCCCGGAGACGTTCTTCGAGAAGGCCGAGGCCGAGTACCCCAACGCACCCGTGTGGGTCGGCGAGTTGTACCTCGAACTGCACCGCGCCACGCTCACCAGCCAGGCCAAGACCAAGCAGGGCAACCGGCGCAGCGAACACCTCCTGCGCGAGGCCGAACTGTGGGCGGCGACCGCAGCCGTACGCACCGAATTCCCCTACCCGTACGAGGAGTTGGACCGCCTCTGGAAGACGGTGCTGCTCCACCAGTTCCACGACATCCTGCCCGGCTCCTCCATCGCCTGGGTGCACCGCGAGGCCCGTAGGACGTACGAGGCCGTCGCCGAGGAGCTGAACGGCATCATCGGCTCCGCCCAGCGCGCGCTGGCCGGTGAGGGGACGACCGCCCTCGTCTTCAACTCGGCGCCGCACACCCGCGACGGGGTGCCCGCCGGCGGTGCGCGGACGCCGGTCGTCGGGGGCGAGTGCACGCTCGTGCCGCGCTCGGACGGCGGCTATGTGCTGGACAACGGACGGCTGCGGATCGAGATCGACGCACGCGGACTCGTGGTCTCCGCGTTCGACCTCGCCGCGGACCGCGAGACCCTCGCGCCCGGCCGGGCGGCGAACCTGCTCCAGATCCACCCCGACTTCCCCAACATGTGGGACGCCTGGGACGTCGACGAGTTCTACCGGAACACGGTCACCGACCTGGTCGACGCCGACGAGGTCGCCCCCGGTGAGGACGGCGTCTCGGTCCGGATCGTACGGACCTTCGGCGAGTCGAAGGTCACGCAGGTGCTGTCGCTCGCGCCGGGGGAGTGGCGGCTCGACATCGACACCGAGGTCGACTGGCACGAGACGGAGAAGTTCCTGAAGCTGGCGTTCCCGCTCGATGTGCACGCCGAGCGGTACGCGTCCGAGACGCAGTTCGGGCACTTCTTCCGGCCGACGCACACCAACACGTCCTGGGAGGCGGCCAAGTTCGAGGCCTGCAACCACCGGTTCGTCCACATGGAGGAGCCCGGCTGGGGCGTCGCGGTCGTCAACGACTCGACGTACGGCCACGACGTGACGCGTGCGGTGCGCGACGACGGCGGGACGACCACCACGGTCCGCGTCTCGCTGCTGCGCGCCCCGCGGTTCCCCGACCCCGAGACCGACCAGGGCGTCCACCGCTTCCGGCACGCGCTGGTGCCCGGTGCCGGGATCGGCGACGCGGTGCGCGAGGGCTGGCGGATCAACCTGCCCGCGCGGAAGGTCGTCGGCGGGGGCTCGGAGGTCGCGCCGCTGGTGACCGTCGCCCAGGACGCGGTCGTGGTCACCGCGGTGAAGCTCGCCGACGACGGCAGCGGCGATGTGATCGTCCGCTTCCACGAGTCACGCGGCGGCCGCAGCCGGGCCACACTCACGGCGGGCTTCGAGATCGACACGGTCACGGTGACGGACCTGCTGGAACGGCCCTTGGCCGAGGCCGCCGTGCCGGAACGGGACGGCAGCCGGGTCACGCTGAAACTGCGCCCGTTCGAACTGGTGACGCTGAGGCTCAAGCGCGTCTGAGGGCATTGCGCCCTTCAGGGGCGCATGCCTCAGGGGCGCGGGGCTGTATCGATGTGCGGCTCCGCCGTGTGGGCGCGACAAGCCCCCACCGGCCCGCAGACTCCCCACGACCCGGCCTTCGGACCCAGCTCCAGCCTCCTAAGGCTGGAGCTGGGTCCGCAACCACTGCTCCACCTCACCCACATGCGCCGCGGCAGCGGCCCGCGCCGCCTCCGGATCGTGGGCAACAAGCGCACGATGGATCGCCGCATGCTCCCGACGGGTGCGCTCGAACGCGCCCTCCTCCTGGTAACCGCGCCACACCCGGGCGCGGAACGTCCGCGAGGACAGCCCCTCCAGAATGGCCGCCATCGTGTCGTTGCCCGCGGCGACCCCGATGGCGCGGTGGAACGCCAGGTCGTGGGAGAGGATCTCCTCCGGGTCGTCCGTCGCGTTCATGGCCGTCAAGTGCTTCTCCACCTCGGCCAGTTGGTCGGCGGTGATCCGAGCGGCGGCGAGCGCGGTCGCCGTCGACTCCAGGATGCGCCGCACTTCGAGGAGTTCGACCAGCCGCGGCCCCCGGGAGAGGTCCGCGACCACACCGAAGGTCTCCAGGAGGTCCCCGGCCTCCAGCTGCGTGACGTAGATCCCGGACCCGTGCCGCGCCTCCAGGACGCCCAGCACCGTGAGCGCCCGGATCGCCTCGCGCATGGAGCTGCGCGAGATGCCCAGCTGCGACGCCAGATCGCGCTCGGTCGGCAGCCGTGCGCCCGGCTCCAGACGGCCCTCGCCGATCATCGCCTTGATCTGGTCGATGGCGCGCTGCGTCACGGTCCCCTTCTGCGGGGCCGTCGTCGTCCCCTGGGGCAGGCTCTCGTCCACTATGTCCTCCTGTCGCCGGGTGCGCCGCAGTCTAACCACTCAGGTGGTCGGACCACTACGCATGAAAACCGCGAAAAATCGCGGCCAAGGGGTGTCGTTAGGGGGAAGTGGTCTGATAAATATGCGTGGCACCTGCTCGATCACGCTCAATGAGGAGCCGATAGATGGCCGGCAGAACTGTGCGGTACCGGAACGGGCGACACACCTCGCGGGCGGTCCGCGCGGCGGCAGTGGCCGCCTGCGCCACGTTCGTACTCGGGGCATGCGGCAGCACCAAGGACAACGTTGCCTCGTCCGGTGACGGTGGAGGTGACGGCAGCGGGAAGGTCGGGGTGATCCTGCCCCTGCTGACCTCGCCGTTCTGGCAGTCGTACAACGACTACGTGCCCAAGATGGCGAAGACCGAGGACGTCGACGCCCTCAAGACCGTGAACTCCAACAGCGACCCGTCGCAGCAGATCACGGACATCAACAACCAGCTCAACCAGGGCGTGAAGGGCCTCGTCGTGGCCCCCCTGGACAGCGCCGCGATCTCCGCCGGGCTCGACCAGGCCGAGCGCAAGGGCGTGCCCGTGGTCGCCGTGGACGTGGCGCCCGAGAAGGGCAAGGTCGCGATGGTCGTACGCGCCAACAACGTCGCGTACGGGGAGAAGGCCTGCGAGTACCTCGGCAAGCAGATCCCCTCCGGCAAGGTCGTGCAGATCATGGGCGACCTGGCCTCGGTCAACGGCCGGGACCGCTCCGAGGCCTTCCGCACCTGCGTCAAGGAGAAGTTCCCGAAGCTGAAGGTCCTGGAGATCCCCGCCAAGTGGGAGTCCGACACGGCGGCCTCCAAGCTGGACACGCTCCTCAACGCCAACCCGGACATCAAGGGCATCTACATGCAGGCGGGCGGCGTCTACCTCGCACCCACACTGCAGACCCTGAAGTCCAAGGGCCTGCTGAAGACGGTCGGCCAGAAGGGCCACATCGCGATCGTCTCGAACGACGGCATCCCGCAGGAGTACGACGCCATCCGCAAGGGCCAGATCGACGCCACCGTCTCGCAGCCGGCCGACCTCTACGCCAAGTACGGCTTGTACTACATCAAGGCCGCGATGGAGGGGAAGACCTTCAAGCCGGGCCCGACCGACCACGACTCCGAGATCGTCAAGCTGCCCAGCGGCATCCTTGAGGACCAGCTGCCCGCGCCGCTGGTGACCAAGGAGAACGTCGACGACCCCGAGCTGTGGGGCAACACGGTCACATGAGCACACCACTCGTTGAGGCGCGGGGGATAGCCAAGCGGTACGGCCCCACCGTCGCCCTCGCCGACGGCCGGCTGACCGTGCACGCCGGCGAGTCCCACGCCCTCGTCGGCCGCAACGGCGCGGGCAAGTCCACCCTCGTCACCGTCCTCACCGGCCTCCAGGCCCCCGACGAGGGCACGGTCAGCTTCGACGGCGAGCCCGCGCCCGCGCTCACCGACCGGGACGCCTGGCGGCGCAAGGTGGCCTGCGTCTACCAGAAGCCCACCGTCGTCCCCGAGCTGACGGTCGCCGAGAACCTCTTCATCAACCGCCAGCCGCAGGGCCGCGGCGGCTTCATCAGCTGGCGCAGGCTGAAGACCGAGGCCGCCGAGGTCCTCGACACCTGGGACGTCCGCGTCGACCCGGAGGCTCGGACCGCCGACCTCAAGGTCGAGGACCGCCAAATGGTGGAGATCGCCCGGGCGTTGAGCTTCGGCGCCCGGTTCATCGTCCTCGACGAACCGACCGCCCAGCTCGACAACCGGGAGATCGAGCGCCTCTTCACCCGCATGCGCGCGCTCCAGGAGTCCGGCGTCACGTTCCTGTTCATCTCGCACCACCTCCAGGAGGTGTACGAGGTGTGCCAGACCGTGACGGTCCTGCGCGACGCCCGCTGGATCACCACCGCCCCGGTTTCCGAGCTGCCGCGGGCGGCCCTGGTAGAGGCCATGGCGGGGGAGTCCATCGCCGCCGTGGAGGAGAAGGCCGCCCGTGGCGACGTGGACGCCGGCGCGCCCGTCGTCCTCGAAGCGCACGGGCTCACCTCGGAGTCGTACGAGGGCATCGACCTCACCGTGCGCGGTGGTGAGGTCGTCGGCCTCGCCGGATCGAGCGGCAGCGGCAAGATCGAGCTGGCCGAGTCCTTCGCGGGACTGCACACGCCGACCGGTGGCACGGCCCAACTGGAGGGCAGGCAGCTGCCGTTCGGCGATGTGACGGCCGCCCTGCGTGCGGGGGTCGGCTGTGTCCCGCGCGACCGGCACGGGCAGGGTCTCGTCTTCGGCATGACCGTCGGCGACAACGCCACGATGAGCGTCCTGGAGCGCCTCGGCCGGTACGGATTCGTCGGCACCGAGCGCAGAAGGGGCTTCGCCGACGAGCTGATCGACCGCCTCGACATCCACACCGAGGGGCCCGACCAGCCCGTGTCCGACCTCTCGGGCGGCAACGCGCAGAAGGTCGTCATGGCCCGGGCCCTCGCCTCCGAGCCCCGGCTGCTGGTCCTGATCAACCCCACCGCCGGCGTCGACGTGAAGTCCAAGGAGTCCCTGCTCTCACGCATGGACTCGGCCCGTGACGACGGAACCGCCGTCCTCGTCGTCTCCGACGAACTCGACGACCTGCGCCGCTGCGACCGCGTCCTCGTCCTCTTCCACGGCCGCGTCGTCGCCGAGCACCCGGCGGGCTGGCGCGACCACGAGCTGATCGCCTCCATCGAAGGAGTGGACCACCATGGCTGACACGAAGGCCCCGTCGGCCTCGGCCTCCACCTCTGTACGGCCGCCCGACGCACACGCCGCAAAGACGGTGCTGCTGCGTCGGGCTCGCGAACTCGCGCTTGTACCGGCACTGTTCGTGGTGATGGTGATCGGGACGATCGTCAACGACGCATTCCTCACCGAGAATAATCTGATCTCGATCCTCGGGTCCTCGGCAGCCCTGGCGATGGTGGTCCTGGCCGAGGCGCTGGTACTCATCACGGGCAAGTTCGACCTGTCCCTGGAGTCGGTGGTCGGCATCGCGCCCGCGGTGGGCGCGCTGCTGGTTCTACCGGCGGCCAAGTCGGGTTTCGGTACCGATCTGCCCACATGGCTCGCAATGGTGGCCATTCTGCTGGTCGGTGCGGCCATCGGGGCCTTCAACGGCTTCCTTGTGGTGAAGCTGAAGCTCAACGCGTTCATCGTCACCCTTGCGATGCTGATCATCCTGCGTGGCGTCCTGGTCGGCGCGACCGAGGGCAAGACACTCTTCGACATGCCGGACGCCTTCTTCTCCATGGCCACCACCACGTTCCTGCACGTGCCGATCTCCGTATGGCTGGCAGCGGTGGCCTTCGCCGTCGCGGGCGTCATACTTCGCTACCACCGTGTGGGTCGCGCTCTTTACGCCATCGGCGGCAATCCCGAAGCGGCCCGCGCGGCCGGTATCCGCGTCGACCGCGTGATGCTCGGGGTGTTCATCACGGCGGGCCTCCTGGCGGCGGTCGGCGGCATCATGAAGACCGGCTATGTCGGCGCCATCAGCGCCAACCAGGGCCAGAACATGATCTTCACCGTGTTCGCGGCCGCTGTGATCGGCGGCATCAGCCTGGACGGCGGAAAGGGGACCATGTTCGGCGCACTGACCGGCGTACTGCTGCTCGGTGTTGTCGACAACGTGCTCACCCAAGCCCAGGTTCAGGCTCACTGGATCCAGGCCATCTACGGCGGAATCATCCTGGTTGCCCTGATGATCGCCCGAGTTACGACGGGCCGCGCCCAGGACTGACCGCCGTCGATTTCGTACGCCCCTGTGTCCCGGACCGAAAGGCACTTCCGTGTCCTCATCTGCCGCCCGCATCACCGCGGTTGACACCTACGACATCCGCTTCCCCACCTCGCGTGAGCTCGACGGCTCCGACGCGATGAATCCGGACCCGGACTACTCGGCCGCGTACGTCGTGCTGCGTACGGACAGCGACGACACGGCCGACGGTCTTGAGGGGCACGGGTTCACCTTCACCATCGGGCGGGGCAACGATGTCCAGGTCGCCGCGATCGAGGCGCTGCGCCCGTATATCCTGGGCCGGCCGGTGGACGAACTGTGCGCGGACCCCGGGACGTTGAGCCGGGATCTGACGGGAGACAGCCAACTGCGCTGGCTCGGGCCCGAGAAGGGCGTGATGCACATGGCGATCGGCGCCGTCGTCAACGCGGCCTGGGACCTGGCCGCCAAGCGCGCCGGCAAGCCGCTCTGGCAGCTGCTCGCCGACGCCACGCCCGAATGGCTCGTGGCCCAGGTCGACTTCCGCTACATCGCGGACGTCCTCACCCCCGAGGAGGCCCTCCGTCTGCTGAGCGAGGGCCGGGAGGGCGCGACGGAACGCACCGCGCTGCTGAAGGAGCGCGGCTTCCCGGGCTACACCACTTCGCCCGGCTGGCTCGGCTACTCCGACGAGAAGCTGACCCGGCTGGCCCGCCAGGCCGTCGCCGACGGCTTCACCCAGATCAAGCTGAAGGTCGGCGCGGACCTCGCCGACGACGTACGCCGCTGCCGGGTGGCCCGCTCCGTCGTGGGCCCCGACATCCGCATCGCCATCGACGCCAACCAGCGCTGGAACGTCGACGAGGCCATCGAGTGGACCCAGGCACTCGCCGAGTTCGACCCGTACTGGATCGAGGAGCCCACCAGCCCCGACGACGTCCTCGGCCACGCCGCGATCCGCAAGGCGATCGCCCCGGTCAAGGTCGCCACCGGCGAGCACGTACAGAACCGGATCATCTTCAAGCAGCTGCTCCAGGCGGGCGCCATCGACGTCCTCCAGATCGACGCCGCCCGCGTCGGCGGCGTCAACGAGAACCTCGCGATCCTGCTCCTCGCCGCCAAGTTCGGCGTCCCCGTCTGCCCGCACGCGGGCGGCGTCGGCCTGTGCGAACTCGTCCAGCACCTCTCGATGTTCGACTACGTGGCACTGTCCGGCACGACCGAGGACCGGGTGATCGAATACGTGGATCATCTGCACGCCCACTTCCTCGACCCCGTGGTGATCGGAGAAGGTCACTACATGGCACCCACCTCACCGGGCTTCTCGGCGACCATGCGGCCGGAGTCCATCGCGGAGTTCACGTTCCCCGGCGGCACCTTCTGGGCCGCCGACCTCGACCGACAGAAGGGGCAGGCGGCATGAGCGACTTCGAGGGTCTCAAGGCCCTGGTGACGGGCGGGGCCTCCGGCATCGGCCGGGCCACCGCGGAACTCCTCGCCTCCCGCGGCGCCCAGGTCGCCGTCCTCGACCTGGACCCCACGAGCGTGGAGAAGCCCCTGCTCGGCTACCAGGCCGACGTCACCGACGACGAGTCCGTACGCCGGGCCGTCGCCGCCGCGGCCGCCGACCTGGGCGGCCTCGACGTGCTGATCAACAACGCGGGCATCGGCGCGCAGGGCACCGTCGAGGACAACGACGACGAGGTCTGGCACCGCGTGCTGGACGTCAACGTCGTCGGCATGGTCCGCACCGCCCGTGCTGCCCTGCCGCACCTGCGGAAGTCCTCGCACGCGACCATCGTGAACACCTGCTCCATCGCGGCCACCGCGGGCCTCCCGCAGCGCGCCCTGTACTCCGCGTCCAAGGGCGCCGTCCTGTCGCTGACCCTCGCCATGGCCGCCGACCACGTCCGCGAGGGCATCCGCGTCAACTGCGTGAACCCCGGCACCGTCGACACCCCCTGGGTCGGCCGCCTCCTCGACGCCGCGACGGACCCCACCGCCGAACGGGCCGCCCTGGAGGCCCGCCAGCCCACCGGCCGCCTCGTCTCGGCGTCCGAAGTCGCGGGCGCCGTCGCCTACTTGGCGAGCCCGCTGTCCGGCGCCACCACCGGCACCGCGCTCGCCGTGGACGGCGGGATGCAGGGGCTGCGACTGCGTCCGGTGGGGTCCTGATGGGCACCCCGGCGCGGTCCGCAGCCCTGGGGCGGTCCGGCGTCCACGTCACCGAGCTGGCCTTCGGCGCCACGGGCATCGCCGGCCTCTACCGGCCGGTGAGCGAGGAGCAGGCGTACGCCGCCCTGGACGCCGCCTGGGACGCGGGGATCCGCTACTTCGACACGGCACCGCACTACGGGGTCGGCCTGTCCGAGCGGCGCCTCGGAGCGATGCTGCGCGGCCGGTCCGGGTACACGGTCTCCACCAAGGTGGGGCGCCTTCTGGAGCCCTTCGGCGGAGGAGGCGACGACCTCGATCACGGCTTCGCCGTGCCCGCCACCCACCGCCGTGTCTGGGACTTCAGTGCCGACGGCGTACGCCGCAGCCTGGAGGAGAGCCTGGAACGGCTCGGACTGGACCGGGTCGACGTCGTCTATCTGCACGACCCGGACGACCATGCCTCCCAGGCCTTCGGCGAGGCCTACCCCGCGCTGGAAAGGCTGCGATCCGAAGGAGTGGTCGGCGCGATCGGCGCCGGCATGAACCAGGCCGAGATGCTCACGCGCTTCGTCCGCGACACCGACGTCGACGTGGTGCTGTGCGCGGGCCGCTACACGCTCCTCGACCAGCGGGCCCTCGCCGAACTGTTGCCGTCCGCCGAGGAACGCGGCACGTCCGTCGTCATCGGCGGCGCCTTCAACTCCGGTCTCCTGGCCGACCCGAAGCCGGGAGCGACGTACAACTACACGTCCGCGTCCCAGGAGATGCTGGACCAGGCCCTGCGGATCAAGGCTGTCGCCGAACGCCATGGCACCACCCTGCGCGCCGCCGCCCTCGCCTTCCCGCTCGCTCACCCGGCCGTCGCGAGCGTCCTCGTCGGCACCCGCTCGGCGGACCAGGTCCACGACATCGTCAGGCAGTTCACGGCCCCCGTGCCCGCGGCCTTCTGGCAGGAACTGCGGGACACGGAGCTGCTGCCGGCCGACGCCCCCGTACCAGGCGAGAGCTCGTCGAAGGCGAAGGAGCCGTCATGAGAGTGGCCCTGCACACCAAGGTCCGCGCCGACCGCGTCACCGCGTACGAGACCGCCCACCGCGAGGTTCCCAAGGACCTCACGGACGCGATCCGTGCCGCCGGAGCCACCTCCTGGACGATCTGGCGCAGCGGCACCGACCTCTTCCATGTCCTGGAGTGCGAGGACTACCCGCGACTCCTTCTCGAACTGGAGAAAGTGCCGATCAACATCGCCTGGCAGGCCCGGATGGCGGACCTGCTGGACGTCGTGCACGACTACTCGTCCGAGGGCTCGGAGGCGGAGCTGCCGGTCGTGTGGGAACTGCCGTGACGGTACACACGGGCGCCATCGACGCCCACCACCACGTCTGGGACCTCTCCGTACGGGACCAGGACTGGATCACCGGCCCCGAACTGGCGCCCATCAGACGGAACTTCACTATGGACGACCTGGCGCCGGAGGCACGCGCCGCCGGGGTCACCCGGACCGTCCTCGTCCAGACGGTCACGGTGGCGGAGGAGACCCCGGAGTTCCTGGCCCTAGCGGAGGAGCACGACCTGATCGGCGGGGTCGTCGGCTGGACCGACCTCACCCGCTCTGGTGTCGCGGACGAGCTGGCCCGCCTGCGCGAGCTGCCGGGCGGCCGGTACCTGAAGGGCGTCCGCCACCAGGTCCAGGGCGAACCGGACCCCGAGTGGCTGCTGCGCCCGGATGTTCAGCGAGGACTGAGCGCGGTGGCGGGGGCCGGACTCGTGTACGACCTCGTGGTACTTCCCCATCAGCTCCCCGCCTGCGTCAAGGCGGCCGCGGCACTGCCAGGTCTCACCTTCGTCCTCGACCACCTGGGGAAGCCGCCCATCGCCTCGGGCGAACTGGAGCCATGGGCCTCCGACATCAGGGCGCTCGCCGCCCTGCCGAACACGGTGTGCAAGCTGTCGGGGATGGTGACGGAGACGGACCGGACGCAGCGGCGGTCGGCGCAGGCGCGGCGGCGGGAGATGCTGCCCTACGCGGACACCGTGCTGGACGCCTTCGGCCCGGGACGCCTCATGTTCGGCTCCGACTGGCCGGTCTGCACGCTGGCGACGACGTACGGCGGAGTCGCGCTCATGGCCGACGGTCTCACGCCGGACCTGAGCGGCGACGACCGCACACAGGTCTTCGAGGGCACCGCCAAGCGCGTCTACCGCCTCTGAGCCACCACGTCCAGCCGTGTCGGCGGCAGGAACTCCCTTACGTACGTCCGCTCCCAGCAGGCGCCCGTCTCCCGCAGCTCCCGCCAGGTGGTGTATCGGTAGCGGAACAGACGGGCGCGGACGTACCGGGGCGGCGCGTCCGAGGGGAACGGGGAGCGGCGCAGGAGCCGCAACGTGTCCCGGTCGTTCTCCAGGAGCCGCTCCACCAGGACGCCGAACCACGTTCCGGCGTACGCGGGGGAGAGCGCGGCGAACCACATCATCCAGTCGAGCCGCAGATGGTACGGGGCGAACTGGCGCGGCCAGTGCCGTGGATCGCCGGGCTTGCCCTTGAACTCGTACTCCCGCCAGTCGGAGTCATCGTGGGGTACGGCGTCGGCCGTGCCCTCGACCACCACCTCGTACCGGATACGGCTGACGCTGCCGAACGCCCCGTAGGTGTTCACCAGGTGGAGTGGGTCGAAGGAGCGGTTCATGATCTGGCGGCGGGAGATCATGTTGCGCACCGGGTGGTAGCTCAGCGTCACGAGCAGCGCGGCGACCGCGAGGACCACGACCTCGTACCAGAGCGGGGCGCCCGGGACGTCCGGGGCCGAGCCGGGGAGCTCCAGAGCCGAGAAGGCCAGCACGATCGTGATCCAGTTCAGCCAGGAGAAGTTGCCGGACAGGATCAGCCACAGCTGAGTGAGGATCATCAGCGACGCGGCGGCCGTGGCGACGGGCTGGGGGGCGAACAGCAGGACGGGCACGACGAGTTGGGTGAAGTGGTTGGCGGCGACCTCCACCCGGTGCAGCGGCTTCGGCAGATGGTGGAAGAACCAGCTCAGCGGGCCCGGCATCGGCTGGGTCTCGTGGTGGTGGTCCAGGCAGGTGAGCTTGCGCCAGCACGCGTCGCCGCGCATCTTGATCAGGCCCGCCCCGAACTCGACGCGGAACAGGATCCAGCGCAGCAGGAAGAGCACCACGATCGGCGGGGCGACCTCGTCGTTGCCCAGGAAGACGGCGAGGAAGCCGGTCTCCAGGAGCAGGGACTCCCAGCCGAAGGAGTACCAGGTCTGGCCGACGTTCACGATCGACAGATACAGGACCCAGGGCATCAGCCAGAGCACCATGCCGCCCCAGAGCGGCAGTTGACCGTCCAGCCCGGCGATGAGCGCCACCGACACCGCGCAGCCGGTCCACGCCCAGGCCGCGAAGAAGCGGTCGGAGTAGTGGAGATGGAACACGCTCGGCGCCTGCCGGAACGGCACCCGCGCCACGAACCGGGACACCGGAAGCATCCCGCGCTCGCCGATCAGCGCACGGAACTGCAGCGCCGCGCCCAGGAACGCGACGAGATAGATCACGGCCAGAGCCTTCTGGAGGACCAGCCGGCTCATCCAGTACTCGGGGGCTGTGAACCACTCCACGGAGTCTGCTCCCTTCCCTTCCATGGTGACGCTGTATGTCCCTCCGGCTTGCGGGGTTCCCAGGACCGACGCAGACAATGGTGGACATATTGCTCGGACGGGCCGAGGTGGACCGGAATGGTCCGGAATGGACCGACGGTGGCGGCCTGATCCCCGACTAGGCGCGCCCGTGCGGAACCCTTCGTACGTCCGTCGGAACCCTTCGTACGTCCGTCGGCCGAGCGGCCCCGGCGGCGTCCCACGGGTCGAATAATCACCCAAATCCTGGCAAGGTGGGCCCATGGTTGATCGGGGAGCGAGCGCCCTGTCACTCCCGGACGACTGGCCCGCCCACCCGGACCCGATCCTGGCGCTCAACCACATGGGCAGCTTCGACTGGGACCTGGACACCGGAATCTTCCAGATGGATGCCCTGGCCCACGAGATCTTCGACGTGCGCCCCGACGAATACGACGGCCGTCCCGAGACGCTGAACACCAGGATGCCGCCGACCGAGGGCCGCCGCCTCGACGCCCACGTCTCCCGGGCCATCAAGGACGGCAGCGAGAACTACGGGGCGTACTTCCGCGTCCGCCGCCGCGACGGCACCCTGCGCTGGACCCACACCCAGGGCTACATCAGGCGCGACGAGACGGGCCGCCCGCGCCGCATCATCGGCATCATCCGCGACGCCACGCAGGAACTCAGCGAGGCCGAGGCCCGCCGCGAG
This sequence comes from Streptomyces sp. NBC_00878, assembly GCF_026341515.1. NCBI lineage: Bacteria > Bacillati > Actinomycetota > Actinomycetes > Kitasatosporales > Streptomycetaceae > Streptomyces > Streptomyces sp. NBC_00878. Next base: position 787,752 of record NZ_JAPEOK010000001.1, on the reverse strand, counting down.
CGGGCCGCCCTGGATGAGGCCCGCCGCCAGCAGACGAACGTCGTCCAGATCACCACCGCGGCCCTCGCGCACGCCCACACGGTCCAGGACGTCATCGACGTCCTCAAGGACACCCACGGGGTCAGCCACCTGGGCGCGACGAGCCTCGTCATGGGCCTGGTCGAGGCCGGCCGCATCCGGCTGGTCGCCGAGGGCCCCCAGGGCAGCTTCGTGCCGGGCACGCTGGTCACCCGGATAGACGAGCAGTACCCGATGAGCGAGGCCGTGCGCACGCTCACCCCGCGCTTCATCGAGTCGCCGGAGGAGTTCGCCGAGTCGTACCCGCTGCTCTGGCCGCACATCACCGGTCTGGAGATCACCTCGGCCGCCTATCTGCCGCTCATCGTGCAGGCCAGACCCATCGGCGCCATAGGGCTGCTCTACAACGACCGCAACGGCTTCTCGGCCGACGAGCGCAACGTCCTGGTCGCGCTCGGCAGCAGCATCGCGCAGAGCCTCCAGCGGGCCATGTTCTACGAGCAGGAGAAGGACCTCGCCCAGGGCCTCCAGCAGGCCATGCTGCCGCGCTCCATCCCCAGCGTCCCCGGCGCCGACATCGCGGTCCGCTACCGCTCCGGCTCCCTCGGCCGGGACATCGGCGGCGACTGGTACGACGTGATCCCGCTGCCCGGCGGCCGCGTCGGGGCCGTCATCGGCGACGTGCAGGGCCACGACACCCACGCGGCGGCCGTCATGGGTCAGCTGCGCATCGTCCTGCGCGCCTACGCCGCCGAGGGCCACACCCCCGCCACGGTGATGGCCCGCGCCTCCGTCTTCCTCCACGAACTCGACACCGAGCGCTTCGCGACCTGCCTGTACGCGGAGGTCGACCTGTCCACCGGTGTGATGCAGGTCGTCCGGGCTGGCCACATCGACCCGCTCGTCCGCGACCCCGACGGCAGCTGCCGCAGACTGCAGGTCGAAGGGGGCCTGCCGCTCGGCCTGTCCGCCCTGTTCGGGCGCCTCGAATACCCGGTCAACACCCTCGAACTCGACCCCGGCCAGACCCTCCTCCTGTGCACCGACGGCCTGGTCGAACAGCCCGGGATCGACCTCGACGACGGCATGCAGACCCTGCGCGCGCTCATCTCCACCGGCCCCGACGACGTACGCGACCTCGCGGACCGGCTCATCGACGTGGCGGAGGAACGCGGCGGCGAGGACGATGTGGCGCTGCTCCTGATGCGGCGCCTCGGCCTCGACGCGCAGCGCTCCGGAGGCCGGCTCCAGCAGCACGTCGGGCCCGGCGACCCCGAGGCGCTCGCCGAGTCGCGGCACATGATCCGTGCGGCCGTGCGTGCCTGGGGGGCGCGGGAGAAGGCCGACGAGATCGAGCTCGTCGCCGACGAGCTGATCACCAACACCCTGATGCATACGGAGGGTTCCGCCATCGTGACCCTGCGCGTCCTCGCCGGGCCCGACCGGCGGCTGCGTGTGGAGGTCGAGGACGTGTCCAGTGCGTTGCCGCGGCGGCGGGAGGCGGGGGAGTCCGGGGTCTCCGGGCGGGGGCTGCTCCTGGTCGACCGGCTCGCGGACGTGTGGGGGGTGGAGGCCCGGGGCGGTGGCAAGTGCGTGTGGTGCGAGTTCCTGGTGCCCGACCGGGAGTGAGCGGAGGGCCGACGGGTGGCACCCTGGTTTCATGCCGGAGCTTCCCGAGGTCGAAGCGTTGAAGGATTTCCTGGCCGATCATCTGGTCGGTCACGAGATCGTGCGGGTGCTGCCCGTCGCGATCAGTGTGCTGAAGACGTACGAGCCGCCGCTCAGCGCTCTCGAAGGGCATGAGGTCGTGGCCGTGCACCGGCACGGGAAGTTTCTGGATCTGGAGACGGACGGCGGGCCCCGCTTCGTGACGCATCTGGCGCGCGCGGGATGGCTGCACTGGAAGGACCGGCTCCCCGACGGACAGCCGCGGCCCGGCAAGGGCCCGCTGGCGATGCGCGTCGCCCTGGAGACCGGCGAGGGCTTCGACCTCACCGAGGCCGGCACCCAGAAGCGGCTTGCGGTGTACGTCGTCCGGGATCCGGGCGAGGTCCCCGGTGTCGCCCGGCTCGGCCCGGACCCACTGGCCGCCGACTTCGACGAGGCCCGGTTCGCGAAGCTCCTGCACGGCGAGCGGCGGCAGTTGAAGGGCGCCCTGCGCGACCAGAGCCTGATCGCGGGAGTGGGGAACGCCTACAGCGACGAGATCCTGCACGCCGCGAAGATGTCGCCCTTCAAACTCGCCTCGGCCCTGACGCCTCAGGAGACAGGGCGGCTGTACGAGGCGCTGCGGACGACCCTCGCCGACGCCGTCGAGCGCTCCCACGGAATCGCCGCGGGCCGGCTCAAGGCCGAGAAGAAGAGCGGCCTGCGCGTCCACGGCCGCACGGGAGAGCCCTGCCCGGTCTGTGGCGACACCATCCGCGAGGTCTCCTTCAGCGACTCGTCCCTCCAGTACTGCGCGACCTGCCAGACGGGCGGCAAGCCCCTCGCGGACCGCCGGATGTCCAAGTTCCTGAAGTAAGCCCACGGCCGACCGCGACCGGCCGTCAGGCGCCCGAGCACGAGTCTCGGACACCCGCTCCGTACGGGGCCGTACGGAGCCGTACGAGGTCTCGGACCCCGCCTCAGCGAGCCTTGAGCGTCACCAGCGGCTCCCCGTCCGGGTTGCGCACCTCGTAGCGGGCGACCTCGTCGGCATGCAGCGCCGCAGCGCCCTGCATGGGCTCGGACGGCTTGGCGTCGGCCGCCGCGCCGGTCTTCTCGGGCACGGTCCAGCTCAGTACGACCTGCTCCGAATCGTCGCGGCCGACGGCGACGAGTTGGCAGCGCAGGAGACTGGGCGCGTTCTTGACCTTCAGGTCCACTTCGCTGCCCCAGGCGCGGTTCAGGGTGGTGACCTCGGCCCACATCCCCGACGACGGGTCGGTCGCAGCGACCGTCTCGCCGTTCGAAGTTTCGTCCCCGGTGAAGACCGCGACCGCGGGCCCGCCGACGGCGAACACCACGGCGGCGGCGACCGCGTACAGCCAGCGCCTGCGTCCGCTGCGGCGCGTCGAGACGACATCGTCCAGAAGCCGGTCCAGCAGGGCCGGCCCGGCCTGCGTCATGGGATGCACCGCACGGGGCGTCGCCTGGGCGTATGCCCGCAACGACCGTGTGGTGGCTGCCAGTTCATGTATCTGAACCGCACACTGGGGACACTCCGTGAGGTGGTCCTCGAAGCGGAAGGCATCCGCCTCGTCCAGCACGCCGAGCGCATATGCGCCGACGTCGCGGTGGCGTTCCAGCGACCTCATACCAAATCCTCGGTGCCGATGGGGTGTGTGTGCGGGGAGTAGTTGCTTGCCCACCGGTACGCAGGAGACTGCCGAATCACTCAAGTCCCGTAGGAAACGAACGAAGAGATTCGGAGCGGACGGGCCCGCGGATTGGTCGAGGTTCAGAAAAAACTGGTCAGGGTAGTTGGTGGGGGACGTGTGTCGGAAAACCGCTCAGAAAAGATGGATCGCCAGGTGCCCCAGCGGCAGCCCCAGCTGCCAGGCGGGTGTCCAGACCTTCGGGCCGTCGTCCTCCCCGATGACCGGACCGCCGCCCGGTACGGCGTCCAGGTCGGGTGCGAGCAGCTCGGTCTCCTCCAGCCAGCGCCAGGCCGCCGTCGCCAGGTCCAGGTCCGGCGCCGGACCACCCGCATCGATCGCCTCTGTGGCGAGTTTGGCCATGCGCTCGCGCACCCAGTCCTGCCACGGCTGGTCGTACGCCGTGAGCGACAGCCATGTCTCCAGCTGCGAGACGACCCGGATGCCGGAGAGCTCACCGCTCGTGTCCGACAGGAAGATGGTGAGCGCCAGGGCGTCGCGCCCGGCGCGGAACTCGAAGGACGTGGGCGGCATCAGGTCGCCCGTCCGCAGCAGTTCGTCGGCGATGTACTCGGCGTACAACCACGCCATGGGGACGGTGAGTTCACCACCACCCGCGCCGTCCGTGCTCTCTTGACCTCTGTGCAGCATCCCTTCCTGCCTTCCTCCGGTGCGTGCGCGTAGCCCGAACCCGGGCCCCCAGTCCGGAACACGGATGAAGACAAGCTGATTGCTCAACCATGGTCCACGGCAAGGCGCTTTACGGAGGTTTGACTCGGCCTTCGGTTTCACCGCAGGTCGGCCGCGTATCCCGGAAGAACCCGGCGCAGGGCGCGCAGCGCGTAGTACGCGCGAGACTTCACCGTACCGGGCGGAATCCCCAGGGCCTCGGCGGCTTCCGCCACACTCGCCCCCCGGAAATACACCTGCACCAGGACTTCCCGGTGCTCGGGAGTGAGTGTCTTCACAGCCTCTCGCACATCGAGGGTCGCCACGGAGCGTTCCGCGTGATCGGCGGCAACCCGCGCGCTTTCCAGTACGGCGTCCCCGACCTCGGCGGGCCGCGCCTGACGGGCCCGCCGCGCGTCTATGGCCAGCCGCCGACCCACCGTCAGCAGCCAGGGGCGTACGGAGTCGAAGTCGTCGGCGCGCAGCGCTTCTGGGTGCTGCCAGGCGCGCACGAACGTCTCTTGCACCAGATCCTCGGCGCGCTGGCGGTCCCCGTCGGAGAGCCTCAGCATCAGGGCGAAGAGCGGTGCGCCGTGCTCCCGCTGCAAATCGGCCAGCTCGTGCTCGGCGGTCGTCCTGCTGGTCATGGTCGTGGCGGCCGTCATGGCCGTATGCCAGCGCAGGGCGACCCGCCGGGACAGGCCATGGACACGGCTCGTCGGCAGACGGTCGAACCCGTCGACGAACGGTACGACGAACGGTCAACCGGGAGGGATGCCTCCGCCTACGCGCCCCGGTTCGCCCTAATGGCCCCGTCCTGAAACGCCGTACGGGGCAGTGACAGTGGCGCCTTCTTGACTCTCACTGGCGCCGTTATGTGGCCACATGTCAGTTCCTGCTTCGATATGACCGCAATGGGTCGTATGGGGGCGAGGCCGAGGATGTCGAGGGCACCGCGCACCCGACAGACAACAGCCGCTCGCGCGGTCATGTGCTGTGTCGAGGCCCGAGCCGATCTGGCGATCTGTCTTCGCGGCATCCACCGCACCCTCGATGTGCTCGACCGGGCCGGGGTGCGGCACGCGTGGGCCGCCCGCAGCGCGGCCGAGGCGAGCGCGCCCACGATCAGGCAGACGGGCTCCGCCACGGTCGCCCACCTCGCGTACACGTACGGCACGAACGGCTTCCGGCTGTCGGCCGGGAAACCCTGGGCCGTCAACCTCATCCACCCCGACCGGATCGTCGCGGACGCCCGGGCCGTCAGGAAGGCAGGCGCCGACGTCGTGGTCGTGTCCTGCTCTACGGCACCACCGTCACCGGCCACCGCCCCGCCTTCACCAGCCGGATCGCGACGGAACCGATGATCCGGTGCCCCGCCTGCTCGGACGCACCCACCACGACGGCGTCCGCCTTCAGCTGGTCCGCCGCCGAGACGAGCCCGTTGTAGGGGTCGCCGTGGAAGGTGTGGAACTCCCAGCGCACATCGAATATGCCCTTGACCTGCTCGGTCCCCTCCCGGATCTGCCGGACCAGGTCCTCGGCGATCTCGTCGGTCGTCGCGGCGACCGGAACACCGAGTGCGGCGCCGGCCGCCATCACCGGCTGGATGTACACCAGCGCGAGCAGCGCCCGCTGGCGCCGGGCCAGACCCGCCGCGTAGGCCGCGGCACGCAGCGAGGAGTCGGAGCCGTCCACGCCGACCACGATGACCTTGGGCCCGTCGGTGCCCCGCTCGAACTGGTGGGGGTGGTGTTCCGTCACGGCGCCGAGGCTATCGGAAGCAACGGGTCCGGCAGCCGTCCGGTCCCGCTGCCGTCGGGCCGCGCGGACGGCCGTGCTCGACAGGCGGCACGGCCCCGCTCTTCCTGCAGTCGACAGCATGAGTGCCGGCGCCGAGGCAGCAAGTGCGAAGGACAACCAGAGGCAGCAACTGCGAAGGACACCAAAGGGCCGATACGGCCGTCACGGGGCGGTCCGCTCAGCAAGGTGCCCGAGGGATTCGGAAAATCGCCTGGTGGCTGGTCGTCGCCTACCTCTGATCACCCTGCCGCGCGGCCGGCGGCTGCTGTGGGCCGCCGGCCGGGTCTGCGGCGGACTCATCTCGGGCGGCGTCTTCGACGGGCGGCCGTCCCGCCCGCTGTTCTTCTCCACCGAGCTGAGCACGGCCTACTCCGAGCTGACCGACCCCGTCGAGCAGCGCCAGCGCCTCACCGCGCAGTCACTGCTCGCCGCCGGGGGAGACCCGGAGGCGATGGAGCTGGACGAGGACTTTCTCGACGCGCTGGAGTAGGCCATGCCGCCCACCGGAGGGCTCGGTATCGGCGTCGACCGGCTCGTCGTGTTCCTCACCGGGCTCACCATCCGCGAGACGCTGCCCTTCCCGCTCGTACGCCGCCGCTGAGCCGCTCCCGGTCGCCGGGGGCTGGTCCCAACGGGTGCTTTCGTGCGTCCGCTCCGGTGTCTCTGTGCTGAGTCGCACGCCGGTCGGGCGACTGATTACTCATGAAAAAGGATCAGTTCCTCTCGCGGCGCCGGGCCTTGCTGGCCGGCGCCGCCGTGCTGGGAGCGGCGGGGGCGGCCGGCACGGTACACGTGCTCACCGCCGACCCGGGCTCCCCGGTCCGGTCCGCCACAGCTCCCGCCGCTGGTGCCGGTGCAGGTGCCGGTGCAGGTGCCGGTGCAGGTGCCGGCGCCAATGCGAACCGCGCGGCCCTGAGACCCTCCGCCTACCGTCTCCAGCCCATCGCCGGATACGGGCCGGTCCGCGGCCCGGCCCGTAGGACCCTCGTACGGCACGAGCCGTTCCTGCGCATGTCCGGGCGCGGCCGGACCATGGTGCTGACCTTCGACGACGGGCCGGACCCCCGCTACACCCCGCAGGTCCTGCGCGCGCTCAAGGCCCACGACGTGCGCGCCATGTTCTTCGTGTGCGGCGAAATGGCGGTCGGCAACTTGGACATGCTGCGCCGGATGGCCGACGAGGGACACGTGGTCGGCAACCACACCTGGTCCCACCCGCTGCTGACCCGGCTGACCCGGTCCGAGATCCGCTCCCAGATGGAGCGCACCTGCGATGTCATCGAGGAGGGGTGCGGAGAGCGGCCCGGCTGGTTCCGGGCGCCGTACGGGGCCTGGAACCGGGCCGCCTTCCAGATCGGCGCCGAACTCGGCATGGAGCCCCTGGCCTGGACCGTCGACACCCTCGACTGGATGTCGCCGGGCGCCCGCGCGATCGAGAGCCGGGTCATCAAGGGCGCGGCCCCGGGGGTCGTCGTCCTCGGCCACGACGCGGGCGGGGACCGCTCGCAGAGCGTGAAAGCGCTGCGCGACTATCTGCCCCGGCTGCTGGACTCGGGATATCACGTCACCGTGCCCCGGCGGCGGTTCACGTAAAACGCGGAGTTCCACGGAACAGGGAGAGGTTCCGTGGAACTCCGCGGGCTTTGGCCCACCCGGCCGGGATGCGCTCAGCGCACCTCGGTCAGGCGGGCGAACACGACGACGTTCCCGTCGTAGCCGTTCTGCTTGGAGAAACCGCCGCCGCACGTGATGACACGCAATTCGGGATTTCCGGTGTTTCCGTAGACACGGTCTCCGGGGAAGTTGTTCTTCTCGAACACCTCGATGCCGTAGACCTCGAATACGGCGGTCTTTCCGTCCTTGCGCAGGACCTCCACCTGATGTCCCTTTTTCATGGCCCCGAGACCGTAGAAGACGGCGGGGCCCTGTTTGTTGTCGACATGGCCGACCATGACGGCCGTGCCCTTCTCGCCGGGCGAGACCGCGCCCGAGAACCAGCCCGCGAGGTTCGGGTCCTCCGGCGGCGGCGCGTCCACCCAGCCCGCCATGTCGAGGCCCACGGGCGTGACGGGAGCGTCGACCCGGATCGCCGGAATCCTGATGCGGTCGGCCACGGAGAACGTCAGCGGAACCGGAGCGCTCGTGCGGGCCAGGTCGGTGGTGCGGCTGTCCGCGGCGGCGGCCGTCGCGGGTTGCGGGGGCCCCACGTCGAACTCTCCCGAACCATTCCGGAGGAGAGCCAGGCCGGTCAGCAGGACAAGCGCTATCACGCCCCAAGGAACGCGCTTCTTGGGGCGCTCCTCCTCTTCGGCCAGCTCGGACACGGACATTCGCCATCCCCTCTCGACGCGGCCGTCGCCACGTCCGTCGCGCATACGAGAACGCTAAGTGCAGCACGCTCACAGGGCGACGGGAGAAGCGCGAACGGGTGGCGGTGCCCGTCGCCGTGCGCCATCCGAGTTGCTACCGCAAGGAAATTTCTGACGGTGCGTGACCTGCGGCAATATCCGAATGTGATCCTTTCTGTCGGCGTGTCCTCTCACCAGGACGGACCATTCTCGAAATGCGGCCCTGCGCACGGCAACTGAGGGTCTGTCTGGGAGGCGTTTTCTCGCCGATCGACTCGGGGACGGTTCCCGGGGCGCCTTCCGCGGAGGATCACATGCGTACCACTCGTGCCCTGGCGGTCTCTGCGGTGGCGTTCGCCGCCGTCGGACTCGCCGCTCCCACGGCCGCGGCCTGGGACAACCCGAGCAACATCGTCGTCATGCCCAGCGTCATCGCCCGGGGAGGCCAGGTGACGGTCACCGTCGACGGCTGCCCCAACGGCGGCACCATGACGTCGACGGCGTTCCCCCAGGCCAACCTCTCGCCGGTCAACAACAGCAACACCCAGATGTCGAAGGGGACCGCCACGATCAACAGCTCGGCCACCCCCGGCTCGTACGACATCACGGTCAACTGCAGCGGCAAGACCCTCACCAAGCCGCAGGCCTTCACCGTCATCGGTGGTGTCCGGGGCGGTCTCGGCGGCAGCAGCTCCATCGGTGCCACACCGGCCGACATGGCGATCGGCGGCGGTCTCGTCGGTCTCGCGCTCATCGGCAGCGGGGTGTTCTGGATGCGCCGCCGCTCCGAGAGCAAGATCTGAGGCTCCCGGAAACGAACCCTCGGAGCCGGATCGCACGTGAACAGCCCGGATCGCACGTGAACAGCCCTTCGCCCCGGACCCTCAAGGGTTCCGGGGCGAAGGGCTGTCCGGTGCGTCAGCCGCCGTGTTCGCCGGCGCGCCGCCGCGACCAGTAGTACGCCGTGCCGACCGAGCCCGCGACGAGCGCGGCGCCGAGGCCGATCTCACCCAGGTCGAAGCCGCCCGCGCCGCCGCCGATGCCCGCGTTGACGCCCCGGTGGACGGGGACGGGGGTGTGCGTCGGGTGGTTCGGGCGGCCGGTGGCGATGGTGAGGTCCGTGTGGCCGGACTCCTTCCCGCACTGGAAGGTCACCTCGTACACCGCGCCCGGCTTGGCGTCCCAGTCGACGGTGGCCGTGGCCGAGCCGTGCCCCTTGGGGATCGTCACCGTGTCGAAGATGCCCGAGGAGACCTTGGCGTCCGATCTGCAGCCGTTGACCGACAGCGTGACGCGGCCGCCCGCCGCGATGGTCGTGGGCGAGACGTCGAAGCCGAACGAGGTGATGTCGCGCTCACCGTCGTTCCGGGCGGCGGCGACGGGTGCGGTGAGGGTCAGGGCGGTCATGCCCAGCAGTGCGGCCGAAGCGACGCGTATCGCGCGCATGGTGAGTCCTCCGGGTCCCCGAGGAGCAGCCGCGGACCTTTTCCGCTGCGCCGTACATGCACCTCGATGATCGAACGCTAGGAAGGCGCGGGCACGGGCGCGATCGCAGTCGCGCGAATGGCGCAACGGTGTGGGCCGAACCGGGTACCGGACGTCCGTCGGCCCGGGGACGGACGCGGCGTGGCGCCCGCCCCCGGGGAAACCCACTGGTGAGGGCCCGTCACTCACCGGCCTTCGGGAAGAGCGTCAGGAACGGATCGGCCGTCGCCGTGATGCCACGGCTGTAGGGCGCGTCGAAGTCCCAGATCAGGAAGAGCAGGAAGGCGATCAGGGCGGCGAACAGGCCCGCCAGGATCACCTCGCGCAGGGTGCGGCGGATCTGCAGCGCGAAGATCAGCCCGACGGTGACCACGGCCCCGGAGATCAGACCGAACCACACGACCCCCGGCATGGTCGGGGCCGTCGAATCCGCGCGCGACGTGCGCGCGTTGCTCGCCGCGGTCACCTGGTCGAGCAGCGGCTGGTAGGCCTGGGCCTCGAAGTCCGTCTTCGGCTCGTAGTCGGTGACGTCGTGGCGGACCTTGTCCAGCAGCTTCGTACCCCGCTCCGTGACCTGGCCGTCGTCGGCCATGGCCTTCCACTCGGTGGTCACGACGTGGCCGACATAGGCGTTGACGTCGTCCCGGATGCGATCGCGCGCGTCGGGCGGGTAGACCCGTACGCGCTCGGAGATCTCGTGCAGCGCCTGTGCCTCGGTCTGGACGTGGTCCTGGGCGATGCCCCGAGCTTCCCAGACACCGGCGATGGCCAGGCCGAGCACGATGGCGTACACCACGCCGATCATCATCGTCATGTACTCGATCACGTCCGGAGTCTCGGACGGATCGTCGTCATCGGCGGCCGTGTGGTGCCGCACGAAGGTGACGATGAGGACGACGACGCTCGCCGCGGCCATCGCGAGGGCGAGAACAAGCCATTCCGACAAAGGATTCCTCCAGGGGTCAGCGCGGACGCAGCGCGGCGACGGCGAGCACGGCGGGCGCGGTGATGAGCAGGGTGAGCGAGACCAGGGACGGGCCGCCGCGGGGCGGCGCCTTGCGTGCCCTGACGCGGTAGGGCGGGTAACTCACCGGAGTCGGCGAGGGGCTGACACGCACGGTGGGCGTGGGCGTCGCCTTCGGGGTGGGCACGGGAGCCGCCGGTCGCGGAGCGACGGGGACCGGCCGTGGTGTGACGGGAGCGGGCCGTGGTGTGACGGGCGCGGGCCGTGGAACCGCCGGCGGGGCGGGGACGGGCCGTGGCCGAGGAGGCGGCGGGTCGGGTGCGGGCCTGGGCGGAGGTGGAGGCGGGGGCTTCGGGGTCGGCTTGGGCGGGGGCTTCGGCGGAGGGGACGGTTCCGGAATCGGGCTGGGCGGCGGTGGCGTCGGCGTGGGGGTGGGACAGGTCCCCGCGACGGCCACCGCCACGCGCTCGTTGCCGCCGGGCCCCGTGGTCGCGTACGCGCAGGAGCCGGCGGTCGCCGGAGCCGGCGCACCACCGGCGATCCAGGTCAGCGCGAGCAGGGTCAGCAGACGTATGACGAGGCGGCACCGGCTTCGTGGTGGGTTTTTCAGTGGTCCAGACACGACGGCGATCATGGGGCTTCGCGCGCTCGCGCGCGCGAGGGTGCCCCGGTATTGCCCCGAAGGAGGGACAACGGAGCATCACGCGCTTGCCGTGGAACGGAGCTTCACGCACGTGCCGTACGAGCTTCACGCGCTTGCCGCCAGGCGTCCCGACCTGCCTCTCGGGTCCCATGAAGAGCAGGCTTCCCGGGCGTTACCAGAAAGAAATTTGTAGGCGCTTTGAACGCTTGACGCACTCCCGCCCGTACCTAGGGCCATGCGCGGTGCCGAGGAGCATCGCAACACCTAAGCAGACAGCGGGAGTTACCAATGAAGACCTCCTGGCGGAGCGCCTCACTCGTAGCGTCAGCTGCGGCAGTGCTGGTGCTGACGACGGCGTGCGGTCAGGACAAGGCGGAGACTTCGACCGGCAGCCAGAACGTGGGCGCGGCGCCCGCGGCCAATGGCTACGGTTCGGCAGGAGTCGGGGCCAGCCCGAGCACCGGGGCCGGCGCCACTGGTCAGAACACCGGGGCCAAGACGCAGAGCGCCGGACAGCTTGCCGTGGCGGACACCGACAAGCTCGGCGAGGTCGTCACCGACAGCGCGGGAATGACCCTCTACCGGTTCGACAAGGACACGGCCGAGCCGCCGAAGTCGAACTGTGACGGCGACTGCGCCACTGCCTGGCCGCCGGTTCCGGCCTCGGGTGCCACCGCCCCGATCGGCATTGACAAGACCCTGCTCGGCGAGGTCACCCGTACCGACGGCACCAAGCAGCTGACCTACGAGGGCTGGCCGCTGTACCGGTTCGCCAAGGACACCAAGGCCGGTGACACCAACGGCCAGGGTGTGAACGGCACTTGGTACGCGACGGCCCCCGACGGCAAGAAGGCGGCCGGTGGCGGGGCCGCTGCGGCCGGCGGTAGCGCCGAGGCTGCCGACCTGCCCGGTCTGTCGACCCGTAACGACCCCGAGCTCGGTGAGGTCGTCGTCGACAAGAACGGTATGACGGTCTACCGCTTCGAGAAGGACACCCCGTGGCCGATGAAGTCGGCCTGTGTCGGTGAGTGCCTGGAGAAGTGGCCGGTCGTCTCGCCGGTGGACGCCGCCGACACCAAGGGCATCGACAACAAGAACGACGGCCGGCGGGGCTACGTCGTCCTGAACCGTCCTGACGGTCTCAAGCAGCAGAGCATCGACTGCTGGCCGCTCTACACCTTCGCGGGCGACAAGAAGCCCGGCGACACCAACGGCCAGGGTGTCGGCGGCACGTGGTACGCCATCTCCCCGGAGGGCAAGCCGCTCGGCAAGCCGAAGTAGCCAAGTAGACAACCGCTTCACGAAATCACCGGTTCGCCCCCTCCGCACCGTACGGAGGGGGCGAACCGGCTTTTTCACATCCGGCCGGACCCGGTCACGTGAACGGTTTCCCGCACGCTTCTTCGTAACGCTGCGCAGTTTTCCCGGAACTCTTTGGAATGCTTCGGTGCGATTTCGTGAGGCAGTCAATTCGGCACGTGCCGGAGGCAGTGACCTGGAACGGACGGTCAATTTCCGTTTCCACTCGCTCCTTTGGCGAGCGATCAGTAGCCTCAGCTCGAACACCGGATCGTCTACGCCTTGGAGAGATAGATGGAGCGTCCCGCCTGGGCCCCGCGTGGCATCGACATCTCGGTGCCCAGCGTGAGCCGCGTCTACGACTACTACCTGGGCGGATCGCACAATTTCGAGGTCGACCGGGAAGCCGCGCGCAGGGCCATGGGGTTCATGCCGGGACTGCCCAAGATCATGCAGGCGAACCGCGCGTTCCTGAGCCGCGCCGTGCGCTTCGCGGCCGACGAGGGCATCACCCAGTTCCTGGACATCGGTTCGGGCATCCCCACCTTCGGCAACGTCCACGAGGTGGCTCAGAGTGTCCGCCCGGGCGCACGCGTCGTCTACGTCGACCACGACCCGGTGGCCGTCGCCCACAGCACGGCTGTACTGGCAGGGAACGAGGAGGCGGACGTCGTCACCGCCGACCTCCGCAAGCCCCAGGAGATCCTGGCGAGCCCTCAGGTCCAGCGCCTGATAGACCTGAATCAGCCAGTCGCCCTCCTTCTCGTTGCCATACTTCACTTCGTGGAGGACGAGGACGACCCGTACGGGGCGGTGGCAGAGCTGAGGGACGCGCTTGCGCCCGGCAGCCTGTTGGTCGTCTCGCACGCCTCGTACGAGGGAATCCCGCTCTCCAGGGAGCGGGCCCAGGGCGCCGTCGACGTCTACAAGGACATCCGCAACCCGCTGATCATGCGCACGCGCGACGACATCGCGCGGTTCTTCGAGGGGTACGACATGGTGGAACCCGGACTGGTGCCTATGCCGAAATGGCGGCCCGACTCGGCGTCGGAGGACGAGGATCCTTATTCCTACTCGGGTTTCGCGGGCGTGGGGCGCACGGCGTGACCGCCGAGCCGGACGGGCCGGAGGACAGACTGCGCAGGTTCGCGACGATCTGGAGCCGGGCCGTGTTCCCGGCGACCGCGACGTCCCTGACCCGGCCGGAGTTCGAGCAGCGCCTGGTGCCGCTCGCCCGGCGGCTCAGCGAGGCGCTGCGGGCCAGGACGTATGACGCGGCCGAGGGCCAGGCCGTCGGCGCCGCGCTCATCGACGCGCACTGCACAGAACCCGAAGCACTCACCCGCACACTCGACTGCGTCGACGCCTACCTGGTGCTCTACTGCGGCGGGGACGGGCCCCAAGAGGCCCTGCGCACCCGCTCGTCGAGGCTCCAGCACGCCATGGCCGCCGGGTTCGCGCACGCACTTCGGGAGCGGACGCTCGCCGAGCAGGAGACCATCGCGCGCGCCGCCCTCCAGGCCCAGGGCGTGGTGGCGGACGCGCTGCACGCCACCGAGGCACGCTTCCGCGCGGTTTTCGAGGGCGCCGCCATAGGCATCGGTGTCGCCGACCTCGACGGCAACATCCTGCAAGTGAACAACGCTCTGCTGCGCATGTTCGGCGGCACCGAGCAACTGGTGCGCGGCCGCAACGTCACCGAGTGGACCCACCCCGAGGACGCCCCTCAAGTCTGGCGGCTCTACGAGGAGTTGGTGAGCGGCAACCGCGAGCACTACCACGTGGAGAAGGCCTTCTACCGCCCCGACGGCACGGTCCTGTGGACCAACCTCACCGTCTCCCTGCTGCGTGACGCGGACGGCCGTCCCCAGTACCAGCTCGCCCTCATGGAGGACACCACCGAGCGCCGCCTGCTCAACCTGCGGCTGCGGTACGAGGCCACGCACGACGCGCTCACCGGGCTGCCCAACCGGACGCTGTTCTTCGAGCGGCTCGAAAAGGCGCTCGCCGCGGGCGAGGGCATGCGCTTCGGTCTCTGCTACCTCGACCTCGACGGCTTCAAGACCATCAACGACAGCCTCGGGCACGCGGCGGGCGACCGGCTGCTCGTCGAGGTCGCCGACCGGCTGCAGTCCTGCGCGACCGCGCCCGGGGAGATGGTCGCCCGGCTCGGCGGCGACGAGTTCGTCGCCCTGACCACCGGGCCCGACACCGAGAGCGAGGTCGACGCGCTCGCCGACCGCATCATGAACGCCCTGATCACGCCGGTGCGGATCGAGGGCCGCGAACTGACTGTCCGCGGCAGCATCGGCATAGTGGAGGGCCCGGTGGGCGAGCGCGGCCCCGCGGAGGTGCTGCGCAGTGCCGACATCACCATGTACCGCGCCAAGTCGGCGGGCGGCAACCGCTACGAGCTCGCCGACCCCGAGGCCGACGCCCGTGCCATCACCCGGCACGGGCTCACCACGGCGCTGCCCGCGGCCCTGGACCGGGGCGAGTTCTTCATCGAGTACCAGCCGCTCGTCCACCTCGGCGACGGCAGCGTGCGCGGCGCCGAGGCCCTCGTGCGCTGGCTGCATCCGCAGCACGGCGTGCTCGGACCCGACCGGTTCATCCCGCTCGCCGAACACACCGGCCTGATCGTGCCGCTCGGCCGCTGGGTCCTGGAACAGTCGGTCCGCCAGGCCCGTGAATGGCAGGAACGCCACGCCGACGCGGGCCCGCTGCGCATCAACGTGAACCTCTCGCCGTGCCAGCTGACCCATCCCGGCCTGGTCTCCGACACGGTCGACATCCTGGAGCGCGTCGGACTGGAACCGTCCTCGCTCTGCCTGGAGGTCACGGAGTCGGCCCTGATCGGCGCCGACGACGATCTGCTCAAGCCGCTGCGCCGGCTCGCCGAGATGGGGGTCGACATCGCCCTCGACGACTTCGGCACGGGCTATTCGAACCTCGCCAACCTGCGCCGTCTCCCTGTGAGCATTCTCAAGCTGGACCGTTCCTTCACCCAGGGCATGCAGCAGTTCCCCGCCGATCCCGTCGACCTCAAGATCGTCGAAGGGATCGTCTCCCTCGCCCACAGCCTGGACCTCGCGGTCACGGTAGAGGGCGTGGAAACGGCGGCCCAGGCCGAGCAACTCCGCATACTGGGCTGCGACACGGCCCAGGGCTGGTACTACGCCCGCCCGGGCCCACCGGACCGCCTCCACCAGCTGGCGTTGGTGGACGCGGTGGGTTGAGCGTGGCCGCTCGTCGGGGGCGCCGTGCCGGGGGGGTGCCCCTATCTGTTTCGTCAACCCTGGTGGGGCTGACTTGTAGGGGTTGATCCGGGTTTTCGGGGACGTCTGGCGAAGCGGGATGTCCCCGGTGGATCAGGTGCTTGTTGGGCAGCCTGGTGGGCGGCTCGGCTCGTGGCCGTGCCGGTGTGCGGGCGGGACGGGGTCGCCAAGGGCAGGGTCGTCAGGCTACGAGGTCGACGTCGCTGGGGGTGTGTGGTTCGTAGAGGGCGCCGGTGCGGATCATCGCGTGGATGACGTTCACGCGTTGCCGGGCGAGGCGGAGGATTGCCTGGGTGTGGGTCTTGCCGCGTGCGCGTTGCCGGTCGTAGTAGGTCCGGGAGGACGGGTCGGTTTTGCAGCCGATCGCGGCGAACGCGGCCTGGAACAGGGCTCGTTTGAGGAGCCGGTTGCCGCGGTGGGGTGCGTGCTCGCCGCGAATCGAGGTGCCCGAGGACTTCGTGGCCGGGGCGAGTCCGGCGTAGGAGGCGAGGTGTCCGGCGGTGGGGAAGCCGGTGCCGTCACCGATCGCGACGATCACGGCCGCTGTGGTCCTGACGCCGAGGCCGGGCAGAGACGTCAGGAGGTGGAAAAGAGGGAGGGCCTCCAGCAGGGCGGCGATCTCCTGCTCGGTGGCCCGGCGCTGGGTGTGGGCGGCGGCGAGCTGGGCGGCCAGGCCGGGCACGATCAGCGCGGATGCCTCGGTGCCGGGAACGACCAGGGTCTGCTCGGCGAGCGCGTCGAAGATCTCGGTGGTGAGGTGGTGGGCCTTGCGCGAGCCGTGTGCCTTGAGCAGGGCCTCGCAGCGGGCCCGGCCGAGTTTCTTCAGTCTCGCCGGGGAGCCGTGCCGTTGGAGGAGGGCCTGGATATAGGGGTAGGCCAGGCGCGGGCCGAGCACGCGCTCGAGAGAGGGGTGGATCTGGGAGAGCAAGCCGCGCAGCCGGTTGGTGGCGCGGTTGACCTCGCCGGCCAGGTCGTTGTCGTAGCCGGTGAGCATGGTCAGCTCGGCCAGCACCTCGTCGTCGCGGTCCACCGCGCGCAGGGTGTGCGGCATGGTGCGGGCGGTCTCGGCGATCACGAACGCGTCGCGGACGTCGGTCTTGGCCTCGCCCGGGTGCAGGTCGGCGGCCCGCCGCATCGACAGACCGGGCAGGTAGGCCACCCGGCAGCCCGCCGCGCGGGCCACCGTCAGCGGCAGCGCGCCGATGTTGGCGACCTGGTCCACGATCACCAGGACAGTGCCGAACTTCGCCACCAGCCTGGTGAACAGTTCCAGCAGTTCCGGCTCGGTGTTGGGCAGCCGCTTGTCGTGCACGGTTGTGCCGTCCTCGGTCCGGCCGTGGGCGTGGTGGAACTCCTTGCCCAGGTCCAGGCCGAGGAAGAGATCTATCGCGGTCGTGTCGACCATGTGCGCGTGCCCCTCGCCACTCGTCTCCTCAACTCCTGGCCGTCCCTGTGGCACCACACGCCGGCAACCACGTTACGCAGACATGCCGCCCGTAAAGCGGCCCGGCATTTGCGCCGGACCAGGCGGTCGTCAGGCCCCTCATCAGCGGTCAAGCGGTGCCCCGAAGCCCGGCGGCAACACCCCCCAGGTCATCCACTTCGACAGGGGGCACACAGCCATACCGGACCCGGGGGCCAGGCGCCCCATTGCGGGGCCACGAAAAAGGTAACTGTGAGAGTAGAGCTGCGGCCCGGGTTGGGCTGCTGTCAGGATCGACGCCGACGTTCCGGCATGACTCACAAGGTAACTGACGGCTCGTCAGAGCTTGTCGTGCCCCCGAGATGTCTGCTGGACGTCGGCGTCGGCCTGGCCCACCCCGTTGGCTTGATCAGCAGCTTGTCCGCCATTTCGACGTGACTCATCACAGTTCTGCCACGCGGTGACTCCACCCAGGCCGACGCCGACCACGGCCGTCCCGCCCACGAAGGAGAACAACCACGTGACCATGCTCGCAGAACAGGTCGACGGCGTCATCGGCGTCGACACCCACCGTGACACCCTCGCCGCTGCGGCCGTCAGCCCCATTGGCGCCGTCCTGGCCAGCACTGATGCCCCCACCAACGCCCGTGGCTACCGGCGGCTGCTGGACTTCGCCCGCCAGCACATCCCCGGCCGTCGTTGCTGGGCCCTGGAAGGCATTGGCAGCTACGGCGCCGGTCTGGCCATCTTCCTCAATCAAGCCGGTGAACAGGTCGTGGAAGTCTGCCGGCCCAAGCGCCCCGCTGTCCGTGGCGGGCGCAAGACCGACATGATCGATGCGATCCGCGCGGCCAAGGAAGCCCTGGCCACCGAACATCTGATCCAGCCCCGGCTCCGCGGCTGGCGCGAGGCCCTGCGCGTCCTGCTCGCCACCCGCCACAGTGCCGTCCTCGCCTCCACCGCCGCGATCAATCAGCTCAAGTCGCTGATCGTGTCCGCGCCGGACGAGCTCCGCGCCGAGCTGCGGAAACTCAAGCGGCCGGTCCAGATTGCCCGCTGTGCTCAGCTGCGAGACCGCCCGGCACAGGACGTCGAGCATCGCATGACCGCGCGGGCCCTGCGATCCACCGCACAACGCATCCAAGCCCTGCAGGCCGAGGCCAAAGAGCTCGAGAACGAAATGCTCATCCTGGTCCGCGGGGTTGCGCCGGAGCTCCTGGACCTGCTCGGCGTCGGGCCGATCACAGCGACCCAGATCCTGGTCAGCTGGTCCCATCCCGGCCGGTTCAGGTCCGAGGCCGCCTTCGCGTCCTTCGCCGGAGTATCGCCGATACCCGCCTCCTCCGGGCTGACCAACCGGCACCGGCTCAACCGCAGCGGCGACCGGCAGCTCAACCGGGCTCTGCACACCATCTCGCTGATCCGTATGCGGCTCGACCCGACCACGAAGGCGTACGTCGCCCGCAGAGTCGCCGAGGGGAAGACCTCTCGCGACGCGCAACGCTGCCTCAAGCGAGCAATCTGCCGTCAGCTCTTCAAGATCCTCGAGCATTCCGGCCGAGAGAACGCCGTCACGAACTCCGAGAATCTCGACCAAGCGGCTTGACGCGATATAGCAGCCTCGGGGCGCCGTTTTGGGGTGCGGGTCGACTGTGGCTGGTCGCGCAGTTCCCCGCGCCCCTGAAAAGCGGGGCTGCGCCCCTGGCTTTTGCCTTTAGGGGCGCGGGGAACTGCGCGACCAGCCACAACGAACCCGCACACCCGAACGTCGCTCCACCAAAACGGCGCCCCGGGCACGGCCCCCCGACGGAGCCTCACCGCTCCAACAACATCCGCTGAAGCTCCCGCGCAGCCCGCGGCGGAGCCACATCACTGCGATGCGCCAGCGCGATGGTCCGAGCCAGCCCAGGCCGGGCCAACGGCGTCACCCGCAACCCCCGTCCGGTCCGCGCAGCAACCATCCGCGGCACCACAGCCACCCCCAGCCCCGCCCGGACAAACCCCAACACCGCGTCCATCTCCCCACCCTCCACCGCGAAATCCGGCTCGAACCCCGCGGAGCGACACGCGGCGACGGTCAGCTCCCGCAGGTCGTACCCGTGCCGGAACATCACCAGCCGCTCACCCTCCAGGTCGGAAACCCGCACGGACCGCCGCCCACCCCCCGGCGCCGACGCCTCCGGAGACGACACCACCACCAGGTCCTCCCGCAGCACCTCCACCGTGGTCAGCGCGGGCGACGGCGTCGGCAGCGGCAGCACCACGAGGGCCAGATCGAGCGCCCCACGCGCGAGCTCCCGTACGAGATCGTGCGAGCCGCCCTCCTCGATCAGCAGCCGGATACCGGGATACCGGTCGTGGAAGGCACGCAGTACATCCGGCAGCAGCCCCGTGCACAGGCTCGGCGTCGCGCCCAGCCGGACCCGCCCGCTGCGCAGCTGGGCCAGCTCCTGGACCTCGTGCCGGGCCGTGTCCGCGTCGGCCAGGATGCGGCGGGCCAGCGGCAGCAGCGCCTCGCCCGCGTCCGTGAGCGTGATGTTCCCGCGCGCCCGGAGGAAGAGATCGGCGCCCAACTCCCGCTCCAGCGCCTTGATCTGCTGGGAGAGCGACGGCTGCGCCACGTGGACCAGATCGGCGGCCCGGGTGAAGTGCCGGGTCTCGGCGACGGCCACGAAGTACTGGAGCTGCTGGAACTGCATCCCTCAAGAATACGCCCACGATAGGCCAGGCCTATCGAAACGAGCTGGACCATGTCTTGGACCGATCGGCCCTCCCGGCCCTAGCGTGCGTTCCATGGCTCTGGCAACGCGGACGGCCCGAAAACCGTCCATGACGCGCACCATGTGGGACTCGTCCGTCGGCAAGAAGACCGTGATGGCCGTCAGCGGCCTGATCATGCTGTCGTACCTGGTCGTCCACATGCTGGGCAACCTCAAGATCTTCTTCGGGTCCGACGAGTTCAACCACTACGCGCACTGGCTGCGCACCATCGGCGAGCCCTTCCTGCACTACGAGTGGGCGCTGTGGATCATCCGCGTCGTCCTGGTCGCCGCTGTCGTCGCGCACGCCGTCTCCGCGTACCAGCTGAGCCGCCGCGACATCAGGGCGCGCCCCACCCCGTACGCGCACAAGAAGCGGCGGGCGAGCTACGCCACGCGCACCATGCGCTGGGGCGGCATCATCCTCGGCCTGTTCATCGTCTGGCACATCCTCGACCTGACGACCGGCACCGCGCACCCGAACGGCTTCCAGCCCGGACACCCCTACCAGAACGTGATCGACACCTTCTCCACCTGGTACGGCAACGTCGTCTACATCGTCGCCGTGCTCGCGCTCGGCCTGCACGTCCGGCACGGCTTCTGGAGCGCGGCGCAGACCCTCGGAGTGGGCAGCCGCACCCGCGACCGGGCCTTCAAGACCATCGCCAACGTGCTCGCGCTGGTGCTGACGGTGGGCTTCGTCTCCGTACCCGTGGGCGTGATGACCGGAGTGGTGAGCTGACATGACCGCTGAATTCGCCGCGTACACGACCGGAGAGCCGGTCGTCGACACCAAGGCCCCGGAGGGACCGGTCAGCGAGCGCTGGGACACCCGCCGCTTCGAGGCCAAACTGGTCAACCCCGCCAACCGGCGCAAGCACACCGTGATCGTCGTCGGCACGGGCCTCGCGGGCGGCTCCGCCGGCGCCACACTCGCCGAACAGGGCTACCACGTCGTGCAGTTCTGCTACCAGGACTCCCCGCGCCGCGCCCACTCGATCGCCGCGCAGGGCGGCATCAACGCCGCCAAGAACTACCGCAACGACGGCGACTCGGTCCACCGGCTGTTCTACGACACCGTCAAGGGCGGCGACTTCAGGGCACGCGAGTCGAACGTCCACCGGCTCGCCCAGATCTCCGTCGAGATCATCGACCAGTGCGTCGCGCAGGGCGTGCCCTTCGCCCGCGAGTACGGCGGCCTCCTCGACACCCGCTCCTTCGGCGGCGTCCAGGTGTCCCGCACCTTCTACGCCCGCGGCCAGACGGGCCAGCAGCTCCTGCTGGGCGCGTACCAGGCGCTGTCCCGCCAGATCGCCGCCGGGAACATCGAGATGCACCCGCGCACCGAGATGCTCGACCTGGTCGTGGTCGACGGACGGGCGCGCGGCATCGTCGCCCGCGATCTGATCACCGGGAAGATCGACACGTACTACGCCGACGCCGTCGTCCTCGCCTCCGGCGGCTACGGCAACGTCTTCTACCTGTCGACGAACGCCATGAACTCCAACGCCACCGCGATCTGGCGGGCCCACCGGCGCGGCGCCTACTTCGCCAACCCGTGCTTCACGCAGATCCACCCCACCTGCATTCCGCGCACCGGAGAGCACCAGTCCAAGCTCACGCTGATGAGCGAGTCGCTGCGCAACGACGGCCGGATCTGGGTCCCGAAGGCGAAGGGCGACCACCGCCCCGCGAACGAGATCCCCGAGGACGAGCGCGACTACTACCTGGAGCGCATCTACCCCTCCTTCGGCAACCTCGTGCCCCGCGACATCGCCTCCCGCGCCGCGAAGAACGTCTGCGACGAGGGCAGGGGAGTGGGCCCCGGCGGCCAGGGCGTCTACCTCGACTTCGCCGACGCCATCCGGCGCATGGGCCGGGGGGCCGTCGAGGAGAAGTACGGCAACCTCTTCGACATGTACGCGCGGATCACCGCCGAGGACCCGTACACGGTCCCCATGCGGATCTATCCCGCCGTGCACTACACGATGGGCGGCCTCTGGGTCGACTACGACCTCCAGACCACCGTCCCGGGTCTGTTCGCGATCGGCGAGGCCAACTTCTCGGACCACGGGGCGAACCGGCTCGGCGCGTCCGCTCTGATGCAGGGCCTCGCCGACGGCTACTTCGTCCTTCCGTCGACGATCAACGACTACCTCGCCCGCAACCCGCACCACGAGGACGTCACCGACGAACACCCCGTCGTCCAGGAGCTGTTGGCCGACACCGAGGACCGCCTGCGGCTGCTCCTCGCCGTCGACGGCGACCGCACCCCCGACTCCTTCCACCGCGAACTCGGCGAACTGATGTGGGAGTTCTGCGGAATGGCCCGTACGGACTCGGGGCTGCGCAAGGCCCTGGAGCGCATCCCGCAGATCCGCGACGAGTTCTGGCGGCGCATCAAGGTCCCGGGCACCGGCGAGGAGTTCAACCAGTCGCTGGAGAAGGCCAACCGCATCGTCGACTACCTGGAACTCGCCGAGCTGATGTGCCTCGACGCGCTGCACCGCGACGAGTCCTGCGGCGGCCACTTCCGCGAGGAGTCCCAGACCCCGGACGGCGAGGCGGCCCGCAGGGACGAGGACTTCTCGTACGCGGCCGCCTGGGAGTTCACCGTGACCGGCGAAGCCCCCGTCCTGCACAAGGAAGACCTCGTCTTCGAGTACGTCCACCCCACCCAGCGGAGCTACGCATGAAGCTCACCCTGCGCGTCTGGCGGCAGCGGAACGCCGACGCCGACGGAGCGATGTCCACGTACGAAGTGGACGACATCTCGGCCGACATGTCCTTCCTGGAGATGCTGGACACCCTCAACGAGGCGCTCATCCTCAAGGGCGAGGACCCGGTCGCCTTCGACCACGACTGCCGCGAGGGCATCTGCGGCGCGTGCTCGCTCGTCATCAACGGCGACGCGCACGGGCCGGAGCGCACGACTTCCTGCCAGCTGCACATGCGGTCCTTCGAGGACGGCGACACGATCGACATCGAACCGTGGCGGGCCGCCGCCTTCCCGGTCGTCAAGGACCTGGTCGTCGACCGGTCGGCCTTCGACCGGATCATCCAGGCCGGCGGCTACGTCACCGCGCCGACCGGAGCCGCGCCCGAGGCCCACGCGACGCCCGTGCCGAAACCGGACGCCGACTTCGCCTTCGAGCACGCCGAATGCATCGGCTGCGGGGCGTGCGTGGCGGCCTGCCCGAACGGCGCCGCGATGCTCTTCACCTCGGCGAAGATCAACCACCTCAACGTCCTGCCGCAGGGCGCGCCCGAGCGGGAGACGAGGGTGCTCGACATGGTGGCGCGGATGGACGAGGAGGGCTTCGGCGGCTGCACGCTCACCGGCGAGTGCGCCACCGCCTGCCCCAAGGGAATCCCGCTGGTTTCCATCACCGGCATGAACAAGGAGTGGCTGCGCGCGACCCGTAAGTCGGGCGGGCGTTAGCCGTACGTCGTTCGCCGGTAAGGTGCGGACGGGCGGGACCGGGGGTGGTGCTCAGCCCCGGTCCCGTCTCGCGTCCACGGCGCCCCCTGGCATTCAACAAGCTCACATCCTGGCTCTTGGCGTGGGTCACGCGCACGCCAATCGGCATCGGAAGAACAGGAGCGCGCAGACCGCGAAGAAACGGTCCGCCGCCGCTCCGCCGAACCGGCCCGTGACCAGGAGAGTGCCATGACCGGCGTTTCCACGCTCGACAGCCCCCCACTGTCGACGGCCCCCATCCGCTACACCGTCACCCTCGCCCGCGACGAGGCAGACGTCCGCGCCGCACAGCGGCTGCGTCACGACGTCTTCGCCGGAGAGATGGGCGCCCTGCTCTCCTCCCCGCAGCCGGGCTTCGACATCGACTCGTTCGACGCGTACTGCGACCACCTGCTCGTCCGCGACACCACGACCGGGCAGGTGGTCGGCACCTACCGGCTGCTGCCGCCCGAGCGGGCCGCGGTCGCCGGACGGCTCTACTCGCAGGGCGAGTTCGACCTCGGACCGCTGGACGCGATCCGCCCCGGGCTCGTCGAGGTCGGCCGCTCCTGCGTCCACCCCGACCACCGCGACGGCGCGGTCATCGGTCTGATCTGGGCCGGAATCGCCCGCTACATGGTCGAGGGCGGCCACGAGTGGCTGGCGGGCTGCTGCTCCATCCCGCTCGCCGACGGCGGCGCGCTCGCCGCGGGCACCTGGGACCGAGTACGGGACAAGTACCTGGCGCCCGAGGAGTACCGCGTACGGCCGCTGCTGCCGTGGAGCGCCGAGGGCATCACCCGCCCCGCCCGCACCGAACTGCCCCCGCTGCTGCGCGGCTACCTCCGCCTCGGCGCCTGGGTCTGCGCGGAACCGGCCCACGACGCCGACTTCGGCGTGGCCGACATGTACGTGCTGCTGTCGATGCGCCGGGTCAACCCGCGCTATCTGCGGCACTTCCTGTCGCTCGTGCCGGCATGACGAACATGACCCGCACGGGTGCGACGGGTACGACGAGCGCGACCGGTGTGTCGCGCGTGGCCGTGTTGCTCCGCCCGCGTCGCGGCGGCACCACGACGCTCCTGAGCCCGGGCGCGGGCACGCCGGTGCTGCCGCCGCGCCTCGGGAAGGCGCCGCGCCCGCGGCGTGGTGGTGTGTTCACCGGGGCCGGGGCCCGTCCCGGCGTGACGCCCCCGGTGAGCGCGTGGCTGCCCAGTGCCCCGTGCACCCCGCGGGTCTGCGTGGAGTCCGTCGGGTCGCTGTCCGCCGTACCGCGCGCCCTGCTGCGGCTGGCCTCGCTCCTGGTCGTGCTCCTCGTCGGGATCGTGCTGATCCCGGTCGTCGGGCTGCTCTCCGGCGGGCCGCGCGACCGGCTCACCAGGGCGTGGTGCCGCACGATCGTGCGCGTCGCGGGCGTACGGCTGCGGATCACCGGAGCGGCCCCGCCCGGCGGCGGCCTGCTCCTCGTCGCCAACCACATCTCCTGGATGGACATCCCGCTGCTCGCGGCCGTCCGGCCCGGCCGGATGCTCGCCAAGGCGGAGATCAGGAAGTGGCCCGTGGCGGGGGTGCTGACCGCGATCAGCGGCGCGCTGTTCATCGACCGTGACCGGCTGCGCGCGCTGCCGGGGACGGTCGCACGGATCGCGGACGGCCTGCGCAACGGTTCGGCGGTCGTGGTCTTCCCGGAAGGCAGCACCTGGTGCGGCCGAGCCCAGGGCCGGTTCCGCAGGGCCGTCTTCCAGGCCGCCCTGGACGCGGCCGTACCCGTCCAGCCGGTGCACCTGCACTACCGGTTCGACGGGGGAGCGGCGACCACCGTGCCCGCGTTCGTCGGGAGCGACTCGCTGCTCACGTCGGTGTGGCGGGTCGTGTCGGCCCGCGGCCTCGTGGCCGAGGTACGCGTACAGCCGGTGCTCCCGCCGGGCACCGCCCCCGACCGCCGAGCGCTCGCCCTCGCCGCCGAGACGACCATGGCCGGGACCGCGACCGCCGCGACAGCCGGGGCTCGAAGGGCTGCAACCCACCGAATGTGTGTGAACTCGCAAGCGTCCGCACATCTCTGACGCATCATCACAAGGACGGGGCAGGAGGAGTCCGGGGACAGCGCACGGGTGAGGCAGGGAGCCGTCTCCTGCTTGCCTGCACCCGTGCGACTCCGCCGGGGCGAATCCAGATCGCCGACTGAACTTAGGCCGCCGACAGTCCCGCGACCCCGGCCAGCCGTCGGTACGAGTCCAGGAGTCCGTCCCGGTCGTACGTGCTGGTCGTGACCAGGACCTCGTCCGCCGCGGTTTCCTTGAGTACCGTCTCCAGCTCGTGGGCGACCTGCTCCTCGGTGCCGGCGAGGTGGCCGGAGAGGCCGGATTCGTAGAGGCCGCGCTCCTTCTCCGTCATCGCCAGTGCCTCGACGCGCTCGGCGGGCGGCAGCGGCGGAAACGTGCCGTGCGTGCGCGAGTACGCCATCGACCAGGCCTCCGGGACCAGCAGGCGCCGGGCCTCCTCCGGAGTCTCCGCGACCGCGACCGTGCCGGAGACGACCACGTACGGCTCCCGCGCCCAGGCGGACGGCCGGAACGTCTCGCGGTAGTGGTCGATGCCGCGGCGCATCTTCTCGCGGTTCCTGAGGTCGCCGATCACCATGGGGAGACCGGCCCGGGCGGCGATCGTCGCGCCCTCGCCCATGGCCAGCACGAACGGCGGCACGGTCAGGCCCTCGGCGGGGCGTGCGTGCACGCCGGTCGGGGACGTCCCGCGGAACCAGCCGAGCAGCTCGTCGAGCTGCGCCGCGAAGTCGTCGGCGACGTCCTTGCCCCGGCCCAGCGCCTTCCGTACGCCGTCCGTGAACCCGACCGAACGGCCCAGGCCCATGTCGACGCGCCCGGGGAACAGGGACTCCAGCACACCGAACTGCTCAGCCACCACCAGGGGTTGGTGGTTGGGCAGCATCACCCCGCCCGTGCCCACCCGGATCGTGCGCGTCGCGGCGGCGACCGCGGCGGCCAGCACGGTCGGCGCGGAACCGGCCACTCCCGGCACGCCGTGGTGCTCCGAGACCCAGATCCGGTGGTAGCCGAGCCCCTCCAGCTCCCGCGCCAGCCGGACGGTGTCGCGCAGCGCCTCGGGGGCCTCGTGCCCCTCCCGGGTGCGCGAGCGGTCGAGGACGGAGAACCGGGTCGCCGCCGCACGAGGGCCCGGGTCCTGGCGGAGATGAGAGCCCGGGTCTCGGCGGGCACGAGAGCCTGAGTCCTGGTGGGCATGTGAGCCCGGGTCCTGTCGGGTTCCGTGATCCTGCTCGTTCGGCATGGCTACTCCGCTGGAAGAACTGCGCTCTGTTCTCTCAACCGTCGTCGCGCCGATTTCTTCCGCACCGCCGGGCGGTCGCACTCAGTCCGTGGCCCGGCCCGAGAGGCGCTCGACGCCACGCAGCAGGGCCGAGTGGTCCAGTGCGCCGTCGCCGCTGGCGCGCGCGGAGGCCATGAGCTGGGCGGCGAGCGAGCCGAGGGGCAGGACGGCGCCGTTGGCGCGCGCCGCTTCGGTGACGATGCCCATGTCCTTGTGATGCAGGTCGATACGGAAGCCGGGCTTGAAGTCCCGGTTCAGCATGGCGTCCTTCTTACGGGTGAGGACGGTGGAACCGGCCAGTCCGCCGCCGAGGACCTCCAGGGCGGCGGGCAGGTCGGCGCCCGCCTTCTCCAGGAAGACGACCGCTTCGGCCAGCGCCTGGATGTTGACCGCGACGATGAGCTGGTTGGCCGCCTTGACGGTCTGGCCCGCGCCGTGCGGACCGACGTGGACGACCGTGGTGCCGAGGGCACGGAAGAGCGGCTCCGCGGCGGCGAAGTCGTCCGCGTCGCCCCCGGCCATGATGGACAGCACGGCGTCCACGGCGCCCGCCTCGCCGCCCGACACCGGCGCGTCCAGGACGCGCACGCCCTTGGCCCGGCCCGCCTCGGCGATCGCGACAGCCGTCCGCGGGCCGACACTGCTCATGTCGATGAGAAGGGTGCCGGGGCGGGCGTGCGCCAGGACACCGCCTTCGCCGAGGACCACCTCGGTCACCTGCGGGTCCGCGGGAAGCATCGTGATGACGACATCCGCGTCGGCGACCGCGGCCGCGACGCTGTCCGCACCCCGGCCGCCCGCCTCGACGAGACGGTCCACCGGCGGACGGCTCCGGTTGTACCCGACGACCGTATGACCGGCCCGTACGAGATTGGCGGCCATGGGCGCGCCCATGATGCCGAGACCGAGAAAGGCGATGGTGAGGGACTGATCGGCTGACATACGCATGACACCCGACATTACGACACCGTGCACCGTCCGCCCCGTGAGACCCCGTCCGGGAGTCGATGAGGGGAAAAAGACGGCACCGATGACGGACTATTGATGGATCCCGCCTCTTCAGTATTCCGCCCGTACACACCTAACGTTGCGCCCACGTAAACGGCCTGGCTGTCGGATTCCCGCTCTCTTCCCGCTCGCCCGCGGGACCTCGTGGGAGCCACGGTCCAGAGCTGACGGTTGTCTGAAGGGAGAAGGCGATGGAGCCGACGGAACTGCTCATCGGAAGCCGGTGGCAAGCGTCGACAGGGTCGGGACGGACCCGGGAAGTGAAATCGCCCTTCGACGGTTCGCCCGTCGGTACCGTGGCACTCGCGGGCCCCGAGGACGTCGAGACGGCCCTGGCCGCGGCCGAACGAGGAGCCGCGGTGTGGCGGCGCACACCCGCCCACGAGCGGATGACCATCCTGCTGCGGGCCGCCGAACTGGCCGACGAGCGAGCCGGCAAGATCGCGCAGACCATCAGCGCGGAGTCGGGCAAGACCATCACCGAGGCCACCGGCGAGGCATCGCGCTCCGGCGACCTGATCCGGCTCGCGGCCTTCGAGGGGACCCAGCTCTACGGCGAGACGCTGCCGCTGGACGCGAACCGCGGCACCGGCTTCGACAAGGTCGGCTTCACCCTGCGCCAGCCCTGCGGTGTCGTGGTGGCGATCACGCCCTTCAACTACCCCGCCCTGCTCGTCCTGCACAAACTGGCACCGGCGCTAGCGGCAGGCAACGCCGTCGTCCTCAAGCCGGCCACCTCGACCCCGCTGACCGCGCTGGAACTCGCCTCCTGCTTCGTCGACGCAGGGCTTCCCGAGGGCGTGCTCTCGGTGCTCGTCGGCTCCGGCGGGGTGCTCGGGGACCTGCTCGTCACGGACCCCCGGGTGCGGAAGATCTCCTTCACGGGTTCCACCACCACCGGCGAGCACATCGCGCGGGTCGCCGGGGTGAAGAAGCTCTCCCTCGAACTGGGCGCCTCCTGCCCCGTCGTGATCCTGCCGGACGCCGATCTCGAACTCGCCGCGAGCGCGGTCGCGCTGGGCGGCTATGTGAACGCCGGGCAGGTGTGCATCTCCGTCCAGCGGGTCATCACCCACCCCTCGGTGACCTCCGACTTCCTCGACGCGCTCGTCCCCAAGGTCGAGGCCATCCAGACCGGCGACCCGTCGTCCACCGAGACGACGATGGGCACGCTGATCACGACCGCCGAGGCGGAGCGCGTGGAGCGGGCCATCGCCCAGGCCGCCACCGACGGCGCCCGGATCCTGACCGGCGGCGAGCGCGACGGAGCCGTCGTGAGCCCCGCCGTCGTGGCCGACGTCCACCCCGACTCCGCCTTCAGCC
Organism: Streptomyces sp. NBC_00878; assembly: GCF_026341515.1. Classification (NCBI taxonomy): domain Bacteria; kingdom Bacillati; phylum Actinomycetota; class Actinomycetes; order Kitasatosporales; family Streptomycetaceae; genus Streptomyces; species Streptomyces sp. NBC_00878. Next base: position 758,571 of record NZ_JAPEOK010000001.1, on the reverse strand, counting down.
AGCAGGAGCTGTTCGGACCCGCCGTCGCCGTCAGCTCGGCCGCGGACTGGGAGTCCGCGATCGCCCAGGCCAACGGCACTGCGTACGGCCTTGGGGCGGGCGTGTTCACCTCCGACGTGGCCGGCGCGATCCGGGCCGTACGGGAGATCGACGCGGGCTCGGTGCACATCAACTGGACGCCGCTGTGGCGCGCCGACCTGATGCCGTACGGCGGCCTCAAGGGCAGTGGCTACGGCAAGGAGGGCCCCCGCGCGGCGGTCAGCGAGATGACCGAGGTGAAGACCATCGTGCTGCACGGCCGTCCCTGGTGAGTTCACGGCCCTCCGATTCCCCACCCCTCCCCTCCCATTCTGATTCTGGACATCCACGCCGCCCCAGGGCCGTGGGCATCCCCCCAACAGGAGCCCGACCATGACTGACCCGACGACCCGGCGCACCGTGCGCCTCACCGTGGCCCAGGCACTCGTCACCTACCTCTCCCGCCAGCACTCCGTGGCCGACGGCGAGCGACGCCGCCTGATCCCCGCCGCCCTGGGCATCTTCGGTCACGGCAACGTGGCCGGCCTCGGTCAGGCGCTGGACCAGCTCAGCGACGAACTCCCCTTCGTCCAGGGCCGCAACGAGCAGGCCCTCGTCCACATCGCGACGGCCTACGCCAAGGCGTCCACCCGGCATGCCACCCTGGCGGTCACCGCCTCCATCGGCCCGGGCGCCCTCAACATGGTCACCGGCGCCGGACTCGCGACCGTCAACCGGCTGCCCGTCCTGCTGCTGCCCGGCGACACCTACGCGACCCGCCACCAGGGGCCCGTACTCCAGCAGCTGCAGCACCCCATCGAGGCCGACACCTCCGTCAACGACGCCTTCCGGCCCGTCTCCCGGTTCTTCGACCGCATCACCCGGCCCGAGCAGCTGCTCACCTCGCTGCCCGCGGCGATGCGCGCCCTCACCGACGTGGACACCGGCGCGGTCGTCGTCTCCCTCCCGCAGGACATCCAGTCCCACGCGTACGACTACCCGGTGGAGTTCTTCGCCGAGCGCGACTGGCCGATCCGGCGGCCCGCAGTGGACGCCGACGAGGTCGCCGCGGTCGCGCGCCTGCTCGCCGAGGCGGAGAAGCCACTGATCATCGCCGGTGGCGGTGTCGTGTACTCCGGTGCCACCGAGGAGCTGGAGGCGCTGGCCGACGCGGCGGGGATCCCCGTGGCCGAGACGTTCGGCGGCAAGGGAGCGGTCCAGCGCCGCGCCTGGTGGCAGCTGGGCGGCATCGGTCTGGAAGGCACCCCGGCCGTCAACACCCTCGCCAGGGAAGCCGACTTCGTGCTGACCGTGGGCTCGCGGCTGACGGACTTCTCCACCGCCTCGCACTCGATCTTCGAGAACCCGGACGTACGGTTCGCCTCCGTCAACGTCAACGTGCACGACGCGGGCCGCCTCGGCGCCACCGCGATCGTCGCCGACGCCAAGCGGGCGCTCGCCGCGCTCGCGGAGGCGGTCCGGGCCAACGGCACCACCACCTCCGCGGCCTGGCAGGAGAAGACACGCGCGCTGCACGAGGCGTGGTGGGCCCGGCGTGCCGCGGCCCTCGACCCGGACACACCCTTCGACCTCGCGGCCGAACCGGACGACTCGGACGTCGCAGGCGACACCGACGCGGTGCTCACCCAGGGCCAGTTGATCGGCCTGCTCCAGGAGCAGGCACAGGCCGGCGACACGATCATCGCCGCCGCCGGTGGTCCGCCCGGCGACCTGCAGAAGGTGTGGGACGCCACCGAAGGCCGCTTCGCCCACCTGGAGTTCGGCTTCTCCTGCATGGGCTACGAACTGCCCGCCGCGATCGGCGTACGGTTCGCGAACCCCGACCCGGCCAAGCGCGTGCTGTCCCTGCTGGGCGACGGCACCTTCCTCATGGCGCCGACCGAACTGGTCACCGCGGCCCAGGAGAAGCTCCCGCTCACCATCGTGATCCCGGAGAACCACGGGTACCAGGTGATCCACCGCCTCCAAATGCTGCGCAACGGGCGGGAGTTCGGCAACGAGTTCCGCTACCGGGAGGGCGGCCTCCACCTGGCGGAGGCCGGCGGCGACACCAAGCCGGCCCGCCTGGAGGGCGACTACCTCAAGGTCGACCTCGTCCAGACCGCGACGGGACTCGGCGCCCGCGCCATCCGCGCCACCACCGCCGACGAGGTACGCGCCGCACTCGCCGAGACCCGCGATCACGCGGGCCCCGTCGTCCTCGTCGTACCCGTCATCCCGCACGCGGACCTGCCCGGCGCGGGCGTGTGGTGGGACGTGGCGCCCGCCGAGGTGTCCGACCAGGAGTCGGTCGCCCAGCTGCGCAGCGAGTACGAAGAGGGCCTGACGTCCCAGAGGTGGTACGGATGAGCCGCTCACCGCTCGACCACGGCCGACTGCGCGCCCGACTCGCCGAGGGGGAGCTCACTTTGGGCACCTTCGTGGGGATGGCCTCCCCGGTCGCGGCCGAGGTGTGCGCCGCCGCGGGCGCCGACTGGCTGCTCCTCGACCTCGAACACGGCGCCGGGGGAGAGGAACAGGTCCGCGAGACCGTCCCGGTGGCCGCCGCCTACGGAGTCCCGACCGTCGTACGCGTCGAGTCCGCGGCCCGGATCCGCATCGGCCGCGTCCTCGACCTGGGCGTCGCCGGGATCATGCTGCCGCGCCTCGACACGGCGGCCGAAGTCCGGGAAGCGCTACGGCACCTGCGTTACCCGCCCGCGGGGGATCGGGGCGTGGCCACGTACAACCGGGCCTGTCGCTTCGGACTCGACTCCGCCGCTCTGGACCGTGAGGGCGAGATCCTCGGCGTGGTCCAGATCGAGTCGGCGAGCGCCCTGGCGGAGGTCGAGGCGATCGCCGCCCTGGACGGCGTCGACGTGCTGTTCGTCGGCCCCCGCGACCTCAGCCACGACCTCGGCGTGCCGGGGGACTTCGCGGCCCCGGTCTACCGCGAGGCCCTGGAACGCGTACGCAAGGCCGCCGCCGCACATGGCAAGGCGTGCGGCCTCCTCGTACCCGACGGCCCGGCGGCCGTCGCCAAACGCGCCGAGGGCTGGACGTTCATCGCCATCGGATCAGACTCGACCCTGCTCGCAGCCGCCCTGTCCGCCGCGCTCGGCGAGGCCCGGCCGGAGCCCCGGGACCACCAGGAGACACACTCATGACCACGACCCCCTCGGGCACCGCACGCGAGATCGGCGTCGGACTGATCAGCGTCGGCTGGATGGGCAAGCTGCACAGCCGCGCCTACCAGGCACTGCCCTCCGTCTACCCCGAGCTGGGCCTCAAGCCGCGGCTCGTCCACGCGGCGGACACGGCCGAGGACCGCGCGGCCTACGCCCGTGACGTACTCGGCTACGAGAGGGCGGGCACCGACTACCGCGCCGTCCTGGACGACCCGGACGTCGAGGTCGTGTCGATCTGCGCGCCGAACATGCTCCACCACGAGATCGGCATCGCCGCCGCCAAGGCGGGCAAGCCCTTCTGGATCGAGAAGCCCGTCGGACGCGGCGCGGAGGAGACCGCCGAGGTCGCCGCCGCGGCCCGCGCCGCCGGAGTGGTGACGTCCATCGGCTACAACTACCGCCACGCCCCCGCGGTCGAGCGGGCCAGGGAACTCGTCGCCGAGGGACGGCTGGGCCGCATCACCAACGTGCGCGCCACCTTCTTCTCCGGCTACGCCTCCGAACCCAAGGGCGCCCTGTCCTGGCGCTTCAAGCGGGAACTGGCCGGACATGGCGCACTGGGCGACCTGATGAGCCACGTCGTGGACCTGGTCAGCTACGTCGTCGCCCCGATCCGCGAGGTCTCCGCGCTCACCAGCACCGTCTACACCGAGCGCCCGATCCTCCCGATGGGCTCGGGCACGCACTTCGCCGTCATCGAGGACGGCGAGATGGCACAGGTCGAGAACGACGACTACACCGCCGCCCTCGTCCGCTTCCACGGTGACGCCGTCGGCACGCTGGAGGCGTCCCGCACCATCGTCGGCCCGCAGTGCGGCATCGGCTTCGAGATCTACGGCACCGACGGCTCGCTCACCTGGAACTTCGAGCGGATGAACGAGCTGCGCGTCGCCCTCGACCGCAGTGGCCCGCACCAGGGCTACACCACCGTGCTCGGCAACGGCCACATGGGCGACTACGCAAGCTTCCAGCCCGGCCCCGGCAACAGCATGGGCTACGACGACCTGAAGGTGATCGAGGCGAAGAAGTTCCTCGCCGCCGTGGCCGGCCTCGAACACCACAACTCCACGATCGACGACGCGCACGCCGTCGCCGAGGTGATCTCCGCGGCCGCCGCCTCCGCGGAGAGCGGCGCCTGGGAGCCGGTGCCGGACGTCGTCGGCGCGACCTTCGGTCACCAGGCACGGAGCTGATCGCATGGACGGGCATGTCGTAGTGGCCCTCGGGCCGGTCGACCCGGACACCGTCGGCGGCATCCTCGGCGACCGGGTCACCTTCGTCACCCACCCCACGCCCGACGACCTCGCGGTCGCGGAAGGCGCCATCGTCCGCGCCGACCGGCACGTCGACGAGGACTTCCTCGTACGGGCCCCGCGGCTGCGCGTCATCGCCCGCACCGGAGTCGGTGTGGACCTCGTCGACGTGGCCGCGGCGACCGCCCGGGGCATCCCCGTGGTCATCACCCCGCAGAGCGGCTCGCGGGCCGTGGCCGAGGGCGTCCTCGCCATGACCCTGCACCTGACCAAGCGGCTGCGCCAGCTCACCGACCTGGTGCGCGAGAACCGCTGGGCGGAGCGGAACACCGTGCCCGTCGGCGACCTCGACGGCGCCACCATGGGCATCGTCGGCTACGGCCGCATCGGCCGCCGGGTCGGTGAACTCGCCTCCGCCTTCGGGATGCGGACCCTGGCGTACGACCCGTACAGCCCGCCTCCGCCCGAGGTCGCCTGCGCCGATCTCGGTGAACTCGCCGAAGTGAGCGACGTACTGACCCTGCACGTGCCGCTCACGGAGAGCACGCACCACCTGGTCGGCGAGGACCTGCTCTCCCGCGTCAAGCCCGGGACGATCCTCGTCAACTGCGGCCGGGGCGGCCTGCTCGACCCGGACGCCACCCTGATCGCCCTGGAACTCGGCCGGCTGGCCGGTGTCGGACTGGACGTCTTCGATCCAGAACCGGCTGTCCACCACCCGCTGTTCGACCATCCCGACGTCGTGCTCACCCCGCATCTGATGGGGATGACGAGCAGGGCCATGACCCTTACCTTTGTCGACGCCGCCCGCGGTGTCGCGGACGTGCTCGCCGGCCGACCTCCGGCCGCGGTCGCCAACCCCGACTGGAACCACCGAAAGGCCACGGCATGAACACTCAAGCGCAGCGAATCGCCGGCGCGCCCATCTCGTGGGGCGTGTGCGAAGTGCCCGACTGGGGCTACCAGCTGACGCCCGAGCGTGTCCTCAAGGAGATGCGCGAGGTCGGTCTCGCCGCCACCGAGATCGGGCCCGAGGGCTTCCTGCCCGGCGAGCCGCAGGCCATGGCGCAGGTCCTCGCCCACCACGACCTCCGTGCCGTCGGCGGCTTCACCCCGCTCCTGCTGCACGTGCCCGGGCACGACCCGCTGCCCGAGGTCGAGACGCTCCTGGAGAGCTACGCCGCGTCCAAGGCCGACGTCCTCGTCCTGTCGGCCATCACGGGGCAGGACGGCTACGACTCCCGGCCCGAGCTCGACGCCGACGGCTGGCAGCTGTTGCTGTCCAACCTGGACCGGCTGACCGCGCTGGCCGCGGAGCGCGGCGTACGGGCCGTGCTGCACCCGCATGTCGGCACGATGATCGAGAACGGCGACGAGGTCCAGCGCGTGCTGGAGCACTCCTCGATCTCCCTCTGTCTCGACACCGGCCACCTCCTCATCGGCGGTACCGACCCCGCCGAGCTCACCCGGCAGGCACCCGAGCGAATCGCCCATACCCACATGAAGGACGTGAACGCCGCCCTCGCCGCCAAGGTCCAGTCGGGCCGCCTCACGTATACGGAAGCCGTCCGGGAGGGCATGTACCGTCCGCTCGGCGCCGGTGACGTGGACGTCCGGGCCATCGTGACCCACCTCGGGGCTCGCGGCTACGACGGCTGGTACGTCCTTGAGCAGGACACCATCCTCACCGAAGAGCCCGCCGGCAAGGGGCCCGTGGACGACGTGTGGGCCAGCGCGGAACACCTGCGCACCGTGTTGCGCGATGCGGATCTGTGATGTGTTTGTGATGTGTTTTTGACGGTTGCCGAGATTTGCCTTCCGGGGCGGAATCAAAAGGGAGCCGGGCTGATGTCAAGCGGCTTGGATTTATCAGCTGTTCGCCGTATTGACGCGCATGAGAATCATCGGAATGGCCTCGATAAGGAATGGCCTTGATGGTGGCCATGGTCAGGATGGATTCTCTGAAATCGTTATGAAGAGGAAACAGGTATGACTACTGAAGACCTGCTGGCCACCTGTTGGACCACCGCGGGCGATGCCGCGCCCGGGCAGCCCGACTTGCGCAGCCCGCTGACGCTGCGGGAGCGGGTGGAAGCGGCGGGCGCCGCCGGGTTCAAGGGCTTCGGCCTGTTGCACGAGGACCTGGTGGAGGCTGAGCGCACGTACGGACTGTCCGGCGTACGGTCCCTGTTCGCGGACAACGGACTGGTCCACCTGGAGCTGGAGCTGCTGGTCGACTGGTGGGCCGACGGACCACGGCGTGCCGCGTCGGACGCCGTCCGCCTGGATCTTCTGCGGACCGCCGAGGCGCTCGGCGCGAGCCACCTCAAGATCGGGCCGGACGTCGAGGACCGGCCGTGGGAACTCGACCACTGGGCTGAGGAGTTCGCCACGCTGGCGGCACAGGCCGACGGTGTGGGCGCCCGGCTCGCGATCGAGTTCCTGCCCTGGTCCAACCTCAAGACCGTGCACGACGGACTGCGGCTGGTCGAGACCGCCGGGCATCCCGCGGGTGGCCTCATCATCGACGTCTGGCACACCGAGCGCGCCCACACGCCTCCGGCCGATCTCGCGGACGTACCCGCGTCGCGCATCGTGGGTGTGGAGCTCAACGACGCCGACAGTGAGGTGATCGGCACGCTCTTCGAGGACACGGTCCGGCGCCGACGCCTGTGCGGCGAGGGCTCCTTCGACCTGCCGGGCATCATCTCCGCGCTCCGCGCGGCCGGCTGGTCCGGTCCGTGGGGGGTGGAGATCCTGTCCGACATGCACCGCACGCTTCCGGTGCGCGAGGCCGCCACAGCGGCGTTCAACACCGCTGCGGCGGTGCTGAAGTAGCGACGCCGGGTCGGCGCTGAACCAGGCCGCCGGGGCGGCGGGGACGAAACCACGGTCGTCTCCGCCACCCCGGTATCAGTCCTGCCATCCGCCATCCGCCATCCGCCATCCGCCATCCGCCATCCGCCATCCGCCATCTGCCAGCCGCCGCCCGCCGGGCGCGCGGCTCCTAGGCGTGTACGAGCACCTGGAACCCAGCGAAAACGCGTCGGGCCGCCCGGAATTCCGGACGGCCCGACGCGGGTGTGCGGTGCGGTCAGTGGTTGCGGGGGAAGCCGAGGTCGACGCCGGTGGGGGCGTCGGCGGGGTCGGGCCAGCGGGTGGTGACGACCTTGCCGCGGGTGTAGAAGTGGGTGCCGTCGTTGCCGTAGATGTGGTGGTCCCCGAAGAGGGAGTCCTTCCAGCCGCCGAAGGAGTGGTAGCCGACGGGGACCGGGATGGGGACGTTGACGCCGACCATGCCGGCCTCGATCTCCAGCTGGAAGCGGCGGGCGGCGCCGCCGTCCCGGGTGAAGATCGCCGTGCCGTTGCCGAAGGGGGAGTTGTTGATCAGCTCCACCCCCTGCTCGTACGTCTCCACGCGCAGGACGCACAGCACCGGGCCGAAGATCTCGTCGCGGTAGGCGTCCGCGGTGACGGGCACCTTGTCGAGGAGCGAGAGGCCGATCCAGTGGCCGTCCTCGTGGCCCTCGACCGTGTAACCCGTGCCGTCGAGGACGACCTCGGAGCCCTGGGCGGCGGCGCCGGTGACGTAGGAGGCGACCTTGTCGCGGTGAGCGGCGGTGATCAGCGGGCCCATCTCGGAGGCCGGGTCGTTGCCGGGGCCGATCTTGATCTTCTCGGCGCGCTCGCGGATCTTGTCCACCAGCTCGTCGCCGACCGCGCCGACCGCGACCACGGCCGAGATCGCCATGCAGCGCTCGCCCGCCGAGCCGTACGCGGCGGAGACGGCCGCGTCGGCGGCGGCGTCCAGGTCGGCGTCGGGCAGGACCAGCATGTGGTTCTTGGCGCCGCCCAGGGCCTGGACGCGCTTGCCGTTGGCGGAGGCGGTGGTGTGGATGTAGCGGGCGATGGGGGTGGAGCCGACGAAGGAGATGGCCTTGACGTCCGGGTGGGCCAGGAGGCGGTCGACGGCCACCTTGTCGCCGTGTACGACGTTCAGGACGCCGTCGGGGAGTCCGGCCTGCGCGAACAGCTCCGCGAGGCGTACGGAGGCCGAGGGGTCCTTCTCGCTGGGCTTGAGGACGAAGGTGTTGCCGCAGGCGATGGCCAGCGGGAACATCCACATCGGCACCATGGCCGGGAAGTTGAACGGCGTGATGCCCGCGACCACGCCCAGCGGCTGGCGGATCGAGGCGACGTCGACCCGGGAGGCGACCTCGGTCGACAGCTCGCCCTTGAGCTGCACGGTGATCCCGCACGCCAGGTCCACGATCTCCAGACCGCGCGCGACCTCGCCGAGCGCGTCGGAGTGCACCTTGCCGTGCTCGGCGGTGATCAGAGCGGCGATCTCGTCACGGTGGGCGTCCAGCAGCGCGCGGAACTTGAAGAGGATCGTGGACCGCTTGGCCAGCGACGTGGTGCCCCAGGTCGCGTAGGCGTCCTTCGCGGCGGCGACCGCCGCATCCACCTCGTCGACCGAGGCGAGGGGTGCCTGCTTGTCCTGGCTGCCCGTGGCAGGGTCGAACACCGGGCTGTGGCGTCCTGAAACGCCCTCCGCGGGCTTGCCATTGATCCAATGGGCGATGGTCTTCACGATGTGTCCTCTCACATGGGTGGGCAGGCTGACTCACAGCCGCTCCATGGCGATCACATTGACCAGGCCGGTATCGCGCGAATGATTTATGGAGCGCTCGGCCAGACACGAGGACCTCTGAATCGGAAAGGCCGACAGTGACCCCGGCCATTTCAGGTGTAGACGGCACACGGAACAGCCGTCAAGGAGATGTTGTGCCGTTTTCCCTTGATGGATAAATGATGCCTTTACATATGTTGACGCTGAGGTGCAACTAGGGCTTGTATCCCGTCATAGGCAACAGCCGTGTTAACGGTATGTGACCGGAGCCTCTGCCCGGTCGGGCGCTGCTCCTTTCCCCTGCACAGTGAGGTGCCGGCAAGATGAACCGCTCTCTCCACCCCCGTTCCCGCAGAATCGCCCTCGTCGCCGCGGCCGCCACCGCGGCCCTGATAGTCACCGGTTGTTCCAGTGACTCCGGCGGCAAGAAGTCCGAGGAGGACACGGGCGCCGCGTCGGCCGGCAAGGCCAGCACCCCCCGTATGAAGGTCGCGATGATCACCCACGCGGCTCCCGGTGACACTTTCTGGGACACGATCCGCAAGGGGGCCCAAGCCGCCGCCGCCAAGGACAACGTCGAGCTGATCTACTCCAGCAACCCCGACGGCGCCAAGCAGTCCAACCTGGTCCAGAACGCGATCGACCAGAAGGTCGACGGCATCGCGGTCACCCTCGCCAAGCCTGACGCCATGAAGTCCGCGGTCGCCAAGGCCAAGGCGGCCGGTATCCCGGTGGTCGGCTTCAACGGCGGCGTCGACGACTGGAAGGACCAGGGCCTGCTGGAGTACTTCGGCCAGGACGAGTACGTCGCGGGCAAGGCCTTCGGCGAGAAGCTCAACGGCGTCGGCGCCAAGCACAACATCTGCGTGATCATGGAGCAGGGGCATGTGGCCCTGGAGGCGCGCTGCAAGGGTGTCAAGGAAGGCTTCAAGGGCAAGACGGAGATCCTTTACGTGAACGGCACGAACATGCCGTCGGTGAAGTCGACGATCACCGCCAAGCTCAAGCAGGACTCGGCGATCGACTACGTGGTCACGCTCGGCGCCCCGTTCTCGCTGACCGCCGTGCAGTCCGTGGACGACGCGGGCAGCAAGGCCAAGGTCGCCACGTTCGACCTGAACAAGGACCTGATCGGCGCCATCGAGGACGGCGACATCCAGTTCGCGGTCGACCAGCAGCCCTACCTGCAGGGCTACCTGTCGGTGGACTCCCTGTGGCTGTACAAGACCAACGGCAACTTCAGCGGTGGCGGCCAGGCGCCGGTGCTGACCGGTCCGGCGTTCGTGGACAAGTCCAACGTCGAGACCATCGCGAAGTTCGCCGCGAAGGGCACTCGGTGATTTCTATGTCCCAGGCAACGGTACCGGCGACGGGTTCCTCGTCGTCGGCTCCGCCGGCCGCCCCCAAGGACGGCCGGACCTCGGAGCGGTCCCTGAGCCGTCGGCTGGCGGCCCGTCCGGAGATCGGCGCACTGATCGCGGCGATCGGTGTCTATATCTTCTTCTTCGCGGTGGCCTCGCCGTTCCGTGAGGCCGGTTCGCTGGCCAACGTGCTCTACGAGTCCTCCGTGATGGGCATCATGGCCCTCCCGGTGGCCCTGCTGATGATCGGCGGCGAGTTCGACCTCTCCGCCGGCGTCGCGGTCACCACCTCGGCGCTGACCGCGAGCATGTGGAGCTTCCAGCTCTCCATGAACGTGTGGACCGGTGTCATCGTCGCGCTGCTGGTGTCCCTGGCGATCGGCGCGTTCAACGGCTATCTGCTGGTCCGCACCGGACTGCCAAGCTTCTTGATCACGCTGGGTACGTTCCTGATCCTGCAGGGCGGCAACCTCGCCATCACCAAGATCTTCACCGGGAACGTCGCGACCGACTCGATCAGCGACATGGACGGCTTCGACCAGGCCAAGAAGGTCTTCGCCTCCGAGATCAGCGTCGGCGGCGTCGACGTCAAGATCACGGTGTTCTACTGGTTCGTGTTCGCGGCGGCGGCGACCTGGCTGCTGCTGCGCACCAAGTTCGGCAACTGGATCTTCGCCACCGGCGGCAACAAGGAATCGGCCCGTGCGGTGGGTGTGCCGGTCACCTTCACCAAGATCGCCCTGTTTATGGGCGTCGGCGCGGGTGCCTGGTTCGTCGGGATGCACATCCTGTTCTCGTTCAACACCGTCCAGTCCGGCGAGGGCGTGGGCAACGAGTTCCTGTACATCATCGCCGCGGTCATCGGCGGCTGCCTGCTCACCGGCGGCTACGGCTCCGCGATCGGCCCGGTCATCGGTGCCTTCATCTTCGGCATGGTCTCCCAGGGCATCGTCTACGCCAACTGGAACCCCGACTGGTTCAAGGCCTTCCTCGGCGTCATGCTCCTGCTCGCCGCCCTCGTCAATCTGTGGGTCCGCCGCCAGGCGACCCGGAGGTAACCCATGACCACCAACCCCATCGCTGCCGACGGGTCGGTCTCACCCAACGGGACAGCCCCCAAGAACACCGCATCGGCGGACGGCACACCCACCGTCGAGTTGAAGGACGCGGGCAAGGCATACGGCAACGTCCGGGCTCTGCACAGCGTGGATCTGGCTGTCCATTCCAGTCAGGTGACCTGTGTGCTCGGCGACAACGGCGCCGGCAAGTCCACCCTGATCAAGATCATCTCGGGGCTGCACCAGCACACCGAGGGCGAGTTCCTCATCGACGGCGCACCGGTCCAGCTCAGCAACCCGCGCGAGGCCCTCGACAAGGGCATCGCCACCGTCTACCAGGACCTGGCCACCGTTCCCCTGATGCCGGTCTGGCGGAACTTCTTCCTCGGCTCCGAGATGACCAAGGGCCCCTGGCCCATCCGCCGCCTCGACATCGAGAAGATGAAGCAGACCGCGGACCAGGAACTGCGCCACATGGGCATCATCCTGGACGACCTCGACCAGCCCATCGGCACCCTCTCCGGCGGCCAGCGCCAGTCCGTGGCCATCGCCCGCGCCGTCTACTTCGGCGCCCGCGTCCTCATCCTGGACGAGCCCACCGCCGCCCTCGGCGTCAAGCAGTCCGGCGTGGTGCTCAAGTACATCGCCGCCGCCCGCGACCGCGGCCTGGGCGTCATCTTCATCACCCACAACCCGCACCACGCCTACATGGTCGGCGACCACTTCAGCGTCCTGCGGCTGGGCACCATGGAACTCTCCGCCGCCCGCAGCGACGTCAGCCTCGAAGAACTCACCAACCACATGGCCGGCGGCGCCGAACTGGCCGCCCTCAAGCACGAGCTGTCCCAGGTCCGCGGCGTGGACGTCGAAGAACTCCCCGAAGAGGCGGAGCTTCAGGTGGGCGCGCAGCGCAACTGACCCTCGTCCGAAGGCAACTGATCCTCAGTCACAGGACTGATCCTCAGGCATAGGAGAGACACTGCATATATGTCATCTCAGGGAGTACTCGGCGTAGCAGTCATCGGCACCGGCAAGATGGGGGCCGATCATGTCCGAAGGCTCCAGCACGTCATCAGCGGAGCGCGGGTGACCGCCGTCGTGGACATCGACGCGGAGCGGTCCAAGGCCCTCGCCGACACGCTGGACGGTTGCACGGCGTACACCGAAGCCGCGGTCGCGCTGGCCGCGGAGGACGTGGACGCCGTGCTGATCGCCTCTCCCGGACCTGCCCACGAGGCGGCCCTGCTCGAAGCCCTCGGCCGTGACCTGCCGATCCTGTGCGAGAAACCGCTCACCCCTGACGCGGACTCCGCACTACGGATCCTGGAGGCGGAACAGCGGCTCGGGCACCGCCGGGTGCAGGTGGGCTTCATGCGCAGGTACGACGCCGAGTACGTGAAGCTCAAGCGGCTGCTCGACGGCGGGGAGTTGGGCAGGGCGCTGATGGTGCATCAGCGGCACCGCAACCCCTCCATGCCGTCGGGGTTCACCACCGAGATGCTCATCAACGACTCGGTGGTGCACGAGATGGACGTGACCCGCTGGCTCCTCGATCAGGAGATCACCGCGGTCACGGTCCTCAAGCCGGCTCCGTCCTCACTGGCGCCAGAAGGCATGAGCGACCCTCAACTCGTCCTGTTCGAGACCGAGTCGGGGGCTCTCGTCGACGTCGAGATCTTCGGCCACTGCGGCTACGGATATCAGGTGTGGGCCGAAGCCGTCTGCGAGCGGGGTGTCGTAGGCATCGGTGACGAGCACGGACCACGGCTCAGCGCCGACGGCCGGTGGGGTGGCCGCGTCACGCCGGACTACATCGAGCGGTTCGAGGACGCGTACGACCGCCAGGTACGTGCCTGGGTGGACGCCACCCGGCGCGGCGAGGTCACCGGGCCCAGCGTCTGGGACGGCTACGCGGCAGCCGCGGTGTGCGAGGCGGGCGTGCGGGCCCAGCGGGAGGGACGGCGCGTCGAGGTCGACCTGATCGAGCGGCCCGACTTCTACCGGTAAGCAAACCGCGGAGGCAGACCGCGGAGGCAGACCGCGAAGATATGGATCGCACAACGGGAGAGGGCGGTGCCGTTCAGGCACCGCCCTCTCCCGTTCGTTGTTCCTCTCAGCCCGAGGTCGGAAGGACCGTTCGAGGCCGGGGCGGGAACCCGGCCTGCTGGTAGCAGTCGTCGATGAGCCGCATGGTGGCGACCGAGTCATCGGCGTCCAGGCGCAGCGGCGCCCCCCGCCGCAGATGGGCCGCGAAGGCTTCGAGCTGGTAGGTGTACGAGGACCGGCGGCCGAGCATCTCGGTGCGCTCGCCCGAGGCTGTGCGGACCAGGACCCGGTCGTCGAGGTGCGGTTGGACGAAGTTCGTCGCCGTGGCCTCACCGAGTGAACCCACGATCCGGTAGCTCATCTCCCACTCGTGGTACGCCATGTGGCAGCGGGCCGTGCCGGTGGCACCGTTCGGGAATTCCAGCTCGGCGTCCAGCCATTCGTCGACTCCGGGCGCGCCCGGCCGTTCGCCGCCGCGCGCGGCGACGAGCCGCGGTGCGCCGCCCGCCCAGGGCGCGAGCACCCGCTGGGCGTGCAGGCTGTAGCAGCCCAGGTCCATCAGAGCGCCGCCCGCCAGCGGAAACGACCAGCGCAGGTCGGTGTCCGGCGGCGCCGGCATGAGCATCGTGGTTTCCACGTGCCGGAGTTCGCCCAGTTCCCCGCTGTCCAGCAGCTCGTGCAGGCGCCGGGTGACCGGGTGGAACAGGTAGTGGAAGCCCTCCATGAAGACGGTGCCCGCCTTCGCGACGGCGTCCCGGACCTCCACGGCCTCCTCCGCGATGCTCGCGGAGGGCTTCTCCGTCAGTACGTGCTTGCCCGCGGCGAGCGCGGCGAGGTTCCAGGGCCCGTGCAGGCTGTTGGCGAGCGGGTTGTAGACGACCTCGACGTCGGGGTCGGCGAGCACGTCGGCGTACGAGTCCAGGACCCGTTCGACATCGTGCTCGGCGGCGAAGGTCTCGGCGCGGGACCGGTCGCGGGCGGCCACCGCCACAAGGCGGTGGCCGGTCACGCGGGCCGGGCCGACGATCGCGAGCTCGGCTATCCGGGCCGCGCCCAGAACGCCGATTCGCAGCGGCTCGTCCGTCATGCCTTACGCACCTCTTCCAGTCGTACGGGCCGGCGCTCGTGCAGCGACAGCGTGCAGGCCTCGGCGATCCAGCTCGCTTCGAGAGCGTCGGCCACGGTGCAGGGGGAGGGGCGTGAGCCCGCCACGACCTCGGTGAACGCGGTGAGCTCGGCGCGGTAGGCGCCGGCGAAGCGGTCCATGAAGAAGGAGTGCGGCGTGCCGGCGGGGAAGGTGACTCCCGGCTCGACGGACCGCAGCGGCAGCTTGTCCTCCAGGCCCACGGCGATGCTGTCCTTCATGCCGTGCACCTCCAGACGGACGTCGTAACCGCGGGCGTTGTGCCGGGAGTTGGAGATGACGCCGATCGTGCCGTCGTCGAAGGTGAGCAGCGAGGAGGCGGTGTCGACGTCGCCCGCCGCCGCGATGTAGTCCGCGCCCCGGTTGCCGCCGGTCGCGTACACCTCGACGACCTCGCGGCCGGTGACCCAGCGCACGATGTCGAAGTCGTGCACGCTGCAGTCGCGGAAGATACCGCCGGAGACGGCCACGTACGCGGGCGGCGGCGGCGCGGGGTCCAGGGTGGTGGACCGCACGGTGTGCAGCAGTCCGAGTTCGCCGCTCACCACGGCCGCGCGGGCGGCGACACAGCCGGCGTCGAAGCGCCGGTTGTAGCCGATGTGCACCTCGACCCCGCCGCCTTCCACCGCGCGCAGCACCTCGAGACTCTCCTCGATGCCGAGGGCGACGGGCTTCTCGCAGAAGACCGGGATGCCCGCCTTGACGGCGGCGAGGATGAGCTCGGGGTGCGCGTTGGTCGCGGCGGCGATCACCACTCCGTCCACGCCGGCGGCCAGCACCGCGTCGGGGGAGTCCACCGCCGTGGCTCCGAACCGCTCCGCGGCGGAGGAGGCGGCCGCGGCCACCGGATCGGTGACCACCAACGAGTCCACCGCTTCGAGTCCGGACAGGGTTTCCGCGTGGAACGCGCCGATCCGGCCCAGCCCCATGATGCCAATACGCATGAGAATCTTGCTCCTTCAGCCCAGGGGGCGGTTCAGTCGAGCCCGCCGAAGACGATCTGGTCCCAGTCGATGACCGAGCCGGTCACCACACCGCTGCGGTCGGAGAGCAGGAAGACGACGAAATCGGCGATCTCGTCGACCTGCCCGAGTTTGCCCATCGGCTGGGACGCGGCGGCCTTCTCCCGCCAGTCGTCGCCCGCGCCGTGGAAGGCACGCTGGGTGGCGTCCTCGCCCTCGGTGTCGGTCCAGCCGATGTTGAGACCGTTGATACGGACCCGGTCCCAGCGGTGTGCGTGGGCCGCGTTGCGGGTCAGCCCGGCGAGGCCGGCCTTCGCCGTGGAGTACGGCGCCAGATACGGCGGGCCGCCGTGCGCGCAGTTCGAGATGACGTTCACGATGGTGCCCGGCGTCTTGCGGCCCGTCATGTCGGCGACCGCGGCCTGCATGGCGAAGAAGGGCGCCCGCAGGTTGATCGCGATGTGCGCGTCGAACAGCTCCGGCGTGGTGTCCAGGAGCGAACCACGTGACGTCAGCCCCGCCGCGTTGACCAGGCAGTCGACGCGCCCGTGCGTCTCCACGGTCCGCAGGACGCTGTCGCGTGCCTCTGCGGCGTCCGACAGATCGGCGCGTACGAAGTGGGCGCCGGTGTCCGCGGCGAGTTTCTCGCCGATCTCGGCCCGCCGCCCCGTGAAGACGACGGTCGCGCCTTCGCGTACGGCGGCCTGGACGATGCCCGCGCCGACGCCTTGGCTGCCGCCGTTGACGAGGACGACTTTGTCCTCAAGCAGTCCCATGAGTGCGTTGTTCTCCTTCAGCTCCGGCGGCGCTTCGCGCTCGCCTGTAGTTCATGACGGAGCCGGTCCGGGGCCCAGCCCTCAGTAACGGCCTGCCAGAGGGTGTCCGCCTGGGAGGGCGGCGCGAGACCGTCGACCGGCGGGTCGAGGTCCAGGTTGGTGGGGAAGGGGTAGCCCTCGGCCGTGGCGGCGACCACGCGGCGCAGCCAGCTCTCCGAGGCGCCCTCCTCCTTGCGGCGCAGCAGCACCGGGAACAGGGCGTTGGCCATGGCCTCCCGGTCCACGGACTCCATGGCGCGGCCGAACGCGGAGGAGACCTGCAGCAGGTTCGCCATGCGCTTGATGTCCGCCGAACGGTTGTGGCCCGCACCGTGGAAGAGCGCGGGGTTGAAGAACACCGCGTCCCCCTTCTCCAGCGGAAGCTGGACGTGCCGCTCCTCGAAGTACGCGATGAACTCCGGGCGCCGCCAGGCCAGATAACCCGGCACGTACTTCTGCGAGTGCGGGAGGAACAGCGTCGGCCCCGACTCCACGGGCATGTCGCCGTGCGCCACCGCGCCCTGCAGAGTCAGGACGGGCGAGAGGCGGTGGACGTGCGCCGGATACGCGGCGGCCCGCTCCTGGGACAGGAAGCCCAGGTGGTAGTCGCGGTGCACACGCTGCGCGGCGCCACCCGGGTTGACCACGTTGATCTGCGAGGTCACCTGGTAGCCGGGGCCGAGCCAGGCCTCGGAGATCAGCGCCAGCATGTCGTTCGCGTAGTAGTCCGCGAACACCTCCGGCGCGCGCACGGCCACCTTGTCCAGGGCGTTCCACACCCGGTCGTTGGCGCCGGGCTTGGCGAAGTGGTCACCGCGAGCCGTGCTGGTGGAACGTTCCTCCTCGATCAGCGCGTTGAAGGCGCCGGAGGCCGCGTCCACGACGGCGGGGTCCGTGAACGCGCCCTTGAGGACCACCACACCAGGCCCGTCCAGCAGGGCCCGCACCAGCTCGGCCTGCACGTCCCGGCGCCCCTGCGGGGTGACCGCGAGCTCGCGGATCCGGTCACTGGCGTACACCAGGACGTTCTGCTCGGTCCGCTCGGCCGAGGGGTACGCGTGCTGCTCGGTACGCTGCTCGACCAACGAGCGGAACTCGTCAAGATCGCAGTCGTCCTCGCTGAGCCACGTCGGAGATCCCGCCTCCGTGGGGGGCATTCCCGGTCCTTTCGCCATGCGTGCTTTTCTGCCAGTCTTGTGAACGAGAGCCCGTCATTCAATCCGCAGAGACCCATCAAAAGTCCGTCATCCTGCTTTCGAGGACCGCCATGCGACATCCATATCCCATCAGGGAGATCGCCCGTCAGGCCGGCCTGAGCGAGGCCACGGTCGACCGCGTCCTCAACGACCGGGGCGGCGTACGGGAGAGCACCGTCATGGAGGTGCACCAGGCGATCAAGGACTTGGACCGTCAGCGGACCCAGGTGCGCATCGGCGGGCGCACGTTCATGATCGACATCGTGATGCAGACGCCGGAACGATTCTCCACCGCGGTACGGGACGCCCTGGAAGCCGAACTGCCGTCCCTGCACCCCGCTGTGGTGCGATCGCGCTTTCACTTCCGGGAGACCTGCCCCGCCTCGGATCTCATCGCGACCATGGACAAGATCGCCAAGCGCGGCTCGCAGGGGGTGATCCTCAAGGCCCCCGACCTGCCGGAGATCGGCGCCGCCGTCGGCCGGCTGGTCGCGGCGGGCATCCCCGTCGTCACGCTGGTGAGCGACCTGCCCAGCAGTGCGCGCATGGCGTACGTGGGTATTGACAACCGGGCGGCGGGCGCCACCGCCGCCTACCTCATCGGGCAGTGGCTCGGCGACCGGCCCGGCAACGTGCTCGCCACGATCAGCCGTGGCTCCTTCCGCGGTGAGGAGGAGCGGGAGATGGGCTTCCGCAGCGCGATGCGATCCGCGCAGCCCGGGCGCTCCCTGGTGGAGGTCACCGACAGCGACGGGCTGGACGCCACGCAGCGGGACCTCGTCCTGGAGGCCCTCAAGCGGGACGAGGACGTCATCGCCGTCTACTCGGCCGGTGGCGGCAACGCCGCTACCCTCGACGCGTTCGACACCCTCGGGCGGGAGTGCGCGGTGTTCGTCGCCCACGACCTGGACCACGACAACACCCGGTTCCTGCGCGAACGCCGCCTCTCCGCCGTACTCCATCACGACCTGCGCCAGGACATGCGCCGCGTCTGCCAGACCATCATGCGCGCCCACAAGGCCCTTCCCGACGAGGGTCCCTTCCTGCCCTCGGCGATCCAGGTGGTCACGCCCTACAACATGCCGCCCGGCGTCCCTCTCGCGGCGTTCGTGGGCTGAGGGGTTCTGGGGGCCGGAAGAGGGCTCCCAGTCGTCTGCATATGCAGACCGTGTCATGGAACGCCGATGACGGCGTGCCCGGGTGCCGCCGCACCTGTGGGGACGAGAGGGACACGTGCAAGAGCTGTTCGGCGGGCCGTCGGGCCCCGGCGCCGTACTCCTGCTCCTGGCGGCCGGCGTCGCCTCTGGACTCGCCGGTTCGATCGCCGGTCTGGCCTCACTCTTCAGCTACCCCGCGCTCCTCGCCGCGGGCCTTCCGCCCGTGGCGGCCAATGTCACCAACACCGTGGCGCTCTTCTCCAACACCGTGGGAACCGCGGTGGGATCCCGGGAGGAACTGCGCGGGCAGCGCGGACGGCTCGCCCGCCTGGCCGTCACGGCGGCGCTGGGCGGCGCGCTCGGCGCGGCCCTGCTCCTCGGCACACCGTCGTCGACGTTCGAGCTGGTCGTTCCGTGGTTGGTGGCCCTGGGCTCGGTGCTGATCCTGGCCCGTGAGCCCCTGCGACGGCTGACCGCGCGATTCGGGTCCGATCCGGCCTCCGTGCCGAGGCTCCCGCTGGCCTGTGCCGTGCTGCTCGTCGGCCTGTACGGCGGGTACTTCGGCGCCGCGGCGGGCGTCCTGATGCTCGCCGTGCTCTCCCTGTCCGCGACGGAGCCGCTGCCCGTGACCAACGCGGTCAAGAACATCGCCACCGGCGCGGCCAACGTCACCGCGGCCGTCGCCTACGCCTTTCTCGCCCCGGTCGACTGGAACGCGGCCGTCACGCTCGGCCTGGGCTGTTTCGTGGGCGCGTGGATGGGACCCGCGGTCGTACGGCGCCTGCCCGAGGCGCCCCTCCGGGTCGCGATCGCCCTGGCCGGGCTCGGACTCGCGTGGAGCCTGTGGCGGGACGCGACCGCGCCCTGAACGCCGACGCCCACGCCGACCTCCGTAACGGAGCCGGAGGCGAAGCTCGTGCCGCAGCGAGGCCGTGCCGCGGTCCGCGCTGAAACCCGTGCCGCGGCCTGCGCCGAAACCCGTGCCGTGGTTCGGGCGGAGACCCGTGCTGTGGTTCGGGCGGAGACCCGTGCTGTGGTTCGGGCGGAGACCCGTGCTGTGGTTCGGGCGGAGACCCGTGCTGTGGTCCGGGCGGAGACCCGTGCTGTGGTCCGGGCGGAGACCCGTGCTGTGGTCCGGGCGGAGACCGTGCCGGGTCCGCGCGGAGAGTGGCGCTCTAGGGTGGGCGGAGTGACGAACAACAGCAGGCCGCGTCCCGGATCGGACGCACGCCGTGGATCGGAGCCACTCCCCGCATCAGGCGCGCGCCGTGAGGCGGAGCCACGCTCGGGATCGGGCGTGCGCCGTGGGGCGGACGCACGCGAACCCCTCGCGGTCTTCGATCTCGACGGCACGCTCGCCGACACCGCGCACCGGCAGAAGTACCTGGAGTGCGCACCCCGTGACTGGGACGCCTTCTTCGCGGCGGCGCCCGACGATCCGCCTCTCGCGGAGGGCATCGCGCTCGCGCTGGAGCACGCGCGGGAGTGCGAGATCGTCTACCTGACGGGGCGGCCCGAGCGCTGCCGCAAGGACACGGCGGCCTGGATCGCCGCCCAGGGCCTGCCCGAAGGCCGCATCCGGATGCGGCGCAACGACGACCGCAGGCCCGCCCGGCGCACCAAGCTGGAGATCCTCCGCGAGCTGGCCCGGAACCGTGAGATCCGGGTGTTCGTGGACGACGACGAGTTCGTGTGCGAGGACGCCGAGCGGGCCGGCTTCACCGTCGTACGGGCCCGCTGGGCGGCCGCGTCCGAGGCGTTGAAGGCGGCGCAGGAGCGGGAGGGGCGGACCTGAGGGGTTCGCCCCTCCCGCTCGCCGCGGCGGTGGGCCCCGCGGAGGTCAGTCCGAGTCCTCCAGGCGGAAGCCGACCTTCAGGCCGACCTGGAAGTGCTGGATCTGCCCGTTCTCGATCTGCCCGCGGACCTGGGTGACCTCGAACCAGTCGAGGTTGCGCAGGGTCTGCGAGGCCCGGGAGATGCCGTTGCGGATCGCTTGGTCGACGCCCTCGTGCGAGCTCCCGACGATCTCGGTGATCCGGTAGGTGTGGTCGGACATGCGGGTACTCCTCTCCGCCGTGGCCCGTGTGCCACGCGTCATTCCACGGTGCCGCACGAGGCGGGGGACCGCGAGATGTAGGGCCGAGGGACGTGAGCCGGTGGGACGTGAGCCCGTGGGGCGTGAGCCTGAGGGACGTGAGTCCGTTCGGGCTCCCGCCCGGTGCGGGGCACTGGGCGGGCGGGTCACCGAGCCGTGCTCAGCGACAGCGCGAACCTCCCCTGGGCGTCCGTCCACCAGTGGGTGAGGTCCAGTCCGGCCGCGGCCAGTTCTCTGCGTACGCCCTCCTCGCGGAACTTCGCGGACACCTCGGTCCGCATCTCCTCGCCCTCCGCGAAGTCGATGGCGAGGTCGAGCGCGGGGACCTTCACGGTCAGCGCCGAACGGGCGCGCAGCCGCATCTCGATCCACTCCCGCTCGGCGTCCCAGAGGGCGACATGGGTGAAGTCGTCGGGGTCGAAATCGGCGCCGAGTTCGCGGTCGACCACGGTCAGCACGTTCTTGTTGAACGCGGCCGTCACCCCGGCCGCGTCGTCGTAGGCGGCGACGAGGACCGACTCGTCCTTGACCAGGTCGGTGCCGAGCAGCAGGGCGTCGCCGGGCGACAGCAGGGAGCGTACGGACGCCAGGAACGTGGCGCGTTCGGCGGGCAGCAGATTGCCGATCGTGCCGCCCAGGAACGCGACGAGCCGCGGACCGGGCGTGCCGGGCAGCGCGAGACCGCCGGTGAAGTCGGCGATCAGCGCGTGCACGTTCAGCGCGGGACGCTCCGCGATCAGCGCCTGGCCGGCCTGGGTGAGTGCGCTCTCGCTCACGTCGACCGGCACGTACGTGTGCAGGCCGGGCATGGCGTCGAGCAGGTGGCGGGTCTTGTCGGACGACCCCGAGCCCAGCTCGACGAGGGTGCGTGCGCCGGACGCCGCGGCGATCTCGGCGGCCCGGGCGACGAGGATCTCGCGCTCGGCACGCGTCGGGTAGTACTCGGGCAGTTCGGTGATCTTCTCGAAGAGCTCGCTGCCGAGCGCGTCGTAGAACCACTTCGGCGGGAGCGTCTTGGGTGTGCGGGTCAGGCCGTGCAGGACGTCGGCGCGCAGGGCGGCGTCCGTGGCGTCCTCGGGCAGGGTGCGGGTAACGAGGAACGGGCTCACGTACGGGGCTCCTTGGGTGGGGCGGATGCCAGGTGTTCTTCCACGTCCTTGAGCGGTGTCAGCAGGACGTCCGTGCGGCTCGCGGCCAGCAGGGTGCGGTCCGGCACTTCCTGCCAGTGCGGATCGTCGTCGTACGGCTCGGACGCCACGACGGTGCGCCGGCCGGGCTCGGTCAGATACCAGAGCGTGTCGCCCCAGGCGGTGGCGGCGATCACCTCGCCGTTGGTGAGCAGGAGGTTGAGCCGTGAACCGGGGGCCGCCGCCGCGACGTCGAGGACCGTGTCGGCGAGCGCCTGGCCCTCCTCGTCGCCGCCGCGCAGCCGGTTCAGGAGACGCGCCCAGACGAGCGCCGAGTCGCAGCGCGCCTCCATCGACAGCAGGTCCGCGGCGGGCATTGTCCGGGCGAGCGGGGCCAGGGAACGCGGCCAGCCGGTGACCGCGCCGTTGTGGCTGAACAGCCAGCGGTCCGCGGCGAACGGCGCCGCCGCGGCCTCCCCGTCCGCACTCGCCACGGTCGCGTCGCGCACCGCGGCGAGCAGCGCGCCCGAGCGCACCACCCGCGCCAGATCGGCGAACGACTGGTCGCCCCAGATCGGCCCGGTACGCCGGTAGCGGGCCGGCACCGGATCGCCCTCGGCATACCAACCGACCCCGAAACCATCGGCGTTGACGGTCCCGTGCCGTTGCCGCCGTGGCGCCCACGACTGCCGGAAGAGGCTGTGCGCCGGGTCCACGAGGAGCCGGCCGAGCGGCTCCTCGGGTCCCAGGAACGCGAGATGACGGCACATCAGACGGTCTCCGGAGCGGCGTCCCGAGCGGTACGGAACCCGGAGAAGATCTGCCGCCGGATCGGGTAGTCCCAGTTGCGGAACGTCCCCCGGCAGGCCACGGCGTCGACCGCGAACGAGCCGCCCCGCAGCACCTTGTACTCGGGCCCGAAGAACACCTCCGAGTACTCCTTGTACGGGAAGGCCGTGAAACCCGGGTAGGGCAGCAGATCGCTGGACGTCCACTCCCACACATCGCCGATCAACTGCCGTACGCCGAGCGGGGACTGGCCCTCCGGGTAGCTTCCCGCGGGGGCCGGGCGCAGATGACGCTGGCCGAGGTTGGCGTGCTCGGGCGTCGGGTCCGCGTCGCCCCACGGGTAGCGCGTGGAACGGTCGGCCGCCGGGTCGTGGCGGGCCGCCTTCTCCCACTCGGCCTCGGTGGGCAGCCGTCGGCCCGCCCAGCGTGCGTACGCGTCGGCCTCGTACCAACTGACGTGCAGCACGGGCTCGTTCGCCGGGACGAGCTCGGTGACACCGAAGCGCCGCCGCAGCCATTCGCCGCCCTCGCGGCGCCAGAACAGCGGCGCCTCGATGGCGTGCGCCCGGATGTGGGACCAGCCGTCGGGCGTCCACCAGCGCGGGTCGGTGTAGCCGCCGTCCGCCATGAACGCCTGGTACGCGTCGTTCGTGACCGGAGTCGTGTCGATGTGGAACGGCGGTACGAGGCGCTGGTGCGCGGGCCGTTCGTTGTCCAGGGCCCATGGCTCGGTGGACGTGCCCATCGTGAACGGGCCACCGGGGACCAGCACTTCGGACGGCCCGGTGAACGCCGGGTCGGGCATCGGGTCCGGCGCCGTCAGCGCCGCCGGACCCTTGCGCAGCTGATGGGTGATCAGCATCGTTTCGTCGTGCTGCTGTTCGTGCTGGGCGATCATGCCGAAGGCGAAGCCCGCCTCGGTCAGCCGCGTGCCGGTTTCCTGGAACGTGGCGCTCTCCAGTACGTCCAGCGCCCGGCCGCGCACCTCGGCCGCGTAGAGCCGGGCCTCGGCGGGCGGCAGCAGCGGCAGAGAGGGCCGCTCGGCGCGCGAGTGCTCGAACGCGTCGTAGATGCCGTCGATCTCGGGCCGCATCGCGTCACGGCCGGCGACCGTCCGCAGCAGCCACAGCTCCTCCTGGTTGCCGATGTGCGCCAGGTCCCACACCAGCGGCGACATCAACGGCGAGTGCTGGGCGGTCAGTTCCGGATCCTCCACACAGGAGGTCAGCAGCGCGGTGCGGTCGCGGGCCGTGGTCAGCGCCGCCAGCGCGCGCTCCCTGAGCGTCTCCGGATCGGTCGGGGTGGAGTGGGAAGAAGACTGGGAAGAGGAGGAGTGGGATTGGGGGGCGGTCATGTGCGGATGTCCTTCCCATGGTGCAGGTGTTCCGTGTTCGGGAGTTCCGTGCTGCGGAGTTCTGTGCTCGGGAGTTCCGCGCCGTGGAGCAGTGGGTCGGTGCCGTCGGCGTGGTCGAGGATGTCGTCGGCGGGGCAGCGGCCCCGTGCCACATAACGGTCGGTGAACTCCGCGACCGCCTCCTGCACCTCGGCACTCGCGCCGATCCGGGGCAGGGCGTCGGCGGCCGCCGCGAAACAGATGAGGGCGGCCTCGCGCAGCTCGGGGTCGGTCAGGCCCTCGCGGGCGGCCGCCGTCCACAGCGCGTTCTGCGGAGCGGGCAGCGAGCCGGCCCGCTCGGCGAGGGGCTTGACCGTCCGGTACGCGGTCTCGGCGGCCTCCGCGTCGTCGAACAGCGCGGCCGTCACGGCGAGCGGCACGATCCAGCCGTTCTCGCCCGGCTGCGCGTCGATCATGCGCAGCTCCAGATGGCCGCGCGGCCGCACCGGCGGGAACAGGGTCGTCTGGTGGTAGTCGAGATCCTCCCGGTCGGGCGGTGAGTCGGACCGGGTCCAGGCACGGAAACTCAGCCCCTCCGGCACGCCCCAGGGACCGCTGGGCGCCCTGACGCACATCACCGGCGCGTCCAGGACGTGCCGGGCCCAGGCCGTCCGGGGATCGCCGTTGAGGGGCGGGGCGCTGGTGCGGCCCGGATCCATCGCGGTCCACAGGGACTGCCGGGTGGAGCGCCAGCCCGTGGGCCGGCCACAGGCCATCGGGGAGTGGGCGAACGCGGCCACCAGGACCGCCCCCAGCTGATGCGCGAGCCACCAGCGCCGCCCGTGCCCGAGCGGGCCCGGCTCCTCGTACCCGGCGTCCAGACAGACCTGGACGGAGGCGGAGGTGCACATCATGGCGCGGCCCTCGGGGCCCGTACGGTCGAGGTAGATCTCCATGGCGTCGTAGCGCGGGTCATGGAGGAAGCGGGCGGGCGGGTTCCAGGGATCCTGCCCGAGGCCGCTGAGGGCGAGGCCCGCCTCGCGCAGTACCGCGCGTACGGCGTCGAGGTCGGCGGACACGGACCCTATGCACTCCATCAGGGAGGCGGCGGGAGCGGAGCTGAGCTCCAGCTGACCACCCGGTTCGACGGTGAGCGCCGAACTCAGGGGCAGGGCCCGCAGCGCGGCATAGGCCGCTTCGAGACGTTCCGGTGGTACGGGGAGTCGCGGGGTGCGCGAGTCGTGGACGAGCCATTCGAGTTCCACACCGAGGAATCGGGGTGGGCCGGTCTTGAAGCAGATGCCGCGGACCAGCGCCTCCACCTCGGCCTCGGTGACGGCGGAGCGACGACGCTCCGAACAGTCACTCACCGAATCGGACATGTCGGGATCCTCCTGAGATTCCATCCATGCCGCCGACCCGGCATCGGATGGGCCGGGCCGACAGTCGCTCGTCCCACCCAAGACCCTTACGGCGCCTCGCACAAGGGTGCGTATCGTCGCTTTTGGGGCCGGGAAACTCTGTTGCGGCGCAATACCAGGATCGCTCACCATGCGTTCATGAGCACGACGGGGGATGTGACGGGGGAGTCGGGGGAGCCGGGAGAGACCGCGTGGGACGCGCTCATGGCGTGTACGGGGGTGACGCCATGAGCGCGCGCCTGCGAGAGATCGCGCGGCAGACGGAGGAGATCGTCGCGGCGGGTTCGTACCGCGCGTCCGACGGACGCGAGGTGTCTATCGCCGCGGCGGTGACCGCCGCGCGGCAGGGCACGCGGATGTACGGGCCAGGGCCCGTGGAGATACCGCCGATCAGCCCCGTGGAGACACCGCGGGCCGGACCCGCAGACGCGTCGCCGACCGGACCCGCAGGTGCCTCGCCGACCAGCCCCGCGGACGCATCGTGGCCCAGCCGTGCGGCGCTCCCACAGCTCAGCCCTGTGGCGCCCTCACAGCCCAGCCCCGCGGGCCCCTCTCCGGTCGGCCCGCCGGACACGTTCTTCGAGGTCACGGGCGAGAGCAGCCTGGAGGCTGCGCGCCGGCTGCCCGGCCCGGTCGCGGTCCTGAACTTCGCCTCGGCCCGCAACCCCGGCGGGGGCTACCTGAACGGCGCGCAGGCCCAGGAAGAGGCCCTGTGCCGGGCCTCCGCGCTGTACGCATGCGTGGCGGGGGTCCGCGAGTTCTACGACCACCACCGAACACACCGCGACGCCTTCTACACCGATCGGGTGATCCATTCACCCGCCGTCCCGGTTTTCCGCGACGACCGGGGACAACTCCTCGACGAGCCGTACACCGCCGGATTCCTGACCTCCGCCGCGCCCAACGCCGGGGTGGTCCTGCGTACGGCGCCGGAGCGGGCGCCCGAGCTGCCGGGCGCCCTCGCGTCACGGGCCGAGCGAGTCCTGGAGACGGCCGCGGCGCACGGCTACCGACGGCTGGTGCTCGGAGCCTGGGGCTGCGGCGTCTTCCGACACGACCCGGCGCAGGTGGCGGGAGCGTTCCGGACCCTGCTCACGGACGGCGGCCGGTTCGCCGACTCCTTCGAGCACATCGTGTTCGGTGTCCTGGACCGTACGAAGGGTGCGGTGGTGCGGAGCGCCTTCGAGCGGGCGTTCCTGGAGGTACTGGAGACAAAGGGGGCTCAGCGCCAGCCGTAGCGCTCCCGCAGCCGGTGCACCACCGAGTTGAACCGCATCCGGTCCAGCGCGCACGCCTCCCGGCGCATCCCCTTCTCGTGCAGTCGCAGCACCCGGTCCACGTCCACCCACGAGTCGCGCCCCGACCGGTCCCACGGCCCGCTGCCGATCGGCACCCACTCCCGGTCACCGTCGTGCCGCTTGCTCGACAGCTGCACGGCGAGAAAGGTCCCCGCGGACTCCCGGGCGACGACCAGCACGGGCCGGTCCTTCCCGCGCCCGTCATTCTCCTCAAAAGGCACCCACGTCCACACGATCTCGCCGGGGTCCGGATCCCCGTCGTGCGCGGGCGAGTACTCGGTACGCACCTGCCCCACCCTGCGGGGATCGGCCTCGGTGGTGGCGGATGGCCCGGAACGACCGGGGATGTCTTGCTCAGCAGAGGCATTCACGGGCACACGTTAGCCCGCGCCCCTTTTAGGTCAGGGGCGCGGGCCCCTGCTTTTAGGGGCGCGGGGAACTGCGCGACCAGCCACACACAACCCGCACCCGGCAACGTGACTACGCCCCAACGGCGTTACTACGACTCCCCATCCACCGGAACCTTCTGCGAAGCAGGCGGCGGCGCATACCCGTTGACCGCCGAACCGTCCTTACCAACCTGCCCGTTCTGATCCTGACCCATCGACGACAGCAACTGCCGAGCCAGCCCAAGCCCCGTCCCACCCATCGTCAGCGCCTTGGCGAACATCTCCGCCATACCATCGGCCCCGTTCAGCAACACCATGTGTTCAACGTTCCCGAACGCCCCCGCCCCCGCCTTCACGATCTCCGGCCAGTTCTCGGCGAGTTGCTGCGCGACAACGGCCTCCTGGTTCTCGGCCAGCGCAGCGGCCCGCGCCTTGATGGCCTCGGCCTCCGCGAGCCCCTTCGCCCGCGCCGACTCGGCGATCGCGAGGCCCTTGGCCTGCTGGGCGGCGGCCTCCGCCTCACCGGTGGCCCGCGTCGCCGTCGCGGCGGCCGCGCCCCGCGCCCTGGTCGCCTCGGCCTCGGCGCCCGCGGCGGTCGTGACCTGGGTCGCCTCGGCCGCCGCCGCGAGCTCCGTCTCCTTCGCCTTGGCCTGCGCCGCGGAGATCCGGACATCGCGCTCGGCCTCGGCCAGCGTGCGCTTCTCGTACGCCTTCGCGTCCGCGGGCTTGCGGACGTCCGCCTGGAGCTGCTGCTCGCGCCGGTGCGCCTCCAGTTCGGCGACGCGCGTCTCCTGGACCACGACCTCCTGCCGCGCGGCCGCGTCGGCGAGCGGACCGGCCTGCCGGGCTTTGGCGGAGGCGTTGTCGCGCTCCGCCTGGTAGCCGGCCTGCAGGATCTCGCTGTCCCTGGTCGCCTCCGACATCCGCGCGGCGGCCTGCTGTTCGGCCTCGGTGGCCCGCCGGTTGGCCTCGGCCTGAGCGATCCGGGCGTCCCGCTGCACGGCCGCCGCGTGCGGCATGGCCAGGTTCTTGATGTAGCCCGTCGGATCCTCGATCTCGTGGATCTGCAGCGAGTCGACGATCAGCCCCAGCTTCTCCATCTCCGTACCGCAGGCCGCCCGGGTCTGCCCGGTGAGCTTCTCGCGGTCGCGGATCATGTCCTCGACGGTCAGCCCGCCGACGATGGAACGCAGATGACCGGCGAACACGTTGTGCACCAGCTCCGACATCAGCTTCTGCTGGTCGAGGAAGCGGCGGCCCGCGTTGGCGATCGACACGAAGTCGTCGCCGACCTTGAAGATGACCACGCCCCGCACCTTGAGCGGAATGCCCTGGTGGGTCACGCAGTCCACGGACAGCTCGGTCTCGTTGAGGTCGAGCGAGAGTTTGCGCACCGCTTGGACGCCTGGCAGCACGAGCGTGCCGCGCCCGGTGACGATGCGGAAGCCCATGCCCTCCTCAAGGCCTTCGGTGCGGTGCTTGGAACCGGAGATGATCAGCGCTTCGTTGGGCTCAGCGACACGCCACATGAGCTTGAAGACCACCACGATGAAAACGAGCGCGAGGACCGCTGCCCCCGCCACGACGCCGACAACCATCGGCATACGCCCCCTGTTGGATGGTGCCCTGTCGGCACCGAACGAAGGGAGTGTGCGCCCGATCGGGCCCGGGGGTACAGACGCTGACGGGTCCTTGGCGCATCTTTGACGAGCGCGACACGCTCACATGGCACAGTCGCCCCCCGGGCCCCCGGACGGCTCAACTGTCGTACGCCGCCGACACGTACACCGTCCGGGGCGGCAGGTACTCCACCACCATCACCACCGTGCCCGTTTCGATGCGGTCCTTCGGGGAGGCGGGATACGCGAGGAAGTGCTCGGCGCCGCCGCGGACCCGGACCATCACCTCGCCGACGAGCCCCGGCCCGACCGTGCCGGAAACCCGTCCCATCAGGCCCACCATCGACGCGTCGTCCATGGTCCCCAGCCTACGGCCCGGCGGGCGCCCCGAACTGCGGTACGGCGCCGTCCACTTCACCGCTCGGCCAGCGCTCGTACCACCGCTGGTCCGCCTCCAGCTGCGCGGCCAGCGACACGAGGAGCGGCTCGCTGTCCGCGGGCCCGAGGAGCTGAGCGCCCACGGGCAGGGAACCGTCGACGAACCCCGCTGGGACGTTGACGCCGGGCCAGCCCAGCACGTTCCACGGCCAGGCGTACGGACAGGCGGCGATCATGGCGCGGTCGGTGCCGAAGCCGCTCAGACCGTGCAGGGCGCCGATGCGCGGCGGGGGAGCGGCGGTCGTGGGCGCGAGCATGACGTCGTACGTGTCGAAGAGCCCGCCGATGCGCCGGTGCAGCCTCGCCTCGGCGCGCCGGGCCGCCCGCAGTGGGGCCCCGCCGAGCAGTCGGCCCAGCCTGGCGGCGTCCAGTGAGCGCCGGTCGAGCAGCTCGGGATACGGCGCCTCGCGGACCCGCTCGGCGATCCCGGCAGTGGCGCGCGGGACGAAGGCCAGTCCGATCTGCCCGTACGGCGGATCGGCCTCCTCGACGTCGTGCCCGAGCGAGGCCAGCCGCTCCGCGAGCGCGACGATCCGGGCCCGTACGTCGGGGCACAGCCGGGCGGGCAGCGCCGTGAACGGCGGCTTCAGCGAGAGCGCGATCCGCAGCCGCCCCGGCTCCCGGCCCACCGCGTCCGACACGCGCAGCGCGGCCGGGCGGTGCAGCTCGTGCTCGTGGTTGCCGCTCGCCGCGTCAAGGAGCAGCGCGGCGTCCTCGACCGTACGGGCGAGTGTGCCGTTGACCGTGATGCCCTGGAAGGACTCCGCGCGCGGCCAGGTCGAGATGCGGCCGCGCTGCGGTTTGATGCCGATCAGATGCGTCCAGGAGGCCGGGATCCGCACCGAACCCGCGCCGTCCGAGCCCAGCGCGGCGGGCACCAGGCCGGCCGCGACCGCGGCCGCCGAGCCGCCGGACGAGCCGCCCGGTGTGTGCCCGGTGTGCCACGGGTTGCGGGTCTCGCCGAAGGCCGGCCCCTCGGTGAAGGGCCACTGCCCGAGCTCGCAGGTGTTGGTCTTGCCGACGACCACGGCCCCGGCCGCCCGCAGCCGCCGCACCGCCTCGCCGTCCTCGGCCACGGGCGGGAACTCCCCGCGGCAGCCGAACGCGGTCGGTTCACCCGCCACGTCCATGTCGTCCTTGACCGCCACCGGCACCCCGAGCAGCGGCCGGCGCCCGCCCGCCGCCAGCTCCTTGTCCGCGGCGTCGGCCTCGGCGAGCGCGGCCTCGGCACGCACCAGCCGGAAGGCGTTCAGCGTGCCCTGACCGGCCTCGATCCGGGCGAGGGCCTCCTCGACGAGCCTCCGCGAGGTCACCGTCCCCTCGGCAAGGGCGCGGGCACACTCCGCGAGACCCGCGGCACGGTCGGGAGTCACAGCAGTCATGCGGCCACCTCCGGAAGCACGATGTCTACTGAACGGTAACGTCCGGACGCTCCCGGCGGTACGGGAAGTCCCCCTTCCCGTACCGCCATACGGGAAGGGAGACTTCCCCCGCCGGGTCGGTGATTCGCCCGTCCGTGCTCCGCCGGCGCGGGACCTACGCGGGCTGGTGGCGCGCCAGTCCGACGAACTGCTCCAGTACCCGGGCCACCCCGTCCTCGTCGTTCGAGGCGGTGTGGAACCGCGCCGCCTGCCTGACCTCCGGATCGGCGTTGGCCATGGCGTACGAGCGGCCCACCGCCCTGAGCATGGGCAGGTCGTTGGGCATGTCGCCGAACGCGGCGATGTCCTCCGGGCGGAGGCCCAGTTGCGCACTCCACGCGGTCAGCGCGCTGGCCTTGGTGATGCCCGGCGCGCTGAACTCCACCAGCGACAGCCCCGTGGAGTGCGTGGTCTCGGCCCCGGCGCCCGCGCTGAGCCGCGCCTGTTCGTGGAAGTCGCGCAGCGGCAGCGTCGGATGATGGGCGAGGATCTTGAAGACGGGCAGGGCGGACGCCCGCGCGAGCAACTCCTCGGCGCTGCCGATCGGTTCGACCGCCGACTCACCGTACGACCAGGCGGGGTACGCCGGTTCGTGCCCGAATACCGTCTCGTACTCGAAGGCGAAGGACACACCCGGCACCGCCGCCCGTACGCGCGTCACGAGCGGGGCCACCGAGGCGATGGGGAACGGTGACAGGCGTACGGGTGTGCCGTCGGGCGCGTACACGGCGGCGCCGTTGGCGGTGACGGCGAAGTGCTGTCCGATGTCGCGGTGCAGGGAGGGGAGGCTGCGCGGGGGACGGCCGGTGACGAGGGCGAGGCGGATGCCCACCGCCTCGGCCGCCGCCAGCGCGTCCGCCGTCCGCCGGGAGAGGGTCCCGTCGCTGCGCAGCAGTGTCCCGTCCAGGTCGGTGGCCACGAGCTTCGGCGGTGTGGCGGGGGAGGAGGCCGGGGCGGGCGTCGTCGTCATCGTGAACCGGCACCTTCCGGGCCGGACCGAGGGGCCGGCCGGGCTGTGGGGGACCGGTGGAACCGGGAGGCGGCCACCGGACGAACGTACGGGAGGGGGCCGGAACCAGGTCGGTTCCAGCCCCCTCTGGCCCCCGCGGCGTACCGCGGGAGCCTGCCGTCGTCAGGCGGCGACGGGCGCGCCGGCCTCGCCGTGGATCCGGCCGATGACCTCGGTGAGCTGAGCGACGACCTCGGTGTCGTCGGCGGGGTGCGTCTCGGCGAAGCGGACCACGGAACTGGGGATGGAGAGCTTGATGTCCTCCAGCACCTTGGCGCCCGCGATGCCCGCGGCCTTACGGGCCTCGTCCTGGGCCCAGACGCCGCCGAACTGGCCGAAGGCGGTGCCGACCACGGCGACGGGCTTGTCGGTGAGGGCGCCGGCGCCGTACGGGCGGGACAGCCAGTCGATGGCGTTCTTCAGGACGGCCGGGATGGTGCCGTTGTACTCGGGCGAGAAGAGCAGCAGGGCGTCGGCGGCGGCCGCGGCCTCGCGCAGCCGGGCGGCGGCGGCCGGGACGTTGCCCTCGACGTCGATGTCCTCGTTGTAGAAGGGGATCTCGGCCAGGCCTTCGTACAGGTCGATCTCCGCGCCCTCGGGGGCGACCTTGACGGCTGTCTCGGCGAGCTGGCGGTTGTGGGAGCCGGCGCGGAGGCTGCCGACGAGCGCGAGGATGCGAACAGACATGGGGAACTCCAAGGGGGGTGCTGAAACATTGCCGTAACGAAGCGGACCGGGGTCCGTTTAAGTTTGTACCAGCTAAACGGACCGCGGTCCAGTTTCATTCCCGGGGCGATAGGCTGGGTCCATGTCCGCCTCCCTGCCGCCCTTCCCGCAGTCCCAGGAGCCGACCAACGAGCCCGTCCTGCTGGAGCTGACCTCCAACGAGGGCGAGCCCTGCCTGCGTGCCGACGCGGCGCGCAACCGCGCCCGGCTGCTGGAAGCGGCCGCGCGCCTGGTCGCCGAGTACGGCGCGGCCGGGGTCACGATGGAGGCGGTGGCCGTGGCGGCCTCGGTGGGCAAGGGGACCGTCTTCCGCCGCTTCGGTGACCGCACCGGACTGCTGATGGCGCTGCTCGACCACTCCGCGCAGCAGCTCCAGGCCGCCTTCCTCAGCGGGCCGCCGCCGCTGGGCCCCGGGGCGCCGCCCGTCGAGCGGCTACGGGCGTTCGGCCGGGCCGTCCTGCGTCACTCGGCCGACCACCTGGAGCTCCAGCTGGCGGCCCAGCCGGAGCCGGCCCGTCGGCTCTCCAACCCGCCCCAGCGGTTTCTCACGGGTCATGTCACCCTGCTGCTGCGCCAGGCGCTGCCCGACGCCGACTGCGTCCTCCTCGCCCAGAGCCTGATGGGCTATCTCGACCCGGCCCTGATCCACCACCTGACCAAGGAGTGCGGGATGCCGCTGGAGCGGCTGGAATCCGGCTGGATCGACCTGGTCGCACGCGTGACGCGTACCGAACTGCCCGTGTGAGCGCCCCGGTTGCGGTCCGCGTGGGTTCCCCCGGCCCCGAGGCCGTTCCCGGCTTCTGCAAAGATGCCGTACGTCATGGAGCAGATACCAAAGACATCCGCCCCTGCGTCGCCCGCCCAGTACTCCGTGCCGACGAGTGCCGATGTGGCCCGCCTGGCGGGGGTCTCGCGCGCGACCGTCTCCTATGTCCTCAACAACACCAGCGCCGTACGGATCAGTGAGCCCACCCGCCGTCGTGTCCACGAGGCGGCCAAGGAGCTCGGGTACGTCCCGCACGCCGCGGCCCGCAGTCTGCGCGCCGGGCACAGCCGCATGGTCCTGATGCCCACCCCGGACGTCCCCGTGGGCCCGCTCTACAACCAGTTCTTCAACGAACTCCAGTGGGCGCTCAGCCGCCTCGACTACACCGTCGTGCAGTACGGCGGTGCCGGCCTCCAGGGTGACGAGGCGGCCCGCGCCTGGGCCGAACTGCGCCCGGTCGCCGTGCTGGTGCCCGGCAGCTCACTCGGCCCGGAGGGCGTGGCCGTCCTCAAGCGTTCCGGCGCCCGGGCCGTCGTCACCATCGGCCCCGAACGGGTCGAGGGCGCGCACGCGCTGCTCATGGACCACCACGGGGTCGGCCGGAGCGCGGGCGCCCACCTGCTGGCCCGCGGCTACCGCCGCGTCGGAGTCGTGGTGCCCGAGGATCCCGGCCTGGGGATCTACTCCAAGCCCCGGTTCGAAGGCGTACGGCAGGCCCTGAGCGGCTCGGACGCGACGGTGACCGAGGTATCGCTCACCTACGACGAGGAGGCGGCGTCCCAACTGGCCGCGCGCTGGCGCTCGTTGGGCCTCGATGCGGTATTCGCGTACAACGACGAGTACGCGATGCTGCTGATGCGCGCCCTTCAGGATGAGGGAATCGGCATTCCGGGCGACACTGCTGTCATTGGTGCCGACGACCTGATGCTGGGTCGGCTGCTGCGGCCGCGGCTGAGCACCGTCCACATCGAGCTGCCGTCCGGACGGCAGCTGGCCGAGCTGGTCGACCGCGCGGTGCGCGAGCCCGCCGCGCCGCCGGAGGAGCACGGGGTGCTGGGAGCGAAGGTCGTGCACCGCGAATCGAGCTGAACACCTGGGAGGCGCGTCATGCGGACCAAGGTCGGCATCATCGGCGGGGGCCCGGCCGGGCTCCTGCTGGCCCGGCTGCTGCACCGGACGGGGATCGACTGCGTCGTCCTGGAGAGCAGGACCCGCGCGTACGTCGAGCAGCGGCAGCGCGCCGGGATGCTGGAGCAGGGCACGGTGGACGCCCTGCGCGAGTGCGGTGCCGCCGACCGGCTGGAGACCGAGGGGCTGATCCACAACGGTATCGAGCTGCGCTTCGACCGCGAGCGGCACCGCATCGACTTCCCGGTGCTCACCGGCGGCCGTACCGTCACGATCTACGCCCAGACGGAGATCGTGAAAGACCTCGTGGAGCTGCAACTCGCCGACGGGCCGCCGCTGTTGTTCGAGGCCGAGGTCCTCGGCATCGAGAACGCCGTCGAGGAGCCGGGCGGCGGTCCACCCCTCGTGCGCTTCGTTCACGAGGGCCGCGAACAGACCCTCACCTGCGACTACGTGGTCGGCTGCGACGGTTTCCACGGCGTCGCCCGCGACACCTTCCCGGCCGTCGTCAGCCGCACCTACGCGCACGACTACCCCTACTCCTGGCTCGGCATCCTGGCCGATGTCGCGCCCTCCTGCGAGGAGTTGGTCTACGCGCGCGGACCGGGAGGCTTCGCGCTGCACAGCATGCGCTCGACGTCGGTGTCGCGGCTCTATCTACAGGTCCCGAACGGCACCGACGCCGACGACTGGCCCGACGAACGCATCTGGGACGAACTCGACGCCCGCTTCGCGATCGACGGCGACTGGCGGCTGGAGCGCGGCCCCATCACCGCCAAGTCGGTGACACCGATGCGCAGTTACGTCCACGAGCCGATGCGCCACGGGCGGCTCTTCCTCGCCGGGGACGCCGCGCACATCGTGCCGCCGACGGGCGCCAAGGGGCTGAACCTCGCCGTGTCCGACGTCCGCGTCCTGGCCCGCGGCTTCGCCGAGCTCCACCGCTCGGGATCGGCCCAACTCCTCGACGCTTACTCGGAGTTGAGCCTCGAACGAGTCTGGCAGGCCACCCGTTTCTCGTACGACATGACTAGGATGTTGCACGCTCAACCAGATGGGGATGCGTTCGAGGACCGGCTGCAATTCGCGCGTCTGCGCCGGATCACGGCATCCCGCCCCGCGGCCGCCGAGCTGGCCGCGAACTACACGGGACTTCCGCTCGCGGCCACCGCCCGAGCCATGGGTCCCACCGGCGATCACTGACCGATCGGAGCCGTCATGCCCCTGCTCGACCCGGAGAACTGGCAGTCCCGAAGCCTGTCGGGCGGTGAGTACGCCGTCACGGAACCCGCGACCGGCGACCCGCTCGGCACCGTCACGCTCGCCTCCGGCGAGGACGTCGCGCCGGCGGCCGCTGCCGCCCGCGCCGCCCAGGCCGGGTGGGCCCGCGCCCCGCACTTCGTCCGCGCCGCCGTCCTGCGCAAGGCCGGCGACCTGTTCACCGCGCACGCCGACGAGCTGCGCGACTGGCTCGTGCGCGAGTCCGGGTCCATCCCCGGCAAGGCCGACTTCGAACTGCACGTCGCGGCCCAGGAGTGCTACGAGGCGGCCGCGCTCGCGTCGCGTCCGGCAGGCCAGGTCCTGCCGTCCGAGGCCGCCCGGCTGTCGTACACCCGGCGCATCCCGGTCGGCGTCGTGGGAGTGATCGCCCCCTTCAACGCCCCGCTGATCCTCTCGATCCGCTCGGTGGCCCCGGCGCTCGCGCTCGGCAACGGCGTCGTCCTGAAACCGGACCCGCGCACCGCCGTCTGCGGCGGCCTCGCGCTCGCCGCGGTCTTCGCCGAGGCGGGCCTTCCGGAGGGGCTGCTGCACGTGCTGCCCGGAGGTCCGGAAGCCGGGCAGGCGCTGGTCGCCGATCCGCAGGTGCCGGTGATCTCGTTCACCGGGTCGACCGCCGCCGGACGCGCGGTCGGCGAGGCCGCGGGACGCCATCTCAAGCGCGTACACCTGGAGTTGGGCGGCAACTCCGCCCTGGTCGTGCTGGCGGACGCCGACCTCGACGCGGTGATCTCCACGGCGGCCTGGGGCTCGTTCTTCCACCAGGGCCAGATCTGCATGACCACCGGCCGCCACCTGGTGCACGCCTCGCTGTACGAGGAGTACGTCGAGCGGCTCGCCGCGAAGGCCGACTCGCTGGCCGTCGGCGACCCGCACCGGGAGCAGGTGCACCTCGGGCCGATCATCGACGACGCCCAGCTCGCCAAGATCCACGGCCTGGTGGAGTCCAGCACCGCACAGGGCGCGAAACTGGCCGCGGGCGGCACCCACGACCGGCTGTTCTACCGTCCGACGGTCCTCGCCGGAGTCGACGACGCGACCCCCGCGTACGCCGAGGAGGTCTTCGGCCCGGTCGCGCCGGTCCGCTCCTTCACCACCGTCGACGAGGCCGCCGCCCTCGCCTCCGACGGGCCGTACGGCCTCTCGCTGGGCATCGTCACCCGGGACACCGCACGAGGCCTCGACCTCGCCGAACGCGTCCCCACCGGGATCGTCCACATCAACGACCAGACCGTCAACGACGAGGCCGTCGCGCCCTTCGGCGGCATCGCCGCCTCCGGCACCGGCGCCCGGTTCGGCGGCGAGGCCAATCTGGAGGCCTTCACCGACCTGCGGTGGACGACGGTACGCGGGGATGTGGCGGGCTACCCCTTCTAGGTCCGGCCGTCAAATTCCCGTCGCTCGCCCGAAAAGCGGGCCGGGCGTCGCCCGGCGGACGGGAATTTGACGACAGGGCCCAGGGGCGCCGACGGACTACTGGGCCTGCTGGGCGGTGTGTTCAAACGCGCTTACGCGCTGAGCTCGTCGAACATATTCCGTTGACTGAGTGACCGCCGAGGCAAGAGACTGTCGCACTGGTCGAGATCAACGGCATACGTGGGACGGTGTGCGGTGGCTGGCTCGGACATGGCCCGTGACCTGCAAGTCAAGGAGACCGCGTCTGATCCGCCGCTGTGGACAGCGGACTTCCGGCTGTTCTTCGCCGCCCGGACCACCTCTCTGCTGGGCGACGCGATGCTCCCTGTCGCGATCACGGCCGCCGTGATCCGGGCGGGATACGGGGCGAGTGGGGTGGGCTATGCGCTCGCCGCGCTCGTAGCGCCGTTCGCAGCACTGATCATCTTTGGCGGGGTGCTGTCCGACCGCTTCGGCGCCCGCCGGCTGATGGTCGTCTCGGACACAGCTCGGCTGTGCTCTCAGGCGGTGCTCGCGCTGCTGTTCCTGCTGGGTACGCCGCAGCTGTGGCAGATCCTGGTGCTGCTGGCCCTGATCGGGGCGGGCAGCGCAATCTTCCAGCCGGGAGTCGCCAGCATCACCCCGCGCATGGCCCAGGACGTACAGAAGGCCAACGGCACCCTCCGCATCTCAGAGTCCGTCACCGTCGTGATCGGCCCGTCGCTGGCCGGCCTGCTGCTGGCGGTCTCCTCACCGGCAACGGTGGTCGCCCTCGACGCCTTGACCTATGGGGTCAGCGGCGCCTGCCTACTCCTGATCCGCTCGGTCCCGATGGGCCCGGCCGCGCGGGACGGCGAATCGTCGTTCCGGGCCGATCTCGTCGAGGGATGGCGGGAGTTCCGGGCCAGGACCTGGCTGTGGAGCGTCATCGTCGTCTTCATGCTCTGGCAGCTGGCCGGCGCCGGCCCCACCATGACCCTCGGCAACAGCACGCTCGTCACCGACTACGGAGCATCGACGTTCGGCTTGGTCATGTCGTCCCTCGGGGCGGGAAGTGTGCTGGGCGGGATCGCCGCGATCAGGCTCCGCCCTCGGTATCCGCTCCGGGCCGGCGCCCTCTCCATGATCCTTTGGGCGCTCATGCCGCTGGGGGTCGCTCTCGGCCTTCCCGCGCCGCTCATCGCCGGGTGCTACGGGGTGAGCGGCGTGGGCATGGCGTTCTGGATCGTCATGTTCCACACAAGCGTGCAGACGCACATCCCGCAGGACGTCCTCGGCAGGGTGCACGCGTACGACGCGGCCGGCTCGCTGGTGATGAAGCCGGTCGGGCAGGCGGTGGCGGGACCGCTCGCGGTCGTCGCGGGGACGGTGCCGCTGCTGTACGTGTCCGCGTCGATGGCGCTCGTCGCCTGCGCCCTGCTGCTGGCAATCCCGGCCGTACGCGGCCTGAAGCGCGTTGAGGCCTAGCCGCCCGTACCCCTCTCATGAGCTGGGCGGAGCAAGGCAGGATCCCCGCCGAAATCAGGTGGGCCCGGATGGGATCCAGGACCTGCCTTCAATAGATCCTGTCCGGTGGATCACGGTGGGGTGACGCGTCGCCCACGAACTGTCGGATGCCGGGTGGGAGTTCATCCGTCCGCTGTTGCCTGAGTCCACGCGGGACCGGAAACGGATGGATGATCGCCGCGTGCTCAGCGGGATCGTGCGGACGCTGCGCACCGGCTCCGCCTGGCGGGACGTGCCCGACCGGTATGGCCCGTGGGCCACGCTGCACACCCGCTTTCGGCAGCCACCGCGGGCGCCCGCCCGCCTTCGGCAAGCGCCGCTAGCGGCATCTCAATGTCGTCGAACGCTGCTTCAACCGCTTGAAGCAATGGCGCGGCATCGCAATCCGCTACGAGAAGACCATCGAGTCCTGCCACGCGGCCATCACCCTCGCATCACTGCTGATGTGGGCGTGATATTTGACGACAGGACCTGGAGCGCCGGGAGATCACTGGGCCTTCTGTTCCTGCTCCGCGATCGACTTGCGGACCTCGTCCATGTCCAGCTTCCGGGCCTGTCCGATGACGTCCACCAGGGCGGCCTCGGGCAGCGCTCCGGGCTGGGCGAAGACGGCCACCTGGTCACGGACGATCATCAGCGTCGGAATCGACTGGATGTTGAAGGCCGCGGCCAGCTCCGGCTGCGCCTCCGTGTCCACCTTGCCGAAGACCAGGTCGGGGTTGGCCTCCGCCGCCTTCTCGTAGACCGGGGCGAACTGGCGGCACGGGCCGCACCAAGAGGCCCAGAAGTCGATCAGGACGAACCCGTTGTCCGTGACCGTCTGGTCGAAGTTGTCCTTGGTGAGCTCCACAGTGCTGCTCATGGCGTTGAATCCCTCTTCCTGGGGTCGGGGCCTTGCCGCTGTGCACAACGGCACCGATCAGTGACGTATTCCGCGCACGTACCCGTGTGGCCACGGCCCACACCAACCACCAGACTGACCCCATGACGGAATCGGAATCCATCGCGTACGACGTCGTGGTGATCGGGGCCGGGCCTGTGGGGGAGAACGTCGCCGAACGCACCCGCGCCGCAGGCCTCTCCACCGCGATCGTGGAGAGCGAGCTGGTCGGCGGCGAGTGCTCGTACTGGGCGTGCATGCCCAGCAAGGCCCTGCTGCGCCCGGTCATCGCCCGCGCGGACGCACGCCGCGTGCCGGGTCTCAGGCAGTCCGTGCAGGGCCCCCTCGACGCCGACGCGGTCCTCGCCCATCGCGACGACTACACCTCGCACTGGAAGGACGACGGCCAGGTCCAGTGGGTCGACGGCATAGGTGCCGACCTCTACCGAGGACAGGGGCGGCTCGCCGGGCCACGCCGGGTCACGGTCGACGGCCCCGACGGTGAGCGGCACGTCCTGACCGCCCGGCACGCCGTGGCCGTCAGCACCGGCACCCGCGCCGTCGTGCCCGACCTGCCCGGAATCGCCGAGGTCAAGCCCTGGACCAGTCGCGACGCCACCAGCGCGCAGGCCGTGCCGGGCCGCCTCGTGGTCGTCGGCGGCGGGGTCGTCGGCGTCGAGATGGCCACCGCCTGGCAGGCCCTCGGCTCCCAGGTCACGCTCCTCGTCCGCGGGAAGGGCCTGCTGCCCCGTATGGAGCCCTTCGCCGGCGAACTGGTCGCCGAGGCGCTGACGGAGGCGGGCGCGGACGTGCGTACGGGCACGGCGGTCGAAGCGGTGACCCGGGACGGCACGACGATCGTCGTCACCACCTCCGCGGGCGACCGCATCGAGGCCGACGAGATCCTCTTCGCCACCGGCCGCGCCCCGCACACCGACGACCTCGGACTCGACACGATCGGGCTGGAGCCAGGCTCCTGGCTGACGGTCGACGACAGCTGCCGGGTGACGGGCAGCGAATGGCTGTACGCCGTCGGGGACGTCAACCACCGCGCCCTCCTCACCCACCAGGGGAAGTACCAGGCCCGTATCGCCGGCGCCGCCATCGCGGCCCGCGCGGCCGGCGTGCCGCTCCTGGAGACCGACGCCTGGGGCGCCCACGCGGCGACGGCCGACCACGTGGCCGTCCCCCAGGTCGTCTTCACCGACCCGGAGGCCTCCGCCGTCGGCCTCTCCCTCGCCGAGGCGGAACAGACCGGCCACCGGGTCCGCGCGGTCGACGTCGAGCTCTCCTCGGTCGCCGGCGCCGGTCTCTACGCCGACGGCTACCGCGGTCGCGCCCGCATGATCGTCGACCTCGACACCGAAACCCTCCGCGGGGTCACCTTCGTCGGCCCCGGCGTCGGCGAACTGATCCACTCCGCCACGATCGCGGTCGCCGGCGAGGTCCCGGTGAGCCGGCTGTGGCATGCGGTGCCGTCGTATCCGACGGTGAGCGAGGTGTGGCTGCGGCTGCTGGAGGCGTACCGGGACGCTCCGCTGGAGGTGCGGTCGTAGTCTGCGGGTTCGTTGTGGCTGGTCGCGCCCACGCGGCGGAGCCGCATATCGACGCAGCCCCGCGCCCCTTGAAGGGGCCTCGCGGCCCTTCAAGGGGCGCGAGGCCTCAGCTCTCCTCGGGGAGGTCGAAGCCGAGGTCCGCTGCCGCCTGGCTCGGTGTCGGGTGGCACCATCGTTCCGCCATCGCCTGGTTCGAGGAGAGCGAGCGCAGTTCGGCGCGGTCCAGGTAGAGGGTGCCGTTCAGGTGGTCGGTCTCGTGCTGGACGATGCGGGCCGGCCAGCCCGCGAACACCTCGTCCACCGTGCGGCCGAACTCGTCCTGCGCCAGGAGCCGCACCTCGGCGGGCCGCGCCACCACCGCCTGCCATCCCGGCACGCTCAGGCAGCCCTCGAAGAACGCGGCGCGGGCCGGACCCAGGGGCTCGTACGCCGGGTTGACCAGGACGCGGAAGGGCAGGGGCACGCGGCCGCGTACCTCGCGGATCTCGTCCGGTACCGGTGCCGGGTCCTCGATGACCGCGAGGCGCAAGGGCACGCCCACCTGGGGTGCGGCCAGCCCGACGCCCGGTGCCGCGTACATGGTGTCGCGGAGGGCCGCGACGAAACGCGCCAGGAGCGTCGGGTCCAGCTGGCCGTCGAAGGGCTCGGCCGTGCGGCGCAGCACCGGGTCACCGGCGGCGACGATCGGCAACGGGCCCGGACGGGAGAGGAGTTCCTCCACCTGGTCGCCGAGGGACGAGGGCATGGGATCACTGGGGGAAGCCATCGCGCCAGGATGCCAAGCACGATGCCGGGGTGCGAGGCGGCTCTCTGGAGGAGAGTCAAGGCGTCGCGCCTCCCTGGGTTCCGGACCCCTCCCTCGATTCCTACCCCGCCGCCTCCAGCAACGCCGTCACGCTCTCCCGGGCGCGCGCGACCCGCGACCGTACGGTCCCGACCGGGCAGCCCACCGCCGACGCGGCGTCCGCGTACGGCAGGCCCGCCAACTGGGTCAGCACGAACGCCTCGCGGCGCGGGGCGTCCAGGGTCTCCAGGAGGTCGAGGAGGGCCACGCCCTCGTCGAAGCCGGGCAGCCCGCGCGGCTGCGCGCGCTCCGCGGCCGTCTGCCAGTCGCCGGTGTCGGACAGGCGCGGCCGGGCCGCCGCCGTGCGGAAGCGGTCGGCCACCGTGCGGCGGGCGATCGCCAGCAGCCAACTGCGGGCGCTGGAGCGGGCGGAGAAGCCCGGCAGTGCGGTCAGCGCGCGCAGGAACGTTTCCTGAGTGAGGTCGTCGGCGCCGTGCACATCGCCGCTGAGGTGGGCCACGAAACGCCATACGTCCCGGTGGGTGGCCCGTACGAACCGCTCGACCGCGTCGGGGTCGCCGGCTCCGGCGGCCAGGGCCCAGCGGGTGACCCGTTCGTCGTCGTGTGCCTGAAGCAGGGCAGAAACCATCGCAGGTGGTCCTTCGGTGAAGGGAAGCGCGGAGTGAGGAGAGCGCGGCGTACGGCACACGTGACGTGACCCTGGAGGGGTGCGCGTGAGGCACACGCGCGTGGACCCCGTGTGGGGCTACGGCAGCCGCACGCGCGCGTGGGCCTACGGCAACGGCACGCGCGCGTGACTTCGTACGACCACGTCTGGGCGCGGTACGAGAAGGACCGGAACCCGGTGGACCCGGTCTACGGCCTAGGAGCGGGACCGGGGTCGGTCGCCGAGCACGCGAGCCGTACGCCGACGGCACACACGTACGCCGCGGACCCGCCCGTCACCGTTGGCGGGACGGACGGTCAGCGGACGGCCGGTGCGGCCGGCGGCCCTCTCCGCGCGACGGCGTACTCCAGCAGAACCCCGCGCAGCCGACGCACCGGGGCGAACACCCGGGTCCGTACGGGCACGACCGGCCGCATCGCGGCCGACACCCGCAACGCCCGCCGCAGCGGCTCGAAGAGCGCGGTGCCGAGCAGCCGGCCGGTCCGGTACGCGATCGCCCGCGCCGTGCGGAACGCGGCCTCCTCGCCGCGCCACAGCCACACACCGCAGGCGAGCGCGGCGAGCAAGTGGGCCGTGAACATGCCGACGTCACCACCCATGAGCAGGGTGTCCGCCGGATCGGGGCCCATCGGGTGCGAATGTCCCATGTCCATGGACGCCATGGGCGTGGGGGCGTCCGACGCGTGTGCGCTCTGGGCAAGTCCGAACAACTGGTGCA
This sequence comes from Streptomyces sp. NBC_00878, assembly GCF_026341515.1. Taxonomy (NCBI): domain Bacteria; kingdom Bacillati; phylum Actinomycetota; class Actinomycetes; order Kitasatosporales; family Streptomycetaceae; genus Streptomyces; species Streptomyces sp. NBC_00878. The sequence goes on along the minus strand of NZ_JAPEOK010000001.1, from coordinate 715,376 downwards.
GCCCGAGCTGCGCCACGACCGTGGCCCCGGTCACCAGCGCGACGCCTCGCTCCCGCCCGGTCAGCCACCACGCGGCCGCCGTCGTCGCCGCGAACGCGTACCCGACGGCCCACCACGGCAGCCCCGCCCCGGACATGAGCGCGTGCCCCAGGGCCGCCGTCACCACGCACACGGCCGCGAACACGGCGGCACGCGCGAGGCGGAAGGCGATCCCGGAGGTCATGGCGAGCATCGTGCCAGTCCAGGACCGCCCGGATGACCGGAGCCCCGATATGCGCCTCGCGATGTGACCCACACCACGCGAACCTCCGGGAACTCGATGCCCCCGCCCACCGACTACTGCACCGCAACGGCCGAGCACGGCCCGTCGTCCCCTGCCCCACCGGAGAAGCCCGCCGATGACCACCGCTCCCACGACCGAGACGGACGAGTCCCCGCAAGCCGTCGCCCCTTCCCCGAAACGCGGCCTCTGGTCGCCGCTGCGTCCCCTGGTGCTGCGGCTGCACTTCTACGCCGGAGTGCTCGTCGCCCCGTTCCTGCTGGTCGCCGCCACGACCGGATTCCTGTACGCGGCGTCGTTCCAGGCCGAGAAGATCCTGTACTCGCACGAGATGACCGTCCCCGTCGGCGACGAGAAACTGCCGATATCCGAACAGGTCGCCGCCGCCCGCAAGGCCCACCCGGAGGGCACGGTCTCGGCCGTACGCCCCTCTCCGGAGGACGACGCGACCACCAGGGTGATGCTGTCCGGCGTCCCGGGCATCGGCGAGACCCACACCCTCGCGGTGTTCGTCGACCCCTACACCGCCAAGGTGCGCGGCGCGCTCGAACAGTACGGATCCACCGGCGCCCTGCCGCTGCGCACCTGGATCGACGAGTTCCACGCCAACCTCCAGCTCGGCCAGAACGGCCGCCTCTACAGCGAGCTTGCCGCCAGCTGGCTGTGGGTGATCGCGGGCGGCGGTCTGGTGCTCTGGTTCAGCCGCCGCCGTACGCAGCGCACGATACGCGGCACCACCGGCCGCCGACGCACGCTCGGTCTGCACGGCACCGTCGGTGTCTGGGCCGCCGTCGGGTTCTTCTTCCTCGCGGCGACGGGCCTGACCTGGTCGACGTACGCCGGCGCGCACATCGACGAACTGCGCACCTCGCTCCACCAGGCCACACCCGCGGTGTCGGTGGCCGCGGGCGGCGAACACTCAGGCCACGATTCCGCCGCCGCGGAGGGAGACGTCGAGCACGGCGTCGGCCTCGACAAGGTGCTGGCGTCCGCGCGGGCGGAGGGCCTGGGCGACCCGGTGGAGATCGTCCCGCCCGCCGACGCCGAGTCCGGGTACGTGGTGAGGCAGGTCCAGCGCAGCTGGCCCACCAAGCAGGACGCGGTCGCCGTGGACCCGTCGACCGGCGAGGTGACCGACACGGTCCGCTTCGCCGACTACCCGGTCCTGGCGAAGCTGACCCGCTGGGGCATCGACGCCCACACCGGAGTCCTGTTCGGCATCGCCAACCAGCTCGTCCTGATGGCCCTGGCCCTCAGCCTGATCCTGCTGATCCTGTGGGGCTACCGCATGTGGTGGCAACGAGGCCGCGCCTCAGCCTTCGGCCGCCCCGTCCCACGCGGCGCCTGGCAACAGGTCCCCCCATACGTCCTCGTCCCCGCGATGGCCCTCATCGCCGCCCTCGGCTACTTCGTCCCGCTCCTGGGCATCCCACTGGCTGCCTTCATCGCCGTCGACATCGTGCTGGGCGAGATCGCGTACCGGCGCGGCAAACGGACGTACGCGACCGAGAAGTGACGGGCCCATTTTCGAAGACCGCGCAATGACGTGATCGCGTAGGGATGTTCGCGAAGAACTCTTCCGGAAGAGTTCTTCGCGTTCTACGCTGCGTCCCATGGCGGACGACGACATCACCCTCGACACGGCCGCGTTGCGGGTACTGGCGCACCCCATGCGGCTCGCTCTGCTGAACCGCCTGCGCCGGCAAGGTCCCGCCACCGTGCGGCAGTTGGCCACACATTTCGCACTGGACTCCGGTGCGGCCAGCTACCACCTGAGGCGTCTGGCGGCGGGCGGACTCATAGAGGAGGACACGGAACGGGGGACGCGGCGGGACCGATGGTGGCGTGCGCGGCACCGGATCTCGACGCACGACCCGTCCACGTCCCCGGACGCCGCCGAAAGCCGCGCGTACGTCCAGGCTGTGGCCCTGGCCGACAGCGAGACGTTGCGCAGGGTGGCCGGTGAGGTCGTACCGGTCCTGCCCGACGAGTGGTTCGGGGCCAGTGCGTTCATGAGCCGGACGCTGCATCTGACACCCGGTGAACTCGACGCGATGAAGCGGGAGTTGGCGGGGGTGATCGAGCGATTCCGGGTACGGGAGCCCGCGGAGGAGGCGGAGACAGAGGCAGAGGGAGCTGAGGTCGAGGGTGCCGAGAGGGTGGTCCTGCAGCTACAGATGTTCCCGTTGCTCGCCGAAGACACGTGACCGTGAGGCCCGCCTTCCGCGATCCCAACGTCCTGCGCTGGCTGGGCGCCTACACCACGTCGGTCACCGGCGACGTCGCCTACTTCATGGCGCTGTCCTGGGCCACTGTCCGGGTCGCGGGTCCCGCACAGGTCGGTGCCGTCCTTGCAGTCGGAGCGTTGCCCCGTGCCGTCCTCATGCTCGGCGGTGGCGTTCTCGCCGACCGCTTCGGCCCGCGTCGCGTCCTGATCGGCAGCGACCTCGTACGGTGCGGGATGCTGCTCGGTGCCGCCGCCCTGACCTGGGCAGGCGGCCCTCAACTCTGGCTGCTGTACGCCCTGTCCGTGCTCTTCGGTGTGGTCGACGCGGTGTTCATACCGGCTGTGGGCGCTCTGCCGCCGAGGCTCACGGACCAAGGACAGCTGGCCCGGGTACAGGGCATGCGGGTGTTGGCGGTGCGGTTCAGCAACGCGGTGGGGCCGCTGGTCGGGGCCTTCGCCCTGGCCGTCGTGGGGGCGGCGGGTGCTTTCGCCGTGGTGGGGGTGCTGTTCGGGGTGTCGTTGGGGTTGTTGTCGGCGGTGCGCATGAGACCGGTCGTCGCGGCGCCGGTCGCCACGGCGAGGGCGGACGGAGAGGTCGAGTTGGGGCCGGACCGGACAGACCCTCCGGACCAGGGGGAGCCTCCGGACCAGGCCAGCCCTCCGGACCAGGCCAGCCCTCCGGACCAGGCCAGCCCTCCGGACCAGGCCAGCCCTCCGGGCTGGGCCGATCATCTGGACCCGGCCAACCCTCCCGGCCTGCTCGTCGAGCCCCCGCCACATCGGCGCAAGGCCGTCGAAGCCATTTCGCGTCGGCCCCTGTCGGCAGACCTGCGCGACGGCCTCCGCTATCTGCGCGGCCACCGGCGGTTGCGCGGGCTCGTCCTGGCCGTTGCCCTCGGTGAGATGTGCTTCAGTGGCCCGCTCGCGGCCGGACTCGTTCTTCTCGCCGATGAACGGAAGTGGGACGCGGCCGTACTCGGCTGGATTCTCGCCGCGTTCAGCGTCGGCGGAGCGGTGAGCGCCCTGGCGATGGCCGCCGCCCGCCGGGTGCCCCGTGCCGCGCCCGTCCTGGCGGGCTCGCTCTTCGTGACCGCCGGTCTGGTCACGGTGCTCGGCCGAGCGGCGACGCCCGGAGCAGCCGTCGTGTTCGGAGGGCTGCTCGGCGTGGTCAGCGGGGTCGCGATGGTTCTGGGAAACGCTCTGGTGCAGAAAGAAGCCGAGCCCCGGTATCTCGGGCGCGTCACCTCCGTGACGTCCCTCGGCACCTTGGGGCTCAGCCCGGTTCTCTTTCCTCTCGCGGGCCTGGTCGCCGCAGCCTGGGGGACCGGCGCTTTCTTCACCGGGTGCGGCGCGGTCTGTGTCCTCGCGGCCGCGACCGCGCTGAGCCGGCCGCTGCGTGGCGCGCGCCTCTAGGCGCCTCCACTCCTCCCAGCACTACAAAGACTCGAAGTCCCCCGAGAGAGCCGACGCGAGCCGCATATGAGGCTCGGCCTCCTCGTGGCGGCCCTGGCGCTGGAGCGTGCGTCCCAGCATCAGGCGGGCGTAGTGCTCCACTGGGTCCTTCTCGACCAGCGTCCTCAACTGGGTTTCCGCGCGGTGCAGTTGGGCCGAGTGGTAGTACGCGCGGGCCAGCAGCAGTCGCGGGCCCACCTGCTCCGGCACCTCCTCGACCAGGCCGTCGAGGATGCGCGCCGAGGCGGCGTACTCCTTGGCGTCGAAGAACATCCGGGCGCGCTCCCACCGCTCCGCGGACGTCCCGTGGTCGTAATACGTCGTGTCCACTTCCGACCTCCTTCGACGGGCAGAACGGCGCCGTTTCGTTGAATATTCCACGACCTTCGCGGGTGCCCGGCGGTGGCTGCCGGTGGCCGCTATATCCGGGCCAGTTCGGCGTTCGCCCGCTCGGTGACGAGGGTCAGTACGCGGCCTGCCGTCGCCAGGTCCCCGGCGGGAATGTCCGCGTAGATCCGGGCGGAGATCTTGTTGGTCTCGGAGGTGACCCGCTCGTACAGCTCCCGGCCGACGGGTGTGAGCCGCAGTCCGGAAGCGTCCGACGGGACTTCTTCGACCAGCTTCGCTGCCACCAGTTCGTCGATGGTGGTCTGCACCGCCGACTCCTCGATCTTCAGCGAGCCGGTCACGTCGGCCGCCACCCTGTCGCGCTCGATGGGGGTGTCCGCGATCGCGACGACCCTGAGGGTCACCGACTGGTAGAACGTGTTGCCCGTACGCGCCAGAACGCGCTCCAGGACGGCGCGTCCCGCGTAGTGGGCCAGGGCGATGACGCGGCCGTTGACGGTGGGTGTGATGGGTGTGGCGGTGGTCATGACTGCTCCGTCTCGTTCTCGGTCGGCGGATCAAGTGGTACGTCCAGCAGGGTCGCCAGCTCGCGGCTGAAGGCCTTCGTGCGTGGGCCGTCGAGGCCTCCGAGCGGCGTCAGCAGCTGTTCCAGCAGCCCGTGCGCGATCCCGATCGCGCGGCGGGTGACCTCGCGGCCCTGATCGGTGAGCGTCAGCTGCACCGCGCGGGGGTCGGCGGGGTCCCGGGTGCGCTCGACGAGGCCGGCGGCCTCCAGGGCGCGGGCGAGCTTCGACACGTACAGCGGTTCGAGTCCTGTGTGGTCGGCGAGTTGCCGCTGGCTGGGGCGGAGCCCGGTCCGGTGCATTCCGTACAGAGACGCCACCAGCGAGTACTGCGCGTGGGTGAGGCCGAGCGGCGCCACCGCCCGGTCCACGGCGGCCCGCCATTTCATCGACAGGCGCCACACCAGGAAGCCGGGCGTCGCGCCCTCGGGGTTCGTGCTCACGAGAGATACAGTACATGGCTATTATGTACATGGCTTGTATCGGTGGAGCGGGCGCCGTGCCCGCCGGCCGGCGGGTGGATGGCCTGACGGAAAGTCCTTCGCGGGACTAGGTTGTGGGCCATGAGCAATCTTGATCGCGAGGCAGTTCCCGCTCTGTGCGGCGGCCGGGGTTTCGTGGTGGCGGAGCCGGTGCGCGAACTCCTCAGTCCCCGCCGGGTCAAGCTCGGCGAGTCCACCGAAGTCCGCCGTCTGCTGCCCAACCTGGGCAGGCGCATGGTGGGCGCCTGGTGCTTCGTCGATCACTACGGTCCCGACGACATCGCCGACGAGCCCGGCATGCAGGTTCCGCCGCATCCGCACATGGGCCTGCAGACCGTCAGCTGGCTCCATGCGGGCGAGGTGCTGCACCGCGACTCCACCGGCAGCCTCCAGACCATCCGCCCGCGTGAGCTGGGCCTGATGACGTCCGGCCGGGCCATCAGCCACTCGGAGGAGAGCCCCAAGTCACACGCCCGCTTCCTGCACGGCGCCCAGTTGTGGGTGGCGCTGCCCGACGGAAGCCGCCACACCGACCCGCTGTTCGAACACCACGCCGAACTGCCCGTCGTCACCGCGCCCGGCATCGAGGCCACGCTCATCCTCGGCAGCGTCGACGGGGCCGCCTCGCCCGGGACGACGTACACCCCGATCGTCGGCGCCGACCTGGCCCTGGCCCAGGGCGCCGACGTACGTCTTCCGCTGGAGCCCGACTTCGAGTACGCCGTGCTGTCCATGTCCGGCGAGGCTCACGTGGACGGCGTACCGCTGCTGCCCGGCTCCATGCTCTACCTCGGCTGCGGCCGCTCCGAACTCCCCCTGCGCGCCGAGTCGGACGCGGGCCTCATGCTCCTCGGGGGCGAGCCGTTCGAGGAGGAGCTGATCATGTGGTGGAACTTCATCGGCCGCTCCCAGGAGGATATCGCGCAGGCCCGTTCGGACTGGATGACCGGGGTGCGGTTCGGCGAGGTGAAGGGGTATGACGGGGCAGCGCTGCCGGCTCCTGAACTGCCGCCGGTACCACTCAAACCGCGGGGAAGGGTGCGCTGAACAGCGGAAATCCGGGGGAACCGTCGCGGGGTTGCGCGGCAACGGCGACTTGCCTGCCCGCCCCTTCACGCTGGTCGGGGGCCCCGCACCATGGCCTCTGTCGGTCTCTCTGGAGCCGTCCAGGATTTCCGAGTGTGGTCGTCTGTGGGCAACCATAGTCAGCCTAATGCTGACCCAATGCTGACTTTACTGACGGCCTGTCAGTGGTAGATCGGTCTACGTTCCGGTTGTTCCACGGCTTGCGAGGCGTCTCCTGACTCGGCGGCGTCGCGACCTATGCTGAGTCGGGTCCCGGGCAAGCTCCTCGGGGAGCGGACGAGCAGCCCCACTGCGGTGTGGCGTTTGTATGAACCGAGCAAGGTCGGTTGGTTGGGCGGCTGAGGATCTGCAGCTGCCGGACCGGCATTTCAGACTCGCCTGGAGGCATGCACGAACAGATTCTTCGTCTGCTGGTGGTACGCGGTTGGCAGCTCGTTGACCTGCGAAGACTCCCTCAACTGGGGTCAGGATCGCTTCCTGGTCCGGGAATGGCCCGGATCTTGTTTCGTCCGGCACGAATCCGCAGTCGTTCCCGTTCTTTGGTGAAGGTGCGAGCGAGCGGGTGTGGGTGGAGACGTTCACCGGACTTCAAGTGACGCAGTTTGCGCGCCTGTTGAAGGTGGTGCGGGAGCGGGGAGGCAACGGCACCTTGCGGGGGCGGCCGTGGTCGCTGCCGCTGGCCGAGCGGGTGCTGGTGGTCGCGGTGTACTACCGCACCAATCTGACGATGCGGCAGCTGGGCCCGCTGTTCGGCGTCTCCTCCTCCACCGTGTGCCGGGTCATCCAACGGCTGGGGCCGCTGCTCGCGATCGAGCCCGCCTCCCGCCCGGCCGATGCCCCGGAACGCATGTGGATCGTGGACGGCACGCTGATCCCGCTCCGCGACCGGACGGTGGCCGCATCCAGCCGCAATTACCGGTTCTCGGCGAACGTGCAGGTCATCGTGGACGCGGACACGCGGCTGGTGCTCGCGGCAGCGCGTCCGGTGCCGGGCACCACGGCGGACGCTCACGCCTGGCGCGCGTCCGGGCTGAGCCGACACTGTGAGGGCGTGACGGTGCTCGGCGACGGCGCCTACCTCAACTGCGGCATGGCAGTGCCGCACCGAAAACGCCCGGGACGGGGTCTACTTCCGGGCGAGGAGGACGACAATGCCGCCCACCGCAAGGTCCGCGCCCGCGTGGAACATGTCATCGGCCGCCTGAAGAACTACAAGATCCTCCGCGACTGCCGGCAGCGCGGCGACGGCCTCCATCACGCCGTCCAGGCCGTCGCCCACATGCACAACGTCGCCGAGCGTGCTTGCCGCGCGTCTGTAGTCGCGAAGGATCTTGTAGGTCTTCATGCGGGCCAGGGCATGTTCGACACGGGCACGTATGGTGCGGTGTTGAACGTTGCATTGTTCCTTCCACTCTGGCAGGGAGCTACCGTCACTGGGCTTGCGGTAGGGGATGATCACTTCGGCATTGCCCCGATAGCCGCCGTCGGCCATCACTGTGCAACCTGCGAGCGCGTCGTGGATGCCACTACTCCGGTAGACGATCGTGTCGTTGCGGTTGCCAGGCTGAGGGGCACCCAGGGCGACGACAAGGCGGGTGTTGGCGTCAATGGCGACCTGCAGGTTCACGGAATACCGGTAGTTCTTGCTCGGCGTAGCGAGTCGACGGTCCCGGGTAGGGATTAAGGTGCCGTCGACGATGGCAATCTGGTCCGTTCGGCGGCTTCGAATCGAGATCAAGGTGAGCAGCGGGCTGATGCTGTCGATGACGCGGTGCGCGGCAGAGTGCGACACTCCGAACAACGAGCTGGCGCACGGTCAGGTTGGTGCGCCAGTAGGCAACCACCAGTAGCACGCGATCTGACAGGTTCAATGCCCACTGGCGACCTGGCCGGCCATCGGCGACGGCGTTGCTGCCTCGGGCCGCGACTAGGGCGTTTCTGATGGCTCTTGGTCGGACATCATCCGGCCGGTTGGCGCCGCGCGAGGTGACTCGTGAGGCGCCGACGGTCTCGTCAGGCTCGCCTGCAACCGTCCAGGGACGGTTTCAAGAGCCGTCAGAAACGACCTAGGCGCACCAGCCAGCGGAACTGGACGGGCTGCAGCCCGGTGAACGGATGAATCCACTGCGAACGGGATGCCGAGATCACCTGCACCTCACCATCGTTGGCGATCGTCACCCGAGCCAGGGTGCAGGGTGGCACCGCGCCGCCTAGTCTTCATGGTCATGCTCGACGAACGCTTTCTCGCCGCGACCAGAGCCTCCTATGACGTCATGGCCGCGGAGTACGCCGAAAAGGTGGGCTCTGACCTGGACGCCAAGCCACTCGACCGTGCCTTGCTGGCCGCCTTCGCTGAACTGGCACAGGCAGGCAGAAACGGTCCCGTTGCCGATGTGGGTTGTGGACCCGGTCAGGTGACAGCGGAACTCCACCGCTTGGGACTGAACGCGTTCGGTATCGATCTGTCGCCCGAGATGATCGCCGTGGCCCGCCGCACCTACCCGGACGTCCGCTTCGAGGTGGGATCGATGCTGGCCCTGGGTCTACCGCAGGCTTCCCTCGGCGGGTTGCTCGCTTACTACTCGATCATCCACATCCCATGGGAGCGACGATCGGACGTGTTCTTCGAGTTCCACCGGGTGCTCGCACCCGGTGGGCAGTTGATGCTCGTCTTCCAGGTTGGTGACGACCAGGGTCACCGCGCCGAGGCATTTGGCAAAGCCATCTGCGTCGACTGGTACCGGCAGCAACCAGACGAGATCGCCGAACTGCTGCGACACGCTGGGTTCGAAGTCTGGGCCACGATCACGCGCCAGCCTGACCTCGCCGAGAAGACACCGCAGGGTTACGTCTTGGCACGCAAGCCCGTGGCCGAGTCCTGAGCCTTGCGACACCGTAGTCACGACGGCGTCCGCTCCACGAGCACGGTAGTCACTTGTGTTACGAGACATCATTTAGCCTCGCAGTTTCGGTTGGGCTGAGGCCGGACGTGGGGCGGAAACGCGAAAGTGCCTTCTGAGCTGGGACGATGAACCTTGTCGAGGGGTTCTGTCGGTCCAAGCGGAAGGCACTTTCTACGTGCAGGTTATCGGTTCCCGTCCCAGGCTCACGGTCTCCGCTGACGGTTCGGGGGTGATCGGGCACGCCGGGGCACGTTTGCTGGCGGATCTCGCCGAGGCCACCGGTCTGACCACCGCGTACTCCACTGCGCTCAGGCCGCTGCGACCGCGCGGCACCGGGCATGATCCGGGCCGGACCGCCGCCGATCTCGCGGTGATGCTCGCCGACGGCGGTGAGGCGATCGCGGATCTGGCCGTGCTGCGGGACCAGGCAGGGGTGTTCGGCCCGGTCGCCTCCACGCCCACGGCCTGGCGGTTGCTCGCCGACACCAACGAGGCTGTACTCGCTTCGCTGCGAGCGGCCCGCGCCACAGCCCGGGAAGTCGCCTGGCTGCAGGCCGCCGAGACCGGCGAGGGCATACCCGCTGCCCGGGCCGGCGGACGAGAACTCCCCGGCCTGGTCCTGGACCTCGACGCCACGCTGATCACCTGCCACTCGGAAAAGGAACAGGCCGCGCCCACCTACAAGGGCGGCTTCGGCTTCCATCCGCTGCTGTGCTTCCTCGCGAACACCGGCGAGGCCGTGTCCGGCCGACTGCGGCCCGGCAACTCCGGGGCCGACACTGCCGCCGATCACATCGCGGTGTTGGAGGACGCCCTCGCGCAGATCCCCGACGCTCACCGGCATGGCACCCAGATCCTGGTCCGCGCCGACAGCGCCGGATCCGCGAAAGCCTTCCTGGCCCACATCCGGACGTTGCGTGAACACGGTCTGGACCTGCGGTTCTCGGTCGGATACGCGGTCACCGAGCCGGTCCGCCGCGCGATCCGGACCCTCCCTGAGCAGGTCTGGCATCCGGCCCTGGACCAGAACGGGACACTGCGAGACGGCGCCGAGGTCGCCGAGCTGACCGGCATGGTCGACCTTGCCGGCTACCCGGCCGGCACCCGCATCATCGTGCGGTGCGAACGACCGCACCCCGGCGCCCAACTGTCCCTGTTCGATCATGACGAGGGCTTGCGGCACCAGGTATTCCTTACCGATACCCCTTACGCCGGCGTCGGCTCTGCGCAGTTCCTGGACGTCCGCCACCGAGGACACGCCACTGTCGAAGACCACATCCGGTGCGGCAAGAGCACCGGCTTCGGACGCTTCCCCTCCCGCCACTTCGACGTCAACGCAACCTGGCTCGAACTCAGTCTCGCGGCGATAGATCTCCTCTCCTGGGCCCGCTTCCTTCTGCTGGACGGCGAACTCGCCGCTGCCGAACCCAAGAAACTCCGCTACCGGCTGCTGCACGTGGCCGCTCGCCTCACACGCGGCGGACGCCGCCTCCGCCTGCGGATCTCGGCGACCTGGCCCTGGAGACACGAACTGGCCACGGCCTTCCACCGCCTCGCCGCGCTGCCCCGACCAGCTGGCTGACCAGCCGTCCCCTGCTCACCCACGATCCGAAGGACCCCGGAGAACCCGACCAGCGCGCCGGGACTCCGCCATGCCCAGGCAACGAAATAGCCTCGACCACCCAACAGTTGATGATCAGCGACGCCGCCTCAGCCCAACCGAAACGGCGAGGCTAGTTTTTCCCGTGCTGGAATGGTGGTGGGAGACCTGAGCCCTCGTCACCGGTCATCACCCCTGTTCATCCCTACCGCGCTGGGATCGTGCTGGGATGGGATGGCAACGCCCGTGCTGGGTCGCGCACCGTCCAGTGCGTGGCAGCAGAGAGTGCGCGGGCGAGCGCCCCTCCCTCACGCTTTCTTCACGACTCCGAGGCCGCGCGGAAACAAATCTGCACCCGCTCGACGTTGTCGATCTCCTAGCCGAGGAGGGGAAGGTGTCGAGCCTGAAGCTGTTCCTCACGACGAAATGCGGCGTGGCCGAGGTCACGCCGCGTCTTGCTGACGTCGAGGCCGATGTACAGAGCCTCATCGAGGCGCACATGGAGACGATGCTGGGGGTGCGCTTCCTGGCGAGCGAGTTCGTGATCGACTGCGTCGACGGCGGACGGATCGACTCGCTCGGGATCGACGAGAACGGCGCCCCGGCGATCGTCGAGTACAAGCGGGGTACGGATGCCGGAGTGATCGACCATGGCCTGTACTACATGTCGTGGCTCATGGCCCACAAGGACACCTTCCGGGGCCTGGTCCGCGACCGGCTCGGAGTCTCGGCCGCGTCCCAGGCCCTGTGAGCGCACCGCGGCTGATCTGTGTCGCCGGCGATTCCACCCGCTACGACGCGCACGCTGTACGCGAGCACCGGTGCAGCATCGACCTGGTCCGCTACCGGTACTTCGGCAACGAGCACTTCGGTCTTGAGACCGTGGTTCGGAGTGGATGGCCGGCTCTCGCTTCGGTGAGGTCGTGGGCTACGACGGGGCCCCGCTGGCTGCTCCTGAACTCCCGCCCGTGCCGCTCAAACCGCGCGGACTGGTGCGCTGACCTGGCGTTCCAGCTCCAGTGCAGGCCTCTGACCGAGGGACAACGCCATGTTCTCGTTTCTGCTGTGACCAGCGAAAACGTTGGGCCCTGTGGAAGGCGAAGGTGTGCTGGTCCTGGATGGGTCTGGATCTTCAGGTGTCAGCCGTCTCAGCGAGTGAGGTCGAGCGCCGCGCGGACGATGCTGTCGGCGTCGACGCCATGGTGGCGGTAGACGTCCTCAAGGGAGCCGGACTGCCCGAACCGGGTCACGCCGAGCGCTGTGGTCGGCACCCGGTTGACGGTGGCCAAGAACGTGAGGGTGTGTGGGTGCCCGTCCAGAACGGTGACCAGCGGTGTGGCGCGATCCGCCGGGAAGACCTGGTCGAGGATCCACGACTCTGCCGCCTCATGACCCTGCCGTGCCCGGACGGCCCGATACAGCAGATCGGGGCTGGTCACGCAGATCACGTCCGCGGCGATGCCGGCCTGCTCCAACCGCTCGGCGGCGGCCAGGGCTTCCGGCACGAGGGCGCCCATGGCCGCGATGCTCAGGGCCGGTGCCTCGGTCCGGCGCAGCAGGTAGGCGCCGGCCACCACCTGGCGACGCCGTCGCTCGCGGGCCGCGGGATCCGCGGGCATGGAGGCGAGTGACTGGTCGACCGGCCGGGTGGAGGTCCGTAGATAGGCCGAGCAGCCGTCGGGCCTACCGAGGTTCGCCAGGGCGGCCAGCAGGGTCCACTCCGTGTCGAGGACGAAGGCCGGCTCGTAGCTGACGCAGCCGGGTTGTTCGAGGCCGATGGACGGTGTCTTGATCGATTGGTGCGCCCCTCCTTCGGGGGCGAGCGAGACCCCGGACGGGGTGCCGATCAGGATCGACTGCCCGCCCGCGTAGATGCCGTACGACCAGGGTTCCAGGGCGCGTTCCACGAACGGGTCGTAGAGCACCCCGATGGGCAGGAGGGGCTGGCCCCACCGGCTCCAGGTGGCGCCCAGTTCGCCGAGCAGACCGACCAGGTTGACCTCGGCGATGCCCAGCTCGATATGTTGCCCTGTGGGCCTTTCACGCCAGTGGAGGATGGTCTCGCGGTCGTCGGCGAACCAGTTGGGGCGTTCGGTCGCCGACCACACGCCGACCTTGTTCACCCAGCCGCCCAGGTTCGTGGACGACGAGACGTCCGGGCTGACCGTGACGACTCGCCTGGCCGCTTCGGGTGCTTCCCGGGCCAGGTCGAGCAGGGCCCGCCCGATCGCGGCCTGCGTCGTCGCCACCCCTGACGGGGTCCGGCCCATGTCCACCGGCAGGTCCGGCGGGGCAAGTCGAGGGCTTTCCTGCCGGTGCAGGCGCCGCGCGGTGCGCAGGCACAGCGCTTGTGCGGGGCTGCCGTCGGGGAAGGGCCGCCAGGGATCGGCCGGATCGGCCCCGACACGTGCGGCCATGTCGCGCAGCTGCTCGTCGGTGAGCAGGGCCGAGTGGTTCTGCGGATGCCCCTTGGTCGCCAGGCCATGTCCCTTGATCGTGTAGGCGAAGATCACCGTCGGGCGGGAGTCGTCGATCGTGGAGAACGCCTCGTCCAACGCGTCCAGGTCGTGACCTGCCAGATCGGCGATCGCGGCGAGCAGTGCCTCATCGTCCAACTGGGCTGCCAGGTCGGCGATCTGCCCGCCGCCCGGCCCGGTGCCGGGCAGCCGCTGCCGCAGCTCGGATGCTCCGCAGCGCAGAAGCCGCTGATACTCGGGATTCGGCATCGTGTCGATGCGGTGCCGCAGTTCGTCGCCACCCGGGCGGGTGAAGAGTTCCTGGAGCAGCCGACCGTACTTGAGGGTGATCACCTGCCAGCCGGCGGCGGTGAACATGCCCCGCAGCTTGTCGGCCGCGATGTCCGGCACGACCCGGTCCAGCGACTGGCGGTTCAGGTCGACGACCCATACGAGCTCGCCGAGTCCGGCGACCGCCGGATCGAGCACGGCCTCCCACACCGCGCCCTCGTCCAGTTCCGCGTCACCGAGCAGCGAGTACTGGCGTCCGGTACCCGCCCCTCCGGTCAGGCCGTCCACGTACCGGCGGGAGAGCGCGCCCCAGATCGGGGCCGTGGCCCCGATGCCGACCGAGCCGGTCGAGTAGTCGACGGGATCCGGGTCCTTCGTTCTGCTCGGGTAGCTCTGCAGTCCCCCGAAGTCGCGCAACCTGGTCAGGTAGGCGGAGTCGAGCTCGCCCAACAGGTGGTTGATCGCGTGCAACACCGGCGAGGCATGCGGCTTGACCGACACCCGGTCCTCCGGACGCAGATGCCGGAACCACAGCGTCGTCATGATCGACACCATCGACGCCGATGACGCCTGGTGCCCGCCCACCTTCACGCCCGACTCGTTCGGGCGGACCCGGTTCGCATGGTGGATCATGGCCGTCGACAGCCAGAGCACCCTGTTCCGCACCTCGTACAGCAGGTGGTTCTCGTCCGTGACTCCGGGCGGACTGATCGTCGGACTGCTCACTTGGTGCACCATCCTCTTCAGGTAGTTCGGGGCTCGTGTCACGATGCGGCGTCGAGCGCCTTCGACAGGTCGGAGAGCAGGTCGTCGGGGCTCTCGATACCGGCGGAGAGGCGCAGGACGTCGGGGTCGTCGACCGAGTCCACCAGGCTCACGACATCACCGAAACTGGTGGCCCTGACGAACTGCGTGAACGCGTCGTACACCGCGGCCTTCCGCTCCGGCTCGTGCAGCGCGAAGGAGAGCATCCCGCCGAAGTGGCGCCCGCCCGTGAGTCGGCAGGCCAGCTCGTACGCCGGTGCGCTCGGGAGCCCCGGGTAATGGACCACGCTCGTCGCTTCATGGGCTTCGGCGAGTTCGGCGAGCCGCAGTGCGGTGTCACTCGCCCGGGCCACTCGCAGTTCGAGGGTGCTGATCCCCTCGATGACAGCAGCGGCATTGTGCGGGGTGATGATCGTTCCGAGTCTGCGGCGCAAGGAGGCAACCGCGTCCATGGCAGGCCCGCTGCCCGCCAACGTACCGGCCAGTACCCGGCCGTGTCCGGCCAGGTACTTGGTCGCGCTGTGGATGACGAGGTCGGCGCCGAGCTCCAGCGGCCGGAACAGCACCGGGGTGGCGAAGGTGTTGTCCACCACCACCAGGGCATCGTGATCGTGCGTGATCGAGACGATCGACTCCATGTCGAGGACGTCGAGCCGCGGGTTGGTGAACTCCTCGAAGAACACCGCGCGGGTGGCGGGTCGGAATGCCGCCTCAAGCGCCGCCAGATCTGTCAGGTCGACGAACGTCACCTCGCATCCGAAGTCCGGCAGGTCGTGCGTCAGCCACTCCCGGCTGTTGACGAACAACTGGTCGGACGCGATGAAGTGGCCGCCCCGGCGACCCAGCGCGAGCAGCGCCGTGGTGATCGCCGCCATCCCCGAGGAGAAGGCCAGGGCGCGTGGCGCCGAGTCGATCGAAGCCAGCGTCTCTTCGAGAGCGGCGACGGTCGGGTTCTGGACCCGGGAGTAGTAGCCGTGCACCATCGGGTCCCGCACGGTCCGCTCGTGGGAGGCCATGTCCGCCATGGCGAAGGACGCGGTGTCGAAGACCGGGGTCGCGACCGCTCCCAGCGGGTTCGCTCCCCGGCCGTGCACCAGCCTTGTCGCGAGCCCACGCTCGTCGTGGTTCATTCAGGCCCTTTCCGCTGGTACGGGCTGCCCACCAGGGGGCGTGAGCAGTGCCGGTACGTCCACGACGCCGCCGGCGGCCTCGAACTCGGCGCGGCTGCGCTCCCGGAGCCCGGGATCGGTGAGGTAGTCGAGCGCGGTCAGGGCCAGGGCCACTGCCCCGTCGACGACCGCCCGGTCGCCCGGCTCCGAGCCGGCGTACTCGGCGAAGTCGGCGGTGTGCAGGGCGACTTCCGGCGGGGCGATGGCAAGGGTGGGGTGGATCGCCGGGACACGCAGGCTGATGTTGCCGAGGTCGGTCGAGACCTGAGCTCCCCCCGTCGGCCCAAGGGTGCGCCCGCGGCCGGCAAGATGCGCTCCGAAGCGGGTGGCGAGCGCGTCGTTGCCACGTACCGGCAGACACGGCTGGATCCGGTCCCACACCGTTTCGAGTTCGGTCTCCGTGGTCAGCGCGGCACTCTCGAAAATGCGCTGGACCCGCTCGCCCAGCGCAAGCAGTGAGTCGAGCTCAGGTGACCGGATCAGCAGCCGCAGCGAGGCTCTCGCGGGCACGACGTTCGCGGCCTCGCCGCCCTCCGTGATGACTCCGTGGACGCGGTCGGTCTGCGGGATGTGGTGACGCAGGGCGGCGATCCCCAGGTACGCGGCGACGACGGCGTCGAGCGCGTTGCGCCCTGCCTCGGGCCGGGCCGAGGCATGAGCCGGAATCCCGTGGTAGGTCACCTCCACCGAACGCAGCCCGAGGGCGGCGAAGTCGATGCCGTCGTGATGGGCGGGGTGGAGCATGATCGCGGCGTCGATCCCGTCGAAGGCACCGGCACGGGCCATGATCTCCTTGCCGGAACCGTTCTCCTCGGCGGGAGTGCCGAGGAGAACGACCGAGCCACCCGTGTCACCGATCACGTCGGCCAACCCGAGAAACGCCCCGGCCGCCGCCGCGGCGATGACGTTGTGCCCGCAGCCGTGGCCGACGCCGGGAAGCGCGTCGTACTCGGCCAGGAGCGCGATCCGCGGCCCGTCCGGATTCCCGGCCGACGCCTGGAGCGACGTCTCCATACCGTGCACGCCGACGCTCGCTTCACTGCCGTGCGCCCTCACCAACTCGGCCAGGGCGGCGACCGATCGGTGCTCGGCGAACCCGAGCTCGGACAGACGGTGGATCTTCCTGCTCAGCGCCACCAGCTGGGGAGCGAGCGCCTCGATGCGGTCGGTGACCTGCCGCGCCCGCTTGTCCTGCGCCATCACAGCACCTTTCCCAGGAAGGAGCGGGTGCGTTCGTGGGTCGGCGCGCCGATGACCTGGTCCGGCGGCCCCTGTTCGATGATGCGTCCTTCGCTCAAGAAGACCGCGGTGTCGGCCACTTGACGGGCGAACCCCATCTCGTGCGTCACCACGATCATCGTCATCCCCGACGCGGCCAGGTCACGCATCACGTCGAGCACCTCACCGACGAGTTCGGGATCGAGCGCGGACGTGGGCTCGTCGAAGAGCATCAGCTCCGGCTCCATCGCCAGCGCCCGGGCGATGGCGACGCGCTGCTGCTGGCCGCCGGAGAGATGGCTCGGGTAGGCGTCCTGCTTGGTTCCCAGACCGACCCGTTGAAGCAGCCCTTCGCCGCGCTCGACCGCGACATCCCGGCTCTCCTTCTTCACCCGCATCGGCGCCAGGGTCACGTTCTCCAGGACCGTCATGTGCGGAAACAGGTTGAACTGCTGGAACACCATGCCGATCCGGGACTTGCGTTCCGCGACAGCCGACGGGCGCGCCTCGTGCAGACGTCCCCGCACGAGATCGGAACCGACCAGCCGGCCGCCGACGAGGATGTACCCGCGGTCCACGGTCTCCAGGTGATTGATACAGCGCAGGAACGTGGACTTGCCCGAGCCGGAGGCCCCCAGCAGGCAGACCACCTCACCGCGTTCGACCGTCAGGTCGATCCCCTTCAGCACCTCCAGTGCTCCGAAGCTCTTGTGCACGTCGTGGGCCTGGACGACCGGCCGGGTCTCGGTGCCTGAGCTCATCACGCTTCCCCCACTCGGGTCAGGCTGCGTCCGAACCGCTTCTCCAGGCGCGCCTGGAGAAGGGTGAGCAGTGTGGTCAGGACCAGGTACCAGATACTCGCGACGATCAGCATGGGGATCTGCAGGTAGTTGCGCGAGTAGATCTGTGTGACCGACTCGAGCAGGTCTCCGACGCCGATGACCAGCACGACCGAGGTCATCTTCAGCATCGAGATGAACTGGTTCCCGATCGGCGGGATGATCGCCCGCATCGCCTGCGGCAGTACGACGAACCGCAGCGTCGCGAGGCGTCCCAGGCCCAGTGCGTCCGCGGCCTCCGACTGCCCGTGCGGCACGCTGAGCAGTCCGCCTCGGACGATCTCCGCGACGTACGCGGCCTCGTTGAGCCCGAGCGCGAGGATCGCTGCCGCGAAGATCGGGATCACCGTGTTCGTGTCCCAGCTCACGAGGAACCCACCGCCCGGGACGCCGATTCCGATCCGGGGGAACAACGAAGCCGCGAACCCCCAGAACAGCACCTGGACGAGCACCGGTGTGCCGCGGAAGAACCAGATGTACAGGCCGGCTGCGTTGCGGGGCAGGGCGCTCTCCGAACGCCGCATCACGGCGAGCACGACCCCGCCGACGATGCCGACGAGCATCGCGGCGACGGTCAGCTCCAGTGTCACGGCAATGCCTTCGAGTACGCCGACGTCGAAGAGGTAGCGCCCGACCGTCGGCCAGTCGAAGCCGGGGTTGGTGAACAGGATCGCGATGGTGAACCCGGCGAGCACCAGGATCGTTCCACCGGCGATCATCCGCCCGACTGAGCGGCGGCGGACCAGTTCGTGCTCAGCTGCCGCGACAAGGGCTGTCACGTCCATGCTGTCGTCACCCGAACGTGTGTCGGTGCGGGTACGCCCCTTCTCGCCGGCGCTCGTCGAGGCGCTCCCGCTCATGACGCCACCACATTGACCTGCGACTTCTTCACCGCCGCATTCGCTATGTCCCAGCGCTCGAGGATCTTCGTGTACGTCCCGTCGGCGATCAGCCCGTTGTAGAACGCCGTCAGCGCCGCCGCGAGCTTCTCCTCGTCCTTGGGCACGGCCACCCCGGCCTCCGCGGGACTGAGCAGGATGGTGTCCACGGACTGGAACAGATCCGGCTGGAGCTTCGCCTGGTAGGCGACCGCCGAGTTGTCGGCGAGCATCGCGTCGGCACGCCCGGTGGCGACCGCTTGGTTGACGTTGCTCTGCTGCGGCACGATCATCGGCTTGACCTTGGACTTGCCCGCCTTCGCGCACTCTTCCTGGAGGCTGTCCATGTTCCCCTGAGCCTGTGCCGTGCCGGTCTGCGCGGCGACCGTAAGCCCGCACAGGTCGAGCGACTTCTTGATCCCCTTGGGGTTGCCGGCCTTCACCAGCGCGGACGTACCTTCGTTGAGGTAGCTGACCAGGTTCAGGACTTCAGTGCGCTCCTGGGTAACCGTCCACGCCGACCAACTGGCGTCGAATCGGTGCGCCTTGAGACCAGCGAGCATGCCGTCGAAGGGCACCTCCACCCATTCGACCCGCAGTCCGGTCCGAGCCGTGAGGGCCGCGGCGAAGTCGGCACCGACGCCGATGATCTCCCCCGAGGAGCTTTTGAAGGCGCTGGGCGGATAGTTGGGGTCGGCCGCGAGCCGCAGTACGCCACTCTTGCGTACGCCGTCCGGGAACTTCCCCAGCAGCGCCGAGTCCACCGCGCTCTTCACCTTGAGCGGCGCGGCGGGCAGACCAGCCTTCGTGGGCTGCGCGCCGGTACTGGTGCTGTCGTTGTTGCTGCATGCACTCATCCCGAGCACCGCCAGCGCGACACCTGTCGCGGCGATCCCGTGCAGAACTTTCATCTGCCGACTCCTGTGTTGATCCCTGACAGGCGTAAGCACCCACCAGGAGCTACGGAAGCATCATACTTATGATGCATTCGGAGCATAGGTATGATGCATTTCCCTGACAAGACCTCGCCGTCACGATCACTTGGGGCAGTGCCGCCGTCACGGTAAGTGGCGTTCCGGGGCGCAGTGTCGGGCGCGAGGGACAGAGCGAGGAGATCAAGTGGGCAGGCTCAGCGACCAGGTCGTGGCACGGCTGCGGCGGGCGATCGTGCACGAGGAATACGCGCCGGGCAGTCGGATGCCCACAGCGGAAGCCCTGTCGGATTCGCTCGGGGTTTCCCTCAGTGTCGTGCGCGACGCCTTGCGAACCCTGTCCTCCATGGGGCTCGTCGAGGTCCGGCAGGGACACGGGATCTTCGTCTCGGTGCCCCGGGACGACATCGTCACCACCGCCCTGACGCTCCGAATGCAGCGATCAGGCGTCACCATCGGGGAGGTCCTCGCCGCCCGCATCACTCTTGAGTCCACGCTCGCTGCCGAGGCCGCGCGTGTCTGTGACGATGAGGCCTTGCGCATGATGCGCGGACACTTGCGGCGCTTTGAGGACGGGGTCCGGGCCGAGGACTGGCCGACAGCGCACGACGAGCACCTGCAGTTCCACCTGTCGATCATCAAAGCGCTGCGACTGCCCGCGCTGGAGCTGCTGATCGAACCGCTGCAGGAGCTCATCATCGTCAGCTCCATCCCCCCGGACCCGGAGAGCGGGGAGCAGTGGGGCATCGGATCGCACGACCAGATCGTCGAGGCACTGGAGGCCAGGGACCCCGAGGCCGCGCGGACCGCGGTGCGTGAACACTTCCGGTACGCGCACTCGCTCCCGTACCGCGACTACGGAAAGACGCTCTTCCGCGACGCCAGGTCCGCGCTGGAGGAGCGTGCCGAGTCGGGCCACGAACTGTCTTCCTGACAAGCCGCGTACGGACGGTGGTGACGAGGCGTCCGACGGGATGCCTTGTCGGCATTTCCGTTCTGCACCGAAGGGGCCGCCACGTGGGTGTGCCGTCCGTACGGAGCTTGGCGCGCCGAACGGGCCGTCGTGCCCCTTGTGTTGGTCAACGGGGTGTTGGCCACTTGGTGGAGCGGAGGCAGTTGTTCCGGTGCCCGAGTCGGGTTCCAATGCCCGGTTTGCGGGTGGAGGAAACTATGAATGTGAGAATTCGCTGAACATCCTGTGAGCACATCCGTATCAAGGGTCAGTTTCGCTCACACCGGAAGTCCCGCCGGTTCCGAGGAAGTTCAGAGAGGCCTGATGAGACGCAACACGCGAAAGAAGTCGAAGACCACCGTTCGGGTGGTGGGCGCGGCGGCCGCACTGGCCATGGGGGCCGGCGGACTCGTCGCGGCCAACATCTACGCCTCGGCCGGTGAAACCGGCGCTTCGAAGGGCTCGGCCCAGAATCAGGCTCTCGCGGCCGGATCCTCCACCATCGACTGCCCCGACGTGGGCCAGCAGTTGAAGGCGGTTCCCGCCCAGGCCAGGACCCAGGTCGACAAGGAACTGGCCCTGCTCGACAAGCAGGTGTCCGAGGCCTACCAGCGCCTCTCCACCTCCCAGCGGGCGATTCAGCAGGACGCCAACTTCGCTCAGAACGCCATCGTGAATCCGCTGAAGGACAAGCGGAAGGCGACGATCGACCGGATCGTCACCGCCATCGGCCGTGTGGGCACCAAGCCGCAGGGCCTTGAGGCGCTGGCGCCCTGTACGTTGCGCGCCACCGGCAACCAGCCCGCCGCCAGTCAGCCGGCCTCGGCTCAGCCTGCCTCCGGCCAGCCCGCCTCGGGTCAGCCCGCCGCAGGTCAGCCCGCCGCCGGTAACGGGCCCGTCGCCGCCGACTACGTGGACATCACCAAGGTCCGCCGCAACGTGAGCACACCGCGCAAGTCGTCGAAGGCGTCCAGGGGCACCTTCGTCACCAAGTGCGGGGTGAACGCCAACAAGCTGTACAACAGCGACAACGTCATCGTCGCGCCCGGTGTCACCAACGGCGCCCACCACGTGCACGACTACATCGGCAACCAGGACAACGACGCCTTCACCAGCGACCAGGACTTCCTCAAGGCCAACACCAGCTGCAAGAACAAGGGCGACAAGTCGTCCTACTACTGGCCGGTGCTGCGCCTGCAGGACGGCACCAAGGAGTTCGACGCCGACCGGCTGGGCGGCGGGGCCGAAGGCAACACCGGCCGCATCCTGACGGCCAAGCAGGCCACGCTGGACTTCGTGGGCAGCCCGCGCGGCAAGGTCGTGGCGATGCCGCAGCTCCTGCGCATCATCACCGGTGACGCCAAGGCGTTCACGAACGGCCCGACCAACGCCAACGCCTCCTGGAGCTGCACGGGCTTCGAGAGCAAGGTGCAGCTGAAGGACAAGTACCCCCTCTGCCCGTCGGGCCGGGACGTGGTGCGCACCTTCAAGTTCCAGAGCTGCTGGGACGGTTCCAACATCGACAGCGCCAACCACCGTACGCACGTGGCCTTCGCTGACGCCAAGGGCAACTGCCCGACCGGCTTCAAGGCCATTCCGCAGCTGGTTCAGCGGCTCGTGTACGACGTGGACGCGCCCAGCCTGAAGGACAACGGGAAGACCCGGCCCTTCTTCTCCCTGGACGGGTTCCCCGAGCAGGCGCACAAGCCGATCACGGACCACGGTGACTTCATCAACGTGTTCGACCAGAAGGTGACGAACAAGATGGTGCAGTGCATCAACTCCGGACGCAGGTGCAGCTGATCCCGAACAGCGGGTCTAGTCAGCGGTAGGCAGGGGTGGGCGTCGTACGAACGGCGCCCACCCCGCCGCGTTCGCACCCACCCCGGCGCTTTCGGGGCGCCAAGGGAGCCGACGGCCTAGGCTTCCGGTCGGCACCGGCACCCACCCCAGGAGCGCACACCGTGTTCGACCCCGCACCCGAGCTTCCGTACCCCGACGGCCACCGGCCGAACGAGGCGCCGGCGCCGCACGCACTGCTCGAACCCGTGCTCGGCCTCCTGGGTTCGTGGCGCGGCCGGGGCCAGGGCGGGTATCCGACGCTCACGGGGGACTTCGCGTACGCGCAGGAGGTGACCTTCAGTCACGACGGCCGCCCCTTCCTGCGTTACGAGGCCAGGGCCTGGCTGCTCGACGCCGAGGACGCTCCGCTGCGTCCGTCGGCCCGGGAGAGCGGCTGGTGGCGGCTCCAGCCCGAAGGCAGGGTGGAGGCGCTGATCACCCAGCCCACCGGCATCGCGGAGATCATGGTCGGCCGTGCGACCGGCCGCGTGGTCGACCTCTCCACCCACGAGGTGGCTCTCGCCCCCACCGCCAAGAAGGTCGGCGCCACCCGCCGCCGCTACACGTTGACCGACGACGACACGCTCACGTTCGAGCATGACCTGGAGGCGGTCGGCCAGCCGCTGCAACACCATCTCTCGGCCCTGCTGCGACGCGAGGGTTAGAACGACGAACGGCTCCGCTCACGCGGAGAGCGCGCCCTACGCGGCGGACTCCGCCGGGCGTGGCACGAGCCGCATCGTCGTGGAGCTCGCCTCGGGGCCGGTGATGGCCTTGACGATGTTCGCCGCGTAGTGGCCGTACTTCGCGCGGTAGGCCGCGTCGACCTCGTCGTTGAGCGCGGAATCGGCGTCGACGAAGGTCACGTCCCTGTCCACGCCGCCGGCCTGGACGCGGCCCTGCCGCCGGACCCTGGTGCTCCGGTACCAGGCGGCCGAGGGCCCGTTGACGGACCGTACGCAGATGTCGTCGCCGACGCGGACGACCCAGATGGTCCGCCAGCTGCCCGACGTCCCGTCGCGCCGCAGGGAGACAACGTGCAGCTCCTCGGCGTTCCCGATCCGGGCGAGCTCGTCGTTCCGCCATGCCGTCATCGCTGGGCCTCCTTGTCGCTACCGGTGTGCCGGCTCCGGAATCAGACTCACCGCCGCGACCGGCACCGGCAACAGCACGGCGCTCAATGGGCTGACGTCCGGTCGGCGGGTGCCGCGGAGGCGGAGCCCCGGGACATGGGGAGCGGAGAAGACCTGCTCAGCGGTCAATATCCCTTCTCCCAGCGGTAGTTCACGGTTCACCGTGCAGCACTCTGGCGGGCCGAGATCACCTGGGCTACCGTCGGTAACACCTTGCCGTCGCAGCGGCATCTTCGGCGTCTCCCGCCCCCTCCGCACCTCCTCCGGAAGGCACCCCATGGAGAATTCAGCAGCCTCGGCCGCCATCACGCGCCGCCGCGCCCTGGCGGTGGCGGGCGGTGCGCTCGCCGCTACCGCCCTCGCGCAATCGGCGGGTACCGCCTTCGCCGCCTCGTCGTCGGACGCGGACGCGATCGTGGTGGGCGGCGGGCTCGCCGGGCTGGTCGCCACGGCGGAGCTGGCCGCGGCGGGCCGCAGAGTACTGCTCCTCGACCAGGAACCGGAGACGAACCTCGGCGGACAGGCGTTCTGGTCCTTCGGCGGTCTGTTCCTCGTCAACTCCGACGAGCAGAGACTCATGGGCATCAAGGACACCCATGAGCTGGCCTGGCAGGACTGGCTGGGCACGGCCGGCTTCGACCGTGACATCACCGACCCGAAGGGCCAGGACCACTGGGCCTACAAGTGGGCCGAGGCGTACGTGGACTTCGCCTCCGGTGAGAAGCGTTCCTGGCTCGCGGGCCTCGGGGTGCAGTGGTTCCCGATCGTCGGCTGGGCCGAGCGGGGCGGCGGTCTCGCGGACGGACACGGCAACTCGGTGCCCCGCTTCCACGTCACGTGGGGCACGGGACCAGCGGTCGTCGAGCCGTTCGAGAAGAAGGTGCGGGCCGCGGTCGAGAGCGGGAAGGTGACCTTCAGGTTCCGCCACCGCGTCGACGGGCTCGTGACCACGGGCGGTGCCGTCACGGGCGTACGCGGCGCGGTCCTGGAGCCGAGCAGCGCCGCCCGCGGCAAGCCCAGTTCCCGCACGGTCGTCGGCGAGTTCGAGCTGCGCGCGCCGGTCGTGATCGTCACCTCCGGCGGTATCGGCGCCAACCACGATCTCGTACGGCAGAACTGGCCGGCCCGTCTCGGCACCCCGCCCAAGACCATGATCACCGGCGTGCCGGCCCACGTGGACGGCCGCATGCTCGCGATCACCGAGAAGGCGGGCGGCCGGATCGTCAACCCGGACCGCATGTGGCACTACACCGAGGGCCTCAGGAACTACGACCCGATCTGGCCGGGCCATGGCATCCGCATCCTGCCCGGCCCGTCGTCCATGTGGTTCGACGCCACCGGCAAACGCTTCAGCGCGCCCGACATGCCCGGCTACGACACCCTCCACACGCTCAAGTCGATCACTGACACCGGGTACGACTACTCCTGGTTCGTAACCACCCAGAAGATCATCGCCAAGGAGTTCGCGCTCTCCGGCTCCGAGCAGAACCCGGACCTCACCGAGAAGAACATCTGGATGCTGCTGTCCCGCATCTGGCAGACCCCGGAGCCGATCGAGAAGTTCAAGAAGAACGGCGTGGACTTCGTCGTCGCCACGACCCTGTCCGAACTCGTCCGCGGCATGAACAAGTTGACCGGGGACGGCCTGATCGACCTGGCCGATCTCCAGCGGCAGATCGACGCACGCGACCGGGAGATGGACAACCCCTACTCCAAGGACGCCCAGGTCATGGGCATCCGCAACGCCCTCGCCTACCCCGGGGACACCCTCAGCCGCACGGCAGCCGCCCACAAGATCATGGACTCCAGCGCCGGACCACTGATCGCGGTACGCCTCAACATCCTCACCCGCAAGACCCTCGGCGGCCTCCAGACCGACCTCTCCGGCCGGGTCCTGAACGCGGCCGGAGAAGCCGTACCCGGTCTGTACGCGGCGGGCGAGGTCTCCGGTTTCGGCGGAGGCGGCGTCCACGGATACCGCTCCCTGGAGGGCACGTTCCTCGGCGGCTGCCTGTTCTCCGGCCGCACGGCGGGGCGGGCGGCGGCAGCGGCGACCGCGTCCTGACGGCCGACAGCGTCCGGACGGTGACCGCGTCCTGACGTCGACGCGGTGCGTGGTGATGGCCGCCGTCGTCGTCAGCCGGTGACGTGGGCCGGGCGCCGTGCAGGGCGCCCGGCCAGCAGCCGAAGGCATGCCACCGGACGGTCGCGTACCGGGCGTTGGGCGACCGAGGCGCCGCGGGCCGTCACCGACTCCAGGCGCTGGTGGTGCAGGTCCAGGATGAAACGCGTCAGCCGCCGGTGCTCCTCGGAGCAGTGCTCCAGGATCACGGTGGCCTCGCGGAGGGAGGCGCGCGCCGCCTCGACCGTGGCCGCGACCAACGCGCGGACTCCGGGCAGGTCGCGGCCCGTTTCGAGGTCGGAGCGCGTGATGCCGTGCCGGTCGAGATCGCTCACGGGCAGGTACAGGCGCCCGCCGCGCAGGTCCTCCGACAGGTCGGTGAGGATGTCCGTGCGCTGGGCGGCGTCGGCGAAGAGACGGCAGGACGCGGCGAACTCGGCGCTCCCGCCCCCGAGATGGGCCAGCCCCGACGTGATCATCAGGAACGGCCAGGTGAGCTGCTCCACATACCGCTGGTAGTCGGCCTCGGTCGCGAACCCGGCGAAGTCGAGGTCGATCCGCGCACCCTCCAGGTACGAGTCGACCCAGCGGCGCGGCAGTTCACGCTCCGCCGCGGTGTGCAGGAACGCCCGCAGCAGGGGATGTTCGGCGTTTCCCGTACTGAGCGCCGTATCCACCTGCTCGGCCCACGCGTCATAGCGCCGCGTGCGTTCCTCGACCGTCCCCTGGTCGCAGACGTCGTCGGTGAACGACGCGAACGCGTAACCGGCCAGCACATGAGGCTGATGGGAGGCGGGCACCAGCAGTCGCACCGCCAGATAGCCGGCCGGCTCCCGCCGCCGCATGAACCGCGCGACCTTCATGTAGTCGTCGCGCAGAGCGCCCTGGTGCGCCCCTGCCGATTCCAGACAACTCCGCCAGGTCCGCACGTACATCTCCCACGCGATGGTCACTTTTCATAACTAAAGAACGCGCAGGCTATCAGCCACGGATGACGAGCGACTCACCGGCGGCGACGTAGGGTGAACGCCGCGCCCGCCGTGATCAACAGGCCCGCCGCACCGCCCGCGACGAGAGGCAGGGCCAGTGCTTGGCTGTCGTCGCCGGAATTGGGGGAGGAGACTGCCTGGCCGGGTGCGTCGGTCACGGTGTCCGACGGTTCCACGGGGGCGCCGGTGGTGGCATCGGCCGGGGACGCCGACGGAGTGGGATCGGCCGTGGCCTCCGTGGGGTCGGCCTTCGTCGGCGTCGCTGCGGGCTTCTTCGTGGCGGAGCCGGCGGCCCCGCCCTCCCCGGCCCCGGCATTGTCCGTCGCCCCGGGGAAGACCACGTCCGAGCACGAGTAGTACGTGTCCGGCGTGCTCGTGTTCTGCCAGATCGTGTAGAGCAGCTGACGGCCCGTCCGGTCGGACGGCAGCTTGGCCTTGATCCGGTAGGCGCCGTTCACGAGCGCCGGGTCGGTGGCCGTGGCGAACGGCTGCGACGGCAGGTCGGACCACTTGAGGGGCTTCGTCGGGTCGTAGCCCTGCTTGGTCAGGAACAGCTTGAACGTGCCCGTGTGCGGAATCGTCGACCGGTACGTGAGCGTCAAGTTCGCCCCGGCGGTCATCCGCGTCGCCGGCCAGTCGGCGCGGGCCAGGTCGAGGCCCCGGTAGGCGGACAGGCCACCGCTGCACAGCTTGCCGTCGGGAACGACCTGGCGGTCCCGGCCGTTCACGCCCGCGATACGCAGATTGTCGAAAGCCGCGATACCGGAGGCGACGGCGGCCTGACACACCGCCGACCCCGCCTGCTGCCCGCCGTCGGGGGAGCAGGCCACCACCCGGCTCACGGGGTCCGTCGGCGCCCCGTGCGCGGCGGCGGGCCCGGCGGCCCACACCGCGAGCAGGAGCGGGGCCGTCCCGACGAGGGCGGCGGTGCGGTGTGCGGTCATGGGTCGGGTCCTCCTAGCACGGCGAACGGGTCGGGCCCGTTGCCCCACAAGTACGGGGATCACGCGACACCCGTTCAACACCCCCCGTACGGGCGATCAATACGCGCCACCCGGCGCCCGCGCGGCTGGAATGGACCCGTGACCGCGCCCCCGGACGACTGCCTCGCGCGCAACGAGTGGATCTGCGGCGAATACCTCAGCTCCCGCCGCGACATCCTCCTCGACGCGGTCGGCCAGCACCTCCAGCTGACGGCGCTCTCCGTCCTCATCGGTCTGGCTCTCGCCGTGCCGCTGGCCGTGCTGGCGCGCCGGTGGGGCTGGGCGGCGGGCCCGGTGCTAGGGGGTGTTTCGAAAGTCCCGCACAGCACCCACGGCGCCCGGCACGCGCCCCCACCCTCGAACCGGCTTCGCCCGGCTCGGGCGGGGGGACCCCCTTCGCCGCACCGGCCGAAAGCCCAAGTACGTCCAGTACGAGGGCTTTCGGCCGGCACGCCGAGAGCACGCACCGGACACCGCGGGCACCGCACAGGACTTTCGAAACACCCCCTAGCCGTGACGACGGTCCTCTACACGATCCCGTCGCTGGCCATGTTCTCGCTGCTCCTGCCCGCGTACGGGCTGTCGCCGGCCCTCGTCGTCGCCGGGCTCGTCCTGTACTCGCTGACCCTGCTCGTCCGGAACATCCTGGCCGGGCTGCGCGCCGTACCCGAGGAGACCCGGCAGGCGGCCCGCGGCATGGGATACGGGCCCATCAGGCTCCTGCTCACGGTGGAGCTGCCGCTCGCCCTGCCCGCCGCCATGGCCGGGCTGCGGATCGCCACCGTCTCGGCGGTGTCGCTGGCGACGGTCGGCGCGATCGTCGGCTTCGGGGGACTCGGCAACCTCATCTACTCAGGTATGAACACCTACTTCAAGGCGCAGGTCCTCACCGCGTCCGTACTGTGTGTCGTCATCGCCGTCGCCGCCGATCTGCTGCTGCTCGCCCACGAGCGTCGGCACGGTCGCCGTGTTGTCGAGGACGGTCCGGTGCGGGAAGAGGCCGACCTGCTGGATGACGTATCCGATCCGGCGCCTGAGCTTCACGGGGTCCACTGCCGCGATGTCCTCGCCGTCCATGAGGATTCGGCCGGACGTCGGCTCGATGAGGCGGTTGACCATCATCATGGTCGTCGTCTTGCCGCAGCCGGACGGGCCCACGAGCGTGACGAGTTCACCCTCGGACACCTCGAAGGAGAGGTCGTCCACGGCTGTCGTACCGTCCGGATAGCGCTTGGTGACCTGCTCGAACCGGATCATGACTTCACGCTAATCGCGTCCGTCACTCCCCGCTCACCAGCACCACCTCAAGGGTGCGTGGACCGTGCACCCCCTCGACCCGGTCGAGCTCGATGTCACTGGTCGCGGACGGGCCGGAGATCCAGGTCAGCGGGCGTGTCGGGTCGAGGCGCTCCAGCCCCTGGGGGACCGAGGACACGACCTGATCGGGGACGCGTACGACACAGATGTGGTGGTCCGGGACCAGGGTGATCCGGCGGCGGCCCTGGTCCGGGCCGCCGTCCAGGACGATGGTGCCGGTCTCGGCGATGGCGACCGCGCACGCGGTGACCACGCTGGCGACGCGGTCCAGTTCGGCCGGGGTGCTGTCGAGCCGGTCCGGGACCTGCGCGACATCGGTGGCCGCGAGCCACCGAGGGTCCAGCCCCGCCGGTACGACGACCGACGTCGAGCCCCGCGCGGTCAGCAGCCCCGCGATCGTCGCCGCCAGCCCGTCGGCCGCGCAGCGGTGCACGAGCGCGCGGTAGTCCGCCAGATTCTCCGCGAGCAGATCCACCGTCTCCGCGACACGCCGGTCCCCGTGCTCGCGAAGATACCCGCGCTCGAAGGCCTGGTCGTACGGCGTGTCGTCCTGTGGCACGTCCGCGAGCGCGCGCCGCACCCGGGCGAGGATCAGGTCCCTGCTGCTCACTTCGACGCGTCCTTTCCTCCGTGCGTCCGCTGCCACCAGTCGCGGAACGGCTCCGCGGGAACCGTCGGCAGCGCCCGGGTCTCGCTCCACGCCTTGCCTGGACCGGGCAGCGTCCGCGGATGGAAACGACGGGTCCGGGACGCGAACCGCTGGCCGGTGCGCAGCGCGCCCGGGTGGCCGAAGGCCCACTTCGCCGCGCGCATCGCCGCCCGCTCGGCGGCATGCCCCTTCGCGGGCTTGAGCACGACCTTGGCGCCGTCCCGGGTCACGGGGCCGCCCTCGACGACCCGTTCCCGCAGATGCACCAGCACCTCCGGGATGTCGATGGCCACCGGGCAGACGTCGTAGCAGGCGCCGCACAGCGAGGAGGCGTACGGGAGTGAGGCGTCGATCTCGCTCTGCGTGCCCCGGAGTTGGGGGCTGAGGATCGCGCCGATCGGGCCCGGGTAGACCGAGCCGTACGCGTGTCCGCCCGCCCGCTCGTACACCGGGCAGACGTTGAGACACGCCGAGCAGCGGATGCAGCGCAGAGCCTGGCGGCCGACCTCGTCGGCGAGCGTGTCGGTGCGGCCGTTGTCGATGAGGACCAGATGGAAGGTCTGGGGACCGTCCTCGTCCGTCGTGCCTGTCCAGGTGGAGGTGTACGGGTTCATGCGCTCGGCCGTCGAGGAGCGGGGGAGTGTCTGGAGGAAGACCTCCAGGTCCTGCCAGGTCGGCACGATCTTCTCGATGCCGACCACCGAGATCAGCGTCTCGGGCAGGGTCAGACACATCCGGCCGTTACCCTCGGACTCCACGACGACCAGTGTGCCGGTCTCGGCGACCATGAAGTTGGCGCCGGAGATGCCGACCTTGGCGCGCAGGAACTTCTCGCGGAGGTGCAGGCGCGCGGCCTCGGCCAGTTCGGCGGGCGTGTCGGTCAGGCCCTCCGGCGCCGGGCGGCCCCACTCGCTCATCTCGCGCGCGAAGATGTCACGGATCTCGCCGCGGTTGCGGTGGATGGCCGGGACGAGGATGTGGGAGGGCCGGTCCTTGCCCAACTGCACGATGAGTTCGGCGAGATCGGTCTCGTAGGCGTTGATGCCCTCTGCTTCCAGCGCCTCGTTGAGGCCGATCTCCTGCGTGGCCATCGACTTGACCTTGACGACCTCGCGCTCGCCGGTCGCCTTGACGAGATACGTCACGATCCGGTTGGCCTCGTCCGCGTCGGCGGCCCAGTGCACGGTGCCGCCGGCCGCCGCGACCGACTCCTCCAACTGGATCAGATATTGGTCGAGATGACGGAGTGTGTGGTCCTTGATCTGCTTGCCGGCCTCGCGCAGCTCGGCCCAGTCGGAGACCTCGGCGACCGCGTTCGCGCGCTTGGCGCGGATGGTGTGGGTGGCGTGGCGCAGATTGCCGCGCAGGGTCTGGTTGTGGACGGCTTCGTGCGCGGCCTTCGGAAAGGACGGCATCCCGACGAAAGTCCCACCGTTCATGCGCCGGTCTCCGCTCCGCTGTGGCTGTTCATGCCGACGGCTCCTCTTCCGTGCTCGCCAGGATCTCCGCGATGTGCACCGGACGCATGTCCGTCCTGAGCCGGGTCATGGTGCCGCCGATGTGCATGAGACAGGAGTTGTCGGCGGCGCACAGCACCTCGGCGCCCGTCGACTCGGCGTTGCGCACCTTGTCGGCCCCCATCGCCGCCGAGACATCGGAGTTCTTGACGGCGAAGGTGCCGCCGAAGCCACAGCACTCGCTCGCGCCGGGCAGCTCCTTCAGCTCAAGTCCCTTGACGGACTGGAGCAGTCGGCGCGGCCGGTCGCCGAGCCCGAGGCTCCGCAGCCCGTGACAGGTGGGGTGGTACGTGACGGTGTGCGGGTAGTACGCGCCCACGTCAGTCACCCCGAGCACGTCCACCAGGAACTCGGTGAGCTCGTACGTCTTCGGCACGACCGGCGCGAGCGTGGCCGCGAGGGTGTTCCCGCGGCCCTCGGCGCGTGCCCGTTCGCCCATCCGTGGATAGAGCTCCCGCACCATCGCGCCGCACGACCCGGAGGGGGTCACGATCGCCTCGTATCCGCCGAAGACATCGGAGAAATGCCGGGCCATCGGCTCGGCCTGGTGACGGTACCCGGTGTTGTAGTGCGCCTGTCCGCAGCAGGTCTGCGCCATCGGGAAGTCGACATCCACGCCCAGCCTGGTCAGCAGTTTCACCACGGCTCGGCCGGTGTCCGGATAGAGCGTGTCGTTGACACAGGTCAGGAACAGAGCGACACGCATCGCGGCTCCTTGGGGTCGATCATCGGATGAGTGCACAGTACGCGGCGCTGGCTTCGCGGGGAATGAGGTTGCCCTCCGCGCGGGGTGCCGTTTCCGGTCCGCCGATTCCTGGAAGCGCCGTTCGGGTCTGCGGGCCGCATGTGGCTGGTCGCGCAGTTCCCCGCGCCCCTTTGGGGCGCGTCATCTGGCCGCGAGCCGGGCCTCGGCCGCTTCCCATGCCGCGGTGGAGTCCCGCGGCTCGTAGCGGGTCAACTGCTGCGTGCGCGCCAGCAGTTCGCGCATCGATGTGCGGTCGCCGACCAGGCCGTGGGTTCGGGCCTGGACGAGTACGTTGCCCAGGGCCGCGGCCTCCGTCGGGCCCGCCACCACCGGGAGGCCACAGGCGTCGGCGGTCAGTTGGCACAGCAGGGCGTTGCGGGTGCCGCCGCCGACGATGTGGACGACGTCGACCGGGTGGTCGGCCAGCCGCTGCGCCTGGGTGATCGCGCGGCGGTGGGCGAGGGCGAGCGAGTCGAGGATGCAGCGTGTGAACTCGGCGGGCGACTCGGGCACGGGCTGCCCCGACTCCCGGCACGCGTCGGCGATCCGGGACGGCATCCGGCCGGGAGCCAGGAAGGCGGCGTCGCCCGCGTCCACGACGGACCGCAGCGACGGCACCTCGGCGGCGGCTGCCAGGAGCTCCCCGAGATCGGGGTGCCCCCAGTCCCGTACGCACTCCTGGAGCAGCCAGAGCCCCATGATGTTCCGGAGATAGCGGACCGTGCCGTCCAGGCCCAGCTCGTTGGTGAAGTTGGCCTCGCGGCTTGCCTCGGTGAGGACCGGCGCCGCCAGCTCCAGGCCCGCCAGGGACCAGGTGCCGGTGCAGATGTACGCGAAGCGCTCGCCGCCCACCGCCGGGACCGCGGCCACCGCGGAGGCGGTGTCGTGCGAGCCGACCGTCGTGACCGGGACCGGACCGGTCAGCCCGGTCTCGTCCAGCACGGCATGCTGGAGCAGGCCCGCCGGATCCCCGGGCCGCCGCAGGGGCGCGAAGAGCGCCAGGTCGATACCGAGGCGCTCCGCTACGTCGTACGACCAGTCGCGGGTGCGCGGGTCGATCAGTTGCGTGGTGGAGGCGTTGGTGAGCTCCGTGCCCGGCTCGCCCGTGAGCCAGTACGTCAGCAGGTCGGGGATGAGCAACAGGCGGTGCGCGTACGCCAGTTGGGACGTGGAACGGGCGGCCACCAGCTGGTACAGCGTGTTGAAGGGCGCGTCCTGGAGCCCGGTCGCCGCGTACAGCTCGGCGGCGGGCAGGGTGGCCCGCACCTTCTCCGCGACGCCCTGGGTGCGGGTGTCGCGGTAGTGCACCGGGTTGCCGAGCAGCGCCCCGTCGGCGTCGAGCAGGCCGTAGTCCACGGCCCAGCTGTCGATGCCGACCGAGTCGACCTGCCCTGCCGCGCGCAGCCCGTCGAGGACCCCCGCGTACAGCGCGAGGATGTCCCAGCGCAGCCCTTCGGGCGTCCGTACCGGCCGGTTCGGGAAGCGGTGCGCCTCCGTCAGTTCCAGCGAGTCGGGGCCCACGCGGCCGACCATGACGCGCCCGCTGGACGCGCCGAGGTCGACCGCGGCATACGACTTCACAGCCGCCTCCTGAGGTTCACTGTCGCCTCCTGAGTCACGTTCGTCACCGGAGGAACGCGGCGGCGACGCCCGCGTCGACCGGGATGTGCAGACCGGTGGTGTGCGTGAGGTCGCCGCCCGTCAGGGCGAAGACGGCATTCGCCACGTGCTCGGGCAGCACCTCGCGCTTGAGGATGGTCCGCTGGGCGTAGAACTCGCCGAGCTTCTCCTCCTCGATGCCGTACGTGGCCGCGCGCTGCGCACCCCAGCCGCCCGCGAAGATCCCGGAGCCGCGGACGACCCCGTCGGGATTGATGCCGTTGACCCGGATCCCATGCCCGCCCAACTCGGCGGCCAGCAGCCGCACTTGATGGGCCTGGTCGGCCTTGGTGGCGGAGTAGGCGATGTTGTTCGGACCGGCGAAGACCGCGTTCTTGGACGCGATGTAGATGACGTCCCCGCCCAGGCCCTGCGCGATCATCACCCGGGCCGCCTCGCGCGAGACGAGGAAGGAACCGCGGGCCATGATGTCGTGCTGGAGGTCCCAGTCCTTCGCCGTGGTCTCCAGGAGCGGCTTGGAGATGGAGATGCCGGCGTTGTTCACGACCAGGTCGACGCCGCCGAAGGCGAGCACCGCGGTCTTGAAGGCCTCCGTGATCTGCTCCTCGGAGGTCACGTCGACGGTGACGGCGACGGCCTTGTCGGGACCGCCGAGCGCGGTGGCGACGTCGGCGGCGTTCTCCGCGTTCAGGTCCGCGATCACCACGCACGCGCCCTCGGACACCAGCCGCTCGGCGATCGCCTTGCCGATACCGCTGCCCGCGCCCGTCACCAGCGCCACGCGTGTGGCGAGCGGCTTGGGCTTCGGCATCCGCTGGAGCTTGGCCTCCTCAAGAGCCCAGTACTCGATGCGGAACTTCTCCGACTCCTCGATCGGCGCGTACGTCGAGACGGCCTCGGCCCCGCGCATCACGTTGATCGCGTTGACGTAGAACTCACCGGCCACGCGCGCGGTCTGCTTGTCCTTGCCGAAGCTGAACATGCCGACCCCGGGGATCAGCACGATCGCCGGATCGGCGCCACGCATCGCGGGGGAGTCGGGCAGGGCATGCCGCTGGTAGTAGGCGGCGTACTCCTCGCGGTATTCGGCGTGCAGTTCCTTCAGCCGGGCGATCGCCTCGTCCGGTTCGACGGTCGGCGGCAGATCGAGGACGAGCGGCCTGACCTTCGTCCGCAGGAAGTGGTCCGGGCAGGAGGTGCCGAGCGCGGCGAGCCGCGGGTGCTCGGCGCTCGCGAGGAAGTCGAGGACGACCTCGGAGTCGGTGAAGTGACCGACCTGCGGACGGTCCTGCGAGGCCAGCGACCGGATCACGGGCGCGAGGGCGGCGGCCCGCTCCCGGCGCTGGACGGCGCCGAGAGCCGCGTACCCCTCGACGACCGGACCGAACGGCTCCGCCTTTCCGCGCTCGGCGAGGAACTCCTCGGCGGTCCGGATGATGTGCAGCGAGTTCCGCTCGCACTCCTCGGCCGTGTCGCCCCAGGCGGTGATGCCGTGCCCGCCCAGGACGCAGCCGATGGCCTCGGGGTTCGCCTCCTTGACGGCGGCGATGTCCAGTCCCAGCTGGAACCCGGGCCGCCGCCACGGCACCCACACCACACTGTCCCCGAAACACTCGGCGGTGAGCTTCTCCCCGTCGGCGGCACAGGCGAGCGCGATCCCGGAGTCGGGATGCAGATGGTCCACATGGGCTGCGTCCACCAACCCGTGCATGGCCGTGTCGATCGACGGGGCCGCCCCGCCCTTCCCGTGCAGGCAGTAGTCGAACGCGGCGACCATCTCGTCCTCGCGCTCGACCCCCGGATACACGTCCTTGAGCGCCAGCAGCCGGTCGATCCGCAACACGGCGAGACCGGATTCGGTGAGGGTCCCCAGATCGCCCCCCGACCCCTTGACCCACATCAGCTCCACGTCACCCCCGGTCACGGGATCGGTGTCGGTGCCCTTCGCGGACGTGTTCCCGCCCGCGTAGTTGGTGTTCCGCGGATCAGCGCCAAGCCGATTGGACCGAGCAAGCAGAGCGACGGCTTCGGGATGGGGTGCCATGTTCCTAGTCCTTATTCGAAGAGTGTGCGTACGTGTGCTCGTGCCCCGCAGGGGCGCGGGGCTGCGACATATGCGGCTCTGCCGCGTGGGCGCGATCAGCCGAACTCAACCCGCGGTCCGCCACTGACCTGTAGTCCTACGGCGACTGGACCGGTCAAGCCCAGCGCAGCGGCTACGCCCCCCACCCCGCCTGCTGCCCACCTACCCGCTCCGCAGCGATCTTCTCCGCCCACCCGGAGCGGCGATACGCCGCCATCGGGTCCGCGTCCAACCCCAGCTCCTCACGAACCTCAGCCACCACCGGCCGCACATCCGTGTTGTACGCGTCCATGAGCACCGCGTTCGCCGCCAGCACATCCCCCGACCGCTGGGCGGCGACAAGAGCGTCGCGGTCCACCAGGAGCGCCTTCGCCGTCGCCTCCTGCACGTTCATCACCGACCGGATGATCGCCGGGATCTTCGCCTCGATGTTGTGGCACTGGTCGAGCATGAACGCCACATCCGCGGTGAACCCGCCCCCACGGATCACCTCGTACATGATCCGGAACAGCTGGAAGGGATCGGCGGCTCCGACCATCAGGTCGTCATCCGCGTAGAAACGCGAATTGAAGTCGAACGCCCCGAGCTTCCCCTCGCGCAGCAGCGTCGCGACGATGAACTCGATGTTGGTGCCCGGCGCGTGATGCCCGGTGTCGACCACGACCTGCGCCTTGGGCCCGAGCTTGAGGCAGTGGGCGTACGCCGTGCCCCAGTCCGGCACGTCCGTCGTATAGAAGGCGGGCTCGAAGAGCTTGTACTCCAGCAGCAGCCGCTGGTCGTCGCCGATCCGCTCGTACACCCGGGCAAGACCCTCGGCGAGCCGGTCCTGCCGCTCACGGATGTCGTCCTGGCCGGGATAGTTCGTCCCGTCCGCGAACCACAGCTTCAGGTCCTTCGAACCCGTGGCATCCATGATGTCGACGCACTCGAACAAGTGGTCGAGGGCCTTGCGGCGCACCGCCGCGTCCGGGTGGCAGATGCTGCCCAGCCGGTAGTCGTCGTCCTGGAACGTGTTGGAGTTGATCGCGCCGAGCTTGAGGCCGCGCTCCTCGGCGTGCTTGGCGAGCTCTGCGTATGCGTTGGAGCCCTCGACCCTGTCCCACGGAATGTGCAGCGCCACGGTCGGCGCGGCGCCCGTGAACTCGTGCACCTTCGCGGCATCGTCCAGCTTTTCGAAAGGATCGCGCGGGACTCCGGGCTGCGCGAACACCTTGAAGCGGGTTCCCGAGTTCCCGTACGCCCATGACGGCGTCTCTACAGCCTGGGTCTTGAGGGCGGCCTTCACCGCGGCAAGCTCGGTCACTTCAGGGCTCCTGTGACTTCGGTTGTGGCATCGGGTCCGAACGGCTTCAGTGCGACGTCAGGGCGCGGTTCAGTCTGAAACGATTCAGAAGCTGAAGCTATGAGCCGCTCGAAACGCTGTCAACCCCTCCGACGGCTACTGCTCTCCGTGACTCGGTTGTGACCTTTGGCTATCGAAAATTTCGGCCTAGACCCATTGACGTGACCTGGGCTACCTGTCTAACGTCCCGGCAACCTAGTTGAAACCTTTCACGGCGTCGTGAGGCCGCATCGCCCGCGTCGTTGAGGAGCCCTCATGACCCACCGGTCCGACGCGGGTCCGGCCCCCGTGCTGGCACTCAAGGACATCTCCAAGTCCTTCGGTGCCGTACGCGCCCTGCGGGACGTGTCCCTTGAACTCTTCCCCGGCGAAGTCCACGCACTCGCCGGAGAGAACGGCGCGGGCAAGTCGACCCTCATCAAGGCGCTCGCCGGCGTGCACCGGCCGGACGCCGGTCAGGTCTTCCTGGACGGCGAGCCCACGGTCTTCCACGGTCCCGCCGATGCCCGCGACGCGGGCATCGCGGTCATCTACCAGGAACCCACGCTCTTCCCCGACCTGTCGATCGCCGAGAACATCTTTATGGGCCGCCAGCCGCGGCGCGCGCTGGGCCGGATCGACCACAAGGCCACACACGCGTCGACCCTGGCCCTGATGAAGCGCCTCGGCGTCGAACTCGACCCCGACCGTCCGGCGCGCGGCCTGTCCATCGCCGACCAGCAGATCGTCGAGATCGCCAAGGCGCTCTCCTTCGATGCCCGCGTCCTGATCATGGACGAGCCGACCGCCGCCCTCACCGGCAGCGAGGTGGCGCGCCTCTTCGGAGTCGTCCGCACCCTGCGTGAGCAGGGCTCGGCCGTGCTGTTCATCTCGCACCGACTGGAGGAGATCTTCCAGATCTGCCAACGCGTCACGACCCTGCGCGACGGCGCCCTGATCTCCAGCGAACCGATCGACGGCATGACCGAGGACGACCTCGTGCGCCGGATGGTCGGCCGCGACCTCGACGAGCTCTATCCCAAGCAGGACGTCGACGCGGGCGAAGTCGCCCTGAGCGTACGGCGGCTGACCCGCGAGGGCGTCTTCACCGATGTCTCCTTCGACGTCCGCCGCGGCGAGATCGTCGGCCTCGCCGGACTCGTCGGCGCCGGACGCACCGAGGTCGCCCGGGCCGTCTTCGGCGTCGACCGCTGGGACGCCGGAGAGGTCGAGATCGACGGCACGAAGCTGACGAACGGAGCGCCCTCCACGGCCATGGCCGCCGGGCTCGCCCTCGTCCCCGAGGACCGCCGCGCGCAGGGCCTGGTGATGGACATGTCCATCGAGCGCAACATCGGTCTGACCGGCCTGCGTACGACGGTCAGGGCAGGGCTGATGGACCGCGGCGCCGAGCGCAGCCGCTCCCTCGACTGGGCCGTCAAGCTCCAGGTCAAGTACGCCCGGATCGCCGACACCGTCAACACCCTGTCCGGCGGCAACCAGCAGAAGGTCGTCCTCGCCAAGTGGCTCGCCACCGGCCCGAAGGTACTGATCGTCGACGAGCCGACCCGAGGCATCGACGTCGGTACGAAAGCTGAAGTACACCGGCTGCTCAGCCAGTTGGCCGCCGACGGGGTCGCCGTCCTGATGATCTCCTCCGACCTGCCCGAGATTCTCGGCATGGCCGACCGGGTCCTCGTGATGCACGAGGGCCGGCTCACCGCCGAGATCCCACGCTCCGACGCCACCGAGGAAACCGTGATGGCCGCAGCCACCGGGAGGGCGGCGTGAGCGACGCACGCGCGGCCGCCGGGCCGCAGACGAACACGATGGCCGCACCTCTGCGCCGCGCGGGCGGAGAAGCGAACAAAAGGAGGATGGCGTGACGGTCACCGCTCCCAACCCCGCCCCCGCCGCCGAGGTGCCCAAGTCCAGCGGCACCCGGCTGGTGGACCGCGTCTTCAAGATGCGCGAACTCGCCATCCTGGTCGTCTTCCTGGTGATGATCGTCATCACCCAGATCGGCAACAGCGACTTCCTGTCCGAGCAGGGCATCAAGGACCTCCTGCTGAACGCGACCATCCTCGTGCTGGTCGCCACCGGCCAGTCGCTGGTCGTCATCACCCGCAACGTCGACCTGTCGGTCGGCTCCACGCTCGGCATCAGCGCCTTCGCCGCGGGCACTTACCTCCAGGGCGGCGGCAACTCCGTCGTCGCCGTGGCCCTCGCGGTCCTGCTCGGCATCGGCTGCGGACTGGTCAACGGACTGCTCGTCAGCCTCGGCCAAGTGCCCGCGCTCGTCGTCACCCTCGGCACGCTCTACATCATCCGGGGCATCGACTCCATCTGGGTCGGCTCCCGGCAGATCACCGCGGCGGGCCTGCCCGACGGATTCATCGACTTCGGATCCGGCGGCCTCTCCGCCGTGCCATGGCTGGCGATGATCGCGCTGGCGGTGCTGATCGCGACGGCGTACTACCTCAAACACTTCGGCAGCGGACGCGAGCTGTACGCGCTCGGCTCCAACCCGGAGGCCGCCCGCCTCGCAGGCATCCCCGTACGCAAACGGATCCTCGCCGCCTACACCTTCTGCGGCGCCCTCGCGGGACTCGCGGGCGCGCTGTACCTCGCCCGGTTCGGGAACGTCGACTCCGGCACCGGCAACGGCTACGAACTCACCGTCGTCAGCGCGGTCGTGGTCGGCGGCGTCGTCTTCACCGGCGGCTCCGGCAGCGTCTACGGAGCGGCACTCGGCGCACTCCTCCTGACCTCCATCAACAGCGTGCTGCCCGCCCTCGGCGTCAGCTCGGTCTGGGTGCTCGCCATCAACGGCATCCTGCTCATCCTCGCCATCGCGGTCGACCGGATCGTCGCCCTGCGGGTGGCGACCGCACTGAAGAAGAGGAACGCCCGCCATGGCTGACTCCGCTCTCGCGCGCGCTGTCCGCTGGTCCGCCTTGAAAAGGTGGGATTCAGCCGTCGGCGCCCTCCTCATCGTCGTCCTGTTGCTGTCCTTCTCCACGGTGGACGGCTTCGGCAACGCCCTCAACCTGTCGTTCCTCATCGGCAACACGCTGCCCATCGCGCTGATCGCCCTGCCGATGACCCTGCTCGTGGTGGCAGGCGAGATCGACCTGTCGGTCGCCTCCACGGCCGGCCTGTCCGGCGCGGTGATGGGCGGCCTGTGGAACCAGGGCATGACCATCGAGACGATCATCCCGATCTGCCTGCTCCTCGGCGTGGTGTGCGGGCTGATCAACGGCCTGCTGGTGACGCGGCTCGGCCTGCCGTCCCTCGCCGTCACCATCGGTACGCTCGCCGCCTACCGGGGTATCGCGCAGATCGTGCTCGGTTCCGACGCGGTGACCGACTTCCCCGCCCAGTACCTGGACTTCGCGTCCGGACGCATCGGCGACACCTTCATCCCGTACGCGCTGCTGCCCTTCCTCGTGCTGCTCGCCATCGCGGTGGTCGCGCTCCACGCGACGCCGTTCGGGCGCTCGCTGTTCGCGATCGGGGCCAATGAGGAGGCCGCGCGGTTCGCCGGAATCCGCGTCAAGCGGCAGAAGCTGATCCTGTTCACCCTGACCGGTCTCATGGCCTCGCTGACCGGCATCTTCTGGGCGCTGCACTACGCCAGCGCCCGCTTCGACAACGCCACGGGGCTCGAACTCTCCGTCGTGGCGGCCGTTCTGCTCGGCGGGATCGACTTCGACGGCGGCAAAGGCACGTTGGGCGGCGCGATCGCCGGGGTGTTTTTGCTCGGGGCGCTGCAGAACGTGATGAGTCTGCAGGACGTCTCGGCGCAGTCGCAGATCGTCGTCACCGGTGTGCTGCTGGTGCTGTCCGTGCTCGGCCCGCGGGTTGCACGGCAGATCTCCATCGCGAGGGCGCAAAGGCTGACGTTGTAGCGCCGTTCGTAAGCTGCGGGCCGCATGTGGCTGGTGGCGCCCCGCGGCGGAGCCGCAAATCAAATACAGCCCCGCGCCCCTGAAAGGGGCGCACCGTACTCACCCTCAGTAAAGGACCTAGCCATGCGCAAGTCATCCCTCCGTCGGGCCTGTGCGGCCCTCGCCGCCACCACCTCCCTGGCCCTGGCTCTCACCGCCTGCGGTGGCGGAACCACCAAGGACGACGTCAAGGAAGAGGGCGCCTCGAAGGCCGCCGCCGGCAAGGCCGACCCGAACGCGGCCACCAAGAAGGGGCTGACCGTCGGCTTCCTGCCGAAGGCGGTCAACAACCCGTACTTCACCTCCGCGGACAAGGGCGGCGAGAAGGCCCTCACCGAGCTGGGTTCGAAGTACAAGGAGGTAGGCACCAGCAGCGCCACCGACACCGCGGGCCAGGTGAGCTACGTCAACACGCTCACCCAGCAGCAGGTCGACGCGATGGCCGTCTCCGCGCAGGACCCGGGCGCCCTGTGCACCGCGCTCAAGCAGGCCATGAAGAACGGCGTCAAGGTCGTCACCTACGACTCCGACACCAAGCCCGACTGCCGCAACGCCTTCGTCTCGCAGGCCAGCGCCGAGGCCCTCGGCCGCACCGAGGTCCAGCTCCTCGCCGAACAGATCGGCTACAAGGGCGAGATCGCGATCCTGTCCGCCGCGCAGACCGCGACGAACCAGAACACCTGGATCGACTTCATGAAGGACGAGCTCACCGACCCCAAGTACAAGGACATGAAGCTGGTCAAGGTCGCGTACGGCAACGACGACGCCCAGCAGTCCTTCCAGCAGACCCAGGGCCTGCTCCAGGAGAACCCGAACCTGAAGGGGATCATCTCCCCGACCACCGTCGGCATCAAGGCGGCGGCCCAGTACCTGTCCGGCTCGAAGTACAAGGGCAAGGTCAAGCTCACCGGCCTCGGCACCCCGAACGACATGCGCAAGTACGTGAAGAACGGCACCGTCGAGGCCTTCGAGCTGTGGGACCCGGCGAAGCTCGGCGAGCTGGCCGCGCGTACCGCCGTCGCGCTGTCGTCCGGCCAGATCACCGGCAAGGAGGGCGAGACCTTCAAGGCCGGCGCCATGGGCAGCTTCACCATCGGCAAGGACGGTGTGATCGACCTCGGCAAGCCGACCGTCTTCGACGCGAAGAACATCGACGAGTTCGACTTCTGATCCCCCCTCAAGCCAGGGAGCGGCCCTTCATGCAGCGCGTCTGTTTCCTGCTCAAGGTCCGCGAGGACCGGCTCGACGAGTACCGCGAACGGCACGCCGCCGTGTGGCCCGACATGCTCGACGCACTCTCGGCCACTGGCTGGCACAACTACTCGCTCTTCCTCCGCGAAGACGGCCTGCTGGTCGGATACTTGGAGACCGAGGACTTCGCGGCCGCGCAGGCAGGCATGGCGGCCGCGGAGGTCAACGCCCGTTGGCAGGCCGAGATGGCGCCGTTCTTCGAATCGCTGGACGGCGCCAGGCCCGACGAAGCCATGAAACCCCTCACCGAGGTGTTCCACCTCGCCTGATCCACCGCGCTCCTCGCCCACCCCTACTCTCCGCTCCTCACTCTCCGCTCCTCCCGCTCTTCCCCTCGCTCGTTCTCCTCCTCCCCGCACAGGAGTCCCGACATGAAGAGACGCACCCTGCTGGCAACCGCACTGCTCAGCACCGTGGCGGCCCCCG
The DNA here is from genome assembly GCF_026341515.1 of Streptomyces sp. NBC_00878. Lineage (NCBI taxonomy): Bacteria > Bacillati > Actinomycetota > Actinomycetes > Kitasatosporales > Streptomycetaceae > Streptomyces > Streptomyces sp. NBC_00878. The sequence continues at coordinate 672,987 of NZ_JAPEOK010000001.1, read as the reverse complement.
GCATCGCCGGTACCGCCCGGGCCGCCGACCCCGGTCCCTCGGTCACCCGGACCGGCACCACCACGCTCGACGGCCAGGCCATCTTCTTCGTCTCCTACGACGGCCTCGTCAACAACAACTCGTTCCAGAAGAACGGCCTGTTGACCTACAAGGGCTACCAGTACGCCGCCTGGTACGCCGCCGACCGCAACGCCGTCATCGGCCGCCGCGTCCTCGGCGCCGGCACCTGGTCCACCGTCAAGGTCGGGCACACCCTGCGGTACAACGACTCGCACAACGTCATCTCGATGGGTGTCTCCAAGGTCGACGGCCGCCTCCACCTCAACATGGACTCCCACAGCGACGGCTTCACCTACGTGAAGTCGGTGGCCGGGCTCATGGACAACCCGGCCGGGCTGACCTGGACCGCGAGCCGCTTCGGCGCGCCGCAGTCCACCCTCGACGGGCTCGCGCTCACCTCGCAGTTCACGTACCCGCAGTTCATCTCCACACCCGACGGAAAGCTCCAACTGAGCTACCGGGTCGCGGTCTCCGGCAACGGCCGCAACGCCCTCGCCGAGTACAACGGCACCTCCTGGACCAGCCTCGGGGAGTGGACCAGCTCCACCGGCACGTACACCAGCGAGCACGGGACCAGCACCGTCCGGAACATGTACCTGCACGGCATCGACTACGACAGGAACGGCCGGCTGCACTCCTTCTTCACCTGGCGCGAGCAGAACGGCGCCGTGATGTGCAACGGCGGCGGCATCACCAACCACGACACGGGCTACGTCTACTCCGACGACCGCGGACGCACCTGGCGCAACAACGCGGGGACGGTCGTCGGCACCACCGGCGGCTCCGACAAGGTCGCCGTCACCGACGCCGGACTGGTGATCGACGCGCTCAACCCGGACCACTCCCTGATGAACCAGGAGAGCCAGTTCACCGACTCCGCGGGCCGTCCGCACGCGATCATCAGCTACGTACCGGGCCGCTTCGGCCAGTGCACCACCAACTACGTCGCCGACCGGACAGCCAACGGCCGCGCCTTCCACGTCCGCAAGACGTCCACCGGGACCTGGCGCAAGACCGAGATCCCGGTCGCCCTGAACTCCAGCCAGCGCACCAGACTGGTCCTCGACAAGTACGACAACGCGTATGCCGTCCTGCCCTTCGGACGGATCGTCGCCGCGTCCGCCGCCTCCGGGCACACGGACTGGACGACACTCTTCGACGGCGCCGGCCTCAACGCCTTCGGCGAGGTCGTGGTCGACGAGACCCGGATCGCCCAGGACGGCGTGCTGTCGATCCTGTACCAGGAGAAGTCCAGCGGTACGACGCCCTCGGCGCTCCATGTCGTCGACTTCGCGCTGCCCGCATGACGGAGTCCGTTCCGGGTGGTCACGCGGGTAATGTGACTGCGTGCCCACCACTCCCCGTTCCCCCGGAGGTAACCGCCTGATGGCCCAGTCGGTGGGTATCAAGGACGTCGCACGAGTCGCCGGAGTCTCCGTCGGCACGGTCTCGAACGTCATCAACCGCCCGGACACGGTCGCCTCCGAGACCCGGGCCCGCGTGCTCTCCGCCATCGACCGGCTCGGCTACGTCCGCAGCGAGTCCGCACGCCAGCTGCGTGCCGGACGCAGCCGGATCATGGGCCTGCTCGTCCTCGACATGGGCAACCCCTTCTTCGTGGACGTGGCACGAGGCGCCGAGCGCGCCGCCCGCGAGGCCGGGCTCGGCGTGATGGTCTGCAACAGCGCGCAGAGCCCCGGCGAAGAGGCCGACTACCTCTCGCTCTTCGCCGAACAGCGCGTCCGCGGCGTCCTGCTGACCCCCGCCGACGCGACCGGGCGCAACATCGAGACGTTCCGCCGCCACGGCATCCCCTTCGTGCTCGTCGACCGCGTCGCCGAGGGCACCACCGAGTGCTCGGTGTCCGTCGATGACGTGGCGGGCGGCGCACTCGCCGTACGGCACCTGATCGACGCGGGCCACCGCTCCATCGCGTACGTGAGCGGGCCGCCCGGCCTGAACCAGGTCCGGGACCGCCGCACGGGCTCCCTGAACGCGCTGGGCGAGGCGGGACTCGGCCCGGAACACCTGCGCGAGCTGCCCACCGAGCGGCTCGACGTGGCCGCGGGCCGCGACGCCGGCGCCCGCCTCCTCGGCCTCGCCGACCGCCCGACCGCCGTCTTCTGCGCCAACGACCTGCTCGCCCTCGGCGTCCTGCAGGCCATGTTCGCGGCCGGTGTGAGCGTCCCGGACGACCTCGCCATCGTCGGCTACGACGACATCGAGTTCGCGGCCGCCGCGGCCGTCCCGCTGACCTCCGTACGACAGCCCGCCGTGACGATGGGCGCGCTCGCCGCCTCGCTCCTCCTGGAGGAGACCGAGGCCGAGACCGCGCCCACCCCGCACGAGCACCAGCGCGTCGTGCTCCAGCCGGAGCTGGTGGTGCGCCGCTCCAGCCTCCCGCCGCGCTGAGCGGTCGTTCAGTACGTACGAGAATTCCGGCCTGATCGGCCGGTCAGTACGGTTTTCTTGATCCCCGCTCTCGGCTCGCCGGAGAACTTGTGCTGAACTGGTTCGCGGTCAGGAATCCGTCCGTCTCGGGAGCCCTCTTGAGTGCCAGCTACCGTCAGCCCGGTGTCGTCCTCAGCGACCGCCGTTTCACCGTGCCCCTCGATCACGACAACCCCTCCGGGGAGACGATCGAGCTGTACGCCCGTGAAGTGGTCGGCAGCGACAAGGCGGACCAGGATCTGCCCTGGCTGGTGTTCCTCCAGGGCGGCCCCGGCTTCGGCGCCAGCCGTTTCGTCGGCAAACAGGCCTGGCTCGGCCGCGCCCTCAAGGACTACCGCGTCCTGCTGCTCGACCAGCGCGGCACCGGCAACTCCACGCCCGCCAACCGGCAGACCCTCCCGCTGCGCGGCGGCCCCCGCGAACAGGCCGACTATCTCGCGCTGTTCCGCGCCGACTCCATCGTCCGCGACTGCGAGGCCATCCGGCCGGCCGTCACCGGCGGCGCCCCCTGGGCCGTCCTCGGCCAGAGCTTCGGCGGCTTCTGCGCGACCCACTACCTCTCCAGCGCGCCCGAGGGCCTCAGCACCGCCCTGATCACCGGCGGCCTGCCCACCCTCGACGGGCACGCCGACGACGTGTACCGGGCCGCGTACCCGCGCATCGAGCGCAAGGTCGTCGCCCACTACGCGCGCTACCCCCAGGACGTCGAGCGGGCCCGGCGCATCGCCGAACACCTCCTGCGGCACGAGCCCGTCCTGAACGGCGGCTACCGCCTCACCGTCGAGGCCTTCCAGTCCCTCGGCATCGTCCTCGGCGGCAGCGAGGGCAGCCACCGACTGCACTACCTCCTGGAGAACGCCTTCGTCCGCACGGCCCAGGGCCCGGTCCTCTCCGACGCCTTCCAGGAGGACGTCCAGTCCGTCCTCTCGTACGCAGGCCACCCGCTGTACGCACTGGTCCACGAGGCCTGCTACGCCCAGGGTGACCGCCCCACCGCCTGGTCGGCCGAGCGGGTCCGCGCCGACTTCCCGCAGTTCGACGCGGCCAAGAGCCTCGCCGGCGACGGCCCGGTGATCTTCACGGGCGAGTCCGTCCACCCCTGGACCTTCGACTGCGACCCCGCCCTGCGCCCCCTCCGCGAGACCGCCGACCTCCTCGCCGAACGCACCGACTGGGCCCCGCTGTACGACCCCGACCGCCTCGCCGCCAACGAGGTCCCCGTCGCCGCGGCCGTCTACCACGACGACATGTACGTCGACGCCGACCACGCCCTGCGCACCGCCCGCACCATCCGAGGCCTGCGCACGTACGTGACCGACGAGTTCGAGCACGACGGGGTACGGGCGGGCGGCCCGCGGGTCCTGGACCGGCTGATCGCCCTTGCGAGGGACGAGGTCTGAGGTCTGAGGCCCATGTCTGTGTCTCAGGCCTGAGGGCGCGTGGCCGCGAGGTGTCAGGCCAGCGCCCGGGCCTTGTGGATGACGCAGCGCAGCCAGGAATCGGCGCCGAAGGCGCGCAGTTCGCTCAGCCCCTCTCGGAGGGTTTCCTCGTCAGGGATGCCAGCCAGGGAAGCGATGGCGGGGAGCGCGCCTTCCACGGAATCGGCGAGATAGCGGGCCATCGGCGCCGCCTCCGTACCCCGGAACGAGAACAGCCGCTCGCCGGGGTCGATACGGGAGAAGCCCGTCTCGTCCAGCCAGCCCCACAGCTGCGTGCCTGCGTCGCTCTGGCCGAACGCCCGCATCGCCCGCACCAGCGTCGGCATCAGCGCGTCCAGGCCCGCGGTCGACGGACCCACCTTGATCGTCGCGTAGTCGAGTTCGATGGAGGTGATCGTTCCGCCCGGGGCGAGCACGCGCCGTACCTCGCGCAACGCCGCTTTCGCGTCGTCCTCGGTCATGTGCTCCAGGACCCACATCATCCACACATGGTCGAAGGACGCGTCCTCGTACGGCAGGGTCCGGGCGTCGGCCACCTGAAGATCGGCGGCCACTTGGCGATCGGCGAGATAGCCGCGGGCGAAATCGATCTGGGCGGGTTCGATGTCCACACCGGAGAGCCGCACCTCGGGAAACGCGTTCCCCAAAGTCGCGAGGACCGCGCCGGCCCCGCACCCCACCTCCAGCAGACGAGTGCCGGGCCTGAGCGTCGTACCCTCCAGAATCAGTCCGTCCCGCCACAGTTCGGCCTGGTCGATCAGACGCTGCTGCTCCGCGGGAGCGTGGCCATGGACGTAGCTCCGCCGGGCGATGTCGCTCTGTGTCACGTTGCCGAGTCTCCTTCGCTCCTTGTGCGCTCCCAGGCGACGGGGAGTTCGAGCATTCCCTGGACCGTGTCACCGGGGTTGAGGACGATCTCGTCGGCGGGCAGGGCCAGCCGCAGGTCGGGGAAGCGGGAGAAGAGGCTCCGCAGGGCGATCTCCATCTCGGCGCGGGCCAGGTTCGAGCCGATGCACTGGTGGATACCGAATCCGAACGCCACATGGTGGCGGGCCGAACGGTGCCAGTCGAGTACGTCCGGGTTCGGGAACGAGTCGGCGTCCCGGTTGATGACGGAGGTCGAGAAGACGACACCGTCGCCCGCCCGGATCGTCGTACCGGCGATCTCGATGTCCTCGGTCGCCACCCGCAGCAGCCAGTCGGAGACGGACAGGAACCGCAGCAGTTCCTCCACCGCGGTGGGCATCAGAGCGGGATCGGCACGCAACTCGGCCAGTCGCTCGGGGTGCTGGAGCAGCGTGAACGTGGCGAGCGAGATCATGTTCGCCGTCGTCTCGTGCCCGCCGGCCAGGTTGACCAGCGCCAGCGCGATCAGTTCGGCCCGGTCCGTCTTGCCCTCGCGCAGCTGGTTGTGGACCAGCTCGTCGAGAATGCCGTCGCCGCCGTGGCCGCGTTCGTGCTGCTTTCGGTCGATCAACTTGCCGAAGTACTCCTCCAGTTGGAAGCGCGCGTCCATCGCGTCCGCGACCTCGGTACTGCGCAGCAGCCGACGCGACTGGACCTCGAAGAACTCGTGATCGGCGTACGGGACACCGAGCATCGCGGAGATCACGATGGACGGCAGGGGCAGCGTGAAGGCACTCACCAGGTCGGCGGGCGAGCCCTCCGCCTCCATGGCGTCGAGGAGTTGGTCGACCGTCTCCTGGATCCGTGGCCGCAGGGCCGCGGTGCGCTTGGCGGTGAAGCCCGGGATCAGCATCCGCCGCTGGGTGCCGTGCTCGGGGTCGTCGACGCCGATCAGCGCCGGCACGGCCTCGCGGAATCCGGCGAGGCGGGCGCTGGGAATCGGGAAGCCCGGCCGGTCGCTGCGCGACGAAAGCCGCCGGTCGACGAAGAGTTCACGGGCCGCCGCGTGACCGGTGACGAGCCATGCCTCAAGGCCGTCGTAGAGCGTGACACGGGACAGCGGGCGGGACAGCGATTCGTAGGCGGGCGGGTGGTAGGGACAGGTGCGGTCCTGCGGGAAGGCGACCGGTTGTGTCATGGGCTGACCTCACTGATGAAGGGTTCGCGAACCCCGCCGGGGCAGGGTTGTGAGACGTACGTGGGTGGTGGGAGGCAGCCGCCGTTCGGGGACGACGTGCGGACGCGGTCACGCCCGGCTCAGCGCCAGGACCGCGTTCTGGCCGCCGAAGCCCATGGAGTTGCTGAGCGCCAGATCCATGTCGTGCGGGGTCGGGGTCCCCACCACGTTGATGTCGATCTCCGGGTCCTGTGTGCGGAGGTTGGCGGTGGGCGGGACCAGACCGTGCTCGATGGCGAGCACGGTGTAGGCGGCCTCGATCGCCCCGGCCGCTCCCAGGAGATGACCGGTGACTCCTTTCGTGGAACTGACGAGCGGGCCGCCGGGCAGGACCCGGCCCAGCGTCCTGGCTTCCACCAGGTCGTTCAGCGGAGTCGAGGTGCCGTGCGCGTTGACGTACGAAACGTCTCGCGCGCTCGCTCCGGCGTCGGCGAGCGCCAGCCGCAACGCCTGTTCCAGACCCCGGCCGTCCGGGTGCGGCGCGGTGATGTGGTGGGCGTCCGCGGTCGAGCCGTGCCCGACGATCCGGGCCCGGACCCGCGCACCGCGGGCACGGGCGTCCGCGGCGCGCTCCAGGACGAGCAGTCCCGCCCCCTCGCCCGCGACGAAGCCGTCGCGGTCGGCGTCGAAGGGCCGGGAAGCGCCCCCGGGGTCCTCGATCCGTCGTGAGAGGGCCCCCATGTTCGCGAATCCGGACATCGCCAGCGGGGTGACCATCGCCTCGCTGCCACCGGCGATGACGACGTCACAGCGCCCGAGGGCCAGCAGGTCGCACGCGGTGGCTATGGCCGTGCTCCCGGAGGCGCACGCCGTGGCCACCACGAGGTTCGGACCCGTGGCCCCGAACTCGATCGCCACCTGCCCCGCCAGCATGTTGGGCAGATACATGGCGAGCAGCAGGGGCGTCACCCGCTGGGGCTTCTCGTCGAGCATCACCCGGTGCTGCGCCTCATAGGTGTGGATGCCGGCTCCGGCGTTGCCCAGCACGACCCCCACCCGTGCGCCGTCCCAAGTGGCCGGGTCCAGGCCGGAGTCGGCCACGGCCTCGCGTGCCGCGACGAGGGCGAACTGGACGAAGCGGTCCAGGCGGTGGGCCCGCCGTCCGCCCAGCAACTCGTCGGCGTCGAAGTCCGGCACGCGGCACGCCAGGGGAACCGGCATGCCCTCCAGTTCGGGATCGACGGCCGCCGCGGTGCCCCGGGCCTCGCACACCTCGGACCAGTTGCGCCGCACTCCGACTCCGGCCGGAGAGACGAGCCCGAGACCGGTGACGGCCGTGTCGGTGCGGATCGTCATGCCTGGACCTGGGCGACCCGGTCCTCCACGATGCGGCCCATGTCGGCCAGGGTGGCCGCGTCGCTCAACTCGTGATCCTGGATGTCCACGCCGAGGTCCCGCTCCAGGATGACCGTCAGCTCCACCAGAGTGAGGGAGTCGAACTCCACATCCTCCAGGGAGGCTTCCGGACTCACGAGATCGGGGGAGACCTTCAGGTCCTCGATCATGATCTTCTTGAGCGTGTCGTACCCGTTCATGTCAGCTCCTTGAACGCGGTGTGGGGGAAACCGGGCGGGATGCCGGATGGGTGTCGGGTGGGATGCCGCCGGGTCAGGCGACGCTGGTGAGCGACGGCCACACGAGGGTGGCCGCACCCCAGGCGAGACCGCCGCCGAACGCGGTGATCAGCACCCGCTGGCCCTCGGTCAGGGCGCCGGACGCGTTGTCCTCGTCCAGCAGCAGGGGGATCGAGGCCGAGGCCGTGTTGCCCACGTGCTCGATGTTCGAGGCGCGGCTCTCGGGCGGGACGCCCAGCGCGTCGCCGAGCGCGTTGCTGATCCGCGCGTTGGCCTGGTGGGCCACCAGACGGTCGATGTCGGAGAGCGGCCAGCCGGTCTGCTCGGCGGCCGTACGGCAGGCGGACGTCATGTGCCGGACGGCGAAGCGGAAGATCTCCCGCCCCTGCATGGTGAGGTACCGGGAGTGGTGCTCGGTCGGCTCGCGGCGGCGCGCACCGCCCGCCGGGACGGTCAGGAGCTCGCTCCCGCCGCCGTCGCTGCCGAGCACGAGGGAGATGAGCGCACCGGGCTCGTCGGGGTCGCCGGCCCGTAGGACGACGGCTCCGGCGCCGTCGCCGAAGATGGCGGCGGTGGTGCGGTCGGCCGGGTCGACGAGGGTGGTGAACGCCTCGGCCCCGATGAGCAGGACCCGTTCGGCGACGCCCGTGGCGATGAGGCCGGCGGCGGTGGCCAGCCCGTAGACGAAGCCCGCGCAGACCGCGGAGACGTCGAAGGCGGCCACGCCCGGCAGACCGATCCGGGAGGCGACGTCCGGCGCCGTGGCGGGGCACAGCTCGTCGGGGGTGCTGGTGGCCAGCACCACGGCGTCGGCCTGGTCCGAGCGTGCGGACTTCAGTGCCCGCAGGCCGGCCTCCACGGCGAGGTCCGAGGTCGACATACCCGGCGAGACGCGGTGACGGTTCGCGATACCGGTACGGCTGCGGATCCATGCGTCGTTCGTGTCGAGGGTGGCTTCCAGGTCCGCGTTGGTCACCGTGTCGGGCGGAAGCCAGGACCCGAGACCGGTGAGCACCGCGGCACGAGGGGATCGGTACGTCATACGAGTTGACTCCGTGGTCCTGGGGATCGGGGGACGGGCTCACCGCGTGGACCGCACCGGCCGGGTCGCCGGTGGAAGCCACGGCAGCTCCTGAAAGCCGGGTCCGGGGGGAAACGAACCGTCCCGAGGCACAAGCAGCCTGACACCGGCAGGCACGGGCGAACAAGGTCAGGAATCGGAAAACACCCGATGTGCGTTTTCCAGGTACAGGAAGGCCGGCGCTTGAAACTGTTCTTCTCAAAACGGCCACCAACAGCGTTTCAGCAGGGCGCTTTCCTTGATTGTGAAGATCGCACGGAGATCTTTCGGAATGTTGTCATTGCCCGTACACGCCGGGCGATGGCAGGCTCGTTGATCGAAGCGCCGACCCTGTTGAGGGCCTTTATCGCTTGGAGGACAAGGGCCCACCGCGTCGCCGCCGCGGGAGCATCCCCACTCCCGCCCGATTTTCTTCTTCCCCCCACCGGTCGGGCATCAAATGCCCTGGAGATTCCACCGGTTGCAGCCGACAGGCATGTCCGCTCGTCACCGTCAGAATGAGGTCACACCAAGTGGAGCCCCCGCTGGAAACACATTTCGTTCATATTCTGCAGAAGCGTGCCGACGACGACCCCAATGCACTGGCGTTCACATTCCTCGAGGGCGATCTCGATGTGGTGGGCACGCTGACATACGGGGAGTTGCGTGACCGGTCCCGCGCGCTGGCCGCCAGGCTGCTGCGGACCGTCTCCCCCGGCGACCGTGTTCTGCTCCTCCACCCGGCAGGCCTCGACTACGTCGTCGCGTTCTACGCCTGCCTGTACGCCCGGGTCATCGCCGTTCCCCTGTACGTCCCGCAGCACCGGACCGTTTCGACGGTCGAGGCGATCGCGCGGGACTGCGCGGCAGCCGCCGTGCTGACCACGGAGCGGGGGACGAGGCGGAAGTCGCTGTTCGGCGCGGACTCGCGGTCGGCGAACCTGCCCTGGCTGGCCACGGACGCAGCGCCGGTCACGGACGCCCCGCTGCCCACGGACGCACAGCCGGCCGCCGACGCACCGCTGGACGGCGTCACCCCGCTGGACACCGACGGCATCGCCGCGGACACGATCGCCTATCTCCAGTACACCTCCGGCTCCACGTCCGTCCCCAAGGGCGTGATCGTCGACCACACCAACGCGGTACGGCAGTGCGCCGAGGCGGCGCTCTCCTGGCAGGTCGACGGCGACAGCCGGTGGGTCTCGTGGCTGCCCCACTTCCACGACTACGGTCAGATCGGGTCGGTCCTGCTGCCGGTCTTCGCCGGCGCCCAGTGCGTACTGCTGGCACCGACCACCTTCGTCCGCAGGCCCATCCGATGGCTGCGGGCCATCTCGCGGTACCGCGGTACCCACACGGGGGCCCCGAACTTCGCCTACGACCTCTGCGTCGAGGGCACCACCGAGGACGAACGCGCCGGACTCGACCTGAGTTCACTGATCACGGCGGGCAACGGCGCGGAGCCGGTGCAGTTCGACACGCAGCAGCGCTTCGAGCGGATGTTCGCGGAATACGGCCTCCGGCCGGACGTGCTGTGTCCCTCGTACGGTCTCGCGGAGGCCACGCTGAAGGTCACGAACAAGACGCCGGGCGAGCCGCTGGCCTGGGGCACCTTCGGCACGGTCACTCCCGGGAGCCCGGTGGTGGAACTGACCGCCGACAAGGCCGTGCGCCCGCTCGTCGCGTGCGGCACGACCGTGGCCGACACCCGCGTCGCCATCGTCGACCCGAAGACGGGGCACCGCCTTCCCGACGGCCACGCCGGAGAGATCTGGGTGAGCGGCCCCATCATCGCCCGTGGCTACTGGGGCCGCCCCGCGGAGAGCACGGAGACCTTCCGCGCACGCCTCAGGGGCGACGGCGCCGACTCCCACCTCAGGACGGGAGATCTGGGGTTCTTCCACGACGGGCAGCTCTACATCTGCGGACGCATCAAGGACGTCGTGATCATCAACGGGGTCAATCACTACCCCCAGGACATCGAACGGACCGTCGAGGACAGCCACCCCGCCGTCCGGCGCGGCCACAGTGCGGCCTTCGGCGTCTCCGAAGGGGCTCAGGAGAGTGTCGTCGTGGTCGCCGAATGCGCCCGGCGTGACGAGAGTTCCCCCGAGGCCGTCGCCCTCGCCATCCGCGACGCCGTCTGGCGGAGCCACGAACTCGCCGTCACCGTCGTGGTCGCCGAGACCGGAACGGTCCCCGTGACGACCAGCGGCAAGATCCAGCGGACCCGTTGCAAGGCCGGCTTCATCGAGGGGCATCTCGATGTCCGGGCCCGGGTGGAGGCCGCTCCGGTCCGTTCCGGCGCCAAGACGTCCGACAAGACGTCCGACAGGACGTCCGACAGGACGTCCGACGAGACGTCAACCCCGGCCGAGCGGCCGGTTCTCACCTCCGCGGCCCAGGTCCTCCACCAGAGCTGCCGTGCGCACATCGAGGGCTGGATCGCCGGACGCGTGCTGGAAGGAACGGGGACCGTGGACGCCCGGGAACCGCTGTCCGCCTACGGGCTCTCCTCGGTGCACATGCTGGAACTGCACCAGACCCTGGAGGACTGGGCGGGCGTGCGGCTGCCCCCCGAATGGATCTGGGAGGCCGGGTCGATCGAGGAACTGGCGACGCTCGTCGTGGAACGGCTGACCACCTCCGCCGCCGACCTCACCTCCGGAGCGGGCCGATGAGGATCGCCGCCGTATCCGCCGCGCTGCCGTCGCGCCGCGTCACCAACGACGACATCCTCGACCTCGTCCGCGAGCACAGCGCCGGCGTCTTCGAGGGCGACATCGACGAGGCCCTGCGGAAGATCAGCTTCTGGCTCGCGTACTCCGGATCCGACAGCCGCCTCTGGGCCGGCGAGGGGGAGCGCCCCATCGACCTGCTGGTCCGGGCCGCCGAGGAGGCGATCGACGAGGCCGGGGTGACACGGGAGAGTATCGACGTCGTCATCTACACCGGCATCGGCAGGGGCTTCCTCGAACCCGGCGGGTCGTACCACGCCGCCGCCGCGCTCGGCATCAAGCGCGCCCAGTGCTTCGACGTCCTCGACGCGTGCATGAGCTGGACCAGGGCGCTGCAGATCGCCGAGGGCCTGCTCGCGTCGGGCGCCTGCCGTACCGCGATGCTCGTCAACGCCGAGTTCAACATGCGTCCGACGGGGCCGGTCTACCCGGGAGTGTTCGCGCTGCCCAGCGTGGACGCGGTCGACTGGAGCTTCCCCGCGTACACCCTCGGCGAGGCCGCCTCCGCGACCATCCTGACCGCGGACGGGGCCGAACCGTGGTCCTTCGAGTTCTCCTCACGGGCCGACCTCGCCGACCTGTGCAACATCCCCCTGGACGGCTACGCGGACTTCAGCCGACCCTCGGAGAAGATCGCCAAGAACGGCGTGCACCGCTTCACCTCGTTCGGTTTCGAACTGCACGAGACCGCCCGGGTCGAGGCCGTCGAGGTCTTCAAGCGGCTCGACGCCCCGAAGGAGGAGACGGCCGCGGTGTTCACCCACGCCTCCGCGAAGCGGTTCTGGCAGGAGATGGCCGACGGCGTGGGCCTGGGCGACAAGATCTTCCACGTCTTCCAGAACACCGGAAACATCGTCTCGGCCTCGGTACCGACGGCGATCGCGACCGCGGTGGGCGAAGGACGTCTCAAGCGCGGCGACCGCGCGCTCGGCTGGGTCGGCAGCGCAGGCATGTCCTTCAGTGCCTTCTCGTTCGTGTACTGACCGGGAGGACTCAAACACCATGGCCAATTTCCCGATGAAGCCCGTCACCAACATGCTGGGCCACCTCTTCGGATACTCCGCCTCACGGCTGCGGAACCCGCGCGAGGACCACAGGGCCGAGGAGGCCGAGCGGCTGCTGGACTGTCTCGTCCAGGCCGGCCCGATCTACATGAAGATGGGCCAACTCCTCGCCACCAGGTCAGATCTGGTGCCCGCCGAGTGGGTGGACACCCTGCGCACGCTCCAGGACGACGCTCCCCACATGGACGCGGCCACCACGCGTGCCGTCGTCGAGCGGGAGCTGCGTGCCCCGATGAACAGCGTCTTCCGCGAGTTCGACCTCGAACCGGTGGCCACCGGCTCGGTCGCCCAGGTCCACCGGGCCCGGCTGCTGGACGGCCGCAAGGTCGCCGTGAAGCTGGTGAAGAACGGCGTGCCCGAGCACATCGAACAGAACCTGCGCCTGATGGCCAGGGGAGTCCGCCTGGCCGAGAAGATGGTGCCGGTCATCGCCGAGTCCGACGGCGTCCGCCGCTTCACCGAGGTCGCGAACCTGTTCCGTGCCCAGGCCGACATGCTCCAGGAAGCCGCCCGGCAGAAGACGGTCCACCGCAACTTCAAGGGCCACCCCTATGTGCGGGTGCCGCAGGTGATACCGGACCTCGTCACACCCCGCATGCTCACCATGGAGTTCATGGAGGGTATCCGGGGGAACGAACCGCACAAGGTGCGCCTGCCGGCCGCGCAACTGGCCCGGCGCCTCCAGGACACGATCTACACCATGCTGTACATGCACGGCATGTCCCACGGCGACCCGCACCCGGGCAACATCCTCTTCTCCGAAGAGGGTGAGCTGATCCTGCTCGACTACGGGATCACGGTCGAGCTCAGCGAGGACGAGAAGTGGGGCCTCTCCTCCTTCTACTACGCGTGTACCCGCAAGGAGTGGGACATCGCGGTGGAGCGTTTCACCGCCCACTTCGTCACCGGCACCGAGAAGGTCCGCGAGCACTGGGACGAGTACCACGCGGAGCTGGTGGCGGCCCTGGAGCACCACTTCGACACCGCCTCGAACCGCTGGTCGACGATCAGCTACTTCAAGGACGTCAGCGCCATCCTGCGGAAGTACGGTGCCCGGTACACCACCAGCTTCACCAAGGTGGAACTCGTCTTCCTGTCCTGCGAGGGATTCGCCACCCAGCTCGACCCGGACATCGACATCTGGGACAACGCCCGCAAGTTCACGGACCGTTACTCCCCCTACATGAGCAGGGAGGTCCGGGAGCGGTTCGACGCACAGTTCAAGAACCAGATCCCCAGCTCGCTGGAGATGCGGGACCGGGCGAACGCCTCGCTCGTCGCGCCCACCCACATCCACCGCTACTTCTTCCCCAGCACGTACCCCATCTTCGTCAAGGAGGCGAAGGGCGGACGGGTCCGCGACCTCGACGGCAACGAGTACGTGGACCTCTCCGGCGGGTACGGACCGCACATCCTCGGCTACTCCCACCCGGTGGTGAACGAGGCGATCAGCTCGGGCATCGCGGCCGGCGTGGTCAACGGCATCGGCAACGAACCCGAGGTCGAACTGGCCGAGATACTCGTCGAGGCGTTCCCCTCCGCGCAGCGGGCGCTGCTGTGCAACTCCGGCACCGAGTCCGTGATGCTGGCGGTCCGGATGTGCCGGGCGTACCGCAGGCGCAAGACGGTCGTGAAGTTCGAGGGCCACTACCACGGCTTCTCGGACCAGGGCATGGTCAGTTCGTGGTTCCGGTTCACCGGCGACAAGCACGCGCCCGAGCCGATCGCGGGCACCCTCGGCTCGAACGAGGACGTCGTCCAGAACACCCTGGTGCTCCAGTACGGGGACATCGGCGGCCTCGAACGACTCCGTGAGCGCAGCGACGAGCTCGCCTGCGTCATCGTCGAGCCGATGCCGTCCTCGACGACCACCTTCGACGTGGAGTTCCTGACCGCCCTGCGGAAGGTGTGCACCGAGTCGGGCGTCCCGCTGGTCTTCGACGAGGTCGTCACGGGCTTCCGCGTGGCGTACGGCGGCGCCCAGAACATGGCCGGGGTCGAACCGGACCTCACCTGCCTGGGCAAGATCATCGGCGGCGGCCTGCCCTGCGGCGCGGTGGTGGGACGAGCCGAACTCGTCGAGGTGTGCCGCAGTTCCGAGGACCCGTTCCTGGACTACGAGCAGAAGGCGTTCGCGGGCGGCACGCTCAGCGGGAACTCGCTGACCTGCCGCGCGGGCACCGCGGTCCTCACCCATCTGCGGGCCAACCAGCACCTGTACGAGGAGCTGGAGGCCAAGACGCAGTGGCTGCGCACCGAGTTCGTGGAGAGCGCCCGTAAACGCGACGTCTCCTGCCGCGTCAACGCCCGCGGGTCCATCTTCTCGCTCAACTTCAGCCACCGGTCGGCGGGCATCTACCGGGACCGGATGGCGGGGAGCAACTTCAAGGCCACCATCGCGCTCGCCTACTACATGCGCCAACACGGGGTGTACATGCCGGAGTTGCACAGCTTCCTGCTCAGCACCGCCCACACCGACGACGACCTGGCCGTCACCGGCAAGGCGTTCGACCTCAGCGTGGCGGACATGGCGGGCGACGGGTTCTTCGTGACATGACCAGCCCGGGCGTCAGGTGCCAGGAGTCGGCGAACGGTCCTATCAGCCCGAATGGGGAATGGTGACGATGAGCTCGAACGGTTCGGAGAAGTGGATCCTGTACAGCACGTGCGACGAGGACTCGGACTCGGAGATGCGGGCCCTGGGCGTCTCGGCCGGCGAGGACGTGCTGAGCGTCACGGGCAGCGGCTGCCGCACCCTGAGCCTGGTCGCGGGCGGCCCGCGCTCGGTCGTGTCGGTGGACACCGCCCCCGGCCAGAACTATCTCCTCGAAGTGAAACTGGCGGCGATCAGACACTTCGAGTACGACGCGCTGCTCGCCTTCCTCGGCATCGACCCGTGCCCGGACCGGTGGCAGCTGTTCGAGGAGCTCGAAGGGAAGATCAGCCACAACGCGTTCCGCTACTTCTCCCGGCATCGCGGCGAGGTCGAGAGCGGCCTGGTGATGGCGGGACGGCACGAGAAGTTCTACCGGCGAGTCGTCGCGCCGTCGATGCGCATCCTGTTCGGCCGTGCCATGCGCGACCTGTTCTCGGCCCGGACACTGGAGGAGCAGCGGGCCGTCTACCTGAAGAGGATCGACGGGTTCCTGTGGCGGTCACTCGTCCGGTACGGGTTCTCCGAGCGGGTGCTGAAGATCGTGCTGAACGACCCCGGCTACCGCATCACGATCGACGTGGACTCCGTGGGCGGCTATGTCCTCGAACGCGTCCATCACTCCTTCATGAACCACCTCGCGAAGGACAACCACTGGCTCGCGTTCACCTTCCTCGGGCGCTATCCGGACCGGGAGACGCTGCCGCACTACCTGCTGCGGGAGAACTACGAGGCGATCCGCGCCGCGAACACGAAGGTCGAGATCGTCACCGAGAACCTCATCGACTACATGGCCCGCGCTCCTGAAGGATCACTCGACAAGTTCTCGTTGTCCGATGTGACAAGCTGCATCGACCAGGAGGGGTTCGACCAGATCATGCGTCACATCGCGCGCGTCGGCCGGCCCGACGGGCGCGTGTGTTACCGCAACTTCCTGGCCAAGCACCAGGTGCCGGAAGGCGCACGGACCAGGCTGGTCCGTGACGACACGCTCAGTTCGTCGCTCACCCATGACGACAAGGCGTTCGTCTACGACATCGAGGTGCTCACGTTGAACGGCTGAACGAAAGAAGAGGAGTCCGACATGCAGGACGAGACGGCTCGGGTGAAGACCTCCGGCGGAACGATCGAGTTACGGTACGCCGGCCAGGGTCCGACCATGCTGTTAGTGCACGGCCTGATGGTCAACGGGCATGTGTGGGACCCGCTGGTCGCGGGTCTGCGCGACCGGTTCCGCATGGTGATGCCGGACCTGCCGCTCGGCGGGCACCGCACACCGCTCGAACCCGACGCGGACTGCAGCCTGGAGGCACAGGCGGGACGCGTGATCGAGATCGCGCGGACACTGTCGGCGCCCGTCGTGCTCGTCGGCAGCGACACCGGCGGGGCGATCTCCCAGATCGCCGTGGCGCGTGAACCCGAACTGTTCGACCGCCTGGTGCTCCTCCCCTCGGACGCCTTCGACAACTGCCCCCCGAAACTGCTGGCCCCGCTGCCCTTCCTGGCCGCCGTGCCCGGCGTCGTCCAGGCCGTGTCCTTCAGCCTGCGCCTGGACCTCGTCAAGCGGGCGATGATGCTGCTCGTCTCACGCAGCTCGGTACCGACCCCGGCCATCACGGAACTGATCGGCGCGCTGCCCGGCGACCGAGGCGTGCAGAGGGACTTCGGCAAGCTGCTGCGAGGTCTGCGGCCCTCGGTCACCAGAGCGGTGGCCAAGGAGCTGCACCGCTTCCGGGGACGCGTACTCGTCGTGTGGTCGAGGAAGGACCCCCTCTTCCCGTTCGACCACGCCCAGAAGCTGGCCGCGTGCTTCCCGCACAGCTCGGTCGTGATCGCCGAGCACTCACGCGCCTTCGTCTCGCTCGACGAACCCGACTGGCTCGTCGAGCGCATCACGGAGTTCATCGACGACGAACCGTCGGGCGATGCCATGTGAAATGAGAGGTCGAAACGTGTCCATCAACTTCATGGTCGACGAACTGGCCACGGTCGAAAGGCTGTTACCCGGTCTTGACCAGAGGCTTCGCGAGGTCCCGGTGGCCGAGCTGGAGTCCGACAAGTCTCCCGGACTGGGCATCTTCCGTGAGTTCGGCGGACCGGCGCTCATGGTCCCCAAGGAACTCGGCGGTCTGGACGCCACCCTCGTGGACGCCCTGCACGTCCAGCGCGTGCTGGGCGCACGGTCACCGTCGTTGTCGCTCGCGGCGAACATGCACCTGTGCACGGTGATCGCCATGCCGCCGTGTCCCGCGACCGAGGAGCTGCTCGGCGCGGTCGCGAAGGACAACCTGTACCTCGCGTCCGGGTTCGGCGAGGGCAAGCCCGCCGCCAGCATCCTGGAACCCCTGATGAAGGGGGAACGGCACGGCGACGGGTGGCGCCTCAACGGCACCAAGAAGCCGTGCAGCCTCTCGAAGTCGATGGACTACCTCACCGCGAGCGTCATGCTGACGTTCCCGGACACCGGCGCCACGGAGATGGCTCTCGCGATCATCCCGGCCGACACCGAGGGCATCGAGGTGCGGCCGCTCGGGGACTCGCCGGTGCTGCTCGGCTCCGAGACGTGCGAGGTGGTGCTGGCCGACGTCGACGTACCGGACGACTACATATCGTCCCTGGGCGACCCGCAGTCGCTGAACGCGGCGCTCGCGACGGTGTTCCACGTCTTCGAGCTGCTGGTGTCGGCGAGTTACGTCGGCGCGGCCAGCGGTCTGGTCGAGGCGGTTCTCCGGCAGCGCCGGGGGACCGCCGCCGAGCGGATGGAGCTCGTCGGCGACCTGGAGACCACCATGGCCTCCCTGGAGGCCGTTGCCCGGGCGGCGACACCAGGCGGCGACGATCCGCTGGGCGTGGCCCGGGCGTTGTACGTGCGGTACTCCGCGCAGCGGACCGTCGAGCGGGTGGCCGCCCACGCCACCGAACTGCTCGGCGGTACGGCCTACATGATCAGTGGCCTGAGCACGACGTTCTTCACGTCCGCCCGGGCCCTGGCATTCCACCCGCCGGCCAGGAGCGCCATGGCCGAGCCGCTCGACCGGTTCATCTCCGGCGAGCCCCTCGTGATGCCGTGACGGGTCACGCGCCCGTGGCCACGGGCGCGTGATCGCCCGTCGTCCCCGACCTCACTTCGGACGTGCCTATGAAGCTCCTCTGCATTCCCTGCGGGGATGCGCCCGCCTCTTCCCTACGCTCCCTGGCGACCGCGTTGGGCCCAGCGGTCGAGGTCGTCACGATCGAACCGGCCGGCCCCGGCGACCGGGACCACGACAGGCCGTACGAGATGTCCGACGAGGCCGTCGACGACGTCGCCGCCCGTATCGCGCGGCACCTCGATGGCGCTTCCTACGCCGTCCACGGCTGTTGCACGGGAGCTCTGATCGGGTACGAGGCGGTGCGCCGCCTCGTGGCGGGAGGGCACCCGTCCCCGCGGCACCTCTTCGTCTCCGCCGGAACCCGGTCGCGGGGCCACCGCGGTCAGGACGGGAACGCGGGGGAGCACACGCGTCACGACCTCATGTTCCTGGCGGCCCTGGGGATTGGCCCGGACCGGGAGCGGTACAGCCGGTACCGCGAGGCGGGCCGGGCCCCGCTGCTCGGCTGCCCGGTCACGGTGTTCACCGGTGACGGGGCGGCAGGCGACCCGGAACCGGACGCGGGCCTGTGGGCCGGGCTCACCAGCGGCCCCGTCACCGGCCTGCCGGTGACGGGCGGACCACACGCCCCGGCGGACAGCGGTGCGGGCGGCATCGCGGGACGGATGCGTACCGTTCTGCTCGGCGGCGACGACGACGTGCCGTCCGTGCCGTCCGTGCCGTCCGTGCCGTCCGCGACGGCCGTGTCCGCCGAGGTGTTCCGCGAGGCGATGGCCCATCTCGCCTCGCCGGTCACCGTGGTCACCGCGATGGGGGACAACGGAGAACCGCGTGGATTCACCGCGAGCGCGGTCTGCAGCCTGTCCGCGGACCCGCCCCTGCTCCTCGTCTGCATGAACCGGACCGGGAGCACCCACGACGTGTTCGCCACGGCCTGCCACTTCCTGGTCAACGTCCTCACCGACGAACAGACCGACGTGGCGACCGCCTTCGCGCGCCACGGGCGGGCCGAGGCGGAGGCCGGCCTCGTCCCCCTGGAGAGAGGCGTACCCGGGGTGCCCGGCGCGTCGGCCCGGTTCCTCTGCACGCGCGAGCAGCTGCTGCCGGGCGGTGACCACAGCATCCTCGTCGGCCGGCTCGAGAACGTGACGCTCACCGGCGACTCCCCGTTGATCCACTACCGGCGCGACTGGCACCGGCCCTCGGCCCTGCCGACGCACCGCACACCGGATACGCACGGCCAGCTCGTCTGACCCCGCCGTCCGGGCCGCGTCCGCCTACGGCGACACGACGGATCCCGGGTCCTCGTCGAGACGACGAGGGCCCGGGATCCACGGCGTTACGCGGAAGGCGGGGCGAACAGCGCGTCCACCGCGTCGAGTTCCCGCGCACAGTGGCAGTCGCGGTCCTCGGGGAGCCGGGACACGGTGCTCAGCACGAGACCACGAAGCCGCTCGACGTTCTGGGCGAAGACCGCGTAGACGTCCTCCTCGGCCACGCTCTCCTCGGCGTCGATGCCCGCGTCCAGATCGGTGACCAGGGCCACCGACGTGTAGCACAGGCCGAGTTCACGGGCCAGGGCCGCCTCGGGCATGCCCGTCATGTTCACCAGCGACCAGCCCGCCGCCGCATACCACTGGGACTCGGCGCGGCTGGAGAAGCGCGGGCCCTCGATGACGACCATCGTTCCGCCGTCGGTGATCGATTCGAGCCGGCAGTCGGTGGCCGCCTTCAGGACGGCCGACCGGCCCGCGTCGCAGTACGGGTCCGCGAAGGACACATGCGTGACCGTGTCGTCGAAGAACGTTCCTGCCCGGCCGCTCGTACGGTCCACCACCTGGTCGGGGACGACGACACTGCCGGGCGGGAGGTCGCGGCGGAGCGAGCCGACGGCGCACGGGGCGAGAATCCGCCGGACGCCGACCGAGCGCAACGCCCAGAGATTCGCCCGGTAGTTGATGCGGTGCGGGGGCAGGTCATGGCCGCGGCCGTGCCGGGGCAGAAAGGCGACCCGGCGTCCCTCCACCGTGCCCACGGTCAGCGTGTCCGCCGGGGCGCCGAAGGGGGTGTCCACGGTGATCTCGGTGGCGTCCGACAGCAGTTCGTAGAAGCCGGTGCCGCCGATCACCCCGATCTCGGCCGGGGCGGCGGACCGCTGTGCTGCGTTCATGAGAGGAACACCTTTCTGACGGTCCCGTCGTGGGCGCGGTCGGTGGCGCGGGCCGCCCGCAGGTGGAGCCGGTCGAGGGACGGCACGGTGAGGTGTCCGGGCACCTCGGCCCCGCGGGGGTCGCCGTCCCTGCGTACGCCGACGCCGGTCCAGCCCGCGACCGTCGCCGCGTCGAGTTCGTACGCGGTGTCGCTGAGGAAGACGGGCACGGGGTCGCCGATCACGCGGCTGATCCGCCGGTAGGAGCCGGGGTCGTTCTTGGGGCCCGCGTTCTCCAGGTCGAACCGGTCGTCCAGCAGTCCCGTCAGGTCGCCGTACGCCGTGTGACGGAACCAGTCCAGCTGGGCCCCGGCCGAGCCCGACGAATAGGTGAAGACACGGATTCCGTCCGCCCGCCACCCGCGCAGCACGGCGGGCACCTCCGGGTACACGTGTCCCCGCAGATCGCCCTTCGCGTAGGCCTCGGCCCAGATCCATCCCTGGACCGTCTTGAGCGGGGCCGCCTTGACATCCGCGTCCGACCAGGCGGCCAGCGCCGTCAGCGCGCCCGCCGCGTCCAGCTCCGGACGTTCCGTCTCCTCCCGCACGGCAGCCACCAGGGCGTCCAGCCGTGGATCGTCGCGGTGGTGGTCGAACCAGTCCGCCAGGCGTTCGCGGGCGTAGGGGAAGAGCACCTCCCGTACGTGCGTCAGGGATCCGGTGGTGCCCTCGATGTCGAGGATCACCGTATCGGTGCGCAGGCTGGCGCTGGTCACAGGCCGGGCCCCGTGAGGTCGTCCAGCCCGGGGAAGCCGCCGGCGATCTCCGTGCCGGTGAAGTCGCCCACCCAGCCGTCGTCCTCCTGAAAGAAGCGGATGGCCGCGAAGTCAGGGCGCGCGCCCATGTCGAACCAGTGGCGGACACCGGCCGGCACCGACAGGAGATCGCCCGCCTCGCACAGCACGGCGTAGACGCGGTCGTCGAGATGCAGGGTGAACAGGCCGCGTCCGTGGGCGAAGAAGCGGACCTCGTCCTCGCTGTGCCGGTGCTCCTCCAGGAATTTCACCCTGGCCTTCGCGGCCAGCTCACGCCACTCCTCGGTGTCGGCCGGGTGCAGCCGGGCGACATCGACGAGTTTCATCGAGTCCTGGGCGCACACCTCCTCGATCTCCTCGCGGTAGAGGTCCAGCAGTGCCTGGTCGTCCAGGGCCGGGGTGTCGTCGGTGCGCAGCGGCCAGCGCCGTAACGTGACGCGGTGGGGGGCGAGTTCGCGGATGATGTCCTTCTCGTCGCGGGTCCGCACCAGCACCTTGTCGGGCGCGTCCTCGGGCATGATCTGGAGCAGGGTCACAGCGGTCATTCCTTTCCGGGGGACGTCATACGGCCAGGCGGACCGGGTCCGACTCGCCGGTGAGCAGGAGCAGATGACACATGGCCTCGACGCACTCCAGGCGGTTGCGGGCCTGCGCCAGGTCGCGGCCCCAGACCGTGATCCCGTGGTCCGTTATGAGGAGCGCGGGCGGCGCCGTGGTGAACCCGGCCAGATGACCCGCCACGTCGTCGGCGATGCGGGCGACGTCGGGCCAGTTCGGGAAAACGGGCAGATCGGTGCGGCTGGGGTCGGCGAGGCCCAGGCCCTTGAGGAGTTCGAGGTCCCGCAGCGGCAGCCAGGAGAGATGGTCCTCGGCACCGATACGCCGGGCGAGGGCGGTGGCGTACGGGGAGTGCGCGTGCACGACGGCGCCCGCCTCCGCGACGGACCGGTACACGGCGGCGTGGATGGCGGTCTCCGCGGAGGGCCGCGGCCCGTCACCGGCCGGTCCGGCGGCCTGCCCGGTGAAGGCGTCGACCAGCACCATGTCCCCGGGGCCGAGGTCCCCCTTGTCCAGGCCGCTGCCGGTGATGAGCGCGCGGGGCGCCGCGCCGGGCAGCCGGACCGAGAGGTTGCCGGACGTCCCGGGCATCCAACCGCGGAGGTAGAGGTCGCGGGACTGACCGGCGAGGACCTCGGACGGGGGCTTCCGGAGTTCCCGCACCGCTCCGTCAGGGGTGGGAACCTTCGGTGCGGCGGCGGTCGGGCGCAGCACCCGCTCCTCGGACACGACCGCGGTGATCAGCTCGTGCGGCGTCACGTCGAAGGCCGGGTTGAACACCCCCGCGCCCTCGGGGGCGATCCGGACCCCGGCCAGCGTGGTGACCTCGCCGGCCGCGCGCTCCTCGACCACGATCCCGGAGCCGTCCGGCAGTTCGGGGTCCCACGAGGACTCCGGCGCCACGACGACGAACGGGATGCCGTGGCGCGCGGCCGCCACCGCCAGGGCGTAGGTGCCGATCTTGTTGGCCGTGTCGCCGTTCGCCGCGATGCGGTCGGCGCCCACCAGGACACAGTCCACCAGGGAGCGTGACATCGCGGCGGCGGCCGCCGAGTCGGGGCACAGCCGGTACGGCACACCTGCCTCCTGGAGTTCCCAGGCGGTGAGCCGGGCGCCCTGCAGCAGGGGGCGCGTCTCGTCCACCAGCACCTCGGCGATCCGGCCGCGGGCAGCGAGTTCGATGATGGCGCCGAGGGCGGTGCCGCCCGCCGCGGTGGCCAGGCGGCCGGTGTTGCAGTGCGTGAGCACGCGCAGCGGCCGGCCGGGCAGCAGCCCCTCGACGAGGTCGGCGGCGCCGACGGCGCACACGCGGTTGGTGGCGATGTCCTCGTCGATCGCCGCCAGCGCCGCGTGGAGCACCGCGTCGGGTCCCTCGGGGATGTGCTCGGCCACCCGGGCGACGGCCCAGGCCAGGTTGACCGCGGTGGGCCGTGCCTTGGCGATCCGCTCGGCGTCGGCGCGGACCGCGGCCTCGTCGGTGGAGCCGTCGGGCGTGGTGTGCCGGTGCGCGGACAGGGCCACGCCCAGGGCTCCCGCCAGTCCGATCGCGGGCGCGCCGCGCACGGCGAGCGAGCGGATGGCGTCCACGAGTTCGTCCACCGTCTCCAGCCGCAGCCACCGGGTCTCGTGCGGCAGCGCCCGCTGGTCGACGACGCTGACCGCCCCGTCGGACCAGGCGAGCGAGGCGCCGGGTGCGAACGGCGCCAGACTGTCGGGGGAAGACGTCGCGGGCCCGGGCACGGCGGCCACGTGGGCGGGACGTGTGGTCATGATCCTCCTCTGGTCCGAGCGGGGACCGCGCGCGGCAGCCGCTCAGGGGATGACGGAAGCCAGGACGGGGCGACGGGGGACCGGAGACCGGCTCATGTGCCCGTGGGCCTCGTGGGCCTCGTGGGCCTCGTGGGCCTCCTCGGCCTCGTTCGAGACGACCGGTTCCAGCCCGTGGGAACGCGGTGGGTGCCCGGTGGCCGGTGCCCGGTGGCCGATCCACGCCGCGGAAGCGGCTTCACCTCACGCGGAGAGCGGCGAATACCCGACAGTGGGCGAAAGGAGGAATTCCAGGTCCGGTGAACAACGTCGAGCTCAAGGCAGTGGTCATGTACGCCGTTTCACATCCTGGGCATGACGGTCGGAATACTTGTCGCCTGATTCGGGTCTCCGATATCGACCAGCCTGCCATCACGCGACGTGCGCGGACAATGACAGCAATGGGAAATATCCGCTCGCGATCTTCCCGTTCCAGGAAGGCGGCAGTGTGGGCTACGGCGACGCCGACCGGTCCGTCACCAGGGGCCGCAGCCGCAGCGAGAGCGCGAGTTCGAGCGAGGACAGTTCCGTGGCCGCCGGGAGCAGCGCCCGCACGGCCTGCAGCCTGTTCGCGACGGTACGTTCCGTGAGCCCCAGCTTGAGGGCGGTGGAGCGGGCGGACTGCCCCGACGAGAGATAGACCTCAAGGGTCTTGCGCAGCGTGCTCTGCCGGCCGTCGCCGCCGACCAGTTGACCGAGGTGCCGGTGGACGAGTCCGCGTGCGACGTCCAGGTCCGCCAGCCCTATCGCCTCGGGGGCGATCTCGGTGAAATGCGCGCTGCGGCGCCCGGTCCGCCCGCACACGCGGTACGCGGACTGGGCCTCGTGGTGGGACTGCCGGAAGCCCGGAACTCCCTTGCCCGGTCCACCGGTTCCCAACTGGCCGCGCGGGGTGCCTATCAGGACGGCCTCACGCACCTGGTCGGGGTCCACCGAGTTGAACCACGCCCACACGATGCTGCGGTCGGCGAAGAGGGAGATGGCGGCAGACCCGTGTTCGTGCGCGAATTCCGTGAGTTTCCTTGCCGCCGCGCCCCCGGCCACGGCGGCGACGTGTTCGGTGTGCAGATCGTAGAAAGGCGATTCGGCGGAGGGGCTCGTTTGGTTCAGGATGGACCGGACCAGCTGAAGACGTGTGGTGTTCTCGTCCGTGCAGCCTGCTTGCACCGCGTCCACGTACTCGTCCGTCACGAGATCGATGATCGACGTTATTTGATGGGACAGCCGACGGCAACATAACTGTAAGGCGTCCAGTAAACGGGGCGTCGGGATCGCGACCTCCTGCGCGGCTTTGAAGAAGGCATCCTGAATGACCACATGCGCGATCCGATAGCTGGCGACGAGGGCGTCCAACGGTGTCTCGTGCAGTACCGCGAGCCGGGTGACGTGCCGTGCCTCGGGCGACCAGACCGGCTCTGCCGGTCCGCTCCGAAGCCCTTTCACGAAACGCGTGAGAAGTCGCGCCGTCTCCGATCGCACCACCGTCACCAGCGCGGGATCCGTACTGAGGGGGCTGTCCGGGAGACCGTCACGCCAAACCGCCGCGAGGATGTCGTCGGCCAGCTTCTCCTTGTTTTCCGCGAGCCATTCGATGAAAACCTCGATCGTGCCATCTGGTGTTGTCATACCGAAAACGTCCTTTGGTTTCGTGGGGGTGGGCGTTCGGTGCCGTTCGATCTGCCGTGGATGAGCGGTGATCGTCGGCTCTCCTGTCACGTTACGACTTCTGTTATCGGCAGATCTATCGGGCGAACGTGCACGCTCCGGTCAAGCGAACGTGCACATTCCCATCGACCGAACGTGCACGATTTTCTCGATCGAACGTTCATGTTTCGGTTCAGCTGGGTGCCGGGCGTTCACGAGTGGGACCGGCCGCGGACAGAGCGCGTTTTCGGGCCGTGCCGCGGGTGGGTCGCCTATCCTGCGACCATGACCGAGCAGACCCGGCTGCACCCCATGCCCGACGACTGGAAACGTGGTCTTGCCGTCGTCGCCCACCCCGACGATCTCGAATACGGCTGCTCCGCCGCGATCGCCGCGTGGACGGACGGCGGCCGGGAGGTCGCGTACGTCCTGGCGACCCGCGGTGAGGCCGGCATCGACACCCTGGCACCGGAGGAGTGCGCCCCGCTGCGCGAACGCGAGCAGCGGGCCAGTGCGGCGGTCGTCGGCGTCACCGAGGTGGAGTTCCTCGACCACAAGGACGGCGTGGTCGAGTACGGCACCGCCCTGAGGCGGGACATCGCCGCGGCGATCCGCAGGCATCGGCCCGAACTGGTGATCACCCTCAACCACCGCGACACCTGGGGTGGGGTCGCCTGGAACACCCCCGACCACGTCGCCGTGGGCCGGGCCACGCTGGACGCGGCCGCGGACGCCGGCAACCGCTGGATCTTCCCGGAGCTGGACCTGGAACCCTGGGACGGCGTGCGCTGGGTCGCCGTGGCGGGCTCAAGCACCCCCACCCACGCCGTGGACGCGACGCCGGGCATGGAACGCGCGGTGCTCTCCCTGCTCGAACACCGCAGCTACATCGAGGTGTTGACGCACGAGGACCCCGAGACGTACGTACGCTCCTTCCTCACCGGTTACGCGCAGACCACGGGCGAACGCTTCGGCGGGAAACCGGCGGTCTCCTTCGAGCTCTTCAGCCGATGAGTCCGATGAGCCCGATGAGTCCATGAGTCCGACGAACCCGAGGAGTCCGACGAGGGCTCACGATCCGTCCTCCCGGCCGCCGGTGATCGGTCCGATCGCGCGCTGCGTAGGGTGGGGACATGCAAGACGAAACCGGCACCGAAGCACCCGCCCCTACCGAACTGAAGGCGGACTGCGCCCAGTGCTTCGGACTGTGCTGTGTCGCCCTGCCGTTCGCCGCCTCGGCGGACTTCGCGGTGGACAAGGCCGCCGGTAGCCCCTGCCGCAACCTCCGGACGGACAACCGCTGTGGCATCCACGCGGAACTGCGGCAGCGGGGCTTCAACGGCTGCACGGTCTACGACTGCCTCGGCGCGGGCCAGAAGGTCTCGCAGCTCACCTTCGGGGGCGCGGACTGGCGCTCGGGCTCCCAGGAGCGGGCCCGGCTCATGTTCGACGTGTTCCCGGTCGTACGACAGCTGCACGAGCTTCTCCGGTACCTCACCGAGGCGTTGGACCTGCCCGCGGCCCGCCCGCTCCACCCCGAACTGGGCCGCGCCCTCGACCGGACCGAGGCGCTCACCCGCCAAACCCCGGAAGAACTAGTCGAGTTGGATGTGCCGTCGGTCCGCCAGGACGTCAACGTCCTGCTGCTGCGCGCCAGTGAGCTGGCGCGTGCGGGCCTCGGCGGGGGCAGGAAGAAGGAGCGCCGGGGAGCCGACCTCATGGGCGCCCGGCTCAAGGGCGCCGATCTGAGAGGCGCCAACCTCCGCGGCGCCTACCTCATCGCCGCCGATCTCACGGGAGCCGATCTGCGGAGCGCGGATCTGATAGGCGCCGACCTGCGGGACACCGATCTCACGGACGCCGACCTGACCGGCGCGCTCTTCCTCACCCAGCCGCAGCTCAACGCCGCGAAGGGCAGCCCCGGCACCAGGCTTCCCGCGTCAGTCACCCGCCCCGGTCACTGGACACCGTGAAGCCGAGGACGTCTCGGCCACCCCCGGCGCTCCCGACGCCCCCGGGTTCTCCGACCGCTCCGACCGCTCCGACCGCTCCGACCGCTCTGAATGCGCAGGCGTCGCGGGGGAGCGGCGGTCGAGACGCAGTGTCAGTCCCTCCGGCATCAGCGTGAGCCGTTCGGCCACCCGCAGCCGGTACGCCGGATCCGGCCGCAGTTCGTAGCGGCGCAGCAGCAGCCCCAGGACCAAGGTCGCCTCGTGCAGCGCGAACTGCCGCCCGATGCACGCCCGCGCACCGGTGCCGAAGGGCTTGAACGTGTGCGCGGGCCGGGCCCGTACGGCTCCCGGCTCGAAGCGGTCGGGGTCGAACCTCTCCGCGTCCGGGCCCCATACCTCGGCGTCGCGGTGCAGCAGTGAGGTCAGGACCAGTGCCCACGCGCCCCGGCGCATCGGATGGACACCGCCGAGGACCGTGTCCTCCCTGGCCTCGCGGGCGTACGCGGGCGCCGTCGGCCACAGGCGCAGCGATTCGTCGAGCACCCGCCGTACGTACCGGAGCCGGGCGACCTGGTCGTAGGCCGGTTCGGGCGCGTCGCCCCAGACACGGTCCACCTCCGCGCGGGCGCGGGCGGCGATGTCGGGGTGGCGGGCGAGGTAGTGCAGCGCGAAGGAGAGCGCGCCGGACGTCGTCTCGTGCCCCGCGATCAGGAAGGTGATGACCTGGCGGCGGATGTTCTCCGGGGTGAGGCGCTCACCCGTCTCCGGGTGGGCCGTGTCCAGCATCCGGTCCAGCAGGTCCCCTTCCCCGGCAGGCCCGTGGAGACGGGCCTCGACCACGTCGTCGACCGTGCGGTTGAGGAACGCCATGTCGGCCTCGTTGCGACGCGTGGCGGAACGCAGGAGCACCGGGGCCAGCGGCACGGGGACGACATTGAGGCGCTGTGCGTACAGCAGGGTGCCCACCATGGCCGTGACGAAGGGGTGCGGCCGGGGTCGCTCGAAGGAGCCGAAGTCATGGCCGAAGCCGGTGCGGGCGATCGTCTCCAGCGTCAGCTTG
Source organism: Streptomyces sp. NBC_00878 (assembly GCF_026341515.1). Taxonomy (NCBI): domain Bacteria; kingdom Bacillati; phylum Actinomycetota; class Actinomycetes; order Kitasatosporales; family Streptomycetaceae; genus Streptomyces; species Streptomyces sp. NBC_00878. The sequence goes on along the minus strand of NZ_JAPEOK010000001.1, from coordinate 644,789 downwards.
GTCATGTCGCCGGGCACGTCGACGGCCCGGCCCGCCGCCCGCTCGCCGTCCCAGCGGTCCGTCAGCCGACCCGTCACCTCCAGCATCATCGCGTGGTAGCTCTCCATCGCCTCGCGGCTGAAGCCGGGCGCGAGCACGTCGTGCGCCAGCTGCCAGTTGGGCTCGTGGTTGTACGCGGTGAAGAGGCCGTCCCCGGCGACCGGCCGGAGGTTGGCCACCCCGAGCCCCACGTGCTTGGCGAACCGCGACTCGTCGGACAGCTCGCCCGCGAGCTTCGCACCCCACACGAAGACGATCTCCTTGCCGAACCCCCTGCGCCGGAAGATCGGTCCGAGCTCCCGCCCGACGCGCAGCGAATCCTGCAACGGGGTGCGGAGGTTGACGCCGACGACGTCACCCAGCAGCGGCACGCGGTGCGGCGGGTGCGGGATGCGGCGCAGTTCGGGCCAGCCCAGCTCGGCGCTTCGGAACCCCTTCGGCAACGCGCTCCTCGTCGGCTCCGCCATCACGCCATCTCCCTTGTGCCGAGCGCCGGTTGGGCTTGTTGTACGCGGATTCAACAACGACTGCCAGTGTGATCCCGCTGTTGAACCGACGTCAAGTAAGGTGCGGACATGGCTGCCAACGAGGGGGAGCGCACGCGCCGTCGGCTCAGCACCGGCGAGCGCCGTGAGCAACTGCTCTGCGTCGGGGCGCGGCTGTTCTCGGAGAGCCCGTACGACGACGTGTGGATAGAGCAGGTCGCCGAACTCGCCGGTGTCTCACGCGGGTTGCTGTACCACTACTTCCCGACCAAGCGGGACTTCTTCGCGGCCGTCGTGGAGCGCGAGAGCAAGCGGATGCTGCGGGTCACCGCCGCCGTGCCCGGGGTGCCGGTGCGCGAGCAGATCGACGCCGGACTCGACACCTTCCTGGAGTACGTCCAGGAGCACGCGCACGGCTTCCGCGCCTTCCACCGCGCGGAGGCGGCGGGGGACCAGGCCGTACGCAAGGTGTACCGCGAGACGCTCGCCGCGCAGCAGCGGCAGATACTGGAAGCGCTCGCGGCGGACCCGGAGACCGCGTGGACCGAGGAGGACCTGCCGGCGCTGCGGATCGCCGTGCGGGGCTGGCTGGCCTTCATGGCGGCGGCCTGTCTGGAGTGGCTCAAGGAACCGGGTTTGTCCCGGGAGCAGGTGCGGGACCTGTGCGCGCGGGCGCTGTTGGGAGCCATCACCGCGTGAATTCCCCGTCACCAAGGTGTGACGACCGGCGCGGCCTGGTTGGCGTACACCCCGATCTTCGGTAGGTTAGGCAAGGCTTACCTAAGGGAGGTTTCGGGATGGGTGACCGTCATAGCTGGACGGCCGCGCCGGCCACAGCACAACGTGCCCGGTCGGTGCTCGCCGCGGCATGGTCCTGCGCGGTGACCGCGGAGGGCGGTCGTGAGGAGTTCATCGGCGTGCACACCGTCGCCGAGGACGGCCGGGTGCTGCTGTCACTGCCGGACGACAGCACGCTCACCACGGCCGCGATCTGCGCGCCCCGCGGAGAGCCGTCCGCCGTCCTCGAGTTCGCCGACGTCGCGCCCGTTCCCGTACGGAACCGTATCCGCGCCCGGCTCTGGATGGCCGGCTGGTTCGCGCCCGCGGACGGATACCTGGCGTTCCACACCACGCGCGCCGTGCTGCGTGAGCCCGGCGGGGCGGTCGTCGTCGACCTCGACGAGTTCGCCGTCGCCGAGCCCGACCCGCTGGCCCTCGCGGAGGCGCAGCTGCTGACCCACCTCGCCGACGCCCACCCGGACGCGGTCGAGCGGCTCACCCGCCTCGTCGAACCGGACAGCCTGCACGGCGCCGTGCGCGTACAGCCGCTCGCCGTCGACCGGCACGGACTGACACTGCGCATCGAGCGTGCGCGCGGCCACGGCGACGTACGGCTGCCCTTCCACCGGCCCGCCGACAACGTCGGCCAGCTGACCGAGCGCATGCACGTCCTGCTCACGGCCGCGAGCACCGCGAGCTGCCCGCGCACCTTGCAGCGGCAGCGCACGGAGAGCGACGGCTGACGCGAACACCCCGTCCGCGGGCCGGAGTCGGGTTCGTCACCAGTCGCCGTCCGCGACGGGTTTGCCCGGCGCGTCTCCCAGCGGCTTGACCTGCTGGTGTGACGGCGGCTGCCAGGGGGTGTGGTCGTCGCCGAGCCAGTCGCCGACCGGCTTGACCGCGCCGAGCGCGTCCGTGGGGTCGAGGTCCGCGGCGTCCTGGTCGTAGTAGTCGAACCAGGGCAGTCCGGCCCGGGTGTAGGCCGCGCGGTCGACGGGCGACGGCGGGGGCGCCTCGCCCGTGATGCGCCGCCACTCGGGCGGCGTCACGAGGTGGACGAAGACACGGCCGGCCGCCGTGGTCGCCCAGTCCGACAACGGGCGGTCGTCCGCGTAGACCTCCTGCCGCATCGAACCGCCGACGCCGAGACCCATCGCCGCCGCGGCGCGCGGTGCGGCGCTCGCCGGCGGTGGAGCGCCCCACTGGGGCGCGGAACCGGGCGCCATGGGCATCGCCGCGCCGTAACCGCCCGCCTCGGCGCTCCTGCGGCGACGCTCCGCCGCCTCCGCCAGCCGGCGCTGCTCCTGACGCCAGGTCTGCAGCGCGGTGCCGTTCAGCGGGAACGACTGCAGCTGTACGCCGCCCCACACCTCCTCGCCGGTGACCTGGCCCTCGACCGTGGCACCAAGGCCGAGCGGGACCGCCACGAACTGACGGACCGTGCCCTTCCCGGAGTTGATGCCGTCGAGCCACGGCTGACGGGGCAGCACCACATAGTTCTGCGGGTCCCGTGCCGGCCGGGGAGTCCACGGTTTGCCGGAGACCGCGCACACCTTGCCCACGCCCACCTGGAGAGCGGCCGGTTCCGAAGTGCCGAAACTCAGCCACATCGCCTCGCGCAGATACACCGGCAGCATCACCCCGCCGCGCGTCAGCCACTCGGCGGGAACCGTGTCCGGGTAATCCTCCACGCGCCGCAGTGGGAACTCGCCGAGCCCCGGGGGCAACGGATGCGTGCCCGTCTCGGGCAGGCGCAGGGTACGGATGAACCGAACCCGCACACCGCCCGCCAACAGCAGTGAGTTCCCGTCGATCCGCACGGTTCCGTCGGCCATCCGCACTCCCTTGTCGTCCTTACGTCACGTAGTACGACGTGAGGGGGCGCGGCGGTTCCGCCGTGCGGAGCGCAGCCGTCGGCGCAGGCGGTCCAGACGGGGCATGCGCTCGCGCTGCTCGCGCGTGCAGCGGTCCAGCTCCTCCAGGAGCCGGCGCGAGCGGTGCTCCATGTCGAGTTCGTCGAGCATCCGCGTGACCTCGGTGAGGACGGCGCCGTGCAACTGCCACTGCCGGGCGTCTCGCTGGACCTCCTCCAGGAGGAGCTGGGCCAGCTTGTCGCGGGTGGCGGTCGCGGCGGCGAGCTCGGAGGCGAGCCGGGACTCCGCAGACTCGGCGCTGCGGCTGACGTCGGTGGTGACCAGCACGGCGAAGCTGACCACGGCGTCACCGACCTCGGCCAGCAACTGCTCCAGGGTCGCTCCGATCTCCGGCTCGAACAACGGCTCGGGCGCCCGCTCCTTGGCCAGGTCCGTGAGGGTGCGCGCGAGAACCCGCAGTACCACCGTGCAGATCTCCAACGTGTCGAGCCCGGTGCGCAGAACGACGCGGTGCAGCAGACCCTCCCGTACGCGCGGATTGAGCCGCAGGCTGTCCTCGGCCTGTTTGAGAGCCCCGTCCACGTCGACGATGTCGTGGTCGAGCTCCCGCGCCTCGAGGAGCCGCGCCGCCGCGACCGCCACCGGGGTGCGGCCGGCGGCCTCCTCGCCGACGCGCAGCAGCAACCGCCGCATCCGGCGGGCCAGATCCTCGATGGACTCGCCGGCCGCGACGACCCACACCGGGGGAGCGAACAGCAGATTGCAGCCGAACCCGACCACGGCCCCGATCACCGTCTCCAGGATCCGCGCCCAGGCCGTGTCGCCGACCCGGGTGACGCCGAGGACCAGCATGGCGCTGATGGCCACCTCGGGCACGAACTCGCTCACCCGCACGAGGTGCCCGACGGCCAGTGAGGCGAGGATGAGCAGCCCCAGGCTCCACCAGGTCAGCCCCACGAGCGCGCTGAAGCCGATGGCGATGAGCACGCCCGCCACCACGGAGTTCACCCGGCGAATGCCGGTGGTGAGGGTGGCGTAGAGCGTGACCTGGACGACGAGGAGCGCGGTCAGGGGAGCGGTGAGAGGGGCGGCCTCCGGGCTGAAGCGCAGCGCGACCACGTACGCGATGGTCGCGGCCGCGGCCGAGCGGACCGTCTGCACGGCCACGGGCTCCTGACGCCACTTCGCGACCTGGGCAGTGCCCGCGGCCCACGCCTCACTTACATCTCGCATGCTTGGGCACTTCCCGTTTCACAGCCGCAACGAACTCGTCCGGACGGCGCGGCTCACCGGGGACGACGGCAAGGAGGCACAGGCCGAGTGGCCAGTTTGACATGGCCGAGAATGAGTTGACCATGGCTGTTCGGCTCCGGGAGGGCCAGGACCCATGGCATGTCTACAACCTGTCCAAGAAGGCCGACAGCTGGCCGGTCATACGGGCGATCTGCTGCTCCACGGTGAGGCTCTCCTCGATGCGGGACCCGGAATCGGGCAGCCTCTTGCCGCGTACGTACAGGGAACAGGCGAGGTCGGCGCACAGGTAGATGCCGACCGAGTTGCCCTCGCGGCCGGCCGCGCCCGCCTTGCGGGCCGTCATCAGGGAGACGCCGTTGCCGGGGTGGGTCGTCAGACACACCGAGCACATGCTGCGGTGCAGGAAGCCCCGCTGCTGGGAGGGGAGGCGCAGGGTCACACCCGCGAGCCGCCCGGCCCACTCGGTCACCAGATAGGAGCGGTCGGGTGCGCCGGGATCTCGCCAGCCCAGGAAATCCAGGTCGTCCCACGGTCGTTCCGCCAGGTCGCGCGGTATCGCCAGCCGCTTGGCCTCGCCCTTGGAGCAGTTGATGAAAGACGTTCGGATGTCCTGCTCGGTGAGTGGTCTCATGGTGAGGGGTTCTCCTGGCGAGTCGTGGGCCGGCGCCGATCGCCGGCCGGCTCCGACGAAACCTAGGGATACTAGGTTTTGGCCTAGGGTACGAAGTCTTGTGGAGGGAGATCCAGTGGATTTCGGGGACATCCACTCACCGCGGTGGCGGGCCCTGCGCCATGTCGCGGCGCTGTCGTCAGGGCCCGCCGTCGACCCGGGGCTGCGGGTGACCCTGAATCTGCATCCGGACCGGCTACTGCGCGGGCGCCCGATCCTGGAGGCGCTGGCCGAGGACGGCACGTACTGCTCGCAGTTCGTCACCGGCACCAGCAATGGTGGGCTGACGGCCCATCCGGGCGGAGACCGCTGGCGCTGGGAGAGCCGGATGTTCGGCCGGGCGTACGATGCGGCGGCTCCGCACGAGCGGCCGGTGTACGGCGCGCTGAACTTCCGGCACCAAGTGGTCGGCGCCGCGCCGAGATTCGGCTCCGCCCACTTCCGGCTGACCCCGGACGCGCTGCGGCGCACCACGTTCTGCTACCCGGACAGCTCCGTCGACCCGACGGCGTTCGGGGTCGCCGACGGGATGTCCCTCATCGGCCTGGCCGAGGCGGACGACCGGGACGCCCTCGACGACTACATCGAGGCACAGGTGCACGGACGGGTCGCCCTGGACAGGCACATGGAGGCGCTGGTCCTGGACCCCTGCTACCGCGGCACCCCCGTCGAGACCGCGGCCCGACGGCTGCCCTGCCCGGTCGAGTGGCACCCCGGATACCGGCTCTCCGTCGAGGAGTTGCGCCGCCATCCGGACTTCCGTGGTCCCCGGTACGTCGCACTGGGGGCGCGGATCGCCGAGGACGGGCACCTCGACCCGCGGATCATCGGCGACGCCGCCCGCACGGGCCGTCACGACCCCCAGGACCTGAAGAAGGTGTGGCACTGCCTGGCCAGATTCGGGGCACCCGCCGGACGACTCGCGGCGGCCGACGAGTCGGCCCGCCGGTCGACTCGTTGACGCAGGGTCTGGTCGCGCCGGACCGCCGCGGACTCGGGATGCACACCGCCGGGCATGGTCAGGCGTCGTCGCCCGCGTCGTCGTCCCCGTGCGCGTCCGAGTTGGACAGACGGAGCGCGAGGGTGCGAAGGAGATCGGTGCTCTTGATCTCGGACCGGCCCGTGTCGTGGACCTCGGCGAGTTCCGAGAACAGGAAGGCGAAGGCGCCCACCAGGGAGATCGCCGCGGGCATCAGAGCGTCGATGACGGCCTGGCCCGCCTCCGCCGGAGTCGCGTCGCCGGGCACCTCGACCGACGGGAACACCTCGGTCACCAGCCTGCCGAGCTGCGCCTCTCCGGCATCGATGTCGACCTCGACTTCCTCGTTGAGCCTGCGCACCATCTCCTGGGTCTCGGTCAGGACGCCGATGGCTCGCAGGATGATCTCGCTCTGTTCCATGCGACGGAGCCTATGCGCTCCGCTTGTTCGGAGGGGAAGGGGACGGGGCGTTGTACCTCGGGCGACTCGCTGACCTCCGGTTTCCACGTCCATCCGTACCCTGATCCTTTACTGGGACCGTACGACTTACGACTACGACGAAACGGGGTGGGCGGGATGTCGGAGGGCGGGACGTCGCGGGAGCGGGCCGTGCGGGTCCTGGAGGCGGCCGGGTTTCCGCCCGGCAGCCTCGACCACTGCCGGCCGCTGAGCGGCGGCACGTACAACACCGTCGAAGAACTCCGCCTCACCGACGGCAGCCGGTACGTACTGAAGGTCCCGCCCCCGCCGACCGTCCCCGGCATGAGCCACGAGCGTGAACTCCTCGCCGCGGAGGCCGAGTTCTACCGTGCCGCCGCCACGGTCGACGTGCCCGCGCCGCGAGTCGTGAGCGTCTCCCTGGACGCGTCCGAAGGCTGTCACCTCCTGATGACGGCCTGTCCGGGCGATGCCTGGGGCACCTACCCGGATACCGAACAGGCGGCACTGCGCAGGGAGTTGGGGCGTCAGGTGGCTCGCCTCCATCAGGTGGAGGGGCCCGGCTTCGGCTACCCGTCCGGCGCCCTCGGCCCTCTGTCCGCCGACTGGCGTACGGCCTTCACCGCCATGTACGACGCCGTCCTGGAGGACGCCCGCCGGTACGAGGCGTGGCTGCCCCGCCCGGTGGACGAGGTGGCGCGCGCGGCCAAGTCGGCGTACGACGCCTTGGACGAGGTCACGGTCCCGCTCCTGGTGCACTTCGATCTGTGGCCGGGGAACATCCTGATCGACCGTCCGGAAGGCGGCGGCGAGCCCAGGATCGGCGGACTGGCCGACGGCGAGCGCATGTTCTGGGGAGACCCGCTCGCGGACTTCGTCTCCCTCGCGCTCCTCGGTGACATCAGGAAGGACCCCGACTTCCTGATGGGCTATCAGGAGTCCGGCGGACGGGCCGAGTTCACTCACCCGGCCCGTCAGCGCCTCGCCCTCTACCGCAGCTATCTCTACCTGATCATGCTCATCGAGACCGTCCCGCGTGGCGCGGGGGACGAGCAGGTCGCCTGGGTCAGGGAGCGCGTCGCCCCCGAACTCACCGCGGCCCTGGACGAGCTGGGTCAGTGAGCATCGGACCGAAGACCGAAGACCGAAGACCGGAGACCGGAGAGCAAAGTCCAAAGACCCCAGTTCTCAGGCCTCAGGCCGCCTTCCGCTCCCTCCCGCCGTGCTCCCGGATGATTTCCGCGTACCGCCGCCCGCTGCCTTTCACCGTGCGCCGCTGCGTCCGGTAGTCGACGTGCACGAGACCGAAACGCTTGTCGTAGCCGTACGCCCACTCGAAGTTGTCCAGCAGGGACCAGGCGAAGTAGCCCGCCAGGGGAGCCCCCTTGCGGGCGGCCGACGCACAGGCCGCCAGATGCTGTTCCAGGTACAGGGTGCGCTCGGGGTCGTCGACCGTGCCGTCGGCGCGGACGACGTCCGGGTAGGCGGAGCCGTTCTCGGTGACGTAGAGCCGCCGGGCGCCGTAGTCGTCGGTGAGGCGCAGCAGCAGGTTCTCGATGCCGGACGCGTCGATCTCCCAGTCCATGGCCGTGCGGGGGATGCCGGGCCGGCGGACCGCCTGGGCGAAGGGGGCGGGGCCGCCGGGGTCGTCGGCGACGACGGACGGGAAGTAGTAGTTGAGGCCGAGCCAGTCCAGGGGCTGGGCCATGGTCGCCAAGTCGCCCGCCCGCTCGGGGAGTTCGACTCCGTACACCTCGCGCATGTCCGCCGGGAAACCGCGGCCGTGGACCGGGTCGAGCCACCAGCGGTTGGTGTGGCCGTCCAAGCGCCGGGCCGCCGCGACGTCCTCGGGGCGGTCGGTGGCGGGCTCGATGCTGGAGAGGTTGTTGACGATGCCGACCTGGGCGGCCGGGGCCGCGGCCCGGATCGCCTGCGTGGCGAGGCCGTGGCCGAGGAGAAGGTGGTAGGAGGCTCGGACGGCTGCCGTGAGGTCCGTGAAGCCCGGAGCCATTTTCCCCTCCAGATGGCCGATCCACGCGGAGCACAGTGGCTCGTTGAGGGTCGTCCAGTGCCGGACCCGGTCACCGAGCCGCTCGGCGACGGCCGTCGCGTACGCCGCCAGGTGGTACGCCGTGTCGCGCTCGGGCCAGCCGCCCCGGTCCTGGAGCACCTGCGGCAGGTCCCAGTGGTAGAGCGTCACCGACGGCGTGATCCCCGCCTCCAGCAGGCCGTCGACCAACGCGTCGTAGAAGTCGAGCCCCTTGGCGTTCACCGGGCCGTCGCCGCCCGGCACGACGCGCGGCCAGGCGACCGACAGCCGGTACGCGTTGGTGCCCAGCTCCTTCATCAGGGCGATGTCCTCGCGCCACCGGTGGTAGTGGTCGCAGGCGACATCCCCGTGGTCGTCGCCGTCCACCTGCCCCGGCGTGTGCGAGAACGTGTCCCAGATGGAGGGCGAGCGGCCGTCCTCGGCGACGGCACCCTCGATCTGGTACGCCGACGTGGCCGTCCCCCACACGAAGTCCTGGGGGAGTGCGGCGAGGTCGATGGTCACAGAAGTCCTTTCGGAGAAGGGGGAGTTGGAGGCGGAGTCGGAGAGCGGAGAGGAGTCGGTCACTTCACTGCCCCGGCGGTGAGCCCGGCGACCAGATAGCGCTGGAGCAGCAGGAACCCGGCGACCACGGGGACGCTCACCACGAGCGAGGCGGCCATGACCTGGTTCCAGTACACGTCGCTCTGTGTGGCATAACCCTTGAGGCCGACGGCGAGCGTGCGGGTGGTGTCGTTGGTCATCACCGACGCGAACAGCACCTCGCCCCACGCGGTCATGAACGCGTACACCGCGACCGCGACGATCCCGGGGATCGCGGCGGGCACGACGACCCGGAAGAGCGCGCCGAGCGGCCCGCAGCCGTCCACCATCGCCGCCTCGTCCAGATCCCGCGGCACCGACTCGAAGTAACCGATCAACATCCAGATCGAGAACGGCAGCGAGAACGTCAGATACGTGAGGATCAGGCCGATCCGCGAGCCGAAGAGCGCGATGCCGGTGGCGTTGCCGATGTTCACGTAGATCAGGAACAGCGGGAGCAGGAAGAGGATCCCGGGGAACATCTGCGTGGACAGCACGGTCACGGTGAACAGCCGCTTCCCGCGGAAGCGGTACCGGCTCACCCCGTACGCGGCGAAGATCGCGATCACCACCGAGCAGACCGTCGCCGCGCCCGCCACGATCAGCGAGTTGACGAAGTACTTCGCCAGCGGAACGGTCGACCAGATGTCGATGTACGGGCGGACCGTCAGCCCGCTGGGCACCCAGCGGAACTTCCCCGACACGTCCTGCAGCGGTTTCAGCGAGCTGGACAGCATCACGTACACCGGCAGCAGGACGAAGCCGGTCAGCAGGGTGAGGAAAATCCGGCGCGACCAGAGGAAGGAGCGCGGTGCGGCCATCGGCGACCGCCGCGCCGACAACGACTGCCCGGACAGCGACGGTTGGGACCGGGACCGCTTGGACAGTGATTGCTTGGACAGTGACTGGCTAGACATCGGCGGACCTCCGTCCGCGCGAGGTCAGGACGAGGTAGACGCCCGTCACGACCAGCAGGAACAGCAACAGCAGCACGGACATCGCCGACCCCGTCCCGAAGTTCCATGTCACGAACGACGACTGGTAGATGTGGATCGAGATCAGGTCGGCGGCCTCCGGCGCCGCCTTGCCGAACAGCACGTACGGCGTGTTGAAGTCGTTGAACGTCCACAGGAAGAGCACCAGGACCAGCACCTGGTTGACCGGGCGCAGCGAAGGCAGCGTGATGCGGCGGAGCTGCTGGAGCATCCCGGCCCCGTCGATCGCCGCCGCCTCGTACAGGTCCCTGGGGATGTTCTGCAGGCCCGCCATCACGATGAGGAAGGCGAACGGCCAGCCCTTCCACACCGACACGACGAGCAGCGCGATGAAACTGTTGTCGCCGATCAGCCAGAAGGACGGGCTGTCGGTGAGGCCCAGTTGGTCGTGCAGCACGTGGTTCACCAGGCCGTTGTCGTGCTGGAACATGAACGCCCAGGTGATGACGGCCGCGTACACCGGAAGCGCGTACGGGATGAGGAAGACCGCGCGCAGGAAGCCGCGGCCGCGGAACGTCTCCTGCATGTAGACCGCGGCCGTCGTGCCGAGCAGCCAGCACAGGCCGACGGACAGCACGGTGAAGGCGCAGGTGACGAAGAAGGAGTCGAGCAGCGCAGCGCCGACGGGCGCGTCGAAGTCCACGGACAGGCTGTAGTTGTCGAACCCCGCCCAGGGTGCGGCGCCCCAGTCGCGGATGTAGAACTGCGTGAGCTCCTTGAAGCTCATCACGATGCCGATCACCATCGGCACCAGATGGACGAGGAGTTCGAGCAGCAGGGCGGGCAGCAGGAGCAGATACGGCAGGGCGATACGGCGTACGCGCCCGGTGCGGCGGCGCGGGGTCGGCCCCGTCGCACCGGGCAACGCCTCCTCCCCGACCGCGGGTTCAGCGGTCACGGTCATCGAACGCTCACTTCTTCGGCATCTGCTGCTGAGCCTCGGAGAGCTTCTCCTTGACCGAGGCGGTCGTCACCGGCCGTCCGGCCGCGGCGTCCGCGAACAGCTCCTTCACGGCCGTGCCGACCGCCGTCTCGAACTGCGACTCGTTGGGCACCTGGGGCAGCGGGGCCGCGCTCTTGGCGAGCGTGTCCCTGATCACCTTCAGCGCGGGTGTGTTGAACGCCGGGTCCTCCTGGGCCGCCTTGACCGGCGGGATGGACCCGTATGTCTCGTTGAGCGTCTTCTGCTCGGCGTCGCTCGTCATGAACTTCACGAACTTCGTGGCGCCGTCGATGTTGTCGGTGTTCTTGAAGACGGCCAGGTTGATGCCCGCCACCATCGAGTTCACGGCGGTCTCCGCCCCCGGGCTGCCGGACTGGACCGGCACCGGCGCGACCCCCCACTCGTCGTCGCTCATGCCGTGCGCCTTGAGCGTGGTCGCGGCGGTCTGCCACAGCACCATCGCCGTCTTGTCCTTGGCGAAGTCCTGCAGCGACTGGTTCTGCGCGTACTCGGCGTTGCCGGGCGCGACGACCTTGTCCTTGGCCATCAGATCGACGTACTGCTTGACCGCCGCGACGGCTCCGTCGGAGGTGAAGTCGGGCTTCCCGTCGGCGTCGAAGAAGTCGGCGCCGTGCTGCTTGCCGAGGACGAAGACGTGGTGGATGTTCTCCGACGGGTTCGAACCCTCGGCGGCCAGCGCCCACTTGCCGTCCTTGGAGATCTTCTTCCCGTCGGCGACCAGGTCGTCCCAGGTGGCGGGCGGTCCGGATATCCCCGCGTCCGCGAACATCTTCTTGTTGTAGTAGAGCGCGTACGCCATCGAGTACAGCGGCACCGCCGCCGGATCCGAACTGCTCGCCCCCGCCGAGCCGAGCGCCGACTCGACGAACCGGTCCTTGCCGCCGATCTTGTCGAAGTTCTTGGTGTCCCAGGGCAGCAGAGCCCCCGTCGCCTGGAGCGAGGCCGACCAGGTGTTGCCGATGTTGAGGACGTCCGGGCCCTGACCCGAAGTGGTCGCGGCGAGAATGCGGTTGAGGAGGTCGGACCAGGGGATGACCTCCAACTTGACCTTGATGCCGGTCTCCTGCTCGAACTTCTTCAGCTCGGGCGTGAGGATCTTCTTGTCGGCCTCGATGCTCGGGCCCTGGTTGGAGGCCCAGTAGGTGAGCGTCTTCGGCGAGTCGTTGGACCCGCCTTCCGTCGACGAGCCACCGCCGCAGGCGGTCACGGCGGCCAGCAGGGAGACGGTGACCGCGCTCGCGGCCGCGGCTCGGGTTCTGCGCATAACGTCTGGCGTCCCTTCCCGGAGGGAGATGCGCAAGGGCGCCGCGTTCACTTCCCGAACGCCCTTACGTCTTAATTTAGGACGTGAGTTAAGACCTGGAAGAAAGTCGCGTCAAGAGATAGCGCAGGAGTATCTTGCAGGTCGGGGGCAGGCGGGAAGGAGCCACATGGCGGCGCGGAACGGGCGTACGGTACGTGACCTGCGGCGGGGCAATCGCACGGCCGTGTTGCGACAGCTCTACTTCGACGGACCGATGAGCCGCTTCGAGCTCGGCCCGGTCACCGGACTGAGTTCCGGTTCCATCAGCAACGTCGTCGCGGAGCTCGTCGGCGACGGTCTGGTGGAGGAGGCGGGCAGCGTCGACTCCGACGGCGGCCGCCCGCGCACCCTGCTGCGGGTCGCCCCCGCCAGCGGCCACATGATCGGCGTGGACGTCGGCGAGACTCGCGTACGCGTCGAGCTCTTCGACCTCACCCTCACCGAACTCGCCCGCACGGAACGGCCGTTGGAGCATCAGGGGTACGACGTCGACGTCATCGTCGGCCACATCCGCGACGGCATCACGGAGGTCCTCGCCGCCGCCGAGATCGCCCCCGAGCGACTGCTCGGCGTCGGGATCGGTGTGCCCGGCATAGTGGAGCGCACCCCGGCCGAGGGCGCCGTGGTGTACGGCCAGACCATCGGCTGGCCGGGCGTCCCGCTGGAGTCCCTGCTCCGCACCGCCTGCGGGCTTCCGGACTCCGTTCCGTACTTCACCGACAACGGCGCCAAGACGCTCGGCCAGGCCGAGATGTGGTTCGGCGCCGGACGCGGCGCGGACAACGCGGTCGTGGTCCTCTTCGGCTCCGGCGTCGGCGCCAGCCTCGTCACGGACGACGTGGAACAGGGCCGGGCCGTGGAGTGGGGGCATCTGACCGTACGGGTCAGAGGGCGCCGCTGCCGGTGCGGTGCGCTCGGCTGCCTGGAGGCATACGCCGGGGCCGAGGCCCTGCTGGAGCGCTGGGAGGAGGCGGGCGGACGGCCGCCGAAGCGGGTCGACGAGGAGACCGCGCTCACCGCCATGCTCGCCGCCGCCTATCCGGCCGACGGCGGGGCGGCCGATCCGAAGGCGCTCGCCGTGCTGGAGGAGACGGCCGAGTATCTGGGCGCGGGCCTGTCCGACCTGATCAACCTCTTCCAGCCCGAGCGCATCCTGATCGGCGGCTGGGCCGGACTCCAGCTGGGCTCCCGCTTCCTGCCCTCCGTCCGCGAACACGCCGCCTCGTACGCGCTGCGACATCCCGCAGAGCGGGTCACCATCGAGCTCGGCGCCCTCGGCCCCGACGCGGTCACGGTCGGCGCGGCGATCCTCCCGCTCGCCGACTTCTTCGCCCGCGGCGGAGGACGCGCGGACCCCGAACCGGGCGACCCCCAGCTCCCGGCATGGCGCGCGGCCCTGGAGGAACGGGCTCCGCATTGACGTCCTCCGGGCGGTTTCGCCGGTCGCGTCGGTAGGTACCCGCACCAGGGCCGACAAGCGGTTCTGCCCGGCAAGCGGTTCCGCCGGACGAGGGGTTCCGTCCGACGAGGAGTTCCGCGCCGGGCAGGGGTTCCGTTCGGCCAGGAGTTTCGCCCGACGAGGAAGGGAGCGTGCCGTGACCGACGACCGGACGAAGAGGCCCGGGGAGGACGGAGGCCCCGTTCCCCGGGACATGCCGGACCAGCAGGCCCAGGCGGGCGGCGACCGCTGGGACGTCCCACCCGCGGACCCCGCGCGGCGCGACGGCTCCGACGAGGACGCGCCGGAGCAGCACACGGACGTCCCCGACACCGACGAGGCGGGCACGCGACGCCGGGGTGATGAGCACGCCAGCAGCACCGTGCACCCAGAACACCCCGGGCCGGAGGAGTCCCCGGCCTGAGCCCATCTCGCGGCCGGGGCATGCGATGTGTCCGCGGATCGACCGTGGCCGGTCGTGTGGTTCCCCGTGCCCCTTCCGGGGCGCGGCTCAGGCGAAGGCGTTCACGCCGGTGAGCTCCGCGGACAGCGTCCACAGGCGGGCCGCGGATGCCGGGTCGATCGCGTAGTCGCGTACGCCGGTCCGTTCGCCGTCGGCCGGGGTGGGCTCGGCGATGTCGCAGTCCTCGCAGTAGACGCCGCCCATGCCGGACAGCTGCGGCGAGGTCGCCGCCCACACCTGGGTGGCCGCGCCCTGTTCGGGGGTCTTGAAGCCCTCCGGGTTCAGCGGAGTGCCGTTCTCGTCGATCCAGCCGCGCTCGACCATCTCCTCCTTGGCGAGGTGCCGCTGGAGCGGGGTGAGGATGCCGCCGGGGTGCAGCGCGAAGGCCCGTACGCCGAAGTCCTTGCCGAGGGCGTCGAGTTGTACGGCGAACAGGACGTTGGCGGTCTTCGCCTGCCCGTAGGCCTGCCACTTGTCGTAGCCCTGTCGCCAGTGCGGGTCGTCCCAGCGGATGTCGGAGTTGTGGTGACCGGCCGAGGAGACGGAGACCACGCGGGCACCGCCCGGCGCGATCGCCGGCCAGAGCCGGTTGACGAGAGCGAAGTGGCCCAGGTGGTTGGTCGCGAACTGGGCCTCCCAGCCGGGGCCGACGCGGGTCTCCGGGCAGGCCATGATCCCGGCGTTGTCGATGACGATGTCGACCGTGCGGTCCGAGGCGAGAAACCTCTCGGCGAAGGCCCGGACGCTGTCCAGGTCGCCGAGGTCGAGCTCGTCCACCTCGACCCCGTCGAGGGCGCCGACCGCCTCCTCGGCTACCGACCGGCGCCGCGCCGGGACGACGACGTGGGCACCCGCCTTGGTGAGCGCGCGTGTCGTCTCCAGCCCGAGCCCCGAGTAGCCGCCGGTGACGATCGCCAGCTTCCCCGTGAGGTCGATGCCGTCGAGCACGTCGTCCGCGCTGCTCCGGAAGCCGAACCCCGAACCGATCTTGTGCTGTGCAGTGGTCATACGGACGACGCTACGAAATGAAGCGCGCTCGAAGTCAAACGTGACCAGGCGTGGCGCGGGGGAAGCGAGAAGGACGCACGAAAAGGGAGAAGGGCGCAGAGAAAGGGAGAAGAAGGGGAAGGCCCCGACCGGACGGGGGAATCGCGGTCGGGGCCGTTTGTGGGTGGCCACGGATGGTGGTCGCCTCTCGGCGGAGTGCTCCACAGGGCTTCAGCCGAACGATCTTCCCTGTGGGCGGAAGGTGAGGCCCGGGGACACTGTTCCATCCGCACCCACGAATGATTTAACGGGAAACTACTGGCGAGTGTTCCCAGGTCCGCACGGCGTTTCCCGTGACGTGTGTCACGACCGAGGAGCCGACACGACCGATGAGCCCTCGCGGGCGGGGAGCCGTCGTGGGCGGGGAGCCGTCGTGGGTGGGCGGTGGTCAGGGGTCGCGTACGCCCGACGGTGTCTCGCGGTGCCGCGTCCACGCCAGAAGCTCCTCCGCGGCCCAGGTCGTGACCACCCGCTCCGGAGGCACCCCGCACTCCTCGGCCCGCGCGCATCCGTACGCCTGCCAGTCGAGCTGTCCGGGCGCGTGGGCATCGGTGTCCACGGAGAACAGCACACCCGCCCCGACCGCCCGGCGGAGCAGTCGGCGTGGTGGGTCGAGCCGCTCCGGGCGGCTGTTGATCTCGACCGCCGTGCCCGTTTCGGCACAGGCGGCGAAGACCGCGTCCGCGTCGAACTCCGACTCGGGCCGCCCACGCCCGGTGACCAGCCGCCCCGTGCAGTGCCCCAGCACGTCGGAGTGCGGATCGCGTACGGCGGCGACCATTCGGCGCGTCATCGCGTCGGCGTTCATCCGCAGTTTGGAATGCACGGAGACCACCACGACATCGAGCTGGTCCAGCAGCTCCGGCTCCTGGTCCAGCGACCCGTCGTCGAGGATGTCGCACTCGATGCCGGTGAGCAGCCGGAAGCGAGTCCAGCGCTCGTTGAGTTCCGCGATGACGGCGAGCTGTTCCCGCAGTCGCTCGGGGGACAGGCCCCGCGCCACCGTGAGCCGCGGGGAGTGGTCGGTGAGCGCCGCCCACTCGTGCCCGAGCCGCGCCGCCGTGCGGCCCATCTCCTCGATGGGGCTGCCGCCGTCGGACCAGTCCGAGTGCAGATGGCAGTCGCCGCGCAGCCGGGCCCGCAGCTGCTCGCCGCCCTGCACCAGCGGGCCTGCGGCCTCCGGCTCCAGCTTCGCCAGGTAGCCGGGCACCTGTCCGGCCAGCGCCTCGCGCGCCACCTGCGCGGTCTTCGGCCCGATGCCCTTGAGGGACTCCAGCGACCCGTCGGCTGCCCGCCGGGCCACCTCGTCGGCGGGCAGCCCCGCGACCAGGCCCGCCGCTGTGCGGAACGCCTGTACGCGATACGTGGGGGCCAGGGACCGCTCCAGCAGGAAGGCGATCCGGTCCAGGGCCTCGGCCGGGTCCATGCCTCCAGCCTCGCGCAGCCCGCCCCCGCCCGCACGGCAGCCGACCGGGCCTCCTTGTGCCACCATGAACTGCGACCTCGTACGGACGCCGGCCACGCCGGCGCCGCCGAAGACCACGATGACCGACAGCGCCGCCCCGGCAGGCTTATCGGCGGCACGCGTGTGGAACCGGTGGGATCATGACTGAAATCGCAAGCCCCCACATCTCGCACCCGCGGATCACGGTCCTGGGCGTACAGCCCGGCAATCCGCCCTTCCGCATCGTGGAGATCGACGGCGCTGTCATCGGCGAGGCCAAGAGCTTCACGGATGTCCTGATGGCCGCCGCGGCATACGGCATCCCGGTGCACGACGCCGACGATCCGGAAGTCGTCCGCTGGGTCGGCGGCGACAAACTCACCTGGCACCTCCACTAGGCGCTCCGCTCGGGAGCCATGGGTACACCGCGGGCCGGTGGGGCTGGTGGCGGCTGGTGGGCGTGGGTGGAGGCTGGTCACGCCCGCGATCGGGGTCGCCGAGTCGCTCGGCGACCCGCAGTACGAAGTCGTCGGTGGTTGTGTCGATCCAGTCGCATGGCGGCGCGTTCGGGTGAATGCCCAAGGGGCGCGTGGATCAGCGGATTTCGCGCCGTGGTGAGCCGTCGCGGATGACACCCTCGCGCGCATCGGCAGACACCGGGAGGTGAGCGTGGCCACGCATGGGCCCGCTCCCACGAGGGCACTTTGATCTTGGCGGCCACCGTGATCAAGATCCGGCCCGGTTGTCCTCCGCGTATCCCACCCTCGTACGACTGGAGTCGTCATGTTCCGTCGCCTTGCCCTGCCCGCGGCCGTGCTCGCCGCCGTCGCCGTCCTGGGCACCGCTCCCGCCACGACGGCCGCGCCCGCGGCACCTGCCGCACCCGCCGCGGGCTCCGTGTGCTTCTGGACCGGGGCCGGACAGCACGGCACGTCCTGGTGCTACACACCACCGGGCTATACGGATGTACCGGAGTCCCTGCACGACAAGGCGGCCTCCTTCCGCTCGGACGCGGACACCGCCGTGTACGCCATCGACTGGGCCCGTAACACCTGCTACTACCGGCTGATCAGGGCGCACGATCTGGCCGACAACTGGGCCTGGGGCGCCCGGCTCGACGGAGTCTCCGACACCACGATGGGCTGCGAGGTCGGCTGAGCCGTGCGACTGCTGCGTGCGCTGGGCGCCGCCACCTGGGTGGTACTGGCGCTACTGGCGCTGGCCGGGTGTGCCATGTCGACCGGCGAGGGACGGACGGGTGGGCAGCTGCCCGGGACCGAGAGGGAGCGGGACGACCTCATCAGGGCCGCTCAGCAGGTTCTCGTCGAACGGTGCCTGGCGGGGCGGGGGCTGTCTTCGAGACGAGCCACCGACGAACGGCGGGAGAACGGAACCGGCAGCGGAACCGGCAGCGGCACCGTCGACCGAAGCCGCGACGGAAGCCGCGACGGAAGCCGCGACGGAAGCCGCGACGGAAGCCGTGGCGGAACCGGCAGCGGTACCGACGACGCGGATCGGCGGCTGCAAGGGGCCCTCTTCGGTCGTGGTCGTCCCGAGCTGTCCGTCACGCTTGCCACCGGATACACCGTCAGGGCGCACACCGACGGCTGCCTCGCCGCCGCGCAGCGCGAGCTGTACGGGGACGAGCGGCGCTGGTTCCGTGTCCAGGTCGTCGTGAACAACCTCCGCGCGGAGGCCGCACTGCGTATGAAGGACGACCCCGACTACCGGGCGGCGCAAGGCCGTTGGGCCCGCTGCACCACACCGGACCACAGGCACCAGCCCCAGCCTCGGCCCCGGCCCAGGTCCGAGCGCCCCGATCCCGCCGTCGCCGCGCGCTGCGCACACGAGAGCGGCCTCGACGAGGTGCGCGCCCGACTGGAGCCGGTCCTGTTGGACCGGGTCCGCGCCGAGCGGCGCGACCAGTTGACCACCTACCGGCAGCTGCGCACCCGCGCGTTGCACCGCGCGGCGGATATGTACGCCGGGCGGACCGTTCCGGAAAACCGAGAGAAAGGCAGTACCTCTTCGTGATCATCAAGCGCTTCGCCCTCTCCGCCGCCGCGGCCGTCCTCGCCCTGACCGGTGGTCTGGCCCTGGCCGCGCCGGCCGGTGCCGCCGACTGTCCCAGCGGTGAGTTCTGTGTCTGGGAGAACGCGAACTTCGCCGGCCAGCGAGCCAACTGGTCGGGTGACGACGGCTGGTGGGAGAGCTGGATCGCCGACACCGACTCCTCCTGGGCCAACCACGGCATCTCCGGACCCGGCATCAAGGATCACGTCCAGGTGTACGAGGACAGCGGGCAGGGCGGCGACATGACCATCTGTCTCACCCCTGGACAGGAGGTCGGCTACAACGGCGTGGCCAACGACCGCGGCGACTCGCACACCTGGGCCATGAACTGCTGACAGCGGCAGGTCGCGCGCCCGGCGGGTGATCCGAGGAGGGGAGCGGCACGCCCGAGTGATCGGGCGTGCCGCGCGCCCGGGGGCCGAACGAGCCGAGTGAACGAACTGAGCTCGAACGAGCTGAGCCCGGCCGGGCAGTCCCGGCCGGGCTCTTCTCGGTCAGTCGTTCTGGTGTCTGGTCAGCCGACGGTCCACTTCTGGTTGGCCGCGCCGCTGCACGTCCAGAGCTGGAGCCGGGTGCCGTTGGCGGAGTTGTTTCCCGTCACGTCCAGGCACTTGTTGGCCTGTGGATTCACGATGTCACCGGCCGCGCTGACCACCCAGCGTTGATTGGCCCCGCCCCCGCAGTCCCAGAGCTGCACGGTCGAGCCGTCCGTCGTGCCGTTGCCCGTGATGTCCAGGCACTTGCCCAGCGCTCGGATCGAGCCGTCGGAGGACACGGTCCACTGCTGGGCGGCGCTGCTGTTGCAGTCGTAGAGCTGAACGGGCGTGCCGTTGGCGGAACTCGCGCCCGCCACATCGATGCACTTGCCCGCGAGCCCCCTGATCGGCGCACCGCCGGCGCCGTCGCTCGTGGTCACCTTCACCTCGTCCACGACGAGTTGCTGAGGGAACACGGTGGAGCCGTTCGGGTCGCCCGGCCAGTAGCCGCCCACCGCGAGGTTGAGGATCAGGAAGAACGGCTTGTTGAACACCCACTGCCTGCCGCCCAGGTCGGCGGGGGTGCGCCGCTGGTAGACATTGCCGTCCACGGACCAGGTGATCGCGTCCGGGCTCCAGTCGATGGCGAAGGTGTGGAAGGCGTCCGCGAAGGCCTGTCCGCCCGGCAGCGAGTAGGCGCCGCCGATGCCGCCCGAGCCGGAGTAGCCGGGGCCGTGCAGCGTGCCGTGGATCGTCGAGGGCTCGAAGCCGACGTTCTCCATGATGTCGATCTCGCCCGAGTTGGGCCAGCCGACCTGCCCGATGTCGTTGCCGAGCATCCAGAAGGCGGGCCACATGCCCTGGCCGCGCGGCACCTTCAGCCGGGCCTCGACCCGGCCGTACGTCGTCGTGAACTTGCCCGCCGTGTTGAGGCGGGCCGAGGTGTATTCACAACGCCCGTACCAGCACTGGTAGTTGTTCGGATTCTCGCGGCGGGCCGTGATCACCAGGTGGCCCTGGCCGTCCAGGGCCGCGTTGTTGGCGCCGGCTGTGTAGTACTGCCGCTCGTGGTTGTTGACGTTGTCGCCGGTCTCGATCTGCCATTTCGAGGAGTTGACGGCCGAACCGGCGGCACCGTCGAAGGTGTCCGAGAACGTCACGGCCGCGGCGGCCCTGGGCTCGGGAGCCGCCTGCCCGGCGGCGGCCTGCCCCGCGTCGGCCTGCGCGGGCAGGACGGCGGCGGAGGCGAGGAGCACGGCGGACAGGGTGGCGAGGAGGCATCTGCGGAGCAGGCGTGGCGAGTCCACGTCTCTCCCTTCCGTACGGCGATCCCGTTGGGGGACGGGCGCCGACTGAGGTGGGGGGTGCGTGCTTAGCCTCTTGATTTAAGAGGTGAAGTAAGGGGGCGTCAAGACTTTGGTACGGACCATTCGTTCACATCTCGACGCTCGCCCTTACTTCGTCAAGTCCCTTGCCTCCAGGCTCAGTTGCTGCCCGCCTCCGTGCCTTTGCCGCGGGGCTTCCGTGGATGCACCGCACGGTTCAGCCGTCGGCCGAGGAGCAGGTAACCGATCAGCGCCCCACTGGTGTTGAGAATGACGTCGTCGATGTCGAAGGCGCGCCCGGTGATCAGGGCCCCCTGCACCAGTTCGACCAGCAGCATCGCGGCCGCGGTCAGCAGGAGCACGCGCAGGATCCCGCGTGCCTTGGGGACCAGTACGGGCAACAGCACCCCGAAGGGGATGCCGAGGGCGAGATTGCCGCCGATCTGCCTGAACGCGTCACGCAGTTCGGGCTGGTCCAGATAGGCGCGCAGGGAGCGGCCGGGATGCAGGTTGCTGTGCGTCAGGGCCTCGGAGGCCGGCGAGGGCTGCAGCGTGATCCGGGCCAGCGCGGCGGCGAAGGCCACCATGGCCGCGAAGGCGACGAGCATGACCAAAAGTCGTACGACAAAGGGGAGTTGACGTCTCTTGCTGGGAGGCGCCGAGGCGGCGGGGGCGGACTTGGTGTCGGGGGAGCGCGACTTCTTGGTAGGAGGGCCGGGTTTCTTGGCGCTGGAGTGAGATGTGCGGCGGCGTAACACTGCGCGGGCCATTCAACCCTCCGGGTTTCAACTTCCGTCCGATGAAAGGCGAGTACCCCCGGAGTGGCCGAAGATGCCGACGGCTACATCAACTGCTCGACCGTTCCGGAAGCGCGGACAAGGCGAGCCCCGGACTCCGGCGGCTCGTCCTGAAGCCGCTGCGGGACTCCCAGTCCTGAGCCGCCGATTGCCCCGGCTTCTCTTCGCGCTGCCGGGGCAATCGGTGTGCTCAAGCAGGGCTCATCACCCGTACGTCACCTTCACCTCCTTGAAGCCCAGGGAACCCAGCAGCCCCTTGAGCATTCCGGTGGTGTTCTCCTCGGCGCGGGCGGTCAGCTCGGTCTTCTTCGCGGCGTCTCCGATGTGCCGCGCGGCGAGGCGCTGGACGGCACGCTCGTCGTTCGGGTTGTCCGAGAAGACATCGCCGAGCCGGTCGAGCAGACCGCGCTGCTTGGAGACGGCGTAGGACTGGTCGGGGTCGAGGGCGGGCTTGCCCAGGGCGGCGTGGGGGAGCTTGAGCGTGGCCGATGTGCGGTCCGCGTTGACCGTCACATCCTTCTCGCGGATCTTCCCGAGGTCGACATAGGCGTCCACGGTGCCCGCGCCCACGTACAGGGTGCGGGTGCCACGGACCGCGTCCGGCAGGTACTTGGTGTCCTTCTCCAGATCCACCACCACCTGGAAGTTGCCCGAGGCGGCGTCGTAACGGCTCATGTCCTGAATGGACTTGAGGAGCGTGGGGCCTGTCCGGTCGTGCGTTTCCTCGCGGAACACGTCACGCAGCCCGGGCAGCAGACTCAGCTGCAGCCCGGCGCCGAGTATCACCAGAACCAGCACGACCGCGCTGAGGATCTTGGCCCATCCGGGCATGCGCTTCAGGGACGTCGTCATGTGACCGTCCTCCTTCCACCCTTCCTAGTGCCCCTCAATTCCCTGACCAGACCGGGCTGTTGGCCGAATGGTCGACTTCTGCCCTCAGACGTCACACGAGCCTTCACGCGCCGCAGGGCGCGGCCCGGCACCACCGGCGTGAACCCGCGGAAGTCGCACGCCGTACCGAGACCGGGCTTTCCGCCCGTGGACAGGACGGACGAACGGCAGTACCGAATAGACGGAAGGAGACGGAGCACGCTCGCATCACCCGGGTGATCAGGAGGGCTTGCAGTGGCCAAGGCCAAGTTCGAGCGGACCAAGCCGCATGTCAACATCGGCACCATCGGGCACATCGACCACGGCAAGACGACGCTCACGGCGGCCGTGACGAAGGTCTTGCACGACAGGTTTCCCGACCTCAATCCGTACACGCCGTTCGAGCAGATCGACAAGGCGCCCGAGGAGCGGCAGCGCGGCATCACGATCTCGATCGCGCATGTCGAGTACCAGACGGAGCGGCGGCACTATGCGCACGTCGACTGCCCGGGGCACGCGGACTACATCAAGAACATGATCACGGGCGCGGCGCAGATGGACGGCGCGATCCTGGTGGTCGCCGCGACCGACGGTCCGATGCCGCAGACCAAGGAGCACGTCCTGCTGGCCCGCCAGGTCGGCGTTCCGTACATCGTCGTCGCGCTGAACAAGACGGACATGGTCGACGACGAGGAGATCCTCGAACTCGTCGAGCTGGAGGTGCGCGAGCTGCTCACGGAGTACGAGTTCCCGGGCGACGATCTCCCGGTGGTGCGGGTCTCGGCGCTCAAGGCCCTTGAGGGCGACGAGCAATGGGCCGCCTCCGTCCTCGAACTCCTCGCCGCCGTCGACGAGTTCGTGCCCGAGCCGGTGCGCGACGTGGACCAGCCCTTCCTCATGCCGATCGAGGACGTCTTCACCATCACCGGCCGCGGAACGGTCGTCACGGGCCGCATCGAGCGCGGGGTGCTCCGTGTCAACCAGGAGGTCGAGATCATCGGCATCCACGCCCAGAAGACGAAGACGACGGTCACGGGCATCGAGATGTTCCGCAAGCTGCTCGACGAGGGCCGGGCCGGGGAGAACGTCGGGCTGCTCCTGCGCGGCGTGAAGCGCGAGGAGGTCGAGCGGGGGCAGGTCGTCATCAGGCCGGGATCGGTGATGCCGCACACGGAGTTCGAGGCGAGGGCCTACATCCTGTCGAAGGACGAGGGAGGCCGGCACACGCCCTTCTTCCACAACTACCGGCCGCAGTTCTACTTCCGCACGACGGACGTGACGGGGGTGGTGACCCTGCCCAAGGGCACCGAGATGGTCATGCCGGGCGACAACACCAGCATGCACGTCCAGCTGATCCAGCCGATCGCGATGGAGGAAGGGCTGAAATTCGCGATCAGGGAGGGCGGCCGCACGGTCGGCGCAGGACAGGTCACCAAGATCCTGAAGTAGCCGATGGGCGGATGGAGAAGGGAGGGGCGAGAAGGGAGAGGAGGGTCATAAGGACTCCGAGGCGGCCTCGGGCTGGCCGAGGGCCTCGTCCATGCTCGACAGCGGCGGCAGCACGTTGTCGAGCTCGGTGACGCGCAGGATGCGCAGGGTCAGCGGGTGGGTGCAGACCAGTTGCAGCCGGCCGCCCTGGGCGAGGACCCGGCGCCGGGCCCGGTACAGCAGCCGCAGGCCCGAGCAGTCGAGGAAGTCGATGTGCCGCAGGTCGAGGACGACTCGCGCGGCCGGGTGTCCCGTCGCCGCGTCCAGGGCCGGGACGATGTCCAGCGCCGCGATGATGTCGATCTCGCCGCGGAACTCCAGCACGGTGTGCCCGCGGTCCTGGTGGACACGCAGGTGAGGAGAGAACGGCGCTGGGTCGTTGCGCACGACGACATCACCTCCAACAGGGTCACCGGGGGCCAGGGTGACGTCGCTCGGTGAGCGTAGAAGCGGCACTGTGCGGCTGGCGGCCGCCAAAGCGTTCCCCATCCAGCAAGTTACCCCCGTGAGAGTGAATTTCAGCATGTTCGATTGACATATGTCTTCGATTTAGGGGACGTGTCGCCCTTCGGTTTCAGGACAGCGACTGCCAGGCCTTCGACAGTGCCTGCCGGAACTGGTCGGTCTGGTGCGCCGTGAGGTCCCGCACCATGCGCTCCTCCAGTTCCCGCACGGGCCCGGCGTGCCGGGCGAGCAGATCGCGGCCGGACTCGGTGAGGAGGATCAGCAGCTCGCGGCGGTTGCGGGGATTGCGCTCGCGCCGTACGAGTCCGCGGGTCTCCAGAGCCCGGATCACGTCGGCCACGGACTGCGCGGTCACGAACGAGTCGCGTGCGAGCTGCGCCGCGGACAGGCCGTCGTGCCGCTCCAGGACGGTGAGCGAGGTGTACTGCAGCGCTGTGATCCCCGACGGTTTCAGCAGCTCGTCGAGGTGGGACCGCACGACGAGTTCCACCTGCTTGACCATGTACAGGAGGGACGGGGGTGCCTTGGTGACGACCATGCGTCCAGCCTAGGCCATTGACAGGAAACCTGTGTGTAATGAGACTGCGAACCAACAGGAATCCTGTTGATTGAAATCTTGGTGATCAAGGCTGAGGAGTGGGCAATGACGACCACCTTCGAGAGCGGGCCCGGGCAGTTGTTCATCGGCGGACAGTGGCACGAGGCGGCCGACGGAGCGCGTACGGACGTGTTCGATCCGTCCACCGGTCAGGTGGTCACGACGGTCGCGGAGGCCTCGGCAGCCGACGTCGACACGGCTGTACGCGCCGCTCGGGAGGTGTTCGACAACGGACCCTGGGCCGCCATGAGCGGCCGCGAGCGGGGCCGCGTGCTGCACCGCGTCGCCGAACTGATCCGGGAGAACGCCGACGAGATCGCGGCCCTGGAGAGCCAGGACGTGGGCAAGCCGATCACGCTGTGCCACGCCGTCGACGTGACGAACGCGGCCAACGACTACGAGTACTACGCCTCCCTCGCCTGGACCCTGGACGGCGCGACCCGCGACACCCCGCTCAACGGACTCGCCTACACCAAGCCCGGTCCGATCGGTGTCGTCGCCGCGATCACGCCCTTCAACTTCCCGCTGATCCTCTCCGGTTCGAAGATCGCCCCGGCCCTCGCGGCAGGCAACACGGTGGTGCACAAGCCCGCCGAGGAGACCCCGCTCAGCGCCCTCTACATGGCCGGTCTGCTCCAGAAGGCGGGCGTCCCGGACGGCGTCCACAACGTCGTCACCGGTACGGGACCGGTCGCGGGCGAGGCGCTGCTGCGCAACCCCGGCGTCGACAAGATCGCCTTCACCGGGTCGACCGCGGTCGGCCGGCACGCGGCGAGCGTCGCCGGCGAGGGCCTGAAGCCGGTCACCATGGAGCTCGGCGGCAACGCGGCGCACATCGTCTTCGGGGACGCCGACGTCGAGAAGGCCATCGGCGCGGTCATCAAGGCGTTCGTCTTCAACACCGGCCAGTTCTGCATGGGCGGCCCGCGCCTCCTCGTCGCGCGCCCGCTCTACGACACCGTGATCGGCATCCTCGCCGACGCCGTCCCCGGCGTACCGGTCGGCGACCCCCGGGAGCCCGAGACCGTCGTCGGCCCGATGGCGGGGGAGCGGCACCTGAAGAAGGTCGAGGAGTACGTCGAACTGGCCCGCAAGGAGGGCGGCCGCATCGTCTGCGGCGGTGAGCGCCTCGACCTGAACGGCGGCTACTACTACAAACCCACGGTCATCGCGGGCCTGTCGAACGACTCCCGCGTGGTCCAGGAGGAGGTCTTCGGCCCCGTCCTCACCGTGCAGCCCTTCGACTCCGAGGACGAGGCCGTCGAACTCGCCAACTCCACCTCGTACGGCCTGGCTTCGGGCCTGCAGACCACCGACCTCGCCCGCGCGCACCGCGTCGCCGACCGGCTTCAGGCGGGCATCGTGTGGGTGAACGACTGGGCGATGCTCGACCCCGCGGTGCCCTTCGGCGGGGTCAAGGCCTCCGGCTTCGGCCGCGAGTACGGGCCCGAGGCGCTCGCTTCCTACACCAAGGTCAAGTCGGTCGTCATCTCGTTGGACTGAGCGCCCCCGCAGCCATGCGCACCCTCAGCCTCGCCTTCGCCCGACTCTTACCCCACCCCCACCCTCACCCTCGCCCAAGGGAGTTCGCCGTATGTCCACCACCACTCGCGCAGCCGTGGTCGAGTCCGGGGGAGCGCCCTTCACTCTCGCCGACGTGGAGCTCGACGAGCCCCGCGCCCACGAGGCCCTGGTCCGTATCGTGGCCGCGGGCCTGTGCCACACGGACCTCGGGGCGGCGAGCGGCGGCCTGCCGTTCCCGCTGCCCGGCGTCCTCGGGCACGAGGGAGCCGGTGTCGTCGAGGCCGTCGGCCCGGACGTCACCGGCGTCGGGCCCGGCGACCACGTCGTGCTGTCCTTCACCTCCTGCGGCTCCTGCCGCAACTGCCGTGACGGCCACCCGGCGTACTGCGCCACCTGGCTGCCGCTGAACCTCCTCGGCGGTCGCCGCGCCGACGGCTCCGCCACCATCAGCCGGGACGGGGCACCGCTCGGCGGTCACTTCTTCGGCCAGTCCTCCTTCGCCGAGCGGGCGTTGGTGGACGAGCGCAGCCTCGTCAAGGTCGACAAGGACCTGCCGCTGGCATCCCTGGCGCCGCTGGGCTGCGGCGTACAGACCGGAACGGGCGCCGTGTGGAACGTTCTTGGGCCCCGCATGGGGGACACGCTCCTGGTCCTCGGCGCCGGTGCGGTCGGTCTGTCGGCGGTGATGGCCGCGGCGCTGACGCCCGCGACCACGGTGATCGCCGTCGACAAGGTGACCGAACGGCTGGAGCTGGCACGGGAGTTGGGTGCCACCCACACCGTGAACGCCAATGAGGCGGACATCGTCGACGCGGTCGGGCTGATCACCGGCGGGGCGGGCGCCGACGGGGTCGTGGAGACCACGGGGAACGTCATCGTCCTGCGCAAGGGCGTGGAGGCGCTCGCGGCACGCGGTACGGCGGTGATCGTCGGCGCCCCGCCGTTCGGTGCGGAAGTCGCCCTGGACGTCAACGGAATGCTCGGCGGCAAGCGGCTGGTGGGCCTGACACTCGGCGACCAGGAGACTCAGACCGCGATCCCGACCCTGGTGAACCTGGTCCGCGAGGGCCGACTTCCGCTGGACCGGCTGATCACCACCTACGCGTTCGAGGACATCGCCCAGGCGGTACAGGACATGGGCGCAGGCAAAACGATCAAGCCGGTACTCACGTTCACCTAATATCCAGAGCTTCACAACAGCGCGCCCCTTCAGGGGCGCGGGGCTGTGACATGGTGCGGCTTCCGCCGCGCGGGCGCGACGAGCCACAACAGGCCCGCAGCCAAACACCATCCTGTGGCACCCCGCGCCCGGCACAGCCCTACCGAACCTGAAGAACAAGCTTCCCCGCAGTCCGCCCCGTATCGCCCAGCGCATGCGCCTTCGCGGCGTCGGCCAACGGAAACACCTCGGCGACCGCGGCACGCAGCCGCCCCGCGGCGACAAGCCCGGCGATCGCACGCATCCCGGCCTGATCGGCCTCCACGAGCAGCTCCGCCGCTCGCACGCCGAGCCCCCGCGCCTCCTCGGCGAGCGCCGGCGACCCGGACGGCAGGATCGACACCAGCAGCCCGCCCGGCCGAAGGATCTTGAGCGACCGCGACCGATAGTCGCCCCCGACCGTGTCCAGCACTACGTCAACATCTCCCACGGCCTCGGCGAAGTCGGTCTCCCGATAGTCGACCGCCTCATCGACGCCCAGGCTCCGCAGGAACTCGTGCTTCCCCGAGCTGGCCGTACCGATCACATACGCCCCCCGCTCCTTGGCGATCTGCACGGCCAGATGCCCCACCCCGCCGGCCGCGGCGTGGATCAGCACCCGTTGCCCCGGCCGGACGTCCGCCGTGTCGGCCAGTGCCTGCCAGGCGGTCAGCGCGGCCAGCGGAATCGCGCCCGCCTGTGTGTGGTCGACCTCGGCCGGCTTGTGCGCGAAGGCGCGCGCGGGACCGGTGACGTACTCGGCGTGCGCACCGGCGCCGTACGGATACGGCAGCATGCCGAAGACCTCGTCGCCCGGCTTGTGGAGGGTGACGCCGAGGCCGATCGCCTCGACGACCCCGGACACGTCCCAGCCGAGGACGAACGGCGGCTTCCCGAGGAAGTTGCCGTTCGCCCGGTGCTTCCAGTCGGTCGGGTTGAGACCCGCGGCGTGCACCCGGACCAGCACCTCGCTCGGCCCGGGCCTCGGGATCTCCAGTTCCACTTCCTTGAGGACCTCGGGACCGCCGAGGACGTCCTGACTGATCGCGCGCATCGTGTTCTCAGTGCTCATGCGCTCCAGCCTGCCGGGCCCTCACCATCGAGAAAATGGCACGATTGCCATTGTTCGATAGGATCGTGCCATGCATGACATGCTGCGAACGCACCGCGGGGAGTGCCCCGAACCCGCCGAGCACCTCCGGCACGGGGAGTACGACGGACCCGTGGAGCGGGTCGTCGTCCTGGCTCTGGAGGGCGTCTACCCCTTCGAACTCGGCATCCCGAAGCGGGTCTTCGGCTCGGCCGAGGGCCGGTACGAGGTCCGGACCTGCACGGTCGACGGGCAGCCGGTGCGCAGCAGCTCGGACTTCTCGATCACCGTCGAGCACGGTCCCGAAGCGTTGCGCACGGCCGACACCGTGGTCATCCCGCCGTTCGCCCTGTCGCAGATCGACGCCGGTCTCCCCGAGGAGGTGGGCGCCGCGCTGCGGGCCATCCGGCCGGACGCCCGGATCGTCTCCATCTGCACGGGGGCCTTCGTCCTGGCGGCGGCGGGGATGCTCGCCGGACGCCGGGCGACGACGCACTGGCAACTGGCGCCGCTGTTCCGGAAGATGCACCCGGACGTGGACCTGGACGCCGACGTGCTGTTCGTCGACGAGGACTCCCTCCTCACCTCGGCGGGAGCCGCGTCCGGCGTGGACGTCTGCCTGCACCTCGTGCGCAAGGACCACGGCAGCGAGTTGGCCAACCGGGTGGCGCGGTCCTGCGTGGTGCCGCCGTGGCGGGACGGCGGTCAGGCCCAGTACATCGAGCAGCCCGTGCCCGAGCCCTCTGCGGCGGGCACCGCGGCCACCCGGCAGTGGGCGCTGGAGCGCCTCGGCGAGCCGCTGGCCCTGGCCGATCTGGCCGCCCACGCCCGGATGAGCCTGCGGACGTTCGCCCGCCGGTTCAACGACGAGGTCGGGATGAGCCCCGGCCGCTGGCTCATCCAGCAACGCGTCGTCCGCGCACGGCAGTTGCTCGAAGTCAGCGATCTTCCGGTGGACCAGATCGCGGGCGAGGTCGGCTTCGCCACGGGCACCTCGCTGCGTCAGCATCTGCACGCGGCGATCGGGGTGTCACCGCAGGCTTACCGGCGTACGTTCCAGGCCGCCCGGCAGAGCTGAACCGCCTGGAACGTACGGCGAAAAGAGGCAATGGGCCGCGCCTGACGTCCTACCGGTCGGCGTCCCAGCGGGTCGCGTGCAGCGCCACGAGCAGGCGCCACACCTTGTGGGCGATCTCCTCGGGGGTGGCCTCCACGAGCCCGTGCAGCCAGTCGGCGAGGACGCCCGCGAAGGTCGCGGCCACGGCGGAGGCGATGAGGGGGGCCTCCGGCGCGCCGACGAGTTCGCGCTCGGCGAGGCTGCGGGCGCGCAGGTCCCGGTGCAGGACGCGGCCGAGCGGGCCTGAGCCGCCCGGGCTCAACAGGGCGCGGTAGAGCGGGGCATGAGGGGGGAGGCCCGCGAAGAACGTGACCAGGGCGTCCGGCGCCGACCTGGGGTCGGGCCTGCCCCGCCAGGCGTGCAGGGCGTCCACGGCGTCCCGTACGACCTCGGCGCAGGCGTCGACGGCCAGCGCCTCCAGATCGGCGTAGTGCAGATAGAACGTGGCCCGGCCGACCCCGGCCGTGCGCGTCAGCGCCGCGACGCCGACCTCCGCGAGCGGCCGGCGGGCGCACTCGTGCAGGAGGGCCCGGCGCAGCTTGGCCCGGGTGCGCTCGGCCCTGGGGTCGGAGGTCACTGGGCGAGGAGGACGGCGGCCAGGGCGAGCCCGCCGGGCAGGACCTGCGCGAAGAGGATGCGGCGGTTCGCGGTGACCGTGCCGTACACACCCGCGACAATGATGCACACCAGGAAGAAGACCTGTGCGCGGAAGCCCGTGGGGTCGTCGGAGACCAGTCCCCAGACGAGGCCGGCTGCGAGAAAACCGTTGTAGAGCCCCTGGTTGGCGCCCAGCGCCGCGGTGGCCCGCGCCATCTCAGGGTCGAACCCGTGCAGTCCGCGCCCCGGCTTCTTCTCCCACAGGAACATCTCCAGAACCATGATGTACGCGTGCAGCGCGGCGACGAGGCCGACCAGCACGTTCGCGAGTATCTGCATGGGGGTGGGCTCCTTCAATGGGGAAAAAGTTCCTGGACAGGTGTCCACTATACATGGACACCTGTCCAGAAAATGACGACGCCGTTCGCGGCCCGGGGCGTCGCCGCGACGCTCACCGGGCCCGGGCCGCCCTCCTGAGCTTGAGCGCCCGCAGCGCCAGCTGCATCTCGAACTGGGTGGTGGGGTCGTGGAGCCGGTCGCCGAACAACTCGTCGAGCTGGCGCATGCGGTAGCGGACCGTCTGTGGATGGACGGCCAGTCGGGCGGCCACCTCGCTCGCGTTGTGGCCGCACTCCAGCCAGCTCAGGAGTGTCTCCGCGAGGCGCTCCCGCTGGGGCAGGCGGATCGTGTCCAAGGGACGCAGATGCCGGTCCGCCATCGCCTCCACCAGCGCCTCGTCGCGGAACAGCATCAGCGTGGCCAGATGGTCCCGGCAGCGCACCATCTCCGTGTCCGGGAGCACACCCCGCCGGGCCAGAGCGAGCGCCTCGGTCGCCCACCGCAGCGACCTCGCGCCCTCCTGGAGCGCGACGCTCGGCCCCATGACGGCCCGCAGGCCCTGCAGCGCACCGGCGACGGCACGCGCCCTGCCCGGGCCCTCCGGATCGGGCACCACCAGCACGGCCGGGCGCATGTCGAACCGGGCCAGGAACTCCGGCGGCACGATGGGCGGTTGCGCCGCCCCGGCCTGCGCCCCGTGGTCGATGACGACCACGGCCAGCGAGCGCGGCACCGGCCACTGCGCGGTGTGCGCGAGATCGGTGATCGCCGCGACCGACGCGGGCGGGTCCACGATCAGCAGATCGATCAGCCGCGTACGCCGCTGCTGCAACTCGCCGGCCGCGTGCAGCCGCGCCTCCGTGTACCCCGCCGTCGTCGCGGCCGCCATCTCGTCGAGGTGCAGGAACAGCGCCTCACCGAACGCGGCCAGCACATGACGCGGCAGCAGATCCGCGTCGACCAGCGCGTTGATCCGACGCCACGTCACCCGGGCGCCGAGCCGCAGCGCCGACTGGAAGGCGTCGAGACTGCGCCCCTCGTCCGCCTCACCCCGGCCGATGCGCTGATACGTCGCCTTCACCGGCTCCCAGTCGGTGTCGGGCTTGGCCATGCGCTCCAGGAACCCCTGCAACGCGTGCTCCACGCCCCGGTGCACGACCTGCATGTACGTGTCGTCCGTCGGCCGCGCGTACTCCGGGATCTCGGTTCTGATCGCCCGTGCGACCTCTTCCGTGATGTCGGCGAAGAACGGTCTGAGATGGTCGTGCAGACCCGAAGGGAACGCCTTGAACGGGCCGTGGGCCTCCTCGGCCCTCGCCGTGGCGTTCGTCGCCTCGATCTTCTCCAGAATGCGGAATCCGCTCACACAGCGGCTCCTTCTGCGCACGGGAAGTAGGGCATCGTGACGATACCCGCACGGATTCTGCCGAGCTTCGTCGGTGACTGACAGACCCGCACCAGGGGCTTGTCACTTCACGACAAGGGGAAACCTGCTCCGCGCCACCACCCGCCGATGACGTCCACGACGGCGCAGCGTCACCAGCGTCACGAACGCGCCCGCGAGGACGCAGCACGCCGCGAGCCGGAGCCCGAGGGCGTAGCCCTCCAGGAACGCGCCGCGCGGATCGGCGCCGGAACGCAGCTCGGAGCCTTCACGCCGAGTGAGGACCACGCCCACCAGAACCACCCCGAACACCCCGGAGACCTCGCGCGCCGCGCTCACCAGGCCGGTCGCCATCCCCATCCCGGTCTCCGGAACCCGCGCGAGACAGCGGACGGTCAGCGGAGTGGTGAAGGCGGAACCCCAGCCGATCAGCACCAGCCCCGGTTGCAGTTCCCAGAAACCGGCCCGCGCACCCGCACCCGAGACGTACAGCAGGCCGACCGCCACCAGGCAGAGACCCGCCGCGATCGAGACATGGGCGCCCAGCGCACGGGCCGCCCGCTCGGCCACCGGCGTGCCGAGCAGCAGCGCGCCCGCCAGCGGCAGAAACGCGAGCCCCGCCCCGATCGGCGAGAAGCCGAGCACCCGCTGGAGGTAGAGCGCCGTGAAGAAGAACACCCCGTTGACGCCGATGCCCCACAGCACCTGCGCGACGATCCCGCCCGTGAGGAACCGGTCGCGCAACAGCCCCGGTTCGACGAGTGGCCGCGCGGTCCGGGCCTCCACCACGACGAACACACCGGCGGCGACCGCCGAAACACCCAGGCACAGCGGGACGGGCGCGGTACCGAACCCGTGCTCCTGACCCCGCACGAGACCGTACGTGAGCAGATAGAGCGCGAGCACCGACAGGAGTACCCCGGGCAGATCGAGGCCGCCGCGCCGAGGAGCGGACCGCGTGGACCGGGCGGGCACGGCCGGCATCAGCAGCAGCGCGATCAGCCCGAACGGGACGTTGAGCGCGAACACCCAGCCCCAGCCCCACCGTTGGGTGACGAAGCCACCTACCACGGGTCCCAGCGCCAGCGCCACGGCCAGCGCGGCCGTCCACAGACCAACGGCCGTCGAGCGCAGCCGCTCGGGCAGATCGACCGCGATGACGGCGAGCGAGGCCGGGATGACCAACGCGGCCCCGACCCCCTGCACCGTACGGGCCGCCGTCAGCGCACCCCCGCTGTCCGCGAGGGCGGCCGCCGCCGACGCCGCCGTGAAGACCATGATCCCGGCGGCCAGCACGGACCTGCGCCCGAACAGATCGGTCAGCCGCCCGCCGGGCAGCAGCAGCGCGCCGAAACTGAGCACATAACTGGCGGCCACCCACTCCAAGTCCGGCACCGTCAGGCCCAGTTCGCGCTGCACGGTCGGCAGGGCCACATTGATGACCGTGTTGTCGAGCGTCGTGATGAACCCGGTCAGCGTGAGCAGGGAGAACAGCGCGAACAGCCGTGCACGTCCCACGAGACGCTCCTTCCGCCGTCGCACGGATTGTCGGCGGGAGAGAGCCGCCCGGGCTCTGGCCCACGGCATGGAATCGACGGCACGCCTTTGTCAGCGAACTGACAGGAGGCGGCGGACGAACTGTCAGCACGTCGTCTAACCCACCGGTCGCCCGGAGGCGGAACCTGGGGCACCGCCCCAAGCGGACGCACGCACCCCCACCGTTCAACTCGCGCTGCCACCAACCCAGTTGGAGCCCTCATGACCTCCGTCCGGCCCGCCGCATCCGCCTCACTCACGGATCACCTGAGGCACTGGGCCGGACACCGGCCGCAGCAACGCGCCTTCAGCCACGTCGACTTCCCCGACAGCGCCCCCACGGGAGTGCACCGGGCACTCGGGTGGCGCGCCCTCGACACCCGGGCCAGAGCCGTCGCCGACCGACTCGTCCAGGTCACCTCCCCCGGCGAACGCGCCGCCCTCGTGCTGCCCCAGGGGCTCGACTACGCGGCCGGCTTCCTCGGCTGCCTGTACGCCCGCGTCATCGCCGTACCCCTCTTCGGTCCCCAACTCCCGGGCCACGAAGGGAGACTGGCGGCCGTCCTGGCCGACTGCGAACCGGCCTGTCTGCTCAGCGACTCCGAAACGGCCCGCGCGATGGATGAGTTCGTCCGCGAACGGGGCCTGCCGGAGGTCCCGGTCGTTCCCATCGACCAACTCCCCGTCCAGCGCGGCGGATTCATCGACACGGGCGCATCGTCGGCGGCGCCCGCGCCGGACGACATCGCCTACCTCCAGTACACCTCCGGCTCCACCCGCAGCCCGGCCGGCGTCATGATCAGCCACGCCAACGTCGTCGCCAACGCCCGCCAGGCGATCGACGCGTTCATCGCCGACCCGGAAGCCGCCACCACGGTCGGCTGGCTGCCCCTCTTCCACGACATGGGTCTCGTCCTCAGCATCGCCGCGCCCGTCGTGGGCGGCTTCCCGTCCGTCCTCATGGACCCCGCCGCCTTCCTCCAGGACCCGGCCCGCTGGCTGCGCCTCCTCGGCTCGTACGAGGGCACCGTCAGCGCCGCCCCGAACTTCGCGTACGACTACTGCGTGGCCCGCACCGACCCGGGGCTCGTCGACGAACTCCGCCTGGACCGCGTGCGGGTGCTCATCAACGGCAGCGAACCGGTGCGCGCCGGGACGGTGGACCGCTTCCACACGACATTCGGGCCCGCCGGGCTCGACCCGGCCGTGCACTGTCCCGCGTACGGCCTCGCGGAAGCCACCGTGTTCGTGACCGCGACCGCCCGCGACGAACCGCCCTCGGCGGTCGCCTGCCGCGCCGACGCGCTCACGGAGGGGCGGATCGAGGAGACGCCGGACGAGGGAGCGGCGGTGCTCGTCCCGTGCGGGGCGCCCGTCGGGCAGGAGCTGCGGATCGTCGGCGCGGACGGCGCCGTACTGCCGGAAGGGCGGGTCGGCGAGATCCGGTTGCGCGGCCCCAACATCGGGCTCGGCTACTGGAAGCGCGCCGGGCTCACGGCCGAGACCTTCGGCTTCGGCGCGGCCGGGGACTGGCTGCGCACCGGCGACCTCGGCGCCCTGCACGACGGGCGGCTCCTGGTCACCGGCCGCCTCAAGGACGTACTCATCGTGGACGGGCGCAACCACTACCCCCAGGACATCGAGGAGACCGTACAGACGGCCGTGGCCCTGATCCGCCGGGACCACCTCGCCGCGTTCGGAGTGACCAGGGCGGACGGGGTGGGGGAGGAGCTCGTCGTGGTCGCGGAGCACCGTCGGGACACCGAACCGACACCGGATGACACGCGGAACGCCGAACGGGTCGTACGCGCCGCGATCTCCGCCCGTCACGGACTGCGCCTCGGCGCACTGCTGCTCGTACCGCCGGGCTCCGTCCCCCGCACGAGCAGCGGCAAGGTGTCCCGCGCGGCAGCCCGGGCGCGCTTCCTCGGCGGCGGGTTCGGTCCGCGATGAACGTGTCGCGCACGGAGATCCGCGAGCTGGTCGCGGGCCGACTCCAGGACTGGTACGGGGTCAGCTCCCGCCAACTCCCCGACGACAGGCCCCTGGCGGAGGCCGGACTCACCTCCCGAGACGCGGTGGCGCTGACGGCCGACCTGAGCGAACTGGCCGGGAGACGCCTGCCGGACACGCTCCTGTGGGAGGCCCCGACGATCGACACACTGGTGACACGGCTTGGGGCGACGGCGCCCCTTCAAGGGCGCGGGGCTGTGACAAATGCGGCTCCGCCCCGTGGGCGCGTCCAGCCACAGACGACCGGCACCAACCGAACTACCGAACCGACCCCCGCCGTCGCCGTCATCGGCATCGGCTGCCGATTCCCCGGCGCCGTCACGTCCCCCGCCGAATACTGGCAACTCCTCACCGACGGCCGCGACGCGGTCACGACCCTTCCGCCCGGCCGCTGGGACCCCTTCGTCCGGGACCCGGACCGACTGCCGGACGACATGACCCGGCACGGCGCCTTCCTCGGCGGCCTCGACGACATCGCCGGCTTCGACGCCGAGTTCTTCGGCATCCCCGCCCACGAGGCCACCGCCATGGACCCCCAGCACCGCATGCTCCTCGAAGTCACCCGGGAGGCCCTCGACCACGCGGCCCTCACCGCGCCCGCGCTCGCGGGCACCCGCACCGGAGTCTTCGTGGGCATCAGCGGCAACGAGTACGCGCACCTCACGACCGCCGACCTCGCCGCCGTGGACGCCTGGACCGCCACCGGCGCGTCCATGAGCATCGCCGCGGGCCGCCTGTCGTACGCCCTCGACCTGCGCGGCCCCAGCCTGTCCGTCGACACGGCGTGCTCGTCGTCGCTGGTCGCGGTGCACCACGCCGTACGCAGCCTGGTGACGGGCGAGAGCGACACGGCACTCGCCGCCGGGGTCAACCTGCTCCTGACCCCCGCCGTCACCCTCGGCTTCCAGCGCGCGGGCGCCCTCGCCCCGGACGGCCGCTGCAAGGCCTTCGACGCCGCGGCCGACGGGATCGTCCGCGGCGAGGGCTGCGGAGTCGTCGTACTGAAACGGCTCCCGGACGCCGAACGCGACGGCGACCGCGTCCTGGCGGTGATCCGTGCGACGGCCGTCAACTCCGACGGCCGCTCCAACGGACTGACGGCCCCCAACTCCGAAGCCCAGCGCGCCCTCCTCGCCGAGGCGCACACCGCCCCGACGACCGTGGACTACGTGGAGGCGCACGGTACGGGCACCGCCCTCGGCGACCCGATCGAGGCGAGTGCCCTCGGCGCCGTACTCGGCCGCGACCGCGCCCTGGACCAGCCCCTCCTGATCGGCTCCGCCAAGACGAACCTCGGCCACCTGGAGGCGGCCGCCGGTATCGCGGGCCTGATCAAGACCGTGCTCGCCCTGCACCACGGCGAGATCCCCGCCCACCTGCACTTCACCCGCCCAGGCCCGCACGCCGACCTCGACGCGCTCGGCCTGCGAGTGGTCGGCTCGCCCGAACCCTGGCCCCGCTACTCGGGCAAGGCCACCGCGGGCGTCTCGGCCTTCGGCTTCGGCGGTACGAACGCCCATGTCGTCCTCGCCGAAGCCGAAGCCGAACACCGCCCGGCCGCCCGGGCGAATGGCCCTTCCGGGCGCCCCGCGCTCCTCCTGCTCGACGGGCCGACCAAGGAACGCGTCCGCGCCTACGCCGGTGAGCTCGCCGCCTGGCTGGACACCCCCGACAGCCGGCGGGTACGCGACTGCGACCTCGCCCGCACCCTCGCGGGGCGTATCGGCCGCGGCCGTCATCGCGCGGCCCTAGTCGTCCGGGATCGCACCGAGACGGTCACCGCACTCGGCTGCCTCGCCGCGGGCGCGCCCTCCCCGCACCTGATCACCGGGGAAGAACGACAGGGCGGGCCCGGACCGACGGTGTGGGTCTTCTCCGGCTACGGCTCCCAGTGGCCCGGCATGGGCAGCCAACTCCTCGCGACGGAACCGGTGTTCGCGGCCGTCATCGACCGGCTGGAACCGCTCCTGCGCACACACGCGGGCCTCTCCCTGCGCGCCGGTCTCCGACCCGACGCCG
Organism: Streptomyces sp. NBC_00878; assembly: GCF_026341515.1. Taxonomy (NCBI): domain Bacteria; kingdom Bacillati; phylum Actinomycetota; class Actinomycetes; order Kitasatosporales; family Streptomycetaceae; genus Streptomyces; species Streptomyces sp. NBC_00878. Next base: position 607,074 of record NZ_JAPEOK010000001.1, on the reverse strand, counting down.
ACCTCTCGACCCCCGCCACCGTCATGCCCGTGCTGTACGGCGTCCAGGTCGCCCTCGCCGAACTGTGGCGCTCGTACGGTCTCGAACCCGACGCCGTCGTCGGCCACTCCCTGGGCGAGATCGCGGCGGCGGTCGTGTCGGGCGCGCTGGACGAGGCCACCGGCGCCCGGATCGTCGCCGTACGAGCCCGGCTGCTGGCCCGGCTGACCGGCGGAGCAATGGCTGTCGTGGACCTCCCGGCGGCTGAAATCCCGCTGCTGGCAAGGGAGTTCGGCACACTGGAAGTGGCCGTGCACGCCTCGCCCGTGCAATGTGTGGTCACGGGCTCGGCCGAGGACGTGGCCGGGCTGGTCGCCCGGGTGACCGAGGGCGACGGCTTCGCCCGTTCGCTGGGGGTGTCGGCGGCGGGGCACTCGCCCGAAGTCGAGCCGCTGCTCCCGGAGTTCGCGCGGGAGCTGGGCGAGGTCAAGCACTCCGCGCCCCACTGCCGCCGCTACTCCACCGCGCTCGGCGATCCCCGCGAGGCCGCGCCCTGCGACACGGCGTACTGGGCGGCCAACCTGCGCAACCCCGTCCGCTTCGCACAGGCGGTGCGCGCCGCCGCCGAGGACGGACACCGTGTCTTCGTCGAAGTCGCCCCGCACGCGACGCAGTTGCACCCGCTCACCGAGACCCTGCATGACGCCGGCGCCGAGGACGCGCTGATCGTTCCCACGCTGCGACGCGGCACCGACGACGCCCTCGCCTTCCGCACCTCGCTGGCCACGCTGCTCGTCCATGGAGCGCGAGTGGCCCGGCCGCGCGAGGGCCTGCATCCCGAGGGCCGCATCATGGACGTCCCGCCGCCCCGCTGGCGGCATCGCCGCTTCTGGGCGGGGGAGGAGCCGGCCGAAGAGCCGCCCTCGGCCGCTGCCCTCGACCCCGCCGCCGGTCGTCTCGAACGGCTTCGGCTGTGCGTGGCCGCGGTGATGGGCTACAGCCCCGAACACCTCGACCCCGACACCCCGTTGACCGATCTCGGGCTGGACTCCCTGACGGCCGTGCGGATACGAGCCGCGGTGGAGCGGGAGTTCGACGTCGACGTAGAGCCAGGGGTGCTGATCAGGCGGGGAACGCTGAGAGGCGTGGCCGAGCTGTTGGGGCCCGGGCGAGAAGCGGGGGCCGGACGAGTACCGGAGGCCAAGGGAGAACCGGAGGCCGGGGGAGAACCGGTGACAGCGGCGGATTCCGCCCCCGTCACGCCCGTACGGCTCGTACGGCTTGCACGAGAGGAAGACGCGCCGCGCCGCCCCGCTCCCGGCGCACTCGTACACGAAGGGACCGCGAAACGGCCCGACGCCCCGGCCGCCTCCCTCCGCGTGTTCCCAGGAACCGGCCCCGGCACCCCCCTCTTCCTGGCCCACGCCGCGGGCGGATCCGCCGATGTCTACGCCCGGCTGGCCCGGCGCCTCGACGGCGACCGCCCGGTGTACGGGTTCGACCGGCAGGCCGACCCCGACGACGTACCCGGACGGGCCGCGGAGTTCGCCCGGAGCGTACGAGTGGCGCAGCCCAACGGCCCCTGGGCCCTTGGCGGTTGGTCGTACGGCGGTCTGGTCGCGCAGGAGGCGGTCCGGGTTCTCTCGCCGCACGGCCCAGTCTGTGCCCTGGTCCTGCTCGACTCGGTTCTGCCCCTGCCCACCCGCCTCGCCGCGACCGACCTTGCCCTGCGTCACTTCCGGGACTTCGCCGCGTACGTGGAACGCACCTACCGCACTCCGCTCGACCTGCCGTACGACGAACTCGCCGGGCTCGACGACGCGGGTCGGATCGACCTCGTCATCAAGGTGCTGAGGGACGCCGTCGAGCTGCCGGAAGCCGTCCTCGAACATCAGCGCACCTCCTACCTGGACCTCCGCAGCGGCGAACGCCACCGGCCCGGCGGGTACGCGGGCCGCACCCTGCTCTACCGCGCGAGCGAGCCCGCACCGCACACCGTCCACGACCCCCGCTACGAACGCGACGACGCGACGCTCGGCTGGGAGGCGCACTGCGCCGATCTGACCGTCGTCCCGTTGCCCGGCCACCATCTGTCGCTGCTCGACCCACCGGTCGTCGACACGCTGGCCGCACTGCTGACACGCGATCTGCGGGACTCCTGAAGGGACTTGCCCCATGACTCGGATGGCTCGTACGACTCGGATGGTTCATAGGCGGAGATGTGCCGCTCTCGCGGTGACGACGGCCCTGCTCGGTACGGGAGTCGTGCTCAACGCTCCTCCCGCGAGGGCCGCTCCCGCTGCCGCGGTGGCCGAGGGCGCCACGGTCGTCGCCGAGAAGTGGCTCGACGCCCGAACCGTCGACCTCACGGTCGCCTCCCCGACGGTCGGCGCGTCCCTGCCCGTGCGGGTGGTCCTGCCGACCGGGTACGCCGCGCAACCCGACCGCACCTGGCCCGTGCTCTATCTCCTCCAGGGCGCGCACGACGACTACACGTCCTGGACGCGGGAGACGGACGTCGTCGACTTCCTGGCCGGTCAGGACGTGCTCACCGTGATGCCGTCGTCCGGCCCCACCGGCATCCCCACCGACTGGTGGAACTACGGCGGCGCCGGCGCACCGGACTACGAGACGTTCCAGGTCGACGAGTTGATGGGATTGCTGCGGCAGAAGTTCCGGGCGGGGACGAACCGTGCCGTCGCCGGTGTCTCCACCGGCGGCTACGGAGCCCTGGCCTTCGCCGCACGGCACCCCGGCACCTTCGGCGCGGCAGCCTCGTACAGCGGGATCCTCGACACCACGGCCTTCGGCATGCCGACCGTGCTCAACGCGATCGTCGCCCGGGAACAACTGCCGCCGCTGACCCTCTGGGGCAGCCCGCTGCTCCACCGCGACAACTGGAACCGGCACAACCCGTCCGCGCAGGCCGCCCACCTCAAGGGCACCAAGCTGTACGTGTCCCAGGGCAGCGGCCTGGCAGGCGGCGACTTCGACAACCTCGAAGGCGCGGTGCTCGAAGGCGTGCTCTGGTCCCAGGCGCACCGGTTCACCGAACGGCTGGACGCCCTGGACATCCCGGCCGAGGTGCACTTCTACAGCGGCGGAGCGCACGCGTGGCCGTACTGGCGGCAGGAGTTCAAGGCGTCGTGGCCCACGCTCGCGGCGGGCCTCGGCCTGAGCTGACCCGGGCCTCGGCCTGAACCGAGCCCTGGCCCGAGTCGACCCCCTGAAGGAGGAACCACCATGGATGCCCTGGCCGAGGCCGTCGTCGCGGGAGCCGCTCGCACCGAACTTGAGCACCTGCCCCCACCCGACCGCTTCACCGCCGCCCACCTGCGCGCGGAGGACGTGGACAGCTTCACCGGAGTCGCCGACAAGGACGTACGGAAGTCCATCCACATCGGCGCGGTACCGATGCCCGAACTCGCCCCGAACGAGGTGCTGGTGGCCGTCATGGCGAGCGGCATCAACTACAACACCGTCTGGTCGGCGATGTTCGAACCCATCCCGACCTTCGCCTTCCTCAAACACCTCGGCCGGCAGGACCGCTGGGCCGTCCGGCACGACCAGCCCTTCCACGTGCTCGGTTCGGACGCCTCCGGTGTCGTCGTGCGCACCGGTTCGGGGGTGCGCAGATGGCGGATCGGCGACCACGTCGTGGTGAGCCCGGTGTACGTCGACGAGGAGGACCCGGCGACCCACGCCGACGGCATGCTGGGCACGGGCATGCTGGCGTGGGGCTTCGAGACCAACTACGGAGGACTGGCCCACTACGCCGTGGCCCGGACCAGCCAACTCCTGCCCAAGCCCGCCCACTTGAGCTGGGAGGAGGCCGCCTCGAACCCGCTGTGCGCGGGCACGGCGTACCGCATGCTCGTCAGTGACCGGGGTGCCCGGATGACCCAGGGCGACGTGGTGCTGATCTGGGGTGCGGCGGGTGGCCTCGGCGCGTACGCGGTCCAACTCGTCCGCAACGGCGGGGGGATCGCCGTCGGTGTCGTCAGCAGCGAACGGAAGGCGGAGTACGCCCGGCGGCTGGGCTGTCACCACGTCATCGACCGGGCGGAGATCGGCCTCGGCGGCAGCGAGGCGCCCGCCGATCCCGCCGCGGTCGGCAAACGGCTCGGCAAGCTGATCCGGGCCGCGACGGGGGAGGATCCGCACATCGTCTTCGAGCACGTCGGCCGGGCCACCTTCGGCGTCTCGGTCTTCGTCGTCCGCCGTGGCGGAGCGGTGGTGACCTGCGGTTCGAGTACGGGTTACCGGCACGAGTTCGACAACCGGTATCTATGGATGCGGCTCAAGCGCGTCATCGGCAGCCACGGCTCCAACCTGCACGAGCAGGCCGCCGTGGGCCGCCTCCTCGACCTTGGCCATCTCGTCCCCGCGCTCACCGAGACCTACCCCCTCACCGACACGGCCGAGGCGGCCCGACTGGTCCAGAACAACGCCCACCTGGGCAAGGTCGGCGTGCTCTCGCTGGCCCCCACGCCCGGACGCGGCGTCACGGACCCCGAGCGGAGGGAGCGGATCACGCGTCGGGTGTGACGGCCCGCACCTTTCCTCGGCCCTTGGTGTCCGGCGTGACCACGCCGGACACCAAGGGCCGTTCGGCTGGACGGGCGGTCAAGACGCGCATATCCCTGCAATCCATGGTGTATTCACCCACCGCCTCGCACTTGCGTGCGATTGGGGTGGTTGGTAAAGGGATTTGTCGACTCGAAGGACCTGGACAGAGGGTGGCCAAAGCTTCACAGAACCGGGCCAGGGAGGTTGATCCGCAGTAGATCAAACCCGATAAGGTTCCCTGAGGCACAGCGAGTTGACGCGGCATCAACCGGTTGTCACTTGCTGCCCACGCATGCCCGTCGCGGGGTCACCACCGCGTGACGAGTGCTGCCCGAGATCCTCCCCCTCCCGTTCGATCGTGTTGCTTCGAAGGATGCAGATGGAACTTGCCACTCCGCCACCGGCGGCGCGGGCACCGGTCGCCTGGTACAGCTGGTGGCTGCTGCCGCTGGCCATAGGCGCTGGAACAGTCGTCGCCACCGTCGTGGGAACCGACCAGATCCGAATACCCGTGATCGTCACCGGAGTCGTCGCGACAGCGGCGAGTGCCTTCTCCGCACGGCTCCTCATCCGCTCCCAGAACCAACTGCGCAGCAGCGCGGGTGAGTTCAGGAACGCGCAGGCCGAGCACTCCCAGCAGTGGCAGCAGCACGTGGCCGGCCTGGAGCGGAAGTACGCCGCCGAGCGCTCGACCTACGACGCGCAGCTCGCCGAGCAGGCCAAGGTCTTCGAGGCGCGGATCGCCGAGCAGACGCAGGCCTGGCAGACCCAGCTGGACCTGCAGCTCGCGGCCGTTGCCCGGCTCGCCGAGGAGCAGCTGCCCGAAGCGCTGGAGCGCCTTCGGGCCGGTGACGCCATCGACGACGTGCTGCCCGCGGTCAACCAGTCCACCGAGGTCGGCGCCGACCTGCAGGCCGCACTGCGCAAGGTGCTCAGGACCGCGCTCATCGGCATGGAGCAGGAGCTCGACCGCTCCACCTCCGCCGAGCAGGCCGTCATCAGCATCGGCAGCCGTATCCACGTGCTGACCAGCAAGCTGCGCGGCCGTCTGCACGAGATGCAGGGCGAGCACGGCAGGCTGCCCTCCGTCGCCCAGGGTCTGATGGAACTGGACCAGCAGCTCGGCCCCGCCGACTCGCTGGCCGCGAGCATCGGCGTACTCGGCGGCTCGGACCGGCCCGGCCGCCAGTGGCAGGAACCGCAGCGGCTGCTCAGCGTGGTGCGCGGCGGCATCGGCCGGATCAAGGACTTCGACCGCGTCCAGGTCCAGCACCTGCCCGAACTCGGCGTCGACGGCGGCATGGTGGACCACCTCACGCTGATCTTCGCCCACCTCCTCGACAACGCGGCGCGCTACTCGCCGCCCACCGAGCCCGTGGTCGTCTCCGGCAAGGAGGTGCCCAACGGCGTCGGCATCGAGATCCAGGACTCCGGCAAGGGCCTGAACGAGGAGAAGAAGCAGGAGGCCCTCCAGTCGCTGGAGGGCTTGGCCCCCGGCCCAGGCCTCGGCGGAGTGTCCGAGGACGCCCACCTCGGTCTGCGCGTGGTGGGAGCCCTGGCCCGCCGGTACGGCATCAGGGTCACCTTCGCGGACTCGCCCTGGCTCGGTACCTCGGTGGTCATCGTCGTACCTCACAAGTACTTCAGCCAGTTGCCGGCCGCCGTCACGGCGACGGCTCCGGCCGCTGAGGTCGCCGCCGCGGCGGGTGCCGGTTCGGCCCCGGCCGAGGAAACGGACCAGGCCGAACCGGAGGAGACCGGGGACACCACTCCCGGCGGGCTGCCCAGGCGCCGCCGACGAGCCGAGTCCGAGAGGCCCAGGGCGGCCGCACGCGAAGACGAGTCCGCCGCCACCGCCTCGCACGCGGTGCCGCCCGACGAGTCCTTCACCGGCCTGGCCGCCTTCGCCACGGCCGGACGTGAGCCGGCCGCCGGGCGCGAGCCGGCCGCCGGACAAGGGCCGGCAGCCGGCGTTGAGTCCACAGAGCAACGCACTGAAGAGAGCGACTAGTCCACATGACGCAACAGGGAACCGACGTGAGCTGGGCGCTCCGCGATCTGGTCGAGAGTATCCAGGAGATCCGCTTCGCCCTCGTGGCCTCCAGCGACGGCAAGGCCATCACCTCCTACGGCGCCGACGACCCCGACGACGTGGACCGTTTCGCAGCCGTGGTGGCGGGTCTGCAGGCACTGGCCCAGCCCGTGGCCGAGCAGTTCCCCAAGTACGCCGGGCAACTGCGCCTCGCGATGATCGAGGTCGACGGCGGTCACCTCTTCGTGGTGCGCGCCGGCGTGGAGACGTACCTCGGAGTTCTCGCCAGGGAAGGGCTCGACCAGGGCCTGCTCGGCCACCAGATGAGGGACCTGGCTCGCAGGATGGGTGAGCTCCTCGGCACCACTCCGCGCCTGGAGGAGCACTCTGGATGAGTGCTCCCCGCCGACCCACGGACCCGTCCGGTCTCGAGCGCTACTACGTCCTCACGGGCGGTCGCAGCGGACCGGGCGGTTCGGCGTCGAGCCTTGATGTGGCGACCCTCATCACCTCCCGTGCCGCGACCGTCCCCGGTATGCAGCACGAGCACGAGGAGATCCTCCGGCGCTGCCGCGATCCGCTGTCGGTGGCCGAACTCGGCGCCCACCTCGGATTGCCCTTCAACATTCTCGCGGTGCTCTTGGCCGATCTGCTGGACGCAGGACGTGTTGAAGCCCGTCACCCCATCCCGGCGTCGCACGCCGGTCGCGGGCCCGACCTCGCGCTCCTTGAGGAGGTACTCAGTGGACTTGAAAGGCTTTGACCATCCCGACCGGTACTCTGCCGACGGCACCCTGCCGGCCGGTGCCCGCTCGGTGAAGGTGATGATCGCCGGCGGGTTCGGCACCGGTAAGACCACCATGGTCCGCGCGGTCAGCGACATCAAGCCGCTCACCACCGAGGAGACGCTGACCCAGGCCAGCGCCGACGTCGACAACCTCATCGGGGTGGCGGACAAGCAGCAGACCACCGTCAGCCTCGACTTCGGCAAGATCGGCATCAACGACGAGCTGGTGCTCTACCTGTTCGGCACACCGGGCCAGGAGCGGTTCTGGTTCCTGTGGAACGGCCTGTTCAAGGGCGCGCTCGGGGCCGTGGTGCTGGTCGACACACGTCGACTGGCCTCAAGCTTCCGGGCCATCGAGGAGATGGAGCGGCAGAACGTCCCGTTCGTGATCGCCCTCAACGTCTTCCCCGACTCCAAGGACCACCCGGTCGAGGAGATCCGCGACGCCCTCGACATCTCCCCGCACACCCCGGTCGTGGCGTGCGACGCGCGCGACCGGGCGTCCAGTCGTGATGTGCTCATCGCGCTGATACGTCACCTGAAAGAACGCTCTGCCGTCGCTCTGGAGACCCGATGACCGAACAGCCCTTGAACGGTCCCGACGTCCCGCGCGGCTGCCCGGTCGCGCACGGCGGGGGAGACGGGCTCACCCGCCTCTACGGACCCGACGCGGCGATCGACCCGATCGGTATCTACGCGCGACTGCGCAAGCAGCACGGGGCCGTGGCGCCGGTGCTGCTGGAGGGCGACGTACCGGCGTGGCTGGTCCTCGGCTACCGGGAGAACCGGCGGGTGCTCGACAACCCCCGCCAGTTCAGCCGGGATTCGCGGATCTGGCGGGACTGGATGGAGGGGCGAGTCGAGAGCACCTCACCGCTGATGCAGATGGTGGGCTGGCGCCCCGACTGCGTTTCCCAGGACGGTGAGCCGCACCGCAGACTGCGCGGCGCGGTCACCGACAACCTGCAGGCCGTCTCGGGCCGTGGCATCCGCCGCCATGTCACCCACTTCGCCAACAAGCAGATCGACGCGTTCGCGGACCGGGGCAGCGCCGACCTGGTGGCCGAGTACGCCGAATACCTGCCGATGCTCGTACTGACCAGGGTGTTCGGGCTCGCGGAGAGCGAGGGGCGGCGGCTGGCCGAGTCGTCCGCGCAGGTGATCAAGGGCGGCGCCGAGGCCCTGGTCCACAACGACCGCATCATGCAGATCCTCGGTGAACTCGCCGAGCGCAAGAGGGCGGAGCCCGGGTCCGACTTCACCACCGGCCTGCTGGAGCACCAGGCCGACCTCGACGACGACGAGATCCTCAACCACCTGCGTCTGGTACTGATCACCGCGCACACCACCACCAGCAACCTGCTGGCCCGGGTGCTGCAACTGGTGCTCACCGACAGCAACCGGCTCTCCGGGCTGGTCAGCGGGCAGTTGAACATCTCCGCCGTCGTGGAGGAGGTCATGTGGAACACCCCGCCACTGGCCGTCCTGCCGGGCCGGTTCGCGACCTCCGACCTCGAACTCGGCGGGCACCGCGTCCAGGAGGGCGACCTGCTCGTCCTCGGCCTGACCGCGGGCAACGTCGACCCGGAGATCCGGCCCGACATCGGCATCTCCGTGCACGGCAACCAGTCGCATCTCGCGTTCAGCGGGGGGCCGCACGAGTGCCCCGGGCAGAACATCGGCCAGGCCATCATCGAGACGGCCGTCGAGGTCCTGCTGCACCGGCTGTCGGGGCTGCGGCTCGCGGTGACCGCGGACGAGCTCACGTCCACGGCCTCCACGTGGGAGGCGCGGCTGGACGGGCTGCCGGTCGAGTTCAGCCCCTCGTAGACCGCTGACCTGCTCGGTCGGCCCCCCCTCAGGAGGCCGACCGGGCAAGGCCGTACGTTCATTCAGACGGTGAGCAGATCGTCCAGGGAGCCCTTGCCCGCCAACTCGGCCTTGGCGGCGGGGCTTTCCTTGTCCGCCGCGTACCGGCCCGAGGTCAGTGCCCACTCGTAGTTGCCGTTGATCCAGTGCTGGATGGCCTCGACACCCATCCGGACCTTCGCGCGGTCGTCGTCGTCCAGGCCGAGTTCGTCGCACATCTGCGGGACCTGTGCCTCCAGTTCGAGGTATTCGGCGAGACAGTCGGTGGTCATCTTGGCCGCCTCGTCGGCGGCCTCCTGCCAGCCGTAGCCGCGCTCGCGGTGCAGGACGGCTATCAGGTTGTGGCCGTCCCCTCGGCGTTTCTCGCGCTCGAAGGAGTGGATGTCGTTCATGAAACCTATGGTGTCGGCGGCCAGGTCCCGCATCCTCTCCATCAGCGGATGTGCCTGCACCTCGGCGGGCACCTCGAAGCCTCGACTGCGCTCACCGGCGTCGATGCTGTGGTGGATACCGACCGTACGGCGGCGGAACTCGGCGTACTCCTGAAGGTCGAGCGTGCCGGCCAGGCCGCGGGCGGCCAGGTCGACCTCCTCGGTGTGCGCCACGAGAAAGCGGCCCCAGGAGGCCGCGAACCGCGTACGCCATGTCAGAGACATGCCATCCGAAAGGTGGGCCCAGACCTCCGCCCAGGCCATGGTGATCGGGCAGGCCACTCGGGGAGTGGTGCCCGCGGGCCGCAAGGGGGTGGCGATGAGCTCCCGCGCGACCTCCGCTATACGGTCGGCGCGATCCGGCCTACTTGAGTCGAACTGGTCATCGAAAAGGAAGGCCAGTGAGAACCAGTTCATCAGGACGACCATGTCGTCCGCCGAAGCGTGGGGATAGGTTCGGGCTGCCGCCTGAGGCAGATCCCAGGATCGGTACTCTTCGAAACCGGCTTTGCTGCGTACCAGGCCCTTGTCCCACACCCAGCGCAGATGGCGGGCACGGGCGTACTCGAGATGGTCGCTGACGGGGGTCGTGAAGGGGAGATCGAACCTGACGTCCTGCGGCATTCGCGTCCTCTCTTGAGACGGTCTACAGGGCCCCCCTCCCTGCGTGCGGACATCGGAATCGACGTCCGCTGACTCGAACTGCACTTCCCGAGGCGAAAGTTGACTCGAATTGCGCTACGAGACTGCCCTGATCGTAAATGATCTATGCCGCGACGCCGATGACTTGACCGTGACCTGCGTTACACCACTCCGTGACCTCGGCGAACGGTCGGCCTCGGTGGCCGAATGAGCGCGTTCGCCTCCGACGGGCCGAACGGGCCGGGCTCTGCCGGCCCAGGTCGTGGGCGGGCGACCGACTGATTCCCGCGGGCGGGGTACCCGGTCCCCGTGGAGCCGCGGGCGGAGCGCCGCTCGTGGTCGGCCGGTCGGCGTACGGAGGAAACATGGCACTGGTAGGGGCGGGCTTCGTGGTGTTGGACTGTGCCGAGCCCGAGAAGCTCGCCGCGTTCTACAAGGAGTTCCTGGGCGCCGAGGAGACGGACGCGACGGCGAACCGCGTGGAGATCAAGGGCGCCGGCGGTATCCGGATGGCGTTCCGGCGGGATGTGAACGCCATTCCGCCGAGCTGGCCGCGCGCCGAGAACTCCCTGCTGGCCCACCTCGACTTCCTCGTCGAGGACCTGGACGAGGCCGAGCGCAAGGTCATCGGGCTGGGCGGCCGGCCGCTGGAGTCCAAGGACCCGTCCGGCCCGTTCGAGGAGCGGGGGTACGCCGACCCGGCCGGCCACTCCTTCACCCTGCGCTGCAACCGGACCACCGCGCCCAAGCAGGGCTGAGCGAACAGGGCTTCCCTGTTCAGCCGCTGTGCGCGCGCAGGGCCGTCAGGGCGCGGTCCGCGTGCGCGCTCATCTTGAACTCGCTGCGCACCACGTCAAGGATCTTCCGGTCCTCGGAGATCACGAAGGTGACCCGCTTCGTGGGCGCCAGCGAGAAGCCCCGCTTCACGCCGAACCGCTCGCGGATCAGGCCCTCCGGATCGGACAGCAGCGGGAACCCGAGGGTGTGCTTCCCGACGAACTCCCGCTGACGCTCGACCGTGTCACCGCTGATCCCCACCGGACGCGCACCGACGGCGGTGAACTCGGCGGCCAGATCGCGGAAGTGGCATGCCTCGGCGGTGCAGCCGGCGCTCAGCGCCGCGGGATAGAAGAACAGCACGACCGGCCCCTCGCCCAGCAGTTCGGAGAGCTTCCGTGACGTGCCGGTCTCGTCGAGAAGCTCGAAGTCCTCGACGGTGTCGCCGACTTCAATCTGGTTCGTCACGATCGCTCCCCTGACTCCCGGCCACCCGACCCACCTGAGTGCCTGCGTGGAGCCAACCGTACTGGACGGTACGGGAGTCGGTCGCGGCCCCCCTTTGCCGCTGGACGCCGCTTGATGTGGTCGAGGCCGACGGTGTCCCCGAACCCGGGTGTCTGGTACCGCGGAGAGGGTGTCATCGCCAGGCCGCGCTCCGTCGTTCCGCTTGGTCAGGGCAACAGCCCGGCGCGGCGGGCGGCGGCGACCGCCTCCAGCCGGGTGCTGGTCCCGAGCTTGCGCATCACCGAGCGCAGATAGCTCTTCACGGTTTCCAGACTGAGGCCGAGTTGGTCCGCGATCTCGGGGTTGGTACGGCCGGCCGCGGCCCCAGCCAGCACATCCACTTCGCGGGGGGTCAACACCGCCGGCAACCCCGGCGAGCTCTGCCCGGGACTGTGGGCCGAAGCCAGCTTGGAACACACCGTATGCAGGCGCTCCTTGAGGTGGATGTCATCCACTCTGTCGGCCAGGTTCAGCAATTCGGCGTGAGCCGCGCGCAGCTCTCCCCAGGCCACGTTGGAGCGTGGATACCTGCCGGCTGTCACGGCCCGGGCCTGCGAGATGAGAACGTCCGCCTGGTCCTGGACCGCCAGGGACTGCTCCAGCTGGCGCCCCGCCTCCACAACCGCCGACAGCACGCGGTTTCCCAGACGGACCTGTTCATGCGTGACTCCGTAGAGCACGCCCCGGACCGTACTGCCCACGATGACGGGAACGGCCACCAAAGCCCGCAGCCCTTCCGCCTTGACGTAGAAGTCGTACTCGTGGCTGATCGAGCGCGATGACAGGTAGTCGCTCACGGCTGCCGGACGCGCGTTCATAAGCACCTTGCCGCCGAGGCCGGCCCCCTTCGCGATGGTGGGCGTACGGTTTTCCGGGACTCTTCTTGCCCCGCTCCATTCGGTCACCCGTAAGTGCTGCTGGGAATCGATGGCCCAGGCCATAAAGGCGACCGGCAGACTGCTCGCCTTGCGCACGGCCAGCACTGTCGCACGGGTCGCCGCCTTCTCTTCCGTGCGTTCCTTCGATGCCTTCACAGGATCAACCTCCGTGGACACCAATGCCTCTTGGCCGTACAGCTGGGCTCCCTGGCAATCCAGATTAAACTCCTTATCGACACGTGTCACTCCTGCCGCCCGCACGCACTGTTCGCCAATCGGTCACGTTCCGTGTCACCTGGGGCGCGACGGCAGCCGCAGTGGTATCCCGCCCCACCCTCACGTGGGGGTAGCAGCGCCGAGCCGCGCTCCGTCAAGGTGAGTGCCAGCCAGGAGTCGCCCGGATCCACGCGGCAGTAAGACCGGCTGTATTCGACCGTTCCCGCACTGAGGCATCCCCGCGGGAACGCCCCCCATCTGATTCCCCCTCCCCGACTCTTTCCCCCGTTCACGGCCTGCGGGCCGGGAGCCGCCGTGCGCAAGCGCACCGGCACGCCAGAGAGGCATTCCCTATGGAATTCTCGTTCCCGCCACACCTGGTCGAGCTCAAAGAACGCGCCGTCGACCTGGCCAAGAAAATCATGGCTTACGAGGAAGAGTGCGAAGCCAACAACGGACTGTCCGCGGAGAGCCGGGAGGTCCTCCGGCAGACCGTGCTGTCCAGTGGTCTCCAGGCGATGAACGCCCCTGTCGAGTGGGGAGGTGCGGGGTTGAGCTGGACCGAGCAGGTCGTGGTGGAGGAAGAGCTGGGCGCCCTCACCAACGGCCTGTGGGCCGCGGTGTGGAGGCCGACCGCGGCGGCGGTGACCGCGTGCACTCCCAAGCAGCGGGAGCGCTATCTGATCCCGGAGATCCGCGGCGACCGGTTCGGGGCCAGGGCGATCACCGAGCCGGACGCGGGGTCCGATCCCCGGCGCATCGCGACCGTGGCGGAGCGGACACACGGCGGGTACCGCATCAGCGGAGAGAAGTGGTTCGTCACCCTGGGAGACGTGGCGGACTATCTGATCGTGCTCGCGATCGTCCAGCCCGACCGGGCTCCGACGATGTTCTTCGTCGACAAGGACGCCCCTGGTGTCCGGCTACTGGAGAATCCCCGCTACACGCACAACTTCGCCTACGAGCATCCCCACTTCGCCCTCGACGGAGTCGAGGTCGGCCCGGATGCCGTGCTGGGAGACGTGGGCGGCGGACTCGAACTCGTCCAGGCGACCTTCTTCGAGGAACGGGTCCTGGTCGCGGCGCACGCCGTCGGCGCCGCCGAGCGCGCTCTCGGCCTCGCCTCGGACTGGGCGCGCGAACGGGTACAGGGCGGAAAGCCGATCATCCAGCACCAGATGATCCAGGCGATGCTCGCGGACAGCGCGACCGACATCGTGCTCAACCGCACTCTGGTGTACCGGCTGGCATGGGAGATCGACCAAGGCGGCGTCCTGAAGACCCTGAACGCCAAGGTGGCCATGGCGAAAGTGTCGGCCACCGAGGCCGTCGGGCGGGTGGCCGACCGCGCGGTCCAGATCTTCGGCGGACGCGGGTTCATTCGGGACAACCCGGTGGAACGCCTCTACCGCGATGCCCGGGTCGACCGGATCTGGATGGGCACCTCGGAGGTCCAGCGGATCGTGATCGCCAATGAGATCGACAAGCGCGGGACCTCGGGCCTGCTGCGCTTCCCCGTCGTATCCGCCCCCGGCCCTGCGGACACAGCGGGCGCGGCGCTCCTCGAAGGTGTCGGGCGATGACCGCGGTCGCCGTGGCGGCGCGGTCCCGGGCCCGGGCCATGTACGAGGTGCTGGAGCCGTACCACGTGGTGCTGTACTACGCGCCCCAAGTACACGTGGCGCTCCGGGAGATCGGGCTGACCGGCCTCTGGCGCTGCTACTTCGCCGCCCGTACGGCTCCGCTCGGACCCGTCCCGGAACCTGTCGTCACCGCTGCCTTCTACCACTTCAAGCCGAGCATGGTCGCTCGCGTGATTCCGGCCGTCTGGAACATCGCGCCGCCGCAAGAGGCGCTGGCCGCCAGGCTGGCCGGGGCCGACGCTGCACTGCGTGAGCTGCTGGGCGACGCGGTCGCCGGAGCGGAGCTCGCCGAAGCGGCGGGCCTCGCGGCGACAGCCGCCTCCGCGTGCGCACCCTCCGGCCGTCCGCTCGGCGCCGCGAACGCCGCCCTGGAACTCCCCGCCGAACCCCACCTGGCGCTGTGGCAGGCGGCGACCACTCTGCGGGAGCACCGCGGCGACGGGCATGTCGCTGCCCTGACCCACGCCGAGTTCGACGGCGTCGAGGCGCTCGTGACCATCACCGCGGCGGGGGGCGAGGAACGCGAGAACATTCAGGGCCGCCGCGGATGGACCGACGAGGAGTGGGCAGAGGGCGAGCGGCGCCTGCGCGACCGCGGGCTGCTGGACTCCGCGGGAGCGCTCACCGACGATGGCTGTGCCGCCCGGACAGCGGTGGAGGACCTCACCGACCGGCTCGCTTCGGCTCCATGGCGGTCCCTCGGCGAGGCCGGAACCCGTCGGCTGTACGAGCTGCTCCAGCCACTCAGTGAGCGCATCATCAACAGGCTGGCGCTACCCCTGCCGGTACCCCCGCGGGACTTGGGTGGCCAGGCTGTGTCCGGCCGACCATGAACGGCCCTTCGCCGCCGTGCCGGCTGCGGTGACATGAGCTGCTCCGCAGCGGGTCCTCTCCGCCCCCAGTCTTCGGCCGGGGGTGGGGGCCCCGGCCGGAGGTTGGGGGCCCCACCGGCTACCGCGGGGCGTGCCCCCGGCGCGGCCGGGCCGCATGGAGCCACTGTTGCAGGCGCTCCGGCACCTTCGATGAACCGCACCAGACGACGCCTTGACCGTCCATGATCGGCAGGACACGGCCCAGACCCTGCCCGGCCGATCTCCTCGGCGGCGTGGCACGCGTTCGGCAATGTGTGCCGCTCGCCGCCCCCGCCCCGGCACAGTCATCCGCAGTGTGCCGGATCACGGCATGTGCCGCCCAGTACGAGCGCCACCACTACCAGGGCACGCGGCACCTCGCCGGGCCCGGCGACCACATAGGACTTCGGCCACACCCCCTTGGCGGAGCACATGACAGACCTGAACATTTCGAGCGAAGCGGACAACGCAAGCGGCCCCTGGCAGGAAGTGCGGGACCGGCTTGAGCTTCGCCAGCTTGTCGACACCTACGCGCAGGCCGTGGACCGGCGGATGGCCACGCTGCTCTCATCACTCTTCAGCGACGACGGGCTTCTCGTCATCAGGCGCCGGCACCGGGTCGATCGCCCGCCGCTGACCTTCGGCGCGCATGATGGCTGGGCGGGCGCATTGAGCGTGCTGGAGCGCTGCGTCATCACGACGCATTTCGTGGGCAACCAGATCGTCCGGCTGTCCGGCGACCGCGCCACCGGAGAGACCTACTGCCTGGCGCACGAGATCTACCCGGGCGACGGGGCCGAGCGGCTGCTCGTACGGGCGGTCCGCTACCAGGACTCCTTCAGTCGTGCGGAGGGACGCTGGCGCTTCACCCGCCGTGAAGTGACCGTCGACTGGGTCGAGGAACGCGTTCTGTCTTCCCTCAACAGCCCCTAAGGCCTGTTCTGCGGATCATGGGCGGTCCAGGCGTCGTTCGGTGATGCGGGAGAGCATCGCAAGGCGCCGAGACGCTTGCACGGTGGCTCTATTCGGGCCCGGCCGCGTCAGCGGCCTGTCGGATGCAGCCGGCAACGCCGCGAGGTGCCGCCCGTCGCGCTGGGGGCTTGCCCCAGCCTCCGGCCGGGACCCCCACCCGGCCGGAGGCCGGGGGCGGCTGATGTCACTACGGCGGCGAAGAGGCCGTCCACGACTGTCGGACAGGTCCCAGGCCGCCCGGAACCGGCGGCGCGGGCCACCCGACATCACCGTACTCGGGCGCCGCCGACCGCGCCCGCGGCGGAACGAACCTGCGCACCGGCGAAGGAGGCCGACATGGCCGCAGAGAGCGTGATCCTCGGAACCGGGACGCCCACCGGCGTCCGCGGCGCACAGACGGACGACAGCGGCAGCGCCGAGTGGGCCCCGGCGTTCTCCGACGAGGCGCTCGTGCACCGAGCGCAGCGGATCAGGGAGCCCGCGCACATCGTCCAGGAACGGTCGACCGGACGCATGGGGCTCGCCCCGGGCACCGAATCCGCGCGGTCCCGGCTCGACACCGACGGCCTGCACCGGATCCTGGGCACGCTGCCGCCGCAGTACCCGGAGTGGCTGGGCGACCTCTCCTTCGGCACGGGCCACGGAGCCCGCTTCCCCTACGTCGGCGGCGAGATGGCCAACGGCATCGCGACCACCCGCATGGTGGTCGTTCTGGCGCAGGCCGGCATGGTCGGCTTCTTCGGAGCCGGCGGGCTGGACCACCGCCATGTCGAGCAGGCCGTGGCGGAACTCCAGCAGCGGCTCGGTGACCGCCGCAACTGGGGGGTCAACCTCATCCACTCCCCGCAGGAGCCCGGCCTGGAGGAAAGAGTGGCCGGGCTCCTTGTCACCCGGGGCGTTCCCGCCGTCTCTGCCTCCGCGTACATGTCCCTCACTCCGGCAGTGGTTCGCTGCTCCGTCTCGGGGCTGTCGACCGACCCGTCCGGCGAAATCGTCCGGCGTACCCGGATGTTCGCGAAGGTGTCGCGCCCCGAAGTGGCCGAGCAGTTCATGTCCCCGGCCCCGCCGCAGATCCTGCGAACGCTGCTCGAACGCGGCGAGATCACCGAGCGGGAAGCAGACCTCGCCGCACACGTCCCGGTCGCCGCGGACATCACGGTCGAGGCCGACAGCGGCGGCCACACCGACAACCGTCCGCTGGCCGTGCTGCTGCCGGTGCTCCTGGCGATGCGCACCCAACTCACCGCGCGCTTCGGCTACCGCGTGCCGCTCCGCGTCGGGGCGGCCGGCGGCCTGGGTACCCCGGAGGCGGTGGCCTCGGCGTTCGCCATGGGCGCGGCGTACGTGGTCACCGGCTCGATCAACCAGGTGTCCACCGAGGCGGGGCTGTCCGACGAGGGCAAGGGCCTGCTCGGCCAGGCCGACGTCGCGGACGTGACCATGGCGCCTTCCTCCGACATGTTCGAGCTGGGCGTCAAGTTGCAGGTTCTGCGCCGGGGGACGATGTTCGCCGCCCGTGCCAACCAGCTCTACGAGGTGTACCGCTCCTGCGAGTCCCTGGAGGGGATCCCCCCGGAGACCCGGACCAGGCTGGAGCGGGATGTCCTGCGCGGAACGATCGAAGAGTCGTGGAGCAGCACCCGGCGGTACTGGCAGGACCGCGACCCCGGACAGCTCGACCGGGCGGAGCGGGATCCGAAGCACCGTATGGCGCTGCTCTTCCGCTCCTACCTGGGCCAGTCCAGCCGCTGGGCGATCACCGGCGAGACGGGCCGGCGCACCGACTACCAGATCTGGTGCGGCCCGGCCATGGGGGCGTTCAACCGCTGGACAAGGGACAGTTTCCTGGCCCGTTCCGAGAACCGCTCCGTGGTCCAGATCGCGCTCAACCTCCTCGAAGGGGCAGCCGTGATCACCCGCGCGCACCAGCTGCGCAGCTGCGGCGTCCCGCTGCCTGCCGCTGCTTTCTCCTACCGCCCCCGGCCGCTGGCCTGACCCCCCGCCCCCGCAGACAGGACCCGAATACTGCAAACGGAGAGCCACCATGACCGGATCACCACGCCCACCCCAGGTCCCCATCGCCATCGTCGGAATCGCCGCGCTGGCACCGGGTGCGTCCGACGCCGAAGGCTTCTGGCGGACCGTCCTCACCGGCCAGGACCTGATCACCGACGTACCCGATGACCACTGGCTCATCGACGACTACTACGACCCCGACCCGTCCGCCCCGGACCGGACCTACGCCCGGCGGGGGGCGTTCCTTCCCGCGATCGACTTCGACCCGGCGGCCTACGGGATTCCCCCCAACGCGCTCCCGGCCACCGACACGACCCAGCTTCTCTCCCTGGCCGTGGCCGAACGGGTGCTGGCCGACGCCGGCCTCGACGACCCTGCGGCATTCGACGGGGAACGGACGGGCGTCATCCTGGGTACGGCGGCCCTCGAACTCCTCCACACCATGAGCAACCGGATGCAGCGCCCGGTGTGGCTGAAGTCCCTGCGGGAGAGCGGCGTCCCCGAGGACCGGGCGCAGGCTGTCTGCGACCGGATCGCCGCCCACTACGTGCCCTGGCAGGAAGCCACTTTCCCCGGTGTGCTGAGCAATGTCGTCGCCGGCCGGATCGCCAGCCGGTTCGACCTGCACGGGACCAACTTCACCGCCGACGCGGCCTGCGGCAGCTCGCTCGCGGCGGTCACCGCCGCCGTCAACGAACTCGCGGTCGGCACGGCGGACCTGATGGTCACCGGAGGTGTCGACACCCTCAACGACATCCTCATGTACATGTGCTTCAGCAAGACTCCGGCGCTGTCCCAGAAGGGCGACTGCAGGCCGTTCTCCGACGCCGCCGACGGCACGATGCTCGGCGAGGCACTGGTGATGTTCGTACTCAAACGCCTTGCCGACGCGGAACGGGACGGCGACCGGATCTACGCCGTCCTGCGCGGCATCGGCAGCTCGTCCGACGGCAGGGGAAGCGCCATCTACACCCCGCTGCCCGCGGGACAGGCCCGAGCCCTGCGCAGGGCCTACGAGTCCGCGGGCTACGGTCCGGACTCCGTCGAGCTGGTGGAGGCGCACGGCACCGGGACCACGGCGGGCGACGCCGCGGAATTCACCGCGCTGCGGACCGTGTTCGAGGAGTCCGGCCGCGCGGACCCCCAGTGGTGCGCACTTGGCTCGGTGAAGTCACAGATCGGGCACACCAAGTCGGCCGCGGGCGCCGTCGGCCTGCTCAAGGCCGTACTGGCGCTTCAGCACAAGATCCTGCCTCCGACCATCAAGGTGGACCGGCCCAACCCCGCCCTGGAGCTGGAAAGCAGCCCGCTGTACCTCAACACCCGGGCCCGCCCCTGGGTGAAGCCGCCGTCGCAGCCCCGGCGCGCGTCGGTGTCCAGTTTCGGTTTCGGCGGCACCAACTTCCACCTCACCCTGGAGGAGTACGTGGCCGCACCGGGTTCACCGGCCTGCCCGGCACCCCTGGCCCGGACCGCGCCCACCGAACTGCTGCTCTTCAGCGGCTCCTCGCCCGAGGAACTCCTGCGGCGGACAGAGGAAGCGGCAGCCGGCGTACGGCCCTTCGCCGTGGAGGCCGCGAACACACAGCGGTCCTTCCGCCCGTCCGACCCCCACCGGCTCGCCCTGACCGCCTCGGACCCGGAGGACCTCGCGGCCCGGCTGGACCAGGCGACGGCGCTGGTCCGGGCCCGCTCGGACCGGCCGTTGACCGCCGCGCTCGGTATCTCCCACGGCGCCGGTCCCGCCATGCCCGGACGGCTGGCGCTGCTCTTCTCCGGCCAGGGCAGCCAGTACACCGGCATGGGGGCCGACCTCGCCATGCACCTGCCGCAGGCCCGGGAGGTGTGGGACCGTGCGGCAGAGCTGGCCCTCGACGACGAGCTCCCCCTGCACCGGGTGGTGTTCCCCGTCCCGGCGTTCACGGAAGAGGACCGGGCGGCGCAGCAAGCCCTGCTCACCCGGACCGAGTGGGCTCAGCCGGCGCTGGCCGTGCAGAGCACCGCGCTGCTGGCCGCGCTGCGTGCGGCGGGTGTCGAACCCGACTGCGTCGGCGGGCACAGCTTCGGGGAACTGGTCGCACTGCACGCGGCCGGGGTGATGGACGAGGGCTGCCTGTTACGCCTCGCGCGCAAGCGGGGGGAACTGATGCGCGATGCCTCCTCGGAGCCGGGCGCCATGCTCGCCGTAGTCGGCACGCCCCGCGAGGACATCGTCCGACTGCTCGACGGCTTCGACGACGCGGTGTGGCTCGCCAATGACAACTCCCCCGGTCAGGTCGTCCTCTCCGGGCGTACCGACGCCGTCGCCGACCTGGAACGCCGGCTCACCGGACAGGGCGTCACCACCCGGCGGCTGCGGGCGGCGGGAGCCTTCCACAGCCCTCTCATGAGCGGTGCGGGCCGGCCCTTCGCGGAATTCCTGAACGGTCTGGACCTCCAACCGCCGAAAATCGACGTGTACGGCAACGCCGACGCGGAGCCGTACCCGCAGGACACCGGACTGGTCCGCGAACGCCTCGCCGAGCATCTTCTGTCGCCGGTGCGCTTCACCGACGAGATCGAGCGGATGTACAAGTCGGGGGTACGTACCTTCGTCGAAGTCGGGGCGGGGGCCACCCTCACCGGGCTGGTGGGGGAGATCCTGGGTGACCGCGAACACCTGGCAGTGAGCCTGGACCACAGCGGCCTCAGCGGTGTCACGGCGTTTCAACAGGCCCTCGGGACACTGGCGGTCGCGGGCGTCAGCATGGATCTGGAATCGCTCTGGTCGCCCTACCGGGCCGGCGCAGAGGAAACCCGGAAACCCCGGAAACAACGCCCCCGGATGGCCGTGCGGATTTCCGGTGCCAATCACGGTAGCCACTATCCTCCTCCGGGCGGGGGGAAGGCGCTGCCGCAGCCCGTTGCCACCGACGAGGGACCGGTCGCCATGGCGGCGTCCGGGTCGATGGAGGCCGCCACGCCCCAAGCAACATCACCGGCCGTACCCACGCCCCCTGCGGCCATGGCTCCCGGCTCCTCCCTCGGCGTCCGTCAGCTCGCCCCGGCCTCCGGCGCGACCACCGTCCACACCCTGGGCGATGCCCCCTTCGCGGCTGTGCCGACGACCGATCCCTGGCTGCAGGCATTCCAGGAGACGCAGCGTCAGGCCGCCGAAGCGCACGCCGAGTTCCAGCGGACCATGGCCGAGGCCCATCTGATGTTCCTGAGGACCACCGAGGCGTCGTCCCTCGGCCTGGCCGGCGTGGCCGCCCCGGCGCCTGCCGCTATGCCGGTTCCGTCAGTGGCCCTGCCGCTGCCGGAGCCCGCACCGCAGGCGGCACCGCCATGGGCGGAGAGCCCCCTCGCCGAGCCGTCTTCGGTCCTGGCCCACCTTCCGCAGGAACAAAGCCCTCCGCCGGTCGACGAGACGGCCGCCGCCGCGAACGGAGTCGACGCGGTGCCGACGGAAGTACCCCCCGCCCGTGTGACGGTGGAGTCGGTGCTGTTCGAAGTCGTCTCGGACAAAACAGGGTTCCCGATCGACATCCTCGAACCACAGATGGATCTGGAAGCCGACCTCGGCATCGACTCGATCAAGCGCGTACAAATCCTGTCCGTCCTGCGTGAACGAATACCCGCCCTCGCCCAGGTGGACGCCAACGAACTCACGCTGCTACGCACCCTGCAACACATCACCGACAAGCTGCGCGAAGCCGAAAACCCGACCCCCGAACCCAGCACAGCGCCCCTCGTCACCGAACCCCCGCCGACCCCCGAGCCGCCGAGCAAGAAAGACGACCCCGCGACGCGGCTCGTCCGAGCCATTACGTCCATGCGGCCCGCACCCCTGCCGGGGCTGGAGCTGGCGGGTCTGCGGGACGGGCCGGTCATTGTCACCGACGAGGGGACCGGGGTGGCGCAGCGCCTGGTGGAGAAGCTGTGCGGTCACGGCATCCGGGCCACCGTCGCCGCGGAGCCCGGTGCGGAAACCCGCGGCGTGGTGCTGCTCGCCAGCCTTCGCCCTGCACCCTCGCCGGGCGACGCGGCAGCGGTCAACCGTGAGGCGTTCCGGGTTGCCCGCTCCGCCGCACGGCACATGGGCGCGCGGGGCGGGGTGTTCGTCACCGTTCAGGACACCGGGGGCGATTTCGGCCTCGGCGGCGGCCACGGGCACCGTGCCTGGCTCGGCGGACCGGCGGCCCTCGCCAGGACCGCGGCGAAGGAGTGGCCCGAGGCCCGGGTCAAGGCGGTCGACTGCGAACGCGGACATCACGACGCCGATGCCCTGGCCGAGGTCATCGCCACCGAACTGCTCCAGGGCGGGTCGTCATCCGACATCGGGTTGCCCGCCGACGGCACACGCCAGGCGCTGTGGGACACACCCGGGGACGAACCGGGGGGTTCCGGGCCGTTGGGGCCGGATTCCGTGATCGTGGCGACCGGCGGCGCCCGGGGCGTGACGGCACTGGCGCTACGCGCCCTGGCCGAGGCCCACCTGCCGTCCATCGTGCTCATCGGCCGTACCGAACTGACCGCCGAGGCGCCCGGGTTGAGCGAGGCCAAGAGCGAGAAGGAGCTCAGGAGCCTGCTCACCGCCCAGGCCCGCAAGCAGAGCAAGGGCGGGAAGGCACCCGGCCCGGCCGAGATCGGCACCTTGGCAGCGCGAGTACTGGCCGTCCGCGAGATCAGGGCGACCCTCGACGCCATCACGGCATCCGGCGCCCGGGTGCGCTATCTGTCCGTGGACACCCGGGACGCGGAGGCCCTGGCCCGGGGCCTCGACGAGGCACGCAAGGACTTCGGGCCCATCAGCGGCATCGTCCACGGTGCCGGGATACTCGCGGACAGCCGGCTGGCCGACAAGACCGACGCGCAGTTCGCCGATGTCTTCGACACCAAGGTCGAGGGCCTGCGGGCGCTGCTCGCCGCGACGGCGGACGATCCGCTCGACCTGGTGTGTGTGTTCTCCTCCGTGGCCGGGCGCTTCGGCAACACCGGCCAGGGCGACTACGCCATGGCGAACGAGGTGCTCGCACAGGTCGCGTCCACCGTCGCCGCCGACCGTCCGCGCTGCCTGGTGAAGTCGATCGCCTGGGGCCCATGGGACGGCGGCATGGTGGGACCGGAACTGCGTGAGCACTTCCGGTCCCAGGGGGTGGCGCTCATCGACCCCGACGTGGGCGCGCGGGCCTTCGTCAGGGAGCTGAACGCCGGCCCCGGCCCGGTAAGGGTCACCCTCACCGCTGGTGACGCTGCCGCCTCTCTGGGAAGCCCCGCCGGGACCACGGTGTCCGGAGACATCATGGTGAGCGTCCGCTCCCACCCGTACCTGGCGGACCACGCCATCGCCGGTTCCCCGGTGGCGCCCATGGCACTGGTCATGGAGTGGTTCCTCGGCGCGGCGCGGATCTGGCGGCCCGACGCGCCCGGATTCGTACTGCGGGACCTCGAAGTGCTCAGCCGGATAGAGCTCGCCGCCTTCCCCGACCGGGGAGACCGGCTCAT
Organism: Streptomyces sp. NBC_00878; assembly: GCF_026341515.1. Lineage (NCBI taxonomy): Bacteria > Bacillati > Actinomycetota > Actinomycetes > Kitasatosporales > Streptomycetaceae > Streptomyces > Streptomyces sp. NBC_00878. Next base: position 583,418 of record NZ_JAPEOK010000001.1, on the reverse strand, counting down.
GGTCCGGGGACTGCAGCGCCCCGACGAGGGGAAGTCGCTGCTCCGCCTGGAACTCACCGGCAGTTCCTCGCAGCCGCACTACAGGACGACGGTCGAAGCCCTGGCGGCACCGCCGGTACCCAGCCGTGCCTGGCAGGCCCCCGTGGATATCGGCGGCCGGCCGACGGCGGAGATCTACGACGGACATGTGCTGTTCCACGGACCCGCGTTCCAGTCGATGACGTCGCTGGAGGGGATCTCCGCCGCCGGTGCCGAAGCCGGGGTGACCGGCGTCCGCACCCTGGGCTGGCCCGGCCGGGCCTGGCAGCAGGACCCGGCCGCCCTCGACGCCGGCCTTCAACTCGCCCTGAAATGGGCCGAGCACGCGCGGGGCGCCGCCTTCCTCCCCATGGGCGCGGCGGAGATCCGCACCGAGGCACGCGGCCCGGTCGCGGAGGACGCCCGGTGCCTGGTGCTCGCCCGGGAAAGCGCGGGGGAGTTCGAGGCCTCCTGCGACATCGTCCTGCTGGAACCGGACGGATCGGTGCACTCGGAACTCCTGGGCGTGGCCCTGGTCCAACGCCCGGACACCTCGGCCGCCCACGGGCCGGCCCCCACCCGTACCCCACAACACAGTGCCGCGGGCCGGAAGGCGGCCCGGAAGTGAGGCCGCCCATGCGCTTCGAACCGATCGCTGTGGTGGGGCGGGGCTGTGTCCTGCCGGACGCCCCGGACCCCGACACCTTCTGGGACAACGCCCTCAACAGCCGGACAAGCCTGACCGAGGTGCCGGAGGGCCGTTGGCGGCTGCCCGACACATGGGCCGTCGGTGAGCCTGCCGATGACTGTACTGACCGGACATGGACCCGAGTCGGCGGATACGTCAAGCACTACCGGAACGCCGCCGACGGTCTGGACCCCTCGCTGGACCCGGTGTTCCACTGGACGCTGGACGGCGCCCGTACGGCACTGAGCGAAGCGGGGCAGGAACGCCTGCTGCACCGCACCGGGCTGGTGCTCGGAAACCTGTCCTTTCCCACCACCGGCATGGCGGCCTACGCCGAGCACATCTGGCTGGGGGCCCAGGACTTCCCTGCGGCGCCAGGCCTCGGCCCGGTCACGGGACCGGCGCCGGATCCCCGCAATCGCTTCATGTCGGGCCTGCCGGCCCACCTCGCCGCGCGGCATCTCGGCCTCGGGCTGGGCGGCTTCGCCCTGGACGCGGCCTGCGCCTCCTCGCTGTACGCGGTGGGAATCGCCTGCCGGAAGCTGCAGGAACGCCGGGCCGATGTGATGGTGGCAGGCGGGGTGAACCGCGCGGACGACCTCTTCCTCCACGTCAGCTTCTGCGGCCTGTCCGCGATGAGCCGCAGCGGAAGGAGCCGGCCCTTCCACCGGCAGGCCGACGGGCTGGTCCCCGCCGAGGGAGCCGGCTTCGTCGCCCTGATGCGCCTGGACGACGCGATCAGCGCCGGGACGCAGATCTTCGGGGTGATCCGCGGCGTGGGCCTGTCCAACGACGGGCGCGGCAGCGGGCTGCTGGTCCCCTCGGCGGAGGGCCAGGAGCGGGCCATGCGCCAGGCCTACGAGGCGGCCGGCGTGCCGCCGCAGAGCGTCGGCCTGCTGGAATGCCACGCCACCGGCACCCCGGTCGGCGACGCGGTGGAGGTGCGCAGCGCGGCCCGGGTGTTCGCCGGGGCGCGCGACCTGCCGGCCGGATCGGTCAAGTCCAATGTGGGCCACCTGATCACCGCGGCGGGCGCGGCCGGACTGCTGAAGGTGCTCGGCGCGCTCCGGGCCGGAATCCGGCCCCCGACGCTCGGCGCCGAGGAGCCGCTCGAAGCCATCGCCGGAACGCCCCTGCGGCTGCTCCAGGAACCCGAGGAATGGCCGGGGGCGCGCCGCGCGGCGGTCAGCGCCTTCGGCTTCGGCGGCAACAACGCCCACCTGATCGTCGACGCCTGGACCGGCGACGCCTGCGGTGCTCCGGCTGTCCCGGCGCCGCCGCGTGCCGCGACCGAGCCGGTGGCCGTCGTGGCCGTCGGTGCCCGGGTCGCCGACGGCCAGGACCTGTACGAGCTACGGCAGGCGCTGCTGGGCGGTGCCCGGTGTGACACGGCCCGCGGCACTGTCGAGGTGGCACTGGACGGGCTGCGGTTCCCGCCGCTGGACCTGGAGCACAGCCATGCCCAGCAGCTGCTCGTCCTCGAAGCGGCACGAGAAGCCGCCTCGCGGACCCGGCTGCCCGGGGAACGGACCATGGTGCTCGTCGGCATGGGCTGCGATCCCGAGGTGGCCCGGTACGTGACTCGCTGGCGGATCCCTGAACTGCTGGGCGGGGACACCCGCCCCGGGCCGGAACGTGTACAGGCGCTGCGCGACGCCGTCCAGGCGCCCCAGTCCGCGTCCGCCGTCGTGGGAACTATGCCCAATATGGTGGCCAACCGGATCAGCGCCCAACTCGACCTGGCGGGCCCCGGCTTCACGGTGAGCGCGGAGGAGGCGTCCGGTCTGGTGGCCCTCGAACTCGGCGCCCAGGCCCTGCGCGACGGTGACACCGACGCCGTCCTGGTCGGCGCGGTGGATCTCTCCCACGAGCCCGTGCACCGCGCGGCGCTGGCCGAACTCGGCCGGGAGGTCCCGGCCGGGGACGCGGCGATCGTGCTCGTCCTCAAGCGGCTGGCCGACGCCCGTGCCGATGGCGACACCGTCATGGCCGTCCTCGACCCGGCGGAAGAGCCGGACCAACCGGACACGGCGGAATGGACCGTGGGCGACGCGCCGGATGCCGGGGCCGCGCCGGACCACTTCGACCCGTGCGACCTGTTCGGCCGCGCCCACGCCGCCGGCGGACTGCTCGCCGTGGTTTCCTCGGTGCTGGCGTTGCACCACCGGGCCCTCCCTCGGTCCGGCGGCCCGGCCCGGCCCTCGCTCCGCCCGCGGACCGCTCGGGCCGGAGTCAAGCCGCTGGGAAGCCCCGCCCAGCGTGTGCGGTTGCGCCCGGCAGACCGTGCCCCGTATGCCGACGGGCCGGCGCGGCGTATCCACGTGTACTCGGGAAGCGACCGCGCCGAGGTTGCGCACGCCGTGGCGGCGGGCCGGGAATCACGCGGCGGACCCGCGCGGCTTGCCGTTGTCGCCTCGGGGCCCGAGGACCTCGCCGCCCGTAGGGAGGCAGCCAGGACGTGGCTCGTCGGCGACGGCGTACGGCCGGACGGCGTGGCCTTCCGGGACCAGCCGGTGCGAGGGGACGTGGCCTTCGTCTTCTCCGGCGGCTCGATGGCGTACCCGGGCATGGGCCGTGACCTGATGCTCGCGTTCCCCGACCTGCTCGACGGCGTCGAGGAGCGTAGCGGCCCGCTGCACGGACTCGTGGGCTGGGCCCACGAAGGCGGGGATCTGCCGCCGGCCCGTCACCCGCTGCAGGAGATCTGGGGCGCCTCCGTCCTCGGTCAGCTCCACGCACGGATCACCCGGACGCTGCTGGGGATCGAACCGCAGGCGGCGCTGGGCTACTCCTCGGGCGAGTCCAGCGCGCTGGCCGCGCTGGGTGCCTGGCGGGACGTCACCGGCCTGGCGGCCGGGGCCCGGCGGTCCGAGCTGTTCGCCCATGGCGTCGTCGGCGAGTTGACAGTGCCGCGCCGCGCCTGGCGACAGGCGGGCGTGGAAGGCACCGAATGGGCGAGCTACCAGGTCGAGGAAGCCGTCGAGCGGGTGCGGGCCGCGCTCGCCGACGAACCGGCCGTCCATCTCATGGTCGTCAACGCTCCCGGCTCATGCGTGTTCGGCGGCGAGGCGACCGGCTGCCGACGGGTCCTGGAGCGGCTCGGGAGCAAGAGAGTGCTGCGCATCCCCTACCAGGTCGCCGCGCATGTGCCCGAACTGGAGGAGATCCGGTCCGAATGGTGGCACCTGCACCATCTGCCCACCACGGACGTGGGAGTGCGCTTCTACACCTGCGCCACCGCCCGGTGGTACCGCGCGAGCGACGACTCGGCCGCCGACGCCGTGACCGATCAGGCTCTGGGCCCCATCGACTTCGCACGCACCGTCGAGCAGGCCTGGGCGGACGGCGTCCGGGTCTTCGTCGAGCACGGCCCCCGCGCCCTGTGCGCCGCATGGATCGGCCGTGTGCTGGGCGACCGGGAACACGTCGTGGTGTCCCTGGACGCCCCTGTCGGCCGGGGCATCACCCAGCTCCTCCACGCCACCGCGGAGCTTGTCGCCGCCGGGGTGCCGGCGGACGCCGACGCACTCTGCGACCACCTGGCCACCGCATGGCCGGAGCAGCGGCCGCCCGGCCGCCGGATCACCCTTCCGGCCCACCCCGCCCCCGTACGGCTGCCGGGCCCTGACACGTCCTACGAGGTCATGGCCCCGGCACCCCGGCTGCCCGGACCGGCCGAACCGTACGCCGACACGCCGACGTACTCCACAGCCCTGGTGGGCGCCGCGCGGACAGCGGCGGGGCCGTCCGCCCCGGTCGACCTGGCCACCGCTCCCGGCCAGGGGGTTCTCGGCAGGTCCACTACGGCGGACAGCATCACCGCCGGACAACCGGTCGCCGTATCGGAACCGGGCGCCACGCCGCTCCTCGCCGACGGAACCGGCCAGGCGGCCCACGCGGGCGCGGTCGTGGAGCGGCAGCACCAAGTGGCCCAGGTCCACCGGTACTTCCTCACGGTCCACTCGCAGGTTCACGAAGAGTTCCTGGCGTCGCGTCAGCGCGCGGCGGAGTTCCTGGCCACGCGCCGCCCGGCTGCCCTTCCCGGCGCTTCCATGCCTCCGGCGGCCACGCCCGCTCCGGCTCCGGCCCACGGCCCGGCCGGGTCACGGCAGAGCGCCATCCCCGCGGTCGCCGTGCCCTCGGCTGTGGCTCCCCCCGGGCCGACCGCGGCATCGCCCCCGCCTGCCGGGAGTGTGTCCGCGGCGCCGGCCATGGCGCCGGAGCGGCAACCGGCACCGACAGCACCACCAACAGCTCCGGACGTCAGGGCCACCGGCCCGGAGCCTGCCGCACCGCAGCGGCCCCGGCCGTCCGGGCCGCGCGGACCGGCCTTCACCCGGGCCGATCTGGAGAACCTGGCCACCGGACCGGTCTCCGCCGTGTTCGGCCCCCCATTCGCCCCTCAGGACCGGTATCTGCGGCAGACCCGTATGCCCGCGCCGCCGATGCTGCTGGCGGACCGCGTCACCGGGATCGACGCCGAGCCGAATTCCATGGGCACCGGCACCATCTGGACCGAGACCGATGTCCGCCTCGACAGTTGGTACCTCGACCCGTGCGGACGCATGCCGGCCGGCATCATGGTCGAGGCCGGCCAGGCCGATCTCCTGCTCATCAGCTGGCTCGGCGTCGACCGCCTCAACCGGGGCGAGCGCGTCTACCGCCTACTGGGCTGCGAACTGACCTACCACGGCAGTCCGCCCGAACCGGGCGACACCCTGAGGTACGAGATCCGTATCGACGGCCACGGCGAGCACGACGGAGTGCGGCTGTTCTTCTTCCACTACGACTGCTACGTCGGTGACGAGCTCCGGCTGACCATGCGGGACGGCCAGGCGGGGTTCTTCACCGACGCCGAACTGGCCCGCACCAGCGGTGTGCTGTGGGCCCCGGAGTCCGAGGCCCCCGCCCCGTCCCTCCCGCTCGACCCGCCCCCCGTCGCCTCCCCGGCCCGGAGCTTCGGCCCGGAAGCCGTACAGGCATTCGCCGAAGGGCGTCCCGTCGACTGTTTCGGTCCGGGTTGGGAACTCACCCGTACCCATGTGCGCCCGCCCCGGACCGGAGACCACCGGATGCGGCTGCTGCACCGGGTGCCCGTCTTCGACCCCATGGGCGGGCCCTGGGGGCGCGGCCATCTGCGGGCCGAGACGCCCATCGCGCCCGACGACTGGTTCTTCGAGAGCCACTTCACCAACGACCCGTGCATGCCGGGGACCCTGATGTTCGAGGGATGCCTGCAGGCCATGGCCTTCTACCTCGCCGCCACCGGATGCACCGTCGATCGCGACGGCTGGCGCTTCGAACCGGCTCCCGGCAATCCCATCCCCATGCTCTGCCGAGGTCAGGTCACGCCCAGCAGCCGACTGCTGACCTACGAGGTCTTCGTGTCCGGGCTGTCCACGGGACCCGAACCGGAACTGCTGGCCGACGTGCTCTGCACCGTCGACGGTGTCAAGGCGTTCCACGCCCGCGGCGTCCGGCTGCGCCTGGTCCCGGACTGGCCGCTGACCCACTGGCGGCAGCTCGGCCCCGCCACTGTGCAGCCCACCGGTGAGCCGGTGCCGCTGCCCGTGCTGGCGGGCCTGGACGAACACCGCGAGACCTCGGCGGTGGCCGAGGTCCAGGGCTTCCGCTACGACTACCCCGCGATGCTCGCCTGCGCGTGGGGCAAGCCCAGCGAGGCGTTCGGCGCCGCCTACGCCCCCTTCGACAGCGCCCGCCGACTCGCCAGGCTCCCCGGGCCGCCGTTCCACTTCATGAGCCGCGTTGTCGCCGTCGAAGGCCCGGTCTGGGTCCCGCGGACCGGCAGCGCGGTCGAGGTCGAGTACGACGTGCCGGAGCACGTCTGGTACTTCGAGCAGAACGGCTTCCCCGCCATGCCGCTCGGGGTACTCATGGAGGTCGTGCTCCAGGCCAGCGGCTGGCTCGCCTCGTACATCGGCAGCGCCCTCGGCAATGACGCCGACCTGCTGTTCCGCAACCTCGACGGCACGGGGACGGTCCTGGGGGAGATCGGCCCCGGCACCCGGGTACTGCGCACCCGGACCCGGCTGCGCGACATCGCGCACAGCGGCGACATGATCATCGAGACGTTCGAGGTCGAGTGCTTCGCCGATGGCGAGCCGGTGTTCACGCTCACCACGGTGTTCGGCTTCTTCCCTCCGGCGGCGTTCGAGCATCAGGCGGGGCTGCCGCCGGCCGACGACGAGCGACAGGCGATGGCCCGGCCGTCCTCGTTCTCCGTCGATCTCGCCGCACACCCGGAGAAGTACTTCGACGGGCCGCTCCGTCTGCCGGGACCCATGCTGCTGATGCTCGACAGGGTGACCGGCTATTGGCCGGACGGCGGACGGGCAGGGCTCGGACGGCTACGGGCGGAAAAGGACGTGGACCCCGGCGAGTGGTTCTTCAAGGCCCACTTCTTCCAGGACCCGGTCCAGCCCGGATCGCTCGGCGTGCAGGCCATGTACCAGCTCCTCCAGTTCTACGCCCTGGAGAGCGGCCTGGGCGCCGGCCTGCGGCGACCGCGCTTCGAGCCGGCGCTTCCGGGCCATCCGCTCACCTGGAAGTACCGAGGGCAGGTCACCCCACGCAACAAGAAGATCGTCATCGAATTGGAGATCACCGAAACAGGCGGCACCGAACACGGGCCCCATGCCATCGCCGAGGCCTGGCTGTGGGCCGACGGTACCCGTATCTACCACGTGACGGGACTGGGACTCCGGTTGTCCGAGGACGACTGACCCAGGTCCGTACGACCCTCATCTAGGGGTAGCAGCACCCGCTATTTAGGGGTAGCAGCACCCGCTCGTCTTCTTCCATCGTGAGTGCCAACGGGATATCTCCTGCCTTTCCCGCCGGGAGGTACCGGTCCCTACAGGGCGAATCCGCCCGGCACCGACATGGCCGGGGAGTCCTCGGACGAGAGCGGGGCGTTACATACCCCAGCGCTTCGAGGAGGCCCCGTGAACCCGAACCCGCCGCCACCCACCGCCGAAGACCGGCAGATCAGCCGTGCCCTCACGGACTTACTCAAGGCCACCGGAGTGGATCTCGCCTTCGGTGGTGTGGTGTCGGACGGACGCCAGGTGAAGATCACCAAGAGGGTCGGCAGCGCAAGAGGAATGCCAAACGGGTTGACCGTCGGGTTCGGTCTGGGCCTCGGAGGCAAGGCGCTGGCTCTGCGGCGCCCGCTCATGGTCAACGACTACGTGGCCACGAGCGGGATCAGCCACCAGTACGACCGGGTGGTCGCCGCGGAGGGCCTGCGTGCCATGGTGGCAGCTCCTGTGGTGGTGAACCGGACGGTACGGGCGGTGTTGTACGGCGCGATTCGCCAGGCCGTTCCGCTGGGCGAGCGAACTGTCGGCGCCCTCACCGATACCATCCGCCACTTGGAACAGAGCCTGGCGGTACAGGACGAGGTGACCCGCTGCCTCGCCAGACTGGAAAACGAGTTGGTACCACCCGACGGCGCCGACCCGACAACGTCGCCCCGGGTTGAAACGGTCCGCGGAGCCTATGCCGAGCTGCGGATTCTCGCACAGCAGGTCACTGACATCGATGTCCACGACCAGGTCGGTGCCGTATGCGAAAAGCTGGCCGCGGCCATCGGCGGTTTCTCCCCGTTCTCGTCCGCACCGGCACTGTCCTCCAGAGAGCTCGACGTCCTGTCGTGCGTCGCGCTGGGCTGGACCAACAGCGACATCGCGGCCCAACTCGGCCTGCGGATCGAGACGGTGAAGAGCTATCTGCGCAGCGCGATGCACCGGCTCGGATGCCACTCGCGTCTTGACGCGGTTGTCACCGCCCGTGGCCTCGGCCTGCTTCCCTGAGCCGAACCACTGCTCCAGCGGCCGACGGCGCCGAGGCGGGGCTGCCCGGGACTCATGTCCCGTGCTCCGCCTCCGGCGGCGGGACCGGCAGGCCGGGACGGCACGGGCGGAGGAGGGCACGCAGGACGACGCACGGGGCGATCAGCCGGGCGGGTGGCGCGGTGAGCGAGGAGACATCGCGATAGGCCGCGCCGACCACGGGGTCGGTGACAGAGCGGGCGATCAGCCGGGACAGGTACCGGATGCGCACGCGATCGGCGAGCGTGGCCGAGCCGGCGTGCGGACGGTCGGTGCTGACGGCGATCAGCCAGGCAGCGTCGGCGGCACGGCTGACGGCGCGTTGGGCTGTGCCCGCCAGTCCCGGGCGCAGGCCGCCACGAGCCAGCGTGTCGCGCAGTGCGAGCGCGCCGAGGGCCACCACGGACATCCCCTGTCCATACACGGGGTTGAAGCTGCATGCCGCGTCCGCCACCGCCACGAACCCCTCCGGGACGCCCCCGGGGTCGCTGTAGTGGAGGCGGCGGTTGGCCGTGTTGTGGAAGCCGTGAATCGCGGAACGCGGCTGTGCTTCCTTCACCGAGTCATGGATGTAGGGGTGCGCGAGCGACGCCAGGAAGTCCAGGAACCCGTCCTCGTCGGTGGGAGGCCGGTGACGGCGCCATCCGTAGAGCATCAGGAGCCAGTCGCCGCCTTCCAGAGGAAGCAGTGAGCCGCCCCGCGGGGTGCCGGGCGCAGGGTTGATGTAGACCCCGGCGGTCGGCGGCGAGGCCAGCGTGAGCCTTCGGCTGGCATAGCCGAGACCGGTGTCCACCGTTTCCTGGCGCGGTGCCGACCGACCGAGCGCGACCAGCCACTCGGGCGCGCGCGAGCCACGCCCGGAGGCGTCGACGACCAGCTCTGCGGGCAGCTCCCGCTCGCCCCGGCCGCCGTCGCGGACACGGAAGCGCACTCCGGTGACCCGATCGGCGGTGCCGAGCAGGCCGGTCGCCTCAGCGGCCTGAACGACCTCCACCCTGGTGGCAGTGGAGGCCGCCGCGCGCAGTACTCGGTCTCGTACAACATGATCCAGCAGTGGGCGGCTGCAACTCAGCAGCGCGTGCCGCCCCTCGTGGAATCGGTGCTGCCAGCCGTTGCCGTACCGGATCAGCAGGTCCCGAGGGAGTTCGAGGCGGTGTGCCCCGGCCTCGGCGAAGGCGGCGCCGGTGCCGGGCAGTAATTCCTCCAGGGCACGCCGACCGCCGCTGAGGAGGACGTGCGGGTGCCGTGCCTGCGGTACGCCCTTGCGGAACCGGGGACCGTCCGGGTAACGGTCCCGTTCGATGACGGTCACCGTGTCCGCGTGCCCCAGCAGCGCCCGTACCGTCAGCATCCCGGCGAGTCCGCCACCGATCACCACCGCTTCCCGGGGCATACGTATCCACCTCTCCCTCATCGCTCCGGCACGTCAGCGATTGCTCGCCATCCCGCCCCACACCAGGCGGCCCGGGTCGTCGGCGGGCGGCACCGGGGCGTCCGGACGCCAGTCGTCCAGCGGGACCAGGCCCGGGGGCTGGACGATGAAGTCCCCGAAGAAGCGGGCCACTTCGGCCGCGCTGCGCAACTCTCCCTTTCCGGTCTCTCCCCGGTAGAGCATCATCAGGCGCTCGGCGCGGTCCCGGTCGTGATCCGACACCAGTGAGTTGACGGCGAGGCAGCTTCCCGGAGCCAGCCGGTCACGCAACAGGGCGATCTGGCTGTGGGGGTCCGCCGCGTCCGGCAGGAAATGGAGTACGCCGGAGATCAGGACGCCCAGGGGCCTGGCGAAGTCGAGGAGCTCCACCACCCGGGGGTGTTCCAGGACGGCTGCCATCTCCATGACGTCCCCGAGGATCAGCACCGATCCGGTGCCATCGAGGAGTTGCCGGCCGTGGGCCAGGACCACGGGATCGGTGTCCACGTAGACGACCCTGGCCTCGGGTGTGTGGCGGGCGGCCACCTGATGCACGTTCTCCTGAGTGGGCAGCCCGGCCCCCAGGTCGAGGAACTGGGTGATCCCCTCGTCGACCACCATGGACCGTACCGTCCGGGTCAGCCAGCGCCGCATGGCGCGCGCTGTCAGTGGTGTCTGCGGCATCTCGGCGGCTATCCGGTCGGCGGCGGCGCGGTCGGCGGGGTAGTTGACCTGGCCGCCGAGGAAGTAGTCATAGATCCGCGCGACATTGGGTGAATCCGGATCGACAGCGGAACCCGGGTCGGTTTCGGGGACGGTCTCCCGGGAAGAACCGGTCTCTTCTGCCCTGGACGAGGTGTCCGTCGACATGTTCATCCGCCAACTCCGCTCGCTAACCAGGCAGCTCTGCCTGAGGTGTGGTGGTGTGGTGCTGCGCGGGCTCCGCCCATTCGCCGCGCGACAGTCCCTTTTTCCGGCCGGGGACTACCGGGGACGAGCGCTCGGGAAGCGCGAGTAACGGCACTCACCATGAAGGGAATCCGCGTGTTCTCGCCACCCCCAGCTGAGGGGGACTACTCAGGGCCGCGGGGGACGGTCTCCGCGACGATCGCCTCGTAGCTGGGGGTGTTCGATCTTGCCCGGGTGGTCGGGCTCCTCCGCGGCCTCCGGGATGGGGGCGTGGATCGTCACCAGCTTGGTGTCAAATGAGCGACTCTGTCGGGGGTCCGGAGCCGCCTCCCCGATCCTGTCCAACATCTACCTGCACAACTGATCGTTTCAGAATGGGGGGGCGCCGGCTATTCGTCGTCGAGTCGCTGAAGAACCTGTGTGAAGTGCCCGGCGTCGAGCAGGCCGGCGAGTACCTGTGTCATGTTGTGGATGCCGGGATCCCGGACTATCAGACCGTCAGTACACCAGAAGTAGCGGCCGCCCAACTCCTTGCCTGTCCGGGACCACCTCTTCATCAGACGCGCGACCTCGGCGAGAGTGAACACGGTCGCGCTCCAGCGGGAGCCGTCTGCTGTCAGCCGTACCTCTACGTCGACGTTGCAGACGGCATCCAGATCCTCGCCGGCGCTGGGCAGGAATGATGCCTCGAACCGATCTGTGCGGACGCGGTACCAGGGTTCATCCCATCCCTGCTCAATGGCCTTGTCCCCGGTGTTGGTCATTCGGCGAGTATCACGATCCGCCTCGGAGTGCTCAACTGGGTTCTCTGGCAGGCTTCGGCCTCGTGAGCGTGAACCTTGTCCCCGACGATCTCTGGGACCGGACAGCCCCGCTGTTACCGGTGCGCCCACGACGGCACCGCCATCCCGGGCGGCTCCCCGTGCCGGATCGGGTCGCACTGGCGGGCATCGTTCACGGTAAGCCGCTGCGCTTGTACGCCGACCGGGGCTACGGCTTCGACAGGTACCGCCGCCTCGACGTGACGGACGCCGTCACCGCCCACCGCGCCGCATGCGCCGGGGCACACCGGTTCCAGTCCAGGCACACACAGCGGCGGCCCCGCCGCGACGGGGGAGCGCGGCGGGGCCCGAGCGTCGGGTGCCCGGCGGGCCGGGAATCATGCGAACTTTTTTCGAGCGAGTTCCGGAGCCGTCGCAGGAGCCCGTGATTCCGCGACCGCGGACTCCAAACCGGCAGGTCGGCAACCCCGCGACTGGTGGGCGACTCACACCGGGAGGGCGACTCACACCGGGAGGGTTACCCGCACCGGGATGGCGGCACCCCCGGACGGCGGCCCGCACTGGGGCAGTGCCCCGAAATGGCCCCCGCCATGGTCATGTCCCGGCGCCGCTCACTACCCGGCGGCCGGCTCCAGGACGAAGACCGGGATCTCGCGGTCGGTCTTCTTCTGGTAGTCGGCGTACGGCGGAAACGCGGCGACCGCCCGCTCCCACCACTGGGCCTTCTCCTCGCCGGTCACTTCCCGTGCCGTCATGTCCTGGCGCGTCGGGCCGTCCTGGAGTTCCACGTGGGGATCGGAGACGACGTTGTGGTACCAGACGGGGTGCTTGGGCGCACCGCCCACAGAGGCGACGGCGGCGTAGGTGCCGTCGTGCTCCACGCGCATGAGCGGCGTCTTGCGGATCTTCCCGCTCTTGCCGCCCAGGGTGGTCAGTACGATCACGGGCAACCCCGTGTCCCGCAACGTCGTTCCCTCGGTCCCGCCGGAGCTTTCGTACAGCTCGACCTGATCGCGTACCCACTGGGTGGGGCTGGGCTCGTACTCACCCTTAAGAGGCATGAAATCCATCCCATCGATCGTCATTCGTGCGACTCGTGCCGACACACGACTCAACACGGCCACCGCAGGGATTTCATCCCTCCCACGCGCCGCTCCCGCTTACCTGGTGGGTAATCGCCGGGTGTCCTGCGGGTCGGCAGTATGGGGCTCATCGCTCCGGACGGGGCGGAGAGCCATGTCGGTTCGTCGAGACAGGGAGCCCCATGACCGCCACGACCCGCACCGTCGTCGAGGAACTCCTGCGCCGCATCGGCCAGGACACCCCCGAGCGGATCGCCGAACTGTACGCCGACGGGGCCGACTGGAAGCTCGACTGGCCGCAGGACGAGCACGGGCGGGCGGACACCCCCTGGATCCGGGCGCGGTCCACCCGTGCCGACGCGGCCGACCACTACCGCCTCCTGGCCGAGTTCCATATTCCCGGGCAGGCGGCCACCGAGATCGAGCGCATCCTCGTCGACGGCGACGAGGCGGTCGTCCTCGGCGAGATCCGCCAGACGGCGAAGCCGACCGGGCGCGCCTACCGCGCCCGGTTCGCCCTCCACCTCACCGTCGAGAACGGCCTGGTCGTACGCCACCACGTGTACGAGGACAGCCTCGCGGTGGCCCGCGCCTTCCGGGCGACGACGGGAATTTGACGACAGGGCCTAGCCCCACGTGGTGCCGGCGGGCTCCTGGACCGTGGCGTTGATGCGGTTGAAGAGGTTGGTCGTGGCGATCCACAGGATGAGCGAGGCGAGCTGCCGCTCGTTGTAGTGGTCGGCGACCTCGTCCCACAGCTCGTCCGGTACGGCGTCGCCGGAGCGGTCGCCGAGCCGGGTCATCGCCTCGGCCAGGGCCAGGGCGGCGCGCTCGGCGTCCGAGTAGAAGGGCGCCTCGCGCCAGGCCGACACCGACCACAGACGCTTGTCGCTCAGCCCCGCCTTGTGGGCGCTCTGGCTGCCCGCGTAGACGCAGGCGCTGCAGCCGTTGATCTGGCTGGCCCGCAGGTGCACGAGCTCAAGCGTCTCCTGGGGCAGCCCTCCTTCGCCGGCCGCCTTGATCAGCCCCTGGACGGCCGGTGCCGCGTCGGGAAGGATCGTCGTCAGGTTCTTCATCCGTGCCTGCACGATGTTGCTCCTCATGAGTTCCGAAAGCGTCTGTCATCGCACTGACGGAGCGCGGCGCGGAAGTGTGACGGACCTCCGTACGACTCTTCGGGTAACTCCTCGGATGGCAGGCAGGCAGGCATGCGGCGCGGCCCGTCACCGCGGCGCCACGAGCATGCGTACCGCCAGTGCCAGGATCACGGCGCTGGACACCAGCGCGGTCACCAGCTGCCCCCACCGACCCGTCAGCGCGCGGCCCAGCAGCGCGCCGCCGCCCGCGAGCAGCAGCTGCCAACTGGCCGACGCGGCGAAGGCGGCGAGGACGAACACGCCCTGTTCCAGGGGGCCGACGGCGGCACCGGCACTGCTGCCGAGGACCAGGGCGGCGAAGTACACGACGGTGGTGGGGTTCAGCATCGTGACGCCCAGCAGGGTCAGGTAGGCGCGGCCGGGGCTCACCGGCGTCCGGTCGGAGCGGGTGGCGAGCCGTCGCGCGCGGTACTGGCGGAGTGCGGTGAGTCCGCCTCGTAGGGCGAGGGCGACGAGCACGAGTGCCGAGGCCCAGCGCAGCGGGGCCAGTACGGGCTGGAGAGCGGTGGCGAGTGCGGAGCCGCCGAGCGCGGCCAGCAGGGCGTAGAGCCCGTCGGCCGTCGCCACGCCGAGCGCGGCGCTCGCGCCGATCCGCAGGGACGTACGGGCGGTGAGGGAGACGAGGTAGGTCGCGACCGCTCCGACGGGAATGGCGATGCCATATCCCGCGAGAAGCCCCGCGACGAGCGCGGCGGTCACGTCCGCGGAAGCGAGAGCCTCCGCGGTCGGCCGGACTGCTGCTGGACCCGCACCGGACGAGCGGCGGCGGAGATCAGCGGCAGAAGGGCTTCGGTGGTGGTCATGGGCAGATGCTGACGTCGGGACGGCAGTCGAGGCAACTCATTTGTCGCGTACGAGAATGCGCGACGCACCCGGGCCCGGGTGGGACCCGGGTGGGAAGGGCGGTGGTACCCGCGAGGTCTGCTGCCGCCCGCAGTCGGACGAATCACCCAGAGGTCGAAAGTCAGTGGCCGACGGCGCCGCCGTGCCCCGCCACCAGCATCCGAGCCGCCTGCCCCGCCTGCGCGGCGGGCTCCGCGCTCCCCTCGATCGCGGCGGTGACCATGGCCCCCTCCGCCAGCAGATACAGCTGGCCGGCCAGGGCCGTGGGCAGTCCGGCGTCGCTCATGAGACCGGTCAGGTAGTCCTTGAAAGCCCGCTTGTGGGCCCGGACCTGGGCGGTGACCCGCTCCGACGTCGCGCCGAGCTCCCCGTACGAGTTGATCCACGCGCAGCCCCGGAAATCGGGCTCGCGGAACCACTCACCCAGCCAGTCGAAGACCGCGAGGATGCGGCTCCGCGGATCCTCGTGTCCGGCCACGTGGTCGGCCAGCCGCTGCCGCCAGCGGATGTCGCGCCGCTCCAGGTAGGCCACGACCAGGTGTTCCTTGGCGGGAAACAGCTGGTAGAGCCGCTTGAGCGAGACCCCCGAAGTGCCGCGGATGTCGTCCATGCCGACGGACTGTATGCCCCGCCCGTAGAACAGGGTTTCCGCCGCGTCCAGGGCCTGTTCCCTGGCGACCACGCTGTCCATGTACCGGCCCGCTCCTTGATGTCTTGACGGGAGAACCACCGTTCTCTACGTTAGCAGCCACGCTGGAGAACGCACGTTCTCCCGCTCGTCGCACCGCCGTTGAGCCCCACCGCCGTTGAGTCGCGCCGCCATTGAGCTGCATCGCCATCGAGAGGAAGTCGTCATGACCGACCGCCCGCCCCTGCCGCCCTTCACCCGGGAGACCGCGGCCCAGAAGGTCCAGGCGGCCGAGGACGCGTGGAACACCCGCGATCCCCACAAGGTCTCGCTCGCGTACTCGCAGGACTCGGTCTGGCGCAACCGCGACACCTTCGTCACCGGCCGAGCCGAGATCGTCGGGCTGCTCACCGACAAGTGGCGGCGCGAGCAGGAGTACGCCCTGCGCAAGGACCTCTGGGCCTTCGACGGCAACCGCATCGCCGTCCGCTTCCAGTACGAGTGCCGCGACGCCGACGGCCGGTGGTGGCGCTCCTACGGCAACGAGCTGTGGGAGTTCGACGAGCACGGCCTGATGACCCGGCGCGAGGCGAGCATCAATGACGTACCGATCGAGGAGAAGGACCGCCGGATCCACGGCCCGCGGTCGGACGCGGAGCGAGGCGACTCCTTCCCACTCCAATAGGGCGTCCCATAGGGGCCGAGCGCGTTCAGTAGGGTTCCCGGGTGACCGAACAGGCCCGTAAGCCCTTCCTCTACGTCGTCGTCTGTGCCGCCGGAGTCGCCGAGCGGATCGACGAGTTGATCACCCTGGCGCAGGAGCGGAACTGGGATGTCGGGGTCATCGCGACCCCGATCGCGACAGGCTTCTTCGACATCGCGGCGGTCGAGTCGCGGACGGGCAGGCAGATCCGGTCCGCGTGGCGTTCCCCCGGCGACCCGCGCCCCTTCCCCGACCCGGACGCCGTCACCGTGGCCCCCGCGACCTTCAACACCATCAACAAATGGGCCGCCGGGATCGCCGACACCCTCGCCCTCGGCACACTCTGCGAGGCGTACGGGATGGGGGTGCCGATCTCCGTACTGCCCTGTGTGAGCGAGGCGTTGACCGCCCACCCCGCGTATCGGGACAGCCTGGAGCGACTGCGCGGGATGGGTGTCCGGTTCGGCGAACACGCCTTCGGCGGCCCGGCGGAGCGGGGGTTCCGCTGGGAACAGGCCCTGGACCTCCTGGAACGGTGACCCGGTTCGGGTCGGGAGCGCGGGGCGGGAGTCAGTGCCCCAACTCCTCCCGCAACTCCGGCTGCAACAGCTTCCGGTGAGCCCGTACGAGGTCGTCGCACAGGTCCCAGATCCGCTCCACCGGAAGGGCCGCCGCCGTCGCGGGGTCGGCCATCGCGGCATGACGGATGTGCCGCGGTTCGCCGTCCGTGGCCGCGCGGACGACCAGGTCGGTGACGGAGACGTACGCGCTGTTGAGCGCCGCGCACTGCGGGGGCAGTGACCCGACACGGGTCGGCTGGACGCCCAACGCGTCGGCCAGGCAGGGGACTTCGACCACGGAGTCGGCGGGCAGGTTGTCGATGAGCCCGCGGTTCGGCACGTTCCCGTAGATCGTACGCGGGGTCCCCGTGACGACACTGTGGATGACCTGGGGCGCGTACTCCATCGTGCCCTCGACGGGCAGCGGAGTGTCCGCGGCGAGGGCCTCGCGGGTGCGCTCGTAGTCGGCGGTGTTCTCCTCGATGATCCCCAGATACGCGCCGACCGGCAGCCGGAGACGCTCGATCTCGGTGTCGTGGCGCAGATACCAGGGGACGTACTCGGCGGAGTGCTCGCTGGTCTCGGTGGGGTAGTGGCCCAGCCTGCGGTACATGTCGACCCGTACGCGGCGCAGGAGCTGCGGATCCCGGGCGATCGCGGCGTCGAGGAGCGGGTGGAGGTCGCGGCCGTCGCGCTCGAAGCGCAGCACCCAGGCCTGGTGGTTCACGCCGGCGGCCAGATAGGAGACCTCGTCGAAGGGCACGCCCACCAGGCGCGAGAGGTCGTGCATCGTCCAGTACACCGAGTGGCACAGGCCGGTCACACGCAGTGCCGGTGCGATCCGGGACAGGTACAGGACGTTCATCGCCATCGGGTTGGTGTAGTTCAACAGCAGGGCGTCCGGGCAGAGTTCGGCCATGTCCTCGGCGAGGCCGCGCAGCACCGGGAAGGTACGCAGGGCGCGGAAGATGCCACCGATGCCGAGTGTGTCGCCGATGGTCTGACGCACGCCGTGGCGGGCCGGGACGGCGAAGTCGGTGCGGGTGGCCTCGTTCATGCCGACCTGGACGGTGTTGACGACGAAGTCGGCACCTTCGAGGGCACCGCGCCGGTCGGGGTGCGCGGAGATCGTCGGTTTGGCGCCGCGTTCGTCCGCGATGTGGCGGGCGGCCCCCTCCGCCGTGGCCAGCCGCTCCCCGTCGATGTCGTGCAGGGCGATCCGGACGTGCCCCAGCTCGGGGAAGCCGAACAGGTCGGCCAGGAGCCCCTGCGTGAACACCACGCTGCCGGCTCCCACGAAGGCGATCTTTACCTCGGTCATGCGCGGCTCTCCAGGTTGGTGTGGACGTGGGCCTCGGCGGGTTCGGTGGCGGCCACGGCAGGGTCGTACGACAGCCGCGTCACCCCTTGAGGCCGCTCGACGTGAGTGACTGGACGAACGTCCGCTGCGCCAGCAGGAACGCCACGAGGACCGGCAGGACCGTGATGACGTTGCCCGCCATCACCGCCGACCACCGTGTGTGGTGCTGTCCCTGAAAGGTCGTCAGGCCCAGCTGGAGCGTGTACTGCGTGTCGTGGTTGATCGCGATGAGCGGCCAGGACAGGTCGTTCCACGTGGTGAGGAACGTCAGTACCGCGACCGTCGCGAGGGCGGGCCGGGCCAGCGGCAGCACGATCGAGAACAGCACCCGCAGCCGTGAACACCCGTCGATCCAGGCGGCCTCCTCCATCTCCCTCGGCAGTGTCAGGAAGAACTGCCGGAACAGGAACACGGCGAAGGGCGTCACCAGCGACGGCACGATCAGCGCACCCAGCGTGTCGATCAGGCCGAGCCACTTCATCACGAGGAAGGTCGGGATCATCGTCAGCTGGAACGGGATGACCATGGTCGCCAGCATCAGCCCGAGCAGCACCCGCGACCCCGCGAACCGCATCCGCGCGAACGCGTAGCCGCCGAGCGCCCCGAACAGCAGATTCGACACCACGGCGACCGACGCGACGATCAGCGAGTTCGCGAACCAGCGCGGGAACATCGCGTTGCCCAGCACATACCGGTAGCCGCCCAGATCGATGCCGTCGGGCCACAGCGCGGGCGGAAACCGGTTGATCTCCGCGTTCGTCATCACCGAGCTCAGCAGCAGCCACACCAGCGGCAGCGCGAAGACCAGCGCCAGCGGAGCGAGCAGCAGATGCCAGGGGCTCACCCTGCGTGCGCGCACCCGTCGCGTGGTCACCTTGCGTGTGTTCACTTCGCGCGGCTTCACCTTGCCCGCGTTCATCGGGTGCGCGCTCATCGGAGGGCTCCTTCCATGCCGCGTCCCTGCCTGCGCCGGACAACACGCAGGGCCACTCCCGCGACCAGCAGGGCCAGCGCGAGGACGTACGCGGCCGCGGCCCCGTATCCGGCCGTGAACATCTGGAACGCCTGCTGCCAGACGAAGTACACGATCACGGTGGTGGAGCCGAGCGGGCCGCCCTTCGTGGTCACGTACACGAGGTCGAAGACCTGGAGCGCGAGAATCAGCTGCCACAGCAGCAGGAAGACCGTGACGGGGGCGAGGGCCGGGAGGGTGACGTGCCGCAGGACGCGCCAGCGGCCGGCCCCGTCGATGCGGGCGGCCTCGACGAGTTCGCGCGGTACGTCCTGCAGCGCGGCGAGATAGACGACCACGCAGAAGCCGACACCGCTCCACAGCGAGATCAGGACCAGCAGGTAGATGGCCTGGTCGGGGTCCGTCAGGAAGCCCTGGGGCGAGATACCGAGCTGGTGGAGCAGCGAGTTGGCCGCGCCGAACTCCGGGTCGAGGATGAAGGAGAACAGCACGCCCTGCGCGGCCGCGGACACCACGAACGGGATGAAGAGCAGGGTCCGGTAGAGGCCGATGAACCGGATACGCCGGTTCAGGGCGAGCGCGAGGGCCAGACCTCCGAACAGGCTCAGCGGGACGAACAGCGCCGCGTACAGCAGCGTATTGCCCACCGCCGTATGGAAGTTGGGGTCCTGGGCCAGCGCCCGGTAGTTGTCGAGGCCCACCCAGCGGCCCGGTGTGACCAGGTCGTCGGCCCGGAACGACAGCAGCAGCGACCAGGCGACCGGGACGATGCCCAGGCCCAGGATGACGAGGGCCGACGGTCCGACGAACGCCCAGGCGGTGGCCCTCTCCCGCCGGGCGCGCCGTCGTGCGGCACGCCGTGGAGCGGCCGGGGCCCGTGGCTGGGACTGCGGCGCGAGGGTGATGGCGCGGGGCAGTGATGTCATGCGGCCTTCCTCCCTTGGAACAGCGCGGGATCAGCACAGGTTCAGTTCGCGAGCGACGAGCGATAAGCGACGGAGCAACGCTCGATCAGCGAGCGGCGATCGGGGGATCAGCGTGGGATCAGCGTGGGATCAGCAGCGCCGCGTCGGCCTTGTCGGCGCAGCGGCGCAGGGCCTTGGCGGGGGAGTCCTCGCCGAGCAGGACGGAGACGATCGCCTCGCCCAGTGCCTGGGAGATCTGCGGGTACACGGCATGGACGGGCCGGACCCGGGCGGAGCTCAGCGCCTCGGTGAACACCCTGAGCCCCGTGGTCCGTTGGGCGTGCTGCCGCCACTGCGGGCGCCGCTCGGTCCCGGAGCTGAGGGGCAGGCTCCCGGCCCGGATGTCCCACCGGGTGTCCTGCTCCGGCCGTGTCATCCACCGGACGAACTCCACGGCCGCCCGCGAGCGCGCGGAACCGTTGTCGAAGATGGTCCAGGTGTCGGGGCCCGAGATCGTCATCGGCCGCCCGCTGTAGGACGGCAGCGGTACGACGCCGTAGTCCATCCCGGCGTCCACGATGTCCGGCAGCTGCCAGGGCCCGGTCGCCACCATCGCCATCCGGCCGCCCAGGAACACCTGGTACATCTGCTCGCTGCCGGGCTTCGGATCGACGTACACGCTCTTGTCCCGGACCAGCTGCCGCAGGGTGTCGAGGGCCCGGACGCCCTGGTCGGCGAAGCCGATGCGCCTGCCGTCGTCGGCGACGACATCCCCGCCGAGGTCCCAGATCATCGGCCACAGCCGCCAGACGGTGTCCTCGTCACCGGTACCGGGCCAGCCCGTACCGAAGACGCCTCGGCCGCTGTCCGTCAACTGCCCTGCCGTATCGGTGAATTCGGCCCACGTCCAGCCCGCCTCAGGGAAGGGGACGCCCGCGCGCCGGAACAGCTTCCTGTTGTAGACGACGGCCAGCGAGTCGAGCATGGCGGGCGCGGCCCGCACTCTGCCGTTCACGGAGACCGCCTCGCGCACCGGCGCCCAGAAGCTCTTCCAGGGCGTGGGGCCGCCGCGCATCTCGTCGGTCAGGTCGACGACGCGGGGGCTGCGGGCGATGCTGGCGAGGTCGGAGCCGAAGACGAACGCGATGTCCGGATACGAGCCGGAGGCCAGCGCGGCCGTCACCTTCTGCAGCATCGCGTCGGCCAGGACCCCGCCGCCACCGGCGTCCACCCGGATCTTCGGATGCGTCCGGTTGAATTCCGAGACCAGCGCCCGCACGGCCTCCCTCGCCGTGTCGACCTGGCCGTGCCACAGTTCCACCGTCACTTTTCCGTCGGCACCCACACCGTCGGACCCGCCGCCCGCGCAGGCGCCCAGCAACGGCGCGGCGGCGATCGCGGCGGCCCCCTTGAGCAGGCCACGGCGCTCAACAGGGCACAACGCACCTCGGGTTCGAGCCATCGGGAGCCTCCGTCAGCGGGTCTTGCGGACGTAGTCGGCGCTGTCCGGCGTCGACACCAGCACATCCCGGCGCACGATGCTCAGCCGGTCACCGAAGCCCGAACGGGCCTTCCTGAGGCCGTTGTCGGTGTACTCGACCACGACGACCCGGTCGTCGAACGCCTCGGCGTACTCACCGCACTCGTCGTACTCGCCGCACTCCTCCGCCACCGCGAAGTCGAGCCCCGTGCGGTCTCGTTGACCGGCCAGCTCCACAGTGTTCTTCTGCCCGATGGCCAGGCCCCGGGCGTGCGCGTGGTCCGACAGCAGCTTGATGAAGGCGGTGGCGTCGTCCGCGCTGAGCAGCCCGCGGGAGCGGGTGAAGCTGTCGAAGTTGTCCGGCTCGACGGCGTCGTAGCCCCGGTCCGCGCAGCCGTCGATCCACTCGTTGATCCGGTCCGCGACGCGCTGTCGCTTGGCGGGTGTGCCGATGTCGAGCAGCGCCTCGTCCCAGTCGCCGTCGACGACGACCCTGCCCTTCTTGTCGCGGAGCAGCAGGTCGGCGGGCCAGTCGTCCCGCTCGTCGGGCTGGGCCTGGAAGGCGTTGACGTAACAGATGTTGTAGAGACCGGGCGCGGGTTCGGCCTCGCGGTCGCGGGCGACGATACGGACGCCGGCCGGTGGCGGATAGGAGCCGCCGATCTGGTAGTCGAAACCCGCGTGCACGGGAGGCAGCCGAACGGCCTTCGGGCTCGTACTCGGGCTCGTGCTCGGCTTCGGGCTTGGCTTCGGGCTCGGCTTCGTGTGCGTGGACTCGTCCGGAGCCGTGCCGTCCGGAGCCCTGCCGTCTGGGGTCTTGCCGTCCGAATCCGCCGTACAGGAAGCCAGTGCCGCGAGGACGATCAGGGCAGCGGCCGCCCTGAGCACTCCCGCGCGGGCGCCACGCTTGACGGGCATGTCCGCTCCATCAATCGCGAGTACGACCCCGCCTCGGACCTCGTGACGGTCCTGGCGACTTTGGCCGGACTGAGAACCTTGTCCGCTACCGGCTGGGCGTACCTCTGCGTGCCGGGCTGCGCCTCGGCACGCCAGGATCAAAGCGTGCGAAAACCCGCGCGTCAAGTCCGCCTCGGCCGCGCCCCGGTTACCGTTTCGTGAGGCCGACGCCCGTGCTGTACCCGTACGGCGCCCGTGCCGTACGGGTACGAGGAGAACCGTGACGGACGCAAGGAGAGTTGTGAGCACCCCGCACAAGCCGCTCGTGATCCTGCTGACCGACCCGCACCCCAAGGAACGCGTCTTCACCCCGGACGCGCTGACGCGGCTCCACGACCACTTCACCGTCGTCGAACCGGACACCGAGGAAGCCCTCGACAAGGCACTGCCCGACGCCTTCGCCGTCGTCGGCCAGCCCGATCTCCCGGCCGAACGTCTCGCCAGGGCAGGGGAGTTGAAGGCCCTGCTGAACGTCGAGGGCAACTTCTTCCCGAACGTCGACTACGAGGTGTGCTTCCGGCGCGGCATCCACGTCCTGGGCTGCGGACCCGCCTACGCCCAGGCCGTCGCCGAGTACGCGCTCGGGCTCGCGCTCGACCTGGCCCGCGGCATCAGCCGCGAGGACCGCGCCTTCCGCGCCGGACGGGAACGGTACGTGGCCGACGGCAACGCCGACGCCGTACTGCTGCGCGGCGCGGACGTCGGCCTGATCGGCTTCGGGAACCTCGGCCGCAGCCTCCACCCGCTCCTCGCGCCCTTCCGCCCCACCCTCCGTGTCTACGACCCCTGGCTGCCGGCCGCCGTCCTGCGCGAGCAGGGTCTCGTTCCGGCCACTCTCGACGAGACCCTGTCCCGCAGCCGGTTCGTCTTCGTCCTTGCGACCGTCACGGACGACAGCCGTCATCTGCTCGGCGAACGTGAACTGGGACTGCTGCCCGACGGCGCCCGGCTCGTACTGGTCAGCCGGGCCCCCGTCGTGGACTTCCCGGCGCTGCTCGCGCGGGTCGCCGAGGGCCGACTGCTCGCGGGCGTCGACGTCTGGCCCGACGAACCCGTCGCCGCCGACGCCCAGGCCCGCGAACTGGAGGGACTGGTCCTCTCCGCCCACCGTGCGGGCGGCATCCCGGAGGCGTTCCTGACCATCGGTGACATGGTCGTCGACGACCTGACCCTGCTGGCCCAGGGGCTGCCGCCGACCCGTATGCAGGCCGCCGCACGCGAACTCGTCGGCCGCTACCGCAACCGTCCTGTCATCCGAAAGGCGAGGCCGTGAACATCCCCTGCGAGGGCCTCCTGTTCGACAACGACGGCGTACTGGTCGACTCCGACCTGGGCGTCGACCAGGCATGGAGCCAGTGGGCCCGCGCCCGTGGCCTGTCCGCCGACAAGGTCACCGCCATGGTCCATGGCAGGCGCTCCGCCGACACCGTGGCGCTGCTGGTGCCCGACCCCGGGGAACGGACCGCCGCCCTCGCCGAGATCGACCGCCTGGAGATCGAGGCGGCGGCCACCACGACCGCGCTGCCCGGCGCCCTCGGCCTGCTGACGAGCCTGCCGCGGGGCAGTTGGGCCGTGGTGACCTCCGGAGTCACCGCGCTCGCCCGGGCCCGTATCGCCGCCGCGGGGCTGCCCCTGCCGCCCGTGCTCATCACCGCGGACGACGTCAGCCACGGCAAACCCGCCCCCGACGGCTATCTGGCCGCCGCCGGAAAGCTGGGCGCGGACCCGGCGCGCACGGTCGTCTTCGAGGACAGCGCCGCCGGTGCCGAGGCGGGGGCCGCGGCCGGGGCGTACGTCATCGGCGTCGGGCCGCGCGGCCTGGACACCGGCGCCCCCGTCGTCGTACGCGATCTGCGCGGGCTGACCTGGCACGACGGCGTACTCGACCTGGGCGCTGCGGAGTTGCTGCGCTCCTGAAGCGCGTGTCTGGCGGCGGCTTCAGTGCGGGCCCGTCGGTTCGAACTCCGTGCCGCACGGGCCCGCGCCCTCGCTCTCCCGCAGCGGGACGGGCTCCCCGCTCATCGACAGGGTGGGGTAGAAGCGGCCGATGCGCTCCGCGGAGCGGCCCACGTAGTGGCCGATGTACGAGCGGCGGAAGCGGTCGGTGGTGCGGTTGGGCTGGGAGCCGTGCACCAGGCTGCCGTTGAAGAACAGGACGTCCCCCGGCTCCATGTCGACCGGCACGGCGGACAGTCCGGGCGGCGGCGGTACGTACTCGCGGGCGAACGACAGCCCCTCGTCGGCCTCCTCGGGGCAGAACACGTCCATGCGGTGGGTGCCGGGGACCACTTCAAGGCCGCCGTTCTCCCTGTCGATCACATCGCAGGCGACCCAGGCCGCCACACACGTACCCGGCTCCACCCGCAGATAGAAGTTGTCCTGGTGCAGTGCCTGCCCGCGGGCGCCCGGTGGCTTGAAGTAGAACATGCTCTGCGCCGCCAACACCTCCTCGCCCAGGAGGAGTTCGAGGATGTCCCGCAGCCTGGGTTCGAGGAGGTGGCGCAGGGCCAGGTCGTTGACGCGGTGCGGGTTCATGACCCGGGGGTAGGCGTGCAGCGGGTCCGCCGGGCCCGTCGTCCCGGTCGCGCGGGGTTCGAAGTGCCCGGGAACCGGTCCGCCGGCGTGCAGCACGTCGAACTCGGCGCACAGCGCGTCGATCTCGCCCGAGCCGAACAGCCCGCGCGCCACAGTGAAGCCGTCCTCCTCGAAACGCCGGACGACGTCCCCGCCCGCGCCCGCGCCCGGGCCCGTGAGCGCCTCCGCGCCCGCGTCCGCTTTCGTGCCCCTGCCCGTGACTGTCATGCGGCGGTCCCTTCGCGTCGGTGTCCCGTATGCCCCACGCTAGGCAGGAGCGCCTTCCGGGAGGATGCCTGTGCGTGCTGACCAGTTGCCCGAGCCTGCTGCCCCGTCCCCGCCGCCCGGCCTGGTGACGGTCGGCCGCTTCGACCAGCATCCCGGCTACAGCGTCAGCCGGCCGGGGGGCGCCGACAGCTGGCTCTTCATCTGGACCACCGGCGGTGAGGGCCGGCTGGCCCAGGGAGCAGCGGAGACGGATGCGGGCGCGAGGGACCTCGTCGTCCTCGGCCCGGACGTGCCCCACCACTACGCGGTCGCACGGGGCGCGCGGCACTGGGCGTTCTGGTGGGCGCACTGCCAGGCACGGCCGACCTGGACGGACTGGCTGCGGCCGTACGCGCTCGGGGACCGGCTGTATGCCGTCACACCGGTCCCGGACGGCGTGCGGGCACGACTGGAGTCGGCGTTCCGGCGGATGCTCGCGGACGCCCGGTGGACCGGTGAGGGGCCGCCACCGGAGGACGAGCCCGAGGACGGCCGCGTCGCCGTGGCCCACGGAACCACCGCCCGCGAGCTCGCCCTCTGCTCGCTGGAGTCGGTCGTCCTCCTCGCCACCGCCACGGCACGAGGGGAACCGAACCGGTCCGGCCTCGACGTACGGATCCGGCAGGCCGAGGCGCTCATCGCGGCCGACCCGGGCGCCCCGCACACCGTGGAATCCCTGGCCGCGGGGGTCTCGCTCTCGGCATCCCGCTTCGCGCACCTCTTCACCCAGCAGCTCGGCCGGTCCCCGATGCGGGCACTGCTGGCCGCCCGCCTGCTGCACGCCGCGCGGCTTCTGGAAGCCACCGACCTGCCGGTGGAACGGGTCGCCGCGGCCTCCGGCTTCAGCAGCCCGTTCCACTTCAACCGCGTCTTCCGGCAGCGCTACGGCGCCCCGCCCGGCGCGTACCGGGCCGGGCTCCGCCGCTGACGACCGTTAGTCGCGCGGCGGGCAGCGCTCGGCGGCGAAGGCCGCCAGCCAGGCCAGCGGGGCGTTCCAGTTGACCGTCACCTCGTTGGTGGAGTACGAGCCGATGTCGTCGATGTAGCAGGCCGCGGGGGAGCACCCGGGCAGGTGCTCCTGCGCCACCGGGTCCTGCAGACCGCTGTTGGGGCCGCCCGCGAGGGAACCCGCCGGCGGGTTCGGCAGCGAGGCGTCGTACTGGTTCGCCCAGAACCGGTGGTGCTGGTTGCGGGCGTACGTGTCGCCGTAGCCGGTGACATAGGAGAGGTTGAGGGTGTTGCGGCCCAGCAGGTAGTCCATCGACTCCAACACCCCGGCGCGGTACCGCTGTCGGCCGGTCAGCGCGTAGGCGGTGGCCATGACGATCGCGTTGTTGGTGACCTGGCTGTTGGAACCCCACACGTACCCGTTCGCGGGGATGGGCACCGCGTAGCCCTGGCCCGCCATCATGGCGAGGTGTCCGTCGGCCGCGGCGGTCACGGACGCGCGCACGCGCCTGATGTCGGAGGCGGGCAGCCCGTTCGGCACGGTCGCCAGGGTCAGTCGGCCGAGCGCCGCGGTGTCGGCCCAGTTGAAGCCGGTCGGCGTGAGCGCGCCGGACGAGGTGTGCCAGGGCGAGGAGGTGACCGCGTTCCGGTAGGCACGCTCCCCGGTCGCCGCGTACAGCTCGGTCGCCGCCCAGTAGAAGTCGTCCGTGACCTGGGTGTCGTTGTAGGGGCCGCCGCCCGTGCTGTCCGACTCCGGGGCGTACAGCGCGGGGTTGGCCTTCGCCGCGGTCCACGCCGTGCGGGCCACGCGCAGACACCGCTTCGCGTACGCGGAGTCGTACGGCCTGAAGACACGCGCGCACTGCGCCGCCGTGGCGGCGAGGTTGAGCGTGGCCGCGGTGGACGGGCGGTGCAACTCGCGCGGCTGGGAGTCCAGTTCGGGGCGGGTCGGGATGCCCGTCCAGGCCGCGTCGTGGATCTTGTGGAAGGCCATACCGGCGTACGGTTTGCCGTCCGGCACCTGCATCCGCATCAGGAAGTCGAGCTCCCAGCGTGCCTCGTCCAGCACGTCCGGGACCCCGTTGCCGCGCTCGGAGATCCGCAGGGTCGAGTCACCGAGCGCGGACTCGGTCCCCGCCCGCTCGGCCCGCGCGAAGGAGTCGACGAGCAGCCAGGCGGAGATCCCGCCGTTGACGACGTACTTGCCGTGGTCGCCCGCGTCGTACCAGCCGCCCCGCACGTCCTGGGTGTAGTCGCACACCCCCGCCTGACAGGGCACGTTCGTGTCGCCCTGGTTCGGGGCGACGCCGATGTGCGCGGCCGGTCGCGCATAGGCGGGACCCACCAGCGAGGCCTCGATCGGTGTGCCGCTGCGCTGGTGGTAGAAGAACGCCATCGCGTCCGAGCGCAGGCTGTCGTAGAGGTCCGCGCGGATGTCGAAGGGCGCGCTGTTCTGCCCGTCCACCACGAGGACGAACCCCGAGCCCGACCTCCGGTACGCGGAGAAGTCCACGGTGTGGGTCGCCTCGCCCGATGCCGCGTCCGCGCCGTGTACGACGGTCCGGCCGGAGGCGGTCACGGCGCCCGACGCGCTGCGCAACTGCCAGGTCAGCGGCCGGGCGGCAGAGGTGACCACCGTGGCGCGCTTGGGACCGTCCGGCAGATAGCCCGCCTGGTTGACCCGAACGGGTGTCGTCGCGGTGGCGGCCGGGTCCGCCACGGACGGCAGCACGGTCGACGGCAGCCCGGTCGCACCTGGCGCGAGAGCCAGCCCGCCGCAGAGCAGGGCAGCCGTCAGCAGGGCGGTCGTCGTGCGTTTTCTCGTACGGCGTCTCGTGGGGCGGCGGTGCACGTGCGGGAACGTGAGCATGGAGCGCCTCCCGGTGTCTGGAACGGGTCCATGGATACCGTCTCGTGGGGACGACGGAATGGGGTGGGAGCGCTCCCAGAATGGAGCATTGCATGGCCATGTCACACCGTCAATGCTCCGGACGTGAACGGGGCGGGCGTGCGAACCGGGCGGACCGCGCGCACGCCTGGACGGGGCGTGACCGCCGACCCCATCGAGGTGAGGTGGGGGCGTCAGCCTCCGAAAACCCGCAGCGAGAGCCACAGGGCCACCACGGCCGGGATCAGGGCGGCGGGCACGGTGATCAGGCCGAGACGGGTGAACTCGCCGAGATCGACGTCGTGTTCGTGCTGATGCACGATGCGCCGCCACAGCAGTGTGGCCAGTGATCCGGCGTAGGTGAGATTGGGGCCGATGTTCACGCCGAGCAGTACGGCGAGGATCGGGCCGGGGCCCGCCACGGCGGCCAGGGGGAGCAACACCAGGACCGCGGGCAGGTTGTTGATGAGGTTTGCCAGGACGGCGGCGAGGGCCGCGATGCCGAGCAGTGCCGGAAGGCTCGCCGAGTCGGGGACCAGCTGGCCGAGCGTGTCCGCGAGGCCGTTGTCGACCACGGCACGCACCACGATCCCGAGCGCCAGGACGAAGGCGAGGAAGCCCGGCGAGGTGGCGCGCACGACGGCGAGCGGTGTGGTGTGCCCGCGGACCAGTGCCCGGCCGGCCAGGACGAGCGCCCCGGCCAGCGCCGCCCAGGCAGGTTCGATGCCGATCGCGGACGCCACGACGAAGCCCGCGAGGGTGCAGGCGACCGTGGCCAGCGCGAACACGGGCAGCTCGACGGGCTTGACAGGCTCGACGGGCTCGACCGTGGTCGTCTCCGGGGTGTCGCCCTTCAGGTCGTTGGCGAAGAATCGCCGGAAGACCAGGTACTCGGCGGTGATGGCGACGGCCCACGCGGGGCCCATCAGCACGGCGAACCGGGTGAAGCTCAGGCCGCTGGCCGTGAACGCCAGCAGGTTGGTGAGGTTGGAGACGGGCAGCAGCAGCGACGCGGTGTTCGAGAGATGGGCGGTGGCGTACACGTGGGGCTTGGGGCGGGCGCCGAGCCGGGCCACGGTCGCGAACACCACCGGAGTGAGCAGGACGACGGTGGCGTCCAGGCTCAGCACGGCCGTGATCACCGAGGCGAGAAGGAAGTTGGCGGCCAGCAGCCGTTGCGGCCGCCCCTTGGACGTACGGGCCAGTCAGGCGCCGCAGGCCTGGAAGAGCCCCTCGTCGTCGCAGAGCTTGGCGAGTACGAGCACCGCGGCCAGGAAGCCCACGACGGGTCCGAGCAGCTCGGCCTCGGCGCGCGCGTGGTCGAGAGGGATCGCGCCGGTCGCGATCACCACGCCGGCGGCCGGGACCGCCACGGTGGCCTCCGGCAGGCCGAAGGGGCGGATCACGGCACAGGCAAGAACCGCCACGAGGAGAACGGCGGAAAGGGCTGTGGCCAGGGTGGAACTCAGGGTTTGTCCTTCGGGAAGTGATTGTCGGTTCCGTTTGATCGAATCAGACGGCCTGTTGCGAGAGTGAACCGGGGTGGATCGCCGGTCTCGCCATCGAGTCAGCCCTCCCCGCTCTTGGGTTGCGTATTCCAACGAATAGTCGGGCGCTGCCCCTTCTCCACGGATGTCAAATCGGTACTTACCTCAGGTAACTTGAGAGTTTGCCATTCTGAATCGCTTTGCCCTGGGCTCGTGTTGGCACCTTGTCTCGGCCAAAGGGGCGGGGTGGAAAGGGGGTTGGTGGCTTTCTCTTGTTCCGGAGCGGTACGTTGTGCAAAGGTGCACCCGTCAACGTGCAGGCACATTCCATACCGCCTGGTATGGACTATTTCTGCAGGGGCTTTGGGGCTTTGGAGGAAAGTGCACGTGAGTGACGCGACCCCGTCGAATTCCGCCACATCCGGAAGTCTGTTCGATGTGGCGGACGAACGGCTCACGGCAGATCTGAAGCGGGGCGCGGGCAAGAAGCCCGCTCAGTATCCCGCCGGGGAACTGCTCTCCCGGCACTGGGTACCCGTGTTCTCGTACGCCCGGCTGTGCACGAACGGTGCACAGTACGCCGGAATGCTCACCACCGCCGCATTCACCCGGCTCTTCGGCGAATCTGTGCGGCATACCGGACCGAAGTCGGCGTGGCGACCGCAACTGCTGGTCACCGTACGCCGAATAGCGGGCGAATGGGACGCGGACAAACGCCGGGAGCTGCTCCATCCCGAGTTGCGGTCCGACCCGTACGACAAGGTCCGGGCCACGGCACGGCTTCTCCCGCCGGAGAACAGACGGCTCGTTTCCCGCGCGTTCCACCGGCTGCCGGAGTCCGCCCGCTGCGTTCTGTGGCATGCGGAGGTCGAGGCCGAGGAACTCGCGGTACCGGCCCGCCTGCTCGGACTCGACGTGGAGGACGCCTACGCCGCGCTGGAACGAGCGAGGCAACTGTTGCGCCAGAACTGCCTGGAGCACCATCGCGAACTCGCCCCGGACGAGGAGTGCCGCCGCTACAGCCGACTGCTGGACGTCTCGCTCCGGCCCGGCGGCAGGATCTGCCCCGACCTGCGGCAGCACATGGCCGGCTGCTTGCACTGCCAGTCCACGGCCGACCAGCTGAACCAGTCGGACGGCCGCCTCGCCGGTCTCCTGGCCGAAGGCGTACTCGGGTGGGCGGCCCAGCGGTACCTCGATTCCAGGCCTGGCCGCCGGGCCCGGAGGGTGGAGACGGGGTCGGGTCCTGTGGTGTCGGTGGCTCCGTGGGCGGGCGATGGCGCGGGACATCGGACGGGCATTGGGCAGCGACCGGGCGCAGGTTCGGGTTCGGCGCCGGGCACGGGGTACCAGCCGGGCGCCGGTTCCGGTTCGGGTCCGGGTACGGGGCATCAGCCGGGTGCAGGCTCCGGTTCGGGTCCGGGCTCGGGATATCAGCCGGGCACGGGCGTGGGGCATCGGCCGGGCACCGGCACAGGCTCCGGTTCGGGCTTCGGGTATCAGCCAGGCGCCGGGTTCGGGCCCGGTCCCGGCACTGGGCTTCAGTCGGGTACCGGTTCCTGGTCTGGTCCGGGCTCCGGTCGACCGCCGGGTACCGGCCGTCCGTTGGACGCCGAGCTCGACTCGGACGCCGATTCCGTCTGGGGTCCCAGTCCTCGGCAGGGTGTCGCCCCCTCGGGCACGGGCTCCCGCCCGGGCTCCGACGCTCGCTCGGACACCGGAACCCACCCGGCTGGTAGCGCCCGCCCTGGTGCTGGTGCTGGTGCTGGTGCTGGTGCTGGTGTCGGTGTTGGCCCGAGTACCGATCCGGACCCGGTGACCGGGTCTCACCTGGCTACCGGTTCCCCAGTGGGTACGGGCCATGACCAGGGCGTCGGCTCCCAGACGGGTACGGCACACGACCCGGCTGTCGGCTCCCATCGGGCCGTCGGCCGGGTGCCGGCCGCAGCCTCATTCACCGACGCGGGTCCGCGTCACGCCGTGCGGCTTCCCCCGCATCCGGACACCCGCCCGGGCGAGCCCGGCAGGCGCTCCCCGCGTCGACGCAACCTCGCCCTGGCCGTACTCGTCGTAAGCGGATGCGTGCTCGTGCCGTTGGCTCTGTGGTCCGGTGGCGGCGACGCGGGGCAGACGTCCGCCTCGGATACCGGAGCGGCGTCGGCGGAACCCGATGCCGGGCCGACCAGGATCGGCACCGGCGGCGCGGATACCGGCACTGTCGGTGGGCGGCTCCGCAACGTCGGGAGCGGCGACTGCCTCGGGATCGCCGACGGCAGGGCGGCCGCGGGCGCGGAGGTCGTCCTCGCCACCTGTAGTTCCTCGGAGCGCCAGCAGTGGTCGTACGAGAGCGACGGCCTGCTGCGCAGCCTGGCCGACAAGGATCTGTGCCTCGACTCCCGGCTCGCCTCCTCCGTCAGGCTCGGCCCGTGCGACGGCGAGAAGGGTCGGGTGTCCGTCCACTACGACCTCACCCTTGAGGGAAACCTCGTGCCCCTGGGGCGACCGAATCTCGCGCTGGCACCCGTTTCGGGGGAGGAGGAGACGGGGCTGGTCCTCAAGACCCGTAACGAAGGCAAGGCCCAGCGCTGGGAGATCGACACCTCGGTCGACTCGCTCCAAATGGAGTGGATCACGTCGTACACGAACAGCGACACGGCGAAGCCGCAACCCGTCCCGAGCCCGGATCCCACCCCCACGTCGGCGTCTCCCACGCCTTCCCAGGCGCCCCCGACTCCCCGGCCCACGACACCCGCACCCGCTCCCAGCTGGTGCTTCGGCTACTACTGCGGGTCCGGCGGCTACGGAGGAGGCGGCTACGACGGCGGCCACGACGGGTACGGCGGCGGAGGCTGGGACGGCCACGACGGCGACGGTGACGGAGGTGGCGGGGGAGGTCACGGAGACGGCGGCCGGTGACACGACGGTCCGTCGGAACAGGCGGTGCACCCGACGGTCTGTCAGGACAGCTGACGCACCCGCTCAAGCGTCATCAGCCCTGGCCAGCCCCCATCGGTCCTTGTTAGTCCTGGCCGGGATCAGTCCTCGCCCAGTGCCAGCTCCGCCCAGATCGTCTTGCCCTCGGGGGTGTGACGGCTGCCCCAGCGCTGGGTGAGCTGGGCGACCAGAAGCAGACCGCGGCCGCCCTCGTCGAACGTCTTGGCGCGACGCAGGTGCGGCGCGGTGTGGCTGGAGTCCGACACCTCGAAGATCAGGGTGGTGTCGTCGTGGATCAGCCGCAGCCGTATGGGGCGCTCGCCGTACCGGATGGCGTTGGTGACGAGTTCACTCACCACCAGCTCGGTCGTGAACGCCGCCTCGCTCAGTTCCCAGGTGTCCAGTTGCTGGACGGCCTGCTTGCGGATCGGGCCGACGAGGGCGGGATCGGCGGGGATGTCCCAGGTCGCCACTTGCGAGGTCGGCAGCCCCTTCGTCCGGGCGAGCAGCAGCGCCACGTCGTCGGACGCGCCGGTCGGCGGGAGCAGCGACTGGAGGATGTCGTGGCAGGTCTCGTCGAGGGAGCCCGAGCCGCGCGCCAGCGCCTGGCTCAGCACCGCGCGACTCTCGTCCGGGTCACGGTCGGGGCTCTCGAGCAGACCGTCGGTGTAGAGGGCGAGCACGGTGTCCTCGGGGAGCCTGAGCTCGATCGACTCGAACGGCAGCCCGCCCACGCCCAGCGGAGGCCCCGACGGTACGTCGATCTCCTCGGGTGAGCTGTCCGGCGGCAGCATCAGCGGTGGCGGATGGCCCGCCCGGGCGAGCGTGCAGACGCGGGTGACCGGGTCGTAGACGGCGTACAGGCAGGTGGCCCCCACCTCGCCGGTGGTTCCCTCGCTGCCCGCCTCCTCGGAGAGCCGGACAACGAGGTCGTCGAGGTGGGTCAGCAGTTCGTCCGGTGCCAGGTCGATGTCGGCGAGCGTGCGGACGGCGGTCCGCAGCCGTCCCATGGTGGCGGAGGCCTGGACCCCGTGGCCGACGACGTCCCCGACGACCATGGCGACACGCATCCCCGACAGCGGGATCACGTCGAACCAGTCGCCGCCGACTCCGGCCCGTGCCGCGGGCAGATAGCGCGAGGCCGCCTCGACGGCGGCCGTCCGCGGCAGCGTCCGGGGCAGCAGACTGCGCTGCAGGGCGATCGCGGTCTCGCGCTCGCGGGAGAAACGGCGGGCGTTGTCGATACAGACGGCCGCCCTGGCCGTGACCTCCTCCGCCAGCAGGACGTCGTCGTCCGTGAAGGGGGCGGGGCGTCGGAACCGGGTGAAGACGGCGACGCCCAGCGTCGCCCCGCGGGCCTGGATCGGAACGGCCATCGTCGTGTGGATGCCGAGCTCCTTGACGCGCTCGCGGCGGGCCGGATCCCAGGCGAGCCAGTCCGCCAGCGTGCTCGCGGGATCCGTGGCCACGATGGTCCGGCCGGCCACCAGGGAGTCGGCCTGGGGTGAGGACGCGGGGTAGACGTCGACCTGGCCCAGTTTGACCACGGCCTCCGGATTGCCGGGGTTCACCGACCGGTGGGCGGCGCGGCGCAGGCTCACGGGGGCGGGCACCGGTCCGCTGTACGGCTCGCCGCCGCGTTCCGGCGGGTCCAGGAGGTCGATGCTGATGAAGTCGGCGAGCGCGGGCACGCAGACGTCGGCCAGCTCCTGGGCCGTACGGGTGACGTCGAGCGTGGAGCCGATACGGACGCTCGCCTCGTTCACGATCTGGAGGCGCTCCCGGGCGAGGTACTGCTGGCTGAAGTCATGGGCGGACAGACAGACGCCGAGGACCCGGCCCTCGGCGTCTGTGAGCGGCGCCAGCCGGGCCAGCCATGCCCGCGCGCGGGCCCCGTCCCGGGAGCCCAGGTACGTCTCCACATCGTCGCGCCGCCCGGTCAGGAGCACCTGGACCATGTGGCGTTCAAGCTCCTCGTTCTGCGGCATGCCGCCGATCTCGGGGAGGCGCAGCCCGCGGATGCGCTCCTCCGGGAGGGCCATCGACTCGGCCATCACCGCGTTGACCCGGCGCAGCCGCAGCCGCTCGTCGAAGATCGCGGTGGCGCAGGGTGACTGGTCCAGGAACCGGCCGGCGAGGACGTCGTCCTCAACCGGCGGCCCGCCGTTGTCCAGCGGGGTCACGACGAGCCAGCCGCTGTGGTCGCCGAGCTCGGGACGCCGTCGGTGCGCGAGCAGCCATACGTGGAGGGTCCGGCCGTCCCGGTGCCGCAGCGCGAGGGTGTCGTTCCAGCGGTGGCCGGCCGGCGGGGGGCGTACGGCTCCGGCGTCCGGGGCCAGCAGGTTCGCCGCGGGCCGGCCCACGACCTCGGCGGAGGCATGGCCGAGCAGGCGCCGAGCGCCCTCGTTCCATTCGACGAGGATGCCGTCGCCGTCTATGACGGCCCGCGCCGTGGCGGTCTCGTCGAACGGGTACCCCGGGCTGTCGTCCGAGGCTTCGTTGTGGCTCGTCATCGCCGCCACTCCATTGCGCACACTCACAGCGAACAGGCTCGCCACTTGCGTCTCAGCCTAGTGTGTCGGGGGCCTGCGCACATGGCACACCGGCTTCCGCATCCGGCCTCTGCCGGGCCCCTCGCCACCGTGGGATTCGGGCCGATGTGACGCCCGGGACGGGAAGCGCTTACCGGAGTCTTGACGGCCGCACCTGTCGCACTGTCAGAATCTGTTCGGTCGCGAGTAGTTGTGAGCAGACGTGAGCCCTTACGAAAGGGAAAACGCCATGACGGTGACTCGCAGGTCCGTACTGATCGCCGGTACGGCGGCTCCCGTGGTCCTCGCGGGCACCTCCGACGCGTGGGCGGCCGAGGAAACCGCCCTCCGTGCCCGGGCCGCCACCGCAGGGCGGACCGTTCCGCTCCGCGAC
Organism: Streptomyces sp. NBC_00878; assembly: GCF_026341515.1. NCBI lineage: Bacteria > Bacillati > Actinomycetota > Actinomycetes > Kitasatosporales > Streptomycetaceae > Streptomyces > Streptomyces sp. NBC_00878. Next base: position 548,086 of record NZ_JAPEOK010000001.1, on the reverse strand, counting down.
GGCTGGCGCTTCGCGCTCGTCGACCCGGCGGGCCTCGCCGACCCCACCGGCGTGTACGCCCGGGCCGCGGAGCCCGGCTACGACGACTCGGCATGGCGCCGGATCACTGTCCCGCACGACTGGAGCATCGAGCTCAGCCCCACCACGGAGCACGGTACGACCAGCGGCACCGGATTCTTCCCCGGCGGCCTCGGCTGGTACCGCATCGCCTTCACCCTGCCGAAGGCGTACGCGGACATGCGGGTCTCCGTCGAGTTCGACGGCGTGTACATGGACTCGTCCGTCTACTGCAATGGCCGCCTCGTCGGCCAACACCCGTACGGTTACACGGGGTTCGCCCTCGATCTCACGGATCTGCTGCACACGGACGGCACCACCGCGAACGTCGTCGCGGTCGAGGTCCGCAACCGACTCCCCAGCAGCCGCTGGTACTCGGGCAGCGGGATCCACCGCGAGGCCCGTCTCGTCGTCACCGACCCGGTGCACGTCCAGCGCTGGGGCACCCAGGTGACGACACCGGAGATCGGCACGGACCGGGCGCTGGTACGGGCGCGGACCAGCGTCGTGAACGCGTCGGGCGAGGCGAGACGGGTCGAGGTGAGATCGGCGGTCGTCGACCCGCGCGGCCGTACGGTGGCCCGCGAGACGTCCACGGTCACCGTCGGCGCGGACCCGGCTTCGCCACCCGGCGCTGCGACCGCCACGCACGACCTCACCGTCCGGGATCCGCGGACGTGGGACATCGACACGCCCACGCTCTACACCCTGAAGACGGAACTCCGGGTCGACGGCCGCACGGCCGACACCTACGAAACCCCCTTCGGTATCCGCCACTTCACCGTCGACGCAGACAACGGCCTGACCCTGAACGGCCGTTACCTCAAACTCCGTGGCGTCAACCTCCACCACGACCTGGGCGCCCTCGGTGCGGCCGTCAACGCGGACGCCGTGGAACGCCAGTTGAGAATCATGCGCAGCATGGGTGTCAACGCCCTGCGCACCTCGCACAATCCGCCCGCTCCCGAGGTGATCGCGGCCTGTGAGCGGCTCGGCATCGTGATGATGGTGGAGGCCTTCGACTGCTGGCGGCGCGGCAAGAACCCGTACGACTACGGGCGGTTCTTCGACGCGCACAGCGACGCCGACATCGGCGAGATGGTGCTGGCCGCACGCAACTCGCCCGCCGTCATCATGTGGTCCATCGGCAATGAGATCCCCGACTCGACGTCGACCGCCGGCCTCGCCATCGCCGACCGGCTCATCGACGACGTACGGCGACTCGATCCGACCCGGCCGATCGTGATCGGCTCCGACAAGTACCGCGGCCTGCCCGCTGTCGGCTCACCGGCCGATCTGATGCTCGCCAAGATCGACGGACTCGGCCTCAACTACAACACCGCCGCCTCGGTCGACGCCCTGCACGCCCGCTATCCGCGCCTCTTCCTCTTCGAGTCGGAGTCCTCGTCCGAGACCTCCACCCGCGGGACGTACCAGGAACCGGAGCGCCTCAACACGGGCGAGAACCACACCCCCGGCCGCCGCGCGACCTCCTCGTACGACAACAACCTCGCCTCCTGGACGATGAGCGGCGAGTACGGGCTGAAGAAGGACCGGGACCGGAAGTGGTTCACGGGCGAGTTCCTGTGGTCGGGGATCGACTACATCGGGGAGCCGACACCATACGACGTGTTCCCGGTCAAGGCGTCCTTCTTCGGCGCGGTGGACACGGCCGGCTTCCCGAAGGACACGTACCACCTCTTCAAGAGCCAGTGGACCGACGAACCCATGGTCCACCTGCTCCCGGAGAACTGGACCGACCACCACCCGGGCGACATGGTCGACCTCTGGGCGTACTCCAACGTGGACACGGTCGAGCTCTTCCTCGACGGAAAGTCCCTCGGCACCAGGAAGTTCGACGAGAAGAAGACCACCGACGGGCGTACGTACCTGGAGACCACCGAGGCGACGGGTGACGACAAGACCGTCACCGGCGGTCCCTGGCCCGGGAGTTACACCAGTCCGAACGGCAGCGCGGGCAAGCTCCACCTCACCTGGAAGGTGCCGTTCGCGCCGGGCGAGCTGACGGCGGTGGCCCGGCGGGACGGCAGGACCGTGGCCACCGATGTGCTGCGCACCGCGGGGCAACCGCACGCGCTGCGCCTCACGCCCGACCGCAGGTCCCTTGTCGCCGACGGCCGTTCGCTGTGCTTCGTGACCGCGGAGGTGGTCGACGCCCGTGGTGTGGTGGTGCCGGGTGCCGACCACTCCATCGCCTTCGATGTCGACGGCGGATCGCTGGCCGGCCTCGACAACGGGCGCCAGGAGAGCGCCGAGCGCTACCAGGCGAGCACCCGCACGGCCTTCCACGGCAAGGCCCTGGCGATCGTCCGCTCCGGCACCGAGGACGGCAGGCTCACGCTCCGGGCCCGCTCGGCGGGACTGCGGACGGCGACCGTGACCGTACGCACCACCGCCGCGCGCCCGAAAGTCCGCACCCCGGCAGCCGACTTCGCCCCCGACCCGGGACCGGGCGCACCCAACTACCCTCTGGCGGACGCCAGTTACTCGGGCCGTCCGGACACGCTGCCCGCCGCGATGCTCGACGGAGCCCCGGCCACCGGCTGGTCCAACGCGTTCCGCAAGGCGGCCACGGCCCTGCTGCCCGCCTTCGACGGAGCCCGCGAGGAGGACTGGGTGTCCGTCGCATGGGGCCGTACGCGCACCTTCGACCGGGTCGAGGTCTCCTTCACGGCCGACGCCACGCACTCCCTGCCCGTCGCGGTGGAGGTCGCCTTCTGGGACGGTCACCGCTACCGGCCGGCGAAGGGGGCCGATGTCGACTGGGCCACCGCGTCCGACGCACCGACGGTGATCACCTTCGACGCGGTGCGCGGCAGCGGGCTCCGGATCACCATGAGGAGCCGCCATCCGGGCGAGGTCCGGGGCGCCCTGCGGATCAGCCGTCTGGAGATCCCGCCTCGCTGACCTGACGCTCACTCACCCGTTCACTCACCCGTTCACTCACCTGACGCTCACTCATCTGTCCTTCGCCCGCCCGAAGTTCGCCCATCTGCCGTTCTTCGACCTGCCGTTCGCCGACCAGGTCTGTGCCGAGCCGGTGGGCCTCCTCGTACTCCTCGGCCGTCGGCTTCGCCACCTGGGCATCGTCGCCATACAGCGTGCGCGAGAGGCGGGCCCGCAGGCGCCGGATCGGCCCCCGGCCATTCGGGTTCGGCACGCCGTTCGCGTCCTCGGCCGGGCCCGGTTCGAGCGGCCGGGGCTGCTCGTGCTGGGTGAGGGTGTGCAGTTCGGCGGGGGAGAGGGGGCGGTGCAGTTCGACGTACTCGCCGTGCGGGAGCCGTTTGATCACGCCGGTCTCGCGGCCGTGCAACACCAGTTCGCGGTCCCGGCGTTGGAGCGCGAGGCAGATGCGCCGGGTCGCGACGAAGACGATCACCGGGACGACGAAAAGCGCGATGCGGATGGCCCAGGTGACCGTGTTGATCGACAGATGGAAGCGGGTGGCCACGATGTCGTTGCCGCCGCCCGCCAGCAGGATGAGATAGACGCTGATCCACGCCGTGCCGATGGCCGTACGGACCGGCCGGTTGCGCGGACGGTCCAGCAGGTGGTGCTCGCGCTTGTCACCGGTGATCCAGGACTCCAGGAACGGATAGGCGCCGATGAAGATCAGGAGGAGCGGGAAGACGACGATCGGGATCAGTACGCCGAGGACCAGCGTGTGCCCGGCCATGGTGATCTCCCAGCCCGGCATGATGCGCACCAGGCCCTCCGCGAAGCCCAGATACCAGTCCGGCTGGGCACCCGTGGACACCTGGTCGGCGCGGTAGGGGCCGTACGACCAGACCGGGTTGATCGACGCGATCGCCGAGATGAACGCGATCACTCCGAACACCAGGAAGAAGAAACCGCCCGCCTTCGCCAGGTAGACCGGCATGAACGGCGCGCCCACGACGTTCCGTTCGGTCTTTCCCGGCCCGGGGAACTGGGTGTGCTTGTGGTAGACGACGAGGATCAGATGCGCGACCACCAGGGCTGCCATGATCCCGGGAATCACCAGAATGTGCAGCGAGTAGAAGCGCGCGATGATGTCGTGCCCGGGGAACTCGCCGCCGAACAGGAAGAACGACAGATACGTTCCGACGATCGGCACGGACAGGGTCGCGCCGTCCACGAACCGCATTCCGGTGCCGGACAACAGATCGTCCGGCAGCGAGTAGCCGAAGAGACCCTCGAAGAGTCCGAGGAACAACAGCGTCCAGCCGAACAGCCAGTTGACCTCACGGGGCTTGCGGAACGAGCCCGTGAAGAAGTGCCGCATCATGTGCATGAGCATCCCGGCGATGAAGATCAGCGCCGCCCAGTGGTGGATCTGCCGGATCAGCAGACCGCCCCGTACGTCGAAGCTGATGTCCAGCGTCGAGGCGTACGCCTCCGACATCCGGACGCCGTTCAGCGGCACGTAACTGCCGTGATAGGTCACCTCGTTCATCGACGGATGGAAGAACAGCGTCAGATAGACACCGGTCAGGATCAGGATGACGAAGCTGTAGAGGCAGATCTCCCCGAGCAGGAACGACCAGTGGTCCGGGAAGACCTTGCGCAGGTACTTCCTGCCGAGGCTGTGGGTGCCGAGGCGGCCGTCGAACCAGTCGGCGACACGCTGGCCGGAGGACGCCTTCGCCGCCTGCCGTTCGGTGGTGGTCACGCGTCCCCCTCCTTCTCTCCCAGGTGCACGTGCGCGAGCTTGTCGGGGTTGGAGACGATGTAGAGGCCGGACACCCGGTCGCCCTCGGGAGTGAGGTCCATGACCACGACCGCGTACGGCGACTCGCCCGCGAAGAGCACCGCGGAGTCGTCGCCGTTGACGCGCCGGTAGCGGATGTCCAGCCCTTGAGGTTCGCCCCGTCCGGCGTAGGAGGTGAGGAGGCGGATGGCCTTGTCCCGTCCGTGCACCGGGCGCAGCCCCGCCGGACGACGCTTGCCGCCGCCGTCGGACCACACCGTCACGTCCGGCGCGAGGATCTCCATCAGCGCGCCGATGTCCCCGCCGAGCGCGGCCTCGACGAACCGCTCGGTCGCCGCCCTCCGCACCCGCGGATGCGCCTCGTACAGCGGGCGGCGGGCGTGCACGTGCCGGCGGGCGCGATGCGCGAGCTGCCGGACAGCCGCGGGGCTGCGGTCGATGACCTCGGCGATCTCGGTGTGGGCGTACCCGAACACCTCGTGGAGGACGAACACCGCCCGCTCCAGCGGGGACAGCGACTCCAGGACGACGAGCATCGCCATCGACACGGACTCGCCGCGCAGCACGCGGTCGGCGGCGTCCGCGTCCGCCCCCTCGGCGGGCGCGGCCACGAGCGGTTCGGGCAGCCAGGGGCCGATGTACGTCTCGCGCCGGCGGCTGATCACGGCCCGTCGCCTCAGCGCGTGGTTCACCGCGATCCGTACGAGGTACGCGCGCGGGTTGTCGATCTCCCGCTCCGGCGACCTGTCACGGCTGCCGGACCAGGACAGCCAGGTGTCCTGGAGTACGTCCTCGGTGTCCGCGACGCCGCCGAGCATGTTGTAGACGATCGCGAACAGCAGCTCGCGGTGGTCCATGAACAGCCGGGTCGCCGTGTTCACTGCCTCGTCGGTCTCCGGTGCCGGACTTTCGGACATGCGTGTGCCTCCCGTAGCGCGCTCACTCATGCGAGGGCCGTAGGGGCCCGGAATGTGACAGCCGACGGGTGGGATGTGACGCAGGTCTCAAAGGGGGTGCGCCGGAGCATTGCGGGCCGCGCTCGGTCGGTACCGTTGTGTGTGGCTCCTGACCTGCCTGTATTTACGAGTAAGTACCCGCGCGGTACCGTGAGGGCATGCCTGCTCTCAACGTGGAATTCAGCGAGCGCGAGCTCGAGGATCTGCGGCAGATCGCCAAGGAGCGCGGTACGTCGATGAAAGCCCTGGTTCGTGAGGCGGCCGCGGCCGACATCGTGCGGCACCGAGCGCTACAGGAAGGCGCGGACGTCTTCCGCCGGTTCTTCGCCGCGCACGCGGACGAGTTCGCCGCGGCCTTCCCCGACGACGAACCGCCCAACAGGGGCGAGGGGCGGGCCGCCTGACCCATGGCCCCCGTCATCCATATCGACGTGCCCTGGCTGCTCCAGCGCCACGAAGAGGTGCTGCCCGACCAGCCGACCGTCAACGACTTCTCGGTGCTCGTGGCCGCCGTCGCCCGGCACCGAGTGGATCCGCCGCGGCTCGGTGTGGACTCGGACCCGGCCTGGCGCGCCGCCGCGCTGCTGCACACCCTGGCTCTGCTGAAGCCGCTGCCGTCCGCCAACGCCCGTTTCGCCTGCGCGACGGCGGTCTCGTACATGTTCGTGAGCGGTGTCGGGATCGATCCGCCGTACGGCGCACTCGTGGACCTCGCCCGCGACCTGATCTCCGGCAAGGTGGACGTCTTCGCGGCGGCCGACCGCCTGCGTTCCTGGCAGATCTGAACCGCCGGAGAGCTGAGCCGCCCCGTGGCGGATCCGTGTGCCGTCCCGCGTGATCCGCGCGTCCGGGACGCGTCGACCCGCCCTCGGGGCCGCCGACCGAGGGCGGGAGGATCGGGGTCGGCGGCCTGCTTCGCGTGGGAGAGCCGCCGTCCCGCGCGGGGCCTCCGAGGAGGGCCGGTACCAGTGGACTACGTGCTTTCGCCCGCGGGGAGCGTGCGAGGGGCGCCGGCGCGTGCGTGCGGTTCACACGGGGCGCATGGCAACGATTGCCATTTCTAAATTCCCCGCGGCCGAGGCGAGTTGGCCGACGAGGGGGCTGACTTTCCTTCAATGTGCGGATGTTGCCGAAGTGTCTCAAGTGCCTTGTTGTGTGTGAGAGTTTTGTGCAAGGGTGAACTTCCTCGTACATGGCCATTGGTCAGGTCTGATTCGCTGCTCGGGATTTCCTCGTGCCGTGGGGCCCAAAAGGTTCACGGCAGACGGACGTCGAGTGGTCGACGTCCCGGCCGCTTTCCGTGCGTCAAGCCCAAAAGGCATGCACCTACCAGGAGCTCCTTTTCGGCGGTCAGAACTTCTGTGTGCCACCTTGTGCCTTGGAAGGAAACCGCTCAGTGCACACCCCCCGTCCGCCTCGTCCCCCGTATCCGCCCGGTTCCGGACCCGCTCCCGGGGAATCCGACGAGAGCCTCGCCGCCCTCCTGAGAGCGCAGCCGGAGGGGGAACTCACTCACTCCGTCGCGCTGCTCCTCGCGAGACACTGGCAGCCGACGCACGACTACGCGGTCATCTGCCTCGCTTCCTCGGCGAACGTCGCTTCCATGGTCACCGCGGCCGCGTTCCAACAGGTGCTGGAACGCCTGCGGCGCGCCGGGTCCGCCGTCGCTCTGCGCCCCCAGCTCCTGGTGGCCGTACGGGACATCATCAAGGCGTGGTCGGCGGAGGACCGGATATCCGAGGTGCTGCCGGATCTCCGGAAACCCGCCGGGGGTCGCGGTATGCGCGTGACGAAGTCCATGACGCCGGAAAATCGCAAGCTCGCGGAGCGTTCTTTCCAGTCCCTCCCGGGACTTGCCCAGTGCGTGCTGTGGCACACCGAGGTCGAGGCCGAGCCCATATCCGTACCGGCCGGTCTGTTGGGCGTGGATACCGACACCGCGTCGGCGGCCCTGGAGCAGGCCCGGGACAAATTCAGGCAGGGCTGCGTACGGGCCCATCGTGAACTCGCGCCGAACAAAGACTGCCGCTACTACAACCGCCTCCTTGACGTCCCGATTCGGCGCGGCGGTGCCTTGCTCCCCGATGTGCAACAACATCTGCTGGAGTGCCGCTTCTGCCGTTACGCGGCCGAGCAACTGAGTCATTTCGAGGGCGGGGTGGGCGGTCTGCTCGCCGAGGCGGTGCTCGGCTGGGGCGCCCGCCGCTATCTGGAGTCGCGGCCGAGCCGAGGCCACTCGGGTGTCCGTCCCGGCCGCTACGGCGGCAGACGTCCGGGCGGCGGCGCCCGCTCCCGGCTGCTGTCCCAGCTCTCACCCGGCTCGTCCCGGCAGGGGCGGCACTCCTCGCCGGGTCCCCGGCACTCGAAGGCGCTCCTCACGGGGGCGGGCCTCGTCTCGGTCGCGCTCCTCGCGACCGTCCTGGTCGCCAGTCTGTGGTCGCCCGAGGACGGCGACGCGGACCCCTCGGCCTCCGCCGGCGGGTCGAGCAGCATCGCCCCGCGGCCCGGTGGACCGACCCCGCCCGCCAAGTCCTCGTCCCCGCCCGGCTCGGCGGGCCTGCCGACGCCCCCCGGACAGACCCGGCTGCGCAACCTCGCGGCGGACCTCTGCCTCGACATCAAGGACGGCAAGGCCAGGCCCGGTGTCGGCACCAGACTGGAGACGTGCTCCACGGCCCGGACACAGCAGTGGTCGTACGAGGAGGACGGACTCCTGCGCAGCGTCGCCGAACCGGAACTGTGCCTGGACTCCCACGTGGACGCCGGCGTCATCGTCCTGGGCCGCTGCGCCGCCGCGTCCGACGAGCGCGGCGACGACGTGCGCTACGACCTCACCGTCCAGGGCGAGTTGCTGCCCCGCTGGCAGGAGGGGCTCGCCGTAGCCCCCTCCTCCCAGGACCGGGACGCGGAGATCGTGGCGAAGATCCGCGACAGGTCGGACGAACAACGCTGGCTGACCGACGCCACGACGGCCAGCCCCGAGTCGCTGTCGATCGCCGGAACGGGCGCGCCGTCGTCCGGACGGCCGGTCACCGACCCGCCGCTCGCCGACTCGGGCTCAGGTTCGGGCTCGGGCTCTGGCTCCGACTGTGCCGAGGCCCCGTGCGAGGTGGAGCCGACGGCCGCTGAGCGGGACGGAGAGCCGGAGCCGACCGCCACCGCGTCCGGACCGTACGCGGAGCGCCGCGTCACGACGGTCGACAACCCCACCCCGAGGCTCGGCGCGCAAGTGCCCCTCATCCTGGCGGAGGCGGTCTCGGACCTCGGTCTCTGATCAGCTCCGAGGAGACGACAGGCGGGTCTCGCGGGTCATGGGGTCTCCTCGGCGAGGTCGTCGGGGCCGAGGCTCGTCGGGTCCGCATGACCGGACAGCGCGAGGGTGAGGTCGAGTTCGGCGAGCAGACAGCGGATGACGTGCTCCACGCCCGCCTGACCGTCGAGGGCGAGCCCGTACGCGTACGGACGTCCGACGAGCACCGCCTCGGCGCCGAGCGCGAGTGCCTTGAAGATGTCGTCGCCCGTGCGGATCCCGCTGTCGAAGAGGACGGTCAGCCGGTCACCGGCCGCCTCGACCACCCGGGGCAGCGCGTCGGCGGCACCGACGGCACCGGCCACCTGGCGGCCGCCGTGGTTGGAGACGACCACCCCGTCCATCCCGGCGGTGACGGCCCGGCGGGCGTCGTCCGGATGCAGGATGCCCTTGAGCACGATGGGACCGTCCCAGTTCGCGCGCAGGAACTCCAGGTCGGGCCAGGTCTTACCGGGATCCGCGAACATCCCGACGAAGTGCATGACCGCCGCGTTCGGGTCCTTGTGCACCGGCTTGGCCAGACCCGCCTGGAACGCCGGGTCCGAGAAGTAGTTGGCCGTGCCGACGCCGTGCAGGAACGGCAGATACGCCTGGTCCAGATCGCGCGGCCGCCACGCCAGCAGAGGTGTGTCCAGCGTGACGAACAGCGTGCTGAATCCGGCCGCCTTCGCCCGGTTCAGGAAACTCTTCGTGACCTCGCGGTCCTTGGCCCAGTACAGCTGGAACCAGCGCTCCCCGTCGCCCATCGCCTCCGCGACCTGCTCCATCGGCGTGCTGGACGCCGACGACAGGATGTACGGCACGCCCTGCGCCGCGGCGGCCCGGGCGGCGGCCGACTCGGCGTCCGGGTGCATGAGCGACAGGACACCGACCGGCGCGAGCGCGAGGGGAGCGGGCAGCGCACGCCCCAACACCTCGACGGACAGGTCGCGTTCGTGCACATCGCGCAGCATGCGCGGCACGATCCGGCGCCGGTCGAGCGCGGCCCGGTTCGCCCGCGCCGTACTGCCGTTGCCCGCGCTGCCCGCCACATAGCCGACCGGACCGGGCCCGAGCCGCCGCTCGGTCAGCTCCTCCAGCCGGGTCAGATCGGTGGGCAGGCGCGGCACCGCGCCCGTCATGCCGTTCAGATAGATCTCGTACTGGAAGTCCGCCCAGTGCTTCGTCATCCGTACGTCCCGCCTCTCGCCCTTGGCCTCGCCGCTGAGACCGTGCCGTTCGCGCCGGAGACCATGCCCTGTTTCCACTGACACGACGCTGTTCCTGCGACGATCCTGACGAGCGGGACAAGATCCGTCCACCGCCGACGCGAAGATCGCCGGGAGCGTCGGGCTCAGGCGGTGGACGAGCCGGACTCAGCTCGTGAACGACACGCGCACGGCGACCAGTTCGCCCGCCGGGCCGAGGTCCGCCGACACGGGGAAGTGGCCGTCGCCCTGGCCGGTCATCGTGCACAGCACGTGCGCGCCGCCGACCTCGACGGTTCCGGTCTCGACCGCGGAGGCGCGGACCTGGCGCATGACCTGCCAGTGGTGGGAGTGCGGGCGGAAGTCGACCATCAACCGCCGCCGCGGGTCGGCGTCCTTCCAGTCGGACAGGGCGCCGGCCCGGCGCATCGCCTCCGGCACGGTCAGTCCCGTCCAGCCCCTGACCCCGTCCTCGCCCGGCTCACCGAGCGCGGGAGCCGCGAACTCGGCGGCCGCCTCCTCCTCGGCGGCGCCCCAGAACGCGACGTCGGCCAGTCCGTCCACGGGCTCGTCGTGCTGCCAGGCGTTCAGCGCGTCGGCGTCCCCGAAGAGCAGCCGGGCCCAGTCGACACGGATGTCGCCGAGCTCCACGCTCTTGGCGGCCGGGGCTGGGTCCACCGGGACCACGATGCCGGCCCCGGACGCCAGCACCGGCAGCGCCCGGTCGCGGGGCAGGCCGCCGAGCGCCACGACCGGCACCCCGTGCATCAGGAAGCAGCCGCCGCCCCGGGCCACGCAGCGCCGTACCCGCTCCCGGTGCGGTACCCGCTCGGCGCAGGCCTCCAGTTGGGCGTCGAAGTCGTGTTCCCGGCAGTGCGCGTCGAAGAGCGCACGCAGCCGCGCGACTGAGGACGCCGGGATGTCGTGGAGCATCCGGCCGGGCTGCCGGCCGAAGGAGTGGGCCGCGGTGTCGGCGTCGGGACCGGCGATCACGAGGTCGCTCGCCCCGCTCACATCGGCGGCGACCACCGGATCATGGACGCCGAACGCCCCCGGGTCCACCTCCGCAGGCGACCGCTCCCCGCTCCACATGCCCAGGTGACCACCGTCGAGGACCACCAACTCACCGGACGGACACGTGATCGCGCCCAGCTCGTAGATCTCTTCCATGGCGGGGCAGTCTATGAAGGCACCGCTCCCCGGAGAGCCCCTGCGGAGCGAGCTGGCCGGTTTTCGCCCTTCGAAGTCGTCAGAAGCCTTCAGAACTCGTCAGGTGCCCTCGGCCGCCGGCACCGGTCGCTTCCCGTCCGCCTCGCTCCCCGGACCGGTGATCGGCGGCACCGGTACGTCGACGGTACGGACCAGTCGGGCGCCCTCGGGCCCGTACACCGCTCGCGGTTCGGGGAAGAACCACAGCAGCGACAGGAACAGCACGGCCGAGACAGCGAGGGAGAGCGGCAGGCCGATGTCGACCCCGTCGGCCAGGTCACCGAGCGGGCCCACGAACTGGCCGGGGATGTTCGTGAAGAGGACGCCGATCACGGCGGAGACCCACCAGGCGGTCATCCCGCGCCAGTTCCAGCCGTGCGTGAACCAGTATCGGCCGCCCCGCTGACGCCGGTTGAAGACCTGCAGCGCGTCGGGGTCGTACCAGCCACGCCGGGTGAGGAAGCCCAGCATCATCACGACCATCCAGGGCGTCGTACACGTGATGATCATCGTGGCGAACGTCGAGATGCTCTGTACGAGGTCGAAGCCGAAGCGCCCGACGAAGATGAACGCGATGGACAGCACGCCCACCAGCACCGTCGCCTGGACCCGGGACAGCCGGGGGAACACGGACGAGAAGTCGAGCCCGGTCCCGTACAGCGCGGTCGTGCCCGTCGCCATGCCGCCGATCAGCGCGAGCAGACACACCGGCAGGAAGAACCAGCTCGGCGAGATGGCCAGCAGCCCGCCCACGAAGTCCGGGGCCGCGGGGTCGACGTACTCCGGTGCCTGGGCCGCGATGATGCTCGCCGTCGCCAGGCCGAAAACGAACGGCAGCAGGGTCGAGATCTGCGACAGGAACGCGGCGCCGATCACCCTGCGGCGCGGCGTGCTCGCCGGGATGTAGCGCGACCAGTCACCGAGGAACGCGCCGAAGGACACCGGGTTCGACAGCACGATCAGCGCGGAGCCGATGAACGACGGCCAGAACAGATCCCGCGTCGCCGCGTCGGCCGACGCCGTGAAGATCCCCGCGTACGAGGGGTCGAAGTCCCCGGCGAAGGCCACCGCGCCGAGCAGGAACAGCAGGGTCGCCGAGGTCACCGCGACCTTGTTGACGAACAGCATGAACCGGAACCCGTACACGCACACCGCGAGCACCAGCACGGCGAACAGCCCGTACGCGACGACGTACGAGAGGTCGCCGCGCGGCAGGCCGAAGAGGCGGTGGGCGCCGCCGACCAGGGCGTCACCCGAGCTCCACACCGAGATGGAGAAGAACGCGACCGCCGTGAGCAGCGGCAGGAACGAACCGACGACCCGGCCGTGCACGCCCAGGTGGGCGGAGGAGGAGACGGCGTTGTTCGTGCCGTTGACCGGACCGAAGACGGCCATCGGACACAGGATCAGCGCGCCCGCGACCACCCCGAGGAGCGTCGCCGCGAGCCCCTGCCAGAAGGACAGGCCGAAGAGAATGGGGAAGGCCCCGAGCACACAGGTGGAGAAGGTGTTCGCGCCGCCGAAGGCGAGCCGGAAGAGGTCGAGCGGGCTCGCGGACCGGTCCGCGTCGGGGATCCGCTCGACGCCGTACGGCTCGACCTCCGTGAGCGAGGGCGGCGGCGTGGCGGGGGAGTTCTGGGACAAGGAGGGGCTCCAGCGAAGGACCGGCACCCCGGAGGGGCGGCAGGGCGGGGGAGCGCGTGGTGACGCGGCTGGCCGGACGGCGTGTCGCTGTCACAAGGGTGTGCGGAGCGCGGGGAAGCCGTCCCATGGTGCGGTGGTCTGCCGACGCTAAGGGCCGGGCAGAGAACCGCACCAGTGGATGGACCATCCATCTTTGTGGTTGTGAGTGGACGAATGCGACACCGTGGCCTGTCGCGTGTCAGCTGTCGGTGGGCTTCGTGGTGGGCTTGGCGGTGGGCCCGCTTGGGCGTGGACTGTCGGTGGGCTGGCTAGGTGGTGGGCTTGTCGTCCGGAGTCTCGGCTGTCGCCTCGGCCGACGTGTCTGACGTGGTGTCGGACGGTGAGGTGTCGGACGGCGAGTTGTCCTGGGGCTCCGGGCCGTCGGGCCCCTGCGCGCGGACCCGCCGCACATGCTCCAGCGAGTCCCGCAGCTCCGTGAGCCAGTCGTCCGCGTGGCGCTCGACGAGGCGTACGCACCAGGCGAGCGCCTCGCTGCGGCTGCGGGCGACACCGGCGGCGATCAGGGTGTCGAGGACCTGCCGCTGGGGCTGCCGCAGCCGGGTCATGACGGGTGCCGCGACGTGTGTGAACAGGGCGCGCTCGTCACCGCACTCCACACCCCACGAGACCTTCTTGTCGAAGCGGTGCTCGGCCTCGCGGGCCACGGCGACCCGTGCGTCGCGGGTGCGCTCGCGGAACTCCTGGATCCGGGAGCCGACGGCCGCCTTCCGCTCGGCGTCCGAGGCGTTCTCGGCGAGCCGGGGTTCGGGAATGCGGCCGATGACGGTGATCTCCTCGCGGTCCACCGTGACCTCGCCGAGGCTCTCGAAGAGATCGTCGGGCAGGCGGCCGGCGAACCAGCCGCGCAATTTCTCGTGCTGTTCGGCTGTAATCATGTAATGACGATTACTCGCATGCCGCCGGGATGCAAGGGTTCGGGACTCAGCTGGAAGCGGAATGTTTCAGGCCCATTGCTGAGCAGTGCAGATCCGGCCAGCGTGTCCGCTCGGGCACGGAGAGTCCGCTCAGTTTCGGGGTCGACGTGTTCGAATTCCGTAACTTCACGCCACTGATTCAATACGCAAGGTTACTGAAACGCGTGGGGTCGACGTGTGTTTCCGTCGCGGACTCGGCAGACTCGCGCTCGCCGAACCGGCACTCGACCGAGCCGGTTCGGCAACCAACCGAGCGGAAGGATGCACACAATGCCGAACACCGCGCGCTGGGCAGCGACGATGACTCTGACGGCCACCGCCGTCTGCGGACCTCTCACCGGGAACGCCCTCGCCGCCACCCCCTCGCCGAACTCCCTCTACGCCCCCTCCTCCCTGGTGCTCACCATGGGCCACGGCGAGCTCGCGGCCGACGTCGCTCCCGAACGCGCGGTCACCCTGAGCTGTGCGCCGACCGCCTCGGGAACCCACCCGGCCGCGGCGTCGGCCTGCGCGGAACTCGGGGCCACCGGAGGAAACTTCGGCGCCCTGCTCGGCAGATCCGTGGCCAACTGCACCCGCGAATACGATCCCGTCGTCGTCACGGTCGACGGAGTCTGGCAGGGCAAGCGGGTGTCCTTCGAAAACACCTTCGCCAACGAGTGCGTGAAGAACTCCTACGGGGTGACCGTCTTCACGTTCTGAGAGACCGGGGTCGCGCGGTCCCCCGAGTGCGTCGACGGAGGCCCGCAGATGCGGATGGGGAGTGCGAGTCCCGTCGCGGAGTGCCACGCGATCTCGCAACAGGGGTCGGCGGAGACGGAGTGGGGCCGTCTCCGCCGACCCCGGCGTCATTCCGGCGCCAGTCCGGAGTCATCCCGGTCATAACCGGTGTCAATCCGCTGTCATTCCGGAGTGATGATGCTCCATGCCCCCACCTCACGGTGATCCGAGTCGTATACGGCCGACCCGTCACCGGGCTTCAGGTCGGCCGTGGCGGGATGCGCATCGGTGAGGTCGCCGACGCCATCGGCGTACAGACCCCCGTACTGCGCCTGTGGGAGGTCCGCGGCCTGCTGCGGCCCACGCGGGAGAAGGGGACGGGGTACCGCCGCTACTCCGCGTTCGAGGCGCGGATGGCGCGGATCGTCGCCCTGTCGCGGCGCGGTCACCACCCGTTCTCCACCATCGAATCGGTCCTGGCCGAACTGCGCACCACCGGCAGCCCCGAGCGCGTACGGGCCGAACTGGCGGGACGGGAGCGCGCGTTGCATCTGCGGAGCCGGAGCCGGAGCCGGAGCGGGAGCGGGAGCGGGCTGGAGGGCTCGGCCGCTCTCCACGCGTACCTTCAGCGGTTCACGAAGACGCTTTGAGCGTTCTCCGCGTGCTGCCGGGTGTGGGTCAGCGCGGTGCGAAGGACGGTGGTTCGCTCTCCGGGCGGGACGGGGGCGGAAGCGACGGAGACGGAAGCGTCGGCAGGGGCGGGAAGCGGTTGAGGAGCCCCGAGGCGCGGAGCAACCGGTGGATGCGCGGCTGGTCGGAGACGAGGCGCAGGGAGCCGCCCCGTTCCTTCGCCCGGCGGTCGGCCCGGCACAGCACGCGCAGCCCGGAGCAGTCGATGAAGGCGACCCGGCGGAGGTCGACCAGGACCCGGGGGGCCGGGGCCGAGGTCGCCGCGTCCAGATGCTCGGTCAGTGCGTCGGCCGTCGCCATGTCGATCTCGCCCCGCACCTCGACGACGGTGAACCCGCCGCTCGGATAGCTGTGGGCATACGGATTCGCCGTGGGGACTCCGGGCTCCGCCGTGCCGCGCTCGGGGAGTCCGGGGGCCTGGTCATGAAATTCCGGCGACATGTCGGCTCCACCTCTGCAGGGGAGGGCGTGCTGGATCTCGGTAGTTACCCCAACCGCGCCGGAACCATCCATGCCGCGGCGTCCGCAAGATCTAGTTCACCCGACTCGGTGAATTTCAGTAGCAGCGGTTGACTTTTGGTCTTTGTGTTTACTCAACACGGCCTGTGCAAGGGTCTGTTGCGGACGTAGGGTCGCCGTGCTGCCGCGGATCTCGGCCGCACTGTTGTTCATGCATCTGTCCATGGGCTCGTCCATGAGCTGGTCCATGAACTGTCTGACCAAGGAGGGTTGGCGGTGGGAACGCCGGTACACACTCCGTCGGGCGGGCCGTCACTGCTGACCGAGCGCGGCCCCATGGAGCCGGTGCGGGAGATGGAGTTCACCGCTCATTTCGCCCGCGCGGACGGTGAGTGCGCCGCCGAGGCGGCAGCCGTGGAGGTGACGCGGGTGATCGATGCCCCGCCGTCCTTCGTCGCCCCGGTTCTCGACGCCGGCCGCTCCGCGAGCAAATGCCTGCTGGCGCGCAGCGCCGCCGACACGTGCCGGATCGTGCTCACGGCGGACCTCACCGGCATCACCGTCGCGGCCACCGACGACGTCAAGGTCTCACTCGACTCCTGCGACCAGGCCGGCGCCAGGAACCTGCCCCTGCTCGCCGTCGTCGACGGACTGAACGTGCACCACGGGCCCGACGGCCATGTGTGGGTCGTGTGGAAGGGCTCGTGGCGGCGAGTGGACGCCACCTAGAGCGGTCGGATCGGAACGGCCTTACTCCGGACGGATCCGTTCAGGCTTAATGCATGTGATGCGCAAGTGCGCGACTACTGCATAAGAACGGCGACCCCCGACGATCTCGACGGCGCGCGGTCCGTGATGCTCGACACCGTCTACCGGGACTTCGGCACCGGGTACGTACCGCGCTGGCACCGGGACATCATCGACCTGGACGCCTTCTACCTCGCGCCCGACCGGCACACCCTGCTGGTCGCCCTCGACGAGCGGGACGGCACGGTGGTCGCGACCGCCGCACTCGACTCCCGCGGCCCGGCCCATCCGCCCAACCCGTGCCGCCTCGCCCAGCGCTACCCCTCCGGGGGCACCGCCCAGCTGCGCCGTGTGTACGTGCGCCGCGAGGGTCGGCGGCAGGGCCTGGCCCGGCGGCTGGTCGGCGAACTCCTCGACTTCGCGGCGGCGGACGGCGGCTACCGCGCCGCCTATCTGCACACCGACCCGGCGGGACCCGGCGCCGAGGCGTTCTGGCGGTCCCTCGGCAAGGTGGTCCACGACGAGCGCGAGGAACCCGGCGGCGGGCAGCGGATCGTGCACTTCGAAGTGCCCCTGCCCTGACCTTGAGGGACCCGCTTCGCGTGCGTCGTCCGCACCAAGTGAAGAAACCATTCCCCGCACGTCCCCCATGCAACGAGCCCCCCACGCAAAGAACAGAGACCATGCGCTCCCTGCCGCGCCGTCGCCGGTTCGTCGCCGGCCTGCTGCCAGGCGCTTTCGCCGAGCAGTGGGCTCTGGCGGCCGCCGCGCGCGGGGTCCCGGGCCGGAGCATCGCCCGGCAGGTGCTGCGCCGCTGCGTGCCCGGACTGCTGCCGAACTTCGGGCTGTTCGTCGTCGGCCTGACCGGCGGCGCGGTCGCCGTGGAGCAGGTCTTCGACATCCCCGGGCTCGGCCGGCTGACCCTCCAGGCCGCGGTGGCCCAGGACCTGCCCGTCCTCCAGGCAGGCACCCTCGCGCTCGTCCTGCTGGCGGCGGCCGCCGGAGGCCTGACCAGGCTCACGGCACGACTCCTGATAGGCCCGGCCCTGCGCGACGGCGCTCTCTCTTCTTTGCACCGCCCGACACCGCCCCGGCCCACGACCCTGCCCCTGCTGTACGGCGGACTGCTGCTCGCGGTCGTCGCGCTGGGCCTCACCCGGGACCCCTTGCGACTGGACACCACGGCGCGGCTCCAATCCCCTTCCTGGGCACACCCGTTCGGCACGGACGCGCTTGGGCGCGATGTGCTGGCCCGGGTCGGCCACGGTGCGTTGAGCACCCTGGCCCTGGCCGTCGCCGTGAGCGCGGCAGCCCTGCTCCTCGGCGTTCTGCTGGGCCTGCTGCCACGGCTCTCCGGCCCGCTGGTCGACACGG
Source organism: Streptomyces sp. NBC_00878 (assembly GCF_026341515.1). Lineage (NCBI taxonomy): Bacteria > Bacillati > Actinomycetota > Actinomycetes > Kitasatosporales > Streptomycetaceae > Streptomyces > Streptomyces sp. NBC_00878. The sequence continues at coordinate 530,048 of NZ_JAPEOK010000001.1, read as the reverse complement.
TCAACTCCGTACCGCCCGTCCTGGCGGCCCTCCTCGCCACGGGCGTCGCGGGCAGCGGTCCGTTCACCCCCGCCCTCGCGGTGACCGCGGTGGCGTGGGCACCGCTCGCGGCCCACACCTCGGCCCTGCTCCAACAGGAGCTCGCCACCACGCACTTGACGGCGACCCGGGCCCTGGGCGCGGGCCCCTTCCAGTTGCTCCGCCACGAACTCCTCCCGGCCGTCCTGCCTCCGGTCGTACGCCACGCACTGCTACGCCTGCCCGGCGTCGCCCTGGCCCTCGCGGCCCTGGGCTTCCTCTGCCTCGGCGCGCAACCGCCGTCCCCGGAGTGGGGCCTGCTCCTGTCCGAGAACCAGCCGTACGCGGAACGGGCCCCGTGGGCGGTACTGGCACCCGCCACCGCCCTCGCCCTGCTGGGCGCGGTGGCGGTCACAGGCGGGCGCGGGGTGCGGTGGCCGGGGCCGCGGCGCGCACGACGCCGAGGCGCTGGCGGGATCGAGCCGATGGCGGGGCCGGGAGAGAAGACGGCGGAACGGGAGGCGGCGGGCGAGTTCGCCCAGCGCACCCCAACCACCATGCGCATACGGGCCTGACCCCGGCCGTGCCCTGGCTGGTTCTCGCCGTGCTTCCCGTGGCGGCGGTCGCCCTGCTGCCCCGGCACCACCGAGCCGAGCCGACGACCTGAGGAACGCCATGAAAGAGGGGCCGCCGTCTCCCTGCAGACGGCGGCCCCTCCGCTTTCGGTGGGTGGTCACATGTGGACGACCGGCGCGGCCTGAGCGTCCTGCTCCGGAACCCCACGGCGGTAGAGCAGGAAGGCGATCACGGCGCCCACCGCGAAGAAGCCCGCCGACCACCAGAAGGCGGTGGTGTAGCTCTCGATCGTCGCCTCGGCCTGGACCAGCTTGTTGGTGGCGTCCTTGCCGGCCAGGTAGTTGGTCGCGGCGCTCGCGGCGAGCGTGTTGAGCAGGGCGGTGCCGATGGAACCGCCCACCTGCTGCATGGCGTTGACCGTCGCGGAGGCGACACCGGCGTCCTCCGGCGCGATCCCGTTCGTGGCCAGGGACATCGCGGGCGGCATCACCATGCCGAGGCCCACGCCGATCAGGAGCAGCTGCGGCAGAACGTCGGTCGTGTAGCTGGAGTCGACCCCGATACCGGTCAGCCAGGCCATGGCGAGCGCGGCGATGGCGAAGCCCGCCGGGATGACTGCCTTCGGCCCGATGCGCGGTACCAGCTTCGTGGTGGAGAGCTGGGCCATGACCATCAGGGCAGCCATCATCGGAAGGAAGGCCAGACCGGTCTTGGTCGGGCTGAAGCCCAGGTTCAGCTGCAGGTAGTAGGTGAGGAAGAGGAAGACCCCGAACATGCCCGCACCGGTCACGAGCAGGGCGAGATACGAGGCTCCGCGGCTCCGGTCGAGCAGGACGCGCATAGGCAGCAGCGGGTGCGCGGCACGGGTCTGCCACCAGGTGAAGGCCGCCAGGAGCAGCCCGCCCGCTACCAGGAAGCCCCAGGTCTCGGGGGAACTCCAGTCGTGCGTCTCGGCGTTGGAGAAGCCGTAGACGAGGGCGAAGAGACCGGCGGAGACCAGCAGCGCGCCCGGCAGGTCCAGCTTGGAGTTCGCGGCGTCACGGTGGTTGCTCAGCAGCATCCAGCCGCCCACGAAGGCGATCACGGCGAAGACGAGGTTGACGTACAGGGTCCAGCGCCAGTCCAGCGCGTCCGTCAGCACACCGCCGAGCAGCAGCCCGAGCGCACCGCCCGCACCGGCGATCGCGCCGTACACGCTGAACGCCTTGGCGCGCTCCTTGGCGTCGGTGAAGGTCGTGTTCAGGAGCGAGAGCGCGGCGGGTGCGAGGAGCGCGCCGAAGACGCCCTGGAGGGCACGCGCGGTGACCAGCATCCCGAAGCTGTTCGCCGCGCCGCCGAGTACGGAGGCCCCGGCGAAGCCCGCGACACCCACGAGGAACGCGGGCTTTCGCCCGAAGAGGTCGGCCAACCGGCCGCCCAGCAGAAGCAGTGAGGCGAAGGCCAGCGCGTACGCGGTGACGATCCACTGGCGGTTGCCGTCGGAGAAGCCGAGGTCCGCCTGCGCCGACGGCAGCGCGATGTTCACGATGGTCGCGTCCAGCACCACCATCACCTGTGCGATCGCCACGATCGCGAGAATCCACCAGCGCTTCGCCGATGACGGCGCGCTCGGTGCGTTGGCTGTGCCCTTACCGGCACCTTCGGAAAGAGTCTGAGTCTGGGACATCGGAGCACCACTCCAGGGAAGGCTCGCTCGACATGACGAGTACGTAAACGAAACCGTTTCGTACGCCTAGAGGCTAGACCACTTTTATCGAAACGGCAAAGTTTCGCTAGTGAGAGAGGGCTCACATGCGCAGGGGCATGTTCGAGGTTGACGGGGCCGAGCTGTACTACGAGGTATGCGGCGAAGGGCCCGCGCTGCTGCTGATCAGCGGGGCCGGGGGAGACGCCGGGTATTTCACGGGCATCGCCGACGAGCTGGCCGACGCCTTCACCGTGATCACGTACGACCGACGGGGCAACTCCCGCAGCACCGGCCAGGGTGACGCGCCCATGGATCTGGCCCAACAGGCCACCGACGCCCGCGCGCTCATCGACGGCCTGGCGGACGGCCGCGCCCTGGTGTTCGGCAACAGCGGAGGCGCGATCATCGGCCTGACGCTGGCCGCCCGCCACCCGGAAGCGGTCGCCGGGCTGATCGCCCACGAGCCGCCCGCCGTGAACGTCCTGCCCGACGGCGACCCGGCGCGCGACTTCTTCGCCGAGGTGGCCGAGGCCTATGTGCGGGGCGGCGCCCCGGCGGCGGGCCGCCTCTTCGCGCAGACCGTGCGCGGCGAGGGCACGTACCTGTGGCCCGAAGACCTCTGGAAGCGGTTCCTCGGCAACGGCGACCACCTCTTCGGCCGCGAGTGGCCGGGCTTCGCCGCCTTCCTGCCGGACGGGGCCGCCCTCTCCGCGGCCTCCTTCCCGATCGTCCTCGGGGCGGGCTCGGCCGACCGCGGTACGTACTACGCGCGGCCCTCGGTCGAGATCGCCCGCAGGATCGGGGTGCCGTGGGTGGAGTTCCCCGGCATCCACATGGAGTTCCTGCCGCGCCCCGCGGGCTTCGCGGCGGCCGTACGAGCCCTGGCGACGCAGATGTGGACGCGGGGCGGTGAGGTGCCCCGGGGCTGGCTCGGCTGAGGTCGCCGCCCGGCTGCGTTCCCCAGTCGATCATTCATGCCTTGACTGGCATATAACCGTGGAGGCATATTGGAGTCATGTCCGACGCCTCCCTCTGGACCGCACTCGCCGACCCGCACCGGCGGGCCATCGTCGCGCTCCTCCTGGAGCGGCCGCGGCCCGTCGGTGAGATCGTCGAGGCGTGCGGTCTGAGCCAGCCGAGCACGTCCAAGCACCTGAAGGTGCTGCGGGACGCCGGTCTGGTGCGGGTACGGCAGGACGCGCAGCGCCGCGTCTACGCGCTCGAACCGGCGCCGATCGCGGAGCTCGACGCGTGGCTGGCCCCGTACCGCAAACTCTGGAGCACAAGCCTGGACGCGCTGGGCCGACGCCTGGACGAGACGGTGACGGCGACGGCGCGAGCGACGGCTACAGGGCGGGCCGCGGCGACAGTGCTGGGCACGGCCCCGGAGACCTCGACGGCGGGGGAGCCGTCGGACGAAGAACCCCCAACCTCCTCCCCGAACTCCCCGAAGGACTGATTCACCATGTCCACGGAAGCCACCGGCACCTACCTCGCCCTGGACGACGGCCGACCCGCCGTCCGGTTCACCCGTACCTACGACCACCCCGTCGACCGCGTCTGGGAGTTCGTCACCGAGCCCGACGAACTGGCCCACTGGTTCCCGTCCCGCGTCGAGATCGAGCTGCGTGAGGGCGGCACGATCAGGTTCGGCGGCGACCCGAACATGGCGGACTCCACGGGTCGCGTCCTCGCGGTCGACCCGCCCCGCCACCTCTCCTTCAGCTGGGGCGGTGACGAACTGCGCTTCGATCTGGAGGAGTTGGACGAGAAGCGCACCCGCTTCACCCTCACCAACGTCCTGGAGGCCGAGAACACGGCAGCCCGCAACGGCGCCGGCTGGGACGTGTGCCTCGTCGCCCTCGACGCGCACGCCCGGGGAGAGTCCCCGGACGGCCCGCACGCCGGTGCCGGTGCGCCCTGGCAGGAGGTCTACCGGGCGTACGTGGAGGCAGGCGTCCCCTCGGGAGCCCGGGTCCCGGGTCTGGACACCTGACTTCGGCCGCTCCTGCCGCGTCCGGCTACTGCATCTGGCGCCGCACCAGCTCGTGCAGCCGCCCGCCCGTGTCCGCCAACAGCTGTGCGGGCGGGCCCTGCTGGGCGACCCGGCCGTCCTCCATCACGATGACGCGGTCCGCGTCCATGACGGTGGACAGGCGGTGTGCGATCACCACGCGCGTGGCGTTGAGAGCGCGGGTGCTCTCGATGACCGTGCGCTGGGTCTCGTTGTCGAGGGCGCTGGTCGCCTCGTCGAAGAAGAGGATGCGCGGACGCCGGATCAGCGCCTGGGCGATCATCAGACGCTGGCGCTGGCCGCCGGACACGGCGCCGCTGCCGGAGACGATGGTGTGCAGGCCCATCGGCATGCGCCTGATGTCCTTGGCGAGGCCGGCCATCTCGGCGGCCGCCATCGCCTCCTCGGGCGTGTAGGGCTCGGTGCCGCAGATGACGTCCAGGATCGACCCGGTGAACGGCTGCGCGTGCTGGAGCACCACACCGCACTGACGGCGTACGGCCGACTGGTCGAGGGCGGCCAGGTCCTGGCCGTCGTACAGGACGCTGCCCGAGACCGGCTTGTCGAAGCCGATGAGCAGCCGCAGCAAGGTGGACTTGCCGCAGCCGCTGGGGCCGACGATGGCCACGAACTCGCCCGGCCGGATCGCGAAGGACACGTCGTCCAGGACGAGCGGCCCGTCGTCGGTGTACCGGAAGGAGAGCTTCTTCGCCTCCATGGCGCCGGACAGTTCGGCGGGGCGTGTGCTCGCGACCCGCACCTCGGGCGTCGCGTCGAGGACCGGCCTGATCTCCTCGAACATCGGCAGCGCGGAGACCATCGACACGAAGGAGCCCGTCAACTGGGTCACCGAGGTCAGCAGCATGGTCATCGAGGTGTTGAACGTCAGGAAGGCGGCGGCCGACAGCGAACCGCGCGCGGGGCCCGCCAGCAACATGAACATGATGAGCGAGCAGAGCGGCAGATACACCGCGCTCAGCACGGTCGTGAGGTTCTTGATCCGCCCCACGCGCTGCTGGAGTTCACGGCTGCGCGCGAACTCGCCCGCCCAGGCGGCGTACGCGTAGTTCTCCGCCGCCGCGACCCGCAGCTTGGGCAGACCGCGCAGGGTCTGGAACGCCTGGTTGTTGAGCTTGTTGCTCAGGACGACCAGGCGGCGCTGCCAGCGCACCTGCCACAGGCCGAGACCGAGGAAGACCCCGGCGATGACGGTGAGCATGCCGATCGCGGCGAGCGCCATCGGGACGCTGTACCAGAAGAGCAGCGCGAGGTTCATCGCGCCGACCGTGAGCGACTGGACCACCACGGGGCCGACGCCCGCCATCAGTCGGCGGATCGCGCTGATCCCCATGGCCGCACTGGCCAGTTCACCGGTGGAGCGCGAGGTGAAGAACTTCGTCGGCAGCCGCAACAGCCTGTCCCACACGGCCGGTTGGAGCGTGGCCTCGATACGGCCCTCCAGCCGCAGCATGGTGAGGTTCTGCATCAGCATGAAGGCCGCCGACACCACACTGGCGATCATGATGGCCAGGCAGAACTGGACGATCAGGCTCTCCTGGGCCTTCGGCACGAACTCGCCGAGCACCTTGCCGGTCGCGATCGGCACCAGCGCCCCGAGGGCCACCGTCACCAGACCGCTGATCGCGAGGTTGCGCATGTCCCCGCCGGTGCCCTGGAGACTGAACCGCAGCAGCCGCAGCGGACTCAGCCGGCGTTCGGGCAGCGGCCGGTAGAACATGACGGCCCGCGGTTCGAACTCCGCCGCGTTGGCCTTCTCGACCGGCGTCTCACGACCGCTCGACGGATGCACCGCCACGTATCCGCCGCGCCGCCACAGGAGCGCGGCCGGGGCGCCGGACGCGACCCGGTGCCCGACGAGCGGCCCGATGTTGTCGCGCCACCAGCGCCCGTCGAGGCGTACGGCACGCACCCGGACCCGGGAGGCGAGCGCGATCTGTTCGACGGGGTCGAGCCGGTCGCTCTCCGCGCCGCCCTGTGCCGGGTCCGCGAGCGTGATCCCGGCCGCGTGTGCGACGAGCTTGCAGGCGGCGTACGTGGCATCGGCGTCCGCCGCGCCGGGACCCGATCCCGAGCGCTTGGACATGGAGGCGATGAGCGTCCGGTCGGCCTGCGCGCGGACCGCCTCGCCCGCCTTGATGCCCGCGGCCGTACGGTTCTCGTGCGTGCGCTCCAGCTGCTCGATCCAGCGGTCGAGGGTGGCCAGCAGCCGGTACTGCTGGTCGACCATCGCCTGCCACATCGCCGGGTCCACCAGCAGGTCCGCCGCGGCCTCGGCGCCGTACATGGAGCCGTACTGCACGCTCCCCGGCGGCACCTGCATCCACAGCACGTCGTCGTCCGTCAGCACCGCATCCCGCTCCGTGGCCAGCGGTGCCTCGAAGAGGATGGCCAGGCCGCGGCCGACGCCGAGCGAGAGGGCGTACTCCAGGGGGCTCGTGGCCGGGGGAACGTACTGGGGGTTGCCGTACGCGTCGTACGTCCAGGTCTCGGTCTGCGGGGGCTGGTACAGCTCGCGCAGCTCGATCCGGCGCAGTACGCACGCGCGCAGCGGCCTGCCGACCAGCGTGTGCTGGGGTCCCGCGACCGGGCCCAGCAGCAGCGAGCCCGCTTCCAGGCGGCCGAGGTGGTGCCAGTGGCCCTGCTGGGCGGCGTCGACCGCGAACAGGTCCATGGCGCCGGACGCGACCAGCCACAGCACGTGCGGCCCTTCGAGATCCAGACGGGTGAGGCCGGAGCCGTCGACCGGGGTGCCCATGCCGCCGAGCGCGCCGAGCACGTAGTCGCCCTCGGTGGCGGGCTGTTGCTGCTGCTCGTTCGGTTGGTGCTGCGAGTTCTGCTGGTCCAGTGGGTTCTGCTGGTTCTGCGGATACGCGGACGTCATCTCATCGCTCCCTGACCAGCTCGGCGTACGCGCCGCCGGCCGCCACCAGGGCGTCGTGACGCCCGCGTTCCACGATCGTGCCGTGCTGGAGCACCACGATCTCGTCGCTGTCGCGCACGGTGCTGAGCCGGTGTGCGATCACCACGCAGGCACAGCCGCGCTTGCGCAGGTTGTCCATGACGAGCTGCTCGGTCTCCGCGTCCAGGGCGCTCGTCACCTCGTCGAGCACGAGGATGCTGGGCCTGCGCACCAATGCCCGTGCGATCTCCAGGCGTTGGCGCTGACCGCCGGAGAAGTTCCGCCCGTCCTGCTCGACCCGGCTCTGGATACCGCCCGGGCGGCGCATCACCACGTCGTACAGGGCCGCGTCCTCCAGCGCGGCGACCACGGCGTCGTCCGGGACCGACGGGTCCCACAGCGCGATGTTGTCGCGGACCGTGCCCTCGAAGAGGAACACGTCCTGGTCGACGAAGGAGACGGAGGCCGCCAGCGCGCCGCGCGGGATGTCGTCCAGACGCTGGTCGTCGATACGGATCACGCCCTCCCAGGGCGCGTAGAGCCCCGAAATGAGCCTGGACACCGTCGACTTGCCGCTGCCCGAGCCGCCGACCAGGGCGACCTGCTGACCCGGGCCGACCGTCAGCGAGAAGCCGGACAGCAGCGGCTTGTCGAGGGGGCTGTAGCCGAACGTGATGTTCTCCAGCTCCACATGGCCGTGCAGCCTGCGGGTGCTGTCGCCCCCGCCGCGGCGCGAGTAGAGCGGGTCGGCCGCGAAGTTCTCCACGTCCTTCAGGCGGGCCACGTCGGCGGCGAAGTCCTGGATGCGGCCCGCGACGCCGTTGAGCCGCGTGATCGGCGCGGTGAAGCGGGTCACCAGCGCCTGGAACGCGACCAGCAGTCCGACGGATATGTGCCCCTCCACGGCCCGCATACCGCCGATCCACAGGATCAGCGCGCTGTTGAGCGTCGCGAGCGTCGGCGCGACCACACCAAGCCAGGCACTCGGCACGCCGAGCCGCTGCTGCTCCTCCAGCGTGGTGGCGTGCTGCCCGGCCCACTTGCGGAAGTAGCCCTCCTCGCCGCCGGTCGCCTTCATCGTCTCGATCAACTGGAGGCCCGTGTACGCCGTGTTGGTCAGCCGCGCGCTGTCGGCGCGCAGCTTGGCCGTACGCGTCGCGCGCAGCCGGATCACCACCCGCATCGCCACGATGTTGAGCAGCGCGACCCCGATGCCCACGGCCGTGAGCTGCGGATCGTAGGTGTAGAGCAGCACGGCGTAGAGGACGACGACCACCGCGTCCACGCCCGCCGCGGCCAGGTCCCGGGCCAGGGTCTCGGCCACCGCGTCGTTGGACTGGAGGCGCTGCACCAGGTCGGCCGGGCTGCGCTGGGAGAAGAAGGTGACCGGCAGCCGCATCAGATGCCGGAGGAACTTCGCGCTGCTGAGCGTGGACGAGATGATGCGGCCGCGCAGCAGGTTCGTCTGCTGCAGCCAGGTCAGCACGACCGTCAGCAGCACCGTCGCGCCCATCGACGCGAACAGCACCCCGAGCAGCGAGGTCTGCCCGCCGATCAGGAACATGTCGATGTACGTACGGCTGAGCGCGGGCACCGCCGCCCCGACCACGACCAGCAGCAGGCTCGCCAGGACGGCGGCGGGCATCGTGCCCGACGTGCCGCGCAGCCGGGCCGGCATGGCGCCCATGACACCGGGCTTGCGGCCGCCCTTCCTGAAGTCCGGACCCGGCTCCAGGACCAGGACGACGCCGGTGAAGCTGGTGTCGAAGTCCTCCATGGGCACGAAACGGCGGCCCTTGCCGGGATCGTTGATGTGCACGCCGCGCCGGCCGAAGCGGCGCCCCATGCCGTCGTAGACGACGTAGTGGTTGAACTCCCAGAACAGGATCGCCGGAGCGCGCACCTCGGCGAGCGCGGCCGTGTCCATCTGCATGCCCTTGGCCGTCAGGCCGTAACTCCGCGCCGCCTTCAGCAGGTTGCTGGCCCGGGAGCCGTCGCGCGAGACACCGCAGGCGATGCGCAGCTCCTCCAACGGGATGTGCCGGCCGTAGTGCCCGAGCACCATCGCGAGCGAGGCGGCGCCGCACTCCACGGCCTCCATCTGGAGGACGGTGGGCGTACGCACGGTCTTGACCCGGCCCTTGGGGACGGTGCGCTTGGGCGGAGTGGCGCGGCGGCGGCCCCGTACGGGGGGCGGCAGTTGTGCTTCCCGGCCTGCCGCGGTGGCCGTGGTCTCCTGGGGCGCGCTCACGGCAGCAGCCAGTCGACCGGACGCTGGTCGTCCAGACGGATCGAGCCGGACGCCGTGGTCATGGAGCTCAACCGGAACGGCGGCCCGTCCGCGGACGACCACTTGTAGCCGGACTTGGTGCCCGACGAACGGTCGAGCCGGACGAGTACGGCCACCGGCCTGCCCTTCTTCGTGAACTGCTCGCCCAGTTGGCTGTCACCGAGGAAGGCGGCGATCTGCTGTTGCGACTGGGCGGCCCGGTCGACCGACTTCACATGGCCGCGCAGGACCCCGTACTGCTGGGTCGGCGCGGACTGGACGGTGAGGTCCACGGCCGCGTCCGAGGGAATCGAGGCGGCGTTCTCGGCGGACACGTACACCGTCGCGTACAGCGGGTCGTCGGCGTCCGCGACCTTCTCCACGGCGGCCACGTTCGTGCCCGTGCTGATGATCGCGCCGATGGTGGCGGCGAGCCCGGTGACCCGGCCGGCGGCGACCGCGCGTACGACCGTTTCGCCCTTCTCCGTACGGACCTTGAGGACGGGTGCGTTCGCGGCGACCCGTTCGCCCTGCTCGGCGAGGACCGCGGTGACCTGGCCGGACACCGGGCTCTGCAGGAGGTAACTGCCCTGCCCGTGCGTGAGGATGGCGGGCGCGGTCACCGTGGACGCCACGGAGCCCGTCACGGCCCAGACCGACGCGGCCGCCATGACGACCACCGTCACGAACAGCACGAGCCAGCCCTGGGGGCGGGCGAAGCGCACCGGGAGGTCGAGCTCCTCCGGCGACTGCAGCTTGGCGAGGGCCTGTTGGCGGAACTGCACGGTCTTCCCTCACCTGCGAGAAAAAGAGATCCGAACTTCCGGACTACGGCATCCGTAAGTCCCGGAACCGGGAAGCGGTTCCGGGACTCAGGGTGCGCTATGCGATCACAGAGGTGATCAGATACCGGCGACCAGGCCGGTGACCGGGGTGGTGTTCAGGCCGGTCGTGCCCTCAACGGTGCCAACGACGGTGTCGACCAGGCCGGAAACCGGGGCGATGCCGTCGACGATGCCCGTGACGGTGCCGAGCGCGTTGACCGAGAGGCCACCGGAGACGTTGTCGAGCTCAGCGTCGGAGATCTCGACGGTCGCGACCTGGGGGGTGGAGTTCATGATGGAACTTCCCTTCCTATTGAAATTCACAAGGGGGGAGCGGCCCCTCTGGGGACAGATGGACGCCGCGACCGCGGGCGTCCGGAACCCTGAAACCGGGAACCTTCCAACAACCCCCGCGGTGCAATGGATCAAAGCACGGTGCCGCGCCACGCATCCAATCAACGACCCATGTGATCAGGGCATTTGAGAGCTGGATCGACCCAACCGTGCAGGCATGCGCACGCCTCGGTGGCGACTTCTTCACATGTCCCCGGGGGGATTCACAATTCGGCTACGAGGACCGCGATCCCGAATCGGGCACACCTCGACAAAGACACGGCACGCGACGATCCACTGTGTGGATTCGCCGCGCGCCGTGACCCGCGTGCGTATTCGGTGTGCAGATTTGCTGAAGCCGGGATTCCGCTCCCTCACTCGAACGGGCTGTTACCGCGCGGTGGCGGAGTGCAAGCCGATGGCCTCTGTTACGGGAGTGGCGTCAGGCGAGTGTTATGGGAGTGGCGTCAGGCGAGTGTTACTGGAGTGGTGTCAGGCGAGCTTCTTCAGGAGCTCGGCCGCGAGCGGTGCGGCGGAGGCCGGGTTCTGACCGGTGACCAGATTGCGGTCGACGACCACGTACGGAGCCCACGGCTCGCCCTCCTGGAAGTCCGCGCCGATCTCCACCAGCCGGTCCTGGAGCAGCCACTTGGCCTTGTCCGCCAGCCCGGCCTGGGTCTCCTCGGTGTTGGTGAAGCCGGTCAGGCGGTAGCCCGCGAAGGCGTTGCCGCCGTCCTCCTTCGTGGCGGCCAGCAGCGCGGCCGGGGCGTGGCAGACGACACCGAGCGGCTTGCCGGACTCCAGGGCGAGGGTGAGGAGCCGGCCCGAGTCGGCGTTGACGGCCAGGTCCTCCATGGGGCCGTGGCCGCCGGGGTAGAAGACGGCCGCGTACGCGTCCAGGTCCACGTCCTCCAGACGGATGGGCCGCCGCAGCTCGGCGAACGAGGCGAGGGCGGCGGCGACCTTGTCGGCGCCCTCCTGGCCGCCGTTGAACTCGGGCGCCAGGCTGCCCTTGTCCACGGTCGGTGCGACGCCGCCCGGGGTGGCCACGACGACCTCGTGCCCCGCCGCCTTGAACGCCTCGTACGGGGCGACGGCCTCCTCGGCCCAGAATCCGGTCGGGTGCTTGGTGCCGTCGGCGAGAGTCCAGAAGTCGGCACCGGTCACTACGAAAAGAATCGTTGACATGGCTCGACGGTAGTCCGACGGGACACAGAGATCCCCTAGGAGATCCACGGGAAGGCATCGGATTTCCCATGGCATCACGGGAATGGACCCGAATGGCTCCCAAGAGTCCGAGTAGCGCCTTTCCGGGCGGCTTCGCCCGCCGAAATTCATTCCGGAGCCCGGTCCAGTGGCGCGAACACTGTGCTCGCGCGGGCCGCGATCACCGCCGCCGTGTCCGCATCGGCGATGGTCAGCGTCATGCGGCCATGGCTCCCGGCCGTCGTCGCCGGAGCACCGGGGATGGCTGATTCACGCTTTCGCAAAGGAAGTTGAGAAAAGACGTTGAACGCCACACGGGCCGCTTGCGTACCTACAGCCATCCAGGCGCCCGCAGTCAGCCGCCAGTCGGCGGCTCGGACCCCCCAGTCCCCAGGAGGTCAAGAAGTTGAGTCACAAGCGGATACCCAAGCGCAAGGCCGTCATTGCCGCAGGAAGCGTGGTGGCGCTCGGCGCGGCGGCACTCATCCTGCCCAACGCGATGGCGTCCCAGACCGATGCGACGGAAGGTGCCGCCCCCAGAACGCTGAAGGCCGCGGACGCGTCGGACCTCGCCTCGCAACTGGCCGAACTGCTCGGTGAGGCCTATGCCGGTGGTTACTACGACTCCGGCAAGCAGCAGCTCATCATCAACGTCGTGGGCGACAACAACAACGTCGTCCTCCAGGCGGAGAAGGCGGGCGCGGTCGTCCGTGAGGTCGAGAACAGCACGGCTGAACTCACGTCGGCCTCGCAGACACTGAAGGCCAAGGCGACCGTCCCCGGAACCGCGTGGGCCGTCGACCCCAGGACGAACAAGATCCAGGTCACCGCCGACAGCACCGTCACGGGCGCAAAGTGGGACCAGGTGGAGTCGACCGTCCAGAGCCTCGGCTCGGGCATGGCGACCATCAAGAAGTCCGCCGGCACGTTCAAGACCTTCGTCGAGGGCGGCGACGCCATCTTCGGCGGCGGTGCACGCTGCTCGCTCGGTTTCAACGTCGTCGCCGACGACGGTTCCCCGGCCTTCCTGACGGCGGGTCACTGCGGTGTCGCCGCGGCCGAGTGGTCGGACTCCGAGGCCGGCGCGCCGATCGGTACGGTCGAGGCCGCCACGTTCCCCGGTGCGGGCGACTTCGCCCTCGTCAAGTACGACGACCCGGCGACCGAGGCACCCAGCACGGTGAACACCGGCCAGCAGTCCGTGGAGATCCTCCAGGCCGCGGAGGCCGCGGTAGGCCAGACCGTCATCCGCATGGGCAGCACCACCGGTCTCAACGACGGTGAGGTCACCGGCCTCAACGCCACCGTGAACTACCCGGAGGGCACGGTCACCGGCCTCATCCAGACCAACGTCTGCGCCGAGCCCGGCGACAGCGGCGGCTCCCTGTTCACCGCGGACGGCAGCGCGATCGGCCTGACCTCGGGCGGCAGCGGCGACTGCACCGTCGGCGGCGAGACCTTCTTCCAGCCGGTGACCACCGCGCTGGCCGCGGTCGGCGCGACGCTCGGAGCGGCCGACGCGGGCGCCGGCGAAGAAGCCGGTGCCGGTGAGGAAGCCGGTGCGGGCGAAGAGGCCGGAGCCGGCGGCGACGCGGTCGGTGGCCAGGACGTCGGCGGCGAGGAGCAGGTCGGCGGCGACGTCGACCAGAACGGCCAGGTCGAGGACCAGAACCAGAACGGCCAGGTCGAGGACCAGAACGGTGACGGGGTGGCCGACAACTCGGGGCTGAACAACAACCAGTGACGGCGTGGACGACGATCGGGCCCTCACGAACAACCAGTGCAGTGACCTGAACGTACGTCAGTAACGGTGCCGCTTGAAGTGGCCCGGTCCTCCGGCGGGGACCGGGCCATTCCGCGTGCGCGTGCGGAGCCGCATGAAGGAAGCAGGGCGGCCCTGCGCCCCTGACCGGCGCCCCGTCACGGTCCCGTCAGTCGGCCCGGGCGCGGAGCAGCAGCAGTGCCACGTCGTCCACCCGCTGCTCGGCCGTCCCGCTGTGCTCCACGAGGTGGTCGGCCACCTCGTCCAGCGGTCGGTCGCCGATCTCGGTGAGCCGCTGTGCGAGCCCGGCCAGCGCGTCCTCGATGTCGACGCCCGGGGACTCGATCAGCCCGTCGGTGTAGAGGGCGAGCAGCGACCCGGGCGGCAGCGCGACGTCGGTCGTCGGATAGGCGGCCGCCACGTCGATGCCGAGCAGGGGACCACCGGCCAGGTCGAGCACCCGTACCTTCCCGTCCGGCTTCCTCAGCAGGGGCGGCGGATGCCCCGCCCGGGCCATCACGACCTGACCGTTCGCCGGATCCAGACGCAGATAGACACAGCTCGCGAAGAGTTCCGTGCCCAGGTCGATCAGCAGCCGGTTGGTGCTGCTCATGACCTCCCCGGGCGGCTGGCCGACGGTCGTGTACGCACGTACGGCGGTACGGATCTGCCCCATCAGACCGGCCGCGGTGACGTTGTGGCCCTGCACGTCCCCGATCACCGCCGCGGCTTGGCCGCCTGCCGCGCCCTCGCCGCCCGTCGGCACCAGGTCGTAGAAGTCGCCACCGATCTCCATGCCCTGTGTCGCGGGCAGATAGCGGGCGGCCGCCTCGATGCCGGGCAGCGACGGCAGTGAGTGCGGCAGCAGCGCGGCCTGCAGTCCGTGCGCCAGCTGGTGCTTGGCGTCGTAGAGGCGGGCCCGTTCCAGCGCCTGCGCGATCAGTCCGCTGAGGCTGGTCAGCACGGCACGCTCGTCGGCCGGGAAGGAATGCGGTTCGGCGTACGCGAGGACACAGGTGCCCACCGGCCGCCCGGACGCGATGAGCGGCAGATACGCCCAGGCCGCCATGCCACCGGGCGCGGGGTCCGCGGCCGGATAGAGGCGCTCCCGCTGCTGCCGGGAGTCGAAGAACGCGGGCACACCGCTGAGCAGGGCGTGCGCCCCGGGAGTCTGCTCGGTCAGCGGCATCCCGTTGAAGCGCTCCACGACCTGCGGATCCGGATAGCCGCGGTGCCCGAGGACGTGCAGCCGGCCCGCCTGGGAGCCGAGGAGCACCAGCGCCTGGCTGCCGACGGCGGGCGCGATCTCGTCCGCGACCAGCTGCACCACGTCCTGCACACCCACCGCCTCGGTGAGTGCCCCGGCCAGGCTCAGCACCTGCGAGATGGTGACGAGGCGGGTGCCGGTGTCGCCGTGCCGGAACCTCGTACGGCCCTCCCGCGCCGCGGCCCGCGCCCGGGTGATGCGCACGCTCAGCCCGTTCGTACTGGGATACAGCCGGAACGACAGCCACTCCGAGGGCGGCCGGAGCGCCACGAACGACGTCTCCTGCTGGCTGAGCAGCGCGGCCCGGTACCGGTCCTCGTAGACCGGATCGTTGAGCCACGGCACGGACGCCCACAGCTGGGTGCCCAGCAGCCCGCTGACCGGCAGGCCGAGCAGCTCGCCCGCCGCCGTGTTGGAGAAGGTGACCCGGCCGTGCAGATCGAGCGCGCACAGCCCGTACGGCAGCCGTGCCACCATCCGCGCGGCCTCCACCGTGCCCAGGGTTCCGGCCACGGTCGTCACCGACGCCGGGGCCAGCAGATCAGGCTCGGGATGGATCGGCCTGCCCTCCTCGACGGCCCGCTCCAGGCGCAGCGCGAGCCGGTCGCAGGCGGCGGTGAGATGGTCCCGCTCCCGGTCGGACAACTCCGCCGGGTGCGTGCCGGGCCAGGTCACGAAGACCGCCCCGTACGTGGCCCGGTTCGTCGCCACCGGCAGCGCGGCCAGCGCGAACGGGTACGGCAGGACCACGGCGATCCGCGGATAGCGGCGGGCCATGTCCTCCTCGCCGCCCACCCAGACCAGCCGCCGTCCGCGTGCCGCCTCCGCCACCGGGATCGGCGCGCTCAGGCCCACCCGCTCCCAGGGCGCCGCGAACGCCCTGGGCAGCCCGGCCATCACCGCCATCTCAAGGACCGGCTCGCCGGGAGTGAGCAGATACACCGCGCCCGAGTGCGCGTGCACGTCGTCCATGAGCGCGGCGAGCGTCAGCGACAGCAGGGGGCGGCCGACCGGCGGCGGGGCGGCGTCCTGTTCCTGCCCGGACGCCTGCCATTCGGACACGCCGACCACCTCCTCCCTCGGACACGCGAAGGAGCCCAGGTGACAAGGCTCCCCCGGGAGGACGATTTCCGCACGGCGAGCGGGCTGAGGTGGCCGTGAGGAACGCACGGTCGAGTCAGGTTCGGTCGCTTTCGGACGGTCCCGGTCACGGCGATCCCTCAGACCGCCGCATTTGCCTCACAGGTAGTCAATTGGAGATTGACCGGCGCCTATGGCGTGAACCGCTGGCACCATCAAAGGACTCTGCCAATGGCGGTGCGCCGATCACGGCGCGAATGGGGGACCCCATGGATGTGAGCGTGCGTCTCGACGGCCTCAACCAGTCCGGCCAGCTACGTTCGCTGGCCCTGTGGCTCACCGCGGAACGGGAGCTGAGGGGAAGGGTGCGAACGGTCGAACCGCCTCCGGAGGAAGGGACGCTGGGCCCCGTAGTGGAGGAGGTCCTCATAGCCGTTGCCCAAGGAGGCATAGCGGCCCTCGTCGCCGCTCTCGTCGGATGGATACGCCAGCGCGGAATCGACCTCACGTGCTCGCTCACCACCACGACCGGCATCACCGTCGAGGTGTCCACCAGCAGGTACCGGACGGCGGACACGGAGGAACTGCAGGCCTTGGTCGCCGAGTTGGCGGAGAGCCTCAGCCGCACTCCCGAGCTGCGGGGGCAGTGCGATGAGTGACCTCTCCGAGCGCCCCGGACGGCTGCTGCTGCCCGCGCTGGCCTCTCCCGGGAGCCGCGCACTGCTCATCGGCACGGGTTCCCATCCCGACGGCTCCGGGCTTCCCTCGGTACCGGCGGTCGCGAGCACGCTCACGGATCTCGGACAGCTGCTCGTGGAGCGGTGCGGTCTGGCCGAGCGGAACCTCGTCGTCGTCCGCGACCCGGCCGACTCCCGGGAACTGGGACTCAGCCTCGCGGACCAGGCCGAACAGGCCGAGGACGTTCTCTTCGTCTACTACGTGGGCCACGGCCTCGTCAGTCCCGGCGGAGACCTCCACCTGGCCACGCGGTTCACCGACCGGCGCGCCAACCGCCTCTCCCACACGGCCTTCGCCTACGCCGGCGTGCGGGACTGCCTGCTGTCCAGCCCCGCCCGGTCGATCGTGGTGGTGCTCGACTGCTGCTACTCGGGCCGGGCGATCGGCACACTGGGCTCCGCGGCCGAGGAGGGCACGCAGAGCGATGCCGCCCAGCTGGCGCGGGTGCACGGCGCCTACGTACTGACCTCGACGGGCGGCGAGGACCGCGCGCTGGCACCACCCGGACAACCGCACACGGCCTTCAGCGGCGAACTCATCCGGCTGCTCCGCGAAGGAGAGCCGGACGCCCCCGCCTACCTGACCCTGCGGCACCTCTACCGGGGCCTGGACCGCCGGCTGCGCGAACGGGGCTTCCCGCGCCCCAGCCAGCAGGTGAGCGACTGGGCGGAAGACCTCGTCCTCGCGCCCAACCCCGCCTACGTTCCCCCGCAGCGGGTCAACGGCCACAGGCCCGCGGACGACGACTCGCGGCAGCCGCACGCGCTGTCCGGCGTCTGCCCCTACCCGGGACTGGCGTCCTTCGGCGCGGGCAACAGCCAGTGGTACCGCGGGCGTGAGGCGCTGACCTCGGCACTGGCCGAGCGCCTGGGCGAACGGATGGAGCGGACCGGGCCGCTGTTCGTGCTCGGTCCGTCCGGGTCGGGCAAGTCGTCGCTGCTGCGCGCGGGCCTGCTGCCCGCCCTGGTGTCGGGCGCGGTACCCGTTCCGGGCGCCCGCACCTGGCCGCACGTACTGCTGACACCCACGGCCACCCCCGTACGGTCCCTGGCCACGGCGCTGTCCACGGTGACCGGAGACTCTCGCGAGGGCCTGGCCGGCCGGCTGACCGAGGATCCGTCGGCCCTCGCGGCCGTCCTGCGGGACACCATGCGGGCCAGGGGCGGCGGAGCGGTCACCGGCGCCCGCATGGTGCTCCTCGTGGACCAGTTCGAGGAACTGTTCACCCAGTGCGAGTCCGAGAGCGAACGGGAGGCCTTCGTCCGGGCGCTGTGCACCGCCGCGGCCTCCCCGGCGCCCGGACAGGAGCCCCCGTCCCTGGTGGTCCTGTGCGTACGGTCCGACTTCTACGACCAGTGCGCCCGTATCGCGGAGCTGCGTGAGGCGCTGGAGGGCGGCCAGGTCGTCGTCGGACCGATGAGCGTGCCCGAGCTGCGGGCGGCGATCCAACAGCCCGCCGGCGCGGTCGGCCTGGCACTGGAACCCGGTTTCGCGGAACCGGACGCCTCCATGCTGCTGGCCGCCGAGGCGTTCCGTCAGGGGCTTACGACCGAGGCACGCGGCGCGCTGCTCAGCGCCCAGGGCCAACGACTGGCCGGAGTGCTTCCGGGCCACCGGGGGAGCGTCACGTCCGCGGCGTTCTCGCCGGACGGAAAGCTCCTCGCGACCGCCGCCGCGGACCGGACCGTACGGCTGTGGGACGTGTCCACGCGTCGCCGGGTCGCCGTCCTGACCGGACACCGGGCCGCCGTCGCGTCCGTGGCCTCCTCGCCGGACGGACGCCACGTGGCGACGGGCGGCGCGGACGGGACGGTGCGCCTGTGGAACGCCGCCGCACATCGGGTTGTCGCCGCCTTGACCGGCAACGAGGGACCCGTCACGGCGGTGGCGTTCTCGCCGGACGGGAAGCGGCTGGCCGTCGGGAGCCGGGACGCCACCATCGCGCTCTGGGCACCGGACACCAACTCGCGCCTCGCACGGCTGGCAGGCCACGGGAAAGGCGTCGACAACGGCGGCGTACTGGCCCTCGCCTTCAGCCCGGACAGCCGGACCCTGGTCAGCGGCGGAGACGACAAGACCGTACGCCTGTGGGACACGCGCAAGCGCGAGGCCCTCGCCGTACTCGAAGGACACGGGAACAGCGTGACCACCGTCGCCTTCGCACCCTCCGGAGCGTCGGTCGCCTCCGGTGGCACGGACGGTGCGGTGAAACTCTGGGACGTCGCCCGGCGACGGCTGCTCAGCGACGTGGACTCCAACCCCGCCCAGGTCCGCTCGGTCGTCTTCAGCCCGGACAGCCGACTGATCGCCGTGGGAAACGACACCGGGGACACCGAGATCTGGACCGTCGAGGACGGGCAGTACGTCACCGAGTTCACCGGCCACGCCGACGCCGTGCTCACCGTCGCGTTCAGCCGGGACGGTACGAGGATCGCCACCGGCGGCGTCGACCGCACGGTACGCCTCTGGTCCACCGACACCTCCGTCCTGACACTGCGCCCCGACACCGAGAAGTACCGCGTCGCGGTCAGCCACCACGGCCGGTGGATCGCGGCCTACAACGACCACGACGACTCCGTCGACCTGTGGGACCTGAAGACCCAGCGGCACATCGCGTCGCTGCCCGATGCCGGGGAGCTGACCTGGGGCCTCGCCTTCAGCCCCGACGACGGGCTGCTGGCCTCCGCCGGACCCGCCGGGAAGGTGCGGGTGTGGGACACCGCGTCGCGCCGTTCCGTCGCGGTGCTCGACACGACCAGCCCGAAACGCAAGGCGCAGGCCGTCCACTTCAGCCCCGACGGGCGCGGCCTGGCCGCCGCCGACGGCATGGGCAACGTGACGGTGTGGGACACCGACGAGTTCCGCACCCGCATGACCCTGAAGGGCCACGAGGGCGCGGCGTTCGGGGTGAAGTTCAGCCCGGACGGCCGGACGATCGCCTCGGTGGGCGAGGACAGCACCCTGCGCCTGTGGGACGCGCGGTCCGGGCGCGCCCTGGCCGTCCTCGACAATCACGCCGGCATGACGTTCGACGTCGCCTACACCCCGGACGGCCGCACCCTGATCACGGGCAACAACGACGGGACGGTCCAGGTGTGGGACGTCGGTACGCGGCGCAAGCGCGCGAAGCTCGACATCACGGCGGGAACGGTCTACGGAATCGCCGTGGACGCCAAGGGCACCTCCCTGGCCGTCGCGAACTCGGACGGGACGATCCAGCTCTGGGACATCCCCTCCGAACGGCGTACGGCCACGCTCACCGGCCACACGCTGGGCGCCATCACCGCCGCCTTCTCACCCAGCGGGAGCACCCTCGTGTCGAGCGGAAACGACACGATCCGCCTCTGGGACCTGGACGTCGACCGGGCGACACGGCACATCTGCGACGTGGTGGGCACCGCCGTCGACCGGGACCGCTGGCGCAAACTGATGCCGGACGTACCGTTCCACGCACCGTGCTCCTAGAGAGCGCAGGGTCGGCCGGGAGCCCCGCCGCGGGGCTCCCGGCCGACCCGTGACCTGCATCCGAACGGTCACAGGGGCTGCGCCGCCGTCCCGGAAGCGCTGTAATACGGACGTGGTCGGTGAGGGCGCTGCGGAACCCAGAAAGAGAACGCTGCGTGCCGAACTTGCCCTCAAGACGCTCCACGCGGACATCGGATCCCCCGAACGACTACGGAGCGTGCTCGAACAGGCACTCGTGTTCGGCCATGCGACGCTCGCCACCGTGTACGCACCGGGTGACAGCGGCGACCAGCTCTGCCTGATCGAGTCGGCGGGCGTACCCCGGTCCCTCTACGGGATACGGGACAGCTACCCGCTCTCCGGCGGCTCGCCCGCTGCGGACGCGTACCGGCTCGGCCGGCCCCTGTGGCTCAGCCCCGAGGAGCTCGCCGTGCGCCCCGGCGCCCGCCGGATGCCCGCGGGCGACTTCTGGCTGGCCGTCCTGCCGCTGCCGCCGGACCCGCGCGGCGGCGGCTGCCTGGTCGCCGTGAGCGAGAGCCCGGGCGGCTTCGACACGGAGGGGCGCGCCTGCCTCGAACTGTTCGCCCAGGCCGTCTCCTTCCCGCCCTCCGCCGACACCGGGCACACGGACGACCTGCCCAGCAGCTCGTTCAGCCTGGCCATGGACACCGGGCGCGTCGAGGTCGACGACGAGATGCTGGAGCTGTTCGGGCTCGCCCCCGACGAGTTCGACGGCAAGGTCGAGACCCTGCTGGGGATGACCGTGCCGGAGGACCTGCCCTCGCTGATGTCCGTGGTGGAGGCCGACCAGTCGTCCATCGGCGAGCGCGAGCTGGAGTTCCGCATCCTCCAGCCCTCCGGCGAACAGAAGTGGCTCAGGCTCCGCGCCCGGCTGCTGCCCGCCGCCGACGGACGCCCCTCTCACCTGGTGGGCACCGTCGCCGACGCCTCGAAGCTCCGCTCCGGCGGCAACGAGGTGGCCCGCGTCCAGCGCCTGGCCGCCGCCCTCGCCACCGCGGGCACCGTCCGCGACGTCAGCCAGGCCGTCGTCACCGCCCTGCGCCGGCCCCTGATGGCCGACCGGATGGCCCTGGCCGAGCTGGAGGGCGACCGCCTCGTCGTCACCGTCCTGGACCCGCCGGAGCCGGAGGCCTGGCCCGAGGTGTGGCGCAGCGAGTGGCGCTCGGAATGGCCCGACGCGCCCGTACGCACCATGCCGACCCTGGCGGCCGCCCTGCGCGAGGGCCGCGCGGCGATCTGGCCCGCCGGCACCCCGCTGGAGGCCGCGCTCGCCGAGGTCGGCCCCGGCGGCCTCGCCATCCTGCCGCTCCCGGCCGGCGGTGGCCGCATGGCCGGCGCCTGCCTCATCGGCTGGGACACCCCGCACGACTTCGGCCCCGACGAACGCGCCCTGCTCACCGCCTCCGCCGGCCTCGCCGGACAGGCCCTGATGCGCGCCCACTCCTTCGACGCCGAACACGAACTCGTCGGCATGCTCCAGCGCACCCTCCTCCCGCGCAGGCTGCCGCCGCTGGCGGGCGCGGAGGCCGTGGCCCGCTATCTGCCCACCACGGCGGGCCTGGAGGTCGGCGGCGACTGGTACGACGTGATCCCGCTGCCCGACAACCACGTCGCCCTCGTCATCGGCGACGTCCAGGGGCACAACGCCCAGGCCGCCACCCTCATGGGCCAGATGCGCACCGCGCTCCGCGCCTACGCCGTCGAGGGCCACCCTCCGGACGTGGTCGTCTCGCACGCCAACCGGCTGCTCATGGACATGGAGACCGACCTCTTCGCCACCTGCTGCTACGTCGACGTCGACATGGCGGAGGGCACGGCCTGGTGCGTACGCGCCGGTCACCTGCCGCCCGTCCTGCGCCACCCGGACGGCACCACCGAGATCGTCGTCACCGAGGGCGGACCGCCGCTCGGCGTGATCACGCAGGCCGACTTCCCGATGAGTCCGCTGCCGCTGCGGCCGGGCACCGTCGTGGCCCTCACCACCGACGGCCTGGTCGAGTCCGCCGAGCTCGACCTGGAGGACGGCCTCGACCGGCTGTCCGACGCGCTGGCCGCCGCCGACCCCGCCCACCTCGGACTCGTCGCCGACGCCCTCCTCGCGGACGCCAACCGCGGCGACGACGTGGCCCTGCTTCTCATGCGCTACGACGGCCTGGACCTGCGGCCGCTGCGCGAGAGCTGGACGGTGTGGCGCGTACCCGAGGCCGTCCGCCAGGCCCGCCGCTTCACCCGGCGCACCCTGCGCGAGTGGGGCCTTACGCGGGAGTACGACGCCATCCTCCTGATCGTCTCCGAACTGGTCACCAACGCCCTCGTGCACACCGACGGCCAGGTCCGCTTCGACCTCACCCTCATCAACGACCGCCTGCGCGTCGCGGTCGCCGACGCCTCACCGCGTTCGCCCATCAAGCCCACCAGCATCGGCTGGGAGGCCACGGGCGGCCGCGGCATCCTCCTCGTCGAGGCCCTCTCCGCGACCTGGGGAACGGTCCCGGTCAGCGGCGGCAAACAGGTATGGGCCGAGATCGCCCTGACCGAACCGCGCCCGACCGAGCAGCCCACGACCGGACCACCCGCCCTAGGGCCCTTCTGATGGATCTCCGCGGCGTCGCGGCGTCTGGCACGCACTCCCCCAGAGGGGGGACCCCCAGCCGCGTTGCCGAAACGCCCACGTGGCTCCTCCCCCACTCTCGGCTTCTCCCCCACTCTCGGCTTCGCTCGAGCGGGGGGACCCCCATGAGCGGGGGGACCCCCATCGAGGGCGCTCCGGCGCCTTGCGATCGCACGCACCAGACGCCGCTCCTTCTTCCACGGAGATCCATCAGAAGGGCCCTAGGCTGACCGGCGTGCGCCTCCTCCTGATGTCCGACACTCACCTCCCCAAGCGCGCCAGGGAACTCCCCGCGCCGCTGCTCGCCGAACTCCCGCGCGCCGACGTCGTGATCCACGCCGGTGACTGGGTGGACACCGCCACCCTCGACCTCCTGGAGAGCCGCTCGAACCGGCTCATCGGCGTGTACGGCAACAACGACGGCCCCGAGCTGAGGGCCCGCCTTCCCGAGGTCGCCCGGGCCGACCTGGACGGCCTGCGCGTGGGAGTCGTCCACGAGACCGGCGATGCCCAGGGCCGCGAACCGCGGTGCGCCGCCCGCTTTCCCGACCTCGACGTCCTGGTCTTCGGCCACAGCCACATCCCCTGGGACACCACGGCCCCGACGGGCCTGCGCCTCCTGAACCCCGGCTCACCCACCGACCGCCGCCGCCAGCCGCACTGCACGTACATGACCGCGACGGTCACGGACGGCGAGCTCACCGAGGTACGACTCCACCGGCTGCCGCTCCGCACACCGGCGGACGGCTGACGGTCCGGCGGAAAACCAGTGGACGATGGGAGTTCCGGCGGATGGGATGGGGCGGCCGCTTCCCGGTCCGCACCCAGGAGTTGACCCTTGTCATCCGGTGACCCGCACGCTCACGACGACGTGACCATCGACGCCGATCTCGTCCGCCGCCTGCTCGCCGTCCAGTTTCCCCAGTGGGCCGAACTCCCGATCTCGCCGGTTCCCCGGCCCGGGATGGACAACGCGACGTTCCGGCTGGGCAACGCCCTGTCCGTACGGCTGCCCCGCTACCCGCGCTGGGTCGGGCAGGTGGAGCGGGAACACCGCTGGCTGCCGCTGCTCGCTCCGCAGCTGCCGCTGACGGTGTCCGAACCGCTCGCGATGGGTGAGCCGGGGGAGGGCTATCCCTTCCCCTGGTCGGTCTACCGGTGGCTGGAGGGCGAGACGGCGACCACCGAGGGGCTCGCCGATCCGGTGCGGGCGGCCGGACAACTGGCCGAGTTCATCACGGCGTTGCGGAAGATCGACGCCACCGACGGTCCCGGCCCGCAGTGGAGCAACGCGTTCCGCGGGGTACCCGTGGGCGACGAACGCGACTCGCTGGCCGCCGACGCCCTGGTCCGGCCGAAGATCGCCAAGCTGAAGGGCACGGTGGACACCGACGCGGTGACGGCCGTGTGGGAGGCGGCGCTGGCGGCACCGGCCTGGGACGGGGCGCCGGTCTGGTTCCACGGCGACCTCGCGACCGGCAACCTGCTGTCCGTCGACGGCCACCTCAGCGCGATCATCGACTTCGGCACGCTGGGCGTCGGCGACCCCGCCGTCGACGTGCTGCCCGCGTGGATGTTCCTGCCCGACGCGGCCCGCGGCACGTTCCGGGAGGCGCTCGGCGTCGACGACGCGACCTGGGCGCGCGGGCGCGGCTGGGCGCTCGCCGGATCACTGCCCGTGCTCGACGACCCCTTCTTCCAGAAGGACCCGGCCCGAGTCACCACGGCCCTGCGCCACCTCGAAGCGATCATCGCCGACTTCCGCGCTGAGACCTGACCGGCGCGGGTCACCTGGCCATGCCTCGTCATCGCCGCCGCGGGTGGATCTCCCCGGCCGTCGCCGTCAGCGGGGCGCCGCTGCCGCCCCAGCGCAGCGCGACGATCTCGGCGGCGACGGACACGGCCACCTCCTCGGGCGTACGCGCTCCGAGGTCGAGGCCGACGGGCGAGCGCAGCCGGGTCAGTTCGGCCTCGCCGAGTCCGCCGTCCCGCAGCCGTTTCATCCGGTCGTCGTGCGTACGCCGGCTGCCCATCGCCCCGATGTACGCGGCCGGGCGGCGCAGCGCCTCCTCCAGGAGCGGCACGTCGAACTTGGGGTCGTGGGTGAGGACGCAGATCACCGTCCGTTCGTCGGTCTCCGTGCTCTGGAGATACCTGTGGGGCCACTCCACGACGACCTCCACGCCCTCCGGGAAGCGTTTCGGAGTGGCGAAGACGGGACGGGCGTCGCACACGGTGACCCGGTAGCCGAGGAAGGCGCCGATGCGGGCCACCGCCGCCGCGTAGTCGATCGCCCCGAAGACCAGCATGCGCGGCGGGGGAGCGAAGGAGTGCAGGAAGACCGTCACGGCGTCCTCGCGCCGCTCGCCGCGCGGGCCGTAGTGCCGCTGCCCGGTGACGCCCAGGGCCAGTTCGCCCCGCGCGTCGGCGGTCACCGCCACGTCCAGGCCCGTCGTGCCGAGCGTGCCGGACACCTCGTCCGCCCAGACGGCGAGGGTCGCGCCGCGCGGCGCCGGGCCGGCGATCACCGTCGCGACGGTCACCGGGCGGCCCGCGGCCACCGACTCCGCGACCGCCCCGAAGGACGGGTCGAGGGCGGCCGTGACGGGCCGGACGAGGAGGGTGATCTCGCCGCCGCAGGTGAGGCCGACGGCGAACGCGTCCTCGTCGCTGTACCCGAAGGTCTCCAGTCGGGCCTCGCCGGACTCCACCACTTCCTGGGCGAGCTCGAACACCGCGCCCTCGACACAGCCGCCGGACACACTGCCCACGACCTCGTCACCGGGCCCGACGGCCATGGAGGCGCCCGGATCCCGTGGCGCGCTCCGGCTGACGGTGACGACCGTGGCGAGCCCGAAGGGCGAGCCCTCCGCGTACCACCGGCCGAGCGCCGGGAGGATCTCACGCATCGCCCGCTCCTCTCACCACCGCCGGACGTTCCAGCGCGGCCAGGCCCGGAGCACCAGGTGCGCCGGCCGGTGCAAGCGTCGCATCCGGGCCGCGAGCGGCTCCGGATCGCCACGCTCCCAGCCGTCGGACACGTGATGGACGTCACTCTAGGACTGTGTCCGGGGGAGCGGCGAGTGTCGCGGCAGGCATTTGTTGAACGTTAATGCGTTGCTCGCGGGTGCCGCCGCCTGCTGCACTGAGCGCGATCAGCCACGGAGCTCGGCCCACCGGAATCAAGGAGCAGCAATGCGCGCACCGTTCGTGTCCACCCAGGAAGGAATCCCTCTCTCTTCAAAGGACATGACAAGCGGTGCACACGCTGAACCTGGGAATTCTGGCGCACGTAGACGCCGGTAAGACAAGCCTGACCGAGCGGCTGCTGCACACCGTCGGGATCATCGACGAGATCGGCAGCGTCGACGCCGGCAGCACCCAGACCGACTCCCTCGCGCTGGAGCGACAGCGCGGTATCACCATCAAGTCCGCCGTCGTCTCGTTCGAGATCGACGACGTGACGGTCAACCTGATCGACACACCCGGTCACCCGGACTTCATCGCCGAGGTGGAGCGGGTGCTGAGCGTGCTCGACGGCGCGGTGCTCGTGATCTCGGCCGTGGAAGGCGTCCAGGCGCAGACGCGTGTCCTGATGCGGACGCTGCGACGGCTGCGCGTACCCACCCTCGTCTTCGTCAACAAGATCGACCGCCGGGGCGCGCGGGACGAGGCGGTGCTCCGGGCCGTCACCGAGCGCCTCGCCCCGGCCGTGGTCCCGATGGGCCGGACCGTGGGACTGGGAACGCCCGAGGCCCGTGTCATTCCGGGGCTCGCTCCGGTCGCGCTCGATGTCCTGGCCGACCACGACGACCGGCTGCTCACCGCGTACGTCGAGAACGGCGTGTCGAACGGCCTGCTCCGCGCGGCCCTCGCGGACCAGACCCGGCAGGCACGCGTGCACCCGGTGTTCTTCGGCTCCGCCATGACGGGCGCGGGCGTGGACGCGCTGATCGCCGGCATCAGGGACCTGCTGCCCGCAGCCGAGAGCGATGTCGACGGACCGGTCTCCGGCACGGTGTTCAAGGTCGAGCGGGGCCGGGCGGGGGAGCGGGTCGCGTACGCGCGGATGTTCTCGGGGGCGGTCCGCACCCGGGACCGGGTGACCTTCGGAGACAGCGAGGAGGGCAAGGTCACCGCGGTCCGTGTCTTCGAACACGGCTCGGACGTCCGGGAGGGCCCGCTGCCCGCCGGCCGGATCGGCAAGCTGTGGGGCCTCGACGGCATCAGGATCGGCGACAGCATCGGCGTACCGCGCCCGTCGTACGAGCACTTCTTCGCTCCGCCGACCCTCGAAACGGTCGTCGTGCCGTGCCGCCCCGCCGACAAGGGCGCCCTGCACACCGCACTCACCCAACTCGCCGAGCAGGACCCGCTGATCGACCTCCGTCAGGACGAGCGGCGGCGGGAGATCTCCGTGTCCCTCTACGGCGAGGTGCAGAAGGAGGTCATCCAGGTGACCCTCGCCGACGAGTTCGGCCTCGACGTCGGCTTCCGCGAGACGACGACGATCTGCGTCGAGCGGCCCGTCGGCAGCGGCGCGGCGGTCGAGTTCAACGGCAAGGACCCCAACCCGTTCCTCGCCACGGTCGGGCTGCGCGTCGACCCGGCGCCGGTCGGCTCCGGCGTGGGGTTCCGGCTGGAGGTCGAGCTCGGCGCGATGCCGTACGCCTTCTTCAAGGCCGTCGAGGACACCGTGCGGGAGGCCCTGGACCAGGGAGTCCACGGCTGGCGGGTCACCGACTGCACGGTCACCATGACGCACTCCGGCTACTCGCCCCGGCAGAGCCACGCGCACCAGGGCTTCGACAAGAGCATGTCGAGCACGGGGGCGGACTTCCGCGGCCTCACCCCCCTCGTGCTGATGGACGCGCTGCGACAGGCCGGCACCCAGGTGTACGAGCCGATGCACCGTTTCCGCGTCGAAGCCCCGGCGGACTCGCTGGGCGCGCTCCTCCCGGTCCTCGCCAGGCTCCGGGCCGTGCCGCGGTCGACGGAGACGCGGGACACGTCCTGCGTGCTGGAGGGCACGATCCCCGCGGCCCAGGTGCACGGACTGGAGCAGCAGCTACCGGGAGTGACCAGCGGGGAGGGCGAGCTGGAGTCCGCCTTCGACCACTACGCGCCGGTCGCGCGGGGCACGGTCCCGGAGCGGCCGCGAACCGATCACAACCCGCTCAACCGCAAGGAGTACCTACTCAACGTCACCCGGCGAATCAGCGGGTGACTGCCACAACCCCCTTGTGAGAAAGGTGACTTACTCTCAAGTCAGGAGTATTGACGGGCCAGAGACGTGCACGGGACTGTTGTGAACATGTCGAAGTTCCGTGCGCCTCTGCTCGGCGTCCTCGTACTCCTCACTGGTCTCCTGACGACCACCGGAGCCCAGCCCGCCGCCGCCCTCCCCGACGACCTGTGGTTCGACCCGGCCGCCGCGGCCACTCTCACGGTCCAGAACGGCCGCTTCACCGACGGGCTCGGCCGCGAGGTCGTGCTGCGCGGCTACAACGTCTCCGGCGAGACGAAACTCAAGGAGAACAACGGCCTTCCCTTCGCCTCGGTCGCGGACGCCAAGAAGTCCGCGACCGCGCTGAGGTCGCTCGGCGGCGGCAACTCGGTCCGCTTCCTGCTCTCCTGGGCGTACGCGGAGCCCGTGCGCGGCCAGGTGGACTCGGCCTATCTGGCCGCGGCCACCGCCCAGATACGCGCGTTCCTGGACGCCGGGATCCGCGTGTACCCCGACTTCCACCAGGACCTCTACTCCCGCTGGCTGTTCGACTCGGACAGCTGGTACACCGGCGACGGCGCCCCCAAGTGGGCCGTGGACGCCGGTGACTACCCGGACGAGTACTGCGGCATCTGCCCCTTCTGGGGTCAGAACATCACCTCGAACGCGGCCGTGACGGAGGCGTCGTACGACTTCTGGCACAACGCGTACGGGCTCCAGGACGCCTTCCTCGACACCGCACAGAAGACGATGACGTACGTGCGGCAGAACCTCACCGCGACCCAGTTCGCGGGCGTCGTCGGCTTCGACCCGTGGAACGAACCGCACGCGGGCATCTACGACTCGGGCCAGACCAGCCGGGCGTGGGAGCAGAACGTGCTGTGGCCGTTCTACGTCAAGTTCCGCGCCCGGATGGACGCGGCGGGCTGGCAGTCCAAGCCGGCCTTCGTCGAGCCGAACCTCTTCTGGAACGCCAACATCGACTTCCAGAAGCAGGAGGGCGGACTGCTCGACGCGACCCTCGGGTCGCGCTACGTCTTCAACACCCACTTCTACGACCAGAAGGCCATCTCCGGCGTCTTCATGTGGGGCAAGGCGGAGGACGGCCAGTACGTCGGCGACTTCGGCACCGTCCGCGACCGGGCCACGGCAACCGGGACGACGGCGATCATCAGCGAGTTCGGCCACCCGCTCACCGGCTCCGTCTCCGACAAGGCGCCGACGGTCTACAAGGCGATGTACCAGGCCCTCGACTCCCGGGTGAAGGGAGCGAACTGGTGGGCGGACCCGGCGAGTTCGGGCCCCGTCCTCTCCGGCTCCCAGTGGCAGTGGGACATCTACAACGGCCGCCACAACGAGCTGATGAACGACAACCCCGACAAGGTCCAGATCGAGGGCGACGGCTGGAACGGCGAGGACCTGTCCGCGGTACGCCTCGACGACTCGGGCCAGGCCGTGCTGCGCCAGGACGCGCGGATGCTCGACCGCGTCTACCCGAGCGCCACCGCGGGCCGCTCGCTGGCCTTCACCTACGAGGACCGCTCACGCGACGGCTCCACCACACTGACGTGGAACCCGGTGCCAAGCTCCCTGCCGAACGTCGCGCAGCTCGTGGGTTCCGGGCAGTACGCGCTGCAGGTGTGGCGCTCCGACGGCAGCACCGAGCCGACGGAACTGCACCTCCCGGCGTCCTTCCCGAACGCGGCGACCACGGTGGTCTCCGACCTCGGAACGGCCTTCGGGCCGCCGGTGTACACCCGCACGACCCCGATCGCCACCGCGGCCGAG
The DNA here is from genome assembly GCF_026341515.1 of Streptomyces sp. NBC_00878. NCBI lineage: Bacteria > Bacillati > Actinomycetota > Actinomycetes > Kitasatosporales > Streptomycetaceae > Streptomyces > Streptomyces sp. NBC_00878. Next base: position 500,242 of record NZ_JAPEOK010000001.1, on the reverse strand, counting down.
CCGGGCGGCACCGGGAGTCGACGGCTGCTGCTCACCGCGGCCGATTCGGGCACGTTGCACTATGCCCTGGTCACCAATGGCGCGACCGCCCCGTCCGCCGCGGTGCTCAGCGCGGCTCGGACGGAGCTGTCTTCTTGGATGGCCTCGGAGTTCAGCTGAGGGCTCCGCTGGGGTCGATGTGTCGACTGCGGGTTTGTTGTGGCTGGTCGCGCAGTTCCTCGCGCCCCTTGGGGGCGCGGGGAACCGCAGGCCGAATGCGACGGGTCCACTCGGCGGTAAGCCGGGCGGAGCACGTCAGTCGGCTGTCGTCCCCGTCCAGTTGGCAGGGACGTGGGCCAGTCGCACGCGCTGTGGGTGGTCGCCGACCGGTACGGACACCGTCTTTTTGCCGGTGGTGAAGTCGATCGCGGTGACCTGGTCGGCGCCGCTCTCGGAGACGACGCAGGACTTGCCGTCACCGCTGACGGTCGCCCAGTAGGGCTTGGAGGCGGTGACGAGCGGGCCCTCCTGGAGGGTGGCGCGGTCGACGACGGTCGCGTAGTCGTCCATCGTGCCCGCGACGCAGATCTTCGTGCCGTCGGGCTTCATCGAGATGCCGTGGTGGCGCGAGTCGTTGACCCAGGTGGTGCGGTCGGTGCTGGTCGCGGGGTTCATCGGCAGAGTCTTGGTTCGGGTGATCCGGTCCGTGGCGATGTCGTACTCGAAGAAGCCGTTGAAGAACGACACCTGGAAGTACAGCTTCGACTCGTCCGGGCTGAAGGTGGCCGGGCGGACCGCGTCGGAGTAGTCGGTGAGGCCGATCGCGTCGAGCCGCTCCCGCATGTCGATGATCTTGACCTGCTTGAACGTGGTCGCGTCGACGACCGTGATCTTGCGGTCGCCCTTCGTCCAGTCCAGCCACGGGGCGTCGGTCGCGGTGTTGACGTCGCCGATCGCCATGTTCCAGATGTACTTGCCGTCGCTGGTGAAGATGTTCTCGTGCGGTTTGTCGCCCGTGCCGAACGAGCCCGCCTGCTTGCCGGTGTTGATGTCCAGCACGTGCACGGTGTTGGACGTGGAGGCCGAGACGGCGACGCGAGTGCCGTCGGGGGAGACTGCCATGTGGTCGGCGCGGTAACCGGACACGGGGAAGCGCCAGTTGATGTCGCCCGAGGCCAGGTCGATCGAGACCACGTCGGCGAAGCTGGGCCGGGAGACCACCATCGACCTGCCGTCGGGGGTGGAGTACATGTCGTCGACGAACTGGTCGTGACCCTCGCCCACACTGTTGCGGATGGTCATGAACGCGATCCACTTGATCGGATCGGCGTTGATCTCCGCCATCCGCGCGTCCTTGTCCGGGATGACGTTGATCCGGCCGACCTTCGCGAAGTCACCGCTGGACCCGATGACATCGGCGGTGCCGTCCCAGTTGTTGCCGACGAACATCACCTCCCGCAGATCCGCGGAGGCGGTGGGTGCGCCGGACGCGGTGGCCGGTGCGGTGACGGTCAGGACGAGGGCGGCCGCGATGGACCAGGCGTGCCGGGCTCTGAAGGCAGACATGACCGATCTCTCCTATTTGCAGGAAGCATGACAAGGCGGAGAATCTGAAGACGCGCAAGTTCAGATTTGACCTACTGGAAAGTAAGGAGCGAGGCCCGCTCTCCACAAGACTCCGGACAGGACAAGATTGGCCATCGGACCGATCAGGGAGGTTCAGTGGCGGGCAGGCTCAGAGCGCCGACCGGCCGGTACGGCGGCAAGTCCGCCGAGGAGCGGAAGTCCGAGCGGCGCCGGAGATTCCTGGACGCCGGACTTCAGCTCTTCGGGGGCACCCCCGGCTACCGCGCGACCACCGTCGCCGCCCTGAGCGAGGCCGCCGGGCTGTCCACTCGCCAGTTCTACGAGGAGTTCCGCACCCTGGAGGACGTGCTGGCCGCCCTCCATCTCCAGGTGAACGACTGGGCGGAGGAGGCGGCCCTGACCGGCCTCGCGGAGGCGGACGGACTGCCGATCGCGGAGCGCGCCACGGCGGCCTTCCGCGCGTACGCCGCCAACGTCACCGGAGACCCGCGTCGCCTGCGCATCACCTTCGTAGAGATCATTGGCGTCAGCCCGCGCCTCGAGCGACAGCGGTTGGCCCGCCGCTCCCGCTGGGTCGACTTCATCCGTGCCGAGGCCGCGGCCGCCGCGGAACGGGGCGAGGCGGTGCCCCGCGACTACCGGGTCGCCGCGGCCGCGTTCATCGGCAGTGTCAACGGACTGCTGCACGACTGGAGTTCGGGCTGGGTCGACGCGAGTCTCGACGAGGTCGTGGACGAACTGGTCGCGCTGCTGCTGGGGATCCTGCGACCGCCGGGGTGGCGGCCGGAGGGCACGTAGGCTCCGGTGGGGGAACGGTCCGGGATCGGTGACCGCCGCTCGCGGGAGCCCAAGTTCCGCTCCGTACCCGGACATTGACAGAAAAGCCGCCGCCAACTATGAGAAGGCATACGGTCTTCGTATGGCCTGATTTTTCTGGATCCTCCGTGTCCGGCAAGAGGGGTTCGTCCCCTGAAGGGGGTGCCTGATGCGCCATTCGCTCAGCCCTGTACGACCAGTTCACGACTGTGCCGCCGCCTGTCCCGTACCGCTGGCGCCCCAGGCGCTCGCGCAGCTGTACGCCCGCTATCTCGAACTGCGCAAGGAACGCCGCCTGCCCAGGAACATGACGTTCGAGGAGTACTACACCGTCTGGCGCGCGGGACGACGGGGTGAGAACCTCGTCGGCCTCGACGACGGAGCCGTCGACCCGGGCCCCAGTACCGACAAGCAGCTCATCACCCGGCCGACGGCCCAACTCCGGGGAACCATCAGGACGTTGGTGCTGCTCGTCGACTTCCCGGACCAGCCGCACGAGGGCGACCACGGCCCCGGCCACTACGACAGCATGCTCTTCGGCCTCGACGAGTTCCCGACCGGCAGCATGCGCTCGTTCTACCGTGACGTCAGCGCCTTCGACACGTCACCGAGCACCGGCATCGACGTCCAGGGAGCGGTGCACGGCTGGTTCCGTATGCCGCAGCCGCTCTCCTTCTATGCCGACGGCAACTCGGGCATGAACGCCAACTTCCCGCGCAACTCACAGGGGTTGGCGCGTGACGCCGTACTGGCGGCCCGTGACGCCGGAGTCGACTTCACCTCCTTCGACGCGCTCGACGAGGGAGCGGTCACCGCCCTGTTCGTCATCCACGCCGGACGCGGCGCCGAGCAGACGACCCGGCGCGGTGACCTGTGGAGCCTCAAGTGGACGATCCCCGGCGGCGTCGACGTCGGTCCGGGCCTGTCCGCGCGCACCTTCCTGACCGTCCCCGAGGACTGTGCCGTCGGCGTCTGCGCCCACGAATGGGGCCACCTCGCGGCACGCTGGGCCGACTACTACGACACCGGCCAGCAGCAGCTGACGCGCTCGGCCGGACTCGGCAACTACTGCCTGATGGCGGGCGGTTCATGGGGCAACGGCGGTCTGACCCCGACCTTCCCGACCGCCATGCTGCGGATGTTCCACGGCTGGTCCGAGCCCCAGGTGGTGAACAAGACCACCCGGGACATCAGACTGCGGCCCGCCGCCGAGGACGGCGAGGCGGTCTTCATCCAGAACCCCGCGACCATGTCCGACAGCCAGTACATCCTTGTCGAGTACCGTCGCCGTCGCGGCCAGGACGCCTTCCTGCCCGACGAGGGGATCGCCGTCTACGTCGTCGACGAGTCGATCGACAACGTCAACGACGAACAGAACCTGGCCATCGAGCTCATCCAGGCGGACGGCCGCGGCGACCTCTCCCGGATGTTCGGCCGCGGCAACCGCGGCGACAGCGACGACCTGTACCCGTTCAAGGACAACACCACGATCGGCGAGAAGACGAATCCGGCACTGAACCTGCCCCAGGGCACCTGGACGGGGGTCACCATCGAGACGGTCGGCACCCCTGGGGCCGACGAGATGACGGTCCACGTCACCGTGGCGTAGGAGGCCGTCACCGGGCCGGCTTCCGATCCCGGTGACACTGCGATGCGGCGAGCCCGCGTACGGAACCCCGCGCCTCGTAAGGGCCGCGGGGAACCGCGCGATACGCCTCCACGCACGACTCACCGCGGAGGGATACGACGCCTTCGAGTGGCACGCGGCCTGTGACGAGCATGGCGAGAGCGTGCTGTTCTCAGTGCTGACAGCAGGAGAGAAACGGACGCTCGCCGACCTGGTCCGAAGGCCGGTCGCGGCCGAAGAGGCCGAGCCGGACGCGTCCGAGCCGAGAAGGTCCAGGTCAGACGAGTCGTGATCCGGACCCTCGGCATGCCCCTGCCTAGTCTTGGTCGTCCCATGCCTGCAGCACCGTCTGGTCGACGATCTTGCCGTCGCGCAGCGACACCATGGAGCTGGCGAGCACCCTGACGCCGTCCGCGTACTGGCAGGACTCGGTGAAGGCGACATGGTCGCCCTGGATCACGCACTGCTCCAGCTTGTGCGTCATGTCGCGGCTGTAGACGTCGTCGAGCATCGCGCTGATCTGCTCGCGGCCGTGCATGACCTTGGGGTGGCTGGGCTGCGTGTTGCGGTCGACGACGCGCATCTCGGCGTCGTCGGCGTACAGCGACAGCAGTGCCGACGCGTTCTGGCCTTCGATGCCCCGGCGCAGCGTTTCGGTGTCGAAGCCGGGACTTGCCGCAGTGCCCATGATGGACCTCCTTGTGGACCACTGACGAAGGCCGCGGCCGGTACGGAGCGGGCCGCTGAGGGCCTCCCCTTCGAGCCTCCTCCGCCGCGGCGGCCACGGCAAGCGCAGCGGGTCCGTGTCCGCGGGCGGCCCGCCGCCCGCGGACAGGCATGATCTCAACACGACGTATCGCCGCCGCCGTTGGCCTCGCAATCGCCATCACGGGCCTTGCCGTACCGTCCGCGAGCGCTGCCGCCACTCCGGAGACGGGAAAGCTGAACCCCGTCGCGATGCTCGACTCGCTCGCCGTGAGACCGAACGGCCCGGTCCATCGGCGTGTGCCTCCTCTCGAGGCACACGCCGCGTGCGGTCTTGGCGTGTTCAACTTTCATGACCATGGCAGACCCCTCCCGGATGCGCGCGTGTGCGGTCCGGGTGAGAGGCTGAGGGCATGTCGGAACATCCCGTAGTCGTGCATCCGCCGCAGGAGACGGGCGGTCGGCGCGTGACGGTCCACGGCGAGTCGATCGGCGTCGCCATGAACCTCCTGGACGTCGTCGAGTTCCTGCGCCGCGCGGGCCTGGAGTTCGACGACAACGAGGTCGCGGCGTCACCGCTCATCGAGTGGCGCGGTGGAGGACCGTCCTACTGGGGACCGGAACCGGGCGGCTGAAGAAACGTATCTTGGTTGCCGCGGGGTAAAGTCCGGCCGGCGATTCGGGGAGTGCGGCGGGCGAAAGAGAAAACTCCGGAAATGAACCGGAGGCGCACCCAGTGACAGGCGGATGTCCAGGGATGTTGTTTCTCGACAACGCGCCACGTGCGGGCGTGCCGTGTGCGGCTCGATGAGGGCCGTCGGTGCGGACATGTGAATTTTACAAAGCGGCGTCGCGCTGCCGTCCGTGTTTCACGCCGGCGATGCCGGGATGAATCCGATGGCTGCTTTGGTCGGCTTGCGGCGCTGTCGTCCGGCTAGCGTAGTGACTGATTGGAATTGGCCGGGTTTTCGGTTCTTGAGGTCCGACGGGGTATGGCCGAATCGATTCCACGGCGTAGCGGCAGGTAGTTGCGATGTTGACCGGTGGGTAACTGAGGCGCTAGTTTCCGACCGGTTGGTTTGCGTGTGAGAGTTTTCAGGATGCCGCTTAAACGGTGTATGTCCGCGTGGGCCAATTCGTCGTCTCCAGGCAACTCCCCACCGTGCAGTCTCACCGATTATTCGGAGAATCATGACGTCTGCTGTGCGCGCCGAGGACATGATCATCGGAATCACCCCGTTCGGTGAACCCGAAGCCAGGCTTGCCGCCGCCGTCAGCCGTGCAGGCGGACTCGGGGTACTGGACCTGGGAATCGGTGACCGAAGAGCCAGAGAGGCGCTCGCCGTCCTCCGGCGCTGGGCGCCCGGACCGTTCGGAGTACGCGTCGGAGCGCACTGCCGGATCGCTCCCGGAGAACTCGCTCCCGGAGAACTCGCTCCCGGGAAACTCGAACCCGGAGAATTCGCGCCTGGCAAGAAGAGCGGAAAGCCGGGAATGCAAGACGGCGGCGGCCTCCATACCGTCGTCCTCGGCGCGGATTCGCGATGGCAGATCGACGAGGTCACCGCGACGTACCGGGTCCTGGTGGAGGTGACGGACCTGGAGCAGGCTCTGGCCGCGGTCCGGGCCGGAGCACACGGCCTGATCGCCCGGGGCAGCGAGAGCGGCGGCCGGACCGGGGAGCTCAGCACCTTCGTCCTGCTCCAGCACCTGCTCGCCGAGCCCGGCGTGGACCTCCCCGTCTGGGCCTGCGGCGGCATCGGCCTCCGTACGGCGGCGGCCGCCGTGGTCGGCGGGGCGGCCGGAGTGGTCCTGGACAGCCAGCTGGCCCTGCTCGCCGAGGCGAGGCTGCCGGAACCGGCGGCCGCGGCGCTGCGGTCCATGGACGGCTCGGAGACCGTCGTGGTGGGCGGGCACCGGGTGCTGCACCGCAGGGGCCCGGACGCCCCGCGCGTCCCGGCCGACGATCCAGCGCTCGTGGCGGAGATGCTCGGTGCCCAGGACCCGCGTGCCCAGCTCCTGCCGGTCGGTCAGGACGGCTTCCTCGCCGCCCGCTTCGCCGAGCGCTGGGGCGACGCCGGCCGGACGGTCCGCGCCCTGACCACCTCCGTACAGGACGCCGTACGCGATGACGGGCCGGCCGGGGCACTGCGTTCAGGGTCCCCGATGAGCCGCGCGCTCGGCACGCGCATACCCGTCGCCCAGGGGCCGATGACCCGGGTCAGCGACCAGGCACGGTTCGCCGCGGCCGTCGCCGCGGACGGCGCCCTGCCCTTCATCGCGCTGGCCCTCGCGAGCGGTGAGCAGACGCGGGCGGTCCTGGAGGAGACCCGCGCCGCCGCGGCCGGACGGCCCTGGGGTGTCGGCGTGCTCGGCTTCGCCCCCGAGGAGACCAGAAACGCCCAGCTCGAAGCCGTACGGGAGATGCGGCCCACGCACGCGATCATCGCGGGCGGCCGACCGTCCCAGGCCGAGGCGCTGGAGCGGGCCGGGATCAGCACCTTCCTGCACGTGCCCTCGCCGGGACTGCTCCGCCAGTTCCTCGACGCCGGCGCCCGCCGCTTCGTCTTCGAGGGCTCCGAATGCGGCGGCCACGTCGGACCGCGCGCGAGCTTCCCCCTGTGGGAGGCCCAACTCGCCGTGCTGGAAGACTTCTTGGCCGGAGCGGACGCCGAAACGGCCGAACGCGTCGAGGTGTTCTTCGCGGGCGGCGTCCACGACGAGCGCTCGTCCGCGATGGTCGCCGCGCTCGCCGCGCCCCTGATCGCGCGCGGCGCCGCCGTCGGCGTCCTCATGGGGACCGCCTACCTGTTCACCGACGAAGCGGTGGAGTGCGGGGCCGTCCAGCCGCTCTTCCAGCAGCAGGTCGTGGCCGCCACCCGCACCGCACTGCTGGAGACCGCGCCCGGCCACGCCACCCGCTGTGTGCCCAGCCCGTTCAGCGAGAACTACCGGGAGTTCGAGGCGGAGCTGCGCGAGCGCGGCGTGCCCGAGCGGCGGATCTGGGAGGAACTGGAACGGCTCAACGTCGGCCGGCTGCGGATCGCCAGCAAGGGGATCGAGCGGGACACCGCCGGCGAACTGACGGCCGTGGCCGAGGAACGCCAGCTCTCCGAGGGCATGTTCATGGCCGGGGAAGTGGCCGTGCTGCGCTCCGCCACCACCACGATCAGCGCGCTGCACGGCTCCGTCACCACCGGCGCGGCGGGCTTACTCGCCGCACGCGCGGCTCTGCTCCGGGAACGCCTGGAGATGGACACGGCCGAGGAGTCCGCGGCGCCCGAGCCGCTGGACGTGGCCGTGGTCGGCATGGCCTGCATGTTCCCGCAGGCCCCCGACCTGGCCGCCTTCTGGGCGAACATCCTCAGCGGCCACGACGGCGTCGGTGAGGTCCCCGCCGACCGCTGGGACCCCGCCGTGCACTATTCGCAGGACGCGGACGGCGCCACCCCGTCGAAGTGGGGCGGCTTCCTGCCGCGGATCCCCTTCGACCCGCTGCGCTACGGCATCCCGCCGACATCGCTGGGCAGCATCGAGCCCGTACAGCTGCTGGCGCTCGAAGCCGCGCGGCGGGCACTGGAGGACGCCGGGTACGGGGAGCGGGGCCGGGGCTTCGACCGGTCGCGGACCTCCGTGGTCTTCGGCGCCGAAGCGGGCAGCGACCTGTCCAACGCCGCCACCCTGCGAGCTGTGCTGCCCTCCTACTACGGGGAGGTGCCGGGAGGTCTGGACGAGCAACTGCCCCGGCTCACCGAGGACTCCTTCCCCGGCATGCTCGCCAACGTCATCTCGGGGCGGATCGCCAACCGGCTGGACCTGGGCGGCGCCAACTACACCGTCGACGCGGCCTGCGCGTCGTCACTGGCCGCCGTCGACGTGGCGTGCAAGGAACTCGTCGGCGGTACGAGCGACGTCGTCCTGTGCGGGGGTGCCGACCTGCACAACGGCATCAACGACTACGCCCTCTTCTCCTCCGTGCACGCCCTCTCCCCGACCGGCCGGTCGCGGGCCTTCGACAGCTCGGCGGACGGGATAGCCCTGGGCGAGGGCATCGCCTGTGTCGTGCTCAAGCGGCTCGCGGACGCCGAACGCGACGGCGACCGGATCTACGGAGTGATCAAGGGAGTCGGCAGCTCCAGCGACGGCCGCTCACTCGGCCTCACCGCGCCCCGCCCCGAGGGCCAGCGCGCCGCACTGGAGCGGGCCTACCGCAACGCGGGGATCTCACCGGCCGACGTCGGCCTGGTCGAGGCCCATGGCACGGGCACCGTGGTCGGCGACCGTACCGAACTCACCATCCTCAGCGAGGTGTTCACCGAGGCCGGGGCCAAGGCGGGCGGCTGCGCGCTCGGTTCGGTCAAGTCGCAGATCGGGCACACCAAGTGCGCCGCCGGTCTCGCGGGTCTGATCAAGACCGTGCTGTCCCTGCACACGGGAGTCAAACCGCCCACCCTGCACATGAAGCGGCCGAACCCCGCGTGGCAGGAGGAGAGCAGCCCGTTCGTCTTCCACGCGCGGCCACGGCCCTGGGCGGCCCCGGCCGAGGAACGCGTCGCCGGACTCAGCGCGTTCGGCTTCGGCGGGACCAACTTCCATGTGGTGCTCAGCGCCCACACGGCCGCCGAACCACCCGCCCACGGTCTGGACAGCTGGCCCGCCGAGCTGTTCACCTTCCGCGGTACGGATCCCGCGGCGACCCGGCGAACCATCGAGGACGTACTCAAGGCCGCCGAGACCGACGGCCGCCCGTGGCGCCTGCGCGACCTCGCACTGAGCGCGTCCCGTCGCGCCGACGCCCGCCACGAACCGGTCCAGGTGGCCGTCGTGGCCACCGACGTGGACGGACTGATCGGTCAGCTGCGCCGGGCTCTGGCGGGTGAGCACGATCCGGCCGGAGGCATCCACCTCGCGGACGCCGGACGGGCCGGGGCCGACGGAAGTGAGCAGGCGGGGGCGGACGCGGAGCAGGTGCCGTCCGGCCCGCGTCGACCGACGGCGGCCGACGGCAAGGTCGCGTTCCTCTTCCCGGGCCAGGGCAGCCAGCGGCCCGGGATGCTCGCGGACGTGTTCATCGCCTTCCCCGAGCTCCAGCACTACCTGCACCTCGGCCGCGACCACGCCGACGCGCTGTACCCGCCTGCCGCCTTCGACACGGCCGCCCGGGACCGCCAGCGGGCCGGGATCACCGACACCCGGGTCGCCCAGCCCGCGCTGGGCGTCGCCGGACTCGCCGCCCACGCACTGCTCAGCGCGGCCGGTGTACGACCCGACATGGCGGCCGGACACAGCTACGGCGAACTGGTCGCCCTCTGTGCGGCGGGCGCGATCACCCCGGAAGCGCTGCTGGAACTGAGCGCCGAGCGGGCGGCGGCGATCCTCTCGGCCGTCGGCGAGGACCCGGGAACCATGGCGGCCGTCGCGGCCGGTGCCGAAGACGTCTCACGGGCCCTGCGCGAGACGGGCGCCCCCGAATCGGTCGTCGTCGCCAACCTCAACTCGCCCCGGCAGACGGTGATTTCAGGACCGACAGAGGCGATGGCCACCGCTGTGCCGCTGCTGCGCGCGGCGGGATACGGTGCCGATCCCATCCCCGTCGCCTGCGCCTTCCACAGCCCGCTCGTGGCCGCCGGTGGGGAGCGGTTCGCCGAGGCACTCGCGAACCGGACCATACGTTCGCCCGAGTTCCCGGTGTGGTCCAACCGCACAGCGGCTCCATATGGCGACCGTGCCGACGAGATCCGTGCGGAACTCGCCGCCCAGATCGGCGCCCCCGTCGGATTCGTCGCACAGATCGAGGCCATGTACGAGGACGGGGCGAGGATCTTCGTCGAGGCCGGCCCCGGCTCCGTACTCACCCGGCTGGTCACGCACATCCTCGGCGACCGCCCGCACCGCACCGTCGCGTGCGAGCCGCGCCACGACAGCGGACTGCGCGGCTGGCTCGACGCACTCGCCCAACTGGCCGTGGCGGGGCTGCCGGTACGCACCGGATGGCTGTTCCAGGGACGCGACGCCGTCGACGCGACCCGGACGCCGGAGCCCAAACGGCCCGGATGGACGGTCGACGGGCAACTGGTCCGTACCGCCGCCGGAGAACTCCTCCCCGGTGCCCTCGCACCGGCCCGACGCGTTGTGGAGACGACAGTGACGACGAGCCACTCGAACCACACGAACCACGCGGCCGGCGTCCCGGCCGACAAGGACGCGCTGATCGCCGATTTCCTGCGCACCAGCCGCGAGATGGTGGCCGCCCAGCGCGACGTGCTGCTGACCTACTTCGGCGCCGCGCCGGGGCAGTGGATTCCCGCGCCCGCGGCGCCCGCCGTGGTCGGCCCCCACCAGCAGGCCGCACCGGCCGCTGAGCTTCCCGTGGCCCAACAGCAGGTTCCGCGGCCGGAGTTGGCACCCGCGCTCGCCACCGCAGGGACGCCCGCCCCTGAGGCGGTCACGCAAGCGGTCCCGACGGCGGTCACGGAAGCGGACGTCCTGTCGGTCGTGCTGGACATCATCAGCGAGCGCACCGGCTATCCCGTGGACATGATCGAGCCCGATCTCGACCTGGAGGCCGACCTCAGCATCGACTCCATCAAGCGGGCCGAGATCGCCGGTGAACTGGCCAAGCGCCTGGGAGCCGGGGGCGGTGTGGACATCGCCGGGCTGGACGACGCGGAGCTGGAGGACCTCGCGAAGGCCCGTACGGCCGCAGCGGTGACGGGCTGGCTCGCCGCGCGCCTCGCGGGACCCGCCGAACCGCCCGGCACTACGACGCCGAGTACGCCTCCGAGTACGCCTCCGAGTACGCCTCCGAGTACGTCTCCGACTGCGACTCCGATGACGGCCGGACAGCCGGAGGGGTCGCCGAACGGCACAGCGGTCGGGCAGACCCGGACGCCGGAGCTGATGGAAGTTGGCGGCGAGGCCCCGAAGCGCTTCCAGCTCCGGCCGGTGCTTCTGGAGCGGCAGGACGGCGACGGCTCGCTGGACCCGTCGGCCGTACTGGCCGGAAAGCGGTTTGTCCTCCTCGGCGACGAGAGCCAGGGCGTGTCCCGGGAGGTCCGCTCGCGGCTCGCGGCGCACGGAGCCGACACGGTGTTCCTGGGCCGGGACCATCTGCTCACCGAGGCGGACGGCCAGGTCGACGGGGTGCTGTACCTCGACTCCCTCACCGATTCCGCGATACCGGTGCTGCCCGACGCGTTTCCTGTGTTCCAGGCCGCCCTGCGCCGGGGCCCGCGCTGGCTGCTCGCCGCCCGGCCCGCCGACGGGGACTCCCCGGGCCTCCGGTCGGCAGGGCTCCACGGTCTCTTCCGTACCGTCGCACGCGAGTATCCCGAGACCGTCGCGCGGATCGTCGACCTCGACGACACCACGCCCGCCGCCGTCGCCGACGCGCTGGTCGACGAGCTGCTCGCGTCCGACCCGGCCCCGGTCGTCCTGCGCACGGCGGCCGGTCGCCATGGGCTGGACCTCGTCGAGACCCCGCTGGGCGCCCTCGGTACCACCGGCGCCGGACCCGCGGGTGACGGCGCCGCCGAGGCCGCCGCCATCGGCCTCGACCGGGACTCCGTGGTGCTGTTGGTCGGCGGGGCACGCGGCATCACCGCGACCTTCGCCGCCGCGCTCGCCGCGGCCTCCCGGTGCCGTATCGAACTGCTCGGCAGGACCCCGGCGCCGACCGGCCCCGAGGATCCGGCCATCGCCGCCGCCGCTGACCGCGCGGCGCTGCGTACGGCACTGGCTGCCCGCGCGGGCAGCGGCGTGACGCCCGCCGACATCAACCGCGAAGCCGAACTCGTCCTGGCCCAGCGGGAGATCACCGCCACCCTGGCCGAACTCACCGCGCTCGGCAGCACGGCCCGCTACCACTCCGTGGACTTCCGGGAGCCGGACGCCGCGCTCCAGGCGGTGAAGGAGATCCACGCCGAGCACGGCCGGCTCGACGGCGTCGTCTACGCGGCCGGAGTGATCGAGGACCGCCTGATCGCCGACAAGACCGCCGAGTCGTTCCAGCGCGTGTACGACACGAAGACGAGCGGCGCGGAGACCCTGCTGGCAGCGCTGGCGGAGTTCCCGAACGGTCCTGCGTTCGCCGTCCTGTTCGGCAGCATCTCGGCCGTCCTCGGCAACCGAGGCCAGGTCGACTACGCGGCCGCCAACGACGCCCTGCAGAGCCTCGGCGCCGACTGGGCCGCCCGCACCGGTCACCGTGCCCTGACCGTGCACTGGGGACCGTGGGCGCCGACCGGCGGCCACACCGGAATGGTGACCCCGGAACTCGGCCGCGAGTACGCCAGGCGCGGGATCAAGCTGATCGACCCGGAGGAGGGCACCGCGGCGCTGCTCCGTGAACTCGCCTGGGGCGACGAGTCCGCCGGAGCCGTCGTCTACACCTCGTCGGGCTGGTGACATGAACGACCTGACGGATCAAGCCGATCGGGACCAACTGAGCCGGGATCAACTGGGCCGGGATCAACTGGGCCGGGATCAACTGAGGGAGCGTCAACTTCCGTCTCCCGTCGCCATCGTGGGGATGGCGGTGCTGCTGCCCGGTGCCGCAGACCTCGACGCGTACTGGCGGAACCTGCTGGCGGGCACGGACGCCATCACCGACGTACCCGACGGGCGGTGGGACGCCGACTACTACCGCCCCGATTCCGCGAGCGGGCCGGCCGTCGCCGACCAGGTGTACTGCCGGCGCGGCGGCTTCGTCGACGAACTCGCCGACGTGGAGGTCACCCGGTTCGGGATCATGCCGAACTCGGTGCCCGGCACCGAACCCGACCAGCTCATCGCGCTGAACGTGGCCGCCGCCGCCCTCGCCGACGCGGGCGGCGAGGACCGGCTGCCCGACCGGCACCGCATCGGCGTCGTCCTCGGCCGGGGCGGCTACCTCACCCCCGGCCTGGTCCGCCTCGACCAGCGGGTCCGCACCGCCGGTCAACTCGTCCGTACGCTCGGCGAGTTGCTGCCCGACCTGGACGCCGGCCAACTCGACCGGGTCCGCGCGGCGTTCACCGAGCGACTCGGGCCCGACAGCCCCGAGTCGGCCATCGGCCTGGTGCCCAACCTCGCGGCCTCGCGCGTCGCCAACCGTCTCGACCTGCGCGGCCCCGCCTACACCGTGGACGCCGCCTGCGCGTCCTCGCTGGTCGCCGTCGACCAGGCGGTGCGCGAACTCGCCTCCGGACGCTGCGACTTGATGCTCGCCGGGGGAGTGCACCACTGCCACGACATCACCCTGTGGAGCGTCTTCTCCCAACTCCGCGCGCTCTCCCCGAGCCAGCGGATCCGCCCCTTCCACCGCGGCGCCGACGGCATCCTGATCGGCGAGGGCACCGGCGTGGTGGCACTCAAGCGACTGGCCGACGCCGAACGCGACGGCGACCGGATCTACGCGGTCATCCGGGGCACCGGCGTGGCGAGCGACGGCCGCGCCGCCGGTCTCGTCAACCCCGACCCCGGCGGCCAGGCCCACGCCGTACGCCAGGCCTGGCACGCCGCGGGCCTCGACCCCGCCCAGCCCGGATCCATCGGTCTCCTGGAGGCCCACGGCACCGCGACCCCGGCCGGTGACGCGGCCGAACTGGCCACCCTGGCCGAGGTGTTCGGTCCCGGCACGGACGGTGACCCCGCGGTGATCGGCTCGGTGAAGTCGATGATCGGCCACACCATGCCCGCCGCCGGAGTGGCCGGTCTGGTGAAGGCGGCCCTCGCCGTCCACCATGGGATGCTCCTGCCGACGCTCCACTGCGACGACCCGCACCCCGCGCTCGCGGCCACCCGGTTCCGTCCGCTGGAGACGGCGACGCCCTGGGAGACCGGTCCCGGGCGGCCGGTGCGCCGGGCAGCCGTCAACGCGTTCGGCTTCGGCGGGATCAACGCCCATGTCGTACTGGAGCAGGCGCCTGGCATACCGGCCACCCAGTACGCGACTACCGCTTCCCCGCCCCTGCCTGTGCCCGAGTCCCCATCCCTGCCTGTGCCCGTGCCCGAGTCCCCATCCCTGCCTGTGCCCGAGCCCGCGCCCCCGGCCCTTTCCGGGACTGCCGCGACCGCTTCCGTCGTCGAGTCGGAGCAGGTGCTCCTGCTCGCCGCCGACAGCCCCGAGGACCTCGCCGCACTGCTGGAGGCCGACGACTCGGCTCTCCTCGCGGCCGGTCTCGACACCGGCCGGACACATCCGGACGCGGGCCGAGCCCGGCTCGGCATCGTCGCCCCGACCGCCAAGCGGCTCGCCCTGGCCCGCCGGGCGGTCGCCAAGGGACGCGCCTGGCACGGCCGCAGCGACCTCTGGTTCACGCCGACTCCGCTGCTCGGCGGCGGCGGTGGGGACGAGAACACGAGCGGCAAGCTGGCCTTCGTCTTCCCGGGGCTCGAAGGCGACTTCGAGCCCCATGTCGACGACGTCGCCGCCCACTTCGGCCTTCCCCGCGTCCCGGGACCCACCCCGAACGCCGAGAAGGAGCGGGTCTCGGACGTGGGCCGGCACGGATTCGGTGTCGTCGGCGTCGGTCGGCTGCTCGACGGCGCGCTGCGCCGCATGGGCGTCGTCCCGGACGCGGTGGCCGGGCACAGCGTCGGCGAGTGGACGGCGATGGCGGCCGCCGGGATGTACGACGGGGCCGAAGTGAGCGACTTCATGGCGTCGTTCGACCCCGACGCGCTGACCGTCCCGGGCCTGTCCTTCGCCGCTCTCGGCGCCCCCGCCGGGCGCGTCCTGGAGGCCCTCGACGACGGGTGGACGGACGCCGGAATCGTCCTCTCCCACGACAACGCGCCGAACCAGTCGATGGTGTGCGGACCGCGGGACGCGGTGGAGGAGTTCGTACGCTCCTTCCGCGCCCGGGGCGTACTCAGCCAGGTGCTGCCCTTCCGGTCCGGCTTCCACACTCCGATGCTGAAGCCCTACCTCGCGCCCATCGAGGAAGCGGCGAACCAGTTCCGGCTGTATCCGCCGACCGTGCCCCTGTGGTCGGGAACGAGCGCGGCGCCGTTCCCCGTCGGCGAGGCCGCCGTACGCGAGCTGTTCGTCAGGCATCTGCTGGAGCCGGTCCGCTTCCAGCAGTTGATCGAGGCCATGTACGCGGCGGGCCATCGCGCCTTCGTCCAGGTCGGCACCGGGCAGCTCGGCTCACTCATCGGCGACACGCTGAACGGGCGCGACCACCTGGTCGTGGCGGCCAACTCGCCCCACCGCACCGGCCTCGCCCAGCTCAGCCGGGTGGCGACGGCGCTGTGGACCGTGGGCGCGGCGGTCGCTCCGGCGCTGCCGCCGACTGCCCGTTCCGCCGCTCCCTCCGCTGCTCCTTCCACCACACTTGCCACTGCTCCTTCCGGCGGTCCCTCCGCCCGTACCGCAGGGCCCGCCGACTCGGTGCGCCCCGTACGCGTGAACCGGTCGACCGTCCGCCTCGACCTCGGCGGAGCGCTCGTCTCGCTACACGGCCCGGCCCTCATACAACTGCGCGCCGAGCTGCGCGGCACACCGGCCCCGAGCGAAGCCGTCCCCGCGGCGGTCGCCACGGGCCCGTCGCCCCTGGACGCGCTCGCCGCGCACATGCCGGTCGCCGCCGAACTGAGCGCGCTGTTACGGGACACGGCCGACACGGCCGCCGCACTGATCACGGCAGGCAGCAGCCGTCACTCCGGCCCGGCCGTGGCGCCTGCTCCCGCTCAAGCCCCCGTTCCGACGGCTCCTCACCGCACATCCGCGCCCCTCGCCCCCAAGCTGCCCCCCGCCCCCAAGCCGACCCCCGCCGCCCAGGTATGGCGCACCGCCGTACGCGTATCCCCGGAAGCGATGCCGTACCTCCTCGACCACTGTTTCTTCCCGCAGCGGCCCGGCTGGCCCGATGTGGCCGACCGTTGGCCGGTCGTCCCCGCGACCACGATCGTTCACCACATCATGGAGGCGGCCGAGGACGCGGCCCCCGGCTTGCGGGCGGTCGCCGTGCACGGGGCCCGGTTCGACCAGTGGCTCACCGCCACACCGGCCGTCGAGGTACCGGTCACGGCCGTCCCCGACGGCCCCGGCCGCCTCGCGGTCTGCTTCGGACCGCGGGCACGTGCGGTGGTCGAGCTCGCGGCCCGCTTCCCGGTGCCACCCCCCACCCCGTGGCGAGCGGACCCCGACTCCGAACGAGCCCCCGAACACACCGCGGCCCAGCTCTACGCCGAGCGCTGGATGTTCCACGGACCCGCTTTCCAAGGGGTCACCGAACTCACCGCGATCGGCGACATGCACGTACGAGGCGTGCTCACCACGCCGTCGGCCCCCGGCGCCCTGCTCGACAACGTGGGCCAGCTCCTCGGCTACTGGATCATGGCGACCGGGACGGAACGGACCGTCGTGTTCCCCGTCCAGATGCGGCACATGCGGTTCTACGGGACGCACCCGCGCCCCGGGACCGACGTGGACTGCCTGGTGAGGATCACCTCCCTCACCGACACCGTCCTCGAAGCCGACGTCCAACTGGTCGTCGCGGGCGAGGTGTGGGCGGAGCTCACTGGCTGGCAGGACCGCCGTTTCGACAACGACCCGCAGACCAAGCCCGTAGAGCGGTTCCCCGAGCGCAACACCCTCTCGCAGGCGCGGCCCGGCGGCTGGTCCCTGCTCCATGAGCGCTGGCCGGACCTCGCCTCGCGTGACCTGATCATGCGCAACTCCCTCAGCGGCGCCGAGCGTTCGGAGTACGAGCGGCACGCTCCCCGGGGGCGCAGGCAGTGGCTGCTCGGCCGGATCGCCGCCAAGGACGCCGTACGGCAGTGGCTGTGGGACCACGGCGAAGGACCGGTCTTCCCGGCCGAGATCCGGGTGCGCAACGACGAGTCGGGCCGCCCGTACGTCACGGGGCTGCACGGCCGGACGCTGCCGCGGCTGGACATCTCGCTGGCCCACCGCGCGGAGGCCGGGGTCGCGATCGTACGGCCGCACACGCCCGGACCGGGGCCCGGCATCGACATCGAAGAGGTCGTCGAGCGGGACGCGCAGACCCTCGCCGTCGCCCTCGGCGAGGACGAGTTGCGGCTGCTGCGCGCCCGATGCGCCACCACCGGCGAATCGGAGGCGCTGTGGTTCACCCGGTTCTGGGCGGCCAAGGAAGCGGTCGCCAAGGCGGAGGGCACGGGCTTCGACGGACGGCCACGGGACTTCACCGTGCGCGAAGCGACGGCCGGGGATGCCGGAGATGCCGGAGATACCGGGGATGCCGGGGATGCCGGGGATGCCGGGGATGCTGCAGACACCGGAAACGCCGGGGACAGACTGGTGGTCTCGGGGCGCCTCGAACGCGCGTACATCGTGCACTGCGAGCGGACCGGCAACCCGCCGGGACTGCCGGACAGGGACTACGTCGTGGCCTGGACGACCGGCCCGAGGGACCAAGAGGAGAGCGATCGATGAACCCGAGTCAGCCGACCGGTGCGACCGAGGCCGACCCCGTGCGCGCGGACGAGGAGTCGGTCCTCGCCGACCTCACCGGCATGCTCGCGAACCTCCTCGACGAGTACGGCCTCGACGACGTCGAGGTCCGCATGGAGACCACGTTCAACCGCGATCTGGAACTGGAGAGCATCGACCTCGTGACCCTGGCGGGTCTCCTGGGGGAGCGGTACGGGGATCAGGTCAACTTCGCAGAGTTCCTGGCCGGCATGGAGTTCGACGAGATCATCGAACTCACCGTCGGCCGGCTCGTCGAGTACGTCGTGCGGAGCCTCGAAGCGGCGGAGGCGGTCTGAGTCATGGCAATAGTCGACACCGGCGACGTCCGGCTGCACGTCCAGCGGATGACCCCCAAGGTAGGGCGTCCCGTCACCGCGACCGCGGTTCTCGTCCACGGTCTGCTCACCGACAGCCTGGCCAGCTACTACTTCACCCTGGCACCCGTGTTCGCGGTGTCCGGCATCGACGTGATCATGTACGACCTGCGCGGCCACGGCCGCAGCGAGCGCCCGGAGAGCGGCTACCGCCTCGACGACCACCTCGACGACCTGGCGGCGCTGCTCGACCGACTGGAGGTGACAGGACCGGTCCATCTGGTCGGCAACTCCTTCGGCGGGTCCGTCGCCTTCGGCTACGCCGCCCGCCACCCGGAGCGGGCGGCAGGCGTCTCCTTGATCGAATCGGAGCCGGCGACCGCGGGATGGGCGGCGACCATGGACGGGGTGCTGCGGCAGGTGCTGACCGAGCTGGCGCACAACGAGGCCGCCGCGCTGGCCTGGATCACCGCCAACCGCAGCCAGAACACCGCCCGCCTGGCGAAGGGCGCGGCCCGCCTGGCCCGCGAGACCACCCTCGCTCGGGACATTCCGGTCAGCCAGGTGCTGACCGAGGACCAGATCCGGTCCGTACGCTGTCCGGTGCTCGCCGTCTACGGTGCCGAGTCGGCGCTCGTCGAGCGGGCACCGTGGCTGGAGTCGCTGTTGCCCGACTGCCGGACCGTCGTGGTGCCGGGGCACGAGCACTCCGTGCTCGTCGAGGCGCCGGGAACGGTCGGCGGCCACATCCTCTCCATGATCCAGGGGGAGACGGACGAGCGGGGCGCGGCTGAGCAGGGCGTGGGCGAGCAGGGCGTGGTCGAGCGGGGCGTGGTCGAACAGGGCGCGGCCGAGCGGGGCGTGGCCTCGCTCGTGAGGGCTGAGGCCCCGTGAGCCGCTTCCTGTTCGTCGTTCCGCCGCTGGTCGGCCACATCAACCCGACGGTGGGCGTGGCGGCGGAACTCACCGCGCGGGGACACCAAGTGGCCTGGGCGTGTGCCGATCCCGGACTCGTCCGGCGGCTCGCGGGGGAGGATGCGGTGGTGTTCCCGTGCGCGGGACCGGCCCTGACAGGGGAGGACGGAGTGCGGCCCCCGGAGCTCCGGGGGCCGGAGGCGCTGAAGTTCCTGTGGGAATGGTTCCTGGTGCCACTGGCCGAGGCGATGGCCCCCGGAGTACGGGTGGCCGTCCAGGAGTTCGGCCCCGATGCCGTCGTCGCCGATCAGCAGGCCTTCGCCGGAGGGCTGATCGCCGAGCGGCTGCGCGTGCCGTGGGCCACCTCGTCCACCACCTCGGCCGAATTCACCTTCGCCGACGCGCTGGCGGGTATGCCCAAGGTCGCGGACTGGCTCGACGCGCTGCTCCATGGACTGCGTGGCCGTATCGGTGACCCGTCGGGCACGGCCGATCCGCGGTTCTCCCCGCACCTGGTACTCGCGTTCAGCACACCGGAGTTGGTCGGCGCAGGTGCAGGCGCAGGTGCAGGTGCAGGTGCAGGCGCGGAGGCAGGGTCGGGGGCCGGGGCGGGTGACCGGATCCGCTGGGTCGGGCCCTCGATGGCGCCTCGGCCGGCCGCGGCCGACTTCCCCTGGAGCTGGCTCGACCCCGCCCGTGCCACGGTGCTCGTGACCCTCGGCACCGCCAACACCGATGTCGGGGCCCGCTTCCTCGCCGAGTGCCGCGATGCCCTCCGCGGCCGTGCGGACCGGGTGCAGGCGGTGATCGTCGACCCCGCGAACGTGCTCGGCGCGCATGCGGACCTGGACGACAAGGGCGACGAGGGCGACAGGGACGACAAGGACGTACTGATCCGTTCCTCCGTCCCCCAACTCCCGCTCCTCGAACGGGTCGACGCGGTCGTCTGCCACGCCGGGCACAACACCGTGTGCGAGGCGCTGTGGCACGGCGTCCCCCTCGTGGTGGCCCCCATCCGCGACGACCAGCCCGTCGTGGCCGGGCAGGTCACCGACGCGGGAGCGGGCATCCGTGTCAGGTTCGGGCGGGTCACCGCGCCCAAGCTGGGCGCGGCGATCGACGCCGTACTCCACGAACCCGGCTACCGCGCCGCCGCCGAGCGGATCCGTACCGCGTTCCGCAGCGCGGGTGGTGCCCCCGCGGCAGCCACTCACCTCGAAGAACTGGCCGCCGGCGCACCCTCCAAGGAGGCCCCATGAGCGACGAAGAGCACGCACCACAACAGACCGACGGCGAGCCGACGCCCAGTAGTCGCACCGAGCAGGTCGCCGCGCTGCGCCCCGGCTACCAGGCCGACCTGGCGCGTGGCCTGGACCGGTTCTTCGAACCCCCGCGCGCCGACTGCCCCTGGTGCGGCTCGGCACGGCTGAAGACGCGTCTGCGCACCACCGACGTGATTCAGCACAAGCCGGGCCACTTCGTCCTCGACCGCTGCCAGGACTGCCGGCACACCTTCCAAAACCCTCGACTGAGCGCCGAGGGGCTGGAGTTCTACTACCGCGACTTCTACGACGGCCTGGGGGAGAAGCAGCTCGGCAACACCTTCGGGGGCCGGACCGCGATGTACCGGCAGCGCGCGGAATCCCTGCTGCCGTTCGCCGCGACCCCCAAGAACTGGCTGGACGTCGGCACCGGCCATGGCCACTTCTGCGAGTCGGCACGGACTGTTTACCCCGCCACGACCTTCGACGGGCTCGACTTCACCGACGGCGCCGAACTCGCCGAGCGTGCCGGACGGGTGGAGCGGGGCTACCGCGGCAGCTTTCCCGACCTGGCCGGGGAACTCACCGGCGCGTACGACGTGGTGAGCATGTTCCACTACCTGGAGCACAGCACGGAGCCCAGTCGCGAACTGGAGGCCGCGCACCAGGTGATACGTCCCGGCGGCCATCTGCTCATCGAGGTCCCCGACCCCGACAGCCGATTCGCCCGCCTCCTCGGCCGCTGGTGGCTGCCCTGGCTCCAGCCGCAGCACCTGCACCTCGTTCCGGTCGAGAACATGCGGAGCAGACTGACCGAGCTCGGCTTCACAGTGGTGGCGGAACAGCATGCCGAGCCGCACGACCCGGTCGACCTCCTCGCCGGCGTCTGGCTGGCCCTCGACACGGCCACTCCACGCGAGGACCTGCCGTGGCTGCCGCACCCGCCGAACCGTTGGCAGCGGACGCTGCGCACGGCGCTGCTCATCGCCGGTGTGCCCGTCCTGATCCTGAGCACCCTGCTGGACCGGTTCGTGATCAAACCTCTGTCGCACCGGCTGGGTCTGTCGAACGCCTACCGGCTCCTGGCGCGCCGCGACTGACGCAGCCGACGCGACTGACGCAGCCGACGCGACTGAGGCAGCCGACGCGGCTGACGCGACGACCGAGCGGGTGGTGTCGGCGTGCCTACGGAACGGCCGTCCTCAACGGTTCTCCAGCATTCCCCGTACGAACGCGGCTTGGCCCACGTGCTGCAGGTCGTCGGAGAGGACGCTGATCAGGCGGACGCCCAGGGTGACGGGCGGGGACCAGTTCGCGTCGACGACCCGGTCCAGGTCGTCGGCGCGCAGGTCGCGCAGGGCGGCCAGCGTCTGCTCGTGGACGGCGTCGTGGTAGCCGAGCAGCAGGTCACCCGAGTCCACGTGGACCTTGGCGACCTTTTGCGGTGTGTGTCCGTAGCCCGTGTCCCGGTCGGGCAGGCCCAGGGCGAAGCGGTCCGGCCAGTCCTGTGACAGCCAGATCTGTTTCAGGCCGAAAGCGTCGGCGATGTGGTCGTCCTGGACGCGGGTGAGATGCCAGACCAGCCAGGTGATCGAGTTGGTCCGGTCGTCGACGCGGGCGTTGAGCTCGTCGGGGGAGAGGTCGTCGACGACGGCGTGCACCTCTTCCCGGATGCGACCGAACGCGTCGACCAGAACGTCCTTGGCGTGCATGGGCTCCTCCACGCTCTCCGCGGGTTCCTGTCCCTGCCCAGTGTCCCCCGCGGACCCGCCGCGCGCGTCGCGCCAGTGAGCGAGCCGGTCAGTGCCAGCCGGAGTAGGGCTCCTCGCAGAGCTTGAACACCGGTTCGCGGCGGACCGGGTCCGACGCCGTGGTGAGCTGGACGCGGTCGCCGGTACGGATCGCTATGAGCGGTCCCGAGACCCGGCCCCGGACGGTGAAACCCTCTGCCATCTCGACGAGCGACACATTGCGCGCGCCCGGAGTGTTGCGCTGGACGACGGTCGCGTGGCGGATGACGCCCAGGCCCGCGCTGCGTTGCGTCCGCAGGTCGCTGCCCGCGCAGACCGGGCAGAGCAGCCGGTGGAACATGGCGGTCCCGCACCAGCGGCAGCGCTGGTAGAGCAGCCCTTCCTCGGCCGAGCCGGTGGTCGTCGTCTCCGGGTCGAGTACGCCCGCCGTGATCCCGCTTCCTCGGTGGAACACGATGCCATCTCCCTGCGCTGGGCCGGAATCTGAAGAAGTGCGCGGAGCACCGCGCACGACCCCAGAATATGGCACGCAGTGTCACGCGTAAAGGCACTCAGTACCCTCAACTAGTCGAGATCTCGACCGAGGGCCGTCTCGACCTGCTGGACGACCCGCCACATCGGTACACCGCGCCTGGAGATGACGACGACCACGTCGTCCGCCGCCGACTCCTTCGCCGACTCGTCGGTCGGCTCTCGCGCCGGTTCGGCGCCCGGGTCCGAGTCCGGGCCGAAGGCCCGCTGGACGAGGGCGAGCGCGTGGTCCACCTCCGCGGTCGCGTCGCTCCGGCCGCCCGAGCGCAGCCAG
This sequence comes from Streptomyces sp. NBC_00878, assembly GCF_026341515.1. Lineage (NCBI taxonomy): Bacteria > Bacillati > Actinomycetota > Actinomycetes > Kitasatosporales > Streptomycetaceae > Streptomyces > Streptomyces sp. NBC_00878. Next base: position 477,040 of record NZ_JAPEOK010000001.1, on the reverse strand, counting down.
GACCGCAGCCCGTTGTTGTGGGCGGCGACCACGGCCGCGGCGATCACGTCGGCCCGCAGCGTCCCGTCACGCCCCGTGAAGCGCCCGCGCAGATACGCGGCGAGCGCCTGCTCGTACTGCCAGACCACCGAGAGTTCGTACGTCCGCAGTCCTGGGACCTTCTTGGTGAGGCGGTAGCGCTGGACGGAGAACGTCGGGTTCTCGGCGTACATGCGCAGTACGACGCGCGCGGCGTCGCAGACCCGGGCCACCGGGTCGTCCGCGTCCCCGTCCTCGCCGTTGCCGTCGCCGTTGCCGTCGCCGCTGGCGAGGAAGTCGTTCATCTCCGCCAGGCAGCGCTCGTGGTCCGGGAAGACCACGTCCTCCTTGGACGGGAAGTAGCGGAAGAAGGACCGCCGTCCGACCCCCGCGAGGGCCACGACGTCGTCCACGGTGGTCTGCTCGTACCCGCGCTCCAGGAACAACTGGAACGCGGCCGCGACGAGCGAGTCCCGCATCGGCGGTTTCGGGGGCGTCGCGTCGGCCGCCTGGTCAGGGCGGAGTGCCTCGCTCATGGTGGGGAACCTAGCACCGGAGGAGGCGGAAATGGCACTCGGTGTGCTCCGGCCGGGGAACTGAGTGCCATCCCTGGCGGGGCCGGGTACGAGCCGGTTCGAGGCGCCGACGAGTAGGGACCGGGTCTCCTGTCAGTGGCCGTGCCGCGCGTTGTGGCTCTCCACCAGGGCCTGGGAGACGACGCGTACGCCTCGGGCGATGTGGTTCAACTGTGTGAGCTCGGCCGCGTACAGCTTGATCGCGTTCTCGATGACGGTCTCCGGCATCCCCAGGGCGGGCAGTTCGGCCCGGGCGCTGTGCAGCGCGGTGCGCACCACCCGGATCTCGTGCTGGAGCTGGATCTGCGCGTGACGGGCGAGCAGCACCGGCTGACGGATCAGCAGCGGATAGCTGGCGTAGCGGGCGGGCACCAGCTCTCGCAGCCACTTGGCCGCCGAGCGTTCCCAGTCCCGGTTGCCGGGCGTCTTGACCTGGCAGGGCCAATCCGTGCTGATGGGGGAGTACGTCAGGGACATGGACATCGCTTCCGAGGGTGGCCTGCGGGTGATTCGGGTCCTTCTTGGCGGCCCCGGCCCAGGGGATTGACCGGGGCCGCCACGGGCGTGCTCGAGCGGTGCCCGTTCCATGCGCCCGGGGCCGATGCGAGAAGGGAGCGCCGTTCCCGGGCCGACCGGAACCCCACCGGATCCCGATCAGCGAGAAGTATTCATATATACCGTCTGGTACGCAAGGGTATGTAAAAATTCATGTGAGGGTAGCCTGAATCACGGTATGCGGACACGGGTCACCGCATGCCGGATAGGCCCGTCCCTGAGGCCGGACTCCGAGGTCAGTCCTTGAGGAAGAAGGCGTGCTCGTCCGCGACCTGTTCGTAGTCCTCCAGGCGGGCCTGCGTACGTTCGGGATCGGCGTCGGTCATGGCCTGGAGCAGGGCGGCGGACAGTACGACGGGCGCCGCGTAGGAGTCGAAGACGAGGCGCGAACCGGTGCCGGTGGCGAAGACGACGTCGGCCTCGTCGGCCAGCGGCCCGAGCCCCAGATCGGTGACAAGTGCGACGCTCAGCCCGGCCCGCCGGGCGACCCGCATGGCCGTCAGCGTCTCGTGCGCGTGCCGGGGCATGGTGAAGGCCAGCACCCACGTGCCGCCCGCCTCGCGCGACTGGAGCAGGGCGTCGTACGCGACGCTGCCGCCCCGCGTGACCAGCCGGACATCGGGGTGGACACGGCGGGCGGCGTACGCGAAGTATTCGGCCAGCGAGCCGGAGATCCGCAGCCCGAGGATGGTGAGCGGGGTCGAACGTGACAGCGCGCGGCCGGTCTCGATGACCTGCTCCGGGTCCGCGAAGTCGCGGCGCAGGTTCTCCAGGTTGTCGATCTCGGCGTCGACGGCGGCCTGCAGTTCGTTCGGCCGGGCCTCTTCGGCCGCGTCGGGCGTGCTGGCGAGCTTGCTGAGCGCGATCGACTGCAGGCGCTCGCGCAGCGCGGGATAGCCGCTGAAGCCCACGGCCGTGGCGAAGCGGGTCACCGACGGCTGGCTCACCCCCACCCGCTCCGCGAGATCCGTGATCGACAGGAACGCGGCCTCGGTGATGTGCTCGATCAGGTACTGGGCGATGCGGCGCTGCCCGGGAGAGAGCCGGGGGCCGTCGAACAGGGCCCGCAGCCGTGTGGTGGGAGCGGCCTCCTCCTCCGGGACCGGTTTCCCCGAACTGATCGCAGACGCCTGCGCGCGGGCCTGCTGCGGCGATGGCACCGGTGCGCCTCCTTCGTGTCCCACTCGGGTTCAACATAGCTCACACATAGGAGGGCTCGGCGCTCACAGAAAGGAGGGCTCGGCGGTCAGTACCCGCCGTCCCGGAGGGATCCCGCAGCCTGGCATGATCGACCCATGGGTGAACGCGTAATCGCCGCATGCGACGGGGCATCGAAGGGAAACCCGGGTCCCGCCGGCTGGGCCTGGGTCATCGCCGACGGAACGGGCACTCCCACCGAGTGGGAGGCAGGCCCGCTGGGCACGGCGACCAACAACGTCGCCGAACTGACCGCGCTGGAGCGGCTGTTGACGGCCGTGGACCCGGATGTGCCGCTGGAGATCCGGATGGACTCCCAGTACGCCATGAAGGCCGTCACGACCTGGCTTCCGGGCTGGAAGCGCAAGGGCTGGAAGACGGCGGCGGGCAAGCCGGTGGCCAACCAGGAACTCGTCGTACGGATCGACGAACTGCTCGGCGGCCGCTCGGTCGAGTTCCGGTACGTGCCCGCGCACCAGGTGGACGGCGATCCGCTCAACGACTTCGCGGACCGGGCCGCCAGCCAGGCGGCCTTCGTCCAGGAACCGGCGGGGAGCGACCAGGGCTCTCCGGAGCCGCCGAAGTCGCCCGCGGCCAAGAAGACGGCCAAGAAGACGGCCAAGAGTGCGGCGGCGCCACGCAAGCGCGCCTCGTCCTCGTCCGCCGGGTCGTCGTCCTCGTCATCGTCCGCGTCCTCGCGCACGCTCAAGGCGAAGTTCCCCGGCCGCTGCCGCTGCGGCCGGGCGTACGCCGCGGGCGAGACCATCGCGAAGAACGCCGACGGCTGGGGCCACCCGGAGTGCCGCACCGAGGCTTAGGAAAGCGCTGGTTCCCGGCCCTTGACCGGTGGGTTTCCCGTCCGGATGCGGAATCCGCCACCTGCGGTGACCCTGGATGCGTGGGGGTGATCTGATCAGGAGGATGTCTCATGTCCGTTATGGACAAGATCAAGGGCATGCTGAAGGGCCACCCGGACCAGGCCAACAAGGGTGTCGACAAGACCGGAGACTTCGTCGACGAGAAGACCGAGGGCAAGTACAGCGGTCAGGTCGACAGCGGCCAGGACAAGCTCAAGGACCAGTTCGGTTCGAACCCGGACCAGGACCGGCCGCCGCAGTCCTGACTGGACACGGCGCTCGCATACCGGCGGCGAAGGGCCTGCCTCGCCGCCGCTACGGGCCGGTCCCCTGAGGGGACCGGCCCCGTGGTGTTCATGGCCCCAAGTGGTCGGTGCCCCGCCGGGCGGGACGCGTCAGGGCCGGTACGCGTCGCCCGGGTGGGCCAGGTCGTAGGGGCGCAGGTACTGGGTGGGGCGGTACGCGGTGTAGCGGGCCGGTGTCGTCGGATCGGCCTGCGCCGCCCGTGAGTTGAGGGCGTCGGCCCCCGTGTCGCCCCAGCGGCCCGTGTCGACCCGGTGGTCCAGCGTGTCCAGGGCGGCGACTTGTTCGGCGGGACTGAACGCGCAGTGGCCCGCGTTGTCGACGTATGCCTGGCGCAGCAGCGGGCGCGAACCGGCGGCTGTGGCGGCGCGCAGGTAGGCGCTCTCGGTCTGTACGGGGACGAGGGCGTCGCCGGTGGTGTGGAGGGTGAGCTGAGGCTTCGTCAGCCGTCCGGTGAAGGCACTGGTCCGGCTCATCCAGTCGACCGCGTTCTTGTCGGCCTTGACGCGCGGGGCGGTGTTGAGCGCCCTGAGATCGGTCTTCAGCGAGCGCCCGGCGGCCTTGTAGAGACCCTTGACCTCCCTGTAGGCCGAGGACTTGCGCAGCAGTTTCGTGTAGTCGACCCCCGTGTTCCAGGACGAGTTGCCGCCCGCCAGTGCCTCCGTGTCCTGGCGCCAGCTGAACGCCGCGGTCGCGAGGAGGCCCCGGACGGCCGTGTACTGGTTGGCCTGCTGGGCGTTCCAGTCGTCGGGCGCCGGGCGGGGCTGGGCGGGGTCGTTCCAGCCGGGGATGTTGTGCAGGGCCGCCGCGAGGGCGATACGCGCACGGCCGTCCGCGGTGTTCTGGGCCGCGGTGACGACACCGGACAGCGTGGCGGCGGCGGTCGTGGCGGCGGCCTGGTCCCGGAAGCCGGCCAGGGGGATCGAGGCGTCGGGCGCCAGGAGGGTCTTGAGGGCGAAGACCGGATCGAGCGTGTTGTTCCAGTTGGCGACCCCGCCGTGGACCAGCCCGCAGACGGACAGCGATCCGTCGATCCGGTCGCCGTGGTGCTCGGCGATCCTCGTGGTGACGAACCCGCCGTACGACTGCCCCCAGGCGAGGGTCCGCCGGGCCGCTCCGAACCGCTCGGTGAACGCGTCGAGCGTCGCCAACTGGTCCGGCACCGCGTGCTCCACCGCCCAGCCCGTGGTGGCGTACGAGGAACCGGCCAGCGCGTAGCCGTCCTTGAGGAGGAGCTCACGGGTGGCGGGGTCGGTGACGTTCTGGGCCGGGTTGGGCGCGCCGTTCGGCCGGAAGCCGTGGCTGAACAGGAGCACGGTGCCGTTCCAGTCGGCGGGGACGTCCATGACGTACGTCGCGCCGGAGGCGAGTGTGCCCTCGACGTGGACGTCCTCTGCGGTGGCGGCATGAGCCGGGGCCGCGGTCACCGTCAGCAGGACGGCGACCGAGAGGAGGAGTCGGCGATTCACGAGGGGATCCCTTCAGTGGTGGAGGGCGGGGCGGCGTAACTGGGGGTATTCCTGCGGCAGTTGGCGCGGCATGAGCACAACGGGCTCCCTGTGACGGGGCGGGCACTGTGAAGCTAGGCATGATTGCATCGGTGGTCAATAATCTGCGCAACATAACTTCGGGGGGCGGGTGGGCCGCGCGTCCTCGGTCCCGGGCATGGCAAGCCGCGCGGTCCGTGTACGGACCGCGCGGCCATCTCCCCTCGGGGCCTATCCCGTGGGGCAGGTGTTCCGGTACTCGCTGATCTGCGTGTTGGGCACGGGCGCCGGGCAGAGGAACTGCTCGTACCGCACGTCCTCGTCGACGAACCGCTTCAGCCAGGCGATGCTGTACTTCGCGATCGTCGCGTTGGAGCTGAGCGCCACGTTGTGGTCGGCGCCCCGGAGCTCCACGTACGCCTTCTCCGGCGCGGCGGTGAGGCTGTTGTAGAACACCTCCGCGTGCGAGGCCGGTGAGGCGATGACGTCGTTCTCGGCACCGATGATCATCGTGGGAACCCGGTCGGTCTGCCAGGTCTTGTCGTTGCTCCACGGCATCAGCGGTACGGCCGCCTTGAGCGAGGGGCGCGACTCGGACGCCTTGAGCGAGCCGCCCCCGCCCATCGAATGACCCATCACGGCAAGGCGGTTGGGGTCGATACGGGTCCGTACGGAGCTGGACTGGACGAGGTGGTCGAGCGCGTTGAGCATCTGGGTGGCGCGGTCGTCGGGCTGGTCGAAGCCCGAGTTGGTCTCCAGGGTCAGGACGACGAAGCCCTGGGAGGCGAGGCGGGGGCCGTACCAGCTGATCAGTGCCTCCGGGGTCACGAAGCCGGGGCTGACGACCACGGCTCCGAACGTGCCCTGGCTGGTGTCGGTGGGGTAGTAGGCGGTGCCCTGTTTGAAGGTCGGGCCGTCGACCGTGGTCTGCGCCGTGGCGAACGGGCCACGCTCGGCGGTGATGGACTGTTCGGTGGGGTCGGGGCCCCGTTGGAAGTCTCCCGGCCCGGCCTGGGCCTCCTGGGGAAGGAGGCTCGCGCCCACCGCAAGAACGGCGGCGCCGGAGAGGAGGCCGAGGCGTTTCGCTGTGCGGGTGCTGGCATGTCTCATGCGGCCAGAGCATGCTGAACAATAGTCAGTACCGCTTCTCGCTCAACTGCTGAACTCCGTACGGAAGTTTGTCAGGGCAGCAAGGAGCGGCGCATCGACCTGCTGCGCAGTGCGAGCTGCGCGTCGAACCGGAAGGCCGGGTCGTCGAGCCTGTCGCCGTACAGGGCGGCGAGCTGCCGCAGCCGGTTGCGGGCGGTCTGCGGATGGATGCCCAGCGTGGCGGCGACCTCCGGAGCCGTCCGTCCGCCGGAGGTGAGCAGCGCGTCGAGAGTGTCCGTGAGCCGCTCGGCCTTGCCCGGTGGCAGGGCGCGCAACGGCTCAAGTACCTGGTCGGTCAGGAGAGTTCCGATCGGCGAGCCGTGCAGGAGATGCAGTTCGCAGAGATGGTCCTCGGCCCTGAGTCGCCCGAGGCGCCGCCCCAGCCGGGCGCAGTGCAGCGAGACCCACGCCTCGTTCAGCAGCACGCTCGGACCCACCGCGACTCCGGACCCGTCCAGGAGGTCGGCCAACTGCCTGTCGTCGGACGCCACCAGATGCAGCTCACCGCCCCGGCTCACCCGCAGTACGTCCTCGTCGACCGCGGTCAGGTCGGCGGAGGCGGGCAGCACCGCGCACCGCACCCGTTCCGGCAGCGGCCAGGCGGCCCTGCGGGCGAGGTCGGGGAGCGGTTCCGCGAGCGGATCCGGGTGGCGCTCCAGCAGCCGCGCGGCGAGCAGCCGCCGGGTACGCAGCACCTCGTCGGCCGCCCCGGCCCGCGCCTCCTCGAAGCCCGCCACCGACTCCTCGGCCATCGCGTGGATGTGCGTGAGCACGGCCTCGCTCAGCGGGACGGCGATCTCACCGGAGAACGCCGCCTCCCGGGCGACGTCCATGTAGCGGCGGCACGCCACCCGGGCGCCGATCCGGTACGCGGCCTGCAGACCGTCCATACCGCGCCCGTTCAGATACTCCAGTCTGCCCAGCCGCTTGAAACGCGGCACATAGTGCTGCTGCGGCGCGTCCGGCTCCTCCACCAGCTCGGTGAACTGCGTCGCGGCCAGCCGGACCGCCTCGGCGAGGTCGTGGGCGACGGCGGAGCCGATCGGCTGCCGGTAGCCGCGCACCTCTCTGCGTATGGCCTGCACCATCTCCGTGGTGAGCTCCGGAATCCGGGCCCGGAGCAGCGGGGCGAGCGCCGGAGGCAGATCGTGCCACGGGCGCCTGGATAAGAGCGGATCGACAGCTGACACGTCCAACTCCCTTGATAGGCCCAGTAGTCGAACTCCCTCCCCCAGCCTTCGGCCGGGAGGTGCCCCCAGCTCTGCGAGGCCAGGCGCACGCTCGCGCCCGGCACGCCGAGAGCACGCTGCTGCGAACTCTCCGCCTCGCTCGACCAGGGGGACCCCCATGACGCCGAAGGGCCCGCCCTCCGGGCGGACGACGGGAGTTGGCGACAGGGCCTAGGTCCTGTCGCCAACTCCCGTCTGCCTCGCGACGCCATGCACGCTCCCCCACTGCCTTAAGGGCGTGGGAGGTGCCCCCACTCGCCGCACCGGGCGTAGCCCCAAGTACGTCCAGTACGAGGGTCTACGCCCGGCGCACCGAGAGCACGCACCTGACGCCGCGAGGCCGCCCTTCGGGCGACGACGGGAATTTGACGACAGGACCTAGTGTCCTGCGCCAGTAGTTGATCGTTAGTAGTTGTGTGACTACTACTGCTGGTGCGTCAGTTCCTCGTCGGGGTCCCAAATTGGAGCCGTTGCTGCTGTCCGGGGAGGAGCGGGCGGAGTTGGAGCGGTGGACACGTCGGGCGACATCGGCCCAGGCCCTGGCGCTGCGGGCTCGGATTGTCCTGGCGTGTGCGGGGCCGGAAGTACCGCCGATTGTCGCGGTCGCCCGGGAGTTGCGGGTGGCCGCGGACACGGTCCGCAAGTGGCGGCGCCGGTTTCTCGCCGAGCGGCTGGACGGTCTGGTCGACGAGCCCAGGCCGGGCCGGCCGCCCACCATCGGCGTCGACCAGGTGGAAGCGGTAGTGGTCACCACGCTGGAACAGCTGCCGAAGAACGCCACCCACTGGTCCAGGAAATCGATGGCCCAGCACAGCGGCCTGTCGAAGTCGACCGTGGGCCGGATCTGGCGCCAGTTCCAGCTCAAGCCGCATCTCGCGGACACCTTCAAGCTGTCGACAGACCCGCTGTTCGTGGAGAAGGTCTACGACGTCGTGGGCCTGTACTTCAACCCGCCCGAGGGTGCGGTGGTGCTCTCGGTGGACGAGAAGTCGCAGATCCAGGCCCTGGACCGGTCCCAGCCGGTGCTGCCGATAATGCCGGGCATGCCCGAGCGGCGCACCCACGACTACGTCCGCAACGGCCTGACCACTCTGTTCGCCGCCTTCGATGTCGCCACCGGCGAGGTCATCACGGCCCTGCACCGCCGGCACCGGGCCGTGGAGTTCAAGAAGTTCCTCATCCGGATCGACAAGGAGGTGCCCGCTCACCTGCAGATCCACTTGATCGTGGACAACTACGGCACCCACAAGACCCCGGCGATCAAGACATGGCTGGCCAAGCACCCGCGGTTCGAGCTGCACTTCACCCCTACCGGCTCTTCCTGGATCAACCAGGTCGAGCGGTGGTTCGGCTACCTCGCCCACCAAATGATCCGCCGCGGCGCACACAAGAACGTCCAGGCCCTCGAAGCCGACATCCGCGCCTGGGTCAAAGACTGGAACCAAGACCCCAAGCCGTTCATCTGGACCAAGACCGCCGAAGAGATCCTCGACTCCCTCGCCCGCTTCTGCCGACGGATCTCTGGCGCAGGACACTAGCACGGAACAGTGAGTCGTCGTGGACGGGAGTGTAAGCCGGGTGACACTTTCGCCGCCGGTCCCCGCGCGGAATCTGACGTACGTCACAGGCGTCCCGGAAACTTGCCCAGCCCCACGGGAATCCACGGGAGGCACCTTGACCCCCACGCATGAACGGGCCGCGCGCACGCACACGCACGAACGGGCCGCGCGCTCGAAGGCCCCGTACCCACAGGACGCCGCGCCGCTCCCGGGCGAGTTGTGCCGGATGCTGCTGCGGCACATGCCTGCCGCCATCGACGAGATGGAGGAAGCCGTCCGCACCGGCCTGCCGCACTACACGCACATCGTCGACGGCACGTACGGCTACTCGGTGCGCCAGATCATCGACCGCACGGTCAACTGCTTCGTCTCGCTCCACGACACCGGCCGGCCCGGCCCGGCCGCCACCGCCGAGATCATCGCCCTGTACGAACGCATCGGCGCGCGGCACGGCCGCCTGGGCTGCCCCCTCGACGCGCTGCGGGACGCCCTCGACCTGGCGGGGCGGGTGGCGTGCCGCCGGCTCATCAAGGACGCGTACCGCCTCCACTGGCCCGCGCCCCTGCTCGCGACGCTCACCGAGGACACGTTCACCCTGATCGGGACGGCCATCGCGGCCGCGACACGCGGCTACGCCGAGGAGAGCCACCGTGCCCCGCTCGACGTACAGCGCGACCGGCTGCGGGACGCCCTGGTCGCCGAGCCCGACGAGCGGGCCCGGCCGCTCGCCGAGCTGGCGGCGGCGGCCGACTGGCGGCTGCCCGGCAAGCTCGCCGTCCTCGCCCTGCCACCGGGCGACCACCCGCAGACACACGTCCTGCCGCCCGAGGTACTCGCCGACCGCAGCCCCGCCGGGCCCTACCTCATCCTGCCCAACCCCCGGACCCCCGGCCCGCGTTGGCTGCCGAAGACCAAGGGTGCGGTCCTCGGTCCTGTGGTGCCCGCCGACCGGGGCACGGTGTCGCTGCGATGGGCGCGGCGCGGCCTGGACCTCGTCGAGCGCGGGGCGCTGCCCGCCGGCACACCGCTGCGCTGCGTCGACCACGTGGCCGTCCTCACCGCCTTCCGGTCGGGCGACCTCCTCGAAGCCGCCGCGGCCGAACTCCTCGGGCCGCTCCTCGAACTCCCGTCCCGCCGCCGCGAACCGCTCCTCGAAACCCTGCTGGTGTATCTCCGCTGCGGCGACAACGCCGTCCTCACGGCGGACCGCCTGCACGTCCACGAACAGACGGTCCGCTACCGCCTCCGCCAGATCACCCAGCTCACCGACGGCACCTGCCCGAACCCCGAACGCCACCTGGAGACCATGCTCGTACTGACCCGGCTGCTGTCCCCCGGCACCGGGGACGACGGCGCGGTCAGATGGCGGGCCAGGGCGATCGAGGCGAGTGGCGGACCTGGCGCGCACACGCCTGGCGCGCACACGCCGAGCAGGCCGAAGCAGGCGTAGGGGGATGGGGGCGGCGTAAGCGCAGGCGCGGGCCTGGGCACCGAGCGACGCGAGGGTCCCGTACCGCCGCCGTCCGTTCGGCGAGCGGCCGGTCGTCCTTCCGGTGTCCCGAACGGTCAGGGCAGTTCGGCGCGGCCCTTCGCGCCCCGCTCCCGCAGCCACTGGACCACCCCGTCCGCGTCGGCCGACCGTGCGATGTCGAGGGGGGTCTTCTTGTCGTAGCCGATCCAGTCGAGATCGGCGCCCCGCGCCAACAGGTAGTCAGCGGCGGCCAGTTGGCCGCCGTGGCAGGCGCCCCAGAAGGCACGGGTGACGGCGTCGCGGTCCGGCGGTTCGGGGCCCTCGACGACCTCCTTCACCCGGTCCAGCAGACCGAGTGTCGCGGCGTCCTGAAGCGTCGTACGAGCGCCCAGTTCGACCAGCCGGTACGCCGCCCGCCACTGGCCGAAGCCGCGCGCGTCGGCGAGCGGGGTGCCGCCGCCGATCACCGCACCCATGGCCTCGATGTCGGCGCCCGCCTCGACGAGGGCGTCGAGCACGGGCACGTCGTTGCTGCTGGCCGCCCAGTGCAGCGGGGTCTCGGAATGGGCGCCCTCGAAGCGGGCGTTGGGGTCGGCGCCCGCCGCCACGAGGGTGGCGACGACCGCGGGACCGTTGGGGAAGTGGCCGGGCCAGTCCGCGACGATGTGCAGCAGGCCGCGCGTCCCCGCTCCCGCGCCGCGCCGCACGATCCGCGTGTCGGCCAGGCCGGGATGTTCGGCGAGGCACTGCAGGAGCCCCGGCAGGTCACCGCCGCGGATCGCCTCGGTCACCGCGACGGCGAGGGGATCCTGCGAGTCGAGCGTCTCCATCTCACGCCTCCTGCTCGGGACGTCCTGTCGGGGGCGTCCCGCTAGGGGTCGGAACCATGCGCGTGAGGTGAGCCTGCCAGAGATGGGCGGTGCGATGGGGCGCGATGGGGCGCGGTGTGGCGCCGGGCTCACGAATGAGCCCGGCGCCACACGGTCAGGACGCGTCGATCCCGTTCGTGCACGCGGCCCCCGGCTCCGGGGTCTGCGCGCCCTGCACGTACTTCGTGAGGAACTGCTGGACCCGCGGATCGGACGCCTTGTCCACGGTCAGCTGCTTGCCCCAGGCCGACAGCATGATGGCCCCGGCCTGGTCCTTCACCGGGCTCATCAGCGTGTACGGAGTCTTGGTGACCTTGTCGGCGAGAGCCTTCACGTCGGCGTCCGCCGCCTTGTCGTTGTACGTCACCCAGACCGCGCCGTGCTCCAGCGAGTGCACCGCGTTCTCGTTCGCTATCGCCTTCGTGTAGACCGAGCCGTCACAGGTCATCCACGCCTGGTTGTGGTCGCCGCCGACCGGCGGGTTCATCGGGTACGACACGGCCTTCGCGACATGGTTCTGCGTCAGCTTCTTCGCGTTCCAGGACTTCTCGCCCTTCACGGGCTTCTTCGCGGCCGCCTGCTGCTGCTCGTCCTTGTCGTTCGCCTTGTTCAGGCCGTAGGCGCCGAAGGCGACCAGCCCGGCGACGATGGCCGCACTGATCGAGATCGTGAGGATGCGGTTTCTGCGCTCGCGGGCCTTCTCGGCGCGCCGCATCTCCTCGACGCGTGCCTTGCGCGCGGTGGCGGCCGACTTCTTGCTGGTCTTGCTCATGGGAACGCGTTCCTTGTCCCCGCCGCGTCGGCTTCTTCGGGCGGCGGTGGGTGAGGGGTCGGACGGACGTCGTGGGTACGGACGCCGGTCTAGATCCGCTGCACCTGGAGGACATGGAGATCGGGAGCGCCCCGCGCGGGCGGCAGGACGGGGACGTGCGACATCCCGACAGGTCGCGCCACGACCGGCATACGCGGCAGAACCGCGGGCAGGGGATGCGCTCCCACGGGCAGTACGGCTCGCGACTCCCGGGTGGGCAGGCCGCAGCACTGGTCGTGCTCGGCGGGGGAGCCCAGCCGCTCCTCGGCGACGGAGACGGTGACCAGGGGATGGGTGACCGTCTCCGGATCGGCGGCCGAAGCCGCCCCGCCGTGCGACGGCATGTATCCGAGACACATCACCAACACCGTGAGCAGCACGGCGAGGGACGCGAGAGCAGGGCACAGCACCGTGTCCCGCGTGACGCGGTGCGGTCGCTGTGGTGTCCGGCTGCTCATCACGGAGATGGTATGCGGTGCCCGCGACAGCGTTTCGAGGACCCCGCTGATGAGTGGGGGAGGCGCCCCCACCTCCCCGGTAGACACTGTCTACTCGCGGCTGGTAGACAGTGTCTATGAGCGAACGGGAAGCGGGACTTCGCGCCCGTCTGGTGGCCGTGGGTGTGGATCTGGTGACCCAGGAAGGGGCGCAGGCCCTGTCTCTGCGGGAGATCGCCCGCAGGGCGGGTGTCTCGCACGGCGCCCCGCGTCGCTACTTCCCGACCCACCTGGAGCTGCTCTCCGCGATCGCGCGAGAGGGTTTCGCCGAACTGGGGGCCGAGGTCGCCGAGCAACTGCGGGACGGCAAGGAACCGGGCAGCGACAACGAGCCGAGCGGCGGTGAGGAGAACCCGCGTGCCCAACTCGCCGCGCTGGCCCGGATCTACGTCGACTTCGCGCTGTCCCACCGCGGGATGTACGAGCTGATGTTCCGTCACGATCTGCTGGAGAGCAACAGCCTTGGCCTGCGCGAGACCAGTCTGCCGCTGTTCAACTCCCTTGTGGACCTGGTGAGTCGCGTACGCCCCGACGTCCGGGCACCCGACGTCGCGGGCGCTCTCTGGGCGAACCTGCACGGCATCGCCCAACTGTGGGGCTGGGGCAGCCTCCAGCTCGCCACAGGGGCCGACGGCGTCGAACCCCTCGTACGAGCCGCCCTGGACGCCCACCTCGGGCCGGAGTCGCGGTGAACCCGACGAGCCACCAGCGCCTCGCGCTCACCGCCGGCATCACCGGGGCCGCGCTGGTCGCCCTCGACGGGACCGTGCTGACCGTCGCGCAGCCCAGCCTGCAACGCGACCTCGATGCCTCGTTCGTCCAGGTCCAGTGGACCAGTACCGGCTATCTCATCGCCGTCGCGAGCCTGCTCGTCTTCGCCGGACGCCTCGGCGACCGCTACGGCCACCGGCGGATCTTCGCCCTGGGGGTCCTGGGCTTCGCCGTCACCTCGGCGGCGATCGGCCTGGCACCGGGCGTGGGCTGGGTCATCGGCCTGCGCGTCGGCCAGGGGGTTTTCGGCGCCCTGCTGCAACCGGCGACGCTGGGAATGCTGCGCGCCGCCTATCCGTCCGACCGCCTCGGTATGCCGATAGCCCTGCGTACGAGTGCCATCGGGGCCGCCGCCGCGCTCGGCCCGCTGCTCGGCGGGGCGTTGGTCGCTCACTTCGGCTGGCGGTCGGTCTTCTTCCTGAGCGTGGTCCCGGCGCTCGGGGCGGGCGTGCTCGCGCTGGTGGCGCGGGCACCGGCGGTGACCTCGGACGTCCACCTCGACCTGCCCGGCGCGGGTCTCCTGGGCGTGACACTGGTGTGTCTGGTCCACACCCTCGTCGGTCTGCCGGAAACCGGCTGGACGGCCGCGACCGCGCTCGGACTCCTCTGCACGGCGGCCGCGGGTGTCGCCTTCGTCCGCCATGAGCGGCGTACGGCAGAGCCATTGGTGCCACCCGACGTGTTCCGCTCGACCACGGTCACTTCGGCACTCGGTGTGCTGCTCACCGTGTCGGCGGTGCTGTGCGGCGCGCTGTTCCTCGGCACCTACTACCTCCAGGAGGTGCTCGGCCTGGACCCCCTTCGCAGCAGCCTGCACGCGCTGCCGCTCGCGGCGGCCATGGTGATCGGCGCACCGGTCTCGGCCGTGCTGCTCCGCCGTTACGGCCCGCGCCGAACGACTGTGGCGGGCATGGCACTTGTGGCCCTGGCCACCCTGCTGATGTCCCGCCTCGACGAGACATCGGGCTCCGTGGCGATCGGCGGCTGCTTCCTGCTGCTGGGCGCCGGCTTCGTCCCGGTGATGGTCACGGCGACGGCGGTCGTCGTACGGGAGGCGTCCGTACGGTCGGCGGGAGTCTCCGGCGGACTCCAGCAGACCGCGATGAACGTCGGCCCGACCCTCGGGGTGGCCGTGGCCACGACGCTCGCACCGGCCGGCGTCTTCGCGCGAGGAACCGCGCTGGCCGTCCTCGCCGCCGTCGCCGCGCTCGGCGCCCTCCTGGGCACCAGACTGCCCGTCTCGGCGGGGGACAGGCGCCCGGATCCCGAGGGCCTGGGCGCCAGGAGCACAGGGAGTCACCCGTAGAACGGCCCGGCGTACGGCTGGAAAGGGCTGCCCGCCGCAACCGGAACGCTCAAGGCCCGAACTGGATCAGGGCGTGCGTCCCGCTCGTGCGCCAGGCCTCCTCGCCCGCGTCCAGCTCCTTCAGCGTCCGGGGCGCGAGTCCGGTCACGACGTCCGACTTGAGCGTCCGCAGCGCCGCCACCGGGCCCGGGAAGTACGCCGTGGCCTCGGCGAACGGTGTCGTGGCCGGCCAGTGGCGGTCGCCCACCAGACGGCGGTAGTTGAGGTCGCCCTTCATGACGGTGAGCGCGGCGGACGCGAAGTCCTCCCGGAGGTCGGCCGGCATCCGCTCATAGGGATGCGGTGCGCAGGAGAACGGGTGGGTGCGCAGGATGAGGCTGCCGTCGCGGACCGCCTGCCGCAGCCGCTCGCCGATCTCCGCCGCGTGTCCGGACGCCCCGCTCATCCGGTCGAGGCAGGCGAGAGCGTCGGTGGTGGTGGCGTCGGAGACGTAGTACGGGTACGGCTTGAGATGCAGTACGACGGTGGCCGCCCGCCGCGTGGCCAGGAGGTGGTCGACGAGGACGAGATCGGGAAGCAGCTCGGGACCGGCGTTGTCGGCGACCAGACAGACCTTTCCGGGCTCGCCGGCTTCGAGGGTCTCCAGGATCGCGGGGGAGTCGTCGACGACGAGGCCCGTCACCCGCTCGCCCAACCCCTCGGCGCCCGCGGACAGTTGGAAGCCGAGATCGGCCCGGTTGCCCCAGAGGGAGGAGAGCAGCAGGGTGCGGTCCTGTTCGTCCGCCGGGAGTCCGGGCAGGCGGTCGAGCGCGGCCAGTTCGTCGTCGACCTTGGAGCTCGTGAGTTCGGCGTTCTTGAAGGGGGCGAAGGGGTCGATGCCCTGCCAGGGGCCCGGCGTGAAGTGGCGCAGGGCGGCGAGGAGCCTGCGGTAGAAGAAACTCTCCGCCCACAGGAACGGCACGTCCGGCCAGCGCTGCCCGTAGTAGGGCTCGTCCCGCCACCGCTCGGAGCCGGGCTCGTCCTCGTCGAGCGGCTCGATGACCCCCTCGCTGATCTCCTCCAGGAGGGCGTCCAGCGCGCGCTGCTGCTCGGGCGGATACGGAGTGGCCCGCCGTACGCGCTCGATGAGGGCCGGGTGCCGCTCGTCCAGCACGCTCCGCGCGAAGGAGCCGGGGGTGCCGACGATGACGGGGGCACGGTCTTCGGCGGAAGCGGAAGCGAGAGCCGAAGCGGCGGCGCCGGCGGGAGTGGTGGCGGCGTCGGCGTCGGTGGGGGCTCGGCCGGGGCTGTGACTGGGGCGCGTCATTCCCCCAGTAAACCGTCCCCCGGTAGTCCTTCCCCCAGCAAACCGTCCGCGCTTCCCGGGGGCCGGGAGTCGGGACGGCCCGTCAGCGGAAAGCGACCGCTGCCGGGCCGCTGCCTGGCCTCAGTGGCTAGGGCACTGCCTGGCCGCGACGGGTGAGAGCGCACTCGGCCTCCGGCCCGGTCGCGCCGCCGCCGTCGGCGTCGTCAGCCCCAGCTCTGCGAATACTCGTTGCGGTAGCGCCTGCGCCCTCGCTCCGAGCGGATGCGGAGGGCCACCAGCGCGACCAGACTGCCCGCGATGACGAACAGCCCGGGACCGAGACTCTTGAAGTCCGCGACCCGCTCCAGCGCCGAGGCCACGCTGTCGGTCTGCCCCCCGGACCCCGAGCCCCCCGCCCCGGGCAGGACCGCGCCGGGGGCGGCCGAGGACGTGCCCGGCGGGACCGCCGCGCCCGAACCGCTGTTGGCGCTGCCCGTGTTCCCGGCGGAGGGTGTCGCCTGGTTGCCCGCGGGGTCGCTGGCCAGCGTCACACCGAGCGAGTCCAGTGCCTTGGTGACCGGCTGGAAGAACGTTGTACCGCCCTTCTGGCAGTCCCCGTTGCCGCCCGAGGTGACGCCCAGGGCCAGCCCGTCGGCGAACATCGGGCCGCCGCTGTCGCCCGGCTCGGCGCACACCGTGGTCTCGATGAGCCCGGTGACCGTGCCCTGCGGGTAGTTCACCGTGGCGTTCAGTCCCGTCACCTCGCCGGACTGGAGCCCGGTCGTGCTGCCGCTGCGGAACACCTTCTGTCCTACGGCGGGGTCGGCCGCGCCGACGATCCGTATGCCCTGGCCGTTGCCCACGGCCACGATGTCGGCGCCGCTCAGCACGGTGCCGGGGCCGTACTGGACGAGCGAGAAGTCGCCGCCGGGGAACGAGCCGGTCACGGTCGCTCCGACCTGCTCGCTGCCCTGCTGGTCCGCGAACCACGTCGTGCCCACCGGGCCGCAGTGGCCGGCCGTGAGAATGAAGTTGGCCTGGCCGTTGGTCACGTTGAACCCCGCCGAACAGCGTCCGCTGCCCCCGAAGAGCGGGGCCGCGCCGTTCAGCCGCGGGGTGAACGTGCCCTCCGTGCGCTCCATGCGGACGGTCTTGCCGAGGCTCTCGGCGACCTTGGCGATCCGGTCCCACTCGGCGGCGGAGACCGTGGTGTCGGCGCGGACCACCACCTGGTTGGACGCGTAGTCCATCGACCACGACGTACCGGCCACCCGGGGAGCGTCCTTGAGGGCCGCGGTGGTGGAGCGGAGATCGTTCATGGCGTAGGGGACGACCTTGGCGACGGCGCCCGCGTCACGTACGGCGGTCGCCGCCTTCTCGTCGGTCACCGCGACGACCGGGCGCCCCTTCGCGTCGATCCAGCTGCCGGCCGTACGCGACGTACCCAGGTCGGAGACCAGTTCCTGGCCGGTCCGGGCGGCCCGGGTCTCGGCGTTCGGAGCCTGGGACTCGTCCGACGTCTCGCTGGCCACGGCATGCGAGACCATCAGCCCTCCGCTCACCAGTCCGCCGATGGCGGCGAACCGTGCGATCCGCTGAACGTTCCGTCGTGCATGCCTCATCCACGGCTCCCGTGCGACTGTCCTGACACAGCGTCAATGCTGTGGGCATTCCCCGTGAGGTGAACGCCCTCCTCCAGTACGTGCCGTCGCGCGGGATGGTTCAGCGGTCAGTCCGAGTGTTCGGAGTCGGCCAGAACCCGCCTGTAGTCCCTTGCAATCCCTGCCGCCCCCGACCACGCCGAGGGAGAGTGCCGGAGCGCTGTTGCCGAAACAGCAATGTCCTTCGTCCCTCCGGGGTACGCGGCGCGAAGATCGGCAGCAGTGGAACCCAACCGAGGAGGAAGCATGCCGCAGGCCGCCAACCCCTTCACACCGGGCGACGCCCAGCACCGAGTGGTGGACGTCCCCGATGGCCGTATCCACCTGGTGGAGCAGGGCACCGGCCCCCTGGTCCTGCTGGTGCACGGCTTTCCCGAGCTCTGGTACTCGTGGCGCCACCAGCTCCCCGCGCTCGCCGCGGCGGGCTACCGCGCGGTGGCCATCGACGTACGCGGCTACGGGCGCTCCTCCGCGCCTCACGCGGTGGAGGCGTACCGCATCGGGACCCATGTCGAGGACAACGTGGCGGTGGTCCGTGCCCTCGGCGAGGAGACCGCCGTCATCGTCGGCCACGACTGGGGCTCGACCATCGCCGCCGACTCCGCGCTGCTCCGGCCCGATGTCTTCTCCGCGGTGGGGCTGCTCGGCGTGCCGTACGCGCCGCGGGGCGGCATCCGGCCGACCGACGCCTTCGCCATGATCGGCGGGGACGAGGAGTTCTACGTCCGCTACTTCCAGGAGCCGGGCCGGGCGGAGGCGGAGATCGAGCGGGACGTACGGGGCTGGCTGACGGGCTTCTACGCCACGCTGTCGGCCGACACCATGCCGGAGTCGAAAGACGCCGGTGTCTTCTTCGTCCCGCCGGGCGGAAAGCTCTCCGACCGGTTCGTGCGGGACCGGCCGTCCTGGCTCTCGGACGAGGAACTCGACTTCTGCGTCGGCGAGTTCGAGCGCACCGGACTCACGGGCGCGCTCAACCGCTACCGCAGCATGGACCAGGACTGGGAGTACCTCGCCAAGTGGGAAGGCGCCCCGATCACCCAGCCGTCGCTGTTCGTCGCGGGCGAACTCGACGCCTCCATCGCCTGGTTGGCGGACGCCATCGACGCGTTCCCCACCACACTCCCCGGCCTGGTCTCCTCGCACCTCGTCGAGGGCTGCGGCCACTGGGTGCAGCAGGAACGCCCCGACGAGGTCAACCGGCTGCTGACCACCTGGCTGGGATCCCTCAAGGGGTAGACGTACGTGTCTCGTGCAGGGCCGTGCGGGCGATGTCGACGAAGTTCACGACCGACTCCCAGAACGGGGCGTAGCAGTCGTTGAACCGTCGGCCCGCGTCCTCCTCGCCCGCGATCATCGCGCCGAGCGCCCGCCAGTTGTCGCTCGTCGCGCGGCGGACCCGGTCCGCGGCCGAGGCGACCGCGGAGGGGCCCTCCAGGTCGGCCACCCAGACCCGTTGACGCAGCACGGCGTACTCGCCACGGAGCCGTACCCGCAGGTCCTTGAGCGCGGCGAGCCGCTCGTCCGGGTCGCTGAGCTGACCGGCGTCGGACACCTTCCAGTAGAGGTCGCCCATGCGCTGGGCCTGCTCGATGACGTCGACGTACGCCGCCCGCCGGGCCGCCCGGAGCCGGTCCGCCTGTACGGACGCGGCGGCCGCGTCCGCCTGGATGCGGGCGGCCCGGTAGGTGCCGCGGCTGGTCACCCAGCTCGCGAGCACGGCGGTCCCGGCCGTCAGCGCGGCCACCCACAGAGTGCTGTCACCCATCGCGAAGAGATCCCCAGCTCTCAGACGAGCCGGGCGAGTTCGTCGTCCGACAGACGGATCGCGCCCGCGGCCACGTTCTGCACGAGATGGTCCGGATCGCCGGTGCCCGGGATGGCCAGGACGTGCGCACCGCGGTGCAGTGTCCAGGCCAGCCGGATCTGCGCGGGGGTCACGCCGTGGGCCCGTGCCACGGCGAGAACCTCGGCGTCCTGGGCGCCGGAGGCGCCCTTGCTGCCGCCTGAGCCCACTATCGCGAAGAACGGCACGAAGGCGATGCCCTGTTCACCGCAGATCCGCAGGACCTCGTCGCTCTCGGTACGCGTGTCGAGGGCGTACCGGTTCTGGACGCAGACCACCGGCGCGATGGCCTGTGCCTCGGCGAGCTGCTCGGGGTCGACATCGGACACCCCGAGGTGGCGGACGAGCCCGGCCTCGCGCAGTGCGGCCAGTGCGCCGAAGTGCTCGGCGATCGAATGGCGCCCGTGCGTCCGCAGGTTGACCACGTCGAGGTGGTCGCGGCCGAGCTGGCGCAGGTTCTCCTCCACCTGTCCGCGCAGCTGCTCGGGCCTGGCCCAGGGCAGCCACGCGCCCGACGGATCGCGCCCGGGACCGACCTTGGTGACGATGACCAGGTCGTCCGGATACGGGGCCAGCGCCGAGTTGACCAGCTCGTTGGCCGAGCGCAGGGACGAGAAGTAGAAGGCGGCGGTGTCGATGTGGTTGACACCCAGTTCCAGAGCGCGCCGGAGCACGCCGAGTGACCGTTCACGGTCGCTCGGGGTGCCCTGGTCGAAAGCGCCGCTTCCGGTCAGCCGCATGGTCCCGAAACCGAGCCGGTTGACCGTGAGGTCGCCGAGCCGCCAAGTCCCCGCTGCCGCCGCGTTGATCGTCTCCGAGCTCATCGTCGGAGTCTGACACGGGGGATCGGACCGTGGGGGCGGAGGGCCAGAAGTGATGTGCGCGGAGGCTGTGTTCGTGGAACGTCCGAGTCGGTACGGTCACCGGCCGGGGCGCGCGGGCCCCCGCGTCCGTGCCAGATGCGCGAAGACGACGAGGTTGCTCCGGCAGCCGGTCCCCCGGTCCCCCGGTCGTACGCCCCGCGCAGGTGATCAGCCGCAGCTCGGGACGCCCTCCGGCGTCGTACACCTCCTGACTGGGGAAGCGCTCCTTGTCGTACGTGCGCACTGCATCCACCGTGTAGACGGCGGTGCGGCCGTCGGCGCGGCGCGCCTCGACGAGCCGGCCGGGCGTCAGTCCGTTCAGGCCGGCGAAGACGGCGGGCACGGTGGCGGTGTCCCGGAGGCCGACCACCACGGCGGTGCCCGGCTCTCCGGGCGAGGGGCCGTCCTCGTACCAGCCGGCCAGTTCGGGGCTGTCCACCGGCGGAGTGGTGAGCCGCCGTTTCCGGTCCAGGCGCAGTCCGACGACCGGGGCCTCCAGACCGAGGTACGGGATGCTCAGGACCGTCGCCCTGGACCGCGGGAGCGGTTGGGGCGCCGGGCTCGGGCGGTGGGCGGCAGGCGGCACGGCGACGTGGCCGCGCCGGGGCTCCGGTGGCACGGCGGCGGAGGGCCCCGAGGATGCCTCGGTGTCCCCGGGCCCGGCGGCCGGACCCGCGGGGCGGCCGTCGTCCTCGGCCCACCAGATGCCGCCCATCACCAGGAAGAGGGCCAGCGCGACCGTCCTCGTCAGACGGTAGGCGCGCGGCCATCGGGCCGGCGGCGCAGCATCCGGACGTAGACGAAGCCCGACACACCGACCAGGCCGACCGCCGCCGCGGCGCTGACCGCCGACACGCTCGGCGACTCGGTGAGACCTCCGCCGCCCGCGGGCACGCCGCCGTCGGGACCGCCGGGTGCCACGCCCTCGGGTCCGCCCGCGGGCGAGGTCTTTTTGCAGTCGACCTCGAACACCTTGTTTCCCGTGCCGTTGGTATCCGTGATCTGCCAGGTGAGCTTGTACTGACCGTCGGGCAGGGCCAGCAGACCGCTCGTCCGGCCGGTACCGGTGGGCAGCGCCAGGGTGCCGGTGAGCGTGGCGCTGCCCCGGTTCGCCGGCTCGGGCTCGATGATCCAGGTGACCCCCCGACCTCGGTCGAAGTCGAAGGCCGCGAGATAGAACTGGCAGACCTTCGGGTTGTCGCGCTGGTCGGTGGCGGCCGTCGTGTCCGCGTGGATCCTGACGTCGCCGTTGTCACCGGGGGCGGCGAGGGCGGCCGGGGCGCCGAGGAGGGCGGTTCCGGCGAGGGCGAGCGCCGTGAGGCCGACGGCTCCTGTGCGGGAGCGGGCGGTACGAGCGCGGACGACGCGGGTGGCGCGCGTGACTCGGGCGGTGCGGCCGGTGCGGGGGAGTGGCGAGACAGACATGCGAGGTCCTCCGGGCGGACTGATTGATTGTCGTACGAATCGACTCCTCTCCGACTCCCTCTCACATCCCGTGCCCGAAAGCCCGGCGCATCGCTGACGAGCCGTCAGGGAGCGCTCGTCCGGCCCAGGGCCCCGCCGGGCCCGCCCGCGCCTAGACTCACCGCGTGGACAAGACAACCCTGGAGCGGCTCGGTGCCGGCTCGTACCTGCTGGTCACCAGCTACCGGAAGAACGGCACGCCGGTCGCGACCCCGGTGTGGGTGGTCCGCGACGGCGACACGCTAGGAGTGTGGACGCCCACGGACTCCTGGAAGGTGAAGCGGATCCGCAACCGCGCCGACGTTCTCGTCGGCCCCTGCGACGTCCGCGGCAAGCCGACCGGCGAACAGATCCCCGCCACCGCCGAGGTCTGCGACCAGGACGTCACCGAGCACTATCGCGGGCTCATCGTCCGCAAATACGGCATCCTCGGCCGGCTCACCCTGCTCGGCAGCCGACTGCGCCGCGGGAAGAAGGGGACGATCGGCATCCGGGTGTCACTGGTGCCGTAGCCAGACGTAGTCGACGGGCTGTACGGCGTTCCAGGCCTCGGCCAGCTCCGGGCCGACGGGGACGAACCCGGCGCCCCGATAGCAGCGCAGGGCCGCGTCGTTGTCCGGGTGCACCCGCATGAACACGTCCGAGTGCCCGGAGCGGTCGGCCTCGCCGAGGAGCCCCCGGACCAGCACACGTCCGAGGCCACGCCCGCGCACCTCGGGCGCCACGATGATCCGGGCCAGCTCCACCTCGTCCTCCTCGGCGTCGAACCACAACTCCCCGTACGCGACGGGCCGTTCGCCCTCCATGAGCAGGTGAGCCGTCACGTCCGGCTCCCCCTGCCAGTCCGCGACGGTCTGCCAGGCCATGGGGAACTCCGCCCGCCCGCACCACATCGAGACCTCCACGGCGGACACCGGCCAGGTCGCCACGGTCGTCGCGTACGCGGTGCTGAAGGGAAGCAGGTCCATGGTGTGAGTCCGTTCGTCCTGGGGGCGGCGCCGGCGGGGTCAGTCCCACGACCCGCCATCATCGACCAGCACGGCCGCCCCGTCGAAGCGGCCCGCCTTGAGATCCCGGAGCGACCGCGGGGCCTGGGACATCGGGTAGGTGTGGGTGGTCGCGCGGATACCGTGGCGGGCCGCGAGGGCCAGGAAGTCGCGGGCGTCCTTACGGGTGTTGGAGGTGACACTGCGCACCTCCTTCTCGTAGAACAGCTCGCGCTCGTAGGCGAGCGGCGGGATCTCGCTGAGGTGGATGCCCGCGATCGAGAGCACGCCACCGCGGTCCAGGGCGCGCAGCGCGACCGGTACGAGATCGCCGACCGGGGCGAAGAGGATGGCGCTGTCCAGGGGTTCCGGAGGCGCGTCGTACGCCCCGGACGCCGAGGCGGCTCCCAGAGCGAGGGCGAGGCGTCGGGCGGCCGGGTCCCGGGTCAGTACGTGGACGGTCGCGCCCTGGGCCAGGGCCAGCTGGGCGCAGAGGTGGGCGCTGCCGCCGAACCCGTACAGGCCGAGGCGTCCGCCGGGAGGCAGCGCGGCGCGGCGCAGGGCGCGGTAGCCGATGATGCCCGCGCACAGCAGCGGAGCCAGGGCGACGTCGTCGAGGTCGCCGGGCAGCGGGTGGGCGAAGGCGGCGGGCACCGTCGTGTACTGGGCGTAGCCGCCGTCGGTGTCCCAGCCCGTGTAGCGCGAGTCCGGGCAGAGGTTCTCCGCCCCGCGCACGCAGTACCCGCAGGTGCCGTCGGTACGGCTCAGCCAGGCCACCCCGACCCGGTCGCCGACGGCGAATCCGGTCGCGGCGGCGCCCCTGGCCGCCACCCGCCCGACGACCTCGTGGCCGGGTGTCACCCGCGGCCGGCGCACCGGCAGGTCACCCTCGCTGACGTGCAGATCGGTGCGGCAGACGCCGCAGGCGCGGACGCGGACGAGAAGTTCGTCAGGCCCGGGCACGGGGACCGGCTTCTCGACACGCCGCAACGGGTCCTGCTCGATCGGTCCCGGCTCGGCCACCTCCCAGGCGTACATCGTGGTCATGTCGTCTCCGTTCCTCCGGCTCCGCGGCCTTGACCGGACGGAGGGGATGCCTAGAGTGACCAGTGGTTGAACGGCAAACCGTTTCGGTGATGCCGGTGACGCGCCGGCCCCGGTCGTCGCGGCCGACGTCCCCTTCCATTGTGTGAGGAGTGTGCGCGTACGTGTCGAGCCAGGAGGAGAACCCCTTGGACCTGACGGCGATCGAAACCGAGAGGGCACGGATCAGGGACGCCTATCTGGCCCCGGACAGGGGACCCAGTTCGGCCCGGGGCGTGCACCATGTCGCACTGCTCTCCGGCGATGTCGAGCGGACGGTGCGCTTCTACCAGGAACTGCTGGAGTTCCCGCTCACGGAGATGTTCGAGAACCGCGACTACAAGGGCTCGACCCACTTCTTCTTCGACATCGGGCACGGGAACCTGCTCGCCTTCTTCGACTTCCCCGGCCTCGGCCTCGGCCCGTACGCGGAAGTCCTCGGCGGCCTCCACCACCTGGCCATCTCCGTCGAACCCGACAACTGGCGCCGCCTGCGCGACCGGCTCGACGCGGCCGGGGTGGACTACCAGGAGGAGAGCGGTACCTCGATCTACTTCCGTGACCCCGACGGCACCCGCGTCGAGCTGCTCGCGGATCCGCTCGGCGAGATGTACGGCACGACCGTGCGCTGACCTACCCCACCGTCGGTGACGGGGTGGGCGTAGGTGTCGCGGAGCTGTTCGCGGGCGGGGTGAGAGCGACGACCGGCGCTCCCCGAGGGGGCGCGGGCGGAGTGACGTCGCCGGCGGGCAGCTTCGGAGGGGTCGTCTCCTGGAAGAGGACCGAGTCGAAGTCGACCAGCCCGGTCTTCTCCAGGACGGAGATGTGGTCCAGAACGGTGTCGTTGGCCTGGTCGGCCAGTTCACGGACCAGGGAGTTCTCGGTCGTGGCCCGGATCTTCGCGACTGCCGGGAAGATCTGGCCGTGGGTCACCCGCAGGATGTTGGCGAGATCGGTGTCGAACTGCTTGCCGTGGTCCGCGGTCAGCGTTGCCACGAAACCCTGCTGCTGCGGGGACGCCTGGTTGGGCAGGGTGATCCCCAGCCGGGGAGCGATCAGCCGGCACTCGGCGTCGAGCGCGGCGTGGCCCGAGATCAGATGCTCGCCCGCCGTTCTGACGGGCTGGGTCGTGCCCTTCGTCAGGGCCAGCTCGCCGGAGGGGAACTCCCAGAGCCCGGCGGAGCGCACCTTGACGACGAAATCGCGGTCCGCCTCCGTGAGCGGGCCGGTCGGCGTGTGGGCGATGACGCGTGACGGGGAACTCGACGCGTTCTGCACCCCGAGCATCGCGGGATAGGCGAGCGCGGCGAGGGTCAGCGTCAGGCTGCTCACGACGAAGACCGTTCCCGCCGCGTTCCGGGACATACGCATGGCTCCTCCTGGCCCAGGACATCCGCCCCCGGAGTGGAGTGCTCCGGGAACGCTGTGGTCGCCCCCGCGGTGAGCGGGTGCGGATGCCCGGGAGTACGGCTGGGGCCGGTCAGGAGATCCTTTGGCCGCGGCAAAGACTCAGCCATGGAGGGAGCTCCGGACCGGCCCGCCCGACGAGGTTCCGGACCGGCCCGCCCGACATCCGGGCGCAGGCGCGGCTGCGGCAGCCGCCGTGGGCGCCGCTATGGGTACAGGTAGCGGGCGTACGGGTAACAGGCGTACGGGTAACGGGGATTGGCCGGATATCAGGGCTTGCGGCCGACACCGCCGAGGGCGATCACCTCGACCGGGATCGCGGGGGCGCCCGGGTCGGGACGCCACTCCGCCAGCGGGACCACGCCGGGCTCCAGCAGCTCAAGACCCTCGAAGAAACCGGCCAGTTGTTCCGGGCTGCGGAGGAAGTACGGGGCGGCGCCGCTCTCGTTGTAGCGCCGGGTGGCCTCCGCGTTGTCCTTGTGGGTGTCCACGCTGTCGTTGAACGCCAGGAAGCTGCCGGACGGCAGGGCCTCCAGCAGCCGGTTCACGATGGACCGTGCCTCGTCGTAGTCGGCTATGTGCCCGCTGACCTGCATCAGGGTGAGCGCCACCGGCCGGGTCAGGTCCAGCGTCCTGGCCGCCTGGCGCAGGATCGCGTCGGGATCGTGCAGGTCCGCGTCGATGTAGTCGGTCACCCCCTGCGGGGTGCTGGTCAGCAGCGCCCGGGCGTGGGCCAGCACCAGCGGGTCGTTGTCGACGTAGACGATCCGTGCCTCGGGGGCCACCCGCTGGGCCGTCTGATGCGTGTTGTCGACGGTGGGCAGTCCGGTACCGACGTCCAGAAACTGCCGGACCCCTTCCTTGTCCGCCAGGTGGCGCACGGCCCGGCCGAGGAAGGCCCGGGAGCCCCGCGCGAGTTCCTCGATGCCCGGAAAGGACTCACGGAACGCGTCGCCCACCTCCTGGTCGACGGGGTAGTTGTCCTTCCCGCCCAGCCAGTAGTTCCAGATCCGGGCCGAATGCGGCACCGATGTGTCGATCTTCGACCACGGGCCCGCCGGTGCGGACGAATCGTGCGTCACGGAACAGCCTCCTCAACATGCGCCATCGTCGGTTTCACGACACAACGTAAAGCCGTCGCCCCGGCTGCCGGACGGGATCCGGCCAGCACCAGGTGCGCAGGCCACACGAGTTCCGTCGTATTTCTGCGGGACAACGGAAAGGATCGTTGACGCGGTCACAGCGCGGTGCCAACGTGCACGCACCAGTCCTCCCGGCCGGCCGGGACCCGGGGTGGCGTCGACCGGACGCCACCCACTGAACGGCGCAACTCAGGCGAGCGGAGGACTTTTCGCCATGTCAACAGCCAGTGGAGACCCGACAACGGGGACGGCCGACTTCTCGGCGGCGCCCTTGGCCGACGCATCCGTTCCCGACGAGGGGGACAACGGCCAGGACGCGATCTCGGGTCAGAGCACTACCGAAGTGAGCGGGACAGCAGAACAACTGACAGTCGGGGCAGCAGCCGCGGTGCACGTCGAGCCCGGCGCCCCCGCGCCCATCCACCGCCCCACCCGCGGCCGTTACCGCGGCAACAGCGGCGGCTACGAACTCGACCTCCGCGTGGACGTCGACAGCGTGCCCGGCGGACCGAAGGTCCTGCGGAAGGCCAGCGGAGACTTCTTCAGCACGGCCGGCGGTACGAAGACCTACTTCGGCTCCTTCATCGTGGACGCGCCCACCGTGGCGTGGACCGCGACCAGGGTCGTCGTCACGGGAGTCGCCGAGTACACCTGGAAGACCGCCCACGTGATCGTACGGATCACCATCCCGCGCAGCAGGATCACCCAGCGGCCCGGCGCCGCGACCGTGGAATTCCTGCGCCCGCCGGGCCAGTTGGGCGCCACCTACGTCTGCCCGTACGTCTCTCCGTACTTCCGCACCGTCGAGTGGGAGCAGGACTCCGTGACCGGGGCCGTGCCCTTCCTCGCGTACGACACGGGATCACTCCCGCAGCCCGCCAACAGCCCGGCCCGTGTCCTCACCGTGCCCCGGGCCTACGCCGAGGCCGGTATCGAACTGCTCGTCTCCGGCACCGCGAACACCATCGCGAACAGCCAGAACGGCTGGACCAACACCGAACTGCACGCCGCGATGGAGACCAACTTCAGCCTGTGGCGCAATGCCCCGCAATGGAAACTGTGGCTCCTGGTCGCCAGCAGCTACGAAGGCACGGCGGGCGTGCGCGGCATCATGTTCGACGCGTCCGACGCCTTCCAGCGACAGGGCTGCGCGATCTTCTACGACCTCGTCCAGGGCACCGACCCTGAAGCGCAACGCGCCATGCTGCGCACGTACGTGCACGAACTCGGCCACTCCTTCAACCTGCTGCACTCCTGGCAGAAGAACCTGGCCCAACCCCCGGCCCCGCTCGGCGGCAACAACGGCTTCGCCGACCTGTCCTGGATGAACTACCCGCAGAACTACCAGCCGTTGAACGGGAACGGCGGAGCGGCAGCCTACTGGGGAGCCTTCCCCTTCCAGTTCACCGACAACGAGCAGATCCATCTGCGGCACGGCTTCTACCGGAACGTCATCATGGGCGCCAACGCCTTCGCCACCGGCGCCGCCGACATCGAACCCGAACTCTTCGACGAGCCGCTCACCGACGAGTCCGGACTTCGGCTGGATCTGCGCGCCGACAAGGACGGCTTCTCCTTCGGCGAACCCGTCGTCGTGGAGCTGAAGTTGGAGACGACCGACCTGCGCGGGCGCTCCACGCACAACCACCTCCACCCCGACGACGAACTCGTCAACATCGCCATCCGCCAGCCCTCCGGCCGCACCGTGCTCTACCGGCCGCTGCTGCGCCGCTGTGTCGACCAGGACCAGACCGTCCGCCTGGACGCCGGCCGGCCCGCGATCTACAGCAGCGCCTACATCGGCTACGGCCGCGACGGGCACTACTTCCAGCAGCCGGGCACCTACCAGCTGCGCGCCGCCTATCTGGCGTCGGACGGTTCCCGGATCGTCTCGCCGGTGCTGCGGCTCAACGTCAGGCACCCCGTCAGCCAGAGCGACACCCAGCTCGCCGAGCTGATGATGGGCGAGGAGCAGGGCAAGATCCTCGCCCTGCGCGGCTCCGACTCACCGTCGCTGCGGTCCGGCAACGACGCCCTCCAGGAGATCATCGAACGGCACGGCACGCACCCGTTCGCGGTGTACGCGCGCCTCGCCAAGGGGCTCAACTTCGAGCACGAATTCAAGAGCCTGAGCCCGGACAAGACCGAGCTGACCGTACGGCCCCCGGACCCCAAGTCCGGCATCGAGCAGCTCGCCCAGGTCGTCAAGGTCTCCGAACAGGGCAAGGGCGTCGACAACCTGACGCTCAACCTGGCCACCCGCCGCCTCGCCCGCGCCTACGCCCGCCAGGGCGACCTCGAAGAGGCCAACTCCACGCTCGACCGGCTGATGCGGCACTTCGACACCCCCGCGTTCAAGCCGTACGTCGTGGACGCCGTACGCGACCAGGTCGACACCACGAAGGCCCGCCTCACCGCCGAGTTCGGCGACTGACCGCGGCCGCTGTCCGGGAGGGCACTCACGGGCGACCCCTCTGCCCGTGAGCGCCCTCCCGGTGCCGGTGCCGGTGTCGGCACCGGTGGTCGGTTGCCGGTGCTCCTGCCCGTGCTCGTGCCGGTGCCCTTGCCGGGTGACTGTGGCAGCATCGCGACCGGGCCCGCCCGGACAACGGCGTCGGCCACGGCCCGGGAAGGAGCTGTCGCATGCTCGACCTCGTCCTGTACGGGCCGAGCGGCCCCCAGCCCGTCGGCCGCCCCGCCCCCGTCCGGGTGGAGATCCGCAACACGGGTTCCCGGGACCTCTGGATCGCGGGCGTGCTCGACGGCTCCGAGAACGGACTGCGCTGTCCGCGCTATCTGCCCACCGTTACATGCGTCGAGGACGGCAGTGTCGTCGCGCGGCCCGCCCCGGCCGAGGATCCCCTCGTCGGACCGCTCAGGCCCGGCGACCTGCGGAGACTGGCCCCCGGCGAGTCCTTCGACCCGACCGCCGGCCCCGGCTGCCTGCCGCTCATGACGTTCGCCCACTACGTCCCCGAGCGTCCCGGCCGCTGCCGCTACACCCTCACGCTCAGCACCGAAGCCGCCCGGCCGGAGGAGTGGCTGGGCGGCTTCGGCCTGCCCGTGGGCAGCGAGCGGGAGGAACTTCTGGCACTCGTCGCGCGGGTGCCTCGTACGACGGTCACGGCCGCTCCACTGGACGTGGACTTCCGCTGAGGAGCGCGTGCACCTTCGCTGAGGAGCGGTCACACCAGGAAGAGCAGGTGGACGGCGATCAGGACGTCCACCACTGCGCACCACTCGGCGAACGACCGGGCGACGACCTTGTCGAGCCTCAGATGGACGAAGTCCCAGACGCCGTGGAAGAACCAGCCGGCCGCCACGAGACAGCGGCCCAGGTCCGGATCGACCGCGAGTCCCACGAGTGCGAGCGCGGCGAAGACGACCGCCCCCGCCGCCTGGATCCCGAAGGAGGCCGGGCCGTACGGCGTTCCGCGGACGGCATGCGTGGGAACAGGGCTGGATCTGACTCCTGGTACGAGCTAACCCCGCCGCTTCTCCACCAATCGTCTCTCCGCACATCGCTTCTCCATCGATCGCTTCTCCAGCAATGACACGGTGAATGGATGCGCGGGCGCCGTCAGGATGTCCTGGGCCGCCCCTTGCTCGACCACCTCTCCGGCGTCCAACACCGCGATCCTGGCGGCGAGTCGGGCCGTGTCCAGGTCGTGCGTGATCAGTACGAGGGACAGGTCGCCGCGGTCGCGCAGCAGCCCGGCGAGCAGGTCGAGGATGCCCCGGCGGGTGACCGTGTCGAGCCCGGAGGTGATCTCGTCGCACACCAGGACCCGCGGCCGGGCGAGCAGGGCCCGTGCCAGCGCGGCCCGTTGGAGTTCACCACCGGAGAGCCCGGCAGGGGACCGGGCCGCCAACTCGTCCGCCAGGCCGAGGCTGTTGAGCACGGCTGACGCCTCCGCTCGCGCCGCCTGGGGAGGCACCCCACGCAGCCGTACCGCCGTACGGGCCACCTGGTCGAACACCGGCCGACGTTCGTCGAAGGAGGCCCGCGCGTCCTGGAACACGTACTGCACGGCGGCCAGTTGACCGCGCGTACGGTCGCGCAGACTGGGCGGCAGCGGGACCTCGTCGAGCAGCACCTCTCCTTCGTACGTGCGGTGGAGCCCGGCAATGCAGCGGGCCAGTGTCGTCTTTCCGCTGCCCGAGCGGCCGAGGACAGCGACGCACTCGCCGGACCGCAGGGCGAGTTCCGGGGCATGCAGCACCTCGACGCCGCGGTGCCGGGCACGGAGACCGCGGACCCGCAGCACGGTGTGCGAGTCCGACCTTTCCGGTGCCTCGCCCGTCAACGTCGGCCGGTCCGCGAGGAGTTCACGCGTCCACGGATGAGAGGGCGCGAGCCACACCCGTTCCGTGGGCCCGGACTCCACGACCCGGCCGTCCCGCATGACCAGTACCTCGTCGGCGAGTGCGCGTACGGTCTCCAGGTCGTGGCTGAGCAGGACGATGCCGATACCCCGCGCGGCGACCGCCGCCAGCTCGTCCACCACGCGTCGCTTCGTCAGCGCGTCCTGCCCGGTGGTGGGCTCGTCCGCGACGACGACCCGCGCGCCGAGAAGCAGGGCCTGTGCGAGGACGACACGCTGCTGCTGCCCGCCCGAGAGCTGATGCGGGAAGTGTCTCAACAGGCGTGATCCGTCCGGTAGTTGAGCCATGTCCAAGGCCCGCAGGACATGCTCGCGCGCCGCGGCCCGACGAGCACGGCGGGGCAGTTCGCGCACATGGCCGCGCGCGATGTCGAACAGCAGCGCACCCACCCGCCGCGCGGGGTTGAGCACCGCCGCCGGATGCTGCGGGACATAACCGACCAAGGCCTCGTCCACTCGTGCGAGGCCGTTCACCCGTACGGAGCCTTCCAACCGTACGGAGCCCGTCACCCGCGCGCCCGACGGGAACTCGCCGAGCAGCGCACGCCCTGTCGTCGTCTTCCCGCTGCCGGAGGCACCGACCAGCGCGGTCACCTTTCCCGGCAGAACCCGCAGGCTCACCCCGTCGACGATGCGCCGCCCGCCGACCTCGACGGTCAGCTCCTCGATCTCCGCGACCGCGGTCGACTCGCTCACGGACGTGGCTCCTTCACATGGTCACGAGCACGAACCCCATGGCGAACGCCGTTCCGAACGTCAGCCCGTTCGGTGCTGAGCAGCAGCGCGTCGAACAGCAGATTGCACCCCATCGTCAGCGTCACGATCAGCAGTGCCGGGACCACCACGGCCCACGGCTGCACGAACAGCCCCGTACGGTTGCGGTCCACCATCACCGCCCAGTCGGCCGCGTCCGGGGCCACTCCGATGCCCAGGAAGGCGGCCGTGGCCACCAGATAGAGGGCGCCTGTCAGCCGTACCCCCGCGTCGGCGGCGAGCGGCCGCAGGATCGACCGGCCGACATGTCCGACGGCGATGCGCCACCACGACTCGCCCTGCATCCGCAGCGCCTCCACCGCCGGACGCGAGGCCACATCAGCCGCCGCGGCGCGCACGATGCGCGCCGCGTCCGGGATATTGACGAGCGCCACCAGCAGAGCGAGACCACCCGCCCCGGGCGAGAACACCGACGCGACCAGCAGGATCATCAGCAGCGACGGCACGGCGAGGAGCACGTCCAACGGTCGCATCAGCACCTCCTCCAACCAAGTTCGGTGAGTGAGTGCGCTGATCAGCCCGACCGGCAGCGCCACCAGATACGCCAGCGTCGTCGCCGCGAGCGCCACGACCACCACGGGTCGGCCGCCGAGCAGCACCTGTCGCCACACGTCACGCCCCACGAAGTCCGTGCCGAGCCAGTGCCCGCCGCCGAGCGTGAACGACGTGGCCCGCGGCCCGGGTTCACCCGCGAACAGCGGCCCGAACAGAACCAGGACCAGCGGTACGCAAACGAGAGCGGCCGCGAGCGCGAAGCGCCCCGACGGCAGCCACTTCGTCCGTCCTCTCACGCGGCCACCTCCGCCCGTGGCGCGAACCGGTGCGCGACGAGATCGGCCCCCAGGTTCAGCACCACGGTGATCACCCCGAAGACCACCGCCAGCCCCTGCACCACCGGCACATCCCGCTCGGCGACGGCGTTCATCAGTACGGTCCCCAGCCCGGGAATCACGAACAGTGCCTCCACCACGATCACCCCGCACAACAACCAGTCGACGGTGCGGGCGAGTTGTTGTGCTGCCGGTGCCATCGCGTTCGGCAGCGCGTGCGCGTATCGCACCCGGGCGCCCGGGATCCCGTACCGGCGGGCCTGTGCGACGTACGGCGAGGCGAGCGCGTCGATCATCCCGGCGCGCACCAGCCGGGACAGCGAGCACACCGGCCGCGACAGCAGGACGAGCACCGGCAGCACGAGCGCGGCCGGATGCCCGAGCAGATCCGTGCCGTAACCGACCGCCGTCGGTGGCAGCCAGTCGAGCCGCAGCGCGAAGACCGTCACCAGCAGCACCCCGAACGCGAACTCCGGTACCGCGTACACCCCGAGCGTCACCGAACTGACCAGCCGGTCCACGAACCGCCCCTCGAACCGCGCGGCCAGCACTCCGAGCCCGAACCCGACCGGGACCAGCAACGCGACCGTGAGACCGGCGAGGAGCAGGGTGGGCCCGAAGGCGTCGGATATGTACGAGGAGACGGGCCGCCCGGATGTCAGTGAGTCCCCAAAGTCTGCGTGTAGCAGGCCAGTTGCCCAGTCGGCGAGCCGCTCGTACGCGGGGCGGTCCAGGTCCAGCGCCTCGCGGACGGCGGCGATCCGCGCCGGATCCGGCTGGTCGCCGACCAGGGCCACCGCCGCGTCGCCCGGCAGCGCCTCGGTGAGTACGAAGACCAGCAGCACCACGGCCACGGTCTGCGCACCTCCGAGCAGCAGCCGCCGGGCGGCCCACGAGCCCAGTCCGCTCACGCCAGCCAGACCTTGTCGAACCGCGCCCAGTCCAGTGAGTTCGCGGGCGCTGACCGCTCAACTCCCTTGACAGCACGGCCCGTTCCGATGATCCAGTCGGCGAACCCCCACACCAGGAAGCCGCCCTCGGCGTACAGCCTGCGCTGCATCCGCCCGAACACGGCGGTGCGTTCCGTCTCGTCCTTCGTGGACTGCGCCTGGTGGTAGAGCGCGTCGAAGTCCTTGTGGTGCCACTGGGTGGCGTTGGTGGTGGAGTCGGTGAGCAGCCGCTGCGAGATGTGCGACTCGATGGGCATGGCCCCCGAGCGGTAGCAGCACAGGGTCCCGGAATCGAGGATGTCCGCCCAGTACGAGTCCTTGCTGCCCATCTTCACGTCGACGGTGACTCCGGCCTTGGCGGCCTGGTCGCGGAAGATGCCGGCCGCCTCGGTGAAACCGGCCGCGACCGCCGACGTGTCCAGCGTGACCTTCAGCTTCTCCGCGCCCGCCTTCTTCAGGAGGGAGCGGGCCCGGTCGAGGTCCTGCCGACGCTGCGGCAGACCTTCCGCGTAGTACTCGTACCCCTTGCCGAACAGATCGTTGCCGACCACGCCCGCCCCGGACAGTGCGCCGTCGATCAGCTCCTGCCGGTCGGCGATCAGGAAGAACGCCTCCCGGACCCGCTTGTCGTCGAAGGGGGCCCGGTCCGTCTTCATGGCGAAGGCCTGCATGGCGCTGTTCCGCAACCGTACGATCTGGATCCGGCCCTTGCCCTCGTGGGCGCGTGCGGTCGTCGGGTTGAGCTCATGGGCGTACTCGACCTGCCCGCCGAGCAGCGCGTTGACCCGCGCGGACTCCTCGTTGGCGACGACGAACTCCAGCTCGTCGAGGTGCGGGGCGCCGTCCCAGTAGGCGTCGTTGCGGCGGAAGACCGCCGAGCGGCCCGGCGCGAACGACACGAAACGGAACGGCCCGGAGCCGACCGGCTTCTTGTCGAAGTCGGCATCCGACGTCCCGTCGGGCACGATGTATGCGCCGAACGCGGCCAGGACGTTGGGGAATTCGGCGATCGGCCGCTTGAGGACGAATTCCATGGTCCGTTCGCCGACGGCCCGGCTCGCCTTCAGGTCGATGGGTTCGAGGGACGCCCTGGCACGGAACGCCTTCTCGGGGTCGGCGATCCGGCGGTAGCTGAACAGCACATCCTCGGCGGTGACGGGCTTCCCGTCGTGGAAGTCCGCCTTCCGCAGGGTGACCCGCCAGCGGTCCAGGCCCGCGTTCGGCTCCCAGCCGGAGGCCAGGCGTGGCTGGGCGGAGAGATCGTCGCCGTAGTCGGCGAGCTTGTCGAAGAGTGCCTTGGCGCGGGCCGCGTCGGCGAAGAGGTTGGCCAGATGCGGATCGAGCGTCTCGCTCGCGCCACCGCCCGCGAAGGCGGCCCGCAGCCGCCCGCCGCGCCGGGGCTTTCCGTCGCTCCCGCCGCCCGTACCCGAGCCGGAGTCGTTGCCCGATTCATTGTCCGAGCCGCCGCAGCCGACGAGGGCGAGGGCGCCCACTCCTGAGGCGGCGGCGAGGAAGCCTCTGCGACGGAGGCCGGGGTATTCCCGCATGACGATGTCCTTGCTGTGTGAGGTGAGTGAGGTGGGGAGGGGTGGATGAGGCAGCGGTGTGCGGTGCGATCAGGCGTCGAGCCGGGCCACCACGTGCAGCCGGTCGGCTTCGGCCGCCGTCCCGGGCAGGTCGCCTTCCTGCCACGGCGGTTCGGTTCGCGGCCCCGGGCCGTCGTGCAGCGCGAGCACGGTGAAGCCGTGGGAGGTCAGGAAGTGACGCAGTTCCTGCGGCAGGAGCAGCCGCCAGGCCGACCGCTGTTCGACGGGAGCCGAGCCGTCGTCGGCGGTCCATACACGGGTACGCCGCAGGAGTTGCGCGGTGCGGTCGACGTGAAGCGTGGTTGTCGACCGGTACGAAGTCCCGTGCCAGGCAAAGGAGTTGGGCCTCGGCGTGTTCAACAGGCCGTCGCGGCCGAGGAAGTAGGCGCCGTTGCGCATCTCGGCGACGAGCAGCCCGCCCGGTGCCAGGCCCCGGCGGCAGGAGGCGAGGAAGCCGTCGAGGTCGTCATTGGTGTGGCAGTACAGCAGCGAACTGTCCAGAGACACCACCGCGTCGAACTCCCCGAGCGAGAAGTCCCGCAGATCGGCGTGGACGTACTCCGGACCCGGATGCCGGTCGCGGGCGTACGCCAGCATCGCCTCGGAGAGGTCGGCCCCGACGACCGTCCGCCCGGACGCGTGCAGTTGGGCCGCGTCCCGACCGGTGCCGCAGCCCAGGTCGAGGACCCTCGCACCGGCCGCGTACCGCCGCAGGCAGTCCTCGGCCCACCGCCCGGCCAGTCGTTCGGGATCGGGGAACCGGGCCTCGTACAGCTCCGGGTTGTCGGTCAGCAGATTCCCGCTCGTCATGCCGTCGCCTCCACGGGCTCGGACCGGGACCTGGGCACCGGCAGCTCGGGCAGCGCCCCGCGGCGGCGCAGCCAGGTGACCGCGCCCGCCGACACCAGCCCGAAGACCAGACAGCAGGCCCACGGCAGCCAGGCCGCGCTCCGGTCGTCACCGGTGTCCATGGCCCAGCCGACGACCGTGTTGCCCACCGCCGCCGCGATCCCGGACACCATGTAGAAGATCCCGAAGTACGTGCCGGTCAGCTCCGGCCGCCCGAAGCCGGGGATCAGCTCCATCACGAAGGGCTGGGCGACCATGACACCGACGTAGAGGAACAGGACGCCGACGAGGACGGGTGCGGCGTGCCACACCTCCGGCGAGGCACCCGACACCAGCATCGGCGGCACGAACGCGAGCCCCATCAGCGCGAGCCCGACACCGATGACCTGTCGGCCGCGCGCCTTCAACGCCCGTGTCAGCCGCATCTGCAGAGCGAGATTGGCGAGCGTGCCGACGACGAAGACGAGTCCGGCCGCGCCGTCCCAGCCCGTGGCACGGCGGGCGCCCTCGGGCAGCAGCAAGTACAGCTGGTTCTCCAGCGTGAACATGCCGACCATGGCGCACGAGAAAGCCAGGAACGCGCGGTTGCCCACCACCTCACGCCAGTCCGCGAGCACACCGCCGGAGCTCGGAGGCACCGCCCGCGAGGGCAGCACCAGCGCCTGAGCCACCGTCAGCACCGCGAAGATCCCCGCGGCCGTGAGCGCGGAGGCCCGGAAGTCGACCAGCAGCAGGACACTGCCGAGCAACGGCCCGATCAGCGCACCCGTGGTCGCGAACACGTTGAACAGCGCGAACGCCTCCGCCTTGCGCTCACCGGCCTCCTGCGCGAGGTAGGCCCGCACGGCCGGGTTGAACAGCGCCCCCGCGAGCCCGCTCAGCACGGACGCGGCCAGCAGTACCGCGAGCCCGTCCCCGAGCGCGAACAGCGCGAAGCCGACGGTACGTACCGCGCACCCGGCGATGATCACGCCGCGTGCTCCGAGCCGGTCCGCGGCCGATCCACCGATGAGGAACAGCCCCTGCTGGCTGAGATTGCGCACCCCGAGCACGATCCCGACGACGGCCGCCGACATGCCCAGGTCCTCGCCGAGATGCGTGGCCAGATAGGGGATGAGCAGATAGAAACCGGTGTTGACGCCGAGCTGGTTGACCAGGAGCAGCCGGATCGCGGGCGAGAAGCCACGTATCTCATGCAGCGTCTTCACGGCCCACCCGCCTCTCCCGTACGCCGAGCCCGGGGAGGTCATTTGCCCGTACGACACCGTCGGCGCCCCCGATACCGGTCCACGGGTCGTCGGCGAGCAGCAGATGGCCGTCGAGGTCGGCCCAGCGGGCGCGGTCGGCGAGATGCACGGCGGGAGCCAGGCCGAGCGTGCTCGCGGTGAGACAGCCGAGCATCAGCTCGGTGCCGCTGCCCTCGATCAACTCGGCGATCCGCAGGGCCGCGTGGGGACCGCCGCACTTGGCGAGCTTGACGTTCACGCCGTGCACCCGGCCCGCGAGACGGCGTACGTCCTCGTACGTGACGGCGTCCTCGTCGGCGATCAGGGGCAGCGGTGAACGCTCGGCGAGCCGTGCCAGGGACTCCGGATCACCGGCCGCGAGGGGCTGTTCGACGGCCTCGACGCCCAACTCCGCGTAAGGGGGGAGCAGTTGCAGGGCTTCGGTGAACGTCCAGGCGCCATTGGGGTCGAGGAGCAGCCGGGCCCGGGGCGCGGCGGACGCGATGGCGCGCACGCGGTCGAGGTCGTCCTCGGGATCCGGTGTGCCCGCCTTGACCTTGATGACGGTGAAGCCGCTGTCCGCGAGCGAGCGGGCCTGCGCGGCGGCGCGCTCGACGGGGACGATACCGATGGTGCGGGCGGTCCGGGCGCTCGGAGGGCTCGGAGGGCTCGGAGTGGTCCGAGCGCCCGGAGCGGTCCAAGCGGTCCGGGCGCTCTTCGCGTCGAGCAGCCGGTGCACGGGGAGGCCGGACCGCTTGCCGCACAGGTCGAGCAACGCGGCTTCGACGGCCGCCGTCACCGCGGGCGGCCGGTCGCCCGCGGGCCCCTCGCGCAGCGCACTCTCGGGGTCGCCGAAGCGGCCCAGATCCAGGCCGGCCTCGTACAACTGCCGTTCCAGTACTGCCGAGTCGAGGCCGTAGTAGACGCTGGTGACGGCCTCCCCGTGGCCGCTGAGGCCCTCGTGCTCGACCGTCAGCCAGACGGCGTCGCGGGCGGTCATCGTCGACCGGGATATGCGCAGCGGCTCGGTGAGCGTGAGCCGCGCGGTACGCAGGGTGGCCTTCACGGGCTCCCCTCCAAGGGGGTGTGCAGGGGGTCGGTGACCGTGGCGCAGCGGACCCAGCCGGTGGCCTCGACGGCACGTGGATGCGGGATCTCGACGGGCCGGGTGGCGGCGCCGGCCGGGTCGAGGCCGTGCGCAGCCGTGAAGTCGTCGTCGTAGACCGTGCCGAGATAGCGGTGCGGCCCGTCGGGAAAGACGGTGGCGACGACGGCCCCGGGATGGACGCGGGCGGCCCAGGCGGAGACGAGCGCGACGGCTCCCGTGCTCCAGCCGCCGCTGACGAAACTCCC
The DNA here is from genome assembly GCF_026341515.1 of Streptomyces sp. NBC_00878. NCBI lineage: Bacteria > Bacillati > Actinomycetota > Actinomycetes > Kitasatosporales > Streptomycetaceae > Streptomyces > Streptomyces sp. NBC_00878. The sequence continues at coordinate 438,696 of NZ_JAPEOK010000001.1, read as the reverse complement.
GCGCGCGAGGCGCCGGCAGGCGTCCGCGGACTCGGCCGGGCCGACCCAGTGCACCTCGTCGAAGGCTTCGTAGGCCACGTTGCGCGGATGGATGCTGCTGCCCAGGCCGCGCATCAGGCGGGGCCTGGCAGGTTGCCCGAAGATGGTGGAGCCGGTGGCGTCCACCCCGATCAGCCGCAGCCCGGGCCAGTGCCTGCGCAGCGGCCCCACCACCCCGGCACTGTGACCGCCCGTGCCGACACTGCACACCAGTACGTCCAAGTGGTCGAGCTGGGTGGCGAGTTCGGCGGCGAGCGACGCGTAACCGGCGATGTTGTCCGGGTTGTTGTACTGGTCGGGCCAGTACGCGTCCGGGAGCACCGCGAGCAGTTCCCGCAGCCGGGCCAGCCGCGCCGCCTGCCAGCCGCCCACGGCCGCCGGACGGTCGACGAGTTCGAGGCGGATCCCGTATGCGCGCAGCAACTGCCGCATGGACGGCTCCAGTTCGGTGTCGCCGACCAGCACGATGGGATGGCCGAGTGCCTGCCCGGCGAAGGCGAGACCGATTCCCAGCGTTCCCGAGGTGGACTCCACCACTGGTGCGCCGGACCGCAGTTCACCCCGCTCCCGGGCGCCGAGCAGCATGGACACGGCGGCCCGCGCCTTCATGCCACCGGCGCCGAGCCCTTCGAGCTTGGCCCAGAAACCGGGCTGGGGGCAGGGCAGATCGGTGGTCACCCGGGCCAGCGGCGTGCGGCCGAGCAGGGCGAGGAGCTCGGGGTTGGCGGTGAGGGGACGCGGCGCGGCCGTCGTCACAGCGCGTCCCCCGTACAGTCGTCGCGATGCCCGGACGGGAGGCCGGACAGTTGGCCAGGTCGGTAGCCGGACCGGCGCCCGTGTCCGTAGCGGTGGATGACGCCGGGACCGCCGTCCAGCCAGAAGAAGGGGTACGGCTCCGCACACACCGCGCTCACTCCGGCACCGAGGAAGCGCGGCAGGACGGCACTGCCCGTCTGCGCGAACATCACCAACTGCGTGTCGGTGCGCAGGGCATGCTCCCGCAACGGCTCGAAGGACCCGTTACCGAGCGTCATGCCGGACGCCAACACGGCGTCGCAGCGGTCGAGTTCGGCGATCGCGTCGGTGACGATCGGCTCGCCCCATTCCGTCCGGCCACCCTTGAGATCGCACGGTATGTACGGGACGCCGCGTGAACGGAGCGCCTCCAGAAGGGAGTTGACGACTCCGACGACGAGCACGGTCTGTCCCGGCCGCACCTCCAGCAGCTCGACGACGGCCCGCGCCCGCGTGCGGGACTTCTCCAGGGAGTTCCCGGCGGGGACCGGGTGGGGGAGCGCCCCGTTCTCCGGTGTGTGCGGGGTGACATGCATCAGATAGGCGTCGAGTGCCGCCACCCTGACCGGCGGCAACGGATGCTTCAGCAGCCGCGCCACGTCCGCGCCGGCGCAGTCGTCCACCGCGCCGCCGGACAGCGCACCCGGCTCGACCGCACACGAACCGACGGCCCGGTCGAGGCGCAGGCTGAGCACCTCGTTGCGATATCCGCCGTGGCGCCCGTCATGACGTACGACCTGACTCGTGGTGAAGGCCACGGCGATGCGCAGGGTGCGGGGGTCCGGCCCGAGTTCTCCGGCCAGGGCGCGGCTCACGAGGTCGTCGTACGAGGCCGGTGTCGTGGTGCTGTACGGATCCGGTGTCGTGGTGCTGTACGGATCCGGGGCCGAGGTGCCGGATGGATCCGGGGCCGGTGTCGAGGTGCCGTACGAGGTCGAGGGTGCCCTTTCCTGTTCCTGGACGGCGGGAGCCGTTGCCCCGGTGTCGGTCGCCGCGCTCATCGGGCCGTCACCCGCGGTCGCAACACGGACAGCAGTGACTCGACGAGGGCCCGTGCGCCGAGGCCCTCGGCGTCGCCCGCCATGACATGACCGAGGTACTCGTTGTTGCTGCCCGCGGCGTTGACCGCCCGGCCAGGTTCGGCGAGCTGGACCTCCAACACACCCTGGGCGCCCCGCACTTGCTCGGATCCCTCGATCGCCTCCAGCGTCCCCGTGGCGTCCGGGACGAGGAAGCCGACGGCGGCGCTGCGCAGTCCGGTGTCGTTCCGGCGCAGGTCGGGGGCGTGGCCGAGAGCCACGTCGACGCAGGCCGCGGCCAGGTCGAGTCCGGTGACGTGCCGGATCAGCTCGGTGATGCGGTTTCCCGCCGGGCGGGGGTTCACCTCGACGACACGCGGACCGGTGGCGGTCAGCTTGATCTCGGTGTGGGCGACCACGGAGTCGAGACCGAGCGCCTTGATCGCCTGCGTCGCGGTGTCCTGGGCGGCCTCCATGTCGGCGCGCGCGAGCGCTGCCGGGAACATGTGGCCGGTCTCGATGAAGGCGGGCGCTCCGCCGACGCTCTTGTCGGTCACGCCCACGACGTGGGTCGTACCGTCGAACGACACGGTCTCCACGCTGACTTCGGGCCCGTCGAGGAGTTCTTCGAGCAGGAGGACGGGCGCCCGGACCTGACCGCGGGCGTTCACCGGGAAGCCCGAGATCGCCCGACAGGCGTCCGCCAGCTCACGTTCGCCGTCCACGCGCCGCACATACATGCCCGCGCACAGATCGACCGGCTTGACCACCAGCGGGAAGCCGAGTTCCCGTGCGGCCTCCTCCGCCTCGGCCCGGTCGGCGCAGACGGCGAAGCGCGGGCCGGGGACACCCGCCTCGCCGAGGACGCGGCGGGTCGTGTCCTTGCGGCAGGCGTTCTCCACCGACTCGGGCGTCGGACCGGGAAGCCCCAGCCGGGCGGCGATCCGCGCCACGGTCGGCAGGTAGTAGTCGCAGGACGTCACCACCCCGTCGAAGGCGAGCGCCCCGTGCAGACGTTCCGCCTCCGGAAGCAGGGCGTCGACGTCGTTCGTGTCGGCGGTCAGTACATTGCGGGCCGCGAGCAGGGGGTGGGCCGTGCCCTCCGGAGCGGAGCGCAGGTAGTGGTGCAGATCGCGGGTGAGGAACGTGAACTCGTGCCCGCCCTCCCGGATCGCCCGTGGCAGCAGTCTGCTCATCGACCCGACCCAGCTTTCGACCACCAACAGATGAGCCACAACTCCCCTTTCGCGCACGCCGGTTGACGTTCCGGGCACGCCGGGGGCACCCCATGGCGGGGCGCGGACGGCGTGACCGACGCACACGTTATCGACAATCATTTTCATTGTCATCTGATTGCCCCGCCTTGTTGCCGTCGCGGCAAAAAACCGGTGGACGGGGCCGGGTGCGCGGTTTTAGCCTCGGCCGGTCCGAGGGCTGGTCCTTGGGCTGGTCCTTGGGCTGGTCCTTGGTTGGTTGTTCGGCCGGCCCTTGGCGGTCCGAGCGTGGGTCCTTACAGAGTGGGGTGCGGGAGATGACGGTCCAGACGAGCGCGGCCACGTACGGCGGGCTGCGCACTCCAGCCACCACGACCTCCTCGGACCGAAGGAATCCCAGAAGTGGATCTGCCACGTAGCTTCACCATCCGCGAGAGCGGACACCGCATTCACAACCCGTTCACCAGCGAGAAGCTGGCCACCCTGGGCCGGGCCCTCGACCTGGCACCCGGGACGAGCATGCTCGACCTCGCCTGCGGCAGCGGCGAGATGCTGTGCACCTGGGCGCGCGACCACCAGGTGACCGGCACCGGAGTGGACATCAGTACCGAGTTCCTCGCCAAGGCCCGGACTCGGGCGGCGGAGCTCGGAGTCGCCGAACGGGTAGCCTTCCGGCACGGGGACGCGACCGGCCACGTCGCCGACGAACCCGTCGGCATCGCCGCGTGCATCGGCGCCACCTGGATCGGTGACGGCGCGACCGGCACCCTCGAACTGCTCCGCCGGAGCCTCGCCCCGGGCGGGATCATGCTGATCGGCGAGCCGTACTGGCGCCGCGAGCCCCAGGACCAGGCCACCATCGAAGGCTGCTTCGCCACCACGAAGGACGACTTCCGCCCGCTCCCCGAGCTGCTCGAACTCTTCGGCCGGCTCGGCTGCGACGTGGTGGAGATGGTCCTCGCCGACCAGGACAGCTGGGACCGGTACGTGGCCGCGCAGTGGCTGGCCACCCGGCGCTGGCTGGACACCCATCCCGATGACGAGATGGCGGACGAGATGCGCGAGGATCTCGCCACCGGACCCGTGCGGCACGTCCGGTACCAGCGTGAGTACCTGGGCTGGGGAGTCTTCGCGTTGATGAACCGCTGACAGGCACCGGGTGGGCTCCGCCGCCGCTCACGTCCTTCGGGCGGCGGGGCTCGCCCGGTGAGCCTCCGCGCACGCCGATCACCGGTCAACTCGGTGGGCCGCTGTTGAACTTCCGGGCGGGGGTACCCGTACCACTGCTCAGTAGCGCCCGGATCAGTAGCGCCCGGAGGGAGAGCAGGTTGTCGACACCGTACGACCCCGAACTGCCGCCGAACCGGTCGGCGTTGGAACCGACCCACGTCATGCGCCGCCGCCGGTCAGGAGCCCTGTCGGAGCTGGTGCGCCAGGCCCAGGAGAGAGAACGCGACTCGGACGACGGATACGAGGTCATCGCGGTCGCGGTCCAGGGAACGCAGTCCTCCGCCGCCCTGCCCCGGACGGCGGAGGACGACACCCAGGAACTGCCGCCCGTCATCGCGGACTTCGCGAGCGACGACGGCCACTACCCGGGCGACCCGCACGACACACACGGCCGCCGAGTCGCCCGTACGACGGCGCACGGTGGCCGCACGTCCTTGTTCCGCCGCGCGGCCGTCGCCATCGCCGCGGTGGCCGCCGCCCTGGCGGGATTCAGCGCGGCTCTTCTGCTCACCTGGGACAGAAGCGCCACCGACGACACAGCGGAGGCGCCGCCCCCGGCCGCATCGTCAGCCCCGTCGCCGTCCCAGCCCGCCGCCGACCCCGACGGCGCCGGCACCCTCCGAGAGGGTGCCAGCGGCCCCGAGGTGAGCGACCTTCAGGAACGGCTGCTCCGTATCCCCAACGTGTACGAGGGCGGCACGGCCAGCGGCGTCTACGACGCCACACTGACCGCGGCGGTGGCCCGTTTCCAGCTCTGGTACGGCATCCGCGGCGACGAATCAGGCGTCTACGGCAACGACACCCGAACCGACCTCGAATCCCGCACGGCGTCCTAGAAAGCCGATCGGCGATCGCCGTTCCCGCCGCCTCACGCCCACGCCTCACCGCCTACGCGTCACCTCACCCGGCGGCCCGCGCCACGAACTCCCAGCCGCCGTGGGCCACTTCGTACACCACGAACCCCGGCTCCACGCGCACGAACTTCGCCCCGCCCGGTGCCTTCACGGCCGGGCGGCTCGGCGCCGGCACGTACACCTCGGCCGTCGAACCGACCGGCACCCGCACCGACAGCCGTGTCGAACCGCCCACGACCGACCACGCCGCCGAAGCCTCACCACGCACCGTGTGTATCGAGGTACGGGCCCAGTCCACGCCCGTGCCGCCGTCGGGGCGGACCGTGAAGGTCCGGTAGCCCGCGTCCCCGGGGCGCAGCCCGGCCACGTTCTCGTACAGCCACTGCACGACCGTGCCCTGGAAGTAGTGGGACCGGGAACGGGAGTCGAGCGGCCACATCTCCCACATGGTGTCGGCGCCGTTCTCGAACCAGTAACCCCAACTCGGGTACGTGCGCTGCATGGCGATCGCGTGGGCCACCTCGGGGTGCCCCTGCGCGGACAACTGCCGCAGCAGCACGCTCGTCCCCAGCGCGCCGGTGTTGAGATGGTTGCCGCGCTGCTTGATGTCGGCGAGGAGCGAGTCGACGACCGTGGCGCGGGCGCCCGGCGGGACCAGCCCGAAGGCGAGCGGAATGCAGTTGTTGGTCTGCCGGTATTCGGGGTCCTTCGCCGTGCGGTAGTGGCCGTCCGGGCCCAGGAAGGCCGTGTTGAACGCCTCCTTGAGCGAGGCGGCGGCCTTGCGGTAGCGGTCCGCCACCTCGGCTTCGCGCAGCAGATCCGCCAGTTCCGCGGTGCCGACGAGTGCCCGGTGCAGATACGCCGTCGCGGTCAGCCGGGTGTCCTCGGGCGGGTTGCCGCCGTAGCCCGGCGGCAGGAAGTCGCCCAGGGCGGTCACCGCGAGTCCGTCCTGGAGCCGGGCGAGCTCCCAGTCCAGGTAGCGGGTCAGCGGCGCCCAGTGGTCGCGGGCCAGACGCTCGTCCCCGTAGACGCGGTACATCTCCCGCAGCAGGAAGGGGTACACCGTCGTCCACTCCGGCGCCGGCGCGAGCTCGTTGTAGCCCCAGCCGCCGCTCGGCACGATCACCGGCAGCTGCCCCGCGGCATTCTGACTGTCCTTCAGGTCACCGAGCCACTTCGACAGGAAGCGGTGCGCCCCGAGCGCGTACGTCATGACGGGTGCGCCCAGCTGCGCGTCACCGGTCCAGCCGTTCTTCTCGTACATCGGCGTGTCCGTCGGAATGCCGTGCAGGTTGTTGAGGACCGTGCGCCGCATCGCCTTCTCCAGCCGCTCGTAGAACGGCTCGGAGCAGGCGAAGGTGCCCGTCGACGCCACGCGTGTGTGGACGACACGGCCCACCACCTGCGACGGCTTCGGCTTGGCGGGCAGTCCGCTGATCTGCACGTAACGGAAGCCCTTGTACGAGAACTTGGGCTCCCACACCTCGTCGGCGCCGCCGCCCGCGCACACGTACTCGTCGGTCTGGAACCGGCCCGGTACGTGCCCGGTCTCGGCGTGGACGCTCCCGTCGGACTTCAGCTTCTCCCCGTGGATCAGCCGCACTGTCGTCCCGGCGTCGGCCCGCACGGTCAGCCGCGTCCAGCCGGCCATCGTGCGGCCCATGTCGACGACGTACACGCCCTCGCTCAACTCCTTGATGGAGTCCGGGCGTACGGTATCGGTGATCTCGATGGGGTCGTGCGGCTGCGCGTGCAGGGTGCCCTTCGGGGCTTCCTGGCGCTGGACCTTCTGCCAGCCGCTGTCGTCGAATCCGGGGCGGCTCCAGGCTGCGGGTGCCTTGCGCGCGTCGTAGGTCTCGCCCGCGTACAGGGAGTTGGAGAGGGTCGGGCCCTCGGTGATCCGCCACCGGTCGTCCGTGGCGACCGTGGTGCGGGAACCGTCCGGGTGGTCGATCTCCAACTGGCCGAGGAGCCGCGGCTCGCCGTGCCACGGCGGATTGTCCCAGTGCCACACGTTGAATGTCTTCATGCCGAAGAAGCCTCGGCCGAGGGTCACGCCGATCGCGTTGGTGCCCCGCCGGAGGTGATCCGTCACGTCGTGCACCGCGTACAGCACTGTCTCGTCGTAGTCGGTGAAGCCCGGGTCGAGGACCTGGCGGCCGACACGTTCGCCGTTGATCTCCGCGTCGTAGTAGGCGAGGCCGCTGATGTAGAGGCGAGCGCGTGCCACCGGCTTCGAGACGGAGAACTCGCGTCGCAGCAGCGGCGCCGGCAGCTCGGATGACGACAGCGACACGCCTGTGCCCCAAGGACCCTGCCCGTACGGCGCGAGCACGGCCGCTTCGGGCCACGCACCGTCGTCGAACTCCGGCCGATGCCAGCCGTCCTGCTCGGTCTCGGCGGAGCGCCACCCCTTACCCGTGACCAGTTCGACCGTGTCCGTTCCGGTCTCCACGATGAGCCGTACGAGCAGACCCGCGGGATTGTCGGAGCCGCCTCGGTTCGTCGCCCGCGCGGCGACCACGATCGGTCCGGACCCGGCCGCACGCACCTGCTCGGTGACGTCGACGAGATGGCCCTTCCGCCAGGCATCGGTCTCCTCGGGCTGGTCCACCACCTGCCCGCCGTCGAGATACAGGATGAAGTCGTCGTCGGCCGTGGCGAGCAGCGTGGCCTTGCGGATCTCCGCGCCCGCGGGCGGCGTGAACGCGCCACGGAACCAGCGGGACCCGACGGGCGCGCCGCCGGAGTTCGAACCGGCCGACCAGATCCAGGAAGCGCTGTCGAACGTCGGCGGCTTCGGCGGGGCGTCCGCACCGATCCAGAAGCCCTCCCAGGCGTCCTTCGGGAACGTCATCTCCCACCAGCGCGGAGCACTCCACGCCGACGGTCGGTTCTCGCCGTCCCAGACCCTGACCTGCCAGTGGTAGCGGGTGCGCGGCAGCAGGGCGGGGCCCGCGTACACGACGCCGACGGTACGGTCCGACGCGACCCGCCCGGAGTCCCAGACCATGCGCCGCCCCTGAAGCAGCGCCTTCTCGCTCAGCGCCACTCTCACCTGGTACGCGCTCTGCCGGGCGCCACGGCCCTCGGCGGCCAGTTCCCAGGTGAGTCTGGGCTTTTCGACCTCGGTGCCGAGCAGCGTCTCGGCGTACTCGACAGTTGTGCGCTCGACGCGCAGTCGGCCGCTCGGCGAGGCGTCGGCGGCCGTCCCCGCCGACGCGGCGGCGGTCGTGACGGCCCCGGAGCCGAGAGCGGCGGAGGCGCCCACTCCGGCGACGGAGGTGCGGAGGAAGACGCGGCGATTCCAACCCTTGGTCATCTGTGGCCCCTTGCTTGCGTACGTGCGTCGTGCATGGATGCGGGTGTCGAAGCGGCGAGCACGACGTCGTTTGAAACGATTCAATCGACTGTGAACGATCCTATGCAGCGAAACTGTTGAGCATCAAGAGGCGTGCATCGACTACAGGATTTAGAGGGGCTGCGGTCGCTGCAGTCCACGAAGGAGCAGTTCGACCAGGCGGCGAGGGTCGTAGCGGGGGTCGCTGTCCCGCCCGATGCAGAGGTTGCCGATGCCGCGCATCAGTTCGTAGGCCTGTGTGCCGGGCCTGATTTCTTCGGCGTCGACCGCGGCGTCGAGCAACTGCGCGCAGACGGGCACCAGGCGGTCGAGGAAGTAGGAGTGCAGCGCGTCGAAGCCGCTGGTGTCCGACTGCATCGCGTTGGCGAGTCCGTGCTTGGTGACCAGGAAGTCGACGAAGAGGTCGACCCACTGGCGCAGCGCCGCGAGCGGGGAGTCGGCGCCGGCCAGCAGGCTCGGGCCGGCCTCGGCGCATGCCTCGACCTGGTGGCGGTAGACGGCGACGACGAGATCCGCCCGGGTCGGGAAGTGGCGGTAGATCGTCCCCATCCCGACGCCCGCTCTGGCCGCGATCTCACGGATCGGCGCATCGATGCCGGAGGTGACGAACACCTCGGCGGCGGCGGTGAGCAGCGTCTGCTGGTTGCGTAGCGCGTCGGCCCGCTTGCTCCGGGCCCGCCCTTCCCCGGGCTGGCTTGTAGGGGGCACCACGCTCTCCTGTCGACGGCCGTTGACTAAGCGGAACGCTGCTCCGTATATTAATCGGAACGGCGCTCCGCTTAAGCGTAGTCGAAGCCGGACGCTCCTGTCCGCCTTGCCCGCCGCCGGCCGAACGAGACCGGCGGCAGAGGCCATCGAAGGGAAATACGCATCATGAGTGCATCCACGTACCCGGCCGACACTCTCACTCCGCCCACGCCCGTCCTCTCGGTCGCTCCCGTAGTGCTCCCGGCCCCCGGCCGAGCCGTGGACCTGGAGGTACGGGTCTCCGCCCCCGTGACCGGGAGCGACTTGCCCGTCATCCTCCTCTCGCACGGTCAGGGCTACTCGAACCACCTCTCCTCGCTGAACGGCTACGCCCCCCTCGCCCACTTCTGGGCGGCGCACGGCTTCGTCGTGATCCAGCCCACCCATCTGAGCTCCACGACACTGAGCCTGGATCCCGCCACCCCCGGAGCGCCCCTGTTCTGGCGATCACGGGCCGAGGACATGAAGCACATACTCGACCGGCTCGACGAGATCGAGGCCGCCGTCCCGCAGCTCCTCGGGCGCCTGGACCGGAGCAGGGTCGCGGTGGCCGGGCACTCGATGGGCGGACACACCGCGAGCCTGCTGCTCGGCGCCCGGCTCGCAGATCCGCACGACGGAATGGAAGTGAACCTGGCCGAGCCCCGCATCAAGGCGGGTGTCCTGCTCGCCGCGCCCGGCAGGGGCGGCGATGCCCTCACCGAGTCCGTGGCCGAGAGCTTCCCCTTCCTCCTGACCACGGACTTCTCCGGGATGACGACGCCCACCCTCGTGGTCGCCGGTGACAAGGACACCTCTGCCCACCTGACGGTCGCGGGCGCGGACTGGCACGCAGATCCGTACGTCCTCTCCCCGGGCCCCAAGTCCCTGCTCACCCTGTTCGACGCGGAGCACGGGCTCGGCGGGGTCTCCGGATACGACGTCGCCGAGACCACGGACGAGAACCCCGAGCGAGTGGCCGCGATCCAGCGGCTCACCTGGGCCTACCTCCGCACCGAGCTCTACCCCGGGGATCCTGCCTGGCAGGCGGCGTGCGACGCGCTGACGGCCGGCCCCGATCCGCTCGGCCGGATCGAATCCAAGTAGGCCGTCAGCCGAATCCACCTACGCCCCCAACTGAATCCACCTACGCCCCAGCCGAATCCAACTACGCCCGCCGAGGCACCGTCTTCGAGGCGAACGCGTGCCAGAATCGCAGCGTGGATGGGGGGATCCTCGAACGAGACCACGAGCTGGACCGACTGGCCGCCGCCGCGCGGGACGCGGCCGATGGAGCCGGGTCGGTCGCGCTCGTCTTCGGTGAGGCGGGCATCGGCAAGTCGAGCCTGCTGAGGGCCATGCCGGCCGTGCTCCCCGCGAAGGCCCGTGTCCTGGTGGGGGAGTGCGACGACCTGGCGACGCGACGGCCGCTCGGCCCGTTCCGCGACCTCGTCGGCAGCGTCGGTGCCGAACTGGCAAGGGCCCTCGCGGTGGGCGGCGACCGGTCCCGGGTGTACGACGCCCTGCGCATGGAGCTGACCGCCGCCCCGCACCCGGCCGTCCTCGTCGTCGAGGACGTGCACTGGGCCGACGAGGCCTCGCTCGACGCGCTGCGGTTTCTTGTGCACCGGGTGGAACGCCTCCCGGCGCTCCTGGTCCTCACCTACCGCGACGACGAACTGGACCGCCGCCACCCACTGCACCACCTCCTCGGCCAGGTCTCCCGCGCCGAACGCGTGCACCGCCTGCCGCTGTCCCGGCTCTCCCCGGACGCCGTGCGCACACTGAGCGCGGTGAGCCGCCTGGACCCGGCGGAGGTGTACGAGGTGACCTCGGGCAACCCGTTCTTCGTCGCCGAGGTGGTGGCGGCCGGCGGCACCGGCGACGTTCCGCCGACCGTGGTCGACGCCGTCCTGGCCCGGCTGCGCGGCCTGGACGACCACACCCGGGACGCCCTGGAACAGCTCGCCGTGGTGCCCTCAGCGGTCGAACGGCCCCTCGTCGACGCGCTGTTCACGGACGGAGTGGCAGAGCTGGCCGCCGCCGAACAGCGCGGACTGCTGACCGTGACACCCGAACGGGCCGGATTCCGGCACGAGTTGATCCGCCGGGCCGTCGCCGACTCGCTGCCCGCCGCGCGGCGCATCGAACTCAACCGCCACGTCCTGGCCGCGCTCGTCGCGAAGCCCGGCTCCGACCCGTCCCGCGTCGTCCACCACGCGGCGGAAGCCGGCGACCAGGAGGCCGTCGCACGCTACGGCCCCGATGCCGCCCGGGACGCCGCGGGCGCCGGCGCACACCGCGAGGCTGCGGCCCACCTGCGGCTCGTCCTGCGACAGCGCGACCGGTTCGAAGCCGCCGAACTGGCCGATCTGCTGGAGCGGTACGCCGTCGAGAGCTACACCATCGCCGATTCCGCGGCCGCCGTCGACGCCGAGCGGGACGCGGTCACCCTGCGCCGGTTCCTCGGCGACACCCGGGCGCTCGGCGCCGACCTGCGCTGGCTGTCCCGTATCCACTGGTGGGCGGGCGACGCCGACGAGGCCCAGCGTGCCGCGCGCGAGGCCATCGCCGTACTGGAGGACGCGGGCGACGACCGGCTGCTCGCGCTCGCCCTCAGCAACACCTCCCAGCTCCACATGCTGGGCGAACGCACCGCCCAGGCCATCGACTTCGGCGAGCGCGCCATCGTCCTGGCCCGCCGCACCGGCGACAACGCGATCCTCGCGCACGCCCTCAACAACGTCGGCACCGCCCGCTGGCGCGCCGGCGACCCGCTGGGCCGCGCCCAGTTGGAGGAGAGCCTGAAGGTCGCACTGGCCGCGGGCGAGGTCGAGCACGCCTGCCGCTCGTACGCCAACCTCATCTGGACGCTGCTCGAACGGCTCGAGTACACCGAGGCCGACCGCTTCCTCGCCCCCGGCATGGCGCTGGCCGACCGGGCGGAACACCTCGGCTTCCTCAGCTATCTCCATGTCGCGATGGCGCTGCGCCGGTTCGCCGCCGGAGCCTGGGACGACGCGGAGCGGCACGCCGAGCTCGGCACCCACGAGTCCGTACCCGCCCGGAGTCCCGCCCTGACCGTGCTGGCCCGGGTACGCGTCCGCCGTGGCCGGAGCGGCGGCGACGAACTGCTCGACCAGGCCTGGGAGATCGCCGTCCGCACCCGCGAACTGCAGCGCACCGGCCCGGTCGCGGCGGCCCGCGCCGAGGCCGCCTGGCTCCGCGGCGATCACCAGGCGATGGTCGAGGCCGCCGACGAGGTCTTCGAGCAGGCGTGCCGCCTGTCCGCCGTACCGCACCGCGCCGAACTCGGCCACTGGCTCAGCAAGGCCGGGCGCCGCGTACCGGCGGACGGCTCGGACCATCCGTACGCGCTCCAGACGGCCGGACGCTGGCGCGAGGCGGCCGAGATCTGGCGCGCGGCCGGCTGCCCGTACGAGCACGCCGCCGCCCTCGCCGAGAGCACGGACCCGGACGACAAACTCACGGCCCTCGCCGGTCTGGACGCGCTCGGCGCGGAGCCGTTGGGACGCCTGGTCCGCGGCGAACTGCGGCGGCTCGGTGTGCGGCACATTCCGCGCGGCCCGCTGCCCGCGACGCGGGACAACCCCGCGGGCCTCACCGAGCGTCAGCTCCAGGTGATGAGGCTGCTGGCCCAGGGACTGACCAACCCCGAGATCGCCGAGCGGCTCGTGCTGTCGGTCCGCACGGTCGACAACCACGTCTCCGCCGTACTGGACAAACTCGGCGCGCGCACCCGCAGACAGGCCGCCGCCCGCGCCACGGAGCTGGGGCTGATGCCCGGAGGTGAGACCTAGGTAGCCGCCGACGCCGAGGTGAGTGGTCGGCACGGATATCCGCGCACGGGGGACGGGACTAGAAACGGGCGCATGGAAGGGGCCCGGAAGCCGGGTCCCAGGATCGGGGGATGCACATGTCCGTCACACCAGCACAGGCGGCCCGGCAGGAACTCACCCAGTTCAAGGGGGAGTTGATCGGGCCGGACGACTCCGCCTACGACGAGGCCCGTCCCGTCTACAACGCGATGATCGACCGTCGGCCCGCCCTGGTGGCGCGCTGTACGAGCGCCGAGGACGTCACGCACGCCATCGGCTTCGCCCGCGCCCACGACCTTCCGCTCGCCGTACGCGGTGGCGGGCACCACGGCGCGGGACTCGGGACCTGCGACGGCGGCGTGGTCGTCGACCTGTCCCCGCTCAAGGACATCGAGGTCGACCCGGCGGCCAGGACGGTCCGCGTCGGCGGCGGCTGCGTCTGGGGCGAGGTGGACCAGGCCACCAACGCGCACGGTCTGGCCACCCCGAGCGGCATCATCTCCACGACCGGTGTCGGGGGCCTCACGCTCGGCGGCGGCCTCGGCCATCTCTCCCGCAAGTGCGGGCTGACCGTCGACAACCTGCTGGAGGCCGAACTCGTCCTGGCGGACGGCCGGTACGTGCGCGCGAGCGCCGACGAGAACCCCGATCTGTTCTGGGCGATCCGTGGCGGAGGCGGCAACTTCGGAGTCGTCACCTCGTTCCGGTTCCGGCTGCACGAGGTGAGCACGGTCGTCGCCGGCCCGACGTTCTGGCCCGTCGAGCAGTGCGCCGAAGTCCTCGCCGCCTACCGCGACTTCATTCCGCACGCGCCGCGCGAACTGAACGGATTCTTCCTGATCGGCGCCGTCCCGCCCGCCCCGCCGTTCCCCGAGGAACTCCATGGGCGCAAGGCCTGCGGTGTCGTCTGGTGTTATGCCGGAGAGGACACGGACGCCGCGGCCCGCGCGATGGCACCGCTGCTCGACGCCCTGCCGCAGCCGATGCTGCACGGCCCCGCGCCGATGCCGCACCCCGCGATCCAGGGTGCCTTCGACGGCCTCTACCCGCCCGGCGACCAGTGGTACTGGCGTGCCGACTTCGTCAACGAGATCCCCGCCGAAGCCATCGACCTGCACGCCAAGTTCGGCGCCGAACTGCCGACCATGAAGTCGACGATGCACCTGTACCCGATCGACGGCGCCGTCCACGACCACGCGCCGACCGACACCGCCTGGAGCTACCGTGACGCACGCTGGGCGTCCGTCTACGCGGGCGTGGACCCCGACCCGGCCAACGCCGACGACATCAAGCGGTGGACCGTCGACTACTTCGAGGCCCTCCACCCGTACTCGGCGGGCGGCGCCTACGTGAACATGATGATGGACGAGGGCCAGGAGCGCGTACGGGCCAGCTACCGCGACAACTACGCCCGGCTGGCCCGGATCAAGGCCGAGTACGACCCGGCCAACCTGTTCCGGCTCAACCAGAACATTCAGCCGGCCGCGCGGCCCTGACCGGCCGGACCCGCACCCGAGACCGGCCCTGGCGCCAACGGGGGGCGTCAGGGCCGACGATGGGCGCAGGGCGCAGGGCGCAGGGCTCAGGGCTTGCGGGCGATGCCCCCGTACACGTCCGTCGGTTCCGGAGTGGTGCCCGGCTCGGGGCGCCACAGCGGACAGGAGACGATGCCGGGATCCAGCAGTTCCAGGCCGTCGTAGTAGACGGAGATCTGCCGTGGGCTGCGCAGCACGTACGGGACGGCGCCGGTGTCGTCGTAGCCCTCCTGGGCACGCTTCAGTTCGGCGTCGGTGTCGGTGCTGTCGTAGTGCACGAAGTAACTGCCCGACGGCAGGGCGGCCTGGAGGCGGCGGACGATCGACTGGGCCTCCTCGTAGTCCTGGATGTGGCCCAGGATGCCCATCAGCATCAGCGCGACGGGCTTGTCGAAGTCCAGGATCTTGCCCGCGGCCTCGATGATCTTCTCGGGCTCGTGCAGGTCCGCGTCGATGTAGTCCGTGACGCCCTCGGGGGTGCTGGTGAGCAGTGCCTGGGCGTGCCGCAGTACCAGCGGGTCGTTGTCCACGTAGACGATCCGCGACTCGGGCGCCACGCGCTGGGCGACCTGGTGGGTGTTGTCGTACGTGGGAAGGCCCGTGCCGATGTCGAGGAACTGGCGGATGCCCAGCTCTCCGGCGACGAAGGTCACGGTACGGATCAGATAGCCGCGGGAGGCGCGGGCCATCGTCTCGATGTTCGGCGCGATCTCGCGGTAGGCGTCGCCCGCCTCCCGGTCGACCTCGTAGTTGTCCTTGCCGCCCATCCAGTAGTTCCAGATGCGGGCCGAGTGCGGCACCGTGGTGTCGATCTTGGACAAAGCGTCTTGGTCGGGAGTGGATTGGCCGTCTGCCATGGGAGGTCTCCTGCCGTGCGTCACGCGGTCTGTCACTAACCTACCGTCAACTTCCGTTTGCATCGCCCCAGTTGAGGAGGCGTGGCGGTGGACGCGCGTAGGGGCGGGCCGGGGCCGGCGATATCGAGAGTGACGACGGGGACGTGCTGGGCGAGGGTGCGGACCGCACGGAGGTAGGCGTCGGCCGCATCGGCGCTCTCCGTGCCCGTCTCTCGTCCCGAGTCCGTCACATGGAGCAGGGCGCCGTCCCGTTCGGCCACGGACTCGGCGAAGTCGAGCGCCTGGATCCAGGTCACCCGGGAGTGCCCGCGGCGCAGTGGCCCGTAGACCAGTTCGTGGATGATGCCGCCGTCGACCGCCAGGCGGCCGGGCGCGGCGAGGAGTTCGCGGTACGGACGCGTCGGGTCCACATGGTGCAGATGGCCCCGTGAGCGCCTGATCATGAATCCGTTGCGGACCAGTTCGGCGAGCAGTCCGCTTCGGTCGATGCCGTCGGGGCCCTCGACGACCAGTGTCCGGCACCGGCCGAGGGCCTCATGGAGCGTGCGCATGCCACTCCCTCCAGGACGACCGACTCGCTCAGTGTGGCCGGGCGACCCGCACGGCGGGAGTGCGCGTGCGGGTTGTCCGGTTGTGCGGCCGTAGTGGTGGACGGTTGTGCGGGCGTAGTGGCGCTGCCCGGCCCGGGCGAACGGTGGCGTCCGGGCGAGTGGTGGCGTCGGGGTGTGCCGTGGTGTCCGAACGCGGGCTCGTGACGCGGGAGTTGGGCGCGGTGCCGGGCGACGCGGGTGTCAGGCGACGAGGAAGTCGGCCTGGCCGGACTTCGCGCCCTCCAGGAACGAGATCATCTCGTCCCGGGTGTAGATCAGGGCGGGCCCGTCCGGGTCCTTGGACTGGCGGAACGCGACGCTGCCGTCGGGCAGTCGCTTGGCCTCGACGCAGCTGCCGCCGTTGGTGCCGCTCCAGGGCTTCTCCCAGCCCTCGGTTCCCAGATCGATGGCGGGCATGCCGCTGTAGGTGGGCTCCATGGAACTCATGGCTCACAACTCCTTACGCAGTTCAGCCAGGATGGCCCTGGTCCGAGTGACCGGCTCCGCCTGCACGGACATCCGGTCCATTACTTCGAGGTACGTCACGACGTCGGCCGGCCGGTCGACGTAGACCGAGCCGACGAGGCTCTCGGTGTAGACGACATCGGGAAGTTCGGAGAAGCCGAAGCGGAAGTGGTGGAACGGGCCGAACGCGCCCGGGTGGGCTCCCACGGAGTAGCGCAGGATCTGGATCCGGACCTTCGGCATGTCCAGGACCTCGTTCAGCCGGTCGATCTGGGCCCGCATCACCTCGGCCCCGCCCACCGGACGGCGCAGCACCGTCTCGTCCAGGATGGCCCAGACGGCAGGCGCGCTGGATTTCGCGAGCAGGTCCTGGCGCTTGAGGCGCAGGGCGACGCGGCGGTCGATGTCCTCCTTCGTCTCGTTCGGAAAGCCGATGTGCATGAGCGCTGCCGCGTAGTCGTGCGTCTGTAACAGGCCCGGGACGTAGTGGGGTTCGTAGAGACGGATGACGCTGGCTTCGCTCTCCAGGCTCACGTAGGCGCTGAACCACTCCGGCAGCACGTCACGGTACGAGTACCACCAGCCGGGCTGGTTTGCCTCCCTGGCCATGGCGAGGAAGTCGTCTATCTCGGAGTCCGGAACTCCGTAGGTGTGCAGCAACTCCCTGACGTAGGGGATACGGAGGCCGACCTCGGCCTTTTCGATCCGGCGGACCGTCAGAGGAGTGACCTCGATGGCCCGCGCCGCGTCCTCGAAGGAGACTCCGGCCTGTTCCCGCAGATGTCGGAGCCGCTTGCCGAGAACCATCCGCAGGACGGTCGGTGCGCTGCCGCCCGAGCGGTTGTCGCTCACGTCCTACCTCCCGGAACGGCCGTCACAGCGTGCAGTGTGCCACGGCGTCGGCGGCACAGACAGAGCGATGCGGATCGTTCTGAAATTATCAGAACGCTTGTTGCGGGTTGTGCGTGTCGGCCATCATAGTGACCGAGTGACCTGCCGCACAGTCCGGCGGCTACGGCGCACAACAGCGCACCGCCGCCGTGGAGTTGACGCCCTGGCAGGAAGGGCGGACCGCAGCACCGCGATGCGAGACCTGGATGGCCAGCGTGACCGACGGACAATCGAGGAGCCCGAGCAAGGGGCCCGCCGGGGCCAACAAGGCACTGGCGGCCGCCCTCAGAGACGCCGGCTGCTCCTACGCCTCGCTCGCCCTGCGGGTCAACGAACTGGGGCGCAGACAGGGTGCGGACTCGAACTACGACAAGGCGTCGGTCACCCGCTGGCTGAACGGCCAGCAACCCCGGGCAAACACGCCGGAGTTGATCGCCGCCGTGCTGTCCGAGCGACTCGGCCACGCCGTCTCGCCCACGGACCTCGGCTTCCTGCCCCCCGACCAGCAACGCCCGGTCGCCGGCAGGGCACTTGTGTACCGCGAAGACCTGGCAGACAC
The DNA here is from genome assembly GCF_026341515.1 of Streptomyces sp. NBC_00878. NCBI lineage: Bacteria > Bacillati > Actinomycetota > Actinomycetes > Kitasatosporales > Streptomycetaceae > Streptomyces > Streptomyces sp. NBC_00878. The sequence goes on along the minus strand of NZ_JAPEOK010000001.1, from coordinate 420,722 downwards.
CTTGCACACCTTGGCCGAACTGGGTTCCACCGACATCTCCCGCCGCAGCCTCCTCGGCGCGGTCCCCTTCGTCGCGGGCGCCCTGACGAACCCTCAGCGCGAGTGGCTGCTCTGGATGGTGGAGCACGCCGGGAACAACGACGCCGCTCGGCTCGCGCCGGTCACCGACGGCGGGCCCGTCGAGCAGGTGCACGCCATGATCGGCATGTTCGACCAGATGGACAACCACTTCGGCGGCGGGGGAGTGCGCACCAGCATCGTGCACTACCTGTGCACCGAGGTCGTGCCCCTGCTCCAGCGCCGAGGCACCCCCCCGCACCAGCAGCGACTGCTGTACGCCGCGGCCGCCCGCCTCGCCGCGATGGCCGGCTGGAGTTCGTACGACGCGGGGGAGTACGGACTCGCACAGCGCTATATGACCCAGGCGCTGCGGCTCTGCGCCGAGGGCCGCGACCGCGTGCTGGGCGGCCAGATCCTGGCCGGTCTCTCCCACCTCGCCACCAGCCTCGGCCGCCCGGACGAGGGCGTGGCACTGGCCAGGGCGGGCATCGCGACCGCGAAGGACTCGGGCAGCCCGCTCGGCCTGATGCGCCTGTACGCCATGTCGGCGCGCGGACACGCGGCACGGGGCCGCTCCGGCGAGACGGCCGAGGCCCTGAAGCTCGCGGAACAGCAACTGGACGCGAGCCGGGGAGCCGCGCAGGAGTCCGCGTGGGTGAGCTTCCTCGACCACCACTATCTGCAGGCCGAGTCCGCCCTGTGCTTCCGCGACCTCGGCCTCGCCGCGCAGGCGGAGCGCACCGCCGGTGAGTCCGTCGACGCCAACGCCGACCGGCGCAGGCGCCAGGCCATCAGCCGTTCCGTACTGGCGACCGCGCACCTCCAGCAGAACCGCCTCGACGAGGCCATCGGCACGGCGACCGAGGCGCTCGACACCCTCAGCGCGATGCACAGCGAGCGGTCCATCCAGGCCCTGCGCGACTTCCGCAGGAGGCTGGAGTCCCGCCGCCACGAGCCGCTGGTCCAGGAGTTCGAGCGCAGGTCCCGACCGGTGCTGGGGGCGGTGGCATGACCATCGGCCCAGGCGCGACCGGCCCGTCCGGCGGCTCAGTAGCCGTCGGGGGAGGGCGCGTTCTGGGCGCGGTCCACGGGCAGATTGGCCCCGGAGATGCCGCTCGACCAGTCCGACAGCAGGAATGCCACCACGCGCGCCACCTCCTGCGGCGCGACCGGCTCCCCGCCCGGCAGTTCGGCCGCCGTGAACGCGGCGAAGGCATCGGGTTCTTCTCTGCGCATCCGGTCCCAGCGGCGGCCCGGGATGAGCATCGATCCCGGCGAGACGGCGTTCACCCGGATCCCGTCCGGGCCGAGCTCGCGGGCCAGGGAGGCGGCCAGATGGATCTGCGCGGACTTCGCGGTTCCGTACTGCGCGTTCGGGCCCGGCTTCCAGCCCGAGATCGACGAGATGACCACGACCGAGCCACCGCCCGCCGTCCGCAGATGGGGGACGGCGGCCCGTACCAGCCGCGCGGTGTGTCCGACGTTCAGTTCCCAGGTCGCGGCCCAGTCCTCCGCGTCCGACCCTTCGAGGCCGCGCCCACGAGAACCGCCCGCACAGGCCACCACCCCATCCAGGCCGCCGAAACGTTTCGCCGTGGCGGCGACAAAGGCTTCCAGCCGCTTCGGTTCGGTGACATCGAGAGCTCGGGTGAACAGCCGGTCGGGCGCCACGGCATCCAAGCTCAGCGTCCCTCTCAGCGCCTTCAGGTCCCGTGCCGTACGCGCGCACGTCGCCACCCGGGCGCCCTCGGCGGCCAGCAGTCGCACGATCTGCTCGCCGAGCCCGCGGGTGCCGCCGGTGACCAGCACCCGCTTGCCGCTCACGCCGGGCCAGCCGCGGGCACCCTGCCCGCTGTCGACCGCCCGGCCTTCGCCCACATTGCTCACGCGATCGAACATACATGCCAAACCACTACGCGCCCGCAACCGGACAACCCCCGCACCCCCTGGTCTCCCGCCGCTCCGGCCGGTTGGCTGCACGAGCAGCCACCGAGACCGTCCCCCACCCGTGCTGCACATGAAGGAGGCACGATGACGGCATCCAGGGCGCACCGCCGTCGGCCGTCGCCGTCGCTGACGCACGGCGTGGACCAGGACGCCCCCGTCGGCGGGCCCTGGGCCGGTGAGGCGGCCCAGACCGTTCCGGTCGGGCCCGCGGCTCCGGCCGCCCCCCTCGCCGTGAGCGGGCCCCGGCTCCTTCGCATCGTGGTCCCCGCGCAGGCGTCGCGCGCTTCGGGCGTGCGGCGCACGGTCGCCGAACAGCTGTCGTACCTGCGTCTGCCGGCCGAGCGGCTCGACAACGCCGTCCTGGCCACGGACGAACTGTTCGCCAACGCCGTCAAGTACGGCAGCCCCGACGCCGGTGACATGGTCACCGTCACCGTCGAGTGCACGGACCACGAAGTGCGGGTGACGGTCGCCGACCGCTCGCCCGACCTGCCGCGCCACCGCACGGCGGACGTCGCCGAGGAGTCCGGACGCGGGCTCGCCATCGTGGCCGCGCTGGTCGACGACTGGGGCATCGCACCACCCGCGCCGGGAGAAACGGGGAAGCGGGTGTGGTTCTCATTGGAAATTCAGGGGGTGTCATGAGCGGTTCCGGCACGCCGGGTCACGTCGCGCACGCCACGGCGCGGGAGGGGCGTACGGGGGTCGTCCCCACTCCGGGGCAGGAAGGGCGTGCGGGGCGTACGGGGCAGGTGGGTGAGCCGGGTGACCCGCCTGCCCTGGGGCCTGCCCCGGCGGACCCGGGCCGGGACGCGCACGCGGGGCGCACGCATGACACGGCGGGGGAGGGCGGCGCGGGGCGCACGCACGACGAGATGCGCGACGAGCTGGACGAGGTGCGGGAAGGGCGTCCGGTCGTGGTCCCGGCGCTCGCGGCCGCCCTCGCCCGCGAACTGGTCCGCAGAGCGGACGAGGACCAGCGAGTGACGAGGGAGGCGCACCGCAGTCCCCCGCAGGTCGCGCGTCGCCGTGTCGCCGAGTGCCGAAAGGGCAACGCCGAAGCGCTGAAGACCATCGTCGAGCGACATGCCTGGCCGACCGCCGACCTCGTCGGCGCGCCCGCCTCGACGGCTGCGCTGATGATCCTCCTGCACGCTCCGGACCTCGACTTCCAGCTCGCGTGCCGCGACCTGATCGCCCAGGCCACGGCGGACGGACGCTGTCCCGCGCCGCACCACGCGTACATCGCCGACCACTGCGCCGTCGAACTCGGCCAGCCGCAGTTCTACGGGACCCGGGTCGACCCCGCGACCTTGTGCCCGTATCCGGTCCGTCAGCCCCGGACGCTCGACGAGCGGCGCGAGGACGTCGGGCTGTGCCCGCTCGACGAGCAGATGCGGGCGCTGCGCCTCGGCAGGTGAGGGCCACGGCTCGGTGTGCGGGCGTACCGCTCAAGGGCCGGGCGGCTCTACGGCTCAGTGGGCGAGCGGACGGGTGGACGAGCGGACGAGTGGTCCAGCGGCGGCTACGGCTCCAGCCGCAGTTGCCATTCCTGTTCCTGGTCGCCGGAGACCATCCCCTCCTCGCGCACGGTGAACACGGCGGTCAAGGTCTCGTCGGCCCGGCGCACCGCCTCCGGGCTGCCTTGCAGGGTGACGGTCACGGGGGCGGAGAGCCGTGGTGCGGCCGGTGGCGTGACACCGGCACCGACCGGCACGTCGTTGTCGAACGCCGCTGTGTGGACCGTGGCGCCTCCGTCCCCGGGCAGGTCCTCCGCCGCTCCGAAGGCGGATTCGAGGGTGTGGACGACCGCCCGCGCGTCGGCGGCCGTGCCGCCGCTGAGGGTGAGCGTCAGGGCGAGATGCGTGCCAGGCGTCATGACCAGCCTCCTCTTCTCGTACGGATGCGCGCCGTCCCGTTCGTGTAACCGGTCGTCCGTGCCACAAACGGCGGCCCGGCCCCGCGTGGGCCTGTCTCCATCACACCGCCATCCACCCGACCTCGCAGCCGCACCGCCAGGTGCCGTGGGCGATCGCCGGCGTTCGCCGGGTCAGGACGGCCGCAGCGGTGCGGTCTCCATGAGGTCGGCGGCGATCCGGAGGGCGGGCTCCTCGGTCTGTTCCGCGATGCGGTGGAAGGTGTCGTGGGCCGACCGGGCGGGCCAGGCGGCGGGGAGGTGCCGGGCGGGCAGCCGCGGGTCCGTACGGATGATCCGGAGCCACTCGCTGGTCAGGCGCAGCTGGGTCCCGAGCGGATCGCCGGAACCGGAGCTGGGCCCGGAGCTGGGCCCGTCGGTCCAGCGCTTGTCGAAGTCGGCGTACCGGGCGCCGACGCCGTCCAGGTCCCAGGTGTCGCGGATCATCAGGCCGATGTCGGTGGCCTCGTCGGCCGTGGCGTGGAAGATCTTGACGTGGGCCGTGAGTCCGAGTTCGGAGACGAGTTCGGACACGTCGAGGTCGCCGGGCGCGATCCACAGCCCGCTGTACAGGGGGCCGAAGCCCGACCAGGTGAGCCGGGAGCGCAGGTCGTGCCGCTGGCGCTGGCAGGACTCCGGCAGTGAGAAGCCCAGCAGCGTCCAGGTGCCGTCCCAGTCGTCGTTGACGGCGCCGGTGTCCCTGAGCCGTTTCCTGCCGTTCCAGAGGATCTCCGTCGCTTGCGGGGTCAGGCCGAAGTACATCCGGCGCCCCTCCCGCTGACGTCGCAGCAGACCGCGGTTGACCATGCGGGTCAGGGTGGACCGCACCGCCTGTTCGCCGACCCCGGCGCGGGCCAGTACGTCGATGACGCTGCCGGAGTACACGCACAGGGGCCCTTCCTCCAGGACATGCCCGCCGAAGAAGGCGAACATCAGCGACTGCGGGCGCAGCTGCGGTCCTTCGGGGACGTCCACGGCCGCCTGTGGAGCCTCGTCGTGCACGTGGGAGAGGGTACGGCCGTCCACTGTGCAACCTCCCTTGTCCGGAGTACTGACAACGCGAAGATAGATGTGTAGATTGCGGCCGTCAAGAAAGTGCACAACGTCCGGACGGGCCGGAAGGCCGTGACGAAGCCGCGGATCTACTCCCCGCTCCGCTGTCTCGTCGTCGGCACTCCGCGCGTCCGGCGGCTGCGGCTCCGGGAGCGCCCGAGGCCGGGCCGGCTACCGAAGCCGGTTCGGCGTCGACTTCCGACGCGTTCCCGGAGCTCGCGGTTCTCCGCTCGACCGGCTCGACCCGCTCGGCCTGTCCGGTCACGGTCGCGGTCACCGTGAGGTGTGCACGCCACCAGAGGTGTTTCCGTCAGGAGGAGCCCATGCAAAGGCGCATATTCGGGCTAGCCATAGCCGTGGTCATGGTCGTAGGCGCGGCCGGATGCGGGTCCTCGTCCTCTTCGAGCGGCGTTTCGGCGTCCTCCGGCGGAGGCGGGACCACGGAGGTCAAGGTCGGCATCATCCCGATCGTCGATGTCGCACCGCTCTATCTGGGCGACAAGAAGGGCTTCTTCAGCAGCCGGGGCATCAAGCTGAAGATGGAGAGCGCCCAGGGCGGCGCGGCGATCATCCCCGGAGTGGTGAGCGGCCAGTTCCAGTTCGGCTTCAGCAACACCACCTCGCTGATGATCGCCCAGACCAAGGGCGTGCCGGTCAAGTCGGTGGCCAACGGCGCGGCCAGCAACGGAAAGCTCGGGGCCGACGTCACCGGCGTCGCCGTCAAGAAGGACAGCTCGATCAAGTCGCCCAAGGGCCTCGCCGGGCAGACGGTGGCGGTGAACACCCTGCAGAACATCGGGGTCCTGACAGTCCGCGAGTCGGTCCGCAAGGCTGGCGGCGACCCGTCCAAGGTCAAGTTCGTCGAGATGCCGTTCGACCAGATGCCGGCCGCCCTGGACGGCGATCAGGTGGACGCGGCCTGGATGGGCGAGCCCGCGACGACGATCGCCAAGGCACAGGGTGCCCGCGTCATCGCCTCCCCGTTCGCCGAGACCGACCCGAAGCTGACCGTGGCCACGTACTTCACCTCGGCCAAGGTGATGCAGGAGAACCCGGAACTCGTGAAGAAGTTCAGCGAGGCGATGGCCGAATCGCTGACCTACGCCTCCGAGCACCCCGACGAGGCGCGCCAGATCCTCACCTCCTACACCAAGATCAGCGGCGATGTGCTGGAGAAGCTCATCCTGCCCAGCTGGCCGGCGGAGATCGACATGGCCTCCCTGGAGAAGCTGGCCGTCCTCGGCGAGGAGGACGGCATCTTCGGCGACAAGAAGCCCGACCTGAACGCGCTGTTCTCATGACCAGCCCCGGTCTCACCCCTGTACTGGCGGAGCCCGCCGGGACCGACTCCGGTCCCGGCGGGGCCGAGGCACCCGCCCGGCGCGGTCCGGTCCCGGTCGCGATGCTGCGCGGCCTCGCGGGTCTCGCCGGACTGGTCGCGGTACTCGAAGTGCTGCCGCACACCGGCCTGGTGTCGCCCGACTACCTGCCGCCCGCCTCGGAAACCGTCCGCACCCTGGGGAGCCTGCTCGCCGAGCCCACGTTCTGGACCGCGCTCGGCGACACCCTGACCGGCTGGGTCCTGGGGCTGGCCGTCGCCGTCGTGGCGGGCGTCGCCGCCGGAGTGGTCATCGGCTCCGTACCCGTACTGCGCGCGGTGACCGCCTCCACCATCGAGTTCCTGCGCCCCATCCCGTCCGTGGCACTGATCCCCGTCGCCGTCCTGCTCTACGGCACCGACCTCAGGTCCAAGTTGCTGCTCGTGGTGTACGCCTCCTTCTGGCAGGTGATCGTCCAGGTCCTGGCCGGCATGCAGGACGTCGACCCGGTCGCCGAGGACACCGCCCGCAGCTATCGGTTCGGCACCTGGGGCCGGGTCCGCCACGTCCTGTGGCCCACCGCGCTGCCGTACGTGATGACGGGCGTACGGCTCGCCGCCACCGTGGCGCTGATCCTCACCATCACCGCCGAACTCGTCATCGGCGCCCCGGGACTCGGCCACGAGATCGCCGTCGCGCAGGTGTCCGGCGCCGTACCGGAGGTCTACGCCCTCGTCCTGGTCACCGGCCTGCTCGGCGTCGCCGTCAACCTCGCGGCACGAGCGGTCGAACGACGGGCACTGCACTGGCACCAGTCCGTACGCACGGAGGTGACCGCATGACCGCCCTCTCCGTCCTGCGCCGCGGGCTGCTGGTACTGGGCCTGCCCGCGGTCCTCTTCACCGTGTGGTGGTTCGCCACCGCAGGAAGCACCGACTTCTACTTCCCGCCCCTGGCCACCATCCTGGAGAGCTTCGGGAAGGTCTGGACGGCGGAACGGCTGCTGTCGGACGTGGTCCCGAGCCTGCTGCGCCTCGTGGCCGGCTACCTCCTCGCCGTGGCCCTCGGAGTGGGGCTCGGCCTGGTCGTCGGCACCCGGCGGGCCGTACGGGACGTCCTGGAACCGGTCCTCGAACTCTTCCGGGCCATCCCGCCGCCCGTGCTCGTCCCGGTGATCATGCTGTTCGCGGGCATCGGCGACACCATGAAGGTGCTCGTCATCGTCAGCGGCTGCGTGTGGCCGATCCTGCTCAACACCGTCGAAGGCGTTCGCGCGGTGGACGAGGTGCTCGGCGACACCTGCCGCTCCTACGGCATCACCGGCGCCGCGCGCCTGCGGCATCTGGTGCTGCGCGCCGCGAGCCCGCAGATCGTCACGGGCATGCGCCAGGCCCTGTCGATCGGGATCATCCTCATGGTCATCAGCGAGATGTTCGCCGCCAGCAACGGCCTGGGCTTCACCATCGTCCAGTTCCAACGCTCCTTCGCCATCCCCGAGATGTGGAGCGGCGTCCTGCTGCTCGGCATCCTCGGCTTCCTCCTGGCCCTGCTCTTCCGGTTTGCCGAGAACCGCGCCCTGGCCTGGTACCACGGTCTGCGCCGCGCGCAGCGCAATCCCTGACGCACCCCCCGACGCAATCCCTGACGCAACGCCTGACAAGGAGACGTCGATGCTCGACGTACAAGACCTGCAGAAGATCTACACCGGTCGGCACCGCAACGTCGAGGCGCTGCGCAACCTCACCTTTCACATAGCCGAAGGCGAACTCGTGTGTCTGGTCGGGCCGTCGGGCTGCGGCAAGACCACGCTGCTGAAGTGCATGGCGGGCCTGCTCGCCCCCACCCGGGGCGAGGTGCGTCTTGACGGCCGCCCGGTCGCCGGGCCACCGCCCGGCATGGCGGTCGTCTTCCAGGAGTACGGCCGCTCCCTGTTCGCCTGGATGAACGTGCGCGACAACGTCGCCCTGCCGCTGCGCCGCAAGAAGCTCGGCAAGGCGCGCGAACGGGAGTTGGTGGACCACGCCCTCGAAGTGGTCGGCCTCGCCGACGCCCACCAGGCCTACCCCTGGCAGCTCTCCGGCGGTATGCAGCAGCGGGTCGCCATCGCCCGCGCCGTCGCGTACGAGCCGAAGGTGCTGCTGATGGACGAGCCGTTCGCGGCGGTCGACGCGCAGACACGTGCCGAACTGGAGGACCTCATCCGGCAGTTGTGGCGCGACCTGGGCGTCACCGTCCTGTTCGTCACCCACGACATCGACGAGGCCGTCTACCTGGGGCAGCGCACCCTGATCCTCTCCAAGTCCCCGACCGTCGTGCAGGAGGACCTCACCATCGATCTCCCCGACGAGCGCGACCAGTTGCACACCCGCTCCAGCACGCGCTTCGCCGAACTGCGCGCACACGTCTATGAGCAGATCCAGCGGGCCAAGCACCACCACGGGGACACGGCCCCGGGCCCGGTGGCCGCGGACCGGGCGATCGAGCCCGTGCTCCAGAAGACCGAGTCCTGAGCGTCCGGCGGCGGGCGGTGAGCGAGGCGCCGCCCCGGCGGCAGACGGCGCCTCGCCGGTGCCGATGCCTCTTCGGCGATCAGCCCGAAGCGGACGGCTCCGACTCGACCAACCCCTCGCGGTAGGCGATCGCCACCGCCTCCGTACGGCTGGCGGCGCCCAGTTTGGCGAGGATGTTGGAGACGTGGACGCTCGCCGTCTTGCCGCTGATGAACAGTTCCTCGCCGATCTGGCGGTTGGTGCGGCCGCGCGAAAGAAGCAACAGGACGTCGTTCTCGCGTGCCGTCAGCATCGGTGCCCGGCCGGCCGTGGACGCGGTCTCCGCGAGGCGGCCCCGGCGGATCAGCTGCTCGACCTCGTCGCGCAGGGGCACGGCGCCCAGCCGGACGGCCGTGTCGCGCGCGGCCCGCGCGTGCTCGGCGGCCTCGTCGCGCCGCTCCGCCACCAACAGGGCCTCCGCCAGCCGCAGTTGACAGCGGGCCTGCTCATAGACGTCCCCGTAGCCGAACGCCACGACGGCCTTCTTCCAGGCCTCGACGCTCCGTTCGGCGCTCCGTTCAACGCCCCGCTCGACGTCCGGTTCGCCCTCAGGTCCGCCGTCCGGTTGGGCACAGGCCCGCGCCCGCTCCGCCTCGGCGCGTGCCAGCCACGCCAGTCCCTCGGGGCCCTGCGGCGTATCGTCCTCGCCCTTGTTCGCCGTGATCCGGGCCAGCTCCATCAACTCCGTCCCGGTCTCCGTCCAGCGGTCGGCACCTTCCTCGTCGCCGGTCCGTCGGGACTCCACGACCGCGTCCCCGATGGCGGTCAGGGCGAGGGCCGCGAGCCGTACGGCCACATGGGGCGTGGTGCCGGCGTCGTCGATGAGAGCGGCAAGCGTCGTACGGAACTGTTCGAGGGCCTCCTCCGCGTCGTGTCGCAGTACCGCGGCGTCGGTCAGGAGGAGGCCCGCGACGAGCGTGGCCATCCAGTCGAACGGCCCGTCGAGCAGGGCCCGGGCCCGCTCGACGGCATGCTGGTCACCGCGCGCCAGGGCCACGGACAGGGCGGGCCCGATCGCGTACCTGCCCGCCGTCGGCAGCCCGTCGAGCTCGGTCTCCGCGGCTCGGAGGCACTCGTCCCACTGGCCCAGGGTGTACAGCATCAGGGAGCGCAGATAGCGCATCTCCACCGGGTACGGAGACGAGAGGAGCCCGGCGCGGCCCGCCCGCTCCAGCCCCTCGGTGAGCCAGGTCAGGCATTCGTCCAGGTCACCGGATTCGTGCGAGCCGATGGAGAGGTTGAAGAGCGCGCGCATCTCGACGGAGGCGTTGCCCGCGCGGCGGGCCAGCTCACGTGCGTCCCGCAGCCTAGCCCGCCCCTCGGGGGTACGTCGGCTGCCCCCTTCCAGGCTGACCAGGGAGATCAGCAGATCGGCCTGCGCGTCGGACACGTCGAGTTCCTCGGCGATGCGCAGGGCCTTGCGGGCCACGCGGTGGGCGGCCTCGTCCTCGCCCATGTACGTCGCCGCCATGACATGCGTGGCCGCGGCCCACACCCAGGTGCGCGACGGAGGATCGGCGGGGATCATCGCGAGCGCTTCGTTGCTGTACGTGAACGCGGCCGCGAGGTTGTCGATGCGCATGAGGTTGCCCGCGAGCGTGTAGCGGACCCGGGCGGCCAGTTCGGAGTCCTCGTCGTCGCCGACTCTCGCGAGCGCGGACCGCGTCAGCGAGACGGCCCGGTGGGTCTCACCGGCGTGCGCGGCGGCCGCGGAGGCGCGCAGCGTCAAGGTGACCGTGTCGAAGCCTTCGGGCCGCGCGTCGGGCGGCACCGCCGACCACAGGTCGAGCGCGGCTTCCAGATGCCGCAGCTCCTCGGCGGGCGCCCGGACGCGGCCCGCGTGGTCGGCGGCCTCCAACGACGCGGCCAGCGCGTCGGCCAGGTCGTGGCTCTCCCGGGAGTGGTGGGCGCGCTCCGCCGCGCTCTCGGCCCGGTGGCCGCGCCCGGCCAGCACTCCGGCGAACGCCCTGTGCAGCCGAACCCGTTCACCCGGCAGCAGGTCGGCGTAGACGGCCTCGCGGATCAGGGCATGCCGGAAGGAGTACGTGTCGTCGTCACCGGGGACGAGGAGTTGCCGCCCGACGGCCTCGCGCAGGGCCGACTCCAGCTCCTCCTCGGGCAGTTGGACGGTGTCACGCAGCAGATCGTGCTCGACGCGGCGCCCCGCGACGGCTGCCGTGCGCAGCACCTGCTGGGCGGTCGCCCCGAGTTGCTCGAAGCGGATGAGCAGCACGTCGGCCAGCCCGCTCGGCACGGCGGACGCCGCCCCGGGCATGGTCTCGGAGGTGGCGGCGAGCAACTCCTCCGCGTAGAACGCGTTGCCTTCGGCGCGCTCGACGATTCGGCGGACGGTGGCATCGGGCAGAGGGGCGACCTGCTGGGCACGGACGAGGCGTGCCACCTCGCCGTCGGGCATAGGCCGCAGTTCGAGCCGCTCGACGACGGGCAGCCGGACGAGCTCGGCGAGCAGGGGGCGCAGCGGGTGTCTGCGGTGCAGATCGTCGGCGCGGTACGAGGCGAACACCGCGAGCCGCTGACCGGGCGGGCCATCCGCGACCGCGTGCCCTCCTCTTGAGCGGACCCGGGACTGGAGGATCCCGCGGCTGAGCAGGAAGCGCAGCAGGTCGCGGGAGGACTGGTCCGCCCAGTGCAGGTCCTCCAGGACCAGCAGCAGCGGAGCGGTCTCGGCGAGATCGGCCAGCAGACCCGCCATGCCCTCGAACAACTGCAGCCGTCCGCCCGCGCCTCTCGCACCGCCGCTGCCGTCGCCGAGCAGGCGGTCGACCACCGGGTGCGCGGCCAGGGCGGCGGAGAACCGCTCGTCGGCGGCGAGCACGCCCAGGATCTCGGTGAACGGCAGGTACGGCAGGCCCACGTCACCGAGGTCGACACAGTGACCTGTGACGACGGTCGTGCCGGACTCGGTGGCATGCCCCGCGGCCTCGGCCAGCACCCGGGTCTTGCCGACGCCCGCGTCCCCCGCGACGAGCACGGCACGCGGCTCACCGGCCCGGGCCCGGTCCAGGACTCGGGTCAGGCGGGCGAGTTCGTCCTCGCGGCCGATGAACGGCGTGGTGAATGAGGTGGTCGGCACACATCCATCCTGGCACGCACCACTGACACGGCCACCGGCCGAACGCCGACGACCGGCGCGGGCCAGGCCGTCGGCGGGGTCGCTCGCCGCGTCCGACAACGGCCGTTCACCGCGGCCGACAGTGGCCGTTCGGTGCCTTCACCGCCGCTTCGGCAGCCTCAGCGACTCCGTCACACAGTGCTGGACGTAGGCGAAGGACTCCTGCGCGCCGAGTGTTCCCGCGTCCACGGTGAGTACGCGCCACGGAGTGTCCGCGAGAAGCCGACGGGTCAGCTCCGCCTCGAAGCGAAGGTGAGCGGCGGCCGACGGGAGATCGTGAACCGCCCGGGTGCCGGGGGAGCCGGCGAGCTTCCCGACGTACCAGTCCTCCCAGTCGGCCTCCTCACGCTCCACGGCCCGGCGCAGTGCGGTGGCCGGGTCGTCGTGGACGTACACCACGGTGACCTCGGCAGGCAGCACCGCGCGGGTCAGCTCCTTCACGACCCGGACGAGGGTGCTCTCGTCGTGGCCCCACGCCACGAGGGACGGAACGAAGGGCAGGAGCGCGTCCGTCACCAGGTAGTCCCTGCCCGCCGCGAGGGACTCCTCTACGTAGGCGCGCGTTGACTCGACGAGGGTCTCGGGCCGGACGTCGGAGGTCCCGTCCGCGAACTCCTCGGCAACCGGCCGGAACGCGGGCCGGGCGAGGATGTCGGCCTCCTCGAAGTGGTCGACCGACGCGCCGAGCCCGGCCAGCCAGTCGGCCAGGGCCCGGCACAGGGTGGACTTGCCGACTCCGGGGCTGCTCCCGATGACGGAGACGAGGTGCGCGGTCATGGCCGCAGTCTGGCACCCGTGCGCTCCCCTCGGCCGGGGCGGGGCAGGCGAGCGGGAGGGTGGCCGCGAAGGCCGCGCCCGCCTCAGCACAGCGTCCGCGCCCACCTCAGCGCAGGGTGGGTGTCCGCCTCAGCGCAGCGCGGCCACGTCAGCGCAGCGTGTCCGCCCAGTTCGCCGGAACCCGTCCCGCGGGTCCGGGCGTGGGCTGGTCCGCCGGGTGGGCGAGCGGCGGGGCGAGGTCCGGACCGGACTCGTACAGCTCGGACGTCTCGAAGTTCCAGAACCAGCGCTCGCCCGGCTCGAAGCTGCGGATGAACGGATGGCCGGTGGCCTGGTGATGGGCGGTGGCGTGCTTGGCGGGGGAGTCGTCGCAGCAGCCCACGTGACCGCACTGCGCACAGCGCCGCAGATGGAACCACCAGCCGCCCGCCGCATCGCACTCGACGCACCCCGCGCCGCTCGGCGGGACGCTGGGGTCGATTCCGTCCGGCGTCGTCATGAGGCCTCCTCAGGGGCGTCGGGTTCGGCGGCGGTGAGCGGGAGGAAGACCTGGAAACGGGTGTCGCCGGGTTCCGAGTGCACCTCCAGATGCCCGTGGTGCTTGTTCACGACGATGCGCCAGGAGATGTCGAGCCCGAGTCCGGTGCCCTCGCCCACGGGCTTCGTGGTGAAGAACGGGTCGAAGATCCGGCCGCGGATCTCCTCGGGCACGCCGGGCCCGGTGTCACGGAACTCGACGAGCAGCCGCTCCCGTTCGAGCGCGGTGCGTACGGTCAGTACACCCTCGCCGCCCATCGCGGAGGCCGCGTTGTCGATGAGGTTCGTCCACACCTGGTTCAACTCGCTCGGGTAGGCGGGGATCCTGGGCAGCGTACGGTCGTACTCCTTGACGATCCTGATGCCGGGGCCGATCTTCCCGGCGAGCATCATCAGTGTGCTGTCCAGGAGTTCGTGCACATCGGCGACCTGGTAGGGCGCGCGGTCGAGCTGGGAGTACTGCTTGGCCGCGTTCACGAGATTCGAGACCCGGGTCGTGGAGTCCTCGATCTCGTTCATCAACAGCTCGGTTTCCACCGTGTAGTTGAGCCACCTGATCGCGCCTTCGAGCGTCCCCTCGTCCACGGTCGCCGCGACCTGGTCCAGCCAGTCGGTGTCGAGGCCCGCCTGCACGAACGTCGGCGCGAGCTGCCAGCCGCCCGCGATGCCGCGGTCGTCGAGCCAGTCGGCGAGCGCGTCCTCCCGGTCGGAGGCTTCGAGCGGGCTCAAGGGCGTGGACTTGGCGACCTGTTCGGCGGTGCGCTCCTGGATCTCGACGAGCTGCTCCAGCGCGGCGCGCGCGTACGAGCCCGTCGCTATCAGGCCGAGCTTGTGCCGCATCCCGGCCACCCGGTCCCGCAGCGCGGACGTGGCCCGTACGGCCGCCGCGGCCGGGTTGTTGAGCTCGTGCGTCAGCCCGGCCGACAGCGAGCCCAGTGCCAGGAGCCGCTCGCGCTGCCCGATGGTCCGCTGGGTGTTCTGGCTGCCGAAGAACAGTCCTTCCAGCAGGTGCACGGCCATGGGGAACCACTCCCGCAGGACCGCGTTGAACGTCTCCGCGGGCAGGATGAAGAACCGGGAGGGCACGGTGACCCGCAGGGAGCCCTTGTAGCTCGCGTCGTCCGAGGCGGCCAGATAGGCCTGCATGGCACCCGCGTACACCCCGCGCTGGGACGTGCGGCTGATCTCCACGTCGTCGCCGCCGACCCGGCGCGACATCACGACCGTGCCTTCGAGGAGCACGAAGAAGCAGGTGGCCGGTTCGCCCTCCTGGTACACGAAGCCGGGCTCGAACTTCTCCACGCGCCCTTCCTGGCACAGCCGTCCCAGCTGTTCGGCGTCCAGCTTCTCGAACAGGAAGAGTGTGCCGAGCTCGGCCGCGTCGCACGGCATCGGCTGCCCGCTCACGACTGCTCCAGATACCGGTGGACGAGCATCACGGCCATGGCTCCCTCTCCGACGGCGGAGGCGACCCGCTTGGCGGACTCGGCGCGGGCGTCACCCGCCACGAACACTCCGGGCACGTTCGTCTCCAGATGGTACGGCGCCCGGTCCAGCTCCCAGTCGGGCGGCGGCTGTCCGCCGACGGCCAGGTCGGGTCCGGCGACGATGAACCCGCGTTCGTCCCTCAGCACGGTGCCGTCCAGCCAGTCGGTCAGCGGGGCCGCGCCGATGAACACGAACATCCACTGCGCGTCGACGAGTTCGGTGTGCCCGCTCGCGACGTCGCACAGGGTGAGCTGTTCCAGGTGGTCGGAGCCGTGCGCCGCCTCGACGACCGTCCCCGTACGGACGTTGATGTTCGGCGCACCCTCGATCTGCCCGATCAGGTAGTGCGACATCGACGCGGACAGGGAGGAGCCGCGCACGAGCAGGGTGACCGACTTCGCGCCCCTGGACAGGAACATCGCAGCCTGGCCTGCGGAGTTCGCGCCGCCGACGATGTACACGTCGTGCCCCTGGCACGAGGCCGCCTCGGTCAGCGCCGAGCCGTAGTACACGCCGCACCCGGTCAGGCCATCCGTGCCCGGCGCCTGCAGCTGCCGGTACGACACACCGGTCGCCAGGATCACGCAGTGCGCGGAGATCGCGGAACCGTCGGAGAACCGCACGGTCCGCGAGGAACCGTTGACCTCCAGCCCCGTCACCTCGCGCGCGGTCAGGATCTCGGCGCCGAACTTCGACGCCTGACGCCGGGCCCGGTCGGTGAGCTGGGCCCCGGACACGCCGTCCGGGAAGCCGAGGTAGTTCTCGATCCGTGAGCTCTGGCCCGCCTGCCCGCCGGTCGCGGAGCGCTCCACCAGCACGGTCCGCAGTCCCTCCGAAGCCCCGTACACCGCCGAGCCGAGCCCGGCGGGTCCGCCGCCGATGACGATGAGGTCGTAGAAGTCCTCGGCCGGTGTCGTGGCCAGCCCCACCTGGGCGGCCAGCTCGGGGTCGTCGGGCTCGACCAGCACGGCCCCGTCCGCGGTGACCACGAGCGGCAGCCGCTCACCGTCCTGATCCGCGCAGGCCAGCAGCCGCTTGCCCTCCGGCTCGTCCGACGAGTACCAGCGGTACGGCACCTGGTTGCGGGCCAGGAACTCCCGTACGTCCGACGAGCGGGCCGACCAGCGGTGCCCGACGACCTTCGTGATCGGCACCGCCCGGTGGTCGGAGGTCCGCCAGGCGTCCAGGAGCTCGTCCAGGACGGGATAGAGCTTCTCCTCGGGCGGGTCCCAGGGCTTGAGGAGGTAGTGGTCGAGGTCGACGACGTTGATCGCGTCGATGGCGGCGTTCGTGTCCGCGTACGCGGTCAGCAGCACGCGCCGCGCGCCCGGGTACACGTCCAGGGCCTGCTCCAGGAACTCGATGCCGTTCATCTGGGGCATCCGGTAGTCCGCCAGGATCACCGCGACGAGATCACCGCGCAGCTTCAGCTCCCGCAGCGCGTCGAGGGCGCTCTCGCCCGACTCGGCGCGCACGATCCGGTACTCCTCGCCATAACGACGCCGCAGGTCACGGGCCACGGCACGCGAAACCCCCGGATCGTCGTCCACGGTCAGGATGACGGTCCGTGCCGCGTCCGTGCCCTGTGCCATGCGTCTCCCACCCCGAGCGGTCGGCGTCCCGGTGCGGCCCGACTGCCATGCCGCCCCGGTGCATGCCCATCGTATGTTCGATCGTCCCGCTTCGCTCCGAAACCGGGAGGTACCGCACGGGCGGCGCCCGCCCGGGTGTCGTACGGCCGGGCAGGGGCACCTGCGAGAGCGGGAGGCAATGATGAACGCAAGCACGTTGACGCGAGGCGGCCGGGCGGGGAAACGCAAGGCTGCCCCGGCGATCGAGGGCGCGGCCCGGGCAGGATTCACCGCGCGCGGTGTCATCTACCTGCTGGTGGGCCTGCTGGCGCTGCAGATCGCCTTCGGCGGCAGCGGCAAGCAGGCGGATCAGGGGGGCGCACTCCAGGAGGTCGCCGGGAAGCCCTTCGGTGAGGCCGTGCTCTGGGCGCTCGGCATCGGGCTGGTCGGTATGGCGCTCTGGCGGCTGTCCGAGGCGGTCTTCGGCGCGGCGGGCCCCGACGGCCACAAGGGGAAGAAGAGGCTGGCGTCGGCCGCACGAGCCGTGTTCTACGGCTTGGTCGCCTACTCCGCGCTCTCCTTCGCCGCCGGTTCCGCCGGGAGTGGATCGAGCGACGGCAAGTCCCGGGACGCGACGGCCAGAGCCATGGACCTGCCCGCCGGGCAGTGGCTCGTGGCCGCGGCCGGCGCGGCGATCCTCTGCGCGGGTGTCTGGATGGTGGTGCAGGCCGCGCGCCGGAAGTACCACAAGCACATGAGGCTCGGTGAGATGTCGCACCGGGTGCGCCGGACGGTCGACGTGACGGGCGTCGGCGGCGGTGTGGCCCGCGGTCTGGTGTTCGCCGTCGCCGGAGGCTTCGCGCTCCGGGCCGCCGAGGAGTACGAACCGGACAGGGCCAAGGGCGTGGACGACACTCTGCGCTCGTTCACCGAGACCCCGGCGGGGCCGTGGCTGCTGGTGCTCATAGCCGTCGGTCTGTTGCTCTTCGGACTGTTCTCGTTCGCCATGGCCAGGTACCGCAAGGTCTGACGGGCGTCTGCACGGGTGGTGCCCCGGGTCCGACCGGACCCGGGGCACCACCCGTGCCGTGTCAGCGGGGCAGTCCTTCGGGCGCGGTCGCCCAGCCGGTGTCCGGCTGCCGCGCGAGGCCGAAGGAGAGCGTTCCACCGTTCCGCAGGAAGCGGGCATCCGTCCAGGAACGGTCGTACGCACGGCCGTTGAGCCGGACACCACTGACGTACGGATGGTCGGCGTCGGCGGTGGGCGCGTCGATGACGATGTCACCGCCACCCCGCCGGTCGACCACGGCGTGCGGGAAGAGCGGGGCGCCAAGGAGCAGGTTGGCGCTGCCCGGGGTCTGCGGATAGAGGCCGAGCGCCGAGAAGACGTACCAGGCGGACATGGTGCCGAGGTCGTCGTTGCCGGGCAGCCCGGCAGGTCCGGTGCCGTACACGGTGTCGAGGATCTGCCGGACCGTCTCCTGGGTCTTCCACGGCTGACCGAGCGCGTTGTAGAGCCAAGGGGCGTGAATGCCGGGCTCGTTGGTCGGGTCGTACCGCAGAGCGTCACCACCCTTCACCGACCAGGAACCGTCGGGCTTGTGGAAGAAGCCGTCCAGCCGACGTGCGGCCGACTCGCGTCCGCCCATCGCCTCGGCGAGCCCCTGCACGTCCTGCGGCACCATCCACGTGTACGTGGCGCTGGTGCCCTGGGCGAAACCGCGATCGCTGCCCGGGCTGAACGGAGTGACCCATGAACCGTCGAGATTGCGGGCCTGGATGTAGCCGTTGGTGCCCGCCCCGTCGGTGGCTCCCGGGTTGAAGACGTTGCGCCACCAGCCGCCCCGCGCGGTGAAGGCGGCGGCCTGCTCATTGAGGCCCAGCAGCTTCGCCCAGCGGCCGAGTGCGTCGTCGGCGACCGAGTCCTCCAGGGTCTCGGCGGCACCGCCCCAGCAGTGGCAGACGTCCTGCGCCGCGTACTGGGAGGTCAAGTACTGGGCGAGGTTGGGCCGTTGGCCCGTGCACTGGCCGGGGCAGCCCGCGTCGGAGAGCCCGTCGGGGTGCGGCACGGTGGCCTGGCGGGCCAGGGAGTCGAAGGCGCCGCGGTAGTCGAAGTTGCGGACCCCCATGGCGTAGAAGGTGGCGAGTGTGGCCGCCGTCGGATCGCCGGTCATCACGTGGGTGGGGCCGTTGATGTGCACCCAGCGGTCCCACACCCCACCGTTCTGCCGTGCGAAGTTGTGGAGGGACTGGGCGAAGTCCCCGGCGATCCGCGGCTTGAGCAGGGCGAGCAGCTGTATCTGCGCCCGGTACTGGTCCCAGCCGGAGAAGTTGCTGTACTGCGCCCCCTGCCCGTGCTCCACGCGATGCGGCTTGCCGTCCATGCCCGGATAACGGCCGTCGGTGTCGCTGACCAGGTTCGGCTGCATCAGCGAGTGGTAGAGCGCGGTGTAGAAGGCGGTGCGCTGGGCCGTACTGCCACCCCCGACGCGTACGGAACGCAGCTCGCGGTCCCAGGCCCGGCTCCCGGCCGCCGCCACCTCGTCGACACTCGTCCGCGGCGCGATCTCCTGGCGGAGGTTGGTTTCGGCACCGGCGAGACTCACGTACGAGATGCCCAGCCGCATGCGGACATCGTTGTCGGACGCGGTGTCGAAGCCGACCCAGCCTCCGGAGCCGCGGCCCGCGCGGTCCGCACCGGTGGCGTACCCCTCGCCGCCTCCGCCCGAGACGGCACCGGGGGAGAGGGCGCCGTCCTTCCACGTACCCGCAGAGGAGAACGCGCGGTCGAACGAGGCGCTGAAGTAGAGCCGGTAGTAGCTCTTGCGGTTGTTGACGCCGCCGTTGGCGCGCCGCCCGCAGAACGCGCCGGTCAGTACCCAGCCGCTCACCTTGCGCTTGGCCCGGTCGATCTCGACGTGGGCGTCCTCGCTGCCATTGAGCGAGTTGGAGACCCGGAAGAGCAGGTTGGCGGGCTTGTCGGCGGGGAACGTGAAGTCCGCGACGCCGGCGCGCCGGGAGACGGCGAGATCGGCGCGGGCACCGGAGTCGAGCCCCACGGAGTAGCGGCCCGGTACAGCCCGCTCGTCGGCGTGTGAGAAGTTCGCGGCGTAGACGGAGTCCGTGGTGTCGGCCGAGGGCGACGACGTGACGTCCCCGACGAACGGCATGATCGGTACGTCGCCGGCGGCCCCCGGGTTGCAGCCCGCGCCGTTGACGTGGGTGAGGCTCAGCCCGCGCAGCCGGGTCGCGTTGTACTCGTAGCCGTTGGCGGCGCCCGTGCTGGTCTGGTCGCCCCGGGTACTGGTCGGCGACCAGGCGATCATGCCGTACGGGAGGGTGGCACCCGGGTAGGTGTTGCCGCCGTTCGTCGAGCCGATGAGCGGGTCGACGAACGCGGTGGGCCGCGCCGGGGCCTCGGCGACGTCGGCCGCCGAGGAGACCGGGCCGGGCAGTGCGGCGGCGAGCGCGGTGGTCAGCGCGAGGACGGCGGCTCTCCTGCCGAACCTCCGCGCCACAGCGGTGGATCTGTGGAGCATGTAACGGAACCTTCCGTCGGTGACGGGCAACGGGGCCCGGCTGCCCGTCGGGGGACCGGTCCCGTGAAGTGCCGCCGAGCGTAGGTCGTTGGGACGCGGGGTGCACCGACGGAGGTGGCAGGCTCGGTGAACGGGCGGTGAATCAAGGGCTCTTCGGCCCCCAGGTGGTGGGCGGGGTGGCCCGGGCGGACGGCAAAGGGCTCCGTCACCTGGCCGGTGACGGAGCCCGTCGAGGCGTACCGTGGAACAGCCGTACCGCGCAGCCCGCCGGATCAGGCCGTGTGGAGCGTGAGGCCGTACCGGTTGAGGATCTCGTTGATGGGCTGGAACCAGGTCCGACCACCGCTGGTGCAGTCGCCATAGCCGCCGGAGGTGACCCCCTGCGCCTGGTCGCCGCTGATGAACGAGCCGCCGGAGTCGCCCGGCTGCGCGCAGACGCTGGTTCCGGTCATCTGATGCACCGCGCCCTGGCTGTAGTTGACGGTCTCGTTCTTGCCGAGCACCGTGCCGCAGTGCCAGTGCGTGGTCGACCCCGACCGGCAGATGGAGGCACCGACGGGCGCCTCGGCGGATCCGCGGACCAGTTGGTCCGAAACGGTGCCCCAGCCGAGCACGACCGGCACGGTCCACCAGCCGCTTCCGACGTTGACCCAGGCGTAGTCGTTGTCCGGGAACGAGGAGCCCTGGATGTTTCCTATGTAGGAGCGGTCCCAGCCGCTGACGCTCTGGCCCGCCCCGCCGCAGTGCCCCGCGGTGACGAAGCCGCCGTGCACCGAGAACCCGATGGAACAGCGGACGTTGCCGGTGTAGAAGGGGTCGCCGCCGACCGTCCCGGCGGCGAAGGTCTCGGGCGCCTTGGCAGCCTCTTCGACGGTGACGGGACCCGCCGCACGGGCCTTCGAAAGGAACTTCTGGACGTCGTTGTCGGCACGCTGCGCGGCGGCGACGGCCACGACGACCGAGCTGGCCTTGGCGTCGACGTGCCAGCTGCTGACACCCTCGGGCGCGTCCAGCTTGTCGATGCGGGCCTTGGCCGCGTCGAGCTGTCGCGCGCTGTACTTGACGGTACGGACACTCGCGCCGGTCTCCCGTACGGAATCGACGGCGGCGTCGGAGGCGCCGGCCGTGACGGCGACGGTCAACTTCCCGCTCTCGGCGTCGAACCAGGAGCCGCCGTACGCGGCTCCCGCCGCGCGCCGCGCCGTCGGCTCGACGGCCGTCGCGGTCTTCTCGGCGGCGAGCCGAGCCTCGGCCTGGCTCTTCGTCAGGCCGAAGTCGCGTTGCATGGCGTCGAGGAGCGCGGCGGAGGCCGGAGCGCCGGAGGAACGGGCGGGTTCGGGGGCGTCGGCGGCCGAGGCGGGTCCGGCGGCGACGGTCGCCCAGGTGCCGCCGACGAGAAGGAGGGCGGCAAGGCCGGTGCGCATGGTCGTGGTGCGTCTCAAGGCAGTAGCCCTTCGTTGTTCCAGCAAGGTGGGGGAGGAACAGCTGAACTGTGAGAGCGCTCTCATTTCATGGCGGAGCAGAGCCTAGCGGCACTTCATGGTCAGGTACATACCAACTGTCGTGCTCTCTCGGCGGGTGTGTCGACGGGCGCGTCGGCGGATCCACCGGAGGGGTGCCGGGTGCTCGTGGACTCCGTGCGCACGCCGGGACGGGTGGGCATGGCGCGACGGTCGCAGTCGCCGCGCCATGCGTTGTCCGCCGCCGAACTCCGGGCTGTGCGGGGCTCGCTCAGGACGCGGAACAGGAACCGACCGAGGGGGCCGAGGAGTTGCCGTTCTTCATGACGGTGAACCCGAAGCTCGTCGACGCTCCGGCCGCCAGACTCCCGTTGCCGTTCGGCTTCATGGTCATGACGTTGCCGCTGGAGTCCCAGCTGGGCGTGCCGTTCCAGGTCGCGGAGACCTTCTGCGGGGAGGTCACCGTGACGGCCACCGCCCAGGCGCTGATCGCCGAACCGCCCGCGGTCACGGTCACCTCGCCGTTGAAGCGGTCGCTCCAGTCGTCGGTCCTGCTGTACGTCACGGTGCAGGCGGCGCCACCACCGCCGCCCGAGCCGGTCCCGCCGAGCGCGGTGAGCACGGCGTGGTAGGCGGCCTTCTTGGCGTAGTTGTTGTCGAACAGCAGGGGAGTGCCACTGGCCCGCCACGAGTACTTGTCCGTGACTCCCCAGACGGTGATGCCGGTACAACGGGACACGCCCAGACAGGCGTTGACCACGTTGGTGTAGCTGGTCGCCTGAGCCGTGCCGGAGCCCTCGATGTCGAGCTCGGTGATCTGTACGTCGACACCGAGGTCGGCGAAGCGCTGCAGGTTCGCGCGGTAGTCGCCGGGCACCGGGGACGCGCTGTTGAAGTGGGACTGGAAGCCCACGCAGTCGATGGGCACACCGCGCGCCTTGAAGTCCCGCACCAGGTTGTAGACGGCGTTGCTCTTCGCGTTGACCCCGTCCGTGTTGTAGTCGTTGTAGCAGAGCTTGGCCGCGGGATCGGCGGCGCGGGCGGTGCGGAACGACTCCTCGATGAAGCCGTTGCCGAGCTTGTCCTGGAAGGGTGAACTGCGCCGGGCACCGCTACTGCCGTCCTGGAAGGCCTCGTTGACGACGTCCCAGGAGTGAATCCTGCCCTTGTAGTGCTGCATGACCTGGGTGATGTGGTGGTTCATCGCCGTCCTGAGGTCGGCGGCACCGAGTCCGCCGACCCAGCCGGGCAGTTGCGAGTGCCACACGAGGGTGTGCCCGCGGACCTTCATGCCCCTGCTCTGGGCGTGGCTGACGATCTGGTCGGCGGCGCCGTAGGTGAAGGAGTTGCGGGTCCTTTCGACCGCGTCCCACTTCATCTCGTTCTCCGGAGTCACCGAGCTGAACTCCGTGTTGAGCGTCGCGGCGTACGGGGCCTCGCCCAGGTGGTTGGCCGCGACCGCGGCGCCGAAGTACCGGCCCTTCTCCGCCGCCGCGGCGCCGAGCGTGCCGGCGGCCTCGGCCGTCCCCGCGAGCGTGGTGACGCCGGCCGCGGCGAGCAGGCCCGCCATACCGATCACCAGGGCTCTTCGGGCACGCGACGGCCGGAGCGCAGGCGCGGCCGCGGGATCTGTGAATGTGCGGCTGATCATGTCGTCCCTTTCTGTCTTCGCCGAAAGTTTCGAGCATGTTTCCGAATGGCTGCGCAGACCGTACGGCTGACCCCGGGCAGCGTCAACGCCCCGTACCGGAGCGGATTCTGGATGGCTCAAGATGGCCGGGCCGAATGTTTCGAAGCAACGGACGCCGCCGGCACGCGAACGGTTCGGTTCCTCCATTTGCCACACCGGAAGCTGTTCCTGGAGCCGGGCATAGGCAGGATGTGGGTCCGCGAAGAACTTGTCGCCCTGCAAGGAGGACACCCGAGTGATTCCGCCGGGCTGCTCCCTCCGCGACTTCCGCGCCATCCACCTCATCCACGACTTCTGCGTCACCGATCGAACCGACCTGACAAGTTCCTCAAATGTGCCGGTCAAGGTCGACGCATGATCACACCCACACACGGTGCCGTGCGCCGCCCTGTCGCCGTCCTGGCCGCTGCACTCCTCCTCGCCGGCTGCGGCGGAGGCGGAGCGATGACGACAGCGGATCAGCAGCCCGGTGCGACACCGCAAGGGGGCAGCACGGGTGCACCCCGCGTCTCCATGGACGTGGCCCCACAGCAACTGCCCGGCCTGGGCCCGAAGACCTTGGCCCAGGTCCCCCAGAAGACCCGCCAGGCCGTGGTGGTGACGGGCCGGGGCAAGAACTCACCGATCTCCACGGTGGTGTTGTACGAGCGCACGGAGTCCGGCTGGCAGGCCGGGGCAAGTTGGCCCGCGCACAACGCCCTCAAGGGCTGGACCGACCACCACGTGCTGGAGGACCTCCGCTCACCCATCGGCGTCTACGCGCTCACCGACGCGGGCGGCCTGCTCCCCGACCCGGGCGCGAGCCTCCCGTACGACCAGTCCAGTGCCTTCACCATCGGTGGCAAGGGCTTCGAGGGAGAGCCCCTCGCCGGCTCGTTCGACTACGTGATCGCCATCAACTACAACCGCAAGGCCGGCACGACACCGCTGGACTGGACCCGCCCTCTCGGGGCGGACCGGGGCGGCGGCATCTGGCTGCACGTCGACCACGAGGGACCCACCCACGGCTGCGTCAGCCTCCGGAAGGAACACATGAAGGCACTCCTGCGCGCCCTCGACCCCGACCGCGATCCCGTGATCGTCATGGGCGACGCGGCCGCGCTCAGACGCTGAGCCGCACACCTGACCAGAGCGGAAGCAGGTGGTTGTGAGGAACGTGTCAGGGTGTGGGAAGCCCCTCACGCCCGGTCCCACCACGGCCTCGGCCGCTTAGCATCAGGCCCGTGTGCGCACATGTGATGGTTGCCGAGGACGACGAGAAACAGGCGGAACTGATACGCCGCTCCCTGCTGAGCGAGGGCCACACCGCCACCGTGGTCCACGACGGCCGGGCCGCCCTTGACGCGGTCCGGCAGCGCCGCCCCGACCTCGTCGTCCTCGACCTGATGCTCCCGGTGATCGACGGCTTCGGCGTCTGCCGGGCGCTGCGCCGGGACGAGGACATCCCCGTCCTCATGCTCACCGCGCGCTCCACGGAAGCGGACGTCCTGCTCGGTCTCGAACTCGGCGCGGACGACTACATGACCAAGCCGTACAGCCCGCGCGAACTGATGGCCCGCATCCGCACCGTCCTGCGCCGCAGCGGGCGCCAGGCCGCCGGACAACGCGAGGACCCGGTCGTACGGGCCGCCGGGATCACCGTGGACCCGGTACGGCACGAGGTCGCGTGCGACGGAGCGCCGGTGGACTGCACTCCGGCCGAGTACGAGATCCTGCTGGCCATGGTCGCCGAGCCGGAGCGGGTCTTCTCCCGGCAGCAGCTGCTGCACCGCACCCGGGGCATCGACCGGTCCTCGACCGAGCGGGCCGTCGACGTGCACATCATGAACCTGCGCAAGAAGCTGGAGGCGGATCCGCGCAGACCTGTGCGGCTGCTGACCGTCTTCGGCGTGGGATACAAGCTCAGCGGGGACCGCGGATGACCGGCGCGATACCGCTGCGCAAGCGGCTGCTGGTCCGGCTGCTGATCACGTCCGTGCTGATCGCCATGTGTTCCGTGGCGGCGACGGCCTGGCTGGCGGTGCAGACCACGACCCGGGCGATCCAGGAGGAGCAGGGGCAGGTATTGGCCGAGGACATGGACATCCTCCGGCAGTTGAGCGGTTACGCGGCCACCCATCGTGACTGGTCCGGCGTCGAGAAGACCGTCCGCGCGATGTCGGACAGGTCAGGGCGGCGCATCGCTCTGACGACCCAGGACCGCACGCCGATCGCGGACTCCGAAACCCGGAACACGGCCCTGCCGCCCAGGGCCGCTGCCGTGGTGGATCCCCTGCACACCGACACCTTCACCGAGCCCGGAGCACAGCGCACCGGCATCGATCCGCGCGCGGTGGGTCCGTACCTGCTGCCGCCCGCGGAGCGCAAGCGCGTGCGTCAGCTGGCCGAGAAACGCCGGCACTGCTTCTCGGAGAACTACGTCGACACCAGCATCACGCAACTGCCCAGCGGCCGCTCCGTCCTCACCGACGAGGGGGGAACTGTGGACGGAGGCGCGGTACCGACGCCGTGCGCCGACGGCCTGCTCAACACCCCTACCGCGACGGAGGAGAAGGCCCTGGCGGAACTCACCACGTACGCCAAGGGCTGCCTGGACGGTGTCGACCTGACACTCCCCGCACCCTTCACCGTCACGGCCGGCCTCAAGGTCAAGCCCCTGCCGACGAAGTACCTCGGCGCGACGGACGAGCAGATAGCCGACCAGAACAAGAAGGCGGAGCAGTGCGTCGACCGCGCCCGACGTCGGCAACTGGATCCCTACGTCGCCCCGGCCGCCGAACTGTTCCTCGGCCGCGGCGACAGCGCCGCCCCGCACTTCGACATGTCCGCCGCCAACAAGGCCAAGGTCACGGGCGTCGCCGGCCTCGTCCTCGCCCTCACGGTGGCCGTGACCGCGCTGGTCGCCACCCGGCTCGTACGGCCGCTGCGCGCGCTGACGCACGCCGCCCAGCAGCCACCGGAACAGCACGTACGCGTGCCCGTGACCACCCAGGACGAGACGGGCATCCTGGCCGTCGCGTTCAACGACCTGACCGAGCGCCGCGAACGAATGGAGGCGCAGCGCAAGGCGATGGTCGCCGACATCGCCCATGAACTGCGCACGCCGCTCACCAACATCCGCGGCTGGCTGGAGGTGACCCGCGACGGCGTCGTCGCCCCCGACCACGAGCTGCTCGCCTCCCTCCACGACGAGGCGATCGTGCTCCAGCGGGTCATCGACGACCTCCAGGACCTCGCGGACGCCGACGCGGGCACGCTCAGGCTGCACCGCGAGCCGGTCCGCGCCGACGAACTGCTCGAACAGACCGTCGCGGCGCACCGGGTGGGGGCCGAGACGGCGGGAGTCCGCCTGAGCACGGCCGTCAACGGCTCAAAGAGCTCGAACGGTTCGGCCGGCTCGGACGATGCGAACCGCTCCGACGGTTCGACCGGTTCGGGCGGCACGCTGTGGCTCGACGCGGATCCGGTCCGTATGCGGCAGGTGCTGGGCAACCTGGTCTCCAACGCGATACGCCACACGCCCGCCGACGGCACGGTCACGCTCTCCGTCCGCCGCGACGACGACGCGGTCCTCTTCGAAGTGGCCGACACCGGCAGCGGTATCGCCCCGGAGGATCTGCCCAGGGTCTTCGAACGGTTCTGGCGGGCGGAGAAGTCCCGCAGTCGGCGCACCGGCGGCAGCGGCCTGGGTCTGTCGATCGTGCGTCAGCTCATCACGGCCCACGGCGGTACCGTGGCGGTCACCAGCGAACCCGGCACCGGGTCGGTCTTCACGCTGAGGCTGCCAGGCATCCGCTGACTGGTGGTTCCGGTACCAGGATCCGCGGTCCTGCACACAACAGTGATCTGGTTGCTCCGGCACCGATGGCGCACTGTGACCCCATGAACACCACCAAGCACCCGGAGGTCAGGTCCCGCGTGACGCCTCTGCGCCGCCTCATCGGCGGCACGTACGTCCCGCGTACCGGTCGGTCGATTCCCGCACAGTCCGCCGAGGAGACCCAGCGCGCCCGGAATCGGGAGCGGCCCGCGCGATCGGACGGTCGGTGTCCCGCGGGTGGCTGAGCGTCGTCCCTGTCCCGCCGCGATTCAGTCGTCCGCGGCGTGCACACCCGGGGTCAGGATCTCGTCCAGCACTTTGCGTACGGCCTCGTAGGCGTGCCCCCGCATCTCGGCGTCGCGTGAGCCGTCGGGATCGCGCTGCCTGAGGTCGTCGCTCCGCGCCTGCCACGTTTCCGCCTCCCGGGCGGCCCAGGTCCGAGCGCGCCGGATTCGGCGCAGGAGTTCGTCGGAGTCCACGACATCGGTCATGGCGTACGTGTACCCGCCGAAGCGCTTTCGACAGCCCGAACGCCTCGCAGATCCGGGCCTGGGCGCTCCGACCGGCTGTCGGCGTCCTGACCGGTTGTCGCCCCGACGGGGTGCGCGGCACAGCGGCGCACCCCGTCGGACGGCTGTCTCTGCACCCCACCGCGTGAAACCCGGTGGCCCACCGCAACCGATCACACACCGACCGTAAGGTCCAGCCAGCGGCCACCAGGCCGCCGACCTGCGCTCTCCGTCAGCACAAGCGCCGACTCCCGGGGGTCCGGTCCATACCGCCGTCGGGGTACGGCGGGCCGGGCCGGGCCGCCGTACCCCGACGGGTCAGCGCTCCAGGAGGTCCAGCAGATCCGCGAGCGGCAGTGGCTTGGCCAGGTGGGCGTCGAAGCCGGCCTCGTGGGCGAGCGTACGGTCGGTGTCCCGGCTGAAGCCGGAGACCGCGACGAGGCGGACCCCGGCGCCGTGCGGACGGGACCGTACGGCGCGGGCGACCGTATAGCCGTCCATGTCGGGCAGCCCGAGATCGCACAGTACGACGTCGAAGAGGTGGGCCTCGGTGGCCGTGACGGCGTCCGTGCCCGTGTGGACGACCGTGACGTGATGCCCCTGGCGCTCCAGCAGGGAGCGGTAGGTCGCGGCGAGGTCCGTGTTGTCCTCGACGATCAGGACGACCAACTGCCGCTGCGCACGCGCGGCGGCAGCGGGGCGGGCCGGCTGGGCCGCGTCCGCCGTGGCCGTCGGCAGCAGCGCGCGGAACGAGGCGCCCTTGCCCGGCCCGTCGCTGTGCGCGGAGATCCGGCCGTCGTGGAGTTCGACGACCGTCCGGGCCACCGCGAGCCCGAGGCCGAGCCCCTCGGGAGTGCGCGGCCCGGTGGGAGCCGCCCGCATGAACACCCCGAACAGTTCCTCGGCCTGCCCGGGTTCAAAACCGATCCCGTCGTCTCCGACCGTGATCTCGGCCTGCCCGTCCAAGGACGACAGGCACACGTCCGTACGGCCGCCCGGCAGTGTGTACTTGAGCGCGTTCGACAGGAGGTTCGTCAGTACCTGGGCCAGCCGCAGCCGGTCACCGTCGACGAGCACCGGTCCGTCGGGCAGCCGGACGTCGAGGGCCCGTCCCTCATGGCCGAACAGCCCACACATGTCGGCGCAGGCGCTCTCGACGACCGACCGCAGATCCACCCGCTCGCGCACCAGATCCAGCCGCCCGGTCACCGCGCGCGTGCCGTCCAGCAGGTCGTTGCTCATCCGGGCCAGAATGCCGAGCTGCCGCTCCAGGACGGAGAGCGCCGGATGGCCGCCCGGCAGGTCGAGCGCCAGCAGCTCGGTCGCCGCGGTCGCGGCTGCCAGCGGATTGCGCAGCTCGTGCGAGAGCGTCGCGATGAACCGGTCCTTGGCCCGCTGCTCCTCCTGCAACTCCCGCCCAGCGGCGTCGAGTTCGCCGTTCACCCGGCGCAACTGCTCGTTGACCTCCCGGATCTCCCGCGCGCGGACGAACAGATCGATCTCCATGCCCTCCGCGCGCATCTGCGCCTCGGCGGCCGCCCGCGCCCGCTCGTGCCCGGCCCGGCGCAGCCGTACGAACTCGGTGACGTCCTCGACCCGGTGGATGATGTGGGTCACCCGGCCGTCGGCGTCCAGGACCGGTGTGTTGACCGGGCTCCAGTAGCGCTCGACGAAGCCGGCCTTCGCGTCTGTCGCGTCCGTCGCGTCTGTCGGGATGTCGTACCGCTGCAGCGCCATGGTGTCCGTGCGGCTCGTGCTCACCACCGTCTCCAGGGAGCGGCGCAGGTTGGTGACGCCGTCGGCCGACGGGTCGTCGGGGTTGTCGGGGAACACATCGAATATGGGGCGTCCGACGATGCTCCGCCGCGTGCCCGTGGCCGTCAGATAGGCGCGGTTGACCTCGACGATCGTGAAGTCGGGGGTGAGGACGAGCAGCGGGGAGAGCGTGGAGTCGAACAGGCGCCGGAAATCCGGGGCGGGATGAGGGGCGGGATGCGGTACGTCGGACGGACGGCTCGTGGACATGGGCGGCCCTCACGGATCGAGTCGGTATCCATAGCCTCGCACCGTGGTGATCCTCGGTGCGGGCGCCGGGAGGCGGGAGAGTTTGCCGCGCAGCCGGTACACGTGCTCGATGACCGTCGCGGGCTGCTGCCAGGACGCTCCCCAGATCAGCTCCAGCAGTTGCCCGGCGGAGAAGACCCGCCCGGGGGAGCGCACGAGGACCTCCAGGAGGGCGTACTCCTTGGGGCGCAGGTGCAGCGGGACACCCGCCCCGCGCGCCTGACGTGCGGCGGTGTCGACGCGCAGCGTCCCGACGTCGAGGACGGTGGGCAGCTCGGGCGGCTGGGAGCGGCGCAGCACGGCACCGATACGGGCCACGAGTTCGCGCTGTGAGAACGGCTTGACGAGATAGTCGTCGGCGCCGATCTCCAGGCCCGCCACCCGGTCCGTCTCGTCGCCGCGACCGCTGACGACGATGACCGGAAGTCGACTGGTGGAGCGCAGCGCCCGCAACAGCTCAAGACCGCTGCCGTCGGGAAGTCCCAGATCGAGGACGACGAGATCGATGCCGCCGTCGTACATGACGGCCTTGCCGGCCCGGGCGTCCATGGCCCATGTGACGGTGAAACCCTCGCGCTCCAGATAGGTACGGCACATCAGTGCGAAGTCGGGATCGTCCTCGATCAACGCGAGGTGTGGACGCACTCGTCATCACCCGGCCCAACTGCCGCCCGCACGTTGTGTCGCTGGTGAGCGGGCGTTGATGCCCCGACCATGTGGCGAAGGTAGAACAGTAAGCACCCACGGTTCAAGGGGGAGCCGCCCGGGGGAGTTCCGGCGCGGGCGCGTGCGGCGCGGGGAGCGTAAGACGCCGCACCAGCCCGTGTCGGAACATCGGTCATCACTGGTCATCACTGGTCATCGTCGGTCACCACCGGTCGCCCTGAGTGCGGCCGCCAAGTGGCGAAACTGACTTACAGCACGTATTTCGGGGCATTCGCCGCGCGCGTCGGGCGGCGGCTGGCTAGCGTGACAAGTCAGAGCCTTCAATGACGAGGGAGTCAGTGTCATGGCCGTACAACCTGAGGGAACACCGTGCTGGGCCGACGCGATGTTCAGCGATGTCGAGGGTGCCAAGAGTTTCTACGGTGACGTGCTGGGGTGGACGTTCGGCGAGGCCTCGTCGGAGTACGGGAACTACACGCAGGCCTATGCGGACGGCAAGGCGGTGGCCGCCGTCGTGCCGCCGATGCCCGGAGCCGAGGGACAGTCGGCCTGGTGTCTGTACTTCGCGTCGCCGGATGCCGCCGCCACCGCCGAGAAGGTCCGCGCCAACGGCGGCCAGGTCCTGATGGAACCGATGAAGGTCGGCGACTTCGGCACCATGGCGCTGGCCCAGGAGCCGAGCGGCGCCGTCTTCGGTGTGTGGGAGGCCGGCGCGCACGAGGGCTTCGAGGCGAAGGCCGTGCCCGGTGCCTACTGCTGGGCGGAGGTCTTCACCAGGGAGCCCGAGAAGGCGGACGCCTTCTTCGCCGCGCTCTTCCCTTACCGGGCGCAGCAGATGGAGGACGACGCGATCGACTTCAGGATCTTCAACGTCGGCGAGGAGACGGTCCTGGGCCGGATGAAGATGACGGAGGAGTTCCCGCCCGAGGTGCCGTCCTACGTCAACGTCTACTTCACCGTCGAGGACTGCGACGCGGCCGTGGCGAGGGCGACCGAACGCGGCGCGATCCTGCGGTTCGGCCCGATGACCAGCCCCTTCGGGCGGTTCGCGGCGCTGAGCGATCCCCAGGGTGCGTCGTTCTCCGTGATCGACGTCTCCACGACCGAGGGCGAGATGCCGAAGCTGTCCGACGTGTCCTGAACGCGGGCGCGTACCCGGGCCACGTGGGCGAGGGCGGGCCCGTCCTCAGGACGGCCCGCCGGCCCCGGTACGGGTTCTGGCCACGGTGAGTTAGTCTCGTGCACCGGCTCAACGGGGTTCGAGGAGGAGACATGGCGATCGAGGTCAGAGACGTGCCCGGGGCGCGTCGCTACGAGGCCCGGATCGACGGAGCGCCGGCGGTCGCCGGTTTCGCGGAGTACATCCGTACCGAGGAACTGATCGCGTTCGTCCACACCGAGGTGAGCCCGGAGTCAGAGGGCAAGGGCGTCGGGTCCGCGCTGGTCCGGGCCTCCCTGGACGAGGCGCGTGCCGCGGGCCTGCGGGTGCTGGCCACCTGCCCCTTCTACGCGGGCTGGATCGCCCGCCACCCCGCGTACGGAGATCTGCTGTACCAGGCACGCAGCAAGGTGAGTGACTGACACCGCCGACGAGCCCTCTAGCCGGGCTGAGTCGACGCCTGCCAGCCGAGTGCCGGGCCGAGCCGGGTGGCGATGTCGGTGAGGATCTGGACGTAGTCGTCGTGCTCGAAGGTGAAGGGCAGCGCGAACGCCACCTCGTCGATCTCCCTGAACGCCGCGTGCGCGTAGAGCCGTTCGGCGATCTCGGCGGAGGTGCCGACGAGGTCGGGCGCGAACATCAGGCGGGCCGGCCCCTGCGGCGAGGCGGTCCGAGGCAGCCGCTTCTCCGCGTACGCCTCGTACTTCGCGCGCTGCCGCGGCGAGGCGCTGTCGGTGGGGATGACGACGAGCCCCTGGGACACGCGGGCGCGGTCGCCGTCGGGGTGATGGGCGCGGAAGGCGCGTACGTGGGACAGCTGGACCTCGGCGAAGTCCTCGGACTCCTCCGCCTTGACGACGCTGCTGGTCAGGAAGTTCATCGCGTGCTCACCCGCCCACTGGGCCGACCGCAGGCTTCCGCCGCCGTACCAGAGGCGGCGGCCCAGACCGGGAGCGTGCGGCTGGACCCGGTCCGAGAACACCTCGAAGCCCTCGACGCCGCTGAAGTCGGTGGCGGGCTTGCCGCGTACGAAGTCCAGCAGCCGCGCCACCCGGTCGTACCCGAAGTCCTCCGCGTCGGCGGTGTCCGGATACAGCGCCTGCTTGACCTGGTCGTAGTGCATCGGCGGGCCGACGCTGATGCCGGGATTGAGCCGGCCGCCGGACAGGATGTCGACCGTGGCCAGGTCCTCCGCCAGCCGCAGCGGGTTCTCCCAGCCCAACGGGATGACCGCGGTACCGAGTTCGATACGGGTGGTGCGCTGCGAGGCCGCGGCCAGGACGGCCACGGGGGAGGAGATGCCGAACTGGAGATGGCGGTGGCGCAGCCACGCGCTGTCGAAGCCCAGTCGCTCACCGAGCTGGATGATCTCCAGCGTCGACTCGTGGCCCTTGCCGGGGTCGGCCTCGTCGAACAGCCCGATGGTCAAGAAGCCCAGCTTGCGCAACGGTTGTGAGGGCAGCGGCACGGGGCTCCTCCATCGTCCGGGGCGGGTTCTGTCGAACGCCGACGGTGATCGCCATTCTGGCAGGCGATCACTGAGGGCGGCGCTCGCGGGGCGCTTGCGGGGGCGTTCGCGGGGGTTGCCCCTCGGTCACGGGTCGTCCTCAGTCGAGGATGTGTCGGAGATAGGCCTGCGGGTCGGCGAGGTAGCGGCGCCAGTGGTCGACGAGGGCGAGGTCCTGCCAGGCCACCCGGCGCATCCCGTGGTCGCCGACCTCGATGATGTCCGCACCGGGCAGCGCGGTCAGCAGCGGCGAGTGCGTGGCACAGATGACCTGCCCGCCCTGTTTCGTCAACTGGTCGAAATGGCCTAGCAGTTCGAGGCAGGAGCCGAACGACAGCGCCGCCTCCGGCTCGTCCAGCACATACAGCCCGGGCTCCAGGAACTTCCCGCGGAACGCCGCGAGGAAGCCCTCGCCGTGACTGACCGAATCCGGCGCGAGCCCTTCCCGGTCCAGCGCGTCCATCGCCGTCTCCGCCCGCAGGAAGAACCCCTTGCGGGCCGACCAGCTGCCGAGCATGCGGCGCCCGCGTGCTGCCGCCGCGTCGAAGCGGATCCGCTCGCCGAGTACCGACTTGGCCCGGGGACTCGCGTACCGCCAGTCGTGCGAGCCGCCCCAGGAGTCCAGACCGAAGCCCTCGGCCAGCGCCTCGACCAGGGTCGACTTGCCCGAGCCGTTCTCACCCACGACAAAGGTCACCGGTGCCGTGAACCGCACCCCGTCCGCGAGTAGCCCGCGCACACAGGGCACGGACCAGGGCCACGCGGTGTCGTCGTACGAAGCCATGTGTGCGTACGCACGTTCGATGATCACGGATCGAGTCTTCCACAGCGCGCCGCGGCGGTTCGAGGAGCGCCGGGGCGGCCCGAAGACCGCTACTGACGCGGCTGATCGTCCTTGTCGTCGCGCTCCGCGTTCTTCTCCTTGATGCGGACCGCTTCCTTGCGGACCTCGGCCTGGGTGGCGCGCTCCTTCTGGAGCCACTCGGGAAGCTCGTTCTTCAGGGCCTCGATCTGCTCCGTGGTGAGAGCCTCCGTGACACCGCCGCGCGCGAGCCCCGCGATGGAGACGCCGAGCTTCGCCGCGACCACCGGACGGGGGTGCGGGCCGTTGCTTCGCAGGTCCTGGAGCCACTGAGGGGGATCGGCCTGCAGGGCGGTCAGCTCGGAGCGCGAGACGACTCCCTCCTGGAACTCGGCGGGGGTGGCCTCGAGGTACACACCCAGCTTCTTGGCCGCGGTCGCGGGCTTCATCGTCTGGGTGTTCTGGTGCGACGTCATGCTGCCCAGGGTATCGAGCATGTGAACCACCGCCGACCACGCCGGGTAACCTGGCCAGGTGACAGGCTCGGAAGAATCCCCTTCGTTCCGGCTCGCGTATGTCCCGGGAGTGACGCCCAGCAAGTGGGTGCGGATCTGGAACGAGCGGCTGCCCGACGTCCCCCTCACCCTCCTCGCGGTGTCCGTCGCCGAAGCCTTCGCCGTGCTGCGGGGCGGCGACGCCGACGCCGGATTCGTACGGCTGCCGGTCGACGGTACGGACCTCAGCGCGATCCCCCTCTACACCGAGACGACGGTGGTCGTGGTCCCGAACGACCACGTCGTGGCGGCCGTCGACGAGGTGACCGCCGAGGACCTGGCCGACGACATCGTGCTGCACCCCCTCGACGACACCCTCGACTGGGAGCACCCGCCGGGTCGCCCCGCGATCGAGCGCCCCGCGACGACGGAGGACGCGATCGAACTGGTGGCGGCCGGGGTGGGACTCCTGGTGGTCCCGCAGTCGCTCGCCCGCCTCCACCACCGCAAGGACCTCACATACCGGCCGGTCACCGACGCCCCCGAGTCCCGCGTCGCCCTGTCCTGGCCGGAGGACCGGACCACGGACCTGGTGGAGGACTTCATCGGCATCGTCCGCGGCCGGACCGTCAACAGCACCCGGGGCCGTTCCACGGCCCAGTCGCAGCCGAAGAGCAAGGGCTCCGATAAAGCGGACAAAGGCGCAGCGCGTCGGAAGCCCGCCGCGGGCAGGGCAACGGGTAAGCCGACCGGCAAGAGCCCACGCACCGGATCCGGCGCCCCCAAGGGAACGAAGCGCGGAAAACCCCGCCGCCGGTCCTAGCGGCCGGGGCCGGTCGGCGGACTACTCCCGTGGGCGTATGCGCCGGCGTGATCAGGCCCCTACGGTGATGACGTGACGAGCATCGACGGCCTGATGGAGCGCGCGCGATCACTGTCGCCGCTGACCACGGATCTGCTGGTGGTCGCCGTGGTCGGGCTGTTCACGGCGTCCGACGCCGCGTCCAACGACCCCGACTACCGGCAGGCGGACGGGATCACCTGGCTGCTGCTCGCGGTCTCCCTGATCGCGCTGCTGGGCCGGCGCCGGTGGCCGGTGCCGGTCGCGGTCGTCACGGGCGCCGCCTGCGCGGGCTGGGCGCTGTACGGGCACATCGGGGAGCTGCTCAACCTGCCCGTGATCGTCGCCCTGTACACCGTCGCGGTGCTGGGCGACCGGCGGCGCACGCTGTGGACCGGGCTCGTCGCCTCCCTCGTCTCGGGCGCGGTCGCGCTGAGGGTGGGGCGTGACGTGGCCAACCCGCAGGGGCTGCCGTTGCTGGAGATGATCTGGCCGCTGGTGCCCCTGCTGCTCGGCGAAGTCATCCGTACGCGGCGGCAGTTGATGGACGAGTACGCGGCCCGGGCCACTCGCGCCGAGGAGGAGCGGGAGCGGGAGGCGGCGCGCCGGGTGCACGAGGAGCGCCTGCGCATCGCCCGCGAACTGCACGACATCGTCGCGCACACGGTGACCGCGATGGCGGTGCAGGCCGGAGTCGCCCTCGACGCACTCGACACCCGGCCCGAGGTCTCCCGGCAGGCGATGCGACAGGTACGCGACTCGGGCAAGGAAGCGGTGGGAGAACTGCGGGCCACCGTCACCGTGCTGCGCGACCACGACCGCGAAACCACGACGCCCGCTCCCGGACTTGCCCAACTGCCCGAACTGGTCGACCGGTTCACCGACAGCGGCGTGGACGCGGCGCTGCGCCAGGTCGGCACGGCGGACGGCCTCTCGCCGATGGTCGAGCTCGCGGCCTACCGCATCGTGCAGGAAGCGCTGACCAACGTGGCCAAGCACTCCGGCTCCCGGCACGCGGCGGTCTCGGTCACCCGGCAGGGCGACCGGCTGTCGGTGGAGATCGCGGACGACGGCCCACCCTCGGAAACCGGCCCACCCCCGGAGAGCGCCCCACCGTCGCGGACCGGCCCACCGTCGGAGACGGGCTCACCCTTGCGGATCGGACCACCGTCGCACATCGCGCCCGGAGGCTTCGGACTCGTCGGCATGCGGGAGCGGGCCGCCGCGGTGGGTGGCAGCATCGAGTACGGACCGGTGTCCGGCGGCGGCTTCCGGGTACGGGCCGTGCTCCCGGTCATACGTCCGGCCGAGGCACTCCGTGGCGGGCAGCCGTGACCGTGCGCGTGGTGCTCGCCGACGACCAGACCGTCGTGCGCGCCGGTTTCCGGGCCCTGCTGGACCTGACCGACGACCTGGTGGTGGTCGCGGAGGCGGCCGACGGGACGCAGGCCGTCCAGGCGGTGCGGCTGACGCGGCCCGACGTGGTGCTGATGGACATCCGGATGCCCGGTGTCGACGGCATCGAGGCCACTCGTCGCATCGCCGCCGACCGCACCCTCGACGGCGTACGCGTCGTCATGCTCACCACCTACCAGGTCGACGCGTACGTCTTCGAGGCGCTGCGGCACGGTGCCGCGGGCTTTCTGCTGAAGGACATCGAGCCGGACGGGCTGCGCGCGGCGATCCGTACGGTCGCGGCCGGACAGGGCCTCCTCGCACCGGCGGTCACACGGTCGGTCGTCGAGGAGTTCGCCCGGCTGAGGGCCCCGGAGGCGGCCGGCTCCGAGCGGCTGGCCGTGCTCACCGACCGGGAGCGCGAGGTGATGGCCCTGGTCGCGGCAGGGCTCAGCAATGAGGAGATCGGCCGACAGCTGATCATGAGCCCGTTGACCGCGAAGACCCACGTCAGCCGGGCGATGACCAAGCTGGGAGCGCGGGACCGGGCGCAGTTGGTGGTGCTGGCGTACGAGACCGGCCTCGTCCGTGCGGGGGAGCGGTGAGGGTACTCCCGCGGGAGTAGCGGCCGACTCCCGGCGGCGGATGTCCGGGGCGTCGCCGTTCCCTACCGTCGAAGACATGATCGAGGCACGCGAACTCACCAAGAAGTACGGCGACAAGACCGCCGTGGACCAGCTGTCCTTCACGGTCCGGCCCGGCCGGGTGACCGGCTTCCTCGGCCCGAACGGCGCAGGCAAATCCACCACCATGCGACTGATCCTCGGCCTGGACACGCCCACCTCGGGCACGGTCACGGTCGGCGGGAAGTCCTACGCCGAGTTGGCGGCGCCCCTGTGCGCCGTCGGCTCGCTGCTGGACGCGAAGGGCGCGCACGGCGGCCGTTCGGCGTACCGGCATCTGGCCGGGCTCGCGGCGAGCAACCGCATCCCGCGCCGCCGCGTCGACGAGGTGCTGGACCTGACCGGTC
Organism: Streptomyces sp. NBC_00878; assembly: GCF_026341515.1. Classification (NCBI taxonomy): domain Bacteria; kingdom Bacillati; phylum Actinomycetota; class Actinomycetes; order Kitasatosporales; family Streptomycetaceae; genus Streptomyces; species Streptomyces sp. NBC_00878. Next base: position 383,397 of record NZ_JAPEOK010000001.1, on the reverse strand, counting down.
TGACCGAGGTCTCGGGCCGCCGGTTCAGCGGCTTCTCGCTCGGCATGGGCCAACGGCTCGGCATCGCCGCCGCGTTGCTCGGTGACCCGGAGGCGCTGATCCTCGACGAGCCGGTGAACGGGCTGGACACCGAGGGCATCCGCTGGATCCGCGGTCTGATGAAGTCCCTTGCCGCACAGGGCCGTACGGTCTTCCTCTCCAGCCATCTGATGAGCGAGATGGAGCTGACCGCCGACCATCTGATCGTGATCGGACGCGGCAGGCTCCTCGCCGACACCACGATGCGCGCCTTCATCGAGACCAACTCCCGCGCCCATACGCTCGTCCGCTCCCCGGAACCCGAGAAGCTGCGGGGCCTCCTGGAGGCGAAGGGCGCCGACGTCCGGCTCGACGCGCGGGGCGGCTGGCGGGTGGACGGTCCGGACGCCGCGGCCATCGGTGACCTCGCCCGCGACCACGGTCTCGCGATCCATGAACTCACCCCCGCCCACTCCTCGTTGGAGGAGGTCTACACGGTCCTGTCCCAGGACGCGGCCGAGTACCGGACGAGCGCGGTCCGGAGCAGCCGGAAGGAGACGGTCTGATGGCGCCCACGACGCTCACCACCGCCCGGGCAGGCTTCCCGCAGGCCCTGGCCCATGAGTGGATCAAGTTCCACAGCGTGCGCTCCACGGTCTGGACGACCGTCGCGACCGCCGTCGTGCCCGTGCTGGGTGCGGTGTTCGTCGCGGCGACCGGGAGCCTGCAACCGGACGACACGGTGCTCGGCGGCAGTCTCACCGCCTCCGTCCCCGCTCAGATGCTGGCCGCGGTCGTCGGTGCCCTGCTGATCACGGGCGAGTACGGCAGCGGCACCGTCCGCACCACTTTCGCCGCCAACCCGCGCCGCGCCACCGTGCTCGCCGCGAAGGCCGCCCTGATCGCGGCCCTGATGTACGTCCTGGCGCTGGTCTCCTGCACGCTCGCCTACCTGATCGGTGGCGCGATGCTGGAGAACGGCAAGTACGCCCAGGGCGAGCCGCTGCCGGCCCTGTTCGGCATCGCCGCCTCCTTCGCCGTCGCCGGGCTGCTCGGCCTCGCGGTCGGCACCCTCGTACGCCACTCCGCGGGAGCCGTCAGCACGGTCATCGGCCTGCTGCTCCTGCCCTCCCTCCTGGGCCCGCTCTTCGGCGACGCCCAGCGCTGGATCGCGGGCGTCTCCCCGACGAGCGCCTTGGAGAAGCTGATCCAGACCTCGGACGCGACCGCGGAAACGGTCGGCAGCCTCGGCCCCTGGCCGTCCCTGCTCCTGGTGGCGGGTTACACGGCGGCGCTGCTCCTGCTCGCGACCGGGGCCCTGCGCGGCCGCGACGTCTGAAGACAGGAACGGAGGAATGCTCATGCCCTGGAGCACTTCACGCCTACGCGTGCTGCTCGCCTTGGTGATCGCCGATCTCCTGCTGCTGGCGGCAGTGTCCGTCATGGGTGCGGAAGCGACTGCCGCCGCCCCGCACGGCGCCAGGGTCATCGCCGAGGAGGAGGTGGGTGAGCGCCAGGTCGACATCACAGTGGACTCGCCCGCGCTGGGCCGCACAGCGAAGGTCCGGCTGCTGACGCCGGACGGCTGGGAGCGGCGACGGCCCGGCCAGACCTGGCCGACGCTCTATCTACTCGTCGGCGGCGACGGTAACCACAAGGCGTGGACCGAGGACTACGACGCTCGCCTCCAGGACCTGCCCCACCTGCGGGACGTACTGGTCGTGATGCCGGAGATGCCGTTGTTCGGCTTCTACACCGACTGGTTCAACGGTGGGAAGGGCGGCCCGCCCGCCGTGGAGACGTTCCACCTGCGGGAAGTCCGCCCGCTGCTGGAACGCCACTACGGAGCGGGCCCCCGTCGTGCGGCCGCCGGGGAGTCGCAGGGCGGGTTCGGTGCCCTCTCCTACGCGGCACGCCACCCGGGTCTGTTCCGGGCGGTGGCGAGCTTCAGCGGATTCGTGCATCCACTGGAGCATCCGCACGCGGTCCGGGCCGGGATGACGTACCTGGGCCTGGACTGGACGGCGGTGTGGGGCGACCCGGTCGCCCAACGGGCCAACTGGCAGGCGCACGACCCCTATTACCTGGCCGACCGGCTGCGCACCATCCCGGTCCACCTCTCCAGCGGCGACGGCACGGCAGGCGTCCTCGACCCGCCCGGCACACCACCGGACCCGGAGGTCCCGGGCCTGGAGGACCCTGCCGACCCGTTCCCCGAGGACGCGATCTCCCCCACGGAGACCCTCATGCAACGCCAGTCCCAGTCCCTGGCCACCCGCCTGGCCTCCGTCGGAACTCCGGTGACCACCCACTTCTACGCCGGTACGCACGCGCCTCCGTACTGGAAACGCGAGCTGTACCGCTCGCTGCCCATGCTGCTCCGCGCTCTGGGGACCAACAGGATTTAGGCCGGCTGGACTGATGGATGGCCGGACGGCTGGACTGCCAGGTCACGGTCGGGGGCGGGGATAGGTCTCCAGGGCTTTGGCGAGGCCCGCGGTGTCGGTGCCGATCTTGCGGTAGACGGAGGAGAGCAGTCGCGTCACGCCTTGTTCGGTGAGACGCAGGGCCTTCGCGACCACCGCTGCGGGGTGCCCCTGGGCCGTCATCTCGGCGGCCCTGCGTTCCTGGGCGGTGAGCGTGTCCGTCTGCGCGTACCGCAGGGGCAGCGGGCGCAGTCCGGCTGCCGCGAGTTCTTCCCGGGCGCGGGTTGCCAGGGCCTCGGCACCGCAGTGGACGGCGCCTTCCTGACCTTGGTAGAGACGGTCCGCGGCCTCTTGCAGCCTGCCGTTCCGGGACAGCGCGGCGCCGTGGCCGACCTGCGCACGGGCCAGTTCGTACGAGGCGGGTGACCGTTCGAGATGCTCGACGGCCTCCGCGTACAGGTCGAGGGCCGCCGTTCCGCCGGTCACCTCGGCCTCGGTATGGAGCGCCTGGCCGATCGCGGAGGCCGCGCCGAAGTCACGGGCCCGCTTGACGGCGTCCTGGGCGAGATGGATCGCCCGGTCGGGATCGGTGGGAGCGACGGCGGACGCGAGGTTCAGCTGCCAGGGGCACCAGGTCGGGTTGTGCCAGGACCGTGACTCCAGCCATTCCCCGACCGCGGACAACAGCTGCTCGGCCTCGCTGTGCCGGCCTTCGGCCAGGAGCAGTTCGGCGTACACCGTGCGGGGGTCCGGGTAGATGACGGCGTTCGGGACCACGTCGCCGTAGTTGTACGAGTCGGCGAGCCGACGCGCGTCCTCGGTCCGCCCACGGGCGAGGAGGGTCTGGATGAGGATGCCGATGGCGAACCACTGGGCGGGCACCGCTCCTTCAACGCGGTCGGCGGTGCGCAGGCCCTCCCGCACCAGGTTCTCCGCCTCGACAAGGCAGCCGCGACGGTAGCGGATGTAGCCGAGGAGGGTCTGGCCCAGAGCCAGATGGGAACCACGCCACCCCTTGGTCTCGCAGTCCGCCAGACCCTTGGTGAACAGCTCTTCGGCCCGGCGTGGCTGGTCGCAGTAGGCGAAAACCATGGCGACCGAAACGGGTACCTCGAAGCCACGGTTCTCGTCGGTCCAGCTCAACCCGCCCCGCAGAGCCTCCTCTGCGTATTCGAGGACGGTCTGCCGCGGCTCACCGCGCATCATGGCGTCCCAGGACCGTAGGCCCAGGATGTATCGCTCCTCCAGACCACGGCCGGTCAGCCGCTCGGCCAGCCGTGCCAGCATGCGCGAGCGGGCGGGCGAGTCGGGCTCGTCGGTGCGGAACGCGCTCCATACGAAGTGATCGGCCTGCATGCGCAGTCGGATACGCGGATTGGGCGTCTGCTGCGCCTCGTCGGCGGCCACGGCTGCCGCCTCGGCCACTCGGTCGAGGTGGGCCAGCGCCTGGGTCAGCCGGTAGACGATGGAGGCGCGCAGATCGGGGTCGACTCCGGGCTCCGCGAGAGCTGCCCGGAGATGGCTGACGGTGGCCGCGGGTTCGATCAGGAAGGTCGAGCACGCGAGTTCGTGGAGGAGCGCCGCGCGGTCTTCCAGAAGGGGCGGCTCCTGCAGAGCCCGGGTCAGGACGCGTCGGGCAGCCTCCGGAGCCCCGGCACGAAGGTACTCGCGGGCGGCCTCCCGAAGGCATTCGACTGCCTCGGGCCTGCCCTCGCACGGCACCTCCAGCAGGTGCCGGGCAGCGGCGGTGGGGCCGAACCCCGCCGCGCTGACGGCCTCCGCCGCCCTGTTGTGCAGGCCCACCCGCAGACTTGCGGGGATGTCCCGGTAGACCGCTGTGGCGATCAGGGGATGCATGAACTCCAGGCCGCCTCCGTGACCTGGGGCGTCCGCCAGGATCCGAGCGGTGCGCAGCCTCTCGGTCGCCTCGGCGGCTTCCTCGCTGCCGACCACCGCGATGGTGGCGGCGAGCTCTGGCGAGATGGACGTACCGAGGACGGCCGCGACCCACGCGAAGCGGACGGTGGTCCCACCGAGCCGGTGCAGGCGATCGAGCAGCCCGGGTCCTTTGACCGCCGAGGCGAGGTCACGCATCGTGGGCAAGTCGCTCTGTGTGCCCTTGAGATGGTGCTCGCGGAGCCGGATGGCGAGTTCGACCGTTTCGAACGGGCTTCCGCCGGTGGCCGACCAGCATTCGTCGCAGAACTCGTCCTCGGCTCCCCTGCCCACCTCGTCCCTGACGATCCGTGCCACGCCCTCGGTGGTGAGCGGCGACAGGGAGTAGGGGCGATGCCGGTGGCGTTCGACAAATGTGCGGAAGGCCGCCGCCTCGTGCGGCAGTTCGTCGGGCCGGTAGGCGACGACGATCAGGAGCGGGAGGTCTTCGGCCCGCGGGGCGAAGGAGGCGAGCCAGTTCAGGGACTCGACATCGGCCCAGTGCATGTCGTCCAGGAGCAGGACGACGGGCGCCTTCATCACGGCGAGGCGCGTCATGACCCAGTCGAGGCCGTCGCGCACCCCGGTCGGATCCGGCACCCGGGCAGTGCCCGTCGCCTCCAGACCCAGCGCGGTGGCGACGATGTCGTACCAACTACCAAGGAAGGCCCGACGCTCGGGCTCGTCCATCGCCGCGAGGGCGGGCTGCACGAGCTGGCGTACCAAGCGGAAGGCCAGCTCCTGTTCCTTCTCGCCGCCCTTGCCCGAGAGCACAGTGAATCCGCGTGCCACGGCTTTGGAACGCACCTTTGCCATGAGTGCCGTCTTCCCCAACCCGGCCGAGCCGGTGAAGGCGAGCAGCCCGGTGTGCCGCGGTCGCGGCACACCGTCTCCCGCATCGCTGAGGTCGGCCAACGTGGCGTCGATCGCGCGGAGTTCCCGATGGCGCTCCAGCAACAGATGGGTCTCGGTGATCGGTTGCCTCAGCTCATGCGCCATATGCCCTACCGCTTCCTGTCGTTGATCCTCGGAAGGCAAGCGCTGAGCGTACGCCCTTGTGGACATCGGGTGGTCGTATTGAGCAATGAGTACACAGAGACGGGCGAATCATGCGCCGGATCGGTTTGGGCGCCCTCTCTTCAGGTAACGTAGTGGGGTTGGTCTGCTCTCAGCAGAGGGCGGACGCTGTCGCGTCCGCGTAGCGCGGCACAGTGCGTGACCAGTAGTAACACCCGCGGATCCAGCCCGCCATGCCCTCCACATAGCCGACGCCGGCCGGACTCAGCTCCGGTTTGATCTCCTCGTAGAGTGTCTCGAACTCGCTGATCGTGCTGTTGATCTGTCGGATGGCGTGCGTGACGGCCTCCGGCAGGGAACATTGGTACGCCCGCTGGTAGGCAAGGGCCAGGTTGATCATTTCGCCCGCCCGTTGCTCCTTCACCGCGGAGAAGAGGTCTGGTATCCACACGGCGGCGTCGGCCGACAGCCGTCCCAAACGCCGCATGACGGGGTGGTGGATTTCTTCGGGGGCCAGTTCGTGAGACTGCGCGGCCTCGCACAGCGGGTAGAAGGGCTCGACTCCCGCGGTGAGCGACCGTATCGAGTTGCACAACCCCATCCGCACAGGCGGAGTGTGCGTCTGCGCCACCGCCTCGTACAGCAAGCCGTGTACGTACTCACGGCTGTTCCAGGACCATCGCGCCGCTTGTGCGGGTGTGCACCGTTCCTGGACCTGGCGGTAGAGGTCGGCCAGTGCCGCGCCGAGGGGGGTGCTGGGTGGTTGGCCGTCGCGCAGGATTCCGATGCTCTCGCTGAGCATGGGCAGGAGGTGGCCCGGCCGCAGTCGGCCGACCTCTTCCGCCAGGTCGTCGAAGATGAACTGGTAGGCGATTTGGTTGGCCACGATCTGAAGGATGTCGCAGTCCACGGTCGGGCTGTTGTAGGCCGCGAGTTCGGCCGGGCGAGTCTTGGCGATCATGGCTGTCACCGCCGGGTCGTCGGTCAGCCCCATTGTCCGCAGCCAGGTGTCGACGCCTGCCGCCGATTCTGATTGATGGCGATTGCTCAGGAAGGGAAACGGCATGTAGAGAGTGGCGTCGATCAGGTCCTTCAGACTGTCGGCGCGAATTTCTCCTTGCCCGGTAAACGTGATTTCCTCATGCGTTGTCGACACCGTGGTCACCTGCTGTCCGGGGGTCCTGTACGTGGGATGTCACCGTGGCTCGGGGAGTGCGGGAACGGGAAAGAGGCGGTGTGCCGACCGGATCGACTGAACGTGGTTCGCAGATCATCGGCAGCGACCTCGGGCCGAATGTCACCGCGGGGCGCGGTGGTTCGACCGGTCCGGGCGGGTGGCGCAGCCGCCAGCGGCCGGCGATGGTCGCGACGGCCACCGTGGCCTCCGCCATGGCGAACGCGTCACCGAGGCATTTGCGGCTGCCCGTGGCGAACGGAAGCATCGCGCGGTGCGATGCGGCCGTGGCCCGTTCCGACCCCGGCAACCAGCGCTCGGGCAGGAACAGTTCGGGGTCGGGGAACGACGCGGGATCGTGGTGCAGGAGGTAGGGGCTGTAGAGGACGGTGGCGCCCTCGGGGAGACGGCACCCGGCGAATTCCGTCTCTCTGGTCGTGACGCGGGTGAAGAGCCAGCCCGGTGGGGAGTGGCGCAGCGTCTCGGTGACGGCGGAGCGGGTGTAGGTGAGACGCGGCAGGTCGTCGAGGTCCGGCCGTCGCCGCCCGGCGAGCACGGTGTCGACCTCGGAGTGCAGGCGGCGCTCGGTCTCCGGATGCTGTGCCAGGAGACTGAGGGCGGAGGCCATGCAGAGCGCGGTGGTCTCCACGCCGGTGAGCAGGAGTGTGATGAGCTGGTCGTGGACTTCCTGTTCGGTGACCGCCGTGTCCTCGCCCCCCGCGCGGGAGTCTTCGCCCCCGTCGCGCGCCGCGGCCAGCAGGGTCCCCAACAGATCGTCGCGAGGAGTGCCCCGGCGCCGTGCCGCGATGACCGAGTCGATGATCCCGTGCAGACGGTCGACCTCACGCCGATAGCGGCGGTTCGCCGGTGTGGGGACACGGAACGGGGCGTCGACCGGCACGACCGTGCGGACGAACAGGCCGCGGACGATGGTGCCGAGGGAGTTCCGCAGCTGGGCGGCCGTGGCGGCGTCGAGCGAGTCGGAGAAGAGGACGCGGCTGGTCACCCTTGTCGTCAGGGCCATCATCGCGGCGCTGACGTCGATCCTCTGCCCCGCACGCCACGTGCGGCACACCGACTCCGCTTCCTCGCCCATCAGTTCCGTGTAGTCGGCGACGCGGGACGCGCGGAAGTCCGGTTGGAGCAATGTGCGCTGCCGTCGATGTGCCGGCTGGCGGCAGGTGACCACGCCGTCACCCATCAGGGCCCGGAGCCTGTCGTACTGCGAACCTCCCTTGTCGAAGGTGCGCGGATCCATGAGCATCCGGTGGACCAGTTCCGGGTGGCATGCCACCCAGGCCCGCATCGGACCCAGGCGTATCTCGACCAGATCGCCTCGGGCGGGCAGAGAATTCAGAAAAGCCAACGGCCGACGGAACAAAGCGATACCGTGGCTGGCGGCTGGGAATATGCCTGGCGCAGTGCCCACAGTCCATAGTCGATCCGGTGTGGGCATGGCGTCGCTCATGGAATACCACCTGCCTCAGTCGACTCACGTAAATCGGTGAACGTGCCACCGGCTCGGTGCTTGAATCATGTCCTGCCCAGTCCAACTGTCATCGGCCCCCCAGATCCACTTTCCATGGGGGCGCACAGGAGCACAAAGAGGCGTTGGGTGAAACATTTTTTGATGCATTCTGCATCTATGGAATTCCCTTTCGTCACTCAAGTGGACTTTTGTGAAAGGTCACATCAGGGGACGAAAAAAGGGGAACCGGCGGGCCCGGATCCTGACGCGGGGGTGTTGCGGTCCGTGAGGCCGTCGAGGCCCGTGAGGTCGTCGTCCGTGTCACGGACGAGGCCCGCGACGTGGTCGGTGATCATGTCGAGGATGTCCGCCCAGGCCGCGTCGTCGCCGAGGACGAGGAAGTTCAGCGTCAGCCCGTCGGTCATCGCGGCCAGGTAGCGGGCCAGCACGAGGACCGGGACGCGGAGTTCGAAGTCCATGCTGCGGCCGAGCTGTTCGACGAGTTCGGTGTAGGTGTCGCAGTACAGCTGGTACTGCCGTCGCGCCAGGTGCTCGAACCCGGGCTGGCGCAGAGCGTACTGCGTCAGCTCGTACGTGAGCATGTGCTCACCGGGATGCGCGGACACATGGTCCCAGTAGGCCTGGAAACCGGCCCGGACGGTCTCCCGAAGGGTGGCCTTCGGCCTGATCGCTTCCCTCACCACCGTGGTGGAGTGCTCGGTGATCGTTGTGATCACGGACTCGATCAGGGCCTGCTTGGAGTCGAAGCAGTAATGGAAGACGCTCAGGGAGAGGTCGGCCTCCGCGGCGATGGACCGGGTCGTCGTCTTGGAGACGCCGTCCCGGGTCATCGCGCGGATGGCCGCCTCGGTGAGCTGCCGACGCCGTTCGGCCGACGGCATCCGTGCCATGGGTGTTCCCTTCGTTCCAGCGGGCGTCAACTGCTGTAGACGCCCACCTCGTGAAGGGAGTATCCCCAATCGGTGCCCCGGTCCAGCCCGTGGATCCGTACATAGCGGGCCGGTACGCCGCTGAACTGGGCCGTGTCCAGACCGCCGTCACCGGTGGTCGTGGACCAGACGGACTGCCAGGTGGTGCCGTCGGTGGAGACCTCGACGCGGTACGACTTCCCGTAGGCGCGCTCCCATGCGAGGGTGACGCGCTTGACCGTGCTCGTGGAGCCGAGGTCGATCCGGAGCCACTGGTCGTCGCTCCAGTCGCTCGCCCAACGGGTGTCCGCGTCACCGTCCACGGCCCGGCCCGGGGCGTAGCTGGTGAAGGGGTTCGACTCCGACGAACTGGCCGACGCGGACGAGCCCTTGGCCAGGTTCACCCCGGCCTTGTGCCGCTCGGAAGAACCCCAGGTGTCGAGGTAGGACTCGGCGCCCCGGAAGAGGTCGTCCACGACGTCCTGGCCGCTGGTGAGCCGGATGTCCTCGATCCAGTCCGGGACGAGCCCGTAGTGCGCGGCGCCGTCGGTGTTCAGGTTCCACGTGCGCTCGCCGGTCGTCTGTTTGTCGATGACCGAGCCGCCGTCGACGCTGCGGAAGGGGTACGTCACGGGGTTCGAGGTGTCCGCTCCGCGCGGGGCCGGCCAGCCGCCGACGCCGTTCATGTCGGTGCCGTAGCCGTACCCGACGTCGTACTTGTCGCGCAGCGCCTTCGTGCGGTCCGCCTCCGTGCCGAACTCCTCGGATCCGTGCATGTACTGGGCGATGAAGCCGCCGAGACCGTAGACGCGCTCGGTCCAGTTGAGGTCCATCCAGCTGTGCGAGGAGAGCACACCGGGGTAGGACTCCGACTCGAAGATGTCGAGGACGCGGCCGGTGGCCTTGACGCCCATGTGGTCGATCTCCAGCATCATCTTGCGTTGCATCATGCCGCGCACGGCGTACTCGCCCAGCTCGGTGAGCCCGCGTTTGTTGCACTGGGCGTCCTCGTCGTACGACGGGACCTCGACCCCGGCGGGCAGCTCCTCCTCGGCGCTCGGCGCCGCCGCACCCCCGATGGGGTTGTCGTGCTGCGGGCCCGTGCACTTCTCCGTCTGCCAGAAGGTGCCGGTCGACAGGAACTGGCCGACGTTGATGGCCGTCCCGAGACCGCCCTCGTCGTAACGGACCCCGCAGAGCGCGTTGTCGAACTTGTGGCAGAGGAACATGCTGCGTACGCCCAGGTCGTACAACTCGTCCAGACCGGCGTCGATGTCGTCCTTGTCGCACTGCGCGATGTCCAGGATCTGCTTGCAGCCGAACGGCTCGGACGTCTCGACGCCCAGGACGACGGCCAGCTTGCCCTGTTCGACGACCTCGCGGGCCTGGGCGCTGTCGGTGACGATCCGGAACCAGCCCTTGCCCGTGCCGCCGTACATCTTGTCGATGTAGTCCTGCATGTCGTACGTCAGCTTCGCCTGGAGGCGGATGGAGGTCATCTCGTCGCAGCTGCGGTCCTTGAAGGGGTAGACCGAGCAGATCACGCCGTTGGTGACGAGGTCGTTGACGAGGACGCGCTGTCCGCCGCGCCAGGCCCGCTCCACCCAGGCGTAGTAGTTCTGCTGGTGCGTCATCGAGTCGTAGGCGGGCCAGTCCTTGAACGTGGGCCACCCGTCGGGGTCGTGCTTGCCGTCGCCGCCGTTGGTGATGTAGTCGAAGATCGCGAGCGAGCCGTCGGGATAGTGCTCGGGGCAGTCCTTGAGCGCGTCGGCGACCCCCGCCTCGGAGAACGGCTTGCCGCAGATGAGCCGGCCGCCGAAGGCCTCGTTGGCCATGATGTGGTTGTGCGCGTCGACGAACCCGCGTACCTCGCCCTGGGCGTTGGTCCCCTTGAAGGGCTCACCCGTGACACCGATCCGGGAGTCCGCCGCGGGCCGCGCGACCGGATTCCACCAGTCGGTCTCCGCCGCGGAACTGGGCGTGGGCCCGAGCGTCGCGGCCAGTACGAGCAGGAGCAACGTCAGAACCGCAGCTGGTCTGCGCCTGTGGATCGGCTGTTGAGTCACGGTCATCACCCACGTCTTCGGTCGGCGGACGGCGCGGTCGATGACCCGGACAGCGGGGATTGACGCCCCACGGCTGGTTGTCATGACTCGTGCAAACGGTGGATCGAGAATCGCGACTGCGGTGAACGGAGTCAAGAGTCCGGGACGGATGACCTGATAGAGCTTGCCGACCGCCGCGCCAGGCCTGAACGGTGAACAGTCCGGTACGTGTAGGCATCTTGACGACCCGTTGGTCCGGTCCTAACGTCTCCGACCGAGGAGGGGGCTTACTGCCGGGTACGGACTTTCACCCACGACGAGCGGTCGAATGTCGCTCCGGTTGACCACCGGTGCGTCCACGCGTCCCTGACCTGCCTGACACGGACCGGACCCGGATGGTAGAAGCAGGGCATGACCACTTGTTCCACCTGCACATGCACCTGTACCTGCACCGGTACGTCCACCTCCAGCGCCACTCGCGCCTTCTCCCCGGCAGGCGCACGATGACCGCCGGCATCGACACCCCCGACCGCAGGGGCCGAACCGGACTCGACCAGGTCGGCCTGGACCTGACGGGAAACCATCGCGTCAAGGTGCGGGACGTGACACTGCTGTCCTGCCACTGGTACGTGGAGCGCACCACGACCTTCGACTTCCAGCACGCCGACGGCACCTGGTCCACCCAGGAGCGCGAAACGCACGACCGCGGCAACGGCGCCACCATCCTGCTCTACGACGAAGACCGCGAAACCGTGCTGCTCACCCGGCAGTTCCGCTACCCCGTGTACGTCAACGGCCACCCGGACGGGATGCTCGTCGAGACGCCGGGCGGACTGCTGGACGAGGAGGACGAGCACCCCGAGGTCGCCGTACGACGCGAGGTCATCGAGGAGACCGGACACACGGTCGGCGAGGTCCAGCGGGTCTTCGACGTCTACATGAGCCCGGGATCGGTCACCGAGCGCGTGACCTTCTACGCCGCCTCGTACGGACCGGCCACCCGCACCCACGAGGGCGGCGGCCTCGACGAGGAGGGCGAGGACATCGAGATCGTCGAACTGCCCTTCCGGCAGGCTCTGGGCATGATCCGTACCGGCGAGATCGCCGACGCGAAGACCATCATGCTGTTGCAGTGGGCGGCGCTGGAAGGGCCGTTCAGCGGGAAGGGCGCGTCCGCCGCCGAGTAGTCCGCCCGGGCGCGCGGGCCGCCGCGCCCGGGGCGGCGGTCGGGGTCAGCGGAGCAGCAGCTGGACGATCGCGACGGTGCCGACCACCACGATGAGGGCTCGCAGGACGGCGGGGCTGAAGCGGCGGCCCACCTTGGCCCCGAACTGGCCGCCCAGTGCGGAACCGCAGGCGATCAGTGCGACGGCTGTCCAGTCGAAGTCCGCGACGAAGAGAAAGAAGGCCGCGGCCGCTGTGTTGACGACGGCGACGAGGACGTTCTTGACGGCCGTGAGGCGCTGCAGCGGTTCGTCCAGGAGCGTCCCCATCAGAGCCACGTAGATGATTCCCTGCGCGGCGGCGAAGTAGCCGCCGTAGACGCTGGCGAGCGTCAGGCCGGTGAACAGCAGGGGACCGCCGTCACCGCGGGCCGGGACGCCGGTCCGTGCGCGGCGGTCCCGCAGGTACCTGCCGATCAGGGGCTGGAACGCGACCAGTACGAGGGCGAGGCCGACCATGACCGGCACGATCCTCTCGAACGCCGCCGCGGGCAGGGCCAGCAGCAGCGTGGCGCCCGTCAGCCCTCCCAGCAGGGAACCGACGCTCAGTTTCAGGACGCGCCGGCGCTGGCCGCGCAGTTCCTCCCGGTAGCCGAAGGCTCCGCTGATGTTGCCGGGGATCAGTCCGAGCGCGTTGGACACCGTGGCGGTGACGGGCGGCAGACCGGTGGCGAGCAGTACCGGGAAGGTGATGAGTGTTCCCGAACCGACGACGGTATTGATGCCGCCCGCGCCCACACCGGCGGCGAACACGGCGAGACCCTCCAGTGGCGTCACGCGGCGCCCCGCCCGGCGCGATCGCTGACCGTGACCGGCCGGACGGCCGGGACAGCACGGCGGATGAGGTACCGGGAGATGTTCATGGAGCTGACGCTAGGCGGCCAACGCTTCGGCAACGGCCGAAGTGTCCCGGCTGCTCCCACCCGGATCGATGCTCGGCGCGGTTCCACCGTCGGCCGCGCCGCTGAGCCGCGTATCACTCGAACCGGGCCGTGTCGCCCGCTCCCTTGCGTACGATCTCGGCCTCGCCGCTGGAGAAGTCGATGACGGTGGTCGGCTCGGTGCCGCAGTCCCCGGAGTCGATCACCGCGTCGACGACGTGGTCGAGCTGTTCCTTGATCTCCCAGCCCTGGGTCATCGGCTCCTCCTCGTCGGGCAGGAGCAGGGTGCTGGACAGCAGCGGCTCGCCGAGTTCGGCCAGCAGGGCCTGGGCGACCGCGTGGTCGGGGATACGGACGCCGACCGTCTTCTTCTTCGGGTGGAGCAGCTTGCGCGGCACCTCCCTGGTCGCGGGCAGGATGAAGGTGTAGCTGCCGGGCGTCGACGCCTTGATGGCGCGGAACACGTCGTTGTCGATGTGCACGAACTGGCCGAGCTGCGCGAAGTTCTGGCACACGAGCGTGAAGTGGTGACGGTCGTCGAGCCGACGGATCGACCGGATCCGGTCGATGCCGTCACGGCTGCCCAGCTGACAGCCCAGTGCGAAGCAGGAGTCCGTGGGGTACACGACGAGCGCGCCCGCGCGGATGGAGTCGGCGACCTGGCTGATCGTCCGCTGCTGAGGATTTTCGGGATGAACGTCGAAGTACTTGGCCACGTGCCGAGCTTATGCTCTCGGACCGTGGGGTCGACCCAGACCCAGTGCGCAGGTCCGGTGCGCAGGTCCGGTACGGAGGCTCTGTGCGGGTGTCCGTCCGGCGCTGGTGAGCGGGGCTCACCAGCGCCGTGAGCGGTTCGGCGTGCAGGGGCGTCAGTCCCTGAGGCGGTCGATCTGCCGGATCTTGTTGGTCGCGTCCAGGGCGGCGACCTTGTACGACTCCGCGAGCGTCGGGTAGTTGAACACGGCGTCGACCAGGTAGTCGACGGTCCCGCCGCAGCCCATCACCGACTGCCCGATGTGGATCAGCTCGGTTGCGCCCGTACCGAAGCAGTGCACGCCGAGCAGTTTCCGGTCGTCGGGGGAGACGAGCAGCTTGAGCATGCCGTGCGAGTCGCCGATGATCTGGCCCCGGGCCAGTTCGCGGTAGCGGGAGACGCCGACCTCGAACGGCACGCATTCCTCGGTCAGTTGGTCCTCGGTCTTCCCGATGAAACTGATCTCCGGAATGGTGTAGATGCCGATCGGCTGGAGGTCGTGCATCCGGTTCACCGGTTCGCCGCAGGCGTGGTACGCGGCCGTACGCCCCTGTTCCATCGAGGTCGCGGCCAGCGCCGGGAAGCCGATGACATCGCCGACGGCGTAGATGTGCGGCACCTCGGTGCGGTAGTGCTCGTCGACCGTGATCCTCCCGCGCCGGTCGGCGGACAGCCCGGCCTTGTCCAGGTCGAGGTCGTCGGTGAGCCCTTGCCGGCCGGCGGAGTACATGACGGCGTCGGCGGGAATCTTCTTGCCGCTCTCCAGGACGGTGAGGGTGCCCCTGGGGTGCCGTTCGACCGCGGCGACGGTCTCGCCGAAGCGGAACGTGACGGCGAGGTCGCGCAGGTGGTACTTGAGCGACTCGATCACCTCGACGTCGCAGAAGTCGAGCATGCCGGGCCGCTGCTCGACCACGGTGATCTTGCTGCCGAGGGCGGCGAACATGGAGGCGTACTCCATGCCGATCACGCCGGCCCCGACGATGACCATGGAACGGGGGACCCGCTCCAGGTTGAGAACGTTGTCGGAGTCCAGGATCGTCCGCTCGTCGAACTCGACGGTGGCGGGCCTGGCCGGGCGGGTCCCGGTGGCGATGACGATGGTGTCAGCGGTCAACAGGCGTTCGTGGCCGGTCACTTCTTGCAGCCCGACGGTGTGGTCGTCGACGAAGCGGCCGGTGCCGGCGAAGAGGGAGACGTGGTTGCGGGAGAGCTGGTTGCGGATGACGTCGACCTCGCGGCTGACCACGTGCTGGGTGCGCGCGGTCAGGTCGGCGACGGTGATGTCCTCCTTGAGGCGGTAACTCTGGCCGTACAGATCGCGCTGGGTGAGACCGGTGAGATAGAGGACCGCCTCGCGCAGAGTTTTCGAGGGGATGGTCCCGGTGTGGATGGAGACCCCGCCGACCATGTCGGGGCGGTCGACGACGGCGACCCGGCGGCCGAGCTTGGCCGCGGCGATGGCGGCCTTCTGGCCGCCCGGGCCGGATCCTATGACGAGCAAGTCGAAGTCGCGCACCCTCCGAAGTCTGTCAGTCCGAGCCTCTCGCCCGAAAGGGTGTACGGGTGCCAGTTCGGTCCGCATCGGGCTGGGTGGCGCCACGCGCGCTGTGCGACGGACCGGACCGGAGGGCCGTCGCGGGGTCGGTGGCGCACCCCCGGCTCACGCTCCGGCGGCCGGTTGATGTGCCCGTTCGCGGGGACGGACGGCCATCTTGAGCGTGCTGGGCCGTACGGTGGCCCGGGCCACCGGGCGGACGGCCTGCCCCGGGACCAGGTCGAGCCGCCAGGACCGGGTCAACGTGGCGATCGCGGTGGTGAGCTCGGCCTGCGCGAAACGGTCGCCGATGCACTTGTGCTTGCCGGCGCCGAAAGGCAGGAACGCACCGTCGGCGAGCGGCGACAGGCTGTCGTCCAGCCATCGGTCCGGGTCGAAGGTCAGGGGGTCGGGGAAGAGGTCGGGGTCGCGGTGCAGGGCGTGCTGGCAGTACGCCAGCTCGGTGCCGGCCGGGATCTCCCACTGCCCGATGCGGGTCGGCTGGAGCGTCCGGCGGGTGACGAGCCATCCCGTGTGGTGCAGCCGCAGGGCCTCGGTGATGACGCGGCCCAGGTAGGGCAGGTGCCTCAGGTCGTCGAAGGTGACCGGCCGCTCGCCGAGGACGTCGTGGAGTTCGGCCTGGACGCGCTCGTCGATCTCCCGGTCGCGGGCGAGTTCGTACAGCACCCAGGACAGCACGGAGGCGGTGGTCTCCGTACCGGCCACCGCGAGGGTGAGGATCTCGGAGCAGATCTGGTGCGGGGTGAGCGGCTGACCGGTTTCCTCGTCCTGCGCCTTGAGGAGCATGGAGAGCATGTCGCCGGTGTCGCGGCCGTCGGCGCGCAGTTCGTCGACGGCGTGGCCGATGGTGGCGCGGACGGCGTCCCGGGCCGTGTTGAAGCGCCGGTTGGCGGGTAACGGCAGCCGTTCCGCCCAGTCGGGCAGCATGATCCGGGTGCCGACGCCGTTCATGACGACCGACAGGTCGCGGCGCAGTCGGTGGAAGGCCTGCTCGTCGATGCTGCCGGAGAAGATGGTTGTTGCGAGCATGTCAAGGGAAAGTTTGACCATCACCTCGCGCACGTCCAGGACCTGGCCCGGTACCCACCGGTTCACGGTGGTGGTGACCTGGTCGCGCATCAGGTCGACGTACCGGGTGATCTCGGTGTGCCGGAACGCCGGCTGGAGCTGGCGGCGCTTGCGGACGTGTTCGGAGCCCGCGGCGGTGACCACGCTGTCGCCGAGCAACTGGCCCATTTTTTCGAAGAAGCGGCCCTTGTCGAGGGTGGGGGCGACGTCGACCAGCATGGTGCGGATGAGTGCGGGGTCGTTGATGATGATCGTCGGCTGCTGGGGCTGGAGTCGGATCTCGACGAGCGGCCCGTAGTCGCGCAGAGAGGCGATGAAGGCCAGGTTGTCGCGCATGAGTGGTATCGCGTGGCCGAGCAGTGGGAGGGATCCCGCTGCCTTGGGTATCGGGGGAGGCGCTGTGGTGGGCACGGCGGTTCAGTCCCTTCGCGATGGTGGCCTGTTATCACTGCCCATATCGCGCCAGGGAGTAATCGTGCGTTTTGGGTGGCGTTTGCCACGTACAGGTCCGCGCAGCCGGATGTGTCGGCGATGCAGCCAAGGCGTGTCCGAACAGGTGATTTACTGTGAAGTTTGTGTGTGGGGCCAGCAGGCTGCCGGTGTCGACCGCGGTCCGGCGGGCCGCGGTCGACGTGTCCGATTAACGCCCAGTCCCGTTGGGCGGATCAGTGCGCGACGGAGCGCGCGACGCGGAACCCCACGTCATCGACCTGATAGCTCGGGTGGCTGCGGCGCCGTGCGGAGGCGCGGCAGCTCCAGTGCTCGTCGAACCAGCCACCGCCGCGCAGGACCCGGTAGGTCCCGTAGACCTCGGCGTCGTAGACGTCCCAGCACCAGTCCCAGACGTTGCCGAGCATGTCGTGGAAGCCCCAAGGGTTGGGCTGCTTGCCGCCCACGTCGTGGATGCGTTCGTCCGAGTTTCCGCGGTACCAGGCGATCTCGTCGAGCGGCCCGTGCCGCGGCCCGGTGGTCCCGGCACGGCAGGCGTGCTCCCACTCGGCCTCGGTGGGCAGCCGGTACCCGTCCGCGGACGGGTCCCACTCGATGGCCTCGACGCCTTCGAGGTTTTCGGCACCTTCGACGCCGTCGGTGTGGAGGCGGTAGGCGGGGGTGAACCCCTCGTGCCGGGACAGGGCGTTGCAGAACCGGACCGCGTCCCACCAGGACACGCCCTCCACGGGTAGCCGGTCGCCCTCGGCGCTGCTCGGCCGCGCACCCGTGATCCGCGCGTACACCGCCTGTGTGACAGGAAACGCGCCGAGCCGGTAGGGGGCGAGGTCGACCGACCAACTGCGCTGCGTCCGCCGGTCCGACAGCGTCACCTGCCCCGGCGGGACGGCGATCATCTCGTTCACCGTGCTTGAGTCCACGTTCACCGTGCTTGAATCCATGAGCGGGCCATCCTACTGAGGGTCTCGGTCCGGCTCCGGCTCCGGGACCGCGTAGCCGGGTACGGACGGCCAGCGGACGGTCAGTACGACCGACTCCTCCTCCGCGAACCATGAGTGGTCCACTCCGGGCCCCCACACCACATAGTCACCCTGCTGCCGCAACGTGACGCTGCGTCCGGGGAAGTCCACGCGGAAGCGGCCGCTCACCAGGACCTGGAGGGCCGTACGTTCCTCGCCCTCGACCCACTGCGACCGCTCGTCGCCCCGGGGATGGACGCCCCACTTGATCTCCAGGGCCTCGCTGTGGCGCGGATCGTCGGCGTCCTTGAAGTGCCCGAGCAGCCATCCCCGGTCCAGCGCCGCGTCCTTGCCCGCGTTTCCCACATACACACTGTCGTTCACGCGCCCGGACGCTAGCAGTTGCCCGCGTTTGGTGCCGTGCCGCGGGCGGTCCGCGCAGGACGAGGCCTACCGGCCGCCGTCCAGGATCGCGGGCAACTCGTCCATCCAGGCCAGTACGGCCTCCTCGTAGCGGATGCCGAAGGCCAGCGTGGCCTCCGTGAAGCGGTCGGGGCAGCCCGCGGCCTCCTTCTCCCGGTAGTCCGCGAGCCGTTTCTCGTGGTCGGCGCGGTGCGCGGCGATGAACTCCGCGAGCCGGTCGCGCTCCAGGGCGGAGCCGAAGGCGATGGTGAGCAGCAGCGGGTAGCGGATCTGTTCGGTGCCCGGCGGCTCGGCGAGCCACGCGGCGAAGGCGGCCCGGCCCTCGTCGGTGAGCCGGTAGGGCTGCCGCGACCGTGGGCCGGCCGGCCCGGCCTCGACGAGCCCGCGGTCGGCGAGGGTCGCGAGCTCGCGATAGACCTGGCTCCTGGTGAGGGTCCAGAAGTCGCCGATGAGCTGCTGGGCGGTGTTCACCAGCTCGTATCCGCTGGCTTCCCCGGCATGCAGGAAGCCGAGCAGCGAAGCCGCGGTGGGGTTGAGGTCGGCCATCCCGTTCTTCCCTTGACATTCCACTGTGGACGGTGTGCCATTGAAGAGCACAGTCCACTGTGGCATATCGGGAGGCGACGATGAGTACACCGGGATTTGCGGCCGGATTTCACGGGTTGCACGACGAGGTCGCCGTCGAGGAGCTTCCGGTCAAGGGGACGCTGCCCGACTGGCTGGACGGGAGCCTGCTGCGGAACGGCCCCGCGCGCTATGACGTGGGGGAACGCTCCCTGCGGCACTGGTTCGACGGACAGGCGATGCTGCACCGCTTCACCCTCGGCGGCGGGAAGGTCTTGTACGCCAACAGGTTCCTCGACACCCCGGCCCACCGGGCCGTCGAGTCGGGGAGGATCGCCTACCCCGAGTTCGCCACCGACCCGTGCCGCTCGCTGTTCGCCCGTTTCTTCACACGCTTCTCGCGCCGGCCCACCGCGAACGCGAACGTCAACGTCACGCGCTTCGGGGACCGCTTCGTCGCGCTGACCGAGACGCCGATGCCGGTCGCCTTCGACCGGGACACACTCGCGACCGCGGGAGTGGTCGGCTACGAGGACGAGCTGAGCGGTCAGTTGACCACGGCCCACCCACACCAGGACCCCACCACCGGTGACCTGGTCAACTACCTGCTGCACTTCTCGCGCGTCAGCGAGTACCGCGTCTACCGGCAGAAGGCCTCCGGCACGGCCCGCGAGCTGATCGGCAGCCGCCGGGTCGCCCGCCCCTCCTACATGCACAGCTTCGCGATCACCGCCAGGTACGCGGTCCTCACGGAGTTCCCGCTCGTGGTGAACCCGCTGAGCATCGTGCTCAGCGGCCGGCCGTTCATCGAGAACTACCACTGGGAGCCGGAGCGCGGCACCCGCTTCACGGTCATGGACCTGCGTGACGGGACGGTGCGCGGTGTGTACGACGGGCCGGCGTTCTTCGCGTTCCACCACATCAACGCCTTCGACGACGGCGACGACATCGTCCTCGACATCTGCTCGTACGAGGACGCCTCCGTCATCGACGCGCTGTACCTGGACCGGCTGCGCGCGGGCGGCACGATCCCGCTCGCCCGGCCCACCCGCTACCGGATCGGTCTCGGCAGTGGTGAGGTCGGCGTGCGGCGGCTGTCGGAGGAGTCTCTGGAGCTGCCGCGCATCGCGTACGAGCGGCACAACGGCGTCGACTACCGCTACGCGTACGGTGTGGGCGCCCGCGATCGCAGCGGCGACGACTTCATCAACCAACTCGTGAAACTCGACGTGACGACGGGCCGTGTACTCACGTGGTCCGAGGAGGGCTGTTATCCGGGCGAGCCGGTCTTCGTGGCGGCACCGACGGCCGCGCCCGGCGCGGAGGGCGAGGACGACGGCGTCGTGCTGTCGGTGGTTCTCGACTCGGCGCGGGGCTCGTCGTTCCTGCTGGTGCTGGACGCCCGCACGTACGAGGTGCTGGCGCGTGCGGACGTGCCGCACGCCGTGCCTTTCGGCTTCCACGGGCTGTTCACCCGGCACACCTCGTAGGTGCGGGACTCAGCCCTTACGCGGGACTCGCCCAGGTGCCGCTCTCGGCTGAGCGGGACATGGCGTCCAGAGCGGACGCGCTGTGGACGGCGTCCTCGACCGTGGCGCCGTGTGCGGTGCCCTCGGTGATGGAGCGCAGGAAGTTGTAGGCCTCGATGACCTTGAGGTCGTCGTATCCCATGCTGTTGGCCGAGCCCGGCTGGAAGGCGGCGTACTCGCCGTGCCCGGGGCCCACGTACACCGTGCTGACCGGCTGGTCCTGGTACGCCGTGCCCCGGCTGACGCTCAGTTCGCCCATGCGGCGGAAGTCCCAGGAGACCGCGCCCTTGGTGCCGTGGATCTCGAAGCCGTAGTTGTTCTGCTCGCCGACCGAGACCCGGCAGGCCTCCAGGACACCGCGGGCGCCGGAGGCGAAGCGCAGCAGGCAGGACACGTAGTCCTCGTTCTCCACCGGGCCGAGCTCGCCGCCCGCGGAGCGGGCGTGGCCCGAGGTGGCGCCCGTGGGACGGGCGCGCTCGGGGACGAAGACGGCCGTGTCGGCGGCCAGCGACGCGATCTCGCCGAGCAGGTAGCGGGCCAGGTCCACACCGTGCGAGGCGAGGTCGCCCAGCACGCCGCTGCCGCCGCGCTCACGCTCGTACCGCCAGGTCAGGGCGCCCTCGGGGTGGGCCGCGTAGTCACTGAAGAGGCGGATACGGACGTGTGTGACCGTGCCGATCTCGCCGGCGGCGATCAGGTCGCGGGCCGCCGCCACGGCAGGGGCGTTGCGATAGTTGAAGCCGACCGTGCCCTGCACGCCCGCCTTCGCGACGGCGCCGGCCACGGCGCGCGCGTCCGCGGCGGTGAGGCCCACCGGCTTCTCGATCCAGATGTGCTTGCCCGCCTCGGCCATGGCGACGCCGATCTCGCGGTGCAGGAAGTTCGGCGCGGCGATGCTCACCGCCCGGACCCGCGGGTCGGCGACGACCTCCCGCCAGTCCCGGACCGCCGTGGCGAAGCCGTACTGCCGGGCGGCCTCCGCGGCCCGGCCGGGCACCTCATCGGCGACGGCGACCAGTTCGGGCCGCACGGGCAGCTGAGGGAAGTGGTGCGGCACACGGGCGTACGCCTGGGTGTGCACCCGCCCCATCCAGCCGAACCCCACGACGGCGACGCCGAGCGTACTCACGATGACTGCCCTTCTTTGGACCGGTCCATGACCCTTCTGGCCCACCCTGAAGCCCGTAACAGCACGTGTCAACCCCTTTGACAACCCAGTGATCCCTGTGGAACGGTCCACAACATGAGACCACCGACGATCCGCGACGTCGCCGAACGGGCCGGAGTGTCGAAGTCCCTGGTCTCGCTCGTGCTGCGCGGCTCGGGCCAGGTGCGCCCCGAGAAACGGCAGGCCGTGCTGGCCGCTGTCGAGGAACTCGGCTACCGACCCAACGCCGCCGCGCGCAGCCTCAGCGAGCGCCGCACGCGGACGGTCGGCGTGCTCCTGAACGACATGCGCAACCCCTGGTTCGTGGAACTGCTCGACGGCCTCAATTCCCTCCTGCACGCCCACGGCCTGCGCATGCTGCTGGCCGACGGCCACCTCAACCTGCGCCTCGGCGAGGACCTCACCCGCACCTTCACGGACCTGCGGGTCGACGGCCTGATCGCCGTCGGCACGCTGCCGGGCCCCGAGGCGCTGAGCACGGCGGCCACGCGGGTGCCCACCGTCGTCGCGGGCGCCCGCGAACCCGTACTGCCCCACGTCGACCTCGTCGCGGGCGACGACGCGCACGGCGCCCGGCTCGCCACCGAGCACCTCATCGCGCTCGGCCACCGGCACATCGCCCACATCACGGGACAGGGGATGGTCGGCGAACTGCGCCGCCGCAGCTTCGAGACGGTCATGCGCGAACACGGACTGGCCGACACGGCCGTCGTGGAACAGGGCGACCTGACCGAGGAAGGCGGCTACCGCGCCACGGTCCGACTGCTCAGCGCCCCCGAACGGCCCACCGCCGTCTTCGCCTTCAACGACATCGCCTGTGTCGGCGCACTGTCGGCCGCCGAGGAGCTCGGCCTCCAGGTGCCACGCGACCTCTCCCTCGTCGGCTACGACAACACATACCTCGCGCGGCTGCGCCACCTGTGGTTGACCACCGTGGACAACGCCGGTCACGACGTCGGCCGCCGCGCCGCACAGTGCCTGCTCGACCGCATCGCCGACCCCGCCCGTCCCGGCGAGGTCGTGCTCAGTACACCGGCGCTGGAGGTACGGGGCACGACGGCCGCGCCGCGCGAGAGCCGCGCCTGAGCCACGCGCGCCATACCCGCCATACCCGCCACACACCCGCCACGTCGCGCCACGAGCTTCGACGGTGCGGGTGAGCGCCCGGTCCGACCGAACTCCGGGGAGCACCGGCGCGGGGCCGTGTCCTCGCGCTTCAACGGTTCTACAGTGGGCGGCTGCTGACCGGTTCATCGGGTCCTTCCCCTGGAGGAGCGCATGTCCCGCAGACCGCCCCGACGTTCCGTGCTGCGTGGCCTGGCCGCCGCCGGAACCGCGGTGATCGGCTTCGACCCCTTCGCGCGGAGCTGGGCGGTGACCGCCTCCGACCGCCCGCTGCACGGCATCCCCGACCTTGACGGAACCCTCCACACCGACGAGGGCTCGTTGAACGCCGCCGCCGACGACTTCGGCCACATCGTGCACCGCCGACCGGCCGCGGTGCTGCGGCCGGGCTCCGTCGCCGACGTCGTGACGATGGTGCGGTTCTGCGATCGGCGCGGGATCCGGGTCGCCCCGCGTGGGCAGGGCCACGGCACGAACGGTCAGGCACAGGTCGACGGCGGCCTGGTCATCGAGACCGCCCCGCTCACCGGCATCCAGCCTCTCGCACCCGGCGGCACCAGCGTGCGCGTCGGAGCCGGCGCGAAGTGGAGCGACGTCGCCAAGGCCACGCTCGCCCACGGCCTGACGCCGCCTGTCTTCACCGACTACCTCGAACTCTCCGTCGGCGGAACGCTGTCCGTCGGCGGCCTCGGCGGCCAGACCCACCGGCACGGCGCGCAGGTCGACAACGTCCTGGAGCTGGAAGTCGTCACCGGCGCGGGGGAGTTGCTGCGCTGCTCCCCGGTCCGCCACCGCGATCTGTTCCACGCCGTGCTCGGCGGCCTCGGCCAGTGCGCCGTCATCGTCGGCGCGACCGTACGACTGGTCCGCGCGCCCGAGACCGTACGCCACTACCTCCTGCCGTACGACGACCTGCGGACCTTCGTCGACGACCAGCGTCTGCTCGTCCGCGACCGACGGTTCTCCTACGTCGAGGGGCAGATCGTTCCGGATGCCACGGGTGCCTTCCGTGGGTACCTCATCGAGGCCGTCGCCTACGGACCTCCCGTGGGGGACGCCCCCGACGACACCGCCCTCCTGCGAGGTCTGCGGCACGATCCGTCCGGCGCGGAGATCACGGACCTCGCGTACTACGACTTCCTCGACCGGCTCGCTCCCGCCGTCGCCGCTCTCAAGGAAGCGGGGCTGTGGTCGTACGCCCATCCATGGCTCAACCTGCTCGTGCCCGGCCGGAAAGTGGCCGAGGCGGCCGACGGGATCCTGGACGCGCTCACTCCGGACGATGTCGGTCCGGGCGGTGTGGTGCTGCTGTACCCACTGGTGCGCGAGCGCCTCCGGACCCCGCTGCCGCGCATGCCCGACGACCCGGTGCCGTACCTGCTGGCGGTCCTGCGCAGTGCCGCTCCCGACGATGCGGCGACGGTCCGGCGACTCCTGGCGGCCAACCGCTCCGCGTACGACCTCGTCCGCGCGGCCGGCGGCACCCGGTACCCGGTCGGCTCCGTGCCCTTCGACCGTGCCGACTGGCGACGGCACTTCGGGCCCGCCTGGCCGCGGTTCGCCGCCGCGAAGAAGACCTACGACCCGCGCGGGATCCTCGTCCCCGGGCAGGGCATCTTCTGATGGGACAGAACATCTTCTGACCGGGCCGGTCGCCCGGCCGGTTGTTGGAGTACGGCCTGGAGTTCGGCTCAGAGTACGGCGGCGACCTCGAAACCCGCCTCGGTGATCGCGGCGCACACCTTCGAACCGTCGAGCGCCTCGCCCGCCACGGTCACCGAACCGGTGTCGAGGTCGACACCCACCCGGTCCACACCGAACACCCCGCCGAGCTTGCTCTCAAGAGCGTCGGCACAGCGGCCGCAGGTCATGCCGATGACGTGATAGCGCTGTTCAGTCATGATCCCTCGTCTCTTCCCGACGCGCGTACGCACGCTGTGGGAGCCGCTCCGGAATCACATACGCGTCCGCCGACGGAGGTGTTCAGCGCCGCGGGCGACTCACAGGGAGGCCGATCGGACTGTCCCACCCGCACCCGCCGAACAGGCCCCACAAGCACCCTGAGACATCACAGGATGTGTCCGTTCCCGTGGGATGCCAGGGTCGGTGACCGTGACCATCGAACGGAGGAACCGATGTTGACATCACGGCCTTTGAGCTCCCGAGCCGGATCGGCGGCCGTCGCGGGGGCGGCCACCATCCTGCTCACCGGGGTCGGGCTGCTCGCGGCTGCGCCCGCCCAGGCCGCGCCGCGTCCGTGCCCCGGCGCCGGACCGGGTGACCCGGCCCGCCGAACGTCGAGCACCACCGGGCCGGGGTCAACCGGCCTCCGGCAGGGCGCGGTTGAGGATCGCGCCCAGGTCGGCGGAGGCGGGGAGCGTGCCGAAGGCGTACCCCCAGTCACCGCCGAGCCGGGTCGCGCAGAAGGCGTCGGCGACGGCGGGCGGGGCGTGGCGGACCAGGAGGGAGCCCTGAAGGGCCAGCGCCATCAGCTCGACCAGTCGACGGGCGCCCGTCTGGACGCCTTCCAGGTCGGACAGCTGGTCCTTGAGCCGGAGCACGGCCGCGTCGAGCCGGGCGTCGGCCCCGTGTGCCAGGCCGAGTTCCGCGAACAGGGCCTCGGCGGCGTCGGGTGCCCGGCCGAGGGCACGCAGCACATCGAGGGCGTTGACGTTGCCCGACCCCTCCCAGATGGAGAGCAGGGGCGCCTCGCGGTAGTGGCGGGGCATGCCCGACTCCTCCACATAGCCGTTGCCGCCGAGGCACTCCAGGGCTTCGGCGGTGAAGGCCGGGCCGCGCTTGGTCACCCAGTACTTGCCGACGGCGGTGGCGATCCTGCGGAACGCCGTCTCCTGCGCGTCGCCGCGGACCGCGCGGTCCGCGGCTCCCGCGAGCCGCAGGGTGAGCGTCGTGGCGGCCTCGGACTCCAGCGCCAGATCGGCCAGTACGTTGCGCATGAGGGGCTGGTCGATCAGCAGCGCGCCGAAGGCGCCGCGGTGCCTCGTGTGGTGGCCCGCCTCCACGAGGGTCTTGCGCATCAGCGTCGCGCTCATCATCACGCAGTCCAGACGCGTGCAGTTGACCATCTCGATGATCGTCTTCACGCCCTGCCCCTCGGGGCCGACCAGCCAGGCGACGGTGTTGTCGAACTCCGGCTCCGAGGAGGCGTTGGACCGGTTGCCGAGCTTGTCCTTGAGCCGCTGGATACGGAACGTGTTGCGGGTGCCGTCCGGCAGGATCCGCGGCACGAGGAAGCAGGAGAGACCGCCGGGCGCCTGGGCGAGGACCAGGAACACATCGCACATCGGCGCCGACGTGAACCACTTGTGGCCATGCAGCGTGTACACGCCCGGCTCGGCCGTCGGCGCGGCGGCCGTGGTGTTGGTACGGACGTCCGAGCCGCCCTGCTTCTCCGTCATCCCCATGCCCGCCAGCAGCCCGCGCTTCTCGGCCGGGACGCGCAGTCCCGGATCGTAGACCCGGCTGACCAGCAGGGGTTCGTAGACCGCGGCCAGCTCGGGCTGCCGCCGCAGAGCGGGCACGGCCGCGTACGTCATCGAGGTGGGGCAGCCGTGCCCGGCCTCCGTGTGGCCCCACACCAGTCCGCCGGCGGTACGGGCGACATGGGCGCCGGACCTGTCGTCCGCCCAGGGCGAGGCGGCCAGGCCCTCGGCCACCGCCACTCCCATCAGCCGGTGCCAGCTCGGGTGGAACTCGACCTCGTCGATCCGGTTGCCGTAGCGGTCGTGCGTACGCAGCTCGGGCGCGTGGCGGTTGGCCTGCTCGCCCCAGAGCTGGGCCTCCTCGCCGCCGGCCACGCGCCCCAGACGGCGTACGTCCTCCTCGGCCCAGCCGGCACCTTCGCGGCGGAGCCCCTCCAGCAGGGCCGCGTCGTCGGAGGCGTCGTACGGAGTGAGGGGCGGGGCCTGGTTCGTGACGTCGTGCGTGGCGGAGTGCTCGGGCGCGAGTATCGGGACCATGCGGTCAGTGTTGCACTATTCCTGCGACTGCGGCAATCACGTAACACGACGCTTCTGGAGCGCGCTCACCGCCCACGCGGCGGTGCCGAACGAGTACGTGGCAGGGCCGCGGCCACGTTCCGTCCCGCCTGACCGGGCACAATGCGGTCCATGCGCTCCACGCGGACGAACGCCTCCCAGTCGCCCACCGACATCGAACCGCGCCCGCTGTCCGCGCGGTCGGTCGTGCTGAGCCTGCTGCTCGGCGTGCATCCGCCGGAGCTTCCGGTACGGGACCTGGTCCGCAGCGTCGAACCCTTCGGCATCGCCGACTCCACACTGCGGGCCGCGCTCAGCCGGATGGTGGCGGGGGGTGACCTGCATCGTGCCGACGGGGTCTATCGCCTCAGCGAACGACTGCTGGAGCGGCAGCGCCGCCAGGACGACGCCGTGCACCCGAGGACCAGGGCCTGGGACGGATCGTGGGAAACCGTCGTCGTCACCGCGACCGGGCGCGGGCCCGCCGAACGAGCCGAGCTGCGCGCCGAGTTGTCCCGCCTGCGGCTGGCGGAACTGCGCGAAGGCGTATGGCTCCGGCCGGCCAACCTACGACGCTCATGGCCGGCGCACCTGACGGAACTCACCCAGCGTTTCACCGCGCGGCCCGAACAGCCCGCCCGCGCCCTGGCCGCGAGCCTGTGGCCGCTCGACGACTGGGCCGACACCGCGGGTGCGCTCCTGGCCCGCGTGGCCCGCCTTGAACGCCCGGCCGACCGCTTCGCCACCTTCACGGCCATCGTCCGCCACCTGGTCACCGACCCCGTCCTGCCGGACGAACTCCTCCCCACCCCCTGGCCGGCACCGGCCCTGCGCGCCGTCTACACCGATTACCAGCGAGAGGTGACCGAGGCGCTGCGATGTGAACCGGCGCCTGGGAAGGGTTCCGCCGCCGACGAGTGACGGTACGCACCATGCCTCCCCGCTGCCGGGGCGACGGAAAGATCGATTGGTGGGGTCCGGCGGTCAGGGCTAACGTCGGTACAGCGAACGTCGGCCTCTCCGACGTCGGACACGCAGGGCAAACCCATGACGGGCGCTCACACGACACCACCCTCGGAAACTGCCAAGTCCCCGGAGCGGGGCCGCGGCAGAGGGATGGCGCTCCTTGTCATTGCCTCGTGCCAGCTGATGGTGGTTCTCGACATCACCATCGTGAACATCGCCCTCCCGCACATCCAGAGTTCTCTCGGCTTCTCGACCGAGAACCTGTCCTGGGTGATCAACGCCTACACGCTGACCTTCGGCGGTCTGCTCCTGCTCGGCGGGCGGCTCGGTGACATCCTCGGCCGTCGACGCGTCTTCATGTTCGGCGTCCTTCTCTTCGTGGTGGCCTCGCTGCTCGGCGGACTCTCGCAGGAGTCCTGGCAGTTGCTCGCCGCTCGCTCGCTGCAGGGCGTCGGCGGTGCCATCGCGTCTCCGACGGCCCTGTCGCTGATCACCACGACGTTCGAGGAAGGGCCCGAGCGGAACAGGGCGTTCGGCGTGTTCGCCGCGGTCTCGGCCGGCGGCAGCGCGATCGGCCTGCTGGCGGGCGGACTGCTCGTGGAGTGGCTCGACTGGCGCTGGGTCCTCTTCGTCAACGTGCCCATCGGCCTGCTGATCGTGCTGGCGACGCCCCGCTACATCCGGGAGTCCGAGCGCCATCCGGGCCACTTCGACATCCTCGGCGCACTCACCTCCACCGCGGGCATGGTGCTGCTCGTCTACGGATTCATCCGCGCCTCGGAGGACGGCTGGAGCGACAGCCTCACCCTCGCGGCCTTCGCGGCGGCCGTCGTACTTCTCGCCGCGTTCATCACCATCGAGCGCCGGTCGAGACAGCCCATCACGCCCCTGTGGATGTTCCGCGACCGCAACCGGGCGGGCGTCTACGCGATCATGCTGAGTCTGGCCGCGGCGATGTTCGGGATGTTCTTCTTCCTGACGCTCTTCGTGCAGAACATCCTGGGCTTCAGCCCGCTCGAAGCCGGTCTCGCCTTCCTGCCGGTGAGCGCGATCATCGCCATAGGCGCGGGGTTCGCCTCACAACTGCTGCCCAGGTGGGGGCCCAAGCCGTTCATGACGGTGGGCGCGGTCCTGTCCGCCATCGGACTCGGCTGGCTGACCCTGACCGACGTCGACAGCACGTACGCGGGCAGCATCCTCGGCCCCATGCTGGTCTTCGGCTTCGGCATGGGGCTCAACTTCGTGTCGCTGACGCTGATGGCGGTCTCGGGAGTCGAGTCGCAGGAAGCGGGAGCGGCCTCCGGGATCCTCAACGCCACCCAGCAGGTGGGCGGTTCGCTCGGCCTGTCGGTGCTGGTGACCGTCTTCGGTACGGCCAGCCGCAACGAGGCCACCGATCAGGTCCGCGAGTTCATGGCCGAGGCGACCCCGGCCCAGCGCCTCGAATTCCGCAGAACCGGCGAACTCCCGCCGCCCTGGAGCGACCAGGTGCTGACCTCGGGCATTTCGAGCGCGTTCGTCGTCGCGGCGATCTTCGCGGTCGTGGCGGCCCTGATCGCCCTGATCGTCATCCAGGTACGCCCCGCCGACCTGGAGCGACTCCAGGGAAACGGCGCCCTGGCGACCGTACCCGCCGGGGACGCCGCGGAGGCCGGGGACGTACGGGAGAGCCCGGTCGACGCGAGCGAGCCGGTGTCGGACACCTCGGACAGCTGGCCGGAGACCGGCGACGATCCTCCGTTCCGCGGCTGAGCGTTCCGCCGCTGTGCCTCAGGGCAGTGGCTGTTCGGTCCAGATGACCTTGCCGGCCGGTGTGTAGCGGGTGCCCCAGCGTTCGGCGAGTTGTGCGACGAGGAACAGGCCGCGTCCGCCCTCGTCCGTGCTGGCCGCGTACCGCAGGTGCGGTGAGGTGCTGCTGCCGTCGAAGACCTCGCAGATCAGGACGCGGTCGCGCAGCATACGGACCTGGATGGGCCCGTTGCCGTACCGGATCGCGTTGGTGACCAGCTCGCTGAGCATCAGCTCCGTGGCGAACGCCAGATCGTCCAGGTCCCACTCCGTCAACTGCCGGGTGACGGACGCGCGTACCTCACCGACGGCCGCCGGGTCGGACGGCACCTGCCACTCGGCGACGCGGTCGGCTCCGAGGGCACGGGTGCCGGCGACGATCAGGGCGATGTCGTCGCTGGGCCGGTCGGGGAGGAGGGCGTTGAGAACGCCCTGGCAGGTGTCCTCCGGCGTCCGGTCGGCTCCGGCGAGGGCCGTACGCAGCATCTCCAGGCCGACGTCGATGTCCCGCTCCCGGTCCTCGACGAGCCCGTCCGTGTAGAGAACGAGACGGCTGCCCTCATCCAGCTTGAGCTCGGCTGTCTCGAACGGGAGGCCGCCCACGCCGAGCGGCGGACCGGCGGGCACCTCGGGGAACTCGACGCTGCCGTCGGGGCGGACCACGGCGGGCGGCGGGTGACCGGCCCGGGCGACGGTGCACTGCCGGGAGGTCGGGTCGTAGACGGCGTACAGGCAGGTGGCGCCGGTGATCGCGGCACTGCTGTCCTCCGCCGCCTCGTCCTGGTCGATGCGGCCGACCAACTCGTCGAGGAGTCCGAGCAGTTCGTCGGGCGGCAGGTCGAGGGCGGAGAAGTTGTGCACCGCCGTCCGCAGCCGGCCCATCGTCGCCGCGGCGTGCAGTCCGTGGCCGACGACATCGCCCACGACGACCGCGACGCGGGCACCGGACAGCGGCAGTACGTCGAACCAGTCCCCGCCCACCCCCGCCTGCGCGGGCAGGTAGCGGTAGGCGATGTCAAGGGCGCTCTGCTCGGGCAGATTGCGCGGCAGCAGACTGCGCTGGAGCGTCACGGCCATGGTGTGCTCGCGTGTGTAGCGGCGTGCGTTGTCGATGGAGACCGCGGCGCGGGCGACCAGCTCCTCGGCGAGGGCAAGCTCCTCCTCGTCGAAGGGCTCGGGCTTCTCCAGCCGCCAGAAGTTCACCACGCCCATCGCCAGGTGCCCCACCCGCACCGGAACGATGATCAGCGAGTGGATTCCGTACTCCACGACCTGCGCCGTACGCTCCAGATCCTGCGCGAGCCACCCCGGAGCCTCCCGCAGGTGCGGCTCGACCACGGCCTCGCCCGTGCCGATGCTGCGGGCCTGGGGCGTGGAGGCGACGAACCTGATCCGCTCGCCCACCGGGTAGAGAGGGGCGTCCTTGCGGATACCGCTGAACGCCGTACGGCGCAGATCGGTGCCCGCCTCCGGTTCCTCGCCGTTCAGCACGGCGTCGGCCAGGTCCACGGTGACGAAGTCCGCGAACCGCGGGACCGCCACCTCCGCCAGTTCCTCGGCCGTACGGGTCACGTCCAGGCCCGTACCGATGCCGACCCCGGCGTCGTACAGGAGCCTGAGATGCTCCCGTGCCAATTCGGCCTTTCCGGACAGGGCGCGCAGCTCGGTCGAGTCGCGGAGCGTCGCGACGCTGCCGGCCGGGCCGCCCTGGAGGTCCGTGGGCCGCTGGTTGATGGCCAGCAGCCGGTCTCCGACCAGGTGCACCTCGTCCGTGGCGACGCGCCCCGAGGCCAGTAGACCGGCTGTGTCCGCGTCCAGGCCGAGGTCGAGCACATGCCGTCCCTCGGCGTCCCCGGGAAGATCCAGCAGCCGGTGCGCCTCGTCGTTGGCGAGCAGCAGCCGCCCCTCGCCGCCGGCGATGAGCACTCCCTCCCGGACGGAGTGCAGCACCGCGTCATGGTGCTCGTACATCCGGGTCATCTCGAACGGGCCCAGGCCGTGCGTCTGGCGCAGCAGCCGTCTGCTGACCAGGGCTGTCCCGCCCAGGGCCAGGGCGAGTGCCGCGGCCGCGGCGGTCAGGAGGAGCGGCAGCTGCCGGTCCGCGACACCGCCGACGTTCTCGGTCGTGATGCCCGCCGACACCAGGCCCACGACCTTGCCGTCGTCCGCCTTGACGGGAACCACGGCCTGCACCAGCGGCCCGATGGTTCCGATGATGTTCTCGGTGAAGGAGCGGCCCTCCAGCGCCGGTTCGAGGGTTCCGACGAACATCTTGCCGATCCGGTCGGGCTTGGGGTGGGTGTAGCGGATCCCGTCGGTGTTCATCACCACGATGAAGTCGACCTTGGACTGCTTACGGGCGGCCTCGGCCCGCGGCTGAAGCACCGCGGTGGGATCGGGGGCACTCAGGGCCTCGCGGGTGCCGGGAGCGTTGGCGAACGTCTCGGCGACGGCCAGGGAACGGTTCCGGGCCTCCTCCGAGCTGTCGTGCCGTACCTGGAGAACCAGGGCCACCACCGCGGCCACGACCAGCAGCAGCACGATCACCACTTGCAGGACGAACACCTGGCCCGCGACACTGCGCCCGCCCAGCGCCGACCGCAGCCCCGCCGAGGGGCCGCGTCGGTGCCCGCCGTCGTGGGCCCCCCGCGGCTCGACCGGGTGGCGCGGCGTCTGCCGTGCTCGCCGCGCATGCGCTCGGCGAGGGCGGTCAGGCCTGCGCCGCGCGCGCAGGCCTTTGAGGCGGGGAGTCGACTGAGGCCAGGATCGACCCAAGAGTCGGACCATAAGCCCATGTCTACACTGCCGGGCGCCGGGAGGCGAGGGGGTCACACCGCGGGGCAGGTGGCGAGCCGGTCCGGAGTGGTTCAGACCAATGGCGGAATGTGTGGCTCAGCTGTGCGGGGCCGTGGATGACGGCCGAGGACTGGGCGCTGCCGACTCCCGGCCGTCCGAGGCTGCCGTCGGCGCGATCTCGCCGCATCATGGAGGAGGGGCCGTTTGCGTGCGTACATGCCTCGAGCGCGGGAGGTCGTCATGCATACCCCGGACAGCTACCGGCTGACCTTCACCCACGAAGGGTCGGGCATCGGCGCGATCACGGACGAGGTGATCGTCGAACGCACCGACACCCTGGGCCCGGGCGGAAACCCGGTCTACTGCGATCCCACCGGTATTCTCCGCGCCGAGATCAGCCCGGCGGGAGAGGTACGGATGCTGGCCAGCGGCGGCTACCAGTCGCCTGTCCCACCGTCCGCCGAACCACTCCGGCAGTCCTAGCGACCTCGTGCCACGGCCAACCGCCAACCGCGCACGAGGTCGTCAGCCGAACCCCCCGGTCCGGTCGGCCGGTGCCGCCTGGCCGGAAGAACCGTTGGCCCGGCGGCACCGGCGCGGTTAGCGTGCCGTGGACCGATCAATAGGGGGAAAAGGTATGCCGACAGGGCCTGTTGTCGACCTGAAACAACTCGGAGAGGACTTCACCCGCGATCCCTACCCCGTCTATGCCGAGCTCCGTGCGGCAGGGCCCGTGCACCGGGTGCTCGACCCCGACGGCGAGGAGGTGTGGCTCGTCGTCGGCTACGACGCGTGCCGTGCCGCCTTCACCGACCCGCGGCTCAGCCGGGACTGGCACAAGTCCGGGAACATCGCCCAGATCGTCAACACGGAGGAGGGCCAGCCCGCGCTCGCCCACATGCTGATGTCGGACCCGCCGGACCACACCCGGCTGCGGCGGCTGGTGGCCAGGGAGTTCACCCCGCGCCGTATGGAGGCTCTGGCCCCCCGGGTCCAGCAGATCGCCGACCAGTTGCTGGACGCGATGCTGACGGGGGAGGGACGGCAGGCCGACCTGGTGGCGTCCTTCGCCTTCCCGCTGCCCATGACCGTCATCTGCGAACTGCTCGGCGTACCCGACCTCGACCGGGACGCCTTCCGCGGCTGGTCCAACGAGATGGTGGCCCGTACGAGTCCGGAGGCGGAGGCGCGCGCCTACCAGGAGATGCCCGCGTACCTCGGCGAACTCGTCGCGGCCAAGCGGGCCGAGCCCGGCCAGGATCTGCTGAGCGGGATGATCCACACCGTGGACGAGGGCGGTGACCGGCTCTCGTCCGACGAACTCATCGGCATGTGCGTGCTGTTGCTCATCGCCGGCCACGAGACCACGGTCAACCTGATCGGCAACGGAATGCGCGCCCTGTTCGCGCACCCCGGCCAACTGGCCGACCTGCGCGCCGACTTCGGCCTGCTCGACGGGGCGATCGAGGAAATGCTCCGCTACGACGGCCCGGTGGAGACCTGTACGGACCGACTGGCACTGGAGGACGTGGAGATGGGCGGGGTGACCATCCCCGCGGGGTCCACCGTCCTGATCGCCATGGCCGACGCCGACCGCGATGCCGAGCGCTTTCAGCACGCCGACCGGTTCGACATCCGCCGGGACGCCCGCGGCCACGTCGCCTTCGGCCACGGCCTGCACCACTGCCTGGGCGCCCCACTGGCCCGGCTGGAGGGACGCATCGCGATCCGCTCCCTCCTGGAACGCTGCCCGGACCTGGCGCTGGACGCGTACGAGAACGAACTGCCCTGGATGCCGGGGCTGTTGATCAGGGGCGCACGCGAAATCCCCGTGCGCTGGTAGCCGGTGCGCCGGTAACTCGTAGTGGCCGGGCCGCCGTTGCCCGGTCCGGCCGCTACCGGTACGGACGCGGTCCACTATCGGTACGTATGCGGTGGCGCGTCCTCCGTTCCTTTCGCTGGGGTAGGGTCCTCGTCACTCCGGGGGCGCCCGCATCTCTCCGTCATTTCACCGGCCCCGCACACCTGCCGGACGACGGGGCGGACGAGGAGCGAAAAGCCGGATGGAGTCTTCGGGTGAGGCTGGTTCATGAGAGGTTGCTATGAATCCGCGAGACGTTTGAACACTCGGGTCCTCCCCTCCGTATAGGGCGGGGGATTTCCATGTCGGCTCCGGCAACAAGAGCGTAGGAGTAGATCCTTGAGACGCAACACGCGCAGACGCCCAACAGGCGCACGCCGCGCGACCATTGGGGCGGTCGCGCTGATGCTGGGGGGAGGTGGGCTGGTAGCGGCGAACGTCTACGCGACGGCCTCCGAGGGCGGATCGGGTCAGAACCAGGCCAACCAGCTCCTTGCCTCGGGAGCCGCCACGATCGACTGCCCCGACGTGGGCAGCCAGCTGACGGCGGTGCCCGACGAGGCGAAGGCGGAGGTCGACAAGGAACTCGCCCTCCTGGACAAGCAGATCGCCGAGGCGTACCAGCGGCTGCAGCAGTCGACGCAGGCCATCCAGCAGGATGCCGCCTTCGCGGAGAACGCGATCATGAATCCGCTGAAGGAGAAGCGAGCCGCGACGATCGAGCGGATCGCGATCGCCGTCGACCGCGTGGGCGACCGTCCGCAAGGTCTCGAAGCCTTCGCGGCCTGCATACTCCGCGCCTCCGGCAACCAGACCGACCAGGGCGGCGGCGACGAGCAGAACGGCGACCAGGGCGGCGACGGTCAGCAGGACGGCGCCGACCAGGACGGTCAGAACCAGGACAACGGCGGCCAGGGCGAAGGCCAGAACCAGGACAACGGTCAGGGCCAGGGCAACCAGCAGGGCAACGGCCAGGGCGGCAACGGCGGTCAGGGCGGCAACGGCCCCGTGGCCGCTGACTACGCGGACATCACCACCGTCCAGCCCAACGCGCAGAAGGCTCGCAGCCAGGGCAACTCCTCCCGCGGCACCTTCAGCACCGCCTGCGGTGTGAACGCCAACGGGCTGTTCAACTCCGACAACGTGATCGTGGCCCCGGGTGTCACCAACGGCGCCCACCACTTCCACGACTACGTCGGCAACCAGGCGAACAACGCCTTCGCGAGTGACCAGGACCTGGCGAACGGCAAGACGACCTGCGAGAACCAGGGCGACAAGTCCTCCTACTTCTGGCCCGTGCTCCGCCTGCAGAACGGCACCCAGGAACAGGACGCGGCCTCTCCCGGCGGCGGCGTCGAGGGCAACTCCGGCGAGATCGTCACGCCCAAGCAGGTGACCATGACCTTCGTGGGCAACCCGCAGAGCAAGGTCACCGAGATGCCGAAGCTGCTGCGCATCATCACCGGTGACGCCAAGGCCTTCGTCAACGGCACCGCCAACGCCAACGCCTCATGGAGCTGCACCGGGTTCGAGGACCGGCAGCTGAAGGACAAGTACCCGCTCTGCCCCCAGGGCAGTGACGTGGTCCGCACCTTCAAGTTCCAGAGCTGCTGGGACGGCAACAACATCGACAGCGCCAACCACCGCACCCACGTGGCGTTCGCCGACGCCAACGGCGTCTGCGCGAACGGCTTCAAGGCCATCCCGCAGCTCGTGCAGCGCATCGTCTACGACGTCGACGCGCCCAGCCTCAACGACGGCGGTCGCGCGACCCCGCTGTTCGCGGTCGACTCCTTCCCGGAGAACCTGCACAAGCCGGTCACCGATCACGGCGACTTCATCAACGTCTTCGACGAGGACCTGATGGGCGAGATGGTGGACTGCATCAACGGCGGCCGGAAGTGCGACGCCGCCGACGGCGCGGGCGAGGAGCCGGGCGACAACTCACCGTCGCCGACGCCCGAGACGCCGCCCGCCGGGAACAACGGGGACGACGACCCCGCGGACAACGGCAACGGCAACGGTGACGAGAACACCCCGTCGCCCACGGCCACTGCCCCGTCCGGCGGGAACAACGAGAACGAGAACCCCGCGGACAACGGCGCGGACAACGGTGGCGAGAACACGGAGAAGCCCTCCACCGACAGCACGCAGGCTCCCGATCCCGCGGACGACGCGGACGGCGCGGACCAGGACAGCGGTGCCACGGTGCCCAAGGCCGTATCGTCCCCGTCGGCCGGCCAGAGTGATCCGGGCGCGGTGACGGGCGGCTCCGACAGCGATCTCGGCGGTGCCGTGCCCGGCCCCGAACCGTCGGGCGCCTCGGTGCTCGTACCGCAGGCGACCTCGGGCGGACTCGCCGACACCGGCACACAGCTGTGGCCGGCCGCGGCCGGAGCGATGCTCCTGCTCGCAGGCTTCGTACTGCTCCGTCGTATCAACAACAAGTCGAGGTGACGAGGTAGCGCCACA
The DNA here is from genome assembly GCF_026341515.1 of Streptomyces sp. NBC_00878. Taxonomy (NCBI): domain Bacteria; kingdom Bacillati; phylum Actinomycetota; class Actinomycetes; order Kitasatosporales; family Streptomycetaceae; genus Streptomyces; species Streptomyces sp. NBC_00878. The sequence continues at coordinate 346,802 of NZ_JAPEOK010000001.1, read as the reverse complement.
GCGCATTGACGGCACAGCGTCGTAGCGCAGCAACGCCGTAGCTCAGCAACGGCATCGAGGAGCCGGCCGGGGAAACCTGGTCGGCTCCTCGCCTATTGACCGAGGATCTTGGCGGTGAAGGTCGCCAGTTGCCTCCGCATCTCCTCTCGGGGCACGCCCTCCCGGCCGGCGAGGTGTTCGACGAGGTCGGCTCGGGTGACGGCGAGCAGCGCGTGCGCGGTGAAGTCGCTGTCGGTCAGGCCGGGAATCCGCTCCAGGACGGTCTGGAGCATCGTGTGCCATCGCTCGTAGTGCTCCGCCTGATAGGGGCCGTCACTGCTCGTTCCCTCCAGGGCCAGGGCGAGATGGCGGTTGTCGAGCTTGAAGCACAGGACCGCGTCGAGCAGGGCGGGTACGCGCTGAAGTGGCGGAGCGTCGTGCCCCAGTGGCGGCGGGCCCTCCTCGATGTCGCTCGCGATCGGCGTGAGTCGCGCCGCGTACAGCGCGCGGATCAGTCCGGTGCGGTCGCCGAACGCGCGGAAGAGCGTTCCCTTGCCGACGCCGGCCGCCGCCGCGATGTCGGCCATGGTGACCTCCTCGGGGCTCTCGCACTCGCTGAAGAGCGTGTCGGCGGCCGCGAGTACGGCAGCCCGGTTACGGGCCGCGTCCTTGCGTGGTCGGCTGGACGGCAAGGAGGCCATCGCCGCCTATATGCGCCACTATCCCGACCACGTCGACGTGCACGACTTCCCCGACGTACGGATTCACCAGACCGTCGACCCCGAGGTCATCGTGGTCGAGATGCGAGGGGTGGGCCGCCTCGTGGAGACCGGCAGCCCCTTTGACGTGACCTACATCGCCGTCGTGACCGTCCAGGAGGGTCTCATCACCTCCTACCGCGACTACTGGAACCCCCTCGCAGTCCAGCAACCCGGCTTCGACGTCACCGCGAGCGGCACCCGATGACCGTTCCCAGCACCACCGTCCCCAGCGTCACCATCACCGGCACCACTCTCGTCATCGGCGCGAGCGGCACCACCGGCAGCCGTACCGCCGCGCAGCTGATCGCCGCCGGTCACCGGGTCAAGGCCGCCGGCCGTCGCGCCACCCCGGTACCGGGCGCGGAAGCGGTCCGATTCGACTGGGGCGACCCCGCCACCCATGCCGACGCCCTCGACGGAGTCGACCGCGTCTACCTCATCCCGCCCGTGGGCGACTCCGACCCCGCCGCGGTCATGCTGCCCTTTCTCCGGCGGGCTCGTGCCACCGACGTGCACCGCGCGGTGCTTCTCAGCTCCTCCGCCATCCCCGAGGGCGGCCCGGCGGTAGGGGCCGTGCACCAGGCCCTGCCCGGTCTGTTCGACGAGTGGGCGGTGCTGCGGCCCTCCTGGTTCATGCAGAACTTCACCGGCGCGCACGCCCACGCCGACAGCATCCGTACGGACGGCACCATCCTGACGGCGGCCGGGGCCGGCCGTGTCGGCTTCGTCGACGCCGATGACATCGCCGCCGTCGCCGTGCGCGCCCTCACCGACGACCGCGCGCCCAATGCCGAACTGATCCTGACGGGGCCGGAGGCACTCGCCTACGACGACATCGCGGCGATCGTCACGGAAGTCACCGGCCGGCCCGTGGTCCACCATTCCTTGGCGCACGAACAACTGCGTGACCGCCTCGCGGCGTTCATTCCGCTGGAGTTCGCCACGATGCTGGCCGACATGGACCGTTCCATCGCCGGGGGAGCCGAGGACCGCACCACCGGCACCGTCCAGCGCCTCACCGGCCGCCCGCCGCACAGCTTCCGGGCGGTGGCCGAACGGGAGTGGAAACTCAATGGACGGTAGACCGGTCAGGCGCCCGGCTTCGCGGTTTCACCGCCGTCGAGTGGCCGGAGCAGCCGGAGCACCATCTCGACGGTGCGCTCCACGGGGCGCTGTCGTGTCGTGACGGCGGACAGGAGGGTACGCGCTAGCACGGCACCCAGGAGCATGTCGAAGACGTCGTCCGGGTCCACGGCGGGGTCGACGCAGCCGGGCGGCGCGGCGCGCAGGATGTCCTGGAACTGCGGCCGTGCCGACACACGCAGATCCAACTCCGGTGGACGGGGACGCCGCGACGTGTGGTGGTGAGCCAGGAGGCCGACCGCGGCAGCCCGCGCCGCGGGCGCGTTGAAGGCCGCCAGATAGACGCGGATGAATCGGCGTACATCGCGACGGAGATCCCCCGTCGGCCGGACGCTCAGTGGGTTCAGTCCCGGGAACGTGGCTTCCTCGATCAGTTCGATCCGTGACGGCCAGCGACGGTAGATGGCGGACGCGTGCACGCCGGAGTGCTGCGCGACGGCCTGGATCGTCGTGGCCTCGAAGCCGCGCCGGACGAGCAGTTCACGCGTCGCCGCGAGGGCCCGCTCGTCGATGCTCGTGTCGCGAGGGCGCCCCGGACTGCGGCGGGTCTCGGTCATGTCGCCGATCGTAGCGAGCCTGGCCTATTTATAGGAGACGGTCTTCTATAACTCACCCGGCGTCGCTACAGTCCCCTCGCGGAGACGAGAACCGTCTTCTCGAAGGGGAGAACCTGATGCGGGCTGCGGTACTGCGAGGCGGGACGGTCGAGGCGCGGATCATCGCTGATCCGGTTCCTGGACCGGGTCAGCTTCTCGTCCGCTCGCTCGCGTGCGGGATCTGCGCGTCGGACCTCCATTTCATGGATCATCCGGAGGCGGGCGCCGACGATGACAGCGGGATGTCGACGTACGACCAGGATGTCGACATCGTCATGGGCCACGAGTACTGCGCCGAGGTCGTCGACCACGGCCCCGGCACCGAGCGCCGTATCCCCGTCGGTACGCGGGTGAGTTCGCTGCCGGTGCTGTCCACCGCCGCCGGCCGCAGGATCATCGGGCAGAATCCGGAGTCGCCCGGCGGGTTCGGCGAGTACCTGCTGCTGACCGAGGCCATTGCCCGGGTCGTGGTCTCCGACCTCCCCAGTGAGGTCGTCTGTGTCGCCGACGCGATCTCGGTGGGCTGGTCGACCGCGTCACGCGCCCAGGTCACGGCCAAGGAGGTGCCGTTGGTCATCGGCTGCGGCGCGGTCGCCCTGTCGGTGATCGCGCAGCTCAAGCGTCTTGGGGCGGGACCCGTCGTGGCGGCCGACTTCGTGGCCTCGCGACGCGGGACGGCACTGGCCATGGGGGCCGACGTGGTCATCGACCCGGCCGCGATCTCGCCGTACCGGGCATGGCGTGACGTGGCCCGCGCACCGGCCGAGCCGACGAAGGACATGATGGCGACGATGTCCGGCCTGCCGGGGTGCGTCGTGTTCGAGTGCGTCGGTGTCCCGGGCGTCCTCGACTCGATCATCAAGGGATGCGAGCGCGGTACTCGGATCTTCTCCGTGGGCGGTCCGCCGGAGGGGGACCACCTGCACACCCTGACCGCCAAGCGGAAGGGTCTCAACATCCAGTTCGGCGGCGGCCCGTCGATGGACCACTGGGACGAGGCGTTCCAGGCGGGCTGCTCCGGCAGCCTCGACGTCGGGCCGATGCTCGGCAGAACCGTCGGGCTCGACGAGGTGCCCGACGCGCTCGATGCCGCACGGGACGCGGACGGGCCGGCCCGCATCATCGTCGTGCCCTGAGTGGACCACGGAGCACGAACCGCGGACCCCTGAGTGGACACCCCGCAGCAGACCGCCCAGCCAACTCCCCGCGCGGACCGCGGACTTCAGAGAGGGCCCACATGAGTGAGATCGACGCCGGCCGCTTCTGGGTCTTCCAGGTCTCCGCGAACACCTGGCGTTGGGCGCGCACCGCGCAGGGCTGGCGCATCGCCGAGCGGATCAACGCCAACCTCGACGGCCCCCCGGACCCCGCGAGATGCTGGCGCCGCCCACGGCAGACCGTACGCCCGCGTAGATCGGTGACCAGGCATTCAGACGGCCGGCCAGTCAGAAGACCATGCAGCCAAGTGACCATCTGGTCAGTCGAAAGGTGAGGGCAACTGTGGACAGCGCATACGGCCCCTGGGGCATCGTCGCGGGCGGGTCCGACGGAGTCGGTGTCGCGTTCGCGCACGGGATGGCCGCCCGGGGCATCAACGTCGTACTGGTCGCGCGACGGGTCCCCGTACTGGAGGCGGCCGCGGACGAGATCCGGGCCCGGCACGGTGTCGAGGTCCGTACGGTCGGGCTCGACCTCAGTGCCGCGGGCGCCCTGGCGGAACTCGAACAACTCACCTCGGACCTGGAGGTCGGACTCCTCGTCTACAACGCCGGTGCCGACACCCGCAGTGCCGCGTTCCTCGACAAGGACCTCGATACCCACCTGGAGTTGGTCCACCGGAACTGCACCGCCGTCCTGGAAGCGGCCTACCGGTTCGGCCCCCCGATGGTGGCGCGGGGGCGAGGGGCCGTGGTGCTGGTGACCTCGGGCGCGGCCTGGGCCGGTGGGGCCACGCTCGCGACCTACGGCGCCAGCAAGGCGTTCGATCTCATCCTCGCCGAAAGCCTGTGGGCGGAGTGGCGGAGCAGTGGCGTGGACGTCCTGGGGCTCGTGCTCGGCAGGACCGACACCCCTTCCCACCGCCGGATGCGCGAGGCCGACGGCGAGTCGTACGGCGGTGAGCTCGCCGACCCCGGCGAGGTCGCGGAGGAGGCGCTCGCCCACCTCGCAGACGGCCCCACCTGGATCCACGGCAGTGAGAACCCGACCGGTGGTTCGCCGTTCGGCGCGCTGAGCCGCCGCGACGCCGTACTCGCCATGAGCCGGGGCGCGTCGGCGAACAAGGAGGCGAGCGCCAAGCGCTGACGGATCCCGTCGGACGCCGGGTCGGCCAGGCGTCCGACGAACCGCGTGCTGTCAGCCGTGGTAGCCGATGTAGCCGTTGCCGTCGCGGTCGTTGGTCCGCTTCGTGTAGCTGTGCACGTCCGCGCGACTGCCCGAGGGCTTGTATACGTAGATGGTGTCGGCGTCGTTGTTCCACATGAAGTTGCAGTTGTCGCGGTAGACGACGTTGCCGCTGTCGGAGTCGTTGCCGTTTCCGCCGCGCAACTTCACGGAGTCACCGGGCTGGAGGTAGTGGTTCGCGGTGAACGCGAAGCGGTTGCCGGTCTTGTCCTTGACGACGTAGCCCTTGAGGTTCACGGTCGCCGAGGACGAGTAGTTCTTGATGGTCAGGTATTCCTTGTGGGTGTTGCCGGTGGCGCATCTGTTGGAATCGCTGCCGGGCGCGTCGTACTGGACGCCCGCGACCTTCAAGGCCGACGTGTACTCGGCCGCCTGGGCCGGGGCGGCGACGAGAACAGCCAGCGCACCGGCTGTGACGGACACGGCTATGACAGGGTGCTTGCGCAAGAGAGTCCCCCTCCAGATCACTGTGAGGCCCTGGAGCCTAGCCACACTGTGAACGACTTGTGTCGTGTTGGTATTTATCGCGCATTCCTTCATGGAAACGTGATAAGTGCGCGCAAGTGGCCGGGAGGGGGTCCGTTGGGTGTAGGTTCCTCATGATCCTTGACACTGGTTCCTGCGGGAACGCTGAAATCCGGACCAGATGAGCAACGCTGTGTCGGTCGAGACTGCTCAATCCGAGCGCGGAGCATCATTGCGGTAGTCACCGTGAGTAGCTAGCGCCCTTGCTCGCAGTGTCCCCCTCCTGAAGAGTCTTCTGTAGCTCCTCGTTGATGCCGTCCGGATGGTGTGGACGGCGCGGCTGGTGGGTGAATCGCTGGGCCGGAGCTGCGTGGAGGTGCTGCGTTGGGGGCGCGGGCGCTCATCGCCCGGGGCCTGGGGCCGGATGGCCTCGCGAGCCAGGTCGGCCTGGACTCCAATGGTCTTGCGCCGGAGTTGTGAGGGAGAAAGAGCCGTCCGCTCGCCCACCGCGAAGGAGTCGAACCGCTCCGGCCGGAGTCACCATACGGACCTGCGGTTACAGCGCTGCCCGCGAGCCGTTGGAGGATCGGGTGTAGGCGACGGCACCCTTCTCCCGCCCAAGATCAGCCAACGGAAGCAACCTTGCACTGCATCCTGGGGGCGTCAGCATGTCTCCAGGCGAAGCTTCGCCGCGCAGGTCGCAGGAATCACCCATCTGCCCTCCCCCCGCAGCAGATAGAGTGCTGAGCGCCGGGAACGATTGGTGTGACTTCATGGCAAGGGGATCCTGTGACTCGGGAACACATCAAAGTGCGGGCAGCCAGCGGCGATCGCGAAGCGGACCACGAAGTCTTGGAGACCCTCGCTGATTGGCTCCTGAAGGATCGAGATGTGGGAGGCCACGTCGAGATCGTCAAGGCCAGACGCTCGGCCGCTGGAAATATGGATGCCGGCTTGCTGGACTACATCCAATTGTTGTCTGGTGCTGGATTTTCAATTGCCAGTCTGGCGTACGCGCATAGGGCATGGCGATCCACCCTCCCCTCGCAACAGCGAAGTACGCCAATTGTCATCGAGCGGGGGCGGGCCAGGATTACGATTGATGATGACTCCGCGGAGACCGCGGCGCGTCTCATCCAAGCCCTTGAGTCACAGGAGGAAGAGCCGAGCACTCCACCGGAGGACGCGTGAGCTTTCCCAGTCGTGAGGGAAGTCATGCGGTCCTGATAGGTATCGACTCTTATCAAAACCTCACGCCACTGGGGCCTGTGAAGTCAGGGGTACTACGCCTAGCTGAAGTATTGCAGTCGCCACTAAGCTGGCAACTTGCATCGAGTAACATCACGATGCTGGATTCCGAGGCAGGTGGGAGAGACGTGCTCACCGCTATCAAAAATGCCTCTTTGGCAGCGACTGACACCCTGCTCGTATATTTCGCCGGACACGGCCAACGCGATACAGGAGGCCAGCATCTCTATCTGGCCTTGAAGGAGGCGGACCGCGACCATCCCTACATTGGAGGAATAAAATATGACGACGTAAAACGGGCGCTTTATGCAGGGAATCGCATAAAGCGCCGAGTGGTGATACTCGACTGCTGCTTCAGCGGCCTTGCTGGCGCGATGAGCGGGGGCCGCTCAGATACCGTCTCATTTTCCGACCTCGCCGATGTGGAGATTGAGGGCAGCTATGTATTGACTTCAGCGGCTGCAAATAAGGTGTCCCTGGCCCTTGAGGGGGAGTCGTATCCCAAGTTTACGGGCGAGTTGATATCGCTCTTGGAGGAAGGGATAGCGGGAGCAGGTCCGACTGTCACTTTGGATGAACTGTGGCTGACTGCTCGCAGGAGGATGGAGCTGCGTGGACTACCGAGACCAGAGCGATTTGCCCAGAACACCTCTGGCCTACTATCGATTGCTAAGAATATCGCGCACTCGGGAAGTGAAAAAGGGGCTGCTCACTCGATCGCCATAGAAGAGTCGACCCAGGGGGAACTGTCGCCCTTTGATGCTCTCCGTCTTCGGCGTGGAATTCCCCTGTCTCGCAGTAGCGGCTCTCGCGTAAATCAAGCCCCCACCTATGATGAGCGGAATCCGAGCTGGCTGGTGCACAAGGTACCCAAGCTGAAAGATCCATTGGATCCGAGTTTGGCGAGAGCTGTGGCCGTAGATACTTTGGAAAGGGGAACAGGGCCCGTCCTTCATTCCGAGGTGGTGGTCCGCTACCTCCATCTGAATGCATCCGACCCTGACGGTTTTCTGGACGAGCTGATACGGGCGCTAGATCGACTTGCCGAGGCACTCGTCGACGCTAATAGAGTCATGGAAGCGGTTGCGGCGAAGAGGGAAGCTAATAAGTTCCGGACACGCGCCCGTAGGGAGACTTAGCATGAACGACCGTGACGTGGCGGCACTTGACATGGCCGGGCGGCTGTTGTGGCGATTAGAGGCCCGGTCGAAGGGAGCTGAGCCGTACACAATCGAGGCGGGAAGCGAATTTCTCCAAGTGCGCAAAGACCCGTGCCAGACGTTATCGTATGCCGCGTGGCCGCGGGGCCCAGTGCCAGAACCGAGCTCTCGTCATGAGGAGTTCCCATGGCTACGTGGTGTCTGGCCAGAAGCCTGGTATGTAAGGCTGGTTGAGACCGGGCTTTTTGGCACGAAACGCATCTGGCGACTCGTTGGCTATATGACAGACGGCCCTCGCGATATTCCACCACACGTGAGGGAGCAGGTGCTGATTACCCCTTGTTCTGTCAACATGGACCGTTCCGTTTGGGATCAGTTGTACGTTGACTTGAGGTCGGAGCAAACTCTTGGCCGTGGTGAATACATCGATAGTCGCGCTTGGCCCATTTTATACCCGCACTAGCTGGTCGGTTCGATTCGTCAGCCAGGGGGGCAGCTGCGCTTGATGCTGAACGTAGTCAGTGTCAACTGGATCGCGGATTTGCTAATCCACTGCTAACGAACCGCCTTCATTGCTAACGAAGTCGCGGATCCTAGATCGGGATCAGACCGCCGGGGCCGGGTAGGTCGGGTACTCCACTCCGGAGACGTGCTGGACGACGCGGATGACCTGGCAGGAGTAGCCGAACTCGTTGTCGTACCAGAGGTAGAGGATCGCGTTGTCGCCGTCGACCTTGGTGGCTCCGGCGTCGATGATCGAGGCGTGGCGCGAGCCGATGAAGTCGTTGGAGACCGCGTCGGGAGCGCTGGTGAAGTCGATCTGGCGCTTGAGTGGCGAGGTCAGCGACACGTTGCGGAGGTGGTCGAGGACCTCCTCGCGGGTGGTCTCGCGCCCGAGCCGCAGACTGAGGATCGCGATCGAGACATCTGGCACGGGGACGCGGATCGAGCTGCCGGTGATCGGTGCCTTGAGGTCGGGCAGCGCCTTGGCGACGGCGGAGGCGGCGCCCGTCTCGGTGATCACCATGTTGAGCGGCGCCGAACGGCCGCGGCGGTCCGCCTTGTGGTAATTGTCCAGCAGGTTCTGGTCGTTGGTGAACGAGTGGACGGTCTCCACGTGGCCGCGCAGCACGCCGTACTCGTCCGCCATCGCCTTCAGCGGCGGCACGATCGCGTTGGTGGTGCAGGACGCGCAGGACAGGATCTGCTCGTCGGGCTTGATCGTGTCGTGGTTGACGCCGTGCACGATGTTGGGGACATCGCCCTTGCCGGGTGCGGTCAGGACGACCTTGTCGATGCCGGGACGCAGGTGCCCCGACAGGCCCTCGCGGTCGCGCCACTTACCGGTGTTGTCGATGAGGATGGCGTCTTTGATGCCGTACGCCGTGTAGTCGACCTCCGACGGGTCGCCCGCGTAGATCACCTTGATCTCGTTGCCGTTGGCGATGATCGTGCTGTTCGCCTCGTCGACGGTGATCGTGCCCTGGAACTGACCGTGGATGGAGTCGCGGCGCAGCAGCGAGGCCCGCTTCACGAGATCCTCGGCGGCCCGCTCGCCGCCCCGGCGGACGACGACGGCGCGCAGCCGCAGGCCGTTCCCGGAGCCGGTCTTCTCGATGAGCAGGCGGGCGACGAGGCGGCCGATGCGGCCGAATCCGTAGAGCACGACGTCGCGCGCCTCACGGGCCTCGATCTTGTTGGCGCCCGTCGCGCCGGCCACGGCCTCGGCGGTGAACTCCCGCACGGACAGACCGCGGTCGTCGGCCTTGTAGTTCGCGGCGAGCATGCCGAGGTCGATCTGCGAAGGACCGAGATCAAGAGCGGTGAGGGCCTGCAGGAACGGCAGGGTCTCGGTGACCGAGAGCTCCTCGCCGGCTATCTGCCGGGCGAATCGGTGGGTCTTGAGGATGCTGACCACCGACTTGTTCACCAAGGAGCGGCTGTGCAGCAGGACGGTGACGTCGCGCTCCCGGTGCAGCTTCCCGATGAGGGGGATCATCGACTCCGCGATCTCCTCGCGGGTCTTCCAGTTGGTGAACGAGTCGTCATTGACAGTCACAGGTTTATCTTTCGAGCTAGGCGGCGCTCATATGCTAAACCGCTGCCTTTTTGATCACGTCGGCGGTACCGGCTGAGCGGAGGGCGTGATCGCTCGTGGTGGTTGGGTGATCGCTCGTGGTGGTCGGGCGGGGGCGGCGCTCGGTGTCGGCGCTCGGGGATGGGGCTCGGGGATGGGGCTCAGCGCCCGCGTGCTCCCGCGCGCAGTCCGTCCATGACGAGGTCCAGGAGGCGGGCGACCCGCGGTTGCCACTCCCCGCGGGGATCGACCTGCCAGAGGCCGCCGATGGCGAGGATGAAGTCGTCCGCGGTGACTCCCGGGCGAATGGTGCCGGCCGCCTCGTTCGCGCGGAGCAGGAGTTCGGCCGCTTCGGTGACCGGGGCGTATCCCGGTTTCGCCTGAGCCCCCGGCGCGCTGGTGACCTGCTGGATCGCGTCCGCCAGGCCGACCTTGGCCATGGCGAACCGGGCGAGGTGGTCCATCCACTCGCGCAGGGCCCGGTCGGGTTCCAGGGTCTGAAGCAACTGGGCCGCGCTGTCGGCGACCTGCTGAATCTCGTGGCGGTAGATCTCCAGGACGAGTGCCTCGCGATTGGGGAAGTTGCGGTAGAACGTGCCCTGCCCGACGCCCGCCTTCTTGGCGATCACGCTGAGCGGAGCGTCCGCGCAGCGCGTCAGCTCGGCCAGTGCCACCTCCAGGATGCGCTCGCGATTTCGCTGCGCGTCCGAGCGCAGCGGCGCGTCCTTCTTCTCCTGCGCCTTCTCCTGCACTCGTCCTCCTCGCGGATTCGTGTCCGAATCTCGGCCCTTGCTTAACCGGACAACTGTCCGTTACGTTTCCCGGCGAACGGACAACTGTCCGGTTGTGTCCATCGTAGCGGTGGACATGGCCGGCTTGGGCCGCCGGTGACCTGTCGTCCCGAGCGTTCCCTTTCCGACTCTTCTGCCCGCCGGACCGCCCCCCGCGACGTGTTCCGGATCTGTGAAAGAAGGCTGACCATGGCCCCATCGACGACCAGCGCCGTCACCCTGAACATCAACGGCGAGAAGTACACGCTGTCCGTCGACCACCGCACGACCCTGCTCGACGCGCTGCGCGAGCGCCTCGATCTGACCGGCACCAAGAAGGGCTGCGACCAGGGCCAGTGTGGCGCCTGCACCGTCCTGCTCGACGGCCGCCGGACGGTCTCCTGTCTGCAACTCGCGGTGGCGGCCGAGGGGCGCGAGATCACCACCGTCGAGGGCCTGGCCACGGGCGACCAACTGCACCCGGTGCAGCAGGCGTTCCTCGACCTGGACGGCTTCCAGTGCGGCTACTGCACGCCGGGCCAGATCTGTTCCGCCGTCGCGGTGATCGAGGAGCACGCCGCGGGCTGGCCGAGCGCCGTCACCGACGACGTCCGGCCCGAAGCCGGACCACCACCGCTGAGCGCCGACGAGATCCGGGAGCGGATGAGCGGCAACCTGTGCCGCTGCGGCGCGTACGTGTCGATCGTCGAGGCCGTCGCCCGGGCGGCCGCCGCCGAGGCGGACACCCCGCGGACCGAGGACGTCACGGAGACCAAAGACATCAAAGGCATCACGAGGACCGGGGTGGCGGCATGAGGGAGTTCGGATATCAGCGGGTGTACGACGTCTCCGGCGCGGTCGCCCTGCTCGACGCAGATCCCGAGGCGCGCTTCCTGGGCGGCGGCACGAACCTCGTCGACCTGATGAAGACCGGCGTCGAACGGCCCGCCCGGCTGGTCGACGTACGCCAACTCCCGCTGGACACCGTCGAGTCGACGAACGACGGCGGCCTGCGCATCGGCGCGACCGTCACCAACAGCGACCTCGCAGCGCACCCCGAAGTCCGCCGCCGCTACCCGGCGTTGACCCAGGCCGTGCTGGCCGGCGCGTCCGGGCAGCTGCGCAACATGGCCACCGTCGGCGGGAACCTGCTCCAGCGCACCCGCTGCGGCTACTTCGCGGACGTGAGCAAGCCCTGCAACAAGCGTGTGCCCGGCAGCGGTTGCCCCGCCGTCGAGGGCGAGCACCACAACCACGCGATCCTGGGCACCTCCGAGCACTGCGTGGCCACCCACCCCTCCGACATGGGCGTGGCACTGACGGCCTTCGACGCCGTCGTCACGTACGAAACGGCCGACGGGCCGGGCGAGTTGCCGCTCACCGAGTTCTACCTGCCCGTGGACGACACCCCGCACCTGGAGACCGCGCTGCCGCCGGGGGCGCTGATCACCGGCGTCACCCTGCCGCCCGCCCCGGTCGCCGCCCACTCGCGCTACCGGAAGGTGCGCGAGCGCGCCTCGTACGCCTTCGCGATCGGCTCGATCGCCGCCGCACTCGACGTCCGGGACGGCGTCGTACGCGAGGTGCGCCTGGCCTTCGGGGCGGTGGCCTCCAGGCCGTGGCGGGCCCGGGCGGCCGAACGCGTACTGACCGGGGCGGTGGCCGACACCGAGACGTTCGCCGCCGCCGCGGACGCCGAACTCGCGGCCGCCCGGCCGCTGCCGCACAACGGATACAAGGTGACACTCATGCGCAACCTCGTGGTGGCAGAGCTGACCGCACTCGCCGAGGAGGCCGCCCGATGACCACGGCCACGACCGGAACCAGGGTGGTGCAGGGCGCCGTCGGCACCGCGCACACCCGCGTGGACGGCCGCGACAAGGTCACCGGAGCGGCCCGCTACGCCGGAGAGATCCCCTTCGCCGAACTCGCCCACGGCTGGCTGGTGTTGTCGACCGTCGCCCGGGGGCGCGTCCGCTCGGTGGACGCCGATGCCGTGCTCGCCCTGCCGGGTGTGCTCGCCGTCCTGCACCACCAGAACGCCCCGCGGCTCGACACGGAGTACGTGGGCCTGCTCGGGACGCCGGACCCGACCGCGGCCGTGTTCCAGCGGGACCGGGTGCCGCACATGGGCTGGCCGGTCGCCCTGGTCGTCGCCGACACCTCCGAACAGGCCAGGGAGGCAGCCGAAGCGCTGGTCGTGCACTACGAACAGGAGCCGCACGACGTCGACTTCGCCGCCGAACACCCGGACGCGTACGCGCTCGACAGCCACGGACCGGCCGTGATCGAGCAGGGGGATCTGGACGCGGAACTCGCGGCGTCCGCCGTCGTGCTGGACGCCGAGTACACCACCCCGGAGGAACACCACAACCCGATGGAGCCGCACGCGGCGACGGCCCTGTGGGACGGCGGGCGCCTGGAGGTCGTCGACTCCAACCAGGGCACCTTCTGGGTCGCCAGTGAACTCGCCAACCTGTTCTCGCTCGACCCCGCCTCGGTACGGGTACGGTCCGAGCACGTCGGCGGTGGCTTCGGCAGCAAGGGCGTCCGAGCCCACCAGGTGGCGGCCGTGATGGCCGCGACCGTTCTGCAGCGCCCGGTTCGCGTGGTCATGACGCGCCGTCAGATGTTCTCGCTCGCCGGCTACCGCAGCCCCACACGGCAGCGCCTCAGGCTCGGCGCCGACACCGACGGCCGACTGCGCGCACTGGAACACAGCTCGCTGAGCCTCACCTCGACCGTGCACGAGTTCGTCGAGACGGCCGCCCTGCCGGCCCGCACGATGTACGGCGCCGACGCGCACCACACCGCCAACCGGGTCGTCCGACTCGACGTGCCGACGCCGACATGGATGCGCGCGCCGGGCGAGGCACCGGGTTCGTTCGCGCTGGAGTCGGCGTTCGACGAACTCGCCGAGAAGTGCGGCCTCGACCCCATCGAACTGCGCGCCCGCAACGAGCCCGAGCGGGGGCCGGTCTCCGGGCTCCCGTTCAGCGGCCGCAAGCTGATCGCCTGCTTCCAGGTAGGTGCCCGCAGGTTCGGCTGGGAGGCGCGTGACCCGCGCCCCGGACTGCGCCGCGACGGGCGCTGGCTGCTCGGCTCCGGCACGGCGGGCGCGTCCTTCCCCGCCGGTGCCGCACCGTCCACGGCGGCGATCACCGCGGAGGCGGACGGCACCTTCACCGTGCGGATCAACGCGACGGACATCGGCACCGGAGCCCGGACCGCGCTCACCCTGGTCGCCGCCGACGGGCTGGAGACGGCGCCGGACCGCGTGCGCGTACACATCGGGGACAGCGACCTGGGGTTCGCGTTCATCGCCGGCGGTTCGATGGGCACTCGCTCCTGGGCCTGGGCGGTCATGGCCGCCGCCGCGGAACTGCGGGAGCGGCTCGCCCTCGGCACCACCGTCCCGCCCGAGGGAATCACCGTGCGGTCCGACACCACCGAGGCCGTCGGCGCCCTCGCGCAGGCCGAACGGCACTCCTTCGGCGCGCAGTTCGCCGAAGTCGCCGTGGACCCGGCCACCGGCGAGATACGGGTGCGTCGCATGCTCGGCATCTTCGCGGCAGGCCGGATCGTCAACCCCCTCACCGCCCGCAACCAGTTCGTCGGCGGAATGACCTGGGGCATCTCGATGGCCCTGCACGAGGAGGCCGTACGGGACCGCAACAGCGGCGGCCACTACGGCGCCGACCTCGCCGGCTACCACGTGGCCGCACACGCCGACATCCCGGCAATCGAGGCGGACTGGATCGACGACCAGGATCCGGACGACCCGGTCGGCATCAAGGGCATCGGCGAGGTCGGCATCGTGGGCGCGGCGGCGGCGATCGCCAACGCGGTCTGGCACGCGACAGGTGTACGCCACCGGCATCTGCCCATCCGGCCCGACCGTGTCCTCATGGCAGGCGCGGATGCTTGACATCACCGAGGAGCTGCGGGCCTGGGCGGAGGAGGGCCGGGACTTCGCCGTCGCCACCGTCGTGGCCGTGGGCGGCAGCGCCCCGCGCGGCCCCGGCGCCGCACTCGCCGTCGACAGCGCGGGCACGGTCATCGGCTCGGTCTCCGGCGGCTGTGTGGAAGGAGCGGTGTACGAGCTGTGCCAACAGGCGTTGGCAGACCGTGAGACCGTCCTGGAACGGTTCGGCTACAGCGACGAGGACGCCTTCGCCGTCGGACTGACCTGTGGCGGGGTGATCGACATCCTGGTCACTCCGGTCGCCGCGACAGCACCCGCCCGGACGGTGTTCCGGTCGGCCCTGTCGGCTGCCGCCCGGGGAGAGCCGACGGCCCTCGCACGGATCGCCCGGGGGCCCGCCGAACTCCTGGGCCAGGCGCTGCTCGTGCGGCCCGACGGCTCGTACGAAGGCGGATTCGGCGGTCACCCCGAGCTGGACCGGACGGCGGCGGCCCAGGCGCGGGCCATGCTGGACGCCGGTCGCACCGGCACGGTCGACCTGTCGGAGGACGGCTCCCACTGCCCCGGCGGCCTCACGCTGCTGGTCGAGTCGAACGTGCCACCGCCCCGCATGATCGTCTTCGGCGCGATCGACTTCGCCGCGGCGCTCGTTCGCGCGGGCAAGTTCCTCGGCTACGAGGTGAGCGTGTGCGACGCCCGACCCGTCTTCGCCACCCGGGCCCGCTTCCCCGACGCCGACGACATCGTCGTCGACTGGCCGCACCGCTACCTCCGGCGCACCACGACCGACGCCCGCACGGTCCTGTGCGTACTCACCCACGACGCCAAGTTCGACATCCCCCTGCTGACGGCGGCTCTGCGGCTGCCGGTCGCGTTCGTCGGCGCGATGGGCTCGCGCCGCACCCACGCGGACCGCGAGCGGCGGTTGCGTGAAGTAGGGCTGACCGAAGGGGAGTTGGCCCGCCTCAGGTCACCGATCGGGCTCGACCTCGGCGCCCGTACGCCCGAGGAGACCGCCCTGTCCATCGCGGCGGAGATCGTCGCGGCCCGGCGGGGCGGCACGGGCGTACCGCTGACCGGCTCGGACACGCCGATCCACCGAGAGGGGGCGGAACGGGGCGCCGCGGTGGCTGCCTGACGGGACGTCAGCCGAGGCGTGACACGTCGAGCGCGATGAGCGCCACGTGCAACTCGGTGCGGTGCTCGCCGGATTCGAGGTCGCGGCCGAGAAGGCGCTCGATCGCGCGCAGACGCTGGTAGAGAGTCTGCCGCGACAGCTCGCCGCGGCGGGCGGCGGTGGTCTTGTTCCCGGCGGCGTCCAGGTAGTGGCGCAGCGTCGTCAGCAGGCTGGTGCCGTGCCGGCTGTCGTGGTCGATGAGCTGGGCGAGTTGCCGCTCGGCATAGCTCTGGACACGCGGGTCCTGACGCAGGGCGTACACCAGGTGCCGCAGGCCGATGTCGGACAGCTCGTAGAAGCACTTGTCGGAGAAGCGTGTGTCGGAGAAGCATGTCTCGGAGGAGCGCGGCAGTGCCGCTTCCGCGACACGGGCCGCCTCGCGGAAGGAACGGGACGCGCGGGAGAGATCGGTGACCTCGGAGCCGACGCTCACGACGGCCCGCGGGTCCAGGTTCAGCGCGGTGCGGCCGAGCTCCTCGATCATGGGCCGCCAGGCCTGCGCGGGACGCAGGGACAGCAGTACGCCGACGCGTCCCGGGGCCAGTTCGCCCACGAGCGCGGGCACGGTCGCCGTCCGCAGTTCCCCGGCCAGCAGGGCTTCCAGCTGCCCGTCGTCCTCATGGGCGCGGGTTTCGACCAGGACGGCCAGGAAGCGGCAGTCCTCGGTGGGCAGACCCAGCGCGGCGGCGCGGGTCCGGGCCTCGTCGGGGGAGCGGTGGCGCTGCTCGGCTATGTCCCGCAGGGCGTTGCGGTGCGCGCTTCGTTCCCAGGTCGTGGGGTGGATGAGCCGGGCGATGGTCAGCGTCATCGCCGTCCGTTCCAGTACGGCGACATCCTCGGGGCCGAACGACGGGGTACGGGCTGGGGACGGCGTACGGGATTGGGGTGACTGGGGGGACTGGGCAGGCAGCATGATGACGCGCCCCCAGGGTTCACCGCGGTACTCCACCGGTGCCACGAGCCAGTGTTCGGGGCCGAGTACATCCGTGTGGTCGCAGGGAGGGGTTGCCCGGGAGCGCTGCTCCCACTCGCTGAGCGCCTCTTCCACGGTACGGCCCGAGGGTTCGCAGATCACCGCCTGATGAACCAGGTTCTCCAGCACGACGGTGTGGCCGCTCGTCTCCGAGGCCGCCCGCACCACCTCCTCCGGAGCGGCGCCGCGCAGCGTCAGCGCGGTGAACGCCTCGTGGATCTGCTGGGTCCTGCGCATCGCGTCCATCTGCCTGCCGACGATTAGCGCGTGGACGACCTGGGTGACGTCAAGGAAGTTGACGTCCTTGGACAGGGTGACGAGCGGCAGACCACGGGTCCGGCAGGCGTGCACCAGCGCCTCGGGCGGGCGGTGGTACCGGCGGACCAGTTCGATGACGAGGGCCGCCGCGCCGACGTCGGCGAGCTCGTCCACGTACCGCCGTACCTCGGTGGGCTGCTCCGGCAGCGGCATACCGGTGGTGAGCACGAGCTCCCCGCCCTTCAGGAACGAGGCGGGGTCCGTGAGCTCGGTGATGTGCACCCACTGGACCCGGCGGTCGAGACCGGACTCGCCGGTGACGACTCGGGGCTGTCCCGCGGCCAGCACCGGAAGCCCCAACACGTCGCCCACGGTGAGGGGATGGCCGGTCGCCGCCTCCGGCTCGTTCCCGTGCGGCGGTCCGGCTGTCCGGTGTTCCTCACTCACGGTGCCCCTCCATACGTGCCCGGCCACTCTGACAAGCACCCGCCACCTGCGCAAGATCGGCCCGACGGCCGTTGACCGGGTCGTTGACGACGTGCCCCGCCCCGGGCGGTTGACACAACGTCCAAATGCCATGCCCGCGGCGGACAGATCAGACGTTGTCGCCGTCCGGCTCCCTGGAAAGGCTCAGGACGCCGAACTCAAGAAGCCGAGCTCGAAACGACCCAGCGAGAAGCGATCGCGCGAGCAGCGCGACATCCGACACAGCGCCGGGAGACGAACATGACCACACTGTCGCCGCACCTTCGCCAGGCCACGCCCGTGGTGGCGGTCCGGGGCGAGGGCGTCCACCTGTACGGGGAGGACGGCCGCCGCTATCTCGACTTCACCGCCGGCATCGGCGTCACCAGCACCGGCCACTGCCACCCCAGGGTCGTCGCCGCCGCTCAGGAACAGGTCGGCACGCTCATCCACGGCCAGTACACGACGGTCATGCACCAGCCGCTGCGGCAGCTGGTCGACAAGCTCGGCGAGGTGCTTCCGGCAGGCCTGGACAGCCTGTTCTTCACCAACTCCGGCAGCGAGGCGGTGGAGGCGGCGCTGCGCCTGGCCCGGCAGGCCACCGGCCGGCCGAACGTCCTGGTCTGCCACGGCGGTTTCCACGGCCGGACCGTGGCCGCCGCCGCCATGACCACCTCCGGCACCCGCTTCCGTTCAGGTTTCTCGCCGCTGATGAGCGGGGTGGTCGTCACTCCCTTCCCGACGGCATACCGGTACGGCTGGGACGAGGAGACCGCGACCCGCTTCGCACTCCAGGAACTCGACTACACGCTCCAGACGATCTCCTCGCCCGACGACACGGCCGCCGTCATCGTCGAGCCGGTGCTCGGCGAGGGCGGATACGTGCCCGCGAACCGGGCCTTCCTCGAAGGGCTGCGCGAGCGGGCGGACCGCCACGGTTTCCTGCTGATCCTGGACGAGGTGCAGACGGGAGTGGGCCGCACCGGCCGGTTCTGGGGCCACGACCACTTCGGCGTCGCCCCGGACATCCTGGTCACGGCCAAGGGGCTGGCCAGCGGCTTCCCGCTGTCGGGCATCGCCGCCCCCGAGGAACTGATGCGCAAGGCGTGGCCGGGCTCGCAGGGCGGCACGTACGGCGCCAACGCCGTCGCGTGCGCCGCGGCCTGCGCCACGCTCGACGTCGTACGCGACGAGAAACTCGTCGAGAACGCCGACGCGATGGGAGCACGGCTGCGGGCCGGCCTTGAGGCGGTCGCCGCGAACACCCCCGGCATCGGGGACGTACGAGGACTCGGCCTGATGCTCGGGACCGAGTTCGTGACCGAGGACGGACAGCCGGACCCCGGGACCGCCGCACGGGTGCAACGGGCGGCGGTGGACGAGGGGTTGCTCCTGCTGCTGTGCGGGGCCTGGAACCAGGTCGTGCGGATGATCCCGGCGCTCGTCGTCGACGAGACGGCGATCGACGAGGGGCTACGGGCCTGGTCCGCAGCCGTGGAAACCGGGATCCCGGCGCCATGAGCGGTGGTCCGGAGCCCATCGCGGGCGGCGAGGCGGCGCCGCTGCCGCCTCGCGGGACCGGAGCGTCGGCGCACGACGACACCGTGCCCCTGTCCCCGCTCGACCCCGCCGCCCCAGCCCGTCCCTCTTCCCACGCCGACCGGCCCGGAGACACACCGTGAGCATTCTGAACGACGTACCGAAACAGCTGTTCCTCGGCGGCAAGTGGCTGGACGCCGAAGCCGGTGCCACCATGCCCGTGGACGACCCGGCGACCGGCGAGATCCTCTGCCGCGTCGCCGACGCGGGGCCTAAGGACGCCCGGCTCGCCGAGGACGCCGCCGTCGCGGCACAGGAGGACTGGGCCCGTACGGCACCTCGCGCGCGCAGTGAGATCCTGCGCCGCGCGTACGAGATCATCATCGCCCGCACCGACGAACTCGCTCTGCTGATGACCTCCGAGATGGGCAAGCCGCTGGCCGAGGCCCGCGGCGAGGTGGCGTACGCGGCCGAGTTCTTCCGCTGGTTCTCCGAGGAGGCGGTCCGCGTCGACGGGGGCGGCTACGGCACCCTGCCCGACGGCCGCAACCGGATGCTGCTGACGCGCCGCCCCGTCGGTCCCTGTCTGCTGATCACGCCGTGGAACTTCCCGCTGGCCATGGGCACCCGCAAGATCGGACCCGCGATCGCGGCGGGCTGCACGATGGTGTTCAAGCCCGCCCCGCAGACCCCGCTGTCCAGCCTCGCGCTGGCCGCGATCCTCCGGGAGGCGGGTCTGCCGGACGGCGTGCTGAACGTCGTCACCACCTCACGGGCCGACAAGGTCGTCGAGCCGCTCCTGAGAGGCGGTCGCATCCGCAAGCTGTCCTTCACCGGCTCCACGCAGGTGGGGCGGATCCTGCTCGCCCAGTGTGCCGACACCGTCGTACGCGCCTCGATGGAGCTGGGCGGCAACGCCCCGTTCATCGTCTTCGACGACGCCGATCTGGACGCCGCGGTGGACGGTGCGATGACCGCCAAGATGCGCAACATGGGCGAGGCGTGCACGGCGGCCAACCGCTTCTTCGTGCACAGCTCCGTCGCGGACGAGTTCGCGGAGCGCCTCGCCGCACGCATGGGGGCGCTCGTCGTGGGCCCCGGCACCCAGGAAGGCGTGGACGTGGGCCCGTTGATCGACGACGCCGGCCGCGCCAAGGTCGAGGACCTGGTCGCCGACGCCGTCGGGCGAGGCGCCCGGGTGCTGGTCGGCGGCGCCACTCCGGAAGGCCCCGGCCGTTTCTACCCGCCGACCGTGCTGGCCGGTGTGGACCCGGGCAGTCGGCTGATGGAGACGGAGATCTTCGGCCCGGTGGCGGCGATCCTCACCTTCGACGACGAGGACGAGGTGATCCGCGCGGCGAACGACACACCGTGGGGTCTCGTCGGCTACGTCTTCACCGGGGGCCTGGACCGGTCGCTGCGGGTCAGCGAGCGGCTGGAGGTCGGCATGGTCGGCCTCAACACGGGGCTCGTGTCCAACCCGGCCGCGCCCTTCGGCGGCGTCAAGCAGTCGGGCCTGGGCCGGGAGGGCGGCCGGGTGGGGATCGACGAGTTCCTGGAGTACCAGTATCTTGCGATGCCGGTGAAGTGACCTACTGCGCGCCCGGCCGGCGGTTCCGGCGCGGGCGCGCACTGCTGTACGCCGCTGCACCGGTGTACGCCGCCGCACCGGTGCGTGCCGCTGCCCCTGCGTACGCCGTTCATGGGCTTCAGCCGGTTGCGTCGTCCAGTAGTACGGCGATCCACTCGGCCGTCTTCTGCCCCGCCCGCTGCTTGATCAGGCCCTCCTTCGCGATCGCCCGTACATGGAGGGTGGTGGTCCGCTCGCCGCCACGAGTCACGTTCACGGTGATCACCACCGGGTTCATGTTGAGGGCTCCGCCTCTCGTCAGAACACGCAGTGTCACGCGGTCCGTTGCCGCTGCCACCAGCTCCGGGTGCACGCCATTGGCCACCCCGAAGAGCATCGTGCGGACGCGTTCGAGGGCGGGATCGAAACCGAGCGGCAGCTCGCGGTCGAACTCGCTGATGTCGTTCCTGAGGAACCGGGAGGCGAACTTCCCACCGGGGTTGATACTGCCGAGGGCGTCCGCGAGGAGCTGATCCTCAGGCTGCTGCATTCGGCGCTTCCCCTCTTCCTTTTTTTGCCTGCACAGTTTCTCTCTCCGCCTGCACAGCCGAAATTCTGCCTGCCCCGTCGAAGCAGTTCGCCCAGGGTGCGCCACCGCGCGGAGGTTTTCAATGCACCAGGTGCTGGACGACGACGGGATGATGACCGGCATGCGCATCCGAATCGACGCGGTAGACCTGCCCGGCCGTACCTGCCCCGCTCCTGCCGCGACCTCTGCCCCTGCCCGTGCCGCTGTCTCTGCCGACGGCAACGCCCCGGCGTACGCCAACATCCATGTCGCTGTCCAACGCCGTGACCGTCCGGCCGAACTCCTCGAACCGCAGCCCGGCGATGCCGCGTCGGCGACCTGGACCCTGGAGTGCACCGCGGTCACCTCGCCGACCGGCACCGACGTCAAAGGCCCCTACGTGCAGGACCGTCTGGGCCGCCGGTTCATCTACCTGTCGTGGGGCACGGTCGACGAGTCCGGCGTCTTCTCGATGTTCCGCCGCGCCAAGCTCATGCTCGACGTCGTCCCCGACGAGGTGCTCGCCGCGGCCGCTCGCGACGGCCTGCTGGTGGCACGCCTCGGGCTGACCGATGAAGGGGGCGGCCCCCTGTGCGCACGGGTCGAACCCCCACACGTCACATGGACCGCCGAACCGGCCGAGGGGGCCTGACACGAACACCGCGGCGCGGTCCGCGCCCGACACGGACACCGCGGCTTGGTCCGCGGCACGGGCCACCCCGAACCCCGGCGACGGCCCCCCGGACCCCCTGCAGCTACAACTCGACCGGCTGGTCACCGCTCCGGGGGGCCCGCCGGGAGTGGTGGTCCTCCTGCAGGACGGGGACGAACGCCGCGTGCTGCGCGCCGGAGTCGCCGACCTGACGACCCGCAGACCGATCGAAACCCGCGACCACACCCGGACCGCCGGCGCGAGCAAGGCATACAGCGGCGCCGTGGCACTGCGTCTCGTCCAGCGCGGCGCCCTGAAGCTGGACGACACCATCGGTAAGAGACCGCCTCGCCTGCCACGGGCCAGGGCGGCGGTGACGCTGCGGCAGTTGCTGCAGCACACCAGCGGACTGCCCGACCACAGCCGGGATCCGGAGTTCCTGCGCCTGCTAGGCCCTGTCGTCACTTCGACTCGCGACGCCTGCTCGACTTCGTCCGTGACGAGCGTCTGCTGTTCCGCCCCGGCTCCCAGTACCTCTACTCGAACTCGGACAACATCGCCGTCGCCCTCATGGCCGAAGCCGTGACGGGCAGACGCTACGAGGAACTGCTCCGCGAGATCGTCTACCGGCCCCTGGGCCTGCACGACACCAGCCTCCCGCAGGGATGCTGCTGCGCATGGGGTGACCGCAAGGAGGAGGGGCGGCCTAGTTGGCCAGGACGAGGCCGCCCCTCCTCTGCCATGACGTCCGATGTATTGACATGCCCCTGTCGTAGTGCCTGTATGGGAGCGCTCCCATATTTCGTCTGTCGCTCAGGTTTCTTGGCGCTCACTCTCTGGAGTCGCAGTGAGAACAACAAGAAGCACCACACGAAGCACGACGAGAATCACGGTTCGGACGACCCGCGTCGCCGCCCTGCTGACCCGACTGTTCACCCTCCTCGGGCTCCTCGGGCTCGTCGCTCTAGGTGTCCCTGGTCCGGCGACGGCCCAGCCCCAGCCGGCCGGCGCCCTCGCCGCCGGCCTCCACATCAGCGACGGCCGCCTGCTCGAAGGCAACGGCAACGAATTCGTCATGCGCGGCGTCAACCACGCCCACACCTGGTACCCGGGCGAGACGCAGTCGCTGGCCGACATCAAGGCGCTCGGCGCCAACACCGTCCGCGTCGTCCTCTCCGACGGCCACCGCTGGAGCAGGAACAGCCCCGCGGACGTGGCCGGCGTCATCGGCCAGTGCAAGGCCAACCGGCTCATCTGCGTCCTGGAGGTGCACGACACCACCGGATACGGCGAGGATGCCGCGGCCGGCACGCTCGACCACGCGGCCGACTACTGGATCGGACTCAAGGACGTACTCGTCGGCGAAGAGAACTACGTCATCGTCAACATCGGCAACGAGCCCTGGGGCAACACCGATCCGGCCGGCTGGACCGATCCCACGATCGCCGCGATCAAGAAGCTGCGCACCGCGGGGTTCGAGCACACGATCATGGTGGACGCGCCCAACTGGGGTCAGGACTGGCAAGGCGTCATGCGAGCCAACGCCCGGTCTGTCTACGACGCCGACCCCACCGGCAACCTGATCTTCTCGATCCACATGTACAGCGTCTACGACACCGCCCAGGAGATCACCGACTACCTGAACGCCTTCGTCGACGCCGGACTGCCCATCCTCATCGGCGAGTTCGGCGGACCCCCCGACCAGTGGGGCGACCCGGACGAGAACACCATGATGGCGGCCGCGCAGCAGTTGAAGCTCGGCTACCTGGCCTGGTCCTGGAGCGGCAACACCGACCCGATCCTCGACCTGGCGATCGGCTTCGATCCCCGACAGCTCAGCCCCTGGGGGCAGCGCATCTTCAACGGCGTCAACGGCATCGCCCAGACCTCCCGGGAAGCGACCGTCTTCGGCGGCGGCAACCCGGGCGACACTCAGGCCCCGACCGCCCCCGGAACCCCGACCGCCTCCGCCGTTGCGGCCACCTCCCTCACCCTCACGTGGACCGCCGCCACCGACAACGTCGGCGTCACCGGCTACGACGTCGTCCGCGTCGGTGGCGGCTCCGAGACCACGGTCGCCGCCTCCACCACCAACTCGGTCGCCGTGACCGGCCTGACCGCCGACACGACGTACACCTTCGCCGTCTACGCCCGCGACGCCGCCGGTAACCGCTCGGCCCGTTCGGCCACGGTGAACGTCACCACCGACGAGGGCGGCGGTACTCCCGGTGTGGGCTGCTCGGTCGGCTACCGCGTCGTCGGCGAGTGGCCGGGCGGTTTCCAGGGCGAGATCGGCATCCGCAACACCGGTACCACCGCCATCAGCGGCTGGACGCTCGGCTTCGCCTTCGCCAACGGCCAGACCGTCACCAACATGTGGGGCGGGACCCCCACCCAGAACGGCGGCGCGGTGAGCGTCACCCCGGCCTCGTACACCTTCACCATCCCCGCCGCCGGCTCGGTCACGGTCGGCTTCATCGGCAGCAAGGGCACCACCAACTCCACTCCAGCCGTGTTCACCCTCAACGGCACGCCCTGCGCCGCCACTTGACCCACCAATCGACCCGACCCACGCTCGCCTTGGCCGACGGAGGCTGGTCGCGTCTCCCGGCCAAGGCCGTCAGCCCGGCTTCTCGCCGGTCTCGCAGATCCGGCGGGCGATCTCGCGCAGCTTGATGTTGTGGTCCTGCGATGCCTTCTTGAGGACCCTGAAGGCCGTGTCCTCGGTCAGTCCGTGGCGTTCCATGAGGATGCCCATGGCCTCGCCGATCTCGTGACGGGTCTCCAGAGCGTGGTCGAGCTGCTGATGCGTACGGGCCGCGGAGAAGGCCACGGCCGCGTGCGAGGCGAGGATCCAGCCGGCACGCTCGGCGGCCTCGCCGAAGGTGCCCGGCTGCCGGGAGTACACGTTGAGGGCGCCGAGATCGTCGTCCTCGGTGAAGAGGAGAAAGCCCATCGCGCTGCCCATGCCCAGTTTGCTCAGTTCAGGGGCGAAGCGCGGCCACTGCTCATGGGGTTGGCGCAAGTCCTGGATGGTGTACACCTGCTGACGGTCCGTCACGGCGTCGAAGCAGGGACCTTCCCTCAGATCCTGCTGGATCCGGTCCGCGCGCCGCACGAGATCGCTGGTCGCCGCCAGCGCATGCACCTCACCCCGCCGCACGGTGAGAATGCCCGCGTCGTCGCATCCGTTGATCAGAACCGTCGCATGCTCCACGATGCGGTCCAAGGTCCCCTGCGCCGAGTCCTGGGCGAGCAGATCCCGAGCCATCTCCGCCAGGGCGACGGCGAACTGCTCCCAGACCTCGCTCGGCTCCCGCGACATGCGCCACCTGCCTACGTGATGCGCCACCCGCCTACGTCTCGAAGCGACAGCGTCGCTCCACCGGGGCCCATCTTGCCACCCGGGCGTGCCTGGCGCGCCGTGAGGTCTTGACGTGAGCCCGGTGCCGGCTCGACGCGTCCACCGGCGCGCGATCACGCCGGGGCCGACTCCGGCACACCGGCCGTCGGCCCGGCCTCGCCGGGAATACCCGGCATGCTGTCCAGACTTGGCCCTGGACATGACCGCCACCTCATTCGACCCACGCACGCTGCTCGCGGAGAGCCGCCTCGGCGTTCTCGCGACGATCAAGTCGGACGGCCGCCCCCAGCTGTCGCCCGTCATGCCCTTCTACGACCGGGAGGCCGGTGTCCTCTACGTTTCGATGACCGAGGGACGAGCCAAGACGGCGAATCTGCGCCGGGACCCGCGAGCGGCCCTGGAGGTCACCAGCCCCGACGGCGGGTCATGGGCGACGGCCGAGGGCACGGCGAACCTCACCGGGCCGTCGACCGACCCGCACGGTCCCGAGGTCGATGCGCTGGTGGACTACTACCGCCTCGCCGCCGGGGAGCACCCGGACTGGGACGAGTACCGGTCGGTGATGGTGTCCGACCGCAGGGTGCTCATGACGATGACGGTCACCCACGTGTACGGAGCCAAGATCCGCTGACCGCGCGGGCGGCCTACCGGGGCGCGAGCGGTACGACGGCGGTGATGCGCTTTCCTCCGGCGTCGAGCTCCGAGATCGTGATGTCACGGGAGAGGCGGCAGACGATCGGCCAGCCGTGGCCCCCGGCGGGTATGAACCCCTGCTCGTCGACGCGCCGTACCGATCTGGGCAGTTCCTGGCTGCGGTCGCTCACCGACAGGCGTACGTCCCGGTCGTCGAGCGTCACCTCGAACCGGGTGACACCGCCGCCGTGCAGCATCGCGTTGGTGGTGAGCTCCGAGGCGACGAGCAGGGCGTCGCCGACGGCCTCGTCACCGCCCGCGGTGTCGCGCGGGCGAGATCGTCGTGCGCCTTCGAAGGCGTGCCTCACCGCCTCGCGCACCTCGGCCGGACTGCGCGGTCCCCGTACCTGAGGCCGGTCCGGGACCGTCACCGTGTCGATGTCGATGGGGTGCGTCCGGTGCTCCCCGTACATTCTTCGCTCCTTTGCCTGAAAACCCTTGCCTGAAAAGACCTGAAGGGAAGCGGGCCGGCGGCGAGAGCACGCGGCGGGCCCTGCGGAATGGCCGCTCCGCACTGCTTCGGCGGCGCGATCTACTATTACGGCTGACCGGGCAAAGCCCGTCCAAACACGGTCGGGGTCGAGAATTCCGCGGGTACGGCAGGGGCTCCTCCGAAGGACCGCGTCCGTCCTTCCGCGGAAAGGAGTCACCGGAATATCACAAGGAGTCACCGAATATCGCAGGTCCGGTGGCCGGCTTCTCTTCGACCGGGGAGACGGTACGACGGGCCCGCTCGCGGTCCGTGGCCGAACGGTGGCCGGACGAATGACATGAGGAGACGTGGGCGATGGGGACCGCTGTGCACGTCCCGCAGACGCGGGACATGATCGGGGAGGAACTCTCCGGCGACGAGGCACTCACCGCCCTGCGGCACTACGGAGGCCGTCACCTGCTCGTGGACGCGTTCTCCCGCTTCCGCTACGCCGACGGTTTCACCAACGCACGCTCGCTCGCCTTCCAAGTCGTCCTGGGCCTGGTGCCCTTCACCATCGCTCTGGTGGGCGTCGCCACCACCGTCCACACCGAGAGCGTCGGCCGGATCATCGAACTCACCCTCAGCCGGATCGTGCCCGGCGCCAGCGCGGACCTGGTCGAGGACGCCCTGGCCGAGACACAGCGCAGCGCCGGCTCCGGGAGTTGGGGCGCCGTGGCGATGTGGCTGGGCCTGGCCCTCTCCCTGCTCAATCTGGCCTCGGCGATGGCCCAGGTCGAAAGGGGCGCCAACCGTATCTACGGGATCGAGCGCGACCGCCCGTTCCTGGCCAAGTACGGCCGGTCCCTGCTGCTCGCCCTCGCCGCGGGCATGCCGATGGTCCTCGGTTTCCTCGTCCTGGTCGCGGGCGACGCGGTGGGGGAGTCGGTGGTGCAGGCCCTCGGCTGGTCGCGGGACAGCCTCGACTGGTGGGGGCCGCTGGACGTGCCGCTGGGCGTGGCGTTCGTCTGGGTGGCCTCGGCGGTGATCTTCCGCTGGTCTCCCCGCAGGGACCAGCCGGGCTACACCTGGCTCGCCTTCGGCTCGGCGGTCCACCTGGTGCTGTGGGTCGCGGCCACCTGGCTGCTGGCTCTCTACGTCGCCAGGAGCGGGTCCTTCGGCGCCGTGTACGGACCGCTCACGGCCTTCGTCGCCCTGCTGCTGTGGGCGAATCTCACCGGCATCGCGCTGTTCCTCGGTGTCGCCTTCGCCGCCCAGCTCGAAGCGGCCCGCGCCGGAATCACCGACGCCGTGAAACCGGACCCGGGCCCCGGCCCCTGAACGCCGGACCTTGACCCCGGTCCCTGACGCCGGCCCGCGTGCCCGACAGGCCAGTCAGGCACCTCAATGCCCCGGCAGTACGCACACGGTGTCCAGCCCCAGCACATGGTTGAGCCGCCCGAAGGCCAGCCAGGAGCCGAGGCTCATGGTCAACTCCACGATCTCGGTCTGGTTGTAGTGGGCGGCCATCCGGCCCCAGAACTCCTCGTCGAGGCCATGGTGATCCAGTGCGTACCGCTCCGCGTACTCGGCGGCCAGGCGCGTGCGCTCGTCGAAGGCGTCGGTCGTACGCCACCCCACCACCGCGTCGGCGAACCCGTCCTCGACCTTGTGTCCGTCCCGCTCCGTCCGCCAGTCGAGGCAGAAGAGACAGCCGTTGATCTGCGCGATCCGCAGCCGCGCGGCCTCGAACTCGCGTAGCCCCAGGGTCGTATGGGAGTAGACGGACAGCGAGAAGTTCGCGGCGGCGGGCCCGATACCCGGGACCATCTCGCCCCACACGTACTCGATCGGGTCCTTGCCCTCGGGGATGTCGACGTTCATCCGGAACTCCTTACTTCTTCGGCTGCGTTCCCGGCCTCGGTCGGGGCAGGAGGCGCGCCCTCGCGAGTGCCGACGCGGGGAGCGGTATCGGCGTCACTCGTTTCCGAGCTTTCCGAGTCTTCCCAGCCTTCCGACCGCCGGGCGCAGGGGGACGTCGAGGGCGTCGTAGAGTCCGGGCTCGGCATCCACGAGCCAGTCGATCGCGCCGACCAGCCGGCCGACCGCGGTGGCGTTCCCGCCGGCCGACCGGTTCTCGCCCTCGTCGGTCGACTCGACGGTGATCTCGATACGCGGACGGCCCTCGATGATCACGCGGTGCGCCCCGTCGCCGCCGGGCGGCGACGGCCAGTCGGGCGCGCAGGACGGATGGATCCGGGTGATGTGCTCGATGACGAGGCGGGGTTCACCCTGGACGAAGCCCTGCACCTCGAACCGCACCGCACCCTGGGTGCCGGCCGCGAACTCGCCCATCGTCCGGGTGCTCACCGTGGTGTCGAGCGCGCGTCGGTGCATGGTCTCGCGGATCTCGTCGAGTTCGACGCCGAGGGCCCTCGCCATCAGCCGTATCTGCCCGCCCCACACCATGGTCGGGACGGACGGGGCGAGCATCAGGGGCTCGTAGTCCATCGGGTGCCCCATACCGACCAGGTTCCGTACGGACTCCTCCTGCTCGTACGTGGAGTAGTCGAAGATCTCCTGGCAGCGGACGGCGTCGACGACCGTACCGAGTCCGCTCATCAGCAGGGGCAGTACGTCGTTGCCCCAGCCGGGGTCGACGCCGGACACGAACAGTGATCCTCCGCCGTCCGCGATGGCGGAGAGCACGGGCTCGCGGAACTCGGGAGGGGCGTTCCGCTGGTCGTAGAGCGGATACAGCGCCGGGGTGACGACCACGGCACCCGCCCGGACCGCCGCGCCGATGTCGGCCAGGGCCTCGTCGGGCCGGAGATCGCCGGATGCGGCATACACGACGGCCCGGGGGCCGTTGCCCAGTACCGCGTCGATGTCGCTCGTCGCCGCGATCCCCAGGCCGCGGTCGAGGCCGCCGAGTTCGCCCGCGTCGCGGCCGACCTTCTCGGGGCTGTGGACGAGCACGGCCGTGAGTTCGAGCGCGGGATGAGCCTCGACCGCGCGGATGGCCGCGCGGCCGACGTTGCCGGTACCCCAGACCACCGTGGGAATCATGCCCGGAGCGTAACTTGACGGACCGTCAGTTTCCAGAGTCCGGTACCGGACTCCTGTGCTGACCTCCCCGTCCGCGGCCTCTCGCAGGATGAGCTCGCGATCTCTTGTCAAGGGGTGTTCCGAAAGGGGTGGGTGTGCCGTTGCCAGCTGGGCCCGCCGTGATACTCTTGATCCAGTTGCAATTGTAGTTCCCGCACACTTCAAGTGCCTCAGGCGATTTGATATCGTCAGGCATTTTTGTATTTCCGGCGCTCTTTCCGGACGGGTTCATTGCGGCTACGCAGGGGTCCACACGGTGCGGACCCCCGGGTACTGCCCCGAAGGGTAAATGACATGGCTACTGGAACCGTCAAGTGGTTCAACTCGGAAAAGGGCTTCGGCTTCATCGAGCAGGAGGGCGGCGGACCGGACGTCTTCGCCCACTACTCGAACATCGCCACCCAGGGCTTTCGTGAGCTCCAGGAGGGCCAGAAGGTGAACTTCGACATCACGCAGGGCCAGAAGGGCCCGCAGGCGGAGAACATCACGCCCGCCTGACGTCGAAGCGTTTGAAGCAGCTGGGGTCCCACCTCACGGTGGGGCCCCAGTTTGCTGATTTTCCAGGGCTGGTCCCTGGCTCGCACTGTTTTCATGTTTCACATCGGTACGGCCGGTTTGCTCTGGTCTTACATTCGGCTCGTTCTTGCAATTCGTTCGGCTTCCGTACGCCGAGAATTCCTCGATACGTGCCCTATCGAGGAAGGTTCTTCGTGAACCGATCAGCTCGCACGAACGATGGTTTTTCCAAGGGCCGCCCCCGCCCGCAGCGGCAGGGGCGACCCGTCACCCGGTCGGGCGGCAATGGACGCCGTCCCTCACCGGTGCAGGGGGAGTTCACGCCCCCGGTCACCATCACCCCGGGCCTGCCCGCGGTGGCGTCCTTCAGTGAACTGGGCCTCCCGGCCGAGTTGCTGGAAGCGCTCACCGGCCTGGGTGTGACCGAGCCGTTCCCGATCCAGGCCGCCACACTGCCGAACTCCCTCGCGGGCCGTGACGTCCTGGGCCGCGGGCGCACCGGCTCGGGCAAGACCCTCGCCTTCGGCCTGGCACTCCTCGTACGCATGGCCGGGCGCCGTGCCGAGTCCAGGAAACCCCTGGTGATGGTCCTGGTTCCCACGCGTGAGCTGGCCCAGCAGGTCACCGACGCGCTGACTCCGTACGCCCGGTTGCTGAAGCTGCGGCTGGCCACCGTGGTCGGCGGTATGTCGATCGGCCGGCAGGCCGGCGCGCTGCGGGCCGGTGCCGAGGTCGTCGTCGCGACTCCGGGCCGGCTCATGGATCTCGTGGAGCGCAAGGACTGCCGCCTGGACCGGGTGGAGATCACCGTCCTGGACGAGGCGGACCAGATGGCGGACATGGGCTTCATGCCCCAGGTCACCGAGCTGCTCGACCAGGTACGGCCCGACGGCCAGCGGCTGCTGTTCTCGGCGACCCTGGACCGCAACATCGACCTCCTGGTCCGCCGCTATCTCCACGACCCGGTGGTCCACTCGGTCGACCCGTCGGCGGGCACGGTCACCACGATGGAGCATCACGTGCTGTACGTGCACGGCGCCGACAAGCACGCCACCGCCACGGAGATCGCCGCCCGCGACGGCCGGGTGCTGATGTTCCTGGACACCAAGCACGCCGTGGACCAGTTCACCCGGCACCTGCTGGGCAGCGGTGTGAAGGCCGCGGCGCTGCACGGCGGCAAGTCGCAGCCCCAGCGCACCCGCACTCTGGCCCAGTTCAAGAACGGCCAGGTCACGGTGCTGGTGGCGACCAACGTCGCGGCCCGAGGCATCCACATCGACGACCTCGACCTCGTCGTCAATGTGGACCCGCCCGCCGACCACAAGGACTACCTGCACCGCGGCGGCCGTACGGCCCGCGCCGGGGAGTCCGGCAGCGTCGTCACGCTGGTGCTGCCCAATCAGCGCCGCGACATGACCCGTCTGATGTCCGACGCCCGCATCAGGCCGCAGATCACCCAGGTCCGCTCGGGCGAGGCCGAGCTCAGCCGCATCACCGGTGCCCGCACGCCCTCCGGCATCCCCGTCAACGGAAGCGCGCCGGTCACGGAGCGGCCCCAGCGCGGCGGCGCCCCCTTCCGCGGCATGGGCACCCGCCCGGGACGCGCCGGCGGGGAGTCCCGCCGGACCGCCGAGGCCCGCCAGACGGCCGAGGCGCGCAAAGCCGCCCGGGTGCGCCGCGGCGCATAGGCAGGGTGTGGGCCGGTCCCCGAGTGGCGGCGAGCGCTGAGATCCACCATTTTGGGCCCAGATGCGATCATGTTGCCCACATCGGGGAAGTCGAGTCCCATGAGCGAATCAGAGATTCCGCCCGAAGGCAGGCCCGTGGACCTCTACCTCGACCTGCTGCGTGTGCGTATGTCCCCGGCGGACTACGCCATGCTGCTCCGAATGGTCGAGCCAGTGCTGGAGGCGATGCAGGAGCAACGCGCTGGGCCGATCGAGTTGAGTCTGGACGGCGCGGACGGTGACAGCGTCTCGCAGGAGATCCGTGACGAGGCGTCCCTCGTCGTGGCGGTCGCCGTCACGGGGCGCCTGGACAACCAGATCGTCGAGATCGAGACCGACGAGGTCGGACCCGTCAGGGTCGTCACGGATTCCGGTACCGCGGCCGATCCGGCCCGGTGCAGGGAGATCGCCGACTTCATCGGCGAACGCCACCGGCAGGACGAGGAACTGCGCGGCATCGCAGAGGTGAGCGGCCTGCCCACCGACGTCTGACCCCGCGCCGCGGCCCCGGGCCCGTCCGGGGCCGGTGGCGCCGTCCACGCCCGTGGAGGGTGCGTACCGGTGCGGGACTCGTCACACGGCAGGGATTTTCGCCGTACCGCGGGCCGAGTCCTGCGATGCTGGCGCGCGTGTCGATCACCTCGTCCGTGCCGGAACCGATCACGCCCGACGCCCCGGTCGCGCTCGGCCGCCCCCTGCTCACCCAGCAGTGGCTGGACCTCACCTTCGTGCACTGGGCCGTGGATCCGGCGGCCGTGGCGGGACTGCTGCCGGACGGCACCGTTCCCGACACCGTGGACGGCGTCACCTTCGTCGGGCTGGTCGCGTTCCGGATGCACCGGGTGGGCTGGCTGCGTCTGCCGGGAGTGCCGTACTTCGGCTCCTTCCCGGAGACCAACGTGCGCCTGTACTCGGTGGACGCGCACGGTCGGCGCGGTGTGGTCTTCCGCTCCATGGACGCGTCCCGGCTCGTGCCCGTGCTCATGGGGCGCCTCGCGTTCCGGCTGCCGTACGTGTGGTCACGCATGTCCGTGCGGACCGGAGAGGACACCGTCGGCTACACCAGCGCGCGGCGGGTGCCGGGACCGCGCGGCGCGTACAGCCGGCTCGTCGTCAGGCCCGGGGAGCGCATAGCCGAGCCGACCGTGCTGGAGCACTTCCTGACCGCCCGGTGGGGCATGCACAATCCGTTCTTCGGCGATGCCGGTTTCCTGCCGAACGACCATCCGCGCTGGCCGCTGCACCGGGCGACGCTGGTCGCGTGCGAGGAGAACCTCGTCGAGTCGGCCGGGCTGCCGACGC
Source organism: Streptomyces sp. NBC_00878 (assembly GCF_026341515.1). Taxonomy (NCBI): domain Bacteria; kingdom Bacillati; phylum Actinomycetota; class Actinomycetes; order Kitasatosporales; family Streptomycetaceae; genus Streptomyces; species Streptomyces sp. NBC_00878. The sequence continues at coordinate 313,951 of NZ_JAPEOK010000001.1, read as the reverse complement.
CGGCCGGGGAGCCGGTGAGCGTGCTGTACTCGCCGGGGGTGCCCGTACGTCTGGGGCGGCCGATCACTCCTCCGCGCGGGTGAGCCCCCGCACGGCCGGGTCTCGCACGGCCTTGTCCCGTACGGGGGAGTGCCGACCGGGGTGCCGTCGTTCAGCCGCGGCCATGCGGCATCGGGCGGCGTGCCGTGAGCAGCAGGGCGATGTCGTCGGGGCGGTCGGCGACATGCCGGGCCGTGGCGGTGAGCCGGTCGGCGACGGCGGTCAGTGAACGGCCGCCGCGGCGGACAGCGGGGGAACCGGCCCGGGCCAAGGCCACGCGCAGCGCGGTGATGCCCTCGTCGATGTCGCCGCCGGGCCGCTCGACCAGTCCGTCCGTGTAGAGCGCGAGGATGGCGTCGGGCTCCAGCTGCACCTCCGTCACGGGGTACTGGGCGTGCGGGTCGACGCCGAGCACGACACCGCCGGGGATGTCCAGGATGTGGGTACGGCCGTCCGGGTAGCGGAGGATCGGCGGCGGATGACCGGCGCGGGCGAATCGGGCCAAGCCGGTGACGGGGTCCAGCCGGATGTAGCAGCAACTGGCGAACAGGCCGGGATCGAGGTCGATCAGGAGATGGTTGGTGCCGCTGAGGACCTCGTCGGGCGGATGGTCGCCGAGCGCGAAGGCTCTTACGGCGCTGCGGAGTTGGCCCATGGTGGCGGCGGCCTGGACACCGTGGCCCTGGACGTCGCCGATGACCAGAGCGAGGCCGTCCCCGGACTCGACGACGTCGTACCAGTCCCCTCCCACGTCCATTCCCTGCGTGCCCGGCAGATAGCGCCCGACGGTCTCCACCTGCGGGTGGCCCGACAGGCGCCGAGGGAGGAGAGCGTGCTGGAGCCCGCGGGCGAGCGCGGCCTCGGTGTCGTAGCGCTGTGCCTTCTCCATGGCGTGGGCGATCAGTCCGGCGAGGGCGGTGAGCACCGTGCGTTCCTCGGTGCTGAAGCCGCGGGGGCGGTCGAAGCCCAGAATGCAGGAGCCGACAGGGCGTCCGGAGGCGATGAGGGGCAGGAACGCGCGGGCGCCCTCCGTCGCGTCGAGCGGGATGCCGGGATAGGCGGCCGTCAGTTGCTGCATCGACTCGAAGAAGAGCGGCCGACCGGTCGTGAGGGTTTCCACGCCGGGCAGCCGGGTGTCGAGTCCGACACCGTCGAAGGGCGCGAGGAACCCCTGGGGGAAGCCCGATTCCCAGGCCAGATACAGGTGCCGCTCCTGCAGCAGGTAGATGGCGAGCCGACGGCCGCCGAAGGCCGGCAGCAGTTCCTGCATCACGACCGCGGACACCTGATGGGCGGTGACCGCCTCGGTCAGCGCGATCGCGAGGACGATCGGGCGGTACAGCGGAGCCATGGAGGTGACCGCGGCCGAGGACCCGTCGGCCGGCGGCGCGTCGTCCGGTGCGTGTGCCCCGGGTGGGGACGCCGACTCGGAGGGCGGGCCCGTCACACGGTCGGCCGGAATGATCTTGCAGGTCAGGATGTCGGGACCGGAATAGACGGAGAGCGCGAGCCAGTCACCTCCGTGGGGCTCCACGAGAGGCTTCTCCTCGGGCTGGGAAGGCCGAGGAGGCTCGGGAGGCCGTAGGACGTGGTAATGCACCGGATGCGGTGACAGCAGGGCTTCCCGCAGATGGTCCTCGTAGGCGGGTCGGTCCAGCCACGGCACGCTCTCCGACAGGGGGCGGCCCAGCAGCTGGGCCCGCGGTCGGCCCAGGAGCTCCGCCGCCCGTGGATTCGCGTAGACGACCACGCCCAGCCGGTCCAGGCAGAACACGCCCTCCGGGAGCAGGTCGGCCGCCCTGTCGCCCACCCAGCCGCTCTCCGGATCGAGGACGATACCGCGGACCGGGTGCGTTCCGGGCGGTGCGGACGTGTCGTGCGGGGTCCAGAGCTCCAGCAGCCGCAGGGTGCCGTCGACGGAGTGCACATGCAGCGGCAGAGGCGGCGGCCTTCCCGCGGCCGTCTCGCGCAGGGCGGCCAGGATCTGGTGGGCGTCGGCGGCGGCCACGGCGTCCGCGAGCGCCTGCGGGGTGTCGGCGGACTGTCCCGGCGCCACCCCGAGCAGCGCATGCAGCCGGTCGTCGGCGGTCACGACGTCCGTGGTCGGATCCCAGGTGAAACGCCCGATGGGGGCGGCGGGAGGGCCCGCGGCCGGTGGCCGCACGCACAGCGGTTCGTCGTCCCAGACGACCGGGGTCCCCTCGCTGTCCTCCAGGTGCAGCAGAGCCGCGCCCAGATCCTCGGCCAGCTGTGCCATACGGTCAACGGCGGGCAGTACCTCGGTGGCGTCCGACGCCGAGGGGCGCAGGAGGGTCAGCACGCCGTAGACCGTGGACGCTCCCACGACGGGCACGTACACGGACCCGAACGGGAACGGCAGACCCGCCGCGAACTGGGGGAAGCGGCGCATCGTCTCCGTGGCGTCCGGGAGCACCACCTGGACGCTCAGCCGGTAGGCGTCCGCGACCGGGAACCGGCTGTCGACGTGCAGTCGCCACCAGGCGCGGAACAGCGGCCCGGGCAGTCCCGAGAGCAGGGCCAGCCGCAGCAGTCCGGGCGTGCTGGAGCGCAGGTACACGCCCCCGGCGAAGCCGTCGGCCGCGCTGATCGCCTCGGCCGTGGTCTCCGTCAGCAGCGCGGCCAGGCGTCCGGGCGTCCGGGTGTCGTGCTCGGCTCTCCCAGTCATCGGCCCTACCTCGTCCGTGCGCCGCCGAGTGGCTGACACAGCAAGAATGCGCCACGAGGCCCCCTGCCTGCACCCGGGCGGGGAACTCCGTGTGAATTCGAAGGGGTACCGGTGCCTGCGGCGGGATCCGGCTGTCGGACCACATCCGGGATGTGCCGGATTCCCCGGCGTCGCAGGTGGGAGGCGGCACGGGCGCCGCCCGAGCGTCCTCAGGCCGCCGGTCGGACCAGGCCGGACTCGTAGGCGAAGACCACCGCCTGGACGCGGGCGTGGGCGCCGATCTTGGCGAGGATGTGACTGACATGGGACTTGACCGTGGTCGGAGCGATGGACAGCCGCTCGGCGATCTCGGTGTTGGACCAGCCGGAGGCGACGGCGGTGAGGACGTCGCGTTCGCGCCCGGTGAGAGTGCCCAGCCCGATGTCCCCTTCGGGACGGCGGGCAGGACGCTCCCGGCGGACGGTGTCGATGAGTGTGCGCGTCAGGCTGGGAGTGATGACGGCGTCTCCGGCGGCCACGATGCGGATGGCCGCGGTGAGTTCGTCGGGGGTGGTGTGCTGGAGAAGGAATCCGGCGGCCCCGGCGCGCAGGGCGGCGTGGGCGTACCCCTCGTGGTTGACGGGCGTCAGGGCCAGTACGCGCGGGCGCGGCCCTCCTGCTCTGGAGAGTCCGGGAACCTGAGGGAAGGGGGAGGGGTGCGCGATGCGGCGGATGGCCTCGATGCCGTCCGCGTCGGAGATGTTGCTGTCCAGCAGAACGACGTCGGGGTTGAGCTCGGCGCTGATACGGACGGCCTCGGCTCCGGACGCCGCCTCGCCGACGACCGTCAGATCGGGCTCTGCGGCCAGCAGCATCCGCAGACCGAGGCGCTGCAGGGACTGGTCGTTGACGATGAGTACGGAGGTCATGGCAGGCGTTCTCCATGGGGAGGGACGACGGTGGGCGTCCTCGCCGAGGACGTACGCGAATCTCTGAACGAAACGGTTTCGTTCACCTCGATGCTCAGCGTAGTCCTGCCACTATCGAGACGGTACCGTTTCCGTTGTGGTCTGGGTCACGTCTCGCCGGTGAGCCTCAAGGTGTCCCGGCCCGCCGCATTCGGCGGGCCGTCCCGGAGCCTTCAGGGTCGAGGCATCGGGAGGGCGTACACCTTGTCGAAGTGCTGGGCGATCAGCGGTCCTTCGCGGTCGCAGGAGAGCTGCCAGTCGTTGATGCCGGCGTCCTGGCCGTCGGTGAAGTTCCAGAGCAGCTCGCCCTTTTGGGCGTCGATCGCGTAGAACCCGTCCCGGTTGCGTGCGGCCGTGACGAACACCATGCCGTCGCCCGCGACGAGGGCGTTGCCCAGATCCAGCGGCGGGGTCTCGCGGAACCAGCGCCGGGTGCCGTCGACGGCGTCGAACGCCTGGACGCCGTGCGGGTTCCTGGTGGTGCAGTACACCGTCCCGGCCGCGGCGGCGACGGAGGCGAATCCGCCCTTCTCCTCCTTCGCCCGCCAGCGCAGCGCACCGGACTGCACGTCCACGGCGATGAGTTCGCTGTCGACGGCGAAGACGTTCTTGCCGAGAACCACCGGGGCCGACCGCGCGTCGGAGTCGGACTTCGTGGGCTGGCGCCACAGCACGTCCGCGCGGCTGGTGGTGCCACGGGCGGTGAGGCGGTGCAGCCCGTCCATGTAGATGAAGTGGCCGGTGACGACGACGGGTTTGAGATCGAGGCCGATGTCCTCCTTGCTGAGGGGGATGACATCGGCCAGGCGCGCCCGGAGATCGGTGTTGAGGACGACGTTCGTGGAGGTGGCGGCCCCCTGCGACCCGTCCGGGGTGTCCTCGCGGTTGAATCGCAGACCGGCGATGGCGACCTTGTTGCCCAACCCGCCGAGCAGCGTGTCGAACCGGAAGTCCGTTCCGAAGTCCAGGGAGAACCGCTCGGTGCCGGTGACCGGGTCGACGCCCAGGACGGTCGAGCCGGTGCCGAGCGCGATGACGCCGTCCGAGGCGAGGAGGGGCGGAGTGGGGGACTGGCTGATGCCCCGATAGGTCCACCGGGGACGGGTTCCGTCGGCGAGGCCGAGGCAGAACAGTGCGCCCGACTGCGACTTCAGCAGGGCGGTGCCCTTGTAGAAGACCGCCGGTGCCTCGACGAGCGGGTCGCCCCGGTAGACCCACAGAGGTTTCGGAGCCGGACCGGCCGGCTTCGGGGCCGATCGCGGCCGGTTCTTCGGTCCGCCGAGCAGTGCGGCGACGCCGGAACCCAGGGTGACGGTGCCGAGCGCGGCGGCCGCGAGGACCGTACGGCGGGATGGGCGCGGCAGGGTCGGCCGCTGTGCGCGGTGCGTGCCCGGTTCGGGCGTCTTCCGGGGCTGCGAACTGGGTGTCCGCTCTTCCGGGAAGACGACGCGGCGGGGGCTCGGGCGATCCGTGACGGCGTGCCGAACGGCCGGGCGCGGGTCGGTGCGGACGCCGCCGGCGACCTTGAAGCCGGAGGTGGCGCGGGCGGGCTCCCACTCGATGACGTCGTCCCTCGACTCGAACTCCAGCTCCAGGTGCATGAGGTCGGCGGCCTGCCGTGCGGCCGAGGCGGCCACGGGTTCCGGCAGCCAGCCGTCCCAGTTCAAGGTGTCGGCACCACCGGGCGCGCACGCCGCCGACAACCGGTCCGGAGTGGGGCGGGCCGTCGGGGACTTGTCGAGACAGAGCCCGATGATCGTGTCCAGCGGATAGGGGACCCCGGTCAGATCCGGCGTGCCGTGCACCACCTTGTACAGCAGGGTGGCCGCCGACGCGCCGTCGAAGGGCGCGTTCCCGGTGGCGGCGAAGGCCAGGACCGAGCCGAGACAGAAGACGTCACCCTCCGGGCCCATCTGGGCACCCGTGGCGTGCTCGGGGCACATGTATCTCGGGGAGCCGAGCAGCACACCGGACAGGGTCAGTTCGTAGCCGTCGGTGGCGCGGACGATGCCGAAGTCGATGACCCGCGGTCCCTCGGGGGAGAGCAGCACATTGGACGGTTTGAGGTCGCGGTGCACCAGCCCCGCGGAGTGCACGGCGATCAGCGCCTCGGCGAGCCCGGCCCCGAGGGCCAGGACCGACTGCGGCGGCAGCGGTCCGTACTCCTCGACCGCGTCGGCCAGCGTCGGACCGAGTATGTGCGCGGTGGCGAGCCAGGGGACCGGGCCCTCCGGGTCGGCGTCCACGACGGTCGCCGTGTATCTGCCGCTCACCGCCCGCGCCGCGTCCACCTCTCGCCGGAAGCGGATCCGGAAGTCCTTGCTCGCGGCCAGCTCCGGCCGGATGACCTTGACGGCCACGGCCCGCTGCTGATCGTCCCTGGCGAGGAAGACCTCCCCCATTCCCCCGGCGCCGAGCCGCGCGACGGGACGGTACGGCCCCACGTTTTCCGGATCCGTGGGACGAAGTGGCTCCATTGCCCTCAACTCAACTGGTCATCGTTCGAAAGGACTTGAGAGCGAGACTAGAGGCTGAAGGGACTGTTGGGGTACGCAACAGAGCAACCAATGGCCATTGCTTGACGTTTCAGATATACCGTCCGGACGGTCTTCGAGGCGGTCTTTCAGGTAGCCGGGGAGCCAGGTAGCCATGACGCACGGCCGCGCCCGCGTCAGGCCCGCCCGTGTGCCTCCTGTGAGCGTCGCGACGGTGAGTCGATGAGCACCGCGGCGAAGAGCACTCCGCCCGTGATGACGAACTGGACGGCGGTGGGGGTGTCCGTGATCGCCATGCCCGAGGCGACCGACTGGATGATCAGCATGCCGAGCACCGCGGACCTGGTGGACGGACGGCCAGGACGCCGACGCCGAATGTCCGCCGGGAACGTACCGCGGACGTGGCAGGACGACCACGTCGTCAGTCTGGCACCGGCCGTGATGATCTGCGAACGCAGCGGTTGGGGCCACCCGTCTCCGGCGCGGGGCACCCCGTGAGAGCGACCGTACGGCGGGCGCCGAGGCAACCTCTCTCGCACTCTCTCGCAGCCGGTACGGGTCTCCCCGAGAAGGGTCCACGACCACGGATGGGGGCTGAGCGGATCTGTCCGGTTGGCCCGCATATGCGACCCTGGGTAGGTGGGCGCCCGATCTCAACCCAGCGGCACCTGCCGCATGGACGGGAGGTAGGTCGCGGACATGGATCACGAGGGCCGTGCCCGCGCCGGAGTCTCGGAGTTGCGGGCATCCGATCCGCGGGCATCCGAAGCCGGCGCCGCGGACACCGGCTCACCGCCACCGGTGCCGGAAGTCGCCGCGAGCGACCGGCCCTTGACGTTCGCCGGAGTGGCGCTGGCAGCGGTCTATGTGCCCGACGCCGGAAACGAAGAGCTCCGGTTGGTGGAAACGGCCGGACACGACACTTCCGCGTACGCGCCGCCGGAGCGGCTGTCCCTGACCGGCGACTCACCCGCGGCGCACGCCTTCCGCACCGACCGGCCGCTGTGGCTGGATCCCGCGGCACTCACCCCCTACTCCGAGGGCCGGCCGACCTCGCCACGGGCAGCGGCGTCGCTCGCCGCGCTGCCGGTCGGCACGGAGGGCGGACGGCTGGGCTGCCTCGTCGTCGTGGGAGCCTCCGCGGACGCCTTCGAGGCCGAGCAGCGGCGCTTCCTGGAGCGGTACGCCGACGCGATCGCCGGCCTGCTCCGGACCGGGGACGGCCGACCCGCGCCGTCGTCGTTGCTGGGTCCCGCCCTGTGGAGTCTGCGCGTCGGATCGTTCCTCCTGGTGCCGGACACCGGCCTGATCGAGGCGGACCAGACCCTGCTCGACCTGGTCGGCATCACACCGGGTGACTTCGACGGCAAGGTGGACACCCTGCTCGCGCACGCGCTCCCGGAGGACATGCACGCGCTGATCTCGGTCCTGGAGCCGTCCACGCAGGCGTTCGGCCGCCGGGAGCTGGAGTTCCGTGTCCGCCGCCCCACCGGCGGAATGCGCTGGCTGAGCCTGAGTTGCCGGGTGGTCCCGGGCACCGACGACCGCCCGGAGCAGGTGCTGGGCATGGTGACGGCGACCTCGGTCCTCCGGCAGAGCGCCGACGAGGTGTCCAGGATCCAGTGGCTGACCGCCGCACTCGACGACGCGGCAACGGTCCGCGACGTCAGCCGAGTCGTGGTCACCGCCCTCCGCGAGCCGCTCGGCGCCGACCGGGTGGCGCTCGCCGAGCTGCGGGACGACCGGCTCATGGTCACCGTGCTCGACCCGCCGCAGCCCGACGCCTGGCCGCAGACCTGGCGCTCCGAGTGGCGCTCGGAATGGCCCGACGCACCGGTCAGCGCCCTGCCCACCCTGCGGACGGCCATGCGGGACGGCCGGATGAACCTGTGGTCCGCCGGCACAGCCCTCGAACCCGGCCTCGCGGGCGTCGGCGCCGGAGGTCTGGCCGTCCTGCCGCTGCCGGCCAAGGGCCGGGTCGCCGGCCTGTGCCTCGTCGGCTGGGACCGGCCCCACGAGTTCGTCCCCGAGGAGCGGTCCCTCCTGACCGCCACCGCGGCCCTGGTCGGACAGGCCCTCAATCGCGCGCACGCGCACGACGCCGAGCAGGAACTCGCGACGATGCTGCAGCGCAGCCTGCTGCCCCGGCGCCTCCCCGAACTCCCCGGAGGGACGGCCGTCGCCCGCTACCTGCCCGCACGGCGTGGGCTGCAGGTCGGCGGTGACTGGTACGACGTCATCGCCCTCTCCGAGGACCGGGTCGCGCTCGTCATCGGCGACGTACAGGGACACAGCGCCGGAGCCGCGACGATCATGGGCCAGATGCGTACCGCGGTCAGGGCCTACGCGGTGGAGGGTCACCCGCCCGACGTGGTCGTCTCCCACGCCAACCGGCTCCTCGTCGGCATGGAGACCGACCTGTTCGCCACCTGCTGCTACGTCGAACTGGACCTGGAGGAGGGCAACACCCTGTTCGTCCGGGCCGGGCACCTCGCGCCGCTCATCCGCCATCCCGACGGCAGGACCGAGGAGGTGCAGGTCGAGGGAGGGCTCCCGCTGGGCATTCTCGCGGAGGCGGAGTTCCCCATGACCACGGTCGTGCTGGCCCCCGGCACGGTGCTCGCCCTGGTCACCGACGGTCTGGTCGAGGCCGCCGACCTGCCGCTGGACGAGGGCATGCGGCGGACGCGCGGCGCGCTCGCCGCGGCCGATCCGGCGGATCCGGGGCGGATGGCCGACGAACTGCTCGGCGACGCAGGCCATCGCGAGGACGACGTGGCGCTGTTGCTGCTGCGCTACGACGGCATGAAGACCCGGCCCATCCGAGCCGGCTGGGTGGTGTGGCGGCTGCCCGACGCCGTCATGCACGCCCGCCGCTTCACCGGTCGCACGCTGCGCGGATGGGGCGTCGAAGAAGTGGCCGACTCCGTGCTCCTGGTCGTGTCCGAACTGGTCACCAACGCCCTGGTGCACACGCAGGGACCGGTACGCCTCGACCTGATGCTCCGCGGGGACCGGGTACGCGTCCGTGTGAGCGACTCCTCGCCGCGTGCGCCCGCCAAGCCGGTGATCGTGGACTGGGAGTCCACCGGCGGCCGGGGCCTGCTTCTCGCAGAAGCGATGTCGGAGTCCTTCGGCTCGATGCCGGTGGCCGGCGGCAAGCAGGTGTGGAGCGAGATCGTCGTGCCATCACGCGAACCGACTCCCGCGGACCCGGGGCCCGGGACGGAACGAGGCGGTGTGCCATGAGGGCTCGTACGCGGTATGTCGTCGCGGCGCTCGTCGCGGGACTGATGACGATGTCCATGGCCGCCTGCGGAGGAGACGGCGAGGCGGGCTCGGACAGCTTCACGGTCGGTCTGCTGCTCCCGAGCCGCGCGGTCCCCCGCTGGGAGCACTCCGACAAGCCGCTCATCGAGAAGCGACTCAAGGAGCTGTGCCCCCGCTGCACCATGGAGTACGCCAACGCCGAGAACGACGCGTCGAGGCAGCGGCAACAGATGATGTCCATGATCACCAAAGGGGTCGAGGTCCTCATCCTCGACGCCGCCGACACCAGGGCGCTCCGCTCCTCGATCCAGGAGGCGCGCCAGGCGGATGTCCCGGTCGTCGCCTACGACCGGCTCGCCGAGGGGCCGATCTCGGGCTTCGTCACGGTCGACGGCGGTCAGGTCGGCAGGCTCCAGGGCGAGGCCCTCCTGAAGGCCATGGATGACAGGGACGACAGGGTCGGCAGGGACGATACGGACGGCATGCACGACACGGTTCACGGCCGTGACGTCGTCATGATGAACGGCGATCCGACCAGCCCCAACGCGGCCTGGTACAAGCGGGGCGCCCTCTCCGTCATCGCGGGCAAGGTGAAGATCAGCCGGTCGTACGACACCCTGGACTGGAGGGCGGAGAACGCCCACAACAACATGTCCGCCGCCATCGCGGCCCTGGGCCCCGACCGGATCGACGGCGTCCTGGCGGCCAACGACTCCATCGCCGCGGGCGTCATCTCCGCCTTCAAGAGCGCCGGTGTCAGGAAACTTCCTCCCGTCACCGGCCAGGACGCCGACCTCGCCGCTGTGCGGCGCATCATCAAGGGCGAGCAGTACATGACGGTGTACAAGCCGTTCCCGGCCGAAGCCGACGCGGCCGCCGCCATGGCCGTCGCCCTCGGGAGCGGAGAGGATCTCGCCGACATCGCCACGACGACGACCGACAGTCCCACGACCAAGGACATCCCGTCCGTGCTGCTGACGCCGAGCGCGGTGACGGCCGACACCATCAAGGAGACGCTCGTCGAGGAGGGCGTGTACACGATCGACCAGATCTGCATCCGGGACCTCCGGCCCGCCTGCGACCAGGCCGGACTTTCCCGGTAACCGGACTCTCCCCGGAACGGACTCTCCCGATAGGGGGACGACCGGGATCCGGGGCGGCCCGGCTCAGGCAGGGGCGCCCGCGTCTTGCCGTTCCGTTCTGGCAAGGCGTGCCGAGCGTGTCAGGGGACCGAAGAGAGCCAGGGCGATCGCGCCGACCAGCCAGGTGCCGGCGATGAAGTAGAAGACGCTCTGATACCCGTGGCCGTTGTAGAGGGCCGCGACGATCAGTGGACCGGCGGCGTTCGACAGCCTGCCGAGGCCGTACGAGACGCTCGTGCCCAGCGAGCGACTCCGTGTGTCGAAGAGTTCGGGCGAGTAGGCATAGGCGAGTGCCGGGTAGCCACGCTCGAAGAGATTCACCAGGAAGCCGAAGACGATGATGAGGGCCGGGTTGAAGGTGAGCCCGTACAACAGGCCGCACACCGCGATCACGAGACCGAAGGCGACCAGACACCACTTGCGCTCGAACCGGTCGGTGACGAGGGACGCCAGAAAGCAGCCGAGCGGGGCACCGACCGTGGTCAGAGCCACGTAGAAGACGGACTTCTCGACGCTGAATCCCTCCTTGGCCAGGAGGGTGGGCGCCCAGCTCGAATACCCGAAGAAGCCGATGGTCTGCGTCATCCACAGCACCGTCAGCAGCAGGGTCGGGAACAGGTACTTCTTCTGGAGGAGCAGGCGCAGCGGGGCCTTGGCCGACGGCGTCTCGGTGACGGGGGGGAGCGGGCTCGGGAAGGGGGCCCTTCTCCGCGGCGACGCTCGCCTCGATCTCCCGGAGGACCGCGTCCGCCTCGGCGTGGTCTCCCCGGCTTTCCAGCCAGCGGGGTGACTCCTTGAGATGCCGGGTGAACAGGATGAGCAGGATGCCCAGGGAACCCCAGATGTAGACCAGCCGCCACGATCAGTCGGTGAGCGGCACGACCGCGCTGGCGATGAGGTTGGTGACGGGCGTGCCGCAGATGCCGATGACGATGGCGTACGCCTGGTACTTGCCGCGGATCGCCGACGGATACATCTCGTTGATGTAGACGACTCCCACGACGGTCATCGCCGACAGACCCGCCGAGGTCAGGACGCGGAAAACGCCGAGGGACACGAGATCCCAGGAGAACGCCGCCGCGAACGAGAAGACGCCGAAGAACAGCGTCGTCCACAGCAGCGCCCGCTTGCGGCCCCACCGGTCGGCGATGGCCCCGGCGACGATGGCCCCGATGAACATGCCGACGAACGACAAGGACGTGACGTAGGCGACCTGGTCGACCGTCACGCCCCACAGGTCGATCAGTTTCGGTGCGGTGGTGGCGAAGCTGTTGATGTCCGCGAACTCGAAGAAGTAGGCGAAGGCGACGGCCAGACGGGAACTCCTCCACGACGCGGCGGCCGAAGGGAACGACGTCGGTGTAGGCGTGCCGTTCGCCGTCCAGGGCCGCGGGTCCGGTCACGCTGAGGCGTTCGGGGCAGGTCACCTTCACCCAGACGTCGTTGTCGTCGACGAAGCGCAGGAACCGGGTGAACCGCGGCCCGTCCACCGGCTGGGTCACGTCCGGCCGCCCCAGGTGGTCCACCACCAGCGGAGTGGGCAACGAACCGAAGAAGCCCTCCAGTTCGGGCAGGTCGGCGCCCTCGAAGTAGAGGACGATGTGCCAGCCCAGCGGGGCGACCTTCTTCGCGATCGTGCGCAGGGCGTCCTCGGGCGAGGCGTCGACCAGACGCCGTACGAAGTTGAAGCGCACTCCGCGCACACCCGCCGCGTCGAGTTGGAGCAGCTCGGCCTCGCTGATGTCCGGACGGACGGTCGCGACGCCACGTGCCCTGCCGTCGGCCGTCCGGACGGCATCCACCATGGCGGAGTTGTCCGCCCCGTGGCAGGTGGCCTGCACGATGACGTTGCGGGCGACGCCCAAGTGGTCGCGGAGCGCGAACAGTTCGGCCTTGCCGCCGTCGCAGGGCGTGTACTTCCGTTCCGGTGCGAAGGGGAACTCCGCCTGCGGGCCGAAGACATGACAGTGGACGTCGACGGTCCCCGGCGGAAGCCGGAACGTCGGCTCGGACGGGTGCTGGTACCAGTCCAGCCAGCCGGGGGTCTTGGGCGAGGTGGACCTCGACGCACGCAGGGTCCTGGTCGGCGGCGTGGAGGCCGAGCTGACCACCAAGGAGTTCGACATCCTCGCCGTACTGGCCGGGCGGGCGGGCACGGCGGTCAGCCGCCAGCAGCTCCTGGACGAGGTGTGGGGCGACGCCTACCAGACCGTGTCCCGCTCCCTCGACGTCCACCTCACCCAGCTGCGCGCCAAGCTGCGCCGCCCCGAACTGCTCACCACGATCCGGGGCTTCGGCTACCGCTTCGGGGGCCTCGGGAGCGTCGGGAACCTCGGGAACCTCGGGGACTGAGGAGCCGACGCGTGCGCACCCGGGTCCAGGCCGCACTGCTGGTCTTCGCCGTGCTCGCGGTGGCCGCGTTCGCCGTTCCGCTGCTGCTGTTCACCGCCTCCGACCGCACCCAGCAGCTGGTTCTCGCCCGCAGCGCCGACCTCGACCGCTTCGCGTCCCTCATGGACCAGGCCACGGCGACCGGCGACACCTCGGCCGTCGCCGCCGAAGCGCGCCGCTACACCCAGCTGTACGGGGAGTCGCTCGTGGTCACCGACACGCGCCGGGGCCCTGTCGTCGAGACGGGCGGTATGCGGGCCGCCGACCCCGCCGTCGCCCGGCTGCTCGACGCGGCCCTGCGCAACCAGACCGCGCACCCCGCGGGCGCGCTGCGTCCCTGGTCGTGTGGGCACCGGATGTTCGCCGAGCCCGCGGGCACCGGGACCCAGGTCTCCGGGGCCGTCGTGCTGCGGGCCTCGGTGGGCACCGCCGCGGACGACATCACCCGGCGCTGGGCCGCGGTTCGCGCCGGAACGGCGCTGGTCGCCGTCGCCTGTACGGTCCTCGCCCGGGCCGCGACGGACTGGGTGGTCAGCCCGCTGCGTCGCCTCGACCGTGCCGTCGGCCGACTCGCGGCAGGACTCCCACCCGACCGGACGAGGGCCGGTGGCCCGCCCGAACTGCGCCAGCTGGCTTCCGGGTTCAACCGCATGGCGCGTACCGTCACGGCGGCCCTGGAGCAGCAACGCCGGCTCGTCGCCGACACCTCGCACCAGATGCGCAACCCGATGGCGGCGCTCAGAGTGCGGGTCGACGCCCTGCACACCCATCTGCCCGCGTCGGCCGACCGCACGTACACCGGAGTCACCACCGAGCTCGACCGTCTGGAGACCCTCCTCGACGACATGCTGGCCCTCGCCACCGCGGAACACCGGGCCGGGGAACTGACGGTGACCGACGGCTCGGACGGCCACTGCGACGCGGCGGCGGTCGCGGCCGCCCAGTACCGCCTGTGGGAGCCGGTCGCCAGCCGCGCCGGAGCCCGCCTCACCACTCAGGCCGCCGATGCCCCGGTCATGGCCGTCGGCACGGACCGCGAACTCGCCCAGATCACGGACATTCTCCTGGACAACGCCATCAAGTACGCGGGCCGGGGAGCCGAGATCTCGTTGTGCTGCACCACCGAAGGCCCGCTCGCGGTCCTCACGGTGACGGACGACGGCCCGGGGCTGGACACCCAGGAACTCCCCCTGGCCACCACCAGGTTCTGGCGCGCGGGCCGACAACGACAGGACGGCACGGCGGGTACGGGGCTGGGCCTCGCCATCGCCGAACAACTGCTGGCGGGTCGGGGAGGCCGACTGGAGCTGGAGCCGTCGCGACCGCGGGGGCTGCGGGCCAGAGCGATCGTGCCGCGCGCGCTTTTCGACGGCGGCGCGCCGTGAACGGCCGGGCCGCCGATCGTGGGCCCGCACGCATGCGCGTTCCTCGTGGGCCCGTACCCATGCGCGCGGCTGGTCGGCCCGTATCGGTGCGCGTGGTGTGTCCCGCGCCCATGCGCGGCGCTCGTCGGCCCGTACCCATGCGCGTCGCCCCGGGGCCCGGCGAAACCACCGCATCGCGGAGCCCGCGCATCCGCGCCGCCTCTCGACGCGCCCAGGGCGGTGCTCCGTGAGCCGCCCTGCCGACTGCCGGACGGCTCCTGCTGACAGCCACAGCGCTGCCGACTACCCCATCGCTCCTGCCGACCGCCGTACAGCCCCTGCGGACTCGCGTACCGCTCCTCCCGACCGCCGTACCGCCTTGCGTGCCGACCTCGCGCTCGTCCTCACCGACACCGCACGGGCCGCCGCGGGCACCGCCCTCTTCCCGCGCCCGGTGCCTCTGCGCGCGATCGGCAGGGTCTACGGGACCTACCTCCAGTTCGCCGTCCGCGCCGACTCGCCCGTGCGTGCCGTCTCCGATCTGGCCGGACACGCCGTCTCGCTCGGTGCGGCCGGATCGGGCGCGGCCGTACTCGGCGAGCGGATCCTGCACGCCGCGGGCCTTTCGCCCGGCACCGACGTCCCGGTACGTCATCTGCCGCTGGCCGCCGCGGCAGGCGCCCTGCGGTCGGGCTCGGTCGACGCGCTGCTCGTCGCGGGCGGCGTACCGCTGCCGGCCCTCTCCGATCTCGACGACCGGTTCGGCCTGCGGTTCCTGCCCCTGGCCGGTCTGCTGCCCCGGCTCGGCGGTCTCGGTGGCCGCGACGGCCTGGCCGGCTCCGGCCTGGAAGAGGTGACACTGCCGCACGGTGCGTACCGGGCGGCGGACGGTGTCGCCACCATCGGAGTGTCCAACCTGTTGGTGTGCCGCCCCGACCTCGCCCGTGGCGTGGCCGACGCGCTCACTCGCCTGCTGGTGCTCCGCGCGACGGCGCTCGTTCCCGACAATGCCGTCGGCACGCAGTTTCTCGACGTGCGCAGCCTGATCGGTACGGGCGGCATCGGACTGCATCCCGGGGCGGTCGCGGCGTACCGCTCGCTGCACGGCTGATCGGCCACCCCGTGAGTCCCGTGAGTCCTGTGAGTCCTGTGAGTCCTGTGAGTCCCGTCAGTTCCCGTTGGTCCCGTCAGCGAACGGGACGCTGCCTGGCTCGCCGGGACCACCGTACGGAGGCAAAGGTGATATCGGCCGCCAGGACCAGGATGCCGATCACCAGCAGATAGCCCAGGCCATCGGCTGCCACGCCGATGATTCCCAGGATCATGGCGGCGAGGACGAGCAGCAGGAAGAGCACCATCGCCCGCACACCTCCTTCGAGCGGACTGCCGTCTCGGTGTCTCAGCGACTCGGCGTCTCAGCGACTCGGCGTCTGAGCGCCTCAGCGCCGTGCGAGTTGCCGTTCGCCGTCGGCGCCCGGTTGGTAGTCCTTGCCGTAGTAGCGGAAGATCTCTTCCTCCTGCTCGGCGGGCAGAATGTCGTCCGTCCCGATGGCAGGCGCCTTTTTCACCAGGCTCTTGGCGTAGGAGACCTTGAGATAGCCCGGCCCGAGGGTCGTTTCGTCGAGGGGGACGAAGACCAGACGGTGCCGGGTGGGCAGTCCGGTCCGGACGGTGGCCACGGCCGGTTCGTCGGTGGCGGTGTCCACATACACCGCTTCCAGCGCGCCGATCCTGTGGCCCTTCGGATCGACGACGTCCTCGTTGCGCCATTCTCGGATATCGGCCGTCTGGATCATGCCGTCTCCCCTCTGGGCGAGGCGCCTGCCGGCGTCGGCTGTCCTGATTTTACTACTGTCCGTGTGCGTCGGACATGCACAGCCGGTCGCCCGGGCAGGCAAGCGAATGTGTACCTGCCTGTCGTGCGATGCGCGCGACGCGACGGCCAGCGGATCATTGCCCCCCTCGCGGAGCATCGGCCGTGCCGGAGCCGGGTGACGACAAGCGGGTTCAGATGTCAAGTAGCCAGCTGTTGACGGCAGTACCTGCTGACGTCGCACGGTATCCGCAACCTCTGGGCAGGACTACGCTGTTGAGTGACGCCTCAGTCCCCGGCAGCGATGTCCCCTTTCCGCTCCCGGGAGGCCCACCGTGTTCGTCCTGCTTCTCGGCCTCATCATCGGCAAGGCCGAGGTCGGCTGCGTCGGGACAGGGCGATGCGTTGTGAGGTACGCGCCGTGCGTCAGGTGACCACGCACCGCGAAGAACAGCGGATGTTGGCGGCTGAGGCTGAGGCTGCGGCTGTGGCTGTGGCGAGGGATGCGGCTCTGCTGGCCGAGGTCGTCGAACTGCGTGCCAGGAACGAGCAGTTGGAGCGGGCGCTGGTGACGCGTGCGGTGATCGACCAGGCGCGCGGCATGGTGATGGCTCTGGCGCCATGCTCCAGCGAGAGGGGCTGGGATGTGCTCGTGGGTGTGTCGCAGCACTGCAACATCAAGCTCCGGGACGTGGCCGCGGCCCTGGTCGCCACGACGGAGGACGAGACGCTCCCGGAAGAGATACAGCGGGAGCTTCGCCGCGCCCTGCGGCGCCTGCACGCGGCGGACCGGAGGTGACGGCGTGCGCTCCAGCGGATGGCACCGGGAGCTGTGAGTTCAACTCTCCGGTGCCTTCGTCCGGGCCGGCCGTCGGACGCCCCTGCTGAGTAGCCTTGTCGACGGATCCCAAACACCGTTCCTAGTCAGTGATCAGGAGTGAGTCTTGGACCCACGTCCTGGTACTGCGCGCATCCCGAACGGTTTTGGATGCACTGGTCTCCCGCGTTCCCTGGTGTGTCCCCGTTCGGTCACGTGCATCGTGTGCACGCTCCGTGACGAGGTGGCGGGTTTCCTCGCGTCCTCGGGTGCCTGGTCTGGCCTGGACGGTCCGATGCCCCACAGCATCGCTCTGGTGCGGTGGGGGCGGTGCCGTCCGTCGCCGGACCGGGTATCCGAGGGCGCGCCTGCCGATCGCGACCGATGCCGCGTCATGGCGAGTCATTTTGCGTCGGGGGGTGGCCAGCGGCTTCTGCCAGTGCTGGCCTCCCCACTGGGAGGTGTACGCCGGGTCGACGGCCACGATCGACAGACCGAGCTCGGCGGCCATCGAGACAAGGCGTGCCTTGAGTTTCCCGGTGGGGATGCCGGTGATGAGCTGACGGAACTGCTTCTTGCGGCCGTGCTTCTCGCGGGTCTTCTCGGAGGTGAAATCGAGGTTTTCCAGGCCGATGGCCGCGGCGCCCACGCGCTTGGCCCAGTGCAGGACCTGGGTGATGGCGTGCCGGATCTGCGCGTCCCGGTGATTCGCGGTGCCGGACAGGTCGTAGTGGAAGCGGCGGGGCTCGCCGGTCGGGTTGCCGTGGGTGTCGAGCTGGTAGGCGGCGAAGTGGTCGGCGTTGGTGTCCACGCCGATCATGCCGTTCGCGCGGGCCGTGTGAAGGGGAACCGTCTGGACGACGGGGCGTTGCCAGGACGCGGTGATGTACCAGCGTCCGCGGTCTGTGTCGAGGTGGATGCGGTAGGCCACGGCCCGGTTGCCCTCGATACGGTCGGCCCACTCCTGGCCCCGGTGCGCGAACGTCACCTTCGATGTCAGGACGTACCGGCCGTGCGGGGCGTTCGCGTGGTGCGCGAGCGGTGCGGGCAGCTTGATGGATACTCCGCCGTCGGGGGCGACGCGGATCGTTTCGTTTCCGAAGCGTTTGCCCGACTCGCCGTCAGCGGCCAAAAACCAGCGCTCCGCCTCCCATCGCTTGCGCCACTCGGCCTCGGTGAGCCGGGCCTTCGCGAGATGGTGGCGGGTGTTGGCGAGGCGTTTCCCGCCGCGCACGACTCGCACCCGCCCCGTCTCCCAGTCGCAGACAGCGGCATCGTGGCGGGCCTCCAAAGCGGCCAGGCGGCGGGACTTGGCGTGCCACTCTTTCTTCGACCGGTAGCCGCCCGGAGCCCGCTTCGAGCCTTTCTCCGTCAGGGGGAGGGACAGCCGGTGCCGCAGCGTGCGGATTCCGGCTTCGAGGTTCTGGACGTGCGCGGCCTGGCAGCGGCGAGCGAGTGCCCACTGATCGTGGGTGGCCTTCGTGATCGCCCCGGCGATCCGGGAGGACGACTCTTTCGTCAGCTCCCGCTTCCGCGCCGCCCACGTCTGGCCGGAGTGCTCGTGTCCGTCCGCGCAGCGTGTCCTGAGGTCGCGGGAGGCCAGACGGCCCTGGTGCTCACCCACGAGGCGCAGCACCTTCTCGTCCTCGGCGGTCAGGCACTTGAGGCGGTCGCGGATGGCGACACCGGAGGGGCCAAGGGCCACGAACGGCGCCTCGATGGCCCGCACCGGCTTCTTCGGCCTACCCATTTCTGGCCGCCGCTTCCAGTGCCTTCTGTGCCCGGTTCTTCGCGGAGTGGCGGCCGTAGAGGCGGGCACAGAACGAGGTCAGCACCTCCACCATGTCGCGTACGAGGTCGTCTTCCACCTCACCCTCATCGAGGACGACCAGGCGGCGGCCGGTCGCGGACAGCGCGGCCTCGACCAGTTCCACGTTCATGCGGCCGAGCCGGTCTTTGTGCTCCACCACCACGGCCGTCACATCCGGATCGGCCAGCAGCCGGCGGGCCTTGATGCGCGAGCCGTTCATCCCCGATCCGATCTCGGACTCCACCCGCACCACCCGGTGACCGGCCTGCGTCGCCCACCGGGTGAGCCGCGCGGTCTGGCGTTCCAGGTCGGCCTTCTGGTCGTGCGAGGACACGCGAGCATACAGTCCGACACCACCCGTCACAGACGGTGATGCATTCGCATCCATGTTCACCAGGATCGTGCGTGGTCCGACTCGTTCCGCAGGGACCGGCAAGGTGCCCTCACGGAACCAGCGGTACGCAGTCCGGGGAGCAATCCCCTGCGCCCGCGCCCATTCCGTCAGGTTCATAAGCCAAGATCATACAACACTCATGACCCGTAAAAGACACTTATGAACACTCAATCACCAACAGTTGGTTACCCCCACGACTCCTTGGCCCGGTTCGGTCCGGTCAGAGGCTGTCGGGGTGCGGGAGAGGCAGGTCCGGCGCGACGGGCGGCTATTCGGGCCGTTGGGTCCGGTCGTTGTGGGCGAGGCCGTCCGGATGCTCCGACGTACGTTCTCCGAGGGGAAGAACCAGTACCTGTAGGGCTGTTGGGCCGGGCAGCCGGTGGATCTGTCCGGCCTCCTGCCAGCCCCAGTTCGTGAAGGCCGCACAGGTCGAACGATCGGACCGATCCACCAAGGTCACGCCGAGGTAAGCCTGGTGATCTCCGAGCAGGCGCTCCTGCAGTCGGCGGGCGAGCCCGTGGGCGTGCTGGTGGGGGTGGACGAGGGTGTCGAGGATCGCGAAGACATGTCCGGACGCGGTGAGTTGCTCCAGGTTCTGCGGCAGCGGTCCGTGGAACCCCTGCCACCAGGAGCCGTCGCGCGGCACGGGGCATCCGAAGGCGCAGCCGGTCAGGGACCGTGCCTCGGCGACCAGCATGTCGAATCCCGGCAGTTGTACGTCGCCCTCCAGACGGCTCAGGAACTTCTGCCGGTCGCGGAACTCCTCACCGGGCGAGGCTGCGGAGGACTCCACGTACAGATCCGCCAGGTCCTCCCGCAGGCCCTCGGCCTGCCAGCGGTTCAGCCGGCGCAACCGCACCGTGTCCATGGCGGACGGCTCAGAGACTTCGGGATCGTGTGATTGCGGCGGGGTGCGCATGGGGCGCCTCGGTTCCAGACACTGGGAGACGTGTGGGACAGGCATCGTTGCCAACTGGTGGTGCACCGCCGGGGTCTGGGACGCGTGCTCAGCAGCATAGCCCCGGATCGGCGCCGCGCCGGGGCCTGTTGGGAGCACGGGGCCACTGTGGCGGTGGCAGCCGGACGATGAACGATGAACACGCCGACCGGCTTTGTCGGGGCACGTGGGGGACGCGGCGACGATCCGGGCGACGGCTGGGCCGCCGCAGGTGTGTGCCGGAGGACTCTTCGGCCGGAGAACCGTTTGAAAGGCGGGCTGCCCGGGAACCCGTCGGACGTGCTTCGGACCGGAGGCACGCCCGTGGGGGCAGCTGTCGCTGCTCCCCAGTGTGCTGGGGTCCGGCGGCTCCCACGGTGAGCGATGCCACCGATGAGGGAGACACATGCCCATGCCGAACACACGCACGCCGAACCGGCCGAGCAGACGTGTCTACGATGACGCCCCGGACACCGACGCCGTGTTCCGCCGTATCGCGGCCTTACCGAACGGCCCGGAGAGGTCGGCGCTGCAGCAGGAGGTCGTGTGCGCCTGGGGTCCGATGGCCGAACGACTTGCCCGGCGGTTCCGTCATCGCGGCGAGTCCTTCGAGGATCTCAAGCAGGTCGCCCAGCTGGGCCTGGTCAAAGCGGTGTCCCGCTTCGACACGGACCTCGGCACCGCCTTTCCGAGCTTCGCCATACCGACGATCCTCGGCGAGGTGAAGCGGCACTTCCGCGACGACCTGTGGGTTGTGCACGTACCGCGTCGCGTACAGGAGCTTCGCAGCCGGGTCCGCTCCGCCGGCAACGAGTGCGCTTCGCTCAACGGCCGCGAACCCTCGGCCCATGAGATCGCGGCGCACACCGGCCTCACCGAGGCGGAGGTACGACTGGGCCAAGGAGCCCTGGAGGCATACACCGTCCTGTCCATGGACGCCCTGCCGGGCCACTCCGCGGACAGCTACCCCTTGACCGACACCCTCGGTGGCGTGGAGCCCGGCTTTGACCGGATCGTCAACCGCGAGGCGCTCCGACCGCTCCTGCAGGCGCTGCCCGAACGCGAACGACAGATCCTCTACATGAGGTTCTTCTGCGAGATGACCCAGCAGCGCATCGCCCTGCAGCTCGGCCTCTCCCAGATGCATGTCTCCCGTCTGATCACCCGCATCTGCGCCGGCCTGCGCGATCAGGTGTGGGCCGAGGTCCACGATCTGAGGAGGGCGTCGTGACGACGTTCCGCGTGCACGGGCGACGCCGGGGCCGGGGGAGGGCCTCGGTGGTCAGGCGCCGAGACCGGCGAGGGACTCGGAGTCGTTGATGAAGGCGCGCGCGACATCGGCGAGGCGACGGTTGTGGGAGCGGGCGTAGCCGCGCAGCGCGGTGAAGGCCTGTTCCATGTCGATGTTCTGGCGTTCGGCGAGTTTGCCCTTGGCCTGTTCGATCAGTACCCGGCTGTTCAACGCCGTCTGGAGTTGTTCGTTGAGGACGGTGCTGCGGTGGGTGGTGCGTTGTTGGAGGAGGCTGATGGTGGCGACATCGGCGAGGGCCTGGGCGATGAGGGTGGCGGCGGGGTCGAAGGGGCCAGGGGTGGCGCGGAAGAGGTTCAGGGCGCCGACGACCTCGTCGCGCAGGCGCATCGGAAGGGCCTGGACGGCGCCGAATCCGCTGCGGTGGGCCGCCGTGACGAAGCGTGGCCAGCGGTCGACCTCCCGGGTCAGGTCGGGGACGATCACCGGCGTGCCGGTGCGGAAGCATTCCAGACAGGGGCCCTCGTCGTTCTGGAGCTGGAAGAGCTCCAGCAGGCGTACCTGTTCGTCGGAGGCGGCCATGACGCGGAGTTTGCCGTCGCGGTCGGCGAGCAGCACCCCGGCGGCGCCTGCGCCGAGCATGCCGACGCAGCGGTCGGTGAGCAGGCGCAGGAAGTCGATGAGGTCGAAGTCGGCGACCAGGTTGTCGGCGAGCTCGACGAAGGTCTTGGCCAGGAGCTGCTGATTCATCGTGACACCCTTGTTTGAGGCTGGTCCCGCCGGGAGGGGGCGGGAAGTGCGGCACGTTCGTCGGTTGGCACCGGTGTGTCAGGCGCTCTCGTCGGTCTCGTCGGTTTGGTCAGTCGCGTCGGGTTCCGCGTCGGGGGTGAAACGGAGCCGGTGGGCCACCACGTCGGCGGCCACGTCGGCGAGCCGGAGTCCCCGCACATAGGCGTGGGCGCGGAGCCGGATGAACGCTTCGTCGATGCCGACGCCGAGTTGGACGGTGAGGATGCCGCTGGCCTGGTCGATCTCCGCCCTGTAGGGGCGCAGGTCCTCGAAGCCGGGCTCCGGCGCCGGTCCGCCACTCGTGGCGTCCGCCTCGACGATCTGCGTGTCGAGCAGAAGCAGTGTCGCGAGATCGGCGAACGCCAGCGCGTCGGCCAGTTGCTCGGCGTCGAGCACGGTCGGCACGTCGGCGTACAGGTCCAGAACTCCCGGGCTGATCGCCCCCATCTGCAGGGGGAGCGCGAAGAGAGCGCGCGCTCCGGCTTCCAGAGCCGCATCGGCGAACACGGCCCAGTGTTCCTGCAGTTCACCGATGAGCAGATCGGGCGTCAGGACGGCGGAACCTCGTACGAAGGCGTCCACACAGGGCCCTTCGCCCAGGGTGAGCTGGAGCTCCTCCAGTTGCTCGCTGATGTCGTCGGTGCTGCACAGCGGATGGCTTGCCGCGGTCGGGGACATCGCGGACAGTCCGGCTCCGCCGACCGGCAGGGCGGCCACGGCCGCGGTACACACGTCCACCACGCCGACTCGCGCGCCGCGTCGGGCCGCCTGCTCGGCGACCAGCACCTGGATCCGGGCGGACCGGCTGTCGGGCCTCACCCGGGCGACCGCGTCCGGGCGTCGTCGACAAGGCCCTCCAGCCCCTCACCGGTTTGTTCCCCGATGGGAAGGACCAGCACCCGGAGCGCCGTGGCGCTGATGGACCGCCAGACCTCTCCCGCGTCCTGCCAACCCCAGGAGTGGAGCGCGGCGAGGGCGGGGTGATCGGCCTGGTCCACCAAGGTGGCGCCGAGTGACGCCCGGTGGTCGGTCAGCAGCCGTTCCTGCAACCGGCGGGCCACGTCCCGGTCGCGCGGGTGGGGGCGCACCAGGATGTCGGTGACCGCGAAGACACGGCCGGACTCGGCGAGTTGCTCGATACCGCGCGGCAGGGCACCGTCGAACCCGAGCCACCAGAAGGCGTCGCCGCGCACCGGGAAGCCGAAGGCGCATCCCACCAGGTGGTCCGTCTCCGCGACGGCCATGGCGAACCCCGGCTGACGGATGTCGCCGGTGAGACGGTTCAGGAAGTCCTGGCGGCCGGGACGGCGGTACGCCTCACGAGGTGACGGCCCGTGGGAGGCCACGTACAGATCCGCCAGCTCCTCGCCCAGGTCCTGCGCCGACCGGCGATTTACTCGACGCAAGCGCACCGCGTCCGTCGTGGACGACGCGCCGCCACGCAGGCTCGCACCGACCCGACGACTGCCCGGGAGCGGGCGGGGGTCAGCTGAGGGCATGTGACGAGCCGGAGTCGGAGTCCGCCGGGGCAGGGACGGCCAGTTCGGGGAGTGCCACACGCTTCGCGTACTGCTGGACGTTGCGCAGGCTCATGGCGAGCAGGGCCGGCCCGGCCGCGGAGTACGCCACCTGCACGGTGATCAGAACGCCCATGGTTCTCACATTCCTCATGTCGATGGTGTCCCCGGACCCGAGCGGTCCGGGAGACACACGGCACGGGAAGACCCCGGCCTGTCAGCTCTGGTGCGGCGGCCGGGGTCCTGGGCTGCGGGTTGTGTCGTCCGGTACGGCCATGGCCATCGAGGCGGGGAGCGCGGTGACTCACTTCCGTTGTCCGGGCCCGGCTCCGTGGCCGGAGCCGCCCGCCTGCCCCGCCTGCCTTGGTCTCGGCGATCGCCGCGACTGCTCGTTCCGGCGCGACCGAGTACCTTCCGCACTCACGCCTCATGGCCTCCTTCGGAGTCCCAGACCGCCTCCACGGCACGGTCGGTCTCCGTCACCGTGCGCAGGCGCGCCGCCTCCGCCATCAGCTCGCTCGCGGTCGACGTGCGCAGTGGATCGCTCGCGGCGGCCATCAGCCAGGCGGCCGAGACGGGACTCGTCTGCGGAGGGATCACCAGCAGGTCCCAGCGGCCCACGCGGTAGGAGAGGAGCAGCATCTGGTGGGGGTCCTGCTGGGTCATGAACGACCCCACCTTCACGACGTGCCCTTCGACGGGCACCTTGCGCGGGACGGTCGGCCAGAGTGCGGGATTCACTGTCACTCTGGTGATCCGCCCCCACAGCGCATCGAGTACGGCGGTCAGTGAAGGAAGTTCCGCCCCGAGGTCGCGGGAGCGCGGCCACCAGGCGCCGTCCAGCAGAGCCGGTGCGGAACCGCTGGGAGCCAGTGATATGCGCAGTGCCGGAGGAGAGGGCCGGTCTTCGAGTGTCGGCGCGAACGAATCGGTCGCAGTCATGATGCGAACCCTGCTCCGGACCGGTCGGAACCGGCTCGGCGTAGTCAATCGCCGAAAACGACACGAGCATGGAGGCCGGTGCGCGAAATACTCTCGGTAACCCCAGCCTACTCCTCTGACAAGTCGTACGGATTGCGCCCAGGCACGGTGGTGTGAACGGACGACGGGCCCGGAAGTCGTCGAGGTGCACATCGCCGTCAACGATGTGCACCTCCGGTCGACGGCGCGACGGCGCGACGGCGCGCGGGCTCGACGACTTCGAACGCGGACGTGGACCTACGCGTCGAGCGCCTACTCGTCGATGACGAGGCCCTTCGCTTCGAGCACGGCGGCGAGTCGGCTGACCTCGATGACGCTCTTCCCGGAGCGGTATGCGGCGATGTAGGCGTCCTCGGCCTCGACCCGTTCCTGGGACTTGCCGATGACCTCCGCGACGTCGTCGCGCCGTACCACGACCACGCCGTCGGCGTCGGCGCGCACCACGTCTCCCGGATGGATGATCTCGCCGCCGATCAGCACCGGTTCGGCCATCGGTCCCACGGTCTCCTTGACGGTGCCCTTCATGCAGACGCTGTGGGAGAAGACCGGGAAGCCGAGCTCGCGAAGTTCCTGGGTGTCCCGGACGCCGGTGTCGGTGACGAGGCCGCCCAGGCCCTTGGCCACACAGGCGTTGGCCAGTACGTCCCCGAAGGAGCCCGCCTCGGCGTACGCGCCGGCGGAGACGACGATGACGTCGCCGGGCTGGGCGTGCGCGATGGCGACCTGGAGCATGATGTTGTCCCGCGGAGCGCACCGCACGGTGAACGCGGGACCGCACAGGGACATGGTGTGGTCGACCGGCTTGATGGTCGAGTCGAGGGCGCCCAGGCGGCCCTGTGCCTCGTGGATCGTGGCGGCGGAGTACTTGCTCAGCTGCTCGACCAGGGCCGGGTCGGGCCGGTCGAACTTCGTGCTGACGCGGATCATGACGCTCCTTCGAGTCATCAGGAGGGGCGGGCGGGTGCGGGCGGGTCTTCTAGGAGGGGTCGGCCGGGGACAGGTCCGCGCAGGCGCGGCCGACGCGCTCGCAGGCCTCGGTGAGGACGTCGGTCGAGGTCGCGAAGGAGATCCGGAAGTAGCCCGGGGCCCCGTACGCGGCACCATGGATGACCGCCACCTGCTGGGACTCCAGGAGGTAGCGGGCGAAGTCCTCGTCCGAGCGGATCACTTCCCCCGAGGGCGTCCACTTCCCGAGTACGTCCGCGCAGTTGACGAAGGCGTAGAAGCCGCCGTCGGGCGGGGTGCAGGACAGGCTCGGGATGTCGTTGACCAGCTTCACCGTCAGGTCGCGGCGGCTGCGGTAGACGGCGACGCACTCGTGGACGAAGGCCTGGTCGCCGGTGAGCGCGGCGACCGCGGCGGCCTGG
This sequence comes from Streptomyces sp. NBC_00878, assembly GCF_026341515.1. Taxonomy (NCBI): domain Bacteria; kingdom Bacillati; phylum Actinomycetota; class Actinomycetes; order Kitasatosporales; family Streptomycetaceae; genus Streptomyces; species Streptomyces sp. NBC_00878. Next base: position 287,943 of record NZ_JAPEOK010000001.1, on the reverse strand, counting down.
CTGATCGACGACGGGCACGACGAGATCTGCGACTGGAGGGTGTTGACCGCCGCCACCAGCGAGGCGGAGCCGGCGCCGTAGCCGATCCGCCAGCCGGTCATCGCGTACGTCTTGGAGACGCCGTTGGTGAGGAACACCCGGTCGGTCAGGCGTGGTTCGACGGCGGCGAGGCTGGGGACCTGGCCCGGCTCGTACCAGATCTCGTCGTAGATCTCGTCGGTCAGCACCTGGACGTGCGGGTGGGCGAGCAACACGTCGGCCAGGGCGCGGAGTTCGTCGACCGTGTAGGCGGCTCCCGTGGGGTTGCTGGGAGCGTTGAGGATCACCCAGCGCGTCCGGTCGGTGATCGCCGATTCCAGCTGCCGGGGAGTCAGCTTGAAGGCGTCCGTCTCCGGGCAGGGCACGACGACCGGTGTGCCGTCGTTGGCGAGGACCATGTCCGGATACGACACCCAGTACGGAGCGGGGATGATCACCTCGTCGCCGGTGTCGAGGGTGGCCATCAGCGCGAGGAAGATGACCTGCTTGGCTCCGCCGCCGACGGCGATCCGGTCCGAGGAGTAGCGCAGTCCGTGCCGCTGCTCCAGCTTCTGTGCGATGGCGGCCCGCAGTTGGGGCGTGCCGTTGACCGGGGTGTACTTCGTGTCGCCCCGCCGGATCGCCTCGAACGCGGCGGCCTTCACATGGTCGGGGGTGTCGAAGTCGGGCTCGCCCACGGTGAGGTCCAGGATGGCGAGTCCCTGTGCCTTCAGTTCCCGCACGCGCTGGGCGGCCGCGGTGCTCGGCGACGGCTTGATGCGCTGGACGCGCCGGGCGGTCGTCGTGGGAGTCGTGGAGGTCGCCATGTCAGTCGGTCCGCCTCTCGAAGTTGAGGCCACCTGGCACCTGGAACGTCGGCAGGATCTCGATGTGGCCGATGTTCACGTGGCGCGGCGAGTCGACGGCGAACTCGATGGCGTCCGCGATGTCCTCCGGCTTGAGCGACTCGTAGCCGTCGTAGAACTGCTTCTGGGCCTCTTCCATGTCGCCGAGGAGCCGTCCGAAGATCTCCGTCTCCACCCGGCCGGGGCAGATCTCGGTGACCCGGATCCGGCGGCCGTATCCGTCGACGCGCAGCTGCCGGGAGAGCGTGTGCACGGCCGCCTTGGTGGCGTGGTAGACGGTGTTCCCGCCGAAGTTGTAGACGCCGGCGATGGAGCTGACGTTGACGATGTGCCCGAGGTCGCGCTCGACCATCCCGGGCATGATCAGGCGTACGAGGTGCAGTACGGCCTGGAGGTTGACCGCGATCTGCTCGTCCACGGCGAACTCGTCGGCGGAGAGGATGTTCCCGGTGCGGGAGACCCCGGCGTTGTTGACCAGGACGTCGACCTTGAGGCCCCGGAGGGTCTCGGTGAGGGCGGCGGTGTCGGTGATGTCGACGGCGTGCGGGGTGCAGCCCGTACGCCGCGCGAGGTCGTCGAGCCGCTCGGCGTTACGGGCGACGGCGTGGACTTCGAGTCCCTGCTTGGCCAGCCGCTCGACGACCACCGCCCCGATTCCGGTCGAGGCTCCTGTCACCAGGGCGGTCTTGTAGTCGGAAAAGGGCATGTGGGTGCGCTCCTAGAGATCCTGGAGAGGTGGGGGGTGGGAGAGAGGTGGGGGGTGCAGGTGATCGGCGGCCGGTTACGCGTCGCGCAGCGGCAGGTGTGCCCTGTCCTTGACCCGGGACACGGCGATGAGCGTGCCGAGTGCGGTGATGACCGCGTAGAAGGCGGGCATGTTGACGTTGCCGGTCTTGTTGATGAGGTACGTCATCAGCAGGGGAGCGGTGCCGCCGAAGAGGGCCGCGGAGACGTTGTAGCCGAGCCCGTAGGCGGAGTAGCGCACCCGGGTGGGGAACAGCTCGACGAGCAGGATGTGGATGACGCCGGTGTGCCCGGCGAAGATGACCGCCATGATGCAGGCGCCCAGGATGGCGAGCGGGACGCTGCCGGTGCCGATGAGCAGGTAACAGGGAATACCGGCGATGGCCATGGCGACGGCGGCGCCCGCGAGGACCTTCTTGCGGCCGATGCGGTCGGAGAGGCTGCCCATGTACGGGATGGCGATCGAGATGGCCACCAGGCTGGTCGCGGTGACGAGCAGGCCCTGCACCTTGCTGAAGTTGAGCTCGGTGTTCATGAAGGTCGGCATGTAGCTGAACAGGACGTAGTAGCCGGAGCCGTTCATGAGCGGGATGAACAGGGCGAGCAGCATCGCGCGGCGGTGTTCGGCAGACGAGAAGGCTTCCTTGAGCGGGTTCTTCGACAGGCCGCCGGCCTCCTTGAGGCGGTTGAAGTTGGGGGTGTCGCTGATCCGCTTGCGGATGTAGATGCCGGTGATGCCGAGCGGGACGGCGAGCAGGAACGGGATGCGCCAGCCCCATGACTCCATGCGGTCCTGGCCGAGGCCGCTGGTCATGGCGGCGGCGATCAGCGTTCCGGTGAGCAGGGAGAGGAACGAGGCGATCTGGGCGTAACTCGTGTACAGGCCGCGCTTGCCCTCGGGGGCGTGTTCGGCGAGGAAGCTCATCGCGCCGGAGGCCTCGCCGCCGACCGAGAAGCCCTGTGCGACGCGCAACAGGATGAGCAGGGCGGGAGCCGCGATGCCGATGCTCGCGTACGTCGGCAGGACGCCGATCGCCGCGGTCGCCACGCTGATCAGCATGATGACGAAGACCAGCATGCGCTGTCGGCCGATGCGGTCGCCGAGGTGGCCGCAGATGATCGCGCCGAGGGGCCGGAAGAAGAACGAGACGGCGTAGCCGAGGAAGACGAACTGGACGGCGGTCGCGTTGTCCGTGTTCGGGAAGAACACGACGGCCAGGGTGCCCGCCATGAAGCCGAAGATTCCGTTGTCGTAGAGCTCGGCGAAGATGCCGACGCACCCGGCGAGGGTGACTTTGCGCGCGGTTCTCGAATCGACGGTGTTGGGCACCGGCTGAGCGGCCACGGTACTCATGTTGTTCTCCTGTCTGTTGGCAGGTTACGGGGAGACGGGGACGGTGCGTGCGGGGCTGGTGGGGATGCGCAGGGCGTCGAAGACGGTGCCCACGCGGTTTTGGAGGGCCTGGACGGCGTTTCGCTGGGCGCGGTGGGCGGCCACGGCCTCCGCGACGGTCCGGCGGCGGAAGCGGACGGACTGGCCCGGTCCGACCTGGCCGAGGGTGGACAGGCCGGTCGCGGTCACGACGGCCAGTACCGGATAGCCGGCGGTGACGCCGCGGCCCCGGTGCAGGACGAGCAGTTCGTCGCCCGCGGGGACCTCGACGGCGCCGACGGGGACGCCGCGCGAGAGCACCTCGCCGGTCGCGACGCGCCGGGGCACGTCACCGGCCATCCGCAGCCCGATGTGGTTGCTCTGCGGGCTGACGGTGAACTCCGACCGGAACAGCCGGTCGGCCGTGTCACCGAACTCGGCGAGGTCGGGGCCGTCGGTCACGTCGATGGTCCACGGCGACGGGAGGCGGGTCATGGGGAAGCGGGGCACGGGTGCGCGCAGCCGGAACAGCGGGATGCGGTACTCGGGGTGGTCGACGGGCGGGCAGTGCCGCTGGAGGCCGAGCTCGTCCCCGTCACTCAGTGAGCGGCCGAAGCCGAGGATCGTGTCGGGCGCACAACTGCCTTGCAGGTACGGGGTGTTGAACGAACCGAGCACGGCCAGGTAGACCCGGATGCCGTGCCGGATACCGCTGATGCGGATCGTCTCGCCGGACCGTACGGAGAGGGGTTCCCACTGCGGTCGTACGACGCCGTCGACGGTCACGTCCGCCGCCGCACCGGTCACCGCGACGAGTACGTCGGTCGACGGCGTGCAGCTGAAGTCCAGAGCAGTGATCTCGACCAGCGGCGCCCCCTGGGCGTTGCCGCAGAGCACGTTGGCGACGCGGGCGGAGTGCTGGTCGAGCGCGCCGTTCACCGGCAGGCCGTAGCGGGAACGCCCGAACCGGCCCAGATCCTGCACGGTCGCCAGACCGGCCCGGTGGATGGTCAGGGTGTCAGCCATGCGACACCGCCAGGGAGCGGCCGGCGTGGTCGTCCCACTGCTCGGGCGATATGGGTACGAAGCGGAAGGTGTCGCCGGGCCGGTACGCCGTCAGCGGGTCGGCGTCGAGGTCCTCCAGGACGCGCAGGGGCGTGCGGCCGAGCAGGGGCCAGCCGCCGGGGGACGGCATGGGGCAGATCACTGCCTGCCGCCCGGCCACCGCGATCGACCCGGGCAGCACCCGCGTCCGCGGTGAGGCCAGCCTCGGTACCGGGCGGGGGAACGCCGGGCCGTCCATCATCGGAGCGCCGGCCGGTGCGCCGAGGCAGCGGACGGTGAGGTCCGCACCGGAGTGCAGTTCCACCACCTCCCGCTCACTCAGCTCCAACTGCTCGGCGACCACGGGCAGATCAGGGCCGAATTCGCCGCCGTACACCACCGGGACGACGAAACGCCGGGCCTTGGCCGACGGCACCGGACCCTCCCCGAGCCGGTCGGCCTCGTGCCGCAGGACGCGCCGTACCGTCGTGTGATCGGTGTCGGCGCAGTCGAACTCGACGAGCAGCGAGTCGTAGGTGGGGACGATGCCGTGCACCCCGTCGAGCCGTACCGCGTCGAACGCGTCGGCCAGGGCGTGCACGACCCGCCAGCTTCGCTCGGCGTCCATGCCGACGGCCTTGGCCACGACGGCCGAATCGCCGCAGTCCACGATCACGACGCTGCCTTCCACGGTGTCCGCGCTGCCGTCCACGTCAGGCCGCCTTGCCGTCGAGCACGTCGGCCAGGGCTGTGATCTCGACGCCGGCGGCGAGCAGTTCCTTGCGCACGCGGTGGGCGAGGGAGATCGCGCCCGGGGTGTCGCCGTGCAGCAGCACGGTGTCGCAGTCGACCGGGATGTCACGGCCGCCGACGCTGCGTATGACGCCCTCGGTCACCATGCGGATCGTCCGCTCGGCGATGTCCTTCTCCTCGTGGATGACCGCGCCGGGCTCGCTCCTCGGCACCAGCGTGCCGTCGTCGCGGTAGGCGCGGTCGGCGATCCCGACGATGCCCACCCGCAGACCGCGGGCGCGGGCGGCGTCGGCGAGCTCGCCGTCCTGGGCCAGCACGATCAGCGACGGGTCGAGCGAGGCGACCGCGTCGGCCACGGCCGCCGCGTAGTCGGGCCGGGTCGCGACCAGGTTGCCCAGTCGCCCGTGCGGCGCCACATGCCGTACGCGGGTGCCGTGCGCCACCGCGAAGGCATGGAGCGCACCGACCTGGTAGAGCACGTCGGTGCGGACCTCGTCCGGCGTCAGATCCATCGCGCGGCGGCCGAACCCGACGAGATCGGGAAAGCTCGGGTGGGCGCCCACGGCCACGCCGCGCCGCACACAGTGGCGGACGGTGGCGTCCATGATGCGTGGATCGCCCGCGTGGAATCCGCACGCGATGTTCGCCGATGTCAGCACATCGAGGAGGGCCTCGTCGTCGCCCATGGTGTAGGCGCCGAACCCCTCACCGAGGTCGGCCACGAGATCAACCCTGTGCGTCATGACATCCTCCGGACAGAAGAAGCGAACGGCGGCGCCGCATTGTTGTCACGGCGTCGTTCCGGCGTTCTTTGGACGGGGCCCGTGCGCCGCCTGAAAAGGGGAATTAACGGGGCCGTTACAGTTTTCTACGAGTTATGCGACCCGTGCGGTCGAGCGACCTGGAAATCGCGTTTCGGTGAACGTAGTCCGAACGGGAAGGGGCGGCAAATACGCGTTGTGCGTGACGCGATCGCCGTTGGCTATGACGTGGAGCACACGCGCCAAGGTCCGCCGGACGGCCCCGCGCCTACCATGAGGCTCCGCCCCCGCTGGAAGGCCGCACATGGACACCAGGCGTCTCTACTCGTTCGTGAAGATCGTGGATGCCGGGAGCATCACGCGTGCGGCCGACATCCTGCACATCGCTCAGCCCGCGCTCAGCCAGCAGCTCTCGGCCCTGGAGGCCCAGTTCAAGCAGCAGCTGCTGATCCGCAGCAAACGAGGCGTGGCCCCGACCGAGGCGGGCCGCGCGCTGTACCGGCACGCGCAGCTCATCCTGCGCCAGATCGACCTCGCCCAGGCGGCGGTCGACGTCTCCGGACGGGAGCCCGCCGGCAGTGTCTCGGTGGGGCTCGCCCCCTACAGCATGGGCGCCGCACTCGCGCTGCCGCTGCTCAGGAGCGTGCGCGAGCGCTACCCCGAGATCCTGCTGCACATCAACGAGAACTTCGGCGGCGTGATCAGCGAGGCGATCATGACCGGCCGGATGGACATGGCGTTCATCTACGGGGCCGGGCCGTTGCGGGGCGTGCAGTTCGAGCCGCTGCGCTCCGAGGACCTGTTCCTGATCGCCGCACCGGGCGGATCCGTACCTTCCGGGGACGGCGACGTCTCCCTCGAAGAGCTGGCCGGTGTCCCGCTGCTGCTGCCCAGCCGCATCCACACCATCAGGCAGGTCGTCGACGCCGCGTTCCAGCAGGCCTCGCTCGAACCCAGGGTCGTCGGCGAGATCGAGTCGGTCCTGACCCTGATCAGCGCGGTGGGCGCCGACGTCGGCGCGACGGTCCTGCCCTGGTCCGCGGCGCGCGCGACCCTCGACGTACGAAATCTCGTGGTACGGCGGATCATCAATCCGGCGATCACGGTGAAACTGTCCCTGTGCACCTCCGACCACCAGCCGCTGTCGGAACCCGCACACGCCGTGCACGACCTGTTCCATGAATTGATCACGGAATTCAGTGAGGACAACGCCTCCGTGGAGCGCTCCGGATAGTACATCTGCCGGATAGCACATCCGAGTGCATCTCGATTTTCGATGACGTCACGCAAAGTGCCTATTTGTTGCCCCGGAATGCGCTGACTAGCGTCTCACGAATCAATGTCACCGATTTCGTGAACGCGGATCAAGCACGGGAGAAACAGATGAAGCAGCACGTGCTCAGCACCCGGGCCGACCTTCCCGGCGGGGGCCTCGCACGCCTGGCGGCCCAGGCCGAGGTCGTGGGCTGGACGGGCACGGGCAAGCCCGATCCGGCGGATCTGGCGGTACTCGCGAAGGGCGTCAGCGGGATCCTGGCCCTCGGCAACGACCGGGTGGACGCCGACCTGCTGGACGCGGCCGGGCCCACGCTGCGGGTCGTGGCGCTGGCGAGCATGGGCTACGACGCGGTCGACCGGGACGCGGCCGCCGAACGCGGCGTCGTGGTCACCCACACGCCCGGCGTCCTCGCCGAGACCACCGCAGACCTCACCTTCTCGCTCATCCTCATGGCCCGCAGGCGACTCGGCGCCGCCCGCGACACCCTGGCCGCCGGTCGGTGGGATCTGTTCCGGATGAACGACTTTCTGGGCCTGGACGTGCACGGTGCCACGCTCGGCCTGATCGGCTACGGCCAGATCGGACGAGCGGTGGCACGCCGCTCCCAGGGCTTCGGCATGCGGGTCCTGCACCACGACCCGTACGCCCCCGACGACACGCTCTCCACCTCGGTGGACCTGCCCACCCTCCTCGCCGAGGCCGACGTGGTCTCGCTGCACGTGCCACTGACCCCGGGGACACGTCACCTCATCGGCGCCGCCGAACTGGCGGCCATGAAGCCCACCGCCACCCTCGTCAGCACCTCGCGCGGTGGCGTCATCGACGAGGACGCCCTGCTGCGTGCCCTGCGCGACGGCGTCATCCACTCGGCCGGTCTCGACGTCTTCGAGCGCGAGCCCATGGGACACGAACTCTCCCCGCTGGTCGCCGAGCCCCACATGATCACGCTCCCGCACATCGGTTCGGCCACCGAGGCCACACGGGCCGCGATGGTGGACCTGGCCGTGGACAACATCCAGGACGTACTCGCCGGAGCCCCGGCACGTACGCCGCTGCCGGGCAGCCCGGCCACCCCGGGACAGGGCACGGCCCCGCTCCCGGACGGCGGGAGCGGGGCCAGGTAACGCGGCCCGCGAGTGGGTCAGAGCGCGGCAGCGGCGCTGTGCGGGTTCTTCGCGGCCAGGGCGAGGCCTTCGGCCTGGGAGTAGCCGCGTCCTCGTGCTCGATTCACAGCACGTGCTTGCCCGCCGCGACCAGCGCCTCCGCGATGGGGCGGTGCAGCGCGTTGCCCACGATGATGCTGACGGCGCCGATGGCCGGGTCCTCGGCGACGGCCTCCCAGCTCGGAAGCGCCTTCTCGAACCCGTAGCGGCGGGCGGCGTCCTCGCCGAGTGCCACGTTGGCATCGGCGATCGCGGCCGGCCGGACCGGCGGCAGGCCCATGGCCGTCGTCGCCTTCAACGACCAGTGCGCCATCGGCGTCCTCGCCGCGCTGTCCCGCGCCGGTGTCGCTGTCCCGGGTGATGTGTCGGTGGTCGGCTACGACGACGACACCTCCTCCCGGCTGAGCTGCTTCAACCTGACCACCGTCAGTCAGAGCGCCCGCGAGCAGGCGCGGCACGCGGTGGCCGCCGCCGTCGAACGCCTCGACCAGGGCCGCACCGAGCCCCGCGAGGTCGTACTGGCCCCGCACCTGGTGGTACGCGGCACCACGGCTGAGCCCGCCCGACGGGTGTCGTTGCCCGGCTCAGCTCAGCCGGGGATCGACATGGATCTTGGGACCCGGCCCGGCATGGGCCGGGCGGATGCCGGCCAGGACCTCACCGACCTGGTCCAGGCCCACCGTCGCGGCGACGAGCGGCCTGGGATCGACGGAGCCGTCGGCGTAGGCGCGGATGGTGGCGGCGAGGCCTGGGGAGGCGGACAGGACGCCGACCGCCGTGACGTCCTTGAGGGCGAGGGTGCGGGTGTCGATCAGGCTGGGCTCACCGGCGAGTCCCACGTACACGACGCGGCCCGCCGGCTCCACCAGCTCCAGGGCCAGGCCGGGCAGATGGGCGGAGTTGGAGGCATCGATCACCGCGTCGAACGGCAGGTCCGGCACGGACTCCTCCGTCGACACATGTGTGAAGCCGAGCGTACGGGCGAAGGCGAGTGACTCTTCGGTGCGGCCCATCAGGTGCACCTCCGCACCGGCGGCGCGCGCGAACATCGCTACCAGCAGCCCTATGGTCCCCGGGCCCAGCACCAACGCCCGGTCGCCGGACCGCAGGGCGGCGGCCTCCGCGGCGCGCAGGGCGTTGCCGCCCGGCTCCACCAGTGCGCCGAGTACGGCGTCGACGGAGTCGGGCAGCACGTGCAACGAGGAGGCGGGTACCGCGAGTTGCTCCGCCAGAGCGCCGGGCCGAGGCCCGCGGATGCCGACCTCCTGGCGCTGCTCGCACACGTGCTGGTGACCCCGGCGGCAACGGCGGCAGCGGCCGCAGCCGAGCATGGTGTCGCCCATGACCCGCCTGCCGATCCAGGCGGGATCGACGCCGTCGCCGACCGCGGCCACGCGACCGGCCCACTCGTGCCCGATCCGCGTCGGGTAGGTGGAGTGGCCCTGGTGGAGATAGGCCATCGCACCGGTGAAGAACTCGACGTCGGTTCCGCACACGCCGACCCGCTCGACATCGACGACGACCTCGCCGGGAACGGCCACCGGCGCCGGTACCTCCTGGACCGCGTACTTCCCGGGGCCGGTCAGTACGAAGGCGCGCATGAGAAGCGGGTCCTTCATCGGCGCGGCTCTCCCATCGGCTCTCCCAGCGGCTTTCCCAGCGGCGCGAGTACGGCACGGATCTCGTCGAGTGCGTCGACCAGGGATGCCAGGGGCGTCCGGTACGCCAGCGCGCTGATGCTCAGAGCGCCGGAGGGAGTCGTCGGCGAGGTCGCGTACACGGGCAGGGCCAGGCAGTTGACACCGGTTTCGTTCTCCTGGTCGTCGAGGCCGTAACCGCGCTCGCGGGTGACGCGGAGTTCGCGGTGCAGGGCGGCGGCCGTGTACAGGGTCCGCGGAGTGCGGCGTATCAGGGGTATCCCGCCGATCCACGCCTCGACGTCGTCGAGTGTGTCCAACTGGTGGGCGAGCAGCAGCTTTCCGACGGCGGTGGTGTGCGCCGGGTTGCGGCCGCCCACCGTCGAGGTCAAGCGGACCGCGCCGGTGGGCGGGTCGACCTTGGCTCGGTAGACGACCTCGCGGCCGTCGAGGACCGCGTAGTGCGCGGTCTCGCCGAACCGCTGGGCCAGCGCGGCGAGCGCGGGCCGGATACGGACGTGCTCGGGGCGGGCCTCGTGGTGGGCGAAGGCCATGCGGAGGAACTCGTCGCCGAGCACATACCGGCCGCGGGCGTCCTGGTCGGCCAGCCCGGCCCGGCGCAGGGCACCGAGCGCCCGGTGCACGGTCGGCTTGGGGCTGCCGATCACCCGCGTCAGCTCCTCCAGGCCCACCCCGTCGGCGTACCGGGCGAGTTCCTTGAGGACGGCGAGTACCCGGTCCGACCCCACAAGTCGGTTGCTGTCAGCGCCTGTTGAGCCGTCCTCGCCGGGGACTGTCGATCCCTCGAACGCCTGCGTACCCTTCATGAGGTTCCACAGATTAGACCGATGTGTCGATTATCGGAAGGAGCTCAATGGTGACGCTCCGCAGCACCCAGTGGTACGCGGGTCAGGACCGCAACGCCTACATCCACCGGGCGTGGATGCGCCGCGGCGTGCCCGGCGACGCCTTCACCGGCCGCCCGCAGATCGCCATCGCCAACACCGCCTCGGACCTGACCCCCTGCAACGCGCATCTGAACGAGGTGGCCGCCGCCGTCCGCAACGGGGTCTACGAGGCGGGCGGCATCCCGCTCGACCTGCCCGTGGTGTCGCTGGGCGAGACACAGGTGCGGCCCACGGCGATGCTCTGGCGCAACATGGCGGCGATGGCCACGGAGGAGATGCTGCGGGCCAACCCGATCGACGGCGTCGTCCTGTTGGGAGGCTGCGACAAGACGATCCCGTCGCTGCTGATGGCCGCGGCCTCGGTGGACCTGCCCGCCGTCGTCGTGCCCGGCGGCCCGATGCTGACCGGCACCTTCCGCGGTACGCCCCTGGGCTGCGGCACGGACGTATGGCGGCTGTCGGAGGAGGTCAGGGCCGGCACGCTCTCCCAGGAGCAGTTCACCCGCTCCGAGTCGGCGATGATCCGCAGCCGCGGGCACTGCAACACGATGGGCACCGCCTCCACCATGGCGTTGGTGGCCGAGGCCCTCGGCACGGTCGTGCCCGGTGTGGCCGGCACTCCCGCCCCCGACAGCCGACTGCTGGAGGCCGCGCACGGCACCGGCCGACTGGCGGTGGACATGGTCGCTGCCGACCGACGACCGGGGAGCTTCCTGACCCACGCGTCGTTCCAGAACGCCATCGTCGCGCTGGCCGCGATCGGCGGCTCGACGAACGCGGTCGTCCATCTCCTGGCGATCGCCGGGCGGTTGGGAGTCGACCTGTCCCTCGACGACTTCGACCGCATCGGCTCCCGGGTGCCGGTCCTGGTGGACCTCCAGCCGGCCGGCCGCTTCCTCATGGAGGACTTCCACCGCGCCGGAGGCCTGCTCGCCGTCCTGCGCGAGGTCCGCGACCTGCTCGACCCGGACGCGCTCACGGTCACCGGCGAACCGCTGGTGGACCGTCTCGACGACGCGCCGATCTGGGACGCCGAAGTCATCCGCACCCGCGCCGAACCGCTGGTCGCCGAGGGCGGCATCGCCGTCCTCCGCGGCAACCTCGCCCCGGACGGCGCGCTCATCAAACCCGCCGCGGCCTCCGCGCACCTGCTGCGCCATCGCGGCCGGGCGGTCGTCTTCGACTCGATCGAGGACTTCCACGCCCGCATCGACGACCCCGATCTCGACGTCGACGCCGACTCGGTCCTCGTACTGCGCGGCTGCGGTCCCAAGGGGTACCCGGGCATGCCCGAAGTGGCCAACATGCCCCTGCCGAAGAAGCTCCTCGAACAGGGCGTGCGTGACATGGTCCGCGTCTGCGACGGCCGCATGAGCGGCACGGCGTACGGCACCGTCGTCCTGCATGTGGCACCGGAGGCCGCGGCCGGCGGCCCGCTCGCCCTCGCGCGTACGGGGGACCACATCACCCTCGACGTCCCGGCCCGCCGCATCGACCTCGACGTCCCGGCCGACGAACTGGCCCGCAGGACCCCCACCAAGGCCACCGTCACGGGCTTCGCGAACCCCCGACGCGGCTGGGAACGCCTGTACGTCGACCACGTCCTCCAGGCCGACACCGGCGCCGACCTGGACTTCCTCGTCGGCTCCAGCGGTTCGGAGGTAAGCCGGGAATCACACTGACGGACGCCCGCCTCACTGGCTCACAAAGGTTGTTGATCGGCCAGGGATTCGAAGTGAGCCTGTTGGGCGGGGTAGTAGTCGTCGAAGCTCGGGGCTCGGGTGCCGTCGCGTGAGGCGACGAGCATGTCGAGGTAGTACTCCCAGCCCGGTCCGATCTCGCCGATCCCCTTCGTGGTCGTGAGGTGATGGACCAACTGGAGTTCCGTCGTCCCGGCCGACTCGGACAACCGCAGTTCCATGTGCCAGTCGCCCGCGTCGTCGGACGTGGAGACGGCGAGGCGCCGGGGAGGCTCGCAGGCGTCGATGCGCACCTCGGTCCAGGCCTCACCTTCCTCGTACGCCATCCGGACCCGGACGGTCCGACCGGGCGCGGCGTCTCCTTCCCAGGGGCCGAACCAGAGTGCCGTGCGCTCCGGTTCGGTGACACTGGCCCAGACGTCGCCGATGGGCGCCCGGAAGCTGCGGGTCACGATCAGGTCGTGGCCGTCGGCGGTGGATGTGAGCCGGGCGCTGGGTGTGGGTTTCATGGGGGTGTCCTCCGTACGTTCTCTGTGCGGTGCCGCGAGACGCATGCACCCCCCTCTCTGCGGGTGCGACGGACCTCTGTCTCGGTCAACCAGAGGAAACCCCATCCGGCTTGAAACAGCGAGACGTCAGAGCCACTTGGCATCATGAGCACGGTGAATGCCACTGGTGCTTCAGACGAGTGTGACGAGCCTCAACGTGCACGGCTCAGGAACTTGCTGGAGAGTGTTCGTCCCTGGGACGAGCAGGAGCGGGCTCACCTCGCCGAGGCAGCGGCGTGGATCGTCGGCGGGGCTCCGCTGTATCGGGTGCGGAAGCCCGATGTCCCGGCGATCCACCTGGTCAGCTACTTCGTGGTTCTGGACGAGAAGCACGGCGAAATCCTGTTGGTCGCTCACCGGAAGGCCGGCCTGTGGCTTCCCAGTGGCGGTCACGTCGAGCCGATGGAAGACCCGTGGGACACAGTGGTGCGTGAGTGCCGGGAGGAACTGCGCATCGAGGCCGTCCCGTCGGCGGTATTCGGCGTGGAGCCGTTCTTCCTGACCATCACGCAAACACGCGGGCAGGGCCGGCACACCGACGTGTCCCTCTGGTACGTCCTGCAGGCCGATGCCGGCACCATCACCTCGTTCGACGAGGACGAGTTCGAGGCGATCAAGTGGTTGTCGCTGCCGCAGGTTCTCGCCGAACCCGAGGACACTCTCGACCCCCACATGCACAGGTTCACCCGCAAACTCATGGCTGCCTGGGGCCGGCCCCTCACCAGAAGAACCTGACGCGGCATGCTCAACGGCCTCGCCCAGACCGGAAGTTGCACCGCAAACCCGCTGCTCGGACCTGCCGGAAACGTGAACTGGCCTACGCGAAAGGGTCGTTGGGACGTACCTTGTGCGGTGAGTGATTCAGGACTCGGCTGAGGGACGGACCGTACCCATGACCGACCATGCGACGACGCCCGGACCCACGGCGCATCAGGAGATCGACACTTCGGTGCCGCACTCCGCGCGGATCTGGAACTACTGGCTGGGTGGCACGGACAACTACCCCGTGGACAAGGAGGCCGGTGACGCGTACACCGCCGTCTTTCCCGGCATCGTGACCATCGCCCGCAGCAGCCGTGCCTTCCTGCGTCGCAACATCACGTACCTGGTCGCCGAGGCGGGTATCCGGCAGTTCCTGGACGTCGGAACCGGGCTGCCGACCGCCGACAACACCCATGAGGTCGCCCAGCGCATCGCGCCGGAGTCCAGGATCGTCTACGTCGACAACGACCCGCTGGTCATTGCTCACGCGCGCGACCTGCTCCACCCCACCCCGGAGGGGGCCACCGCCTTTGTGGACGCCGACGTGCTGGACACGGATCGCATCCTGGCGGCCGCCGTCGAGACGCTGGACCTCACCCGCCCCACCGCCCTCGTCCTCAGCAACATCCTGGGCCACGTTGCCGACCACGACCAGGCACGCTCCATCGTCACCCGCCTGATGGACGCGCTGCCGTCCGGCAGTTTCCTCTCCATCAACGACGGTTCGCGGGGCATCGACCCGGTCTTCGAACAGGCCCAGGACGCCTACAACGAAAGCGGCGCCGTCCCGTACAACCTGCGTACGGCCGACGAGATCACCGCGTACTTCGACGGTCTCGACCTCATCGACCCCGGGGTCGTCTCCGTTCCCCTCTGGCGCCCGGAGCCCACCTCCGCCTCCCCGGAACCCATCGGCGAACACGGCGGCCTCGCTCGCAAGCCGTGACACCGTGTCACCGTGATCGCGGGTGAGCGGGTGAGCGGGTGTGCCTCAGGGGGCGAAATGCTCCATGTGCGCTTGGGCCGGTGGGTAGGGGGAGGAGGACGTCGTGCCGGCGGACCAGTACTCGCCCGTGTCGGGTATCCGGGCAAGAGCGTTGACGACGACCGGAACGAGGTCGCGCAGGGCGTCGCTCCCGAGAACCGGATCGTCCAGGTCGACAGCGACTCCATCGTGCTGGATCGTGCCGGCCCACGCCGACGCCCTGCTCGTCGGCAGCCACGAGGGTGCGACCGCGTACATCGCCGCCGACGTGCGCCGCGCGTCAACCGCAGCCCGGAGCAACTCGCCGGACCTGGCCGACCCCTCTCTCCAAGCGGTGAATGCCATTCGCCGTGAGCCCGAAATGGCCGAACTGGATATGGTGGCGCCATGGGGATGGCCAACGGGATCGTGGACGACGTCGACAGGGCGCTGATCGTGGAGCTTCAGCGCGACGCCGCGCAGGCCTACGCGGCGCTCGGCAAGGCGGTCGGCCTGTCGGCCGGCGCGGCTCATGATCGCGTACGTAAGCTCCGTGAACGCGGCGTCATCCGCCGCACGACCGTGGAGGTCGACCCGGCCGCCCTCGGGCGGGGCTTACTCGCCTTCGTCATGGTCGACTCGTCGGCCTGGATGGGGGCGGCGACCGAATCCTTCGCCGCCATCCCCGAGATTCAGGAAGCCCATGTCATCGCGGGCACGGCCCCCGTCCTCGTCAAGGTGCGGACGGCCACCACGGAGCAGTTGCAGGACGTCCTGCGGCGGCTCTACGCGATCGAGGGCGTGAGCGGGACGCAGGCGACGGTCGTCCTGGAGACGTTCTTCGAACGGCCCGTCCGCGCCGACTGATGTTGCTGGGCTGATCTGATGGTTGATGGTCGTTGGTGGATGGCTGTCGGGAGCCGGGAGGCACCCATCGTGAAACTGCTTGCTGGGAAAGGCGCTTCAAAATCGTGAATCTCTGGTCGATCTATCAGCATGGCTTCGCGCGGATCGCCGCGTGCACCGGCCACGCGGCCATCGCCGACCCGCCCGCGAACGCCGAGGCGGTCCTGAGGCAAGGCCGCCGATGCGCGCAGGAGGGGGTCGCCGTTGCCGTGTTCCCCGAATTGTGCCTGTCCGGCTACTCGATCGAGGACCTCCTGCTGCAGGACGCGCTGCTCGACGAGGTCGAGGCGGCGCTCCAGACCGTGGTGGCCGGGTCGGCGGACCTGCTGACCGTGCTCGTCGTCGGCGCCCCGCTGCGCCATCGCCACCGCATCTACAACTGCGCGGTAATGGTGCACCGCGGGCGGATCCTCGGTGTGGCGCCCAAATCCTACCTGCCGAACTACCGCGAGTTCTACGAGCGGCGGCAGATCGCCGCGGGCGACGACGAGCGCGGCGGGACGATCCGGATCGGCGGCGAAACCGTGCCGTTCGGCGCGGACCTGCTCTTCGCGGCGGAGGACGTCCCCGGCCTGGTGCTGCACGCCGAGATCTGCGAGGACATGTGGGTGCCAGTGCCCCCGAGCGCGGAAGCGGCACTCGCCGGAGCGACCGTCCTCCTCAACCTCTCGGGCAGCCCCATCACGGTCGGGCGGGCCGACGACCGGCGGCTGCTGTGCCGCGCGGCGTCCGCGCGCTGTCTCGCCGCCTACGTCTACGCGGCGGCCGGACTGGGAGAGTCGTCCACCGACCTGTCCTGGGACGGCCAGACCATGATCTACGAGAACGGTGAACTGCTGGCAGAGACCGACCGGTTCCCGCTCGACGACCAGTACGCGGTGGCCGACATCGACCTCGATCTGTTGCGCCAGGCCCGCCACCGGATGGGCACGTTCGACGACAACCGCCGCGCCCACGCCGCGCGTACCAGCGGCTTCCGGTCCGTGTCGTTCCGGCTCGACCCGCCCGCGACCGACCTCGGACTGCGTCGCCGGGTCGAGCGCTTCCCGTTCGTGCCCGCCGACCCCACCCGCCTCGCCCAGGACTGCTACGAGGCATACAACATCCAGGTCACGGCTCTGCAGCAGCGACTGGCGGCGATCGGCGGCCCGAAGGTCGTCATCGGCGTGTCGGGCGGCCTCGACTCCACACACGCGCTGATCGTCGCCGCCCGGGCCATGGACCGCGCGGGCCGTCCGCGCAGCGACATCCTGGCCTTCACGCTGCCCGGGTTCGCGACGAGCGAGGGTACGAAGAGCAACGCGCACAAGCTCATGCGTTCGCTCGGCGTCACCGCGGCCGAACTGGACATCACGCCGACGGCCCGACTCATGCTCCAGGAGATCGGGCACCCGTTCTCGTCCGGTGAGCCGGTGTACGACGTGACCTTCGAGAACGTACAGGCGGGGCTGCGAACCGACTACCTGTTCCGGTTGGCCAACCAGCGCGGCGGCATCGTGCTCGGCACCGGCGACCTGTCCGAACTCGCGCTCGGCTGGTGCACCTACGGCGTCGGCGACCAGATGAGCCACTACAACGTCAACTCCGGTGTGCCGAAGACACTCATCCAGCACCTGATCCGATGGGTCATCAGCAGCGGCCAGTTCCAGGAGGAGACCAACGAGACGCTGGCCGCGATCCTCGACACGGAGATCAGCCCGGAGCTCGTGCCGGGAGAGGAACTGCAGTCCACCGAGTCCAAGATCGGCCCGTACGCGCTGCACGACTTCACCCTCTTCCACGTACTGCGGCACGGCTTCCGGCCGTCGAAGATCGGGTTTCTGGCCTGGCACGCCTGGCATGACCGGGACGCCGGCGTATGGCCGCCGGGATTCCCCGAGGCCAAGCGCGGGGCGTACGACCTGCCGGAGATCCGGCACTGGCTGGAGATCTTCTGCCGCCGGTTCTTCGGGTTCGCGCAGTTCAAGCGCTCGGCCATGCCGAACGGGCCGAAGGTCCTGGCCGGTGGTTCCCTGTCACCTCGCGGCGACTGGCGCGCCCCTTCCGACAGCACGGCGGGAGTCTGGCTGAGAGACCTCGCCCGCTGGGACGTGCCGGGGGAACAGGAAGGCAAGTAGACGGACCTCGGCCCCCCACCATGAGACGGTCATGACTCGGTCGACTGCCCAGACGTCACTCTCTTGATTCCACTGAAGAACAGAAGGGGCCGCAAGCATGGCGAACACCGCTCTCCTCGTGATGGACGTCCAACGGGTAATCGTCGACATCGCCGACGACGGCTCCGGATATCTGCCGCGCCTGCGCCAGGCGATCGACGGCGCCCACGCGGCGGGCATCCCCGTGATCTACGTGGTCATCGAGTTGCGGCCGGGCCATCCGGAAGTCGGCCCGCGCAACAGGGCGCTCAACGCCGCCGTGGACGCGGGCCTCTTCACCGAGGGAGACCCGGGCACGGAGATCCACCACGATGTCGCGCCTCAGGAGGGCGACATCGTGGTCACCAAGCGGCGGGGGAGCGCGTTCTCGGGCAGCGACCTCGACGTGGTGCTCAGGGCTCGCGGCATCGACAGCCTTGTGCTCACTGGCATCGCCACCAGTGCTGTGGTGCTGTACACCCTGTGCCAGGCCAACGACCTGGACTTCGGCCTCACCGTCCTGTCGGACGGCTGCCTCGACACCGACCCCGAGGTGCACCGGTTCCTCACCGAGAGGCTGTTCCCGCAGTGGGCGGATGTCATGGCGGTCAAGGACTGGCTCGACGCCATCGCACCGCAATGAAGTAGACAGCGGGAGGCCGTCCCGACCCTCGCGTGCGGGTCAGGACGGCCGGATCACCCGCGTGCGGGTCAGAAGGGCCGGTCGCCGGCGATGGCGACCCGCTCCGCCACCCGGTGGTGCGGCGCGTAGTCGTTCACCGCGTAGTGCTGGGTGGCACGGTTGTCCCAGAACGCGACGTCGCCCGGCTGCCACCGGAACCGCACCTGGTACTCCGGCACATGGGCCTGCTGCGTGAGGTAGCGCAGCAGCCGGTCGCTCTCCTCGCGGTCCATGCCGGTGATCCGGGTGGTGAACGAGGTGTTGACGAAGAGCAGTCGCCGCCCCGTCTCGGGGTGGGTGCGCACCACCGGATGCTCCACGGGCGGAAAGACGTCCTGGAGCGGTACGAGCCGCTCGGGCGGGTAGAAGCGGGCGAAGCCGGGGATGAAGTCGTGCACGGCGGTGGCCCCGTCGACGCGGTCCTTGACCTCCTGCGGCAGATTGTCGTACGCGGCGGCCATGTCCGCCCACATGGTGTCTCCGCCGAACGGCGGGACCTCGTGCAGTTGCAGCACGGCACCGAGCGCGGGCCGCTCCCGGAAGGTCACGTCGGCGTGCCAGACGTTCTCGAAGGTGGGCGTGGATCCGCTGACACGGTCGAAGCGGACGACCTCCTCGCTGGAACCCTGGGCGAGCAGCGGGTTGGTTTCCAACTCCCCCCACTGTCCGGCGAATTCACGCTGCTGCGCGGATGTCAGCCGCTGCCCGCGGAAGAACAGCACCTTCCACTCCAGCAGCGCCCGGTTCACCTCGTCGCGCACCGCGTCGCCCAACGGCCGCGCGAGACTGAGGTTCCGTATCTCCGCCCCGATCGTACGCCCCAGCGGCACGAGCTCGAACCGCTCGTACGGGCGCTCCTCCCACCCCTCGGGCAGGCGGCGCAGGACACGCGCGCCCTCGTACATCCCGCCCTCGGGTACGCGGGCCTCGCGCAGGGTGGGCTGTGGCCCGGCGTTCATGACAGTCATGGAATCCCTCTCCTCATACGTACTTGATACGTACTTCCGGATACGTACTTCCGGATACGTGCTTCGCTCTCGTCTGCCGGGAACGGAGTGCTGTGCACGCGGGAGTTCAGCGACGCGGTGCACGTGCACCGGGAGTCGTCCGCACCATGAGGAAGGAAGACCGGCACGGCCTGGGCTGGGGCGCGCAGCGAGCACACGGCTCGGCGGCAGCCCGCTAGCGGCCTGAGCGCTCGCACCCGGTCCGATCCGGGACACGCAGCGGCCCCGTCGTGTCGAACCGGTGCCTGGTCATGCCGATGAGTGTGTAAGTCCCGCTGTGTACTGTCAACCGGGCATCGTGGGCCGGCCTGTTGTGCGCCACGGTGTGGTGTTCGCGGTGACTGGGGTTTGCCGTGCGGCGGCCGCTTCCGGCCGCCGCCGTGCGGGCTCCCTGCTCTTTTCCCGTCTCTTGCCTGTCACTTGCTTGTCTCTTGCTTGTTTTCTCAGACGGTGGCCGGGTCCTGCTGCTCCGCGGCGGTGGCGGCCTCAGGCGGAGTCCCGGTCGCCGTGTAGAACACGGCTGAGCCCTGCTTGGTGCGGTTGACGCGGCCCTTGGCGACGAGCCCTTCCACCGTGGTGCGCACGACCTTGGGCTTGATGTCGCGGTCCGGGTGGTCCTGGGTGAGCGAGGCGGTGATTTCCGCGGAGGAGCGTGGCTCGGACTGCTGGCCCAGGTGGCTGTGAATGAGCTCGACGAGGGTGGGCTGCTTCGCGGCGGCCGGGGAAGCCTTCGCGTCGCGGTTTTCGGCTGCCGCCTTCTTGGGCTTCGCGGCAGTGGCTTTCCTGCGCCTGCCCGACTTGGTCTCGGCCGAGGCCTGCCGCGGCAGCGAAGGCGCGGCAGTGACACCTTCCTCCTCGCCCGGGCCGGCTTGTGCGGGACTCTCGGTGTCCAGCGTCCGCCGCAGGTTCACCAGCAGGGCCTGGTCGTGCTGCAGGGCATGCAACTGCTCCTGAAGCGCGGCTACTTCGGCGCCGATGCGTTCCTGTTCCTTGGTGTTGCGCTCAAGGTCCGCAGCCACCTGAGCGGCGTACTGCGACTTGAGTTCCGTGGTCGCTGACTCGACTTCGGACATGGCAGCTACCCCTCCTCCTGCATTGTGTGGTGCCGTGGCCGGATGGTACCTGCATCATCCATGCCATCAGTTCAGTCCGTGACCACGGAGGTGTTCAGGCCCTTGTGGTAGCGGTTGTGTGCTACCCGGATGCCTGAACTGCCGTGGAAGACGAACAGAGGGGAGGTGTACGGCGGGTGATGCGATCCGTCCAGCCGCCGGACGGTGTTGCCCGTAAAGGCGAATCCGCCGACGCTCTTCGCATTGACTACGGTGACGTCACCGATGTCGAAGGAGTTGTGCTCGACCGAGATGTCGCGGTGCACCGGGGCAGCCGGGTCGATGACCTGATTGGTCGGCTCCACGAAGATGACCGGACCGCTGGGCCGCGTGAACGAGTTCCCACGGATCGTGAGGTCGGCGACCGGCCCGGACTCGTACCACTGGTAGGCGTCGGCGGAGACGTAGATGCTGGCCATGGACATTCCGTCGAACCGGTTACCGCTGATCAGGACGGGTTTGCGGGTGGTGACCAGAATGCCGCGGGTCGGCACGTTGCGGAACACGTTGCCGGAGATGACGACCGACGGGGTGGCCGTGATGTTCTCGACGACCGTGCCGCCGATCTCGACCCCGGCGGGAATCGGCCGGTCGAAGGTGACGGCCATCGTGGTCAGGGGCTTCGAATGGTCCATCCCGCTGGGCCCGTCGACCGCGGTGACCTTCGCGTGCGTGTTCGCCGGCGGTGTCATCGTGCGCTTGGTGGTGAACTCGACCCGGTCGCCCGGGGCGAACTGCGGGAATCCAGCGGTCTGCGGGTGTTGGTAGGCGAGGGTGAGAGTGGACGGCCCGGGTTTCCCGACGACCTCCAGGTAGGTGCCGTGGATGTTGATCGGGTCGTCGTGCGGCCCGTCGAAGAGGCTCCGGGTGATCGAGACCTTCCCCTTGACGCCGGACATCTGCAGGAAGTCCGCGAAGGAGGAAGTCGACCGGCCGGACCTCGGATCGGGTGCGAAGTTCACCCTGTCGATGGAGATGTTTTCGCTGAACTGCCCCACCACGCCGAAGGTCTGGAGGTAGTGGGCGTTCATCGAGCGCATCGTGACGTTCTTGGACTGCCAGATGAACGCCCCCGGTTCCGTTCGCTCGATGAGGCGCATCTGGTAGACGAGCCCGGCGTCCGCAGGCCGTGCCGCGGTGGTGTAGTCGATCCGGATCCGGCGTCCGCCGAGATCGGTGACCGCGGCGACGTCGTTGAACAGCGGGTTGTCCGCGCGCCAGGTCCGCCCCGCCCTGGGGTCGTGGATCTGGGTGTACTGGAGCCCGTCGACACCTGACCAGTACGGCTGTCCGGTGGCCGGACTGGTCTCGCCGAGCCAGGTGATGTGCGTGCCGTTCACCCGGTACGGGCTGCCGGCGGGGATCTTCAGGACGCGGTGGGCGTGCCCGTCGGTGACACCGGTGGTGGCGACGGTCGCGTCGATGACCTGGGGGGCCGCGTAGTCGAAGGAGAAGTTCGTGAAGGTCACGTCGGTCGAGCGGATCGACGCGAACGCCGTCTGAAGGCCGTGGTAGACGAACTTGGCTCCGCCGCCGTCGATGGTGACGTCGTGCATGTCCTCGACGAGCAGCCCGATCTTCTTGTCCCGGTAACGCTGGTCGGCGCCGACGGTGTTGGACACGTACAGCTCACGCGTCTCGGCCCGCTCGGGGTAGAGCTGGTAGGTGCCCTTCGAGAAGGCGATCCTGACCGGCCGGTGGACCTTCTTCGCGTGCCGCAGCGCCGCGGTGACGGCGGGCGTGGAGTCCGTCCGGCCCGTGGGGTCGGCTCCGTAGTCGTCCACGTCGACCACCACCGGCCTCGCTCCTGGCGCCGCGGTGACAGGACTGGCGGCACCTCCGAGCAATGCGAGTGCCAACCCGAGAAACACGAACCGAGACTTTGGCATAGCCCCTCCGGTGTGTCCATGAGTCACGAAACACCCAATGAATAGGCGGATTTGCCACCAGTTTCCCGGTCGGATCCCCGAGCCGAGTGTCCATAGATCCGATGTCTAGGTCAATGGTTTGGACAAGCAGTCGCAGCGGACACCGAAGGCCGGCATCGAGGCCGACGCCTCACTTCGTCCTCGGCGCCGCCGTGCTCGCGCGGATCACCAGCTCGGGATCGAAGAGGAGTTCACCGACGGGGACGTCGCGGTTGCCGACCAGGGCGAGGATGCTGCGGGCCACCTCCGAGGCCAGGCGGTCGGCCGGCTGACGGACCGTGGTCAGCGGAGGGTCGACGAAGTCCATGATCGTGGCGCCGTCGTAGCCGACGACCGACACGTCACCCGGGACGTCGTACCCCTGACGGCGTGCGCCGCGGATCGCGCCCAGTGCCATGTAGTCGCTGGCGGCGACGACGGCCGTGGCGCCGCGGCCGAGGAGCGAGATCGCGGCGGACTGGCCGCCCTCGACGGTGTAGGACTGCCGGACCACCCACTGCTCCGGGTCCTCGACGCCGCGTTTGGCGAGCGAGGCGACGAAGCCGCTGACGCGGCGGTCGGCCGGGCGGTTGCCGACCGGGCCCGACGCCATGCCGATACGGCGGTGACCGAGCCGGTGGAGATGGTCGACGGCGAGTTCGGCGGCGAGCAGGTCGTCGGTGGAGAAGACCGGCGCCTCGCTCACGCCCTCGAACTGGCCGTTGACCCCGACGAACGGGATCCTGCGGGAGCGCAGGAGTTCGTACGCCTGCGGGTCCGCGCCCTCGAGCGTGTTGCTGGCCGAGAGGAAGACGACGGCGGCGACGCCCCGGTCGGCCAGGGAGGTCACGAAGTCCAACTCCTGTACTCCGCCGGGGAAGCACGGGCACAGGACCGTCTTCAGGCCGTGCGGAGCGAGGGTGGACTCGATGCGTTCGCAGACGTCGGCGAAGAACGGGTTGGACACCAACTCGGTGATGACCGCGATGAGTTGACCCCGCGTCTGCCGCTCGTACCCCAGGTCGGCCATCGCCTGCTCGACCGCCTCGCGGGTCTTGCGCGACACGCCCTGGCGCCGGTTGATGACGCGGCTGACGGTGGCCTCGCTCACCCGTGCCCGGACCGCGACCTCGGTGATGCCGACCTTCATACGGTTCCCTCCGTCACCCCTGGTGCCACCGGCCCGCAGGACGCCCGCGAGGCCGGCCGATCAAACTTGCAAGATATCGCCGAAAACTTTCAGCTTGATATTCCGCTCAATTTAGCAGCAGGTCTGCGTGTCTTCCATGTTTCTTGCGCATGACCATTGAATCGCCTCTTCGGCCCCTGTTAGCTTTCCGCCACCGCTCGCCCGACAGCCCGCTCGCCGTGACTGAAGACCCGGGAGACCCGATGAAGCCCTCAAGGCTCATGCTGCTCACCGCTGTTGCTCTGCTCACGCCGATGGCCCCCGCACTGTCGGCCGCGGCGGCACCAGGAGGCGGCGGGGCTCCCGCGTCGGGCACCGCCACCGCCGCCCGACCCCAACTCGCACTGCCCGACCCGGGGTTCGAGAACGGCGGCACGGGCTGGACCTTCGGCCCGGGCACCGGGGTCGGCACCGGCAACGTCCACGGCGGCAACCGCTTCCTCTACCTCGACGCCGGAGCCGGCAAGAGCGCCCAGCTGACCATCGTCGCGCCCCGGAACGGCAGTTACGACTTCTCCGCGTGGATCGGGAGCGCCGGTACCGGCGGCACGTACACGGTCCGGCGCAACGGCGAGACCGTCGAGACGATCACCCTGCCGGAGCGCCGCTCGTACGCCCGGTACACCATCAGCCGTGTCGCGCTGAGGACCGGCGACCGACTGGAGATCGCCTTCGGCTCCGGCACCGCCTGGGTCAACGCGGACGACCTGATGATCTCCCCGGCCGCGTCCGCCGACCCCAAGGTCACCTCGTCCGCCCCCGAGGCCGCCGAGATGTTCGGCTGGGCCAAGAAGAAGGCCAACAGCTGGGCGCAGCTGCCCGGCACGACGGGCCCGATCAACGTCGACGAGTACCAGACCGGCGGCACCGGCACCGCGCAGTACACGTCCGCCTACTGGGCCGGATACGCCAACCGCAGCGCCTACTACTCCCGCGACATGACCCACCAGCTCGCCGGCGCCCACCTCCTCGGCCTCGACACCGAGAACAGGACGATGCTCCGCTCGTACGCGGCGTCGGCGACCGCCGAGCACAAGTACTTTCCGGTGTGGGCCCTGAACTTCGATGCCAAGACCTACCTGAGCATCGACTACAAGAGCCCGGACAACTACGTGCGTGAGGTACCGGCCGTCTTCGAACTCGTCGAGAAGGCGGCCCAGGCATACCTGTGGACCGGCGACCGGAGATACGTGGACGACCCGGTGCTGTGGGACTTCTACCGGCATGCCACCGAGGAGTTCATCGACCTGCACAACTCCGCCAAGCCCAACGGCGAGGTCAAGGTCGCCGAGGGCACGGGCAACGGCATCTTCGCCGGCGCCGCCAGCTACAACGAGCAGGACGGCGACGGCCTGGCCGAGGCAGGGGACGGCATCGCCTCGCAGTACCAGGCGTATCTCGCGCTGGCCACGCTCGCCCGCGGCAAGGGCGACACCGCGCTGGCCAGGACGTACGACCGGCGTGCCGCCGAGCTGAAGGCGTACTTCAACGACGAATGGAGCGGCAGCGGAAGCGGGGCCGACATGGTCCGCGCGTACACCACGTCCAACACCCCGGTCACCGGCTGGGGCAAGGAGAACAGCGTGTTCGTGCCGATGAAGCAGATCCTCGATCCCGGCCCGCGCAACGACGCCTATCTCGACTACATCCAGGAGCAGGAGTTGGGGCCGGAGGGGTCACCCAACATCGAGTCGACGACGTACCTGCCCGACATGTTCTTCAAGAGCAACCGCAACGACACCGCCTGGACGTGGATGAAGAAGATCTACGGCCAGCGGGAAATCCAGCACATCAACTCCAGCCAGGGCCCCAACGGCGACTACCCCGAGGTGTCGTTCACCCTCGTCAGCCAGACCGTCGAGGGGCTGATGGGCATCGCACCGGACGCGGCGAACCGCACGGTGACCACACAGTCGCGGCTGCCGTCCGGCATGAAGTGGCTCCAGGCGGCGGACGTACCCATCGGCACGGGCACGATCACCGTGCGGCACGACGGCGCGACGAAGTCCACGCTGACGAACAATGCGCGCAAGGGCGCCTACAGCTGGGAGGCACGCTTCCCCGGGGTCCACAAGAAGATCACGGTCAACGGTGTCCCACAGCGCGTGCGCACCAAGACCGTCGGCGGCGTGACGTACACGTACGCGACGCCGACGGTGCGGGCGGGGGCGACGGCGGTGGTGCGGGTGACCGACTGACGCGAACGCTGATCTGCTGGTCCGCGCCGAGCCGTTCGCACCCCGCCGATACGCCTGGCACCCGTGGCGAGTGGAGGTCAGTCCGTGCCGGACTCCATCGCGGCGCGGTCCAGCATCTCGTCCTCCTCGGAGACCTCGCCGCGGGAGGCGATGGCCTCGGCGCCGCCCTCCGGCAGCTCCGTCATGGTGCCGATGAGCCCGGTCGCGGCGGCCTGGTCGGCGCCGATGGCGGGGCTGTCGGTGCCGATCAGGCCGAGCCCGGCGTACTGCTCCAGCTTGGCGCGCGAGTCGGCGATGTCGAGGTTGCGCATGGTGAGCTGGCCGATCCGGTCCACCGGGCCGAACGCCGAGTCCTCCGTACGCTCCATCGACAGCTTGTCCGGGTGGTAGCTGAACGCCGGGCCCGTGGTGTCGAGGATCGAGTAGTCCTCACCGCGCCGCAGCCGCAGGGTGACCTCGCCGGTGACGGCCGCGCCGACCCAGCGCTGCAGGGACTCGCGCACCATCAGCGCCTGCGGGTCCAGCCAGCGGCCCTCATACATCAGCCGGCCGAGGCGCCGACCCTCGTTGTAGTACTGGGCGAGGGTGTCCTCGTTGTGGATCGCGTTCACGAGACGCTCGTACGCCGCGTGCAGGAGAGCCATGCCGGGCGCCTCGTAGATGCCGCGGCTCTTGGCCTCGATGATCCGGTTCTCGATCTGGTCCGACATGCCCATGCCGTGGCGGCCGCCGATGGCGTTGGCCTCCATCACCAGGTCGACGGGGGAGTCGAACTCCTTGCCGTTGATCGTCACCGGGCGGCCCTGGTCGAAGCCGATCGTCACGTCCTCGGTGAGGATCTCCACGGCGGCGTCCCAGAACCGTACGCCCATGATCGGCTCGACGGTCTCCACGCCCGTGTCCAGGTGCTCCAGCGTCTTGGCCTCGTGGGTGGCACCCCAGATGTTGGCGTCGGTGGAGTACGCCTTCTCCGTGCTGTCCCGATAGGGCAGGTCGTGGGCGAGCAGCCACTCCGACATTTCCTTGCGGCCGCCGAGCTCGGTCACGAAGTCCGCGTCCAGCCAGGGCTTGTAGATCCGCAGATGCGGGTTGGCGAGCAGGCCGTAGCGGTAGAACCGCTCGATGTCGTTGCCCTTGAAGGTCGAGCCGTCGCCCCAGATCTGTACGTCGTCCTCCAGCATCGCCCGGACCAGAAGGGTGCCCGTGACGGCGCGGCCGAGCGGCGTGGTGTTGAAGTAGGCGCGGCCGCCCGAGCGGATGTGGAACGCCCCGCAGGTGAGCGCGGCCAGGCCCTCCTCGACCAGTGCCGCACGGCAGTCGACCAGGCGCGCGATCTCGGCGCCGTAGGCCTGGGCGCGGCCGGGCACCGAGGCGATGTCGGGCTCGTCGTACTGGCCGATGTCGGCGGTGTAGGTGCAGGGGACGGCACCCTTGTCGCGCATCCAGGCGACCGCGACGGAGGTGTCGAGTCCGCCCGAGAAGGCGATGCCGACGCGCTCGCCGGTGGGCAGGGAGGTGAGGACCTTAGAC
This sequence comes from Streptomyces sp. NBC_00878, assembly GCF_026341515.1. Taxonomy (NCBI): domain Bacteria; kingdom Bacillati; phylum Actinomycetota; class Actinomycetes; order Kitasatosporales; family Streptomycetaceae; genus Streptomyces; species Streptomyces sp. NBC_00878. The sequence goes on along the minus strand of NZ_JAPEOK010000001.1, from coordinate 260,758 downwards.
ATAGGAAGAGTATGCACGATTCCGCATGATCATACAAAGCCCCTTCTGGTCGGTCCTCTCTCAGGGGGTGAACGTGTCCGTGAGGCGGATGCTGTAGCCGTCCTCTTCCATCAGGAGGACGGTGACGCCGAAGGGGGACGGGTGGTCGATCTCCAGCGGAGTGAAGGAGAAATCGACGGCGGCCCGGATCGGCGGCACCAGCTCGCCGCCCGGCCGCGGCTCAGGCGCGGGTAGCCAGCGGGGCGCGGCCGACACCTGGCCCTCGGGGGAGTCGGACAAAGGCTCTACGGAGTAGGGGAGTTGGTGGAGTACGTGACCGTCCTTCGTGGCGTGCACCATGTTCAGGCAGGGCGCCGGACCGGTGACCGGCAGTTGGCACGCGGTGGCGACGTCCTGGGTCTCCCAGACGAGCACGACCTCGTCGGCGCCCGCCGCCGCGGCGATGTTGGAGAGCTGGGCGATGCCGGTCTGCGCGTCCCGGCCGACGCTGGTGGGGCGTACCCGGATCAGGCCGACGAGTTCACCGCGCACCAGCGGCATGATGACCGGGCGAGGCACCGCCCCTTCGCCCAGGCCCCCGGTGTACGCGTTCTTCATCGACTCGACCAGCGTGTCCCAGACCTGCTTGTCCACGAACTTCCCCTCACCAACGACCTGTTCACGAGCACGCCGACCCTGTCACGGCAGCCGCTCCGCCGCCAGCGGCGGTGAGAGGAGGGAGGAGGAAGGAGGAAGGGGCGCGGGATCAGACCGGAGGGGTGCGCCGCGTCACCGCGCCAGGGGCGGGCGTACCGCGCACAGGAGAAGGCCCCGGCTGGACGGGGGAGACCAGCCGGGGCCGTGGGTGGTGGCATGCGGAGGGCGGTCGCCTCTCGGCGGGATGCTCCATGGGGCTTCAGCCGAACGATCGTCCCCATGGGCGGAGGGTGAGGCCCGGGGACACTGTCCCCTCCGCAGCCACATATGCATGAACGGTCAGTTGTCTCCGCTTGTTCCGTGACGGGGTCCGGGTGCCTTGTGAGTTGGGGCACTCTCGGGTGCGGCGAGGCCGGACCGGTGCATGATCAGATCCACGGTTTCGGTGAGGGAGCTGCCTGCGGGAACCACGGTTTCGACGTGGTCCGGCAGGAGGTCCAGGGGCCGGTACCAGTCGCGCAGTTGACTCTCGCCGACCACGTGGGCGATCGGTTTGGTGGTGTGCCGGGCGAGGGTCTCCTCGAAGGGGACGTCCAGATAGAAGCAGTGGGTGCGGTTCGGGTGGTCGGCCAGGAGCCGAGCCAGCATCTCGCCGTAGTGCGCGGCGTACAGGATGCCTTCCAGCACCGTGTGGAAGCCGTGGTCCAGGGCGTGCCGGACGGTCAGGTCGATCAGGCCGATGTTCGCGCCGCCCGGGATGTCACGCTCGCGCAGCACGTCTCGGCGGAGGGTGTCCTGGCTGACCACGGCGATGCCCCGCCCATACCGTTCACGCAAGCCGGCGGCCACCGAGCTCTTGCCGCTCGCGCTGTTGCCGCGCAGCACCACCAGTTGTGTGGGGGAGGGGATCGTCGTCATCGGGAAAAACCCTACCGATATCGACCTCGACGCCGGCCCGGACAGCGTGGTCTCGATTCCGGGACTCCGAGAAGAGCCGCCTCCCGGCGCGAAATGCGTTTGGCCGTCATCGCGGTATCGCACTACCTTGCCGAGGTGGATCTCTTCTCACACTCGTGGACGGCCTTGCGCACGGCGGTTGCCGAACTCCGGGACGAGGACTTCGCCCGGCCGTCCGGCTGTACCGGCTGGCTGGTTCGGGACCTGGTGTGCCATCTCGTCATCGATGCCCAGGACGTCCTGATCACCCTCGTGACCCCCATCGAAGCGGAACCGACGCGCGACGCGGTGACCTACTGGGATGTCGCCGAAACACCGCCGACCGGCGACGATCCGCTCGACGCGCTGACCGTCCGGCTGGCCGCCGCGTACGAGGAGCCGTGGCTGCTCAAGTTCCACCTGGACGACGTCGGTGCCGCCGCCGGCCGCGCCGCCGAACTTGCAGACCCGGGCCTGCGGGTCGGCACCCGCGACGAGGTCCTCACCGCGGGCGACTACCTCTCCGCGTACGTCCTGGAGTGGACGCTGCACCATCTCGATCTGGTGGCGCACCTGCCGGACGCGGCGGAAGTGCCGGCAGAGGGGCTCGCCAGGTCCCGCGAGATGCTGGAGAAGATCGCCGGGTCCGCGTTCCCCGTGTCGATCTCCGACAAGGACGCGCTGCTGGTCGGCACCGGACGGCGTGCCCCGACGGACGCGGAGCAGGCCGAACTGGGCGAGCTGGCCGAACTGGCCGAACTGGCCGCGAAACTTCCGCTCATCCTCGGATAGTCGTCCCGTACCCGTACCCCTACCCGCACCCGCACCCGGACGCCGACGACACGGTCGACGGATCGGGCGCATGGACGGACGTACGGCGCGAACCGGCCGGAAGTCACCTGTGGGCACCCCTGCCCCATTGATGGGGTGCCGTATCGCGGCTTCGATGGCCCTTTGCTGGGGGCGCTCGGCCACCGGCATGGTCGGCGAGGGGGTCGGGAGAGCGTGCAGCACTCCAGAGGAGTCAGAGGAGTCAGAGGCCGCAGGGGCAGGTCCAGAGCACAGTGGGGTGGGTCAACGGGTGCGGCGGCGCTGTTCGGTGTCGCCGCACTCGTCGTCTCGGCGGTTCCTGCCGAGGCCGCGACGGCAGGGGCGCCGCGACCACCGAGCCCGGGCGAGGTGATTCCGGGTCAAGAGACGCGGACACCGGCGATGGTGCGCGGCATCCGCGAGCACGCACCGTCGACCGGCAGCGCGGCGGGCGCGGCCCGCACCTACCTGGACGACCGGCAGAGCCGGTACCGCATCGCGGACGCGCAGCGCGATCTCGTACCTGCCGGGACCACTGCCGCGGACGGCCAGGAGACCGTCAGGCTCCAGCAGCGGCACCGGGGCGTGCCCGTCCTGGGCGGCCAGTACGTCGTCCGTATGGAGAAGAAGGACGGGGAGCGGGTCGTCACCGGCACCTCGGGCAAGTACTTCACCGAACTGCGCACCGGCACGACGGCCGAGGTCGGCGAGGAACTCGCCGTCGAGCGTGCCGTCGATGCCGTGCTCGCCGATCTCAACGCGAAGCACTTCGCCGCGAAGCCGCCGCGGGAAGGGGACGAGGACGAGTCCCCGCTCACCGGCACCGCCCGCGGACTCGTCGTCCTGCCCACCGGGGCGGGCGTCCTCACCCAGTGGGTCACCGCGCGCGGCACCGATCCGGCGAGCGGCGAACCCGTACAACGCGAGGTCTACATCGACGCCCGCGCCGGATATCCGGTCCTCCAGTACAGCGGTATCAAGACGTTCGGCGCGCCCGGCCCGGCAGCCGGGAAGCCGGCGGCGGGCCCGGCGCCGAAGCGGGCTCGGGCTGCGGAGAAGGGCTCAGGCATCCGGCTCGACGGCACGGCCGTCGACCTCGAAGTGGAGCTCGACGAGAACCGTGGTGCGTATGTGCTGCGCGACCGCACCCGCATACCCGGCGACGATTTCGCCGACAACGTCCTGTCCACCTGGGACGCGCGCGGCAAGTGGGCCAGTGACGTGGGCGGGCAGTGGCCCGAGGGCATCCAGGAGTTCGGCTCGCCGACCCCCGCGTTCGGCGCGGAGGCCACCGAATCGGGAGCCGTGGACGCGCACTGGGCGGCCGGACAGGTCTACGACTACTTCAAGAACAAGCACGGCCGGAACAGCCTCGACGGCCGCGGCATGACCATCAACTCCCTCGTGGGCGTCACTGACTACGGGCAGCCGTACGTCAACGCCTTCTGGGACGGCCAGAAGATGGTGTACGGCACCGGCGACGCCGAGTACCGCCCGCTCTCCGCGGGCGTGGACGTCGTCGGCCACGAGATGACGCACGGCGTGATCGAGCACTCCGCGAACCTCGTCTACGCGGGCCAGTCCGGTGCCATGAACGAGGCCATCGCGGACTACTTCGGCAATGCGATCGAGAACGATGTCCATGACGTTCCGGACACCGACCCGGACGCGGGTCTCCTCGGTGAGCGGCTCTGCCGGACGAAGACCCCCCGAGAGTGCGCGCTGCGCGACCTCAACGACGGGCGGAACACGGCCAAGTCGTTCCTCGGCGTCGGCTTCGCCACCGACAACGGCGGTGTCCACCTCAACTCGACCATCTTCGGCGGCGCGCTCTGGGACGCCCGCGAGGACCTGGGCGCCGAGGTCACCGACCGGATCGTCTACAAGGCGCTGACCCAGTACCTCACTCCGCTCGACGGCTTCACCGAGGGACGGGCCGCCGTGCTCGCGGCAGCCGAGGACCTGGCGATCCCGGCGGCCGGCCGGAAGGCACTGCAACGCGCCTTCACCGCCCACGGAATCGTGCCCGGCTGGGAACTCGCCCTCGGCGTGGACTCCGACCCGCTCCTCGACCGGGTCAACACCGCCCGTACGAACCTGGGCGCGGGCGGCGGCTGGTGGGCCGCGGCCAAGTCCAACGAGGACGGCTCGGAACCGTACTCGGTCTGGGCCGGACGTGCTGACGGCGAGGGACAGCTCAAGCTGATGAGCCCCAACGACGGCCGTTACCACGTCAATCCGGCGACCGACGGCAAGACAGTGGTGTGGCAGGCACACGGCACCGACGGCGTCGACCTCCTCGCCAGGCCGCTCGCGGGCGGTCCCGTGAAGGTGCTGTGGCACGGCAGAGCGGTCGGCAGTTCGGTGGACGTCGACGGTGACGTCGTGGCCTTCGACTACCAGAACTACGGCGGGCGTCCGGGAGTGGCGTACCTCAGCCTGAAGGACCCGACGAACAAGGTCACGATCGGCGGCGGAACCTACCACCGGGCGTACTCCTCGTCGGTGAGCAACGGCAAGGTGGCCTATCAGGAGAGGCGGCGGGTGCGCGCCGAGTACGCGCTGACCACGCGAGTCGTCGACGTCGCGACCGGCGAGAGCAAGGAGATCCAGGCGGCCGCCGACAGCACGAGCCTCGGCCCGACGGCCATCAACGGCACGCACGTCTTCTGGCTCCTCGACGAGGGAACGGCAGCGGACCGGACGGCCCTGCGCCGTGCCGCGCTCGACGGTTCCGGCGTGGTGGACCTCAGCCCGCAGACCGGGCCCGATGCGCTGAACGCGTACGATGTGACGGTTTCCGAGGATGCGGTGACGGTCGGCACGTATCTCCCCGACACCGAGTTCCGGAACGAATCGATTCCCAAGCTGTACCAGTTCGTGGCGGACGGCTCGCCCGAGGCGCCCGGTACTCGCAAGGGCCGGGTCTCCTGCAACCGCGGCGAGCAGGCGTCGGCCGCCGCGGTGGCGGGCAGCCAGGTGGTGTGGCTGGACGGGACGACCGGCGTCACCGACCTGGTGACCCGTACGCGCACGACGGGCCGGTGCGACTGACCGCACAGAGCAGCGGGGGAGTGACCGGTGGCCCGCCGGGTGTCTCACCCGGCGGGCCACCGGCCACTCCCGCGCCATGACCGCCGCGCGGGCGCCCTCCGCCGGTGGCCGTGGGCCCCCTCGGCCGGAAGCCCGAGATCCTCAAGGAGCCGACATGCCCGACGAACCCGCTGTCCGCGAACTCCGCCTGGTGGTCACGGCAGACGACTACGACGCGGCGCTGCACTTCTACCGAGACGTCCTCGGTCTGCCCGAACGCGGCGCGTTCGCCTCCGCCGACGGACGGGTCACCATCCTCGATGCCGGCCGAGCCACCTTGGAGCTGACGGATCCCCACCACGCCGCCTTCATCGACGATGTCGAGGTCGGGCGACGCGTGGCAGGGCACATCCGGGTCGCCTTCCAGGTCGACGACTCCGTCGCCGCCACGTCGAAGCTGGCCGCTGCCGGAGCCCAGGTGATCGCCGAGCCGACACGCACCCCCTGGAACTCACTGAACTCCCGGCTCGAAGCACCGGGCGCTCTTCAACTGACGCTCTTCACCGAACTCGACGACCAGGCGGAGGACCGGCACTAGGCGGACGGCCGCCCGGCGCCCCGGCTATCCGAGGTTGCCCAGGCGGGCGTCCCGCCACAGGTCGACGCCGCCGTCGGTGGCGTACTTGTCGATCTCGGCCAGTTCCTCGCTGCTGAAGTCGGGGCTCTCCAGTGCGGCGACGTTCTGGTCCAGCTGCTCGGTGCGGGACGCGCCGATGACGAGCGAGGTGACCCGCTTGTCCCGCAGGGCCCAGGTGAGGGCCATCTGAGCCAGGCTCTGACCCCGACGGGCCGCGATGTCGTTGAGGGCGCGCAGCCTGCGCAGCATGTCGTCCGACAGCCAGGTGGTGTCGAAGGACGTCCCCTGCGCCGCTCGTGAGTCCTGCGGTACGCCGTCGAGGTAACGCCCGGTCAGCAGTCCCTGGGCGAGGGCGGTGAAGCCGATGACTCCGAAGCCCTCCTGCTCCGCGGCGTCGAGCAGGCCATCGGTCTCGACCCAGCGGTTGAGCATGCTGTACGACGGCTGGTGAATGAGCAGAGGAGTGCCAAGGTCCCGGAGGATGGCGGCAGCCTCGCGGCTGCGTTCGGCATCGTAGGAGGAGATACCGACGTACAGGGCCTTGCCCTGCCGGACGGCGGTGTCGAGCGCCCCCATCGTCTCCTCAAGGGGAGTGTCGGCGTCGAGTCGGTGGGAGTAGAAGATGTCCACGTACTCCAGGCCCGTGCGACGCAGCGACTGGTCGAGCGAGGCGAGCATGTACTTGCGGGAGCCGCCGCCCTGGCCGTAGGGGCCGGGCCACATGTCCCAGCCGGCCTTGGTGGAGACCACCAACTCGTCCCGGTACGGCGCGAGATCCTGCTTCATCAGCCGCCCGAAGTTGGTCTCCGCGGCGCCGTAGGGCGGACCGTAGTTGTTCGCCAGGTCGTGGTGGGTGATGCCGAGGTCGAAGGCGCGCAGAGCGATCTCGCGTTGGCTTTCGAAGGACCGGTCGTCTCCGAAGTTGTGCCAGTAGCCCAGGGACAGGACGGGCAGGTCGAGCCCCGAACGCCCGGTGCGCCGGTAGCGCATGGTGCCGTTGTAGCGGTCAGGATTCGTGACGTGGCTCATCGAGTGGTCTCCGGGTGGTGCGGTACGGGAGTGTCCCATCGGGACGGAGCGGATCCGCTTGCCACACTGCCGCCGTCGGATCCTGAAGTCCAACAGTGCCCCGCAATGGGATTCAGCGGTGCCGCTTCTGAATAAGTGGTGTCGCTTCCGAATCGGGAGGGACATCGGCCCTGGACATCAACCCGGGGCATCGACCCGGGGCATTGATCCGGGGCCGGATTGACGGATTCGCGCCTGTCCCCGCTGGGCAGGGAGCCAGAGAATGTCATGTACACGACTACCTTCCCCCCACAAGGAGGTCGACCATGCACGTCCGTAAGCCGACGATCGGTGTCGCTGCCGTCCTGGCGGTGACCCTATCCCTGATGGGTGGCCAGGCCGTGGCCGCTCCCTCGGCGACCGCTTCCTCGACGGTCGCTCCTTCCGCGGTCGCGGACCGCGCCGTCGCCGCCCGTGTCGTCACCTACGACGCCAGCGCTTCCGCGGAGTTCAAGGCCGCGGTCGACCGTGGTGCGGCGGTCTGGAACGAGAGCGTCGACGCCGTCGAACTGCGCCCGGTCGCGGCCGGGCAACGCGCCAACATCCGGATCCTGGCGGACAACGGCTGGCCCCGGGCCCTGCCCACCACGCTGGGCAACGGAACCGTTTACATCGGACGACAGGCCGTTGTCGAGGGCCACGACACGATCCGCATCTCGGCCCACGAACTGGGTCACATCCTCGGCCTGCCGGACATTAAGCCCGGACCCTGCACGAGTCTGATGTCCGGTTCCACCGCGGGAACCTCGTGCAAGAACCCCTACCCGGACGCGGTGGAGAAGGCGGAGGTCGAGGACAACTTCGGCGCCGAGCTCAGCCGGACCGACGAGGCGGCGCGGAGCGAGGTGGCGCGGAGCAATGTCGTGATCGTCGACTGACGCACGGCTCCGGACGTCAGGACGTCGGGAAGAGTGGCCGCACGCGCTGGTGCGACGCGTGCGGCCACTTGGAGTTCGTGCACTGTGCCGCCACCGCGAGGAATGTCTGGTCACCTCGTACATCCGGAGGTGATCCGGGCCGGCCCGGTGCGGCGACCGCCACACGTACCGTCGCAACGGCCGCAGCCCGTTGGCGAGTTCGGGGCGGCGAGTTCGGCGATGACGACGTGTGTCAGGCTATCCCTGACGTGAGCCGGAGGTCAGGGTTAGCCTGCAGCATGACCGATCCTGCCGACGCCTCTTCCGCGCCGCCCTCAGCGGAGTTCCACCGGCTGTCCCCCCGTGACGAGTCACGCGTCGCCCTTGCTCTGACCCTCCGTCAGCTGGTCGACGCCGCCCTCGATGCCGTGCCGGTCGCGCCGGATCCCGCGCCCGGCGATCTGCTCCGCGCGGCCCTGCAACTGCAGCGCCGCGCGGAGGACGTGCTGCGCGAGGCGGTGGTCGCCGAACGCGAACGCGGCACCACCTGGAATCAGATCGGCGAGACCGCGGGCATCACCCGGCAGTCCGCCCACGAGAAGTGGTACGCCGACGTCCACGCCTGGGCGGCCATCGGGCGCAGTGCCCTGCCGCCGGACCTGAAGACGCTCGAAGTGGCGGCGGAGGCCGATGCCCGGTACGCCAGGCTGCGCCCGGACCGCCCGCACGCGATCACGTCCGGCCTGGACGCGGTCCGCTACCCCGGCTCGCACGCGTACGAGGCCAGCCTGCGCACCCGGGGCTCGGTCCTGCACGCCCGCCGTACGGACCTGGACGGGCAGGCCGACAGGCTGAACGACCAGTACAGCGCGCTGCACGCCCGGGGCCCCGCGGCGCCCTCGGCGGTCGGCGGCGACGCCCTCGAGATGCTCGCCGCCTACCGCGGGCACGCGGATGCGGTGCGCACCAACCGGCTCGCCCTCGCGACGGTGCACGACGAGATCGCAGACGTCTACGAGGAACTCGTCACCGCCGAGCCGTCCCTGTCGGAGGAACACCGCACGCAGGCCGACTGGCACCGCAGCGCGTCCGAACAGACCCGCGGCTATGCCGACCTCCTGAACGGCGGGGAGCATTAGTACTCCAGTGGCGGTCAATGGATTGCGTTTCTCCCTTAGTGGACTGCGCATCTCGTCGAGCCAGAAGTGATCAGTCCATGAGGGGAAGCCCAATTTTTTGGGCACGGGTGAACAACAAATGGTCTGTCAGTCGAGCAGTTCCCCGGGCCACGCTGATGGCGTCCGGGCGCTGAGGCGCTCTTCACCGTCCGTTGTGGAGCTGAGCACGAATGAACGCATTGTCCAGGCCGGGCTCGCCGCCGGTGCCGGTGAGGCATCCGTCGAGTGGTGCGTCGCCGCGGTCCTGGAGCTGACGTAGCCCCACGAGCCGCCGACCGGACAGGTCCTGCGGTGCCGCTTGACCGGGCGGCGGCGCGCTTGCGACCGGGCGGTGACGCGCTGAACCGTGTGGCTCTTGTGGAATCGGCGCCCCGATGGGGTTCCTGATCCACGACAGCCTTCACGCCTGGCACGGCCGGCCAAGCCCGATCGGGCTCTTGTCCCGCCTGGCTATGTGCCCGCTGCCGGCGTCCCCATGAGAACCGCTCGGCCGCGCCCATGCACACCTGCTCGCGGACATCGCGGCGTTCGAGTCGAGAAACGAGAGGTACCAGTGAGTAACGCCAGGGATGCCATGGACTTCGGGGGTCCGGCCGTGGAGTCGGCGATAGAGGCGTACGGAGTGGGCATGAAGTACCGCCGGGGCTGGGCCCTGCGGGACTGCTCCTTCCGGCTGCCGGCCGGCCGGATCTGCGGGCTCGTGGGCCCCAACGGCGCGGGAAAGACGACGCTGATGAACATCGCCGTCAATCTCCTGCAGCCGACGGACGGCACCCTCAAGGTGTTCGGCGCGGCTCCGGAATCCACGGAGGCCATTCACCGGGTCGCCTTCCTCGCCCAGGAGAAGCCGATGTTCCGCCGCTTCACCGTGGCCGAGACGCTGCGCATGGGCCGTGAACTGAACCCCGGCTGGGACCAGGAGGCCGCCGAGAACCTCGTCCGCGCGGGCAACGTGCCCATGAAGGCGAAGGTCGGCACCCTGTCCGGCGGACAGCGCACCCGGGTCGCCTTCGCCCTCGCCTTCGGCAAGCGCCCCGACCTGCTGGTGCTCGACGAGCCGATGTCCGACCTCGACCCGTTGGTACGCCACGAGCTCATGAACACGCTGATGGCCGAGGCCACCCAGAACGGCACCACGGTGCTGCTGTCCTCCCACATGCTCAGCGAGCTGGAGAACGTCTGCGACTTCCTCCTCGTCATGTCCTCGGGCGGACTGCGCCTGGCCGGCGGCGTGGACGAAATCCTGCGGGCCCACGTGCAGGTGAACGGAGTCGTCGAGGGCGGCCAGGGCAACAACTGGTCGCAGGGCCCCGCCCAGGGCGCTCCGGCGGAACTCGCCGGCCACACCGTCGTCGAATACTGCACGAACGGACGCGAGGCCACCGCCCTCGTACGTCCCAACGGCCCGGTGGTCGGCCCGTGGCAGACCGTCACCCCGAACCTGGAGGATCTCCTGCTCTCCTATCTGCGGTGCCCTGACGCGCCTCCGCTGATCACCCGCGAGGCCCACGTCCCGGCGCGGACGCCCGGCTCCAACGGCTCGCGAACGGTGGCGGCATGAGCAACCTGACCATGACCTCCGCCGTCGGGCCCGACAGGCCCGCCACGCCCCCGGCGCCCTCCACGGCCGCCCGCGGTCTCCGGCTCAGGGGCCTGACCTGGCTCATCTGGCGCCAGCACCGGGCCGGCTACTGGACCATCATCGCCGCCACCGTCTTCACCGTGGCGTTGATCACCTATGAGCGCTCCGGCCTGGTGGACAGCCTCACCGCCACCGGCTGGCCCGACGGGTCGCCCGACAAGTGGGCACTGGCCGCGCAGGCGTACGCCACCCGGTTCCAAATGGTGTCCTACGGCCTCGGCTTCATCCCCATCCTGCTCGGCGTCTTCCTGGGGGCCCCGCTGCTCGCCGGCGACCTGGAGAGCGGCACCGCCAAACTCGTCGGCTCCCAGTCCGTCCGGCCCAGTCGCTGGCTGGCCACCAAGCTGGGGATCACTGCCCTGGTGGTGATCGTGTGCACGGCGGCGCTGTCCGCCGCGTTCGGCTGGTGGTGGGAACCGGTCAAGGAGCAGAACACGATTCTGGGCTGGACCGAGGTCTACGCGTTCAACAACACCGGACCCGTGCCTGTCGCGCTGGCACTCTTCACCGTTGTGGGCGGCGTGGCGATCGGCATGCTCCTGCGCCGCACCCTGATCTCCATGGTCGTCACGTTCGGCTTCGCCGTCGTCGTCCAGGTGGTCTGGGCCTACGAGCGGCTGAACCTCGGCCAGATCATCACGATCAACACCCGCAAGGGAATAGCCGATGACGCGGCCGTGGCGCTGCCTGAAGGCGCCTACGAGGTCGACCGGTGGTTCCTCTCGGCCTCCGGGCAGACCCACGGCTGGGGCACGTGCGCGAAGCTCGAGTTGTCGGAGAAGGCCTGCGTTCAGAAGTACGACCTCGTGGGCTGGTCGGTTGGAGTACCTGCCCATGCCGCAGATGAGCAGCATGCAGTGGTTCGGGGCCTCGATCCTCTTCGCCCTGACCGCGGCCGTGGCGGTCTTCGTCCTCATCCGAGCCCGCAAGCGCATCGTCTGATCCCCACGCGCCGGTCACCCCGGCGCGCCCCAGTCGGCCCATCACCCGCGCGTACTCGCCTGGCAACCCGGGCCGGACCGAGGGTGCCGGAGACACATCACCCACGATCCGGGGAGCGAACGCCCGGAAATCCGGGTACCGAAGCCCTGCCCCTCGTACACGCTCGACCCTCCAGCCGGGCCGCCGCGTACACGTAGGTTCGCAGGCATTCCAGCGCAGTTCCGATGCCGAGGTGGCGAAGCCTCGTCGAGTTTCCCAGGGAGTCCGAGCGATGCTCGCCAGCACCGCGGCACTGTTCTTTGTGATCTTCTGCGTCAGCGTCCTGTACGACCCCCGCCGCTTCAGCAACGCCATCCTTCTCGGCATCGCCGTCACCCTCCTGCCGATCTACGCGGTCGTGACGTCGGTAGACCCGGAGAATTCGCCGATTTCCTTGGCGATCACGGTGGTGGGCGCCTGCGCGCTCCTCGGCCTGGGGGCCTGTGCGTTGGCGTTCTTCCTGCTCGCGAACGGTGTGCAGATGATCCGCAAAGAGGGCAGGCGCCCAGCCAACCTGCTCTCGTTCCTGACCGGGCTGGCGATCCTCGGCCTTATCGCGCTGCTCGTCGTGACCGTCCTCACCACCTCGCCGATCCTCGTCCGCATTTCGGGCGCCGTGATACCGATGGTCGGTTACGTCTCCTTCCTCTTCCTCTGTTTCCTCGGCTACGCGTTCCTCTACGGGCGGCTGCCGGTCCGGCGGAACGTGGACTTCGTGATCGTCCTCGGCTCCGGTCTCATCGGCGGCTCCCGGGTGCCACGTCTGTTGGCGAACAGGCTGGACCGGGGACACGGGGTGTATGAGGCGCAGACAGCGCGCGGCAACGCCCCGGTGCTGGTCACCTCCGGCGGCCAGGGTCCCGACGAGGCTCTGCCCGAGGCCCACGCGATGGCGAACTACCTCGTCGAACGCGGTGTCCCCACGGACCGGATCCAACGTGAGGACCGCTCCCGCACCACCGAGGAGAACCTGCGGTTCAGCAAGGCGATCATGGAGGAACTCAAGCCGGACTACCGCTGCCTCGTCGTCACCAGCAACTTCCATGTCTTCCGGGCCGCGCTCCTGGCCCGCCGCACCGGTGTCAGAGGCCATGTGGCCGGCGCGCCCACCGCCGCGTACTTCTGGCCCGGCGCGACGATCCGCGAGTTCATCGCGGTCTTCCTGTCCCACAAGGTGATCAACCTGGGTATCTGTCTGGCGCTCGGCCTGCTTGGGCTGGCTCTCGGCGTGGTGGCAACCTGAGCACCCGACATGACGACCGTCCGAGCGACCTCTCCAACGTCAGCCTCGCCGACGCAACTTGCCCAGCCACCGCTGGGCCTGGGCCCGTCGCCGTGGATCGGCGGAGGCGCGACGAACCTGTTCGATGGTGCGCCGGCCCTGAGGGCTCCTGGCGAACCGTTTGATCTTTTCGAGCATCCCGGGCACAGCTCTCCTCCTACGGCGAGGTCGGTGACGCGGACGCGTGCACAGTCCGTATACCCCGTTGCCGTGGAGTAAGCGCCAGGCGGGCACCGCGAGCGGAGACCCGCACCCGGCGCGTGCCGCTGACTGCGAGCCATGGCGGGCTTGCCGCCACCGTCCCCGGCCGGCGGCCGTCTCCAGCCAGCGGCCGTCTCCGGCTCGCGGCTGTTGCCTCCGGCCGTCCGGCCACTGGGCACGGCACAGTGGAGATATGAACGCACACGACACGAACACTTTGGCTCGGGCACGCGCGGCCACCAGGCTTCCCGCCCAGGACCTGGAGCGGGCGCGGCGTTTCTACTCCGAGCAGCTCGGACTGGAGCCCGTGGACGAGCGACCCGGCGGGCTGCTGTATCGGTGCGGGGGCGTGGACTTCGTCGTGTTCGCGTCGACAGGAGCTTCGTCCGGCACCTTCACTCAGATGGCGTGGGAGGTCGACGACATCGAGACACTCGTGCCGGAACTCAAGCGGCGCGGCGTGGTGTTCGAGGAGGTCGACGTTCCTGGATTCCGCACCAGGGACGGGATCGCCGAGGTGGAGGGGAACTACCCGAGCAAGGGCGCACGGGGCGAACGCGGTGCCTGGTTCCGTGACAGCGAGGGGAACCTGCTGGGCATCGGCCAGCCTGTCCTCTGAGCCGTACACCGGAGCCGTACACATGGCCCACCCGAACATGCTCAGGGTGTGTGCGGATCACCCCGATGGCCACCCGGGCCATGTCCATCGAGGCGCGCACGGGCACGGTGTCAACGGGCGGGCGTCAGGAGCTCGTGAGGATGACGAGTTGCTGCGTCGCTCGGGTCATCGCGACATAGCGGTCGACCGCTCCTTCGATGCCCGTGCCGAAGGTCTCCGGGTCGATGAGGACGACGAGGTCGAACTCGAGGCCCTTCGACAGTTCCGGGGCCAGCGACCGGACACGGGACGTCGTCCGGAACGAGGGGTCGCCGATGACGCAGGCGATCCCGTCGGCATGTGCGGTGAGCCAGGCGTCGAGGATCGAGTCCAGATCCGAGACAGGTCCATGGACGACGGGGACGTCGCTGCTGCGGATGGAGGTCGGCACGTTGGCGTCCGGGAGCACGGCCCGGATGACGGGCTCGGCTTCCGCCATGATTTCTTCCGGCGTCCGGTAGTTGATGCTCAGGGAGGCCAGGCTGATCCGGTCGAACCCGACCCGCTCCAGCCGTTCCCGCCACGACTCCGTGAACCCGTGCCTGGCCTGGGCACGATCCCCGACGATGGTGAAGCTCCGGGACGGGCACCGGAGCAGCAGCATCTGCCACTCCGCGTCGGTCAGTTCCTGAGCCTCGTCGACGACGATGTGCGCGAACGGGCCGGCGAGGAGGTCGGGTTCGGCGGTGGGCATTGCGGTGTCATCGATCAAGCTGTCCTGTAGATCCCGTCCGCGCAGCATCCCCATCGCGCCTTGGCTCTCGTCGATCTCGGAGTCCCGCAGCAGAATGTCGATGACGTCGGCCCTGCCCGCCCGTTCGGCGGCGACGGCGGCTTCGTGCCGACGCTTGCGCCGTGACGCCTCCGGGTCGCCGAGCCGCTGCCGTGCCGCGTCCAGGAGCGGCAGATCGGACACCGTCCAGGCCTGGGCATCCTCGCGTTGCAGCTTCCGTACGTCATCGGTGCCGAGCCAGGGAGCGCACTTCCGCAGGTAGGCGGGTACCGACCACAGGTCTCCGACGAGGTCGGCCGCTTCGAGCAGTGGCCACGCGCGGTTGAAGGCCGTGAGCAGTTCCCTGTTCTGCAGCAGTGACCTGCGGAGCAGTGCGGGCGAGGCCTCGCCGTCGTCGTCGTGCTTGTCGATCAGGATCGTGACCAGTTCTTCCCAGATCTGGTCGCGCGCCTCGTTGTGCGGAGCACCGGGTGCCGCTTCGAACGCCACGGCCCAGTCGTCGGCGCTCAGCCAGATGTCGGACCAGTGGGTCGTGACCGTCATCCCCTTGGTGGGCGGCTCCTCGTAGAACCTGACGGCCGTCTCGATCGCCTTCACCAGGTCCGCGGACGACTTCAGGCGGGCCACGTCCGCGTCGGCCTCGACCGCTGCCGCAGCTCCCTCGGCGACGAGATTGCGCAGGGTGCAGGTCTGCACGCCCTCTTCCCCGAGGCTGGGGAGGACATCGGCGACGTAGGCCAGGTAGGGCTGGTGCGGGCCGACGAACAGCACGCCGCCCCGGCGGTGACCCAAGCGCGGGTCGGAGTACAGGAGGTAGGCGGAGCGGTGCAGGGCGACGACCGTCTTCCCCGTACCGGGACCGCCGTCGACGACGAGGGCGCCGCGGGATCCCGCGCGGATGATGGCGTCCTGGTCGGCCTGGATGGTGCCGAGGACGTCACGCATCCGTGGCGACCGGTTGCTGCCCAGGCTGGCGATGAAGGCGGACTGGTCGTCGAGCGCGGCATGCCCGGCGAACCCGTCCGAGGTGAACACCTCGTCCCAGTAGTCGCTGATCCGACCGTCGGTCCAGCGGTACCTGCGGCGGCTCGCCAGACCCATCGGGTTGCCGTGGGTGGCTCCGAAGAACGGCTCGGCGGCGGGGGAGCGCCAGTCGAGCAGCAGCCGACGACCGGTGCTGTCGGTGAGGCCGAGCCGTCCGACGTACACGGGCTCGGGATTGTCGGAGTTGTCGGGACCATCGAGGCTGTCGGGGGTGTCCGCGTCGGCCTGGCCGACCATGTGCCCGAGGCACAGGTCCAGGCCGAAGCGGCGCAGCGTGCGCAGGCGAGCGGTCAGCCGGTGGATCTCCATGTCCCGGTCCATCGCCTGCCGGCCGATGCCGCCGGGCCCTTTGCGCGCGGCGTCAAGGCGGTCGGTCAGCTCGGCGATCGACTGTTCCAGGCACTCCGCGATGGCGGCGAAGTGCCGCTCATCGCCCGCGATCAGTGTCGGGTCGGCCTTGGGGGAGAGACGGTCGGGAAGGTCGAACGCGCTGGTGGTCAGAGGATTCACGTAAGCAGCTCCGATGTGAGGTCGCTTGCGACCATGGCGTGCGGCAAGAGGTCTGGACCGGCGTGACGAATCCGGTGGCCCGGGACTCGATCCGGCGTGGTTCACGCGGATACGGGCGGCCTTTACCGGCTGACCTCGTCGAGCAGCAGCTCCGCGGCCACCGTCGCCCCGTCGGTGCGGACCATGCCGGCCACGGTGGCCGCCCGTGCGTGGATCTCGGGGGCCAGGGCTGTCTTGAGGGCGGCCGACAGGGACTCGAAGGTCGGAGTCGGACCGTCGTGTGCCGCGCCGATGCCCAACTCGGCGACCCGCGCGGCCCAGTACGGCTGGTCCACCATCTGCGGTACGACCACCTGGGGCGGGCCGGCCACGGCGGCCGCCGTCGTGGTGCCCGCGCCACCGTGGTGCACGACGGCGGCCACCCGGCGGAACAGCGCCTGGTGGTTGACCTCGCCGACGGCGAAGCAGTCGTCGCCCTCGTCGATCGTCAGGTCGGCCCAGCCGCGCCCGACGAGTACGCGGCGGCCCTGCGCCCGGATCGCCTCGACGGCCACCCGGGCGGCGTCCGTGGCGGCCCGCATGGGCATGCTGCCGAAGCCCACGTACAGCGGTGGTGCGCCTGCCTCCAGGAACACCAGCCCCCGTTTGTCCGTCAGGCCGGCCGAACGGAACGAACTCCGCGCCGACACCGGCCAGCAGCTTCGCGAACTCCTCGTCCGGCGGTGCGCACACCCGCACCTCAGCGTCGAGAGCTCGCAACTGCGCCGCGAGTCCCGCCAGCGGTTGGACATCCCCGCGCGACCCATACGTAGACAACAACACACGCACTTCGCGACTCCCGTTTTCCGCAGATTCTGGCCTCGGCCGGTGATTCTGCGGCACGAAGGGGGCCTTGCCGCAAGGCCCCCCGTGCGCTATACGTTGAGAGTGGAAAGGAGTGGGTACTCCTCTTTCCCTTCTCCGTCCGTCGCTCACGGACCACTTTCTGCCGCTGACGGACCGCTGTCTTTGGGGCGGCTCGGTGTCCGGTCTCCCGGGGTCAATAGCCGACGCGGAATGTCGCGTCCTGCTGTTCGGTGGACGTGGAGATCGGGTCGATGCGCAGCACGTAGTTGGCGTGGCGGATGTAGCGGGTGGGGTTGTTGTACGAGCGGAACGACGACCAGGAGGCGTCCGCGAGGCCTGCCATGCGGTAGAAGGTGGCGTCGCCCGCGAACGTCGACGTGCCGTCGTTGACGTCGAGTTGGAGCGCGTAGTTGTAGTGCCGCAGGTAGCGGGTCGGGTAGTTCACCGACTGGAACGAGACCGCGGAGCTGTCGGCCAGGCCCGGGACCAGCTTCCACTGCGAGTCGGTGTACAGGTCGAAGGGGTACTCGTCGATGCGGGCGGCGTAGTTGGCGTGGCGCACGTAACGGGCCGGGTAGTTGTACGACTTGAGCCGGTTCCAGGCGGGGGCGCCCCACTTGGCGAGCAGGTTGTTGTACTCGGCCGTGGTGATCGTCGCGATGCCGCAGTGCTTGGAGTTGACCGGCTGGGTGTAGGTCTTCTGGTCGAGCGCGGTCCAGGTGCCCGCGGCCAGGTTGGTGGACTGCCAGGCGTAGAAGACGCCGTTCGGCGTGTACGTATCTCCCCACAGGTACCAGGTGTTCGAGGTCAGCGACTTGAACACGGTCGGGGCCTCGGTGCCGCCGTGCGCGACGCCGGCGCTGAACTCGGTGAAGCTGCCCGGTGTGAGGGAGGTGGAGCGCGCCGCCACGAGTGTCTGGTTCTTCTTGAAGTAGAGGTAGTTGACGCCGTTGACGCCGACCGCCATGTTGCCGTCGATGACGTCGTAGCCGGGGTCGAAGAAGACCTGCGGGGCGGAGGCGGTGACGAAGTCGCTGGTGTAGTTCACCATGATCACGTTGTGGCCGCTGGAGTTGACCGAGGAGTAGATGACCGCGTACTGGCCCCGGCCGGCGTCCCAGAACGCCTCGGGCGCCCAGCTGTGGGTGGTCATGTCGTGGAGCTTGAGGCGGCGGTAGCCGGTGAGGGTGCGCAGGTCGGCGGAGTCCCAGACGTGGATGTACTGGCTGTTGTAGGCCCAGTCGGTTCCCTTGAGGTCGGTCGCGATGACGACGAAGGTACCGTCCTGCTTGCGCATGAGGAACGGATCGCGCAGGCCGAGGGCGCCCGCGGTGGGGGTGGCCACGGGGTTGTTCTGGTTGAGCGGTGTCCAGTTGAGTGAGTCGGTGCTGACGGCGAGGTGGAGGCCGTAGTCGGTGCCCTCGCCGAGACTGGTCGACTCGGTGAAGTAGCACATCACATAGGCCGAGTCGGCCGCGTGGGCGGTACCTGCACCGAGGGTCAGTACACCGGACATGGCGAGGGGAGTGGTCGCGGCCATACCGAGGAAGAGACGGCGGGACGGCTGGGGTCTGGCGCTCATCGTGGTCTCCAGGCGGCGTGCGGGAATGGAGTGAGCGGCTGCGGGCGTGTGTGATGCCGGGGACGTGAACTACGCAGCCACGCAAGCGAGTTGGCCGACATTTCGAACAAGGTTCGGAAAGTCGATCAGAAGGTAGAGCGCCGCACGGTGCGCGTCAATCAATCTGTCGTGGCTGTGGTGATTCTGTGCCGCCGGGGCCCTGCGGGTGCCCAACAAGCACCCAAAGAAAGGCAGTTGGTCTCACCACACCGACACCAAGGAGGTTCAGATGCTCGAGGGTGTGCTGATCGCCGAAAGCCTGCGGGTGGGGGCTCAGCTGACCGGGATCCCACTGCGGATCACCAGGCTGACACGGGTCGAGATGACCAACCGAGGGGAGGAGCAGCCACGGCTCTGGACGCTGCTGGACTTCGCCGCCGAGGAGCTCGAAGCCCAGCGACTCGCGGATCAGCTGGCGTCCTGCCTCTCGTCAACGGGAGGTTGGTATGCCGACTTCCACACCTCGCACGACACGTTCGTGATCTTTGCCGACAAGGTCTTCCGCTATCCACGAGGGGAGGCCGAAGGCCGTCGCGAAGCCCGGGACTACGGGCGCTCCGTCGGAGTCCCTGAGCAGCAGCTCGACTGGCGCGAGTGACGTCGGGCTCCGCCTGCGCGGAGCCCGACGTCAGTCGCGAACTGCCGGCAGTAGCGGCTACGCCGGGTCGATGCGGGAGATGCTGCCGCCGATGTTGAGCGCGTACAGCTCGCCGTCGCCGTCCTGTACGAACGAGACGACCTCGCCGCCGTTGACTCCGAGGTCGCTCTCGCCGGTCACCTTCCCGTTCTTGATCCGCAGAGCGCGGAGGGTGCCGTCGCAGTAGTCGCTGAACACGTACTGTCCCTTGAGGGCCGGGATCGCCTTGCCGCGGTAGACGTATCCGCCGGTCACCGAGCAGCCCAGCCCGCTGCGGTCGTACTCGTGGATCGGCGGCACGTGGTTCGCGGGCTCCGTGCCGCCCCGGAAGGGATGGCTGCCCTCCATCGAGGACCAGCCGTAGTTCTCACCGCCCTTGCTGTCTGCCGACGCCCAGTCGATCTCCTCCCAGTCGCTCTGGCCGACGTCGCCGATCAGCAGGTCGCCCGTGCCCGCGTCGAAGGAGAACCGCCACGGATTGCGCAGCCCGTACGCCCAGATCTCGTCCCTCGCGTTCGGGTCGTTCACGAACGGGTTGTCCGGCGGGATCGCGTACGGCTTGCCGCCGAGTGGGTCGATCCGCAGCAGCTTGCCGAGGAGCGTGTCGAGGTTCTGCCCGTTGCCGTGCGGGTCGCCGCCCGCGCCGCCGTCGCCGAGCGCGATGTAGAGGTAGCCGTCGGGGCCGAACCTGATGTCGCCGCCGTTGTGGTTCGAGTACGGCTGCGTCTGGGCGAGGACGGTGCGCCGGGTGGCCGGCTGGATCCTGCCGTGCCGCACGGTGAACTCGTCCACGGTGCTGGTGCCTTCGAGGTTCGTGAACGAGATGTAGAAGTGCCTGAACTTCTTGTCGAACGCGATGCCCAGCAGGCCGCGTTCGCCGTCGGTGGTGGTGTCGGCGGAGATGTCGAGGACGGGTTTGCTGAGTCCCCGGTGGTCCAGGACCCGTACGGTGCCCGCGCGTTCGGCTATCCAGACCGTGTCACCGGGCCCGGCGGCGCCGGCGATCGGATTCTGGGCTTTGGCCACTTCCTTGAGCGTGACCTTCGCCGCCTGACGTGGGGCGGCCGGCTCGTCCGCGGACGCCGTGGTCAAGACGAGGGAAGCAACGAGGCAGATGGTGCCGATGATGGCCGAGCTTCGGGTGCGAACTTTCACCGTGACCCTCCTAGAGGCGGCGAATAGTGAGGTCACCCGGCTGCTCGGGGCAGGGTTCCATGGGCATCGCCCGCGCCAGCACGCAACCGGGGTGGGGGGTTTGTGTGCCACTGGCACTCATGAGAGTACTGGGACAGGGACGGTTGGCGTAGACCAATGCTCCATCCATCGACCTCTGTTCTGCCGACGGGAGGCGCCACTCCTGTCCGGTTCGGGTATGTCTTCGCGTGGCCGTTGGTGGCAACCTGGCCAGCGCCCGGACTCGGCGAGAGCGAGTGACCGGACTCGGCGAACGGGACCGCCGTCGAGGGCCGCATGGGAGAATCCGCGTCCCGGGGCCGCGCGCTCGGCCACCGGAAGGGCCGGCACACCTCTCCGCCGGTACCCCGGAGGACTGGAAGGAACCGTCAGCGTGATCGAGTGGGTGTCACTGAGCGCCGGGGCAAGGCCCGTCCCTCGGCCGGTCGCCACCCCGCTGGTGTGGGCCGCGGCCTTCGGCGGCGCCCTGTTGCTCGTGGCACTCCTCAACGCGCTCGTCGGCACCGACCGGCCCGCATTCGCACTGACGGCGCTGTCCCTGCTTGCGGCTCTGCTGGGCGGGCGCGCACGCTTCACCGCGGCCCCCGGAACGGCCGCGCTGTGCTGGCTGTTCCTCAACGGCTTTGCCATCCCGCCCGCGGGCACCCTCAGTTGGGCCGGGCACCGCGACACGTTCTGGCTCACCTGCCTGCTCGCCGCGGCCCTCATCGGCACCGCGGCCGCCCGCCTCGCCCATGCCCGCGCCGCCTACCGCCGCGTCACCGCGGGCGTCGGCACCGCGGGCGTCGGCACCGCGGCGAACGACGGGGCAGACGTGATCAGAAACGACCCTTGACCGATGAGTACAGGGTTTCCACGCTGCGCCGGGTGCCGTCACTCCCGCCGATGAAGTTCGTACGGGGGTTGAGACGGAAGGTGCTGCCGTCCGCGCGACGTATGCGAACGTACGTGTTGCCGGTGTAGGCACCGTTCACGTAGAACTCGAGCGGTCTGTCGGCCAGCGACACCTCGTCGAGCGGGTCCGCCCACAGGAGGCCTTTGTCGCGGACCGACCAATAGGCGCTCTTGACCAGGAGTACCCGGCGATCGGTCACTCCGAGGACGGCACGCCGGAAACCGGCACCGAGGTACCCCGACAGGGCCACCTTCAGTGTCTCCTTGCGCAGATGGGGGTGCAGGACGCGCTTCAGCTCGGACTCGCTCATGACGACCCTCCGTTGGCCGGTGCGTACAGACCTGGCACGGTGCCGCGGCCGAGTGCACACCCTCCTGGGTGTTCGCCCTGTCGGTGTGCGCACGCTGAACAGCGCACACCGACAGCGCACGCCATACCGGCCGCGAGTCACGCTCAAGCGTTCTACCGGATCCCGCCCCCGGACGGGAACGAAACCCAGGAGTTGATCACAACTCCAGGGACCCGACCGCCAGTCGCCCGTTCGCATGAAGGTTGATCGTCCCGGGGTGTCAGGCCCCCTTCCCACCCCCGCCTTTCTCCATCGTGAGCCCTGCTGGGCCGGGAATCTCGCGCATCGCGTGCGTGCGGCTCCCGGGGCTCCGGCATCCGGACACCAAGTGTGAAGGGGCGTACCTGTGCAGACCGGCCGACGACATGTCCTGCGTACCGGAGCGGCTTTCGTGGCCGCCGGGGCCGCGATCGCGCTGAGCGGCGGAAACGGGTCGGCCGCCGCCGCTGCCGGCCGGGCGCCCGTCGCCGGGGGAGCGGAGCCCGCCGCGTGGCGCGAGCTGGCCAGGAGCCTGAGCCCGGCCGCCCGGTTGTACCGACCGGGGCAGCCGGAGTACGCGGCCCGCGCGACGGTCGACAACCAGCGCTACGCATCCGTGCGTCCGGCAGGGATCCTCGCCTGCGCGACGGAGAGCGACGTGCAGGCGGCGGTGCGGTGGTGCGCGAAACACCGAGTGCCGTTCGCTCCCCGCTCCGGCGGCCACAACTACGCCGGCTACTCCACCACCCCGGGCCTGGTGATCAGCCTGCGCGCGATGAATCAGGTCGTGCCGCGGGAGCAACAGCTGCGGCTCGGCGGGGGCGCCACCAACTCCGACGTGTATGCCGCCCGCGCCGCGAACCTGTACTTCCCCGGCGGGCGTTGCCCCGAGGTGGGCGTGGCGGGCCTGACCCTCGGCGGCGGCCTCGGTTTCAACGACCGTAAATGGGGCCTGACCTGTGACCGGCTCACCGAGACCCGCCTCGTACTGGCCGACGGCGCCCTCGTCCGGGCGGCCGACGACGAGAACCCGGACCTGTTCTGGGCCTGCCGCGGCGGAGCGGGCGGCAACTTCGGCATCAACACCGCGTTCACCTTCGCCGCCGTACCCGTGGACCGACTGCGCGCCACCGTCTTCCAGCTCACCTACCCCCTGCACACGGCCGTCGACGTGCTGGAGGAGTTGCGGCACATCCTCGACGCCGACCGCGACAACGACTTCGACGTACGCATCGGCTTCAAGCACACCGGCGACGGCACCGCCACCCTCGCCCTGCTCGGACAGCGGCTCGGCGGCCGGGACGCACTGTCCCGCCGGTTCGCCGCCCTGCTGCGCCTGCGGCCCGCCCACGCGGTCATCGAGGAACGCGGCTTCTGGTCCGCGCAGGACTTCCTGATGGAAACCCCCGGCCCGAAAGAGGCCTACGCCTCCAAGTCCCTCGTCCCCACCCGGTGGCCGAGTCCGGACACCGTGGCGGCCGTCGCCGACTGGACGCGCAACTGGCGTCCGGGACCGAGCCGCGGCACCGGCTACGTGACCCTGTTCGCCATGGGCGGCGACACCGCGACACGACGGCCGGACGAAACGGCCTACCCCCACCGGGAAGCCACCTTCGTCATCGACATCGGCACCCACTGGAAGCCGGCCACCCGCCCCGCCGAAGTGCTCGGCCTGCTGGAGCAGACCCGCGCCGCCCACCACATGCTGCGCCGCCGCCTCGACACCGACGCCGCGTACGTCAACTTCCCCGACCCGGACCTGCACGACTGGCGGCACGCCTACTACGGCGCCAACTACGACCGCCTGGTCGACGTCAAGCGCCGGATCGACCCCGCAGGCCTGTTCCGGTACGGGCAGGCTGTTGGCCGTCCGGCCCATCATGGCGTGAGGTAGGTGTGAAAGACGTTCTGCGGGTCGTACGCCGCCTTCAGCGCCCGTAGCCGCTCCCAGTCCTCCGGGGCGTACGACCTCCGCGCCCGGGAGGCGTCGGCGGTGAGGTCGGCTTCGGCGATGTAATGGCCGGTTCCGTACGGCTCGACGGCACGCATGGTGTCCCGGAGCCAACGGGTGTTGGCGGCGTCCGCCGCCGGGTCGTCCCAGATCGCGAAGGGGGCGACATAGGTCTCGCCCAGCACCGAGAAGGCCATGTCGCGCGAGAGGGAGCGGTCCCGCGAGGCGGGCCACAAGGCAGCGAGGACGAGCGACTGCTCGGACGGAGCCTGGGCGAGCGAGGCGGCGAGCACGGGCAGCAGGGTCTCGTACCCGGTGTCCGACCACAGAGTGTCCACCCCGTTGCGGTGCTCTTGGGGCCAGAAGCCGGATGACGTGCCGTACAGATCCTCGAAGGTCTTCGGCTCGTCCACCCGCCGGAACAGGGCGCGTTCGGCGAACGGACAGGCCCGCAGCGGCTCCAGGCAGCGCACGGCCTCGTCACGCGTACGGGCGAAGGCGGTGCCGGTGAAGCTGATCACCTTGGGCCGCGGTGATGCCGCCGTGATGTCCGGGGAGGCGGTCGCGAGCATGAAGGACGCCTCGACATTCGCCGGAAGCCGCCGGGCTGCTTCGGTGGCCCAGCGGGTCACCGGTTCGACCTCGGCGAGGGGAAAGGTGTACGTGGTCTCGGCGACCGCCGTGGGAAGGTCGTGCAGCGTCACATGGAAGCGGGTGGCGACCGCGAAGAAGCCGGGTCCCGCACCGCGCGCGGCCCAGAAGAGGTCGGGGTTCTCTCGCAGGCTGCAGCTGACGTGGTCGCCGTCCGCCGTGACCACCTCGACCGCCCGCACGCCGGCGGCAGCCGGGCCGAGGAGGCCGGAGTTCCAGCCGAGGCCACCGCTGAGGAGGTAGCCGCCCAGGGCGACGGGGCCACAGTGCCCGGCAGGGAAGGCGAGGCCGTACGGAGCGAGCGCGGCGACGAACTCGCGCCCGGTGAGCGCGGGTTGCACGCTCGCGGTGCGCGAGGCCGGGTCGATCTCGCACCCGCTGAGCGCGGAGAGGTCGATGAGCATGCCACCGTCGCGCAACGGTGAGCCGCACCAGCTGTGCCCATGGGAGCGAATGGCGACGCGGAGACCCTCCGAGCGGGCCAGACGGATGGCCGCCGGAACATCGCGGTCCGAGGCGACCCGGACGATCAGGTCGGGAAAACGCTGCGGCTTGAGGTTGTTCCACAGCATGGCCGACCAGGTGCTGTCATAGGCGGCGTCGCCCCGCCGGACGATTTCCCCCTCGATTTCTCCGATCATCCTCGACCTCTCCGTCACCACGGGCTCCTCAGCCGGTGGTCAGCCCGAAAACCAGGATGCACAGGGCCCAGCACAACATCACGAGGACCGCCCCGGCCACATGGATCCGCGCGGTACGCGCCCGTCCGGGCACCAGCCAGAAGGCGAGGGCACGGTTCACCAGGGGCATCAGCAGCCAGGTCAGGATGGAAACGCTCAGCACATTTCCGATGAACAGGCCGATATATCCGGGCCATCCGATGTTGTCCAGCTCATAACCCACCGTCAGATTCAGGACCATCACGGTGGGATATAGCGCCAGCACCACGGTCATGGCCTGTTTCCAGTTGGGCGGGGCCGCCTCATCGGCCCCTTCCCCGAAGCGGAACCAACCGCTGAACGCCGACCCCACCTTGCGCACATCGTAGGAGGAGAAGTAATCCTGGCCCTCCTCAAGGAGCTTTTCGCGGGCACCGGACGCGAGCCAATCGTCGAGGTGTTCATGGGTGTCGAAGCGGAAGACAACGACCCAGTTATCCTGAATTCCTTCGACCGGCTTGAACAACTCCGTCCCCATGAAACCCGCGTACCTCTCCTGAGCCCTGAGGGCCTTGTCCTGCCACCGTATGAAGTCCTCCTCCCGGCCGGGCCGTACATTGTGGGAGATGACTGCGGTGACGGCTTCCTCCTTGGCGGGTGGCGGCGCACCGCCGACAAGGACCTCCTGGGTCGGCGTCCCGTCGAACAGCGGACGGCCCTGGGCAAGCAGTTCCCGGCGCTCGCCGGACTCCAGCCAGTCGGTCAGCAGGTCGATACGGGAAAACCGGAAGACCACCACCCATTCGCGCTCGTCACCGACGCCCGGGGGATACATTTCGGTCCCCTCGAATCCGGCGAATGCGCGCACGGTCTGGTTGGTCCGCTGCTGCCAGCGCTGGTACTCGTCATCGCGGCCTTCCCGTACTTTCTGGGAGGTCACGACGGTCGCACCGTCGCCGGCCGGGGCGCGGATTGCACGGGCACCCATGCGGAGTAGTCTAGTTCAGAGAGGACTTATCGGACAAACGGGCTTAATTTTCCTCGGCGGTGCCGAGTGGAGGCCCGACGAGTGGAGGCCCGACATGAGTCACAAGGAGTTCCTGGCCGAGGCCGTACGGCTCGCCACTGAATCCGTCGAAGAAGGCTGGGGCGGTCCGTTCGGTGCCGTGATCACTCGGGACGACGAAATAGTGGCCCGGGGTCAGAACCGTGTTCTGCTCACCGGCGACCCCACCGCGCACGCCGAAGTGGAGACCATACGCAAGGCCGTGCAGCGACTGAATCCCGAGGCTCCCTCGATATCGCCGGAACACCAGAACGAGAGCACGCTCGAATATGTGCCGCGCCCCGAAGGGTCTCCCGACCCGGTGGCGGAGCGGGCCCGGATGCTCCAGGGTTGTTCGATCTATATCAGCGGTGCCCCCTGCCCCATGTGCATGAGTGCCATCTACTGGTCGCGGATCGACAACGTCTACTACAGCTGCGATCTGAAGGCCACCCGCGAGATCGGCTTCGACGACGCCTTCCAGTACGAGGACTTCCAAAAGCCCCTCGACCAGCGCCGGATCCACGTCGAGCAGATCCACCCCGAACTCGGCGCCCAGGCCTACGAAACCTGGGCACACAAGCCGGACCGGCACCCCTACTGAGTCGCTCGACCCCTGGCTTCCGGCTGTGTCCCGTCAGCCGCTGGGGCGACGGTTGCGGTACGAGGAGATCGCGGTCAGCACGAAGATCAATGGTGCTCCGACGCCCATGACCAGGAGCGGATGCAGGACCGACTCCAGCCACTTCGGCAGGTCGACGAAGAGGGGCAGCAGCATCAGTACGGTCAGCGGGATGAACGCCATCATCACCGCGGCGAATCCCATCATGAGGGCCGCCTGGCGCGCGTCGCGCCGGTCGATGAGCACGGCGGCCCGCGGGTCGGGTGCCCAGTCCTCGCCGCGCAGTTCCTCCCATGCCTCGAGCAGCAGCCCGAGTTCGCGCTCGACGTTCACGTGAAGATCGTCGACGAAGGGGAGCAGCACCTTGGAGCCGTCCCGGCCGTAGGCGTGCACGAGCACGTTGGCCGCACCGCTCTGCATCGCAGAGGCCGGGTTGGCCTCAGCCTTGATGTCCTGAATGTCCTCCCAGGCCAGCCGTCGGCGCTTGCCCATGCCCCGTGCGTGGATCGCTTTGATGTCCACGGTGGTGGAGCAGCGCAGGGTGGCGTAGAAGAGCCAGCCCATGAGAGCCACCCACGCCGCGAGGAAGGGGTATCGGAACGAGGCGGGTAAGTCGTCGGCGGCCCACATGGGCAGGAACAGGCTCAGCGTGCCCAGGATGATCACCCAGAGAAACATGTGCATCCGCGCCCGTCTCATCCGGTACTCGCGCGGCAGTCCTTCGTACCCCACAGCCACCCCCCAATTCGGCGTGCCTCACGCGTCGGCACCACGATGGGGCACCATGGTGAGGCCCCAACTCCCTTGTGTCGAGGGCCCCTTGTGACGCGACGGCATTACCGGGGGGCCTCGCGATCTTCGGCACCATGAGGACTCGTGACGACTCAGGACGACCGTCCGCCGAACTGCCAGTTGTGGACCTCGATGTCGGCGTACGCACCTGTGGTCAGTACGGCGCGTGCCGTGTCCGGGTCCGGTGCCCGGAGCAGCACCGCCGTACCGAGCCAGGTGGTGCCGTCGTCGGACAGCAGCGGCCCGTACGCGATCAACTCGTCCCGGTCGGGCGGCACGGCGAGGTCGGCGCCCTGCCCCGAGCCAAGGCCGATGACGAGGTACCGGTTGCCATCGGAGGCGCCACCGGGGAAGTCCCACATGGTGCGCCCCAGCATGTTGCGCCACCGGCGCAGCAGCACGTCCCGGTATACGCCGGCCTGGTAGCCGGGCTCGTCGAAGGCGAACGCGCGGGCGGCGGCAAGGTCCGGCAAGTCCACGATGTGCACGCTGCCGGTGGGCACGCCGCCCTCGGTGAGGGTGGGACCGCGGGCGATCATCTCCTTCCCGAAGCGGTCCATGTAGGACCAGTGCTCCTCCAGCAACTCGTGACGCAGCGCCACGGAACCGGGCCGATCGCGGTGGTAGCAGAAGAACTCCATGCCCACACTCTTCACCATCGGGCGCCTGAGAACAGTGTTCGAGGACCATGTGCCGGTGGGTGTGCCGACGGGTGTGCATGCGGTCGGGCCGGATCCGGTTGTCACCTGCCGGGTCCGTCGTGGAGGATCAAGCGTTCGAGGCGCACAGAGCTACTGTGCGCGGTGGGGGCGCGAGGGGGCGGCGATCTTTTCCGTAGTCGTCAATGTGCTGGTCGGTCTCGTGACCAGCCTCATCGGTGGTGGGTTCGTCTGGCTCTGGGAGCGTGGCAAGCGCGCCCGCCGACTGCGGGGCAAGGCGGACTTCTTCGGCCTTGTTCCGGGGGAGAGCTGTTTCATCGTCATCGGCAACAAGCACAACGCACGGGGGGTCGCGCCGCACCAGGAGATCCGCGCCATGATCGAGATCGCGACCCTGGCCGGGCAGCTCGGCTGTGACGTCGACACAGAGTCCAGCGACGACTTCCGCGGCAGTAACGACGACCGCACCGAGTTCTGCGTCGGCGGCCCGCTCGGTGATGCCAACCTCCGCACGGGCGGCCATCTCGCAGCCCACCTGCCAGGTGTCAGCATCCTGCCGCACGGTCCGGGCCCCGATTCGGTGGCCTTCGTCGTGGGCGGCCGACGCTACCCCTTCCGTCGGAACGAGGTGGAGTACGCGCTGGTGGCCAAGTTCGTACCACCCCAGGCGAGCCGCCCCGTCGTGCTGATCTGCGGTCAGAGCTCCCTGGCCAACCAGGCCGCGATCCACTTCCTCAAAAGGAACCATCGCCAACTGACCGACACCCTCGAATCGGTCGACCGCTACTGCGTCCTGGTCAAAATCGCGGACATCGGCACGTACGGCTTCCAGGGCACAAGCCTGGAACGCGACGTGACGGGTGAGGCGTTCACTGCGCCTTGATGCGAGTACCGCGACCATGAGTCGGCGCTTTCTGACCGTTCATCGCGTAGCGCGAAAGGAGTTCAGAATGGTGTCGAGGGTTTGTTGGTTGGCGGGAGCGTTCCAGTCGGCGGCCGGGGTTGTCCACCTGATCGAGTAGCCGAGGTTGGTGTCGACGAGGAGGGCGCGGGCCAGCGTACGCGTGCGGGCGGTGTCACCCTTGGCGAACCATTCCAGGTCGGCTGCCCGCCCACCGGGTTGGTCCACTCGCTGGATGTCGCCGATGCGGTCGAAGCCGGGGTTGAGGCGCCGCAGTTGGGGTTCGGCGATGCGCCAGACGGTGACGGGGTCGGATGAGGCGACGCTGCCGAAGGTGATCCTCAGTGTGCGTGGGTCGCCCGAGGCACCGAACGTGACGCTGAACGCGTTGTCCGGCCGCCCGGTGTCCTTGAGGCGCCGCCATCCCGAGGGCAGTTCGACCGAGAACCCTTCCGGCGCGACGTAACGCTTGGTGGCGGGCGGCGCCGTCGCTTCTGCGGAGACGCTGGAGGAGGGGACGGCGGGCACGGCGGGGTCCGAGGTTCCGGACGAAGCGCCGCCGGTCGGGTCCGCGGAGGGGCGAACCTGGGTGGGAGGCGCAGGAACCGGCGCGGCAGCGGAGCCGGACGCGGTGGCTGCCGGGCCGGCTGCGTCGGACGCGTCCGAGGCCGATCCGCTGTTCACGGTGAGTACGACCGGGACGGCTACGACGGCCAGTACCGAACAGGCAATCGCGAGGATGATGGGCCGCTTCCTGCGCCACATCCGTTCCGCCCCCGGCACGGTCCCGTAAATGCCGCGCAGCCCGAACACGTGCGGCGGTTCGGCCGAGTCCTCGCTGACCATCCGGGCCAGCGCCCTGCGCAGTACCGGTTCGGTGAGCCGTTCCCTCGGGTCTTCGCGGAGCAGGCCGTGAATGGTCTGGCGCAGTCGACCGGTGGACAGCTCGCCCGTCCAGGATCTGTCCGCTTCTCCCCGTGTCCGGTCTCCCACGATGCCTTCCGGGGAGAACGAAACGCCTTCGACGTAACCCGGGTTCGAAGCGGGCGGACGACCCTCGACCATGGTGTGCAGGAGCGCTCCCAGGGCCCACAGATCCGTCGAGGGATCGATCGCCTCACCGCGGATCTGTTCCGGAGAGGCGTACGAGGGTGCGTTCGCCCTCAAGGACCTGTCCGCTCCGCTCAGCCCGAACCCCGTGACCACCACGCTGCCATCCGTCTTGACGAAGACCTGGTCGGGACCGAGGTCGCCGTGTATAACACCCAACCGGTGCGCGGCCGCGAGCACATCGAGGATCTCCAGGCCGATACGGACCACCCGGGGCTGGTTGAACGGTCCGCTGAGGTCGAGGAGTTCACTCAGGGACTGGCCATCGATCGGTTCCATGACGGTCCACAGCCGACCGTCCTGCTCGGTGACGTCAAGGACGGTGGCCACCCGGCCAGGCGCGGAGGCTTCCAAGTTCGCGGTCTCCCGCAGTACCCGGGCCGTGGTCTGCCCCGACGTCTCCTCACGGAGGATCGCGGGAAGCCGGGCTTCCGCCAGGAACACCAATCGGCCGGATGCCATGTCCTGACCGTGCCAGCCGACCCGGAATTCCTCTCGGTGCACGATCTGGAGCGGTCGATATCTCCCGGCGATCAACTCGGTTGTGGAGGTCTGCGCTTCTGCCATGCTGATCCTTCACTGACACGTGGCTTGCACCTTGACCATCAGTACGAAGGCGATGCCGGTGAGTGTTCAATCATGCGCGATCGCACTGTTCGGTTGTGCGGTGTCGATGCTGCGAGGCCGGGTCGTTTCTTGGCGTCGACGTTCGCGTACGGTGCGGTCAAGCTGCCCTTCGGCAGCGGCTGTTGACTTGAGGACGCCGGGACGCGCGAGTGGTCGGCCACGAGAAGCGAGGTAGACATCCGGATGCAGGCCATGACCGACGGTGCTGGGATGCTGCCCGACGAGCGGTTGGCTGCCTACAGCGCCGTTTCCACATCCCTGGCCCTGCGCAGTGATCGAGAATTGGGCGAGCTCGTGGACTCTGCCGCACCGCTCGGTTCCGGTATCGGTGGGAGGTCGGCGCTGCTGGAGGTCGGAGGTACGCCGGTCTTCGTGAAGCGGGTCCCGGTGACTGAGGTGGAGCTTCGACCTGAACACGTCCGGTCCACGGCCAACGTGTTCGGACTGCCTGTCTTCTGTCAATACGGAGTCGACGGGCCCGGTTTCGGGGCGTGGCGGGAGGCCGCCGTCCACACCATGACCACCAACTGGGTGCTCTCAGGGCAGTACCAGGGGTTTCCGCTGACGTATCACTCGCGGGTTCTGCCGGACCCGGCACCGGCTCTTCCGGAGGAGCTGGCAGACGTGGATCGGGTCGTAGCCAAGTGGGGAGGCGCGCCGGAGGTACGTCGTCGTATCGAGGCCATCGGTAAGTCCCCGGCAAGCCTCGTCCTGTTCCTGGAGTACATCCCGCAGACCCTGCACGAGTGGCTCACCGAACAGGTACGGACCGGTGACGAGGCGGTCGGCCGGGCCTGTGCCCTGGTGGAGAAGGAACTGGAGGCGGGCACCTCGTTCATGAACGCCCGCGGCCTTCTGCACTTCGACGCCCACTTCCAGAACATCCTGACTGACGGCCGCCGCCTCTACTTCGCCGACTACGGCCTGTCTCTGTCGTCCAGCTTCGACTTGACCCCCGCTGAGGTCGACTTCTACGAGAGGCATCGAACGTACGATCGCGCGTACACGCTCAGCTACTTGGTGAACTGGCTGATCACGGACCTGTACGGGTACGAGCGGACGGAACGGATGGCGGCCATTCGCGCATGCGCCGAAGGGGTGGGGCCTTCTGTGGGTCCGCCGGAGGCTACGAGCGCCCTTGCCCGTCACGCACCGCTCGCCGCAGTCGTGACGGACTTCTACTTGAAGCTGCAGAACGGGAGTCGAGAGACTGCGTACCCGCTGGCGGCGATCCACCAGATCTTCGAGTCGCGTGACAACTGAGTGTCCCCGAACGCCGCTGGGACCGGTCCCCGGCCGGACTCATAGGCTGGGCCGGTGATTCCGCGCTACTTCGATGGTCTCAACCGCTTCGAGCGGGCATTCGTGGTGGTCGTCGCGTGCCTGGCGGTACTGGGAATTGGGAGGGCGTTCTGGCCGGAAGCCGACGAGGACAACGGCCCCGCTCCCGGCACCACCGCGACGGCCGAAAGGCTGCCGGTCGAAGTCGGCGCGGCCGAACCGGAGCTCATGGACACCGACACCAGCCGTTCGGAGATGGGCCTGCCGCCGAAGCCGGGCTCCGATGCGCCGTTCACCGAGAGGGTGCTGGGTGAGGTGCAGGAGAAGACTCTCCTCATGGCGGGAATCCGCGCCAAGGTCAGCGCTGGATGCGAGGGCGGCCAGGTCATGGTGAAGACCGGGCAGAAGACGGTGTGCACGGTCACCTACCGGGGTGTGAAACTGCCGTGGGACGTCTGGGTCGAAGACGTTGCCGGCGGAGGGCCCGTCCAGCTCATCCACTACCAGATCTATCCTCCTGACTCGGGCGTGCTGCTCGCCAAAACGGTCTACGGCCGGTACTGGGAGCTGCGTCACAAGAGCGCGAAGGAAATGCGCTGCGACCGGATCCCGTCCCTCAAGACCGTCACGGTCGACGATGACACCGGGTACGAATGCCAGTATCTCGATACCGGCGGTGATGCGCCTCGCTGGGTGAACGAAAAGGTCTTCCTCGCGCAGGGCGGTCCCTCTTTCCGGGAGATCGAGTAAGCCTCAACTCCCCGTTCATACACGGTAACCAGGACCGATCCACTGCCGCCAACGGCCCGGGAACCCGCCGGGTCATCCGGAGCCGGGACCGGTCCCTGCACACTCCCCGTTGAATACCCGCATGACCCACGCGCCGTCAGTTACCCGTCCCCGCCTGCTCACCCGCATCCTGCTCACCCGCGTCCTCCTCTCCGTGGCCGTGACGGCGGCCGTCGCGTCGTGCTCATCGATCGAGCCGGCCACCGACCGCACCGCCACGCCGACTTCGGCCCCGCCCAAGGCCCCCGCCACTCCCTCGGTCTCCAGCACTCCCACGAGCCCCACCGCGTCACCCACACCTCCACCGGCGCCACCGGCGGATGGTGACAATTCCCGGGCGTGCGCGGACGGCACCTGCGAGATCCGAGTGACCGTCTCGGCCACGGTGCCGCTGCCGGCCCGATTCGGCCTCGGCCCGTTGGCGGTGACCGGGATCAACGCCAAGACGGTCACGATGGCCGCCCCGCTGCTCCAGCCGGAGTTCTCCAGCGACGGTGGGTGCGAGTCCAGTTTCACCGGCCCGGCGGCGAACTCCTCCGCCTACGCGTCTTGGACCTGTCACCCGGGCGACAAGGCAGTCATCAACAAAATGAGCCTGCAGACTGTCGGCGTCGCTGACGGGGCCGCCATCATCCGCATCCGACCGGCGGCGTGAGTTCGGCGGGAACTCGCGCAGTCGGTACGCGTCATGTCTGGGGTCGAGGGCAGGGCACCCCTGTTGGAGGCACTCCCGTGAATAGGGGTTGTCCGGCGCGGGTGGCCCTGCAAACCTCATCGGTAGGAAATATGTCTCCCTCGGAAATGAATTCGCGGATTTCCCTGTCCTAGATTCCGCCTTGGGGACAGGAGCATTGATGCAAAGGGGAGCGGGGTGTGAACGCCTCGTGCACGGCGTGTGCGAACACCTCGTGCACGGCGGTGAGTTCGCCGACATCGACGGCGAAGAAGTCGTCGTATATCGCGGGGAAAACCGCACGGCCATCGCACAGTGAAATCCGCGGACGGGCATCAACCAAAGCCGTGACCGATCAACCCCTGTCCGAAGGAAGGGATTCATGGCCTCTGTCACCGATGCGGTCCTCGCGGGTGCGAGCCCGCAGGACCTCGAACGCGCGGCTCTGCCGGAGGAGTTCACGGCAGCGCATCTGCGCGTCGAGGACGTGGATGTCTTCCAGGGTGTGGCGGACAAGGACGTACGCAAGACCCTCCGGGTCGGCCCCGTCCCCATGCCCGAGCTCGCGCCCGACGAGGTTCTCGTCGCCGTCATGGCCAGCTCGATCAACTACAACACCGTGTGGTCCGCCACCTTCGAACCCCTGTCCACCTTCCGCTTCCTCGGCTCGTACGGCAGACAGGGCGGCTGGGCCGAACGCCACGACCAGCCCTTCCACGTGCTCGGCTCCGACGCGGCCGGTGTCGTCGTCCGCACCGGCTCCGCCGTACGCCACTGGAAGACCGGCGACCACGTCCTCGTCAACGCGGCCGTCATCGATGAACAGGAAGCCATCACCCAGAGCGACGGCATGCTCGGCGAGCACCAGCTCGCCTGGGGCTACGAGACCAACTACGGCGGCATCGCCCACTACTGCCTCGCCCGCGCGAGCCAGCTCATCCCCAAGCCCGCCCATCTGACGTGGGAAGAAGCCGCCTCCGTGCCCGCCTGCGCCGGCACCTCCTACCGGATGCTCGTCTCCGACCGGGGCGCCCGGATGAAGCAGGGCGACATCGTCCTCATCTGGGGTGCCACCGGCGGTACCGGCGCCTACGCCGTGCAGTTCGTCAAGAACGGCGGCGGCACACCGGTCGGTGTCGTCGGCTCCGCCCGCAAGGCCGAGGCCCTGCGGGCCCTCGGCTGCGACGTCGTCATCGACCGCAGCGAACTCGGACTCGGCGAGTGGGACGGCGACAGCGACGACGAGGTCGCCCAGGCCATCACCGACGGCAAGAGGCTCGGCCGCGCCATCCGCGACGCCACAGGCGAGGACCCGCACATCGTCGTCGACCACGTCGGCCAGGCCACCTTCGGCATGTCCGTCCTCGCCGTCCGGCGCGGCGGCACCGTCATCACCTGCGGCTCCAGCACCGGTTACCGGCACCGCTACGACAACCGGTACCTGTGGATGAAACTCAAACGCATCCTCGGCAGCCACGTCGCCAACCTCCACGAACAGTGGGAGTGCGCCCGCCTGTTCGGCCAGGGCCGCGTCATGCCCGCCCTCTCCACCCTCTATCCCCTCGACGAGGTCGGCGAGGCCACCCGGCTCGTCCAGCTCAACGAGCACATCGGCAAGGTCGGCGTACTCTGCCTGGCCCCCGAACCCGGACTCGGCGTCACCGACCCCGAACTGCGCGCCCGCATCGGCGAGGAGCGGCTCAACCCGCTGCGCCCCTTCGCCACCCCCGGGCCCGGCGCCCTGGCGGTGACCGCATGACCGCCATCGGCATCCTCGGCACCGGCTCCTACCTGCCCAAGGAGGAGATCACCAACGAGGAGATCGCGCGCCGCGTCCCGAACATCACCGCCGAGTGGATCGGCCGCCGCACCCTCATCCGCGGCCGCCGCTACGCCGCCCCCCACGAGGCCACCTCCGACCTCGCCCGCAACGCCGCCACCGCCGCCCTGGAGCGAGCGGGCGTCAGCGCCGACCGCGTCGACCACCTGATCGTGGCCACCTCCACCGGCGACGCCCCGCTGCCCCCGACCTCCTCCCTGGTGCAGAACTCCCTCGGCGCGACCCGCGCGGTCTGCTTCGACATCAACATCGCCTGCGCCGGCTTCGTCTACGCCCTCGACATCGCCCGCGCCCTCGTCGCCCAGCGCCCCGGCACCCTCGCCCTGGTCATCGGCGCCGACCTCTACTCCCGCTTCCTCGACTACGACGACCGCGGCACCGCCGTCCTCCTCGGCGACGCCGCCGGAGCCGCCGTCATCGGCGAGGTCCCCGAGCCCTACGGCATCCTCGGCACCGAACTCGCCGGGCGCGGCGACGCCCACGAGCTGATCTGGATCGAGGGCGGCGGCAGCCGGGTCCCCGCCTCCCACGACACCGTCGACGGCGGCGGCCACTCCCTGCGCATGGCCGGCCGGGGCGTCGCCGACTTCGTCATGACCAATGTGCCGCCCATGATCGCCCCGCTGCTGGAGCGCACCGGCACCACGATCTCCCAGGTCGACCACTTCGTCCCCCACCAGGCCAACGGAGTCCTCCTCGGGGAACTCGTCGAACGCTGCGGCCTGACCGGCGCCCGTACCCACACCCCGCTGGTCAAGTACGGCAACATGGGCGCCGCCTCGGTGCCCGTCGCCCTCGACGAGGCGGCCCGCGACGGCCTGATCGCCGACGGCGAACTGCTGCTGCTCGCCGGGTTCGGAGCGGGCATGGCGGCCGGGCTCTGTCTGCTGCGCTGGGCGGCCTGACGCCGCCTCTCCTCGTTTCTCCGCACCTGAAGGAACCCCTATGCCCCCTGCCGAGACCACCGTGGACGAGTCCTTTCCCCGGCTGAGGAAGTGCCCCTATCGGCCGCCCGAGGAGTACGACGACCTGCGGGCCGCCGACGGCCCCGCGGCGGCCCGCCTCTACCACGGCGGACGTGTCTGGGTGATCACCGAGTACGAGCAGGCCCGCGCCGTCCTGCACGACAGCCGGTTCAGCTCCGACATCACCCACGCCGGATACCCCATCTACGCAGAAGTCCTCGAAGGGTTCCGTGCCTTCCCGCTGCTGAACACCCTGGACCCGCCGCTGCACACCGCGCAGCGCAGGGCGATCGTCAGCGAGTTCACCCTGCGCCGGGCGGAGGACCTGCGGCCGGCGATGCAGAAGCACGCCGATGAACTCCTCGACGCCATGACCGCCGGCGGGAACACCGCCGATCTGGTGGCCGACTTCGCCGAGCCGTTCGCGGGCACCATCACCTGCTGGGCGCTCGGCATGGACTACGCCGACCTCCAGGCATGGCTCGTCAGCAGCCGCGAGGTCCGGGAGAAGGCCTCCGGCTCGGCCACCGACACCGGCGACGTCGGGCAGGAGATCGCCCATCAGATCGTCGCGCTCCAGCAGTACTTTCAGAAGTTCGTCGACGACAAGCTGG
Source organism: Streptomyces sp. NBC_00878 (assembly GCF_026341515.1). Lineage (NCBI taxonomy): Bacteria > Bacillati > Actinomycetota > Actinomycetes > Kitasatosporales > Streptomycetaceae > Streptomyces > Streptomyces sp. NBC_00878. Next base: position 223,852 of record NZ_JAPEOK010000001.1, on the reverse strand, counting down.
CGCAGCCCGGTGACGATCCCGTCAGCCGGGTCGTCGAGAAGTATGTGAAGACCGGCAAACTCAGTAAGGACGAGCTGGTCAAACTCTGCTTCGTCATCTTCGTCGCCGGGCAGTCACCCGTGAAGGCGATGATCACCATCGGGTTGCTGAGGCTGCTGGAACAGCCCGCCGAACTCGCTGCCGTACGGGACGCTCCGCGACTTCTGCCCGCCGCCGTGGAGGAGCTGACCCGGCTGGTGAGCCCGCTGGACCTGATGCCGCGGGTCGCACTGGAGGACGTCGAGATCGGCGGGCGCCTGATCCGCGCGGGAGAGGGCGTCGTCGTCGCCGGTGCCGCCGCCAACCGTGACCCCGCCGAATACCCCGATCCCGACCGCCTCGACCTCACGCGCGAGGGCCGCAGCCACCTGGCCTTCGGCTCCGGAGTCCACCACTGCCTCGGCGCCAACCTCACCAAGGTCGGCCTCCAGGTCGCCTACGCCACCCTCCTGACCCGCCTCCCCGGCCTCCGCCTCACCGAGTCCTCCCAGGACATCTACCCGCACCCCTCCTGGCACCCGGAGATCGGCCGCATGCCCGCCGCCTGGTAGCCGACCCCGACACCGACGCCCGCCGATGCGCTTCGGCGGGCGTCGTCATGCGGGGAGGGGGCGTGCGGGAAGCAGACAGCGCGCGAAGGCGCCGGCCCGCGGAGGAAGCGGGCTTGGCGCCAGGTACGTACGAGGAACGCGTGTCAGGTGGTCGTGACGAGGAGGCGGCGGGGGCCCACGACGTTCTTCGGGTGGTGGTACGCCACCGCGTCCGGGGTCTGGGCGACGGCCAGTTTCGGGAAGCGGTCCAGGAGGAGGTTGAGGACGACGCGGCCCTCCAGGCGGGCCAGCGGGGCGCCCATGCAGAAGTGGAGGCCCTGGCCGAAGCCCAGGTGGCGGGACTTGTCGCGGTGGAGGTCGAAGGTGTCGGGGGAGTCGAAGCGCTCCGGGTCGCGGTTGGCCGACACCGTCCACATGGTGAGGACCTGCCCGGCCGGTATCGTCCGCCCCGCGAACTCCGACTCGGCCGTCGTCATCCGCACCAGCCGGGAGAACGCCGGCCGCAGTCGCACCGCCTCCTCGACCGCCGCCGGGATCAGCGAACGGTCCTGGCGCACCTCGGCGAACGCGGCCGGGTTCTCGTCCAGGCACAGGACCGTGCTGCCGAGCACGGCGGTCGTGGTGATGTGACCCGCCATCAGCAGCGTGCCGGCGAAGCCGATGATCTCGTCGTCGTCGAGCTGCCCGTCCTCGGTGCGGGCGCTCACCAGCTGACCGATCAGATCGTCGCGGGGTGTGCTGCGCCGGTCCTGGACATGCTCCAGCATGTACGCCCGCATCTCCCGGGCCGTCTCCACGAACGCCAGCACGTTCTCCTCGCTCGGCAGCGCGCTCTCGGCGCCGCCGTTGGCCGCGATGAAGTTCAGCGCCCACTTCTCGAACAGCGACCGGTCCGCCACCGGGATGCCCAGCAGCTCCGCGATCACGAACACCGGCAGCGGATGCGTGACGGCCTCCACCAGGTCGAAGCCGTCCCGCCCGGCCACCTGGTCGAGCAGCTCCGTCGTCAACTCCGTGATACGCGGCTCGAGACCGGCCACCAGCTTCGGCGTGAACGCCTTGCTGACCAGGGATTTGAGCCTGCGGTGCATCGGCGGGTCGATGCCGACGACATTCCCCTTCGCCATCCAGGCCGTGTCCGGATGCGTCGGAATGATCGCCGACATGTCACTGGAGTATGTCGCCGGGTCGGACAGCACCCGTTCCACATCGGCATAGCGGAACAGATGCCAGAGCCCGGGAAACACGTCGTCGGCGAGCACTGGTTGTTCGGCGCGGTTTTGAGAAAGCCAGGCAAGCAGCGAGGGAAAGTCGTCCTGGGATTGCCCGGCGGAATCCTGCTGTTCGATGGTCATCGTCTTGCTCCTCGGAGGGGAACCGGACGGTGAGCCCGTCCCGTCGGCGGCCAGATTAACCACGTGCCGACCGGACCGGACACCCCTAAAGGGGCCCCGGAAAAGCACCCCGGGCACCCCTAACCGGCCGGTCCGGGCTTGCCTGGACAACCGCTCGGTTCGATAGCTTGTGGATCGTGTCCCGGACGGCGGGAGCGGCCCCTTTTTTCCAGCTGCCCTTTACTTCCTCGGAGTTCACTCATGAGCGACCAGTCTGTTCAGTCCATGGACCACACCGCGCCGGAATCCGTTCCCGCCGCCGGCGGAGATGTCGTCTTTCCGGAGCGGAACGAAATAGCAGAGGAAATGAAGCAGCTCGATTTCCTCCTCGGTGAATTCCGGCTGGAATACACGAACCTGACCACCGAGCAGGTCACCACCGGTCGGGCCACCTCCTCCGGCAAGGCCCTGGCCGACGGCCGGTTCCACGAGATCACCCAGTACATCCCCGTCCCCGGCATCACCGCCGTCTGGCTGATCGGCTGGAGTGACATCGAGGGCCACTTCGTCTCCTTCTACTACGACGACTGGGGCCACCACGGCACCTTCACCAGCCCCGGCTGGGAGGACGGCCACTTCCGGATCACCGGCGACAGCTCCGTCTTCGGCGGGCGCCACCGCTTCGTCGACGACTACGAGATCGACGAGGACGGCTCCGTCCTCAAGAAGGGCTACGTCTACATCGGCGAGGACCTCGTCCCCGGGGACATCGTGCGATTCCGCCGCTGACCCGCCGGCGCCGGCCCACCCGCCCCACAGCCCACCGGACCCGGGACCACCGCCGGGCCCCGTCCCAGGGAGGCCCCCGGATGCCGGGAGCGTTCGAGGAGACCCAGGCGATCGCCGTCGTCGGCATCGCCTGCCGACTGCCGGGCGCCGGCACCCCGCAGGAATTCGCCGCACTGCTCGCCCGCGGTGGCGACGCCGTCACCGACGTACCCGCCGACCGCCGCGACATCCTGCCCGACGACCCCGGCATCCCCACGCGCGGCGGCTTCCTCGACCACGTCGACATCTTCGACGCGCCCTTCTTCGGCATCTCGCCCCGCGAGGCGGCCGCCCTCGACCCCCAGCAGCGCCTGCTGCTCGAACTCGGCTGGGAGGCCCTCGAACACGCCGGCACCCTGCCCGCCGCACTCGCCGGCACCGCCGCCGGTGTCTTCGTGGGTGCCCTCGCCGACGACTGGGCCCGCCTCACCCAGCGTCAGGGACCCGACGCCGTCACCGCGCACACCTTCACCGGCCGGCAGCGCTCCCTGCTCGCCAACCGTCTCTCCTACTCCCTCGGCCTCACCGGCCCCAGCCTGACCGTCGACTCCGGCCAGTCCTCCTCCCTGGTCGCCGTCCACCTCGCCACCGAGAGCCTGCGCCGCGGAGAGTGCGAACTCGCTCTGGTCGGCGGCGTCAACCTCGTGCTGGCACCCGACAGCACCCTCGCCGTGCACCGTCTGGGCGCACTCTCCCCGGACGGCCACTGCCGTACCTTCGACGCCCGCGCCAACGGCTACGTCCGCGGCGAGGGCGGTGGTCTCGTCGTCCTCAAGCCGCTGGAGAGCGCCCTCGCCGACGGCGACCGGGTGCACGGCGTCATCCGCGGCAGCGCCGTCAACAACGACGGCGGCGGCACCGCCCTCACCGCCCCCGACGCCGCCGCCCAGCGTGAGGTGATCCAAGCCGCGTGCCGGCGCGCGGGCGTCGCCCCCCATGACATCCAGTACGTCGAACTCCACGGCACCGGCACCCCCACCGGCGACCCGGTCGAGGCCGCCGCGCTCGGCGCCGCCCTGGGCGCCGGACGCCCCGCGGACCGGCCGCTGCGCGTCGGCTCGGTCAAGACCAACATCGGCCACCTGGAAGGCGCGGCGGGCATCGCCGGCCTCATCAAGACCCTGCTGTGCCTGCGCGACGGCCGGTACGCCCCCACCCTCCACCACGACACCCCGCACCCGGACATCCCGCTGGCTGACCTCGGCCTCACCGTCCAGCGCACCACCGAACCCTGGCCAGCCGAGGACGGCACCCGGCTGGCCGGCGTCAGCTCCTTCGGCCTCGGCGGCACCAACTGCCATGTGGTGCTCGCCTCTTGGGAACAGCGGGCGCAGGACGCCCCGGCCGGGCCCGCCACCGCGCCCTGGGTCCTGTCCGGCCGCACCCCCGAGGCCCTCGCCGACCAGGCCCGGCAGCTGCTCGACGCCGACCCCGACGCCGAACCCGCCGCCGTCGCCCACGCGTTGCTCACCACCCGCACCGCCTTCACCCACCGTGCGGTGGTCCTCGCCCCCGACGCCGAAGGACGCCGCGAGGCCCTCGCCGCGCTCGCCCAGGGCCGTCCCTCGCCCGCTGTCGTCACCACCGCGGCCCCCGGCGAGTCCGGCCCCGGACCGGTCTTCGTCTTCCCCGGCCAGGGCTCCCAATGGCCCGGCATGGCCGCCGGACTCCTCGACACCGAGCCCGCCTTCGCCGCCGCCTGGGACCGCTGCGCCCGCGCTCTCACCGCCTGCGTCGACTGGAACCCGACCGACGTCGTCCGCCAGACCCCCGGCGCCCCCGACCTAGACCGCGTCGACGTGCTCCAGCCCGTGCTGTGGGCCGTCATGGTCTCGCTGGCGGAGGTCTGGCGGGCGTACGGCGTCGAGCCCGCCGCCGTCGTCGGACACTCCCAGGGCGAGGTCGCCGCCGCCTGCGTCGCCGGGGCACTCTCCCTGGAGGACGGCGCCAAGGTCGCCGTACGCCGCGCCGAACTCATCGGCCGCCAACTGTCCGGGCACGGCGGCATGGTCGCAGTGACCGAGCCCGCCGAGGCGGTCGCCGCCCGGATCGACGCGCTCGGCGGCGCCATCCAGGTCGCCGCCGTCAACGGCCCCGACTCGGTGATCGTCGCGGGCTCCACCGACGGCCTCGACGCGCTCCTCGCCTCCTGCGCCGCCGACGAGGTCCGCGCCCGCCGCGTCGCCGTCGACTACGCCTCCCACTCCTCCCACGTCGAGGCCATCCGCGACCCCCTGCGCACCGCCCTCGCCGACGTCACCCCGCGCCCCTTCGCGATCTCCTTCCACTCGACGGTCGCCCCCGGTGCCGTCGACCCGGTTCCGGACGGCGACTACTGGTACCGCAACCTGCGTGAACCCGTCTCCTTCGCGCCCGCCGTCACCGCCCTCACCGAGGCCGGGCACACCACCTTCATCGAGATCAGCCCCCACCCGGTGCTCGCCCCCGCCATCGCCGCGACCGCCGAGGCCGCGGGCGCCCGGCCCGTCGTCGTGCCCACCCTCCGCCGCGACCACGGCGGCCCCGACCGCATGGCCGCCTCCCTCGCCCAGGCGTACGTCCACGGCACCCCGGTCGACTGGACCCGGACCCTTCACGGCCCCTACGCGCACGTCGAGTTGCCCACCTACCCCTTCCAGCGCCGCCGCCACTGGCTCGCGCCGACCGGGGCCGCCGAAGAGCCGCCGACGACGAGCGCCGCCGCGCCCGAGCCCGTCGTCCGCCCGAAGACCCCGGTCGACACCCTGGACCTCGTCCGCGCCGAGGCCGCCGCCGTCCTCGGTCACCCCGGCACCGCCGACGTCGTACCCGAACTCACCTTCAAGGACCTCGGGTTCGACTCCCACCTCGCGCTGGAACTGCGCGGCAGGCTCACCGCGGCCACCGGCCGGACCCTGCCGACCACCCTGCTCTTCGACCACCCGACACCGGCCGCGCTGGCCCGTCACCTCGCTGATGAATCCTCAGAGGCACGCCGGTCGAGGCCTGTTGTGCGCACCGGCGCCGAGGACCCCGTCGTGATCGTCGGCATGGCCTGCCAGCTGCCCGGCGGCATCGATGGACCCGAACAGCTGTGGCGGGCCCTCGGTGACGGCCTCGACGCCGTCACCGCCCCGCCCGCGGACCGGGGCTGGTCCGCCGAGGGCCACCGGGGCGGATTCCTCGCCGACGCCGCCGACTTCGACGCCGACCTCTTCGGCATCTCCCCGCGCGAGGCGCTCGCCATGGACCCGCAGCAGCGGCTGCTCCTGGAGACCGCCTGGGAGGCCCTGGAACGTGCCGGGATCGCCCCCACCGCCCTGCGCGGCTCCCGCACCGGCGTCTACGTCGGCGCCATGAACCAGGAGTACGGCCCCCGCCTGTACGACGCCCCCGACGACCTGCGCGGACACCTGCTCACCGGGACCACGGCGAGCGTCCTGTCGGGCCGCCTGTCCTACGTCTTCGGCTGCGAGGGCCCGTCCGTCACCGTCGACACCGCCTGCTCGTCCTCCCTGGTCGCCCTGCACCTGGCGGCCGAGTCGGTGCGCCGGGGCGAGTCCACCCGCGCCCTTGTCGCGGGCGTGACCGTGATGGCCGCCCCCGGACTGTTCCGCGAGTTCTCCCGACAGGGCGGACTCTCACCGGACGGGCGCTGCAAGGCATTCGGCGCCTCGGCCGACGGCACCGGCTGGTCGGAGGGCGTGGGCGTGCTCCTTGTCGAGCGGCTCTCCGACGCACGGCGCAACGGGCATCGCGTGCTGGCCGTCGTACGCGGTTCCGCGATCAACCAGGACGGTGCCTCCAACGGGCTCACAGCGCCCAACGGGATGGCTCAACAGCGGGTGATCCAGGACGCGTTGGCGGACGCGGGGCTCCGATCGCAGGACGTCGACGCCGTCGAGGCGCACGGCACCGGTACGAAGCTCGGCGACCCCATCGAGGCGCACGCGCTGCTCGCGACGTACGGCCAAGGGCGTGAACGCCCGCTGTATCTCGGCTCGTTGAAGTCCAACATCGGACACGCCCAGGCGGCGGCCGGAGTCGCGGGGGTCATCAAGACCGTCCTCGCCCTGCACCACGGAGAGCTGCCGAAGACCCTCCACGCCGACGAGCCGTCCCCGTACGTCGACTGGTCCTCCGGCGCGGTCGACCTGCTGACCGCACCCCGAGCCTGGCCGGAGACCGGGCGCCCGCGCCGCGCGGGCGTGTCCTCCTTCGGCATCAGCGGCACCAACGCCCACGTCGTCCTCGAACAGGCCCCCGCCTCCCGACTTCCCCCCGCCGCACCCGAAACCGCCGCCCCCGTCCCCCTCCTCCTGTCCGCCGCCACCCCCGAGGCACTCAGCGCCCAGGCCGCCCGCCTGCGCGCCCGCCTCACGGACGACACCCCCCTCACCGCGCTCGGCCACTCCCTGGCGACCGCCCGCGCCGCCCTCCCGTACCGCGCGGCCGTCCTCACCGGCGACCGTGAGCGGCTCCACGCCGACCTGGCCGCCCTCGCCGAAGGCGACTCGACCCCGACGGCACCCCGCGCGATCGCCGAAGAGGGCCGCACCGCCTTCCTGTTCACCGGACAGGGAAGCCAACGTCCGTGCATGGGACTGGAGTTGGACGCCGCCCAGCCCGCGTTCCGGGCCGCGCTCGACGAGGTCGCCGCACACCTCGACCCGCGACTGCCGTACCCCCTGCGGATGGTGCTGGCCGACGAGTCCGGGCTGCTGGACCAGACGCGGTACGCCCAACCGGCGCTGTTCGCCCTCGAAGTCGCTCTCTTCCGGCTGCTGGAGCACTGGGGGATCGTCCCCGACCACCTGCTGGGCCACTCCGTGGGCGAGCTGGCCGCCGCGCATGTCGCCGGGGTGCTCTCCCTGCCCGACGCCTGCGCCCTGGTCACCGCCCGGGGACGGCTCATGCAGGCCCTGCCCGGGACCGGCGCCATGGCCGCCGTGGAAGCCACCGAGGAGGAGCTGCTGCCCGAACTCGCCGGGCATGGCGGTGAGTTCACGCTCGCCGCGGTCAACGGCCCCCGCTCCGTGGTGGTCTCCGGCGACGCCGACGCCGTACGCGGCCTCGCCGCCCGCTGGAAGGAGCGCGGCCGGCGCACCCGCGAGCTGCGGGTCTCGCACGCCTTCCACTCGCCCCATATGGAGCCCATGCTGGCCGACTTCGCGGAGGTCGCCGCCGGCGTCGACTACCGGCCACCGACGCTCTCCGTGATCAGCGACCTCACTGGCGCGGAGGCGACCCCAAAGGAGCTGTGCGACCCCGACACCTGGGTGCGGCACGTGCGCGGCACGGTCCGGTTCCACGACGGAGTACGGCGGCTGCGCGCGCTCGGTGTCACCCGGTTCGTGGAGCTGGGCCCGGACGGTGTCCTCACGGCGATGGTCCGGGAGGCCTTCGAGGGCGAGACGGCTGCCATCCCGGTGCTGCGCCGTGACCACGCCGAGCCGGACGCCGCAGTCGGCGCGCTCGCCCGACTGCACCTCGCCGGGCACAGCCCCGACTGGGCCGCCGTCTTCGCCGGGCACCCCCCGGCCGACCCCGCGACCGTGCCCACCTACGCCTTCCGGCGCCGCCGTTACTGGCTGGCCCCGCACTCGTCGGCGACCGGGGTGACGACCGGCGGGACCGCGCTCACCCACCCGGTGCTCACCGCGCTCACCACGGTCGCGGGCGGACAGACCCTGCTGACCGGGCGGATCGCTCACACCACCCACGCCTGGCTCGCCGACCGCACCGTGCGCGGCCGGGCCCTGGTCCCGGACGCCGTCCTGCTCGATCTCGCCCTCACCGCCGCCCGCGAGACCGGCGCCACCAGGGTCGCCGAACTGCGGCCCACCGCACCGCTCGACCTCCCGGCGGACACCACGTTGGACGTCCAGGTTCTGGTGGGCGCCCCCGAGGCGGACGGCCGGCGCACGCTGACCGTCCACACTCGGCCGGCCCCCGGCGACGTTCCGTGGACCCAGCACGCGGAGGGCACCCTGGCCTCCGACGCCGAGGCCAGAACCCCGGCTCAGAACGGGTCTTGGGAACCGCGGGACGCCAAACCGCTCGACACCGACAGCCCCTACGACCGACTCGCCGCCACGGGCACCCTGTACGGCCCCGCCTACCGAGCCCTGCGCACGGCCTGGCGGCACGCCGACGTCACCGGCGCCGAACTCGCCGTACCGGACGAGGGGTTCACCCTCCACCCAGCCCTGCTGGACAGCGTCCAACAGCTTCTCGCGGCCGACGACACGGCCGACGACACGGCTGACGAAACCGTCGGCGACACAGCTGACGACAAGCCGCCTGCTCTCGGCGCCGAGTACCGGGACGTCACCGTGCCGACGGGCCCGACCGGCGCCCTGCGCGCGCTGATCACCCCGGACGGGATCCGCCTGACCGACCCCGAGGGCCGTACTGTCGCCACGGTCGGCGCCCTCACCCCGCGCCCCCTGGCCGATGCCGACGCGGCCTGTGGACCGTACGGCGCCGACCGGCCGTACACCCTCCACTGGCGGCCCGTCGCGGCGCCGCATGCCACGGCCGACGCGCGCTGGGCGGTCGTCGGAGAGCCGCTGCCCCCGCACGCCCTGCCCGGTGCCGTGCACCACCCGGACCTGGGTGTGCCGGACGCGGGCGTCGTGGTCGTCGGCTGCGGCGCCGAGCCGGGTGCCACCGGGGCGGACGGCGCCCGAGGCGCGGCCCACCGCGCACTGGCCGTCGCCCGGACGTGGCTCGCTGACGAACGCCGTGCCGACACCCGGTTGGTCGTCGTCACCCGGCGGGCGGTCGCCCCCGACGGCGGGCCCTGCGCCCCCGAACAGGCGCCGGTGTGGGGCCTGTTGAGGTCCGCGCAGACCGAACACCCCGGCCGTTTCGTCCTGGTGGACCTGGACGACGACCCGGCCTCCGCCGCCGCGCTGCCCGCCGCCTACGCCACCGGCGAGCCCCAACTCGCCGTCCGCGCAGGCAGATTGCACGCCCCGCGCCTGACGCGTCCCGCCGCCACTCAGAAGCCCGCTGTCGCCCTCGACCCCGACGGCACCGTCCTGATCACCGGCGGCACCGGCGGCCTCGGCCGCCTCGTCACCCGGCACCTCGCCGAACGGCACGGCATGCGGCATCTGTTGCTGCTCAGCCGCAGCGGCGGGGACGCCGACGCGCTCGCCGCCGAACTCGGCCTCTCCGGCGACGTACGGCTCACCGTCGTCGCCTGCGACACCGCCGACCGTGACGCGCTGGCCGCCGCCCTGGCCGCCGTACCGGCGGAGCATCCGCTGACCGCCGTCGTCCACACCGCCGGAGTCGTCCACGACGCCGTCGTCGAGGCGATCGACCCCGCCGACCTCGACCGGGTGCTGCGGCCCAAGGCGGACGCGGCCTGGCACCTGCACGAACTGACGATTGGCCAGAATCTCGCCGCGTTCGTACTGTTCTCCTCCGTCTCCGGTGTCACCGGCGCGGCCGGGCAAGGCGGTTACGCCGCCGCCAACACCTTCCTCGACGCCCTGGCCCACCACCGCCGCGTCCAGGGGCTGCCCGCCGTCTCCCTCGCCTGGGGACCCTGGGCGCCCACCGGCGGGATGACCAGCAAGCTCACCGCCACCGACCTGGAGCGGATGCGGCGCGGCGGACTCCTCCCGCTCACCGCCGAACACGGCCTCGCCCTTCTCGACAGCGCCCTGCGCGCCCCGGTCGCCCCGCTGCTGCTGCCGCTCGCGCTGTCCCTGCCCGACATCCGGCACGCCGCCCACGAAGGCGCCGCGTCGCCGCTCCACCGCGAACTGGCGGGCACCGCCTGGCGTACGGCCGACGACCGGTCCCCGACCGCCGAACAGGCCCCCGACCTGGCCCGGCAGCTCACCCGGAAGTCCCCGCCGGAGCAGGAGGCCCTGCTCCTTGAACAGGTGCGCGGCCACGCCGCCGCCGTCCTGGGCCACCGCGACGGTCGGCATGTCGAGGCCGGGCGCACCTTCAAGGAGCTCGGCTTCGACTCCCTCATGGGCGTCGAGCTCCGCAACCGCCTCACCACGGCGGCCGGCCGGCGCATGCCCGCCGGACTCCTCTTCAACCACCCCACACCGCTGGCCGTCGCCCGTCACCTCCGCGACAGCCTGGCCCCCGCGGCCGGCGAAGGCACGTTCACCGACGCGCTGGAGGTGCTGGACGGCCTCGTCACCGCGTCCGCCGAACCCGCCGACCTGGCCGCCGCCTCCGACCGGCTGCGCCTGCTGCTCACCCGCTGCGAGGAGCGGGCCGCCACCCTCACCCCGGCCGGACACCGGACCACGGAGGGAGCGCAGGGAACGGAGGGAACGGAGGGAACGGACGGGGTCCGCGAGGCGCTCGCGGCGGCGAGCGTCGACGAGATCTTCTCCTTCATCGACCAGGAATTCGGCCAGGGCACCGGCCAGGGCACCGGCCAGGACCTCACAGCCAACAGCCGGGAAGGCAAGGAATGACGGACATGTCGGAAGCCGAGAGGTTGGTCGACTACCTCAAGCGTGTCACCGCGGAGCTGCACGAGACGCGGGGACGGCTGCACCGGCTGGAGGAAGACGCCCGCGAGCGCCTCGCGATCGTCGGCCTCGCGTGTCGGCTGCCCGGCGGCGCCGACTCGCCGCGTGAGCTGTGGCGACTGCTCGCCGAGGGCCGCGACGCCATCGGACCGGTCCCGGAGCGGCGCGGATGGGACGACTCCTACCCCGGCGGCTTCCTCCCGGACATCGCCTCCTTCGACCCCGCCTTCTTCGGCATCTCGCCGCGCGAAGCCGCCGCCATGGACCCGCAGCAGCGGCTCCTGCTGGAGACCGCCTGGGAGGCCTTCGAGCACGCCGGACTCGACCCCCGCTCCCCGGCCGCCCGGCACACCGGAGTCTTCACCGGGCTCGTCGCCCAGGACTACGGCCCCCGCCTCGACGAGGCCGAGGGCGACGTCGGCGGACACGTCCTGACCGGCACCACCGCCAGCGTCGCCTCCGGCCGCATCGCCTACACCTTTGACTTCGACGGACCGGCCGTTACGGTCGACACCGCCTGCTCCTCCTCCCTGGTCGCCCTGCACCTGGCCGCCCAGTCCCTGCGCCGGGGCGACTGCTCCCTCGCCCTCGTCGGCGGCGTCTGCGTGCTGTCCACCCCCGGGACCTTCCTCAGCTTCCAGCGCCAGGGCGGCCTCGCCGCCGACGGGCGCTGCAAGGCCTTCGGCGCCGGAGCGGACGGCACCGGCTGGTCCGAGGGCGCGGCCCTGATACTCGTCGAGCGGCTCTCCGATGCCCGCCGCAACGGGCACCCGGTGCTGGCCGTCGTACGTGGCACGGCCGTCAACCAGGACGGCGCCTCCAACGGGCTGAGCGCCCCCAGCGGCCCCGCCCAGGAACGCGTCCTGCGCGCCGCCCTCGCCGACGCCGGGATCGGCCCGGCGGACGTCGACGTGGTCGAGGCGCACGGCACCGGCACCCGGCTCGGCGACCCCATCGAGGCCGAGGCGCTGCACGCCGTCTACGGGCAGGACCGTGAACGCCCGCTGTACCTCGGCTCGTTGAAGTCGAACATCGGGCACACCCAGGCCGCCGCCGGAGTCGCCGGGGTCATCAAGACCGTCCTCGCCCTGCGCGAGGGCCTCCTGCCGAAGACCCTGCACGCCGACGAGCCCACCGGCGAGGTCGACTGGTCCTCAGGCGGCATCCGGCTGCTCACCGAGCCACAGCCCTGGCCGGAGGCGGACCGGCCGCGCCGCGCGGGTGTGTCGTCGTTCGGCATCAGCGGTACGAACGCCCACGTCATCGTCGAACAGGCCCCGGCCGATACGACGGTCCCCGGCGCCCCGGACGCCCCCGGGACGCCCGTCTTCACCGCCCCGCCCCTGCTGCCGTTCCCGCTGAGCGCCCGCACTCCGGCCGCGCTCCCCGCCCAGGCCCGCGCCCTCCACCGGCACCTCTCCGAGGCAACCCCGCCCGCCGACCTCGCCTGGACCCTCGCCACCGCCCGCGCCCACCTCCCGCACCGCGCGGTCGCCCTCGCCCCCGACCTGGCGGCCCTGACCCCGCTGCTCGACCAGCTCGCCGACGGCACCGCGCCCGCCGGAACGGTCCACGGCAGCACCCCGGCCGGACCTGCCCGCACCGTGCTCGTCTTCCCCGGCCAGGGCTCGCAGTGGGCCGGGATGGCCGTCGACCTCCTCGACTCCTCCCCGGTCTTCGCCCGCCGCATGGCCGAGTGCGAGGAGGCCCTGTCGGCCTTCGTCGACTGGCGGCTCACCGACGTCCTGCGCGCCGAGGACGCCGCCGGCCTGCTCACCCGCGTCGACGTCGTCCAGCCCGTCCTGTGGGCGGTGATGGTCTCCCTCGCCGAACTGTGGGCCGCCTGCGGAGTCCGCCCCGACGCCGTCGTCGGGCACTCCCAGGGAGAGATCGCGGCGGCCGTCGTCGCCGGGGCACTGTCCTTGGCGGACGGCGCCCGCGTCGCCGCCCTGCGGTCACGGACCCTGACCGCGCTGTCCGGGCGCGGCGGCATGGTCTCCGTCGCCGAACCGGGCGACGCCGTACGCGCCCGCCTCGCCGAATGGCCAGGCCGGATCGACGTCGCCGCCCTCAACGGCCCCGCCGCCACGGTCGTCGCCGGGGACGACGACGCCCTCGACGCACTTCTCGCCGCCTGCGAACGCGACGGAGTCCGCGCCCGCCGAGTCGCCGTCGACTACGCCTCCCACTCCGCCCACGTCACCGCCGTAGAGGACGAACTGCGCACCCTCCTCGCCCCGGTCACCCCGCACCGGGCCACGACCGCCTTCTACTCCACCGTCACGCCGGGCCGCGCCGACACCACCCACCTCGACGCCGGCTACTGGTACCGCAACCTGCGCCACACCGTCCGCTTCGAAGAGGCCACCCACGCCCTCCTCGCCGACGGCCACACCCTCTTCATCGAGGCCAGCCCCCACCCGGTGCTCACCCACGCCCTCCAGGACACCCTGGACACCGCCGAGGCACCCGCCGCCGTGATCGGCACCCTGCGCCGGGACACCGACGGCCCCCGCCGGTTCACCGAGGCGCTCGCCGAAGCCCACGTACACGGCGCCCCCGTCGACTTCACCGCCCTCTTCGCCGGGACCGGCGCCCGCCGCACCGAACTGCCCACCCACGCCTTCCAGCGAACCCGCCACTGGCTGGACCGCCCCGCCCCGGCCCCCGCCGAGGACCCCGCCACCGCCGAACTCTGGCGGACCGTGGACCGCGGCGACACCGAAGCCGTCGGCCGGCAGCTCGGCGTCCCGCACGACGACGGCCTCGACGGAGCCGTCCGCGCCCTCGCGACCTGGCGCACCCGTACCCGCGAGCGCGCCGCCACCGACGCCCTGCGGTACATGGTCACTTGGAAGCCCGCCCCGCTCACCGCCGGTCCGCTCACCGGCACCTGGGTCCTCCTCGCACCCGAGGACTGCGCCGCCGCCGACTGGACCGCCGAGGTCCTCACCGCACACGGCGCCCTCGAAGTACGCCGCCCGACGGTGCCCCAGGACGCCGACGCCGCTCTCTTCGCGGACGCGACCGGCGTCGTCTCCCTCCTCGCCCTCGACACCCGCCCTCACCCCGATCACCCCACGGTCCCCATCGGCACCGTCACCACCCTCACCGCCGTCCAGGCTCTGCGTACCCTGAACACGGACGCCCCCCTGTGGACCCTCACCCAGGGCGCCGTCGCCACCGCCGACACCGAGGGCGCCGTACCCGAACAGGCCCAGGTGTGGGGCCTTGGCCGGGTCGCCGGGCTGGAGTGGGCCGACGGGTGGGGCGGGCTCGTCGACCTGCCCCGCGACCTGGACGCCCGTACCGCCGCCGCCCTGGCCGCCGTCCTCGCCGCCCCCGGCGACGAACAGGAGTGGGCCCTGCGCGCCACCGGCCCGCTGGTCCGGCGGCTGACCCGCACCCCTCGCCCCACCGGCACCGCCTGGTCCCCCCGGGGCACCGTCCTGGTCACCGGCGGCACCGGAGCCCTCGGCGCCCGCGTCGCCCGCAGACTCGCGAGCGACGGTGCCCAGCACCTCGTCCTCACCAGCCGACGCGGCCCCGAAGCGCCCGGAGCGGCTGACCTCGCCGCCGAACTGCGGGCCCTGGGCGCCGAGGTGACGATCGCCGCCTGCGACGCGGGCGACCGGGACGCCCTCGCCGCCGTCATCGCCGAGCACCCGCCCCACGCGGTCGTGCACACCGCCGGTGTCACCGCCCTGACCCGGCTCGACGACACCACACCCGACGGCCTGACCGAGGCCGCCGCGGGCAAGACCGACGGCGCCCGCCACCTCGACGAGCTGACCGCGCACCTGGACCTGGATGCCTTCGTCCTGTTCTCCTCCGGCGCCGCCGTCTGGGGCGGCGCCCGCCAGGCCGCCTACGCGGCCGCCAACGCCCACCTCGACGCCCTCGCCGCCGACCGCCGCGCGCGGGGTCTCACCGCCACGTCCGTCGCCTGGGGCAGCTGGGCGGGCGGCGGCATGGTCGACGCCGTCGCCCAGCGCCTCTTCGACCGGGTCGGCCTGCGGAGCATGGACCCGGACACCGCCCTCACCGCCCTCTTCGACGCGGTCGGCGCCGACGAGACCACCCTCACCGTCACCGCCATGGACTGGCCGACGTTCGCCGCCGGTTACTCGGCGGCCCGCCGACGCCCCCTCCTCGACGACATCCCCGAAACCGCCCAGGTCCCGGCCCCGGCACCGTCCCAGGCCTCGGCCGACGGCCCTACGCTCGCCGAGAAGCTGGCACCCCTCACCGACCGCGACCGTGACCGGCACCTCCTCGACCTCGTGCGCACCGCCGCTGCCGCCGCCCTCGGCCACCCCGACCTCCACGCGGTCACTGCCACCGGCGCCTTCCGCGACCTCGGCCTCGACTCCGTCACCGCCGTCGACCTGCGCAACCGGCTCGCCACCGCCACCGGCCTGACCCTGCCCAGCACCCTCGCCTTCGACCACCCCACCCCGGCCGCCGTCGCCACCGCCCTCCGCACCCACCTGCTCGCCACCACTCCGCCCGCCCCGGCCTCCGAGACCCGTGCCGCCCGTCCGGACCCGGGCGACGACGACCTCGTCGCCGTCGTCGGCATGGCCTGCCGCTTCCCCGGCGGCGTCGAAAACCCCGAGGACCTGTGGCGGCTGGTCGCCGAAGGCCGCGACGGAATCGGCGCCTTCCCCACCGACCGGGGCTGGCCCGCCGCTCTCGACGTCGCCACATCGAGGGGAGGCTTCCTGCCCGGCCTCGCCGACTTCGACGCAGCGTTCTTCGGCATCTCCCCGCGAGAGGCCCTCGCCATGGACCCCCAGCAGCGGCTGCTCCTGGAGACCTCCTGGGAGGCCCTCGAACGCAGCGGCATCGACCCGCTCGCCCTGCGCGGCTCCCGCACCGGCGTCTACGTCGGCGCGGGCAACTTCGACTACGCCTCCCTCGCCCTCACCACCGAGGAGGGCAAGGACTACGCCCTGACCGGCTCGGTCGGCAGCGTCGCCTCCGGCCGGATCTCCTACGTCCTCGGCCTGGAGGGACCGGCGGTCACCTTCGACACCGCCTGCTCCTCCTCCCTGGTCGCCCTGCACAGCGCGGTCCGCGCGCTGGGCGAGGGCGAATGCGATCTGGCCCTCGTGGGCGGCGCCGCCGTCATGGCCACCACGACCGCCTTCGAGTCCTTCACCCGCCAGGGCGGCCTCGCCGCCGACGGCCGCTGCAAGTCCTTCGCCGACGCCGCCGACGGCACCGGCTGGGGCGAGGGCGTCGGCGTCCTCGTCGTCGAGCGGCTGTCGGCGGCCCGGCGTAACGGACACCGTGTGCTGGCCGTCGTACGAGGCTCCGCGATCAACCAGGACGGCGCCTCCAACGGCCTCACCGCGCCCAACGGCCCCGCCCAGCAGCGCGTCATCAGCCGGGCCCTCGCCAACGCGGGCCTCGCCCCCGACGAGGTCGACGCGGTCGAAGCCCACGGGACGGGCACCCGGCTCGGCGACCCGATCGAGGCCCAGGCGGTCCTGGCCGCCTACGGGCAGGACCGTGAACACCCGCTGTATCTCGGCTCGTTGAAGTCGAACATCGGGCACACCCAGGCCGCCGCCGGGGTCGCCGGGGTCATCAAGACCGTCCTCGCCCTGCGCGAGGGTGTCCTGCCGAAGACCCTGCACATCGACGAGCCGAGCAGCCAGGTCGACTGGGCCTCCGGCGCCGTCACGCTCCTGACCGAGCGGCAGCCCTGGCCCGAGACCGGCCGACCGCGCCGTGCGGCCGTCTCGGCGTTCGGCATCAGCGGCACCAACGCCCACGTCATCCTGGAGCAGGCCCCCGCATCCGACGCGGAGCCCGAGGCCACCCGCACGCTCCCCGCCGTACCGGTCCTGCTGTCGGCCCGCAGCGCCCCCGCCCTGCGGGCGCAGGCCGCCCGGCTGCGCGCCGCCCTCGACGCCCGCGACGCGCCCGCCCTGCCCGACCTCGGCCTGACCCTCGCCGCCCACCGCGCCGCCCTCGACCACCGCGCCGCCCTCCTCACCACCGACCCCGCGCACTTGCGCGCCGCCCTCGACACCCTGGCCACTGCCACGGACACCGTGACCACCGCCACGGACGGGGGACTCGCGGTGGTGTTCTCGGGTCAGGGGTCGCAACGGGTGGGGATGGGGCGGGAGTTGTACGAGGCGTACGGGGTGTTCGCCGCCGCGTTCGATGAAGTGTGCGCCGCTTTTGAGGGGTTGGCGCTGAGGGAGGCGGTGTTCGACGGCACGGCTGAGGAGTTGGCGGAGACCGGTCTCGCCCAGCCCGCGTTGTTCGCGGTCGAGGTCGCGCTGTACCGGCTGCTGGAGTCCTGGGGAGTGCGTCCCGACGTCGTACTCGGGCATTCCCTGGGCGAGTTGGTGGCCGCTCATGTCGCCGGCGTCTGGTCCCTGGCGGATGCCTGCCGGGTTGTGACGGCGCGCGGTCGGCTGATGCAGGCCCTGCCGTCCGGTGGAGTGATGTGGGCCGTGGAGGCGGAGGAGTCCGAGTTGTCGGAGACCCCCGGTGTCTGGCTCGCGGCTGTCAACGGGCCCCGTGCGCTGGTGCTTTCCGGTGAGGAGGTCGCCGTCAAGGAGGTCGCGGACGGGTTCGCGGCTCAGGGCCGCCGGGTGAAGCAGCTCAAGGTGAGCCACGCGTTCCACTCGGGACTGATGGACCCGATACTGGACGACTTCGCCCAAGTGCTCGCCGGGGTGTCCTTCGCGGCGCCGTTGATCCCGGTCGTCTCGAACGTCACGGGTGACGTGGCGGGGGAGGAGCTGGCCACCCCCGAGTACTGGGTACGGCACGTCCGCGCCGCGGTCCGGTTCGCCGACGGGGTCCGGGCCGTCCGGGCACAGGACATCGGGACCGTCCTCGAACTGGGGCCCGACGGCTCGCTGTTGGCGCTCGTGCAGGAGACCGAGCCGGGGCTGGCGGCGGTGCCCGTGCTGCGCCGGGACCGCAGCGAGCCGGAGGCGCTGCTGGGCGCGCTGGGGGAGGCGTACGTCCAGGGCGTGGCCGTGGACTGGCGCGCGGTGTTCGCCGGTACGGGCGCCCGCCGGGCCGATCTGCCCACGTATGCCTTTCAGCACCGCCGCTACTGGCCCGCCCACGCCGAAATACCGGCCGGGGCGCTGGCGGCGGCCGGGGTCGGTGCCGTCGACCACCCGCTGCTGCGCACCTGGATCACCTCGCCCGACGGTGGCGCGGTGATCGCCACCGGGCGGATCTCGCGGGCCACGCACCCCTGGATCGCCGACCACGGAGTGCTGGGCACCGCCCTGCTGCCCGGCACCGGCTTCGTCGACCTCGTCTGCTGGGCCGGTGAGCGGCTGGGCTGCCCGGAGCTGGCCGAGCTGACCCTCGCCACCCCGCTTGCCCTCACCGCCGAGGCGGCGGCCGACCTCCGGCTCACCGTGGCCGAGCCGGACGAGGACGGGCGGCGCGCGGTCGCCGTGTACTCCCGCGCGGTCGCCGACGACGACACCCTGCCCTGGACCCGGTACGCGGAGGGCTTACTCGTCCCGGCCGACGACAGCGCCGGAGAGGTTTTTGACCGGCCGGAGAGCGGCGTCGAGTCCGTGTCGCTCGACGGTTTCTACCCCGGTCTGATCGACGCCGGGTTCGACTACGGGCCCGCCTTCCAGGGGCTGCGAACGGTGCTGCGGGCCCCGGACGGCACCCTGTACGCCGAGGCGGAGCTGCCGGAGGACGAGCGGCCCGCCGCGAACCGGTTCGCCCTGCACCCGGCGCTGCTGGACGCCGTCCTGCACGCCCTCGGCGTCGACCTGCCACCGGGTGGCGCACCCCGGCTGCCGTTCGCCTGGACCGGGGTACGTATCCACGCGGCCGGAGCCGACGCCGTGCACGCCCGGATCACCCGGGCCGCCGACGGGACGGTCGCGCTGACCGCCGTGGACGCGGCGGGCGCGCCGGTGGTCACCGTGCGCGGTCTCGTCCTGCGCGAGACGAGCCCCGAGCGGCTGCCCGCGCCGACCGGCGCCGACGAGGACGTGTTGTACCGGGTGGGCTGGGCCGCGCTGGCCGTACCCGAGGGAGTGCCCCAGAAGACGGCCGATGTCGTGGTCGCCGAGTGCCCCGACGGCGATCTCGGCACTGTCACCGGGCGCGTCCTGGAACTGCTCCAGGAGTGGCTTGCCGACGAGCGAGCCACCGACGCACCGCTGCTGTTCGTGACCCGGCGGGCCGCCACCGTCCCGGCCGCCGGGCTGCTGACCGAGTCCGCCCCCGCCGCGCCGGACGCCGCGCACGCCGCTGCCGCCGGGCTGGTGCGCGCGGCGCAGGCCGAGCACCCGGGCCGGATCGTGCTCGTGGACGCGGATGCCGGGGAGCTGCCGGTCGACGCGCTGCTGGCGGTCGGTGAACCCGATCTGGCGGTTCGTCAGGGCAGCCTGTACGGACGCCGGTTGGAGCGGGTCGTCCGCGTGGAGGCGCTGGAGACCCCGGCCGGGCGGTGGCGGCTGGACTGTGTCCCGCGTGGCTCGTTCGGTGACCTCGCGCTCGTCCCCGACCCGCAGACCGGGCATGAACTGGCCCCGGGCGAGGTGCGGATCGCTGTACGGGCCGCCGGCGTCAACTTCCGGGACACTCTCATCGCCCTCGACCTGTACCCGGGCGCGGCCGACCTCGGCATAGAGGGCGCCGGAGTGGTTCTGGAGACCGGCCCCGGCGTCACCCGCTTCGCACCCGGCGACCGGGTGACCGGCATGCTCGACGGCGCCTTCGCCCCCCAAGCGGTCACCGAAGAGCGGCTCTTGACCCCGGTGCCGGCCGGCTGGAGTCTCGCCCAGGCCGCCGCCGCGCCGGTCGTCCACCTCACCGCGTACTACGGGCTGGTCGATCTGGGCCGACTGCGGTCCGGGCAGCGGGTGTTGGTCCACGCCGGGGCGGGCGGGGTCGGTACGGCCGCCGTCCAGCTGGCCCGGCATCTGGGTGCGGAGGTATTCGCGACCGCTTCACGCGGCAAGTGGGACGCGCTGCGCGCCGCCGGACTCGACGACGCCCACATCGCCGACTCCCGCACCCTCGACTTCCACGACACCTTCCTCACCGCCACCGACGGCGCCGGCATGGACGTCGTACTCAACTGCCTGACAGGCGAGTTCACCGACGCCTCCCTCCGACTCCTCCCACACGGCGGACAGTTCGTGGAGATCGGCAAGACCGATCTGCGCGACCCCGGCCAAGTGGCCACCGAGCACCCGGGCGTCGTCTACCGGGCCTTCGACCTGGGGGACGCGGGCCCCGACCGCATCCGCGAGATCCTTGACCACCTGCACCCTCTGTTCACGGCTGGCGAACTCACCCCGCCCCCGGTCATCGCCTGGGACGTCCGGCAGGCTCCGGAGGCCTTCCGAGCCGTCGCGCAAGCCCGCCTGGTCGGCAAGGCCGTCCTCACCCTGCCAGCCGCCCCGGACCCCGCCCCGGACCCCGCCCCCGACCCCGCCCTGGACACCGTCCTGGTCACCGGCGGCACCGGCACCCTCGGCGCTCACGTCGCCCGCCACCTCGTCCAACGGCACGGAGTACGGCGGCTCGTGCTGACCTCGCGCTCCGGAACCGCCGCCGGGGGCGCCGCGGAGCTGCTGGCCGAGCTGACCGCCGCCGGTGCCGAGGTCCGCGTCGCCGCCTGCGACACCGGGGACCGGGACGCCGTGGCCGCCCTGCTGGACGGGATCGACGGGCTCACCGGCGTCGTCCACTGCGCGGGCGTCACCGACGACGGGGTCCTCACCGCCCTCACGCCCGAGCGGATCGACGGCGTCCTGCATGCCAAGGCGTACGGCGCCCGCCATCTGCACGAGCTGACGGCAGACCTCGACCTGGCGTTCTTCGCCCTGTTCTCCTCCGCGTCCGCCACTTTCGGCGCCGCCGGACAGGCCAACTACTGCGCCGCCAACGCCGCTCTGGACGCGCTCGCCGCCGAACGCGCCGGTGAGGGCAGGCCCGCCACGGCCATCGCCTGGGGCCTGTGGGAGGAGGCCAGCGGGATGACGGCCGCCCTCGGCGAGCGGGACCGCGAACGGCTGCGTCGCACCGGCACCCGGCCGCTGACCACCGCCCAAGGGCTCGCACTGTTCGACGCCGCGCTCGCCGGGCCCGAACCGGCGGTCACCGCCGCCCCGTTGGACCTGCCAGCGCTGCGCGCCCGTCACCGCGAGCAGCCCGCCCCCGCACTGCTCACCGCGCTCCTCGGGCAGCCCCCACGCCGGGCCGCGTCCCGCCGTACCGCCGACACCGGCGATCTGCGCACGACCCTCGCCGCGCTGCCCGCCGAAGAACAGTCGGCGCGGCTGCTCGCGCTCGTCGTCGACCGCACCGCCCAGGTCCTCGGGCACGCCCACGCCGGTGACATCGACCCCGAACAGGCCTTCAAGGACCAGGGCTTCGACTCCCTGACCGCCGTCGAGCTGCGCAACCGGCTCACGGCGGCCACCGGACTCACCGTCCCCGCCACCCTGGTCTTCGACCACCCCTCACCGATGGCACTCGCCGAGCATCTGCTGCGGCTGCTGCTGCCCGCCGGGACCGACCCGGCCGAGCGACTGCGCCGCGACCTCGACCGGCTGGAGACGGCCGCCGAGGCGCTCACCCCCGACGACCCGGCCCACACCGAGACCGCCCAGCGACTGCGCCGCATCCTCACCCGGCTCACCGCGACCACCGCCGACAGGGACGGGGACGGGCACGGGACGGCTCTGAACGAGGCCGGCGCCGACGAACTCCTCGCCTTCATCGACAACGAGTTCGGCGACCTCACCTGACCGGCACCCCGACCCCCGGCCCCGGCCCCGACCCCCGGCCTCGACCCTCGACCCCCGGCCCCGACCCCCTGCCCCTGTACCGAAGCGGCCCATCGGAGAACCCGTGGCGAACGACGAGAAGGTTGTTGACTACCTCAAGCGGGTGACCGCCGACCTCCAGCGCACCCGCAACCGGCTGAGCGAACTGGAGTCAGACCGCCAGGAACCGGTGGCCGTCGTGGCGATGGCCTGCCGCTTCCCCGGCGGGGCCGACACCCCCGAGGCTCTGTGGGACCTGGTGCGCGAAGGCCGGGACGCCATCGGCCCGTTCCCGGAGGACCGTGGCTGGCACACCCGCGCCCTCGCCGACGCCGGAGTCCGCCTCGAAGGCGGATTCCTCTACGACGCCGGCGAGTTCGACGCCTCGTTCTTCGGGATCTCCCCGCGCGAGGCCCTCGCCATGGACCCCCAGCAGCGGCTGCTCCTGGAGACCTCCTGGGAGGCCGTCGAGCGCGCCGGACTCGATCCGGCGGACCTCAAGGGCACCGACGGCGGGGTGTTCGTCGGCCTGACCGACCAGAAGTACGGTCCGCACGGCGAGGTCGCTCTCGGCGAGGTACGCGGCCATATCCTCACCGGCACCACCAGCAGCGTCGCCTCCGGCCGCCTCTCCTACCACTACGGCCTGGAGGGCCCCGCCCTCACCGTCGACACCGCCTGCTCGTCCTCCCTGGTCGCCCTGCACCTCGCCACCCGCGCGCTGCGCGCCCACGAGTGCTCCTTCGCGCTGGTCGGCGGCGCCGCGGTGATGGCCGCGCCGGGACTGTACGAGGAGTTCCTTCTCCAGGGCGGCCTCGCGGGCGACGGACGTTGCAAGTCGTTCGCCGACACCGCCGACGGAACCGGCTGGGGCGAGGGCGCCGGAGTGCTGGTGCTGGTCCGGCTCTCCGACGCCGTACGCGAGGGTCGGCCCGTCCTCGCCGTGATCCGGGGCAGCGCCGTCAATCAGGACGGCGCCTCCAACGGCCTCACCGCGCCCAACGGCCCCGCCCAGGAACGCGTCATCCGCGCCGCCCTCACCGACGCGGGGCTCAGCCCCGGTCAGATCGACGCCGTCGAGGCGCACGGGACGGGCACGAGGCTCGGCGACCCCGTGGAGGCGCAGGCGCTGCTCGCGACCTACGGGCAGGACCGTGAACACCCGCTGTATCTCGGTTCGTTGAAGTCCAACATCGGGCACACGCAGGCCGTGTCGGGCATCGGCGGCGTCATCAAGACCGTCATGGCACTGCGGGCCGGTGTCCTCGCGAAGACCCTGCACCTGGAGACTCCGACCACCGAGGTCGACTGGAGTACCGGTGCCGTCGAACTGCTGGCCGAGAACCAGCCCTGGCCCGAGACCGGCCGTCCGCGCCGCGCGGGCGTGTCGTCGTTCGGCATCAGCGGGACCAACGCTCACGTCATCCTCGAACAGGCCCCGGACGCCGAACAGGTCCCGGACGCCGAACAGGTCCCCGCCCCCGAGACGGACGGCCGCCCCACCGCGCTCCTGCTGTCCGCCCGCACCCCCGAAGCCCTCCGCGACCACGCCGCCCTCCTCCGCGACCACGCCCCCGCCACGCCCGCCCTGGCCCGCGCTCTCGCCCCGGCCGCCGCCCGTTTCCCGCACCGCGCCGCCGTCACCGCCACCACGCCCGAAGAGCTGCACGCCGGCCTCGACGCCCTCGCCCAGGGCCGCCCGCACGCCCACGCCGTACGCGGCACGGCCCGCCCGCACGGCAAACTCGCCTTCCTCTTCACGGGCCAGGGCGCCCAACGCGCCCGCATGGGCCGCGAGTTGTACGCCGCCCACACCGTGTTCGCCGAGGCCTTCGACGCCGTACGCGCCCGCCTCGACCCGCTGCTGGAGCGGCCCCTGGCCGAGGCGCTGGAATCCGACGAACTGCTCGGGCGCACCGCCCACACGCAGACCGCCCTGTTCGCCGTGGAGGTCGCGCTCTTCCGGCTCCTGGAGCACTGGGGGATCGCCCCCGATCTGCTGCTCGGCCACTCCGTCGGCGAACTCGCCGCCGCGCACACCGCCGGGGTGCTCTCCCTCGACGACTCCTGCACCCTGGTCGCCGCCCGCGCCACGCTCATGCAGGCGCTGCCCGAGGGCGGCGCGATGCTCGCCGTCGAGATGCCCGAGGACGAGGTGCCCGAGCTGCTGGAGGCGGCCGGGACCGGCGGACAGCTCGCCGTGGCCGCCGTCAACGGGCCGCGTGCCACCGTCCTTTCGGGCCCCGCGACCGCCATCGACGCGACCGCCGCCCTGTGCGCGGAACGCGGGCTGCGCATCCGCCGCCTCAAGGTCAGCCACGCCTTCCACTCGCCGCTCATGGAACCGATGCTGGCCGAGTTCCGGCGGATCGCCGAGGGGCTCACCTACCATGCCCCGGCGATCCCCGTCGTCTCCAACGTCTCCGGAGAACTGGCGGGGGAGGAGCTGCGGACCGCCGAGTACTGGGTACGGCACGTCCGGGAGGCCGTCCGCTTCCACGACGGGGTGCGCGCCCTCGCCGCCGAGGGCGTCACCGCCTGCCTGGAGATCGGGCCCGGCGGCGCGCTCAGCGTCCTGGCCCGCGACTGCCTGCCCGAGGGCGGCCCGGTCTGCGTGCCCGCGCTGCCCCGCGACCACGCCGAACCGACCGCCCTGCTCACCGCCCTCGCCGGCCTCCACATCCAGGGCGCCCCCGTCGACTGGGTCGCCGTCCTCGGCACCGGCACCGACCCGTACCTCAGGGCCACCCTGCCCACCTATCCCTTCCAGCGCGAGCACTACTGGCTGCCCGCCACCCCGGGCTCCGCGAGCCTGCTGCCCGCCGCCCCCCTCCTCAACGCGCCCCGCCCGGCCGCCTCACGCGTCCAAGGAGCCGATCTCGACCTCGTGCGCGGCGCCGCCGCGGCCGTCCTCGGACACGCGGGCGCCGACGCCGTACCGGCCGACCGCTCCTTCGACGAGCTGGGCTTCGACTCCCTGTCCGCCGTCCGCTTCCGCGACCTCCTCGCCGAGGAGACCGGGCGCGCCCTGCCCGCCACCCTGGTCTTCGACCACCCCACCCCGGAAGCCGTCCTCGCCTTCCTCAACGGCGACGCGGACGCACTGCCCGCCGTCACCCGCGCCACACTCCTCGACGAGCCCCTCGCCGTCGTCGGCATGGCCTGCCGCTTCCCCGGCGGCGTCACCGGACCCGAGTCGCTGTGGCGGCTGGTCACCGACGGCGTCGACGGCATCACCCCCTTCCCCCGCGACCGCGGCTGGGACACCGCCGCCCTGCGCCGCATCGACGCGGGTGCCCCGACAGTGGGCGGATTCCTGCACGACGCGGCCGAGTTCGACGCCGGGTTCTTCGGAATCTCCCCGCGCGAGGCCCTCGCCATGGACCCCCAGCAGCGCCAACTCCTGGAGACCACCTGGGAGGCCCTGGAGAGCGCCGGGCTCGATCCGGCCGCCCTGCGCGGCTCCCGAACCGGTGTCTTCTCCGGCACCGCGGGCTCCGACTACGCCGGGGTGCTGGCCGCGTCCCCCGAGACCGAGGGCCACGTCATGACCGGCACGGCCGGCAGCGTCGTCTCCGGCCGGGTCTCCTACCTCCTCGGCCTGGAGGGCCCCGCCCTCTCCGTCGACACCGCCTGCTCGTCGTCGCTCGTCGCCCTGCACCTCGCCGGGCAGGCACTGCGCGCGGGGGAGTGCGACCTGGCGCTCGCGGGCGGTGTCACCGTCATGAACACCATGGGCGGCTTCCTGGAGTTCGCCCGCCAGGGCGGCCTCGCCTCCGACGGCCGCTGCAAGGCCTTCTCCGACGACGCCGACGGCACCGGCTGGGGCGAGGGCGTCGGCGTCCTCGTCGTCGAACGCCTCTCCGACGCCCGCCGCAACGGGCACCCGGTGCTGGCCGTGGTCCGGGGCTCCGCGATCAACCAGGACGGCGCCTCCAACGGGCTCACCGCCCCCAGCGGTCCCGCTCAGCAGCGCGTCATCGCCCAGGCCCTCGCCAACGCCGGCCTCAGGCCCGACGAGGTCGACGCCGTCGAGGCCCACGGCACCGGCACCCGGCTCGGCGACCCGATCGAGGCCCAGGCCGTGCTCGCGACCTACGGGCAGGAGCGCGAACACCCGCTGTATCTCGGCTCGTTGAAGTCCAACATCGGGCACACCATGGCGGCGGCCGGAGTCGGCGGCGTCATCAAGACCGTCCTCGCCCTGCGCGCGGGCGTCCTGCCCCGCACACTCCACGCCGACCGGCCCACCCGGCAGGTCGACTGGACCACCGGCTCCGTCGAACTACTTGCCGAGAACCAGCCCTGGCCCGAGACCGGCCGACCGCGCCGCGCGGGCGTCTCCTCCTTCGGCATGAGCGGCACCAACGCCCACGTCATCCTCGAACAGGCCCCCGAAGCACCCCCCGCCGAGATCCCCGCCGACACCCCCGCCGAGACCCCGGACGAGGAACCGGCCCCGCGCCCCTGGCTGCTGTCCGCCCGCACCCCCGAGGCCCTGCGCGCCCAGGCCGCCCGCCTCGCCGACCACCTCGACACCAGCCCCGGCACCGCGACCGACGTCGGCCGGGCCCTGCTGTCGAGCCGTACCCTCTTCGAACACCGCGCCGTCGCCGTCGGCCGCGACCGCGCCGAACTCCTCGCCGCCGTACGCGCCTTGGCCGACGGCACCGCCACCGCCCCGGCCGTCACCACGGGTTGTGCCCAGCCGACCGGGCGCGGACCGGTGTTCGTGTTCCCGGGTCAGGGGTCGCAGTGGACGGGGATGGCGCTTGAACTCCTCGACTCCTCCCCGGTGTTCGCGGCACGGATGGCCGAGTGTGAGCGGGCGCTGTCGGCGTACGTCGACTGGTCGCTGAAGGACGTCCTGCACGGCGAGTTGGAGCGGGTCGACGTAGTCCAGCCCGTGTTGTGGGCCGTGATGGTGTCGCTCGCCGAGGTCTGGCGGTCCTACGGGGTCGAACCGGCCGCCGTCGTCGGGCACTCGCAGGGGGAGATCGCGGCGGCCGTCGTCGCGGGCGCGCTGACCCTGCGGGACGGCGCACGCGTGGTCGCCCTGCGCTCGCAGGCCATCCTCGCGCTCTCCGGACGGGGTGCCATGGTCTCCGTCCAGATGTCCGCCGACGAGACGCGGGCCCTGAAGGCCGTGGCCGACGGGCGCGTCGACATCGCCGCCGTCAACGGGCCCTCGTCGGTGGTCGTCGCGGGTGCCCCCGCCGACACGGAGGAGCTGCTCGCCGAGGTCACCGCGTGCGGTGGACGGGCCCGCAGGGTGGACGTGGACTACGCCTCCCACTCGGCGCACGTCGAGGAGATCCGGGACGCGGTCGTCTCCGCGCTGCACGGGATCACGCCCACGACGGCCACCGTGCCGTTCCACTCCACTGTCGAGGCCGGGCTGTTCGACACGGCCGGACTGGACGCCGAGTACTGGTACCGCAACCTGCGCTCCACCGTCCGCCTCGAACCGACCGTCAGCGGGCTTCTCACGGCGGGACACCACGTCTTCGTCGAGATCAGCCCTCACCCGGTGCTGACCGCCCCGCTCACCGAGACCGCCGAGCACGCCGACGTCGAACCCCTCGTCACCGGCACGCTGCGCCGCGACGAGGGCGGACCGGCCCGGATGCTCGCCTCCCTGGCCGAACTCTGCGTCGGCGGCGTCCCCGTCGACTGGACGCCCGCCTACCCCGAAGGCCCCGCGCGACCGGTCGACCTGCCCACCTACGCCTTCCAGCACACCCGCATCTGGCCACAGACCCTGCCCACGGGCACCGGAACGGCCGACCCGGCGCACGACGACTTCTGGCGGGCCGTCGACGCCCAGGACGCCGGAGCGCTGGCCACCGTGCTCGACCTGCCCGACAGCGGCGCCCTGACGGCCGTCCTGCCCGCGCTCGCCGGCTGGCGGCAGGGCCGACGCGAGCGCGACACCATCGACGCCTGGCGCTACGCCGTCGACTGGCGCCCCCTCACCACCCCGGCCGCCCCCGCCACCCTGCCGGGCACCTGGCTGATCGCCGTGCCGGAGACGACCGCGCTCAGCGAGGTCGCCGGCGCCGTCCGCGAACGCGCCGAGCACGCCGTCGTGTTGAGCGTCTCGCCGTACGACACTCCCGACACCCTCGCCGACCGGATCCGCGAAGCCGCCCCGACCGCCGTGGTCACGCTGACCGGCGCCGACACGACCCCGCACCCGGCGAGCCCCGACGTCCCGACCGGCCTCGCCACCACGCTCGCCCTCTTCCAGGGGCTCGTGAGAGCAGGCGTCACCGCGCCCCTGTGGTGCCTCACCCAGGGCGCCCAGGGCACCGCCGACGACGCCGGGCCCGCCGACCCTGCGCAGGCCGCCGTATGGGCGCTCGGCCGCTGCGCCGCCGTCGAACTGCCCCACCAGTGGGGCGGGTTGATCGACCTGCCGACCGCCCTCGACGCGGCCACCGTCGACCAGCTCCTCACCGTCCTCGCCGGAGTCGACGGTGAGGACCAGGTCGCCCTGCGCCCCGCCGGCGTCCTCGCCCGCCGCCTGGTCCACACCGGGCCGCCCGCCCACCCCAACCCCGGCTGGCGCCCGAACGGCACCGTCCTGGTCACCGGCGGCACCGGCGCCCTCGGTACGCACATCGCCCGCTGGCTCGCGGAGGACGGCGCCGAGCACCTGATCCTGCTCAGCCGCCGGGGGCCCGAGGCGCCGGGTGCCACCGAACTCGCCGCCGAACTGGAGGAGTCGGGCACGAAGGTCACCCTCGTCGCCTGCGACACCGCCGACCGGGCCGCCGTCGCCGCCACCCTGGACGACCTCCAACGCGACGGCGACCTGATCCGGGCCGTCGTCCACGCGGCCGGAGTCGGCGTCGGCGGACCCGTCGCCGAGGCGCCGTTCGAGGACCTCACCGCCGTGCTGGCCGCCAAGGTCACCGGCATCGACAACGTCGAAGCCGCCCTCGATCCGGCCCAGTTGGACGCCGTCGTCTACTTCTCCTCCGTCACCGCCGTCTGGGGCGCCGCCGACCACGGCGTCTACGCCGCGGGCAACGCTGTCCTCGACGCCCGCGCCGAGCGTCGCAGCGCCGACGGCGTCCCCACGCTCTCCGTCGCCTGGGGTCCCTGGGCGGGTGGCGGCATGGTCTCCGACACCATCTACGACCAGCTGCGGCTGACCGGCCTGCCCGTCATCGAGCCCGAGACGGCCGTCGCCGGACTGCGCACCGTCCTCGCCGACGGTGATGTCTCCGTGCTCCTCGCCGACGTCGACTGGCCCCGCTTCGCCGAGGTCTTCACCACCAGCCGCCCCAGCCACCTCCTCGACGAACTCCCCGAGGCCCGCCCGCGGTCCGAGGACGAGCAGCCCGCCGGAGCCGCCGCCCCCGCCTCCGAACTGGCCCGCACCCTCGCCGGACTCGACCAGGGCGCCCGTACCCGCGCCCTGCGCGACCTCGTCCGCGAACACGCCGCCGGAGTCCTCGGCCACGCGGGCGCGGACGCCGTCGACCCCAAACGGGCCTTCCGCGACCTCGGCTTCGACTCCCTGACCGCTGTCGACCTGCGCAACCGGCTCGCCACCGCGACCGGCGTCCGGCTGCCCTCCACGCTCGTCTTCGACCAGCCCACCGCGACCGCCCTCGCCGCCTACCTCGGCGAGAGGCTCTTCGGTGCCCAGGACCGCCCGGCGGCCCCAGTCGTGGTCCGCGCCGCCGACCGCGACGAACCCATCGCCGTCGTCGCCATGAGCTGCCGCTTCCCCGGCGGCATCGGCTCCCCCGAGGAGCTGTGGCGGGCGGTCACCGAGGGCGCCGACCTCGTCAGCGGCTTCCCCGCCGACCGGGGCTGGCCCCTGCACCGGCTGTACGACCCCGACGAGGCCACCGCCGACTCCAGCTACGTCGACCAGGGCGGCTTCCTGCACGACGCGGCCCTCTTCGACGCCGGATTCTTCGGGATCTCGCCGCGCGAGGCCCTCTCCATGGACCCCCAGCAGCGACTCCTCCTGGAGACCTCCTGGGAGGCCCTGGAGCGCGCCGGGATCGTCCCGACCACCTTGCGCGGCTCCCGCACCGGCGTCTACGTCGGCATCAGCGAACAGGGCCACACCACACGTCTGTTGGACGCCGTCGGCGACGTCGAGGGCTACTTCGCCACCGGCGCCGCTGCCAGTGTCGCTTCCGGCCGCATCTCTTACACCCTCGGCCTCCAGGGCCCGGCGGTCACCGTCGACACCGCCTGCTCCTCCTCCCTGGTCGCGCTGCACCTCGCCGTGCAGGCGCTGCGCGCCGGGGAGTGCGACCTGGCCCTCGCGGGCGGCGCGGCTGTCATGTCCGAACCCTCCTCCTTCGTCGGCTTCAGCCGCCAGCAGGCCCTCGCCCGCGACGGCCGCAGCAAGGCGTTCGCCACCGCCGCAGACGGCTTCGCCCTCGCCGAGGGCGCGGGCATGCTCGTCGTCGAGCGCCTCTCGGACGCCCACCGCAACGGCCACGCGGTGCTGGCCGTCGTACGCGGCAGCGCGATCAACCAGGACGGCGCCTCCAACGGTCTCACCGCGCCCAACGGCCCCTCCCAGCAACGTGTCATCCACGACGCGCTGGCCGGCGCCGGGCTCGCCCCCGACGAGGTCGACGCCGTCGAGGCGCACGGCACCGGAACCAGGCTCGGCGACCCCATCGAGGCCCAGGCGCTCCTGGAGACCTACGGCCAGAACCGCGAACGGCCCTTGCTGCTCGGCTCGTTGAAGTCCAACATCGGCCACACCCAGGCCGCCGCGGGCGTCGGCGGGATCATCAAAACCGTCCTCGCCCTGCGCGAAGGCCTCCTGCCGAAGACCCTGCACATCGACGAGCCCACCCCGGAGGTGGACTGGTCCGCCGGCTCCGTCGAACTGCTCACCGAGAACCAGCCCTGGCCGGAGACGGGACGACCCCGCCGCGCGGGCGTCTCCTCCTTCGGTATCAGCGGGACGAACGCCCACGTCATCCTGGAACAGGCGGAACAGGCGGAACAGGCGGAACAGGGGGAGCAGACGGAGCCGGAGGCCGAGGCCCCAACCGAGCATCCTCCCGCCGGTGTTGTACCGATCGTGCTGTCCGCCTGGGACCACACCGCCCTGCGCGCCCAGGCCGCCCGCCACGCCGAACACCTCACGGTCCACCCACAGTTGACCCCCGGCGACCTGGCCCGCTCCCTCGCCACCACCCGCGCCGTCCTGCCCACCGCCACCGTCCTCGCCGCCACCGACCGGGACGGCCTCCACCAGGCCCTCGCCGCCCTCGCCACCGACGGCCCCACCGTCACCGACACCCCGGCGGACGGGGGGCTCGCGGTGGTGTTCTCGGGTCAGGGGTCGCAACGGGTGGGGATGGGGCGGGAGTTGTACGAGGCGTACGGGGTGTTTGCCGCCGCGTTCGATGAAGTGTGCGCCGCTTTTGAGGGGTTGGCGCTGAGGGAGGCGGTGTTCGACGGCACGGCTGAGGAGTTGGCGGAGACCGGTCTCGCCCAGCCCGCGTTGTTCGCGGTCGAGGTCGCGCTGTACCGGCTGCTGGAGTCCTGGGGAGTGCGTCCCGACGTCGTACTCGGGCATTCCCTGGGCGAGTTGGTGGCCGCTTTCGTCGCGGGGGTGTGGTCGCTGGAGGACGCCTGCCGGGTCGTAGCCGCACGCGGCCGACTCATGCAGGAGTTGCCGTCCGGCGGTGCCATGTGGGCCGTGGAGGCGGAGGAGTCCGAACTGACCGACACCCCCGGTGTCTGGCTCGCGGCTGTCAACGGCCCCCGTGCGTTGGTGCTTTCCGGTGAGGAGGTCGCCGTCAAGGAGGTCGCGGACGGGTTCGCGGCTCAGGGCCGCCGGGTGAAGCAGCTCAAGGTGAGCCACGCGTTCCACTCGGGACTGATGGACCCGATGCTGGACGACTTCGCCCAGGTACTGGGCGACGTGGCGTACGAGGCGCCGGTGATCCCGGTCGTCTCGAACGTCACCGGCGAGATCGCGGGGGAGGAGCTGGCCACCCCCGAGTACTGGGTACGCCACGTCCGCGCCGCCGTCCGCTTCGCCGACGGGGTCAGGACCGTGCGGGACCAGGACGTCACGACCGTCCTCGAACTCGGCCCGGACGGTTCCCTCGTCACCCTCGTCGAGGACACCGCCCCCGGCGTGCTCGCCCTGGGCGCGCTGCGCACCGGGCGGGAGGAGACGCGGAGCCTGGCCGTCGCGCTCGGGCGGCTGCACGTGCGCGGTGTCGTCGTCGACTGGGCGGCGCTGCTGCCCGGAGCCCGCCGCGCCCAGCTGCCGACGTACGCCTTCCAGCACGTGCCGTACTGGCTGGAGACCACCCGCCACGCCGCCGCCCCCGACACCCCCGAGCTGTACGCGCCCGAGTGGCGCCCGGTCGAGCCGCAGAAGCCCGCGACCGGCGCGCACTGGGCGGTCGTCGGGAGGCCCGAAGGGCGGGCCGGGATCCTCGCCGAAGCGCTGGGAGGTACGGCGCACGCGGGGCCCGAATCCGTCGCGGAGGGCGCCGAGTTGATCGTCCTCGCACTGGAGACCGCACCCGGCACTGACGGCCCGGAAGCGGTACGGCGTTCCGCGCACGACGCGCTCGCGCTGCTGCAAGCCGTCCTCACCGACGAGCGGCTCTCGGCGGCTCGTGTCATCACGGTGACCGGCGGGGCCACCACCGGGGGGCCCGCGCGGGCCGCCGCCTGGGGGCTCGCGCTGTCCGCGCAGGCCGAGCACGCCGACCGGCTGCTCCTGATCGACCTCGACGACGACACCGTGGACGCGCCCGAGCTGGCGTCCGCCATCGCCACCGCCCACCAGGGCGGCGAGTCCCAACTCGCCGTCCGCCAGGGCCGGCCGCACGTGCTGCGGCTCACCGTGGCGGACCCGGAACCGGCCGTCGAGGCGCGCGCGTCCGGCACCGTGCTGATCACCGGGGCGACCGGTGAGCTGGGCGCGCTCGTCGCCCGGCATCTGGCGAGCGTCCACGGCATACGGGACCTGCTGCTGGTCAGCCGCAGCGGCGCCACCGCGCCGGGCGCCGACGAACTCGCCACCGACCTCGAACAGGCTGGAGCCCGGCCGGTGTTCGCGGCCTGCGACGCCGGGGACCGGGACGCGCTCGCCGCCCTGATCAACGGCATCCCGGACGACCGTCCGCTGACCGGCGTCGTCCACACGGCCGGGGTCACCGACGACGGTGTCCTCACCTCGCTCACCGCCGAGCGGATCGACACCGTGCTGCGCGCCAAGGCGGACGCGGCCCACCACCTGCACGAGCTGACCCGGGGTCTGGACCTGGACCGGTTCGTCCTGTTCTCCTCGGCCGTCGGCACCCTGGGCGGCGCGGGCCAGGCCAACTACGCGGCGGCCAACGCCGTCCTGGACGCCCTCGCCCGTACCCGCCGCAGTGCCGGACTGCCCGCCACCTCGCTCGCGTGGGGCCTGTGGGGCACCGGCGGCGGTATGGGCGCCCGGATCGGCGAACTCGACCGCAGGCGCATGGCCAAGGCGGGTGTCCTGCCCCTGGACGCCGCACAGGGCCTGAACCTGTTCGACCAGGCGTGGGCGGCCCGGGACGCCGTCCTGCTGCCGATGCGCACCGACCGGACCGCCCTGCGGGCGCGCGCCGAGGCCGGCACACTGCCCGCGGCCCTGCGCGACCTGGTCCCGGCCGGTGCCGCACCGGCCCGTACGGTCGTCGACCCGGTCCCCGGCACCGGGCTCGCCGCCCTCGCCCCGGCGGACCGCTTCCGCGCCCTGCTGGACCTGGTGCGCTCCCGCGCCGCCGCCGTCCTCGACCATCCCTCGGCCGACGGCGTCGACCCGAATCGCGCCTTTCGCGAGGTCGGGTTCGACTCGCTGACCGCGGTGGAGCTGCGTAACACCCTCGCCGCGGCCACCGGGTTGGCGCTGCCCGCCGCCCTGGTCTTCGACCACCCGACCCCCACCGCGCTCGCCGCGGAACTCGACCGGCGGCTCGGCACGGGAACCGAGGCCACCCGGCCCGAACTGCCCGTCCTCCTCGGCCAGTTGGAGTCGGCGTTCGCCGAACTGGACGCGGGCGACCCCGAACGGCCCCGGTTCGCCGCACGGCTGCGGGCCCTGGCCGAGGCCGGGGCGGCCGGTCCGGCACCGGTCGAGGCCGACGTCGACACCCGGCTCGCCGCCGCCTCGGACGACGAGCTCCTGGACTTCATCCGCACCGAACTCGGCAAGGAGTGAACGGTTCGCATGGCTGAGGACAACGAACTCCGCGACTACCTCAAGCAGGTCGCCGCGGAACTGCACCGGACGCGGGGGCGGCTGGGCGAGCTGGAGTCGGCTGCCCGGGAACCGATCGCCGTCGTCGGCATGGCCTGCCGCTACCCCGGCGGGGTGGCGAGCCCCGACGACCTGTGGCGGCTCGTCGACGAGGGCCGCGACGCCATCGCCGGCTTCCCCACCGACCGGGGCTGGGACCTTGCGTCCCTCTACGACCCCGACCCCGCCAAGGAAGGCACCTGCTACGTCCGCGAGGGCGGCTTCCTCGACGACATCGCCGCCTTCGACGCCGCGTTCTTCGGCATCTCGCCGCGCGAGGCCCACTCCATGGACCCCCAGCAGCGGCTGCTGCTCGAAAGCTCCTGGGAGGCCCTGGAGCGGGCCGGGCTCGACACCCGCGCCCTCAAGGGCAGCCGTACCGGCGTGTTCGCGGGCGTCTCCCAGCAGGACTACGCCGGCCTGCTGACCGCCGTCGAGGGCGGCATCGACGGCCACGGCTCCACCGGCGTCTCCAACAGCGTGCTGTCCGGGCGGCTCTCCTACGTCCTCGGCCTGGAGGGCCCGGCCGTCACGGTCGACACGGCCTGCTCCTCCTCGCTCGTCGCCCTGCACCTGGCCGTGCGCTCACTGCGCGCGGGGGAGTGCGATCTCGCGCTGGCCGGCGGCGTCACCGTCATGTCGACGCCCGACGTGCACGTCATGCTCTCCCGGCAGGGCTCCCTGGCGCCCGACGGCCGGTGCAAGGCGTTCGGCGCCGCCGCCGACGGGGCCGGCTGGAGCGAGGGCGTCGGTGTCCTCGTCGTCGAGCGGCTCTCCGACGCCCGGCGCCTCGGGCATCCGGTGCTGGCCGTCGTACGGGGGACGGCCGTCAACCAGGACGGCGCCTCCAACGGGCTGAGCGCCCCCAACGGTCCCTCCCAGCAGCGGGTCATCCGCGACGCCCTCGCCGACGCGGGCCTGACCCCCGCCGACATCGACGCCGTCGAGGCACACGGCACCGGTACCAGGCTGGGCGACCCCATCGAAGCCGACGCACTGCTCGCCGCCTACGGCACCGCGCGCCCCGCCGGACGGCCGCTGTGGCTGGGCTCGTTGAAGTCCAACATCGGGCACACCCAGGCCGCCGCGGGCGTCGGCGGCATCATCAAGATGGTCCAGGCCATCCGCCGGGGCAGCCTGCCCCGCACGCTCCACGCCGACGAGCCGACCCCGTTCGTCGACTGGTCCGCCGGCACCGTACGACTGCTCGCCGAGGCCCGGCCCTGGTCCGACGAGGCCGGACCGCGCCGGGCGGGCGTCTCGTCGTTCGGAGTGAGCGGGACCAACGCGCACGTGATCCTGGAACAGGCGCCGCGCGAGGAGGCCGCACCGGACGCCCCCGACGGCACCCCCGGGGTGCTGCCCGCCCTCCTCTCCGCCAAGAGCGCCACCGCCCTGCGCGCACAGGCCGGCCGCCTGCTGAGCCACCTCACCGCCAACCCCGCCCTCCCGGCCGACACCGTCTCCCGCTCCCTCGCGCTCGGCCGTACCCCCCTCGGCCGCCGGGCCGCCGTCCTGGCCGCCGACCGGGACACCCTGCTCGTCGGGCTGACCGCGCTCGCCGAGGGCCGCCCGCACGACACCGTGACCGAGGGCACGGCGGTGACCGGCCGGACCGCGTTCGTGCTGCCCGGCCAGGGCTCCCAGTGGCTCGGCATGGCCCGCGAACTCCTCGACACCGAACCGGTGTTCGCGGAAAGCGCCCACGCCTGCGCGGCTGCCGTGCGGGAACTCGTCGACTGGGACGTGCTGTCCGTCCTGCGCGGCGAACCCCGGGACGCCGACCCCGACCGCATCGACGTCATCCAGCCGGTGCTGTTCACCGTCATGGTGTCGCTCGCCCGCACCTGGGAGGCGTACGGCGTCACGCCCGACGCCGTGGTCGGTCACTCGCAGGGCGAGATCGCCGCCGCCCACCTCGCGGGCGGGCTCGGCCTGGAGGACGCCGTACGCGTCGTCGTCCTGCGCAGCCGCGCCCTGCGCACGCTCACCGTCAGCGGCGGCATGGCCTCCGTGCTGCTGCCCGAGGACCAGGTCCGCGAACGGCTCGCCCCGTGGGCCGACCGGCTGTGGATCGCCGCCGTCAACGGACCCGCCTCCGTCGCCCTGACCGGCGACCCCGACGCCTGCGACGCCTTCGTGACCGCCTGCGCGGCCGACGACGTACAGGCCCGCCGCATCCCCGGCGCCGCCAGCCCGGGACACTCTCCGTTCGTCGAGGCCCTGCGCGAGCAACTGATGGCGGACCTCGCCCAGTTGACTCCGCGCAGCAGCCCGGTGCCGTTCTACTCCACCGTCACTGGCGGCCCCCTCGACACGGCCCGCCTCGACGCCGCCTACTGGTGCCGCAACATGCGGGAGCCGGTGCGGTTCGCCGACGCCGTGCGGGCCCTGCTCGCCGACGGGCACCGGCTGTTCGTCGAGCCCAGCCCGCACCCCGTCCTCGTCACCTCCGTCCAGCAGTGCGTGGAGGCCGAGGAGCACGACGCCGCGGTCACCGGCACCCTGCGCCGCGGCGAGGGCGGACCGGCCCGGCTGCGCACCGCCCTCGCCCAGGCCTGGACCGGCGGCGCCGACCCCCGCTGGGCCCGCGTCTTCGCCGACGTCCCCGCCCGCCCCGGCGACCTCCCCGAACTGCCCACCTACCCCTTCCAGCGGCGCCGGCACTGGCCCGAGGGCCGCCGCCGCACCGCCGACGTCACCACCGCGGGCATGGGCGCTCTCAGCCACCCCCTGCTGGGCGCCTTCGTCCGGCTCGCCGACGCCGACGGCGCCGTCCTCACCGGCCGGATCTCCGCGCCCGACCACCCCTGGCTCGACGGCTACGCCCTCGGCGACCGGCCCGTCCTGCCCGGCACCGCGTTCGTCGAACTCGCCGTCGCGGCCGGAGACCCCTTCGGCCACGGCCGCGTCGAGGAACTCACCCTGCACACCCCGCTCACCCTCCCCCCGGACAGCACCGTCGCCCTCCAGATCCGGGTCGGCGCCGACGAGGGCGCCCGCCGCTCCTTCACCGTCCACTCCACGGCCGCCGCCCCCGACGAGGACGGCCCCTGGCTGCTGCACGCCTCCGGCACCCTCGTCCCCGAGACCGGCGCCCCCGCCGAGAACCTCACCGCCTGGCCCCCGCCCGGCGCCGAACCCGCCGACGTGACCGGGCTCTACGACGACCTGGCCGCCGCCGGCTTCTCCTACGGCCCCGAACGCCGCCTGCTGACCGCCCTGTGGCGCACCGGCACCGAGTCCTACGCCGAAGTCGCCCTGCCGGCGGGCCAGGGCCCCGAAGCCGCCCGCTTCGCCCTCCACCCGGCGCTCGCCGAAGCCGCCCTGCACGCCCTCCAGGCCCTCGACGGCGACCCGGCGGTCCCGTTCTCCTGGAGCGGCGTCGAAGTCCACGCCACCGGCGCCACTCGCCTGAGGGTCCGCCTCACCCGCACCGGCGCGAGCACCGTCTCCGTGCTCCTCGCCGACGCCACCGGAGCACCCGTCGCCACCGCCGACGCCCTCCTGCTGCGCCCCGCGAGCCCGGCCGGGCTGCTCGACGGCACCCCGCCCGCCGAACGCCTCGACCGGCTGGAGCCCACCGCGGCGCCCCGGCCCGCCCGGCGCCGTACGGTCGCCGCGGCGGGACCGGGCGACGACGCCGACGCCGGGACGCTGCGCGGACGCCTGCTGCCGCTGACCGAGACCGAGCGCACCGGGGTCCTGCTCCGGCTGGTCCGCGACACCGCGGCAGCCGCCCTCGGCCACGAGGACACGGAGACCGTCCAGTCCTCCCGGCCGTTCAAGGAACTGGGCTTCGACTCCCTCACCGCCGTCGACTTCCGCAACCGGCTCGCCGCCGCCGGCGGCATGCGGCTCCCCGTCTCCCTCGTCTTCGACCACCCCTCGCCCCGTCAACTCGTACAGGCCCTGTACACCGAACTGTTCCCCGACACGCAGGACACGCAGGACGCACAGCCCGCGGCACCGGCACCCGCGCGGCGCCGGACCACCGCCGACGAGCCGATCGCGATCGTCGGCATGGCCTGCCGCTTCCCCGGCGGCGTCGAAGGCCCCGAGGACCTGTGGGACCTGCTCACCGAGGGCCGCGACGGCATCACCGGACTGCCCCGCGACCGCGGCTGGCGGGCCCAGGACTCGGCGCGCGGCGGCTTCCTCGACGACGTCGCCGGCTTCGACGCCGCGTTCTTCGGGATCACCCCGCGCGAGGCCCTCACCATGGACCCTCAGCAACGGCTGCTCCTGGAGACCTCCTGGGAGGCGGTCGAGCGCGCCGGCATCGACCCGACGGCCCTGCGCGGCACCCGCACCGGCGTCTACGTCGGCGCCGCCGGACTCGGCTACTCCCTGCTCTTCCCGCCCGGTTCGGAGGCACTCGCGGGCTACACCGTCACCGGCAGCGCCACCAGCGTCATCACCGGCCGCGTCTCCTACGTCCTCGGCCTGGAGGGCCCTGCCGTCACCGTCGACACCGCCTGTTCCTCCTCCCTGGTCGCGCTGCACGACGCGGCCCAGGCGCTGCGCCGGGGGGAGTGCGACCTGGCGCTGACCGGCGGGGTGTGCGTCATGCCGGACGCCGCGCTCTTCGCCGACTTCGAACGCCAGGGCGGCCTCGCCGCCGACGGCCGCTGCAAGGCGTTCGCCGCCTCCGCCGACGGCATCGGCTGGTCGGAGGGCGTGGGCGTGCTCCTTGTCGAGCGGCTCTCCGAGGCCGAACGCAACGGGCATCGCGTGCTGGCTGTCGTACGCGGTTCCGCGATCAACCAGGACGGTGCCTCCAACGGGCTCACAGCGCCCAACGGGATGGCTCAGCAGCGGGTGATCCAGGATGCGTTGGCGGACGCGGGGCTCCGATCGCAGGACGTCGACGCCGTCGAGGCGCACGGCACCGGTACGAAGCTCGGCGACCCCATCGAGGCGCACGCGCTGCTCGCGACGTACGGCCAAGGGCGTGAACACCCGCTGTATCTCGGCTCGTTGAAGTCCAACATCGGTCATACGATGTCGGCGGCCGGCGTCGGCGGCGTCATCAAGACCGTCCTCGCCCTGCACCACGGCGAACTCCCCAGGACTCTCCACGCCGCCGAGCCGTCCCCGGAGATCGACTGGACGGAGGGATCCGTCGAACTCCTCACCGAGCAGCGGCCCTGGCCCGAGACGGGACGACCGCGCCGCGCCGGGGTGTCGTCGTTCGGGATCAGCGGGACCAACGCCCACATCCTGCTGGAACAGGCGCCGACCGAGCAGCTCCCCGCGACTCAGGAGGAGACCGCCCCCCGCCCCTGGCCCCTCTTCCTCTCCGCCCAGGACGAGAACGCCCTGCGCGGTCAGGCCGGCCGCTTGCTGGACCGGCTCGCCGCCGACCCGGCGCTCACCACCGCCGACCTGACCCACTCGCTGGCCACCACCCGCGCCGCCCTGGAACACCGCGCGGGGACAGTCGTCCACGACCGTGCCGAGACCGAGGCGGCGCTGACCGCGCTCGCGAACGGCGAACTGCCCGCCGGGCTCCTGCGAGACACCGCCCGCGAAGGCGGACTCGCGCTGCTGTTCACCGGACAGGGCGCCCAACACCCGGGAATGGGACGCGAGTTGTACGCGGCCCACCCGGTGTTCGCCGAGACCTTCGACGCGGTCTGTCTGCACCTGGACCCGCTGCTGCCACGCCCGCTCGCCGACGTGGTGTTCGCCTCCGAGGACGACGACACGGTCCACCGCACCGAGTTCACCCAGCCAGCCCTGTTCGCCTTCGAGACCGCCCTGTACCGCCTCCTGGAGAGCTGGGGCGTACGCCCTGGCTTCCTGCTGGGCCACTCCGTCGGCGAGATCACCGCCGCGCACGTCGCCGACGTGCTGTCCCTGCCGGACGCGTGCACGCTGATCGCGGCGCGTGGCCGGCTCATGCAGCGACTCCCGGAAGGGGGCGGCATGCTGGCTGTCTCCGTCGACGAGGAGCGGGCCCTGGCCGTGCTCGACGGCCGCACGGACGTCACCGTCGCCGCCGTCAACGCACCCGGCTCGGTCGTCCTGTCCGGGCCCTCCACCGAACTGGCCGCCCTGCGCGAGAAGTTCGCCGAGGACGGCGCGCGCACCCGGGTCCTGACAGTCGGCCACGCCTTCCACTCACCGCTGATGGAACCGATGCTGGAGGAGTTCGCGGCGGTCGTCGCCGGACTCGACCTGTGCCCGCCGCGTATCCCGGTCGTCTCCAACCTTACCGGCGTCCCGCTCACGCCCGAGCAGGCGTGCTCCCCGGAGTACTGGGTCCGGCACGTCCGCGAGGCGGTCCGGTTCGCCGACGGCGTGACCCATCTCGCCGCCGAGGGCGTCACCGTCCTGCTGGAGGCGGGCCCCGACGGCGTCCTGACCGGCATGGCCCAGAGCTGCCTCGACGACGGCGGCGTGTGCGTCCCCGCCCAGCGCCGGGACACACCCCAGAACCAGGCGCTCGCCACGGCCGTGGCCCGGGTCCACCTCGCGGGCCAGGACCTCGACCGGGCCGCCCTGTTCACCGGCAGCGGCGCCCGCACTGTCACCCTGCCCACCTACCCCTTCCAACACGCCCGCTACTGGCCCGAGCCCCGCCCCGCCCACACCGGCGACCTGGCCTCCCTCGGCCTCGACGGCGCCGGACACCCGCTGCTCGGCGCCCGCGTCACCACCGCCGACGGGCACACCCTGTTCACCGGCGAGCTGTCCACGACCACCCACCCCTGGCTCGCCGACCACGCCGTCCTGGAGACCGCGCTGTTCCCGGGCACCGGCTTCGTCGAGCTGGCCCTGTGGGCCGGCCTGCTCCTCGGCTCCCACCACCTCGACGAACTCACCCTCGCCGCCCCGCTCCCGGTGCCCGACGGCACCCCCGTCCGCCTCCAGGTCACCGTGGGCCCCGAGGAGACCGGAGCGCGCACCGTCACCGTGCACTCCCGCACCGAGGACGACGGCCCCTGGACCGCCCACGCCGAAGGCACCCTCCTCACCGAGGCACCCCCGCGGCCGGGCACGCCGCCCGCCGCCTGGCCCCCGGCCGACGCCGAGGCCATCGACCTGTCCACCTACTACGCCGACCTCGTCGACCACGGCTTCACCTACGGCCCCGCCTTCCAGGGCCTGACCACCGGGTGGCGGCGCGGCAGCGAGGTCTTCGCCGAGGTACGGCTGCCCGAACCGGCCGGCGGCGGCTTCGCCGTCCACCCCGCGCTGCTCGACGCCGCGATGCACGCGCTCGGCTTCCGCCCCACCGCCACCTCCGCGAGCGGCCCCCTGCTGCCGTTCGCCTGGCGCGGCGTCACCCGGCACGCCCAGGACGCCACCGCCCTGCGGGTCCACATCCGCGACGAGGCCGAGGACAAGGTCTCCGTCGACCTCGCCGACACCGACGGGCGCCCCGTCCTCACCGTCACCGCCCTGCACATGCGGGCCACCTCCACGGAACAGCTCGACACCGTGCGGCTGCGCCCCGAATGGCTGTTGCGCACCGAGTGGACGCCGCTCGCCCAGGCCCCGGCCGGCACCGGGCCACTGCTCGGCCGGATCGCCGTCCTCGGTGAACCCATGCCCGGCCTGGCCGAGTTGCTCGGGGACGATGTCGAACACCTCGCGGATCTCGCCGCGTTGCGCGCCGAAAGCACCCTGCCCGCCCTCGCCGTCGTCCCGCTGGCCCCCGCCGCGCCGACCGCCGCCGCGACCCGGGACGCCGTCCACACCATCCTGGCCCTCCTCCAGGAGTGGGCCGCCGACCCGACCCTGTCCGGCACCCAGCTGGTGCTGTGCACCTCCGGCGCGGTCACCGGGGAGGACACCGTGGCCGACCCGGCGGGCGCCGCCGTGTGGGGGCTCGCCCGCTCCGCCCAACTGGAGAACCCCGGGAGCGTGCTGCTCGTCGACCGGCTGCCCGGCGCCACCATCGGGCTGCGCCAGGCACTGGGGCGGGCCATCGCCCTCGGCGAGGACCAGATCGCCCTGCGCGACGACCAGGTCCTCGTCCCCCGGCTGGCCCGGCTCGCCCCGCCCGAGACCGCCCCGGAGCCCCTGTGGCCCACCGAGGGCACCGTCCTGGTCACCGGCGCCACCGGCACCCTCGGCCGCCTCGTCGCCCGCCACCTCGTCACCCGGCACGGCGTCCGGAGCCTGCTGCTTGCCGCGCGGCGCGGCGCGGACGCCCCCGGCATGACCGACCTGATCGCCGAACTCGACGCCCAGGGCGCCACCGTACGGGCCGCCGCCTGCGACCTCACCGACCGCGCCGCGCTCGCCGCCCTCCTGGACACCGCCCCCGACCTGCGGGCCGTCGTCCACACCGCGGGCACCGTCGCCGACGCCACCCTCACCGCCCTCACCCCCGAGCACGTCGACGCGGTCCTGCCGGTCAAGACCGCGGCGCTCGAACACCTCGACGAGCTGACCGCAGGACTCGACCTCGACCGGTTCGTCGTCTTCACCTCCCTCGCCGGCGTCATGGGCGGCGCCGGACAGGCCAACTACGCGGCGGCCAACGCCTTCGCCGACGCCCTGTGCACCCGCCGCGCCGCAGGCGGCCTGCCCGCCACCGCCCTCGCCTGGGGCCCCTGGCAGCGCGGCGACGGCATGACCGCGAACGTCAGCGAGAGCGACCTCAAGCGCATCGCCCGCATCGGCCTGCGTCAGCTCGACCCCCGCGAGGGCATGGCCCTGATGGACGCCGCCGTCACCACCGGCGCCGGCGCCACCGTCCCCGTCCGCCTGGACGTCTCCGTCCTCGACACCGATGCCCCCACCACCCCCGTCCTGCTGCGCGGCCTCGCCCCCCGCGGCACGACAGGACCCGCAATCCCGGCCGGCGGACTGCGCGAACGGCTCCTGCCGCTGTCCGACACCGACCGCGCCACCGCCCTCGTCGACCTGGTCCGCGCCGAGACCGCCACCGCCGCCGGACTCGCCGCCGGCAGCGCCGTACCGCCCGGAAAACCCTTCCAGAGCCTCGGCTTCGACTCCCTCATGTCCGTCGACCTGCGCAACCGGCTCGCCACCCTCACCGGCCTCAAACTCCCCGCCACCCTCGTCTTCGACCACCCCACCCCCACCGCCCTCGCCGACCTCCTCTTCCAGGAACTCGACCTCGCCTCCGCACAGGCCCCCGACCCGGCCCAACTCGCCCTGGAATCCCTCGAAGCGGCCCTGCA
This sequence comes from Streptomyces sp. NBC_00878, assembly GCF_026341515.1. Lineage (NCBI taxonomy): Bacteria > Bacillati > Actinomycetota > Actinomycetes > Kitasatosporales > Streptomycetaceae > Streptomyces > Streptomyces sp. NBC_00878. The sequence continues at coordinate 180,362 of NZ_JAPEOK010000001.1, read as the reverse complement.
CACCCCCGCCGAGGACCCCGCCCGCACCGCCTCACTCGCCGTACGCCTAAGGGCCCTGCTCACCCGGCTCGAAGCCCCCGCCGACGGCGCCGCCGACACCGACGGCGACCTCAGCAGCGCCAGCACCGCGGAACTCCTCAGCCTCATCGGGGACGAGTTCGGAATCCGCTGACCCACCCGACCCACCTGCCCCCCACGGCAATCACGGAGCACACCATGCCCCTGGAGATGGAAACCCCCCTGCCCTACCAGCGGGACGACCTCTGCCCCTTCGACCCCGGCGCCGACCTGCGCCGCGCCCAGCGCCAGGAGCCCGTCACCAAGTACCGCATGATCGACGGCCGCGACATCTGGGTCGTCACCCGCTACGACGACGTCCGCCAGGTCCTCAACGACCCCCGGCTCAGCAGCGCCCTCACCCCCCTCACCCTCATGCTCCCCGGCGTCGACGACACCGGACTCGAAGTGTCCCCGGGCAGCTTCGTCAACATGGACCCGCCCCACCACACCCGGCTGCGCCGCACCGTCGCCGGCAGCTTCACCGCCCGCCGGATGCGGGACATCGTCCCCCGCCTGGAGAAGATCGCCGAGCACTGCCTGGACACCCTGGAGCGCGGCGGCCCCGGCACCGACCTCATGACCGCGTTCGCCTCGCCCTTCCCGCTGCTCGCCATCTGCGAACTCCTCGGCCTCAGCGACGAACAGCGCGACACCTACCTGCGGATCAGCGAACAGGCCCCCGGGCTCGCCGCCACCGCCGAGGAGGCGAGGGAACTCGTCGCCGCCGCCCATCGGTTCATGCTCGACGTCGTCACCGCCCAGCGCGACGAACCCGGCGACGGCATGATCGGCATGCTCGCCCGCGACCACGGCGACGACCTCTCCGACGCGGAGATCGTCGGCATCGCCAACATGCACCTCACCGCGGGCTTCGACACCGTCGCCAACACCCTCGGCCTCGGCCTCCTCGCACTCTTCGACCACCCCGACCAGCTCGCCCTGCTGCGCGACGACCCCCAAGTCCTCGACACCGCAGTCGAGGAACTGATGCGCTACCTCAGCGTCATCTCCGCCACCGGCGGCCGGACCGCCACCGAGGACATCGAACTGGGCGGCGTCACCATCAAGAAGGGCGAGTACGTCGTCCCCGCCCTGGCCGCCGCCAACCGTGACCCCGCCCACTACCCCGACCCCGACCGCCTCGACCTGACCCGCCCCCAGGGCCGGCAGCTCGGCTTCGGCCACGGACTGCACCGCTGCCCGGGCGCCGCCATGACCCTGATCGAGATGAAGGTCGGCTTCACCGCCCTGCTGCGCCGCTTCCCCGGCATCCGGCTCGCCGTTCCACGAGGCGAGATCGCCTTCCGCGGCTACAACATGGTCCACGGCGCCCTCGCGCTCCCCGTGGCCTGGTGATCCAGCAGGTCGCCCCCCACCCCTAGAGGTTCCGCCCCGCCCATAGGGGTGGCGGGCGGACCTCTTCTGGGGGTTACACCACTCCATCGCGGCCATAGCGTCCGATCAGGCACCGGACCGTCCGCTTCGTACCCCGGCGGCACCACCGGGCGGCAGAACCCAGGGAGCCACAAGGCTATGAACACGTCCCTCGACGAGGCCATCGACGCGTTGCGCACGGCGCTGCTGGAGAACGAGCGGCTGCGCCGCAGCAACCAGCAGCTCACCTCCGCCGCCACCGAACCCCTCGCCGTCGTCGGCATCGGCTGCCGCTTCCCCGGCGGCGTCGAAGGCCCCGAGTCGCTGTGGCGGCTGGTCGCCGAAGGCCGCGACGCCATGACCGGACCGCCCGCCGACCGGGGCTGGCAGCACCTGCCCTCCTACGACCCCGGCCACCAGGGCGCCTTCCTGCCCTCCGCCGCCGACTTCGACTCCGGCTTCTTCCGTATCTCGCCCCGCGAGGCTCTCGCCATGGACCCCCAGCAGCGCCAACTCCTGGAGGTCTCCTGGGAGGCACTGGAGCGCGCCGGGCTCGACCCGGCGTCCTTGCGCGGCTCCCGCACCGGCGTCTTCGTCGGCGGCGCCCCCCAGGAATACGGAGCCCTCCTCGCCGGCTCGCCCGACGACACCGACGGCTACGCCATCACCGGCCTGCCCGCCAGTATCCTCTCCGGCCGCATCGCCTACACCCTCGGCCTCGAAGGCCCCGCCCTCACCGTCGACACCGCCTGCTCCTCCTCCCTGGTCGCCCTCCACCTCGCCGCCCGCTCCCTGCGCGCCGGGGAGTGCGACCTGGCCCTCGTCGGCGGCGTCCTCGTCATGACCACCCCGGCCATCTACGGCGAGTTCGACAGCCAGGGCGGCTCCGCCTCCGACGGCCGCTGCAAGGCGTTCGCCGACGCCGCCGACGGCACCGGCTGGGGCGAGGGCGCCGGAGTGCTCGTCGTGGAGCGGCTCTCGGACGCCCGCCGCAACGGGCATCACGTACTGGCGGTGGTCCGGGGGAGTGCCGTCAACCAGGACGGTGCCTCCAACGGGCTCACCGCCCCCAACGGCCCTTCCCAGCAGCGGGTCATCAGCGACGCGCTGGCCGGCGCCGGGCTCCAGGCCGACGAGGTCGACGCCGTCGAGGCCCATGGCACCGGCACCAAGCTCGGCGACCCCATCGAGGCCCAGGCACTGCTCGCCACCTACGGCCGAGGCCGCCCGCAGGAGCGGCCGTTGTGGATCGGCTCCATCAAGTCCAACCTCGGCCACACCCAGTTCGCGGCGGGCATCGCCGGCGTCATCAAAATGATCATGGCGATACGCGAGGGCGTCCTGCCCCGCACCCTCCACGTCGACGAGCCCACCCGCCAGGTCGACTGGACCGCCGGCGCCGTCCGCGTCCTGACCGAGGAACAGCCCTGGCCCCAGACCGGCCGCCCGCGCCGCGCGGGCGTGTCCTCCTTCGGCATCAGCGGCACCAACGCCCACGTCATCCTCGAACAAGCCCCGGAACCCGACCGGGAACCCGACCCGGTACCTGACCCGGAGCCCTCGCGGACCGCCCGCACGTTCCCCGCCGTCCCCGTCACCCTCACCGCCCGCACCCCCGAGGCGCTCCGCGCCCAGGCCGCCCGCCTCCTCACCCACCTCGCCGAGCACCCCGCCCCCGCCCCCACCCTCCCCGACCTCGCCCACGCCCTCGCCACCACCCGCACCCCCCTCGACCACCGCGCCGTCCTCACCGCCACCGACCTCCCCGCTCTCACCCGGGGCCTGAAGGCCCTGACCGACGCCGAGGACACCACAGCCCTCGTCCAGGGAACCGTCACCGGCGGGGGAGTGGCCGTCGCCTTCTCCGGCCAGGGCTCACAACGGGTCGGCATGGGGCGGGAGTTGTACGAGGCGTACGAAGTGTTCGCCGCCGCCTTCGATGAAGTGTGCGCCGCTTTCGACGGGTTGGAGCTGAAGCAATCCGTATTCGAAGGCACGGCCGAGGAGTTGGCGGAGACCGGGTTGGCACAGCCCGCGTTGTTCGCGGTCGAGGTCGCGCTGTACCGCCTGCTGGAGTCGTGGGGCATCCACGCCGACGTCGTCTTCGGGCACTCCCTGGGCGAGTTGGTGGCCGCGTACGTCGCCGGGGTGTGGTCACTGGAGGACGCCTGCCGGGTCGTGGCGGCGCGTGGGCGCCTGATGCAGGCCCTGCCGTCCGGCGGGGCCATGTGGGCCGTAGAGGCGGAGGAGACGGAGGTGCAGGAGACCCCCGGCGTATGGCTCGCAGCAGTCAACGGCCCCCGCGCGGTGGTGCTTTCCGGTGAGGAAGACGCCGTGAAGGCAACAGCCGACGGGTTCGCCGCCCGGGGCCGCCGAGTGAAACGACTCAACGTCAGCCATGCCTTCCACTCGGGACTGATGGACCCGATGCCGGCCGACTTCGCGCGCGTCCTCGCCGAAGTGACGTACGCCGAGCCGGTCATCCCCGTCGTCTCCAACATCACCGGTGAGATCGCGGGCGAGGAACTGACCACCCCCGAGTACTGGGCACGCCACGTCCGCGCCGCCGTCCGCTTCGCCGACGGAGTCCGGGCCGTGGCCGGACAGGGCGTCTCCACCGTGCTCGAAGTCGGTCCGGACGGCTCGCTGCTGACGACCGTACGGGACACCGTCCCCGACCTCGTGACCGTCCCGGCACTGCGCCGGGACCGAGGGGAACGGGAGGCGCTGACCGCGGCCCTCGGGCAGGCGTACGTCCATGGCGTGGGCGTCGACTGGGCCACCGTCCTCGGGGGCGGCGGGCGGCCGGTGCCGCTGCCGACGTACGCCTTCCAGCACCGGCGGTACTGGCCGCGCCCGGGAAGCCCGGCCGGGAGCCGGCCGGAGGATGCGCGGCGCTACCGCATCGCCTGGCGGCCGACCGCGCCGGACAGCACGGAGCTGACCGGCAGATGGCTCCTCGTCACGCCCGACACCGAGGACACGTCGGCCGTGGCCCAGGCCCTGCGGGACGCGGGCGCCGAGGTGGAGACCGCGCCGGACGCGCGCGGCGCGGCGGGCGACTACGCGGGCGTCGTGGCGCTGCCGCAGGGCCCCGCCGACGCCGTCGCCCTCGTCCAGGACCTGCGAGCCTCCGGCACCAAGGTCCCGCTGTGGTGGCTGACCCGGCACGCCGTGGCCGTCACCCCCGGCGACACCGTACGGCCCGACGCCACCCGCCTGTGGGGGCTCGGCCAGGTCGTCGGCCTGGAGGAGCCGGGCTGGTGGGGCGGCCTGATCGACCTGCCCGCCCTGTGGGACGGCGGCACGGGTGCCGCGCTCGCGGCCGTCCTCGCGGGCGGCACCGGAGGCGAGGACCAGCTCGCCGTACGCACCACCGGGGTCTTCGCCCGTCGCCTGATGCGCGCCCCGCTGCCGGGAGGTACCCCCGCTCGGCGCTGGCAGCCGCGCGGCACCGTCCTGATCACCGGCGGCACCGGAGGCGTCGGTGCCAACGTGGCCCGCTGGGCCGCCACCGAGGGAGCCCGCCACCTGCTCCTCACCAGCAGGCGCGGCGCCGCCGCACCGGGCGCGGCCGAACTCGGCAGGGAACTTGAGGCGTTGGGCGCGTCGGTGACGTTCGCCGCGTGCGACACCGGTGACCGGGACGCCCTCGCCGCGACCTTGGCCGACATCCCCGAGGAACACCCGCTCACCGCCGTCGTCCACGCGGCCGGAGTCGTCCGCTACACCAAGGTGCGCGACCTGACCCCCGAGGAGCTGGACGAGGTCCTCACCGGCAAGGCGACCGGCGCCCGCCACCTCGACGAACTGACCGCACACCTGGACCTGGACGCCTTCGTCCTGTTCTCCTCCGGCGCCGCCGCCTGGGGCGGCGGCTCCCAGGGTGCCTACGCCGCCGCCAACGCCTACCTCGACGGCCTCGCCGAGGCCCGGCACGCCGCGGGGCGCCCGGCCACCTCGCTGGCCTGGGGCATCTGGGGCGGCGGCGGCATGGGCGCCGACCTCGACGAACAGTCCCTCGCCCGGATGGGCCTCGCCCTGCTGGACCCCGCGCTCGCCCTCGCCGTCATGCGCGAGGCCGTCGAGCACGACGAGCCGACCCTGACCGTCACCGACACCGACTGGTCCCGTTTCGCCCCCGTCTACGCCGGTGCCCGACGCCGCCCGCTCATCGAGGACATCCCCGAGGCGGCGGAGGCCCTGCGCGCAACAGACGACGCCCCCGAGGGACCGTCCGACGACAGTCTGCGCGCCCGGCTCGGCCGGCTCACCGAGAGCGAGCGTCGAGCCGCCCTGCTGGACCTCGTCCGCACCCGGGCCGCCGCGGTCCTCGGCCACACCGACACAGCCGAGGTCTCCGACCTGCGCGCCTTCAACGACCTCGGCTTCGACTCGCTCACCGCGACCGAGCTGCGCGACCGGCTGAACACCGCGACCGGCCTGAAACTCCCCGCGACCCTCGTCTTCGACCACCCCAACCCCGCCGCCCTCGCCACCCACCTCGGCCACGAGCTGTACGGCGGCGCCGACCCGCTGGCCGGCACCGTCGCCGTCCGGCAGGCCGACGCCGACGACCCGCTCGTCGTCGTCGGCATGGCCTGCCGTCTCCCCGGCGGTGTGACGAACCCCGACGACCTGTGGCGGCTCGTCGCCGAGGGCCGCGACGCGATCGGCGGCGCCCCCGACGACCGGGGCTGGGACGCCTGGGGCGACACCGGCGGCCTCCAGGGCGGTTTCCTGGCCGGCGCGACGGGCTTCGATGCCGAGTTCTTCGGTATCTCCCCGCGCGAGGCCCTCGCCATGGACCCTCAGCAGCGCCAGCTCCTGGAGGTCTCCTGGGAGGCGCTGGAGCGCGCCGGGCTCGACCCGGCGTTCTTACGTGGCTCCCGCACCGGCGTCTTCGTCGGCGGCACCCCCACCGGATACGGCGCGCTCCTCGGCGACGGCGGCGAGGCCGGCGGCTACCTCCTCACCGGCAACAGCGGCAGCGTCATGTCCGGCCGGATCGCCTACGTCCTCGGCCTGGAAGGGCCCGCGCTCACCGTCGACACCGCCTGCTCGTCCTCCCTGGTCTCCCTGCACCTCGCCGGACAGGCCCTCACCCGGGGCGAGTGCGACCTCGCCCTCGTGGGCGGCGTCGCCGTCATGCCCACCCCGGGCGCCTTCGACGAGTTCGACCGCCAGGGCGGCCTCGCCTCCGACGGCCGCTGCAAGGCCTTCGCCGACGCGGCCGACGGCACCGGATGGTCGGAGGGTGTCGCCTTCCTAGTCGTGGAACGGCAGTCGGACGCCCGCCGCAACGGGCACCAGGTACTGGCCGTCGTACGTGGCTCGGCCATCAACCAGGACGGCGCCTCGAACGGACTCAGCGCCCCCAACGGACCCTCCCAGCAACGGGTCATCGCCCAGGCCCTCACCAACGCCGGGCTCACCCCCGACGAGGTCGACGCGGTCGAGGCGCACGGCACCGGGACGCGGCTCGGGGACCCGATCGAGGCGCAGGCCTTGCTCGCCACGTACGGCCAAAACCGTGAACGTCCGCTGCATCTCGGCTCGTTGAAGTCCAACATCGGCCACACCCAGGCCGTGTCCGGAGTGGCCGGCGTGATCAAGACCGTCCTCGCGCTGCGGGAAGGGGTCCTGCCGCAGACCCTGCACGTCGACGCGCCGAGCGGCCAAGTCGACTGGTCGGCGGGTGCGGTGGAGCTGCTGACTCAGGCGCGGGAGTGGCCCGAGACCGGGCGCCCGCGCCGGGCAGGTGTCTCGTCGTTCGGCATCAGCGGCACCAACGCCCACGTCATCCTGGAACAGGCTCCCGAGGCAGACCCTCGCCCCGATCCGCTCACCGGCCCGCTTCCTTGGATTCTCTCCGGTCACACGGAGTCCGCACTCCGGGCTCAAGCCACTGTGCTCTCCCGCTACTTGATGGGGCATCAGGCAATGTCTCACGACGCCGTCGCCGCGTCTCTCGCTGTGTCGCGGGCGGGGTTGGAGTGCCGGGCGGTGGTGGTCGGTGGGGACCGGGAGGCGTTGGAGCGCGGGGTTGCTGCCGTCGCGGACGGTTCGGCTGATCCGGGAGTTGTGCGGGGGCGTGCGGGGACTGGTGGTGTGGTGTTCGTGTTCCCGGGTCAGGGCTCGCAGTGGGCGGGGATGGCGCTTGAACTCCTCGATTCCTCCCCGGTGTTCGCGGCACGCATGGCCGAGTGTGAGCAGGCGCTGTCGGCGTACGTCGACTGGTCGTTGAAGGACGTCCTGCAGGGTGAGTTGGAGCGGGTGGATGTCGTTCAGCCCGTGTTGTGGGCGGTGATGGTGTCGTTGGCGGAGGTGTGGCGGTCGTACGGCGTCGAACCGGCCGCTGTCGTCGGCCATTCGCAGGGTGAGATCGCGGCGGCCGTGGTCGCCGGGGCACTGTCTCTGGAAGACGGTGCCCGGGTGGTGGCGTTGCGGTCGAGGGCGATCCTGGCGCTTTCGGGCCAGGGCGGCATGGTCTCCGTGCAGCTCCCCGCCGGCCTCGTCCGTGAGGAACTCAAGCGCTGGGACGGCCGGATCGATCTGGCGGCGGTCAACGGGCCGTCGGCGGTCGTCGTCGCGGGTGAACCCGGGGCGCTGGACGAGTTGTTGGCGTGGGCCGAGGAGGACGGGGTGCGTGCCCGGCGGATCGCCGTGGACTACGCCTCCCACTCCGCCCATGTCGACGCCGTACGCCAGGAGTTGGCGGATCTGCTCAAGGACGTTGCCCCGAAGCCGTCCCGGGTGGCGTTCTACTCCTGCGTCACCGCCGGCCGGCTGGAGACTGTGGGGTTGGACGCCGACTACTGGTTCCGCAACCTGCGCCAACCGGTCGAGTTCGAGCAGACCACCCGGGCCCTGCTGGAACAGGGACACACCCTGTTCGTCGAGGTCACCCCCCACCCGGTCCTCACCAGCGCCGTCCAGGAAACCGCCGAGGACCACGGCCGCCAGATCGCCGTCACCGGCACCCTGCGCCGCGGTGAAGGCGGCCCGCAGCGGCTGCTGTTGTCACTCGGCGAGGCATACGTCCACGGCGCCCCCGTCGACTGGACCCCCTGCCTGCCGGACGCAGACGACGTCGACCTGCCCACGTACGCCTTCCAGCACAAGCACTACTGGATGGAGATGCCCCCGACCGCCGGGGTCGGCCGCCCGGTCGACGCCTGGCGCTACCGCGTGACCTGGCGTCGGCTCACGCAGACCGGGAACCCGGCGCTAGACGGGCGCTGGCTGCTGGTCGACCCGGAGGGCGACGGCCGCGAGGTCGCCGAGGCGCTGCGCGCGGCCGGTGCCGAGGTCGACGTGGCCGACGCGGTGCGCGAGGGCACGTACGACGGTGTCGTGTGCCTGCCGACAACCGCCGTGGAGGCGCTCGGTGTGGTTCGCGAGCTGGACGCGGCCGGGATGCGGGCGCCGCTGTGGTGGCTGACGCGGGGCGGTGCCTCCGTGTCGAGCGGGGACGCCGTACGGGCCGAGGCGACCCGGCTGTGGGGGCTCGGCCAGGTCGTCGGCCTGGAGCAACCCGACCGGTGGGGCGGCCTGATCGACCTGCCGGCCGAGTGGAGCGACGGTGCGGCGGCCTCGCTGACGGCCCTGCTGGCCGGGGCGGCCGGGGGAGAGGACCAGCTGGCCGTCCGGGGCCCGGCCGCCTACGCGCGCCGACTGGTGCGGGCGCCGCTCACCGAGCGCGTACCGGTGCGACGGTGGCAGCCGCACGGCACCGTCCTGATCACCGGCGGCACCGGCGGTATCGCCGCCCACCTCGCGCGCAGGCTGGCCGCCGAGGGCGCCGAGCATCTGCTGCTGTTGGGTCGGCGCGGCGGCGCGGCCCCGGGTGCGGCCGAACTCGCCGAGGAAATCAGGGCGTTGGGTGCGGAGGTGTCGTTCGCGGCCTGTGACGTCACCGACCGCGACACCCTCGCCGCCGTCCTCGACGGCGTGCCCGAACAGTGGCCGCTGACCGCCGTCCTGCACACAGCCAGCTCCACCAGCTACGGCCCCGTCCTCGGCGTCGAAACCGGCGAACTGGTCGCCGGCATGGCCGCGAAGGCGGACGGCGCCCGGCACCTGGACGAGCTGACGGCCCATCTGGACCTGGACGCCTTCGTCCTGTTCTCCTCCGGCGCCGCCGTCTGGGGCAGCGCGGGCAACGGTGTCTACGCCGCCGCCAACGCCTACCTCGACGGCCTCGCCCACGAGCGCCGGGCCCGGGGCCTGACGGCCACCTCCGTGGCCTGGGGCGGATGGGCCGACGGCGGCATGCTGAGCGACTTCGACCAGCTCGCGGACCAGCTCCAGCGCATGGGCGTACGGCCGATGCGCCCCGAGTCCGCGATGGACGTGCTGTGGGAGGCCGTCGAGTACGGCGAGACGACGCTCACCGTCAGCGACATGGACTGGGAGCGGTTCGCGCCCGTCTACGCGATGTCCCGGCGCCGCCCCCTGATCGAGGAGATCCCGGAGGCCGCTCGCGTCCTCTCCCCGTCCGGCGACAGCGCGTCCGGGGGTGACGACAGTGCGGCAGGGCAGTTGCGGGCGAGCCTCGCGGGTCTGGGCACCGCCGAACAGCGCGCCGCTCTGCTGGACCTGGTGCGCGGCCGGGCCGCCGCCGTCCTCGGCCATGACGAACCTGCCCAGATCGCCGGTGGGCGGCCCTTCAAGGACCTCGGCTTCGACTCGCTCACCGCGACCGAGCTGCGCAATCGGCTGGCCGCGGCGACGGGTCTGAAGCTGCCCGCCACCCTCGTCTTCGACCACCCCACCCCCACCGCCTTGGCCGAGTACCTGCGCGACGAACTCCTCGGCGCCGCCGTGGAGATGAGTGCCACCCCGCGTGCGGGCCGGGCCGCCGACAACGACGACCCGCTGGTCGTCGTCGGCATGGCCTGCCGCTACCCGGGCGGTGTGCGCGGCCCCGAGGACCTGTGGCGGCTGCTCGCCGAGGGCCGCGACGAGATGGCGGACTTCCCCACCGATCGCGGCTGGGACGCCCTTTCCCTCTACGACCCCGGCCGCCGGACGACGCTCTCCGGGCAGGGCGCGTTCCTGTACGACGCGGGCGACTTCGACGCCGAGTTCTTCGGCATCTCGCCGCGCGAGGCCCTCTCCATGGACCCCCAGCAGCGGCTGCTCCTGGAGGTCTCCTGGGAAGCGCTGGAGCGCACCGGCATCGCGCCGCTCTCGCTGCGCGGCTCCCGCACCGGCGTGTTCGTCGGCGGCACCCCGCAGGAGTACGGCGCCCTGCTGATGAACTCGGCCTCCCTGGCCGGGGGTTACGCCCTGACCAGCTCCTCAGGCAGCGTCATGTCCGGGCGCGTCTCCTACGTCCTCGGCCTGGAAGGCCCGGCGGTCACCGTCGACACCGCCTGCTCCTCCTCCCTGGTCTCCCTGCACCTCGCCGGGCAGGCGCTGCGCGCGGGGGAGTGCGACCTCGCGCTCGCGGGCGGCGTCACCGTCATGGCCACGCCCGGCTCGTTCGCCGAGTTCGCCAACCAGGGCGGCCTGTCCTCCGACGGCCGCTGCAAGGCGTTCGCCGACACGGCCGACGGCACCGGCTGGGGAGAGGGCGTCGGGATCGTCGTCCTCGAACGGCTCTCGGACGCCCGCCGCAACGGGCACCGGGTCCTCGCGACCGTACGGGGCTCGGCCGTCAACCAGGACGGTGCCTCGAACGGTCTCACGGCGCCCAACGGGCCCTCGCAGCAGCGGGTCATCCGGGCCGCCCTGGACAGCGCGGGGCTCACCCCGGCCGATGTCGACGCGGTCGAGGCGCACGGCACCGGCACGAAGCTCGGCGACCCGATCGAGGCGCAGGCGCTGCTGGCCACCTACGGCAAGGAGCGGAACCCCAAGCGGCCGTTGTGGCTCGGGTCCGTGAAGTCGAACATCGGGCACACCCAGTACGCGGCGGGGGTCGCCGGTGTCATCAAGACGATCCTCGCGATGCGTGCGGGCGTCCTGCCGCGCACCCTGCACGTCGACGAGCCCACCCGCCAGGTCGACTGGTCCGCCGGTGGCGTACGGCTGCTGACGGAGGAACAGACCTGGCCCGAGACGGACGGGCCGCGCCGGGCGGGTGTCTCCTCGTTCGGTATCAGCGGCACCAACGCGCACGTCATCCTGGAGCACACCCCCGAGCCCGAGCCCGAGCCCGAGCCGGTCGAGCCATCCGAGCCGGCCACCCCGCTCGTGCCCTGGCTGCTGTCCGGGCACACCGAGGCCGCCCTGCGCGACCAGGCCGCCGCCCTCCTCACCGATCTGGAGGCCCGCCCCGATGTCGTACCGCTGGACGTCGCCCACTCCCTCGCCACGACCCGCAGCGGCCTCGCCCACCGCGCCGCCGTCGTCGCCGACTCCCCGGCCGTGTTCCTCGACGGGCTGCGCTCCCTCGCCGCGGGCACCCCGAACGCCGACGTCCTCACGGACACCGCCCGGGAGACCCCGCTCGCGGTCGTCTTCCCCGGCCAGGGCTCCCAACGCGTCGGCATGGGAAGGGAGCTGTACGGACGCCATCCCGGGTTCGCGGCGGCCTTCGACGAGGTGTGTGCCGCCTTCGGCGGGCTGCTCGACCGCCCGCTGCGCGACCTCGTCCTGGCCGAGGACACCGACCGCGCCGTCCTCGACCGCACCGGATACACCCAGCCCGCCCTGTTCGCCGTGGAAGTCGCCCTGTACCGGCTGCTGGAGAGCTGGGGCGTGCGCGCGGACGTGCTCATCGGGCACTCGATCGGAGAACTCGTCGCCGCCCATGTCGCCGGAGTCTGGACGTTGCCCGACGCCTGCCGGGTGGTCGCCGCCCGCGCCCGGCTGATGCAGTCGCTGCCCGCCGGGGGCGCCATGCTCGCCGTGCACGCCGCCGAGACCGAGGTTGTCGGGGTGCTCGCCGCCCGCGCGGACGGCGGCGACATCGGCATCGCCGCCGTCAACAGCCCCACCGCCGTCGTCGTCTCCGGGCCCGAGCCCGCAATACTCGGGGCCGCCGCCGAGTTCGTCGGGCGCGGCCACCGCACCAAGGTGCTCCCGGTCAGCCACGCCTTCCACTCCGCGCTCATGGAGCCCATGCTCGCCGACTTCGCCGCCGAACTGGCCCGGGTCGAGTTCCACGAGCCGAACCTCACCGTCATCTCCAACGTCACCGGCGGCGTGGCCTCGGCCGCCGAACTGCGTTCCCCCGGCTACTGGGTGGGGCACGTCCGTGGCTCCGTACGGTTCGCGGACGGTGTGCGCACCCTCCTCGACCGGGGGGTGCGCACCTTCCTGGAGGCAGGGCCCGGCAGCGCCCTGACCGCGATGGCCGACGAGACCGCGGCGGAGCACACCCCCGACCCGGTGACCTGTGTGGCGGCGCTGCGCTCCGCGGGCCGGGGCGAGGCCGACGCGCTGGTCACCGCTGTCACCCGGCTCGCCCTCGCCGGCCGCCCGGCCGACTGGGCCGCCTACTACGCAGGCCGCGGCGCCCGCGCCGTCGACCTGCCGACCTATACCTTCCAGCACCGCCGGTACTGGCTGCGCGTGCTGGGCGGCGCAGCCCAGGACGTCACCGCGCTCGGCCTCGACGCGGCCCACCACCCACTGCTCGGCGCCGTCACCACGCTCCCGGAGACCTGCGGGCTGCTGTTCACCGGCTCCCTCGCCGCCGACCGCCACCCCTGGCTCGCCGACCACGCCCTGGGCGGTATCCCGATCCTGCCCGGCTCGGCCTTCCTCGAACTCGCCCTGCACGCGGGCCGGTACGCGGACTGTGACCGGGTCGACGAACTCGTCGTCCACGCGCCGCTCGCGCTGACCGGCACCACCGCCCTGCGTCTCGGCGTCGACCCCGCGGACTCCGCCGGGCGGCGCGCCTTCACTGTCCACGCCCGCACCGAGGAGCCCGGCGCCGAGTGGACCCGGCACGCCGGCGGTGTGCTCACCGCGGCCACCGTGCCCGCCCCGGCCGCCGACGCCACCTGGCCGCCGCCCGGCGCCCGGCCGGTACCGCTGGACGACTTCTACCTCGCCACCGCCGAACGCGGCCTGGAGTACGGGCCCGCCTTCCACGGGCTGACCGGCCTGTGGCAGACCGACGGCGCCCTGCACGCCGACGTCGTCCTGCCCGAGTCCCTTGCCCGCGAAGAGGCTTCGGACGACGACCACGCCCTGCACCCGGCCCTGCTCGACGCCGCCCTCCAGCCCCTCGGCCTCGGCATCCTGGCCGCTCAGGACGGGGACGCCACCCCGGTCCCGGCCGGACTGCCGTTCGCCTGGTCCGGCGTCAGCCTGCACGCCGCCGGGGCGCACGCACTGCGGGCCAAGCTCACCGCCGCGGGCGACGGCACGGTCGCGGTGGAGCTGACCACGCCCGACGGACAACCCGTGCTGAGTGTCGACGCGCTGACCCTGCGCACCCCGAGCGCCCCGCAGGCCCCGGCCGCCGGAGCGGACCTGTACCGGTTCCAGTGGCCCCAACTGCCCGTCCCGGCCGCCTCCGACGGAGCGAGCTGGGCGCTGGTCGGCCTCGACCCGAGGGAGCTGCGGTCCTGCCTGGCCGCCGCCACCGGCCGTGACGTCGTCCCGTACCCGGACAGCCGGGTCCTCGCCGACGCGCTGGCCTCCGGCGCGCCCGTCCCCGCCGTCGCCCTCGCCTGGTGCGACGCGCCGGACAGCGGCGACCCCGCCGCCGACGCCCATGCGCTCGGCGGGCACACGCTCGCGCTGCTCCAGGAATGGCTGGCCGACGACCGTCTGACGGACGTCCCGCTCGTCCTGATCACCCACGGCGCGGTCGCCACCGGTCCGGACGACGACGCCCCGCACCCGGCCCGCGCCGCTGTCTGGGGCCTCGCCCGCGCCGTGCAGAGCGAGCACCCCGGCCGGCTGGTCCTGGCCGACCTCGGCGCCCACCTCGACGGCTCCGGCGACCCCGAGGGAGTGGCGACCGCACTCGCCGCCCTGCCGGCCGCCGTGGCCGGCGGGGAGCCTCAGCTGGCGCTGCGGGCCGGCACCGTCCACGCGCCCCGGCTCGCCCGGACGGCCGTCGCCGCCCCGGCCGCGGGCGGCGCCGCCGCCCCCGCGTTCGACCCCGACGGCACTGTCCTGGTGACCGGCGCGATCGGCGGCATCGGCGCCCTGGTCGCCCGCCGCCTGGTCGAACACCACGGCGTGCGGCACCTGTTGCTCACCGGCCGGCGCGGCCCCGACACCCCGGGCGCCGGCCGGCTGGCCGCCGACCTGACGGCGGCCGGTGCCCGGGTGACCCTCGCCGCCTGCGACGTCGCCGACCGCGCGGCGCTCTCCGCCCTGCTGGCCGGACTCGACGCGCCCCTCGCCGGGGTCCTTCACCTGGCCGGTGTCGTCGAGGACGGGCTTGCCCTCGACCTCACCCCGCAGCGCCTCGACGCCGTCCTGCGGCCCAAGGCGGACGCGGCCTGGCACCTGCACGAGCTGACGGCCGGTGACCACCCCGTCCCGCTGGTCCTGTTCTCCTCGGCGGCTGGTGTTCTGGGCAGCCCGGGACAGGCGAACTACGCCGCCGCCAACGCGTTCCTCGACGCTCTCGCCCAGCACCGCCAGGCGCTCGGCCTGCCCGTGGTGTCCCTGGCCTGGGGCCCCTGGCAGGGCGTCGGGGGCATGGCGGACGCCGCCGACGGACGGGCCCGTGGCACGGGCGGCGGACTGCTGCCGTTCACCGCCGACACCGGACTCGCCGCGCTCGACCAGGCCCTCACCGTCGCGGGGGAGCCGGTGCTCGTGCCGCTGCGGCTGGCCCTGAAGGCCGCCGCGGGGCTGCCCGCCGAGCAGATCCCCGCAGTGCTGCGCGGCCTGGTGCGCGGTACTCGCCGCCCGGTCAGGCAGGCGGAGGCCGGCCGGCCGGTCGCGGGCGGCGGCCTGGCCGCGCTGGAGCCCGCCGCCCGCGCGGACGCCCTGCTGCGCCTGGTGCGCGTCGAGGCGTCACGGGTCCTGGGTCACGACAGCCCCGACGGCATCGACGCCGACCGGGCCTTCGGCGACCTCGGGTTCGACTCGCTGACCTCCGTCGAACTGCGCAACAGGCTGGCCGACGCCGCCGGGCTGCGACTCCAGCCCACCCTGGTCTTCGACCACCCGACCCCGGCCGCCCTCGCCGTCGCCCTCGACCGCCGGTTCACCGACCCGGCCCCGCGCTCCGGGTCCACCGCCGCACCGGCCGATCCCACGACGTCCGTCGCCGACGCGGTGGAGGCGCTCTACCGGCACGCCGTCTCGGTCGGAGAGTACGGCCGGGCGGCCAAGGTCCTGATGAACTCCGCGGGCCTGCGCCCTTCGTTCACCTCGGCGCAGGACGTGGGGCGTGCGCCGGGCCTGGTGCGACTGGGCGACGGCGACGGCAGCGGCCGACCGGCGCTGATCGGCCTGCCGTCGACCTCGGTGTGGGCCAGCGACCAGGAGTTCGTCGCCCTGGCCCGGCCGCTGCGCGGGCTGCGGGACACCTATTCCCTGATGATGCCGGGCTTCGCCTCCGGTGAACTCGTCGCCAGGAGCGTCGAGGCGGCGGCCGAGCACGCCGCGCGGACCATCCTGCGCACACTGGACGGAGCCCCGTTCGCGCTGGCCGGCCGCTCCTCCGGTGGCTCCCTCGCCTACGCGGTCGCCACCCGTCTGGAGGAGCTGGGCTCACCGGCCGCGGGCGTCGCCATGCTCGACACCTACCTCGCGGGCATGCCGCAGACCCAGTACATGGTTCACGTCATGGAGTCCCGCTCCCTCGAACGCGAGGCCGAGTTCGGCCGGATGACCGGTCTCAGGCTCACCGCGATGGCGTCGTACTTCTCGCTCTTCGAGACCTGGCAGCCCAACCCGCTCGCCACCCCCGGCCTGCTGCTGCGGGCCTCCCGGCCGGTCCAGCCGGACCCGGAGCACCCTCAGGAGGTCCCAGACGAGTGGCAGACGGTGTGGCCGGTGCCGCTGAAGGTGGCGGACGTGCCCGGCGACCACCACTCCATGATCGAGGAGCACGGGGAGACGACCGCCGCGGTGATCCACGACTGGCTCACCGGACTTGGATCGTGAAATAGCCTTTTTGAAGTTTTCCTTTCGCAAACCACTTTCCACTTGCGTTCTTCGTCACATTTACTGGAGCTGGGCTGCACTGGCCCATATATTGCGCTAGCAGAATGGCGGAAATGAGTGGGGGATGGACTGTCGTTAATGGTCAGGTGGGCGTGAGGTATCAGTAGATCCATTCTGGGGTGTCGGTACGAATGCGAGCGTTAGGACTCTCTTAAGGCGTCAAATTTTACTTGAAAGTCAGAGAGGTCCGTCTATAGTCGTGGTGTGCCCGGTGATTGGCCGCCGAAATGGTTAACTAAGGTGAGCGTGCTGGTTTCCGGCACATTCCTTGGCAGTGGCCGGGCTAATTGTCTAGCGTGCCAACAGTGTTCACGCCGCGTTCGCGGTGGGTGTGGGATCAGAGGTGGAATACGATGATGCCTAACAGCCAAGATGGCGAATTCCAGTCCATGAAAGCCCTGTATGCCTGGTGCCAGCGCGGCAGCGCACTGAGCGTCATTCTGGAGGGCGGCGTCGGTTGCGGGAAGACCCGCATCCTCGACCTGTTCGCCCAGTACTGCGCCGAACAGGGGGCGACCGTCCTCACGATCCCCCGCACGGCGCCGGCAGGGGAAGCGGCCACGGCCCACGACGTCGAGGACTTCGTCGACCGACTGGAAGACCTGTCCCGCGACGCACCCATCGTCGTGTGCCGTGACGACCCACAGGGCCAGGACGAACACGGCACCCGTCTCCTCCTCGACGCGCTGCGGCGCCTGGGCAACAGGCGGGTGATGCTGGTCCTCACCCTGCTGCCGTTCGGCGGCGCCTTCGCCCCCGCCCTCCACCGCGACCTGCTGCGCCAGCCCCATGTCCACTGGGTCCGGCTGCGCCCGCTGACCGTGGAGCAGGGCCACGAACTGTGGACCTGGCTGCGCGGCAGCTCCTCCCTGGACAGCGTCGAGGAGGCGTTGACCGCCAGCGGCGGCAATCCCCTCCTGCTGCGCGCCCTGTCCGAGGAACTGCGCATGGCGCTGTCCATGGCCCAGTGGCCCCAACCGCACGGCCTCTTCGTCCAGGAGGCCGTCGACTGCGCGCGCGACAGCGGACCGCTCGCCCTGAAGGTCGCCGCCGGTATGGCCGTGCTCGGCGAGTTCTCCGACCCCGACAGCCTGGCCGCCGTCCTGCGGCTGAGTCCCACCGCGATCGACTACGGCCGCAATCTGCTGGACGCGGCCGGGCTGGTCCGCGGTTGGCACATCCGCCACCCGCTGGTCGCCGCCGGAATCCTCGAACACGTCGGGGAGGCGCAGCGGGCCGGCCTCGACGCCGAGGCCGGCGAACTGCTGTACCGACGCGGCACCGGCGCCACCGAACTGGCCCGCCTGCTCCTGCGGACCCGCGCCGTCGGCGGCACCTGGCAGGCCGCGGTTCTGGAACGCGCCGCAGCCGAGGCGCTCGACGAGGACGACGCCCGCTTCGCCGACGACTGCTTAGCCCTGGCCCAGGAAGACACCACGGACTGCCGGGACTTCGTCCGCCTGGTGCTGAAACGCTACGTCCTGAGCATGCGCACCGAACCCTGGACAGCCGCTCCCAGATTCCTCGACCAGTCGATGCGAGAGCCCTGCCCCCACGGCCACGAACCCTGTCACGCCCGCAGTGTCCTACGCGCCCGGCTGCTGCTCGAATGCGGCCGGATGGAGGAGGGCGTCACGGTCCTCCGGTCCACATTCCCGCAGGCCGAGGACGCCCACATCGGATGCCACGACCCGGAGAGCGACAACTGGCCCTGGCTCTTCCAAGTTGTCCCCGGCCTCTGCGACACCTCGTCCCTCGGTCCCGGCGCCGGACAGTCCCTGACGGATCTGCTGAAGTTCGACTTCTGCCTCAGCCGACTGAGCGCCCGCAGCCCCGAGACGCACGACGCGGAGGAACACCTGCGCACCCTCGCGCTCGGCGACACCACCTTCCCACTGATCGTTTCCGCGCTGATCTGCCTGAGCCGGGGACGCCCCCACCTCGCCGACGCGTGGGCCGCGCACTTCATCCGCGAGGCCACCGAACGCGGCGTCGAGGGCTGGCGGCAGATCTTCACCGGCGTCCGCGCCGAGGTCGCGCTCGTCCGCGGCCGGCTCACCGAGGCCGAGACCTACGCCCGCGACGTCCTCGCGGCCGGCACCGGCGAACCCAGCTACTGGCTCTACGGCAGCCCCCTCGCCGTCCTCATCGACGTCTGCGTCGCCACCGGCCGCTACGAGGAGGCCACCCGGCTGCTCGACCGGCCACTGCCGGACGACTTCGCGCAGAGCGTCTTCTCCTTTTCCTACCTGCAAGCCCGCGGTCACTTCCTGGCCGGCATCGATCGCCCCCACCTCGCGCTCTCGGACTTCCTCACGATCGGCAAGTGCGCCGAGCGCTGGCTGCTGCCCGACTGGTTCGAGCCCGCCTGGCGCATCGACGCGGCCGAGACCTGGCTCAGGATCGGCAACGACCAGGAGTGCGCCCACCTGCTCGCCGCGCACGAAGCCCGCGCTTCCGACAACACCGGCATGCTCTTTCCCGGACAGTGGCTCAGGGTCCGGGCCCGGCTCGCCGGACAGCAGGAACGTCCTGTCCTGCTCAGCCACGCCGTCGAGCGGCTGCGGGAGATCAGCGGCGGCTGGGTGCTGGCCGACGCCCTGGCCGACCTCGCCGAGGCGTACCAGGACCTCGGCCAGACCGGCCCGGCCGAACTCGTCCTGCGCGAGGCCGGACAACTCGCCGAGGAGTCCCGCTGCGGTGCCCTGCTCGAACGCATCGCCGCCCTGACCGTCGGCGACCGCCCCGCCCACCGCGTCCTGCACGGCCCCCGGTCCCTGAACCCGGCCGCCAAACTCAGCGAGTCGGAGCTGCGCGTCGCCGTCCTCGCGGCCCGGGGCTCCACCAACCGCGAGATCTCCGAGGAACTCTTCATCACGGTCAGCACCGTCGAACAGCACCTCACCAGGGTCTACCGCAAGCTCGACATCACCTCCCGGCAGGAACTCCCGCTCTACGTCAAGGAAGCCTTACGCGAAGCGGCCTGACGGCACGGAACACCACACCACTCCCTCGCCGGCCGGTCACCGGGCGGGTCTTCGGCTCGCACGGTGACCGGCCGCGGAGTCAGGCCGAGCCGGCGGAGAGCTTCCTGGCCATCTCCACGAGGGAGGCGGCATCCATGGACGCGATCCGCTCCGCGGGTTCCTCGACCACGTCGGGCGCCGTCGGCTCAGGGGCGCCCGGGGCCAGCGCGAGCAGCGAGTCCAACAGGCCGCTCTCCCGCAGCCGGTGCAGCGGCACCGACAACAGCAGACTGCGCACCTGCGCCTCGCTCGCCTCCGCCCGCGCCCCGCCCGCCGCCTCCTCGCCGTCGAAGAGCCGTCCGCCGACATACGCGGCGAGGGCGTCCAGCCGAGGATGGTCGAACACCAGGGTGGCCGGAAGCCGCAGCCCCGCGGCCGCGTTCAGCCGGTTGCGCAACTCCACGGCGGTCAGCGAGTCGAAGCCCATCTCCCGGAACGACCGCTCCGGGTCGATCAGCGCGGGCGCCGCATGCCCGAGCACCGCGGACACCTCGGCGCGCACCAGCGTGAGCAGCGCACTGCCCCGCCGCTCCGGAGGCAGGGCGGCAAGACGCCGACGCAGCACATCCCCGGGCTCCCGGGTCTCCCGCGCGGCCCGACGGCGCGCACCGGCGCCGCCGGAACCCGCCAGGGACCGCAGCAGCGCGGGCAGCGATCCCCGCGCACCCCAGGCACGCAGCGCGGCCGCGTCCACGGGGGCCGCGACGACGGCGGCCTGGGCGACCGTGCCGGCCAGCGCCGCGTCGAACAGGGCCAGTCCCTCTTCGTCGGACAGTGCCTTGAAACCGCCCGAGCGCAACCGCCGATGGTCCGCGGCCGTGAGACCGGCGGTCAGGGTGCTCGCCGCCTCCCACAGACCCCACCCGACCGACACGGCGGACCGGCCCCCCTGGTCGAGCCGACGGGCGTAGGCGTCGAGGAACGCGTTGGCCGCCGCATAGTTGGCCTGCCCCGGCGAGCCGAGGGCCGCCGCGGCCGAGGAGAACAGCACGAACCGGCGTATCCCCGGGTGCTGTTCGGCGAGCCGCGCCAGGTGCTGGACCCCGTACGCCTTGGGACGCAGCACTCCGGCCAGCCGTTCGGGGGTCAGCGCGGAGACGGCGCCGTCGTCGGTGGTACCCGCGCAGTGCACGACGGCCGCGAGCCTGAGCCCGAGTCCGGACAGTATGGTGTGCAGCCGGGCCGGCGAATCGGGGTCACCGATGTCGCCGGCCACGACCAGGACCTCCACATCCGCGCCGATGCTGGTCAGCGAGGTGCGAAGCGTGTCGGCCCGCTGGGTCTGCGGGCCGCCACGAGACAGGAGGGTGAGATGGCGTACCCCGTGCCGTTCGGCGAGACGCCGGGCGACGAGCGCCCCCAGCGTTCCGGTACCGCCGGTCACGAGCACGGTCTCACCGGGGGTGAAGCCGGTCGGCGGAAGCGTGAGCACCGCCTTGCCCACGAGGGCCGTCCGGGCCAGCGCCCGGAAGGCCTCCGGAGCCTGCCGGACGTCCCAGACGGTGGTCGGGGGCGGGGTGAGCGCCCCGGCCGCGAAGAGCGTGCCCAACGCGTCCAGAATGGCCTCGATCCGCTCGGGCCCGGCCTCCGCCAGGTCGAACGGGAGATACACCACTCCGGGATGGTCCACGCCCAGCCGGCCGGGGTCGCGCAGATCGGTCTTGCCCATCTCCACGAATCGCCCGCCGTGTGGGAGGAGTCGGAGGGAGGCGTCGGTGAACTCGCCTGCGAGGCAGTTGAGTACGACGTCCATGCCGGCGCCGTCAGTGGCGGTGAGGAAGGTGTCGTGGAAGTCGAGGGTGCGGGAGTCGGCGATGTGCGCGTCGTCGAGTCCGGCGGCGCGCAGCGCGTCCCATTTGCCGCGTGAGGCGGTCGCGAACACCTCCGCGCCCAGATGCCGGGCCAGTTGCACGGCGGCCGTACCGACCCCGCCCGCCCCGGCGTGGATCAACACCCGCTGCCCGGACCGCAGTCGGCCCAGATCGACCAGCCCGTACCAGGCGGTGAGCGCGGCCACCGTCGCGGCGGCCCCCTCGATGTCGCTCCAACTGTCCGGGACCGGCGCGAGCAGCCGGGCGTCGGCCACGGACAGCGGCGCGAAAGAGGTGTCCAGTGTGCCCATCACCCGGTCGCCGACCACGAACCGGGTCACCCCCGGCCCGACCTCGGTCACGACACCGCAGCCCTCACTTCCCAGCGGGGCCGCGTCCGGGTACATGCCCAGCGCGATGAGAGTGTCCCGGAAGTTCATCCCGGCCGCACGCACGGCCACCCGCACCTGACCGGCGCCGAGTGACGCCGTCCCCGCAGTGTCCGGGACGAGCGCGAGGTTGCCGAAGGAGCCGGGCTCGGTGACGTCGAGCCGCCACTGCTCATGCCCGGCAGGCTCGGCGAGCGGCTGCGCGGTACATCGCTCCAGCCGACGCCCGTGCACCGTGCCGCCGCGCAGCGCGACCTCGGGCTCCCCGGCGGCGAGCGCCGCGTCCAGCCCGGCCGGGGTGAGCGGCCCGGTCGTGTCCAGCAGCACCAGCCGGTCCGGCTCCTCGGCCTGTGCGGAGCGCACCAGCCCGGCCAGCGCGGCATGCGCGATACCGGTCGCGGTGACCGGAGTACCGGGCACCGGGGCGGCGTCCCGGGTACCGATCACCAGCACCCCGGACCGCTCCCCGGCCAGCCACCCGTGCAGCAGATCCAGCCCCCAGACGACGGCACGCTCGGCGGCCTCCGCCTCCTCCCCGTCGACCGCCTCGACCGGGCAGAGTGCCACCACCGCGGTCGGGGCACCGTCCACCTCGGCGAGCGTCCCGTAGGCGGGGAATCCCTCAAGCGCCTCCCCACCGAGCACGGCATACCTCCCAGCGGTCGCGGCAGCGGCCGGCAGCGCGGGCCACACGACGCTCAGCAGCGCGTCCACCGCACCGCTCGGCACGGCCAGCTGCCCGGCGGTGACCGGGCGGAAGGCCAGCTCGCCGACGCTGACGACCGGAGCGCCCAGTGCGTCCGTGGCATGCAGAGTCAGCCTCTCCGCCCCGGCCCGCGCGAGCCGCACGCGCAGACTCCCCGCGCCGGTCGCGTGCAACGCCACGTCCGACCAGGAGAAGGGCAGCCCGCCGGTCCCGCGGCTGCCCGGCAGGAGCCCGGAGGCGTGCAGGGCCGCGTCCAGCAGCGCCGGGTGCAGCAGGAAGGCGGGATCACCGCCGTCGACGTCCACCTCGGCGAACACCTCGTCACCGCGCCGCCAGGCGGACCGCAGCCCCTGGAAGAGCGGCCCGTACCGGAAGCCCTCCTCGGCCATCTTCGCGTAGGCGCCGTCGAGATCGACGGGCTCGGCACCGGCCGGCGGCCACACCCCCAGGTCGAACTCCGGCCCCGGCACCCCGCTGAGCACCCCGCTGCCGTGCCGGGTCCACGGCCCGCCGTCCGTGCCGTCGGGACGGGAGTGGAAGCGCACGGCCCGGCGCCCCTCCTCGTCCGGCTCGTCCACGGCCACCTGAAGATGCACGCCACCGGAGGCGGGCAGGATCAGCGGGGCCTCCAGGACGAGTTCGTCGAGGCCCGGCACGCCCAACCGGTCGCCCGCCCACAGTGCCAGCTCCACGAAGGCCGTGCCCGGCAGCAGCACCGTGTCGAACACCGCGTGGTCGGCGGTCCAGGGCTGTTCACCGGTCGACAACCGCCCTGTGAACACCGTGCGTTCACTCTCCGCCAGCTCCACGACGGCCCCGAGCAGCGGATGCCCGGCCCGCCCGAGCCCCGCCGCCCCCGCGTCCCCGGCCCGCGCACCCGGCAACTCCGTCCAGTACCGCTGCCGCTGGAAGGCGTACGTCGGCAGCGCGACCCGCCGCGCCCCGCTCCCCTCGTACCAGGGGGTCCAGTCGACGGGGGCGCCGTGGACGTATGCCTCACCAAGCGACAACAGCAGCCGCTGCGGGCCGCCTTCACCGCGGCGCAGGGTGCCGGTGACGGCGATCTGGCGGCCGTGGTCCTCGGCGGTTTCCTGGACGGCGCTGGTGAGGACCGGGTGGGGGGTGACCTCGACGAACAGGGTGTGTCCCTGTTCCAGCAGGGCCCGGGTGGTCTGCTCGAACTCGACCGGTTGGCGCAGGTTGCGGAACCAGTAGGCGGCATCCAGACCCACAGTCTCCAGCCGGCCGGCGGTGACGCAGGAGTAGAACGCCACCCGGGACGGCTTCGGGGCAACGTCCTTGAGCAGATCCGCCAACTCCTCGCGTACGGCGTCGACATGGGCGGAGTGGGAGGCGTAGTCCACGGCGATCCGCCGGGCACGCACCCCGTCCTCCTCCGCCCACGCCAACAACTCGTCCAGCGCCCCGGGTTCACCCGCGACGACGACGGACGCGGGCCCGTTCACGGCAGCGAGGTCGATCCGGCCGTCCCAGCGCTTGAGTTCCTCACGGACGAGGCCGGCGGGGAGCTGCACGGAGACCATGCCACCCTGGCCCGAAAGCGCCAGGATCACCCTCGACCGCAACGCCACCACCCGGGCACCGTCCTCCAGAGACAGCGCCCCGGCGACCACGGCCGCCGCGATCTCACCCTGCGAATGGCCGACGACAGCGGCCGGTTCGACGCCGTACGACCGCCACACCTCCGCCAACGACACCATCACCGCCCACAACACGGGCTGAACGACATCCACCCGCTCCAACTCACCCTGCAGGACGTCTTTCAGTGACCAGTCCACGAACCCCGACAGCGCCTGCTCACACTCGGCCATCCGTGCCGCGAACACCGGGGAGGAGTCGAGGAGTTCAAGCGCCATCCCCGTCCACTGCGAGCCCTGACCCGGGAACACGAACACCACACCACCAGTCCCCGCACGCCCCCGCACAACTCCCGGATCAGCCGAACCGTCCGCGACGGCAGCAACCCCGCGCTCCAACGCCTCCCGGTCCCCACCGACCACCACCGCCCGGCACTCCAACCCCGCCCGCGACACAGCGGACGCGTACCCGATGTCCTGAGGCCGGGTCTCGGGATGTTCGGCGAGGTGGTCGACGAGGAGGGCGGCCTGTGTCGACAGGGCCGCCGTACTGCGCGCGGACAGCAGCCAGGGCACGGGGCCCGCAAGGGTGTCCGCCTCGGTCGTCGCGGGATCGTCGCCCTGTTCCAGGACGAGGTGGGCGTTGGTGCCGCTGATGCCGAACGAGGAGACACCCATCCGGCGCGGTCGCCCGGTCTTGGGCCAATCGCGTGCCTGGGTCAGCAGTTCCACCGCGCCCGCCGACCAGTCGACCTGCTTGCTCGGCTCGTCGACGTGCAGGGTCTTCGGCAGGACCCCGGCCTGGAGCGAGAGCACCGTCTTGATGATGGCGCCGACGCCGGCGGCGGCGATGGTGTGCCCGATGTTGGACTTCAACGACCCCAGATACAGGGGGTGTTGACGGTTCTGTCCGTAGGTCGCGAGCACGGCTTGGGCTTCGATCGGGTCGCCGAGCTTGGTTCCGGTGCCGTGGGCCTCGACGGCGTCGACCTCGTCGGGGGTGAGCCCGGCGTTGGTGAGGGCGTCATGGATGACGCGTTGCTGGGAGGGTCCGTTGGGGGCGGTGAGGCCGTTGGAGGCGCCGTCCTGGTTGACGGCGGAGCCGCGTACGACGGCCAGCACGGGGTGTCCCAGGCGGCGGGCGTCCGCCAGCCGCTCCACGACCAGCACGCCGACGCCCTCGCCCCAGCCGGTGCCGTCGGCGGCCTCGGCGAACGCCTTGCAGCGGCCGTCGGAGGCGAGGCCGCCCTGCCGGGCGAACTCCGGGAAGATGCCGGGCGTCGCCATCACCGTCACCCCACCGCTGAGCGCCATGTCGCACTCGCCCGCGCGCAGCGCCTGGACGGCGAGGTGCAGGGAGACCAGGGAGGACGAGCAAGCGGTGTCGACGGTCAGCGCCGGGCCCTCGAGGCCCAGGGTGTAGGCCACCCGGCCGGACATGACGCTGCTGGTCATGCCGGTCAGCGAGGGGGCGTCCTCGGAGCCCTGGAGCGTCGTCAGGAGGCTGACGAAGTCCTCGGAGCCGCCGCCGAAGTAGACGCCGGTGCGGGAGCCCCGCAGCGCGGCCGGGGACAGACCGGCCCGTTCCACCGCCTCCCAGGAGACCTCCAGGAGCAGCCGCTGCTGCGGGTCCATGGAGAATGCCTCGCGCGGCGAGATGCCGAAGAACTCGGCGTCGAAGCCCGCAGGGTCGTCGAGGAAGCCGCCTTCGAGGGTGGTGGAGGAGGCGGTGCCGTCCGTCTCCGCGTACAGGTCGTCGACGGGCCAGCCCCGGTCGCGGGGGAAGTCGCCGACGCCGTCGCGGCCCTCGGAGACGAGCCGCCACAGTTCCTCGGGGCTGGTGACGCCGCCGGGGAAGCGGCAGGCCATGCCGACGATCGCGATCGGTTCCCGGCCCCGGCTCTCGCTCGCCGCGAGTCGCTCGCGCAGGTCGCGGGCGTCGGCGACGGCCCGCTTGAGGTAGTCGCGCAGGCGGCTCTCGGTGCTGCCGGACTCCTCGGTGGCGGTTGTGCTGGGCATGCGGGCGTCACTTCCTCGGGGAGCGGGTCGGGATGTGCGGAGGGCGTGCGGTGGGCTCAGCGGTAGCCGTCGTCGACCATGGCGAACAGGTCGTCGTCGGTGACCGCGGTGAGGTTCTGCTCCGCGGTGGTGCCGGGCTCGCGCAGGCCCTCCCAGAGTCGGTTCAGCCGGTCGTCGAGCAGGCCGTGGTCCGGATCGTCGGCCGGGACCTCGGCGAGCGCCGCGGTCAGTGCGGTCAGTGCGGCCAGGGCGTTCTGGGCCGGGGAGGCGGCGGGCGGTGCGAGTCCGTCGAGCAGGAGCGTGGCGACGGCCTGTGGGGTGGGGTGGTCGAAGACGAGTGTGGCGGGCAGCTTCAGGCCGGTGGCGGCTCCGATGCTGTTGCGCAGTTCGACGGCGGTGAGAGAGTCGAATCCGAGTTCACGGAAGGTGCGGTGTCGGGCGACGGCCCCCGGGGCGCTGTGGCCGAGGACGGTCGCGGTGTGCCGGTGGACGAGGTCGAGGAGCAGCCGGTCGCGCTCCGCCTCGGAGAGCGCCGCCAGCCGTTCGGCCAGGCCGGGTTCGGCCGTGCCGGGGCCGGCGGTCGCCGCGCGCCGCAGCCGGGGGTTGCGGACCAGGCCCCGGAAGACGGGCGGCAGGGTGCCGGCCTCGGCCTGGGCTCGCAGGGCGGCGGTGTCCAGGGCGATGGGGGCGAGGGTGTCGGTGTCGGCGCCGAGCGCGGCGTCGAAGAGGGCGAGTCCGTGTTCGGCGGTGAGCGCGCGCAGTCCGGAGCGGGCCATGCGGCGCTGGTCGGTATCGCTGAGTGCGGCGGTCATGCCACCGGACTGCTCCCAGGCGCCCCAGGCGAGCGAGAGCCCGGCGTGGCCGACGGCCCGGCGGCGGGCGGCGAGGGCGTCCAAAGAGACGTTGGCGGCGGCGTAGTTGGCCTGCCCGGGGTTGCCGGTGAGGCCGGAGGCGGAGGAGAACAGGACGAACAGGGCGGGGTCGTGGCCGAGTTCACGCAGCACGCCGTCGAGGTGGACGGCGGCGTCCGTCTTCGGCCGCAGTACGCGGTGCAGTTGCTCGTCGGTGAGCCTTGCCGCGAGGCCGTCGTCGAGGACACCGGCGGTGTGCACGACGGCCGTGACCGGCTGGTCGAGTCCCGCGAGTACGCCGTGCAGGGCGGCCCGGTCGGCGACGTCACAGGCGAGCGTGGTGACCTCGACAGCGCCGGCGGTCCGCAGTTCCGTCTCCAGCTCGGCCGCGCCGGGTGCCTCGGGGCCCCGGCGGCTCAGGAGCAGCAGATGCCGGGCGCCGTGCCGGCTGACGAGGTGTCGGGTGAGGAGCCCGCCGAGGTTTCCGCTCGCGCCGGTGACGACGAACACGCCGTCAGGATTCAGAGGAGGAGGCAGGGTGAGGACGGCTTTGCCGACCAGTGTGGCCTGGCTGAGTGCCCGGAACGCGTCCCGGGCCCGGCGTACGTCCCATGTGGTGAGGGGCGGTGGGGTCAGCGCGCCGTCGGCGAACAGCGCGAGCACGGTGTGCAGCATCTCCTGCATCCGGTCCGGCGGTGCTTCGTTGAGGTCGTACGCGGTGTAGGCCACGCCAGGATGGGTGGCGGCCACTGCCTCCGGTTCGCGGATGTCGGTCTTGCCCATCTCCAGGAAGCGTCCGCCGCGGGGCAGCAGCCGCAGACCGGCGTCGACGAACTCCCCGGCGAGGCAGTCCAGGACGACGTCCAGGCCGGTCCCGCCGGTGGCGGCCAGGAAGTGGTCGGCGAAGCCCAAGGTGCGGGAGTCGGCGGTGTGTTGGTCGTCGAGCCCGGCGGCGCGCAGCGCGTCCCGCTTGCCGGAGCTGGCGGTGGCGAACACCTCGGCGCCCAGATGCCGGGCCAACTGGACGGCCGCGGTGCCGACACCGCCCGCGCCGGCGTGGACGAGGACCTTGTGACCGGGCCGGACGCCCGCGAGGTCGACGAGCCCGTAGTAGGCGGTGAGATAGGCGACGGGTATGGCGGCGGCCTGGGCGAAGGTCCAGCCGTCGGGCATCGGGGCGAGCCAGCGGTGGTCGGTGACGGCGACGGGCCCGAAGGCGCGCGGCGCGAGCCCGAGCACCCGGTCACCAGGCTTCAGACCGGGCACATCGGGGCCGACTTCGCGGACCACACCGGCGAGTTCACCGCCGAGGCCGCGCAGCGCCGGCACCATCCCGAGGGCGACGACGACGTCCCGGAAGTTGACGCCCGCGGCACGGACGTCGACCCGGACCATCCCGGGAGCGAGCGGCGCGGTGACATCGTCCGCCGCCGGAGTCAGGGACAGGTCGTCGATGGTGCCGCTGTCACCGGTCCGGTCCAGGACCCACGGCCCGTCGGCGGGTGGAAGCAGCGCCGGGTGCCCGGCCAGCGGCACCAGCCGGGGCGTGTGGACGGCACCGGCGCGCAGGGCGAGGCGGGGCTCGGGCAGCGACGCCGCGCGGGCGATGACCGCGGCCGAGCGTTCGTCACGGTCCCAGTCGAGGACGGTGATGCGGTCGGGGTTCTCGTGGGCGGCTGATCCGAGCAGCGCCCAGACGGCCGCTGCGGCCGGGTCGGGCGGGGGCTCGTCCTCGCCGACCCGCACCGCGCCCCGCACCAGCACGACGAGCCGTTTGTCGTGCTCGGCACCGATCCAGTCCCGTACGACACCCAGCGCACGCCCGGTCGCGTCGTGAACGTCGCCTCGAGTATCGAGGGCGACGAGTACGGCGTCGGCGTCCGCCTCGGCCGTCAGGTCCGGGAAATGGACGGCGCCGGGCAGCAGGTCGCTCTCCACCCCGGCCAGAGCCCAGCGCTCGTGCGGGACGGCGGGCTCCTCGGGCAGCGCCAGTTCCTCCCAGCCCGGCAGATGCAGCCCCTCGGCGGCGTCCGTGACCGGCGCGGCGGTCAGGGAGGCCGGAGCGGCCCGCACTGTCAGCGAGTTGACCGTCGCCACGGGTGCACCGGCCGGGTCCGCGAGGGCCAGCGCGAGGGTGTCGGGGCCGGTCGGGGTGATCCGGACGCGCAGCGCGGTCGCGCCGGTGGCGTACAGAGCGACCCCGTCCCAGACGAACGGCAGCCTGCCCCCGTCGCCGCCCTCGGTGAGGGGGCCGCCCGCGTGGACGGCCGCCTGCAGGGCGGCGTCGAACAGCGCCGGATGCAGCGCGAACGCGTCGGCGTCGGCCGACGCGGCCTCGGGGAGGGCGACCTCGGCGTACACGTCGTCGCCGTGCCGCCAGGCCCGTCGTACGCCCTGGAAGGCGGGGCCGTAGGCGAAGCCGCCGGCGGCGAGGCCGTCGTACAGCGACTCGATGGGCAGGGCGGTGGCCCCGGCGGGCGGCCAGGAGGCGTCGAGGGGCCGTGGGGGAGTGGCCGGGGTGGTGCCGAGGGTGCCTTCGGCGTGCACGGTCCAGGTGTCGTCGACCGCGTTCTCGGGCTGGGAGGCAACGGTGAAGGTGTGAGTGCCCTCGGTGTCGGGGGCGTCGAGGACGGCCTGGACGCGGACGGCGCCGGTCGGGGGCAGTGTCAGCGGGGCGTGCAGGACGAGTTCGCCGACGGTGAGGGTGTCCGCGCCGACGTCCGCGCCGACGGCGCTGTGGCAGGCGGCGTGCAGGGCGAGGTCGACGAAGGCGGTGCCCGGGACGAGGACGGTGCCGCCGACGGCGTGGTCGGCGAGCCAGGGGTGGGTGTCCAGGCCGAGTCGGCCGGTCAGGATGTGCAGCCCGGTGCCGACGACGCCGGTGGCCCCGGTGAGCAGCGGATGCCCGGCGGCGGCGAGTCCGGCGGCGGACCGGCCGCGGGCCCCGGGTTTGGGGCGCAGCCAGTAGTCGCGCCGCTGGAAGCCGTAGGTGGGCAGGGCGACGGCACGGGCACCCCGGCCCGCGAAGAACGCCGCCCAGTCCACGGCGACGCCGCCGGTGTGAAGGGCGGCGAGCGCACCGACCAGGGCCCGTGCTTCGGGCTGGTCGCGGCGCTGCGCGGCGACGCTCAGCAGGGTGTCGTCGCCGGGTTCGGCCAGCGCGGTCAGGGCGCCGTCCGGGCCCAGCTCGAACTGGGCGGTCGTACCGGCCGCGCGCAGGGTGCGCAGCACGTCATGGAAGCGGACCGTGTCACGGACCTGCCGGGCCCAGTAGTCGGGGTCGGCCCACCGGTCCGGCTCCTGGAGTGTGCCGGTGACGCTGGAGACGACGGGTACGGCCGGGGGATGGAACTCCAGGGTCCGTACGACGGCCCGGAACTCGTCCAGCATCGGCTCCATGAGCGGCGAGTGGAAGGCGTGGGACACCTTCAACTGCCGGGTGCGGCGGCCGATTCCGGCGAAGTGCTCGGCGATCGCGGCGACGGCGGCCGTCGTACCGGAGGCGACGACGGAACGCTCGCCGTTGACGGCGGCCAGCGCGACGGTGTCCTCCTGGCCTGCCAGCAGCGGGGCCACCTCGTCCTCGGCGGCCTCCAGCGCGACCATCGCGCCGCCCTCCGGCAGCGCCTGCATCAGCCGGCCCCGGGCGGCGACCAGCGCGCACGCGTCCGGCAGCGACAGCATCCCCGAGACATGTGCGGCGGTCAGCTCGCCGATCGAGTGCCCGGCGAGGTGGCCGGGCACCACGCCCCACCCCTCGACCAGCCGGTGGAGCGCGACCTCCAGCGCGAACGTGGCGGCCTGTGTGTACCGCGTCTCGTCGAGCAGGGCCGCTTCCGCCGTGTCCGGCTCGGCGAACATCAGCGCCCGCAGCGAGCCGCCGAGGTGCGTGTCGAGGTGGCCGCAGACCTCGTCGAGGGCGGTGGCGAACGCGGGGAAGGCGTCGTGCAACTCACGTCCCATACCGGGGCGTTGGGCACCCTGCCCGGTGAAGAGGACCGCCGTGGCGCGGTCCTCGGCGTGCCCGGTGAACACCCCGGGCGCGGGTTCACCGGAGGCGAGCGCCTTGAGCGCGGCCAGGAGGCTTTCGGTGCTGTCCGCGACGACGGCGGCCCGTTCGTCCAGGGCGGCGCGGGTGACGGCGGTGGAGTGGGCGACGTCGAGGAGGGGCGGTGCGCCGGCGTGGGTCAGATGATCGTGGAGGCGTGAGGCCTGAGCTCTCAGTGCCTGGGGGTCACGGCCCGACAGCAGGACGGGGACGGCGGGCAGCGCGGGGGAGCGGGCGGGGTCCGTCTCGTCGGTCTCGTCCGGTTCGGGGGCCTGTTCCAGGATGACGTGGGCGTTGGTGCCGCTCACTCCGAAGGAGGAGACGGCCGCGCGGCGCGGCCGGTCCAGGTCGGGCCAGTCGCACGGCTCGGTGAGGAGCGTCACCGCTCCCGCGCTCCAGTCGACTTGGGTGCTGGGCGTGTCGACGTGCAGGGTGCGGGGCAGCCGGCCGTGCCGGATCGCCATCACCATCTTGATGATCCCGGCGGCACCGGCGGCGGCCTGAGTGTGGGCCAGGTTCGACTTGACCGACCCGAGCCGCAGCGGCTGCCCCTTGGGACGCTCCTTGCCGTACGTCGCCAGCAGCGCCTGTGCCTCGATCGGATCGCCCAGTGTGGTGCCGGTGCCGTGGGCCTCCACGGCGTCGATGTCGGCGGCGGTCAGCCGGGCATCGGCGAGCGCGGCCCGGATGACCCGTTGCTGGGACGGCCCGTTGGGCGCCGTGAGCCCGTTGGAGGCGCCGTCCTGGTTGACGGCCGAGCCGCGTACGACGGCCAGCACCCGATGGCCGTCGCGCTGTGCGTCGGACAGTCGTTCCAGGACGAGCATCGCCGAGCCCTCGCCCCAGCCGGTGCCGTCGGCGGCGTCCGCGAACGACTTGCAGCGGCCGTCGGCGGCCAGCCCGCCCTGCCGGGAGTTCTCCACGAACGTCGACGGCGTCGACATGACGGTGACACCGCCGGCCAGCGCCAGATCACACTCGCCGGACCGCAGCGCCCGGCTCGCCAGATGCACGGTGACCAGGGACGACGAACAGGCGGTGTCGACGGTCAGCGCCGGGCCCTCGAAGCCGAGGACGTACGCGACCCGCCCGGACACCACGCTCCCGGAGTTCCCGGTGCTCAGGAAGCCCTGCACCTCGTCCGGCATGGTCGACAACTCACCGGCGTAGTCGTGGTACATCAGCCCGGCGTAGACGCCGGTACGGCTGCCGGCGAGGGAGGCCGGATCGATCCCGGCGTGCTCCAGCGCCTCCCAGGCGGTCTCCAGGAGCAGCCGCTGCTGCGGGTCCATGGCCAGTGCCTCACGCGGGGAGATTCCGAAGAAGCCGGCGTCGAACTCGGCCGCGTCGTGCAGGAAGGCGCCCTCGCGGGCGTGGCTGGTCCCTGGCGCGTCCGGGTCCGGGGCGAAGAGGGCGTCGAAGTCCCAGCCCCGCCCGGTGGGCATCGCGCCCACGGCGTCCCGGCCCTCGTCCACCAGCCGCCACAGCTCGTCCGGGCCCGCGATGCCCCCGGGGAAACGGCAGCCGATACCGACGACGGCCAGCGGCTCGCGGCCGGCGTCCTCCAACTGCTTCACCCGTCTGTGGGTCTGGCGCAGGTCACCGGTCAGGCGTCGGATGTACTCGACGAGCTGTGCTTCGTCCGTCACTGGATAACCCCCGTGGGGTCGGAATCGGCCGGCAGATCGGTGGGGCACGGGGTGGTCCGTGCGCCGGGCGGCCCCGCGGTACGAGGGCACACGAA
Source organism: Streptomyces sp. NBC_00878 (assembly GCF_026341515.1). Lineage (NCBI taxonomy): Bacteria > Bacillati > Actinomycetota > Actinomycetes > Kitasatosporales > Streptomycetaceae > Streptomyces > Streptomyces sp. NBC_00878. Next base: position 147,634 of record NZ_JAPEOK010000001.1, on the reverse strand, counting down.
AGAGATAGGGCGTCCGGCGGGCGCTGGGACACCCCTGATCCTGCGGGGGCCGGTGATAGGGGTCCAGGCAGGGGCCGGACACGACCACGCGACGGCCGCCCGGCTGTTGGCTTCTGGGGACAGCCGCTGCCCCCAGCCGTCCGGCTGCTCTCCCAGGGGCAGCAGACCACCTTCGTCAGGCGGACCATCGTCGGTACCGTTCGCGATCTCGGCCACGAAGGTGCGATATGGCTGGGCTTCGGAGTGCTGGGGCAGTCGCTCGTAGTCGCATGCGTTGCGACGGGCGTTCGACGACCTCGTAGCCCAAGGCACGAGTACGGGTACTCGCCGCACCCCGGAGCGGGATGTAACCCAGATCACAGTACTGAGGTGCAGCGCGGTGAGGGGTTCACTGCCTTTCTCTCTGTGTAAGGGGCTTGCCTGAACGGGGACGGTACGGATGGAACAGAGTCGGGCCGACGGGTTCGACGGGTTCGTGGCAGCGCGCTGGTCGGCGTTGTTCCATCTGGCCTGTCTGCTTGTTGGAGGTGATCGGCACCGCGCCGAGGACCTGCTCCAGGAGGCCATGGTCAAGCTCTGGTTCGCCTGGCCGAGGGTTGCGGAGGAGGCACCGGAGCCGTACGTGCGCAAGATCCTGGCGCGGGCGGCGGCCCGTTCGGCGCGGCGGCGCTGGTGGGGTGAGCGCCCGGTCGAGCAACTGCCCGACCTCGCGGAGGTGGACGATGTGTCCGCCGCCGTGGCGGAGCGCTCACGACTGGAGGCGGCGCTGGCCCAACTGCCGTCGGCGCAGCGGGCCGCCGTGGTCCTGCGCTACTACCTGGACCTGCCCGACAAGCAGGTCGCCGAAGCGCTGGGGTGTCCGGTCGGCACCGCCCGGTCCCATGCGTCGCGGGGCGTGGCGCGATTGCGCCGGATCCTCGGCGATGTCATCGAGCCGGTGGGATGAGGGGGAGTTGATGGACAAATTCGAGCGGGAGCTCGCGCGGATGATGCGCGACGCCCAGGAAACGACCCCCTTCGAACCGAGGCACCGGACGCGTCTCCGGTCCGGTGTGCGGGCCAGGCGCCGGGTCCGTGTGGCGCGGAGGGCCGTCGGCTCAGTCCTGGCCGCCGCCGGAATCGGCCTCGGCTTCTTCCTGCTTCCGAACGACTGGGTGGACAGCAGGCCGCAGGCCCCGCTGCCGCGCCCCGCCGTGAGCCCGACACTCCCGAGCCCCACTCCGACCCGGACGCCGGACGCGCCCCAGAGCGGGGCCACCGACCCGACACCCACAGACATCACCGTGCCACCCACCACCCCGACCGGGACCCCGACCGGGAGTTCGACCACCCCGTCCTCGGACCTGACCGCGACCGGCACGGTACCGCCGCTCTCCGGCACGCGGACGGCCGGCGCGTCCACGGGGTACGACACCTCGACGAGGCCGACCACGGCACCGCCGACGACGGAGACGTCCGCGACCGCGGGCACGGCGGGCTCCGGGTAACCCGTCCCGCCAGCCACCCCCACCCGTAATCCCTGACCGCGGTACTGCCCGCCGGCGATATCGGCATGCCCTTCGACGGCCCACAGACTTGGATGGAACGTGACAATACCGACGAATCAGGTGAGTCAACTACCGCTCCGCACACCGGTGTCGGCACACCACCGCGAACCCGTCCTAGAAGTGGTCGTCCCCGTGTTCAACGAGGAGAGGGACCTGGAGCCGAGCGTACGGCGGCTGCACGCGCACCTGCTGGAGACGTTCCCGTACTCGTTCCGCATCACCGTCGCGGACAACGCCAGCACCGACGCGACCCCGCGCATCGCGGCTCAACTGGCCGCCGAGCTACCCGAGTTGGAGTGGCTGCGGCTCGCCGAGAAGGGCCGGGGCCGGGCGCTGCACGCGGCCTGGTCCCGGTCACGGGTGCCCGTGCTCGCCTACGTCGACGTGGACCTGTCGACCGACCTGGCGGCGCTCCTTCCGCTGGTCGCCCCGCTGATCTCCGGCCACTCCGACATCGCGATCGGCACCCGTCTGGCCCATGGCTCCCAGGTGGTGCGCGGCCCCAGGAGGGAGGCCATCTCCCGTTGCTACAACGCCCTGTTGCGCTCCACCCTCGCCGTCGGCTTCTCCGACGCGCAGTGCGGTTTCAAGGCGGTACGGCGTGATGTCGCCGAGCGGCTGCTGCCCCTGGTGAAGGACTCGGGCTGGTTCTTCGACACCGAACTGCTGGTGATCGCCGAACGGGCCGGACTGCGCATCCACGAAGTGCCGGTCGACTGGGTGGACGACCCCGACAGCCGGGTCGACATCCTCGCCACGGCACTGGCAGACCTGCGCGGAATCGCCCGCATAGGACGGGAGTTGGCGTACGGCACGCTCCCGACGGCGGGACTGCGCCGGGCCACCGACGGCTCACCCTCGGGCGGCCTGGCCGGTCAACTGCTGCGCTTCGCCGCCGTGGGAGCGGTGAGCTCCGTCGGATACGTCCTGCTGTACGTGGCCTTGCGCCCCCGGACGGGAGGACAGGCCGCCAACGCGCTGGCCCTGCTGGTCTGCGCCCTCGCCAACACGGCGACGAACCGCCGCCTCACCTTCGGACTGCGCGGCCGTACCGGCGCACTGCGCCACCAGGCCCAGGGCCTGCTGGTCTTCACGGTCGGCCTGGCCCTCACCAGCGGCTCACTGGCACTCCTGCACCACACGACACCAACTCCCGCGCGCACCACCGAAGTCGGGGTCCTGATCGCCGCCAACCTGGTGGCAACTCTCGTACGCTTCCTGCTCTTTCGGGCCTGGGTGTTCCCCGCCAGGCACCGCCGAGAGGCGGAGGAGACCGCGATATGAGCGACACGACGACCTTGGCCCCGCCCGTCGCCGAAGCCGCGCCCGGCACCTCAACTGCCTTGCTCTCCAAGGACATTGGCACACACCTGCGCCGTACGGTCAGGCACTACGGCCCCGTGCTCGCGCTGTACGGCGTGCTGAAGCTCATCGGCTTCTCCGTCTTCATGTACCTGCTGGACTCGGACGGTGGCTTCCGGACGAGGAACCCGCGCTTCGGCGGCGGCGCCCACGTGTGGGACGTACTCGCCTCCTGGGACGGCTGGTGGTACCAGCAGATCGCCGCACACGGCTACCACCCCGCGCTCGTCAAAGTCCCCGGCGCCACCGGACTGATCACCCTCGAAGGCAACTCGGCGGCCTTCTTCCCGCTCTACCCGGCGACGATGCGACTGGTCTCCGACGGCACCGGCCTGGGTCTGTACGGCTCCGGGATGCTGGTCTCGGTCGTCGCCTCGTTCGCCGCCGCACTCGGCATCTACGCCGTCACCGCCCGCTTCGGCGGCCGACGGGCCGGACTGGCGGCCGCCGGACTGTGGGCCGTCTGGCCCGGCTCCGGCACAGAGTGGTCGGCCTACTCGGACTCCCTCTACATCGCCCTCGCCGTCTGGGCCTGCCACGCCGTCATGACCGATCGCTGGCTCACCGCGGGCGTCCTCACGTTCGCTGCCGGCCTGGGCCGCCCCACCGCCGTCGCGCTCATCGCCGCCCTCACCGTCGCCGCGCTGCGGACGCTCCACCGCCGCCGGGAGAACCTCGCGGGCCCATGGATCGCGATGGCGACAGCGCCGCTCGGTCTGGTCGGCTACCTCCTCTGGGTCGGCAACCGGATGGGCGATCCGGCCGGCTACTTCACGCTCCAGACCGGCGCCTGGGCGCACACCTTCGACTACGGCGAACACACCGTCGATGTCTTCAGCTCCATCGCGGTCGGAGACTTCGACTACCTGTTCGCGTACCCCCTCGAAGACGTCATCGGCGTGGCCGTCGTCCTGCTGGCCGCACTCCTGCTCCCTCTCCTGATCCGGCTGCGCCCACCGGCCGTCCTGCTCGTCCACACAGTGCTCACCATCGCCCTGGTCCTGGGCAGCCAACAGATATTCGGCAACGTCTCCCGCTATCTGCTCCCGTGCTTCCCCCTCTTCATCCCCCTGGCCGTCAAACTGCGCACCCTCGGCCTGCCCACGCTGTGCCTGCTGCTCGGCATCGCGGCCGTCGCGTCGGGATCGTACGCCGGGTATGTGCTGTTCGAGGTGGGGATCCCGTAGACAAGGGGGACCGGGCTCGGCTTCGTCAGCCGTGGGCGTCCTGATGACCGCCGGGCCGCCATGGGCGGGCTGCCGGGCTTTCGTGCCGGGCCGGTGACCGCGCCGGGTCGCCGGTGCGGATCCACAGGCCTGCCACCAGCTGCGATGACCCGGTCCGATACGCCGAGCGGGACCCGCGAGTACAACGGTCAATCCGGGAACCGCGCGCACATCGCGGCGGCCGCGAGGGGGTGGGGGCATGGGCGGAGGTGGCCAGGCGGACGTGGCAGGATCCGAGGAGCCGTGGACTGGCAGACTCTGTCCTGTGAAACCCGTGGTGAAGCGAACGACCAGCGACTTGCGGCGGCACAACCGGTCCGTCATCCTCTCCGCGCTGTATGTGCAGGGACCCACCAGCCGGAACAGGCTGACCCGTGCCTCCGGCCTCAGCTCCGCGACGGTGAGCAATGTCGTCTCCCAACTCCTCGCCGAGGGCCTGATCGCGGAGGGCGGTTCGGAGGACTCCGACGGGGGCAGGCCACGCTCGGTGCTCGAGATCCGCCCGGACTACGGCTCCGTGATCGGGGTGGACATCGGTGAGACGCACATCCGGATCGGGCTGTTCGACTGGACCCTGTCCGTGATCACCTCCGAGGTCTACCCGATCGCCGACACCCGGCTCGATGCCGAATCGGTGGCCGCACTGGTGCTCCAGGGCATCTCCGACGTGACCCGCGCCGCGGGCGTCGACCCCGCCGACCTGCTCGGCGTCGGCCTCGGTGTGCCCGGTGCGGTCCAGCCCGACCAACGGATTCCCGGGCGCATGCTGGTGCACGCGCCGACGCTCGGCTGGTCCGGTGTCCCGCTCGGCGAGATGCTCGCCCCCGGGGTCGCCGCACCGCTCATGCTGGACAACTGCGCCCGGACCCTGGGGCAGGCGGAGATGTGGCGCGGCGTGGGGCAGGGCGCCGACCGAGTGGTCACCGCGCTCATCGGGGTCGGGGTGGGAGCGGCCCTCGGGTCGGGCACGGAGGGGGGCGTCGCGGGCCTGGCCCCCGCCACGATCGAGTGGGGACACACGGTGATCTACGCCGGAGGGCTGCCCTGTCGCTGCGGTTCGCGGGGCTGCTTGGAGGCGTACGTCGGAGCCGACGCCATCCTCCACCGGTACCAGGCCACGCTGGGCAGTCAGCCGTTCCGTGCCTCCGGGACCGAGAGCCGGCTCGCGGAACTGACGGCACGGGCGGCCACCGACCCGGTCGCGATGGAGACCCTGGAGAAGGTCGGGGAGTACATCGGCATCGGGATCGGCAACCTGATCAACCTGCTCCACCCCGACCTCGTGGTGCTCTCCGGATGGGCGGGCTCGGTGATGGGCGGGGTGGTTCTGCCCACCGTGCGTGAGACGGCCGAGCGGCACGCCCTGTCGTATCTGCGCGGGCGTACCCGGATCGAGGTCGGGCGGCTGGGGCAGGAGGCTGTGGCGATGGGGGCCGCCACCCTGCCGGTGGCGCACTTGCTGGGGACTGGCGGCCGGCGGCCGACGGTCGTGTCCGGGTCGGGGTCCGGCGCCGAGGCCTGGGCGTAGCCCTTTCGTAGATCTGCTGTGCGGTGGGACTGGTTGACGCCGATGACTTTCGCCTCTTAGTTTAAGTCAAAGCCAAAGTCTCCCTGACCTCCGTGGAGTCTTCATGACGTCTCAGTTCCCCGTGGCACAGCTCTACATCGACGGAACGTTTCGCCCGGCGTCATCGGGGCGCACCGCCGACGTCGTGGAGAAGGCCACGGGTGCAGTGATCGGTACGTACGCCCTCGGCGGCGCCGTGGATGTCGGGCGGGCGGTGGGCGCGGCGCGGGCCGCTCAGCCGGGCTGGGCGGCGCTGAGCGCTCCCGAGCGCGCGGCGGGCCTGCGGCGGATGGCCGAGTTCTTCCAGGCGCATCACGCGGAGCTGGTCGAGCAGAGCATGCGCGAGACCGGCGGGGTGCGGGCCAAGGCCGAGGACGAGGTGTCCACCGGCATCCGTCAGTTGCAGATCTCCATGATCCAGGCGAGCGAGAACGCCGGCGACGTGCTGCCGCCGTACAAGGCGGGCAAGCTCTCGATGTCCCGGGCGGTGCCGCTCGGGGTGATCGGTGTGATCACGCCCTGGAACTATCCGGTCAACCTGGCCATGCGTGCGGTGGCGCCGGCGCTGGCCTTCGGCAACACCGTCGTGCTCAAGCCCGCCGAGCTCACCCCGATCATCGGCGGCCAGGTGCTCGCCGAGGCGGCCTGGGCCGCCGGACTGCCGCCGGGTGTGTTCAACGTGGTGACCGGCGACGGTCCGGAGGCGGGACGCGCGCTCGCCGAGCACACCGGCCTGAATCTGCTGGACTTCACCGGATCCCGTGAGGTCGGCATCGCCATCGCGGCCTCCGCGGCTGCCACGCTGCGGCCGGTCCGGCTCGAACTCGGGGGTAGCAACGCCTTCCTGGTGTTGGACGACGCCGACGTCGACCTCGCGGCCTCGTGCGCGATGGTCGCCTCTCTGGAGTTCCAGGGGCAGACCTGCATCAGCGCCAGCCGCCACATCGTCACCCGGGCGGTGGCGGACCGCTATCTCGACGCCGTCACCCGCCGCGCCGCCGCCCTGCGGGTCGGGGATCCGATGGGCGGGACGGCGGATCTGGGCCCCCTGGTCAGCGCACGCCAGCGCGACCGCGTGCACGCCATCGTGCAGGCGTCGGTGGAGATGGGTGCGGAGGTACTCACCGGTGGCACCTTCGACGGACTGTTCTACCGGCCCACCGTGCTGGCCAAGGTGACGCCCGAGATGCCCGCCTTCACCGAGGAGATCTTCGGCCCGGTCCTCCCGGTCACCGCCGTGGACGACCAGGAGGAGGCGGTGGCCGTGGCCAACGGGCTTCCCATGCTGATGAACTCGGTGTTCTCCGCCGACCTCATACGTGGCCTGTCGGTGGCCGAGCGGCTGGACGCCGGCGAGGTGCACGTCAACGACGCCCACGCGCGGCACGGCGCGGACGACCAGATGGCGGGCTTCACGAAACGGCAGTGGATCGGTCTCCAGCGCACACCGCTCACCCTGCCGTCGTGGACCGCCGACCCCGCGACCCGTTGATGGCCGCGGCGCGTACGGCGCTGGTGGTCCGCGGCGGCTGGGAGGGCCACTCCCCACGGGAGTGCACCGACCTGTTCCTGCCCGCGCTGGCCGACGCCGGGTTCGCGGTCACGGTGCGGGAGGACCTTGAGGTCTACGCGGACGCGGACCTGATGGCGCGGACCGATCTCGTCGTGCAGTGCTGGAGCGAGGGCCGGCTGACCGAGGAGCAGAGCGCGGGGCTCGTCTCGGCCGTCGAGGCGGGCACCGGCTTCGCCGGCTGGCACGGCGGCGTGGTGGCGACGTTCTACGACAGTCCCGCGTACCTGCGCATGGTCGGCGGCCTGTTCCTGCACCATCCGGAGGAGTTCCTGGAGTACCGGGTCCGTGTCGAGCCGGAGCACCGGGAGCACCCGGTCGTCGCCGGGCTGCCCGACATGACGGTGGTCACCGAGCAGTACTGGATGCTGACCGACGCGTTCAGCACGGTACTCGCGTCCACCACCGTCGCTCCGGGCGCCGCGGGGCAGGGCGAGCGGCCGGTCAGCATGCCCGTCGTATGGACCAGGCAGTGGGGGCGGGGGCGCGTCTTCTTCTCCGCCCTGGGGCACCGGCCGGACGACTTGCGCGAGCCCACCGTAAGGGCGCTCACCACGCGCGGGCTGCTCTGGGCAGCCCGGTGAACGACCCGGCGGGGGACGGGCAGTCGCTCGTGGCGGCGGCCATGGCCGGGCACCTGCCCGACCGGCTCTTCCCCCGCGACGTCCGCGCCCGCCCGGAGCGATCACCGCGGTCGCCGAGCTCGGCGCGCTGCGAGATCGAGCCGGGGCCGCCGCTGCGGGAGTTCCGCTCGGCACGCGCGTGCCGCGCTCGTCAGGGCCGACATCCCGCTGACCGGCCGGGGCTGTCCACGGGTGGACGCCGATGTACTGGCCCTGGCGCCACGGCTGCCTGTCGAGCTGCACGCGGCGGGCACGGTCAAGGGGCACCTGGACAGGGCCGGCTTCGAGCGGGGCATCCGGGCTCGGCGGCCTGGGGCAACGCGATCCCGGTCACGGAGTACACGTCGGCGATGATCCTGCAGGGCCGACAAGGGCGTGCCGACGGCGACCGCCTCATCGCTGGCCGCCGCCTCATCGCTGGGGCGATCTGCCCAACGTGGTGCTGACCCCGCACATCGCGGGCTCGCTCGGCGGAGAGCCCACGCGGCGGGGCGCCGCTGCCGTGGACGAGGTGCTGGGGGTGGCCGCAGGGCTGTCCCTCGCCCACCCGGTGGAGTACGACACGCTGTCCGTATCGCCCTGATCCGCGACCTGCGGGGGGCTCCCGTCCACACGCCCCAGCGCGTACGGTGCAGGAGGTCAGGCGGCCCTGCTGCGCGAGCCGGCCCCTGCGTCCGCCGCCCGGCGCGGACTTCCTCTCATAAAGAAATCGACACGTCGTAATTCGGTACGTCGGCCATATTGACCCGACCTCTGCCGCGACTTAGCTTAAGTCGAAGTCAAAGTCGGAACAGGTCGACTCGTGGTCGGCCATGGGTTCAGGTCCCAGGAGGACCACCGGGCGACGGCCTCACTGACGGGACGACCGCAGCAGGCCCTCTTCTGACACGAAAGTGAGCACTGGCCAATGAAGACCAGATTCGCCGCAGTCGCAGGCGCCACGCTGGCCGCAACACTGGTTCTCGCCGCCTGCGGGGGCGGGGACGGGGGCTCCGACAGCGGATCAGCACCGAGTGGCGGCAAGGTCCGCCTGACCATGTGGGCCTGGGACCCGGGCATGGACAAGGTCGTCGACCTGTGGAACTCGACGCACCCGAACGTCCAGGTCGCCCTCAGTAACCCGGCAGGCGGTGACCAGCTCGTCAGCAAGATGATCACCGCGCACCAGGCGAAGACCGCCCCCGACATCGCGAAGGTCGAGTACCAGTCGCTGCCCGGCCTGGTGGCGAACGGCGTGGTCCGGGACATCACCGCCGACACGAAGAAGGCGGTCGCGGACTTCGACGAGGCGACGCTGGCCCAGACCCGCTTCCAGGGCAAGGTCTACGGCATCCCGCAGGACTTCGCCCCGCTGATGATGTTCTACCGGTCCGATCTGTTCAAGAAGTACGGCCTGAAGGTGCCCACCACGTGGCAGGAGTACGAGGAGGTGGCCGCTCAGCTGCACACCAAGGCACCGGGCGCCTCGATGACCAACTTCGACGCCGCCGACCCCGGCTGGTTCACCGGCCTCGCCCAGCAGGCGGGAGCGGACTGGTGGACCACGAAGGGCGACTCCTGGCACGTGGACATCAACGGCACGGCCAGTGACAAGGCCGCCGAATACTGGCAGGGCCTGGTCGACAAGGGGCTGGTCAAGAAGAACCCCTCCTTCTCCCCGCAGTGGAACAAGGAGATGAACAACGGCACCCTGCTCACCTGGATCTCCGGGGCCTGGGCCCCGGCGCAGATCGGCGGCATCGCCCCGTCGACCAAGGGGAAGTGGACCGCCGCGCCGCTCCCGGCCTGGACGGCGGGCGACACCACCACCGGCATCTGGGGCGGCTCGGCCATCACGGTCACCACCGACTCCAAGCACCCCACCGAGGCCGCGGAGTTCGCGAGCTGGCTGAACACCGACGCCAAGGCGGTGACGGCCCAGGTCAAGAACATCAACATCTACCCGGCCTCGACCTCCGGGCGCGCCCTGCCGATCCTCGACCAGCCGCCGGCCTTCTTCCCGAATCAGCCGGACTACTACGCCGAGGTGAGGAAGGTCGCACCGGGCGCACGCAGCTTCTCGATGTGGGGCCCGAATGTCACAGTGACCTTCTCCGCGTACCGGGACAGCTTCGGCGCGGCGCTGCAGTCCGGCAGCTCGTTCACCGGGGCGCTCGACACCATGCAGAACAACACGACGGCCGGCATGAAGAAGCTCGGGTTCACCCTCCACTGACCCCGACGACCCGGTCGCCCGGCGCGCCTCCCTGACTCCCGCGCCGGGCGACCGTACCGGCACCAAGCACTGAGACCGGCAACGGGCATCAGTGACCGAACCAGCCACTCATCCGATGAGGACGACACGTCGATGGCGACAAGCACTTCGCGGCGGGGCCGCAGGGCGGGCCAGAGCCGGCTGCCGTATCTGCTGGTCCTGCCCGCGACCCTGCTCCTCCTGCTGTTCGTGGTCGCCCCCGGTGCCTACGCACTGCTCCTCAGCTTCCAGCAGCGCAAGGTCAGCGGGGGCATGCTGGGCACCGGCAGCAGAACGGTCTTCGCGGGTCCGGACAACTACTCCGCCGTGATCCATGACTCCGAGCTGTGGCACAGCGTGCTGCGCATGCTGCTCGTCGGCGCGATCACCGTACCGGCGACCGTGCTCCTCGCCCTGCTGTTCGCACTCCTCCTGGACACCGCACGGGCCCGCTTCACCCGGTTCACCCGGCTGGCCATCTTCCTGCCGTACGCGGTGCCCGGTGTCATCGCCACACTCCTGTGGGGCTTCCTCTATCTGCCCGCGACCAGCCCCATCGGCGGGCGGGACGTCGACTTCTTCGGCACCTCGATGGTCTATGTCTCGGTTGCGAACATCGCGGTGTGGGGCGCGGTGGGCTTCAACATGGTGGTGATGTACACGTCCCTGCGCGGGCTGCCGCCGGAGATCTACGAGGCGGCAAGGATCGACGGGGCTTCGGAACTGCAGATCTCGCTGCGGGTGAAGGTCCCGCTGATCCGTCCCGCCATCGCCATGTGCACCCTGTTCACCGTGCTCGCCGCCCTGCAGCTGTTCAACGAGCCGAACACACTCCAGCCGCTGTCGAACGCCATCTCCCTGACCTGGGTTCCCCTGATGAAGATCTACACCGATGCCTTCGTCGACTCCGACATCCATCTCGCGGCGGCCACCTCGGTCGTCTTCGCGGTCGGCATCCTCGCCGTCTCCCTGCTCGTCGGGCGTCTCGCCCAGACCCGCTGGGGCGCCGCCGGAGCCGTAGGCAAGGAGCAGCGATGACGATCGACTCGCCCGCCCGTCCCGTGGCGCCCCCGGTGACCGCCACCCGGACCGAGCGGCCCCGCCGCCGAGGCATCGCCGTACTGCCCACCGCCGTACTGCTCCTCGGCTCGGTCTACTGCCTGGTGCCGACGCTGTGGATCCTGATCGCGTCCACCAAGTCACGCAGCGAACTGTTCTCCACCGCGACCTATCTGCCCTCGTTCGGCTCGGGCCTCGTGGACAACATCGCCGACCTCTCCTCGTACGACTCGGGCGTGTTCTGGCACTGGATGTTCAACAGCTTCCTCTATGCGGGGGTCGGCGGGCTCGCGGCCACCGCCGTCTCCGCCGCGACCGGCTACGCCATAGCCAAGTACCGCTTCCGCGGCCGCACCCTGCTGTTCAAGACCATCCTGGCGGGCGTCCTGCTGCCGCAGGTCGTGCTGGCCGTGCCGCAGTACCTGTTGCTGGCCCGGGTCGGCATCACCGACAGCTACCCGGCGGTGATCCTGCCCCAGCTGTTCAACCCCTACGGCATCTACCTGTGCCGCATCTACGCGGCCGCCTCCGTACCCGACTCACTGCTCGACGCCGGGCGGATGGACGGGGCGAGCGAGTGGCGGATGTTCTCCGCGATCGGGCTGCGGCTGATGGCACCCGGACTGATCACCGTCTTCCTGCTCCAGTTCATCGTCATCTGGAACAACTTCCTGCTGCCCTTCGTCATGGTGACGAGCGACGACAAGTTCCCGCTGACGGTCGGCCTGTACAGCCTGCTGCGCCATGGCGCCAACCAGGCATCCCTGTACTCGCTGGTGATCACCGGCACACTGCTGTCCGTCGTCCCCGTCATCGCGCTCTTCCTGTCCTTGCAGCGGTACTGGCGTATCGACCTGGTGACCGGTGGCCTGAAGTAGGCCGACGTACCGGAAGGCCGGAAGGGACGCGGTGCCCTGGCCGACGACGTCATGTGCTTCCCGGGGGCCTGTACGGGGGAAGCCCGAGTCGGGCAGCGGCCGGTGTAATCCCCATGAGGCGGCCGCGCGCACGGACGGGGTGTCGATCACCACCAGGAACGGGTCCTCTGATCGGCGGGCCCTCTCCCGCACCTGACAGCGCAGCAGTTCCTGACAGGACCCGGTACTGCCGGTCGCCGACCGCTTCACCCGCTCCTGCTTCCACTGACGCTGATCCAGGCCCATCCGGGATCTGAGCCGTGGGTGATCCATCGGCCGGGCTCGACCCCGAGGCACGTATCGAGGTGTGGCATGCGGTCAAGGAGCTAGCAGGCTACGGAACGACGGTGCTGCTCACCACGCACTACCTCGACGAAGCCGAACAGCTCCTGGAAGGGCTGGACCCGCATCGAGCGAGTGCCTGCCGACAGACCCAACACTGAGCTGCCGTCATCTTGAGGGCGGCTCAGGGACTTGGTGTGACGTTGTTCGGGGGGTGCTCGTGCCGGCCGGGGGCGGCAGTTTGCCGGGTGGATCGTCTGGCAGGGCGGTTTCGGGGTTTCCCTTGTGGATTCAGCTCTTTGTCATGGGGGAGGCCGGCGGCGCGGTCGGCGGTGAGTCCGGCCGGGGGCCCGGCGTGGCCTCTTGCCCGCCCATGTCGAGACGGAACGGCGGGTACTGGTCGGTCATCAGCGCGGCATAGGCGGTCACCCGCGCGACCCACCGGGCGAGGCCCACCAGGAAGTCGAAGAGGTGCAGCGGGTACCGGGCGGTGAACAGCAGGATGACCACGGCGACGAAAGAGAGGAAGGGCATCAGCCCGCCGCCCCGCCAGCCGCCGTCGTCGTCGTCCCAGCCTCCGCCCCATCCCCAGCCACCCGCGAACATCGCGACGACGATGTACTGCGGGATCGCCAGCAGCCACCACTTCACCAGGACCAGGCCACGCGAGAGGCGCGCGGGGTAGGCGATGTCGAGACGCGCCGGATAGTCCGGCACATCCGCGAGGGTGAAAGGCGGGTACCGGTCGGTGCCGAGCGCGGTGTGGGCGTAGTAGCTGACCCGCCAGTTCCATCGCAGTACGCCGACACTGAAGTCGAAGAGGGACCGGGGATACCGAGCGGTGAACAGGATGGCGAAGAACGCGATCACTGTGACGAGGACGAACCCGATCCACAGGAAGAACAGCACGATGTAGTGCGGGATGGCGAGGAGCCACTTCACCAGCCACAGCCATCGGGAGAGCCGGGGATCGACGGATGCCTCGATACGCACGGGCGACGCGGTGACAGGAACCATGAGAGGGAACTCCTTTCGCTTGCAGATTCGCAAGCGAAGTGGAGCACCGCGACCTGGGAGGGGCCGTTCGCGCGCCGGCCACGGCCGTCGCGGCCTGACCGGCAGGTCACCCCTCGGGCACTGGCTCCTGTGACGGCTCACTGAGCTGCTCGCGCACGTAGTTCCATACCACCGCGATCAGCGCGGCGATCGGTACGGCGAGCAGACTGCCCACGATGCCGGCCAGGCTGCCGCCCAATGTCACCGCCAGCAGGATCACGGCCGCATGGAGGCCGAGTCCACGACTCTGGATCATCGGCTGGAACACGTTCCCCTCGAGCTGCTGCACCACGATGATGATGGCCAGCACGATCAGCGCGTCCGTCAGGCCGTTGAAGACCAACGCGATGAGGACGGCGACGAAACCGGCGAACAGGGCGCCGATGATCGGTACGAACGCGGAGACGAACGTCAGCACCGCCAACGGGAGCACCAGCGGCACCCCCACAACCCACAGGCCCAGGCCGATCAGAACGGCGTCGAGCAGGCCGACGGCCGCCTGGGAACGTACGAAGGAGCCCAGGGTTGCCCAGCCACGGGCGGCCACGGTGGGGATGTCGGTGGCGAGCCGGCCCGGCAGTTGACGGGCGAGCCACGGCAGGAAGCGCGGGCCGTCCTTGAGGAAGAAGAACATCAGGAAGAGCGCCAGCACCGCGGTGACCACGCCGTTGACGATGGTGCTCACTCCCGTGATCACAGTGGTGACCATGCTGCCGAGGCCCTCCTGAGCGCGGGCGACCGCGTTGTCCATGGCCTTGGTGATGTCGTCGTCGCCGATGTTCAACGGCGGCCCGGAGGCCCAATCACGCAGCTTCTGGATGCCTTCGACCACGCCGTCGGTCAGCTCACCGGACTGGGACGCCACCGGTACGGCGATGAGTGCCACGACGCCGCCTGCGACGAGGAGGGACAGCACGGTCACGGCCGACGCGGCGAGGGCGGGCTTCCACCCGTGACGACGCAGGAAACCAGCCAGGGGCCAGGTCAGTGTGGTCAGCAGCAGGCCGACGACGAGCGGCCACACCACCGACCACATCCGGCCCAGAAGCCACAAAGACACCGCGAGCATCGCGAATATCAGCAGCAACTCCGCAGAAAAACGTGCCGATGTACGGAGAGCGGCGCGGGCCTTCGTGGAACTCAGGGTGGCAGTCACGGTGGGCACCCTATTGGCCGGCTGCCAGCCGGAGGACCTGGGCTGAGGAACCCACCGGTTGGTGAGGCACCAGTACTTCGCAGTCAATTCCACTCCGGCGATGAGGTCCACGCCGTAGTGGTAGCCGAATCCCCGCGTCGCGTCGAGCGTGGGACGCGTCGACCGACGCGTTCGTTCGGACTCCGGATCCCATCAGCGCGGTGGTGATCAACCAGCGCCACTGCGTTCCGTGGCATGCGGCGTGGCCAGCGCACGCCCTCGGCTTCGGACGCGAACCGTGGTCAGCACCACCTGGCCCCGCTGGAGGGAGAGTTGCGTCTGGCACGCGTCTCCATTCGGTTCGCCAGGGCCGGCGCATCGCCTGCCATGCGCCGGCCAAGGCAGGACGGCGCAACCGTCGAGTCCTACTGGCCACTCGCGGGCTCGCTCGGTGCGCGTTCTCTGTCAAGATCGTGTTCCGAGTGATCGTGGATCGTCTCAGGAGTGTCTCAGGAGTGTCATCGGGTGACCTGGGTCGTGAGGACCGTCCGTGTGGTGGGTGACGGACCGCGAAACAACCGTGGCCGCACTACTTGAGAGGCCTCAACTGCCATGAAGAACAAGCGTTTTGGGATGATCGTCGTATCGGCCGTTGCCGGTGCGCTCGTGCTGACTGCCTGCAACGGTGAGGACGCTGCGACCGGCGCCGGGGCCAGCGGCGCGGCCGGTAGCCCGACTGCCGGCGGGCACGCGTCAGCCGGTAGCGAGCACGCTGCCGGGGGCAAGACCGTGCAGGGTGCCGGCCGGTGGGACAAGAACGAGGAGAACGCGACCTTCTTCACGTCGGTCCTCAACGGTGCGAACGAGGTGCCGATCGAGGGCGGGCCGGCCGTGGGTGACAAGGACGGGCACGCGCTCGCCCTGATGCGGATCCAGGGCGACCAGGTCTCCTATGCGTTCACTTTCACCGGAATCGGGACGCCGACCCTCGGTCACCTCCACAAGGGTGTCAAGGGTGTCAACGGCGATGTGAAGATCCCGTTCTTCACGAAGAAGCTCGAGGACGGCAAGAAGTTCGTCTACGGCACGGTTACCGTGGATGACCAGGATCTGCTGGACGGCATCAAGGCCAACGCCCAGAACTGGTACTTCAACATCCACACCGCAGAGTTCCCTGGCGGTGCCGTCCGTGGTCAGGGCTACAAGCTCTCTCCCAGCGTCCACGTCCCCGACACCATGACCGAGGCGACCCTCAACTCCCTCGTCAAGAGCGCCGAGTAACCGTCACACCCACCAGCCCGCCCGGACGGCCCCTCCCAGCGTGTGAGTGTCTGCCTGAGAACCCGGCACATCGCTGCCGCCAGATATCAAGCTCAGTATCGGCTGCGTAACTGTGGGCTGATCGGATGCTTTTGCGGCGGCGGCCGGGAGAATCCAGAGGGGCGGCGCCCGAGGTCGGTCTCGTTTCCACGAGGCCGGTTCGTCGATGGCGCCGCCCCATACGGGCGTTCGGTCAGGCGAGGGTGTGCACCTCCGGTATCCGCCGCCGGTTCCCTGCCGCGTGTCGGGCCCGGTCCCGGTCCGAACGACTTCGGCGATCAGGAGTCAGTGACCGGGAAGTTGTCGGGTGTCGCGATGCGGTCACGGATCCACACGCCCGCGGGCTTCAGGGGCGAGGTGCCGGTCCAGGGCCCGTTGCTGTCGCAGGTTCCGGTCTTGAAGACGGCCCCGGAACGGTTGTCGTCGGAGAAGTTCCAGTTCGTCCAGCTGATCTTCTTGCTCGCCATGAGGTCGAGGTAGCGCTGGGACATGGCGAAGTCGTTGCTTCCTTCGCCGGCGTAGTTCTGGGTGCCGAACTCGGTGACGAAGACCGGGAGCCGGTCGGCGGCACGCGAGAGGGTTTCCAGGTACTCGTCGCGGTGCGAGTACGCGTAGAAGTGGAAGGTGTACATGATGTTGGTCGCCCGGACCGGGTTGTTCACCACTTCGGACTCGTCGGCGCCCTCGGAGACGCCGAACGAGGACCACGCGCGGGTCCCGACCAGTACGGGGGCGTCGGAGTCGATGGCGCGGATGGTCGGGATGATCTGCTCCGCGTAGCTCTTGATCTGCGACCAGCTCACCCCGCTGGGTTCGTTGGCGATCTCGTAGAGGATGTTGTTCTTGTCCTTGTTGCGGTTGGCGATGTCGGTGAAGAACTGCCGCGCCTTGCTCAGGTTGGTGTTCGGGTCACCGGGGGTGAGCATGTGCCAGTCGACGATCACGTACATGCCACGGTCCGTCGCCTGCTGGATGAGCGAGTGGGCGAGGTTGGTGAAGTGCTGCGGGTTCGTCTCGTACCCGCCCTCCTGCACATAGGTCGAGACACGCAGGACGTCGGCCGTCCAGTCCTGCGCCAGGGCGTTGAGCGAACCGCTGGTCAGGCAGTGCGGGTACCACTGGGTGCCGTGTGTGCTCATGCCGCGCAGTTGGATGGGGTTTCCGCGGCTGTTGCACAGCTTGGTGCCACAGACCTGGAGCTGTCCGTTGATGCCGACCGGTGTGGTCGCCGCGGGTGTCGCGGCCTTCCGGTCGGTGGTCGCGGAGGCGGAGGTGGTGGGGAGGACGCTCACGAGCAGGAGCAGGACGCTGCTGAGCAGGGCCGCGAGCACAGCGGGGCGCAACGACCGTGGGGGTGCCGTCATGCGAACTCCGATCACATAGCTATCCAATAGGAAACTTTCCTATCAGTAGAGAAGCAAGGGACCCCGTCCGTATCAAGAGCCCTGACGGCATCCGTAGTTCGGGGCGTTCACATCCGGGAGTGAACGTCGGGACGCACGTGCCGACTTGTCGGTGATCCCCGCCGCCGAGGGGCCCTCTTGTCCGGTTCCCGCATCACCCTCACCGGCTCGTCCAGGGCCGTCCTCGCAGGGCGTCCGCTTCCGCTGGTCCAGCCCCGACGGCATCACCCGGAGTTCGCGGATCTACGACACCGGCAACGACGGCCGGGGCGTCCACAGCGAGATCCCCCGGCGAAGCGTCCGGGGGATCTCCTGCTGTCTCGGGCCGGATCTCACATGTCGACGCCGACGTACTGCTTGCCTTGGTCGTTCACCACGAGCACCGAATCGACCTCGTCGGGCGCCACGGCCGCGGAGCCGTTGAGGCCGCCCTCGCCGGGCCGGGGGCTGGCCGTCGGGGCGGGGCCGGGGGAGACGACCCAACTCGCGGCCGTCTCCTGGTGTCCGTCCTTGGAGACCACCACCAGCCGGCACCGCTCACCGACCGGGACTCCGGCGACCGAGGCGTTCACGCGGACCCACTCGCTCGCCGGAGTGAGCTCCACCGTCATCGAGGCCTTCGTGCCGCTGTCCGTCGCCGCCGCGACCCTGATCCCCTCGGGGGGTGGCGAGCTCGACGTGGACGGTGAGGTGGAGGGAGAAGCGGAGGGAAGGGCCGCTGTGGCGCCTCCAGGGTCGTTGCCCCCTGCCGCGTAGCCCCCGAGGAACAGGATCGCCGCCGACGCGGCGGCACCCAGCCCCACGGCCAGGGACCGGCGCCGCCAAGCGCTCGCCTGCTCGGCGCGCACCTGACGCAGGGTGCGCTGGAGCAGCAGGTCCCCGTCCTCGGGCGGGCCTTCGAGGAACGCCTCCGGTGGAACCTCGCCGAGTGCCGCCTCCATCTCCTGAAGCGCGGTCAGTTCCATTCGACATTCCTCGCACTCGGCGGTGTGTTCCTCGAGTGTCGACCGCTCGCCTGTCTCCAGGACGCCCAGAACGTAGGCGCCGAGCAGTTCGCCGTTCGGATGCTGCTGCGTGCTCACGCCGCCCCCACCTTTCGAAGCTTCAGGGCACTCCCGGGGTTGCTGGGGGTGTACAACTTGCGCAATGCCTTGAGGGCGTGATGGGCGCGGGACTTGACCGTACCCTCCGGTATGCCCAGCCGTCCCGCGGCTTCCGACGCCGTGCGGCCGCGGTAGTAGATCTCCACCAGGACGTCCCGGTGTTCGGGCTTGAGCTGGTTGAGCGCGTTCATCATGACCACCGAGTCGACCACCTCCTCGGAGTGGTCACGGTGGACCGGCGTGACCGTCTCGGTCTGAGCCACCTCGTTGGGGCGGGCCGCCTTCGCCCTGTACCGGTCGGTGACGATGTTCCGGGCCACCGTGAGCAGCCAACCCCTCAGTGATCCTTGAGGGTCGGCGATGACCTCGGGGTGTCGCCAGGCCCGGATCAGTGTTTCCTGCACCACGTCCTCGGCGGAGGCCCGGTCGCCGGTCAGTCGCGTCGCGTAGGCGAGCAGGGCCTTGCCGTGCTCCGCGTAGAGCGTGCGGATCAATGCTTCATGACTCGTGGCCTGTGGGCCACGAGATCGTAGGATCGCCATCTGGTTACTCCATCCCCGTGGGTTCACCAGAGACACGGAGGGCCGTCGGGCCAGAGTTCGGAGTCGCACAGTGACCTGCGTCACTGATATTTAGTGTTCAAGCACCGTGTGTCTTGTTACCGAATGACGATGCGCCAGGGCCATCCGTGACACGTGGGTGACCGGCCGGGCCCCTGGCAAGAGCGGTCGCGCGCATCGTCTTCCAACTTTCCGTAGATCGCCGCCACTTCAGCAGCTGCAACCTGTCCTACGCAGCGAAGGCAGGGACCGGGTCTCCGCACGGCGAGATTTGTTCTTGATTCTTTTCTGCGAACTCAACTCGGTCCGGCGTACGTAGTCATGAACGAACACGGCCGCAGCGGTGTCGGCGAACGTCGCCGACTCCGACGACGGCGGGGGTATCTGTCTGGAAGAAGAGGCCGATGTCGGCCTCATCACCGCCGACGATCAGGGTGTCCCACGCCCCGCTCCCCAGGAGGGTCCGCAGGGTGTCGGGCCTCAGCGTCGAGAAGTGCTCGCGCAGTGCTTCGTCAGTGGGCTGCCCGGGCAGGCGGGGCGCCAGCCGCTCACGGATGGCGCCCATGCGCTCGACCAGCAGGTCGTCGAGGGAGTAGATCGAGGCGTCGGCTGCGTCGAAGCGGTCGGTGGCCCAGCGCCCGTCGTGGACGGTCACGGTCACCCGGCCCCGGAACTGTTCCTCGAGCGCCGGGGCGAACGCGAGACCGACCGGCCCGCCCCCCGCTGGCGGTGACCCGGAGCGTGCCGGGGCGACGGAGGTGACGCGCGGGGTGTCGAGCAGGTAGAGGCCCATGACCGTCTCCATCGCGTCCTACGCCTCGTAGAGGAAGGTCTCGTCGCCGATCCGGATGCTGTCGTTGGGGCGCAGGACGTGCCGTGTGACGCGCTGCCCGTTGACGTGTGTTCCGTTGCGGCTGCCGCGGTCGTAGAGCACGGGACCGGCGTCCTCGGTCACGATCTCGGCGTGCAGACATGAGGCGCTGGCGCTCACGATGACGGATGGCACTGCGTACTCCTCGTGATGGCGCTCGGCTGCGAAGACCCGCCCGCCCCCGTGGCCGTTCCGGCGCGAGGGCGGACGCGTACGACGCCAACACGTAGGTGATCCGGGACCGAGTTCAATGGTTCCGGGACCGGTGCGGATCCTTCTCGGACCGGACTTGGCTATGCCCCCGCGTCCGTGCACGTGATGGAGAAGGGCACCGTGTTCGAACTCGTCAGCTCGGGACCTTTGACCTGCACCCCGATCTCGCTCTTGAAGGTTCCCGATTTGTGCCACGCCGTGAGCCGCACCGTGTCCTGCCCCGTACGGTCGCCGCCCTCCGGGAAGGTGACGGTCCGCCACTCCCGGTCGACGACCGAGCCGTCCTTGGACACCCAGCGGTAGGTGAGCTCGGCCGGTGCCTGGTCCACGGCGAACGTGACCGTGAACGTGGGCGCTTGCTCCGCCGGCGGTGGACAGGCGCCCGAGTAGGTGGTGCTGGCCCCGGTCACCGTCACACGGATCATCTGGGATCCGGCACTTTCCTGCTCCTGCTGGTCAGCGCTCGGCGCGGCGGCGGGCTCGGCGTCGTCCTTCGAGCTGCCGTCCGCGCTCGTGGACGGGGAACCGGTCGCGGTTGCCCGGTTCGGGTCCGCCGTGCCGTCGTCCCCCTGTCCGGTCAGGGCGTAGCCCAGCCCGGCGATGCCCATGACACAGGCGACCGCTCCGGCGACGAGAACCGCGGTAATGCGTCGGCTGTGCCGAGGGGCCTCGGGGGCGGGTGGTGTTTTGGAGGCGGAGTGTGTCGGCACTGGCTGCGCGGGTCCTCCCGTGACGGTCGGTGCCGACTCGGGCGCACCCGTCACGACCGCCGGTGTCGGCGTGGGCGGGGCGGCGGCCGTCCCGGCGGACGACGACGCGACCGTCCCGGCCGTGGGCAGCTCAGCGGCGGCGGGCGCGTCCTGGGCCCGGGAGATGCGCGGGTCCTCGGCGAGGGGAGTATCCACCACGGTCGGCGTGGCGGGGACCTCGGGTGTGCCGCCCGACGCAACGAGACGCAGAGTCTTCTCGGCCTGCTCGGCCGGCGTACGGTCCGTCGGCTCCTTGCG
Organism: Streptomyces sp. NBC_00878; assembly: GCF_026341515.1. Lineage (NCBI taxonomy): Bacteria > Bacillati > Actinomycetota > Actinomycetes > Kitasatosporales > Streptomycetaceae > Streptomyces > Streptomyces sp. NBC_00878. Next base: position 126,580 of record NZ_JAPEOK010000001.1, on the reverse strand, counting down.
CAGCAGCCCCTCGATCACGGAGCCCAGCGGCCCTGCTCTGCGCGCGGGCGGCAGTTTCTCGTCGACGATGGCGCGCAGGGTGCTGAGAGGAGTGTCCTGGCGGTAGGGGGAGATGCCCTCGACCGCCGCGTAGAGGAGGACACCGAGGGACCACAGGTCGGACTCCGGGCCGGGATTGCGGCCCAGGGCGCGCTCGGGTGGCAGGTACTCGGGTGAGCCGATGACCTCACCGGTCCTGGTGAGGGAGGAGTCGCCCTCGACCGTGGCGATGCCGAAGTCGGTGAGGACCACTCTGCCGCCGCCGGCGAGTAGGACGTTGGCCGGCTTCACATCGCGGTGCAGTACCCCGGCGGCGTGCGCGGCGCGCAGGGCGGCCAGGATCTCGGCGCCGATTTCCGCGGCCCGCGCGGGGCTGAGGGGTCCCTGGTGGAGCAGGTCGGCCAGGGATTGTCCGCGGACGAGCTCCATGACGATCCACGGACGGCCGTCCTCCGTGGCGACATCGAAGACGGTGACCACGTTGGGGTGGGTCACCCGGGCCGCGGCCCAGGCCTCGCGTTCCAGCCGGGTGTACATGCGCTCGACGTCCGGAGCGGGCAGACCCGCGGGGGCACGCACCTCTTTGACAGCGACTTCGCGCTGCAGCACCTCGTCGTGGGCGCGCCACACCGTGCCCATGCCGCCCTCGCCGAGGGGGGACAGCAGTCGGTAGCGACCCGCGATCACGCGCTCAGGGCCCGGCTCCACCGGCACGGTCTCCTCGTTGTTCATCGGGGCGATTTTCCTCTCTTCATGAAGCGGCCGGAGCGAGCACGGAGACGGCCGCCCGGCGAGTCCGCTTCCCGCGGACCGAACGAGATCGCGACACCGCGGCGGCGCTCACCTCCCGGACCGGGCCAGAAGCTGCTACGTGCTACACGTGGGAGGAAGCCTCGAGAGTTCAACTGGGCGAAAGAAATCTGCTGCTGCGTCCGGCGCCCTCCACGTGTGGGGCGGCGACGTTCGGCCGCGTGCGGAAATGGGCCGTGCACGGGGGAGCACCCCCCCTTGCCCGCCTGCCCTCGTGCACGGCCGCCGTGCCAGCGGCGACGCAGGCAGCAACGGAACCCGTGGGCCGGTGACCGCGCTTCGCCGCCGTGGCGCTTCACGAGGGCCGCAGCTGCTGGGACGGTGAGCCGCTCTTGCACGGTGGCCCGGAAACGGCCGAACGGCTGTAGACGGCATCGGTTTCCCCGCCCAGGACGGCCTCCGGAGTGGGACCGCCGGGGCGGCGGCCCGTCGCACCGATGGGGGTAGGCTCCCTTCGGCCCGGTCCTGTCGAGCGGAGCGGACCCGGCCCGTCGGCTCACGCCCGTGACCGGGCGTCGTCGACCCTCATCGGCTTCGCTTGTCGGTACAAGGGACACTGTGCATACGCGTTTCACCGTGCTCGGCCCGCTGAGGGCCTGGCGGGGCGGGATCGAGCTCGAGCTGGGACCGCCCAAGCAGCGCGCGTTGCTGGCGTTTCTCCTCGCGCAACCCAACCACCCGGTTGGTACGCACGAGATCGTCGACGCCCTGTGGAGACAGAACCCGCCGGACAGCGCAGTGAACGTCGTGCACCGTCACATCGGGGCACTGCGCCGCCTGTTCGAACCCGACATGCCGAGCAGGGGAACGTCACGGTGGCTGGTGCGGGCGTCGGGCGGCTACCGCCTGGACGCCGATCCCGAATCCCTCGACCTGCTGCGCTTCCGTTACCTGCGGGAGCGCGCGTCCAGGACCGGGGAACCGGCCGAGGCCACCGAACTGCTGGTGGAGGCCCTGACCTTGTGGCGAGGTCCCACGGCCTCCGGGATAGCGCCGGAGGTACGGGCTCATCCGGCCTTCGGCGCGGTGGACGGCGAACACCTGGCCGCGGTCAAGCACGCGGCCGAGCGGGCGCTGGAGACAGGGCGGGAACCGCGCGCACGTGTGCTGGTGACCCTGCGTCAGGCCGCCGCCCTGCACATGCTCGACGAGGCGTTGCAGGCCCGGCTGATCCTCATGCTCGCCGCCACCGGCCACCAGGCCGAAGCTCTGGAGGTCTACCGGACCGTCCGCGCCCGGCTCGCCGACGATCTGGGCGTCCAGCCCGGCCCGGAGCTCCAGGCCGCGCAACGGCGGGTGCTGGCACAGACGTACGTCTGGGACGACTCGGCTCCTGCCGAGGGAACCCGATCCGCCGACCACACGAGCGTGGACGCGCGGACAGAGTCGGCCGGTACCCGCCGGGAGAGTGAGACGGCCGGTACTGACCGGGAGAGTGAGACGGCCGGTACCGGCCGGGAGAGTGAGACGGCCGGTACTGGCCGCGAGAGTGAGACGGCCGAGCCGTTCGACCCGGACCACCGGATGTCACTCGTGGTCCCGCCCGCCCAACTCCCCGCGAAACTCCCCTCGTTCACCGGCCGACTCGACGAGCTCGCCCGTTTCCGTGGGCTGCTGCCGGGCAGCTCGGCCTCCACGGTGGTCATCAGCGCGATCGGCGGCATGGCCGGTGTCGGCAAGACCGCCCTCGCCGTGCACTGGGCGCACCAGGTGGCCGACCGCTTCCCGGACGGCCAGTTGTACGTCGACCTGCGCGGTTTCCACCCCAGCGGGACGGTGATGAGTCCGGCCGAGGCCATCCGCTCCTTCCTCGACGCCCTCGGGGTGCCCGCCCAGCGAGTCCCCGCCGGGCTGGACGCGCAGGCAGCCCTGTACCGCAGCCTGCTCGCCCGGCGCCGTGTGCTGATCGTGTTGGACAACGCCCGCGACACCGAGCACGTGCGTCCGCTGCTGCCCGGAGCGCCCGGATGCCTCGTCGTCGTCACGAGCCGGCACCAGCTTTACGGACTGGTGGCCGCCGAGGGCGCGCACTTTCTGACGCTGGACGTCCTTGGCGAGGACGACGCCCTGCGGTTCCTCTCCGACCGCCTGGGGCCCGACCGGATCGCGCGGGACCCGGGCGCTGCCCGCGCCATCGTCGCCGCGTGCGGGGGTCTGCCGCTCGCGCTGGCTGTCGTCAGCGCCCGTGCCGCGATCAACCCCGCCTTCCCGCTGTCCGCCATCGCCGAGGAACTGGCGGAGAGCGAGGGCAGCCTTCATGCGTTCTCCGGCGAGGCGCCCACTGCCGACGCCCGCAGCGCTTTCTCGTGGTCGTACCGGCTCCTCAGCCCGGAGGCGGCACGGGTGTTCCGGCTGTTCGCGCTCCATCCGGGCGACGACTGCTCTGTTGCCGCCGCTGCGAGCCTGGCCGGACAGCGCCGGGCCCAGGTTAAGCCGCTGCTGGCCGAGCTGTGCCGGGCCCACCTGGTGTCGGAGACCGGGCCGGGACGCTTCGGCTGCCACGAACTGCTGCGCGCCTACGGGACCGAACTGGGCAAGGCGCTGGATGCCCCGCCGGAGCGGAGGGCGGCCCGGCGCCGCATGTTCGACCACTACCTGCACAGCGCGCACGCGGCGGCCGGCGTCCTCGCGACGAGCCGGGAACGCCTCACCCTGGGCCCACCCCTGCCCGGAACGATCGTGTCGGAATTCGCCGACCAGACCCGCGCCGCGGAGTGGCTGGAGACCAACCGGTCCGTGTTGCTCGCCGCCGTCGAGCAGAGTGCCCGGCGCGGCTGCGGCGAACAGAGCTGGCAGCTTGCGGCCACCATCGAGCTGTACCTCGACCGCAACGGCCGCCGTCAGGAACAGTTCATCGCCCAGACGACGGCGGCGAGGGCGGCACAGCGGCTGGGCGACCTGCGTGGACAGGCCCACGCCCACCGGGCGCTCGGCTTCGCCAACGGCCGACTGGAGCGCTGGGAGGACGCGGCCGAGCATCTGGCCCGCGCCCTGGACCTGTTCGCCGACATCGGGGACCAGGCCGGACAGGGGCGCGTGCACCGCTACGCGGCCTTTCTCGCCAACGCGCGCGGCCGCCACGGGGAGGCTCTGGAGCACTACGCCCGGGCGGGTGTCCTCTACCGGGAGGCCGGACGGCGCAGCGGGGAGGCCAGCGTGGCCAACGAGGTCGGCTGGACCCACATCCTGACGGGCCGGTACAGGAAGGCGCTGGAGGAGTGCGGCCGGGCCCTGACCGTCCACCAGGAGATCGGCGACCGCAACGGTGCGGCCGCGGCGTGGGACAGCCTCGGCTACGCCCACCACCACCTGCACGAACACGACCGCGCACTGACGTGCTACGAGCACGCGCTGGAGCTCTACAGGGCGATCCGCGACCGCTCCCTGGAGGCGGACACGCTCGTGCACATCGGTGACAGCCGCTACTTGGCAGGGGAGCACGAACGGGCCGCGGACGCCTGGCGTCAGGCGCTGGACATTCTCGACGACATCGGCCACCCGGACGCCGAGGCGGTGCGCGGGAAGCTGAAGGACGCAGCCGCTGCCGGCGCCGGGGAGCAGCCCGCTCACCCCTGACCGGGGGAGAGGCCCGCCCAGGAGGGATCGGCCGATCCGGGACGGATCGCTTTCCGCGCGGGGCGTTGCGGTCCGGCGTCAGAAGACCGTCACTGTTCCGGAAGAGGGACCTGCCTACGCTCGCCGTGCCGCTTCGTCGGGGCCCATCCGGCCCTTCCCTGTGTATGCCGTGCCGGTGACCCCGCTACGGCCGCGTTCCCCTGCTCGCCGCGCATGCGCGGCGAGTACGGGCACCGGCGTGAGGGAGAGGAGCGCACCGAACTCCCCCTCAGGAACTGGAAAATGAACACGATCATCGGCGCGGAGATCTCCTCGCCCGCGCATCAGAAGCAGTTGCTCGACGACCTGGTCTCCGACCACACGACGGCGCTGCTCGCCTACGCGGAGAAGCTGCTGAGCGACCGGCACACCGCGCAGGACATAGTTCAGGAGACCCTCATCCGTGCGTGGCCGCACACGGAACGCCTCTACAGCACCGAGGGATCCGTGCGGGGCTGGCTGCTGACCGTCGCGCGCAACCTGATTGTCGACCGCATGCGCAGTGCCTGTGTCCGCCGGGAGAGCGTCGGCATCGACAACCGCGACGTCGTCCTGCCCGATCACTCCGAATCCGTGCTGCTCTCCGTCGAGACGAATTCCCTGCTGCGTCAGCTCTCCCACCACCACCGGGAGGTGTTGGTGCTCACCTATCTGTGCGGCCGGACCATCGAGGAGACGGCCCGCATCCTCAGGATTCCCGCCGGAACGGTCAAGTCGCGCCAGTACTACGCCCTCAGCGCGCTGCGGGCCCGCGTGGCATCGAGGGATCCCGCCACAACGAGCTGAAACGCGTACGCCAACGCGGTTGCCCATCGCACGCTCCGCTCGTCGTCCGCCACCGGGCCGACTTCAAGAGGCACACGCAACCGCGGCCACGATCGACGGGAGTTCGAGCGCAAGGCCGAGGCGTGCCAGTCGCCATGCTTGTCGCGTCTCAGCACCGCCGACGGCGCGGAGCGGAGATCTCTCGAACTGGCACCGGAAGGCTACTCCTTGCTGCGGGCCCTCTGCCGCAGGAAGCGCAGGCACTGACGTATCTCCTCGTCATCGTCCACGACATGGACGACGGAAGTGCTGTCGAGACCTGGTCTCGATCGCGGTGATCTTCACTGGCCGGCCCCCTCGACGATACGGGCCACGCCGAGCAGCCGGCTCACGCGGTCGGGGTGGCCGATGAGCTGGAGGCCGAGCGGCATGCCGTGCGGGTCGCGGTGTCCGGGGACGGTGACCACGGGCAGGCCGAGCAGTTGCCAGGGGCGGCTGAGGACGGGGGTGCCGGTGGAGTCCAGGCCGTGCGGAGCCGGGCCGGGAGCGGCCGGGCCGAGGATCGCGTCGACGCGGGTGAGGAGGGCCAGGGCGGCGGTGCGTGCGGTGCGGGCCGTGGCCAGTGCCGTGCCGTACTCGTCGTCGGTGGTCTCGCGTCCCCGGGTGAGGAGTTCGTTCAGGTGGCTGCTCAAGGACTCGGGACGCCGGGCTTCGTCGGCGAGGGTGCGGGCGGCCTCGTAGGCCATGACGACGGCATGGGAGGCGGCCAATTCCGCTGTGCTGAAGGGGAATTCCGGGCTGTCGGCGTGCAGTGCGCGTCCGGTGTGCCGCACCGCGTCGAGCATCGCCGGGTCGACGTCCGCCAGCTCGGTGCCGTGCCACTCCAACAGCCGTACGCAGTCCGGGTCTTCGGCCTTGGTGCCGTCGACGGCTTCGATCACCGTGGCCAGTTCGGAGACCCGGGTGGTGAGCAGTCCCGGGGCGTCCAGGCTCGGGCTCAGCCCGGTGAAGCCCCGTAGTGACCAGGCGCCCACGGGGGCGACGTATCCGGCGACCCCGCAGAAGGAGGCGGGCCTGGTCAGGGAGCCGGCGGTCTGCGAGCCCAGGGCGAGAGGCACCACGCCCGCGGCGACGGCCGCGGCCGAACCGCTGGAGGAACCGCCCGGGGTGTGGGCGGGGTCGTGCGGATTGCGGGTCGGCCCGGGCTGGAAGTAGGCGAACTCCGTGGTGACCGTCTTGCCCAGCGGCACGGCGCCCGCCCGGCGCAGCCGGTCCACCAGCCAGGCGTCGGCTGCGGCGACACGGCCCCGGCGCAGGGGCGAGCCGCACTCGGTGGGCAGCCCGGCGACGTCGATGATGTCCTTGACACCGAACGGCATGCCGTGCAGCGGCCCGTCGGGAGCGCCGAGCTCTGCCGCGCGAGCACCCGCGGCGTCCACCCGCACCCAGGCGCGGATCTCGGGTTCGGTCTGCTCCAGGCGCCGTAGCGCATCCTCGACGGGGGTCATGACCGGGCGCCTTCCGGTAGGAGCGGCGTGGGATCGAGACGGTGGAAGGCGCGGCCGAAGTAGACGAGGCTCTGGCCGCCGGAGCGGGTGCGGATCTGCTCGATCTCGACGAAGAGAACGCTGTGGGAACCCATCGGGACAGTGTGCTTGATCGTGCCGACAGCCGTGACGAGGGCGTCCTTGAGGACGGGAACGTCCTGGGTGCGGTCCCAGACGTCCCAGGTGAAGCGTTCGGCCATGGGAACCTTCGTGGCGCCCGCGAAGTGCAGGGCGAGTTCCTGCTGCTCCCCGCCGAGGACGTTGAGGCCGATCCGCCCGTTCGCCCTGAAGACATCGTGCATGGCGCTGGCGCGGTTGACGCAGACCAGGACGGTCGGTGGATCGTCGGTCACCGAGCAGACGGCGCTGAGCGTGATGCCGCAAAGGCCGTTCGGCCCGTCCGTGGTCAGGATGTTCACAGCGGCCGGGAGGTGCGCCATCGCCTCGCGGAACTCGTTCTGGTCGGGGGTCACGGCGGTGCCGCTCCTCTCGTGGTTCGGTAGGGACCGGGTTGGGCGGGGCCGGCTCACCACAGCTCCACCACCAGCCGCCGTGACTTCGCCCGTGACACACAAGCGGCGATCTGGTCGCCGGCCGTCTTCTCCTTGGCGGACAGGCAGTGGTCACGATGGTCGGGTTCGCCCTCGACGACCCGCAGGACGCAGGTCCCGCAGATGCCCTCGCGGCAGGAGGTGTCCAGCGGGACGCCGTTCTCCTCCAGCACCTCGGCGATGGTCCTGCCGGGCGGCACGGGGTAGACCTCGCCGGTGTCGAGTTCGACCTCGAAGGGCTCGTCGGCGGCGTCCGACACGTCACCGGCCTGGAACAACTCCGAGTGGATCCGCTCCTCGGGCAGGCTGCGGGCGGCGAGTGCACGGACGTACGTCATGAAGTCGTGGGGCCCGCAGGTGTAGACGTGGGTGTCCTCCCGAAGCCCCTGGAGTGCCCCGGCCAGCGCGTCGCGGGACGCCTGTCGACCGCGCCCGAAGTGACGGACCACGCGACCGGCGAAGGCGGACTTCTCCAGCAGCCCGGCGAAGGCCGCCTCGGCACGGCTCCTCGCCACGTAGTGCAGCGTGAACTCGGCTCCCTTGTCGTGCAGTTCGTACGCCATCGCCAGCAGGGGCGTGATGCCTATGCCCGCCGCCACCAGGTGGTGCCGGGCCGCGTCCGGGGCGAGGCCGAAGAGCTGCCGGGGTGCGCCAATGGTCAGCTTCGTGCCCGGCACGGTCTTGTCGTGCAGCGCCTGGGAACCGCCACGCGAGTCCGCCTCCCGTTTCACGGCGATGGTGTAGGCGCCGCTGTCGTGCGGCGGACCGCACAGCGAGTACGGGCGGGTGATCCCCGTCGGTCCGGTGACGTCGATGTGTGCGCCGGCCGGGTACGGGGCGAGGGCGGCGCCGTCGGAGCGGGCGAGCCGGAGGACCTTGATCGTGTCGGTTTCGTCGTGGGTCTCGGTGACGGTGACTGTGAACATCCGTCTGCCTTCAGGTGGTTCGGGTGGGGAGTTGACGGCGCTGTCAGCGCATGTACAGGCCGCCGTTGGCGTCCCAGCAGGCTCCGGTGACCGCGTCCGCGTGCTCGGAGGCCAGCAGAACGGCCATGTCGGCGATGAACCGCGGGCGGCCCAACCGCCGTACGGGAATGGACTCTTCGATGGCCGCGAGTCGGTCCGGCGGGACCGTCTCGCGCACGATCGGCAGTTCCTGTGGCCCCGGCGAGATTGCGTTGACGGTCACTCCGGACGGGCCGAGTTCGCGGGCGAACACCTTGGTGAGAGTCGCGACTCCGCCCTTGGCGGCCGCGTAGTGCGCGCCGGTCGCCGTACCGCCGTTCTGTCCGGCGAGCGAGGCGATGTTGACGATGCGCCCGTAGCCGCGCTCGGCGAAGTAGGCGCCGAAGACCTGGCAGCCGAAGAAGGCGCCATTCAGGTTGGTCGACACGACGGCGTCGAAGCTCTCGGGGCTGATCTCCATCAGTGCCTCGACTCTGGACTGCCCTGCGTTGTTCACCAGGACGTGCACCGTGCCCCAGCGTTCGACGAGTTGGTCGCGGACCCGCGCGAATGCGTCCTTGTCCCGGACGTCGAGCGCGAGCCCGACGGTGTACCGGCCTTCCGGGTCGAGTTCCGCGGCCGCCTTCGTCGCGGCCTCCTCGTCCAGGTCGGTCAGCGCGACGCAGTAGCCGCGGTCGTAGAACCGTGCGGCGATGCAGGCACCGAGGCCGCGTGCCGCGCCGGTCACGAGTGCGACACGGCGGCGATCCTCCTCGTGAGGGTGCGGGCTCACAGCAGGAACCCCGATGCCGTGACGGCGTCCTCGGAGTTGACCAGCCGCACGATCTTGCGGGCGATACGAGGGCCGTCCGTGCCGAACAGGATCCGGTGGGTGACGTCCGCGGCGAGGACGAAGGTCTCCTCGCGTTTGTAGCCGACCAGGATCTGTGCCGAGCACACCTCGATGGTGTCCTCCTCGCGGCCGGTCACCACGAAGCGGGAGACCGAGCGGACCGTGCGTGCCGCCGCGGCGGCCGAGATGGAGAATCCTCCGGTGAGGCGCTCGACGCGCATCCGGCGCATCCGGTCGTCGTCGTAGACGAGGTTGAGTCGGGAGGCGAAGTCGGTCGCCTCGCGGTCGATGGGTACGACGTACTCGCCGCCCTCGGCCCACAGCCCGTCCCAGTCGTCGTAGCGGCGGGCGTCGAGGAGGTGGGCCTCGCGCCAGATCAGGGAGACGGCGGAAAGGGCGCGCGGGTCGTCCAGCGGAAGCTCAACCTCCGTGCGGGGGGCCTCAGTTGCCATCCGTCATCATCCTCTTCCACATGTCGTACGCCTCCCGCATCCCGGTCTCGTCGGTCGCGTGGGAGGTGGGCTGTCCGAGGTCGTTGGGCTTCTCGCGGCCGAGGCCGCGGTTGACCAGGATCGGCATGTCGATGCCGCCGGCCACCCCGCGCTGGACGCGGTTCCACGCCTCGGCGTCGTCGGGGCTGCCGAAGCCGAAGGGGCCCTGGAAGTGCTCGTGAATGCGCAGCCGTTCGCGGTTGACGATCTCCGGGCCGCCGTCCAGGCCCAGGGCCACGTGCCGGATCTCCGTCTCGGTGACCGAGACCGGGCGCAGGACCCGGAAGAAGGACATGGACATCGCGACGTTCGGGAACAGGTTGAGGTTGAATCCGGCGCCGTGGAGGGAGCGGACGATGCGCCGGATCTTCTCCGGCGGCATGTCCTTGTCCTTGGACAACTCCTCGACGATGTGGCTGAAACGGTCCTGGAGTTTCTCCGTGCCGTCGTCGACGTCGAGGTCGGCGTGTTCCTGGACGGAGATGGAGACGCTGTGTCCGTTGCCGAGGGCGTGCGTGACAGCACTCTCGTCGGTCATGATCGACAGCATGCTCGCGGTCTCCGCGTCGACCGACGCCATCCAGGAGCGGTGCACGATCGGGAAGTGGTACCAGTCGGTGGTGTTCTCCAGCTGGATCTTCCAGTTGCCGTTGAACCGGAACCGGTGCTCGCCCTGCACCTTGATCGGATAGCCCGCGCCCTGCTTCATGAAGCGGTCGATCCACAGCCTGGCCCCGCCGAGGAAGTCCTCCAGCGGCTCGATGTCCTCGCTGAAGCTCGCGAAGACCATCCCCGCGTAACTGCCTACCTTCAGACGCTGCAACGGCAGGTCCTTCTTCTCCACGACGTCCTCGTAGCCCTCGGGGTACGGGATGCCGCGCAGGGTGCCGTCCAGGGCGTACGACCAGGCGTGGTAGGGGCAGGTGAAGCCGTTGCCGTTGCCCTTGGGGGTCTCGCAGACGCTGGCGCCGCGGTGACGGCAGCGGTTGAGCAGGACGTTGATACCACCGCGTCGGTCCCGGCTGACGATGACGGGACGGCGGCCGACCCACGCCATCTTGAAGTCGCCGGCCTTGGCGATCTCGCTCTCGTGCGCGACCCACACCCAGGTGCGGTGGAAGATGCGGTCCATCTCCCGTTCGAAGAGGGCCGGGTCGGTGTACAGGGTCCCGGCGACACGGTCTGACTCGACCAGCGACGAGTACGGGTGCGTCATCGGGTCACCTCCGGCTCGGGCAGCGGACGGCCGATGCGCGCCTCGATCTTCATGTAGCGCCACAGACCGTGCTCGCCGACCTGGACGGTACGGAAGAGGTTGCAGGCCGCCGCGACGGCCGGCTGGTCGACGACGTCGGCCAGGAGGTAACAGGTCCACGGCCAGGAGTCGGACGGGCCGACCAAGTGCTGGTCGTCGTCGATGCTGCCGAGGACGGTGACGCCGGGCAGCTCGTACAACTGGGTGAGCATGGTCGTGAAGCCGTCCCAGACGGACTTGCCCCGGCCGGTGGGCAGGTCGAAGAAGTTCTGGTTGACGCCGATGCAGAAGAGCACCCGCAGGGGGGATTCAGGCATGGAATGCCCGCCTTTCAGAGGTAGCCGGGGAAGGGCTGGACGCCCATGAGGACCGCGCCCGCGCCGTCGTACATGCCCTCCTGGAGGAAGGCGTGCTGCGGGACGACCGACGCGTCGCGCAGGTGGCGCTGGAGGGGGCTGCCGTCGGCGACGGCGCCGATGCCGCCGAGCTGATAGGCGGCCCGTACGACCTCGAAGGAGGTCTTGGCGAGGTGCGCGGAAGCCAGGCGCAGCGCGCTCGCCTGACCGTCCGTCGCCGGGTCTCCCGCCTCGACGGTCGCCCACGCCTCCTCCGTGGCCTCGTAGAAGAAGGCGCGCGCGGACCGGAGTTGGGCCTCCGCCTGGCCGACCGAGATGCGGTAGGTGGCGCGTTCGGCGGGTTTGGGTGCGCCGGTGTAGCCGGAGCGGCCGCCCTGGGCGATGACGTGGTCGAGGGCGGCACGGGCCGTTCCGAGACCGACGACGGCCAGGACCTGTGCGGCGTAGGGGACGGTCGGATAGCGGTAGAGCGGCTCGTCGACGGTGGGATCGCCGCCGCGGACGAACGTCCACGCTTCCGGTACGACAGCCCCGTCGACCACCAGGTCGTGGCTGCCGGTGCCCTGCAGGCCGACGACGTCCCAGTTCTCGGCGATCTCCACCTGGTCCGCCCGCAGTACGGCGGTAAGGGGCCGGCCGGCCTTGTCCTCGCCCGCCTTGATGCCGACGCCGACGATGTCCGCGCCCTTGCATCCGCTGGAGAACTTCCAGCGGCCCGAGACCCGGTAGCCGCCCTCGACGTGCTCGGCGGGCTGTACGGGGAAGAGGCCGCCCGCGAAGGCGACATCGGGACCGTCCGCGTACAGCTCGGCCTGGGTGTCGAGCGGCAGAGCGGCCAGATAGACGCCGGAGCAGGCGAAGCTCGCAACCCAGCCGGCCGAGGCGTCCACGGCCGAAATCCGCTCGATGAGGCCCAGAAATTCCGCGGGCGGAAGGGCGTCGCCCCCGAATTGCTTCGGTGTGCTCGCCCGGTAGATTCCCGCGCCCTTGAACACGGCGATCACATCCCGCGGAACGTGCCGCTTCTCCTCGAATTCGGCCCGCCGCTCCTCGACCACCGCCAGCACCCGGTCCAGCCCCGCTCCGGAGGACGAACCGCTTTCGGCTGCCGCCGAGGAATTCAGCGTCTGCGTCATGAGAAAATCTCCTCGGATTTCCGGGCGGTTCACTTTGCCGCCCTGCCGTCACGCTAGGCGTGTCAACCGACCGCCCGCCATTGGGACTTGAACCAGTTCGGGTAAGGGAATTCCCTAGGCCCGGGAGGTGGAACGCGTGACAAAGGCGATCAACTGCTCGTTGAAACGGTCGGGTTCCTCCAGGAACGGGGAATGCCCCGACCCTTCCCACAGCCGCACCTGCGCGGCGGGCTGGACTGCGGCGATGTGTTCCGCCGCGGCCGGTGCGACGATCCGGTCCCTGCCGCCCTGGACGGCCAGCCAGGGCACGGTGACACCGGCCGCCGCCGCACTGCGGTCCAGCGCGCGTTGCAGCAGTGCGGCACAGACGCGGGGTGGAGTCCGCAGGCTCGCGTCGAGCAGAGTCCCTGCCGTGTCGTCCGCAAGGGGGCGCTCGGTCGACACCTCCAGTAGTTTTCGGCGGGCCTCGATGGTGATGCTCCCGCCGTCGTCGTTCACCAGTTCCGGCAGCAGGGCCACGAAGTCCGGGCCGAACATCCGCTCCGCGCCCGGAACGCCCGCCAGCAGGCTCGCGTCCACGGTGAGCAGCCCCGACAGCGCCGAGTCGCCGTGCACCGCGACGTAGTCGAGGGCCACCAGGCCGCCGTAGGACCAGCCGCCCAGGACCGGCCTGTCGAGCCGCAGCTCCTCGATCACGGCCGCCACGTCGTCGGCCCACACCCGCTCGTCCAGATAGCCGGAGTCCGGCTTGCCGGAATGACCGTGGCCACGCAGATCGGGTGCGACCACCCGGATCGACCGGGGCGCGGTGAGCTGGTGGAGCCAACTGCGGGCGGACTGGGCGAAGCCGTGGAGCAGTATGACGGCCGGCGCGTCCTCGGGTCCGGCGTCGAGCACGTTCAGCGGCACTCCGCCCGCTCCCGTGACCGTGACCGATCTGACGCCGTCTTCGGCGAGCGAGTCCGTTGCCACGCCGATGTCCGCACTGTCCTCTGTTGTCATGTCAGCTGACTCCGGTCAGGGCTTTGAGCCGCAGGGATCGGAAGGTGGACTGTCCGGTGTCGGCCGCCTCGCCGCGGTCGGGGAGGACCAGGGCGACCAGCACCGAGACGAGCAGGCTGAGCGGCAGCGAGACCAGAGCGGGGTTGGAGAAGCCGAGCACCGCGTCGGGGCCGTTCACGGCGGGACCGAGCAGGATGATGGTGAGGGAGGTGACGAGCCCGACCGCCATCCCGCTGATCACCGCGCGCGCGGTCATCCGCCGCCAGTAGATCGTCAGCAGCAGCGCCGGGAGGTTGGCGCTGGCCGCCACGGCGAAGGCGAGCGAGGCCAGGAAGGCGATGTTCTGGCGCTCCGCGGCGAGAGCGATCACCACCCCGACGGCACAGGTCGCGAGGGTCGCGAAGCGGGCCGCGGTCAGCTCGCCGCGGGCGGTTGCGGCACCGCGTTTGAGGACCTGGCCGTAGACGTCGTGCGCGACGGCACCGGAGACGGCCATCACCAGCCCGGACAGCACGGCGAGGATGGTGACGAAGGCTACCGCCGCCACCACCGCGAGCAGCAGATTGCCACCGAGCGACTCCGCGAGCTGTACGACCGCCAGGTTGCCGGCCGGGTGCTTCGCGGCGATCCCGTCCCGGCCGACGAGCTGGCCGGCGCCGTAGCCGATCACGGGGATCATCAGGTAGAACGCGGCGAAGACCCAGATGGCGGTGACGGCCGACGACCGCGCCGCCCGGGCGTCCGGGACGGTGAGGAACCGGATCATGACATGGGGCAGTCCGAGTACGCCGAGTACCAGACCGACCACCATGGACAGCTGGTCGAAGCCGGCGAGCGCGGTGGTCCGGCTCGGTGCCACCGCCTGCTGCCCCACCGTGTGCAGGGCGTCGTTGAACGCGCCGAGCGGGTTGAAGTCGTACTTGTTGAGGATCAGCACGAACAGGGTGACGGTGCACGCCAGCATGAGGCCGGTCTTGACGATCTGGATCCAACTCGTCGCGAGCATGCCGCCGAGCAGGGTGTAGACCGTGGTGAGGCCGCCGATGACGAGGACGGCGACGGTGTAGTCGATGTCGAAGAGGGCGGTCACCAGCAGGGCGGCGCCCACGAACTGGGCGATCAGGTAGACCGTGCTCACGACGACGGTGGTGATGGCCATGGCGCTGCGGACGGTCTGTCCCCGGAATCGGGAGGCCAGGACATCGGCCAGCGTGAAGCGTCCGAGGTTGCGCAGTGGTTCGGCGACCAGGAGCAGCGTCAGCAGATAGGCGACGGGGACGAACACGGCCAGGTAGAAGCCATTGAATCCGCCCAGTGCGATGGCGCCCGTGACGCCGAGGAACGACGCGGCGGAAATGTAGTCGCCGGCGATGGCGAGACCGTTCTGACGTCCGGAGAGCTGGCCTCCGGCGACGAAGTGGTCTGCGGCGGACTTGCTGCGCCGGGCAGCCATGTAGGTGATTCCGAGGGTGATCAGAACCAGGACGGTGAATATTACCGCTGAGACAGCGTCCATTGAATGTCAGCCTTTCTTCGATGATTGCCGCAGGACTTCGGCGATCTTCGCGTCCAGCCGCCCGGCGCTCGCCGTGTATCGGGTGGCGAGTATGAGGGCGACGGCGAACTGTGCGAACGCGTAGATCCAGGCCCAGGTCAGGCCCCCGACGACGACACCGTCGAGCGTCGAGGTGAACAGGCCGAGGATGGGCAGCGGGAAGAAGAAGAGGCACATCACCGCGGAAAAGCGGAGAGCGATACCGATCCGTTGTGCCGCTATGGTGTCGAGGGACGTCATCGCCCCGGCAGATATCACGTCCGGCTTTTCTTGCTGGACTTCCTGAGTCATATCCGACTCCCGTCTCCGTTGAGGATTGGGCGGGAGCGTATATGGGCCGGGGAATGCGGCGCAATCAGTGTGTTCGGAGTTTGTTCCCAGTGTTTTCCCTACCGAGGTAAGGATTCCTTTACAGGCGTCACGGGGAGGGCAGTACGACCCCGTGCTGGAGCACGTCGCGGACGAGTGTGGCCATGCTCTCGGCGTCGGCCTTCTCCCGGATACGGGTGCGGTGCACATCGACGGTCTTGACGCTGATCCCCAGCCGGGTCGCGATGTTCTTGCTGGGCACGCCGTCGATCACCATGCGCAGAATCTCCAGCTCACGCGGACTGAGCTGGCTCAGACGCGTGAGCAGTACCCGTTTCCGCGCTGCCTGCGCGAACCGTTCCTGCGCAGTGCGCAGCGCCTGCTGGACGACCTCCAGCATGTGCTGTGGGTCGTAGGGCTTCTCCAGGAAGTCCACCGCGCCGTTCTGCAGGGCGCGTACCGACATTCGGATATCGCCGTGCGCGGAGACGAAGATGACCGGGATCTCCGAGCCGGCCCGGTTCAGGATCTCCTGCAGCTGGAAGCCACCTACCTCGGGCATCCGCACGTCCAGGACCATGCAGGCGGGCCGGTCCGGGTCGTAGGACTCCAGGAAGGAGCCGACGTCGGTGAAGCTCACCGACTGGATCCGGACCGACTCCAGCAGCCAGGCCAGGGACGTGCACAGCTCACGGTCGTCGTCGACGATGTAGACGATGCTCTGGGTCTGGGTGTTCATCCCGGTCATCCCCAGGTGGCTCGGGCGGTCCAGTACTCGCTGCCGTCGGCGCTGATCCCGTGCTGCCAGTCGCCGGTCCGCCGCAGGGCCGGCTCGACCCGGGCGGTGGCCTTGTCCGCTCCGGCCGGGCCGTCCTCGTCGACCTGCCAGTGCACCCAGTTGACCTCTCGGCCCGTGTGGTCGTGGGTGAACAGGTCCACATGGTGCCAACCGTAGCCGTGAGTGTCGGCGTAGCAGGTCAGGAGCATGGTCCTGCGGTCGGCGCTCACACGGCCTCCTTCGGCGGCGGGGCACTCAACGGCGAGGCGCTCGCCAGCGGGGCGCTGAAGAGCCGCTCGGTGCGGAACAGCGAGATCAGGGCCGGCCGAACCGGATCGAGGCGGAAGGTCACGTCCAGCCTCGCAACCCTGACCTCGGCCGTGCCCGACGCATAGCGCGACAGCTGCTGCATCAGCCAGGTTCCACGAGCGGTGGTGTCGCTGAGGTCGATGGTTCCGGGGAAGAGCAGATGGACGTTCTCCCGGAAGTGCGGATTGGGCGGCAGGTACCCGGCGAGCATCTCCAGGATGGCTTGCCTGCCCTCCCGGCGGCCGAATTCGCCGGAGTACTCCGGGCCCACGCCCTCCCAGACGGCGTCGTCGGTGAACAGCTCACCGAGTTCGACCATGCCCTCGCCCCGGACGGGAACGTCACACAGTCGCAGGTACCGGTCGAGGGTGTTCATCACTTGTTCTCGCTGGCTCCCCATGGGCGATACCTCGAACGTCTCGAATGCCGCGGGAATCTTTCGCAGCAGGCTAGGCGCTTCGCACGGACCCGGACAAGCCGGGTTTCCAGGCGGATGGGCCGGTATTTCCCTTCCCAATGTAAAGGATTCCCTTATTGCGGCCGGGCCACCGGAAGTGCGAAGGAGAACACGGCTCCGGCGGGTTCTCCCTCCGCGGCGGAGATACGCCCGCCGTGCCGGGTGATGATCCGGTGGCTGAGCGCCAGACCGATCCCGCTGCCGTTCACCTTGCCGGTGAACACCCCGTCGAAGATCCGGTCCCCTGGGATTCCCCCGAGGCCTTGCCCGTGATCCCGTACGACGAGTTCGGCCCACGCCCCGTCCTGGGACAGCCGGGTGGCCAGCTCCACGCTGCGCCGCTCGGGCGGCCAGTTGGCCATCTCCTCGATGCCGTTGAAGGCGAGATTCATGACGACCTGACCGATGAGGACGTTCTCGCAGCGCACCGGCAGGGGCTCGGTGGTCAGATCGAAGTCGAGACGAACGGAGTCAGCTTGGGCGCGCAGCTCGATGAAGTACCGGCAGTCCTCGACGATCGCCGCCAGATCGGTCAGCTGGTCGGCATGTTCCAGTCTGCCGACGTACTGCCGCAGGCTGTCGAGGATCCTGCTCGCCCGTTCGATCTGTCTTTTGGCGTTGTCCAGTCCCCAGACGACGGAATCGGTGTCGGCATCGGTCCCGGGGTGCTGCGCGAGAAGCCGTCCACGTGTGCCTTCCACGAAGTTGTAGGCGGCGGCGATCGGCTGGCTGACCTCGTGCGCGATGGCCATTGCCATGTCACCCATGGCGTTGTACCGGGCCAGATGGTTCAGGCGCTGGGTGTCCCGGCGGTGCTCCTCCTCTTCCAGCACCCGGTCGGTGATGTCGTAGAAGAGCAGCAGATGGCCTCGGAGGTCACTCTCGATGTCGATGTACTGACGGGTGACCGCGTACCAGCGGGGCGCATGGCCCGGTTCGGCGAAGCGATAGCGGCCTGCCTCGGCCGGTACGGCCCCGTCACGGCAGTACTCCGTGAAGTCGGCCCCGTGCAGGTGGGGACCGAGCTGCTTGGTGGCCGACTCGCTGGCGAAGATGACCCGCCCGTCGTCGTCCAGCACGACGATGCCCTCGGCGAGGCTCGCCAGGAAGGCCCGAAGCCTTCCCTCGGTGCGGAAGAGGTCACGCCGGACGGCCTTCTCCTCCTCGATGTCCCGGAACTGGACCATGATGACCTGCCGGGACGGGAGGTCGACCCGGATGGCGATGGCCTCGGTGAGGACCTCTTCGCCGCGCTTGGAGCGGTAGCACCACTCGGTGGCGCTGACTCCGTGCTCGACGGCCCCGTGCAACCAGCGATGTCCCAGCTCACGGCTGTACTGCTGGGCGTTCTTGCTCATGTCGGGCGCCTTGAGCGGTTTCAACTCGTCGACGGTCCAGCCGAGCAGTGCGCAGGCCGCGTGGTTGGCCCACAGGATCTCGTACGTGGCGGCGTCGTGGATCAGCACGCAGTACTTCAGGGACTGGACGAGATCCCGGTAGTCGGCCAGTTCAAGATCTTTCATTGGCACTCCCGGCACAGCGGGCACAACCGCAGACGGGGGGCGACGCGGCGGCCTTGGATCGAGGCTTGATGGGTCTTATGCTGCCTCGCTGATCGGACCCTGTCACACACCCGGTGTCACCGTCGAGGGAACCCGCAGCCGCCAGGTCCGTGCGTCGCCGATGCGCCGCGGGGTGGTTGGTGCGGCGTCCTGTACTGCATCTTCCGCGTCGGGGTTGTAGCTGACAGTCGAGTCCGAAGGGCTGGCGGGGCCTGGGAGAGGTACTACGACGTGTCTGATCGCCCGCTTTCTCTGGGCGGGCGGCTGATGAAAGGCCGAAGGTGCGGACCGGGTCGTTCTTCCCCTCGCTGCTGGAGCGGCGAGGGCGCATCGACCGGGCGCTGTTCGCCGTGGTGATGGAGGCATACGTGCACGGGGTCTCGACCCGCTCGGTCGATGACCTGGTCCAAGCCCTGGGCGCGGACAGCGGGATCTCCAAGTCGGAGGTGTCGCGGATCTGCGGTGAACTTGACGCTGTACTGACCGCGTCCGGGACTTTGAAACCGCCCTGGGGTTTGGGGGTCTTCAAGACCCCCAAACCCCAGGGCGGGCATCACTCTAGGCCAACCGCTCCGCTGGATTCAGCACTGCACCACCAGGGTTCAGCCGCGGGTAGGGGCGATCAGCGTGGCTCGCCCAATCGTGTGGCTGCCGATGGTGAAACCGAGCAGAGCACCACTGGTGGTCGCCGTAACGTCGACGCTCGGCACGTCCAGCGCGGTGACCGTGATGTAGTAGTGGTGGGTCGAGTCGGCCGGGGGCGCGCCGCCGATGTAGCGGGCCGTACCCGCGTCACCGTTGAGCTGGATGGCCCCGGCGGGCAACTTGCGGCTGTTGAGGGCTCCGGCGTTGAGCGGCAGGGACTTGGTGGTGGCGGGGATGTTGGCCACCGCCCAGTGCCAGAAACCGCTACCGGTCGGAGCCTCGGGGTCATACATCGACACCACGAAGCTCTTGGTCTTGGCGGGGAAGCCGCGCCAGGACAACTGCGGGGAGATGTCCTTTCCGCCCGGTGCCCCGAAGATTCCGGACCGCTGGTCGGTGGGCAGCGGCCGACCGTTCTTGACCGTGGTGCTGGTCAGGGTGAACGAGGGCACCTTCGGCAGGAAGGCGTAAGGGTCCAGGCGACCGCCCGGGTTGGCGTGGGTGGCGACGCTCTGCTTGGCGGATGTCGGCGCGGAAGTGGCACCGGTCGCTGCGGGAGCACAAGCGACCGCCGCGGTCAGCCCCAGGCCGAGCGCAGCCAGGACCCACTTCTGATGCTTGATTTTCCTCACTTTGATTTCTTCCTTTTCGTCATTATTATCAGGGGATTTGATGGCGCTTTTTCGGCACACGGGATCACGCCGGCAAAACGCCCGAACGGATCGGACGGTTTTTTTCTGTACCGCCGATGCCGCGAGAAAAGTCCGTGTCGAACATTCCTCTTTGTGTCGGTAAAGTCGAATTCGGGTCAGCGTTCCAGCGTCAGTCGGAACAGCTGCACTGGAAAGTGGATCCGAGAGATCCCACCGTTGAAGGGAGCCGCCCGGTCCAATTGGGGCACTGGCAGCCACAGGGTGTTGTGGGCGTCCAGGAACAGCGCGTCCGTCCAGTGCAGGCGCGGGTCCTGGACTACCTGGGCGATCCGGCCGTCCGGGCTCCTGCGTGCGATCGAGTTGTGAGCCAGGTCGGAGAAATAGAGGTTGCCCTTGTGGTCCATGGCGGTGCCGCCGGTCGGCGGCAGGTCCGCCCATGGCCGCACCTGGGCGGCCAGTTGGGCCGGGCTCAGTCCGGGGTCGTCCAGCGCCTGAGTGGGCACGCGTGACCAAGGCCCTGACAGCGGGCCGTAGTACAGCCACCGCCGGTCCGGCGACAGTTCGAGCGGGTCGGCGTTGACCTTCAGCGTGTTGCCGTCGGTGCCGCGCACCACGGTGCCGTCGACCACGATCGGCCGGTCCGTGGGGGCTGTGGTGGACGGGTGGCCGTCGAGCACCCGCCGGGCGGCGCCGGCGCGAAGGTCCAGCACGATCAGCCCGGGGCGCCCGGCATCGGTCAGATAGGCGGTGTGGCCGTTGAACCGGACATCGTCGACGTAGCTGCGCGGCAGGGCCACGTCGCTGCTGAAGGGGTACACCCTCGTGACGCGGTTGCCGGCCACGTCCACGCGCACCAGCTTGGCGCCGCCGGGCAGCGGGTCGCCGCCGAAGCTGGGCGCGCCGGTGTCGACCACCCACAGGCCGCCGTGACCGTCCAGATTGATCGAGTTGACGTTGACGAACGCGGTGTCCGCCGCAGTTCCCGGACGCCAGGCGTTCCAGGCGGCGTCCGGGTAAGGCGCGACCCCGCCGTCCGCGGTTACCAGGCCCAGCGCCGGCCCCGTCGACCCTGACCAGCGCGGGCCGGCCACGAAGATCCGGCCGTGGTCGGCGGCCACAGCGTTCCAGACCATGCCCTCGCTCTGCGCGACCAGCTGAAGCGGCTCGGTCCTGGCGGCGGCCGGGGTGGCCAGTGTGACGGATCCGGCAGCGAGCGTGACGGCGGCTAACGCACCGAATGTGCGCCTGGTGATCGACATGGCACGACCGTATCCGGCATGCGCTAGTTACCCGCAAGGGAAATTAGTATCCAGAAAGAAAGCTAGTAACCCGAAGGAAAGCGTCGATATGAGCTCCGTCAGGAGGTGTCGGTGCTCCAACAAGAGACCATGAGGGAGGTAAGCAGAAGTACACAACTGTGGTTGCTGCACCCGGTTCACCGGAATTATCGGAGTGCCATCCGGCGAAAACCTGTCTTGCTGACAGCCATGGCGGCGTCGATGACGTCTTCGATTCGGGCGAACCCGCTGGGAGCACGGCGTTTCGCCTGATCCCCTTCGAACGCGTGGTTCCCAACGACCGCAAGATCGACAACCTCGCCGACCTCCTCGTCACCGAGGAAGGCCCAGGCATTCTGGGCTGGTCGATCGACGGCGCACGCCGCTACCTCGCCGGGAACCGTGATCTCACAGGCCCTGAACAGGTCCGTATCGCCACCACCGCCTACGCGCAGACCGAGGACCACACCGGCCGTTTCTACGAAGAACGCTGCCGTCTCGGCTCCGACCTGCGCGCCGAGCAGGCCGCCCTCTACGCCGCGTACAGGGCGTGGTGCCGGAACGAGGGTGCCCCCGCCACGTCCTCGCGGGCGTTCGCCGCCCGCACCCGGGAACTGGTGAGTCTGGCCTCGACCAAGGAGATGATCCTGTCCAACCAGCGCAAGCTCTGCCCGGGTATCGGACTGCTCACACGAGGAAGGGGACACCGGGGCATGAGTTCCCTGATCAGCGCGGACGAGATCAGCCACGAGACCGGCCTCGTATGGCTGGAGGACATCAGCGGCCTCGACTACGTACGCCAGAGCCTGGACCGGCTGCTCACCCGGGCAGGCCGTCCCGCATACCACCGCGACGGCCGTCTCGTCGGCTATGCCGTCCTGGGACCCACTGCCAAGCCCTCCCGCGTCTCGGACACGTTCCGCCGCCGCGTCTTCTGGCTCCTGCCGCACCACCGCGACAACGCGCCCGATGGCCTCTACGCGATGGGAGCCCCCGCCGAGGCGGTGGACCCCCGTACGCTCACCGCAGGCGTCAAGGGCTCCAGGACCGAACGCTCCGAGGGTGACCCGCTCTCCGGTGTCATGCAGGAACTCGGCATCTCCATCCCGCTCTGATCACTGCCGTCTGCGGCCGGTGATGCCGAGTCGGCCCGCCGTCACACCTTCAGGGACCGTGTGGTTGCCGAGCGGCCCGCCCGAGGAGACCTCCGTGATCGTGCCGTCGTGGACGGCACGGACCGGGGTGCCCTTCGGAGCCGCGAAATCGAGCCCGGTGTGATGGCCGGACGACCACAACTCGCTCGCCTACCCCGAATCTCGAGGTGATGGTGTAACGCTCCATGGGCAGGACGAACGCGCGTGTCTGCCGATTCTGCGGCTTGTCCGTCTTGGCGAGGAACACTCCGATCTGGCTGTTCTCGGTGCGTCCGGCAGCGCCGGAGTACTGCCTTTGCACGCCGGCCGAGCGGATGCCCTTCTTGAGGAAGCCGGTGTCATCGACGATCAGAACAGCGCCCGGGTCTCCGAGGTGTTCGACCACGTAGCCGCGTACGTCGTCCAGGACCTCGTCGGCGTTCCACTCGATCCGGTTGAGCTACTAGTACTCCAGCAGTACTTCGTGGCTTGACCTGGGGAAACGTCGAGCGGTGGGAGTGTAGCGGGCGGGAAGTCGTCACGGACGGCTTCGGCCCGCACGCCCCTCGAAGGAGTGCCCCCGATGGCAAGGTCGCCCCGGGCCTGGGAAGCCTCGGGTCGTGATCACCGAACAGGCAGCCGAGACCTGGGACCGCGACCTGGACCACCTCTTCACCACCATCGGGCGCCACTTCGGCCGTGTCGAACCACGCCGCCGCATGCGGGACTACGTGCGCGCACTGCTCGCCCCGGTGGCCCGAAAAAACAGCTGGCAACTTGCCGAACACGCCGGCCACGCCACCCCAGACGGACTGCAGCACCTGCTCTCCCGAGCCCGCTGGAACCCCGACGACATCCGCGACGACCTGCAGACCTACGTCGCCGAACACCTCGGCCGCCCCGACGGTGTACTGATCATCGACGACACCGGGTTCCTGAAGAAGGGCACCACCTCCGCCGGAGTCCAACGGCAGTACTCCGGCACCGCCGGCCGCACCGAGAACTGCCAGATCGGCGTCTTCGCCGCCTACACCAGCACAGCCGGCCGCGCCCTGGTGGACCGGGAGCTCTACCTGCCCAAGTCCTGGACGGACGACCGTGACCGATGCCGCGCCGCCAAGATCCCCGACGAGCGGGAGTTCGCCACCAAGAACACCCTCGCGGCAACGATCGTCCGCAGAGCTCTGGCCTCGCCGCTGCCGATCGCCTGGGTCACGGCGGACGCCGCCTACGGACAGGACAACCGCTTCCGCCGGATGCTGGAAACATCCGGCGTCGGCTACGTCCTCGCCGTCCCCAAGTCCCAGTTCTCCCTGGCCGGCCCACGCATCGACAAGGCCTTCGAGCAGGCCCCCGACCAGGCATGGGAACGCCGTTCCTGCGGCGCGGGCGCGAAGGGACAGCGCGAATACGACTGGGCAGCCGTCCAGTTGCGCCCAGTGTCCGAGTACGACCACCAGGACGGCGTGTTGATCCGTCGACGGTGGGCGCTGGCACGGCGCAGCTTGAGTCGTCCGGACGAGATCGCCTACTACCTCGGCTACGCACCGCTGGATGTCGGCGTGGACGAACTGGTGCGCGTCGCCGGCGCCCGGTGGGCGATCGAAGAGTGTTTCCAGGCAGCGAAGAACGAGTGCGGCCTGGACGAGTACGAAGTCCGCCGCTACGTCGGCTGGTACCGGCACATCACCCTGGCCATGCTCGCCCACACCTTCCTCGTTGCGATGAGCTCGCGAGCAGCCGAAAAAGGGGATCCTCCGGTGAGGATGCCGTGGTCATCGAGCTCACCGTGGCAGAAGTGCGGCGACTCCTGGCAGCTCACACACCCCGAGACCTTCACACCCTCACTCACGTGTTGAGCTGGTCGCACTGGCGCCGACGACGCCAAGCGGTGGCCCGCCGCTGCCACTACCGACGTCGGGGGCACTCCTTCGAGGGGCGTGCGGGCCGAAGCCGTCCGTGACGACTTCCCGCCCGCTACACTCCCACCGCTCGACGTTTCCCCAGGTCAAGCCACGAAGTACTGCTGGAGTACTAGATGGATGGCCGTCAGGCTGGGGTTCGTGAGGACCCCGGGGAACGGACCCCTGTGTGCAGCTCGACTTGTCTGCCGCTGCCTGTGGGCGTTTGTCCTTCCAGTCGCGTGCACGAGGAGCTCTCAGCGGAACGTCGCGTTGCCTGGGCCCTCCTCGACGAAGCCGCGTATGCCGCGCTCGTGGTCCTCCGTCGCGAACAGGCCCGTGAACCAGGTGCGTTCGATGGCGAGGCCGGTGTCCATGTCCGTCTCCAGCCCCTGGTCGATCGACTCCTTCGCCGCGCGCAGTGCGATCGCGGGGCCTTGGGCGAGCTTGGCAGCCCAGGCGTGTGCCTGCTCGTACACCTCGTCGGCCGGGACGACACGGTCGACGAGGCCGAGCCGGAGCGCTTCGTCCGCCTTCACCATGCGGCCGGTGAAGATGAGGTCCTTGGCCTTGGAAGGGCCGATGAGGCGGGAGAGGCGCTGGGTGCCACCCGCGCCGGGGATGAGGCCGAGCAGGATCTCGGGCTGGCCGAGCTTGGCGTTGTCCGCGGCGATCCGGTAGTCGGCGCAGAGCGCGAGTTCGCAGCCGCCGCCGAGCGCTTAGCCGGTGATCGCGGCGACGACCGGCTTGGGGATGCGGGCGACCGCAGTGTAGGAGTCCTGGAGCGGGCGGGACCGCTTGACCATGGCCGTGTGGTCCATGACCTGCATCTCTTTGATGTCCGCGCCGGCCGCGAAGACCTTCTCGCCGCCGTAGAGGATCACGGCTCGCACGTCGTTGCGGTCGGTTGCCTGACCGGCTCGCAGGGTAAGACCAGCACCAAGGACCTGCTGACGGCCGTGCTGTCGAGCGCCGCGCCGACGGTTGCCACGGCCGGCTCGCTCAACAACGAGCTCGGCGTACCGCTCACCATGGTGCGCGCCGAGATGGGCACCCAGTTCCTCGTCCTTGAGATGGGAGCCCGTCATGTCGGCGACATCGCCGCCCTCACCGGCCTCGTCGCGCCCGATATCGCTGTCGTCCTCAACGTCGGTCTGGCCCATCTCGGCGAGTTCGGGTCGCGCGCCGCCATCGCCGAGGCCAAGAGCGAACTGGTGCGGGGGCCGGCGCCCGGCGGCACCGCCGTTCTCAACGCCGACGATCCCCGGGTGGTCGCGATGCGCGCGCTCACCGACGGCCCGGTGCTCACCTTCGGGCGTGCCGAGCACGCCGACGTACGCGTGCTCGACCGGACCCTTGACCGGCTCGGCCGGCCGTCCTTCACACTGCGCACCGCCGACACCTCGGCGCGCGCCGCCCTGGACGCGCTGGAGGTGATCGAGGGCGGGCGTCGTATCGCCGTCCTCGGCGCGATGCTCGAACTCGGCGACGGCAGCGAGGCGGAGCACCGCGCCGTCGGGGCGTACGCCGGCGCCCGGGCCGACACGGTGGTCGCGGTCGGCGAAGCCGCCCGGCCGATCGCCGACGGCGCGGGCGAACGGTCAGTGGTGCTGGCCGGCAACGACGCGGCCGTCGACTGGCTGCGCGGTCATCTCGACACCGGCGACGTGGTACTCGTCAAGGCTTCCCGCGGGGCGTGCCTCGACGAGGTCGCCGCCGCGCTCGCGTAGTTCGGCGGGCGGCTACGCCGACTCTCGCGGTCCGCCCGGGCTCGTTCGACTCACGATGGACCACAAAGGGGGCTTCCCCTACGCTAGTTGAGGATCGGCGGTGCGGGCGAGAAACACCAGAAGGGAGACGGACATGGACAGCGGGCGCGGTCCGGCGGGGCGCACGCTGGCCGACAAACTGGAGCACTTGTTCCGGACGGTCGTCCCACCCGGACGTGAGCCTTACGGCACGGAGGAAGTGGCCCAGGCCATCACGGCAAGCGGGGTGTCGATCTCCGGCAGCTACGTCTGGCTGCTGCGTAAAGGCCAGCGGGACAACCCCACCATCCGTCATCTGCAGGCGATCGCGGATTTCTTCGGAGTGCCCGCCGCGTACTTCTTCGATGACCAGGTGGCAGCGGACGTCGACGCGGACCTGGGGCTGCTCGTCGCGCTCAAGGATGCAGGCGTGCAGAGCGTCGCGCTCAGAGCGGCCGGCTTGTCGTCCAAGAGTCTGCGCTCGATCGGCGAGGTGATCGAGCGGGTCCGTGAACTGGAGGGCCTGCAGCAGGACGCGCCGGATCACCGCTCAGCAGAACGAGGCCACCAGGACGGAAACTTGCCGTCCTTACCTGGTGGTGCAGTGCCTGACGAGAGAAACGGAGAGGGTGCGTGAAACTGGGCGGCTTACAGCGGCGGTGCAAGGCTCTCATCCGCAAGTTGGAGATACCGAGCCCGTTCGACGTGCACACGTTGATTCAGAGCGTTGCACAACGGCAGGGCCGTCCCATTCAGTTGATGGCCATCGCGATGCCGGCAGGCAGTCCCTGCGGGCTGTGGATATCCACGGCCAGCACCGACTACATCTTCTATGAGAAACAGGCCAGTCCGCTCCACCAGGAGCACATCATTGTCCACGAGCTCGGCCATCTTCTGTGTGGCCATGTCCGCCTCACGGATGTGAACAACGATATAACGCGCCGGCTCATGCCGACCTTGAGCCCGAATATGATCGAGCGAGTGCTGCAGCGCACCTATTACAACACCCCGGAAGAAAAGGAGGCCGAAATGATCGCCTCACTGATTCTCCAGGGTGTCCACCGGTCGCCGTCAGGACTGAACCAGGCCGTGCCGGAGGTCGACGAGGCCGTGCGAAGGGTGCAACGCTTATTGGTGGACTGAAGGCGACCGGCCGCTAATTTACCTGCCTCGGAGTTGCTGTGACCGGAGCCAAGAGTGTCTTATACCCTTTACTTGCCTTATTGTGCTGGGCGGCGTTCTTCTACAGGTGCCGCTCCCTGAGATCGGGTCGATGTGATCCAGGGCTGCTCGCGTTACTGGCCGCTCTCTTCCTGAAGGGGTTGGCCTTCGCGCTCGCGACCCCCGCGGTCTCCCTGGCCGTCGACGAGCATCTAGGCATATCCGACGTGACGGCGCTGGCCATACACGTCCTCGGTGGCGTGGCCTTCAGTGCCGCACTACTCGTTGTCCTCCTGTTCTGGGCGCACCCACCCGAACAGGCATGGCCGAGGGCTCAATGGCGGCTCGGTATCGCCGCGCTCATGATGCTGGCCATGCTGGCGCTGTGGATCATGGCCTCGGCCGAGTCGCAGGAACGCTCGGCGCACTTTCTTCTGCAGAACGTTCACCGGCCCGTGGTAGCTGCCTACTCGCTCATCTACGTAGGCGCCCTGCTGGTGGCGCTCGTCGAGATCGTCCGCCTGTGCTGGAGATATGCCGTGGTCGCGGAAGAGCCATGGCTGCGCCGCGGCCTGCGCCTGACCGCTGTAGGCGCAGTGGTCTATTCGGTCAATTTCGTCAGTCGAGCGTCGGCCGTGGTCAGCGTGCAATTCGGCCTCCACCCGTTGGAGTGGGAGCTGGTGACGGTGCTTGGTGCAGGGATCGGCATACCACTCGTGGTCGGTGGTCTCACCATGCCGTCCTGGGGCCCCCGCCTGTCGACCCTGAATACCTGGTGGAACAACTACCGCACCTACCGCAGCCTTTCCCCCCTATGGCTGGCGATGCATCAAGAACTGCCCGAGATCGTATTGCATTCTCCGGCTTCGGTCATGGCCAATCTGAACTACCGTCTGTATCGCCGGACCATCGAGATCCGTGATGGACAGATCGCGCTGCGCCCCTACATGAGTCCTGAAACAGCAATGCGGACAGCCGAACTGGGCGAAGAGGCCGGCCTCACCGGCAACGACCTTCGGGCGGTGGTTGAGGCAGCCCAGCTGAAGGCGGCGCTCAGGGCCAAAACGAACGGAGCCCCCGTTCCGGCTTCAGGTGCCAGTACTGGCCACCCCGTCCCCTCCGAACTGTACGGGGGCGACGATCTGGTCAGCGAGGCCGTTTGGCTGTCACAGATCGCACGAGCCTTCGCGTATTCACCGGTCGTCGCCGCATCGGTGAACGGTGGCTGCAGCCGCAGTTAGCGCGGTCCGTGCGCGTGATGCCGCTGCGTTGCCCCGGGCTGTGGGCTGCCGAGCGTAGTGACCATCAACTCACGTAAGAGTAGAGGGAGTTTACATTTATATCTCCGTTGACTGCCGTCGCGCGGCGCTGCTACTGTCACCAGCGTTCCACTGGGGCGCCGAAGGCGCGTTGACACCCACATCAGCGGGCCCATCTCCAGCGGGCCCGGGACCTGGGAGGCCCATCGGTCCGCTTCAGCTCGGCAGCTCGTCCGGCCGCGCCCTCGCGCTTCGGCCCGGGCTTTGAGGCAGGAAACTCCGTCTGCACCACAGGCACCGAACGGGTAAATAGTGGCAATGGCGAATTCCGTACCGCACCGCAACATCGCCGACGAAGTAGAGACCCGAAAGGGAGAGTTCAGGTGGATCCGACAAGCGTTGACATGGTCGCTCTCCCTGTCGTCGAAATCGAGTTGTCCCGGCTGTCTTCCGTATCCTCGCCTCGAACCTCAGGAGAGGATCCGGAGCACGTCGAGACATTGTTGTCGACAGAGGGAGCACTGCCGCCCATTCTCGTCCACCGACCGACGATGCGGGTGGTCGACGGCCTGCACCGGTTGAAGGTGGCGCGACTCAGAGGCGATACAAAGATCGTGGCAAGGCTCGTCGACGGCACTGAAGCGGACGCCTTCGTCCTGGCCGTCGAGGCGAACATACGGCACGGTCTGCCGCTCTCGCTCGCTGATCGCAAGCGTGCTGCCGTGCACATCATCGGGACGCATCCGCAGTGGTCCGACCGGCGGGTGGCCTCGGCGACCGGCATCTCCGCCGGTACCGTGGCGGACCTGCGCAGACGCGGCGGCGACAATGGAACCGAAGCAAGGATCGGCAGGGATGGACGCATCCGTCCGGCCGACGGCTCGGGGCGCAGGAGACACGCTGCCGAGCTCATCCGCAGCGACCCGGGTCTTTCGCTCCGGCAGGTCGCCCATCAGGTCGGCATCTCCCCGGAGACGGTCCGGGACGTGCGCGGCCGGCTCGAGCGTGGTGAGAGCCCGGTCCCGGACGGAAGCCTGAAGTTACGAACCGAGTCGCGTCCACTGCATCGCACGGAAACGGGCTTCGGCCGCGCCGTGGATCGAGACCGCCTCGTGACGCTGGAGCGCCTCAAGGCCGATCCGGCGTTGCGGCTGAGCGAGACCGGCCGCATTCTGTTGCGCATGCTCGCCATGCACTCCATCGACGGGCAGGAGTGGGAAAGGATCCTGCACCGCGTCCCGCCGC
Source organism: Streptomyces sp. NBC_00878 (assembly GCF_026341515.1). Lineage (NCBI taxonomy): Bacteria > Bacillati > Actinomycetota > Actinomycetes > Kitasatosporales > Streptomycetaceae > Streptomyces > Streptomyces sp. NBC_00878. The sequence continues at coordinate 97,224 of NZ_JAPEOK010000001.1, read as the reverse complement.
ACTTGTACAACGTGATCGCCGAGTTCGCCAGAGAGCACGCGCAGGTCTGGACCGGGTTCGCGGAATGCCTGGAGAACTGGGCGACCAGTTTGGCCGCAGAATAATCGCGTCTTACGGCGCGATTCAGCACGTTGATGCCGCTTGCGGATTCGGGAGAGCATCGATCCCCTCCGTAGCCTGCAAGCCGACGTCCGGGCGGTACTCGAAGTGCCACCACTCGTTGTCGTAGATGAGGTGGAGGCCGTAGCGGGCACCGTGCTCCTCGAGCCAGCGCGCGCCTTCGTACGGGCGCACATCCAGCGCGGTGCCTTTGACGTGCCTGGATTCCGCCGGTGGCAGCACAAGCATCCGGGCCGCGGCCGGTGAGCCGACGCGACTCACCTCCTCGTCGAACAGCCGCTGCTGGACGAGGGGGTCGCGGTATCCGGAGGTGAGGCCAATGAGCTGCCCGTGACGCCAGAACGCCTCAGCGCGTGCAGCGGTGAACGCCGCCCTGGCACCGTAGGTGAGCCCGGTGAGATTTTCGGCCGGAAACCGGATCCCCAACGCCCAGTGGCAGGCCCATTCGCGGGCCCGGCCGGGATGGCGGACGAACGCGACGGGCAGCAGGAGCACGGCGAGCACCACGGCAAGTACGGCGAACAGCCGGTCACGGGGCCTATGCGGGATGATGTGCGATTCCTTCATGCCTCCAGTTGAGCGGGCGCGATGTTGTCGGCCCGTATCCAGTTTTCGATATGCCGACGAAATGCACGGCTCCGCTGGACAAGAAGCTCCATGAGGCAGCAATGGATATGCTCTGTTCGCGCTTCGAGGGCCGGCCAATGGCCGCACCCAGGACAACGATGGCCGGCTCGAACGCGCCGATCGGGCCGCCGCACTGCAGACCGCCCGCACCGCGTAGACGCCCGGAACCGTACGGCCGCAGTGGGAGGCGCCGTTCACTCCCCCTGGAGGCGGGTCCGACTGCCGGATGCGCGCATGACCGTGCCACCCCCTGGGAGTCTTCATGTCCGATACCGAACGACGAACCCGCACCGCCCCGTTGGACCACGGTGCCACCGGGTGGCTGACCGGAGACCCTGGACGGGGGCCGGCATGAGTGACGCGTTCGACCTGGAGCACCTCGATGTCCTGGAGTCGGAAGCGGTGCACGTATTCCGGGAAGTGGCAGGGGAGTTCGCACGGCCGGTGCTGCTGTTCTCCGGCGGCAAGGACTCCATCGTCATGCTGCACCTGGCACTGAAGGCCATGGCCCCGGCCCCGCTGCCGTTCGCGCTCCTGCACGTCGACACCGGGCACAACTTCCCGGAGGTGCTGAGGTATCGCGACCGAGTGGTGGCGGAGCACAACCTCCGCCTGGACGTGGCCTCGGTGCAGAAGTTCATCGACAGTGGCAGGCTGCGCGAGCGCCCGGACGGCAGCCGCAACCTGCTGCAGACGGTGCCGCTTCTGAACGCCATCGAGACCGCGCGGTTCGACGCCGTCTTCGGCGGTGGGCGACGGGACGAGGAGAAGGCCCGCGCGAAGGAACGGGTGTTCAGCCTGCGGGACGAGTTCGGCGGCTGGGACCCGCGCCGGCAGCGTCCGGAGCTGTGGCACCTGTACAACGGCCGGCACGCCCCCGGCGAACATGTCCGCGTCTTCCCACTGTCCAACTTCACCGAGCTGGACATCTGGCAGTACATCGCCCGCGAGAAGATCGAACTCCCGTCGATCTACTACGCGCACAAGCGTGAGGTGTTCCGTCGCGACGGGATGTGGCTGGCCGCCGGCGACTGGGGCGGCCCGAGACGCGGCGAGACCGCCGAGACCCGCCTCGTCCGCTACCGCACTGTCGGCGACATGTCCTGCACCGGTGCCGTCGACTCCCGTGCCGACACCGTCGAAAAGATCGTGACCGAGATCGCCGCCTCCCGGCTGACCGAGCGCGGAGCCACCCGCGCCGACGACCGCCTCTCGGAGACCGCGATGGAAGACCGCAAGCGCGAAGGCTACTTCTGACCATGAACGGCATCTCACTTCTGCGCCTGGCCACCGCCGGAAGCGTGGACGACGGCAAGTCCACGCTGGTCGGCCGGCTGCTGCACGATTCCAAGTCGGTCCTCGCCGACCAACTCCGCACCATTGAGCGCGCATCGAGGAGCCGCGGAAAGGAGGGACTGGACCTGGCGCTGCTTACGGACGGCCTGCGCGCCGAGCGCGAACAGGGCATCACCATCGATGTCGCCTACCGCTACTTCGGCACCGCTGCCAGGCGCTTCATCCTCGCCGACACCCCCGGCCACGTGCAGTACACCCGCAACATGGTCACCGGAGCCTCTACGGCCGAACTCGCGATCATCCTGATCGACGCCCGTACAGGCGTGGTGGAGCAGACCCGCCGGCACGCCGCCATCGCCGGCCTCCTGCGCGTCCCGCACGTGGTCCTCGCCGTCAACAAGATGGACCTGGTCGCGTACGACGAGGACGTCTTCGCCACGGTCGCCGCGGACTTCGTCGACTACGCCACCCGCCTGGGTGTGCCCGCGGTGACGGCCATCCCCATCTCCGCACTCCACGGCGACAACGTCGTCGAGCCCAGCGCCCGGATGAGCTGGTTCGCCGGCCCCACCGTGCTGGAGCACCTGGAGTCCGTGCACATCGACCACGACCCGCGCCGTCGAGTGGCCCGTTTCCCCGTGCAGTACGTCATCCGACCGCAGACCGCGGAGCACCCGGACTACCGCGGCTACGCCGGAAAGATCGCATCCGGCCTCTTCCACGTCGGGCAGCAGGTCACCGTTCTGCCCTCGGGACGTACCACCACGATCGCCGCGATCGACGTCCTCGGCGAGGCCGCCGAGATCGCCTGGGCTCCGCAGTCGATCACGATGCGCCTCGCAGACGACCTGGACGTCTCCCGCGGCGACGTGATCGCCCCGTCCGACCAGCCGCCCACGCTGACCAACGAGATCACCGCAACGGTGTGCCACCTCGCGGACACACCGCTCACCGAGGGCGACCGGGTACTGCTGCGACACGGCACGCGTACGGTCACCGCCAAGGTCAAGGCCATCGACTCCCGGCTCACCCTGGCCGACCTGTCCCAGCAGCCGGACCCGGGACGACTCGTGGTCAATGACATCGGTGAGGTGGTGCTCCGCACCGCGGAGCCGGTGCCGGTCGACGACTACGCCGCTTCCCGCCGCACCGGATCGTTCATCCTGATAGACCCGGCCGACGGCGCCACGCTCACCGCCGGCATGGCGGCCCACACCCTCGGGTGAAGACGGTGACGTCGGCGGAGGCGCAGGGAAGGCCACCGCGGGCCGGCCGCGTCCAAGTGGCAGAATTCTTCAGTTGGACTCACTCGTGGCCATTGACCTGATTCAGCAGTTGGACCAAGAATGCGTCTTTGTGGATCAGTGTATGACGAAAGTACCATGAACTCGGGACGGGTAATTTTCCTGCGGGGCGACGTTCCTATGCGTTCATTCGCTCGTCCGGAGAAACGGTGTCGGAAAAACAGCGAGGAGCGGATGCACAATGTCAGAGAACGGACTGTTCACCTCCACAGTGACGCTGTCCGCCCAACCCGACCGGATGTGCGTAAAGGGGGGTGCGGCCAACGGGGAGGAGGGCTTTCCACTCTCCCTGGATATGCTGCTCATCCTGGACATCATGCTCCACGAGCATGATGTCGCAGCGGCGGAAGCCCAGTTCACCGCGGTGCGGAGGGCCCCGCTGGCGGTCGACGCGCAAGCCGCTGTGGATGAGCTCAGCTACAGCGGGAACACCTGCTCGATACGCGCCCAGCGTGGCTCTGTCATCGTGCGCGATGATCGGAAGATGGCCCCGGCGGCGGACCTGACCGCACAGAGCCGTTCGACCCGGCAGGTGCTGCGGGCGCTGGGAATGCGGCGAAACCTGAGCCACGATCTCGAAACCGCGAATTTTCGCGGGCTCTTCACGGAACTGCAGGAACGTGGCCTCCTGGTGCCGTCGGTCGGTGAGCTCGACTGGGGCCAGCTGCGCAGGCTGACGCCGATCTGCCCGGATTTCGGAATATCCCGGGGCACCCCCATCGACCGTCACTACCTGAACCAGTTCATCGCCGAAATCCGTGATCTCGTTCAAGGAAATGTTGTGGAGATCGGCGGAAATGACGGAAATAAGGACGTCTACGGTTTCACCCGTACTTCCGGATACCGCGGTCTGGACATCAGAGAGGCCCCGGGAGTCTCTCTGGTCGGTGACGCGGCGGACCCAGGAATCATCCCGGCGGACTCCCTTGACGCCATCATCGCCTTCAACGTTCTGGAGCACACCGCGCGCCCGTGGCAGGTGGTCGACAACATGTGGCAATGGCTGCGAAAGGGCGGAAGAGCGTACTGCATGGTTCCCAGCGCCCAACGACTGCACGGCGCGCCCGAGGACTACTGGCGACCATTCCCGGCAGCGTTGCGGGAGATGTTCGGCGCCTGGTCCGAACAGACCGTGTACCAGTACGGAAATCCGATGAGTGTCATCGCGTCGCTCATGGGTGTCGCGGCCGAGGAACTCGACGCCCTGGAATTGAGCACCTACCACCCGGCCTACCCTGTGGCCAGTTGCGTCGTCGCAAGGAAGTGAGGCCCGACCGGGCGGCAAGCCGACGAGCCCTGGGTCGAGAGGGTGATCGCAGTGGTCCCTCGCGCCGCGGCGGTCGTGCGGCACAGACGCCGGTCGCTGCGTCCAAGTGCCCGAAGTCCTCAGTTGGACTCACTCGTGGACATCGACGTGATTCAGCACGATTGGGATTCGCTGACTTCGTGCGTTGTATGAGAGGGGCACCTGCGTGGAGATGGTGTTGCGCTTCCAGGGCATGAAGAAGAGTGATGAGGACCCCGATCCCTGGCACACCGACATACACCCGGGGACGGTGCGCAGAGTCCTCGCCTACTTTCGCCCGCACATCCGCACGGTGGCGCTCTTCATTGCTGTCGCCGCATTGGAGGCGTTCGCCGTCGCCACCACTCCTTTGCTCTTGAGGGAGCTCGTCGACAACGGCATCGTCAAGAACGACCGCGGGGTCGTGATCTCGACGGCGTGCCTGGCCGCGGGGCTCGCCGTGCTGGGCGCGGTGTTGTCGCTGGTGTCCGCCTACATCTCCGGGCGGATCGGGCAGGGGGTCACCCACGACCTCCGGGTGCAGGCGCTCGACCACGTCCGGCGGCAGCCGCTCGCGTTCTTCACCCGCACCCAGACGGGGGTGCTGGTCGGTCGGCTGCACACCGAACTGGTCATGGTGCAGCAGCAGTTCACCGGCTTGCTGATGGCGGCCACCAGTGCGGTCATGGCCCTGGTGGTGCTGGCCGAGCTGTTCTACCTGTCGTGGCTCGTCGGCCTCATGACGCTGGCGCTGGTTCCGCTGTTCATCGTGCCCTGGGTGCACGTGGGGCGGCAGATACAGCGGCGCACCCGACGGCAGATGGACGAGAACGCCGGCCTCGGCGGACGGCTCCAGGAGCGGTTCAACGTACAAGGGGCGATGCTCTCCAAGCTCTTCGGCCGTCCGGACGAGGAGATGGCCGAATTCGCCGATCGTGCCAAGAAGATCCGCACGATCGGCGTGAACCTCTCCGTCTGGGGCCGGGGTGCCTTCGTCATGATGACGCTGATGGCCTCGCTCGCCACGGCGCTCGTCTACGGGGTCGGTGGCGGGCTCGTGCTCGCCGGGACTTTCCAGCTCGGCACGCTGATCGCCCTCGCCACCCTGCTCCAGCGACTGTTCGGGCCGATCACCCAGCTGTCCGGGATGCAGCAGACCGCGCAGGCCATCGTGGTGAGCTTTTCCCGGGTCTTCGAACTGCTCGACTTGAAGCCGTTGATCCAGGAAAGCCCCGATGCGGTCGCGCTCGCGAAAGACGTGCCGCCGGACATCGAGTTCGAGCATGTGTCGTTCCGCTATCCCACCGCGGACGAGGTCTCACTGGCGTCCTTGGAACATCTGCGGACCGATCGCGAGCGCGGGGAAGTGACGCCGGACGTCCTGCGCGACGTGAGCTTTCACGTGCGGGCCGGAACCCTCACCGCGCTGGTCGGCCCGTCCGGCGCGGGGAAGAGCACCATCACGCACCTGGTGTCCCGGCTGTACGACGTGAACTCCGGGACCGTTCGCGTCGGCGGACACGACCTGCGGGACCTCACCTTCGACTCGCTCCGCGAAGCGGTGGGGGTGGTCAGCCAGGATGCCTACCTGTTCCACGACACGATCCGGGAGAACCTTCTCTACGCTCGCCCGACCGCCACCGAGGACGAGCTGATCGAGGCATGCAAAGGGGCCCAGATCTGGGATCTGATCGCCTCCCTCCCCAGTGGGCTCGACACCGTCTCGGGCGATCGCGGCTACCGCATGTCGGGCGGGGAGAAGCAACGGCTGTCCATCGCCCGGCTGCTGCTGAAGGCACCCTCGATCGTCGTGCTGGACGAAGCCACCGCGCACCTGGACTCCGAGTCGGAGGCCGCCGTCCAGCGGGCCCTCAAGGTCGCCCTGCGCAGCCGTACCTCGCTGGTGATCGCCCACCGGTTGTCCACGATCCGCGAGGCCGACCAGATTCTCGTGATCGACAACGGACAAGTCCGCGAACACGGGACGCACGAGGAGTTGCTGGCCGCAGATGGCCTGTACGCCGACCTCTATCGCACGCAGTTCGCCAAGCCGGCAGGCAACGGCGCCGAGCCCGCCGGACTCGGGACCGGGCTCGGACCGGACAACGCACTCCGGCTGGTGCCTCAGGCGGTTCGTGAAGGAGAACGATGAATTCCACAGCGCAAGCCACACCGACGGTGCTGGAGCTGTTCGCCTCGCACGTGGACCGGACCCCCGATGCGGTGGCCGTCGTCGACGGTGATCGGGTTCTGACGTACCGGCAACTCGATCAGCACGCGGGCCGGCTGGCCGGGCGCCTTGTCCGTCGGGGCGTCCGCCGCGGCGACCGCGTCGCGGTCATGATGGACCGTTCCGCCGACCTGCTGGTGGCGCTGCTCGCGGCATGGAAGGCGGGGGCGGTGTACGTGCCCGTGGACGCCGCCTACCCGGCGCGGCGGGTGGCGTTCATGGTGGCGGATGCAGGGGTCTCCCTGATGGTGTGCTCAGCCGCGGCGCGCGACGGCGTACCGGACGGGATCGAGTCGATCGAGCCGACCGAGCGGACCGAGCCGACCGAGCGGACCGAGCCCATCGAGGCGGACGCTGGCACGGACGAGGGCGCGTGCGATGCGGCGGCGGTCACGGTGCGCCCGGGCGATCTGGCCTACGTGATGTACACCTCCGGCTCGACGGGCACCCCGAAGGGGGTGGCCGTCCCGCATCGGAGCCTGGTGGAGCTGGTGGAGAGTTCCGGCTGGGCGATGGAGCCCGGCGATGCGGTCCTCATGCACGCGCCGTACGCCTTCGACGCTTCCATGTTCGAGATCTGGGTGCCGCTGGCGTGGGGCGCCCGTGTGATGATCGCCGGGCCGGGGCCGGTGGATGCCCGGCGCCTGCGGGAGTTGGTCGCGGCCGGGTTGACGAGGGCGTATCTGACCGCCGGGAACTTCCGCGCGGTGGCGGAGGAGTCGCCGGAGTCGTTCGCGGGGCTCCGTGAGGTGCAGACCGGTGGCGACCTGGTGCCCGCGCACGCGGTGCACAGGGTGCGGGAGGCCTGTCCCCGGGCGCGGATCCGGCACCTGTACGGCCCGACCGAAGCGACCGTGTGGGCGACGTGGCATGTGCTCGAACCAGGTGACGTGATGGGTCCGACGCTGCCGATCGGACGGTCGCTGTCGGGCCGCCGGGCTCAGGTGCTCGACGAGTTCCTTCGGCCCGTGGGGCCGGGTGTGGTCGGGGAGCTGTACCTCTCCGGTGCCGGTCTGGCGGACGGCTACCTGAACCGGCCGGGTCTGACGGCGGAGCGGTTCGTGGCGGATCCGTACGCACCCGACAGCGCCTCCGAGGGGGGAGGTGACCAGGTGACGGGCAGGCGGATGTACCGGACCGGGGACCTCGCCCAGTGGACCGTGGACGGTGAACTGCTGTTCGCGGGCCGGGTCGATCACCAGGTGAAGATCCGTGGGTACCGGATCGAGCCCGGCGAGATCGAGGCCGCGCTGACGGCTCAGCCGGGCGTCCACGACGCCGTGCTCGTGGCGGTCGACGGGCGCCCGATCGGTTATGTGGTGGCGGATGGGGACGTGGACCCCGAACTCATCCGCGAGCGCCTCGCGGCGCAACTGCCGGAGTACATGGTGCCGACCGCCGTGATCGTGATGGACGCGCTGCCGCTTACCGGCAACGGCAAGGTGGACCGAGCGGCGTTGCCCGCGCCCGAGTTCGCGGCGAGCGCTACCGGCCGTGAACCCGTGACCGAGGCGGAGCGTGTCCTGTGCGATCTCTTCGCCGAGATGCTCGGCCAGGAGCGGGTCGGTGTCGACGACGGCTTGATCCAGTTGGGCGGGGACTCGATCGTCGCGATGCGCATGGCGGCACGTGCGTTCAAAGCCGGGCTGCTGGTGACACCCGCCCAGATCCTCAAGGAGCAGACCCCCGCACGGCTGGCGGCCGTGGCGCGTGCCGTACAGGCTGATCGCCCCGTCGACCGGCCGCTGATCGCTCTGACCGCGCAGGACGAGGCGGAGCCCGCGATCGCCGATCCGGAGGCGGAGGAGGTCTGGCCGCTGGCACCGCTCCAGGAGGGGCTGGTCTTCCAGTCGACCCTCGATGATCAGGGTCCCGATGGTCACGGTCTCGGTGATCAGGGTCGCGACATCTACCAGGTGCACTGGCTCGTGGAGCTGAACGGACCGCTGGACGCGGCCCGGCTGCGGGCCACGTGGGAAGCGGTTTTCGCCCGGCACCCCCAGCTGCGACCGAGCTTCCATCGACTCCCGTCGGGCAAGACGGTGCAGGTCGTCCACCGGAACGTCACCCTGCCGTGGCAGGAGGTGGATCTGACGGGCGCGAGCGATGTCGATGCGGCTGTCGACGCCCTGGTCGAACGGGAACAGGAGAAGCGGTTCGATCTCGCCGAGGCTCCGCTGGCCCGGCTGGTGCTGGTGCGGATCGCGGAGGACCGGCACCGCCTGCTGGTCGTCATTCACCACACCCTGATCGACGGTTGGTCGGTGGCGGTCATCCTCAACGAGGTGGCCGAGGCGTACACGGCCGGCGGGCAGCTCCCCGAACGGGCGGGTTCGGCCTCCTACCGGGATTACCTGGCTTGGCTGGACCGGCAGGACAAGGATGCGGCACGTGCGGCCTGGCGGGCGGAGCTGTCCGGTACGGACGAGCCGGCGCTGGTCGCGACAGCGGCCCCTGCGGCGGAGTACGACCACCGCGTCGTCCATCTGTCGACGGATCTGCACACCCGGCTGACGCGGTTGGCCCGCGACCACGGGCTGACGCTGAACACGGTGGTACAGGGTGCGTGGGCGATGGTCCTGGCGCGACTTCTGCGGCGGACCGATGTGGTCTTCGGCGCCACGGTCGCCTGCCGTCCCGCGGTGCTCCCGGGTGTGGAGTCGATGCCGGGCCTCATGATGAACACGGTGCCGGTCCGGGTGCCACTGGACGGCGGGCAGTCGGTTGTGGACATGCTCGCCGCGTTGCAGCACCGGCAGGCGGCCCTGATCCCGCATCAGCATCTGGGGCTGCCGGAGATCCAGAAGGCGGCCGGCTCCGGCGCGGCGTTCGACACGTTGCTGGTGTTCGAGAACTATCCGCGCGACTTCGCGGGCCGGTTCACGTATCTGGGCACGGTCGAGGGGACCCACTATCCGCTGACCCTCGGCATCATTCCGGGAGATCATTTCCGGATCCAGCTCAGCTACTGGCGCGGGCAGATCCGGGAGAGCGTTGCCGAGTCGGCTCTGCAGTGGTTCGTCGATGCGCTCGCCGCGTTGGTCGCCGATCCGTCCGGACTGGTGGGGCGGGTCGGTGTGGCCGCGGGCCATGCGCATGACGCGGGCCCGGCGTTGGTGGCGGGGCAGTCGTTGCCGGCCTTGGTGAGGCGGGTGGTGAAGGAGCGGTCGAACGACGTGGCGGTAGTGGACGGTGCGGGTGAGCTGTCGTTCGGGGGGTTGTGGGACCGGGCGGTGGGACTGGCCGCTGTGCTGCGGGCTCGCGGGGTCGGGCCGGAGCGCCGGGTGGGCGTGGTGGTGGAGCGGTCGTCGTGGTGGCTGGTCGGAATACTGGGCGTGTCATTGGCGGGCGGTGCCTTCGTTCCGGTGGATCCGGCGTATCCGGCCGAACGTGTGAAGTGGATGCTGGACGACGCCGATCCGGTGTCGGTGGTGTGTGTGGGAACGACGCGGCCGGCGGTGCCGGAGGAGTTCGTGGACCGGCTGGTGATGGTCGACGAGGTCGATCTGGCGGGGGGCTCGGAGGCGGGGCTGCCGCAGGCGGGTCCGGGTGACGCGGCGTATGTGATGTATACGTCGGGCTCGACGGGCGCTCCGAAGGGGGTCGTCGTCTCCCACGCGGGGCTCGGCAATCTGGCGGCGGCGCAGATCGACCGGTTCGGTGTGTCGCCCTCGTCACGGGTCCTGCAGTTCGCGGCGCTGGGCTTCGACGCCATGGTGTCGGAGGTGTTGATGGCATTGTTGTCGGGGGCGACGCTGGTCATGGCGCCGGCGCGGGACCTGCCGCCGCAGGTGTCGTTGGCGGAGGCGCTGGAACGGTGGCAGGTCACACATGTGACGGTTCCGCCGTCGGTGCTGGGCACGGCCGACGCCTTGCCGGACGCGCTGCAGACGGTGGTGGTGGCGGGGGAGGCCTGTCCGCCGAGCCTGGTGGATCGCTGGTCCCGGGGGCGGCGGCTGATCGACGCCTATGGCCCGGCCGAGGCCACGGTATGCGCGGCGATGAGTACGCCGTTGGCGGCGGGCCGGGATGTGGTCCCGGTCGGGACGCCGATCCCGGGGGGCCGTTGTTATGTGCTCGACGCGTTCCTGCTTCCGTTGCCGCCGGGGATCGCTGGTGAGCTGTACGTGGCCGGGGTCGGGCTGGCACGCGGCTACCTGGGCCGCGCGGGGCTGACGGCCGAGCGGTTCCTGGCCGATCCGTTCGCCCCTGGTGAGCGGATGTACCGGACGGGGGATCTGGCGTACTGGACGAGCCAGGGTGAGTTGGTGTTCGCCGGGCGCGCCGATGACCAGGTCAAAGTCCGTGGGTTCCGGATCGAACCCGGCGAGATCGAGTCTGTCCTGTCCGACGACCCACGGGTCTCCCAAGCCGCGGTGACCGTCCGCGCGGACCGACTCCTTGCCTACGTTTCACCGAGCGATGTCGATCCGCGGGCGGTGCGCGAAAGGCTTGCCTCCCGGTTGCCTCAGCACATGGTGCCTGCGGCGGTGATGGCGCTGGACGCGCTGCCAGTGACGGCGAACGGGAAGATCGACCGGGGTGCGCTGCCCGATCCCGATTTCGCCGCCGCGACCGCGGGACGGGAGCCGGCCACGGAGGCCGAGCAGGTGCTGTGCGACCTCTTCGCCGAGGTGCTTGGTCTCGACCGGGTCGGTGCGGACGACAGCTTCTTCGAGCTGGGTGGGGATTCGATCCTCTCGATGCAGCTGGCGTCGCGGGCGCGGCATGCCGGTCTGACGTTCACCTCGCGGGATGTCTTCGCGTGCAGGACGCCGGAGCGGCTCGCCCGGCTGGCGGCGCAATCGCCGCTGCCGTACAGCGATCCATCCCCCGCTGCCGATGGTGTGGGCGGTGTCGCATGGACGCCGGTCATGCGGATGCTGGGAAACGGGGTGGTGGGGGCGGGGTTTGCCCAGTGGGCGGTGGTGGGTGCGCCACCGGATCTGACGCAGGACGTGCTGGCGGCGGGGCTGGCGGCGCTGGTGGACGCGCATGACATGTTGCGTGTGCGGGTGGAGCCGGGGCGGTTGGTGGTGGGTGAACCAGGGTCGGTGGATCCGTCCGCCTTGGTCACGCGCGTAGCGGCTGCCGGACGTCGGCTGGACGAGGTCGTGCAGGACGCGGCCCGGGGGGCGGTGGAACGGCTCGATCCCGCGGCGGGTGTGGTGGTACAGGCGGTGTGGGTGGACGGCGGGCCGGATCGGCCGGGACGGGTGGTGGTGGCGGTACATCACCTGGCCGTCGACGGGGTGTCGTGGCGCATCCTGCTGCCGGATCTGCAGGCCGCCTGCGAGGCGGTGGCCGCCGGACGGGCTCCGGAAGTGGAACCCGTGGCGATGTCGTTCAGGCGGTGGGCAGGCCTGTTGGAGGAGTGGGCTCTCTCCGCTGAGCGGGTCGGCGAGTTGGCGGCATGGAAGGCGATCGTCGGTCAGGAGGACCGGCCGGTCGGTGCGCGTGGGCTGACCCCAGGCCGGGACGCGGGCGGTACCGTGCGCTCGCGGTCGTGGGTCGCGCCGAAGGCGGAGACATCGGTGCTGCTCGGGCGGGCTCCCAGGGAGTTCCACTGCGGGGCGCATGAAGTCCTGCTGGCCGGGCTGGCCGGCGCGGTCGCGCGGTGGCACGGCGAGGACGCGCTGTTGGTGGATGTGGAGAGCCATGGCCGTCATCCCGTCGACGGCATGGATGTGTCCAGGACAGTGGGCTGGTTCACCAGCGTGCATCCGGTGCGGCTGGATGTGACGGGGATCGACCTGGCGGATGTGCTGTGCGGTGGTTCGGCGGCCGGACGCCTGCTGAAGGTGGTCAAGGAGCAGTCGCGGGCGGTGCCCGGCGACGGGCTCGGCTACGGGTTGCTGCGCTATCTCAACGGTGAGACCGGGCCGATTCTGGCGGCATTGCCGTCACCCCGGATCGGGTTCAACTACCTGGGCCGGTTCGCTGTCGGTGACCACAACGGTGTGCGGGCGTGGCGGTTGGCCGAGGACATCGGCAGTTCGATGGATGCGAGCACGGATCTGCCGCACGCGGTGGACGCCAACGCGATCGTCCAGGACCGGCCGGACGGTCCGGAGCTGACGCTCACGCTGGAATGGCCGGACGGTCTGCTCGACGAGGCCGAGATCGAACGACTGGGCCAGGAATGGCTGGACATGTTGTCCGGGTTGGCCCGTCAGGCGGACGATCCGGCCGCGGGCGGACACACCGCGTCCGACTTCGGCCTCGTCGACCTGGAGCAGGACGAGATCGAGGCCCTCGAGGCCGAACACGCGGGCACCGGTGGGCTGGCCGAGGTGCTGCCGCTCTCCCCGTTGCAGCACGGGCTGGCCTTCCACGCCGGCTACGTGGGCGACGGCGTCGATGTCTACACCGCACAGGCGGTGCTGGACCTGACCGGTCCGCTGGACATACAGCTGCTGCGGAAGTCGGTGCGCGGACTGCTGGACCGGCATGCCAATCTCCGGGCCGGATTCCGGCACAGCGCCGCCGGGGTCCCCCACCAGGTGATCGCTGGCACCGTGGAGGTGCCATGGACCCAGGTGGACGTGGATCAATCGGTGGATCCGCAGGCCGAGGCGGTGGCGGTGGCCGCGGCCGAACGGGCACGGCCGTTCGAGCTGGCCCGCCCCCCGCTGCTGCGGTTCGTGCTGATCTCGGTGGGACCGGACCGTTACCAGCTGGTGCTGACCTCTCATCACATCCTGCTCGACGGCTGGTCGATACACCTGCTGCTGGATGAACTGTTCAAGCTGTACGGCAACGGAGCGGATCCGCTCGCGCTGGCGCCGGTGACGCCGTACCGGCAGTACCTGGCCTGGCTGAGCCGGACCGATCGGGACGCCGCGACGGCCGCGTGGCGCAACGCTCTGGCCGGCCTGCCGGAGCCGACTCTGATCGCGGCGGACCGGCCGATGCCGGTCCAGATGTCCGAACAGATCTGGGCCGCACTGGACGAGGCGTGCTTCGAGGCGTTGACGGCGCGGGCCCGTGAGTTCGGCGTCACGGTCAGCACACTGCTGCAGGCGGTGTGGGGAGTGGTGCTGGCGGCGATGACCGGTCGCGACGATGTGGTGTTCGGCTCGGTGGTGTCCGGACGCTCGGCCGGGCTCGACGGGAGCGAGACCATGGTCGGACTCTTCATCAACACCGTCCCGGTCCGGGTACGGATGCGGCCGCAGCACACCTTCACCGAGCTGGTGCGGCGCTTGCAGGACGAGCAGACAGCGGTGCTTCCCCATCACCACCTGGGGCTCACCGACATTCAGCAGGCCGCCGGACTTGGGCAGCTGTTCGACACCCTCTTCGTCTACGAGAACTACCCCAAGCCCGCCACGATCGGTGACGGAGCTGCCGATGCGGAACCGGACCGGCTGCGTGTGCAGGGTGTGACCGACGCCGATTCCACCCACTACCCCCTGGCTCTGACGGCCATCCCGGACAACGGCCTGCGGCTGCGGCTGGAACGCCAGCCGGCGCTGGTCACCGCCGCGCAAGCCGATGCCGTGCTGGACCGGTTCACGCAGGTGCTCGAAACCCTGATCGCCGCGCCGCAGTTACCGCTGTCCATGGTGCCGGTCTTGACGGACTCCGAACGGCAACAGCTGGGGGCGTGGAACGACACTGCGGCGGAGGTGCCCGCACAGACGCTGCCGGAGTTGTTCGCCGCGCAGGTCGCCGCCACCCCCGAGGCGACTGCGGCAGTCTTCGAGAACCAGTCGCTGACCTACGCCCAGCTCGACGCCCGCGCAGACCAGTTCGCCCACTGGCTCATCGATCACGGTGTCGGACCCGAGGACCGGGTCGCGATCATGTTGCCTCGCTGCCTGGAACTGGTGGTCGCCGTGCTGGGTGTCACCAAAGCCGGCGCGGCCTGGCTGCCCATCGACGCGAACTACCCCCAGGCGCGCATCGACTACATCCTCGCCGACGCGCGGCCGGCGGTCGTGGTGGACGAGTCGGTGGTGCGCGAGGTCAGCCAATACCCCACTGGTGCTGTGCGGTCGCGGGCAGTGCCCGAGAACGCGGCCTACGTCATCTACACCTCCGGCTCCACTGGGCAGCCCAAAGGCGTTGTGGTCACTCACACCGGTCTGGCCAGTCTGGCCCGCAGCCTGGCCGAGCGGCTGGATCTGAGCGCGCGGAGCCGGGTCCTGGCGCTGGCATCGCCGAGTTTCGATGTCTCGGTGCTGGAGCTGCTCATGGCGATCGGTGGCGGCGCGGCACTGGTGGTTCCGCCCGAGGGTGTTGTGGCCGGTGGAGAGCTGGCCGAGGTACTGGCCGGCCAGGAGATCAGCCATGCGTTGATCCCGCCCCCCGTGCTGGCCACCGTGCCCGCAGTACCCGAGACGGTACTGCCGTGCCTGGTACTGGGTGTGGCGGCGTGTCCTCCTGAACTCGTGCACCGGTGGTCGCCCGGGCGACGGATGATCAACACCTATGGGCCGACCGAGGCCACCATCGCCATGACCATCGGCCCGGACATACCGCCCGGTGATGAGATACCGCCGGTCGGCCATCCGACCGCGAACGCGCGGGCGTTCGTGTTGGACTCGTGGCTGCGTCCGGTGCCACCGGGTGCGGTGGGCGAGTTGTACATAGCCGGCGTGGGTGTGGCGCGGGGGTATCTGGGACGGGCGGGGCTGACCGCGGCACGCTTCGTAGCCGATCCGTTCGGTTCCGGTGAGCGGATGTACCGGACCGGGGACCTGGTCCGCTGGAACCCGGAAGGGGAATTGGTCTTCGTCGGCCGTGTGGATGACCAGGTGAAGGTGCGGGGGTTCCGCATCGAACCCGGTGAGGTCGAGGCGGCCCTGCTGGCGCAGGAGTCGGTGGGGCAGGCGGTGGCGGTGGTCCGCGCCAGCCGCGCCGGCGAACGGCTGGTGGCGTATGTGACCGCCGCCGGGGAGAGCGCGGTGGATGCCGTCGCGGTGCGCGAGGGCGTGGCGGCCCGGTTGCCGGAATACATGGTGCCGGCGGCGGTGGTGGTGCTCGATGCGCTGCCCTTGACGGCGAACGGGAAGGTCGACCGCAAGGCGTTGCCGGAACCCGACTTCAGCGGACGCGTCTCGGACAGGGAGCCGGTCACGGAGGTCGAACGGATGCTGTGCGATCTGTTCGCCGAGGTGCTCGGTCTGCCACGTGTCGGTGCGGACGACAGCTTCTTCGAGCTGGGCGGGGATTCGCTTCTCTCGATGCAACTGGCAGCGCGGGCCCGCCGTGACGGCATGGTCTTCGGCTCGCGGGAGGTGTTCGAGCATCGCACGCCCGCGGGCATCGCGACGATCGTGGAGCTGGGCGCGGACGACCCCGTTGCGGGTGGAGACATCACAGCTGACGTCGACCTCCTCGACTTGGACCAGTCGGAGATCGATGCATTCGAGGCCGAGTTCGACCACCAGTAGGACCGCCGATCCCGCCGCTCATGCGGGGCAACCGAAGGAATGGACGTGGCCGTGATGCACTCCGCGCTGGTGATCGGCACAGGACTGATGGGTACGTCGGCGGCGTTGGCGCTGCGGGCGCGTGGCGTGACCGTGTACCTCGAGGACGTCGACTCGGCGGCCGCCCGGACGGCCGCGTCGCTGGGCGCCGGTACGGTGCAGCCGCCCACGGAAACCGTCGACCTGGCGATCGTCGCGGTGCCGCCGCCACTGGTCGGCAAGGTGCTGGCGGACGCACAGGGCAGACACCTGGCGCGGCACTACACGGACGTGGCGAGCGTGAAGGCGGAAACGCAGCACGACATCATCGACCTCGCCTGCGACACCTCGTGCTACATCGGCGGACATCCCATGGCGGGCGCGTCGCGCAGCGGTCCGCTGAAGGCCCGGGGCGACCTCTTCGAGGGCCGCACCTGGGTGCTGACGCCGACGGCGGACACCGATACGGAGACGCTCAACACGGCACTGGAACTGGTGACGCTGTGCGGTGCTGTTCCCGTGCTGATGGAGGCGGCGGTGCACGACCGTGCGGTGGCGCTGGTGTCCCACGCGCCCCATGTGGTGGCGAGCCTGGTCGCGATGCGCCTGGAGAGCGCCGGGGAACGTGAGGTGAGTCTGGCGGGCCCGGGCCTGCGGGACCTGACCCGGATCGCGGAGGCCGACCCCCAGCTCTGGCTGGACATACTGGGCGGCAACGCCTCGGTCGTGGCGGACCTCCTGGACGAACTGGGCACCGATCTGAGCGAGATCGTCGCCGGGCTGCGCGCCATGGCGGCGACGGACGAAGCCAAGCGCAGCAGCGGCATGAAGACGGTCGGGACCATGCTGCGCAGGGGGGTGTCGGGCCGCAGCCGCATCTCCGGCAAGCACGGGAGCCGGCCCGAGCGGTTCGAATCGGTGACCGTGATGATCGGGGACCAGCAGGGCGAACTGGCACGGCTGCTGACGGACGCGGACCGCGCGGACGTCAACATCGAGGACATCCGCATTGAACATGCCAACGGCCGGCAGGCCGGCCTGGTCCATGTCAGCGTCGCTCCCGGCATGACGGCACCGCTGCGGGAAGCTCTGCGGACGGGTGGCTGGCACGAGCGGTGAAGACCGAGCGACCGCGTCAGGTGCGACTGGACATGTTGTCCGGGCTCGCCCCGTCAGGTGATGATTCTTCTGTGCGGCACGTTCCGCATTCGCATTCGACGTCGACCTCCTCGACCTGGAACAGGGCGAGTTGAGGAATTCATGGCTGAGTTCGACGACGCACGTCAATCCCACAGCTGACCGAGGGAGACATTGATGGCCCAGTCGCGTATCGAGGACATCTGGCCGCTGTCGCCACTGCAGGCTGGGTTGCTCTTCCATGCGGTTTACGACGGCGAAGGACCCGACGTCTACATAGGCCATTGGATCCTGGACCTGGACGGGCCGCTGGACGCGGCCAGGCTGCGCGCGTCGTGGGAGGCGCTGCTGACTCGGCATGCGCCACTTCGGGCCTGCTTCCGGCAGCGTAAATCGGGTGAGACAGTGCAGATCGTCCTCAAAGAGGTGGAACTGCCGTGGCGGGAGGTCGACCTTTCGCACCTCGAGGACCCCGAGGCGGCCGTGCGAGAGCTGGCCGAGGAGGATCGGACGACGAGGTTCGACCTCGCGCGGGCGCCGTTGCTGCGGTTGACCTTGATCCGTCTCGGCGACCGTACGCACCGGCTGGTGATGACCTGTCATCACACGATCATGGACGGCTGGTCGTTGCCGGTCGTGGTCAACGAGCTGTCGAAGCTGTACCCGGCCCACGGCGATCCGCAGGCCCTGCCCGCGGTGACGTCGTACCGGAACTACCTCGCGTGGCTGAGCAGGCAGGACAAGGAGAGGGCGCTGTCGGCATGGGTGGCGCAGCTGCGCGGTGCCGAGGAGCCGACGCTGGTGGCGCCCGCCGATCCGGGGCGAGCGCCCGGTGTGCCGGAGAGCGTCGAGGTCGAGCTGTCCGAGACCCTCACGCGCTCGCTGGACGAGCTGGCTCGTAGCCATGGGCTGACGCTGAACACGGTGGTGCAAGGCGCGTGGGCGATGGTGCTGGCGCGACTGGCGGGCCGGACGGACGTGGTGTTCGGGGCGGCGGTGTCGGCGCGCCCGCCGGATCTGCCCGGCGTGGAGGAGATGGCGGGGCTGTTCCTCAACACCGTTCCGG
Source organism: Streptomyces sp. NBC_00878 (assembly GCF_026341515.1). Classification (NCBI taxonomy): domain Bacteria; kingdom Bacillati; phylum Actinomycetota; class Actinomycetes; order Kitasatosporales; family Streptomycetaceae; genus Streptomyces; species Streptomyces sp. NBC_00878. Next base: position 78,740 of record NZ_JAPEOK010000001.1, on the reverse strand, counting down.
TGCGCGTGCGGCTTTGCGGCTCGACGCCCGTCATGGAGTTGCTTGCGCAATTACAGAAACAGCAGTCGGCGCTCATACCTGACCAGTTCGTGGGGTTGGTGGACATACAGCAGGCGGCCGGCCCCGGCGCGGTATTCGACACCATGATTGTCTTCGAGAAGTTCCCCAATAAGCCCGCCGAATCGGACTCCGCAGGGAACTTCGGTATTCGCATACATCAGGGCCGGGCAGCCGCCCATTATCCCCTGACGCTGGTGTGCGTCCCCGGCGAAAAGATGCTCCTCAAACTCGACTATCTGACGGAGCTCTTCGACCGGACCACAGCGTTCTCCATCGCTGAGCGGTTGAAGGAGGTTCTGCGTCAGCTGACGGGTGCGGGCGACCTGACGGTGGCCGAGATCGACGTGACGAGTGCGGCCGAGCGTGAACTGGTGGTGGACACATGGGGTGCGGCAGCCGCCCTGACGCAGGGCCGGCCGGCCTCGGAACTGTTCGACCGTCAGGTGGAGCGCCGCCGCGACAGGGTGGCGGTCGTCGAGGGCGATCGGGCGATGTCGTTCGGGGAACTGGCTGAGCACGCGGAGCGGCTCGCCGGCTATCTGCGCGCCAGGGGAGTGCGGCGTGGGGACCGGGTGGCCGTGGTGCTGGGCCGGTCGCCAGAGCTGATCGCGACGTTGCTCGCGGTGTGGAAGGCAGGAGCGGCGTACGTCCCCCTGGATCCCGCCTATCCGGCGGAACGCCTGAAGTTCATGCTCGCGGATGCGGAGCCGGCGGCGGTGATCTGCGCGGAAGCGTACCGAGATGTCGTGCTGGTCGGAGGGCTCGATCCGATCGTCCTGGACGATGTCCGGACGCGGCAGGCGGTGGCGGAGTGCACCCGCCTGTCCGCAGCCGTACATGCGGACGACCTCGCGTACGTGATGTACACGTCGGGGTCGACGGGAACACCGAAGGGCGTCGTGGTGTCGCACGGCAGCGTCGCGGCGCTGGTCGGCGAGCCGGGATGGGCGATCGGCCCCGATGACGCCGTGCTGATGCATGCCTCGCACGCCTTCGACATATCCCTGTTCGAGCTGTGGGTGCCGCTGCTGTCGGGTGCCAGGGTGGTGCTGGCCGGACCGGGTGCGGTGGACGGCGAGGCTCTGGCCGGACATGTGGCCGGCGGTGTCACGGCCGCCCACCTGACCGCGGGAACCTTCCGGGTGGTGGCCGAGGAGTCACCGGAGTCGCTCGTCGGTCTGCGCGAGGTGCTGACCGGTGGGGACGCGGTGCCGCCCGCGGCGGTGGAGCGGGTGCGGCGCGGCAGTCCTGGCGTGCGGGTGCGGCATCTCTACGGCCCGACGGAGGCCACGCTGTGCGCGACGTGGTGGATGCTCGAACCCGGCGACGCGACGGGAACGGTGCTGCCGATCGGACGACCGCTCCCGGGGCGGCGAACCTACGTCCTCGATGCGTTCCTGCGACCTGTGCCGCCGGGCGTGGTGGGCGAGCTGTATGTCGCCGGAGCCGGTGTGGCGCAGGGCTATCTCGGCCGTGCGGCATTGACGGCGGAGCGGTTCGTCGCTGACCCGTTCGTTCCCGGCGACACGGCTGTGGGCAGCGCCTCCGTGCCGGGTGAGCGGATGTACCGGACCGGGGACCTGGCGTACTGGACGGACCAGGGTGCGTTGGTGTTCGCCGGACGCGCCGATGACCAGGTCAAGATCCGCGGGTATCGGGTGGAGCCCGGCGAGATCGAGGTGGTCCTCGCCGGCCTGCCCGGTGTCGGCCAGGCGGTGGTGTCCGTACGGGACGAGCACCTGATCGGTTATGTGGTCGCCGAAACGGGGCACGACGCCGACCCGGAGCGGTTGCGCGAACAGCTCGCCGCGACGCTGCCCGAATTCATGGTTCCGGCCGTGGTGCTGGTGCTGGACCAACTGCCGTTGACGGTCAACGGAAAGGTGGACCGGCAGGCCCTGCCCGCACCGGACTTCGCCACGAAGGCGGTCGGCCGGGGGCCGGACACGGAGGCTGAGCGCATCCTGTGCGCGGTGTTCGCCGAAGTCCTCGGCCTGGAACGGGTCGGGGTCGAGGACAGCTTCTTCGAACTGGGCGGGGACTCGATCTCGTCGATGCAGGTGGCCGCCCGTGCGCGGCGCGAGGGGATCTCCCTCACCCCGCGGCAGATCTTTGAGCACCGGACCCCTGAGCGGCTCGCGGGACTGGCACAAGAGGCCCCGACGACACCGGCACGGGATCGCTCCGAGGCGGTCACAGGCGTGGGAGACATCCCCTGGACGCCGGTGATGCGTGCCCTTGGGGATGCCGCGGTACGCCCTGGCTTCGTGCAGGCGAAAGTCGTCGTCACCCCGGCACGCCTGAATCCGGATGCCCTGGTGGGCGCCCTGCAGGCGGTGCTGGATGTGCACGATCTGCTGCGGGCACGGGTGGCGCCCGACGGACGGCTGTTCGTGGCCGAGCGCGGCGCGGTGGACGCGGCCGGCCTGCTCACGCGGGTGCCGGCCGGGACCGGGAACCTCGATGAACTCGCCGCGCACGAGGCCAGGGCGGCGGCAGGCACGCTGGACCCGTCGGCGGGAATCATGGTGCGGGCCGTATGGGTCGACGCCGGAAGCGACCGGCCGGGCCGGCTGGCTCTGGTGGCGCATCACCTGTCGGTCGACGCGGTCTCCTGGGGCATCCTGTTGCCGGATTTGCGTTCGGCGTACGACGAGGTGGTCTCCGGCAGGACCCCTGCCCTGGAGCCCGCGTCGACCTCGTACCGGCACTGGGCGCGGCGGCTGACCGAGCAGGCGTTCAGCGCGAGCACGATCACTGAAGTCGATCACTGGGTCGCCGTACTGGACGGTGCGGATTCGTCCATAGTGAAGCAGACCGGAAAGCAGACCGGGCAGTCGCACTCCTGGTCACGGACGCTGTCCGGAACCACGGCGCGCAGTCTGGTGGCCCGGCTGCCGGGCGCTTTCCACTGCGGGATCCACGAAGTCCTGCTGGCGGGTCTCGGAGGTGCGGTGGCGCGCTGGCGCGGTACCGGCGCCGGGATCCTGGTGGACGTGGAGGGCCATGGTCGCCACGGCGCCGACGGGATGGATCTGTTGCGCACCGTCGGCTGGTTCACCAGCGTCCATCCGGTCCGCCTCGATGTCTCCGACGTCGACCTTTCTGCTGCGGCAGCGGGGAACGCCGCCGCCGGGCAGTTGCTGAAGGCCGTGAAGGAACAGGCCCGCGCCGTCCCCGGCGATGGCCTCGGCTATGGGCTGTTGCGCCATCTCAACCCCGAAACCGGGGCGAGGCTGGCCGAGTTGCCGTCCCCGCAGATCGGATTCAACTACTTCGGCCGGTCCGGCCTCGCCGCCGAGGACATCCCGTGGCAGGCGAGCGAGGAGTCGCTCGGCGGCGGTCCGGAGATGTCCGCGGCCCACCCGGTGGAGGTCGCTGCGGATGTCCAGGACACGCCCGCAGGACCCCGGCTGAGACTGGCCATCGACGGCAGGCACCTCGACCCCGCCACGGTGGAGCGGCTCGGCGAGGCATGGCTGGAGATGCTGACCGGTTTCGCGGCACTGGCCGAGGATCCCGGCGCCGGCGGGCACACACCGTCCGACTTCGACCTCGTAGAGCTGACGCAGCGGGACGTGGCGGAGCTGGAGGCCGCGGTGCCGGGGCTGACGGACGTCTGGCCGCTGTCACCGCTGCAGGAAGGCATGCTCTTCGAGCGGGCCATCGACGCGGACGGCGTCGACGTCTACCAGAGCCAGCGGATCCTGGACCTCGAAGGACCGCTCGACGCGCCACGGCTGCGTGCGGCGTGGCAACGGCTGGTCGCCCGGCACGCATCGCTGCGGACAAGCTTCCACCAGCTCGGATCCGGCGAAACGGTGCAGGCCGTCGCGGACGAGGTCGCTGTCCCATGGCGCGAGGCCGATCTGTCGCACCTCGATGAGGCGGCCGCGGCCGCGGAGGCCGACCGCCTGCTCGCGCAGGATCAGGCCGAGCGGTTCGACGTGACCAGGGCGCCGCTGCTCCGGCTGTTGCTGATCCGTCTCGGTGAGAGCAGGCACCGGCTCATCGTGACGTCGCACCATGTCGTCCTGGACGGCTGGTCCACACCGATCGTCCTGGATGAGATGTCGACGGAGTACGCGGGTGGGCAGGGCCCGTCGACGTCACCGTCCTATCGGGACTACCTGGCGTGGCTCCGCCGTCAGGACGTGGAGGCGCCACGAGCGGCGTGGCGGTCCGAGCTCGCCGGGGCGGACGAACCGACCCTGACGGACGCCGACGCGGACAAGACGATGGTCATGCCGGACGGGCATGCCGCATGGCTGCCCGAGGAGACGACGCAGGCGCTCACCGACTTCGCGCGTGGCCATGGACTGACGCTGAGCACGATCGTGCAGGGCGCATGGGCGCTGGTGCTGGCGCGGCTGGCGGGCCGGACGGACGTGGTGTTCGGGACGGTGGTGTCGGGGCGTCCCGCGGAGGTGCCGGATGTCGAGCGGATGGTGGGGATGTTCATCAACACCGTCCCGGTCCGTGTGCGGCTCGAAGGCGGCCGGCCGGTGCTGGAGATGCTGCGGGACTTGCAGAGGCGCCAGTCGGCGTTGACGGAACACCAGTACCTCGGGCTGTCGGAGATCCAGCGGCTGGCGGGGACGGGCGCGATCTTCGACACCATCGTGATGGTCGCGAACTACCCGGACGACGCCGCCGGTCCCGGAGACGACGGTGGCTTCGCGATCAGCTCGCTCCGCACCCGGACCGGTACCCATTATCCGCTGACGATGAGCGTCTCTCCCGGAAACCGGCTGCGGATCGATGTGGCCTACCGGCCCGATCGGATAGACCGGGAAACGGCCGCCGAGGTCGCCGGGCAGGTCGTACGGGTCATCGAACGAATGGTGGCGGTGCCCTCGCTTCCGGTGGGCCGTCTGGCCGTGACGCACGCATCGACGCGCGCGTCGATGCTGGAGCACGGCAACGCGACCGGCGAAGCGGCCGCCCGGTCTTCGGCGCTGGAGCTGTTCCGGCAGCAGGCCGACAGGTCCCCGGACGCGGTGGCGGTCATGGACGGGGGACGCACCCTGACCTACGCCGACCTCGACCGGAGATCGGATGGGCTGGCGGGGCACCTCGCCGGGCTGGGCGTGCGGCGCGGCGACCGTGTCGGCGTGGTGATGGAACGCGGCGCGGACCTGTTCGTCGCCCTGCTCGCGGTCTGGAAGGCGGGGGCCGCGCAGGTACCGGTGAACGTGGACCACCCCGCCGAACGGATCGAACGGATGCTGGCCGATGCCGGCGCACGGATGGCGCTCTGCGTCGCAGCGACCCGCGACGCGGTGCCGGACGGGGTCGAGCCGGTGGTCATGGACGTACCGGCGCTCGAGGAAGCGCCGCACGAGGCGCCGGCGCTCACGGTCGGGGCGCACGACGTGGCCTACGTGATGTACACGTCGGGATCGACCGGGGTCCCGAAGGGCGTCGCGGTGCCGCACGGAAGCGTGGCGGCTCTGGCCAGCGAGCCCGGCTGGTCGCAGGGCCCGGGCGACTGCGTGCTGCTGCACGCGTCGCACGCGTTCGACGCGTCGTTGATGGAGATCTGGGTGCCACTGGTCAGCGGCGCCCGCGTGCTGGTCGCGGAACCGGGCGTGGTCGACGCGCAGCGGCTGCGCGAAGCGATCGAACGAGGCGTGACCACCGCCCATCTGACGGCCGGAAGTTTCCGGGTGGTGGCCGAGGAAGCGCCGGAGTCCTTCCGCGGGCTGCGCGAGATCCTGACCGGCGGGGACGCGGTACCCCTCGCGTCCGTCGCGCGGGTGCGCCGGGCGTGCCCAGAGGTTCGGGTCCGGCAGCTCTACGGCCCCACCGAGACCACCCTCTGCGCCACGTGGCACCTCCTCGAACCGTGGGACGAAACGGGCGGCACCCTGCCGATCGGCCGACCGCTGGCCGGACGGCGGGCCTATGTGCTCGATGCGTTCCTCCAGCCGGTGGCGCCCAACGTGACCGGCGAGCTCTACCTCGCCGGCGACGGCCTCGCGCACGGTTATCCGGGCGCGAGCGGGCAGACCGCGGAGCGGTTCGTCGCCGATCCGTTCGTCCCCGGCGACGCGGTGGCGCGCAGCGCCTCAGCAGGTGGTGGCCGGGCGACGGGCGGGCGGATGTACCGCACCGGTGACCTGGCGCGCTGGACGGATCAGGGGGAGCTGCTGTTCGCCGGAAGGGCCGACTCCCAGGTGAAGATCCGGGGCTACCGCGTGGAGCCCGGGGAGATCGAGGCGGCCCTGGCCGAGGTTGCGCAGATCGCGCAGGCGGTCGTGGTGGCGCGGGAGGACCAGCCCGGCGAGAAGCGGCTGATCGCGTATGTGACCACGCAAGGGGATGTGGAACCGGACACCGACGCGGTCCGCGAGCACCTCGCGGCGCTGTTGCCGGAGTTCATGGTGCCCGCGGCGGTGGTGGCGCTGGACGGCTTCCCGCTGACGCTCAACGGAAAGATCGACACTGCGGCCCTGCCGGCTCCGGAGTTCACCGCGAAGGCCGCCGGCCGCGAGCCGCGTACCGAGGCCGAGCGGGTGTTGTGCGACCTGTTCGCCGAGATACTCGGGCTGGACAGGGTCGGCGCCGACGACGGCTTCTTCGAGCTGGGCGGCGACTCGATCCTGTCGATGCGATTGGCCGCCCGCGCACGTCGCGAGGGCCTCGTCTTCGGGGCGAAGCAGGTCTTCGAGCGGAAGACGCCCGCGGGGATCGCGGCGGTCGCCGAGCGGGGCGGACCGGCGCGGGCCGACCTCGCCGACGGCGTCGGCGAGGTCCCGTGGACGCCAGTGGTGCGGGCACAGCTCGAACGCGACCCCCGCGCGATGACCCGGCGCGCACCGGCGCAGTGGGTGACCGTGGGGGCGCCCGACGACCTGTCCGTGGACGTGCTGGCGGCCGGACTCGCCGCGGTGATCGACACCCATGACATGCTGCGCAGCCGGATCGTGGAGACCGACGGGGAGCAGCCCCGGCTGGTCGTGGCCGACCGGGCGGCGGTGGCCGCGGCGACGCTGGTCGAGCGGGTCGAGGCCGGTGCCGGTGACGTGGACGAGATCGCGGAGCGCTGCGCCGGCGAGACCGCCACCCGGCTGGATCCCGCCGCCGGCGTGATGATCAGGGCGGTGTGGGTGGACGCCGGACCCGGCCGCCTCGGACGGCTCGTGGTGGTGGCGCACCATCTCCTGGCCGACGTCGTGTCGTGGCGCGTCCTGCTGGCGGACCTGCAGGCGGCGTGTGCGGCCGTGGCCGCGGGCCGGGAACCGGCGCTCGATCCGGTCGGCGTCTCGTACCGGCGCTGGGCGCGCACACTGGCCGATCAGGCGGCGATCCGGTCCGCGGAGCTGGAGACGTGGACAGCGATCCTCGACGGAGCGCCGTCGTGGCCGGGCGAGTTCGACCCCACGCGCGACACCATGTCGACCGCGGGACGCAGGTCCTGGCGGTTGCCGCGGGACAAGGCGGGCGTGCTCGTGGCGAAGGCGACCTCGGCCTTCCACTGCGGGGTTCACGAGGTGTTGCTGGCCACCCTGGCGGGCGCGGTGGCCCGGTGGCGCGGCGACCCGGCCGTCGTGGTGGACGTCGAGGGTCACGGCCGCCAGCCCATCGGTGACCTGGACCTGTCCCGGACTGTCGGCTGGTTCACCGACATACATCCGCTCCGGCTGGACGTGACCGGGATCGACACGGCCGAAGCCCTCTCGGGCGGCGACGCGGCAGGCAGGCTGCTGAAGAGCGTCAAGGAGAGCGTGCGCGCCGTGCCCGACGGCGGGCTCGGCTACGGGATGCTGCGTCACCTCAACGCAGAGACCGGGCCGGTCCTGGCGGCGCTGCCGAAGCCGGGGATCGGGTTCAACTACCTCGGCCGCTTCCCGTCCCGGCCCGGCGGTGCCGCGGAGCCCTGGCAGACGGTGGGGACCATCGGCGGTACGACGGACCAGGACACGGCGTTGCGCCACGTCCTGGAGATCGACGCGGTCGTGCTGGACACCGCCGAAGGACCCGAGCTCGAGCTGACCGTGACCTGGGCCGGGCGCATACTCGGCGAAGCCGAGGCGGAGTCGCTCGGGCAGGGCTGGCTGTCCATGCTGACCGGCCTCGCCGCCCACATCGAGGCCGGCGGCGCCGGAGGGCACACGCCATCCGACTTCCCGCTCACCGTGCTGACGCAGCGGGACGTGGCGGAGGTCGAGGCCGCCGTGCCGGGCCTGCTCGACATCTGGCCGCTGTCTCCGCTCCAGGAGGGCCTGCTGTTCCACGCCGCCGACGAGCGCGGCCCGGACGTCTACGCGAGCATGCGCACCCTCGTCATCGAAGGACCGCTGGACGTCGCCTGCTTCCGCAGGTCGTGGCAGGTGCTGCTGGACCGGCACCCCGCCCTGCGGGCGAGTTTTCACCAGCTCGGGTCGAGTGCGGTGGTGCAGGCGGTCGCTGGCGAGGTGACGCCGCCCTGGCAGGAGACCGACCTGTCCCATCTGCCCGAGGACGAGGCGCTGGCGGAAGTTGACCGTCTCGCGGCGGAGCTGCACGCCGAGCGGTTCGATCTGACCCGGGCGCCGCAGCTGCGTCTGCACCTGCTGCGACTCGGTGACCGCCGGCACCGGCTCGTCTTCACGTCGCATCACATCGCGGCGGACGGCTGGTCCCTGCCGCTCATCACCGGTGAGGTGCTCGCGGCGTACTACGCCGGCGGTGAGGGCCGGGCGTTGCCGGCCCCGACGTCGTACCGCGACTATCTCGCCTGGACCGTGCACCAGGACAAGGCAGCTGCCCGGGAGGCGTGGCGGGCCGAACTCGCGGGGCTCGACGAGGCCACCCACGTCGTGCCACCGGAAACGATCATCGCGCCCGTCGAGCCGGACCGGGTCGCATTCGCACTCGACGACGACCTGAGCCGACGCCTGGTGGAGTTCACCCGCCGGCACGGTGTGACGGCGAACACGCTCTTCCAAGGGGTCTGGGCACTGCTGCTGGCCCGGCTGACCGGTCGCGACGACGTGGTCTTCGGCGCCGCGGTGGCCGGTCGTCCGCCCGAGATCCCCGGTGTCGAGTCCGCGGTCGGCCTGTTCATGAACATGCTGCCCGTCCGGGCCCGCCTGGTCGGCGCCGAACCCTTCCTCGACATGCTGGCGGACCTGCAGGAACGGCAGGTCGCGTTGATACCGCACCAGCACGTCGGGCTGACCGAGATCAAGCAGCATGCCGGGCCCGGCGCGGCATTCGACACGATCGTGGTGTTCGAGAACTACCCGCCCCCGCCGCCCGTGTCCGACGAACCCGACGCACTCGTCATGCGCCCCGCGGGAATCCCGAACGACACCGGGCACTACCCACTGTCCATGCGCGCGTCCGTAGCGGGCCCCGTCCACGGCGAAGTCATCTTCCGCCCGGACGCGTTCGAGAGGACCCAGGTCGAGGACCTTCTCGCGTCGCTCCTCCGGGCTCTCGAACAGGTCGTGGCCGATCCGCGGACGCCGGTGGGACGGGTCGGCCTGATCGGACCCGAGCAACGCCGCCTGGTGGTGGACGAGTGGAACAGGACCGACGAACCGCTCGCGGCGGAGACACTGCCGGTGCTGTTCCGCAGGCAGGCCGCGCGGACACCGGAAGCGCCCGCGGTGCAGGACGCGGCGCGGAGCCTTTCGTACAGCGAGTTGCTTGGCGAGGCCGAAGCGCTGGCGCGACTGCTCGTGGGCCTGGGCGTGCGGCGTGAGGCCCGGGTGGGAGTACTGGTCGAGCGCTCGGCCGAGCTGGCGGTGACCCTGCTGGGGGTGACGTTCGCCGGCGGGGCGTTCGTGCCGGTCGATCCGGACTATCCCCGCGAGCGCATCGAGTTCATCCTGGCGAACTCGGCGCCGCAGGTGCTGGTGTGCACGAGGACGACCCGAGCGGTCGTACCCGCGGAGTTCACGGGCACGGTGCTGGTGCTGGATGAGCTGCCCGCCGCCGATCCGGATGCCGAGCTGCCGCGAGTGGCACCCGAGGACGCGGCGTACGTGATCTACACGTCGGGGTCGACAGGGGTGCCCAAGGGCGTCCTGGTCGCCCACTCCGGACTCGTCAACCTGGGGTACGCGCACATCGAGCGGATGGCCGTGACGTCGTCCTCGCGGGTCCTGCAGTTGTCCGCGATCGGATTCGACGCCATCGTCTCCGAGCTCTACATGACCCTGCTGGCCGGTGCGACCCTGGTACTGCCGGACGCGGCGAGCATGCCGCCCCGCGTTACCCTGGGCGACGCGATCCGCAGGGCGGACATCACCCACCTGACCGTGTCGCCCAGTGTGCTGGCGAGCGAGGACGACCTGCCGGACACCCTGCGGACAGTGCTGACGGGCGGCGAGGCGCTGCCGGCCGCGCTGGTGGACCGCTGGTCGCCGGGCCGCCGGGTGATCCAGGCCTACGGGCCGACCGAGACGACCATCTGCTCGACGATGAGCGCCCCGCTGGCTCCGGGGCACGATGTGGTCCCGCTCGGCGGCCCGATCCGCAACGTGCGGCACTACGTGCTCGACGCCTTCCTCCAGCCGGTACCGCCGGGGGTGGTCGGCGAGCTCTACATCACGGGCGTCGGACTGGCTCGTGGCTACCTGGGACGCCCCGGTCTGACGGCGGAGCGGTTCGTCGCGAGTCCGTTCGCCCCCGGTGAGCGGATGTACCGCTCGGGCGACCGGTTCCGCTGGAGCCGGGAGGGCCAGCTGATCTTCGCGGGCCGGGTCGACGCGCAGGTCAAGGTGCGCGGATACCGGGTCGAGCCGGCTGAGATCGAGGCCGTGCTCGCGGAGCATCCCGGGGTCGGCCAGGTGGCGGTCGCGGTCCGCAGGGACGGACCCGGCGACAAGCAGCTGGTGGCGTATGTCGTGCCGTCGGCCGAGGCTTCCGGCGCGAACGGCACGCTGACCTCCGCGCTGCGCGAGCTGGCCGCCGTACGCCTGCCGGAGTACATGATGCCTGCGGCGTTCGTGTCGCTGGACCACATGCCGCTCACCCCGAACGGCAAGCTCGACCACCGGGCGCTGCAGACCCCCGACTTCGTCGGAATGTCTTCAGGGCGGGATCCGCGCACGGCGATGGAAGCGAGGCTGTGCGAGCTGTTCGCGGAGGTACTCGGCCTGGACCGGGTGGGTGCCGACGACAGCTTCTTCGAACTCGGCGGCGATTCGATCATCTCGATGCAGCTCTCGGCCCGAGCCCGCCGCAAGGGGCTGGAACTGAGCGCGTGGCAGGTGTTCGAGGAAAGGACGCCGGAACGGCTGGCGGTGCTTGTCGCGGAACTCCCCGCCGACGGCGATGCCACCACGGCGTCGGAGCCCTCGGCGGGCACGCTCGTCGATCTCTCGTCCGAGCAGATGCACCAACTCGAGGCCGGACTGGCCGATGAACAAGCGCTGTAAGGAGCAGACCGTGACAGTTGACGGCACCCGCCCGAAGCCCCGCTCCAGCGTGGAGGACGTCTGGCCCCTTTCGCCGTTGCAGGAAGGGATGCTGTATCACACCGCACTCGACCACGACGGTCCCGACACCTACACCGTGCAGACCGTCTACGGCATCGACGGCCCGCTGGACGCTGCCCGGTTGAGGGCGTCATGGCAGGCCGTCGTGGACCGGCATGCCGCGCTGCGGGCGTGTTTCCGCTACGTCAGCGGCGCGCAGATGGTGCAGGTCATCGCGCGGGACGCCGAGATCCCCTGGCGCGAGACGGATCTGTCGGGGCTGCCGGAAGACGTCGCCGACAGCGAGGTGGACCGGCTGGCCGCGGACGAGGTGGCCGAGCGGCTGCACATCGAGACGGCACCGCTGATGAAACTGCACCTGATCCGGCTCGGCCCGCAGCGCCACCGGCTTGTGCACACCCTTCACCACGTGCTGGTGGACGGCTGGTCGATGCCGGTCATCCACCGCGAACTGGCAGCCGTCTACGCGGCGGACGGGGACGCGTCCGGGCTCCCGCCCACCGGGTCCTACCGGGACTATCTCGCGTGGCTGGGCCGGCAGGACAAGGAGGCGGCCAGGGCAGCCTGGCGAGCGGAGTTCGCGGGGCTGGACACGCCCACCACGGTCGCCCCGGCCGATCCGACCCGCGTGCCGGACATCGACACGGTGCTGCTCGAGCTGTCCACGCGACTGACGGCAGACCTGGCCGCACTGGCGCGCCGTCACGACCTCACCCTGAACAGCGTCGTGCAGGGCGCGTGGGCCGTCGTGCTCTCGCAACTGGCCGGCCGTACCGACGTGGTGTTCGGCGCGACCGCTTCGGGACGGCCCGGCGACCTCGCCGGAGTGGAGTCGATGGTCGGCCAGCTGCTCAACACCCTGCCGGTGCGGGTCCGGCTCGACGGCGGGCGGCGGGCCGTCGAGCTCTTCGCCGAGCTGCAGCGCGACCAGTCGGCTCTCATGGCCCACCACCATCTCGGCCTGCAGGACGTGCAGGCCGTCGCCGGCCCCGGAGCGGTCTTCGACACACTCGTCATCTACGAGAACTTCCCTCGCAGGCGACCCGGCCGGGCGCAGGACGACGACGGCCTGGTCCTGCACCCGGTGAAGCGGGGGCGCAACTCCTCGCACTACCCGTTCACCCTGATCACCGGACCCGGCGAGCAGATGCCGCTCATCCTCGACTACGACCGGGGTCTGTTCGACCGCGCGATCGCCGAATCCGTCGTGGGCGCGCTGGCCCGCGTGCTGGAGCGGCTGGTCGCCGAGCCCGATGTGCTGGTCGGCCGCCTGACGCTGCTGAGCGAGACCGAGCGCGCCCTGGTGGTGGACGAATGGAACGCGACCACGGGCCCCGTGCCCGGCACATCCGTGGTCGCGATGTTCGCGCGGCGGGTGGCCGAGGCGCCGGACGCGGTGGCGATCACCGACGCCGACGGCGCGGATCAGACCTACGCCGAGGTCGACCGGGCCTCGAACCGGCTGGCCGGCTACCTCGCCGGTCGTGGCACAGGCCGCGGCGACCGGGTCGGTGTGGCCATGGACAGGTCGCCGGACCTGCTGATCGCGTTCCTGGCGATCTGGAAGACAGGTGCGGCGTACGTCCCGGTGGACATCGAGTACCCGGCCGAGCGGATCGCGTTCATTCTCGAAGACTCCGCGGTCTCCACCGTCCTGTGCACCGAGGCCACCAGCGCCGTCGCGCCGCAGGACGCGATCGTCCTCGACGCCCCCAGTACGCGGGCGGCCGTCGACGGCTGTGCCGCCACGGCGCCGGAGAGCCTGCCGAGCGCCGACGACCTGGCGTACGTGATGTACACCTCCGGATCCACCGGCCTCCCGAAGGGCGTGGGCATCCCCCACGGAGGCGTGGCCGGCCTGGCCGGTGACGAGGGCTGGCAGATCGGTCCGGGCGACGGCGTGCTGATGCACGCGACACACGTCTTCGACCCCTCGCTCTACGCGATGTGGGTGCCGCTCGCCATGGGCGGCCGCGTCCTGCTCACCGAGCCGGGTGTGCTGGACGCGGCCGGGGTACGCCGGGCCGTCGAACGCGGCGCGACCGCCGTCCACCTCACCGCCGGTACCTTCCGCGCCCTGGCGGAGACGTCCCCGGAGTGTTTCGCGGGTCTGGTCGAGATCGGGACCGGCGGCGACGTGGTCCCCGCACAGTCGGTGCAGAACCTGCGACGGGCCCAGCCCGGCCTGCGGGTGCGCAACACCTACGGACCGACCGAGACCACCCTGTGCGCGACGTGGAAGCCGATCGAGCCAGGGGAGGAGCTCGGGCGGGAGCTGCCGATCGGCCGCCCCATGACCAACCGCAAGGTCTACATCCTCGATGCCTTCCTGCGCCCGGTCGCGCCGGGAGTCGCCGGCGAGTTGTACATCGCCGGTACGGGGCTGGCCCGCGGGTACCTCACCAGCCCCGGCCTGACTGCCGAGCGGTTCGTGGCGTGCCCGTTCCTCGCCGGGGAACCGATGTACCGCACCGGCGACCTGGCGCGCTGGAACCAGCACGGCGAGGTCGTCTTCCTCGGCCGCGCCGACGACCAGGTGAAGATCCGCGGCTACCGGGTGGAGCTGGGCGAGGTGGAGGCCGTGCTGGCGGCCCAGCCCGGGGTGGTCGAGGCAGTCGTCGTGGCGCGGGAGGACCAGCCGGGCGAGAAGCGCCTGGTGGGCTACTTCGTCTCCGACGGCAGCGATGCGGGGGCAGCACAGATCCGGCGGAACATGGCCCTGGTCCTGCCCGCGTACATGGTTCCGACGGCGATTGTCGCCCTGCCCGGCCTGCCGGTCACCGCCCACGGCAAGGTGGACCGCCGGGCCCTGCCCGCCCCGGATCTCGCCGGACACGCGTCGGAGAAGGCGCCGGAGAGCGAGACCGAGAAAATGCTGTGCGCGCTGTTCTCCGAGATCCTCGGCGTCGACCACGTGGGTGGCGACGACACCTTCCACGACCTCGGCGGGAGTTCGGCGCTGGCCATGCGGCTCATCGCGCGGATCCGTGAGGAACTCGGCGCGGACCTGCCCATCCGGCAGCTGTTCTCCTCGCCGACCCCCGCGGGTCTGGCGAGGGTGCTTGCCGCGAAGTCACGCCCCGCACTGGAAGCCGCCCAGCGGCCGGACCGGGTGCCGGTCACCACCCGGCAGCTGCGCGCCCGGCTGCTGGCCGACCCCGGCAAGGACACGGCCGGCCTGCACGCGTCCGTCGCACTGCGCCTGCGCGGCCGGCTGGACGTGCCCGCGCTGGCGGCGGCGGTCGGCGACGTCGCAGCCCGGCACGACATTCTGCGCACGACCTTCCCCGGCGACGCACACAGCGTCCACCAGCACATCCAAGACGCCCTCGCGGTCGAGCTGACCCCCGTCCCGGCCACCGAGGAGGACCTGCCCGGGCTGCTCGCCGAGCGGCGCGAGTCGGTGTTCGATCTCACCAAGGACGTGCCGTGGCGATGTGAGCTCTTCGGACTCGCGGAGAAGGAGCACGTACTGCTCCTGCAGGTGCACCGGATCCTCGCCGACGACGACTCGCTGGACGTGTTCTTCCGCGACCTGGCGGCCGCGTACGGCGCGCGGCGCGAGGGCCGAGTCCCGGAGCGCGCGCCCCTGGCTGTGCAGTTCGCCGACTACGCGATCTGGGAGCAGCGGCTGCTCGCGGACGAGAACGAGCCGGGCAGCCTGCCCCACGAGCAGATCGCCTTCTGGCGGGACAACCTGGCCGGCATCGACGGGGAGACGGTGCTGCCGTTCGACCGCCTGCGGCCGGCCGTCCCTTCGCGTCGGGCAGGCACGGTCGAGCTGCGGCTGGACGCGGGCCCGTACGCCCGGTTGATGGAGGCGGCGGAGCCGGCCGGCGCGGACGCGTTCCAGGTGGTGCACGCCGCGCTCGCCATGCTGCTGACGAAACTGGGGGCGGGCCACGACCTGGTGATCGGCACGGCGCTGCCCCGGGACGAGGACCTCATCGACCTCGAGCCGATGATCGGACCGTTCGCCCGGCCGGTCGCCCTGCGCACGGAAGTCTCGGGCGACCCGGACTTCCTGGACGTGGTCACCCGCGTGCAGGAAGCGGTCCAGGTCGCGCAGGAGCACATGGACGTACCTTTCGAGCGGCTCGCCGAGCTGCTCGACCTGCCCGCCTCCCTCTCCCGCCACCCCGTGTTCCAGGTCGGACTCGAGGTGCTGGAGGAGGGGCTCGGCACCTGGGACGCGAGGGAACTGCCGGGCCTGCGCACCGAAGTCGAACCCGGCGGGGCCGAAGCCATGGAGCTGGACCTCGCGTTCAGGCTCACCGACAACCTCGACGACGAGGACGGCCTCGAAGGCACCCTCCGCTACGCCACCGACCTGTTCGACCAGGACACGGCCGAGTCGGTGGCCCGGCGGCTGGTCCGCGTCCTGGAACAGGTGGCGGAGGATCCGCGGCGGCGGATCAGCGACCTGGACATCTTCCTGGACGACGTCGAACGCAGCCGTCCGGTCATCGCACCGGCGCGGTGGCACGGGGCGGTGCCCCCGGCGCTCGCCGGCCTGGCCGAGGACGGTCCGCTCGGCGCACTCCTCCTCGACGACCGGCTGCGCCCGGTCACACCGGGGGCCGTGGGCGATCTCTACGTCACCGGGGCGGCAGTGGACGAGGGCAAGGCCGGTCGGCCGACCGTGCGCTGCCCGTTCGGAACTCCGGGACATCAGATGCTGCGCACGGGCCTGCTCGCCCGGAAGACCTCCGCCAAAACCCTGGTCGTCGTGGGCGAGCGGCGGCGCTCGGCCCCGTCGTTGAAGACGGGCGACTACGAGATCCTGCTGCCGCTGCGAGCCGGCGGTGATCGCCCGCCACTGTTCTGCTTCCACGCGAGCGGCGGCCTGAGCTGGAACTACCAGCCGCTGCTGCGGCATCTTCCGGCGAACCAGCCGGTCTACGGAGTGCAGGCGCGCGGCTTGGCCCGCACCGAACCCTTGCCGGGCAGCGTCGAGGAGATGGCGGCCGATTACCTCGCGCACATCCGGGCCGTGCAGCCGACAGGGCCGTACCACCTTCTCGGCTGGTCCCTCGGCGGGCGGATCGCGCAGGCGATTGCCGCGTCGCTCGAGGCGGAAGGGGAGGAGGTCGGCCTGCTCGCCCTGCTCGACGCCTATCCCGTCTACATGGGACGGAACGCCACCGGCACGGTGAGTGAAGAAGCCGTGCGCGACGAGGAGGCCGTGCAAAAGCGCAAGCAGCAGGACTTGGAGCTCGCCGGTGGACTGGTGCAGGGGCCCGGCACCAGGAAGCGCATCCAGGCGGTGATGCGCAACCTCTGGGAGGTCGGGCCGCGGCACACCGCCTCGCCCTTCGCCGGCGACATCCTGCTCTTCATCGCCTCGCTGGACCGGCCGGCACATCTGCCCGTGCCGGAGGCGATAGCCAGCTGGAAGGACTTCACCAGCGGAACCGTCGAGCCCCACGAAATCCCGTCCAACCACTACGACTTGGTGCAACCCGCGGCGCTGGCCCAGATTGGAGCCATCGTCGCCGAGAAGCTCCATTCCCGGCCGAAGAGCGAAAGGACGCAACTATGACCAACCCGTTCGACGACGACAACGGTTCCTTTTTCGTGCTGGTCAACGATGAGGGCCAGCACTCCCTCTGGCCGACCTTCGCGGAAGTGCCTGCCGGATGGTCCCGTGTGCACGGTGAGGCCACCCGTCAGGAGTGCCTCGACTACGTCGAGGAGAACTGGCAGGACCTCCGGCCGAAGAGCCTCATCCAGGAAGCCGGCGCCTGAGACCAAGGTGTCCAGCCGCTCAATGCGGACGGTTGGACGGGCCCGACGCCCGTCCGGCCGGCTCGCGACAACCATTCGGTCATTCGGTATCCGAGGGCTGGACGTGGCGAAAGGACCTGCGCAGTGCTCGAGGAGAACAACGTTGTCCGGGGCTCGTTCGAGGAGATCAACGTTGACCTGGGCTTGGACATACACCGACGGGACCGGTTCGATCCGGTGCCGGAGCTACGTGCCCTGATGGCCGAGGGCCCCATGACCGTGCTGGGCGTCGAGGACGCCCCCGAAGGGCGGACCGCGTGGCTCGCCGCCGGGTACGACGAGATCCGGCACGTTCTCGGCTCGGACAAATTCAGCTCCAAGCTGCTCTACCGTGGCACCGCGGCCGGTTTCATATTCCCCGGCTTCCTCACTCAGTACGATCCACCGGAGCACACGCGTCTGCGCCGGATGGTGACGGGCCCGTTCGCCATCCGGCGGATACAGGGATTCCGGCCGCAGGTGGAGAAGACCGTCGAGGCCACCCTTGACGACATCGAGTCCACCGGTGGCCCGGTGGACTTCGTCCCGCATTTCGCCTGGCCCATCGCGACGACGGTGACCTGTGACTTCGTCGGCATCCCACGCGATGATCAGGCCGAGCTGTCCCGTGCCCTGCACGCCAGCCGGGCCGAACGGTCGGGCAAGCGGCGCCTGGCGGCGGGAAACAAGTTCTGGGCGTACATGAACCAGGTCGTGACGCGTACCCGCCGCGATCCCGGTGACGACCTGTTCGGCGTCGTGGTGCGCGAGCACGGCGACGAGATCACCGACGCGGAGCTGATCGGAGTGGCCGCGTTCGTCATGGGTGCGGGCGGGGACCAGGTGGCCCGCTTCCTCGCGGCGGCGGCATGGCTGATGGTCGAGGAGCCCGAGCAGTTCGCCGTTCTGCGGGACAGGCCGGACACCGCGCCGGATTGGCTGGACGAGGTGGTCCGGTACATCACCAGCGACGAGAAGACCACTCCGCGCGTCGCGCTGGAGGACGTGCACATCAGTGGGTGCCCCATCAAGGCGGGCGACACCGTCACCCCCTCGTTCCTGGCCGCGAACCGCTGGAACTTCCCCGGCCCGGACGACCGGTTCGACATCACCAGGGAAAAGCCCGCGCACGTCGCGTTCGGGCACGGCATCCACCACTGCCTCGGCCGGTCGCTGGCCGAGATGGTGTTCCGGGTGGCGATTCCGGCTCTGGCCCACCGCTTTCCGACCCTGCGGCTGGCCGAACCGGATCGCGAGATCAAGTTGGGGCGGCCGCCGCTCAACGTGGAAGCCCTGCGGCTCAACTGGTAGCGCCGAGGCTAGGAGGAGAACCGATGGCAGGGGAGGAGCTTCCCGCTGATGCGTCGAGTGGTCACGACCCGCGCCCCCTCCACGTGCGCAGGCAGGGCCTCGATCCGGCGGACGAACTGCTCGCGGCGGGACCGCTGACGAGAGTCACCGTCGGATCCGGAGCGGACGCCGAGACCCGCTGGATGGCGACCACGCACGCCGTCGTCCGGCAGGTGATGGGCGATCACAAGAAGTTCAGCACACGGCGGCGCTGGGACCGGCGGGACGAGATCGGCGGGGAGGGCATCTTCCGGCCGCGTGAGCTGGTGGGCAACCTGATGGACTACGACCCGCCGGAGCACACCCGGATGCGGCAGAAGCTGACTCCGGGCTTCACGCTGCGCAAGATGCGGCGTCTGCAGCCCTCCATCGAACAGATCGTGACCGAGCGTCTCGACGCCATGGAGCAGGCGGGATCCCCCGCGGATCTGATCGGGTTCGTCGCCGACGAGGTGCCCGGGGCCGTGCTGTGCGAGTTGATCGGCGTGCCCCGGGACGACCGGGTCATGTTCATGCAGCTGTGTCACGGGCATCTTGACGCCTCACGGAGCCGGAAGAGGCGGGCGGCGGCCGGCGAGGCGTTCTCCCGCTACCTGTTGGCGATGATCGCCAGGGAACGGAAGGATCCGGGCGAGGGGCTGATCGGAGCCGTCGTCGCCGAACACGGCGACGCGGCGACGGACGAGGAACTGAGGGGCTTCTGCGTCCAGGTGATGCTGGCCGGCGACGACAACATCTCCGGAATGATCGGGCTGGGTGTGCTGGCGCTGCTGCGGCACCCCGAGCAGATCGCCGCGTTCCGGGGCGACGAGCGGTCGGCGCAACGGGCGGTCGACGAGCTGATCCGCTACCTGACGGTCACCTATTCCCCGACACCCCGCATCGCCATGGAGGACGTCACCATCGGGGACCAGGTGGTCAAGAGGGGGGAGAGCGTCATCTGCGCGCTTCCGGCGGCCAACCGTGACCCCGCCCTGACGCCGGATCCGGAACGTCTTGACGTCATGCGTGAGCCCGTCCCGCATGTCGCGTTCGGGCACGGCGTCCATCACTGCCTGGGAGCCGCTCTGGCCCGCCTCGAACTGCGGACGGTCTACACCGCCCTGTGGCGGCGCTTTCCCGGGCTGAGGCTCGCGGACCCCGCCCATGAGGACATGTTCCGCCTGACCACCCCCGCGTACGGACTGACGGAGCTGATGGTCGCTTGGTGATCGTCTGGGATGACTGCTGTGACCGGTGACGCAAACGACCACAGAGGAGTAGGTATGAACGGAATCCGATGGATCGCGTCGTATCCCAAGGCCGGAAACACCTGGCTCAGGTGCATGCTGGCCGCCTACATCACGGGAGAGGCACCGAAGGTCTGGAACGACGTGTACGCCACGACCCCCGTGCTGGAGGGAATGCTGCGTTACGGCGATCTGCCGCCGATGGAGCCGACGGAACCGGTGCTGCTGAAGACGCACCTCAGGGCCGATGTACCGGTGCTGGACGTGCTGCGGAGGTCGACCGGCAAGGTTCTCTATCTCGTGCGCAACCCGAGGGACATCCTGCTCAGCTCGCTGCGCATGGCCGCGATACCGCACGACGAGCTGGAGAGAAGCCGCGCCTTCGTCCGCGAGTTCATCGCCACGGAAGGCCATCAGATGGCGGCACTCTCGCCGGGGGTCGGTATCGGGTCGTGGCCGGAGAACGTGCGGAGCTGGACCGAGTCGTCGAGTGACCGCTTCCCCGACGCGGATCTGCTGACGGTGCGTTACGAGGATCTGCGGGCCGATCCGGTGGCACGGTTCGCCGAGATCATGGAATTCCTCGCCCTCGGGGAGCCCGTCGAGATCGACAACATTCTCCGCGCGGTGGAGGCCAGCACTCTGGAACGGATGCGTGAACTGGAGCAGGAGAGCGCGCGGGTGGGGGGCGGGACGTCACCCACCGGCCAAGAGGCCGGCGGTGACGGGCCGAAATTCGTGGGCGAGGGCCGGTACGGCGACCGTTCACTGTCCTTCTTGGGCGAGGAGATCGAGTCCGCCTATCAGGATCTGCTGCATGGCGACTCTGCATACGCCCATTACGCCAAGCAGTACGGGTACGCCGACTAGTCGGCCAGCGAAGGAGATACCACTCGTATGGGACAGGGTACGGATCAGGTCGCGCCACTCCTGAGCGAGCCGCCGAACTTCAAGA
Source organism: Streptomyces sp. NBC_00878 (assembly GCF_026341515.1). NCBI lineage: Bacteria > Bacillati > Actinomycetota > Actinomycetes > Kitasatosporales > Streptomycetaceae > Streptomyces > Streptomyces sp. NBC_00878. The sequence goes on along the minus strand of NZ_JAPEOK010000001.1, from coordinate 57,945 downwards.
TGAGAACGAACTGCGATCCGCATACGGACAACTTCGATCTCAGAGCGCATGGCCCGCTGTTCCGGATTGCCGGGGAGGCGTCCGAGCAGCTGGGCAGGGACTATGTGTGGCAGGCCTTCGGGTACGACGTCGTGCGCCGGATACTGGGCGACCACGAGAATTTCACGACCCGGCCCCGGTTCACCCAGGGGAATTCAGCGGAACGCATTGAGCCCCAGTTCGTCGGGCAGATATCGACGTACGACCCGCCCGAGCACACACGCCTGCGGAAGATGCTGACACCGGAGTTCACGGTCCGGCGTATACGCAAGATGGAGCCCAACATCCAAGGCCTCATCGACGACCGGCTCGAGATGATGGAGGCCGCGGGACCACCCGCGGACGTCCAGCGGGATTTCGCCGATCCGATCGGCGCGGGTGTCCTGTGTGAGCTGCTCGGCATCCCCCGGGACGACCGACGCGAGTTCGTCCGGCGGCTCCGGCGGAACGTCGATCTGAGCCGCGGGCTCAAGGCGAGGGCCGCCGACAGCGCTGCGTTCAACCGGTACCTGGACAACCTGATCACCCGGCAGCGCAAGGACCCCGGCGAGGGGCTCCTCGGCATGGTCGTGCAAGGGCACGGGGACAACATCACGGACGAGGAGTTGAAGGGCCTGTGCATGGCGCTGATCCTCGGTGGTGTCGAGACCGTCGCGGGGATGATCGGCTTCGGGGTTGTCGCGCTGCTGGACAATCCCGACCAGATACCGTTGCTTTTCGCGGGCCGCGAGAAGGCCGACCGCGTAGTCGCCGAACTGGTGCGTTATCTGTCGCCCGTGCAGGGGCCGAATCCCCGTCTGGCCATCAAGGACGTGGTCATCGACGGACAGTTGATCAAGGCGGGGGATTATGTGCTGTGCTCGGTTCTCATGGCCAACCGGGACGATGCGCTGACGCCGAATCCCCACATCCTCGACGCGAACCGCGAACCGGTCTCGGACGTCGGATTCGGGCACGGCATCCACTACTGCCTGGGCGCGGCGCTGGCCAGGGCGATACTGCGCATTTCCTATCAGGCCCTCTGGCGCCGGTTCCCCGGGCTGCGGCTGGCAGTGCCCATCGGCGAAGTGAAGTACCGGAACGCGTTCGTCGACTGTCCGGACCAGGTGCCAGTCACTTGGTAGCGATCGAGCGGCGCACGCTTTGAGAATCAGTCGCAACAAATTGACCCGCAACAGAGGAAACGGTGGCGAGATGTCGGTCGAAGAATTCGATGTAGTGGTGGCCGGCGGCGGGCCGGGTGGTTCGACCGTGGCCACATTTGTGGCCATGCAGGGCCATCGGGTGCTGCTGCTGGAGAAGGAGAACTTCCCCCGGTACCAGATCGGTGAGTCGTTGCTGCCCGCCACGGTGCACGGCGTGTGCCGGATGCTCGGCGTCGCGGACGAACTGGCCGGTGCCGGGTTCCCGGTGAAGCGGGGCGGCACGTTCCGCTGGGGCGCTCGCCCAGAGCCGTGGACGTTCCACTTCGGCCTCTCCGCCCGGATGGCCGGCTCGACGTCGTACGCCTATCAGGTCGAGCGGGCGCGATTCGACGAGATTCTGCTGAACAACGCCAGACGCAAGGGCGTGGTCGTGCGGGAGGGGTGCGCGGTCACCGACGTCATGGAAGACGGCGATCGTGTCACCGGTCTGCGTTACACCGATCCCGACGGCAGTGAGCGTGCGGTGTCGGCGCGCTTCGTGGTAGACGCGTCGGGCAACAAGAGCCGGCTGTACGGGAACGTCGGCGGCGCGCGGAACTATTCGGAGTTCTTCCGCAGCCTGGCGCTGTTCGGCTACTTCGAAGGCGGTAAGCGGCTGCCCGAGCCGGTCTCGGGCAACATCCTGAGCGTGGCCTTCGAAAGCGGCTGGTTCTGGTACATCCCGCTGAGCGACACGCTGACCAGCGTCGGCGCGGTCGTGCGCAGGGAGGACGCCGAGAAGGTCCAGGGAGACCGGGAGAAGGCGCTCAACTCCTTGATCGCCGAGTGCCCGATGATCTCGGAATACCTGTCGGACGCGACCCGGGTGACGACCGGCACGTACGGGGAACTGCGGATCCGCAAGGACTACTCGTACCAGCAGACGCACTTCTGGCGGCCGGGGATGGTCCTGGTCGGCGACGCCGCGTGCTTCGTGGACCCGGTGTTCTCCTCCGGGGTGCATCTGGCGACCTACAGCGGGCTGCTCGCGGCCCGGTCGATCAACAGCGTCCTCGCGGGCGAGCTGGATGAGAAGACGGTACTGACCGAGTTCGAGGCCCGGTACCGCCGCGAGTACCAGGTGTTCTACGAGTTCCTCATGTCGTTCTACCAAATGAACGTGAACGAGGACTCGTACTTCTGGCAGGCCAAGAAGGTCACGAACAGTCAGAACAACACCGACATCGAGTCGTTCGTGGAACTGATCGGTGGGGTGTCGTCCGGTGAGACGGCGCTCACGACGGCGGACAGGATAGTCGAGCGCAGCGCCGAGTTCGCCGCGGCCGTGGACCAGATGGCAGGCGGCGACCAGGAAAACATGGTGCCGATGTTCAAGTCACAGGTGGTCAGGCAGGCGATGCAGGAGGCAGGCCAGGTCCAGATGAAGGCGCTGCTCGGCGAGGACGCCGAGCCCGAGCTGCCGCTGTTCCCCGGCGGCCTCGTGACCTCGCCCGACGGGATGAAATGGCTGCCTCATCAGCCGGCCTGAAACAGGGGGTGCGACATGCGCGTATTGCTGACGACGTATGGCAGCCGCGGAGATGTCGAACCGCTGGCGGCACTGGCGGCGGGGTTGCGGGAGCTCGGCGCGCAGGCGCGGGTGTGCGCACCGCCGGACTGCGCGGAGCGGCTGGCCGAGGTCGGTGTGGAGCATGTGCCGGTCGGCCCGTCGGCGCGCGCGCCGAGACACGGAACCGCGCCGCCGACGCCCGAGGACATGCGCAGGTTCTCGGCCGAGGCGATCGCCACGCAGTTCGACCAACTCCCGGCAGCCGCCGAGGGGTGTGACGCGGTGGTGACGACCGGTTTGCTGCCCGTCGCGATCGGGGTGCGGTCGGTGGCCGAGCAACTGGGCATCCCCTACAGCTACACCTTCCACTGCCCGGTCTACGTGCCGTCGCCGTACTACCCGCCGCCGCCGCCCCTCGGCGAGCCGCCCGCACGGGACGTGACCGACATCGGGGCGCTGTGGGACCGGAACAACCAAAGCGCCTATCAGCGGTACGGCGGCCCGCTCAACGACAGGCGGGGCGCGCTCGGCCTGCCACCCGTCAAGGACATCTTCAGGTTCGGCTACACCGATCATCCCTGGCTGGCGGCGGACGCGGTCCTGGCCCCGCTGCAGCCGACGGACCTCGACGCCGTGCAGACCGGCGCGTGGATCCTGCCGGACAAACGGCCCCTTTCGACAGAGCTGGAGGCGTTCTTGGCTGCCGGGTCACCGCCGGTGTACGTGGGCTTCGGCAGCCTGCGCGCGCCGGCGGACGCCGTCCGGGTGGCCGTGGAAGCGGTCCGTGCCCATGGCCGCCGGGTGATCCTCTCCCGCGGCTGGGCCGATCTGATCCCGCCCGACGACCGGGCGGACTGCTGCACCGTCGGGGAGGTGAACCAGCAGGTGCTGTTCGGCCGGGTGGCCGCCGTCATCCACCACGGCGGCGCGGGCACGACGCACGTGGCCGCGCGGGCAGGCGCCCCCCAAGTCGTGGTCCCCCAGATCGCGGACCAGCCGTACTACGCCGGCCGGGTGGCCGAGCTGGGCATCGGGGTGGCACATGACGGTCCGGCCCCGACATTCGACTCCCTGTCGGCCGCGCTCGGCACAGCCCTTGCCCCAGGAACCCGCGCGCGAGCGACGGCCGCGGCGGGCACGATCCGCGGCGACGGGACACGGGTGGCCGCGGAGCTGCTGCTCGATGCGGCCGGCCGGGAACCACACCGGCCCGTCCAGTCCTCACTCGTTGCGACGCGGCAACGCCGTCCATAGATTGACTGCCATGTTTCGCGGCTCCGACCGGACCCGACTACTGGTGATATCCCCTCATCTGGACGATGCGGTCCTGTCCTTCGGGGCCGGCCTCGCCCAAGCGGTGCAGGACAGTGCACAGGTGACCGTCTTCACGGTATTCGCCGGCACCCCCTCACCTCCCTACTCCCCGGCGGCGCAGCGATTGCACGGAATCTGGGGCATCTCGCCGGATCACGACGCATCGCTGCACCGCCGGAAAGAAGACATCGCCGCGCTCGACCACCTGGGGGTCGGCCACCGGCACGGCCGGTTCCTTGATGCCATTTATCGCAAGTCGCCCGATGGCCAATGGCTGGCCGACAACGTGCCGGGCCGGCAGAAGGTGGCCATCAGCAGGCGACCGTCACAGGGTGATGCGGCTCTGTTCTCCGCGGTGAAGGCCGACATCGAGTCGGCTGTCGACGCGTGTGCTCCGAGGCTGATCGTCACCTGCGCGGCCGCCAACGGTCATATCGACAGCGAGATCGCACGAGACGCCGCGCTGTTCACGGCGCACGAGCACGGCATTCCGGTGCGCCTGTGGGAAGACCTTCCGCACGCGATCTTCGGGCTGGACTCCGTCGAGCTGCCGAGGGGCTTTCGTCTCGGTCCTCCCGATTTCAGCTCCGTCGAGACGCAGGCGCGGACGCGGAAATTCGAGGCCCTGAGGCGCTACGCCTCTCAGATGTCGATGCTCAACGGGCCCGACAAGGACTTGTTCGCCCAGCTGGAGAAGCATGCGCGGGAGAGCTCGCCCCACGGCGGATACGGCGAAAAGACCTGGGCTGTCGTCCGACCAATGTCGACCAGGAGGTTGGCCTCATGAGTAATCAGCTGGAACATGGCCCGGTTCGGACGACTCGCGCGGACGCTTTGCTGGCCTCCGTAGGTGAGCGAGGTGTGCTGCGCAGCTTCTACGACGACGACACCGGGTCCGATCTGATGCAGGATGCGGACGGCGTCTCGGAGGCACAGGCGATGGGCGCCCGCATCCGCTCCGCGTCCGGACCGGTCCTCGAACTCGCTGCCGGAACGGGCCGACTGACCTTCCCCTTGCTGGCGCTCGGGTTCGAGGTGACCGCACTGGAGCTGTCGACCGCGATGGTCGCCGCCCTTCGGCGGCAGCTGGAGGACGAGCCGGCAGATCGTCGGGACCGGTGCACCGTGGTGCAAGGAGACATGAGCGCCTTCGTGCTGGGCCGGCGCTTCGGGGCCGTGGTCATCAGCTACGGCTCGATCAGCCTCCTGGAGGATGCCGACAGGCGTGGCTTGTACGCGTCGGTTCGTGAGCACCTCGAGCCCGGCGGGACATTCCTGATCAGCATGGCCGATACGGGCGGGTCGCAGTCGCTTGAGCGCGATCAGGAGCTGTCAGGTCGCAGCGGCCGACGGTACGTGTTGCACGTGCGGCGGTCGCCGGCGGAAGCGATCCAGGACATCACCGTCTACCCCGCCGATGATGCGTCGGACCCCTTCGTCGTCTGCACGAGTCGCCTGCGGCTCCTGGAGCCGGATCAGGTCGTACGGGAACTGGAACAGGCCGGATTCGACGTGAGGGAGCCGGCTTCGTTCAGGTCCGCCGGGGGCAGCGGCCGCCATGACGCCTTGTTGCTGCAGGCGTCCTTGCGGAGCGATCCCTCATGACTCTCCGGGCCCGGATCAGGGGAGGCGTGCGGTGATGAGTGCGGCGAGCCGGGAGACGGCCTCCTCGATGAGCTCCGGTGTGAGCAGGCTGATCGAGAGCCGGAGTTGATTGAACCCGTCCTTGCCGCCGTAGAAGTGGTGCATCGGTGTGAACAGGACGCCGTAGTCGCCGGCGGCGTGTTTCAGCAACGCGTCGTCGACGACGAAGGGCACGGTGACGGTGACGAAGAAACCGCCCTTCGGCGCGTTCCAGCCGACCCCGGGGCAGCCGCCGAGCCTGCGGGCGAGCTCGCCCAGCGTGTGCTGGAGGTTGCGTTGGTAGATGGCGATTTCCCTGGCGTTGGCCTTGACCAGACTGAAGTCGTTGAGCAGGAGCTTTCCGGCGATCACCGCTTGCGCGACGGGCGAGGTGTTCACCGTGAGCATGCCCTTGAGCTTCGAGAGCTGGTCGGCGAGCAGGCCGCCCCCGGCCACGTGCTGATCCGCCACGACGTAACCGACCCGGGCGCCGGGCATGCCGGTTTTGGCGAAGGAGCCGATGTGGACCACGGTCCCCGACCGGTCGAGCGCCTTCAGCGTAGGAAGGCGCTCGGACCCGAAGACCCCGTACGCGTTGTCCTCCAGCAGCAGGATGCCGCCCGCCTCGGCGACCTCCAGGAGCCGGTGGCGGGCGGGCACGTCCATGCTGGTGCCCGTCGGGTTGGCGAAGTCGGGCGTCACGTAGCAGGCCCGGACGCGCTTGCCCTGCTCGTTGGCGCGTTTCAGCTGGAGGGCGAGGTCCTCGGGGTCGATGCCGTTCTCGGTGGACCGAACAGGCCGGACCGGGGTGTCGGTCAGCAGTGCGGCTCCGGTCAGGCCAACGTAGGTGGGGGCGGGGGCGAGCAGCACGTCCCGCTCGTCCGCCCGCAGCGCGCGGAGAACCAGGAACATGGCCTCCTGCGCGCCCACGGTGACGACCACGGACTCGGGGTCGGCGTCGATGTTCTCGTCCACGGCGAGGTTGCGGGCGATGAGATCGGTGATGACGCCCTTCGTGGTGCCGTACTGGAAGAGCGTGCGGGTGACCTCCGCCTCGGTCAGCCTCCGATCGTTGTGGAGGTGGTCGCAGTAGGCGTCGATGTACTCGTGGATGAGACGGACGTCGAAGAACTCTTCGTACGGGCGACCCGCCGCCATGGAAATGGCCACGGGATATTCGCCGACCAGCTCGTTGAGCAGGTTCATCGACGAGATAGCCGGATCGGTGAGCGAGCCGTGCAGAGTTTCCATGCTCAAGCGCGTGGACAGACCGTATGAATTCATGAATGCCAGGGTTTTTCATAGGCGGTCGAGGTGTCAAGCCGACGGCCGTGGACGCATGTCTCCGGCGCGTCCGAAATTGTGGATGTCTATGGCCGCTCTTCCAGATGCTCGATATCCGAAGGTACGGTCACACATATGCCACAGTATCTGGTGGGGGAGGACCGGCATGTTAATGACAACGGAGAACGGAATTCGGTTGTCCTACCACGACCACGGAAATGCTTCGCCCGTCCTGTTGCTGACCGGCACCGGGGCGCCGAGTTCGGTGTGGGACCTGCACCAGGTGCCCGCGCTCCGCTCCGCCGGATTCCGGGTGATCACCATGGACAACCGCGGGATCCCGCCCAGCGACGACGGCGCGGACGGGTTCATCATCGACGACCTCGTCGCGGACGTGGCCGCCCTGATCGAGCACCTCGGAGTGGCGCCGTGCCGCGTGGTCGGCACCTCGATGGGCTCGTACATCGCGCAGGAGCTGGCACTTGCCCGCCCCGAACTGCTGGACTCGGCCGTGCTGATGGCGGCCTGCGGCAGGAGCAGTCTCGTCCAGCGGTTGCTGGCGGAGGCCGAGGCGGAGCTGATCGAACGCGGTACGGAGCTGCCGCGGAGGTACCTCGCCGCCGTCCGCGCCATGCACAATCTGGGGCCCGCGACGCTCACCGACGACGACCTCACCGCCGACTGGCTCGACCTGCTCGAGGCGTCAGGTACGGGGGGCCCGGGGATCCGGGCCCAACTGCTGCTGAGCGCGTTGCCCGACCGCATCCAGGCCTACCGCGCGATCAAGGTGCCCTGCCACGTCGTCTCGTTCGAGCACGACCTCGTGACGCCGCCGGCAGCCGGCCGGGAGCTGGCCGCCGCGATACCCGGCGCGACGCACCGCACGATCCCCGGGTGCGGGCACTTCGGCTACCTGGAGAACCCGGAAGCGGTGAATCGCGAGCTGATCCGGTTCCTGCGCGCCGAGCCCGCGCGATGGGAGGAGACCGCATGACACCCCTTGAGTCAGCCCGCGACAGTCAGCCGGGCCGTGCCGGACGCCCCGTCGACACGAGCGCCGATGCGCCCGGAGCCGCGAAGGAGCAGGTATGACCGGCGCGATCGTGCCGCCGTCCACGGCGCCCGCACTGTTCGAGGCGACCGCCGCGGCGCAGCCGGACCGGCCGGCGGTGGTGATGGGTGACACCACACTGACCTACGCCGAGCTGAACGGGGAGGCCAACCTCGTCGCGCGTCGCCTCGTCGAGCACGGGGCCGGCCCGGAACGGCTGGTCGCAACGGTGATGCCGCGGTCGATCGAGTTCGTCATCGCGGTCCTGGCCGTGCACAAGGCCGGTGCCGCATACGTGCCCGTCAACCCGGACTATCCGGAGGAACGCAGGCGGCAGATGCTTGACGACGCGTCAGCGCACTGCGTGCTGTCCCTGCCGGGGCAGGATGTGGCCGGCGCCCCCGCCGCCCTGAGCGTGGAACGGGAGCCGTCCCGGTCCGTGCCGGACCTGGCCGACCACGACCGGCTCGGCGCCTTGCTTCCCGACCACCCCGCGTACGTCATCTACACCTCGGGCTCGACCGGACGGCCGAAAGGCGTGCTGGTCACGCATCGTGGAATCCCGAACCTGGCCGCCGACTACGTGCGCCGCCAGCGGCTGCTGCCGGACAGCAGGTTGCTGGCGTTCGCGTCACCCAGCTTCGACGCCTCCGTCGCCGAGTTCTGGCCGATCTGGCTGGCCGGCGGCTGCCTGGTGCTGGCTCCCGCGGCGGACCTGGTCCCGGGTGAACCGCTCGCCCGGCTGGTGCGCGACCAGAGCATCACCCACATCACCTTGCCGCCGTCGGCGCTGGCGCCGCTGGAGGAAGCCGGCGGTCTGCCCGCAGGGCTGACCCTCCTGGTCGCGGGCGAGGCGTGCCCGGCACCGGTCGCGAAACGCTGGGCCACCGACCGCGTGATGATCAACGCGTACGGCCCGACCGAGGCCACGGTCGCGGTGACCGCGAGCGAGCCACTGACCGGCGACGGAACGCCGCCGATCGGCAGGCCGATCACCGGCGTCCGCACGTACGTCCTGGACGACCGGCTACGAGCCGTCCCGGACGGGGACGTGGGCGAGCTGTACATGAGCGGCCCCGGTCTCGCCCGCGGCTACCTGAACCGGCCGGCGCAGACCGCGCAGCGGTTCCTGCCGGATCCGTTCGGCACTCCGGGCGACCGTATGTACCGCACCGGCGACCGGGTGCGGGCGCGCTCGGACGGTCAGCTCGTCTTCGTCGGCCGCGCCGACGACCAGCTGAAAATCCGTGGTCACCGGATCGAGCCGGGCGAGGTCGAGGCCGCCCTGTTCGAAGTGGACACAGTGGCCCAGGCGGTGGTGACTGAGCACGAGAACAGGCTGGTCGCCTACGTGGTCGGCACGGCGGGCACGCCGGTTCCGACCGAACACCTCCTGGCACAGCTGCGCGGACGGTTGCCCTCCTACCTGGTACCCGACGTGGTCGTCGCCCTGCCGCGTCTGCCGACATCGCCGAACGGCAAGGTCGACCGAGCCGCCCTGCCCGACCCCGAGGACGCCGGACGCGCGACATCGGGGCGAGCGCCGAGTACCCCCACGGAGATCCACCTGGCCACGTTGTTCGCCGAAGTGCTCGGCGTCAGCAGCGTCGGCGTCGAGGACAGCTTCTTCGAGGTCGGCGGCCACTCGCTGCTCGCGACTCGGCTGGTGGCCCGCATCCGCGAGAGCCTGCACGTCCGGCTGCGGGTGCAGGCCTTCTTCAACGCGCCGACCGTGGCACAGCTCGCCAAGGTGCTCGACGGCGCACCGACGTGACCTGGAGATCCTCCATGTGGACAAAGACCGCCGACAGGACCGATCTCGGCAACCCCGACCTGTACACGACGCTCGACCGGCACGCCCGCTGGCGGGCACTCGCGGCGCAGGACGCGATGGTGTGGAGCGATCCGGGCAGTTCACCCACCGGCTTCTGGTCCGTGTTCTCGCACCGCGCGTGTGCCGCGGTCCTCGCGCCCTCCGCACCGTTCACCTCCGAGTACGGGATGATGATCGGCTTCGACCGCGATCATCCGGACACCTCGGGCGGCCGGATGATGGTGGTCTCCGAACGGGAGCGGCACCGCAGGCTGCGCAGGCTGGTCGGACCGCTGCTCTCCAGAGTGGCCGCGCAGGAGCTGGCGGAGCGGGTGCGGACCGAGGTGCGCCGCGTGCTCGACCAGGCGCTCGACGGCGGCGTGTGCGACGTGGCCCCGGCGATCGGCTCACGCATTCCGGCCGCGGTCGTGTGCGACATCCTCGGCGTACCGGCCGGGGACCAGGACTTGCTCATCGAGCTGACCAACCACGCGTTCGGCGGTGCGGACGAATTGTTCGACGGGATGACGCCGCGTCAGGCCCACACCGAGATCCTCGTCTACTTCTACGAGTTGATCACCGAGCGCCGTGAGCGCCCCGGGGCGGACCTCGTCAGCACGCTGATGGCCGATGACAGCCTCACCATCGACGATGCCCTGCTCAACTGCGACAACGTACTGATCGGCGGCAACGAGACCACCCGGCACGCGATCACCGGCGCGGTGCACGCGCTCGCCACGGTGCCCGGCCTGCTGACCGGCCTGCGCGACGGGAGCGCGGACGTCGGCACTGTCGTGGAGGAGGTGCTGCGCTGGACCTCGCCGGCGATGCACGTGCTCCGGGTGACGACCAGCGAGGTCACGATCAACGGCCGTCACCTGCCGCCGGGCGCACCGGTGGTCGCGTGGCTGCCCGCCGCGAACAGGGACCCAGCCGAGTTCGACGACCCCGACGCGTTCCACCCCGGGCGAAAGCCCAATCGGCACATCACGTTCGGCCACGGGGTGCATCACTGCCTCGGTTCCGCACTCGCCCGAATTGAACTGTCGGTCGTATTGCGCACACTGGCCGAGCGGGTCTCGCGGGTGGAATTGGTGCAGGAGCCCACCTGGTTGCGCGCGATCGCCGTGCAGGGGTACCGGGAACTCCCGGTGCGGTTCACAGGGCGCTGACCCGGACCCGGTATCCAGGACGCCTGCGCCGAGGAGGTGTCAATTTGACACCGTTGATGCGAAATTGCCTCGCAGTCATGCTGTGAATAGGCATCTATCCGTTTCTTGGAGGAAGTCTTGAGCGCTATGCAGAATTTCGAGATCGAGTATGTGGAGATATATGTCGGGAATCTCGAGGAGGCCGCGTTCGGCTGGGTGGATCAATACGCTTTCGCCGTCGCCGGTACGAGCCGCTCGGCGGACCACCGGAGCGTCACGCTGTGCCAGGGGCCGATCAAGCTGGTTCTCACCGAGCCGACGTCGGATCGTCATCCGGCGACGGCCTACCTCCAGACGCACGGCGACGGTGTGGCCGACGTCGCGCTGCGTACGTCGGACGTGGCCGCCGCTTTCGAGGCTGCCGTGCGGGGCGGGGCCGTCGCTGTCCGGGAACCGGCGCGGCGCAGCGCAGCGGAGCCGCACGGACCGGCCGTCACGGCCGCCATCCTCGGTTTCGGGGATGTGGTGCACACCCTGGTCCAGAGGGACGAAACTCCCGCCCCGCCGCACGCGAACGGCCATCGCGGGGGAGACGTGGACCTGCTGGGGATCGATCACTTCGCGGTCTGTCTGAGCGGGGGCGACCTCGGCCCCACGGTGCGGTTCTACGAGCGGGCACTGGGGTTCCGGCAGATATTCGAGGAGCACATCGTGGTCGGCGCCCAGGCGATGAACTCCACCGTCGTGCAGAGCGCGTCGGGAGCGATCACCCTCACGTTGATCGAGCCCGACGGGAGCGCCGACCCGGGCCAGATCGACGACTTCCTCAAGGAGCACCACGGGGCTGGTGTCCAGCACATCGCATTCACCAGCGACGACGCGGTCCGCTCGGTCCAGGCGCTGTCCCGGCGCGGGGTGGAGTTCCTGAAGACGCCGACGACCTACTACGACATGCTCGGTGAACGGATCGCGCTGGAGACGCACAAACTGGATGATCTGCGGACGACGAACGTGCTCGCCGACGAGGATCACGGCGGCCAGATGTTCCAGATCTTCACCGCTTCCGTTCATCCTCGGCGGACGATCTTCTTCGAGATCATCGAGAGGCAGGGGGCGGAGACCTTCGGCAGCTCCAACATCAAGGCCCTGTACGAGGCCGTGGAGCTGGAACGGACCGGACAGAGCGATCCCGGCGCCGTTCGACGATGACGTACCTTCGCCTGGAGGAGCTCGAACGTGCCGCCCGGGATGTCCTCCCCCGCCACACCTGGGACTTTCTCGCCGGGGGCAGCGGCGCCGAGGCATCTCTGGTGGCCAACCGCACCTCGCTCGAGCGGATCTTCGTGGTGCCCCGGATGCTGCGTGACCTGACCGACAGCAGCACGGAGGCCGAGGTCCTCTGCCACAACGCCGCATTGCCGCTGGCGGTCGCGCCCATCGCGTACCAGCGGTTGTTCCATCCCGAGGGCGAGCTCGCGGCGGCCCGCGCGGCCCGGGACGCCGGCGTGCCGTACACCATCTGCACCATGAGCAGCGTGCCGCTGGAGGAGATCGCGGCTGTCGGCGGTCGGCCGTGGTTCCAGCTGTACTGGCTGCGTGACCAGAAACGATCTCTGGATCTGGTGCGCAGGGCGGAGGACTCCGGCTGTGAGGCGATCGTGTTCACCGTCGATGTGCCGTGGATGGGACGGCGGTTGCGCGACATGCGCAACGGCTTCGCACTGCCGGAGTGGGTGACGGCTGCCAACTTCGAGGCATCCGCGGCCGCGCACCGCCGAATTCCGGGCGTCTCGGCCGTGGCCGACCACACCGCGCGCGAGTTCGCCCCGGCCAACTGGGACTCCGTGGCGGCGGTGTGCGCACGCACGAACCTGCCGGTGGTACTCAAAGGGATTCTCGCTGTCGAGGACGCCCGCCGTGCCGTCGAGACCGGTGTCAGCGGCATCGTGGTGTCCAACCACGGAGGCCGTCAGCTGGACGGTGCCGTGCCCGGGATCGAGGTGCTGGGCGAGATCGCCGCAGCGGTCGCCGACGGCTGTCACGTGCTGCTGGACGGGGGAATCCGGAGCGGCACAGACATCCTCAAGGCGGTCGCCCTCGGTGCGTCGGCCGTGCTGATCGGACGGCCCCTGATGTGGGGGCTGGCCACGGCGGGCCAGGACGGCGCCCGACAGGTGCTCGAACTGCTCGCCGCGGAGCTCCGGGACGCACTGGGCCTGGCGGGCTGCGAGTCGGTGTACGCGGCCGGACGGCTGAGCACGAGGAGACCCCGGTACGGCTGATGCTCCGCGGAAGGGGCCCGGCGTCACAAGCACCCTCCACCTACGCACGACGAAACACGAAAGGTGAGATCAATGACCGCGTCACAGATAAAGCCGGTGTTGCGCAGCAAGCTCAGGACTTGGGGCTGGATGTACCGATGACTACCACTGTCGCGCCGGTTGCGGACCCTTCCGTCCTCACCGGACTCACCGAGATCACCAGGTTCGCAGGTGTCGGGACCGCCGTGTCCGACACGTCCTACTCGCAAGCCGAACTGCTCGACATCCTCGACATCGAGGACCCCAGGGTCCGATCGGTCTTCCTGAACAGCGCGATCGAACGGCGCTTTCTCACGCTGCCGCAGGAAGGCCCCGATGGAGTGCGCGTATCGGAACCCCAAGGCGATCTCCTGGACAAACACAAGAAGATCGCTGTCGACATGGGATGCCGGGCGCTCGAGGCCTGCCTGAAGTCGGCGGGAGCGACGCTCTCGGACCTGCGTCACCTGTGCTGCGTCACCTCGACCGGCTACCTGACTCCCGGCCTGAGCGCATTGATCATCCGTGAACTCGGTATAGACCCGCATTGCAGCCGTTCGGACATCGTGGGCATGGGATGCAATGCGGGTCTGAACGCGCTCAACGTGGTCGCGGGCTGGTCCGCAGCGCACCCGGGTGAGCTCGGCGTCGTCCTGTGCAGCGAGGCGTGTTCCGCCGCGTACGCCCTGGACGGCACGATGCGGACCGCGGTGGTCAACAGCCTGTTCGGCGACGGATCCGCCGCCCTCGCTGTCGTCTCCGGTGACGGGCGGGCACCCGGCACACGCATGCTGAAGTCCGCGAGCTACCTCATCACCGACGCGATCGACGCGATGCGCTACGAATGGGACCGGGACCAGGACCGGTTCAGCTTCTTCCTCGATCCGCAGATTCCCTACGTGGTCGGTGCGCACGCCGAGATCGTCGTCGACAGGCTGCTGTCCGGTACGGGGCTGCGCCGCAGCGACATCAGCCATTGGCTGGTGCACTCCGGCGGCAAGAAGGTGATCGACGCCGTCGTGGTCAACCTCGGCCTGAGCCGGTACGACGTCCGGCACACCACCGGTGTGCTCCGCGATTACGGAAATCTCTCCAGCGGCTCCTTCCTCTTCTCCTACGAGCGACTCGCCGAGGAGGACATCGCCCGGCCCGGCGACTACGGAGTGCTGATGACCATGGGGCCCGGCTCCTCGATCGAAACGGCGCTGATCCAGTGGTGACGCCCGGGGAAACGGATGGCGAACTGATGCTGCGCCTGGACGGCACCCGGCCCCTGTCGGCCGCGTCGGTCGAGGAGATGGACGACCTCTGCGACCGCGCCGAGGACCATCGGGAATCCGGCCCGGTCACCCTCCACGTCACGGGTGTCCCGCCGGCCGACTGGTGGACGGAGCTGACCGTCGGCCTGCTCTCCAAATGGGAACGGGTGGTGCGCCGGTTCGAACGGCTCAGCCGCCTCACGGTCGTGGTGGCGTCGGGCGACTGCGCCGGAACGGCCCTGGACGTCCTCCTCGCCGCCGACGTCCGGATCGTCGCTCCTGACACCCGGTTGCTGCTCTCCCGGGCAGGGGATGCCACCTGGCCGGGGATGACCGTGCACCGGCTCACCCAGCAGGCCGGTGCGGCGGGCATCCGGCGGGCCGTGCTGCTCGGGGCCCCGATCGAGACGGACCGCGCGCTCGCGCTCCACCTGATCGACGAGGTGACCGAGGACCCGGCGACGACGCTGGCCCACCTGGCCGAGGCGGCCGGTGCCGTGGACGGCACGGAGGTGGCGATGCGCAGGCAGCTGATTTTCGAAGCCGGCTCGACGGCCTTCGAGGACGCGCTCGGCAGACACCTCGCCGCCTGCGACCGCACCCTGCGCCGCACGGGACCGTCCGCATGACGATCGCGAGCAAACTCCCGAGCGGTCTCACCGCCGCCGCGGAGGCGCTGCACAAGGCGGCCGAGCAGGTCGACGACCTGCTCGCCGCCCTGCCCGAGCCGACGCGACGGACCCCCGGCCGGCGGGCCGAGGCCGCCGCCGCCCAGGACGAGGTGCGCCGATTGCGCTCGCGGTTCCTGGCCGAGCACGTCGAGGAGGTGTACGCCGGGATCACCGGCGGCCGCAGTCTGCGCATCGAAGCCCTGGTCACGCAGGCCGCCGAAGTCTTCCCCGGCCTGGTCCCGACGGCGGCACAGCTCGCGGACGAGCGGTCGCGGACCCAGGCGGACAAAGAAGGCCGGGAGATCGACCAGGGCATCTTCCTGCGGGCGGTGCTCGGCTCGCCCGTCACGGGCCCACACGTGGTCGACGCGATGCTCCGGCCGACCGCGCGGGCGTTCGCACTGCTCCCGGAGTTCCGGCGGACCGGCCTCCTGCAGACCGAGGCCGTCCGGCTGGAGCGGCGCGACGGTGTCGCCCACCTGACGATGTGCCGCTGCGACCGCCTCAACGCCGAGGACGAGCAACAGGTCGAGGACATGGAGACCGCGGTCGACCTGGCCCTGCTGGACGACGACGTCAAGGTCGGGTTCGTGCGCGGCGGCGAGATGACCCACCCGCGCTACCGGGGCAGGCGCGTGTTCAGTGCCGGAATCAACCTCAAGTACCTGTCATCGGGCGACATTCCGCTCGTCGGGTTCCTGCTCCGCCGGGAGCTCGGCTACATCAACAAGATCGTTCGCGGGCTCCGCCTGGACGACGGTGACTGGCGGCCGCCGTACGCGGCCAAGCCGTGGGCGGCCGCCGTCGACGCGTTCGCGATCGGCGGCGGCACCCAGCTGCTGCTCGTCTTCGACCATGTGCTGGCCGCGTCCGACGCCTTCCTCAGCCTGCCCGCCGCCAAGGAGGGCATCATCCCGGGCGTCGCGAACTTCCGCCTCACCCGGTCGGTCGGCCCGCGCGCCGCCCGGCAGGTGATCCTCGGCGGCCGACGGCTGTGGGCGAGCGAACCGGACGCCCGTCTCATCGTCGACGAGGTCGCCGAACCAGCCGACCTGGACGCCGCGATCGAACGGGCCCTGGAACGGCTGGGCGGGGAAGCGGTACTCGCCAACCGTCGGATGCTGAACCTGTCCGACGAGCCGCCCGAGGAGTTCCGCCGCTACATGGCGGAGTTCGCGCTCCAGCAGGCGCTGCGGTTGTACGGCGCCGACGTCATCGACAAGGTGGGCCGGTTCGCCGCGAGGCGAACATGAACCACATCCGGTACGCCGAGACGGACCATGCCACCCACGTCACCCGCGACCGCCTCTGTCCGGTCCCTCACTGACGACAGCCTTCGGCACCCGACTCAAGGAGGCCCCATGCCCATGCAGGACCACGTGTCCTTGGCCGCGAGCGACACCAACCTCGAATTGGCGCTCGACGTGCTTCCCGCACTGGCGGTCATCCTGCTGACAGCGGCCGTGGCCGGCCGGCTCGCGGCCATGCTCGGACAGCCGCGGGTACTCGGCGAGATCGTGGGCGGCATCATGCTGGGCCCGACACTGTTCGGCTGGCTGGCGCCCGATCTTCAGGCGGATGTCTTCCCGGCGGACGCACGGCCGGTGCTGTACGTCCTGAGCACCATCGGGCTGACGCTCTACATGTTCCTCGTCGGTGCCGGTCTCGACCCCGGCCGCCACGAGTCCGATCGCAAGCACCACCCGGCGGTCCTCGCCGCCTCAGGGTTCCTGCCCTCCCTCGTCCTCGGCGGTCTCGTCGGCCTGCTGATGTGGGACGACCTCTCGCGCGAGGATGTCGGCCGGTGGGAGTTCGCCCTCTTCGTGGGCGGAGCACTGTCCCTCACCGCGCTCCCCATGCTGGCCCGAATGCTGTACGAGCGGGGTCTGCAGAACTCCCGCCTGGGGCGGCTGTCCCTGGTCGCCGCCTCCATCGACGACGCGGCGGCCTGGTGCTTCCTGGCCGTGCTGACGGCCGTGCACGCCGGTTCCGGGGCCGCCGACGCTCTCCCCATGATCGGCTACAGCCTCTTGTTCACCGCCGTGATGCTGTTCGGAGTGAACCGGCTGTTGCGGCCGCTGGCGCGGCACGTCGGCCGGCAGGGCACGTTGAGCCCCGGCGTGATGTACGTCGTCGTCATCGTCCCGCTCGTCTGCGGATACCTCACCGACCTGATCGGCATCTACTCCGTCTTCGGCGGATTCATCGCCGGCCTGGCCATGCCCCGTGACCCGCGGTTTCGCCAGGCGCTGCACAGCCGGATGATGGACACCGTCTCCACGCTGCTGCTGCCCGTCTTCTTCTGCCTGTCCGGTCTCACCACCGACCTGCGGGGCATTTCGGCCGACAGCCTGCTGTTCGGCGTCGCCGTGTTGCTGGCGGGATTCGCGGGCAAGTACTTCGGCAGCACCCTGGCCATGAGGACGCTCCGCTTCAGCTGGCGCGAGGCCTTCGCCGTGGGAGGACTGATGAACGCCCGCGGCATGATGATCCTCATCTTCATCAACATCGGCTTGGCGCAGGGACTTATCACCAAGCCGGTGTTCTCCGTTCTCGTCGTGGTCGCCGTTGTCACGAGCGCCGCGGCCCTGCCGCTGTACCGCCGGGCGCTCCCGAAGCGGCTGGAGACGCAACTCGGCAGCGGAGCGCCCATCCCGGCGCCGGCACCCCGTTCCTTGGCGCCAACCGACATGCGCTGATCTGCAAGTACCCGCCGGAGTTCCGGACCAACACGGTTGAGTGGGGCGATAGTTCGGAGGAGGCGGTCGCTGCCGTGACATATCGTCGGCGTATCGAGAATCGCTTGCGCCCGGGCAACACCCCGCTACATTGACTGGCGCCATGTCCTACAACCCTTCCAGCGAACCAATGTGAACTGCAGCCGGGAATCTTGTCGTCAGGCCGATCAGCGCCGTCGAGCATCTGGTGTTCGTGCGGGCCCAGCGGTCGGTCAGCTTTCTGCAGACCCCGGCGTGGGCCCGCGTCAAGACCGATTGGCGCAGTGAGTCCCTCGGCTGGTTCGACGGCCGGCGCCTGGTCGATGCCGGGCTCGTCCTGCACCGACCGGTGCCGCGGCTCGACCGTTTCACGCTGGCGTATCTGCCCGAGGGCCCGGTCATCGACTGGAGCGGTGACATCGGTGCGTGGCTCGATCCGCTGGCGGCGTATCTCAAGGATCACGGGGCGTTCGCGATCCGGCTCGGCCCGCCGGTGGTCACGGACACCTGGAGCGCCGCCCAGGTCAAGGAGGGTATCGCCGGCCCGGACATCCGGCGGCTGACCGACCTGCCGGGACAGTGGTGTGACCCGGTCGGCGCCCGCGTGAGCAGCAGGCTGAAGGACGCGGGCTGGCTGCCGCAGAACCCGTTGGACGGGTTCGGGGTCGGGCATCCGCAGTTCAAGTACGAGGTCCCGCTGGCAGGCAGGACCGAGGACGAGTTGCTCAGGGGCATGAACCAGCAGTGGCGCCGCAACATCAAGAAGGCGGCCAAGGAGGGCGTCGAGGTCATGGTCGGCGACGGGGGTCCGCAAGACCTGAAGGCGTTTCACGACCTCTACGTGCACACCGCCAAGCGTGACCACTTCACACCCCGGCCGCTGCGCTACTTCGAGACCATGTTCGCGGCGCTGAGCGCCGAGGACCCCGAGCGGATCACGCTCTACCTGGCCCACCATCAGGGCGACTTGGTCGCCGCCACCATCCTGGTCCGCGTAGGCGCCCACGCGGTGTACGCCTACGGTGCCTCCGCCACCGCGAAGCGCGAGTTGCGCGGCTCCAACGCCTGCCAGTGGGCGATGATCCGCGACGCGCCCGCCGCCGGCTGCGATGTCTACGACCTGCGCGGTATCACGCCGACGCTGGACGGGGAGGACCCGCACGTCGGCCTCGTCCAGTTCAAAGTCGGCACCGGCGGCCAGGCGGTGCCGTACGTCGGTGAGTGGGACCTGCCGCTGCGGCCGGTGGTCTACCGGGTCTTCGACCTCTATATGAAACGGCGCGGACGCTGAACCGCACAGCCCACTACGCGAGCGCGGCGCGGATCGAGTCGGGGTTGGCGTTGTAGGAGTCGTTGAGCAGCGTCGCCCCGCGGGCGAGGTCGCGCAGCCCCATCCGCCACTTCGACAGCGAGACCGTGCCAACGCCGCCGCGGCGGCCGACGCGTTGAGTGCCTGGTGGGTATCGACGAGCGGCAGCCCGTCCCGACCCGAGGCGTCGGCGTGCCCGGCCCGCCCGAAGGTGAGCACCGAACCGTCGGTGAGCGCGCGCATCGCGACCACCCGGGGACCCTCAACGTCGGAGTGGCCCACCTCGGCGTAGAAGATGCCTTCGACGACATCCAGCCGCAGCAACTCATCGAGCGGACAAATGGCTTTCGCCGAACAGCAGCGTGCACGGAACTTGCTCATTCTGGAGCAAGGGCGCTACGGACTCTCCGGCAACGCGTCTTTGTGGACGCCCTGGTATCCGGAATACGCTGCCACCCTTCACGGCACCAAACAGCGCAAACCACGGAACGTGACTAATGCGCCCGCAGGACGCACGGCGTGCGCCCAATGTGAGTGGCTCCACGGTCGTGTACTCCATAGCCTGCGAAGGTGAACCCGCGTGGATTTTGATCGGCAACGACACAGGTGGTCGGAAGGCTTCCTCGCCGCCGTCCGGCAGGGAGAGTTCGACGGCAGTGCGGCCCAGTCCGAGCGTGAAAGAGTGCGGATGCTCGTGCGGGACCACGTTGACGCGGGCGCCGGGTTTCTGGTCATGACGGGCCTCGAGGTGACCGAACAGGACATCTGCGAGCAGGTGCTGCTGTGGGCCTCCGAGGCGTTGGGCACCGTGATGGACCAGGATAAAGCGGGCACGCGGATCAGATCCGTGCGCAACCGCGGCACTGTGGTCGGCGAGGGCAGATCGGCTCGCTACGCGGACTCGCGGCACGGAGGTCACCTCCACACCGACGGCGCGGAGCGGCCCTTCCCGCTGCCGGACTACTTCACCCTCCTGTGCGTGCGGCCGGCGAAGGCCGGCGGCATGTTGAGGCTCGTTCCGGTGGACCGCCTCCGGGCTCTCCTTGCCGACAGGCCCGACGCGCTTGCGGTGCTGGAACAGGACTTCCACTTCGACCGACGGGGTGACCAGGCGTCGGGGGAGTCGGCCACGGTGCGCAAACCCGTGCTGTTCAGGACTGCTGACGACAGGCACGCCGTGACCTATCTGCGGCAGTACATCGAGATCGGGCACGGTCAGCCCGGCGCCGACCCGCTGACGCCCACACAACGCGGTGCGCTGGACGCGTTCGACGCGGTGCTCGAGGACCCGGCCAGCGCGGTCGAGGGCCGCATGGCCGCCGGCGAGCTCGCGGTCTTCAACAACCTGCGGATTCTGCACGGCAGGACCACGTTCGACGACCACCCCGACCCCGGCCGAGCGCGGTTGCTCTACCGGACGTGGATTCGGCGAACGCCAGCAGTCCACCACACCGCCGGGCGGTGATCGTATGCGAGTTCTGGTCGCGCCCAACGCGTTCCGCGGTGGGCCGGGTGCACGGTGGGTGGGTGAAGGGCTGGCGAGCGGCCTGGTGCGGACCGGATTGGTGGACAGCGTGGTGACGATCCCGCTGTCGGACGGCGGTGACGGCGCACTGGACATCGCTGCCGAACTGCTGGGCGGTACTCGCGTCCGGACGACGGCCGAGGATCCCCTCGGCGCGCCGGTGTCGGCGGACTACCTCCTGACGGACGACGGAACCGCGTTCGTCGAGACAGCTCGAGCGAGCGGACTGCGGCTGGTCGCCGGCCGTCCCCGGCAACCCCTCGTGGCGAACACCAAGGGGACCGGACAGCTGATCGCGCATGCAGTCGGGCAGGGAGCGACTCGCGTGGTCGTCACGGCGGGCGGAACCGCCTCGGTCGACTTCGGTGCAGGTGCCCTTGCCGCACTGGGAGTTCGCTTTCTCGACTCCGCCGGCCGGTTGCTCACGCCTACGCCGCGTGACCTCGTGCATGTGCGACGCGTCGACACCGGTCCCGCCGTGGAACTGCTTCGCGACGTGTGCGTCGAAGTGCTGAGCGACGTGTCCACTCCGCTGCGGCACAACATCGAGCGGTTCGGTGCCCAGAAGGGGATCACCCCGCCGGACGCGGTGGTCCTGCACGACATGCTGGACGCGCTGCTGGCCGCGCTCGGCCGACAGGATGACACGTTGCTGGCCGAGCCGTTCCTCGGTGCAGGCGGCGGCCTGGCCGCCGGTCTGCGCGCCGCGTTCGACGCGCCGGTCAGCCACGGAGGCGAGTTCTTCGCCTCGCTCGCCGGGCTCGCCGGTCAGATCGAGCGCGCGGACTTGGTGCTCACGGCCGAGGGACGGTTCGACCGCGGGTCGTGGGACGGCAAGGTCCCGGGACTGGTCGCCACCATGGCCAGGCAGCAGGGCAAGCCTGTCGTGATCATCGTCGGCGAGCTGGCGGTGCCCGCCGGCGACCTGCCCTCGGGTGTCCACTGCGTGGAGCTGGGGCTCGAACCGCCGACACCGGCCAACGCGGAGACCGCCGAGCGCCGGCACGCGTTCGAGCGCGCGGCGCTGTCGGCCCTCGCCCATGGAGCGATGCCTCATGCGAGTTGACCACCGATCACTGCACGACTTCACGTGCCGGTGCCTGCTGGCCGTCGGCGTGCTCAAGGAGGACGCGGCGCTGGTCGCCGACGTTTTGACGGCAGCGGACCTGCGCGGTGTCGACAGTCACGGCGTGGCCAGACTGTGCAGGTACGTCGACGGAGTGCGGGACGGCAAGATCCTGCCCGATGCCAGGACCACCGTCCTGGCCGAGACGGCGGCGACCGTGGCCCTCGACGCCGGCAATGGCCTGGGCCAGCCGGCCTCGTGCGAGGCGGTCGACATGGCCATCGCGAAAAGCGTCGAGACGGGCATCGGCATGGCGACCGTACGCCGGTCGAACCACTTCGGCATCGCCGGCTACTACGCCCTGCGCGCCGCCCGGCAGGGCCTGTTCGCCATCGTCGGTACCAACGCGTCACCGCAGGTGGCGCCGACCAACGGTGCCACGCCCATGTTCGGGACGAATCCGCTCGCGGTCGCCTTCCCGACCGACGCCGACCAGCCCTTCGTGTTCGACGCCGCGACCAGCGTCGTCCCGC
Source organism: Streptomyces sp. NBC_00878 (assembly GCF_026341515.1). NCBI lineage: Bacteria > Bacillati > Actinomycetota > Actinomycetes > Kitasatosporales > Streptomycetaceae > Streptomyces > Streptomyces sp. NBC_00878. Next base: position 35,596 of record NZ_JAPEOK010000001.1, on the reverse strand, counting down.
GAGGGAAGCTGGAACGCCTGCATCGAGAAGGGCGGGACATGCGATCCGGGTGGGCGGTCGACCCGAGCGGCGAGTCGACCACGGACATCCCGAGGGTCGTGGAGGGCCTGAAAGCCCGCGAGGGTTACGCCCTTCTTCCGCTGGGGGGCTCGGGGGAGTCGCACGGTGGGCACAAGGGATACGGCCTCGCGACCGTGGTGGAGCTGTTCTGCGGACCACTTGCGGGTGCTCGCTGGGGACGCCACGTGTACGGAGCCGAAGGAGCCGGCCTCGGTCACTTCTTCCTCTGCGGTCAAGTGGCCGCACTGACCACGCTCGCGGACTTCCAGGCCGAGGCCAACAGGATGTTCGACGAACTGCGGGCCTCGCCCAAGGCGCGCGGGCACGACCGCATCCTGGTCGCCGGCGAGCGCGAGCACGAAATCGAGCGGCACCGGCTGGCGGCTGGCATTCCGCTGAGGCCCGCTGTCGTGACGGATCTGGTGCGCGTAGCGGAGGAGTGTGGTGTGGCACCGCTTGGCACGCCTGTCGAGGACACCGGAGTGGGGGATTGATGAACAGTACTACGAAGCTTCGCGAACTGATCGCGAGCCGGCAGATCGCCAGGTTGGCGGGAGCTCATGATCCGCTGAGCGCGAGCCTGGTGGAGATCAGCGGCTTCGACGGGGTGTGGGCCTCCAGCTTCACGATCTCGGCGGCCAACGGCCTGCCCGACATGAGCCTGCTGTCGATGGCAGACTTCCTGGAGGCGGCCGGGCGGATGGCGGCGGTCTGCTCGGTACCGATTCTCGCCGACTGTGACACCGGTTTCGGTGGCGCCCCCAACGTCGCGTATCTGGTCCAGCGCTACGAAGCGGCCGGCGTCGCGGGGGTCTGCATCGAGGACAAGGTCTTCCCCAAGACCAACAGCTTCGTCGATCGACGGCAGGAACTCCTCGCCGTCGACGAGTTCGCCCGGAAGATCGAAGCGGGCAAGAACGCGCAACGCGACCCGGACTTCGTGCTCGTCGCACGCACGGAGGCACTGATCGCCGGACACGACGTGCAGGAGGCGCTGCACCGCGCCCATGCCTATGTCGATGCCGGTGCCGACGTGATCTTGGTGCACTCGAAGAAGGACTCCCCCCGCGAGGTGATCGAGTTCCTCGATGCCTGGCAGGCGAGAGCACCGGTGGTCGTGGTGCCCACCACCTACCACGACTGGCACTTCACGGACGCGGAGAGCTCCGGAGTGTCCTTGGTCATCTACGCCAACCACGCCCTGCGGGCCGCGGTCAGGTCGATGTACCGGGTGCTGACCAGCATCGAGTCGTCCGGCACGTCCACCGCGGTCGAGGACCTGATCTCCCCGGTCTCCGAGGTGTTCGAGCTGACCCACCTCGACAAATGGCTGCACCTGGAGAAACGGTGATCGGCGCGGAGAAGTTCGCCGCAGCGCTGCTGGCACAGGACTACCGGTTCTTCTCCGGTGTTCCCTGTTCCCGTCTGGCGGGCCTGGTCTCGGTCCTGTCCGGCCACGAAGGCCGTTACGTCCCGGCGGCCAACGAGGGTGCCGCCCTGGCTGTCGCCGCCGGCGCACGGATGGCCGGCACCCGCTCAGCCGTCCTGATCCAGAACTCGGGTCTCGGAAACCTGGTGAACCCGCTGACCTCCCTGGCGCTTGCCTACGAGATCCCGGTGCTCATCGTGGTGAGTCTCCGCGGCTGGCCGGTGGGGACCGACGAACCGCAGCACAGCGTCATGGGACGCACGACCGAGTCCACGGCCGGTCTCTACGGCGTGCCGAGCATGCTTCTCGAGCCGTCGCCCGCCTCGCTGGAGGAAGCGTTGGCGTGCGCGCGGGAGGCCGAGGCGACCGGCAAGCCGTACTTCCTGTTGGTGCCGAAGGGGACGGTCGAAACGGCCGAGCCGGTCCCGATCTCCGTCGGTCCGGACAGGACGCTGAGCCGTGCCGAGGCGGTCCGGATGGTGTCGGCGCGGGTTGCGGACGCCGCGATCTACGGCACGACCGGCTACACCTCGCGCGCGCTGTTCGCCGCCGCCGATCGGCCGGGCAACTTCTACATGCAAGGTTCGATGGGACACGCGCTGGCCCTGGGGCTCGGGACAGCACTGCGCCGGCCCGATCGACGCGTCGTCGTCCTCGACGGCGACGGAGCGGCGCTGATGCATCTGGGCACCATGTCGACCGTGGGCCATCTCGCTCCGGCGAACTTGCTGCATGTGGTGCTGGACAACGGGACCTACGGTTCCACCGGAAGCCAGCCGACCACCTCCGCCGCGGTCGACTGGCCGGAGCTGGCGCGCGCCACCGGCTATCGCGCTGCCTGGTCGTGCGCCGACGGCTCCGAGCTGCCAACCGCGCTGGACAAGGCCCTGACGGAACCGGGTCCGTGCCTGGTCGCCGTGCGCATCCGGGCGGCGGAGACCGATGTGCCGCCGCGGGCAAGTGCGCACCTGCCGCTCGCCGGGATCCGGGCCAGGTTCGAGCAAGAGCTGGCCGCCGCGCGCGGGGGGCGGCTGGAGTGAGTGAACTGGACGAGCAGCGCCGGGTTGAGGTGATGGCGGGCGCCGGAATCGCCGCGAAGTTGCCGGAGGTGCTCCGAAGGATGAGAGCCCAGCGGGTTCTCGTGGTCGCGACGCGGAACACGGTGCTCCGGACCGGCGCGGCAGGGTGGCTGGTGGGGCACGACCACGACTACTTCCACGACATCGTGCCGAATCCCCAGGCCGCGGACGTCGTCCGAGGCGCGGGTGCCGTGGCGCGGTACCGGCCGGATGTCGTGCTCGGCATCGGTGGCGGTTCCACTTTGGACACGGCGAAGGCTGTCCGGTTGCTGCCGCCGGTCAGCGCGGAAGCCGAGCGAGTCCTCCGCGGCGTGGCTCCCGTGCGGGCAACGAGACCACCGAGGCTCGTGGTGATCCCCACCACGGCCGGTCCGGGCAGCGAGGTCACGACGTTCGCCACGATCTACCTCGGCAGGCGAAAGCAATCACTGGACCATCCGGCCGTGCGGGCGGATGTGGCGCTGATCGACCCCGTGCTCACGCGGACGTGCCCGCCGACGCTGACCGCGCACTGCGCGCTCGATGCCACCGCGCACGCCATCGAGTCGTGGTGGTCGCCACGCGCCGGCTCGTCGTCGCGGGCGCTCGCGCGAGGGGCACTGTCGCACTTGATTCCCATCCTGCGAACGGGCTTTCGTGACACCACTGCGCGACAGCGGGAGCTGCTCAGCAACGCCGCGGTCATGGCCGGTCACGCGATCGATCTGACCCGCACGACAGCGGCACACGCCTTCGCATACCCCACGACCGCGCAGTTCGGGGTGGCGCACGGACTCGCGTGCGCATTGCATCTGGTCTGGCTGCTGCCTTTCACGCTCGGTGAACTCGACCGCGAGCCGTCAGATTCCCGCATGGCCAAGGAGGAGACCGACCAGATGCTGACGCTTCTCGGTGCCCGGACAGCTGCCGATTCCGGAGCCGCCCTCGCGCGGCTGCTGTCCCTGGCCGGCTGCCCGACCCGGCTCGGCGAGGTCGGGGTTCGCGCCTCGGACCTGGAGCCGATGTTCGATGAAGCGCTGAGCAACAACCGCGCGCAGAACCATCCGATCGCGCTCCGCAAGGACCCGGTTCTCGGGTTGCTGCGGTCCAGGTTGTGAGCGATCGAGGGGAGACATCAGGTGCACACCGTGAACCTCCGGATTTCCGGACCGACACCCTTGCCGCCGAAGGTCCGCACGGCCCTGTCCAGCGACATGATCAGCCACAGATCGGCGGGGTTCCGGGACCTCGTCGCGGAAGTTCTCGGTGCTCTGGCCCCCGTTTTCGGGGGTCCGGCGACCATTCTGCCCTTCACCTGCTCGGGTACCGGTGGACTCGAGGCGGCCGTCGTCAACACGGTGAGTCCGGGGCAGCGAGTCGTCGTGGTGTCGACCGGGTACTTCGGACGCCGCATGGCCGAGATCGCCCGGATGGCCGGCCTGGCTGTCGAGCTGGTCGAGGTGCCATGGGGCCAGGCGGTCGATCCCCGGGATCTGGAGATCGTGCTCCGGCGGTTCCGTGCCGTGGCTGCGGTCCTGATCACGCACAACGAGACGTCCACCGGTGTGCTGAACCCGATGCCCGAGTTGGGTCGCGTGGTACGTGAGTGCAGTGACGCACTGCTGATCGTCGACGTCGTCAGCAGCCTCGGGGCGACACCGGTGCTCATGCGGGACTGGGGGATCGATGTCGCGGTCGGCGTGAGCCAGAAGGCCCTGATGGCGCCGCCTGGACTGGCGCTGATCGGCGTGAGCACGCGAGCCCTCGACGCGGCTGCGGCGAACCCGGCTCGGCGGTACTACTTCGACTTCAGCGCGATGGCGCGGGCCGTCGAAGAGAACACGACCAGCTATACACCCGCCATCCCGGTCTTCCACGCGCTCCAGGCGTCGTTGCGGATGATCTCGGACGAAGGCTGGGACCGGGTTCTCGCCCGGCACCAACAGCTTGCCGGGCAGTGCCGCAGCGGGCTCGTCGGCCTGGGGCTGCCGCTCGCGGCCGATGAGTCGCACGCCTCTCCGTCCGTGACGTCCTTCTTCGTGCCGGCCGAGGTGCGGGCGAGCGACCTCCGGGAGCGGATGGCGACGGAACACCGGGTGCACATTGCGTCCGGGCGAGGGACATGGAAGGACAGTGCGCTGCGCATCGGCCACATGGGATACGTCGGCGACAGTGACGTCACGCATGTGCTGGCCGCGCTCGGCGCCGTGCTCGGCGAGGGGGGACTGCGGCGTGGGCAGTGAAGTCGAAGATGCGAAGGCCGCCGTGGACGGCGTCTACTGCCAAGTCGTGCAACGGCGCCTGTCCGGCCTCGTCTCACCGGTGCTCGCGCGCCGGTTCGGGCCGAACACGGTCACCACGTTCGACCTCCTCGCGGGCATTGCGGCCGCTGCCTGCATTCTGACCGGCCAGCTGCTGGCCGGTGGGTTGCTGGTGCAGGTCTTCGGCGTGCTGTCCTGCTGCGACGGAGAGGTCGCCCGGATCCGGGGAGAGCCGTCGGCGATCGGCGACTTCTACGACACGATGACCGACCGGATCGTCGAAACGGTCTTGATCATCGCCTTTGCCGTCAGGCTGTCCTCGTCGGTCGGCACGGGGGCACTCCGGGCCGGCCTCCTGGCCCTGGCCGGTGCCCTGCTGCTCGCGGTGAGCTCCGAAAAGTTCCACTCCGCGTTCGGCAGGCGATATCCGAAGAAGCATGCGGAGAAGCCCTTCATCTGGATCAGCGCCGGCAGCGACGCCCGGCTGCTGGTGCTGACGATCGCCCTTGTCCTGTGGGCGGGTTGGGGCCCGGCTCCCGCGTTGGCGGTTCTCTGGGTCGAGACGGGCGCGATCGGCCTGAATCTGCTGGTCCGCGGTTACCGGGTCACGTCGATGGCGAGAGGAGACCAGTTGTGAACGGTGCGTTGAGTGCACTTGCGCCACATTCGTCGAAGCGGATCTCGGAGTACGCTCAGCGTCATCCGGGAACGATCGACCTGACCGTCGGCCTTCCCTCGTTCGGCCCGCCGCGGTCCTTCGGCGAGCGATTGGCCGTGCTGTCGGGCAGTCCCGGCGAAAGTGCTCGGCCCGAGGACCGCTACGCGCACTCCCGGGGCGCGATCGAGCTTCGTGCGGCGATTGCCCAGGTATACCGGTCGGAACAGGGGATCGACCTCGATCCGGACACGCAGCTGCTGGTCACCAACGGGGCGGCGGGCGCGCTCTGGATCGCGGTCCTGACGGTGACCGAGCCCGGTGACGAGGTTCTCCTCGCCGATCCGGCCTACATGATCTACCCACCGATGATCGAGCTGCTTGGCCGGCGTGTCGTCCGCGTCCCGACCAGCGCGGCCGACGGTTTCGCCTTGCACGTGCCGGACCTGCGAAAACACCTCACGGAACGCTCACGGGTCGTCTTGGTGAACTCGCCCGGCAACCCGACCGGACGCGTGACCGGCGGGGGCGAGCTGGCGGATCTCTGCACCTTCGCGTCCGAACACGGGTTGTACGTGATCCATGACGAGGTGCTCGACCGGTTCGCCTACGGAATCGAGCATCGCTCGGTCGCCGCACTGGACCACCACGGCCACGGCATCGCGGTCAACAGCCTCTCCAAGCGATTCGGCGTGTCGGGATGGCGGATCGGATGGATGGTCGGCAGCCCGGCGGTCATCGCCGAGGCGGCCAAGGCACACACGTTCTTCATGCTCGCGGTGAGTCATGCGGTCCAGCTGGCGGCCGCGGCAGCGTTGCGCGACCCGGAAGCGGACGGTGAACTGTCCGTTCACGCCGCGGAGATACAGCGCCACGGCGAGCGGTTCCTGGCCGATGTCGCCCAGCTCCCCGGCCTGGGTGGGACGGCGTTTCCCGACGGTGGGTTCTACGCCTTCGTCGACGTAGGTGAGTTCGCTCGGCTACGCGGTATTCACGTGGAGGATTCGATCGGCTCCGCGGTGGCCGAGTACCTGCTGCACGAGTGTGGTGTGGCGGTAGTGCCCGGCTCGGCGTTCGGCCGGGCGGGCGAACGGTTTGTCCGCATGTCGTTCGCGGGTGGCCCGGGGCAACTCGACCGCGCACTGGAGAGGCTGGCAGAGTGAGAGTGATAATTCCGGCGGCCGGGACCGGTTCGCGGCTGCGGCCATACACCGAGGAGGCGCCGAAGGCTCTGGTGCCGGTCGCAGGTACACCGTTGATCTGGCACACCATGCGGCGGCTGGCCAAGGTGAAGGTCTCGGAGGTGGTGGTCGTCTGCGGCTACCGGTCCGAGATGCTCCGGTCATCACTGCATGCCTGCCCCGAGGCGCCGCCGTTGCGGTTAGTGGAGAACCCGGACTTCGCCACTACCAACAGCATCGTGTCCCTCGCGCTGACCAGGCCGTTCTGGGATGAGCCGTTCTGCGTGATCGACGGGGACGTGCTGGTCGGTCGCGACCTTCTGCAGCGGATGGTCGACTCCCCGCGAGATGTCCTGGCGGTCGACACGAGCAAGGCCTACGCGGACATCGACATGAAGGTCCGGATCCAGGACGGCAGGGCCGTCGACTTCGGAAAGGACCTCGAACCGTCGCCGCGCCAGGGCGAGTTCTTCGGCGTAAGCCGGTGGAGCGGAGCCAATGCGGCCCGGTTCTCGTCGGCCATCGACGAGATGCTCGCGGCGGGCCGGGTCGGTGACTGGTACGAGTTCGCAATGCGGAAGCTGGCGATCACCCATGGGCTGGACGTGCTGCACGCGACCTCCGATGAATGGGCCGAAGTCGACTCCGCCCAAGACGTCCCCGTGGCGGCCGCCCTCGTCGAACGCGACGAGGTGAACTTCCCTTGACCGGCCAGCGCTTGATCAAGCGGGGGGTGCACTTCATCTCATGCGTGGAACATGGCTGCACGGGAAAGCTGCGCCGTTGACCTCGTTCGGAAAGTCCAACTACCTGCTTCTGGGGCAGCTTTTCACCTCCATCGGCACCGGAGCGATCCTGGCCACAGCAGCCATTTTCCTCGTTCGTTCCGTGCATCTTCCGGAAGCCGATGTCGGTATCGGCATGGCCGCGGTCGGGGCGATCAGCTTCGCCGCGTTGTTCGTGATCGGCCCAGCAGTGGACCATTTCGGCCCGCGCAAGGTAATTGTCGTTTCGACTGTCCTGGCGGCCACGGCAACGACGTGTTTCGTCTGGATCGGCTCTCTTTTCACGTTCATCCTTTTCGAGAGCGTTTCGAACTCCGCGCTGCTCGGCATGTCGGTCGGGCAGCGTGCGCTGGTCGGGCGCGTCATGGGATCAGAAGACCGGGTCCGGTACCAGGCTTACGGCCGCTCTCTTTCGAATGTCGGGTACGCGTTCGGTACCTTGGCCGTCGTGCCGTTGCTGCAGGCCGACACCCGCGCGGCCTACACGGCCATCTTCCTGTGTACGGCGCTCGCCATCGCCGCGGCCATCCCGTGCACTGTCAAAGGCCCCTGTCCGGAAACGGCTCCCGAACGGAAGTCGCCCCGAACGGCGATCGCCGATGTGCGCTATGTGGTGATGGCCGTTCTGTGCGGCCTTCTCACCGCGCGCGCCAGGATACTCACCGTGGCGGTCCCGCTGTGGATCGTCGCGCACACGCACGCGCCGGTGGGCCTCACCGGGTTTCTCTTGTTCCTGAACACCGCCGTGGTGGTCCTGCTCCAGGTGCGCTTGTCCCGAAGCGCTGCCGATCTGGCCGGCGCATCGAAGGTGACGCTGTTCGGCGGAGCTGCCTTTGCCGGCGCATTCACCCTCATCGCCTTCGCCAGTACGACCGCGACCGGTGTCGCGATCGCGATGCTGGTGACCGGCATCGTGCTGTTCACGCTGGGCGAGATGTGGACCGCGGCGGCGGCGTGGACCTACAGCTACGAGCTGGCGGACCCGGCGATGCACGGCCGGTACCAGTCGGTCTTCGCCCTGGGCCGGACCGTCGGCAACATCGCCGGATCGGTTCTGGCCAGCGTCGTCGCCACCCTTGGCATCGCCGGCTGGGGCGTAGCGGCAGCCGTCCTTGTGTCCTGTTGTGCGCTTACGGCAGCGGCGGCCCCGGCACACCGGGCCATGGGCCTCCGCAGCCGAGTCGACTGATGAAGAACCGAAGAAGGGGTGTGACATACGTGCCGGACTTGGTGTTCCCTGTCGCGGGAATGAGCTGGACAGACTTCCGGGAGCGGCCGGAACTTCGGGGGGCGGATGCCGGTGAGCCGGGCCGAGGCGGCTGGCACCACCGGAGGAGCGAAAGCCACGTGCACAAGGGCATCGATCTCAAGGCCCCGATCGGCACCCCGTTGCTGGCCGTGGAAGGGGGAACCGCGGAGTTCATCCTGGCCGTGGAAGGCCGAAGCGGGGGGCATCGTGTGCGGTTGACCGGGGCGAGCGGCGCCCTTTACCACTACCTGCACCTGGGTACCGACCCCGCGTGCCCGGCAGACGCGTTCCCGGCAGAATTCATCGGCAAGAGCGAACGGTCGGTTGCCGTCGCCGCGGGAACGGTCATCGGTTACCTCGGCCACACCGGCGGCGCTGTCGCCGACGGCAGGTCGATTCCGGCAAGGGCAGCACACCTGCATTTTCAGTACCACCCGGACGGCGACCACGTAAATGCCAATCCGGCACGCCTGTTCGATCTCATCGAAACCGGCCTCGAAGTCGATGGATACGTTCCATGAGGCTGGCCTTCTCGGAAACCACCCCTGATTACGAGAACCATCTCGCGCCGTACCAGGTACTGGGCTTTCCGGATGACGGCGAGACGGCCGCCACCGCGTTCGGCTACGGCATGTTGCCGAGCAACCGCGAGCTGACCAGGTTCTACCTGGCCCGCAGTGTGCGCGTCGACCTCGGCAGGTACACGGAAAGCAGACGCGAACGCTACATCAGGAGACAGTGCGACACGCTCCGCCGCGTATTTCTCCCGCGTGCGCAGCTCGCCGGGCCGGATGACTGGGCGGACATGTGTGTCCGCTACATGAACGAAAGTTCGTGGTGGCTCGCGCGGCGAGGTCGTCCGTTTCGCACCGCAGACCTGATGGCCCGGCTGGACTCGCCCATGACGACACATCTGCTGACGCTGACGGATACCTCCGACAATTCGCCGGCAGCGCTGGGCGCCCTGTACGTCGAACCTCCCATCGCCTACTACGCTCTGGCGTTCTACGACGTGCGGTACCGGAAGACGGGTGTCGGCTCGCACCTGATGAGCAGTGTGATCGGCGAGCTACAGCGCCGCGGCCTTTCCCACGTGTATTTGGGCACGTGCTACTACGAAGGCGCCCGGTACAAGACGAGGTTCACCGGCATGGAGTTCTTCGACGGTCTCGGTTGGTCGGACGACCGAAAAAAACTTCAGCTCTTTCTGAGCCGGCAGAACGATCTGAGCGGTCAGCACCTGTTCGACCATCCGTCCTACCACGAGGCCGGCCCGCCGCCACGGCCCGAGGACACCACCCTGTGCCTGACCGACGTTCCGCAGGCACGGCACAGCGACTCCGTGGAGGAATAATGATCCCGCTCGATCTCAACGCCGTTGCGGGCGTGGTGGGTGGCCGCCTCCACCGGGCGGACGGCTCGCAGCATGTTCGCGGCACCGTCGAGTTCGACAGCAGGAAGGTGGGGCCGGGATCGCTCTTCGTGGCACTGCCGGGACAACGCTCCGACGGCCTCCAGTTCGCCGAGCAGGCGGTCGCGCGGGGAGCCGTCGCGGTGCTCACGGCGCGCGAGGTGGCAGCACCGGCTGTCGTCGTGCCGTCCCTGGGCAGCTGCGTGTCCACCGATGTGCTCGCGCTGGCGGGCGACAACGACGGATCCGGCGCGGCGGTGCTGGCCGCACTGGCGAAGCTCGCAAGCCACGTGCTGCGTCAAGTGCCCGACTGCGCTGTTGTCGGGGTGACCGGGTCGGTCGGGAAGACCTCGACCAAGAACCTGATCGGGCACCTGCTGGCTCGGCTCGGTCCGACCGTCACGTCACCGCGGTCGTTCAACAACGAGTTGGGACAACCGTGGACGGTCCTCCGGATCGAGGAAGACACCCAGCACCTCGTCCTCGAACTGGGCACCAGGGGCATCGGTCACTTGGTGACGCTCTGCGCGACGGCGCCGCCCCGTGTCGGCGTCGTGCTGAACGTCGGTGACGCCCATCTCGGCAGGTTCGGCTCCCAGGACGCCATCGCCGCCGCCAAGGGCGAGCTCGTCGAGGCACTGCCGGACGCATCCGCCGGCGGGGTCGCCGTTCTCAACGCCGACGACCCGCGCGTCGCCGCCATGGCGCATCGGACCTCGGCCCGAGTCGTGCTGACCGGACGCACCGCCGACGCACACGTTCGCGCCACCGGCATCGAGCTCGACAGCCAAGCGAGACCGCGGTTCACCATGCGGCTCGACCTGCCCGGCATCAGTGGTTCCGCGCGAGTCGCCCTGCCGACGCACGGTGAGCACCAGATCGACAACGCGCTGGCCGCCGCGGCAGTCGCGCTGGAGTTCGGTGCCACGCACGACGAGGTCATCGCGGGTCTGCAGAACGACTGCTCGACGCCCCCGCACCGGATGGCGGTCCATCGGACGCCGGAGGGGGTCACCGTGATCGACGACGCGCGCAACGTGAGCTCGGGATCGGTGCGGGCTGCCCTGCGCACCCTGGCCGCGATGGCCATGACCGGCGATGCACGAAAGTGGGCGCTGCTCGGGACGGTACACGAACCCGGCTTCTCCGGAGACGCCAGGCATGACAGCTGGGGACGGCTCGCCGCGCAGTCCGCCGACCGGATCGTGGTGATCGGCGAGGACGCCCGGCAGATCCATGAAGCCGCGGCGAGAAGCGCAAGCAAGGACACCCGTACCCAACTGGTGCCGGACGTCGAAGCCGCGACGGCGCTCCTGCGTAACGAATTGCGCGCCGGCGACGTCGTGCTTCTCAAGGGTTCCCGGAAAGCCGCACTCTGGCGGATAGCCGACGCGCTCCTTCCCGCCGAGACCCCCAGCACGGGATGGGACAGCGACTTCGATGTCGTGGCGCCTGGCGGCAGTCCGGGTCCCCGGTGACGGGGCCGGCGAGGACCGCCGGACGGTCGCAGCGCCGCGACCTGGACCGCAGTAGGCTGACGACGTGACAGTCACCGTACGCCGAGCCACTCTCTCGGATGCCGACCAGATCGCCGGTCTGCTGTGCCAACTCGGGTACCCCAGTACGGCACCGGACGTCGAAAAGCGCTTCACCTTCTGGTTCGACGATCCGTTCAGCGCTGTCCTGGTGGCTGAGCACAGTGGACGCGTCGTCGGCTGCCTTTCCCTGCACGCCGTCCCGTACCTCGAGAAAACCGGGCGCTGGGCCCGCATCGAGAGCCTCGTCGTCGACGAGGCGGCCCGCCGCACAGGAGCGGGCAGCCGGCTGATCAGCGCCGCCGAGGAACTGGCGTGGCAATGGGACTGCTCCGCCGTCGAAGTGACGACCCTGCGCTCACGGCTCGATGCCAATGCCTTCTACCAGCACCACGGATACGACGACCGCTGCACGCTTTCCGCCCGCTATTGGAAGAACCTCCCGGGCTGAGCCGCCAGTGCGCAGGGGCAGCCGGACAGGGGTCCAGGCGCCGGACAGGGTCTCCTTTGTGGCCCGACCGGTGGAGGGTCTCGGCGGCGGCGGTCACGACTCCGCGAGCCGGATCGCTTGCGCGGGGCACATCGTGGCCGAGTCGCCCACGGCGTCGTGAAGTTCGTAAGGCGGAGTGTCATCGAGGAGGACAACGCTGCCGTCCTCCTCACGCTGGTCGAAGACGTCGGGGGCGAGCATCACGCACTGGCCCGAAGCAACACAGCTGGGAACGTCGACTTCAACACGCATCATTGTTCTCCCTGCTTCTCTGTATGGGGCGGACTCCTGCCTGGAACGCCGGCGGCAGCGAAACGTGGAGTCGGATCGTTCCGGACGGGCTGTGGGAGAGCCCAAAGCCGTTGATCCAGCCGTCGAGCATGCGACCGCAGGGCGGCGGCCCGCCGGATACGCCTGCAAAGACACTGCTCGCCGCGAGCTGGTGTCCCCGAAGATGATTCATCGGTTCAGTCCCGCGCACAGGTCGCTCAACTCCCGTGACAGCAGTCCGATCACCTCACGACGGCGGTCGACGACAAAGAAGTGACCCCCCGGAAACACTTCCACGTCGGTTTGCCCAGTTGTGTGTTCCGCCCAAGCGCGTGCCTCGTCGATCGACACCTGCGGGTCGCTGCCGCCGTGCAGCACGGTCACCGGGCAGTCGAGTACCTGACCCGGTTCGTGCCGGTACCCCGCGACGGCATGGTAGTCGCTGCGGATCGCCGGAAGGATCATCGCCAGCATCTCCGGGTCGTCCAAAATCGCCTGGCTGGTGCCGCTCAGCGCCTGCACCGAAGCCACGACCTCGTCATCGGACGCCCGATGGATCCGCCCGTCTCGATAGCAGGACGGGGCCTGCCGACCGGAGACGAAGAGCCGAGCCGGCGACGGAAGACCGCTCCGCTGCAGACGAAGCGCTACCTCATACGCGAGCACAGCACCCATGCTGTGCCCGAACAGCGCCAGCGGCCGGTCATCGATCCTGAGCCGTAGCGCGCCGAAGATCTCATCCGCCAATTCTGAAAGGTTGTCGATCGGCGGCACATCGAGCCGATTCTGACGACCGGGGTACTGGATCGCCAGTACCTCCACCGCGGGTGCGAGAGCCTTGGAAACCGGAAAGAAGAAGCTTGCCGACCCGCCGGCGTGCGGCAGGCATACGAGCCGCACTGGACTGTCCGGCGCCGGATGGAAACTGCTGATCCAGTCCTCCGAACTCGAAGCTGTTTCAAGCATGCCAATAGACCCCCTCCAACGGGCGCGCCCCTATACGAAATCGAATCCGCCCAGCGTTGCACAGAAGGCGCCACGGGTCGACGGGGTGCCAGCGGTGCCCAGGCCTAGAATGCCCCCGCATCGAATAACGCACGCACTCCGCAAGTCAACTGGCCTGACCTGCGGAAGGGGCGGCCAGAAACCCGCAGTTGGACGTGGCCGCGACGACGGCGACCCAAGTTAAGTTGTCCCTGCGCTCACACGCCGAAAGGCGCGCAACATGAAGGAAGATGCTCCGCCCGGGTAGAGGCGCTGGGATTCAGCCGCGGAGATCCCAACGACGTACCCCCATTCCGTCAGAGCGCCTGCGCCCATGTGGGAGAGGTAACCCACAACCCACGGCAGCGCCCCGCGCGGTAACCGAACCAGTTCCCACCCCAGACTGCCCCGGCCGGTGTTCCCCCGCCCGGCCGGGGCTTTCCTCAAGGCCACGCAGATCAGCAGCGTGATCAACGGGATCCTGGCCGGGCATGCACGGCCCTTCCCCAAGAGCCGGAGATCGTCGACGGCACACGCTATCTGGTCGATAACGGGATCACATGAAGAGCGATGCCCGTCGACTACCCTCCCTGGCGCACGATTCATGGGTTCACCAGACGATGGGCCGCCGCTGGCGTCCTCGGTATCATCCGTGACCAGCTCCGCCGCCGCATCCGCCTTGCCGCGGGCAAAACACCCCAGACGGCGTCAGCGAGGCATTCGAAACCGTCAGCAAAGCGCCCCGGGGGTAGGACGGCGGAAAAAGATCAATGGGCGGAAGCGGCACCTCATCTGTGACCACCGCGGCCTTGTCCTACTGGTCATGGTCACCCCCGCTGACGCCCAGGACCCCCTTTTCGCACGAGAATTACTGTTCCGCTGGGCGAAGAAGTACCTCGACATCACCATCAAGACGGTCCGCCGCCCTCCGGGAACCGGCCACGAGCGGGGAACTGGTGCCCCTGCGAAAGGACCACACGCCAGACGCCACTGGGGAACCAGGCCCGGGAAAGGACCCGAAACGGGCCGCTCGCGGTCTTCGTCAGGCGATCCTGCCAGCCGGCCGGGGCAAGCACCGCGGATAGCGCGCCACCAGGGCTCGGCGGTAGACGCGTCGTCATATGAGGCTGTGAGGTGCGAGAGCAGCACCGGCCATGACCTGGTGATCAGAGCGACAAGAGCCGTGTAACGAGAGATCGTTACGCGCGGCTCTGTGGGGGCCAGAGGGTGAGATCCCCTCCGGCTGCCCGGCGCCCCTCCCTTGTGGCGCCCGTCCGCAGGTCAACGCGGGTCCGCCCAGGGAATCAAACCGAACAACTCTGAGACGAGGCCGATCACAACCAGGACCCGGCCGAGTGGCTGCCGCCCGCCCCGACGACGCGGTGCGCTGCCAGTACGCCGTGGAATGGGTGGGCACGAAGCTGCGCTGGGGTCTGGCCGCCGACGACGCCGAACTCGCGGCCCTGCGGGACGTCGCCGGCGGATGCCCGCTGGGTCCGTGGCGTACGAGCCCGCCGCGTAGCGCCCGGCGAGGACAGTACAAGGTCCCGGCTGGACGGGGGGAGAGACAGCCGGGACTTTGAGCGGTGGCGCGCGGAGGGCGGTCGCCTCTCGGCGAAAGGCTCCATGGGGCTTCAGCCGGACGATCGTCCCCATGTGCTTGAGGTGAGGCCCGGGGACGCCGCCCCCCATTCTCGGCGAAAGAACGGTGGACTGGACACCACAACTAGGCGGGCGCCGGTTGCGGGCCCTTGCCGGCCAGCCACTTCTTTACGCGAGGATCTTTCGCCAGCTTCGGTGGGAGGTCTGGCGGGTAGTCCTTTTCGGGAGGATCGGCCCAGATCAGGGCCTCGACGGTCAACCCTGTGGTCTCGCGCAGATCGGTGCCGCCCAGATCGGCGCCGACCAGGAAAGCCCCATCCAGGTTCGCGCCTGTCAGATCCGCGGACCCTAGGACAGCTGTTTCCAAATACGCACCATGCAAGTCGGCTTCCCTCAGGTCGGCGTGGCGCAGATCTACGCCTCCCATCTTGGCTCCTGCCAGATCCGCTTCCCACAAGTCTGCACCGAACAGGTTCGCGGCGTTGAGAACCGCACCTGCGAGTGGCACCCCGCGTTCGTCGACGGTCCTGTGGAGATTGGCTGCCGACAGGACTGCGCCACCGAGATCTACGCGCGCCGGTCCGTCCTCCCGCTCGTCGCGATTGACCAGCACTGACACTGCGGCCTGCACATCCGCAGGTGCCCCGACACGGGGATGAGTCTTGGACTTCACTGCGTGGGTGCGCACAAATGCCGACAGAATGTCGATCACCGCCGGTTGATCGCGTGGTGAGTCCTTCATAATGCGCTGCAGCCCGTAGATCCCTCCGAGTTGCACATCCGGGGACTTGTCACCGAGTTGCCCCACAGCTGTGGTGAAGCGTTCGGTGACCTGCCCTTCTTGAGCGATCTCCAGTTCCTTGCGCCGGTTGTCGAGTTCACCGTTGGCCTGCTGCACAGAGACTCCGGTGAAGAGGAGGGCGGCGACGGCTGCCAAGGCTGTGAGTGTCGTGCCGGCGGCGCTGATGTGCTGGTGCCAGTTGCGTTCTGCTGGTGACGTCGGGCTGGGTGTCGCAGGCGTTGGCCGGCCGCGCGCATTGCGCTGTACCGGGATGCGAGGACCTGCGGTGCGAGGGCGGTGCGTGGAGCGGCGGTTCGTGGTCATCGTCAGATGAACGTCGGGCGTGAGTGCGCGGTCACGCCCAGGAAGGGTGCGTCGGCTCCGAGGTTTTCACACAGCGTCCGCACCCGTACGAACAGCACCCTGCCTTCGGACGGGGCGGCCGAGGGGCGTTCCTGCAGGCGTCGGCCCTCCCGTAGGGAGGCCGGGAGGGACGGCGCGGTCCCGCCCAGGTGGCAGCACGCGGGCGGGACCAGGGGTGGGGCCTCCACGGGGGTTGGAGGATCACCGCCGTCACAGCATGGCACTGGATTCGGCCAGGCGACAGAGTTGTGACTGGAATCGGGTGCATGACGGCTACGGGTACGTACCCGTAGCCTTGAGGGATGGGAAGGAGCACGACGATGTCCGATGCCAACGTCCGTATCCCCGAGGAAGCCAAGGACCGGCTCGCCGCTATAGCTGCCGCTGAGGGGCTGTCGCTGCGCGCGTATCTCGCCCGTCTCGCTGAGACATTGCTGACTCCGGACGAGCGTGCCGAACGGGCGGAGAAGGCCCTGGCCGCGTTGAAGGAGTGGAACGGCTACGCGCCGACCGCTGCCGAGGAGCAGGACCTGGACAACGAGCTGGACCGGCGCCTGGCCCAGGTGACCAACTGGTGAGCGACGCTGTGCACATCGTTCTGGACGACACCGCGATGGCCGCGGCCGGCCAGGGCAACGTCCTTGCTTCCCGTCTGATCCACCGCGCTCACGCCGAATCGGGCTGGTTCCTGTACGCCCCAGCGTGCGCGTTAGTCGAAGCCGATCGCGCCCGGCCCGGCACGGCCGAGCACCTTGCCTCTCTTCCCGGCGTCACCGTCCTCGATCTGGATCTGGCTGCAGCCCTGGCCCTCGCGCGGCAAAAGACGTGGGCGGCGGCCCACTGCCATTACACGGCGCAGCCCACCCCGGACCGCCCCGACGGCGCGATCATCGCCACCACCGCCCCGAACCGGTGGGTCGGCGAGCCGGTCCGGGTACTGGACCTCACTCCCTGATCAGCGGCAGACGCCTGCGGTCCCGCCGGATTGGCGGGGCCGCACTGTTTCATCGGGTGGCGCGCAGGTGATTGCGCCGGCCGGTGACCAGGCCCCGCCACCGCTGGCGCGCGATCTGTTGTCCATGGAGCCACCCTGCTGGTGAGGGGGACTCGAGCGGGAGCCCGGCCAAGAAGTGGGCGATATCGAGGTAGTAGGCGTAGTCGCCGGACGCGGTCAGGCCGCGCAGGCGGCTGATGCAGGTGCTCACGCCCGCGCTGTTGTCGAGGACGGCGTGGTGAAAGGCCAGGGCGAGTTCGAGGATGGGTTCGGCGACGGCGACGGCGACGGCGGCGCCGGCAAGGTGCGGATCTCGGTGCGCAGCCGTTCGGCCCGGTCTTCGATGTCCTGGCTGGTGCCGGCGTCGCGGATGAGTTCGGCGAGCTGGACGGTCGCGGTGGTGACGCGCAGGACGAGCCCTGTCAGGAGCTGGTGGGCGAGGTCGATTTCGTCGGCGGCGTGACCGGGGCTGGTGAAGGCGAGGACAAAAGCGCGCTGAGCCTGGGATGTCGCGCGCTCGCCGGCGATGCCGTTGTCTTCGGCTTCGGCGCGAGCGGCGGCGTAGTCGGCGGCTGCGCGCTGCATGTCGCCATGGGGCCACCAGATGTCGCCGCGGACGCGATGGTGACGGCCGGCCCAGCCGAGGGTGTCGGCGGTGGCCAGTGCGGCGGGAAGGTCACCAGCGAGACGGGCGAGGTGAGCCAGACCGCGACGGGCGGCGGGCGCCAGGCGGCCGTCGCGGTCGGCGACGTACTGCATCCCTTGGCGGGACTCGGAAGAAAGGCCGAGGTCGCGTTGGGCCTTGGCCCGGTAGTAGACGGCCATCTCGTTCAGCTCGATGGGCAGTTGGCCGGCGTCGATGACAGAAGCCAGCCGCTCTACGGTGCGGGCACGGTGTTCGTGCTGGCGGCGGGCGAGTGCTGAGGGTTTCCACCAGGGCGTCCGCGGCGGTCTCCAGCGGGGCGGCCGCCGTCGCCGGGGTGGGCGGGGCGAGGGGTTCCCACACGGAGTCGCTGATGTAGTGCCAGGCCGCGCCGGTGAGCCAGTCGAGTTCGAGGCGGAAGTCGCGGGCCAGAGCCAGGCCCTGGCGGAGAGCTCCGACCACAGGATGCGGTCGCGGTCCGGGCCGGAGCTCCACTGCTCGCCCAGGGCGTGGAAGGCCCGCTGGGCGGCCTGCTGCCAGTCGGCGGGGCTCCAGCGGTCGTCGGTGTGGTCGTCGGCGGTGCGGATGGTGGAGCGGACCAGCCCGTGCAGGCGGAACGGCCACAAGGCGAACACGTTTTCCGGACGAAGGGCCGCTCGATCATCCGCAGGGCGGTCGGATCGGAGAGGGGCCTGGAGGGCCGGTGCCCGCTCATTTCGGGCCTCTCGGAGGTGAGTTGCAGGCCGTACGCCGTGGGGATCCATATCCGGTCCGTCCGGCCTGCGGCAGGGTGATGCGGTCGGCGGGCCCCTCCACGCGCGGTCTGGCCAGCCGCCGCCGGGTCTGCTCGATACGCACAGAGGGAGCGATCACCCGGTGCATCTGCTCGGTGGCGGCCGTTCGGTACTGCGCCAGCACTCCCAGCGGGGTTTTTCAGCCATGCCTCTATAACGTCGCGGTACGGAAAGGTACTTCCGTACAGGAGGGCCCGTCTGACATCTTGCATCCACCACTCGTTTCGTACGGCCCGGCCGGTGCCCTCAGCACGGCCGGGCCGTCTCCGGAGGACGCTTTGATACCCCACATATCCAGCTGGCCTAGACGCACGCTGGTGCTGGCGGCCACGCTCGGCGCTGCCCTCGCGTTCGGCGTCCCGGGCGCCCTCGCGGGCACGCTCCCCGTCGCCCCCTCCACCGCGTCGGCCGCCAAGGCCCACGTTCCGGCCGCCGTGCCGGCTTCCCGGAGTGCGACCTGGGTGGCCGGCACGCGTGCCTACCTCGTGATCACCGCCCCCGGTGACAGTTCGGCGGTCCGCTCCGCGATCGCGGTCAACGGCGGCACCGTCTTCTCGGACTTCGACGCCATCGGCGTGATCGTCGCCCACTCGGCGTCCAGCGGATTCGCCGCCACCATGCGCGGCGTCGCCGGTGTGCAGCAGGTCGGCGCCACGCGCACCTCGGACGTCCCGGCCGACGCCTACAACCCGGCGCTCCCGGCCAATCCGGTTCAGGCCTCGACCCCGGCCGGAGAACCGGTCCGGGCCGACATGAGCCAGATCAAGGCCGACCAGGCCTGGGCCGTGAACCCGGGCTCCGCCTCAGTCAAGGTCGGCATCCTGGACACCGGTGTGGACGACCAGCACCAGGACCTGGCGCCCAACTTCAACGCGGCCGACTCGGTCTCCTGCGCCTACGGCAAGCCCGACACCCGTGCCGGCGCCTGGCGGGACGTCGACACGCACGGCACCCACGTAGCGGGCACCATCGCCGCGGCCAAGAACGGCAAGGGCGTCGTCGGCGTGGCCCCCGGGGTGACGATCTCCGCGGTCCGGGTCGCCGAGCCGGGCAACTCCTTCTTCTTCGCCGAGAACACCATCTGCGGCTTCGTCTGGGCCGGTGACCACGGCTTCAAGGTCACCAATAACAGCTATTACACGGACCCGTGGCAGTTCAACTGCCCGGACAACATCGACCAGGCCGCCATCATCGAGGGCGTCAAGCGCGCCCAGGAGTACGCTGAGGGCAAGGGCTCCCTCCAGATCGCCGCCGCGGGCAACGAGAACTACGACCTCGCCCACAAGACGACCGACTCCGCGAGCCCGAACGACTCGACGCCGGTCACCCGCACTATCACCAACGCCTGCCTCGACATCCCGACCGAGCTGCCGGGCGTGGTCACGGTCGCGGCCAACGGCACGGGCGTCACCAAGGCCTCGTTCTCCAACTACGGGCAGGGCGTCATCGACGTCGCGGCGCCGGGCAGCAGCGTGTACTCCACCGTCCCCGGCGGCGGCTACGGCAGCAAGAGCGGCACCTCGATGGCCACCCCGCACGTGGTCGGCGTGGCGGCACTCATCGCCAGCGCCAACCCGGGCATCACCCCGGCGCAGATCCGCGCCAAGCTGGCCGCCCAGGCCAACGACATCGCCTGCCCCTCGGACAGCCGCTGCACGGGCACGACGGCCAACAACTCGTTCTTCGGCGAGGGACAGGTCGACGCCCTCAAGGCCGTCGGGACCACTCCGCCGCCCGGCAAGTACTTCGAGAACCTCGCGGACTTCGCCATCAACGACATCGCGACCGTGGAGAGCCCGATCGCCGTCACCGGTGTGACCGGCAACGCCCCGGCCACCCTCAAGGTGGGTGTGGACATCAAGCACACCTACATCGGTGACCTGAAGGTCGACCTGGTGGCGCCGGACGGCACCGTCTACACGCTGCACAACCACGCCGGCGGCAGCGCCGACAACATCGCCCAGACCTACACCGTGAACGCCTCCTCGGAGGTCGCGAACGGCACCTGGAAGCTGCGCGTCAACGACAACGCCGCCTCCGACACAGGCAAGACCGACGCCTGGAACCTGACCTTCTAGCGCAGGGTCCGGCAACGCCCGCGTACAGCACGCACTGTGCCGGCGACAGCTCCCCGCCCGCGGCCGCGGGCGGGGAGCTGCGGTCTGTTCGGCCAGGGCTGCGAACTGCTGGGCGGCAGAGGGCATATAGGCCTCGGTGGCGCGCCGATATTTGGTCTTTCTCTGTTGTTGTCGGGGTCGGCTTCCGTGGCGGCTGGGATCTTTTCTCCATTGGGCCTACGGGGCGGGTCTTTTGCGAATCTCTGGCGTGGTCTACCAGTTCCGTCATCGCGAACTCCAGGAATGGTCAGCCTCCAACCCTCGCCCCTGACGCGCATCGCTGGTGGCTATCCCATCTGGTCAGCTGAAACAGCTCATCGGTCTGGTTACCGGTTCCACTCCTTGCGCATCGTTTGTTTGTGCCTGATGCGTTTGCAAAGGTCCTGTGATCCTGGCCTGGGGTAGGGATTGACAGCTGCGATCGCCAGCGCCTTCGAGCTCGTAACACGATCATGAGCGGGTCTTCTTGAGGCGTCTCCAGCAGATGAGGCTGCAGGCCAGGGAGACGAATGCGTCGTGGAGTTCGGTGCGGCGTTCCCAGCGGACGGCGAGGCGCTTGAAGTGGTGGAGCAGGGCGAAGGTCTGCTCCACGACGTAGCGGAGCTTGCCGATGCCCTTGATGTTCGGGGCGCCTTTGCGGGAGATGACGGGCAGGATCCGGCGCTTGCGGAGTTCGTCGCGGTTGGGGTTGGAGTCGTAGCCCTTGTCGCCGAGCACAGCCTTTGGACGTCGGCGGGGACGGCCGGGGCGGCCTGCGACGGGTGGGATGCCGTCGACCAGGGCGAGGGTCCGGGTGACGTCGTCGACGTTGGCCGCGGTGGTGATGACCTTGAGCGGGGTGCCGCGTCCGTCGCAGATCAAGTGGTGTTAGCTGCCCGTCTTGCGCCGGTCGACCGGCGACGGACCGGTGTTGGCACCCCCTTTTTCGCGCGGATGTGGGAACCGTCCACGCAGGCCCGTGACCAGTCGAGTTCGCCGGCCGAGTTCAACTCGGACAACAGGATTCGGTGCAACTGGTCGAAGACGCCGGCCTGCTGCCACCGCTCCAGGCGGCGCCGGCAGGTCTGCCCGGAGCCGAACCCCAGCTCCAGTGGCAGGAGTTGCCAGGCGATGTCGTTGCAGAGGACGTAGAGGATGCCTTGCAGGCAGAGCCTGTCTGCCACCGGCCGTGGCCCGGGCGACCGTTCGGGCCAGGCAGGCAGTAGCGGCCCGATCAGCGCCCGCAAGTCGTCGTCCACGATCCACGGCCGAGTACTCACACCATCACGAACGGCCAAATCATCAGACCGGTCACGCCCGACCAGGACACCTCAACAAGATCGTGTTACGAGCTCTTACAGCCGCGACCGCCCGCGGCCCTGACAGATGTCAGGACCGCGGGCGAGCCGGTCCTCCTACCGTTCGAGGTGTCGCAGCGTTTCGTGGGAAGAGGGACGAACATGGCCGGACACACCGGGTCCTGTCCAGGGCGGGGCAAGGCCGTGGCCGCACTGCTGCTCTGTCTGGCAGCCCCGGTGCTTTCGGCCTGCACGGCCGCACCACCACCCCCGTCTCCCAGGACCCCCGTCCCCGAGCCGACCGTCGCCGCCCGCGCACTCACGCCCGCGGAACGGCAGACCCTGGCCAAGGCCGAGACGCTCCTGACGCGGAACTGCATGGAGGAGCGGGGATTCTCCTTCCACGTCGTCGAAGACCTGCCGGACGGGGTCAACCGCCTCTTCCCGCACGTCGTCGACGACGAGGGCTGGGCCGCCGAGCACGGCTACGGCAGTGACATCCAGCGGAAACGGGACACCCTCGCCGCGAAGAACCCGAACCAGCTCTACTTCCGGAGCCTCTCCGCGGAGCGCAGGGACGCCGCCGTGGACGCGCTGAACGGCCCGGAACCGACGGGTCTGGAAGCGCGGGTTCCCGGCATGGGCACGGTCCGGCACAGCGATCAGGGCTGCGAGTCCGAGGCGCAACGGTCCCTCTATTTGGACCTGCGCAAGTGGTACAGCGCGTGGAAGGTGACGGACGCTCTCGAGCGGTCCGTACCGCCCGCGGTCGCACGGGACGAGCGCTTCACGGCGGCGGTCTCACGGTGGTCGACCTGCATGCGGACCAAGGGCCACTCGTACAGCTCTCCCATGGAGGCACGTCAGCGGTTCGTGCGGCCAGCGGGCGCGACCGGATCCGGCGAGTCCCGCGCCACCGAGATCGCGACCGCGAGGGCGGAGGCCCAGTGCGCCGGCACCTCGGGTCTCGCGAAGACGGCCCGCACGCTCACGCGCGCCGAACAGGCGAAGACCAAGTCCGACCATTCCACCGAGTTCATCAACAGGAAGACGCTGGAGTCCGGGGCCCTGAGCCGTGCCCGGGACATCGTCAAGGCCAGCTGACTCCCCATCTGAGAGGTATGAGGAAATGAAGAAACTGACTCTGCTCGCCACCGGTGCCGCGATGCTCTTCGCGACAGTCGGCCCGGTCGCCGCCGCGCAGGCCGCGGACGGACCGGCCGCCGCGCCGCGCGCGGCGGCCGCCGAGGACGGCAGGCTGCACGCGTGGGCGGACCCCTACCAGCGGGGCGCCCACTGCTCCTGGGAGGGCAACAAGCGTGACTGGGACTACGGCGACGACGGTGTGACGGGCAACTGCCAGCCGATGCGCAATCTCGCCTCGTCGCTGGAGAACCGCGGATTCGCGGGCGGTTACGACGACGTCGACCTCTACTACAACCAGGACCAGAGCGGGGTGTACGCCTGCCTCGGTCACGGTGACGCGTGGCAGGACCTTTCGGGAGGGGACTACATCTTCAACAACGGCCTGCCGTGGTGGTCGGGGAAGAACGAGTCGGTCAACGACAACATCTCCTCGCACTCCTGGACCGACGGCTGCTGACCGGCCGATGTCGACCGTGCCGGGGACGGGGGCCCGGCACGGTCCCACCGTTGTGACCGTCTCGTCCTGGGTAGGGCGAGGCCCGAACCCGGCCGGTCGGTCCGGGTGGCACCCATGGGAGCGCACCCCGCAGGCCATAGCGTGGTCCCTTGCCGAGAAGGGCTCCGGCCCGCCTGCCACCAGGCGTCCGCACCAGCCCCCGTGACTTCAGGCCGTCTTCTCACTGCCAGACGACCGAATCCGCCCATCAGCCCCAGATGGCGTCAGCCGCCGTCGAGATCCCTGCGTAGGTCCGGGCAGCGTTCCTGTCCGGGCAACCGACGAAATGCCGCCCTTCTGTCACGGCAGCGTCACTGATCAGCGGTTCTGACACAGGCACTGACCTTGAGATTTATCCTGTAGGAGCCTTCGGCGCTTGGCTCGCATACTGGTCCGATGAGTTCGATCTCCACACACCATCGGTTCCGGGACCCACGCAGCACGAAGTACGACTTTCTCGCGTCGGTCCTCGTGTGCTGTCCCGGCTGCGAGAAGATCGCTCACGTCGTGGCAGGACCGGAGCCGGCCGGGGTGCACGATCCGGACCTCTTTGCGCCAAGGCGTCTCGTCTGCCGGAACTGCGGGGCGGCGAAGGCATGGAGCCGTGGAGGTGTGGCCCTGCACCGGGACCGGGACGAGCCGGCCACGGACCCGTACTTCGGCGTCCGTCTGTGGCTGCAGACCGAGACCCGGCACGGGTGGGTATGGGCCTACAACCTGGAACACCTGGACCTGATCAGGCGATTCGTGCAGGCGCCGCTGCGTGAAGGGATTCCCTGGCACGACCACGGCCGGAAGATGACCGTGGTGGCCCGCCTGCCCGCATGGATGCAGCAGGCCAAGAACCGCGACGAGGTGCTGCGGGCCATCGCCCGCATCCATGCCTCACTACTCCGTTCCTGATCCGGGAACGCTGCCGCTCATCCCGTGACGCGTCTGGGCTTGGTGCCCTTCTTGTGATGACTGGGGCGTGAATGCGCTTCTCCGGTCTTGAGGACCAGACCGACGTCCTGAACGGTGGCCCGGCACCGGTTTTTCACGCCGGGCGGGCGGCCCGGGCCGGGTTTGGTGGGTTTGGGCGCACGGGCTGGCAAGGGGCACTTCATACGGAGGTTCCTGAACCCTCGCCGGACCCGGGCTGGGGTGAGCTTGTTCGGCAGAGCCGGCCGTTTCCAGGGACGACGGAGATCGGTGACCAGGCCACGGACGAGACGGAGTTGGGTGTGAGCGGCGACGATCAGCCAAGTCCACCGGTCGGCGGCCTCGGGATCACGAAGCTTGGGGCGGGTCCACCCGAGCGTCTGCTTGATCATTCTGAAGGTGTGCTCAAGATCGAATCTGCGCAGGAACGCGTGCCAGAGCCGGTCGATATCCGTCTCGCTCGCGCCGGTGCCCGACCACCACAGCCAGACTGGCTTGGGGTCCGCTCCGTTGGGCAGGCGGTCGACCTTGAGCCGGATCACGGTGCCCTCGATGATCGGCAGCTCGTCCCGGTGGGTGAGCCAGGCCGCGCGGCGGGTCAGCCGCGGGTGGAGCCGGTCGAAGGAAGTGGCCACCGCGGTGCCGTACCGCTCCGTCTCCGTGACTGTCCGGACGTCGGGCTCGCCCCAGGTGTCCGGCTGGCCGAAGACGAACTCGCCGCCGTGCTTGGGCGGCCGCCCGCCCTTCGGGTCGTAGATCCTCGGCGGCGTGGGCCGGCGCATCACCCGGTCCGACCGCAGCCTGCCCAACAGCTCAAGGGGTAGGTCCGTCAGCAGGAACGACAGGCGCTGAACGTCGTAACCGGCGTCCAGGACCAGGAGAATGGCCAGATCGCCGGGCTTCCACTGGCCGGCGGCGACCAGGCGCTCGACGACCTCGCGGACCTGGACGGCGGTGACCGCCGCGACGTCGGCACCCGGCTCCAGCCGGACCGCGTCCAGCAGCGCGGTCCAGGAGGTGCGTCCCACCTCCAGTGCCGCGACGATCGAGTACGGCCAGCCCGGGATCATCCGGTGCTCGTTCTTGCCCCGGCCGTAGGTGTGGCAGAACGAGCGGTCCGGCGAGGTGTTCGCGTCCGGCCGCAGCCACGGGCTGACATCCGCCGCTAGCACCAGGCGCCCGTCCGCGGCCCGGGGCAGCGGCAGCCCGGCCAGCGTTCTCCGCAGTCGTGCGACGTCGACGCGGCCGCGGTTGAGCCCGCCATACAACGCGCCGTGCCCACGCCGGTGTTCAGGCGCGAGCGCGAGATCAACCAGAGTCTTCACGGGCCCGTCGGAGCACAGCAGTGCCTCGCAGAGCTCGAACAGTTCGTCGCCCCGTCTGGTCAGGCACGCATACAACTCCGACCGGAAGTGTGACGCTTCCGCGAACGCCTCCCGGCGGACATCCTCATCCAGCAGACTCGATTCCACGGCCTTCGTTACGGTCACGTGCGCTCCTTGGTCGGAGCACAGGATCGGGCGAAGGCCGCCCGCATGTCCGCTGAACTGCGAAAACAAGGCTCAAGTTCGAGCGCCGTTCGACACTGGGTCGATAAACGACAAGCTGACACTCAGTGAGACCCGAAGGGCGAGCGACGGGGCTCTGGTGGTAGCGGGATCTCCCTGACCCTCGCGGAGGCGACGTTCTCATGACAGCCGGGCCCGGCCCTCCCTCAGGAGGACCGGGCCCGGAGCGCGGGCCCGTTCGTCAGCGGGCGCTGCGGTCGATCAGGGGTCCGTGATTCCACCAGACGCCCTTGGTGTCCTCATCGCGGTCCATCCACACCATGCGGGGCCCGTCTTCGGCGGCCTGGGCGATGTGCTCCACCAGCGTCGTGCAGAGGTCGGCGGCTTCGCCGTCCTCGAGGTCGCCGGTCGGGAACCCGGCCCGCGCGTCCTGCCGGACTTCCTGACCGCGGCTCCTGCCGCCGACGGTGGCCGAACTGCTGGACGTCGTCATCACCCGCCAGGACACCCGGCCCAAACCGGCCCCCGACGGACTGCACGCCGCCCTGAGCCAGCTGGACGTCCCACCGGAGCGCGCGGTGTACGTCGGGGACAGCCCCACCGACATGACCGCCGCCCGCGCCGCCGGAGTCGTCGCGCTCGGAGCGGTCTGGGGCTGGCACCCGCCCGCCGCACTCCGCGCCGTCGGGGCCGATCACCTCACGGCCCGAACCCGCCAGCATCGGGCCGTCCCTGCTGCACCACCTGCCCCTAATCGGCAGCGCGTGACCCAGCACCACCACTACAGTGGAGGGGCGCCCCTACGGGCGCCCCTTTGCACTTCTGCACTCAGAGGACACAGGCGAATGCGCGTGATGCGGCGACGAGCACCCGGCGTCGAGCTGGAGCACTGAGGACCTCGTTCCTCAGCCCGACTCGCGGTCTGGCTCGGCGCGCACCCCATCACCCCGCTCACCGATTTTCCGGACCTCTGAAAGCTGCCCCGATGCCTGTACCGCCCACCAGCGGCCGTCTGCAATGGACCGACGTCCCCACGCCCCTGCGCGCCCGCCTCGAAGACGCCCTCGGTGCACCCGTCACCGACACGGTCACTCCTGCAGGCGGCTTCGGCCACCAGCTGGCTGCCGCGCTCACCCTGGAGGGCGGCCGACGGGTCTTCGTCAAAGCGGCCCCCGACGACGACCCGCTCACCGCCGCCAACGTCCACGAGGCCGCTGTCCTGGATGCGCTGCCGCCCGGCGCCCCGGCCCCGGACCTGCTGGGCATCCACCGCGCGGCCGACTGGACCGCCGTCGTCATCGCCCACCTCGATGGCCCGCACCCCGACTTCTCCCCGCAGTCCGGCGACGCCGAACAGACCTGGGCTCTGCTGGACAAGCTCACCTCCAGCCCCGCCCCGACCCCGTACGCCGCGGCGGTGAGCACCACACCCTCCACTACGGCGGCCCTGCACGGCTGGGACGAACTTCTCTCCGACCCGTCGGCCGACCTCGCCCCCGCCGCCCGCGCCCACCTGGCGCAGCTCGCCGAACTGGAAGCCGCCTGGCCCGCCCTAGCCCACGGCAACCGCATCGTCCACGGCGACCTGCGGGCCGACAACATGGTCCGCGACCACCACCTCGGGGTGACCTTCGTGGACTGGGCACACGCCACCACCGGCCCGGCCTGCATCGACGCCGCCTCACTCGCCCCGCAACTCATCCTCGCCGGACACACACCCGCAGACATCGCCCGCTGCTCCGCGATCACCCCGCCACCGCCAGCAGCCCCGACACCACCACAGCGTTCCTCGCCGCGCTCACCGGCCACTGGCACCGCAACGCCCGCGAGTCCGCACCCCCCGGCGCCCCCGGACTGCGCGCCTACCAGCACCGCGCTGCGGCCGCCGGCCTCGCGCTCCTCGGCTACCGCCTGAGCTGAAACCGCTGTCTCGCTCTCGTGTCAGTGGCTGGTCGACCCCGTGTCAGTGACGTGGGCATCTCGCGTCAGCAGGGGACCAGGCGTCAGCCCACCCACCCGATGTCACGGACCTCGATCGCCCCGGCATGCGGCATGAACTGGATCCAGCACCGCCGTCCGAACGCCTCCCGGATCTCCTCCACGGAGCCCGGGTCGCGGACATCGGGCCAGGCCCGCGGATCCATCCGCGCGATCTCCACGAGCGCCAGCACCTCCTGCCGGGCCGGGGGTCCGGCAGGAGGGCCATGACCTCGACCGCGAGTTCCTCCACCACCAAGCCGTACCGCATCCCGCACACCCCGTGTGATCGATTCGGGCAGCAGCGTACGAAGGAACCGCCGGCCCTGTTCCGGCCTGTGGATAACCCAGATTTCGCGGTGGTCGCCCCGACCACTAGAACCAGACCATGGCCCCGACCACGGTCCGGCCGTGCCGCGTCCAGCCCTGACCACGGCTGGTCAGCGTGCCAGGGAGTGTGTTCCGCTGTCCGGCGCCAGCGAATGCGCGTGCCACCGAATTCTGAGCGCCGCAGTATGTGTGCCGGTCCCAGGCCCGCATGTCCGGTGGGAGCTGTGGGTGACGGTCGTATGATCCGGTCGTTACGCAGGTCATGAAGATCACCTCTCGAATCCTCACCGTGGCCGCCGCGAGCGGCGCCCTGCTGGCAGTCACCGCGCCGGCGCACGCCACCGACATCCTCAACCTGGTCAACGTCAAGCGCGTCCCGGTCTCCGTCCTTTCGGAAGGCAACACCAGCGCCGACAACATCCAGGTCACCAGCGCCCAGCAGGACTTCTAGCAGCCACGAAGGCGGTCGCGGGCGTCCTGGGGTCGCCGCATACGGCGGTGCCCCAGGACAGTTCTGTCACCCCACGGGTGGTTGCTCAGACTTCGATGGCACGCGCTCAAGCCTCATCGGGAGCTGGGAGTTGCGGCGAGGGCCCGGCCGCAGCGCGGTCTTCACCGTCCCGAGTGCGTACTTCAAGGCCCGCCCTTGGAGATCAGGGGCGGGCTCGCAGGAAGGGTGATCCATACCTGGTCCGGTATGACCATTGCACCCACACGGGCGGCGCACTGGGCAAACAGGCGATTGCGCCCCGTCGCGGGTCCTATCATCAGGTCATGCTCAAAAGCCGTGCTGCGCGGCCTGGCCGCCGCCTCCCTCACTGTCCTGCCCCTCCCTGTCTCAGCGCCCGCCCACGCGGCACAGACGCTTCCTTTGACCGAAGCCGTCGCCAACCTGCCTATGGGGACGGAGTCCCGGGACGGCTACGACCGGGACGCCTTCCGCCACTGGAACGCCGGTGCCAATTTGTCCGACGGCCCGCTGGCAGCGACCCCGGGCGCGGCATGGCCTTCGGCGGGTGCGAATCGTTCCTGCGGCGAAGCCCCTGGGCCGTGCGGGTGAGCCCAGCCGCTTTTGGTCCCCGGGGGTGTGCGAGGGCGGGTAGAACGCAGGGGGTTGTTCCGTCTGATGAAGGGTGGTCATGGTGAGCCGAGGCTTGATCGTCGTGGACGTGCAGAACGATTTCTGCGAAGGAGGCAGTATCCCCGTACCGGGCGGTGCACGGATCGCGACCAAGATCGCCGACCTGGTGGAACAGACCGCTGGCCGTGACTACCAGTACATCGTCGCCACCCGCGACCACCACATCGACCCGGGAGGCCACTTCTCCCAGACCCCCGACTTCAAGGACAGCTTCCCCGTCCACTGCGTGGCAGGAAACGAAGGCAGCGAATTCCACCCCCACTTCGCCCCCGCCGTCACCGGCGGAAAGATCGACGCCGTCTTCTACAAAGGCGCCCACAGCGCCTCCAAGAGCGGCTTCGAAGGAGCCGACGAAGAAGGAACCCCCCTCGCGGACTGGCTGCGCGCCCGCGAGGTCAAGAAGGTCGACGTGGTGGGCATCGCGACGGACCACTGCGTGCGTGCGACCGCCCTGGATGCCGTCGCAGCAGGCTTCCGTACGCGCGTACGCCTGGACTACTCGGTCGGAGTTGCCCCGCACACGACAGCTGCCGCCGTGAACGACTTCCGCCAGGCCGGTATTGCGGTATCCGGCAAGGCACCGGTACCGGAACAGTCCTGACACCGGGCGACGTCGTCCAGGACCACCAGCCACCGGCAGGCCCCACAGGGCCTGCCGCAGCCTCTGCCGACCCATGGAGCGCGCCTTCCGGGGATTAAAAGGGGCGGACCATTTCCGCTTGCGGACCCTTCTGCCCCTGACTGACCTCGAATTCCACCCGCTGGTTCTCTTCCAGACTCCTGTATCCGTTGGTCTGGATGGCCGAGAAGTGCACGAACACGTCCGCGCCGCCATCGTCCTGACTGATGTAGCCATAGCCCTTGTCGGGGTTGAACCACTTCACAGTGCCTGTTGCCATCGGTCCCAGTCCTTCATTCGATACCAGGGCGCGATATGGACGCCCCGGCCGCAGCCCCATCGAGTAGACTCCGGCACTTGATCATTTCCTCCCGCCGCGGTGAAATCCGCCATTATCCCCGCACCTCACCCGTGGGGACGAACCTCGCCGCGTGGCAATGGAGCGAGCACGGTGTACCAGCGGGGCGCACCATCCTCGAAAAGGTCGGCTCCGTCACGGTCCGGGACACCCCGGGCGCGGCCCAGCGGCTGTACACCTTTGTCATCGGCGACGACTCGAAGCTGTACGCAGTTGGTGGGACGGCAGCCAGCGGCACTGGGCCGACCACGGCGCACCGAGCGGGCGGTGGGTGCGTGAAGGAGTCGGAGTCGTCGTCCCCCGGCCTGCGCCACACCCCGTCAGATGAGCGCGGTCGGGGACGCCGAATACTTCCGCTGCCTGGCCAATTCGATCGCCGCAAGCACATCCTTGCCATTTCTGATCTCCTGGGCATCGCCGTTGGAGATTTGCACGCCGAACTCATTCTCCAGAGCGCTCATGAGTTCGATAGCCGCCGGTGATGGTGGGCCGGCGCCCCGGCCGCCGACACGCGGCAGCAACCTGTCTCTGAACTGCGGCGCTGCTTTCCTTGTGGCGCAACCGTGCCAGGCGCGGCTCGTTGGCCAGGAGTGCTCACCCATCCCTTCCGCCCCGTTGCCGGCCCGCACGGACTGCCGCTGCTGGGAAACCTGCCCGCCTTCGGGCGTGACCCCTTGGCATTCCTGGAACGTCTGCGCGACGACTACGGGGACGCGGTGACCTGGTCGCTCGGCCCGATGCGGATTCTCTTCCTCGCGCACCCCGAGCGCATCGCGGAACTGCTCGGAGCCGACGAGCGACGCTACGAGACTCTGGACGCCGGCTGGGCGTTCAAACGACTGATCGGCAACAGCGTCATGCGCAGCCAAGGAGCCGAATGGCGTCGCAAGCGATCCATGGTCCAACTCACGGTCCGGCCCCGCCAGGTACGCCGATACGCGACAGCGATGGTCGACTGCGCGGCGGCGCTCGCCGACCACTGGCGAGACGGGAGCCGCGTCGATGTGCTGCGCCAGATGTCGCTGCTCTCCCAGCGGATCGTGGTCCGCACGCTGTTCGGCAACGACCTCGGACAACAGGCCCGCGCGCTGGGTGACGCGATGACGCAGGCAGGACAGGGGATCGGCGCCGAACTACGGGGGATCGGGCTCTTCCTGCCGCCGTGGGTGCGCACCCACGCCCGGCGGCGCCTGCTCGCCGCCGTCGCGACAATCGACAACGAGATCGACCGGCTCATCCACGCCCGCCAGGCAGCAGGGGACGGACACGGCAGCGCTGAGGACCTGCTGAGCAGACTGCTTGCAGCCCACGACGAAGAAGGCCGGCCGCTGACCACCACGCAGGTACGCGACGAAGCCGTCACCCTCTGGATCGGCGGCCACGAGACCACATCCACGGCGCTGACCTGGACCTGGTACCTCCTGTCGGCATCCGCGGCCCACGGCCTCCGCCCCCAACGCTGGGACGCCGGCCCCGAACAGACCACGCCTCCGCACGCCTGGTTCCCGTTCGGAGGCGGCCAGCGCGCCTGCCTCGGCGCACGGTTCGCGCTGGTAGAGACAGCACTCGTCCTCGCCACACTTGCCCAGCGCTTCCACCTGGACATCGAAGGCGACCCGACACCCACAGCCGGACTGCAGCTCCAGCCGGCCACACCGCTGCACGCCACCCTGCGAACCCGATAACTCGCCCGCCCCGCGTCCCAAGGCCCAGCCGACCAAACGTGTACACGCACCGGCCCTGCCGCGACACCACCACAACACTTCAGGTTGCGCTGGGTGTTGCGACAAGTGTTGCGCCGGATGTTGCGCTGAGCGTTGCGGGACCTGTAGATCCCCTCTCGCATCTGTGCAGGTCAGTACGCCATTTCTGCGTGGTCGGGAGGCCGACATCCCCGTTGCGGCTGCTTTCGCCCATGTCCCTGGCTGGAGTTGAGGTGAGGGAGGGGGCGGGATGGGCGGCGCGGACGCTGCCGGGGATCGGGGCGCGCTCGCTCGTGTTGCGCGTCACCGCCGCGCCTCCGCGCTGCGCCGCCGTCAGCGCGGCGGTGACGTCAGGCGGGGGATGTCGGCGGGGGAGAGGTCGGGGCGTGCGCGGTGCCAGCGTGCGGGGTGGCGCCACCGGCCGGAGGTGTCGCGGGCGACGTCGATGCCGACTTCCACGACCAGTTCGGGCCGGACCAGTGTGACGTTCAGCGTCTCTCGGGTGTCCCACCCGGCGTCTTCTCCGTCAAGTTCAGTGTGTCGAGTGAGTTGAGGTTGGGCTCAGAGTCGCTTTGCTGAAGGTGAAGGTGCAGGCCTTCACCGTCCAACCCTCAGAGCACTGCGTGCACGCATTCGCGCATCCGTCAGGACCGATAGCGCGATCAGCCAAGGCTCCAGGAACCCCCGCACTCGAAGACAACACCTGCCTCACCGACCGCAGATCAACAGGCTCTGCCCAAAATTCCGGCGACAGGTACCCGTTGTGCTGAGTCCAACCGATGAAGCACGTAAGGCTGGTCGGTTGGGACGAGGCGGTGGTACCAGGTGATCGAATCGGTGGGTCCGGGTGAGCTCTTGGCGGCGGTCAGCGGCCTGGTGGGACTGGGTGCGCTGACAGTCCGAGTTCGGGGACGGGTAGCGCTGGCCCGAGAGCAGCGAAGGACTATGGCTGCGGTAGCCGATGGATTGGTGAGCAGCGGCCGCTGCGTGAAGGCCAGGCATCGGGTGCGCGGCGGGGAATGGTCCCTTCAGATCGGCGAAGCCGGCGAACCGGTGAGCGTCGAGGCGGAGCGGAAGAAGGGGCCATCAAACCAATGACAAAGCTAGACGAGTCATTCCGAATGCTGACGGTGTGTCCGGGAACGCGGACAGGGCGTCCAAGATCGTTGTGTGACGAACAACCTGGACGCCCTGCTGACCGCACTGTACGTGAAGATCGACGACGAGATCGGGGGTACCCGGTGGCTGGGCCGACCGCCGCAGCTGACGGATTCCGAGCTTGTCTGCCTCGCTGTCGCGCAGGCGTTGCTGGGCTTCACTTCGGAGTCGCGGTGGCTGCGGTTCGTGGACTCCCGCTTGGGCGGGATGTTCCCGTATGTGCCCAGGCAGCCGGGCTGGAACAAGCGGCTGAGGGCCGCGTTGCCGCTGGTCAAGAAGGCAATACGGCTGCTGGCCGTCGACACGGACTTCTGGTTCGACAACCATTGGATCGTCGACTCCACACCGGTGGAGTGCGGTCGCTCGCGGTCGACGGTGAAGCGGTCGGACCTGGCCGGCTGGGCCGGATACGGGTACTGCGCCAGCCACAGCCGGTTCTTCTGGGGCCTGCGCCTGTTCCTGGTGTGCACCCCGACCGGGATGCCCGTCCTGTGGGCGCTGGCGAACCCGAAGATGGACGAGCGGGAGGTGCTGTCGGCGATGCTGGACCGCGAGCCGCACCTGGCCACGGATCGGCCGGGCCTGCTGGTCATCGCAGACAAAGGCTTCGCCTCCAGGGAGTTCGAGGCCGATCTGGCCTTCCGGGGCGCGGAGTTGCTGCGGCCGTCGTTCAAGCGTGAGAAGAAGCGCAGGGGCGAGTCCCTGCTGAAGTCGGTGCGGCAGCTGATCGAGTCGGTCAACGACACCCTCAAGGGCCAGCTCGACCTGGAACAGCACGGCGGCCGGACCTTCGAGGGCGTCGCCGTCCGCGTCGCTCAGCGCATCCTCGCGATGGCCGCCGCAATCTGGCACAACCACAAGACCGGCCAGCCGGTCCTGCGATCCCTGATCGCCTACGACCACTGATCACATCGGAATGACTCGTCTAGGTGAGCTGTGCCTGCGGCAGCGTCGGCATGGTTGAACGGCACCAAGCGGCTCGCCGCGAGGCAATGCGTCGCTTCTATTGATCCGAAACGGTTGGTGTTCTGGGTCGTTGGTCCCTGCGTGAGGGAACTGGTGGGGGACGCACGGCAGTTGTCGCCGTCGGCGCAGGAGGCCCTTCGACTGCGGGCGGTGGCCGCATTGGTGGCGGGCCGGACTCGCGAGGATGTCGCTGAGGTGTTCCAGGTCTCGCTTAAGGCCGTGGACGACTGGTGGGCGAAGTGGCTGGCAGGCGGGCGCGACGCGCTCGTGGCCCGGCCGCGTGGGCGCCGGGTCGGCGAGCATCAGGTTCTCGATGTGGTCGAGCAGCAGGCGATCCGGCAGGCCGTACTGGATCACCGTCCTTGTGACCTGGGGCTGGCCGGGCAGCTGTGGACGCGGGGCGGGGTGGGGGACCTGATCGCGAAGCTGTACTGGGTGCGGCTGACCGAGCAGGGGGTGGGCAAGTATCTGCGCCGGTGGGGGCTGTCCTTCCAGCGCCCGGACAAGCGGGCCGTCGAGCAGGACGCGGAAGCGGTCCGCGTCTGGCGGGAGGAGACCTGGCCGGCGATCCGGGCCAGGGCAAAGGTCGAGGGCGCAGAGGTGTTCTTCGCCGACCAGGTCGGCATCCGCTCCGACCAGGTCACCGGCCGTACCTGGGGCGCCAAGGGGTGCACCCCGGTCGTCCGCCGCACAGGCAACCGGTTCTCGGTGAACGCGATGTCCGCGATCAGCACCAAGGGCCGCATGCACTTCATGGTGTTCACCGAGACCTTCGACGCCGACGTCATGTGCCGCTTCCTGGACCGGCTCGTAGGCCACTTCGACCGCAAGGTGCACCTCGTCGTGGACGGCCACTCCGCGCACCGCTCCCGCAAGGTCCGCGCCTGGCTGGCCGAGCACCCGGACCGCATCGAACGGCATTTCCTGCCGTCGTACTCGCCGGAGCTGAACCCCGACGAGCTGGTCAACGCCGACCTCAAACGGAGCCTGCCCATGCACAGCCGGGCCCGTGACCAGGCTCAACTCGCCGCCGAGACCCGCCGGTTCTTCCACCGCCGCCAGCGTCAGCCACACATCGTCCGCGGCTACTTCGGCGGACCCCACGTCCGCTGCACCCTCGAATAGAACCCTTTGAGTTTCGGATCAATAGAAGGTAACTGTGATAGTCGAGCTGCGGCCTGGGTTGGGCTGCCGCCAGGCTCGGCGCCGACGTTCCGGCATGACCCACAAGGTAATTGGCGGTTCGTTGCAGCCTGCCGTGCGCCCGAGTTGTCTGCCGGACGTCGGCGTCGGCCTGGCCCACCCCGTTGGCTTGATCAGCAGCTTGTCCGCCG